>NZ_BIMF01000001.1 GCF_004000945.1 Paenibacillus lautus NBRC 15380
TATATCATGTTTATTTCGATAATGCAAGAGGTTTTTTTAGAAAGTTTTTTAAGTTCTTCTTAAGTTCTTCATTACTTTCGGTTTACCTCTATCCCATCGCATCTTGCTTATCGCGACTGGATTTATAATGTATCATATTTCTCGATTCGATAGCAATACATAATTTCTTCCAAATGGTGTTTCTTTTATAAATGGCGGTTAGCAGTATTACATTACAGTAGATTCATAGACAGTATGTCAGGCGAGCATACAAAAGGGACCAAGATGAGGTCCCTTTTGTTTAGCTATAACCAGGCTTTCATTGATGATGTCTTAACCCTTGATCCAGGGATTGTGGCGCTTGCCTTTTGGTGAGGCTTGAGGCTTGCGTGATTTCTTGGCTGCCGTTCTTGTTTTATTAGCTTGCTGACGATGGACTTTGGCCCGCTCCTTGGCATTCTCTTCAATGGTGGTATCTCTGGATGCGGAAGGTTCCGTATCGTTCTCAACTTCACTGCTGACCGACATATTGGATTGCTTCACTTCGAATGAAGCCGACGGATTGAATGCCGAATCGAACTGCTGGTCATTTTGCCGATCATTCCAGTTTTGTTCATATGGATTTACAAATGGAGGATATGCTCCTTGAGTTCCCATGTGTGCGGACGGATAGCCGTATGCCCCAGCATTGTAGTCCATTCCACCCTGCCACGGTTGATACGGTACCGCCATGTCTGGTGCATACTGATAATGCCCGTGCTGCGGCATGTTATAGTGCGGACTCACTTCTCCCCCGTGGCACCCGCAAGGAGATGGAACATAACCGTATGTCGCCGCTGTATGATGATGCTCAGGATATGGATGGTAATCGGAACCCATATTCCCTGTATATGATTCCGTGATCGAGAACTGGGAATATTCCAAGCTCATGGGCTGTTCAGAAACACCCGGATATCCTGAAACTACATTTCCCCAGCCTTCATTGTAGGAAACAGGCATCGCTTCCTGCGGTATATGGTGGTACGGATGGATGGCTGTGCCGTAATCGGCACCATGCCAATGTTTAGGTTCATGGCAACCACATGGTTCTTCATGAAACCCGCCGTATGGAGGCATCATAAATGCAGGCGCTTCTTTAAAAGGAAATTCCGGACACGGATGCGGCATCATATGAAGTGGCATCTCCGCAAAAGGCGGACATGGTTCGGCCATGGAATGGATTGGGTGAGGTAACGGCATGGTTTTGACAGGGTACATAAACTCCGGCTCTATTGGTTTATATGGCGGGTTGTACTCTGGTTTGAATTCCGGTTTGAATTCAGGTTTAAATTCCGGTTTAAATTCCGGTTTGAAATCAGGCATGATTACGGGCTTTTTAAAATCCGGCATGACATCCGGTTTCTTTACTTCTGGCAGGATCTCTGGTTTCTTGACTTCCGGTAGAACGATCGGCTTCTTGATTTCAGGTAAAATCTCCGGTTTGTACTCCGGTTCGAATTTCTTAGGCTCCTCGGGAAAAGGCGAAATCTCAGGAAGTTTCGGCAAAATCGGCGGCTCGGGCTCCTTAACTTCAGGAACAACCGGAGGCTGCTCGATCGGCGCTGTGATTTCTTCCTTTACTCCGGTGTAATCCTTGCTGCCCGGCTTCTTCTTGCCCGGGGTAGAACCACTGCCACTGCCACTACCACTGCTCATTGAAACCCCGTCATCTGCGCCAGACTCCGCATATACGCCTGATGAAGGGATGTTCACGACTTCTCCCACCAGCAGGGCATTCGGATTTTTAAGCTGCGGATTGGCATCAATGATTTCCTTCAATGTTACTCCCCATGCCTTCGACAATTTCCAGAGGGAGTCCCCCTGCTTTACCGTATGCTTATGGATAATGGGTTGGCTGCCGCCTGGTACCGGAACAGGCTCTGTCGGTACTTTGATTTTGGTACCGACATCGAGCTTATTCGGATCCACCAGCTGTGGATTGGCATCGATGATTTTCGCTAAAGGAACGTCGTATTTTTGGGACAGCTCATATAGGGTGTCGCCTTCCTTGACGATGTGTATCTTCACGCCGCTAAAACCTCCTACACTCTTCTAGGCGTCATGTAATTCGCCCGCTTTCGTTACTACATCCTATGCACGGAATAGGCGATTGACATCCCTCTGGGCAAAAAAAATCCTTTCATCGACATGAAAGGATTGTTTAAGTCGTTTATTTAGCTGTCCTTAAATATTAGGATTCCCACACTTTATAGCCGTCTTGATCCACAATTTTGCGGAATTCCTCGAGCAATTGAAGCGTAATTGGACCAGCCTGCCCTTTTCCGATCATCCGTCCGTCAATTTCACGAGCGGCGATGACCTCAGCGGCGGTTCCTGTAAAAAAGACTTCGTCTGCAATATATACGTCATGCATGCTGAAAGGCTCTTCCTTCAATTTAATGGCGAGTTTATCGCATAGATCAATAATCGCCTGACGGGTAATGCCTTCAAGCGCACCAAGGTAGCACGGTGGCGTGGTGACCACGCCGTTTTTCACGATAAAAATATTATCCCCGGAGCCTTCCGTCACATATCCTTGTGCATTCATCATGATCGCTTCATCCGCTCCCGCAAAGTTGGATTGGATCTTCACAAGAATATTGTTCAAATAGTTCAGAGACTTGATTTTCGGATTGAGCGCATCCGGTATGTTACGGCGCTGGGCTACAGATACGGCCTTCAAACCATTGAGATAAGCTTCTTCAGAGTAGATTGCCAGCTGCTCCACAATGATTAACACCGTTGGTTTAGGGCAGCGACGCGGATCCAGACCCAGATTGCCTGCACCTCGGGATACGACGATACGGATGTACCCGTTTCGCATATCGTTGCGTCGAATCGTTTCAGCCATAGCTTCCAGGAGCTCATCATATGCCAGGGGGATGACTAAATCGATGGACTTGGCGGAATCGTACAGCCGATCCAAGTGCTCCTTGCACTTAAAGATGTTGCCGTTATATATCCGAATGCCTTCGAATATGCCGTCTCCGTACAAAAATCCATGGTCAAAAACGGATACTTTCGCATTCTCTTTTGTGACGAATTCTCCATCCAGATAGATCCATTGCTCTGACATTTACTTAACCTCCATTTTCTCACTCTCGTACGCATAGCCCGGGTAAGTACCCAGCACACGAACCAAACATCCCAGCGCTTCAATCTCTCCCATGGCGGCGAGTAATAGCACGGAATCCGCTGCGGCCATGACATCGATATAAAAATAGTAATTACCGAGCTTCTTCTTCGTCGGACGGGATTCGATGCGCGACAGGTTCAGGCGCCGCCATGCAAAAGCGGAAAGCACCTGATGCAGCGCTCCCGGCACATCCTCTGGGAGAGTCACAAGAATGCTGGTCTTGATATGCTCCGGCGAACGGTTGACTGAAATCGGTTCGCGTCCAATCAATACAAACCGGGTGTAATTGTTATCATGGTCGGTAATACGCTCGGCAAGCACGTTTAATTCGTGAGTGGCTGCGCCTAGTGAAGTGCCGATCGCCGCCCATCCCTGGCCGGGATTTTCCTTTACGATCTTAACCCCTTCCGAGGTGCTGCCTACTTGCTCCAACTCAGCCTGTGGTGCAGCCTTCGCGAGGAACTGACGGCACTGGGCCGTTGCAACTTGGTGAGACCAAATTTTTTTGATTTTACTGTAATCCATCGTACCGTCAATTGATTGGAACTCGGCAGCATTTCCGATCAGGTTTTGAATGGATGGATAGACCCACTCCACCTGCATCGGCAGATCCACTTCATTGACCAACCAATCCATATGAAGGCTCACGGAGCCTTCGATGGTATTCTCAATCGGGATCACGCTGTAATCGCTTTTTCCTTCTACTGTAGACATAAATACATCAGAGATCAGTTTATGGTGGACAAACTCCACCGGCTCACCGTTAAGGAGATAAAGTATCGCTTCATGAGATACCGATCCTGAGGGCAACAAGGCTATTTTTTTCATGCGGTAACTTCCCCTCTAATCATATCCAAAAAGGATCTATTGTTTATATCATCCAAGAGCTGGACGCCTTCCGCAACTGGATTCAATTGGTAGCACGAAGACGAGATTCCTTCCGCCTTCATCGTCTCCATTAAATACGCGCTCAATTCTTCTACCCGCGAATCGTTCCGATCCACCAACGCAATCATCGTCGGGCCCGCTCCGCTTAGCGCAACACCGAGCGCTCCGTGGCTTGTCGCTTCGGTCAAAATCTTGGTCATCCCTGGCACAAGCGGCACCCGATAGGGCTGGTGAATCCGGTCTTGCATAGCAGCACGAATCAAGTCCAGTCTGCCTGCAGAAAGAGCCGCGGTCATTAAGGAGGATCGACTAATATTATATACAGCATCCGCTAAACTGACCTGGGCGGGCAGCGCTTCCCTTGCTTTGGATGTAGCCAACTCGAAATCGGGAATAACCACGAGCGTTCCGAGGTCGGCTGGAGGTTCAATGCGGATATAATCCGCATGGGCTCCGTCCCATACAGCCGTAATAATCCCTCCAAATAAAGAAGCCCCTACATTATCCGGGTGCTTCTCAAGATCCGTCGCCATGTCAAAAAGCTTGGAATCGGGCAGCGGCGAACCGATCAGCCCATTAGCAGCCGCCAGCGCCCCTACAATGGCCGATGCACTGCTGCCAAGGCCGCGGGTAAGCGGAATTTCGGAATACATGGAAATCTCAAGATCAGGAACAGCCTGTCCCGCCTCTTCGAAAACCATCTGAGCCACCTTGTAGATCAGGTTGCTCTTATCGGTCGGCAGACCGCCCATCTCATCACCATGAAGATGGAATGCGGTCCGCTCCGACGCCTTCATCTCGATCCAGGAATACAGAGACAATGCCATGCCGAGTGTATCGAATCCGGGTCCCAAATTAGCCGTACTGGCCGGAACCCTCACCCGGACACCTTGGGACAAACTCATACCCGTGCAGCTCCTTCAAGCTTAGCAATGGCATCCATTACAGCTGATTCCGTATCTGATACGACGAGCGGTTCGGCGTTCACCGTAGAAATGGCGATATTCGGATCCTTGAGCCCATGCCCTGTCAGCACACAGACAACGGACTCTCCACCTTTAAAGTATCCTTCGCGCTTCATTTTATAAACGCCTGCGATGGAGGCAGCCGATCCTGGCTCGGCAAAAATGCCCTCACGCGATGCGATTTTGCGGTATGCTTCCAAAATTTCTTCATCCGTCACGTAGTTAATCTGTCCACCGGATTCCTCTGCGGCGGCAACCGCGGTTTTCCAGCTGGCCGGGTTCCCGATACGGATGGCAGTCGCTACCGTTTCCGGATTCGCGATAGGCTCTCCCTTCACGATCGCCATAGCACCTTCCGCTTCAAATCCAAGCATTTTCGGAAGTGAAGATGATTTGCCCGCAGCATGGTACTCTTTAAATCCTTTCCAGTAAGCGGAGATGTTCCCCGCATTGCCGACCGGAATCGCCAGCACGTCCGGAGCTTTCCCCAACTGGTCAACGACTTCGAATGCAGCCGTCTTCTGGCCTTCGATTCGATAGGGATTCACGGAGTTCACAAGCGCAATCGGATGCTTCGCCGTAATCTCGCGTACGATTTCCAGTGCGCGGTCAAAATTGCCCTCGATCGCAATGACCTTCGCTCCGTAGATCATCGCCTGGGCGAGCTTGCCGAGCGCAATATTATTGTTCGGAATGATAACGATACAATTTAATCCGCCACGAGCGGCATAAGCAGCTGCTGCTGCAGAAGTATTACCCGTTGAAGCGCACATAATGGTACGGCTTCCCTCTTCCATTGCTTTCGCTACGGCCATCACCATTCCGCGGTCTTTAAATGAACCCGTTGGATTAAGTCCTTCAAATTTGAAATGCAGATCAATTCCGAGCTCTTCGGATAGATTCACAGCTTTGATCAAGGGGGTGTTCCCTTCCTTAAGCGTTAGAAGCGGAGTACGCTCATTCACCGGCAAATATTCTCTGTAGGTTTGAAGCAATCCTTCATACGGCATCTCTCATGTTCTCCTTTTCTTATGAAAAAATTAGTTCGGGTTATTGAATGGATTCTAATCCCTTATCCTTCAACACGGTAAACACTTTTTATCCGGCGAATGACTTCCAGGCCTTCGAAATGATTCAACACTTCATCCATATTGGCTTTGCTCGCATTGTGCGTGACGATGATAATCTCAGCGTCCGGATTATGCTCGTTCGGCTGCTGGACAACGGATTCCAGGCTGACGTTATATTCAGCGAACACTTGCGTAATCTGGGCAAGCACACCTGCCTTATCGTCCACATGCAGCAAAATGAAATTCTTGTACATGATCTGCTCATCGGTTTTGAGTTTCTTCGGTTTGTAAGGAACGATGGCCTTGAGGCCGTTGACGCCGAGCTTCAGATTCTTGATGACGGCAACCAGGTCGGCAACAACGGATGTAGCGGTTGGCATCTCGCCGGCGCCAGCGCCGTAAAACATCGTTTCGCCTACGGCTTCTCCGTATACATAAACCGCGTTAAATACCCCATTCACGGCGGCGATAGGATGTCCATTGCGAACCATCGTAGGCTGAACCGTGATGCTGAACTCATCGTCCTGACGCTCCGCTATACCCAGAAGCTTCATCTCGTAGCCCAAACGCTTCGCATAGGCGATATCTTCTTTGGTCACTTGCGAGATTCCCTTAACGGTTACATCCTGGAGCTCGACGTTCGTTCGGAAGCCGAGTGTGCCGAGAATCGCCATTTTGCGGGCCGCGTCCAATCCTTCCACATCGGAGGTCGGATCGGCTTCTGCATAACCCAGTTCCTGAGCTTCGGCCAGGACATCCTCATACGATGCGCCTTCTTGGCTCATCTTGGTCAGAATGAAGTTGGTTGTACCGTTCACGATCCCCATAATTTTCATGATACGATCCGAGGAGAAGCCTTCAATCAGCGTTCGGATAATGGGAATGCCGCCAGCAACGCTTGCCTCGTAAAACACGTCGCACTGCTTCTCTTGCGCCTTGGCTAATATTTCGGCACCGTGGAGAGCCATCAGATCCTTATTTGCGGTGACGATATGCTTGCCGCGCTCAAGCGCTTCGAGGATATAGGTTTTCGTCTGCTCGATCCCGCCCATCACTTCAACGATGACATCAATCTCCGGATCACGGATGACTGCCCATGGATCTTCCGTCAATTTATTCTGATCCACATTGACACTGCGGTACTTCTCCAAATGTTTGACAGCGATGCGTTCTATCGTAATCGGCGAACCGACCTGGCTGCTCAAATCCTCCTGGTGTCCCTCTACGATGCGGACAACCCCTGTTCCTACGGTTCCTAATCCCAAAAGTCCTACTTTGACCGGTTTCATTAATACACTACCTCCTGTATCCCATCACATAGATATCTATTTATTCGTCATAACTTAACCTTGGCCTATCATCTGCACTCTTCTAACTCCAGCTATTCGCCTCAATCCGTCGAGTAGATCATCCAGCTCCTCATTCAGCCGGGAAACTTCGACGGAAATCACGACATTGGCGATGCCCTGCAGCGGAATGCTCTGATGAATGGTTAACACATTCCCGCCTTCACCCGCTACCAGCCCCAGAACTTCGGACAGCATCCCGGAGCGATGTTCCATATCGATAGAAATCGTTACGATTTCATCACGTTCCAGTTGATTGATGGGGTGGATTCCATCCTTGTACTTATAAAAAGCGCTTCGGCTAAGCCCAACCTGCTCAACAGCTTCATGGACCGTCCTAACGTCTCCCGACGCCAGCAATTTTTTCACTTGCATCGTCTTAACCACAGCCTCGGGAAGGATGTCTTCCCGGACCAAATAGTAGCGTTCCTTCACAAACGTCCTCTCCTCAAAGACTACTGTATTCGTATAGTGGACATTATACTGGATATACCAAGTAAGGGCAATACATAAGTGTCCAGTTTTTTAGATATCCCGATATTTCCTATGTCAACGCTATAGCCTATACTATATCGCAATTCGAATCGGAACACATCGGTATAAACATCAAAATTGTAAATGATGCGCAAGAAAAAGCAGTCTCCGGTATGTGGAGACTGCCAATGAAACAATCATGCTTTCGATTTGAATTCAAACGCTCCGCGGTAAAATCTAAGCAACAATGATCGTGCCGCAGTACTCGCACTCTTTTTCCTCTTGGTGTGAAATCACGGTTCTTGCACCGCAGCCGGAACATTCCACAGACTTCGATCCAATATCCTGTTGAGTCTCAGCAGGTTCCACTGACCCTCTGTGCAATGAAGTGATCATCAGCACACCATTCTCAATCTTCCCAGGAGGAAGCATGCGCTCCTTGATCATAAAGTTCAAATCCCGGATCACATGGGCCTGGGTTTGATTCGCTACAATCGCAATATGATCGATGTAAATCAGACGCCGCTGCAAAACGGCCTCTGCGTAAACTTTCAACAGCTTTCGGAATTTCTTGTCTGCTAGATCAGCAGCAACAAGCAACAGCATGGCAGGAACTAATAGGCACAATGCCATCGCTAAATTGCCGTTTAAGAATTCCTCGCGGGTTTCGCTCCCCAGTGACATGATCAGTGAGGTCATAATGTACGTACCGAACAATACCCATCCGATCAGCCTTGCATTTCTCCCCCTGAAACTATGATGTTGTTGCGTAGGTAATATCCGAAATGCAGCAATGATCAAAGCTAATGGAAAAAACACATACGTCAGACCAATAATAAAATAATCGAATTTTGAAAATTGCGATTTAAAAGGCTTCGCTGGAACGCTCATACCAAGATCTCCTCATTTGTTTCTTAATCAGACGCATGAATAAGGTTAAGCCACAATCACCGAACCGCAATACTCACATTCTTTTTTCTCCAAATGCGTTACGACTGATCTCGCCCCGCAGCCCGGGCATTCCACAGATTTCGGACCAGGATCGGGCGCCGCTTCGTTTCGGGTTATTGGCGTTGGTTCAGCCGCAACATCACCTAGTGAATACTGCACTCGCTGGCCGCTGCGCGAAACAAATTCCCCTTGCAATGGGGAATGGGATCTCCTCTTCAAGGACGGGATGATGACAACACCGTTGTCCAGCTTTCCGCTTGGCAGCATACGCCGTTCAAACATGAACGTGATATCCCGGACGGCATGTGCCGGCGTTTGTCTTGCCTCTCGAGCGATATGTTCAATCTGGACGAGTCCTCTTTGCAGAATGGCATTCGAATAAAATTGCAGCAAACTGTTGAATTTCTTATCTTCTTTTTTGGCAATCAACAGCATGATGATGGCTGGAACCAGTATAATAACGCCCCACACGATGGAAGCCGAATAGAGGCCGTCGACATCTTTATCATCAATAGTCGCGAGGATCATAAGCAATTCAAAGATTCCATAGGTTATGACCAGAACCCACCCGAAGAGCCGGTTGTTTCTTCCCTTACAGTGATTATGGCGATGGGTGACAAGGACCCGAACAGCCGCCAGCACAATGGCCAGCGGAAAAAACAGAACCGCCAGCGCGATAATGGAATAATCCATTGTTGTGAATTTCTGTTTAAAGCGCTTCAGATCAGACGCTCTCATTTTCTATCCCCTTTATCATCTGCATTAGGTTGATCCCGCTTTTGCTCTCAGAAGTTCCGTGTTGCGATCCTGTACCGTTCTAAGGATGTCGCGGATGATGTGAACGGTTTGCTCTACCAGCTCATCACGTTGTTCCGATTGCGTCTCCCCGATCAGCGCCACTTGGTCCTCCAACATCGCGATCTTTTGCTGGATCATATGCTCCACTTCATATAAAGAGGTGTGTGTGATAGGATCACTATAACGAAGCGTTTCCTCAAGCTCGGCCATCTGCCGGTCTAACGAATGAAGGTTCTCACCGGGCATCTCACCTAGTTTTCTCCGGATCCCCCCGATCCAGGCCACCGTATCTTTCTTAACCGCCAGATGATCACTTTCCTTCCGTTCATGAGCTCCTGCATATTTTCCCGCCAGAGCTACCAATCCCAAAACAACCGAAAACCCCAGAAAGGTTATGAGATGAATCATAAAATACGAAGATTCAGGCAGCTTAAATAAATATCCCAGCAGAATGACCTCCAGCAAAACGGAGACTGCATAGATTACTATAATGACGCCTGAAGCAATATAAAAAGGAGCTCCTGACGAAGCCGCTTTACGCACGTGAATGATAAAACCGATAAAGACGAGAATGGCCGCTTCCGCGCATCCGAGGGCAATGCCCGATATCCAAGAATTCAGCTGATCCATCCCACCGATCAATCCGAACAGAAGGATGGTTACGACCGGAAGCACAACGGCAGCCAGCCATAATCCGTTTCGACTTGTGGTTCTTGTATTCACTCTATTCCCCCGCTTTCACTTCACATCAATTTATGACCGCACTCCATGCAAAACTTCTGGCCCGGTTTGACCTCATGTTGACATCCAGGACATGTAAGCGCGTGGCTTGAACCGCAGTGCGGACAAAACTTGGCTTCCGCATCCACCAACTCACCGCATGCCCGGCAAGGCATAGGCAGCAGTGCACCACAATCCGGACACTCGACAGCACCTGGCGGGTGGTCATGGCCACACTTAGGACATGCATGGTAAGGGTCTCCGCAGTGAAGGCAAAACTTGGCATTCGAAGGCAGAGGCTGCCCGCAATCGTTGCACTGGACGGTTCTCGCCGGTTCGTGCTCCGCTTGTGCCGGAAGCGACTGGCCGCATCCCGAACAGAATCGGGCTTCTTCCCCGTTCCGTGTTCCGCACTTAGTACATGCCTTCTGTTTAATTTGCATATCGTTCTTCTCTTGAGCCTCCGAACTCTCAAACATATGCCGGGCGGTCTCATACATCGGCCCGACCATCCCAAGTCCCATGCCCAGTCCGGTTCCGATGACCGCTGCCGGGCTGCCGGGATTCTTTGCCGCTCCCTCAAGCGTATTAAAGGTTCTTTCCTGATGATAGGTATATCCGATGATGTCCATCTCCGCTTTCTTTGCCAACGCTTCCTTGATTCGAACGGCTGCAGGGTCATTCTCCGGTATGTTGATGGAATCCACATAGAAATTCAGCAGGGTGATCCCCATCTCATCAAATGAAGGCGCAATCGCTTCCATGATATGCTTCGATATTTCCGCTATGTAAGCATTGATCTCCACAACGCTGATTTTTTTGCGAACGATATAGGAGGATATGATTTCCGTAATATTGGACATCAGTACGCCGCGATAATATTTAATCAGTGTGCCCTGGTCAAAAGTCGGCAGCGTACCGACCATGGTTGCCAGAAATTTTCGCGGATCGCTGATCTGTACGCCGAATTGGCCAAAAGCCCGGACCGATACGATGATATTGTATTTCGGATCTTGCAGCTGGATCGGAGAGCTCGTCCCCCATTTCACGTCCAGTGAACGAAGTTTGTTCACAAACCAGACTTCTGCCGTAAAGGGAGACTTCCCGCCGAATGGAAGATTGATCACATTGGATAAAATCGGTATATTCGCCGTACTCAGTGTATGTCTCCCAGCCGAGAAGGAGTCCAGGGCCTGACCGCCCTTATACAGGATTGCCTCCTGTGTCTCATGAACAATAAGCTGAGTCCAAGTGCCTAACTCCTGATTCGGATAACGCCAAGCAAACACATCCGGCGGCCCTTCATATTTTACAACTTCAATAATAGCCATAGTTCTACACTCCTTTTTACGCCGTTCCTTCCATCCTGATGGTCTAGGGAAAAGGACTATTGTACTACTATTGTATACGATTTACCCGATATGTGGATGCAAAATTTGGAAACCTAAATGGAAAAAGGCATATCGGAACAACTTCACAACAGCTTCCATAAACCACTGCGCATATTTACGTGATATCGATTCACGGGGATACAACTGCATTCACGAAAAAAAATACCGCCAAGCCTGCTGTTATACAGACCTTGCGGTATTTTTCTTCAAAATGTATTTCTTTTGCGCATCAATAGTAGCTGCTGCCTTCAACAAATTCAAATTCGAAATCGCCAATCCGTACAATGGTGCCTTCTGTCGCGCCCCGTTTCCGAAGCTCTTCATCGACGCCCATATGACGCATCGTTCTTGCAAGCTTCAGAATAGCATCATGCGAATTCATCTGCATCCGTTTCAGCATCCGCTCAATTCGCTCGCTATGCACCACATACATCTCATTATCCCTAGTGACGGTGAAGGAGTTGTCGTTTTGTGCTTTGAATTTATAAACCTTACGCTCGGAAACCTCGGATACTTCTTCAATGGCAGGCTCATCCGGAATGCTTTCGAGCACATCGATCGTGCGGTAAAGAAGTTCCTGGATACCCTGTCGAGTCAGGGAGGAAATCGGCATCACCTCGATGTCCGGACGAATCTCTTTCACCTTCTCTTTGAAGGCTGCTAAATACTCTTCGGCCTCCGGCATGTCCATTTTATTGGCGGCTACGATTTGCGGCCGTTCGACTAGAACCGGGTTGTAAAGCCTGATTTCATCATTGATTTTTTCCCAGTCCTCAAACGGATCTCTTCCTTCCGTGCCTGCCATATCCACAACATGGACAATGACGCGTGTTCTTTCCACGTGCCGGAGGAATTCGTGACCAAGTCCCACGCCTTCATGAGCACCCTCAATCAGACCAGGCAAGTCAGCCATGACGAAACTGCGCCCGTCTCCAACCTCAACCACTCCCAAATTCGGCGTTATGGTCGTAAAGTGGTACGCGCCGATCTTCGGCTGAGCTGCAGATACAACGGACAACAAGGTTGATTTGCCTACGCTTGGAAACCCGACGAGACCTACATCAGCCATCACTTTAAGTTCCATGGTTACGTAACGCTCTTCGCCTTCCTCGCCGTTCTCGGCAAGTTCAGGCGCCGGATTGTTCGGCGTGGCAAAGCGGATATTTCCGCGTCCTCCACGGCCTCCTCTGGCAACAACAACCTGTTGACCGTGCCGGGTCAAATCGCCAATCACCTCACCGGTATCATCATCCGTTAAGACGGTACCCGGCGGGATACGGACAATCATGCTATCCGCATTGGCGCCATGCTGACTTTTATTGCGGCCTTTTTCCCCGCGCTTGGCTTTAAAATGCTTCTGGTAACGGAAATCCATCAACGTGCGCAGTCCTTCGTCCACCCGGAAAATCACGTCGCCGCCCTTACCGCCGTCACCGCCGGCAGGTCCGCCTTCAGGAACGTATTTCTCTCGACGGAACGCAATGAGACCATCGCCGCCGTCTCCGCCTTTTACATATACTTTTGCCTTATCTACAAACATGAAATCACCTTCCTCAAGTCACAAACGGCAAATACAAACGATACGAGGTCTCCCCCGGCTCCGTCTGCTCCACCCGAATGCCTTCGCCTTTTACGGATTGTTCAATCTGAAGCTTCAAGCTGTCCGGGTCTCCAAAGGATCCTTCTCCTTGTGCCCATACCATCAGCTCTTGTTCTTGCTGCATAAATGTTAATGTTAATTGCCGGGTATCCCCCCAGGACGCTTTTCCGCTCAATTGAAAGGCTCTCACCGTTTGAATGATGGCTTCGGTAAAAGAATCCGCCGTTTGTGGCGATACTTTGTCTTCCAGTTGCACCTGGTCCACAACTTCAACGTCGAGCTGCAGATTGTTGCTGTACGTGCGGTATGAATGTAAATAAAAAACCAGCGAAGGAATGCCCAGCTTCGAGATTCTGCTCTCCGTCGCCATCCTGTCCTTTATTCTTTCCACAGAACCCACTGTTTTATCAAGCTTTCCAAGTTGAATGTAGCCGTACAAAATTTGAAGCTCATTCATCCAATCATGACGATGGTGATTCAGCATCTGAATCGCCCTCTGCTCCACATTCCGAATGATGGCTTGCTGCCTGCGCTCCTCCGATTTTCGGACAAGCCATGCACCGCAGGCAGACGCAGCGACAGCCCAAACCGTTAACACTGCTCCTGCAGCCAAAGTCGGTTTCCATACCATCCATGCTACGGGTATTACGGAGGTTAACCCCGCCCCAGCCGCTATCCATTTCCAGGATTTCATCGCTTCTCCTCGTCTTTCAACAGCAATTGGTTACATTCACCAAATCCCAGTATATCATAGACTTTCAGGACGGTTCATCCCCTGGATGATGATCTTTGCGCATTTTACAAAAAAAGAAGCCCCGGCAACGATGCCGAAAGGCTTCTTCTGTATGCAGCATAAGAAACGATTAAGCTTCTACTGCAGCCGCTACTGGAGCGACATCAACCGGGTAGACGCTCACTTTCTTGCGATCACGACCCCAACGTTCAAATTTCACAACGCCGTCAACTTTCGCAAACAAAGTATCGTCTTTACCGATACCTACGTTCGTGCCTGGATGAATTTTCGTTCCGCGTTGGCGAACCAAGATGCTGCCGCCAGTCACTGCTTGACCGTCTGCACGTTTCACACCAAGACGTTTCGATTCGCTATCGCGACCGTTCTTTGTGGAACCTACACCTTTTTTCGATGCGAATAACTGAAGATCCAATTTCAACATGTTGTCTACCTCCTTCTTCAAGTAGTCAATTCTTGTATTCTTATATACTTGCCGTATGAATCAGCAATTCCCTGTAACATAACAACCATGGATTCGAGAAGCAATTGAACTTGTCCCGAGACGGAATCGTCTGCCGTAGGCGGAAGATTCGCGCTAAGAAAGCCGCCCTTCATCCGGGTCTCCATAACGGTTCCGGTTAACGCTTCGATGGAATTGACCGTTCCCACTGTAATGCTGGAAACTCCAGCACATACAATATCTTCTCCAGGATTGGCATATCCCGCGTGTCCCGTTACCTTGAAGCTATGGATCCGTCCATCTCCCCCGCGCAAAACTTGTACAGTAATCAATTACCGCACCTACTTACGCTTGGATTTTCTCGATGGTTACTTTAGTGTAAGGTTGACGATGACCTTGCTTCTTGTGGTAGTTCTTCTTCGGCTTGTATTTGTATACAACGACCTTACGGCCTTTACCGTGCTTCTCTACCTTTGCAGTTACAGTCGCACCGGAAACAACCGGCGTACCTGCTACCAACCCGTCCTCTTTGGATACGGCCAGTACACGGTCGAAAGTCACGCTCTCGCCGTCACCTGCAGTCAGCTTCTCGATGAACAATACGTCGCCCTCTTGAACTTTGTATTGTTTACCACCTGTTTCGATAATAGCGTACATTTGCTTGCACCTCCCTATGTCTCAGACTCGCCTAGTTCAAGGTGTCCGTCCCGAACAGGAACGTCCTTGCTAACCCAACCGGAGCGGTTACAGCATGTGCAGCAAACCTTCACTAGACACATACCTAATGATAATATCATATTCCATGTTCATCGTCAACATTATTGTTCGATAGCAATGCCTCTGCCCCCGCAAGCTCTGCAAGGCTTGGCAAATGGGAGCGAAGAGCTCTCTCTGGCTTTTTTGCGGGTCATTTCAAGCAGTCCCAGCTTGGTCCAACCCACCACAAAGCTCTTGGTGCGGTCCTTGCGCATCACAGTCTCCATGGCAGAAACAACCTGCTCCCGGTGCTCTTCACGATCCATATCGATGAAATCCACGATGATAATGCCTCCGATATCCCAGAGCCGCAGGATTCTTGCAATCTGCTGCGCCGCCAGAAGGTTTGTCCTCAGTACCGTTTCCTCGAAATTATCCCCACCGATATATTTGGCTGTGTTCACATCCATGACGGTCATGGCTTCCGTCTGATCTACAACGATGGTTACACCCTCGGGAAGCGTGATTTTCCTTGCAAAGCCGGCTCTCATCTGCTCGTCCAACCCGTAAGCTTGAAAAATCGGACTTCCTTCCAAGTAATATGTAACCTTTGGCTCCATACCAGGAACGGTTTCCTTCAGATAGCTCTTGGTTTCCTCGCCTTTAAGCTTGCTGTCGATCACAAGTTCGTCATGGAGCGGATCAAAGGCATCGCGGAGAAATCGCTGCAGCAGACCTAAATCGCGATGAAGAAGCGTCGGAGCAGAAGAAGATTCGGCCTTGTCGAGAATTCGTGCCCACTCTTTTCGCAGATACTCAAGATCTCCCTTAAGGAATTCTAGAGGCTCGTCCTCCGATACGGTTCGGATAATGATTCCCTCTTCGTCTGTGCGGAGCTGCTCGCCGATACTCTTCAGCCTTGCTCTTTCCGCATCACGTCCGATTTTCTTGGAGACGGCAACATAATCCGCAGTCGGCATGTACACCATGCATCTGCCAGGAAGCGAGAAATGGGTAGTGACCCGTGCCCCCTTGCCGCCTCTCGGTTCCTTCATCACTTGCACGATCAGTTCCTGGCCTACCGTTAGCAGCACCGAGATGGACGGCTTCTGCTTGGGCTGCTTCTCTAAATGAGGATGGAGAACATCATCAATATATAAAAATGCATTCTTTTTCAGCCCGATATCTACAAAAGCCGCCTGCATCCCCGGCAGCACATTAACAACCCTGCCCTTATAAAAACTACCGACTACACTTTGCTCACGACTACGCTCAACGGCGAATTCTGCTAACCTCCCATCTTCGATGAGGGCCATCTGAATGGTCTCATGCTCACAATGAACTATCATTTGCCTCATGGCTTCACCCCTCAAATGGAAGACGATATTCTATTTTTTTATCCTAACACAATCTCAGATGATATGAATGGATAAAGAATCATGGCCCGCCCTGCGTCTTCCTCATGGTGTCTACGATTTACGCATACCAGGGCGGACCATTTGATGCAAAATAAGAAGAAATCACATGCTGCTCCGGAACGACGGCAAGCAGGCTGCCTCGTCCGCTCATGACATAAATCAGATGATACTTCTCTCGTTTAAATAGACGCATGATATCATCCAAAGGTTTCGAAGAATCTGCAACGATTGGCTGGGCAGGACCGAGTCCATCCAAATTCCGTTCATAAATCTCGCTCCGATTGACCAAAAATCTTAAGAATCGGTAATGCACATTCCGGTAGTCTTCAAAATTGGAATACGCTAAAAAGAGGCCGATCATCAGCACATTTAAACGAATACCGCCGCCGGAGAATAACGGCTGCAAGCCATACCCGATCATGATCAAACTGCACAAAATGCCTGCACGGGAAGCCCACAGCAAGGTCGCATGATAAGGGGCGAGCAGGCTGATGACGGCCTGCAGCACTTTGCCGCCGTCCAGCGGCAGAATCGGAAGAAGGTTAAACAGTGCAATGACGAGATTCCCCTGAATGATATAAGATAACAGCTGCTCGTCTCCCCACCCCGCCCATCTGCACGCCAGAGTAATGCCAATCATGATGACATTTTGCAGCGGACCCGCAAGCGCAATGATGATTTCCTTCATCGCGGTCATCCTGCCGTCATCTTCAATGACAGCAACGCCGCCGAACGGCAGCATCTGAATGGCTCGTACCTTGAACCCCATCGCTGCCGCTGCGGCGGCGTGTCCCAATTCATGAATAAACACGATAATAAACAGGGTCAGCAATTCTAAAAAGCGACCGGTGAATACAGAGGCCAGCATGACAATAACAAAGAGAGGATGCAGCGACAATACCGTTCCCTTAAACTTAATCAAACGGAATCACTTCCGCCGGATCGACACCTCGATCCCCCTCTTTCAGTTCGAAATAAAGGGAAGGCGGGCTGCCTGTGCCTGAAGATGCCAATGTGCCGATAATATCTCCACCTTGAACCCAATCGTTTACCTTAAGTCCCGTTTCTGCCAGCCTGCTGTATATCGCCGTTCTCTCTCCTGTATGCTGTATGAGAATGGTGATCCCATTCTCAGGATGTTCTTTAACCTCAAGCACGCGTCCGGTCTCTATACTCTTAACCGCTCGGTCTGCTAAAGAACCCCCTCCGGCTTCCAAAACGATGCCTTTAAGATCCACGGCAAAGGATTGGACGACCTTCCCGGAAAGCGGAGGCACTAAAGAAGTCCCGGCATTCACCTTCGTCGAGTGCTCGTCAGTTTGTCCAAAAATCGGAATAAAGGAAGGCGCGCTTCCAAAATGCTCCTCGTACCATACCTGGGCTGCCTGGAAATCCATCTCGTGGCTCAACCCTTCAACAATAAAAGCTTGCGTACGAAGAGCCCACGGCTGCTGAAACGAAAATACTCCCCATGCCAATCCAAACACCAGCGCGCTGACGATGATGCGGCGCACCAAGCCCGACAGGAACGAGGCTTTTCTTGGCGGTTCCCCTGGATCATCGGGATCCAGCGTACCATACCAACCGCGGTGGCCTTGCTTCCAAAGCCGCTCGGGATCCGGTTCACTCTCTGCAAGACGCGGGGATGGGTTCGCTCTGTGATCCTGTATGAAGCCTGTCTTTTGCAGATTGAGATGGGCAGGCTTTCTCTCGGGAACGGGCACCCATGACGTTTTATCATGCGGCGCCGGTGATTGTTCCCCTTCCAGCAGCTCGCGAATACGGGCTTCTCTTCGGTTCTTGACTGAAGTTTTGATGTCCATTGTTCTTTCCCCCTTGGGGCTTGTTTTCTTACTCTATCCTATGAGGAGATGAAAGATATTTAGAACAAGCCCTATTGAAGAGGCGAACAGAATGTATGCAGATCAGAACAGCGTTGAGTAAGTGTAAAAAGAACCGATGCCTACCGGCACCGGTTCTTTGTTAAAAGCCTTTAACCCATTCCAAAAAACTTTTTGAATTTGGTGAACATTCCTTTTTTCTGATGGATTTGCATCAGAGGAACGGTATCACCCAGGATACGACGGGCGATGTTTCTATAGGCGATGGCTGCCTGAGAGTCTGGATTCATCACCGTAGGCTCCCCAATGTTGGCCGCTTTAATGACCATTTCATCATCTGGCACGATACCGATCAGATCAATATTCAGCACCTGCAGCACATCTTCAATCTCCAGCATGTCGCCGGATTTTACCATGTTCGGGCGAATCCGGTTTACCACGAGCTTCGGAGACTCTACATGAGAGCTTTCCAGCAAGCCAATAATCCGATCCGCATCCCGCACGGCCGCATTCTCGGGCGTTGTAACCACAATCGCTTTATCTGCACCGGCAATGGCATTCTTAAATCCTTGCTCGATTCCAGCCGGACAATCGATAATGACGTATTCGAATTCCTTTTTCAATTCAAGCACGATATCTTTGACCTGCTCCGGAGAAACGGCATTCTTGTCCTTGGTCTGGGCTGCAGGAAGCATATACAGCTCATCGAAGCGCTTGTCCTTGATCAGCGCCTGGTTAAGTCGGCATCGCCCT
Organism: Paenibacillus lautus NBRC 15380; assembly: GCF_004000945.1. Lineage (GTDB taxonomy): Bacteria > Bacillota > Bacilli > Paenibacillales > Paenibacillaceae > Paenibacillus_AQ > Paenibacillus_AQ lautus. The sequence goes on from NZ_BIMF01000001.1 coordinate 19,259, forward strand.
TCTGCAACGTCGCACAAATCGTATATAATCCGGTTTTCCAGGCCCATCACGACATCCAAATTACGAAGACCGATGTCCGTATCAACCAGACACACTTTTTTTCCGAGCAGTGCCAAAGCTGTGCCGATGTTCGCCGATGTCGTCGTTTTACCGACTCCGCCTTTACCTGAAGTTACGACGATTGCCTCTCCCATGTTCTACACCCCTTTAAACACATTAAAATCCCGACCCAAACGTGAGATGTTGCTGATCTTATCGATCTCCATGCTTCCGTCCTTCAAATACGCAAACTCCATGACCGTTTCCCGCGTCTCCCATTCATCCGGCGGTCTGCTGATCATCTGGGAGATACGGAGCTGGGTAGGGGCAAAATACGAAGCCGCTATAATCGCTTCCTCGTTGCCCTCTACACCGGCGTGCGCGGTTCCGCGCAGAGCTCCCAATATGTAGATATCGCCGGTGCACGTTATGGTCCCGCCGGGATTCACATCGCCGAGGAACAAGAGATCGCCGTCATGATGCAGCACCTGTCCGGAACGCACCATCCCCGTCTTAAGCGTAAGCTTCTCCTCTGGTATGAGCTCGGACTCAAGCGGCGGCGATTCCACAGTACGTATCAGCAGGTTGCCCTTTTGCTTCAATATGTCAAGAATCGTCTGCTTCTCTTCTTCGGAAATTTTCCGGGAACCCAGCTTCACATCCACATGAATGATGGGGCCGGTCAATATATTCTGATGACTGTGCTCCAGCTTATAGCGCAGCTCGCTGAGCAACTCTTCCAGCTCACACTGGTCATCAAGCAGGAATACCAGGCCATCTTTGATGCCCTTAATCGTCACATGATTGGATTTTACAGCCATAAGCCTGTCCCTCCCATCCCTATACATTTCGCGCTCAAACCTTCAAGTTCCTGCTAGTCTAGTAAAATGTCATATTGGAGGGTTCAAGATGCCTTCCTTCTCTGATTCTTCGTAACCAACTCAATCTGCTTGCGAAGAGGAACGTAAATCGCCAGAGCAAAGGCAAAATGAACAAGGAGATTGGGTAGCATATGATGAAGCAGTGACCAATTATAAGAAGTCGGATTGAGTCGAAACACCTTATATATGCCAAAAAGCGTACTGTCAAACAACAAGCTCCCCAGAATGACAATGGTCATCATCATGGGCAGCGGCGCCCGCGGGGACTTGAAGACAAGCCCCACCAAATATGCGGATACGCCCATAGCAAACGAATAAGTGCCAATCATCTCGCCGTAATACACGATATCGTGAAGCATGCCGAATATAAGTCCGAGCACCAGCCCCGTGTGGCGATGATAATAAATCGATACAAAAAACAAGCAGACCAATACAAAATTGGGATAAATCTGAAGCTGCAGCGAGCTTGGCGTTAACCAGAAGACCACCGTGCCCTGCAGGATAAACAGCACGAACAGCAACAGGACCAGAATCTGTTTACGTGCCATCTTATTCCGGCTCCTCAGGCGTAAAGACGATGATCAGATATTTCCAGTCATCAAACTTGGCCGCTGGTCTAATCGTAGCTGTTCTGCTCTGGCCGTATTGGCTTGTTTGAACGCTTATGACTTCACCGATGATCATGCCTTGAGGAATAACGCCTCCATCACCTGATGAAACGATCTTATCTTCTTTCTTAATCGGATCATCTTCCGAAATCCGCGTCATGAGCAGCGTGTTGGTCTTCTCATCGTAGCTCTCGACGACGCCAAACGTTTTATCCTCTTTCCCGATGGCCGTTACCGAAATCGGCTGCGGATTCGGATCCTGGGCGTCCATCGTTGTCAACAGCTTCACCGTGGAGGTGAAATTACTTACGCTGCTAATGATGCCGACCATGCCGTCCACTGTCGTGACCGACATATTGGGGCGAACCCCATCGCGCTCGCCCAGATCGACGACAAGTGTCCGGTTATTCGGGTCCGAGTTGACACTTAGCACCTGGGCAGTACGGTATTCGTATTTGTAACGATTTTTCTGGTTCTCTGTAAAGCCCTGTAAATCTTGAAGCTTCTCGTAATTTGCTTTCATGTTATTGTAATTAGCGCTCTCTCGGGAGTATTGGGCTACGGCTCTCCGCAGCTCCTCATTTTCTTCATAGATCTCCTTCATGTTCCGTACATCTTCAAAGAAACCCGCTATATAGGCAGCGGGCTTATAAAACACACTTTGCACAAAACCGACCGTATCTTTGACAAATTTTTCAGGCCAAGATAAAGAAGCTCTCGGGCCGAGCGTAAATCCCATAATAGCGATAAACGCTACCAGCCCGATGAGCATAATAAACAAACGCTTATTGCCTAGCAGCTTAAACAGTTGCAACACCCTCTAACTTACTGTTTTCTCTCCCAACATTAGGGGTTTACACTTCTATTCGATTTCTACCGTTTGGAACGGACGGCAGAGCTGCTCCGGGATTTAAACAAATGAATGTTCTCGAGCGCTTTACCTGTGCCAATGGCTACGCAATCCAGCGGATTCTCCGCAACGATCACCGGCATGCCGGTCTCCTCAGCAAGCAGCTTGTCCAGGTTGCGAAGCAATGCGCCGCCTCCCGTAAGCACGATGCCCCGGTCCATAATATCCGCAGCAAGCTCCGGAGGACATTTCTCAAGCGTAACCTTAACGGCTTCAACAATCGCATTAATGGTATCTGCCAACGCTTCGCTAATCTCATCCGAAGTAATGGTAATTGTCTTCGGCAGACCCGTCACCAAATCACGGCCGCGAATTTCCATCGTTTCCACGGTCTCCAGCGGCATGGCGGAGCCGACTTCCATCTTAAGCAGCTCGGATGTGCGCTCACCGATCATCAAGTTATATTGACGTTTGATATAGGAGATAATAGATTCATCCATCTCATCGCCTGCAACGCGTACAGAGCGGCTGGTTACAATACCGCCAAGCGAAATGACCGCAACCTCGGTCGTACCTCCGCCGATGTCAACGACCATGCTGCCCGTAGGTTCCCACACAGGCAAATCGGCACCGATTGCAGCTGCAAAAGGCTCCTCGATCGTGTAAGCTTCGCGTGCTCCCGCTTGCTTGGTAGCATCTTCCACCGCACGCTGCTCTACCGCCGTAATGCCGGAAGGCACGCATACCATCACGTTCGGATGACGGGGGAATATGGAACGCTGCTTCTGTGCCTGACGAATAAAGTATTTAATCATCGTAGCTGTTGTATCAAAATCAGCGATGACGCCGTCTTTCATCGGACGAATGGCACGAATATTGCCTGGTGTGCGTCCAATCATTTTCTTAGCCGATTCTCCGACAGCTTCAATGCTCTTCGTATCTGTACGCAGAGCAACCACGGAAGGCTCTCTTACGACAATTCCTTTCCCACGAACATAAACCAGCGTATTTGCCGTCCCCAAATCGATTCCCAAATCTTTCGTAAAACCACCTAACATGATGTATCTCCCTTTCTTCGTCAATCTGAACTATTATATTACATCAAGCCCCGTTCCTTCAAACTTACAAACGATCCGTCCCCGATGATCAGATGATCCAGCACGTCGATCCCGACAATCTGTCCTGCCTCCACTAAACGTGCAGTCAGCGATATGTCTTCCGGGCTGGGCGTCGGATCTCCGCTAGGATGGTTATGCGCGCACACCAGGGATGCACTGCTGCATTTGATGGCCGCTCTGAACACCTCGCGGGGATGAACGATAGAAGCATTAAGGCTTCCCATCGATAACGTTTCCTGGGCAATGACATGATTTTTCGTATTTAAAAATACACAGACAAAATGCTCTTTCTGTAAATAGCGCATCTGTTCACTGAGCAGTTCTGCCGCGTCATGCGGACTGCGAATAATAACCGGCTCTACATGTCTCGATGCGGCTAAGCGCCGTCCAAGCTCGATGCCAGCCTTCAGCTGAACAGCCTTAGCGGTTCCAATTCCTTTGATTTTCGTAATTTCCTCAATGCTAAGATCAACGAGCTGCCGGATGCCGCCTGCTTCCCCCAGCAGCCGCTGGGCTATATGTACGGCAGATTCCTGGCGGGTTCCGGTCCGAAGCAATATCGCCAGCAATTCTGCATGGCTTAAAGCGCTCGCCCCATATTGCATCATGCGCTCTCTTGGTCGTTCATCATGGGGGATGTCGCGCAGCAATAGCGTTGGCGACTCCATATATTCCCCTCTTTTCTAAGATTTAAATCAGCAGGTCACCGAAACTTCAGGATACCCCTACATTTCGCAAGCCGTTGTTCTATATCTATGAATCGGTGAGTACATCCATCCCCATTTCAGACAGCATGTCCGACAGCAGAGAAAGCGGCAGGCCGACAACGTTAAAATAGTCGCCTTCGATTCCTTCCACGATGGTTGCACCCAAGCCTTGAATCGCATACGAGCCTGCTTTGTCAGCAGGTTCCCCGCTCTTTACATAAGCCGCGATCGCATCATCACTTAACGATTTCATCTTTACGGTTGTCACACGGTGAGCGACCTTGGTACGACCAGATTCCCGGTCGACACAAGCCACGCCCGTGTACACGAGGTGAGCCCGTCCTTGAAGCATGGACAACATCCTTGCCGCGTCAGCATGATCCTCCGGTTTCCCGAGGACATGATCATCTACGACCACAATCGTGTCGCTTCCCACAATGATACCATCTCCCGGATCATCCGTCAGCTTTCGGCGAACCGCTTCCGCTTTACGTAGTGCCAGTGACTCCACAATTCGCTCTGGCGACCACCCTTGCGGGGTGTCCTCGTCAGCTTCACTAGGCATAATCTCGAATGGGATACGAAGGGAGGCAATCAATTCCTGACGCCGAGGAGAGGTGGAGGCCAATATGATACGGCGGTTTCTCTTCTCATTCAAAGGGGATAATCTCCTTTGTCATGTCTTAGAGCCTGCGGTATAACCAAAGCGCTGCTATAATGCCAAGCAGACTGAGCAGGCAAAAGTTAAGTTCAAGGTTAATGTCATAACGAATAATGTCAAAATCAGCTCGAGGCGACCACTTAATCGGTGTAGTAGACGTTAAAAACGACAAAGCCTTAACAGGTTGAAGCGCCTTGGCCAGCCATGTTCCCGTCAGCCACCCCAGCAGCAAAAACAAGATGAGCATTCCTTTGTTTTTCTTCATGCATCCTCTTCCCTCGCCATATTTTGACACCCTAATTATTATACGGTGAATCGATAAGCAATACAAACAGAAATCCGGCAGGGGGAACTATTTCCAGTTCCGAGCCGGATTTGACGTAAATTTGAATTTATAGGCCATCCAGGAGTTTCTTTTGGCCCATGACATAGTTCATCATGCCCGTTTGAATCTCCCACAAATGCCCCTTGGATTGATTTTTGTTATATTCGGAGAGCGCTGTGATTGAACTGTTCATGGATTGCTCCATCGCCGGAAGCAAAGCCCCGGTCTCCGGACCCAAGCCGGCGGACAGCAGCTTCATCGATTGGATCCACTGCTGGTGCAGATTTGTGATCGTAGTCATACTCTCTGACGCCACCGCGCCCGCCTCCTGCTTCCCCAGCAGCGATGCCGACAGCGTACTCAACTCTGATACAAGCTGCCCGCTTATCGTAAAATAGTCCGTCAGCGTCTGCTCCTCGCCCGCAAAGACAGCTGACTCTATATCAGGCAGCGCGATTTCTCTTACGTATAATTCGACGCCTTCGGCCTTTAACTGATTGCTGAGCAGCTTGGCCTGCTCGCGATCCGGTGATATGCCCGCATACACCCGGTTCTCCTCATCCAAATCTCCGCCGGCGGCAATACCGGACTGCAGCAGCTCCCCTTTGGCCTGTTCTGCCCGTTCCGGCGTGCTGAACACACCGTACTGAAGCATATAAAAGACTTGACCCGGAATGCGTACTGTCGATTCAGTTAAATCGGGTGCGAGTGATGCTCCCGTTCCTCCGGATGAATCAGCCGGTGCTTGATTAACTGCATCATGGCTTTCAAGCTGCCCCGATGCAGGATCCTCACCTGCATTACCGCCGTTAAACATAGACAGCACCATATACCCAAACAGCAACCCCGTAACAACAGCCGCTGTCACGGACACAGCCATTTTCCAGAAGGAGGTAGGTTTGCGAGAGCGATAATAACTGTAATCATCAGCAGATGATTCATATAGATCCGACCCGGGGCCGAGATTCCAGTTGGAGTCATTCGCTTCGGGGTCCATTTTTCCGGAATACCCGTCATCATGAAGATCGTAAAGATCCTCACGCTCACGTAAATCGTCATATGTATCGGTATGATCAAGCCCGTCACCGAACGCCCCGTCATTGTGGACATGATCCAGACGCCGTCTTTCCTCAGCTAATCGCCCCTTGGACCGGTTTTGACGCGATGTTCCCCACTCATGACCGTTCACATCCCGGGTGTCCCCCTCATCCCGGAGCGGAGGAACGACGCGCAGATGATCATGTTGCATGCTGCTCCTATGCTCGAACGAAGTGCCCGCATCGGTAAACCGATCTGCCGTTGTGTCAAACTCGTCGAATACGAGATTGCGGTCATCGACTTGGCCATTGTGCTTTGCCGGATCTTTTTGATGCGAATCCCGTTCCTCACGCAGACGATCCTTGCGACTGTCTTTCGGCGGATCATGATCGAAACGAATCGTCATCCTTGCTTTATTCATATCCACACACCTCACTTGTCCTTCTACACCTAGCTATATGATCAAGCTTGGCAACTTATGAGTGTGCGTAAAACAAAACAAACAGGCTGATCAAGAAAGCATCTTGATCAGCCTGTTTTATACTTATCGATTCCGCTTGCTTTTCCTCCGTCCGAAAGACAAAAGCCCATGCGATCCCCTGCTGCAGCGAAGCAGCAAAGCATGCGCGCAATCCATTTACTTCTTGCCTTTAATAGACTCTGCTAAAGCAGCGCCGACTTTCCAAATATCGCCCGCCCCCATCGTGAGGACCAGATCGCCTTCTTTTACACGACCCTTGAGATCGTTCAGGACATCTTCTTTGGTAGGCAAATAGCGGGCACCGGCATTGCTGTTCTGGACAATCAGCTCCACCAGCTTACCGGAACTGATACCCTCGATCTGCTTCTCGCCGGCAGGCGAATAAATATCGGTGATGATCACCTCATCCGCTTCCCCGAACGCGCGGCTAAACGCATCTAGAAGGAAAAAGGTTCTCGAATACCGCTGCGGCTGGAATACGGCGATAATCCGTTTGCCTGTAGCTTTAGCGGCACTGATCGTAGCCTCGATCTCCGTCGGATGATGCGCATAGTCGTCAATGACCAGAATGCCTTCTGCTTCGCCCAGCACCTGGAAGCGGCGCTTAGCTCCGTTGAACTTGACAATGGCCTCGACAATCGCTTCAAACGAGATTCCGCCTTTCAAGCAGCATATCACCGTAGCCATGGCGTTGTAGACATTGTGTTTACCCGGTACGGACAGTTCCACGGTGCCCAGCTCCATGCCGTTATGAAGCATCTTAAAGCTGACGTGACGGTCGCCGAGCACCAGATTCGTTGCCGTATACTCCGCATCCGCATGAATGCCGTATGTGGTCACACTGCATTTTAGGTCAGGCAAAATAGCCTGGATGTTGTTATCGTCCGCGCAAACCACGGCCGTACCGTCTGCCTTGATCTGGCTGAGGAATTGTACGTAGGCCGCCTTAAGACGATTGAAATCCCCTTCGTAATTCTCCAAGTGATCGGCTTCGATATTCAGAACAACGCCCAGCCATGGATGGTATTGCAGGAATGAGCCGTCGCTCTCGTCGGCTTCGGCCACCACATGCTCACCTTCACCGGCTTTGGCATTCGTGCCAACGTTCATAATTTCCCCGCCGATGATAAATGTCGGATCGACGCCGCATTCTTCCATCACGAGCGCAATCATGGATGAAGTGGTTGTCTTGCCGTGCGCACCCGCTACGGCGACGCCTTTGCGTTCGTTCAAAAGACGTGCCAGCATCTGCGCACGGTGAAGGACAGGAATGTTCAGCTTCTCTGCTTCGACCCGCTCCACGTTGTCTTTGGACAATGCCGTGGAGTAAACCACAAGGTCAGCGCCCTTGACTTGCTCGGCAGTATGTCCGATGTATATTTTGGCGCCCTTGGCCGCCAGCTTTTCTGTCAATTCTTGCGATGCCACGTCAGAACCCGTGACTTTATAACCCATCTCCAGCATAACTCTTGCAATGGCGCTCATCCCGTAGCCGCCAATTCCTATAAAATGAACATGTTCCGATGTATTCAACAGATATCACCAACCTTTTTCAGAATCGGAAAGGCCCAGGAGGTTGGAACGCACGTCGGCAATCAGGTACAACGTGCCCGACACCACCCCAAGATCCTCCGCTTCCGTCCGTGACTTCAACTCTTCAAGTGCGTTTTTCCAATTTGGTTCTATGATGATTTGCAGTGTATGTTTGGCGTATTTCTCCCTTACCTGCTCTACGATGTCACCAAGCGCCTTGGCGTCCAGTTTCTTCCGGAAATCCGGTTCAGTCAGGATAAGCGTATCCACTATTGGCAGTATATGCTGCAAATACGATTCATGATGCTTATTTGCCAGCATTCCCATCATTAAGTTCAGTTTCCGATACTTATAGATCTGCGGCAAACTTTTGGCCAAGGTTTCAGCCCCTTCGGGGTTGTGCGCACCATCGAGAACAATCCGAGGGGAGGACTGCACTTGTTCCAGTCTTCCCGCCCAGAAAGTATCCTTAAACCCTGTACGCAATTCTTCTTCATCCACGATAAAAGCCATGTACTGGCGAAGCACTTCCAGCGTCATCATGGCAAGCGCGGCATTGGCACATTGGTGCTCGCCCTGCATTGAGATGTCCAGATCCATGTCCCGGAAAGGACCCTTAAAACGGAAAGTCTGGCTTTCTTCGTCCCCACGCAACCGCTCATAGGAGAATTGTTCATCTACGAGATACAAACTTGTACGGTTTTTTTCTACCGTTTGTTTCAGAATTTCGACAGCCTCAGGCTGAGTTACCGTGCTCACTACAGGGACTCCGGGCTTGATAATGCCGGCCTTCTCCGTGGCGATCTCCTGAATGGTATCACCCAGAACGTCGGTATGGTCCATTCCGATATTCGTGATCACCGAAATGATGGGATGAACGATATTGGTCACGTCAAGACGACCGCCAAGTCCCGTCTCCCACACCACCACGTCCGGATAAGATACCTCGCCATAATACAGGATCGCAAGGGCGGTGGACACCTCAAACATCGTTGGTGATCCGAGCCCGGAGCTCGCAACTTCGGCAACAAGCGGTTCTAAGCGATTCGCGAGCGCCAGCAGCGTCTCTTCCGGTATGTCTTCGCCGTTATACTGAAACCGATTGGTAAACTTCGTAATATAGGGGGACGTGTAGGTGCCAACCGTGAATCCCCCTTGAAGCAGAACCTTTGTTAAAAAAGCGCATGTGGAGCCTTTTCCATTCGTTCCGGCCACGTGAATAAATTTCAACCGCCGTTCCGGATGGCCCAGCAGCTCCATCAATCGCTGAATTCTATCCATGCCGGGGCGGATTCCAAACGGAATCAGCCCGTTGATCCAAGCTACCGCTTCTTCATAGGTATGGAACGGAGCTGCAGCTGCCGAATGATCAACCATCATTCTCACCTTCTGGTCCAGATTCATCTTGCCCTCAGCCTCTCAATTCTTCGATGCGCGCGATCACTTTACTGCGTTTGTCCGAGTAATCCGCAAGCTTCGCCCGTTCTTCTTCAATCACCTTTTCCGGTGCTTTCGATACGAAACCAGGATTGTTCAGCTTCTTCTCCACACGCTCGACTTCGCTGTTCAAGTGCTGAATTTCCTTCTCCAGACGTGTGATCTCCTGAGCGATATCGATCAACCCGGCAAGCGGCAGATACATTTCAACACCTGTAACCACAGCGGTCATCGCCTTATCCGGCGCCTCAAGCGCAAGGGAGGACTGATACTCCGACGTGTTGCAGAAGCGGCGAATATAATCCGCATTGCGATTGATAATGCCGGCAATTTGCCCGCTTACCGGCTTCAATTGCAGTTCCACTTTTTTGCTCATCGGTACGTTTACTTCCGCCCGGATGTTTCGTACAGCTCGGATGACATCCATCAGCAGGTTCATTTCGGTAACGGCTTCCGTATTCTCAAATTCCTCGTCATAGGTCGGCCATGAAGCCAACATCACCGTCTCGCCTTCATGCGGCAAATGCTGCCAGATCTCTTCGGAGATGAACGGCATGAACGGATGGATCAAACGCATCGTGCGGTCCAGTACATAGGCAAGCACCGACTGCGTCTTTTTCTTGGCCGCTTGATCCTCGCCATACAGGGACAGCTTGGCAAACTCAATATACCAGTCACACAGATCATCCCAGATAAAATTGTAGAGCAGTCGACCGGTTTCGCCAAATTCGTAGGCATCAATTAGACGCGTAATGTCGCGGGAAGTTTCGTTCAGACGATGCAAAATCCACCGGTCGGCCGTTCCCAGCTCTCCGGAAATGTCGATATCCGCCGCCGTGAAGCCCTCCAGGTTCATGAGCGCAAAGCGTGATGCATTCCAGATCTTGTTTGCGAAGTTACGCGCTTGCTCCACGCGTTCCCAGCGGAAACGAAGATCCTGGCCCGGCGTACTGCCGGTCGATATCATATACCGCATGGCATCTGCGCCATACTGTTCAATAACCTCAAGCGGGTCGATGCCGTTGCCGAGCGACTTGGACATCTTGCGGCCTTCGCTATCCCGGACCAGACCATGGATAAGCGTATCTTTGAACGGCATTTGATCCGTAAATTCAAGCCCTTGGAAAATCATCCGCGATACCCAGAACGGAATAATATCATAACCCGTTACGAGAACGCTTGTCGGATAATAACGTTTGAAATCCTCGCTGTCCAGATTCGGCCAGCCCATGGTCGAGAACGGCCACAATGCGGAGCTGAACCAAGTATCCAGCACATCCTCATCTTGTCTCAGATCGTCCTTGCCCAGCTTCGCGCGCGCTTCCTCTTCATTCATGGCAACAACCACTTCGCCCGTGGATTCGGAATACCAGGCCGGAATCCGGTGGCCCCACCACAATTGACGGGAAATACACCAATCGCGGACATTCTCCATCCAGTGCAGGTAGGTTCTCTCGAACCGGTCAGGCACGAAGTTAACGCCCTTGCCGGATTTCTGCGCATCCACGGCTGCTTCCGCAAGCGGCTGCATCTTAACGAACCATTGCGTGGACAGATAAGGCTCGACCACTGCGCCGGATCTTTCGCTATGGCCAACCTGATGGACATGATCTTCGATGCGGAGCAGTACGCCAGATTCCTTCATATCGTTTACGATCTGCTTGCGGCATTCTGCGCGGTCAAGACCCTGGTATTTGCCGGCAAACTCATTCATCGTTCCGGATTCATCCATCACGGTGATTTGCGGCAGATCATGTCTCAGACCCATCTCAAAGTCATTCGGATCATGCGCCGGCGTAATTTTAACCGCTCCGCTGCCGAAATCCTTCTCCACATACTCATCGGCAATTACCGGAATCTCGCGGCCGACAATAGGCAGGACCAATGTCTTGCCGATCATGTCTTTATAGCGTTCATCTTCCGGATGAACGGCTACCGCCGTATCGCCAAGCATGGTCTCCGGACGGGTGGTTGCTACAGTTATGGAGCCGCTGCCGTCTTTCAGCGGGTATTGCAAGTGATACAAATGGCCGTTGACCTCTTTGTACTCCACTTCAATATCGGACAACGCCGTACGAGCAGCCGGGTCCCAGTTGATGATGCGTTTTCCGCGATATATGAGCCCTTTATCGTAGAGCTTGACGAATACTTCCCGAACCGCTTCCGACAACCCCTCGTCGAGCGTGAAACGTTCTCTGGAGTAATCGAGGGACAGGCCGATCTTGGACCATTGGTCACGAATCGTATTCGCATATAGATCTTTCCATTCCCACACTTTCTCCAGGAATTTTTCACGTCCCAGATCGTATCGGGTAACGCCTTCTTCGCGAAGTTTCTGTTCGACCTTGGTTTGCGTGGCGATGCCCGCATGGTCAGAGCCCGGCAGCCACAGCGCATCATAGCCCTGCATCCGCTTTACGCGGATCAGGATATCCTGCAGCGTAAAGTCAAGGGCATGGCCGATATGAAGCATTCCCGTAACGTTTGGTGGAGGAATAACAATCGTGTACGGCTCCGCGTCCGGTCGTTTGCCAGCTTCAAAAAAGCCGCCTTCCTTCCAGTACGGATACCATTTTTGTTCGGCTGCCTTCGGATCATACGTCGTCGGCATTTCTAACTGGGATTGGTTTTGTTTTTGATCCATATTTTCGTACCTCCGATACTGTTAATCAGTTTTGCCAACCCGAAATGTTTTAGCCTCCGGGCGTGGCCATGGATATCCATGTTTGGCATGAAACAAAAAAAGCCCTTCGTCCTCAAAGGACGAAAGACTGTTCTCTCGCGGTACCACCTTTGTTTCGTGCTTACATGATTCATCCATCGTGTCCTCCCATGAAGAACATGAAAGGCTTACGATCAAGCACGACACTTTACGCAGATAACGGCTGCGGCCGGCGAACTCTAACCAGGGTAGCAATTGATCCCTACTCTGTCTCAAGTCCGCAACTCCGGGGCGACTTCGGCAAGCTGGTTCCTGCGGAATCTCACAGCGCTTTGATAGCAATTCCGCTCTCTGAAGGCCATACCTTCCTACTCTTCCCGTTCAACGTTGTTCTAGCTTATGAAATACCTGTACATATTCTATTCAAATATACCGTGGTTGTTGCATATAGTCAATATTTCGAGTGTTTCCGAACGATTTAGACATCATACCTGTCGATCCAAATAAATCTTATACGTTGTGAAAAGAAGCCCCAGCTCGTCCCATCCCTCTCTTCTCCTAACCAAATCCCCGCCAAACAAAAAGCAGGCCAAGGATTTCCTACCTTGACCTGCTTGTTCTTACGCGATGGCTCCCCCCACCGATTACTGGGGAATGTATAATACCTGGCCTTCTTCCACATTCTGCTCGGACATGCGGTTGTATAACAAAAGCTCTCGCGGCGTCAGTTGATAACGCTCGGCTATCACGTCAAGTGTCTCCTCACGCTGAACAATGCACATCCGTACCTTGCGGAACGGCGTTTCCTCGCGGCGGTTGCCCAGGAACAGACTCTTCCATTCCACATCCTCGGCCGATGCGGAATCCACCGATTCTTCGATTGCCTCTTCCTCGTCTCGAGCAGCTTGATCCTGATCCTGAACCGTTCTGCTCGATTGAAGCAAAGAAGAGAAGCCTACACCCGATGTGCTGTTTGTGCTGCTGTTCTTCGTGTTGAAGGCCACCTTTAACTCCGGCTTGGTCGGAACCTCTTCGGCTTTAACGGAAACCTCCTCCGTTATATCATCAATATTCTCCGAAGGCACTGCTTCCTCAGCAAAAACAGGCTGGATCTCCTCCGTTTCCGATGATTCCAGTACCGGTACGGCTTCAACTTCTTCGCCCTTACGCTCAATGACACCCGGGAAACCGGCTGCTGGATCTTCCGGTTCCGGATCCGGCTGGGCGGCTGCCCGTTCGAATTGCCATACACTTGGAATCGACGGCTCAACTGTCTGAGCTTCCGTCTCGTTATGTAAGGCATATTCGACCGTATCCCGGGCTTCAGGCGCACTTGATATGCTTATGGTGCTGTCGGAGTCCTGTGAATCCCGTGTTTGGTTCTCGTACTGTGCCCAGGATGCCAGATACTGCTGCGTGCGCGCATCCGTCTCCGACTCTTGGGCTTTGGGCTGAGCCTCGTTGAAGAAAGAAGGTGAAGCCGAGTTAGCATCTGCATGAACTCCGCCGCCATGAAGCTGGTCATACGGGTTGGCTGCGAACTGCTGCTCTCCGTTCGAATAAAAATCATTCGCTTCAGGAGCATGTACCACTGTGAATTCCTCATTGGCCCATACTTGGTCACGGGCTCCCGGAGCTGCCGCCTGAATTCCTTTGAGCGACAGAACCCCTGTAATGTTCAAGCTGCGCTTGGATAACAAATCCACGTCAAAATTCTCGATCTCGACGGCGATGTCATCCAATGATGATACCCGGTTCAGCGGGACCGTGATTTCGACCGGAATCCAGTGTTCGAGCGGCTCCGTCTCTCCTGCTTCGGTGTCACCTTTATACAGGCCTGCAAGAAGCAGATGACCCCGAAGCGTGGCCTGGTCCTGCTGGCTGATCACCTGAATATGCGGGATCAACTCCGCCTCTTCCAATTCTTCGATTCCCGGCAAATCTTCCGTTAAATTAATACGCTCGTAAATATCGAACCGCAATCCGTAGGACTGGTCAAACACGGGAATGTCCTCCTTTTTGGCATATACTATCCGTGATCTGTTATCACGGCATGAGCCTAAGTTTTGCCACTCAATTTATCTATATGCCGAAAATAGGAGAGCATGACTTTTTTGCGATTTGTGCGTGAAAGTTACAGGTTCATTCAGGATTTTGCAAGTATTTCTTATCGGTCAGAGCCTCTATGATCCGCTCTCTTAACTCCATCATATCCTGAGGCCAAGGCGCATTCACCTCAATCCTCTCACCCGAGAGAGGATGAATAAACAACAGACGCTCGCCATGCAGCGCTTGGCGCGGAAACACCCCTGGTCCTCCGTACAAGGAATCTCCCAGAAGAGGATGTCCCATATGACTTAGATGTACCCGGATCTGATGCGTACGGCCGGTTTCCAGGCGAATGTGCAGCAGGCTGGCTTTGGGATACACCTCAGATGAGAGAATATGCGTGATCGCAGCCTGCCCGGTTAATGAAACCCTCCGGCGGCTTGCATGATAGCGGTCTTTGCCTATCGGCAGATCAATTCTCCTCAGATCCTGCGAGACCCTTCCCTGAACGATAGCCGCGTACATCCGGACGATCTTCTTCTCCCGCATGTCCTCGTCAAGCTTGAGCTGCGCATATTCATTCTTGGCGTACAGTACGGGACCGGTTGTATCCTTATCCAGCCGATGAATATGCCGGACTGCCGTATGAATTCCTTCGGCTTCGTAATATGCGGCTACCACATGATTCAGTGTCGTCTCCCGGCTCTCGTTGTCCGGATGGACCGCCATGCCGGCCGGTTTGTTCACGACCAGGCAGAAATCGTCCTCGTACAATACATCAAGCTCCTGCCATCTCGGTTCAATGCCGTAATCCCGATAAGGAAAAAGGACCAGCCGAAGCCGGTCCCCTCTCCATTGTATCCCCTGTTCATGATGAAGCTTGCGATACAGCTTCTCGGGCATACCGACCGTTTCCATAAGCCACTTGGCAGCGGCCTCGTTCCGATCCGGCTGACTAAGCAGCGCCTTGCCCGGCGTCATCTCCAGCCATTCGCCGCGTTTGCTCCAATTGCCCCCGTAGCTCATAGGCTCTTGAAGGCGTTGTAGTTGGCTTCGATGGTAGCATCGATATCTTCCACCGTATGAGCTCCCGAGATGAACATGCCCTCGAACTGGGAAGGAGGTACGCTGACTCCCTCTTGAACCATCGCTGCAAAATATCGACGGAAACGATCCAGATCACTAGTCTTGGCCGTATCGAAATTGACGACCGGCGTATTCGTGAAGAAAGGACATACCATGGACCCGATCCGATTGATCGTAAGCGGGATACCGAATTCTTGAGCGTTACGCTCAAATCCCGCCTGAAGGCGGGCTCCCCGTTCCTCCAGCTGTTCATAAACGGCAGGCGTCAACAGCTTCAGGGTGGTGTAGCCGGCCGCCATGGCGAGCGGATTTCCGCTTAACGTTCCTGCTTGATAGATCGGCCCTGCCGGAGCAATCTGATCCATCAGCTCACGCTTGCCTCCATAAGCACCGACTGGCAGACCACCGCCGATCACCTTGCCAAGGCATGTCAAATCCGGCGTAACGCCATAACGTCCTTGCGCGCAGTTCAGGTCAACGCGGAATCCGGTCATCACCTCGTCAAAAATAAGCACGCTGCCATAATCAGAAGTGACCTTGCGAAGACCTTCCAGGAATCCTGGCTGCGGCGGAACCACGCCCATATTGCCTGCCACGGGCTCAACAATTACCGCTGCAATTTCTTCGCCGAACCGCTCGAAGGCAAGCTGTACCGACTCCAGGTCGTTATAAGGAACCGCAATGGTGTTGGAAGCCACGCTTTCAGGGACACCCGGACTATCGGGAAGCCCAAGCGTTGCGATCCCCGATCCCGCCTTGATCAGAAGGCTGTCGGCGTGACCGTGATAGGAGCCCTCGAATTTGATGATTTTGCTGCGTCCGGTATAACCGCGCGCGAGGCGGATAGCGCTCATGGTAGCTTCCGTGCCGGAATTCACCATCCGCACGACCTCGATCGACGGTACGCGCTCGCAGACGAGCTTCGCCATCTTCGTTTCCAATAGGGTTGGCGCGCCGAAGCTGGTCCCCTTGGCAGCCGTCTCCTGAAGCGCTTCAACGACCTCAGGGTGCGCGTGGCCCATAATTAGCGGTCCCCAGGAACCTACGTAATCGATAAAGCTGTTGCCATCGATATCATACACCCGGCTGCCTTCTCCGCGATCGATATAAATCGGGGTTAGTCCCACGGATTTAAACGCACGTACCGGGCTGTTAACGCCGCCGGGAATATATAACTTCGCTTCTTCAAAAGCAGAACGCGACAAATCTTCTTTTCGCAAATCTTGGCTCATCGTATGCACTCCTAACTCTTTCATCGTTAATGGTTACTAGCCGCGCATCCAGCGTGCTGCGTCCTTCGAGAAATACGTAATGATAATGTCAGCACCGGCACGCTTCATCCCGGTCAGCAGCTCCATCACAATCGCCTGCTCACTGATCCATCCCTGCTGAGCAGCCGCTTTAATCATGGAATACTCACCACTCACGTTGTATGCAACAATCGGAAGATCAAACTGGTCTCTCAGCAAACGGACAACGTCCAGGTAAGCCATCGCCGGTTTCACCATCAGCATATCGGCGCCTTCCAGCACGTCCGTCTCCGCCTCGCGAAGCGCCTCTCTCACATTGGCTGGATCCATCTGATAGGTTTTACGGTCACCGAACTGCGGAGCAGAATCGGCAGCTTCACGGAAGGGTCCGTAAAAGGCCGAAGCGTACTTGACCGAGTAAGACATAATCGGCACGTTATAAAACCCGGCTTCATCCAGTCCAGAACGAATGGCTTGGACAAAACCGTCCATCATATTGGAAGGTGCGATGATATCGGCTCCCGCTTTCGCCTGGGATACCGCCGTGCGAACGAGCAGCTCCAGCGACTCGTCGTTCAAGACGTCGCCGCAGGTGTGACCGTCGCGCTCGAAGGTATGCACCATGCCGCAGTGGCCGTGGTCGGTAAATTCGCACAGGCACGTATCAGCAATCGCCAGAAGATCGGGATGCCACGACTTGATGAGACGGGTAGCCTCTTGAACAATCCCGTCATCGGCAAAACCGGATGTGCCCACGCTGTCTTTGGTCTCAGGAATTCCGAACAGGAGCACAGCTGGAATGCCTAGACTTACGATTTCGTCTACTTCCTCTTTCAAGGTGTCGAGCGAAAAGTGATAGACGCCCGGCATGGAGGAAATTTCGGATTTCACACCACTGCCATAGGTAACGAAGATCGGCTGAACCAGATCCTCCGTATGAAGCACGGTCTCGCGGACCATGCTGCGAATGCCGGCATTTTGACGCAGCCGACGATGGCGTACGATTGGAAAACTCATGACGTGTACCTCCAGATGATGTCATTTTTGATCATGTATTTAAAAGATAAGGATATTATGGCGCAACACGGCGTGGATCGTTCTCATTCCAAATGCACAAGGCCTTCACCAGACTGTCGACCGTCGATTCCTCGGCGAGGAGAGATACGTGCAGACCGGCTTCCTCAGCCGTCTGCGCGGTCAAAGGTCCGATGCAAGCAATCGTCGATCCTTTCAACAGTTCGGCTGGATCTGCCACGCCCATCCCCTTCAGCACCTTCAGCAGATTCGTAACGGTAGAGGAACTGGTAAACGTAACCGCGTGAATGCCGCCATCTTGAAGCAGCTTCAGCAGCTCATCATCATCCTCGCCGCACAGCACGTTCTCATAGATCACGGCTTCCGTCACGTGCAGTCCCATTTCCGTCAGCTTCTCCGGCAGCCACTTGCGTGCCAGATCGCCGCGAGGCAGCAGCACGCGCTGGCCCGGCTGGAGCTCTGAACCGTAAGCATCGATAAGGCCTTCCGCCTGGTAACGCTCCTTAATAGCCTCGGCGGATATACCGTAATTACCAAGAGCATCGGCTGTTGCGGGGCCGACCGCGACGATGCGGGCCGAGGCCAAGGAGCGAATATCGTGCCCACTCTCCTTCAGGTGGCGGAAAAAGAATTCGACTCCGTTCACGCTGGTGAAGAACACCCAGTCATACGTACTCAGCTTGTCCAGCGCTTGTTGAATTCCGGCAAGCATCTCCTCCTTCGAAGGCATGACGGTTTCGATGACAGGAAACTCATATGGCTCTCCGCCCAGCTCCTCGATTTGGGATACCAATGCACTGGCCTGGCTTCGGGCCCTCGTGACCAGAATCCGTTTACCGAACAGAGGCAGCCGCTCTGCCCACTTCAGGTGCTCCCGCTGAAGCACCACCTGTCCGACTACGATAACGGCAGGCGGCTGAAAATCAGCTGCCTTGACTCTGTCCTCGATATCCGCCAGCGTTCCCGTCAGCGTATCCTGCTCCGCCCGGGTTCCCCATCGAATAAGAGCCACCGGGGTTTCCGGCGGTCTGCCATGCTTGATCAGTTGACGACTGATATAGCCGATCTTGGCCACACCCATCATAAAAATCAAAGTTCCCGTTGCATTGGTCACCTTATCCCATTGAATCATCCGATCCAGCTTTTCAGGACTTTCATGGCCGGTAATTATAGATAAAGACGAAGCATGGTCACGATGCGTCACCGGAATCCCGGCATAAGCGGGAACACTGATCGCCGAGGTGATCCCCGGCACAATCTCGTACATGATGCCATGACGATACAACAGCTCCGCTTCTTCGCCCACTCTACCGAAGATGGTTGGATCGCCGCCCTTTAAACGGACGACCGTCTTGTCTTCCAAAGCATAATCAACCAGCAGCTGATTGATCTGCTCCTGTTTCATCGTATGCCGATCCGGGAGCTTGCCTACATAGACCTTCTCGGCTCCGGACTTCATCCACCGCAGCAGCCGAGGGCTGGCTAATCGGTCATACACCACGACATCCGCTTTTTCAATGCATTCCTTGCCTTTAATCGTAATCAGGCGTGCATCGCCCGGTCCTGCTCCCACCAAATAAACCTTGCCTGCCATCCCCTCAACCCCTAACTTGTGCCAGTATCTTCTCCGCTCCTTTAGCCTTCAGCTTTGCAGCCACTTCCACTCCGAGCGATTCAGGGTCGGTTCCTTCGGCGCTTTCCTTCAATACGATTTCGCCATCAGGAGAGCCTACCATTCCTGTTAATTGTATAACGTTTTGTTCTCCGCGGGAATCTCCGGCATCCACATTCTTCAGGACAGCGTAAGCCCCGATCGGCACCTGGCATCCTCCGTTCAGCTCGCTTAAAAACTTGCGTTCAGCCGCAACGGTTCGTGCAGTAACCTCATCATTATAAAGAGAGAGCAAATGCAGCAGCTCTGCATCGTTTTCGCGGCATTCAATACCGAGTGCACCTTGGCCAACGGCAGGAAGGCTAATTTCAATCGGCAAGTACGACGTGATCCGGTCTTCCCAGCCCATGCGCTGAAGACCGGCGGTCGCCAGAATGATGGCCTGAAATTCACCGTCTTCCATTTTGCGAATTCGTGAATCGATGTTCCCCCTAATCCACTCGATCTGCAGATCCGGCCGGTAGGCCTTGAGCTGACTGGACCGGCGCAGACTGCTTGTCCCCACCTTGGCACCCGCAGGAAGGTCATCGAGCGTTGTCCCTTCTTTGGAGATCAAGCAATCCCGAGGATCCTTTCTTGCCGGCACCGCGCCGGACACCAAACCTTCGGGCAGAACAGAAGGCATGTCCTTCATGCTATGAACCGCCATATCAATCTCCCCGTCCATCATCGCCTGCTCGATTTCTTTGACAAACAATCCTTTGCCGCCTACTTTGGAGAGAGTCACATCCAATATACGGTCGCCCTTGGTGACGATTTTTTTGACGGTGAAGTCATAGTCCAGACCGTGCTCCTTGGCTAAACGCTTTAAATCATCGATAACCTGTCCTGTCTGTGTCAGTGCCAGAGCACTTTGTCTACTGCCAACTACGATTGTGCGCATCTTTCATTCCTCCTGATTATTCGCAATCCACTGCTTGATTTTGTCCTCACTCCAGGGCACATAACCTCCGCGGCGAATCTCTCCGAGCATATCCATGCGGTATGCCTTGTGCAAAAGCCGCCTGCGTGCGTCAGCGGACTCCACCTCTTCCCTGATCATCGAACGCATTCTATATAAAAAATCCAAGTAGTCCTCATACTCAGGCCCGAACTGTTCTTCGAGCTCGTCGCGTATATCGCGTGCGGCCATCGGCCCTGCTCCTGATGTGGATACAGCCAGCGTAAGCCTCCCTCGCCGGAGAACCGTCGGGTTGATAAACGTCCCGGCCTCGCCGTTACTGGCCACGTTAACCAACACGCCAAGACGATCGGCATCCTCCGCTATCTTCAGATTCAGCTTGCTGTCATCCGTTGCCGCGTGGACCATAAAAGCGCCTGTCAGATCGTCTGATTGATACTTCCGCTTCGTCCAGCGAAGAGCATTCTCATTCGCCAAACGTTGAAGCATTTCGCTTCGTAATATGGGACTAACAATATGTACGCTTGCCCCGGCATTCAGCAGAGTGACGGCTTTACGTTCCGCCACCTTGCCGCCGCCGACAATCAAGCATATACGTCCCCTGCAATTCAGCAGGACGGGCACATAATGATCATCATACGCCATCTGCCATCACACTCCTGACCAACTATGGAAAGCGGACCACGTATTGAGAAAGAAATTCAAAATGATGAATCCATACCCGATTAAAGCCCATATGGCTGCTTCCCTGCCAGATCTTCTCCACAAGCGGCGTTTGATGAAATAAACCATATACATCGCAAGCGCCGTCAGGGTGGACAATACTTTGATATCCAAAAACAGGGTCCACCGTCCAGCCATAGCCACCGACATCACGGCCAAGATGAGTGACATGACCAGAATAATCGTCCCGGCCATCAGTGCTTTATAAGAATAAACATCAAGCTTCTCCAGACTTGGCAGCCTGCGGATCATATCATTCCATTGCTTGTGCTTCAGCTTCCTGTGCAGGAACATATAAATCGCCGCAAATACAGCCCCGACGGTCAAAGCGGCGAAACTGACACTCGCCAGGGCAATATGAATGAGCAAGAGACGATGTTCCGTCTCCCAGCTGTACAATGCATTGTCTCCGGCTGTGAACCATAACCGATTGACCAGCATGACGCTAAACCCGACGAGGTTCATCAACAAGACGGCAAATTCCGACCGCTTCATATACGCCAGGGCAATCGAAGTGATCGTTATGCAGAACGCCAACAGGAACAGGAAATCAAACAGCGTAAATACCGGAAAGTGGAAATGCCCGCCCTCCATCGCTCTGATGCCGATTCCGGTGAATTGTAACAGCGCAGTAATAACAAGAAGCCCTGTGCCTATCCGCTTCGCCACCGAATTGCGTGAAATGCAATCCGAGATATAAAACAGAAGGCTCAGGGCATAGATACAAATGCCGGTGATATAAATTAAGTTTAACAGCATGGGTTGTACTCACCCTCCTCAAAGGGTGGCTGGGGCCAGAGACACCTTAAGCGGCTTCTCTTCTGCCTGCTGATCTACAGCATTCTTCGTCCGTTCAGCTTTAACGGGTGCAGTTGCTTTTTTGTTGCGGCTGCGGGCTTCCTGCTCATTCTCATGGATCAAGCTTTCCAGCGCAAAGATTTGTGAAAAATAATCCAGTGCTTCATTGCCCTGCTTGCCGCCCGTCATTTCCTTAATCCGGTTAATGGGATCGTGCATCATCTGGTTAACGATGCTCTTGGTCAAACGACGAATGACTTTTCGCTGGCGTTCATCGAGTTCCGGAAGCTTGTTGAACAAGCTTTCCATCGTTTCTTCATGAATGGCATTCGACTTCTCCTGCAAGGCACGAATCGCCGGTCTGACACCGAGTGTCTTCAGCCATGTGTGGAATGCATCCATCTCTTCTTGAATCATCACTTCAATCTTCGCTGCTTCCACCCGGCGCATTTCCATGTTGGTCTCTACGATACCTTCCAGATCATCAATATCGTACAAGAACACGTTGGAGAGTTCCCCAACCGCCGGATCAATGTCCCGTGGCACAGCAATATCAATCATGAACAACGGGCGGGACTGACGTTTCTTCATGCTCTCTTTAACCCGCTCCGCATTCAGAACATATTCATTCGAGCCCGTGGAGCTAATAATGATATCGACTTCATTCAGCAAGTTCTTGGCTTCGGCAATGGTGCACGGCGTTCCTTTGAACTTGCGCGCAAGTTCCTCCGCACGGCCAAGCGTACGGTTAGCCACTATCACTTCCGCAGCACCGTTGGCATAAAGGTGCTTCACGGTAAGTTCACTCATCTTGCCTGCACCGAGAATCATTACTTTTTTGTCGTTAAACGTACCGAAAATCCGTTTACCCAGTTCCACCGCAGCATAGCTGACAGAAACGGCACTCTCCCCGATCGATGTCTCGGAATGAGCCCGCTTGCCGAGCGTAACGGCCTGCTTAAACAACATATTAAACCAAGTACCGGTCGCATTCTGCTGCTGCGACATCAAAAAAGCATTGCGCACCTGTCCCAGGATCTGCGTCTCTCCAATGACCATGGAATCCAAACCGCAGGTAACCTTAAACAGATGGGAAATGGCTTGTTCATCTTCATATATATAGAGGTGCTGTGTAAATTCTTCACGATTAATGCCGAACCACTGTTCCATAAAACTGCGGATAAAGTAGCCGCACATATGAAGGCGGTCTACCACAACATAAATCTCAGTTCGGTTGCAGGTAGCGACAATGACGCCCTCCAATACGCTCTTGGTCGAATTAAGCTGCTCTAACGCCTTTGGCATGTCTTCTTCCGAGAAGGTAAAGCGTTCTCTGACTTCCACAGGCGCCGTGCGATAGTTCAACCCAACAACGACGATGTGCATTGCATGTTCACCTGCCTATTTCTCCGAGTAGTTTTGCCGTTCACAACGGACTTCCTTGACCTTGTTCATTATATCACAGTATGCTGAACAGCCTTGTCTATTTTATGAAATGTTTATGAAATCCCCATACTTCTTCATTCCATTCATGAAGATTTCTACCTGTAGACCGCACCTTACTATTGTGGATATAGAACACTGTAGATATACGTGTTATTTACTACGAAATCTCATTTCAGAGAACGAATGCCTGGAATTTCGCCGATCTTCTCATGTCCTCAAAATAAATAACCATGGAAAAATCCATGGTTATCAGTATAAGCGTTTTTTTAGAAGGCTGGATTAAACGAGTTCAGCCTGTTTCATCTCAGGCGTTTCCACGGTCATTTCACCGAGTCCGCGCACGAGTTTCTTGGCATAGCATTTTTCAGGTTTCAAAGCGGATACCAGATAGTCAATAGCCAACTGCGGATCTACTGTCTCCCCGCAGGTATAACAGTCAATCGCAGCAAAACCTCTCTCAGGGTAAGTGTGAATCGAGAGATGGCTTTCCGACAGCAACACCAGCACAGTCGCACCTTGTGGTTCAAACTGCTTGGATTGGACGGACAATACCGTTGCTCCACATGCCTCAGCGGCTTCCACCATCTGAGCTTGTAAAAATTCTGCACTGTTCAATAGTTCAAAATCGACTCCCCAAGTATCAACAGCAACGTGTCTTCCGAAAGTTGAGTATTCCATCTTCCGGTTTCCCCCTTCCTAGGAATAAAATGTTTGAAAATTTCATCCGCTAGGACCTACGTCATTCACTTCCCGAGGGAATAATCTCTCGCAACATTACATGTCCTGAGTGAATCCTGGTTCCTATATTCTTTTCAACGAGATTAAAAATAACATCTATGACGCTTAAATGCAACACCTTTTTCGAAAATAACCCATAAATATTTTACAGCTCAATATATGTTCGTCTGAACTGCTTGGTGTCATGGATCCATGAATAAAAAAAGCCGCCCTTTTACAGGGCAGCCTCCTTAGGCTTCTAGCACGAATAGGCGTTGATTAAACCGTCGCAGCCGCTCATCTATTGTCTTCGTAATAAGTTTATCATTCCCTGCTGCAATCCGCTGGTCCAGAAGCACGTTAATATGATGCTGGATGGATTCGATCTCTTTCTCTGCCTCATTGCTGTTGAAGAGTCGCTGCAGCTCTCCTGCCGTATTCTTGTACTCATAAATGACAATGCTGTCGTTCCCGGCGACTTGCGTAATTCTGTGCACCGTTCCCGCATGGTAGTCGTAGCTCATCGTAAAGCCGCGATAAATCCGATTCACTTTACCTGATCCCTTAAAAGCCGCAAACAGTTTACGTACGGCATTTGTCAGATGGGGAGTAACCAATCGGCACGACAGCTCACAGACGTACAAGCCATTCTTGCGTTCAAAGGGCAAATGAACTTCTTCCCCGCTCTCATCTTCGAGCACGAACTCCTGCTCTCCGCTATCCATGACTTTTACCCGGTTAGTAACCCGGAAAGCTTGGGTATACTGCAGAAATTGATCCATTTGAATATCCGTCATTTGCATTGTGGCATTAACATATTCTGTGGCTAACCGCTGAGCCATAAAAATCTCCCTCAATTCTTTTAACTTACTACCATTATACAGCAGATCCAAGCGGTCTTTCCTGCCGTTCGAATGAGAATATCCATCATATTTCATAAAAAAACGGAATTAGCCGGAATCAGAGCGATATTTCCCGCAAGATGCTCACTTTCCTATAAAGAATACACCGATTCCCTATATTACCCTTGAAAAAAATATCACCAAATCAACCGGATCAAGCTTGATCATAGCCATCCGTTTCCGAATCCAGATATGTCTCTTCCTCGTCATTCTTAGTCCCCATGTGGGACTCCATAATTGCCCATAACTCATCTTTACCCAGACCGAGCTCGGATGAAAACATGACAAAGGAATGATAGGGTTTGAAGCCGAGTGTTTCCTTCACGATCTTGACGTGCTTCTGGCGGCGTGTTTTCGGAATTTTATCCGCCTTGGTCGCGACCACGCATACCGGCCGGTTATAATGCTGCAGCCATTCATACATGCTGATATCGTCTTTTGAAGGCGGGTGACGCATGTCCACAATTAGTAATACAAGCTTCAGTTCTTCCCGGCTGAGCAAATATCTCTCAATCATTTCGCCAAATGCCGCACGCTGGGTCTTGGATACCTTTGCATAACCATAGCCGGGAAAATCGACCAGATACAGGTCGTCGTTCACCCGATAATAGTTGAGCTGCTGGGTTTTCCCTGGTGTTGCACTGGTACGGGCCAGGTTCTTACGGGATATCATACGGTTAATCAGTGATGACTTGCCCACATTGGAACGCCCTGCCAGAGCAATTTCCGGCAAGGCGTCTTCAGGATATTGAGCAGGTACGACAGCACTGATGACAAACTCGGCTTTCGTAACTTTCATAATTTAGACTTTCCTCTCTAGTGCACTCCCGCTTGTTCAACGAGCGCATGCTCCAGAACCTGATCCATATGGGATACCGGAACGAACTCAACGTCGTTCTTCACGCTGTCAGGAATATCACGCAGGTCACGTTCGTTATCCTTAGGGAGTAATATTTTTTTGTAGCCGGCACGGTGGGCTGCCAGGGATTTTTCTTTCAAGCCACCAATCGGAAGAACGCGTCCCCGAAGTGTAATCTCCCCCGTCATGGCCACATCACGGGCTACATGCCGTTTGGTTAAAGATGAAATAAGAGCCGTCGCAATCGTAATGCCGGCTGAAGGGCCGTCCTTCGGAATGGCTCCCTCCGGGATATGGATATGGACATCAAGCTTCTCGTGGAAATCCGGATCAATGCCCAGTTCTACCGCTTTCGAGCGGGTAAAACTGAAGGCGGCTTGAGCCGATTCCTTCATCACATCACCCAGTTTACCTGTCAAGGTCAGCTTGCCGGTACCAGGCACCACGGTAACCTCAATGGTCAGCGTCTCGCCGCCCACTTCCGTCCATGCAAGTCCTGTTACCGTGCCGACTTGATCTTCAAGCTCGGCCATGCCATAGCGAAACTTCGGAATACCGAGATATTCCTTAATATCGTCTGCCTTAATCTCAATGGATTCCGATTGATTGGTGACGATCTGTTTGGCGGCTTTGCGGCACAGCGCAGCCACTTGCTGCTCCAGATTCCGCACCCCGGATTCACGGGTATACTCCCGGATCACCTTCATGAGCGCTTCCTCGTCCAGAATCAACTGCTCCGGCGTAAGCCCATGCTCACTCTTCTGCTTGGGCAGCAAATAACGATTGGCGATCTGCAGTTTCTCCAGCTCCGTATAGCCTGGAATGTACAGCACTTCCATCCGGTCCAGGAGCGGTCTTGGAATGTTGTGAAGCACGTTCGCCGTCGTTACAAACATGACGTTGGACAGATCAAAAGGAATTTCCACGAAATGATCGCTGAACGTATTGTTTTGCTCAGGGTCAAGTACCTCAAGCAGTGCGGAAGACGGGTCGCCGCGGAAGTCGGATGCCATCTTATCGATTTCATCCAGCAGGAACACAGGATTCATCGAACCCGCCGTTTTCATGCCTTGAATGATCCGTCCCGGCATAGCCCCAACATAAGTGCGTCGGTGACCGCGGATTTCCGCCTCGTCTCTTACCCCGCCTAATGAAACACGAACGAACTTGCGTTCCAAAGATCGAGCAATGGACCGGGCCAGTGATGTTTTACCGACCCCTGGAGGACCAACCAAACATAGAATAGGCCCCTTCATCTTCTTCACCAGCTTTTGGACCGCCAGATATTCCAGCACGCGTTCCTTCGGCTTCTCAAGACCGTAATGATCCTCGTCCAGCACTTGCTCCGCTTTGACGATGTCCAGATCATCCTCGGTCTTGTTAGTCCACGGCAGCGCCAACAGCCAATCGACATAGTTTCGAATCACGCCGCCCTCCGCAGAGCTCGCCGGCATTTTCTCGAGTCGGTCGATTTCCTTCTCTACCTTCTCATGTACGCGCTCCGGCAGTTCAAGCTCCTGAAGCTGACTTCGGAGTTCCTCTACTTCCCCGGCACGGCCTTCCTTGTCGCCAAGCTCTTTCTGGATGGCCTTCATCTGTTCGCGCAAATAGTATTCCTTCTGGGTCTTCTCCATTTGCTTCTTGACCCGCTGGTTGATCTTGCGCTCCAGCTCCAGCACTTCACGCTCGTTATTCAGTATATCTAGAAGTTTCTCGAGCCGTTTGCGAACATCAATTGTTTCGAGAATTTCTTGCTTATCCTTGATCTTCAGTGACAAGTGACTCGTGATGACGTCTGCAAGTCGGCCCGGCTCATCAATATCGGAAACGGCCGCCAGTGTCTCTGGTGTCACCTTCTTCGACAGATTGATATAATTCTCAAACTGAGACAGTACGGTTCGCATTAATGCGGAAACTTCAGGGTCATGATTCTCTTCTTCGGGAAGTTCCCGAGCAATGACCTCATAGTATTCCTCTTGATCCGTATATTCAATAACTTCCGCCCGTTCCATACCCTCCACTAGCACACGTATGGTACCGTTTGGAAGCTTAAGCATCTGGCGTACATTCGCTACTGTGCCAATCCGAAAAATATCATCCTGCATCGGTTCTTCAATGTTCACTTCCGATTGAGAACATAGGAGAATCAAATTGTCTTCAACCATCGCCTTTTCTAAAGCCTTTACCGATTTCTCCCGGCCTACATCCAAGTGAAGCACCATGCTTGGATAAACCAAAAGACCTCTCAAAGGCAGTAAAGGAAAACGACGACCTTTAGATTTACTGGGTCCCATCGCTTTCGCACCTCCAATGGCTCTCAATGTTGACACTATTCCTATTTTATCAAATCTGCGTATAAAAAACCAACCAAACGAAGCTTAACATCCTCCGGCGTCCGTTATTTTACCATTTCGCGGTGGCGTCGCCTGCAGCAATGAAGCGGAAGAGGATGGAAAAACCTCGTTTGCAGGGAGCTGTACAACCTCCGGAGCGAATGATCCGCCAAAAATATGGCCGAATACTTCATCCACCGATTCTACCGGAATTACTCTCAAACCGCCGCTCAAATCCTGGAACAGCGTCTGCCAGTTGTCTTTAGGGATGATCACGCGGGTAGCACCTGCTTGAAATGCCGCCTCCACTTTAGCGATGACCCCGCCTATCGGTTTTACTTTTCCATGAATGCTCATCTCGCCGGTCATGGCGACCTTGTTATCGACTTCAATTCCTTTCATGGCGGATACGATTGCCGTGGCCATTGCAATACCGGCGGAAGGACCGTCAATCGGTGTTCCTCCGGGGAAATTGATATGCAGTTCATAGTTTTTAGGCGTAAAGCCCATCGACCCCAGCACGGTTAGGACATTCTCGATCGAGCCTTTAGCCATGCTCTTGCGGCGCAGCTTGCGCGAGCCTCCGCCAAATTCCTCTTCATCGACAACCCCGGTGATATTGTAGGTACCCCGGCCCTTCTCGACAGGAACCGCAGATACTTCAATTTCAAGCAGTGCCCCCATATTCGGGCCATATACGGCCAATCCGTTGACTACGCCAATCTGAGGCTTCTCCGGTATTTTCCGGTCGGGCCTTGGCTGAAGCTGGCTGCTGCTGGCTACCCATTCCACATCCGCCGCTCGCAGCGAATCTCGCTTCTCCGTCAATGCAAGACCGGCTGCCAATTGAATCATATTGACCGCTTCCCGTCCGTTAGAGCAGTACTGCTTCACAACTTCAACCGCTTCAGGCGCTGCATTCAAACCAATTTTCTGAATGGCATCCTCTGCAATCCTTCCAATTTCTTCAGGCAAAAGCGGACGGAAAAAAATCTCCATGCAGCGTGAACGAAGCGCAGGAGCAATCTCTTCGGGCGAACGTGTCGTAGCACCCACCAGACGAAAGTCTGCTGGAAGGCCATTTTGAAAAATATCGTGTATATAGGCAGGTGTATTGGCATCCTCCGAATTATAATATGCACTTTCGAGCAGCACCTTGCGGTCCTCCAGCACTTTTAAAAGCTTATTCATCTGAATCGGATGCAATTCCCCAATTTCATCAATAAACAGGATCCCCCCATGGGCCTTGGTCACCGCTCCCGGCTTCGGCTGAGGAATGCCCGCTACCCCCATGGCACCGGCACCTTGATAAATCGGATCATGAACAGACCCGATGAGCGGATCGGCAATCCCGCGCTCGTCGAAGCGGGCCGTCGTGGCGTCAATCTCCGTGAACTTCGCGTCATATTTAAAAGGTGATTGCGGGTTCTTCTTGGCTTCCTCCATCACCACGCGGGCAGCAGCCGTCTTACCGACTCCCGGCGGGCCATATACAATCACGTGCTGGGGATTTGCGCTGCATAGCGCTGCCTTTAAGGCGCGCAAGCCGTCCTTTTGCCCCACGATGTCATCCATCGTTTGCGGCCTTGTTTTCTCAGCGAGCGGTTTCGTTAGCGATATCGACCGGAGTTTGCGGAGTTTATCGAGCTCCTTGCGCGATTCCCGATCCACCGCTGTTTTGCTTGTCTTCTGCCCGCGCAATAAATTCCAAAAATAAATGCCGATGATGACCGCAAAAAACAGCTGCACCAGCATAATCACGATACTTAAATTCACAAGTCATTCCTCCTGTACTCCATTATGTCTTCATCCAAACGTTAATACATGGTAGTATTGCCGATTCCTCGGATGGTAAAACGCTGGAGGGGGAACAAATTGTAAAAGAGGGGATGATTAGATTAGGATACATTGACGAAGCCGTAAAAAGCGATGGTGAGACGCTCCCCGTACGTATCGTTCCTCCGATCGCTGTTGTTTCCAAATTTCATGAATGACGAGTACCAATGTAGAAATTCGGAAACAAAGGCGAACGCATCCGCTTCTCCGGAATCGATTCGTCCGCTCCGCTGGTGCGGCGCATGGCATCCTTCTAAATCATGAGGGTGGGGAAGTGTGAGGGCTGAGCTTCATAACAAAGAAGCTCGATTTAAGATCAAAAGACAAGGGACTGCAAAATACTGTGAACAGACCCTAAAAAATCTTACTTCTGTCAGAAATCAATGGATTACTTTATTTGGTTCTGTTGTACTTTAATCCGTTTAAAGCCACGCCTTGGACTACTTAAACTCTTAAAAACAACAAAACAGCAGTCTCTTGAATCCAGAGACTGCCGTTTTTATATAAGCCGAGATATTCTTACAACTTAGTTATCCAGCTCAGACCGTGGATTTGTGCTTTCGGCCCGGGATTTCGCCCGTTTCCTCGTACACCTTCACGATATGATCGATTTCTTTCTTAAGCTCTTCAACCATGGTCTCTTCCGGTACCTTACGGATCATCTCTCCGTATCGGAACAGCAAACCTTCACCCCGAGCGCCGGCAATACCGATGTCGGCTTCTCTGGCCTCTCCGGGACCGTTTACGGCACAGCCGAGAACGGAAACCTTGATCGGGACTTTAATCTTCGAGATGTACTCCTCTACCTCATTGGCAATGGAGAACAAATCGATATCCAGCCGTCCGCAGGTCGGGCAAGATACCAAGGTTGCCGCATCCGAGATCAGACCGAAGGATTTTAGCAGCTCCCGGCCGACCTTGATCTCTTCCACAGGATCGGCACTCAAGGAAATACGCATCGTGCTGCCGATTCCAAGGGACAACAGCGCGCCAAGTCCGGCGGCACTCTTGACGGTACCCGAGAACAGGGTACCTGCTTCGGTAATGCCCAGGTGAAGCGGGTACGGAATCACTTCTGCAGCCTTAGTGTAAGCTGCAATCGCCATCGGTACATCAGACGCTTTAAGCGAAACGATGATATCATGGAAATCCAGTTCTTCCAGGATTCCGATATGATACAAAGCGCTCTCGACCATGGCTTCCGGTGTCGGGTACCCGTATTTTTCAAGGAGATGATTCTCCAAGGAACCGGCGTTAACCCCGATCCGAATCGGAATCCCCTTCTCTTTGCATGCTTTCACGACAGCTTCGACCTTTTCACGCTTACCGATGTTACCTGGATTGATCCGGACTTTATCGATACCGTTCTCGATCGCCATCAGGGCAAGTTTGTAGTTAAAATGAATGTCCGCCACAAGCGGAATATGAATGCGTTTCTTGATTTCCTTAATGGCCGCAGCTGCTTCCTCATTGTTCACCGTTACCCGAACGATCTGACATCCCGCTTCTTCCAGACGGAGTATCTCGGCAACGGTCGCCTCTACATCTGCTGTTTTGGTGGTGCACATGCTTTGAATAATGACTTCGTTCTTTCCCCCAATGGTAAGATTCCCCACCTTGACGGGCCGTGTGTCTTGTCTCAAAAACATGGTACGATCTCTCCCATATAACGCCAAAGCTCCACTCCAATCAACCCGACTGGGTATAATTGGAAGTGGAGAATCAACGTAGATTTATTCCACGTCTAATGTACTAGAGCACATTAGGCGCTTTCTTCTTGTTTCTTGTCGTCTTCGTTACTTTTGGCTTGCAGTTCAGGAATCACTTTATCACGAACGACCTGCTCCGTAATGACGCAATCCTTAATGTCATCTCTGGACGGCACTTCGTACATCACGTCCAGCATGATGCTTTCAATGATGGAACGCAGTCCGCGCGCACCGGTATTGCGCTTAATAGCTTCGCGGGCAATCTCTTCTAACGCGCCTGGCTCAAATTTGAGGTTTACGTTGTCAAATTCAAGCAGCTTTTGGTACTGCTTCGTCAGCGCGTTTTTCGGCTCGGACAGAATTCGTACCAATGTTGCCTCATCCAGCGGTTCGAGCGTAGACACAACAGGCAGACGACCGACGAACTCCGGAATCAAGCCGAATTTCAGCAGATCTTCCGGCAGAACCATCGTCAGGTATTCACCTGGCTTAAGATCCTTCTGGTTTTCTCCGGATGCATTAAAGCCGATGACCTTTTTACCGATCCGGCGTTTAATATACTGCTCCAGCCCGTCAAATGCTCCGCCGCAAATAAACAGGATGTTCGTAGTATCGATTTGGATGAATTCCTGATGCGGATGCTTGCGTCCACCTTGCGGAGGCACGGAAGCAACGGTGCCTTCAAGAATTTTCAGCAGGGCCTGCTGAACCCCTTCACCGGAAACGTCACGAGTAATGGACGGATTCTCCGATTTACGAGCCACTTTATCGATCTCATCAATATAGATAATGCCGCGTTCCGCTTTTTCCACATCATAATCCGCTGCTTGAATCAGCTTCAGCAGAATGTTCTCAACATCCTCACCTACGTAACCAGCTTCGGTCAGTGAAGTTGCATCGGCGATAGCAAACGGCACGTTGAGAATTTTGGCCATGGTTTGCGCGAGCAATGTTTTACCGGAACCTGTAGGTCCGAGCAGCAAAATATTACTCTTTTGCAATTCAACATCCTCAATTTTGCTCTGGGTGTTGATACGTTTATAGTGGTTATACACGGCGACGGAAAGGGATTTCTTCGCTTGATCCTGACCGATTACATATTGATCCAGAATGTCACGAATATCACGTGGTTTCGGAATATCCTTCAGATCCACTTCTTCCTCATGGCCGAGTTCTTCCTCAACGATCTCTGAACACAAGTCAATGCACTCGTCACATATATAAACACCGGGCCCCGCAACCAGCTTGCGGACCTGCTCCTGCGATTTTCCGCAGAAGGAGCACTTCAGCTGCCCTTTGTCATCGTTAAATTTAAACATGCTTTTACCACCCCTTAAGATTTGGTCGGTGAAGACAGAACATCATCAATTATACCGTACGCCTTCGCTTCCTCCGCGCTCATGAAAAAGTCGCGGTCCGTATCGCGTTCGATTTTTTCAAGGGGCTGACCCGTGCGCTCCACATAGATTTGATTCAGCTTATGTCTGGTCTTGATGATCCAATCTGCATGGATTTGGATATCGGATGCCTGGCCTTGAATACCTCCGAGCGGCTGATGAATCATCACTTCACTGTTCTCGAGAGCATAGCGTTTGCCTGGCGCTCCTGCAGTAAGCAACAGTGATCCCATGCTGGCAGCCATACCAACGCAAATCGTGGACACATCAGGCTTGATCAACTGCATCGTATCATATATACCCATCCCGGCTGTAACCGAACCGCCAGGGGAATTGATGTACAAAGAGATGTCTTTTTCCGGATCTTCCGCAGCTAGAAACAGAAGCTGGGCAATGACAAGATTGGCAACATCGTCATCGATCGCACTGCTGAGGAATATTATGCGATCCTTCAGTAATCTTGAGTAGATATCGTAAGATCTTTCGCCTCGACTGGTTTGTTCCACAACCATAGGTACAAGACTCATGCGACCAACCTCTTTTCCTTGAAAAATATACTACAGCGTTACAAAAGTTATTCTAACATGTTCACAGCACGATGTCATTTTTTAACCCTGCTTACATTCTATGAACTTGCCAAGAATTATATCCTGCCAACTTGTCTCATTATGTATGTCGAAATTAATAACCAATTCATGTCACAATTAGTAGTAAATTGGCTATTCTTAGTTAAAAATAAGGCACGCATGAAATGTACGTGCCTTATCTAATGTGAGGGCAGCTTTTCGCAGCTGCCTATTTATTATTCTTCAGTTGCTTCTTTCTTCTCAACAGGAGCGCCTTCTACGCTGTTTTCCAGCAAGAAGTCGATTGTTTTGCGAAGAAGCAGTTCTTCACGAAGGCTGTCAAGGGAACCGTTAGCACCCAGGATGCTGCGGATTTCATCGGCAGGACGTTTGTACGTGTCAGCCATGTTTTCCAGCTCTTTGTTGATTTCCTCTTCAGATACTTCGAGTTTTTCTTCTTTTGCGATTTGCTCAAGCACGAGGTTGTTGCGAACGCGTTTTGCAGCATCGTCTTTCATTTGACCTTCCAGATCGGCATTCGTTTGGCCGGAGAAGCTAAGGAACATTTCCAGGTTCATGCCTTGCTGGCGAAGACGGTTGTCGAAATCGCGCATCATGTTTTGAACTTCGGATTGAATCATAGCGTCAGGAATTTCAACTTCAGCGTTGGCTGCTGCTTTTTCAACGGCTTCGTTCTCACGAACGCCTTGTGCTTCTTGCTCCTTGCGAGTCAGCAATTGTTTCTTCAGATCTTCCTTGTACTCATCAAGCGTGTCGAATTCACTTACGTCTTTAGCGAATTCATCATCCAGCTCAGGAAGCTGTTTGCGTTTGATTTCGTGAACTTTCACTTTGAAGATCGCTTGTTTGTTAGCCAATTCTTCAGCATGGTAAGTTTCAGGGAATGTCACTTCCACGTCTTTGAAGTCTCCAGTAGCCATTCCGATCACTTGGTCTTCAAAGCCTGGAATGAATGTGTTGCTTCCAAGCTCAAGGGAATAACGCTCAGCTTGTCCACCTTCGAAAGGAACGCCGTCAACGGAACCGTCAAAATCAATCACAACGATATCGCCAGACTGGGAAGTACCTTCGTCGATAACGGTAAGCTCAGCATGACGTTGTTGCAGACGCACGAGCTCTTCGCTCAGTTCCTCGTCGGAAACTTCTGCAGCTACTGCAGCAACTTCGATACCTTTGTATTCGCCAAGTTTAACTTCTGGTTTCACAGTTACTCTTGCTTTGAACTTGAAAGTTTCGCCTTTAGCGAATTGCTCGATGTCCACTTCCGGACGATCCACAGGGAAGATATCCGCTTGTTCTACAGCTTCGCTGTATACTTCTGGAAGAAGGATGTCGATTGCATCCTGGTACAAGCTCTCAACGCCAAAGCGAGCTTCGAAGATTGAGCGAGGTACTTTACCTTTACGGAATCCAGGTACATTTGCTTTTTTAGCTACTTTATTAAAAGCTTTGTCGAGGGCGGATGCAACGCGCTCCGCATCAACCTCAACGTCAAGAACGCCAAGGTTCTTCTCTATTTTTTCCCAAGTTGCTTTCATTTATGCTTTCCCCTCCAAAATAATTCACGTGGTCGACGCAATAATGTATCACGTACCGAATAACCACTATAGTATAAACAACATTAAATTCTTTTTCAAGGGCGAACCCTTATGCTACGATACCGTAAACGTTTTCCAACTCTGGCTAATCTTCCACACCAGCAGCAACAAATTGCTTCAGAGATCGGTAGGCTCCCTCATATCGGAACCGCATGGTGTCCGTGATGCCGTAGAGCGGGCGGATTTCCTCCTCATTGCGAAACCCTTTCAGACTCTCCGATACAATGTCATGCAGCGCAGCCGCCCATATGTCAAGCGTGGATTCTTCTTCATCCAGCATGGAATGGTAATCTTCGGTGCCGTAAATCGCCATGATGAACTGAGACCATAATTCCTGTGCAAAATAAAACAGTGTCGGCTCATGCACCTCAGTCTGATCGGCAACACGCTCCAAAATTTTTGTAATGGCGTCCGGGAAACTTCCCGGATCCAGGGGAACCGTATCGATCTCAATCTCGACGGCTTCCTGCCCGCGATGAAGGCTCACATGCCCTTCCATTCCTCTTCTCCGGAGCGTTTGCAGCACCCGAAATTGCAGCAGCGGATGAAGCGGCGTATCATGCAGCCACTCGACCAAAATAGCGTCGATCTCCGGACGGTCCAAATAAGCAAGCTGTTCCAGCGCCAAAATGGTCTGCTCCGTCAGCGGTCCGTTCATGACCGAAGCCAGCAGCTTGTCGGCATATCCGGCATCCTGGGCAACTTTGTCCCTAACCATCTGCCTCGCCATTTCCGCTTCGTCCGGATCATCCTCCTCGGGCTCTGCTTCGGAATCATCCGAACGGGGTACAGCCTGTTCCGGAAATGCAGCTTCAAGCCAGTCGAGGAGCGAATTCCACTCTTCATAATGCCGTTCATTCTGTCCGCCGCATTTCTGCAGAAAGCGCAGAACCTCCATCGCTTCACCGTAACGTTCATTCTCGAGCATAACCGTAAGCTGAATCTGGTAATAATCCAGCGTCTTCGGAAACAGGATGATGTTCTTGTCCTCTTGTTCTTGGGAGTAAGAGTCCTTGATAAGGACACCTCCTTTCTAGTCCTGTTTTTCGTATTCGTTGATTATAGCATATGTACTGCCAAGTTTAAAAAAGGACGCACGGCCTGCGTCTTTCAAGCACCTGGCAACATAAAGACGACGATTCCCATTCATTTTTTGCGTATATTTTATCAATATAACCCGATATGATACTCGAATAATCTCGCAAATCCAAAAATCTTTGCATCTTAAAATAATGATTGAATTTCTCCGACGTATGTGATAATATATTTTTTGCTTGAAAAATTTCTATGTCCCAGTAGCTCAGCTGGATAGAGCAACGGCCTTCTAAGCCGTCGGTCAGGGGTTCGAATCCCTTCTGGGACGTAAAAAGGCACCGCCTCTTAGGGGCGGTGTTTTTGCGTCCATGGGGATGAGAACCCCTGGTAGGGGGGGCGTCGGAGCCTATGCTTCGGAAGGATTGCTGCGCAGTCGGCCTGTAAGGCCGTATCCCTTCTGGGACGTAAAAAGGCACCGCCTCTTAGGGGCGGTGTTTTTGCGTCCATGGGGATGAGAACCCCTGGTAGGGGTTCGTCGGAGCCTACGCTTCGTTAGGACTACTTCGCAGTCGGCCTGCAAGGCCGTATCCCTTCTGAGGTACAGTCGGGCATATGACTCCATAGCAGTGCCCCAACATCCCACCACAAACTCTAACGGACCATAGGATCGTTATTTCAGAAAAAACGGTCCAATTTAGAATTTAACGGACACCACAGCCGTTATTTAGCTAATTCACAGGCAAATTACCCTCTTTTTTCGTAAATAACGGCCTTCAGGTCCGCTACCATATCTGTAGGAGTGTTTTTCCCCCAATTAACGGCTCCTGAGTCCGTTAAGGCAACGCAGCCCTCACCACTTGCTCTACATCTTCTGCAAACAGTCGGTGTACTACCGCCAAGCACTAACCCGATCCGATTTCTTCACGAAAATAGAGGACAACGCTTTCGCTCGCGCGGTCAGAAGTATTTTCCTTCCTTCGGGGGTACGGGTGTAAACCAGTTCGGCCGGACCGATATGCTTACGCCACAATTGGGCAAACTGCTCGGCATGCTCTTTTCGACGACCGATTTCCTCCGGCACGGCATGGTAATCCCGTTTGATCACAAACCAGCGGCGCGATTCACGGTATAAAAGGTAACGCGGGTTCTCGATCGGGTCCAGCACCTGCTGCAGCGAATTCAGAAAGAGTGTTTTCTCCTGCGTGGTTCCGTCTTTCAGCCAACACACAACGGTCCCCCCCTCTTCCTCCGCTTTCAACCGGTGAATGCTTGGCTCGGATTCGACCAGCTTCATATCGAACAGGGTCGTATAAACGACAAGAGCAACCTCCCGGATACTCCGCTCCAGCGACTGATGCCGCACCAGCATTTTGATGGCTTTATATATCCAAGGACTTGATACGAGCAAGGCAACGGCAACTGGGATTAGCATGTTGAACCAGACCGGCGCGTCCGATTGAAGCAAACGCGGTGACGTCATCGCCTCGGTGAAGGTACCAAGCCCCAAACCAACGGCAAAAATGAGGACGGCTTTCACCGTATGAGCAAACACTACAGGCCTAGGGATACTCTCTCGATCCGCCGTCAGTTCTTCCGTCATGGAGCTGTGAAGGGCAATCGCCGAATCCCAACGTTCCTTCAGAAGATGCCGCTGCCTCGCTCGCTCCCATGTGTCGCGGTTATAGTCGTTAATGCTTCCTGTGGTTTGCCCTTTCCGAAGATCAAGCCCCATGCGCTCCATGCCCGACTCTATAGTCTGGTGCGAGATCGATAAACCGACGAGAGAACGAAATCTTCGCCCAAGCGAGCTCAAATCTTCGCCGCCATCGATCTTGGCTGTATCTACGCATGCCAGATGCCAAATCGCTCCGGTCTTATCCGGGTTCCCGCGCTGGGCGCGAATCGCCCGTCCCCTCATCTGATTAGATAGCATGAACGAGCCTACATACGATGCCATGATCAAGGAATTGATTCCGGGAGCATCCCAACCCTCACCCAGAAGAGCCGCCGTACCGATCAGCACCTTGATTTCTCCCTCGGAAAACACTTCCGTTATGATTGCGACAATAGCCGAACGATTCGTATCACGAACCTCAACCGTTACATAGCGGCTGTCGTGTTCAAGGGGACGCTCCGATAAGCGATGCCCCCGCCGTTCGGCGCAAGCCCTGGCCAAAGGCAGAGCCGTTACCGGCAGCACAACAAAGGAGCCTGTCAGAATGCCTATGGGCAGCTCGTCCTCGCGCTGTGAACCTCTTTTTTCAGCTAGCTGCCTTCGGATCAACTCAAAAATAGGGACAACGCCGAGTCGATTCAGCGGCTTCTCGTCATCTGCATCCTTCGGCAAGTCCTCCTTGCGGATATAATCGGTCAAAATGACCATCCGCAAGTTATCTCCCAGAATGGAACGCTCGAATTCAAGAATACGGCTGATCCCATGTAATTTAGAGACACTTTGGACCAGCATTTTGTCAAAGGCAGGTGTAGAACGCATATATACCCTACGACGTTCAATCATGCCCAATCGACTGAGCCTCTTCTGCAAAGCCTTTAACTCGGGCAGCTCGCCATTTATATGTGTATCTTTATACAGCATACCGCCAAGGAGCTCCTCCAGCCACTCCTCAGAAAAGTCGGGCGTTTCCTTCTCTTTCATGCCGAGCAGCTTCACTGCGTCCTTCCAGATCGGCTGATTGGCGGCACGCAGATAAAACACCATGCTGGAGTAATATCCCGGCGAGGACAAAATTTCCTCCATGTACGTTTCGGATTGTGCAATCCAGGGATGATTGGCGATTTGGTCTGCCAGAAACTGATCCCGCACCAGCTCGTCTCTGACCTGCGCTGCCTGCAGCCGAAACTCCCTTAGTTTAGCTGCCTCCTCTTGAGTAGGCATCGTCAAGCTTATGTAATCCTGATGCGGGCAAAGCTCCCCATGGCGGACTAGCTCGGGGACGCTGATTTCTTCGTCGATGGGACCGCAAAGGTCGATATATCGCTGCCAATCCCTCGGATTGACGTCGTATGGCGGCGTCGCCGTAAGCGCGATTTTCGTTGGCTGATCCAACATTTCGCATAGCTGCATGGCACTTTGCCACCAAGACATCCGAAGATGATGCGCCTCGTCAAAAATGACGGTATGATATCCCCGTTGCTTCAACAGTTCCAGAGCTTCTTGTGCCTCGGTACCGTCCGTGATATCATCCGCGCGGTCACTGTCACTCCCTACCCGCTCCGCCTCAGAGCCTTCCATGCCCGTATCTGAAAACTCGCGGTTCTCATCTCCGGCTTGATCCACATGCTCCATCTCCGCAGTGTTTTTCTTTCTCGCAGACGTCTGCTGGCCTGAAGCACTTAGCAGACTGTGAAGGGCTTGATAGGTCGTAATCGTTACCAAGGCCGGTCGTTTGAGCGAAGTAGAGATCCATTCCGGCTGGTCCTGCTCATCAAGGAACATTTCCACGAGGCGGCTTGCCCATTGCTGCTTAATGGTGAGCGTGGGAGCTAATATAATGGTGGGCCGATTTATTCGTAGCATGACTTCCAGTCCCAGAACGGTTTTCCCCGAACCCGGCGGCGCCACCAGATGCAGATGGCGATTCTTCAGATGATGCTCCAGCCCTTGAAGCACCCGTTTCTGATAGGAGCGCCAAGGATATCGAAACGACAAGTTACTCGGAAAAAACTTTGATTCCTCCAGTTTAGCTGCACCTCCCTTTTTCATCGGATTGGATAAGGCAGCTGCATGTGAATAAGCGGAAACGGCTTCCCGGAGCCGTCCAGCTCGGAGCGGCCGATTTGCACAAATCCGTATTTTTTATAAAAGGCATGGGCCTTGGGGTTCTGTTCATTCACATCGACTTGCAGCCTCCGCCCCTTCAATTGTTCGGCGTGCCGGATCAGTGTCGTTCCGGTACCTTGGCCGTGATGGAGGGGATCCACAAACAGCATTTCGATTTTGGAGCCATCCAGCCCCATAAATCCAATCGGTTCCTGTTCCGTATTCAAGCAGACCCAGATCTCCATGGATCTCAGCGCTCCGTTTTGCATCATATCATAGTAAAATCCGATATCTTCCTCCGTCAGGAAATCGTGCGTTTGGGATACGGCATGAAGCCATAATTCCACTAGCTGATCATGAAACTCTTCTGCGTAAGGCGCTATATAATGCGTCATTTTTCATCCAGTCCCTTCCAAATCGTTCTATCCCTTGAGAATTCATGATATCGTTAAAATTGCTCTGTACTATTATAAAGGAATCCGGTACATTAATCAGAGACTTTATCTTTGTCAGGAAGGAGAGATTAGCATTGCCATTATGGCTTGTATACGCATTGCTGTCTGCGGTCACGGCGGCACTTGTCGCCATTTTCGGAAAAATCGGTCTGCAAACCATCGATGCCAACTCGGCAACGGCCATTCGCTCTGTCATCATGGCATTGTTTCTGCTGGGGGTCGTGGGGGTTCAGGGGAAGTTCTCGGAACTCGGTGACATTCTGGTTCAGAAGAAAGCATTAAGCTTCATTGTGCTCAGCGGCATTGCGGGGGCATTGTCCTGGCTGTTTTATTTTCTCGCGCTAAAATACGGCAAAGTATCGCAGGTAGGACCGATCGATAAGTTGAGCGTTGTCATCGCGGTCATTCTTGCCTTTGTGTTTCTTGGAGAAAAGATATCCTGGATTAACGCAGCTGGCGTTGCACTCATTGCCGTTGGCGCTCTTCTTGTTGCCGTCAAATAATGTTCTACATAAATCCGCTGCTCAGCGGCTTTTTGCCCGTTGGTTTATTGATAAAACCTATCAACATTATCGCATTTATATATTTCTAATTATAAGACAAACATGTCACAATGAGGATAATTCATGGGTGAAGGGGTGTTGTTATGTCAGAGCAAGTATGGAAAGCTTACGATTATGATCGGCAGTTATCGTTTGTCTCGGCTTATGGAAAAGGAGTCGTAGAGCTTCTTGCGCCTCAACCCGGAGAACGGATTCTCGACCTGGGCTGCGGGACCGGTGATTTGGCTTATGAAATATCCGTTTCGGGTGCATACGTAACCGGCATGGATTATTCGGCCGAAATGATTGAACGCGCCAAAAGCAAATACCCCGGGCTTTCGTTTCTGGCCGGAGACGGAGAGAACTTCGAAACCGAAACGCCGTATGATGCCGTCTTCTCCAATGCTGCCCTGCACTGGATGAAGGATGCTGCAGGCGTGGTACGCTCCGTCCATGGAGCCCTCAAGCCCGGCGGCCGATTCGTCGCGGAATTTGGAGGCA
This sequence comes from Paenibacillus lautus NBRC 15380, assembly GCF_004000945.1. Lineage (GTDB taxonomy): Bacteria > Bacillota > Bacilli > Paenibacillales > Paenibacillaceae > Paenibacillus_AQ > Paenibacillus_AQ lautus. The sequence continues at coordinate 60,811 of NZ_BIMF01000001.1, forward strand.
AAGGGAATATCGACGGAATCTATCAAGCCTTAAAAACGGTGTTCGCCGATCATTATGGAATCGATGCCGACACCCGAAATCCGTGGTATTTTCCTAGTCTTGGCCAGTATGCCAGCCTGCTTGAATCCCAAGGGTTCCGGGTGCATATCGCCCATCACTTCGACCGTCCCACGAAGCTGCCTGAGGGCAAGGACGGTATGATGTATTGGCTGCAACATTTTGGCGATCACTTCTTCGCTGGATTCTCGGCTGGCGAGAAGGACAAAGCAATTGCCCGCATCAGCCAAGCTGCCCAAACGACGCTCTGGCATGAGGATGCATTTTACGCAGATTACAGGCGCCTGCGAGTCTTTGCAGAGAAGGTTTAGTCATTTGGGGGTTGCTTTTCTAAATAGAATGGTTATAATATGAAAAAACTTGAAGATATTATTTTCGTTGATTGGGAGAGTAACTGCACTTGACTTTAGTCCAAGCGAGCCGGGAGGGTGGAAACCGGTACAAAGTCGGCCGTGAAGCGGACCCAGGAGATGGCCTTCCGAAGTGAAATGCTGTAGGGAGCCCCGGCTTACACCGTTATCGTATAAAGGTGGTTAAACCCTATCGGTTTAACAACAAGAGTGGTACCGCGAGCACAAGTCCTCGTCTCTTTAGGAGATGAGGGCTTTTTTTGATTTTTCCGAAGTTTTTTTATTTTCAAAGGGGGATTTAACGTGTTAAGTCATTTGATTACTTCGAGCCTTCAACAAGCTGTAAACCAGGTGTGTGAAGCTTCGGGCGCCAAACTGCCGGATTCCACTCCAGTCCGGGTTGAGCAGCCTGCCAGCATGGAGCATGGGGATTACGCCACCAACATTGCGATGCAGCTTGCAAAGCTGCTTCGTAAGCCTCCGCTGCACATTGCCGAGCTGATTCAAGCCGAGCTTGAGCAGGATGCGTCCTACAATCAGCTTGTCTATGCTACGGAGATTGTTGCCCCAGGTTTTATGAATCTGCGAATCGATTGGGAATATTGGGCTGGTCATCGCTTTGAATTGCCTCCGGCAACGAACGAGAAGATTGTCATTGAGCATACTTCCATCAATCCGAACAAATCCGCCCATATCGGCCATCTAAGAAACTCCTGTATCGGGGATACGCTGGTCAGGCTGATGAGGAAGCTTGGTTACGAGGTGGAGGTTCATAATTATATCGACGACCTTGGCAATCAACTGGCAGATACGGTGGTCGGGATGCTCCACACGCCGCTGTCCAAGGAACATGTCCGGTTCGGCGATTACTGCTGGGACGTCTATTCAAGCACCAATAAGGCCTATGAAAGAGAACCTGGGCTGGTTCAGCATCGGACCGAGGTTCTGCACGCACTGGAAGAGGGCAACCAGAACCTATCCTGGATCGGACTGCTCGTGGCCGAGCGAATCGTCAAAGAGCATCTTGAAGAAATGAAGCAGTTCGGCATTGACTATGATCTGCTTGTGTGGGAGAGCAGCATTGTCAGAGAGGGATTCTGGACGTCGGCTTTCGAGCTGTTGAAGAACACGCCCCTCTTCCATCAGGAAACCGAGGGTAAACTTGCTGGCTGCTGGGTGCTCAAGCAAACAGGAGCGGAGGCTGGGGACGATCCGGAGTCAGACCACAGCATGGATAAAGTGCTCGTACGCTCGAATGGCATACTGACCTACACTGCCAAAGACATCGCCTATCATCTGTGGAAATACGGTGTGCTCTCCAACGATTTTGTATATAAAAAATTCACAGACGAGGTTTGGACGACGAGCACCCATGGCGAGCAGCTCACTTTCGGCAAAGCAGACATGGTCATCAACGTCATTGATTACAGACAGCAGTACCCGCAGGCGATGGTGAAGCAGGCGCTGGAAAGCTTAGGATTCCAAAAAGAGGCCGACAAGCTCCGTCATGTCAGCTACGGCGTCGTTTCGTTAAGCCCTTCTGCGGCTGCGGATCTCGGAATCGATACCTCCGATGGGAAAGCGTCCTATGCGATGTCCGGACGTCAGGGAATCGGAATTAAAATCACCGAGCTTATCCACCAAGTAGCCAAGTTCATCGAAGACACCCGTTCCGATAAGAACGGTTTGTCCAGTCATACGATCGCAGCCGCCTCCATCCGTTACTATCTGCTTCGCTTTGCACTGCAAACCGAGGTGGTGTTCGATCTGAAGCAGGCGACTGAAATATCAGGAAATACGGGGGTATACCTGCTCTACTCCTATGCGCGTGCACTCAGCGTGCTCAATAAAGCTCAAGAAGCCGGTGTTACGCCGTCGGTGCCTGCCCGGTTCCCTGCGATGGAAAAAGCGGAGCATGCGCTGCTTCGCCATATCAGCACCTGGCATGATACCCTATACGCCGCCGGACGGGATCTATCTCCAAGCGCCATCTGCAACTTTACTTATGAGCTGTGCTCCTTGTTTAACAATTTTTATTCGGCATGCCCGATTCTGAAATCGGCGGATGAAGTGCTCCAGTTCCGTGTATGGCTCACTTCCTTATTCAAGAACACGCTTGGCGAAGCGTTGGAGGTCCTGGGACTGCCTACACCGAGCCGGATGTAAATTCCCTCTGAAGAATTAGCGGACCATACTTTATAAAAAAAGCCACCATACTATTCCTGCGAATACGTACGGTGGCTATCTTATATTATTGCAACCCTCTGACGGCCAGTCTGACCTGGACGCCATCTGCTGCCGGCTCTTCCTGCAGGGTCCAATTGACAGCCAACGCTTCCTTCAAGCGAGCGACCTGCTCCTCTTGGAGCTTCAGCCCCTCAATAATGCCTTCACCTACACTAAAATCGGATTCCGAGCTGATGCGGAAGGCTTCCTCCAGCCAGATCTTCAACCCGTTGCGGGTATTAAACGTAATTTTGTATCCCTCGCTGACGGCCTTCTCCAAATCTTCCCCATGTTCGTTTGCATAAGAAAACAATTCCTCGTAGTGAAAATGGCCATTGTTCGCGACTTGGAATCTGTCTACCTCACCCGAGCGCACAGCCTCCAGCAGTTCGGAGGAAGTCAGCCCCGATTTCCTGGCATGCTCCAATAAAATGGCGGTATTCTGTGATATTTTAGTAAGCTGCAAGCTCGATGCCTCCTCAATATAGTTCGTAAAATCCTTTTTTCTTCTATTATAAGACGAAAACGCTAGGATGTCAGAAACTTCTCAAACATAAGCTATATCAGGACGCTCCCGTCCCAGTCGGGGTACGGCCTTCCAGGCCGACTGCGAAGTATTCCTCCCGAAGCTTATGCTCCGACGAACCCCAAAATTGGGGTTCATTACCCTTCTGGAATACGCAAAGAAGCTGCCAGGATTGGCAGCTTCTTTCTTTTACGTCCCAGAAGGGATTCGAACCCCTGACCGACGGCTTAGAAGGCCGTTGCTCTATCCAGCTGAGCTACTGGGACATATATGTATGAAAATCTTTTAAACAGTAACGAAGTATATTATATCGCATCTTTTGTATTTTTCAAAGAACTTTTTTTCGGAATGTTCAGAACAGAATCAGGAGCGGGCTTACTGGGTAATATGTATATCATGAAAATGACTTCAGGAGCGTGATATCATGAGACAGCTTTTATCCTCTTTATCGTATTTCAGCATCTTCTTTGCACCCTTCATCCTTCCTGTCATCGTATGGATTTTTTCCCCGGACGCCTATGTTGCCAAGCACGCCCGTCGCGCCTTGTTCTCGCATATATTCCCCGTCATAGCAGCGATACCGCTGATTTACATGGCCGTAACCTCAGGTTCCTTCGGTTCCGTCATCGGATACCTTATCCTGTTCGGCATCATCTACTTCGGGGCATTTGTTTATAACGTGATCATGGGTATTCAAGTGCTGAGGGAGTATGCTTATTGAGCATTTATCATTTTAAAAGGACCATGCGCTTAACCGCATGGTCCTTGTTGTGTTACTTCGTTGTAATCAGTACCATTTTTTCATTGCCGTCCCACTTCACTTCACAGCCGAGCGCGGATGCCACAAAACGAAGCGGAACCATCGTGGTGCCTTTCACCATCCGTGGCGCCGAATCCAGTGCTACATTTTTCCCGTTAACAACCGCTTGCTTGGAGCCCATCTTCAGCTTGATCTGGGTAGATCCTTTGCTGGAAGAAACGCTTTGCGTCTTTTGATCCCATTTGACCGAGGCATCGAGGGATTCGAAGATCGGGCGCATAGGGACAAGAACGCTTCCCCCTACCATGACCGGTGACTGTGCATAGGATTGGAGTTGGCCGTTGATTTTGATGCGGATCGGCGCTTCTCCGATTTCTTTGCCGGACTGGTCATAATATTTAAGCTTCACACTTTTGACGCGCGTATCATAATCAATGCGCAGGGTCGTCGTTTCATTGGCTGTCATGAACATGGAATCCGTATCCGTCCCCAAGGAGCGCCCCTTCGCATCATACGCCGTTGATTTCACGGTAATTCGTTGGGACACATCCCCGTTCTCCACACCGATCGTAACGACAAGTTTATTGTTGATGGTCGTTCTGCCCTCGGCTATGATTTTCGGAGTCTGGCTGTTTCCTGTCAAGAACACCTTGAGATCGCTGATGGCTTTGCCTACTTCCAGCTCAGCCTGAAAATTCGCGATTTCGTTGGATGAAAGGTATCCCGAGGTCGTATTGACTTCCAAAACCTTGCCGCTGCCGTTGCTGCCGACAACAATCACGCCGGCTTGTCCGCCTTTATTCCGGTTCTGAATCGAGCCGGTAACGACAAGCTTTCCGTTCTCCAGGCGGCTGCCTGTTTGAAGCAGCTTCACGGCATCTTCAACCGGATCAATAACGGATACCTTTACGCTTTTGATCAGTTTCGCTGCTTTCAGCTGTACGACGAAGGTGCCGACATCACTGCCGCCAAAATAGCTGTCCGCCGATGTCACTTCAACCGCCTTACCGGAAGCATCATAACCTACCGCGAGCATGCCTACATTGTGCCCGACCGTTGAATTCTGCACGACGCCCGATACGTTGATCACGTTGTTATTCGTATAGTAACCTGAAGCCAGCAGCTGTGCTTGATCGCCGGCGGGTCCTGCAGGAACGACTTCCACCCGCTTAACACGGCTGCCGCTGTCCAGATCCACTTCATATGTACCGATTTCGTCACTCATCATATATTCGGAATCACCGACAACCTCAAGCGCTTTGCCGCTTTCATCGTAACCCACGACATAGAATCCCGCTTCCCCACCGGTTCCTCCGTTGCGAATATCCGCAGTCACGCGCATCTTGCCGTTCACCAGCTCATGCGTGGACTCCAGAACTGTGACGCTCTGTACCGTTTCCGCGCTTACCGGCATTTGGACGGAGCCCAATGTAAGCGACAACGCCAGAATACCGGCTCCCCACAGCTTGACCATATGTTTATTCCATCTACCCAATTTCAATCTCCCCTTGTCTATTATGTTAGAAATTGACGCTAATCCAACATTATAGGGATGATTCTCCAGTAATTATATAGAGGAAAAGCCCTATTTGTATCTCTTTCATAATCAAGGGTTCCGAGTGGTCCATACTCCCTACCGAAGCAAAATCGGAATCGACAAGACTCCTATCTTTTATCGACATATTTTGCAGAACTGCGTAAACTCCATTGTCCTATATAGGATTATCATCAATGTCATAGCCACGAGAAGAACAGATCCGCTTTGGGGTGATTCACATTATGATACATAAAATAAAGCTTGGTGAAAGCACCAAGCTTTATTTTATGGTCTTTTTTCTTATCGGCTGCGGTTCGTCATACACGATCCGAAAATCCACGATATTCCCGTATGCGTCCGATTCAATATGGCAGCAACCCGTAAGCAGCTCTTTCATCATCTCTCTCCCACGCTGCACTCTTGATTTGGCACCGGAGTAGGATATCCCCAAATGCTCACTCAATTCCTTTTGGGACATGCCTTTATATTCGGTCAATTCAAGAGCTTCCCGATATTTATCCGGCAGGCACGGCAGCACGGACTGAAAGCAGGCAATCACTTCTTGATCATAATCTATCTCTGTATATTCATCGACAACAGATAACTGTTCCGGCAGTTCTTCTCCAGTCCGAACCTTCCTGTAATGATCCACGATGCTGTTACGGGCAATCTGAAATATCCAGGAACCCCGTTTCTCCTCATCCTTTAAATCAGAGACATGGGTGTGGACCTTCATAAACACATTCTGCACAATATCATCCACATCAGCCCGCTCCCGAATCCTAGTCATGACAAACCGTTTGACAGGCTCATGGTACTCCGTCCAAATGGCTGCTGCATCCATCAGAAAGCTCACCTCCGGCATCTTCAAAAAATAATTTGCGAGATTTTTGCGTCCATTCCAACAGACCGACGTCTCCCTTAGTGTAAAACAAATGATAGGAGGCTGAAAAGAGATGAAATACAATTTACTTGGTAATACGGGTGTGCTGGTATCAGAGATTGGACTCGGCACGATGACGTTTGGCGGAGGGGCCAAGTGGGGAATGTTCGGCACGCTGGATGATAAGGAAGCAGGATATCTTGTAGATCAGGCCTGGATGCGGGTGTCAATTTCTTTGATACAGCCAATGCCTACGCCGAAGGCCGCTCTGAAGAGATTCTCGGTAAAACACTGAAATCCAAGCGACATCAAGCGCTGATTGCTACGAAGGTTCGTGCGCGCACGGGTCCGGGCCCCAACGATATCGGACTGTCGCGGCTGCACATCATTCGTCAGGTAGAAGAAAGCCTTAAACGCCTGGGCACCGATTATATAGATCTATATCAAATTCATAACCCGGATCAATTAACCGATTGGGAGGAAACACTCCGTGCACTGGATGACCTTGTCCGAAGCGGAAAAGTCCGGTACATTGGCAATTCCAATATGACCGGTTGGGAAATCATGAAGACCCGCGGCATCTCGACTATGCACGGTCTTCATACATTTAAAAGCAGTCAATCGTATTATTCACTCGCCGCAAGGGATATCGAAAGAGAGATTATCCCTGCCTTAAGGGATCAACAAATGGGTTTGATTGTCTGGAGCCCGTTAGCAGGCGGGTTCTTGACCGGAAAATATACGCGTGAACATCAGGGAAGCTCCGAGGACCGTCATGCCAAATTGGCTTTTCCGCCGATTGATACGGAGCGGGTATACCCGATTCTTGATGTACTTCAAGATATCGCGCGAGCACATGAGGCAACTGTCGCCCAAATTGCTCTTGCGTGGCTCCTTCATCAGCAAGCGGTCACCACCGTTATCGTAGGTGCTAAGCGTATTGACCAACTGCAAGATAATTTGGGAGCGAGCGGGCTAATTCTGAATGAAGCCGAACTTTCTCGACTGGATGAAGTAAGCCGTCTGCCGGTTGAATATCCGGGATGGCCTTTTATGGAGCTGGACGAGGATATCATTCGAAAGCATGGACAGAACTGAGGTTTTTCAGCATAGGAAATACTGGTATGACAGCATTGACCTAACGCATATAAGAAGAGATCTGCCGATGGGCATCGGACAGATCTCTTCTTTCTTTGTTTATATCTCTAAAAATATTGGGGGCCTTCGCTGAGCCGCTGGTTCAACTGCTCGTATAGCTGGCCTGTCGAAAGCAACTGCTGCTTGAATGCATCCCGGTTTTCCTCTGCAGTGGATAGAACGGTGTCTTCGAACGCTTCGTCCGTGACATCCACAAAAGCGTCATGCATGCTGTTGTCGTACCAATCCACCTCCATGCTGGCGTCGCTGCGGACGATTTTCACCAGCTCATAGCCTCCCAGCGGGGAAGATGGCGTCAGATAAGCCAGCAATGCACTTTCTCCTTCCGCTGCTGGATAGACCTCAACCTCAGCGCAAGGGGCGCCATTTACTTCCGTAATCCGGCGGATTTTTGCATCTCTGATTGCATACATCATACATTCTCCTTCATTAAGATGTGCAGGGACTGCACGATCCTTATTGTTTTCATGTCAAATCGGAAAGCAATCGGAGCTCTTCCATTTGCTGGCGTGTGGCCGGTGTTCCTAATTGGTAGATGGTCCGGTACACCTTGTCCAGGGAGGATTGAAACAGGGCATTGGAGTTTTGTTGCGGTGTATCCGGCCAAGGAAACAAGTACCCTGTCATTTCTTCGTCCTTCTCCTGCATCATGTCCAGCTCAATCCGAACTTGATCCGCTTCTTCCGGCGTTGCTTCGATCTCCCATTCATAAGCACTCGCTCCCTGTTCTGTCAACACAGAGCGGCTCTGCACGGAAACATAGTAGGTCGACTTATTCATGGACGCATCTCTCCTTCGCTTTGATATTCGTCCTCTTTCTTAGTTTTCGTAAAAGGACAGACATTTTATGCCTTCCTTCGGCATATATCTGTATCACTTTGGCGACGTAGGATTAAAAAGATGGGACAGCGTATGACAAAGACAAAGAGAGGATGAACCGTCATGTGCGGAATAACCGGTTTTATACAATGGAGCGGCGACTTGACGCAGGATTCGCAGCTGCTGGTAAAAATGACAGAAAGTTTGGCTCACCGCGGACCTGACGGATCCGGCACCTGGATTTCCAACCCGTGCGCATTCGGTCACCGAAGACTCAGCGTGATCGACCCCGAAAATGGCGCTCAGCCGATGATCATTCATCAGGAAGAGGAAGTCTATGCCATTGTATATAACGGGGAATTATATAATGCTGCGGAGCTTAAAGACGAATTGGTACGACGCGGTCATCGTTTCAATACCAAATGCGACACGGAAGTTTTGTTAGTCTCCTATATCGAATGGGGCCCCGATTGTTTGGAACGCCTCAATGGAATATTTGCATTCGCGATTTGGGACAGCGTGCGGGAACAGGTATTTTTGGCTCGGGACCGGGTGGGGGTAAAACCCCTGTTCTACAGCTACATTGACGGAACGCTTGTATTCGGATCGGAACCGAAAGCACTGCTTCAGCATCCGAAAGTGGAGCCTGTGGTCGGGGCCGAGGGGCTTGCGGAAGTGTTTATTATCGGCCCTGCGCGAACTCCGGGACACGGTGTCTATAAGGATATCGCAGAGCTTCGTCCTGGTATGGCCATGATCTTTAACCGGGAAGGATTGCGCAAGTATACCTACTGGAAACTGGAAAGCAAGCCCCATGAGGATGATGCGGATCAGACGGCAAGCTTCTTGGGCGATCTTCTGCGCGACACCGTTGAACGTCAGCTGGTATCCGATGTACCGGTCTGCTCCCTGTTATCCGGCGGGCTTGATTCCAGCGCGCTTTCCTCGCTTGCCGTCGATTACTACAAACGGACGGGCCAAGGACAAGTGCACACCTACTCCGTCGATTATGTGGACAACAACAAACATTTTAAATCCCATTCCTTCCAGCCGGGTGCGGATGCGCCATGGATAAAACGGATGCACGAGGAGCTGGGCACGAACCACCATTGGATCGAATTCGACACGCCCGAACTGGTCGAAGCGCTGGATGTCTCTACGCAGAAGCGGGACCTCCCGGGAATGGCTGACGTTGACGCTTCCTTGCTCCTCTTCTGCCGTGAGATTAAAAAAGGCGCGACCGTCGCCATATCCGGTGAAGCCGCTGATGAAATATTCGGCGGTTACCCTTGGTTTCACCGGGAAGAAATGCTGAATTCCGGTACTTTCCCCTGGTCTGTCGCCCCGGATATGAGAGCCGGACTGCTGTCTGCCGAGATTCGGGACTGGATCAAGCCGCTGGAATACCTCGGAGACCGCTATGCCGATGCGGTAGCCGAGGTGCCGAAGCTGGACGGGGAGACCGGGCAGCAGGCCAAAATGCGGGTCATGTCCTATCTTAATATCACCCGCTTCATGCCAACGCTCCTCGATCGCAAGGACCGGATGAGCATGGGTGTTGGACTGGAGGTCCGCGTACCTTATACCGATCATCGCCTGATCGACTATGTGTGGAATATTCCTTGGAGCATCAAAACGAGAGGCGACCGTGAAAAAGGCATTCTCCGCAAAGCTCTTGAAGGTGTGCTTCCGGAAGATGTCCTGTACCGCAAAAAAAGCCCGTATCCAAAAACTCACAATCCGAACTATCTCGCAGCCGTCAAAGCGCAGGTGCTGTCCATTCTGGACGATCCTTCTTCGCCGCTGCTTCCGCTCATCGATACGGCACGGATCCGGGAGCTGGCTTCTTCGCCGGATGCTTCCTCCAATCTCCCTTGGTTCGGTCAATTGATGTCCGGTCCGCAGCTGTTTGCCTACCTGGCCCAGGTTCATTTTTGGCTCAAAGAGTATAACGTATCCATACGTTAAGTCCTTATTGTTTACGAAAAATCAAAGAAACCATACCAGCAGTAGGCCGGTATGGTTTCTTTTTATAGCATCCCTATTCGGTTATCGCGCCTGCAAGTCCGCTACAAGCTTGCGCAGTGCATTTCCCCGATGGCTGATCTCCTGCTTTTCCTCCATGGAAAGCTCGGCCATCGTCTTCTCATGGCTTGGCAGGTAGAACAGCGGGTCATAGCCAAAACCACCCTTTCCGGACGGATCCGACGTAATCCAGCCTTCAACGCTCCCCTCGGCCTCGAGCTTTTCTCCGGAGACCGGATCATACAGCACCAGCACACAGACAAATCGGGCCGGACTTAACAAAGGCTGCTCCGTATCCTCACCGAGCCTTAATTGTTCCAGTTCACCGAGCAGCTTCTCGTTATTGTCCTCGTCCGCGCCGTGCTCGCCGGCATACCTGGCAGAATAAACGCCGGGCGCGCCATTCAGCGCATCCACGCATAATCCGGAATCATCAGCCAGGACAGGCAATCCCAGTGCGTCGCCAACCGCCTTGGCTTTTTTAAATGCATTAGCTGCAAACGTTGCTCCATCCTCAACGACATCCGGCAGATCAGGGTAATCGTACATGCTCTTGACCTCCGTACCGAAAGCAGCAAAGGCATGCGCAAATTCCTTGACTTTCCCTTGATTGCGGGTAGCTACAATTAGCGTGTCTCCAAGTGTCAATGTCATGGGACTATACTCCAGTACCCGCATTCACGGAACCGATTTTAGCTGCGATTGGGCCAAGTGCCTCCTGCTGACGCTCAATGAGCTCGCGGATTCCCTGTTCACCAAGCTCCAGGATCTGATCCAGCTCTTCACGAGAAAACGGGCTCTCTTCGCCAGTTCCCTGGACCTCAACGAAGTTGCCGCTTCCGGTCATGACCAGATTCATGTCCACCTTCGCTTTGGAATCCTCTTCATAGTTCAGATCCAGCAGCGCCTGTCCGCCTGCAATGCCCACGCTAATGGAGGCCAGGTAGTCCGTAATCGGAAATACCGCCAGTTTATGTTGTTCTGCAATTTTATTTACCGCTATGGCTAAAGCTACAAATGCTCCTGTAATGGAGGTGGTCCGCGTTCCGCCATCCGCCTGGATTACATCGCAGTCCAGCGTAATTGTCCGCTCGCCAAGAGCATGCAGATTCACAACAGACCTAAGCGCTCTGCCGATCAGCCGCTGAATTTCCATCGTCCGGCCACTGAGTTTACCGCGATTGGCTTCCCGTTGGTTGCGGGATTGTGTTGCGCGCGGCAGCATGGAGTACTCAGCCGTCACCCAGCCCTTTCCTTGTCCTTTCAGAAACGGGGGAACCTTCTCATCCACGGTCGCCGTAATCAGCACCTTGGTGTCTCCCATCTCGATGTACACGGAGCCTTCCGCATATTTATTCACATGGGTCGATAAATTCATCGGTCGAAGCTCATCGCTCTTACGTCCGTTAGATCTCATGTTTTCTGCCTCCTACTTCTTATCGCAATCCTGATTAGCATTCCCTATTCTACCAAAGTGCAGGCACAAAAGCACCTTTTCCGGCGCATATTTCAAAGATAGCGGTGAAGCGTCAAATCGAAATTTCGTTAATGTACTCCGGACGGCTGACAGCCTCGCTATAATTGCGGCTATCCGTTCCAACCACCTCAGCGAGATCGTTCATCCGAATTTTGACCTTCGCATCATCCGAATTCTCGGCTACGGTTAACACGACGGCCTGCAGCAGTTCGGTTGGAACCTGCTCTCCCTGCTCAAACATGCTGTCCTGAAGCGATACGGTGACAGCGCCGTCCTCTCCTTTTTCGACCGATGCAACGGTGGTATCGTCCGGGATGACCTCGACAAGCCCATCCCCGTACTGCGGTCCCCGGATCAGCTCGTTCAAGGCAGCCTTAACCGCATCCTGTCCGGTTGGAACAAGTCTTGTAACAGGTACATAATACTGAATGCCCTCAGGCGTCACTGATGAGAAATAGACGGTGACCGGCGAAGAGGAAGTGTACAATGCGTCATCCGCCTTTTGAAGGTTGATCCCCATCGCACGTGAAAGCGGACGGTCCAGCGGCGTGTGATTGACCGGCATTTCGGTCAGTTTGACTCCGTCCACCCATACCTGCATCGACTCAATGCCCTCGTGTCCCGTCAGCGTCCACGTCAACGCCTCCAAGATTCTTCGTTCATTTGCCGCTTGATACTCCGTAAAGGATTTATTGAATTCAACGACGGCCAATTTGCTCTCCGGATCGACCGTCACATTATGGATCTGCGTACCGGCAGGCAATACCGCCTGGAATCCCTGTGGAACATAGCCGGCATAGCGACCTCCGTTTACCAGCACTTCAAGAGATTCTTTCACGGCGCTTGCACCTTCTACCTTCGGAATACCTAAGGTTACAGGTGCCAGCATTCCCCGCGCATCCGAAAGATAAACCGTTGTCTGCGTGCCAATGTCTCCTTGTGCCGCTGTGGATCCGGCCGTGTTCAGCATCTGCTTCTCCACTTGTGCAGGCGGCGGGTCAATCGCCTCCGATTGCTTCCCGGAAAACACGCCGCAGCCGGACAACACGATCGGAACAGCAAGCAGCCCGGCGGCGGAAAGCCTGCGAAGATTACGTTTACTACGTTTCATGTATTGTTCCTCCCTAACATTTTTTTGTACAGGTTGTACTCCTATGTATACGAGCCCTTTCCAAAAAAATAACTCTCAGTTTTGCCCTTTCTGGACAAAGGGGGGGTGAAAAAAGTACAATCGTCGTAAGCATCTTCATCAACCACGAAAATGAGGTGAGTTCCATCATGGCAGAAAACGATTTAAACATTCCATACAGTCTGAACAGCAAAAAGGTAGCGGAAGCGACACGGAACCTGCTGCATCAGCGTGGAATCAAGCTGGAGGAAATCGCAGAACTGGTGATGATCCTTCAGAATAAATACTACCCGAATTTGACCATGGGTGAGTGTATGGAGAACGTGGATGCCGTACTCAGCAAACGCGAAGTCCAAAACGCGGTGTTAACCGGAATTCAATTAGATATTTTGGCGGAGGAAGGCAATCTCATATCCCCGCTTCAAGAAATGCTGGCCAATGACGAAGGGTTATACGGTGTGGATGAAGTGCTGGCATTTTCCATCGTTAACGTCTATGGAAGCATCGGCTTCACCAACTACGGGTATATCGATAAGCTCAAGCCCGGCATTCTTGAGCAGTTGAATGATAAATCAAGCGGTCGTGTACATACCTTCCTCGACGATATCGTCGGCGCAGTTGCCGCGGCCGCCAGCAGCCGGATCGCCCATCGCAAGCAAGCGGAGCGGGAGATCGAGCTGTTCGGCACAACCGAAGAGCTTCCAAAAGAATAAACGACTTAAAAAGGAGATTCGCGCAGAATGCGAATCTCCTTTTTGCCTGCCTATCAGAAGGAAGGAACTCACCCAAACCTATTCCAAGCCGAACTGGGTGATTTCAAAGAATCATAGACGATTGCAGTTAGAAAGCATCCATCTTTACGGGCCGGAATGATGAGTTTCTTCTATAATAAGAAGGCTCCTCTCACCTATGAAAAAACGGGCTGTCCATTCACGTAAATCGGTAAATCTATCTAGTCATTTTTGCAAGCATCCATCATATGCTATGATGAAGAACATTCCAATAGAGCACCTATGGAAACCCCGCCAAACCTATGGCGGGGTTCTTTTTTTAGAGTTTGTAATAGAGATAGATTACCTGTTCACACCAATCTTAACAGGAGAAACATTCCAGATGTCGGATGCATAACGGTGAATCGTGTTATCGCTGGAGAAATGTCCCGCGTGCGCCATATTCATAATCGATTTCTCGGCCCAGGCTCCGGTATTCAAATAAGCACGATCGATCTCCGACTGGGTTTCCACATAACTGGAAAAGTCCGCCAATACAAAAAACTCATCGTTATGATCCAGCAGGGACTGGAGAATCTGGCCAAACTCCAACTCGTGACAGCAGAACGGTCCTGATGATATTAACTGATTCAGCACGCGGGCGATTCTGGGATCCTGCTCATACCGCTCCCTGGATACATAAGCTCCCGTCCTGTAATACTCGAGCACTTCCTCCAGCTTCAAACCGAACAGGAACATATTCTCATTGCCGAGCAGCTCGAACATCTCTACGTTAGCCCCATCCAGCGTGCCGATAGTCAACGCGCCGTTCATCATGAACTTCATGTTTCCCGTGCCGGATGCCTCCTTGCCAGCCGTGGAAATCTGCTCGCTCACATCGGCTGCGGGAATAATCTTCTCCGCCAGAGACACCGAGTAATTTTCCAGGAACAGCACCTGGAGTTTGTCATTGACCTGCGGATCCTTATTCACGACTTCGGCAACGACATTAATGAGTTTGATGATGCTTTTTGCCAGATAGTAACCCGGCGCTGCCTTCGCCCCAAAAATGACGGTACGGGGAACGCGATCCGCGCTTGGCTGATCCTTAATCTCGTTATACACATGCATCACTCGTAAAATATTCAGCAATTGCCGCTTGTAACCGTGCAGCCGCTTCACGTGGACATCGAATATGGAATCGGGATTGATCACGATTCCTTGCTTATTCGCAATGTATTCGGCAAGCCGTTCTTTATTGTTCCGTTTGATCCGCTGAATCCCCTGCTGAAAGGCGGGGTCGGTCTTGAGTGACTGGAGCTGGATCAATTGATGAGGATCCGTGATCCATGAAGTGCCGATACCATCGCTGATGAATTGACTTAAGCCGGGGTTGCTGTGCATCAGCCAGCGCCGGTGGGTAATCCCGTTGGTTTTATTGCTGAATCGCTCAGGATACATCTCATAATGCAGTTTCATGACCTGGGTCTTTAGCAGCTCCGTATGCAGTGCCGCGACGCCATTCACGTGATAACTTCCCACAATCGCCAGATTGGCCATTCGAATCTGGTCACTCTCAATGATGGCGAGCTGAGATATCCGCTCATGGTCGCCTGGATAACGCTCCAGCAGCATCCCGCAAAATCGTTTATTGATCTCTTCAATCATCATATAGATACGCGGCAGCAGCTCCCTGACCATGCCGGCAGGCCATTTTTCCAGTGCTTCGCTAAGCAGGGTATGGTTCGTGTAGGATACAGTCCGGCTTGTGATGTCCCAAGCCTCATCCCAACCGAGACCCTTCTCGTCAATCAGAATCCGCATGAGCTCCGGAATCACCAGCGTCGGATGCGTATCATTGATATGGATGGCGACATGCTCGGGAAGCTCATGATAGGTCCGGCCCTGCTTGTCGAACGTTCTGAGAATGCTCTGAACGCCTGCGGAACAGAGGAAGTACTGCTGCTTCAGTCGAAGGAGCTTGCCTTCGTATGCCGAATCATCCGGGTACAAAAATTCCGATATCGATTCGACCGAACGGTTATATTCCAAAAATTTATAATAACTGTTGTGATGATTGGCCGAACGGATTCTGGATATATCCGAAGCGGACTCGGCGCTCCACAGCCGCAGCGTGTTAACTTGACCCTCACCGTACCCGATCACCGGAACGTCGTAGGGTACGGCCAGAACCCGCTCATAATCCATCGTGTGAAACACGGTCCGCCCCTCCTGCACATCCACCTCCACGCGGCCCCAGAAGCGCACTTCCACCGCCTTGTCAGCCCGCCGTTCTTCCCAGACGTTGCCCCGCTGGAGCCAGTTGTCCGGCAGCTCGACTTGATGGCCGTCAATAATCTTCTGTTCAAACAATCCGTACTTATACCGGATTCCGCATCCATGGCCTGCATAGCTAAGCGATGCCAACGAATCGAGAAAACATGCCGCAAGGCGTCCGAGTCCCCCGTTACCGAGGCCCGCATCCGGTTCCTGCTCCTCAATCTCTTCCAAATTCCATCCCAGGTCCAGGAGGCCGCTGCGGACCATATCCAGCACACCCAGGTTCAGCAGATTGTTCCCCATCAGCCGGCCGATCAAAAATTCGAGCGAGAAATAATACACCTGCTTCTGCCCTGTATCCCGGTAAGTCCGGTTGGCAGCAGCCCATTCCCGTCCGACATATTCCCGGATCATGCCCCCGAGTATTTTGTACACATCCTCTGCTGTTGCTTCCTCAAGTCCCTTCCCCAAACGACTCACCAATTGTTCCGTAAAGACCTGCTTGAATGTTTCCTTGTTGTTAAACAAAAGAAAGTTCCTCCTGACGGATACCTTTTATTTTGTGATTAAATCGAGATGTCCTTGGCAATGACAAAAGGTTTGCGAAAATCCCCTTGAAGTTTATGATCCCGCGAAATGATCACATCTTTATCGAGTATGACGTTCTCCAGCCTCACGTTCTCGCCAATGACGCATTTTTGCATGATGATGGAGTTATGGATGCTTGCCCCTTGTTTTACCTGTACTCCTCGAAACAGAATACTGTTCTTTACTTCCCCGTCAATCTGGCAGCCGTTGGCTACCAGTGCGTTGCTCACATCGGCCGAATTTAAATATTTGGCGGGAACCTCGTACTTGATCTTGGTATGAACCGCCTGCTTGCGGAACAGGCTGTCGTAAGTCTTCGGGTTCAGCAGATTCATGCTGGTACGGTAATAGCTTTCAAGCGAGTTGATCACCGCATGATACCCAAGGTATTCATATCCCGCAATGTTCAGCTTGTGCCGGTTACGCATGATCGCGTCCCGGAAGAAATGGTTGCCCCCATGGGCGATGCAATGATCGGCCATCTCGAGAAACCGCGCTTTCTCCATCACGAACATCTCCATATATACCGCATCATGCTTGTGTTCATAATGAATATCCGTGACCATACCGTCCTCATCGATATCCAGGCGGGTGCAGGAACGGTGCTCTTCCCGTGGTTCATTCACTCTTGTATAAACAAGCGTCACGTCGGCCCCCTGTTCCAGATGGTACTCGTACACTTCATTCAAATCGACCGTGCTGATATGCTGACTGCCGGAATGAACGATATATTTCGCAGCCCCCCGCTCAAAAAAACCCGGATTGTTATAAATATGTCGCAGTTCCCCGGCAGACACATCCGTTTCATCATTCCAATCCGGCGGAAGTATGAACAGGCCGCCCCGCTTACGATGCATATCCCACGGCCGACCTTCACCCAGATGATCCATCAGGGACCGGTATTTCCGGCGAACGAACAGTGCGATATCCTGAATGCCCGCATGCATCATATTGGACATCACAAAATCGATCAGGCGGTACCTTCCCGCAAATGGCACAGCGGCACCGCACCGGTAATACGTCAATTCACTCAGCACATCCCGTTCATGCTCCAAATTAATAATTCCCATGAGTTCTCTCATCTGCGAATCCCGTCCTAACCTTGATTATTATGGGACGAAGACGACGACTGAAGCAGCTTCAGGACGTCTTCATCATGACCGCTTACCAGCACAATCCGGGATGGATCTTCCTCAGGCGGACCGATGACGGCATGATCTTGAATGACCATGTCCTCAGTGACGATCGCCCGGTGTATGCGTACATGGCTGCCGATACGGACCTTGGGCATGATGACGGAATCGGTAATGACACTGCCTTCCCCTACCTCCACGCCATAAAAGAGTACCGAATGCTCTACCTCGCCGCACACGGTGCAGCCTTCGTTAATCATGCTGTTCCGAACGACGCCGGTCGGAGAAATATACTCTGCCGGCTGATTCGGGTTCCGGGTGTAAATGCGCCACAGCGGATCGTTTAAATCCAGCTTGGGCTGCTCGGAGAGCAGATCCATGTTAGCTTCCCATAGGCTCTCGATGGTGCCGACGTCCTTCCAGTACCCATCAAAAGGATAAGCGTACAGCGTTTTGCCGTCCGCCAACATGCTTGGCAGTATGTCTTTGCCAAAGTCATGGCTCGTATCCGGAAGCTCCGCATTCCGCAGTAAATAGGATCGCAGCAGCTTCCAGCGAAACAGATAAACGCCCATGGATGCCGTCGTGCTCTTCGGGTGTGCAGGCTTCTCCTCGAACTCGAAAATCCGGTAGTTCTCATCCGTATTCACCATGCCGAACCGCTTCGCTTCATCCAGGCTCACCTCGATGACGGAGATGGTGCAATCGGCATCCTTCTCCTTGTGATAAGTCAGCATGCGGTCGTAATCCATTTTATAAATGTGATCTCCCGACAAAATCAAAATGTGCTCGGGATCGTACTGATCAATAAACTTGAGGTTCCGATAAATCGCATCCGCCGTCCCGCGGTACCAGGTCGTCCCGTCCTCGCGTTCATGGGGCGGGAGCACGAATACGCCCCCATTCAACCGGTCCATATCCCAATCGCTTCCTACGCCAATATAAGAATGCAGAACCAGAGGTTCATACTGGGTTAGCACCCCGACCGTGTCGATTCCCGAATGGGAGCAGTTGCTCAGCGGAAAATCAATAATCCGGTATGTACCCCCAAAATAAACAGCCGGCTTGGCCAGCGTCTTCGTCAGGCCTTTCAGCCGTTTGCCTTGACCTCCTGCGAGCAGCATGGCGACCACATCTTTTTTCTTCATGACAGATTCTCCTTTAGGGGCTTTATGAGATACGAATCCTATAACATGAAAATTGCGGATTGAACCAAGGGAACGCTTCGATACGAATATGGTGGAGTCGATCATGGTGATGAGTGATTAAGAAAAAAGCACTTGAGGGAATGCCTTACTTAAACAGCAAGGTATATCAACTATATGCGGGGGAGAGAGAAACTCTGACTCGAATGAGGGAAACGCACCCGACTCAGGTATGAACGCGCCTTTTCTCTATTGAGAAAGAGTGCCGTGGAACCACTTACCAAGCATTCTGAAATGCGGCGGTTATGCGGATAATGAGCTGGCCGATATCAGACAACGGATGCTCCACAATGTAACCCTCTGAATCTATTAAACAAAAAACCGCCCTTTCTACGCATGATGGAAGTCAACGTACAAGCAGACGGTTTTATTCATGTCTTGATTATATCAGGAATGTGGCTGTTTCCGTACAAAAAAATAACACATGCCGTCCTCGTTTTCGATCACCTCGGCTTCCCCGCGGCGGGTCAGCTCGGCGAGATGGGCCAGCGCTTCGCACATGGCGAAGCGCAGCTGGTGGATGCCGAGCTTCTCGCCGAAGAGGGCGGTGCAGACCTCGAAGGCGGTTAGACGGCCGGCAGCGCTCAGCATGCCGGCGATGGAGGCCAGGCGCTCCTCGTGATGGAGGAGGAGCGCATCGATCCGTTCACGGAAATGCGTGAACGGGTGGCGGTGTCCGGGGTAAGCGGTCCGGACATGCAGTTCGCGCAGGCGGCGCAGCCCTGCAAGGAAAAGCGCCAGCGGCTCGGCGTCGCTGCCGGGCAGCAGGCTCACGTTGGGCGAAATTTGCGGCAGCACGGCATCGCCGCATAACAGGATGCCGCTCTCCGCATGGAAGAACGACAGATGTCCCGGAGCATGACCGGCCGTTTGCACCGGCACCCATATCCGGTTGCCCATCCGGAACGGCAGGTCCTCGCCGATAAACGATATGTCCGGCTGCGGCGTGACTTGGGGGAAAAAGCCGTTCAGATGCTCCGGCAGCAGGGCAAGCTTGGCTTCCGGCATGCCATGCTGCCGGAAGAACGCCGGGAGCGCGTGATCCATCGTGGAATCCGTTCCCCACATGAGCATCGCTTCCCGATGCGCCCGCTCTGACATCCACACCTTGGCGCCTGACCGCTCCTGAAACCACCCGGCAAGCCCATAGTGGTCCGGGTGATGATGGGTCAGCACGATCGAGGCGATGTCGCTGAACCCGAACCCGAGCTGCTCCATCCCCGCCAGCCATTCCCGCTCCGAGGCAGCCGTACGCGGCCCCGGATCGATAATAGTAATACCGTCATCTCCGCGAAGCACATAGCTGTTCACCCATCTTAAGGGATTGGACAATGTAATCTTCACCTGACTGAGCTGATGTTCTTCTATATGATGAATGTCCGGGCTTGGTCCCTTCTCTTCCTGATTCATCGTAGATGCAACCTCCATCCGCATTATGACTTCAAATTCGACTCTTTCATCATAAGCTTGTATTCGCGATATGTATAGAAGGGTGCCTGGTATAGATGCTACTGTTTTCCATTAAAGGACGCTGCACGTACGTATCGTTCCTCCAATCGCTGTTGCCCCCGGATTTTTCTTATTGTATTGATCCATTGTAAAAATCCGATGGCAAAGGCGACCGCTGCCGCTTTTCCGGAATCGATTCGCCCGCTCCGCTGCTTCGTGCTCACCCATAATAAAGCGTTAACCATCGAGTCGACTCCTCTTGGCCTATTAGCAGAGGACCATCTTTCATATACGAAAAGCATCCCCGAAAAGTCATACGACCTTGGGGATGCCTTCTCCATTGACGAAATTGTAGGTCAAGGTCCTCTTGGGGACTTTATAGCTAGCTGCGTTCGCTCCATTTTCAATCCTGTAAATCTTTCTTAGGGACATGCACATGTTTGCCCCTCATTACGATCCATAAAGTCCCAATCGGTGCATTGCACGTTCTGCGACTTCAATATCTTCCAAGTTCTTACCCTTTCACACTTCCAGCTTAATGAATACTCAACTCATATTAAAAGACTTCCTAGCATTCACTTCAGCTGCCGGGCTATCTCCTCGCGTGAGCGCTGGATGGCTTCCTCAGCAGACAGGTTGATCTTGTTTCCGTCCTCGCCCATCCATTCGACCTCTCCGTTAACCGCTCCGCGGCCAACGATCAGACGAAGCGGAGCGCCGGCAAGGTCGGCATCCTTGAACTTGACGCCGGCCCGTTCGTCCCGATCATCCAACAACGGCTCCAGACCAGCCTTGTTCAGTTCGCTGTAGATATGTTCAGCCAATTTCATCTGGGCCTCATCCTTAACCGCAACCGGGATAATGTGCACCTTGAACGGAGCGACGGACATCGGCCAGATCAGGCGTTCATCCGAGATGCGCTGCTCGGCGATGGCGGCCATAACGCGGGAGACGCCAATCCCGTAACAGCCCATAATCAGCGGTTTCTCCCGCCCGTCGGAATCCAGGTACATGCCGTTCATGGCGTCACTGTACTTCGTACCCAGCTTGAACACATGTCCAAGCTCAATTCCGCGATGAAACTGGAGCGGCGCTCCGCAGCGCGGACAAGGCTCTCCTTCGGTTACATTCCGGAAGTCGCCGATGTGCTCCAGCGAAAAATCATGTCCTGGGCGAACTCCCTTCAGATGGGTATCTCCCTGGTTGGCACCGGTGATCCCCTCTGCCATAGCTGCTACTTCGTAGTCGACCAATATTTTTAGGGTTAGACCTACCGGTCCCGCAAACCCGACTGGGGCGCCCGTCGCCAGCATCACCTCTTCAGCACTCGCCAATCCCGCGAGTTCCGCTTCTAGGTAAGACTTCACCTTGGCCTCGTTCGCTTCGCGGTCTCCGCGGACAAGCACCGCAACCCGTTCTCCGTCTACATGGTAAATCAGTGTCTTGATCAATTCTTGCGAATCGACCTGAAGAAAGTCTGTCAGTTCCTGAATGCTCTTCACATTCGGCGTAAATATCTGCTCTATGGCAGAATTACCGTCAGCCGCCACAAACTTCATATCAGCCTGCTCAGCCGGAGCCGCAGACTCCGCACGCTCCAGATTTGCCGCATAACTGCAATCGCTGCACGAAACTACGGTATCCTCGCCGATATCCGCCAGTGCCATAAACTCATGGGTTTCCCCTTGCCCGCCAATGGCACCCGCATCCGCTTCCACCGCCCGGAACGTCAGACCGCAGCGCTTAAAGATTCGTTCATACGTTTCATACATGTTCCGGTAAGATACATCCAGGCCCTCCCAGTCCCGGTCAAAGGAATACGCATCCTTCATCAGGAATTCACGACCCCGCAGCAGACCGAAACGCGGACGCCGCTCATCCCGGTATTTGCTCTGAATTTGGTACAGGTTGACCGGCAGCTTCCGGTACGAAGAAATCTCTTGGCGAACGATGGACGTAATCACTTCTTCATGGGTAGGTCCAAGCACGAACTCCCGGTTATGGCGGTCATGCAGCCTGATGAGTTCCGAACCGTAAACATCGTACCTGCCCGATTCCTTCCACAGCTCGGCGGGCTGGACAGCGGGCATGAGCATCTCCTGCACGCCCGCGGCATCCATTTCCTGCCGAATAATGGCTTCGATCTTGCGCAAGACCCGCCATCCCAGCGGCAGATACGAATAGATTCCTGCCGCCGTTTGACGGATATAGCCGCCGCGGAGCATCCATTGATGGCTCAGTGCCTCCGCCTCGGAAGGCACATCACGCATCGTTGTCATCAATAATTGGCTTTGCCGCATCTTCCTCATACTCCTTCTTATATCCATGAATGACCTGGCCCCAACGCAAAAAGAGCACATTCGCTCCTAGGGACGAATGTGCTCGTGGTACCACCCTGATTCCATCTTGCGGGACGCAACAGACGCTCCTTGCAAGATGCTTCATAAGGCGGTAACGGGCCGAACCGGCGCCGCTTGTTCACAGCGGGCAACTACAAGGTAGGAAGGACGCAGCCTAGCGGGTGGAAGCCTTTCAGCCAGGGGCTTCTTTTCTGTCTCGCTGAATCTTGCATCCTCATGTCCTTGATGATCGTTATTCACGGGAATTTCATTTTCCAATACATTACAGCCGGACGATCGGAATGTCAAGCATGAATAGGTCAGGCATTTCTAATGTGCGATATGGTCCAGCACCTGCCGCAAGATCCCGATGACATGCTCATCTTCATACGTGTAAAAATATGTATTTCCGTCCCTGCGGTATTTGACCAGTCTTAAACTGCGCAGATAGCCAAGCTGGTGGGATACCGCCGACTGACTCATGCCAAGCACCTCGGCAATATGGCCGACCGGGCATTCTTCCTGCGAGAGCAAATGAAGAATCCGGATCCGCGTCGGATCTGAAATGGCCTTCAGCAGTCGTGACGCTTCCATGGCCTGGTCTTCGTGCAGCAGCTCATGGTGCTCTTTTTCCATAAACTAATCCCCTCTTCTCCATAATGGCTTGAACGATTTCGCGGGCATCCCGTGAAACTCCTGCCAAGAGTGCGGAGCCCCGATGCGTCTGCCAAGGCAAACCTACATAATAGAGCCCTTTCACCGGACTAATTCCGCGTGTATGAATAACAGCCATCTTATGATCCAGCGCTTGATCCACATGAAGCCAATCATAGCTGGGAACAAAGCCGGTCGCCCAGATGATATTCCGAACCTTAAGCTCCGTTCCATCCTCGAATCCCATGCCGGAAGCGCCGGCATCAACGGCTCTCTTTTTCAACACCACTTTACCGCACTTGACCGCTTGTTTCAATTCATATCCAAAAATCGGGTCTCCCCGGCGCTTCAGCTTACGTCCCACCCAGGAGGAACCGCTGGCTGATAAAATGCCGAGTTTGTCCAACCACCAGAACATCCCTTTTCCCCCAACGGTCATGGGTAAATACCGCGGCTGCTGTCCAAGGGCCAAATACGTTTCCCGACCACCCGACAGTTCGACCGCAATCTGCGCCCCGCTGTTCCCGCCGCCAACGACAAGAACGCCGCCCTCTTGAAGCTGGGAAGGTCTCCTGTAATCGGATGAGTGCAGCTGGAGAATATCATCTGGAACCGATGCTGCAAACGTCGGAATTCGCGGCTCCCGGAACGGTCCGGTAGCGATAATCAACGCCTTCGCATGAAATTCCCCCTGATGGGTATCGATGTTAAACATGTCTTCTTCCTTGCTAACACACTTCACATCCGTCTCAAACTGAATGGGCAGCTCAAACCGTGCTGCATAGGATTTCAGATAGGAAGCCATCTCATCTTTATCCGGGAACCCGTCCGGATCCCCCTCTATCCTCATTCCATGCAATGCACTATGAGTCCGCGGCGTAAACAACTTCAGGGAATCATATCTCGTCTTCCATGCATCTCCCGCCTCCGTCCCCCGATCCAACAACAGAAACTTCATTCCTGCCTGCTGCAGCCAATAGCCGGCTGCCAGTCCTGCCTGCCCCGCGCCGATAACGATTACGTCCCATATCATATAGGTATCACTCCAATAATATGAATGATTGTTCATACATAGATATAACATGTATCTTGTTCTCCCTTCAAGCATAAAATGGTGATTGATCGTCAAACGCCCGCATGAAACTGCATAAATATCTGATGAATCCAGTTGACAATACACGCATTCGGTCATACTATAGGCATAAAGTTGCTTCGAGGAAACAATATATGCTCGGACCAATTTAGTAGGGAGAGGTTAAACTTTATGGATGAGACAAAATATAGGCAGCATTTGCATCAGGCAGCGCTCGGCGAGCGGTTTCTGATTGAACAGGTGGATATCCGCGGAGAGCATAAACGGCGGCTTCTGGACCTTGGATTCGTTCCGGGCTCCGTTATCGAAGTGCTGAAAGCCAGCCCGCTCGGCGACCCCACCTCATATAGAGTAGCAGGTACCGTCATTGCGTTAAGGAAAGAAGAAAGTCAGTTAATCTGGGGTAAGGTGATGTCATCATGAGAACTTTTACCGCCGCGCTGGCCGGTAACCCGAACACGGGCAAAAGCACGCTTTTTAATGCGCTCACCGGCCTGAAACAGCACACCGGCAACTGGTCCGGCAAAACGGTCAGTCTCGCAAGCGGCTTTTACGAATACAAAGACGCCCGCTTCCAATTTATTGATCTGCCCGGGACGTACTCTTTGTTCTCCAATTCGGCCGATGAAGAAGTGGCGCGCGATTATATTATTTTTGAGAAACCGGACGTTACCCTTCTGGTTCTGGATTCTACGGCGCTGGAAAGAAGCCTTAACCTTGCGCTTCAAGTGCTGGAAATGACCGACCAGGTCATCGTCTGCCTGAATCTGATGGACGAAGCGAAGAAAAAAGGAATCAAGATTAACGCACGCAAGCTGACGGATCAGCTCGGTGTTCCCGTTATTCCGATTTCGGCCAGAAACAACGAAGGGCTGGATACCCTGTCCGAGCAGTTGCTTCTGATGTGCACAGGGCAGACTCCGACTACGCCTTACCGGATGAAATATAACGAACAGCTGGAATCACAAATTTCAAGCCTGGAGTCCGAATTAAGAGACATTTTCGGCGACGAATATCCAGCCAGATGGCTGGCCATCCGCTTTCTCGATGGAGACCGGAAGCTGATCGCGACGCTGAAAGACCGATTAAAGGCTTCGGATAAAGGGGGGATGTCACTTGGAACAGCTAAAGCGCTTGGAAGCTCTAACAGCCGCCATTCCTGCTGAGCAGGTAGAGGATGTTCGGGAAGACATCGTGGGCGAGTTATTCAAAAAATCCCGCGAGCTGTGCAGTGACGCCGTCACCGTGACCAACCGGGAGCTTCTGTACCGTTCCGAGCGTCTGGACCGCATCTTCACCTCTAAGCTGTGGGGATTTCCGATCATGCTGGCCATGCTCGGCGTTATTTTTTACTTAACGATAGCAGGGGCTAACGTGCCTTCTTCCCTGCTGGCGAGTTTTTTTGGCTGGATCGAAGGTTACCTGACGATGGCCTTTCAGGCCCTCCATGCCCCCGATTGGCTTCATGGCGTGCTGATACTCGGATTGTTCCGGGGTACCGCCTGGGTCGTCAGTGTGATGCTGCCTCCCATGGCCATCTTCTTTCCGGCGTTTGCCCTGCTCGAGAACTATGGCTATTTGCCTCGGGTAGCCTTTAACCTGGATCGCCTGTTCAAAAAAACGGGCGCGCACGGCAAGCAGTCCCTCACCATGGCGATGGGATTCGGCTGCAATGCGGCGGCCATTATGTCGACCCGGATTATCGAGTCGCCGCGGGAGCGGATGCTCGCCATTCTGACCAACAACTTCGTGCCCTGCAACGGTCGCTGGCCGACCCTAATCCTGCTGGCCTCCTTGTTCATGGCTGCAGGTTTTTCGGGAGGAACCCAGACGCTCGTGACGGCTTCGGTTGTTATGGGCATGGTGCTGATCGGTGTCGTTGTAACGTTCACAGTATCATGGGGATTATCCAAAACGGCCTTGAAAGGCGTTCCTTCCCACTACACGCTGGAGCTGCCGCCATACCGTAAACCGAAAATTCTGAATACGATTCTCCGGTCGACCCTGGATAAAACCATCTATGTACTGCGCAGAGCCATTATCGTAGCGGCGCCTGCAGGCGTGCTCACCTGGGTACTTGCCAACATCTATATTGGCGATTCCAGCATTCTGATTCATTTCGTTGAATTCCTTGATCCGTTTGCGCGCGCACTCGGACTCGACGGCTTCATTCTAATGGCCTTTATCATCGGCCTTCCCGCAAATGAAATTGTGCTGCCAATCCTGCTGATGGGATATTTGGCTACAGGCTCCCTGACCGAGGTTACCGATATGTTTGCCCTCAAGCAAATCTTCCTGGACCAAGGCTGGACCTGGCTGACCGCGCTGAACATGATGCTGTTCTCGCTGCTCCACTATCCTTGCGGAACCACGCTCGTCAACATCTGGAAGGAGACGAAAAGCCCGAAGTGGACGTTCCTGTCCTTTGCCATCCCAACGGCAATCGCGATCGGCGTTACCTTCCTGGTCGCTCAGGTGGCCCGGGCATTGGGATGGGTTTAACGCCAGGGGCTTGAATCTGAATCAAGTCTAGCTAAACCTTACATTCTATGAGGCATCCCAAAAGGTTGGTCCAACCTTGGGATGCTTCTTCGTCTGATAGCCGTGCTGCAGATGGAGATGTGTATAAAGCAAACGAGCCGCTCCAAGAAGTCTCCTTGAAGCGGCTCGATATTTTTTTATCCGGAAATGGATGAGTTCTATGAACTTAACCTTTCACCGAACCTGCAGCGATGCCTTCCACGATACGATCACTGAGGAATAGGAACATCAGCAGAATTGGCAAAATACTGATCATCAAGGTTGCGCCGATCGCCCCCCAATCGGTTGTATATTGTCCGATAAAGTTTTGCACGCCGACGGTAAGCGTCTTGAACATATCCGAGCTGATGAACGTATTCACGAAAATAAACTCGTTCCAGTTGTAGATCATGTTAATGATGGCTGTCGTCGCCAGCACGGAGCCCGTCATCGGAAGCACGATCCGGAAGAAGACCCGGTGAACCGAGCAGCCGTCCATCACCGCCGCTTCTTCCACTTCCTTCGGCAGCGTGTAATAGAACCCGAGCAGAATCATAATCGTAATCGGCATATTGAATGCCACATACGACAATATCAAAGATATTGGATGATCGGTCAAGCCAACCTTGTTGAACATGCTGAACAGCGGGATCAAGGTGGAATGAACCGGAATCATCATAGCGACCATGAACAAGCCAAGGACAAAGGAACTGCCCTTCCATTTCATTCTCGTAATCGCAAAGGTAACGAGACTTCCCAATATGACCGTTAGCGCTGTTGCTGCGACGGTGATCCAGACGCTATTCAGAAAATAGACGCTGATGTTGCCGGCACTCCATACCTTCTCGTAATTCTCCCAACGCGGATTCATCGGAAGGGACAGCGGAGGAAGATCGAATACTTCCTGATTGTTTTTTAATGAGAACAGCAGCAGCCATACGAGCGGGAACAGCTGGAATACGGCCACGCCGATCAGCACGGCATACAGCAGTGTGTAACCCAGTTTGCCTCCCACTCCGTTGCCGGATCGGGCGCGCCCGTCTTGGAGCTGTCCTGTGGCTCCGGATATCATGAAGCATCCCTCCTTATGAATATTGGATCGTTTCTTTTGATGCCGTTAATTTCCGTATGATCCACGTTACGATCAGACAGATCACCAGCAGGAAGAACCCGATCGCGCTGCCGTAACCGAAATCATAAGCGCGGAAAGCCGTATGATACATATAGGACGCCATTACTTCGCTCGCGCCGTTAGGCCCCCCGTCCGTCATGACAAAGATGAGGTCGAAATATTTCAAGGAACCTACCACCGCCAGAACGATCGTAACCTTAATTACTTCCATGATGAGCGGAAGCTTGATCCGGAACGCTATTTGCAGAGAGGTTGCCCCGTCGATCTTGGCGGCTTCCACCAGCGATGCCGGGATGTTCTTCAGAGCTGCATAGTAGATCAAGATATAAAAACCGGCATACTGCCACAGAATCGGAATGAACAATGCGAACAATACAAGCGACGGCTCAGCGAGCCATGCTGGCGGGTTCGTGATCCCGATGGATTCCAGAAAACTGTTTACAATCCCGTTTGTCGGGTGATAAATGCGGAGCCACAGCTGCGCGATCGCAACGGAGGACAGCAGCATGGGTATGAGATAAATTTTACGGAACAGGTTGGCGCCTTTGATCTTGGAGGCCAGCACCATCGCCACGGCCAGATAGATAATAAGGCTTGCAGCCGAGAATACGGCTAATAGCAGGGAGTGCCATGCACTATCCCAGAACTTTCCGTCCTTAAGCAATGCCTGGTAGTTATCGAGTCCGATAAAGGTCATTGCACCGATACCGTTCCATTCGTTCAGTCCGTAATAGGCTGTCAATAGGATTGGAATATAGACGACGGCCATAATCACAAGCAGTGCAGGCAGTACATACAGCGCGATGATTTTTTTGTTGGACATCACTTTATCCAAAGTGTCCGACTCCTTTCTCCATATGGTCTAGAGGAAAGATTTATCCGGCATTGCTGCCGGATAAACCAGGGTCCCGTTTCTTTGTTGTCCTAAAGAGTCTTAGTTCCCTTTGGAGATCGCTGCATCATGCTCTTCGGAGAATTTGTCCGGGGTCACGGCTTTGCCGAAGAGCGCCTGGATCATGTTCAGATGTGTCTCGGCGGCATTCGCCTCCATCTGTACATCCGCGAACAGGGTGATACTGCTTGCTTGGTTCATTTCATCAAACAGATCGATGTACAGCTGCGGAAGCTCAAGCGTCGAGGTATCCACCTTCGTTGCCGGGATGACGCCGGCGCCTGTCACGGACTGCTCGCCCCACTTGGTTACAAAATACTCAACGAACTTCTTGGATTCTTCTTTCACCTTGGAGTTCTCGCCGATGAACAAGCCGACACCCGGCCCGCCTACCCAGCTGTTAATATCGCCTTTGCCGCCTTCAACCGTCGGGAATTTGAAGAACCCGACGCTGTCGCGGAATTCCTGCGGAATCTCTTCATTGGTCGTAAAGTTCGGCAGTTCCCAGGTACCCATCATGTACATGGCCGCTTTGCCGTTCAGGAATTCGGATTTCGCTTCCTCGTTGGACAAGCCGTTGAACCCTTTGACAAACGCATTGCCATCCACCAGCGATTGAACCTCGGAAGCTGCCTTTACAAGCGATTCATCCTTGAAGGAACCCGAACCGCTGATTGCGCTGGCCAGCGTTTCTTGTCCGCCGATTCGGTCTGCCAGGTACATATACCAGAGTGAGCCGGTCCAGCGATCCTTATTACCCAGTGCGATCGGAGCAATCCCGTTATCGGACAGCGTTTTCACGACATTCTTGAATTCTTCGTAGGTTTGCGGCACCTCCAGGTTATGCTGTTCGAATATCGCTTTGTTATAGTATACCGGCGCGATATTAAACTCGAGTGGAAGCGCATACGTTTTGCCGTCAATAGCATAAGCTTCGGTCGTGCCAGCTACGAACTTGCCATTAAGCTGACCGCCCAGCAAATCATCTACCGGTGCAAACAGGCTGCCTTCCACGTATGGCTTCAGGAATCCGGCTGCCCAAGTTACCCCTACGTCCGGAAGCTCGTTCGAGGCGGAAAGCACTTTCAATTTATTTTTGTATTGCTCATTATCCAGCACTTCCTGTTTGATCGTCACGTTCGGATTCTCATTTTGATATTCTTCGATGATCTGATTCACGATTTTGTTCTGTCCTGCAGAAACGCCTGCCGGCCATAAGTGCATGAAGTTCACCGTAACTTTATCGCCTTCGCTGCCGCTGTTGCCTGAATCTCCCGTGCTGCTGTTGCTCGATCCACAACCAGCCGCAACCAGAGCGAGACACAATGTTAGAAGCAGAACCGTCCATTTTTTGTTGAACACGTTTACAACCCCTTTTCTAGTATGTTGTTCGCGTATTGAAACCGCTTTAATCAAATTTTATCAGTGAGGGGATGATTGTATAAGGTCATAATGATTGGGACTAATTCCACTTTTATTAGATTTCCTCTCCGCTATCGGATACGCTATGGCGGTATTGACTCGGGCTTACTTCCTCAAGGTCACGGAACACTTTCACGAAATATTTAGCCGTTTGGTATCCCACCTTCTCCGCAATTTCCGCGACAGGCAGCGATGTGCCCGCCAGCAGCTCCTTGGCCCGCTGCACCCTGCGGCGCGTCAGATATTCGCTGAAGGTGAGTCCGGTCTGCTCTTTGAACAGCACGCTGAAATAACTGGAATTCAAATGAAGCACTTCGGCCACTTCCTTAAGCGATACCGGCTCTTGAAGATGCTGATCCACGTACTTCAGCGCTTCCTGCACCTGGATACTGTAGCCCTTATCCTGCTGTGCCGCCTCCAGCAGCTTGGGATCCACCAGTTTCTCCATCCGCTCAATCCGATCTATTTTTTCCCGGCGTTCCAGGGCCGATTCGACCGCGGTTACCAGCTTCCGCTTATCCAGCGGCTTCAGAAGGTAATCCACGACGCCGTATTGCAGCGCTTTGCGGGCATAATCGAATTCCGAATAGCCGGATATGACGATAATGACAGGTGGGTGCTCCAGTTCATGCAATCGTTCAATCAGCTCCAGCCCCCCAATTTCCGGCATGCGGATATCCGTCACCACCAGATGCGCCACCTGCTGCTGCAGCCACTCCAGCGCCTCTACGCCGCTTGAAGCCGTCACGATTCTACAGCGACCCGACGACCAAGCCTCCAAGGTCTTTCTTACCCCTTCCCTCGTTCTCGGTTCATCGTCCACGATCAGTATCGTTATCATGTTCTTCTCCCTCCCCATCGTTTGCCGGAAAATCATTCGGAATTTGAAATGAGATCGTTGTTCCCTGACCCACCACGCTGTGAATACGCAAGCCGGCTTGCCCGGAAGCGTAATACAGCCGGATTCTTTGCTCTACATTGGCAATGCCCACACCGCTTTTTTTAGAAGATTCCGCGTATCCTTTTTCCATGGAGGAATATAGGGCGGCCACCGTCTGCTCGTCCATTCCGGGACCGTCGTCGGTAATCGAAATGACCGTATATCCCGGGTGATCGGAGGCTGTTGCCCTTACAATGACGGTGCCTGGCCCCAAACGCTGCTCAACCCCGTGCAGGATCGCATTTTCCACGATCGGCTGTATCAGCAGCTTCGGAATCGGCACGCTTTTGCTAGCTTCATCCGCCTCGATTTTCCAGGATAATCGTTCTAGCATCCGCATTTTCATAATCATCAAATAACGTTCAGCATGATCCAGCTCGTCCCTGACCGATACCCACTCATCCTCGTCTTTGCGATTAATGACATAACGGAATAAGCCGGACATCGCGACCACGATTTGGGCCAGCTCTTCTTCGCCTTGATCATCCAGCGCCCAGTAAAACGCTTCCAATGTGTTAAAAAGAAAGTGCGGATTGATCTGCGCCTGCAGCGCTTTAAGTTCTGTACGGCTCTGAATGATCTCCTTCTGATATACGACCTCGATTAATTCGTTCAGCGAATCCACCATCTGGTTGTACGAATTGTTAAGCTCGTTGATCTCCATCGTCTTCGAGGTGACGGCAATGGGCTTCAGCGTCCCCAGCCTTACGCCGCGCATGGCTTTAATCAGATTCAAAATCGGCCGGATGATCATCGTGGTCAGAATAAAGCTTAAGATCAGAAACAGCAGCGCGCCAACGCCCCCGGATACGATAATCGCGGTTCGCAGCACCGATATTCCCTCAGTCGTATAATCGACAGGCGTCAAGATGACCAAGTTCCAGCCCGTTGCCTCAGACTGTTTCTGTACGGCAATGTAGTCTTCATGGCCAACCGTAACCGTCTCCCCTTCGCGGTGCAAAACCTCTTTCGAATCCACCGGGGTAGCAAAATCCGACGAGATTTCATTCCCCGCCTGATCAAACAGTCCCATCGTTTCACGCGAATCGCTGCCCATACCGCCAGTTGAATCCGTCAGGGCAAAATAGTCCTTCTCCAGCTTCACAAGCAAGTACCCGCCGTGGGCAAAGGAATGGTCAATCAGCCGGATTCTCCGCACTGCTACCACCACATCCGGATCCCGGGGATCCTGACCGAACCATACCAGCTTCCCCATGCCTTGGTCTGCCGCAGCGATCCAATCGCCCCTAACCCGGCTGGTCAGACTTCCTTCATCCAGCGGAAACAGCCGCCGATAGTCCTTCGTATATAATTCCAGCGACCGGATGCCCGTAGCATAGGCTTCATATTTACGAACCTCCTGTTGAAGGGACTGCCGTTCACCAAATGTAATCGGCTTACCCGCGGTCTCCTGCGCCAGAAAGCGCTGAACCGTTGCGTTCGTCGAGACTTGGGCCGTCAGTGTATCCACCTGCTTGAGCAGCGCATCCAGCTTACCGGTGGCCTGAACGGCCGTCTGCTGAATATGCTTCTCCGCACTGTTGCGCAGCAAAGCCGAAACCTGATCATATACAAAAACCCCGACCAATGCCAATACGACAACCATCACCAGCATAAATCCAAGGAAGATTTGATTCCGCAGTGTATTCAGCCTGCCAAACCTGTTCAAGTTCTGCACTCCCTTTCGATTTGGAACTGTTATTCACTATACACAATCTTGTTGAAGTTAGGGAGTCCTCGCCGTTTTCGGAGAGCTTCAAAGCATATGTACTTTATTACTCAAAAAAAGAGGAGATGCGCAGGTTAGTTTCCCCTCGCACTTCCTCTTGTATACCGCCATGCATCTCACTATACGGGATATAATTCCTGATGCCGTTCAAGCTCTTTTTTACAATCGGTGCACAGCCCTCTTACCGCACCGGAATCATCCGCGTAAAAGATTAATTGACGCTTGCGGCGGCATTTACTGCATACTTGTCCATGCTGACCGCTGCGGGTTCGCGTTTTTGTTTTCAGATGGATAACATTACGCTCACTTGCGCTGCTTTTCTTGCGCCTGAACCGTACCAATACAAGAAGGACAACAACGGCTCCGGCCACCATCCCGATCATCCACCCCACGTTTATTTCACCTCCGACATGTGCAGGCTATTTGTACAAAATAGCTAAAGAACGAACAGCAGATTTGTACTCCATAATCACGTATAAACGACGTCGCTACATTTAATTCCAACTACGAACATTTTAACATATCTCTATTTTTAATGGCGACGCCTGCCCTTTCCCAATCTCAAAATATAACCGGATTCCCGGAATGAAACACAAAAAAGCCTTCTCACTCCCGTTGCTACGGGAAGGAAGGCTTTCGCTGTGCTTTCGTTCATGCAACCGGCATGGTGTCAGATCTTCAACTCACCGAGTTTTATCAACTCAACGACAGCTTGCGAACGGCCCTTGACGTTTAATTTCTGCATGACATTGGAGATGTGGTTACGCACCGTCTTTTCGCTAATAAACAACTGCCCGGCGATATCGCGAGTCGTTTTGTCCTGCACTAGCAATTCAAAAACTTCGCGTTCACGGTGGGTTAACAAGAACTTACTGTTGTGGTCGGTCCCCTTCAATGGTGTCACCCCTCCTTGCCCGGGTATGTGTGGTCTAACAAGGGTAAGGGATACAGTCAACTCATCTTATGTAAGATCAAGGGGGAAGGTGCGAAAGAGGCGACCAATTTGGGCGATTGGCCTGTATTGGCGATTTTTGTCCTTGCTTCCTCTCGAAGGTTGGTCTATGATGATGTTGTAAAAATTATTTTCTTTATTTTTTCATATTTTTAAAAATAATTTTCAAACTTGGAATCCCATTCGTTATGCCCAGGCAATAAGCTCACGGGGAACCTTGAAGGAGGCTTGTGATGACACCAATCTTGCATATTATTTCTGTCGAAAAGGAAAGTCTGCCCCGTCAGGAACGACGGCTCGCAGAGTTTATTTTGACAGCTCCATCCGAGATTGTGCATATGGGCATTAAAGATCTGGCAGAGCAGTGTGAGGTTAGCGCTGCCACCGTAACCCGTTTTTGTAAGAACTTTCAGTGTAAGGGGTATCCTGATTTTAAGCTCAAGCTCGCTGCCGAGATTGCTCATGCCGAAATGGCTTCACGCACGGGAAATACGCGCTATCAGGATATCGTTGCAGGCAACCCGCTTGCCGGCATCGTCGAGGCGATTGAATCCAATCATCTGACTTCGATACGGGATACGACAGAGCTGCTCGATCTGGGTCAGCTGGAGCGTGCCGTAGATGCCCTATGCCGCGCGAAGCGGATTGATCTGTACGGAGTGGCTACCTCTTCCATTGTGGCGCAGGATTTTTACCAGAAGCTGATCCGGATCGGCAAAAACTGTACGGCTTTCGCAGATTCCCATATGCAGATCACATCCGCCTCCACACTGACTTCAAGCGACGTTGCCGTGGCTGTTTCATACTCCGGCGAAACGCCGGAGACCATCGATGCGTTAACTTGTGCCAAAGACGCCGGCGCCTTCACGATTAGTATCACATCGTACCGAAGCAGTGCCATCTCTGCGCTGGCAGACATTACGCTGTATTCATCCTCGTTAGAGGAAGGAATGCGCCGGGGAGACATGGCTTCGCGTATCGCCCAGCTTCACATTATTGACATCCTGTTCATGGGTATGGCCAGTCGGGACTTCTCTACGTATGTTCCTCGTCTGGAGCAATCATATCTTAATGTTCAAAACTATCGCAAAAGCCGAGGAGGACAATAACCAATGAATATTTACACATTCCGCGATGAAGAACAATTTGTGCAAACAGGCGCTAACCTGATCTCGAGCCTGCTTCACACCAATCCGCGCGCCAAGCTGGGACTGGCAACAGGAAGCACGCCGGTCGGGCTTTATGCCAAGCTGATTGAAATGAACCGTCAAGGACTGGTCAGCTTCGCCCAGACCACAACGTATAATCTGGATGAATATGTAGGCCTTCCGGAGAACCATCCGGAGAGCTACCGCACCTTCATGAACGAGAAGTTCTTCCATCATGTGGACATCCAGATCGAACGGACCCATGTGCCGAACGGAAATGCTGCCAATCCGGAAGAAGAATGCCTGAACTACGATAAAATGCTGGAAGAATTCGGCCCTGTTGATCTCCAGCTTCTCGGACTTGGACATAACGGACATATCGGTTTCAATGAACCTGGTGAATCCTTAAGCGGCGGTACGCATGTGGTTGAGCTGCAAGAGAAAACACGTAACGCCAATGCAAGATTCTTCCCTACCCTGGATGATGTGCCAACCCATGCGATTACGATGGGCGTTGCCACAATCCTGAAAGCACGTCAAATCCTTCTCCTCGTCCGCGGTGAGGATAAAGCGGAAATTGTTCATCGCGCATTGAAAGGACCTATTACCACAGCGTGTCCGGCATCGCTGCTTCAATGTCATCCGAACGTGGTGGTCCTTCTGGATCAAGGCGCAGGGAGACTGCTGGTATGAGCGGCGAACGAAAAGATTCTGTCCAATTGCTGTACGGTCAAGTCCTGACGCCAAACGGCATCTGCGAAGACGGCGTGCTGGCAATTCAAGGAGAGGGCATTTCATACGCCGGTGATGCCTCCGGACTCCCTGCCGATCTGAAGCAGGCGGCAACGGAAGTGATCCATCAACCGGATGGCTACATTATTCCCGGTTTTATCGATATCCACGTACACGGGGGTAACGGTGAAGATTTCATGGATGCCACCAAGGATGTCCTGGATAAAATCACGTCGTTCCACAGCTCCCAGGGCACCACGGCCATGCTTGCTACCACGATGACGGCCCCTAAGGCAGCCATCGACCATGTGCTGCAAGAAGTTAACGACTACCGCAACCAAAACATGCCTTACACGAGACTGGTAGGCGTACATTTGGAAGGCCCTTTTATCAGTCCGAAATGGCCTGGCGCACAAAATCCGGAGCATATCGTCCACGCTAATATTGAATGGCTGGAAGAGTGGGTATCCACTTACCCTAACCTGGTTCGCCAGGTGACACTTGCACCGGAGCGCGAGGGAGCGCTAGAAGCCATCGCTTGGCTGAACAATCACGGGATCGTGGCTGCTCTGGGGCATACGGATGCCACGTATGAGGAAGTCGAGGCTGCCGTGGAAGCAGGTCTTAGCCATGGCGTGCATACGTTCAATGCGATGACAGGATTGCATCACCGCAAGCCTGGCGTGGTCGGCGCGATGCTGAGTGATGATCGCTTAAGCTGCGAGATAATCGCTGACGGTATTCATGTTCACCCCGCAGCCATTCGGATTCTTGCCCGCATGAAACAAGACGGAAATCTGATTCTGATTACCGATGCGATGTCCGCTACCGGTATGGCAGACGGCGAATATACGCTGGGTGACCTTCCGGTCGTTGTCGAGAATGGCATCGCCACACTCAAGAGCAATAGAGACAGTTTGGCTGGCAGTACGCTGACGATGATTAAAGGCTTTCAGCTGTTGGTCCGAGAGGTTGGATTAAGCATTGAGCAGGCTTCCCGCGTCGGAAGCATAAATCCCGCTACAAAAATCGGCATCGCTGATCTTACAGGCTCTCTTGAAGCCGGCAAGCTTGCTGACGTTCTGTTGCTTTCAAGTGATCTAGAGCTTCAAGGGGTTTGGATTCAAGGACAACGCAAACATTAATTTGATTGATTATTGTTTATATGGCAAACAAAGCAAAGGAGCTGCCTTTTTAGGGATGATTTCATTCCTAAAGGGCAGCTCCTTTTGGTATAGAGGTTTTTACCGGCTGTTCCGATTACCGCCAAACCAACCGTCATCCGTATCATTCTTCATCAGGTTGCCCCGGGTATCGTTCATGCCGTCACGACCACCAAGGTTCAGCGGAAATACACGGTTAATCCATGTACCGAAATCGCGCGAAAGCGTACCAACCGTGTTCGCTGCATTCCCGTCCGTTCCAAATCGATTAGCATGCTGATAAAAACCCTCATCCGTGGAAACATATACTTGACTGATATGTGGAGCGGTCTTTCGAATTTTGCTCGTAATCTCCTGACGTACATGTTGAGGTACCTCTTCACGATTGTTACTCATCATGCCCATGTTATTATTGTTAGTTCCATAAGGAACGCCGTTGATGCCTGTTCCCATATAAGTGTTATTTGTCGTACCATTGGTTCCGTTAAGGTTATTGGTACCTGTGCCGTTAGTACCCATGAGTCCATTGGTGCGTGTTCCGTTCAACGTATTATAATTGCTGCCGCCAAATCCGCCATTGGTTGTCGTTCCGTTTACACCGAAGCCGCGGGTATCGGCATTACGGCCCAGGCCTGTTCCAAGACCCGTTGTATTGTCCACTGCACGTCTTGTATCATTTGCCATTCCTCGCAGAAGACCCACGCTGCCTGTACCTGAAGTGCCAAAGGTACGGTTTCTAACATTCGTTCTGTTCGTGCCCGTCATCGTTCCGTCAGTGGCACGATTTGCTCGAGTGCTCATACCTGTCACATGACCGTTGATGTTGTTGGTGTTCATCCCATCCCTGGACAGCGATACATACGCATTGCGGTTCGTCACGAATACATGGGCTGTGCCTAAACCACTGATATCCGAAACTTTTCTCGACAGCGTTTTGCTGTATTTCAGGTTTGTCAGGTCATGCTGCTGCGTACTGCGGACATTCTGATTGTTACGTACGGAATTCACACCGATACGGCCACTGTCCACATTGTTCGTACGTGTCGTGTTGCCGTCATTGGCGTTACCGCATCCTGCTACTGCAGCCATACTGAGCAGCAATGCCGTGGAGACGGTCAGGTTGAGGGCCTTGGATTTAATCATGATTCATCCTCCATCTCTATAATGAGTGTATTAACATCGTATAGGATGACCTTGTGGCAGAGGTGGTATGCTGAAAGGTTTTAACATGGAAGATTACTGATGATCAAACCTAATTTTATGGACAAAAAAACACCGATTGGATCATGGCATCCATCGGCGTTTTAATTCATTTTCTTATGAAGAGGATCACTGTACTTGTATTCTGGCATCATCCATAATATCGGCAAGCGATCGCTCCAAAAGGTATTGCGGACACCATCCCAGCGCTTTGAGAAGCTCGGCGCCTTGCTTCCCTCCGGTTCCCTTATTTAATGAATCCAATGAAAGTGAGGCGGATTCAGGGCCCCAATCCATGGGCACCGCCGTCTGGGTCTCCTTAAGCAAGCGCTCAGCCAGCTCTCCAAGCGTATGCTCTTCCCCCGATCCAATCGGATACGTCATGCCGGAAGAGCCGCTCTTCAGAAGTACGCCGTATGCAGCTACCGCAT
Organism: Paenibacillus lautus NBRC 15380; assembly: GCF_004000945.1. Taxonomy (GTDB): domain Bacteria; phylum Bacillota; class Bacilli; order Paenibacillales; family Paenibacillaceae; genus Paenibacillus_AQ; species Paenibacillus_AQ lautus. The sequence goes on from NZ_BIMF01000001.1 coordinate 99,470, forward strand.
CCCGAACGTCCAGAAAGTCCCTTGATTCAAAACGGGAGCTGATACGGAACAGCGGTAGGGGCCTGCCCGCTTCACAACCGGCAATATACCGGGCAAGCAGCGTGCAGAACCCTGTCGATTCTCCAGGACCAATCAAATTGGATGGCTCTGCCAGGACGATGTGCTGGTTGAACATGCTATGCCAGGCCGCTGCCGACCAACTGGCAAAGGTTTTGCTAAGGCTGTATGGGTGAGGAACGGCGACCGCGCCTTTTGCGGGATCCACGCTCAGTCTGGAACCAACCATCACCATCCGGCTGTCCGGACAGTGCTGCCGGACGGCCTCCAGCAGATAGATGGTGCCCATGACGTTACTCTCCATATAAGAGGCAGGATGCTTCCATGACTCCGAAGCTGAATTTTTTCCGGCTAAATGCAAAATATAATCAGGAAGGCTTCTTTGGATCAGGTCATTCACCTGTTCACGATCCTCCAGGTGACACTCGGCGGATATGACACCTTGTATCGAATCCAGCGTTTTCTTATTCCTACCGGCAGCAACGACCGTGCAGCCCTGCCGAACGAAATAAGCGCAAGCATGTAAGCCTGTAAAACCTGTGGCTCCTGTTATCAGCAGTTTTTTGTTTTTTAATGTTTCTGCTGCCATTCGTACATCTCCTTTAACATTTGAACATAGCTCGGGAATGGATATGTTGCATCAAGTCGCGTGCTGCACAGCGTCCGATCCTGAACAAAATCGTCGGTCGGGACCACAACCACATCGTGTTTCCCCCAAATGTCCTTAAACAACAACAGCAATTCATATTTGCTTACCGGATTCGGATGCCCTAGATGGATGAGACCTCCCACGTCCTTGTTCATGAAGAATTCGATCGCTTTGGCAAGCTCCAGCGTCGTAACGCCGTTCCATTGTACGGCCCGGTAGCCGGAAACCTCGCCCCGCTGCTTCATAAACCAGTTAAACAGGCCGATTCCGCTCTGCCGGATTTCAGGTCCGATGATCGAGGTTCGAATGGTCAAGTGATCCGGGTCTTGGACCTCGCCCAGCGCTTTGGTTACCGCATAGGAAGTTACACCATCGGGAAGATCATCTTCCCGATAGCCTCCCTTGGTTCCCAGAAACACGCAATCCGTGCTGATATGAATAAGTCTCGCTGAAATGCTACCTGCTAAATATCGCAGACGATGAGGCAAAAATCCATTGATATGATATGCGTTTATTTTGTCTTCTTCAGCTCGTTGATTTAAGACGCCTACGGCGTTGATGATGATATCAGGCCAAACCGCCTTAACCATATGCTCCACAGCACTCATATCGGTTACATCCAGCACCAGGCCTTGTGAATCACTTCTGTCCCGGGTCGTATAAAAGACATGATGCTTGCCGGATAACTGAAAGTACTGTACAAGCACATGTCCCGCCATGCCATTTCCCCCGAGAATGAGCATCTTCATGGCAAGAATCCTCCGCGGCGCAGAATATCCCGTATTTCGTCCTTGGTCATCAATTGATGCTCCGAGCTGAAGCTGTTGAAAGACACTTTGGACAGGTGTTGATAACGCTCATTCAGACCAGGAATCTCGAGAGTCGGTAATATGACCAAATATTCATCATCGTAAACAACGGTAGTCAGGCTTTCAAAATCACTCATGAGGATTTCATGGATCTTCTCTCCCGGACGAATTCCGGTTTCAACCACGGTGACGTCGCTGCGACCTGAAGCTTCTATAAGCACTTCCGCCAAATCCACGATGCGGCAGGTCGGCATCGTCATAACAAAGATTTCACCGCCGATGCTTTCAATCGACGCTTTGAACAGCAAGGAGATCGCGTCCTTCAAGGTCAGGAAGAAACGGGTCATGTTGTGATCGGTAATACTGATCTGTCCCTTTTGCCGAATCTGATTCTTGAATACATGAACGACGCTCCCGTTCGTTCCGAGAACGTTGCCGCCCCGCACGCAGACGAATTTAGTGTGCGTACTCAACAGATTAGCATACACGATCAATTTTTCGCCAATCGCCTTGGTCATGCCGTAGAAGTTGGATGGATTTGCAGCTTTATCCGTTGAAATATATATCACTTTTTTCACTTGATTTTCAATGGCCGCCTCAATGACATGCTGCGTGCCTACCACATTGGTTTTCAAAGCTTCATAGGGATGCTCTTCACATACAGGAACATGTTTTAGCGCCGCAAGATGAAATACGTAATCAACATCCTGGCAGGCTGCCGTAAGAGCTTCCTTGTCGCGGATGTCTCCAATTCGGAAAGTGAGTCGCGGATCTTCAAACTCACGGTCCATAGCCACCTGCGTGGCCTCGCTTCTGGAATAGACGATGACCTGCTTAGGATTTAGCGGCAGAAGCTGGCTGATCAGTTCATGTCCCCAAGAGCCTGTGCCGCCAGTCACCAAAATCCGTTGATTAGTGAACATTCACTTTCCCTCCAAGCACATATTTTACGACGGTACGCGACACATTGTCCGCTAAATAGCCTTCCGGGCACTTCCAGTCGCGACTCAATTGAGTCATCAATTGGACCGCTCCATGGATCCGGTCCGCACTCAGGCCGGAAACGATGTTGCTTCCGCAATCCACAGTCTCCGGTCGCTCCGTCGTCCGCCGAACCGTCACTGTGGGTACGTGCATGATGCAGCATTCCTCTTGTACCGTGCCGCTGTCGGTGATGGCACAAAGAGCGTCCTTCTCGAGCCTCACAAAATCAAAAAAGCCAAAAGGCTCGTGGAATTCAATGAGCGGATGAAGACCGACCTCCTTCGCCCCTTCAAGGCGCGAAGCCGTCCGGGGATGCAGGCTGCATATGAGCCGGTGTCCGAACGTTTCCGCAACCGCGTTTAATCCATTTAAGATTTCCTTCAAATTCTCAGGTCGGTCCACATTCTCGGAGCGGTGTACCGTAACCAGAAAATATTGCTGGGGCGACAGCGACAGCTGCTCCATGATCCGGCTTTCATTGACCTGAGCTTCATAATGCTTCATTACTTCATAGATCGGGTTCCCTGTCAGGACGATGCGTTGACTCGGTACGCCCTCGCGAAGCAGATGATTCTTACTATAGTTCGTATAAGGCATATTGATGGAGGATACCGCATCAATGACTTTGCGGTTCTTCTCTTCAGGCACATCAAGATCAAAGCAGCGGTTCCCCGCTTCCATATGGACCACGGGGTATCCCAGACGCTCAGCCAGCACGGCGCAAAGCGCACTGTTTGTATCGCCCAGCAGCAGTACGGTATCGGGCTGCTCCTGCTCCAATATTTCTTCCATGCGGCTGAACATCACGGACAGCTGGCCTCCGAGCGTCGCCTGGCGGTCCTGAAGGACATAATCCGGACTGCGGAGTCCCATTTCCGAGAAGAACACCCCGCTCAAAGTATTCGTGAAATTTTGCCCCGTGTGCACGAGAACATGCCGCGTTGCATACTGGTCTAGAAGAGGAATGATCAAGCTTAATCGGATAATTTCGGGCCTCGTACCCAAGATTGTCATGACTTTCATATCGGATTCTCCCTTGCCAAGTTAATCACAGATCCGAAGGCGATCTTTCCGCAGCACGACCATTCTTCCCGTATTCGTGGAGATGGCAGAGGGGAGGAGCATCTGCTTTCAAATGTGTTAAGCGCCTGATCCAGCTCTGCCATTCCCTCGTCTTATGCCTTCCGTCGCCTTGCGGACGTTCTGCGTTGTCTAAGCTTTGATGCCCGTCGCCTGGTCGGTTTTCCTTTTGTTCTTCTGGTTCTCGTGCGAGGTAATATCCGGCGCAGTCCCGCTTCGCTGCGTTTCTTCCGGGTTCGCCTTCCCTGTTTGTGACGTCTCGTCGGGGGAGCAGCCCGATGCTTCGCCGTCCTTGCCGTCGCCTGGAACCATCCCGGATGCTCATTCATCCACCGGGAAACCATCTCGTTCACTCGTACCTGATATATCACAGGACCATAAACAGCCTGCGCTTGCATTCGGTTCTGCATCCCCAAGGAAACTCCCTGATCCGGCTGATCTAGTATGAACCTTACTTTCTCCGCCAAAGAGGCCGTGCTTCCTGAGTCGGCTAGCAGATGCGCACAGCCGGCAGCTGTCAACACTTCCTGGAGTCCTCCTGATGCATAGGCAACGACCGGCTTCCCGTACATCAGGCCCTCCAGTGCCGTCAATCCGAATCCCTCCGGTACCACGCTCGGAACGACAACAACATCAAGCGCACAGTACACCTGAGAGATGTCATCCTGGGGACCGGCGAATATGAATCGGTGCTGAGTCCCTGACCAAGCAATCCGATCGCGGCACAATCTCTCATAGTCCGGGTCCAGCACGCTGCCTACAATGAGAAAGACAGCGTCCGGATAGGCATCCTTGAGCGAAAGCGCCATGTCGATGAAATGATGAACCCCTTTGCTCTCGATCAGAAACGACGATATCATCCCAATTAAGGGTCTGTTCGATGTGATCCCAAGCTTCTCCCGGTAGGAGGCCCTCCACCCCGGCCATGCTTCCGGCTGAATGTCAGACTCGCTCCAGGATGGAGGAAGAACCGTCATCTTCGACTGCCTCACTTCCGGCGGGAAGCTCTCGGCTACCGACTCGGAAATACTGATGATCCAACTGCTGTACTGATGGATTAACGAAGTGGACAAATGGGCATACCCGTTATCCGTAATTTTCTCTGTCAGCTGCCACATCACGGGAATCCCGAGTCGTTTTCCGGCAGCCGCCGGCATAAAATGAACGCAGGTATTGGTAAGGATAACCTGAGGTCCTTCACTTGCTATCCATTTCGTCAAGGCCCGGAATACAGGTGTTGTCATTAATTTATCCGCTTCGTTCATAAGATGGGCACCAGGTGTATATACACTGTAGAGCAATGGGATTTTGTAGATTTTCACCAAAATCCCGGATTGTCTGGCCAGCATGGTCAGTCGGCCTTCATTCGGTGCAACCAGAACACATTCGAAGAATGGAGACAACTGCCCGCAGAAGAACAAAAGCAGCTTCTCCGCTCCCGTAATGCTTGACGGATTGGATACGTGTGAAAAAATCAACATTTTCGGTTTAAAGGCCATCGGTATCGCCCGCATCTTCAGTAACCGTGATTCTCGCAGTACCGGATGCGATCCACCTCCTTTTCACCCAGTTGGTACAATATATTAGGGAGACAAAGATACCGCAACGACGCTTGTTCCCCCAACATTCATCTATTTCTGTGTACCGATTAAGGGAAGATGACCGAGAACAACGTATTCAGCCGATGTGCATAGGTATGCTCCTGATAAGTTCTCTCCAGCGCACGGTGGGCGATATCTTTACGAAGCTGATCGTTAGTCAGGTAATACTCGATCTTCTCCAGCAGTTCGCCTTGCGATCGGTACGTATCGATCTCAACCCCCGGCGTGTAAAAACGCGCCAGATCTGCACGCTCATCACAGAGTTGAAGCGTTCCGCAGGCACTGATCTCAAACGTACGGGGGTTCGGGGAAGCCGCTGGAATATGACCGCTATTTTGATTAATATCATCGTCATCTACCGCACGATGCAGATTGATGATGATCTTGGCGCTGTTGTATACGTCTGCCGTTTCCGCAGGCCCCATCCACTTGTTAATCTCGATTCGGTTGTTATATCTCCCATATCCCGGGAATCGTTCCCACCAATTGCCGTTAATAAATGTGCGGCGCGCCATCAGTTGATCCATAATGGGTTCAAAGAACTGAATCCGTTTCGGATAGGCTGTACCGACGAAACCGATCTCGCGTGTTGCCGCTCCAGGCTTGGCGATCGGACGGTAATGGCCGGGAAATGCAGCGAACGGCAAATAATGAACCTGAGCACAGCCCAAGTTCTGATAATGGGCTACACAGTTCAACTCTAGCGTAAAGACATAATCATAGTGATGAATCCAGCCTAAAGTCATATCGGTATAATACGGATCGTCTGTCATCCAGACGGCCGTCCGAATTCCCATGGCCCGAATGGCATCCATCTGCTCCACCGGCAGATACATGCCGTCCAGTACCAGCACCAGATCCGGTCTGGTGCGACTTGCTTCCGCTGCTACATCCTGCTTCGCATCCGTCAGCGTAAGCTGACGTACCATGCCATGCAGCGTGCCAATGATCGCCTCGTCAATCGGCGAATAGGGAAATCCTTTTCCCGAGCTGACAAACAAAACATGGATCTCCCGCACGGGCGGGGTGTATACAATCCGGTTGACGATGCCTTGCGATTTCCCCCGGAAATACCCTTCATCGTATCCCGCTTGAAGACCGACACTCCTGCCTCGTCCATATGCATCGGATACGGCGGACCGACGTGGTCCTGTAACTAAACTTTTAGGCATCCGCTTCGCTCCTCCCTGATATTTGCTTGAACCCAACAAGTTCATCCTATCGATTGGCCTCGATCAATGTCAGAAGCTCAGGCAGTCGGTGAACATACGTATGTCTTGTCATCGTCGTCTGAAGCGCCCGCTGCGCTATACTTCTACGCTGATCCTCTTGAGAAAGATAATAGGAAATCTTATGTTTCAATTCCGGAACGGAGCCAAAGGTCTCGATATCGATTCCTGGCGTATAATACTGGCTCAGATCCTCACGGATATCCGTGATCTGAAGCGTACCGCAAGCATTGATCTCAAAGGTGCGCGGATTGATCGAACGTCCCGGAAAATTCAGGCTGTTGCGGTTGTCGTCACCGCTTTGGGTCGGCCGGTGCAGGTTGATCACAATTTTGGCACCGTTGTAGAATTTCACGGTTTCAGCAGGCGGAATGAAGCCGCTGTACACAAACGGAGAGAGCTCTTTATAACGGGCAAGTCGCTCCCAGAAGCCTCCGATAATACGAACCTGCTTCCCTTTCAAGAACGGGGCCAATTCATCAAACAGTGCCGCACGGTTGCGGAACGCGTTGCCGATGAAGCAAATGTCAGAACGATATGCCGGCCCTGCCATCGTAGGGGTAAACAGTTCCGGATGAACGCCAAGCGGAAGATAATGCACTTCTTTCACCCCGACGCTTTGATACAATGGAACACAGCTCAGCTCGTGCGTGAACACAACATCAAAATGCTGTGCCAACCCCGGCGTCTCCTCCGTGAAATAAGGGTCATCCACAAACCAAATGGCCGTCCGGAAGCCAAGGTCCCGGAGCTGATTCATCGAATGGCGGAACCCCTCCGGAAATACGTGCAAGCCATTCATGACCAAAATAATATCCGGCAGTTGCTGCAGCGCCACCTCCACCACTTGTTCCGGCGGCACCACGATACATTCCCGAACAATTCGGCCAAGCCCCTTGACTACCCCTTCATCAATGGACTCAAAGCCTTGGGGGACATACAGAATTTTCAGATTGAAATATGGCGAGGGCTCGACTGGAATACGCTCCATCAGCGCACGGCACCCCCCCAAACGGTAACCTTCACTGTAACCAGCCTGGTAGCCCTCCTTCTGACCTGTACGAAACGATAAGCTCACCATCTTCACCCTGTCTCTTATGGGATTTACAAAGGTTCATATAACTATATGCCGAGAGGACGAATGCATCATGGACGACTGTCCCTTGGACCGGGAATTTGGCGTATGCCCTTACGTATCGCCCCTTTGAAAACGGCAAGGAAAAATAAAAAAGAGCGGTCTTCACGGATCCGAAACCTTCCGTGAGAGCCGCCCTGTCCGCCTTCATACGGGTGCAGGAGGGGTTTGCCCGTCTTCATAACCTTTCGCAAATCCCGCTTTAAATCCTTCGTCATAAGCCTGATTATATCCTTGGTTAAACGCCTGGGATGAGGCGGGATAGAACACGCGCCCTCCTCTTCGTAACCGATAGCGACTACGAATCCCCCGGCGTTTACGCAAACTCAAGCTTCCGCCACGACGCCGTCTGGCACCTTTAACAACCTTCAAGCGTCTTACAGCCAAGGACAGTCTCTTGCTGCCGGCATGACGTGCACGTCCGCTCTTTCGTAAACCCGTTAGTTTTACTTTCATCCTGTAATTAACCTCCCGAGTGCGTGGTTTGTTCCTGGTCTGCTATACCGTTGCTTGCAATCCTTCCGGCTGCAAGCCATGGGGAAGAAGGAGATCCCCGTTTCGTTCGGTTCAGCGGTATGCCTGTCAGCATCTCAGTCATGACCGACTGGTAACCGGTCAAAAGCCGGATATTCTCAGCAAGCTTTCGCGAAGTCACGTCGGAATGGGCCGAGACCTCGGCGATATTCTCCAATATGCCGGCCAATGCCTCTTGGCTTCTGGCGATGGACGAAATCATAGCTACCCTTGCTTCATGTTCCCGGTGGGTGCGTGTAATCATTAGTCCGAATCCCCAAACTCAAATTCATCAAAACCTCCGCTTGCAGCCTGTTCATCGGTACCTAAAGCCACACGCAGATTCCGGCAGAGCCCTGATCCGATTCGGGTCAGTCCTTCAATCTGCTCCACGATTTGCTCATGCATCACCAGCGAATCCTTCAATCCGCCGGTAGAGGGATCCTGCGACAGTACCCATTCGCGAACCTTTTCAGCTTCGACAGCCTTCCCCTCCAGGATCAGAGAGGTCTCGCGCTGAATGGCAACGGCTGCTTCCAGCATTCGCATCAAAGACTCTTCTTTGCTCACCTGCATTCCCGCCTCTGTCATCCGGTAAGATTACCGGGTTATTCTTCCTCTTGGTCTCTCAGTTCCTTTAGCACGATCTCCAGGCTATCCGCTGCGGTTTGCTGCAGATCCGCCATGGCGTTCAAATAAGAAACGATACTGCGATTGATTTGTACCGTCTGTCCTCCTGATGATTTCGGTCCTTCAGCGAGCTGAAATTCATATTCAGGAAGTGAATGTATAATTTGAGCCATGCGAACAGCAGCATGGCGCTGAGCTTCCAAAATCCGGGCCAGCTGCTGTTGAGAATGCGAAAGATGCGCTATCATATCATCGATTTTGCTCTCCACGTCGGTACTCCCCTTCACTCTTCTATCGGTTCAGCATATGCGGAGAACGGTGTCTCCGTGCAAAATTCAAATCATAACTTCCCGCTTGCAAATAGGGATGACTCCTCTATCTGTAACCTCTGTTCCGCCGGTATCCGTTCAAGCCATCTGTGCATATGGTCTTCCGCGGAAAGGATCTCTTCATCCCACATACCGATCTCTGCCGGGAGCGAACGTCTGAAGAGCAGACAGCTCAATGGATTGGACGAGGAACCCGACGGAGCTGATTTCTCCTCATCCGCCCATGCTGCTCCTAAACCCGTTGCTGCAGAACTGGCATAGACCATTTTTATAGCAGGCTCACGCTCAAGCTCGCTCACCAGAATCCCAAGCCAGTTATCCATGTGAGGTAAAACATTGGCCAATATGGCGATATACTCGCCAAGTGACGCTGAAATCGCCTTATTCACTACACAGGCAAGATGATCTCCGCTATTCCCCTTGATGTGACGCACGACTCCTCTACGATCATGAATATACCGCCACGTATTTGCTGTGGCGCCAGCATCGGCAACAAGCACCTCATAGAGGTGGGGAGTCATCGTTTCAATATGCTGTATGACTTGAGCTACTGTATCATGGTGAGAATCCGCAGGGATAATAATGCTTGTTCCTTTGAATACGCTGCCCCGGTCCTCCTGCCCAAGCTTTAGCCCGAGAGCATAACCGGCCTGATAACCGGCTCGGTAATGCTCACCCGAAACTCCCCCCTCTCGCTGCTCTCCGGTATGGACTGTAACCCGCACTGCACGCCGTTTTTTCATGGCAATTCATCCTTCATATGCACAGCCGCCTCCTGCAACGATTCAAAGGTGCCGGCATCGCACCACCACTGCTGCAGGATGTCATAGATTAATGTGCCGTTGGCTGCGTACAAATTGTTGACATCGGTAATTTCCAATTCCCCTCGTTCTGACGGACTGATTCGGCTGATGATATCAAATACGCTATGATCATACATATATATTCCCGTCACCGCATGACGGCTCCGGGGATTTACGGGTTTCTCCTCAATGAAGAGCAATTTCCCGCCTCCATCCTCCGCAAATACGGGTACGCCATACCGATGCGGGCTATCCGTAGGACTAAGCAGTACCATGGCCGTGCCGGAAGGCTGCTGTACATAATGCTGAATGAACGGCTTTAAATCGTCCTGAAAGAGGTTATCGCCCAGCAGAACAACGAATTTTTCCCCGTGAGGAATAAACCCTTTCGCAAGCTCCAACGCCTCCGCAATTCCACCTGCCTGCTCCTGCACCTTATAGGTCAGATTGACACCGAAGCTCCGTCCGTTCTCCAAATATTCGGCGTATAATCCAACCGATTTGGAGCCGGTAATCAATAAAATGTCATCGATGCCCGCCTGATGCAGCTTGTGTATTCCATATGCAATCATCGGATGCTTTCCTACCGGAAGCAGGTGCTTATTCATATATTTCGTCAGCGGAAGCAGTCGGGTGCCGTTCCCTCCTGCCAGCAATACGCCCTTCATGATGCGTCACCTCTCTCCTCGATGAATTGTAATGGGTCTACATTCCACTTCTCTACAAACCGTCTCCGGTTTCGTTCAATCAACTCCTGGAATCCGCTCGGAAACCGGGTTCGGAAGCTTGCACTCCCTTCATGGTGCACCAGCACATTACCTGCCACCACCAGCTTGAACCCTGCAAGGCGAGCGCGATAGCAATAATCATCATCCTCATAGTGTCCGGGCGAAAACATCTCATCCAGGTATCCCACACGATCCATGACCGTGCGCTTGAACAAATAGCATAATCCCACAATACGATTCACTTCGTGCCACTGTTCCGGATTCGGTACATTCCAGCGTTCTGCCTCCTGGATGTAGCCCGCTCTGTCCGTATATCCTACCTTCACCTGCTGGATTCCGCTTGCGTAATTCGTTACGGGCCCCACGACCCCGATCTCTTCCTTGCTGTATAACGCTTCTTGCAATAACGTCAGCCACCGCGGCGAGACAAATACATCATTGTTCAGCAGCAATAATTGATCTCCCAAAGCCAACCGGAGACCATGGTTACACGCGATGGGGAAACCGGTGTTTTCCGGCAGCGAGACAAGCAAAAGCCCTTCCCGTACACAATATTCACCGGTTCCATCCCGCGAGCCGTTGTCCACAACGATAATCTCGTAGGGGACATCGGTGTATGCACGGATATGGTCCACACAGGTGCGGAGCAGATGCAGTCCGTTATACGTGGGAATAATAATACTCGTTAGTCCGCTCATAGGCTGTTCCTCCGTAAGGATAATTCCGCCCGTGACACCTGTCCCCATTGAAGGCGCCCGCCAAGGTCTTTCATCGTTTCTCCCAGGGCTTCGATATGATCGCCAATGATCAGCTTTGCCACTGGATTGTCCTTACCCCGATTCGTCTTTCTTCGCCGGTTTACGCTCAAAACATCCACGGTTTGTACCGCTTCAATCCGAAGTCCCTGTCTTATGGCCAACGTCTGGGCTCTGGGTGGGACTGAAAGATTCGCATAACCGATACTCTCCAGCGCCTGCCTTGTCATCGCATGGGGAATAGCTGTTAGCGAATTGGCCATTAGATCGTCACGTCCCAGCATGCGGTTGAGAAATGTTTTACAGCGGGTAACCTCATCTTGGCGGCTAAATTCCGGCAGCAATGGCATGATATCGTTCAATGCCACATCCACTCCGCGATCTGCCGCAAGCAGATAGGAACTCAGTTTTTCCGCAGGCACCGGCATATCCCCGTCCATGAACAGAACGATGTCCCCGGTGCTCATCTTGGCCCCTAAGGCACGGGCCACATCATGTCCCAGCCGTTCGGGAATGTGGATCACCGTAACCCCTTCAAATGCACGCGCTGCCGAGTACGTATGATCATGGCTTCCATTCTCGACGACGATGATTTCATGAAATGGAAGTCGTTTTAGCTCTCGCAGCACCATCGGAATGGAACCCGCTTCGTTGCAGGCGAACACGATTACGGAAGCTCGCCCTTTCAGAGGCGGCAGCAGCGGTGCCGGGATCGACTGCCTGGAACCTCTGGCGTATCCGCGTCGGAACGATTCCGCCACGCCGGGCAGAACGTGATAGAGTTGGCGTTGGGGAATTCCGCTGGAAGCCAGCCATTGACCAAAAGCCATGGATGCTTCCTTTTTGGATGCACCCCGTCTTCTCCCGGACAGACCTCCCGCACTCAGTGCAAGCCGTTCCCAACGACTGTTCCGTATTAAACGGTACGCCACCACCCGTGAGGAACCTTTTCTTAAACGTCTTCGGCTTTTAGATCCTGATCGACTTATCTTTTTATGAACCCATCTTTGCACGTGCTCACCTCACCACGCTCCGTCTTCGTCCACCATCGTGATATCCGCCTCGGACACCACGCTCTGCCATCACGGCTTCCAGTGCTTCCAAATGATCGCCAAGCACCAGCATTTCCAGCGGATCTCCGCCCGCGATTCGACCGGGATTCAAGCGTCCGACTTCCACGCGATAAACCGCCTCCACACGCAGCCCCCGGTTCACTGCAGCCGCTTGCGCTTTCGGCGGAATGGACAGCTCACTTGCACCGATTGTCTCCAGCGCCCGACGGCTTAAGGCATGCGGTACGGCTGTCATGGACGCACCCCGCAAATCAGACCTTCCAAGCATCGAATTTAATGTATATTTCGCAAGAATAACCCGGTGAACCGGCTGCCGATCGATAGGACCGGTATAATCGTTCAAGGCCACATCAACGCCGGATTGAACCGCCTGCACGAAAGGCCTTAACTCACCGGAGGGAATAACCATATCACTGTCTGTAAAAAGAAGAATTCGTCCTTTAGCTGCTTGTGCGCCTACACTCCGTCCCACATCGTGTCCAAGCGGCTCCGGAAAAGACAACACCTTGGCTCCCATCCGTTCTGCGACAGCTGCGGTCTGATCCTTGCACCCGTTCGCAACCACGATAACCTCCGTTTCGGGATGAACCGCCCGCGCTTCTGCTATGACCGCGGAAATCTTACCGGCTTCATTCATAGCGGGAATAATAACAGACACGTAAGGATGGGGGTGATTCTCCCGTGGGATCAGTGGTTCCATAGGACGGTACGTGGTAGGATTAGCGGGTGGCTGCAACGATTCCCTGGAAGGACGCCGAGAAACCGACCTTCTTCGGGGCCTTAACCGCTGCACATTGCGCATACTTGCACTCCTCCTCCCTCGTAACGGTCACTTGCTCCTTGGCAATCTATCCTATTGTATGTTTGCTCTCCTTCACCGTAACGGCAGATGTACGGTTATGCCCCAACGCTTATCCCCATCCGCTATCTGTACATACAAAAAGGGCGGGGAGTATGCTCCCTGCCCTTTTTGTATGATTCTATTGCCCGCCTATCGCTATCCATGATAACCATCCGGCTGCAAGCGGATTACCTGCGGACCTTGTGATGCCGATCATCGCCTGAAGCTCATTCCGTGACCTGACCCCCGCTTGAAACCCGGGGTCGCTGCATGATACCACCATGACATAATTTCCATCGGCATAAGGGGACGGGAGCGAGACAGCAACATCGATGGTGTCGACGCCTTCAGGAAACATGAAGGGCATATCGCCAAACTGCTGCATTAATGGCCTGTCAGGCATCCCTTGTACCGGATTAAAGCTCAAATGCGCCAAGTCCACCGAATGGCTTGCAATTTTAGAGGAAGTAATCGATTCAGGGGATAGATGAATGCTATATACAGAATAGTCTTCAATCGCCTCGCTTCTTACACTGCGATGTCGAAGATGAGCCGAGTCAATCGTATCATCGGCCAACTCATATTCGGCCGTACCACCACGATCAATACCCGTTCTGTACGCGGATGTCTTGAGACGGCCAGGATATCGCCGGTACGGTCTCTTCCCTCTTCCCCTGGTGATCATCCTTCTGGCTTTGTTCACTGTCGGCTCTCTCCTCTGCTTCTAATCGTTACTTCATCCTATTCGGCAAGGGGGGCGCCTGCCACTGTTCCATCGGATACCCTCAGATGGTTTGCATCAAATGAACCCAGCGCTCGGCCGTATGATCCCATCTGAAGCGCTGCCGCACCGTTTCGCGACCGGCCATTCCGATCTGTCTGCGAAGATTTTCGTCCTGTAGCAGAGTGTTAATCCGCTGCGCAAGTCCGGCTGGAAAATCATCGCTCTGGACCAAATACCCCGTCACTCCGTTTTCCACAATTTCCGGAATTCCTCCGGCACTTGAAGCGATTACCGGCACGCCTGCAGCCATGGCTTCGACATTTACAAGCCCAAACGCCTCTCTGGGTGCAGATGGAACCACTACGATGTCTGCAAGCGAATACCAATCCGCAATGGCCGGGTATGGCACAAAGGGCCGGAAGTTTACCCAATGTTGGTATGGTCTTGCAGTTTTTTTCAACTCCCGCACATAAGCGGTTTCCCGATCCGATCCGTATCCGGCGCTCCCGATAATGAGCAGCAGCACATCCGGATGCTTCTCCATGATCTGCGGCAGTGCTTCCAGCAAATGGTGAACGCCTTTATCCGGAATCAGTCGTCCGGCAAACAGGATGATGCGCCGCCCGCTCCATCCGTAATGAGCAAGTCTGGCTTCCCGCAATGCCTTGGCTGCCGGGCTGAAGGGCGGAGTAAAATGCTCCAGACTGACTCCGAGATGATTGATCGTAATTTTATCCGACAGCTCTGGATGTCTTATCGTGATATCTTCCAGCAAAAAACGGCTGTTCACCACGATGCCGTCCATCCACCTGGCAATGTTCCCAAAGCGCTGCTCGCTCATATACGGAGGCGATATAAAGGTATTGGAGTGGAGATTAAGTACAGTCTTTACATCCGGGAGATGCATCTTCAGACGCTGTGCTAACAGCGGGCGATTGTGTACTTCGATAATATCCGGTCTCCATTTCTGAAGCCTCCGCAGCAGGGAAGGATAATAATTCGCTCCCGATGGCAGGCGGTAACACGGAACGCCGTTGATCGTGTCTTTTGAAGGGAGTCCTTTTCCAAGCACTCCGAATATGCGCACATCCATGGCTCCCTGTGCCAATGGAATCGTCTGCTCCACTACACGCTCGACCGAGCTGCTCCTCCCCGAAGGAATAACAAACGACCCCGGCGTCACAACTGCCACCTTCCGCAAACCCATAACTCCACACCCTTCTCACAACTTATCTATATGAAAAACCACTACTGATATATCATTGGTACCCATCCCCTTGATACCAGCAGTGTTTCATTGCCCTAATTCAAAAAAACGCATACCTGTCATGTGTATGGCCTGATACCTTAACATATACCGAATCAGGGTCGATTGGTGACTAATATCCGGTAAAGATTAGGCCAACCACGGGCGACACCCGTCCATCCAGGACAAACTTCCTCCTGCATACGATGTGGTACAAAGACTCCATGATCTATGGTAACAAGGAGGATGACCATGCATCCGGAATTTGTCGGCATTCTGCTCAACAACAACACGTATCGCAGAATTTCCAGCGGGAGAATCGGCACTGAATCACTGGCTAACTATGAAGAAGCCGCTGCCATGTACGGACTGGTTCCTTGTTTTTTTACCATTCATCATATTTCATTGGATACCGGAATGGTGACAGGATATATACCCATTCCATCCGGGTATCGCCGTGTCCATATTCCCATTCCCCGGGCTATCCATATGCGCGCCATCTACCACAACCGACGCGAACTCAAGCGAATCGAGGATCTGATCAAACAAGGAATCTTTGTGTTTAACGGCCGTACGCGCTACGGCAAGGATACGATACACCATATGCTGGAACAGGATTCGGGATTATCGAATGCCTTGCCGCATACGGTAAAGGCTACGCCCATCTCCATTCGATCCATGCTGAGCCAGCATGGTGACCTCGTCTTAAAACCATGCAGCGGCAGCATCGGCATCGGGATTATGCGGCTGAAAAGAAGCACCGGGCACAGTCAGCTGACGTATTCCCGCTCCTCCCCATCGGCTAAAGGATGGAGAACCGTAACGTTAGCCGAGGGCAAGCTTCATCCTCTAATCTACCAGAGAATCAAGCGTGCGCCCTTTCTGGCGCAGGAGCGGATCCCGCTGGCAGAATACAGGGGACGTCCCTTTGACATCAGGGTCACTGTACAGCGGGGAAGCAGCGGCAGCTGGGAAATCGCGGGCATGTTTGCCAAAACCTCACCGCCCCAAACCTTCGTCTCCAACATCGCGCAGGGGGGCTCCGCCTATCAGGTACCTGACATTCTAACCCGCTGTATGCCGAATGCCCCTGTTGGAGAAACCCTCGAGCGCATTGCGGAATTCTCCCTGCATATCGCCCGTATCCTGTCCCTGTTTATTCCGTATGCTGCCGATTTTGGACTGGACATTGGTATCACCGAAGATGGAAGGCTCTATTTCATTGAGTGCAACGGCTGTGATCAACGGTATGGTTTCCTGGAGGCCGGCATGGGAGAAGCGTGGAAGAACTCGTATCGGAATCCAATGGCTTTTGCCCGCTATCTCTACGATAACGATGCCTGGCCCCCGCATTGAGATAAACCGAATGCGTTGGCGTTGATGCTTACGGTTTGATTCCATATGCGGGATACACAGGCCACTGTCTGTAACTAACCTAATGCCATAGAGTAAACAGCGTAGCCTTGGATCAACAGAGCTTTTTCATTGCGAGTACAGCGAGCACAACCAAAACAGCCACCGCCTTTAAGAATAATCAGGCGTGGCTGTTTTGGTGTTATTACGGGTAAGGATTAAGGATCGTCCTCTTATAATAAGTAGGTCAAGTGAAAACTTTAATGAGGTACCTGGGATCTAAAATCCCCTTTGCTGGACTGATCGGCATGATAGAATATGACATCCCCGTCCATCAGAGAAAACCGCTTACCATACGGATCATTATACGTGCGGCTGTATCCTTCAAGCTGCCATTGATTCATGAGTGGGCCATGAATGTATTGCAGATGGGGTTTGGCCCTATTCCCCTCCCGGATCGTCTCGATGTTGAAATTGACCACGATATACCCTTTTTTCAGAAAAACCGAGGATTTCTCGTCCAGTCGGTTCGTCCGTCCATAAGCGGCCAGGTCGGTCCCTTTCTTCACCACGTACACGTCGGCAGGAAGACTGTATTCACCATACCAGCGCTGTACAGCCGCGTTGGCCCGCTCCGTGTCAACGGAGGCCGGCAACCCTGACTTCGGGCCGATCAGTGTTCGTATTTCGGATGGCAGCAGCATCCAGTCGAGCCGCCCTATCCAGGTCTTATTCTTGCTGGTCTTCTCCAAATACTGCCTCAAGTAAGCTGCCGCGGACATTCCCGCCGGGGCTCCGCCGCGGTTGTACAAATATGAAGCGTTATCCTGCAGCTCGCCTTGCGGAACATTGCGCAGCCTTTCGTTCAGAACGACATAACGCTTCTCCGTGTCCTGCGGGGAACCGATCCGAATGAACTTTCGGTTTCCGCTATGGTAATACAGATCAACGGGCTGCCGTCCGCTGCCATCTGGATGAACGAAATAAAAACTCGGTGTAATGGAAATGCCGTCTTGTACACCAAACATATTGCCCTTTGTCTTCAAATCGAATTTGAAGTGGTAGCCTGTCTTTACGGCCGCATTCTTATATCCCTGAGCCGGATGCTTCCCCGGTGCGATGGGAAGTGTGTACGGCAGCGAGTTCCCGCGTGCTCCACCGTCAATATCGCGAAGTCCTGTCCAATAGGACGCGCCGCTTGGTGCCGCACTCCCTTTTTGTTTGCGGAAGACCGTCTCCCAGTTATAATCGGCTATATCCGTGATATGAAAATCATATACGCGTCCGATCACTTCGACCGGTTCTATATCCGTAGCCACATGGTGAGCCAAATCCAGATTCGCGCTGGGCTGTGTCGTAAAGTCGGAAGGAGCGTTCTCCGCAATCGTACGGAAGTATACCTGATAATCGCCTTCATCCACCCATACCGGCAGGAAAAACTCCGTGTCCAGCTGATCCGTCGGGATTGTGATCCAGGTGTCTTTTGGATAAAAGGTGCTCCTGTCGCTGCTGTAGACATCGAACGGAAAATACACCTGCTTCGATCTTACATACTTCGCATAGTCCCGATCTCCGTATCCCTGGATGTTCCGATGCTGACCCGAGGTAGGGATGCGTACCGTAAACGGCCGATCCAAGATGAAAGCAGACCGATTCGGGTTCGGGGTCGTCTTCTGATTGTGGGCCTGATCATCCGTCACCGACGAATAATTGACTACCGGCGTGTGGACGGTGACGGTGTTAATGGCATTGACGGGAAAGGATAGATTAGATCCGCCATTAATGTTGCCGGGTATGAGATCATAATTTATCGTTCCTGTGCTCGTCGTATTCGCTTTATTCAATAATGTATTGCTGATGAGATAGTTTCTGCCGTACAGGACGTCTCTTTGAATCGTCGCAGCCGGGGGAATGATCCCTGGTGTTGGTGCCGTCCCTTGCGCCCAGCTGTCATTCATTACGGTAGATCCGTTAAACAGGACTCTATCATTTTTCACCTGGTTTTGACCTACAGCCGACTCCACTGCGGATGTAAAATCCGTTGTCGGTAATGCTGGCCTGCTCGAACCGCCTGAAACGGTTTCTGTTCCTAGATCTACTTCTTCGCATGGTGCAGGCTCCACATGATCGTCAACGTTCGCGCTATGATCGGATGTAAGGACAGGAGGGGTGTAGCCGGTTGGAGTAAGGTTCACCGAACCGCCAGGTAATGCATAATTATTAACGGTTGTTTTGGCTAGCTTATATACCTCCAGGTTATCGATTTGCCAGTAGGAATACGGCCTGGTTATCGTAACTTGTTCTTCTACCGGAACCTCTTCTTCCATGGGTTCATCAGGCGTGCCGGGATCATCCGGACCCGAACTTGGTTCTCCCGGTATCATCCAGGTGAGAATATACGTCTTTTTGACGGGAACGGTATAGGTAATTTCCCCCGACATGTTTGCCCATTGGTTCTTATACAGATAGTTGAGTCCGAACACATTGACGTATAGGGATTCCGAAGTCGGTATCCCGTCCAGAACATCAAACTTCTCAGAGTCTCGATTGTCCGCTTTGATTACGCCCGTTGCCACGGGATCCATCACCGTATGCGATGTAATGGTTCCCTTTCTCGCCGCACCGATTTGGATTCCGCATGTGTTGGGTGGGCCACCTGGTCCTCCCGGATCTCCTTCACCGGTATTCCCGCAAGAAGAGCCTGTTCCAACCTGAATCGAGGTATCGGCGGTTTCATCCAGTGCCTGGGCCGTATCTTTAAAATGAGCTGTAATCGTCGCTTGCCCCGTCGTTGCTACGGCTGTCACTACACCTGACGCATTGATAGTCATGACACTGCTATCCGAGCTTCGCCAGGTCAACTTGTCGTGTCTTTGCAGATTGTATGTACTTCCGTCTACCTTCGTTAATTTCGCTGTGAGCTGAATGGTACCGGACGGTGGCACGCACGTCGCGCCTGTGATTTCTAAGCCTGATGTTCCATCTGCAAAGGTGGCTCGAAGGAGTTTGTCTTTGTACATATAAGTGTAGGAATCAAAGTCGACGAAAAACTTCGAGAAGTACCAAACTTGCTTCGCACCTGGATTTGCCCAGTATCGGTTGTAAGTGTCGTTATTGAAGGTTTGGGAGAAGTTTATAATTATCACATCTAGGTCGCTATTATTATTTTCCACTTTTGCAACCTCTCCACCAACAGTACTTGGATCTGTTCTTCCAGTTGTACCATGAACGTCAGGAATTAAAGTTCTAAAATCTATTTCTATGTTAGAAGCTTTCAATTCATTCGATATTGCACCACTACGAATCCATGTGCCGTTTAGGGGGCTACTTGGTTCGAGTATCAAAAAGGCTTCTGTTCGATTGATCCTTGCTTCCAATTTGGGATCCGTACACCCTGGATACTTAGGTAATTGACGTCCTTGTATAGTTTCTTTCTCCACATTAACATTACATCTCGGATCACTATTATCCATAATCAATCCAGTTGTACTTGAAGCCTTCCAAAGTTGTCCATAACCATTCCCAGCATCGTTCACAGACCATCTATCCCAATAATATACTCCTCCATAATTTGTATTCCCCTGAGATCTTACGTTCAATTTTGTACCACTCAAGGTATCCTTTCCTGTCCAGGTTGTTGAGCCATGTGAAAAACCGTTAATTGATCTTATTGGCGCATTGGTGGCTTTATTAACCCATTCAAGTTTCTTAATTATCTTTCCTGGAGGTGCATTTACAGTAATTCTTTGCGTCTCTAATTCCTTTTTTGCTGAAAATTTATAACCACTATAATCATAATCTTTAGAATCGACTACAAATTCATAGCTAATGTCCTGTGTGAGATCATTAGCAGCATTTACTGCTTGTCCAAGAGGAATATAGTTAGATAGCAAAAATATTAAACTGAAATTAATTAGTACAATATAGTACTTCGGGTTGTTCTTCATTTGATCCTAATCTCCTTATCTGATTAGAATCGATCTAGAAAGAGTATTTTGATAGACACGCGCGCCCGCTGTAATAGTCTCTACTATTACATTCAAATTCCCCCTCGTACTAAACCCCGTTTTGGGAATAACTAAACCATTCACCTGTCTCTTGGAATCTCTTGATTCAATAGGATAAGGCATATTCAGATTAGCACCATTCGGTTTACCATTATAACCCAAAATATTTAAACTTAACGTATCAAATGGATACAATTTAGGCTTCTTATTCACTACATAATGAGATTTTAAAATGATAACGTAAGCCTGCAGATCATCTGTGAAAATATTTGATTTCGCTCCAAAAACCCAAACCAGCTTCTCTTTACTAGGAAGAAGCTTGCGATTTGGATCTTTCGGATCGTTCCAATCAATAGCTATTAGTTCATCTACTTGCGCTACAACAGACCCATCCGGTGCACCGAATTGCAGCTTCGAAAGCTTCCAAGAATCGATACCTACATTTTTGTTATTGTTATCCGGCCCATTAAAAATCTCCGGTGCCACCGAGAAAATATTCGTTTTATGCCAATACACTTCAGCCGCAGCTACGGCATATTTATCAACGGGGAGCGCCTTGCCGCTTTTTACCTGAAGCAAACGCTCTATAACCGCAATGGCTTGAGCCCTTGTCGTAGTGCCCGTAGGAGATATTACGCCAGGCGCGGTCCCCGATATGATGCCATCCTTGGATGCAAGATACATCCACTGCTTGTCTTCCACATTCTTATATCCCAGCGCTTTTACCGCTAGCTTAGCCATCTCTTCACGCGTCATTCGTTCCGTTAAGTTACTGTTTCCGATATCGCCAGCCTTATAGATTCCTGCCGATTCTGCGGCAGCCACGTATGGAGCATACCAGGAACCTGAACTTAAGGAAGCCACCTCAATATTCATGGCTGAAACCGCCATTTTAATAAATTCCGCTCGGGTTACCTGTTTGTTGGGCAGGAATCTTTTATCCGGATAACCATCCACATAACCTCGTTGTATTGCATCTTGAATAGCTGCCTGGGCCCAGTGGCCTTGAATATCCGTAAAATGGCTCGTCTTCGTCTCACGAGACTCTACCATTTTGTCTGCGTTGCTCTCTTGCGCTGCCTCCACCGTGTTCAGATAGAAGCTTCCGACAAACAGGGATAATGCCGTTAATACACTGATCGAGATCTTCTTCATGAATATCCTCCTATACAAGTTGTGGAATAAACCTATGCCCTTGCTCCATATCTCCTTCCTACGCCCTTGCTTAGGGACATCTACCGCCGTCTCTCACAATTACACATCCATTACATTTTTGGATGGATAAGAGAAATTATAGTTATATTATCATATAATCTTCTATTTTGGTATAATATCCCTATCCTAATTCTAATTTACTAGTACGTTCGCATCTCCACAGGAGAATGGTTATTTCCCTATAAACTGATAAAAACCTCGACGATAGTCACATGAATATGTGTACTTTCGTTCGAGGTTTAATTGTTACACGTAGTGGAACCGTTATAAACCGGTGGAGGATTCATCCCGGTCCCCGGCCTGAATTTCAGCTTTTTCCGCGCTTTGCTTATATACAGCAGCCAACACTTTCTCATAAGCGCTTTCAAATTCATCGGGCAGCATCGGCTTAACTTTTTCCAATATGGTCAACAGTTTAAATAACGCCTGTACCTCCTCTTCCGTTAAACCAAGCGGGTACATTGCAAAATGCCCGATAAATGTGTAACCGCGGCCTCGTCCTTGGTGAGTGATGGGAATATGCATGGCGCTGAGGGCATCCATATCCCGATAAATGGTTCTTTCGCTGGTTCCACAACGTTCGGCAAGCTCTCGAGCCAGTATACCTGGTCTTGCTTGTACAAGGGTAATGATTCTCATTAGTCGGATCAGTCGGTCTGTCATATGGCATTCTCCCTATCTTTCTAGTAAATTAGACATATTTTGTTTGACTGCTAAATAGTACATTCGACCCTGAAATCATTTTTCCTTTTTTATATACAGATTCTTGATTCCTAGTTAATATTTAAGCCTAAAGTCCCTTTTCCTGTTCGCATTTTCAGAAGATAATTGCCGATATGTATCCAGATACAATCCAATTAGTTGATAAAGGGTCTCTGCCTCCTTCAAATAATCCCTGTCACGAAATCGTATTGCGTATAAAAGCATCTCATCTGCCTGTCTGCGAATCATTTCTTCCCCTCGAGCCAACTTCCCCCGTTCCAGCTCTCTTCTTGCTTGCTCCAGAATGGAAGCATTCTGGTAGAACTTCAGCACCTTCTCAACGCGATAATCTGCCCTTCGGTATTTCAATGCCGTATGATTGCTGAATTGAAGCGGTATCGTTCGGGACGGCTGCAAAACCACCTTCTGCTTCTGAACATCCATATATGTCCATAAAGCAGTAATAATGGGATACACCCCCGATTGCCTAGCTCCGACACTCAGCTCAAGAACCAGCTGTTTGGATCTCCCTTCCGGCAAAGAGCCTAAAGACAACGAAATATTACGATCATTCAATATCTCACCATGGCATCCATACATATGTTCTACTTGAACGCGTTCCCCTAATTGAAGATGTAGTTGGACATCTTCAGCCATGCGCTGATTAAAGCCATGAGACTGCGTTTTTTGCTTTGACGCACCAGCCCTCCACTCGATCAGCAGAAAGACTTGACTAGTCCCCCCAGCGAATACATGGCTGTGGCTCCATGTAAAATCCGAAAACAAGCCAGACTGCAATACATCCACCTCTTTCCTCTTCTTCTAATAATGTACCAATACAGATGGACATCTTACTGTCATGGAACATATGTTCCCATTATGAATTCGACAAAAAAAGACCACAGCCCTATCAGCTGCGGTCTTTTAGTTATGCAGATTTTTGTCACATTTCGGACAAGGGAATCTTTTACTGCCTCAAATTTCCCTTATTCCTACAATAAAACGGTCTGTACAACGGCTAGAAATAGAACATAAATGCCTAAAGCAACCCCTAAAAACTTAATCCATTGGCTTGATCCCATGCGGTACAATTCGATAACGGCTGCGCTGTTCGCTGCCAATCCGGTCATTAAAGCCAATACAAGGATGAGGAATGCCAGCTTTAACGACATGAAACTGATCAATCCGCTTAAGATAAGCGCCGCTCCAAACGGCAGTTGGAAAGAGCCCATCTTCGCAATGAATTCCTTTATGTCAAGCTTCTGCTTCGTAACCATATTGCCCGTAAACCAGAAAGAACCTAATAAAATAACGGTTGAGAACAATCCCAGCAAAAGTGCCCGGCTCCCCATGCCGATATCGCTAAACAAGCCCGACATCATGCCCAGCCCGGAATAGAACATCTGCTTGATCCCAAGACCAAACAACCAAAAACCGATGATGCTGGAAGCCATCCCGATGATGCCGTAGAGCATGCCTGTCTTGATCCCCTCGCATATTAAGGGCACTCATCGGATTTTTCAATAGATTCAGCAGCACCTGTCCATCGACTTGAACGGCGGATGAAGTTTTGGCATGCGGAGCACCGGCAGATGCGGAATCTGCACGCCCTTGTTCCGGCTCCGCCGCTGCAGCCGTGTATTTCATAGGATTCCCTGAGGTGTCGTTAACGCATTGATGTGCGACGCCGTCCGTTAATTCGTTACCGCAATGTATACAATAGGCCATTTCTTCAAGCACTCCTTTTCTCAAATTATGATTTATGTATATTGGATCATCTTACAACCTAGTATTAAAGAAAATTGTATAAATTTGTAATGATATCTTCCCTAAACCGTCATATTCAGACGAATTCTCTGTTTTTTATCCAACGCCTATGCACAAAAGAATGAAGTTCCATTATGAATCAAACGCAAAAAAACCGGAGGCGTTCTCCGGGTTTTAAAGGCTTTTGATTTCATACACAGGGTCTATTAACCTATTTCTGCTGCCGAAACGGGTTTGGTATCCCCCATATGTCTTGATGTGCGTTGAATGGGAGCGTACGTTACTTTATCAATTAACAATCCGTTACCCACGGGCTTTCCATTCACTGTAATCATAATTTTCTTCACGTTGTTATCTTTCATCATGATCGAAATCTCCTTTTTATCTGCTAGTTCATTTTATGTTCATTTCGTATGGGATGGCTTCTATGCGCTTGTTTGATTACATTACCCTCCACATGAGCAAGTTAAACAACTTAGCTTCTAATAGATTCACTTCCCATGCGAATGTGGGTAATATATATTAATAGAAACCTGTCGAAATCTGATTCGTATTTACTATAAATAATCGAATGGTGGTGATCCCACATGCATAAGCCGACAAAATCCAGACTCATCCAACTTTCTCTCATACTGCTGGTGGCGGGGATCGCGCTGCCGGCCGGTGGACGGACCGCCAGCGCCAATTACTTTAACAATTTGTACGATAATATCCAGCAGTTCTCCGAACTGCCCGATGAAATAAACCAGCTCAAGAGCAACTATAACCAAGCCCTGCAGGAGCTTGATAAAGCCAGAATCGCTTCCGAACGGCTGCAGCAGCAAAATCTGACCCTGGCGGAGCAGAACTCCAATCTCGCGGAGCAGAACCAGCAATTATCCCAAATGGTAAGCCAGCTTCAAGAGGCTGAAGCCACTCGAAAAAGTGGGGCGGAGCGTTTAAAGACCGTGGCGATCACCGCCGTGGCATTGGCTGCCGGATACTTTGTCATCATTCGCATCCTGCGATTCGGCATGCGCCGAACGAACCGTTCTAAATAGGACAAGCTTTTATCCAGATCCCTACCATTCAACCAGGCAAAAGGAGGCGCGGCCATGATTATCCGAATGGAAGATGCAGCGGGCAACGGAGCGGGACAAGCGGTTACGTTCTCCCTAACTGAGGGGGACACGGCCCATGTCCTTCATCCTGAGCAAATCGTTGCCTATCGGGGTCCCTCCTCCGGACGCAGCGACCGTCTCATGAACGTAAAGGGCATATACCGCAAGAAAAAATTGATTCGTGCCGATATTACAGGACCCAGCCAATTTACAGCTGCGCTCCCCCCAGGCTTCAACATGCATGAAATTCAGCTGGAAGGCGAACAGGACATGCTCTATGATTTTCGTCATGTTTTCTTTTACACCCAGTTTGTTACGATGCAGACAAGAATACTGAAAATCAAAAATATGCTGGTCACGCGAGACGCCATTAAGATGAAGTTTTCCGGAAATGGCAGCATCGGCATTCTGACCCAAGGTCCGGTATGCAAAGTCAAGCTGCATCCTACCGAGCCTTTGTATGTAGACGCCGGAAGCATCATCGCCTATCCCGAAGCGGCTAAGCTGGACCTGACCGTATATGGCAATCATCTCGCCAGCCAGCATATGAACTATCACTGGAAGCTGACCGGTGACGGTTATGTGTTGTTTCAAGCGGGACGCCAGAATCAGCGGCTCGTGGACGAATTAAATGATGAAGGCATCATCAAGCGTTTTCTGCGGGAAGCAATTCCCTTTGGCGGAGTGTTTATCAAATAATCGAGCCGTGTTATAATGGAGGGCATAATCAGACTGCATGCTGGATCTTAACACCCAACATGAGGTCACAAGGACAACAGAAGACAATCCATGCGCCTATCGCGGTGTATGGGAGAGGTTCGTGAACTCCCTCTATAAAAAACTATCGTGTCTTATTCGGTGCTACACCCTAAGAATAAGGCTTGTTTTTTTACGGATTCAGTTCAATGAACTTCTCTTTCTTCTACAGGTTCAGCCCTTACGGCTGCTCTTAAATTATGAAGGATGAGAGGTTTTTTTATGCTTAAAAATGAAAAAGCGGTCGTTGTTTTCAGCGGTGGTCAAGACAGCACCACCTGTCTGTTCTGGGCGAAGGAACGCTTCGCCGAAGTCGAAACCGTCACCTTCGATTATGGCCAACGCCATAAGCTTGAAATAGAATGCGCGGCACAGATCGCCAAGGAACAAGGCGTGAAGCAAACGGTGCTCGATATGAGCCTGCTTAATCAGCTGGCGCCGAATGCGTTAACGCGCAGCGATATCGAAATTGCCGAAGGCGACGGCTTGCCTACTACGTTTGTGGAGGGACGAAACCTGCTGTTCCTCAGCTTTGCCGCTGTGCTGGCCAAGGGCATCGGTGCAAAACATCTGATCACGGGTGTATGCGAGACGGATTTCAGCGGTTATCCCGATTGCCGGGACAGCTTCATCAAATCGCTCAACGTTACGCTAAATCTAGCAATGGATTACCCGTTCGTCATTCACACGCCGCTTATGTGGCTCGACAAGTCGGAAACCTGGGAGCTCGCCGACCAGATGAATGCACTCGAATACGTTCGTGACCATACGTTAACCTGCTATAACGGTATCAAGGGCGACGGCTGCGGAGAATGTCCCGCATGCAAGCTGAGAAAAGCGGGGCTCGACAACTATATGCAGCGCCGTAACCGTGTATCCGAAGGGGGGCGCATGATATGAGCCGCGAGCCCGGGGCTTTCCGCATCGTAGAGCATCTGCAGAAGCTTGGCGAAGACATCGATGCCGGAAGCCTGCGTTATCACCGGAAGCGGGTGCTTGTCTCCAAAGAGTTTACCTTTGATGCTGCCCATCATCTGCATTGCTATGAGGGAAAATGCAAGAACTTGCACGGCCACACGTACAAAGTAGTCTTTGGTATCAGCGGTATTCCCAATGAAGTGGGCATTACCGTGGATTTTGGAGACATCAAGGATTGCTGGAAAACGAGTATCGAACCGTATCTGGATCACCGATACTTGAACGAAACCTTACCGCCAATGAACACAACAGCGGAAAACATGGTGGTCTGGCTGTTTGAAAAAATGGAGGAAGCCCTCCGCAGCAGAGAGTCGCACGAGCAACAAGGCACACGAACCGAATTCGTCCGCCTGTTCGAGACGCCGACCAGCTACGCTGAGGTCAGACGGGAGTGGATGATCGATGAATAATGTGCATGTTAAGCCTGAGAACGATTCAGCTGCCTCCTCCCCTGTCATAGCAGTGGACCGTCCGATTCCCGTGATGGAGATTTTCGGTCCTACCGTTCAAGGTGAAGGCATGGTCGTTGGACGCAAGACCATGTTCGTTCGTACGGCGGGCTGCGACTATCGCTGTTCCTGGTGCGACTCCGCGTTTACGTGGGACGGTTCCGCCAAGGACACCATATCGCGCATGAGTGCAGACGAGATCTGGCAAGAGCTGTACCGGCTGGGCGGCGAACGCTTCGATCATGTCACCCTGTCGGGCGGCAATCCCGCTCTCCTCTCCCAGCTCGGCACGCTTGTGGATGAGCTGCACCGACACGGAATTACCGTTGCTGTGGAGACCCAAGGCTCACGCTGGCAGGATTGGCTGAATGATATCGATGAAGTGACCATCTCCCCTAAACCGCCAAGCTCAGGTATGGATACGGACTGGGGCAAACTCGATGATATCGTCTCCCGTCTGTCCGCACGGGCGCCCGGTAGATCCTTCAGCCTCAAGGTTGTCGTATTTGACGATAAAGACTTAAGTTATGCGGAAACGGTCCATGAACGATACCCGAACGTGCCGTTTTATTTGCAGACCGGTAATCCCGATGTAGGTACAGGCGATACCGCTTCGCTGGTCTCCCATCTGCTGGATCGGTACGAGTGGCTTGTCGATGTCGTCATGCAATCCGACCGGTTGAACGATGTGCGTGTCCTGCCTCAATTGCACACGCTCGTCTGGGGCAATAAACGCGGAGTGTGACGTTGTAATAAAAAAAATCGCTACACTTGATTGTGCATTTATTAATATTAATAAAGGAGCTATCCCATATGGCTGGAAGACAAAAAGAAGAAATGGAAGACGTTACCCTGCTCGGCAACCAAGGCACGAAATACACGTTCGAATATGATCCCGGCATTCTGGAGAGCTTTGACAACAAGCATCCCTACCGGGATTACTTCGTCAAATTCAACTGTCCCGAATTTACAAGCTTGTGCCCGATTACAGGCCAGCCGGACTTTGCAACCATCTACATCAGCTACATTCCGGATATTAAAATGGTGGAGAGCAAATCCTTGAAGCTGTACCTGTTCAGCTTCCGCAATCACGGGGACTTTCATGAGGACTGCGTCAATATCATCATGAATGACCTCATCGAACTGATGGATCCGAGATATATCGAAGTGTGGGGGAAATTCACCCCGCGGGGCGGCATTTCCATCGATCCGTATTGCAATTACGGTCGTCCGGGGACCAAATACGAGGAGATCGCCGCGAACCGTCTGATGAATCATGACCTGTATCCGGAAAAAGTGGATAACCGATAGAAAGCCTTTTGCGTGAAATACGTCAGTTCTAATTACCGTAATGATGATAAAAAGGGTTGCCCGCCTATGGTGGGACAACCCTTTTTTTGTCATTTCATCAGGAGGAATAAACGATTACAGGGGATATTCCATATTCCTAAGCCGGTAATTCAGACGACGCTTCTTGTAGAGCATTTTCCCTGCCTCTGCCACATCGCTGATCGTCCCTTTGTTACTGATCGAACCGAATACAATCCCGGCAATCGGAATCAGCTGAAACAGCTTCTTCATCCCGAAGTTATCGGTATACGACTGAACGACTTCACGCCAGCCCTGCAGCTGTGAGAATACCTGCTCCGTCATTTGTTCATCATCAAAACTGGCGAGCTCCTCAAGCACCGCTTTTTTTCCCACGATATCGGCAGATGCAAACTGCAAGCACTTCACGATAAACACCCGCTCCCGGGGATCGTTCGGATCATACCCGTAACAAAGCGCCATCTCCTGCAGCACCTTGAGCGATTGACCAAGCACCATCGGCAGATCGGCCGCAATCGTAAATATGCCCCCGATTCCCGTTGCTGCTCCTTGCGCTGCGGCGAATTTGACGCGTTTTACCGTCAGCGTATCCGCTGCGGTATCCATGACTTGGAGCGGCAACTTCGCTGCAGATGCCAAAGAAAGCCCGGTAGCCGCTGCCACCCCTCCGTCCTCATCTTCCACTTCCATGTATTCCTCCTGAGCGGACTTTTCGGAAGGGCCGGCACCCACATTCGGACCGTTCAATCCTGCTGTCTGCGCCAAAACATTCAGAACCGACTTCTCGCGAACCAGATGCTTCCCGCCGCTCTGAATAAATCCGCCTACCTCATTCAAGGCGCTTCCGATTTTCTCTTGAACAGCCTTGGGCGTGAGGCGATCCAGCAGCATAAAGGGAATTCTTCCGAGCTTCTCCCAGAACATGACGTCCTTCTGCTCTTTCTCCCATTTCAAAATCTCTTGAAGCTGCGATTCCAGCTGTTGTCGTGATTCCATCTCTGTCATCCTCACTACTCCTATCCGCAATTAAAAATAACTATAAACTGTATACGTTGCGCATTGAAGAAAGACGCAATAAATTTCAAATTTAATCTTACAACATCACTCGCAAGGTGAACAAAAAAAAGAGATCGACCCCTATCAGGTCGATCTCCCTCCCTATATTCGCAATCCGTCATGAGACGGCAAGCATACAAATGTGAAATTTATTTACCCAAGAAGGCATTCAGCATCCAGGAATGCTTCTGTACATCGCTGACCATACCGGTCAACAGATCGGATGTAGCGTCGTCCCCTTCTTGATCCGCGGCTGCGATCCCCGCCTTCAGTTCACCGGCAAGCTGCTCAAAATCCGCAACCAGCTGTCCGACCATCTGTTCAGCCGTGTTCTCATTGGAAACCTCTTGCAGCGTAGCCAGCTTCAAATATTGCGCCATGCTGGCTGCCGGTTTACCGCCAATAGCCAGCATCCGCTCGGCCAGCTCATCCACATAACCTGCTGCTGTGTTGTACAGCTCCTCGAATTTCTCGTGCAGCACGTAGAACTGAGGACCCTTTACATACCAGTGATAGTGGTGAAGCTTCACGCCAAGCAAACTCCAGTTAGCTACCTGCGTGTTCAAAATTTGTTGAAGTTCATCGGTTGTCGTTCCTTGTGTTTGTTGGGTTAAGTTACTCATCTATATCGTCTCCTTTGTTATTGTATTTAGACTTATTCTAAATCCTTGTATTAATCATAACAGATTCTTGTCTCTTTTGCAAAGGGAATTGAAACTTATCAGATGAAGATAGGATGAAGAAATTACCTCCTATTTATACCTATCCTAATTTATTTTTAAGATCAATTGCTATGATAGGCATCATATTTCTCCGGCCGCGAAGAACCCTAAGACAACCCCAGGATCGTTTTCATTTCCTTCCGCTTTTGCTTCGGATTCATCACATATAAAGTATCCCCTGCCTCAATAACCGTACTCCCCCTAGGCGTAATGATACGCTTCTCCCGAATAATAGCCGTAAAGAGGATATCGTCCGGCAGATTCAACTGCTGAATCTCCTTGCCGATAATGGGCATATCCCCATCCACCAGAATGTGGTTGATCTCGGAATCCGCTTTTCCAAGAGCCATTAACTCTAATAAAGTCGGCGCTTTGGCTTTATCCTTCTCCACCAACGAAAGCTTTTGCGTGAGCGGGGAGATCGTGGTGCCTTGGATCACCGCTGAGGTCAACACAACAAAGAACACGACATTAAAAAACAATTCTCCATGCCTGATTCCCGCCAGAACGGGATATGTAGCCAGGACGATCGGTACGGCCCCGCGAAGGCCCGCCCATGAAATTAATATTTTCTCCCGCACGACAAATTTGGTAAACAACAGGCTGCTGAACACGCCGATCGGCCTGGCAATAAATATGAGAATCAAGGACAATAACAGTCCTTGCCATACGACTTCCGACAGCTCGTTCGGGAAGACAAGGAGCCCGAGCAGCACAAACATGACGATCTGCATCATCCACGCGAAACCTTGGTTAAATGCTTGAATCGTCTTGCGGTACGTCAGCTCGGTATTGCCGAGCAGCAAAGCCATAACGTATACGGCCAGTAAACCGCTGGCTCCAAGCCATGCGGCAGCGGCATACGTCAGCACCGCGAACCCCAATGCCGTCACCGGATATAAACCCGAGGAATCAAAATTGATGCGATTGATCACATATACGGCCAGCATCCCGATAAGAACACCGATAACCAGTCCCAGTCCCATCTCCATCACGAAGGAAAAAATAAGACCGATCAAATTTAGTTTCGGGTGTTCGATCCATTCGATTAAGGACACGGTTAGAAACACCGCCATCGGATCATTGCTTCCGGATTCAGCCTCCAGCGTCATTCGAATCCGTTTCTTGAGATTCGTTCCGCCGAGAACCGAGAAGACGGCCGCTGCGTCCGTCGAACCAACAATCGCACCAATTAACAGCCCCTCTTGTAACGAAATATCCAGAATGAATGCCGCGCATATTCCAACGACAACCGTTGTCAGCAAGACACCTATCGTGGCAAGTGCAATGGCCGTCCCCATAACCGGCTTGATTTCTTTGAAATCGGTCTGCATCCCGCCTTGAAACAATATGACAATCAGCGCAAATATCCCGACCAGCTGTGTGAGCTCCGCATTATCGTAATATATGAAGCGACTGAGAATCATCCCGATGGCGATAAACAGTACTAGGGCGGGCATGCCGAAGCGAGAAGAAAACTTGGTGGTCAGTACGCCTGTCAGAAGCAAAGCGCCGCATAATAAAATCATGGAATCAACAAAACTTGGCAAGCTCATCCCTCCGGTGTCAGATTCGTAAGTTATATTACCCGAAAATCACCCCTTCCTCGCACACAACAAGTGCCTCTTCAAGAATCGATTACGACGGAGCCGGACGGACAAAGAAGTTGCAAACGTTTACTGGATATTCCACACCCAATGACTTTATACTGGTAACAAGCGACATACATAGGGGAGGCGTCAATCGAGTGAACATTTCTATTATGAAAAGCGATCAACTACATCAAGCTGTTGAGCTGTCCGACCGTATTTTTCTGAAGCAGCCGGAACAGCCTTCTATGGGGGTATCCTTTCCTCCGATATTCTCGCCGGGAATCAGCCATTCCTACGGTGCCTGGGATCAAGACAAACTCGTCTCATTCATGGGATTCGTACCATTTTCCATCCAGACTCGCGGTGCAAGGTTAAATATCTATTCCATCGGCTCCGTCTGTACGGATCCGGATTACCGAGGTCAGCGCCTTGCAGGCAGTCTCCTGGAACAGTGTATCCGTCATGGCGAAGCTTCCGGTGCATCCTTAATCCTCATTTCCGGCGGCAGATCCCTGTATACCCGGGCAGGCAGCCGTTTGTTCGGCCGTGCATTCCGCTTCCGTCTTGACCCGGGCGTCATTGAGCCCTTACGGGCGGTGACGGAAAAACAAGTGCGCATTCGGGCAATGCAGCCGCAGGATCTGTTCCACCTTCAAAAGCTGATGGAGCAGCGGGAAGCCGGTTATGTTACCACGGCTTCGGAGCTTAACAAACTGCTGGGTGCAAGCGCCTACTCCAACGTGATCCGCCTTGAGCAGCAGGTGCTTGTCGCCGAAGAAGACGGCGTGTTGACCGCATTTGCCATCATCGCCGTGCCTGGGACCGTGATGACTCCTTCGAGGGAGTCTACCCTTGTAGAATGGGGAGGAAGTCCTGAAGCGGCTTCACTTGTCATCGCCGAGGCGATCTCTTCCTTCAACCTTTCAGAGCTAACGGTTCCGCTGCCTTGGCAGGATAAAGAGCTGGCAGCATTAATCCAATCTGCCGGCATTACGCCTGAATATATTCAAAATGAGGGAACCGTTTATGTAGTTAGCGGCCCACAACTGCTCCGCCAGCTGGCTCCTGTGCTGCCTGAGGAGTTGATTCAGGCAGATGGCGAGCATGGACCTTACCGTCTTACCCTGAATAATCAAGCATTGGAACTGGATGATGAGGGTTTACTCTCGATCCTGTTTGATCCGGAATCATCTTATCGGGCTAACGGCAGCGTAACCTTTGAACCTATCCCTCTTCCGTACACAGCGGGTCTTCAATATATTTGACTTTAGTAGGTAGACACTGAAGGTGCATTTGATCCTTACCCTTAACGGGGAGGTTCATTTGCACCTTTTTATTCACAGGTTTTATACCTGAATTATTCTGCCTGACAGCACAGCACTGATATTCATACCGACGATGGCCGTCCGCCTAATTTTAACTGGATGTGTGCCCTTCTTCTCCGCTTCCACATAGGATGAGATAACTATCTGGCAGAAAGAGGTGCATGGCTTGAGTCATCATCCTAAAAGAGGCCTTCAATCCCAAACAAACCTTGGTATTCCAGGGCTCTTCCCTGGATACCCGTTCTATCCTTATCCATACTATCCACCTTATTATCCATTCTTTCCTTACCCTCCGTTTTATCCGGGATATCCTGGTGGCCATGGATATCCCGGACACGGGCATGGACATGGTCCATGGCATCCTGGCGGTCCTGGTGGTCCCGGACACGGACACGGACCTGGTGGTCCCGGTTACGGGCCGAGGGGTGGGCTGAGACAGCGCAGTAAGCGGTAAACACTCGTTAAACGCAATAATAAACCGCCCGGATTCATCCCGGGCGGTTTATTATTGATAATCCATATTTTTAAAAATAACCCTTATCGTCTCTTCGAGATCTCATCCCGATCCGGACTAATGGCACCGCCATTACCATCACCATAACCTTGATACAGATTAGGGTCCGGAACCGCATCCTCGGTCGCAGCCGCTGCTTCAGAGCGTGAATCTACTGCCGCACCGGTACCGCTATAGGTGCCTTCCTCACGGTAATGATGTTCATTGAGGGCGCTATTGCTGCGGAATATATCATATACCCGGCCACCGTTCGTTTCATCTGCATCCACCATGACTAGAATATGGCCTTCGTCCACATACCCCCCGTACTCCTCAGCTTGCTCTTCCGGAATTCCCAGGCCAATCAAACCACCGACCAATCCGCCCGCGCCGGCGCCTACGGCTGCTCCCGTAAGTGTTGCCGCGATCGGACCAGCCGCGATGATCGGACCAATGCCTGGAATAGCCAATGCACCTAAGCCGGCCAGCAATCCGGTTACACCGCCTAACACACCGCCTGTGGCGGCACCGGATGCCAAGCCCTCAGGGGCCTTGGTGCCGGTCTCGTCCTGAATATGAGAAGATTCTCCGCGATCCTTGGCAATGACAGAGATTTCATCGGCTCTGAAACCTTGCTGCTTTAGATCCTCAATGGCCCGGGTTGCTTCCTGCTCCGTCCGAAAAGCTCCTACAATTTTCTGAGTCATATGAATTCCTCCTAAATGGTCATTTTCGATGTATCGCTGTACATCCCTAACTTAAACGCCAGTCGCGATAATCAAACAATAAAACCGATGTACCGCCTGGAAAAGAACCCGTCGCAGCATCAAAAATCCCACATTTACCCATTTTATAGGACTGGTAATATTTAACTCTTCAAATATTCATGTTAATATAGCAAGTAAGCACTTGTTCCTTAAAAATAGAATAGGTTGGTGATTCCATGAACTGGTTCAAGCCTTTCGAGGACGATCTTGCTGCCGCATTCTCAGTCTGCGAAGCAAGGCTATCCGAGCTCCCTGCTCCCTTGAATGAAATCGGTCTTTCATACTTGAGAAAGTTTGACGTGTTCGAGCAGGACAGTTCCAAAAATTACATTTGTTATCTGCTTCCCTTCTGGATGAAAGAACTGACCGCACTCCCCGCCGATGTATACCGTCACCTCTCAGCGGCCAACATTATCGGCATGTTATACTACTTCATTCAAGATGACATAATGGACTCGCCCCATGACAGTCAGTCTCCCATAGATCCGAAACACCATCTCGCACTTGCCAACCTGCTGTATTACGAATTTCTCACATCCTATCAACCATACTTTTCAGCGAATTCCGACTTCTGGTCTTATTTCAAAAACTACACACATGAATGGTCCGAAGGCGTCCTCCACGAAACTCGGGACGATTACTTCAAGCACAACCGAGCCATGATCGCAAAAAAAGCGGCTCCCGTAAAACTGGGAAGCACAGCCGCATTGCTTTTATCTGATCAAGCAGGCCTCATTCCACGAACGAATGATGTAATGAACCATGTTCTGCTTACCTTGCAGATGATGGACGATTGGACCGATTGGAAGCAGGATCTTGCGGATGGCAGCTACAACTGCCTGCTGTCTCTCATTAAATCGGAATTGGGGCGACCACGCGAAGCGAACCTGACGCTGCCCGAAGTTCAAGAAGCCATCTATGTTAACAACATGTTGAAGCCCTATGCAGACATTGCTGCAGCGACCCACGCCCATCTCTTATCGGTAGATATAGACGCCCCCCATCTCATCTCCTTTCATCAAACGATGGTGGATGAGCTTCAAGCCGAAGCGAATCATATCGAAAACAGTAAAGAAACCCTTTCTTTTGGCGGGTTAAACTATTATTTGTCTATTCTCAGCAAAAAATAATAGATTTTATATTTGTTCCATGGTATTCTTTAAGAGTAAAAAATAACCAATTTATTTGAAAGGGTGATTCTTATGACGACAGAAGCCATCTTTCAAACACAATTGATTCAGAAAGCTTGGGAGGATCCTAGCTTTAAGGCAAAATTGCTCAGCGATCCGAAATCCGCCATCAAGGAAGTTCTTGGGGTACGGATTCCCGACCACATCGAGATTCGAACACTTGAAGAGAACCCTAACGAGCTGTATCTGGTCATTCCTCCGAATCCATCAGGCGTGATCAAGTCAGAAGCCAAAGAAAGAGCCATCTGGTAAAGACTACATAACAGCTTGGACATTTCATAAATAGATGTAATCCGTACAAAGAGTGGGGACGATCACCGTCATCGCTGCCGCAGCTTAGCGAATTATTCGCCAGCTGCGGGAAGCGTAATGACGGCATCCGTCCCCACTCCTTTTTTACTCGTAAAATAAACGTTTCCATCCATCGCCTCGATAATTCGGAAGGTCACCATCAGGCCAAGTCCCGTCCCCTTGGTTTTGTTGGAGAAATAAGGCTCTCCCAGCCGTGCCAACACATCCGGCCCCATCCCTTCGCCATTATCCACAACATGTATAAATACCTGGTCCTGCTGGCGATAGCAGCGGATATGAACCAATCCCTCTTCGCCCAGCGCCTCGATGCTATTCTTAACAATGTTGATGAAAGCCTGCTTGAATTTCGAGGAATTCCCCCGAATCGTAATATCCTCCGGAATATCCACGGTGATCTTACCTCCTTGGAGGTGGGCAAGCGGGCCAAGTATGCCTTCGATATGCTTGAACTCCTCCGAAACCCGAAGCACGGTGTCTTTGCCGAACTCCGGCTTAGCAAAGGTTAAGAAATCCGTAATAATGCCGGAAGCACGGTCCAGCTCCACCAGAGCCAAATCCAAATATTCGCGTTCCGTGGCTTGGGCTTTTCCGGTGAGAAGCTGCAGGAAACCCCGCGTTACTTGCAGCGGGTTACGAACCTCATGCGCCACCGATGCTGCAAGCTCACTGATAATCTCCATTTTCTCCGAACGCTGCAGTTCATTGTTGAACATCTCAAGCTCCTTGGAGTATTGAAGAATCCGTTCGTGATTTTTGGCAAAATGCCGCCCGAGAATGACGATCAGGGCAATAATGAAGCTGACAATCCCCCATTTCCATAGAAAGAGATTGTAGCTGCCCCGGGTAAGGAAAAATTGCAGCAGCTCGCTTAAGCCCACAACAGCGAATACCGCGAAGCCTGCATTAAAAATAACAGCGTCCTTATTTCCCTTAACGGCATAATACATGGAGCTTCCGACCAGCAATACAAATTGAACGATCATCACAACACCCATGACCTGAACGGAGAAGAAATAATACAGGTCAAACCATTGATTCGAACCCCATTGATTGATAATCAGAAACAGCCCGCAAAACAGCGAGTAGCATATCTGGAACTTGCGGAGTTTGCGCAGCGTGCCCTTCCAGCCGGGCCCGAAGATTTTTTCAAAAAAGAGACTGAACGAAGGAAGTAAGATAAATAATGAGATGTCATATAAATGA
Organism: Paenibacillus lautus NBRC 15380; assembly: GCF_004000945.1. GTDB lineage: Bacteria > Bacillota > Bacilli > Paenibacillales > Paenibacillaceae > Paenibacillus_AQ > Paenibacillus_AQ lautus. The sequence continues at coordinate 136,972 of NZ_BIMF01000001.1, forward strand.
GTGTAAAGATTTCCATATTGATTAAAAATCGTATAAAGAAACGGGGAGTATGTAAACACCAGTATGCCTACAGATAAAATAATTAAAGATAGGGATAAAACCGTGACCAAATATTTTCTGTTCAGAAAAATAGCGCAGATCAACATCACCAATGCGATAAATATAAAGGCGCTCCCGAGAATGATGTCCATCAAATTCGACTTAACAAACCGATTAAACATGTCCTGATAATCGCCGACAAGGATTTTCCCTTCAATCATCACATGATCCCTGGCGGTCTCCAGCCAGATGTGAAGATCCTTGCCGAGCATGTCCTGGTGCAAAGGAAGCAGGATGTAATTAAGCTCATAATTGTACGTTCGGGTAGATTCGTAAATCTTCTCGTGGTCCGCATAAACCGCAACCTGCTGCCCGTGGAGCTTATCAATCAAAATGCCAGGGGATGCGGATGCGATCTCGGGAATCTTCATATGAATCCACGCGGATGCCTTGGTATGCGGCTTAAAAGGCTTCGAAACACCGGCCGAAGTTTCCATCCAGTCATTGATGTGGACGGGCACGCTCTCCGGTATCCCCCGGGATTCCGACCAGAGGATTCTCCACTCCTCAATCGCTGCACGAGCTGCCGTTTCTTCGGTGGCAAAGACAAGCCTGGGGAACCCCTGGCTTAAAATAAAAACGATGATCAGGAACACAGCGATCTTCCATCCAGACTTCATGGACGCACCTCAAACATTATAATGAGTAAAACTCTTATTGTGTTATTCGATGCAACAAAACCTTCCACCTTCTAATATTCGGAAAAATGATAAAATTTTCTATTAAAGATAGAACAAAGAGAGATACCGTTATGGCATCTCTCTTGAATTTATACTTCCCCTTCCTGCGAAGCAGGTACGGACGGAAAGCGGATAATAGCCTCGGTCCCGCTTCCTTTTTCACTAACAAAATGAATGGTGCCATGCATTGCTTCGATGATTCGAAAGGTAACCATCAGGCCGAGCCCCGTCCCTTTGGACTTATTGGAGAAGTAAGCCTCGCCCAGTCTCTCAAGATCCCCGGCGTCCATTCCGATGCCGTCATCTTTGATGTGAATGACCACTTCTTCACCCTTGGCATAGGCCCATAGGCGAATAACCCCTTCTCCATCCAGTGCTTCTATACTGTTCTTGACGATATTAATCATCGCTTGTTTCAGTTTGGAAGAATTACCGGTCATGTATAATTCCTTCGCGTTATCCAGCTCGATCGAGCCCCCGCTGAGATTGGCAAGCGGCAGCAGGATGCCTTTCACATGCTTCAGCTCCTCATACACATTCAGCTTGACCTCATTCTCCAATTCTGGCTTAGCAAACGTGAGGAAATCCGTGATGATCCCCGAAGCCCGGTCCAGCTCCTTCAGCGCCAGGCCAAAATACTCCTTTTCCGCCTGCTTGGAATTCTGCGCCAGAAGCTGCATAAAGCCGCGTGTCACTTGCAGCGGGTTGCGAACCTCGTGTGCAACCGAGGCGGCCAGCTCGCTGATGATCTCCATCTTCTCTGATCGCTGAAGTTCGTTATTAAACATCTCCAGCTTTCTGGAATACTGCAGCACTTGCTCATGGCTGCGGACGAATTTACGGCCCAGCATGACAATCAGGGAGACAATCAGTCCGATGATGCCCCATTTCCATAGAACGAAATGATATTGCCCGTCATGGTAATAAAAAGCCGCAAGATCTCCGAGCGTCGCTAACGCCATTATCCCGAAGCCAACAGAAAAGATATAAGCGTCCTTGTTCCGCTTGGAAGCATACAGAATCGTGGTACCGACCAGCAGCATCATTTGCAGGATAACCAGAATGCCCAGGATCTTTACCGAAACAAAATAGTAGATCTCGTAAAATGAATGATGGCTGACAACATGGGCAACTAGAAATATCAGGCACATTCCGGAGTAAGCTATTTGAAATCTTCGGCAGTAGCGAATGACTCGATAGGGCCCGGGACCATATATTTTTTCAAAATAGTAATACAGCGCCGGCAGCACGGCGAAGAGTGAAATATCAAACACCGAGACCCACACGCTGCCTAAGTCTCCATAGAACGTGTATAGGAATGGCGAATACGTAATAAGCATAGCCCCGCTTGCCAGAATGACGACGCTAAGAGACAACCAGCTGGATACCGTATGCTTTGGAAGGAATAAGCAGCAGAAGAACATGACCACCGCGATAAACAGAAACGAGCTGCCCAATATGAAATCTTCCAGGTCATTCTTGATAAAACTTCCACGCAGATGCTCATATTCGCCAAGTATAATATCGCCATCGATACCTAACGTCATATCCCTGACGCCGTTGGTCCATATATAAACGGTCTTGCCAGCATCATCCGGATGGACCGGGAGCAGAAGAGAATGATCCGTATACATATAGTCTCGTTTGGCTTCATACACCTGTTCATCATCCAAAAAAGCCAAAACATCCTGTCCCTTGATGCGGTCAATCATGATGGCCGAATGTTTCCAAGGGAGAGCGGGCAAAGTAAAACGATTCCATGCTGAATACACCCCATCTGACTTTGGGGGTTCCTTCTTGCCTGATATTCCCGCCAACCAACTTCCCTGCAGGTTGACCGGCGAAACAACATCCTGTTGTTCGTCATCCCACATAAACTGCCAATCAGGTATCACGGTTTGAGCATTCTTTGCGTCCGATTTTCCCGGTGATATGATCGATATAAGCAGCAGCAGCGGCACCATCAGCAGAAGCAGGAATATGTATTTGGGCATATCCTTCATCTTGTCAGCACCTCTAACCGTCTATAGTCAATAAAAGTACGCATTTTCTCCATCCAGATGATTCGACAAACTTCGTGTTCATTTACAATCAATATAACATGAAACGTCTGTTCCGTTTGTAAAATTTTTATTACATATAGGCAAAATGAAAAGGGATTGCCCTTAACCCTAAGGTTAAAAGCAATCCCTTACGTTTCTAGTGTGTGGAGCTTGAAGCAAGGCCGACTTTATCAACCATCCGCTGACTCTCGTCGTTCAACCCCACGAGCGTGATGGCTTTACCCGCTTCCTTGTACTTATTCAATACCTTGGAAATGGCATTTGTGGCTGACTGATCCCATACATGGGATTTGGAAAAATCAATCACGACATGCCCAGGGTCCTCATTCACGTCAAACAGGTTTATAAAATACATCATCGTTCCGAAAAATAATTGCCCCCGGATTTCGTATATCTTCGTACCGTTTGGCTGCACATGCGGTACCGCATGGATTTTTGCCATTTTCCAGCCGAAATTCAGCGCGCTTAAAATAATACCAATCATGACCCCGATGGCCAGATTATGCGTTGCCACCACGATGATTACCGTTGCCAGCATGACAATGGCATCACCTAGCGGAACACGGTGAAGCGTGCGAAGCGAACCCCATTCAAACGTACCGATGGAAACCATAAACATAACCCCGACAAGCGCTGCCATAGGAATTTGTTTCACAACATCGCCGAGTACAATGATGAGAAACAGCAGGAACACACCGGACACCAGCGTTGATAACCGGGTGCGACCGCCCGATTTCACATTAATCACCGTCTGTCCGATCATGGCGCAGCCGGCCATGCCGCCGAAGAACCCAGTGATCACGTTCGAAACACCCTGACCGCGGATTTCGCGGTTCTTGTCGCTCCCGGTCTCCGTCATCTCATCCACGAGCGACGCCGTCAGCAGCGATTCTGTCATCCCGACGACGGCAAGAGCCAGCGATATAGGCAAGATCGTCATGATCATATCCAAACTGATGGTTACATTCGGAAGGTGGAAGAACGGAAGAGCCTGCGTAATGTTGCCCATATCCCCCACCGTTTGCACAGGAGCTTTGAACCACACCGCGATGATCGTCATCACGATGATGGCAACAAGCGCCGAGGGAACCGCTTTGGTAACGAGCGGCAGCAAATAGATGATAAGCAGTGTTCCGATGACCATCAAGTACATGGGCCACGATTCGCCCTTGAAATTCGGAAGCTGGGCCAGAAAAATAATGATGGCCAGGGAATTCACGAACCCGGTGATGACCGGCTGGGGAACAAACGTAATAAACCGCCCAAATTTGAGCGCCCCCATCAACAATTGCAAGATTCCTGTAAGAATGGTTGCCGCATACAAATACTCGATGCCGTGCATCGCCACGAGCGGTCCCATTAATGATGCCATGGCCCCTGTCGCTGCGGAGATCATGCCGGGACGTCCGCCGAAGAATGAAATACTGACAGCAATCACGAAAGAGGCATAGAGTCCTACCATGGGATCGACGCCAGCCATGATGGAGAATGCGATCGCTTCCGGTATGAGAGCAAACGCTACCGTCAATCCTGACAAAATATCCCTGCGTGTGTTGCCAAAGAAGCCTTGTTTAATCCATTGAAACAAAGTCCTGATCACTTCCTGTTCTATTGTAGTTGTTTGACAATCCACTCCCAGGATTGTCCCGGTCCGATAGTCACTTTTTCGATTATAACGGGATCATTTCAAAATATCATTATCTAATTTAGCGGATCTATTCCACGCAATCATTCATTTTCTCCAGTTTGTGTTGGATTTCGTCCTTTTTTCTAATTTGAAAATTTTCATAATACGGCAAATGACAGGGAAAGATAGAACTTGTTTGGTTTTATCATAACCTGAAGGTACCTACGATTCATTCTAGATTCAGCGGGTAATGTCGATGTATAGAAACCTATTGTGTTTGAACTCAAGGAAGGAGATGGACCATATGCGAGACGAAAACAATCGGAATACGCTGGCAGACTTGACATATTTGGAATTCGAGGCCAAACGGAAAGTCGAGGATACGGATATGATTCCGCAAGATGATCTGAGAGACGTCAACACCTACACGGAGCAAAGCCTTAGCAGCGAAGACGCGGATCATATCGCGTACGATCAGAATGAAGCGGCACCTGCGGATGCGAAACCGGAGGAACGTTTGAACCCGGATCACAGCACCATCGATGCATGGGAAGCTACCGGTGCGGATCCCGATCAGCGGACCATTGCCGATGAGAGAAACTTTTCCTTATCACCCTCAGGGCAGGCTGAAGCAGACCGGATAGAACGGGATCGACCCGTCGATGAAACCTACATGCACGATGTCGCAGATGATGTAACGGATCGGGAATGGCGGGCCATCGAAGGTGAACCCCCTTCTCGCCCCGGAGACGAAATAATAGGCCAATATTCCGGCGATACGGAGCGGCGCCTTGCAGCTGACGCTTCATTAACCGGCAGCGGGACTGCGTTTTTAAACCAGGACATTTTTAAAGATTACCCGTCCGGAGAAGATGAGTACCAGCCGCTGGAGGATGTACCGGATGCCGACGCTATTGCGGCTAATAGCCCGGTGGACCCCGCCGCCCCGCCAACGGAACAGATGCACGGTACCGATCTACTGAACGGCAGCCATGGTGAGGACGACTAAACCTGCAAAACCCGCCTCTCCTAATAGGAAGGCGGGTCTTATTCTTATATGGGTACGATCCTCTATTTTCCGAATATGATATCCAGCCAGCCGAGAAGTGACATCCACAGCAGGATGCCGATCAAGGTACCCCATATGAGTGCTGTTAATATGTTTCCCTTTCTTTCCATGCCTATGCCTCCCATACAACATCTTTTATAGTAAAACAGTATGGGTCGAGCTATCAGTTCTTATACTAGCCCTGCATTTCAAAGACTAGATTTAATAGGAGGAACAGCCAATGAAGAAGCATTCTGACGAGAACCCACGTTTAGTGACCGAACGCGACATTGATGAGGATTTCGGTCTGTTTGTTGAGGATTCATATCCGGACAGTATTCCGATTCCCGACAGCATCAAACACGAGAAGCCGGATGGCAGTGAAACGAGCAACCGCGGAAACTCTTCATCTTCCTGATCCTTCACGCCAGATATGCGAACCTCTACGTTCACCCATGTCATACCTTCCAACATACACTACACCATACGACCCTGGAAGGATGATGCTGAATATGAAAGGATTGCCGATCCATCCCTGCGGCCATAAAATCACGCTGCAGCAGCGACTGGCCTCTTTAACCGGTCATCTGGTAGAAATCAACGCACCGAACACTGGTTTGGAACCCGGACGTTTGCAGCGGGTATTCCCAAAAAATTTCATTAAGGTTCAAGGCGAGCTTTTTGTGCCGTCCAGTCTCAACTCGGTTCGGGTATTTGATGTCAAGCCGCCGGTCAAAACGATGCTGGTCGGTGTGCGGACCACCTTCCCTACCCGCGGTGCCTTTAACCGGATTCGTCTGATCAGAATCGGAGCCGATTTTATTGAATTACTCGCCAAGGATAAGAACCGTTCCCGGATTCTGCTCCCTTTAAACAAAGTGGAGGGCATATTTCCGGTGAAGTAGAGACAGTTAAAAGTCCCTTTCCCTTAAGCTTCCAGACTTGCGACAAGTCCGGAGGCTTATTTTTTGATTATAGATGCGAGCTGAACCCAACTCGATCATCGTTTTCAGCGAAGCTGAATCGAATCTATAATCGCAAGGAAAACATCCTCCAAACGCAGTCTGGCCTCTGTGACATTTCTTCGATAACGTTTTCTTAATGTATACTCCGCTCTTTCGATTTTCAGTACTTGTCCAACCTGTGATAAAATATGAAACAGATTAAATACTTAAGGCTTGATAAGGAATTACACAGGAGGAATCAATGATGTTGAAACGCAGAACACGCTGGATGCCCGCCCTATTCGTCATCCTTGCGCTGCTGCTCGTCATGACGGCATGCGGTCAGAATGACAAGGGAGCCGAAAGCGGCGCAGGCGGCGGAACGGGCTCGACGAACGGGGCTACGGCACCCGAAGCGGAACCCCCGAAGGAGACCGAGGTTAAGCAGAATGTGCCGGACCCGAACGCCAGCCACCCCATTGTCACGATTGAAATGGAGAACGGCAAAAAGATAAAACTTGAGCTTTATCCGGAGGTCGCGCCGAATACGGTGAACAATTTCATCTCCCTGGTGGAACAAGGATTCTACGATGGGACGGGCTTTCACCGCGTCATCCCCGGCTTCATGATTCAGGGAGGCGACCCTGACGGTAACGGAACGGGGGGACCTGGCTACGCGATTCCCGGCGAATTTACGTCCAACGGCTTTCAGAATGACCTGAAGCATACAACAGGCGTATTATCGATGGCCCGAGCACAGGATCCAAACTCCGCCGGATCGCAATTCTTCATCATGGTGGCGGATGCGCCTTCACTGGATGCCCAGTACGCATCCTTCGGAAAGGTGATCGAGGGAATGGAAACGGCTGAGGAGATCGTGGGTTTGGAGCGGGATCAGATGGATAAACCGCTTGAGGTTCCCGTCATGAAGAAAGTGACGGTCGATACGCTCGGCAAGGATTATCCGGACCCCGAGAAGCAGGAATAGCATCTTTTCGGATAAGCACTGCCTTGCAAGTTCATGCATTGGCACATCCCGGATCACTTGTGAACATAGTGACATCGGCAGGTTTTACGACACAAACAAAACATGGACCCGTACGCGGAAACGAGCGTACGGGTCCTCTTTTTTTAAGATACAACCTATTATTGTCCCTTTAGGAATGAGCCGGCTTCTCGATAACATACAAGCAAGTGCTGTCAGGCAGCGTCACCGGCTTCCCTTCTTCATCCATGAATTCAATGCGATCAGCCAATGCCTCGGCATATCCTTCCTGCAAATAGTGCTGCTGCACGCGGATGATCGCCTCGGGACCTAGCGTCCTGCGTATACACTCCGCATACTGCGTAGGCGTAAAGTAGCCGAATTGCTCCTGCACCTCATGAACATAGGCTTCAGCCCCCCAAGTATAGGTATACAGGAACTCCATTGCATCGTTTACGGGCATGCGCACTTCCGTCTCGGCCAGCTGCTCGTATGTTATGACCCGGCCCTTGAAATCCGAGGCATACCGGGTCAGCCATTCCAGCCCGTCCGCCTCCCGGAAGCGAATCCTTCTCCAAATGTCCCCGGGCTCGGTCATAATCCCGTCACGGATAATGATACGGCCGCCGGGTGCAAGCACTTCGTAGGCACTGGTCAGCGCGGCCTCCACAGTGGCTGTATTGAAGCGGGATCCGTCCATCTCAATATACGAATACAACTCATGCAAGATCGAGGAGAAGATGACCGTATCGACACTTCCCGGCTTCACGTAGTCCCTGAGATTCAGCGCGTCCCCTTTCATCACTTCCCATGTTTTATGCTCCAGGCGTTTGCGTTTTTCCAGCGCTTCAATCACGTTCGAGGAGATATCGATCCCGACGGGACGCACATGCGGCAGTCGTTCCTCGATCAGGTCAAGCAGCACCCCGCCCCCGGGACCGATATCCAGCACCGCCGTTCCCGTGATATAATCCAGAACCACTTTTTTGTAATCTCCCGTGCTATTCATATCGCTCAAGTAACTCTCTTCGTTATGAAAGCGGTCGTAAGCATCTCGGCGCAGGCCGAACAGGTCAAACAGGAGCAGAACCGCTTTCTCATAGAGCGGCGACTTCTCCGCTTCGATGCAAAATTCAATTAATTTCTCCGCCGCTTGCGAGAATTCGAAGGTAAAGAATACCGTATCCGGCAGCTCCGGCTTCCATTCGATCCGGTGGCTCAGATGCGGATTGGCCATCACCGGCCCATGAAGGCAAGCCTCCCAATCCGTTTGGCGCAAATATTGCTCAATCATTCTCTTCTTGTATACGTTCAGCTTCTTGACGCCTTTGTAATCGTAATACATATCGTTCATCAGCGGCTCAAAGCTTAAGTGGCTCACCGAACCCGGCAGCAGCTGATCTCGCTGCCCCTCCGCAACTTGCCGATCCGGATCCCTCTTCTCCGTATGGAGAGCAAGCAGAAGAACCTTCACGAACTCATCCAACGAGAAATCCTGCAGGGCAGCTTCCACATACCATAGTGTCATATCCTGAAATCCATGCAGGGCAGCTGACAGATCACTCTGCTCACGAATGCTTTGTAGCTGCTTATCGAAGTCTTCTCCCCGGGCAATCGAAGCGGACCGAAGACGGCGCAGCCGTTCCTCGTAAGTCCACCGATCCGGTACGGTCCCTTGGGCAAGATTGCGAATAAGCTGAGTTATTTCTTCCTGAACGGAATGCCAAAGCTCCTCCGATACGCCACCGATGATGCAGTGATTCAAAGGGATTAGCAGCCGGATCAACTCATCTGAGGTCAACCGTCCTTCCTCCGTAAGCTTATGTAGCGGCAAGTTTTCTTCGAAGGCGACTTCCCCCCGAATGTGTTGCCCGAGCAGTCCATGGGTAAGTATGAGTGTGTGTACCATCTCTTCATGCGGAGACATGGTTCCATTGCTGTCCCGAACATGTCTCTCGTATAGCTGAGCGGACCCGATATTATGAAGGAACAAGTTGATACCCGACTGCTGCCAGCGGAGCCGTTCCCGCATGGTTCCGCCCTTGGCCGTTTCCGCCCACACCAGTACTTCTTCCAGCAGTTCTTTGATCCAATAGGAAACAGGCAGCGAATCCAGTATCTTCAATGTCCGTTCTACATAATCCAGCACGGGATTTGCATGGGCCAATTGACCAATGGAGGTAATCCGTTCCAGATTCACGATTCGTTCTTCGGCCGATACCAGTTTCATTAACCATGGATGCCTCTTGGCAGCCGCTTCATCCCCCTGCCGAAAAGCGGTTATGATGTCCAGTGCGTGCAGCATAGGTTGTTCCTCCACTTCCTGAAATAATAATGAACACGTTTATGCATGTTTTTTCGCTGCTACGATTATAACAAATTCCTGTCGATGGATCGCAAGCATTTGGTACCAGCCGATGTTACAGGGTATACTGGTCAACGAAACCATATTTTTTATTGATGTGAAGGAGTGAGTGTACATGAGCCTGAAAAATAAAACAGCCCTTATCACGGGTGCAGGTAAAGGGATTGGACGTGCTCTGGCGATTGCTCTTGCCAAGGAAGGCGTGCACGTTGGGCTTGTCGCCCGTACGGCAGCCGATCTCGAGCCGCTGAGCGCCCTGATTGTTGAACAATATGGCGTTCGAGCCGTGGCCGCAGTTGCCGACGTTTCCGTGCAAAGCGAGGCTGAGGCTGCTTTTGCAGCGGTAAACATGGAGCTGGGCTCGGTGGACATTCTGATTAACAATGCAGGCATTGCCCAGTTCGGCAATCTGCTGGAGATGGAACCTGAAGCCTGGAAACGTATCGTCGACGTGAATCTGATGGGGACTTACTACATGACACGCGCAGCACTGCCCGGGATGATCGAGCACAACAAGGGAGATATCATCAATATCTCTTCTACGGCCGGAGAACGCGGATTCGCCACCGGCTCTGCCTATAACGCATCTAAATTTGCCGTTATGGGTCTGACCGAAGCCGTGCTGCAGGAGGTGCGCAAACACAACATTCGCGTGACCGCGCTGACTCCAAGCACCGTTAATACGGATCTTGCCGTCAATGCTGGCTTAAAAATCGGCGACGAGGATCGGATGATGCAGCCGGAAGACGTGGCTGAGCTTGTGCTTGCTGCGCTGAAGCTGCCGCAGCGCGTATTTGTCAAATCCGCCGGGATTTGGACGACCAACCCGCAATAATGACGCGTCGACAGACGTTCCTATTGCTATAGCCATTCAAGGGTGTTCCCTGGTCATCGACCAAGGGAACACCCTTTTTGCGTACAGCCCGGGTATAAAGCGTGCCAGCAACAATTGTTCTTTTTTCCATTCGGAATCAAGTGTCAACCATCCTTTGTCATGTTATAATGACATGGCGTCATACGACAGCCAGATATATACCTTAAAGCTACACTCATGGAAAGAAGATGACAACAGCATGATCGCCGATATTTTACTTGAAGTGGTACTTCCCATCTTTGTCCTGATAGGCTTTGGCATTATTATGCAATATGCTTTTAAGCTCGATTTGTACACACTCGCCAAAATCAACTTTTACTACATTACGCCCGCAGCCGTATTTATGAGTATGTACGAGTCCAAGATGTCACCGCAGCTCCTGGGCATGGTGGCCTTATTTTATGCGCTCTATATCGGCGTCCTCTATCTGATCAGCATGCTGGTTGCCAAACAGCGCAAGTTCAATCGGGGGATGAGAGCTGCTTTTACCAACAGCCTTCTGCTCGATAATTCAGGAAACTACGGCCTTCCGATCAATGACCTCGCCTTCAAGGGAGATCCGATGGCCGGCTCGGTACAAGCGCTCATCATGTCTTTTCAGAGCCTCCTTACGTTCACGTACGGAGTTATTTCCATTCAGGGAGCCAAGACGGAAGGATTATACAAACAGGCCATCATCGGATTCTTGAAAATGCCCGTTCCCTATGCCCTTGTCATCGGCATTGTGCTGCATGCCCTGGCGCTGCCGCTTCCGGTCTTTATTTCGCAGCCGTTGATGTATGCGGACCAGTCCATGGTAGCGATTGCCCTGCTGACGCTCGGCGCACAGATCATTAAATATCCGCTTCGCCTGCGCCGACTTGATGTTTACCTGAGCGTTCTGCTGCGACTCCTGGTCGCGCCGGCCATCGGCATTCTGATCGTGCTGCTGCTCGGCTTAAAGGGCATCCCGGCCCAAGCGCTCATTATTGCTTCAGGCATGCCGGTTGGCGTAAACTCATCCATTCTGGCGGAAGAATATCAGAATGAGCCTGATTTTGCTGCACAAACTGTCCTTATATCGACCATACTAAACGTAATTACGATTACCGGCTTAATTACATTAGCCAAATTTGTAGCTTAATGCTAACTCATCTCTGCTAGGAGGAATTTACATATGAATTTTGATCTTGCAATAGACCGAACCTGTACCGACTGTCAGAAGTGGGATAATGTTCCCAGCATCTTCGGCGTACCCGACGCGCTTCCGATGTGGGTGGCTGACATGGATTTTGCCGCGCCACCCGCCGTTGTCAAGGCGCTCCATCAACGGGTGGAGCATGGCGTATTCGGATATACGTTCCCGTCCGACTCTTACCGTGAAGCGATTAGCGACTGGATGAAGAAACGCCACAGCTGGAGCATTCAGCAGGAGTGGATTCAATTCTGTCCGGGTGTCGTTCCGGCACTCAGTCTTATCGTGGATGCGTTCACCGAGCCAGGAGATCAAGTCGTCATCCAGACGCCGGTCTATCCGCCGTTCTATAGCGTCGTTCAGGACCATGCCCGTGAGCTGGTGCATAATCCGCTGCTTCGAAGTGAGGATGGAGATTACTCGATGGATTTCGAGGACTTGGAGAAGAGTTTTTCTACCGGCAAAGTCAAAATGATCATTCTGTGCAGTCCGCACAACCCGGTGGGCCGGGTGTGGACCAGAGCGGAATTGGATCGTTTGGCCGCCCTCTGCCAGCAATATGATGTGCTTGTCGTATCCGATGAAATCCATGCGGATCTGGTGTTTAAATCCGGCGCGCATACGCCATTCGCCGCTCTGTCCGAGGATGCCGCCGAGCGTTCCATCATCTGCACCGCACCAAGCAAGACGTTTAATATCGCCGGTCTGAACACAGCGAACATCATCATCTCGAATGCGCAGCTGCGCAGCAAGTTCCGCAAAATACTGAACCGTTACGCCATTGGCTCCATTACACCGATGGGTGCCGCCGCCACCGAGGCCGCTTACCGTGAAGGCGGACCATGGCTGGATGAGCTTCTGGTTTACATCCGCGGGAATATGGAGCTGGTTTTGAATTACGCACAGGAGCATCTGCCCGAGCTGAAGGTGGTTATTCCGGAAGCTACTTACCTGCTGTGGATTGATTTCCGGGGAATGGGCATGTCCCACGAAGAGTTAAACCGCTTCCTGGTTCAAGAAGCGAAGCTTGGATTAAACAGCGGCGCGGCCTTCGGCAAGGACGGCGAAGGTTTCATGCGCATGAACTTGGCCTGCACGCGCGCCACCGTTCAGGAGGCGTTGTCCCGCTTGCACAAAGCCATCGAGGTATGGCGGGAAGCATAGGACATAAACTCAATCATAAAAGGAGCCGCGCTATACGCGCAGCTCCTTTTTATTGCTTCTTATATGACGATAGAGACCTGTCGGGATGACATCTGCATGTAATTCAGCCGCCTCTCAATGCATGGTCGTTTGGCTGGATCCATATGTTTGCTTAGGATGCTACTGCAAATGCGGTCTGGTATTCCCCGGTATCCGGGATCATCATGACAACTTATGGCCAGGCTGCCCCAGCTTGGCTCCAACTCCTTGGTGGCTTCATTGAGCTGATACATTTCGTCATCCGCATCAAATGTCTTATCGAGATACCACTTCCAGTCGTTCAGATTCGCGCCGCCTCCAAAGTCACGTCCATCCGGCGATATCAACCCGAGTGTCAGGACCCCGTCAAAGAACCAATCCGTCGCCTCTCCAGTCTGGTTCACGTAACTGATCTGAATCGGATCTGCAGCTTCGGTCATTGTTCATTAAACTTTTATCCTGTTCCGTACCTCCGATCAGGCAGTCTTACATCATGCTTCCGCTGTCGTCCGCACCTGAAGTCAGCCCCTCCATCGTTACGCCTCCATTCAGACTGTCACCAGTCGCCTGTCCCCGCTCCATCTGATAACCTGCGTCCAGCATCGAACCATCCAGCTGATGTAGCTGCTGGCTGACTTGGTCCATCTGCTGGAACAGCTGACGATGCTGATAAGCTTCGGCGTACTCACTCTGCTGCATTGTCTCGTCCATTTGCTCGAATGCCGTTTTGTTATCGCCCAGCACTTGGCGGTACTGATCCGCCGTAGCTGTTCGGATATCCTGCACTGCGTTCATCATCCCATGCAGGACCATCCGGCAATTCACCAATTCCTGCCGGACGGCAGAAGAAGTTTCAGGCGTAACCGCAGCCTGGGCGCTTTGAAGCTCGGCTTGGATCTGGCTGAGCTGGCTTACGATCATCCCGACTTCGTTCATTCCCCCGTTTTGCGCTGCAGTAGTCAATTGGCCCGATAGCTGGTTGAGTCTCATCGACATATTTTGAATATTGCTCATTGCAATTCCCCCTTTTCCGGATAGCGTCCATTTTTATGAATAGGATGCGATAAACCATGGATTGCTATTCATGTCGTTATCTGGTCAGAAGATCACGTCTGTTGGAATACGGGGCGGGATGCCGATATAATAGAGTAAGCCATCATATGAAAGTAGGTAGATTAAAGAGTCCGCATGATCAAACGCAAAAAAACGACACTTTTCCTAATTGCTGCCTTATTACTCGCCATATTTTACATGCAGCTGCAAACCGCCATACCGGGATTCATCAATGATCTCGATTTTGATTTTAATAGCAAAGAAACCCCTGAAATCTCCCAGCTCCACCCGTATGTATTACAGCAAAAGAATGAGCTTGTCCGTCTCACCAAGAAAAAAGGGATCACGATCATTATAACGGACGGTTACCGCAGCCATGAAGAGCAGACCCGCATCTACAATCAGGGCCGCAGCACCGAGGGCGACATTGTGACGAATGCCAAGGCTGGAGAATCCCTCCACAACTATGGGCTTGCGATTGATTTTGCGCTAAGACTAAAGGATGGCAGCGTCATCTGGGATATGGAATATGACGGGAACGGAAACGGAAAGGCCGATTGGATGGAAGTTGTGGAGATTGCCAAAGGCTTAGGCTTCCAGTGGGGCGGCGATTGGGCCAACTTCCCGGATTATCCGCATCTGCAGATCGATTTCGGACTGTCGATTCGTGATTTGAAACGAGGAAAGCTCCCTCCCATGGACGCTTCCGAGTATTCGGAAGCAAAGTGAGATGCTATAGCAATTTGAAGAAGGTTATGGTATATCCAGTTAAGCGCAGCCGAATCCCATATATAGAACATTAACGGACACCATCGACGTTATTTACGACTTAAGCCTTATTCTCAGAATATAACGGACACCAAAGTCACGATTCTAATAAAAATATAGTTTATCTCCTCTTATAACCGTAAATAAGAGATCCCCTGTCCGTTACGGAGAGAAGAGCGTCTGTTTTTAACGAAATAACGTATACTGAGTCCGTAAAAATTACTGGAATTTTGGTATTACGCGTCATGTTTTATGGAGTATCGAGGTTCGCATACTCTAGTTATACTCAAGAATATGACTTATACGCATCCGCGTGTAGATGAGGTCAACCAGATCATGCCTGGTTGGCCTTTTTTATCGTTGTTCTCTGCAAAAGCGTCTTGATGGATTCGTGCCAAACAACCAAATGCTTGACATTCCATTCACCTTTTGGTTATATAGTCATATATATAAGCATATAACCTTAGCAGGACAATGAAGGTAAGGCGGTGATTCTTATTGAGCGGTACCATGCATCCAGATAATAAGCCCCTGTTCATCCAGATCAAGGAGAAGATCGAGGACCAGATCGTCAATGATCTACTGCTTGAAGGTGAACAGGTTCCTTCCACGACGCAGCTGTCCCAATTTTACAAAATCAATCACATCACGGTGTTAAAGGGCATCAACCTGCTGGTTGATGCCGGACTCATCTATAAAAAGCGAGGTGTCGGCATGTTTGTTGCAGAGGGGGCCAAGGAAATGCTGCTCCGGACCCGAAAGAGTGCATTTGCGGAACATTATGTGGTGCCTATGGTACAAGAAGCGGACAAACTCGGTTTGTCCACGGATGAGCTTTTTCAAATCATAACCCAGTTAAAAGGAAGTGACGTCCATGAATCTTGATATTCAGTTTGACCGCCTATCTGTGGTATATGGTGACCTCGAAGCCGTCCACAATGTTTCGCTTCATCTCCCGGCCGGCAAAATTTATGGTCTCTTAGGGCGGAACGGAGCAGGCAAAACCTCGCTTCTGTCTGTTCTTGCTTCATTTCGTGAACCCTCATCGGGATCGGTTACGGTCGGCGGTGAGCAGCCGTTCGAAAATGCAAAAATCATGAAGGAGGTCTCCTTCATCTACGATATCGACTATAAAGACGAGACCGACAAGGTCAAGGCAGCGATTGAATCGGTAGCCAGGCACCGGCCCCATTTCGATACCCGATATGCCCTTGAGCTTGCACGCAAATTCAATTTGCCCTTGGATAAACAGCTGAAGGAACTCTCCAAAGGCATGCAGTCCGCTTATAACGTATGTATCGGTCTCGCCAGCCGGTCGCCGGTTACCATTCTGGATGAAGCTTATCTCGGCATGGATGCGCCGTCACGCGAAATTTTTTACCGGGAGCTGCTGGAGGACCAGGAGCGCCATCCCCGTACGTTCATTCTTTCCACCCACCTGGTATCGGAGATGGATTATCTGTTTGAAGAAGTCATTATCATTCACAAGGGCCGGTTCGTGCTGCAAGACGATTATGAAAGCCTCACATCCCGGGGAGTATCCATTACGGGCCCGGCGGCAAAGGTAGATGAATTCATCCAGGGGATGAAGGTGCTCAACGTACAGCAGCTCGGTTCCACCAAGGCCGTTATGGTCTATGGGGAACTGAGCGAGGCATCTCAATCAGCCGCGCTTCGGGCAGGGCTTGAGATCGGTCCGATCTCGCTCCAGGACTTGTTTATCCATCTGACGGGGGAGGAATATTCCGCATGAAAAAGACGTCATCGGCCGTAACCAGGGTATCGACGGACATGTTTATTCAGCAAGGCAGCTGGGCCTTAGGATTTCTAGCGATTGTGCTGCTGATGATCTATATTGGGGTCGGCATCGGCAGCAGCATGGGTGTCAATGTTCGCGCAGGAATAGCAGAGGAGGACTTCTTCTCCATCGTTTACCGCTCAACCAAAGGATTTATGCTCGTCATCGGCATCATTTCGGCCTACGGCTTTCTAAGCTATTATGTAAGACACGGGATTACGCGCCGGGATTTCTTTAATGGAGCCGCCTTGGCGGCCGTCTATCTGTCATTGGCCTTTCCAGTCGTAGTGGGTCTGGTCAATTGGATCATCGGGATGCTTACCTCCCATGATGCCGGCAGCACCTTGCTGCTGCAGAAGTTCGATAACAACTGGCTGCTGATACTTGTCTCCTATGGCGTCCAAATCTTTATCTACTATTTGATGGGATGGATGATCGGATCCGGATTTTACCGGTTTGGCTGGATCCGCGGCTTGGGATGGATCGCCGTAGCCCTCGTGTTGATCGGCTTCATGGATGCTTTGTGGCAATTCGAGCTGGCTTCCATATGGGAACAGTGGCTGCCGGTCACGACAGCCTTTTCCGTCACGCTGCCGGTCTCTCTAGCAGGCTCCGTGGCCGTCATCCTGATTGCACTTCTTCTGATTCGGCTGATCACCCGAAAAGTTACGATCAAAATGTAATATGTACGTCAAAATGGCTGATCCACGGGTAGCAACATCTACCCGGGAGTCAGCCATTTTATTATCTAACGCCATCGTTTAAATTAAGCGGCGCTGCTCTTCTTCTTATTATAAATATCGAAGGCTACTGCCGCGAGGAGAACCAAACCCTTGATGCCTTGCTGCCAGTCGATGCCGAGGCCTACGAGCGACATCCCGTTATTGAGGACGCCCATGACGAGACCGCCGATGATCGCGCCGAAGACCGTACCGATCCCGCCGGTAGCCGAAGCGCCGCCGATGAAGCTCGCCGCGATGGCATCCAGCTCAAAGTTCGTACCGGCTCTCGGCGTCGCCGCGTTCAAGCGGGCGGCAAAAATCAAACCGGAGATCGCTGCCATGACACCCATATTGACGAATACCCAGAACGTGACCTTCTTGGTTTTCACGCCGGACAGCGCCGCCGCTTTCTCGTTGCCGCCAAGCGCATAAATATGACGGCCCATCACGGTTTTGTTCATCACGAAGGAATAGATGATAATGAGCACCAGCAGCAGAATCAGAATGTTCGGGAGACCGGCGTAACTGGCCAGCATGAACGTAAAGGCATTGATCACCGCTGCGATGAGCACCAGCTTCAGGAGGAACAAGCCGCTTGGCAGAACTTCGAAGTTGTATTTTTTATGCGACTTTCGCTCGCGAAGCTCATTGATCAGGAAAATAACCGTAAAGACGATACCCGCCAGAATGGCGATCAGATTGGTGCCGGTGTTGCCGAAGTCCGGAATAAAGCCGGAGCTCAGCTTCTGAAAGCCTCCCGGAAACGGCGCAATGGATTGACCCTCCAGTACGATCATGGTTAGACCGCGGAACAAGAGCATGCCCGCAAGGGTTACGATAAAGGCCGGTATCCTCACATAAGCCACCCAGAAACCCTGCCAAGCACCGATCAGACCGCCGACGATCAAGGATACGATGACGGCAATGACCGGATGCAGCTGCATATCGACCATCATGATCGCTGCCACAGCGCCGACGAAGGCGGCCACCGAACCGACCGACAAATCAATATGACCCGTAATGATAACAAGCACCATGCCGATCGCCAGTACGAGGATGTAGCTGTTCTGGAGAATCAGATTCGTGATGTTGATTGGCTCCAGCAGCAGCCCTCCCGTAATAATCTGGAAAAATATCATAATGACAACAAGGGCGATGATCATCCCGTATTGGCGGATGTTGTTTTTAAACATTTTTTTGAGTGTCTCCATGCTTAAGCCCCTCCATTCTTGGTCATGTATCTCATCAAGGTTTCCTGCGAAGCCTGCTCTCTGCTAACTTCTCCGGTCATCCGTCCCGCGCTCATGACATAAATCCGGTCGCAGATCCCTATAATCTCCGGCAGCTCCGAGGAAATGACAAGCACAGCCTTCCCCTCATCCGCCAGCTGGTTAATGATCGCGTATATTTCATATTTGGCCCCAACGTCAATCCCCCGCGTCGGCTCATCCAGAATCAGAATGTCCGGCTCGGCGTAGATCCATTTACTCAGCACAACCTTCTGCTGATTCCCCCCGCTGAGGTTCCCCGTCTTCTGGAGAATGTTCGGCGTTTTGATCTTAAGCTTCTTCCGCATATCCTCCGCAACGAGAATTTCTTCCCGATCATCAATGACCATGTTCTTCGCCAGCTTGGACAGTCCGGTAAGCGAGATGTTGCGCTTGATATCGTCCATGAGGATCAGCCCGTATTCCTTGCGGTCCTCGGTCACGTAAGCAAAGCCGTTATCAATGGCCTCGGTGATGGATTGATTCCGGATTTCCTTCCCGTCTTTCCGGAGCGTTCCGGTAATATTCCGGCCATAAGCTTTACCGAAAATACTCATCGCCAGCTCGGTTCGGCCGGAACCCATCAGCCCGGCAATGCCCACAACTTCCCCCCGGCGGATATTCATGCTCACGTTGTCAATGACTTTTCGGCCTGCTTGCAGCTCGTGATATACCGTCCAATCCTTAATCTCCAGGATGATCTCCCCGATCTTCGGGGTCCGCTCCGGGTAGCGGTTCGTCAAATCCCGGCCAACCATGCCGCGGATGATCCGGTCCTCGTTCACCTCGCCGCCTCTCATATCCAGCGTTTCAATGGTCTGGCCGTCGCGCAGAATCGTAATGGAATCCGATACCTTCGACACCTCGTTCAATTTATGGGAGATCAGGATACAGGAAATTCCCTGCTTCTTGAACTCCAGCATCAGCTCCAGCAAATTCTCGCTGTCGTCCTCATTGAGCGCCGCCGTCGGTTCGTCCAGAATAAGCAGCTTTACCTTCTTGGATAAGGCCTTCGCAATTTCGACCAACTGCTGCTTGCCGACGCCGATGCTGCCGACCTGCGTGTTCGGGTTCTCGCTGAGCCCCACCTTATCCAGCAGCTCTTTGGCTCCCAGCATTGTCTCATTCCAGTTCATGATGCCCTTCTCGGCACGCTCGTTCCCCAAATAAATGTTCTCGGCTATCGACAAATAAGGAATCAGCGCAAGCTCCTGATGGATGATGACGATGCCCAGGTCTTCGCTTTGCTTGATGTTTTTAAATTCACAGACGCTGCCTTTGAACAGAATATCCCCCTCATAGGTGCCGTAAGGATACACGCCGCTCAGCACTTTCATCAGCGTGGATTTGCCTGCTCCGTTCTCCCCGCACAGGGAGTGGATTTCGCCCTCGCGAACCTTCAGATTCACCTGGTCCAGCGCCTTTACCCCGGGAAACGCTTTCGTAATGTTCCGCATTTCAAGAATGTACTCTGACATCTGGCTTCACCTTCCTATCGTTTCGTGTTCGCTGCTTAAGACTATTTCAATCCGATTTCTTCCTTGGAATAATAGCCCGTCTCCACAACCTCTTTCTCCACGTTGGAAGCATCAACGGATACCGGGGGGAGCAAATAGGCAGGCACGACCTTGATGCCGTTGTCGTACGATTCGGTATCGTTCACCTCGGCCTCTTCTCCCTTCAGCACGCTCTCCGCCATCTTCACCGCCTGCTCGGCGAGCTGGCGCGTGTCCTTGAACACCGTCTGGGTTTGCTCACCGGCCACGATCGATTTAATGGAAGCAAGCTCCGCATCCTGACCCGTGATGATCGGCAGCGGTTTGCCTGCCGTCCCGTAGCCTACGCCCTTGAGCGAGGAGATGATGCCGATGCTGATCCCATCGTATGGAGACAGCACCGCATCCAGATTTTCGCTGGAATAGTTGGCGCTAATCAGGTTATCCATCCGCGACTGGGCGAGGGCGCCGTCCCAGCGCAGGGTCGCAATCTGGGCCATCGTGGTCTGCTTGCTCCGAACCACAAGCTTGCCCGAATCCATATAAGGCTTTAGCACGGACATCGCGCCGTCATAGAAGAAGTAAGCATTGTTATCGTCCGGCGATCCGCCGAACAGCTCGATATTGAACGGCCCCTTCCCTTCCTTCAGGCCAAGCTTCTCTTCAATATAGGAGGCTTGCTGAACGCCGACCTGGAAGTTGTCGAAAGTGGCATAATAACTCAAATGCTCGGTGTTGCGAATCAACCGGTCGTATGCGATAACCTTGATTCCCTGATCATGAGCCTTCTTGATCACGTCGGTCAGCGTATTTCCGTCGATGGAAGCGATGACGATCACGTCGACCCCTTTCGTGATCATGTTCTCGATTTGGGAAATCTGGTTTTCAATCACGTCCTCGGCGAATTGAAGGTCGGTTTTGTACCCTTTTTCCTGAAACAGCCGCTCCATGTTCTTCCCGTCAGCCACCCAGCGTTCGGATGATTTCGTTGGCATCGCAAGGCCGACGTATCCCTTCTCAGCATCGCCGGTTTGGCTTTCGGCAAGGTTGCAGGCCGTCAGGGCCAAGAGCAGCACCGCGATCAGCAATCCTGGCAATCCTCTCTTCATCGGTAGTTCCCCTTTCCGAAAAATGGAATCGAGAGCGCTTACAACCGAAGGGTTCGAAAAGCCTCTCTGTACTAAAAAGGATACCTCCCATCGGGTGGAGGGGTCTTTCCACGAAAACAACCTTTTTTATAATTTTCATACTTTTGTTGTTCTGGGATTCACGCGATATGTACAGGGCTGCATAACTTTCCGGCTCCGTTCACACCATGCCCCAAGCGGTTGCCGGCATCCAAAAGGGGGAGTCCCAAAAGATCTTAGATCTTGCGGGAGGCCCCCTTGGTTGCTGTTAGAAGACGCTCCATGTACGAATCGTTCCTACCATCGCTGTTGCCCACACATTTCATGGAATGGTTCTGAGCAAGGACGAAATGTGGAGGCAAAGGCTAGCGCTGACGCTTGTCCGGAATCGATTTGTCCTCTCCGCTACGCCGTGCAGATTGCTTACTTTTTTAGACGCAAAGAAACCGTTCCTTGGTAAATGGAGGTGTCACCCAAACCATTTACGAAAGGAACGGTTTCTTGTGTACATTCAATATACCTATGAAAGACGTACTGGAGAAGATCTTCACGAGCTTGCTTCAGTTTCTCGCCCAGGAGAATTACGTCAAATTGGAACATTACTTTGTGGACGGCACCAAGATCAAAGCGAATGCCAACCGCTGTACGTTCGTCTGGGGCAAAGCGGTCGTCAAGCACAAAGCGAAGCTCCAGGAGAAGGTCCAGACATTGTTTTCACCATCGCCCCACTTCAAGATCCTCGCTCAACCACCTACTCTTCCTGAACCGTCGCCCCTTTGCGGTACCGGTTTGGCGATACCCCCATCACCTTCTTAAAAGCCGTGCTGAAATAATGCTGACTGTCATATCCCACCCGCTCCGCGATATCCAGGATACTCAGATCGGTGGAATTAAGCAGCTGGATCGCCTTTTGAATCCGCGTCTGGGTCATAAGTGTAATAAAGGACGTGCCCAGTTCTTTCTTTAGCGTTCGGCTCAGATAGACTGGCGAAACCTGCAGCGCCTGGGCAAACGATTCCAGCGTCAGCTCCCGAACGGCATACTGCTCCTGGATGAGCTGCCGGGCCCGCCGTACTAACGGAGACAGCTGCGCATCCTTAAACACCCCATCCCGGCAGGCCTCATAGGCTGCAGCAACCGCCCCCGCTCCTTCCGATACAAACTCCATATGAACGTTGACAGTCAGCTTCAAGTACTTCTGAATGGATTGCTCGGCATCGGCTGCGATTTCCACATCCGTCTTACCCCATAAACAGATGCCGATCCATCCTGTATGATCACGGAACAAAACACAAGGAGCGGGATGGATCAGCTCGGAAATGATATTCTCCATCGCGAACAGATACAGCTGCCGGTCGCTTTCCTTCATCAAAGGCTGCGGAGCCGTTATCTCCGGCCATCTGGCGATGCCGACCTGAGTAGGCTTACTAGGAGGAAGCCCGAGAAACTCCAGCTGCTCCAGCGCCTCCTCCTCATCCAGAAGACCATGCATCCATTCCAAGCAGAATCGTTCCCGCAGCAGCGGAATATTCTTCTCGATTTGCTCGGAGGCCTTCTTCAGATAACTCTCCTGGATTTGCCGGTCATTCAGTTCATCCCTTACGCTTCCAAGCACTCGAATCAGGTGATCCGCATTCACCGGCTTTAATATATAATCCTTAACCCCGAGCCGGATCGCTTCCTGCGCATAAGCAAATTCGTCATGGCCAGTAATAATGACGAACCGGCATTCGGGACGTTCTTCCTTCATCCGCTTCATGAGCCCGATGCCATCCAGGAACGGCATATTCATATCGACCAGCATAATGTCGATCGGCCGGCTGAGCGCAAGCTCCAGCGCTTCCTCGCCATCCTCCGCTTCGGCAGCCACCTCCATGCCAAGTGCCTCCCAATCCACCGCATCCCGAATACCTTCGCGGATAATCGGTTCATCGTCAGCAATCAGGACTTGATACGCTTTATTCATAGCCTGTCTCTCCTATCATCATCGGAGGACGAAGGGCCGGTATGCAGCAGCGGATGCGTAATCATTACCGTGGTTCCCTCGTTCTCTATACTGTCAATTGCGATTCCGTACTCATCGCCAAACGTTAGCTTGATACGAGCCTGTACATTCAGCATGCCGTAGCTGCGGCTTTCGCCTACCCTTTCTCCCGGTGTCGTCTCCATGGCCGCTACCGGGTCGGCAAGCTGTTTGCGAAGCGCCTCCAGCCGCTCAGAAGACATGCCGGCCCCATTATCCTGGACGCCTAGGAGAAGAACATCTCCGTTCACCTGGGCTTTGATGACAATGCGCCCAGGCCCCCTGCGGGCCTTAATGCCGTGGTATATCGCGTTTTCCACCACCGGCTGCAGAAGGAGCTTCAGCACGTACAATTTCTCAGCCTCAGGCGAAAGCTCCATCTCAACCTGCAGCCTGTCCCGGTAACGCGTCTTCTGTATCTGCAGGTAACTGCTGATATGCATCCATTCGTCGGACATGGGAATGATATCATCCCCTTTGCTGAGCCCGATTCGAAACAGCCGCGACAAGGATTCCACCAGATCCGATACATCGTCCGCTCCTTTCTTGCGGGCCATCCAATGGATCGTATCCAGCGTGTTATACAGAAAATGCGGCTTAATATGCGCCTGCAGGCTGCGCAGCTCCGCTTCGCGCTTCTGCTTCTCCCGCAGCTCGCTCAGCTTCATCAACTTGCGGATCTGCAGAAGCATGCGGTTAAAGCTGCGTCCAAGCATGCCCACCTCATCCTGCCGGTTTCCCCAATAACGGGTCGTCAAATCCCCGGATTCGGCTTTTTGCATGAAGGACATGAGCTGCCAGATCGGTCTGGATATCGACTGTGAAAGCGTGTAGGATGCAGCTACGCCAAACAAGCACACCACAAACAAGAAACAAATCATATAAAACCGAATCTCCCGAACCTCATACACCGATTCGCTGGTTGGAAACACGCCAATCGTCCGCCAGCCGGTAAAGGAGGAGGTGCCGTATATCAATTGCAGCCGCTCTCCGTTCACCTCACGGATCAAGGCGCCGCTGTCCTCGTCCGGAAACCACGAAGGGGGGATGGACGGGATGATGGCATCCTCCGGCGTGTAAATGCTGGAGCCGCCGGCCTCGGCCACCATCAAATACCCGCTTTTTCCAAGCGTGACATCCCGGACCGCTCTCGCGACTGCCCGCAGCTTCAAATCGATCAATACCGCTCCGGTTACTTCTCTCGTGTCCGGATCCACAAACGAGCGAACGACCGACACCAGCTCTTCGTTTCCGTAATGAACATGGGTGGTGACCTTACGGTCTGCCGGATGGCCGAGCACTGTAAAGATACCTTCATTTAAAACAGCCTCATGGTACCAAGCTTCCTCCGTCAAGGTGGCAGGACCGCGTGCATACATTTCGTTACTGATGTATTCCCCATCACGATTGACCAGAAGAATGGAGGCGATTTCCGGGTACAGCGTCGTGAAGCCTTGAAGATACCGCTTAATCTCGTAATTTTCCTCATTGTCCTGCTTCACCGAGAACGACTGCGGGCCGGAATTCCCCGTATCTTCGGTCCCTGCGGCCGGCTTATCCCCTTGGATTTCCCCATGCAGAAACCGCTCCGTGCGTGGGTCAAATCCGATCAAATACGTAATATTCTGGAGATTCTCCATATCATTGTCCAAGGTCTGATTGACCTTACCGATTAATTGAATGGTGTTTGAGGTTACCTGCTGATCCACAATGCGGTTAACCGTCCAATTGACGAGGACGCCCAGTGCGATTGAGGGCAGGATGCCAACCATGAGGAACAAGATGACCAGCTTGTATCTCAGCGGCAAATCCCCGAACCGCAGCCACCGCCAGATGCCTTCGCGCCAGGATTCCGCTCTGTTTCTATTTTGCATAATAATCATTCACATTCTCTCGGGTCACGATCGAGATCCCGGTGTCCACCCTAACGGGAAGCGGAGACACATCGTTGCCGAGCGTCGGGGCCGGTACGGTAAGACCATGATGCAGATGAAATAAATACTGCAGCGACCAATAGCCCATATTCCACGTTCCCTGGGCGATCGTTGCCGCGATGGTTCCATCAGAGATCCGGTCCAGCGTCCCTTTATTCGTATCGAATCCGATAATGGTAATCCGGTTCGTTTTATTTGCGCCGATAACGGCATCTGCCACGCCCATTCCGCCACTGGCCTCCGTTACGAAGATCCCTTTGAGATCCGGGTGCTTGTCCAGCATGTCGGCAGCAGCCTCTTTGGCAACAAGGGTATCCCCTTTGCCTTCCCTGATCTCCACCACGGACATGCCCGGATATCGCTGCGCTAAAGTGTCTCTGAAGCCTTCGGAACGGTCATCATGATTCTGCTGCCCGGGCTGGGTAACAATCCCGATCTCCCCTTCCCGGCCGAGAAGCTGCGCCATTTTATCCGCGGCCGCAACGCCAGCGTTGTAATTGTTGGTCGCCAGGAAAGAATAAGCCTTACTGTCAGGTGCATCCGCATCGAACAGCACAACGGGGATCCCGGCTTCCACGGCTTTATTAATCGTCGACGTCAGTGCTTTGGAATCGATGGCCGACAAGGCGATACCGGCGGGCTTTTTGGCAATCACTTGTTCCAGAACGGTGATCTGTTCCTCCACGTCATATTGTGTAGAGCCGCGGTAATCAACAGATACGCCCAGAGCATCCCCTCCATCCTCGAAGCCCTTTAAAATATTTTTCCAATATTCCATGCCGGATTGAAAAGTCACCATGACATAATTCTCCCCAATGCTGCCGTGCAGGCCGCCCTCCTCCCAAGCCGAAGAACGCTTGTCCTCCAGCCTGTACATGAACACATAGGTGAGAAAAGCCAATAGAAGCGCACCGTATACCAGCATCATCTTCTTCATGAATAAGTCCCCCGATCCTTGATCCTTCGTTCGTCATCTGCGGTTGCAATCGGTTACATAAACGTATAATGAATATACTGCAATTCTTTGAAAAAGATCAAACGCTTGCTGGGATTTGGCTCTGGTCAGCAGCAAAAAACAGGCCGTCCACGGTTAACCCTACCCGTGTCACAGCCTGTTTTCTGATATTTTAATTGTCTTATTTTTATGCATTAAATTTCATTGCCTTATGTAGTCCACTTAACCGGATAAATGCTGATGCCGTGCATAAATAAACTCACCACGTGACGCGCAAGATCCTCAGGAGTACGCTTGCCTGTCAGAAGCTGCTGGGAGGTCAGTCTTTCAATGACACCGACCAAGCACTCCGCAACGATGTGCATATCGGAATCACCGTCAAAGTACCCGTCCCGCTGCTCAGCTTTCAGATTTTGCTCAATCATGGCTGCCATTTCAGATTTTACGATGACAGCGTCATCCCCAATGAAAAAACCGATTTGTGTCAGATCCGGGTCTTTGCCAAGAAACGCGAACAGCCCCGTCAGCACACTCTGCAAACGACCGGTCACATGATCCTCATCGATTCCGCTTTCCATTCTGCTGTCCTCGAGCAGAATCTTGAGCTCAGAACGAAATTTCTCCACCAGCTCCTTGAAAACCGCTTCTTTGCTCTCAAAATACAAATAGAATGACGGCTGCGTCAATCCAGCCCGGGAAACGATGGTGCTGATCTTTGTCTGATGGTATCCTGACTTTGCAAATTCATTGGCAGCGACAATCAGTAGTCTAGCCCGGCTTTCTTGTCCATTCGCACCCTTCTTACGCAAAGCTATCCAACCTCCGAATCTAGTCATGATGTATGTAAGTTACCGTCCATTATACTCTATATCGGAAAGTTGCTGCTACACATAAAGTCCAAGCTTAACATGCACGAGACTTTACATCGCCACAAGAACGTTATAACGTAAAAGGATAGCGATGTTTATCGTTACAGCCAAGAAGGAGATTAATACCATGCAGAAACATACCCAATCCAACTCGGTGGATATAACCGAGTCACATAACTCGCCAGCCCCGTCTTTCAAGCACGTGCTTATTGTTACGGCGGTCAATGCCGAAAAAGAAGCCGTGCAACGCGGGCTTAAGGGTGCACACGGATTTGATGTGATCGCGGGTGGAGTCGGTCCCGCGGCTACCGCTGCTGCGACTGCCCGCCAGCTGATTCAAAGCACCTATGATTTTGTTGTCAGCGCAGGTATCGCCGGAGGATTTGCCGGCCAGGCTGAGGTTAGTTCCATCGTCATTGCGGACACCATCATTGCCGCTGATCTCGGTTCGGAAACCGAAGACGGCTTCAGCAGCGTCCAGGAGCTCGGCTTCGGAATGGATCGGGTACAGGCAGATCCAGCCTCTGCCCGCAAACTTGCGGAGGCCTTAAAGATTGCCGGCGCGTCCGTAACCCTCGGGCCTGTGCTGACGGTCTCCACCACGACGGGAACAGCAGCTACGGCTGCACGCCTCCTCCATCGGGTGCCGGACGCCGCAGCCGAGGCGATGGAGGGATTCGGCGTGGCCACCGCTGCCGCTGCAGCCGGTGTGCCCGTGCTCGAAATCCGTTCCATATCCAATCAGGTTGGACCGCGAGACCGCAGCACATGGAAGATTAAGGAGGCGCTGCTGGCGCTTGAGACCGCAAGTTCATTACTACCGGAGGTGCTACGATGAAAATCGCTTTTTCCCCTTGCCCTAACGACACATTTGTATTTCATGCCTGGGTTCACGGACGGATTCCGGGCGCCCCCGAGCTTGATGTATCCTACGCGGATATCGATATCACCAATCACTGGGCGGCCGAGGATCGAGAACATGATATCTTAAAAATATCCTATGCCGCGCTGCCCTGGGTGCTGGATGAATATGCCCTCCTGCCCTGCGGAGGAGCACTTGGCCGCGGATGCGGGCCTCTCGTTCTGACGGCGGACAAGCTGACAGACGGAAAGGCCCCGGACAGTCCGGCTGCGCTGTCCGGCCGGCGGGTAGCCGTTCCGAGTGAGCGCTCCACAGCTTATCTGTTGTTCCGTCTGTGGGCTGCACAGAACGTACCTGGAGGACTCGGCGAAATCGTGGTGATGCCGTTCGATCAAATTATGCCGGCTGTCCGGGATGGAGCGATCGATGCCGGGCTTGTCATTCACGAGGCACGATTTACCTATCCGTCCTATGGATTGAAGCTGATGACGGATCTGGGCAGCTGGTGGGAATCCGATACGAATCTGCCTATTCCTCTGGGAGCGATTGTGGCCCGCAGGTCGCTGGATTTGGCAAGCATCTCAAACTGGATCCGCTCCTCTGTCGAATATGCCTGGGAACATCCCGAGGACTCTCGGGCCTATGTCCTCCAGCATGCTCAGGAAATGGACCCGGATGTCGCCGATGCCCACATCGACCTGTACGTCAATCCGTTTACCGCAGAGCTGGGCGAAGACGGCTATGCCGCGATTTCAGCCCTGCTGAACCGTGCAGCCGATGAAGGACTTGTGCCGCGGATCGATCCCGAGCTGCTGAAGAGTCCATGATACGGCAACCTACCTCTTATGAAATATCTCAATGGAGGTTCGATCCCATAAAACAAACCGCGTATAGTGTTTTCTTGCGTGATCGGAAGATTTAGCTTCGCGGAAAGCTTATATATTTTATGTTCAAAAGAGGAGCACCAAGAACCCGACAAACCGGGTCTTCTGGATGTTCCTCTTTTTCATTATCCCAATGAATGGTTCTCGTCCAGCTTCCTTATTTAGAACTCATTCCTCGATATAAAATCATTCAATCGCCGATAAATTCCGATAATCTCATCCATTGGCATTCGTACCAGTCCACTGGAAGAAGGAGCTACAAACTCATGGACGCCGTCCACGACGGAGTCCGGCTGAATTCCCCAATCCACCTTGGCTTTACCGCTGAATTCGGTATACACGCCCTTGCCGACAAAACAAGCAACCTCCGGTCTGTACTCCGCCAGCTTCTCCCGCAGCGTCTCTCTTCCGAGTCTGTACTCTTCGCGGGTAATGTCTTCGGCCCCCCGTGTAGGCCTGGCCACAATATTGGTAAACCCATACCCCAGTTTAAGCAATTCCCTATCCTCCGAGGCATCATATAAGCGAGGGGTCAAACCGGATTTATGCAGAATCCTCCAAAAATTGTTGCGAGGGTTCGCATAATGATGTCCGACTTCCCCCGACCGCAAACTAGGATTAAATCCGATAAATACAAGAGTCAATCCATAATCGAGATGATCGCTGACTTCGTTCATTCTGACTCCTCCTATCATCGTCTTATTCTGGGTCCTGAATTTAATGAGAGCTCGATGCGGCAGCGCTGTTGTTGCGTTTGCGTATTTGGTGAATGCCCATCACCACGGTAACGAGCTCCCAGTCTCCGAGAACGTTGCTCTCATTCTGCAGCAGATAGGCCCCGGCCTGAAGCCAGCCGCTAATGCGGGAAAAATGGGCGATTCCCCTTCCGGCATCATCCGTTATTTCATATT
Source organism: Paenibacillus lautus NBRC 15380 (assembly GCF_004000945.1). Taxonomy (GTDB): domain Bacteria; phylum Bacillota; class Bacilli; order Paenibacillales; family Paenibacillaceae; genus Paenibacillus_AQ; species Paenibacillus_AQ lautus. Next base: position 166,683 of record NZ_BIMF01000001.1, read on the forward strand.
CATTGGAAAAGGCAGGCGAAGTGATCCCATATAAGCCCCGCGATCCCGCGTTGTATTCGAATTTTTTCGTAAAGAAGCTCATTCGCATACGCAGCACGCCCAGCTCTTCCCCGCTGCCGCTCACGATATGCCACTTGTTGGAGAAGAAACGAAACGAGCCGCTGCATACCGGATCTCCCGAAGCGTTATACACGTCCAGCGAGGAGCCGAAAGCGCTCTTCAAATCCAGACTTCCTATTACACTGCCTTCCCTATCCATAATATCTGTTATACCCGAGCTAAAAAAGTTATCCTTAAAATATAAATGCATACGCCTTCTCCCCTTCCTCGATTCCCTGCATACCTGTTATTCATTACAACGATTTGCACGTTAAATTGTTTCAAATTTTCGGGGGAATCCGGGAACCGATCCTTTGTTCAATTGTCTAATATTCGAGGTGATGCGATTGGAGTACCTGAAACAAATGGTGGCCGTAAATGAAGCAAGCACGGTGCTGAGCGATTTAATGGAGTCCTTCGGCCAGGACGTGTGGAACTATGCGTTCTTCCTAACAAAACGCAAAGATGCGGCTGATGATATCAGTCAGGACGTGTTCTTGAGAGCATTTAAGCACTGGAATGATTTTCAGGGCCGGAGCTCTGTCAAAACATGGCTGTTCACCATCACCCGCAACCTGTCCCTGAACTATCTCAAAACTCCCTTTATGACAAGGGTATCTCTAACCGGCTGGATCGCCTCCAAACAGACTAAACCCTCTGCCGAAACAGAGTTTATGGATGCTGCTGCCGTCTCGCAGATTTGGAAGTACGTGATGGAGCTGCCGCCCAAATACCGGGAGGTGCTTATCCTGGAATCCCATTATCAGCTGCCGCGAAAAGAAATGGCGGAACTGCTCGGCATATCCGAAGGAACAATCAAATCCAGACTGCACCGGGCTCGCGCCCGAATGGAAAAGATGTTGAAAGGAGAGGATGTCCAGTGAAGACCGAACAAGAGCCGCAGCCGGATTGGATACAGGGACTCGCTTCTTCTCCATTCAATGAGCCGATGTTTACCGAGAAGATGAAATCCAGTGTATTGAACAGTGCCGCTAACGGCTCTGTAAAGAAGGGCCGAAACAAACGGAGGTCTCCAACGCGTCTGCGTGTTATAAGCGTAAGTGCATTCATGATTCTTCTTCTAGCGGCGGTATGGGGATGGCGTGAGTCCCCTGCGCTTCAACGGATGATCCCCAGCCAGGGCTGGGGGTACGCAGCCAAATGGACTCCCCGCAACGTATACACGGAGAATGGAGTAGATAAACTTCAGGCGGTCCAGGGTGGTGATTTTACCGCGGGTTCTCCGGCCGGTGCCTGGTGGAATCTGTTAACCCCAATTCAAGCCCTTGAAGGGAAAACGATCCGCATAACCGCCGTACACCGGGATACGGGAACTACCCTTGAAGAGCTTGCCGAGACGGAGATTACCTCCGATATGGCTTACGATAACTTCACCCGAGTCTCTTCCCGCTTTGCCCTGCCGCTCTCCGGGTTATGGCGATTCGACGTGATGGTGGATCAGGAGAAATACGGCGATATCGTGATTGATGTGCCGGACAGCAGCTGGGAGCCGAGCCCGAGCTTCGTTTCGGCTGCTTCTGAAGACCCGGTGGAGGCGATGCTGTCCTCCCAGTTTCCTCCCACTGAAATGACCGGCATTAAGGGACATCTCGGCTTTATTGATCCTGGGTTTATCGCAGGTCACCCCAATAAATATATGTGGCACTTTTGGGGAAGCAAAGAGGAATTAACGGGGGATCTGGTCATCACCGCCGTGAAACAAAATTCGTCAAAGATCATCGATGTATTTAAATCTCGCGTCACTCCTTATCCTCATAATGGTGCCGATGCCTCATTGCCGACAACGATGTCACTTCCTTCGCCTGGACTGTGGCGCATCATGGTCTCGATCAACGGTCAATTGTTCGGCAGCGTCATTGTCGAAGTTGCTAAACCATAAATTTGGCGGTGCCTAAAGATACATGCCGCTGACTGTTAACTCAAGCACGCCTCACGGCAAGCCTCCTAGTCAAACAACGGAGGAAGCCGTTGCCTTGACCCTACCCGTTGAAATGAAATTGATTCCATCAAATAAGGCTGCCTCGGTCTGTAGAACATCTACAGAACCGAGGCAGCCTCTTCATGAGGAATATCAATCATTTCATATTCCGCTTATTTCATCACCCAAACAGCATTAATCCGCGTTCAATGCTTCCTTCGGCACTTCAATCTTGCTGATTTCGTTATGCTTGGAGTAGGCGCTCTTCATTTTCATATCCAAGGATACCTTCTGACCTTCGGCATCCATTGCCATTACCATGTCCAAATCGGTTGTTACCGGCAGGTAAGACTCCTTCTGTACGCCATAGATAATATGAATGCTCTTGATATCCATTTGATCCATCATGGCTTCCATCTGCGGATCGTTGCCCGCTTGGCTCATCATGGACTTGGCAAGCTCCTTCAGATTGTCGCCGGAAACATCCGCCGTCAGGACGTATGTGTCTCCGTCCTCCGTTACTTTGAAGTCCTTAGCGAGGGTCTTGAACTGCTCTACCTGCTGCTCTGGACTCGCACTGCTCATATCCAGGCTGTCGCGGATCTCCTGCTCCGATTCCTTCGGAACCTGCATCCATTGACCATCCATAAGCATGTAAATGCCGTCTTCCGTTATATACTGCTTCATCTCGACCTTGCCTTCCGGAGAATCCATCACAACGTTCTGCATCATCTCCACCGGCTCGAGCGTAAGTTCCGAATCAAGCGACATATTGACGTCTTGCTCCTGCTTCTCTTCGCCTTCAATCACGATATGCTGCTTGACATCGGCTTTCATCGCAAAGCTCTTCAAATTCTGGGAAGCTTCAGCCGATTTCTGAAGAAGCTCGTCAGCAGTTGGAAGAGCATCCTCCTTCGGTTCTTCTTTAGCTGGCGGCGTCTCTGTCGAAGGAGTCGTCCCTTGTTCCGTTGCCGGCGGCGTTGCAGCGTCGTCTGCTGCTTTGTTGTCCTTGCCGCATGCTGTCATGCTCATAACCAAAATTGCCCCTAGTAATACTGCTGTCCACTTCTTCAATCGAATTTCCTCCTAAAATATGTATTCCGGGTTACTTACCCATTCTATACGATTTGTAACATCGATTGATCAAAATTTCCGAAAAAGGTACACTAGACCTAATTCTTGTCAGGGAGCGTGCTCGATTGGAAAACCTTCTGATTACCGGATATCGGGCCCACGAGCTCGGTATTTACAACAACAAACACCAAGGCATACCTTATATACGCAAAGCAATTGCCAACCGCTTGGTTCCGCTGCTTGAGGAAGGCCTCCAGTGGGTCATCACTCCCGGCCAATATGGCGTGGACCTGTGGGCCATTGAAGCGGCTATCGAACTAAAGTCCCAATACCCCGACCTGAAATGCTCCATTCTGACGGCCTACCAGAATCCCGAGGAGCAATGGAATGAGGATAAAAAAGCTTATTTTCAGGAAGTGATGAAGGGGGTAGACTTCTATGCGCCTGTCAGTAAGAGCCCTTATCAGGGGCCGTGGCAATTTACGGCCAGAGACGATTTGCTTCTCCGCAAAACTGATGGCATTCTGCTCGTGTATGACGAAGACGGCGGCGAAGCCAGCCCCAAGTTCATCAAAGAACGAGCGCTGAAGAAGCAGGCAGCGGACGGCTACCGCTTCATCAGCATCGGTTCGGAGGAGATACAGGCTGTTGCAGACGAAGAGAACATGTCGCAGGATTTTTACTAGGCTCGCTTGCTCCCCGGTTACCACTTCAATCCGCCAGAGGAGGAAATGAGAAGAGGAGCTAACTAAATGAACCTGTGGCAATATTACACATGAGAAGCGGTGGAGCATGCGAATTAACAAATATATAAGTGAAACGGGATTTTGCTCGCGCAGAGAAACCAACCGATTGATTGCGGCCGGACGGATTACGATCAATGGCAAGGTGTGTGAAAAAGGGGCGGATGTTGAACTGCACGATCTCGTATTGATAGATGGGAAGGAAATTCCTCATCATGATAGCGAGGCGGTTTACCTGGCTCTCAATAAACCCATCGGTATTGTCTGTACGGCAGCAGAACATGTGGCGGGAAACATTATTCAGTTTGTTAACTATCCATCGCGCATATTTGCCATTGGTAGGCTGGATAAAGCCTCTGAAGGTTTGATTTTGCTTACGAATGACGGAGATATTGTGAACAAAATGATGCGTTCGGAACATAATCATGAGAAAGAATATGTGGTGACCGTGGACAAACCCGTTACGGACGAATTTATGCAAGCGATGTCTCAAGGTGTTGAAATCCTGAACGTAGTAACCAAACCATGCACGGTTTACAGGCAAAGCGAAGATGTATTTCGTATCATTTTGACACAGGGCCTTAATCTGCAAATCCGCAGAATGTGTAAAGCCTTGGGGTACAGAGTGCTGAAGCTGGAGCGTGTCCGAATTATGAATATTACGCTGGATCAACTGGAACGGGGTGAGTGGAGGCATTTGGAGGAAAAGGAACTGCATAAGCTCCTGTTTATGTTGACCTAGGCGAAGGTGACCTCGGTGCAAGATGCCATCAAACATGGTAGGAACATAAAAAAGCCATTTTTCAACTTTGTCCATGCTGGCCAACGAAAGCCCCCAAGGTTTACGTCATAACCCCCGGTATCATGTCGAATTTTTGAAAAATGGCTCTACATGCTTTAAACTTGTTATCTCTATGCCAGCAAATAATCGTCAATGCTGGTATACGCATAACCATGAGCCGCCGCAACCGCTTCATAGGTTACCTTGCCGTCGATGACATTAATGCCCTTGGCAAGCGCTTTATCATGACGTGCGGCAGTCCGTAGTCCTTTACTTGCTATTCTCAACCCATAGGGTGCCGTTACATTGGTCAGTGCCATGGTGGAGGTTCTGGCTACGGCGCCCGGCATGTTGGCTACAGCATAATGGATAACACCATGCTTTTCATAGGTCGGGTTGTCATGCGTGGTGATCCGGTCGATCGTCTCAATGGAGCCTCCTTGATCAATCGCCACATCCACGATGACCGATCCCGGACTCATCTCTTTTACCATCTCTTCCGTTACGAGGCGCGGGGCCCGTGCACCGGGAATCAATACCGCACCCACGACAAGGTCGGCGGCCTTCACCGTTTCCGCAATGTGATACGGATCGGACATGATCGTTTTGACCCGCCCCTGGAAAAGATCATCCAGTTGACGAAGTCGGCCGGGATTAATATCGAGGATGCTGACGTCCGCCCCGAGCCCCAGCGCAATCCTTGCCGCATTGGTGCCAACGATGCCGCCGCCGATAACGGCGACCTTACCCGGTGCGACGCCCGGTACGCCGCTTAGAAGGACACCCTTGCCGCCGTGCGCTTTTTCCAGGAAATGCGCCCCGATTTGAATGGACATTCTACCTGCCACTTCACTCATCGGTGTCAGCAGCGGCAAGCTGCCATCCGTCAATTGTATCGTTTCATAAGCAACGGCACTCACCTTACGGTCAACGAGCGCTTTGGTCAGTTCCGGCTCGGGGGCCAGGTGCAGATACGTGTATAGGATCATTTCCTCTTGAAAGTATTCATATTCCTCTTGCAGGGGTTCTTTCACCTTCACAACCATCTCGGCTTTCCACGCTTCGGCAGCCGTTGCAACCACCTTGGCTCCAGCCGCTCTATATGCTTCATCCGTAAAACCGATCCCAAGGCCGGCACCGGATTGTACGAGAACTTCGTGCCCGGCATTTCTGAAGCTGACGACCGTACCCGGCGTCATGCCTACGCGGCTTTCGTTATTTTTGATTTCTTTGGGAACCCCAATAATCATCCCCATGCCTCCTTAATGGTGAACTTTGCCTATCTAATTGAATTGTAACCATTTTTACCCAAACTGTGTACCTGTCTAAGGTCAGGGATTGTCCATCCGAATTTGTATCTAGGTATTCGTAGTATATGCAGGTAAAAGATGAACGGAATCCAGAAAAAAACACTTCTGGCAGAGGGATTATAGCGGATTTTTGTCCGTTATACCATCCACGCCCAAAGTGTTTGTTTAATACGCATTTATGAAACTCTAAGTATTTCTATTGTTTGATACCTTCGTTAATGTGCAACCGGTTTACCCTTTTTCGCGATCCTTCCCTTTGTCGGATTCACCTGCGTTTTTGTTTGCCTTCTCCCGATCGAGCTGCATCTCCTCCACCGTCTTCACCTTGAGTCTGGCGGCTCCTTCATATGGACGGGTAGGGATCAGATTGCCCGCTGTTAGACGTACCTTCGCATCGGCGATCGAAGCCGCGTACTGAGGAAGCCATGCTTCACCGGCTACCAGCATTTCATCAACCAGCTGCCAGATTTCCTTCGGATTACATACCGCTCCGACCAGCGGATCCATCATAAATGCCTGACGAAGCAGCTTGTCATCTCCATGAACCGCCGCTTCAACCGCCAGCCGTTGAACGGATATGCTTGCGTTGCACACCGCAGCCGGCCCTAACGGTAAACTCCCTACATGCGGCATGGAAATGCCGTTGCGGTCGACGTAACCCGGCGCCTCAATGATGGCATCTTCCGGCAGATTTGCGATAATGCCTTCATTCACGACATTAAAATGTCCCCGGTATACCCGGCCGGTCTCCAAACCTTCAATAATGTAGGAGCCGTGCTCCTCTCCCCGTTGCTCCGGCGTGTATTCCATAGCCGGATCTTTCATCCAGTTCGGGAAATCGGTCTCGAACCAGTTGCGTCCCTCGGTACAGACTCGCAAATATCCGCCCGTCTCTCCATTGATCCAGCTGCTGAGGTCAATCCACTCCGTAATTTCCTCCGGCCGTTTACGGTACCAAGGAACATATTCGCTTAGATGGCCGTTGGATTCGGTGCTGTAATATCCGAAACGCCGCAGCATATCGATGCGAACCTTCTCTGTCCTGCTGTACTCCGAATGTCGTTCAAATGCCTCCAGCAGCCCAGCCGTCAAGTCCTTGCCTTGATGTGAGGCTTGAATATACCAAGTCTGATGATTAATCCCGGCACAGACAATATCGACCTCTTGTTTTTTCAAGCCATACACCTCGGCGATCTGATGATGCCCATGCTGCACGCCATGGCATAAACCAATCGTCCGCACGCCGCCATACTGATTGCATGCCCATGTCAGCATGGCCATCGGATTCGAATAGTTCAATAGCAGAACGTCAGGTGCGCACACCTCGCGAATATCCCGGCAAATGTTCAGCATCTCGGGGATTCCCCGCTGGCCATACATAATGCCGCCTGCACAGAGCGTGTCGCCCACGCATTGATCGATGCCATATTTCAGCGGAATGTCCACATCCGTACGGAATGCCTCCAGTCCGCCCACGCGAATGGTGCAGATGACATATTTGGCATCCTGCAGGGCTTGTCTTCGATCCGTGGTGGACTGGATTGCAATCGACAGTCCATTCTCGGTAATGTCCCGCTGACACAATTCCGTGACCATATCCAGGTTATGCTGGCTGATGTCGGTGAAAGCAACCTCGATATCCCTGAACTCCGGTACAGTCAACAAGTCACGCAGAATTCCCCGGGTAAAACCGATGCTTCCCGCTCCGATAAAAGCAACCTTAAATGACATTCTATCCACTCCCTAGCTGCAAATTAGATTGTAGTTATTGTAGCAATCGAGCGGTAGAAAGCGTTATCAAAATCATGACCTCTTGAACTCTTCCGAGTCAAAAATCCTCACTTCTTATCTGCTACGGCATCCGGATCACCATATTTCCAGGCATTCCGGTCCTTCCGCAGCCGATATTCCACCGGCGTGGTTCCCGTATACTTCTTGAACAACATATGGAAATACTGCCGGCTGCCAACACCCACATAATCCGATATTTCATGTATGGGGATATCCGTCTGCTCCAGCAGCATTTTGGCCTTTTCCATGCGAATCATGGTCAGATACTCGGTGATTGTCCTGCCCGTTCCTCTGCGAAATACCCGATGCAAGTAGCCGGGATGCAGATTCACCTCGGCGGCAACGTCCTTCACCTGAATATTGCGGTCATAGTTCTGATGCAAGAAATCGACACTTCGTTTAATATAGAACTCGCTCTGCTGCACTTCGCTGCGTTCCCTTTCTTCATACAGACGGGCAATGCATACAAGCAATTGAATAAACAGCATATGCGTCATCATTCTGCCCTCGGTCCCTCTCTGATCGAGTTCAAGCACGAGGCTCTTGAGCACCGGATATACCTCCTCCTTATCCGCTAGCACCAAGTAGGGAAACGGCCGATTCAGGAGAAAAGACACCTCTTGCTCCTCACCGGCAATCTGCCTAAGAGAAAGCGTCCTCCCTTCACTTTCCATAAACCCGAACTCCACATTCAGCATTCGGCAGGAGACCGCCTGCTCAACGATTAACCGATGCGGGACATCGGCATCCAGCACCATAAACTCCCCTTTTTTGAGCGTGACGCTCTTTTCCGTATCGCCTACCTTCACGTCAATCCGGCATACCCCTGAAATCATATACATAATCTCGGTTGAATCATGCTGATGGTAAGGCATTTCATAATCCATCCACTGCTTATAATAATAGGCGTTAAAGCGCGGGACATAATCTCCCTCTTCTAACATCTGCTGAAACAAGCTGCCATTCACAACACGTGTTCCTCCCTTCGTCCGAGCAGTGCAACTGATTTATGGACAAAAACTTCTATCGACGTACTTCACAGAAGACAGACCGCGTTTAGGAGTAGTTTTAGGTGTATTAAAATCTCACAGCGTACATAAATCGTCACTTTATATATAAAAAAAGCCTGGCCCTTAGGCCAAGCTTATCATCAATATGCCAGTGGTGCTACGAGATTTTGAAGGCCGATACGGTATGGTTCAACTCTTCGGCAAGCTCAGCAAGCGATTGTGCTGTTGCAGCCGATTCCTCGCTTGTAGCCGCCGTTTCCTCCGTCGACGAAGATATCGTTTCAATTGCGGTTGCCACCTCGGCAGCCTGGGCTGCCTGCTCCTCGCTGGCGGCTGCAATATCCATCACTTTGCCCGCCGATTCGTTCACCATGCTTGTAATGTAGGCAAAGGCTTCACCGGCTTTTTCCGTGTGGATGACGCCTTGATTCACCGCCTCCACGCTATCGGTCGTATTCTTCTGCATGCCCTTGATGATATCGGCGATCTGCTTCGTGGCACCTCCGCTACGTTCGGCTAGCTTACGCACTTCATCCGCCACCACAGCGAAACCTCTTCCTTGATCTCCGGCACGGGCAGCCTCGATCGTGGCATTGAGGGCAAGCAGATTGGTCTGCTTGGCGATGTCATCGATGACCTCGATGATCTCGCCGATCCGCTGGGAGTCAGCTTCGAGTTTGGCAACCTGCTCCCGTACCCGATTCATGCCTTCCACCGACTGCTGGACGATGCCGCTGCCTTCCGCTGCAATGCCGGAGGTTTGATTTACAAGCTCCGATGCAGCCGAGGCATCGCTCGCCACGGAATTGATGGCATTCGACCATTCATGGAACAATTCGCTAACGGTTTGCACGGATTCAGCCTGACTGCTGCTTCCAACGGCCAGTTCCTCGGCACCAGCCGACAGCTGCTGTGAAGCGGCGGCTACCGATGATGCGTTCATGTTCACTTTGCCGATCATTTCCTTCATGCTCTCCAGCAGCTGAGCGAATACTCTGGACAACGTGCCGATCTCGTCGGCTCTGCGAAGATAAACCGCAGGAACCTTCTGCGTGAAGTCTCCCTTCGACATGTACTCGCCGATGGCAACGGAAACGCCCAGCGGCTTCACGATGGATCTCGTTAACAGAACCACTACAGCCGCCATGGCCACCAGGGTGGCTACACCGGCAACGATAATGGAGATGATCAGTGCATCCGACTTCGCCGTAATCTCATCCATCGGGATAATGATAGCAGCAGACCATGGCGTTTCGGTTAATCCGGTCTTGATCGGCGTATACAGCTTGTACAGCTCTGAATCTTCCTCGGTATAGACATCTCCTTCCCGAATCGCATCCAGTATAAGAGGAACCGTCTTGCCGGGATAGGCCTTTTCCAGCGTCTGCCCCATCAATCCGTCCTCCGGCGACGTTACGATCACGCCGGTGTTCGAATAAATATGCGCATACCCCGTATCGAACAATCGGAATTGCTCCATTACGCTTTGCAAATGTGCCAGGGAAATATCGACGCCGACCACACCGACGGTCTTTCCGTTATCGATAATCGGAACAACGAGCGATGTCATCATAACATCTTCGTTGCCTACTTTGAAGACGTACGGATCCATTATGATTTCTTTGCCGCTGTTCTTCGCCAGGAGATAGAAATCACCTTCCCCTTCGTGCTCATAATCCTCGATTACGGAATGTTCCAGGCCGGACTCCGTTCTTGCCCAGTAGGACATCATTCGTCCCGATTGGTCACTGCCGAGTTTGTTTTTATATTCGCTATCCTGTCCGTCAAAAGCATCCGGCTCCCACAACGTCCAGATCCCTTTCCAGGACGGATTGTCTTCCAGATTTCTTCTCAGTATCTCATTAACGGCTGCACGATTCGTGGTATCGCTCTCTTTCATTCCAACAAAGCTTACAGCCAATGTACGCGCGGAGTTCATTACATCGTCGAGCTCTGCTTGTACAATCGCGCCGATCTTCTCACTCGTTGTCACCGCAAGCGTCTTGGCCGAATCCAGCGCTTCCTCCGTTGTAGTCATACTGATATAAGCCATCATGACAGCTAGAAAAATCGTGATCGACCCCAAAATGATAAGCAGCATACGGCTCTGGAGTTTCATTGCAAACAGAGCTTTCAAAGATTTCCATCGTTTCATTATAAGTCACCCTCGCTTCTTCCGGCTGTTAAATTCATTCCACTCTTCTTCGAGCTGCGCCAAAACTTCCTCAATCTCTTCCTGTGACAAGAGGTCATCGACACCATATTCAAATAGGTCCTTTGTCATGCCTAAAGCAACCACCCTTCCTACTTACAGACTATATTCATCCAGTAACATAAGCATATACACTTACATACCTTTCGTAACCGAAATTCTCTTGCGTGCTCACGCAAGAATTTTGCGGGCTTCCCTGCGATTGTTGTCGAATAGTAGCGAAATTACCTTTGAACATGTCAAGGGATACATGCTTCATGATCTGAATCGGAAGGAGAGCTACTATCAGCCCATCTGGACAAAATCCGAATCCGAGAGAATTCCCATTTGCTTTGCCTTCAGTGCAGCTTCTATGCGTGACTTTACATTCAACTTTTGAAAGAGATTGGTTAAGCAGTACTCGAGTGAACGCTGGCTCATGATCACCGTTCCCGCAATCTCTTTGTTGCTCTTTCCGCGAGCGATTTCCTTGAGAATATTATATTCTTTATCGGTTATAGACTGGGCTGCCGGCGCCCCTGCCGTCCGTTCCGGACCATTTGCGGTAACACGACGGAGCTGCTTCACGAGTGTCAACGGCAGAACGACTTCTCCTCGCAGCGCACACCGAACAGCCGTTACCAACTGCTCTTTGCCCGACGTTTTCGAGACAAAACCAGCCAGTCCGGCCTCCATAATCAAATTAAAATGATTGCTGACTTCAAAGCCCGTATAAATCAGCATCACCGCGTCCGGAGCAATCCGGAGTATCTGCTTGGCCAAATCAATTCCGTTCATGCCCGGCATGTGCATATCAATCAGCATCACGTCAAAATGCAGCGTGCTCACCAGCTCCAGCGCCCGCTCCGGCGTATTCGCCAGCTTCACGAACATATCCTTTTCCTGCTCAAGCAGCACCTTGGTTCCCTCCATCACCGAGGGATGGTCATCCACCAATAAAATTTCGATCATCGTCACTCATGACTCCTTCGGTCTGGTATCTTGCTTGCTTCGCTGCCGGCGGAATTCACCTTGCCGTTATGGATATATAGACAGCCAACCCCCCGCTATCCGATGAGTCGAACTGGATTTTGCCGTTCATGCTTCTCACCCGTTCCTTCATGCCGCCGATCCCCATGCTGTTGAATTGGTCCGATTGCTGGCTGGGGTCGATTCCAATCCCGTTGTCTTCATAACTCAGATTGACTTCATCCGACTGGGTGGACAAACGGAGCTTTACCTCCGTCGCGTTGGAATGCTTCGTGGCATTGGCCAGCAGCTCCTGAACAATTCTGTACAGTCCAATCAAATGATCGTCACTGATATCATCATCGAAGTTCGAGCAGTCGAACTGTATCGAATAATTGGTGCGCAGCTGGGTAAATTCAAACAATGCCTCGAGCGAACGTTCCAACCCCTCCTCCTTCAGCAGTGGGGGACGAAGCTCGTTGCACGTAATTCGAATCTGATAAATCACATCCAGAAGCCCCTGCTCGATTTCCTCCAGCTGTGGACGCAGATGCTCTGGCAGCTCATGATCCGATGTAATCTGATTTAATTTTCTGTACCATATAATCTGTTCCTGGAGCGCGGCATCATGAAGATCCTGGGACAATCGCTTTCGTTCATTCTCGGATAAATGCAGCATCAGTCGCAGCAGCCATAGGGGCATGATCTGCTGGGATGAACCCAGCTTCTCCAGTTCCCTCGTCAAATCCTCAATGACGCGAAAGTTATCGTACAGAACACTTGCATAGCGCGTAATGGTCTCCAGCCATATTTTTTGGGCCTGAATCATAAGCTGAGGAACCTCTCCACCAATGCAAACAATGCTGCTGTCCCCGTTCATTTCTCCAATCTTGACAAAATATCCGTCAGACATCTCAAACAGTTTACAGAACGGAATATGCTCGGGACCGCATGTATGGATCGCATGCAGCACCCCTTGTGGCGGATCTTTATGGCCCCCTTGGATCTTGATATGCAGGCTGTGGTGGTTGATCTGTATGAGGCTCACCCGATCCGTCCCCAGTACCTTCTTGATTTCCCGCACGATACGGGCATTCAATTCGCTTATCTTCACCATCCCGAAAAGATCGGAGGAGAATTGATCCAGACTCATCTGCAGCCTGAAATACAGGTCCTCGCTCTCTCGGACAAGCCTTTCGGCCGCAATCCGTTCCCGTTCCGCCCTCTTCTGCTCTGTAACATCCCGAATAATGGTAAGTGCTTTATTGCGTCCTATATATGGGATCGGCGTGGTTATTGCCTCAATATCAATGATCGTTCCATCCAGCCGGACCAGTTTGTTCCCGGCGAGCTCCGAGGTATTCCCGCTTTCGTACACATGCTCAACCTCCGAAATCACGAACTCTACCTGATCCGAGGGAATGATGTCCTGGAGCGAAGTTCCCGCTAATTGTTCGATATCCGTGAGTCCCAATAAGGAAAAGCCTGCGGGGTTCGCATAAATATAAGAAAAATCGGAGTGCAGGAACATCGCAACAGGAGCAATATCCAGAATATGACGATTGATACGATCGCTTTCCATAAGAGCTCGTTCCGCTGATTTGCGGGCGGTAATATTCTCGAAAAAAATTTCAATCGCGTCCGATTCCGCATCATACAAGGCCGTTGCCACGACATCGACCCGCTCTCCGTCCACTCGTTTTATGGATAATTCCTCTGGCACAACCTCACCTGTTCGAATAAGCCGCGTGAGCCGTTTGCGTGCCCACTCCTCATAGGGATCAAGCACCCAGTCCCAAGGGTCGGTACCCAGGATGCTCTCGGGTCCAGCCGCTCCAAGAATCCGAAGTCCGGCCGGATTCACGTACATCAGCTTGCGATCCTTGCAGACTGCAATGGCAATTGGAGATAATTCGACCAGCCTGCGATACCGGTTCATGCTTTCTTTAAGCGCTTGTTCCATCTTCTTGCATTCCATGATGTCATACAGCGCCTCTTCCATGCGGAAGCGTGCCGTAATATCAACGACAATGCCATCTGTACGGATTAATTGCCCAGAGTCCTTCAACGTCGGAATCATCTTCACCTGGACCCAGCGAACGTCACCCTCCGCATGGATCATTCGGTATTCGGTATGAACGGCCTCGCCTTGTCGAAGTTTGTCTATCAACGATCGGAACAGCGTCATATCCTCTGGGTGGATTAGCGTTTCCCAGGAAAGACCGTCCGCGAAATCACGATGTGAATAACCTGTGATTTTATGAAAAGCCAAAGAAGTATTTTGGATCCTCCTTGTGCCGAAATCGTACGACCAAATGCCAACATCAAGTGTAAGCAGCATATCATCTAGCAGGCGGAATCTGCCTTCGGCCATGTCCAAGGCCTGATGGCTTAACTTCCGCTGATAACCGCTTCTGTACAAGGAAATCCAGAAAATGATGGTGAGGGCGACTAATACCAAGATCGTTGCCCCCAAGATGTAAGTACACATGATGTTTGATGGTCTCCTTATGAAGCATACACGCAGTCACGTCTGATGCTTTGCGGTATACCGAATGCGAGCTGCGGGATAAATCAAATGGCAGCCATATCATTTATCGGCAGATCCTTCACAAATGCGAAGATCAAGAATAGAGAAATTTTACCGTAACCACTCGGAGTGTCATATCCGCGAAAATAAACGAAGCGAAAGGGTCTCTATTTCTGTGCGCGCTATAACAAAAATGTCTATCGACGTACTTTCTCAGAAGACAGTCCGCATATAGCGGAATTTTTTAACAAAATAAAGCCCGAAGCAGCGTTACGCTTCGAGCTTTTCCATCATGAGATTTCCATCGTTCACGTCGCTCATGCCAAATCCCACTCGGAGTGGATCTTGGGCACATCTGAAATCAACTGCTGGGTATAAGGATGCTGCGGATTTAAGATAACCTCTTCCGCCGGTCCCCGCTCCACGACTTTCCCCTGCTCCATAATATACAGCGTATCGCTTACATAATAAGCAAGCCCTACGTCATGAGTAATGAAAATAATCGTCATGTTGTTCTCATCCCGCAGCTTCAAGAGCATATCCAGTATCGTAGACCTTGAGCATGCGTCGACCATGGAGGTCGGTTCATCCGCAATCAGCAGTTTCGGATGAAGCATGAAGATCCGGGCGATCATCAGGCGCTGCATTTGCCCGCCGGACAGTTCGAACGGGTATTTATTGTGCAGCTCTTCAAACTTCAGATTGACGAAGGAGCACGCTTCCTTCATTTTGCGGAATTGCTCCTCCTTCGTCAGTTTATCACCCTGCAGCTTGATGCAATCGAGCAGCAGTTTCTCGACTTTGTAGAACAGATTGAACGAAGAGAACGGGTCCTGGAAGATCGCCTGAATGTTTTTCCAATAGCGTTTTCGGTCTCTGTGCCGCTTCAACTGCCTTGGCTTGCCCATATATTCAATCGTACCGCTGCTCTCCTTCAGCAGGCCCATGATCATTTTGGCCAGTGTCGTTTTGCCGCTTCCGCTCTCGCCGACAATCGATATAATTTCGCCTTCATGGAAGGTAAAGCTAATATCCTCTACGGCGGTTGTCTTCTGTTTCCCGTAACCGAATACCTTTGTAAGATGCTCTCCCCGAATCAGGACATCATTCCTCTTCATTCGCATACCACTCCTTAAGCACATCCGGTTCCACGATGCAGCGATATATTCGATCCTCCACGGTCTGGCTCGTAATCTTTCCCTTCCGACAGGCGTCCTGCACATAGGAACAGCGATCCGCGAACCGGCACCCCTCCGGCACGTTCTTCAGATTAGGCGGGGTTCCCGGGATGGCGGCCAGCTTATGTCCTTTCATGCCTTCCTCCGGCACAATGATGGAACCCATCAGTTTTTTCGTATACGGGTGTATCGGGTCAAAAATCATTTGCTCTGCGGTTCCGCGCTCCACGATCTCCCCTGCATACATGACAATGATGTCATCTGTTACGTGATAAAGCAGCGGCAGCTCGTGCGTGATGAATACCAGAGACTGAATATAGCCCCGATCCAGCAGACTCTTCAGCAGCTTGATCACCGCTTTCTGCGAGGTTACGTCCAGCGCTGAGGTCGGTTCGTCCGCTATCAGCACTTTGGGATTCAGAATGGTGGAGATTGCGATAACCGTCCGCTGCTTCATGCCGCCTGACAGCTCGTTCGGATAGGAGTTCAGTACCTTGGTCGACAAATTCAAGGTTTCGAACCGTTCCGCCGCCATATCCCACACCTGCTTCTTGTTCAGCTCAGGGCGATGCTCCTTCATAATATCCTCGACAAAATGAATGATTTTGAGCGTAGGATTCAGGGCATTCATAGCTGCTTGCGGGATATACGAAATCTCTCTTCCCGACACCTGGGAACGGAGCTGTTCCTTGCCAAGCTTCATAATGTCCGTACCGTTGATGACAATCGAGCCGCTGCCAAAATGCAGTGGTGAAAAATAGAATCCCATCAGGCTGAGCGCAAGGGTCGATTTGCCGCAGCCGGATTCACCGGCAATGCCAAGCGTCTTCCCCTTCTCGAGTGAGAAGCTCACGCCGTCTACGGCATATACATGCTCCTTCAACCGGGTACGGTAATAGGTTTTCAATTCGTTAACTTCCAGTATATTTGTGCTCAAGGCCCCATCAGCTCCTAATCTTCGGATTGAATATTTCATCCATGCCGGTGTTCATCATGTACAAGGAGAAGGTGATGATGGCGATGGAGATCGCCGCCGGGATGAAGGCCCACCACGCGCCGGCAACGGGTGCTTCAAATACGAGTGCCCAGTTCATGATAATGCCAAGGGAAATCGTGTTGTACGGTCCCAGCCCCAACATCGAGATGGAAGCCTCGGACAGAATGCCCGATGCCGTCTGCAGCACGAAAGCCATGACAACATAGGAAGCGATGTACGGCAAAATCTCCGAGATGATAATGCGCGGCGTGCTGTACCCGGATATTTTCGCGATATTCACATGATCCCGGTTGCGGAGCGAGGATGTCTGTGCACGTACGGCCCTGGCCGTCCAGGGCCAGCTGGTAATGCCGATAATGACGGCCGTAACAAACGAGCTGCGCGAATCGATACTGACCGAGATCAGAATCAGGATGACAAAGGAAGGTATCACGATGAAGATGTTGGTGATCGCGGTCAGCAGATTATCGATCATGCCTCCGATGTAACCTGAGGCTAAACCGATCACAAGACCGATCACGGTAGCAAATACGCCGGCAATCAGCCCGACCTGCAAGGAGGTCCGAATACCATAGATCAATTCAAGGAATAAATCCCTGCCGAAGTTATCCGACCCCAGCAGCAGCTTCGAATCCGGCGGCTGGTACGCCAGGGCGATCATCTCCAGCGGGTCATTGCGGTTAAAGAGCGGGTAGATCAGCACCATGCCGATCATAGCCAGCAGCATGCAGGCTCCGAACATAAACTTTGGCGATTTGATCAATATGCGAAAGGAACTATTCATATTATTGATCCTCCATCTGAGCGGCCTTGATTCTTGGATCGATCCAGCCGTAGATTAGGTCAATCGTAAAGTTGGCCAGCAGCACAGCCAGGGCGATCAAGAGAGTGCAGCCCGAAATTAACGGATAATCCAGCTGACGGATCGCCGTGAACATCCAGGTTCCGATTCCCGGATAACTGAATACGATCTCACAGATCAGCGAACCGCCCACCATCGTACCGATGGATAACGCCAAGCCCGTGATCTGGGGCAGCATCGCATTCCGAAATACATACCTCGCGATCTTGGAATCCCGTATACCCAGAAGTTTGCTGTACAGCACATAATCCGAATTCAGCTCATAGATGGACATCTCCCGCATGCCAATGGCTTGGCCGCCAATCGTAACCAGCACGATCGATAGAAATGGAAGCGTATGATGCCTAAGTACGGAAGCGAAAAATTCAAAGCTGAGTGACGGCACCATCTGATAATCGTAGCCCCCGTGCAGCGGAAACCAGTTCAGGGACAGGGCGAACACATACAGCATAATAATGGCCAGGGTGAAGAACGGAATGGAATTCACGAACAAGGCCACCGGGAATATCACTTTATCGAACACGCCTTTGCGGTAAGCCGCAACGGCGCCCAGCACGTTCCCGATCAGCCAGCCAACCAGAATGGCTGGAAGCTGAAGCCCGATTGTCCAGGGAACCGCCGAGGCCAGAATTTCCGTTACCGGTTTCGGATACAGCCCGAATGAAGTGCCCAGGTTGCCTGTCGCCAAATTTTTCAGATAGATGAAGAACTGCTCCCATAAAGGCTTGTCGATTCCGAACTCAACGAGAAACGTCTCATAGACCCGTTTGATCGTATCGCTGTCGGTCATCCCCTGCGTCATCTCGGACACAATCATGCTTACCGGATTCCCCTCAATCATCCGGGGCAACAGGAAATTCAGCGTGACGGCAATCACCAGCGTTAGAAAGTACCAGAAGAACTTCTTGACGATATATTTTCCGTAAACGCTCAAGCAGCTCACCCCCATGGATCACACCCTGAATTTGGTGGAAAAGAGACCTATATCAGGGGTGCAAATCCGCTAATATAGGTCTTGGTTCATTGAGTTATATGCATCAGTTATGAATCTGATACAGCGACTTGGTGCCGGCTCCATCCATCGAAATTTGAGGCGGGATATTGCTGCCGTCTCCTTCGGTCGGGAACCCTTTCCATACCGATTCATTGACGGTGTCGAATACCCATGGACGATACATGAGCGGAATCGATGGAATCTCCTTCAACCAGATTTGGGTCAATTCGGTGTAGAGCGCTTTCAATTCAGCTTCGTCCGTGATTGTAGGAATCTTCTCGATGATGGCATCTGCTTGATCGTTCTTATACCGGCCCCAGTTGTAGAATGCCATTTCGCCCATCGGCGCAACGCCCTTGGAGTACATGATGGTCATGGCACGGTTCCACGGCTGGCTCGGGCTGACCCCGCCGGCAGGCGTGTTCATGATGATATCGAACTTGCCGGTCTGTAAATCATTGGTCCATACGGGCGCTTCCGGGAATTTGGTTCGAATCTCGATACCGATTGCCTTCGCGTTCTGAGCGACAATCTCAAGCGCCGCATTCCAATCCGACCAGCCGTATGGACATTCGATTTCAAACGGGCCGAGGCGAGTTCCGTTCAAGACGCGGATGCCGTCTTTTCCCTTCGCGGCACCGATCGAATCAAGGAGTGCATTGGCCGCATCTACGTCCGTTGTCCACTGGAGCGGTTTGATGGCCGCCTGGTCTACATATTTCGCTTCGGCTTCCGTATTCAGCGTCAACGACGGCTCCATTGGAGCCGAGTAGCCGCTGATGGCCAGCTCCGAAATTTTGCCGTAATCGATCGCCATGGCAATCGCTCTTCTGACATCCGGATGGTTGAGTCCTTCCTTCGACATGTTGAAGAAGATCGATGGCATGGAGCCGGGCACATAATATGGAGCGTCTTTAATATAGGTTTTAACCGGAGCCCCGCCCTCCCACATTTTCCATACCTGCGGAATAAACTGCTGCGATACGTCTACCTGACCGCTCTTGAATGCCAGGTCGCCCGCTGCATTGTCTTTATAGATGACATGGGTAATGTATTTGGGAGCCGGCAGCTTGCCAAAGAGCGCCTGACCCCAATAGTTATCGTCCCGGACAATCGTGATCTTCTGATCATTGTAAAAATACATTTTGTAAGGCCCTGTTCCGATCGGGTCCTCGTTGACTTCTTTACGAATGGTGGCAAGGTCGTTATTAGCTTTCTTCTCGACCTCTTCCCATACATGCTTAGGCAGCATCGGCATGACCTCGATGCTGTCGAGCACCGTCAATTTGTTCGGATTGTCTTTATTCAGCTTGATGTTCACCGTTTGCGGTCCATCTGCCGTTACGTCCTCGATGTAGGTCCAGAAGCTGCTCCAGTTGATGTCATACTTTTTGCCGAGCTGGTAGGTATAGACGACATCATCGGAAGTGAACGGCTTGCCGTCGCTCCATTTGGCATCCTTGTTCAATTCGATCTTCAAGGTCAGATCGTCGGTCCATTCATACTTGGTACCCAGCAGCGGCTCTAACTCGCCTGTCAGCTGATTGACCATAAACAAGGTTTCATAGACGAGTTCCCTGGAGTTCCCGTAGTTAATCGGAAACGCCGGGTTTCCGCTAAGCAGGTTAAAATTCGTAGGTGCCCCCCATTGCAAACCGTTCACGTAAAGCGTTTCATTTCTCGGCGTCGCTTTCGCATCGCCCTGCGGTGCCGGCTCATCACTGCCTCCGGGTGTCTTTACCTCTTCTTTAGACGGCGGCGGATCTGATACTGTCGGTGGCGTTACACTCTGGCATCCGGCAGCAAAAAAAGACGCGACCAACAAAAGAATGAACATGGGTCTCAGAACGGTTTTCAGCTTCACTTGTGAACCCTCCATTCATGGAAATGTGTTCGTCTCTTAAATGCTGAGTGTCTGGATCATGTGTGCATCAATTGTCTGCAAGCGTTTTCTTGATGGATTTATATGTTCCTCGTTTCAATCTAAGTACGAATAAATTTTGTTATTTTATTCAACGTTCAAGGATTTTTCGTTTTTGACGTCGAACTTGAATGGACATGGTTAATCTAGCGAACGATTCGATATCCTTTAAAGGGGTGGGCCTACTGCCTGTGATTAAAGATGTTTTACTGCAGCTATTGTTTGCGTTGATGCCTTTTGTCGCATACAACATCTATTACAGAAAACTGACAGTCAACTATTCCCGTAATTTCATCATTGTTATTTGTTCGCTGTGTATGCTGTTGTCCATGACCTTTGCTTCGAGTGTTCAAAGCGGGGTGATTTTTGACGTACGGTATGTCATTATGTTCTTCGGCATGTTATTTGGAGGGTTCACGACAGGGGTAATCCTGCTTGTGGAATTTCTAATTTATCGGCTGTACATTGGCGGAGCCGGCATGATCGACGCCATCATTATATTGATCTTCACTTTTCCGCTGTCTATTCTGCTGTCATTCCTGTATCACCGAAGCAAACACAAATTATGGATCATTTTTATAGCCGGCATCAGCTTCTCTCTTCTCCCGCTCTTGTTACTCTACATAACCAAACCTGACTACATCGTGAATAACTTCGTATTCAATATTCTAGCTATGCCGGTTCACAACTCGCTCGGAATTTGGCTTCTCGTTACGCTGTTTAACAAATCCGTATCCGACAAAGAATTTTATCTGCGGTACATCCAAAATGAGAAAGCCGAAGCCGTCAATCATGTCGCCGCATCCCTTGCCCATGAGGTCCGCAATCCGCTGACCACCGTGCTTGGATTCCTGCAATTAATTAAGAGCGGTACGTTCCCTCAGGAAAAAACCGAACGTTTTCTGGAAATCAGCATGGAGGAAATTCGCCGGACCGAGCAAATCTTGTCCGAATACCTCTCGATCAGCAAACCTCACTTGCCGTTTCAGCAAAGAATCGAGCTCTCCGCCCAGATCAAGTCCGTCGTTGAGCTCATGACTTCATATGCTAATATGAGCAACGTGACCCTCAGCGCTGACTACCCTCAGCTCCCCATCTACATTTTAGGCAGTCCGGCGGAGCTCAAGCAGCTGTTGGTCAACTTTATTAAGAATGCGATTGAGGCCAGTAAAGACGTTGACAGAGGTACGGTCCACATCACCATCTATGAAGAAGCGGAGCAGGTGGCCATCGAAATCAAGGATAACGGGGTCGGAATGACCCCTGAGCAATTGAGCCGACTCGGTTCGATCTACTATTCCACCAAAATGAGCGGCACCGGGCTTGGACTCACCTTCTCCTATCAAGCCATCCGTGCCATGAATGGAAGCGTCTCGGTACGGAGCTCGCCAAGATCAGGGACCGAGTTTCTCATCACACTCCCGCATGCCAATATAAATCCATAGATGATTTCCGCATGCAATCCATTAACGAAAAAGAGAGACGCCGCTGTAGCTACCAGTGCGTCTCTCTTTTATTGATGCAGTAATACAATTTCTTTTGCTGCAAAACTTCTGTTGTTTTTGCTTATATTCAATGGCTTTTTTAATGTAATCCGGATAAGATCGTCGGCCTTTAGTTCATCCAGCGTGATGGTTCCTCCCTCCTTGTTCCTCAGTGAAGTGGTTTCGGTAACTAGTACCTCACAGTGATACCCCTCATCCGTGTGGTTCTCCCGGTTACGATTCACTTCTTCGGAACAATCAACGTTGATCACGTCGTCACCAAGTGTATAAATCGTAGATTCAAACACGGACACATCCCGGGTACATCCTGCCGAGAACAGCAGCAACAGCAGACTGATGAATAACCTCAGCTTCATTCCGGGCCCCCTTATGGCTATTTTCATATGGGATCCAGGAACTCCGATCCCATGCCTTTGTCGTTAAAACATAGGGCTAATCCTCGAATTTTTATTTATTATATCATGGCGACCATCGATAGAAGAAAATCGAACAAAAAACTCAAGGAGCGAGAATCTACTCGCACCTTGAGTTTGCGTTTATTCCATCTATTTAACTTATTGGTATTTAGGGAGCCAATCACCATGTGCTTCGATCAGATCGTCGCACAGGCTCTTAATATCATCGATGGACAACTCGGCAGCCGTATGCGGGTCGAGCATCGCTGCATGATAGATATGCTCCTTCTTGCCGGTTGCCGCCGCTTCCAGCGTCAGCAGCTGGGTATTGATATTGGTGCGGTTCAGCGCGGCACATTGCGGAGGCAGATCGCCGACATAAGTCGGTGTTACGCCGCTGGCATCGACCAGGCACGGAACCTCGACGCAGGCTTCCTTCGGAAGGTTCGTGATCAGTCCCGTATTCATCACGTTGCCGCCGATTTTGAACGGAACATTGGTCTCGATCGCTTCTAAAATGTAGGATGCGTATTCATGGGAGCGGTTGTGCGTCAGATCCTGGTTGTTTACCAGATCCTCGCGCATTGCCTTCCATCCCTCGATTTGGTTCACGCAGCGACGTGGATATTCATCCAGCGGGATGTTAAAGCGCTCGATCAGTTCCGGATAGTTACGCTTGATGAAATACGGATGGTATTCGGCGTTATGCTCGGACGACTCCGTGATGTAGTAACCGAAGTTTAGCATCATCTCGAGACGGACCATATCATGATGCTTCTCCTTCTGCTTCTCGGCCGCGCGCTTCTTAATTTCCGGATAGAGGTCCACGCCGTCCTTCGTTACCTCAAGCAGCCATGCCATATGGTTGATGCCGGCGATTTTGGCCTGCACGCCTTCCTTTTCCATTCCCAAATTATCGAACAGATGCGGAATGCATGCCTGTACGCTGTGGCACAAACCTACGGTTTGCACGCCGCCCAGCGTGTTCATGGCATTGGTCAGCACGGCCATTGGATTCGTATAGTTCAGGAACAATGCGTTCGGACAAACTTCCCGCATATCAGCTGCGAAATCCAGCATGACCGGGATGGTACGGAGGTTACGGAATATCCCGCCGATTCCCACGGTGTCGGCAATCGTCTGTCTGAGTCCATACTTCTTCGGAATCTCGAAGTCCGTGATCGTACACGGATCGTAGCCCCCAACCTGAATCGCGTTAATGACATATTGTGCTCCGCGAAGAGCCTCCTTGCGGTCACTGTATGATTTGACGACACAGGTGCTGCCGCTGGTTTTCTTTATATTATTCAGCATGTTCTCCGAGTCTTTCAAACGGATCGGGTCAATATCATACAAAGCAAGTTCAAACCCCTGCAAAGCCGGTGTCTGCATGCAATCCCCCAGAACGTTCTTGGCAAACACGGTACTTCCTGCTCCGATAAATGTAATCTTAGACATCAATAAATCCCCTCCCTAAACTCCATGAATTAATACACTTTCACAAGACTAACTATATGATAATCGGTCTTTTTTGAATATGGAGCAAAACAAGTGTGATATGGACATTTGTTGTTTCATTAGGTAAGCTAACCCTAACACAGCATCCACTTCATCAATTGATATCGCATACGTTTAAGGGGGGCTAAACGCATGTCCATTTTGCCGGACCATACACTCTACACGATTGGTATGAATCCTTCGCCGGGCGGTCACGACCTGAACATCCTGTTCAGCGGGGAGGGTACTCCCGTACCGCGCCACAAAATCGGGCCCATCATCCATGATTACTGCCTCATTCACACCGTCTTGACAGGTCAAGGCATATTTGAGTGTGCCGGCATCGTACATCATTGCCAGGCAGGCGATACCTTCGTGATCCTTCCCGGCGTTCTTTTCAGCTATGAAGCGGACGACCGGAATCCCTGGCATTACAACTGGGTAGCTCTACAGGAGAAGGGAACCAACTTGCTGCTGGCTGATATGGGCGTCACACCCGCTAGACCGATTATCCGCTGCACGGATGAAGCCGAGCTACGCTCCCTGGCCGAGATGTATCGTCATCTGCGCATCGGCTTTAACCAATCGGATCACCCCTGGCTTGAGGATCTTCAGGCTTCGGGGTGGCTCCGATTGCTGCTCCATAAGCTGGCGATGTTAAACCGTGAGCATCTTCCGTCGAACTCCAATGACGTGCCTGATATCGAGCGGGGCGTAAGGCAGACCGAGAGATGGATCTCGACCCAGTATCACCAACAGCTCTCCATCGATCAGATGGCGAAGGCGCTTGGCTATCACCGGGCGCACTTATCCAAGATGTTCAAACAGCATACGGGCCTCTCTCCCATGCAGTACCTCATGAAGGTACGCATCGAAAAGGCCAAATCGCTCATGAAATCGTCCTTCTCCATCCATGAGATTGCCTCCTCCGTCGGTTTCAATGATGCCCTCTATTTCTCCAAGCAGTTCCGCAAATGGACGGGCATGACCCCAAGCGAATATAAATACAGCCTGGAGAAAAGCTCTCCTAAAGCATCATCTATATAGGCCTAGGTACTAATGCGGGTCGAACAAGAGCAGACGAAAAAGCTGCCGGCACTCCTGCCGGCAGCTCTTTTTGAAACGATATAACTTATGCCTGCGCCTCATACAGCTGCACGATCTCAACAATCGTTTGAACGGCCAATACCATATTGTCGGCCGATACATACTCATAACGCCCGTGGTAGTTCTCCCCGCCCGTGAAAATATTGGGTGTCGGCAGGCCCATGTACGACAGTTGAGAACCGTCGGTGCCACCGCGGATCGGTTCGATGATCGGGTTGATTCCCAGCTTCTCCATTGCTGTCTGGGCGATGTCGACCACTTCCTTGACCGGCTCGATTTTTTCGCGCATATTGTAATATTGATCTTTCATCTGAAGGATGATTCGCTCGGCTCCATATTTGTTTTGAAGCTCCTCTACGATGGAGGCCAGCTTGGCCTTTCTTCCTTCAAACAGCTCCCGGTCATGATCGCGGATAATATAACGGAGCTCGGTCAGCTCCACATCGCCCTCGATGGAAGTAAGATGATAGAAGCCTTCATAACCTTCGGTATGTTCAGGCGCTTCTTCCACAGGGAGCATACCGTTCAGCTCCATGGCGATTTTCGCCGCGTTGACCATTTTGCCTTTAGCCGTTCCGGGATGGACATTCTTGCCTTTGCAAGTTACAAGCGCCGCTGCCGCATTAAAGCTTTCGTACTGAAGCTCCCCCAGCGGTCCGCCATCCATCGTATACGCGTATTTAGCCCCAAAGGCCTCCACGTCGAACTTGTGCGGCCCTCTTCCGATCTCCTCGTCCGGCGTAAAAGCAACCCGGATTTTACCGTGCTTCAGCTCCGGATGCTGGATCAGGTAATTCATAGCTGTCATAATCTCGGCAATTCCCGCTTTGTCATCAGCTCCAAGCAAGGTGGTGCCGTCCGTTGTTATGAGTGTATGCCCCTTGTAGCCGTTCAGCTCCGGAAAATCCCGCGGGGAGAGCACCACATTCTGTGCTCTGTTCAAAATGATGTCTTGTCCGTCATATTGTTCGACAATCTGCGGCTTGACACCGGCACCCGTAAAATCGGTCGCCGTATCGATATGTGCCAAAAAGCCGATCGTAGGGATTGGTTTATCCGAGTTTGCCGGAAGTGCAGCCATCACATAACCATTCTCATCCATCGTTACGTCCTGCATGCCGATTTCCTTCAGCTCGTCCACCAGCAGCTGACCCAGCGTCAGCTGTCCTGGTGTCGAAGGGCAAGTATTACTGTTCTCGTCTGACTGCGTATCCACTTGTGCATAGGTAATGAGTCTGTCGATTACTTCTTTTTTCATAAATTCTCAACTCCAATACGTATGGGTATGTAAGATGCACCTCTCAAATCCATCAAGAGTATACCATATTTGGCCGCGCTCAAAAAAATAACCGTTCCCCCAAAACCTCGGAGAACGGTTATTGCGAACCCTAAGATTCGCGCTTTATTCAAAAGCCGGCAGCGCAATCTCGGAATAGTTATCCTCGAAGAACTTCTTCACTTCCGGGCTGGTCATCGCCTTCGCAAGCTTCTGAATCGGCTCCGAATCCACATTATCTTTACGGGCCACCAGCGTAATCGTGAAATCAGAGTCGTTGCCTTCGGTTACCAGAGCATCCTTCTTAGGGGTAAGTCCCAGCGGTTTCGCATAAGCCGGCGTCATGGCAACCATATCGACGTCGTCGAGGGTACGGGCCAGCATCAGCAGATCGACCTCGGTGAACTTGTATTGGTGCGGATTCTCCACAATATCGCCCTGCGTCGCATGGATGCCGACCCCTTCCTTCAGCTTGAGCAGACCGTTCTTCTCGAACATCACCAGGGAACGACCGATGTTGGAAGGGTCGTTAGGAATCGCTATCGTCGCACCATCCGGAAGTTCTTCAATGTTTTTATATTTTTTGGAGTAAGCCCCAAAAACGGCATTATAGATCGGCGTGACCGGAACCAGCTCCGACCCGTTGTTTGCATTGTATTCTTCCATGTACGGCACATGCTGGAAGAAGTTTGCATCCACCTCTTTATGGGCCAGCGCATTGTTCGGCTGCACATTATCGGACAGAATCTGGATATCCAGATTGATGCCTTCTTCCTTCAGCATCGGCTTCACCAGGTCAAGCACCTCGGTCATTGGCGGAATGAGCGTTGCGACTTTTAACGTAACTTCTTTCGTGGTATCGGATGCAGCGCTCTCCGGAGCTTTGTCCTTGGCAGGTTGCTGTCCGCAGCCTGCCAGCACCAGCAAGAGGGTCAGCATCAGCAGCATTAATTTCTTATTCATCGTTGGTTACCTCCCGGTAAAATATAATCTGTGTAAATACGTTTCAAAAGAATAATTAAACTTTTCTCTTATCCAGCAGCCTGGATGCCAGGTTTCCGCCGAACTGGATTGACTGTACCAGAATGATCATGATGATGATCGTAAATGACATAAGCTCCCCCTCAAATCGCTGGTACCCATAGCGGATTGCAAAATCCCCGACGCCGCCGCCACCCACGATGCCCATTACCGTGGAGTACGAGATAAAGCTGATCGTGGATGTTGTCAGCCCGAGCACAAGGCCCGAACGGGCCTCCACATACAGGAATTTGTATATCATCTGGAGTGTGGATGCCCCCATGGAAGCGGCAGCCTCCATCACTTCCTTCGGCACCTCCAGCAAAGATTGCTCTACCAATCTTGAATAGTAAGCCACCGCAACGACGGATAAAGGTACGGCAGCTGCCAGCGTCCCGAGGGATGTGCCGACGATCCACCTCGTGACCGGAATCATCATGACAACCAGAAGCAGGAACGGGAAAGACCGTATGACGTTAACCAAGGCATTCAGAATGGAGAATAACAAGCGATTCTCATACTGCTGGCCTTTTCGGCACAAAAAGAGAAGTGTTCCGACCGGAAGACCCAGTATTATAGCGGCAGCAATCGATATGCCCACCATGATGAATGTCTCGCCAATCGCCCGCCATATTTCATTCTGATACTGCAGGACATAGGCGAAATAATCGCTCAAATATGGAATGATATCATGCATGGAATCAAAAATCCCCCACTTTCCCTGCACCGTCCGTTGAAGATCCAGAACCCCGAGAAGCCTCTCCATCGTTTAGCTGATTACGGTACGTTCTGTTCAGACGCCCGTTCTCCATCACGGACACAAGGTCGCAAATGCCGTTCACCACGTCCATCTCGTGGGAAACGATCACGATGGTTACCCCCAGCGTCCGGTTGATATGCCGGAGCACCTCCAGAATATCTGCAGTTGTCTGCGGATCCAAGGAAGAGGTCGGCTCATCGCACAATAAGACGGTCGGCGAATTGGCTAACGCTCTGGCAATCGCTACCCGCTGCTTCTGCCCGCCGCTTAGCTGAGCGGGATACGACTTCGCTTTATCCTCAAGCCCGACAAAACGCAGAACCTCCTGGACACGATTCGCCCGCTGGGCCTTCGGTACCTTCGCCAGCTCAAGCGGCATGGACACATTGCCCCATACCGTCCGGTTGCTGACCAGCTGGAACAGCTGAAAGATCATGCCAATCGATCTTCTGGCCTCCCGAAGCTCCCTGCCGCCAAGGGAAGTCAGCTCCTGGCCATTCACCACGACTCGGCCGGAATCCGGTCTCTCCAGTACGTTCATGAGGCGCAGCAGCGTCGATTTCCCGGCTCCGCTCGTGCCGATGATGCCGTGTATGCTTCCCTCCTCAATATCGAGAGAGACAGCGTCTATAGCCTGATAACGGTCACTCCCGCTGCCAAAGCTTTTACTGACCTCTTGCAGTGAGATCATCATAATCCCCCTCCTTGCACATGAAGAAAGCCCGCTTGGCTATACAGCCTGCGAGCATGTTATGCTGCAACAACTATTGAATCATACCATAATTTTAAACAAAATGTGACACCACTTCATCGCTGCCAGAAAGTGCAAGTTCTCAGGACAAATAAAGCTGATGCCCATACATGCCCGTTAACCGTTCTACCGCCTTATCCAGCAAACCTTCCTCAAAGCCCTCCAAACCTTCGATGGCTTGGATTTTGTCCGCCGGGGACATCTTCTTCTGGAGATGCAAGCTCCAGTTCACGATCGCCTGTATGGCATCCTCATGCTCGAACTGGCCGTAATAGATATGGGCTTTGTACAGATAGCTGTCGGCATGCTCGGGAACCAGCTTCAGTACCTCGTCAAAAGCAGCCAATGCCGCATCCTCGTCCTGATCCTTGTAATAAATCTGTCCCAGTCTGAAATAAGCGCCCGGATGGCCCGGCGAAAGCTCCAGCACTTGCAGCGTATCTTCCTTCGCCCGCGCGTAATCCGCCATCGTATAATAGATTCCGCTTCGCAGGCTGTACAAGCTTCCTTGCCCCGGGTTCAAGCTGAGCCCTTGAGCGCAGTCCGCTAATCCACGTTCAAGCTGTCCGGTCTCCACAAAGCAAACGGCACGAAACTCATAAAATCTCGGATTCGACGGATGCGCCTGAATCGCCTGGGAATAAGCATCGATGGCGAGATCCCACATGCCCATCTCCTTGTAAATATGACCGCTGGCCGCCAGGTATGTCGGATGCTCGGAGAAGGACTCCTCCTGCTTAACCGCTTCCTGCAGCTCAAGCAGCGCTTCCTCATTGCGCCCTTGAAGATAGAGCACGTAACTGAGCTTGTTGCGGATCTCGGTCCCGTCCTGGAGCGCAGCCGCTTCCTTCAGAGCTTGCTCCGCAGACGGCAGATCATTCATCTCCATATAAATATCGGCGCGCTGCACATAGTTGGGGGCATCATCATTTTCAAGCTTAAGCAGCTTGTCATTGATCGCCAGCGCCTCCTCCTGACGCCCCAGCCGGTAGTAGCAGTCGGCCATCCAATAGCAGGCCAGCGGGGATTCCGGCTGTCTTGCATACAATTTCGAAATCAGCTCGTAGGCTTGCTCTTCCAGGCCATCCTCGCGATAGATCCGGGCCAAATCGAAATACGCCCGGTAATCGTCCGGCGCCGTTTCAATCGCCCACTCCAAATCCGCTTGGGCCGCATGTTTATTACCGGACCGGTTGAAGACCTCCGCTCTCTTTAAGTAAAGCTCGTATGAATCCGGATACCGCTCAATGGCCTCCGACAGATAGTGCTCGGCCTGTCCCATGTCCCCAAGCTGCACGTACAGGTCCGCCATGGATTTTCGAAAGGAATACGCCTCCCGCACTTGCCGCTGAAACGTCTGGAATGCCCCATAACTGTAATTCGTGCTGCCTGCGAACAGCGCATATCCGCCATCCGCTTCCGCCTCATACCGATCGGCCAGCTGGATTCCCTCCTGCAGAACACCCACGGCTTCCTGCACATGATCCATCAAATCCAGGGATACGGACAGCATGTAATAATACATCGGGATGGCGCGTTCCGGCTGCTGGATGCTTAGGCGAAAATAATGCGCGGCTTCCGCGGGGTTGCCGCTCTCGTAAAAGGTCATGCCCAGCTCATAGTATGTCGAAATAACCGTGCTGTCGTCCTCTCTTTTAATGCTTTCTTTCAGATCCCGGATCGCCTCATCATATTGGTTCAAATCCTTGTGGGCAATCCCCCGGGTATACCAATTCATATAATTGTCGGCATTCAACCGAATCGCTTCATTCAGATCCTCAATGGCCTCGCGCTCCCGGTTCAGCTCACGCAAAATATGAGCGCGCCGCTCATAAGCGCGATGGCTTCCGCTCGTATCGATCACGCGTCCCAAATAAGCTACGGCCTCTTCCGAATGGCCGCTGTTGTGCAGCAGTTCCGCATAGTGCAGCTTATCATTGAAACTGGTAATGGCACTTTCGCCTTTTCTCATATATTTAAGGGCTTGTTCAAAATCCCGCTTCTTCCTGTAATGGTTACCGATACGGAACCAGATCCGCTTCATCAACTTCATGGTGGCTCATCCTTTGTATGTAGATGTTATTCTTGGGCTCGTATGATTAGAGCAGAGGACTCACGTCCTCTCATCTCTATATTACACTTCCTCTATGTCCATTTGCACCCAAATTAAAGAGGAACCCTGCAGGCTCCTCTTTAGGTGTGTATCCTATTATATTGTACAAGGTTACCAAAAATGTCCAATCCAAAAGATTACATGCTTTATTTAGTGAAATCATTTGATTTATTCTGCTTACGTACTTTTCCAGCATAGTATGCTGCAATACCCAGTGAAATTCCCCAGATCAGAAAGAGTGCGTACCAGAAGTATCCCCACACCGCCATGGGACTTGCATCTTGAGTGGCATACATGGGGGCAGACTGAACGCGGCCAACCGCTAACAAATACTGCAGAACGAAGTAGATAAATCCCCATAATGACAACAAAACAGAACCAATTGCAGCTGGAATCGTTAACATCCATTTCGGTAAGCGTAACCCCCACGGCCTGGCGAACGCAAGCGCGAATACAGCTGCCAATAAGGCCAAGGTACCCATTCCCCAGTAACCGATCACATGCGTCCAAAATTCATCAGGTGCTTCCTGGAAATCCCCCGGGAATGCAAACCCGATGCCAAGTCCCCACCAGTAATGGGGGAGGCCATACAGAACGGCGGCAATGCAAGCCGCATACCCGGCTTTCTTCATTCTTGAATTGTTCATATCATTCACCTCAAGCTCATCATACTTAACGAAAAGAGCATTCAGGTGACTTGAAGTTTAAGTTTAGATTAAATATGCGAAACCCACTTTTGACTCTGTTCAATAGACCTTATGAATCACATCTTCAAAATCGGGATCTTCCATATCGATATCATCCAGCTCGCCCCAGCGGCCCAGCTCTTTAAAAATATCAAGCGTGTTCATCTCGCGGCGGTTCACCTCTATCGTGACGGTGTTGTCCAGCGCGCTTGTCACCCGGATCGGGACGGAAAGACCGTCTTCGCGTAAAGATTGATCGGGAATGACAAAAGGACCGCGGAAAGTGACCGTGATTACGGTGGGCAGCCCGATGGTGTCCCGTAAAGACTTTACCGTTCCATCATAAGACAGCTCGCCGTTGTTAATGACCATCACGCGGTTGCACAGCTGTTCGATATCATCCATGTCATGCGTCGTGAGCAGTATGGTCTTGCCGAATTGCTCATTGATTAGCTTGAGAAAATGACGGATGTTCCGTTTGGCGTTCACGTCCAGGCCGATCGTCGGCTCATCCAGGAACAGCACGTCCGGGTCATGCAGCATCGCGGCCGCGAGGTCGGCGCGCATGCGCTGTCCGAGCGACAGCTTGCGCACGGGCGTTTCCCAAAACGCCTGTAAATCCAGCAGTTCGGCAAACTGTTCGAGTCTGCGCTCCTTGTCCGCCTGATCCACGCAGTACATTTTAGCCAAAATATCGTAGGAATCCTTCACCGGCAAATCCCACCACAGCTGGCTCCGTTGACCGAATACGACGCCCAGGTTGTTCACGACGGTGCGCCGTTCCTTGTGCGGATTCATGCCTCCGATCGATACGTGGCCCGAGGTCGGGTGGAGAATGCCGGTCAGCATTTTGATGGTGGTGGATTTGCCCGCCCCGTTCGGTCCGATGTAACCGACAAATTCACCCTGCTCCACTTGAAAGCTGATTCCCTTCACGGCTTCCTTCGTCCGGTATTCTCGCGTAAACAGGGTTCGCAGCCCGGAGAAGCGCCCCTCCTTCACAACCGGCGTTTTGAACTCCTTGCGAATGTTGTGGACTTCAATCATTGACGGGTTCCTCCTTCAGCTCCCTGTACTTTGATACTTGGTTAAACCAAATTGCCAGAATTTCAGACTTAAGAAAAGGCATAACAGAGCCGCTCCAGCCAATGCAGGCAGCACCCAGGCTCCGAGCTCGCCCCGCAGTATGTATAATGACGGGATGTAATTGACTAAACCGACCGGGACCACGATCAGCAGGATCGATGACATCCATTTGGGATAGAGTGTGAGCGGGTACTGGGCTGCCGTCCGGGCCGCGTCCTCCGTAATGTTTTGAAGCTCGGTGATCCGGGTCGTCCAAAAACCGAACGTTGCCGTCGCGAGGCCGATCGAGAACAGGATGACCGCCCCCGTGACGATAATGTACAACGATTGCGGTATCGCGCTCCATCCCACCTGACCTGCCGCCATCATGCCATGCAGCGACCACCAGAGCAGAAAACCGCCCTGCAGCACTTCCCCCAGCATAATCCGGAATTTCTGCGGCATGAGTGCCAGCAGTACCGGCATGGGACGGGTCAGCAGCTGATCAAGCTCACCGTTAACCAGGTAGTGTTCAAGATGATGCACTTCATCCGCAAACGTCCGGTAGAGCGTCTTCGATAAGGTCATAATGGCAAACAAATATCCGATTTCATGCATGGACCATCCCTGTATGGCCCCAAACTTGTACAGCACGATAGCGACCATAAGAAATTCGGAAATTTGAATCAATGCGGCGAGAAACGAAGCCAATATGAAATTCAATTTGTACTGCATGCGGCTTTTGATGCTGGTGCGGATCAGCAGCGCGTACAGAGATAGCCAGGATCTTGTGGTCATCCTCCCTGCACCTCCACTTTCCGTCTTAGGAAGCCTGTAGCCAGCAGGCTGGCCAGCGTAAGCAGCACGCACCATAGGAGTGTACCCCATAGATAGGAAACGTCATCAAAACCCAGATAGATTCGGGTCGGCACATAGAGCAGATAAGGATACGGCGACCACCAAGCCATCGTCTGAAGCCAACCCGGCAGCCATTCTATCGGAATAAAGAAGCCGGCAAGAAGATTGATCATCGCGTGGTTGCCCCAATACAACCAAGACGATTCCGTTGTCCATAATGCGGATGCGCCGATGAGATAGTTGATGCAGATCGATAAATAGGCGGCACCTGCGAGCGCCATGGCAACATAGAGGAAGGTAGATGCTTTTCCGGGTACATTCAGCGAGAAGGCAAAGTAATACACCAAGTAGATCGGGATCGATTTGTAAACGAATTGGTAGGCGATTTGCCCCCATTCCTTGGCCATCAAATGACTGAACAAGTGAACGGGACGCATCAAATCCAGAGAGATATGGCCGGTTCGCACGGCTTGGGGAATGCCGAGGCCATTCGTGACGAAACTGGAAACCCAGAGCGCAGCTTGCGTAAAGGCGATATAACCGACCATTCCCTGCGTTCCATATTCTCCGAGCGCGTAGTCTGCACCGAGACCGATCCAGATACAGGCATACATGAAGCCGAACATCGCGCTGGCGATATTGTGCACCATGTGGGCGCCGCGGTACTGCAAATTGCGGGCATAGGCTTTGGAAGCCAATGTGAAATAAAGCATGAAGCACCTCCGATAAGCATTTTAGATGGCGGACCCATCCACTTCAGACAAGGCGAAAATGAGAGAAGGACAATAGCATACCAGAACGTTCCATTTCAGGCAAGGATTTTTTCGGAAGGTAAATCGTGCGGGCCATCCGGCATACAAAAAGAAGTCTTCTCCACCCGGGCCGGTTTCGAAACCAACCGCCTAGGAGTTTGAAGACTTCGTTGTCGCGAAATGAATTTCTCAGGCATCATCATGGCTTTGTCGCTCAGCGTCAAAATCCAGTGAAACCGGCCTTTCGAAAGCATCGACACCTGTCCCGGCTTCAGCTTGTAGGTCATCAGTTTCTGCGTGAAGGGATTATCGTACTCCTCTCTTGAAAGTTCTTTGATCTATAAATCTGTATGTATGGGAGGCTCGGCTTATGTAAAAGGGGATGGGCCCGGACAGGAAAAAGACGTGACTTGTCAGATCACGTCCCTATGCTTCATCGGCTCCTGAAACTCGTCGAAATACTCTATCAGGAAGGACTGGAATTCCTTCGCGGCCCTGGACAAATATCGCCGCTCCAGCCAAGCTACGGTAAAGGTGCGGTAACAGGAAGGCTTCTCGATGCGTACCATCGCGTAGGGCGGCTTTTCGTCCCCTTTGCACCCGGGTACAAATGCGGCTCCAAGTCCGGCCGATACGAGACTCCCCAAAGCTGCCGGTTCATCCACTTCACAGACGACGTCACGGCTGATTCCCGCCAATCGGCAGAACTCCTCGTTCATTTTTCGAAAAGGATGGCCTGCTTTGTATTCGATGAATGCTTCTCCTGCAACTTCTTGAAGGGATATGCTGGTCCGTCCCGCCAATCGGTGTTCGTGAGGCACCGCCAGAAACACCTCGGCCTGGAGAACCGGGATCTCCTGAATGTTGTCTTCGTCCAATGCCGCTGCGGTAAAGCATAGATCGACCTCACCGTTTTCCAACATTTGAACCATCTCCATCATCGAGTCGGGCGCAATCTGGACAATGCGGAAATTCACATCAGGATACCGTGTGCGGAAGGCACCCAGCGCCTTGGACAACCGGCTTAACGCGGTCGTTGCAACGCGAATGCTCCCCCGCTCCATCCCTGCCAAATCCGATACCTCTCTCTTGCCTTCCTCAATGGCCGATAATGCCGTATCTACGCTTTTCAAAAAAGCTTTCCCGAATGAATTGAGTTTGATTTGCCGATTCTGCCGATCAAACAGCTGTACGCCCAAATCTTCCTCCAACCGGGCAATTGTCTTGCTGAGCGCAGGCTGGGCGATTCGAAGCTCCTTTGCAGCTTTGGTCATGTGCTCCATTCTGGCCACCGTCTGAAAATAATGCAGCTGAAGCAGTTCCACGGTAACTTCCTCCTTCATTGATAACCTAAAGTATATGAATGCATGTCATAATATATATTTTTATTTATTAACTATCGATTGTAGAATAAATCGTAACCAAAGGAAAGGGGGAAATATCATGAACGAACATCAGCAACAACCGCCATCGGCTGAAAAATTAATACGCATTCTGGCTTTTACGATGATTCTCTCATCGATGAGCGCAACGATGTTTAATATCGTGCTTCCGGAAATCAGCAAGCAATTCCAGCTTTCCTTTGCCCAGGTCAGTTGGGTATCTTCGGTCTACATGCTGATATATGCCATAGGCTCTGTCATATACGGAAAATTGGCTGACACCTATAAGCTCAAAAATCTGCTCACTTTCGGTTTGCTCCTCTTCTTTGTCGGTTCCATTACAGGGTTATCGGCACAAACCTACTGGATGGTCCTGCTGGGCCGGATCCTCCAGGCTGCGGGAGCTGCCGTCATTCCGGCAACCGCCATGATCATTCCGGTCCGTTACTTCCCTGCGGAAAGCCGGGGCCGCGCGCTCGGTATAACCGCAACCGGACTTGCTATCGGAAGCGCCATTGGACCGGTGGTCTCGGCTTTGATCGTCAGCGTGTTCCACTGGAGATGGCTCTTCTGCATCCCGCTGTTGATCCTCGTCACCTTGCCTCTGTACCGTAAATATTTGGGCAATGAACAAGGCCAGGGCGGACGGATCGATTGGCTCGGCGGCGGTCTTCTGGCAGGGACGGTCGCGCTGCTGCTCCTAGCGGTGACGCAGGGAGGCTGGATATATGGCTTAGGCAGCTTCATACTGTTCCTATTATTCCTCCTGCGCATTCGATCGGCTAAAGAGCCTTTTGTTCAGCCCCGTATATTCAGCAACAAAAGCTACTCGGTCGGACTTGTGCTCGGCATATTCATCGTGAGTGTCGGTTACGCCCTGCCCTTTCTGACTCCGCAGCTGCTCGCGGATATTAACGGTTTAGCTCCGGGATGGATCGGATTTGTTATGGTGCCGGGAGCCGTCGTTACGGCCATGCTTGGCGGAAGAGGCGGCAAGCTTGCGGATACCAAGGGAACCCGTTATCTATTCTATATGGCTTCTACCCTGCTTCTGCTCTGTTTCGCCCTGTTGTCCACCTTCGCGGGCATATCGCCATTCTTCATTGCACTGTTTCTGATCTTCGGCAATGTTGGGCAAATGTTTATGCAAATCTCGCTCTCCAAGACGATTTCCTTGTCGCTGCCCAAAGAGCAAACCGGCGTCGGCATGGGATTATTCTCTCTCCTTAATTTCCTGTCCGGCGCGATCGCGACAGGGGTATACGGCAAAGCCGTCGATCTCGGGGCCGGTAGCTCCTGGAATCCGCTGAACTTGTTCCAGGGAGCCTCCACCTACAGCAACATTTATATCATCCTGTGTGCCTTACAAGGTGGAGTTCTTCTGCTGTTCATGCTGCAATTTGGCAGAGAAGGGCAGCGTAAGCTGCAGGTTCAAACAACAGGCTCTAAGTGAGGTGTAAACAACAGGTTGTCACACAAAATCTAATTTTAACAACATCAATAGAAAAACCACCGGAGTAACAATCGGCTTCTTCAAGCCTCTCCGGTGGTTTTGATTCTATTTGAATGCATAGTCACTGGTGTAATATTACATAGCCGCCCGTTTCAGCTGGCTGTTATACAGGTCGCTGTAGAATCCTCCCTGCTTCAGCAGTTCATCATGGGAGCCTTGCTCCAGCAGGCGCCCATCCTTCAGCACAAGGATGCGGTCCGCCGAGCGGATCGTGTTTAGGCGGTGGGCAATGACGAAGCTCGTCCGCCCTTTCATCAACCGCTGCAATCCTTCCTGGATTTTGATTTCCGTTACGGTATCGATGCTGCTTGTCGCTTCATCCAGCACCAGCATGGAAGGGTTGGCCAGAATCGCCCTCGCGATCGCAAGCAGCTGTTTCTGGCCTTGGCTAATGCCGCTGCCATCAGGCTTGAGCAGCTTGTCATAACCGTCCTTCATCCGCACGATAAACGAGTGGGCATTGGCCAGTTTCGCGGCTTCTTCCACTTCCTCATCGGTGGCATCCAGCCGTCCGAAGCGGATATTCTCACGGATCGTGCCCTGGAAGAGGAAGGAATCCTGCAGCACAAAAGCCATCTGTGAGCGCAGGCTCTCCCTGCGAATCGAAGAAATATCCCGCCCGTCGAGGGTAATGCTTCCACTGTCCGGATCGTAAAACCGGGAGAGCAGCTGAATTAAGGTGGTCTTCCCTGCACCCGTCGGACCGACTAGCGCAATCATCTCGCCGGGTTTCGCTTCAAAGCTGATTCCTTCCAGCGTGTCCCCGTCTTTCTCGTAAGAGAACGAGACGTTGTCGAACTTCACCGCACCCTCCACGCTGTTCAGCGTGACGGCGGCTCCTTCATCCTTCGCTTCAACCTCTTCATCCAGCACTTCGAATACGCGTTCCGCACCCGCAATGGCTGACAGCAGCGTATTCCATTGGTTGGCCAGATCGTTCAGCGGCCTCGTAAACTGTCGTGCATAACTCTCGAAGATAATGATGACGCCGATCGTAATATGTCCCTGGATTGCCATGATGCCGCCAATGCCCGCTACGATCGCAAAGCTCAAATTATTGAGCCCGTTCATCAGCTTCGGAATGAAGCCCGATATGCTCTGCGCCCAGAAGCCTGACAGACGAATCCGTTGATTGCGCTCATCGAATTCGCGGACCACCCGTTCCTCCTGGGAAAAAGCCTTAATAATCCGCTGCCCCGACAGCGTTTCTTCAATATATCCGTTCAGATCCCCAAGGTTGCGTTGCCGCTCTTTGAACAAAGGACCGGTCCGCCGGGTAATCCAGCGCATCCCCATCATCATCAGAGGCACGACCAGGAACGTCAGCAGCGTAAGCAGCGGACTAAGCCATAACATGACGGTTAACGTGCCGATTAAGGTCAGCACGCTCGAGAAGATTTGGATGGCCGAGCTGTTCAGCGTTGAGCTCACGTTCTCGATATCATTCGTCAGACGGCTCATGATTTCGCCCTGCTGGCGCTTGCCGTAGAACGGAATCGGGAGCCGGTGCAGATGCGTGAACAGATCCATCCGCATCCGGTACACCGTCTCTTGCGCGATGCCGATCATCCAGACGTTGTGCAGCCAGGTGGTCACGGCCTGAAGGACATAGACGACGGCCAGTCCAACCAAAAAGTACAGCCAGGCCGAGTCGATGGAGCTGTCGGGATTTCTCACATCATCCAGAAATCTGTCCACCCCGACGCCGAGCAGATAGGGACCGAGCAGCGCCAGGCCCGAGCTGATCATCACCATCAGCAGCACGAGTGTGAGCTTCCCTTTGCGGCGGGCAAGATAAGCCCATATTCTGGAGAGGGTGCCCGACCAGTTTTTGGCCTTGGCTTTCGGCTTGCCGCCACGGCCGCCGCCATCCTTGTTCTTGTCAAGATCGAGCTTCGGTCTTGGGTGACGAAACGGTTCAGTGAATGCCTTGAGCATGCTGCTGCGCCTCCTCTCCGTACTGGGATTCATAGATGCGTCGATACAGAGCGGAGCTTTCCATCAAAGCGTCATGGTTCCCTTTTCCAATCAAACGCCCATCGTCCAGCAGCAGAATCAAATCGGCCGAAGTGGTCGAGCTGATCTTCTGCGTGATCAAAA
The DNA here is from genome assembly GCF_004000945.1 of Paenibacillus lautus NBRC 15380. Lineage (GTDB taxonomy): Bacteria > Bacillota > Bacilli > Paenibacillales > Paenibacillaceae > Paenibacillus_AQ > Paenibacillus_AQ lautus. The sequence goes on from NZ_BIMF01000001.1 coordinate 205,852, forward strand.
ACGTCGTGCAGGACAAATCCTTCAGGGCATCCAGCAGGGCGCCTTCCGTTCGGACGTCAAGAGCACTAGTGCTGTCATCGAGAATGAGGATGGCGGGCTTTCGAACGAGCGCCCGTGCAATGGACAAGCGCTGCTTCTGTCCGCCGGACAAGTTGACCCCGCGCTGACCCAGCATCGTGTCATAGCCGTTAGGCAAATGCTCGATGGTATCATGGATTTGGGCTCTGCGGGCCGCTTCTTTAATTTCTTCCATAGAAGCATCCTCGCGTCCCCAGGCGATGTTCTCCCGGACCGTACCGGAGAAGAGCAGCACTTCCTGCGGCACATAGCCGATGCTGCTGCGCAGATTCACCTCATCAATCGATCCGGCATCCATTCCGTCTATGCGTACTGTCCCCTTCTCTTCCTCGTAAAGCCGTGGAATCAGCTGTACTAATGAAGATTTGCCGGAACCTGTCGCTCCCATAATCGCGATCCGCTCTCCGGGCCTCGCTTCAAAGGAAATATCCGTCAGCACGTCGATGTCGCTGCCCGGGTAGCTAAAGCTCACTTGCTCGAACTTCACGCCCCCTTGAATGTCAACCTTTTTATTTTTATCCTTGCCCGCGCTTGCTGCATCCTCTTCCGTCTTTAGCACCTCCTGCGTCCGCTGGGCGGAAGCGCGTCCCCGGGAGAAGGCAACGACAACCCAGGACAGGGCGGACATGGCACCAATACAGCGCAGGGAATAATTGACTACGGCAACCACTTCGCCGACGCTGGCACTGCCGGACGCGATGTCTTTGCGGCCAAACCACAGGACCGCCATGATCCCGGCATTCATGATGAGGAGAATAAACGGCATCGTTGTCTCCGTTAATCGCAAGGTCGAGACGGTGGTGCTCATCAGCTTGCCCGAGGTACGGCCAAAGCGCTCAATCTCGTGACCCATGCGGACGAATACGCGAATCAACCGGATCCCGGTCAAATTCTCCTGAATGACGCCGTTCACCGCATCCAATCGCTGCTGTACATTGCGGAATGCATCCGCTGCCCGCTTCATAATCCAAGCGATAAAAATAAACAATAATGGCACGGTAAGGACAAGCAGCAAACCCAGCTTCACATTCACGACCAATGCCATGATAATGCTTCCTAGCACAACTAGCGGAACGCGCGTCATAAACCGCAAGCCCATGAACACCGTATCCTGAATCTGGGTGACGTCACCCGTAAGTCTAGTAATCAATGATGAGGTAGCAAACCGGTTAAATATCGAATAGGAGAAGGACTGCACCTTTTCATACAGCTGATCACGCAGATCATAGCCGAGTCCCTGACTCGTGTGCGCCGCAAAAAAAGAGCTGGATATCCCGGCTATAAAGGCAATAATAGCGCTTCCAGTTAAAACGGCTCCCCACATCCATACGACGGACAAATCCTGTTTCTGAATGCCGTCGTCAATGATTTTAGAGATAAGCAGCGGCTGAATCAGCTCGACGGTGAGCTCAATCAGCATCATGACCAGTGCCGCAATCGCTGCTACGCGGTACTTTTTCAAAATCGAGAAGACCATTCCCATATGCATTCCTCCGAGGCTGAAGACCTTTATCATGTTCTAAACATCAATTACCCACTGGTCTTCATGTAGTAGCAATATTGGTTCGTACAAGAGCTGGATATGTCTATTATAATATATTTTCTCCTAGAACTTACCGGCTGATTTAAAAATATCACGGGAAATCACATTCCAAACCGCAGCTGCTGGCCTGTATCGGGAGCTGTACAACGGAAATGACAAAGAGAGCCTACTCTTCAGGATCGTCTCCTGTCGAATAGGGCTCTCTCGTTGAAACATATAGCTATTCTACCGATTTCAGCGCTTCAATCATATCAATCCGCTTCAGTTTGTAATGCATGGAGGCCATGACAATGGCTGAGAACAACAGCGTCAGCAGTGCCGCATAGCCGTAACTGATTCCATGGATGGTGGGACTGAACATCATCGCATCCACTTCCGCGGTCAGGAGCACAAACCGGTGCAGGAACACGCCCCCCAAACTGCCCGCTATGATCCCCAGCACGGTCAGAATCATATTTTCGCGATAAATGTACATGGTTACTTCCTTATCATAGAAGCCAAGCACCTTGATCGTTGACAGCTCCCGTATCCGCTCGGATACGTTAATATTCGTCAGATTGTACAGCACGACAAACGCAAGTGCCGCAGCAGATATAATCAGGACAACGACCACGACGTTCATGCTGTCCATCGTATCACTGAAGGCATCGCTTACTCCGCTCGTGAAGCTGACCATCGCCACCCGTTCGCTTGCGGTTAACGATTCTCCAAGCCGGTCCTCCCACTCCGGATCGTGACCGTTGTGGTCATACGTCAGCAATTGGCTGTTCACTTCCGGCGCTGCGTCAAAAATCTCTTCGTAATATACCGGCGTCATATAGACGTAGTGCATGGCATAGTTTTCCGTTATCCCGGCTACGCGCATTTCAAAGGGTTCATTGTCGCTGTTCTGAACGGTGAATGTGCTGCCAATCTCGAGATCAAACAGCTTGGCCAGCTTCTCGGTAATGATCGCGCCGTCATCCGTCAGTGACAGCTTCTGCTCCTGCTCACGGGATTTCAGGACGATGAACGAATCGATCTCCTTCGGTGATTGGGGCACGAACAAACTCACATCCTGGGCGTTCACCTCTGGGGCGGCCGCAGTCATCGCCTCTTGGGTCACATTCATAATCCCCGTAATCCCCGGCGTATCCGCAATGCGCTTGTTATAATCCTCCAGCATACCGCTATCGCCGTTATCCTCTTGAAATACAACGGTCGCCTGATGCTGCATAATCTTTCCGTATTGCAGCGGCGCGATATCTCCGATGGAATCCTTGAGACCGAAACCGGTCAGAATCAGGGCCGTGCAACCGGCAACGCCGCAGACGGTCATAAACATCCGCTGCTTGTAGCGGAACAGATTGCGGGCGGTTACTTTTCCAATAAAGCCGAGCCGGTTCCACACCCAAGGAACCCGCTCCAGCCATATGCGCGATCCGTTCTTGGGCGCCCTGGGACGCATCAGGACCGAAGCGCTGCTTCGAAGTTCCACCCGCGTGGCCACATAAGCCGTCATGGTCGTACAGAGCACAGCCACAACAATCGAAATGATGCTGTAGCTGAGATAAAAGCGGGTTCTCACATCTGGTAGATTATATAAAGCGCCGTAAGCATCATAGATAATGGCGGGAAACAAGGTGAAGCCGATAGCCAGCCCGGCTGCTGAAGCCGCAACACTGGCCAGCGTCGAATAGACCAGGAATTTTTTCATCACATCCCGGTTGCTGTATCCGAGGGCTTTCAAGGTTCCGATCTGCAGCCGCTGCTCCTCGACCATCCGGGTCATCGTTGTCAGGCTGACGAGGGCAGCGATCAGGAAAAAGAATACCGGGAATGCCGTTGCAATGGAAGATAAGCGGTCGGCATTATCGCTGTACTCGGTATACCCTGGATTGACGCTGCGGTCCATGACGTAGACTTTGGGCAGCTCAAGCTGATCCAGCTCCTTCTGTCCCTCTGCCACTTCCTTCTCGCCATCGGCGATCTCCCGCTCAGCCTTTACTTTTTCTTCATTAAATTTCTTTAGACCTTCCTGATATTCCTCCCGCCCTTGGCTAAGCTCCGCTTTCGCATCCGCGAGCTTGGCTTCCCCTGCCTGTCTGGCAGTTGCAAGCTCCTCCGTTCCTTGCTTCAACGAAGCTTCCCCCTGCACAAGCTGACGCTCGGCTTCCCGAAGCTTGGCCTGTTCTTCTTTCAGCTCTGCTTGGCTTGCATCCAGCTTCTGCTGAGCATTACCCAGCTGCAGCGAAGCTTCGTTTAAACCGCTTTGGAACGCAGAAGCAGCCTGTTGCAGAGCCGCGCCGTCCAGTGCGCCTTCCATGAAACCCGCAGTGGCTGCTCCTAGTTTCGGATCTGCCGCCTGAGCTGCCGAGAGCAGCTCTTGCCTCTGCTCTTCCGGTATGCTCTCCGGATCTAAACCGGAGATTTGCTGCAGCGCCTTCGCCAATTGCTGCCCTTGTACCAGCTTTGGCACAAGCTCCGACTTCTGTTGATCCAGTTGACTTTGACCCGTCTTAAGCTGGGACTGTCCTTGCTCCAGCTGCTGCTGATTCCGCTTCAGCTCCGCTCTGCCTTGGGCAAGTTTTTTTGCCGCGGAATCCAGCTTGGCTTGTCCCTGTGCCAGTTCGGTTTGAAGTTTATTCACGCCATCAAGGTAGGATTGCTCGCCTTCATTCAGCTTGATCTTCGCTTCCATTAACTCTTGCTCCGCATCGGCCAGCTGTTTCTTGGCATCCTCGATTTTGTCCACGGCCTCATCCAGCTTCTTCTGACCGTCGGCACGAATCTCTGCCAGCCGCTCCTGCGGCATAGTCTCCAGTGCCAGTTCTAACGCTTCTTTGTGCCGTTGGATCTTCTCGTCATACTCAGGCGTATAAGGAGCTAATCCAGCGGTGTCTTGGAAGGTCAGGTAGGCTTCCGTATATACAGATCGTTTAAAATCCTTCTCCGGTATAACGGCGAACACATCCGCTGTCCCTTTGCCGATGCCGCTCGTTCCCCGACTCATGCTGCTGATGAACAGCGGGCTCTTCGCCCTCCCCACGACCGTGTATGTGAGGTGATTAAATGTTTTCTTGAGGTTGACTCCGTGGTCCGGATTGGTGAAGGTAATCTGATCCCCCAGTTTAAATTCGTTTCCGCGGTCTCCCGCGTCGATGACGATTTCACCCGCGGCTTCCGGCATTCGGCCTTCTGTGAGCACATATTGATTCAGATTATTTCCTGGGTCATAGGAGAGTATCTTCGCGATCCGGCCGCTGTCACCGAGGAAAACGTCCGAGCTGTAGCCGGGCTGGACCACATCCACGCCGGCAACCTGCTTCAGCTTCTCTATATCGCTTTGTTCGAGACCCAAGGTGGACTGAACCTTAAGATCCATCAGCTTTAAGTCGCTATAGTAATGATCCGCTGTATCCAGCATATCAGGACCTGTGGCTTTGATCCCCGCAAAAAAACCGACGCCGAGCATAATGATGGCAAAAATGGACAGAAACCGCGCTTTTGTCCGCGATATTTCCCGGAAAATATCAGTCCACAACGCTCTTTTCTTCATGATATGTATCTCCCTACCACTCGATGTTGTCCACAGAAACGGGGTTCGGATTCAAAACCGTGTTCCGAACCTTGGCATTGTTGATCTCAATGACCCGATCCGCCATCGGCGTCAGAGCAGAATTATGCGTAATGACAATAACCGTCGTCCCGGTATGGCGGCAGGTGTCTTGGAGCAGCTTCAGCACCTGTTTCCCCGTATGGTAATCAAGCGCACCCGTGGGTTCATCACAGAGAAGCAGCTTCGGCTGCTTGGCGAGCGCTCTGGCAATCGCCACCCGCTGCTGTTCCCCCCCGGACAGCTGTGCAGGAAAATTATTCAGACGATTACCCAGGCCGACATCCCGCAATACTTGCTCCGCGTCCAAAGCCCGGGGAGAAATCTGCGAAGCCAATTCCACATTCTCTTTTGTCGTCAGATTGGGAACCAGATTATAAAATTGAAACACAAATCCGACGTCATTGCGCCGATAGCCGGTCAACTCCTTGCTGTTAAACCTGGCAATATCCATTCCATCCACCAGCACTTGTCCCTCATCCGCGGTATCCATGCCGCCCAATATATTCAGCACCGTGGATTTGCCTGCCCCGCTGGGACCGACAATGATCGCAAACTCGCCTTTTTCGATCTCTAGGTTGATTCCATCATTGGCTACAATGGTGGTCTCTCCCATCCGGTAGCGCTTATATTCATCCTTCATGCTCACAAAAGCCATGTTTACTCCACTCCCAACTCATGGTTGCAATTTCGGCTTGAATCGGTTTGTAATCTTTAGTAGCCCCAAAGCGGCTTATCCGGCGCTATAGCCGTAGGGCTGTTCACCGCTTATATGGATACCCTTCGGCATCTGTCGTAGCCATGAGGCTATGTCTCGCATGCATTTGTGCATTCTCCGTTGTTAGACTCCTTATTTTCTTACGTTCATTCAATGAAATCGTCCTGTAAACAAGTGTAGCATAAACAAATCGGCCAAAGAAAACACTGCCTCCCCCGCGATGGCCATGTCACAGAATGTTCCAAATCCGAAATAGTCCGAGCAGCACAAAAAAAGCACTTCTTCATCTGGGAAGAAGCGCTTCACTGATGGTTTTATTCAAATTGTCGAGCAGCTTACGAAGTCCAGAAGGCTGCCCGGTCCTCCGCACGCAGCTTGGATACAAATCCCGAAGGGTCCTGGTCCATGTACTGGATCGAATCCATGATCCATCTGCCTCTCGACTTCTTGTATTGAATCGTGGCTAATCCGGAATCCCGGAGACGATGTTCGCTTGTTGCCGTTTCATGAGTCTGATCGGTCATAAGCTTAAAATAGGGGTCAATCCGTTTGACGTCTAGAGCATGCGTTTCTCCTGGAACCAATGCGTCAAACTCGCTCCGTTCCGGCAGGCGGCTAAGCCGCCACTGATCCAGGAGATAACCTCCTTGGGGGTGAAAGAACGAAACCAGTTTGCTGCCATCTGCCATTTCGCGTATTTCATAAGTATAGTCCTGTTCCTCTCTTATGATGTCCGGTTTGCCGAATTGGCTGTCAACATCGTCTTTGGACATGCGAATTGACATGATGATCCGGTACAAATAAGGGGAATTGATCTCGTTATGGAGCGTTATTTCCTCGTTGACTTTCCCTGCGCCAGGCAGCATGATACATAACAATAACGCGACTACGCCCATCGTTAGCCCTGCTTTACGGGCTTTAAATACCCCATCCGTCCTCATGTCAATCGATATGCCCTGTCAACGCCGCTTCCTGGATATCATGGCCCCGGGCCCAATCCCTGAACGAGAAATCAAGCACGCTGCCTTGAGCAAGCGAAGTCATGACTCTTCCTTCTTCGAAGGAGTACGAAAAGGTATGCAGCGTTCCGAACAAATCGTCGTAATCCGTAAAAAATAACGGGGACTTACGCTCCTTAAACAAACCGAAAGCCTCGGTTTGGGTTAACTGTCCAGCATCCAGGCTATCGATGTAACGTTTACGCCGAAGGGAATGCTCGATAGAAGGTCTGTTTTTGCCCGTCAACGCTTCATAATGGTTAACGCAGGCGATTGCCGCCTCCTCACCAGCACGGGTGATCACTTGATCCGGGCTTGCTTCCACAACGCCCGTGTTTCCCCGTGCATCCCCGATTGAGAAGTTATAACAAGCCGCATGGGGTATATGGCGCAGCATGTAAGACGCTTCTTCTACGGTAGCACATGATTCCAATATCATCCGAACGCTGATCCATGGCGACAGACCCGTCTGATATCCGTCAAAGCTAACAAAATGCAGCCCGGCAGCGAGCCCTTTTTCATTTACCCCGTCATGCCGGCCCAGCGCCTGCAAATTATAGCCTGCACTCGCTAAGCCTTGATCGGCTTGAGCCATCGTAAAATAACCATCGTAAAACGCAGGCGTAAAATCATAATTTCTTACGTAATACGAAGGGGTAATCATCGCCGAACAGCCCATGGCCGCGATCTTCGGAACGTCGTATCCCCCTAGGAGAGCCGCCGCTTTGGGAATCGGCATTTCCAAGCCTTCCGCCAGTCCTTCAAGCTCCGATAGCAGCTGCGGGGCAAACTCGTTATAGATGCTTTTCAACTGTTCCGTGTCGATCTCCGGCTTGGTGGCCGCTTCAAAAGCTTTTAATATCGATTGATTTCGCAGGCGGCGGCCAAGCCTGAGCCCGTTATGATAGTTATCTTCTCTAAGCTGCAAAATGTTTACCGTATAATCCGGCATGTTAACCCCTCCACCCAGGCGGTTTTCCATTTGGGAATATATCCCTTACCCAATTATAGACGCAATTCATCCATCCTCCAATAAAAAAGCTCCAACCCGGCATGTTTCCATGCTTGGAAGGAGCGGATTTTTATGCGCGGTGCCATTTTTCAAATACGTGAACGTATTGCTCATATTTTTCGGACCAGGCATCTTTGCGCGATTCCAGTGTCCTGCCCTCCAGCAGTGCTTCAATGACGTCCAGACATACGTCCCAACCGGCAATATCCTTCGGTGTATGATCCGTAATGTTGGTTATCGTCTCGATCAGCACAAGACGACACCCTTCGGCCTCTGGATGCAGCTCAAAACGCACCCGGTCCTCTCCCCACGTGTATTCCAATACCGATAACTCCCGATAATCCGTAATTTCAAATTCTTCGAACGTTCCGTCCTGCATGTCAAATGTCATTCTACCGCCTTGGCGCAAATCTTCCACCTTAAGCTCCGAGAACCACTGCGTCAGCTTGTCGTTATCCGTCAGATAGGACCATACCTTCTCAACCGAATGCTTCAGACGGCGTTCAAATCGAACGGTCGTTCCAAACTCGTCTTGCTGCACAACAGCCAGCATTTTTCCCACTCCTTAGAATTGTTTCACTCAAAAATGGATCTTCCAAATCAAACTACAATACGATGCTTAAGGAGTTTCATCCTCATCCAGCAGCCTCTCCAGATCATCCAGCTTGTTCGTCCAGAACTGCCGGTAGGGCATCAGCCAGTCGTGGATCTCCTCCAGAGGCTTGGCATTCAGGCTGTACACATGCCTTTGTGCTTCTTTCCGCAGCGAGACCAGACCAGCCTCCCTCAAGATGCGTAAATGTTTGGACACGCCTGGTTGACTGAGCTGCATGAGATCTACCATCTCGCCCACCGTGCATTCTTTCACGCGCAGGTAGTCCAATATCGTCCTGCGGTTCGGTTCTGCCAATACTTCAAAAAGGTTATCATTCAACATATTTATTATATTACTGTACAGTTATATTACTGTAAAGTTATATACAAAGGCAGACGCGATCTTTGAACAAACATAACGCCTTCCTTATAATGAATCTATGGATGGTTGAAGGAAAGGAATGACGGAAATGACCGATATTATTTTTTTGCGTGACCCTGACCTGCCGTTTCTCGAAATCAAACGATGCGATACTTTAGACAATCTTTCTTATAAAAAGCATTTTCACGAAGAAATTTCCATTGGCCTCATTGAAAAGGGAGCCACCCGCATATGGTCGGCTGGGAAACGGTACGAGGCTGCACAGGGGCAAATGGTTTATTTTCCGCCGCTGCTCCCTCACGCTTGCCATCCCGAGAATCCCGCCGACTGGAAGTATACGATGATCTTTATCCATCCCCGTTGGCTTGTGCAAATCCCTTCGGATCATGATTCCCATCAACCTCATATGCCCATCCTGCATCCGAAATATCAAAACGAACGGTCCCGGCATCTGATCCATTCCTGCAGGACACTGCTTCAGCAAAATGCCACTCCCCTGGAAGTGGAGTCCATGCTTATGGCGTTAATGCGGGAGACGGGCCTCCTTCAAGAGGAAGCCGCACTGGCGTCAAGTGGCAGCGTTCATACATCCCCGGCTATTCTGCGAGTGAAGCAGTATTTGGACCACCATTACAAAGATCGCATTACACTTGATATTCTGCAGGACATCTCCGGAATCAGCAAATTCCACCTGATCCGTTTGTTTGCGGAAACCTATCATCTTGCACCCCATGCCTATCAGAATTTATTGCGCATCAATTACGCGAAAGAGCAGCTGCTGCAAGGAAAAGCCATCGCCGATGTTGCTTCGGAGTCCGGGTTTTACGATCAAAGCCATTTCACTAAAGCTTTTTCCGGCTGCGTTGGCACAACGCCTCTTCGGTATGCAAAAGCAGCGTCATCGTAAACAAACCGCAATTTTATACAAGACCGCCTCGCTTAAACGTTGATAGAATCACGGAAGATCAAAATTATGCGAGGTGTTTTAAACATGAACGATTCATTATCGGCACTGGCTTTTGCCGATGCTTTAAAGTCTGTCGCACGTAATATCCAACTCAAACAATATGTCCAGCAATCCGCCGAATTGTATCCCATACTGCTGCGTGCAGCTGAGCGTTTTGTCACAGGCGACGTGCTGGAACAAGGTTTGTTATGCCGAGATTTATTAAATACAAAAGGTTACCGGACTTCGCTGGAATATATCGGGGAGAACACGCTGACCGAAGCGGAATGTACACGGGCTTTCCTGGAATTCTCCCGGTTAATTGAGGCCTGTTCGAATGACAGGCCGGGAACCCGAGTTTCACTCGATCTTTCCCATATCGGATTATCGGTAGACGAGGATTTGGCATACCGGCATCTTCATGGGCTGGCTGGCGAAGCCGAGAAAGCTGGTTTGGAGCTGGTCATCAGCATGGAGGAATCCGCCAAAACGGATGCCATCCTTGCACTTCACAGAAAAATATCGGTCCGATTCACGAATGTCGGCATCACGCTGCAAGCCCAGCTTCCCCGGACCCTGGAAGATCTCGAAAGGATTCTTACCTACCGCTCCGGCACGATCCGCATCGTAAAAGGCGCCTATCAAGAACAAGAGGGGTACTATATTCCCCGTTCCGAGGCCCTGACTTCAAGGTATATTCAACTGGTCGATTTATGCATTCAAGCAGGCAGGCAAGTATCGTTCGCCACCCATGATGAAACGATCCTGCGGCATATCACAAGCAACGAAACGTATCGCGGATCGGCTGTCGAGATTGAAATGCTGTACGGCATACGTCCGGACCTGTCCAGACAATTAAAAGATGACGGCTTTCCTACTCGAATTTATCTGACTTATGGTGAAGAATGGTTCCTTTACTTATGCCACCGCATCGCCGAGTACCCGCCGAATATATATGATGCAGTGAACCGGTCGATCCTAGGCGGCACCGACACAATTAACCAATATTGATCAACATCAGTTAGGGAAGAGACGGCGAACACTCGCTGTTTCTTCCCTTATTTATGATCAGGTACTAAAAAATATTTTCGGATTGCCGATGTTATAGTTGAAACTTTATTCCATGCCAATGCGTCATATTGTAGAGGAAAATAATAACAAAGCTAAATTCCAGGAGGTTGAGTGTGTGAAAAGAATATGGACTGCCTTGCTAGCAGCTATACTGTTAATCCCCATGACATTCCAATCGCAGGCACAGGCGGCAGTGAACATCAGCGTCTTGATTGACGGCGTCAAGCTGTATACGCCTCAAGCACCTGTCATGATTCAAGGACGGGTCATGCTTCCGATGAGATCCATTTTCGAAGCCTTGGATGCATCGGTCAAATGGAATCAAAAAACGAAAACCGTCACAGCGACCAAGGATGGCACAACCGTCATTCTAAAAATCAACTCCAAGACGGCCACCATCAATAACAAGACGGTAGCGCTGGATGTTCCGGCGAAAAACTTAAAAGGCAATACCATGGTGCCGGTACGCTTCGTAAGTGAAGCCCTCGGCCAAAAAATCGGCTGGAATTCCAAAACGAAAACGGTCACCGTCAAAACAACGAACAATTCAGGCGGCGGCGGAAATAATACCGGCATCGTACCGGTGAATTATGTGACTCTTCGGGACATCGGCAATGCCGGAGACGGCCGCGATCTGCATGTCAGCTTCTCCAAATCGTCGACCGAATCTTTAATTTCACATTACCGCGTGCTGATTGTGAAGCAGTCCAAAACGTTAAACCAGACAGAGGCACAGCGCGTGTCCTCCGCAGCTTACACAACGGTGTACCCGTCCGGCTCGGATCCAACTCTGACCCTCACGTCGGGCTCAAGAGATGTTGATAATGACCCTATCCGCGATAACCAGGCTTATAAAGCCTACGTATTGGCAGTCAGCAAAACAGGCGGCACATATGCCCTTTCCTCGGCTTCGCCGTCGTTGACGCTGACCAACACCAATTCGGTGAACGGAGCAACCAACGTGAAAGCGAGCGATGTGAGCGACTACGGCGATGGCCGTGATCTTCAGGTCAGCTTCACGCGTGCCCAGAACGAGAGCAATGTGAACAACTATCGCGTGTTTGCGGTGAAAACGAAGGATGCAGCTAACTTCAACTTGGCAGCAGCTAAGTCTGTGGCTAGCCAGAATTATACGACGGTGAGCAAAACCAGTACGACGAATACAACGCTGTCTACGACGCTGAGTTCTTCCGCTCGTGATACTTCAGGCGAGCTCATCCGCAGCGGAGTCGCTTACACCGTGTTTGTCCAGTCTGTCAGCAGCAATGAGAGCGTGCTTGCAAGCAACCTGTCGTCAGGTTCGTCTTCCATCACGCTCAACACGGGAACAGCAACGGTTCCATCCATTACGCAGGTGACGGACATCAGCGATTACGGTGATGGCCGCGATCTTCGCGTAAGCTTTAACAAGGTTTCCAACGAATCCAACATTCACTCTTATCGTGTCTTTGTCGTAAAGGACAGTAATTATAGCAGCTTCAATTTAAGCAAAGCCTATACGGCCTCCAACTACAACTACTATACTCATGTCAACAAAACCGGCAATAACATCAACAACTTGACGCTGTCATCAAGTGCTAAAGATGTAGATGGAGCAACGATTCGTAGCGGCGTGTACTATCGCGTATTCGTCATGGCCGTGGATAACAATAACTCCAATAACAACGTGCTGTCCGCTCCATCGAGTTCCATCATCTTGAGTTCCAGCACCAATCTGGGCGCAGTCACCAATCTGTCCGTCACTGACGTGAACAACTACAATGATGGGCGCGACTTGCAGGTGTCATTCACCCAGCAGTCTGATCGTTCTAACATCAGCCATTACCAGGTATTCGTTGTAAAATCAACTGATAGTTATTTTGATCTGTACAGAGCCAATAACTTAAACAACAGCTATTATTACACTCAAATCAATAAGAACAACAGCAGCAACATAACGCAAGTCCTGAATTCCAACAGCCGTGATATCGATGGAGAACTGATTCGCAATGGCATCAGCTATCGCGTATATGTCCTGTCCGTAGGATATTCGGGTAACAATGCATTATCCAGTTACTCATCGATTACGCTTGGAAACAACAATCAGGGCAATGTAAACCCTGTTTCCACGCCAACCTTGTCCATTATCGGCAATAATGGTAACGGAAGTGACCTGAGAGTCTCCTTCAATCCAGCAAATGGTGAAAACTTCATCGACCATTACCGGATTCTCGTTGTGAAGTCATCCAAGAGCCTGAGCGTGTCCCAAGCTTATGAGAACAAGAATTACACCACTGTTTACAAAACCGGCGGAACCATCACTCGGGATTTGGCCAACACGCCCAAGGATTCTGATGGGGATCTCATTCAAAGAGGTTCAAGCTACCGGGTGTATGTCTTGTCGGTAGGCTACTCGAATTACGGCAGAGCACTTTCATCGGTTTCTAATGCGGTTACGATTCAAGGCGTGACGGAGGTTGGGAAAGCTACGAACGTTACGGCAACGGATGTGGGCAATGAAGGCAACGGAAGCGATCTGAAAGTAACTTTCTCCCCTGCCAGCGGAGAGAACAATATCGATCACTATCGTATTTATGTAATCAAATCATCCAAGAGTCTGTCATTATCCCAAGCGCAATCAAACAGTTATCACACTAAAGTGTCTAAAGCGAACGCCTATTCTCAAGTTCTAGACGCTAAAGCTAGAGACACAGATGGTGAATTCATTCGGAATGATCAAGGCTATCACGTGTATGTCTTATCGGTAAGCAACAATTCCTCCAGATACAGTGATGCCCTATCCGCTCCATCAGACGAAATCAAGCTACAAGGAGTAAGTCAAGTAGACGCAGCAATTAATGTTCGAGTGATTGATGATGGTGATCGAGGAACCGCTAGTGACCTGAAAGTTTCCTTCACTAAATCTGCTAACGAACAAAACATTAGTGAATACCGAATAATAGTTGTAAATGAATCCGATTTGAGCAAATTCAATCTGGATGTTGCTAATGGACTCCCAGCAGAAAGCTACCTTACCGTCTTTCCTGGTGCTAACTATAATGACAATCTCATAGACGGTACCCTAGATGCATTCGGAAAACAAATTGTTAATCAACAAACATACCGTGTATTTGTTTTATCTGTTAGCAACAATAAGAATATTAAGAACACGCTCTCGAAAGCTTCCAATTCCGTACCATTGGAAAACAAAACAGCGCTGGAGATTCCCTCCACTGTGAAAGCAGAAATTGTAAGCGGAAATGGTAATGCCAGTGATGTTGCTGTCAAGTTCACGGGAACAACTACAGGGATTAATGAATATCGAATTATAGTTGTTCCTTCAGATAAAACCTTGGAATTAAAAGGAGCTGAAGGAATAAAGGATAGCAATCTATACACTGTAGTTGACGCTAAAGCAGGCGAAATAGTGCAAAAATTAACCAACTCAAAAGACGTGAACAATATTGCCATATCTGAGGGTAAGGAATATAAAGTTTACATTCTAGTCGTTGCGGATGGAAAAACGCAAAAATCTAACGCCTTATCTACACCATCCGAGAATTTCACCATCCCGGCCCCATTCCAAGCTTCGGCCGTTAAAGCCAGTTTGAATAAAGACGGGAAGCTTCAAGTGGAATTCACGAAAGCGATCAACGAGGCAAGCATGGATAGTTATCGGCTGTTGTTTGTGGCAAAAACAGATATCAAAGATTTCAATCTTCAAAAAGCAACAACAGCCGTTGCCAAAGAAGAAACAAATGTTGCAATAAAACCAAGTGGCGTTAATATCTCAACACTAATCGATATCCCAACAGTAGATGCTTTAAACCAACCTATTAAGATGGATACAGAGTACGCCGTCTATGTTTTTTCAAAGCTAAAAGATCAAATAAATGTGCAGACAGCTACACTGCTCTCTAAGCCATCTACAACCTTTAAATTATCGACTCCTGCTACAACAACGCCTTAAATTAGTGATCTATATTTAAGAAGTTTCCAATCAAACTACTAGTCTCAATAAAAGCTGTTCCTCCGGTCAAATTTGACCATGAGGAACAGCTTTTTTTCCCCCTTCTTCCACTAAGCTCCATTCTGGAACTACCTGTATCTTATAACTAATTTCCACATGATTTTAGGATGAATTATCCGGGTACTTCTATATGGAAAAATATGATAATTTATAAATTAGAAAGCGCTTTCAATAAACGTTTGGAGGTGAATGTCTACCCTTAAAATCCGCTCATGACAGCTAGAACCTCAACAACCGATAGATACCTCACAAGGAGTCACGCTAGTTAAACCATCACTTTATAATTTCATGACAAAGGAGATGCTAATGATATATCTGAATAAGAGATCCCTATGTTTCTTGGCCCTCATCGCTGCTGTGGTCATCTCACTATTCCCATCTTCCGCATCCGCAGCAAAAAAAGAACATGCAAGACCTTTTAACAGTGGTCCCCAAGCCTACGTCAATGATATGCAGCCCGGCTGGAACCTTGGCAATTCGCTGGATGCCGTTGGGGCTGACGAAACAGCATGGGGAAATCCGCGCATCACCAAAGCCCTGATCGAACAAATCGCGGCACAGGGTTATAAAAGCATCCGCATTCCGGTAACCTGGAACAATCACATCGGCAGTGCACCGAGTTATACCATCGACGCCTCTTACATGGATCGCGTCGAGGAGGTTGTCGATTGGGCGCTTGATGCCGATCTGTACGTCATGATCAATGTCCATCACGATTCTTGGCTGTGGATCAGCCATATGGAGAACAACCGCAGCCAGATCGTTGCCAAGTACAACGCCGTGTGGACTCAAGTTGCCCAACGCTTCCGGAAGCATTCCAACAAACTGATGTTTGAAAGCGTTAATGAACCCCGCTTCTCGGATGGCGGGACCACCGACGAGTCCAAAGCCTT
Organism: Paenibacillus lautus NBRC 15380; assembly: GCF_004000945.1. GTDB lineage: Bacteria > Bacillota > Bacilli > Paenibacillales > Paenibacillaceae > Paenibacillus_AQ > Paenibacillus_AQ lautus. The sequence goes on from NZ_BIMF01000001.1 coordinate 221,691, forward strand.
TCTGATGCTGGATGAACTTCATACGTCGTTCCATCGGATCGTCCGCGAATCTGGAGCGCGTAACTCGACTCGACCGTTGGTGCTATCTACCTTGGAAGCATCACCGACTCAGACCAGAATGAATGAGCTTTACAACACCATGACCAAGCTGAATGACACCAATCTTATTGCCACAGTCCACTATTATGGATTTTGGCCGTTCAGTGTGAACATTGCGGGTTATACCCGTTTTGAGACGGATACCCGGAACGATATCGATCAAACGTTTAACAATGTGTATAACACCTTTATCGCCAAAGGAATTCCCGTCATCCTGGGTGAATACGGATTGCTCGGCTTCGATCAGAGCACCGGAGTCATTGAGCAGGGGGAGAAACTGAAATTCTTCGAATATCTAACCTATGATCTGAAACAGAAGAACATTACCCATATGTTATGGGACAACGGTCAGCACTTTAAGCGAACCGCTTTTACCTGGTCCGACCCGGAGCTGTACAACATCATGAAGGCAGGTTGGAGCGGGCGCTCCTCCACGGCTGACACCGATCTGGTTTTTGTGAAGAAAGGTGCTGCCGTCCAGGATAAAAGCATCCCTTTGAACTTAAACATCAACACGTTAACCGAAGTCCAGACAAATGGACAACTGCTAGTCGCTGGGCAGGATTATACGCTTAACGGAAATGCGATCACGTTTACATCCAGCCTGCTGTCCAGACTGACTTCTTCCGGCCAATTCGGCGTGAATGCTGTATTGACGGCCAAATTCAACCGGGGGGCAGACTGGAATTTCAGGGTCATCTTCCATGATAAGCCTGTGCTGCGCAGCACGCAGGGTACAACTGATTCGTTCAGTATTCCCGCGACATTCAACGGAGATCAGTTAGCCACGATGGAGGCGGTATACGCGACGGGAGGCAATGCAGGACCGCAGGACTGGACCTCCTTCAAGGAGTTTGAGTATACGTTTTCCCCATCCTACGCGACAGGTGAAATCAAGCTCAAGCCTACCTTTTTTAATGAGGTCAGAGACGGGGAAGTGATCCTCAAGTTCCATTTCTGGAGCGGTGAGGTCATCACCTACAACCTGACGAAAAGCGGAAGCGCCGTAACCGGTAACGCCTCTTAGGACACCATATTTAACATTAACGGCCTGTCTGGAACCTTCCCGCAGGCCGTTTTGCATTCCCCTCTTACGACCTCCAGTCACGTAACAGATAAGCAGCTGCATGCTATTTAGTTCCTATTTATTCAGCAGTGAAATGAACAAAAGCTCAAGCGAAATCACTTGAGCTTTCATCTGTTTAGGCTTGAGACATATCTCGCTCAGCCAGAAACTTATCGATAATGGCCGAGATCACATTCATGCTGACAGGCTTGCTCACATACTCATCCATGCCCATCCCTAAATATTTCTCGCGATCGCCCTTGATCGCATGGGCCGTGACGGCCACGATATAAGGCTTCTTCTCGGATGTTGTCGATTCTTTTATGAGCCGGGCCGCTTCCGTCCCATCCATGAAGGGCATCTGAATGTCCATGAACACAATGTCGTACGAATAACGCTCGAAGGCTTCAACCGCCTCCAGTCCATTCTGGACGGTGGTCGAATTGTATCCCAGCTTCTCAATCATTTTCTTGAGGACTAACTGATTCACCTCATTATCCTCGGCAATCAAAATTTTCAGATCGTTTCCTGAGGAGTGATTCTCGTGAACGGTCCCATTCTCCTGTTTATTCCCGGCATCCAACTTAAACGAAAAATCAACCGTAAACGTAAAGACAGACCCCGGCTGGTTCTGGTTCTTCTCGTACCAGATATCTCCGCCCATCAACTGAACGAGTTTTTTGCAGATCGCCAGCCCCAGCCCCGTCCCTTCCACCTGGCGGGTCATATAATGGTCCACTTGATAAAAGGGTTCAAATAGCTGCGCAACCTTCTCACTCGGCACACCTATACCCGTATCCATAACGGAGAATTTGATTAGAGCGGAATTCCCCTGGTTCTCTACACACTGCACAGAGATGGAGACGGCACCATTAGGCGTAAATTTAATCGCATTACTAAGCAGGTTCATTAAGATCTGCCTCAGCTTCGTCACATCCCCGTAAACCTGATTCGGAACGTTCGAAGCTACGGATGTGGTTACCTCAATATTTTTCTCCAGCGCCTTCGGAAGAATCAGGTTTAATGTCTCGGACAAAGCCGTTCTTAGGTTAAATGTTTCCTCCACCAGCTCCGTTCTGCCCGATTCGATTTTTGAAAAGTCCAAAATATCATTGATGATGTTCAGAAGGGTTGTCCCGCTTTTCTTAATGATCTGTACATAATCCCGCTGCTCCTCATCAAGCTCTGTCTCAAGTATCAGGTCCGTCATCCCGATCACACCATTCATCGGCGTACGGATCTCATGGCTCATCATCGCCAGAAACTCGCTTTTGGCATTATTCGTTTTCTCGGCAGCTTCCTTCTCGATGATGAGCCGCTTCTGCTCTGTCATGTCCTTGGCAATAATGTAGAAACCCACATTCTTGTTATGAATGACAATGGGTGCCAGTGTAGCGAGCACTTCAACCGTATGTCCGTCTTTGTGATGGATAACGTTTATAGCTTTCTCGACAGCAACGTAATCGGCTGTAGGAGAGAGTAAACGGGCAAGATTACGTTCACCGATCAAATTCGAAATTTTGGTTCCAATTAACTCCGGAATTTTAAAACCAGTTAGCTGCTCTGCCATCTGGTTCCCGTTAATGATCCCTCCCTCCAGATTGAAGGAGATGATCGCATCATGGTTATACTTCTTTAGCGAAGTGTAGCGTTCAATGCTCTCCTGGAGCCTTTGCTCGGCAACCTTGCTGTTGGTAATATCAACAATTTGCGAAATGAAAAATAAAGGGGTTTGATCCTTTTCGTCACGAACCAGAGAAACATGCATCGATGCCCAGATGCCACGGCCGTCTCTATGCACGAATTGTTTTTCCACCGCAATGGTTGAGGACGTCTCATCCAAAGATTGAAACAGCTTATCTTTATTGTTAATGTAATCAGAATAAATATAATCGGTTGCGGGCTGTGCCATCAATTCTTCTTCCGTGAAGCCAAACATTTTGCAAGCCGCAGGATTTACGCTGATCCAATTTCCATCTATCGTAACCAGGGCAATGCCAATTGGAGCACTTTTGTAGACATGTTCAAACAAAGTCTGATGGCCAAAAATGTTGATATCACTCATACTCTGCACCTCCTGATACCGATTATTATACATCAGCATCTTCGAAATGGGTCTTTTTCAGAGTATTTTTATACTGCTAATCATTAGCAGCGTCATCATCGGTAAACCAAACAATAGACGCCATTCCCTGCATAGCGAAAATTTCCCGACATCACCAAGCGATTCGCTGCCGCTCACGAAAAAACTCCCCGCTCGGTCCATTATCCTCCATCGTCGCCAGCCAGACAGCCGTATCAGCCCCTTCGGCAACGGTTAACGGAGCATCCTCACCGCCCATATCGGTCTGAACCCGGCCCGGGCAAACCGCGTTTACCTTTATGCCGGCACCGGCTACCTCCTGCGAGACGAGGCAGGTTAACGCATTCAGCATCGTTTTGGAGATACGGTAAGCCGAGGACGACCCTTTTAAACCGTAACCATCCTGCATGATTTCGAAAGCGCCAAGACCGGAAGAGATGTTTACGATACGCCCGTAATGATGCAGCTTCATCAAAGGAATCGCCGCCTGCGTCATTCGCAAAGCACCAAAAAAATTCGTCTCCAACGTTGCGCGCACGACCGACTCCTCTACCTCCAGCACAGAAACCCCCCGGTCCAAAATCACCCCGGCATTGTTCACCAGAACATCAAGGCGGCCGTAGTCCGACTGTATTCGCTCCATCATCCGTACCACATCATTGATATCGTGGACATCCGCCACGTGCAACTTTACATGGAGCCCGGCCGCAAGCAATTCCTGGACAGCTAACCTCCCCTTCCCTTCGTCCCGGGATGTAATGATCACTTGAAGTCCTTGGGCAGCAAGCTGCCTTGCGATCTCTTTTCCAATTCCGCGGTTGCCCCCCGTCACGACAGCAACTCGCCTCACTTCCCGTCCGTCAGCCTTGTTCATGAGCCCGATCCCCCTTGTCTAAAATAGCTTCCCATGCCGCAATGTTCTCCTGTAAATGAGTTTCCGCCTGTTTCAGCAGCTCGATCTGCAGCTGGATTTCATCCAGCTTCCGCTTTCCCACCTCAACCGCATTCGGGAGACATTCGATTTTGAGCTGCTCATCAAACGCACATTGGAAAAAGCTCATAATCTCCATCACCGTCAATCCCAGGCTAAAATACATCTGGATCAGCCGAACCCGCTCGATATCCGTCTCCCTGTATTCGCGATAGCCATTACCCAGACGCTCCGGGCACAGCAATTCTTTCTCCTCGTAATAACGCAAGGAACGCAAACTTACGCCCGTTTTACGTGACAATTCACTAATATGCACACGAAGCAGCTCCTTTTTCACTCGGCTAACCGCATTGTAAACCATCACATCATGTGAAGGTCAATCCGGAAATTCCACAAGCATATATTATTTCAAGTAGTCCATGGCATAAACATAATCTTTTGCCCATTCGGAAAAGGTAAGCTGCGGATCCCAAGTGACTGCACCCATCGCTTTGGCACATCCCCAATCCAATATACGCTGATGAAGCATATGCACCCTAAACCGATCAACAAAGCCCTCCTTAATGGCAGAGCCCTGTAAGTACATCTGTATAAAATGCCGGGCTACTTCCTGTTCCTCGAAATCCCAATACATAATCACCATCTTGGGCAAATCCGCTACTCCATCCCCAAAATATCCGGTCGTAAAATCAAAAATGCCGCTGATTCGCCACTCCTGACAAACCGTATCATACGCAACGAGCATATTGTCTGCCTTGAAATCCCCCATAACAAAAGTGGGTGAGCAATGCTTATCGAACGCATCCGCCGAGTCACGCAGCACCCCTTCAACCCATTCCGTATCGGTTGGAGTGATCTGGGAATATTGTTTGGCATCCTGCAACCAAAACCGAATTCGATGGTAGAGCCACTCTTTATAAGATCCCTCAAACGGGTGAATCCTTTGCGTTTTCGGGTCGAGCTCGCCATACTGCTCCACTTTCCAGCCGTGCATTTCATTTAACATGTTGGCTGCTGAAGAGGCAATATCTAATCGATCCGCTGCAGCAAGCCTTTCTCTAAATTGTGAATCATTCATATGTACGCCATGAAGACGGGGCATAATCGCGTAGCTCCAGCCGAAAATATCGCCGGATTCATCCAGCATATATGGGGCCGATAAAGGCAGTGTTGTATATTCCTGCAAAGAGTCCGTATAAAATTTCTCTTCAGCGAATTGCCCTTCATAAATGGGATTTCCCTTCAATACGTAGCTTCCTTTGCTCGAGTGAATGAACAACGTCTGATTTCCTACTCCCTTAGACGTTTTCTCAGCAGAAATGAGGGTCCCTAAACGGTGCCTGTTCAGCATGGTTTGAAGCTGTTCATCCGTTACATGTCCGATGGGGTTGGTTGAGAAGAAGATCTCTGTTGTCAATTAAAACGCCTCCTTAAAAATTCCACCGCGTTGCCAAGCATATATTTATCCGCAAACAAATCCTATGATCAGATGATCCCAAACAGCATAAATCCGATGGTGTTAATGGCAAGATTAGCAAACATATGGACCATCCAGGACGCATAAATATTGCCGCTGCGCTCATTCAACCAGTTAAACAGCAGTCCCGCGACAACCAGACCCGCGATTAACAACAGGAATAGTCCTACGGAGAACCAGCTGGACATCATCGCTATATGGTACACAGCAAAGGCCCCGGCACTGAATAGATAAGCAAACCGTCGTCCGACCTGCTCCTTCAGCGTGAAAAAGGCAAAGCCACGGAAAAAGAACTCCTCCAGCAGTGAATTCGCAATCGATATGTAAAGGGCTACAAACACAAAATTGCCCGCATTCACTCCCATATTGTCCTGCAAAGCCCCTGTTACGTTGGTGAAATCCAATAAAGGACTCAACAAAAAATATCCGCCGAGTATGAGAGTGAATACGCCGAATCCCAGCAGCAGGGACATCAGGAGGCTCTTTTTCTCGAAGGTGAACAGCCTGCGAAACGGTACCCCGCCGGCGATCAGGGCGTAGCCAATCGGCAATGTCAGAAAGAGAATGATTTTGATGGCGGATTTGACGGCATAATCTGGACGGATCACCGCGTCTACCAAGCTCATGGCAAGACAGCTTAGTACGATGATGGTTAGAAGAGAAACGATTTTCCTTCTTGATCTCATGAAAATATCTCCTTCGGCTGCTTATTACGGTTGCTATATAAGAATTCGATACACGGCGCATAATGCCCTCTACATCAATAGAAAACGCCCCTGTGTCATCAAACATCAGAGGCGTTTTCGCTCATTCATCTATATTCAATTCTGTGATACATAACGGCCTAGCGCCGCTTGATACACACTCTTAGGCCGAAGTCCGATAAGTTTGTCTGCCGGTTCTCCGTTATGAAACACGATCACCGTCGGCATGGACATAATACCGAATTGAGCGGCAAGCTCCGGGGATTCGTCACAATCCACCTGATAGATTTCCAGGCGACCGGCTTCTTCCTGACTCAGCTCTTCCAGAATGGGAAGCAGCACCTTGCACGGCGGGCACCATTTGGCTCCAAATTCAACCAGCGTGACTCCATTCTGTTTAATCGCGTTTTGAAAGCTGGCTGCATCTATTCGTGGTAAACTCATTTGCATTCCTCCGCTTCTTCCGATTCTCGTTCATCCAGAATCGATTGCATGCGTTCCTCCAGATTCATCTTGATATGGTTCAGCTGGTGGATTTGCGCATCGATCTCTGCAATTTTTTGACGAAAAATCGGGAACACCTCCGCGCAAAACGCCTCTTTATTTTTCAAGACGCAATGCAGGAAACCGGCGATCTGCTCGGTGGACAATCCCAGATTCAAATATAACTGGATGGTACGCACCTGTTCTTCTGCGAGATTCGAATACTCCCGGTATCCGTTCTCGTTGCGAACCGGCATAAGCAATCCTTGCTGTTCGTAGTATCGAAGCGAACGGATGCTGACGCCGGTACGGGCTGCAAGTTCTCCGATTTTCATGCTTTACACCTCCTGGATGAACGATTCGATTTCATTGTAAACCCTGACACTAGTGTCAGGGTCAAGCGAATTGTGCGAATATTTTATACATGATCGTGTTAGAGTCGACGGAAATCCCGATCGACTGTTATTTTCTTTTCTTGAATTTGCCTTTGGGGCTTGTAGAACGTTTGGGCCAACGACTTGACGGCACATGCTGGAGCATCGTATGGAATACGGTTCCCCACTGCTCTTCGTTCAGCCTGCCGATGGGGAGCTCTCGATCTACCCCCAGCACTCGGGCCAGCTTCGTAATCTGGGGAGGCGTGAACACGCCCAATAAAGCCGCGAATAACGGCAGCCTCGAATCCCTCAATCCGTAGGCTGCCAGCGCTGTAAACTTCGGCTGATGCTGCGTGGCAATGAGCGGCTTTTTCCTCCGATTAATGGCTAGAATGGCTGAATCCACTTTGGGAGGCGGCGCAAAATGTTGAGGCGATACGGTCCGCACGAGCCGAATTTCATAATGCATCCTCCAGCTTAAGATACGCGGATCCTGAACAGGTGCTGCCGTAAAACGTTTGGCTGCGCCCTTTTCCACAAGCAGCATGGCTCGCTGCAGCAGCACGCCGGGATGATCCAGCAGCTTCGCCATGATCGGCGTGGTGATCGAATACGGAATGTTCGCCACGACGGCAAACGGACTTCTCGGAAGAGGAACCTCCAGGAAATCAGATTGCTTAACGCGAATGTTGCTTCCATCTTTCATCTTGCTGAACAGTTTATCCACAAACCCCGGATCTGTCTCGATCGCGAGCACGTGTGCCGCTTTCTCTGCGAGTGGAAAGGTTAATGCCCCTGTCCCCGCTCCGATATCGAGAACGGTATCGGTGGATCGGATCTGCGCCAAATCGATCATATCATGAATCAGCCTTTTGCTGATTAATAGATGCTGAGCGGAAAAGTTAGACGCTTTCTTCCGCTTTTCCCGATCATTTTTATTATATTTAAACACAAAAAAGCACCTCATTCATTCGTATAGTAATGAAAAAGGCACAGCCCAAATAATCCTTCGCATTTTTACATAAAAATGGATGGATTTAGATGTTCTGTACCCTCATTAACGAATACGTATGAATGCGATGCAACACATGTTAGGACAATCCTCCCTTAAATGAAACGGATAAAATAACAACCAGAGTATAACATGGGCGCCTGTCTGGTTCACGGGAGCGTTCTTTTTAAAGGGTTCTTTACCATCGGTACAAGGGATGGGTATGGTATGTTGAGGAAGATGGAATAAACTGTTCCGAATCCTAACGAATACCCGTAATCTGGCATACTAGAAGGAGCAAATCGATATGGAAATCTATTTTACTAATGAAACTGCAGGCTCAAACAGCGCCGATAAAAATTACGTGAGGAACCAAATGATTGCGTATAATCTCAAGCACTTCCCAGACGACTTAAAGGGCCGATATCAGGAAGTCAACCTATTGTTGAGAAATGCGGACGGTCAGATATTGGGCGGGATTGTAGGGGAAATATGCTGGAACTGGCTGGAGATCCACTACTTGTTCGTGGATGAACCATTCCGTCAATTGGGATACGGCGCCAAACTGTTAAATGAGGCGGAAAAAATAGCAAAAGCGAAACAATGCGAGTTCGTTAAATTGGATACACTGAGCTTCCAAGCCTTGGATTTTTACATCAAGCAGGGGTATGAGGTATATGGCAAGATCGAGAATGCCGGACGGCATACGCATTACTACATGAAAAAGGAACTTTAAAAGAAGGCAGTAAAACACCGCCTTCTCTGCTCTTCCCTATCACCGCCCCAATCGAAACATTCCGTCCTTTTCGGATGCAAGCTCGGATCGAACCAATTCGTCCACGTCTTCGTTGAGATGGGCTTGATAATTCAAACTAACGAATGGTTTAACACCTTACATACTTACGTTTGAAACCAAGCTTTCCTCTCTCGACTTCTTTTCTAATATTTTCGGAAGCGTTAAGGAACTTGCTCTTTTTGTCCCGTTTCATTTCTACCGGCCCTACGGCATTTGCGGTCTCAACCGCCTTATCATGGAGCGGTAAATAGGATACGGCTGCGGTGTACATGAAATTATTCATCGCGGATTTCGTTCGGTCCGGAGACTCGTGAATGGTCTTTTCCACCAGTTCGAGCATGGCCGAGATTTTGCTTTCCGGGAACTCCCGATCCGGTCTGCTGCCGAGCAGCCAGCAGTAACAGCTCCACCCCGCCGACATTCTAAGCTCCTCGCCGCTTGCGATCCATTGATCGGCAACTTCCTGCGCAATATCCGCCTCTGCCAAGGTTACGGCAACCACATAATCGGACAGCATATAAAAATAGGCCGCATCCATCCAGCGATCAAAATCCGCTGCCGTCATCGCTTTAGGGTCTGCAATGATGCCGGCAAAGTACATGGCGTCGTAGTTCCCGGTGGCGTAAAGCTGCTCAGCCAGAGGCTGATTGATTTTAATTTTCTTGGCAATCGGCTTCATGGCGCCTGTCGCCACGCCAAAGAGCGGTTCATGCGCCCCATTGGACAGGTACATTTTCTTGAGCCGTTCCTTGCCAAGTACTTCAAGCTCCGACATAACGGATTCTAGATTCATGGTTCGACACTTCCTTCATTGGCTTAGTATATAGCTGCCGGATAATCGGCAGGCCGCACTTCATATGACTTGAGTGTACAATAACAATGACGGCCAAGCCTAGTCTCTCTTGATGGAAAGTTCCGGATTCTGTTCAAGGTTTTACGCAAAAAGCCGGCGATCGCGTCCCGATGAATATCGGGAAGGCAATCGCCGGCAGCAGAAGTTACATAGCCTCTGGTTGTTCCGACTGGACTTTCGGTGTCACCACCGACACGAGCAGTTCGTTTGCCGAAGAGATCGGCACGACCCCTTCTGGCAGTTTAAGATCCCCAACATGCAAAGAATTCCCGATCTCCAGTTCGCTGATTTCGACGGGAATGGTGGCGGGAATACGGTCCGGGAAGGACTCAATCTCGATGAACGTGCTTTGGATTTGGACGACGCCTCCAAGTTTGGCTCCCTTGGCGGTGCCGATGTAATCGAGATTCACTTTCGTGCGTACAACTTCATTTATATTGATGCGTAAAAAGTCGACATGAATGTATTCACGAGTGATTGGATCACGCTGAACGGACTCCAGCAAAACCGGAATCGGGTCCCGATCGTCAAAACGAAGCTCAAGGATTCCGCCTTTGCCGTTCCTTGCCCATTTGCCGAACTCTTTGGCGGACAGTTGAATCATCATATTGTCTTCCCCTGTGCCAAATACAATTGCCGGAATTCGTCCCGAAAGACGGAGCTGCTTCAGTCCGGTTTTGTTCATGGCAGCGCGCGTTTCTGCTCGTAAATTTACTCTCATCTCAACAACACTCCTCAGATTATCGTTATTTGGGTGCACTCTCCATCGATCGTCCATCATGAACTACGGATTTCTCCCCCCGCAGCGGGGAAATCAGGAGCACCATTGCATCACCTCCAGATAGACATTTAATGTAAAAAGCTTTTATATATGCGAGAAGGCACCTCGTCCCACGGGGAACGAAATGCCTAATTACTTGCTACCATATCATAGAAAAGGGGTGTTGTCGACCGAGTTGTCTAGATCACCTTTCCCGTTGCTCGATCGACCAGTTTGGCTTTATCCATGAAACTTGCACCCTCGATGCCATCTGAACTTTACATCCGAAGCATCTGAGACTACGCCTTCTTGTTCAAGCTTAATAGTAAAATTGCTTCAATTACTCGTACGTAGGTGGTATTGGCATCTCGATCTGTAACTTGGAGGCAATTTCGCTCAAGCCGTGTTACAATTGCTTAAACAATGATATTACAGAAAACCTCCCGTCAGGTAGGTTATTTTGTTTTTATACGAAAAAGAGGAGCTTTCCGCTCCTCTGTGATATTCCCCTCAAAACTTCTCATCTATTTGTCCTTCCGTACACTATCTAAAACCCCTTTAAAATTCAGACCCTTAGCGAGCCACGGAATCCCCTCGCAGCATAGTATGATTCCGCTCCATTGTGGTACACAAAGACAGTGTCGTAGCGGCGATCACAGAAGATTGCCCCGCCGAGGTTTCTAATACTGGCAGGTGTTACCACCCAACTCGATGTTTTCACATCGAAATTTCCAAACTTCTGCAGGTCCCGGTATTGTTCTTCCGATAGAAGCTCAATACCCATGGCGGCTGCCATTTCAACAGCACTATTCTTCGGTTTATGTTCTTTCCTTGATTCCAGCGCTTCACGGTCGTAACAAATACTTCTGCGGCCTTTTGGACTCTCAACTGAACAATCATAAAAAATGTATTCGCCCGTCTGGTTGCCATGGCCAATAACATCCGGCTCACCACCAGTTATCTCCATTTCATGAAGTGACCACAGTTTTTCAGGATTTGCTTCAAGCTTTGCTTGTACGTCAGCCCATTCCATATCTTGATGGCGGTTCATATTTTTCTCAAAACGAGCTTTCAATGTATGGAGCAGCCCTTCACGTTGTTCTGTTGACAATTCTTTAGCCAAGTTAGATTCCCCCTCATACCATTATGTGCGATACCCACCACGCCGTATAACTTTGAGCAACACTGTCACATCTCATCTATTCTTTCCTCACCAACAAAGTTACCGCCTCCACATGGCTTGTCTGCGGAAACATGTCGACCGGCTGCACCCAATCGAGCTCATAACCGCCGTCAAGCAGCACCTTGCAATCTTTCGCCAAGGTCGAAGGGTTGCAGGATACGTACACAAACCGCTTCGGTTTGGTGCGGAGCACCGTCTCCAGGAAGCGTGAGTCCAGGCCGGTACGCGGCGGGTCGGCAATGATGACGTCCGGCTTCATGCCTTCCTTGACCCAGCGCGGCAGCAGTTCCTCTGCCTGGCCGACATGAAAGCTTGCGTTAGCCCGTCCGTTTCGCTGCGCATTGGCCTTGGCATCCTCGACGGCTTCAGGGATCGTTTCGATTCCGCGCACCTCCTGGGCATAAGGCGCAAGCCACAGCCCGATCGTGCCGGTTCCGCAGTAGGCGTCGATGACGGTTTCCTTCCCCGTCAATCCGGCTGCCGCCCGGACCGACTCGTACAGCTTGACCGTCTGCTGCGGATTCAGCTGGAAGAAGGCTCTTGGCGACAGCGAGAATTGCAGGTCGCTCAGCGATTCCTGCATGCTCTCGGCTCCCCACAGCGAGATCGTCCGGTCTCCGAAGATGAGCGAGGTTTTCTTCGGATTGATATTGAGTGAAATCCCGCTCACCTCCGGAATGGTAAGGCGCAGCATGCGAACGAGATCGTCCTGCCTCGGCAGCTTGCTTCCGGCCGTGACCAGCGTCACCTGAAGTTCCCCGGATTGAAAGCCGTGACGGACCACAATTGTCCGTACGCCGTCCTTGTTTCCATTCTCTTTGTGAAGCGGAATCCGTAATTCTTCGAGGACGGATTTGACCTTCTCCACGGCTTCATTTACCTTCGGATGCTGAATCGGGCAGCCGCTAATGTCTACGATCGTATGGCTGTCCGCTTCATAGAGTCCTGCGATTACTTCATGGCCCTTCCGTTTCAGCTGCAGCTGCGCTTTATTCCGGTAATCCCATGGGTGCTCCATCCCGAGGATCGGCTTAAACTTCACATCATCACGTCCCGCATACCGGCTGAATGCCTCACGCACAATATCCGTCTTGGCCTGCAGTTGTCCCTCATAGGAGATATGCTGAATTTGGCAGCCGCCGCAGATGCCGAATACCGGGCAAGGGGGTTCAATCCGGTTAGGCGAACGCTTCTCCACTTCCAGAAGCTGTGCCTTGATAAATTTAGGCTGAACCTCTTTTACCTCGGCTTTGACCACTTCATTCGTGATCGCTCCGTCAATAAACACCGCCTTACGGCGGTAATAACCGACTCCCTCTCCGTTAATCCCAAGCCGTTTGATTGTAACGACAATCATGTCGCCGGCTTGCAGTTCATCCGCGTGCTCACGTCCGGATGTTGGCCTTGGCCCGCGCACTTCTCGCTTATATTTATCAGACGGTTTCGCCTTAGAATACGATGAAGCCGATAATGGATCCCTGTGCTTCCTATGTTCACGCTTAAAAGCCGGCTTTGCCCCAGCCTGGCTGGCTGCAGCCCTTTCACCCGGCTTCTTTCCGTATGCAGTTGATTTGTTGTTTTTGGTTCCTTGTCCGGAACGTCGTTGTTCACTCATGCCTTGATTTCTCCATCCTTCATGGTATCGTGTCCAATATACCATGCCGAACCTGCGAATGCTAACGAGCCGTATTCTTTTTCCCGATTTCATCGGTGATCCTCTGCTTCCTTGACGTCAATATCTTCGCCGCGTAAAACCGCAAAAAAATATTTTTGCAATTCGGAAACCAGAGGAGATCTTCCAGCGTATAATTCCATTATCATACATTCACATATGGAGGTATCTTTTATGTCGTTTTTTAACAAAATGCTAGCCAGTGTAGGAATTGGAGCTGCCCAGATCGATACGCATCTCGAAAAATCCTCCTATTATCCGGGTGAGGAAGTACGCGGAATCATTCACATTAAGGGAGGGAACGTAGAACAGACGGTTGACCGCATTTACTTGAAACTGATGACGGAATATACCAGGGAAAGCGACGACAAGAAGTACATAGAATCCTATACCCTTGCCAAAATCAATGTCTCCAGCCGCCTCACGTTAAAGCCTGGTGATCAGCAAGAAATCCCCTTCTCCTTTCCTCTGCCGCTGGAAACACCGCTCACCATTTCGCGGCAGCCGGTATGGATCCATACCGGCCTCGATATCGATAATGCCATCGATCCGAAGGACCGTGATTTTATCGACGTTGAACCGAATGCAGGCGCATCCGTTGTCTTTGACGCCGTGGAAGGACTTGGCTTCAGCTTCAAAATGGCAACATGCGAATATCACCCGAGATTAGGCCAGGGCGTTCCTTTTGTGCAAGAAATCGAATTTTATCCTGGCTCCTCTTATGCCGGCCATATCAAAGAGCTTGAATTGATCCTCTATCCGGAGCAGGACGGGATTTCGGTTCTGGTCGAAGTCGACCGCAGAGGCAGAGGGGTATCAGGCTGGCTCCAGCGATCCCTTGATATGGATGAACAGCACTCCTGGGTTACCCTGGATCAGCAGGATCTGGAGCAAGGTCCATCCCATGTGGCCCAAATTATTGACCGTGTCATCCGCAGATCGATCTAATGAAAAATGACCCGCAAGGCAGGTCGCTTGATCCCAAGTGACTCTCCTGCGGGTCATTGTTTTTAGATAAATGATATGGCTTATCAAATAAAATAATGCGGGTACTTCTCGCGTAAAATATCCTGCTCCACAACGACAAGACGCAGATGACGCTCCATCACGTTCATGGCCTGCTCCGCTTGTTTATTGACGATCAGCTGATACATTTCCTTATGCTGCGAAATGATATGCTCCCAGTTGGAGTCCTTGGACAGGCGAAGCAGCCGCAGACGATTGAAATGAATGTTCAGTTGCTGCAGCATCTTCCAGGTCCGTTCTTTGCCCGTACCCTCAAACAGAATTTGATGGAACTCCTCGTCCAGCTCAAACAGCTTATAGAAATTATGGTTTCCCGCGCATACGTCCTGAAGTGCAATATTGGTTTCCAAACGGAAACGGAACTCTTCGGGGAAAATTTCGCAGGCAAGCGCCACAATTTCCTTCTCGATCTTCTCCCTGATAAATCGGCCTTCCTCAACATGCCTGAGATTAATACGGGATACGATTGTCCCGCTTTGCGGAATGATGTCGAGCAGTTCCTCCTCGGCAAGCTTCATGAACGCTTCCCGTACCGGCGTTCGGCTGACGTTTAATTCATCCGCAATTTCCTTTTCCGAGATTTTCGTACCCGGTTCCAGCTCCAGATGGAATATCCGGTCTTTCAGCAGCTGATATGAATACTCCCTGGTAGAGCCTTTAATCTTTTGCTCTGTTGACATATATCGTTACCTCTTTCTCCTATGCTCTATGTTCTCTTTGCTTACGGTATAAGCATCGGCTGATATCACCGCTTCATATGCGGATGGCTCTTCCGATCACTGTTGAAGTGATTCCTCACTCTATATTACCTGAATCAATGGCACGGGCGGTATATAATGTACGGGAATCCTCGGAAAAAGCTTGCGGAGCAGCTCGGCCGTGCAGGTCATGCCGGGCTCCTCGCTGGCGGCATGGCCAATCAGGAGCATGGACAGGTTCCGGCCTTCGGCCGCTGCATCGCCGATGTATTCGGGCGTCTCCCATTCCGGGCCTTCGCCGGCGATAAGAAGATCCAGCCGCTCATTCACGCAGAGGGGAATGGCATGCGACCCGCCGCCCCGGTAGCCGACGGCAATGCCGACTCTGGAGCATGTTCCGCTTCGATTCCCGACATAACGAAGATACGGAAGATTCAGCTTTCTTTTTATATCTTCTGCAATATCCTGAACCGTCATTTCTCCAGGCAGCGCGACTATGGCCGCTGTCGGAAGGTACTTATCGATATATGGTTCCCAGTCCAGCGCCTGCACCAATCCCTGTGTAATCATATCGGGAACATACCTGTGAGGCGCATCATGAAACCGGTAAATCGTCAGATTGCCGGATTCGATCAGGCCTATTTTATCCTGGAATACAGGACTCGCCTGTATTCCTTCCACCCCATCCTCATGATGGCTGTAAAATGCCCCCTCATGGGTGATCACAAGGTTTGCTCCGGCTTGTATGGCTCTCTGCAAAACCGAATGTGAAGCGGCGAACGTGACAGCAATGCCGTGAACGACGGCATCCGCGCTTCCGGCTACAACCCTGTCCACCGTGGATTCAAGGCGTCCCGCTGGTTCTGTTAATCGGTTGATTACGTCTTGAACGATCACGCTCAATTTAGAACAACCTCCTTGTCGTCAACATGGCTGGATCATCGCGACCGTCCGAATCTACAAACAGGCTGCCTTTCCATAAAGAAACGGCAGCCTGTCGATCCGTTGGTTATTGTTGCTCTTTATAATTTTTATACGTTTTATTTGCAATCTCCAGGTATTGTCCCACGCCCTGGCTATCCAGCTCTTTCACGAACTTGTCGTACTCTGCGAGATCGCGGTCGCCCAGAATGAACTTCAGCGTGTTCTGATCCGTGTAGTCCTTCAGCGGCGTGCTCAAAAGCGTCACTCGCTCGCGTTCTTCGACCGAATACGGAATCGGCGGCTCCTGCTTCACGACGGTTTTTGTTTCGCTCATGCTCTTCTGGAACTGCTGCTCTTCCTCGCTGAACATGGATTGAAGCAGCTCGGTCGTACCGCCGTAAGCGAACACCCCGCCCGAGAATCCATGCTCGATCCGCAGATCCTTTGTACCCTTCGGATTCAGTCCGTTGTAGTTAATGTCGTCCATCAGCTTGCGTACGCCGCCTTCCTTGGTATACGTCACACCTTCGACGCCCCACTTCGCGAATTCCTGTCCCTCGTCGCTGTAATAGAGCCAGTCGATAAACTGCAGGATGGCTTTAAAGTGCTCGCTCTCTTTCACTTTGGAAGAGATCATGACCCCGTTCTCGAGTCGGCTGCCGGACATCAACTGGCCTGCCGGGCCGCCGGGAACCGTGATTTTGCTGATCGCATACTTTCCTTCGCCCAGCGTTTTGTCCATATCATTGCGGTGCTGGACCACGGTCTGGGAGTTGCCGTTAATGATGAAGGATTTGCCGGTCACGAACTTTTGCACGGCCTGGTCGTCATCTTGGGTAAAGCTCTCTTTGTCCAGCAGTCCTTCGTCCACCAGCTTATGGAAGTAAGCCAGCATGTCCTTATATTCATCCGTTGCCGCTGTATACACAAATTCGTCCGAATCTTCCTTATACGTAAGCCCGCTGCCGAAGCCCCATCCGCCTTTGGTGCCAAAGCCCGTAGCCGCGATGTTCAGCGTACTGTTGAATTTGAAGCGATCGGAGAACGGCGTAACGTCCGGGTACTCCTGCTTCAACTGCTTCATGGCCGTATACAGCTCATCCCAGGTGGTCGGAATCGCGATGTTATGCTTCTCGAAAATATCCGTGCGCACGATCAGCGTATAGTCCGGCCATACCGCCTCATGCAGGCCTGGAAGCACATAATATTTCTTGTCCTCCTGGCGAAGTCCCTCCAGTTCGCTTTCCATATCCCATTTTTCGATCTTGTCCTTGAAATTCGGCATCAGATCAATATAATCGCTAATCGGCAGAATCGCGCCGGAAGCCACGAACGCGGATTCTTCCCCGGGGTAAGTCTTCGGAATGACCAGCGGCGCATCGCCGGAGCTGATCAGCAGGCTGCGCTTTTGACTGTAATCGCTCATCGGCACGATCGTCGGCTTCAAGGTCACGTTTGTCATTTCTTTTAGTTTAGCAAAAAGCATCCAGTCCTGCTTGTAAGGATAAGCCGGCTGGTCACTGTAGAGGATGGACAGATCGAACGGCTCCGTTGCCTTGAACGTATCGCCTACCGCGTAAGTTTCCATGGCGCCCTTATCCTGAATCTCGGCCTCTTTGCCTCCTGTTTTATCGGTACACGCCGCCAATACCGCAACAATCAATGATATCAATAAAGCTTTGCCAGCAAACGAACGAGGACTTTTTTTCATGTTCCTATTCCCCCCAAAGTATCAATAATGGCCAATCGGAGATGATCCTATTGCTTGACGGAGCCCAGCATGATGCCGGTTACGAAATAACGCTGCACGAACGGGTAAATCGTCAATATCGGCAAAATGGTCAGCACCATGGTCACCGATTTGATATTGGCGGATATCTGCGTCAGGTTGTCGGTCGAGGTGGCGCCTGCAGAAGTAACGCCCGTCGCGCCCGCTATCATGTTCCGCAAATAGATCGTGACCGGGAAGAGCTCCTTCTGATCCAGGTACAGAAAGGCCGGAAACCAGGAGTTCCAGTGCCCGACTGCATAAAAGAGGACCATGGTCGCGATGACCGCTTTGCTTAAGGGCAGCACGATCCGGAACAGCATGCCGTAGGTGTTCAGGCCGTCAATGGCCGCGGCTTCCTCCAGCTCTTCCGGCATATTTTCAAAAAAAGACTTCATGATGAGCATGTTGTAGATGCTGATGGCTCCCGGGATCACGATGGCCCAGATCGAGTTGCTGAAGCCTAAGCTGTTAATGAGTACATAGTTCGGGATCAGCCCACCGTTGAAGAACATCGTGAATACGGCAAACATCGTTAGAAATTTACGGCCGACCAGCCTTTTCTTGGATAAGGCATAAGCAAAAATCGTCGTTAAAAACATGGAGATCGCGGTCCCGACCACGCTGTAAACGACGGTGTTTTTGTAATTCGTCCAGAACATGGCGTCTTTGGTCACGGTTTTGTAGGTATCGATATTAAAGCCCCTGGGAATCAGGTTTACCTTCCCTGAATTGATGTACGACTCGCTGCTGAAGGATTGAGCGACTACGTTCAGGAAGGGGTACAACGTGATGAAGACAACAAACAGCAGGATGATGGCATTACACACTTTGAACACCTTATAGGATCTTGACTCCTTCATATGGGCTCCCTCCTTACCATAAGCTTCGATCCGTCAGTCTTCGCGAGATCGCATTCACGGAGAAGACCAAAATAAGTCCGATCACGGACTCGAACAGTCCGATGGCAGTGGCATAACTGAAGTTGTTGGATACGAGACCGACCCGGTACAAGTAAGTCGAGATGACGTCGGCCGTCTCATAGATGACCGGATTGTACAGCAGCAATATTTTCTCGAACCCTACCGCCAGGAACGCTCCCATATTCAGAATCAGCAGCGTCACAATTGTCGGGAGGATGCCCGGAATCGTGACAAAGAGCGTTTGCTTCCAGCGGTTGGCCCCGTCAATCCTAGCCGCCTCGTACAGGGATTCATCAATCGTCGTTAAGGCGGCCAGATACAGAATCGCGCCCCAGCCCATGCCCTGCCAGATTTCCGAAGAGATATAAATCGTCCGGAACCACTCGGCCCGCTGCATGAAATTGATTCGCTCTCCGTTAAAGAACTCCAGCAGCGAGTTAACGGAGCCATTGACCGACGTTAATTGCAGGATCATCCCGGCAACGATAACGATAGACAGAAAGTGCGGGAGATAAGAAGCCGTCTGGACGAATTTCTTGAATCGCTTGCTCTTCACCTCATTCAGCAGCAGTGCAAAGATGATGGGGACCGGGAACGTAAAGAGCAGGGATAACGCACCGAGCAGCAGGGTGTTCTTGAACACATTCCAGAACGCAGGGTCATGGATAAACATGTTGAAATAATGCACTCCTACCCATTTCTCCCCATAGATACTGCCTCCAGGCATAAATCTCCTGAAAGCAATCACGTTGCCAATCATCGGTCCGTATTTAAAAATGAGCAGGTACATCACCGGTAATATCAATAGGGAATACAGCTGCCAATCCTTCCGGACGAGGACAGCAACGGTTTTAAGTTTGGGTGGTTTCTTGGCCGCTTTCACGGCTGGCAAGGAATGATTTGCAACTTTTGGCTCCATCGACGTTATTCACTCCAATCGGTATGGCCTCTTCTCATACCTCTTCATTCTTGGAATACGGCCGTGTTTCATGATCCACTTTCATTCAATAATCCCAGGAAATCGCTTTCATTTATTGTGGCTATAAGCAGGCTGTAACCGTTACGGCAGGGTAATGTCCCCCCTTCTATTAATCCCCCCTCCAATATTAAGCGCTTACAATGCTCGTTTAAAAAATAGACTCCCGTAGCTTGAACGTTAGACTGACAAAGCGATCCAGCTGCTTCTCTCACCTATGTAGAGAATCTTATTTCACCATACTAGTATAACTAGTATGGTAGTTGGTTTTATTTTAATGGACGTTTTCCACAATTTCAATACATTTTTCTCTCATTTATAAAATTCCGATCCCAAGCCTCAAAAAAAGCCGTGAGCGCATTCAGGCTTTGGCCTACTGCTCTCACGGCTTTCGGATTCCTTTCCTGCAGAGGTATTCATCATGCATAAAGGGCAGAAGTCTTCGCTTCTGCCCCTTGAGGTTTCCCCCTGCCACCTCTATATTTACTTCAGCTCCGTCACGTTGCCGTCAATGCTGATGCTTTTGATGTCCATATCTCCCAGAAACACGAGGTTATTCTTGCTGTCCAGATTATACAGCCACTGGAACCCGCTCTTTGTAGTACTGGTCGAACTAATACGAAGCATCATTTCGGATCCGTCCGCGGCGATGACCTTAACCTCCGGCGTATATTCCGGTAGTTTATCAAGCTCACCGTCGGTACGCTTGCCTTCGATAGCCACACCGATGGAAGTAACACTAATGGTGCTGAGAGATAGTGCCTCCTCAATCTCATCGATCGCCAGATTCAGACTCTGCTCTCTTTGCTTGCCAGGAGAAATGGTGAATTGAACATCCCATGTCCCTTCAACAGCTTGGGTGTCGTCCGCCGCTGTGATTTGATCGGCTGTGATCCGTGCTTTTAGCCCGTCGAGATCATTCGCCGCATCCAACTCAAATACGCCGACAAGCTTTTTGTTATCGTCAAGAAGCTGCTGTCCCACCATATAACTCACATCATGTTCCATTTTCAATTCAAGTCCGGGTATCGAAACACCCGCGGGGAATGGCGTACCATCCTCTTTCGTGAAGCTGACCACCAAATAACCGCTGTTGCCGACATAAACTCCTTCTTCAACATTCATGGTCACCCCGGACACAGTATCCGTCCCTTGTATAGGTGATCGTTCATCTTCCGCGATGGACGCGGATTGACCGAAGAACTGCTTCAAGCTATCCATATATTGGCTCGCAAAAGCCGTCGTGCTAAGTATCATGATCATCGCGGCAGCGATAACGATACTGGCTTTATATTTTTTCACTTTCCTGTTTTTATACACCCTAGGTTCCTCCTCTTGAATCTTGCTCATCGCATTGCTCTTGATTCGATCCATATCGATCTTCTGCGTCAACTCGCGTTCCTCTTCCTCCGTAAGGAGGAGATCCTCAAGCTCCTGATTGTCGATATTGGCCATGATATCTACAATTTGCCGCTTCACTTGCATCCATCCCCTTTCGCTATCGATTTGAAGCTTCATTCCTATAGACACGGTCCATATAGAAAATCCTACGGGTTCTCGGTTTCATAATGAATGCGCAGTCTGTCCCTTGCCCGGCGGATTCGGGCGGTGACGGCTTTCTCCTGCATATTCAGCCTGCATGCAATATCGCGGACTTTCTCCAAATAGAAGTACCTGCGGATGAAGATTTCACGATCCGGTTCGCCCATCCCCTGCACCATGCCGCTTATCGTTTCCTTCTCCTGACGGAGAATAGCCAATGCCTCCGCAGAGAGACAAGAAACGGCATCATCCTCCAATTCGGATTCAATGACCCGCTGTCTTTTTCGTAAGGCATTCAAGGTATGATTACGCCCGGATATGGCCAGATAAGGCTTGAGACGATCTCCGCGCAGGATGATTTTGTGCCCGTCTGTCCACAGCTTAACGAGGACATCACCGGCTACTTCCTCCACATCGTAGGAATTAAACCGCCCGCCTGCCACCTTAGAGACCACCGCGGCTATGTAGCGTGAATACTGGTCAACCAATGCTTCAAAACATCGCGGATCTTTCCTCGCAAGCCCATCCAGCAATGTCCAATCCTCCATGGATCCTCCCCCCTTAATAACCGTCTCCTCTGGTTGAACCAAGCCATAGATCAGGCGCTACTATATAAGACACCTATAATTTCGAAAACCCTACACATCTTTCTTAAAAATGATCCTTTCGCCAGGCTGGCCCATTGGAATAACTTTGTAAGGACAAAAAAAGCCGATCCAATTCGGATCGGCTTTTCTGCAAGCACTAATGAAATTATTGCAATTGTGGAGTAGCCTCGGATTGCTGTCTGGATATGATAAACAGCACAATCCAGATCAGCAGGAATCCCAGAAGCTGAGGGCCTGTCACGATTTGCTGGAATACAATCCAGTTGATGAGCACGCCTACCATGGGGAAACTCAATTCCGCAAGTGTTGCCACAGAGGCTTTGGTCGTGGTTAATCCTTTATAATAAACCAGCAGGCTCAGGAGACCCGGCAGCAATGCCTGGCCGATCAGGTTCAGCGATACCAAGGCAAATGCCCCCGTATTCCAGGCTGGCATATTCCATGTTGCCCCCTCGCTCCATGTAATGACGATCAGGAGCGGCAGTGCCAGCACGAAACGCAGTGAGGTTACCGTCTCGTATTTTAGTTTGCCTACCATCAGGCGCCCCATGACGGTTGAACCGCCCCACAGCGCTGCTGCGCCTAAGGACAAGAGGCTGCCAACTTGAATAAACTCGTTCCAATGGCCAATCGGCAAGGTTAAACCGAAGGTCAGTAAATACGTGCCCGCCAAAGCGATGATGAGCAGAATCCCGAAATGGCGCGGAAGCTTCTCTTTCAGAAGCAAGCTGGCCAGAATGATGGCAAACAGCGGCTGCAGCTTCTGAAGCAGCAGGACGGCATTCAGATTGCCGCTCGACAGCCCCATCGTAAACAATACGGTAGCCAATGCCGAGCCGCCCCAGGATATAAACAGCAGCGCGCCGACATGATTCCAGCCAAGGCCTTTTAGTTCCTCGCGGTTCTTCCACAATACAGGGATTGCGATCAGAGAAATAATGATATGTTCTAGCAAAACGATCTGAGCCGAAGTCAGATTTTTGAGCAGAATGACCCGGAATAACGGGTCTACGCCCCACAGGGCGGCTCCCAAAACGACGAGCCAAAACCCTCCTTTAAAACGTCGACTTGCCTGTGCGTCGGAACCAAAGGGTTTCACCTTGACTCCAGTATTCATATTACCCATCTTGCCCTCTCCTGTCTTGAATACGGAGGTCTTACTAGCAGAAAGCCCCCGTCATCGACATATGTCGACGTTACGGGGGCTGATCAAATAAGCCTGCGCCCAAATGGAAAATTTCGCATCCATGGCAAACTCATCTTTGATCTTCTCCCATCCGGACTTTACCGTCGGCCTTGGATTTGCACCAAGTCAGTCGCTGCATACTTGTTCGTGCCAGAATGCAGCGAGTCGCGGGCTGAGTTTCGTTCACGCCGGAACGAACCATCACCGCCGGTTAGGAATTTCACCTTACCCCGAAGATCCATATTCATGTTTTATTTTTGTCATGCAATATTCTGATTAACCGATAATTCCTATAAGCTTAGTTGATGTATTGAAATTATAGCATGAATCCTTTCATGTAAATACATCTATTTTCAAAATAATTGAAATTAGACTGGAATACAATGAAAAATCTCACGTTCAACTAAGACTTACTGAGAAATATACAGAAAGTATCAATTTGTTACCAGTATGTTTTTTTGCCATTTCATTTCAGGTTATATCAAATACCTTGTAGATGGAACGGGTACCGACCACCCCAGCTTGAAGGCAGAGCAGATCGAGGGCGTCCTTGGTGTTAAGGCCCATTCCGCCTGCCCGAGGCAACGACAACGATAGGTTTGATGAACTGGCGGCGGATTCACTCTTGTACTGTTTCGTCTCGCTTAATAACATTTTGCTTCCATCCGGCCGAACCATATACTGACGCAAATAACCGCCTTCCCTTACGGTTATCAGCTTTCCCTTGCCCTCTTCTTCCTTCTTGCTCTTCTGGAGCAGCTGGTCAAATCCTCCTTGGGCTGATTCAGCGTTCAACCGTTTCACAGGACTCCAGTATGTATATGCAGACTCAATGCGCATGAACTCACATCCTTCTCAATCGTTATTCTATCACTTACTGATATTATCGGGTACCAGAGCACTTCGCTTTAATCGCTCGCCATTTACATTGGTATAAAAAACGCCCTTAAGGTTTTAGCAACCTTAAGGACGGTCTTTTACTTCTAATGGATTCCTGTTTCGCTTAGTTCATAAACTTCAATGCAGCCAAAGTACGTTTCAGAACAAGTGCCGCTTGGGCGCGGGTAACCGAATCGAGTGCTCCGAAATTACCATGATTGTCGCCCTGCACGATGCCTTGCTCAGTAAGACTGGCTACATGGGGAGCCGCCCAGGCTGGGATGGATGCCTGATCCTTGAATCCGGTAGCGGCATTTGCACCCTGATTCGGCAGGTCTGTCGGACTTACCGCCTCCATAGCACGGGTGATCATCACAGCCATTTCTGCCCGGGTCATGCCAGCATTTGGCGAGAAGTCACCGCCGGTGCCGCCCTCGACTAAGCCGTAACGCGACGCTGCGCCGATCTCGCCGGCATACGCGGCGTCATCCTGGACATCCTTGAATGCTCCGCTCTCGATGATTGGACTAAGTCCCATTGCGCGGACCAGCATAGCCGTAAACTCGGCGCGTGTGATCACCTTGCCCGGTGCATACGAGTTAGCGTTGACTCCGTTCACGAGCAGCTTGGAGGCCATGGATTCAATTTCCGCTTTCTCCCAGTGGCCGTTCAGATCCGTAAAGGTTTTCTTGTACTGCAGGAGTGCATAAATGGCGTTTCCGGCATGCTTCACTTCGATGGCCGGTTTACCGTTCCATGTCGTCGCGGCAGCCGGTACAAATCGGAAGGTTCCCGCTTCTGCGTCATAGATTACAGCCGTGACCGAATTCGGAGCTGTCCCTGCCGGCAGCGGCAGGATACGGCTGATGACACGCTTCCCGAAATCCTTCAGTTCTTGCTCTGCACCTGATGCTCCAAGCGCTACGCCAAACTGAAGCGCTCCATTCGCTGCCATCGAGGCACCCATGGAAGCTGCCTTACTTGTCATAGCATCCACCACCCTGCTGCCAACCGGGGTCATGGATATTTTCACTTGGATGCTGCTGGAGCCCTGTGCCGGCTCCAAAGCCTCATCCAAATGTAGAGCCGTTATCGGAAGACGGAAAGCACCAAGTGCAGTCTCCAGCACCAGGATCGCATTCGAATTCCGCTCCATGGCCTGCTTCAGACCTGCTGCCGAAAGGGATAGCTCGGCGGCACGGTTCAACTCCGGAGCCCGAA
Organism: Paenibacillus lautus NBRC 15380; assembly: GCF_004000945.1. Taxonomy (GTDB): domain Bacteria; phylum Bacillota; class Bacilli; order Paenibacillales; family Paenibacillaceae; genus Paenibacillus_AQ; species Paenibacillus_AQ lautus. Next base: position 246,917 of record NZ_BIMF01000001.1, read on the forward strand.
TAATCAGTTCCTGCTGCCCGTTCGCAGACAATCCGGCAACTGCCTTCTGCCATGCCTCTTCCTTCACCGTAATTTGGTCCACAGCTCCGCCTGCAGCGTTTATAATCAGATCCTTGCCTGTCATTACGTTTGGCAATGATGTTTCTCCGCCTGAGGAAGGAGGGGTAGGCTGAGATACCGGCGGTGTTACAGAACCGCCTCCCGAACCGCCTGATCCTGAACCTGGTCCCGGTGAGGAGCCGTCGCCCGGATTCGCCGGTTTCTTCTGCTCCGTAATTCGCCCCTCGACCTTAGGCGTAACCTTACCGCCCAGCTTGTTCACATACTCCATGAAGATTTCATAATCCGGGTAACCCAGATCCTCGTTGTACTTTCCTTCGGCAATCGCTTCGGCAAAGGATTTATATCCGTCCCCGCCCTTGGCCACAAAGCTGTTTGTTGCCATCCGGTACGATTCGGTCAATACCAAAGGTTTGTAGCTTCCATCCTTCATAATCTGTACATCAAACACTTTATCGCCTGCCGGAGCGCTTGGATCCCATTTAAATTTCATCCCGGCGATTTGCGGGAATTTTCCTGGCAGATCCGCCAATTTGGCACCGCTAATTCCGTTTTCCAGTCCGTCTTTCAGCTGCTGTCCTGTGACGTCCATGACAAACAGCGTATTTCCGAAAGGCATCACCGTACGCAGTTCACCCATCGTGATTTCGCCCTCATCAATCGCGGCGCGAATACCTCCTCCATTGGTGAGAGCAATATCGGCGTTTTTCAGCTCTTTGGCTTTTGCCAGCATGCCATCCGCAATAAGATTGCCCAGGTTTGTCTCCTTGGAGCGGACATTCTCGCGTTTTCCATCAAGCGCCACTCCTGCAGTACCGATAACCTGCTTCATCAGTTCTTCCAATTCCGCTTTGTAAGGAGCCAGCATATCTTTGGCCTGCGTATCTTCCATGACCGTATTATCTACCGGAATCAGCTTGCCGACAAGTTCGCCTTCCCCGACGAGGACAACGCCGTTTTTGTCAAACTGCAGGTCTACCCGGCCCAGGAACTTGCCCCATTCATTCGCTTGAACGATAACGGTAGGGGTATGATGCTGACCGTCCGTCACCACTTCCGGTGCATTGAGCGTTGTGTGGGTATGACCTCCAACAATGAGGTCGATGCCTTCAACAGCTTCAGCCAGCGCGAGATCTTTGGCGTACCCCAGGTGGGACAGGGCGATGATCTTGTCAAGCCCCTCCTTCTCCATCGCCTCAACGGCAGCCTGGGCCGAGGTCACCGCATCACGGAAGACCACGTCTTTACCCGGGCTGGAGGTTTCCGCGGTATCTTCGGTCGTTAATCCGAATACCCCGACCTTTTGACCGTCCACCAGAAGCGTGACGTAAGGATAAACCCCGCTATTTGCCGTCGTCTTTGGCTGATCGGTATCGATAACCGCCGGCTTACGGACCAGGTGCGAAATGTTAGCATCGCGGCTAAGATCCACGTTCGCACTGACGAGCGGGAATTGCGCCTTACTGACGAAATCAGCAAGCGTCTTGGTGCCTTGATCGAATTCATGATTACCGAACGTCATCGCGTCATAACCCATATAATTCATGAAGGCCAGATCAGCCAGCCCAAACCATTTGGTGAAATACAGATCGCCGGAGAAGACGTCCCCTGCATCCAGCAGCAGGCTGTTTCCGCCTTCGCTGCGGATCTCCTGAACCAGTGCAGCCCTTCTGGCCACTTCGGCCAGATGCGCATGCGTATCGTTGGTATGCATAACCGTTAATTTCCATTGCTCTCCTTCCGGCGAATCATCCGTTACGTTAACCGATACTTCCGCTGAACCATAGCCATCCTTGCTCAGGACGGTGATCACGGCTTCACCTGCGGATACCGGCGTAACCAGGCCGTTCTGGTCCACGGCGGCTACCGTTTCGTCGGAGGAACACCAAGCCAGCTCGGCCGAGCCGCCCTGAGCGGGCTCAACGCTTGCTTGCAATGGTTCCGGGGACCCGCCCGTTTTCAACGTGAGCGATGGCTTATCCACCGTAATTTTGGTCACCTGGAGCTCCAGCAGCGCCACCGTTCCACTGACCTCATTAGCGACCAGCAGCAGCGGTCTTCCTGTCTTGCTGTCCGCAGCCGGAATAAAGTCCAATCCCTCCGGCCCGGAATCCGACTCAATCCCGCCGTTAAAATCCCGTGTATTGATGTAGTTCAGAAACGTAGGGTCGGATGGATTCGTTACATCATACGTCATGACGCCGCCAATGCGCTCCAGTCCGACAAAAGCCAGCGTCTTCTGTCCGACCTTACCCACGGCAACATATTCCGGCTCCGGGCCTTTCTTGGCGCTGCGGCTGTCCAGATCGGTTTTGTCATTGCTTGCATTGAAATGATTCGGCAAGCGCTCCGCCGTAATCTTCTCAAAATCACTGCCGCTGTCGTACATCTGGGACAAATTCGCTGCATTCCAGATGGAGAATGAACGTCCCCCATATAGATACAGCCCTTCATTGCCCATATCGCTCGCAACTTCAACCTTGTCATAGGTTGTCCCTTTGCCCGCTAGGAATTGGGCTGCCGGCGACGATGGATCCAGATTGGATTTCATTTTGCCGATGTCGCTTTCATTGCTTCGGTCATCCCAGCCGGTAGCGTCCCCTTCGTTCGCGGACAGGATATACTGCTGCCCGTTCACGCTGTAGGTCGCAATTCCGTCCGGCATATACATTCCGTAAAAAGGAACGTTCTCAAACTTGATTTCTCCATCCTTCAGCAAATCGAGCTGATTTTCCGGTTGATTGAAATCCTTATATCCGAGTCCCCGGACCGATTGAATCTGCTTCGAGGCGATATCGACCACGGCTATCGCATTGTTTTCCTGCAGGGCCACGTACGCTGTCAGCTCGTCCTCCGATAACGCGATGTATTCGGGCTCCAGATCACGAATCGCATCGTCCTTGATTCCGGTGCTGCGAATTTGCCCGTCCGCTTCCACAAGTCCGCGAATATGTACCTGATCGTCAATGATCGACGGGTCATCAAACTTCAGTTGACTAACTTCGCCTGATAAGGTGTCGATAATCGTAATGCTTCCTTCCGGATCAGGAGCGGTCTCCGTACGAGGCTCGCCTTCATCCGCTGTCAGGATATAACGGCCATCGGAAGTATACTTGACCATATCCGGCTGGATGCCGGTTTCATAAGATCTGATCAAGCCGCCGTCATAGTCGAGTACCAGAACCTTGCCGGCTTTGGCATGATCCTGCTCCTGCACAGCGACCACAACCTGCTTCGTCTTGGTGTTGATATCCACGCTGGTCAGGTCCCCATACAGAAAACCGCCCGTGCTTGCCAAGTCTTCCACATTGATCTGCTTGTCCTTCAGCAAGCTGCCGTCAGCGCCAAGTGACACGATTTCGAGACTTGCCGGCTGGGTTGAACCATTGACTAGATAGAGCTTCCCGTTATCTTTGTTGTATTTTACAATTTCCGCAACGCCGCCATCCTTATTGGAGGTACCTACGGAATAATGTCCGATCGTTTTCATGGCCAGCTTGTCAGCCACCGGATCAGGGCGTTTCCCCAATACTTGCAATTTCACAAGCGACTGAGCCGTTGCAGGTACGGCTGCACTATCTTGTACCGTTACCTCAACCGTATATTCGCCCTCTTGTCCAGCAGCAGGCGTGCCCGTAATAGATCCTGTATCGGACGTAATGTCCAAGCCTGCCGGTAATCCCGTCGCCGAGAAGGTATACGGTGCTTGACCGCCATACACATCAACGGTTACTGTATATGCTTCTTCTGTATGTGCATCCGGAAGGATCTTATCGGTAATGCCGAAATCAACGGCAGCGATAGCTGTATCTTGTGATGCTGTCTCCATGCTGGCCGTCTGAAGTATCTCCTGTCCCTCTTCAGCCATCACGGTGCCTGCCGAAAATAGGGAGGCCATCGTGATTTCCGCCGCCATCAACAGCGAGACTACTTTCATGCTTTTATGCTTCAACTCCATATCCCCTCTTCTATCCTTATTTAATTTCAAGTGTAAGGAAGAAGTGTTAACGCATCCTCAATAAAGCTCGCGGTTTGTGTAAAAAGGGACGCTAAACAGCAAAAAAGCCGCGACAGCCATGCCGGGCTTCTGTAAGCGGCAGCTGTATCCTAGCTGCCGGCCAACCTTGAAATCACCTTCATATGTATTGGGATACTCCACTTATCAGAACAAGTAACAGCATCCTCATCGCCTTTAATCAATGATTCCAAAATGCCTCATCGTTGCTATGGTGATCAAAATAACCCAACGTATGAACAGGATGGCCCACATGATCAAAAAGCCCTGAATCAACCGCTCAACCATCCATTCAACCTTGTTATTGGAAGTATATCTCCGCCTCGGTTTCAACAACCAATGAGCCCAGCCTTTGAACAGACCTATAACCATGAATACCATTCTCACGCGGCTGACTTCGCCCTCCTATTATTGGATATTCCTTCAGTTCTGTTACCGTAATTTGATCATATCACCCCATTTGGCATATTTCACCAATTATTTGAGCGAAAAAACGCGATCCGGGAATCTCCCCGAATCGCGCCTTGGATTTATATATCTTTCGTTTACTCCGCCTGATAGCGCTCATATGCAGCCTGGTAAACCTCCATGTATCGGTCCAGTCCCATCTTGTTGAGTGTATTGACATACTCTTCCCATTGGCTGAATGGAGCAGAGCCGTTAACAAATTTAGCTTCCATTTCCTTAACGTAATCCTCAATATCTTTACCGATCGAGGACATGACGTCCGTCTCTTCCAATGTAAAGTTAAAATTGTAAAGAATCTCTTTTACAGCATACGGCTTTGCTTTTTCGGCAGCGGCCATTGCGTTAGGGCGTGTCTCCGAGGCTTTGAACCATTGCTCCCGCACAAAGCCCGGATAGCTGCCCCCGAGCCAAGTGAAATTCTTGGCCAACGCCTGATCCTGCGTTAATCCGTTTGGATTCTCCGTAATCTCTTTCACATATTCGAGTTGACCGTCAGCGTTTTTCGTATAAGTCTCGCCTTCTTTACCCATGAAATAGAACTGGGCTCCCTCATCCCCGTAGAAATAATCCATCCAGCGGATCGTGGCTTCCGGATTCGGGTTCTTATCGGTAATCGCAAATGCACCCACGTGAACCATCGGCACTTTGACGTGAGAATAGAGCTGATCTCCGTGCGGTCCCTTAAGCGCCCCTAGCCCGATGTATTCTTTGCGTCCCATCACCATCTCCGGATTCGGCACAATTGTGGAACCGAGCAGGCCCTCCTGCCCTTTCGCATTCAATGCTCCGCCTTCAATCGTGAAGATTTCTTTATCGAGCAGTCCTTCCTGATGCAGCTTGTTCACGAACTGCAGCATTTCTTTGTACTCCGGCAAAGCCTTTGTGAAGCGCAGTTTCCCTGTGTCCGGATCTATGTCCACCAATTTATGGCCAAGTCCACTTGTACCAAGTCCCCAAGAGCCCTTCAAGTGATCGATGATCCCGGTAATGCCTGTTGAAGCGAATGGAATCTCATCATGCTGTCCGTTACCGTTCAGATCGGTTTCCTTGACGGCCTTCAAATACGCATAGAATTCTTCGGTCGTCTGCGGTTCTTTCATCCCGAGTTGATCCAGCCATTCCTGATTAATCCATATTGGTGTACCAATCAACATGGAGAGCAGCTCAGGATCGTAGAAAGAAGGCAGGGAATAAATATTGCCGTCCGGCATCGTCAGTCCTTTTCGAATATCCGGGTACTGTTCCATCATTTTTTTGAAATTCGGTGCATATTGATCGATCAGATCGTTCAGCGGTATAAATACCCCTTGCCCGCCATAGCGGGTCAATTCTGCGGAGCTAACCCTTGCCGAGTAGAATACATCCGGATAATCACCGCCTGCAAGCGCCAGGTTCCGTTTCTCGGTCAGTGTATCGAATGGAATGAGGTTCCATGTTACATTCACATTCGACATCTCTTGATAGGTTTTCCATACGAGGGTTTCCTCGAATTTGCTTCCGTTCGATGGCGACTTGCCCGTGAAGAATGTCAGGTTGAGGGGCTCGTTCACAATCGGCATCCCGGTTTCGTTAAAATTAGCCTGAGGTGTTTCCCCCTTATCCGTTGCACCTTCCCCGCTTTTACTACCACAGCCTGCCAGCAATCCGGCTGCCAGCACGGCTGCCAATGTAAGTGAAGCCCATTTTCTCATCGCCATAAATTTCATTTCCTCCTCATGAAATATCCGTAATCAACCTTTAATTGCACCAATCATAACACCCTTCACAAAATACTTTTGCAGGAACGGATACAACAGCAGCATCGGCAGATTCGTCACAATGACCGCCGCATATTTGATCGCCTCCGCATCCATTAGACTTCGTGCCAGTGAATCATCACTGATATCCACCATCTCCTGCATTTGTCCCTGAACCAAAATTTCACGCAGGAACAGCTGCATCGGATAATTCGCACGGTCTGACAAATAGATCAGCGCACTAAAATACGAGTTCCAGTGGCCCACGGCGTAGAACAGCACCATCACGGCCAGTATCGGACCGGATAACGGCAGGACAATGCGCCAAAGCACCCGCATGTTGGAAGCTCCGTCAATAAACGCCGCCTCCTGCATCTCCTTCGGAATGGAGCTTTGAAAGAAGGTCCGCATGATGATGATGTTCCACACTGATACGGCCGAAGGGATAATGATGGCCCAAATCGTATCCAGCATCCCCAGTTCCTTTACCAGCAAGTAATTGGGGATCATCCCCCCGCTGAAGAACATGGTGAATACAATAATCGCCGTGAAAATGCCGCGACCGTTGAAATCGGCTCTGGAAAGCGGATAAGCAGCTGCGATCGTCATCAGCACATTCAGCGCTGTTCCCGTCGTGGTATAGAGCAGCGTGTTCAGGAAACCCCGCATGATATCCGAATTGGCAAATAATCGTTCGTAACCGACAAACGACAATTCCTTCGGCCATAACCATACTTCCCCCCGCATCACCGTTTCCGGAGCGCTGATGGAAGCAATCAGAACAAAAAATAAAGGATACAGTACAAGGAGCGTAATAAAAGATAGTATAATGTAAATAAATACTCCGGCTATTCGTTCACTGCGGCTTTGCGGCATATGCCATCATTCCTCCTTACCATAGGCTGTTCTCGCTGACTTTTCGGGCAATCCGGTTTACGGTAATCAGCATGATAAAGTTAACGATGGAGTTAAACAGGCCGACCGCAGCCGAAAAGCTGTACTGGGCACCCAATATACCGCTCCGGTATACGTTCGTGGCGATGACGTCGGACGCTTCCATATTAAGTGAATTTTGCATCAGGAAGATCTTCTCGAAGCCGACGCCAAGAACGGAACCGATGTTCAGAATGAGCAGAATCGTCATCGTGGGCGCGATCCCCGGCAGATTAATATGCCAGATTCGCCGGAGCCAGCCCGCACCATCCACCTTGGCCGCCTCATGCAGCTGCGGATCGATCCCGGCGAGCGCCGCCAAATAGATAATGGAGCTCCAGCCCATGCCCTGCCACACGCCAGACCACACATAAATGCTCTTGAACCAGGAGGGCTCCGTCATGAATGCAATCGGCTCTCCGCCGAAGGAGGTGATAATGTAATTGACTAGGCCGCTGACCGGCGACAGGAACATCATGATCATGCCAACGACGACGACCGTGGACAAGAAATGAGGTGCATAAGTTACCGTTTGTACGAATCGGCGAAACCGGCCCGATCTGGCTTCATTGATCATCAAGGCCAGAATAATCGGAATCGGAAATCCGACCGCCAACTCATATAACCCGATACCCATCGTATTTTTAATAATGCGCCAAAAATAAAAGCTGTCAAAAAAGCGCTCAAAATGTTTGAAGCCCACCCATGGGCTATCCACGATCCCCTTGTTAGCCATAAAATCCTTAAATGCAATTTGGACGCCATACATGGGTACATAATGAAATACAATGAAGTATAACAGAACTGGTGCAAATAAAGCGTATAGCTGCCAGTTTCTGCGCATCTGCATCATTGATCTCCGCCAGACACTTTTCTTTTGAATTTTTGAATGCGCTTCCACATTGCTTAGCTGACGTTGCAAAATCGGCAATCCCCTCTCTTTCGTTCTATGCGTCTTCGTGTGTCCCAAGGTCCACGTCTGCATCATAAACGACCCGAACGCATAAGGGGTATTGACCATTTTAATGATGTCTCGCCTTTCATTGGATGGATGGGCAAAAGCGGCATTTTCCTAAAGCAATGCTTAAAATCTAAAATATTGACTATCCATTTTTTACGAACGATTAACACGAATCGGGCACAATCCTTAACACTTGTCCTATATAATGTTGTGAAACCTTGGACGTCAGAAAAATACAAAGGGGGGAAGGCTGTGAATTGGATCAGACATAAAAGCCGCAGTGTATTCTTTAAGATTTTTCTGAGCTTTCTAGCCATCATCGTGTTATTCGGATTTTTCTATACGGTCATCTTCCAGCTTTTTAAGACCAGCCTGCAAAAAGAAATCATCGACACAAGCCAGCAGGCGGTTCACGATACGGCAGAACGGTTCACCAATCAATTCAGCAGGCTTCAGGTGCTGATGTTCGATATCTACAATCAATCCGAATTAATCGGCTTCAATAATCAGCTTCGCCATCAGGCCGGAAACGAAGTGAATTATTTGAAAGCCCGTGAAGTGATGATGCAGATGCGGAGCGATATCTATAATCCGCTATTCTTTCTGGAGGACACCCTGATTTATCTTCGGGAGTTTGATTTTGTCCTCAGCAAATCCGGAAGCGGCGATGCTTCCTATATGTTGGGCCGATCCTACATGAGCGCTGAGTATCCCTATACATTCTGGAAAAACTATACCGACCATCATGAATCCTTCAAACTTCTCCCTGCAGCAACCTACCGGATAAACAACGATTGGTCCGAGAAAAAACTGATGCCCTATATCTATAAACAACCGAACAGCCGCTATGAGATCATTGCTCTCATTGATATCGATAAGGCCGCTCAATCCTTCTTCGGCGAGTCGGACGATCGTGCCCTGGCGATTCTGAACGCTGAAGGAAAAGTATTGTACGCATCGAACTCCATTAATCAAGATCAGCTTCCGACGTTTGAAGCTGGACAAAAAGCGGTGCTGAAGGATGGAACCTACTATTTTGCGGAAACCGGATCCGACGGACTGGCTTATGTCTCGGCCGTACCTTATAGCCATGTCTCTGCTCAGTTGAGCCGGTTAACCGGCGGTTTGCTGCTCATCTTCTGCCTGTCGCTTGGCGTGGCTCTCGCCGCTTCTTATTTCCTAAGCCGCAGATTGCACAAGCCGGTGAAGCAGATTCTAACCACCGTTCTGAACAGAGCCAGCAGTTCATCGATGCCGGAACCCGGAAGCATCACGGAATACGATCTGATTCAGAACCGGATCCAGGAGCTGTTCAGGGAAAAGGAAGAAATACGGGATCGCATGAACAAGCATAAATCCGTTCTAACCAGTTACTCTTATATCAGTCAGCTGAAGAGCATCAATACCGATATTAGCGAGTGGGAGGATTTCCTGTCGGATGACGGAAGTTTCATCGTGGTTCTGTATCACATCCGTTTCCGGATGAATCCGGTTTATGAGCTCCCCCTCGAGACCGATCAGGCTGTCCGCCATATGCTGGAGCATATTCATCTGATCACGGCTGAACGCTATCCGGGATCTCATACGTTTCAGATCGAAAAAAATGAGATCGTATCCATCTTCAAACGGGAGGAGGCTGCCCGCCTGGAGGAACTGCTGCTGGAAATCAAGGACATGTTAAATGAAGAAAAGGAATTGTTCCTTGTCACCATCGCAGTCAGTTCCCAGGTGAGCCATTCGTCCGAATTCAATCAAGCCTACCATCAAGTCAAAGGACTGACCGCGCAGGCACAACTCATGGAGGAATCACAGGTGGTGACCAAGCAGCGGGTGCTTCCAACCACCGTCAACCTGAGCCCGTCACAGGAAAAAGGACTGCTAGACGCGCTGCAATCCGGCAGCGACAGCCGCTCCCTGCAGATCATCGACCAGGCGCTAGAAGCGATGCAGCGTAAGGAGGCGGGCATTGCGCAATTTCGTTTCTTTGCCGATTCGGTCGCTTCCAAGATTCTAAGTTATATGGAGATGGCCCAGGTTGATAAAACTTCCGTCCAATCCTTGAAGCAATGGAGCGCAAGATTGACAGAATGCCATTGTTTATCTGATTACCAAGGGGTATTTCGTCAGCTCGTTGAAGCCTCCTGCGCCCTCATTCGCAAGAAAAAGGATACCGGCGAAGAGCCGCTCATCGCCATGTTCATGAACATTATCCATAACCAGTATGCCGATGATCTGTCTCTCGACTATCTGTCAGCCAAGCTAAACCTGTCGAGTGCCTACCTCTCCGTCTATATCAAGGAGAAGACCGGTCTTAACTTCAGTGAACATCTGCTCGGCATCCGTATGAACAAAGCGAAGGAACTACTGGCGTGCACGGACTTAACCGTCAATGAGATCAGCCAACGCGTCGGGTATCTCAACATCACCTCCTTCAACCGGACGTTTAAGAAGGCCACTGGCATGACGCCGGGCGCGTACCGCCGGCAGCATGTGGTGCAGACCCATGCGAGCGGATCATGAATTGCGGCTGTGACATAAGAAAACCTTCTCTTTCCTGGAAGGCCCGGGCATATCCCCGGCCCTCCAGGCGGAAGAGAAGGTTTTTTCGTTATATTTTCCGCTCACAGGCTGACGGTAAACGGATCTGTTTCGCTCTAATCAGCCTTCATTGTCTTTTCCGTTTGTACTTGTCCACTATGTCCCCGATGTTCCCTTAATTTCTCAGCAGAGAACAGCCGCTTGTTCCACCGGGACAAACCGAGCAGAATCCGGGCATCCACGAACCTGTAGAACCCATGGGCAATAACAGCGATAACCAAGAACGTAATGATGGTTGTAAACAGTACATTCAACCCATAGTTCAGGAATTGATTGAGATACAGAAATATAAAGCTCCCAAGTGAACAAATAACGGTAAAGTGCACAAGGTACAACGAAAAAGAGACTTTTCCCAAATAAGCAAAAAACCTGCGGCTGAATATCGACTGCATTCGGTTCGAATTCAACAGGACCCACAGGATCAGGAATGATCCGATAACATGATGGAACACAAAGAAGTCGAAATCGGAAGCCCTCCATTGAAGAAGCGAATATATCGTTCCTTGCGGTGCGACATAGGGATAGGAGCCTGTGTAAATACCGATACAGAGAAGCAGGATATGAATCCAGGGCCGACGGATATAAGCCAGCCGGTCCCTCCCGCTATTCTTTAAATCGCTTAACAACATCCCCAATATAAATCCCAAGTAATAGGAATCGATGAATACGCAGATGAGGATGGCATAAACGGCATAACGAATTCCATGACGTCCACAAGTTACTAGAAAAACAAAAATCAGAAATGATCCAAACAGCTCGTATGTCATCGTCCAGAGCACGGGATTGTATTGCGATCCATACGTAAAAAAGGTATGAACCAAGCTTTCCTTCAGCATGATTAGCAGATTGGCGTCAGCCATAAACGGATCAGGCATCGAAGATAACGTCATTCCACGTATTTTGTCGTAGGCTCCGAGATCCAACACGATGATCAGATAAGCAAGGAAGACGGAGACCAAGGCGGGTACGGCCAAACGAAAATAGCGGCGAATGGCAGACGAATAAATGATGAGCCTGTCTCCGGTTTGAAAAAATCGATAGCTGAGCACATATCCGCTTAACACAAAAAACAGACAGACAGAGAAGTTGCCGTTAAACAGCAGATTGAACGGTGTGCGCGCAGCAATCTCCTCAAAAGCGAAATGCTCGATCTCCTTCCTCCCCTCAAAAACCGACGGTGCAAACACCTGAAAAAAATGAGATACGACCACAATCAAGGCAGCTAAACCTCTCAAGCCATCCAAATATACAATTTTCATAACAACCCCACGTTCCCCTAGAAATAGGATGTTTGCGAATGCGAAACATATTTTCACAGGGCAGGAAGAGGAATGCTGTACACGATTCGTTTTTCAGGGATAATCATCTTTAAGAAAATGGCTGACTCATGAGATGAAAGCGTTTTCTTAATCTGAAGGAATTCAATAGGGGAGGGTAAAACATTGAGTATTTATTGGAGTCAGGTTGATATTGAAGAACTAACTGGATCAGGTGTCGTTTATTTTAACTCAAAGATGGAAATGTTGGAAGGTCTTCCGTGCAAAATGTATAAATTGACCTATCAACAGAGCTTATGGACGCATTGTCATGATTATTTTCAGATTTGGTATGTGGCGAAAGGAACATTCCAACATTCCGTTAATCAACAGGCGTACGAGATCTCCAAGGGCGATATTTTTGTTATACCACCGTTTACCTTGCACAGCGTCAGCATTTCACCCGATGAGGACATCGAGATTTACGGATGCGAATTTATGCCAGCTTTCGTGAACGAGAGATTTCAGGAAATGCCAGCAGATCATGCTTTTTTCGATGTGGGGTTTCTGGAATACTTTCTGCGCCAGGAAATGAACGCCCAGTCCAAAATAACGCTGGACAGCGTTACCGACGTAACGGTCCAGAATGTCTTGAAGGACATGCTGATCGAATACGAGAGACGAACCCCTTTTTTTCAAATCTCGCTCAAAGCGAAGCTGCTTGTCCTCCTCTCGATTCTGGTACGGCAGGTCAACGGTGAACTGCTCCGGGAAGGATTCGAGAAATCCGAGAAATACCGGGGAATCATGACCAGAGTCGTTGATCACATCCATAACCACTACCAGGAAGATATGAATCTGAATGATCTATGCACCCTATCGAATTTATCAAGGTCCACGTTCTGCATCCTCTTCAAAGAATGGACAGGCAAAACGTTCAACCGGTATCTCACGGACCTGCGGATTCTGCAAGCCATGATGATGCTGAAGCAGCCGGAGTTATCCGTAACGGATGTTTGCTACTCCACCGGTTTTAATGAACTCTCCTACTTCTGCAGAATCTTTAAAAAGTACACGGGCATCTCTCCCACCGACTTTCGTAAACAAGCGATCAAATAGAACGTTCATTACCATACGATAATCCTATTTTTGAACACGATAGTGAAATGAAATGATATTTTTACATGCTACGATATCCATAATTCTTACAAATAACTGGATCAGGGCCGGTTGTTTAGTCAACTGTTTTGGGGAGGGAAATTGATAGAACTTCGATTGCGTTACACGAATGTACACGAATGCTCAAGGGGAGGAAGAGGAATGAAGAGGAAGAAGAAATCTTTGATCTGGAGCCTTATTCTATTGATCTCTATCGTAACAGGATGCACAGGCGGCAATCCGCCACAATCTGGCAGTGATGGTGACAAGCCATCCGAAAATCCGCCTGCGCAGGATGCCGTAACGCTCGACTTCTGGTACGGCTGGACCGGACCGGAAGCGGAAGCGCTGGAACGATTGATTGCCAAGTGGAACTCGGCCAATCCCGACATTCAAGTAAAGGGTCTATCCCAAAGCGACTATCAGAAACAGCTTACCGCGATTACGGGGGGCAATCCTCCGGACATCGCATCCCAATTCGGACAAAATGTCGTGCCGTGGGGACTGCGCGGCGCCATGATGCCGCTTGATGATTATATAGCGGAGGACGGCGTGGATCTTAAGGACTTCGTGCCCGCTGCCTTAAGCTCTTCCCAGCATGAAGGCAAGACGTATGCGATCCCGACGGCCATGCACGTGTCCATGCTGTTCTACAACAAGGATATTTTGCAGGAAGCCGGCTATGACGGTCCACCGGAAACGATAAGCGAGCTAAAAGAATATATCAAGAAGCTGAGCATCGTGGAGGATGGCGGGCGCCTCCAGCGGCTCGGATTGTGGCCCGGAATGGATGCGTATACGTTCAGCTATGCCTTTAACGGATCGTTTTATGATGAAGCAACTCAGCAGGTGACGCCGGACCATCCGGGGATCCAATCGGCCATTAAGCTATCGAAGGAAATCTGGGATCAATACGGTTCCGATAATCTGGACCGATTCTCATCCGGGCTCGGCCAATACATGTCGGCACAGAATCCGTTCTTCTCGGGCAAGTATGCGATGACGATTGACGGAGAGTGGCTGCCCACCTTCATCAAACAATACTCGCCTGATCTGAATTATGGCATTGCGCCGATTCCTTATGATGAGAACAACCCGGAATTGAAAAACTCCGGAAATGTGTCTACCAGCGTATTCTATATTCCGAAGGGCGTCAAAAACCCGGACGCTTCCTGGAAGTTCATCAAATGGATGACCGAGCCGGAGCAAATGGCCGAATTCACGGCTGCCCTCGGGAATCTCCCGACGAGAAACTCCGCCTTCTCCAATCCACTCTATGAGGATGTGCCAGGGTTCAAGGAATTTCTGGACTACTCGGCAAGCGAAAACCTGAAGTCCTTCCCGGCTTCTTCCTACGCGAACGAGTACATGACGGAATTCAGCGCACAATATGACGCGATTCTCCGCGGCACCGTCAGCATGGAGGAAGGCTTGAACAAGGTGAAGGCCAAGATTCAGCCGCTGGTGAAATGATGACTGATTCGAAGCAGGCTCCGTCCAATACAGCGATGTATCGGACAGGGCTGCATACTAAAAACTTAAAACGGAAGGAGAAGCGCGAAGATGAGAGTCTCTACAGCAGCGAATCAACAGAAACCCGTATCAGGCTGGTCCAGGAAGGAGCGTCATTATGTATATCTTGGCCTGGCGTTCGCCTCTCCTTGGATTATCGGCTTTCTCGCTTTTACGGTCTATCCGTTCTTCGGTTCGCTCTACCTGAGTCTGACCGAATACGATTTATTCAGCCCTCCCAAATGGGTGGGGCTACAGAATTACGAGCAGATCTTTGCGGATGACCGCTTCTATAAGTCGCTCGGCAACACCTTTTTCATGGCGTTCATATCTGTGCCGATCACGCTGGCCGTCTCTTTGCTGATTGCCGTGATGCTCAATTTCAAAGTGAAGGGGATCAATTATTACCGCACGATCTTCTATCTTCCGTCGGTCATACCGATCGTCGCAAGCGCTCTGTTGTGGACATGGATGCTGAACCCCGACTTCGGTTTGGTTAACATGGCACTTCGCACTCTCGGTTTAACGGACCCGGCGTGGCTGCTGGATCCCCGTTATACGAAACCGTCACTTATTCTGATGAGCCTGTGGGGCTCGGGTGCAGGCGCATTAATCTTTCTCGCCGCTCTTCAGGGCGTGCCGAGACAATATTATGAAGCGGCTCAAGTCGACGGAGCGAACTGGTGGTACCGGTTCTGGAAGATCACGGTTCCTGCCCTGTCCCCCATCATTCTTTTTCAGCTCATCATGGGGTTGATCGGTGCCTTTCAAATCTTTACGGAATCTTACATCTTGGCTGGCGGTAAGGTGGACGGAAGCGGCTCTTTGGGCGGGCCGGAGCAATCGCTTCTGTTCTACGCGGTCAATTTGTACCAGGAAGCCTTTGTCTTTCTAAAGATGGGTTATGCCTCGGCGCTCGCCTGGATTCTGTTTATCATTGTGTTGCTGATTACGTTCATCCTGTTAAAAACGTCAGGCCGCTGGGTCTATTACGGAGGTGATTAATATGGTTGTCAGGCTGCGAGTGATCATACCGCATTTGGTCCTTCTTCTATTCGCTGTGATCTTTCTGTTTCCATTCGTATGGCTGGTGATGACCTCGTTGAAGACGCCGGAAGAGATACTCATGTTTCCGCCGAGTATCCTGCCTGAAACGTTCCAATGGTCGAATTACAAAGAAGCTCTTCAAGCCATTCCGTTTACACGCTATATGATGAACACGTTTCTGATTTGTATGGTGAATATCATCGGTCAGCTATTCTCTGCACCACTGGTAGCCTACTCGATTTCCCGCATTCCTTGGAGGGGCCGAAACATTATCTTTACCATCGTGGTGGCGACCATGATTCTGCCAGCTCAAGTGCAGATGATCCCGCAGTACATCATCTTCACCAAGCTCGGCTGGGTGAATACGATCATGCCGCTGACCATCGGCGCATTCTTCGGAGCACCGTTCTTCATCTTTTTGCTTCGGCAGTTCCTGCTTGGCGTACCGACCGAGTTGTCCGAGGCTGCCAAAATTGATGGGGCTTCGGAGCTGCGAATTTATGTCAAGATCATCATGCCGATTCTGAAGCCGGCTCTGGCCACCGTCGCTCTATTTTCTTTTGTATGGTCGTACGTGGATTTCATGGGACCGCTCATTTATTTGAACGATTCGGCAAAATGGACCATCACCGTTGGCCTGCAAAGCTTTCAGCAGGACCACGGGGCGCAGTGGGAGAAACTGATGGCGGCTTCCACCATCATGGCGATTCCCATGATCCTGATCTATTTCTTCGGACAGAAATATTTCATGAAATCGGGATCGGCGTTGACTGGGTTTAAATAAGCTGGACCTTCGGAATGAATGCCTTCTCTTCCATAGTGGCTCGGTCCTGCTGACCGGCTATGAACACGGAAGAGAAGGTTTTTTACGTTTCCAAATCGAAATAAAGGGATATGGAAGAAACCAATATCAACAAACCAAAGGATGAGAATCATGCCTCTTCGTATCACGACCATGACCGAATCGTTCGCCGATCAAATTATGGAATGGAACTATGAACCTCCCTATGACTTCTACAACAGCGAGCCGGATGAGGAGTTTCGGAAAGAACTCCTTGAGTGCTCGTATTACGCCATACTGGACGAGGAAGGGCAGCTCTTCGGCTTTTGCTGTACAGGCTCATCTGCCCAAATTCCGATTGCGATCCCGTTAGGTGCATATGACGAGGATCTGGTGGATTTCGGACTTGGCATGAACCCGGAATCGACCGGACAAGGCCGGGGAAAAGAGTTCCTCTCGTTCGTGCTGTCATCCATCGCTGAAATTCACAATCGCACATCGTTTCGGCTGACCGTTGCCAAATTCAACGAACGAGCCATACGCTTGTATACCCAGTTGGGCTTCTCGGAAGTAACATCGTTCGATCATGGCGGTACTACGTTCATAACGATGGTCAAGATGCCGGTCTCGGTATAGTGAACCCAAAAGATCTTAGATCTTGCGGGAGGCCCCCTTCTTGCTGTTAGAGGACGCTCCATGTACGAATCGTTCCTCCCATCGCTGTTGCCCCCACATTTCTTGGAATGGTTCTGAGCAAGGACGAAATGTGGGGGCAAAGGCGAGCGCTGACGCTTGTCCGGAATCGATTCGTCCTCTCCGCTACTTTGTGCGAAAATATACTTTGGACATACGAAAAGAAACCGTTTCTGCTTCGCGGGCTAAGTAAAGTGAGCCTAGAGGTCGGATGGCTTTCGCTTGCCCATAATCTGCTCAAGCAAGCGGCAATGGACCGAAAAGCAAGAAATGGCGGCGCAAGGATAACATCCTGAGCACCGCCATTTCTTCATTTGACGCATTTTTTTATCTGATGAACTGTCCGTCAAGTGAGCAAACCTACTTATGGGGCAGCCCCTCTCATTCGTTATTCGCCAATATCGCGAATTCCCGGATTGGGTCATATCACCCGAGGAATAGTCGTTTCCACTCCAAGCAATGGAGCTGTAGCCGATTCTTAACCGCTATTCAATAGCGATGTAAACGTCCACCATGGTATGGGCAGGATCAAACTGCCGCATGTCATAGCGTTCGTAATCGCCCGTATACGTCCTTTTTTCGGCTGATTGCTGGAAGTAACTCCAAATTTCATACCACACCTCTGGGACAATTTCCATCAAAGGGCCACGTCTTGTCCGGAATACCATGTACTTGGCTGCCGGGACGGACGCCTGCAGCAGTTCCTCCGAAGAAGCTGCAGCAGCCACGTCTTCCTCTATCCTGTTGCCGATAATCAAGGTGTATTCCCCGGATGCGTCTCTTTCGTAATCGGTGTACAAAGCATATATGGCTTGATCCTTATCAGATAACCGTGCCTGCAAACCGCTTTGGAAATACTGGTCCCATAACTGCGGTATCTTGCCTTGCGGTCCTGCCTCCGCTTCATTCGTCGTTCGAACGCCGACACCCTGAATGGACATGGCGGGTCTAACCTCTATAAATCGTTCACTCTGATTCTGATTGCGCATATGTATCCTCCTTAAAATGAATATATCTCTATTCTAAAGAGGTAACGTGGACATCTATCTGTCCTGGTTATCGTAACGCTGCATAATCAATTGTGCTCTTCGCTTCACTTCCTCGGCCGCTTCGCCCGGCTGCTCAACCAGCACCTGATCACCAAAGCTTAGAATCATGCCGTAAAACCACTCATCCAATTTGTATAACACGTGAACGCGTAAAGAGCCGTCTGGGTTGACGGTTACTTGTTCGGGCGGAAACATATCCGCCACCCGCTGACGCGCGGCTGCTTCGAATAACAGCACCGTCTCCTGCTCCAGCGCGCTCGACCAAGAGGAATCCCATTCCAATCGTTCCTCGTCGGGCCATAGCCTTGGCTCATACGTCTCGCTCAGCATCGTTATATCCTGCATGCGCGACAACCGGAAGAGGCGATGGTCTTCCCGCTCGAGACAAAAGGCTTGTACATACCAAATATTGCCCTTCAGAATCAGGGATGCCGGTTCAATGGTTCTTCGCTCCGCGCTGCCCTCCGCATCGATATACTCCATCACGACCCTGCGCTTTTCTTGAATAGCCTTTTTGAGCAAGCTCACAGCGGATTTCAGTCCTTGACGCTGTCCCCAAGGCTGAAAGTCCATGACCACAGGTTCCCTCCGATATTCATCGTCAAGCCCCTGCTCTACCCTATGCAGCAGCGCCTTTACCTTCTCAAGCAGGATGCCCATCTGCTGATCATCCAGTGCGCTGCTCATCCCTTTGACGGCTGTAACCAGTGCACTCATCTCCTCAGCGGACAGCCAGTACTTGTCGATCATATAGTGCTCCATAATTTCAAATCCGCCGGATATTCCCTGGTGTGCAACAATCGGAATCCCGGCTTGGCATAGCGTATCCATATCGCGATATATGGTTTTGCTCGATACTTCAAACCGATCAGCCAACTCTTTGGCGCTCAGTCTCCCCCGGTTCAGAAGCAGGACGGTTATGGCTAATAGCCGGTCTATTTTCATTGCATGCGATCCTTTCGCTCTCGATCATCTTATGTTCTTCCTTAACTCAAGCTTAACAGATTCGGCATGTGTTCATGCAACCGTTAGGTCAGGTTCAGATGCTCGTTAGCCTGTTATGCTACAATGATAGGCACGGCAATCAAGTCAAAGGACGGGATGAAACGATCCATCCCCAAGAACGTAGACATACATAAAAGATGCAAAATGTACGAATCTGTAACATCAAGGAGGAACATACATATGGACAATCGACTTGACGCCATGCGCAGGTGTCACCCGGACTCCATAACGATCTCGCGCATAACGGGTTTCATTACGGATGGGGTTATTCTACTCGCTGCAGCAGCCTATCTGATTATGGCTGCTATATTCGGGTGGACCCTGATACCTGGCTGGATCACCATCGGACTTCTGGTACTCGGAGCCTGGTTTACTTGGGCCGTGCCCTCTTTCACCTACAAACAATTCGGCTTCAAAGTAAGCGAAGAAGAATTGGAGCTTCGCTCCGGCTGGATCTGGCTCAGTGACACCCTGGTCCCGATGACGCGGGTACAGCATGTCGAGCTGGAACGGGGACCGCTCCTTCGTAAATATGGCTTAGCCAAGGTTAAGGTCGTTACCGCCGCGACGACTCATGTCATCCAGGCGCTCAAGCTGGAAGAAGCAGAGGAACTGAAGAAACAGATCGGCGAGCTGGCCAAAGTGGTGGATCACGATGAATGAACCGACAAGACTTCATCGCCTGTTCATCCTGTTCCCGCTCGTAGGCAGTGTAAAATCACTCATTCCCATCGCCGCTCTGGTATCCATTAAATTCCTTAACGGAAAATCGCTGCGCGACATCCCCTGGTACTGGCTGTCCGCCGCCATTGTCATCCTGGTCTCGCTTCTGCTTCTGTACGGGTATCTGAAGTGGAAACGCTTCGTCTATACGTTGGAAGAAGACAAAATCCTCATCCGTCGCGGCGTTCTGTTCCGTGAGGAATTGTCCATCTATACAGGCCGCATTCATTCCATGAATATGGAGCAGCCCTTGCTGCAGCGTATATTGGGGCTTACCCAGGTCCGAATCGAAACGCCGGGCAAAACGGAAGGCGGGGGCATACTGCCTGCCATCACCAATAGCGAAGGCGAACGGCTGCAGCGCTGGCTGCGCGAGCAAACCCGAACAAGGCAGACGCAGCGTGAGGTTCACCAAGCCCATGAAAGCCCCGACCCATCCGATCAGAGCATTCCCGTTCAGACGGAAGGGCCATCTGTTCAACCGCCGGAAACGCGAGAGAATTACGAATCCGTTCAACCGTCGAATCATAACATGGGATACGGAAGCGATCTTTTGGAGGACTCCGATTCGGGCGTCGTTGGCAGAAAGAATACAAGCGATACAATCACGGCAGAAGAGGAACGCAGCACGCTGCTCCAGCTATCCTCCGGACGCCTGCTCATTGCCGCTCTCTCCTCGCCCAACCTGTCACTGGCTTTAGCCTTTGTAGGCGGTATTTTATCTTTTGCGGATGACCTGCTTCCGGATCAAATGTACCAATCGCTGTTTCAGTCGGCAGGGAAGCTGCTGCCCGGCAGTTGGATCAGCATTGCCGCTGTGGCGCTTATCGTATCCTGGCTGCTCTCCGCCGTGCTCTACACGATCAAATATGCGGGATTTACCGTCGAGCGGATCGGGAAACAAATCTCGGTCAGCTGCGGTCTGCTGGAGAGAAAAAGACTGCTCTTCTCTCCCGAACGAGTGCTGGCCATTACCGTTAAAGAAGGCGTATTCCGGCGCTGGTTCGGTTACGCCGAAGTGAAGGTTCATGTGCTTACGTCAGAGTCCGAGAAGCATTTCATGCTGCATCCTCTGCTGAAGACCGGGGATATTCCAGCGCTGCTGAATCGGGTTACGCCTCAATTCAGCGCTCAGGCCATTACCGCTTCGCCGCCGCCCCGCGCAAAATGGATGTACCTGAGGTGGAAGCTGGCTTTTGCCGTGGTAGTTAGTGCCGCGTGCATTTGGTATTTTGACAGGCTCGGTTTGTTATCGCTTCTGCTGCTTCCGCTCTCGTTAGCTTGGGGACTCCTTTCGCACCGGGATTCCGGACTTAATGTAACGGACAAACAGCTTACGATCCGCAGCCGTTTCATTGCCATGTCCACCAGGTATATACGCCGGCCGCAGATTATCGCCATGGAGGTTAGCGGTACCCGCAGACAGCGCAGAAGAGGGCTTCTATCCCTTCAAGTGAAGATGATATTCAGCGAGATTAACGAAAGTTTAAGTGGAATGGATCAGCGAGAGATCGAGGCTGTTCGGGCTTGGTTCCAAAAGAAAAAAGGCGAGAACTCCGCATCTGCAGAACGAAGTGTTCCCGCCTCACCGACCGAACACTTATAAGCGTTCGGTCTCCGTTCCTCCTGAACGGCCAAAGCCCGACAATCGGTAAACCATAAGGGTTATCGCAAGAAATACGCCATATACGCCGATGGTGATGATGATGTGGGAAGGGTCTGTCATGAGATGATCCCCTACCATCGAGAACAGCAGCATGGCGGGGATTTTGCCTAACGCGGACGCGATGCTGTATGATGCGAACGTTACCTTGCTGAGAGCCGCGTACACATTGATAACAATGGAAGGAATAAACGGGATTAACCGGGTAAACAGGATGGTCAAAAAGGCGTTTCGTTCGAACATCGTTGTCACTTTTCCCAGCCTGTTATAACGGTAAAGCACCCGGTCGCCCCATTCCTGATAGCCGTATCGGATGAACATAAACATCAGGATGGAAGCCGCGGTGGAGCCGACCCAAGTGACGATTCCGCCGATGACCGGCCCCAGGGCGGCACCGATAACGCCTCCTACCACCGGATAAGGGATCACCGGAAACAAGGCCATGATGACGGCCATGAACATCATCAGCATGATATTGTCTGTCGATCGAATCCATACCAATATGACATCGCCATAAAAGTAAACAAGACCACCTACGGCGGCGTAAACCAATGCCATTCCTAATTTCTTGAACATACACCACACTCCAGGTCATAATGCACCTATTGTATCACGTAGCATGTCTATTGGAACAAGCAGCAAAAGGGACATCCCAAGGCAATAAGCCGGGGATGTCCCTTTTATCTTGAAGCGGGCCGTCCGTTCTCTAAAGCGACATCTTGCTAGGGAAGAAGACCAGCCGTTAACCGGTACGGATTATATCCTATCGCTCTCATGTAAACTCACAGTTTGCTCGGTTTTCCCGGTGGATTCACCGGGGGCTTTCCAGGCTTACCGCTTTGTTTCACTTTCACCGTGACCGGTTTGCTTGCGGCACTCTCGTTATGCAGACGATCGACAGCCGTCACAACATAAGTGTAGGTTTGTCCCTTTACGACGGTATGATCAACAAAGGACTGCGTCGTACCGGCGGTTTTTCGGAGAGTCCCTAACAAATGCGACGGATCTTGAACACTGCCGGTTCCTCTGCCATCAAAACGATAAACCGCATAATACGTCTCATCATCTGTCGACCTCCAGCTTAGCTTCACGCCATCCTGCTCGTGATCCGCCTTCGGCTTCTTGGGCGCAGTCGGCGCTTCCGAATCGATCCAAGGCATCGCCGGGATCAAGGTCGGATACCGATACAGATCGTTCTTCAGTCTGTCCGTAAATCCGAGAGCATTATCCTTAAACCATTTGGAGCTGAAGTACATGCTGCCCCGGACTTCCTCAAAGTTGCGGTTGTAATGGATCTGGTTCGGCATCTCTTCGGGGTTGGACCAATCGGCACTCGACCCGATTTTGTATACGGCTTGTCCGCTGTATAGATGAACGTTCTTGCCGGATACGACCCCGCTCCACCAATCGATCAGCTTATCGTAAGCGGCAGCGGAATAACCGATATTCCAATAAATCTGAGGCGTGATATAATCGATCCACTCTTCTTCAACCCATTTCTTCGAGTCGGCATAGATGGCATTGTAACTCTCAAGACCATTGGTTTCAGAGCCGGTCGGATCGCTGGATTTATTTTTCCAGATACCAAACGGACTGATGCCGAATTTCACGTAGCTCTTCTCTGCCTTGATGGCTTCGTTTACGTTCTGAATGAATTGATTGACGTTATTTCTTCTCCAGTCTCCCTTATTCGTAAAGGAGCCTTTGTGTTGGTTAAAGGTGTCCGTATCCGGGAAATCCACGCCGGTTACGGGATACGGGTAGAAGTAATCGTCAAAATGCACGGCGTCGATGTCGTAATTCCGAACGACCTCCATGATACCGTCGATAATAAACTGCTGTGCCTCCGGTATCCCTGGGTTGAAATACAGCTTGCCGCCATATTCTTCAACCCACTCCGGATGCTGCCTCGCCGGGTGGTTGGCTACAAGTTTGTTAACGTCTCCTTGAAGACTGATGCGGTATGGATTAAACCAGGCATGAAACTCCATGTTCCGCTTATGGACTTCCTCCAGCAGGAATGCCAACGGATCGTACCCCGGATCCTTGCCCTGAACTCCCGTCAGCCATTCTGACCATGGCCCGTAATTGGACGGGTAGAATGCATCCGCCGTCGGCTTGATCTGCATAATGACCGCGTTCATCCCCGCATCCTCCAGCTGATCAAGCAGGCTGATAAACTGCTGTTTCTGCTGATCCGGATCGGTGACTCCTTTGGCTGGCCAGTCAATATTGTCGACGGTTGCAATCCAGGCCGCTCTCAGCTCGGCTTTCGGATGCTCGGAAGCTTTATTCACCGTGATGTAGAGGGAGCTGGTCTTTCCTTGGAATGTGGCTGTTACTCTAGCGGAACCTATCTTCAAGCCGGATACCACTCCTTTATCATCAACAGTGGCTACATCCGGATGACTGCTGGTAAACGTAACGCCTTCCGTTATGATCACCGGCTCTTCCATCCAGGAGTAGGTTGCGGACACCGCCGTCTCGAAGGAGTCTCCAACCGTAACCGCTGTAAGACCTTGAAGTTCGATGCTCTGCAGAACAGGAACCGGATCCGTCACCGTAATGGCATGCTGTGCGGTTATTCCGCGGTACGAAGCCGTAATGTCTGCCGTTCCTGCGGAAACTGCGGTCAATTGACCGGCTTGGTCTACCGATACAACGCCCGGTTGATCGCTTACGTAGCTAATTCCTTCAGTCAGCCATACTGGGTCCGTCTGGTTTCCGTATACGGAGTAAACCACACTGGTTCTCATGTTGCCGGTAAGACTGGTTTCCATATGAAGCGGCCCGGATAACAGCAATTCTCCAGGGGCTGGCGCATCTTGCGTAATATGAAGCTCATACTGAGATTTTGGTGCATCTCCGTATTCTGCCGTTATGGTTACCGTTCCCGGCGCCAATGCTTCAATGGTGTCGTATGTAGCGCCCGTGACAGTAGCGATGTTATCGTCACTGCTGGTGAGTTTCACGCCGGTTGTTAATAATGCAGGTTCCGTACGTCCTTCATAGGTTGCATATACTTGGGGTTTCACCGTTTCTCCTACACCCATGGGCGTCAGCCCGCCAATGTCGAGCCCGTACACCTGGGAAGCCGTATAGAATGCGGACAGCCTGTCGAAGTATACGGTACCTTTGTTTTTATTCGTATCCTTTAATTCGGTGATATAGATTTGATTCACTTTGAGAGGAGCCTTGATGGTAGAGGGAACGTTAAATTTGACGTATTTCCAGCCCTTCCAGCTAAAACCGGAGGTCGACGTTAAATCCACGGCATGCTTGACGCCGGAAGAATCCTGAAGCTGGGCCCGGAGCCAGTGGTTCCCGCCATCGCCGTAAACCCATAAACCGAGTGCAGTCGGTGAACCAGAGACGCTTCTGCCGGTAGAACCGTCCGAGTCTTTGAAGTTGAGGTAAGCCGCCGAGGTGCCGGATTCGCTGCCCACAAAATCATAAGTTAGAGCTGCAGCATGATGACCGTAATAGATTGGCTCCGGCCTCCCTACTACATCCAGCTGGGCCTTTCCCCTTGCGGAAGACGCGGACAAATTTGTTATCGATTCAAAATCTTCGATGACGACAGCCCCTGGCTCTCCGGTGCTTGCGTACGCATCAAATGAATTACCCCAAGCGGAAACAGCCGAGCTGAACATCACGGCTAACGCCAGCGTCATGGATAGAATCGACTTGCTGCTACGATAGACACGCCTTTTGATTATCATTCACGAATTCACTCCCTTTAGTATGAATGCTTGCTATCCAAACTGAAGTCCAATTCCAAGCGAAATCGGCTGCCGCTCACCTCCTATCGATCTGCTAGAATAGATGATCGTGATGGTCTTACACACATGTTCATCTCTATCTCTATCATATTGAAATTTTATTTCAAATTTCAATAGTTTTAATAAAATATAATTTTATAAATCAGGCAGGAATTTCAGCTGTCCATGACGTAGGGAATCACAAAAAAGAAGCCAACACGGGACAATCCCCCTATTGGCTTCACCATTCATTCAGTTCACGTATTTAAGAAGTCCGATAATCAGCTTCACAGCTTATCCTTCCGAAGGATACTTCAGTCCCCACTGCCCCCGGATCTGATCCAGCAGCCTCATAATCGCAAGCGATTCATCAAGCGGCATCACATCGCTCTCAAGTCGCCCTTCCAGCAGACACCGCCCCACTTCGTAAGCCTCGAAGCTATACCCTTTTTCCTGACGGTCATCTGTAACAACCAGCGGTTCCTCGCCATCTACATGAAGCGAAGCGGAGGTTGCATTCAGGAAGGAAGGAATGTGAATATACCCGTTGGTGCCATAAATATAAGCTTCATTCGTCAGACCCAGCCGGATCGCCCCGTTTAACGAAGCGGTCTTGCCGGATTCATAAGATAGAATAACCGAGAACTGCTCATCTACGCCCGTCTCGCCGATATGCGCGGTACTCCATATCTTCTCCGGCTCGGTTCCAAAAATCATGGAGGCAAACGACACCGGATAAATACCCGCATCCAGCAGCGCGCCGCCGCCAAGTTCCAGGTTCAGCAAACGGCCCTGTGGATTCCAGCCGCTCCGAAACCCAAAATCGGCCTTCAGCAGCCGAACATCGCCGATAAGCCCTTCGTTCAGCCATTCGCGCACCTGCCGGATCGGCGGAAGGAAACGCGTCCACATGGCCTCCATCAGGAACAGCTTCTGCTCCCGTGCAGCCGCCACTAATTCCTCCAGTTCATCCCCGTTAATCGTGATGGGTTTCTCGCACAGGACGGCTTTGCCGGCATGAAGACACAGTAAGGCATGCTCCCGGTGCAGCGGATGCGGAGTCGCTATGTACACAACGTCGACGTCGGGATCCCCTACGAGCTCCTCGTAACTACCATAAGCCCGCGGTATATCATATTTCGACGCAAACTCACCTGCACTGCTTGCCGTACGTGAGCCAACGGCCACAAACTGAGCATTCTCCACATACGCCAGATCGGCTGCAAACTGCTCCGCAATCCAGCCCGTCCCCATAATTCCCCATCTGATCTTGCCCGGATTCTGCATCATCATTTACTCCTCCTCATCCTCTTCCTTGATTGGCCTTGCCTAAAGTTTGTAGAAGCTGTCCCTCTCCACCTTGCAAATTCGCAAGCCAAAGCTTTCATACCACTCGTTCTTGCCCCGTTCCTGCGCTACCTGATGAGCGGCATTCTCCTTCCATAAACGAATGGCCTCCAGGGAATCCCAGTACGATACCGTGATCCCAAGACCCTCATCCCGGGCAGACTCCACCCCCAAATAGCCGGGCTGCTGCGCTGCGAGCTCTGCCATTTTATCGGACATCGCCCCATAACCCCGGTCACCTTCTGTGCGCTTGGATACAAAAATGCAGGCATAATAAGGCGGCTTCGGCGTATTCGCGTATTCCGTCATCCTCTTCCCCTCTTCCCGGTTACCAGATTAGCCATTACTTCGATTTACCTTCGTTCATTAACCATGTAATCATTATATCGGAACTTCCGTCATTCTTTAACCTAAAAAAGAAACCGCCTCTCTCCTCTGTGATCATCTACAGGAGAAGAGAAGCGGTATTCTGCCTTCTAGCCTTTACTTCAGTTTGTGCAACAGATTATAGATGACCTGCGCGCTTTCCGCACGCGTGGTCAGGCCTTCCGGTTCAAAGCGGCTCGGTGTATGGCCCTGAACAAAACCGAGGGCATGCGCGGTTTCTACCGCTTCCCGAACCCAGTCCGGGGATGAAGCAAGGTCGGCAAAATCGCTGCCCGCGCTGATGCTCTCCTGCTGTAGTTTCATCGCGTGGGCATAAGCGCGCACCAGCATCGCCGCCATTTCCTGACGTTTAATCGGGGCGTCCGGATCAAAACGGTCTTTGCTAGTTCCATTCACGATGCCTGACTCGGCAGCTGCGGCCACAGCCTCTGCGTACCATTTGCTTGAAGCTACATCGGCGAACGGCGCAGAGCTCTCTGCCTGAAGATCAAGCAGACGAACCAGCATCGCCGCAAATTCGGCCCGGGTCACTTGCTGAGCCGGTGCGAAGCGCTCCTTGCTGACGCCTTCGATGAGCTGCTTCGCAGCTAAGTCGGCAATCACTTCCGCGGCCCAGAATGAAGATCGAACATCCGCAAAGGTTTTCTCGTAATCCAGCAAACCGTAAGCGCTGAAATGGCGGATTCCCGCGGCCATGCGGCCGTCTTTGTTTACACCGCCAATATACTCCAGCTCTCCGTTGCCGGATAAATAGTACATGGAGATTCTTTTGCCATTAGCATCTGAAGATACCGGCAGTTCCAGCGTGATCGGACGATCGAATTCAGTTAAGCTGTGAACTTTGCCATCCGCTGTCGTAAGTCTAAGCTCGAACTCCAGCATGGCTCCCGCTGAAGTCAGCTTTGCGCCGGAGACGCGGGCAGCTTGGGCGATCCGCTGCTTCTTCTCGGCCTCCGTTAATGTGGCGGCACTCAGTTTTATCGTGCCCTTCTCAAGCTGGCCAGCATCTGCAAGGCCGCCCAGTTGGCGAAGCACTTCGACCGGGATCGTTATGGCCAAATTCTTCGCTTCAATATGGATCGAACCATCCTTGAGTATGTCTGCTGCATTCCCTGGCAGCGTAATATCCGTAAAGTTTCCATCCATCGTTATTACAACTTGCCCGTTCGAGAGCTTGGCTGCCAGCTCGCTCACAGATAACGTGACACTGCCTGACGGCGG
Organism: Paenibacillus lautus NBRC 15380; assembly: GCF_004000945.1. Lineage (GTDB taxonomy): Bacteria > Bacillota > Bacilli > Paenibacillales > Paenibacillaceae > Paenibacillus_AQ > Paenibacillus_AQ lautus. The sequence continues at coordinate 275,291 of NZ_BIMF01000001.1, forward strand.
TGTCACCGGCGGTGTTACCGGCGGTGTTACTGGTGTTGTTACCGGTGGTGTTACCGGCGGCTGCACGGGCGGGTCTACCGGCGGCTCCGGTCCCGGATCGGGATTCCCCCCGCCCCGGGTGGTCACCTTCAAATCATATTCCGACTTGAACCCTTCGTAGGTTGCCGAAATAACGGTCGCCCCTTCGGCCAATGCTCGAACTGAACCCAACTCATCGATCAAGGCTATATCGGGCTTACTGCTCTCATAGGTAACACCTTCGATTAAGCGGATACGGCTGCCGTCGGTATAAACCGCCTCCGTGACGGTCTGATCGGTATCCCCAACCTTCAGCACGGTTTTACCGCTTAGGGCGATCGACTCTATGCTGCCGTTCGGAATTCGATCTACCGTAATCTTCACATCTGCATAAACATCCGGCGCTGCCGTGCTGGTCGCTCTTACCACCGCGCTGCCCAGCCCTTGAGCCGTCACGATGCCGTCTGCGGATACGCTAACGACGTCATTCGACGGTTCGGAATGGTATACGGACCACACAACGGTTCGTTCCGCACCGCTCGGCTTCACATCAACCAGTAACTTTTGGCTCTCGCCTACAGCTAGCGTCAGCTGGTTTGGAGTTACTTCAATCCGCTGCGGCTCCGGCTTCGTATCCGATTTCGTCAGCGTAAACTCGTCCACGACGCGTCCGCCAACCGTTTTGGTTACGAAATGAAGCTCGTCTCCCTTCACTTCTACGGAGGTATACATCTGGGTCTTCTCTTCGTCGACCACCTCATGCCAGCCCCGCTCCGTGTGGGAGTAAAATTTTGGACCTGACGACCCCGCCACGACGTAGGTTGTGCCCTTCCCGTCCGCGGCAATCTGGTTGTTCATCATCGGGTAGGAACGAATATATATATGATCATGTCCGTTTAACACGAGATCCACGCCGAATTCTTCAAGCACCGGCGCCCACAGACTGCGTACCTCGGCGGAATCATAGATACTTCCATAAGGCCCGCGGTGGAACATCGCGATGGTCCATTCCTTCGTATTGTTAGCCAGATCCTGCTGGAGCCACTTTTTCTGCTCCTCCAGCTGATACTCGCTGTTCAGCATAATGAAATGAACGTCCTTGTAATCAGAAGAGAAGTTCGTTCCCTTCAGGCTGTCCAAGCCATTGCCCGGCTGGTTAAAGTGAGCCAGGAAGTCTCCGTTCTCCTTATTCCCCATCACTTCATGGTTGCCGATGGCCGACACTAACGTTGTATTCAGGAAATGCTTCTGGGCTTCATCGAACCAATAGTTCCACTGCTCCTCCAGGAATCCCTTGTCCACCATATCACCCGCATGGACCATAAATTCGGCGTCCGGATGCTCGGCTGCCGCCTTGTCGATTGTATTCCCCCACAGCTCGAACTCTTTGGCGGTGGATGCCTGGGAATCGGCAAAATACAAAAATTTCGTTGTGTCTCCCGAAAGCTCCGTTGTTTTAAACAAGCCTTGAGCACTGTAATGGCCTTGGCCGTCACCGACTCTGTACACATACTCTGTGCCCGGCTCAAGTCCGGCCGCTGTCGCTTTATGGACACGGACGGTGCCGAGATCCAAGGTATGGTACAGCTCGCTGGCACCATTGAATTTCTGGACGTTCGGCGCATCGAAATCCGTAAATTCGGACCGCTTGGCCAGTTCCACGACGGTCCCATCCGTAGCCGGGTCCGTGTGCCAGTTGAGCATCCGCGACGTGGTCGGATCTTCGCCCATGCCCACGCTGATGTTGAACGGAGTAGGACTTCCAGCCAGCGGCGAAACCTTGAACTCCAATGCCGGGCTATATTGATTGCCTTTGACGGCCTGCACGGTATACGTCTTGACCTGGGACGTCAGCGCCCCCGTCTTCAGGATACCCGCTGCATCCGTTGTGCCCACCGCTGCTGCGTCAGCCATAATCTGTACGCCTTCCACAGGCTGACATTGGGCATCGGTCACTTCAAACACGGTTTCGTATCCCTGTACCGCTCCTTCCTCATTCCAGCTCAGCGCATAATGCGTTGCGATCTGAGATTCTATCGGAAGACCGTAGAACGAGAATTCGGTACTGCCCGTATCGGTGAAGGATACCGCTCCGGACGTGAGCGATATGATGCTGCTGCCGGTTGCGTTCTTTTTCACGTCGTACTGGATTTGGCCGATCCAATCCGTATCCTGCAGGGATGCGGTATGGATGTCCTTCCAAGTCACTTTCACCACTCCTGTTGTAGCGTCAATGTTCGCACTAACCTGGGATGGGCTCAGCTTGTCCCCCGGTATGAGCTCCAGATTCTCCACTTTGGTGGGATCGAATTGGAAATCGACATGCCCGCTGCGGATTTGGGATGTCTTCACACCGCCGATATCCAGCGTGTAACTGCCGCCAACATAGATCGTATTCGGCGTATCGTACACCACCTTGGCTGCGCCGGTATTTACGGTGAAGTTCCATTCCTCGGTCGTTTGGTTGCCCGACAGATCGCGGACGGTGACTCTCGCCTGATGAACGCCATCGGCGAGCGGAACGCTTGGCGTGTAATGGATTCTTCCTTCCGGCGGATACAGGGTGTGCTGCACCGGACTGCCGTCCAGATAGAACCGGATTTTGTCCGGATCAATTAAGGTGGTTCCCGGGTGTGCGACAGGATCATAGCCTGCATCCTCGGCATACACGGTAATGGTCGGCGTATTCTCCTTGATCTCCGCACCGTCGGCCGGTGAGAACTTCTTCAGAACCGGCGGATCGATATCGTCGTTGGCCGGACCGTACAATGCGCGAATTTCGTCTACGTAGATGGCCCCGGCGTCTTTCTTCTCGTTATTTGTTTCCATATACCGTACAGGCGCGTCCATCACCAGCGGAAGGGTTCTTCCTTTGGGCACGGTCGCTTCGAGATACTTCCATCCCTTGAAATCGACGCCGATCGTCTGATCGGTAAAATCGAGCCCGATTGCACCTTTACTGTCACGCAGTTGGGCACGAAGCCAGTGCGTGTTGCCATCCCCGTACACCCACATGCTGATCTTCTCGGGATAGCCTGGGATTTCGATATAGTCCGCGGCGCCTGTCGTCTCCAGATAAGCGCCGGAGGTGCCTGTCGTCCCGGTAAAATCATACTCCAGCTTCAAGGCGCCATTCCCGGAACGAATATAGGTCTCATCGGTTTCAATGGATACCTTGGTCGACTTGAACCGTGCACCTGCGCTTGGTTTATAGCGGCTGAGGCCATTCTCGAAATCCTCGAGCATCACTGGCGGAAGCCCGACGTTCACTTCGATTGAGGTCTCGATTTGACCGTACTTCACGAAGATTTTGCCGCTGACATCCTGCTTGTCCGTAGCGGTAAACGTTCCGCTTCCGTCAATCGTCCCGATGTCGCCTTCGGTACGCCACTCCAAACGGCTATTATCGGCCTGGATCACCTGTCCGTTTCGAAGCGCGGTCACCTTCAGCGTCTCGGTCGAGCCGGAAGAGAAGGTCTTCACCGCGTCCGAGAACTTGAGCTCGGTCAGCTCATCTACGACTTCCAACGCGGCTGTTCCGGTCAGATTGCCGGATTGTACGGATACCTCGGTTACACCCGGTTGATTCCCTGCCGTAAACGTACCGCTTGCGTCGATCGTCCCATAAGCAGGGTCAACGCTCCATGCCGCAGCCTCCGTCATTTTCGCCGGATGCAGATTCTGATCCACGGCTGCCGCCTTAAAAGTTGCAGAGGAGCCAGTCAGCACTCTTTCCAGCGTGGGCGCCACAACAAGTTTATTCGCCGCTCCTTCAGGTGCCTTGTTCACCAGCAAAATGCCGTTTGCCGTCTTGCGTTCCCCGCCGTCTGATGGCGAGTTGAGCACCTTGCGCTCCGTTTCTCCCGGCAGACGGGCAACGAAGGTAGCCGAACCGCCTCCGTCCAGATTCAGAGCGTTCACTATGCCAAGCTCCTGCAGCATTTCTCCAAGCTCGATGTAGTTAAGCCCTTCACTGAACCCGGGCTGGCGGCCGTCGACCTCGAACAGCACGACGGAGCCGTCCGCTTTGGTGCCCACCACCGTTCTTGGATGCACGGCCGGATCGGTATGCTGCTGCACGACTCCATCCTTGACGAGCATCACGGTACCGCCAATCGCCATCGTGACATCCTTCCACTCGTTATCCAGCTCAAAACTCGCCTTTACTTCATCCCCTGCCTGAAGTCCGGCAAGCTTGCTACGCTGAGAGCCCGAAGCGGACAAAACCACTTGGCCTTGGCCAATCGGCGAATTTCCCTGATCCTTAAGAACAGAGACCACACGCATCGTCAAGGTCTCCCCGCTGGCGACCCTGCCGCTCACGATATCCAGAATGACCTCGTCGCCAAGATTATTGGTCATCGTTGTGGCATTGAATTTTTCGGTATAAAGGACAAGTGCGTCCGTCCCTCTGAGACGGTTGATGGATGACAGGCCGCTTACGGTTGCGCCTATCGTCACATTTTTCGTCAATTTCGGACTGCCGTACAGGCTGGTCCCGTCCGGCTTAATGCCAAAGGCGTTCCGACCGCTGGGCGGATCCGTTAATAGCTCCCCGTCCCCCATAAACAATCCGAGCGGAATGCCGGTGGACATATCGTAGAAATCCCCGTTCACCGCCGCAATGACACGGTTACCTGCCTTGTCGGCGTCGGATGCCATTTTGCTAACTCCCTGCATGCCGTATACCTTGCCGTCCGTGAGACCCGGCTGAAGCTCCAGATTCCCCTGCGATGGGTTGAACTCCACCATGTGGACCTTCTGCTCGCCACTGCCCTTTTGCATATTGGCCCACGTATATGTAGCCCCCGGCCCGATCTCCATCTGCCGCATATCAATAATCGATGACGCGGCGGCGGCTGAGTCATCGGCAGCAGCTTGTCCTGCGGGAAACAGCAGCGATAGAAACATCACTCCGCTGAGCAGCGATGATATACTCTTTTTGCTCCTTAACATGTACATGAATTCCTCCTTCTCTCTGCTTGGACTCTGGTTCCTCTCGGTTGTAAGTCCGCTCATGAACGAAAGACCTACTCGGGAGTATAACGCTGGCTTGTTAATTCCACCTCCAATCTGTGTTAAGACGAAGTTAACTCTGCCGCTATCGGCTTTACATTCAGTCATTAGCTGGAAGGGCTGCAAAAAAGTATGCTGCCGCTTCGTGTTTACCGCTTCCGACGAACGAAATTAACCCGTCTTCTTCCCTTCATCATATTGAAATTTTATTTTAAAATACAATACATTTTGTAAAATTTTATTTTATTTTTTCAGCAGGAATTTCCGGATGGGTAGCGTAAGCGCAGCTTTTGTCGGATACGAGGAATGAAAAAAAACGCCTTGCCGCCTGTTTCCGACATTTTTTTGCGGAGACCTTCCCCAGGAAACAAAAAACAACCGCAGCCTATAGCCGCAGTTGTTTTCAAAATTCCCTATTATTTTTTGCTGACGTTGCCGTTGGCATCGATTTTTGCATTATAGGAGAGTTTGTTCAGTTTCGCGATGATCTCTTTGTTGTACTTCTTGTCCATCAGATTCGGTTGGCCTTGAAGTATCTTCACCGGCGTAATCCGGCTCGTGATCTTGGAGCCCTGAATCTCAACATGCACCATCATCGACAGCAAGGTTTTGTCCCCGCCCCGGGTGGAGCGGTTGAACACGAAGTTGCCAAGCGAATAATAAATCGGCTTGTTCTTGTAATATTCGATGCCCATCAACGTATGGCTGTGCGATCCGATAATAATGTCGGCCCCGGCGTCAATCATCTTCTTCGCCATCGTACGCGCATATTCTTCCGGATAGTCGGCGAATTCCTGGTTCCAGTGGATGTATACGATCGTATAATCGTTGGTTTTGGCCGATTTTTTGATATGGGTCAGCATCGGCTCCATCGTGTAGGCGGAGGCAGCACCCGGATGGTTCTTGCCCGCGATCCAAGAATTGTCCGACAGCACCCGGCTGACGCCCAGCACCGCAATTTTCTTGCCATCAATGGTCTGCACGTAAGGCTTATAGGCCTCGTCCATATTGCGTCCGGCTCCCGTGTACCCGATCTTCTGGCGTTTCAGATGGGTAATCGTATCCAGCATCGCCTGCTGCCCATAGTCCAGAATATGGTTGTTGGCTAGCGTTACGCCGTCGATCCCAGCATAAACCAAGCCTTGGAGCGTATCCGGCTTCGAACGGAAGGCAAACGTTTTGTCCGCAGCTTTGCCCCGAATGGAGACCGGCGTCTCCAAATTGGCAAACGCCATATCCGCTTTTTTCAAGATGGGGGCCACCTTCTTAAACGGGTATAGGTTCCCGAATCTATCAATCTGGTTCCCCACGTAGCCGTCCAACAGAATGTCGCCTGCAAAAACAAGATCTATCGGCTTGTTCTTCGACTTGGCTTGAGTGGTTGCGCCCGCTGTATCCTTGGTTTCCTGGGCCTTGCTCTGAGTCTGTTTCCCATCCGTGCCCGCTGCCGAAACAATGCTGACCGGGAGAAGCATAACGATAACCAGAATGAGGCAAAATAATTTCTTCATATCCATGCCGCCCTTTCCAAATAAAAACTCTAAGAAGCTAGTCATTTACCACGTTTATCCTATCATAAAATGATATAAAAGGGGAATTATATCAAATGATCCATTTAATAGAATTATGAATGACCTCTAACTAGTTAGCCCTTTCATGACTACGCATGCGGATCATTCTTCAGATCCCTGTCGCCCCCAGATTTTTCAAACGGATTACAAGTGGTGAAAATCCAGGGGCAAAGGGGACCGTTTCGCTTCTCCAGAATCATTCCGCCTTCTTCATCGAGGCATATAAACATCCAAATAAATCTAATCTATCTTTTTCTATCCATAGTCTTAGACTTAAAAAGCGGGCAAAAAGTTTCAACCATCGCATATCATGTTGAAAACTTCATAAATTGCTTATATATTTATACGTATCGTAATTAAATAAGATTTTTTGATTACGTTTTGTGATATTTATACGAGGTATTTCTTACATATAAGTAATCTAAAGGAGCTGAAGCCTATGGATATTCATTCTTCCGGTGAGAACGCGCCTCTCCTGATTGATGATATGGACCGCAAAATCATTGCAATCCTCGGCAAGAACGGGCGAATCTCGTACACGGATTTGGCCAAAGAGATTGGATTGTCCCGCGTTGCGGCACAGGCCAGGGTCAATGCCCTAATCGATGACGGCGTTATTGAACGGTTCGCGGCGGTCATTAATCCGGAAAAAGTGGGGATTTCGGTATCTGCTTTTTTCAATGTGGAGGTCGAACCCAAATATTTGCAGCAGGTAGCGGACACATTGGAGAACGAGCCGTATGTAACAAGTCTTTATCATATGACCGGTCCCAGCAAGCTGCATATGCACGGACTCTTTACCGATCATAAGGAAATGGAAATGTTTTTAAATGAGAAGCTTTACCCGCTCCCGGGCATTACGAGTGTGGACACGCAGATCTTAATCAAGCGTTATAAAAGCCGAATGGGCATTCGACTCTAACTCTCGACAGAAAGGACTCATACCTTGCCTGATAAAACTAGCAACCCATACATGGAATTATCGTTCGGCATGTTCCGAACCGGAATACTCGGCTACGGCGGCGGTCCTTCGGTTATTCCGTTAATCCGTCACGAGGCCGTCGTTCGTTACAACTGGCTCAGCGACGATGAATTCGGAGAGGTGCTCGCGCTCGCCAACGCGCTTCCTGGCCCCATCGCCACGAAGATGGCCGCCTATCTCGGTTACCGGGAAAAAGGGGTGCTTGGCGCCATCGTTGCCGTTCTCGCGCATATCCTCCCGACCTGCATCGCGATGATCGCGCTGCTGTCGGCGGTGACGTTCCTTAGCAGCTCCAAAGTGGTGGCGGGCATGATTGCCGGCGTTACGCCGGTCATTGCCGTGATGCTGGGAACGATGGCTTACGAATTTGGCGAGAAGGCTGTAAAGGGGCTCGGCATCTACACCGGGATCGGATCTTTCGTCGTGTCGTTTCTTCTGCTGGAGAGTTTCCAGATTCATCCGGCCATTGTCATTATACTGTTCCTTGCCTACGGCACCGTACATTTCAAAACCGTAGCCAAATTAAAAAAGCAAAGACGGGATAAGGAGGGGTCCGCCTAATGGAAGAATGGCTTCAACTGCTGATCAGCTTTTTCGTCTCCAACGTGCTCGGTTATGGCGGCGGTCCTGCTTCCATCCCGCTCATGTACAAGGAGATCGTCACGAATCACGGCTGGCTGACCGACCCGGAGTTTTCCAACATGCTTGCCCTTGGCAATGCGCTTCCCGGGCCGATCGCCACCAAAATCGCCGCTTTTGTCGGGTACGACGTATCCGGCTGGATGGGCATGACCCTCGCCCTCGCGGCGACGGTCATCCCTTCCGCGGTAGCGCTCATCTGGCTGTTGAATCTGCTGCAGAAATACCGTACTTCGCCCGTGGTCAAAGGCATGACCCTGCTGGTCCAACCGGTCATCGCCATCATGATGCTGACCCTGACCTGGCAGATCGGCAAAAGCTCCGTCATCTCCATCGGCCTCCTGCAATCCCTCGGCATCGCCGCCGTCGCCTTCTGGGCCATGTACATCCGCAAGATCCACCCGGCACTGGTGATCCTCGCCGCGTTCGCTTACGGGGGCTTGGTGCTGTCGCAGGTGGTGTGAGGGGGGATTGTAGATAACAACTATAACCCGTTCGGGCAAGTCGCTGTAACTAAAAGAGCGAGTTTGAGGGGCACTTGCCCATCAATACTCGCTCTTTTTTCAGTCCACAGCCAACCAAGCATACCCCGGACCACGCACCACGCACCGTACGTATCCCCCGATTAGACCAACGGGGCAATGAGCAATTCACCTGACGTCCAAAAATATGATCGCCATATCATTCAATTTGTCCCGAAAGTCCTCTTGCTCTATGGTCGTGAGGACTTTCTAACGGACTCAGAATACCTTATTTTGTACAAAATAGCCCTTTTGGTAGCTTTAGCGGACACAGAGGACCTTATTTGCTGTTTTAATCGGTATTGGCACCCGTAATTCGCACAATAGCGGATCTGGAGTCCGGAAAATTGTAAAAAATCGAGTTATGATCTTAAATAACGGATCTATGGTCCGTTAAAAGCTGACACAAGTAACTTGAGTGCCCATGGCTAGTAATGATACCTGCAGCCCCATTAATTACATCCCTTCAACTCCCCGCCTGCTTCCTCCCCATCACCACCCCGATCTTGCCCTCTTGGACCTCCACCTTATACTTCTTCACCCGGATGCGGTCGCTAAACAGCGACTTGCCGGTCTGGAGGTCGAACTCCCAGCCATGCCAGGGACAGCGGACAATTTCGCCTGCCCGGCCGTATTCGTAGTCGTATACCTCCGAAGGAAGCGTCGTACCGGAGACCAGTCCTGCGCAGATCGGCGCCCCCTGATGAGGACAGTAGTTCAGAATCGCATGAAACTCGCCGTTGATCCGATAGATGCCGATTTCGCGTCCCTCTATGTTCACGACCGCGTGCCCGCCCTCCGGAACGTCCTCCTCCGCCAGCACGTAATGTACCGTCATACATGCCACCTCCTTGCCTATGCGTCTAGCTTTGTAGGGTTTGGCTTTGCTTTGACTTTGCTTTGACTTTGCTTTGACTTTGGTTCAACTTTGTTTTCGACTTTCTTTCGCCTTTGTTTTCTACTTTCTTTCGCCTTTGTTTTCTACTTTCTTTCAACTTTGTTTTCGACTTTGTTTTCGACTTTGTTTTCGACTTTCGTTTATCTTTGGTTCGTCTTTGGCTCGTCTTTGGTTCGTCTTTGGTCTGACTTTGGTTTGCCCATAGCCCAAGCTTCAATTATTCGTGCTAGGTTCATTCGGATACCCTAATCCATCCATCCATCCATTCATCCATCCATTCATCCATTCATACATTCACCCATTCCCTCAATCCAACCGGTACAGCTGCCTCGCATTCTCATAAAAAATCTTCCGCCGGGCCTCCGGCTTCAGGCCCCGCAGGATATGGCTCGGCGAGTCGAAGTCCCAATGCGGGTAGTCGCTGGAATAGAGCAGCATGTTCTCTGCGTCGATCATGTTAAAGAGATCGATGAGATGCTGCGGATTGTCCGGCTCCTCGATCGGCTGCGTCGATAAGTAGCAATGATCCCGGATGTACTCGCTTGGCATTCTCGTCAGCCAGGGCACGGTTGCGCGCAGTGCCTTGTAGTTTTTGTCCAGCCGCCACATCAGGGCCGGCAGCCAAGCCACTCCGCCTTCAACCAGAACGACCTTCAGGTTCGGGTATTTCACGAATACGCCCTCGCATACCATGCTTACCAGATGTGCCATGAACATCTGGGAGAGGCAGGTGTGCCACTCAATGTAGCGGGTCGGGTAACCGGCCGCGGTGGGAGCCGTCGAGCTCCCGCCGCCTTCCGCTCCCGGGTGGATTGCGAGCGGAAGGCCGTTGCGCTCCGCCGCTTCATAGATCGGGTGATAGTGGCGCTGACCCAGCGGCGAACGCGCCGCACTGGAGATCATCACTTCCACGATATCCGGATGGCCGCCGATCCGGTCGATCTCGCGTGCCGCCAGCAGCGGGTCCTGGGTGGCTACTGCCATTGCGCCTTTGAACGCTTTATGTTTGCCAAGCCACTCGGCGATCAGATAATCGTTATAAGCCGAGCATATCGCCGCCGCATAATCCGGATCATGCGTGGAGGAGATGTTGTAGACGACACCCGTCAATACGACATAATCCAGATTGTAGCCTTCGATCAGCTGCTTGATCATATAATCGGGATCAGAGCCGGCCTTGCCTCCCCCCGGAGGGATCGAGTCTTTTTTCATCACCCCGATCGGCGAGTAGTACCCTGAGCCTGCATAACCGATGCCGGATGTCGCTACCCGGGAGCGCCAGGGCTCCTGCAGATATGGCAGCAGCGCCCTGTCGTCCTGCTCGTTATGAACGTCGACATCGATAATTTTGGTATCGTCCATTGCCTGATTCCTCCATCTCCATCGCAGATTACTTGCCGCCGTATGTGCGAGTATAGGCGGTGTTGTACATGGTAAGGAGTTCATCGGAGCCGAGTTTCTTGGCCTGGTCAATAAACTGCTGATAGGTGGAATCGTTAATCGGGGTTTTGCCGGTTACGAACTCCGTCACCTTCTGTTCAAGGAATTTGTTCAGATTGTTCAGCTTCGATTTCTCGAGCTCCAGCTCCTCTTCCGTCTTGACGATCTGTTTCGGTGCCGGGACAATGTACTGCTCATATCGGGCGTTAATATCCTTGCTCTTCTCACTCAATCCGCGCTCCCACACCTCACGGGATTTGGCGTTATTCAACGTAATCAGGTCATACCATACGCCCCAGTCCTTGCGCAGCGCATTAAACGGAGACTCGCCGAACTCCTTGTTATATACCGCTTTGCCGTCCTCCATCGTATACGTTTTGCCTTCGATTCCTAGGGACAGATAATTCGTTCCCTCTTCGCTGACCAAATAATCGAGGAATTGGACGGCGCGCTCCTTATCCTTGACTTTAGCCGAGATCGCTCGACCGACGGTGCCAACGACCGGGCGGGAGAACTGATAGTTCTTGATCCCTTCGGCGGCAAAGGAAGGAATCGCATCCAGCTCATACTCGGCCGTACCAGCCCCCCTCGCCTTCGCTACGAGCGACTCCAGATCGGCCTTCCAGAAAAACGTCACCAAGGATTTGCCCGTCAGTATGCGCTCCTCCCACTGCGCTTGGGTCAGCAGCGAGAATTCCGGATCCAGCAATTTTTCCGCATACAGCTTATTCAGATACACCAGCATATCCTGATAATTCTCATGGTATGGGGCGAATGCATATTGATCGGTGGTCGGATCGAGATTATAGAAGCCGCTGATGCCCGTGAAGATACGCCCGAAGGTCGTATACAGCCCCGTATCGCCAACGATCGCGTTGGATATGAGCGGATAGGAATCCGGAACCTTCTCCTTCAATGTTTTCAGATACTCATAAAATTCGTCCACCGTAGTCGGTGCCTGTATCCCATGCTGATCCATAATGTCCTTGCGGGCATACCAGATAAAGTTGAAGCCCTTGCCTTCCGCATCCCCTTCCAGAACAGGTACGGTATACAAGCCTCCGTCCGTGCCCGTTGCCAGCGCCTTGGCTTCAGGATATTTTTCGTAAAATGCTTTAAGATTCGGAGCCCGATCCAAATAATCATTAAGATTCAGGAACACCTTCTCCGGCCCATGCTCCCTGCCGTCCTGCGTCGGCACCTGGATAAAATCCGTAGCCGTATTCGTGGCAATCATGATCTGCCTTTTCTCCTCAAGCCCTTCCTGGCTGACGATCTGGAACTTCACTTTGACGCCCGTCTTTGCCTCGATCTCTTTGAAAATCTCCCAGTCATCCCGAACCTTGCCCTCCACCCGGTCGTATACGAGCCATGAAAAAGTAACCGGTTTGTCAGGACTTAACGTCCCCGAATCGTCCTTGCCCCCGCTGGTGCAGCCCGTAACCAGCATCGCGCAGAGCAGGATCATGGCAAGCGCTGTTCTGAACCCCTTTCGCCGCATTCCCTAACCTCCTTTTTATCATCACAACGTATAGAGATGGATTTACTTGAAATCCATGACTATCCCTTAATGCCGCCAATCATCGTTCCCTGTACAAAATATTTTTGGATAAACGGATAGACGCATAGAATCGGCAGCGTACCGATCATGATCATGGCATATTTCAACGTCTCCAGATGCGTCAGGTCGCCCTCGCCCTGTACATTCGTGCCGGCGATCAGGATGTTGCGCATCATGATTTGCAGCGGGTACATCTCCCGGTCATTCAGATAGATCAAAGCGCTGAAAAAAGAGTTCCATTGATTCACGGCCGTGAACAGGCCGATCGTGACCATCACCGGTACGGATAGCGGCAGCACGATCCGCACCAGAATCTGTATGGATCCGCAACCATCGATAGCAGCCGCGTCCTCAAGCTCCTCCGGCAGCGCCTCAAAGAATGTCCGCATAATGAACAAATACCATGTGCTGATCAGCGACGGGAGGACGATCGCCCAGATGGTATCCAGCATCCCCAGCTTCTGAACGATCAGAAAGGTCGGGATCATGCCGCCGCTGAACAGAAGCGTGAATGCCGCCATCAGCAAAATCACTCTCCGGCCGGGCAGCCACCGTTTCGCAAGCGGGTACGCCATCGCGGAGGTCGCAATCAGCGTCAGCACCGTATGCAGGAATGTGTACCGGATCGTATTCCAGTAACTCATCCAGAGATCGGGGTTATAGATGAGCTGTTCGTATGCAATCAGCGTAATCTTTTTTGGCCACAGCAGCACGGCGCCGCTCGCGACCATGGCATTATTGCTGATGGAAGCCGAGAATACGTACACCATCGGATAGGCCATCACCATGATCAGCACAATCATGAACAATACATTGAATACGTCAAACAGCTTTGAGGCGAAGCTTTCCTGCTTTTTCATCGCGCACCTCCCTTACCACAGGCTGGTCTCCGAATATTTGCGTACGATCCGATTGGCCGCAACGACCAGAATGAAGCCAATCGCCGACTGGAATAGGCCCACCGCGGTGGCGAAGCTGAAATCGGCATCGAGGATGCCCCGCCGGTACACAAAGGTGTTGATAACATCCGAGGTTTCGTAATTCATCGTGTTGTAGATCAAGAGTATTTTCTCGAAGCTGGCCTCCATGAAATTACCGAGCGACAGCACGAACAGGATAATCATGACCGGCACCATGCCGATGAACGTAATATGCCGGACCTGCTGCCATCGGTTTGCCCCATCCATCTTGGCCGCTTCGTACAGCGTCGGATCGATTCCTGCAATCGCAGCCAGATAGAGAATGGTGCCCCACCCCACCTTCTGCCATATTTCGGAGCCCACATACACCGTCCGGAACCACTCCGGCATGCCCAGAAACATGATCGGCTCGATGCCGAACAGCTTGACGAGCAGATGGTTCACCACGCCTGTTGTGGGAGAGAGGAAGGTAACGAGAATGCCCGCGATTACAACGGTGGACAGGAAATGCGGCATATAGCTGATGTTTTGCACAAACCGTTTGAACCATTTGCTCTTCAGCTCATGGAACAGGATCGCCAGAATGATCGGCGCCGGAAAATGAAACAGTAGATCGTACACATTCAGCATGATCGTGTTACGAATCAGCTTCCATGCATCGGGGGTGACATAGAAAAATTCAATCAAATGCTTGAATCCGACAAACTTGCTTCCCAAAATGCCCCGGCCGATCGAATAGTCCTGGAAGGCGATGATGATGCCGTACATCGGCGCGTACTTGAATATCAAGTAATACAAAATGCCGGGAAGCATCAGCAAGTACAACGCTTTATGCTTTCTCAGAACATAGCCGATCCGTGATAGCTGCGCCAATAATCCCCACCTCCGATTGAAAGCATTTACATTCGTTTGTTGTTGTCCCCACTATACGAGCCGTGGCTCCTTCGCGTAAAGCAAACATCTTTTCCTTGAGACGCACGTTTTGCAATGCCTGCGCCGCAAGGCTTTCAGCCCGTTCCATGCAAAAAAAGAGACTTCAGAAAATAATGCAGTCTCTTTTTTCCTACTGATGAAAACTCCGGTATTTGGCGGGCGTAATGCCTTCATATCGGCGGAAAGCCCGAATCAAAGAATTTCGGCCCCAATACCCAACCTTCTCGGCAATTTCGTCTATTTTCAAATCGGTTTCAAGCAAAAATTGCTTTGCCTTCATCAGCCGGTACTTCGCGATATATTCCACGTACTTCTCGCCGACCTCCTCCTTGAAGGTACGGCTGAAATGCCCGATGGACATATTCATCATGCCGGCAAAATGCTCGATCGACAGCTCTTGATCATAATGCTCATGAATGTATTCCACAATCTCCATAAACTGTTGACTCCGGCTGCTGGAAGCCGGCTTCCGGAACAGAAAACCATGAATGTCCTCGAAGCAGCACGTCAGCTCGTCCCATGTCATGCAGCGATTCATCCGTTCGAACAGACCCGAGTAATACGGAACGTTGAGTTCATTGCGCTCCGATTCCACGGCCCGAATCCAGGTGTTGAGCACATCGGCAAGCAGATATTTCATCTGCATGGCGGAGGCATCCTTGCCCTTTCCCTCCTCCAGCAGAGCAAGCACGGAATGAAGCAGCTTGTCATACTCCCTCGTTTTGTACTGATTGAGAATCCGCTGGACCTCCTGTACGGATAGGAAAGGATCCCACTGCTGCAGCTCCCGGGAAGGCTGACTGCCGCAAATCTCCACCGCGGAATGCAGCCCCCGGTACTTCAGCATGGCTAGAGCATGCTCATAGGACTGGTGCAGCTCTTCGATGGCATGAACGGTCTTTCCGAGACCGATGGTCGCTTTATAATAAGCACCGTATTCCAGGAAAATGCCCCGAACCTGCTCCGCTACTTTTTCCGGATAATTCTCCGCGATGGGACCATGCTCAACAATGCAAGCCATCAGATCCGGCCTTGTCTGGCAGATCCAGATCATGCCGGGTGCCAGCCGGTGAATCTTGTCCTTCAGCTCCGTCAGCAAAAAAGTCTTGGTGGATTCCGATGCCGAATCGTAAACGGTTGGATCATAATGGAACGAGATGCACAGGACGGTTCTCGCCGCCTTATGACTGTAGGCAAACTCAATCTCCTTGGCGTAGTACTCAATCGATAAGGCATCCCGGTATTGCCCCAGCAGGATTTTCGTAAAAAACTGCTCCTGAACGATCGGCAGCATCCCGTTCACCATCTGGAACAGCTCTTTATTCTCCGTCATGATGAACTGGGAGTAACGTTTGATGACATCAAACTCGTTTCCTTCGTGGCCGACCTTCCCGCTCGGAGCGTGATGCAGCTTCAGTCCATCCTTAATCTCCCGGATCGGCCGGTATAAGCGCCGGCTTAAATAATATGAGGCGAGCGCGCCGACTATGAGGAAGAATAGGAGGAACAACCAGCAGATCCATCGGGTCATATAGACCGGCTTCATCAATGTTTCTAAATCGATCATGCTGATATAATGCCAGGACTCGTCGAAGCCGGATGCCATGAAGGACAGCCCCATCTTGTCCGATATCGTGAATGGCGAAGCAACGCCGTCCGTACGTATTCGCTGCTGCAGGGTAAGCTGGTCCTGCTCGGTCAGTCCGGTCTGGGCTATCACTTTGGCTCCATCATCTACAATCGCTGTGCCTGTAACCCAGCTCTCCGGAATATGAATCTGCTCCTCTAGCTTGTCTCGTTTCACTTCGACCAGGAGATAGACTTCAGGAGCCGCGGTATTAAACGGGTAGCTCATGGAAGCTGTCAAAGAAGCGGATGAATCCATGAAATCCATCATTTTTTTGCCGGATAACTCGGCTTCCAGCTGATGGCGGCGGTTCAAATCCAAGGGATAACGGGAATGGAAATAATACGCTTTATTCGTATAGGTTTCGGCATCGATCATCAAATCCTGGTGAACAAAATAATAATACGCCCTCTCGACAAGATCATCCGATTCCAGCTGCTGCAGCTGCTCCCGCAGGGAATGAAGCAGTTCCGGAAGCAGTTGGCTATCCGGCGAAGAAGCCATGGGAGCGAGAAGCACGCTCCGTAATCTGGAGGTGCTGAGGATATTAATCATGCTCGTCTTTAAGGATTGAAGTTCGGTGTCCGTCTGCTCGGAGAATCGGTTCATCATCACTTGATTGAAACGCTCGGCATCCTTTTCAATGATGCGAACGACCAGCACCTGGGCAAGAACCGACGCCACAATAACGGGAATGAGAATGAGGAGAAAATAGTTGGCGAACAGCCTCCAAAACAGGGTGTTCCTTCTGGGAGGCGGAGAATCGGTATCTCCCGGCTCAGGTGATCGGTTAGGCGACGTCCTTCGCTTCATGAATGTCCCCCCTTTGTTATTTAAAATTGCAAGCAACAGGGCTTGCATTTACGTCTACTATATTTTGATGTAAGTTATAATATTCGCTGCACCTTCCTTGCACGGAATTTGTACTGAAATGACGTTTACCGGACAAGTTTGCGTCCATAGCAAAAAGAGCCAGGAATCTCCTGGCCCTTATCAGAAACGAGAATGTCTTTTTTCCTTGCTCGTGTGCACTTACTCGTATTCAAATACCGCATCCGGCGTTAGGGTGACATTGGGCGCATAACTCGGCATCTGACCGGTCTCTTGCAAATATTGCTCAACAATACGAGCAGCATCTACCAAGGAGCTTAGCAGCCAATCCTCATAAAGCTTACCGAATTTCTTATGAAGCCATTCAGAGGTATATTCATTCGAAAGGGTGAACAAGGAGTAGATTTCACGGACGGTATTGGTATGCTTCCGACCGTAATCATCCGTCCAAGTCACTTTTTTATTCAAATCCACTTTGCGGATATCTTCCGTTTTGGTGGACAGAATGCCATTCTTGTATTGGTAATAAATGCGCAAGGATTTTTCATATTCATGGCCTTTTAGCAGTCTCCAACCAGCCATGCTTCCGGTCGCAGGGACCGATGACATTTTGCTTTTCCCGGAGTTTCCGGTGTTGCCGCTGCTCGTTGCTTTCTTCGGCTCGCCCTTTACAATGAATTGTGCCGCACCCAGCGTCACAGTCATTTGCTGCTTGGATGCGTCCCACTTGAGTTTGGCACCCAGTGCTGAGGTCAACAGATCGGCAGATACAAGCGTCTCCCCCTTGTGCTGGATTGGAGCGCCTTTCATATTCACGGTTTTGCCGTTGATCTTCGCCTGCTTGCTTCCTGCCTTAACGGAAAGCTTGGTTTCTCCTACGGTAATGTCAAAGGTTTTGGAAGAAGCCTGATATTGAACCGAACCTCCCATGGCTTGGAATACCGGCTTCAACGGCAGGTAGGTGACCCCCTTCTCCTGCTTGGCATTCTCCAGCGGCTTGCCAAGTCCTGAAACGATTTTCACCGATTGCTTCTTGCCTGCAACTTCCACCGTCAGCGTGGCTTCGCCCACACCCATAATTTTGTATGTGCCTTTATCTGTTGCCTTGATTAAATGCGGCTTATCTATGGACAAAGCGATCATATTCGCCGGAATCTTGTGCTTCTCTCCACTGCCGTACTGAAATTCGACCGTTGGCGTGATGGAACTCCCCACCTTCGGCTTGCTGTTCGATACCTTTAAAGTGACAGCGGTAATGCTCGGTACCGTCACATCGTATAGCTGTCCATGATCATACTCCGTCCAAGTACCATCCGATAACCGCGCAAAAAAGCTTTTGGAACCTTCAATTCCCACGATCTCTTGAACTCCGCTGATTCCGTTCAACGGGCTCGTTTCAAATGTTTGCGAGAACACATCCAATCTGGCATTCCACACCGTTCCGTCTTTTTTGACGAAAATCAGTTTCTGTTCTTTACCAAAAGAAATGTCAGCCCCGTCGCTAATCAAGTTTTGGGACAGGTAAGTCGTGCTGCCGTTGATACGAAGTGTACTGAACAGCACAAGTCTTCCATCATTGTATAGAATAGCGGCGTAATCGCCGGCAACCTTGATTTTGCGGATCGCGTTCACGTCCGCTGCTTGACCCAGAGTCACAGGCTCCGGTGTATAGGCACTATTGTGGTATAAGATTGTCCCCGACTGGGTAACGCCGCCGATAATTCCTTTATTCTCGTCAAAAACGGATATTCCCTCAAAGCCTTTTACCGCTTGAGGCTTGGAGTCAACCATGCGATGAACGATGCCGTCAGAGGTCAACCAGTAACCTTGTCCAACCTGTTTCACATGATTCGCACCCGCTACAGCCTGATATCCCGATTCCCCCCACATGACCAGTCCGCCCGCGTTATTGACGCCGAATCCGTATCCGCTGGAGCCCGCGATGAACTTCAGATCTCCACCCATCGGAATCGGGATTCGGTTGATGGGAAGGCGGCTGTACGTAATCCAGACTGTGCCATCCTTCATCAAGGGTGTGCCATCCGGCAATAGCATTGCAATCTTCGAGCTTGCCTTATCCGGCTGGCCATATGCTGCCCCGGCCGCGGTCGGGATCATCACGCAAACCGCCAAGAGCAGAACCAACATTTTCTTGAACATGGAATGAACCTCATCTCTTATCAGAATGTAAGTCTTTCAAATCTAGTGCAATCGAACCAGGAATATTATACCACTCGATAGAAACGAAGCCTAGATAAAAAAGACAACCGGACATACATCCCATTCGAGAAGATGCATTATACGGCTGTCTTATAAATTTAGTTCCAATAAATTTAGTTCAATTAAATAAGACAGATCATGCTGAACCGTTAGAATATTAACTAGCTCGCTTGATTTGCGCTGGCTGATACGGCAGGCCTTCTCAGCGACAGTGACAGCCAGACACAGTGAACGGCCAGCACCAGCAAAAGGAACAGATCGTATCCGATAAATGCGTCACTATTGTCATTACCTACAAACTGGATAAAGTTGTGAAGGAAGTGGAAAAGAATCAGAGGGATAATATTTTTGTTCTTCACCATCAGCAAGGCCAGTACAACGCCTATTAGCAGAGCATATCCAATCTGTAAAATCGTTTGGAATGCATCCTGCCCTGATAAGACGTTCAGTACATGCGTGACAGCGAACAGGATGCTGGAGGTGATCACGGCCGTTTTCATGCCTTTTGGCAGCAGCGTCCTCAGAATCAATCCCCGATAAATGCTCTCCTCCACAAAACCAACGAGCAGGGTAAAGAAGAGAAAGAACAGGACTTCCGAAGCACTGATATCGCGCATTCCTTTGAACGAGATGACAATCAGAATAAGGAGCAAGGGAGAATAGTAGACCCAACCGTTGGCTGGAATACTGCTGAGTTTACGGAAACCGAGCGCATTCCACTTCTTCTTCCATGTAAAATATGCAATCATCACCAGAGCGATGGGGATAAACGAGATCAGAACGGGCGAAGTATAACTTAATTCCTTGATGGTCGCATAGGCTCCGGCTGCAAATACGGCTAACAACAGCAGAACCTCGATAATGACTACAGTTAAAATCGGTCTTTTTTGTGAAAAAGAAGCCTTAGTTCTCGGGTTTGACATGGTTCAAATCCTTCCTCTCCATAATATCCCTCAACCATTGCCGCTCCATTTGAAAATGATTCAGTCCATAAGCCAGAACCGATACCCGATAATAGTAATTTTCCGGGTTTTCAATATCAGCCAATTCTCCCGCCACGACGCTCTGTACTGCTTCCAGCATGTGAATTTCCTGATCCAGCTTAAATAGATATTCAGCCAAACGTTTTTGGCGAAGGTCTTCATCCAAATAATCAAAAAAGAAAATACGGATCAGTTGCTCATTGCGTCCTGACTGCATCGGTCCCGACAACCACTCGAGAAACGCGATTCGACCACTTGGCAGCAGTGTATACAGCTTCTTATTCTTACTGTTATCGGTTTCGGTCAACGTAACCATGCCCTTGTCCGCAAGTCTCTTGAGCGCAGGATAAAGACTGCCGTAACTCGCCTTGTAGAATGTGCCTACAGTGCTGTCGATTGTTTTCTTAAGATCATAGCCGCTCATCGTTCCTTCCATCAGCATGCCGAGGAGAATGTACTCCAACAAAATCATCACCACATTCCAATAATGTATCTATTCGATATATCCGTTCGATATATTAATAATACATTATTTTAAATTGGAGTCAAGGGAATTTTTAACATCTTTTTTGTTTTTCTAGTTTCATCATAAGCAACCCCCAAAAAAAACGCCCCCAGCATCTGTTTCCAGACACCAGGGACGCTTATCGTTCACCTACATTTACTCCATGCGCTCAAACACCTTGAACCTTCGGCCTTCCTGCAATGCCACCAACGTATGTTCATCGACTACATAGATTTCCGTGCCTTCCGGCAGCTCGTTCGACGATAAATGCGTATCCGGGTATTGATCAGGCTCGAGCTGCTTCTGGATCGTGCCCGCCAAGGTCAAATCTGCGTCCGCAAAAGCCTCGGCACCCTCAATGCGTTTTCCGATATACTCTTGGTCATCGTACTTTACCAGAGACGCATAACTGGCCGACTGCTTGCTGCCGCAGCCAAAACATAGGATCAACAATAAGCTGATGACCGGAATCCCTGTTATCTTAAGCCTCTTGCCCATAAGTCTTCCTCCCTTGCGGACGTCTCCCTAAGGTCTTTGTTTTCTACCGAAAAAAGCTATAACAGCTCATCCAAGCGTTCCTTTAACACTCGGGCATCATAACGAATAAAAGCTCCGTTGACCGTACCGACGAGCACTTCCTGCTCCGTTACGTTCAGCGCGCCGTTTTTGGCATGTACCTCTCGCAAATCGACGTTGCCGGTGATCACGTTATGCAATCTGCCCAAGCTTCTGCCGTCTTCCTTGTTCAACACCACAAGATCGCTTCCCAAACTTATCAGCAGGTACGAATCCAGGATTCCGTAGCTGCTGCCAACCAGATGGGACAGATCGTCACTGGCTTTGGAAGTAGTCTCCATCTTCCATATAATGCTGCCGCTCTCTTTATCTACAGCTGCCGGAATGCCGTTCAAGGTAAGATAGACTCGCTCTCCCTCGATGACGCCGCGGGCGGCCTTGCCTTTCACGGTCCATAGTTCCTTATCTTCCATGCTGTCATACAATACGCTTTCGTAAGCGGTAGCCCCGCTGAAATACTCCCCATTCAGCGCACGCTGCACCAATAGATACCGCTCATTCAGCACCTCGAACCGTTCCATCTCACGTGCCGGATACACGCTTTTGCGCTTGCCGGTTTCCGTATGGAGCAGAACCCATTCCTTGCCAAGCAGCATCCATCTTGTGGTCATATCCGCAGGAGATACCGGATCGTAACGGTAGCCTCCGGTGAAATACGGATCTCGGGACGGATCGTCCATGTATTTTTTCCCGACTTTAATATCCCATGCCGCTTTGCCGGTTACGGGATCGTAAGCGGTAAGCTGTCCGTTCTGCTCGATGAGCACGTATGGATCATCCGTGCCCTGATTCAACAGGCGATGTTCACCGGACAACGTTTTTTTCCAACGCAGCTTTCCGGTTTCCTGATCCAGCACACTCAGCACGCTTTTGATTTCGTTCACATTCAAAGCTTCATCCAGAATAATCGCATCGGCTGCAGCCGTCATCGTCAGGCCAAATTCATGCTTCGGCTTAACCTCCCATAACACTTGTCCATCCGACAACCGGATATGCCGCACACGGGCTACATAATCTTTAACCTTCGGGTTATAAGCCGAGTACATGGTAACATGCTCCCGCTCCTTGTCCGTGACAGCCGTATACCAGCCAAATCCCGCATCCTCCTGCCACAGCTTCTTGCCGGTGCCCCGGTCAATCGCATACAAGGAAGAGTTATCGTGCATCCCGCTGTATCCGCCATCATCCCCCTTGAGGAGCAAAACCTCGTCGTTTGCCTCAAGCAGGAAGGTGAAATTCAGATTGCCCTGATTTCGCCAGTCGGGCTCGGCTTCTAGAGTCTTCAGCGGCGGTACGGCGGCAAAACGATAGGTAAACTCGTAATCATCGCCAGGACTGTAACTCCGCTCAAAGGATTCGGTCCCCGGAATCGCCCATTCGCTGGCCGTCAGCTTTCCGGACGGAGAGAACGTCACGGTATAATGGGCATCCCGCTGCTCATATCTCCAGGTCTCCCCGAGTATCATCGGTTTATTGGAGCTCATCTCCTGATTCCGCGATGTCTCCCTCGCCTGCGGTTCGCCAAGCAGCTTTTTCACATAAGAAGAAGGGGTGCCTTTCTTGAAAAGAAACTCCGTCAAGTTGCGTACCGCATCCGTCGTTACTTCCGAATTTCCATCGAGAAGCCCGTCAGGCATCGATTTCTTGGCGGTCGTGTCCTTGCCCCGTACCCACATCATGGCCGGACGGTAGATCCGGTAATCTTCCTTCCACTTGGCAGGACTAATCATGACGCCGTACCAGTCCTTCCACTGGGCTACGGCGATGAGCGTCGTTCCGGTTTGGGATATCGGCCATTTCACCGTGCTTCCGGGAGCAAGATATATACTGCCGCTGCTGCGCAGTTGAAGCGAGAGCGGGGAAATTGGTTTCACTTGGGCAGCTTCCTTGGAAACATACCATGTCGGGAGCCACAGGTCTCCCCGAGAATCGGATTTGATTAACGCCATTTCCCCCTTCACGGAGTGAAGTCGGAGCGATTCTCCCTTGGCCCCATAATAACTGACCTTGAGATTTGTCAGATGGCTGTTCTTACTAAGCGCATTAGGGAAAAAAGCTGCCTTTTGCTGAAGCATGACGCGTTGACCGGATGTAAAGCCCCCGGCTCCGGCAGCATCGGCGAATACGGTACGAGCGCTCTCCTGCGTCTGCTGAGCCGGAATCCCAACAAGTGAAATACAGACGGCTGCCGTTATTCCGATGAATAGTCGCTTTCGGATCGATACGCGTAAACTCACAGAAACCATCCTCTCCCATACAAGCATATATAATGTAAACGCTATTATAAGGCAATCTGTTCCAAAATCAAAACAAAAAAACTCCCTTCCAGGAAAGGAGCCTATCCTAAATCTCTTTATTATCGTATAGATTGACGTAAATGTTCCGATTAAAAATGGTTTCTGCAGCTGTCCTCAATTGGCCCATTTCCACACATCATCGTACATTCATTCGCCAGTTTGAATCAGATATGATATGGCCCTGCGTTTGCCTGCCTGTCATTTTTCTGGTGCGGTTTGTCACTCCGTTTGCTATTTCCCCCCATAACTGCCCGAGAAAGGATGCTGGAGCCATCGACGTGCTTCTATTGATTGCTGTTGTCGTCCCCTCAATGGATCGATTCTCCATCCGCGGATCTTCGACGGACATCTTGAGCTCTGCGCATCCCGATAGTAATATGACACCAACCATCACAATGATTGCCGGCCATGCCATCGTGATCCTAATGCTCCGTTTCACATGTTGTATGGATTCCATCCCGACTGCCTCCTTATGTACGTTCCTAAAGAAAGTATAAGGAACACATCTTATCAATCCATGGTCCAAGTTCTTAACGAATGCTTAAATAAAGATGAACAATTCCATATGGACCACACAGAAGCAGGCGGGGACTTCCGTCTTAGAATCTTATAAAAAAACGCCCCCTTCGAGGGAGCGTTTGCTTGGATATCCTCTGCTGCTATGCAAAGGCAGAAAAACCACCGCGCGGTAAGCTTGAAGAAGCAGCCACTATACGACTTTAGGAAAGCGAGATTCAAAAATTGTCCTCTGCCGATCGCTCCGCACCCGGATTTCGCCGCCCTGGACTTCCACAATGCTCTTCGTAATGGCCAATCCCAAGCCGGTGCCCCCTGTCTGCTTCGAACGGGAAGCCTCCACACGGTAGAAGCGGTCAAAGATGAACGGCAAATCCCGCTCGGGAATCGGATCGCCATAGTTGGTGAAGCTGATGCTCACCTGATTGCCATCACTGCGGACGGCGATGTCGATCCTTTTGCCCGACTCCCCGTAACGAATCGCATTGGTTATCAGATTCTCGTAAGCCCGGACGAGCTGGGCGCCGTCTGCCCGAATAACGAGGTCTTCCTCTGCCGCAAGCTTGCATTCCATCCCGGACTTCTCCAGGGCAGGAACGAATTCCTCGATCAGCTGTCTCATGAACTGAGCCATATCGATCTCCCGGATATCCAGCGGAAGCCCGTTATTAATCCGTGTGTACTCGAACAAATCATCAATTAGCCTCTTCAGATTTTGCGCTTTCTCATAAGCAATATTCACATAATATCGCAGCTCCACTTCATCCTGGTACCGGTCTTCCTCGATCACCTCCAGAAATCCCAGTATCGATGTAAGGGGCGTACGCAAGTCATGGGAAACTCCCGTAATCAGATCATTCTTTGTTTTCTCCGCGTTACGCTCCTCCAGAATAGATTGGTGAAGCTGCCTGCTCATCTGGTTGATGCTCTCAGCCACCTCACCCAGCTGGCTGCCTGACTGAACCGGGATGTCGGTGTCGAAATTCCCCTTGGCAATCTCGCGAAGCCCGTTCCTGATTTCCTCCAGATAAACGTTCAGCTGTTCGGTCATGCGGTTTATGCTGGAAGCGACGACGCCTAATTCGTCTTGGGATTTGAGCTCGATTCTGGAATCGAATCGTCCCGCCGTGATGTCCTGAAGACCGGTCTGGATCTTCTGCAGATCAAGGACAAACCACTTCGTGCTCATATAATAGCTGACAAAAAAGAGAATGATGCCCGCAACCAGCATAACCGGATCCGAGCCAATATTGTTAATGATCCAGACTAGCGGCGGCTTGATTGCCGGAATAGAGAGTATCAGCGTACTTAACGCATAGAGTATGATAAGCAGGGCTGCCGTGATGCCGATGCTGGTAAGCAGCATAAGCAGCATCTTCAGGCGGATGCTATGAAGCTTCATTACTTTCAAGTTAGTCACCTCTGCTTAAGTTTACTCTATTTTGTAGCCGATCCCCCACACTGTCTTAATATATTCCGGCTGCTGCGGATCCTTCTCGATCTTCTCGCGCAGCTTGCGAATATGTACCATGACCGTATTTTTCGATTCCATGAACGGTTCGTTCCACACCTCGGTATAAATCTTGTCCATGCTAAGCACGAGTCCGCGATTGATGGCCAGCATATGCAGCAGGGCAAATTCGCGCGGCGTCAGCTTAATCTCAACGCCTGCCACCGTTACCCGGTGGGAAGCGACATTCATAATCAGCTCATCAATCTGAATTTCGTTCTCATCCCTCACCGAGCTGCTGTTCAGCTGTTTGTATCGGCGGAGCTGTGATTTGATTCTAGCGATCAATTCCAGCGGGCTGAACGGCTTGGTCACATAATCATCCGCGCCGATGCTGAGCCCGGCGATCTTGTCAATCTCCTGACTCTTGGCGGACAGCATGATGATCGGCGTGTTGTTCTCCTCCCGAATTCTCATGCATGCCTCAATGCCATCCATCTTCGGCATCATGACATCGAGGATGATCAAATCCACTTTATGTTTTTTTAGAATCTCCAGCGCTTCCAGGCCATGAGATGCGGTGAGGAGCGTATAGCCCTCATTCCTGACGTAAATCTCCATCAGTTTCAAAATTTCGGTTTCATCATCAACCATTAATATCGTAACTCCAGACATGGCTCCTCCTTGATTAAAAGCGGCAGTCAGCATAACGCCTTTTAAATCGTCTTGCACCATGGATGCGTAGACTGTGCGTTGCTGCTGTTTTGGTTTCTCTTCGCCACGGCCATGCCCTCGTCAGGTATGCATCCTTGTTTGCTAACGTAACAGACTATGAACCGGAAAGCGGCACAGCCGGCGTATCGGTTGGCTTAACCGATCTCTTCGCTTTCGGAATATTACCGAATATCACCCATGAGCCTGGTATAAATCGAACCGTCAATTCCACAACGATCCATGAACAGCCTAAGGCTGCCGCAAAACCGCCTGCATACCACAGATGGGTCAGCATTGAATTCCCCGTAGTTAGCGGAAACTCACGGTAGACGAGCAGAAAGAACGGATGAATGAGATATATCCCAAAAGATACGGCCCCCAGTCTTTCCAGCGCCGGCGTCCATCCACGTACTCCGGCCCGGTAGAACAAAATGGCGAACTGGAGCAGGGCAAGCGCCCCAAAGTAAGTATGCATATTCCACAGCAGCTCATACAGTGTTGAATTATACCCGGTTCCGTGCAGTCGGCTGTTGTAATAAATGTACACATGTCCGAGACCGGCAGCGGCCCATGCGATCCACAGCACCACCCAGGCGGCGATGCGGTGAGGCCGTGCGTTCGCGCGGCTAATGACAAGCCAGGCCTTCAGTTTCGGGTAATAGATGCCGATAAAAGCGCCCAGCATGAAATAGGCAATGTAGGACAATGCCCAGCTCCCTTTATTCGGTACCTGCCAATAGTACTTATTCATCAGTATAAACGTCCACTGGATCACCAGTCCAATCGGTATCGCCCATTTTGCAAGCTGGGGCACCCTCTTGAACAGCCACAATACAAGCGGAAACAGCACATAAAACTGAATGCTGATAAATACGAAATAAAGATGCGTATACGCTTTGCCCGTCAACAGCTTTTGAACAAAGCTCTCCATCGACTCGCCGAACGGCCTGCCCTGATAATATAAATAGTGCAGGAGTGCGAAGTAGAACACGGAGAACAGCGTATACGGAATGATAATATACAGCAGTCTTTTCTTGTAAAATCCGCCAATCAGCTTCTTCGTTGTGGGACGGTCATAGTAATTATAGAAGAGTACCAGACTGCTCAAAAATATAAATGTCGGCGTTCCGTATTTCATGAAGATGTTCATGAAATTGTACATAAAAAAATATTTGGAGTCCGTCATCGCAGATACGGCATACGATGTGGAGTGAACGGACAGCACGCCGATGATGGCGAATGCGCGTACCAATTGCAGCTCGGGAAGACGTTCCCTTGGTAAAGCGTTTATTTTGTTCATGGCAGTACCCTCTCATCTTTTAAAATCCGATTATTCTCGTTCCTTGCGAAACAGATTCATCTAGTATAGTAGACAGTTCTTAACGCCATACTTCCAAATTCTTATCATTTGCTTAAGATTATGGTCCTTCCTCCTAATAAAATTCTCCTTGATCATAAAGAATCCTTGGACTTACAATAAGAAAAAATCTATCGACGTACTTTCTCAGAAGACAGACCGCGAATAGCGGAAGTTTTTCTTGCGAGATAAGGATGGTAAGCCTCTGAAGCTTATACTTTCTTATCTCTTAAAAATAATCTTTTCCGAATTGGGGTGAATTGGATGTTGCACTTGATCCGTATCATTCGAAGTAGCTAGGCTCGGGTTCATAGAGGACCGGGCCAAGTCCAAGTTATAACTCGTAGCCATAGAGCTGCTTTTTGCTATAAAACGTAAATCAGCTGCCGGACAGAAGGGAGCCGACCGTCCTTTTGGACAAGTCTCCTGATCTACAGCAAAGAACTCTACCGGCTTTTGGCTTCGAACGAATGAGGGTCAATCTGTTTACAGCATCCCATTTTATCTCATGTGGAAGGTGGACAATATAAATGAATTCACAGGAATACAAGCAGTTTTATGATATCGTAGGAGCCTTAAACGGCTGGGACTTCAGCCAGGTCCGATGTATCTCGGAAGGTGTAAAGTGGGATTTTTACGATCAGGTCGGCAAATTATGCCAACCATCCGACGTTGTGCTCGATATCGGAACGGGCGGCGGAGAAAGCTTGTTATCCATCGCTGACAAAGCAGCATCGCTGGTTGGAATCGATCTTTCGCATACGATGATTGAGACAGCCCGGCGGAATGAACGGAACGTATCGGCTTCCAATGTACGCTTTATGCAGATGGATGCAGAGGCGCTTCAATTCCCGGAGGCGTTTTTCAATTTGATCTCATGCAGACACTCCCCTTTCCGTGCATCAGAGGCGGCAAGAGTATTAGCAGCGGATGGCGTGTTTTTGACACAGCAGGTTCGCGAATGTGATAAAGCCAATCTGGCTCAAGCCTTTGGCAGAGGACAATCCTCCCGTAAAGACGGTGCCTTAAAGGATCAATATATGAAGGAACTTCGGCTTGCCGGGTTCCGCGATATCCAATATGCCGAATACGATGCGGTCGAATACTATGAGCGTGAAGAGGATCTCATCTTTCTGCTCAAGCACACGCCCATCATCCCCGGGTTTGGACAGGAGGAATCGGATTTTCGCATCCTGCAGCAGTTCATCAGAGACCATCGCACAGATCGTGGAATCCGAACGAATTCCGCACGGTTTATGATAGTGGCCCGGAAATAACCGGCTCCTCTGGAAATCCATAACCCGCAGCATTCCGCTGGTAAATAGAAAAAGCGCACAAGGGTCGAAGCCACCTTGGCGCTTTTTTTTAGAGAGGTTTCTAAGCACATAAAAAAGCAAGCCCCTCGCAAAAGGAGGAGCTTGCTTTCGGTATGGTTATCATCTCTTCGACCAAGGAGCGCTATTAACCGTTGACCAGCAATTCTTTCAGCTGCTTGATCTGCTTACGCTCGCCCGCTAGTACCAGCGTCGATCCCGCTGTCAGGATGTCGTCCGGACCCGGATTGATTTTCTGCTCTTTCTTGTTCACAATCGCTAATACATTAGCACCTGTACGTTGACGAACCTGAAGCCCTGCAATGGATTGTCCCACGCATTTGTAATGCGGCTCGATGCGTGCCCATTCGATGATCAGGTCTTCAAGAGTCACCTCGATTGTCTCCAGCGCTTTCGGCTTATACGTCATGCCACCGATGATGCCGGCGATTTGTCTAGCCTCATCATCCTCTAATGTAATCTGGGAGATGGTCTCCTCAGGATCGTCATCTTCAAAATGGTACAGCTCTCTACGGCCATCGTCATGAATAACAATAACCAGCTTATCCCCTGATCTCGCCTGAATAAGGAACTTCTTCCCGATACCCGGCAGATCAGATTCGCGAATAATACTCATGTGAAAATCCTCCGTTCTGGGGTTAATTCAATCTCTAGATTATATAGATTAGTTGGAAGAAAGTAAATCATCCCAGCATCCTTACACTTTCCTTTTTTTTACTTTCTCCACAGGTTCGCTCCATTTGAATATTTTATTCACTCCACGGTAGACACGTTTTGATTCCTTGGCTAGAAGAGGCCCGAGGATCGCAAGAATCAGAACATAAAGCGCCGAGAATGGTTTCAGCACGGCGGACAGTCCGCCAGCGAGTCCCAGATTCGCAACGATTATCGTAAACTCCCCGCGTGCCATGATAGTCAATCCGATGTTAAGCGACGACTTATGTGATAGTCCCGCCTTGCGTCCCGCGATCATGCCTGCTACAAGGTTACCAATAATGGTCAGTCCCACAGCACCAAGTGCCAGCCATAACGCATTCCCCAGCGTGGTCGGGTCGATGCCGAGACCGAAGCTGAAGAAGAAGATCGCACCAAAGAAATCACGAAAAGGAATGACCAGCTGCTCGATCCGTTCGCTATGATCCGTCTCGGATAAGGCTAGTCCGAACAGCAGCGCGCCAATCGCTTCGGCTACGTGCAGCGTCTCTGAAAATCCAGCAATAAAGAACATCGATGAGAAAACAACGATAATGAAAATTTCGCTGGACGTTATATTCAGCAATTTGTTAAGTATAGGTGGACCCTTTCTCGCAATAACAAAGAACAACAGCATATAACCTATGGATATACACACGGAGATGATCGTTGCCCCTACCGATGTGGCCCCGCCTAACAGCAGGCCCGACATAATCGATAAGAACACGGCGAGAAAAATATCATCGAACAAAATCATGCCGAGAATAAGCTCTGTCTCCGCATTACCGGTGCGCCGCAGATCCACCAGTACTTTCGCCACAATCGCAGTAGAGGAAACTGACAGCATCCCTGCAATGATTAACGTCTCGTACAGCGGCATGTTGATCACAAATCCGTAAGCCAGGCCCAGAGCAAAGTTCAATATGACATATACGGTTCCGCCTACCACGATGTTTCGCCCGGACTTGATTAATTTCTGAACGGAGAATTCAAGGCCAAGGTAAAAGAGCAGGAATAGAATACCGATTTGCCCCAGAAAATCGATGATTCCCTGGCTCTCAATAAATTTAAAGTCTAGAATTCCTATCGTTGGTGCATGCGGACCTACAAGCATCCCGAGTACAATCAAGAACGGTATAATCGAGAACTTGAGCTTTCCTGCAATTATGGAGGCTATAGCAACCAGAATCAGAGCAGTTCCAACCTCAAACATCATATGGTCCATAGAAGACCTCCTCCTCCTCGAATTTGACTTCTGGCAATCATTTCTATTATACATTAAATTGCATACTTTTACAAAGCAACGGCAATATTCTTGTTTGAACACTCTATAGATGCTAAATTATTCCCATGAAATACAGGCTTAATTTTATTAGCAATTTCATTGTTTCCAAAAAATATAAATTATATCCAAATACTTTACCACACGAAAGAAATTGAATATTTATTCATTATAATGAATACAATACCAGGTAAAAAAATCCATATATCGCGCGAATCCAAACGACCTTCTGGGCTAACACCTTTCTCTTTATTCACACGAAAAGAAGCCCGGTGGCTGCAACCACGGGGCTTCCGACTATTTTCAGATGATTATTTAAACCAACCTTTTTCTTTAAAACGCGTGATCGCTTCGATCCGGTTGCTGACACCAAGCTTATCAAGAATAACGGAAATATAATTCCGCACGGTACCCGTTGTAATAAACAGCTGATTGGCAATTTCCTTCGTATTCTTGCCGTCCGCAATCAGGCTCAGCACTTCCTTTTCCCGCTCCGTCAGCGGATTCTCTTCACCGGAATACGCTTCATCCACCAGCTCGGAGGCGTATATTCGTCTGCCTGCCATAATGCTCCGAATGGATGCAGCCAGTTCCTCGCTTGGACTGTCCTTAAGCAGGTAGGCATTGGCGCCGGCCTTCACGGCACGCTCGAAATACCCCGGCCGGGCAAAGGTCGTCAAGATCATCACCTTGCAGCCATAGCCCTTTAGTTCTTCGGCAGCCTCAAGTCCGTTCATCATCGGCATCTCAATATCCATGATACAGATATCCGGTTTATGAAGTTTGACAAGCTGTACGGCATCCTTCCCGTTCCCTGCCGTCCCGACCACTTGCATATCTTCTTCCAGATCAAGCAGTGAGGCCAGGGCTCCAAGCAGCAATCGCTGATCTTCGGCTATGACAATTCGGATCATATTCCCGCCTCCTTATCCGGCATTCTAAGCACATTAGGTACACGAAGGACCAGCGTAGTTCCCTCGCCGGAAGTGAGCTCCATGCTTCCGTTTACGAATTCAAGCCGCTCTCTCATTCCCCGCAGTCCATTTCCGCGGTTTCTCGCATCGGTCACGAACCCTGTTCCATTGTCCTTCACCCTTGCAACCAGATCCGTTTCCGTGGATTCGATCACAATGGAACAAGCCGTGGCATTGCTATGTTTCACTATGTTATTCACGGCCTCTTTCAGGCACATGCTGATCACATTTTCATTCATTAACGACAGATTTTCCGGCTCCAGAGTTCCCTCAAAGGTTAATTCAATCTGGGCAGCCTTTAGAATTTGCTGAATACGGAAAATCTCGTCCGTAAGCCGGGTCCCCCGCATCCGCGTCACCATCTCGCGCACTTCCTGGAGTGCGGTTCTGGCTGTCTGGCGCACATCGTTGATCTCGGCCTGGGCTCTTTCCGTATCTTGCGTCATCAATTTACCGGCCAAATCGCTTTTGAGGCCAATGAGAGACAGCTTTTGTCCGAGCGTATCATGCAAATCGCGGGCAATCCGCTGACGTTCCTCCAGCTTCACCAGTTCCGAAATCCGTTTGTTGGCATCCTCCAGCTGACCCTGCAGCTGATCATTCTTGTTCCGGTTATAGTTGGTCACGGGCAGCAGAATAACCCCGACTACACTGACTAGCATAAATGGCAGCTGTGTGATGAAGAACGGATTCCGCGTTAACAATCCATAATTGACCGTTATAATGGTCGTGACCAGATGGATCGAATACAGCGTGATAAACCCTGCCTTATTCTTGATGTTCCCGATGAAAAATGCAAGGAACAACGAGAAATAAACATACCCGAACACCACTGACATCGTAATCGATATCAGAATTTGCAGACTCGTCCAGAAGTAGACGAGCCAGCCTTTGGCCAGAAATGAAAGCACATAGAAGGCAAAGAACATCACAATCATCAGAGTGCCGAAGACGACCTGATAGGTAGAGGTCGACCGGAAGATGAAATAGAACGGAAGGATGTAGAAGACAACCCATACATAAGGGCTCAGCCCCGTACTTTTATGAAATATCTGATACCATTTCTGCATGGAGTCCCACCTTCTGTCGGTTCAAGCTTCGTCCTTATTTCTGCCTAACGCGTATTCTTATTTTCCTATTATAACCTCGTAGCCGCAAGGAATTACTCGCCCTGCACTCTGCGTCTGCTGCTCGCCAGGCTCTTCTCGGCTTTCGCCAATACCGATTCCTGCGGTTTACGGAGCGACTTCTTTGCTTCCCTAAACGTGACGAACACCTTTTTCTCTTCATCCCACAGACGGAAACGTATAGACTTCAAACTGGTCTTCAGTGTAATCGTTGTTGCCTTTTGCAGCGGAGGAGCGGCTTCATGCGCCTTCTCCAGGTTGTAATTAGGAACCTTCGGGCTAAGATGGTGAACGTGATGGAAGCCGATGTTGCCTGTGATCCATTGCAGGACCTTCGGAAGTTTGTAATAAGAGCTGCCTTCTACGGCTGCATTGATATAACTCCACTCTTCATCATGCTCATAGTACGTTTCTTCGAATTGATGCTGTACATAGAACAACCAAATGCCAAGCATCCCCGATACCATGAATATAGGAGCTTGAACGAGCAGGAATGCCTGCCATCCAATCGCCCAGCACAGCAATGCATACAGCGCAACAATCGAAATATTCGTTATATAATTACTGATCTTCTCCTTGCGTCTCGCACCTTTACGGTTAAAACGGTAGGTTATCAGAAAAATAGCAATAGGACCCAGTCCAAACATCACAATCGGATTACGGTAAACCCGGTAGTATAGACGCTGCCAAAAGGAAGCGGCCCCATACTCTTCAACGGTCAATACCCACATATCGCCGATTCCCCGCTTATCGAGGTTGCTGCTCGTCGCGTGATGAATCGCGTGCGTGTTCTTCCATTGTTCGTAAGGACACAAAGTAATAACGCCTGTAATCGTGCCGAGAATTTTGTTCGCCTTGCGGCTTTTGAAGAAAGATCCGTGACAGCAGTCATGGAATATGATAAACGTCCGGACAACAAACCCCGAAGCAATAATAGCTATGGGAATGGTAAGCCAGTACGATACGGATAGACTTAAATAGGCTGCATACCATAGCAGGATTAAGGGAACCAGTGTATTGAAAAGCTGACCTATACTCGCCTTTGTGTCAATTTCTTCATAAGGGGCAACGTTCTTTTTCAAGCTGGACAATTTGTTATCGGGCTTAGCCATAGTTGTCTTCCTCCTCGAAATGAAGCGCAAGGACGTTGTGAAGCTGTCACGCACTTGTCTAATCTAATTATAGCTAGGATGTCACGCGTGTCGTAGTCATAAACGTCATTTCGGGAGTATGACAAATATCATATATCGGTGCGGGTATCCGCCGGGAACCGCAGTCCGATCTGGCTCCTGGCTTCCTGCATAATTTCGGCCGTAATGAGTGAGTTGGCATGGGTATTAATTAGACTTTCCCGTTCGCCGAACCGGATTAAATCGATAAATTCCCGGGCTTCATAATACATCGATTCATGGGTTTGCAGCTGGGTGACGTTCTCAATGGTGCCGTCTCTGTAGTGAATCTTCACATCGTACGGCTGATTGATCTTGTCGATGATCATCGTGCCGTTCTCGCCCTGGATTTCGGCAGGGGCATAGGAATCGCTGATTTTGGAATGCATGATCACGGCATCCATCTCGGGATAGGACAACAACAGGCTGCCCTCGCCATCAACCCCGGAGGATAGCATATAGCCGGAGGCTTTGACGGAGTCCGGTTTACCGAACAGGGTGACCATCGGGTACAGGCAATAAATCCCCAGATCCATGAGTGAACCGTTGGAATATTCAGGGTTGAACGCATTCAGTACCGTCCCCTGCTTGAACGCGTCATAACGGGAGGAATATTGGCAATAGCTTGCAAAATAACGCCGAATCGGACCCAGCTTGTACAGGTTGTCCCTGACGGTCCTGAAATTTGGCATCAACGTCGACTTCAAAGCTTCCATGAGCAAAACATTGTTATTCTTCGCAGCTTCAATCATGGCGGACACTTCGACTGCATTAGAAGCCATCGGCTTCTCGCAAAGAACATGCTTCCCGTGGTTCATGCATAATATCGCCTGATCCACGTGATAGGAATTCGGACTCGCAATGTACACCGCGTCAATCTCGTCATCCTGCAGCATCGTTACAAGATCGGTGTACACTTTGGGGTCCGCGTACTTGGCCGCGAAAGCCCTGCCCTTCTCTTCCGTGCGGGAGTATACGGCAGCAAGAATAAATTCTTCCGTCTCCAGAGCGGCTTGGAGAAACCGCTCGGTAATCCAGTTTGTGCCGATAACGGCAAAACGGATGTTCATCCCTAATCCCTTCCCTTCTTATCTGATTATGATTGATCTTTCGCTTTTCGTTACATCCATCCTTCAAACGTCGAAATTCGCTCGCGTGCCGAATCCGGAATCGGCGTGCTCTTGCCTGATGCAGTATCGATGAGCACAATGGTTCCACGCCCGGCCGCTTTTAAGGCGCCGTCCACCACGATCGCATACTGAACGTCCATGGAGGAACGTCCGATCTCAGCTACCCGGACATGAAGCTTAAGCGGGTCCTTCAGATACAATTGAGCAAGATACTGGCACTCCAGATCTGCAACCACCGACACCTT
Organism: Paenibacillus lautus NBRC 15380; assembly: GCF_004000945.1. Classification (GTDB taxonomy): domain Bacteria; phylum Bacillota; class Bacilli; order Paenibacillales; family Paenibacillaceae; genus Paenibacillus_AQ; species Paenibacillus_AQ lautus. Next base: position 310,820 of record NZ_BIMF01000001.1, read on the forward strand.
TTTGTCACTGAACAGATCCTCGGTCAATCCCAAGTTCTCGAAATACTCAATGCGTCCCTGCTCAAAATACATGAAATAACTGACGTTATTGACATGACCCAGCATATCCGTTTCGCAGTACCTTATCTTTATCGGAATTTCAAAGTGAAACGTGTCCAGCCAAGCCTTGGGATCCGGTTGTATGAAGGTTGTTTTTTTCATGATGAGTCCCCTTTCTCTTTATAAGAGACAAATGTATGTACAATTATAATCGGTCTTCTACAAGGATAGTCAATACAAGTTGAGTCCGTCAACTAAATAACCAAATCATGGATAAGCCGCCAGATTCGCCCGTTGAACGAGGCTTGACATCCGCTTCTCTCATACGTTGCCTGAATGCAGCTAGCCATGAAAAAAAGACCACCCACTCCAGAGCAGGATCACTGGAGGGATGGTCTCGATAAGTATGAATGGAACAAAGCTCGGTTAAAAAAAGCGCAGCTTAAGCGATCAATGCCGCTTCTTATAATAAGTTAAAGCAAGCGCCAACGCCAGCACGGCGCCCTTCACGATATCCATCGCATAATACGGCACGGACAGCATGATCAGACCATTTTGCAATATACCGATCAATACTGCCCCGACAAAGGTTCCGAGCGCGTTCGGCTTGCCGGCTCCGAATACGGAGTATCCGATAAAGGTTGCAGCGACGGCATCCATCAGGTAAGGTCCGCCGGAGTTGACTTCGGCTGTCATAACCCGAGCCCCGAGGATAATGCCGCCGATGGCGGCAAACAAAGCGGAGACCAGATAAGCGATCAGTCGGTATTTACTCACCGGTATCCCGGATAAAGCAGCGGCTTCGCGGTTGCCCCCGATCATGTACATGTACCGCCCGTGTTTCGTATAGGTCAGAAACAGATGGACCACGAGGACCACGACAACCATAATGATAATGATCCATGGCACTTGCCCGATCTTCTCAAACACCGCCGGAATTTTACCGGTGGCAAAGTCTCCGCTCGGCAGGATCATATTCTGGGAAATGGTAGCGCCGCGGGTATACGTGAGCGCAACGCCCTGAAAGATAAACATCGTCGCCAACGTCATCAGCATATCGTCAATTTTGAAATTGATGACCAGGAAAGCGTTGATCAATCCCACGACCAGACAGAACAGCAGCGTGAGACCAATGCCGATGCCGATATTTTGCCCGTGCCAGACAAACATGGAAATGACCAACGCGTTCGCCAGGGAAGCTGTCGAGCCGACAGACAGGTCAAAGCCGCCAACGGCCAGCGATACGGTAAGCCCTACGGCAATGATCGTCACGATCGAGATCGAACGGAGTATGTTAATAATGTTGCTTGTATTCAAAAAGTTGTCGGCGACGGTCCCGAATACGAGAATAAGTACGAATACCGTAATCAACGTGCCGTATTTATACAGAAAATCAAAAGCGAAACGAGCCGCCGGCTTCTCCTTAACAAGTCTTGCTGTATTCATGTCAACCCGCCTCCTGTGCAATAAAGCAATATTTCCTCTTCGTTGGATGACTGCGTTGTTAGCTCCTTCGTGATGCCGCCGTCATACATCACATACACCCGATTCGTGATGCCAACGATTTCGGACAGCTCGCTTGAGGCGTACAGCACGCATTTCCCCCGCTTGGCCAGCTCGGCCACCAGATGGAAAATGTCCCTCTTCGCGCCAACGTCAACCCCTTTGGTCGGTTCATCAAAAATATACACATCCGCGTCAACCAGCAGCCACTTGCCGATCGCCACCTTCTGCTGGTTGCCCCCGGACAGGTTTCTCACCTTGGCTCGCTCATTCGGCGTCTTAATCCCGAGCGACTCGATCATCTCCCTCGCCGCCTGCTTTTCCTTGCCGAAGCTAAGCCAGGATCCCCACTTGGAAAAACGGGACAGCACCGCAGCCGTTAAATTGACGGATACCGGTTCTTCCACGAAGACGCCTTCGCGGCGGCGTTCCTCAGGGACCAGCGCAATGCCATGCGAAACGGCATCGTGCGGCGAGCGGATGCGGAGCTTTTTCCCCTTCAGCGTGATCTCGCCGGTTGATGTGTCGGATGCTCCGAATATCGCCCGGCACAGCTCGGTTTTCCCGGCCCCGACCAGTCCGGCCAGACCGACGATCTCCCCTTTGCGAATGTGCAGGTCAACGCCGTTGATTTTGCCTGGGTCCAACATGTCCTTCACCTCGAACCAGACGGTGCCGATGTCTCGTTCGATATGGGGAAACTGCTGCTCCATCTTGGAGCCCAGCATGTACTCCACCACTTTTGGCTGATCGATATTCGCAATGCGGTCACTTTTCACCAGCTGACCATCCCGCATGATCGTAATATCATCGCAGATTTCATACAGCTCCGGCAGCCGGTGCGATATGAAAATAATGCCGACCCCATCCTGCTTCAACTTGCGCACCAGCTTGAACAGCTGCTCCGTCTCGCTGTGGCTGAGCGGCGCGGTCGGTTCGTCCAGCACCAGAATCCGGCACTGCTTGGAGACCGCTCTTGCGATCAGTACCATCTGCTTCTCCGCCAGCGTCAGCTCCGAAATCAGCTTCTTGCCGGGAACCCGGATATTCATCCGTGCCAGAATCGATTCGGCTTCCCGATGGAGCTCCTTCCAGCGGACCAAGTGCCGTTTGCCCATATCGTGAACCGTCCGGTCAAGCATAATGTTCTCTCCGACCGTCAGGTTCGGAATGAGCGCCGTATCCACCTCTTGATAGACGATCTGAATGCCCAGGTCCTTCGCTTCCTTCGGTGAACGAATGTCCGCTTTGCTCCCATCGATCCAGATCTCGCCCTCGTAATGGTTGTACGCTCCCGACAGAATCTTCATCAATGTAGATTTCCCTGCGCCATTCGCGCCGATCAACGCATGTGCCGTTCCTGCGGTCGTCTGAAAATCCACATCGGTTAACGCCTTAACGCCCGGAAAAGAAATCGATATGTGCTTCATTTGAAGTAAGGGTGCCGTTTTCGACGAGTGGGTCGAGGCGGCAGTTGTTGGCTCCATCACGCTTCGCAAGTGTATTCTTCCCTTCAAATAGGATAGGGCGCCCCTATCGATGACCGATAAGAGCGCCTGTATGAATAGTGCTGTTTATTTGCCGCTGGCTTCTTTCAACGCCTTCATCCAGTCCTCTTCGAATTCGGTGCTTGTCCCCCAGCTAGGGATAATATCCGCCAGGTTGACCATGTTGACCGCTTCAGCTGCACCCGCAAGGTCGGAGCGCTCGATCAATACAGGCTCCAGATTATGCGTAGCAGGTGTTTCCTCGCCGGCAATCTTCTTAGCCAGCAAGCGAACGTTGATCGCGCCGATCGTTTTCGGGTCTACGGCCGCCGTAGCTACCCAAGGGCTGTCCGGCTTCTGGATCAGCTCCAGGTCTGCGTTGGATACGTCGATGCCGTAAATCTTAACCTCGGTGCGTCCCGCTTCCTCCAGCGCTCTGGCTGCGCCGATGGCGAATGCATCCCAGGTAGCGAAGATGGCATCGATTTCGCCCTTCGGATATTTCGTTAGGATGGCGGATACCGCATTTTGCGTTTCCAGGGAAGTCTGGTCGCTCGCTACACCGAAACGCTCCACTTCCTTGATGCCCGGATTGTTCTTCAGCGTTTCCTGATATACGGCATTGCGTCGTACCATCGGCGGGAATCCGTCTACCCAGAGATAGACGATGTTGGCTTCCGGCCCTTGCTCTTCAACCAGCTTGTCCAGCGCCAGCTTCGCGAGCTGCTCGTCATCCTGCGAGGTCTGGGTTACCCCTGCAATGTCGCCGATCTCCGGCAAAGAGTCAAATGTGACGACCGGAATTCCTTTTTCGGTAATCTTCTTCACGTCCTGCACCGATGCAGGATCATCGCCATGCGATATGATAAATCCATCGTAGTCGCTGTCAATGGCTTGTGCGATCGCATCGTGGAATTTGGCGGAGTCTCCGTTCGCCGAGAAGGTATCCACCTTAAACCCGAGAGCTTCACCTTCCTGTTTCGCACCCGCCAAAAATTGAGCCGTATGATCATCGCCCCCGATTTTTCGGACGACCATCAATTTCACCGGATCCTTCTCCGCGATGCCTGCCGGCAGGTTCTCGACCTTGTCCGCCAGATTGCCTGCCCCGCTACCGCCGCCGCTGCCCGATTCGGCACATCCGGTTAAGACGATCATAAACGCGAGCACCAGCGCCGTTAATTTCCTTACATGTTTACTACCTTTCATGTTCTCTCTCCCCCTGTTTTCCGTAAAAAGGACGAATATTAATACAAGTAATCCTATAGGATTTAACTGGAGGCGTCAACCATTATTTTTCCGCTTTAATGCATTACACCACATAGGCAAAAAAAATGAAAGTGATTTCTACCTCTCGTTCGGCTAGCTTTCATTTTAAAAAAAGTCAGTCCCCTACGACATATTCAGAATGAAGCAAACTCATCAGAATACGATCCACATACGAGCCGTTCTTATACGCTTCATCACGCAGAATTCCGTCCCGCTGAAAACCGGCTTTTTCATAACACCGAATTGCGCCGGCATTGGTAGCATCCACGGTAAGATACACCTTGTGCAAATTCAGTCTCTCAAAAGCGAACTGAACTAGGACTTGCGTAACCTCCGTGCCGTAGCCTTGTCCCCACACGCTTTTATCTCCGATCCATATCCCGAATTCCGCTTTGCGCGCCCAAGGATCGATCTTGAACAACTGAGCATTGCCGAGCGGCTTCCCGTCCAGGTTGAGCACAGTGAAATATGCACCTGACTGGTCACCCTCCGCATATTTCTGTGTCCGTTTCTTCACGGTTGCCGGGGTTAAAGGCACCCCGGTACCGGATGGCAGTGTAGAACTCACTTCAGGATCCGTAAGCCATTGATATCGTTGCTCCCAATCCTCTTCGACGACTGGTCTGAGAATTACCCGTTGCCCATACAGCATAACGTCATCCCCTTTGTTTATATATGTATCGGTAGCTCCAAGCCCCTATTTCATACTCTAAGTTCAAATCTTATTTAAAAAGAGCTTCGGGACGCAGTGATTCACGCCCGAGCTCTTTCTAATTGATAAGCCGTTCAAGATAATCCCGAGTTGGTTGCCTCTAACTTCGGCTCTTAAATCTGTTAATCCAAACGAATGCCCATCGTTTCGAGCCAAGCCTTCGCGATCAGGCCGTGTCCGGCAGGTGACGGATGCACGCCGTCCGGCGCCCAGAAGGCAGCTTCGCGGCGTACCGACGCAGCAGCGAACAATCCGTCCAGCGGCACCAGCAGCGCTCCGTATTCCACCGCCAATTCGCGAACGGCCGTGATTTTTGGATCCAGATCCTCGCGCCATAATCTGCGATCCTCCGGATGCGGCAGCACGAACGGTTCAACCAGAATCAGCTTGGCGTCCAGTGCCCCTTTAGTGCGTTCGATCAATTTACGGTAGCCGGCTTTATAATCCTCGGTGCTCGTCGGGTCCCCGCTATCATACCGGCGCCAAGTGTCATTGATGCCGATATAGATGGATACCCAGTCCGGCTTCAGGTCCAGGCAATCCTCCTGCCATCTGTCATTCAAGTCGACGACCCGGTTTCCGCTGATCCCTCTATTCAAAAAGGTTACGTTTAACTCAGGAAATTTCATGCCGAACAACGAGTCGATCAATAGCGGGTAGCCGTTCCCCAAGCTGCCGGAAAAGTTCCGGTCACGACCGCAATCCGTAATGCTGTCCCCTTGAAATAATACGACATCCCCTTGCTGCAAACGATTCATTCCACTTCCTCCTCATCGGTATGTTGCTATTGTGCGTACCATTGGAAATTCGTAGGCTCATGTCTCGTGAGAACGCTTCCTAACATTTTAATATTTGCCGTACAGGGCTCAATTCCTTTTTATAAACCATGCAAATCATCGATTAAGACCGAATTTTTTTGGAATCCCCGTTGGATGAGAAAAACGTCTATCAACGTACCTCCCCGGAAGACAGACCGCATCTAGCGGAAGTTTTTCTTGCGAGCTCAGGATGGTCGACCTCTGAAGCAGATACTTATTATCTCATAAAAAAACCTGCCCCGACTTCGGTCGGGACAGGTTCTAGTATGTTTCGATTAGGCTCCAGTCGGCATGGCCACCCAGTGGCCCTCCGATACTTCCACAAGCTCCGAATGCTCGAGATTATATTTGTCCTCTCCGGTGCGCTCTTCCAACAGTACCCGTTTCTTCTTGGATTCGATCTTCGGATCGGGTACCGGAATCGCCGCGAGTAAAGACTTCGTATAATCATGCTGGGGATTGGAATACAGCTCTTCGCTTTCAGCCAGCTCCACGATTTTGCCCATATACATGACGGCAACGCGGTCACTGATATGCTTCACCATCGACAGGTCATGCGCAATAAACAGATAGGTCAAGCCCAGACGGTGCTGCAGCTCTTCCAGCAGCTTCACGATCTGCGATTGGATCGACACGTCGAGCGCGGAGAGCGGCTCATCGCAGACGATGAATTTCGGCTCCACCGCCAGCGCCCGGGCAATCCCGATCCGCTGGCGCTGACCGCCGGAGAATTCATGCGGATAGCGCGTGGCATACGCCGGATCCAATCCGACCATATCCAGCAGCTCCTCGACCCGTTTCTTCCGCTCCTGCTTACTGCCGGTCAATTTGTGAACATCCAGCGCTTCGCCGATAATGTCCACCACCTTCAATCTCGGGTTGAGCGAAGCATACGGATCCTGGAAAATCATCTGCATATGGCGCCGCATGGCCTTCATTTCCGAAGGGGACAGGCGATTCACGGACATTCCCTGATACAGCACTTCTCCACCGGTCGGCTGATGAAGGCGAAGGATGGCTCGTCCCGTCGTCGATTTTCCGCTTCCGGATTCCCCGACGACCCCGAGCGTTTCCCCTGCCTGAATGTGAAAGCTGATATCGTTCACCGCTTTAAGCACATTCCCTTTGCCCATATCAAAATATTGCTTCAAAGACTTAACCTCTAACAGCGGTCCTTTGTAATCCGTGCTTGGCACGATGATCGGCGCCGGCTTTGCTTTTTTCTTCTCGTCCAGACGCGGAAGCGCGTTTAACAGCTTCAAGGTATAGGGATGCTGAGGATTCTCGAAGATTTCCTCCGTCGTTCCCGTTTCCACAATCACGCCGTCCTTCATCACCGCCACGCGGTCGCACATGCCCGCAACGACGCCGAGGTCATGCGTGATCAATATAATGGAAGAACCGAAGCGCTCCTGCATATTTTTCATCAAATTAAGGATCTGGGCCTGAATGGTTACGTCAAGCGCCGTTGTAGGCTCATCCGCGATCAGCAGCGCAGGTCTGCACGCCAGGGCGATGGCAATCATCACCCGCTGTCGCATGCCGCCCGAGAACTCATGCGGGTACTGGTTATAGCGCGCTTCGCTGTTCGGTATGCCGACCAGCTTCAGCATCTCAAGCGCCTGCTTCTTCGCTTCCTGCTTGGACAGCTTCTGGTGTTTCACCAGGCTCTCCGATATTTGTTCCCCGATTCGGATCGTCGGATTAAGCGAGGTCATCGGATCCTGAAAAATCATCCCGATATCGCGTCCCCGGATGCTCTCCATCTCTTTCTCGGTTTTCTCCGCCAGGTTCTGGCCAAGGAACAGGATCTCCCCATCCTTCATATAGGAAGGCGGAGACGGCAGCAGCCGCATGATCGAGCGCGCCGTGACGCTTTTTCCGCTCCCGGATTCTCCAACAATCCCGAGAGTCTCCCCTTTCTTCACTTCAAAGCTGACCCCACGCACCGCGTGAAATTCTGAATCACGGGATTGAAAGGCTACACTCAAATTTTTAACCTGCAATATCGGTTCCAACTCTGCTCACCTGCCATTATGCATTTATGTCATTAAAGTAATATCATTTACAACTCTTATAATCTATTGACTTTTAAAATAGGCTAAAATAAAATATACTATATCACTCGGAATAATGCAATTTGAAACAAGGAGGAAAGGCAGCTTATGGGGGGGACAGAAGCAGCAAGACCAAACAGACTCATAGGTTTGATAAGCAGCACATACAGTAAGATCCTTCTGAATCCTTCTTATAGATACTTACTATTATTATTGGGAGCGCCCGTGAATCTCGTGGTCTTCCTATTTTATTTGGTTCAGAGAAAGAAGGATGACTACACAGCGGCGGAGAACCGCATACGCAGCGAGATGCTGGCTGCCGGATATCTGGAGGCCCTACGCTCCGAGATGATGGAGCAGCAGAAACGCAAGCACGACTTTTTCAAGCAAAAAGTCAATGAGGGGCAGCTCCGGCAGGAAGTCGACAAGATCGTAGAAGCAAGGTTCCAGGAAGTCCTCAAGGAACGGACCGCCAAGGAACTGAAACTGAACAACCGGAAACGGTTGACCATGGCCCATACATTTGGTTCTCTCATCGAGAATCCGTTGTTCTTCATTATATCACTTATTCCAGGCTTGCTGATGTACATCCTTATTTTTTTGTACAGCAATCCTTACCTGAAATATATTCTGGAGAGACTCGTAATGACGGTCTTCGTTATCTTTGGCGTAGCAGTGCTCGTCTTTACGATTCTCCACTTGTCGCCGTTCAACCCTGCAGCCAACATCCTAGGCGAGACGGCAACACCGGAACAGATCGCGGCTTTTAACAAAATGCACGGACTGGATCAGGGCTATCTCACGCAGCTGTGGAACAACATTAAAGGAATCGCCTACTTCGATCTCGGCAAATCCTTCTCGGGCAATGAAGAGATTACCTCAAGCATCGCCAGAAAGTTCCCGATTACGCTGACGCTTACGGTCATTTCCCTGATTATCGCGATTGTGATCGCATTGCCGATCGGGATTATCTCGGCTACGAGACCGAATTCGTTTTTTGACTATACGTTTATGTTTATCGCGCTGATCGGGCTGTCCATTCCGAATTTCTGGCAGGGACTGATCTTCATCCTGAATTTCTCGATCAAGCTGCAGTGGCTCCCTGCCACCTTTAATCCGGAGAACTGGTTGTCCATGATCATGCCGGTGATCGTGCTCGGTACAGGACTTACCGCTTCAGTAGCGAGAATGACGCGCTCCTCAACGCTGGAAGTTATTAATGAAGATTACATGATAACAGCCAGAGCGAAGGGGCTCAGCAAGGGTACCATCCTGATGAAGCATGCTGTCCGCAACGCCATCATTCCGATCATTACCGTCATCGGACTTCAGTTCGGCGGGATGCTCGGCGGCTCTGCCGTTACGGAGAAGGTATTCAACATCAGCGGTATCGGCAGCTACATCGTCGATAAACAATTCATCCCTGACATTCCGGCCATTATGGGCGGCGTAGTGTACACCGCCATTACCATATCGCTGGTGAACGTCATCATTGATATCTTGTACGCGTTCTTCGATCCACGGATTAGATCCAAGATGAAACAATACTAAAGCAGGTGTACTCATGATCAAGAAGCTTCTTTCTAAACAAGAAACCAAACACCAGCTGAAATCCTCACACGAGTACAGTCAAGCCAGCTTCACATGGGTTATTTCTTTGACCTTAACGGTGATCCTGCTTCTGAACAGCTTTGATTTCACTGGGGGAACCATTAAACCGTGGGTGTTCACCGCCTTTGCGGTATACGCATTGTTTACCATCATTCAGATTATCATTACGCTGTTGATCCGAAGAGATCTTCAAAGCCAGGGAGAAATCCGGCGCTCGACGAGGATCCTGGGTTACATTCAGCTGCTGAGCATTCTCACAGGAAATCTGTTTACCGTCACTTTCGGTTTCAATCTGATTAAAAAGCAGAAGCCTCCCGAATATACGATTGCCGTCTACATGCTGCTAACCCAGCTGTTTGTCATCGCGATATCGGCGCTGAACCTGTTCAAGCCTTACGTCTCGAATACGTTTCTGCCGGCGATGGCCGTGCTTCTGGTTGTAGCCGTCATTCAGCTGATCGCGCTTATCCTTGTTGCCAGGTATGTCAAAGCGAATTACGCGCATCCCGCATTGACCTGGCTTGCCTTTCCGATCATACTGACTGCGGTAACGGGCAATATTTTTGCTCTGGTGCTCGGCATCAACCTGCTTGCGAAGATACGCAAGAACGGCAATCCGGCGATGACCCGCTGGGGTGACGTGTGGGTGAAGCTTACTGCCAACTCGACAGCTATGTCCGGACTGTTCTTCGTGATCTTCCTGTTCTGTCTGTCGGTAACCAGTCTGTTAACCTTCGATTACAGCATTGCGATCGATAACAACTACAGCGCCATTCTGCAGCCGCCAAGCCTGGTGTACCCTTTTGGTACGGACAACTTCGGCCGGGATTTGTTCTCCCGAATCGTATTCGGAGCCCGGATCTCGCTGATCGTCGGATTTGCCTCTACCGCCATCCCGGTTGTCATCGGCGGTGTTCTCGGTGCCATTTCCGGCTACTATGGCCGCCATACCGATAACATCATCATGCGTTTGCTGGATGTGCTCTACGCCATTCCGGGCATCTTGCTCGCCATTGCGATCATTGCTGCATTCGGAGCCAACACCGTCAATCTCATCCTGGCACTCAGCGTAGGCGCTATACCGACTTATGCAAGAACCATGAGGGCGAATGTGCTCCTCGTCTCCACCTTTGAATACGTCGATGCGGCCAGAGCCTTCGGCTCCAGCAATTTTTCGATTATATTCAAGCATATCGTTCCTAACTCGCTTGCACCCATGATTGTCAAATCCACGCTAACCATCGGTGCAGCCGTCATCTCGACGAGCAGCTTGAGTTATCTGGGTCTCGGCGTTGAGCCGCACATCCCGGAATGGGGGAATATCCTTAAGATCGGAAGCACGTATCTTGAGACGCATTCCTACTTGGCCATTTATCCGGGTCTAGCCATCATCGCGCTTGTCCTGTCCTTCAACTTCCTTGGCGACGGACTCCGGGATGCCCTTGATCCTAAGCTGGATTAATGCTTCAGTGCCCATGGCACACTAACTAATGGTTTCAAAAAATATTTTATATATATATACAACTCAGGAGGGTATCACCAATGAAAAAGAGTTCCTTGCTGTTACTGTTTCTCACGCTAGTCATCGTACTGGCCGGATGCAACGTAACAACCAAAGATGATGCACAGCAAAATCAGCAAGAACCAGCGGATACAGCCACGGACACATCCGCTGTTAATATCGAACTGCTCGGCATGAGCTCTAACGAATCCGATGTCAACATCATTCGCGACCAGCTCACGAAGAACGGCTTCAACGTGAAGCTGAATCTGCAGCCGGACTACGGCAGCTTCAAGGCACAACAGGATGCCGGCAACTACGACGTCGCGCTGTCCAGCTGGACTACCGTTACGGGTAACCCTGACTATGCCGTTCGTTCCCTGTTCAAAACCGGCGGCGACTACAGCATTATGTCCGACGAAGAAGTGGACAAGCTGATCGACCAAGCAGCTACGCAAACGCCTGAAGACGCTATTGAAACCTACAAACAGCTGGAGCAACGCCTCGTAACGGACAAAGCTTACATCGCTCCATTGTACATTTCCTTGAAGAGCCAAGCGTTCAACAAGGATGTGCTGGACGAGAATTCGGTCCGTCTTTCGAAATCCCGTTCCCTGCCTTGGGAAGCCGTTGATTTCAAAGACCAATCCAAGCGTGCTACGCAGCCGCTGATTCTGTCCCAATCGATCTCTGAACTGACTTCTCTTGATCCAATCAAGGGTAATGACGGTTCCATCAATATCATCAATACCAACATGAACGTACGTCTGATCAACCTGACCGATGATGACAAGATCACATCCGAAGGATCGCTGTCTTATAACCATGCCATTGGCGAAGGCAACTCGGAGTACTACTTCATTCTTAGAGACGACATTAACTTTGCTAAAATCACGAACAAAAAAGCTGAAGATTCCGGCGAGCGCGTAGGCGCCGACGATGTCATCTTCTCCATGAACAGAGCCAAAGACAAAAATTCGGTGCCTGATCATCGTACCTACACGCTTCACGAGCACATCAACACGGTTGAAGCTGTAACGGATTTGAGCGCACTGGAGAACACCAAAGTATCCGGCGGCAGCGAAAGCGTCAAGGATGCTCTGGAAGCCGGCTTGGATACCAAGATCACTTCCCTTGTTGATGACAAGAACCAAGCAAGCACCAAAGACGGTAAGTACCAAGTCATTAAATTGACGACAACCGAGCCGTTCCCGCAAGTATTGAACTACCTGGCTCACCAATCGGCCGGTATCGTGTCGAAGAAACAAGTCGAGTCCATCAACACGTATGACGTTGAGAAATTCGATGTGAACAAAGACATCCCTTACGGCGACCAAAACACGGTAACCGAAGGCGACAAATACAACAATACGCTGTATGCCAGCGGTCCGTACATCCTGTCTTCCAAAACGGACTATGAAGCCACCTTCTTCAAAAACCCTGGCTACATGAAGGGCACGGAGCACGAACCGAAAATCGAGCAAGTGAAAGTTCGCTTTATCAAGGATGCGGACAGCACGCTCTCCGCTCTGCGTAGCGGCGAAATTCACCTGTACTACGGCGTGCCTGAAACGAAATACGATGTGGTTAAAGGCGACAGCAAGCTGAAGCTGCAAACCATCGAAAGCAACGCCGTCTCCTACTTGCTGTTCAACACGAAAAACCGTGATGTAGCAACAAGCGATGATCTGAGAAGAGCGGTGCTCTACTCCATTAATCAGGATGAAATCCTGACTTACTACAACAACAACAAAATCAAAGCCTACTCCACCGTCAGCCCAATCGTTAAAACCGGCAACGAGCTGGTCGCCGATCCGGCGAAGGTGAAGGAATTCTTGAGCGCATATAAAGCGAGCAAGTAAAAAAGAGGACGACATTAGCGAAAAGCTGATGTCGTCTTTTTTTGATGCGAGGTTTCAATGCGCCACTTCTTGCTCCCTTAACATCACTAAGGAGACGGCAGACCCTTTGCATCGCTCCGCATGCGGATGATTCTTCCGATCTCTGTTGCCCCCAGATTTCCATGAATGAATGGACTAATGTAGAAATCCGGGGACAAAGGAGACCGCTTCGCTTCTCCAGAATCATTCCGCCTTCTCCGCTGGGGCTGTACCTTTAAGTAGTGCGTTGTTGGCTCATGCTTCGATGCATTTCGTATAAGCGCAAACCACGGCGCAGCTAATGTCTTCCTTTTTTTATATACGCTTGATATCATCTACAAGTTCGGGCAAGCCCTCGCGGAAATAGTGATCGTCACCCTCGTATTCTCGGGTGACAGCTTGGGGGAGCTGCTTTGCGTAGTGCTGAGCGTGCGCGAAAGGTACTACTGGATCGTGACGGCTGTGGTATAGGAAGAGGTTCGATATAAATGGCAGCTTGGAAACAAATGAATCTGATAATGTATATTCTTCTTTCTGCCAATCGTCATCTTTGCCCCAATAGGGGGCGGCGATCAAGAACAGTCCAGAGACGGTTAGCTGACAGTCTTCTTCAGAAAGGTATTTCAATAACACGGAGCCGCCTAGGGAATGACCTACGAACAGCACCTCCCCATCCCATGCCTTGATTTCATTGACGATCTGCGTTTTCCACTGAATGTAATCCGGATCCGGCATGCCGGGGGATAAGACATGGTAATCTTCCCCGAGCTGTTCTTGTAGATGGGCGATCAAGCCGCGGCTTCCTTGGTGAGGACCTTGGGGTCCTGCACTATGGATGAACAATACTTGTTTTTTCAAGATCTGGCCTCCTTTCCGATCTTTGCTTAAGGGTATGAACATGTCCAACAGGACGTGTTCATACCTAGGGTAACCTATAGTAGGGTGCTAGACTTCTTTTCATTTGCTAACATCTGACCGCAATCGGACATCCTTCACATATCCTCATCAACTTGAGGTCGAACCCCTAGGATACCCCTTGGTTACTTTTGCTAAAGATCAAACCATCGAAGATTGGTTTCTATTAGCCGCAATCCTCGATGGTTTCTATATACATTAAACAAAGCCGCCCCTTCACCAGAATCGGTTGAAGGGGCGGCTCTTTTTAGCGGATCGATTACAGGATGAATTAAACCGTCAGCACCATCGACGGATCGATGCAATCGGCCATGGACCGAACCTCGGCTCGGCCTGGTTTGCCCGGTACGAATGCCTGCTCGCCGTCATCGCGGCGGCTGAAGGAAACGGTCATCGGAATGCCTGGAATCAGGTCGAAGAAGTTATCGCTGTAGAAACCTTCCGCTTCCGAGGACAGCCATACATGGCGGGCAAGCACGTTGCTCTCCAGCACAAATGTGGTGCCGTCGCTTCCCTCGACTTCTTTTATGCTGATGGTCGGGCTGTGCAGACGAAGATGCTTGTCATTCACGAAATAGAATGTTTTACTGTCAATCACGTCTCCATCCTGAAGCAATTGCGCCAGGAGCATGACCTCGGATGCATCATGTCCGCCAAGCAGCTCATCGGCCACAGCGCGGAATACGACGAGTGACGCCTGCTTCTCCGCATGAATCGGCTGCTCGGATATATAGAGCTCTTTTCCGTTAAAATCGAATAACTGAATCTTCAGCGTGCCCTGGACCGCTTCTGAAATATCGGATACGAGATGGACGATGATCTCTTGTTCCTTGGATTCGATCGTGAGACTGACATCCCGGAAGCTGCGCTTAGCCACATACTGCAGCGCTTTCCATCTGCCGAGATAATCCATGCCCGCCCACGAAGCGACCGGCCAGCAGTCATTCATCTGCCAATACAAGGTGCCCATGCAGTACGGTTTGTTGCGGCGATGGGCTTCAATCGCCATCTTCATCGCTTCGGCCTGCTGAATTTGGCTCATATGCAGGAAAGCTTCAAAATCCTTCGGCTCGTTATAATATTGATCCATGTAAGTCTTGATCAAGCGGTTGCCGGCACCGTTCTTCTGGTGCGCCAGCATGACCTTGGACTCCAGCTCCATATCGCTATCTTCCGCGTATGTGCGGACCGTCTTCGGTTCCGGGAAGGACTGGAACCCATATTCGCTCATGAATCGGCCAACATAAACATTGTAGTTATCAAACGGCTCGGTGTTATGCCACACGCCCCAGTAATGGATATCTCCGCTCGTTGTGGACGGATTGGCATGCTGCTCCTTATCATGGCTGAGCGATACCAGCGGGGATGAAGGCCAATACTCCGCTCCAGGTGCATAACCGGTTACAGCCTCAGGCAGAATTCCGTGGAATACCTTTTCGTAGTCGCTCCAGATCTTTTCGCGGAGTTCTTCGGTATATTGCTGCTTCCAGCCCCAACCGGCCTTCTCTTCATAGTGCGCCCAGGCGGAATCTATCTCGTTGTTGCCGCACCAGAGCACGATGCTCGGATGATTCCGCAGCCGGATCAGGTTCTCCTCCGCTTCCAGCCGCACGTTCTCCAGAAACGCCTCATCGCCCGGATACATGCTGCAAGCGAACATGAAGTCCTGCCATACCATGAGTCCGTATTCATCACAGAGATCGTAGAATACGTCCTCTTCATAAATACCGCCGCCCCATACGCGCAGCATGTTCATGTTGGACTCCGCTGCGGACGCAATTTCATGACGGTAACGCTCCGCTGTCACTTGCGTTATGAAGCTGTCATTCGGGATATGGTTTGCCCCCTTAGCAAACACGGGTGTCCCATTGAGCTCAATGTAAAAGGAAGTGCCGCGGTTATCCTGTTTCCGAACGAGCTTCACGCTGCGCAGGCCGGTTCGAACCTTTTTCTCCGCAACGGTTCGTTCCGCTTCCACCAGCTCGGCATGGAACGAATACAGATGTGCCTCACCCAGGCCGCGGCACCACCACAGCTTCGGCTCCGCAATCGCAATATTTAATTCAACCGAGTGACGGCCTTCTTCAAGCTGTACGTGCTGTTCCCATACCTGACTGTCTGCCGTTACACGCAGCACCCCTTGCCAAGGTTGCCCTGCTTCGATTGCAGCTACTGCCGTAACCCTAGCCATTTCGGCCGTAACCTCATCCTGGCGGATGAACAAATCATCGATTCGCACCTCAGACCAAGCCTCAATCCGAGCTTCCCGCCAGATTCCGCTGGTCACAAACCGCGGTCCCCAATCCCAACCATAATGATAGGGCGCTTTACGGGCAAAAATGCTCAGTTTCTGATCGCCCAGACCTCCAAGCTCAGACTGGTCATTCGTAGCCGGCAGCGGATATCCGAGCTTCGCAAGCTTCGGCAGATCCTCCTGGATAGGGGAACGGAAGCGAATGTTAATCACGTTACCGGAAGCCTTGAGCTGCGATTTCACATCGATCCGCCAAGAGCGGAACATATTATCAGCAGAAAGCAACTTCGTCCCGTTCACGAATACGTCCGCGTAGGTATCCAAGCCGTCAAACACAAGTTCAATGCGGGATTGGGCACTCAGATTCGGATCCAGATCAAACGTCGTTTCATACTCCCAATCCTTTTTGTCGATCCACTGCAGGTCATGCTCATTCGTTCCGTAGAAGGGATTCTCGATTTTGCCATTCTTAAGCAGGTCCGTGTGCACGCAGCCCGGAACCTGGGCCGGAAGCCACTCGGATTCGTCGCACGCTTTGAATTTCCATTGGTTTAAGGTCATAACGTTATTATTCATGATAGTCTCTCCATCTCTATATATTGATTTGATGCGGTTCGGGTCATACTTCATACAGACATGGCTTCTCCGCGCATCAGCTTGTTCTCCACTCTACACTCTACGATCAGGTTACCTACGACTATGCTTGCATCCCTGTCAGGTACAAGCCGCTCAGCCTTTTAAATCCGGAAGCTCATCCAGTGTCACCGTAAACGGATGATGATAGGTTCGGATCAGCTGCTGTTCATCCGTATACTCTTCTGAATACCTTCGGTCATTTCCTTCCCCGGTGAACACAAAGTTTCCATACCACGTGCAATTCCATGCCCATGGGCATCCGTCCTGCAGCATGAGATCGGGGTCCGGTATGACGCCATTCTCAGTTAGCGCAATAATTTTCCTCGTGTCCGTATACGATAATGCCCTGCGGAACCGTTCGGATTGCGAACTGTAATCCCGGGCAGGGGGATAAATGTCCTCCCCGATGATATCGACGTATGAATCACCCGGATACCAATCCTTGTGCTGCCCGTTCCATACCCAGATCAGGTTGTTCAATTCGTGGTGATGCGTCATTCGCTCGTACATCAGCTTCCAGAGCGCGATGCAAGGCTCGGGGCCTTTGGCCCCCCACCAGAACCAGCCTCCAGAAGCCTCATGCAGCGGTCTCCACAGTACCGGAATGTCGGCATCCTGTAGACGCTTAAGCTCATCTGCGATCGCATCGATATCCCGGATGATGAGGCTGTATTCCTCCGATGAAGGCTCGGACATCGCCCGTGCGATATCAAAGGTTGTTGCATTGGTGTAAAAGCCTCTGCCCCAGGTCCGATCCGGCGGCAAATCCATCAAATCCTTCGGGGCGTTCCAGTGCCAGCAGAAGGTCACGATCCCGCCGCGGTTCCACCACTTTATCGCCAGATCCGTGTCCTGACATTCGGCTCCGCGCTCCACCCGGGAAGGCGAGTAATTCATGAAATCGAATCCGCCGACGGCAGGGTATTTTCCCGTGACCTCGTGAATCATGTCGAACTCCGGCGTGGATATAACGCCGATCTGTTGACCCGTCAGCATCCGCTTCCCATATATGCTGCACAGATACCCCATTAACCGTTTGGCTTGATCGGAAGCAGCCGGGTTAATTAGGTCCGGTTGGACTTCATAGCGGGTGCTGCTTGCTTTTGTCATGTGATTCACTCCTATCCTGTAATTGCCGAATCGGTGAAAGATCCCACAGGTTTCCTTCGCCCGTAACACAAATGGCACAACACCTATCCTGCGCCACAATACCTATCCTGCTACACAACACCTAACCTGAAGCAGTCTTTACCCAACAACCCCTGTACGCTCCACGCTCTCCACAAAATGGCGCTGCACGAACAGATACAATCCGATGAGCGGCAGAATCGCCAGCAATATCCCCGTATCCACCACGAGTGCCACATAGTTCGGATCGGCCTTGGCCGATGAACCGAGTCCCATCAGGGCGGGAAGAAACTGATTCGCGTCCGCCGGCAGCGAAGCGATCTTCAGCGGCATTAGAGACTGTTCGCTCATGAAGAGCGAGGTATAGAAGGTGTCGTTATATTGCCAGACGAACGAGAACAGGGTCACCGTAATAAGCGGCGGAATCGCATTGGGAAGCATAATCGCAAAAAACGTCTTTATCCCGCCTGCACCGTCGATCAACGCCGCCTCCTCAATCTCCTTCGGCAGCCCCCGGAAAAATTGACGGAAGATATAAATGAACAGTCCAGCCTTTAGCCCGGTGGCCGTAGCCGAAGTAATGATTGATGGCCAATAGCTGTTTAACAGATTGATACCCTCTTTTCCGGTAAACAATTGAACCAGTCCCAAAATATCGAAGCTGCGAAAGTGCAAATACATCGGTACCATCAGCGTGCTCATCGGGATCAGGATCGTCAGCACCACCAGGCCGAAGAGCAGATTGCTTCCCGGAAAGGTGAACCGGGCAAAGCCATACCCGGCAAGCGCGGTCGACATCGTGGTCAGCAGCATTGTGATGAATACGTAAATCATCGTATTAAGCAGCAGCGGCCAATAATCCAGCAAGTCGAGCACGAGCTTGAAATTATCCAATGTGAAGTGCACCGGAATCATATAAATCGTTGGATTATAAATATCCTGTTTGTCTTTGAACGCGACGGAAAACTTGGAGATGATCGGATAGATGATGATGAATGTAATGCCGATGATCAGCAGATAGCGGAACACCGCCCACAGGATAGGCAGCGCCTTGTTCTTGAACCGATTCATTCGTTCCTGAGCCGTTTCGTCCGAGCGATCCCGAATCGATGCCATACGGACCTCCTTTTTTCCTGCACCCGTCAGTCAGGAATCTCTTTGCCATTAGTTTTGATAAAAGGTTTTCCTCGAGACGATGATCCCCATGATGATCAGCAGCAAGCTGATGACGATGGTATACAGCCACGCCATCGCGGCACTGAGACCGAAATTCTGCGTCTTGAAAGCCGTCTCGTAAATCGTCCGGGTCACCGTGCTGTCCGCAAACGAATCAATGATGGTATAAATCATGTTGGTCAGGATGAGCGGGCTCACCATCGGAAACGTGATTTTCCAGAACGATTCATAAGCGGTAGCCCCTTCAATCTTCGCTACCTCATACATTGAGCCCGGCACGGCCTGCAAGGCTGCAAGAAAGATCAGAATCTGCACGCCCGAGCTGCTGATAATATCGTAGATCCTCATGACAGCCCCGATAATATACTCGGTGACGGTAATGGGAAATCCGGCCTCGGATAAAATACGTACCATCGACAGCACATTGAATTGCCCGGAAGCTTGCCCGAGCTCCTCCGCCACCGTGGCGTTTCCGACCAGATTGATCAGACCCGAGGTTTCCGCTGCCGAAATCGCGCCTGACGCCAGGATGACCGGCAGGAAGAAAATCGCCCTGGCAAGGGCTCTCCCCCGGAATTTCTGATTCAGCAGAACGGCTGAGAACAAACTGAAAAACAAGATCAGCGGAACGTCCACCACCATGCCCAGTATCGATTCCGTCAAGATCCGGTTGAAATTCGCGTCCACGAACAGCGCGGTACTGAAATTGCTCCATCCAACCGGCTCCAGTTCATAGCCTGTGGGGGAAATGTTCAATTTACTGAAGCTGAACAGAATCGACTGTAACAGGGGTCCGGCAAACAGAAATATGAAACCGATCAGCCATGGCGCGATGAAGAGGAGGCCGAGCATGGATCTTTTCTGAGTCAGGGACAATCTCATTTTCATGCCCGGTCACCCCCTACGGCATAATTTTGCGGTTCCACTAGAGTCCCGTTCACATCGACGGCTTGATCGGTATAATTGATCAGAATCGACGTACCGCTCTCATATTTCACTTCAACGACGCCGTCAGCATGCCGCATATGCTCTACCATCCGCTCCGTCCGGAGCGGCGCCAGTACCTCATTCAGCTCTTGGTACAAGGAAACTGCCTCATCAAACCAATCCTTGTAATGGGTGGAGTACATGTCATCGAAACGCGTGTACTTCAGCTTCGAGCTTTGCTCATAAGACCACAGAAAGTGTGGAGCCGACCCGAATTCCAGCGACTGCAGGAGCTGCTTGCGCAGGTTTTGCTCATTCAGGTTATTGACCGATGCTCCCGCATAATCCAGATAGCCGTGGATGACCATTTGATAAAACGGCACTGCCTCATCTGTCAGCCCAAATCCGCTGCTCCACGTCGGTGCATCAATCACGTGGCTGGCATAAGGCCAGCTGTATGCATTAGCACCGGAAACCATCGTATCCGGGTAGGCCTCATGGAGCTTTTGCAGCTGATCAGTCACGATTTGCTTTGCGGTCTCGCGGAAAATCACCCGCTGCACTCGGTAATCTGAGCTCAGAACGTCGCCCAAGTCCCGCAATGAAACAGCCCCGACCCCAAAGCGTTCATATTGCCCCGCGAATTGGTCCACGTAATGGGGAAGCTTCGCCGGCGACATCAGGTTGTACGTACCGTAATAAGAGTCCATCCGGTTCGTGTTCCGATCATACGGATGCAGCGCTGCCGTTTCCCTGGTCACGTAACGGGATGCATCGGATGACGGCGTAAAAGCCCCATCGTCATGGTAGACATGCTGGAAGGCGACATCCGGGTACAACCCGCCGCCGGCGTCCTGCAATTGCTTGGACAGCGCCTTCAGCTCGGCGGCGTTTCCGACAACGCTGTCTGTCTTTACCTTCACCGGAGTTTTGTGATGGACGCCTTTGCCAAACCATCCGAGGTAACGCATCCGGAGATTGGCGATGCCCTCGCCTTTCAGAAGAGCGGCAATCTCGCCTGCCTGCTCGAAGGTGGTCATCGAGACGACGGCATCATACGGCACGCCCAGAAAAGATTTCCGTTTATCCACGCTTCCCAGCATATCGAGATAGAACGGGATGCCCTCCGCTTCTTCCAGGGGAGCCAGCTTGTTTTCCTCCACAAGCGTTTCCTGATATAAGCGGGCCATGCCCGAGTAGCTGGCCTCATCGCCGGACAGGAAACGGTATCTTACGGACAGCTTTCCGTTGTAGAGCTTGTCATTCAGAAGCTGGATCTCCTGTACCGTGCTGCCGGTGTATAGCTCCAGCATATCCTCGCCGCGCACGGCAAAGCTGCTGAATATATGATTGTACGAGTTCTGCTTCCCGCCGATGTCTGCGGACACGCTCGCGATAGCATCGCCTTCGTCAATCACGGCAAACCAGCCGCGGTCGCCGCTCTTCATTCCGAACACAGGCATCCGTGCCTGCTCCGCCACTTGCCCGCGGCTGCCGCTGTTGTTATTCGGATCGGTGCCGTATATTCGCTGCACGTACTGCTCTTCCTTCACTTTGCCGTTATTCAGCTTAATCAGGCTGCCGCTGCCGTCCGGCACCAGCATATATCCCTGTTCCTTCGAGCCCGCCGCGCCGAAATAGCGAAGCAGCTCCACGCTGCGCAGACGGTGGCTCTCACTTTCCGTTACCTGATCAAGCGGTATGGAAACGATCAGCGAATCCTCCTCCAGCCGGTATTCGAGCGGAACCTTGAACTGCGGTTTCGAAGAGGCGCTTGCGGCCGCTCCTCCACCCGCTTCGTTATCGTAGGCAAGATCCTCCGCGGTGTAGCCCGCTTGTTCAAACGCCCCCAGCATTTTTTTCAGCACCAGCTCTTTCTTGATCTGGTCATCCAATCGCTCCAGCATCGCAGGGTTATCCTTCAAGGGGTAATACCGGGCCTGAACGTATCTCGCCAGCGACTCATCCAGCTTGCTGACCACCTTCTCCTGCAACCGGTCCTGCGAGATGTATTTCGGTAAGGCATCGATCCCGAGCGACACATCTCCCAGCGTATACGTGACTCGAATTCCGTTGTCCAAGCTTTCTGCCGTATAGTTCCCGTTCATCACACTCCACGTATAATTCGGATAGGTCTCAAGCGTGCCGATCCCATCCCGGAACGTCAGCGTCAATTGCGAAGATAGCACTTCCTTCTCAAACGGCGAGGCAATTCCGTCCTCCATCCGGTCTGGCGGATTACTGTACCATACCGTATCGCTCCGCTTATCCCGTACCGCCACCTCGGTCGTTTCCGGATGATAATACAGGGCAAGCGCCGCCGTCTCCGCCACCAGATCCATACCGGGTACGCCGTCCGTCGAATCGTTCAGGACGGTCAGCTCACCGCCCGGCGTCGACTCGGCTGCCGCGGTACGGTAAGCCGCCACGTCCACCGCCGGTGCTCCCCGGTTCACGTAGATCAGAAAGCCCGCAGCAATACACGTTATTACGGTACATGCAAGCACCGTGTACAGCCATTTTCTTTTTTTCACGGTTGCGGCCTCCTTATTGCCTGAATAGGATCTCTCGGTAAACGTTGGCAACGAACGTGTAAATCTGCTGCAGCATGCTCAGGACGAGCGTGCCCAGAAATACGATAATGCCCATGACGATCAAGCTCAGAAACATCGTGACGATCGTTTTGCCTGCGGAGTATTGATGAACCGTCATCGTACCGACAAAGAGCAGCCCGATAAACCAGATCGCCGCTACCAATGTGAGCAGATAGTAGAACACGGTCTCTTCCTGGACCATGAACTGGCTCGCCAGCGTCATGGGCGGATAAATCAGAACCATCGGAATGAGGGCATACGCGCTGGCCATCACAATCTCTTTAAACTTTCCTTCCCCGCCCATGAGCGTGGTGACTGACCAGTTGGAGATGCACCACAGAAAGAACGGGAGCACGATATAGATCAGTTCGTCGATGCTGCTCAGCATCCTCGGATCATTGTAATTGACCAGGAATCCCGCATACTGCCGCTGCAGAATCATGGCAATGACCACTAGTATCAATACGAGATAAGCAACCCCAAGACGTCCTCTGTTCTCGTACTTCAGGTCCCAATATCCATCGAACGGGTGAACGATCAAATGAAGGGGGAATTTAAGATAATCCTGCTTCATGCTTCCCTTCCCTCCTCTGCTTTCGGTATCTTACCGTTCTATAGACCGCATAGAGCAGCACGCCCCCGGTCCCTGCCGATAAAAAGGTGCCGAAATGCTCCTTCAACACCTCTCTGCGATATCGTTTATAAGCAACGGAATAATTCTTGCGGTCCATGCCCAGCTCAAAATATCGAAGGGCGTCCTTGTTCTCCCCCTTCATGAGTTTCGCTTTCCCGATACCGATATAAGCGATGTCATAGTTGGCATTGAGCTGAAGCACGCGTTCCCAGTACCTTTCCGCCTCCGCATCTTCTCCCCGGTGATGATGGCGGACAGCAAGGTTAACCTGCTTCCCGAACTCGGTCGGCTCGAACATGACAATGCTCGCTTTTCCCCGGTCCAGCACAAGCTGACGGTCTCCAAGCTGTTCAATCGCCGCGGGCGTTTTAAACACACCCAGCTGATTCCCGATACCGCCGTAGACATACAATAGGTTCCCGGTCTCATCGTAGGTGAATACGCGCCCCTGGGTAGAGTCCAGTGCACTGTATATCCCGTCGCCAAGCACTTTAATATCAACGAACTTGGAGGGCCCTACCGTTCTCCGATAATAAATATCCCCGGCAACCGGAAAGTAGCCAAAGCGTTTCAACACATCCTCTCCCGACGGATTGAGGCGTTTAATCGGCTCCTTGGAGCCGACATCAATATTCGTGGCATAAACGAACCCTTTGGCGTCGATATCCAAATTGGAGAATTCCGTCGGGATGAACAGTCTCATCTGGGCCTTTTGCGCGCTCGTTGATACCAATCGCCAGAAATAATCGCCATAATCGCGTTTCACCTTAATCGTTCCGACGTAGCCTAGAAAGGTACCGTCCTCTTCGAACTGCATAATACCTTCGTAAACGCCGCGTGCGACTACGAATACCCGCTTGGCTTCATCCACCGTTACTTTCAGCGGAATGAATTGAAAGCCTTGAGGCAGCACATCCGACTCCGGCTGCTCGATGATCCGGACAAGCGTGCCTTCAGCCGTTAATACGACAACCCGCTGGTGGTCCGTATCCGCAACATAGATTTGCTCATCTCCGTCAATGAAGATGCCGGTAGGGTTCGCAAAACCGTCCTCTTTCCCTTCATTCATAAAAGTATCGATGACACGAACGACCTTCCACGTTTCATCGAGGCAAACAATTCGTTTGTTGCCGCTGTCCAGCACGTAGATGTTTCCGGCCTCTGACACATGCATATCGCTGGGCTCCAGAAACTCCCCGATACCCAGATCCTTCCCTGTCACGGAGCGAACCGGCAGATAGGCTGCAGGCACAGCGACCGTTTCCTCCCAATAATTGTAGATATAGCTCTCATACGGAGCACTGGCGGAGACGCTCCCAGGCATCAGGCCGGTTAGCAGCAGGGAGGCCGCCGCGAGCGATAGCAACCATTTTTTCGCTGACATGTGATCCCCCCTAATCCTTCATTCCGGATGTGGCCATCGTCTCGATAATCCGGCTCTGCGAGAACAGAAAGAGCACAATCGGCACACTCATCAGGATGACTGCCACGGCTGCGCCTGCGCCGGCCCGGGAAATACCGCCCAGAATGATCTGATTGGAAGCATAATGCAGGGTCTTGAGCTGCTCGCTGTAAATAAAGCCGTTGCCATCGGTTCCCCACAGGATCTGGAACAGCAAAATGATCAGCGTGAGCCAAGCCGGCTTCACGTTCGGCATCACGATGGACCAGAAGATCCGATATTCGCTGGCTCCGTCGATCTTGGCCGCTTCAAGCAGGGCATCCGGTATCTGCTCCATGAACTGCTTCATCAGGTACAAGCCGAGTGAATAGCCGAAAGCCGGTATAATGACGGCCCAGTAGGTGTCGATGAGCCCCAGCCACGACAGGATCATATAGTTCGGCGTCGCCGTAACGACCGGCGTGAACATCAGGGACAGCACCACGACCTGGAACAGGAACACCTTGCCCGGAAACTTGTGTTTGGCCAGCGGATAAGCCGCGGCGGATGCAAAGATCACATGCCCGACAATGCCGATCCCGGTTATGAAAACCGTATTGAAGATATACCGCGAGAACGGCACCCAGGACTGGCCGAGCAGGTTGATCAAATCGGAAAAATTGTTCCATGTCGGATTGCGGACAAATAATGTGGGCGGGAACAAGAAAATCTCGTCCAGCGGCTTGAACGCATTGTTGATGGCGTACACCAAAGGCAGCGCCATGAAAGCGCCAAACACTGCCAGCAGCGCAAACAGGGAGAAGGTGCCCATGAAGGATCGGTTTACCCGTTTGCTGCGAGCTTTAAGACTTACGTTCAGCAGGCGGCTGCCCCGTTTTTTCGGAAGTTCGTATGTAACCCTCATGCGTCTACTCACCTACCTTGCGCAGCAATTTTTGGACGATCAGGTTGGTCCCCACCATTAAGATGAACAGCACGGTCGCAATCGCCGACGCAAAGCCCATCTCGAAGCGCGTCGTGCCGAAATCAATGAGATGCGTTACGATCGTTTCCGCCGCGTAGTTCACGCTCGGGAAACCGGCCAGCGCAATCGATACGTCGGCCACGGCAAACGATGTCGTAAGCTGAATGACCGCGCCGAACATAAGCTGCGGCCGCATCGAAGGCAGCGTTATGAACCACAGCTCCTGCCAGCGGTTGCGGACCCCGTCCACGGCACCCGCTTCGTAGAGCGTTTTATCTACAGTTTGAAGTCCGGCAATGAAAGCCAGGAAGCCGGTTCCGAGGCTGAGCCAGAGCTGGACCAAAATGATAATCGGCATGATCAACGCTTCGGTTTTCAGCCATTGGATCGGCTCCAGGATGAGGCCCAGCTTAATCAGCATGCCGTTCGCTATGCCGTAGCGGTCGCCCGAGAAGATCATCAGCCAGATGAAGTAAATGTTCCCCGAGATCGAAGGCGCATAGAAGATCAGGGTCATGAACGCCCGCAGCCGCGGACCCAGCTCATTGATGACCCAGGCAAACAGGAAGCAGGCCAAATAACTGATGGGGCCTGTTATGGCGGCAAAGAGCAGCGTGTTCTTCAGCGCGACCAGAAAGATATCGTCCTCCAGGAACAGGCGCGTATAATTATCCCAGCCGACAAACCGCGGAAACTCCAGCATATTGAAATACGTAAAGCTGAGAATCATCGAAATGACGACCGGAAAAATGGTAAACAGCGTAAACAGGATCATATAAGGCGCAAGCAATATATAGGAATGCTTGCTGGCCTTCATCTCCGCCAGCTTCCGCTTCCACCAGGATTGCGGCTTGACGGGGCGGATAGCGGCAGACATCGTAACCTCAGGATCCTGAAGGCTGGCATTATGCAATTTGGACTCCCCCTATTCCTGCAGCTCGCCGAATTCTGCTTGCTTGGTCCGGATTTCGTCGTGAATATACTGCACCGAATCCATCAAGGCCTCCCGCGGCTCGATGCCGCTGATGACCGCACGGTAGAAGGCATTAAACAAATGCCTGCCCGTGGAATAGCCGCCCGGCACCTCCGGAATTCCCTGCACCCATTCAAATTGGGATTTCAAATTCTCATAATCGGCTACCGGCCATGGCAGACTGTCCAGCGCCTTGATATTGGCGGTCGGATAGCGGGCCGCCGCGCCCATAAGTCCTTCCATCTCGCGGCCAAAGTTCGTCTGCGTTGCATCGCTGGTCCACCACTTCAGGAACTCCCAGGCCGCATCCTTGTCCTTCGCATCGTCCAGCATCAGCACGGCGCTGCCGCCGCTTGGAACGGTGCGGTCAATGGTGCCGTCCGCCTGAACGGTTCCCGGTACGGGCGCGAAGCCCCATACGCCCCGGATCTCCGGCGCGAACACGGACAGCTGGTTATAGGTGGTATAGTCGGAAATGCCGATTGGCATTTGTCCTGTACGGAATCGGTTCGCAAAATCGTATTCCCGCTCCAGCTTGTAATCCGTATAATATTCCGTCCATTGTTTGAAGGCCTCCAGCCCAATCTTGGAATCCAGATCCGACTCCTGATCGTTGTTGCGGTAAAATTGCCCGCCGGATTGCATCAGGAGCGCGGCATATAATGAATTCGGCGGCAGCGTGGTCCACTGATCCGGTGCCTGCGCCACAACGGGAAGACCAAATTGCATATGATTTTTGTTTAATACGCTAAGCAGGCTGGCCACATCGTCCCAAGTCTTCGGAACTTCAAGACCAAGCTCCTCCAGCACGTCCTTCCGGTAAAACATCATGTTGAAGGTTTGGGTCTCGGGCAGCGCGTACACGCCGTGCCGGTATCGGTAAGGCACCAAGGCGCTGTCCCTGAACCGGTCTGCTACCGATTCGAAATCATGGAATTGCGTCAGGTCCGCTGCCGCATTCCGCATGGCGAAGTTCACCGGGAGGTCATTACCGATCTGCATCGCTACCTCAGGTCCCTGACCTGACAACGTTGCGGAGAGCAGCGTCCCCATGTTTACCAGCTTCAGATTGACGTTGATGCCGGTCTCCGGCGTAAAGGTCTCGTCAATCATTGCCTTGATGGTATTGGCCTGATCCCGCCCGCTGCCGATCCATACCGTGATCGAACGCTGATTCTTCTCATCCGAGACATTACCGATATTGTTGTAATCGATGAAGAAGGAGCTGAAGAACGTCGACACCTCATGCTTCACCTTATCGGTTGCCCCCATTCCGCTCTTCGGCAGCTTGGCATCGGCTGATGCAACGTAGAGGGCATCGATCTCGAGCGGCTGCTCCCTTGCCTGCTGCAGCCACGTTCCGAGTCCGCCGGTGTTCGTCTTGTAAGCCTCCATCCTGCGCGGAATCGTATCCGGCTTCTCGATCATCTCATCCAGTTGAAGCGCCATGGTCTTCAGCAGGGCCTCCTGGTCGCCGGATTGACCCGACAGCTCAACCAATCTGGCCGCGATGGCTTTTAATCTGTCACTCTCGTACCGGAAGATTTCCAGCAGCTCCGGTATCCGCTGCTCCACGCGGTAATCGCGGAATTCATCCGGATTGGTGCCGGTGATCATCAATATTTTGCGGTACATGGCATTCAGATTTAGCAGACTGTCCTCCACCTCATGAATGAGCGGAGCGAATTCACCCAGACTCGCCTCGAGGCGTAACACATGCTTACCTTGCTCCAACCGGAACAAATAGGGTTCATCGCCCCCAAGCACGTCCATGCGATATCCGTTCTTAAAGCGGAAGGCGACGTGGTTCATTTCTTCAAACGGAACCTTCCCGTCGATCGTCAGCTTTCTCGTCGAGTATATGCCCCTCACAAAATTTTGCTGGGATTTGAATGCAATCTTGTAGAGCCCGCTCTCGGGTACTTCCAGCTCCCATTCGATCCACTGTCCAGGCAGCCGCCAGTTGAAGCCGCCGATGGTATTGATCCGTACCTTCGACGCGCTGTAGGGACTGACGCTCGGACTCGAACGCTCGCTTAACGGATACAAGGTCGGCGAGGATTTGGCGACTGCGTCCTCACCCTGAATTGTAAGCACGGTTCCTTCGGTTTTCCGAACCCCTTCAGTCTCATACTGTTGTTGCAGCTCGGCGTACGTCAGCGGGCGCTCCTGCTTGAAAAGCTTCAGCCCCCCGATCACCATCGGCTCCCTTGCTGCTGTAAGGGACACGGTGTGTTCCCCTTTTTCAAAGTAAAAAAGAAACGGCTCCGTGATGTATCCGTCAGCATCCTTAAGCACTGCCTCAACCCAGGCCGGACGTTCGATTTGTTTCGGTCTCAGGTCATTGCCCTGGTTATCCTGATCGATGCTGTCCTTGGCGTTATCCCATATCCGGTCGAATTGCAAATAGGCAGCCTCCTGAAAGGGAAGCTTCCCGTTGATGCGGATGGAGCGCTCAATGGAGGAGTTCTTTCCTTCCACTGGATAATAGAGCAGGGACAGATTGTACAACCCCTCTTCCCCTACATGAACCTTCCATTCCACCTCACCCTTCTCGCCCGTAAAAAGCGAGGTACCCGAATGACCCTTATAGGCTTCCAGCTTGCGGAATTCCCCGCCCTCGGCACGGCTGTAATCCGCCGCAGGAATCGTGATTTCACGATCCGGCCGACTCTTTCCGTCATGGTCCGACAAATACTGGGCATAGGAGATGCTCTTTCCCGGCTGCTTGCTGAGATTGACCAGCGATGCGGGACGTTCCAATGAAAGCTCGGTCCGGCTGTCTTCCACTTTTCCGACGGATCCGAGTTCACTTCCCCCTCTATTAAAGAACACAATCAGGGCGGCCATGACCGCCAAAAGAATCCATAATCGGTTCATCCATTTTTTTAGCTGCGTTTGAAGTGTCAATGTTCATCCCCCTGTTCAGGAGAAGGGGGCGCGGCTTGCGCAAAACGCCCCCGTCCATCTTATTTGCCCATTTTATCGACAGCAGCCTGTGCCTGTTGTTTATATTTCTCGGCCGTAGCGGTTACCGATTGATTGTTCACGATAATATCCTCAATGAAAGCGCCCGTAGGGTAATCCGTGTAAGCTTCATCGACCGTGATGACGCCGGTTCCGGCAATATGCTCGCGAATCATGTCGATGTCTTCCTGATGGGTATAGATGCTCTCCAGGTAATCCTGACCCGGATATTCCTCTGTTGGCGGTATATCGAACGTCTCTTCATAAATTTGATAGACGATGGCCGGATCTTTCACGCCTTTTGGAATGAACTTGGCGGATGCGGCGGTATTGGCATACGTTGTTTCCGCCGAGCCTTGCGGACCGCTAGGAATCGGAACCACGCCGACCTCGAACGTAATGTCGCCGAGCATCCATTCCGCTGCCGTAAACATGGCTACATCCCCGTCTTTAAAAGTGTTTGTTTCTTCCCAGTTTGTTTTGTTGCCGCTCTTGACTTTAACAACCTTCTCCACGTTGTAGAGGCGGTTCACAAATTCGGCTGCTTCCAATGTTTTCGGATCGGACAAGCCTTCTTTGCCATTGGAATCATCGACGATTTTGCCCCCGTTAGCAGCGGTGAAATGCTTTACTGCATCAATCGCCCAGCCGGAGAAGCCCCATACGTCCGTTTTCCCGTCGTTATTCGTATCCTTGGTTGCCTGCTTGGCAATCTCCATGAGTTTATCCCAGTTCCATTCTCCCTTGGCATACAGCTCCTGAAGATCCGGGAGACCGTTCTTCTTAAACAAATCGCGATTGTAATGAAGTCCAAGTCCGATCGAGGTCGGATTATCGAATCCGTATTCCCCTCCGCCAATGGAAGGATATTTCGTCTGCAGATCGGCTTCGTTATTGATATTATTCTGATCCGTCGTAAACTCGCTGATCGGCAGGATCTGACCCTTCATAATGGCCGGCAATGCCGATCTGTACTCCAGCTGCACGATATCGGCAAACGGCTCGCCTGCCAGTACGCTTGTCGTGAATTTATTCATGTACTCCTCAAAAGGAACGTTGACGAACTCGATCTTGCAATTGTACTTCTTCTCGATTTCAGCAATCTTCTCCAGGCGGGCTTTCTCTCCGGCTGTTGTGCCTGCCGGCTTCAGGTCCCACCAGGCAGCGACCTTAATCACACGGCCGCCTAAATCAACAGGTTCTGCCTCAGGTTCAACGGGTTCTTCTTTTGGAGTCTCTGCTGCGGTTTCCGAGCTAGGAGCCGGAGTCGCTGGCGGTGTCTCTGCTTGTTTAGCCCCTCCGCCACTGCAGGCCGTAATCAAAAATAATAAACAAACAAGTAATAAAGAAAGCCCTTTCATTTTTCTCACGCCAAAAACCTCCCCTATTTGTTTAACACCCTGTTTAACTGCTGCATGTACCCCCAAGATGATGTTGAATAGATTTATTCCCGGTATTCCCTGCTGCTCCCCTCGGCTCCCCCCAATCCGTTATCCCTGTTTGCCAAAAAATATATCACCCTATTTGTGAGTTAGTCAATATAAATTATGTTAATAATAACAATAAACCTAATTAAATTATTATAAAATACCTAAATATTTAGTGATAACGATTATAACATGAATCTACACAACTCGGCTGCATTCGATATAATTCCTTATATATCAACGGTTTATTTCAATTTATACGGATAAACCGTCCCTTATAAGGCCACTGCATTTGTTATTTTTTTGTTATGAATGTAAAAAAAACCCGATGTCATGAAGACATCGGAGCTAAC
The DNA here is from genome assembly GCF_004000945.1 of Paenibacillus lautus NBRC 15380. GTDB lineage: Bacteria > Bacillota > Bacilli > Paenibacillales > Paenibacillaceae > Paenibacillus_AQ > Paenibacillus_AQ lautus. Next base: position 342,047 of record NZ_BIMF01000001.1, read on the forward strand.
ATGAAAATATGACATTACAGCTTATTGTTCATCCGTATCGCGTGTTGCGTTATTCAAATCCCTAACAATGACATCTGCTTGAATTAGAAGCCGCTCGTAATTCGAATCCGGGTTCAGTATTCGCCAGAGCAATTGATCAACGGCACGCATCCCGAGCAGTTCCTTATCGATGTTGACGGTTGCCATAATCGGCAGGTTATCGTACGTATTATCAAATCCGGTCACCTGTACACGACCTGGTACGTCGATGCCCTGATTCCTGAGCGCCTCCATGGCGAACATGGCGGTGATATCGTTAGCGCAAACAAACACTTCCGGAAGCTCGTTTCCGGCAAGAGCCTTTCCTAACGCTTCATGTATATTCTCAATCTCCGGGCTGATCAGGGAAGACAGCTGCCGATGTTCGATTTTGTAATCGGCCAGCGCGGACGAAAAGCCGATCCAACGCTCATAAAAGCTCTGGGCATCTTCGATATTGCCGATGAACTGATATTTTTTATAACCTCTGCTGATCAGCTTGGTCATGATTTGTTTCATGCTGTGCATATTGTCAGTGAACACCGTGTCCGATTGGAACGCCGGGTCCATGTGGTCCACCATGACCACGGGAATGTTCAGCTTCTTGATGTCCATTAAATTTTGGGTGGATACAGATCCCACCGTCACAATTCCGAGAATCCCCTGGGGATTTAGCAGAGTGAACATATGGTCATTCGAAGGCTCCGTCAGCGTCAGAATGTCCAGTCCCTTCTGATTCAGGCGAGCGGATATGCCGTCAAACACCGGTCCCCAATAAAGGGATTCCCGATTTTGATAACGGACATTCGGGAACAGCACAAGCACCGCCCCCGCCCATTTTCTGTTCTCCGGATCTTGAAGCTGCTGGTTTTTTCCCGCTGCTTGGTTCGGCTGATCCTTAAAATATCCCAGCTGTCCGGCTGCCTTCAGAATCATGTCCCTGGTCTGCGGACTGACGCCCGACTTTCCCGACAAAGCACGGGATACCGCGAATTTAGACACGCCGGTAAAATCGGCAATTTCCTGAATCGTCACTTTCGTTTTCATCGTTATCAACCTACTTAAGTGCGAATTTGTCGTTCAATTTCCGTGTTATTATTGTTAGTTTTTGTTAGGTTACTGACATAATATTATTTGAAATAATCGTCAAAGTCAAAGAATATCCCGCATTTTCTTGTTTTCATTTTTACAAAAACAAAAGCTGCCCCTATGGTCATGTTCAGACCATGAGGGCAGCTCTTCTCCAGTTAGCGATAAGATTTACGATATTATGGTTTCTTCACGAGCAGCGGTTCCCATTGCAAGCCTTCTCCGGTGATTTCGATCCGGAGGTCGGAGATGCTCATCAATGCCTCCTCGCGGCGTGTCTCAAGTGTGATTACGGTTTCCTTGTATAGCTCGCCTATCTTCTTCTGCGTACCGCTTGCCATTTTCGTTATTTCGGATTTTCTTGCGGCATTGCCCTTGGAGATCGCGGTTGTCTGTTCCTTAAACAGCTTGCTGTATTGGCTCTTAGCTGTTGCTTTGCTGATTTTCCCGTGTTTGTACTTCCACATCGGACTGTTCAGGTACGACGTACTGGACCCGTTCCGCAGCTTCCACATCGGGCTGTTCAAATAACTTTCACTGACCGTTTTGCTGAATTTCCACGCGGAGCTGTTCAAATAATCAGGATCGACCGTCTTCTTATAGGTCCACATCAAGCTGTTCAAATAATCCTCGTTCATTTCTTTGCTTAGCTTCCAGAGCGTGCTATTCAAATAATTCCGGTTTGCAGCGTTCGCGTACTTCCACATCGGACTGTTCAAATAACTTGGATTGATGAACCGTTCATATTGTCTCAGCTTATCCTTTAAGTCACGGTTTCCTTCATACTTCAGCTTCAGCTGCTCCAAATCAGCTTGAAGCTTCTCATCCCACTGCTTTTGATCCTCCAGCACTTTTTTCTCCAGCTGATCCAGGGACGCATGGCTCGCATCATAAAACCCCTGGTATTTCTTGTCTACTTGCTTCTGGTAATTGTTATAGGCGTTTACCGTCTTCTTATTATAGGATTTATACTCGCTCCATACTTGATTCATCCATTTCTGATCCGCTGCGTGGACCGTTGTTTGTGGGATCAGGACCGAGACTGCAAGCAAAAGGCTGCATAAGGTCAATAATGATTTTCGCACCAATCTCATCAAATTTCGCCCCTCTTCTATAGATCGTAAACAAGGGATATTTTACCTAATGGCTTGGTATCTTCCAATAGGAATTCCGAACCCCTAACTTTTAGACTAGCCTGCTTGTCCCGAGCTCGATTATTTCATGGTACCTCGTACTCCATTCCCTAGCTCTTTCGCGAAAAACATGCCTTTTTTTCGCAATTCCATATTTCAAAGTGAAGGATATATGCACTTCCTTAGTCCTGTAGTCACTAAGTATCGCTATGATATAACCGAAAAGGGCCCTGACGGCAAATCGTCAGGGCCCTTTTTATTATACCAACAGGAGTAGAATCTGCTTCTACGCTTCAACTTCGGTTGAGATATTCCAGTTAACGCCGTATTTGTCCGCAACGATCCCGTAGGCCGGGCTCCAGAATGTTTCCTGCAGCGGCATAACGACCTTGCCGCCCTCACGCAGCGCTTCATATATCTGCTTCGCGTGTTCGGCTGCATCGGTCATGATGCAGATTTGGACCTGATTGCTGGATTGGACCGGTTGACCGGGAAACGTATCGGATAACATCAAGACCGTCTCGCCGACGATAAGGTTTGCGTGGGATACCCGATCCCGCGCGCTTTCCGGCAGCGGAAAGTCCGGGTTGGCCGGCATCTCGCCAAAAGTCTGAACCATGACGACTTTGGCGTCCAAGGCCTTCTCATAGAATTGAATAGCTTCCTTAGTATTTCCATCCATAATGAGATACGGATTCATTCGAAGTGTCATGCGATAGTTAACCACCTTTTATTTTGATAACTCATATTATCTCCTATGGTGGACACTTTAGCAAAATATGACGGAGATCCCGACAGGAAAAATACTTACCCTTATTTCCATCCATAGAGAAGTGTAAAGTCGGCGGTTACCTCCATCTCTCCATCTGTCATCCGTTCAATAACCTCAGGTGAAACGCTCCAGGATAACGGCGTCATATGAATCAGCTGCTTCATCTGCTCGGAATCCAGCATGATGCGATACCGAATCTCTTCGAACTCGATCCGTTCAAAATGTCGGCTGAACAGCTCCATCGTGCCGTCATTGGAATACGTCTCTTTACCTGTACCTGTATAAAATAAAGCTCGAAGCTCCTGCAAATACAGGCTCCCCGGAATTACCTTCACCAACATTCCGTCACTCGTAAGCAATCGCCTGAACTCCGAATAATTGGAAGGGGACAAAATATTCAAGATGTAATCAAACTGTTGGTCAGCAAACGGGCTCTGAGACAGGTCAGCCACGCACCACATAGGGTCCGGGGATGTCTTGGCGGCCATTACGACTCCCTCTTTGGCAATATCCATGCCCACACCGAGAATGTCCGGCACCGTGGGGTGCTCCCGAAGCTTACGTCCAATGGCGGATAGATGGGAGCCCTCTCCGCAGCCTGCATCGAGCAGTCTCAGAGGCTTGCCGGATTCCGGCGGCTTCCGAGACTGCATCCCGATCAGACGATTCGAAATCCCTTCAATCATCGGTCCAAAGAACCCGCTGCTGTTAATCATTTTTCGTGCCTCAAACAAGGCCTTATCATATTTGGTTTTGGATCTGTTGGACAGCAGGTTGACGTACCCCTGTCTCGATATATCATAGCTATGCAGCTTCTCGCACACCAAGCTTGCCAGCTGCTGAACTCTCATGGAACTGCCGCAGATCGGGCATCTAAACATCTTCGCATGTTTCGATAGCCATTGTGCTTTTTGTAATAACCTTTCATTTCTGGACACAGCAAAAATCACCCTTTCATTCGATCATACGTAATGAAAAAGGCACAGAAAAATAAACTCAAGCCGCAATGTCAAAAAAAAGGGCCGAGCCTACCTGGATCTGTACCTCACATTAACGTAAGCGAATGAAATGGATCATAATCATGGCAACGGACACGCTCCTGTTATCAATTCGGGCAAGAGATCTGCCCTATTCCAATTTTAAACACGCTGTGAAGCGTTGTAAACCCGCCGGCCTAAAGTTCTGTTTTAGCAAAATATATCAAGAATAAACTCCCCTTATGGACTATGATGAAATTCTTGAGGCTACATCCACTTCCTCGCTCAAAAAAGAAAAATATTAAAATCAAAACGTGTTCTTCGTCTCACTGATCATCTATATTCCGCTCTTTGTGGGCGTGAATTCGGTGATCCACTACGGCGCCAACAAGGTAAGCCGGAAAATGTCGCAGAACGATCCGTTCGACTCGTAGAAAGGGATATCAGGTGACTGCCGCATGAAAAACATCAAATTGAAGATGGCCCGCGTCGAGAAGGATTTATCACAGGAAGAACTGGCCCAGATTGTCGGTGTCTCCAGGCAGACCATCGGCCTGATCGAGCTGGGGAAATACAATCCGTCCCTCAGCCTGTGCGTTGCCATATGCAAGGCATTATCGCGTACGCTGAACGATCTGTTCTGGGAAGAGGACTAAGGTAGGTCATACAGCATTATAATTCTCTAACGCCGCCGGACAGTAATTGCGGCGATGTTAAGGAGGTGATGCCAACGTTTCAAGGCAAGAAATAATACTGTCGATATTCTCTTCAAACCGCTCAACCAACTACACAACATATAACCGATCATCTTATAAGGAGTGACCCCGCATGCCGCTACATAAAGCTAGAAAAGCATTCACCGTGTTTCTGCTCACCGCTTCCATTTTGGGGACCACCTTCATCCCTGAAGGAAAAGCAGATGCTTCTGCCGCCGATCCCATCCAAGGCCAGGTTACGGAGGTTAAGACTGCACGAACGTCGGATGAAAAGATTGCCGAGTGGGAGAATTGGGCCAAAGAACATGTATACCGACTGGATACGATTCAGCCATCGAACACGGCCAACGGCTCTAACCAGTATAAGGATTTGGCCATGCTAAAGCCCTTGCTGCATGACAAACGCATTGTGTTCCTGGGGGAAAGCTCCCACGGCGTTGCCGAGTTCAATCTGGCCAAGACCCGTTTGATCCAGTTCCTGCATCAAGAAATGGGGTATAACGTCCTGGCCTTCGAGAGCGGCCTAGGAAACAGCTCCTTGGCTTACGGCCGGGCCGGACAGCAAAGCGCCGAACAAACGATGAAGGATTCCATCTTCGGTGTCTGGTGGTCCAACGAGATTTTGCCGTTGTTCGAATACATTAAAACAGCACAACAGAGCAAGCAGCCGCTAGTGCTGACCGGTTTTGATATGCAGCTGCAGTATCTCCTGTTGGATGGACAATGGCTGCAGGATCAGGCCATGGCTAAGCGCCTAGGGGAAGCTGAGAAGAAATTGTCCGACTACTCTCTTGGTACGGATCTTACCGCTTACCGCAAAGAGAAAAATCAGCTGATTCAAGTATACAAGGATGCTCTAACATCCTTAAAAACCGAGGCAAACGAAGCTCATCTGAAGCAGCTGTATCCGGATAACCCCAAACTGTCCATGCTGCTCGAGCAGAGCCTGAACGACCGGATTCGCGTAGCCCGGGAGTATGTAGAGCTCTCCATCCAATCAACCCTTGGCATGGAAAGCGGCGATTATGCACCGTTCCTGGAATCGATGGAATGGCGGGATCAGGCGATGCATGACAATCTCATGTGGTTGGCTACCGAAGTATATCCGACGGAGAAATTCATCGTTTGGGGACATAACGACCACATCCGTAAAGCCCAAACTGAAGTGATGGGTACGCCATACCCGGTTACTTTAATGGGGGAACAGCTCTCGGAGGAAATGAAAAAATACAGTTACGTACTCGGCTTGTATCCGGCCAGCGGACAAACAGCAGATAATATGGGCAATGTGCATGACGTTCTGCCGGCAGAGCCGGGATCCATGGAATCGATCCTGTCGGCTGCAGGCTCACCGTATACCTTCGTTGACCTGCGTTACCAAAAGCGTGAGGCAGGCAACTCATGGATGTTCGAACCGCGTGTTGCCTATAGCTGGGGCATGATTCCGGAAAGCTTAATCGCCCGTGACCAATACGATGGTATTCTGCTTATCGATGACGTAAACCCGCCGCAATATATAAGATCCTCTACTTCATCCAAGGCTTCTGTGCCTGCTGAAGACTAAGGTGCTATCATTCTTCTTTGTCATATAAGAATTTAATAGGTTAACATGCCAAGTATCCCCTGATGGTCTGCTTCAAGAGTCCGAAAGCTGTAAACTCTTGGAAAGGACCACGGGGATGCTTGTTTTTTCTTACGCTCTGTTCTTACATGTTTATTTGATCGAGATGTTCCCTGAGGAGGTTTTGAGTTTCACCTCATGCTGGCCAGCACCGGAGCGCCCTTCCGTCTTCCGGTTGCTCTCCTTTCTATCCTCCAAAGGAACGGCAATCGACCGGCGTCCGCTGCCGGATTGCAGCATCCATGTCGCATCAGGCGTTTCTTCATCGAGCTGTATGTTCACGTTTCCGCTTGTCGCCGATACTTCCACATCGTTGTTCAAACGGGTGAACGCAAGTGAGATATTCCCGCTTCGCCCCTTTACCCGGAGGCTGTGGTTTTGCAAGCCGGTTCCCGTTACTTTGCCTGAAGAACCGTCTACGATGACCTTCCCTGCATAATCCGCGGGAATTCTCACGTGAAGCTGCGGCATCCGGCCGATATTCAACATCCGAGTGATATCGTTATCTAAACGAATCTTCACCCGATTGTTTTCCTGATCAACAACGGCCCCCGCGGAATAGCCGCTTCCGAGCAGCGAAACCTCCAATGCCTCCACATCCGCTGTCTCCACGAACAAGGTCGTACTGCCATGGTCGATCTCCAGCTCTTCAACCTTCTCAAGCGTTAAGCGTTGGAGCTCCTCTTCTTCGCTCGCTGAACTGCATGCACTGAGCAAGAATACGCCAAGGATCCATAGGATTGCAGCCGGTGCATATCGTTTCATTACTTTTTCCACCCCTTTTCAACATTGAAGCCATTGTACAGGATGACGCTGCGTCACTTTCAAGCTAATTTATATTTATGGAATAAGATAAAAAAGGGGATGGCGATCGCCATCCCTTTAATCATCGAATCGAACATCATTTTAACGAACAACTATTTTATTTTTTTCAACTTGGATTACTTGCGTATTGGAGATAGGCACGAGATTTAATTTAGAATTGTAGTGAGCCATTAAATCAGAAGCTGCGTCTTTAAAAGGTTCGTTGTTATAATGCGGAACAGGATAAACATTTATGAAGTTTAAACCCTCAAACGATTTCAATGTAGCCGCTTTACCTATATCATCCATGAATTTTACATACTCTATATTGGGAGATGTTATGATAGATCCCGCTGATTCTCCAATATACAATTTTCCCGAATGAACTTGATCTGTTATGATCTTATCTGCCCCTGATTTCCGCAGCTCTTGTAACAAGTAGAACGTATTTCCACCAGATACGTAAATAAAGTCATTTCGTTCTAGCTTTTCTTTGATTTCCTGCGATGGTGCTGCAGAAATATCAAGCTCTTCAACGACGACTCCCAACTTTTCGAATGCTTCCTTTGCTGTATGAATATAGTGGGTGATTTCTTCTGGAATACTCGCAGTAGGAATAAACGTTAAACTCCTCCCTTTTAGATCATCAGCAACGAATTCTCTAAAATGATCAACAACATCTTTAAACGAAGATGTTAAAAACAAATTCAGCATCTTTACTTCTCCTTTCATTATCACTAGGTATCCGTTCTTTAACTTTAATATAAATCAAACATATTCACTTCATAGCCCTGTGCTTTCAGGTAATTGAACATTTGCGCCCGGTGATGCTGGGCATGCGTGACGATTTCAATCAGCCACTTGGCTTGGGTTGAACCGTGCTCCAAGTAGAAGGGTTTGGTTTTCTTCTGCATAAATTCTTCATCTGTCAGCCCGTTCATGTAGGATTTTACATCCGCAAGTCCCTTTGTCATCCAAGAGATCAGCTTGTCCTTGTCCACGCCGTCAGCGGCGATGCTTGCTTCCAGCTCTCGGATCTCCGCTTCGCTCTTCTCTTGAAGAATCAACAGGTCCGTGGCAGGCACCGACACCAAATGATGCACGAGTTCCTGAAGCGACCTCATATTGTGGGCAGGTCTGTAATCCCAATGCTCTGCCGAAATTTTGCCGATCAGATTCGAGCTGGTCCGAACGATAAGCTCCAGTTCCTCGAACAACAGCTGCTTCATTTCATGCAATTGACTCACGTTTCATCACTCCAATTTTTAGTTATAAGGGGGATCTGGGTTCTACGGACAGTATAGCGTATAATAGTGACAACTATTGTCATAGTCATCCAACGATTCGGAGCTGATCTTATGTCCAAATCCAAACGTCTCATTGAGCTGATGATGACCGTTAACCGAATGCGAAAATTCACCGTAAGAGAACTGGCCGATCAATTCGGCGTGTCGTCTCGCACGATTTTGCGGGACCTGCAGGAGCTCAGCGAACTGGGGGTTCCCCTCTATTCCGAGGTCGGACCGCACGGCGGTTACCAGGTGCTGAAGGAACGGATTCTCCCGCCGATCGCCTTCAGCGAGGAAGAAGCGGTAGCGATGTTTTTTGCCAGCCACGCCCTGCGTCACTATCTATTTCTTCCCTTTGAAGCCGAGTCCTCTACCGCACTTCAAAAATTTTATTATTACATGCCGGGGGATGTGCGAGACCGGATTGACCAGATGAAAAACCGCGTGGATTTTATGACGCATACAAGGCAGCAGAAGGCTGAATCTCTCAGGGTTCTGCTGGATGCCGCCGTTGATCAGCGGGTCGTTACGATGTTATACGAGACCCGGGAAGGATATGCGGAACGGAGCATCCAGCCCGTGGGCATCTATGCAAGCAACGGCTTCTGGTATTGTCCCGCTTATTGTTTTCTGCGCAATGATTTTCGCCTGTTCCGCTGTGACCGCATGCAGTCCGTGCTTGAGGATGCAACCGGCATCGAGCCGCGGGATCACCGCCATATCCATCTGGGTAATTGGAGGGAGTACGGGACAGAGAAATCGGTCTATATTCGCATGGTCGTTGATCTGAGCCGGGAAGGTGTTCAACGCTGCGAATCCGAGTTATGTCCGGTTCCCCATATTGATATGCAGCCGAATGGAAGCGGACAGCTCGATCAGAACGTTCCTGTCAGCGAAATTTTGTATTTCGCTAAATTTTTTATCGGATTAGGAAATGAAGCCACTGTGAAGGAGCCGCAGGAGCTGGTGGATCGCATGAAGGGGATTCTGACGGAGATGATGGTGAAGTATGGTTAGAGGCAGCTACCTCTCATTTGGCAAAAGGTATGGATTATTTTATCGGAATCTTGTATCCGCGTAAGATTGACGAAAAGAACATGCCTTGTTACAATTTCATCAACAATTAGGAAAAGGATGAGGACGATGGTTCGTCGTTTGATCAGGTTTAAGAATGTGGCTACTGTATTGAGCTTCTAAGTAAACGATATATTCTACTTAGAAGCGAGGGAAAAGAATGAAACAACATCGGTTTGAACACTGGTCCGAAATTAAGTATTTAAAGGATATTGTCACGAACCCTATGATTAGTGTAGGAGAGTACTCATACTATTCTGGATATTACGATCATCATGATTTTGAAGATGGTTGCGTTAGATACCTATGGGGGGATGAAAAATCCAGAAGGTTGTTTAATCCCATCGAAAGCCATGGTTGGCATATCGATAAGTTGATTATTGGAAATTACGTATGCATTGCAAGTGGTGTTATTATTTTAATGGGCGGAAATCACAATCATCATCCTGAATGGATAACTGTGTACCCGTTTGTAGAGCAGATTGAAACTTCTTACGCACCAAAAGGTGATACCGTCATCGAAAGTGATGTCTGGATTGGAATGAATGCCATGATTATGCCAGGTGTGACCATAGGCGAAGGCGCCATTGTTGCCGCTGGTTCGGTTGTTACTAAGGATGTCCCGCCCTATACAATCGTAGGCGGTAACCCTGCTAAAGAGATAAAGAAACGCTTTGCGGACGAAGAAGTCAAAAAGTTAATGGAAATGCGATGGTTCGATTGGGAACGCGAGCAAATTGAACGAGCTGCTCATATCTTGTCCAGTTCTTCCATCCACCGATTATATGACTTTTATCAAAAAGAAATAAAACCATACGTTTAATTTCCGACTCCTCATTAGAATAAAAAAACGAATGAAAATATCCCTTCTTGAATTCAAGAAGGGATATTTTCATCTTGGCCTCAGACTTTTGTTCATTGTTCAAAACTCCTTGCATCCTGTTCATGGAAATCTAACTTATGGACCCAGCATGAGATATCCTAAAAAGGTGTAGATAAAATAAGAGCATAACGCAAGCACATTGCAGGCTATTAATAGCAGGTCCTTGGCTGAATCGGTAATTCCATAGGAACGGATAGATAACACGATACCGAACGGCGGAATAAAGGCAGTGGATAGCAGTCCGTAAAAGTGAAACCAGTGCCCATCGCGGACAAACAAAATTTCTATTGCGAATAAGAGGATAGGCAAAATAAACGTCCATGCTGAGATTTTACGCACAACGGGAACTCTCCATTTCGATGTCATGCCTCTCTCCTCTTCTGTCCGTAATGAGGAAAAACCCAGATGTTATTCTGGGTTTTTCAAGTATCTTCTCTATATTTTAACATTTATTGAGCCGCCTGGTAAACCGAACGCCCTCCCTTGACGGTCTCCACAATGCGAAGGTTCCCCTTATGCTTCTCCAGAAGCACGAAGTCGGCCTGCGCCCCTCTCCTTAGCCCATAGCTTTCCGCTTGCCCTATCGCCTGGGCGGGCAGCATGGAAGCCATGTCCCATGCTTCAGGAAACGTGCACAGCCCCGACTGAGCCAGCCGCCATACCGCATCGGCAAGCATCATGGCCGAGCCGGCCAGCAGCTCGGGCTTGCGGGCGAGATGCAATCGACCTTCGGAAGTCAAGACGACATGACCGCCGATATGGGTCTCGTATTCGCCTGGCGGCATTCCGCTTAAATAGACGGCATCGCTGACGAGCAGCGCTTTGGACGGCTTGGCGCGGAGCATCACCTTGATGACCGAATCCGGCAAATGGTATCCGTCCGCGATGATCCCTGCCCACAGCCGATCTTGCGCAAGCTGCTCCCATATATAATTCGGATGGCGAGGCAGCGTCAGATGCGCGCCATTGCCCAGATGGGTGGACATCGTCGCTCCAGCGTCCACGGCGTCCCGAATTTGCTCAGGTGTGGCGGCAGTGTGCCCGATCGATACAACGATTCCCGCCTTCACGCATGCCCGAATAAAATCCGCAGCTTCCGGCCACTCCGGCGATAGGGTCACGATCCGAATCCGGTTCCCCGATGCCGCCTGCCATCTTGTAAACAACGACCAGTCCGGCGCTTTGATATACCGGGAATCGTGCGCGCCTTTGGGCCCTTCCTCCGGAGAAAGAAAGGGTCCTTCCAAATGAATCCCGCCAATGGTCGAACCGACCGTTTCATCCTCCAGGCAAGCCGCGTCGATAACCCGCAGCAACTGTTCGATCTCTTCATCGCCATTGGTAATGACGGTTGGGTAGTACAGCGTTACCCCCTTCTCCCATAAGCGCCGGGTTGCCTGGATGACCGTCTCCGTTGTAAGCGGCAGCGAATTGAAATCATGTCCATAACCGCCGTTAATCTGAAGATCGATCAATCCGGGAGCAATCCACATCTCCCCGTCGCCGTCGTAAGGAAGTGTCCGCTCTATCCGGCCGTCAGGGTTCCATGCCAGCTCAATCGGCTCATCTGTTGCATAATGTCGGCCCATACGAACAAGACCAGGGCTATCCATTCCGGATTTCCCCATACGACTCCAGGTCCACGTACAGCGTGCAATCCGGATGCCGCCGAAGAATGCTGGCGGGACAGGCCTCGCTTATCTCGCCGTGCAGCGTCCTTTGAACCGCTGCCCGCTTGGTTGCACCCGGAACGACGCAGAACAGATGGGCACCTGACATTAACGCCGGAACAGTGAGCGTAAGCGCGTATTCCGGGACCTCTTCCAAGCTCGCAAAGCAGCCGTCATTCACCTGCTGAAGGCGGCAAGCCTCGTCCAGCCTGACCCGCTTCACCCATAACGGGTCGGCAAAATCGGCAACGGGCGGATCGTTGAAGGCGATATGCCCGTTCTCGCCAATGCCCAGGACTACCATATCGATCGGCTCGGCAGTTACCAATCGGCTGTATCTGTCGCACTCCGCTTCAGGATCATTCATGCCGTCGATAAAATGAACCTCCCCCGGAGATACCCGATCAAACAGCTGCCGGGATAAAAAGTTCCCGAACCGCTGAGACGCAGACGAAGGAAGGCCGATGTATTCATCCATATGAAAAGCCGTGACCCGGCTCCAGTCCAATCCTTCCGATTGAACCAGCGCCGCCAGGCATTCGTTCTGTGACGGGGCAGCCGCAAAGACGATGCGAATGCGCTCTTTCTCGGTCAGAAGGCGCTGTATGGCCGCGCGGATATCGGCGGCCGCCGCTTTTCCCATCGCTTCGCGCTGGTCATAAACGCGGACCTTCAGTTGATCTTGAACTCTTTCAATAACAGGCTTTATGCTTTGCCCAGTCTTCATAAAGTCACCTCCAGCCCTTACAACACCGGCGTTCCGGTCTGTAGTTGAATTTCCTTGCGCTGCCGGGAAGCCTCGTAGGTGCCGAGAATAATCTCCAATGAATGCCGACCGTCCTTCCCGGTGACGACAGGCTCGCGGCCTTCGCGAACGGCAAGCGCCATATCTTGAATTTGCAGGCGGTGGCCGTCAGGTATAACTTTAAACGGTTCGAATTCAGGCAGCTGAACTTGTTCGCCATCGATCTCAAGGGATACAATCGTATCTTCTTCGATGACAAGCGTGCCCTTCTCGCCATGAATGACCAGCCGCTGCCCTTTCCCGTCGCAGGCTGTCGTCGTGATCTCCATGACGCCGAGCGCACCGTTCACAAATTCAAGCGCGGCGATAACGGTATCTTCGACTTCGATATTGCGCAGCACGGCCTTGGCTTTCGCGGACAGGGACGCAACGGGCCCAACGAGCCATTGCAGCATATCCACCGTGTGGATTCCCTGATTCATCATCGCTCCGCCGCCATCCATCGCCCAGGTCCCGCGCCAGCCTGCACTGTCATAGTAGGCTTGATCTCGGTACAGCATGACATACGCCGAGCATAAGCTGAGCTTCCCGAGGCGCCCTTCTTGAATGACCTGGCGGGCATATCGGGCCTGCGGGGACATACGCCTTGGAAAGACGGTTGCCAGGAGCACCCCATTCTCCGTGCATACCTCAATCATGCGCTCGACATCGTCAAGCCGGATCGCCATTGGCTTCTCCACCAGCACATGCTTGCCCGCCCGGGCAACCATCGCCGTCTGCTCTGCATGCATACCGCTTGGCGTGCAGATGCAGACTACCTCTATATCCTCGCGTGCCAGCAGTTCTTCCAAGGTGTCGCAGATATCTCCTCCGTACGTTGCAGTCAGTTTGACCGCAGATTCCCGTTTTGTATCGAATACGGCGGCCAGCACGGCTTCCTCCGTGTTCATGATGCTCTTTGCATGAATGTCAGCAATAATCCCGCAGCCGATAATCCCGAATCGAACCGGCAATGTTTCCTCCGTCATGTATCCTACGCCTCCTCGTTACGTTCAGTTTGCAGCAAAGCCGCATGCTTTCCCTATTCCCGAATCAGGATCCGTGCTTCCTCATCGGCTATCACCGTCGCCTCCGAGGCTTTGTAAATATCGTCATGCGTGATCACGCCCGCTTCTCCATTCACCCGGTTCAGAAAATCCTGCGAAAGGGAGAACGGCGGCGGCTTCAAAGGCATAGAACGCAGCTCCTGATCGGTGATAACAAGCACAACCTCATCGCTGGACAGCAAAGGATCGCCTTCCAGCCGAATTTCGGCAATGCCGCGCGTCCCCGTAATGAATATCCGGCCGTCTCCCCAAGTCCAGCTGCCGGCAGGTGTATGCCAGTCCGCGTAAAGCTGTGCCGTTATGCCGCCAGCCATAAATACCTGCACGCCGGCCGCATCATAGAAGGTCGGGTATTCAGGCAGCATATGCTTCGCCAGATAACCGGAAGTCGTCTCGACTTCCCGGCCCGTCAGCCACCTTAACAGATCGAAGTCATGCACGAAGAGATCGTTGATGATGCCGCCGGACTGCGATTTGTCAAAATGCCAGGAAGGACGGGATTCCGGATTCAGCCGATGCGGCTTGCGCATCGAGATATGGACGATGTCCCCCAATTCACCCTCCCGGATCATCCGATGAACGGTATGCAGGGATGGACGGAAGCGCTCGGTCAGCAGCATGCCTACCTCGATTCTTCCACGCTCCAGAACGCCGCGCAGCCGGGTTAGCCCCGCCCGGTCCGTCACGGCAGGCTTGTCGATCATGATCGGTTTGCCGTGCAGCTCGCACAGCTCTATGACGTCCATCTTCTCATCATTGATGGCCGCGCAGCCGATGATTCCTACGCCTTCGTCTGCCAGCATCGACTCACGTTCCCCCGTCAGCTCCAGGCCGTACCGGTCGGCGAGGGTGCGGGCTAACGGCTGATTGTCCGGTTCGTATACTCCTACACATTCGTAGCCCAGTGCCAGCATCTCCTCGATAAACATGCCGATGTGGGCATGCTGGCAGCCGATGATTCCAAATTTCCGTGCTTTTCCGCTCATCCGGTTGACACCTCCACTGCCTGCAGCCACTCCTGGATGACCCTTAGATCATAAGCGAGCCGTTCCTTCGGCGGATAGGGAGCTGCACATTCCAGCGTAAGCCAACCCGCGTACCGCTGTTCCCGAAGTCCCCTGAGCAGCCCGCCGTGATCCACTTCTCCCTCACCCAGGCGGCACTGCAGGAAGAATTCTTCCCCGTGACGAGTCAAATTCTTGAACGTTCCCGGCGCGCCCAATTGGCCGATCCGCCGTTCATCCTTGATGTGCACATGAAACAACCGGCTTCCAAGCCGCCGGACCGATTTTCCCCCAAATTCCGTGTCCGTGATGTACATATTTCCTGCATCATGAATCAGGCCAACCTGATCGTCGCCGATCAAATCCAGCAACCGCAGTGCGCTTTCCGTCGTCTCCACCAGGCTCTGGTTGTGGATCTCCAGCACGATCCGTTTTCCCGCCGCGCGGGCTTCCTCCGCGCATTTCCGAATCCAGAAAGCCGCCTTGGCATAATGATAATCTTCCGCCAGGAAGGCGTTCGGACCTCCCTGAAAGATCCGGATCATGCCCGCCTCCAACATCACCGCGCGTTCAAGCAGGCCCATAAACTGATCATAGGCCTCGGCACATTCGGCATCACCGCTTGTCGAGAAATGACCCATGTAACCTGCCAATGCCGGAATCTCCATACCGTGCCCATCCGCAAGTGCCTTCATTTCGCGGACCCGCGGAAGCGATGCCTCCGGGCTCAAATGTGGTTCGCGGCAGGCGATTTCGATCCCGTCAAAACCAAGTTCGGCCGCAATCGACATCGCTTCATGGATGCTGTAATCGATGAGTGATCCGCTGAATGCCGCTATTTTCATCTCGTCTTTCATCCTTTCCTTCACAGACATGACCCTTCCCGGGCCGATAGTAACGTTCCATTATTTAATCCCGGCCATATTGTGGTTCTGCACAAAATATTTCTCGGCAAACAGGAATACCAGCAGAATCGGAACCAGGCTGACCAGTGCGGCTGCAATCATAAGCTGTTCATTGCCGGTCCACTGGCCTGATAAGGAGAGAATGCCGATGGGCAGCGTATACTTCTCATTCGAGGTCAAATAAATGACAGGCGTCAGAATCTCGTTCCACTTGCCCATGAACGTAAAGATCGCCAGCGTTGCCAGCGTAGGCCTGGCCATCGGAATGAAGATCCGCAGATAAATCTGGAACGGATTGCAGCCCTCCATTTTGGCCGCTTCCTCATACTCTTTAGGTATATTCATAAAAGCCTGTCGCATGAGGAAAATCCCAAACGGCTGAGCCAGCCATTCGATAATCCACAGCGGCGTGAGCGTATCCAGCATGTTCAACTTATTAAAAATGATGAAATGCGGGATAATGATGACCACCGCCGGAATCATCATCGTTCCCAGCACCATCACGAACAGCGCACTTTTCAGCGGAAAGCGCAGTCTTGCGAACGCGTAACCGACCATCGAGCAAGAGATTAATGCGCCGATGACGGACAATGCGGCCACGAAGATGCTGTTTAGCGTGTAACCGCCAATATTCCCAAGCCGGAACACCTCGGCGTAATTGGACCATTGGAATACCTCGGGAATCCAGCGTGGCGGAACCGTTGTATATTCCTTATAGGTTTTCAATGAATTCATGAGCGCCGACAGAAACGGCACGATCATGATGAGCGAGCTGATCCCGATCAGCACATAACCGATACTTTTTCCCAGCAGCTTTCTTCTCATTTGCGGCTCCTCCTTCCCCCGATGCGGTTCCAAATCTGCAGTTCCATCCTGACCGCTTGATCAGTCATAGTGCACCCACTTCTTCTGAGCCCTTAGCTGTATCAGCGTCAGCAGGAACAGGATCATGAACAGCACCCAAGCAATGGCGGAAGCATAACCCATCCTCATAAACGTGAACCCTTCGCGATATAAATACAGCATCATGACCAAGCTGGAGTTATTCGGACCTCCAGCCGAGCTGATGTCGCCCCTGCCGGTTAGTACATAAATCTGTTCAAACGCCTGGAAAGTGGAAATCGTGCTCATGATGACAACCAGGAAGGTCGTCGGCGAGATCAACGGAACCGTAATGTAGCGGAATTTGCGCAGGGCTCCTGCACCGTCGATTTCCGCGGCTTCATACAGATCCCCGGGAACACTCTGTAGCCCCGCCAGATAAATGACCATGATATAACCGATCCCTTTCCAAACCGCAATGAAAACAAGCAGCGGAATGGCCAGCTTCGGGTCCTGCAGCCAGCCTTGCCCTTCCAGCCCCAGCTTGGCAAGCAGCGTATTCGCCAGACCGAAGCGAGGATTGAATACGGCGTCGGCAACATACAGGATGACGGTCCAGGAGGAGATCACCGGGATAAAGTGGGCCATCCGAAACCATTTAAGCCCTTTCAAACGCTGGTTTAGCGCAACAGCCAGCACGAGCGCGAGAAAGGTCTGGAGCGGCACGAACAGAACCGCAAAATACAGGGTATTCCACAGGGAACGCCAGAACATCGAATCCTCGGCCATTCGCCGGAAATTATCCAATCCACTCCACTCGGGCGGATTCAGCATATCGTAATCGGAAAAGCTGAAGTACAGGGATGCGGCGAGGGGACCCGCCACAAAAATGATAAAGTGGAGAAGATAGGGGGAGGCCATGAGCAGCCCCCATCTCCCCTCATGATCCCATTTCCGTTTTCGGGCGGGCTTTCCGTGCGGCATCGGATCGGCTTTGAGTGCTGCATTGTCATTTAGCGTATTGTCCATTTCACTCCCGCCTTTCTTCCACCCTTGGTTTTATTTTTTATAAAAATCATCGAGGACCGACTGAACGGCTGCGTCCGCCTCGCTTAACGCCTGATCGATGGCTGCATCGCCCAGGAAGGCACGCTCGGCATGTTCGTTGAATTTGCCCACCCATTCTTCCCAGACCGCGTTATTGTCGAGCGTCTGTGCGAACTCCAGGCTATCGAGGAATGCCTGGCGGTTTGCCGGCTGCTCTCCCGCCTTGAGGAACACTTCGGATTCCGCTACGGATTTTTTCACGGGCACAGCTTCCCCAAGCTCAGTCCACTGCTTCTGTACATCGTCTTCCGTAGCCCAGTATTTAATCCACTCCCAGGCAGCTTCCGCTTTCTCATCGTTCGACTTCTGATTAATCACCCACGAGTTGGCGATGACCGGGGATACCCGCTTGCCGTCAGGTCCCTTCGGCAGCAGCGTCACATCGTAATTCAGACCGGCTTCATTCGCTGCCTGCACCCGGGCATAGATGCCGATCCGCATGGCGGCCGATCCGCTAGGGAACACGGCGGTATTGCTCTGGAAGCTCTTCAGGTCAACCGGATCGGTAATGATGCCGCGCTGCATGCCGTCCACCATCCATTCGAACGCCTGCTTGTTCTCAGGGGAATTGATGATCGAGTTCTCGGCCTTCTCGTCAAGGGCACCGCCGCCGTAGGATTTCATCACGGAGAACCAGCCCTCGGTAATGCTGAAGAACGTAAGTCCGAACTGGTTCACGCTCGCAGCGTCAAACCCGCTATCCTCGGCCGTTTTTCCACCGGCATCCACCGTCAGCTTGGCTGCCGACGATTTCAGGTCTTCCCAGGTCCATTCATCCGAAGGATACGCTACGCCCGCTTTATCAAACAGCTCCTTGTTATAAAACAGCACGCCGACCTGAATGCCCTGCGGCACGCCCCAATAGCGCCCGTCCGCGTCCTTGTTGAAATCGAGGCCGTAGTACTCGTCGGCTTTCAGGTCCCTTGCGATCCAATCCGTCAGATCCTTAGCTGCGCCCCGCTGGGCGTATTTCATGACGTAGACGCCGTCGGACAGCCATACGTCCGGCGCCTGGCCCGCCGCGATCTGCGTATCCAGCTTCTGATAGAACTGCCCGTATGGCGCGCTCTGCGTCTTCACCGTAATGTTCGGATGCTGTTTCTCAAACTGTTCAATCAGCTCCTTCATCTTGGCATCGGAGCTGTCGCTGGAATAATATCCGAGCAGGATTTCTACCTTCTTCCCTTCCTCGTCCCCGGTGCCCGGAGATGCAGTGCCGTCCTTACCTTCGCTGGCATTCCCGCATCCGCTTACAATGATGGATATAAGCAATAAGGCCGTTACCCAGCTGTAGAACCCTTTTCTCTTTTTCACAAATCCTCGCCCCCTGATTGATTGAAATGGATTAATGAGATTGTAGTTGATAACGACCGAATGCGCCCATGTGCTTTCTTAGCCCACTTGTGATTTCTTGCTGCGGCATCATGTTTTTTTATTTACAACTTGTGTTTTTTTGCTACAATGTTCCTTACATTCTCTACTTCAATGCGAGGAAGGCGGAAGAGCGATGAACATCCAAGGCGTTTCCACCGGTAATCTGACCATTAACCAACGATTGTTCGTTCTGATCATCCTATTCATTGGCCTCCCCTTCTTTCTGCTCGGCAGCTTCTGGTACCAGTCGTCTACCGAAGCGATTGAACAGTTTGCCGCAGGCGCCAACAAGCGTATCATCGAGCAAACCAACGTCTCGCTGGATTCTTACATATCCAATCTGGAGAATTCCACCTATCCCTTTATCCACAACCCGCAGATCCAGCAATTTCTCTCAACTACCCAGCTTACTCCCTATGCGTACTTTCAGCTTGCCAAAAAAGTGGAGGACGACTTGTTTGCCCAGATGATCTACGGCAGGTCCGACATTATCGGAATCTCGCTCGTCGCCGAGAACAAGCGGCAAATTACCGATTACGAAAGCGCGCCGGGGCTGCTCGATATGAGTGAAATCCGCAAACGCAACCGATCCTTTCAAGCCCAGCTGGATCAATTCAACGATTTTCAAATCATCGGCCTCAGCCGGGTAGGAAACACGCCAGCCCTTACCGTGGCCCGAAAGCTGTATGACAATTCTTCCTTTCTCTATAAAGGCTTATTGATTGTCGACCTCAATCTGAAGCAAATCGGAGCCATCTGCTCTAACGATTCGCTGGGCGGCTTTGACGTCTGGATCATGGGTAAGGATGGGCAGATGATTTACCACCCGGATCCGAGTCGGGTCGGAACGCAAGTTGAATCGGGGCTGTTAACGCGTATTCAAAACCGGGACTCCTCCTTCTTCCGGCATCAAGATGCAGCTTCGGGCACCGAAAAGATGGTCCTGCATGAACGCTCGCAGATCACCGGCTGGACGGTCGTCGCCGACCTGCCGCTGAACAATCTCATCGGCGGTTTGATCACCCAGCGTAATTACTCGCTTGCGGCCGCAGCTGTTCTCATGATCATTGCATTGGCGCTCGTGGGCGGATTCTCTTTGTCTTTGACAAAGCCGCTCTCCATGCTCCAGAAGTTGATGGCCCGCGTCGAGCGGGGCGATTTTGTGCTTCCTACCACAATGAATCGGTTCCGGAACAATGAAATGACCGCCGTATTCCAGAGCTTTTACAGCATGACGGGAGAGCTGAAGCGGCTGATCCGGGAGGTCCAGGATTCCCAGCTGAAGGAACGGGAGCTCATAATCAAGCAGAAGGAATCCGAGCTCCGCTCCATGCAGTCCCACATCAACCCGCATTTTTTGTACAATTCACTGGAGATTATTAATTCATATGCCATCGCGGACGATCATATGGAAATCAGTCGCATGACGCGGGCGCTGGCCCACATGTTCCGTTACAATATCGGCCATGCCGGATCCGTTGTGCCGCTGCGGGAGGAGATGACGCATGTCCAGTATTATCTCGATCTTCAAAGCGCCCGTTTCCGCAGGCTCCAAATCGATATGGACGTGAACGAACGGGACCTGGATCGCGTGAACGCCGTCAGGCTTACGCTGCAGCCGATTGTGGAGAATGTGTTCATCCACGGATACCGAGGCAAGAAGCCGAGCTACCTCGGGATAAGCACCCGTGCGGAGGCGGACTATTTTGCCATCATCATCCGGGACAAGGGGATTGGCATGACGGCGGAAACGCTGCGGCAGATCAGGCGAATCCTGCAAACCCGCGAGAAGCCGGGTGAAAGCATGCTGCGTAACAACGGGGAGGAATCCACCAGCGGCATCGGTCTCTTGAACGTGCATCAAAGGCTTCAGCTTACCTTCGGTGCCGAGTATGGCCTGCACCTTGTCGATTCCGTTCCTTTGGAAAGCACCATATTTGAAATCAGACTGCCGTATAGGACTAGCGAGGAGGGACACCATGTACCGGATCATGATGATTGATGACGAATACGCCATTCATTTAAGTTTGCGAAAGCTTGTTGAGAGGTCTGGTCTTCCAATTGCGGTCACCGGCGAAGCCGAAGACGGGGTTGAAGCCCTGCAAATGCTGGAGAATAGCCGGCCCGACATTATCGTGACCGACATTTGCATGCCTGAAATGGATGGATTGGAATTTATCCGCCGTGTCAGAGAATCCCATCCACAGATGCATTTTATTATCCTGTCGGGCCACGACAACTTCGAATTTGCACGCCAGGCCCTGCGCTATGGCGTTTCGGATTTCCTGCTGAAGCCCATCGACCCGGCGCAGTTCCATACAACGCTGGAACGTGCCTACAGGGAGCTGGATAACCGGAAAGCGCGATTCTCCAGGCAAACGGAATGGACGCTTGCGCAGCAGCGCTATAAAGCAAGGCTCGCTGAGCTGCTGTATTCTGCCGATGAGCAGGGAGCATTGGAGCAAATCCGCGAGATCATGACCCTTTTTGAGACGAGGGGACCGGAAGAAGTGAGCTTGTCGCGATACGCCCATATGCTGCTGCAGGATCTGCTGTCTGCTCTTGAAGAACGCGGTTTGCTTCTTGCGATGGACATCGGCGAGGATCAATGGCCACAGGACGATCCCCTGGCCTGCAACAGTCAAATACAGGATAAGGTCAAGGAAATGCTGGCGTTGATTAAGGGCTCCCGAAATCTAGGGTCTCGCCACAATATTCAGAAAGCCAAACGATACATTGAAGAGAATTATGCGATGGAGGATTTGTCCTTACAGGAGGTGGCTGATTCAGTGGGAATGTCGGTCACGTATTTAAGCCGTACCTTCAAGAGCGAAACGAATATGAACTTCGTGAAATACCTGGTGCAGGTCCGCATGGAAAAAGCGAGGGAATTGCTGGCGGAATCTGAGCTTTCCGCCCAGGAAACGGCCTACCGCGTCGGCTTCTCGGACTATGTCCATTTCAGCAAGACGTTCAAAAAATTTCATGGCCTCACCCCTTCGGCGTACCGAAAGCAGTGCAAGGCCATGAATGGAGGATGAGACGGGCAGGATCTTATTCAGCTTGTTCTCCCGTTCATCCATGCTTTGGCTCTGACAAGAAGCTGCTCTATATATGCATTTTTCTCATTGGAATATTGGAGCAGGGTTCGGGTCCCTTGCGTAACGATCCGTCGTTTGATCTCGCTGTAACGGTCGGCTTCCACCGCATGTGCTCGCAAGTACTCCCTGATCATGATGTTATGATTCCAAATGTCGCCACGGTATGACACAATATGAACGTTATAGGCATGCCTACCTCTTTTGCGGAGATATAAACGGCCGGGGATCCCCGCTTCGCCTAAGTCCTCATAACCCATAGCGGTCAGCTTGGGGATGATTTCATTCGCCTGCTGAGTGTTCTCTACGCCAACCAGAATATCGATAATGGGTTTGGCCGTCATCCCCGGTACGGATGTGCTTCCGAAATGTTCGATGGCGGCCGTATAAGGGCCGATCTCCCTGATTAACGTCTGGTGTTCGTCGCTAAACCGATCCGCCCACTGCTTGTCGTAGGACTCCAAATGAATGGCTTCATCAATCGTCATGAAGGATTCTCCTGCAAGTTTTGTAAGCATGTGCTATGAAGCCGCTTCGAACCAACCCGTAATGGGCTGGCCTAAAACCCCATAGACACTGCTTCAGGTCATGTCATATATAACTCTATCATGCACTGAATGTTTTCAGCCGACAAGTGCCAACGTTCTATCAGCTTCTGTTCAAGCATGCCTTAGTATCGACTTTCAGCTGCAGGTGCTAGAACCTGATCGGCATATCTGTCGGCCTCCGCCTGAAGGGTTTCATCGCTTACCCGCTCCACGTTATAAGTCGCGAAGGCCGGCAAATAACGGACTTTGCACCGGTCCAACGTGGCTTGAATCGGGCGCAGCAGCTCACTGACGGTGTACCAATTGTCCCCGCCTGCCTGATACTCATGTTCCGTGCCTGCTGCCGTCGTGGCCAGCATAAATTCCTTGCCCTTCAGGCTGTTGCCTTCCGGTCCGAACGCCCAGCCGAAGATCAGCACGTCATCGAACCATTTCTTCAGCAGGGGCGGACAGCTGTACCAGTAAAAAGGGAACTGGAACACCACCCGATCATACTGAAGAAGAAGCTGCTGCTCACGCTCGATATCGATATTCCAGTCCGGATATTCCTTGTAAAGATCCCGGACATCTACATTTCCATTCGCATACAGCCCGCTGTGCTCCATCAGCGCTCGATTCGCACGCGAGTTGTCTAAATTCGGATGAGCTACAATCACCATGATTTTCATATTCAGGTCTCTCCTGTCTCATTTGGTTTGTTTGACACCCCCATTATGTTTCGGATCGGTTTCGTTGAAAAGTACGCTCTTTTTATGTACTTAGTCGGTTTTAGCGTACCTATTCCTCCCATGCATAGTACGATAAAACGTACTAAGTACGAAGAAGAATAGTACTGGGTTTTAACCGAATACTGTGCTACATTACTAACATCAAATGAACAAAGACCGATGGCACACTTCCTATGGGAGATGAGAATATGAGAACAACCGATCATGAACGGCCTAACACTGACGGCATCCTGACCACACTGCAACTAATCGGCGGCAAGTGGAAGCCGCTGATTCTGTTTATACTGCTCCAAGACGGAACCAAACGGTTCGGGGAACTCCGGCGGCTGCTTCCGGGTGTGACCCAAGGCATGCTCACGAATCAGCTCCGTGAACTGGAACAGGATGGGCTGGTCGTACGCAAGGTATATCAGGAGATTCCGCCCAAGGTGGAGTATTCCATCTCGGAGCATGGAAAGAGCTTGGACAGCGTACTCACCGACATGTGCACCTGGGGGTTTCAACATTTGGATTATGTCGACAAGGTCAACGGACAGCCTGATGAAAGTCACGGGAAAAACGCAGGTGGAATGTAAACGAAAAAAGCACACCTGGAATGAAGCGCCGGGTATTGTTCGCATATCGTACGCATCTGTCTCCCCCCTGATGCCCACATCGGATTCGTGTCTGCCAAATACCTTATGTATACCTTATGTTACATTTGGCTTCTGCTTCCTCCTTCCTGTTTGCATTCTTCCAGCCGATCCTCTTGGGGTCGGCTTCACTGACTGCTCCTCTCCAGGCTGGTATTTAAAACCATAACCAAATCACTCCCCCTTGCTTCTCTTCACCTATCGCATAATCTAATCGAATATCTGCCAACGGTTGACCGTAGTTTGAAAATCGATTGCAGAAATTCACTTTCAGGCATTGCTTATTTATGTCGATACGATATATATTTATATCGTATCGACATATTTTAGGAGGAGCCATATGTATGAGATTTTTGTTCTGGGTGAATTGATGACCGGAGATAAACACGGTTACATGCTTCAAGAGATCCTTAAAAATGCAGGCGGGCCTTACCGCCAGATCAGTTCCGGAACGTTATATCCCCTGCTCTCCCGGATGGTGGATCACGAGTGGATCCATCTTCGTCTGGACGAATCCGGCGGAGGCAAACGCCCCCGAAAAATCTACGGGATTACCGATTCCGGACGGAAGAAGTTTCTCGAGCTCATGGAGAAACCGCTGGAATACAACATGGATACGGAGCAAATATTCCATTTCAAAATGGTGTATTTCAGGTATGTACCGAAGAAGGTTCGGCTCGATTGTCTAGAGCAGTATTTGATTTATCTGGAGACCAACCTGAAACATGTGACGGACTTTGAAGCGGAGCTCACGTTTTATAAACCTGAGCCTGAGAAACAGCGACTTCAATTGCTAAGGGTGCTGGATCACCGGAAGCAGATGGGAATGACGAATATCGAGTGGATCAAGAAAGAAATGGCGGCTGTCAATTCCGAAGAGGACTAGCGTTCAAGCGTTTTATACATTGGATATAAGGAGGGATATAGGATGGAACGTTTATGGACGAAGCCGTTTATTCAGATGACGGTCGGGATGTTGTTTCTGTTTACGGGCTTCTATCTGCTGCTGCCCACGCTTCCGCTGTATATCAAGCATTTAGGCGGCTCCGAAACCCAGGTGGGATTGGCGGCCGGTGCGTTCACGCTGACGGCTGTGGTCTTTCGCCCGATGGTCGGGGGATTGGTGGATCGGTACGGCAGAAGAGCTTTTTACGTATGGGGTCTTATCTTCTTTGTTCTCTCGATGTATCTCTACGATTGGGTTGGCAGCATTCTGCTTCTGCTTGCGCTGCGGATCCTGCACGGCGCGAGCTGGGCTTTCTCGACAACCTCCATCGGAACGGTCATTACGGATTTAATTCCGACCTCCCGTCGTGGGGAAGGCATGGGCTGGTACGGTATGGCGATGACGGTTGCGATGGCCATCGGCCCCATGCTGGGTACTTTTATCGTCAGCGGGTATTCGTTTCGGACGTTGTTTCTTGTCGCTACCGGGCTCTCTCTGATTGCCTTCATACTTGCCTACATGACCAGAGCCCCTTATCAAGCCAAACCTTCGGCAGGGCGAATTCAGTTGGTCGAGAAATCCGTTCTCCCGGTCACGGTCGCCATCTTTTTCCTGGCCGTCGCCTATGGGGGAATTACGACCTTTCTCCCGTTGTTTGCCGAGTCCATCCGGGTCAATCCGGGAACCTTTTTCCTGGTGTACGCCGTCGCTCTTACCTTGATCAGGCCCTTTGCCGGGAAGCTGTCGGACCGTTTCGGTGAAGCGGCTGTCATCATTCCGTCCCTTGTCGTAACGGCGGCGGCTCTGATCGTCTTAAGCCTGTCGAACGGATTGCCCGGACTGATTACAGCCGCCATTCTGTACGGTATCGGCTTCGGTTCGGCCCAGCCCGCTCTACAAGCAGCCACCCTGCGCATTGCTCCGGAGAACCGGAGAGGCGCAGCCAACGCCTCGTTCATGACGGCATTCGATCTCGGCATTGGACTTGGTGCCATCCTGTTAGGCCTGGTCTCCGAGCGTATCGGCTATGCATATCTGTTTACGGTTACGGCTGCATCGGCTGCCGTTTCCTTAGTCATATTCACGATCTTTGTAAGAAGACTGCTTACGTCCGGCGTTGCAGACAAAGAGTGAAGGATATCCGATTTCAGGCAAACACGCCGCGGACCGGAACCGCCGCATAAGAGCGTTCTGTCTGCCCGAAAGCCGTTCCGCAGGGGTGATCGAGCTTCCAACCAAGCTTCCAAGCTTCAAAGCCCGCCAGCCTACGAGGTTCCGAACTTCCCGACCCTCCAGGCTTCGTAACCTCCGCGCCCGCTTCCGAACAGGCTAACGTATCTAATGTTAGATTGGAGCGATGGTACGCATGGCGCAATATGTACCGCCGGTGAACATCCATACCCTCACGCATACGGCACCCGGTCTCGTGATTCATTATCCGCAGGTATACGGCCTCATGAATCCTGGAGCAGAAGAAGCCATCAACCGGGCCATTATTCTTCAAATTCAGGATATGCAGCGTGAACAGCAGCAGGTTCAGACCGGCACCAACCCGCAAACGACAGCCACCTTTGAGATTAAAACGAACGAGCGCGGCATTCTTAGCCTCGTGCTGACCAACTACACCTACTCCGAGCATATGGCGCACGGGTATACGGTGACAAAAGGACTGACCTTTTCCACGGCTAACGGACAATCCTACGCTTTATCCGACCTGTTCCGTCCAGACTCCAGCTATCAAGCCGTCCTGGCCGCCGAAGTAAACCGTCAGATCAAGGAACGCGGCATGCCCGTGCTGGAGAGCCGTCCGGTTACCGTTTCGCCGAATCAGGACTTCTATCTGGCGGATAAGTCCCTGGTTATCTTCTATCCGCTATATGCCATCTCGCCATACTGTGTCGGCTTTCCGATGTTCCCCATATCGGTATATGACCTCTTGAGTATGGCGCCCGAGAACGGATTGTTATCGGATCTTGCCGCGGACGTGGTGTAACGAGCCGTACCGTGTTCAGGTGATATGCAGAAACAAACAAACCCGATCCTCTGGTACCTTACCAGAGGATCGGGTTTGTTTTTGTTATCATCGCACGAGTTTAGCTACGACGGTTACACCATGATTTTGCAAATATCGTTCGTAAATTCCACCGGATCGGCAATCGGCAAGCCTTCGATCAGCAGCGCCTGATTGTACAGCAGATTCGTGTAGAGCTTCAGCTTATCCTGATCGGCTTGCAGCGTCTTCAGGGATTGGAATACTTCATGGTTCGTGTTAATCTCCAGCACCTTGTCGGCTTGGATATCCTGTCCGTTCGGCATCGCCTTCAATATTTTCTCCATCTCGATCGAGACATCGCCCTCCGTGGACAGGCATACCGGATGGGATTTCAGTCGTTTGGAGGCTTTGACGGATTTCACCTTGCCAGCCAAGAGACTGCCCATGGCTTCAAAGAGCTCCTTATTGTCGTTATCTTCAGCTTCATTCTCCTGTTTGTCCGCTTCGGAATCAAGGCCAAGATCGCCGCTGGATACCGACTTGAATTCCTTCTCCTTGTATTTCATGAGCATCTTGATTGCAAACTCATCGACATCGTCAGTAAAGTACAGAATTTCATAACCTTTATCGAGCACCATTTCCGTCTGCGGGAGCTTCTCGATCCGGTCGATGGAATCCCCGGAAGCATAATAGATATATTTCTGATCTTCCGGCATTCTCGACACGTACTCATCCAGGGAGACCAGCTTCTTCTCCTTGGAGGAAGTAAACAGCAGCAGATCCTGAAGATCTTCCTTGTTCATGCCGTAATCGTTGTAGACGCCGAATTTCAAGCCTCTGCCGAAGGATGCAAAGAACTTCTCGTAATTCTCCCGCTCGTCCTTCATCATGCCCTGCAGCGCGCTTTTCACTTTGCTCTTGATGTTCTTTGCAATCAGCGTCAGCTGACGGTCATGCTGGAGCATCTCGCGGGAGATGTTCAGCGACAGATCCTCGGAATCGACCATCCCTTTCACGAAGCTGAAGTAGTCCGGCAGGAGGTCGCCGCATTTGTCCATGATCAGGACGCCGTTGGAATAGAGCTCCAGCCCTTTCTCGTATTCCTTGGTGTAATAATCGAACGGCGTATTCTCGGGAATGAACAAAATCGCGTTGTATACAACGGCTCCGTCTGCCTTGACATGAATGTGCTTCAGCGGTTTATCGAAGCCATAACGCTTCTCATTGTAGAAATTCTCGTAATCCGCGTCGGTCAGCTCGCTTTTATTCTTACGCCAGATCGGCACCATGCTGTTAATGGTCTGCTCTTCCTGAACTTCCTCGAATTCGTTCTCGGCATCTGCCTTCGGACGCTGCGTTTTCACGTCCATCTTGATCGGATAACGGATGAAGTCCGAGTACTTCTTAATGATCGCTCTTAGGCGATATTCTTCCAAGTACTCGTCATACTGATCGTCTTCCGTGTTCTCCTTGATCTTCAGCACGATCTCGGTTCCGACAGCATCCTTCTCGGCCGGTGTAATGGTGTATCCGTCCGCGCCTTCGGATTCCCACTTGAATGCTTCGTCGCTGCCGAGGGCTCTGCTGGTTACGGTAACAACATCGGCCACCATGAAAGCGGAGTAGAAGCCTACGCCGAACTGGCCGATAATATTGTGGCCGTCCTTCGCTTCGTTCTCACTCTTGAATGCAAGGGAACCGCTCTTCGCGATGACGCCGAGGTTATTCTCCAGGTCTTCCTTGGTCATCCCGATCCCCGTGTCGGTAATGGTCAGCGTGCGGTTGGCTTTATCTGCAGTAATCTTAACGTAGTAATCTTCTTTATTAAAGGTCAAGTTGTCGTCGGTCAGTGCTTTATAGTAAATCTTGTCGATCGCGTCGCTGGCATTTGAAATCAGCTCACGCAGAAAAATTTCACGCTGCGTATAGATGGAGTTGATCATCATCTCGAGCAGCCGTTTGGACTCAGCTTTAAACTGTTTTTTCGCCATGAAAAAATCTCCTTTCCAATCTGAACGAGGTTTTTTTAGCACTCTTTACAGCAGAGTGCTAACACTTCCTCTATTTAAACATGTACCAATTTTTGATGTCAATATGTTTAAAGACTTTCCCTGGAACAAATACGGGTTCAGCCTGTAGCGGTGAACCCGACGCCGTAAGATGAATATGAAAGAGCATGCTGCAATCGGCAAAAAAGCCGTCTAAAAGAGGATTTCCCTTTTAGACGGCCCTTCACATTCATGGTTCTATGCTGCTGTTTAATCTCTTGGATAAGACCGGACGAATCCACCATACGTAATACAGGCCGCATAGGAGCAGCACGCCGGCCGTAGCCAGAAAGGGGAGCCGATAATCCTGCCTGGCCAGGATCAGTCCGGCGACAAAGGTTGCCCCGGACGAGCCTAAACTTCGGAAAACCGACCGCATGCCGGCGTACAGATTGCGCTCCTTCTCATCGAAAGCCGACATCAGCAGACTGTCCAGCAAATTGGACAGCATGGTCACGCCTCCGCCCCGCAGCAGAAACAGCCCGACAAACAGCCATACGGGGAGAATCATGTATAGAGCGGCAAACAGCAAAATATTAACGATAAACACCGAGATGATAGCCGTGTTATAACCGAACCGCTCCATGACGTACGGTGTCATCAGTGAGCATATAAACAGCAGGATCGCGCCGATGGCAAGAATTAAAGATACCTGGTCATCCATCCAATCCAGGCGGAACTTCACGATGACGTTCAGGAATGAGCCAGTCATCGCGATACAGCCACCGAGCAGCGCCGTAAACACGGCGAACAGCCACAAGGTCCCGGAGGATAGAGGTCCCGTTAACCTGGATATTCCCCTCGAAGGCGAAGCAGCCGCAGCTTCCTCATCCACGCCCCTGAGCTCGGCAGGCAGCCAGAATGCCCGGATAATGCCGTGAAGCACAAGCACAAGCCCGGTCAGCAGAAGAGACACCTCATAACCCCTGCTTCCTTCAAATCCCTTCGAGATATATCCGGCTGCCAGCGTTCCGAGACCCGTGAAAGCCGTAAAAACGGCAAACATCAAGGAAAATGCACGGGCCTCCTCCTTACGGGAACGGCAATAATGGAAGAGAAGCTGAATCTCCGTCGTCTCCACAAGCGTCAAGCCGGTAGACACCAATATTTGAGCGGCATAGAACCACAGCAAATCATCGCTGACGGCAAACAGCACATTGCCTGCGGCGATAAAGAATACGCCGGTAACCAGCAGTTTTTTTCTTCCGGTCCGGTTAGCGAGCAGGGATACCGGAATGGCGAGCACGCCCATGATCAGAATGCCCATCGACACCAACGCGCCGATCTCGTCTTCCCTAAGCCCCCGGAAGAGCAGATGCAGATTCAGGACGAGCGTATAGAGGCCGATTCCGATACCATAGAAAGCCTCGCTTATGAGGAACCGGCGCACCCCCGTAGACAGCTGCAGCAGGTCTTTGATGTAAAAGGACATGTTATTCCCCTTCTCCAGAAAATCCGATGACGATCTGAAATGAAAATCAGTCGGTTACTTGTATAATTCCGCTTCCGAGCGCATCCGCCGGCTCAGTCTTACCGGATCGGTATCCTCGGCAGCGTACGCCTTCAGGAGAATGCGGAACGAAAACGGCTCCGGCTTGAGCGAGTGCTCTGGAGACTGTGCCGGACCGCAGCTGTTGCTGCCAAGTCCGTTCTGCCGGTAATCCAGATTCAGCGTAATGAAGCTGCGCGGAACAAGGTCGCTGGCATGCGCGGCGGACTCCACATCCTGATCGGTGTACCGGCTCGCACTGAAATTCAGGTCAGGCTCGCCAACGGCGAGGAGTCCCAATCCCGCGCCATCTGCGAGCGAGATCCAGCGGACATCCGATCGGTTCCCGTTCTCCTGCGGATAAATATACGGCGTGAACAAGCCGTCCACCGTGCTGCGGTATTCCCCGAACCGTCCCGCTTCCAGGCTGTCCGGGTAGCTTTCCCCAGGTCCTCTGCCGTACCACCGGACATGTTCCATGTCGCCCGCGACTTGCATTTGAAGCCCGATTTTCGGCAGCATGGCGGGCGGCGTGCCGATTGGCTTACCCTTCACGTCCATAATCATTAGACCGCTGGAAGTGATCGTATAGGTCGTTTCGCAGCGGAAGCCCCAATCATATACCGGCGGTGCAATCCGGGAAATAAGGCGCACCTCCACGCTGTCTTGGTCCAGTCGCTTCCATTCGAAATGATCGATCCGTTCAGAGAGCCGGTCCAGATGGGCCTTGCGCCAATCCGGAAGCACGTACATATCGTTATCGATCGGCGGACGCCAGAAATTCAGCGCCGGTCCGCCAAGCGTGATTCTTTTGCCATGGATGGACAAGCTTTGGAACCCGGAACGGAGGGTGCTGAGTGACAGCTGAAAGCTGCCATTCTTCACTTGAAGGCTGTGCTTCTCCTCGCTAATCTGTAGAGGCCCCCGCCGCAGGGCAGCCGTTGGCTCGAATTCGGGCTTCGACGATTCCCGCAGCATAAGCTGGGACCACGCCACCTCATGTCCCCGTTCCGCCCAGCGGCAGTCCGCAGCCAGCGAGAGGGATACCTCAAGCCACAGCTCGGCATAAGGACTCGCGCCGATTGTCGCTTGCTCCAAGACCACCAGGAGGCTTAGCTCCGCGCTTGTGCCTGCTTCGATGCGGGGAAGCTCCAGTACCCCGCTATGGACAAGCTGTCCATCGGCCAACACCCGGTAATGGGCCTCCAGATGATCCAGCGAAATGAAATCATAGCGGTTCGCAATGTGCAGCAAATCCTGATTCGGCATCGTCATACGGACAGGCTCAATGACCTTTTTGTATTCCAGAAGTCCAGGCGAAGGCGTCCGGTCCGGACGGACCAAACCGTCGATGACAAAATTGCTGTTGTTCGGCACATCGCCATAATCGCCGCCGTATGCATAATCCTTCCTGCCGTCCGGGGTCCTTCTGCTCAGCCCGTGATCGATCCATTCCCATACAAAACCGCCCGCAAGGCGGCGATGCGCTTCAAAGGTATCGAAGTAAGGACGCAGTCCGCCGGGCCCGTTGCCCATCGCGTGCGCGAATTCGCACAGAATATGCGGCTTGGGATGATCGGCCATTTTGCCGAAGCCCTCCATCTTCTCGACGGAGGAATACATGGTGCTCACCACGTCGCACACCTCGGCTTCGCGATCCTCCTCATAATGGATCAGCCTCGTCGGATCATTCTCCCGGCACCACTCCGCCATCGCGCGGAAATTGCAGCCGAAGCCGGATTCGTTGCCGAGGGACCAGAACAGCACGGACGGATGGTTTTTATCCCGCCCCACCATCCGGCGGACACGGTCCACATAGGCTTCCTTCCAATCCGGGTCGTCGCTAAGGCGGGAAATGTTGCCGAGCGGCTCGAAGCCGTGGGTCTCCAAATCCGTCTCTTCCATGACGTACAGTCCATACACGTCGCACAGCTCGTAGAATCGGGGGTCATTCGGGTAATGCGCCGTCCGCACGGCATTGATGTTGTGCTGCTTCATCAAACGGATATCCTCCAGCATCGTGGACAGGGTGACGGTTCGACCCGTATCCGGATGATGGTCATGGCGGTTGACGCCTTTAAGCAGGATCGCCTTGCCGTTTACCAGAAGCTGTCCATCCTTCACTTCGATGGAGCGGAATCCGACGCGCTGCGCCACCGTCTCCACCGTTCCCCCTTGATCATCCTGCAGGATGATCACCAGGTGGTACAGCGCCGGTGACTCGGCACTCCATAAATCCGGGCCGGCCACCTCGATCTCAAAATCCTCCGCAGCGGAGTGTGTGACGTCCTTTTCGACTGAACCCACCACCGCACCGGTTCCATCAAGCAGCTGCAGCTGGACCGATCCGGACTCCGTTCCTTCCAGCTCCAATCGCACCTGCAGCTTGGCGTTCAGATACTCCGCATCCAGCTCGGTCGTTACGCGGAAGTCGTTGATGCGAAGCGCCGATGGCTCGGCGATCAGGTACACGTCCCGTAAAATGCCGCTCATCCACCACATGTCCTGGTCTTCCAGATAGCTTCCATCGGACCACTGATACACCCGAACGGACATCTTGTTTACCCCGGCCTTCAGGTAAGGCGTCACATCGAATTCCGAGGTCAGCCGGCTTCCCTGGCTGTAGCCGATAAACGACCCGTTCAGCCACACATGAAACGCACTGTCCACCCCGTCGAATTTGACGCAAATCTTTTGGCCGTCCCAATGCTCCGGAAGCTCGAACTCGCGTACGTAGCTGCCGGTCGGATTTGCGTTCGGCACATGCGGCGGATCCACGGGGAACGGATAGTACAGGTCCGTGTAATGCGGATGCCCGTAGCCCTGAAGCTGCCAGTGCCCCGGAACCGGGAGGTCATCCCAGGCCGATACATCGTAATCCTCTTCATAAAATGCTTCAGGAGCAGTCTCCGGCTCCTCGGCATAGTGGAATTTCCACACCCCGTTCAGTGATTGGTACCAAGCCGAGCTGCCTCTGTCATAACTTAATGCGCCGTCCGTATCCGCGAACGGAATGAAATAAGCCCGGCTCTTCACCCGGTTTCGTTCCAGCACGCTTAGGTCATCCCAGTCGCGGCCGATACGATGGTCCTTCATAATGTCTCTCCATCCTTTCCCAAGCGGTCTAAGCTTCGCTTCTAGAGGTAGTTCAAAAAGTCATCTTTCCATGACTTTTCGAACACGCACTTCTATGTGCTGATCCTGCATTATGCTGCATATCCATCCTGGATGCCTCTCTATCACCGGCACCGTTTACCCCTTGATCCCCGTCGTGGCAATGCCGCCAACGATATAACGCTGCGCAAAGAAAAATACGGCAAGCGGCGGAATCGAGATCAGGCAGGTGATGGCCATAATGGATTGCATATCGACGCCGTGCATGCCCTTGAATTGGGATAACCCCAGCGTCAGCGTATATTTCGTCTGATCGTTCAGGAAGATGAGCGGCCCCAGATAATCGTTCCAGCAGCTCATCATATGGAACACGGCCACCAGAATGAGCGAGGGTCCCATCAGCGGCACGATGATCCGCAGCAGAACCATCATTTTGCCCGCCCCGTCAATGGTTGCCGCTTCATCCAGCTCCTTCGGCAAGGTCATGATGAACTGGCGCAGCAGGAAGATGAAATAGGCGGAACCGAACCAGGACGGTACGATGAGTGGTTTGAGTGTATTGATCCAGCCCAAGTAGTTGAATTCCATATACTGCGGAATCATGGTCACTTCCCACGGAATCATCATGGTGGCAAGCACGATCAGAAACAGCGCATCCCGTCCCTTGAACTGAAACCGGGCGAACCCGTATGCCACCAGCGTGCACGATATGAGCTGTCCGAGCGTCGAGAGCAGCGTCACGATCAGCGTATTTTTCAAAAACAGGTTAAACGGCTGAATGCTCCAGGCTTCCGCGAAATTGCTGAATCTCCACACGGAAGGAAGCCATTTCGGAGGAAACAGATACAGCTCCTGCTGCGACTTAAGCGCCGTTGTGACGGCCCAGAAGAGCGGAGCAATGAACAGCAGGGAGCACAAGATGAGCAGTGTGTACGTAATTACTTTTTTCATGCGGAACGCCCCTCTCTGCCGGCAGGTACGCCTGCTTTGTTACGCTTCGGCTTCGCCTTCTTCGTCTTCATCTCGCCCTCATAGAACACCCAGGCCTCCGAAGACTTGAACACGAGGAAAGTCAGCGTCAGCACGATCAGGAACATGAACCAGGCGTTGGCTGCAGAATAACCCATCTTGAAATACTTGAACGCATTCTCATACATGTACATCGCATAGAAAAACGTCGACTTCAGCGGACCACCGCCGGTAAGCAGAAGTGCCAGCGTCAGCTGCTGGAAGGCGGCAATGATGGATGTAATCAGGTTAAACAGCAGGGTCGGCGTGATCATCGGGATGGTCACATTGAAAAACTGCCTGATCTTGCCCGCCCCGTCCATCGAGGCCGACTCATACAGGTCCTTCGGAATTCCCTTGAGACCCGCCAGAAAAATAAGCATCATCGAGCCCTGTCCCCACAGGCTTGCAATGACCATGGCGACCAGGGACCACTTCGTATCGTTCAGCCAATCCGGGCCTTCGATGCCGACAAGCGATAAAAAGAAATTCAGGATCCCGTAATCCCCGCTGTACACCCACGACCAGATCATGGCGAGGGCTACGCCGGAAATGACCGACGGCAGGTAGAAGGCGGTGCGGAAGAACGCGCTCCCTTTTACCTTCTGATTCAGCAGCATGGCGAGTCCCAAAGCCACGATGATGTTCAGCGGCACAAACAAAGCCGCGAATTTCAGCGTAACCAGCAGCGATTTCCAGAACAACGGATCATTCGAGAACATCTCCACATAGTTGTCGATGCCGACAAAGGTCACTTGGCCTACGATCGGCCAATCAAAAAACGAAATGACGAGGGAAAACAGCAGCGGGCCAAGCGTGAATACCAGGAATCCGAATATCCATGGAAAAATGAAGAGGTAGGGCACGGCCCCACCCCAACGTTTTGGTCCAAGTCGCTTCGGGGCCGCTGTCTGCTGTTGTGAGTAAGGCACTTGAGTGTGGGCCATTTTCGCGAACCTTCTTTCTTCGATTATTTCAAATAGCGTTCGCTATCCTTCACCGCCTGGTTCAGAACCTCCTGGGCATCGCTGCCAAACATGACGGATTCCACGGCTGCCGAGAGCTGGCGGTTTACTTCGTTCCATTTCGGATTCAGCAGGAAGGCCGGCGTATTGTCCGAACGCTCCAGCATCGTGTAATACGGCTTGTAGAGCGGATCCTGGTCCTTCTTCAGCTCGTTGACCACGCTGACCCGAACCGGTAGGTCGGCCACACGCATTTTGATCGCTTCATCCGATACGTAAAACTTGATGAACTCCCACGCCAGGTCCTTGTTCTTGGAATCCTTCGCTATGGACAGCGCGGATTCGGCCAATACGCCTTTCACAGGCTTGCCCTCGAAGGCTGGCATCTCCACCGTGCCCACATCGATTCCGGCTTCCCTGAAGGATTCCAGCGGCCAGATGCCGCTCTCCCACATGGCAATTTTGCCGGCTTTGAAAATATCCTCCCCACTCTGCTGCCCTTTGCCTCCGGTCAGGACCGCCGAGCCGTTCTTCAGCATATCGCCCAGCATCTGAATGGCTTCCGCCGTTTCCTTGCTGTTCATGTAACCTTCAATCGTTGTGCCGTCCTCCGAGATGAAGGAACCGCCGTTGCTCCATACGAACCCTTGAAGGTCATACGTATCGTTCTCGGCCCGAACGCCGAAGCCGTACTGCTTCTTGGATTTATCCGTCAGCCTCTGGGCGATTTCCTGGAACTCGCTCCAGGTCCATCCATCGCTCGGGTAGGCAATGCCCGCATCGTCGAACATCTTCTTGTTGTAGTACACCACCCGCGTCGTAAAGCCCGCAGGGATTCCGTACAGCTGATTCTCGATCTTGCCGTAGTTGAACAATCCTTGGTAAAAATCATCGATGTTCAAGTCCTCGTCCTTGGACGCGTAGGAATCCAGCGGCTCCAGGGACTGGTGATACGTCGGAAAATCCCACATGTACATCACGTCCGGCGGATTGGCTGCGCCAAAACCTGCGGCCAGCTTCTGATCGAATCCGTCGGCATAAGCCTCCACCTGCACCTTGGTTCCGGGATGCGATTCCTCGAACTTCTTGGCGATCTCCTGCTCGATTTTCAGCGCATCTCCCGTATCCCAGGTAGCGAAGCGAAGCGTCGTCGCCGCGCCCGATGAATTGCCGTCCGGCTCCTTCGATGTCCCGGTCCCGCCGCTGCCGCCGCATGCGGCCAGCAAGGATCCCATTAACGTCAAAACCGAAACCAATGCGATCCATGACATTTTCTTTTTCATATTGTCAGCTCCCCTAAAGTATTGAGTTGATATGAATTGAACCGCTTTCATCATAACTCGAATGAAAGCGGTTCAAAACGTGCGCTGATTCGCAGATGATCGTATTTTTGTTCGAACTTGCGCCCCCGGGTGTTCATTTGTTTACAATGATTCGCCTTTTTGTTCGGCACGGTATTGACTTGGCGTCTGACCCGTGCAGCGCTTGAACCATTTGCTGAAATATTTGCTGTCTCCGAGCCCCGTCTTCTCGGCGATCTCCTGCATCGTTAAGGAGGTTTCACGGAGCAGGCCATAAGCGAGGCGGAGCTTGCGTTTATATTGGAACGCGATGAAGCTGTCGCCAACCGTTTTCTTGAACAGGATCGAAAAATGGCTGCGGCTCAGCCCCACCTTCTGGGCCAGCTCCGCTGCCGACCACTCGTCCGCGGGATGTTCGTGCAGCAGATGAACCGCATGCAGGATCGGCTCCGGCCAATGCTCCCCGCTCAGACCGTACACCCGTTCCAGCTCGGCTTCCTTGTGCAAGGATCGAAAGGCTTTCTGCACATCCTCCGAGTCTTGAAGACCTCCCCGCCAATTCCATGTTAGCTTCCCGCAGCGGCTTTTGATCTCCACCAGCAGGCCGTCCGCCGCTTCCTTATATTTCTCCGGTACGGCCCAATAGCAGCTGTCGGCGCCGTACGGCACCAGCTTGCTGAAGGGCAATCCCGGCTCTTCGGAGCCCTGCTCCTGCAGCAAGCCCTCCCAATTGCCGCTGCAGCCCGCCGTCTTGATCAGATACAAAGAGATGGGCTTGCCCTCCCCCTGCCCCCCTTGGGCGCAGAGCTTACAGAGCTCTCCAGGGAAACGGTCGCTATGGCCGTTAAGCCAAGCAAACAGATGGGCGGATACCTGTTCTTCCAACTCGTACCCATAGGCGGGCGTATCGGACAGCTCACGCTGGAATTTTCCCAGCATCGCTTCAAGCTCTTCGTCCTCGAAGGCGGTTTTCAGCAGATATCCCGAAGCGCCGAGCCGCATCCCCTCTTGGGCATATTCGAAATCCCGGTGGCAGCTGAGCAGAATGATCCGGGTTTCCGGCGCGATTTCCTTCACCTTCCGCGACAGCTCGATCCCATCCATCTCCGGCATGACGATATCCGTAATGACGACCTGCGGTCGAAACTCCAGAAAAGCCTCCCAGGCCGCCTGACCGTTGGGGCTGTCCGCCACAACCTCCATCCCGAACCGATCCCACGGCACCGTGGAGCGGAGTCCCTTGCGCACAATGCTCTCATCGTCGGCAATCATCACCTTAATGTTCCCTGCTTTCATCATCGAAAGATTCCTCCTTTTTCGGCCAACGTATGGTGATCGTTGTTCCTTCTCCCTTAACCGAATGCACCTTCAGTCCATAGAGCGGGCCAAAATGCAGCTTGAATTTCTGGTCGGCGTTACGCACGCCAAGCCCGCCGCGACCCTTCCGCTTCATCTCCGGCGAGAATAACTGCGTCAGTTTCTCCTCCTTGATGCCGGCTCCGTTATCGCGAAGCGTAAGCACCAGCTCGTCATGATCCTCCTCGACCTTGACATGTATTTCTCCTTGACCATCGGTGAAGGCATGGAAAAAAATGTTTTCAAACAGCGGCTGAAGTGTCATTCGTGGAATCAAATAAGGCATGAGCGCCTCATCGCAATCCAGCTCATAACGGAACACCTTGCCGTACCTGATCTCCTGGATTTTCAGAAAGTGACCGATCATGCGCAGCTCCCTGTTCAGCGTAACGAGCTCCTGCGAGATATTCAAATTCCCTTCCAGCACCATCGTCAGATGGTACAGCATCTGGCGAATGTCCTCCGCGCCTTCCAGCCTGGCCTTCCACTGGATGGAATTGAGTGTATTGAACAGCAGATGGGGATTGATCTGATAATGGAATGCGCGCAGTTCAGCCTCTTTTTTCAGCCGCTCGCTCTGCTCCACTTCGCCAATCAGGGTCTGCACCCCCGTTACCATCCGGTTAAAACTCATATCGAGGCTGCCCAGTTCATCCCTGCCCTCGATCGGCGTACGGGTATCCAGCTTGCCAAAGCTCACCTTCTGCATCGAGTCCTTCAAGGTCCGGATTCGTGAGGTGAACCGGGAGGAGAACAGATAGGCGATGCCAAAAGCGAGCAGGCAGGAGACGATGGCAACAACCATCGTATTCGCCCGAATAACGCCCGAGGATTGATAGAACGCCTTGGCGGGAATTCTGGCTTCCATGGTCCATTGGTTGACATCGATCGCCCGGGTCCAGGTCACATCGTTGTCATGGGGCGTATACGAAGCGTCCGTCTCATATACGACCGTGCCGTCCGGCGAAGTAATAAGCAGATGGGCGTGCGTATCCGCCTCGAACTTGGCATAACTGCGCAGCAGCTCCTCGGCGTTCTCCTCAATCAGGATGACACTGCCGTCCTGAGCCTTGTCCGGGTGGTGGATCGGTACGGCGAGCCCGATGACCGGCACGTTATCGTTATCGCTGCTCTTGATGGAATGATCCTGTTTATAAAAACCGAGCCAATAAGTCCCGGCATATGTCTTCGGCCTCGTGTTCCACATCGGGATATTGCCGAGTTTATTCACATCCAGATTGTTCTCCCCATAGTAATAGCCGGAGGTCGTAATAATGTAGATCCCGGCCGTCAGCTGAGTCCGCAGGGACTTCAACAACGATTCGAAATCGTTCTTCTCCATAATGTCGCCGTAGGTGGACGGCGTCCCGCTTCCAATTCCCGAATGGCTTGGGTCCAGTAAATAGGAATAAATCGTTTCCGCCGTCTGCTTCATCCGCCCCAATACCGAACGGGTCTGCTGCTCCAGCTGCGCTACGGCATTATCGCCGTATTTGCCGAACTGGGAGTTAATCACTTTAGCGGATTGTACATAAGAAAGTCCGCCAAGCGAGAACAGCGGAATCAGGGTGACGATTAAAAAACAGGTAAGCAGCTTGGTTCGTATACTGTGATAGGTGCCGGTGAACAGCCGGCCCACACGATCTTTAATCCCCTGAAGATTCATGGTTACTCTCCCCGTTGTCGTATCGTATCGTGAAACTTTCGTCCACTCGTTCGCCATGCGGCAGGACCGTCATTCCGTCGGTGATACCGCTTTCATTATAAACCCGAACAAAGGGCTTGTAATTAGGCGGCAACTGGAAAATGAGAGGAAACGGAAAAAGCACCTCCCCCGCAAGGCAAAAAGCCCGGGAAGAAGTGTTTGTCCGTCATCGTTATAGGGTGTATTCATGTCCAAGAATCAAAAATACGCTGGAGGTCCAGGTGAACGCCCGATCGCGAAGCCCCGCTCCTGTCAGGGCATCAAAATTTTCGGCCATGCCGCTGAGACTGACCATCCGGCAGTACCGCTCCGCAATCTCCGTGGCCAGCTCATGATCGCCGGCTGCGGCCACCCCTTCGACCAGCAGCATCGTCGAAGGGGCCCAGATCGGCCCGCGCCAATATCCGTCCGGCTTGTAATATGGGCTGCTTACGCTCTCGGTAGCCCAGCCGTTGCTCGTCAGGAATCGGCTTTCATCCCGAAGCCCTTCCAGTAGGGCCGTGCGGATAAACTCGGGTAAGCGTCTTCCCAGCAGAATCGGAACGAACAACAGCAAGCTGTCTCCCTCGGACACCTCATGCGTTCCCGAACGGCAGGCCGTGAACCGGCCATCCTTCCAGAAGTGCCGAATCAAACGCTCCAGCGTATCGTCCGCTCTCTGTCTCCATTGACTCGACTCCTCGGTCAGGCCCAGCAAACCCGCGATTTCGGCCAGCGTCTCCATCTGAATAATCAGATAGGCGGCAAGGTCGGGACTCTCGACGGGAATGCCGTTATTGAACGCCGTGCTGTTGTCCCAGCCTGAATCGTTGCCGTGGTTATACTGGGGAATGCCGTCGCCGTCATGGTCCCGATGCGTGAACCACCACTCCGTCCATTTGGACAATGGGCCATAGACCTCGCGCAGCTGGGTCTCCTTGATGAAATCGGTCCGACGCATCATCCAGGCCAGCGTCCAGCCGTGAATCGGCGGTTTGTTGCAATTCCAAAGCTCGTATTTATCGTTCACGAAGTCCGGAATCAGGCCGCTCTCATCCTGCCGGTCAAAAAAGATCATGAACTGATCCCAGGCCAGCTTGGGATTATGCCGCACGAGGGCCATTGCGTTAAAGCAGTTGTCCCAGCTCCAGATGTTGGTCATCCAGTTCTTGGACATATACATGGCTGGGCGGGTCAGGCAGCCTTCGGCCGGAACCACGCAGGACCAGGTTATATAGGCGGCGAGTTCCCTTGCTTCCTGCCACCGTTCAGAGACGGTGAGGGTGTTGTTCAGCCAATGCCCGTAATCTTCACGGACGCTTTCAACCGCATCGTCGAAGGACTCCCATTCGTCGCGCGGCTTCAAGAACTTAATGAATTCTTCAACCGCAAATTCCGCACAATTGGTTGCAGGCTCCACGGAAAAGTCGGCGGTTACCCGCGAGCTCTTGATCTCGTTCCATTCGACCTCCATGCCCATATGGCCTGCAAGCCGGGTCAGCATGAAGCGGCAGCCATGCGTGAAGCTGTTCACTTCCCAGCTGTCCGGATGGGTCTCATAGGCGTAGTCGTACGCTGCCGGAAAAAAGGTAAGCCGTATGCCGCAGCCTTCCGAGCGGAATCGGACGGTCCGGGAGTCCGATAAACAAATGTCCGCATGGCCCTCCGAATCGGCGGCCGTTAGCCTGATTTTGTCGGGTGATGCAATAGGTTCGAACGGAACCGGCTCGCTCTGCCGGTTTAGCAGCTCTATCAGAAACGCCTCGCCAAACTTGTCATCCCCTCCGCGGACGGTGCGCAGGTAAAGTCCTTGTCTGCGGTCCTTTGCCGCGGGCAGGAGGGAAATGGCCAAGAAGGACTCTCTTCGGCTGAAAGGTACGATATTCAGATCAAAATTCATAAGACAACTCCTTCGCTGAGGTATCGCTTTCATTGTAAAACTTCTCATGGGAAGAGAGGACTGCCGGATGTCTTGCCATAAGAGGGATATTGTTTGCCGCAGGCTCGCTTGAGCGAGGGAGGTGTCATTTTGTTCGATGAGAGGGGGGGTAAATGTCATGGCAACGAATAGCGTTGTGAAGATCCAATAAAAAACCGCCGATGATCGCGGCATCGGCGGTGGGCACGGCTTATGGATTACGATGGTGATCATCTGGTGCTATAGCTGGCGACCACTGCCATCTGAATGAACCGCTTGTCGTTCAGGCGGGATTATGTGCATCTGGTATTCAGTGAGCCTTTATGCCGCGATGATGGCTTTGCCTGCTATAGCTACTTTGGCCGCTATGGCCTCTGCCCGTGCTGCCGCCAATACTGTTTTTTTCCGTCATCCCGCACCGTAATTCCCAGCTTCGATAATTCCTGGCGGAGATCGGCTGCATCCTCTTGATCATCGTTCTCCATCGCCTTCTCTCGTGCCAGGAAGAGCGCGTTCATGCTGGGCGTCAATTCCGGCGAATCGGCAACCCAT
Organism: Paenibacillus lautus NBRC 15380; assembly: GCF_004000945.1. GTDB lineage: Bacteria > Bacillota > Bacilli > Paenibacillales > Paenibacillaceae > Paenibacillus_AQ > Paenibacillus_AQ lautus. Next base: position 384,536 of record NZ_BIMF01000001.1, read on the forward strand.
CTGACGTAATGATCGGCGAACGGATCGCGGTCTCTCCAAGAGTATCCGTGCCGTTTAAAGGCTTCGGCCACGGCATCCCGTTTGGCTTCGGGTTTCTCCCGATAGAGCTCCTGCCCCTCGTTGCCCAGCAGCACCAGCTGCTTGCCGTCCAGAAAAACGGCCGACACCTCTTCTCTCGCAAACGTATGGTCGACTTCATGAATGCGGAGCGTGATCTCCTTGTCGGACAGGCGTACGGCAAGACTTTCTTTGATGGCGACATGGGAGAGTATCATACCCGCGAGCAGACCTAGAACTGCGGTCACGATGACAACCCACGGTCCTTGTATGGATGCGATTAACTCCAAGGGCCCTTGAAAAGGCACCCAAGCCAGGCCCGCTGCCCAATCCGCAATAGCAGGTATAAACCAGCCGATCACCGCGCCTAATAATGGCGGCACCGCCCAAACTAGGATCCGGTCAGACGCGGACAATCCAATGTCACTGTATTCCATCCCATTATTCAATGGTATCCGCTCCTTTCCTGAGAACGCTGTTCACCGCTTCTTTCCAGACGGTTTGATAGTCCAGCGGAATATCCATCATGATATAACTCGTAATATTATCAATGACCAGAGCCAGAACATAGGCCTTGGCATCTGCATGCTGCCGATCGATAATTCCGAAGCCTGCTCCTAACCGCATCAGCTCCCGAAAGCCGTCCAGGAACGATTGCTGCATGGCAGCTACCCGCTGGCCGTAGTTGGCATTCCGGTTTGCGGTCAGCATGAACTCGTTCAATAGGCGCATCACCGGCACAAATGCCTCTTCTTCCTCCGGAAACATGCGCAGCCCGCCCTCGTACAGCTGCTCTGCGAAGTTATGCTCATTCATCCCGGTCAGGGAGAAATAATGATCGAAACGATAATCGCTGAACATGTATTCAAAGACCCGCTCCACCAGTTCATCCTTGGATGCAAAATGATAATAGATCGACGGTTTCGTAATGCCAACTTCGCCGGCAATCATCGCCAGGCTGGTCTTGTCGATGCCATGGGATGCAAACAATCCGATGGCGGCCTCGACGATTTGCTGCGAGGTTAAATCTTTCTTTTTCACGATGTCATCCGCTCCTTTTTTTACCTACCGATAGGTAGAATTTTAGGCTAGTTGATGACAGGTGTCAATATTTTTTAACTATCGGTAGTCAAAAAACTAAAAATCGCCGACGCTTATCGCATCGACGATTCGTATAATTTCGTTTGGTGCCATAACCGGCTCAACCGATTAGAGCATTCTTCTTCCCATCATGATGATGGTATTAAGCAGCGACTTCCACTTTCCATCGACTGTACGTGCAGTCGTTGCGGTGTTGGCCGCTTGATTGCGTTTAGAGCGCAATTTCGTTGCCATCCGGCATCGTTCCAATTCCTGACGGAGATCGCGAACATGCTGTTTGGCAATATCTTCATTATTGATATTCATGGTTTCATTCCTCATTTCTTTTATAGCGACAACATTCCGACATTACCAATACCTGCAAGCTCTTCTTCCGTCCCCTTCACTATAATACTTCCATTGTTTGCCTGAAGGTAAGGGTATAAAATGCCTTTAATTCTTTTTTCCCCTACAACAACTTCGCCGAAAAGATCCAGGGAGGACACCGAAGCCTTAATATCTTCCTCAGTCACGTCATCGTCCAAGGTCAGCGTCCCGTCAACAATGAAGCTTGCCGGCTGTTCCAAAGCCAGCAGCTGATCCCTCGACCAGGTCTCCTCGCCGTTGATGAACACAAACAGCCGCTCATAACTTACGATCTCCGTATTTAGGTTGGGGCAGCGCTCCCAGACCAGATCCTCGATCTCCTCGCTGCAAATGATAAAGGAAGTTGACTGTATCTCCGACACGGCCTGGCTGAAGGCGTCTCGGGTCACGTCCGCCTCGATAATGAGCGGCTTATTTGTGTAGAGCTTATGTCCTTTAAAGCGCCGAACGGTTCTTCCGTTTAGCCTTAACGGTTTGGTTACATATTCGAATCCTGCCGGGATCACCTCGACCAGGCCATTTATCGTTTTCAGTTTATCGTAGAAATAAGGGGATTGATGTTCATGGATAATCACCTTGCCGTTAACTTGGAGGCTGTCAATCCGGGCGTTGAACTGCTCCATATCCAGCTCCTTATCCAGATGAACCATGCCGTTCAAGACCAGGTTCATGGGCTCGTTGCTGGAGGCCAGGTACGCGTTGTTCAACTGTACCTTCCCGGACTCGAACCTGGGTTCGTATTCGTAAGCGTGAATCTCCGCGCTGGCTCCTCCCACTTTGAGGAGTGCTGAGGTAACGGCAGCGGCCAGATGCCGGGGAGCATAGATCTCGCCGTTGACCACCAGATGCAGTGTGCTGTTTTGGAAGGCTTCAAGGGATACTTTTTTATCGATAATGACCGTGCCGTTAACGAATACGCGGTCCGGCTGCTCCAAGAGCTGAAAATATTCCTCGTCCAGCCGCAGCGTGCCGCTGTAATAACGGTGTCCCTCGGGGATTTCAATCGTCTTGCCGATATTGCCTGCGTTTTTCAACAGCGTGAGGAGGTGTGCCGTCTCTGCCCGGTATATCACAAGGCCCACGTTTCCGATCCGTTCGATGCTTGTTACGGTTTCCTCCGTGGCCTGCGTAAGATCCAACATCCCTACATTCTCAATGACTCTGCTCATTTCATATCTTCCTCCCATAGTTTTCTCAATTTTTTAATGGCGGTTTGCAATTTGTAACGAACCGTGGCTGCCGGCATGCCCAGCTGCTCACCGATTTCCTGGCTGGACATCCCGAGCCAAAAGCGCTTAAACACGATATCGCTCTGCGATTGCGGCAAACGGGCAAGCCATTCCGTCATTTCAATATTGCGGCTTGAAACGGGGAGCTCGGCGACGTCCAGATCATCCTCCCACGATACGAGCCGCTTCTCCCGGCGGCTAATATCGATCATGCGATTTTTGACGACTCTGAAGAACCAGGCCTTTTGTTTGTGAAGGGGCAGAGCTGCCAGGTTCGGCTCTTTGATGGCCTTCATAAAGGCATCCTGGACCAGATCATCCGCTTCATAAGCATGCTTGGCAATGGATCTGGCATAACGCTGGACATCGTCCTTCAGATTTTCATAGAGATCACATACTTGCATTAGCCAACCTCTCACTTTTCGTTTTGTCTTTTCTGTTAATATAACGTTTGGGCAAATGAAACTGATGGATATTCTCGAAATTTTTTTCGAGCCCATAAAAAAACACGCCAACCGTCTATGCAGTCAGCGTGTTTACCTATAATTAATCCCACATGGAGAACAGTACCAGCAGAGTGGCTGTGATGCCGAGCAAGATCGAGTGCCTGAAAAACCAAACCGAACGTATCTCTTCCTTCATACTTACATCCTCCTTATTGTTTTCATTTAACCTGATGATTCATCTTCCCTGATCGCTCAATCCCACCAGCTAAGCACACATACCAGCATAACCGCTACCAAGAAACCGTCCATAAATTTAAGCTGAAGTTTAGCCATTGGATTCACCTCCTTTAAATAGTCAATCACTCGACGAGTAAGATATCATTTGTTTATTTATTGATTAATCAATTATTACTTGTTTTCGTAAAAATACTTCTGCATCGCATCGTTATATCGTGGCTGCACCACGCTTTGCGTCTTCTGCTTCCCGAGCTCGTTTGCCCATTAAACTCCTCATCGTTGCCGTAATCGCCTGCTCATGCGGTGTCCATTGAATCGGGCCTATCAAGCGTTCATATTTTTCACCGCTCAGCACCAGCGGCTCCTCGGTCAAATACAGCATCTCAACCACCTCTTTCATCACCGGATTGAATAACCCGATCAAGGAAAGCCCGATTCGCCCCAGCGGCATCACGGCCTTGCGCTTTCCGGCAGCCTGCTGCGCAATCCGCACCAGCTCATGGCCTGAAATCACGCCCGGTCCGGGGATATGCCAGTTCTGCCCATAGGACTCCTCTCTGGTTGCAATCTCCACAATCATCCGGGCGGCATCCGGCAAATACACGTACTCGCGGGGAACGCTCATATTGCCGATGAAAGCGGTTGGCTTGCCTGCCGCAATGGCTTCCATCGTGACGGATAGATAAGATGCCTGCGCGGAAGGCCCATAATAGTCGGGAAGCCGTACGATAAGAGGCTTCGCCTTATGCCAGCGCGACGAGAATATCAATTGCTCGTAGGCCAATCTTACTTTGCCCTTACGGGTATGCGGTTTTTTGGGATGATCCTCCGTTGCCTTTTCCATTAAGCGTCTGCCATAAGGATAGATTCCATCGACGACGACAACCTTTGCACCCAGCTTCTCTGCTGCTGTCATGACCGATTCACCCAGCGGCAGCAGCCTGGACTCCATCTCGTTATAGGGAATGTTTGCACTGTGAAATATAACGTCAGCTCCTGCCCCGGCTCTTCGGATATCCTCCGGTTTAAAAGCATCCCCAATTTCTAACGTAAGCAGAGGAGAATGGCCCAGCTGCTCAGCCAGCTCGTTGAGCTTCTGCTTAGAGCGGCCGAAGGCCACCGTCTGGACCCCACGCTTTACGAGCTCCACGGTCAATGGGGCTCCTACGCCACCTGTTGCACCCAAAACAATCGCTTTTTTCATCATCAATCTCTCCTTAATTTTATTTTATTATTGATTGATCAATTACAATTACTTTTTAAAAAAATGCCCTTCTTCCACCGCGCACTACCTTTGCGGTACGCGGTGTGGCACTTCAAAGCGCGCTGGGCATTCTCTATCTGATGGGCATCATATTCGGCATTTCCATCGCCATGGCTACATTGCACAGCATGCCCCGGGCCAGAAAATCGGAGGTTTTCTTATCGGCATCCTCAAACCCCGCTCGCACAAAGGCATTCTCCACGAGATTCTTCACATCATTCATTCCCTGCTGCATCGCTTCGCGAATGGGCGCTTCCTGAATCGTCTGGGCCTGCATCTGGAGCAGGATCTCGCTGCGATGCGATTGCACAATTCCTTCGTATGCCTGAATCAAACCCAACTCCAGATTCTCTGGAGAAGCGGATTCAATCACCGCTTGAAATGCCTTCACGATGCGCTCCCAGGAAACAGCCAGCGATTCTACGAGCAGCGACTCCTTGGTAAAGAACCGATAGACGTAAGGCTGGGATATCGCTGCCCGTCCGGCTACCTGAGCCGTGGTCGCGCGATAATATCCGATCTCTGCAAACACTTCGATTGCTGCCGCCACGATATCATTCCGTCGATTCGCAGAGGTTGACGCTCTGGCCATTCTACCACCCTCCTTTCACTCCTTTTATTTGTTTATTGATTGACCAATTACTAATTGAACTCAGTATATACGCTCCGCTTTCTTTTTGCAACTACTTTTTTTCCAAATTTATCGAATTCAACATCTGGCTATAAGCTTGCGCATAGGGAAGGAATTCGCTAATTCCTATCGAACTGTTTTATGAACCGCGAATAAGGCGGTTGCATATTAAAGACTTATTCTGCAATTGATCAAGGAGGATGAATCATGAGTCATGAAGGTCAACAGCAATTCGAACGATGGCATAGACACCGTACGGTCTTGCTTCAACTGCTGCAGGACGTACAGAACGAGCATTTGGATTATAAACCGTGGGATAATGCCTATACCTTGGGCGTATTAGCTGTTCATATTGCGGCGTCCTCGGATATGTTCCTGCGCTCCATTGCAAAAGGCTCATTCTCTCCGCCTTCGATTTCCACCCAGTTCGAAACCATCGATGACATTAGAAATATCGTGCAAGCTTCAACCGAATCGTCTACGGCGGTTTTTGCTGAATTGTCCGACAGCCAGCTCGAGCAGCCGCTGGAATTTAACGGGTTCGTTGTCCCAGGAAAAGTGTGGCTGGGCAACATGGTCGATCACGAAATCCACCATAAAGGGCAATTATTCACTTACGTGCGGGCTGTCGGAATCGAAAAGGTTCCCTTCTTCACGGTCCAGCCGCCAAAGCAATAACGATAGGTACTGCTGGAGTTGCTGCTGCAAGTCTCTAATACTTCCCCAGATTCATCATACTAAAACAAAAAAGCCGGATTTCCTGCAGCTTGCTCTCAGGAAATCCGGCTTTCTTGCCCTTACTAACCCTGCTTCGCCAGTTTCACCACAGCCTGCAAGGCCGTGTTAATCTCGCGTTCCACCGCGTCGGCGACCACATTCGTGTTCGGGTCGTACTCTGCCGCGAGATCGGCGTCGGCAAAGCCGTCCATCGCCACAATCGCGCCAGCGCGAACGCCACGGATCGCCGCAACGACGTACAGCGCCGCAATTTCCATCTCGACGCCGAGCGCGCCCGCTGCTTTATATTTCTGGTGCGGCACTTCCTCAACACCGTTAAAGAACACGTCCAGAGTTACGGTAATCCCCTTGCGCACCACGCCTTCACCAATCGCAAGCGCGGATTCGTACAACGTCTCCGCCACCTGGCTGTCCGCAACCGCCGGAAAACCGTCCGGCACCAGCTGCTTCGTCAGCCCGTCCGTACGGATCGCCGCGGTGCTGACGACAAGGCTCCCCGCAGGGGTGTCCGCCCGATAAGACCCGGCAGTGCCCACGCGAATCAATGTCTTCGCCCCCGCGCGGATCAGCTCCTCGAAGCAAACCGCCGCTCCTGGGCATCCAACCCCGTGGCTGGTTACCGCAAGCTCAACGCCTTCATACGTCCCCACGAAGGTGCGGTACTCGCGGCTGAATGCGAGTTCGCGCGCATCTGCGAGCTTGCGGGAAATCGTCTCCGCACGTTTCGGATCGCCGCAGACGATCACAAATTCAGGTATATCCTCTGAGTTCACTTGCAAAATAGGCATCAACATATTAGTCAAACTCCTTACGTGTCCATTCGTCTTCGGGTATATCCAGCGCTTCGCCGCTAAACCGCTCTTCCTTGAACGGGTCCGCTTCGTTATGGAAGCCGTTTCGTTCCCAGAAGCCCGGGCGGTCTTCCTTCATAAACTCGATGCCGCGCAGCCACTTGGCGCTCTTCCAGAAATAGCGGTGCGGCACAACCGTGCGAAGCGGCCAGCCATGCTTGTCCGTCAGCGGCTCGCCGTTGAAACGATAGGCCAGCAGCACGTTATCCTTGAGCAAATCCTCGATCGGTACATTCGTGTCATAATCGGGATCGGCATGAAACATGACGTATTTGGCATCAGGCTTGATCCCCAGCTCCGCTATGAAATCCCGAAACAGGATGCCCTCCCATACCGTATCGAACTTGGACCAGCGCGTGACGCAGTGAATGTCAGTGTTCACGGTTACCGTTGGCATCGCCATAAGATCTTCATAGGTAAACGTCCGTTCCTCTTCGACTTCGCCGAATACCTTGAGGGTCCATTCCGACATGTCGTAATGAGGAACCTCCCCTTCATGCAAAATCGGGAATTTCTCGGTCAGCGTCTGCCCCGGCGGCAGCTTGGCACGCTGCTCCTCGGTCAGGTTGCCCACCGCCACCGGCTTCATTTTCTTCAATCGTTCTGCTTTTTTGTGCACCAAGTTCATCTCCTTTATGCTTTGTCGGCTTTCGCATCCGCCTATCGTCTGGATGACTTCAATCACATCACAGGTTGTCGCGGCGCGGCATACGCGCCTATCTGGAGCTGGATCCCTGCTTCAGCGCGTCCTGCTGGAAGCTTTTATCCTTAAAGAAGAACATCGCCAGAATCGTCACGACATAAGGCAGCATCTGCGTGAAATGCGTAGGCAGCGCCAGCCCCTGGAACCGGATGCTGAGCGCATCCATAAAGCCGAACAGCAGGCTTGCCGCCGTTACCCCAAGCGGACCCGATTGGCCCAGCATCGTCGCTACGAGCGCGATAAAGCCGCGTCCGGCCGTCATGCCTTCCGTAAACATCGTCACCTGTCCAAGCGACAGCTGCGCGCCAGCAAGCGCACATAACACGCCGCTCGCCAGCACGGCTCCATACTGGTACCGTCTCACACGGATGCCCACGCTTTTGGCTGCGAGCGGGTTCTCGCCGGCAGCCAGGAACCGGAAGCCGTTCTTCGTGCGATAGAAATAATACCACATGAGGCCCGCAATCAAAAACGACAGATAGACAAGCGGCGTCAGACCCGCCAGTATCGGACCGATCACCGGAATATCCTCGATAATCGGAATGTTCCATTTTGGCAGCCCGACCATCGTATTGTCATAAAATGCACCTTTTACATCAAAAATAGCCCGTAAGCTAAACGTGGTCAATCCGGCCGCCAACGCATTCATCGCGATACCGACCACAATGACGTTCGCCTGCAGATTAATGCTGAGATACGCAAAGATAAAAGAGAAAATCGAAACGATCGCAATCGCGAACAAAATCGCATAAAAGACGTTGCCGAAGAAGTGGTTCCCCACCACGGCGGAAAAAGCACCCAGCAGCATAAAGCCTTCCAAACCGACGTTGAACAATCCGACGCGCGAACACAGGGCACCGCCGAGGGCCGCAAGCAAGATCGGAGTGAGCACGCGGAGGGCCGAGTTGATTAAGGCAAGATCAAACAGCTGTTCCATCGGATTTGTTCCCCTTTCTGCGCTTCAGGAAGCTGTAAGTGAATCGGGCGGAAATAAACAGAATCAGCACGGCTTGGATGATCGCTCCTACCTCAAGCGGCACTTCCGTATTTCGTTCCACGCCCATACCGCCTGTCTGCAGCGCGGCCAAAAAGATCGATGCAATCAGCGTACCGATCGGATGCGATCCTGCCAACAATGCAGCCATGATGCCCGTCCAGGCATAGTCGGCCGTAGATAATGCACCATCGATATAACGATACTGGGAGCCCAGAATTTCAACGGCCCCGCCAAGTCCGGCCAAGCCCCCGCTGAAGAACATCGCACCAAGCATCATCGGACCGCGCTTAACGCCGCCAAACAGGGCAAACAGCGGATTGCCGCCAAGCATCCGTACCTCGTAACCGATCACGGAGCGTTTCAACAGCACGAATATAATCAACGCGGCCAGCACCGCGAGCACAAAGCCTACATGCAGCGGCATGCCGGAGATCAGCTTCGGCAGCCAGACGCTGTTATCGAGCATTTCGGATTGCGCCATCGCAGCGGAGCCCGAGCGGTCCTTCAGCGGATAGGCGACCAGATAACCCGCAAACAAAACAGCCACATAATTCAAGAGCAGCGTGGAGATCAGCAGGTTCACCCGGAACCGGGCATCAAAATATCCGGCCATCACCGACCATAATCCACCCGCAATCACACCTGCAAGGATGGCAGCGATGCACACCAGCCAGCCGGGGCCCGGCATATACAATCCGACCAATGCGGCAGAAAGCGCGCCAAACACCATCTGACCTTCAGCGCCAAGGTTAAAGAAACCTGCCCGAAAAGCAAACGCCGCGCCCAGACCGATCAGAATGATCGGGGTCGCCCGGGACAGCGTATTCGTAAAGAAATACATGCCGCCGAAGGCACCCTTCCACATCTCCGCATAAGTCTGCAGGATATCGCCGCCGGCAATCATGATCGCGATGGCTCCGGCAAGCAGCCCAACAATGATGGCGGCAATCGGCTGGAGCAGCGGAAGCGTAAATTTTGTCCATTTATTCATTACAAGGCTCCTCCCGCCATCAGCAGTCCCAACTTCTCTTCTGTCGCTTCCTTCGCCGACAGCTCGCCCGCGATTCGGCCTTCAAACATAACCAGAACCCGGTCGGACAGCTTCAAAATTTCTGTTAATTCAGACGATACCAGCAGAATTCCCGTCCCCTCTTCACGCCGCTTGAGCAGCTCGCCATGGATTGTCTCCATGGCTCCGATGTCGACGCCCCGCGTCGGTTCGGCAGCGATCAGGAACGGGGTTCCCTGCTCCAGTTCCCGTGCGACGATCAGCTTCTGCAGATTGCCGCCAGATAAATACTGCGTGCTTGTCTCCAGAGATCCGGTCTTGATCGAGAACTTCTGAACCCATCCGGAAACCAGTGAACGAATGTCCTTCAGATTAAGGAAGCCGCCCTTCTGCAAGCGGCGGTGGTGCCCCATAAGCCCGGTGTCCATCACGGTTGCCGTTCGATTAGCACCCCATACATAGCGATCCTCCGGAATATGGGCTAATCCGTGCTCCCGTATTTCCCTTGTCGACATGCCGGTTACGTCCTTGCCCGAAACGGCAATCCGGCCGCTGTCCGGCTGAGCCAGACCGGAGATCACCTGCAGCAGTTCGGATTGCCCGTTGCCTGAAATACCGGCAATCCCGACAACCTCGCCTGCCCGCACTTCCAGGTTTACGCCGTCCAGAACCGGCTTTCCTTTCGTTCCGCGGATGGAAACGTCCGATACTTCCAGCACCTTCTCACCCGGCGTGATCGGCTTGCGGTCCAGTTCTATCAGCTCGCGGCCGACCATGAGACGGGAAAGCTGATGGGCATCGGTGTTTCCCTTCTCCACCACGCCCGTGACGGCACCGTCACGGAGCACCGTGATGCGATCGGCCACGTCAAGAACCTCGTTCAGCTTATGACTGATCAGGATAAAGCTCTTTCCCTGTTTGGAGAGCTGTTTAATGGCATCCAGGAGCTCCTGCACCTCAAGCGGCGTCAGCACGCCCGTCGGCTCATCCAATATAATAATTTCGGCGCCCTGATACAGCACCTTCAATATTTCAACCCGCTGCTGCACGCCTGGTGCGCTGCTGCTTACGATGGCACGGGGATCCACCTTCATGCCGTATTGATCACAAAGACCCTCAACAATCTTCACGGCTTGCTTGCGGTCAAACCTGGCACCTGATCCCGGCTCATTGCCGATTACGATATTCTCAGCGATTGTAAACGTAGGAAACAGCATGAAGTGCTGATGCACCATGCCGATGCCGCCTTGAATTGCGTCAAGCGGGCTTGCAAACGAAACCTCCTTGCCATTCAGCCGAATCGTACCCGAGGTTGGCTGCTCCATCCCGTACAATATCCGCATCAGCGTTGTTTTGCCTGCACCATTCTCCCCGACAATCGCATGAACCTCACCCGCGCGCAGCGAAAAATCAATGCCGCGGTTTGCGCTAAACTCGCCATACTTTTTCGTAATATTGTCCATTTGGAGTAGCATCGAGTCATGCCTTCCTTTCGCTTCTGAATGAAAGACCGACTGCTCATGTGCAGCCGGTCCAGGTGAGAACTAATTTTGTTCCAATGCGTTCGTTACTTTAATCTTTCCGGCGATAATATCGTCGGAAATCACCTTAAGCTGATCCACGATGTCTTGTCCAATGAATGGGTTAAGCGGTGTTTTGCTCTCATGCGTAACGTAAGTGAGACCTACAGCGCCTTCTTTCAAGCCGTAGTCACGAATATCGAAAGTATATTTGCCCTCTGCAAAATCTTTAACCGTTTCATATACAACAGCGTCTGTCCCTTTCAATTGTGCAAGCACCACATGCTCCGGCTCCGTGTTGTCCGTATCTTGTCCGGAAGTGAAGAAGCCTTTCTCTTTCGCTGCTTCGAACACGCCCAGATCGCCTACAGCGGACATACCCGCTACGAAATCCGCACCTTTGGAGTTCTGCAGAAGCGCAAGCTCCTTCGCCTTAGCCGGGTCGTCGAATCCGCCAACGAAGTTAACGAAAATTTCAATATTCGGATTGACCGATTTCGCGCCTTCCTCAAAGCCGGTCATGTATTTGTGCATAATCGGAATGTCGTTTGCCACAACGTTACCGACCTTGTTCGTCTTGGTTGCCAATCCGGCAGCCGCTCCAAGCAGGTAAGCAGCTTCATGCTCGCGGAATCCGACGCTGCGGACATTCGGCAAATCCACGACCGTATCGATAATGGCAAAAGGCACGTCCGGATTCTCCGGTGCAACCTTCTTCAATGCATCTTCCATCTGGAAGGTGGATGTGATGATCAAATCATATTTTTCGGCAACCGCCGTACGCAGGTTTTGCTCAATCGAAGCCGGGTCTGTCGATTCAATCGTTTTCACTTCAACATTGAAATCGGCAGCAGCCTTCTGCAATCCTTCGTCCATCAATGCAAAGAAAGGATTCACGCCGATCTTCTCAGGGAGAACAAGTGCAATGCGTTTCTTATCTTGAGATCCATCTGAACCGCCATTAGCTGCACCACTGTCAGTAGACTTATCATCATTGCCGCAACCTGCAAGCAATCCAACGGATAATACGAGTGTTAATAGAATTGACCATGTCTTTTTCATTTCCTGACCTTATCCTCCTAGATGAGCACTTTTTTATACTATTATCCTATGGTATAGACAAGCAGATGTCAAAACAAAAATTTTAGCGTTTTATGTAGTTTAATGTGTTTTTTAGCAAAAATTTGGTGGAAAACTGCAGATATCACAGAACATTACCTTATCCAAATGTCGATAATGTTCGGAATTTGCCAACATTTGAGCAAACGCTTTCGACATGAATCAGGATGAAAACGCATCCAAACCTATATACTTTCACTCCTACAAAAAGGATGCCTAATGGCATCCTTCATGTATCATCTCTATTTAGATGAAGCAACATATGGAAAGGTTCCTCGAACCTGCCTCGATAAACCCAGCCAATCTGTGTTTAGTATCAATCGATCAGCTCTGCGGCCTTCAATAACCGCTGCAGCATGACGGCAGCCTCGCCTCGGGACAGCTTCTGCAGCGGCTTAAGCCCTGCGTCGGTTCCTTGGGCAATTCCTTGTTTCACAAGGACTGCCGCAGCCGGTTTGGCCCAATCGGACAAGTCCTCACGGTCTCCGAAAGAGGAAAGGACGGTTGCTGCTTCCATCTCATTCACGGCACTCGTTATTCCTGCCAGCTTCATCACTCTCGCCATGACCGCCATGGCCTCTTGACGCGTAATGCCTTGATCTGGACGGAAACAGCCGTCCTCATATCCCTGAAGAAGCTCATACTGCACGGCTTGTGCAATGATTCCGCTATACCAGTCGCCTGCGCTGACATCCTGAAAAGCAGGGACTTCGCCCTTCGCCCCAGGCAAACCGAGTGCCCTCACGATCATGGCAGCAAACTCATGACAACCGTCTATCCATCATGAGCTGAAGGATCGTATCCATTTGAATCGGTTGACCTTCACGATCGCCACAAAACACTTCAGAATCTGATCGGACTTCAAGCAAATGAATATGGCGAGCGGTGATAAATGGAACACGAACGCGCATAATGCTGATGAGGGCAGCACGATCAGCCACATAAAAATCAAATCGTTGTAGAGCACAAAGCGGGTGTCTCCCCCGCTTCGCACAATGCCCGTCAAGGCCGGCATCTGATAAGCCGTTCCGACTACGGTGATCGACAACACCGTCATGAAATGCAGCGCGAGGGTTTTCGCCTCCTCGGATATGGAGTAGAAGCCCAGCACAAAATCCTTAAGCACAAACAGCACAGCGCCCGTCAGCAAGCCGAGCAGGATATACAGAATCTGCAGCGTTTTGGCATAGGATATGATTTTGTCCATCAAACCTTCTCCGATGGTCTTCCCAATCAGCACAGCCGTTGCACTGGCCGAAGCGTATACGATGACAGTCACCATCTGGAAAATCGTTGTGGCAATGCTGTTGGCGGCAATCGCCGATTCTCCCATATGCCCCAGGATGGCGGTTTGTGCCGCCATGGCAAGCCCCCATATCGTGTTGGACAGCAGAATCGGGGAGCCTACGCGAATGTATTGTTTGAAGAGCTCCATATCGAACTGCAGGAAATCCTGCATCTTCAGTAAGATTTTACGATCAAACCGCTTAATATAAACGATGACGATCACGCATTCAATGATCCTGGCCGTCAGGGTAGCGATAGCCGATCCGGCCACGCCAAGTTCGGGAAAACCCAAATACCCGTAGATGAGGATATAGTTCAGGCAGATGTTGATAATCAAGGTCGATAACGATACCACAAAGCCGATTTTCACCGTTTCCACGCTTCGCAATGAAGCCAGCAAGGAATTGGTGACGGCAAAAAAGATATAAGAGAAACAGATGATTTGTAAATAGTCCACGCCGGCGGCTATGACATTCTCTTCGTTCGTAAACAAGGACAATACCTCATGCGGGAAAAAGAACACGATTGCCCATAACACAATACTGAGAAAAATGGCCATGCGCATGCCGATGCTTGCCGCTTTTTTGATGGAGCCTAGATCCTTCGCTCCCCAAAATCTGGACGACATGATGACCAACCCTTCGCATACGCCCAAAACCAGCATGTGCAGCAGGAATTGGATCTGGTTCGCGAGCGCAACGCCCGATAGCGCCGATTCACTGTATCCTCCCAGCATGACGTTGTCCGACAAGTTCACGCCGACCGATATCAGGTTCTGCATCCCGATCACAAGCGTCAGCCAGAAAAAGCTTTTGTAGAACCCTTTTTCGCGAACAAATAAACTCATGTCAGTTAACCCTTCTTCGTCTATAAGATGATGAATCTCTAATATATATATGAAATTACGCAAATGAACAGAACAAAATGGAGTGAGGCATCCTTTCCATAGATTAGTAGATTGATAGAATCAAAAACATAATAACATTATAATGTTTTTGCGTTAAAAAACTAGTCATCAAGTTGGAGGATGCTGCGAATGCCGGTATTCGAACTTCGACGGTATCCTTGGTGATTCCACAGCAAATCCCCTGCCTATCGTCACATCTCAACCCGCTTGGTCGCGCTAGAGGTTCCCTTCAGTGTCAACCGCGCGTTATATCGTGGGATTTCCTGACTATGTACAAAACAACATACCGTATATATGATGGCAGTGTAATCCAATCCCAATGATATAGAGGAGAATGTGTATGACCGTATGGAAATATCCGTTATCTCGCAGCATGATCCAGCGAAGTATGATTGCAGCCCTCGGCGCTGCGCTCCTCATGACCCCGCTTCATGCCTTTGCAGCCGATGAAGCGCCCCAAGCCGAGGCATCACCAACGAAAACGCCATCCAGCACCCAATCCAGCCCCTCGGGTCCAGCACAAATCACGGAGAATCCAACCCGTTCCCTGGCGATCGGAGAGCACCGGCTAATCAGCCGCAAGGAGATCGACCAGAACTGGGACGGGCTCGATCCGGATTACACACCGGAGAAGGCGATCGCCGCCGTTAAAGCGCTGCTCTCGGAGGAAGATTTCGAGGCGTTGTTCCCTTACCGGCTAGGTTCGGCGGAATGGTATAAAGTCGCCAAGGGCAAAGAATACTACAAAGCCGATCAGACGGACTATTTCTCATACGATAATCTCATCCACGCGGTCGCGGAGGTCTCCAATCTGAAGATCAAGGTCAACACGCGGCAAGGAACCCCTTCCGCGCAGGAGATTTACCGATTAGACAAGGACGCCCGCGTTGAAACACTCGTTGTGCGTTCAGCTGACTTCCATGCGGCTGAGAACCTTAACCAAGCGATTGAAACCGTTATCATTGACGGTGGCACTTTCCTGAAGGAAGGTTTCAAGAAAGACCGCAAGCGCGAGCTGGCAGCCTTCCTCGCCAATCTGTCCCACGAGACGGGCGGAGGCTGGGCTACGGCTCCGGGAGGACCGCTCCGTTGGGGTTTGTTCTGGAACGAGAACATCGCCGGCCGGACTGGCGTCAACAAGGATGCCTTCGTCGATCCTGACAGCGCTGAGCTGTATCCCGGAACACCAGACAAACGCTATTATGGACGGGGACCGATCATGCTCAGCTGGAACTTTAATTACGGCCTGTTCAGTTCCATCATTTATGGTGACAAAAGCGTGCTGCTGGACCATCCGGAGATCGTTGCCGCTGACGGCAAGATCGGCTACATGACCGCCATCCTGTTCTGGATGACGCCGCAGGACCCGAAGCCTTCCGCCCATGACGTGATGGTTGGCAGATGGAAGCCTTCCCCGCTCGAGAAGTTCAGAGGGCTGGGCGATCCCGGCTTCGGTACGACCGTGATGGTCTTGAACGGCTTGGAAGCCAACATCGGTGAAACCGAAGGCAGCCCGGTACAGCGGCGCGCCGGCCATTACCGCGATATTACAAGCCGTATGGGCGTTGATATTACCGGAGAGAAAGTAGATACTTTGGGAATGAGACCCTTCTGATACGAAACCGGTCACATTTGATGGTATCATCTAATAATCGCCCTCTGGCAAATGGATGTTTTCTGCCTCCACTGCCACAGGGCGATACTTCATTTCAGCAGGCCTCATACCAGCCGCTGAGAGATCGCAACGCGCTGAGCTTTCGGTAAACTTTTCAGCACCAAATCATAGGAATGATCAATCATATCGTGGAGGTCCGCTTCCGTTAAGGAACCATCCACGGCAACCGTATTCCAATGTTTCTTGTTGAGATGATACCCAGGTTGCACGGCGTCATGCTGCTGGCGCAAATTCTCCGCGATCACCGGATCGCATTTCAGGGAAATATGGCTGACCTTCTCTCCTGCCGTTGTGGTAATCAGGGCAAACATTTTGCCGCCAACCTTCATGACGATCGGAAGCGGTCCGAACGGATAGTCCTCGACTGCAGCTTTCTTCGAAAGACAGTAAGCAATGAGTGGGCTTCGCACCTGGAAATTCTCTCCTTCTAGTTCAGATCTATTTGATTATAGTAGATGACGTTCCCCTGTTCAATTCCGTTCCTGTTTTGTTCATGCTCCGTTCATATAACTCTTGTATATTGGGACTGATTCAGATGCAAGGGGGCGATTTATCCATGTTGAAATACAGCAAGTGGCTGATGCGGATTGCGGCAATCTATATGCTCATCGGCGCTTTGATCGGAGCGGACATGGCAGGAAAAAGCAACTACAGCATGGTTGCAGGCCACGCACATATTCTGGTGGTAGGCTGGCTGACCTTATTTGCCTATGGCATGTTCTACTACGTGTTTCGAGAAAAACTCAGTATGAGAAAGACGGCTGCGCTGCACTTCTGGACGAGTATTCTCGGGGGCGGGATCATGCCTCTCGGCATGCTGATGTATTATCAAACGCAGAATACGGCAACCCTGCTGGCCTTTATCATTCCGGCGTCGATTCTGCTTGTCGCAGCAGTTTTATTTATCACCTTATTGTTTTTCGATAAAAAATTGTTTTCGAGCACATAGCTTGGATCAAGGCCATCGTGGAGGCTTGCTCTACTTTTTCCGCATATGCTGAACAAAAAAAGAGGGGTGAGCCTCTTAACTATGAGCTATAAAAGCAGTACCATCAAAAGCAAGTGGAAGAAAACGAAATGGTTAAACGAAGATGCTTACTTCAGGCAGTACGTGCCGCACACGCTGCCGTTCAGCAAAAAAAACCTGAACTCCATGCTGGCGAGCTACTCCACGGTGTTCTTTAAACCCACGGATGGTTCAGGCGGCAGGAACATTATCCGGATTCGCAAAACAGACGGGGGCTACACAAGCCAGCTGAACACGACGAAAACGTCGTACTCAAGCTCATCTCAATTGTACCGCGATCTGAATCGCTTTGCGGGGAGCAGACCTTATCTGCTGCAAAAAGGAATTCGCTTGGCCAAAAGCAATGGCAAGCCGTTCGATATCCGGGTGATGGTCCAGAAGACTAGGCAGGGCACCTGGGGCAGCACCGCCCTATTCACGAAGGTGGGCAAACCGAACAAAGTCGCCACCAATTATAATCAGGGCGGCTCCATCGGCACGTTCAAAAAGACGATGAGCGGCGCCAATTTCGGCCCGGCCTTCACCCAGCAGCTCGAGTCTGAACTCAAGGGACTCGGCGTTGCCGTGGGCAAAAACTTTGACCGCCACTATCGCGGCTTCAAGGAACTGGGACTGGATGTCGCCGTGGATGCAAGCGGAAGACCCTGGATTCTCGAGGTTAACACCAGACCTCAAATTTATCCGCTCAAAACGTTAAAAGATCACAGCCTGTACTATAAGGTTCTGTCTTACGGGAAGCATTATGGACGTACGAAATAAACAAAGATACTTCAGTCGCTGAAACAAAACGGCCGGGCATAATGCCCGGCCGTTTGGCTCAACCTCATTTATAACTTTATGTTTAGTTACCTCGAAGAGCGCTTATTATTACGGCTTGCTGGCTACCACTTCAATCTCAACAAGACCATCCTTCGGCAATCGGGCAACCTCTACGGCGCTCCGTGCCGGATACGGTTCGGCAAAGAAAGAAGCATACACCTCGTTGACTGCTTGAAAATCGTTCATGTCCTTCAGGAAGACGGTCGTCTTGACGATATGCTCCATGCCGAAGCCGGCAGCTTCCAGGATCGCTTTCACGTTAAGCAGGGAGCGTTTCGCCTGTTCTTCCACCGTCGGCGCAAATTGCCCCGACGCATCCATACCAAGCTGGCCGGATGTAAACAGAAGATTTCCGTATTGCACGGCTTGGGAATAAGGGCCGATTGCTCCTGGAGCCTGCTGGGTTGCGATGGTTTTTCTCTCTTGTTGTGTCATGGTGTTCTCTCCTCTTTAGCGTATAGATTCACGCATTTATATTAATGATTTGTTGCCTTGTTCCAAAGAAATATTCAATCCTGATTCATCCTGCATGAATTGGAGCGATGCAGTTCCTGATCCATCCTGCATGAATGGACCGTTGCAGATCCTGCATCATCCGCATGAGGCTAGTTCCGGTTCCCGTTATGCGGCTTTTTCGTATTCCTTTAGCATTTCCTCCTGCTGCTCGGGGGTAAGCTTCGCAATACCGAACCCGGTAAAACCCCAGATCGTCGCAAAAATAATGCCAGTCCAGCACAGCACCGCCCAAGGTAAATAGGATAGTGTCGCTACGCCCAGTGTACCGGCCATATAGGCACCCGCTGCCGTCCATGGCAGAATCGGTTCGGTAATGGCGGCAGAATCCTCTACCGTACGCCCCAGGTTCTTCGGATGGAGACCGCGCCGGATGTAAGCCTCACGGAGCATCTCGCCCGGCATCAGAATGGAGACCTGCCCGTTACTGGTCACACCGATCATGGTCAAGCCTGTTGCAATTGTGGCCAGGATCAACGATCCCGTGGAACGCACATGCTTTAAGAGCTTATCGACAATCAGCTCCAGCGATTTGGTCAGCGATATCGTGCCGGCAAATGTGATCGCGCTGAAACAGATAAGCAATGTCCCCATCATGGAACTCATGCCGCCCCGGTTAATGAGACGCGGAATATCCGCAATGACAGCGTTCGGATCAAAACCGCTAACATGTACCATCGCGATATCGAATCCGCTTACAACCGAAGTCACAACGTCTTGCAGCGTAAACCCATGAAATATCATGCCGTTCGCCATTGCTACGAACGATGACAGCAGCATGACGGGAATCGTAGGCTTCTTGGTGATCGAGCCGTACAGGACGATCAGCACGGGCAGGATCAGAAGCACATTCCAATCGTATATCGTTGCCATCGTGTTCATGATCTCCGTCACCTTCTCAGGAACCCCGGTGCTGGACACATGTGTGTTCAATCCCGTGACTACGTATACGATCCCCGCCACGAAAAAGGACGGTAGCGTTGTATACAGCAAATGGCTGATATGCTCATACAGATTAACGCCAGTGGACAAAGCCGCGATGTTGGTTGTATCCGAAAGGGGCGAAAGCTTGTCCCCGAAGTAAGCCCCCGCTACAACCGCTCCGGCCACAGCCGCAAGATTGGCGTCCATTCCGGCGCCAACTCCCATGAAGGCAACCCCGATGGTCCCTGCGGAACCCCAGGAGGTGCCCGTACATACGGAGACCACGGACGTCACGAGAAAAGCGGTGATCAGCAAAAACTGCGGATCGATGATTTTTAGGCCGTAGTAGATCATCATGGGGATGGTCCCGCCAACCATCCACGCGCCGATCATAAATCCGACCACAATCAGAATGAGGATGGCGGGCATAGTTTTCGCAATTTTTTGCGAGATGGATTCCAATATATCGTTGTAGCTGTAACCCAGCTTGATCGCGATCAGGCCTGCGACAATGGCTGATACAATAATCAGCGGTTCGGGCGGCAGCTCAAATAATACGTAACCAAGGCACAGCAAAATCACCATCGTAAAAATCGGAAGCAGCGCCAGAAACATGGTCGGCTGCTTTATCGTACGTTCCTCTTTTGGCTTAACCATTATGGATTCCCCCTGGATGTAAATAAGAAAACCTCTATCGACGTACCTTCTCAGAAGACAGACCGCATATAGCGGAATTTTTTCTTGCGAGATAAGGATGGTAAGCCTTTGAAGTTTATTCATTCTGATCTCTTAAACTTTGGTTGTTAACGATGCAGCGGATAAGCCGCGGCAAGCCGCTCCAGACCTTCCTTCAATACAGGGCGCGGCGCAGCCACGTTGACCCTGATGTAGCCTTCACCTCCGGGACCGAAGGATGAACCGAAGCTGACGCTGACGCGCGCTTTTTCCTGGATCCACTCCACCAAATCCTTTTCATGGCTGCTCACGGCCGTACAGTCGACCCACAACAGATACGTCCCCTCAGGTTCGATCACGGCCAGCTCAGGCATATGATCCGTTATGAAAGTTCGGGCATAAGCAATGTTGTCTTTGATATAAGCACGAAGTTCCGTTAACCATTCATCACACGATGTGTATGCGACTTCCAACGCAGGCACGGAGAAGAATGTGGGATTATGAATTCCGGCCTGCAGCAGACCGTGTTTAAACCGCTCCCGAAGCGCAGCATTGGGAATAATGATGTTAGCGATCTCGAGACTAGCCAGGTTAAAGGTTTTGCCCGGTGACGTGCAGATAATGGAACGATTCGCAACCTCTTCGGACAGCTTGGCGATGACGGTATGCTCGTGTCCCTCATGAATGAAATCAGCATGAATATCATCGGACACGATCAGTGCGTCATACCGGATGCAAAACTTCGCCATGCGTTCAAGCTCATCCCTCGTCCATACGCGGCCCACCGGATTGTGAGGGGATATGAGCAGGACCATCTTGACCCCTTCCTTCATCCGCCGTTCCATATCGTCAAAATCGATCTCATACCTTCCGTCCACAAGTCTTAGCGGGCTTTCAACCAATATCCGGTCATTTAACGTAACCGCTTTCGCAACAGGCTGATAAACAGGCGTGTGGACAAGAATTCTGTCTCTGGCTTCCGTGAATTTCTGAATAATGACCGAAACGGCTTGCACAATGCGCGGACAAAATACGATCCAATCGGGCTCGACCTGCCAGTCATAGGCCTTATCGAGCCATGTACGGACAGCTTCGAAGTAAGGCGGAAACGGATCGGTATATCCGTAAATGCCGTGACGAGCTGCCTCTGCCACCTTATCCACCACCATAGGCGGTGCCGGCAGATCCATATCCGCCACGGAGAGAGCGATCATGTCGCTCCCCATGCTCTGCGCCATCCCGTCCCATTTTGCGCTGTTCGTGCCAAACCGGCTGACGACCTTGTCAAAGTTATATGTCATGATGTCACCTTCCATTGTTTCAAGATGCACTACTTGAATATTAGGGTACAAGCCGCTTATTTCAGCTTCTGCAAATAGCGATACACGGTAGGCTCCGATATGGATAAAGCCGCGGCAACCTTCGAAACTCCGCCCTTCAGCAGAAACACGCCTTGCTCGTTCAATTCCTTCACAATCTCGATCTTCTCGTTCGAAGATAAACGGTCCGCCGGAATGCTGATTCTACCAAGGACGGTCTGGATGATGTGCTGAAGCAAATCGTCCACGTTCCCCTGCAGGTATTCGGTGGACGGCTTGTCCTCCTTGGGTGCATCCAGGGCTGCCGGCGGCGTAAGTGAACCTCCGCGCAAAATGCTGTTGATCCAGTCGGCCGCAACCTCCATATGTGTGATGTCGATGTTAAGGCACATAAGGCCAACCAGCTCGTCGCTCCCGTTCTTAATAAAATACGTAGACGATCGGAAGGTCTGCCCCCGCGCGCTGGAAGCTTTGTAGTTCGCGATGAACTGCTCTTCGCGGTAGGCCTCCGCCTTCAAAATCTTCAATACGAGGTCTGTCGAGGCATCGCCGACCCTGCGTCCGCTTATATGGCCGTTCTCGATAAAGATGATGGAGCGTTCCGGATCGCTGATATCGTGAACGACCACCTCGCATTGAGGTCCGATGATCGCCGCGATAAAAGAAGCAATCGGAAAATAGCTTTCAAGCAGCTGCTGGTTTCCATTCATGAAGAGCCTCTCCCTTCTCTGATAAACCATCATTTTTTATGAGTGTCATCACTTACAATATAATAATTAATTATCATGATAATATTATATTATAATAATAAACCGTTTACAATACTCTTGTCAAAAAAAGTCGATCGCTGCTCAAAACACCCTGCAATCGTCAAATATGGTTCGCCATACTACAGGATTTTGGCTGAATGCCATAAAAAAGGCTCTTGCGAGCGGTCAAACATGACCACCCGCGAAGAGCCTTTCTTACAATCATATGAGAAAGCCCAGTATCCACATCCTAGTTGCATGCGTTTCCTATGTCGGCCATCCCTTTCGTGACTATATCCGTTAGGCTTCCCTGCCTGCATGCAGCTGCAGATCCCGCCATACCTTCTTGTTGCTGTATTGTTTATCCGTGCTGATATCTTGTCCGAACCATGCCGGCGGGACAAAGCCATCTGCAGCTTCCATGGAAGGAAACTCTACTTCCAGCACCAGCAAGCTTATCTGCGCATAATCGTCGATTTCGATGATCGTGCTGCCCCATCGGGCGGTTACCCGTCTCTTGGTCAGCGGAATTGCGCCATGTGCCTTCACCACTTGGTCATAGAGTCCTTCGGAGATCGCGTACTCCATTTCCTCCCTGGCAATCCCCCACCCTTTTTTGAACGTATGGGTGAATTCAAGCTGACCCGTTTTCACATCCGTTATTTTGCGGACCCGAAGCTCCTGATCCCCATCCAGCGCCAAATACGTCTGCTCGATGAACTGCTCTTTTTCGACCACGATGGTTCCTTCCGATATCAAGTCTTCCGGGTAAGCCTCCAAAAGGTATTTGCGTTCGATTTCAATCGCCATAGTCGTCATATCCTCCAATCGATGATCCCCTCTGTACTGATTCCATTATAAGGATCGATCACCGCAGCGACAAACAAAAACGATAGAAGGTATGCGCAAGGCACCCTTCTATCGTTTCGTGTTCATCGTATTACTTTATCAATTTTCTGTAAGCCTTGATCGTTTGCGTGTGCATTCCTTCATGATACAAGCTGAACACAAGAAATTCTCCCACGGTTTGGAACGTCAAGGGACCGATCGTCAGCGGATGAGCCGACGCCTGGTCCAGGCGATTCGAGAAGGTTTCGCGGATACGGGTCGTTTGCTCCTGCAAAAGCTCCACCAGTTCGGACAGCGCAGGCGGCTTCGACGTCCAATCGGCAGGTTTGGTTCCGGTTGCGAACCAAGCCTCGAATCCTTCCGGAAGACGGGGCAACTCGCCCGCCGTTGCAAAAGCGAACTGCTCATGCACGGTGTAGATATGTCCCAAGTTCCAGCGAATGCTATTCGCAAATCCTTCCGGGATGATATCAGCCTCTTGCTCCGTTACATTTTCGATCGACTTTAGTGTCCCTCCTCTGGCAAAATCCAATTGGTTAAAAATCGCTTCATTCATATGATAATCCCCCTTCCAAATCGTACGTAACTATCCTATCGTAATATTTGGCCAATCGCAAGGAGCCCTAAGGCTATTTGCGCAACTTTAGATTTTAGTCACAAACTTCTTCATCGATTAGGCTAAAGAAATAGGCAAAAAAGATGTAGAATCTTACATCTATATCTTTCTTTCGCGCTCGATCCATTTGAACCGATTCCGGGAACATGTTTATACTATAGGAAATCTATACATAAAGGAGTGGATCAAGATGAACTACCGTCGTCTTGGCAACAGCGGACTGAAGGTTTCGGAGCTCGGTCTTGGAACGAATGCTTTTGGCAAAAGAGCCGATCAAGAAACATCCACCCGCATCATAGACCATGCACTGGATCGTGGTATTAATTTCATCGATACCGCCAATATTTATGCGGGCTCGGAATCCGAGCGCATCATTGGACAAGCGCTTGCCGGCAAACGCCATAACGTCGTATTAGCTACGAAAGCCGGTCTTGTGAACGGCCAAGGGCCGAACGAACGAGGCTCCTCCCGCTATCATCTGCAGCAAGAGCTGGAGAACAGCTTGAAGCGGCTGAAAACCGACTATGTGGACCTGTATCAGATCCATACGTTTGATCCCAATACTCCCCTTGAGGAAACCTTGCGTACGCTGGACGACATGGTAACATCGGGCAAGGTCCGATATATCGGCGCTTCCAACTATGCCGCCTGGGAAATCATGAAGGCGCTTGGGATCAGCGAGCTGCGCGGATACACCCGGTATGTATCCACCCAAACGAGTTATTCCCTCGCCGACCGGACGCCGGAACTAGAGCTTGTTCCCCTCTGCCTTGATCAGGGCGTTGGCATCATCCCGTATTTCCCGCTGGCCGGCGGCATTCTCACCGGCAAATACGGTCAGGGCGCAAGCACGCCTGCCGGCTCCCGTGCGGAAACGGACCCCAACTTCAATCGCTTCCTGGAAGATCGCAATCTGAAACTCGGGCAGCAGGTCAGTCAGCTGGCTGCAGAGCATGGCCATTCCCCAAGTGCCCTGTCCCTAGCCTGGCTGATGAATCGCCCTGCCGTCTCGACCGTTATTGTCGGCGCTACGAAAACCGAGCAGCTGGACGATAACCTGAAGAGCCTGGAGATTGAGGTCGATGAGGCACTGGGTTCCAGCCTGGATGAAATCAGCGACGACTTTGTTCATGCCAAGCCGTTCGCGACTTATCGGCTGGGGTAAACAGCGTTATTAAAAATAGAAGAGCTGCGCTAGGGACGAATGCCCCTTTGGCGCAGCTCTGTTTTTTTCATCTAGATTTAGAAACCATTATTTAGACGGCACTGTAGCTTGAACTACCCTTGAACTACTGCACTATTTCAATATCTCTTCTATGCGAGCTTGAACCTCTTCGCTGAGCTCAATGCCGGATGCCTTCGCGTTCTCGGTTACCTGCTCTGGACGGCTTGCGCCGACAAGCGCACTGGCTACGTTCGGCTGACGCAGAATCCATGCAAGCGCCAAATTGCCCACGGACACGTCGAGCTCTGCCGCAATCTTCTCCAGCTCGCGAACCTTCGCGATTTTCTCCTCGGTAATGCCTTTGCGCATCCATTCCAGCTTCGCGGCACGGCTGTCCTCTGGAATATCGGAAGCGGAGGTATACTTACCTGTCAGCAGACCTTGTGCCAACGGTGAGAATACCACCTGCCCAATCCCGGAACGCTCGCTGAGCGGAATGATTTCCTTCTCGATGTAACGCTCAAACATATTGTAGATCGGCTGGTTAACGACAATGCGGTCGAGCAGGTAGCGATCCGCTACCGTCAACGCTTCCGCGATTTGCGATGCCTGCCATTCACTGACGCCGACATAGAGGACTTTCCCCTGGCGGACGAGGTCATCGATCGCCCGAAGCGTTTCGTCTAGCGGCGTTTCCGGATCATGACGGTGGCAGTAGAAAATATCCACGTAATCATGGTTAAGCCGCTTCAAGCTGGCATGCGCCTGCTCCATAATATGCTTGCGGGACAAGCCGCGATCGTTCGGGCCATCGCCCATGGGCCAAAATGCCTTGGTTGCCAGCACGTAAGACTCGCGCGGATACGCTTTCAAGGTTTCGCCAACCAACACTTCGGCTGCGCCCTTCTCGTAGACGTTCGCCGTATCAAAAAAGTTAATGCCAAGATCATAGGCCGTTTTAATCGCGTTAACCGCATTCTCGCGTTCAACATAACCACCATATGTAAGCCAGCTTCCCAAGCTGATCTCACTGACCTTGAGACCTGTACGTCCTAATCTTCTGTATTTCATGGCAAATCCTCCTTCAATAGAATAACTTGGATGCTACATTTGCTATTTTAAAGTAGTTCCTATTCACAGGGAAGAAGTGAAATGTTCTTCACTATATTATAAGAAGGATAGCTGATATACTTGAGTATAGTTAATAGAATACCGGAAGGAGCCTACCGTTATGGGAAATAAATCGAGCAGTTACATACCGAAAACTCCCGATCATATCGAATGTAATATCGAAAAAACGCTGGTGGTCTTAGGCGGGAAATGGGCATTTCTCGTCATCCGCGAGCTCTTTGGGGGCACGAAACGATTCGGCGAGCTGCAGCGGCAAATCCCGAATGTCAGTCCGCGGGCACTGACCACGACGCTCCGCCATCTGGAGGAACAGGGCGTGCTTGAACGCGAAGTATTCCCTACCGTTCCGGTTACGGTGGAATACACGCTGACGCCGAAAGGCATGGACCTGCATGTCATCTGCAAGGAAATGAAGCTGTGGGCGGCGCGATGGACTTAAATTCAAGATAGCTTGGCAGCGTCCGGCAAACGCCGGGCTCGGCGGTTACGGTTAGCTCAAAAATAAAGCAGCGGCGGATTCCGTTCAACGGGAACCGCCGCTGCTTTTTAAAAGCTTGCTATTTTTGGATTGTAGATTGATTTAATCGTTATTATTCTGATTGCCGCGGGATTCTCCGCCCTTGCGTCCGATTTCCTCATAGAATTCCTTATCATGTGACTCGGATGTGGCTTCTCCGCCCTTACGGCCGATTTCTTGATAAAACTCCTTGTCGTGATTCTTGGCCGTTGCTTCGCCGCCTTTGCGTCCCGCTTCTTCTCTGCTCATTTTGTTACCGTTGTTGTTAGCCATTGTTCATCACTCCTAAGTTGTTTTTTTGTTGCTGCTATGTCATGTATTTAACCCTTCTGCAAGGAATTAAACATTACTTTTCAAATCCTTCATTCACCACGTAGGGGCCTGTGCCAAGCGTAGAATGTTGGTGTTTTGCCGGAGGATTTAATACGGGTGCAGTTAAATCCTTGGAAAAGATACTGCATCATAACGGACATTTCACCATACTGGCCACCCAGCACCTCTTGAAGCTTTCTCGCATATACCGGATCCGGCTTCTCAGGTTTTGCCCGAAACTGAAGCTCTTTCATGTGAATAAACATCAAAGTCGTCCTCCTTCGTATATGTGATGGTAAGTCCGAGTATTTCTTACCCGGTTCGATCGATATGAAACCGTAATTCACCATGATGATCTCGATTCTATGTACCCTTAAAAAAGGATAAAAGCCGCGACCCGCGCGGCTTAATCACCCTATTCATGTCAGATGCGCATACGCCTCCGCAGCCGCATGCAGATAATAGGCCAGCCCCGTCTGCTGCCCCTCCAGCATCCGGAGATGAAAGTCATCACTCAGGAAAAACTTCGTTTGATCCGCAAAATCTGCAGCCGTAAAGGAATGGCCTTGCTCATTCATAAACCGCAGATGATCCCGAATCGAATCCCGTACTCGCGCATCATCGTGCTTGATCCCCATTTTCAACGCATTCGCCATGCCCGCCATAAAGGCAGCCGCTTCCCTTGCCTGCTCGTTCATGCTTGGAACATCGACAGGTTCACTCTCAAGCAAATCCACATCATACCGCTCTTTCAGATGTTGATTCTGCTCTGCCAATGCATCCTTCCATTCTTCTTCACTTTCAAAGCCTTTGAACAAATCTTGAGGCTCCATGCGCCTTCCCTCCTCCGTACGGGTTAAGGATGTTCTTAAGGTTTTTAGAATTGCCTTCAATCGATCTGCGCGATCCATCAGCAGCTTCTCCTGTTGTAACAGCATCCCCCGCCGCTCAAGGGTTTCCTCCATCAGCACCTTGATTTCTTCCAACGGAAAGTCCATTTCCCTGTAAAACAGAATGTGCTGCAATCGCTCCAGCTCGGCAGTACCATACAAGCGATAACCCGCCTCACTGATCTCGGCGGGCAAGAGCAAACCGATTTTATGATAATGATGCAGCGCTTTAATAGTAACTCCGGACAGCTCTGAGACCTCTTTTACCGTGTATAACATACTGTTGTTCCCTCCTTCGATTCCCAGTCTAAGGTCTCCCCTTGGAGGAGAGTCAACGAAGTCATTTCTTTTGAGGTTTATGGAATCTTTAATCTCGCTTCTCACGAGAAAATATGATTTTTGTTCGTTATTTTGCTAGAATGGTCCATTATGCAGTTAGTAAAACAGAAAGGATGTTATAGGAACTATGAAAAGGAAATGGTTAAAATACACCATGCTCTTATTATCCGTTGGAATCTTGGGGATTATCTCGTACTATACCTACGCTATCATACAATTCTCAAACCAAATTTCGACCGCTTCGAATTCGGCGGAGCCAACGGAAACTTCGGGCGTCGTGTCGGAGGAAAACATCGAAATCCCCAAGTGGGAGGGTAAAGAACGCATTAATATTCTCCTGATTGGAGGAGACTCCCGGGGAGACGATGCCGGCAGATCCGACACCATGCTCGTTGCCTCTATCGATCCTGTCACGAAAAGAGCCCATTTATTCTCGATTTTGCGGGACACCTATGTGGACATCCCCGGCCATGGCAAAGGACGACTGAATTCGGCATTTGCTTACGGCGGAATCGAGCTGACCAGACAAACCATCAGCGATCTGTTGGACCTGCCCATACATAAATATGTTTACACCGATTTTGTCGGATTCATCGCCCTGGTCGATGCCATTGGCGGAGTCGATATCGAGGTTGAGAAAGACATGCATTACACAAGCAAAGCGGACAAGCATATGTACGACATCGATTTAAAACAAGGGCTGCAGCATCTCGACGGCAAAATGGCGCTCCAATACGTCCGGTTCCGGCACGATGCGAGGTCCGATTTTGCCCGTACGGAACGACAGCGGATTCTCATGACGGAAGTTGCCAAGAAAATGCAGACCACGGGCTCATTAATCAAGCTGCCCAGCATCCTGGATTCCATCGCGCCATACATTGAAACCGACTTAAGCCCCAAAGAAATGCTGAAGCTGACGGCTCTGGGCTTTGATGTGAATTTGGATAAAATCGACCAACAACAGCTCCCCCCATTCTCGCTGCTGACAAACGAGAAAGTCGGCCGGGCACAAGTGCTTGGCGTAGATAAAAATAAACTGCGGCAGTATGTGAAGCAGTTATTCGAAAATGACGCTGCTCAATAAAATAGCAATCACCCAAAGAGGGCGAAAGCCCTCTTTTTTACGTTGATATATCCTATACGGTTCGTGGACGCTCATGCAATAAATCCGATGGCGCGCTGCCGGTGACCCGTTTATAAATTCTATAGAAGTAGGAGAGGTCCTGATATCCGAGAAATACGGCAATCTCCTGTACCGTCAGCTGCGATTCCGTTAACAAATATACTGCCCGTTTCATCCGCTGGGCGTGCACGTACTGGCTGATGGTCTGCCCCGTCACGCTTTTAAAGAGCACCGCTGCGTAATTTGGGGTTTTGCCGATGGCATCGCCCAGCTCCTCTTTCGTTATTTTCTCACGGTAATGCCGCTCAATATAGGACTTCATCCGTTCCACATGCAAGTGCTTCTCCGGCGTGATGACGCCCTTGTCCAGCTCACGACTGATATAAATCAACACTTCTGTCAATAATGCTTCTATCATCAAGACATAATAAGATGGGCGTTCCTGCCACTGCTGATGGATCACCTTCAACCGTTCGCGGATCAACTCATAACCACCCGGTTTAAACTTCAAGGCTTCTTTCCGATCCAGCACGGATAGTTCCGTCGATGCACCTTCCGTCCATTGAACCACGATTTGCGTGTGCGTCACGGTAGGGATGCTTTTGCCATAATACGGAACACCGGCTGGAATAAGCAGCAATTCCCCTTTCTCCATAATCTGCTTATCGCCATTCACCCAATATACGCATTTTCCATATGTCATAAGGCTTAAGCGCCATGCTCTTTTCTCATTGTCAGCTTCTTCATACCAGTCGACACCACTCATTTGCCTAACTTCAACCGGAGTGATCATAACCCACCTCAATTGCAATACTATAATCCATTCATTGTACTATAGTTCATATCACGATTCGACAAGACAGGCTACAATGTGATCATTAGGGAGTTTGAATAAAGCTCGAATGCTGTAAAAAAATGAAGAGTGCAAATACAAAGGAGGAACAAACAGCCATGCTAAAAACAAAAATTATTTGTACGATGGGACCCGCGTGCGATTCCATCGAGCTGTTAAAGAACATGATTCAGGAGGGTATGACGGTCGCCCGATTGAATATGGCACACGGCGAGCCGGAGGATCACGTGATCCGAATTCGGAATGTTCGCCAAGCCGCATCCGAATTAAACACGTATGTACCCATCATGATGGACATTAAGGGACCCGAAGTACGGATCGGCAAGCTGAAAGAGGCTTCCTGCACGCTAAAGCCAGGTGAGGAGCTGATCCTGACTACCGAAGAAATTCTGGGCGATGCACACCGCATCTCGGTCAATTATGCCGAATTAAATCTAGTGGTTAAGCCGGGCGACCGTATCTTGATCGATGACGGCCTCGTGGACCTGAACGTTCTCCGCGTCGACGGACCGGACATTCTTTGCAAAATCATCAGCGGTGGCGTCCTCAAACCGCGCAAAGGCGTCAACCTGCCTGGGATCAAAACGACGCTGCCCGGGGTTACCGAACGCGACGTCATGCATATCGGGTTCGGACTGGAGAACAACATTGAGATCATTGCCGCTTCTTTCGTGCGCCATGGCGATAATATCCGGGAAATTCGCAGCATCCTGAAGGAACGCGGCGCGGAGCATGTACAGATCATCTCCAAGATCGAAAACGGAGAGGGCATGGAGAACCTCGACGACATCATTAAAGCATCCGACGGAATCATGGTTGCCCGCGGCGACCTTGGCGTCGAAGTGCCGATCGAAGAAGTGCCTATGATGCAAAAAGAAATGATCGATAAATGCAACCTGGCCGGCAAACCGGTCATCGTGGCCACGCACATGCTGGAATCGATGCAGGTCAATCCCCGTCCAACCCGCTCCGAGGTGAGCGACGTGGCTAATGCGGTGATCCAGGGCGCTGACGTTGTCATGCTCTCGGGCGAATCCGCTGCGGGCAAATATCCGGTTGAATCCGTGCGTACGATGGCGGCAGTCGCCCGCCGCGCCGAAACGATGATCGATTATAAAGACCAATTCGCTTTCAAATCCAGACAGCAAGTAGCCGATATTACGGAGGTTATTAGTCAGGGTGCGGTCAGTTCCTCCCTCGTGCTGAATGCCAAAGCTATCATTACGGCAACGGAGAGCGGATTTACGGCGCGGATGATTTCGAAGTATCGGCCAAAAGCACCGATTATCGCGGTCACGCAGCATGAAGAAGTGCTGGCCAAGATCTGCTTGCTCTCCGGCGTCATTCCGGTAAAAGGCGACAAAGTCACAACGACGGACGAAATGTTCGAATCCGCGACCCGCAATGCCATCAAGACAGGTTACATCGAAAAAGGCGACATTATCGTATTATCTGCCGGCGTGCCGATCGGTCAATCCGGTAACACGAATCTGATTAAGGTTCAGCAAGTGTAACAGGCAATCTGAAACAAGACCTCTCTCGTAAATATATTCGGCGCCAATCCATCTCTCTGGGCATATAACTAACTCAGAGGACTACGCGCGAAGGATACACTTCGCTGCCGTAATGGATGAACCGAGCATGTGATCGGGAGGTCTTGAAATGGTTGTACCGCATTATTCCATGGGGGGCCAGTGGCAGAAGCCTGCCGTCCCTCATTGTAAGCAAGTCCATGGCTATACAAGTCCGTACCAGATGCTCTTCCACTGGAACCGCCTGGACTGGAACTTCCCGAATCCTGCAATGAAGCAGCGATTCGAGGAGCATCAGCATTGGAAGCATTGCATGCCCGCAGGCGTCAAAGTAGACCGGCAGGGACGCTTCTACGTATCGGTCCCGCGCTGGGCGGAAGGCATTCCCGCTACGCTGAATACCATTGTGATGGTGAACGGCAAGCCTGTGCTGGAGGCTTTTCCAAGCTGGGAGTGGAATACGCCGGGAGATGTGCGGATGCTGCAATCCGTCCTTGGCTACGAGATCGATGAACTTCAACGGATGTGGATTCTGGATCAAGGAAAAATCGCATATGACACTTCCCCCGAAGGCTCGCAAAAGCTGGTCATCTGGGATCTCAGCGCTAACTGCCTGCTCGATTCCATTGTCATTCCGGATGATATCGCCCCGCCCCGAACGTCGTTTCTAAACGACATCGTGGTGGATAACCGAAACGGTTATGCCTATATTACCGATTCGGGCTCCGGCTGGCCGGACCATCCGCTTTATGGGGGAATCATCGTCTACAATATGAGAACGAAGGAATTTCGGCGCGTCCTCGACAGTCATTACAGTACGCAGGACGCGCCCCGTTTCCGGTTTGAGATCGATACCGAGCCGGTATACCGCAGCAAGCCGATTCGGGTCGGCGCCGATGGCATAGCACTATCCGCGGATCGCGGAACGCTATTCTACTGCCAGGTAACGGGACGCAATCTGTACGCTATCGATACAGGGCTGCTGCGGAATTTCAATATTCCCGATGCGATCATCCGGGATTCCGTTCAGACCCTGGGCAGCAAAGGAACGACAACCGACGGCATGCATGCCGACAATAAAGGCCATGTGTTCTACACCATGCTCGAAAGCAAAGGGATCGGTTACTATTCACCGTACACCCGCTCGTTCAACAAGCTGCTGTCCGACGACAGAATGCTGTGGGTAGACGGGGTGGCTTTTGACCAATGCGGCTCGATCATTTTCAACAATAACCGCCTGCACCGCATGTTCGAGGAGCCGCAGAACATCGACTGGGACGATCCTTACAATCTCATTGTATGGAGAGCCTACCTCGGGCCGGATGTGAAATCGTATTTGTATGGTTGACGTTTAAGAAAAAAGGGTTAGGCAGATCGGGCACTCATGCCCTCTGCCTAACCCTTTTGTTATATAGCTGCAATGCCTGGCCGCAGAGGCCGCAATACCGTGTCCCTACTGGCGACACGGTCACGTAAGCCTCGCAGTCAATGACCAGCGTAAGCGATGTGGTTATCCGGCTAGATCATCCCAAAGCGACTGGCTCCATCACTACTTTCGGACCTTTACCACGGCTTCCTAAACCCCTGCCTATCGTTCTCGCAGTAGCGCAGCAGCTTCATTCGAAGCCCCTCATACCAAGGGGGAACATCCGTCAAATCGCTGTCCTCCAGGGAACGCAGCACTCTGGCAAATCCATACAGCCGACCGAATCGGCGAAATCTTGAAAACTCCGCCTCCAACTCGTGATCCAAACTGCGGATGGAACGATACCCTCTCAGGAAAGCTCGTTTCTCATCCTCCGACTCGGTATCCGCAAGAGCCGTCACGATATCCATCGCAAACCAGTGGTACATGGCATCGTCAAAATCGATCACGTGGAAAGAGCGTTCCTTTGCTTTATAAAAGATATTATCCAACTGAAAGTCATAATGGATTAAGCCATACGTCTGTCTCGACGATGGCATGAACTGCAGCCAGAGGCTAACCCGGTGAAGCTCCTCTACAGCATCCTGCTCCTCGGGATGCCGCTGCAGCACCTGATCGATCGTGCGCAATACGTCCTCTGCGCTTCGCCGTCTGACGCTTCCCGGTTCGTATTGGCTGGATAGCGTATGCAGCCTCGCGAGCGATTTTCCCCAATCCTTGCACTGGGTCGCCGTGAGATTGCCATCTAATGCCATCCCTGCAGCAGCGGATAACACAACGCCGTGATAATGCCCCTCGGGCGCCTGAACCGTCTCGATCCAATTGCCGTCTAGGGACGAAACCGGCGTGACGCAAGGGTATCCGTTCTTTATCAGGTACCGCATGAATTCCAGCTCGGCCGTCATCTGCTCGACCGTGCTCTCCTCTTCATAATTAAACCTGAGGAAATATCGCTCTCCATCACGCTCAAAAACATACACAAAGTTGGAGCTGGCCCGCCAGAACTTCAGTGTTCCTTCGTCAAACTCCCAGTTGCGGATGAGCTCGCGTGCTACAGCATCTTCGCGAACACCACGAACCATCGTCGTTAACTTCATCATCTACTCTTTTTCCTCCCACTACAGCCTGAGAGGACTTCACTTCAACTTAAGTAACAAGCCCTCTCATCTGTACACCATTGTGAATATGAATCGTATTCAACAACGTCACCCCTTTCCGCACTAGACGCAAGCATGAGTCTTGCCTAATAGGTATTGTACAGGAGCCATATGTGGAGTGGATGGGAGAGAACAAGTATAGGGGAAGTTTACGAAGAACATGGGGACCGACATATTGACGAAAACGGTATCTGCCGGCCTGCTCTACTCAAACAGCCGCGCGAATTCACCGTACCCTTCCCGAGCCATCTCCCCCTCCGGCACAAAACGCAGCGCCGCAGAGTTTATCTGGTAATGCAAGCCGCCAGGCGGAGGCCCGTCATGGTACAGGTGACCGAGGTAAGAGCCGGACAATCTGCCATAGAGCGCGCGGTACGTACCTTGCCGCCGCGAAGATCTCCTTTTTTGCTGATATATCCCTCATGCAGAGGTTTCATAAAAGCCGGCAATCCCGTTCGGGCGTCATATTGGTCGGTTGAGCTGAATAACGGGTCTCCGTTCACCACGTCCACGTAAATCCCCCGGCTTTTGTTATTCCAATACGTATTATCATAAGCAGGCTCATCCAAGCCTTTTTGTGTCACTGCATACTGGAGCGTGGTTAGACGTCCCTCCAGTTCTGCCTTGTCCTGTTTCCGATTCCAATGCCGCTCGGCAAAAGAAGCTCGGCCGGAGCCCTCATAATACCGGTTGTAGTCATAACGGTGGGTATTATAGTAATTCTGGTGAAGATCCTCTGCGGGATAAAAGGGCCCTGCCGGCAGGATCGGTGTCACGATCTTTCCCTTAAACCGCCCGCTTTGCTGCAGTTCTCGCTTGGAGGCTTCCGCCTGCGCGCGCTGCTCTTCATGATGAACAAAAATCGCAGTCCGGTACGACGCCCCGCGGTCCATGAACTGGCCTTCCGCATCCGTTGGATCAATCAGGCGCCAGTAGATGTCCAGGAGCCTTGTGTACGGGAACACATCCGGTTCAAACCGGATTTGCACAGCTTCGTAATGACCCGTCGTCTCCGTTCCCACTTCTTCATAGGTTGGATCCTCCGTATGGCCGCCCGTGTAACCCGAAACCAAGGAAAGGATACCGGGAAGCTCGTCAAACGGCTTAACCATGCACCAGAAACACCCGCCCGCAAACGTCGCCAATTGCGTCTTTCCACTTGCATGATTCAAGGCAGTCCCCCCTTTCATGTTTGTCTGTTTCATTATGATACTAGTGTAGTCTTGAGGACTCAATCGCAGCAAGTATCATTACTTTTCACTAGTATTTTGTGCAATCGATCCGTTATTGAGGTCTAGGATTTCTCCTCCAAGATCAAGTCAGGAATGAGAAAGTAACCCACTTAGGCGCCAACTTTAGGAGTGGGTTACTTTCGTCGTTATCACATTATATTTGTTCCCCCACAGACCTTCCCCAGCTACAGCTGGCACCCTGCTGCATCAAGAACGAGTAGCAATACGCTCCTCCGGATATCGTGGCACTCGTCAGCATAACCTCTCCAAGCCGTTTCTCCTCTATGAGGACAAGCGATGAACGGGACCATAGCCTGCATTCGCCCGCCTTATCGGCGCGAATCTTCACCTCGGTCAGTTCACCTTCCTCCCAGCACATGTTGACAACAAAGCCGCCGCGGGCACGAAGCCCCTTCACCTCACCGCTGCTCCACTGCGGGGGCAGGGCCGGGAGCAGCCTTAACTCTCCCGAATGCGACTGCAGCAGCATTTCGGCAACGCCGGCAATCCCGCCGAAATTACCGTCGATTTGAAAAGGCGGGTGGCAATCCAGCAGATTCGGATAAGTTGAAGAAGCCAGCAAATTCACAAGATGCTCGTGCGCTTCCGCGTCCCGCTGCAGCCTGGCATAATAATTGATGATCCAGGCCCGGCTCCAGCCGGTATGGCCGCCGCCATTGGCAAGTCGTCGCTCCAAGGTCTTGTTCGCTGCCTCGGCAAGCTCAGGTGACTGAACGGGGTCAATTTGCTCTCCCGGATACAGGGCGAACAGCTGCGAGATGTGCCGGTGTCCGGGATCGGCCTCCTCGTAATCATCCAGCCACTCCATGATCCCTCCATGCCTTCCAATCCGCGGTGCTGGAATTTCTTGCAGCGCCGTTTGAAGCTCTTCAAGGAAGGTGTCCTCATCTTCGATAAGCTGGCCTGCCTCCAGACAGGCCCGAAACAAGGCCGTCGCAATCTGCGCATCCATAGCGGGTCCCATGCAGAGGCTGCCGACGGCTCCGTTCGGAAGCACAAATCGGTTCTCCGGCGAAACGGAAGGTCCGGTTATTCGTCTCCCTTCCTCATCCACAGTCATATAATCCAGCAGGAATATCGCCGCTTCCTTCATGACCGGATACGCTCGTTCCCGCAGGAAATCCGCATCCCCGCCAAACCGGTAATGCTCCCATAGATGTAGGCACAGCCAGGCGGCTCCCATCGGCCATACGGTACAGGTCATCAATATTCCTTCAGGCCGGGTCTCTCCCCAGAGATTGGTATTGTGATGAGCTGCGAAGCCACGGCAGCCATACATCTCGCGAGCCGTGTTCCGGCCATTCGGGAGCATGCGGTGAATCAGGTCAAACAGCGGCTCGTGGCATTCCGCCAGGCCCAGCAGCTCTGCCGGCCAATAGTTCATCTGAATATTCACATTGATTGTATACTTCGACTCCCAGGGCGGGGTGAAGCTGTCATTCCATATGCCCTGCAGGTTCGCTGCGAGAGATCCGGGTCTGGAGCAGGAGATGAGCAAATAGCGCCCGTACTGTACGTATAGGGCAATCAATTCGGGATCGCTGTTTTCCGCAGAGGCACCTTCCGTCTTCACTCTATCCTTCAGCAGATTCAGCCGCTTATCGGTAGACAGGGATGATAGATCGTCTTCCGCTCGGTTCGGAGTTTCAACTTGATCTGAACCAAAGAGTCGGTCCTGCCCATTCGGAATGATATTTCCACTTTCGGTTAAGCCCGCTCGATTCACATCCCTCTTACTGGAACCGAGAGTTAGCGAGAAGCGTTCAAACTTCTCCCGATATTCCTCCAAATGACGGCTTTCCAGCTGTTCGAACGACATGCCTGCCGCACGATCCAGCTGTTCCAGACATGCCTGGCCCGGCTGCTGACACCGAAAGGTCGTCTGGGCTGACAGCAGCAGCGTAACCGAATTCGTCCCTTCAACCGAGAGAAAATCACCGATGGTTCGTACGTTTCCTCCCTCAGCGACAGCACGCAGCGCCGTGCAGAAGGAGATGCCGTCCGCGCCGCATTCGCCCTTCATCAGCAAGGTATCGTGCCCTAACGACTCCGTTCCGCTGTCAAAAGGACGTCGCATCAGGTTCGCTGCAAACGTCAACGCCCCCGGCCGATCGGCAAACAGGCGAACAACCATCACGCCATCCGGAGCACTGGCAAAATACTGCCTGCGATAGCCTATGCCGCGCGAAGAATAGGTTATAGTCACCATGGACCGCTCCAAATCCAGCTCTCGCTCGTAATGCTCCACCGCTTCCTCCGCACCCAGGAACTTGAGCAGCAGATCGCCCAGCGGCTGGTAGGGCTGCTCGTATTTCGGGGATGAAGTCATCGCCATCCGGGCCAGATACTCGGCCTCGCCCTGACGTCCATCCCGCAGCATCTGCCTGATCTCGCTCAAATATTCGGTGGCGTCAGGGTTGGCCCCCCTTCCCGGACCACCATACCAGAGGGAGTCTTCGTTGAGCTGCACCCGCTCAAGCGAGGTCCTGCCAAAAATCATGCCGCCCAAGCGCCCATTCCCGATGGGCAATGCCTCATTCCACTCCGCAGCCGGGGAAGCGTACCATAACCGCAAACGCCGACTTTCAGATGTGTCAGGCTGCCGCCATGCGGTTCCATCACCTACCGCTTCGATCTTGCCGTACTGCCCTGCACGATCAAGCTCCGTATGATGCCTCCTGCGAGTACGCTCCGTATTTCTTCCTGTCTTCTCCCTCTCCACCTTCATACACATCTCCTTCTTCGCGAAGAAGGGGACGATCAGCGTTTCCCCTGATAATCCCCTGTTCGCTATATAGAATTAAGGCTGCTCTGGTGTATCGATCGCACCGCCGCCCACAGGCGTACGGGCCAGATTATCCACCGCTTGCTGACCCAGACGATCCTTCAACTGCTGGACGAATAGGCTCTGGAGCGCGACATGCCGGTCGGGGTATTCCCAATAGCCGTCCTCACGCGGTCTTGAATCATAATCGTTTGGAACGAGCGGTTTCACGTTCAAACCGTCTTCAGTCGGGATGTGTCCGATGACATAGTTTTGTGCCGTTGGAGGCTTCTGCGCAACAAGCCCGCCTTCGGTATTCCACATGACGTAATTCGCTCCCGCCCAGCCATGGCCGCTGCCCAGCCATCCGCGGTCGCGGACGCTGATACGCGCACTGACGTTGTCGTACAGACCGCCCGTGGACCAGCGGTGGTGCGGCTCGCTCGTATTGTATTCGCGAGTGGCCTTATTGTCGTACATGACATTCGGTCCTTGTACCCGGCTCTCAATGACATAAGCATGACGTGAAGTTTCCGTATAATTGCGCTGCACCAGATTTAATTGCCCCTGGATGAAAAAGCTGTAACGACGACCGCCGGTAATCACGCTGACCATGTCGTACATTTCGCTGTCCTGCACGGTGACCCACTTGGCCTGCCGCCCGACCTGCACCAAGGCGTAGGAGAAATGGTAGCCGTCCACCTCGCGCACCCAGGCATTCTTCACGCTGTTCATCATAATGAAGCGCTCCGCATGTGCCTCATCGGAATAATACGGGGCATCCAGAACATCGTTATCCATCTTGGTATCGGTCTTGCTCGGATCAAAATCGGATATGGCGCGCATGTTCTCGATCCCAACCTGTTCGATTCGAGATTCATCCGTCGCCTTGAACAGCTTGCCTCCACCCCATTGACGTTCAATGGCATTCGCTAATGGAGCATCCACCGTAATCCGGTTGCCGTCGATGGCCGTAATGACGCGGTCAAAATCCAGATTGAACGGGGACCACTGCTGCGTTCCCCCGGTCCCTGGCCGCATGTAGATATGATCCATGCCGATCTCATGAATCCAGCGGTCATTACCGATTCTTCGAACAATGACGGAATCGCCCACCTGATATGCCGAGGCATTCTGCACATGGAACGATCGCGATCCTGCCGGAACGTACAGATCCTGGATGTCCGTCTCAGTCCCGTCAACAATCGCCGCACCATTCGTTCCACCGACAACGATCAAATTTCTGGCCGTTGTTCCCGTGCCGCGGATGATGGTGCCGTCCTCACTCTTGCCTTCACCCCGCAGCACGACCCCGCTGGCCTGAATGTTCAGGGAACCGCCGACCAGATATGTGCCTTTCTTCAGCAGCACCGCCCCCCGGAACCCATCTGCGTCACGCGGCAGCCGGGACACCTCATCAATCGCCGCTTGCAGCATCGCCGTATCATCCCCGCCGGTCGGCTGTACGGCAATCCTTGCCTGAACGTCGGGTATTTTCACACCGCCACCCATATAACCGACGTTCGAGAAATCGATGATCCGGTTTCCTTTATAATCGGGGACATATACCATCCTTCCGTCTTTTCCGGTATAGGCGATGTGGCTCTGACCGTCAGGAATTCCCTTCTTGGGCATGACGGTATAAAACAAGCTGTCGAAGTAGGTTCCCCCGTCTGTGGTTTGGAAAGTCATCCGCACCTCGTACGTGCCCGGTACCTTCATCCCACCCGGAAGCGTTATCGATTGCGTTACCCCTGCCTGCAGCGCCTTCGTGCCCAGCGAACCTCTGGATTGACCGTCCTTGAACCATCTGGCGGATACGGTTCCATCCCTATTCGGAGCGATGGTTACGACTGGCAGCTCCTCGCCATCACCCAAGATCGCCGCCTCGCCAATCTTCTGGACCAACGTCGTATGCGTGAACGAGCTGAAGGCAATGTATTTCGCATCCTGGAACTCCTGATCATCCTTCACCACAATCCAGAAATCCGGCGTACGTATCGCTTGACCGTTGATGGTGGTTTCTGCATATAACCGGGTCGCGCCTACCTTGACCCCCGTTACCGAGCCTTCGGAAGTAACCGCAGCGCTGGTTCCCACGGCGTGATATTGAACCTGGTCTTGAGGCAGCGAAATCCATTCCCCGTTCCCGCGTTTGCCGCGCGCCTCCACGGCAGATGTGCCTCCAATGTCCAATGTCAGTTCCTCATTGTTGTTATAAGGGGTTCCATCCGGCTTCACGAAGGCCATCTCCGTTACATCGGACGGGATTCCTTGATCTCCATCCTGCATATAAAGCTCCAACTCCTTAAGCTGAACATTGAGATTTCGGCTTAGCTGCAGCGATACCCGAATTTGGGAAGCGCTTACGGAATCAAAGGTGATCGATTCCTGACCGTCCGCTCGAATACCCTCGTTCTTCGTGTAGGCTCTGGTCCAAGACTCACCGTCACGGGAGTAATCGATCTCGATACTTCCCAAATGATCTCCTCGGTTTAAATCCAGGACGACCTGGTTCAAGGACTGCTCACTCCCCAGATCCACCTGTATGTATACACTCATGTCCTCACGGTCTGTGCTCGCCGGCTGCCAGTAGGTATCACGACTGCCGTCAATGGCCTTCACGGCTTCACGCCCGCTGATCTCGGAACTGGCCGTTGCCTGCTTATTCAAAGCCAGGTTGACCCGCTCCATGGCATCCGGTACAGCCGTTTCCCCATGTACTGGCGGATTGCCGAACGAAAACAGCAGAATACCCAGCAGCAGTATGAGCCCTCCTCTTCTTACCTGCCTGTTACGCTTGCGTACCTGTCTCATCAATCATCACCCATCCTTTGTCATAAGTAGTGATTACGATCCACCCGCGATTACATGTGCCCTCCTTTCAAACGCCTCTTGATATGCTTCTATGATAAAACAGCGGCTGCTCGCCGGACCATGCCGTAACTTGCGGAATGGCCGTGTTTTTTTATGGAGTAACACAACGTAAGAAAACACAACCCGGAGCGAACGGAGCCGTATGCTAAGCCTTTGCATTGTCCGTTACAATGAGGCTGCAATGGATACGTCATTCTTGGAGCGACAAGGAAGGAGTTTCGTTTATGGATCATGAGCTATCCCAGTCTCTGTCAGCGCCGTTTCATGCACAGCTTCATTCACCTGACGGGAATCTGCAGATCACACTGGAACAGGAGCCTAACGGCCCCCTTTTTTACACGGTGATGAACAACCGGTATCGCGTTCTTGAAAGGTCGCCGCTCGGGCTGATCACCGACCAATACAAACTTCAACAAGGCATACGTATACAAGGGGTGGAGCACAACACGATCACGGAGCGTTACGAGCTTGTGACCGGCAAGCAAAAATCGCAGTCTTACGAAGCAAACGAGTTGGTACTTTCGACTTCGGTAGAGAATCATCAGGTGAGGATCCGTTTCCGTGCTTTTCATGACGGCGTCGCATACCGGTATGAGCTGCAAGGAGAAGGAGATATTCGTTTCGAGAACGAGCTCTCCGGCTTCCATCTGCCGGAGGACCGGATGCTCAACGTCTGGGCTCAGCCGTTCATGCGGTGTTATGAACGAACCTATGACCATGCCATGCCGGATCATCTTCGGGGAGGGCATTTCGGTTTCCCGCTGCTGGTCCAATCGGCAGAGGATCATTGGCTGCTGCTGACTGAAGCAGCTGTGGACGGGGGATATGGCGCCAGTCATCTCGAAGCGGATGAGCAAGACGGCCGGAAGCTCCGCATCGCTTACGCCCCGGATCAGGAAACGCCGATTGCCGCCAAGCTTCCGCTCTCGACGCCCTGGCGTGTCATGGTCATCGGATCGCTCGGGGATCTGGTGTCTTCATCGCTGACGACTCATTTATGTCCCCCGCCCGTGCTGGAAGACACCTCTTGGATCTCTCCTGGCAGAGCGGCCTGGTCCTGGTACGCGGAAGGCGATTCCTGCGGCGATATGGACATTCAACGGCAGCATGTGGATTTTGCCGCCGAGATGGGATGGGAATACAGCGTCGTGGACGGCGGCTGGGAGGGTGTGCTGGATGCGCCTCAACTCATCCGTTACGCGAAGTCGCGCGGCGTCGGCATCTGGCTGTGGACGCATTATAAAGGGCTGAACACGGAGGAACTCCGTGAGGACAAATTACGCCTGTGGGCATCCTGGGGCGCCGTTGGCATCAAGGTCGACTTCTTCGACAGCGACAACCAGGAGACGCTCCAGATCTATGATGCCATTGCGGAATCCGCTGCCATGCATCGGCTGATGGTCAATTTTCATGGATCCACCAAACCAAGCGGCGAGCACCGGACATGGCCTCACGTGATGACAAGAGAAGGTGTTTACGGTGCGGAATACTACCGGGCACAGAGTGAAGGGCCTAATGCGGTTCATCTCTGTACCTTGCCGTTTACGCGGAACGTGATCGGGTCCAT
The DNA here is from genome assembly GCF_004000945.1 of Paenibacillus lautus NBRC 15380. GTDB lineage: Bacteria > Bacillota > Bacilli > Paenibacillales > Paenibacillaceae > Paenibacillus_AQ > Paenibacillus_AQ lautus. The sequence continues at coordinate 427,070 of NZ_BIMF01000001.1, forward strand.
GGACTTTACGCCGGTCACGTTCAGCAGGCGGACCAACACGACCCAAGGGCTTCAGCTGGCCCTGGCCATTCTCTTCGAGTCCGGCATCCAGCACTATGCGGATGCGATCTCGGTATTCGCCGATCATCCGGGCAAGCCGCTGCTGGCCGCCGTTCCGGCCGTCTGGGATGAGACTCGGCTGCTGGAAGGTTATCCGGGCCGATTCGTTACGATAGCAAGACGATCGGGTGCGGAATGGTTTGTCGCCTCCATCTGTGCCGCAGGAGGACGAGACGTCCACATTCCGCTGGATTTCCTTGAGGACCACCAAGCCTATCAAGCCGTGATCTATCAGGAACAGGCGGAAGCGGACGAATATCGATATCGTTCCGTTCTTCCTCCCATTGAGGTTCACACGGAAACGCGCTGCGCCAAGGATACCATCAAAATACGTCTCAAGGTGTACGGCGGCGTATCCATCCATCTCACGCCGTAAGCGGAGAACAAGTAAGTCTTGCGAGATAAGAAGGGGAAGCCTCTGAAGGTTATACCTATTACTTTAAAAAGCACAAGGTCTGACCCCTTCCAGATGGTTTTGTGCATTACCCAGCCCAATTTGCTGAAGATGCGCTTTGGAACAACAAATACTCTATATTTATCACAGGGCAAGGGCATGTGAATCCTATCACCCTTTATCGAACTTGGTCCCATCTCTCTTGCTGATCTACTCCTCATTTCGTTTAGAAGTGAATAAGAAGTTCTTTGAATTTTTTGGTGTAATATTCGTTGTATCCATGTCCGCCGCTAATGACCACATAGCTGCTATTGAACTTACCCCTGTCAAGTAGACAGCCTTAAAAAAGCAGCCTTAAGCAACCTTAGTTCGGTACACAACCGGACTAAGGTTGTTTAGTTTTTGTTGAAAACGTTCGTGGTTGTAAAAATGGATATATCGTTCAATCGCCTTAACGAGCTCTTCCTTGGTCGAGAAGGTGTCGAGTGGAAGACATTCTGATTTCAGGTGTCCAAAGAAGCTCTCGATACAAGCGTTATCCCAGCAGTTTCCCTTACGCGACATACTCGCTTTCATTTTCTTGCGCTTCAAATAGGCACGGTAATCCTTGTGGGTATACTGGAAGCCTTGGTCGCTGTGGAGCAGTTGGTTGGTTACTTTGCGTTTATGTACAGCTGCTTGTATGGTCTCCAGCACAAGCTTTAAATTGTTGTGGCGTCCGATTCGAAAGGCAACCACCTCGTTGTTATACAGGTCAAAAATAACCGACAGGTACAGAAAGCGAGAGCCGATTGGCAGATAGGTCACATCGGTGCCCCATTTCGTATTGGGTGCCGTGGCGTTGAAATCCCGATTTAGCACATTGGTTGAGGTAATCCCGGCCTCCCGACGGCCAAAGTATGATTTCCTTCGCCTAATACGTGCACGAATCCCCAGTTCTTTCATCAGCCGGTACACACGCTTATGGTTGACGTTCAAGCCAAGGGTTTTCTTTAGCCAGACACAAACCCGTGGGTATCCGTAAATGCCCTTTAGCTGGGTACTTCTCTTTCAGAGCTTGCTCTTCGATTAGTTTGGGGGTTGGATCTGAAGGATGTAATTAAGGCTATCGAGAATGGAAAACCGGATAATCTAAAAGCTGAAAAAAGCCCTAACGAATCATAAGAGAAATTTAACAAAAAGTGAACAGCGATTGTCTTTAAAAAGATCAATCGTTCGCTTTTTTATGTTGTTTAAATATGTTTGTAGCAGCTAGCCAGTGTTGCGTTGAAGGGTGGTTCGTTACCCTCTACTTTAAAGTAAGGCGCCGCGGACTGACGTCTTCTGTTCGTTTCAAGCCCACAAAAAAAAGGCCGCCCATTATCGAACGGGTCCCTAGAGTTTATCTAAACCATTATGTTGGCGAATAGAAAATCGCAGTAAGCCGTCAAGGGCGACGAGCAATAGCGGAGGGAGGATGTTTTTCCCGAACTGAGCATATGGCGCAGTGGACGAAGCGAACCCTTGACGAGCGGTTCCCAGCTCCAACCCTATCAGCTGTCCGGAACCTTGTGTTCGGGAACCTGCCTCGAGGGAGCCTCCCCGTGATCGGGGAGGTTTAGAGGGGGGGCAGAATGGGAGGGCAGAGGGCACAAGTCCTTTGTATTTCTTTTATGGTGAAATCCTTAATTATCAATTAAATCTATAACTTCGGAAATTTCTTTGTTTAACGATGAAATTGCAGTCGCGTATTCTGATTTCGTAACAAATTCCTTAGGATGACTCGTAATATTATACAAACTCACATCTTTTGTAGATTCTGAAGTTAATTGAGTACTTATATTCGTTAGTAATACCTTTATTCCCCCCCAATTTTCAGGGAGCTTTGAGTTGTTTCGTTGAGTAAAGAAATATCTATTTAACTTATATATCATAGTTTGTAAATTTTTATTCGTTTCAACAATGTTATTAAGTTCATGATTATACTCATTGTTGTCCAATTTTTTTATAAACACTTCTAAACTAGAATAATAATCAGTACTGATTCCTATTAAAAATCCCTGTGAAAATAAGTATGCTTCATTTGGTTTACTATACTTATCATTTTCTAGCTCCAATAAAAATCTATAGGTACTTTGAATACGACTCGAATAATCAGTAAATATATTGTAGTTATTTTCTATTTCGTAGATCGGTTGAGAAGTTACAAGGGGGTTGTTCCCATTGATTCGGTTGGATATAAAAAATTGTATTAGATTTGAAAGCAATACAACTACAGTAGTAATTAAAATACACCTAATTAAGTATCTTTTTTTCAATTTGTAAGGTCTCCTCTTTTTATGAAATTTTATTCTAAATAAAAAATAAAGTAAACGGAAAATTTATTTTCCCATTTACTTTATTATACTAATTCTGTATAAATTTTAAAGTGTAACAGAAGCAGTAGCAGCTGTTGGCCAGTAGGTTTCATTTTGTATTGTAGTTATGGAATAACTCACGCCTACATCAAGTGGGTTACCCCATGACCATTTTGCTGTTCCTGAGTATGTTGATGTGTTTTTATTTACATAATAAGTATGAGTATATTTTGCAGCTGTTGTAGTTTGTCCTGTTCCTTTTGCAGATAATTTTGCATATCCACTGACTACCGATACATTTTCACCATCAAAGTTATCGTAGATGTTAAATAGTATTGTTCCTGCGTTTCTTTGATCAGCATCAGCTAACCACATATTCCTATTGGTTACTCCATTCGCAACGTAATCAAACTTTTTAGGATCCCAATTAATAGAAACTAAATCGTATGAGGCAGGATAGGGTTCATAAGTAGCATTTGCAGGTAGCGTTGCTTTCTTTTCAACTTGTACCCAGGCGTAGTATCTTCCACTGTCTTTTGTAATATAGTTTCTAAGAACTCTTAATGAAGGATCTAGTGCCTGAGGAGAAATGTCACTAACTTCATTTCCTCTATTATCTACAATCACTGAATCGCTCGCCAATACTTCAATTCCTTTTGAGTTTAAAAATTGTATAACCTCCTCGTTTGTGGCACCGTTTTCTCTCATTTGATCGACTTGCTGTATTGTTTCGCCAAAGCTTTCATCACCTTGCGCTTCATCTGCACTAGCAACTCCTGCAAAGCTACATAAAATCAAAGAGATGGCCAACAAAACAAGCTTAAACTTCTTCATAATCTTCCTCCTTATTGTATAATTTAGTAGATAGTTTACATTTATTATCATATATTACCATAATAAAAAATGTAAATGATTTCTTGTTAAATAATTTAACTTGTAACATAGTCAAATATTTTGTGTAGAAGAAATAGCGGTTCTACATAACACGGGCCACTGCTCGAAGCTCCCAAATGAAGATCCTTGCGGTCTTGATCGATATAATCCTCCCGGCGTCCTCGTTGATCCAATAATCCAAACTCACCTTGTTCCCGTTATTTTCGCATCAATCGTTTCATTCGGTTTTTTGTCTTGAATACCGAAGTGTTCATTGATTTGCCGATAGGTCCACTTCTCCTCCACATGAAGCCGGATGGCTTCTAACTTCAGTGTTTCTGAATAACGCTTGAATTTTTGTCCTTTAATCGCCATAAAAAATACCCCCCTAGAATTCATCGGAATAACCAGATGGGTTCCAATGTCCATTCTAAGGGGTGCACTTCACGTGGTAGTGAGTCTTTTTTTGAGTTTAAAGGAATCTCATCTATTAATTCGGAACCCTTATTCTTAACGTTTCCTACTGCAGCAAAAAACTGGTTAGGAACGCATTTGAGCTGCAGGGAAAGGAGATAACAGCTCGTGAGGCTTTTCTTTATCTGTAACATCCGGATCAAGCCAAATATCTGTAGCCTTATTATCCAATATAACCGGCATCCTATCATGAACATTTGCCACCAGATCATTTGGTTTTGTGATTATGATGGTGCAACTGGGCAGTATCTCTCCGTCCTCCTCCTTCCACTCATCATACAAACCAGCAAAGCCATACACGCCCTTTGATAATCGATAGGGCTGCTTTTTATCCTTACCTTCACGTTTCAATGTACGGTTCCGGTGATCAGATGCCTAAAGGCCGGCTTTGATTGAATAGTCTCAACACGGGCATTAATCATCTTATAACCTATCTTGATATCTTTGGCCCAAAAGGGGACTAGTCCCCATCTATAACCTTCTAATACATATTCCCCACTGTTCCCATTGACAACAGCAATCGTCTGAGAAGGTGCTATGTTGTAAAACGTTTTGTATTCATATTCGATCCTACTCACATCAAACGTATCTACAACATCGGATACTTCACTTGTCAGAGTAAATCTGGCACACAGCAGGCCTTACACTATGCCCGCGGCGGACATGGCATGACCATGCGGATGGTAGTTCCCGTTCCCTCGCCTGCCGAGGTTACGCGGAGTCCGTAAGTCTCGCCGAATACCAGCTGAATCCGCCGATGCACATTCAGCAGCCCGATGCCTCCGGTACCGCTAAGGTTCAGGGAGGATTCAAGCACATGATTCACGTGGTTGTACTCGTAGGACAACCGTGCCGCAACCTCGCTCAGCTGTTCATCCGTCATGCCGATGCCGTTATCCGTCACGCTGACCCAGAAGGCATCGTCGCTGCAACCTGCGGAAATGATGATGTACTGCGAGGCCTCGATGCCGTCCGGAAAGGCATGCTGGAATGCATTCTCGATTAAGGGCTGGAGCGTCAACCGCACCATTTTGTATAGAAGCAGCTCATGGGGAACCTCAACCCGAAGATCAAACTCCAGATCGTGCCGATGCTTCATGATCGTCATGTAGTTCAAAACGTGCTTGAGCTCGTTGGCGACGGTGATCTCCTCCAGCGACGTCAGCAAGGAGTACCGCATCATAAAGCCTAGAGAGGACACCATTTCGGTAATCTCTGATGAGCCTTCAACCTCGGCATAACACACGATGGTCTCCAGCGTGTTGTACATGAAATGCGGATTGATCTGGAGCTGAAGCGCTTGGAACTCGGCCTTCTGCCGTTCGATAATCGTCTTCTGCTGCTGCAGCTCGGTCTCGTATACCCGCTCGATTAGCTCCGACAATCGGGTCACCATCAGATTGTACCGCTGCATCATTTCCGTCAGCTCGTCCTCGCGTTTAGGAAGCTCCAAGGGAATCCACCGTCCCTGCTCCGTCTGGCGCATCCCGCGGATAATCGTCTGGATGGGCTGGGTAATGGAACGAGTGAAACGGTAAGCAAGCAGACAAGCAGCAATGAGACTGATCAAGCCGATCGTCCAGACCGTAGAACGAATGCTGGCTATCGGTTTGCGCCACTCCTCCAGCGGCAACGAAGCAACCAGACGCCAGCCGGAATAGGGAGACATCCGCGTCATGAACACTCTCTGCTCTCCATCGGCCGTCGTATATTTGAAGGATTCCTCGTCTGCGCCCATAATGGCGGCCGTCAGCTTCGGATCCTCGGCCGGAGACGAGGCGTTATGCTCCAGTCCCTCAGGCTGGTAGACGACATGGCCGCTGGCATCCGCGATATAGAAGTATCCGCGTTCGCCCAGATCAATTCCCTTCCAGAGAGAGGATAGCTCCTGGGAACGCACTTCCATGGCTAGCACGCCTTTTTCCGCTGTGGAGGATAAGCCCTTGATCAGTCTCGTCATGCGTACCACACTGCCGCTGCGTCCAGGTATAATACTCTCCGTATGAATCATGAGACCGCTTTCATCTTTTGTGGTATTGCGAAGATCCGTCATCTGCTTCGCCTTCTCCTCTGCACTGAATACTGGTGCCGTAAAATCAGAACCGAAGCTGTACGTGGCATTTCCGTTGTAAGACAGGAGATACATAGTCAGCAGCTCGGGCCCCCGGTCCATGAGGGGACGGAATACCGTATCCTTGATCGTGGAGCTGATGTGATAATACTCGTAATGGTCCGCCGGGTTAGGCAAATCTACGAATTTTTTCAATTCCCGGTTGGTCAATAAGGAGATCATCGTACGGTCGTAGGATTTAATGTACAGATCGGTATGGTTTAAGGCATTCTGCACGATTTGCGACATGTGCCGGTCCAGTTGGCGATCCAGCTCAGCTGATGAGCGCGTGTAGGTAACGATGCCGATCAACAAGGAAGTCAGCACAATGATGGATACAAAGTACAGAAACAATTTGCGGTACAGTTTATTTTTCATCCGTTAAAGCCCAGCATCGTCCGATATTCCGTCGGCGTATGTCCCGTTACCTTCTTGAACATTTTCGTAAAATGGGGATAGTCCTCGTAACCGACGTTCGCCGCCACGTCGATGATCCGCATATGCGGCAGGGCCAGCAGCTCCTTCGCCCGCTCCATTCGCCGGTGAATCCGGTACCGGACAAACGTATCGCCCGTCATCTTCTTGAACATTGCGCTAAAATACGTCGGCGTATAACCGGCCATCTCCGCCACTTCCTCCAGGGTGATCTCCTCGGACAGATGCGTGTCGATATACGATTTCACTTCATCGAGCGGGTTCTTGAAGTTCCCCCACCGCTGCGTCACCAGATCCGCGGTCATCTGCTTGACCCTCAGCTCAAATTCATTCAACAGCTGCTCCTGCACCGTGTGGTGACCGATCGGTTCAATCACCGAAACCTCCATATACCCCTTCGAGACGAGACGACGGAAAATCATGCCCACCGCGTCATCCAGCAGCTGCTGGAGCTGCGGGACGCTGAGTCCCGCCGCTTGCAGATGCGCCCTCCAATCGACCAACAGCCGATCGAGCTGTTCGGTCTGCAGCATCCAGATCTCCTGCCCGATATTTTCAATCCAATCGACATAGGAAGCCAGCGAGACAATGCCTTTATTGCGGTGTTTCACAATCGCGTCAAAGGTTTGGTGCAGCACCACGCCGGTAACCGGCTTTAGCAGATAGTGTTTAACCCCATATGCCAGACATTGCTGCGCATATTGGAATTCGCCATAACCCGAAATGACGATAATTTGAATATGCCCGTACAACTCATGAAGCTCCTGACACAGCTCCAATCCGCCCATTCGGGGCATCCGGATATCGGTCAGCAGTACATCCGGCTCGAATTCCTTGATCAGTGAGAGCGCATGCTCACCATTCACGGCCGTGTCAATGGCATCAAACTGCAGACGGTAGGTCTCCGCCATCTTGACCAGCCCTCTTCGGATTACGGGTTCGTCGTCAGCAATAAGCAACCGCATATCATTTTAGCCTCCTGTATGTAGAAGAATAAGGTATGAGGCAAACATCGAATGGAACAAGAAGGTATCCGCAGCGGATACCTGTGATGGTAAGACCGGCGGATACCTTGATTTATCATCCTTCGCTCATTTGGGTTAAACGCTTACATATCGGATCTATTGTACACGATATATGGAACAAACAGGAGATGCCCTACTTCCTATCTTGGATGTTATCTCGTACGGTCTACGACATTCTCCTTGTTCTTCCAGCGCTCTGTCGCTTCCTTGATGATCTCATCCCCGCCCTTGGCACGGTATTCCTCCAGCACCTTCGGCCAATCGGAGATCGGCTGCTTGCCATAGATCATCTTCACCATGCTGTCCAGGATGAATTTAGGTCCCGTGTCTCCGGTCGAAGCCAGATCCGGGAACTTGGAGAAGCTGTTCAGATTCGCCATGAACGTAATGCCGCCGCGGCCTTCATTGCTCAGCACATCGCTGAACGCCTTGATCACGTCCTGGCCATCCTCGGTAAGGGCCGTCTGCTTCTTATTATAGGTGAGCTCATGAACGAACCAAAGCTGGTTGGCCCGGAAGCCCGCTTCGTCGACCTCTTGTTTGGTCACAGGCCACTTATAGTTGACATTCCCGTTCTCCATTGTGTAATTCTCGCCTTCAATTCCGAAGGAGAAGAACATATCGGCTTCCTCCGTCAGCATCCAATCCAGAAATTTAATGATTTCGATGGCTTTCTCTTTTCCCACCTTGTTATTGATATAGTACGTGGTCGATACCGAGCTGTATAAGCCGAGTCCGCCCTTGCCGTCCGGTCCGGTCGGGGATGGGTAAATATCCACCTTCATCGAAGGATCCACTTCCTTCAGCTTGGTGCGGAACCCGATCAGCCCCTCGCCGTTGGAGGCCCACATCCCGGATTTGCCGGCATTGATATTGCGTCCGTAATCCTCTTGAGAGAGCGAAGCGAAATCCTTCGGGATCAGACCCTCATCATACATCGTCTTATACGTCTGGAGCGCCTTGGTCATGTTCTCGACATCGAAAAATTTCGGTACGACCTCCCCATTCAGCTCCATGAACTGGAACGGCAGCACGTCGTATGCCCCAAGGAAAGTATCCGCATATTTAAAGCCCTCACGGTACTGGTATGGGTGCTCTACACCCAGCTTCTTAAAGGCACGCAGCATATCCAGGTACTCTTCGACGGTTTTAGGCGCTTCCTTGATGCCGGCCTTCTCCATGAGATCCGTGCGAATGAATGTGGCGCGGCGCGACGGATTTTCCAGCCAGGCCGGGATGCCGTAGATTTTGCCGTTATAGGATACTTCTTCCCACGCGGCCGGAGTGACCATCTTCATCAAATTCGGAGCATGCTCCTTGAGGAGATCATCCAGCGGCATGAACACCCCGGCTTCCACCGAGCCTGACATGGACCCTGTTGTTGGACCTCCCCGCATATTTCCCACAACGTCCGGGATTTCGTTGCCTGCAAACATCAGACTCATCTTCTGATCAAATTCCTTGTGGGACATCAAGCGGATATCGAGATCCGTGTTTGTCATCTCCTCCAGCTTCAGCACCCATTTGTCCTTATTGATATCGGGTGACGATTCGATGTAGGTGTTGCCGCCCGTGGAGAAAGAAATCGAGAAGGACAGCTTGCTTGAGTCTGTACCTTGCTTCGTTCCTTCCGGCTTGGGACTGACCGTTCCTTCTTCCGGTTTCCCCCCGCATCCCGCGAGCAGTGACATCATCATGACGCTGATCAGTAAGACCGTCCAACTTTTTTTCATCAACCTCTCCCCTTTTTCACAAAAAATAGACAAGTGGCTCATTCACTAGGTAAGCGCTTTCGTTAAATCCATTTCATCGTAGCTCATAACCCTCATATGCAGTATTGGCGTTCTTATTATGGGATTGTGTTCTTTTACGATCAAGATTTGATCGAACCGATGAGCATGCCCTTAATAAAATATTTCTGCAGGAACGGGTAGACCAGGATGATCGGCAGCGTAGCGATCACAATCGTGGCCATCTTGATGCCCTCCGGGGACATGTTCGCCAGATTCTCAAACGTGGTGTCCATCTCTCCCATCTGATCGGTAATGACGATCTCTCTCAGACGAACCTGGAGCGGAAACAGTTGACGGCTATTGATATAGTATAGAGCGGACGAGTATGAATTCCAATGCGCAACGGCGTAAAACAAGCCCATCGTCGCCATGACCGGCTTGGACAATGGCAGCACGATGCTCGATATGATCCGCAGCTCCCCGCACCCGTCGATCCGGGCCGAATCAATAATTTCGTTCGGAAGATTCATGAAGAACGAGCGCATGATGAACAGGTTGTATGCGCTGATCGCGCCCGGAATGATCAGGGCCCATACCGTATCCAGCATGTTCAGCGATTTAATAAGCAGATAGTTCGGAATGAGCGGCGCGCTGAAAATAAAGGTGACCAGCACGAGCATGAGGATGACTTTCCGTCCACGATATTCATTGCGCGACAGCGGGTAGGCCAGCGAGGCCGTTGCGAGCAGGTTGATCCCGGTTCCCACGACGGTCACGAATACGCTGATCATAAACGAACGCCACACCGAAGTATCGTTCAAAACGATCGCATAGTTGGAGAGCGTGAACTCCACCGGCCACAGGCCAACGTCTCCCCGCGAAATGGCCACATCGCTGCTGAGCGATTGCGCCGCAACGTGCAGGATCGGGAATATCATGGCGGCCGACACGACGGCCAGGAAGATATAGTTGAAAATTTCGAATACAAATTCGCCTTTTGATCGTTTTATCATGTTTTTCGGTCACCTGCCTAATATAAGGAATTTCCGGTCGTTTTGCGGCTTATGGCGTTTCCGCCCACAATGAGCAGCAGTCCGATGAGAGATTTGAACAGCCCGATGGCCGTGGTGTAGCTGTACTGCTGTCCGAGCAGACCGACGCGGTAAATGTACGTATCCAGAATGTCGCCCTTATTCTCGTTCAAGGCATTCAGGAACACAAATACTCGCTCGAACCCGAAATCGAGGAAATTGCCGATGTTCAGCAGGAACAGAATCATGATCGTGGGTAGAATCGACGGTATCGTAATCGCCAGGGTTTGGCGCCACCGGTTCGCGCCGTCTACGCGTGCAGCTTCATACAGATCCGGGTTGATCCCGGCCAGCGCTGCCAGGTAAATAATCGTTCCCCAGCCCGCTTCCTTCCAAATGCCGGAGCCGATCAGAATGCTGCGAATATAGCCTTCCTCGCCAAGGAAGTAAATCGGTTCGAGTCCCACCCACATCAGGATCTGATTGATGATGCCCGTGGTCGGAGACAGAATGCCTACCGCAATCCCCCCGATAATGACCCAGGACAGAAAGTGAGGCATGTAGATGACCGTTTGCAGCACCCGCTTGTACAGGACAAGACGAATCTCGTTCAACAGGAGGGCCAGAATAATCGGGATTGGAAAAGCGAATACAATGCTGTACATCCCGATCAGCAGGGTGTTCCAGAAGATCCGCAGAAACTCCTCGTACTGAAACATGCGGTAGAACTGATCCAGCCCCACCCATGGGCTTTCCCATATGCCTTTGAATAAGTTGTACTCCTGAAAAGCCATGGCGCTGCCGAATAAAGGGACATATTTAAATACCAGAAAATAGAGGATACCCGGAATCGAGATGAGGTATATCGCCTTGTACTTGCGAAAGCTGGATAACCATTCCCGGCTCCGCGCTGACGGTGTTAGCCGCGTGCTTGGGTTGATGTTCGCCATAAGGACCTCCCGTTGTAAGTTTTCCTTCGTATTCATCGTATAAGCGGAGGGCCTTGCCAACAATGGCGGCATTTGTTTGTCGATGTGTTTTTTTACGATTGTGTATAAAATGGGGGATATGAGGCGGAATAGAGAAAAAAACCCTTCTGCTATCATGGTCTATCCGACCATGGTAAGCAGAAGGGCCTGCAGGGGGAAGAAAACGCAGCCGTACATGGGCATGGGCCGCTGAGAACAATCGGGCATTTCTCACCAAGCACGCTCCCAATACACGGTGCAGTATCGCATGACGGAGGGCGACCATCCGTTTCAGGTGCTGTTGATCATGCTTCGAATCGGATACGGTTCGCTCTTATTCATCGTCGTTCTCCGTAATCTCCCGAATCGGAATCGCCATATTCCAGGTCTCCGTACAATCGTAAAACCCGCGGCTCCCGTCCGAAGTCGCAGCAAACATCCAGGCCGGTCGACCGTCCTCCATGAGCAAAAACGGCCGTTCCAGGTTGCCCATCAGCCGCTCCGCACCATCATCCCACAGCACTCTGCGGGAATACACGGGTTCCCCTGGTTTGGTTGTCATCTTCCATTCTTCCCCGTTCGCTGACCACGCATGGACTCCGCTATAGCGCTCCCCACAGATGGAGCCGTCCATGTCCTTGGCAATCATCTCGTACCCGCGTGCCGTACGCCAAATGAAGGGATCTTCAATATGAATCGCTGGGGGATACAGCGGTTCAGGCTGACGGGTGTAAGGACCGTACACCGATTCGGCGCAGGCCAAACCCAACTGCATGTTGCCATAGGAATGCCCTTCATAGGGACGAGATTTATAGATGAGCTTCACCGAACCGTCCTCATGAACACAGGGGGCCGGATTAGACACCAAAAAGCTGTCAAAATGATTCGGACGCGGCAACAGAACCGGATGGTCCCTCCGTGTCCAAGGGCCGGTTATGGAAGGAGCGGTCGCAACCCCGATCCGTTTGTTCGCCCTGGCAACCACGACGAGCGGATCATTCGGAAGCAGCAGCTCCCCTTCTTCAGGCAGGGGAAACGGAAACGTCGTGCCCATATAATAGAGCACGTACGCGCCCTCAACCTTCACGATATGCGGGTTGTGCACGCTGCCTCCGTCCCAATAGGCCGGAGATCTGGCCCCAAGTACCGTCTCCTCGTATACGTACGGTCCGGCCGGATGGTCGGAGACCGCGCGGACGATCTCCGAGGCCGCAAGCCATCCGGGATGCATGGGCAAGGACTTCGGCCAACGCGAAGCAAACATGTGATATCGGCCGTCCTCACCTTTGATGCCGCTGCCACACCATATCCAATACCCCGGCATTCGGAAGCCTCCTGCAACCGGTGCAGGGTCAAATACGATTTTCATTGATTCCTCACTCCCTCTCCATTGGCAATAGCGTAACCTTGCGCAAATTCATTAATGAATCAGAAACCAACGATAGTCCCCGTACTTCAAGACGATGTATACCTGCCGAGAGAATCGTCAGTTGACCCATCTCAAATTCTCCCCAGCATTCGTCCCCACCCGTATCTTTAACGGTACAAGTCAGCTTCTGTTCATCCAGGGACAACTCAAAATTTCCCCCCGCCTGATCCGCTGCAGCGGACAAGGTGACGATCACTCGACAGTAAATCGGCGTCTTTTCCTGGGAACGAAATGTCCATTGAACAGCCGCATTTGGAGCAGTCCAGCCGGTAACGCCATCATGACCGCGTTTTCCGTTATCGTATCGCAGGCCATCGCCCTCGATAACACCATCATATGCCCAGAACGTATTCGGCATTTGAGATATAAACCTGGGAGTGAGATTCGTCTCCAGCGCTCCATCCAGCTTCAGCTTGATCACCGTCGCATATGCGTCCTGAGGTACCGAACGCACATCAATCTGCCAGTCCCATGGCCCAAGCCGATGGATCGGCAGATTGTCCTCCTTCGCTCTCGTTTCGATAGGCCTGGCATATTGAACTCCGCTAGCGAGACCGGGCAGGATCAGGAAACCGTCCTGCGGCCATTCTCTCACCAGCAAGTACAAGAGTTTCTCCTCCGGCTTCCATGTGCAATAACCCCACTGCGGCGTACCGATCGGACTGCCGCTCGTGCCGTATATCGCCTCGCCGTTCCGTTCCAAGAAGCTGCCCACCGTCTCCAGCAGACTTCTCGATGTATCGTCAATCGCTCCGTCTCCGAGCGGACCGACATTCAGTACCAGATTACCGTTCGCCGCTGCCACGCGCAGCAGCTGTTCGATCAATTCGTCCGGACTTTTCCAATGGTCATCGTCATATCGGAACCCCCAGGAATCATTCAGCGTATGAATCGACTCCCAGTCCGACTGCACCGGATGGAACCGGAGCTGGTTATCATGCGGATTGCCGTAATCGGCAAACCGGTCATCCCGCAGCCGCTTGTTAATCAAGCAATCCGGCTGCAGCCGGCGTACCCGATCATGGAACCACACGGCATGCTCGTCGCTGATCTTATGACCGCAATCAAACCACATCAAACCAATCGGACCGTAGTCGGTCAGCAGCTCCTCTACTTGAGGAAGAGCTTTCTCGTGAAGATAACGCTCGAAGCGTTCCCGCTTATCGTCATCTTCGATCCATTCCTCCAGTTGATCCCATGCGCCGATGTTATCCGGGTAATCCAGCGTGTTCCCCTGCGAATCCGGGTGATGCCAGTCCATGGCATGGGAATAGTAGATTCCAAGGCGAATCCCCTCCGCTTCGCAGGCCACTGCCAGCTCCTTGATCGGATCTCTCGGAAAACGGGCGTGACGAGTAATCGAGTAATTGCTGACCTTAGAATCGTACATCGCAAACCCGTCATGATGCTTCGCCGTCACGATGAGGTATTTGGCCCCCGACCGCTTGGCCAGCGCTGCCCATTCATAAGCATCGAACTCCTCCGGGTTCATCCCGGCTGAGGCCTCCGCATACTCGGTCACCGGAATCTTTCCCCTTAACTGGATATGCTCCGCATAATTCGCATCCACCCGTTCGCCGTTCCACATCCCGCCCAGCATCGAATAAGGCCCCCAATGCACAAATAGCCCAAAGCGCGCTTCCCTCCACCAGGCTACCCGACGGTTACGATCATGATCGGTTTCTCGCTTATCGTTTATGAGAACCTCCGACCTTTCCTGCTCCAGTCCTGCCCCGTCCATATATTCATCCCGCTTCATGTTTATCCCTCCTCACCTGCCCGTCATCGGTCCGACAGTCTAGTAACCTCCATTATAGAAGTAACGCTGGTGCAGCCTCTTTGTTTTTTTGGGTTGGGGTTGTGTTTTGTTGAGGTGTGATCTATTTAAATGTAAAATCAACAGACCTCACATGATGGCCTGTTGGTTTTTTGCAGATTGTTTAAGTTCTAACGACCCTACACTCATTGCTTCCTTAAACCTTGATCCGATGATGATGCAGCAGTTCGCTATTGCGATAATAGTCATCAATTTGCCGCCGCTCATCCTCCGTAAATTGTTTCAAAGGCTGGCGTACCTTTGGTGAGGATAGTACTCCCTGGAGGAATAAGACATACTTCTCATACGCGATTACGTCAAACCTTACCATATGCGATATGACCTCATTCGCCTTCGACTGCAAAGACTGGAGAAGCTCCATATCCGGTCTCTCCATAGCGCTAATCTGAGCGTGCATCTGAACAAAAGGTTCAGGCATCATATTGAAGGTGCTTCCGATCGCGCCGTCGGCTCCGGCATAAGCCCCGCTGAGATACACCTCGTCATGCCCGTTATATATCATGAATCGTTCCCCGCATAACGCTCGAATCTGCTGCATCTCAAACAAATTCAGCGAGGTGAATTTCACGCCCAAACATTGAGAATTACGGCTCATGTGGGTGTAAAAGTCCATGGTTAGACTCACGCTGGTAGCTCCCGGATAATGATAGACGAGCATGGGCAGCGGTACGGCGGTCATGATCGTTTCATAATGCTCCCGGATCTCCTGTATCGTTACTTTATAATAGAACGGGACTACGGCCGATACGGCATCCACCCGTAAGGCTTCGGCATGACGGGCAAGCTTAACCGACTCCATGGTACTTATGCAGCCGATATGCGCGATAACGGTCACTTGACCGTTCGTTGTCTTTACGACCGACTCAAGAACTTGCTGTCGTTCTTCTGTCGTCAGAATAAATCCTTCCCCTGTGCTTCCTCCAACGTAGAAGCCTTTGATTCCCAGCGAGATTTGATGTTCAACCAAACGGGACAACGATTCGAAATCAATCGATCCGTCCTCATACATCGGGGTCAATAGTGCCGTAAATATGCCTTTAAATTTGCCGTGTTCTCCAGATATCTGGTTCACAAAACGTCCCCCTCATGTTTACATTGATTTCAATAAAAAATCATCCTCATAAAAGCTGTACCCGCGGATTTGCGCTCTAGGCGCATCATCCGCAATATATTGCACGACATAAATCTCCCCGTCTTCGAACTGTACCCAGCCCGAATAACCAAGGTCTGCAACTGGACTACGGTCGTAATCAATCGGCATGATTCTCGTCCACTGCTCCCGCCGCTCTATCGCCTTTGCTGATTCCTGATCCGTAAGGGCAGCGAAGAAATTCTGTGTCCAGGTGCCAAGCCAGCCCTTACCGCCTTGCATGAAACGGTACGCAATCATAATGTTTCCGCTCTGAAGCATCCCTGCAACGGGACGATGACAACCGGGCAAGGGGACACGGTACGGCCCGTGCCAGGTCTCACCCTGATCATGGGATATCGATTTATAACAATCCAATCCCTGCCCGGAATTCTCGCGGAGGAACGCAGCCAGTGTTCCATCCGGGAGTGGAAGTATGCTTCCTTCGCACAGCTTCAGATCCGGATGAGAAGCTACAGTAATGGGTCCCACCCAGTCCGTGCCTTGATTATCGGAATACCACAGCCGCTGCTCGCTTACTCCCGAGTCCGGGTTTCGCTCATGGGCCGACAGCAGCCATCGTCCGGTTGCCAGCTCACACAGCTTATCCGGTACGATACCAGTGACGGGCGTTTCCATAGGCTCCGACCAATTATTCCCCTCCGCGTCTCCGATCCATATATAATTGCGGCCCCCGTTCTCCTTCTTCGCCGATATCAGATCCGCCACGATAACCAGCCGGTCGTCCCGAAGCCTCGATATGCGTGCACAATTCCAGTACGGAAGTCCGTTCGTCCATGACGTGAACGGTTGTTTGTCACTCCAGGTTCTCCCTTTGTCCGTACTTTCCGTCAACATCAGGCGTGTAGCCGACCGGTCTCCGTGATGAGTGCATTGAGAAAATACGCATACCAGCTTGCCCGCGGCCGTTAGCGTTACATCCGGCCATGCCTCATACCATTCCGTGTCTCTGCTGATTGCAAACCTTTCAATCGCCATCATGTTCATCCTCCTCATTGACAAGTCTCGCTACTTCGATGATTACCGTCTTGGTCGTTGTATGTCCGGCGTGATCTCTTGCTTCATAAGTGATGCTGTACTCCCGCTTCTGTCCGCCCGGGTTGCTCGCGGCCATCAGCTCAAAAGATGTGTCCCCAGTTCCAACCTCCGCACCACGGACGATTGAACTTGGATCCTGCACACCGTTGCCGGTAATAGATACCAGTACAATCGAAGCGATTCCGGACGATTCATCCTTGGTGTGGATCCCCATCTCCACCGGCACCCATTTGCGATTGGGTGGCCAGATAACGTTACGGTTCGGAGCAATCATGAGATCCGGCACCGTCTTGTCGATGGACAGCGTAAGGGTACGGCCCTCCTCCACATTGCCGGCACCGTCCCGGCTCCGATACTCCATCGTGGTGATCCCTTCTGCAGAAACGGGGACCGCTCCTTCATATGCCTTCCATTCCCCGCCGTCCAGTCGATATTCCGTACCCGTTACCTCGGATTCTTCATCTGCTGCCGTTAGCTCCACCGTCACATCGGAGGTGTACCATCCATTCACTCCACCCGGCTCATCCGGAGTGACTACAGCTTTCGTTATCGGTGCTGTCACATCGGATGGCAGCTGATACAGTTTCCGGACGTCGGACGGATCCAGCGCGTGACGATAAATTCGCAAATCGTCCAGGCTTCCATTCCAATCGCGATTCGCCGCTGTGCCTTTATCGAAACCGACGAATGGCGGAGCGTCTTCGTTCGTCACATTCATGGCGGAACCGTCGAACCTCGCCGACGTCGCCGCCAGCTCACCGTTCACATATACGAGCAGATTGCCGCCTTCCCGGATCCCCGCAATATGTGTCCATTCCCCGGTTTTAACTAGACCGGAAGGGGTGGCAATGCCAATCTCCCTGTTCAGCGGCAGTCCGTTCAAATTCATCCGAACCGCACCGTTCTGTTCGACCGACATCCACCACTGCGGCACACCCCGGCCCGCCGTACCGTACCACATCATCAGGTGCCGCTGCCGAGACAGCGTCTCCGGGTTGACCCAAGCCGCAAAGCTAAAATCGCCAGTCCCAAAATGGAGATCCTGAGCTTGGGTGATCTCGACGTGAGAACGCTGTAAGGCAGCCAGATGAAGAATATGGCCCTGCCCATCGGGACGAACCGCCCCTGGCCTTACCGCCGCACCGTTCTTCAGCAAACCGGTATGTCCTTTGCCTGTCACATCCGTCACGCTGAAATCATCCGTCTGCTCAAAATCCCAATGAAGCAGCAGCTCCGGACGAGGTCTGGACCTATCCAATTCAATCGAATAGGTGCGCGTCTGACTCCCTAACCTAGCCGTAATGAAAAGATCTTCAAGTCCGTCAAGCCGAACCATTCTTGGCACTCCTGAAGCTACCGGCTCGCCCGCTATTTCAATTTTAATTCCGGTATTTGATGTAACCGGCGTTACCGTCACTTCTTCTGTTCCTTCATACAGCGTTAGACGATAATGTCCGATATCGCCCCGAAATACGGGAGACAGTGAGCCCTCCGAGAACATCAGATCGTCCAGGTGCGCTTCCTCCGCATCGAACCAAGCCAAATTGAATTTCGCAAACATGATTTTGTCATATGGTGTGTAACCCCCGCCTTCAAACAGCAGGCCAATCGTTCCGTCCGGCAGTACGGTGAGCGAAGAGTAGGCGGAATGCCCGCTGTATACGGTCTTTGCTTCCGGCCAGGTGGCTCCGTCATCATAACTGAGCCGGACCGTCATATTTTCCCTAACGGTCTCATGGGCCGGATTGGCGAAAAGCAGCAGGTTGCTGCCCAGCTCATTATCTGCCGGCATATAGCGGACAATGCTCGCCTGCACAACTGGATCAATCAGCTCGGGCGTATAAAAAACCGGTGACCAGGTCGCCCCTTGGTCGCTGCTTGTCGATATCGCCCTCCGCTTCAGCTCTTTGTTAGCGGACAAACGGTCGTTCCGCATCAGCGTGCCGTCCGTCAGCTCCACAACGGTCGCCTCGTTTGTGTCCGCTTGGATATAGCCGCTCTGATACCAGGTTAAGCCATGGTCATCACTTTGAATGTTCCGGCCGATCGCCGGAATCACCAGCCTCCCTTGGTTCGGCCCATGCCGGAGCTGAATCCCGATTGCAGGTCCCGTTGCATCCCACCTTATATTGGATGGCTGCACCTCCTCGAAACGGTTCACCGGTTCCGACCAGGTGGCGCCGTCATCGTCACTGTATGAACTCCAGATCGTACGCACGCCTCGGCTCGTTCCGTTGTTGATCTCCTCAATGGTGTCGTCGCCATAATTGTGGTTCATAAATAACCATATGCGGCCATTGCTCTCATCCTGCACGGCCGTCGGGTTTCCGCAGGTATCGGCGCCCATGTCACACACGATTCGGAGCGGCTCCCATGTTGTGCCGCCGTCCAAGCTGCGCTTCAGCACAAGGTCGATATCGCCCGTATCGGAAGCGCTGTTTTTACGTCCTTCGGCAAACGCCAGCAGGATTCCATCCATGGTCGTTAATGCCGTCGGAATACGGAACGTATGATACCCCTCCGTACCAGCCACGAACAAATCGATATTACGAAACTGCGGTTTTCCATCGGCCTGAGCCTGGGTCTCAGCAGCCTCACTCACGCCAACAGGTCCATAGGGAATGTGGGCAGCAATTAGAATAAGCATCATCCAGCCTATAAGTGACTTACGCAACGGAATCATGTTTATGAACCCTCCTATCCTTTAATGGAGCCAACCATAACTCCCTTAACGAAGTATTTTTGCAGGAACGGATATACAAACAATATTGGCAGCGTACTGATCATAATGACCGCTGATTTCAGCGTGGCCGCCGGAGGCGGATTGCTTACGTATTCCAGCTGGGCCTCATTCTGCGTGATTCCGGTCAGCAAAATGTTGCGCATGATGACCTGGACCGGCATCTTGTTGACATCATTAATGTAGATCGATGCCCCAAACCAATCATTCCAATGATGTACCGCATAGAATAAACCGATCGTGGCCATCGCCGGCATGGACAGCGGAATGACAATCTTGAACAGAATCAGCAGAGGGGTAGCCCCGTCAATGACGGCGGATTCCTCCAGCTCCTCCGGGAGTCCCATGAAGAAATTCCGGAGAATAAATAAATTCCACGCGCTGATCAGGCTGGGAAGGATGAGCACCCATAACGTATCTTTAAGCCCCAGCGTATCCATTAACATATAGTTAGGGATCAAACCGCCTTGAAATATCATCGTTAGAAATATGAACAGCACAAGACCGTTTCGTCCGGGCAAGCTCCGCCGTGCCAATCCATAAGCCAGCATGGATGTAAATAACAGATTGAGAATGGTGCCGACCACTACTCTGAAAATCGTAACCTGATAAGCATTTAAAATGATTTTCCCCCGGTTCAGCAGCACATCGTAGGCTGCGAAATCCAGCCTTTCCGGTATAAGCACGAACGCTCCACGACGCATGGATTCCTCAGCGCTGATAAACGACGTTGACAGCACCGCAAGGAACGGAATAATAAACATGAGGGACAAGAAGATCAGAAAAACAATGTTGGCAACATCAAAAACTCGTTCACTTGTTGTAGGCTTTATTCCGCTCACCGTATCCCTCCTACCAGATTCCCGTTTGGTTCATTCGCTTCGCAATATAATTCGCTCCTAAGATGAGCACCATCGCCAGCAGATTTTTAAATACACCAACCGCTGTGGCAAATGAATAGTTAAGCGATGTCAAGCCTTCTCTATACACATACGTATCGATAATGTCGGCCACCCCGTACACGGCAGGCGAATACAGCAGCAGCACCTTCTCGAAACCCGCATTAAGCAAGCCTCCGATCGACAGAATGAGCATAATGACAATCACATGCGAAATGCCTGGCAATGTAATATGCCATGCCTGACGGAATCGGTTGGCACCGTCGATTTTGGCTGCCTCATACAGCCCCGGGTCAATGCCTGCCATAGCTGCCAAATACAAGATCGTCCCCCACCCAACGGTTTGCCACACATGGGATATAACGAGAATAGAACGGAAGTATTGGGGCTCTCCGAGGAACAGAATCGGCTCTCCGCCAAAAAACACGATAATCGCATTAAGCAGCCCGTTATCCGTGGACAGCATCATCATGATGAGACCTGCCACCACGACCGTCGAGATGAAGTGCGGTAAATACGAAACCGTTTGAACGATCCGTTTGAACAGCCCGTTCTTCAATTCATTCATCAAGAGCGCTAGAATGATCGCGGACGGAAACCCGAACAACAGGTTATAAAAGCTGATCAGAAACGTATTGCGGAGCACATTCCAGAAATAATAGGAATCAAAGAAACGGACAAAATGATCGAAACCCACCCATTCCCCCGTTAAAATCCCCCGTACCCCTTCAAACGGCGAGATGTCTTTGAACGCAATGATGACGCCGAACATCGGTACGTAATCAAAGATGAGGAAATAAAGGATTCCGGGCAGAATCAGGTAATAGTAAAATCGATGCTTTTTAACTGCAGCCCATCGGCTTCTTTTCTTCAAGGTCGGCGGGGGAACAGTTGCAGCGTTAAGCTCCATCACACACGCAGCCCTCCCGTCTTATTTTTTCAGCTCGAAAAATTGCTTCGTATATTCATCGATCCACATCTGCAATCCGGCTTTATTCAACTGCTCAATATACTGATCGAATTCACTCAGGGGTCTTACGCCGGTCACGAACTTAACGAGCTCCTCGCTCCGCAAACGGTCCAGATCTTCAAGCATCCGGACATTCTGCTTCAGCCGTTCCTTGTCATATACGACGGTTGCATCCAGAGGCATTTTGGCTGCACTCACATTGGTAATCTCATGATTCAGGTAATCGGCATGCATCTTCTTCACAGGATCACGGAATGCGTATTTGTTCTCCGTGGCTAGGCCCAGAGAAAGCATATATTCACCGGCATACCGGAGATCCGGGCTAAGCAGCTCGATCTCGAACTTTTTGTCATCGAGATACTTCCAGTTCTTCCCGAAGGCTGCATTCAGCGTATTGGTCGGCAAATCCTTGTATTGATGGTTGATGAATTTGATGACAGCCTCCGGATTTTTGGCTTTTTTGGTGACCAGCATGCCCGTTGTGTTTCCGCGCGACGCTGTCATCAGCTTACCTGCAGGACCGGTTAGATCCTTAGCAATCGCATAATCGGCTCCCTCCGGGAGATTCGGCTTGATCTGCGGGAACAGCAGCGTAATCCTTGAATACCACATAGAAGAGGTTCCAACCCGGTTGGTTTTTAGCAGCTCCAGCGGGTCAAATTTTGCAAAAGCTTCCTTATAGATGTAGCCTTTCTGGTACCAATCCGCCATCTTCGCTAAATAATCCTGATAGCCGGGCGCAAGCTCAACCGGTTTGATTTTGTTGTCGGCCGGATCGAGCCAATTACTGTTGCCGCCCTCGACGTAGGCGCCCATCAGCGCATTATTCATACCGCCCAGATCGGTCATCATCGGGATTGTGTCCACCTTGCCATTACCGTCCGGATCGCCCTCTTGGAATGCCTTTAATACCGCTTCGAGCTCATCAATGGTCTTCGGCATTTCCAGATCCAGCTTCTCCAGCCAATCGGTACGAATCCAGACCGGATAATGAACGGACGGCAGCCCCCGGGGAATGCCCCAGATCTTCCCGTCTTTATCGGTCATATAATCCCAAGCTTCCTGAGGCCATGCCTTCAGAATGTCCTGGCCGTGCTGCTCCAGCAAATCGTTTAGCGGAATGATAGCACCCTTCGAGGCATATTGATCCCAATCCCCCTGAAATACGTCCACCTCATCCTTGGATCCTAGTAGTAAATTCAACTTTTCGCCCTCAGAGCCTTTTGGCGGTACGATCGCAATCGGCTCAATACCAAGCTCATCCATATATATCTGCTTCATTTCCTCTAGCGCATCCGGAATACTGCCTTCCGGTTTCTGATTCAAGGCACCGGTATTCTGATAGATATAAATTTTAGCCATCTCCCCGGAACCCTTGTTTGAATCTCTGTTAACCGCCTTGGACCCGGCAGAGGCTCCATCATCCCCACTCCCTCCCGATCCTCCACCAGCACATGCCGCAAGCGTAAGTACCAGAATGGCGGTCAGCGTTGTATGAACCAACTTCTTCATTCCTTTTCCCTCCTTAAATTGGATAGGGTCCGCGATTCCAACATGGCCGGGACCTGCTTCAGGAGACACCTTATCACGATATGTAAGCGCTTAAAATGTAAAACGCTGTACATTTATAACATAATTTCTACTTATCAAATATTTGTTACGTAAGACAAAAATCCCGGTACTCCTTCAATAGGAGTAAGGGTCCGGGATCGATACTATGAGTATATTTTTTTGTATTCGCCGGGGGTGAGCCCGGTTATTTCCTTAAACACCTTAATAAAATAGTGGGCGCTGCCGAATCCGACTTGCCTGCCGATCTCATTGATCTTAAGCCTGCCTTCCGCGAGCAGACGCTTGCTGTTATCCACCCGGACCTGCTTTAGGTAATCAATGAAAGGCTGACCGGTGCTTTGCTTAAAGAGTCTGCTGATATAAGCCGGATTCAAATTCAGCTGTTCGGCAACCCACTGTAACGAGATATCCTTATCATAATCGTTCTCCAACATTTCAATGACTTTGGCAATATGCTGGTTGCCTCTAGCATGAATCTCTTGACGTATGCATTCAACCCCGCGCGTTATAAGCGATTGGAACCAGGCATTGATGTGATCCATCGATCCCAGATCGAGCAGCTCTCGGTATGGATCTGTTCCCTTCTCGAACAAAATCTCTATGCCCGTTCCAACTGAGCTGAATGAATACCGGATGGACGTGAACAATTGAATGAAGATCGGCTGAATCTGGTTGTAATGCAGCTTATGCTTGCAGGCCTCAATCTCAGCCACAAATGCGTCGAACATGAAGAGAGCTTCCTGCAAGCAGGCGGTTCGGATATAACTGTTGAGCTTTTCTTCAAGCTGGCTGGGATAATGAAAGGTCTGCCCGTTGTCGGCACGGATATCGTCCATGGATATCACGTATCCTTTTCCATAGAGAATACGGTATTTTAACGCCTCTGCCGCTTCTTCATAAGCAAGGGGCAGCTCCTTGATTCCACTGCAAAGGCTTCCGACACCAAGTGAGAATTGCACGCCCAGCCGTGCATTCACCTCATCGAGCAGCTGCTGCGCCAGATGGAACAATTGCTGACGTCCTTTTCCGGGAAGGTTAAAAACAACCGCTATTTTGTCCTTCTCCACATTGACGACGAAAAATGCAGTACCCAGCCCCAGTACCATGCTGTCCTGCAGGGCATCAATTACCTTGATCTTGCACAGGTCTTGCGCCAGTATATCCTCGCCGTTAGAAGCCAGTTCTTCATCGATGGACAGTAAGAACACCGACAGCTCATGAAGGCTGATAGGGAGTCCAAGATAACCCTTCTTCGCTTCTATTTCCTCAAGACTCATCGTATGCCGCTGAAGCAGCGACAGCTTGAACCGTTCCAATTGAAAGGGCAGGCTTTCCTCTAGCCTTTCCTTATAATAGTTGCGTTCATCAATGGTCGACTTGACAAAGCTGCCAATGACGCTGAGTTCATCATCCAGTCCGTTAGCTTGATCGCTGACACGCTGGATTTTCCCATCGCTCCTCCCCTTCGCAAGTGCATTCAAACGGGAGATCGGCTTATACAAGCTCATGGAAGAGAAGTAGGAGAGCAGCAGTGAGAGCAGTATTAAAGCGCCGGCAGAATACGTAATCGTCTGTTTGATGTCAATCGTGCCCTGCGTGTACACCCCCATATCGGATATGTTGACGAAGGTCCAACCCAATAGAGCGGAAGAAGAGTAGCTAACCAGCTTCTTGCTGCCATCGAGCTCGATGGAATACGATCCTGACTTGGCACTTTGAAGAGCCTCGGGTAATCCAATTTGCTGAACACCGCCCGTCATTGAAGATTGGCTGCGGAATACGAGATTTCCAGATGAGGACACTACGTACATGTCGTCACTCGCATTTAATTTGCTGATAATATCCTCATAAATCATGGCCGCATCGAGGTTGACGATGATGGCGTTGTTGGCTTTTTTGGATATATAGATCACTGACAGGAGATCCTTATCCCCCTCAGGATATTGCTTCGCGGTCCGAGTGTCCAAGAAGACAGGATTAACCTGCATGGTCTGCACAGCGTCATACCAGTCTTTATCATAAAAATCCTCCCTCCGAAACTGACGATTGGAGCGGTCTTTATCTGAAGTGATCACTAGGTTCTTGCTGCTGTCATAAAAGTATACGGAATCCACGAATTGATCGGAGAGTTTGAATGAGTTCATCGTGAGGAAGGTATTCTTCTTGGCTTCCAGATAAGCATAGAGCGCCGGCAGGTCTTCCTCCGGAATCTCCCCTTGAAGCCCTTCGTAGTAAGCCCCGTTCGGGAAATTCTCGAAGCTAATGAAAGAGCGGTTGAGTGCAAGCAAATTCGAATTTTCCTTAATCCGGTTCAGCAAAATCTCAAGGGTGTTGATCGTCTGGTTCAAATATTGCAGCTTGTTGTTACCCGTCTCTTCTTCTACAATGCCGGATACCCTGTAATATGCAAAAATATTGGAGACCAAACTCGGAAGCACGGTAATGAGCACCGTCGTGACAATTAACTTCAGAAAAAACTTACGCTTTTTCATTCTTCCCACGGAATCGATCCAATTTCTTATCTGAAGCATCCTTATCCCCCTTGGCTCGAATTATGAAGACACAGCAACACGAAACAGTTCAGGGCAGCGTATTGAGCATGATGCAGTCCCACCTCAATTGTAAAGCGCTTACAATATTTATTACAGATTATACCTTATGGGCTTGTTGTTAGGTAGGTTTTATAGGCGCATGTCTATCCATAATATATTGCTGGGCAAACCCTCGAGCAGAGTTAAAACGTAATTTGTGTATGCAAAAAAACAGAGCGTTAATTGAATCAACGCTCTGTTCTATTCAGACATTACTTTTTAAAAGTCACCTTCTTAGATAATCCATCTTCCAGGTTCATCTCACCTTTATGGCGAACGAATACATTTTGGTTTCCTTCAAATTTCGGAGGGTTCTTCGGATCATAGTCAACCCAGCGACTATTCCCATTCCCATTCACAGAATATTCCATATATTGAGTAGCACCAATGAGCTCATTTTTCTTATCATCTGCTTCAACATGAGGTGGTAATTGAGCAACAGTACCCTGATGCACACCCAGCTCTTTAATGACTTTATCTGTTTTATAATCATACGCTTTTATTACAACATCATTTCCGTTCACTTCAACCTCAAGTCCCTGTTTAAAATCATTGCCCGTCGACACTTCACCACCATTAGGCCCTGCCGATGCCCAGCCCGCCTGAATCCCAGCGGTGTTCACAACAGTAAAACCACGTTGATCTCCACCTTCTACTACCTTTTTACCTGCCCAATCCGGAAGATTCAGATCCCAGTGACTGTGGCTTGTAAAAAGAATGACTTGCGGGTAATCCTTTAAGATAGCTTCTAATTTAGCCTGGTCTAAGTAATCCCCTGTATACGGCGATTGATTGGAGCCCGAAATACTGTCCTTGAGGATATGGTGACTAAAGAGGAAGATGGGTTTATTTGGATCATTCTTTGAATATTCCTCAAGATTCTGCTTTAACCAATCAAGCTGCTCATCGCTAAGATAAACCTCATCCCACAAAGACTCATCATGGTAGTGCATATATTTTTCGGTTCCTAAGAAAAGGAACGGATAACCATCTAGCTCTTTTTTGTGGTACACTTTCTCTTCGCCAGTAAAGTTATAAAAGTTTTGGAGCATTTCGGATTCTGGCGTATGATTTGGCCACGTGTTTTGCGCTAATGTGTTCGGTGTTGCCCATTTCGGTTTATAAAACTCATGATTTCCTATGCTGTACCATACATTTTCTGGATGAGGATTATGATCTAACACCTGTTGTACGGCTTGATATTCAAAATCCCACCCTCGGTCTGTAATATCACCATTTACGATTAATGCTTTTGAAGTTGGGTTTACCTGTTTCATATCATTAAGCACATGCTTAAAGTCATTGTAATCCCCTTGAATGTCACTAATGACATCAAAAGTAAGACCTGGATTTTTTGAAAATTGATGTTCATCCAGTTTTGCTTGAGCTGATCCTGAAAAAGCACCTATATTGAAAATAATAGATGTTGCCATAATACCTGTTAGTAACTTCTTCACAATTATTCCTCCTAGTTATCATCATTTTCAGAATATTATCCGCAAAACGAAAGTTTCTATATTATAGTAAACCGGAAATATTAAGGTAATATTCTCCTAGAGTAAATAATGCACAAAAATATGTAAATAAACCAAAGCTACAACAATATTTAGAGAAAATAAAAACACATTCGAATGTGAATGTGTTTGCGCATCGTACTAACCTATAAAAACAACGATTCCATCCCGATGAGTAAATGCATGGGGAACCTCAGACTCAATTAATTCAATTCTCTCAAATATCTTCCTTTGCTTGTTCTCAGTCAGGTTATTCTTCGCCCAATCTTTTATTTTTGATAATTCATCTATAATAAGTGGAAAATCTTCTTCAACTAAGTCTATTCCAACAGGAAATACCTTCGTCCATTTAAGTCCTAATTCCTCGATTGCGGGCTCCCAACATTCTTGAAAAAAAGACTCTGTAGCTATAGGAATAAAAAACTTCTCTTCGAACTCATCCTTTGCGTCTAGAATCATAACACTAATCGACATCACTTTTTCCCTCCAAACAATACATCAAACGTGTAATCTGGAAACTCTTTTTTTAATTGTCTTAAGCTGTTCTCTGCAGCTTGTCTTAATTCAGGAGTATCACCATCAAGTCTAAAGATGAAAGTCCGAATATCTTTTATTTGATCCAGTGTTGGTATGTTTGGATCCCCATTTTTAGTAGCTCTGGTGGCTGTAGCTTCTGCAATATTTTCAATTCTTTTTCTTGTTTTACCCAATATTTGTTTATCCGTAAATTGCTGAGGTGTTTGTGCAGGTAATCCCGTTTTTGGATTAATAATATCCAATCCCTTAGCTGCTTTATCTTCATAGAAAATACCATTATCCAAGTCTATCTCATCTAATTCACCAATTGGTTTTCCAGTATGATCAACAATTTCAACTTCTTTTATTGTCTTAGCTTTTGGGCTACCAATTGTCTGATCCTTCCCCCCATCTCATTCATTCGCTCTTGCTCGGCCTGTATCCTTTCACCGAATTTCTCGCGGGTGTCGCCAACGTCAAATGCCATTTTGGCACCCCATATGGTCGTATTCAAGACCTCCTCGGCAGTCCCTATTGTAACATCGTAAGCCATCTGTTTACCGGTTCCGATCGGGTCTTCAACCAAGGCGTTTGCCTTATCTTCAACCGCACCCAACATCTCGGCGGCCCCCGATTTCGCACCTTTCCCGAAGTCCTTGGCTTCATCACCCAGATCTTTGAGTTGGTCACCAAACGACTTTACTTCAATGGCCTTACCATAGTGGACATTGCTCGTCCCTGCAGAGTTTAAAATCTGTGGAGCCGCACACCTGGGGTCTAACTGGCCCTGCTCATTGTCCACCTGCATGAATTTGTATGCGATTCTCTTCAATTCCTGACTGGTCACCTGCATATGCTCGATCGTCAATTTCATGTCGCGATAGGCCTGCTCGAACTCATAATAAAATCTCGAACACGTCGTACCATCCCAACACGACGCCAGCATCTGAATCTGTTGATTTAGCGTGTTTTTGTTCGCTTCCAGCTGATTAGAGGCCCTGTTGAATTGATCCGACACTGCCAACAGCATCTCAGGAGGCACAAGTATCTTGGACATAGATCAACCTCTTCGTCATTTTGTTAGATAGTCATTCTACTCCATTTCAAATAATTGGAAAAGGTTCCAAGGTCCTCTTTATCTGGAGTAACGACTCAGTCGAAAATTCCCTAGCGATGCATCGATCTGCAAAAGCATGTAAAAAAAACCGGTTCAGCTACACTCCAAAGTCATTCGATGTTCATAACACTGTAGGCTTCTCAAATATATCTTTACACTTCCCCAATAACAGGATCTACGAACTTATTCTTTATAAATGCACTTCGCAAGAAAGTCTTCCAGGATCGTTTTACAGGTATACTCGCTTTAGGCTGCACTTCATTTTCTCATTTTTCCATTTTCCTAACCCACTCCAACTCTGTCACCTGGGGCTTAGGTTGTTGACACTGCAGGGTCATACAGGTACATTTATGACTAAAAGTCATATAATGACTAATGGTCATATTTTTAGTTCGCGTTAATAAACTAAATTTAGCCAAAAAGAGGTCTCTACATGTTAAGAAAACAAAGAAAAAATGAATTGAAAGAGCTGATTTTCTCCACTTCCCTGCAATTGTTCAAAGAAAAAGGCTATGAACGGGTGACTGTCGACGAGATTACACAAGCTTGCGGGATTGCCAAAGGAACGTTTTATAATTATTTTCCGAGAAAAGATACAATCTTGCTTCATTTAGGAAGCTACCAGATGGAAGTTGTTCATCAAGCGATCAGTCATACGTCGAATTTGCCCGGAAATAAGGAACGATTACTAACTATATTTAGAGAGCTGTTCGGTTATCTTGAAGAAAATCGTGATTTGGTAAAGGTCGTTTACTTTGAGCTCTTCCATTCGCCTATGCTCATGGAGCAGGAAGGGAAGCAAGTCAAAGATTTTCAAGCTGCACTGATACCTATTATGAAGGAAGGCATTGCCAAAAAAGAACTAAAAGGACATATGAATCCGGAAAGCTTATCGTCCCTTGTGATTTCAATTTATTTTCAAACCGTTATGAATTGGCTCTCATTCCCCGATCAGGTTCAGAATCCGGTTTCGATGTTCTTGGATCAATTCGAAATGGTTTGGGAGGGGATTGGAGTCAACAAGAAGGGAGAATAATGAAGTGGCAAAAATCACGATTATAGGCGGAGGAATCGGCGGGTTATGCACGGCCTATGCATTACAGCAGAGAGGATATAATGTCACGCTGTGCGAAGGCGCAGGCACGTATCAATCACTTGGTGCAGGTCTTGGGATCGGTGCTAACGCGCTAAAAGCTTTAGAAAAAATAGGACTTAAGCAACAAGTGATGGAACACAGCAAAGTGCTGCGCAAAATGATTATTATGTCCGATCAAGGAAAGCCCATTACCGAAACGGATTCTCTTATGGTCAGTGAACGCTTCGGTACGGATAATGTCACGATACATAGAGCAGATCTTCTGCTTGCCCTAAGGAATGCGTTAAAGCCCGGAACGATCGTCTTAAATAAGCGATGCGTAGATTTTGTGCAGGAACAAAACGGTGTGACACTTTCGTTCGAAGATGGAGAGACCATTTCCTCGGATGCCGTAGTGGCTGCGGATGGAATCAACTCCATTTTCCGCAGAAAGTTAGTGCCGGGTTCCACACCAAGGTATGCCGGCTATACGTGCTGGCGAGCTGTGATTCCTGTTAACGATATCGTGATCGATGATCTTGTGGCCACGGAGACATGGGGGCCATCTGGACGATTTGGCATTGTTCCACTTGCTGGCGGTAAAATCTATTGGTTTGCCTGTGTCAAAGCGAAGGCACGTGATTCGCGGATAGCGAAGTACAGCATTACAGATTTGCTCTCTATCTTTAATGACTTTCATAGGCCAATTCCACAAATCATCCAGGCTACAGATCAAGAGTCACTCATTCACAATGATATTTTGGATATTAAGCCGATTCAACACTATGCTTTCGGCCGAATTGCCCTGCTCGGCGATGCAGCACATGCTACCACCCCCAATCTGGGGCAGGGTGCCGGGCAAACGATGGAGGATGCCTATGTCTTGGCAAGATGCTTGGAAACAGCCGGTGATCTTGTCATGGCATTTAAAGAATATGAAAGAAAAAGATTAGGCCGAACAAAGAAAATTATAAAAATGTCGAACCAAATCGGTCGAATCGCCCAACTTGAGAACAAAGGGCTCATCCTGTTAAGGAATTTCGTTTTAAATAAAGTTCCTCCTACAGCGAACATGAAACGATTTGAATTTTTATATGATGTGGATTGGGATTAGATAACTTGCGAAAAGAGTCTGAGATACGAAGATGCTCGGCGCGAAAGCGATGGACCTGGACTCTTGTCCGATGGGCGGCTTTGATCCGGGCAAGCTTGATCAATGTCTGAATCCCGTGGTTGTTCTTTTATTTCACTAGTGTTATATTCCATATGTGAAATATTAAAGACAAGGGGGTCCTTCATGCACCCTATTTCAAATGTCGAATTCATGCTGATGCAAATGATCGCAGAATGTCGTCAAGCTTCGGGGTACGATATCAAGAAGTTAGTCGATCAACGAGGCTATCGGGAATGGGCGAATATCGGCACGACTTCAATCTACGTAGGGCTGAGGAAACTGAGCGATAAAGGATGGATTGCATCCGAGGAATCCGACGAAAAATCCGGCAAGGGACCCATGCCGACCCGGTTTGTCCTCACCGAAGCCGGTATGGTCAAGCTGAAAAATGAAATCCTTGACAGTCTTTCGTCAGCACGGGAGCGCGACAACCGCTTCGATCTCGGTTTGGCCGCTTTGCCTCTTATCGGGAAAGACATGGCCATAGCTGCATTGCGGAAACGGTTGGATTTTCTTCGGGAGGCTTCAGAAGGCATAAAGCAAAAATTCGAATCCCAGGGCGGTGTTCGATTGCCCCTGAACGTAAGGGCGCTGTTCTTGCATCCGATAAGCCTAATGGAGAGTGAGCAAGCGTTCGTTGCCAGTCTAATTAATGAATTGTCGAAGGAGACCAGGGAATATGACCACAATCATTGAAGGTTTCGTTCCTTACCAAGGCGAACATTGCGAAACGACCACCATGGGCAATTTGATGCAATTTGCAGGAGTCCAGCTATCGGAGCCGATGCTGTTCGGACTCGGACAAGGGCTCGGATTCATTTATTGGGACTCGAAGGGAATGGATTTTCCGTTCATCGGAGGAAGGGTGAAAGTCGATAAGTTGACGGCCAACCTCGCCGACAGGCTGGGGTTGACCGTCAGAGTCCAAGAAACGTCGTCCGTCGACAAAGCGTGGCGGAACGTACGGAGCTGCATCGAACGCGGAATTCCGGTTGGGCTGAAATTGGATTCCTATTACTTGGACTATTTCACGAACAAAGTACACTTTGCCGGTCACTATGCGGTCCTATACGGCGTGGATGACGAATACGCCTACATGGCAGATACCAGACAACAGGGCGGACTGGTGAAGACGCGTTTGACGAGCTTGGCCGCAGCCAGAAACGCAAAGGGTGCCATGAGTTCCCGAAATCGTTCTTTTACGCTCGAGCCAATCGACGCCTTACCGCCGCTCGTTCCAGCTTTACGCGAATCCTTGACCAAGAATGCGCATGACTATTTGAACCCGCCCATTCGCAATATCGGGAATAAAGGCATTGTAAAAATGAGCAAAGAGATCCTGAAGTGGCCTTCCCGCAGCAACAATTCCGAACATGATTTATGCCTGACCGCATTGCTGATGGAGCGTGCGGGAACCGGCGGTGCTCTGTTTCGGAATCTGTATCGGGATTACTTGAAAGAATGCGCCGATCGGTTGGAAGACCCGAGAATCGAACAAGCCTACCTTTTGTTTACGGAGATCGCTCCAATGTGGGCCAGTGTCTCTGCGGCGATCGACCGTGCCGGAAGATCAGGTAACCACCAGGAGCTACAGCAGGCGTCCAACCTCTTGCTCGAGATTGCAGATAAAGAACGCGCAGCCATGGAGTTATTGCTGTGAAAGTGATTGGCATACCGCCGGCTGACAAGCAAATCCATGGATTTTCGGAAGTAAGTCGAGAAACGGATAAAACCAGCCCCGCACGTTTCTGTGCGGAGCTGGTTTCAATGGAATGGTTCTATAAAACCCAAATATGATGAGATAATGGCAGGATTAACTCCAACAGATCAGCCATTATCCTTCTGCTAGTAAGCCAAGCTCCTTGGCTCCTTTTGCCCACCCAACCAATGGCTAGGTGAAGTCACTCCACTCAGTCTTGAATTAATGCACCTGATCCAGCAGTTGATATGCTTCTTCCTTCGTTGTCACCGCCAAGAGCGCTTCTCTGAAATCATCGTCCATCAGCTTGCGGGACAACATTTGCAGCACTTTCAAATGCGCATTCTGTTTACTATTACGCGGCACGGCAATCATAAAGATCAGTTTGGCTTCGCTGCCGTCCAGGCTCTTCCAGTCGACACCATTCTGCTGGATACCAAAGACCACGCTTGGTTTCAGGGCAGCATCCGATTTACCGTGAGGAATCGCGATATTCATGCCGATGCCTGTGGAGCTTTCTTGTTCCCGGGCTAATATGGCCTGTTTAAAATCTCCGTCAGCTCTTACCGCCCCATTCCGCTCCAATACACCGATCATTTCGTCGATAACAGCATCCTGTGTCGTACCGACCAGATTCAGGTTAATGAGATCCGGTGTTACAATATCCGTCAATTTCTCAACGCGGATAGCAGATGCTTCTGTTCCTGTACCGTTATTCATTACGGTTGGAGCCACTTCGGCTGAGTCCACAGCCAAGGTTGCATCTACGTCTTCTGCCGACGCCTCACCTGCTCCGGCAGGATCCTCTATCGCTCCTTCTCCAACAACTGCCGGAGTCTCAGCTGCAACATCTTTCTTGAGCAGGCTCACCATGATAACCGAAACGGCTACGCCGACCATGACAGCGAGGAAGAACATCAACACATGATCAACGGCACCCAGTACGGCTACAATCGGCCCGCCATGGGCCACACTGTCACCGACACTGCCCAACATTGCAATCACTGAACCAGCCATCGAACCGACCATGATACTCGGAATGACGCGTAGAGGATCTTGCGCCGCGAATGGAATCGCTCCTTCGGTGATACCGAACAGTCCCATCGTAAATGTTGCCTTTCCAGCTTCACGTTCCGCAGGTGTAAACTTCCTTTTGTTCATCATTGCCGCCAGTCCCATGGCAATCGGAGGAACACAGATGGCAACGGCAATTTGGCCCATAATCTCATAATTCCCTTCACCGATCATGGCCGAGCCGAACAGGAACGCAACCTTATTCACGGGACCACCCATGTCAAAAGAAATCATCGCGCCCAGAATAAGTGCCAACAGAATCGAACTTGTGCCCTGCATTCCCGCGAGCCAGACGGTTAACGCTTCAAACAGATCCGCAACCGGAGCACCAATCACAAAGACAAAGATTAACCCTACAACCAGTGAAGCCAGCACCGGGATAACGATAATGGGCATAATCGGCTGCAACGACCGAGGAACCTTGATCCTTTTAATAGCAAGTGCAACATAACCCGCCAGAAAACCGGCAATAATCCCCCCGATGAATCCAGCTCCCGCTTCACTTCCATAAAAGCTGCCGTTCGCAGCAATGAACCCGCCGACCATACCTGGTGCAAGACCCGGCCTGTCGGCAATACTCATTGCGATAAATCCGGCAAGGATCGGAACCATGAAGGTAAACGCAGCCGCGCCGATACTCTCAATCGTTTTCCAGATCGAACCTTCCGGTATAACCAGACCACCCGGCGTTTTCACGCCGCCCATCGTCAGTGCGATTGCGATGAGCAGTCCACCGATCACGATAAACGGTACCATATAGGATACACCGTTCATCAAGTGACGGTAGATCGGATTTTGTTTAGGTTTGTTCTCCCCTGTCATATCTTCAGCTGCCTTGGACTGTGCCTGATAGACGGGCACATCCCCCTTTATCATCCGTTGGATCAGCTCTTCTGGACGACGGATACCATCCTGCACACCAACAACAAGCAGTTTTTTACCGACAAACCGGTCCTTCACCACCGTCTTATCCGCTGCGATAATAATGCCATCGGCTTCACGGATATCCTGCTCCGTGAATTGATTCTCCACGCCAATGGAGCCTTGGGTCTCGATCTTTAACTCAACGCCCAGCTTCGCGCCTGCCTTCTGCAGATTCTCAGCAGCCATATAAGTATGTGCAATTCCGTTAGGACATGAAGTAATCGCTAATATTTTCATGATCGTCATTCTCCTTTGCTGTCATGTTCCCGCTTACATTTATAGTGTACACGCTGAAAACGCTGTTATCGGATGAACTTTTTACCGGAACTTCCGGAAAAACAGGTTTATTTCGCAATAAAATATCCCCACAAAGTGGGCCTATGCTACGATGCTTATTCCAAATACTTTGCGGGGACCCCAAAAAAAATGTAAAAAGCAGGACGTATACGTCCTGCTTCATCATCACAGTTTCTACTACTAATTTTACCCTTTTAACGTATTCAGTAATCGCATCACGTCCGTCTCCTTAGACAACGCACGGACCAATGCCGGCTGCTCACTGATCCGTGACAATTCCCTGAACAGCTGCCTCATCTCTTCCCGCTCATCGTGCTTAACCGCAAGCAAGAACACAAGCTCTACTTTCTCGATTCCCCAGGGAATCGGCTGCTTCAAAGTAACAATAACGATGCAGGACTGTTTAACCCGCTCCGAGCTGCCATGAGGGATGGCAATGCCAGCCCCAATCGTCGTAGCAGACATCTTCTCACGATCCAGCACACTTTCCGTATACCCTGCCTCGACATACCCTTTGTCCTCCAGCATTTGCGCAAACTTGGCGATTAACTGTTCTGGGGGCCTTACCTCCTGCTGAGGAAAGACGAGAAAAGGTGTCGTATATTTCAAAAAGACCGATTCCTCAGCCGTCCTGCTGTCCGGCTCATCGAGCCCCCGGATCGCTTGCTCCAGCTTCCGCTCGTCACTGGCCTCGAGCAGAGGGGAAACGAGGATATAAGGTAATTTTAGTTCGGGCAGATCAACAGTTGTAATGACAAGATCCACCTCATGAGCTGCCAGATAATCCTCAACTTCCGCTTTGGACATCGTTGTCTCTACATGTACGGACGGGAATCTCCGTTCCACCTTCGCGAGAAGCAATTGGGACATCCCAACGCCCATGTGACACACAATAATGACCTTTTGAGGATGGCTTTCATTCTGGTGAAGCCGCTCCACAGACGCCTGAAAGTGCAGCGTCAAATATGCGACCTCCTCTTCGGGAAAGTGCAGATGGAGCGCTCCCCCTACCTCTTCCAATGCCATGATGACCCGATCGAACATATACGGATACATCTTTTTGATCTCAGCCAGCATCGGATTGGACACAGCCAGACCATAATGAAGACGGTGCATGGTCGTGTACAAATGCACTTTCAACCCGTTCAATAATACCTGGTCCTTGGAGAAAGGGATCATATTCAGCTCCGACATCCGCCGAATCAGTTGCTCAACCAACTGGGGCAGCAGGGGGTGGCTGTCTGCCAGATCGCTCCGCCGGGCGCCTTCATCCTCCTGCGTGTATCGGAACTTCCCGCCAAGCAGGTGCAGGGTTAGATAAGCGGTTTCTGCCTTGGAAAAAGGTACAGCGAACAGCTTTTGCAGCTGCTTCAAAAAGCCCATCGCCCATGCAAATTCCGCTTTATTCTCCAAAAAGGCCATGTCCTGCTCGGAGAGCGAAATCGGCTGTCCCAGCTTGGTCCGTTTGACCATGAGCAGAATATGCAGCATCAGGCTTTCAAAGGTTTCATCGGTAAAGCGGAGCTGATGCTGCTTTTGCAACGCCTTCAACTCATTGGATACGGTTGCAATCTCGTGCGGTTCAAACTGGTTACGCATCATCTGTCCCGTCAACTCCGGGCGGTTGATCAATTGGTTCAACCGCGCCAGCGCCATCCGTTTGTTCTTCTCCGAGCCCTCAATCATGAAGCCTACACGCTGCTTCATCATTAAACTCAGATCAAAGCTGCGCAGCCAGCCCTCAATCTTTTCCATATCCCGACGAATAATCGCCTTGTTCACGTAAAACGGTGAAGCCAAGTTCTGCAGGGTTACGGGCTTCGCGCTCATCAAGAGCCGGTAGGCCAGGTGCAGCACCCTTTCCTCATCGGATTCATCCTCGGTGGTATTCTGGTTGGAATACAAGCGGTGCAATAAATCAGCCTGATCCGCTTCTCCGATCTCCAGATAGACGCCGAGTCCCGGCCTTTTCACCAGATGACCACTGGAATGCTTAACTATATATTCTTCAATCACCTTTAGATCGTTTCGGATCGTCTTCTCCGAGCACTCGGTCTGATCCGCCAGATCCTGAACGAGCCACAGCCGGTTCGGTTCCATTAACAAATTGCGAAAAATCTCTTTTTGCCTATTATTCACATTCCGATCTCCTATTCAACTTATTTGGAGAGCTCACTAATCGTGGAGCAGGTACATTGTCCTACGTATATCATATCCGGGTCTCAATGGCAATCTGATCTGGGATGATACACGGGAATGGATCAATAGAATGGCTTGTTGACAGAAAAGCTGAGCATATACAGTAATTTAAAATCTAACGCAAACAAAAAAAGAATGCCGAAGAAAATTCGACACTCTTGTTCAGGATCCTTATCATGATCCTCTTACATTTTAAAAAATTCCTTCGGTTACACGGTGTATCTTTCCTATAAAAGTCTCCACAGCCTCCCGCGCCGACTCCGCTCCCGTAACGGCGGAGATCACCGCGACGCCATCCGCACCCGCTCCAATCACTTCCTCCACGTGCTCCACGGTAATCCCGCCGATCCCTACGATCGGCAGATCGATTCCAGCTTCGCGCAGTTCACGGAGAATCGCTGGGCCTTGCGCAGCCTTGGCATCCTCCTTCGAGCGGGTCGGATAGATCGGTCCGATGCCAAGATAATCGGCACCGTGGAGGATGGCACGCCTCGCTTCCTCCACGGTATGGGCGGAGACACCCAGAATCCGGTTGCCGATCCGCTCCCGTACGGAAGCCGCGCATTCGTCGTCCTGGCCGATATGCACGCCATCGGCGTTCAGCTTCAGTGCCAGCTCCACATCGTCATTGACGATGAAGGGTACGCCCGCTTGGCGGCACTGATCCTGGATCCGGCGAGCCAGTTGGATCATCGGCTCGCCAACAAGCGCGCCATGTCCCTTCTCGCGGAACTGGACCATGGTCGCGCCCCCAGCCAGTGCCTCCTGTACGACCCGGCTTGGCTCGACGATGCAGTTCAGGCTACCAAGTACGAGGTACATTCGTAGATGCTGCCTCATCATTTCGGGTGTCACTCTCCCCGTCATCGCAGCACCTCCTGACGGCTGCGACGAAACGCCCAATGATTCGTGGGGCCGTGTCCTTGCCCCAGGTTTAAGCCGTCCTCAATGGCGGCCTGGATGAATAAGCGCCCGCTCTGAATCGCATCGAATGCACTCAAGCCTTTGGCCAGGCCTGCAGTGATGGCGGCAGAGAAAGTGCAGCCGGTACCATGCGTATGAACAGTATGAATTCGTTTGCCATGTAATTCCGTGAAAGCCGTACCATCGTATACAAGGTCCATGACCGGAGGACTGCCGGGATTTCCGAAATTGTCGTTATTTTTGAAAATGGGGGAGCGTCCCTCACTAAACTCCCCGTTATGGCTGGCAGCTCTCGTTTGGCCAGACGTTAATTCGGACTTAGGCAACTCTTCCTGCTGCGTATCCGCCGTTATATCTGGTCCCCTGTCTCTTTGGTGATCCGCATCTTCACGGCCGACAAGCATCCCCTCATCATGGCCGCCCTTGATCACAACGATCTTGGGCCCCAGATCATGAATACGCCTCGCCGCTTCCTTTCGATCCTCTACCGTGCGGATACGCATTCCAGCTAATATTTCAGCTTCCGGTATATTGGGGGTGACGACCAGCGCCAGCGGCAGCAGCTCTTCTCTTAATGCCTGCACCGCTTCGCTTTGCAGCAGCTCCGCTCCGCCCTTGGCGATCATCACGGGATCGACAACAACCTTCTCCCAGCCGAATGCCCGAATCCGGTCAGCCACCAGGCGAATGATCTCCGCGTTGAACAGCATGCCCGTCTTCAATGCATCTACTCCAAGGTCCGAGCCTACCGCTTCCATCTGCTCGGCGGCTGCTTCGGGGGGCAGTGGATATACGCCGTGAACACCCAAGGTATTCTGCACCGTGATCGCCGTAATCGCCGACATACCGAATACGCCGAGCTCTTGGAAGGTTTTCAGATCGGCCTGAATGCCGGCGCCTCCGCCGCTATCGGACCCGGCAATCGTCAGTGCCCGGGGCACGCGAGTCTTGCTCATCGTGTGCCACCAGCAGCGGCCGCTTCTGCTTCCCGGACAACCGTATATCCTTCCAGCGAGTCTGAATGGAGCTTTGCCAGCTCATCCAGGAAAGCGATCTGGAAGCTCCCCGGTCCCTGATCTGCCGTGCGCTCTGCGGCTTTCCCCGCCGCGGCCCCGTAGAAGGCCAGTCCCGCCGTACCTGCAAGCAGCAGGTTTGCTTCCACAGCGGCAAAGGCACCCAGCACCGAGGTAAGCAGGCACCCTGCGCCGGTCACCTTCGTGAGCAGAGCATTCCCGCCGGTTATGATACGCACTTCGGTTCCATCGGTAATCACGTCCTCTTCACCGGTAATGGCCACGATCGTGCCTAATTCGCGTGCAGCCCGCACAGCAAGCTCGGCATGATTGCTGCCTGCGCTATTGCCTGCGTCTACGCCTTTGATCTCGCGGGCCTCCCCGACAAGATGAGCGACTTCAGCCGCATTTCCGCGCACGAGCGAAACCTTCACCTCGCTTAGGATCCGCAAGGCCGACTCCGTCCGAAAACGGGTCGCGCCCGCACCGACCGGATCCAGCAGGACAGGGACGCCATGCGCATTGGCCGATTGTCCCGCTATGATCATCGCATCCACCAGCTCGCGGTTCAGCGTGCCGATGTTCAATACGAGTGCGCCCGCGATGGCGGCCATATCCGCCACCTCCTCGGGCGCGTAAGCCATGACCGGCGACGCGCCCAGCGCGTACAAGCCGTTAGCCGTAAAATTCGTAACCACCACGTTCGTCATATTGTGAACGAGGGGGCTCGTCTGCTGTACCTTCGTTAAAAGCGCCGAAACTTCTTTTTCCCATGCATGCATATGAATCAGCCTCTCTTATCTATAATGGAATTTATGTGCTTGATACAGCTTCTCCTTACAGCACCGCAGCCTGCAGCTGCACCGGCCATTCCTCCTGCTTATATGCCATATCCCAGAACATATACTCCAGCTGGCAGCTCAGCATGAAATGCTCCTTCATCCGTTCCCGCTCGGCTGCCGTCGCACGCTCCGCCCACTCATCAACACGGTTGCAGAACTTGGCTGTCGCGTCTCCCCCACGGTTGCCATAGAAATAAATCCAGTCATAGAACGGATGGGATTCATCCGGCTTCACCTCATTCAGCAGCTTGCGGCCAATCTCCAGGTACGTCCACGGGCAAGGAAGGAGTACCGCCATAATCTCGCCCAGACTGCCCTCATGCGCCACCGTCAGCATATGACGGATATAATGATGCGCGGACGGAGCAAGGGGATACCCCTGAAGCTCTTCATAGGTCACCCCGGCGGCTGCGCAAAAATTCTGATGCGGGTGCACCTCGCTGTGCAGGATGAATGAAATCTGTTCGTTAAAGGTCGCGATCTCTTCTCGGCTGGCCGATTTGGATATGGCGATACCATAAATCCGCATGTAGGCATTCAAATACTCAAAATCCTGTTTTACATAGTGAATCAGCTGCTCTCGCTCCAGATTCCCCTCGGCAATGCCTTTTACGAAGGGATGATCGAAGATTGCTTGAAAAATGCCTCCCGCCTGCTGACGGAGCTCTTTCGTGAAACTCATTTTTGTCCCCACCTCCAACATATTGAAGAGCAGGAAGTCCGTAAGTCACGAGTTTCCAGGCAACGCTAAAAAGCCGCCCCCGAAAACTGGAGCGGCTTCGTCAACAAGCCCGAGTGCGCCAAAAAACGCACCGAGACCTCATATACGAAGGCTCCACTTTCCTACGCTAGTACGAACTAGATCAGGTTCAAAGGGTCCAAGATACGCTCTTGTCTCAGCCGCTAACGGCTCCCCTAGTGGACTTCCTATTCTTTTGTCTAATACTGTACATAGGTTTGTGGGTCGTGTCAAACGTGAACCGTTCGCGGACGGAACTCCACGCTTGAAACCTTTTCATGACCGGGTGATCATAATGTTCTACGGTGGCGGTGGTTATTTTGCTAAATAAAAAGCCGTATGCCCAAAACTGTTTTGGGAACACTGACGCTCGGTTGTCATATATGCCCCCGCATAATGAGTACATCAGAGCAGTTCAAATAAATGAAATTTAAGGGAGCGAGCGTATTTATGACGAACCCATCGAAAGCTGTTAAACCCATTCCGGATGGCTACACCTCCGTTACACCGTGGATCATCTCAAGAAACTCCGCAGCGCTGATCGAATTCCTGCAGCAGGCATTTCAAGCCGAAGAGTTAGCCCGCGTCTATGTTGGCGATGGTATCATCGGCCATGCCGAGGTGCGAATCGGGGATGCCGTCGTGATGATGTTTGACGCGAAGCCGGAATGGCCGGATAGCCCGGCATACCTCCGTTTATATGTTGAGGATTGCGATGCCGTCTACCAGCAAGCGCTGGCCGCAGGAGCCGTTTCGGTGACGGAGCCAACAAGCTTGTTCTTCGGTGATCGGGTGGGACGGGTACGGGACCCGTTCGGCAACTTATGGTGGATTCAGACGCGAATGGAGGACCTCACTCCTGAGGAAATGGAACGACGAGCCCAAGACCCGGAATACATCAAGGCGATGACCTATGTTGCCGGAGCGGACATTGTGATGAAGATTTCGTAAAAAGGTGGAAGCGAAGCAAAAGCGTCCTTACAGGGAGGGCACGGATGGGTACGGATGGATTCGGTGTCTAGTGGAATGCTTGGATGGCTGTTGACCAAAACGAGGTAGAACCGCATGACTTTAAGTAGCTATGGTTTAGAGGTTGAAACCGGGGGAACTCAGAGTAGATAGG
The DNA here is from genome assembly GCF_004000945.1 of Paenibacillus lautus NBRC 15380. Taxonomy (GTDB): domain Bacteria; phylum Bacillota; class Bacilli; order Paenibacillales; family Paenibacillaceae; genus Paenibacillus_AQ; species Paenibacillus_AQ lautus. Next base: position 469,004 of record NZ_BIMF01000001.1, read on the forward strand.
TGAGGCTACTGCTCGTCTTGTTGCTAGTGCTGATTTGATCCTACTGCTGAATCTTGGTTCGACTGCTGATCTTGGTGCTACTGCTGGTCTTGGTTCGACTGCTGGCCTTGTTGCTACTGCTGGTCTTGTTACTACTTCTGGTCTTGGTGCTAGTGCTAATCTTGGTGCTACTGCTAATCTTGGTGCGACTGCAGATCTTGGTGCTACTGCTCGAGGGCATGCGGACTGAGGATACGTTATTTAGCGAATGGGTGTTATTTTCGTGAGCCTAACGGACACCAGATACGTTATTCATAGAATATGATCGCAAATAGGCACCTTATTGCGGTAATAAGGGATCCTGCGTCCGTCAGCTCTAACAATTGGGTGCGAATTAAGAAAATAAGGGAACTGGAGTCCGTTAACAGGTGGTCTTGTTGCTACTGCTGTCTTGGTGCTACTGCTGATCTTGTTGCTACTGCTGTCTTGTTGCTACTGCTGATCTTGGTGCGACTTCTGGTCTTGGTGCTACTCTCGAGGGCAAGCGGACTGAGGATACGTTATTTAGCTGAATGGGGGTTATATTCGATAGCTAACGGACACCAGATACGTTATTCATAGAAAATGATCGCAAATAGGCAGTTTATTGCGGTATAAGGGATCCTGAGTCCGTTAGATTTAAGAATTGGGTGCAAATTAAGAAAATAAGGGATCTGGGGTCCGTTAACAGGCGGTCTTGTTGCTACTGCTGAATCTTGTTGTTACTACTGATCTTGTTGCCTTGTTGCTACTACTGATCTTGGTGCTACTGCTGGTATTGATGCTACTGATGGTATTAATGCTACTTCTGATCTTGTTGCTACTTCTAATCTTGTTGCTACTGCTGATCTTGGTGCTACTGCTCGAGGGCAAGCGGACTGAGGATACGTTATTTAGCCGAATGGGTGTTATTTTCGAGAGCTAACGGACACCAGATACGTTATTCATAGAATATGATGGCAAATAGGCACCTTATTGCGGTAATAAGGGATCCTGCGTCCGTTAGATTTAAGAATTGGGTGCGAATTAAGAAAATAAGGGAACTGGAGTCCGTTAACAGGTCAGGGGTAGCGGCAAGAAGCAGGGGGAGTTGGTTGTGCTGTGCTGGCGTGCAGTGTGGCATGCAGCTACATACCGGTGGTACCGGCGACAGCGATGTTACGTGCAGCTATGCTGCTAACGCAGCGGTACCGGCGACACAGCGATGTTACGTGCAGCCATGCTGCCAACGTGGCGGTACCGGCGACAGCGATGCTACCGTGCAGCTATGCTTCCAACGTGGCGGTACTGGCGACAGCTATGCTACGGTGCAGCTATGCTGGCGACGCGGCGATACACAAAAAAGGAGTCATCCCTCAAGATCTCAGATCTTTTAGGATGACTCCTTTTTTAGCTTTTTCCTATGCAGCATTCATTCATTACTGAATGCCGTAAAATTCCTGCAGCTGGTCAATCATCAGATTTGCTGCCAGGATGCCGCCTGCCGTATTCCAGATGGCATCATCCACTTTGTGGGCTTGGCCGTTCTTGACGACATTCAGGTTTTTCCACAGCGGATCGTTGATCCATTCCTGCTCGGTTTGGTTGGCACCGCCATCCCCGGTTTCATAAGTGAAGTAGAACAGTCTGTCGGCATCTGCCTCAGGCAAACGTTCCTTCGTGATCTCGTCAACGAAATCGTCCTTGGCGTTCTTGGTCATGTCGTTGCGGGCGATGCCGATTTTATCAAAAATGACGCCCGAGAACGTATTGGTATGGTACACGCGCGTCTTGCCTGCCATGAAACGGACCACGGAGACGGTCTCGTCCAGCTTGCTTCCGGCCTTCTCTTTGAAATCCTGAATCCGCTTGTCGTATGCAGCCAGGAGCTCTTCGCCTTCAGATGCCTTGTTCAGCGCCTTGGCATACAGCTCAAAATTGGTCTGCCACTCGCCGCGAAGATCCTCGGCAAAAACAGTCGGCGCGATCGCCTTCAATTGCTCGTATACTTTCTCCTGACGCATCTTGTTTCCGATAATCAGGTCCGGCTGCAGGCCGGCGATCAGCTCGATGTTCGGCTGGCTCTCTTCCCCTACAACGGTAACGCCTTCCATCTGGTCTTTAATATGCGGATACCATGGGTCGCCTGTCCAGGATCTAACGGCACCTACAGGCTTCACGCCCAATGCGAGAAGGGCCTCGGTTCCTTCGTTCGTGAGAACCACCACTTTTTGAGGCGTTCCCTTGATCGTTTCCGTACCCATCGCATGCGTAACTTCATACGATTCGCTTGCTGCGCTATCATTGTTGCCACCTGCAGCATTCGTTGTGTCGCCGCCGGTACTGTTTGCATTTTCTTTCGCTGGGCTTGCTCCGCACCCGGCAAGGATCACGATCATGATGAGAGCCAGCAAGCTAAACTTGAGGCCTCTCGTTGATTTATTTGCCATTCCTTTTCCCATACCTATCTAAATCCCCCTTGTGTCATATCCCTCTACTTGAAAATCATTATCAATCACTGATTCAAAACTATAAAGGGTTTTATGAAAAATATCAAGATATTTATGAGAATGATTATCAAGATCATTGACAGATGGGGTCCCTTCACCTAAAATTCATATGAACTTAATTATTCATGGACTTAAGAAAGTGAGCATATATGCGCGTATTCGGACTATTCATATCGCTATTGGCGCTGGCTGCTGCCGTCATGGGCAGCATTGCATTCGGAGTAACAAACATACCTCTTCATCAGGTATGGGAATCGTTCACTCACTTCAACGGGAGCAACGAGCATCTGATCATACTCACGGCAAGACTGCCCCGGGCACTCATTGCGCTTGCCGTAGGAGCAAGCCTGGCTGTTGCGGGTGCGCTCATGCAGGTTATCACACGCAATCCGATTGCATCGCCCAGCACGCTGGGCGTGAACTCCGGTGCAGCCTTCTTCATTATTATGTCTGCGGGCTGGCTGGGCATAAGCGGACTCCAATCCCTTACCTGGGTCGCGCTGATCGGAGCCGCGGTAAGCGGCGGTATCGTATTTTTCCTGGGCAGCATCGGCAGGGACGGCATGACGCCGGTAAAAATCACCCTCGCGGGTGCCTCCATAGCCGCCTTCTTCCATTCCTTGACGCAGGGATTAATGCTCTCCGACGGCAAAATGTTCGATCAGGTGCTGGTATGGCTGGTCGGCTCGGTAGCCGGACGCGATTTGAACCAACTTGCAGCCGTGTGGCCGTACATGACCGTTGGCATGCTGGCTGCACTCCTGCTGGGTCGTCATCTGAATGCCCTCTCCATGGGAGACGACATCGCCCAGAGCCTTGGGCAAAAAACAGCGCTTATTAAGCTGTTAGCAGCAGCGGCCGTTATTTTGCTGGCCGGAGGTTCCGTTGCCGCTGCGGGACCCATCGCATTTGTCGGAATCATCATCCCGCATATCGTTCGTTATTTAATAGGAAATGATTATCGCTGGATTCTGCCATACAGCGCGGTGCTGGGCGCACTTCTGCTGGTGACGGCCGATCTCGGCTCCCGATACATTGCCATGCCGAAGGAAGTCCCGGTCGGCGTGATGACTGCAGTCATCGGCGTGCCGTTCTTCGTGTACATAGCCAGGAAAGGAAGACGAGCACAATGAGTAAACACCGCATATTCCGCTCCAGGAACGCTAAAGTATCGTTTATGCTGGAGAGAAGAACACTATGGGTATGCCTGACCCTATTCGTGCTTTGCATCGCCGCCATGATTATTAGCACAGGAACGGGAAGCCAGTTTGTTTCGCCGCTTCATGTCATTAAAGCATTGTTCGGCGATGCACCGCCCATGGAGCAGGTCATCGTCATGCAGCTAAGGCTGCCCCGGATTATTATCGCCGTGCTGATCGGCGCCGCTCTCGCGGTGGCGGGGGCTATTCTGCAGGGTGTCATCCGCAACCCCCTGGCCTCCCCCGATGTCATCGGCATAACGGAGGGAGCATCGCTGGGAGCGGTTCTCTTCATCTTCATATTCACAGGCACCGTATCGATTCATTGGATGCCGCTATTCGCCATCCTTGGTGCTTTTTTCATTACCGGACTGCTGTATGTGCTTGCGTGGAAGAATGGCGTATCGCCGCTGCGGCTCGTCTTGATCGGGATCGGGGTATCGGCCGCGATCAAATCGATCTCCTATATGCTGATCATATCCGGGCCGCTGCAGCTGGCCGACCGCTCCCTTACCTTCATGGCAGGCAGCATTTACGGCATGTCCTGGGATAAGGACGTCTTGACCCTGCTGCCTTGGGTAGCCGTACTTCTACCGCTTACCTGGCTGCAGGCCCGCAATGTGAACATCCAAGCCCTGGGAGATGACGTTGCCAGCAGCACGGGCGCCCGGGTTCAAAAACAGCGACTGATCCTAATCGGACTCAGCGTCGCCCTGGCCGGAGCAGCCATCTCGATCGGCGGCGCCATCGCCTTCATCGGTCTGATGGCACCCCATATGGCCCGCAGGCTGGTGGGTCCCAACTTCGGAAGCGTCCTGCCGGTCAGCGCGCTGATCGGTGCGATTCTGCTGCTTGGCGCGGACCTGGTCGCAAGGGCGGCGTTCCTGCCGCGTGATGTTCCGGCAGGCGTGTTCACCGCCGCGATCGGCGCACCGTTCTTCCTCTACCTGCTGTATCGTAACCGCAATCGATTCTAGAACCGAAAGGAGCTGGCGTCATGAATACGCTGGAAGCAAAGGGATTGGGTCTGTCCTATGGGGGAGACTTTATATTCGAAAATCTGGATTTAACCGTGCCAATAGGTAAAATCACCGTGTTTATCGGCAGCAACGGCTGCGGCAAGTCCACTTTGCTACGCTCCATGGCCAGGCTGCTGAAACCGCAGCGTGGCTCGGTTGTACTCAACGGAGCCGACATCGCAAGCTTGTCCACCAAGGACGTGGCGCGTAAGCTCGCTATTTTGCCTCAAGGACCTACCGCCCCGGAAGGATTAACGGTGATGCAGCTGGTAAAGCAAGGACGCTATCCTTACCAGAGCTGGCTGCGTCAATGGTCACGCGAGGATGAGGAAGCAGTCACGGCGGCCCTGACATCCACAGGTTTGACCGAACTGGCTGACCGTACGGTTGACTCGCTATCCGGCGGCCAGCGCCAGCGGGCTTGGATCGCGATGACGCTGGCACAAGAGACGCCGCTCATTCTGCTCGATGAACCGACCACCTATCTGGATTTGACGCACCAGATCGAAGTACTGGATCTGCTGTATGAATTAAATGTTCAAGAACAACGGACCATCGTTATGGTGCTGCATGATATCAATCTGGCCTGCCGTTATGCCGATCATATCGTCGCCATTCGCGACGGGAGCATCAAGGCTGAGGGCAAACCGGGAGATATTATCGATTCCGAGCTGATGCAGACTGTGTTCCAGCTGCCGTGCGAGATTATTCCGGACCCGCTGTATGGGACCCCGATGTGCGTCCCGCGCGGGAAGGGCATGAGCCGGCCTTCAGCCGTCAAGCCGGAACCAGTGGAACCAAAACAACCAACAACTCCAACACCTTCCCCTGAATTGGCAACGGTGTAACATAAAATTGTAATAAGGCCAGCTCCTATTCGCATTAAAGCGGTAGGAGCCGGCCTTTTTTATTCGGAGCTTTCTCGCCGATGGAGCTGTCTTCTAAACCGGCTTCGAGAACCAAAATACTGCGGGCAGCCGGAAAGGCAGCATATCATCTGTTAAACGAATCGGTTAGCTACCCGTTCATCATTTTGGAAACAACAATCGACAACGTGCGTTCTGGAAACATGCCGACACAAAGAAGACCACCCTAGCCATCAGGGCAGTCACTGTATTTGGAATAAGTCTAAAACATAGGATTTGTCTGCCATTGCTCACGACTGCTCCGCTAGCGGCACATTATGACCATTTACCTACTTGCAGGTCTTTTTTTCTTTGACGATGCTGGAGCACTTTCAACAGCTTGGACTTTTCACGTTTCCGCTGTTCCAGCAGGCTCTTTACTCCTCGCATCAACATCCGGTACCTCATCTCATCCTCGTGGCCGAACTTGCGCATTTCGTCAAAATACTCGTCCGTCATCCTATCACTCCAGCTGTATAAGTCTATAGAACTAGAGTATAGGACCGAACTATACAATTTCTAAACAACGCTCTTTCAAACGCTAAGCCGACGGCTCTTGCATGGCTGGCCTGCCGGCTGCATCCGCTGCTCGCAATCTGCGCCGCAGGAAAAGAGCCAAGGGGATGGCCATTGCAACCAGCCCGCTTGCCACCAGGAACACATCATCGATGCTCCGCGTGTAAAACATCCGATGCAGCCACTCTCCGGTTTCGCTGGAGTGCTATCAGCCAATCGGCGCTCATGCACGTTCATGCGTGCATAGAATAAGGACGTAAACATGCCAAGCGAAATCGAGCTGAACACCTGCCGCAACCAGTTCAGCAGCGCCGACGCATGGCCCGATTCCTGCTCCGTGACCGCTGCCATCGCTGCGCTTGTTGCCGGGGAAATAGCCAGGCCGGAGCCTACGTTGCGAATACACATCCAGATCATGACGGAGATCAGCGTCGTTTCCATATGAAGCCTGCTGAATCGGAAGGTCGTGACGAAAAGGATCAGGCTGCCCAGCGCGATCAGGAGAGCCGGTCCCCAAGAGGCATACCACCTCCCTGACAGGAAGGTAGCGATGGTGAGGCACGCCGCAGCCGGAAGGAACAGCAACCCGACCTGGAAAGGAGACAGGCCCTGGATTTCCTCTAGAAACAGCGGGATGAAGTAAACACCGGAATAGAGGGCGAATGTTAATATGAGCGAAACAGCCAAACTGATCGTAAAGACAGCATTGCGGAACAATCTTAGATTCAGAAGCGGTTCTCGTGTTCGCAGCTCAACCCGGACAAACATAATCACACATAGACTGCCTATGATCAAGCATCCCCATGTCAGAGGGGATTGCAGCCCCCATGCATGTATATTGCCAAAGAGCAGCAGCAGGACCAGACTTCCCACCGTGGCCAGCACGAGGCCCGCCACATCCAGCCTTTTCCGAACAGCGGTAAACCCGGATGGAAGCAGAAGCAGGCCGGCAATCCATGCAGCCGCTCCGATCGGCACCGTAACCAGAAAGATCCAACGCCAATCATGCTGCTGAAACCAGCCGCTGAGCGAAGGGCCGATGGCGGTGCCGAGCACCGTCGAGAACGACCATACGCTGACCGCAAGCGGTTGTCTCTCCCGCGACAGCGTCTGGTAAATCATCGTGAGGGAGATGGGCTGAATCAGCCCGCAGAACAAGCCTTGAACCATACGGAACCCGATGAGCGCGTAGATGTTCCACGACAGCGCGCACAGAATCGAACCTATCGTAATCCCTGCAAGGGACAGCAAAAACATGGATTTGCCCCCGAAGCGGTCCACAAGATACCCGCTCACCGGCGTAATTATCCCGCAGGCCAGCGAGAACCCGGTAATGATCCACTGTACCGTGCTCAGCTCGGCATCGAATATGCCGATAAAACCCGGGAGAGACACATTCAGTGATACGACGTGGTACATGCCGACAAACGATCCGAGAAACAACGTGATCAGAACCGGCCAGAAAGGAAGTTCGACCTGTCCGCTGCCAGTCTTCGCCCGGAGATGGCCCGTTCTTATGGACATGTCTTAACCCCCTGCGGGAGGACTGCCGCCACAGTCCTCACAGCGGATGATGACAGGCTGCATAATGGCCGCTCTCCAGAACCAGCAGCTGCGGCTCCTCTTCACGACAACGTGAGGTTGCGAGCGGGCAGCGGGTATGGAATCGACAGCCGGAGGGCGGGTTCGCCGGAGAAGGGATCTCTCCTTCTATGCCGCCTGTCGGCTTGCTCCCGCCAGGGGCTCCCTGAGGTATCGAATCGATCAGCGCCCGCGTATACGGATGGGCCGGCCTCAGAAACAAGGATTCGCTCGGCGCGATCTCGACCAGCTTCCCGAGGTACATCACGCCGATCCGATCGGATAGATGACGAACGACTTGCAAGCCATGGGCAATGAACAGATAGGTCAGCCCAAGCCTCTGCTGCAAGTCCTGCAGCAGATTCATAATCTGCGCCTGAACCGAAACGTCCAGGGCGGACACCGCTTCGTCCGCCAGGATAAACCGCGGGTTCAGCGCGATGGCCCTGGCGATGCCGATGCGCTGCCGCTGCCCTCCGGAGAATTCATGGGGATACCGATCCGCCCACGAAGGGTCAAGTCCGACCAGACCAAGCAGCTCATGGACACGCTCCTGCACGGCCGATGCGGGCAGATGATGGTGTACCAAGAGCGGTTCTGCAATACTGTCCCCGATCTTCCAGCGAGGATCAAGCGACCCGTAGGGATCCTGGAAGATCGTCTGCATATGGCGCCGTGCCCTGCGCAATGCCGTGCCTCCCAGCTTCGTCAGGTCCTCTCCTTCGAACAGGACCTTGCCATCCGTTGCCCGCTCCAGCTGCAGCAGCACTCGGCCCAGCGTGGATTTCCCGCTCCCGGATTCACCAACCAGCCCGAAGGTTTCCCTCCTGCCAATCGTGAAGCTTACGTCATCCACGGCCCGGATCAGCTGCTTCTTCCTACCGAAGCCTTCGCCATGCACGGGATAATACTTTCGGAGATTCTCAACGGCAAACAACACGTCCGGAGATTCTACGAACGGATCATGTTTATGATTCTGAATTTCCATGCTATTCTTAATCGTCATCTCATCGATACCAAGGCTTATATCAGCCCATCGTGCTTGCGACGTCTCCTCTCGAACAGCCTCGGAAATTGCCTTGGAAGCGGCCTCGGAAACTGCATCAGAAACATCCTCAAAAACAGCCTCGACGGCTTCCGCCGCCAGCCAGTCCTTTCTCTGCACGAGCTCCTCCGAATGCCAGCAGGCCGTTCTCCCGCCCTCATCCCCCGCTAAGGAAGGCGTCTCCTGCGTGCAGCGCTCGCTCGCAAAAGGGCACCGCGGATGAAAGCGGCAGCCATCCGGCAGCGCAGCCAGATTCGGAATGGATCCTTCAATCGAATGAAGCTTGGATCCCCGAACCGTATCCAGCGTGGCTACGGAGCGAAGCAGCCCCCGAGTATAGGGGTGGCGGGGAAGGGCAAACAGTTCTGCCGCTGGTGCCTCTTCTACGATCTCCCCCGCATACATCACCACGATCCGGTCCGCCATATCGGCCGCGATGCCCAGATCATGCGTAATCAACAGGATAGACATGCCGAATTCCTGCTGCAGATCCTTCAGCAGGCGCAGAATCTGCGCTTGTATCGTAACATCCAGCGCGGTTGTCGGTTCGTCCGCGATCAGAAGATCCGGCCCGCAGGACAAGGCCATGGCGATCATCGCCCTTTGCAGCATACCGCCGGACAGTTCCCCCGGATACTGCTTCAGCCGCAGCTGCGGTTCGGGAATGCCTACCCGTCCAAGCAGCCTGGCTGCACGATCCCTCGCCTCCCGCTTCGATACCCGCTCATGCTGCAGAATGGTTTCCTCAATCTGCTGCCCAATGGTAAACACTGGATCGAAGGCAGCCATGGGCTCCTGAAAGACCATCGCCATTTTTTTCCCGCGATAGCGTCTCAGCTCGGCCTCCGTCAAGCCGGCAAGATCCGTCCCGCCAAGCCTCAGGCTTCCGCCCGTGATCCGGCCATGCTCATGATCGATCAGGCGCATGATGGCTTTGGACGTCACCGTCTTGCCGCTCCCGGATTCGCCCACCAGACATACCGTTTCCCCTGCCCCTATCGAAAGCGTCACGTCCCGGATCGCATGAATCGTTCCCCGCTGGGTTCTAAAATCAACGGACAGCTGCTGAATATCCAGTAAAGTACTCATCCATGTCCTCCTATCGCTGCGTGATTTTCTTTGGATCGAGATGATCTCTCAGCCGGTCGCCGATGATATTGACGGACAGCACGAATGCCGTAATGGCAAGACCGGGAAAGGTGCACATCCACCATGCGACGGTCAGGTACCCTCTGCCTTGAGAGAGCAGCGTCCCCCAATCCGGCACTTCGCGGAGCACGCCAAGGCCGAGAAAGCTCAGCCCCGACCCCGTCAGAATGGAGGTTCCGATGCCGATGGTTGCCATAACCAGCAGGGGGGACAGGCTGTTCGGCAGCACATGGTTCCAAAAAATACGCAGCGGCGAAGCGCCGATGGACCCAGCCGCTTTCACGAACGTCCGGTTCTTGATGCTCATAATCTGGGCCCTCATCACCCGCGCATAACCCGGTATGGCGGAGACCGCCACCGCCAGCACGACATTGAACAGGCTCGGTCCGAGAGCCCCGGCAATCGCCAGTGCGAGCAGGATGCCCGGAATGGTCATCAGAATGTCGTTCAACCGCATCAGAACGGTATCCACCCAGCCTCCTGCATACCCGGACAATGCTCCGACCGTGCCGCCGACCAACCCTCCCACGAGGACGGAGGCAAAGCCGATAAAGAGCGAATCCCGGCTGCCATGAACGACCACGCTGAAAATATCCCGGCCAAAATAGTCGGTACCAAATAGATGTGCCGCGCTCGGTGCCTGCATGATACGGTCCGTCAGCATATCCGTCGGGGCATAAGGCGCGATCCACTGCGGCACGATGGCGCATGCCACGATAAACAGCACGACCAAGCCTGCGGCGTACAGAAACCAGTCATTCGCCGAGAACCGACCGATACGGCGCACAGTCGGGGATGTCAACCTTCGTTCACGCCAAACCGTTTTGGCGGAGACCGCCTCTCTCATATGAACTCCCTCCTCTTCTTTAAGCCGAACGTCTGACGCGCGGATCAATCCATGCATAGGAAATATCCACGATCAGGTTCACGATGACGTAGATGATGGCGGAAAAAAGAATCACGCCTTGAACGACCGGCAGATCCTTGGCCATGATGGCATCGGCAATAATTCTGCCGATCCCCTGCCGGGAAAAAACCGTCTCGATGACCACCGTGCCCGCCAGCATCTCGCCGACAAGCATCCCGATCATGGTCACGGCCGGAATCAGCGCATTGCGCAGTGCATGCCGGTACATCACCGCCCGCTCCGCAAGGCCTTTGGAGCGCAAGGTCACGATGAACTGCTCGCTGATCACATCGAGCATACTGTTGCGGACCATGCGCACGATGAAGCCTGCTCCCACCGTTCCCAGCGCCAGTGCCGGCAGCACGAGCGTCTTCCAGCCATCCGAGCCCATGGCCGGGAACCAGCCCAGCGTGATGGAGAAGATCAGGATCAGCAGGATGCCCGACCAGAAGGTGGGCATCGATATGCCGAATAAACCGACGATCCGGGCGATGATGTCAATCGCCTTGTTCTGGTAAATCGCCGACAATACCCCAAGCAGAATGCCAACGATGACCGAGACCAGCGAGCTTGCCGCCGTCAGCGCGAGCGTTGCCGGGAAACTCTCCACGATCTTCGGCAGCACCGGATCGGAATTGACGAGCGACGTGCCGAAATCGCCTTGAAGAATGCCGCCGAAATAACGAAGGAACTGAATATGAAAGGGTTGGTCGACCCCAAGCTCGTGCCGAAGATTCGCGATCACTTCCGGCGTGGCCATGGAGGGATCCACCATGTTATCCGTCGGGTCCCCCGGAAGGACATAGAGAATGGAGAATACCAGGACAAGCGAACCGACGATGACAAGCAAAGAGGTCAACACTCGCCAGGTCAACGTTCTAGCCATACTTCTTCAGGCCCCCTTTCTTCTATTTTTGCAGAGACACATCATGGAATAACGGGTAGCCCAGCGAATCGAACAGCACGCCTTGAACCGAGTTCGATGCTGCCACCGTGTATGGAAACACATAAATCGGGAGGATGATGGCATGGTCGATGATATATTGCTGGACCTGCTGATACAGCTCCGCACGTTTCGCATCGTCCTTCTCCACCCGCCCCTGTTCAAGCCATTGATCCACATCCGGATCGTTCAGCCTGGAGAGGCTCGCCTGGCCATTCGGATCATAGGAGTGATAGAACGAATAGAGTGCGTTAGGGTCCGAGTTCACCTGGCTGTTGCCATACAAATCATAATCGCCGTTGGTATACACCACCGTACGGATATCCTTTGTGATCTCGACCTCGACGGCGATGCCGATCTGCTTCAGCTGCTGCTGAATCATCATCGCAATATCGTTGCGCTTCTCCCGGTTCGGGGTGCCGTCCACATAACGAAGCGTAAGCTTCTTGCCGTCCTTGGCCCGAATTCCGTCTTCGCCCCTCACCCATCCCAGCTCATCCAGCAGCTGATTGGCCTTCGGGATATCCGGCTTGATCGACTGCTCAAGCGATGTGTCATAACCGAATGTTCCCGGCGTTAGCGGAGACCAGGCACGCTCATAGGTGCCTAAATACAGCGTCTTGACGATCGTATCCACATCCACCGCGAGCTGTACGGCCTGCCGGGCTTTCAATTCATTCCACGGTTCGCGATCCTTATTGAAAAAGAGCGTGTAAGGCAACCCGACGGTGTTCGTCTGGAGCAGCTGGAAGTTCGGGTCCTTCTCCAGCGTCAAAATATGCTGGGGCGGCACCGTCTCGGCGGCAAGCACCTGCTTGCTCTGAACACTTCCGATCCGCGTGGCCTCCTCCGGCACGATTCGGAAATCGATGCCGTCCAAATAAGGCGCTCCCTGATTGGTCACCAGCTCCGGTGCCCACTTGTAGTCGGGATTGCGTTCTACCTGAATCCCTGCGTTCTCCTCCCATTTCACAAACTTGAACGGCCCGGTGCCGACTGGATGCTGTCCCAGCTGATCGCCGTATTTCTCTGCGGCAGCCGGAGACACAATGCCCAGCAATGCCTGGCTCAAATTGCCGAGAAAAGCTCGGGACGGCGTGGCCAGATTTAGCTTGACCGTATACTCATCCAGGACTTCCGAAGACTGATACGGCTGCAGCAATGCTGCCGCATTGGACGCTTTCGTGGCGGGATCCAAAATCCGGTGGAAATTATATTTCACCGCTTCCGCATTAAACGGGGTACCGTCGTGGAACTTCACGTCCTCCCGAAGCTTGAACGTATAGCTGAGGCCGTCCCCCGAGACTTCCCACTCCGTCGCCAGCCATGGCTTGATCGTATGGTCAGGCAGCTGAACCACCAGACTGTCGTGAATCGTACGGATGACTCGAACGGATACCGCCAGCCCGCTGCGGTGCGGATCCAGCGTGTCAGGCGATGTCGCAAGGGCAAAGCTGAGTTCTCCTCCCTGAGCGGGTACGCCTTGTGCGGCAAGCGCTCCTGCTGCCGTCGTGCTCCCTGAGGAGGCCTGCTGCCCTCCGCATGCGGACAGCAACAGCATCAAGACCAAAGCAGCAGCGGCAACCGGTTTTCCTCGTTTTCGAGCATGGTTTCTCATATCCAGACTGACTCCCTTCGAATCCGATTTAATAATGGAATGCCGTATAAGGTGCTGGGATGCTTTTTTGTCGCTTTCACTGGCATTACATTCTATGGTTCATCTTCTGTGGTTCATCGTAAAAGTCCAACCCGTCTTTATTTCAGGACCTCCGCCTTCTCCCTTTTCCGGGTATAGCGATTGACGGGTACGGGAATGCCGAGATTCCCCCGCAGCGTGTCCGCTTCGTATTCGGAGCGGAACAACCCGCGTTCCCGCAGAATCGGCACGACCAGGTCTACAAAGTCATCCAAGCCTGCCGGTACGCTTGCGCCGACGATGAACCCGTCGGACGCTTCCTCTTCGAACCACTGCTGCAGGAGATCCGCCACCTTCTCCGGCGTGCCGATGAACGCCGTTCTTGGCGTAGCTTCCTGGAGCGCCACCTGGCGCAGCGTCAGGTTCTGTTCCTTCGCCCGCTGCTTGATGCGGTCCGTGGTGCTGCGGAAGCTGTTCGAGCCGAAGTCGCCCAGTTCCGGGAAAGGCTCGTCAAGCGGATACTGGGAGAAATCATGGTGTTCAAAGTAACGTCCCAGGTATTCCAGTGCCTTCTCGGGCGTAACCAGCTCGGCGATCTCGCGGTATTTCCGTTCAGCCTCTTCCTCGGTTGCGCCGACAATCGGCCCAATCCCCGGAAGGATCAGTATATCGTCCGGGGAGCGGCCGTATTCCGCGGCGCGCCGCTTCACGTCCTTGTAGAAGGACTTCGCCTCCTCGATCGATTCGGGACCGGTAAAGACGGCATCCGCCGTTTTGGCTGCCAGCGTCCGTCCGCTGTCGGAGGATCCGGCTTGGAACACGACTGGGTGCCCTTGCCTGGATCTCGCTATGTTCAGCGGTCCCTGCACGGAGAAATGCTCGCCTTGATGATTCAGCCGATGTAGCTTGGCGGGATCGAAGAATACGCCGCTCTCCTTGTCGCGGATAAAGGCATCGTCCTCCCAGGAATCCCACAGCCCCTTCGCCACTTCCAGGTATTCCTCAGCGATCCGGTAACGCTCAGGGTGCGAAGGGTGCTCGCGGCGTCCGAAATTCAGGGCGGTTCCTTCCAGCGGGGACGTCACCACGTTCCACCCGGCCCTCCCCCCGCTGATATGATCGATGGAGGCGAACTGCCGGGCGACCGTGAAGGGCTCGCTATAAGAAGTCGACAGCGTTCCGACAAGCCCGATCTTCGAAGTGACCGCAGCGAGAGCGGACAAGATTGTAATTGGCTCGAAACGGTTCAGAAAATGCGGGATCGATTTTTCGTTGATATACAGACCGTCGGCCACAAATACGAAATCAAACTTGCCTTCCTCGGCTTTCTGCGCCTGCCCCGTGTAATAAGGAATGCTGACGCTGGCGTCCGAGGGTATCCTCGGATGCCTCCATGCGGTGTGGCTGCTGCCCACGCCATGAATGGAAGCCCCCAATCGAAGCTTTCTATCTCTACCCATGTTCCACTCCACCTTTACCGTTAATTTCGCGACTGAAACTCCACAGCCACGTCTTACATTTTTCCAATGAGTATAGTCGGAATTAAGTTGTTGATTACTCTATCACCCTGCATTCTGTTCTACAAGACCATATAGAGAAGTTCTATCTTCGCTTCTTGATTCTCTATTAGAGCCCTTAACCCTCGGTAATCATGGCAGCGCAAAACCACGATCCACGGATTCGGATCGTGGCTGCTGCGTCTCAAGATCACGTTCTTAGGGCCCAAGCGTCAGACAACCTGCCCCTGCAGCTCTGCCGGCGCAGCCGAATATCGGGCCAGCTCTGACTGCAGCTCGTTCAGCGCGTCATCCAGGCGTTCTCTCAGCTGCTCCGTGATGTCGTAACCGCCCAGTTCGAGGCGGGTGATCCACTGATCTACGGCAAACACCCCGCTGAGAATATTGGTTCCTCCGAGTGCAGATATTACCGGCTTCAGCGCATAATCCACCGCGAGCAAATGCGCGATGGTGCCGCCGATGAACAGCGGGAGCACGACTTTGCTTTGCAGACCATTTTGAGGAAGAAGATCCAAAATCGTTTTCAACGCCCCTGAATAAGAGGCTTTATACACCGGGCTGGCAATGATCACGGCAGCGGCTCCTTCAACCGCCGCTATGGCCTGCTTGATGGCCGGACTGTTGAAATCGGCCCGCAGCAGATCCTCAGCCGGTAGATCCGCTGCCGAGATGAATTCGATCTCGTAGCCGGCAATGACCAGGCGATCCTCTACATATTGCGTCAATCCGAACAAACGGGACCCTTTTGTCGGGCTTCCTGCTATAAAAGCGATTTTCGTCATGATTTTCCTCCTTATTCGTAAACGTCATGTAGGGCTAGGCGCACCCATATTCGCGTCCCATGCACCAGGACAGCTTCATCCACATCGAATCGGGGCTGGTGAATCGCATGAACGATCCCCCGATCCGGGTTCCTGCAGCCGATGAATCCAAAAGCGCCCGGGACCTGATCCAGGTACCAACCGAAATCCTCGCCTGCCAGGCTGGGTGGATGGAGCACATGTACTTGCTCCTCGCCCAGCACCTGCCCTGCGGCTTGCGTCATACGACGCAGCGCGGCTCCGTCGTTGACCACGGCCATCCCTTCACGAAGTTCCAGCTTATAGCTGCCGCCTGCTTGGTCCGCAATGGAGGCGGCCAGACGCCCTAAGCCCTCCGTAATCGCCGCCACGGTGTCCTTCCGAAACGCCCGGAAGGTTCCCGCAAGCTCGCTGTGCGCAGCGATGACATTGATGGCGGTGCCTGCCTGAAGTGTACCGAATGCCAGCACGGCTGGTTCAGAGGGATCCACCCGGTTGGCCATCAAGCCGTTGACCTCCGTTACGTACCGGGCTGCCATTTGGAGGGCATCAGTAGCCAGATGAGGGGAACTGTGATGCCCCGAGGTTCCATGGAAATGCACTCTAAAATGGCTTGACGCCGCCATGGCATAACGGGTATGGACGCCAAACGAACCGACGGGCAGCTCCGGCATCACATGGAGGGCATAACATTGATCAGCATGCTCCAGTACGCCATCTTCAATCATATCGCGCCCGCCCGACAGCAGCCGTCCGTCCAGCGGACTTGGAAGCGCCCCCTCCTCGGCAGGCTGAAAGACAAAGCGGATCGTGCCGCGGACGCGATGGCGATACTGTGCCAAGGTTTGCGCCGCGCCCAGCAGCATCGCGGTGTGGGCATCATGCCCGCAAGCATGCATCACCCCTTCATGCTGCGATCGGTAAGGCACATCATTCTCCTCCCGGATCGGCAGGGCATCCATGTCGGCTCGCAGCAGAAGGGTCGGGCCGCTGCCGGCCGTTCCATGAAGCGTGCCGACGACCCCCATCCCGAAATGTCTGCCCACATTCCGCCTGACCTCAATCCCCCACGACTCCATAAGATCAGCCACAAGCTTCGAGGTGCGGGAAACATCGTACATTAGCTCAGGATGTTGATGGAGATCCCGCCTGATTCGGGAGAGCTCTTCTCGAAGCTCCCCCGCAAAACCCATCATCTCATCCATTTCCAAAGCTGCCGCCATACCCCGCTCCCCTTTAGGAACGGGCAGCAACTGCCTTACCTTTGCTGTACCGGTTCTCGGGCACGGGCAATCCCAAATTGCCGCGCAGCGTGTCGCTCTCATACTCGGTTCTGTAGAGGCCTCTCTTCTGCAGAATCGGCACGACGTGGTCCACAAAATCCTCCAGCCCGTTCGGCACCGCCGCGGTAATCATGAAGCCATCGGCTGCGCCTGCTTCGAACCAAGCCTGGATCTTGTCTGCCACCTGCTCCGGCGTGCCGATAAACCCACCGCGCGGCGTGGCCGACTGCAGCGCCACTTGCCGGAGCGTGAGCCCCTTTTCCTTGGCGTCCCTTTTGATTTTGTCGGTACCGCTCCGGAAACTGTTCTTGCCCAGGTCACCCAGCTCAGGGAACGGTTCATCCAGCGGATACTGGGAGAAATCATGATGCTCGAAGAAGCGGCCGAGATAATCCAGGGCATTCTCGATGGTCACCAGACTGGCTACCTCCTCATATTTGCGCTCGGCCTCTTCGGCCGTGCTGCCGATAATCGGGCTGATGCCGGGGAAGATCAGCACTTCATCCGGATTCCGGCCGAATCCGGCCGCCCGTGCCTTCACGTCCTGATAAAAGGCTGCCGCATCCTCCACGGATTCATGACCGGTGAATACGGCATCTGCTTCCTTGGAGGCATAGTTCTTGCCGACCTCGGACGAGCCCGCTTGAAAGATGACCGGCTGTCCCTGCTTGGAACGGGCGATATTCAGCGGCCCCTTCACGGAGAAAAACTCGCCTTCGTGATTAAGGGTGTGCATTTTCTCGGGATCGAAAAAGACGCCCGTCTCCTTATTCCGCACGAAGGCATCGTCCTCCCATGAATCCCATAGTCCCCGGGCAACCTCCAAATACTCCGTTGCGATCCGGTATCGCTTATCGTGCTCCGGATGCTCCTTCTTGCCGTAATTCAGGGCAGAGCCCTCCAGTGGAGAGGTGACAATGTTCCAGCCTGCCCGTCCGTCGCTGATCTTGTCGAGCGACGCGAACTGACGGGCCACGGTGAACGGCTCGCTGTATGAGGTCGACAACGTACCGACAAGACCGATGTTTTTGCTGACGGAGGCCAGGGCGCTCAGAATGGTGACCGGCTCAAAGCGGTTCAGAAAATGCGGTATCGATTTTTCGTTGATATACAAGCCGTCCGCGATGAAGATCAGGTCGAACTTGCCCTCTTCGGCTTTCTGAACCCAGTGCTTATACAGATCAAAATTAACGCTTGCGTCGGGCTGCGCATCCGGATGCCGCCACATGGAAGTTCCTCCGCCCACACCGTGCAGGAGCGCCCCCAATTTCAATTGTCTTTGCTTTGCCATGTTCCATTCCTCCTTATCGATCTTAGCGCCATCGTCTCACACGGGAGCGGCAGCCAGTTTAATGCGTTCGATCTGCCCCAGATGATTCTGTACGTGACGGGTAAAACCGTTGACGATATCCGAGACGCTGACGGTCTCCCCTTTGACATTGATGCCGGTTTTGGCCGCATCGGCCGCGCTCAAACGACGAAGCAGCAAGCTGTTGTAGTGCAGCAGCGCCCGGAATGCTTCCAAAATATCTCCGGCTCTGCCTTCGTTCGAATATTGGCCGTTGACCCAGGCATCTTGGTTGAACGCGGGCAGTTGGACCGTCGTCCCGGCCAGAATGTCCCGAATCCGGAACGAGATCACGATGCTGTGATCCACCAGATGGGAGAGCACCTCCTGTACGCTCCAGATGTGTGGTGCCTGCTTCCATTGAAGCTGATCCTCGCTAAGGCCGGCGACGGCGACCAGGAGCTGATCATGGGTATTAACAAAGGCTTCGATAGGGAATTCGCTCATTCGATCTCCTCCAATACAAACTCGATAATGACCTGCCGATAGAAACAACAAGAAGCTGCCCTTCACATCGCGCTACGGTTCATGTTCCGGGCCTCATAACGGTAATGCTTGAAACATGAACCCGTGCTTCCTTTTGAATGACAGCAACAAAAGGAACTCCTTATGGCGATGGCGATAGCGAAGTCTCCCCGCCGGCGAGGTAATGCCCGAGCGCCCGCTCCGCCAGCCTCGTGAAGAAATCGATGCTGACCGGAATCGCCCGCTCATCCAGATCAAAAGCCGGATGGTGCCACTCCTGCGTGCCCGCCGTCCCCATGAAAACAAACAACCCGGGAACCTCGCGCTGGTACACCGCAAAATCCTCCCCGGCCGGCGAAGGAACCGGTATCACCGCCTCATATCCCGCTTCGGCAGCGGCGACATAACCGAGCTCCGCCAGCCTGCGGTCATTATGGACCGGCGGCGGTCCCTCGATCCAGCGCACGGCAGCCGTCGTTCCGAAAGCTGCCGCCACGCCTTGAACCACCTGGTTGAATCGTTCAAGCACCTGTTGCCTGACGTCGTCATCGAAGGTGCGTATGGTCCCTTCCAGCAGCGCTTTATCCGGAATCACGTTCCACGCGGTTCCGCTATGCAGCTTCGTGACGCTGATGACGGCGCTCTTCAGGGAGCTCACATTCCGGCTTACGATCGACTGGAGCGCCGTAATGATATGCGATGCGATCACGATCGGATCAAGGCCCGCTTCCGGCACGGCCGCATGGGACCCCTTGCCCGCCACTTCAACCACGAAGCCGTCGGCGGCGGCCATCAGCGGTCCCTCCTTAATGCCGATGGTGCCGACAGGCAGGTCCGGCTTGTTATGCATGCCGAAGATCGCCTGCACGCCTTCGAGCGCCCCGCTGTCGATGACTTGCCTCGCGCCCTTGGCTTTCTCCTCAGCCGGTTGAAAGATCAGCCGCACGGTTCCTCTCAGCTCCTGTTCCCGCTGCTTCAGGGCATACGCCGTCCCGATCAGGGCAGCCGTATGAAAATCGTGCCCGCAGGCATGCATTTTGCCGGGAATCGTCGAGGCGTACGGGAGTCCCGTCTCTTCCTGGATCGGCAGGGCGTCGATGTCCGCTCGCAGCGCTATGATCGGCCCCTCTTGAATTCCGCCGACTTCGGCGATTACGCCTGTGGCAAGCGGATACTCCGTGACCCGTATCCCGGCTTCCTCAAGCCAGCCTCGGATCAGCTGCGTCGTCTCGAACTCCTCGTTCGACAGCTCCGGGTACCGGTGCAGATGGCGCCGAATCTCAATAAATCGATGGATGTCTATATTAGCGGATAAAACATGGCTTGGCATTCGTAAAACCTCCTAAATAGTCACGGATCTATGGCCGGCTCAACTACGCCTCGGCAGGTACTTCGGCCAACGCCTCGTTCAGCAGCTCGAATGAGCGGATTCGCTTGGCAAAGGGCTGGATATTGCTGGTGACGATAATCTCGTCAACGCCCGAAGCCTGCTGAAGTCGGAGCAGCTGCTCACGCACGGTCTCCTTCGTCCCTTTGGTGATAAACGACTCCTGTTCCACGATCGTGTACGGCTCGCCTGCCTGGCGACCGAATTCTTCGGCCTGTTCCCTCGTCCCCAGCGTCAGCGTCCGGCCGCTGGCCAGATGAATCTTCACCAGCTTCAGCGATCCTGCCAGCTCCGCCGCTTCCTCCTCCGAATCGGCCACGATCACGGACAGGGCGACAAGAATCTCCGGTTCCCTGCCATGGGAGTAGTCAAACGTGCTTCGGTAAACACGAATCGCCTCCAACGCCGCGGATTCCTCCCCGTTGATGAAGAGGGAGAATACATAGGGCAGGCCGAGTCCGGCCGCTATTTCCGCACTGCCCGCGCTTGCCCCCAGCACGTACAGCTCGGGGGCGGTCTCCGGCAGCGGAGCGGCACGCAGTCCGGCTAGCGGGTGGTCTTCCTCCAGCGTATTGTGCACAAATTGGCGAAGCTCGACGATCTTATCCGTTAATGACGCGTCCTCCTGCACGCCCCGCTGCAGCGCCTGCGTGCTGCGCGGCAACCCGCCAGGCGCGCGCCCGATGCCCAGATCCACGCGTCCCGGCGCGAGCGCGGCCAGCACGTTGAAATTCTCCGCTACCTTGTAGGGACTGTAATGCTGGAGCATGACGCCGCCGGACCCCACGCGAATGGTTTGGGTTTTAGCTAACAGGTAAGAGATGAGCACCTCCGGCGAAGACCCCGCCACATGGTCCGAATCGTGATGCTCGGATACCCAGAAGCGCCGGAAGCCGAGCTCCTCCGACTTTTGGGCAAGCAGCACGGTGTGCGCGAACGCCTCCGCTGCCGTTTCCCCGGGATATATTGGACTTTGGTCAAGCACGCTTATCGTAATCCCCATATGGTTGGCCTCCTAAATGCTATAGTTAAGCTCAGGCGTGATCCGCTTCAGGAACTGCTTGGTTCGTTCTTCCCGCGGATTGTGGAACAGCTCGGACGGGGGACCCTGCTCCACGATCACGCCTTCGTCCATGAACACGACGTGGTTCGCCACATCCCTCGCGAAGCCCATCTCATGCGTTACCACGATCATGGTGATCCCTTCCTTCGCGATTTTGCGAATGACCGCAAGCACCTCGCCCACAAGCTCCGGGTCGAGCGCCGACGTCGGCTCATCGAACAGGATCACCTCCGGCTCCAGGGCGAGCGCCCTGGCAATGCCCACCCGTTGCTGCTGTCCACCCGAGAGCTGACTCGGGTAGGCATCCAGCTTATCGGCCAGACCCACCTTTTCGAGCAAGGCGATGCTCTTCTGCCTTGCCTCGGCCTTCGGCATTTTTTTGACGACGACCAAGCCTTCCATTACGTTCTCGATCGCCGTCTTATGTTTGAACAGATTGTACTGCTGAAACACCATGGCCGATCTCTGGCGTAGTTCATGAATCTCCTTCTTGGTGGCGCCCTTGCACTGGACACGGTAATCGCCGATAGCAATCTCGCCGCCATTCGGCTTCTCGAGATAATTCACGCAGCGCAGCAGCGTGGTTTTGCCGGAACCGCTCGGCCCCAGGATGACCACCACTTCCCCTTTGTTTACCGTCAGATCAATCGATTTAAGCACCGTGTTCTTGCCGTAGGACTTTGAAATATCGGTTAGTTGAATCATGCGACGCCCCCCCGATTGTACAGATTGATTCGTTTCTCGATGATCGCAGTCAGTCTTTCGATGAGAAGCGTAAGCCCCCAGAAGATAGCTGCCGCCGCCAAGTACGATTCGAAGAACTTCCAGTTGGTCGATGCCACGATCTGCGCCTGCGCGTTAATGTCCACAACCGACACGGTAAATGCCAAGGTCGAGCCATGAAGCATGCCGATCACCGAATTGGAGAGGTTGGGCAGGCTGACCGCCAAGGCTTGGGGGAATACGATCCTTCGCAGCGCCTGCCACGTCGTCATGCCGATCGAATAGGCTGCCTCCAGCTGCCCCTGGTTGACCGCGAGCAGGCCGGAACGGATCACTTCGGACATATAAGCGCCTGCCGTAATCGAGAATGATATGAACGCAAACCAGATCATCGGGATGGAGGATGACTTAATGCCCCAGCCCATCTTGGCGGACAGCGCATCCACCAGCACCGGCAGGCCGAAATAGATCAGCAACAGATGCGTCAGCATGGGAGTGCCCCGGATAAAGGTCACGTAGGCAGTGGCAATCTGGCTGAGCAGCGGCACTTTATAGATCCGGGCAAACGCTGCGACCAGCCCGATCAGAAATCCGGCCGTTACCGATACCGTGGTGATCAACAGCGTTGTCGGAATCGCGGACAGCAAGTTTACAAATGCCGTCCATATGAAGGATGGATCGATTTTCACAGCTCCGCGCCTCCTTTTTCAGGTCTTATTCCGGCGATGATGCGGCGGTAGGACAATTTCTTTGGCATACGGAATCTTTCACGTGCCGCCGACTCCGGAGCCTCATGACGCATCAGGCGCCGCTCCGCGCCCAGCAGCAGTTTCTCCAGCGTAAAGCTGATGACTAGATAGATGAAAGCCAGCGCCAGATAAGCTTCGATAAAATGCTGGGTGATATTGCCCAGGGTTTGCGCTTTTCCCGTCATCTCCATGAGCCCGAGGGTAAACGCCAAGGAAGTATCCTTCAGCAGGGCAATCACCATATTCGAAAATACCGGAACCGCGATCGCGAGCGCTTGAGGGAGGACGATCCGAAGGAAGGCTTGATGTCCCTTCATCCCCATGGCATACGCCGCCTCAACCTGCCCTCTGTCCACCGCCGTTACCGAAGCCCGGATCATCTCCGACATGAAGGCTCCGGTATGAAGCCCGTAAGTCAGGATCACGAATACCATGACAGGTGCCCGGGACATGTCGATATGAACCAGCTTCAGCATCTCCGGCAGACCGTAATAGAACAAGAAGAGCTGGATCAGGATCGGCGTTCCCCTGAAGAACGAAATGTACACCTTGGAGAACGCGTTCAGCACCGGAATCCGGTACAGGCGGGGAAGGGCAACCATAAATCCGACGACGATCCCCACCAGCAGAGAGCCTGCCACGATCAGCATCGTGACGCCTAACGTCGACAAGAGCTTGGGCAGAAAGCTAAATACATACGAGAAATCGAACGGTGCACCCATGGACCCCGTCTCCCTTCTACTAGGTTTATCTCATCATGGATTCGACGACGTGAAGTCGTTGCCCAGCCATTCCTTGCTCAGCTTGGTCAGCGTTCCATCCGATTTCAGCTCCTTGATCGCATCGTCAACCGCATCCGACAGCTTCTCGCTGTCCGGGTCATCCTTGCGAAATACGAACAGGATGTCGGCCTCCGACAGGTGGTCGCCCGTTGTTTTCAGCTTTCCTTGCGGATCGATCAGCGGCAGCGTAAAGTCCGCCCCGACGGTTGCATCCACCCGCCCTGTCGTAATCTGGCTCACGGTATCATTTGCCGCGCCGTTCTGATAGACAATGTTGATCGCATCGTTATTCTCCTTGTTGTAGTTCTCCAGAATCTGAGCAGCCGCACTGGTTGCTCCGGTCAGTACCTTTTTGCCCTTCAAATCATTCAGCGATTGAATGGAGTCGTTCTCCTTGGCGACGATGATCTTATTCCGCCAGTAGGCGTAAGGCTCTTTATTGAACAGGTACTTTTCGGTTCGCTCCGGATTCTTCTCCATCTGGTGGGCCACAAAATCAATTTTCTTCGTTTCCAGGCTCAGCAGCAGATTGGAAAACTCCTGGGTCTGCAGCTCGAACTCATACTCCGGCAAACGTTGATCAATCTCCCGTACCAGTTCAACGTCAAAGCCGGTCAGCTTTCCGTTCTCGTCAATAAAGCAGATTCTAGGAAAGGCCGTGCCCGTGCCGACAACAATCTTCGTTACTTTTCCTTCTGCCGCGTTCGCCGTGCTATCTTTTTGCGCCTCTCCGCTCTTCGTGCCTGTTCCGCATCCGGCGATCACCCCTGCCAACGCGATGACAACGGCTGCCACGATTGATTTCTTCACGACCTCATCCCCCTTCAATCTTGTCCTGATCCATAATTTGATAATTCCTATAGATTTAGTAAGAATTATGTTGTCACTAACTTTACCGCGATTTGGGGAACGCGTCTAATAGAGTTTTTCTATTCATCCATGCAATTCATCAATAGGACAATTCACGGCCGAGCTCCAGCAAGGAGTCCAGAAACTCATTGTTCTGCCCGTTCAAGGAGATGAGATGGGTCTGTAGGGAGATGCCCGCCGTTTCGGCAATATCCACCGGAATCAGGCTTCCCTCGGCTACTTCCTGCTGAGCGCATAAACCCGGAAGAAAGCAGATGCCCGCACGCCCCAGCACAAGCTTCTTCGCCGTCTCGGAATTATCGACCTGAAATACGATATTCGGCGGCTGTTCCAGACTTTCGAATACCCGGTGAATCCGCAGCCAGTCCAGCGAGCCGCACTCGAAGAAGACCAGCGTCTCGCGCCGGATATCCCGAATGGAGGCTCTCCCGGCAGCCGCGAGCGGATGATCCTTATATACGTACAGGCGGATGGGATCTTCAAAGAACGGATAGGATTGAAACGCCGGATTCATTAGCTTGCGGACGAAGGCCAGATCGATGTCCTTGGACGAGAGCTTGCCGGCCAGCTCTTCCGTCGGGCCGGTCGTCAGCTTGAAGTTCATCTCGGGAAACCGGCGGTTGAGCACCATAAGTAGATAGGGCATTAAGTAATTGGATACCGAAACCGTGCTTCCGATTCTGAGCTCATTGGGCATGGACGCTTTGGATTGAAGATGGTGTTTCCCTTTTTGGAAGGTTTGGAGGATCTGCTGGGCATAGGGAAGGAATTGTTTGCCTTTGTCGGTCAGATGAATCTGTTTGCCCAATCGGTCGAACAACCTGCAGTCGAGCTCCCTCTCCAGCGACTGGATGCGTGCAGTCACCGTCGGCTGGGATAGAAACAGAACGTCTGCCGCCTTGTTGAAGCTGCCGTAGTGGTTGATGTAGACAAAAGCCTCGATGTTTTCGATGTTCAAGCTAACACCTCCGGGATCATCATTATACACACTATTCCAATGAATATAGATGGTTTTAAGACCGTAGTTTCCTTATAAATTATCCTTATCTTAGGCAGTTGGCAAATTATTGTCAATCCAAATATGCTTATAGATTTTTTTAATGACGGCATTAATATTTTTGTTTTCCAATGTGTTTAATTGGAATAAACTGCTATACTAATCTCACCTTATCAGGATATGGCCGTATCCTCTGAAGTTTAAATGACCGAAAAAAGGAGTGATAGCGATGAATTCAATCCAAGAAGTGATCATACGGGATGCACATGAGTGGGAATGCGAGGCTGTTGCGGCTGTGATGCTGGAATCCTATCAGCAGTATGCCTTCGATCTATCTGCGGAACGGTGGGAAGAATATCGGGATTCCATCAGGAATTCCGCATACAGCCATGCGCCGCATGCCCGGATCGTCGCCGAACTCGGCGGGGAAATCGTTGGCAGCGTCCAGCTGTTCCTCTCCTCGGAGGCCGCTTACGGAAAACCGGAGATGGGGATCCACTCGCCCATTATCCGTCTACTTGCCGTATCTCCGGGTTCCCGGGGACGCGGCATCGCCACGCTGCTGATTCAAGAGGCTGCCCGCAGATCGGTCCAGCTCGGAGCAACCACGCTGAATCTCCATACCTCCGACATGATGGCCTCTGCGGTGAAGCTTTATGAGCGGCTCGGTTTTGAGCGGGCATATGACACCGATACGTTCAATGGAGAAACCCTTGTCAAAGGTTACCGGATCGAACTGCCCGGCTCCTTGCTGCTGCAAAGCGCCGTGTGAAATAACAGATCATAATGTGAATAACCGGACATCTTCTCCTGCATAAGGAGGAAACGTCCGGTTATTTTTTATGTACATTTATCCGCCTGCCGTCGTAGTTGATTCGTTTCATTCTTCCATTGTTGGAATGCGAAAATTCGTTTCGCATCAGATCGACAGGTATTATAAAATGAACAATAAAAGGGGAGATATCCCTCACGTGGAGTAAATGTAAGCTGAACGGGCCGGTCTGGGCAGGCATCGCCTCGGGCATTCTCCTCGGGCTGTTCCTTAAAATGATCGAGCACATCACCTCGGTAAAGGTTTATACGCTGCTGCTGAACGTTGATTACGTACCTGTCCTGAAGGAGCTGAAGCTTCCCGAACTGATCGAGTTTGCGCTGCACCTCGTCATCTCCGTCCTGCTGAGCATCGCTCTGGCCATCTTTCTGAAGCAGAAGAATTGGTCCCGCGAGCGAGGCTTGTCTTGGGTTTCCTTGGTCTGGCTGGCCGGTCATCTGCTATACGGCATTGCATTGGGCTGGCTGCTGACGGGTTCACGCGAAGCTTCTGCCTAGGTACGGAAAGCAGTCTTGCGAAAACGCCGATTTATGGATTAACGCAAAATGACCGCTCCACTTGAATAGGAGCGGCTGAGCGTAAAGTACTGCTTAGTACAATTACTTAGAATTAATCTTCCAACGCTTTCAGTTGATTAACGATGGGTAAAACCCAATCTGGCAAGTTAACGTCCCTATGCTTAATTATCCCGAATTCTGCTTCCAGCACAATTTCTCCACTTAGTGCGCTATTATCTATCACAAGTAGATGATCAACCAGGCCTAGGTATTGGAGAAGATTTTGCATAGAAGAATGATGCCGATGCATGATATCTTTTGCAGGGATGTTGTGTCCCCCATTGCGAACTCTGCCGGCTACTCGTTCGACATTTAGATCTGGATCACCAAGGCCTACATAAAACATGGTAACCTGGAAGCCATTTGCTTTTGCTTCCTTCATAAGCCTAATGGCGTATCCACCCGAGAGCGTCGTTTCCATGGAGAAATCCCGTTGATCGTTGGTTCAACTGTCTTTTCCCGAGACATATTCCTTCTCCCCATTAGAATATTCCCTTATCAGTTTGCCATAATCATCTTTATATACAACATAAGTTCCGTTTGCTTTGGCCTCAAGTCTTGCTCTCTCGCCAGTCAGCCTAATAAGTTTGGTTAATTGTTTATCCTTTGTCATTACTACAACCTCCAACTTATTGTCGTTGAATACCGTTTCTCTTTTAAATCATATCACAAACTGATTAATCCACCATATAGGATGAACTTGTATAAACATCTTTGAATTCGATTTGGCCATTAAACGCAAAATGACCGCTCCACTTGAATAGGAGCGGTCACAGCTATGAAACCGAATGCGCACATGCCGCACTCTGTTATGGATCCTTCACTTTGGCGATGCTAGCGTCCCAAGGACAAATCCTTGTCCGTTTCGCTATCGGATTCCTCATCCTCGACGTTCGCGTCGTCACCGGATGCCGCTACGCCATCCATGAAATCTTGGATCTGACCGCTGTTGCGGGTCAATGTAGCAACGGAAACCTCATGCTTCTTCGCGATATCGGACTTCGTTGTTGAAATGTTAAGCGATGAAGTTACTATATATTCTAACGCACTTGCATATCCGCCCTGTTTGCGGTACTTCGGATTGGCTTCTCTGGAGAAGCTGTTCCAAACCATCAGAAGGCTGAACACTTGAAACAGCTGCTGATCATCCTGCAGCTCGTAATCCCGGCAGATCTGAGGAAACACAGACTCTGCAAGCTCACGATGCTCATCAGCGTTCCAGTCCATCCATCCCAGCTTGTCGTTAATCATCTGCCGCAATTGATCGACCTGTAGCTTAGGCTCTGCTGCTCTCGCACCAGGGAACTGGATGACTTTACCGTATACCGTGCGTTCATCTCTTTCAAGACAACATCTTTTGTACTTTTTCCCGCTTCCGCAGTGACATAGATCGTTTCTTCCTAGCTTTTTCATTTCCTAGCTCCTATTTGAATGATTTCTTCTATTATACATGGAAAATATGAGAATGCGCATCCCAAGCCTGTAGACCCTTAAGGCATGCCGGCCTTCCGCGTCATAACACTCTCTTACAGGGGGGGCTTCCGATAAGAAGGTGTCCAGGCAAG
Source organism: Paenibacillus lautus NBRC 15380 (assembly GCF_004000945.1). Classification (GTDB taxonomy): domain Bacteria; phylum Bacillota; class Bacilli; order Paenibacillales; family Paenibacillaceae; genus Paenibacillus_AQ; species Paenibacillus_AQ lautus. The sequence goes on from NZ_BIMF01000001.1 coordinate 497,349, forward strand.
TTAGATAGCAAAAAAGCGCGGGTCCCCTCTATGAAAGCCGCGCCCCTTCATATTATTCTATAATATCGTCATAACGCAAGTAGGATGTAACAAATTTGTTAGAACCTATAATAGACTTGTTCCATTTTTGGTAAAGATTCCATAGATCCGCGCCTTAAGGCTCATTGGCCTGGTCCAAACGTCACAGATAGCGACCGAGCATCTCCACTACCGAGTCGGCGCACATCCGGTATCCTTCCTCGTTCAAGTGAAGGCGGTCATCCGACAAATAACCGCTCAGATCCTCTTTGACCCTGGCGTTCAGATCATGAATCGTAATGCCCATCGGCACAAGCGCCTCCATCGCTGCCTGATTGTAGGCGTCAATCTCTTCATTGCTTCTGCCCTCGGATTGAGGATGCACCGGCGTCGTCGTGGCAAATACGATATGCGCATCTGTCCGCTGCAGCTCGTGGGCAATCCGCTTCAGATTGGTTACATAATCGGTGATCGGCGTCAGCGTTTCGACCATCGGAGCCTCGTGGTGCACATCCCACAGTCCATTGTTCCAATGGACGATATCAGGCGTCCCCAGCTCTTTCATCCAGAGATTGACGCCCCACAGCGTATAAAACGAGAAGCGCCCGTTCTCCCCCGGTGCCACAACTTCTGCAAGGCCAGCCAGCCTTTCTCTAACGTAAGGCTCATATCCCTCCCGGATGGAATCGCCCAGCAACAAAATCTTCTTCATATATCCGCCTCCTCTTCAATCCATATTATAAAGTAATAAAGTAAAACAGCCTTACCCTGATCATGCAGAGTAAGGCTGCAAGAGCAGCACGAGACTGAACCCGTTATATCCCCCGGACTAGTATCCCAGTGCGGTTTTGGCTTCTTTCCACTTTGCATTCAGCTTGTCGAACGCTGCCTGCAGGTCGTCAGCCACGATATATTCCTGGACATAATCGCCGGTGCCGATGCCAATTTGCGCTTTATTCGCGATTTCGTTAAACTTCGGATCGGTCGCTTCGCTCTCGATCAACGTAGGATTAAACGATTGGAATTCGGCAAGCTGCGGGATGGAGGACTCAGCCGACTTGATGATCGGCATGAAGCCGGAATCCTCCACATAGCCGGATTCCTTCACGAAGAAATCGACCCAAGCAGTGGCAAGCTCTTTATTCTTGCTGTCTTTGCTGACAGCGATGAAGTAATCCGAACCGAGCGGTGCGTTGTACTTGCCGCTGTTATCATACGGGAGCGGGAAGAAGCCGATATCCTCCGAAGCTGCTCCTGCACCGATCACCTGCGGGATTACCCAGTTGCCCAGGAAGTACATCGACGCTTTGCCGGCAGCCACTTCGCCCTTCGAAATCTCCCAGTTGTTCGTGTACAGGTCTTTCTCTACCCATTCGTTCTGCACGAAGGTGCGTCCAATATTCGCAAGGATCCCCCAAGCATTATCCACCTGGAACGGCGCCTCCTCGGTTACCTGCTTCGAGGCGAACTGCGGATCCCCGTTCACGTACCATGCCGAGTTATCCGCCCAGTTGCCCATTGTCCATTGAGCCCCGAAGTTCATGTACAGCGGAATGATGTCCGCCGCTTTCAGTTTCTCCGCAGCCGCGTAGAGCTCATCCAGCGTGGCTGGTACTTTGTCGACGCCTGCGGCCTCGAATGCTTTCTTGTTATATACGATCCCTTGCGTATTCACACCCGTAGAGATTCCGTAGCGTTTCCCTTCGAATAGGGTATTGTCAGCAAAATAGACATCCTCGAACATCGCATCCGGCAGCGGCTCAAAATATTTGCTGTACTCCGAGGTGGCAAGACCGGTCGGAATCATCAGCACGTCGCCGGCTTCACCCGTGGTCAGACGGACCTGAATATCCGTCGCATAGTTCGTCAATCCTTCGAATTCAATTTCGGCCTTCGGGTATTTCGCTTTGAAGGCTTCCACGTATTTGTCCAGCGTGCCGTCATTCACCAGGTCGGTGCGGTGCGTCAGCACCTTCAGCTTGCCGCCAAGCTCCGCTTCGCCGGATGCCTCGGTTGGCTCGCTGCCTGCGTTATTGCTCGGCGGCGTCTCGGTACCTGCATTATTCGTTTTATTCCCTCCGCAGGCGGCCAAAATGGATGATACGGTTAAGAGCAGAAGCAGTGCCATCGTGAATCTTTTTTTCATTTCGTCTTCCCCCTGTACGTTGAATGTGTTGCGCTTCTTCGCATCCTCATGAAGCGTTTACTGATATCGCTTACATTTCAAATGATAATCGCTAACACGCCCAAAACAAATGAAGTGTTTTTGTTTTTATTGTCATAAATTATGCTAACATATCATTTTCTTGTTAGGCTCCAGAAAATCTCCCTCTCTATAGCAAAATCGCACCGTGCGTTAAGAAGCATGCGGTGCGATGCTAAACCTCTATTCTACTGTTCAAACACCGGGCTTATCCTGAGATAGCCCAACGGATTCCAACAATTTAAACCCGGATTCCGGCAGCATAATAATTCCTCACCGTCTCCCGGCCTGCTTGCCATACATGCAATAATCATCGTTCAGAGACGCTTCCTCTACGCTGTACAGCCGTGCCGGCCAATCCCACAGCATATACCCCTGCATCCACTCCCGCTTGGCGCAGGCCGCGAACATTGCTTCATAATACCGCCGCTGTTCCTCCTCCGACGGGCCGCCAGGCAGCGACCAATCGTTCGGGCGGGCTGCAGAGCCCTCGCGGCTTGGACAGCCGGCTTCCATGAAGAAGAACGGCTTGTTCCATCGGCGGACCGTGCCTTCGATCCGATCCAGCTGCTCCTCCCACTGGTCGATCGGATAATAGCCGCTGGAGGAGATGATATCTACCGCATCCCACCAGCGCACGCGCTCCTCCTGATATTTATCGCAGTTATACGTCACCAGCCCGCCATAGACGCTACGGACATCCGCAATGAGAGCTCGCCACTCCGCATCACGCTTGTCGGCCTGTACCATCTCGCAGCCCACGCACAGCATCTCGCAATGCTCTTCCTCTGCAATTTCAGCATAATGGCGAATGAATTCCCCATAGGAGCAAAACCATTCGGCCCAGCTCGGTTCACCCGGAACCTCTTCATCGAAGAAGTTAATGTGGGCCCGCCACGTTCCGTTCCCTACATTAACGACTGGTTTCAAGCACACCTTGAGGCCCATGCTCTTCGCCTTGCGGATGGCCCATCGCACCTCATCATCCGTCACCGTCGGTTCCTCCCGGAACGGAATCTCCGTCGACTGCGGCGTTGACTGCACGGCAGACAGCGCAATGGCCACCCAATTCACGTTCATCTCCGCCATGCGTTCCATGGAGAACGCAGCTTCAGGCCCCGTCCAGGATCCCCGCACGCCGGTCCATCCCCATGTCATGCCGCATACTTTTTCCGTCCATGTGTTCGTCGAGTTCATATATCGAGTCTCCTCTTCTTCATCGTCTAGTGTTCGTTATTTGACTGCTCCGTTCGTAACGCCCGCAAAAATATACCGCTGCATAAACAGGAACAACACGACCGTCGGAATGAAGATAATCAGAATGCCTGCCGAGATCACGTTCAGCTGCGCCGCGTTCGGACCGATGAAGGAATAGATTGCAGTGGACACCACCTTCAGGTCCTGGCTTGGCATATACAGATACGGCGTGTAAAAATCGTTGTAAATCGAGATGCTCTTCAGAATGACCAAGGTCGCCGTAGCCGGCGCAAGCAGCGGGAAGATGATGGAACGGTAGATTTTGAACAGGGACGCTCCTTCCAGCATGGCGCTCTCATCCAAATCCCGCGGGATGCTGTTCACGAATTGCAGATAGATGACGATCTGAAGCACATCGGCTCCCAGGTACAGCAGAATCGGCGCAAACATCGTGTTGTAGGCCCCCAGGCTCTGGATAACGCTAAAGGTAGCCACCTGCGTCGTGACCATCGGGATGACCTGAGCGACCAGGTACATGCCCATGATCGCTTTTTTCATCTTGAACTCAAACCGTCCGACGGCATAAGCGACCATGGTGCCAAACAGGATATTGCCGACAACCGAAATGACCAATACGATCAGGATATTGCGAAAGCCGAGCCCCAGATCCCCGATATCGATCACCCGCTTGAAGTTATCGAAGTTCAAGAAATTGTCAGGCAAGCTAAGGCCGGATTGATAATACTCGACCTGGGTCTTGAACGCTCCCACGAAGATCGAGTAAATCGGAAAGAACACCACAAACAAAGCGATAACCAGCGTGAAATAGTTAAATATCGTAAAGCCGATCGAGCGTTCCCTTCTCATGATTGCTTCTCCTCCCTGAACAGCAGCTTCCGCTGGATGACAATGAACAGCAGCACGATAATCAGCAGAACGACCGCCATCGCCGAAGCCAGCCCGAAGTTCTGATACTTAAACGCCGTATCCACTGTTTTGATGACGAAGGTCGATGTATCGTTCGCCCCGAGCAGCATCACAAACGGAATATCAAATGCTTCGAGTGCGCCCGTCAAGGTAAGGATGAGCATTAACTCCAGCACACCCCGTATGCTAGGCAGCGTGATGTAACGGAACTTCTGCCAGCCCGAAGCCCCGTCAATGGAGGCCGCCTCGTACAGGTCGCCCGGTATCGACTGCAGCGCCCCGATAAAGATGACCATGTTGAGCCCCATGTACTTCCACATCGAGATGAACGCCAGCGCAAAATTCACGATCCCCTTATCGCCCAGCCAGCTCTGCTGCCAGGACTCGAGTCCAAGAGCGCCGAGCAGCGTATTCAGTGATCCGTACTCCATGTGGTATACGTTCTTGAACATGATGACCGTGGCTACGCTGTGCAGCACGTACGGCAGGAACAAAGCGACCCTGAAGCCGTTCCTCCCCTTCAGCTTGCTCGTCAAAATGACGGCAAAATAGAGGGCAAACACGACCTGGATGAGTCCCCCGATCAGATAATACAGATTGTTCTTGAGTGAACTGAACACTTCGGGCTTCGTAAAAATCTCGACGTAATTGTCAAAGCCGATAAAGTTCATATCCCAGCCGAGACCCGACCAGTCCGTCAAGCTGTAATACAACAGCGATAGCGCCGGATAATACGAGAAGGTCAGGGACAAGAGTACTGGAATGGCAAGGAAACCGAACAGAATAAGATAGCGCTGCGTTTTATAACTGAAATTGAACACGTTCCCTTCCTCGCTTTCTGGATGAAATGGTACCGTTTTCAATCATTATAAAAGACAGCGCCGCGAAAAATAATAGACTTTGTTTGGTTTTATTGTCCTCAATTTAGATAACAGTCACCTAACAAAATCGCGGTACTCCTTCGGCGTTTTTCCCGTCATTTTTTTGAACACTTTATTAAAATAAGCCGGGTCCGGGTAGCCCACGCGCTCGCCAACCATGTATGTTTTAAGACCGTAATCCTCCTTCAGCAGCCGCTTGGCATGCTCGATTCGCACGGCGATGCAGTAGTCGGTAATCGTCTCGCCCGTTTCGGTCTTGAACAGCTTGCTCAAGTAGCTCGGGGTCAAATAGACCAGGTCGGCGAGGTGCTGAAGCTCCAGCTCCTCGGTATAATGCTGCTGAATATAGGCCTTGATCGTCTCCACGGCCCGATGCTCACTTTTCCCTTGATCCAGAAGCCCGGCGGCCTGCTCAACAGCGGTCTTCAGCCTCCCTGCGAACGAACGCCAATTCTCGCTGTCCCCCGGTTCCAGGTTCCAATCCACATCTCCTGCGCCAATGCCGCGCTGCTTCATCTCTTCCGCCACATGCGACTCCAGGGTCAGGCAAGCCTCTTTCAGCTCGGCCCAGCCCGGCCGCAGGGTAGCCAACTCATCCAGCCAGGAGTCCACCGCGGCCGACAAGCGTGTATACTCACCGGCACGCAGTACCGGAAGCAGCTGTTTATCCAGCGAACGGACAAGCCGGTAGCGCTCTTCCTTCTGAACCGGTGGTCTGCCTTCGCCTCCGCAGCAGCGCCGTTCGTCGCTGTACCAAGCCTGCTCCAGCACGCTCGCGGCTTCCATATAGGCTTGCGGAAGCCATCGGCTTCCGCTGAACACGCCGCTGATGCCCAGCTTCGCCGAAGTCCCCGCGGGAAGCTGCTGCAGCAGCATGGCAGCCCATTCTCTTGCCATATTCGCATGGCTGGACTCCGCAATGGACACCAGGATCGCCTGCCTCCCTCCTTCACAGCCGACGATTCTCCGCTCCGCCCCCCAAGCCGACGTCCATGCAAGCAGTCTCTCTTCCGCAATCTCCGGGAACGTGCGAAGGAGGAGCACGGCGTAATATCCGTGGAACAGCGCCTGCTGATCCAGCCGGTCGCAGACTTCCTCGAACAGATGCTCCGGCATTTTTCGCTGATCCGTGCCTAACAGAAAGCTGACCAGATCGTCCGACTCCAGCTTGCGCTCGCTCTGCTCTCCTTTCACCAGCTCGTCAACGCTCTCCAGCATGCGCAGCAGCTCTTTCATGTTGACCGGCTTGAGCAAATACTCCAGGGCTCCCTGCCGCATGGCGGTTCGCGCATATTCGAAATCGTTGTATCCGCTGAGCACGGCGAATTTGGTATGGCTGGCCATCTGCTTGATATTCGCCATCAGTTGGAGCCCGTTCATTTGCGGCATTTTGATATCGGTAATGACCAAGTCGGGCTGCAGCTCCTGCCACTGGTCCAGCAGCTCCTGGCCGCTTGCAAACGTCCCCACGACGCGGTATTGCTCGCCTGCATCCCGTATCAGCTTGCCAAGCCCCAGCCTGATCCGTTCCTCATCATCCACCACGGCTATGCTAAGCATTCGCAAGTCCTCCTGTTCTCGGTTCTTCTAAATGTTCTGCGGGAAAGGTAATCCGAACGGCAGTACCCCGCCCTTCCTCGCTGTCTACGGTAAGGCCGTAGGGTCTCCCGTATCGGAGCTGAAGCCTCTCGTGCACATTGCGCAGCCCGACTCCCCGGCCGTCCGTTGCTTGGGGCTGCGTCTGATCCAGCACGCGGCGCAGCCTGGCTAGTGCTTCTGTCGACATGCCTAAGCCATCATCCGTAACGGTAAAACAATGATCCCTACCGTCCATGGCATAGGTAACGGACAGATGGAGCAAGGGTTTGTTCTCGTCAAAGCCATGATTGACGGCATTCTCGATGATCGGCTGAAACAGCAGCTTCATCACCCGAATGGAATTCGCTGCCGGATCATCCGGCAGCGTCAGCACGAACCGCTCGCCGTATCGGTAGTTGAGCAGCTCGATGTAGGCTTTGACATGCTCCCACTCGTGCTTCACCTCCACGACCTCGCTGCCGGCATGAATGCTGTAACGGAGCTGCTGCCCTAACAGCTGAACCATATCCCCCACTTCATGATCGTTGTGCAGGACGGCCGTCATCCGGATCGTTTCCAGCGTATTGTAAATAAAATGCGGATTGATCTGGTGCTGAAGACGCTCCAGCTCCGCCTCCTTCTTCCGCTTCTCCATCGTGTAAATATCGTCGATAAGCTGTTTGATGCGTGCCATCATTCGGTTGAAGGAGACCCCGATCAGCGAGGCTTCGTCACGCCTTCGGACCGGGAATACCACATCCAGCTTGCCGGTCTGCACCTGCTTCATCAGATGGACGATGGATCGAAGCGGCCTTGTCAGCGCATAAATCAGAATCAGAGAAATGATGAGTGCAAAGCTGGTAACACCGATAGCCGCCGCGATCGTAATCTTGCGGGTCTTAAGCGCATCCTGCATCAGCTGCCGCTCCGGCACCGTAATCAGGATCAGCCAGCCGGTCTGCTCGGATTTCCGGTAAACAACAAGCTGCTGCTCGCCGCCTACCTCAAGACGAAAGCTTCCTTCGTGACCGGTGGCCTGGGCAAGCGCGGCATTGTCAGTCATGCTGCGGGACAAATATTTCTTCTCGCTGTCATAAATCACGGTCCCGTTGTCATCCAGGATGAAGGTGGTGCCGTGCGTCGTTTCCTCCAGGTCAGTGACGATGTTCTCGATCACGCCGATGTTGGCGTCCACCACAATGGTGCCGATGGAATGGTACGATTTATCGATAATGTCGCGAACAACCGTGAACATATACTGCTTGCTGCCGGCGGACACGGCGATCTCCTGCGTGCTGACCAGCACGGGTCGGCCGCCGGCCTCTGTGGCGAGCTTGCGCCAGTTGTCATAATACTGCTGCAGATTCGAGCGACTGCCGCCGCTTTTGACCACATAATACGGGTTGCCGAAAAGATCGAACAGATACACGTTACTCGTGCCTTCTTTGATGTTGTTCATGAAATAGATGCTCCGCTCGACCTTGCGCGTAATCTGGAGCTTCAGCTCACTCTCGTTCAGGCTTGCAGGTTCCTTTGATTCCCCTTCGGCCTGGTAGTAGCGGTTCGACATCTCAAGCCCTGACTGAATTTCATTGAGGTACGAGGGAATGATCGAAATTTTCATCATATCGGTCACGTAATCGTCCAGCTTGCCCATCATTTTGCTCGACAGCTGGGACACGTAGGCGACCGTATTGTTCTCGATGGTGGCCGTATAGCGTTCTGCCGCAAAATACGTGATGAGTCCGATCGGCAGGATAATCAGAAACAGAAAGACCACAAACAGCTTCCGGTCTAAACGTCCGGCCGGCCGCTCCTTCCATAGACGGGTGATGTAGCCGCGCATATTCACATCACTCGACCTTCTTGGCATAAGCCGTGGATTCGCGAAGGATGAAGTCGCCGGCAAGCAGTATTTTTTCCAGCGGACTATCCGGCTGCTCCACGCGTCTCATCAGCATCTCCACCGCCCTGCGTCCGAACGCCTCCTTGTTGACGTGAATGGTGCTCAGCGACGGGGCCGCAAAAGCCGCATCCTCAATGTTGTCAAAGCCGGTAACCGAGCAGTCTGCGGGCACCTTCATATCCAGCTTGCCGAGCACCGTCATGACGCAGATGGCAATGGAGTCGTTCGCGCACACAAAGGCCGTCGGCAGCTCATCCATCCGGCTTATAATGATCTCCAGCGCCTCCGTCATTTCGGAGCGGTTGTCCCCTTCAAAGCTAAGCAGCTCCTCATTCTGATCCAGCGGTAAGCCCTGCTCGCCGAGAACGGAGCGGTACCCTTGATAACGATCCGTGAAGCTGCGCGAAAACCGGACGTTGCCCACGAACTGGAGCCTTCGATGTCCGCACCCCGTCAGATAATTGGTTACCCGTCTCATGCACTCCACATTGTTCATGAACAGGGAGTCCGACGGAATCAGCGGATCTTCATGATCGATCAAGACGAAGGGGATATCCAGGCTGCGGATTTCGAGCAGCAGCTGTGACGAGATGAATCCGACGCCGATGATGCCTCTCACCCCGCTCGGATTAATCAGATTCGCAAAGCTGTCCTTAAATTGGTCGGTCACGATGACCATCCCCGTCTCCCTCAGCTCAAGCTCACTTGTGATGCCATCGATAATTCGCCCCCAATACAGGGAATCCCGCGTCTGGTAACGGACATTCGGCACAAGCACGATGACGGTCTCCTTTGCGGCTTGGCTGCCATCGGCGTTGGTTTCGTTCTTCTTGCCTCCGGCCTTCGGCGACTTGTTGGCAAAATAGCCGAGCTGGGTCGCAACGTTCACGATTTTCTCCCGGGTCTCCAACCTGACGCCGGATTTACCTGAAAGCGCTTTAGAAACTGCGAATTTTGAAAGGCCGAGATGATCGGCAATTTGCTGCATCGTGACTTTTCCAGCCATAACCTGCACACACCCTTTAATGTAATCGATTGGTTGTTAGTTAATTGTTATCATAACATCTCATTTATTAGGCAAACAATCAAAACTTTTGAATTAGACGACGGCACAGACAAAAGCCCGTTCCAGCCAGGAACGGGCCCTTTAACGATTCAGCTTATGAACGTTTCATTGCGCTAATGTTACTTCACCCATACGCTAACATTTGAACCTGTTAACTGCCTTATCGCCCTGCTGCAGATGCACTATCGCCAATCACTTGCCTGAGCACAGGCTCAAGCCGGTCCGCCATCAGCTTGAAGCCGAGGTCCGTCGGATGAACCCCGTCAACCGTCGTTTCCCCGGGATCATAACCTAACCAATCCGATCCATCGACAAACGTTAGGTTATGATCTCCGGCCTCGGTCAGCTGCCGGATAAGATCCATCTGGAACTTCTTCCGCGCAAGCCGCCCTTCTAGAATCTCAGGCTTAAACGACTCGGCTCCATGGCGGATGCGGGATATCAAGATGATGGGAACCTCCGGATGAACCTTGCGGTAAGTCTCGATATATAGAGGCAAGGTCTGTCGATAAGACTCGGTGCCCCCGGCGTTACCCTCGTAATCAATGACGAGACATGCGGGTTCCGGAATTTGAGCCGCTAGTATGGCAAGCTCCGACTCCCCTTTTCCGTTGCCCGAGAAACCCAAATTGATAAACTCCAGATGAAACCTGCGGCTTAAGATGTTTGTATACGACATGCCGGGCCGTGACGCGCATCCGCCTTGCGTAATGGATGTTCCGTATATAATCACTTTTTTGGAAGAATCATAGGATTCCGGTGCCCAAACCTCGGCCCCTGGTTCAAGTCCAATCCATATCTCTTCGACGCCCTGGTATAAAGGCATATTCAGGAGGAACGACCGTGCCTCGCTTGTCCCGGAATCAAAGATGCTGCTCTCATACTCCACCTGGCCAGCCTGAAAACGAGCCGTTCCCGCATGCAGCCAATGGCCGGGGCCGCCGATATACGCATCCACGCCGCACTCCCCCGTTGGGGGCATGTGGTACATACCGGATCCAGCGGTCAGACATACGCGGACCGACACGCTCCGCGAATTCGTGCGAAAGCGGATCTGACCGCCCGATGTGCAGTTCGCTAACGCATCCACCTCAGGTCGGATGTAAACATCAGGTACCGCAGGCAGTCTGCGATATATGCCTTCTGTGTGGAACCAGCCAAATCCGGATACCTGAAACGGCCCCCTCTGGGGGGAATACCATATCCGTTCGTCCGCTCCATGATTCTCGATCTTCATGTTCTGATCCAACTGATAAGGGGATACCTTCTCAGGTTCAGGAATTCGGTTCTGCACAATTCTCGCCTCCCTATGTAGTTAGGAATGAATAGGAATCCAAAGCGCTTATCTTCTTCTCAAGTGTTATATCGCCTCATCCGCTCCGGTTACGGAGCCATTGAACCATAATATCAGTGCCTTCTTACCGGTCCCATGCGGTGGCAACCTCTTCCTTCAGCTCCTTCAGCAGCTCTTCCTTGTCGTCTCGGTAGAACATGTTGTAGGTGTCAAACGGGATCATTCGTCCGTCGGGATGCATGATGTGGACGCAGGATTTCTTGACGGAACGGACGTCGAAGTTATGGGCGTCCAGGAACTGCATGATAATGACCCGGAAGACGTTGTCATAGGTAATCTGCTCCGGCACGGCCGCCAGCGGCAGACAGCAGAGCAGGCTCTTCAGGGAAAGCGCAGAGGATTGCGGCGAATGGCCGGTCGACAGCAGCTCAAACATTTTGCCTCGGATCACCGGATCCTGCTCAAACACAATCGTGTTGCTGTCGCCCTCGAGCAGGATTTCCGGGTTGATCATCCGTGTCAACGGCAGCACTTCCCCGCCCAGCTTCAAGGCGTAGCCCATGGCCAGGCAATCCGGGTGGCACGGAACCGGCAGAATGTCCGCATCCGTAAATACCTCGGACTGGTCGATGATCATCCGCCGCACTTCGCTCACGGTCAACCGGTCGGTTGCCGGATCATACCCCTCCAGCCGGCCCGCAGCCTGAATCGGCTGAATGGTGACGCCTCGCACCGCTTTTTGCTGAAGTCCATACTGAATGATATCTCCGATTTCGCCGTCATTGAGGCCTTTCTTCAGCGTGACGACCAGTGTCGTGGAGATATTGAATTCATTCAGATGGTCGATGGCTTGCTGGCGGATGCGCCGCAGATCGGCCCCTCTCAGCTCCTTCAGCACATGAGCCTCAAAGCTGTCGAATTGCAGGTAAATTTCGAATCCTGGCATGTACTCGGCCAGCCTCCGCGCAAAATCGCGGTCCTGGGCAATGCGGATGCCGTTTGTGTTCACCATAATATGCTTGATCGGACGGCTCTTACACATGTCCAGGATGTCAAAAAAATCTGGATGCGTCGTCGGCTCGCCGCCGCTGATCTGCACGATGTCAGGCTCCCCCTCGTTCTCCACGATCCGGTCGAGCATGAATTCGATCTGCGCAAGCGACCTGTAAGAAGTACGATGCGGCGACGATTCCGCGAAGCAGATCGGGCACTGCAAATTGCAGTGGTCCGTGATCTCCAGCAACGTGAGGCAGCTATGCTGCTCATGGTCCGGACAGAGGCCGCAGTCGTAAGGACAGCCGTACCGGATCGGCGTATTCCAGACAAGCGGCATTTCGGAAGGCTTGATAAACTTTCGCGTCTGATGATAATATTCAGCCTCCGTTGCGATCAGCACTTTTTCCGGACCGTGTACGAGGCATCTTTTGAGCATATAGATCATGCCGTTCTCCTCGATGATCTTGGCTTCCACTTTGCGGTAACAGGTCGTGCATATGCTATTCGTCAGTTCATGATACAGATAAGGGCGGTTTTTTGGCATAATCAAGACTCCTTTGGTCAGCTTGGAAGATGGGGACCCGGCAACGATCGGCGAAGCCGATTTCTGCCGCCGATCAGCCACGCATAATAGATGAGGCCTGCGATGCAGGCTAATTGGATATTGTTCAGTCCCAGGTAAGGATGCGGCGTCGGTTTGATCCAGTCGATCACCAGGCGGAAGAGCAAATACCCGGCCATGAACCATTGAAACATCCGCCCGGACACGTAGCCCTCGCGAGTGGATCTGCCACGGCTTTGGCGGTACAGCGGAATCAGCAGTAAGGCCAGTACGATGAGAAACAGGATCTCATACAGCTGAGTCGGATGGCGATAAACCCCGTCGCCGAAGTCCACGCCTGTGAACCAGGTCGTCGGCGTACCATAGGTATGGTCATCGAGGCCAGTCAGAAAGCAGCCAATTCGTCCGAGTCCCAGGCCCAGCATCAGCGGGTATACAAAATCATCGCCCGTAGAATGCTTCCATCCTACCCAGCGCTTTGTCAGCTCCACGCCGATCAATCCGCCTAGAAGACCGCCGACAATCGTCTTGCCCCCCCATAGCAGATGGAATTGGCGCAGCTGTTCCCAGGTGGCAGCCGGATCCTCCAACCAGAATAGCAGCTTGGAACCAATGGCCGCGCCGGCGATGATGCCAGCCAGAATCTGCAGGCTCATCAGCTTTGTCATGCCGCTCGGCCTGCGGGTCCATAAATACACGCGGAAGCCGATAAAGTAAGCCAGGGATTCAAACAACACATGTGGATGAATCCGCCAGGAACCCAGGTACAAATAAACAGGAAACTCCATCTGTCCACTCCTTGAAATAATAACTGAATTGAAAATTGCGCTTGTCGGAACTAGAAACACGTGCGTTAATAAGAAAACAGTATGGCTCCGCAGATCGTCAGCAGCAGCAGCGCAAGACCGCCCAAGATAGCCAGTATGGAGACGATTACGGTCACCCATACGTTCCTAGGCCGTCCCGGCATGCCGGGAGCGGGGTTCATCTCACCGCAGCGATAGCGGCAGCGGCCTGTCTCCGGATTATGGCATTCCTCGCATACCGGCTTTCCGCAGCGCGTGCACTGAGCGACGGCCTCCCTCTCGGGATGGTTCATGCAGCGGTAGACTTCCATCCAATCACCTCACTTGGCATTTAACCCTTATATTCCCTATTGTAAACGTTGCCGGGGAATTAAACTACCAGATTCGTTATGACCGTTGTCCAGTGATCATGAGGAGTTTCAGTCACCTCAACTGGAGCTGCCAAACTGCGAATTCGCGTTAACAACATAAAAAGGCAAGCCATCTGCCTCATAAAAGCCAGTGCTTGCCATTCACTCTGATCGATTCGGTTTCAATCCCTGCTCGTGCAGCTGCTGCCCTAACTCCTCAACATCCGTTGCATCAAACGTGATTACAATGGGATAGCTGAGAATCCTCTTTCATTAGGATAGATCCTCCCATCGTGCCCACATTTCTTGCGGATTGAGCTCATACACCCCGTTGTCCCTGAACATGAAATGATGCATGATGAACTCCCGGCGAAGAGTCGCAAAGTCCTCATGGTAACCCTGAATAAACTCGTTGATTTCCTTCTCGGTGTACTTACGTCCCTTTTCCATCCGGGATACCATATACGTTAGCACGATAAGTTTCTTCTTCAGCTGGGCAGGGATGTTCTTCAGCTTTCCTTCGGAAGTAAAAAAATTGTTCACAACAACGTCCCTCGTCCGCTGGTCTTCTTCCTCCAAGCGCTCCGGAAAGCCCTCGGGCCTCACTCTTTGATAGATTAGATTTTCCGTAGCAGTTGCACTATTTTTGATGAAATAATGGTTTAACGAGAAGTAGATCGTGTTCTTATCCCTGCGCTCTTTGATCAGACTCGCTTCCCGCAGCTTCGCTGCATGGTGTGTGATCGTTGCTGGCGTGACACCGATCTTCTCGGCCAGAACCTGTCCGTTTAATTCGCCTTCGGCTAGCAGGATCAGCATTTTGATTCGCGTCGGATCTGCAAGCGCCTTATGATAACTAACTACCTTATCCAATTGCATGGATATGTTCACTCCCTACACAATTTGACGAACATCTAATTTGTGATTTATTAAATTAGATATTATCCCATCTGAAATTCAAAGTAAACCTCCTCAATCTCACGCACAAGAAATAGCCCGCTCCATTTTCGTTAAGGAGCGGGCTGCTGCATGACTATCGTTTCTCAAGTTTCGTACTCACATGCAGATAACCGACGAACCGACTCTTACACGACAGCTGCGTCGACTCTGGACTGATCGGCATTCTGGCATCTCTTGCATACCTTCAGCGCCGTGCCGTCCGACTTGTTGGCGACGTAGAGGAGCTTGATGCGAGACGTGCTGCATACCGGGCATGTGCCGCGGCCACGCGATGGCATGTTCCAGAGTGCGCGGCCCCGTTTTGTTTTGGCCATGTTTCATATCCCCTTTATTTCATAATCTCTCTAATGTTGTTGCGAACCCATCGCACAGCTTGTCCAAGATGCGATTTCCCTTTGTTAAACGAATCGTAGGAAATACAGCCTGATATCTGTGCAACTCCATTATAGAGGACGGCCTGCCGCCAAATATAGGGAATAAATGCTTATGAATTCTTTTTTACATAGGTTGTTTCAAGCCTTCACGCGGTCCATATTCGATGTATGCCGAGTGCATCTTGCAGAAAACGGAGCTGGTACACGTCAGGATTGGATAGTGCCTCCCATTCACGGAACCCAATTCGATCATCATAATGCTTCAGCAGAAGCGAGACCAGGTTGCCATGCGACACGATGACAGCATTCTGGCTGGAGTTCTGCAGGACATCCTCCACCACACGAACTGCACGATGCATGGCTGTACGACTTGATTCCCCGCCTTCAAAACACAAGTCCAAATCATCATAAGTTCGGCGAAGCATCTCCCGCCAAGCAGGGTTATTACGACCCGATAGAACCCTCTCCGTTAATCTCTCATCCATCACAACTTTCACGCCAATGAGATTCGCCAAGGGTTTTATCGTATCGTAAGCCCTAAGGTAAGGGCTCGAAACAATATGATCAATCCCTTTATCAGATAAAAACTCCGCAAGTTCAAGTGCTTGCTGAATACCCTGCCCAGTTAACGGAGCGTCGGCGGCTTGTCCCTCCGCCTTGCAATGCCGCACAATAAATATGTTTTTCATGAAACCAGCACCTCCTTTACAATCCAATATTACTCTTGCGGCCTTGATAGCTTCCTGACTCCGGAAATCCTCGCTTAACGATCGTCGAAAACTTCTCGGAGAACCCATGGCTCGCTAAATCTGCGATAGGGACCAGGACCACATCGCCGATAGGATTGAGATCGAACTCGTTCGATGGAAGCCGGATCTCACCCTCCAAACGTTCCAGCAAAAAAGTAATATGTAACAGTGAGGGCGATGAATCCGGTTTATCGCATTGATATAGGAGTTTCTTCACTTTTGTGATTAGCCCGGTTTCCTCTTCCATTTCTCGAACCATGGCTTCTTCCAGGGTTTCCCCCTGCTCTACCCTTCCTCCGGGCAGCGACCAGCCACGTTCTGACGAAACACTCTGTTTGACCAGCAAAATACGTTCGTCTTCAACCAAAATTCCGGTCACTCTGACCTGCAACAGATTGCTCATTACCACACCGCCATTTCGTTGGATTCTTCTCTCCATGGAAAATACTTAGGTTCGCTTGCGCCGAGCCTCCTCCGCTCTTTGCACACTTTCCTTCGTCCACGGCGGAGCCTTCGGGTGATTCATGATCTCGGACAGCGTCATCCACTGTACCGACTCGACCTCGTCCGGGCTCTTGCTGTAAGGCGTCCCCTTATCATACTCGCACAGGAACACCATGTTGATGACAGGACGGTCATCGTCCGTTACAAAAGAAGAGCTGTAGACATACGTGACGTTCTCCTTCACCTCTACGCCAACTTCTTCGTAAAGCTCCCGCTTCACCGTGCGCTCCAGAATATCCAGCGTGTGCCCCTCCCTGTCGACTTTGCCTCCCGCTAACGAGAGTGTTCCGCCCGCATGCTCTTCCTTAAGGCTGCGCGTAATCATCAGCCACTGCCCGTCCTTGCAGACGGCCCCTTCCACGTTGACGATAAACATGACACCCCTCCTCCAACAACCTTTTATCTTACTTTACACGATTCTGGCGTCGGTTGACCATTGACTCTTACCTTACAGGAGACCGCAAAATAGGTTCCAGCATTGATTCTGTAAGGAGGAATATATCACTATGCCAAGCTCCATCCGTTTGCTCCACAACGGCTTCGTCCGAGCGATCCTGATTTCCAATGTATGCTCCCAGCTCGGAATATGGATCCGAAATTTTGCCGTTCTGCTGTTTGTCATGGACATGACAGGCGGGAATGCTTTTGCCATTTCCATGATTTCCGTCGCCGAATATGGACCGATCTTTCTGTTTTCATTCATTGGGGGTGTATTCGCCGACCGTTGGCGTCCCAAAGCAACCATCATCTGGTGCGAGATACTAAGTGCTTGCTCAGTCTTTATCGTGTTTCTGATGCTGGAATCCGGCTCGTGGGGCGCTGTATTCTTCGCAACCTTATGCTCTTCCATCCTGTCGCAGTTCGCCCAGCCCTCCGGCATGAAGCTGTTCAAAATCCATGTGCGGGACGAGGATGCTTCCATTGGCATGTCGCTGCTGCAAACGCTGTTCTCTCTCTTTATGATCATCGGTCCGATGCTGGGCACATGGGTGTTTCAGCAATGGGGCATATCAGCTGCCCTCGTGTTAACGAGCGGATGGTTCATGTTATCTGCCCTAGCTATGCTGTTCGTGCCTAAAGACCAAGAGGCATCTATGAACACTGCAACAGCAGCTCCCTCCATTCTTCAAGATATGACCGACGGCATTCGTTATGTTGTATTCAAAAGAGATCTGCTGCGACTAAGCCTCTGCTTCATGGTTGTGGGTCTTGGGGTGGGACTGATCTCCCCGCTCAGCGTATTTCTGGTGACCGAACGCTTAGGCTTGTCCGCTCAGGACTTGCAGTGGATTACCATCCCTTACGGTGTCGGCGAAATCCTGGGTGGGATCGTAACGTTTATGCTCGCTTCCCGAATCGCTCCCGGTCGTTTACTGATGATGGGGTTAATCGTGAACGGCGCAGGCATTCTCCTGCTGGGTCTGTCGACGCTCCTCTGGCTGACCATGCTCTCGCAATTCCTGATTGCGCTGCTGCAACCGGCTATTTTTATCGGGAACCACACCTTGGTCATGCAGCAAACGGAACAAGCCTATATCGGTCGGGTTACCGGCTTGCGCACGCCGCTCATGACCGGAGCCATGCTGATCACAATGGGATGTTCCGGTCTATTGAAGCAGGCCATGTCACTAACTTCCGTATACGCTTTGGCTGGCGCATGTTTTCTCGTTGGATTCTGGATGATCATCCCACTTCTCCATGATGGAAATAGAGGGATGACCGAACGTGGTGAAATAACAGAGGTATAAATGCATCCGCTGATAAATAAAAACCGAGTGAAAACGGGGTTATTCCCGTTGCACTCGGTTATCTGCTTTTCGACAATATAGCCCTACCCAGATCCTAAAGCTTGCTCAATATCTGCTCTATGACCTGCTTATCCAACGTAACATTATGACCCGATATACACGTGTCAAAATCCATTTCTTTATATTTCAAAAGCGTTTGTATATAAAGATCTTGTTCAACATAAATGCTTGGAATAATTTCATCCATGGAGTCACCTACATTATCGCCTACATGGATCACCTGCTCTAACTCGTCCAATACACTTATGGAATCCACGGTATGGCCAGGAGTATAAATGAGCCGTATGTTGTCTTCCGGAAAATATAATTCGTTATCAAATGTCAGATTGGGAAGAACCAATTCTGCCTCGCCCTCAACAAACCTCTTGTTTTTCTGTATCATGCCTTCCCAGCCTGACTCCATCATTTCCCTGCATAGTTTGTGAGATATGATGATACAGTCTCGGAACGAGCCATTTCCCCAGATATGGTCCCAATGATGATGCGTATTGATTACAATGGTTGGCTTGCTGTCATGCTTTATGTATTCTTTGACAGGCTCGATGTTCAATGAGCCCAGACCCGTATCGATAATGTAATTATTCCGGTCTCCCATAATCAGTTGAACATTTAAATCCCATCCCGCAGGGATATGGTTGGTAAACAAGAAGCTTCTATTCTTTATCTTTTGAATTTGCAATTCTACACCCGCCAACTGTAATTTTTTTGATTATGAATCGTACCCAATTATACATCGCTTCGAGTACGGAGACCAGCGAGTCGCAGATTCGCCCAAAGCGTATTCCCTTTGGGAGGAATAGCCCGATTCATATCGGCACGGTTTTTTATATCTTAAATCATGGCCTGGGTATTATTCCGGGAGGAACGATCCGTTATAATGAACCATAAGGCAACCTAACTTTTCCAAAATAACGGATTGAGGTGAGTTGTGTGACAGGAAAGACCCTTGTTCATCCTGATGGTCGAACCGTAACCTTACTCGAAAGCGGCACTGACGATCAAGGGGACTATCTCTTGGTACAACATACGATTGTTAAGCAAGGTCCGATGAACGGCCCGCATTGGCATCCGGTTCTGCAAGAAACATTTACTGTACAAGAGGGGCATATGCGATTTGTGATTGACGGAGAAGAGACGACCGTGGAACAAGGGGGGCAGGCCAGCATCCGTCCGACTCAGATTCATCAATTCTGGAATGTTAGCAAGGACCGTCTGGTTGCCCTGCATGAGATTCGCCCTCCGGGACAACATTGGGATATGTTTGAGCTTATTCACAAATTGGAATGTGAAGGCAAGCTTAACAACAAGGGAATTCCTTCGAATCCTTTATGGCTTGGTGTCGCTTGGAGCGTTATGGATGGGTACCTCGCCGGACCGCCCCGGATTTTGCAGACGGTTGTTTTAGGTGGATTAGCACGGCTAGCTGATCTTCTGAAATATCGAGTCTAGGATGATTCCTAGAAGGAGGTGCCTATGAGCTATCACGGATCCGATTTTTATGACAACGACACGAACTTCGAGAAGTACATGGAGCGACGGCAAGGGCAGGAGAACGCCAACGATACATTGGAGAAACCCGTCATCTGGCAGCTGCTGGGAGATATCTCGGATCGGCAAGTATTGGACCTGGGGTGCGGCGATGCTGGCTTTGGCGTGGAATTGCTCAACAAAGGTTGTGCTGCGTATGTAGGGATTGAAGGCTCTCGTAATATGGTGGAAGCCGCCTCAAGCAACCTGACCGATTACAACAACGGAACCGTTGTGCATACGAGGATTGAGGACTTTGCATATCCCCGCGATTCCTATGATCTGGTGCTCTCCAGGCTCGCCATTCATTATCTGCAGGATATCGAGCGCGTCTTTCAATGCATTCATCAGAGCTTGAAGCCGAGCGGCAGGTTTGTCTTCTCCGTCGAGCATCCCGTCATTACCTCCACGCTTCAGCCGTCCGGCACACGAACGAACTGGGTCGTGGACAATTACTTCAGCGAAGGCTACCGGGAACAACAATGGCTCGGCGGCACCGTTCATAAGTACCATCGAACCGTCGAGGATTACTTCCGGGCGATGCAGGAAGCCGGCTTTACCGTGGAACACCTAAGGGAGTCCAGACCTGTGCGAGAACATTTCTTAAACGAAGAAACTTATGAGCGCAGGTGCAGAATCCCACTGTTTCTGCTTCTTGCGGGGAGAAAGAGCGCGTAACTCCCATTCCATTCCGAAAAAAAAACACCCTTCCACTTCACAAGTGGGAAAGGGTGCTTTCTGCTTCACTATCGTTATTTCTGCTTATGAGGATCTGCCGGTCTTGGTTCCTTTATTGAATCCCTCAGACTTGCGCTTACGGGCTTGGCCATCCATAGGTTTCTGAGCAGCTTCCGATTTGAACTTACGTGCCATCTCTGAATACGGATTACTGACGGCTTCCGCCTTCGGCTTACGTGCCGAATTCGTGCCCAAATGACGAGCCGCATCTGATTTCGGCTTACGAGCCGTGTCGGTCTTCGGTTTGCGAGCCGCATCCGCCTTCGGTTTAGCGGGCCTCGATGCAGCTGGCTTGCCGTTGCCGGATTTGGCCGAGCCCGATTTCGGCGATCGGTCTACCTTAGCAGCTCTTAAGGAGCCTGACATCGGGAAGGCATGGTCCTTCACTTCGGGAATGGACTTTCCGATTAACTTCTCGATATCCCGGAGAAAAGGCACCTCGTCCACTTCGCAGAATGATATCGCCGTTCCGCTCAGTCCTGCACGCCCCGTCCGGCCAATCCGGTGAACGTACGTCTCCGGAATGTTCGGTAGATTGAAGTTAATGACATGCGACAGCTCGTCGATATCGATGCCTCTAGCAGCAATATCTGTCGCCACCAGTACCCGGGTCTCCCCGCTTTTGAAATTTTTGAGTGCCGTCTGGCGGCTGACCTGCGATTTATTCCCGTGAATGGCTTGAGCCGAGATGTTCACCTTCGTCAGGTCGCGCACAACCCGGTCAGCGCCGCGCTTCGTACGGGTAAAGACCAAGGCCGACACGATGGATGGGTCCTTCATCAGCTCATTCAATTGCTTCTGCTTATTTCCTGTTTCCAGCAGGTACACCGATTGCTTGATTCGTTCGGCCGTAGAGGAAACCGGGGTAATCTCCACTTTTACGGGATTGTGCAATAATGTTTTGACAAGCTGGGTGATCTCCGCAGGCATCGTGGCCGAGAAGAACAGCGTTTGTCTTTTGCTCGGCATTTTGGCGATAATGCGCTTCACGTCATGAATAAAGCCCATATCGAGCATCCGATCGGCCTCATCCAGCACCAGAATCTCCACATGCTGCAGATCGACACGCTTCTGATTCATAAGATCCAGGAGTCTGCCTGGGGTAGCAATGAGAATGTCCGCTCCTTGCTGAAGCGCCCGCTCCTGCGTTTTTTGCGAAACGCCGCCAACAATTGCCGTCGAACGCAGCTTCGTGAACTGACTGTAGGCTTTCACGTTATCCGAAATTTGCAGGGCAAGTTCCCGGGTCGGCGACAAGACCAACGCGCGAATACGGCGCGACATGCCCGGTTTAGGGGGTTGTTCGTTCAACAGCTGAATCATCGGCACCGAAAAAGCGGCGGTCTTCCCTGTTCCGGTCTGCGCGCAGCCCAGCAAATCTCTGCCGGCCAACACAGCGGGGATCGCCTGAGCCTGAATAGGCGTTGGCGTCTTGTAATTCTCCTTCGCTAAAGCCTTGAGAATCACGGGGGATATATTTAAATCTTGAAATGTCATGGGGTCTCCTTTAAGGTAAATACCTATATTGTCTCATCACGTAACATGGGGCATCTCATAATCGAGTCTCCACAAGCCGTTCCTTTACGTCATAACATATAAGGATACCATACATTGGTATAAAAAAAGAAGCGGAATTTTTCTCCGCCTCTTGTTTAAGCCCCAAACCGCTGCCGATACCCGCATTTTCTGCATAATTCCTCAACGGCTTCCCGGCGTGAAAATCCATCCACAAGATTGTTCGCCCGCCCCCCATCGACGATGTCCGAGAAGGACTTCTGATGAATATTGCCCAAATTGATGACCCCTTCCCCGTCCAGACAGCACGGTACAACCGTCCCGTCTACGAGAATGGCCGCCTGGCTGCGAAGCGCATGGCAGAAGCCTTTGCCGTCATCCTCCGGCCCTGTTAGACTTGGCCACTGGAATTCATAATCCTGGTTCAGATAGACATGGTCGGCAACCTTCACGCCACCGCCGGGTTCAACCTTTTCCTCGATTCGGTAGTCCAGATTAAATTCCTGCTCCAGAATTTCGAGTGTCTGGCGGTTGCGGCTCTTCTCCAGGTTCGTTTGGTTGTCCTGCGTCAGATTCCACAAACGGAACGAAAAGATGACTTTATGCTCCTCCGCGGCACGAACAAAGGAGAGTATCTCCCGCAAATATCCCTCACGATTGGTTGAACCCACATGTCCGTCGAAGCTGTGGAGCGAGAAGTTCATCTGTCTCAATGCCGGCTTGCCCAGCAGCTTATGCCGATTCTTGGCAATCAACGTGCCATTGGTCGTGATGTTGACCTTGAACCCCTTCTCATGGCTAATATCCAGCAGCTCATCGATCTTCGGGTGGAGCAGCGGCTCCCCCTTCACATGCAGATAAATGTAACTCGTATGCGGCTTGATTTCGTCCAATCTTCTCGCAAAGTCCTCCACTTTAATGAAGTTGGCCTTGCGCTCCGTCGGCGGGCAGAACGTGCAGGCCAGATTACAAATACTCGTAATTTCTATGTAAACTTTCTTAAACGTCTTCAAAATGTTATCCCCAATCCCATGTCTATGATCGTATGACGATTTGCCAGCTTGGTCGCTTGCCGATCCTACATATCGTACCATAGGCGGGCTTTTACAGCTACAATTACAAATGCGATCTGGTGCCATTCTGTATAAAACGAAAGAAGAGGGAGCACCCTCTTCTTTCGTTTTTGCTCTAATTAACGTTCATCGTTTATGTTGAATTCGTCACTCTTGAGCATCAAACATACTCAGCAGGTTCTTCAAGCGTCATGGATCTTATCGTGATGGAAGTACCCGGGGGGTCAAGTTTGGATGAGACTTATAACCCTGGTCGACAGGACGAGTTTCTTGTGGATGAGTTTCAGCATCGTTTCCTTCATTCTCAACTATAAGTACAGGACGAGCTTCTTCTGGCCGAGGTTCAACATGGTTTCCTTCATGCTCAACTACAGGTACAGGACGAGCTTCTTCTAGCCGAGGTTCAACATTGTTTCCATCATTCTCAACGACGGCAGCCGAAGGGGCAGCTTCTGTTGGTTGAGCTTCAGCTTGACTTTCCTCATTTCCAATGACTTTGGGCGTATGGCTAGAAGCCCATGCCGCTGCTGATGTACTAATTACAGCAACCAAGGACACCGCTGCTATCGTGAGATACAGTGCTTTCTTTTTTTGTTTCTTTACATTAAGCATCATCATTAATCTCCTTTTCAATTGTTTGCCGTCACCGGATAAGGAGGCACAAAATTGCACGGGTAAATTCCTTGATCCTGCTACGACGCTTAAAATCGTCTCCCCATAGCGTTTTCGCTCGGCATAGGACATCTCTTTTACGACTTCTTCATCACAAGACAGCTCACTCCATGCGTGAATGTCCTTGCGAAGAATGTGTACCAAGGGGTTAAACCAATGTAAGGCGCTTGCTCCGAGCGTGAACGCTTTGACCCATAAATCTTTCCGTTTCAGATGGATCAACTCATGACGGATCACCATGTCCACGTTAACGGTATTCTCGATAGGGAGATAAATGGTTGGTTTCCACAGGCCGACAAGAACAGGACTCCGAATGATGGAGCTGTGGAAAAGCCGGACGTTGCTTTTCACACCAAGGGCTTCCTGGATGAAAGGGAGCTGTTTGGCAGCTTCGCTGCTTATCGGAACGGTGGTACGCGTATGTTCTAGTTTCTTTAGAAATCTGCGATAACAATACATCTGCCATCCAGCAAAAGTTATAGCGCCGATTGCCCATAGGACAATTAGGGGAAGGGCTACGTTTGCTGAAATGGTCTGATCTCGGATGAGCGGCTCCGGATGAATCCCTGAATATGGACCGGGCAGCGCATGTTGCACTGTTGAAGGCAACTCGTTCACGATCGGGACGGTTGCTGTTCCATCGAATATAAAGAACGGTGAAATCCAGTGAATACCAAGGACTACGGGTAATAGAAAAAAGCCTACTGCCATTATGCTAATTCCATAGCGCCACTTTGTAGGAAAGGCATTAATGGATACGATCCGCAGTACAAGAATACAGGCTACGACGGCACTTCCAGCAACGGTAAGGGTAAACAGCAATTCGAGAATAGTATTCATAAGCCCCCCTACTTTTGCGAAAACCATTGCTTCAGCTCTGCAATATCTTCATCTGAAAGCTTTTCGCCGTCATACAAAGCTGAAATTAGATTTTTAACCGAGCCTTGATATAATCCGTCCAGGACGTGCTGCGTTTCCATAAGCTTATAATCTTCAGGCGAAATGCAAGGCATATATTGATTTGTCCGTCCATGCCTCGTAGCCGAAAGTGCCCCTTTTTCCACTAAACGCGATAGGAAGGTGGAAATGGTCTGCGCTTTCCATTCTCTTCCTCTTTGGGCAAACAGACCTAGCAGTTCGGTGGATGTGACAGGCGGTGTACACTCCCATATCACCTCCATTAGCTCCATTTCAGTATCCGATAATTTTTGAACCTGGTTCACGGTGAACACCTCTTTACGTCGTTATGCGTCCATAACGAACTTAATCACTACACGATGTAGTGATTAAAACTTACTACATCGTGTAGTGGTAAGTCAAGCGAAGATAAGTTGAAATTTACTACTACATAGAACGTATACGTAAAAATTAAAGAACCGCGCGGGAGCGCGGTTCTTTATCTAAACATGCAGCTTCTTCAAATTATCGAGGGCACCGGATTCCCCGGGTCCTCTTATTTGTACTCGTACAGATGGTAGTGTTAACGCCGTTTATTTTGAATCGTTGTCGTCATTTTCTACAGTCTCGCCTGCTTTGTTTCCCAATGCTGCGCCTGCGATACCACCAGCAATCGTACCGATTGGCCCCAGAACGGAACCTACAGCAGCACCCACGACGCCACCGCCCGCGGTTCCTAAAGCTTCTCCAGCGCCAACACCCAAGTTGGTCGTGTCGCGATCAGAATCAACCTTTTGATTACGATCATTTTTATTAGCCATCCATCTCACTCCCTCGACATTGTGATAGGAACAGCTCCTTCTTGCCAGACGTTGTTCCAGACCATATCTTGCCCTAACCGATCTAAGATAATTCTATAAAATATACCTATTCAGGTCCTGTCTACTCCAAAATAGGTTGCGAATTTTAGACGATGTTTGCGGATTATGGGATTATGTAAACGGTACCAAGCTTGCTACAATGAACATGCAATTACGAAATGAACTTTTGTTCAAGGGGGATTACACATGAAAAAGCTGTCGATTTTACTGTTAACCTGCGTGTTGATTATAGGGGCGCTGAGCGGTTGTGCAAGCAGCGAATCCGATTCGGGATCGTCGAATAAGCTTGTCATCTACAGTCCGAACAGCGAGGAAATTATCAAAACCATCATTCCCATGTTCGAGAAGCAGACCGGGATTACGGTTGAGCTTGTAACGGCTGGGACCGGCGAAATTATTAAGCGCTTACAGTCCGAGAAGCAGAACCCATACGCTGACGTGATGTTCGGTGGTTCCATGGCCGGTTTCCGTGAAAATGAAGCTTTATACGAGCCTTACGTATCACCTGAAGACAAGAATTTAATGGAAGGTCACCGCAATACGTCGGGCTTCGCTACCCCTTATATCTCGGATGGCAGCGTGCTGCTCGTGAACAAAAACCTGATCGGCGATATCAAAATCGAAGGCTATGCGGATTTGCTGAACCCGCAGCTCAAAGGGAAGATTGCTTCCGCTGACCCGGCAAGCTCCAGCTCCGCTTTCGCACAGTTAACTAATATGCTGAAAGCGATGGGCGGCGATTATGAGAGTGAGCAAGGCTGGAATTACGTCGGTCAATTGATAGAGAACCTGGACGGCAAAATCGCGAGCGGTTCCGGTGCCGTTCACAAAAGCGTGGCGGACGGAGAATATGTAGTCGGCCTTACCTACGAAGACCCTTCCAGCACCTATGTAAAGAACGGCGCTCCGGTAGAAATCGTATATCCGAAAGAAGGCGCCGTATTCCTGGATGCGGGATCCGCCATTATCAAAGATGCGCCGCATATGGACAATGCCAAAAAATTCATCGACTTCATTCTGTCCCAAGAAGCGCAGGATGCGTTCGGCACGCAATTAACGAACCGTCCGCTTCGCCAAGACACGAAGCTTGGAGACCATATGAAGCCTTACGAAGAAATCCATATGATTGATGAAGACACGGACTATGTCAGCGAGCATAAATCCGGGATCGTTGAGCGTTATGTCGATTTGTTCACTAGCGTTAAATAAACTATAGAATCAGGTGACAACCATGAGCGTAACCATAACCATTCAAGACTTAATCAAAAAATACGGCGACACAACCGTCATTCCCGAGCTGTCCCTGGAGATCAAGAAGGGTGAATTCTTCACCCTTCTCGGGCCTTCCGGGTGCGGCAAGACGACACTGCTGCGCATGATCGCCGGCTTCAACAGCATTGAAGGCGGAACCATTCATTTTAACGATCGCGTCATTAACCAGGTGGAACCTGGCAAGCGGAATATCGGGATGGTCTTTCAGAGCTATGCGATCTTCCCTCACTTAACCGTCAAAGGAAACATCGCGTTTGGACTGGAGAATCGAAAGTTATCCAAAGCGGAGATTAACGCCAAGGTGGATGACATCCTAAAGGTCGTTCAGATTGAGCCTTATAAAGATCGCATGCCGAAGAACCTGTCCGGCGGACAACAGCAGCGCGTTGCGCTAGCCAGAGCGATCGTGATCCGGCCAGATGTCCTGCTGATGGATGAGCCTCTATCCAACCTGGATGCCAAACTTCGGGTCGACATGCGCAACGCGATTAAAGACATTCAGAGAGAAGTCGGGATTACTACCGTCTACGTCACGCACGATCAGGAGGAAGCCATGGCGGTATCCGACCGCATCGCGGTCATGAAATCCGGCGTGATTCAGCATCTCGGAACGCCACAGGAGATTTACCAGCGCCCTGCAAACGTATTCGTTGCGACCTTTATCGGCCGCACCAACATTATCAAGGGCAAATTAACGAAAGCGGCGGGCTCCTATACCCTGCAGTTCGGTTCAGGCTATTCGGAAGAACTGTCTAACATTCAAGTTCCGAATGCATATGCTCAGGCTTCCGCTCTGAACGTTCAAATTTCGATTCGGCCGGAAGAGTTCATACTGACCGAGGACCAAACCGGCATGAAAGCTACTATTGTGCACAGCGTATTTTTAGGGCAGAACACCCATTATTTTGTAGACTTGGAGTCCGGGCAACGAATGGAGATTACTCAAGAATCGAAAACTGCACAAATCCTTGAACCTGGTCAAATCATCTATTTGAAGGTAAAAAAAGATAAGATCAATGTTTACGATGCAACAGGTGAACTGAACTATACAAGGGGCGGTCAACTATGAGGGGGACGCGCAAACGGTTTGATGTCTGGACCAACATTTCGTTACTGATCTTTGTGTTCTACATTCTTTTTCTGGCCCTGCCTTTGTTTACGATGCTGTTCAAGAGTGTGTACAACGGTACGACAGGCGATTTTTCCCTCGCCTATTTCACGAAGTTTTTCAGTAAGCCCTATTATTTAAACGCGCTGTTCAACAGCGTGAAAGTCACCGTCAGCGTAACCTTGCTTGCCGCCATTATCGCAACGCCGCTGGCCTACATCATGGCAACGGTGAAGATTAAAGGCAGTTCGGCTATTCGGGTCATGATTCTGATCTCCTCGATGTCGGCTCCTTTCATTGGCGCTTACTCCTGGATCCTGCTGCTGGGCAGAAGCGGCGTCATTACCAAATTCGTTAGCAGCACATTCGGCATCACGATGCCGGATATCTACGGATTTACGGGGATCTTAGTCGTCTTAACCTTGCAGATGGTCCCTCTGATCTTCATGTATGTATCAGGCGCACTGAAGAATATGGATCAATCGCTGATGGAAGCTGCCGAAAGCATGGGTTATACAGGCTTTGGCAAAATGCGCAAAGTGCTCCTCCCGCTCATTACGCCAACCTTGCTGGCAGGCGGCCTGCTCGTCTTCATGCGAGCGCTTGCCGATTTTGGTACGCCGATGCTGATTGGCGAGGGATACAAGACTGTTCCTGTACTGATCTTCAACGAGTTCATCAGTGAGGTCGGCGGCGATGACGGCTTTGCGGCTGCGATCAGTGTCATTGTCGTTCTGTTCGCCACAACGATATTCCTGCTGCAAAAATTCGTAGCCAATCGTAAATCCTTTACGATGAGTGCACTGCATCCCATTGAAGCCAAGAAGAAAAAAGGGATCGGCAATATCGCGGCTCATGCCGTTATCTATCTGTATACGTTAATCGCGCTGCTGCCGCAGCTCTACGTCATCTATACTTCGTTCCTGAAATCCAACGGCAGAATTTTCGTCGAAGGCTTCTCGCTCCAAAGCTATCGGGATGCCTTCAGTAATATTGGCGGGGTCATTCTGAACACGTTCTTCTTGGCCATCGTGTCGTTGGTCGCCATTATCCTGTTAGCGATACTGATTGCTTACGTAACCGTTCGAAGAAAGAATGCGCTAACCAATACGCTGGATATCTTCACGATGTTCCCGTATATCGTCCCGGGCTCCATTCTGGGGATTGCTCTCTTGATCACGTTCAACAATAAGCCGCTGGCGCTGAGCGGAACGGCCGTCATCATGATCATCTCATTTGTCATCCGGCGCCTGCCCTATACGATACGATCCAGCGCAGCCATCCTGCATCAGATTAACGATGGGATCGAGGAAGCAGCCATCAGTCTGGGAGCTTCCCAGATGAAGACGTTCTTCAAGATTACACTTCCGATGATGCTGGCAGGCGTCGTCTCCGGCGCGATCCTAAGCTGGATTACCATCATTACCGAACTAAGCACCTCGATCATTCTTTATACAGGCAAGACGAAGACCGTAACGGTTGCTATATATACCGAGGTCATCCGCGGGAACTACGGCGTGGCGGCAGCACTGTCCACGATCCTTACTGTCATAACGGTCGTGTCGCTGCTCGTTTTCCTCAAGCTCTCCGGACAAAAAGAAGTTTCCATGTAAATGTGATGAAATCATAACGTTAGACTACATCCAAGTCGGCACCTGCAGCATGAAGGCCGGCTTGGATGTATTTGGATTATCTGCGGTTACCGCCAGCCAGTATAATAGGATCGAGGTTCTTATCGCAGATGGAGGGCAGCATGAAACCAACACATTATCGTAATTTCAAGGAATCAACCCGTCATTTATTTCGCATCTATACGATGATCCCGTTCTCCATCTTAATCGTATTGTTTTTGGCGTTTACGATTATTAACGGCAGAATGAATCTAACCCAAAAAACGACCGAAGCCGCCCAGTCCATCAGTCAGTCCATATCCGGCGTGTATCAGCAGTACTACGAGGAGATTCATCGGATGGCAGACTCTCCTACCGTGATCAACTATGTAAGCTCGCATTTGGGCAGCGAACAAGTATATTCCGCATTTTATGATTTCAACAACCAGCAGAAGGTCAAGAGCATTTTTCATATCGTCAATACGGATGGGGTCTTCCTGGCAAGCTCTGCCCCGGCGGATTCACTGTATTCCAATTTTGCCTTCGGCAATCTCATTCATCGAATTGATCAGCGGCCCGGCGACACGCTTACCGAAATGAACAGCTTTCGTTATTCGCATGATCGCGATACGAGTTACACGTTTGGCAAAGCCATCGTGAAGGACAAGCGGACGATAGGCTATATCATCTATCAGCTGTACGAATCGGACATTCAGAAGGTGATTTTCAAACAAAATAATGAGATCGCCATGATCACCGATGAACATAACACCATCATTGCCACGACCAGCAATGTGACCAAAGGCGTTCTCAACAAGTTCAGCCCGAAGGTCGATAACAGGGGACATGTTCTGCTGAACGAAGGCAAGTATTATATGTATGCCAAACGAATCCCTGACACACCGATTCAAGTCATTACGCTGAACTCCTATAAATCGGAGCAATACACCTATTACACGGTGTCTTTCTTTGTCCTTGCGGCCAGCCTGCTGCTGTGGGTCTTGATCCAGTTCCTGGCGAACAAAATGTCGACGCGAAATTCCGAATCAATCGATAAATTAATTCATGCCTTGGCACAGCTGCGCGAAGGAAACTTCAATGGCTATGTCGACATTCAGACGAATGACGAGTTTCAAATTCTGGGCGATGAGTACAATGTGATGCTGGATCGGTTGAAGGAATTGATCGAGAAAAATAAAGAGCTGTCGGAGCTTCGCACCATTATTGAGGTGAAGCAGCTGCAATCGCAGTTCCATCCGCATTTTATTTTTAATGTGCTCGAAACGCTGCGCTATGCTATTAAGATTGACGCGAATCAAGCCCAGGAGATCGTGCTGATTCTATCCCGTTTGCTAAGGTACAGTATCGGTCATGATCGCAGCGTCCAGCTGAAGAATGACATAAATTATGTCCGGGATTACCTGAAGCTGCAGCAAATTCGGTTCAATGACCGGCTGGACTATCGGATTACCATAGCGGACGAAACGCTGGATGTATACGTCCCCAAGCTTCTGCTGCAGCCGATTATCGAAAACGCTATCAAATACGGCTATGAGAATCAAAGTGATGTGCTGATCGAGATTAACATTTACACCTCCACCGGCAAGCTCATTCTGGAAGTTCGCGACAACGGGCAAGGCATGAGTGAGCAGACCCTGCAGGAAGTGAATCAGATTCTGCAAAGTCAGACGAATACGACGCAGCATATCGGTCTGTACAACGTTCATCGTCGTTTAGTTCTTCTATATGGTGAAGAATCCGGCATCCACATTGACAGCGCGCAAGGAAAAGGCACCTGCGTGGCACTAACAATTCCTTACGAATGGAGTGGATATCATGTTTAAAGTACTGCTGGTCGAAGATGAGGATATGATTCGCAGGGGCATCCGGTTCAGCATCGATTGGGTTCAATACGATTGCATCGTCATTGAGGAAGGGCTGAATGGACAGGATGGGTACGAGAAGATCTGCGAGCTCAAGCCGGATATCGTCATCACTGACATCACCATGCCAATCATGGATGGCATCTCGATGATTCGGGAAGGCTTGCAGCAGCATACCTTCAGCAGCATCATTATCTCCGGTTATAATGAATTTCACCTTGCGCAGCAGGCTCTCCAGTTAGGCGTGAGCGAGTTTCTGGTAAAGCCCTTAGAGGACGAGCAGCTGGTAGCGGCACTCGAATCGGCCAAAGCCAAAGTGGATTTAATCCGCAAATATGAAGTGATCTCGAATCATCCGCAGGAAAAGGAGGAGATTCTAAACAGCAAATTTTTGGAGAAGGAAACCAAAACATCAAAATACGTGGCCAAAATGATCGCCTATGTACAAGAGAATTATGCCAAGAAGATCAGCATTCATGACCTCGTGGAGGAGATCGGCTTAAGCGCCTATTACCTGAACCAGAAATTCAAGGCTGAGACCAGCTACACCTTCAACGAGTTTCTCAATCGCTATCGCATTCAGAAATCGATCGAATTACTGAAATCAGGCGATAACAAGGTCTATACCATCGCGCAGGATATCGGATTTAGCGACTACAAGTATTTTATCAGCATCTTCAAAAAGTACGCCCATGTCACGCCGAGTCAGTATCAGGAATATTTCGAGGAGAAGAATGGATAGAACGGGTAATCTAGATACTAGAGGTACTCTATCGTACTTATATTTGCACACACCCCTGCTAGGCTTGAGCAGGGGTGTAGAATCTTTATCTATGATTCCTGTCGTTCATACAGCTTGTACATGGATAGCTCATCACTCATCCCTACCGCTCGTGCAAAAGCTTCCTTTATGTCCCGGCCCTGCTGCACGATCTCATAGAACAGCCGAAGAACGAACATCAGCGCATCGTTGCCGTCCGGATAGTCATCCGGCCCGATATACATCCTGCATCCCCGCTCCAGGAAAGCGTCGGCCAGTGCTGGATCCCCCAGCGAGCAGCCGTTCGCGATCACCGTCTTCCCGTCGAGCTTTGCATAACGCTTAATTTCTCCTGGCCCGAAGCCGCCCTTCGGCTCCTCCTCCTCGTATACCTCTTCGCCGAGCTCCGGCATGATCAAGCTGCCCTCATACCCGTGAAAGTTCAACAAGATCATATCGGTGCCTTCATATATTTCATCACCTGACAAGACGGAGATCAGATCATTCGGCCTCCCGATCCAGTATGTAAAGACGCGCACCCCGAAATATTCCAGAGCCGCCCTTACGGCTTGGCTCTCCATATCGCAATCCGGTCCGACGACCAGAGCGACCTGCATAACCGGCTTACTCACTATCACATCAACTCCTGACTATTATATGGATATATGGATTTGGAATTGGAGCTCCATTCTATTATTGCCGGCAACATTTCCTTTTTCAACCAG
Organism: Paenibacillus lautus NBRC 15380; assembly: GCF_004000945.1. Classification (GTDB taxonomy): domain Bacteria; phylum Bacillota; class Bacilli; order Paenibacillales; family Paenibacillaceae; genus Paenibacillus_AQ; species Paenibacillus_AQ lautus. The sequence continues at coordinate 530,189 of NZ_BIMF01000001.1, forward strand.
GAGTGTTTCATCACACTTTTCTCCATATCATCCACCATTGCATATCATACGATTCGACTTCGACCTCTTCCAGACCTAGATTCGCGTCGCTGATCCAACTTCTAGCCAGTTGTATATAGTCGTTGTGAAATTCGGAGGAATAACCCATTTCATCATATCCGGCATAGGTAATATTATCGAATATCATGTATCCTCCGCTTTTTAGCTGCTTATAGCTTGTCTCCATGATTTGGATAAACGCATGATACGCTGCATCTTTTAGCGTACCTTTGCGGTGATACTCCATCACAGCTTGTAACATTTGAGGTTCGATTGACCACCAATCATGATTTACTGTATCTATGCCCTCGCGGTTTGCGATAATGGTCTGTATGATGTCATTAATGGCGTGATGAAAAGCCACAACGTCAAAAGAGGACTCTGGATAATATAAACCGATATTGGCGGCATCGTCCTCAACAACCCGTATGTTGACATCCATTCCTTTCGTTTTCTCCTGAAAATTTCGTGTCAGTTCCCTGTTGAGGTTGGCCGTCACATACGACCCTGCTTCATGGGAATAGGCATCTACAGCCTTTGGTATGTAAATTACATCGCCTGCACCGACTTCCAAAAGACTTAAAGCACGGGGCATGTTAAGCTCCATGAAGAGATTCTGCCAAGATGCTGAATAATACAGTTGAAGATATTCGAACACCCTTTGCTTGGATATGCTTATTGGCACTTCTAGTATGTCTTTCAATTTGTTTTCCAATTGGACTGCGTTCAGCTGTTTCAATTCAGAAATCATGTCCTGCGAAAAGTCACGTTTTAGGATATCGTTAAACAAGCCGGCACTCGTTTTCTCTGCTAGAGTCTGCATATTCATCAGCGTATCCCTCTCTTCTTATGGTTTCTAGAGTATATTCGAATATATGGTGTTTTTTCCTCTTTTTATTATTTGAAAGCGTAATCTTTTAATATAAACGCAAAGAACCCGAGAGAGGCACTTTTTTCAAGTATCCCTCTCTCGGATCATCGTTCAAAAACGTAGATATAGCGGTTCTCTTGGCTAACGGCTTACCGCTAGCTCACAATATGCGTTCCGGCCTGTTTCCTGATGGCATCGCTTAAGCTTTCCGGGTTCGTAATGATGACTCTGCGTCCCGGTTTCTTTAGAAAATTGAGACTCGCCTCAATTTTGGGAAGCATGCTGCCTTTTGGGAAATGTCCCTCGTTCACATACTGTTTAATCTCTTCAACGGTGACCTCTTCGAGCGCCTTCTGATCCGGCGTACCGAAATTCACGAATACTTGGGGCACGCCCGTTGTGATAATCAACGTTTCGGCATCCACCTGCTCTGCCAACAAGCTCGTGGCGAAGTCCTTATCGATCACCGCATCGATGCCTTCGTAGATATGGTCCTTCGTCTTGATGACAGGAATACCTCCTCCGCCGACGGCAATAACGATACAGCCGGACTCAATCAGCGATCGGATGGCATCCTTCTCGACAATATCAATGGGCGCAGGTGAAGGAACAACCCTTCGATATCCGCGGCCCGAATCCTCAATCATCACCCACTCGGGATGCTCGCGCTTCAATTCCTCGGCTTGCTCCAGGGAGAAGAAGGAGCCCACCGGTTTGGAAGGATCCCGGAAATTACGGTCGGCTTCGCTGACCTCAACCTGTGTAATGATGGTCGCTACTTTTTTCGTGATGTTGCGGTGGATAAACTCATTTGTTAACGCCTGTTGAATTTGGTAGCCGATGCCACCCTGCGTGTCCGCCACGCAATTCACTAGCGGAACGGCGTTCATGCCGATGACCTCGGAAGCAACCTCGCTCCTTCTCAGCTCGAACCCAACCTGCGGCCCGTTTCCGTGCGTAACGACCACGTTGACGCCTGCTTGCACCATATCCGCAATGTTGGCTGCAATTTCGCATACCGCTTCATACTGATCCTTAATCGACTCGCGGCCATTATCCTTGACTAACGAATTACCGCCAATGGCTACAACTACAAATTTATCCATGACTAACTAACCTCCTGGTCGATCAGCCGATGACTCTGGCTGAGTGATCCTCTATAGACAAGCCGTTATTTTTTCTTTCAAGCTCTTGGCTCTACCATGATCCGGATGAATAGCCTGTGCTTGTTCAATCAACCTCATGGCCTGATCCGGCTGATTAAGCGCTAACAGGCTGCTGGCTTTCTCGCAGTAATAATCCGCATGAGCCGGACCGCATTGAATTGCTTGATCCATCGCTTCGATCGCTGCCGCATAGTTACCAAGCAAATTCAGGGATTGCCCCTTATGGTAATGATATAGCGCATTGGTGCGGTCATGCGTAATTGCATTGTCTATCGTATCCGCAGCCTCTTGGTGCTTACCCAGCGATCTCAAGCTGTTCGCCTTGTGGAAGGAAAAATCATAACGCCAAGGCTGCCGGGCTAACAGCTGATCCATCACGATGACGGCTTCCTCGTGCCTGCCCAGTTCTCTTAAATAATTGGATTTATGATAGCGGTAGAACATCTCCTCCGGCTTCCGCTCAATCGCTTTATCAAATTCGGCAATGGCTTCTTCCGGACGTTTCATCATCCGATAAGCATTGGCGGTATAGAAATAGAAGTCGAGATCGCCGGGATCAAGCGACAGGGCTTGATTGTAAGCAGCCAGAGCCTCATCATAACGTCCTAATTCTCCGGAACAGTAACCTTTGTAATAGTAGAGGTCGGCAGGATTCCCCTCTTTCCCCAGCGCATTGTCTATGATCGAGATGGCTTCCTCGTACTTCTCTGCCTTCGCCAGCTCTTTCGCTCGTTGGATGCTGTCCGGGATAATTACGCTTTGTTTGTTCAGAATCTTTATTACCTTATGCTGCTTCATCTCTGCGGCATGCTGGAGAGATGACTTTCCGTCCCGATCCTTCAGGTGCACGTCGGCCCCTGCTTCAACCAGAAGCTGAATGATATCGGAGTACAGCCGGCCCCCGTTTCCAAGAATGACAGCCTCCAGCAGGGCGGACCAACCTAGATTATTCACATGATTAACGGCAACGCCTGCTTCCAGGCAAATCTGAACGGTTCTTAAATATCCCTTTTCGCTTGACGGCAGCAGCGTTGTACCACCAAACCGGTTCACGCTTGTGATATCCGCTCCTCCGTGAATAGTCAGCCGCAGGATTTCATGAAAACCGTTAGCTCCTGCACACAGGTATGGAGTTAACATGGTGATGTCTCTTGCATTCACGTCACTGCCGGCTTCGATTAGCTTTTTGGCAAGGGAGACATGGTTTTTCTGTGTTGCAGCAATTAGAGCCGTCCGGCCCTGGCTGTCCTTGTGATGAACATCGGCACCACGCTCCAATAACTGCTCAACCGCAGCCAAGTCTCCCCGGTCGCATGCCAGAATGAGTTCGCCATTCATCGCTTCCGCATTCATCGAGTGACCTCCTCATTTTATGTTTTCAATCCTTATTTTGCGGACCTGCGTATTCCGGCATTACTCTGACTGCAGTTGGTTTGCCGGATCGCGTAGATCGGAAAAATGCTTATAAACAAACAGCGCTGCAACCATCAGGTATGCGTAGACGAACGGCATCAGTGCATCTTGGGCAAATCCTACCATAGGCGCATGGATAATGCCGAACAGGGATAGGACGGCTGCGATGGCCGCGAACACGGCAGCCCGTAGCGGCTTATTCAGGATGGCGAAGATGGCAATTGAGCCCCAGATCAAACTGCTGAGCGGTGCGCCGTTCCCCAGATGATTCAGACCGTTATAATAAACGCCTTTGCTTAACAACAAATCGATGCCAACCTTGGAAGCCGTCGTCTCGGCGGCGTTAAAGATGTTATTGGCAAGCGTTAAAGCCCAGTTGGCGATCCAAGGGAATAAAGTGATGAAGATAACGGGCACTTCATTCTTAGGCGTCTCACGGACAACCTGATTGGCCGTGACCACGCCGACATAGACCAGGATCGGTACAATCGCGACAACCGGAATGATGGACAGGAGCAGCGCTCCTATTCCAAAAAGCGAAATGATTAGCATGGCAAAGCCGGATGCAATCGTATACCCAAGGCCCGCGCCGATGGATTTCCAGCCGGCGTGCCCGATGTACACGGTAACCGGGAACGGGTTGCCCGTGAATGCGCCGATGCTGGAAGCCACGCCGTTTGTCAGCATGACGTTCCGGGTGTTGTAATGATCACCCGCCGCATGCGCGCTTTCGATATTTTCCAGATCGAAAATATAATTGGCGAGCCCCAAAGGTATAGCCGATGCCAAGTATGGCAGCGCATGAGGGATTCCCTGGAACAGGCTTGTAATGTGAACTTCAGGCGGGTTAAAGCCCAGCGTGGACAGCGCAGCCGTAATCGCCTCCGGATTCTGCAATCCGAAGACCCAAGCCAGGACGGTGCCGGCAATGAGCAGCAGAAAGCCGGTCGGGATTTTTTTGAATATCGGGGATTTACCGAACCAGTTGATAAAGATGATGACCAGTACGATAAAAGCGACAATCGGTGTTTCGAATGATTGCAGCATCGGGTTCATGGCAAGCAGCAGCAATCCAAGGCCGGACAAACAGGACAAGAGTACGGTTCTTGGAATTACTTTTCGGAGCAAATCGCCCAAGAAGGAACCTGCAACCAGGATCATGGCTTCGAAGAAGCACCATACGAGACCGATCTGGAGCGCAAACGTTGCATCATTGGTCTGTCGGAATACCGGAATCAGCACCAGAAAAGTAACGGTAAATATCGATGGGGCACTCGGACCTGACGGCAGCGCGGTAATATCACTGCGGCCCGTTTTCTTTGCCAGCCTATATCCAAACCAACCGTAAGCCATGCTTGCGATAAAGATAGCGAATCCGAAGGCAGGCACTACTCTTCCGTAGACCATATCTTCCGGAAAACCTACAACAAAAATCAAAAGTGAAATCATGGTCAGCAGATTGGTTAGATTATTGGCAAGCAAGCCGAAAAACGCAGCCCAATCTCCTTTTTTCCATAACATTTTCATGAGTACCTGATCCATATAAATGCCTCCTTAGATCATTACACTTATAGAACTAGCACTTCAGGTACCCTTCAGGCATTAACGCATGCCTGAAGGGCCACCATTCTATGACTGAATGCGCTGGCTAAGAGCTAGTAACGCCTGTTCAAAACAATCCACCGGAGGATGCGTGATACCCGCTCCAATCATTCCGATTCCCGGGTCTTTATGCGCGATGGCCGTGTTGATGACAGGCATGATGCCGGTTTGGACCACTTTGCGAATATCAATGCCCGTTGGAATGCCGCTGAAGTTCAATAAAGGAATCGTGACGTTCGGATTTTCCGTGGTCGTAATCTCCTTCATCTTGACTGAATAATTCATGGCTTCATCCACGGTTCCGCCGACAAGCGCCACAATCGCCGGAGCAGTTGCCATCGCAAATCCGCCGATACCGTAGGTTTCCGTGATCGCGCTGTCGCCAATATCAAGGCCTGAATCCTCCGGCTTATAACCTGCGAACATGGGACCAACCACCTTTTGCGCTGGTCCGGTGAACCAGGTATTGCCTGGCATGCCGCTGACGCGAATGCCGAATTCGACGCCGTTGCGGGCCATGGTGGTCACGATGGTGCTGTATTCAATCCCATGCGCCGCATCCAGCGCGCATTTACAGAGCGCCATCCAGGTCGGGCCGGAGAAGTAATCGCTGCTTGCCACAAAATCAAAGACCTCAATTTGCTGCTCGGTAGGGAAGTCCGTCCGCAGAATGAGCGGCGTTAACGCTTGGATTAACAGCGTCGTGCCGGCATTGTTGCGGTTATGGCATTCATCTCCCATATGAAGCGCCTGTGACAGCATAAGGCGAAGGTCGATGCCATTCTCGGAGAACTTCATGGCATCCCGGAGCATCGGGCCAAGCACGTCTCTCATCCAGTTCAGACGGGCGATGACCGTTTCGTCATTGGCGCCCATCCGTAGTATTTTGGACAGCTGCTCGCTCAGATTTGTGTACGCGATATTGCCGTATGTCCGGTTCTCCACAATGTGCATGAACATGGAGGCTGAGGTTACCCCCGCCATCGAGCCTACGCAGTTATGCTCATGGCATGGCGAGAATGTGATTTCCCCCGATGCCGCAAGTTCCGCCGCTTCATCCAGATTGCTGGCCAAGCCTTCGAAGACCAGTGCACCTGTCACCGCGCCCTTCATCGGACCGCTCATTCGCTCCCACGTAATAGGCGGACCTGCGTGCAGGATCGTCTTTTTGGTCATGCCCGGCACGACATGAATCGCCTGATCGAAACCGATCAATACCGGCTGGGAGTTGATGATCCGCTCCACGGCCAGCTTGTTCGCCGCTTCGATTTTCTCCTGAACGTCCGGCTGATCCAGCTTGTCAAGCAGTGCGATCACTTCTGGCTTGCCGCCGCCCGGCGGTTTCCATTCCAGGTGGGAGACCTTCCCTTTTTGCTTCAAAATATCGTCTTTAAACATTTCCAGACCCACATTGATTACATGAAGCTCGCTGTTAAATAACTCGTTGATTCTGCTCATGTCATACTCCTTTCTCGACGAAGCCTCTGGCGAGAAGCCCCGTGTTCGTACTGCTGCTGGCATAAGTAACTCCGGCAGATACCAGTTTATTTAACTGCTCTTCTACAGACGGCGTATCGAGATCCGTTCCCAGTACATAGCCGATAATCTCCAGATGCCTTCCTTCTTGTTCGGCCGCCTGCTTGGCTTCCACGATCGCCGGGAGCATGACCCCGACCGGATCCCCGTGCGCTCCATATCCAAGAACGAAATCCATTACGATAACGCCAACCGACGGATCTTTAGCTTCCTGCTTGAATCTGGCAATCCGGGAAGAAGGATCGATCATCGGGTGAGGCTTGCCGTTGGTGAACTCGTCATCCCCAAAATCGATAAACGTGTGGCCCTGGCTCACATGGATATCCTGCAGGCGATACTTCGGATCCTTCGGAATGTTGCTGTACACATCCTCGTATTGCTCCATCGCCAGGTACATGGCTTCGTCGCACAGCGTTCCGCCGCAGAATAATCCACGGATGTATTTTTGCTCCGGCGTCAGCTTGGCCTTGATCTCCTCGATGAGAGGCAGGTTCAGCGGATGCTTATCGATGGTACTCTCGTCTACGCCTGACAGGATAACGGCTTTCAACGCCGCTTCTTTCGTTGTTTTGGCAAAATGTCCGCCGGCGTTCACGACTGCTTCTTCCGTTCCGCCGATAAAACACACCACGACAGGCTTGCTCATGTTCTTGATCTCGGCAAGCACCTTCTCCTCCACGCTCTTGGCCGGCGGCTTCGAGATCAGGACAATGACCTTGGTTGCTTCGTCTTGGTTAAGCGCCCTCATGCCGTCCAGCATCATCATGCCGCCAACCCGTTCGCTTAAATCGCGTCCACCCGTGCCGATCAGCTGGGAGATTCCGCCACCAAAATCATGAACCCGAACGCTGACCTCCTGGCTTCCCGTGCCGGATGCGCCAACGATCCCGATGCTTCCTGGTCGCACTTGATTCGCAAAGCACAGCCCCACGCCTCCGATGATAGCCGTGCCACAGTCCGGTCCCATCATGAGCAAACCACGCTCATGCGCCATATTCTTGAGCTCTATCTCCTCTTCCACGCTGACATTATCGCTGAACAGCATGACGTGGAGATCATTCTCCAGTGCCTTTCTGGCTTCTCTGGCTGCGAACAGTCCGTTTACAGAAATGACGGCCAGCTTGGCTGAAGGAAGATTTCTCGCGGCTGAGTCGATCGTCGGGAACGTGAGTTCACTGTTTCCTGCCTCGCTTCCCTTGCTGTTAAATAGGGCTTCGACGCCTTCGTAAGCGCTTTCTACGAATTCCTCAGAGACCGCTTTAATGACGATCATCAGATCGCTTCCCTTGGCTTCCTCCAGCTCCGGGGTCATGAGACCGACATTGGCCAGTACTTCCTTGTTCATCTGCGTTCCCATTGCGATAAAGGCCTGATCCACGCCTTCCAATTGATTCGCTTTGGTTGACAGTGACATCAATGAAACGGAATCAAAGTACGTATTCTTTTTAATCACAATTTTAGTCGACATGCTTTACCTCCCATTTCTAGCTTCAAGCCATTCACGAGCCCGAGCGCGATATCCGTTCCTGATGTAGAACCGATATCGAGTACCCTGGATAAGCTAGATATAACTTCAGTCTTACTGCCATGGATCATATGGTGCATGAACTCTCCAATGGATTCCCTTACCTGGCCGCTTGCGGCTTTCTTTAAAGCCATATAGCTAATCGGATTGCTCCTATCAGCCGATGCTGCCACAACTTGCTCGCACACATGGCGGATCTGGAACAGCGGACCATTCGTTAGATTCATAACGGTAAACAATCCGACCAAGAAATCGTCGCCCGACGGAGTCAGACCCGGACCCAAGCCTATTAGTTGAATTGCATAATGAGTAGCAAGACTGACCTCGCCTTTGGATAGCGCTTCAAGAAGTCCCGTCGAGCGCTCCCTCAGCAACCTCTCCATTTCCTGATCAAAAGGGTTTACGGTCTCAGCCGATCGCTTCATCCCGCCGGCCTTGCCGTGAATCTCAATAAATGAAGCCGCTGCAGCTGCATTGCTCCTTAGGATTCCCTCGTCATCCGGATATGACGGAAGCTTGCTCCTCCATACGCGGACGTCCCGCAGCGTAAGGACAAACGCCTTCCCGACGTATAGTCGATCGTGCTCCGCATAGACCCGGTCTCCAACGACCAGCCCCCGGTTGGAAAAGCTGCCCATGTCCGTGATCAGCGTATTCGGAGCATTGTCTACCTGGCGATTGGCAATCGTGTATAATTCATCGTTCGTCCGGCATTGCAGGTTCACCGTTCGGTCAAAAATACTGTGTACGTACCCATCCCATTTCAAGCTGCTCATGTATTGAAGAAACTCCGCGTCGCACGAGATGGCGGCGCTTACAATAGAAACGGACTCCGTCTTCGCTATCTTCCCGTAACTTCCCGTTTTATCGCCTCCTTCACTAACGAATGGGCAGGTAACGCCCTGCGTCAGGCTATCCCTTTGAATGCTTCATTCACCTTGAAACCGCTATGCATTCGGTTGTAGATAAAGGAATTTAAATGCTATACTGAATTCAAATTCAGCCGGTATATAAACGTCGAACATATAACAGGTGAATGACCTTCCATAGCCAAAAGGATGTTTTGTGAATTATATCACAGTTAAAGTTGCAAACCGCTCCTGACACCCTTATTGTAATCCAGGGATATGCTCCGGTCATTGTACAGCGAAACTAAAAACATGCCGTATTTGCTGTGCACATTGCACAATGAAGATCGAAAAACAAAGGTGGGTGTTAAAGAATGCTAACCATCAGGGACATCCTTCAGATCAAAGCGATCGAGGGCATTAAGCTCGTTGCAGGCACAGCAGGAATCGATCACCAAATATCCATTGTGAATATTATTGAGAACCCGGACGTATTCGATTGGCTGGCTTCGAACGAGCTGCTCTTATCCACCGGATATATTTTTAAAGATAGCGAAGAGCTGCAAAACCGAGTCATTCATGAATTGGCCGCGAACAATTGCGCGGGACTGTGTATCAAAATGAAACGCTATTTTGACCGAATTCCGCAAAACATGATCGATCTGGCGAACAAGTATGGGCTTCCGCTGCTGGAGCTCCCTTTTGAATACACGCTGTCCAAGGTGATCGCGATCATTAATGAGAAGACCAATGCCGATTATGACGCGCTGAATCGCAGATCGCTTGATCTGCATAATGCGCTGTTCAAAATTCCGCTGGAAGGGGGCGGCATCGAACAAATTTCGGCGGAGCTAGCCGACATCGTCCATAATCCGATCCTGATTCTCGATCGGGATTGGAATCTGCTCTGTTATACAGATCATCCGGATAATAAGACGCCGCTGCATGAGTTCTTGTCGCTCCAGAAGAACAGGCCCATCTTCCCGTCCGAGTTTACCGAGGCTATCCCGACATACGTAAGCGAAATCAAGAAATCGATCCAGCGCGACTACGATCACAAGCATCAAACCTTTAAATGCCGCATCATGCCGATCTCCGTGTCCAGCCATGTGTACGGATACATCGTCATCTTCCAAACTGTTCGCAAGCTGACCGAAGTCGATAATTTGGCGTTAGAGCACGGCTCTACCATTCTTGCCCTCGATCGCATGAAGGCGAAAGAGCTGGAGGAAGTCAAGCTCAAAATCCGGCATGATTTCTTTGACGACCTGCTGTCCGGCAGCATCACCTCAACCGAGACGCTGCATTCGCAGTCGGATTTGCATGGGCTGAATATCAACTATACCTATTACTGCATGGTTGTCCATATCGAACCGACCATGCTGGACAACTACAAGGACATCGTGTACCGCAAATACGAGCTGGAGCATATGGTGAAGAAGTGCGTCAATTTGATCCACGGCTTGTCCAGCAAAGCCAAGGGGGAGCTTACGTGTTACTACCGAAGCCAGCAGATCATCATATTAGTCGGGAAGAACGAGCATAAACCTCCGGTGACGGTCCATGAAACGAAGGCCTTCGCGAATGAACTGGTCGAGCTATTGACCCGAGAAATGAAGAAAACACAGTTTCTAATCGGCATCGGCAGCCAGTATAAAACCTTCTCTTCCCTGCATCGAAGTTTCTTCGAAGCCCAGGAAGCCATGCGATTGATGCAGCGATTTAAAGACATACGGATCATCTCCCATTTTGAGGACTATGCCGTCTATCATTTTCTTGATTCCAATATCAAGCCTGCCGAGATGGAGGAGTTCTTCCACAATACGCTTGGCGTGATCCATCACCATGACCAAACGTTCAACACCAGCTTCATCTCCACGCTGGAATACTATTTCATGCACAACCAGAACGTGACGGAAGCGGCCAAGGCGATGTTCATCCACCGCAACACCTTTATCTATCGCATCGACAAAATCAAAGAGCTGTTGAATTCCAACTTAAAAAACGCGGACGAGCTATTCCAGATTCAATTGGCGCTCACGCTCTATCGGCTGCTGAATAAAGGGTAGTCCACTCCATGAAGAGTTGCTACTTCTGGCCAATGCGGACGATGCACTGATGGTCCGAGCAGCGGAATGGATCTACCAGAACGCGTATCCCCCCTTCAGCCATGAGGGCGCTGTCGGATTCGCTGAGCCTCATCCCCGTCCAGTTTACGCGCCGGCTCCGGAAATCGTACCGCATCGCCCCTTCGGATTTCGTCCGTTCCTTGCGCATCGGCAAGGTGGCCGAGCTGTTGCTGGACACCGAGATGACACTGGATCAAATCGCCACCTGCTGCGGATATGAGAACGGCTTGTACCTCAGCCGGGTCTTCTCCAAGAACATGGGCGTGAGTCCGTCCAAATACCGCGAACAGAATCGGTTATAACGCATAACGCATTCGGCCCGGACAGCCAGGCAGCAGTGAGGCGCTTGGTGAATTTGGCAACCTAAGGACAAGCGCCTCGCCGTTCCTGCACGCTCTAACCCTCTTGTTCATCCAAATGCTTGATGCAGTCATAAAGCGAATACGTCCATGCGACGCCGTCCATGCGACGCCGTCCAGGCGATGGTCGTCACGGATGTATTGCGCAACTTGACGCCCGTTGACTCATCGCACATCAGTTCCTTTAACGTCTGGCCCAGAAAATAGCCGTGTCGACTGCTTAGGCTTTGTATCATTCTTTCATGGATTTAACGTATAAAAAAAGCTCATTCCTAACTCATGTTCAAGTTAGAATGAGCCTTTTCATGTCGGTTCTCTCAAATGAATATAATCGTGACACCCCTCATCCATATTCATTTTAGTTTTCATTCTTCTAAATATAATAGGATTCAGGTTCCGTCGAAAATGCTGAATGCATTTTCTCCATCCTTTTCATTCCATTTTCTGAAATATATATATAATTTTCTGAAATAAATCAGACCTATTTTTCTAAGACAAGAGACCGACATCCACTTTGCCAGACTAAAGCGGACGAGGTCAATTCAAGAGGAATGGGGCCTAATTATTAACGTTTTTGTAATCTTTATACCCAAATTTATGACACTGCTGTCATTTATAAAGGAATAATATCCAGGAAATGGTCGGTGCACTTTTTCAAAAAGTACGATAGTCTAATTGCCGAGATGCTAACCAGTTCACCCAAGAAGGGATGCCGCGGATCAATCGGATGGACACCCGGTCTTGCTTATCCTTATATCCAGCAACCCCCAATACAGGTTGACGGGGCACCAGCACCTTAGATCATTCAGCATGTTACAGCCACCATCAACAGGTGAAGGCTGCTGGCTATTCTCCATTATCCAACTTATCACATCGGAGAACATTTAATTTAGGATGTCAAGGCCGGGCAAGGGATCTCAATTTTTACGCCCCTCTGATCACTTAATATCAAGCGACCAGGAATGTATCTGAGTACATAGCACGGCGTATGCAGGGGCAAACGCTAAATTAAGGAGGAGTTTATACCATTGAAGCTAAAATCTCGATTATTCTCTAAACTAGTTGCACTTACCGTTATAGGTGCCATCGCTGCCGCTCCGCTGCAGATTGTAAGCGCAGAATCGAATGACGGCGGATCGCGTCCGTGGATGGATACCTCTCAATCCGCTGAGAAACGTACAGAGCTTTTGCTTGACGCCATGACGCTTTCCGAGAAAATTGATTTTGTTACCGGCAACGTCAATAACAATTACGGGTTTTATAACGCCCCTATTGAACGACTTGGCATTCCCGCGCTGACCATGGCCGACGGGCCAACCGGCGTGCGGGTCGCCAATCCGGATATTCAGGATAAAAAATCGACGGCTCTCCCTACTCCGATTGCGCTGGCCGCAACCTGGAACACGAAAACCGCCTCGGAGTACGGGGACCTGGTGGGCAATGAATCCTTCAACACCACCCATAACGTCCTGCTCGGCCCGGGATTCGATATTGCCCGTCTGCCTTGGGGTTCCCGGAATTTTGAATCCATGGGCGAAGATCCTTTGCTTCAGTCGAAGATGGGCGTTGCTTATGTCAATGCGGTTCAAAAATACCCGGTTATCGCGACAGCCAAGCATTATCTGTTGAACAACCAGGAGACCGAGCGTTTCACGGTGAACTCGATCGCAAGTGAACGCGCGATGCAGGAAGTATACCTGCGTCCATTCGCCGCAGCCATCGAGAAAGCCAGCCTGGGTTCGGCCATGTGCTCCTTTAACGAGATCAACGGCACACCGGCCTGTGAAAATAAAGACGCTTTGACCACGATGCTCAGAGACCAGCTGAACTTTAATGGTTTCGTCATGAGTGACTACGGTGCCAACTTGAGCACGGCTCCTTCCGCCAACGCGGGCCTCGACTTGGAAACACCCGGAGACCCTTACGGATTTTGGGGTTCTAAGCTCATGAACGCCGTTCAAAAGGGCGAAGTTAGTGAAGACGTCATTGACGAGAAGGTAAGTAACATTCTGTTCCAGATGTTTGACAAAGGGCTTTTTGATCACCCTGCGGTAAATAAGCAGATTCCGGCAGCTGAGCACGGCGCGAAAGCGCAGCAAATTGCCGAAGAAAGCATGGTGCTTCTGCAAAACAAGGACAAGGCACTGCCGCTGAAAGCAGGCAGTCTGAAATCCATTGCTGTTATCGGTCCGGATGCGGACAACTACGCAACGGTTGGCGGCAGTTCGCTTGTGAAGCCGACTTATACGGTAAGCCCGCTGGAGGCCATCCGCAAACGTGCCGGAAGCGGCGTTGAAGTAAATTACGCAGCCGGTACCGATCCGATTTCCACAGCGGATATTATGAATGGGCCATCGGCCATTCCATCTTCGCTGCTGAGCCCCGTTGATGAGAACGGTAATGTGATTAAAGGTGAGCATGGACTTCGCGCGGAATATTTCATTAACACGAATCTTGAAGGCCAACCTTCCGTTGTACGCACGGATGGTCAAGTAAACATGAACCTTGGTTTTTATAACTATGACGGATTAAACGGACAGTCCTCTAAACTGACTCCCGTCCCTGGCGATTTGAACGGCAGAATGTCGGCACGCTGGACTGGCGCGATTGCGGCTCCGCAGGACGGCGAATATACCCTTTCGCTCTCGAGCTTCGGCTCCAGCAAGCTGTATTTTGACGGCAAGCTTCTGATCGACAATAAAGGGGAGAAAGTGGCTACCGAGAAAGCGGCGGTGCAGCTGAAAGCCGGCGAAAGCCACAACGTGCGCATTGAATACCGCACGGATTGGACAGATGGCGACAGCGATTTTGGCGGACTGGTCCGCTTCGGCTGGGAAGCTCCGGAAGAGGTGACCGATTCGAAGATGCAGAAGGCGGTTGATCTTGCGGACAAATCCGACGTTGCCGTCGTGGTGACGCGCACCTATGAAAGCGAAGGCTACATTGACCGATCCGACCTGGATCTTCCGAATAACCAGGAACAATTGATCAAGAAGGTGGCTGCGGCCAACCCGAATACGATTGTGGTTCAAATGAGCGGCAGAGCCGTGCAGATGGACGGCTGGAAAGATGACGTTAAATCCATTGTGCAAGCCTGGTATGCCGGGCAGGAACAGGGCGACGCCATCGCCAGCGTGCTATTCGGCGACGTGAATCCATCCGGTAAACTGCCGGTAACTTTCCCTGTCGACGAGCGTTCCACTCCAGTATCGGATGAAAAGCAGTTCCCTGGGGTAAACGGAGACGCGAATTACTCCGAAGACATTTACGTAGGATATAAGGGTCATGAGAAAGAAGGCATCAAACCGGCGTTTGCGTTTGGGCACGGTCTTTCTTACACGAACTTTGATTATAAAAACCTGAAGACGAAAGCCAAAGGCACCGGGCAGGACTCTACGATTGAAGTCTCGCTTAACCTCCGGAATACCGGAGCTGTAACCGGCGCCGAGGTTGTACAGGTCTATACCGGGAAACTCCCAACTAGCGTAGATACACCGTCCAAACAGCTGGCCGGCTTTGCCAAAATCGAGCTTAAACCAGGCAAACAGCAGCGCGTAACGGTTGAACTCGATCCTAAGGCCTTCTCTTATTGGGATGAAAATAAAAAGGCCTGGGTCATGCCTTCCGGAAAAGTGCCGATTTATGTGGGCAGTGCCTCCGACGACATTCGTCTTACAGGCAGCGTCACCGTTAAAGGCTCCGGCAAGTAAATCATACGACTCATTCTATATTTCAGCCTGGGGCGTTGTTCGCCCCGGGACTTTTTGTTTAGGAGAAAGGAGGAACGGAAAATGGAAGACAAGAACGAAGCCGGCACCAAGCTCCATTCGGACAGAGCGATGAAACCGGAAAACGCACAGCGGCGCAAATGGATCCTGCTAAGCGCACTGCTGGTTCTCACCTTGCTGTTCTACTCCTTGGCCGTCCCGTCCGGGACGGGAAGCGAAACTTCTGCCGAGGTATGGCTAACGACGGGGGACCAGACCAACCTTTTAACCAAAAAGGCGCCGGTCGTATTCACGAACCAAGAGTCAAGCGAGGAAAAGCTCACCGTCAAGGTGAGTCCGGAGGTCCGATATCAAACCATGGACGGTTTTGGCGCAGCGATTACCGGCTCATCAGCCTATCTGATCAACCATAAAATGACCGAAGCTCAGCGGAGCTCCCTTCTTGGCGACTTGTTTACGGAAGACGGCATCCGCCTCAGCTTTGTCCGACATACGATCGGCGCTTCCGATTTTTCCGTGGACGAAAACGGCCAACCGAGCAGCTATACGTATGATGATATAGAATCGGGAACGGATTACGGTCTGGAGCATTTCTCCATAGACAAGGATGCGGATGTGGTCTCCCTGCTGCAAAACATGCTGAAGAACAATCATGCGGTCAAAATACTGGGCACCCCCTGGACCGCCCCGCCGTGGATGAAATATGGAGAGAACACCTACAACGGCTGGTATCTGGATTACACCAATCCCAAGGTTTATGCCGCCTATGCGGATTATTTCGTGAAATATATTCAAGCGTATGAGGCAAAAGGAATTCCGATTTATGGCCTGACGATTCAAAACGAGCCGGCGTTCACGTCCCCGGACTACCCAAGTATGAGCATGGGAGCCGAGGAACAGGCCAGGTTCATCCGGGATTATCTCGGCCCCGCCTTTATCCAGCAAGGGATCGGGACTAAAATTATCGCTTTCGACCACAATTGGAAGCTTGGCGAAGCGTACGCCGGAAAAGTGCTTGGAGACAGCGTGGCCGCTTCTTACATCGACGGGACTGCGTACCATTGTTATGAAGGTTCACCGGAGGCCATGTCGGCCGTTCAAAGTGATTTTCCGGACAAAAACATCTATTTCACGGAATGCAGCGGCGGACAATGGAGCCCGGACTTTGGCGATAACTTGAGCTGGCAAATGAGCAATCTTATCATGGGTGCGCCGCGCAACGCTGCCAAAACCGTTCTGTTCTGGAACCTGGCCCTTGACCCGGATGGGGGCCCGACCAACGGGGGCTGCGAGGACTGTCGTGGTGTGGTTACGGTGAATCCGGCAACGGGAGACGTGGAGAAAAACGTGGAGTATTACGCCCTCGGGCATGCCAGCAAATTTGTGGATTCCGGTGCTGTCCGGATCGCATCCACCCGTTACGAGGGGAAATTGGAAACCGTGGCTTATGAGAATCCCGACGGCTCTCTCGTTCTGATCGCCGCCAATCCGGGAACCGCGGAGCTGACCTTTAGCGCGGAATGGAACGGGAGATCTTTCTCCTACAGCCTGCCTCGCAAAAGCGCTGTCACTTTTAAATGGCTGCCGGGTTCCGGCAGCCATGACTTTATTAATAGTAAACTATAAAGACATTGCAGCATCAAGATTCTCACCATTAACTTCATCTAGCATTTCAATGCTATATCCCCGATCTGCCAGCTGATCTGCGGTTTCATTCTCTTTCTTATAACCGTGGGAGTCGAATCCGCGACGTCTGCGGCGAATTTCTCCTGGGTATCGGCATCAAAGATCATTTTGCCTCCCCAAACCGCCGTGTCGACGACCTCCTTTCATGCTCCAGTATGGTTCAGAAGCCCCAATCAGCTTTGCCTCTTGTTCAGTGACAGCCTCAGTTTTAGCAGCACAGTGTATCCCTACACTAAAGCAGCCATAAAAGGGTTACCTTCTATGGCTGTTTGCGCTTGCTCATATTTCGTTTCACTGACACTCAACTAGCTCTTAATAAACACAATTTTTACGCCAACCACCTGATCCTGCTCATTCACGGCCTTATACACGCCGTAAGCACCATCGCCTATACCGGTACGAGATACGACGCCTCCATCCAGGACACCCGCTTCTTCCCCGCTATCGGTGATGTCGCAGCAGGCATAATACCATTCCGTATCCGAGCTGTCCGATGTCGAATCCGCGTCAGGAATACGGTACTTTTGAATATCAAAAATCCCAGCCTGCCCGCTGTCCACCCCAGCCACGAAAGGACACTTGATCCACTCCAGGAATGCCCCTTGTTCAGCAACGGATTGATGGTAAGCCGTTAGCTTGGCGTTGGCTTCCCCCCAATTCGGGATCTCTACCTTTTCCACTTCCGAGACCCACATTCCATTCAATGCTGGCTCCACCACACCCATAATGATGATGCTCGTATCTAATTCATAACACGGATCCGCGACAACCAATTGTCCGGAATTCACTTCAAAATGGTCCAGTTGAATGATCAATGAAGATACCTCCAATAACTGCGTATGATGATTCTATTTTAGCACGTATCATAGCGTTCGAGGCCTTGTATCGTTTACATTTTACCCTGAGCAGACACCAGCCAACGCCCCTATAGCATTGCTTTCACATGGTCGAGCGAAATCTTGACACTGTCATAGCCATCGATCTTGATACGGTCCTGCTCAATGACGACCCACTCGTAGCCCGAGGACTTGGCCTTCTCGATAATGCCCTTCAAATCGAGAAGGCCCGTTCCTACCTCGGTCATCTCTTTGTCTTCTTTATTGACCATATCCTTCACGTGAACCGTCTTGCAGCGCGAACCGAAGGTATCCATGACTTCTACGGGTTCACGGTCGGCATGCGTTGTCCAGAACATATCGATTTCAAAGCTGAGCTCCGCTTCGGTTGTTGCTTCTCGCAGCATCTCTAAAATCGGTTTCTCCCCAAACTCATTCGTGAACTCATGATAATGGTTGTGATATAGAAGTTCCATACCGGCTACCTTGATCTTCGGGCCAATCGCTTTTACGATCGCGATTAGGCTATGTACGTCTTCCATGGATTCAATCTTATAGTACGGAATCACGATGTAGGAAGAGCCGATCACTTGATTGTAAGCGATAACCTCGTCCAGACGATCCATGAGCTCCTCCATCCGCGTATGGCTGCCCATGGCTTCCAGCCCCGCCTTCTCCAACAACGACTTCATCTCTTCTGCCGGAATATCAGCAAATCCCGCAAATTCAACGCCATCATACCCGGCCTCCCTTACCTTTATAATCTTCGCAGCGAAATCTTCCTGATCGTAATCTCGCAAAGTATACAGCTGTAACGCAACCTTCAGATTTGTCATGCCTAATCCGCCTCATTTCCGATGTTAAGTTATGGCTTAGATCCTGCACCATTCTAGCACAAACCTATTTACGGGGAATCAACAATTGCGGCTTTCCGGACAACAAGTCATTTTTTCAATCATTTCAGACATTATTTTTACAGATACGCGTTCACCTTGTCTGCTAAGATATTAAACATGATTCTACTAGAGAAGGGTGTTGTCAAAATGAAACGAATATTGTCATGCGCGCTGGTCATTATAACAGCGCTTTCAATCCTTGTCGCTTGCGGAGGCAAAGATTCCGGATCCGGCGCTAAGAACGATTCGGGACCTGTCGCTGAAGGAGATTTGAAAGAAAAGGAGCTCGTGAAGCTCAACGTTGTAATGATGGGCAATAACAAGAAAGATACCGCAGAGGTCGTGGAGGCCGTTAACGAAATCACAAGAGAAAAGCTGAATGTTGAAATGGACCTCACGTACATTTCGTACGGGAATTACGTACAACAGACGACAATGATGCTGGCCTCCGGTAAGGGAGTGGACTTGCTTCCGATCTACATGACGCCACTGGCTACGGTTGCCAACAACGGTCAGATCATCCCGCTTAACGATTTGCTCGAGAACTATGGTCAAGACCTCGTTAAAGAAATCGGGCCTGAGTACATCGAGAGCGGCCGCATAGGTGATGACATTTACGGTATTACGACAGGTCGCGACCTTGCCAAGGCCTATGGCTTCCAAATGAGAAAAGACTTGGCGGATAAAT
Source organism: Paenibacillus lautus NBRC 15380 (assembly GCF_004000945.1). Taxonomy (GTDB): domain Bacteria; phylum Bacillota; class Bacilli; order Paenibacillales; family Paenibacillaceae; genus Paenibacillus_AQ; species Paenibacillus_AQ lautus. The sequence continues at coordinate 549,511 of NZ_BIMF01000001.1, forward strand.
ACAACATCGATTACGCCAATATCAAAACACTCGATCAGTTGGAAGAAGCGCTGACAACGATCCGCGAGAATGAACCCAACGTAATCCCTGTCGTTCCATCGAATGGTGAGCTGGTTCGTAACTGGGGCTGGGATACGCTTGGCGACGATATGACCAACCTTGGCGTACTGATGGATTTTGGCAAGGAACTGAAGGTTGTCAACTTGTATGAAACCGAGTTTTACAGAGATTTTGTTACACGCACGCACAAATGGTATCAATCCGGCCTGATCATGAAAGATGCGATTAACAATACGGAAAGTGCCGGCACGCTGATGAAAGCTGGCAGCGCATTTGGCGGATTTGCCAACCTGAAGCCTGGATTTGCCGTTCAGGAGACGAGAAATTGGAACACGGAAATCGTCGTATCTGAAATCATTCCTCCTTATACAACAACCTCTGATGTGCAAATGGCTACTTGGACCATCAGCAGCGGAAGTGAGCATCCCGAAGCGGCGATGAAATTGCTGAATTTGATGTACACCGATCCTGAGATTGTGAACTTGCTGATCTACGGTATTCAGGATAAGCACTATGTAACCGTTGGCGATGCTGCGAATGGACAATCCATGATCGACTTCCCAGAAGGCGTAAATGGCGGCAACAGCGGATATCCCCCGACTAGCGGCTGGGTTTGGACAAATCAAACCATTGGTCATGTGTGGAAAGGCAACCCGGCAGATTATTGGGAAGTTCAGAAGGAATTTAACAACACGGCCACCCGCTCTGCAGCATACGGCTTCACCTTTGATTCAAGCCGTGTACGAAACCAGATGACTGCGGCGTCCAATGTCGTTGCTAAATACCACGAGGCCTTGATGTGCGGGGTTCTTGACCCTGAAACGACATTGCCGATCTTCCAGAAGGAACTGAAGGATGCGGGCATTGACGACATTATTGCCGAGAAGCAATCCCAGCTTGATAAGTGGGCTGCTAACAATAAATAATCTTTTTTCGATTATTGGCTGAAAGGAGAATGGCCATCATGGCGGCACCAAAGGTAAAAAGAGCTGGAAAAACCGGTTATAAACGCTTTATTCCCATGTACATCATGATGATTCCAGGCCTAATTTACCTGCTTATCAACAACTATGTACCAATGGCTGGCATCATCATCGCGTTTAAACATATTAACTGGAATAAAGGGATCATCGATAGCCCGTTTGCAGGCTTAAGCAACTTTGAATACCTCTTCAAGACGAAGGAAGCATGGATCATTACCCGAAACACCCTGGGATACAACCTTGCTTTTATTATTCTGGGGACTGTCTTAGCCGTTGCCATTGCCATTGTCTTAAATGAAATTCGTTCGAAGTTTTGGAAAAAGAGCTACCAAACGATTATCCTGCTGCCTTATCTGATTTCCATTGTCGTCGTAAGTTATCTTGTATTCGCCCTGTTTAGCTCCGAGTCCGGTTTTATCAATCACTCCATTCTGGAGCCTCTCGGATTGAAGAGCATTTCATGGTACACGGAGCCGAAATACTGGCCCTATATCTTGACGATTGTGCATCTTTGGAAAACCGTCGGCTATAGCTGCATCATCTACTACGCGACCGTAGTCGGCATTGATCGGGGCTACTATGAGGCTGCTGTTATTGATGGGGCGAACCGGTGGAAGCAGATCGTTCACATCACATTGCCTTCTCTGAAGCCGACGATGATTACGCTCGTGCTGCTTGCAATCGGAACGATATTCTATTCCGACTTCGGTCTGTTCTACCAGGTACCGATGGATTCCGGTCCGCTGTACGATGTTACCAATACGATTGACACCTATGTTTATCGCGGCTTGATCAAATTGAACGATGTTGGCATGTCCTCTGCCGCAGGTGTGTACCAATCGCTGGTCGGATTCACGCTGGTCTACATCGCCAATCGACTTGTTATTAAATTCAGCAAAGAGAACGCGCTATTCTGACGCAAAGGAGCTTCGAACATGGTTGATAATAGTAAAGCGTTTCAGATCATAGCGAATATTCTAATGTTCTTGTTTACGATATTCTGCTTGTTTCCGTTTGTACTGCTAGTCGTCTCTTCCTTTACCGATGAGGGCACACTGATCCGGAACGGTTACTCGCTGTTTCCCGAGAAGTTCAGTTTGGAAAGCTATGCGTACATGTATGAAAGACTCGATACGATTGTACGCGCCTACGGCATCACCGTCTTTGTCACGGTTGTCGGTACAGTTACCAGCTTGCTGATCACCGTATTGCTGGCTTACCCTCTCTCCAGAAGGGATTTGCCGCATCGCGGAAAATTCGCTTTCTTCGTCTTTTTCACGATGCTGTTCAACGGCGGGTTAGTACCTACCTATATTATGTGGACCCGCTATTTAAACATTGATAATACAATTTGGGCTTTGATCATTCCCGCCCTGCTGCTCAATGCCTTCTATGTCATCATGATGCGTACGTACTTTACGACGACTATCCCTGACGAAGTCATTGAAGCCGGAAGAATCGACGGTGCCGGAGAATTTCGCATTCTCTTCCGCATTGTTCTCCCGATGTCGCTGCCAATGGTCGCGACGCTATCGCTCCTCATTGGACTCAACTATTGGAACGACTGGAGAAACGGTCTGTATTACTTAACGGATCATAGCTTGTTCAGTGTACAAAACATGCTGAATACGATGCTGCAGGATGTTAGATTCCTTGCAAGCGGCGGAGCTGGCGGCAACGCTAGTGAAATTGCATCTAATATGCCTAGCGTAGGGATTAAAATGGCGATCGCTGTAGTCGGAGCTTTACCGATTATGATGGTGTACCCATTCTTCCAAAGGTATTTCGTAAAAGGGATTACGGTTGGAGCCGTTAAAGGTTAGACCTTGCTTTCTCATAAAAAGGACAAGAAGCACAGCATGAATGTTCATCACCTTGCTGGCCTATTGTCCTTTTTTTGTAATCATGACGTTCAAGGAAATAACTTGTTCAACCTGAATCGGATGTCTTACGTGATATAATATACGAACATATTAAATCCTAGGTGACCAATCATGAAAAGAAGGTACAGCGCTTCATTTAAAATGAATATATTTCGCGCATTATTGCTGATTACATTCCCGCTAATCGGGATGCTGCTCGCGTTCAACTTCTATTCCTATTACGCGTTTAATGCGAAATTTGTCGAATCGAACAAGCAATCCTTCGCTTTATATGCTCAAAATTTGCAAAACGATCTGGGTGCAATCGATAATTTTTTATCCAACGTTGCCGTAAGCGATTACAACTATGTAACGCTGAACAGTCCTGTCAGTACGCTTAGGGCTCATGTTGCGTCCCATGAAATTATGACCCAGTTCAATACGGCTCTTAATTCTTATGACTTGGCTAACGCTTTTTTTATATACAGTACAGTGAATAATACTTATCGGGATATTTTTGATAATGGGTACAGTTTTGAAACGAAAGAAGCCATTAGGCTGCATATGCGTACATTGACGCAGCGATCCGAAAACCATTATAACGTGGGTTGGCTTGCTTTCGAAATCGAGGGGAAGGCTTATCTGTTCAGACTACTCGGGAAAAACGGTACGTATGCCGCTGTCATGGTGGATTTTGATCGGATCCATTCGATGGATCTTGTGCAAAAAGAAACCGAGGTTATTTACGCCAACAACCAAGGGGCTCCGCTGACGAATAAACCATTCGTCGCAGACCACGAGCTCCAATTAAGCGAATTTAACAACAACTTTATCCTGATCAGCCAGCCCATTCACAACACGGATCTCCAATTGATCTTTGCTGTACCGAAACCGGATGTATTCAAGGGAGGGCTTGCTCTATTGTTCGCGCTGTCCTTGTTCACCATTATACTTGTGATCATCAGCTTATTCTTCTTCAACCGGTCGCTCCTCTCTCCTTGGCATCGCCTGATGACAAGCATTGGCAAAGGCTCAGCGCAGGAGCTAAGAGAAGAATACCGCATCGAAGAGTTTAAACAGGTCGGCGCAGCATTTAACCATTTGACAACCCAGGTCAATCACTTGAAGATTGTCGCCTATGAACATGAGATTGAACGGCAGAAGGCAGAGCTGCAGCATTTGCAGCTGCAAATTCGCCCCCATTTCTTTCTCAACTGCTTGAAAAGCCTGTACGGGATGGCCCAGCAGCAAAGTTACGAGCGCATTCAGCATATGATCCTGGCGATATCCAACCACCTGCGCTACAATTTCAAGGATAATCTGCAACTCGTCTCCCTTCAGCAGGAGGTAGATCATGTTCTGAACTATATTCGGATTCAGCAAATTGCTCATCATGTTCCGCCGCTGTGCGAATACAGCGTCGATAGCGCCTTGAAGGATTTTACGATACCGCCTCTATCCATTCAGGCCTTCGTGGAGAACAGCATCAAATATGCAACGAAGCCGAATGAACAGCTGCGGGTCGAGATTAAAGCGATTCTGCTGGAGAGTGACGATGGAGATTATGCGGATATCACGATTCAGGATAATGGCGACGGCTTTACGGATTCGATTCTGCAGGAGCTGAATCATGGGGACAGCAGCTTCTATAAGGATATCCATATCGGAATCAGCAATGTGCGTCATCGCTTGTCCATGCTGTACGGGGAGCGGGCCATGCTTGCCTTTTTCAACACAGAGAAAGGTGCGGTTGCTGAAATCATAATCCCGATCCATGCAAGAATACAAGACAAGGAGGAAGCTTATGAACGTTCTAGTGGTGGATGATCAATATGATGTTGTGCAAGGAGTTATAGCAGGGGTCAATTGGCAGGAGCTGCATATCGATCATGTGTATCCCGCGTATGGCCCGGACGAAGTCAGAACGCTATTAAATCATCATCATGTACATATTATGCTGTGTGACATCGAAATGCCGCTGGAGAATGGACTGGAGTTGTTCAAATGGGTAAAGGCTCAATTTCCTGCCATCGAGTGTATCTTCCTGTCTTCTTATTCCGAATTTGAATATGCGCAGGAAGCCATTCAGCTTGGCTGCTTCGATTATATTCTCCAGCCTGCAAGGTACGAAGATATTCAAGGATCCATTGAGCGTGCGATCCATAAGATTCATGCCAATACCCACATGCAGCAAATTTATGAGTATGGTGCCTATTGGCGGCAAAATGAAGAATTACTGCTGGAGAACTGTGTTCGCAGCTTTATGCTTGATTCCCGAATGCATCCGCAGCAGCTGCTGCGGGATTTGAGTAATATCCATATTTCCGTCTCTGCTCACGCCCAATTCGGTTCCATTCTGATCCAGCTTACGAAATCGAATCCGAACAAAGAGACCATAAAATATGAGCTGAGAAGTATCCTATCGAAGCTCATAGATTCTTATAACCTCGACCTGCTGTTCGTGCAGCTGGATCAGGTGAATTATTTGGCACTTCTTTATACGGAGGGTGTATTCGATGCCCCCATCTCGGAATTGATGAAGCAATTTATCGACATGGCACACAATGAGCTCGGCTGCTCAGCAGCATGCTATATTTCGGATATCGGGGAGCCCGAGAAGCTTAAACTGCACTATAAAGCACTTTGCCATATGCGGCAGCAAAATGTCGCTTTATACAGCAAAGTCTTTACGATGCAGCATCTGAACAAGATCAAGGATAGTTCCTACTCCTTTCCCAACATGCAGAACTGGTCCTTGCTCATATCCCATAACAGCATCAAGACCGTGCGGGATCAGATCCATAGCTACCTCCTTCAGCAAAAGCAGCTGGGGATTGTGTCTGCTGAATTTCTGGCCAGGTTTCATCAGGACTATATCCAAATTTTCTTGACAGCGGTTAACCAGTTGAAGCTCGAAGTGAACGATATCTTTTTTGAGCAATATCCTTATGCCGACTATATCGAAGCTTATACATCACTGGATAAAATGATCGACCTGGTCAATTTCACGCTTGATTATGTTCAAGAGCATGCCGGAGAGGCTCACCATGCCCTATCCCCCATCGAACGGGCCATTGATTATATCAATCAGAACATTGAGAAGAACTTCAGCCGGGCGGAAGTAGCCGAAGCCATCTATCTGAACCCGGAATACTTATCTCGCTTGTTCAAGAAAGCGAAGGGCATATCTCTGAACGACTTTATCATCACGCGGAAAATGGAAATCTCGAAGTCGCTGCTAACGAGCACGTATATACCGGTTCATCTCATTGCATCCAAGGTGGGTTATTCCAACTTCTCTTATTTCTCACAGGTGTTTAAAAAACACTGTGGCCTAACCCCACTCGAATATCGGCAGCAGCAGGGATGAAGGTGTGATACTCCATTAAGCTCCAAATCTCTGCGGATACCTACATTTTCTGCATAGCTTCTCAACAGCTTCGTTGTAGGAGCATTGGTTACTGGGCCTAGTGCTGTAGGTAGCTATAACAATAACCAAAAAGCGGAGACGATATACCCAGGTGATGCTAAAAGGCTTATAAAGCTGAAAGGTTATTACAACTAAATATTAAAATCCGTGGTACACCATTATAATCTTCGGGTTGTAGTGGTGTATCTTGACATTCTATTCTAATTGTTAGAGGGAAGAAATCTTAATCTAAGTACTTTCAAGTCCATTAGATAAGGAAGTGGGAAGATTGACGACGAATTGTGTTAATATATTTTTAACAGTAATCGTAGCATCTAAATATCTATTCTATTAGAAATAAGGGGAATACAATGAAATTTACTTATCTGTTAGTAGTCTTATTTACTCTGAGTGCATGTGCACCGGTAGTCTCGGAAGATAGCAGCAAAAATCGTGCTATAAACAATGAAATTACTTCCAGCACTGAACTGAATGTATTACAAGATCCCCCCGGATATTTAGCTAAAAATGAAGGGAAACTATCTATTCAGGATTCTGAAACCGCTTATGAAATGTGTGTGAGAGCGCTGACTGACTATTATAAAGCGGTCTGGAACGGCACGAATATTGAATTGGATACATTTATAGATAACGAAAACCTTAAACAGTATATGCAAAAGAAAATTCAATCCCAATATGATGTGAATGCCCAATTTAATGATAAGGTGCAAAATGTTAAGATTGGTGCTTGGGAAGTGGAGTATACGGATGATGTGGATGGAGGTTTTCTCTATTTAAAATTACCTGTGGAAATGAATAAGACTGTGGGTAGTCGTGGTGAAGTTACTGAGTTTCTTGTACGTAATGTAAACGGCAAGTTAATCATTGTTGATTGGTATACGGGTACAAAAGATGGTTATGATTTTAAGGGTAGCGTCACATGGGCATCAAGCTAAGTTAAAAAGCTAAACGCTATGCTTATCGTAAGAAGTTTACGAGAAGGTTGGTGTTTTTTTATGAATCCTATCATTTTCAGTGAACTGAAACTTTTTGCACAAAATTACAAGATCTTTATCTCCAATAGTCCTAAAAGAAATCAAAAAAGAACGCCTAGAGTGCCATTTAGATGGCCAACTCATCGGCATTCTCCTTTGTTCTTCTACCATATTATTTAGGATGGTTTCTGCCGAGCGCAGTCTCTGCATACCGGTTATGAAGCACTAGCACTTGGCACATATCCTCCCAATCCCATGAGATCTGATGCGGGGAGCGTCCCTCCTCGTCAAAAAACAAAATCTCATTCTCCTCACATAGCACCGCCAGCGGCACTTTATAATACTCCTGCGGGCCAATCGCCCAATAACGGCCCATAGGCTGTCCATTGACCCAGAAACTGCCTTTACTTAAACCCGTCAGCCGGAGCTTCAGCTTAACAAGCAAGCCTTCCAGTATGACCGGTTTGGCAAAACGGCTGCGGTACCAGGCAGGACCGGACACATCCGCGTTTCCTGCCGGGGTCCAGGCCCGGTTGACTGCCGGAACCGTGACCGGACGCTGCTCCCACTCTTCAATGCACCGATCGTTCCGGTAACCAAGCAGGTCCAGACGGGCAACCGGGGATGAAGTGTACGCCATCTCGATTACATTGTCACCGTCGATCAAATACGGAGTGAGATCCAGAGAGACAATCCGATACCAATTGCGGTAAAGCCCCATGTCCATGTTTCGACCGTTAACAGACATGCGCTCGCTGAGAGAACCGACTAGACGGAAGCCATCATATCCGTCTTTTCTAAAGCTCTTCCGGAGAATTTCACCATCCGCAAGGTCTCGATTCACCTGATCCAGGTGGACAGCTCTGCCGTCTGCTGTGCTCCAGCCGTACCGGAAATCCTCCGTCTTTCCATCCCTATATACCGGGCCGTGAACCCCTTTCGGCTCTCCCAAATAGTAGGAGAAGTTAAAGCGCCCCATATGCTGGGAAAGCAGCGAAATTTCATTATCCCCGGATTTCAGTGGGACCGTCACCGCTCCTCCAAATGAGGATTTCAGCGTGCCCGCCTCCTGTCCATTCACATATATCCGGACCGGATCCTGGGTATGCGGCAGTACCATCGTGGTTGAGCATGATTCCGGACTGTGGACCCTGGCTGTATACCATACACTTCCCCGGCCTCGGATGCCGGAAGGCGCATCGGTAACTAAAGCTCCAGTCCCATGCCCGCCTTGTGCGGAAGGATAAGGGGATTCCTGCATCACTTCCCAAAGCCCCCACTCCGGCAGCTCTGGATGTACAGTCTGCTGCTTCAGAATATGGCGGGTGCCCCCTTGTTTGAAGCCGTGGTCCGACTTTGTTCCATTCAGGCCGCCCCAACGGACGAGAACGGAATCCTGTCCCGGACGGTACCAAATCCCGGCTCCCTCCTCCACTGGTTCGAACCCGTCTGCCCCGATGTACAGCGTCGGATCGCCGTTCAGATTCCACCAGGTCCGGTCCATCACCGATGTCGATAATACGATAATGTGCAGGGATTGAGTCCCGCTGCTGAGATCAATGTTCTGAGGATGGTCAAAGTGGCACAGGTCCATTTCGGCCAGTCTCTTCTGCTCCATGTTGTTTACCTGTGCTGATGCGGGAGCGTTTACCGACAGATCCCCCGGTGCTTCGACCCGAAGCCAGCTTCGTTGTCCGCTGTCACTGAATACAATCAGTGTAGGTGTGCCATCAATTGTGTGAAATCCGCCGAAGAACGAGTTATAGGACAACTTCCACCCGGACAGAATCGGCAGGTTTACCGTTACCGGCACGATTTGTCCAGGGTTTACCGTTGCCATGTAGGTGCTGCCGGCTTCGTCGGTAAAATAAACATCCCCTCTCTCATTCCCGTGCTGTTCCACGAAATACATGGAGGTGCCGCCGTGCCGGCGGATCCGGACGGTGGCCTTCCCGTTCACGCGCACGTCCGCCTCGCATTCTTCGGATTCGAGCAGGAAATCAGCTGTCGTCTGGATGAATCCTCCGATCCGCTTGACCACGCCGTACTTCGGCGTAAAGCCAAGATATTCGCTGAGCGGAGCATCGTAATCGTAGGAGGTCACCATGAATACATCGTCACCACCTACCGTACGTCCGCCCTCGTCTCCAAAGTTTGTCCCCCCGCAGAACATATAGTGCGTAATACCGGTAAAACCGGCTCGAATGGCTTCCATCATCCGTGCCTCCAACATCGCAGGCGTCTTGTGATCCGTTCTTGCCCCGCCCCACTTCTCGAACCACCCGGTCCAAAACTCCGTGACGATCTTGGGCGTGTCCGGCTGTTTCTTCCGGAGCTTCCAGTAATGGACGTCCGCACCCGACCAGAAATTCGCCCCTTCAATGGCACCTTCAACGCCGCCCTCACAGCTGATCAGCGGTACCTCAATGCCGCGCCGGATCAGTCCGTCTCTCAAGTATTCCATGTACTCCCGGCCGTCTTCATCACTCTTCAGATGAGCGTATTCGTTCTCCACTTGAACCAGGATGACGGATCCTCCCTGGGTGGACTGACGGCTTGATATCATTGGGATAACCTGATCGAAATAGGCATCTGCATAATGCAGAAACCGAGGATCTGCAGACCGGTACTCCATTTCTCCCTGATCTGCGATCCAATCCGGCAGCCCGCCAAAATCCCACTCTGCACAGATGAACGGGCCAGGGCGTGCAATGACATGAAGCCCCAGCTCCGCGCACAGATCCAGATATGCCCCGCAGTTGCGGTTCGCCGTAAAGTCCCATGCTCCGGGAGTCGGCTCGTGCACATTCCAGGCAAAGTACGTATCGATGCAGTTCACGCCCGCCAGCTTCGCCTTCCACAGCACTTCCCGCCATTCCTCCTGTGGAAATCGGAAATAATGAATGGATGCGGTATGTAAAAACTCCCTCTTCCCGTTCAAAATAAAACTTTTATGGTCGTATTCCAGCTTGTAAGACATGGCATGTTCCAACTTTCTGTTATATTTATCTGCGGACTCGTAACATCGAAATCGTTATTTTAGACATTTAAATCGAAACCCATTACATGAAATCCGTTTCATTATCAGGTCAAAGACGTCCCAACCCTGATCGGTGGGATTTCTACTTATCGTAAAGCTATTCCCTTATTGGCGGGCTTTCCACTTCACTGCCTTAACCCCCGCCCCCTGCTCCTCCACCCGTCATAGTAACCACCGATTTCGCAGGAATAACAGCTTCCAAGGTATGATCGTCCCGCACCAGGACGTCCCTTCTCTTAGCAAGATCATGATCAGCCGATGTCACGTAGTACTCCATCGCCGAGATCGAACGGGCCTCGTCCCAGCCTTCCAGCGAAACCTGAATATGCTTCTCTTCTTCGCTGTCATTCACAAAAACCATCGTCACCGTCTGCTCCTGATCGTGGATGTAAGCCGAGCCCAGCAGACCGCTCCGCGCCTGTTCGTCCAGACCCGTTAAGGATATGCGCTTTGCGCCGGGACGGACAAATCTGCTGTAGTTGCCGAGCGTCCACAGTATTTTGGATGTCAGAATATTCTGTTCATCTCCAGCTTCATTAAAATCGGTATAGATCAGGCCGTCTTTATAATCCACCTTGGATACCGCCGTCCACCACTGCCATGCGGCCGCATTCGCCATCGTCAAATCATAATGAATCGTACGCGCCACATGCAGGGCGGGATCCATGCCGAGATCACGGCCGGGACCGTAATCGCCCAGGATACAATATTCCGTCACCCAATATTTCGCTTCGGGGTCATACTTTTTCATATTTTCCTGCAGAAGTTCTCTAAGCCGGCCCAACCGGTCGTCTCCTGATTTACTGTAATCGGACCAATAAGAGTGCGAGGCAATCTTATTGCCGACCGCTTCTTTGAGTTCGGGGTCCCCAAGCAAATGCTTAATATACTCCCGATACTCACCATTGCCGGAGCCGTTGAAACCACCTGTATATTGCCCGCTACCTGCAAACATCTGATAATATTCGTCATCCAGCAGCGCCGAAATTTCCACGCCGTCCGGTGCGCTAATCTGGGCATCCAGGCCGCTTTTTTGTAACTGCCGATGCAAGGCGAGAATGACGCGCTTCAGATCATCGTTGTTATAACGATTCCCTTCCTGCCTCGCCCCGTTCCAATCCCAGGTTGGCTCATTGATGGGACTGATATACTGAAAGGCAAGGCCTTCCTGTTGAAAATGCTCCAATACATCGATTAAGAATGCCGCGAATAAGTCCTCATAGCCTTCTTTCAGATTGGTGGACCCTGAGGACGAGTCCGGGCTGGCGTGTCCGTTCTTCGTCATCCAGACCGGCGGACTGTTCACGAAAGCGATCAGCGTATCCACGCCCCGTGCTTTAGCCGCTTGCAGAAACCACTGTTGTCCGGACTGCCTGCTCCAATCGTAGCTGCCCTCCTCCGACATCTTGAAAGCTTCCGCCCGGCGCCAGGGATCAGGAATCCGTTCCTGATCCGTTTCCGCGCTGCCTGCGCCGATATTGAAGCGCCATGCCGTCAAGCCAATCCCCCTTTCCCTTGAAAACAGCAGGTCTGCTACCCGATTTTTGTTATCCTCGGTCCAATGCTTGCCGAGCGGATCTATCGACCAGGCATCGGATGCGCCAAAGTTATCGATCGTTTGGTAACGGACAGAAGCATCAACCGTTATCATGGCGTCCCGTGGAACCGGCTGCTGAACCGCTGGCACCTCCGTCTCCTTGGGACTGCCGGATTTATCCTGGCGTTCTTTGGCAAGACCGAAACATACACCAAGGACTGTAGTGAAAGCCGCAAGTGTGATTATAATCAATTTTCTTTTCATCCACCTCTCCTTATCCGACCAGACCTGAGCGTTCAACGCTTTCTACAAAATGTCTTTGGACAAACACATATAAAATAATGAGCGGCAGGATCGCCATCAAGACACTGGTGTTCATCATCATGGACATAAAGAACGGATCCTGCACGTACGACGTCATTTCACCCTGTCCTCCGCCGCTAAGATAAGTGGCGATGGCATATCCGGAAGACGACATCATGGACGACATCACCTTTGGCTCGTTCAAATACATGTTCGTAAAGAAAGAATCGTTCCATTGCCATACGAACGAGAACAGCATGACTGTCACCATAGACGGGATTGCATTCGGCAGAATAACTCTGCGGAAGGTGGTGAAGTAACCGGCTCCGTCTACGTAGGCGGCTTCTTCAATCTCCCGCGGAATCCCTCTGAAAAATTGCCGGAAAATATAGACGTACAATCCGGTTTTCACCCCCATGCCGAGGACAGATGAGATGATAAACGGCCAGTACGTATTTATCAGATTGGCAGGTCTGCCCGTGATCAGCTCAATCAATCCGAGGAAATCGAAATTTTTGAAATTCAGGTAAAGCGGGATCATAATCGTATGAGCAGGCACCAGAATCGTAAACACAACTCCTGCGAACAATAGCCCGCTTCCCCTGAACTTGATTCTTGCAAAGCCGTATCCAGCCAGCACGCAAGTGATCGTCTGCAGCAGCATTACCCCGGAGGATAGAAGCATTGTGTTTAACAGAACTTTCGGGTAGCTCATCGCCTGGAATACAAGCTTGAAGTTATCAAGCGTAATCTCTTTCGGCACCCAAATGACCGTGGAGTCGTATAAATCGTCCATGCTTTTGAACGCAATGGACAGTTTTAGTAGGATCGGATAAATGATGACAAACGATATGCCGAAAATGAGCACAAACCGAACAAGGTTCCATGACCATTTTTTTGCAAATCCGACCCAATAAGCAGCGGTCGCCATGCGATGCGCCCGAGCTTCCTCCACCGGCTGCTGCACTGCGGTTTCCACCTTCATGTTACTCCTCCTTCTTAGACTACGAATCCTGATAAAAGACTTTACGTGACACCAACGCTGTTGTAATCAACAGCACAAGCGCAATGACAGCAAAATATATCCAGCCCATCGCTGCGCTCAGGCCAAATTCAAACTTCTGGAAGGCTGTATTTACCACCAGACGGCTGGTTTCATCACGGATAAAGCTGTCAATGATCGTATACACCAGATTCGTCAGAATCAGCGGGCTGATCATGGGAAACGTGATTTTCCAAAAAGATTCATATCCGGTCGACCCTTCGATCTTCGCCGCCTCATACAAAGACGGAGAAATGGACTGAAGCCCTGCCAAGAAAATGAGGATCTGAACGCCGGATTGACTGACAATCTCATAGATTCGGCTGACCGCCCCGGTCAAGTACTCCACATATGTGATACTCATGCCGGACTCGACAAGCAGGACGGTTAGTTCCAGATTTTTCATAATCGACAATCCGCCGCCGGTCGTATCGTTCGCGCTGCGAACCACAGACTGCATCAAATCTCCATTCTCGATGCTGGCAATAATCCCTGAGGCCAGAATGACGGGAAGGAAGAAGATGGCCCGGGCCAGTACCCGCCCTCTAAATTTCTGATTGAGGAGAACCGCAAAAAACAAACTAAAAATAATGACCAGCGGTGTGTTGACCGCAATATTCACTACGGATTCCGTCAGTAACCGCACATAGGATTCGTGTGAAAACAAGGCCTCTCGAAAATTGGTCCACCCGACAAAATCCAGGCTGAAGCCGTCATTCGTAACTTTCAGGTTGCTGAAACTGTACCTGAGCGAGGACAGCAGCGGAATGAAAAACAGGAACAAAAAGCCGATAAACCAAGGAAGAATGAAGTACAGCCCGTAGTATTTATTTTTCTGTTCCAGGGACAGCCTCTTGAACCTCATCGCTGCGATTCACCTCCAACCCAGTAGTTCTTCGCTTCTACCGTAATGCCGTCCACGATCACGGCTCTATCGTTATAATTAACGACAATCGTTTTGCCTTGTTCGAAGGTGGTCTGGTATATGCCATCGGCGAGCTTTCGATGATCTTTCATGGTTTGAGCCTGAACATCACCAAGGACACCATTTAATTCTTGATATTTTTGGGCGGCTTCATCGATCCAGTTCCGGTAATCGGCGGAGTACAATTCATCGAATTCCGTCATCTTAATGGCCGATGAATCGGCGTAAAACCACGTATAATGCAGCGCAGCGCCGGTTTCGAGCGCCTTCAGGAAGTTGAGCGTGTTATCCTGATCCTCGGCCATGTTCCAGGCACTTCCGGTGTAATGAATGTAGCCGTGATACACCAACTGAAAGAACGGAACGGACTCATCGGTAATATTGAATCCGCTGCTTGTGATGGGCGCATTCACAATATGCTGCGTATAGGGGGCGGTATAGGCGTTGCCACCCTCTACCAGGATTTCCGACACGGTGCCGCTCACCTGCTCCAGCTGCTTCACGACGATCCCCTTCGCCTCTTCACGATCAATAACCTCGGAACGGTTGAAGTCGGAGTTCAGCTGGCTGCCCATATCCCGCAGCGATACTCCGTTCAATCCAAGCTTTCGATAATCCGCTAAAAAGCCGTCCATGATCCCTGGTAAAGATTTCGGGCTGACCACATAGCCGGGTTCCTGTTCATCATCCTGTCTGAAGTCGGCGATCCGGTATGGATAAACAGGCGCCAGCTTACCTGTAATCAGTCTGGAAGCCTGTTTTGACTTTTTAAAACCGTCCGCGTCCGGGCCGGTCTCCAGAAATGCGGCGTCAGGGAACAGCGAAATATGATTCGTATTTGCATAAGCTTTCAACTCCTCCAATCCTTTCTTTCCGCCCAGCTTCTTGTCGACGGCAATGGATTTCGGAAGATGATGGTTGATGCCCTCATTGAACCAGCCTTTGTACCGCAGCTTGATGTTGCCAATCCCCATATCTAGCATTTGAGTCAGTATGGACTCCGCTTGATCGAAGGTCGTCAGCGGTTCATAGGAATTGTAGGGAATCCCGAGGAAAAACTTCCTCTTCGGAATGCCGCCTACAAGCTCCACGTAAAACGGAACGCCCTCTTCTTCACCCAACTTGGTCAGTTTAGTCTGTTGGATCAGGTAATTCCGGTAATTCTCAGCCATACCCGAGTAGCTGGCTTCTTCTGCACCAAGGAACCCGTAACTGACGACAATATCGCCCCGGAAAGGCTCGGCTTGGAACCTTTTCACCGTATTGGAACGCCACCCGTTGGTCAGAGTAACCTCCTCCTGATTATGAAGGGTGAAGCTTGGATTAACGGTATTATAGACGTTTAGTCTGCCGCTGACGTCCGCTTCCACAGCGGCGACCGCATCCCCTTTTTGTATAACGGCAAGGAATCCTTTATCCTCATATTTCATGCCGAAAACAGGCAGTCTCGCGGCCACCTCCTTTTGGATCTTCATAGGCTGACTGATAGCCGAATCGGAGCCGTACAGCGTCGTCCGGAACGGGTTGACATAGGTCTTTCCATTATTGAAACGAATAAGGGAACCTGATCCATCCGGCACAAGCGTGTAGCCTTCATCCGTAAGTCCGCTCGCCCCGAAGAACGGAAGCAGGGAAAGCGATTGAATCTTCAACGTTTCCGGATAGACGATGTTCTCGGCCGCTATAGTCACTGTAAACCGTTCTCCATCGAGCTGATATTGAAGAGGGATCTCAATACTCACATTGCCCGCGGTCGCTTCACCATAAGCCTCTTCATCGATCGCTCTCTGCTCCTCGTTATAACCGATGTGATCGAAGATTTGGGTTACCTTACTCAATCCGACGCCTTTGAATGAAGAGTCTCTTCGTTCGTAACGTTTGTTTTTCTCGTCATGCTTAAAGCGCTTTTCCACTTCCCGTTTATCCTTAGGGTCCTCAATCTTATCGAGAATGACGGTTTGAAACCTTTCCTCGCTGATATACTTGGGAATCGCGTCCATGTCGCTTTTGACCTCTCCCAGCGTATAGACAATGGACAATCCGTCATCCTTCTTCTCCATGACAAATTGGCCGTTTTGAACACTGTGGGTGTAGTTGTCGTATTTCATTGAATTACCCGAGCTGTCAAAATAGGATAATTCAAATTGCACGTTCAGCTTGGCTTTGTTATAGCCGGTTGCGATCGCATCCTCTTCACGGTCTTGCGGATTGGAATACCAGATCGCATTGTTTTTTTTGTCCTGCACAGCAATTTCCGTCGTGTCCGGGTTGACATACAGCACCAAAAATTCATTCTCGGCCACCGCTTCCATCCCTTCCGGCGCAGCCTCTTGGGTCTGATCGGCGATGCTGCTTTCTGCCCCGTTACCGACGATCCGCCGGGTGTCTGAGGAGTAAGAGGCCTCCTCCTCTGTCCGTGAGCCCATGCCAGACTCAGATACCGGTGCAGGATCGATCTCGGAGCTGGTCTTAGACACCGCTTCCGAGGCAGACTCTACACTATGGGTGCCTTGGGAAATCAGCAAGCAGCCGATCAATGCTGCGGCTACGACAATCGAAAGTCTCCTCTTCACCGCTTGGCTCCCCCTTTCTATGCTCGCAATGAAAGTTCCTGATAGATGGTGTACACAAAACTAACCATTTGCTGAATCAAGCTGAAGAAGAGCAGCCCCAAAAAGATAATGACACCCATGACCACCAGGGTCAGAAGCATCGTTATAATCGTCTTTGTAACGGTATATTGATGCACCGTCATGGTGCCGACAAACAGCAGCCATACAAACCAGATGGAAGCTACCGTGTCCAGCAAATAATAAAACGAAGCTTCACGAAGTGTGATCACATTGCTTAGGAGTATATTGGGCAGAGAGACTACGATTAAAGGAAGCATCGCATATCCCGTGGCAATCATAATCTCTTTAAACTTTCCTTCCCCATCCATCAAGGTGGTGAGCGACCAGTTGGCGATACACCAGAGCAGGAAAGGAAGAACAATGTACTTCAGCTCATCGAAGCTGTTCAATTTCAGTGGGTGATTAAAGTTGACCACATAGCCGGCATACTGGCGTTTAACAATCATCATCACCGTCACGGCGAGCAGAATCATAAAAGCGATCCGGAGCCTGCCTTTATTCTCGTATTTCAGGTCCCAAAACCCGTCAAAGGGATGGAAAGCGACGTGAAACGAGTATTTAACTTCCTTGAGAAAGTCCATGTTGTTCCACCGTCCCTTTTCTTCTCTTCGATCCTAGTCGAACCCCAAGGCCAACCAGGATCAATCCTATGAACACCGTCATGATGGTTCCGAAATTCTCACGCATGTATTCCCGGCGGTACTTCGTTAATGCTTTGGAATAGTACTCTCTGTCGTTGCCCAGCTTCAGATACGTCATGGCTTGCTTGTATTCGCCCTGGCGCAGCATCGACTTGCCGATTCCGACATAGGCCATTTCATAATTCGCATCCAGCTTCAGCACTTGTTTCCACAATGCTGCCGCTTTCTCGTGCTTGCCTATGCTGTACAGTCCGTTCGCTTCGTTAACCAAACTGCCGAATTTGGTCGGAGCGAACTCCGTAATTGTCCCCAGATCGTGATCCAGGACAAAAACTCGATCCCCGGAGCTCTCCACCGTAACCGGATTTTTAAAGGTACCCTCTTGACTGCCCAACTGACCGAGAACATACAGGAGATTACCGTCCTCGTTATATGTAAAAATCCGGCCTCGTGTTGAATCGAGCATCCGATAGACACCGTTATCGCTGACATCAATATCGATAAACACAGATCTCAATCGGCTTATGTCGCCAATCGGTCCCAAATACTCATGGACACGAAGAACATCGATGCCGGACGGATTCAGCCTTTTAACGGGAGCTTCAGATTGTGCACTCGCTGTCGTCGTATAGATGAACCCATCCCGGTCTAAATCCAGATTGTTAAATTCTGTCGGGACAAACCGGATCAGTTTCTCGCGCTGCTCTTTCGTTGAAACCGTTTTCCAAAATAGATCCACCGGATCGAACTGCACCCGATTCGTTCCCATGAATCCGGTAAAGACGCCGTCGCTGTCGAATTCGATGATGCCTTCAAATACGCCCCTTGCGACCACGTATATCCGCCCTGCTTTATCCACGATGACTTTACGAGGGAAGAATTCGAAATGATCACTGATGACTTCCGATTTAGGAGCCGCGACCTCCCTCACAAAATCCCCTTCGGGGCCCAACTCGATCACGCGCCGGTTTTCGGTATCCGCCACATAGATATGGCCGGCCTCCGTTACGAAGATGCCTTCCGGATTATTAAAGCTGTCCTTCCTGCCGTCATGCTGGAAGCCCTGTATTTGACGGATGACTTTCCACTCGTTGTTCAGCACCACGATTCGTCCGTTTCCGGAATCTAGAACATACAGATTGCCATCCGGCGCCGCAAACATATCGCTCGGTGCCGTTAATGGCCCGATACCGATTTCTTGTCCCGTCATCGTCCTCTGAGGGAGATATGCAATCGGCGAGTGGACGGCCTCACCCCAGTACGAATAGGTGTATCCCTCGTACGGAGCCGCTTGAGCCGGATTCGGGCTTAGGCCGAGTAACATCATCACAGCCGCAAAGATCAGAATCGATCGTTTTATTTTCAAACCTAAACGCCTCCATCGCTTTAGTCCTTCATGCCGGACGAAGCCATCGTCTGAATCACATTGCTTTGAGAAATGATAAACGTCACAATCGGCACGGACATCATGACCACAGCTACTGCAGCTCCGACCCCTGCACGGGCGATCCCGCCTTGAATAATCTGACCCATGGCGTAATGCATGGTCTTCAGCTGCTCGCTGTAGATAAAGCTTCCTCCGTCCGTGCCCCACAGCATCTGCATCATCAAGATCAGCAGCGTTAACCAGGCCGGCTTCACGAGCGGCATCACGATCTGCCATAGAATCCGGTACTCGCTGGCGCCGTCGATCTTGGCGGCTTCCAGCAGGGCATCCGGGATTTGCTCCATAAACTGCTTCATTAAATACAAGCCAAGCGGATAGGCAAATGCCGGAATGATGACCGCCTTGTAGGTGTCGATCCATCCCAGGGTAGACATAATCATATAGTTCGGAATGGCCGTCACATGCGGGGAAAACATAAGCGATAGCACAATGATCGTAAACAAGACTTTATGGCCGCGGAACTTATGCTTCGCCAGCGGGTAAGCGGCCGCCGAAGCCAGCAAAATATGTCCTACGGTGCCGGCCGCCGTAATGAAAAACGTATTGAAAATGTATCTCGAAAAGGGAACCCATGAGTTTTTCATGACTTGAAACAAATCCGAGAAATTCTCAAACGTGGCGTTCCTCACAAACAACGTAGGCGGGAATATGAACAGCTCATCGAGCGGCTTAAATGCATTATTGATGACATAAATCAACGGTATCGCCATAAAAGCACCGAATACGCCCAGCACAAGAAACAGCATAAGGTCGACCTGCCAGGATCGGTTCACTCTTTTTTTGGCACGAATGGCTAATTTCATTTCGCCTACTCCCCCACCCTCCTGAGCAACTTTTGAACGGCCAGATTCGTACCCAGCATCAGAATAAACAGCACGGTAGCAATGGCGGAGGCATACCCCATTTCAAACCGGATTGTGCCATAGTCCACCAGGTGGGTAACGATCGTATGCGCTCCGTACTGCACGCTTGGGAAGCCTGCAAGTGCCATTGCAACATCGGCGACGGCAAGGGAAGCCGTAATCTGGATGACAGCACCGAACATGAGCTGCGGTCTCATGGAGGGCAGCGTAATATACCAGAGCTCCTGCCATCGGTTTTTTACGCCATCCACGGCACCCGCTTCATACAGCGTGCGGTCCACCGTCTGCAAGCCGGCGATGAATGCCAGGAAACTGGTGCCCAGGCTTAGCCACAGTTGAACCAGAATAATGATCGGAAGCATATACTGCGGATCCTGAAGCCATTGAATCGGCTCATAAATGACTCCGATCTTCATCAGAAAACCGTTAATGATGCCGTACGAATCACTGGAAAAAATAATTTGCCAGATAAAGAAGACGTTGCCCGAAATCGAAGGAGCAAAAAACACGAGTGTCATAAATGCCCGGACCTTCGGATTCAGCTCATTGATCAACCATGCAAACACGAAACAGGCAATATAACTGACCGGGCCTGTAATGACGGCAAAGATCAGCGTATTCTTCAGGCCGATCAGAAACACATCGTCATTCCACAGCAGCTTGGAATAGTTCTCCCAACCGATCCAGCGGGGAAATTCAAGCATATTGAAATGCGTGAAGCTGAAAAAAATGGAGATAACGACCGGGAGCACCGTAAATAATAGAAACAACGTCATATAAGGAGCCAGAAGGACGTACAGGTGTTTATCCCTCTTCATATCCTTGGCGAACAGCCCCCACTTACTATCCAGACCTGCAGGACGGCCCTTCGGCTGGGGCTGTGCTGTGGCCCCGGCCGCTATTTTCGTTTCTTGCAAAAGGATCACCCCTAGTCCCTTCAGTCCAAATTGAACTCGTCTCTTTTTTCCCTGATTTCATAATCGATTTCTTGTACGTAATCGTATAAGGCATCCGCCGTGTTCGTTCCGTTGTTGATGACTTCCCTTAAAGCATTGTCCAAATGTCTTCCTGTGAAGTATCCGCCCGGGACTTCAGGCACACCCTGCACCCACTGCCACTGCTCTTCGAGATTGCGGTAATCCCGCTCCGGCCATGGCAGCTCCCGAAGCGCTTCGATATTGGCAGTAGGATAACGAGCCGCAGCTCCCATCAGCCCCTCCATCTCTCTTCCGAATCGAACCTGAGTATCCTTGCTGACCCACCATTTCATAAACTCCCAAGCCGCATCTTTGTTCTTGGCCTGCTTGAGCATGACCGCTGCTGTGCCACCGCTGGCGACGTCACGGCGGATCGTGCCGTCCGGCTGTTTCGTTCCTGGAACGGGAACAAATTCCCACAATCCTTTAATCTCCGGGGCGGATACGGTTAAGTAATTGTAGAAGGTGTAGTCCTGAATGCCCACAGGCATTTCGCCGGTCCTGAAGCGCATCGGAAAATCAAAGATCAGTGGCAGCTTATAGCTGGTGTAGAAGTCGGTCCACTTCTTAAATGCACTCAGTCCAATCTCCGTATCCAGACCGCTTTTGGCACCGTTATTGAGATAGAAGGACCCATCATGCTGATACAGCAGCATGGCGAAGGTGCGGTTGGCTTCCAGCACGGGCACTCCCGTCGTCTGCGCAATCGGCAGCGCCAGATCCATATGATGCTTCTGCAGGACCGGGATCATCGCATATACGTCGTCCCACGTTTGCGGAGGTTCCAGATTCAGTTCCTCCAGAATATCCTTGCGGTAAAAGAGCATGTTGAAAATTTGCTGCTCCGGCAAAGCAAAGACCTGATCCTCAAATTGGTAAGGAACCATGGCGCTGTCCCGGAACTGCTTCACCACGGATTCGTAATCATGGAATTTACTCAAATCTTCGGCTGCGTTCCGCATACCGAAGTTGACCGGCACCTCATTTCCGACCTGCATCGCCACATCCGGTCCTTCTCCCGCCAGCGAAGCCCGTAACAGCACATCCGCGTTGACCAGCTTCAGATTGACTCCGATGTCAGTGAGCGGCGTGAACGTGTCGTCGATCATCGCCTTCAACACCTGCGCTTGGTCGCGCCCCGTCCCGATCCATACGGTGATGGCTTCCCCTGAGTCTTCCGTGTTCCCGATCGTATCGTAGTCTTCAAAAAAAGAATAGAAGAAGGACGATACCTCATGCACGACTTTATCCCCGGCTGATGCATCCGCTTTGGGGAGCTTTACATCCGGCGAGGCGAGAAGCAGATAGTCGATTTCCAGCGGCTGCTCTCTTACTTGAAGGATCCAGGCACCCACGCTGCCGACATTAATCTTGAATTGAGACAGGCGCTTCTGAACGGTTTCCGGCTTCTTCGCCATATCCTCCAGTTGATAAGCCATTTTGTTCAAGGTGGCTGTCTTGTCGCTCTTCTCCCCCGTCAGGTTTACCAGTTCCTCTGAGACCGCGGACAGAATGTCGCTCTGCTCCTGGAACACCTTCACCATGTCGGGGATCTGTTTATCTAATTGATAGTCCCGGTAGGGATCCGGAACATTACCGGTAATCATCAATATTTTTCGATACATTGCATTGATCTCCAGCAAACTGGATTCCACCTGCCGAATCAGAGGTGCAATCGAGCCCAGGCTGACCTCCAGCTTCAGATCATGCTGCCCTTTAGTCAGATAGAATAAATAAGGCTCTTCTGCACTTCCCAGCACGTTCATCTGCCAATCCGAGTCGTAATAAAATGGGATTTGAGACATTTCTTTAAACGGAATTTCTCCGTCAATCCATAAGGATCGCGTGGAATAGACGCCTCTCAATAATTCCTGTCGGTTCTTGATCGCAATCTTGTATAATCCATCCTCCGGTACGTCCACGTTCCACCTGATCCATTGGCCTGGCACCCGCCAGTTGTTGCCGCCGATCGTATTCATTCGGATCTTTGATACGTCATAAGGCTCGGTAGCCGGACTGGAACGGTCGGATATCGGATATAAGGTCGGTGATGATTTGTACGCAGCATGCTCTCCCTGAATCTTGATGAGCTGTCCACTGGTCGCCTTGTACCCCTTGGACTTGTAGCCGGCCTTCACTTCTTCATATGCAGCTGGAGCATCATGTCCAAAAACTTTTATGTAGTCGATGACCATAGGCTCTCTGGACGAGCGTAGTGTCAACGTGTGCTTGCCGGCTGAAAAATAAAATACATACGGTTCCTCATAATATCCTTCCGTATCCCGGAACAGTGATTCCTGCCACATTGGTGATTCCACCTGACGAGGCCGGAGCTCGTTGCCGCGGTTATCTTTCGCAATGGCATCTGTTTCGTTTTTCCATACTCTCTGAAACGTCAGATTTCTGGCGCTTGCAAACGGATGCGCTCCGTCAATCAACAGCTCTCTTTCAATGGCTGAGCTTTTGCCTTCAATGGGAAAATAACGGACGGCGATATGGTATAAGCCGGTCTCAGGCACCTCGAACTCCCAATCCATCGAACCGATGTCCCCCATCTTGACGAATTCTCCCGTCTCTCCGCCCAGTTCTCGGATGATCTCAGGACTCATTCGGTCCGAATCGCTGTAGTCCTTACCCTGAATCACAATCTCCTGTTGGGCCAGCTTCTCATCCTGGTACCGCTGCAAATAGGCATCATAACTATCCTCTGAGGCATTCATGATGACACTCTCGCTGCTCGCGACATCTGCTTCGGTACTCTTCACACGTTCGGTTGCAATTACGCCGGACTGAGATATAGGGAAAACCAATATTAGAATCATCATCATGATGACCATCAGCCTGGCAGCGGTTGTTCTGGTAAAGGCGATTCTCACCTAACTCTCCCCTTTATGCAAACTAGCGGAATCTTAATTTGGGTAACAACCGCCTGATTCCCCAGCACCCGTGGAGAATCTGACGGTTGCCTGTAAGGTCAATGCATCCTTATTCCTTCTTGTCTGTGTCTTGTTCACCCTTCAGTACCTTCTCAGCAGACGCTTGTGCCGGCCCGATGACTTGAGCAACACCTGTAGATGGTGTAACTTCGCCTTTCACGAACTTCTCGGTGACAGAATCGAGATGCTCCTTAATACCGAGGCCGCCGAAGCGACCGCCGAATACCCGCTGCGCTTTGCCATCGTCATTCATCGCATTGGCAAGTGAGGCTTCATCCGGCAGTACATTTTCCAGAGACAATCTGCGGTTTTCTTCCCAGTTATCAAAGTCCTGCAGATCTTCCCAAATCTTTACGATAACGTCAGCGTCCTTAACTCCTTTTGGGATGACATAGGCTGCGGTTTGACCGAGCGGATCAAAGTAAGTGTTCGCTTGAGGCCCTTTCGGGAAGTACAAGTAACCCCACTCATCTTTCATCTTGTCGAGGATCCGTCCTTCGATCTCCCACAATCCGCCAGGATACATAGCGATGGTACCTTCCGCGAAATACTTCGCCGGGTCTTCCCAGTCGTTTCCTTCATTCGCCTTTACAACCTTATGTGTGTTATAGAGGGCGTGCAGATAGTTAAGCGCTTCCATTGATTCCGGAGAATCAAACGTTACTTTTTTGTTTGCTTCATCGTAGATGAGTCCACCGTTGCTTGCGATCAGCAGCTCTGAGAGCACGTAGTGAGCACCGGCAAGTCCGTATTGGTCCGGCTTTCCATCTCCGTTATGATCTACGGTCAATTTTTTCGCCGCGTCCAGCATGGTATTCCAGTTCCAGTTATCCTCATCCATCAGCTGCTGCGGATCCTTTAGGCCGGCTTCCCTGAATATCCGTTTATTGTAAAAGACTCCGCTGTCGTTCGGGTTGTACCAGCCTTCCAAGCCAAATACATGCTCGCCGCCGAATCGCATGGCATCGACCACATCCGGAGCTATGCGCGTATCTTTCAGGTAATCCTCCAGCGGTGTCACGAATCCGCCCTGCATCAGTCCCCAGATGAATCCGTCCGGCAGACGGACAATCTCTGCAAAAGGATCATTAGCCATGACAGAGGACGACAGCTTTTCCGGAGTTGACCAGTATTCCGTATTGAGATACTTGATTTTTACGTTGTATTTTTCCTCGACATTTTTGATTCTTTCACGGGCCAATTCATCAGCCTCGGAATCTCCTTCGGGGGTGGCATCCCACCAATGGGAGATCCGAATTTCTCTCCCGCCCAAATCCGCTGCAGGTTCTTCCGGTTCCGGGGCCGGAGCGGCTTCGGGTTCTGGCTTCGCGGCCGGGGCTGGTTCATTCTCCGTAACGGCCGGCTTCTCGTTTGCCGATGAATTCCCCCCGCCGCCGCCGCTGCATGCAGACAGAATGGTCAACATAGCTGTTATTAAAAGGACGAACATCAGCTTCATAAATCTCATCTGGTTCACTGTTAGCACACTCCCCTTCATGACTTTTGCACGAATAAAAAGCAAGACGTTTCGGTTAAAAAATCGACTTGCACCTCCCCCGGAATGAAATTTTATATAACGGCAATCGCCATTATATAAGGATCTGAGAAAGAACTTTTTGCAAAAACCCAGCATGTTCGAACCACTCTTTTATTTTATGTAAGGGTTTTCATGAAACCCATTTCATTATAGCCAGCTTCCTAGATCTGGTCAATATAAAAGTTTATTTTTTCCAGAGTGGTTATTGAGGCAAAAAAAGAAGCACCCAGCCGACGAATCGGGCTGGATACTTCTGAAGGAGGATCGTATGGTTAAGATTGCTGCAAATGGGATTATCCCTTACGGGACGAGCTTTGCCGAACGATCAACTGAGGCTCGAGCAAGGTATGTTTTTTGACTTTTTGGGCGTTCATCATGGCTTTTAGCACTTGAACGGCCGTCCGGCCGAGATCACTGGCCTGCTGCGATACCGTAGTAAGTTCTGGGATGAAATGGCGAGCCAACGGAATATCGTCAAACCCGACAATAGACATATCATCCGGAATTGTCATTCCCACCTCTGCCGCTGCCTTGATCGCACCGATCGCCGTATAATCATTAACGCAAAACACAGCGGTTGGTCGGTCTTTCATCTCCAGCAGTTTCAGCATTTGGCGCTTGCCGGAATCAATGGAGAAGCTGTCCGGCAGGATCCATTCATTCCGAATATCCAGTCCGGCTTCCTTCATGGCCTTTCGGAATGCCCGAAGCTTGATCGACGTTGTCGTCATGTGACTTTCCCCGCCAATGAAACCTATTTCATTGTGCCCAAGCTGAATCAAATGCTGCACGGCCAGAGCGGCTCCCGCCGATTCATCCGTAGCCACCCGGACCAAATCGGTATTACGCAAGCGTCCATTGACCAATACGGTCGGAATGACGCCGGCATACTGCACAAGCTCCTGCACCAAATGCTCTTCACAGGACTTCAGATTAATTCTCCCACCTAAAAATATAGTACCATCCACCCGTTTCTCCCGCATGATGCTGAGATACTCTGATTCCTTCCCATAGTCGCCGACCGTATTGCTAAGCAGGAAGGTATAACCTGACTGCTGCGCTTCATGCTCCGCTCCAGCTAGCACTTCAGGGAAAAAGGGGTTGGTCAGATCGGGCACGATCACGCCGATAATTCCCGTCTCTTTTTTGAGAAGACTTCTGGCCATCGCATTAGGCTGAAAGTTATATTTTCTAATAATATCTTCAATCAAGGCACGGGTAGACCCCTTAACCGGAGCAGTGTCGTTCAGTACCCGGGACACTGTTGCTACCGATACTTTTGCCTCCTTGGCAATGTCATAGATCGTGACCTGTTTCAACCTAAACGCTTCCTCCCTACACTCCACTTTCGTCCCATTATAGCAAATCAGACAGGATCTGTAATGCGAAGCCTTTGGACTCTTCGAATCCTCTTGAATCAATGTTCACAATAACGGAAATCAAATTTACAAACCGTCAAAGATGGTATCTTTCGTCACACCTTTACGTAGTCGCAATTAGCATATTTTCAAATGCTTCATCTGAATATTTAAGTTATTTAGATGTGACCATTCTTTGAAATCCCCTTCATAAGTCATCGTCCCCTTATTTGCTCGTTCAATTCGTTCGCCGATAGACATTTTCCCAATTCGTAATTCTCGCAAATGTTCCAAATATCACTCACAATTATCCTATTGATTTAAGGAGAGAACGGCAAAAAAGCGCCCTCCCGCTAACCATTACAGCATTAGCAAGGGCGCTTCATGTTAAGTCTTCGGTTTTATGCGTTTTCGTCGGCATTTCATACGTGTTACATACCGCATATACCTGCAGCTCGTCAGGTTACTCCGGGATATTTCCTCCGGCCACACGGTCGCCGGAATTGCCCGATGGATCGGTTACGCCGTCATCTTCGCCGGCATGAATGATCAGCGAACGTCCCAGTACCGTGTTCGGCTGGTCCTTTTCAAGGGTTCCATGCTGAATGATCATCTCCGCTTCAGCGTTACCGTCTGTGCCTACGACCAGGTTCGGCATGTCGCCGACATGGCTTCCTTGCGGATTCTCAAGGCCATGATGCTTGTCGGTTGGATTAAAATGCCCTCCGGCAGATTTAAAATCTCCACCTTGGATCACATTCTCATGTACATGGAATCCGTGCTTGCCGGGAGTGAGGCCCGATGCGGTGATCTTTACCTTCACCCCGTCATTGATCTGTTCCAAGGTAGCGGAACCAACAGACTCGCCCGCCGCATTGTACAGCTTGACCACAGGAAGTCCCAAAGAGATCGTCCTGGAAGCTTGCTCCCAATACACCGGTTGGCCAACCAGATCAGAAACCATGCGAACAGGCACATAGGTCGTGCCGTTGTGAATAATGGAATCCGGGGCCGCCGTCCCTTGGTTCATAAATTGGCCGGCAGGTGTCGAGTGGTCCTTGCCGTTGACGTAGTAGCTTATTTTAGACGTCGTGTGTTTAATCGCTTCTAAGGTTCCTTCGGGATTCGCAGCCGCCAGCGAAAATCCTGAAAACAGCATGGCTCCAGCAAGAAACGCTCCGGCCATATGTTTCAACTTGTAGTTCTTCTTGTTCACTTCATCGCCTCCTGATGATGGTATCCATTCATCTCCCAATACCCTGATTTTATACATCTCAACCGTCATATTATGGGATTTGGGGCTTTCGGCGTTAATCATTGATTCCCACGATCTAACAAAAGAAACTGGCGTCAATATGATTGACGTCAGTTTCTCGTTAAAAGTCGATTTGGGATTCCTTATAGAAGATCCGTCCGAGTGCTGCCTTGTTCCCCTTTAGACTAAGAGCCTGCCATTCTATTTTTTGGTAATCCCCATTTTATCCTCAACGCAATCTGGAATTCTCCTTGCGAAGAGGTAATAATCGATCCACCGCTTGCTTTTGGATTCATTAATAATCTCGGTTAATTTAGATACGGTTACTCCCTCTTCCTTACATGAATGAAGCATTTTGTTATTCCCCAGGTAGATAGCAATATGAGCCACCCTCTTTGTCCCTTTTCTCCTGTAACGCCATCGATTCGTAAAAAACAACAAGTCTCCTCGTTGCAGCTCCTTTTTTTCTACCTTCTTACCAAGCAGACTTTGCTGGCGGGAGGTACGGGGAAGAGGTATGCAAAAATGACTATGCAGATATTGAACAAATGAACTACAGTCAAATTCATCAGTCTGAAAAGGTTTTGCTCCCAAACGATAAGGTGTTGAAAGATATTTATACCCTTCGTTTATGATCATTTCTCTTTTATTTTTGATGTGCAATTTTGACTTTGACTTGGTTTGTAATTTCACTGTATTTCACTCTCCCGAAGAGTTAAGCCGGGGATCATGGCTTCTTTTTAGTCGTCCGCTGTTATAATGCCTTTGCGCTTGAGGACTTGTATAATCTCCTGCGCTCTATGCTTATACATATGCTTTCTGACCGTTATCTGGCCTTGGTGTTGAATGGCTTTTCTTTCAGCAGGATGGTTCAAATAATAGTGAATGACTCTTTTCATCTCTTCTTTGTTCCCGGCAGTAACCAGGTCTTTCCGGGTGTAAAATAACGCCTTACCGCAGGTGTATCACTCGTTAGCATAAATTCCACCGAATGCGCAAATGATCCAGCTGTTCGCAATATAGTTTCGGATAAGCATTCGCGATGAGAGCAATCTCCGAACGGTATTTGTTGCTATTTTTCTTGAATGGGGTTATTTGTTGGGAAGCCCTCAGATCCACCTGGGATGGTTTTCTAAAAATAAGATGCGAACATTCCCTGTTCCCTTCGTCCATAGACTTATCCATAGATTATGCACTCATGTTCGGGAATGTCACTTATGGAACAAGTGATTCGTTTCAACGATACTGCAACAGAGACATCAAGTAATTAAATCGTACAAGAGTGGAGACGATTGCTGGTTTACTTCTCAATACGTGAAGCAGATTAAACCAACTCACGAATATGCTGTGCTCGTCCGCAGCCTTCTATCATGAACCCACTCATCTCAATGGTTATTGGCTCGTAGATCACTCAATTAAGTGCATATACAACAGAACCTAGTTGAATATCCTTCGCTGCTATATTCTTACCGATAGACATGCCTATGTTTATTTATTGGCCATTGAAGTTGAAATTTGTAACGATTGAACTTCTTGTATAGTTTCATGATCAACACTTTTTAAGATGATCCGAAATTGTTACTAATGTTTAATTAAAGAAAAACATAGTATCAACATTTCAAATTTAAATATCGAATATAATAAAATCTGCAGACTAAAATATCAATTATCTCTAAAAATGAGTATGGTTAACCAACTTATTGAAAAGGATGGGGACCTAATGAAAATAATAGGAATAACGTTGTTAACAGTATTTTTTCTCCTCGCCGGTTGCACTCAGGCATCTGATGTCCCCATATCTAACTCAACAATTAATGAATCTGACACGGGCAAACATTCAATTCAATATGCCCTACGTTTCAAAGATGTGGACCTAGAAAAACCACTAAAAAAAATGGTTAAAACAGACTTAACCAAAGTCATACTCAAACAAGAGATAGATAATTACACCACCTATTTTTATCAAAAGAATCAAGATGATGAAAATGTTACTGCGGCAATAAAGATTGGAATGAATATTTTTGAAATTGGTCATGTTGGTTACTCCGCTCAAAATACCGATCAGTACACAGTTAGTCAAATTAATGCACTGGATAATGATTATATAAAAGTAACCGGAGCATGTGGAGCTAATTGCCCCATTAGTTACTACATTCAAACAGATACAAATTCTCCAAAGGTATTACGAATTGAAGCACATACGGTGGAAGCAGATGTTGACCAGGACGGAACCAATGAAATTGTTGCTACGGTTGGTACTGCAGCCCAAACCTCAATTTACCAACTCAAGAATGCTCATATGGTTGCAACGAATCTAAACGAAACGCTGGACGCACAAGAAGTGACATATGATAAAGAATCCAATACTTTTGTAAGCGGGGCGATGATTTGGAGAGTCAAGGGCGAGGAATTAGTGAATTCAACATAATTCGAGCCAACTTGGCTCTTTTTTTACTATTACACTGCATGGAGTAACTTATAGATTTACTGTGCAAGTTTATGCCCCTCCTATTAAAGTTACATCTGAACCCTATACTCATCATAGCCCTCATGTTTCCTTAAGGGCACTTCATGCTTACCGATCATCCTACTTGACTCAAGCCTGCATCTATTCGCCTTTAAACTATAGACATCTCTTTTTCCACGGACTATAATGACAAAAGCGCTCCAAAAAACGAACATTAAGGCGGTAAGTATGAGTAAATATATGTTATTATTTCAAGGGACTTCTTTTTCAAGCAAATCTCTCAAAGAAATTCAAGTATTGAGAGACTATCTTTATTGCATCAATGGAGACGGCATGATTGAGCGAGTCGTGGCACCGGAAGAGGCCGACTATCAATCCTTGCTGGATACATATCAAGGCAGCGACAGCTTTCATCGATTAGAGGAAGGACAGTATTTCTTGCCTGGTTTTGTCGACTTGCATGTTCATGCGCCGCAATGGGCTCAATCCGGAACCGCATTGGACATTCCGCTCTATGATTGGCTGAACACCTATACGTTCCCGCTGGAGTCGAAATTCTCCGATCTCGAGTTTGCGCAAAAGGTTTACGACGATGTGGTAAGCACCCTGCTGGCCAATGGAACAACGACGGCCCTTTATTTTGCCACGGTGCATAAAGAAGCCAGCTTGTTGTTAGCCCAAATCTGTGCGAGCAAAGGCCAGCGCGGACTTGTCGGAAAGGTCGTCATGGACGATCCCGAGCAGAATCCGGATTACTACCGCGATGCGAACACATCCACAGCGCTGGCGGATACAGAGGAATTTATTATCGCTGTACAGGAACTGGCCAAGACCACAAAACAAGGCGTGTACCCCGTAGTCACACCAAGATTCATTCCAAGCTGTACCGATAAGGGGCTGAAGGGTTTAGGCGAGCTAGCCGATAAATACGATACATATGTGCAATCCCACTGCAGCGAAAGCGATTGGGCGCACGGGTATGTGAAAAATCGATTCCAGAAAAACGATGCGTTTGCCTTGCATGACTTTGGCCTGCTGCGTGATAAATCGGTCATGGCTCATTGTAATTTCCTTGATGATCAGGATGCCGAATTATTCGCTGACACCGGCACCGCGATCGCGCATTGCCCGATATCCAACGCGTATTTTGCCAACAGCGTCATCCCGGTCGCTCGCTTCCATGCCAAAAATGTGGAGATCGGTTTAGGCTCTGATCTATCCGGCGGCTTCTCACCCAGTCTCTTCGATAATATAAGACAGGCCGTAATGTCCTCGAGGATGCTGGAAGATGGCGTGAACACCTCCCTTCCTGCGGAAGCTCGCGGCGTACCCGAGTCGCGGATTACGGTCCATGAGGCATTCTATCTGGCTACGGCTGGAGGCGGTGAAAGTCTGAGCCTGCCGATTGGTCGCATTCAAGAAAACTATGCGTGGGATGTGCAGGTGATCGATACGAGACTTCCATCCGCCAAGCTGCCGATTTTTGATGAGAATGAAGACGCACAAGATATTTTTCAGAAGATCATGTATCTGGCTCGTCCTGAGCATATCCGCCAGGTGTGGGTGCAAGGGGAAAAGGTTTATACGCGTTAAGAAAGATATAGCAATTCATCCTAACATTCGAGGTGTCCAGCGGAGTGAAAACACAAGCAGACAAGCAAAATGACGAGCAAACGAAGTCACAGCATTTAACGGTACCTCCCGACGGCAAAATATCATTCGGGAAATCCGCCATTCTCGGTTTACAGCATGTCGTCGCGATGGACGTTTATGTCGTCCCTTTCCTGATTGCCATGCTAATCGGCTTAGCGCCCAATCAGTCCAGCGCGTTGATTCAATCCACGTTTATTGCGGCCGGGCTTGCCACGATCATGCAAACGTATTTCTGTATGAAGCTGCCGATGGCGCAGGGTCCTTCCTATGTTCCACTCGGCGCGATTGTCGCCATTTATGCCGCCAGCGGCGGCGGAGAGATGGGTTGGAGTTCCGTGCTGGGCGCGAGCTTAATTGGCGCGATCCTCGTGATTATTTTGGGGTATACGGGAGTTTTCAATAAAATCGTTACATCCTTCATCCCACCCATTGTCGGGGGCACGATCATCTTCATTGTAGGTCTGTCATTATTGCCAGTAGCCATTCGAGACAATATCTACGGCGCCACGGACGCTACCATCAATCAGAATGTGCTGCTGGCTCTAATCTCAGCGGCTGCACTCATCCTCTTCGTCATCCTGGGTTCTGTGTTCCGAACAAGAGGCGCGATATTCCGCGTGACGTCCGTGATGGTCGCATTAATTATCGGATGTATCTCGGCCAACTTTATGGGTGTGTTGGATTTCAGCGCTGTCGCAAACGCCAAGTGGTTCAGCATGCCGCAGATCCCATTTAAGGATTTTGGCTTCTCGTTCGACTTCTCGGCGATCATCACCATGGTCATTATTTATCTCGTACTGCTGGCGGAAACCACAGGTACATGGTTTGCCATTAGCAACGTCATTGATAAACCGTTAACGGATAAGAACATTAACCGTGGGGTTATCGGTGAAGGGATTAGCTGCCTGATTGCTTCAGGACTCGGTTCCACGCCGGTTACCGGCTATTCCACGAATGCAGGCATTATCTCCATCACGGGTGTGGCCAGTCGTCGAGTCTTTCTGGCGGTAGGCGGATGGTTTGTCCTCTTCGGGTGCTCCGGCAAATTGGCCGCGCTGATTTCCTCGATCCCAACCGCGGTCATCGGCGGCGTATTCGCCATCGTCTGCGGCATCATCTCGATTAACGGGATCCAGGTCATGAAGAACGAAAAAATCGGGGAAAAAGAAATGTACATTATCGCCATCCCGATGATTTTGACGTTGGCATTAGTGCTCATTCCTAAAGATTTCTTGTACACGTTGCCTACGTTCGTGCAGTATTTGCTGGGTTCACCAATTCTGGCTGCTTCTATTGCGGCGATATTATTGAATAAATTGCTGCCGAGTGCAAAGTAGGTTTTAGAGCGAGGTAATCGGAGTTGATATGTAAGCTAAACGGGGCTGCCCTCAAAGAGACTACGTTTGTTGTAGGCTTTGGGGGTGGCTTTTTTTTATGGGTGACACAGATCAAATCAAACATGTGTTTACTGAACCTGTGATTGCACTCACTTCTTCTTGTTTCTCATGGCGGCGAGCAGCTTCACCTTCCCGTTGACTCCTTCCACAAAGCGCCGATAGTCGGGGGATTCCACCGGAACGATCGCGATTTGCCCCTTCGCATTGAAATGAATCCCCCACCCGTATTTCTTCGGGAGCATCGATGCTCTCAAGCATGGTTGCGGCTTCCTAAAAAACTCGTCTCGAATCTGGTCTCCTCTCTCGGCTAACTCCGTCTCCGGAATGTTCTTGTGCCGGATATGCACTTCGTACAAGAGCTCCTCCTGGGTATAGGCGTACGGATTATTCGTGATTAACTCAAACTCGATGCCCGGCTTGGTTTTTCCGTCTTTCTTGTCCGGCGGCTGCGTTCCAGTCTCAACAGGGCAATCTGCAGCAACGGTAATAAACGTATCATAGTAATTCCAATCCATTATCGTTCCCCCTAAACAATATATAGCACCGCTCATAACACATCGACTTATTTAAAACTAATTATAACCCTCTATCCCTGACAGAATCGGTCAGTCAATCAATTTTTCATAATTCCAACTAATGTATCCCAGCAGCAGTGACATTCTTGGTTAGTGGATTGCGAATTGCCTTCTAAGCGGTATAACGCGTGTGGTATACTTAGCACAAAAAATAGAGCGCGTGACGAAGGAGTTAGTATGAACCATCATAGAATAATAGAACAAGCATTGATTCATATCGAGGAAAATTTAGAACAGCCTTTATCCGTGTCATCCGTTGCTCTTACTTTCAATATGTCTAAATATTATTTTCATAGGCTTTTTTCTGCCATGATGGGCTGTTCGTTAAATCAGTACATCCTATCTAGAAGATTGAATGCCACTTTATCACTCATTTATAACAACAACTTATCATTAACCGATATTGCTTATCAGTTAGCCTTTGGTACGCAAGCCTCATTCACCCGGGCATTCAAACAACATTACGGCGTAGCTCCAAGTTCGCTAAGAGCAGGGTTCAAACATATCACTCCGACTCAAATACCTACTGTGGTTAAAAGACCATTTAAAAATATTAATGGTGATATCGTCACGGATTTCACACTGACAGAGTTCAAAGAGACCCGAATAAGCGGAATTGCCTTTGAAGTAGACCTAGCCACTGATGATTATAAGCAGAAGATTCACTCCCATTCAAAAATGCTGCTGAATCATATTGATGAAAACATAAATGGTTCTTGTTTTGTCATTTATTCAAACTGTCAACCCAATTCAACCCGGTTCAAAGTTCTGTTCGGAATCCCAAGTGACATTCAAATTCATAAACCCTTTTATTTCACGGTTGATGTACCGACTATTTTTTGTGCGAGGTTCAACTATTTTGGTGACCTGCTTGATATTGGAGAAGTGCTCAAATCAGACTATGCAAGATTCTTAAAGATTTCCAAGCAAGAGTCCGATCAATCGGATATTGAGCTTATCCAAGTTTTTAATGACGTCCACAATCTGGATTCAACCTACCATATCTATGCACCCATCAAGAAACTTCCTGACGATCTGGAAATTTAATGTTGCACCGAGGAACCAAACCGTCAGAAGAACTATTAATTTCATCCATATAGGTAAGATCGAAGACATCTTTAATTCGATGTTACTTACGTTCCGACCAAATAATATATCCGATCCATATAAGAGCAACTCCCATCGGTATCGCCAATGCCCGATCAAACGGATGGGGGATGATTGCAGCGGCAACGGTCACTACAGCAGCGAAGGCCAGCAGAATTGCTGCTGGGCGAGGGAAGACTCTGGCACGTAATGTGGCGATGCCTAGCAGCAGACCTCCTAGCATATACACTACTCCCGCGAGAGGTGCTAATATTGGGAAGATCCCCAGATCAACCTCGCTGACTGTTCCTCCAAATAGCCCAACCATTCCTACCACAAACTTATCAGCATCACTTGTCAACAACGGCAAAACGAATGCTTCGATGAAACTAAAAATGATTGAGATTAACCAGAACAGATTGAACAAAAGGAAACCGACCAAGCCAAGCCACCCCGCTTCTTTCGCTTGGCGTACATAGAACCCCGTAATTCCGATCAGGTTAAAGAACGACATAGCCATAGTCAGGCATGCAACCACTACCCAAGAGTTTGTGCGCACAGAAGAGATATCATCTGTCGGGTGGATAAACTGAATGACGATATATAGAATCCCCGCTATTATTGCCATAAATCCTGACCATCGGTTGAGAACATGTGCTGTTATTATTGATTTACTTATCTCTTTATTGTGCTCTATATTCACGATGATTCCTCCACTTCTAGATATTAATAACATGATCGCCATATCTTTTCTCGACATGACAGGTTTTGACTCCAACCATCCATTGAGGTTATTTTGAATTTTTTTTCTACGGCCCCTTCCTTATTGTGTTTGTCGAATATAACTTAACAAATATATCCTGCCCTTACTTTTCAAATCTTGCTGTAATTGGTGAAGGGATCGTAAGGAATCTTATAACGAAAAAAAGCACCTCTCTCGAGATGCAAACGAATCTACAATATATTTCCCCCATTCAATCTATTGGACCGTAACCATATCAACCATTCGCCGTTACTTGTGGTACTTGCTCCCTCAACCTGTCACTGTGCTGACAGATTCGTTCGAAATGCAGGCAAGTTGTTGGCCTTCCCCATCTCGCTTAGTAGATTCTTCATGCTTGCTCGCTGAAAGGACGCCAGATATACAGCCAACGGATCATCCGTCTCTTCGGATACGTCGAGTTCAAACACGATCAGCACATCGTCCTTCACGTAGATTTTCCACGCATTCAGTTCTGACCCTTCCTCAATCTCATGCTCCGACTCCTCTAGATGCATACATCTGCGATAGTCGGATAAGCTCCACATGCTCTCATCGAAAATAGCCCAATACGGCAGTCGATCCTCGACGCCCAACTGAACGAGTGCCTTGCCAGCGAGAAAGCGTTAAAGCGATCGATTTTCCAGCTGCCAATCGGGGGAGTTCCACGCGCACAAATAGACCGGTGGATCTTCCTGCTCCAAATCCTGAATTCGGATCCCGCAATATATCACGGACTCCTCTACTTGATAGAAGACCAGAAAGGCCTTGTCTGTCGTAAAAAACGTGTCATCGGGAATAAACACATCCTGCAGAGGGAGCGGTTCATATTAGTTATTGCACCCTTGGGTGATATATGGGGATCGTCCCAAAATCTTATAATAATCCCTCAGTGCAACTGGCAACCGAAAGCCAAGGGTCTGTTCCTTGGCCAGGATGTCTGCTTCCCGAATGCCGTGGGCCTCCTTATGATGCTCTCCCACTACACGGAGAAGTTCTTCGATATTCGCTTCCATTTAGTTGAGTCAACCTCCTCGACGTATATCGTTCAACAGGCTTCTGCGAGTTCTTCTAGAGAACATTGATACGCTTCGCAACGAATACAATCTAATTTATTCAATCTAACAATCACGAATTTAATAAGTCTGAAGCTGAAACCCTTTTCCAGTCTTCAAGTCCGATTAAGCGTAATAGGCGTTCTTTTTCCAAATCGTCAAATTTGTCGGTATCCTTTTTAAGGCTCCCTTCAAATTCCTTCATGTAATGCTCATTATTCATATCCGTAACATACATGTAATAGACATCTTGGATGGTATCACCGTTGCGATATTGAAACTGAAAGACATACATTTGTTTTACTTCTTGGATTTTAGGCAACGGTCCGGCTTCTCCATTCTGTGCCCATCGTGCAGCAGTCTTCAACAAATCAGGATCACTTTGTACAATGATCAGTTCGGGTTGAACGCGACTGGAATCATTACGGTACATATAAATATTTATCATATCCAATTTTGCGGATCCTTCTTCTATTCTATCCTGATTTCTTGGCGAACAGGAGGTTACGATCGAAGCAACAAGGACAACATACAACAAGACTATTTTTTTGTTAAAATGAAACACTCCTATAAATCAACTTCAATCAAGTAAGTATTTTCCGTAATGAGAGAATTCGTATTGTACCATATTTTAACATAACCTCTTCAATAGACTCGCATAATTCCGGTTGACGAAACCAAAATCGAGAAGTATAATCAAATCCATATTAAACTTATAGGAATTATTAATCATTAAGATACCGACCATTCAAATGGAGGTCACAGCCTCAGCAGGATATTCTGCTGGAGCTGTGGCCTTTTATTGTTGATCATCCTATTTTTGAAAGCTAGGTGAGTTGAAGTGATGAGAAAGTTCCTTTCCAATCCATTGATCGGAAAATGTTTGCCTTGGGTTCTCCCCATCTTACTAATCGTTGGGTGGTCCATATTATCCAATCATGATGTGATATCCAGGAAGATCCTCCCCCTGCCTCAGGACGTTTTATTTTCTTTCAGAGATTTGTTGTTATCAGGAGAATTAATCGCGCATATTTCAATTAGTTTTCAAAGAGCGTTCATTGGTTTCTTAATCGGCGGGGGGATCGGTCTTGTACTGGGCTTTATGAACGGCTTATCGTCCATCGCTGAAAAATTGTTAGATACGACGATTCAAATGGTACGCAATGTTCCTCACCTGGCGATGATTCCATTAGTCGTTCTATGGTTTGGCATTGGTGAGGAATCGAAAATATTTTTAGTCGCGATCGGCGTGTTATTCCCGGTCTACATCAATACCCTGCACGGCATTCGCTCCGTAGACAACGGATTGATCGAAATGGGGAACGTATACGGGCTGCGCTCCGCTTCGCTCTTTTGGAAAGTCGTTCTGCCTGGCGCACTTCCTTCCATTTTAGTCGGACTACGCTACGCTTTAGGCATCATGTGGTTGACTCTCATCGTATCCGAAACGATTGCTACGAATTCGGGCATCGGCTTTCTGGCCATGAATGCAAGAGAATACATGCAAACCGATATCATTCTGCTTACCATTTTGCTTTATGCCTTATTTGGAAAGCTGGCCGATTCCATCGCTAAGCTCTTAGAGAAGCGATTTTTACAATGGAACCCGAACTATCAAAAGTAAGCTCTGAAAGGATGTGTCGACCCTGAATTCCTCAACCCATGGTGTACATCTTCGTACAACAAGATTACAGAAAAGCTTTGGCGAACAACCTGTACTTCAAGGCATTGAGCTGGACGTGAAGCCAGGAGAGTTCATCGCTATCATCGGGCGAAGCGGCTGCGGGAAAAGCACACTATTACGGGTAATCGCCGGATTGGAACCCTCCACGTCGGGAGAAATATGGATCAATGACCATCCGGTTCAGCATGTACATCCCGAAACTCGGATGATGTTTCAAGATGCAAGGCTGTTGCCTTGGAATAAGGTCATCGATAATGTTGCGATCGGACTTCGAAAAGAAGACCGTCATAAAGCCGAAGCCGCTTTAGAGCAGGTTGGGCTGGGTGCGCGGGCCAATGAATGGCCATCTGTGCTGTCCGGCGGTCAGAAACAACGAGTCGCCTTAGCAAGAGCGTTAGCCAGCCATCCCAAATTATTGTTGCTCGATGAACCTTTAGGAGCGCTGGATGCATTGACCCGTATTGAAATGCAGCAATTAATCGAATCGCTGTGGCAGCAGCAGCAATTTACGACCGTCTTGATTACGCACGATGTCGAAGAGGCTGTCCTCTTGGCCGATCGCGTGGTGCTTATTGAAGAAGGCAGCATCGCTATGGATCGAATTGTCCCTTTCTCACGTCCGCGTCAACGGGGAAATGCCGAGGTGGCAGCATTCATCGATAAAATCCTTAAGCGGGTCATGGGCATAATCGAAGTGGAAAGCCGAAATGAAGCAGAAGACCTCCCCTATCCCTTAAAGAAAGGGTCATAGGCTCTAGCATAAGCCCGCTTGTAAGGCTTAATGGATAACCATTTCTTGAAGGAGGTGGATCAAAAGCGAGTGATGACCGGACGCGAAACCAAAAAAAGAAAGGAGCCCTGAAGCATGCCTAACATCGATAACCCGCAAGAAATCGTGAAGGAAATTAGGATTACACGCTGCCCGGTTCCGACAGCAGCCAGTTTGGCCCTTGACCTAGGGCTTCTTCAACAGGAGCTTGAAAAGTCCGGATGTACGGCGGCGGAACTAACAAGAAACGCCAATCACGCTTTGCCTCATGCGCATTTTAATCACACCTTACCTTTCCTGTTGCGGGAAGGAGGAAACATTCCGGCTTTATGGGCGCGCTCTACCGGAAGCGATACGCGGCTGATCGGACTAAGCTGGGTCGATGAATATCAAGCGATCCTTACCCTTCCCGACTCGGATATTCAGGTGCCTGGCGATTTGCGTGGAAGACGGATCGGAATTCCTCGCCATCGTTATTTAGAGATTGATTTTCGAGCGGCCCAAGCGCTTCGCGGTTTTCATAATGCGCTCTCGCTTGCAAATCTTACGCTGGATGATGTCAACATCGTTCATCTTGAGGCGGTTCCTGAAGGAAGAAGGGATTCATGGAATACCGAGATCGAGGCGCTGCAGCGACGCGAGATCGATGCTGTTTTTGTCAAAGGAGCTACCGGGCTTGAGGCCGCTCGTACGGTTGCCGTGAAGGAAGTGATCGAGCTCGGGTTCCATCCGGATCCGCTGGTGCGTGTCAACAATGGCGTACCCCGAACCGTGACGGTCGATACGGCCTTGACGGAACAGGAGCATATCGTGGAACAGATTCTCACTTCTCTGCTTCGCGCCGCGGATTGGTCCAAAGATCATCCCGATGATTTCATTCGGGTCGTTACAAAAGAAACCGGCGCTTCATCCGAATATGTAGCCTCCGCTTATCGTAATATTTCGCTTCGACCGGCACTACGCGAAGACTATTTAACGGCGCTTGATGCCCAGAGCAGGTTCCTGTTTGAACATGGTTTTCTCCCGAATCCCGTGAACGTATGGGACTGGATTCTTCCAGAACCGTTAGCCGCGGCTGAACAAAACATTGCCAAAGGAGTGTCCCTCACATGACTCAAAGTAAAGCAGACGTAACCATCGGCGTTCATCCCAATAATCATTCGTTATTCGTATTGCGCCGCTTAGGCTTTTTAGAAGAGATTCTTAAAGACCATAACGCATCCGTTGCTTGGGTCGATTACACCGATGGAGCGAAGACGCCACTGCGCATTGCTTCTGGAGAAATCGACTTTGGAGGTACAGGGTCTACGCCGCCGTTAACCGCGCAGGCTTCGGATATCGATATTGTGTACGTTGCGGTATCGAATCCTCGTACAGCTAGCGGAGCTTTGGTCGTTCGCAAAGCAACGCCGGTGCAATCCGTTGCAGATTTGAAAGGTTTGCGCATTGCGCTTTCCGAAGGGTCATGGCATACGAGTTTTCTGGCAACCGCGCTCGATAAGGCAGGCCTTCTTTATGATGATGTCGTTCGAGTTGATATAGGCAATGATGGGGCGAACGCATTGCTGGCTGGGAAAGTGGAGGCTTGGGTCGGCAACGACCCGCAGCTGACGGAGCTGCATAACAAAGGACTCGTTCGTACGCTGGTGCCGCTTGAATCCCATATCTCTCACCGTTCCGTATGGTTTGCCGACCGGGATTTTGCGACAAATCGACCGCAGCTGCTCAAGGCCGTCGTCGAAGCTCTGAAGCAGGCCGATGGTTGGATTCAAGAAAATACGCGTGAAGCGGCAGAGCTTTTTGCCCGGGATTTGCCTCATTGGCCTTCCGTGGATTCATGGGAAGCGGCACTACGGCGGAGACCTTGGGGGCTGCAGCCGATTACCGAAGAATTCATAACTGAACAGCAGCGGGTTGCCGATCTGTTAGCACGACAGCACATTTTGCCTAAGAAAATTGTCGTTTCAGATGCCGTTTTGCCCGTCCCCGTAGAAATTGGAGGAGAATAACGTGGCCGCACATAAAGAGAATGTTGAGGTGTATTGGTATTTAACGGCACCGGATGGCCGGAGCCCATGGTCAACGGATGGTGCGCGCAAAATCGATTTGCCTTACCTAAGGCAGATTGCCTCGGCTGTAGACCAATTAGGGTTTACCGGCGCATTGCTGGCAACGGGCCCGCATGATACGTGGGTGCTTGGATCATCCCTCATATCCAGTACGAACAACATGCGTTTTCTAATCGCTGTTCATCCACCGTTGATTTCCCCCGTGCTCGCCGCGAAAATGACGCAAACCTTCGATGATTTTTCCGGAGGACGCGTATTATTAAACATCGTGAACGGAAACACGGCACAAATGCGCGCCTATGGTTCAACGCTTGGGCATGATGAACGTTATGCCTACACGGATGAATGGATTCAGGTGTGGAGACAAGCGGTGGCCGGAGAACACCTGGATTTCCATGGCAAGTATATTACGGCCGAAGGCAAAGCCTTACAGCTCACCTCCACGCAGAAGCCAACGCCGCCTCTGTGGTTCGGCGGATCATCGCAAGCGGCTCACCTCACGGCAGCCAAGCATATCGATACGTACCTGAGCTGGGGGGAAACGCCACCGCAAGTCGCAGAGAAGATCAAAGATCTTCAAGCATTAGCTGCTGAGCAAGGGCGTACCATGCGATATGGCATCCGGCTATATCTGATCGTTCGCGATACGGATGAAGAAGCTTGGCAAGAAGCGGATCGGCTGCTCAAGACGATGGATCCGCAGACCGTGGAGAACATGCAAACCATCCTTCGAAACAGCGATTCGGTGGGGCAGCAGCGCATGCTTCGCAATCACAACGGCCAAATTCCTAAAGACGCTCGGGAGCTTGAAATTCATCCGGATTTGTGGGCCGGGATGAGTCTGGTAAGACCAGGTCCTGGTACAACGATCGTAGGCAGTCCGGAAACCGTTCTGGCGCGCATAAGAGAGTATCAAGATGCTGGCATTTCAACCTTTATATTCTCCGGTGTTCCGTTGCTCGAAGAAGCTTATCGTGTAGGGGAATACATCCTGCCCCATCTTCGCATTGACCATCAAGCGGTAACCACGCCGAAGCAAGAAGAACAGGAGAAGGTTATCACTTGGGCTCATCAAATCCACTAAATGATCCGGCAAAAAGGGAAGTGTCCTATGCGAAAAATAAGCTTACATGTACTATTAGTAATTCTGTTAGTGACGTTATCGGCTTGCAGTAAAGCCGGTCAAGCGAAACAAGCCAAAGCTGAGGATGAAGCCGTACCCGTTCGTCTTGGAATACTGCGCAGTGCCCAGCCATTAAGTTTATCCGAGGAAGGCGGGCCCTTGTATAAAAGGCTGGAAGCAGCCGGAGCGAGCATTGAAAAAACAGGCGGTTTTGCCGCCATGTCTCCGGCGATCGAAGCGTTAAATGCAGATTCCATTGATATCACGATCGGCTCGATTACGGCAGCCATCAGCGCTCTTGTCGGAGGCTCATCGGAATTCACCATTTTTACCAAGCAGCAAGGCGATCTTCATAATCAAGGCATTGTGGCCAAGCCGGGAGCCGGTATTACAGGTCCTTCAGACCTTCGAGGTAAGAAGATCGCCGTCAACCGCGGCGGCACGGGCGAATACCTACTATATAAAGCGCTGGAGAAAGGCGGACTCGATGCAAGCGAAGTCGAGATTGTCTATCTTCCGCCAACGGAAGCAGGACCGGCCTTTGAAAGCGGGCAAGTCGACGCTTGGGCGACATGGGGTTCGTTTACGGCCGTGGCGCTCGTCGACTTCGGTGCAGAGCTGGTCATTTCCGCAGGCGACATCGAATCCGACAATGATACGGTGTATATTGTGCGAAACGGCTTCCTGAAGGAGCATCCCGAACTCGTGCATGAAGTGTTTGAAGGCTTGAATGAAGAGTCCGCGCTTCTGTCTGACGACGTTGATCACACCGTCCAATTAATTCAAGAGATCCAAGGCGTCTCCGAACCCGTCGCTCGTCAGCAGCTAGAAGGCTCTTTATTCCCGTTTGACCCGATTGATGACACCGTCCGCCAACGTTGGCAAGCAGTGGCCGATTATATGTTTGAGAAAGGAATTATTCCGAATGAAGTGGACGTCCTATCCAACACGGTGGATGTGAGGACGTTGAAGTGAGCCTGCATGAAGTAAGCTGAGAGGAGCGGTGAGCATCAGGCATTGTTCCGTAAAAATCCCACTATGCAACCCTTCGAGGGCACGAGGTCTGTTGAGGACTTGGTGTCCTTTTTTTCATGTTCAATCATACCAATCGGACGGTCCATACCAGAAAGCTGTGATTGATCTGTAAGTTCTGGATTTTGGCTTTCGGTTAAAGGTAGCTTGCCCACTATACAATAACGATTGATTTTTGATCGTGATGATTTGAATTAAATTCGTTAAACAGCGACAAAGAGCCGTCCCTCAAGGTATTCGGCCTTGTGAGACAGCCCTGCGCATTGATTCTATAAAGTTAAAATATCTACGCCCAGAGCAGGCAGCGTAATCTTCTGCTCCGATCTCTCGCCAGTTAACAAGCTGCGGTAGGGAACGTCAAGCGTAACCTCTCGTTGCTCATTCGTTAAATTGATCAGGAACAGGAAGCTTTCCTCACCCTTTGTTCGAATCGACAACTCGACACCTTCCGGCAGTTGGAGCTTGGGTGCCAAGTTCTTTTCCTTCAAAATGCCTTCGAAAAGCTGATAGAAATACGACGGCTCGGGCCAAGTGCCGACATAATACACTTCACCTTTACCGAGCTTATTGACGGTAACTGCAGGCACGCCCTCGTAAAAGTCGTTGTCATACCAGGCAATCGGTTCTGCTCCTCGCAGTTCCAGCAGATCGCACCATTGCTTCGCAGCGAATGTCCGACCCTCCGCGTTCCGAATCCGATGCTCGCTGTTGCCGATTGCATCATATTCACTAACGACAACACCCGCCGCTTCCGCCAGCAGCCCCGGCAGAGGCAGCATCTCGCATACATTCCTCATGTTCTTCACGCCTGTCCGGTTGGTGAGGAGGACCGTGCCGCCTTCGGCTGCGAATCGCTCCAGCCGCTGCGCGACTTCTTCATTTAACAGGAAGAGCGAAGGGACAATGACCAGCTTGTAGCCATCAAGCGCCTCGGTCCAGTTGATCACGTCCGTACCGACGCCCATCTTCAGAAATGCATTGTGCATAGAAGACAAGTTGTCGATATAG
The DNA here is from genome assembly GCF_004000945.1 of Paenibacillus lautus NBRC 15380. GTDB lineage: Bacteria > Bacillota > Bacilli > Paenibacillales > Paenibacillaceae > Paenibacillus_AQ > Paenibacillus_AQ lautus. The sequence continues at coordinate 593,992 of NZ_BIMF01000001.1, forward strand.
TGCATCCCCCCCTCCGCTTGCGGCTGAAGGGAAAGCGCCGTATGCTGATCGTGCGAATGGAGAATTGCAACCTGGTTGACGATTGTCGAGCCCGCCAATAGCTCCCCTACCCGGTTCACCTCGCGCGTAAGCTCCGCGAACTCCCTGAACCTGCGGCCGGGAATATTGCTATGGTCGATAAGCCCATGCCAGAACTGTTCGGCTCCGACGGCGGCACTCCGCCAGCGGAAATGGACGACCGTATCGGCGCCGCGGGCGATTGTCTGCCAGGAGCGAGCTCGGATCAGTCCGGGATAAGGGGTGCGCTGAATCGGCATCCAGGCACCTTGCGCTCCGCTCAGTTGCTCCATTACCCAGAAATTGCGGCGCTTGATGCCGCGAACCAAGTCCAGCGTCAGCGCTCCGTTCCTCGGAAACCGATCGCCATAATCGCGATACAACTCATTCGGATAATAATCGACAGAGGCGAAGTCCAGACCTTGGTAGAGATCATAATAGTCCAGGCTATTCGGATATTGCCACATGTTATGCGTCACGAATTGGCCCGGACAGTTGCGGCGTAAAATCTCAAGCTGCCATCCCAGCAGATAGCCTACGCTTTCCGAACAGAACCGCTTATATTCCAGAAGGTAGGAAGGATTCATCGGCTTGCTGGTGCCGAGCGGCGTCGTTACCTCGGCCCAGCTGCTGTACTCCCCGCTCCAGACGACCGTGCCCCATTCCCGGTTCAACTCTTCCAGACTGGAATAACGGTTCTGCAGCCAAGCGACAAAGGCACGATTGCACGTATCGCAATGGCATTCCTGGTAGTGCATCTCGTTATCGATTTGCCAGCCGATGACGGCGGGATGCTTCGCGTAGCGTTGTGATATCGCTTCTATAAAATTGGAGCCCAGCATTCTCAGAGAGTAGCTGTTGTTGCAGCGATGTCCGCGCACACCCGGCCGGATGATTTGACGTTGCTCGTTCATGGGCAGCACATCCGGATAACGGGTTGTCATCCAGTTCGGCGGCGTATTGGTAGGCGTGCATAACACGATCCCCATGCCGCGCGAGGCGAATACTTCTATCGCTTTATCCAACCATTCAAACCGATAATCGCCCTCGGTCGGTTCCATTCGGCTCCAGGCGAACTCCGCCATTCGTACAACGGCAACACCCGTCTCTTGCATAAGCGCTGCATCCTTCTCCCACAGCTCGGGCGTCCATTGCTCCGGATAATAATCGATTCCGACTTTAATCGTCATCCTGCGCTCCCCTTTATCCATCAGTATATTACGATTATATGTTATATTAAATGGAGTGAATATCTTAAATATTTAATTAGATATAACAATATTAAGATTAAGGAATTGGTCGCATGCCTTATCCCAATTACGCTTTCCCGGTACTATCCGCCCGAGACAAGCTGCTCCCTTTTTATTTGCTTGGCATTGGTCTGCATCATGAACAGGAGCCTATCCGTCGAGATCAAGGCATTCAGGATTATCAGTGGATTCAATGCCGCAGCGGCGAGGGCAAGTTCAAACTAGGTGAAACGGAACAGATCGTCAAGCAAGGCATGGGTATGTTGCTGTTTCCTGGCCAGAAGCACGAGTACTATGCTCTATCGGGGAGTTGGGAAGTCGATTGGATCATCTTCGATGGCAGAGGAATAGCAAGCTTGTTTGAAACAGTCGGCATTGTCGGCACATGCGTATTCACGCTCGCGACGCCTGAACACCTTCTATCCCGAATGCGGGAGCTGCTGCAAGCTGCTCTTACGCCGCAAGATCTAACGTTAAGCAATTACGCCTGCTCCGCCATCCTCTATACCTTATTGACGGAAATTATACAGCGCATCTCTGTCGAGGGGAGCGATACCGTCGGGCAGCAGTATGAGCGGTTGAAGCCGGCCCTGGACTATATTGACGAGCATTATGCCGATGAGATTACTTTGCAGTCGCTCGCCGGACTGATGGGCATCACACCGGAATACTTCTGCCATCTGTTCAAGAAGACGACAGGCATTCGTCCCATCAGCTATGTCAATCAGGTAAGGATTAACAAGAGCAAGGAATTGCTGCTCGACAATGCGCAGCGCGGGATGCAGGATATTGCTCGTCAAGTCGGCTTCGAATCCGCCAGCTATTATGGAGCAATCTTCAAGAAGATGGAGCGGATGACACCCGGCGCCTTCCGCCGCAGCTATCAGAAATCGTAAAATATGTACCGTCCAAGCTCCACCGATCCGATCCCCGGCAAGAGAACAAGGACAAAATTAGCCCCATGTTCTCTTTACCGGGCGATAATAACTAAGTAAGCAGCACTAACTTAGCTTCGTCCCCCATGTGTCCAAGCCGTTGAAGTTCACGCAGTACTCCACAAATATACGGACTATCCAACATATTTATCATGGCATGTTATCCCCTAGCCGATATGGCCAACTTTAAAGTTATCAACATCGTATTTCACTATTGAGGTGCCATTCGTCAATATCTTCCCTCCACAATTGGAATGGATCAGTCGGATTTGGAGCTGTAAGATTAGCTTTATCATGGGCATTTTTAGACGGGTTAACATCGAATACCACTGTGTCTGGATTCCATGTAGAACGATCTCTCAAAGGCTGATGTGCGTACAAATAAAATGGCGAAACCTTTATACGGGTATTACATGGGTTATATCTGTTATTGGTTGAATGATGGGTTCATTCGTCACCCCCCCCTCCAAAAGAAGAAACCTTGAAAGGCATGACGCCAATCAAGGTTCGAAATAAAATATTTAACCTTCCTGATGTTCCGTTTCCGCTAAATTAATCGCCACGGCTAGTTTAATTTGAAATATTTTACTCAACCGTTTTTGGAAATCCTTCAGATTATAAGTTTCAATTAAAGGAACTTCCGAATGATTGAGTCTACTAATTTCAACTTTAGCGATTTTATCAATGTCAACCAAAATAGTGTATATATCCTCGCCTTGTTCAGGTGTCCAATTCAAAATATATGCACTTTTTAATTCTCCAAAAGTAACTTTTAACACATTCATTATTATTTCGGCTTTTCCGTCTTTAGCCAAAACCAAATTCGAACCCTCTAGTTCCTTTCTGAAATCTTGTTCTTGTTTACTTCCTTTGAGTTTCATTTTATCACTCCCGGTGTAGCAGTAACTAGATTTCCATGCTTATCGGTTAATACACTAATTCCGCCACCAAGATTATCATGCTTATTATTCAACGGGCCTCTCCCCCTAATTCCAGCACGGTTGAGAATAACCTCCCTAAGGATCAAAGCCGCCCCCTGCCCCAAATAATTAGACCAGCCGCCTGCTGAATCGACTTCGGCCTTTACGTCTTCGATTTTAGCGCGTTCTATTGTTTAAGGAAGAGGGTAATATAGGGCAAAAGAAAAACCTTGACTGAGTGACGAGCACTCGATCAAGGTTATACTAATTACTCTACGGTTACATTATCACTTCTAAATGTCATTATTTTTATATCTTCTTCACCTTCAAAGACGATTTTTATGTCTTTCGACATTGAAGAAGAATCCACATCCGTACAACTGATCTCCAAGATTGAATCGGAATCTACCGTATCATTTGTTGAATCTAAATGATAACTTTGTACATTTTCAAAAGTAACCTTAATTAATTTCATTTCATCTTCCTCGGGACTGTAATTTTTTTGTCTCCAATTACAGAGATCGATATCGAGAACCAGTTTCTCGCCGTTAATACTAATATTTTCTAATAGGCTGTCATGCAGATCGTATTCTTCAATAAAAGTAGCTATTTTCATACTTACTCACCGTCCTTTATTACAATATGAGAAGCTTTCGAACCTTTACCCACAGGATTTCCGTCAATATCAAAATAATAATCGACTTTTTTATCGGTATAATTCGGATTGTGGATATGGTAATGGTCTACCGATTCAAATCCTGTTGCACCTCTTTTTCCTGGATCATAACTGATTTTTACACCTGTTTCAGGATTATAATATTCCCGAGACATGGTATTCTGGGCTTTCCTTGGATCAGTTACATCCTGCCAGCCTTCTTTGAGCAATTGATCTGGTGTCTTTGTTCTTATGTCGTTGATCATGTTGCCCATGGCTTTACCGGTATCCTCATCCCCCGACTTCTTACCGTCATCATCACCGCCACCGCTACTGCTTCCATTACCGCTACCACTACCACCACTATTACCGCCACCAAGATCATCATGCTTATTATTCAGCGGGCCTCTCCCCCTAATTCCAGCACGGTTGAGAATAGCGCCTCCAAGGATCATAGCCGACTGTTGACCCAAGTAATTGGACCAGCCGCCTGCTGAATCGACTTCTTTCATTGTGTCTGCCACGACTTTTTCACGGTACTCATTGCTAAAAAGCATTCTGCCGGCCCATATCCCCGTGTCCCAAATATCCTCGACCGTCCCGATGGTTGCATTATAGAGCATCTCTTTCCCGGTTCCAAGCGGATCTTCGTACAAGGATATCGCCGTATCCTTTAACGAGTTCCCTAACTGGGCGGCTCCGATCTTTACGCCCTCCCATAGTTCCCCTGCTTCTTGCTTCACGATGTCCCATGCCTTCCCGGCTTCCTGCTGCACCGCATTCCAGGCTTCCTCCGCTTTTCTCCCGGCATCCTCTACGGCACTATGGCCTGCGGGTCCCCTCATCATAGGGAATGCTCCCAGTAAATGCCCAGCAACTTGCATCGGTTGTCCCCGCTCATCTGCTGACTTAAATCGTTGGGCAATCCCTCTCAGCTCCAGGCTTGTCCGCTGGATATGCTCCGTGGTCAGTGTCATCTCTCGATGCGCCTGCTGAAAATCCGCATAAAAACGGGATCTCGTCGTACCTTCCCAGGCAGACTCCAGCATCTGGATGTTCTGGTTCAGCATGTGTATCATCGCTTCCAGCTGTTCATGCGCCCTGGAGCATTGCACTGCAACGTGCAGCAACATCTCCGGTGTGACCAAAATTCTACTCATAACAACCTCTCCATCTTGCTTTCGGGATGAACCCGATCTCCGATCATAGCTAACTTAAATATTTTACTCTACTTGAATTATATGGAAAAGGTTCTCAAGGCCTTGCTATGTCACTTAAAACTAGGATCTTTTTCTCAGTTAGATACGGGACTTTATTACGAGCGAGATTTTCAGTCATATGACCATTATTATAGGTGGGAGGATGTAGGGAGTCACGGACATGACATACCGTAAAAAAGGGGGCGAATAGATGGTTTAAGCTATCCTTCAATTTCTCGCCCTTGGTTGCACTGAAAATGTTTAGAAAAGAATTATTTGTCCTTGTCTTTAGGTCCTATATTTTAAAACGGAGTGATAAGATTGGTAGGTCAATTCTAGCAGGCTGGATATTTGAAGAAGAAGTTCATCTGCTCTCTAATCAGATTCATCATGTTCGTCTGAAATTCCTGTTGCTCCAGTCCAACACCTCGCCTTTCTTCAGGAGATGCTGTTCGATATATTATTTCTTGATTTCCTGAAATCGATTTATAATCATGCATATGTACCTAAAAGTATTTCATAGGGAAAAACCGCTCCAACAAATCCGATACGAAGGAGCGGCTTATATAATAATGTACGGTTAGTGAATCAACAAATCGACCCTACTCCAAACCTCATCCAAGGTCTCCTTTGGAACTCTGCAAATAAACTTGACTTGGCGAGATTGCCAATCGAGGCTCTTGATTTGATCAGAAAGAATAACCCCTTCGATCGGTAAATCCTGTGGAATAATCACCTCGAATGGGTAACCCTTAGCCTTGGAAGTTACAGGACAGAATAAGGCTAAGCCGACTTTTCCATTATACGTCCCAGGTGAGAGCACAAGAGCTGGACGTTTTCCCGACTGCTCATGGCCAGATTGGGGATTAAACTGAAGCCATACCAAGTCGCCGCGATCAGGAATGTAATTTTCTATTACCATGACTCACGTCCTTGCGGATCACCCGTTTGAACCTCGGAATGGATATTATCAGGCGTTATTTTCGAAAGTAGATCTTCCAGTTTATTGGTCCGTGGCTTGATGACGAGATGGCCATCTTCAACGTCAAGATCGATTTCCGAGCCTTCCTCAAGTCCTACCTCCATGGCCAGAGTCTTGGGGATACGAATACCTAAACTGTTACCCCATTTTTGAACTTGTGACATACTATCACCCCACACTAACTAATGTTTATACAAAGTATAAACATATTCTGGGATGGAGTCAAATTATTGACCTTTCGGCGAGTTTTTTAGTAATCCATGATCGATTAGACTTGCTCTACTTCACAACCACCCGCTGATAAATCCCCGATTTAATCGACTTCTCCAGAGCACTGCCGGATCTAGCGTATCCGAGCGCCTTAACCACTTGTTTCATTAACTCATCATAAGGAAGACTAATTTGAGAAGACAGAATGGATTTCACGGCAACCGCTACTTCTTTCGGCGGTAAATCCTCGGCCATTCGCCGCTGGGCGTCATCTGTGGATACCCTGTAAATGCCATACTCGGATGGTTTTATTCTCTCTGGCCAGAAGAAGGTCATTCTGTCCACTTCCGTAGGTTCAGGTTGTATCTTCATTAACAATTCTGTAAACCTTTGATCCAATCGTGCCCCAAGTCGGGTAATGCCCCATGCCTGTAAAATACGTTTTGTAAGTAAGCTCCGGCTAATAGGTCCTTCTTCTTGAATGACTTTTCGGATCTGTCCCAAAATGATCTCCGTCGATTCTGGAAAAGTGGATTCAATCAAGGTATAGAGCGCAAAATTACGAATGTATTTTTGAAAGAAAATCTTGAAGCATATTTTTCACTGGTAAGCTCGAAGTTTGCGATAAAATGCTATTAACACGTTGTATTATTATGGGATTATCTAATATCATTTTCTTACTATCTTGATTTGTAAAACTTCTTAGTGTGTCAATGCATATCTCGAACAACTCAACATCATTAGTGCTCAGCAATGCTATTAAAATGTTAAGTTCATACATATTGCACTCATTATCTAAACAATATGCCAATTTTCTTTGCCATTCTACTGGTTTACTTAGTACTTGATTAGATAATTCATCCCAATCACTTGGACTAAATTCTGCAAGGATCTCGTTTGCAATGACACAGCCATCATCGTACCACGAATCTACTGTTGTATCCGCAGATAATAGGTTATCTAGTTCTTTATACATATACATTGCCTCCATTTAATGTTGAATTAAAAACCTGCTGGGCGAGATGCATTTACTGTTCCTGTTGGATAGCCACTGGTCACATTTTCACCAGCTTTAATTACATCAATTTCAACACCATTAACAATAGCTCTATGCCAAGTTGCCCCATCTCTTAACCTGGTAGAAATAGCTGGTGCATTACCAACATTAGTTATGCTATTTAGAATTTGTTCTTCAGTCCAAGACTCTGGAAAGAGTGTACTTGTTTTAATTTTAGAAAGATTTCCATCTAGGAATTGTGTGGTAAACCTTACTTTTCTCGTACCATCAGGGTTAATCGAGATCTCTTCAACTGCATAATTTGGATTACGGTTAGTGATTTCAGGAGAATGCCCACCAATTAAGTCATTCTTATTTGGGTTTTTGCGTTGTCCCTCCAATATCTTATCTTTCATTTCTGGACTAATAACAGTACTGTTTGTTGGTATAACTTTACCAACCTCACCTGGCCCCTCAGCTTTCTTCGGCGTTCCTCCTCCATCTCCACTCGAATCATGCTTCAAGCCATCATTACCTTTTCTAACTTCATATTTAACAGATGGACTCAATATATCTTTCGGTTTCATAAGAGGTACTGTTGCACCCGTAGCAATTCCTGCTGCTCCAATGATACTAGCAACATGTTCTGTAGACCATGCATTTGTAGGAAAAATGGCTTCTCTAATAGTTCCATGTACTCCAAAGGTCATACCATTGGCGAAGTCATTCGGGGAATCAAAAAGCTTATCAGCTCTTTCCACATAACCTTGGTAAGCACCTTTGGGTATGCCAGCTGTCCAGTAATCCAAAAAGCTCCACACCGAAGAATACCGTTTATCATATCTCTCGTTAGAAGCAGCCATTATTCCGTTTCCTAATTCTTTCAAGCCGCCCCAGGCCTCTTCAAGCCAAGTCTTGGGCTCCTCTTTGCTGCCTACCAGAGCAAGAGGTAATAGTTCCTCATCTACTAATATAAATCTATAAGCAATGCGTTTTAATTCATCACTAATTGATCTCATATATTCAATCGTCTGGGTCATTTCGCTGCGGGCTCTATGAAAATCTTCAAAAAAACGCTGCCGCGTCGTTCCCTCCCACATCAGCATGGTATCCATTTGATGGTCCAGTGAACTTATTCTCCATTCCATTTGCAGGGACTCTATACGGAACTTCTCAGCGACTTGAATCAGCAACTCGGGTGGAACCTGGATTTTGGGCATTTTATATCACTCCACTATTTGCTAAACAGATTATACTCAAATGCAAATAACTGAAATTGAGAAAGTTAAAAAAGCGCCTACGTTGCTAACGATTAATGCACTTGCAAGGGCGCTTCATGTAAATGCATCGCCATTCTTATGTATTAATGATTTATCCGATCCGTTTCTTCTTTCTCCAGGCATCAACTTATTCTTGAGCGCGATCCCGTTAATTAATTGAATGTTCAATCGTTCAGCGTCTCTGCTGGTGTCCCCGTTCGATCGCACTTTTCAAATGGGGAGCCAATAAACGCCCCCCTGATTGCATAACGAAGGAAGTCATAATATAGATTCCGGAAGCATTCTGCATCCCGGTGATTAAATCGTCTGCTAAGTTTTCCGTAATCAGTTTGACATTAAGCGTTGTCGTCAACATCGATTAGATACACCCGTTCTTGGAATCCGCCTCGAGCTTCCGCCTTCTTCTCTCTCAAGGCTTCAAGCTCTTCCCATGTTGCTCCATGTACCACCGCCAATGCCCGGATCACCTCAAGCATATCTGCAAGTTCTTCCAATGACTCCTTTGAACTTTCAGCGGCAAAGTACTCTTCCGACTCTTCTTTCAGCTTTATGATCAATTCTTTCTTATACTCTTCCTCATCCAAGATCCGTGTGCGAAATTCTTTGCCTGTAGATTCAATGACTTGGGGAATCATATCCCGAACTAGCTTGTTGTAAACCGGCATAGATTCTCATCCTTTACATGGTTAATTATGTATTTACATTGTATCATATCAAAGAAGCATTCCTAACGTTATACGAAGTAATAGCTAGAAGAGAGTTCTTTTTTACAATCACCGCAACTGTCAGATAGATACTTAATTAATGCGAAATTGCCAATTCTAATGGGTCCCTACATTGTACATCTACGGTCTTTTTTCAACTATAATTAGTGGTCTGCTCCAAACTACTAAACTCCTGAGTACTTGGATATTAGAATTAACTAACCCTCTACGGCATATCCGCAAAAAGCAACAACGGTCCGAATAACGGAAAGGCCAAAACCATCAAAAACTCTAAATCATGGACAACCCAACGGTAAAATCCGTATACCTGTTCTGATCCAAACCGGAACATCGATGATCCCTCTACAGTATGGCAGTCAACGTTAACGACGTATCCACCAAGATTACACCTTACATAAACTACTCCACCAGTTCCTTCTATCACCTTCGTTGCACAGCCAACAAAAAAACGCACCTCCCTGTGGAGATGCGTTTTACTGAATTTCATATATTGCAAACCGCAGGCGCTGCAACTTGCCAGATTACTCCGGAATATTCCCGCCAGCCACACGGTCGCCGGAATTACCCGCTGGATCGGTTACGCCATCATCTTCGCCGGCATGAATGATCAGCGAGCGCCCCAACACCGAGTTCGGCTGGTCCTTTTCAAGGGTTCCATGCTGAATGATCAGCTCCGCTTCCACGTTTCCGTCTGCGCCTACGACCAGGTTCGGCATGTCGCCGACATGGCTTCCTTGCGGATGCTCAAGGCCATGATGCTTGTCGGTCGGATTAAAATGTCCACCAGCAGATTTAAAATCCCCATCTTGGATCGCATTCTCATGCACATGGAATCCATGCTTGCCTGGTGTGAGGCCAGATGCGGTAATCTTTACCTTCACCCCGTCATTGATCTGCTCCAAGGTAGCGGAACCAACAGTCTCACCCGCCGCATTGTACAGCTTGACTACAGGAAGCCCCAAAGAGATCGTCCTGGAAGCCTGCTCCCAATACACGGGCTGGCCAACCAGATCAGAAACCATGCGAACAGGCACATAGGTCGTGCCGTTATGAATAATGGAATCCGGAGCCGCCGTCCCTTGGTTCATGAATTGACCGGCAGGTGTAGATTGGTCCTTGCCGTTGACGTAGTAGGTTATTTTAGACGTCGTGTGTTTAATCGCATCTACGGCTTCTTCGGGATTCGCAGCAGCCAGCGAAAATCCTGAAAACAGCATGGCACCAGCAAGAAATGCTCCGGCCATATGTTTCAACGTGTAGGTCTTCTTTGTCACTTCATCGCCTCCTGATGATGGTATTCCTTCATCTCCCAATACCCTGATTTTATACGTCTCAAATGCCATTTTATGGGATTGGGGCTTTCGGCGTTGATCATTGATTCCAAAGACATGTAAAGTGATAAATAAACTACAATGAGGTAACTACGACTGCTTCAGTTTACGCCATCCATCCATTTCCTACCGGCCATGTATACAGCCAACAGTTCATCCGTCTCCGCTTCGGATACGTCGAGTTCAAACACGATCAACACATCGTCCTTCACATAGAATTTCCACGCATTCAGCTCTGATCCATTACGCCTTTGAGCTCAAATAGACAGCTATATCCTGGATTAGATACGATCCAGATTCTTGGCTCCCATTGAATGCTTGAATCACAATTCGAATCGACTTCGCACGCTCTTCTTGTGTAAGCGTGATTTCTTGCGTTTCTGTCTCATCCTCACGATGGCTCCATGCGACCTGCCCTGACTCCCCCACTTTACGCCAATCGGTTAGACCATCAGAAGATACTTCAATATCCCACTGTGTCGGACCTTGCTTCAATCCAGCTCGTGTCGTTAACGATACCGTATCCAATACTTTCGGTTCCATCCAATCCAAATAAATATAGTGAGGTAATGACTCTTCCGGTTTGCTGATTAGAGCGGTATTCGGATCGCCGTCATTGATATAACAAATATGCGATTGTGCGTTGTACAAATCTCCCCAGGTAATATCGTTACCTACTCCGCTAATGGCAAACCGGGCGAGATTGCCTTCCGTTCCTTCGAGCGGAATGAGCTCCATGGGCATCCCCTCGCGCTTATATACCCTTAAATAATCAACAAGGAATTCCTTCGGATACGGAATCGATCGATCCAGATCGCCAATCCATCCTCCATCCCCATCATTAATCTGGAGCAAGGTAACCATCGGATAATCCGGTGACTGATCAACTTCCCAATATAGCTCATGATCCAGATAGAATCTCATACCGGATTCATCCCACTCAAAGCCGTATACGTGAAAATCTTCAGATAAGTCCACATCCGTTCGATACGGAATATGGGCATACTTCAATTTCGTATCACGCAAGGAATGAAGGGTCGTATTCAGTAAACGCGTATCTTTGCCTAACAATTCAAAAATGTCGACTTCAGCATTTTGCTCTTTCTCATTTTCGAACCCGATCATCCACCAAGCTGAATTAAGCCCGCTCCCTTTCGCCACCTTCGCACGTAGCTCAAAGTAACCATATTTCGTCACAAGGTTCATGAAGGCACGATCATGATGGTTTAGCCCGAGATTATCACCGTAGCGGTGTAGTCCATCTCGCATTCCCGTAACAATAGCGGATACACGCTTATGCTCATCAGGCAGTTGTAACACGATACAACTATCCCGGAATTGATAGGTCGCCTCTGCTTCCTCTAACGTCTTCCAATGGGATAAACCGTAGGGTGAGAACTTCGTCTGATCGAGCGTTGGGCCATCAAACTCTTCATGAAATACGAGGGTCCAGCCTTCCTTATGCAACATATCTGTCATGATTTACTCGCTCCTATTCCGTGCATCCATTTTGTCTGAAACTCTCTTACTGTTTATTCATAGCATCTTTAATCTTGATCGCAGATTCCTCTTCCAGCACACGGATAAACTCCGGGATGTTCATGTCCGAGGTCGCAAACTTCTGCATAGCCCCATTCAAATCAACGTATTTATCCCACACACTTGCTCTAGCAGGAGGTAGCGCAAACTGATTCTGGAACATCGCCATTACATTTTTACCTTGATGATCTGGATTGTCGGCACCAAACTGTTTGCGAATTTCCACATCGGATGTAGCCGGGATTGTGCCTTTTCTTGTAGCCTTCGTTTGATTCTCGATGGAAATAATCGCTTGAAGGACTTGCAGCGCTGCTTCTTTATTCTCGCTATACGGGTTAATTACGGTAGGTGCCGTATGAACGGCTGGAGCTGTATCTGGGATGTCAGGCCAGGATGGTACCGGCAGAATGTCCATGTTTTTCTTAAATTCTGCTCTTTCCTCCGGGGTCTCCCCTCCGAACCAAGTCAGGAAACCATGCCAGTTGATTTCCATTGCAGCTGTTTTTTGCATAAACTTATCTGGTTCTTCCGGATTGTAGATGCCTGGAATACTATAAATTTTCTTCATGAGTTCCATATACTTCGTAAACTTCGGATCTTTGGACAATAACACCTCCCCCGTGTCCGGATCCGTCAATGTTGTGGATAACTGTAACAGTGCAGCATCCACCGTATCCGAGCCGAACTCCAATCCTACGTATTGATTTCCATCGCGGGTACCTGTCGTTTTCTTAGCGAGGTCGATGATTTCATCCCAAGTCATGTTGTCAGTTGGATAAGGAACACCAAACAGGTCGAATACTTCTTTATTGTAGAAGAGACCATAAATCCCTCCATTGCCGGTCAATCCGATCAGCCGTCCTTCAGGGTCTTGGGAGCGAATCAGAGCAATAAACGACGGGTCCACTGTGCTCAAATCGATCCCATACTCTTTTACCATCTCATCCAGCGGCTGTACCATATCAAGATCGAGCAGCACATCCACCCCCAGGTTGGGCGTTAGTAAGTCCACCACCGTCCCTGCGCTGTTAATCTCCTGGATCCCTTCAGCCGTTCCATTCCAATCCACATATTCAAATGTAATATGGGGAACCAGCTCCTTCATATCTTGAACAAAATTGTTCTGGAAATTTTCTTCCCCCCATTGGGTTGCTACCTTTAACGTAACGGGTTCATTCGAGAATTGCTTCACTTCTACAGGTTCAGGTTCCTCCGCTGGTTCTTCCGTGTTCGCATTCGTTCTTTCGGTGGATTCGGTTGTATCTGGCTTATCCCTTGTTACTTCACCGCTTCCTCCTGATGAACATGCTCCCAGAACGAACATGAACAATAGACACAACATGAACAGCAGGCCTAGACTTTTTTGACCATTTCTTCTCATACATAAACCCTCCCATTTTCATTAACTCATAATACCGATGCGAAAATAATGGATTAAATAAATGCAAGAGCCATTCGATCCGGATTTCCTACCTTTGAACAAGCTAATCCAGAATCAACTTGAACGATTCTCCACCCTTCGGAAGCGTTTTCAATCCGGTCTTTAATTCATAGTTTACTCGGCTAATCCTTGGAAGTATTTAGCCCAGAGTAACACTTTTATAACAAAAATAACCCCCTAAGATCCTTCTAGGGGGGAGACGATATCGAGTGACGAAATAAGCGTTGCATTAAACTGACTTAGGCTGATTCCCATTCGTTTTTTGAACATCCGACTAAATGAGTGCAGCTCCGTATATCCGACCTGGTTCGCAATCTCGCTGATCGAAAGATCGGTTTCAAGTGCGAGCTGCTTCGCCTTCTCTATGCGAATCGTAGCCAGATAATCAGACGGCGTCATACCGTAACACTTGCGAAATTGCCGTATGATATAGTTTCTGCTCAGCCCCGTCATCTCACTTAGCGTATCCAAACGAATCGTCGTACTATAATTTTCTTTAATGTAATTACAGATTTTCACCATCTTTGCATTGATTTTTGTGGTTTGCTTCGCTGTTCCATCAACCGGATGGTTATTAGCCAAATCATATAATATTTGTAACAACAGTCCTTGGGCAAGCATATTACTTGTCAACGAATGCTGCTGGATGGCCTGGATTAAGGGGATTAGTTTGCCTAGTAACGATCCATCTGGATCGCTCCCCTTAATGTAGTCTTTACCAAACATGAATTCTATTGGCGACTTTGACAGTCCAAAATGAAATGAAATGGTTATTCCTACATATGGATCATGTTTAGATGGTTGCAATGATCGAACAGCACCGGGGCGAATGATGTAAATATCCCCCTTTCCGAGCGGACACTTAATGCCATTCATAATATTATCCGCCTTCCCATCGACTCCATATAGAAGCTGATATTGACTAATCTGCTGAGGTATCATAAACCACCCCGTTGGAGGTTTGTACATATGGGCAAGCGTAATATAAGGTGGATAATAGAATTGATCCTGCAATATCGGAATCGTTTCCTCTGGATTCAGGACTGGAAGCTTATCATACATCGAGAATTCACCTTCCCCACTTTTTGACTGATTCATCCCCTGTTTTTACAATACACGAATACCCATAGAGATAGTGTGAAGATTTAATCAGCAAAATAGTCCAACAAGTGCGCAAAGCTTTATAGCGCCAAGAACCTGAGACGATGACCTCAGGTTCTTAACAAATACTTATGCAGGCGTCCAGAGGTTCTTATTGACCTTGGTCTTTCTTTTGTTTCTCTTCCTTGATCTTAATCGTCATTTCTTCTTCCAGCTTCCGCAAAAATTCGGCGACATTCATATCCGAGTTCGCGAAGTCCTTCAGTTTCTCGGTAATCATACCTTCAGCTAACCGTTGATACTGCGATTTTCTACCTTCAATGACTCTTGCGTTTTCCGGAAAGTACGCTTTTACATTTTTGCCTTCGTAAATATCCTTTTCGCTACCGAATGCCGCGATAACATCCGGACTCTTCAATACCGTTGGATACCCTGCAGCGGAGAATTTCATCTGCATATCTTCCGCAACGACTTCCTTCATCCACTGGAAAGCTGCATCTTTTTGCTCACTGTATTTATTCAATACATACATATGAGCTTGCGTTGGTGTCGCTAACTGATCTTCCCCTCCCCAGATTGGCATGAGAACCGAATCTACATTCGGTCGAATAGTTTCAGGAATTCCCCATTCCATGTATGTCGGCCAAGACACTAACATTGCAGCCGTTCCACCGGCAAAGAAGCTTGCTTGTTTGTCCGGATCACGTTCATATATCCCTGGTATGCTATAGAACTTTTTCATCAATTCGAAGTATCTTGTGACTGCCGGCTCCTTCGTAAGTAATACCTCATCCGTTTCAGGATCCACGACATTCGTAATAATTTCTTTAAGAGGTGCGAGCGCTTCGCTCGTCAGGCTGTTCGTATAGCCCATCTCCAGGCCACGGTAGTTTACGCCATTTCGTTCTCCGGTCAACTTCTTAGCTAACTCAAAGGTTTCATCCCATGTCATATGGTCTGTCGGGTAAGGAACGCCAAACATATCGAAAATCTCTTTATTATAAAATAACGTAATGGTGTCAGCAAACGTAGGTACACCTACCATTGAACCTTTTTCATCGTAGGAGCGGAACAGGGATATTACAGATGGATTGATACTGGTTTCATCCATATCGTATATCTTCATGAAGTCATCAATGGGCTCAACCATATCCAGCTCTTTTAAACCATCAATTCCTTTGGAGCTGTAAATAATATCCGGGACGACACCACTAGCGTTCAATTCTTGCAATGCTTCCGAAGTGGAATCACCTTGAATCCATTTAATGGTGATATTCTTACCTTCTGCTTTGAGCTTATCTTCAATGGGCTGCATGAGAGGAGCAATCTGCTCTAAGCCCCATTCATGTTGAATGGTGATCGTTGTCTCCTCGCTGAAATCCGTCACGGCTTTACTCGTCCAATCCACTTCTTCTTCCTGTGCAGCTTCTTCGTTAGTCCCAGCAGGCTTCGCTTCGGATGACCGGGTCATTGCCGGTACAACCCGAAAGTAATGTGGTTAGCATGAATACAAAAGTAATGATTAGAAAAATCGATTTTCTCTTCATTCATAATCCTCCTGTATTATCCCAAATGATTGACCCAGGTCTATTCGACCAAACCTGTACGTTCAACACTCTCAACAAAGTAACGCTGGGCAACGAGGTAAAGAATCAGCGGAGGCAATATAACCAGGAAGCTTGCACCCATTTTGATCGGTTCAGCTAGATATTCCGGCAGTCCTCCATTCGTAATAAACGTCGTCAACTGACTATCGATAAATGACATTTTCAGTGCTAACGGCATATCGCCGCTTGAACCCAGGAACATTCTAGGGTAGTACGTGTCATTCCAAGTCCAGACGAACGAGAACAACAGGACGACGAGAATGGCAGGCCTGGCCAAAGGGAACATAACACGTACATAAAACCTCAAAGCACTAGCGCCATCGATCCGTGCCGCTTCTTCCAATGCTTTAGGCTGCGTGGAGAAGAACTGACGGAAAATGATGACAAAGAGTGCACCCTTGACACCGAACCCAAAAATAGAAGGCAATATTAAGGTTAATAAATGACCATTCAACCCAAGCTTCGTATACACCATAATCGTAGGCAAAATAACAACTTGAGGCGGAATAATGAATGCCAAGAAGACGAGGAATAGAATCGTCTTCTTGAAGGGGACATCGAGCCTTGCCAAGGCATAGCCCGCTAGCCCACACGAAATACAATGCAGCACAGCAGTCGAAATCGCAATCAGTATACTGATTGAGAGAGACTTCGGATAATCTAGAAGCTTCCATGCTTCGAACACATGACCTAAGTATACGGAAGACGGAATCCACGTCACGGTTGGATCAATTAAGTCCTTGGCACTCATGACCATCTTCACGAGCATTTTTAATATCGGGTTCATATACACATAGGAGGTTACGATGAATATTCCGTACAAGACTAGTTTAAATAACAGCCCTTGATTCATCTCTCGACCTAGAATCGTATACTTCACTTGCCGTAATCCACGTTTCGTCGTGAACTTTTGTTTCACACGCGTCGCTATTTCAACCTTCATGTTCTGCCTCCCTTCCTAACTAACGACGTACTCCGGCATTTTCCCGGTTAATTCTACTGTAGATGAGAATGACAATCCCCAAGAATACAAGAATAATAGCAAAGTAAATCCATGCCAGTGCACTGTTAAATCCGTAATTCCCTGTATTAATCAAACTAATCACAGGATTGGACGGGAACGTAAACATATCTACAACGGTATAAATTAAGTTCAGAAGGATAAAAGGTGACATCGCCGGGAGGGTTATTTTCCAAAATACTTCCCACGGTGTCGCACCATCGATTCGAGCTGATTCATACGCAGAAGTTGAAATGGTCTGCAGCCCTGCAATAAAGAGCAGAATTTGCACCCCGGAATACCATAAAACGAGGACAAACTGATTCAATACGGTCTTTACGGGTTTCGCCCAGGAGCTATCCCCAAGGAACATATCCATGTAACCGCCAATATTAAATCGTTCAAGGAATCCCAGATTGCCTTCCCCTTGATTAATAAATGACATCAGCACAGCACCCGTAGAGAAGATAACCGGTAAGAAGAAGATGGCACGGAATACAAATCGTCCGGGCAGCTTTTGGTTAAGCATGATGGAGATCATCAAGGCGAATATGACGATAACCGGGATCATGATGACGACTTCTTGAAAATATGGAATTAACTTATCGTATAGGTCCGAGCTGTTAAACAAGATCTCACGGTAATATTTAACGCCAACAAAGTCGTACACAATTTTTTTCGGTAATATTTTTACCGTGTGAAAGCTCATAAAGAGTGAGAAGACCAGCGGAAATCCTAAAAAAGCGATGAACCCGATCAACCACGGTGCAATAAATAACGACCCTTCCAGCTTTCGAGATCTCTTAGCAGAAAGTATTCGCTTTGGGGCCATATTACGCACCTCCTTTGCTTACGAGATAATCTTTAGCTTTCACAACAACATTGTCCACACGAACCTCTTTATCGTTATAATTAACGATGACTTGTTTCCCGTTACTATATGTTGTTTCGAATACACCGCTTATGATTTCACGATGACCCGTAATGAACTCGTTCTGCACATCGCCAAGCGCCTCTTCGTATTTTTGATACTGGGACACGATCTCATCAAGCCAGTCTTTGTAGTTTGTGCTATAGAACTCATGCAGAGAAAGTGATTTAAGCAGCTCCTGTGATGGAGCATTCGTCACGACAAATGACGGTACTGCGCCGTATTCAATTCCCTTTAAGAAATTGTTCGCATAGTCATCACTCAAGTTCGCATACTCAAACGAGTATGTTGTCAGACCGTGGAGAGCAATTTGAGCAAAGGGTACCACACGATCGACAAACAAATCGTAGGAGAAGTTAGACGCCATATTGTCCATATGGCTGATATATGGGAAGGTATATGCGTTACCACTTTCCCCTTTTACGCTGCCAAACGTTTCTTTTGTCTTCTCGAACAATTGGCTCTGAATTTCCTTCGATTGTTCTCTTGTTGTTAGATAATTCTCATTAAAATCCGTATTCAAGAACGATCCGATTCCTTGACCGTATACATAGCCATCGATTCCTAATGATTGTGCTTCTTGAAAATCCCCTTCGATAACACCCTGCATAAATTGAGGACTGACAAACGTCTTCCGCCTGCTATCCCAATTCATCGATTCAATGACAGAAGAAGCTAAATCACGAAGGCCATCTCTATTCTTCCGAAACCCATCTTTACCGCCTCTGTTATACGTATAGGAAGAGGCATCCAGATAAACCGTGTAGCCCTTCGAATGAGCGAAATCGGTAAATCTCTTCATTCCCTTGTTACCGCCAAGTTTATCTGGAACGGGGAAGTCACCGCCAAACTTGCTGTATCCATCGTTCTGCCATCCGAGATAAGTGATGTCCATGTTATCCACACCGAGTGCAGACAACTCCTGGACAATACCTTCCGCCTCTTTCGTGGTTGTTAACGGTAGATAGGAATCCCACAAAAATCCGTCTTCGGTATCGCCGCCAAGGAAGTGCAGCTGAAGCCGCAGCTTCGCTCGCTCACCTTCTAACGGTTTCATCGCAGACTCCTTCATCAACAAATCCCGATAGCGCTCTGCTAATGTAACATAGCTAATTTCCTCGTGTTTCTCCTCGATCATATAATAACGGGTAGCACGATCCGACTTCGTTATTTCCTTGCTATACGTCAAGTAACCATTCTGCTTCTTCGTATCTGTCGGTTGGAAGAACTTGAACCGGTATTGATACTCTGGTGCAACCCAGTTGAATTGACTGAATGATCCCGAAGGGGCCGCTACCACATTCGCATACTCTTCACCTTCCGTTATGACTCCTAGAAGCGCTTGCTTATTCGATTTAATCCCGAATACCGGCATGGTAATCGGATTACGATCAGAGAGGGTATTGCGGTTACTGTATGCCCAATCGTCACCGTAAACACGCTCCGTATAGAGGTTCTGCGTGCCCGCACGACGTTCTCTGAAATCAATTAACGCGCCCGGACCGTCTGGGATGTACAGAAATCCATCTTCATCATTCGAAGTTTGGGCACCCAAGAAAGGGAACAACCGAATGGATACTAGGCGAGCCATAGGATCTTTCTTGGGCTTCGGTTTCTTGACTTCTTTACCATCCTTATCAACCGTAGCTGCCGCCGGCTCTTCCTTCGGAATGACTTTCTCATCCACAAGACCTTCAGCTAACACTTTCGTTTCCACGAAATCTTCGCCGAGCTTTACTTCTACAGGAATCATGAAGCCAAGATTCGGCATGTCATACATCACTTTAAATCCCTGATCCGTTACTTCGAACTGGCTTATTCCCCCTTTTTGTGCATAGAAGTTAGTCTCCTTCAGCAAATCTTTACGCAGATTAAACTCTACATAACGGAACATAAAGGGGGAAGCAAGATGCACCTTCCATGCATCCGTATTCAGCTTATCCTGCCAATCCTTCGGATTAGGAAAGGAGCGCCATACTTCTCCTGTTGTTTTACTTGTTACGGTAAAATGACCGGAGGACTTATCCGCTTTAAGCAATAATTTCTCATTTTCCGCTATCCTTTGGAACTTCGTTTCATCCGGCAATTTTCCATTTGATTTCGCAGGGGTTACTGCCTTTGTCGTATTCGTCTGAGGTGCCGTCTTTGTCTCCGTTTGAGTTTCAGTCTTTATTTCAGTCTGTGCTGTAGTTTGAGTTTCGGTCTGCTTCTTATCGGTTGAAGCGGATGCAGCAAACATGAAACCGCCGAGCGTCGACGCGAATAAGACGCAGATGACAGCTACCATTAATCGTTTTTTGGAGCGTAATAAGCGCATCACATCGACACCTCCTGATAGATCGTGTAAACAAAGTTTCCAAATTCGGATGTGAGTCCGATTAAGATGAACACAAGTACCCACATAATGGTCATCGTGATGACCGTAAGTGCAATGTTCAATACCGTTTCGCCAACACCGTAGTTTTGCAGCGCTTGAATGTTCCAGAAGAATAATAACCCGCTCCACAAAAGCATACCGACCTCAATGGAGCCGTAAATGGATGCTTCGCTTTGCGTAAAGATGTTCGAAATAAGAGCAAGCGGGATCCCGAGTAACACAACTGGGAACAAGGAATAACAGCTTCCAACGAGTACATCTTTAAACCGCGCTTCACCTTGCTTGATGGAACCTACCAAATAGTTACATATCACCCATGAGAACCATACGGCCAAGAAGACCGTGAGCATGTAGGTTGAACCTTTGGCATAGACCGGAACTGGATTATATGTAAAGCTCGTATAGAATGATTTCACCAGCAGCATGACGACCGTTAATATGAGAATAACGAAAGCACTGATGTAGCCGCCCTTGTTCAAATATCTCAAATCACCAAACCCATCAATCGGATGTTTCAAGATGTAGAATACATGCTTTAATTGCTGGAACCACGTTTGCTTGTTTAACTTCGTGGATTTCGGCATAATCTGGAAATTGAACTTTCTCTTTAGCTTCATATACACCCATAATAAGAGGCCCGCTATAATAGCACAGTTCGCCAAGGTTGAGAAATTTTTCTGGAACCACTGCAGACGAATTTGCCAGAATGAATCCGAGTATCCCTCGCCATCTCCTGCAAGCTTGAACAAGTCTCTAGCGCGCTCGTACTCACCTCGGGAAAATGCGGCTTCCGCGATTCCCTTGTAGGCTGGAGAGAAGTGAGCATTCAACTTCAGTACTTTGTTCCAATATTGCTCCCCTTCTGCATACTTGCCTTCCTGCATCAGCTTGTAAGCTTCGTGGACCGCTGCTCCAAATTCTGTCGGTTCATATACTTGAATGAGGTTAAGCGCCTCATCCAAAATATAAAGACGTTTATTCGAATTGGTTTCTACTGCAACAGGTGCCGATGTTAAGCCAACCAGTGAATTACCTAGGGCAGAACGACCCGACCAATAAAACAGCATTTCTCCATTTGCATCATATTGAGAAACAATGTTCCTTGATTTATCAATAATCGTTACATTACCATTCTGATCCAATGAAATATCCGTAAGTTGCTCCTCTATCAATTCATCCGTATCTACTGTCGAGAAAGAGAATAACCCTTTATTAAACTCCATCTCTTTCCATATGTTCTCACCGCGAATGTTTAATTTCTTGACTTGCTCCGTCTTGGACCCGGACACCGTATAGATGAAGCCTTGACCATCAATATCGATATTCCGGATCGTTACAGGCAGCAATCGGACTTGCCGACTCAATTGCTCCTTCGAATAAAACTGCCTGCGGATGATATCCATCAGCGTGACTTCTGTTTTATTCGTACCGAAGAACTGGTCAAATTTCCCTTCAGGCGTAAATTGGATGATCCCGTGATAGCTTCCTTTGGATACGACATATATAAAACCGCGTTTATCGATAACCATATTCGTCGGTTCATATACGAAGGATTCATTAATAAATCGGGATTCAGGACGGCCAATTTCGTTCAATAATTTCGCATTCTTATCTAGGTGAACAACCCGCTTATTCCCTGTATCCGCAATGTAAATATCGCCATTGTCAGCAATAAACACACCCTGTGGTTGATTTAGCGGGCTTTCTGGTAAGGTGATTACACGGACGAGTTCACCTTCTTGATTCATATGAACAATCCGATTATTATCCGTATCTGCAATATAAATATCATCATTGTCTGCTATGAATAGATCTTGAGGTCTTTGCAGCGATGTATACTCTACTTCACCCTTCTCATTGACTACTGGAATTTCCTGCGCTAATACGCCGACCGGAGAATAAGCAGATTGAGTCATGATCGTACGTTCATAACTATCTTCTGTGAAGGTTCGGTAAGGAACATCAGCGCTCGCTTTCATCGGGAATCCAGTCAAGGCAATCAAGCAGACTAGCCAAAGCACATATTTCGATTTGCTTTGATTGTTGTGCATGGTACACCTCCCCCATTCCTCTGCTTATTTGATCCCCGAATGCGCCATCGTCGTGATCACTTTTCTCTGGAAGATCAAAAAGATTAGCAATGATGGTAAAAACATGATTAGCGCTCCTGCCGCCGCAGCTCCCTGTCTAGCTACCGAGTTACTTAAACCGGATGTTAACGTACTCATGTAAAACGGCAATGTCTTCATGGAATCTTCCTGCATGAACAACGTTGAAGTCTCTAAGTTTCCCCATGCCGATTGAAAAGCAAGGATTGTAATCGTGGCAATGGCAGGCGTAACAATTGGCATAACAATGCGTAGAAAAATGGTGAATTCTTTGGCGCCATCGATCTTCGCTGCTTCAAGCAGCTCGTTGGGCACTTGGTCCATAAACTGCTTTAATAGGAATACGCCTACTGGCATCGCAACAAGGGGCAGCACGTGACCCAGATAAGTGTTCATGATCCCTAAGCTTTGAATGACGATAAAACGCGGAATTGCAATAGCTTCTGTTGCGAATAGCAACGACAGCATAATCAAACCAAGTACAATCTTCGAACCTGGGAACGGATGCTTGGATAAAGGATAGGCACACATCGCTCCTGTGATAACCATGGCAACGCTAGACAAAAGGGTAACCACAATACTGTTAAATACATATCTGGACACCGGAACAATGGTGCTTTCCGTCATGGCAAACAGTTCCGTGAAACTTCCTGTTGTCGGCTCCCTAACAATAAATGTAGGCGGGAACATGAATAGCTCATGCAATGGTTTAAATGCATGGTTGAACAAATAAATGAGCGGAAGGAGCATGAAAATGGCAAGCGGCAAGAGACAGATGGCAATCCATATTTGTGCTCGATCGATCAATCTCAGAGCTAATACAAAATCGCTCCACTTTATCTTTAATTTCCGCTGCATGGCAGTCATCCGTGCCTCTTGCATTATTCATCCTCCTTCGGTGCGAATAAATGACCGAAAAATTTACTTAACACATAACACATCAGAAGAACGACGATGGAAATCGCACTGGCGTAACCGAGCTCGAATCGAATAAATCCATAGTCATTGATATGGTCAATTAATAATTGACCCGCATAATTCGGGGTGGGGTTCGTACCCGACAATTGAACCCCAATACCACCGGATTTAATCGTATGAACGATCGCCATAATGGCTGCGAACATCATCTGCGGCTTCATCATTGGAATGGTGATGTACCACACTTCTTGGAGACGGCTCGATATACCGTCAATTCTTCCTGCCTCATACAATTGTCGATCCACATTAAGGATACCGGCCAAGATGGCCAAGAATCCGATACCCATGGAAGACCAAATCGAGACAACAATCATAATATTGAGCAAGTAATCTTTATCGAGTAAGAATAAAACCGGCTTCTCAATAATTCCCCATTTAATTAAAAAGCTGTTGATATAACCCGATCGGTCCCCGGTAAACATAACGGTCCATACGACTGTCATCGCAATACCTGCCGACAACGAAGGTGCATACATGGCGAGTGCATACCCAGTGCGCATCGTATTCGGCAGCTGAGCGATTAACCAGGCTAATAAAAAGGCAAGAATATAACCGACCGGCCCTACGAATACGGCAAATTTAAATGAATTAGGCAATACATACTGTAAGAAAATAATGTCCTGTGAGAATAGGTTCTGGTAGTTAAGCCAGCCCCGCCAAGATGGAAAATCAAAGGCATTAAAGTAGGTGAAGCTTAGCAGAATACCTGATACAACAGGGATCAGAATGAATATGATGAACATCGCCATAAACGGTAAAATAAATAAGTAAGACAAGCGGTACTTCCAGATTTCTTTCAGCAAATAATTCATTCGTTCCGAAATGCTGGTTTTCATCTTCACTGGCTTGGTCGGAGCTCCGCTCATCTTTTCAGAAAGGGCTGGTACATTATCTGACATTCAGAATCGCTCCTTTCCAAGGTTCAGTAATTCGGATGAGATCCATCTTCTTCAATACGTTCCCGTTCTCATCGATATAATTGAATTCTTGCTGTTTACGCTTCATTTCCCGATTAATCTCTTTAACCGCCTTCTCGAGGGCAATCCTTGGATTTACTTGATCAATGGCTACATTGTTCCAAGCAAAACCGAGTTCGCGAGTCGTCATGTATCCTCCCGGTACGTTTGGCCATTCTTGCATCCACCGCCATTGCTCCAAGATAACGCTGAGATCCTCCTGCTTCCAAGGCATATTGGCAAAAGCCTGAACATTAGCCGAATTCCAGCGGAATGTTTCACCGCGATATTGCTCCAGATTAAGTCCAAACTCGGTTTGAATATCTTCGGACATATACCATTTAAGGAAATCCCAAGCTAGGTCGCGTTTCTCTGTGGGCGTATCATTAAAGAGAACGTTCGCCGTCGGTGCTCCGCCTGAAGCCCATCTTGCAACGGTACCGTCTGGTTGCTTTGTTCCAGGGATAGGAGCGATTGCCCATTCATTCATGATTTCCGGTGCTGCGACAAGCAGCTGCATGTATGTATTGAAATCTGAAATCCCGATAGGCATCGTTCCGTCTCTAAACTGTTGATAGAAACTGTTGACTTGTCGTTCCATACCGTACACATTGAACATTTCCGTCCACTCTTTGAACACTTCAAAAGCTTTCGGTTCATTTAATGCACTCGATAGTCCGTCCTCCGAATACAACTGCACGTTATTTTGGAAGAACAAATATGAGAAGTTATCCGGCGGGATGTAGAAGTTACTTTCATTCTGCAATAACGTCGGCAAAATCTTGTATACATCTTCCCAAGTATCCGGGATCGATAGGCCGAGCTGGTCCATAATATCCTTGCGATAAAACATAATGTTAAAGTTATTCGTCTCCGGAATACCATACACACCACCGTCATAACGGTAAGGCTGCATAATTCCTGGATGAAATTGATCTAACTGTTCCTTCGAATCGGGGAACTTCGTAAAATCATAAATAGCATTACGAAGTGCATAATCAAAGATCGATGCACTCTGCACCCCAATTGCTACATCAGGCAATATCCCGGCAGCTTTACCGAGAACCACTAAATCTGCTGATTGGACCAAATTGATATTTACCTTAATACCATGCTCTGGCGTAAATCGCTCATTGGCAAGCTGCTGCAGCTCATCTACGTAATCGCGCCCTTTGAACATCCAGATATTCAGTTCATCTTCTGCATTCCGATCAAGCTGGTTCTTGCTTGTAAAGGAATAGAATAAGGTAACAATCGAGTTCCATAATTTCTCGAACCAGTTCGCCTCTATTTTAGGCAGTTTTGTATCGGGGGCAGCTACATAAATTCGATCCATTTGCAGCGGGGTATTCATCAAGTCCACACGCTGGGCTTCAATCTTCTCTTGCATCGTTCCGATGGTTAACTGACTATAAGGAATTTCATTCGGATCTTTCAATAAATCTTCTAAATCTCGCGCACTGGACTTAAAGGATTGTGATACATTGTCTCTTACCTTATTGATTGCGATCATTTGATCTGTAAGTTTGTTGAGGCTATCCTTTAATACTTCAAGTCTCTTTGTCATACCCGGGATATCTTTTTCAATATTCCATACGCGATACGCATCACTGCTATTCCCTGTAGCAATACGCAGCTCTCTGGAAACATCTCGAAGCTCTTTCGACATTTGATCGATGTCAGCTATGACGGGGATATAAGGCTCTATCGTTGCTTCCATCTTGATCGAATGCTTTCCTTTGGTGAAATAGAAATCAAAGGATTCCCCATCCGTATTCGCAAGCGATACCTTTTTCCAGTCGCTGTTATATGGAAACGGAACGTTTTTCATTTCGTTAAAAGGAATTTCACCGTCGATATATATATTTCGGAATACCGTAGCGTTTTTACGTAAATTTTGTTTTACTCGGAATGTCAGATTATATAAGCCATCTTCCGGAACTTCGAAATCCCATATTATCGCCTGACCGCCTTTGTTCCATCCCGTACCACCGATCGTATTAAATCGAACGAGATCGAGCGACTTAGGCTGGGATAAAGGGCTCCGATCATACTGTGTTTGAATCGAAGATGAGTTTTTAAGACTAAACTGTTCACCCTCGATGACAATGGCTTCCTTGCTACCCCTCGCAGCAGTCGCTGGATACGATTTTTTCACGTCTTCATAATTAGCAATCGCTTCAGGGGCCTCTAAACGAAATGATTTCAGCGCAACCGACTGACGAATCGTTTCCATGCGAATCGTGTTTTCGCCTTTGTTCAAATGCCATTGTAACGGTTTGCTATAGGACCCTTCAGAATCCCGAAAGGAGGTCGTTTTCCAGCCCACTTCTTCGTCAATCAAAGAGCGAAGTTGATTGCCTTCATCATCATATTTTTCAGGTCTTACTTCAGCAAATCGTCGTTCCAGGGAGACCGAGTGTGCCTCACGAAACGGATATTCTCCGTTGATCTGGACACTCATGATCACCGACTGGCGTCCGGTCCCATCTTTTGAAAGAAACGGGTGATAATCCGCAGCCAGCTCATAGATCCCTTCTTGATCTACATTTACTTTGTACTCTACCCAGCCTTTAGGCTGTGACCATAGAAGAACATCATTCTCACCTTCATAGGTACCGACAGAGACAACAGCATCATCCGATTTCGCATGATAGGCTTTGGCGTCAATCTCAATCCCCTTCGTGCCCATCGGGATCTTCTTCTGTTCCCATTCTTTCGAAATCGTATAAAAATACGGTTCATGACTCGTAAAATCTTGAGTAAGTGAATCCTGACTACTTGTTTCTGCAATCTTGGAATCACCTTGTGCGTTACCTGGTAACACCGGACTGCCTATTAGGGCTACGGATAAGATAACGAGCAATAATCGGTTAAGAAATTTAATACTTCTCTTTACCATTCGTATCCCTCCATCACTTTGTTAATAGAACCCCAGTATCTTTATGGAAAAATAATGCTTTGTTCATATCCACTGCGACAGCGGTTCTCATTCCATCGTCAAAGTGATAGCGTGGGTGGGCACGGGCAACTAGATATTTCTCGAGACCAATATTCATATGGTAGTAACGGTCAGATCCAACAAATTCACTTATTTCCATCGTTCCGTTAATAATTGATTGTGGATACGCTTCCAACATAATTTCCTCAAAGCTAATGTTTTCTGGACGCATTCCGATAATGATTCCCCGGTCTACAAGATTCATCTGTCTAATCGTGTGAGCTTGCTTCTCTGTGAGCCTGAGCCCGAAGCGCTTCGTATGGAATTCAAGGAATCCATCACGCTCTTCGATTTTACCGGTCACAAAATTC
This sequence comes from Paenibacillus lautus NBRC 15380, assembly GCF_004000945.1. Lineage (GTDB taxonomy): Bacteria > Bacillota > Bacilli > Paenibacillales > Paenibacillaceae > Paenibacillus_AQ > Paenibacillus_AQ lautus. The sequence continues at coordinate 621,883 of NZ_BIMF01000001.1, forward strand.
ATCGGCGGATTCCCAATAAAGTTAGCTACGAACAGATTAGCAGGTTCATTATAAATGACCTCTGGCGTATCTACCTGTTGAACAATCCCCTTCTCCATAACCACAATACGGTCGCCCATCGTCATCGCTTCAATCTGATCATGGGTAACATAAATCGTCGTGACCCCAATTTTTTTGTGAAGGCGAATAATTTCCGAACGCATTTGTACACGCAGTTTAGCATCCAAGTTGGAGAGCGGTTCATCCATAAGAAATGCCTGTGGGGTACGAACGATTGCCCGGCCTAGTGCAACCCGTTGACGCTGACCGCCAGATAATTCTCTTGGTTTACGGTCCAAAAAATTCTCAATTTCCAGTACACGGGCAGCCCGTTTAACCGATGACTCAATTTCATGTTTCGGGAGCTTTCTCATTTGCAAACCAAAGGCAATATTATCGTAGACAGACATGTTCGGGTATAACGCATAGTTTTGGAATACCATCGATATATCACGGTCTTTGGGCGGCATATCATTCACAATCGTATCGCCGATGTATATTTCGCCTTCTGAAATATCTTCTAATCCCGCAAGCATACGTAATGTTGTCGACTTCCCACATCCTGAAGAACCTACAAAGACAAGAAATTCTTCATCCTCAACTTCGAGGTTGAAGTCCTTCACCGCGTATTCTTTATATTTTCCGTAACGTTTGTGAACATGATTAAAAATAATTCTCGACACTGGAATTCCTCCTTTGCATGATCCCGCCTCAATCATTACCTTGATTTGAATCTTAACAAAATTTTTGTGGGGGTAGTGTGAGGATGATGTGTGTTTCGTGTGAATATGGTCTGATCTCCCACCATTCGACAAAGGGGGATTACATTAGAGCAAGCCTGCCTTTGATAGACAAGCCTGCTCATTGTTCTTTTTATACTTTATTTGTTAAATTTTGTATTACGGGACTTTTACTGTCTCTTAGCCATGGCATCTTTGATTTTCGCCTCAGACTCTTCCTGCAATACTCTTAGAAATTCTGGAATGTTCATGTCTGACTCGGAGAATTTCAGAAGACTTCCTGAAAGATCCACATATTGATCCCATTTGCTGATCGTTGTTGGAATTGCCGGCTCACGAGAGAAGAATGCACTAATATCCTTGCCGTCATATACTTCGAGATCTGCACCAAACTCTTCATAAACTTTCGGATCGGTTAGGACTGGGCGGTCCCCTATTCTGGCTAATGTGGTCTGATGCTCGGGAGACACATATTCGGCAAGAACTTCAAACGCTGCATCTTTATGCTCACTGTATTTATTAATAATGAATGGATGTGAGAATGAAGCCGGTGCAACATTCGGTAATTCCGGCCATACCGGTACAGGTACGGATTGAACGTTCTTCGCAATTTCCGGATCACCCACACCCCATTTAATGTAACCGGGCCAAGATACGATCATTGCGACGTTTTTATTTTGGAAAGAGTAATCTTTTCTGACTTCCGGATCACTACTGTAAATACCAGGGATGCTGTAGAACTTCTTCATCAATTCAAGGTATTTAGTAACTGCCGGTTCCTTCGTAATCAATACCTCACCGGTCTCTGGGTCTGTCAGGTTCACATTCAATTGTTTTAGAGGCACCAAGGCTTCCGTACCTGCAAACCCAGGACCCATCTCCAGCCCATGATATTGTATGCCGTCTCTCTCACCGGTCAATTTCTTTGCAAGCTCAACCATGTCATCCCATGTTAGATCTTGTGCTGGATAAGGGACTCCAAACAGATCGAACACCTCTTTGTTGTAATACATCGTATAATTGTCACTGGCTGTAGGCATACCTAGCAATCTGCCCTCAGAATCGACTAAACGCCAATAAGCTATAATGGAAGGGTCTATACCACTAAGATCAAATTGATGGGATTCAATCAACTCATCGAGCGGTTCAATCATATCTAGCTCTTGCAACGCGTCAATTCCCCAGTTGGCATAGATGATGTCCGGAACGATTTGTTTCGCGTTCAGCTCTTGTAATGGCTCTAACTGGGCTTGGGAGTCGACTAATTCAATCTTAATATTAGGAAGCTTCTCATCAATATCCTTAAAAAGTTTATCGAACGCCTCTTGTCCCCATGGATACAAAATCTTGATAGTAACCTCATCTGTCGATACGACCTGTTCATCTTCTGTTTTTGCATCCGTGGATGGCGTATCCTTGGATGGTGTATCCGCGGACACCGATTCTGTTATGCCATCTTGCTTGTCACCATCATCTGTATTGCACCCTGATAACAACATGGAGATTGACAAAATAAACACGAACAGTAGGACTAATGTGCGTTTCAGCTTCATCTAACATTCCCCCCAATGCATTCCAGGTTTATTGCTTGGATTGTTCTTCCTTGATCTTGATTTCTGATTCTTCCTTCAGCACGCGTGTGAATTCAGCTATATTCAAATCGGTAGTCGCAAACTTGGTAAGTGCCTCACTAAACGCAACATGCCGATCCCATGGACTTTTACGTGCTGGTGGTTCTGCAAATGGATTTTGGAACATCGCAGTGACATTTTTGTCTGTATAGGTTGGATCGTCTGCACCGAACAATTTCCCGTCCTCTTGGCTTAAGGATACAGAAGGAGTACCCATTCTCATCCGGTACTGTAACTGGTAATCAGGGGAGATCAGGTAAGATAACACTTGCAGTGCCGCTTCTTTATTTTCACTGAAATCATTGATGATCCATGGGTGAGCACCTGGTTTAGGAGCTATACCCGGCATATCTGCAAACGACGGAACGGGAACCAAATCCATACTCTTCTCATATTCAACTCTCTCTTCTCCTTCTCCACCAAACCAAGTTAGGAAGCCATGCCAGTTCACGACCATTGCAGCTGTTTTGCCCTCAAACTTATTTGGTTCTTCTGGATTATAGATATTGGGGATACTGAAATACTTTTTGAGAACTTCCATCATCTTTGCAAATTTCGGATCTTTATCGAACAAGATTTCCCCCGTTTCCGGGTCTGTATAGTTCATAGATAATTGATTAAATAACGCCGTTGGCATGGCCCCTAAATCAAGACCACTATATTGAACACCATCTTTCTTTACAGTCAGCTTCTTAGCCAGGTCAAGAAGTTCATCCCAAGTCATATTGTCAGTCGGATATTCAGCACCTAACAGGTCAAATATTTCTTTGTTATAGTACAATGCGAGAACATCTCCAGCATCAGGTAGACCAATCAGGCGTCCCTCTTTGTCTCTTGAACGTAATTCCTGAAGTAACTGTGGGTTGACTCCACTTAAATCAACGCCGTACTCTTCAATCATTTCGTCCAGACCGAAGACCATCTCAAGTTCTTCAAATGGGGCTTGACCGGTGTAACCTAATACAATATCAGGAACAATCCCTTGCGCACTTAATTCCTGCATATTCTCTGCCGTTCCGTTCCAGTCAACATGCTCCACTGTCACATGAGGGAATTGCTCTTGAATCGGATCAAGCATTCGCGGTGTGAAATAATCGATGCCCCAAGGCGTCGCTATTTTCAGCGTTACGGGCTCATCACTAAATTGTTTGACAGGCTCTTTCGGTTCCTCTTCCTTTTCCTCTTCCTTGTTTGTATCGGTATTATTTGTATCCGTAGCTTCAGGCTGGCTTTCCGGTTCATTCGCTGTATTACCCGAGCTGCTGCAAGCGGTTACAAGAATGGTAAACATAAGGCACAGCACCATGAGTACATTCCACATTTTTCGGTTTTTCATCACAATCAATTCCCCCTCGCATATATGAACAATAAAATGAATTCTAATTCTTTATTCGGAATCATAGGTCTCCCCTACATGATAGATAGCAAGCTGGCGAATTGAAGGTACACCTTCACAATCTGTTATTTCTAACTGAACGCCTCGCACTTTAATCGCAGGGATGCGAATAATGGCTTTATGTCCAATGTTTCTTCCTTCATACACCGTGATGGAGCGATGTGTTTTTTCAGTCGTTACGTTAATTCGGAAACTCCGAACATGCTCTCCATCCGTTAAGTCCTCTTGAATAAGAATATGATCGATTACATGCGGCTTCGTGGCCTCGTAAGACCATCCTGAATGATTCGGCGAACATTGTTCGATTGAAGCAATAGGATGCTCAAATCTTCTACGGATCTCATCACCCATTGCCTGTAACTGTGCTGTGTCTTTTGCAGGTAGAAGACCCTCTCGATCGGGTCCGATATTCAAGAGCAAGTTAGCGCCCCGGCCTACCGAATAATAATACAAGCCCATCAGTTGATTCAGACTCTTGACGGTGTGTTCATCACTGTCACTATAGAACCAATTCGCCCGCATCTGTACATCACATTCCGCAGGTAACCATATCTGTTCACCTAATGCTTCTTTCTGCTCCGTTAAGATCGAAAACTCGGTTGCATCTGTTACATTCCAGCACGGAATTGGCGCAATCCCATCCTCATTACCTACCCACCGGAAATTAGGATCGCCCATATTAAAGATCAATATATTCGGCTGCAATCTGCGAATTTCTCCAATAATTCTTGGCCAGTCGTATTCATGATCCTCAGATCCACATCCGTCAAACCACAATATATCAATGTCCCCATAGTCCCCAAGCAGCTCCGTAATTTGATTCACGAAGTAATCATCATATGCCTTGGCATCCTGATTATAGAAATCTGCCGAGCCATCAAACGGAGAGTAATACAATCCTGGTCTCACATCATACTTGCGACAAGCATCAACGAACTCCTTAACAACATCCCCTTTTCCTTCTTTCCATGGGGACTGTGCCACAGTGAAAGAGCTATACTTCGATGGCCAATTGGAGAAACCATCATGATGTTTGGCTGTTAATACCGCATACTCCATTCCTGCTTCTTTTGCTGTTCGAATCCACTGCTCACAATCTAGCTGAACTGGATTGAATGCCGAAGGCGACATCGGACGTTTATCAAAATCAACATACCCCTCATAGAATGTACGCAGGCCAAAATGCAGAAACAGACCGAATTCCCAGCCCTGATACTCTAACTGCCTAAGAGTCGGTTTGATCATCGTATTCGTTATCATAGTGAGCCCCCTTCAACTTTTTTATAATCGTAACAATTCTGTTGTGAAGGTGGTGTGAAGATCCTGCGTATTTCATGTGATGATCCATAACGATAAATAGCAGTAAGGACGAGTGTCCTTACTGCTATTTAAAAAGATTAATTATGTATCAGGAATTCATTGCACTTGTTCATGCAGACGCTTTGTTTGACAACAACTGCTGCATGAAAGCAATTTGAACAGCACCCATGACAACGGCACAAATGGGTATCGCCATAGCTACTGCAGCTGGGCTCCACAGATAGTGCAGTAGCAAGCTAATTACACCTGAACTTATCATCATGACAATAATAAGACCTGACGTGTTCAAACTTGACGCTTTAAAATAACGCCTGCTCTGCCGGAATGCTGCATCCACATTCAATTGATCGACAACTATACAATATTCTACATAAATAAAGTTGATTCGGAGCATGACAAATATAACGAGGGACAGAAATAGTCCGATAACACTTAGAAACGCTGCCAATAACGTTGTAATTGCTGTCTTTGCTGCTGTTATGATCATAAACAGGAGGATAAAGCGGACCACGTATGTTTTGCCGTCTTTCATAAATTGACCGATTGAATTTGGGCTGCCTTCTACAACATTACGCAAAGAAGCAATATAAGCCCCCTGAGCAAAAGCCATCAGTATCAGCATGAAGATAACAGGAATCCACGCTCTCACGGATACCGAATCACCCATAAACTGCATTTGATTGATAAGCTGCGGAATATTACTAACATAACTGACCGATGGAATTCCCATCTCCAGAATAAGACGCACGGATAGTGAAGGCACACCAATAAAACCAACAATCGTAAGCCCTATAATGAATGACAGCGCATCCAAAATAATCGGATACATAATAATTAATGGGTTTTTGAATAGCAAGCGGAATGCTTTTTTCATTATGAAGTAAAACCTCCGTTACAACTTATATGGCGAATATGAGTTTACCGGCAACTCGGTTTTGGGCGAGCGGGCTAACGGAATATCAATTCGAAACATCGAACCTTCACCTATCTTACTTTCTGCTTGAATAGTTCCCCCATGAGCTTCAATCAGTGCTTTAGCAATACTTAATCCAACTCCAATTCCACCTGAATCTCTAGAACGGGCTTTATCTGCCCGATAAAACCGGTTGAATATAAGCGGCAAATCATGCTCCGATATCCCTATTCCGTTATCTCTACAATAAATCGTAACCATTTCTTTGTAATCAATGGTGACTCCCACATCGATGCTCCCTCCGATTGCCGTATACTTGATCGCATTGGAAATAATATTCGTCATAATTTGGACGAAACGGTCAGGATCTACTTCCACGTGACAAGGAGTATAGATGGTATGCAGAGTGAAATTTATATCCTTGGCTTTAGCTAAGAAGATTAAATTCTCGTAAACATCCTTCAACAGATTACGTATATCTATTGATTCGGTATCAAGCTGGAATTTAGCACCCTCTGCTTCCGACAATTTTTCTACATCATCCACAAGGCGGCATAACCGATTAATTTCGACGTAAATACGATTTAAATTCTCTTCATTTGCTGGATATATACCATCAACAAGCGCCTCCATTCTGGATAACATAGAAGTTAGCGGAGTACGAAGTTCATGCGTTAAATCTTGCATCGATTGTTCCCGCCAATGTTCTTGGTTATTCAAATCTACGACAAGCTTATTCATCGAAGTAATTAGCTGATTCAGCTCCAACGTTCCTGTTCCCGTTTCCGAAATTAAAGTGTCTCTATGCCCCCCAGCAATACGTTTCGCCTGAAGACTGCTTAAACGAAGCGGCTTCGACAATCGTATAGCGAGAAGATAACAGGTAGTTACTATAAGACATAATAAGATAATGGCAATACCACCGCTACCTCCAAATAAAGCAAACGAAAAAAACGATGCGGAAGGAAGATTGAAATCATGATCCAAATCAACCGTAGCATCCAAAATTCCGATTAACTGGCCATCGACATAAATCGGACTGCTCGCCGTGAAGGGACGACTATATTGCTGACTTTCCAGCCCTGAATCATACAGCACTTCTTCATGGTCCGGAGCATAATAGCGTACACTCATTGAATATACATTGACTGCCTGTTTAAGCCAGTCCATCTTCTCGACCGATAGCTTGCCCGGTTCTAGATGAGTTCGCAAAATAAAGGCAATTTTCTGCGTTTGATCCTCTGCAAACTTCATCTTATAAACCTCTATTGAACGATCTAATGAAACACGGAATAGGAAATAGGCTGCTAACAAAAAGAACAAAGTCGTCAAAATAAGGGTGATAAAAAGAATGCAATGTGTCTGGCGTAATCTATTCCACAGTTCCATTATTAATAATCTTCATCCGGATGGAACGTGAATTTATACCCCGCACCAATTTTAGTTACAATATAAACCGGATTCTTATGATCGTCTTCAATTTTTTTGCGGATATTTTTAATATGCGTATCTGTCGTTCTCCCATCACCAATATCTCGATAACCTTGAACTTCATATGATAGATCTTGTCGACTATATAACTTATTGGGCTTTTTGAGCAAAACACTTAACAGCTTAAACTCTGTAACCGTTAAATTCACGAGTTTACCGTTAACATATACCTCCTTCGATTCAAAGTTTATTTGCAGTCTCCCTTTATTAAATCGCATCACAGTTCGGCTATTTATAGAGAGCATATTCATTCTTCGCTCCAGAGCTCGAATTCGAGCGATGACCTCTTTCATACGGAAAGGCTTCGTAATGTAGTCGTCCGCACCTAAATTAAGACCATTAATCGTATCGATTTCACGAGCCTTGGATGTAATCATAATGATCGGCATGCTGGAAGACCCTCTTACTTTCCGACAAACTTCTTCCCCTGGTATGCCATGAATCATCAAATCCAGAATTAACAAATCAATTTTAAAGTTATGAATTTTTTGCAGGGCATCATTACCATCTTCCGAGGTATATACCGTCCAACCTTCATTCACCAGATAGGATTGTAAAATATTGCAAATTGATTCATCATCCTCAACGATTAGAATGTTCATGCTGTATTTCTTCTTCCCCCCATAATTTAGTAAACTCAATATCCATATATTCTATCATCTAACAGCTTCACCTTAAACAATAAGAATCATTAAATAAGGAGAAGCGCGGGCATCTCTTAGACAGCCTGCTTCTCCTTATTTAATCATAATCTGGTATGATGCATGACTTTATTTCTTGCTCTCTTTCTCTTTCAATAACGCATCATATTCTTCTACCATTTTGCGTAAAAATGTGTTTATGTCTTCCTTGCCGTTCAATTTAATAAACTCTGCAGTCTTATCATCAATAATATTGGCTTCGTAATAGAAAATGTCTGGACCAAAAGGTGAATAAACCGGTTTAGCCGGTTCTCCTTTATAGGCAGCATCAATGTTATAAACGCCTACATTATCTTCGCCCGCCATATATTGTCGTATTTCAGCGTTCTTAACCACTGGGGGAGCTCCGCCAATGGATAAATTCTTCTGGTTCTCATCAGAAACTGCAAATTCTAACACTTGAAATGCCTCTTTAATGTGTTCACTGTTCGGGTTAATAGCCAGTGTAAGCGGTACGTTGTTTGGCAATACACCCGGAAGCTCGCTCCAGCTTGGGTACGCAGACATACCGAAATTCAAACCTTCTGTATGAGCATATAAATTAGCACTGTTTACAAAGGACAGAATCATGGCGACATTCCCTTTTTCAAAGCCAAAATTATCCTTCTCTGATTCAGCGGGAACATTGTCCGGGATACTCACGACACGATGGATTAAATCAAAATATTTGGCGAAAGCAGGATCTTTCTCGAACATAATTTCTCCTGTTTCCGGATTTGTACCAGGAGCGGATAACTGAAGCATCGCTTGGGATAGGCCACGTGTGGCTAAGCCAACGTATTTGCTGTCACCATGCTTCCCTGCAAGTTTCGCTGCCTTATCGAGAACTTCATCCCATGTTGGTGTTTCACTTGGATATTCAATACCCATCTTATCGAAAATATCTTTGTTATAGAATAGATTCACGACAACATCTTCAAATGGTAAGCCAAGTAATCGGCCCTGCTGTTCCGGGTCACGTAATCGAATGGCATCAATCGCGCCATCACGGAATTTAGTCAAATCCAGATTACTTTCAGCAATCAAACTATCCAGTGGATAGGTCATTTCCAACTCGTTTAATGTCACGAACGGGTCGGTTACGAGCATAATATCTGGTGAATTATTAGCGGCGTTGGCTTCCTGAATTTTCTCCGCTGTTGCAAATGCACCAATATGTTCAATTTTAATATTCGGGTATTTCGCTTCCAGTGCGTCCGAAAGTCGACTTTTAACTTCTTCCGCACCCCAAGGCGTCATAAATTTAATCGTTACTTGCTCGCCTGAATCGGTTACTTCTTCTGCCTTATTCTCATCTGATTTGACTTCATCACTGTTTGAACTTCCGCATGCAGAGAGTAAAATTGAAACAAGGAACGTAGAAATAAGTAACATAAACCGCATCTTCCTAAACTCTTTCATCATATGCCCCCCATTCGAATTGTAAGCTCGATTTGTAAGCCCTTACAACAAATCGCACTGAAAATTTGATATACTTTTAGTGACGCGTCCCCCTCCTTTGGATATGTCAGATGAATGAATTAGATATAATATATCAAATAATTTATAAACTGGTGTGGATATCCAGTGAGTTTCATGTGTGTTTCGTGTGAATTTTTAAATTACCTATGGACTTCAAGCACTTATGACCGGACTCCCCCTTTGGATAAAAAAAACCATCCCGACAAAGGTCGGGATAGGTTCTATCATTTTCGGATCAAGGCCGCTATCCTCCGGGCTTGCAGTATCCGAATGCATCAAGTATGTAAGGTTGGCTCCAGCACCCGTTCGGTTTGAGTCTTAGACATGTTTCGCTGCGCAGATAGCAGCTTGTAATATATTCCCCTCTTTTGAATCAATTCTTCATGCGTCCCGATCTCTGCAATGGCTCCTTTATTCAGTACAAGCAGTCGATCCGCATTCTTCAATGTGGCAAGTCGATGTGCAATGGCAATGGTTGTCCTGTTCTTGGTGACACGTTGCAGTGCTTCTTGGATTTCCGACTCTGTTTCAATATCTAGCGAAGCCGTTGCTTCATCCAATATTAGTATTCTGGGATTGATCAGCACGGCTCTAGCAATAGCAAGCCGCTGTCTTTCACCACCTGAAATGTTGTTCCCGTTCTCTTCCAGTTTTGTATCATAACCGTCTGGGAACTGACTAATAAAATGATGAGCATTGGCTATTTTTGCAGCCTGTATCACTTCTTCCATCGTTGCCTCTGGTTTTGAATACTTGATATTATTCATAATGGTCCCGCTGAACAAAAATGTCTCCTGAAGCACAACCCCGATTTGAGAACGCAAATCCTCCTGCTTGATATCTCTAATATCCACACCGTCTATGCTTATCGTTCCTTCATTTACGTCATAGAACCGGGAGATCAGATTGATAAACGTAGACTTCCCTGATCCCGAGTGACCCACGAGCCCTATCATTTCTCCCTTCTTGATATCCACATCGATGGACTTGAGTACGGGCTCATACGATTTATAGCCAAACGTAACATTCTTAAAGCTTATCGTCCCCTCAATCCTGTGCTTCAGGGATTTCTCCTTGTCGATGATCTCCGGCTGTTCATCAATGACAGAGAATACGCGTTCTACAGAAATTAGGGCGTTAGCAATCCATCTCGGCATATTCATTAACCACCCAAGTGGACCATAGATCATCGCTGCGTAACCCGTAAACTGAACTAGTTCGCCAAGGGACAGCTCTCCGCCTAAAATCATATGGCAGCCAACAAGCAATACAAAATATTGTCCAATCTGGATCAAGTAATGAGAGATAGGCGATAAGTAACTGTATACTTTTTCACTTCGGATTGTCGCTAATGCATACTCACGGTGGTACGCCCTAAACCGCTTGATCTCCCGCTCCTCTTTGCCGAATGCCTTAACCACGCGAATCCCGCTCAGCACATCGTGCAGAAATGAATTGGCTTTATCATGGACCCGCCACTGCTTGCGAAAGAGCTTTCTAAGCACGACTTTCCAGACAAAATATTGAATGTAAACAACGATTGGCGCAGGCAAAATGATAATAAGGGCAAGCTTCCAGTCGGTATAAAATAGCAGGAAGCTCACAGAGGCCAGCATAATGACTTGATAGATAGCCATTGAAAACACTTCTTGAATCAAATTCCGAATGCGGTCAGTATCGGAATTAATTCGGTTCATGATATCGCCTGCACGCTGCGAGGTTAGGAATCCAAGCGACAAGCTTTGAACCTTCTCAAAGACAAGCATACGCAGATCTGCCGCTATTCTTGAGCTGACACGGGCCATAATCCTACCTCTTAACACCCCTAACAGCTCTCCTGCCACTAAACCAAATGCAATTCCAGCAATCGCAAATAGAAATATCCGCGTACTTGGGTTTACGCCGTCTGGCGGTTGCAAAGCCGAATTCACGAGTATTTTCTGGAAATACGGACCCGTTAACGTAACAGCTGACATGATTAATAGTACGACGAGTGCCGTGATCAATATTTTCCAATGTGACTTCGAGACGTCCCAGAGCTTCTTAAAAGCCGCTCCTTTATTCATACACTTCGGACATAACCGGGTACCTTGAACAAGGTGACCGCCACATTGTGAACATACACTCTCGCTCTCATTGTTGTAGATTCGGATCTTGCTGTTCGAAGCCATGTAATTTAGAATTTGAGCAATGTAAGAGAGCCTTGCCGCATGCTGCATCGTGCACCGGATGATGATCCTCGGGGTCTGCATATGCGTCGCCTCAATGATCACATTTCCGATTAAAGGAACAACCTTATAATCATGTGCCTCATGAATAGCACAGGTTTCGATAACTTCTCCATTGTCTACGTGAACCCACTTGGTCTCTCCAATCACAAAATAACCATTCGTCCTTCGGCCATCAAACGATAAATCGGCAGGCACGCAATACGTAATACTCTCTCCTAAGGCTTGCTGAACAGCTAGAAATTCTTGGTCAGGCAGCTTAAATTGAAGGTTCATTTCAGCCTCCCCCTATATATACATTTCTACCAATCGATATTCCTTTTCCCTTAACCGCTTGATATCCTCGATGACGAATCGGTTCCCATACACATCGATAATTAATAGTTTGCGATCGGTTACGAGCTTCACATTCCCTCCCCCGCTGCGAACCGTAAACCGACAACTCCCGGACACTGTTTCTGTATCCCAGTAGGAGTATCCGAACTCTTCTTTTATTCCGACCAGTTTCGTGATCTCAGGCGCAAAATATCTCATTTTGATTTGCTCCTCAAGCAGGCAAATGACATCCTTAGGAAAATCCTCGTCCAAAGACTTGATGATGCCGATCTCTTTATTCTCACTTGTGCGAACCGATATATATACCCTTCTATTGTTATGTGGAAAGGAGCAGTGCAAATATACCGCCTCATATTTATCATCGTTCACTTGAACCATAAGCATGTGACCTTCTGTTTTAGTAAACACCGTGTTATCAGAAGTTAAATAATTCATACTTGCTGCGACAGACAAATCAGATTGATCAGGTATCGAATGTTGCATTAAAAGATTAACCCACCCTTCTCATGCTCAACGCTTCATCATGCTTTTGTACTAAGCCATGGTATACGCCTTTTATCGTCATTAATTGATCATGCGTTCCTTCTTCAACAACCTTGCCTCCATCCATAACCAGTAAATAATCCGCATTTCTTAATGTAGACAACCGATGTGCAATCGCTATCGTTGTCCTACCTTGAATTAACGTTTCAAGTGCTTCTTGAATTTGAAGTTCCGTCTCCGTATCCAGTGATGCCGTTGCTTCATCCAGGATTAGAACTTTAGGGTTAAGCAGAACCGCCCGTGCAATAGATATTCTTTGCTTTTCTCCACCAGATAGATTATGACCTCCGGTACCTACGATCGTGTCATAACCATCAGGCAGCTTTTCAATGAAATCATGCGCATTCGCAATTCGGGCAGCGTTAATGATGTCATCCATCGAGCATTCGGGATCAGCATAAGCAATATTCTCGGCGATTGTTCCCATGAACACATATACTTCTTGCGACACAATCCCGATGTTTTTACGCACCGTATCAATTTTGAGATCTTTCACGTTAACTCCGTCAATCACGATTTCACCATCTGTAACATCATATAGGCGAGAAATCAGATTCACGAGTGTGGATTTACCGGCACCCGAATGTCCCACGACACCGATCATCTGTCCTGGCTTTGCATGCAGGGACACATCTTTCAGTATCGACTTGTTCGGCTCATAACCAAAGGTGATATGGGAAAGACGAATATCGCCATTCATGTGCTCCAGAGTAACCGCGTCCTCTTTTTCTGCAACATCGGAGACGGAATCCTGTATTTCAAAAATACGCTGCGCCGCACTCATACAGCTGGACCACCAATTGACAATGTTATTCATAAACTGCAGTGGGCCGTACAGCATGTAAATATAACTTACAAAAGTCATAATTTCACCGAACGAGAGACTACCTTGCATCACCCTCCAACCACCGAAAGCCCAGATTAAGATGCCCCCGAATTGAGTAACAATCGTTAATATCGGGAAGATTGTACTGCTCATCAGGTTAAAGGACTGTTCCGATTCAGAATAGGATGAATTCGCTCTCTGGAAACGCTCAAGCTCTTGACGTTCTTTCCCGAATGCTTTCACGACTCGCGTACCCTGTATCGTATCACTGATCATGGCATTGAGCGTACTCACACGTCTATGTCTCCGCCAAGACAACCGCCAAAGCTTAGGGAACACCCATCGTATCAGCAGCAAGACAAATGGAATCGGAGTGAAGCAGATCAATGTGAGTTTCCAGTCCATAATCAACATAATGGTTGTAATACCGACGATATTCATGGCATTGACGATAAAGTAAGAAATACCATCCACGAAAAAATACTGCAATTCTTGCGCATCATTGCTAACCCTGGTCATGAGCTGACCGGTTTGTTTTTTCTGAAAAAAACTAAGCGATAACCGCTGCATCGCAGCGAACACGCTTGCCTTCAAGTCAAATACTACATTCGCCGCCAATCTGGCATTTATCATGCTAAAAAGGACCCCGAACAATAAGGAAATCGTTCGAAAACCGAAAATGAGTAGGATCACGAGACCAATTCGTCCAGCGAAGTCTCCGGTATTCCCAAGTGCTTGGTCGAACAATACCGTGCCTTGCAGATAGGGTATGGCAAGACCTGTAGCCGAATTGAGCAGCATAAATAGAACAATGAAAAACATCAAAAGTTTATACTGTCCCGCAAATCTTAGCAGCCTAGAGAAGATGGCATGCTTCTTCATACATTTCGGACAAATTGGCCTGCCTTCTTCGGGATATCTCATTCCGCATTTTGGACAAGTGATGTTCTCCTGACGATCTTCAACATCTTCATCGCTAATGTCTTCTTTCTTCTTAATCTTAGTAAAGATCGAGACAAGCTTGGCAGCACTCCCCATCTGTCCATTCGTAAATGCTCCGATGACCCGCTCCTCGCCCTCCTTCAGAACAATGATACCGGAGGCGACTAGATTGACTGTGAATACGGTTTCAATTTTGTCGATATCAATGAACTCTACATTCGCCTCATCCCCTGGGAAAGATACAACAAGCAACTTTTCCTTACTTAGAATTAAGTACGTGTGTGCGTAGCCTTCGCCATCTATGCTTCGATCACACATCATCCAGTAGATAACGTCATAAGGTTTATGAGGTTCTATTGCGGTAATCACATTTAGTGGTAAACTCTTGATCATGGGCTCCCCCTTTCTTCATTGCAATGTATAGAAGTAATCCTTGAATTAGAAGTCAAAAAGGTATTTATCCCCTGTAAATATATTATCAACTAAGATGTGAAGATAGTGTGTGTTCTTTGGTCTCATCCTGCCAAAGCTCGCACCAGTATACTCCTTTATTTGCATTGTACACCGTTCCGCTCCCAACCGTGGCTTCAACCAGTGACTCCACAAGTTCGCAAGCAAAATCGACCATAGCGTTTCCCACCAGCATAATATACCCTTCCAAATTGCTCGCTAATATGCCCACCGATCGTTCCAATATCCACCCCTTGGGTCGCATTTTCATGCACATGGATCCATGCTTGCCTGTCGTAAAGCCGGATGCGGAAATCTTCATCTTCATCTTCATCCTGCCCATAGACCTACTCTAAGGTTGCGAAACCTAAGCTTCAACAAAGGGACGCCGTCTAAGATGGCTCCCTTGTTTTAGCCGAACATCACCCATCAAGGCGTTACATAATTCCTACCGCTTTGCCCCCCATCAATTGCGGCCTTACATCCGTAAAGCCCTCAGCCGGCTTACGCAGGGCTTCCAAAACAACCTGCGCATTATACCCGTCATGGAAATCATAAATCAGACCGGACTCTTCGTTCAAAATCCGGATGATTTGCTTCAGGATTGGCAGCGGGCTGACAACGTCGTCCACAGGTACAGGCTGCAGATCAGTATCCTTGCCGCTTCGGTACAGGTTGCACCAGTTCTCCAATGCCAAGGTTCCTTCCTCACCGTGGACCACCAGGGAGACTCGCTCCTCCCCTTCCCGTTGGTCGGTTCCCGACAGGCGAATCTCGATATCGTTATGTAATCTGAGAATCGCCTGGACTCGGCTTTCGGACTGATTCGAATCCGGCGGAAACTCGATCGCGCTCTTCACATGCGTAATCGGCCCGAACACCTGCTGGATCATCTGGATCCAGTGAATGCCGACCTCCAGCAGATATCCGCCCTGCTGTCTTGACGTAATCCATGGATTCTGCTGCCAGGCCCTCGGCCACTGCGGAAACTCCAGGTACAGATCCATGCTTTGGATCCGGCCGATCGCCTGCTCGTCAAGCAATCCCTGCAGCTTTAGAACGGCCGGGTCGAGCGGAAGCGAGAAATGAACCGCATGGAGCACATCGGTCTTCTCGGCCAGCTCCACCAGACTCCGTGCTTCAGTCAAGCTGTTGGCCAACGGCTTCTCACAGAAGACGTGGATGCCTTTCTCAAATGCGATCCGGGCCACGTCATAATGCAGGGACGGCGGAACCGCGATATACACCAGGTCAAGCGGCACCTCGTCCAGCAGCTGGCGATAGTCGGTATACAGCCGTGGACGAATCCCGGCTTCTGCGACTTCCCGGTGCAGACTGGATTCATCGCTGTCGCAAATGGCGACCAACTCGATCTTCCTCGTATATTGGGGCAGTAAGCGGTGTATCATATACCGGCCCATATGCCCTAAGCCGATGACGGCCATTCTTTGTTTGTTCATCCTGTTCTCCTATTCCATTCGCGATTGAATTTTGCCATTAAACGCCACGCCCACTATTATAGATCAAGGTGATACAGTCAGTACACTTAGATTACCGGAAAAGACAGCAAAAAGGCTGTCCGAATGGGCAGCCTTTAGCTTGTCATCATCGAGGGGCGATCCCTCCGCTCCTGCGGCACCTCAATCAGCAGGTTAGCGATCCTCTCTTGATGTGCCTATATTTTTTTTTTAAAACCAACATTAAAATTAATTGATCCTATTTAAAACCCACCTATTAATGATGGATCCAAACTGTAATGTTCCTGAACTTCTTTTTCTACTTTAATACATCATGGTCGCTCGCTATCCCTGGCTCAATCCTGTTAGCCACAGTTCCTTCGTAAGGCAAAGTAACCGTGAATTTAAATATATTGTTTATATGATTAAGGGTTAAGGTTCCTCCATGCAATTCAATAATGTTTCTGGCAATAGAAAGACCAAGACCGGCTCCCGTTTGGATGCCTTCGCTGCTTCGTGAATGATCAACTTTGTAAAAACGTTCGAAGAGTTTATTCTCTTGTTCTTTCGTAAGAGTCCTCCCTTTATTTTCAACCTCAATCTTAATGTGTTTATTATCCGACTTCATTAAAACACGAATGGTTCCAGGTTTTACAGAGTACTTAAGAGCGTTCATCAGTAGATTATCAATTGCTCTGGCAATCTTTTCACTGTCAATGAGGTTTGTAACAGGAGAGTCCCCTATCTCCTTCACGATATTGATGCCGTTCTCTTGGGCGATCGGTTCGAATTCAAAAAGTAATTGATTGAGGAGTTGGAATACATCGATCTTCTGTAGGTCCAAGCGGGTTTCGATCGAAGTAAGTCGGGTATATTCAAACAAATCATCAAGCAATTTTTTTAAATGAGTTGCTTTGTTATACGTGTTTTGAACAAAACGAATATATTCATCTTGATTTTGGAATGAATTTGTTCTCAATAGTTCTATATAACCAATAATGCTTGTAAGTGGTGTGCGCAAGTCGTGTGAAATTCCCGTGATCATTTCCATCTTGGAGTTTTCCAATTCACGTTCCTTCTCAATCTGTTGCTGTAAACGTTCCGCCATTAAATTGATGTTATATGCAACCCTCCCGAGTTCATCCTTTCGTCTAACATCCACTCGGTATTTTAAATTCCCCTCAGAAATGATTTGCAACCCATTTTCCAAATTGATTAAGTCTTTAACGATTCGTCGTGTCAACGCCAGAAATGTAAAAATAAATATCCCCATGAACAAAGGGGTAATGAAGTAGGGAAAGAAATTTCGCAACCACTCCCATTCCCATGCGTTTGAGATTTTCATGAGAAAAATGAGGGAATTATTAATAGTGACAGCAATAATCAAACTGATCATCATTCTGATTAAAATGTTGACCTGGATTTTTTTTTGTCTTTTTGGTTTTTGTACATGTTTAGTCAATTTTATAGCCCACTCCCCAAACCGTTTTAATATAGTGGGGTTCTCTTGGTGATTCTTCTATTTTTTCTCGTAGATTACGAATATGAACCATTACTGTATTATCTGAATTTCCGTATGGCTCTTTCCATACGCTTTCATAGATTTTATTAGAGCTAAACACTTGCCCTGGTCGGCTTGCAAGCAACTCTAGGATTGAGAACTCTAGAGGGGTCAGCGAAATGTTGTTTCCTTTCAATGTAACGGAATGTTTAGCCTTATCAATAACAAGATCTTTGATGAGGATTAGTGAACTGAATTCTTCTTTTCCTATTAATGATTGTCGCCGCAGTTGAGCTTTTACTCGAGCGAGCAATTCTAAAGGATTGAAGGGTTTTATCATGTAATCGTCCGCTCCGGTAGTAAGACCTGTAATTTTATCAATATCTTCTTCTTTGGCAGATAACATGATAATGGGAGTGTTCGATATTTCTCTAATTTTAATGCAGGCACTAATACCATCCATTCGAGGCATCATAACATCCAGGATGATCAACTGGATTGAGGTTGTTTTTATTACTTCCAGCGCTTCCAGACCATCAGCAGCTTCAATTACACGGTATCCTTCATTACGCAAATATACGTGAATGACATCTCGAATTTCTGAATCGTCATCTACGACAAGTATAGAATTCATATGAGTGCTCCTTTTTTAGAGATTAAAGCTACTACAATCGCTAATGAATGCAACCCGGAAATATACCAAGCGAGTTTCATATTCAATTAAAGCGTCTCCCTTTTGCGACAGATGTATACGAAAGCTGGCGGGAAATTGAATGGCACAAACTCAATTTTTTCGATAACTAATTCTTCAGCTAATTTTTTTTTCATTTGAAGAGAGTACTGAAACGCAACAAAAATCCCTCCTGGTTTAAGTGCTTCAATAATCTGATTCAGTAACGTTTCTCGCATTTCACTTGTGAAATTGAAAAATGGTAGTCCACTTATAATACAGTCTAGTTGATTGATCCCATCTCGATTCATTTTTTTAACTAATTGGCATGCATTTGAATGACATACGAAATCCGGGAATGCTATTTTTAAATTATTTCTCATTCTCTTATCCCTTTCAAACAATAACACTTTTGTTGATTTATTTAACTGTTCCTTCATGAAACGTGTGATAGCACCTGTACCTGCCCCAAGCTCTGCGACTGCCTCTACCTCATTCCATGGTACAGACTGAATCATTTTAGCAGCTAAAAATCGAGAACTAGGTATAACACTTCCCACTCGCTGTGGATTCTTGAAAAATCCTTGCAAAAAAATTAAAGACTCATTGATATTCAACTGTTCTTCCCCCATTATTTTTTCTCCTCATTAATTACAGACACCATAAGAGATCCAAAGTGTACACTCGCATCTAGAGAGCTGAACATCGGATCAATTTAGCAGTATCTAAAATACAATCTCCCCCAAATATCTGCCTGCAGTAAAAAACAATGCAGTCCATAAAAAAACACTAGAGTAAGATATAAGGGCGAATTTTTTGAATTTAACCCCTTCTAGTCCAACAACTAAAGGAATAATATACCGAACAAGTGGAATGAATAATCCTAGACACATTGCTAAATCTCCTCGTTGCTTAAAAATCTTTTTTGCTTTCTGAAAGTGACGATTATCTTGAAATCTAATATTAATATTCCTTCCAAGAATTCTGCCTGCAAAATAAGATATTGTAATGGCTGTTATTAAGCCAACGAATATGAAAATATAGGTTATCCAGGGATCTAAGACACCCGTGTTACTCAGTATGCCACCTGTTAAGATCGTTACTTCATTTGGAACCGGGATTCCAAATGGCCCTAGGGAGAAAGCTAAGAAAAATGCCAGGTAACCGTATTGCTCAACTAATTGTATGATGGTATCACTGATCATGTTTTAGCTCCTCGCAATGTTTTCAACATGTAAATAGTAACGAAAAAGTCTAAGGATTTACTGAGGTTATATCTAAAGAAAATCTGAAGATTTCGCTGACTCTTATTTATTTCTTAATCTTTCGATGTCACTTTCCCCAAAAATCTTGATGACACTCCCGGCATACCTTCATTTTGTTCCCATGGCTGTTCATACGTTACCTCTCCTAATGGATTGAATATTTGGTATAATCCTTCCGAGGTGAAAATGATGAATGGTAAGAAATTTGTTGTTATCATGGTTCTTGTTTTGCTAGTCATATGTGCTTGCTCTTTAGTCGTAGCACAACTCTTGAATTCACTTGGTCGCCCAAATATATAAAAATCAGCCTTGCTTTCATTTTGCCGTCTCTCTTAATTCCTCCCGATAGTTTCTTTTCGATTTACGGCTTCTTTTTACTTTTCCAAAAGGCAAAAAAAACAAACAGACCGCCATCCGACTGGGGGATAGCGGTCTGTTCCATTCTTCTTGATTTAACTTAAAAGCGTCTCTGAAGCCAGCGTAAATCCTTCAATCGCGACATCTTCGTCGACTTCAATCATGATGCAGCGTTTGCCTTGGAAATTCACCTGTTTGACATACCTTAAATCCTGCGGGCTAATGGAAATCGTAGCTACCTTGGTTTCGATCTTAATGGATTTGGAAGTATACTTCGGCATGACGCTGGTTGCTTTCATCTCATAGTTCTTGTTGTCCACGATGGTTTCGAATGCCCGCTCCACCTTCTCGGTTGTCACGTCCTCTACGCCGCTTGCGTTCAGTACGCGCTCCAGATCTTTATAATCCAGCTTCGGAGGTTCTTCCTCCTTCGTCTCTTCGTTAATTTCGATCACCCGGTTAATTTCCTCGTACACCTGGGCAATGGTGGCTGAATCGAGCTGTTCGCCGGCTACTTCCTTGACGATATCTTCGAAGATCGCTCGCTCTTCAAGTGCCGTCACGGATCTTTCTCCGTTCAAGACCTGTTCAACAAAATGGGGATCCGGAAAATTCGATTTTCCCGTACAATACAAAATACGATTCACATCGGAATAATTGTCCGTCACGCTAGGGTACAGGAATCCTTGCTCTGGCGCACTTAACTTGATAATCGGATCTACAATGACATTGTACTTGAACTCCCGCTCCACATAATCGAACAAGAGCGTCTTCCGTTGTTTCTCCGTAGAATTCACGCTGCATAAAATGAACGGATGGGCGAACACCTCGTTCTTCTCGCTTTCTTCCGCTTCATCGTTTCTCGCCTTGGTCGGCAAATAATACTGTCCCCGAACGAACGTGACCACCATATCACGCTCATATTGGGCATCCTTCAGCATTCGATCCACCAGCATCAGCATCAAGTCCTGCCATTCTTCCGGATCACCCGACACGAGAGCTTGGTGAAGCATGACCTGCGCCGGTTCCTCCGCTGCTTCCTGAAACCTCAATTCGAACAATTTTTGATCCAGTTCGCCGGTCAGCAGTTTTTTGAAATTACCCATGTATAACTCTTGCTTCTCCCGATCCACCAGCTCGAACGGCAGGCGCTCCCAGTGGTAGATTTCATTCGTTTCCTTCGTAATATAGACATTGAGGATATCGTAAATATTCATTAAATCGTGATCCAGCTTAAATTGCTTGCGTATATTGGCGACTTCTTTTTTGTTCATATCGGATTCGGCAGCTCCTTAGATATATTCTAGCTTATATAGTATAAATTATTGGAACGTAAATTGGTAAGCGATCTTGCGGCTTGCATTGCTGTGCCTAAGGTCCATTCTCCTGTGCACCTGATCCTCTATTGTTGCATATTTGATTACCCGAGTCGAGTACATAACCTAGTGGGAGCCCATACCAAAAAGAGATATCCTTACTCGAAGGATACCTCTTCTGATAACTCAAACCTATTCATTCAAACAACCTTTGATGTTTATGAAAAAATCGGTAAAAGAATTGTACATTGTCCAGCTCAAACCATTCTGCCGTCTGCAAAATCTTGGCATCGAGATTGTAGATCTTCGCATGAAGCGTACCCAGAACAAACGGAGAGTGCGTGGCAATAATGAATTGACTGTCAAAATAACGCGCCAAATCGTTCATTTGCTCGGCCAGCTTGATTTGATTCGCCGGCGAAAGCGACGTTTCCGGTTCATCCAATAAATACAGTTGCCCGGGAAGCAAATATTCCTCAAAAAACTGCATCGAGCTTTCCCCGTTCGAATACTTCTCCTGAGAGAATTGAATGATATCCATCTTCTTCTTGAATTCATACGACTGCTCCAGCTCTTCTACCTCAGCCTTGCTCTTTCCCTGTACGAGCTGTTCATGCAGCAGCCCTTCGCGAAGCGCGCTTTCCTGCTGTATTTTCTTGATTTCATACAACAGATCCTCTGACTTGACGTACCGGCTCCCATCGGGAAGCTTATATATGGGACGCTCCTGATCATCATGCCCGAGTTGATAGCTGCTTTCCTCGATAAACCGCTGCGCATATATGTTGTGACCATAGCTTGTCATTCGCTCAGCGCCCGCGATACCCAATTTATTGGCGATCAGATTCAGCAAGGTGGATTTGCCGGAGCCATTACTGCCGTATAATACCGTGATTCGATCAAACAGCAGAACTTCCCCTGCCATGTGCCTGAACACATGATCGGGATATATATTTGGGTTGCTGGAAATGGTAGAAGAGAGTTTGAAGTTACTTAAATATAGCATCGCCCTCGCTCCCCTCTCGGAAAATGAAATGCTTCGTCAGATCTTGGTTATATGTCAACATTTCCTCTCCCCTCATGTTCTTATAACCGATCAAAATTTCTCCCTAACCGATTTACGCAAGCTCTCCTGGAAGTATATAACTTCTTCATAAGCGAAGGCTTCTCCTGTTCGATGCGACATTTCAGACCGACTTAGCCTACGGATTCAGCCTTTGCAGCCTGCTTGATGTATAGAAGAAGCTAGGCATACCTATCAAATGTCTCGAACTATATCAAATGTCACGCCCTGATTCGGGGTTTCTGCTGTTGAACGGGTCAACACGCAGCATAGAAAAAGAGATGCCTCTCGGGTCCATAAGCAGCCCTTTGAGTCATCCCTTTTAGCTCAAGATGAGGTTTATCCGAATTTAGTTATTCCAGTATTGCTTGGCAATCTGTTGACCTTGATCGATTTTTGCCCATTGCTCGGCTTCGCTTAGCTCGTTACCGCCATCGCAGGATGCAAAGCCGCATTGATGCGAGAGCAGCAGACGATCTTTATCAATGATTTTGGATGCTTCGTCAAGTAGACGGATTACGCGTGCTTCATCATCAAGTGTACTTGTTTTGGAAGACAGCAAGCCCAGAACAATCTCCGTTTCAGGTCTGTCCTTGAAAACCTCCAGTGCTTCAATCGAACCCGCACGATCATCATCCCACTCCAGGAAGAAGCGATCATATTTCAATTGCTTCAGGAACAGGTTGGCGATTTTCGCATAAGATCCGCCGCCCATGTTGCGGGAATCGTAGTTACCGCGGCAGTTGTGTGTCCACATTTTCAAGCCGAGGCTATGACCGAAGTCAATCACGGTATTGTTAATATCAATAAATTCGGTGGCGAGACCCTGTACTTCCGCTTGATTAATATGCTCCCCTGTAAACGGTGAGTTCGGGTTGTCGTCTGCAAACAGCTCCCACAGGCAATCATCGAATTGCAGGATTTTGCCGCCTGCCGCAGCGAATTCCGACACAAATTCCTTATACGCCTTCACAAGGCCCGCTTTGAGCTCCTGTTTGTTCTGATAAACCGCATCCGTGCCGCCAATGTTATCCGACCAGGAGAGTTCACCGAAAATATGGGAAGGAGACGGTACGCAAAGTTTCGTTTGCTGATCGCCTGCCGTATCTTGCAGCTGTTTGAACAGTTGAATGAAGTGATGATTCTTTCCGCTCAGTTCGCCAGTAATGCGCAGGCCAATATCTTTGCGTGTTTCATATTTCGAGGTTCCGTCCACATCCCGGAAAAAGTAGCCATGGTCCGCGATATATCGCTCAACTCCGCCAAAGCCCCACACAAAATCCAGATGCCACATCGATTTGGAGAATTCGCCGTCCGTAATAACCGATAGGTTATGCTCGATTTCCTTTTTCACGACCTGTTTGATCGCCTCGGTCTCGCACTCGGCATACCCTTCAAAATTCTCATAAAAAGGATACTGGATGTCATCACGATGTTCAATTTGCGTTTTATATTTCAGCAGCTCTTCGGGCCGCAACAAACTTCCTACGATCTGGAACTTATCAGTCATGTACATAACCCCCTCGTTGTATAGCGATATCATATCACGACGAGAGGAGTTATAAGGCATACCAAAATCTCATAACTAGTTATAGCTAAAAGCTATAGCAAGCATGACGGTTGAGATTTTCCAAAAGAAAAAAACACAGCCAAGTCGGCCATGTTTTCCAATTCACAGTCTAGTTAATTTCCGCGTTCATCTGCCTCATCATGAGCCTTGCTTCCAAATTCATCAAGCAACGCACGTACTTCACTTGTTGACTTTGCGTTCATTAAGTTATTTCTGAGTTCACTTGCCCCTCGGAATCCACGGACATAGATTTTGAAGAAGCGGACAAGGGCGCTGAAGGAGCGCCGCATCTGTGCGGAATATTGATCATGGAGATCCAGGTGCAGCCGCAGCAGATCAAGCAATTCCTCACTGCTATGATCCTTCGGCTCCTTCTCGAACGCAAATGGATTATGAAAAATCCCACGCCCAATCATAATGCCATCCACACCGTATTGTTCAGCAAGCTTCTGGCCGGTCTGACGGTCAGGAATATCCCCGTTAATGGTTAGAAGTGTATCGGGCGCTACCTCATCACGAAGCTTCTTAATCTCCGGAATCAGTTCCCAGTGAGCGTCGACTTTGCTCATTTCCTCTCTTGTCCGCAGATGAATGGACAGATTCACAATGTCTTGTTTCAAAATATGGGTCAACCAGTCGCGCCATTCGTCTACGGCACTAAAACCGAGCCTTGTTTTTACACTGACGGGCAGTCCCCCGGCTTTGGCCACCTGGATAATATCCGCTGCAATGTCGGGACGGCAGATCAGGCCGCTTCCCTTCCCATTCTCCGCTACATTCGCTACAGGACAGCCCATATTAATATCGATGCCTTTAAACCCTTCTTTCGCCATGCCGATACTCATTTGACGAAAGAATTCCGGCTTATCTCCCCAGATATGGGCTACCATCGGCTGTTCATCCTCTGTAAAAGTCAAACGCCCGCGGACACTGTGGTTCCCATCCGGGTGACAATAGCTCTCGGTATTCGCAAACTCCGTAAAAAACACATCCGGTCTGGCTGCTTCACTTACGACATGGCGAAACACAACATCCGTCACATCTTCCATGGGCGCCAGTATAAAAAAAGGTCGTGGTAACTCACGCCAAAAATTTTCTTTCATATTAAAAACTCCTCTATACATACCGGGACAAATCTTTGTCCCTAAATAGTAAATACAACCTGTTCTAACTCTTGCTTTTTCTTCACTTATAGCATGTTTAAGCAGCGTAAATCAAACGGCAGTATATGTTAATCGCAGCAGTGAAAGTGTTCCTTAAAACGATGTGACCGTCAATGCAAGTTCATGCTCATCACGCCCTGCGCCGTAGTTCATAAAAATACTGCACAATGGGATGCTTTAACTTCATCTTCTCGGCCATGTTTAAAACCCGCTTTTTGCCAACTCGTCTGTCTACCAAGGCTAGAATATTCAATAAGATATCATCACTCTCTATGCTTTCTTCTATAGAAGTAGATAAGAACTTATTCGCTGTAGCGACAAAATTGGATTTACTTAATGCAGCCTGTGCTGACAAAAGCTCCTTGGCAAGTACGGATACTTTTCTATTTCTTGCAATGACGTTTAGACGATCCTCTGGAACGGTCCCTTTGGTTTCCTTTCTGACCGCTTCCAATTCATCATCGCTGATCGGAATTTGGATATGGGGATCATTCTTAATTTCCAGCTCCGTCTGATACCATCGGATGGAGCTGGTTTTATCACTCATATGGAGTACGTTCTTCTTATCTACCGAAATATAACAAAGCCCTGCCTTATCAGGTAAATAACGATAACCGGTTGCGCGATATTCAACTCTTCCAGCTAATGCAGGACTGAGAAAACTCTCCAGCTGTTGCTTCAATTTGCTCCAGGACATGGTTCCTCCTATGTTTTCAAGCCCTGAGGGGCGCGGTATCCATCTGCACATCTTATTCAGTATGAATAAACCCCTGCCAAAACACAACCCATAACATGTCCCACATATTGAATGGAATATCTGCTTCTAGGTTCGTTTAGACAGCTCATCAAGGCTTCCTTGTCTGCCGTTCCCCTTATGTCCGAACCGTTTTTTCCAAATAATGCAACAGCAAAAACCATAAATCGTATACAATGATAGTATATTAGAACCAGATAGTACCGTATGAAAAGGAGTACTAAGGATGGAAGATTATTTACCTTATAAATCAAAATATTCCAGGTTCGACCGTGTCATTTTAACACTCGCCTTCACATTATATCCCGTCGGTCTCTTGTTGACATTATTCCGTGTACTTACGACTCATGTTCATCACTCTCGCAAGGGAAGAAATCATCGACTGATTGGATGGCTTTGGGTTTATACTTATATTTTAATCATGGGATTATTTATTTTAGCTTTTGACCTCAACAACCCTGAGGATGTTCAACTTTTCTGGGATTCTGCCTGGCTATATGGAATAATACTTCTAATTCCGGCTATCGTTTTTTTCATATTGGGCAGCCGGGCAGATAGCAAATTCAGCCTATTATTGCAGCAGTATTACCACCTTGTTATGAACAGAAGGATCAGAGAAATTGATCATATCGCCGTAGAGACGAAACAATCCCCCAGTCACGTCATTCGAGACTTGGATTTTATGATCACAGAGCATATGCTACCCTTCGGCCGAATCCAAAATGGCATCCTCGAACTTGAGTCCGAAGAGTATCATGAAGCCTATGATGATGAGGAATATGTAGACGAAGAAGAGGAGTATGAATACGAATACGATGAAAGCGAGGATCGCGGACCTAGATCCATAGAATGCCCGAGCTGCGGAGCCAAGATGATCGTGTATGCTAACGATGAGAAGGAATGTGATTATTGCGGTAACGTGATTAGCGCATAAAATCAAGACACCCAGGCAGTATTTTCTAAGCTCCCGCTTAAGAAATATAGACGAAGTACCAAATACCAAGAACAGACTGCCGTGGCAGTCTGTTCTTGGTTTTACTAATTTCATTCCACGTGATATGCAGCTAAATTGCGGATCAAAGGCTGCTCCACGCTGGAATGAATACTAACCCGCAATTGATCGGTTTCGACGGTGTCGAACCGGTCGATTTTTTTATGCCCGATCGCACTTCCACGTACAAGTTCCTTCCATTCGCCATGGCTGAATGCTTCGAGCACATATTCACGCACACGCTCCCCATGAGCAATGTCTTCCATGATGATTACGTGATTTACTGGCTGAATATACTCCAGCTTCAGAAGCAGCTCGGTTCCTTCTCCACTCGTTTGGCCAACCGGCTGCCCGAATCTGCGGCGGATTTCATCTCCGAATTCGATAACACGCTCCACATCCACTTCAGGCAGCAGCCCGCGGTTGTCCGGGGATATATTCAAGAGCAGCGTAGCGCCATGGCCGACCGAGCGGTAATAAATATCCAATACTTCCTCCAGGCTTCTTAAGCTTGCTTCATCGCCAGGATGCCAGAACCAGTGAAGCTTGCGGATCGGAACATCGCATTCAGCCGGTACCCAAGCCGGGGTCCCTTCCATCCAGGTCATCATATCGCTGGTGAACATACTCTCCTTCGCCGTGGTGGCCGTATTCCAGCACGGATAAGGCGCGACGCCGTCTTCATTCCCTACCCAGCGAATCGTTGGGCGCCCCATATTAAAGACCATTGCATCCGGCTGGTATTTATCAATCAGACCGATGATTCTGTTCCAATCGTATTCCCTGCCTTGGGAACCGGCTCCGTCGAACCATACTTCGACCAGCGGTCCATACCCGGTTAGAAGCTCCGTTAATTGCTCCGCATAAAAATCGTCATAAGCCTCTTTATCGGGATAGCAAGGTTCATGTCGGTCCCAGGGGGACAAATACAACCCGAACTGGAGCCCTTCCTCTCTGCAGGCATCGGCAACTTCCCGGACGACATCCCCTTTGCCGCCTTTCCATGGGCTGGACTTCACGGAGTAATCGGTCGTTTTCGTCGGCCACAGACAGAACCCGTCATGATGCTTTGCGGTCAATACCAGATACTTGAAGCCGGCGCGTTTTGCGGTCCTGGCCCACTGCCGTGCATCCAACTGCTCTGGATTAAAGATTTCCGCTGAATCCGTTCCGTCTCCCCACTCCTGATCGCAAAACGTATTCATACCGAAATGGCAGAACATACCCAGCTCCATATCCTGCCACGCCAGCTGCTGGGGGGATGGCTTTGCAAGTTCATTCATCCAATCATACACCTGCCTTCTATGAAAGTGATGATCCCCTGCGCAAGGGAGACCCGTGCGCAGGGAACCGATTTGGCATTATTTTCCGGCATCCAATGCCTTTTGATAGATTTCCAGGTACTGGTTCAGCTGCATGCCATCCAGCCCTTTCACATATGCATCCCATTCTTTGTTAATATCTTTGGAGCCTGTAATAAACTGGGCCATATTGGATTTCACGTAGTCGACAAGCGTCGTCTTGATCTGCGCAACGAGCTCGGCATCTTCTAGTGCTATGAACAATCCCCCTGGATATTGCTCCTTGGATTGATACGGTTCATATTCCTTGGAGACTTGATTCAGACGGGTACCGTATCCATCGGGAGCGAGCGGATCCTGAGGAGCTGTCCAGGACGCGCGATAAGCGTAGGTTCTCAGTGATGGACCGATCTGTTCCCAACCGTCATTATGCGTCGGCTTTTTGTCGGGGATAGGAATAGCTGTATATTTAGCCTGCTTTCCATCCATACCCTTTTCTCCGGATTCAGCTTTCCGCCACCCTTTGCCTTCAGGGCCATATTCCTGCAACAGGATCGCTTCTTCCGTATACAGATAATCCGCTAACCGGATGGCGGCAATCTGCTGCTCGCTCGTCGCTTTATTCGTAATCGCAAATTGTGAGACAGCGATTCCCGCAAAATTCAGCGTCTGCTGCACACCATTCGGGCCTTTCAGCGGAGGCAGGGCATCATAATCTTTATGACGCGGCGCCTTATCATCCATGCTGTAAGCATAACTAATTAATGCAGTTGATAACGTACCCATAATATTGTCCGGTTCCCGGTTGGCCATTTGCTGAACAGCATCGGCATTCTGGGTAAAGGCTGCGGGATCAATTAATCCCTCTTTGTACAATTGATTCAGATAAAGGAGGCCTTGCTTCCACTCTTCTTTGTTTGCCGTAAAATCAACTTTGCCATCCATGACGCGGAGGAACGTACCCGAACCCTTGTCGACGTAATCATCAAGGATAAACGAGTTCATCAGGAAGGCGGAGACGTTGCCTGCCCACATTTCATCCGAGCCTGTCAGCGGGATTTCATCTTGTTTGCCGTTGCCGTTCGGATCCTTCTCTTTGAACGCTTTCAGCACAGTATAAAATTCGTCAGTTGTCGTTGGAACAGGCAGTCCCACTTTATCGAGCCATTTTTTATTGATCCACATTTTGAGCGCATTGTCACAATGGTAGCATTCATTGACCTGCGGCAATGCATAGATGTTGCCGTCCGGAGTCGTGATGGAGGCTTTCATGTAAGGGATATCCTCCATCGCTTTCTTGATATTGGGTGCATATTGGTCTATCAAATCATTCAGAGGGATAAACACGCCCTGCGACCCATACTTCATTTGCTCTTCCTTGGTCAAATTCCCTTGGAGAATGACTTCAGGATAATCGCCGCCGGCCAGCATGAGCTGCTTGCGGTCGTTCAAAGCATTTTCCGGTACAAGGTCCCAAGCGATATTGATGTTCGTCTTCTCTTCAAGATGTTTGGTAAATAGGTTGGTATCCATGTTTTCGATTGACGCAAACTGAGGCGCGAACATTTTAATGGTCATCGGCTCCTTCACGATCGGATAGGAACCAACAGCATTAAATAAATCTTCATTGGCAGCACCGTTGTCGGCCGTCTTGCCATTTGACTGATTGCCGGAATTAGCTCCGCCGCAGGCACTAAGCAGCAGCATGCAAGCCATTAGGCAGCTAATGATACCTAGCCAGTTTTTCTTCTTCATGCTCTTTTCCATCGAATATACCCCCCGCTTATCATCAGTATTTCGGGCGTTTGGCCCTTTCCTATGCTTTTGCCTCCACCAGCTTTTGCCGTATCTGAATAATGTACAGCCTCACCTCCTTGATGCCATTATCGCTTTGTCATGATCAGCCCTTTAGCGAGCCGATCATGACGCCTTTGACAAAATGTTTCTGGACGAAAGGATATATGATAAGCACAGGCAAGCTGGCAACAACGATCAAGGAATATTTCAGCAAATCCTTGAGCCCCTGCTGCGCCTGCATCTGGCTCACATCCGCCATCATGGAAGCATCGACTGAATTCAGAATTAGAATGTTTCTGAGAATGATTTGAAGCGGGAACAAGTCAGGATTCCTTAAGAAGATCAGTGCATCAAAATAAGCATTCCAATGCCCGACTGCATACATCAATGTCATGACCGCAATAATGGGTTTGGACAGCGGCAGGACAATGCTGAATATGAACCGGATGTCACTGCATCCGTCCAGCTCCGCGGCTTCCGCCAATTCATCGGGAATCGTGGTTTGGAAAAACGTCCTTGCGACGATAACCTGGAATACCCCCAGTGCCCCCGGTAAAATCATGGCCCACCGCGTATCCAGCAGATGGAGATTCTTAACGACGAGGTAATAAGGAATCAGTCCTCCTTCGAACATCATCGTGATCACCAGCAGAACCATGAAGAAATTGCGGCCGTAAAGCGACTTCTTCGCCAGCGGATAAGCCAGCATAATCGTGAGCGTTACATTGATGAGGGTGCCGACAACGGTATAAAAGAGGGAATTCAGATAGCCGACGCCGATCTGCGGATTATTGAATACCGCCTTGTAGCCGTCCAGCGTAAAATCTACGGGAAACAGCCAAACCTTGCCCGATGTAACCGCCTGAGGCGAGCTGAAGGACGAGCTTACGATGTAGATTAATGGTACAGCTACAGCAATAAGAACCAGGGTCAAGAACAGATAGATCAAGAACATGAATAGGCGGTCGCCTTTCGATTCACGTATAGCGGCTTTTTTGAACATAGGGTCTCCTCTCTTTCCAAAGTTGCTATTGTTTACTGGCTGCGTAGAACAGGCCTACCACAAGCTGCTGTTCGACAGCTTTCTGGCGATGTAATTGACGGACACCAGCAGAATAAGATTGATGACCGAGTTAAAGAGACCGATCGCCGTTGAGAAGCTGAAGCTGGAGCCCAGCAAACCAACCTTGTACACATAAGTGGATATGACTTCCGACGTGCTTAAATTAAGCGGATTTTGCATCAGGTATATTTTTTCAAAGCCTAGTTTCATGATGTTGCCCAGATTGAGAATGAGCAGAATGACCGATACGGGAATAAGGCTTGGTATATCGATGTTCAGAATCTTTTGGATGCGGGACGCGCCATCTACTTTGGCTGATTCGTACAGCTCCGGGTTAACGCCGGACAGTGCTGCGATGTAAATAATCGCTCCGTAACCTGTAAATTGCCAAACATCGGACCAGACGTAAATGGACTTAAACAGGCCCGGTATACCCATAAAATTCGTATTACTCATACCTAACATCTCGAAAAATTTACTGATCATCCCCACATTTGGCGTCAAGTTGACGATAATGATCGAAACCATAATCACCGTAGATATGAAATAAGGGGCATATGAAACCATCTGTACCGTCTTCTTGAATAGGCCGTTGCGGATTTCATTCAGCGCGAGTGCCAGCAGGATCGGGGCGGGAAAGCCTACAATCAATCCGTAGAAGCTAATGCCAAGCGTATTCTTAATGTAGAGCCAGAAATTCGGCGAATCGAAGAACTGGCGAAAATATTTCAGTCCGACCCAGTCGCTGCCCCAGATTCCCTGGATTACGTTATAATTCTTGAATGCGATTATAATACCGGCCATCGGTATGTATTTGAAAATAATCAAATAAAGAACGGGTAACAAGAGAACGAGATACAACTGCCAATGACGCTTCATTTGTTTTCCTCTGGACCTTCCTTTCTTCGCTTCTGGCAGCGCTTTCAATGTTATGGGAGGTTTCGGTTCCAGGCTTGCTTCGGTATGAAGCCTAGAGGTTAGTCTCGGCATGCGGGTTAGCTCCTTTCGTTCATTTCTGACGTTCAGGTCCTTGTAATGTAATCCGAGTGTATACAACAACGACGCCCGGCAACAAGAAACAAAAATAAAAACGACTAACCATTTTCGCCTGGACCTCCTCATAGAAAGCGAATCAGGGTTCATTCAAGGCGGACGGAACGCCTTAACAACGGGTTCATTCTCAATCAAAAAAGGCAGCGATCCATGATCGCCGCCTTAACCGTTTTCTACTGCTGAATCATTTTCTCCCCGTTCCTTGGCCTTCCGGCCATTCCTGTATTCGCCCGGGGTAACTCCAGCTGTCCTCTTGAAAACGCGGGTAAACGAAATAGCATGGGCATATCCGACCCGCTCTGCGATCTCCTGCACGGAATAATCGGTTTCCGTCAGCAGCCGCTTCGCTTCCTTCATACGGATATCAATAAGGAAATCAACGAACCTTTGTCCGGTATTTTCCTTAAACAATTTGCTCACATATTTGGCGTTCAGCTGAAAGCGATCGCCCAGCATTTCAAGGGACAGATCCGGATTCGCATAGTCACGCTCAATTAAATCGCATATGTTTCTAATGATGCTGGAGTATTGGTTGTCATTATGAATCTGCTTCATCTGTTCATAATGCTCCGTCAGCACTTGTTTAATTTCCTGTCTCAGCTGTTCCAGGGAATAGGAATTATCTACCTTAACCGTCAGCTTCGGCAATCCCTCCTGTATCCACTTGTTGTAAATTTCCTTGCCTAGTCCCGACATTTCGCGGCCGGTGTAATAAACCAGATAATTCATCAGGCTGAATATTTCATCATTGGTCAAGAAGCTGTTCTTCAGCTGTTCAAACCATTTATCGTAATCCTCGCTCCACTGCTCCTTCTGCATTCTGAAGGACTGGATAATTGCACGAATCTCACCTAAATGCGTATAAACCTCGACAATGCCATGGCTCGAAATATCCTCGCTGCGGATCAAACGATTCTCACCGAGCACAATTTTATACTTTAAGGCTTGCATCGCATCTTTATAGGATTGCGGAATATCGCCAATCTGATCTGTCGACCGACCCATTCCCATCGTAATTGTAAATTTCAAGTTTTGGTGCGTCCACGCCAGGATTTGTTCCGCAATCGGAACCAGTACGGCCTCCTCAAACTTGTCCTGATCCCGTTCTTCAAACAGAATAATGGACAGGTTGGAAGGTGATGTCCATTCCGACCACAGCCGGCAGTCCCATTTCGAAGCGATCTCATCCACGACAGTCCGCAGAGTGAATTTAAGCAGATCTTGATCGGTCTTGGAATAATCCCGACAGAAATCCCCGTACTTATCAATCTCCAGGATGAGAATACAATATCGATCCAGTGGCAGCGGCAATTCAGTCGAGCCGCTTCAGACTTCCATTCGGATACAGATAGAGGCGAGTCCCCTTCGATCAGCTGGCGGAACATAAACCGGGTCCTGACATGGAGATCCTCCCGGTATTTCTCCTGATATTCCTTGGATTGTTCCAGTATGTTGTCAAAGGCGGATTCGATAAATGCGAATTCATCCAGCTTCCCCTTACGTCGGTTACTGCTCACCACCGGAAGCGAATAGCTGCTGAAACGGGCAGCGATCTCCTCAATTGGCTTGGAATTTCGCCTGGAAACATAAATCATCCATAGGAAGCCGATGGCAATCATGCCAAGACCTATGATAAACCAAAGATTATAGAGATAAGAGACAGCGCTTACAAAACCGTTGTTCAACAAACCGCTTCCATAGTTCCAATTCGTATAGCTTGATACATACTGGGAATTGACTTGGGATGGCGGACGATCCGCTTTGGTGCCGAACAAATGATTTCCGGAGGTATCCTGAACCTGAATGAAGCTCATGTTGGAATCCAGCATCTCTTCGGTAAGCTTGTTCAAGGATTCCGTGCTCACATTGACGACGATCATGCCTAAGTCGTTTTTCATATAAGGCGATCCTCTGACCAGGCTGACCACCTGCTTGCCGCCCTTCATTTTAAATTGTTCGAAATTTCTCGCGCCTGTCCATTTCGGCGTTTTCGATACTTGATATTGTTCAATAAATTCATGGTCCGGATATGTACTTATGTATCCATTCGTGGCATTGCTGAGCACATAACCGTCCGAATTCCTCACCAGATAAATCGAATCGATCAAGGGATAATAATTAATAATCTCCTTGAGCTTCTGAACAGCTTGAATATTGATATATGGATCGCCAACGGCAGATGATTGGAAAAAATCATTCAAAGCCTTGCTGTTGATGCTTTCGAGGACGATCATATTGTCGATCACCTTCAGAGACGTGTCCACCATGCGCATCGCTTGCAAGGAGAGCGACTTATTGGCGTTAAGCGCCTCCCGCCGGCTCTGTTCGCTGAACAGCTGAAAGAAAACAAAAAATATAAAGGTAATCACAATAACAAAAATAGGCATATAGGAGAGCAATAGACGCTTGTACCAGGATCTCTGCATGATCAACCCTCCCGCGTTTTCTCATAATTTTTTATATTATAACTTAAAAAGCATCTCTTGGGTTATAGGTCTCCATAGTCATAACGATACGCCCATACCTATTTTCATTCAACAAATTTATAAACAAAAAAAGAAGCGGGACAATGCCCGCTCCGTTGTTGTAAACCTAGTATGCCGTATTGAATATTTTATAGCAGCGGGTTCTCGTGTTTCGCTTTCAGAATCGACCAGCGCCGCTTCACTTCTTTTTCAAATTCACCAAGCATTTCTTTGTTTTCTTCCTTGAGCAGATGTCTTGATTTGCCCATGTATTTCAGCCAGTCGCTGAGCGGCACCTGTTTTTTCTTCGCTTCAGGATCGTACGTAATGTTCGTTTCTCCTTGCTCCACTTCATACAGTGGGAAGAAGTTTGAATTCACGGCCGCGCGGACGATGTTCTCCCCATCCTTGTCGCTCGATTTCCAGTTTAGCGGGCATGTGATCAGCAGCTTGCCGTAGACGGTACCTACATTCTGGGCGTACCACTGCGCTTTTGCCGCCTTTTTCACAAGATCCAGCGGGAATGCTTCTGTCCCCGTGAATACATACGGAATATGCGCCGCCGCCATCATTTGCACCGTATCTTTATGATGGAACGCTTTGCCCTGCTGCTGTTTGCCGACACCGGACGTACTGGTCATGTGCCCTAATGGTGTGGAATACGAAAGCTGTGCACCGGTGTTCATATAGCCTTCATTATCATATTCCAGAATGATCAGGTTATGGCCCCGCAGCGCCGTCCCGATGGCCGAACCCATCCCGATGTCCATGCCGCCGTCGCCGGTCACCATGACAAAAGTGAAGTCCTCAGGAACTTCGATTTCCCCGCGGCGTTTCTGCTCAAGGAACGCTTCTACCGTGCCGGATAAAGTAGCCGGTCCGTTCTGGAACAAATTATGAATGAAGCTCTGCTTATGCGAGTTATATGGATAACCCGTTGTTGTGATATAAGCGCAGCCGGTATGGAATAAAGTAACGACATGGCCTTCAATCCCTTTGAAAAAGAGCTCCAGCGCCGGGAAAATACCGCAGCCCGGGCAGGCTCCGTGGCCGGAAGCAAACCGTTTCGGTTTCGCGGCAAGCGCCCGCATCGGCGGTACTTTAACGGATAGTTTACTTGTCTCTTCATCAATCGTTACGGTGATCAGGCCAGATTTAAAGCTGTCTCCATTCATCGGGGCAATGACCGGCTGCAGTCTTTGCTCTTCATCTCCCGGTGTTTGACCGTAATAATCAAACGGCACTTTGGCATAACCGAGCTCCATTGCCTCGATCGTCAAGGCAAAAAAAGCTTCCGCGTCATCCGCGTAATAGTCTTTCCCGCCAAGTCCAAATATGCGGGACAGCACAATAGGCTGCGGACCACGGATTTCCTGCAGGGCCGCTTTGACCTCATGGGTCAGATTGGCCCCGTGCGCACCGTAAGAATCGGCACGTTCGCCAACCAGCAGCGCTTTGATACCTATAAGCGCCTCGCGGATTTCTCTTGCCGGGAACGGCCGGAGAATATTCGGGCTGATTACGCCCGCTTTAATTCCTTTCGCCCGCAGCCGATCCACGACGTCTTTGGAGGATTCGGCCGCCGAATTGAGCAGGAATAAAGCCACCTCCGCGTCTTCCATTCGGTACAGATCAAGCGGCGAATAAGGCCTTCCGGACAAAGCCGCGTATTCCTCTGCCACTTCCTTGAATACCTCGCCCGCACGGTACATAGCGTTTGACTGTTGGAAGTGGTTATTCATCAAATCGTCGCCGTTCATATAAGCCCCAACAACGATCGGGTTATTCTCGTCCAGCACATGTGGGTATTCAGGCGCCTTTTCCCCTACAAACGCCTGAACGGTTTCCCGGTTCGTAAATATTTGTACCCTGCGTTTCTGGTGCGATGTAAAAAATCCGTCATAAGCTACAATGACCGGCAGGCGTACGTCTTTATGTTCCGCGATACGCAGCGCCATGATATTCATGTCATACACTGCCTGCGGTGAACGGGCGGTCAAAATGACCCAGCCGGTATTCAGACCGTAGTAAAGATCCGAATGGTCACCGCGAATATCCAGCGGTCCGCTGACTGCACGCGTCACCAGATTCATGACCATCGGGAAACGTGTGCCCGCCTGCACAGGAAGCTGTTCGATCATATACAGGAAACCATTCGCACTGGTAGCATTGAATACCCGTGCTCCGGCTGCGGCCGCACCGTAGCAAATCCCCGCTGATCCATGTTCGCCGTCAGCCGGAATCAGCTTGATGTCATGTTCGCCGCGTGTACGCATCATGTCAAGATATTGGGCGATTTCCGTAGATGGTGTAATCGGAAAATAACCCATAATGTGATAGTTAATCTGGGCAGCTGCCATGGCAGCCATTTCGTTGCCCGATTCGAAGACTGCCGTTTGAGCGGCCGCCAGCTTGTTCTCCGTTGTTTCTTGAATTTGCATATTCATGATCTGACTCCCTCCGCAGTTAAATAGGGAAATGATTGCGGCACACGGTGCTGCTCCGCATAATGCGACTCTTCTAACATGGCAGCCAAAGCGGTGGTCGGACAAGCTTCGATACACTTCAAGCAGCCTTTGCAATACTGATAATCGATGCCTTTCATAAACATCTGCATATTCCCGCGCTTATCCGGTTTCTTCTCCCACACGATGCAGAAATCCGGACATACCGTATCGCAGGCGGCACAGTGAATGCAGTCCTCGATCTTGTACTCTGGCAAATATCCCTGCCGGGAGCCGCTAAGATCCTTCAGGACACTGTTCGCCGTAACGTTCAGAATCCCGCCCAGCTCCTGCGTTTCATATCCAAGAATCGGCTGCGGTCTTGCGAAAGCGATTTTGTCTTTAAGCTCTGAGCTATTTCCCAAGGAAAGGAACTGGACTTCGTTATATCCTCTGTCAAAGGTCCGCACATTCGCTTCCACGAGGTGGGGCAGCTTTTTCTCAAATGTTGTGCGGATCACCTGCCGCATATCGTCCGGGTTCAGGAAGCTGCAAATCCGGAACAAAGCCCCCAGCATGGCCGTATTCACTTTGGTTTTCTCCTCAACGGAAATTTTCAGCGCATCCACTACGGCCAGCGTTCCCTGCGTCATGTTCAGATCCACGGCCACTTCGGAAAGGTCTCGCGCCGTATTCACAAGCGCCGTTCCATCAGGCTGTAATCCGCTTATGACATCGATCGTCTTATGCAATGCTTCATGAAATACACCGACGACATGCGGCTGCTCAATGGGACTGTGATCGCGGATTTCCACCTCGGAATCGCAGAACCTTACGAAACTCTTCACGGGCGACCCTTTTTTCTCCGAACCATAGCTGGAAAAATTCGAACCGTTAAGTCCGGAGCCGGTGACCCCAGCTTCGGCCAGCATTTTTCCGGCGAGATTGGCGCCAAGCCCGCCGATGGATTCGAGACGGATCTCGAAAAATCCCAGTTCATTCTTTTGAGGTAAAATCGACATGTTCTCTCCTCATTTCTTCTTAGGTCATTAATTCCAGTTTAAAAGAAGAAACGGACCGGGTTTGTGATTAAACTCACTACTTAAGAAATTGTGATTCCAATCACTATGTCGGTTGTGGGAGCGAAGTATACTGTCTTCAACAGTCCAATTGCGAGGCAATCTTATTCTGACCTTACGACAAATAATCACGAAATTGGAGGAGAAATAATGAATAACAACGCAACAGAACAGACCTTAAAGCATCAGCCGTCCATGTTCTGCTTTCAATGTCAGGAAGCATCCAAAGGAACAGGTTGCACCATTGTCGGCGTATGCGGCAAACCGCATGATGTGGCAAACCTACAGGATTTGCTGATTTATCTGCTGAAAGGTATCTCTTTTCTCAGTCTGGATGTCCGGCTGCCGGAGGTGCTTGAACAGCGCGTATCGCTGTTTATGATGGACTCCTTGTTTGCAACGATTACGAACGCCAACTTTGACCGCGAGGTTTTTGTGGGAAGAATCCGGGGAGCGATCGAGCTCCGCGGCGAGGTGCGCACCTATTATAACGAACAATATCCGGAAGGAACCGCCAATCTCCCTGATGCTGCCGTCTGGCAAGCGGATAACGAAGCTTCTTTTGATGAAAAAGCACGTACGGTGGGTGTCCTCTCGACCCGCAATGAAGACATCCGCTCGCTGCGTGAATTGATTACTTACGGCTTGAAGGGGATGGCTGCTTATACGTACCACGCGCTTCATCTGGAGAAGGATGATAACGAATTAAACCGTTTTATGCGCCGTGCACTTGCCGCCACGCTTGACGACAGCCTTGAAGTGCAGGATCTGGTAGCTTTAACGATGGAAACCGGCAAATACGGCGTAAACGCCATGGCGATGCTTGATGAAGCGAACACCTCGGTTTACGGAAATCCGGAAATTACGAAGGTTAATATCGGGGTAAGCAACCGGCCCGGCATTCTCATCAGCGGCCATGATCTGAAGGATTTGGAGGAGCTGCTGAAGCAGACGGAAGGAACCGGCGTGGACGTGTACACGCACAGTGAAATGCTGCCTGCCCACTATTATCCGGCATTCAAGAAATATGAGCATTTTGTAGGCAATTACGGGAATGCGTGGTGGAAGCAGAATAGCGAATTCGCAGCCTTTAACGGACCGATATTAATGACGACCAACTGTATCGTTCCGCCGAAAGACAGTTATAAGGACCGTATCTATACAACAGGCAACACTGGGTTTCCGGGTGTTCGCCATATTCCAGAAGGAAAAGACGGTGCTCCCAAAGACTTCTCCGCACTGATCGAGCAAGCGAAAGGATGCCCCGCTCCAACGGAACTTGAAACGGGTGAGATCATCGGCGGTTTCGCTCATGCCGCTGTGATGAACGTGGCCGATCAAGTCGTCGATGCCGTGAAATCCGGGGCGATCCGCCGCTTCTTCGTCATGGCCGGCTGCGACGGAAGGATGAAATCCCGCAACTATTACACCGATTTTGCGGCTGAACTTCCAACAGACACGGTCATTCTAACTGCAGGCTGTGCCAAATACAAATACAATAAACTGGATCTAGGCGAAATCGGCGGTATTCCGCGGGTCCTGGACGCTGGTCAATGCAATGATTCTTACTCCCTAGTCGTGATTGCATTGAAGCTGAAGGAAGTATTCGGCCTTGAGGATATTAATGATTTGCCAATTTCCTATAACATTGCCTGGTATGAGCAAAAAGCGGTTATCGTGCTGCTTGCCCTGCTTTATCTTGGCGTTAAAAATATTCATCTGGGCCCTACGCTCCCTGCATTCCTGTCGCCTAACGTCGCCAAAGTCCTCGTGGAAAACTTCGGTATCGGCGGCATTACTAATGTGGAAGATGACATGAACATGTTCCTTGGTGCCTAAAAAAAAGAATGCCCTCACCGGGGCATTCTTTTTATTAACATTCAGTAATTTTCATAGCGTACTGAGCCGTAGTTCATAAAAATACTGCAAAATGATATGCTTTAACTTCATTTTCCCGCTCATATTTAAGATTCACTTTTTGCCAACGCGTCTGTCCAGCAAAGACAACTGTTCTTGTTATTGTGGAGGATGAGTGCACATCAGCCGCGTTGAACAGATCGTATACTTCTCAATCGACTTCCCGTGAAAATGCTGCTCACTAGCAGTACGAATCCGCCAAACAGATAGGGCAAGTCAAAATGGACTTCAAATAAAATACCTGCCAGCATCGGTCCAAATATCGTACCGAGACTTGTATAAGCGTTATTCATCCCTGCAACAAACCCCTGTTCATCTCGGGCCACTCTGGACAGCAGCGTATTGAGCGTGGGTCGCAATATATTATTAAACGTAAAGAACAACATCGTGACTACCATGACATAGTAGAAATGGCCTGAGAATAATAAGAATACAAGGGATACTGCCGATAACATCAACATGGCAACGATGATCCGTTTTTCTCCGAATCGTCGTGTGATCCGGTCGGTCAACAACAATTGATTCAACGTGCCGATGAGCGAACATACGGTAAGCAGTATAGCGATTTGACGCGTCGTGAATCCGTAGACTTGTACGACAAAAAGCGGGAAAATCGCTTCAAAATGCGTTAAACCGAAGGTCATGGCGAACACAATGAGCAACAGGACAAAATAGCGAGACCGAACCGAAAGCACGATTTGTCGGAATACATTTTCCCTCTTCTCCTTCACTTGGCGACGCATCCGGCGAAGGTCCGCCGACAGTGATTCAGGCAATCCCCATAGACTGCAAACCATGGCCAGCAGCCCAACACATGCGGACACATAGAAGGGCATCTTAATGCCCCATTCCGCAAGCAATCCGCCGACACCCGGTCCAATAATAAACCCGGATGTCATCGACGCACCTAACCATGACATGGCCTTGCTGCGCTGCTCATCTGCCGTAATGTCGGCAATATACGCAATAATGGACGGGATTAAGGCTGCTGAGCCTATTCCGCCAATCAACCGCGATACGAATAATAAAGTTAGATCACCCGCGAACGCTGCGAGCAAGTTGGAGATGGCGAACAAGATTAAACCAATGATAATCATGGGTTTACGGCCGTATCGATCTGACAAATTACCTGCAAGAGGTGAGAACAGAAACTGGGTCAGGCCGAAGCAGGAGACCAAATAGCCCGCGGCCTGTCCGCTTGCCGTAAACTGCTCAAGAAGTTCCGGTATGATCGGAATGACAAGGCCCATACTTAGATTAGCGAGAAACATGTTGAGCAGTAGTAATGGAAACGCTGACTTCTTTAACATTTAGGACCACCTATATAGAATGATAAAAACCATGAATCGGAAACTGAATAACAGCCCCCCTCAATCTGCATTTGTATATGTTAGCATGCGGCTATCTATAATAAAAATATGAAAAACATATAAGGGCTTAATCTTTTTGATATACATAGAAGTTGCTCCTGTATAATTCTTACGGCGACCGACATATCAAGTTCAGAAAATCGGTTTTTTAAAAAGTATATCTACATTAAAAAGAGAACGCCCCTGAAGTTGAAGGGGTGTTCTCTCGATTCCTGGATTAATGTGATGCTCCGGTACTAATGGGTTCAGTTTTGACAAAAGAATACTACCTGTCGCATCTCATCTATTCCTTGCGAATCATCAATATTAGGTACACCACATGTGACGAATACTTAATATTGATAGAATGTAAGGTATGGGGTGAGAATCTAAGCTACCACTAATATCAAGTAGAATAACATTAATCGGCTTGGATGAGCATTTTTGCGAGCGGCGAGGGAAACCCTTCCACTCAACAAGAAAATCCTTTCACGTCTCGCTATTTTTCAATTTACATATCAATGTAACACCTTAATTCTTACCGCCATAGCCCTTATAAGTAGCGTAAACTGCATCTGCATATTGATCTGCCAGAATAGGACGGCCATAAGAATCCGTAGCTCCCGGATACCAGTTATCTCCACCGTTGTAGTGTAATAATCCGTTGTAGATATTTCCAAACTTCGTAATC
This sequence comes from Paenibacillus lautus NBRC 15380, assembly GCF_004000945.1. GTDB lineage: Bacteria > Bacillota > Bacilli > Paenibacillales > Paenibacillaceae > Paenibacillus_AQ > Paenibacillus_AQ lautus. The sequence continues at coordinate 664,166 of NZ_BIMF01000001.1, forward strand.
TTCTCATTTAAAATCAACGCGCCCAGATATACCTGATCTTGTTCACTGCTATGATTATACGCACGGCCAAATTTTGAGCTGAATTGAGATAAGTACGCATTGCGTGTGTTTGGTTCTACCTGCATCAATCCGTCGCCGGCCGATGGACTACCTGGTAAACCGGCTCCAAAGCTGCTTTCCTTTTTGATAACAGCACTTAGCAATAAAGCAAAATCTCCGCCTTTCCCATAGGCATTGTCCGCATTCATGACATATGTCCATATATGGCTCGGAACCTCGGCAGGCTTTGTTACTGTAGGAGGTGGTGAACCCGTATAAATCTTGACCGATGACATTTTGTCATTGATCGTGTTGCCAACCCAGGAAGAATCTGAAGTGAAGGTCCACTTGGTTCCTCCAAAATTATCATTCTCATATACTTCAACCGTCCAACCGCTTGGAACCTTAAGAGACGACATCCAGTCATTCGGAATTCCGTTTGCGTTCAACTGAGACAGTGTATAATTGCCTATCCCGAGTGTCACTGCTTTTCCTCCATAGTTTATATCTGCATAGAATGTTACTCCGTTCGTTGTCGGTGGTGTGGTTGGTGGCGTAGTTCCGTCGCTACCGCCTTTCTGCCATAAAGCAGGAACATTGGACGGTTCCCAACCTACGAGAGAAGTATGTGCCTGAAGACAGGTATAAGTGCTTCCACTATAGGTTACTGTGTCATTTATTGCATATGCAGTATTTGGAGCCCATGCTCCTCTAGCGGCTGCGTTTACTGACGGTAAGGCTGCACAGAATGTGGATAGAAATACTGCTAAAACTACCAAAAGTGATAAGGGCTTAAAAGGAAACCTTTTATTAGTCATTTTCAAACCTCCTTGTTTTTTTATTTATCTGTAGCGCTCCCATGGGACATGCCACAGGTTTTAAATGTACTATTTTCTTACTTTATTTCCATTTTTAAAATTAATTCCACGATTTTTTTAATCAGATTATTACAATTTAAACAATACAACGGCATGAAAGCGACCGGCAGACTGCACCTGATCATTAAGAAACGGCAGCGGACGTTTACCAATACGTCCAAACTTATAAGGAGCAATATCCGGAAGTCCGCATTACTGCCGATCCTGACGATAACGGATTTACTTAGGCAACAACAAGGCGGCTCCTTACGAGGGAGCCGCCTCTATTTTTGTATGGGTTTTAATCTATATTTTCAATACCCCATTCTCCTGCTTCGTTTTTAGTAAAGAAGTAGGTAATACCTTGATTTTCAATACTCCCGTTTGAGGATTTTTTTGCAAAGCGCACGCCTACTCTAATTTGTTCTGGCTGATCAACTTTTTCTATAAGATCCAAATCATAGAACATAAATTGATCGCTTACGTTTGTGTAATAGAAGCCTTCTCTTATAGATTCCAAAGTCTCCTTATTCAGATTCTCTTTAAACTTTTCTTTGTTGTTCTCCACAACCGATTCAAGATTGTTCCTTAACTTGGAGATAATGTTGTCGTCAAAGAAGCTGCCTTTATATTTATCAAAGTCAATTGAGACGCCTTTCTTAAAATCGGCCGCTGTAATTGCTTCTTTCTCGGCTGGTTCGATCAGACTTTCTATGTTTGTTGGTGTTTTGTTGGTTGAAGGTGCTGGGCTTGTTGTGTTGGTAGGTTCTTTGCTATTAGAAAGAGTGTCAGTGTCATCTGATTTCCCGCATGCAGAGAGAAGTAATGCTCCGATTAAACATAAAGATAAAATACCGCGAGAGAGATTTTTCATTAGGTTCAATCCTCCTTGTAAGTTTTGGTATATATGTAAGAACGCAAGGGAGAAAAAAAGTTGCATTTTATATTTCGTAACGATACGCAGCATTGAGAATTGCCAAGCTGAATGATCAATGAAGATGACGGCTAGCTTTATTTCTCAAAAACAGAATGGTATGTTTCATAGGGTAACTCTAGTTGGCTAGATATCTGAAGAAGGAACTCATCCGCTTTCTTAATCAGGTTCATTAGATGTGTGGGCTGCATTTTGCTAATGAGGGAGTTCTCCTGTGATAAAAAGGATAAGGATTGTATAAATATCAAAGGCTCCACATTCATCTCCGAGTCTTTGGGGAACATCCGCAATATTTCTTCTAGCAATATATTTGAGATAGGCTGCCTTCTCTCCTTCTTTATATATAAAGCGGTTAGCATGGATTCTAATGCCCTGTTGCATAGTAATAAACTGACGTGATGCATGTTTTTGTCAAAGAAATGCAAAGATAAATTCATATATTCTTGAGAGCAGCTGGCATGAAGAAGAATAATATCTTTGTAAAAGTCGCACACTTCCTCATGTTGGGAGGACGGAACCTCATTTAGGTCGGTATCTCTTGTTACCGTCGATTTCATAATTAGCTTCACTCCCATTTTTCACTAAGAATATACTCTAGTAATCGGAATTATCATTTCCCAGTATCTGTATTATATCATTCTAATCAATTTGTAGGCAATAGCCTACGGAAATTCCCTTATAGAACCGCATAAGATGAATTTAACTATCTATTAAGGGGTTATAACGTGGCTAATCATAATGATAAATCCATAGAGTTACTAGCCTTCGGCAGAGCTCTTCGAAATATTCGCAAAGAAAAAAAGCTCACCCAAGATGAGTTGAGCCTCTATTCCCGTGTCGACCGATCTTATATTAGTGAGCTAGAGAACGGAGAAAAAGCGCCTACTCTGCTAACAATTACTGCATTAGCAAGGGCGCTTCATGTTAAGACTTCGGTTTTGATTGAGGGGTATGAGAGGGAGTTGGAGGAGAAATAAATATATCCTCTTGATACTTATGATTTCCAGCATACACGATCCCACTCCCTAACTGCTCCACCAATCCATTAATTTTTGCCGAAAGATTCGTTCGAAGAAACACGGGCAAGTTAGTTGCCTTTCCCATCTCGCTCGTTAGATTCTCTACGCTCGCTCGCTGGAAGGACGCCAGATATACGGTAAACAGTTCATCTTACTCCTTCTTCGGATATATCGAGTTCAAACACGATCAGAACATCGTCCTTCACATAGATTTTCCATGCATTCAGCTCTGATCCCTCATCCATCACATGCTCCGGCTCCTCCAATTGCATGCAACTGTGGTAGTCGGACAAGCTCCACATGCTCTCATCGAAAATGGCCCAATAAGGCAGTTTGATGTTCGTAAGCAACTCCTTAATTCGCTAATCCAATCGAGTTCCAAGTCGGATAATGACTCATGCCGTAAAATACGTTTGACCTGCAAGCTAAGGCAAATGGGTCCTTCTTCTTTAATAAATGTTAAAATAAGAGCTTAGCCTCCTCATCTCTTTTCTAAATTCTCCTTTAGAATTAAAAAAGCCTTTTGATATTAATCCCTGACCAACAAGGCCACACTTCACATGCACTGTTTCATGATGCTGTGAATTGGTGAAAAGGCTCATTACAGTACGGGTTTTGAGAATCAGGGTGTAATTTAAGTGAACTTGTATTAATAGCAGAAATCGTAATGCGTGGGGTCAACCTTGGTAAGAGAGAAAGGTTGTGAGCCCGTTTCAAGTTTCCAAACTTTCATTGATAATGTTTATTATTTCTGCATTACATTGCTGAATCGACATTTATCAAAACTGTTTGCCAGTCACCGAGCCCTTGGTTAATCGGGATACTCCTCCCAACATCCTCAACCCTTAATTCAAGAAGCCTCTTTTCTGCCAAGTACCATATGTGAAACACATACCCGTCACCAATTTTCTGAGCAGTTTTCCATTCATTCTTACTTAGATAAAATACTATAGGTCTAGACTTACATGACTTGACTTCAATCATTTTTGGCCTAATCCCTGTCTGCCCTTCTTCATACGATAACACATCATAACCTGCAAAGTTATTCTCAAGTGATATCCAGTAAGGTTCAAGCATAAGATCAATTAATTTCCCTCTCTCATGCTCTAAAGTCAGCCGTTCAGCACCTCTCCCTGATCTCAATTTCAGTTCGTCCTCAGATAACCTTACTAACGAAGCTAATTCATCCCACCATTCTACAACATCATTATCAGGGTGCTTGGAATATAGCCCTGCACTCTCAAGACACTGAAGTACATCTGTCTTTTCATTATCTCGTAAACAAGTGGCTACAATCTCACGCCCAAAGGGTACTTGATAAAGCCAGCCAGGGAAGGTTTCTTTTAGTATTGCAGTAATCAAACACTTGATGTCAGTAATTTTTTGTAATTCGATCACTTCGAGTAATTTTTTTGAAGTGCAATAATCATAGTTGCTATGATACGTACCTACAGCATTGATTATTGCTATGAGTTCGTTGATGGTTTTATTAGGATATAAGTTCCTGTACTCTTTCAAAGTTAGGACAGCGTTTAGAACGCTCATTTTCAAGATATCATCAGCTTTCAATTCCATCATCGTCCAACCAGTCAGCCTCCTCCATCATAAATGAGGTTCTTCCTTCTAATTCGTCAAGGAGGTCTTCTAAATCCTCTGGCCTAATATCGTAATCAATCGGTTCATCCGCACTCTCTTCCGCTAAAGCGATCTCATGAAGATCAATATCATTTAGTAGGTCTTGCATTGCTCTTATTTTTGTGGCTAATCTTCTACTAACAGAATGATCAACAGAACCGAGGCCAAGAGGTGCTACAGTCTGTAATATATGGATGTTTGTCTCCACTTCTGGATCTAATCCCAACCTATGAATACGGTCAATGGACTGTAGAAAATGAGTTGCATTGTAACTCCTATCCACGTAAATCGCCTCATGGCAGACTTTGTGTAGACTAATCCCTTCTGATACAGCAGCTGGGTTAGCAATAATCACTTTATAATTGGGATCAGTATGGAATTTATATATCCTGCCCTCTCTTGTCGCTAGATCGCTCTTATCCCCATTTGGGACTTCACCGTGAAGACTTAATGGATTCAAATCGACCAGTAATGATTCCAGCTGAGTTATCGTGTTTGTGAAAATCGTCCAAATAATGCTTTTACGATTCTGACTCGCCAACTCCCTGACTAACTCAGCTGCCCTTAATATCTTCGGTGATGGTCCCTCTTCCCTAATAATCCTGGCTATAGCTGGAGCTTCATTACGAGGTAAGTCTTGGACTATTGCGTCTAGTGCAACAACAGGATTTGTAGACACCTGAAGTAATCTCATGATTGATCTTCTCGCGCGTGCTACATCAATCCTTCTATCCTGCCTGAATTGTGTCAATTGTGCCATAGCTTCATTTCTTAGAATTGTATATAACGCCAATTGACCTTTAGACATATCTACATGTTCAAAATATCTATTAGGGCTTTTTAACCCAAGTTCTTTCTTAGTTGTCCTTACATACAAATTACCTAAAACCGTCCTTGGAGTATCACCCATGCTTATCCTATTACCTAATCCGACGCCTGGCCACAGAAAGTCTAATTGAGATTGCAAATCATTGGCCCCTTGCGGCATTGGAGTACCAGAGAGAATGTCTCTTCTGATCGGCAGCGCAGCCACATTCAGCAAAAAAGTTCCTCTTTGCGAACCAAAACCTGCCTTCATTCGATGACTTTCATCAAGGATGACATGAACGGGATTATTACCAAGATAATTGGTAATTATTTGAGGCACTCGAATCATTAAGTCGTACGATATAATGAATCTTTTTGCCCCACTCAACAATTGATCTTGGATTTTATCTACATCAGTAAGTATCTGAAAAGGCTCAGAATTATTATTAGGAGCATTGTCATCCATACAGTCATTTATTACATCTTGCCATGCAAGGAAAGCACTTTTAGGCCCTATAACTAAAAGGTGAGAATCCAATGACTTGGTCAATAAATGAACCGCAAAAGTCACAGTTGTTTTACCTGCGCCTGGAACAGAAAAATTAGCTCCGTTGTGAAGAGACAATAACCTACATGCATCTCTACTTTGTTCAGGGGTTAATTTTCTTTTAGTAAAACCTAAAGACAATAATCTTTCGTCCAGTTCCTGTTCACTAATTGTTACGCTAAGAGTATTTCGAGCTTTATTAACCTCTTTTAATTGCGCAAGAAATGTAGCTATCCTTTCTTTTGCTTGACCTTCCGCAGTGAACATAAAACCCAGATTCCTTTGTAGAGGAGCAAATTCTTTAACAATTCTAAGGGTGCCTGACCAGCTTAATTCAAGTATATTACCCTCCCGATATATAAAGTCGGAATCAACTGACATAGCAAATTGTCGCATTCGAAGCAAGACACCGTCAGCCACATCTTCCTGGAAGGAAAAAATCCCAGACAAATTATCCTTGTTATAGCTTATTTTAATGTATGGAAATTGGTTATCAGTCATTGCTATTTGCACCACTCGAAGAAGATTGTCTATCTAACAGTTCTAACAATTCTTGAGCCCTTGTCTGAATAGAATTCAACTGCGCCTTAATTCCCTCATATGTAGTCGGCTCTGCTCTTGTAAGGTCAACCTCTAACAGTCTGGTGTTCGCTTCTTTAATTCGTTTAAGTGCATTTTGACGAGCATTCCGATCATCTCGCTCACTTTTTATAGTGTCATGAATATCAGCAATTTCTTCTGACAATTCTTTTGATTTATTACGATCCATTAATATCTCAATAATCGGTGCAAAGGAAGTTGTGGTATCTTCTTCCCCTTCAATTTCAATTTCAAGTTGAGGACCTTGATCAATCGGTACTTGAGACAATGGAACTTCTAATCTAGAAGCAAGCCTATTTAATACTTCAACTGAGTCCGGACCAAAAGTGTTTTTGTAATCATAAGCCCTTGAACCAAGATTACCTGAGTTCTCAGTTATGATAAACGCTATTTGCCTAGAAGCTTCCAAATCCTCTCCTTCTTTTGATTTTAGATTTTTGGCCATCTCAGTAAACAGCTGTTCTTTGTCTAATACCTTTGAGTAATCTCCTGGTGTTCCAAGCCAATCAGTTAGATAAGAATCAGCGTAATCAAATGCAAGTAGATGATTATCAATATCAGCAGCTCTTTTTCGCATTTTTTGTGAAACTTTATCTTTAGTCATCCCCATCTGAAATAATTCGCGAATAGCGAAACCTTCCCCAACCCAATCATATGGGAGCAGAGTATGTGGAGTCATTTGTAACTCAATCTCTATCTCTCGAATATCATCTTTATCTGCGTAATCTGGTAGCACCATACAATCAACATGACTGAATCTATCTGTGCCATTTGCAAATAATTCTCTCATAGCAGAGAGCCTTCTATTGCCATTCACGACAATTCCATCATTAGTTATTAGTATCGGTTCACGTTGGGGTGTCTTTTCTAGTACACTCATTATTGGTACTATACTGTCTCCACTCCCCTTTTGGGCAAAACCAAACAACAATTCGTGTTGAACTTGTTGGGACGATTGATTTTCCTGGCCATTACTAAAGAAATTTTCTGGTTTTCCTTCTTTTTTAATATGAGCCAGTTGAGAAACTCTAGTTCTATAGTTCGCCATCCTGTAAATCGGTAAACCTATTGGCACTCGTACTACAGGCAGATAATATACAGTATTCTGAAAGTGAGGGAAAGGATATGTATTGTTTGACTGTTCGGCCTGACTTTTAATTTGTTGTATTCTTGCCCCAGGAGGCATTACATTCACTCTATATTGAGCTTGCATGAACTTCTTCATCTCCTATTCAATAGCAAGTATAAGGATGGGTACAGTAATAACCCTATTAAATATCTGAACTTCATTCCAAATTCGACTTGCATTAGCCGAACTCGTTCCTATTTTCTTTGAAGCTTCATTTGTTGGAAGCACCAGGGCAGCAGCATTTATTTTTCCCGACTGATAAAGATATTGTATTTTCAGCAAATCATACGCGCATCTACTTATATTCCCCAACTGTACTTGAAATGCTAAGTCTGCTTTTAATGAGAACACCGATAGATTACTATCAATTGAAACTTTTGCTGGACCAGACCATCCGGCATTAGTTAACTCATCTCTAAAATGCTGATGTATGTCTTTTGTTCGAGTAACATTTAGATTGTCTCGGTTACAAATCGAACAAACCCATTGGTGAAGATCTCGTTTCAACCACTCTTCTTCTCCATAATGATGGGAGAACGTGCTAATCAGTTTCATCTTCTCAACCCTTAGATGGAATATTATGTGTCACCCCCAATTTTACCATATGTAGATCTATCGAACTATAAAACAAGTTGAATTATAATAATCATACTTCAACATTCGATTCATATTTCCTTTTTTACTGGATCTTGTGTCGATTGATTGTTATAATATAATTAATAATGATACGTTAATGGGAAGGATCAGAAAATGTCAATTATTAACGAACAAGAGCTATGCCTAACGAAGCTAAACACATATATCATTGGAGATTCCACCAAAATAAAACATTACTTCAATGAATGCACACCATTCGTAGATCTCACCGTTACATCGCCTCCTTATTGGGATGCTAAGAAATACGGTGATATAGAACAAGTGGGATTTGGTCAAAGTTATGATGCATATTTAGAGAGTCTTAGAAGAACATTCCAGGGAGTATACAACATATCCAAAACTAGCGCATCATTATACGTAAACATCGATACTATTAAACGGAATGGGAAGGTTATTAGACTTCAAGATGATATTTGCAGGATACTAGAATCAATAGGTTGGATCCACCAAGATATAATAATATGGGATAAAGGAAAGACACTACCTTGGTCAAGCAAGGGGAAAATGAGGAACATATTTGAGTACATCCTGTTTTTCACTAAATCTAATGAATACAATTATAATATTGATACCATAAAAAGCGTTGAGAAACTTCAAGAATGGTGGCTAGATTATCCTGAGAGATACAGCCCCGATGGTAAAGTTCCCGAGAATATTTGGAGATTTCCAATTCCTACACAAGGAAGCTGGGGGAATAAACAAGATTATGAGGAAGAATTTAGACACGCTTGCCCATTTCCGCCAGAGATGATGGCGAGAATTGTTAAGTTATCGTCAAATGTCAATGACGTTGTATTCGATCCTTTTGCAGGCACAGGAGTACTACTAGCAACATCAGAATTATTAAAACGTAGATATTTGGGGTTAGACACAAATGAGCACTATCGTTCTATCTATTATAAAGTTACAAAACCCTTAGTCGCCAAACGATGGGAAGAGATTGATGAATTTTATCAATTGCAGGAGCATCTTAAGACAAGGATGAAAAATGCAATATATAAATTACGCAAATTAAAATATCCCAAAGCACTTCTGATGAGGCTTCGTAAAGATGATTTGTTTAATGGGGAGAATCCACTTCTGTGGAACTTTTCATGTATTCTTGCCCTTAGTTTTGAGAGTGATCCCAAAGAAGAATCCAATCCAAAAAGAAGAAATAAAGTAATCGGAGCTATGAAATATTTTATCTTGTTCACGGGAAATGATAATGAACGTGCTGAAGTTCAGCAGAGAATTAACGATATATCATCAAAAGCTCCTTTCACTAAGTATGGGTTGATAACAGAAGTCGAACTAGTAAGCAAACATGAATTTCTAAACAATTTGAATCATTACTATGTAGATAACTTGTATGTATACACACTAGGGAATACTAAGAAATTTGATCGGAAAGTTAATGACAAAGAGATTTGTTCATTAACCACTAGTCCTGAAACTCAGTCTTCTGATTCAGTCATACCTCCAATACTTTCAAATGTATGTATTCAAGAAGATGAATACTCTATGATACCTGCTAATAAATATAAAAAAAAATCCCTGTTAGCGTCATTGTTAAGCGAAAATCAAGCTTAGCCTAACCTTACAGGAGACTTAGTTTCTCTTGTGCATGGTTCACCTTTTATTTCAAACTAAAATTAACAAGGGCACTTCAAGATCTTCGGTTTGGTTTGAGATTATAAGAGAGTTGGAGGAACAACAGTATTAATAACGTAGGGTAAATAGTATATTCAAAATATCATTTCATCAACTTCCTTACTGCCCTCGGCAATCATTTCTAACAATTGAAAAACAAAACTTGCCTCAGCTGAATTATACATCTATTTGCCTTGTTCACTGATTGTATTTTAAGGAACTGATAAACGGAGAGCCAGAACATTATTGTTGTCTAGTTCTGGCTCTTCATATTAGGAATCCTTCTAACTCAATCTACACGTAAAACATACTTACAAATATTTTGAACCCATGAACTCCGTAAAAAGTTCTGCGAAACTATATTTCTCGGCCATCAGGAAATTCTTTGATACTCATTAATCTGCATGGAAACTTCAGTGTACTCCTGCATATGTTGTCTAACAACTTAACTTATTACATCTAATAAAAGGGGGTTATGAATCATGAAGGATAAGTTAAAAGGGTTAGTAATTGGAATTACAATTGGATCAATGTTAACAGGGGTAACTGCTTATGCTGCAGGTAATAACACAATAGTTAGAGCAGTAGTGAAAAAGGTCACTCTTTATATAGATGGAAAGAAAACAACCTCAACCAATGCTCTGATCTATAATGGGACAACCTATATACCAGCACGATCCGTTAGCAATTCAATAGCTAAACAAGTCTCACTGCAAGGCAATAATTTGTACATAGGCAAGCAGCCAAAGACAAAAATAACCGAGGAACATGCTTTTGAATTGGTGTACAACAAAATAAAGAAAGAAGCTGATAAATTATCGCTTAACTTTATGCTCCAGGGTATTGAAAATAATAGCTTTGTAATACGTGTTTTTGAGGATCATGACGATTACATTGTGACCTATGGTTTTTACTACGTAAATCAATCAACAGGAAAAATATCAAAGATGGATATTATTACAGGTGAGATAAAAGAATTGTGATTTTTTGGAGAATAATATGCGCATTTGTTGCCTATGGGCCATTCAATATAGATAAAGTATTACCATGAAATTAAAAATCGTCTTATAACATTCAACTGATAAAGAGTCGAGTTTATATAACTGCCTCCTTCTCAATTCAGTGAAGTTTAATAGATTTTTTTAATAAGAAAATTTTGGATAGGGCAACTATATTGATTTCCAATGTTAATATAATCAATCATTTCATAATCACATGCTAAATAATTCATTTTGTACATCGTGCGCACTTCTCCTTTTGCGCACGATGCGTGGTTCGATGCATGCTTGAATAGCTGTCGACCATATGCCGCGTATTCACCTAAAAATTATACCAGTTCCCAATAACCTCTTTTATCTGAATGTTTAAGAATTCCTTTTTTTCTAAGCTCCGTTGCTTGCCACCTGTAGTCATACTGCCAAGTATAAAATAGATCTCCAGATTGTCTAAGCTGATCCTCATAGTTAGCCCAAATGTACTTACTTACATCTAAGACTGTTGCTCTTCCATTTTTTTGTTTGATACATTCAACAATAAGCCTACCTAGATCGCCTTTGGACAGCATTTGATTTCCTCTTTCCAATTTTAGTTTACAATAAAAACTTTACACTTTTCTGTTTGGGAACTTGAAGACCACCTATTGGCTGATGTTACTTAACTAAAACATTTTAAAGTGCCTAAAAGAAACCTTAATATGTTCTTGCTTCTCCTCCGGACAAGGGTATTTTCTACTTAAGGACGAGAGCCGGTTTGGCGACATATTTGGTTTAAAACCACACTTTTCTTTCATATGAGCGATCCAACAAGACTTAGCTACATAACCATAGTTTTCTTTAATATACTTCTGTATTTCCTGATAAGTCGCCACAAGTATCCTCTCCTAATTAAAAACATCCAAGTGAGCCGTACAATAAAATCCAGTACACGATTAAAGGTATTAATCATTGTATTTCTTAAATCATTTTAAACTGATTCTATAATATTTTATCCAGAACTTCACCTTGCCCATTTATCAACAACATAAATGAAGATTCTATTCTTTCCAAACCCATTCTGAAATAATCTCACATCTTAATCCAAGGATATGTTCCCTCTGGTAGCTCAAATACTCTTTCCTCTAAGAGCTAAATAGGTTTCTTGGAAGTTTTACTGCCATGTAAAAATGTTCCTGGGTGGATATTAATTTCTCTTGTCATTAAAATAGAACACCTTTACCTAAATCTCCTACCTTTTATAAAGGTTAATTATGTATCTCATTGTATCACACCAAATACGACGGCATTAATCTCCATCAAGCATATGACAGTAGTACCGTCTGAAATCACTTTGGCATCGCAGGTATCAGTTTAACTGACAAACCTCCTACCAGAGATAGCTCGGAACCTTTGGGTAAATAAACATTCTTAATTTCTTGTACAACATCATCTTCGAAACCCAATATTTCATTCACATCACCTTCACTGGAATAAAGATTGCCCGAGCCTGAAACTGCCACGATGTTATACGTACCGACTTCGAAATCTTCACCGGCTTCAAAATTTCCGGTTGAAAGGTTAATTGCACTAGACATATCATAGATACGTCCCGAAAAACCGCCATCAACTGATTTGTAAACAATTTTTATCGTCAACTCTCCACTTAGAATCAGAGTGATATCTTTCGACAGTTTCAGCCCGTTGAAGGATGATACATATTCTTCTTCAATCCCAAGCACTTCATTTATTCTGTAATCTGAACTGTACAGATTTCCGAATCCTGAAATAGCAATAACATCGCACTTACCAACAGGGATATCTAAACCTACAGTATAAAAGCCAGTGGTTAATGTATACGTATTGGGTGTATGATATAAATTCCCATAGTGTTCTGCCGGATTTTGAGTGTGCGAAGCTAAAGCAGAGGGAAGTATTTTATCATCTTCGATATAAATTAGAGCTGATTCACAATACTCACAGACAGAATTATCGTTTATTAAATTCTCAGCTCCGCAACCGGAACATACAATTACTCTTGGTTTGTTGACTACGCTATATTCGGCATGATGTTTGTATCCTTCTGCCTTCTTTTTAAATCCCCCCCTAAAAAAGGTGCAACTCTTCCGTTTCTCATTTCTCAAACCCCCAGGCTTAACTTTCAAAGATGAATCTGACCAATCGGAATTCCAAATGCTTGTTGATCCTGAGTATTACTTATATGTTTATCTAATTGATTTCCAAGAATCATCAGTTAAATTTTTGGAATAACCTCGGTAGGAAAAAAACCTGATTTTAGTATTACGCATTATGAGACGAACTCGCTGTGCCACTCCGTCCCTTCCAATATTAATCTCACTTAGTAAAACCTCCTTACACACACCAGTTAAATTATACCATATTACATGCCATACGCACGATGTATAACCCCTCGAAAAGTTCTAGGGATTTTTGAGAGTTTTAATTAATCCTGAGCAGTTAGACAGTACAAGGAACGAAATGCAACTTTCTAACAATAGCCATATTATTTGCGTTTCAAAACCCCTTAATAGAAAAAAGAGGAGCCATCCGCTCCTCTTCACAAATGTCTGCTATTCCCTCACCAACACCGCCACACTCTCCACATGCACCGTATGCGGGTTACAACCCTTTTAGGTTATAATCTGTTATAGTCCGATAAAACCTTGGATTTATTGAATTTTATTGTGCTCGTCCTGCTCCTATATGGTGCAACACGAGTATTGATGTTGAATTTTTACATCAGATTTACATCAACTTCGATGACTAGGATGTAGTTTTAGTTTCATCTAAAGTTAACTCCATCTTATATTGAAACCATTTGTGCTCCTGCATGATTATGGATGACTTATTCTCAACATACCAATCAGGTAGCGGTACCTCTTGGGGGATGTCGGGAAGGCGGTACAGCATGTCAATGGATAGAAGGATTAGATCCTTGATATGCTTATTGAGCTCCTCCCAGGAACCTATCTCTCTCTTTTGGAATGCGTGAATGGCATTCCGATATCCTCGGATCTTATCTAAATCGCCTTGAGTGTATTCGGTATCTTGTATTACCCCTTGACCGAAGTAGAAATTTATTAAGTCCGACAAATTAATCTTTTCGATCCTAGGATCTTCCAATTTATCTTTCAAAATCCCTTTGGCCTTTTCCAAGAAGCTCTTTAAAATCCGTTTAGTCAACCCGGGCTTTCCCCCATCTTCATTTTCCTTGACCAGTTTCGTTAAGGACTCTTTGAATCCGCCCGACAACTCATCAGAGATCTGTTGAATGGCGTCCCGATCCCATTTATACCATTCACTTTTTACATAGTCACGGTAATGAATAGCTAAAAAGATTTGAAGGGTACTCTCTAAAAGGGACCCTAACGAAGACCAGCTCTGAACAAGAAACCCTTGCTCCACATGGTGGCGTCTTTCGGAATCTTCATATGCCTTAAAATTCTCGTAAGGGTACTTAAGAGACATAGCAACACCTTTGAACCGTGAAATCGTCTCCCCGCTCAGTAGCTCACCTATTTCTTCGGCGTACTGCTGTACAAAGTCCTTTAGAAAACCAATTTCATTCGCCAGATGGCAGCCAATTTTCTCCATCCATTGAAAAGTCTCTTCCAGCGGCATTTCAGTAAACTCAGCTGTTCTCGACTTTGTAAATATGACACTCCCCAAGCATTAACTCCTCCTCTTTCTGTTTAGTTGTAGTATCATCACAACTTTATGCTTATAAACATATATAAAAGCACGACTTCGACTTCCCCTACATATAAGGCCATCTTCCGCCATCTGCTGAATACTTGTTCCTGATCTACGTTTTTTCTAACTCAACAAGTAACGTATTGCTATTCTGCAAATGTCCCTTCAATCACAGCTCCATGCTTTCGGAATTTCTCTTCTAGCTTATTGATTAAGTAATCTTTAGCGATTTCCGTAATCTGAATATGTGATTTTTGATGATGAGTAGATAATATTTCCGATGGGTGCTTTTTAAGAGCAGGGTATAATTCAACTCCTAAATCTCGACAGAGATCGATTAAAGATACACCATACTTCATGGGAGCTTGCAGGAATCGTCCGCTATGCAGCTTCACATAGTACGGGTACCGACCAGCAGTTTGTTTATAGAAATTATTATCCGTGCCAATTTCATTTTCAGATTTAAAACCTTCCGTTTCTGCATAACCAACAATCATTGGTGTGCCAATCCCATGTGGGTCATAACTCACAACTGCCATGAAGATCAAATGGCCCTCTTTTATTCCTGACGGTCGGCGCCGGAAGTAGGTTCGGTCCATATCATCATAGTGAGCTCGCTTCCGCTCGAGGTATATTTCATTATTCGGTACCCGATCATCACTATTTCCTTCAAATTTGATCCATACCCCGGTATCTCTTCTCTCCCTAGTCACCCGTTCATTTTGTAAAGATGCCTCAATAAAATCCGTTTTAGGATGATCTGCGACGCTAGGATGAATAATTACACCTAAGCGGCTTATATCTTCAAGTTTTGCTCCCCATTTAAAATCATTGTACTCCACCAATGTCGGGTCCTTAACCGGGGGGCCAGGTGCTGGTAAAACACTATCATTACTTTATACTGCATATCATTTGAATTTATTCTTATCGGGCAACGATCCACTTGTTTATACACTAAGCCATGTATTGAGTAGAGATAATTCTATTAATGAAGGAAGTTCTTTTATTAAAGGGGTCAAGAATTACAAAAGTGAGTTTTATGATAAATTCAAATCAACCCCTATTCGGAATGAATTTTCAATTCCAACTATCTTATTTGATGAAGCACAAAGAGCCTGGAATTTTGAGCATATGAACCAATATAGATTCCCAATGTAATCGGTTCTATTGGTTTTGGCCAAAATATTTATTTAGGAGAAGAAGACGGTTTTGATACATGGGTAGATGTACTGCGTACAGGAAATTATCAAGATTGGGAGATTTGTGCTTCAAAAGAGCTAGTGAAACATTTACAAGAATTTGATAATGTCCAGTATTTTAAGGATTTACATTTAGATACATCTATTCGAAGTAACTTCATTAATACCACACCATGGATTGAAGTCATTTTAAACGCGGATGTAGATACAGCTGCAAAGGAATATGAGGAACTAAAAAGTCAGGGTTATCCGAGACATGCCGCACCTAGCGTCTTTTCACGTTTATTCATGTTCTTATAGGTTATCATCCAACATAACAGCTGATTTTTTTACATCCAATTTACATCAATGACACAAGAATATCGCTGTATTACTATTTGCATCAAAACTGTATTACACCGAAAACCTTTATACATCAATGGTTTTCGGAAACTGTATCATTATCAACCAATAACGCAACAGATTCAACATGGCTCGTATGCGGAAACATATCCACCGGCGTAACCTCCACCGTCCGGTACCCGCCGTCCTCCAACACACGCAAATCCCTTGCCAGCGTTGACGGATTACAGCTCACGTATACTACCCGCTCCGGCTTCATCTCAAGAATCGTCTCCAGTAAGCGGGGGTCACACCCTTTACGAGGAGGATCGACCACAATGACGTCCGCCTCAATGCCCTGCTCTTTCCAGCACGGAATTACGTCTTCGGACGCGCCGACTTCAAACTCGACATGCTTCATAGCGTTCAGTTCTGCATTCGCACGTGCATCCTCGATCGCTTCCTTCACGATCTCGACCCCATACACCTTCTTGGCATGTTGGGCTAAGAACAGAGATATCGTTCCGATGCCACAATAGGCGTCAATCACGGTCTCCGCTCCGGTTAATCCCGCATACTCCACCGTCTTGCCATACAACACTTCGGTCTGAGCCGGGTTCACTTGGTAGAAGGAACGCGCAGATATCGCGAACTTCACATCACCGATATAGTCATGGATAACCTCGCGCCCCCACAAGACGCGGGTAACATCCCCGAAAATCACGTTCGTTTTGCGTGTGTTCACGTTCTGACAAACGCTTACCACGGCAGGGAGCTCTTCACGGATCGCAGCGACCCACTCGTTCACGCGCGGTATCCGCTCGCCGTTCGTGACGAGCACAATCATCATCTCCCGGGTAGCAAAGCCGATCTTCACCACGACATGGCGAAGCAGGCCCTGACCTGTCTCTTCATTGTAGGCGGTGATGCCTAGCTTCCGCCCGATGGCTTTGACGCGGCTAACGACCTCGTCGTTCTGCTCATGCTGGATGAGGCACGTCTCCATGTCCACGATCCGGTGGCTGCCCCGGGCGTAGAAGCCGCCGACCAGGCCGCCTTCCGTTACGCCGATCGGCACCTGGGACTTGTTGCGGTAGCGCCAAGGCTCGCTCATACCGAGTGTCGGCCGCACGAGGATCCCCTCTTGATCTGATTCAACGCCGGACACGGCAGGATTCACCCAATTGGTTTCAGAATTCTCAATGTCCCCTCCACCATCTGTGCCACTCCGCTCGTCGCCCACACGCATCTCTCCAGCACCTGCCGCCTCACGCACCACCCGCAGCTTCCCGATCCGCTCCAGGTTGTCCACCACCAGCTGGCGCTTCCACTCCAGCTGACCGGCATAACTCATATGCTGCAGCTGACAGCCGCCGCATTGGTCGTAGATGGGGCACGGAGCCGCGATGCGATTGGGGCTCTGCTGAACCAGTTCCAACAGCTTGGCGTAGCCATACTGCTTCTTGGTCTTGAGCACCTTCACCCGGGCCTTCTCGCCCGGCAGGGCACCCTGAACGAACAGGGTGTAGCCGTCTGCGCGGCCGACCCCTTCCCCGTCATGGTTCATTCCTATAATATCGATCACGACCTCGTCGTTCTTGGCCACCGGCAGGTCCAGGATGGCCGCCGAAGCCGCCGGTTTGCCGCTGCGGCGCGTGTCGCTTCCCTTGCGGTTCTTCTTCATGATGTGCTGTTCACTTCTTTCCGTTCAACTTGTCCCTTACTACTAATCTATATTCCCATTCGGCATCCTATCCATAATCGAAACGGATGATCTTCCGTTAACCTTCATTCGCTTAAACAACAAAAAGCTCCCCCAAGGGAGCTTAGCGCACAAGCTCACGTCCATCATTATACGGGAGCCTCGTATGTTATTCAATCCATCCAGCCTGCAAATCCAATCATTTACTTACAACAACCGGGAGCTTAAGCGGAGATCTCGGCACGATCCATCTCGTTCCATGGCCCATCGCCCCAATCGCCTATCCATCGCTAATGCTAACAGTCCACACACTGAGCCATCGGCAGCAACCATCACGCCTTACGCGCCCCGATGCCTTACGCCTCTCTACCAGCCAAACATCTCAGCCAAAAATCCGCAAATGCTGTGGCAGGACACGGAACGTGCCCGGCAGGACACCGCCGAACTCGCCGTCCAGGTTCAGCTGAACCGGTCCCGGGGAGACGACCTCCATATAGTCGGTGCGGAAATGCACGACACGCTTGTCGTTGATATGCTCGCCGCGAAGAGCTAGCGTAGCCACGCGTACGAACTCCGCCAGATTACACTTGCGCAGGGCAATGACGTCGAACAAGCCGTCATCAATGCTCGCGCCCGGCGCGATTTTGTCGAAGCCGCCGACCGAGTTGCTGTTCGCAATGAGGAACACCATGAATTCGTCATGGATCGCCGGATGACCGCTGGCGTTGATGATGAGCTCCTGCGGCGCGAGGCTGACCATTTTCTCGATCCCCTTCAAATAATACGCCAGCTGCCCGATCATCGTCTTCAGCTTGCTTGGCACCTCATATGTGAGCTCGGTCAGCGTACCGCCGCCCGCGATATTGATGAAGTAACGATCATTGGCTTTGCCCACGTCAATCGGACGCGTCTCGCCCCGAATGACCAGATCGCAGTACTCCTCCCAGTTCTTCGAGATGCCGAGCGCCCGCGCAAAATCGTTTGTGGTGCCCAGCGGGAAAATACCGAGCGGCGGGAGGTTATCCCTGCCGGCCATCCCGTTGATGACCTCATTGAGCGTACCGTCTCCGCCGGCTGCGATCACAAGATCGTATCCGCGTTCGACGGCATCTGCCGCTTCACGGGTCGCATCCCCCTCTCCGGTTGTTGCATGACAGGAGGTTTCGATGCCAGCACTGTCCAGACGGTGCAATATATCAGCAAGCCGACGCTTCATTTCCTCCCGGCCGGAGGTTGGGTTATAGATTAACCTTGCATTTCTCATTAACGATACGCCACCTACTTATGATTTCAAGGATAGAAGAAGAAGTTTGGCCTGCGACTCCATCCACTGCGGGAGCAGCGGATGCGGAAGCAAGGTTCTGCCGGAATATCGGCATTCAAGCCCCTCGAGCCGATCGGGTATAACCTTCTCCGTAAAATACCCCTCACTTAAAAAAAGCGGAGCTACGATCACATCGCAGCCGCGCTCCATCCATGCTGTCACCTTGTCCCGAACATCGCCGGGACTGAGTAAAGCATAATCTGCGCTAGTTCCGCTTACCTCGCTAACTCGCTGTGCCAAAGAGTTAATACCCTTTTCCCAGCGGCTGCGAAACAGATCATGCCGGCTGCCATGTCCGACAAGGAGAATAACCTCCTTCGCCGGGTTCACGGACAGCTCTTTTACTTTATCCCATACCATGGCCGCAATCTCTGGGGCGTCGTCCATCGGCGTACCAAAATGAACCCGGGACTGGACCCGAAACGGCGCCAGGTCCGTCTCCATGTCCGGAACGGCCTTCGCTCCTATAGCATAAGCTATTTCATCGACATGTGTGCTGCCGGACGAGACAAATAGCGGAATGACCACAATGTCGGTGACACCCTGGTCTTCCAAGGCCGTGATGCCGTCCTGAATCAGACGGCCCTCTACCAATTCCAGGTACGAAGAGACGACCGGTATATCCATATGAGAGGCCAATCTGTGGACGGCTTCGTCCACAAGCGACACCCATTTCTGTTCACGTGAACCATGACTGATAACCAGCACACCCGGTTTCGTCATATCTTAACGTCCTAAACGCTCCAGCGTCATTTTATATCCGTCATTGCCGTAGTTCAGGCAGCGCTTCACGCGCGAAATCGTTGCGGTGCTGGCTCCCGTTTCTGCTTCAATCTGGTTGTATGTGCATCCCTTGCCCAGCATGCGCGCCACTTCCAGCCGCTGCGACAAGGACTGAATTTCGTTAACGGTGCAGAGATCATCGAAGAATACATAGCACTCTTCCACACTGCCCAGGGTTAATATCGCTTCGAATAATTGATCGATGCTTTTATCATTTAGCTTCTTTAATTGCACTGGATGATCATCCCCTATTGTTACTGTGTATAACACTCGCACTCCCATTGTACCCGAGCGGATATAGTATTTTCAAGCATTAACGATTTCACGCACTACAGGACAACCATTACCCAGGGGCAGCATCCCTTATACACGCTCACATTTCACGCTTCAGTGCTCGCCAAAATCTTCCTAGGCGATCGCCCGATTCCGCTCCTATCCCGAAAATCGGGACATCCGCCTAAACCCATCGCCCGCCCGTATCATACAGTATAGTATCTTAACTCAAAAAGGAAAGTGATATCATGACGCGTCATTCTCACTATTATCACCGTCGACCCACTAACAACCAGCGTTCGCTTAATGAATATGAATCACTGCCGCAGGCGCCATCGCCATACCCTGGCATCACGCCATACAGCGATTATCCGGAAGTCGGTGAAACCGCGTTATATCCATATACCGACGGTATAACGGACATGGAGGCTTCGGCTTCGGCTCTGGCTCCCTCCACGAATTCCGGCGGCGGCGGTCTGGCTGGTCTCCTCGGCGGAGGAGGCGGCAGCGGCGGTGGGGGCGGATTAGGCAAGCTCCTCGGCGGGCTCGGGGTCAACAATATGAGCGATATCAAGGGCCTCATCGACCGGATGGGGGGCATCGACGGCATCGTCAACAACATTGGCAAAATACAAAAGGTCATGCAGGGCTTCCAGCAGCTTGCGCCTATGGTCTCTCTGCTTGCAGGCGCACTGAGCAAGAAGAAAAGCGGGGGCGGAAGCGGTTCCTCTCCAAGCGCATTTACGGACCAAAATGAAGACGGCAACGAATATAAACCGAGAAGACGCCGTTCCTCGGGAAGCCGGCGCCGCTCCGGTTCGCGCAAAACATCCGGTAAAGGCAGACGTCGCCGTTGACCTATGTAAATCGGTAGACTTTAAACCTTTGCCATGAATTTCAGAAACACCGCAGCCTGTGATCATCGAAGGATATCTGACACGATTGGTTTAGCAGATACGTTTGAAGCTCACCATGGGCGGGATCATCCGAACCATCATACATCATGCAGCAGGCTCCAGTCGGTTACCCTAGACTGGAGCCATATCCTTTTCATCAACACTATGATATCCTCATCAGCGCGTCCAGTCCTCTTCGGGGCCGGCTTCTTTATTCTCGACGTTTTCGAGTGATTTTAACCGGAACCAATAGGAGCCGCGCAGACCGGAACGCAGCAGCATCATAATGCTGCCCATCAGATACAGAACGGTCGCAATCTCGCTGATGACCATGCCCACCTCATAGCGGTTCGTCACGGCGAGCTTTCGTTTTCGTTTCCATGCCAATCGAAGCATCCGGCGCAGCAGCCGGGAACGCAAAGGCTCATCTGGTTGACGCGATGAACGCTTCTTGGGATGTGGTCTGAGCCTGAGTTTCATATGCAGTCCCTCCTCTGCAAGCCTTTACCCCTTACGGAGGAACAAGAAACCCCAACGATTTAGCATCGGCCTTGTGGTGTGGGACAACCTTCTCCCATTTTAGATAACCGGGACCTCTCTATTTAAACCAGCCTCTACGCATAAACCACAACACCATGCCGCCGCCGAGCACAAACATGAGGATCAGCACGAAGAAGTATCCGTAATGCCACTCCAGCTCCGGCATGTTCTGAAAATTCATCCCATATATCCCGGCAATCAGGGTGAGCGGCATGAAGATGGTCGTGATCACCGTTAGTGTCTTCATGATGGTATTCATCCGGTTCGAATTCACCGATATGTAGCTGTCCCGAAGATCCGCCGTCATCTCGCGGTCGGCCTCGATCATGTCCGCCAGCTTCAGCAGATGGTCGTAGATGTCGGAAAAATAAGCATGGTGCGCGTGGTGCTGCAAATGCTGCGAGTTCACGATCCGGTACAGCAGATCCCGCATCGGCACGACCGTCCGCCGCAGGCGAAGCAGCCTCGAACGCAGCGCGAATACCTGATTCATTAGATCCTCGACTGAATCCTTCTCCCCCTGGCTTTCCAGCTCGGCCAGCTCATCCTCGATGGCAAACAAGCTTGGGAAGTACTGATCTACCAGCTTATCCATGATTGTATAAGCCGTGAAGCTCGGACCATCCTGGCCCAGCGGACCCTTACCAGCGACCGAGGCAACACGTTCCCAAGCATCATTCATTTCGGGCAGTGCCTTCTGGTGGAAGGAGACAATAAACGAAGGTGCAAGAAACAGATCCACCTCAACGGCTTGCAGGGTATCCTGCTGTAGGGCATGGAGGACAAAAAACTGCATCTGTTCGTAATAATCCAGCTTCGGCCGCTGCAGGATGTGCAGGCAATCCTCCACCGCCAGCGGGTGAAAGTGAAAATAACTTTCCAGCTTCCGCGCTTCCTCTGGTGTCGGCTCACTGAAATCGGCCCAGATCCAGGCATAATCCTCGATTCGAATCTCTTCAAGTGGAAGCCCGATTACCGCTTCATAGCTTGGCGTAATAGCTAACGTGCGAATCATGACAAGCTCTCCTTCCTTTGCACCTTCGGTTTCGTTAAACAAAAAAAGCCAATCGATTCCTGATTGGCCCCACAACTATCCATTATCTATGTGTAAGTTTTAGAAAAGAATTTTAAAGATGACTCCTGCCAGTACAGCCGTAATCGGAATCGTAATAAACCAGGTCACTACGATGCGTCCTGCCAGGGACCATTTCACGGCGGAGAAGCGTTTTGCTGAGCCTACGCCAAGAATCGCCGACGTAATGGCATGCGTCGTACTGATTGGCAAGTGAAGCAGCGTCGCCGAGAAGATGACGGATGCGGCCGAGAAGTCCGCTGCGAAGCCGTTGATCGGCTCGATTTTGAAAATTTTCGTACCCATGGTCTTGATGATTTTCCAGCCGCCCACCGAGGTTCCGAGCGCCATCGCTGTCGCTGCCGAAATTTTAACCCAGAGCGGAACTTCCATCTCCGTCAATTGACCGGAGGTAACCAGAGCAAAGGTGATAATCCCCATCGCCTTCTGTGCATCGTTGGTACCGTGCGTGAAGGATTGCAGTGCTGCCGTAAAGATCTGCATCGTACGGAAGCCTTTATTCACCGTATGCGGGCTGCGTTTCGCAAAGATGAACTTCAGCAGCTGCATGACCACATAACCGATCACAAACGCAAGAATAGGCGACAGGATCAACGCCAAGACGATATCCTTAAATCCGCCATAATTCAGCATGTCGCTTCCCGCGCCGACGAATACCGCACCGGCCAATGCCCCGATCAGGGCATGGGAAGAGGATGAAGGCAATCCGAACCACCAGGTAACCAGGTTCCAGATGATGGCTGCAAGCAATGTTGCAATAACAACCTCGATCCCGTTATCCAGCTTTGTCGGATCCGCGACACTGCCGCCGATGGTTTTGGCAACACCCGTGAACATCATCGCACCGATGAAGTTCATGCTGGCTGCAAGCAAGATGGCTACCCGGGGCTTCAAGGCCCGGGTTGATACCGACGTTGCAATGGCATTCGCCGTATCGTGGAACCCGTTGATGAAGTCAAATGCAAGCGCCAAAAAAACAACAATTACTAATACTAACATCGTTGTATCCATTGTTCAGGACTCCCTTACGAGTTGCGCATAATGATGGATTCCAGCATATTTGCCACGTCTTCGCAGGTGTCCGTGGTCGTTTCAAGACGTTCGTAAATCTCTTTTTTCTTGATCAGCAGAATCGGGTCAGAGACGGTGGCGAACAGATCCTTGATACAGATGCGCAGCAGCTCGTCGCCTTGGTTCTCCAGATCGTTCAAGCGGATCGTGTACTCACGAATAGCCAGAAGTTTCTTCTGAGAGAGCAAATGAATGGCCTTCTGAATTTCGTAAGCCGATTGACGCAAAATTTCGGCAAACTGTACCATGTACTCGTCAGGTTTCCCCAAATTGTACATATAGAAACGGGATGCAGTTGCTTCCAATCCGTCCATCACATCGTCCATGCTGGTTGTCAGGTCCATAATATCGTCGCGTTCGATTGGCGTGATAAACGTTTTGTTGAGCTCAGTAATGATGGTATGCGTATAGGTATCACACTGGGACTCGTATTTTTTCATTTCATTGGCAAATTCAAGCACATCTTGAAGATTGGAAACGTGCTGCGAAAAATAATCTGCGGCTTGTACCACCGTATCGGCCATATTCTCCAGCGTTTGGAAGAATATATCCTTCTTCTTCAATTTCATACTCTTAACCCCTTTTTTCGATAAATTGCCGCGAACGCCCTCAAAAGATAGACAACCTTGACTATCTTATCACATCCATGGCAGGGTGTGTATAGAAAAGTAACACTCAAAAATGTAAGGAACTAACAAAAAAGAAGATGCATGGATATCGTTTCATTTCCCTTGCCTATTAACATCTCCGTAGACGTGCAAATTATCCCGACAGAGCATCCTTCATCCACTTCTAATGTATCAAGAATTCGTGATCGTCACATGGCTTTCAAAAGAAGGCGAATTCGGCACAATGTTGAAATACGTCGTTCCCGGTACCAACGGCACTTCTTTGCCGTCCTTCACAAAACGGATCGCATCGCCCGCTGCGCGTACCCACTGCCCCTCGATGACTTCTCCGCGCTGGAACAGCATCGCTTTCCCGCCCGCTTCGACATTCACGGCAAGCCGGCCCACATCATCCAGCACTTTATGATCAGCCCCGAGCACGATTACATTCGCGGCCTCCAGCTGTACGTTATCGTTGAGATCCACATGCGGCGATCCATTGACCCACCGTTTGTACGTATTGGACGAACCGTCATACTGATAAGCCACCACATAACTGTCCAGTAAAAATTTGATTTCTACCTTCTCCCCGGGTTCACCGGAAACAACCTCCACAGTCGCCGTTCCCTCTGCACTATCGCCGCTTGCAGCGGTCGGCTCCGAATAGAACGAATATTGCGGCACCTTCACGTCGTTGCCATAGTTGAGCTT
Source organism: Paenibacillus lautus NBRC 15380 (assembly GCF_004000945.1). Classification (GTDB taxonomy): domain Bacteria; phylum Bacillota; class Bacilli; order Paenibacillales; family Paenibacillaceae; genus Paenibacillus_AQ; species Paenibacillus_AQ lautus. The sequence goes on from NZ_BIMF01000001.1 coordinate 689,228, forward strand.
GGCTGCTCCTTCACGGAGCTTCTCGTCGCTGGAATACAGATTATGCGGTGCTTTGCGCTCCTTGTCTCTCCAGAAGTAGGCGCCTGCATTTCCGATCTCGTCCATATCCTGCTTGCCTTGCTGTTGGATGATGCTATAAGCTTCAGGACTGCCTCCAGCATGTACAAGCACGCCGCCGTAGCTCTCGCCTAGATTGATCAGATAAGGACGAATGCTGCGAATCGGCCCGATCTTCTCAATGCCGCTCTGGCTTTGGAATATGCCGATCAGTCGCGTGATCCCTCCCTCCGCCAGCACTTCATACACCATGTCCGCTTGTCCCAGACCCGACTGCGGCCTTGCCGCCGGTGCGTTATTGATCATAACGGCCAGCGGCCGCTGCGTCAGTGACGCTTCTAACGGCATTCCGGTCAGCGGTGCCTTATATGGAGAGGACGCTTCCTCTTGAGGCACTTCGACCGGCTGCTCGATCGGAGCCTCCACCACCGGTGCCGGAGCAGGCTCCGCCTGCTGTTTATCGCTTCCGCAGCCCGACAGCAGCAATACTGTCGCCATCGACATTAAGCTTGTCCTCCACGCGAATTTTTGGAAAGACAAAGACCCTTTGCTATGCATATGGTTTCCCCCTATGAACGCTCCCATTACTTATTACCCTAAATTTCCAACCTATTTCCCCGAAATTTCCAACCGACAATCAACTTTAGTTTACATTTAATCACAAAATCCGTGCTTTGTCTGTATCGTGATTTGTCTGTATATAGAAGGGGATACATCCAGATGAATATCAAAGGTAACCCGATTTCTTAAAGCAAGTCTTCGATGTTCCCTGAAGAAAAAGACCTGACACCGCAGGTCCTTTTCTTCTTTGCTTAGTCAAAGGCTGTATTTGGGACATATGTAATTGATCAACGTATCTGGTGGCTGGAATGTTCAAATTGGTTTTTGACAAGAACATAAATCGTCAAAACAAAAAAAAGCCGCAACTAAGCGACTTTTAAACATGTTCTTGTCTCTTTACAAATCAATAAATCCAAGGACTTCATCGTTGACTAGACTTTTTCTTTTGCTTCTTCAAAACTCATCCATTTGTACTTTAATTAAGATTTTATTGATTCAGTTGAGATGGATTCACTTTCTGAATTTGAACGATAATGTCAAATGTTTTACCTAATGATAAATCAACAGTTGTTGGGATATCTGGACCTACCATAGTTATTCCAGCGAAAACGGGATGTTGCTCGTTTAGCCAAGTTTTTGTCACTCCGCTTGCCTTACGTAAATCAACAAAAAACTGGTCGTAATTGACTTGTCCAAACGTATAGTTATAACTATTCGGGTCATCTAATTTTAATGTTCCATAGGGCCCAAATTCTTGGTTACTGTTATAAACATTGTAACGTCCCTCATAGACCGATGTTCCAATGGATACATACCGTTTTCCATAATGTTCTGCTAAATGCTGCCCAGCTACTTTAGGGTATACGAAAGGGATCATGTTTGTTTTCGAAACGTGTCCATTATGGCCCCACACGATTGTTTTTCCTACATGTTCTTCTGTCCACTTCGCATTTTCATACATGGCAATATCATGTTTCAAATAAAAGTCTTTCTGGTTATCAGGATATGCGGCTGCCATTGTCGTAAATTGCTCGATAATACGTGCATTTTGTTTGATCCATGCGAACTCTTGGGATTTTCCATTCAGCTTACTTTTATTTTGTTCTAATAAAGCACTGATTTGTTTCGCATCTGAAACATATTGCTCTTTATTTTCTTTCTTAAGGCCGCCATAGGTATCTATATCCTTTGTTACAGGAATAAGGCCTTTCATCTTTTTTTCGAAACGTGTTGCAAGTTTTGGGTTATGTTTCTTTACATACTCTATGATATTGTTATACACATTCTCGTTTACTGTTTGTATATCCATCCCGATGATCCGTATTTTGGATTTATGCTTTGGATCAGCATTATATTGGCGTATCCATTGAAGTAGATCTATGATTTCTTTCGTATTAAATACAGGCGATAGATATTGGCTTGGGTCCCCTTTACCCGTAAGAACATAGCGATCGAGTCCCAATGCTCTGTCCCATCCCTCTTCTAACACTAAGGCGTTAAAGCCCATTCCAAGTACCAAATAATTAACAATGCGATGTTTCATGGTAAAAACTTCATGAGCTCCATGCGTCGCTTCACCTAAACCAACAATTGTAGCCGATCCTACCATATCTTAAGTGGAGTTAAATCATGAAGAGATGCTGCTGGATCCGTTGTCTTTAATGGCATTGCATGCTTTTCTAACCATTTTATCTGTTCGGCTATTTGATTAATGTTGTAGGGAGCTGTAACAGAAGCTTCTGCTTTCGGAAGTTGCATTAGTACTTCCTGTAAAACTAGTTAAAGTGATCATCGAAGCAGCAATTGCGATAACCATTTTCTTTTTCATAAAATCCTCTCCTTAAATACTTTATGATTTGGTTTGATAAGAGATATTCTAGTTCCCAAAACTCTCTTCTGTATCCTAATGCACTCGTTGTCATGTGCAACAGTGTCAAAATGTCATATGACACGCCTTCCCAAAGAAGTGACCGAATGTTACTGCCCGATATGACATACCCTCAGCCATACTGTGGGAGATCAAGCCGTTCGCTCATTGTAGGACTGCCGAAATGAAGCATGAGGACGAGCCTTATCCAATCACATCAAAAAGTCGTATTTTGTACATATGTCTGTACAAAAAAAAGACCGCCCCACTCAAGGACGGTTGATTTAATTACACTTAACTTGTTTAATGATACAAATGGAAATAAGAGGGTATTCCGATGATGGAATCCCTCTCTTCGCTTTGTCTCTGATCTCTTTCAAGGTAATTCGTTATCTGATGCAGAAGCCCTTCAATTCTGGATTCCTCAGATTTGGGAAGTTAAGCGTTCGACTTTTTATTACACATCCAGCACGAACCATGAATTCTCGCTTTCGACAGCCTGCAAAAAGGTTAGAATCCGTTCTTAGATGAAATATATTCATTGGATTGCTTAAAAACATCTTTTAACCAAACATCACCATATGGTAGATTATACAAACTGCCAGATGGTGTGTATAAATGATGAAATACTTAGGCATCTCGTTTACGGTAAAATACAATAGCTACTGTAATAAAGATAACTGTCCATAACATTGTAATACCTGTCCCTTGCATTACTGTAAGGGCATTTATTTTATCAGAGGAAGGCGGCATATACATATAAGATCCTGCCGTATCCGGAAAATAATTTTTAATACTAGGTAGGAAATCTCTCGACAATGGACTGACAATGAAATAATAACCAAGCAGTATCACTAAAGCAGGAGTGGTTCGTCTCAGTAAAGCACCTATAGCTGCACTGAGAAGTGTGGTTAATGTTAGATAGCCTGTTGCGCCTACTAATGCTTCTATCATTGTGTCTATTTCAATCACTACTGCTGTGTCCCTCATCATTATAAAAGTATATAGCACACCTGATGCAGCAATAATAAACGCCATAGGAACGGTTATAATTGCCAATGCCAAATACTTCGTGGATAGTTGAAACCCACGCCAAGGTATCGTAGTTAATGTAGTTCGAATCTGTCCACCGGTATACTCCGAACAAGCAGCTAAGATCCCAAGAATAATGAACCCTGCTTGAAGATATCCCATAGAAGAAAGTCCTATATTCAGTATACTTTGCGTCCCTGCTGCACCTTGTAGACCAACCGAAGTAAAAGCTGCGGCTAAAAGTAAATTAAGAATGAATGTACCCATAAGAGTGAGCCATGTCAATGATAATGTTACTAATTTATCCAGTTCAGCACGAAGGATTTGTGTTATCTTTCTACTAGAGGGGACACTCATGCTGCAACGTCCCTCCTATGGAATACAATAGCTGCAGCAATGAAAAGAACGACTACCCAGGCAGACATGACTAAGCCGCCTATGAACGGGGTGAGAAATCTGTCGCTCAGAAACATAAACATTTCAAGGCCAGCCCTATCCGGTAAGTATAACGCTAACTTTGTAACCTTAGAAAACAGGAAACTAAATGATACAACGGATGTATTTATGATGAGCACAGCAAGCGGAATAGTGCCATTCTTAGTTAGAACAGTAATCCCAAATGCTAAAAGAGCAGTGAATGTCCAGTAACAAACTGCACCGAGCAGTTTAGACCATTCAAATGCAGGGGTATACTCACCAAGAACTAGATGCGTGGCTGACACAGTTGTCATTATAGCAACAATACAAAGCAGTACACTGATTACTGTCACAGCGCCTGCTTTTGCCAGCAAAAAATGAAGTCTCGATGAAACAACCGTTAAACTTGTTGTAATCTGTTGTCCTCCGCCAGATTCACTGCTCTCTGTCAAATACTCGCTACTGACAGCAAGCACACCAAGAATGATGACACCTTGTACACCAAGAGCTAATCCAATATAGCCAACTTCCAATAGCCGTGTGCTGACTCCAGCTATAATATCCTCTTTTTGTGCTATACTGTCTAAGGCAGCTATGACCGCAGGGGAAAATGCTCCAATAAGAAAGGCAAGCCAAATGCCCGGCAGGGAGAACAATTTAGATAGTTCCGCGTTGAATGCTCTCATACAACATCACCTGCATGTTCAGATGTCCGGGCAAAAAAAGCTTTCTCCAGCGTGGAATGGTTACCTATTACTTCATCCAATGTTCCATCTGCAACGATTGTTCCATGCTTAATAATGACCACATCATCAACAGTCTCTGCAAGCTCTCCTATTAAATGACTGGATAGTAACACCGTGTTGCCAGACTCAGCACGTTCACGTAAAAATGTCCGGATCCAACGAATTCCTTCCGGGTCGAGCCCATTTACTGGTTCATCTAGAACCAATATTTGGGGATCACCCAGTAGTGCAGCCGCCATTCCAAGTCTTCTCCCCATGCCAAGCGAATAATTCCCAACTCTTTTGTCAGCTGCATTAGTAAGACCCACTATTTCCAGAACTTCCTCGACACGTGAACTTGGCAATCCTGCGGCACGAGCAATCCAACGTAAATGCGCCCTTCCTGTTCGCCTACGATGAGCTCCAGATCCATCCAGTGCGGCACCTACTGTTGCTAGAGGATTATGTAATTCTGCGAATGGCTTGCCATTAATGAGTGCACTTCCTGAGGTGGCACGATCTAATCCAAGCAGGATGCGTAATGTAGAACTTTTCCCTGCCCCATTCGGACCTAAAAAACCAGTCACTCTACCAGGTATCGCTTTAAAACTGATACCTGATAAGATTTGTTGAGTTCCGCGATATTTGACTAAGTTATTAATGGTAAGCAACCATAACACTTCCTTTCCGTTATGGTTCCAATTATATAGAAGCAAAGTTACATCACAGCTATCATGTGGTTTACTTCTGGATTACCTTTAGGTTAAGCCCTTGCAATAGCTACACTTGTGCCATTTTCATTTGATGTAAAGTTCGCTTTCAGATTCATTTTTTTCAACATATAATTACAAGTCGATAAACCAATCCCCGCCCCACGCTCATAGGAAGAGTTATCCAAACCTGGACCTCTGTCTGCAATAATGATCTGTTCTTTTTCTACATCAACCACAATGTTTGCATATTTTCCCTCTGCTGCATGGCGAAGAATATTCTGAAATAAATTATCCAAAACCCGTGTCATCCAATTAGGATCTGCTTCCCAGTAAAAAGTCTCCTCTGCCGGTAAATCAACATCGAGCTGAATTTCTTTATCTTCAAACACAGGATACCACGCAGCAACAGATGCTCTTACTAAACGTACAATATCTGTTGGAACGGGCCCAAAAGGATGTTTCCCTGATGTAAGCAATGTATAGGACAGTAAATCATCCATTAGATCTCCGACTCTTGTAATCGTATGGTTAATCTCTGTTAACGAGTTTTGTCCTTCGAAACTCATGGATTCTTTATTTAAACTGGTGACATGTCCTCTCAAAATGGTAAGTGGCGTTCGTAAGTCGTGAGATAAATTCGCAATGAGTCGATGTCGTAATAATTCCTCTTCAAATGCTCGCTTGCGACTGTCTTCAAGCTGCTGAATCATCCAATTAAAAGAAATTCCTAACTGGTCTATCTCATCCATGCGATCCGATTGAACAGATATGGGTTTAGGAAATGAATTATTTTTAGCTGAAAATGACATGACTTCCTGTAAGCGGGCGAGACGTTTTTGAAGTTTCAAGAAGAATAGCCAAGATAATATAACAAATGCTACAATAATAAAACCAAACAAAAGTACGGTAACGTAAAATAGATTTAACGTGTTCAGAACTTTTTCATTCATATCAGAAATCCCAAAAAACGCACTGAAGAAAATAAGTGAAATGGGAGGAAAAAAGATAAATAGAAAATGCACTTTTAGAAAACGATGAAATAATGATCTATTCTGTTTCATAGTTTCACCCGATAGCCTATTCCCTTCAACGTTTCAATAATCTCTGAGGAATCCGGATGACGTTCTAATTTTTGTCGCAGTCGATGGATATGCACCATTAATGTTTTATCACCAGTTATATAAGCTTCTTCCCAAATAGCTTCATAAATTTGTTCTTTTGTTAAAACTTGATTAGGGTGGCGTAAGAAGTACATTAAGATTTGATGCTGTTTCCCTGTTAATATAATTTCTTCTCCTGTGCGTTTGTCAAATATCATTTGAGCTTCTGGATCTACTTCAATCTGATTTCCTAATGAAATGCGTTCGGATTTTGTTCCACCATTACGACGGATTAATACTTCTAATCTTGCAACTAATTCATCTGTATGGAATGGTTTCGTTAAGTAGTCATCAGCAAATTGTAAACCATCTACTTTATCATCTATCGATGTTCGAGCAGTTAACAGCAAAATAGGAACAGCAGGAGCTGCCTTCTTTAATCGTCTTCCCACAGTAAATCCGTCTAAACCGGGTAACATGATATCCAGTATAACGATTTCATGCTGATTGACTTCTCTTTCGGCTCCTTCACCAGTTAGCAGCCACTGAACTGAAAACCCTCGCTGTTCCAATTCTTCCTTTACCCAACTGCCTATTTTCTCATTATCTTCAATATATAATACGTTTCTTTTCAAGTAACATCCCACTCCTCGTTCCATACTTTTTCATATATTATCATAATTGGGTTCCGAAATATGAAACTCGTACCAAAAAACAGGCATTATCGGAGTATTGGACGAGCTGCCTCCTGAAATGTAGACAGCTTGATCCTGAACGGCAACATGAAGAAGGAGCAGATGCCACAAGCAAAATGCTCCTTTATTTTGTTAAACTATTCTGCCCGTTAGCTTAAAAAAGGCAACCGATTGAAATGACCGGCTGCCTTTCTATCTTTATTCAACTAAAGTTTCCCGTTAGTTCAATATCCTAGCATAAGTAGTCGTAAAAGATTAAAACAAAAATTAACGTGAATAATCTAATGTCCTGATGGTACTATCTCCCACCTCAAATGTACTTTTCATAAGTCTCATGTGTGCAGGATTGCCTAACGGGCTAGCGATTTGCATTGGCAATATTTACTCATTAAACTGTGTTCTCATCTTTGTTAAAGTGGATAAGCATTATGAAGAAAAAGACGGGAGTTTTAATAGACATGAACGTTCTCACCAAATCCATCATTGGTCTGCTTTGCGTGACGACATTAGCGGGCACGTATTTCAGTTATACGGAGCATCAGAATAATCGGCAATGGGAGCAGCAACAACAGCACAATACGCAATACTGGTCGCATATGCAATCGATCTACCTGCGTGATTTCGACTATGCGCTTGCGGAGTCCCTTGCGGCATCTACGATTTCAGATCGGCAAGCAGCACTTCAATCTGCGATTGAAAATGCCAATTTTATCTTGCAATCTGTAAGGATCGGATCCGTTACAATGAACTTTCAATCTTGGTCATATGAGTCGTTTATCACGGACGGCAGCCGCTACTTGGCCTATCCTGCCAGCGAGAAGGAAATTTCGCTTAACCCGGATCAATTAGAACAAATTCAGCGTTTGAGAACGTTCGCGAGGACCGCCCTACCGTATCTCGATCAGATGAGAAAGAAAGCTGTTGATTCCTCTATATCAGATATACAACAGATATCAACTGAAATGGAAGAGGCTTTGTCTCAACTCGACTCGGTCTCCACCTATGGAAATAAAGCCTTTAACGAGTTCCTGTACAACCAGAATCCTTACATACCTCCGAAGCCAGGAACCGTTTTCGCCGGTGAAACCACTTATACGGCTACGGAGCTTGCGGCCAAAGCGAAAATTTTCATGGGCGAGGCTTGGAATAAAGGAGCAGGTAAGCAAATCGTCCACATCTCTGGCGGGAGAGCCCCCAATTCGGAGAAGTCATGGATTTCAAGTTATCGGACACCGATGGAAAATCAACCAGCTCCTATATTGCAACACTAAGTAAAAGCGGACACGTGCTCCAAGTGAGACGCAAGGGCTCGATCTCTGAAAAAGGAGATGTAGAGCAATCTATGGACTTAAAGCAGGTTGTCGCGGTTGCGGACACCTGGATGGCTCGCTGGTCTGACGAACGTCTGACATTAGTAGCTAAAGAGATAAAAGATACCTCCATTTATCTCACGTATATTCCGGTCCGGGAGCAAGTTTCCATTCCGCAGATGAAAGTCGTATGGCGATTTGATCACCGTACCGGTGCGTTGAAGAGCTTTGATGCGTCTAATTATTATTCCCATTACAATAAAACCTTCCCCGTTCACCCGAAGCTGACAGCGGATCAAGCCTCCGCGAAGCTTGGCCCAAAAGTAACCCCCTCGGGCAAGCCAAAGCTGGAAATCCACAACAGCAAGCTCGTATACGCATTTCCCGTCACTGGGATCGGAGGCGTTTCTCACGTATACGTAAACGCCCGCACAGGCGCTGGCGAAGGCATTAATTACAACCTGTAACCACAACAAATTTAGGCAGCCCCACGAACATCCTCGCTGCGGGCTGCCTAGATTTTGCGTGGCAACGTTGGGTCACCACTTCCTTTTTAGTTTTTTTACGTTTCTCCGTGACTAAAATTAAACTAACCTGCCCATTAGCTTAATGAAAAATGGAGCAGCTGCCAACCGGAAAACTGCTCCTTGCCTTTATTGGACTAACGTTCCCAGTTAGTTCAATTGGTTGGGGGGTTATAAATTGAAAGATTCCAATCAAGATGAGCAAAGTCACGAGTACTGTTATAAAAGTTAAGCTCAACCTCAATATATTAGATGACTGAAGTTGTTTGTTCTGAACTTGCTTTTCCAGAAAGCCAATACGTTTTTTAAGCTCCTGAATCTCTTTCTCCATTGGTAATCCTCACTTAATACCACATAGCTGAATTGTCTTTACGCTTTGCTTTTTCGGGGTTTAAAAAAAGTGGAGTGGCATCGTGTAAAATTTTTTTAAAATGTTGTGGCTTTTTACCTCCCTTCGGTGTCTAATGAATTGTAAGTTCAGGAGGAGGTACTACTGGTGTCACGAGCTCAAGACAAAAAGAAAATCCCTGTTCTTCCGGAGAAGCAGGAGCACATCCAGCATTTCGAAGCCATTTATAATCAATATCGAGATAGAATTCGAAATTATATTGCAGTAAAGACAAATTCGGCAACTGCCGATGACTTAACGCAACAAGCTTTTTTAAAAGCAATGGAAAACTTTCACTTGTTTAAGTGTAACTCCAGTATATTTACTTGGCTATTCAAAATCGCGCAAAATATTGTGAAAAACGAGTATCGTACGAGATCACGAAATAAAGAAATGGTGCACGAAGTAATCGATTTTCAGTCCCAATCGATATCCCTCGATATTGCTAGAGATGTCGATATCCGTCTTGATATTAGTGCTGCATTAGCCCGATTGAATGAATTAGATCAGCAAATCATATCATTGCGTTTTTTCGTCGATTGCACTTTATTGGAAATATCCAAAATCATCGGGATGCCTGAAAGCGCAGTCAAGAACAGACTCTATCGTGCCTTAAACAAACTAAAAAAAGAATTAAAAGAATGGGGTGACATTACAATCATGTCTATTAAAGAATTGATATCAATTGTGGATAAAAGCGAGGCTCCCTCCAAGAATGATGGTATGAACAAGGTATACCATGACTTATTTGAAGAGTTGAAAAGCAATGTAGATCGAATTATTACAACCTATCGTCATCGACCTTCTCAGAAAATCGCTATTGAGATCTATCCGGATCTGCCCACTTTTCATCAAGCAATAAACGAGCCGGATGCGCCCAATTGGTTTATGGGAACCTATGAAGACAATAAAATTAAAATCGTATCCCCACTCAACCCAGGCCCTGAACATACGTATCAATCGGTACTACGGCACACTATAAGCTTGTTTACGATGTGGTTAGTGAAGGATATTAATCCGTTGGCACCGAAATGGCTTACACACGGTCTCGGCGGGCATGAAGCCAAACAAATGTCACAAGAATATATCCAGTATAGCACCTCCGAATCGATTCAAAATAACGCTGTCCCTAGCTTTCAAGCATTAACTAATGATACCTGGGATTTCGAGAAGATAGGGGGATATGGATTCTCGCACTTGCTCGTAGAATATCTCATCCATTCATACAGTTTAGATGCGCTCAACAAATTCATACGCGATGCCACTGATTTTCAAGGCGCATTTCAAGTATCGGAAGCTGAGCTGCACGGGATGTGGGTGCAATATTTAAAATCTAGGCTATGTTAAATTTTGATACTAGTATTTGACCATAACTCAACAGTACACTATACATTGTTCTATCTAGTACAGCCTTATAGCCCCAATCATTAAACTAACCTGCCCGTTAGCTTAATGAAAAATGGAGCAGCTGCCAACCGGCAAACTGCTCCATGATGTTTTAAACTAACGTTTCCCGTTAGTTCAATAAACTAAAGAGAAGTCGCCATACGAAGCCACTCCTCCATGATAATTATCTTGTGCTTACCCTTTCTTTATTAATCCAATAAAGCTTATAGCCATTCCAAGGAGAATTGTAATGTAAAATAAGCTTGGATAATGACTTTGAAAATCTACAATCGTTGAAAAGATAAATCCAAGCAAAATAAATTCAAAACCAATGAACATGATTTTTCTATCTGTTAAGTTTATTCTAAATAAGATAGCCGCCACCAAGCCCGCGACAATAACGATAAGTATTGATATAAAAATATCAAGTTAGCACCGCTACTAAACCTTTGCGTTCAGATCGCCGTAGGTGATGGTATCGGTGGAGAAATAAGCAGGATTTTGACCGTATGGATGGAGGAGACCCAGGTGTCCCACCTAAATTCTCATGTGAACAGTGTGGAGGAGAAATGTACCCGGAGCATTAAAAAGGAGTGCATGGGTACGAATACAGTGTTTCGGATATCCTCAAAAGGAAAGTCAGGGCAAAATTCCCTGACGGTTTTTCTTATCATGACCTACGCAGTTCAAGTCAGTAACTGGTAATTAGTTTTCAGTCCGTCAGCATCACGCCATGTTGCCGAAAGACGGTTTTCCCGCAAGCTCGTAGTTGTTTTCCTGATCAATCTTATCTTGCCGGAAGATAAGTCAGAACAACGACACCTGAACCGAATGTCTTTGTTTCCGCCAGTTTCAGCACTTTCTTATCGATCCCTTCTCCAAAGAGACGTTTTCCGTTTCCAAGCACAACTGGGAAAACCATGAGCCGATATTCGTCGATGAGGTCAAGCTGCATCAGCGTTTGAACGAGCGCGCAGCTGCCAAATACCAAGATATCCTTACCAGGCTGCTGCTTCAGCTTGGATATTTCCTCCGTGATATTGCCCTTGATCAGCGAAGAATTGTTCCATTCCACTTTTTCCAGAGTTGTTGAAATCACGTGCTTGGGGTAACCGTTCATCATCCGGCCATATTCCCCTTCCTGCTCGATCAAATTAGGCCAAGCCGCTGCAAAATTAACATACGTTTCGCGTCCAAGCAGAAGAGCGTCGCTTGCTTTCAGTTCATCGAACTTGAATTGCTTTGTTTCCTCACTACGGAATTGGATCGTCCACTGCGGATTCTCCATGACGCCATCCAGCGATACAAACTCAGATACAACTACTTTTCTCATTTTCATTCTCCTTTTTTTTCAATACTATCCGTCTGTCTGATTGTACGATAGCGCGAGTAATGCTGACATGTACCAGGTATTGTCGCAATAAACAAGCCCAGCATCAGTCCCGCGAAGATAAGTCCCAATTTTTTTTTATTTCCACGACTTGGTTAATCCTTCCGCACTTGCATTTTTCGTTGTTCACGAACTATATTTTAGCTTGAGACATGTGAACAGATTTCTCATGGATTGCTATTCCCGAATATTTGGATACGATACTTAAACATTTTTCTCTTTTTGAATATCAATTTAGCACGCTACTAAACCTTTGCGGTCTAGAAGTTGCAATAGTTACGCTAAACTGCCCGTTAGTTTAATAAATGGGCATCTGCCGCCGTCGATGAAATCATATCGGGAATGTAACCATGTTCTTGTCATCATTCGGGAATGTTTTTGTCGCCCGACATTTAAATTAAGGTCTTCCATAGATCAGTCTATTTTTTTTATATTTTCCATGACCTTTTCCTGTTTCTAGGTGTTTATACTATTAGATCCACAATTAATAAGGTTCAAAATACAAAAATGTGAGGATTTATTATGTTAAAGAAAATCATGAGGCTGGCTTTGACACCATTACTTGTTATGGGACTTACTCTTAGCGGAGTTGGTATGGCATTCGCAGCGCCTGAAGAAGGATTATCCGATCTTCAAATTCGAGAAAAGTTGGATGAAATTAACGATCGTTATGAGGTCGGAGAAGAGTTTACTGAGGAGGATGCGAGTTTTGTGAAGGAGCATGCTACTTCGGTCTCTAAAAAGAGTGTACAGCCCAGCCTATGGCAGAAGGTAATAAAACTTTTCCTGATTCACTTGGTGTTGTAGATGAATTTGGATTTATCAAATATAACACCGACCCTTTTGGAGAGTCTTTTAATGGTCTCATTAATGCCCAGACTTCTGACCTCAGTAAACGTAGCAGTATTGGAGTGCTATGGAGGCCTTAAAAAGGAAATAAACGAAAAATATAAAAAAAGGTGCCCATAGTCAGGGCGCCTTTTTTTGGCAAAGATAACTCCTATTATTTTAGGAGCAACCACACATCAATGACAAGGCTTGTTAAAGCCAAGAGGTCACCGATCGTGACGGTTCCTTCGAGTTCTCATCGCCGGCCTCCTTTTCCCCTCGTTATTCCGTGTGCCCGGAACCCTGCGTACTGACATATATTCATGTATCATAACCTTCATACATACTGCCTCCTAAAAAAAGAAATCATTTTAAGGACTGTTTCATTCTTCTTAGCGTTTCCATATCTCCGCTTACAATCGCGCCAATATACTGGTTAATGAGATCGATATCGAAGTCCCACCATTTAATCTCCAAAAGTTCTTGAATGGCTTCTTGTGAATAACGTTGCTTTATTTCCCTAGCAGGATTACCACCGACAATGGTATAGGGTTTAACATCCTTCACGACCACAGCTTCCGCGCTGATGATAGATCCGTCGCCGATTCGCACCCCCGGCATAATCGTGGCGCGTCTGCCAATCCAGACATCGTTACCAACAACCGTATCTCCTTTTATCGACAATTGATTTAGAGAAGGGGTGTGTTTCTCCCACCCATGTCCGAAAATATTAAACGGAAAAGTTGACCCATCCATCCTGTGATTGCCGCCATCCATAAGAAATCTGACTTCAGGAGCGATCGAACAGAACTTCCCAATGATCAACTTGGTCCCGATGACCTCATAATGGTACAATACTTGATCTTCGAACAGCTCTTCGTTTAATGCATCGTAATAGGAATAGTCCCCTACCATAATGTTAGGCTTTGTGATTGTGTTCTTAATAAACTGTAAGTTACGATTCCCCGGTATCGGATACTTTTCATTGGGATTTGGACCTAACATAAGCATGCTCTCCTTTACGACTATTCTTATTCCTTAATCCGTCGAATCCCTCGCGCGATTTGTTCCCTCTCATATTCGCTCAGCGAATATAGTACAGGTGCCCTAGGAATGTCGAACTTCAGATGAGAATGAGGGATTTCCGTCAATAAAGTTCCAATGGGCTGTTGACCATTCTTACTACGTATCACGTTCCAGAAAATTCTAGACCTATTTTCCTCGGTTCCCCATTTTTCAAGCGAATTGCGAAATAGCAAACATTTCCCGATGATGAAATCATGCTCCTTGAGGGGCTCGGTTGCTTCGAACCCAGCGTCTTCAAGGCTCTCAAATAGTGCGGGAATCAAATGGTCCAAATAGCGCCCATAGGCAGCATCCTCGATTTCACGAAAAGCGATCGTTAACTCATCAAACATCGAATCGTATAGTGTTTTCCATACCGATTGAATATATTGATTACCTGCCACACGAATCTCCTCAATGGTCATGTCCGAACGCAATACTGGTTTTACTGTCATATAAACTCCTCCTTGAATTGGATTATTTTCATCATACAACATGAAAGCCAATTGGAAGGTTTAGGAGGTGAATATGAAGGAAATCAATAAAAAATCCAGAATTACATTACAATGGTTTTAATGTTGTGCATTTTTAAGAAGGTGGGATAACATGAGCTTTCGACCAAAAAGACTGGCAGAGAAATACGGGTTAAGTAGCAGCACTCTACGGAACTACGAAGCGAAGGGGTTGATACCTCCTGCAGATCGATCTTCAAATGGATATCGGATGTACACAGAACGGCATGAAGCTTATCTGGCATGTATTCAAGCCATGGCTGCCGCATTCGGTATGGAAGTAACGAGCGAGGTAATGCATTGTCTTGGGCGAAATGAGTTGGATGACGCATTGTGGATCATCAGGGATCGAGAGGTTATGCTGCATCGGGAAAAAGTAAGTTTGGATCAACTGGTAAGGGAGTTGAAATCGTGTTCTGAAGGTAGTCGAGCTAACGACGGTAACCAATATTTCAGCATCCACGAGGTTTCCAGACGAACGGGGGCTCCTAAGTCGGCAATCCGTTACTGGGAGCAGAGCGGCCTGTTCACTGCTAAGCGAGACCCTGATAACGATTACCGTCTTTATAATGAATCGCATCTCTTTAAAATTAGGATGATTCAGGTACTGCAGAGCTCCGTTTATTCCGAGGAAACCGTGAACTTAAAACAATCCATTGCACGCTTAGAGCTAGAGAACATCGAGCATGCGATGAAGCTTTCTGAAAGTATTCAAGCTTACCTGCACAAAACGATCAAACTTCAGGCGCGAGCTATCTATTTTCTATATCGCTTGATTCAAACAACTGGCTTCTCGGAAACAATCGAGGACAATCTTTAATCCTTTCTCCTGTGCTGCCCGTTACTTTATAGGGTAGCCTGACAGCCATCCAAGCGTGCTCCTAACTAGCATCGCGCACCCAGAAATCGGTGCCCACGTTGGATATAACCCCTTCTGCGGAGCGCTCATTCCGAAATGTTCACAACTTTGTGATATTTATCACGTGTTTTGTGAATATTTTCACTTATAATAAAGGCATAGAGAAGGTGATCACTTCCCAAGGCAACAAGAACCAACAACAACGACATTAGAAACAACGTAATGACCCATTAATCCAAACAATCAAAACTCACTTAAGGAGTGGTTTATATGTTTAACAACTGGCTGAGAACAAACAAATTGGCAATGTGGCTGCTGACCATCATTCGGGTCTACATTGGTTATGAATGGCTGACGGCAGGTTGGGGTAAATTGACAGGCGGCGGATTTGACGCTGGGGGCTTCCTCCAGGGCGCGATTGCCAATGCTACCGGCGATCACCCCGCTGTACAAGGCTGGTGGGCAGCGTTCCTCGAACACGCGGCATTGCCGAGCGTGAAGCTCTTCAACGTCATCATCCCGCTCGGTGAATTCCTGGTAGGTCTCGGACTCATCCTCGGTACCTTCACCACCTTCGCCGCCCTGATGGGACTAGTTATGAACGCCGCATTCCTATTCTCGGGCACCGTGAGCACCAACGCCCAAATGCTGCTGCTTGAAGTGCTGATCATCGTCGCTGCTGCCAACGCCGGTAAAATCGGTCTCGACCGTTGGGTACTCCCTTACCTTCGTGGCCTGTGGAACAAAATGACCCACCGCGATCATGAGCCCAAAGCGCCGACAACTCATCTGAAAAAGCGCACAGCTTAACATCGTAACGATCATACAAAGACGGTGAGAACTCCGGTTCTCCACCGTCTTTTTTTCATGCCAAGAACCCATGCCAAATCCCGGCCTATGCGAATACTGTATTTAAATACAGATTTTTGCAAATATGAATAATTTGTCAGGATGCGACATTAAATAGATCGTTGCTGTTTTTTCGGCCTCCATCGCGCTTACGAATTTCAAATTTGCAAAAATCTGAAAACAAAAAAGAGAATGATTATTCATTGGAGGAGTGGTGCTGGTGTTTATTCAATGGTTGCAAACAAGCAAAATCGCAATGTGGCTGCTGACTTTCATTCGGGTGTACGTCGGGTATAAGTGGTTGACGGCAGGCTGGGGCAAGTTAACGGGGGGGTTCGATGCAAGCGGATTTATGCAGGGGGCCATCGCCAAATCCACGGGTGTGCAGCCTGCGGTTCAAGATTGGTGGGCCGTATTCCTAAAGCATGCCGCGCTGCCCGGCGTCAAATGGTTCAACGTCATCGTTCCGTTGGGCGAATTCCTCGTCGGGCTTGGCCTCATTCTCGGCACATTCACTGCGTTCGCCGCGCTGATGGGGCTCGTGATGAACGCCGCGTATCTCTTCTCCGGTTCCATCAGCATCAACGGTCAGCTCCTGCTGCTCGAATTCCTGATCATCCTCTCGGCTGCCAACAGCGGAAAGATCGGGATTGACCGCTGGCTCATGCCCTACCTCCAGGATAAATTCACGCGCAAAGCAAAAATCAGCAGTGACCCCTCCTCTCTACAGAATCAGGCGGTTTAATTTTAACAAAGAATACGAGAGTATAGGGGGCAGTATAATCACAGAATAAAATCAAGCGGACGGCGCTTGCTTCCCCAGCAATATGAATCGGACTGCTGACTCCTCAGATCCTCAGTTGAGACCAACTCTTACGGTATGTTTAAACATGAATGATTAATGCTTCTCCTCTCTCCGGCCTCTTACTGCTTTCATTGATCATAAATCAACGGGTGATCGCGGCCACCGCTGCCGGTCATCCGTGTCTTATAATTAATTTTGCCCGTTGTAAAAATCCACACTGAAGTGCTATTTATGCATATCAAATTCTAGTCAAATGAAATTCCTCCCTTGGCCACTATCCACACGCTCCACCTATTAGGCTCTGCTTTGCGTTTACTACTCTGCTTATTGTTACTGGTTTTGTGATTATTGACTGCTCCGTTTATTGTTGACTGGTTTTGCGCTCACTACTTACCAATCTGCTTATTGCATTGGTTTTGTGCCCATTTACTTTCTGATCTGCTTACTGCATTGGTCTTGTGCCTACTTACTTTCTGATCTGCTATTGCATGTTTTTTTATGATTTTTATCACAAATGTGATTTTAATCACATATATTGTGATTTATTTCACTTATAATAAAGACATGAAAGAGATGATCATCTTCCTAAAGAACAGCATCGCAGAATTTCAGCACATCCGAGAATTGGCAAGGAAGCTTTCATAAAAAAAGAAATCATACTTTTAAGGAGTGGTTTATATGTTTAACAACTGGCTGAGAACAAACAAATTGGCAATGTGGCTGCTGACCTTCATTCGGGTCTACATCGGTTATGAATGGATGACGGCAGGTTGGGGTAAATTGACGGGCGGATTTGATGCAGGCGGTTTCCTGCAAGGCGCGATTGCCAAGGCAGCCGGCGATCACCCAGCGGTACAAGGCTGGTGGGCAGCATTCCTCGAACACGGCGCACTACCAGGCGTGAAACTCTTCAACTTCATCATCCCGCTCGGTGAGTTCCTCGTAGGGGTCGGACTGATCCTCGGTACCTTCACTACCTTCGCCGCTCTGATGGGACTTGTGATGAACGCCGCGTTCCTCTTCTCGGGCACCGTGAGCACCAACGCCCAGATGTTACTGCTTGAAGTACTGATCATCGTCGCTGCTGCCAACGCAGGTAAAATCGGTTTCGACCGTTGGGTTCTCCCTTACCTCCGCGGCCTGTGGAACAAAATGACGCACAGAACAACTAAAGGCGATGGCACCACGCACACACCGTTCAAAAAACAAACGGCATAACATGGTAAGCATCTGCAACCAAAAAAACTAACCTATTGATTAAACAGCCCGACTTGAGCAATCAAGCCAGGCTGTTTTTGTTGTGGCATACGTTGGAGATTTTACGTTGGAGTTTTGGTATACGTTGGAGTTTTGGCATACGTTTGAGTTCTAGCATACGGTTCGAGCGCCGTCATACATTTGTGCTTTGTCATATATTTGAGCTTTGTTATACATTTGCGCTATGTCATACATTTGAGCGTTGCACTTAGGGTTCGAGTGTAGTTCATACGGGCACTGCCTAGTCACTTACAATTTTAGCGGACTCAGCGGACCTTATTTTGACCAAAAGCACCCTTTCTTTAACACGAACGGACCAGAGATCCGTTATTCACCAAATGAGGTCCTCATTTTGCCGATTATCCGCTACTTAACGGATCGTGTGTCCGATAGATCCCCCAATTGCGAGCAAAAAGCAAAATAGCGGATCTGAGGTCCGTTACGGCCTGGCTGTAACTCGTTTGACATACCATTTCCTTAGCGGGTGTATAGTTGAAGGATTTGGTTTCGGACTGCAGAAAAATCCTGATCAATAAAAGAGCCCATGCAATCCTACTTCTAGGACTGCATGGGCTTACCCAAGACCAAAGCTTGCTCAAAATATTATTTCTGCACCGCTGCTTTCAGAATTTTGATCTTCTGTTCCTTGGACATATCCCATGTGGTTGAAATGCTGTATTCAAAGCCGCCTTCATGCCAAAAAACGTATTTTGGATAGATATGCGCTGGCAAGTCATCCTCAAAGAAACCTTTTTTCTTACTTCCTTCTGAGTCCAACATATATTTAGAAATAGCTAGCGTGTCTTTTCCGTTTGTATATTCAAGACGTATGGTTGCCGCCTCTTTCCAGTCTATCTTTTTCGAGTAGATGGGTTTTCCGCTCTCCTTGCCTTCGGCCCTTACTTCATCAAGGAACTTTCCTTCGGTTGGACCTTCAATTCTTGCTTTGGAAAACTTATATCCCTCCGGCAAGTTGGCAGGCCGCTTCAGAATAGAACCTTCCAGCGTGGAAGCTCTATTCAAGTAGTCCTCGTAAGCAGTGAATTTTTCTATACCTCCCCAATAACTCAGGTCGAGTCCGCTGTTAAGATCCTTATATTTATGATACAGAACATACATATCACCTGTCTCTTCGCTTAGCTTCTTCACTCTATTGGTCTCAGCTTCGATATACTTCTTATCCTCTGGAGTTAGAGCCTTGGCTGCTGCTTCTGCTTTTTTTTCGGCCTTTTCCAGTTCTTTTTTGTAAAGCTCGCGGTCAATATCCCCCTTGGGATAGATAATATCCGGCACGTTATTGACAACAGCTTCTCCATCCTGTTCCGACTGCACGGAGGCCTTTGACGTTACGTTCCCTGCATCGCTTTCCTTAGCATTAACCAATGTCACGCTGCCTAGCGCGAGAATCATCCCCATCCCCAGAATGGACAGGCGATAGGATTTTTTGTGAAAATGTTTAATCATCGTAAGTCTCCTTTTCATTTGTTTATGCGTGGCGGACAGGCCGGCAAGCCCCGGCTGTCGTTGGTTTCCTGAAAAATGGTCCAGCACATGGATGATCGTTTGTCCGTATGCATTGTTTTGCTGCGGGCTCATCCGATTCAAGGCGCATGCATCGCAGGCCATCTCCTGGTCTTGTCTCGCTTTATGTACGGCTAGCCATAATAACGGATTAAACCAATGGATGATCAGGATGATATGCATTAACCAGTTCACTGCAACGTCCCGCCGCTGAATATGTGCGAACTCATGCGCCAGAATGAATTGAAGTTGATCCTTTTGCAGCGTGATAAGCAGACTGGGCGAAATGACGATCGCCGGTTTGTTAAAACCGACCACGGCAGGTCCAGGAATTCGCTCGCTGGCTACAAACTGCACTGTTTGCTTCACGCCTAATTGCTGTTTCGTCTCGTGAAACACTGCCGATAGAAAAGGCGTATCTATTTTTCGGCCCGTGCGCAGGGCTTGTTTCAATCGAAGCTGGTCGTATACCGTTTTCGCTGCAAGAAGCAGCACACCCGCAAGCCAACCCGACATCAGTATATTGGTGAAGCCTATCTGCTTGAACCCATTCCACCAATAACCGCTGTCCTGCACGGGTCCCGATTCAAGGGATGGAGCAGGTACTTCCGAAGTTCCGCTTGCTTCCGGGTTTATAGAGCGCTCAACATGAATCGCCGCACTTATTCTCCCCGTTTCCTTCCAAAGCGGTGAAACTTGAGTTTGTTGATGAATGCCGGGCACTATGGCCTCCAGAGACAAAACATTGTATAGGCTAAGCGAGGATTCCGGGGCCCAAGGGAGCAGCAAGCGAATGGCCACAGGAAACCAAAGCCAGTATCTCCATCTGGCTTCAATCTTGTTTTTTAGTAGAAATTGCAGCATCAGGACAAGGACGATCATGATGCCGGCCATGAACGATCCGCGAATTACCCAGCCGAAAAACAACAATAAATTTTCATGCAATGTATGACTCATCAGGGCTCTCTCTTTTCTGTTTCCCCGTCGATGCTGTTCTCGTCAAACAAAGCTTTCAGATCCTCGATTTCTTGCGCATTCAGTTTTTTATCCTGCAGAAAGTTGGCCAGCATCGGCTTTAAAGCTCCCCCATAAAGTTTTTTCATGAAGGATTGGGTTTCAGACTGCAGATACTCCTGCTCGCTGATGATCGGATAAAATAGTTGGGTGCGCTTTGAACCCTTTTCCAGTTTCGCACCCGCTGCTTCCTTCTGCACCAGACGACTTAGGAGCGTCCGGGTCGTATTGGGGCTCCACCCCATTCGATCCGTCATTTGTTTTACGACCTCGCTGGAAGGGCAGTCCGGATTTGTCCACAATACGCGCATAATTTCCAGCTCTGCATCCGTAATCGGTGGTATTTGATTCATGAATGAAACCTCCAAAGTCAATTTACTCAGACTACATATGTAGTTATAATACACATGCTACATTTGTAGTTTAGTAATGTCAACTTGTTTGGCAGAGCGTAATTTCTCGTTTTTGTTACACGCTAACATGATTCGCACCGCCTGTGGGCATGATGATCTGCCAAAGAACCCATGTCATCGTATTTTGGAGCGCCTGTCCGAGAAAAAATATAGCTGGCGCAAAATGTTATTTTTTCACGGCTGCTTTTAGCACTTCGATCTTCTGTTTCCTGGACATATCCAAAGAGGAGGTTGAAATGCTGTATTCGAATTTGCCGCCATCATTCCAAAAAACGTATTTTGGAAAGACATGCTTCGGCAGCTTATCGTCAAAGAAACCTTTTTTCTTGCTTCCCTTCGAATCTAGCGTATACTTGGAAAAGCCCAGCGTGTCTTTTCCGCTCGCATATTTAAGACGGATGGTTGCCGCCTCTTTCCAATCGATCTTTTTCACATAGATGGGCTTTCCGCTCTTCTTACCTTCGGCCCTTACTTCATCAACGAACTTTCCTTCGATCGGAGCTTCAATGACCGCTGATAAAAACTTATATCCCTTTGGCAGGTTGGCAGGCTGCTGCAGAATGGACCCCTTCAGGGTTGAAGCTTTTTTCAAGTAGCCCTCGTAGGTAGTGAATTCATGAATCCCTCCCCAATAGCTAATATCAAATCCGCTATTTAATTTTGGGTACTTATGATACAGGACATACATATCACCCGATTCTTGGGTCAACTCCTTCACTCTCTGGATCTCAGCTTCGATAAACTTTTTTTCCTCTGCAGATATAGGCTTGGCTGCTTCGTCTGTTTTTTTAACAGTGGCTTCTTGGGCTTTCTCGTTGGACTGCGCCTTCGCCGCGAGGCTTACGGAAGAACCCATTAATAAAATGCTGCTTAGTGTCGCGATTGCTACTCTCGTTGCTGCCTTCATTTGGTAATGCTCCTCTCCTATGATTTTTTATTTTTTATAAACTACAACTGTAGTTACAAATCAATACTACAACTGTAGTTCAATAATGTCAACACGGTTTGTGCAGAAAAATTTTTGGGGTTTGGTTGAATACAGAAAAAAGAGCCGCAGCGCCTGCGGATCATGGCGAAAAAGAGCCCATGCAATCTTATTTCAGACTGCATGGGCTTGTGTATAAGACCTATGGCGCTACGTTCTTGTTCTCCGCAAAATCAATCGAGCTAAGCTGCATCCCACCACCCCGCCTGAACATCTCATTTTTATCGGCCCACAATAAAAGCCGAGCTTGTAAACCAAGCCCGGCATCTCATTATTCGAATGACCAGCAGTTCAGACTCAAACTGCCATATTGGTAAGATTGAAACAATCGCTTTGCCTTGCGGCCGTTGTCGGCAGCTCCCATTGCATAGAACAAAGGGACAAAATGCTCCCGTCCATAGGAAGGGACAGCATCGCCGGCATGAGGCGCTTTTTTGTCAAACGCAAACAGATTACTCAGATTCCATTCCGTCAGCTGCTTCGCAATCCATTCATCGAATGCAGCCGCCCATTCATCAGGCTCATCGCTCTCATGCACCATCCGCAGATTGTGCACCAAACCGCCGCTCCCGATAATCAGGATGCCTTCTTCACGCAAATCGGACAGCATCGCACCGATGGAATATTGTTCGTTAGGCGAGCGCTTGGAGTCCACGGACAAGGCCACCACCGGAATATTCGCATCGGGGTACATTTTGCGCAGAATGACCCATACCCCATGGTCCAGTCCACGGCCGGTCACGGCTTTGGCATGCAGATTGTTAGCCTCAAAACGCTGACGAATCTGAGCTGCCAGCTCCGCGCTGCCTGGGGCAGGATACGTGATATGGTACATTTCCTCCGGAAATCCGTAAAAATCATGCATCGTACCATGCTCGGCATCTTCGGTCAGCCGCTGATCCGGATCGTCCCAATGGGCAGAAAATACAGCTATGCCCCTAGGTGCAGGCAGCTCCCGCCCCAACTGCTCAAGGAAGCGGGTGTACTCGTTGTCCTCCAGGGCCATCATCGGCGAACCATGGGCAATAAATAAAGCAGGTAACGTCATCGATGCCACCTCCAGCTTCAAAATCAAGGGACAACTCTATTGTACCGTTAAATCGCCCATTATGCCAAATAACTCCCTTAAATCATCCAGTGCTGCCATTCCTGCTGAATGTTCTCCTGTTCGTTCAACCAATCCCGTGTCCGCTGAAGGAGCAGCTCGCGCTGAGGCCCGGCGGAATACGTGTGATCGGCCTGGAAGATGATCTCCTTATCGCAGCGGCCTTCCTGGCGCATCCAGAACACTTTTTGAAACAGGAAAGCGTAGTCCACCGGAATGACTTCATCCGAGGTACCATGTATCACCAGCACATTGCCCGTAAACTTCATCGCTTCCTGGAAAGGCTGACCCTGTGCCAACGAATCGAAAAAGACCGGGGTAAACGAGTATCCCAAATAATCAGCCGATCCAGACTTAACAGAGGTGTCGTACACATCGCGACCGGTGATTTTGACGATATCGTTGAACGGGTATCCTACCGCAGACCACAGGATCAGATTCTTCACCCGCCGGTCACGAACGGCGGTCTGCAGGGCGACAGCGCCGCCCAAGCTATGTCCAATGAGTGTGATGCGCGTCGGATCGACATCGGCACAGCTGAGTCCATAATCGAGAACGGAACGCGTCTGGGCAATCATCGAGTCGAGCCCCTCGCTTCCATAATTGCCCGAGCTCTCTCCGCATCCGATATAATCGAACCGGATCACCATATACCCGTCTTCGGCAAACGCACGCGCCGTTTTGACAAACAGTCGGTCCACGCCGATCCGGCTTCCCACAAAGCCGTGGCAGATGATGACCAACGGTACCCGATTGCATCGGCCGCCTTGGGCCGATTCCTTTAATGGGTAATGGATGGTTGCCGTAAGTTCCTCTTGATTATGCCGGATTGTAATTTGCCGTTCCATGCCGATTCCTCCTTGCGATAACGCGCCGTAATCATAATATTAATAATTCCGATAAGATTAATATGAATTAATTAAACTTATCTTAGCATCGTGATTATGGATTGTCAACGCAAATGGCAGACGGCGAACTACAGCGTAAGGACAAGATAGTGGGATATGATAGGGCGATGCGAGTGGATTTTGACTGAAGCGAGGCGAGATTATAGCCATGCTTGGCTCCTAAAAATCAACCTTATGCAGCGATTCAACCTTCTACTAAAGCTACATAGGTTAAGAAATGGTCCATTCAGCATTCACTCGCGGCTCTGCAAACCCAGCATGCAACTCTTCTTGTCCACTCCAACCTTCATCCAGTTTTCGCACCGCACCTTGAGCCTTACTCATAGCTCTGGCGAAACATCGCATGGGTCTCTTCTCGTCCGCTCCAATCGTTCATCCAGGTCTTCCCGACAGGGTCGTTCTCCCATAAGGATGAGGCAGACAGATCTGTTTCATCACCCTCGGATGCGTATCCTCCTTCAGGCTGGCCAAATATCCCATCCGCTGCACTGCTGCCCGCGACAACCTCTTGCCCGTTTGCCGGCACAGCGTCTCCACCATGCAATTCATCGTCATAAAAGTTAGCACTCACCTGAGAACTCCTCCTTCTTATCCCTAAATGTTTAGAGTGTCGTCTATTGCTTAGAATGCTTATTATTGTGAAATAGGAGCCGGGGAATTATACCTGGTTCACGAATACGACATATATTTTCTAGCTACCTTGCATTGCAAGTATGTTGCTGCTATGATATATTGCATAACAAGGTAGTTGGCAGGGACATTTATATTTTTGTAGGGAATACGGTGCGTATTGACTGGTTGCTTTTGCTTTTGCTTTTGCTTTTGGCTTTTGCTTTTGGCTTTTGCTTTTGGCTTTTGACTATTGGTTATTTATTTTTCGTTATTTATTATTCGTTGTTCATTCGCAATTCATTATTCATTATTCTTTTTTGGTCAATTGCCATTTGTCATTCGCCATTGCCATTGTCATTGTCATTGTCATTCGCCATTATCATTTGTCGTTCGTTATTGTCTTTCTCATCCGCCATCGCCATCATTTGTCACTCGTCATTGATCATTCTCATTCGTAGCCTAGCCTCAATGCGCCCCACTACCTTGCATAGCAATATACTTGAAGGAGGATAACCCTATTCATGACCACCCAAAGTCAAATGCTAAAAGGCATTCTCGAAGGCTGCATTCTCTCGCTTATGGAGCATCGGGAGGTATATGGTTATGAGATTAGCACGCTGCTGGAAGACAGCGGACTATCGTTTGTAAGCGAAGGCAGCATCTATCCCTTGCTGCTTCGCATGCAGAAAGACCAGCTTATTGAAGGTACAATGCGGCCTGCGCCCGGTGCCGGGGGACCGCCCCGCAAATATTACAATTTGACCGATAAAGGCCTGCACGTTCTTCAACAATTCAAGGAGCATTGGGGAACGCTTAAAGATAGTGTGGACCATATTCTAACCCGCGGAGGACAGTGAAGATGAATACCAAACAGATGATCAAAGAGAACAACCGACTCCAGGATGCCATGAAGCCAAACAACCTGAGCTATTACCAAGACATGGTTGTCTATATCCGCAGCAGCTCCGTGCAGGAGCAAAAAGGCGAGGAACTGCTGCTCGAAATCGCCCAGCACCTGCTGGATGCCCAAGCTAAAGGCAAAAGCGCCGAGGATGTATTCGGAAGCGATCCCGAGTCCTACTGCAAGGAGCTGGTGGAGCAGCTGCCAAAAATGAAAGGCCTCAGCAGTCTCCAATACCATCTCATGATCCCATGGATTGCCTTAACCTGGTTTTTCTTCGTCCAAGCGCTGGTCGGTTTCATTACGATGTGGGCCGGGGGACCAGTTGAGCGTATGACGCAGGTACGTATTTCCACCCTGATTCTGATAGCAGGCGGCTCCTATGTGCTTATCCACGCACTATTAAGATGGATGAAGAGCGACACCTTCAAACCGGAGGAGGACAAGCGCAAGATTAACGTCCGCAATATGGGGATTTATGTCGCCATCACCGTATTGATTCTGGTTGCCGGCGTGTGGCTGGGGCGGCTGCTGCCGGTTCTGACGATAGCGCCATGGATCAGTCTCGTTATCTTCCTGGTCGGAATCGCAGGGACGAAACTTCTTTTTTCGAGCAAATAATACAAACTCGTCATGAATTCGCGGCCGGCGCATAACAAAATCTTTAATATTTTTTCGTTCATTGTAAACTAATGTTCTATAGAAGATGATAGGATAAGGGTAATGTGTGGTAAGGGAGGAATATATATGTCAAAATCAAAAAAATCCGCGATTGCTGCCATCCTTGCACTTATTCTATCGATCCAGACTGGCGTCATCGCTAACGCGGCACCTGCATCCGTATCCCAAGCTGGTTCAACCGCCGTCTCAAGTAAAGCTACCGCCTTCGGCAATGCGGTTTACAACAAAGCCAGTAAACTGCTGAAGGAATCTGACGTGGCTTATGCCAAGTCTTACATTACCAAGCATATACGCAGCGTAACCACGTATCAGGCGACCATGCTGGTGCTCAAACTGGAGAATGCGATGAATGATGCGCTCCCGGCCAAAACCGACAAGGTGTATGAAATCGGCATTCAGGATAAACTGATGAACCTGTACAAATTCGGGGAACCGATTAACACCACCATTAACAAAACCAAGGACGACACGCTTCGCAAGGTGCTCATCAACCTGCGGGACAGCGGCTACAGACTATATACGACCGAAGGCGTCATCTTCCCGATTATCGACTATACGACACTGAAACCATACAAGCCTTATATCAATAAGGATATTCAGGCCTATATTGACATCATGATCGTGGAATCCGAAAAGCCTGCCGTCAGTGATGCCGCCTTGGTGATCCCTTGGTCCGAGGTCATTGAACGTGGACTTGCGCAGGAGGCCTTTATTACGACGTATCCCAAATCAAACCGAGCCGCTGATGTGAAGCTGAAGCTTCGTTTTACTGAGCTAAGCTTATTCTACGGCTATAACAATACGCCGCTATTCAAGTACGAGGACAATCTTCTGGACCCGGAAGTGCGGCAAGCCTTCGATAACGTCCTCAAAGACAGCGACACCGTCTCCAAAAGCGCTCTCTTGAAAAAGCTAAAGTCCTGGTCTGAAGTGCTTGAGAGCAACAAGGACAAGTTGACCCAGGAAGTGGAGCAGTATCGTGCGAAGGCGGTTCCGCTCGACTAGAGGAACAAAGCTCAGACCATTCCCTACGTTCAGCAAGATTGTCAACCTAATGAATAGATATGAAAAAAAGCCGGTTTCCCGTTTATAGGAGAATCCGGCTTTTAATCGTGGTCTGAGCCTATTTATCGCGGTCTGTATACCTCTTAAATCAGCAGATTGAACAGGTTCATGTTCTTGTTAAGCTCCGTATAATCCAGACCCTTGCGCTGCATCCGCTCTACCAGCGGGCCGTAATCCTCGGGCCTTAACAGCTCGATGCCCACCAGGGCCGGCCCGTCTTCCTTGTTATGCTTCTTCGTGTATTCGAAGCGTGCGATATCGTCATCGGGACCCAGCACTTCTTCCAGAAACTCACGGAGTGCTCCCGCACGCTGCGGGAAGTTAATCATGAAGTAATGCTTCAGCCCTTCATAAATCAAGGAACGCTCCTTGATTTCCTGCATCCGGTCGATATCGTTATTGCCGCCGCTGATGATGCATACCACCGTTTTTCCGCGAATCCGGTCCCGGTTCATATCCAGCGCAGCCACGGCCAGCGACCCGGCAGGCTCTACAACGATCGCATTTTCGTTATATAACTCAAGGATGGTGGTGCAGGCTTTTCCTTCCGGAACCGTCACGATGTCATCAACCAACTCGCAGCATATATCATAAGTCAGCTGCCCGACACGCTTCACGGCGGCGCCATCCACGAATTTGTCGATTTCGTGCATGGTGACGACCTCACCCTGCTTCTTGGATTCGATCATGGACGCAGCCCCGAGCGGTTCAACGCCAATGACTTGCGTCGTTGGGCTGACGGTTTTTACATACGTTGCCACGCCAGCCGCAAGACCGCCGCCGCCGATGGTGACAAACATATAATCGGCCGGCGCGTCCAGCTCCTCCATAACCTCCATCCCGATCGTGCCGTTGCCCGCGATAATCTTCGCTTCATCGAACGGGTGAATAAAGGTCATGCCATACTCATCGCAGGCCTTGATCGCTTCAGCATATGCATCGTCGAAGGTATCACCTGTCAGAATCACCTCGACACTGCCACCGCCAAAACGCTTCACCTGCTTCACCTTCTGGTTCGGGGTCGTGCTCGGCATGTAAATCTTGCCTTTAATATTCAACGCGTTACATGAGAAAGCCACCCCTTGCGCATGGTTGCCCGCGCTCGCGCACACAATGCCGTTGCTGCGTTCTTCATCCGACAAGCTGCGAATCATATTGTAAGCGCCGCGGATCTTGAAGGAGCGAACCACCTGCAGGTCCTCGCGCTTCAGATACACTTCGCAGTCATACTTAGCCGATAGCACAGCGTCCCGCTGCAGCGGCGTGCGTACGATCACTTCACGAAGCACGTGGTGTGCGCGCACGATGTCCTCCATGCTGACTGCCCGTTTTGCCGTATACGTCTCTTCCATTCTCTCGATCACACTCCCACTTCGCTGCCAGGTAAACGTTGATCCTTCCGCTACCCTTATTTACGTATTTCTATCATTGTATCACTTTTCATGAAAATATCCCGCCCTTTTCTGGCAAGCCTTCGCAAAATGGTGATGATTTCAAGAGCATGAGGCCTGATTTCCAGTCGAACCTATCCCGCCCGCTTCTCTGACGCATGCTGCAAAAGCAGCAAACGCCTTGCTGCGGAATGATTCATTGCGACGGACGAGCTGTGTCGTGGCAATGCGATACCCATCCGGAACGGGGTAGGCCCTTAAACTTGGATCGGACCAAGGAATGGCCGCTGCCGGCAGAAGCGCGCAACCCAATTTGGCTCGTACACAGCTGAGCATCGTTTCCAATGTGCTGATCTCGATCATGTTTGCTGTGGCGATCCCTTCGCTGCGAAGCCATTCCTCGTTAGACTTCCGGAACGGACATCCCTTGGGAAACACGATCCAAGAAGCACCCGAAAGACCGAACGCCTCGAACGTCTCCTCTTCTCCGTATTTCTCCGACGAAACAAGCAGCGACACCTCCTCCCGGATTTCCAGCTCGCTCTCCAGCCGTGACCTGTCATAATCGCCGGTAATGAATGCCCCATCCAATTTTCGACTGAGCATGCTTTCCTCATGCTGTGGAGAAGTTCCACTTACGAGAGACAGCGCGACCTCCGGATAGATTCGTTGGAATTCGGACAAGGCTTGAATAAAGGATGGCGATGTCGCCATCGTCTCCACGACGCCGATCACAAGCGGACCGCTGGGATAAGGGGGCTCCTTCACTGCTGCAACGGCTTCCTCAGCCATGCCGAGAATCTCCTTGGCATATCGATGAAGAACGAGCCCCTTCTCCGTGGGGGAGACGCCCTTTGGATGTCTGTCGAACAAGGGAACACCCAGCTCGGACTCCAGCTTGCGTATGCGCGCCGTCACGTTGGATTGCACATACCCCATCTTCTCGGCAGCTCCCGATACGCTGCCTTCCTCCACAATGACGGATATAACCCTCAAATCCGTTAAGTCCATCCAGCTCACCTTTCAGTATCATTTTTTTTGATATATACATCAATTTCTATCATTTTACAGTATAGACGATCCGGAATACAATCTGTTCATACCTACAAAGTGTCAGTTGCATAAGACGAATTTAACCCTTGAGGAGGATACATCCATGCATTCATACCCCAGCCTGCTAACCGAAACTTCATTAGGATCTTTGAAGCTGCGCAATCGCGCCGTACTCTCACCCATGACCAGAACGAGCGCAGAGCCGAATGGCCTGGCTAACAACCGAATGGTCCGATATTATCAGAGATTCGCGAAGGGCGGGTTCGGTCTGATCATTACGGAAGGCCTTTATCCGGATGCCGTACAGAGCCAAAGCTATCTCAACCAGCCCGGCATGGCCAATGACCAACAGGCTGCGTCCTGGAAGCCTATCGTCGAAGCTGTTCATCGGGAGGGCGGTAAAATCATCGCACAGTTGATGCACGCCGGGGCCCTGGTTCAGCATGAGCGATTCGTACCGGTTGCCCCTTCATCGGTGAAGCCGGTGGGCACCATGCTTGAGGACCATGGGGGAAGCGGGGAATTCGCCACCCCACAGGAGATGACCCCGCCTCAGATTAAACAAACAATTCAGGATTTTGCTCATGCGGCACTTCGGGCCAAGGCCGCTGGATTCGACGGGGTTGAAATCCATGCGGCAAACGGCTATCTGCTCGATCAATTCATAACCGATTACACCAACCACAGAACGGATGAATACGGCGGGGCCACGGAGAATCGGATTCGAATTGTCGTTGAGACGCTGGAAGCCATTCGGTCTGCCGTTGGCCCGGACTATATTGTGGGTGTTCGGGTTTCCCAGGGCAAGGTGAACGATTTTCATCATAAGTGGGCTCAGGGAGTGGAAGATGCCAAGATCATATTCGGTCAATTGAGTGGGGCTTCACCGTCTTACATTCACACGACGGAGTACAAAGCTTACGCCCCCGCTTTCGCTGAGGGCGAGGCGACCTTAGCCGAGCTTGCCACAACGTATAGCAGCGTTCCCGTCATCGCGAACGGCAAACTCGGTGATCCGGCTGTCGCGGAGCGACTCTTGGCTTCAGGCCATGCGCACTTCGTTGCGATCGGCACCAGCGCCTTGGTCAATCCGGACTGGGTGAATAAAGCTCGGGCAGGGACAGAGCTCCGGCCCTTCGATCATCAATTTCTGCAGCCCATCGCCACGATCAGGGAGGATGAGGTGCTTATATGAAGCGCACGAAAGCCGGGGTTATCAATCCCCGGCTTTCGTGTTTTATTGGGTACGGAGACGAATCCGCCTCCAACTTACGAATGACGGCATGCCAATCAGTCCATGGGAATCACAATAACATTCCCATTCTGCGTGGATATCTTAATCTGACGATGTAAGATTTCTACGCCGAGCCCCTCTTTCACAGCCTCCATGGAAGGCTCTTCGATGACCGGAGCACGCGGATCGCCGTGCACAGCCGATATGAGCCAATGGGTTCCGGGTTCGAGCGCCGCCCTCAACGAAGGAATGACGGTTCGGGGACGCAGCAGATTGGTATGGGCCTGGGGATAGATGAGCTCTGCCGTATCGTAACCGAGCATGCCATAGATGGCGCTCGTGCCGAAGGTACCGGAAGCCGATGCTGCCCCATCTATCGCCCGGGAGCTGTTCAGAGATCCTAAACCTAAAGCAAACCCGCCTTCTGCAGCATCAAGTATTCTGCTCGTGCTGATCCGATGAATGCGGATATGCCAAGGCAGCCCCGCAGCTATCCATGTCCGTACCTCCACGTCTCTCCACGGCTTCCATTTTGCATACAGCACATGCTCCTGAATCCGCGTCTCCTCGCCTAAACGTTTGACCCGGTACAGTCGATCACCTTCGCTTAGCGACAGCATGGAATCAAAAGCACCTTGAGCCAGTCCCCATTCCGCCCTCGGCACGCTGAACGCAAAGGCGGTAGAGTAGACAAACTTCTCGTACTTGGCAGAAGTATGCGTATGCTCATTGGTAGACGGATGGCCCGTATTGAACGCAGCCACATGGCCGTTCTGCTGGTCGCGGCAAAGGACCAGATGTGCAGGCTCCTGGACCGAAATACTTCCCGTCTCCGCCAGCTCCTGCTCCTCGGCCGTCCAGAACGGATGACCGTCCGGCAAAGCCAGGATCAGAAACGTCTTTAACGACCAGTACACGGAGCCGGCCGCGTTATAGTTCTCCGACATGATTCGGTTCGGATAAGCGTACCCCACCGTTAGCACGCCGTCCCGGTCAAAAATAGGCTGCCGAAACCACCATCTGAGATTTCGCAGGACCAGCCCCTTCAGCTGGCCCGGACTAAACCCTTCCAGTCCGGCATAAGCCGCAGCCGACCAGATGGCCGACTGGGCAAAGCGGTACGTCAAGCTGCGCCCGTAAGGAACAGCCGCCCCGTCGGGGGCAAACCAGTGGACGAAATCGCGGGCAAACAACGCCGCCCGCTCCTTGTAACGCCCGGCGCGTTCCGGGTCCTCCTCTCCCATCAACTGCCCATAGATCAGGCCGTAGAAATGAAAAGCATACGGCACGTAGTAATCGCTGTGCCCCCCGATTCCATCGCTATACCAGCCCGCATCCAGATAGAACTCCTCGATTCGTTGGAGATTGTTCTCCAACTGCCCCGCATCGTACGGCAAGCCTGCTTTGCGGAAACCGACGTTGACAAATACATGGAAAAATAGCCAATTGCAATCATAGCAAGGATGATGGTTAATCTGATCGAGCCACTGATAGAGATTAGCCTTCTCCTTCTCGCTCAGCGGCTGCCAGATGCGATCCGGAATCAGAGCAAAGGCCATTCCAAATACCGCCATCTCCACCAGCCGTTGGTCATAGTCGTTAACCTTTCCCCAATACTCCGCATGCTCCGGATCGGTCCCTGAACGTATCCCTTGCAGAGATAGCTCCCACAGATCGCCATGGGAGCCTCCGGCAACGGCGGGAACGAGTCCCCACAGCACGCGCGAGAAGCCCTCCATCTCCGCAATATCGGCATAGGCGTCGACGCCCGAATGGTCGAGGATTAATCGTGCACGCCCCTCGCTGTAATATTTATTCAGAGGCTCGAGCAGTTGGGTGAGTGCTTCCTGCACATCCTCTCTTGTCCGCAGCGGATTCCGGGTAACCGGATGGGTCGAGCCGCGACCGACATTCCTTGTAGGCTGTATGCTCATCTAATTTTCACTCCATTTCGGAATGCTTTTTCTACTTCTCTTACTTGCGTTACTTCTACTCTTCCCTTCCAGAGCGCCTGTTTCTCTTATTCTCTTCCTGAGAATCTACCTTACTATCCATTTCCCAGTGCTGCTTCTTCTCTTATCCTCTTCCGGGTACGCCTGCTGTTCCTCAGCTTTTCTTTTTTTCTGTTCCTATCTCTGGTCCTGTTTCTGCCCCTGTCCTTGTACCCGATCCGTCCGCTTCAATCTCCTTTATTCCCAGTAAAAAGGCCCCTTCTCTCTCAGCCGCGCCAGTCCTTCGACAAAGAAAAAGTCGCCGTAAATCAGGGGCACGTCGATATTCCGGCCTTCCGGATAATGACTGGTGCCGTGGAGAATTAGGCCTTCCTCTTTATCGTTATCCCACGTACCGTAATTCCGGTACAGCGATTCCAGAATTCGGACTGCCGTCGCCCGGTATACGGCCCCCTGCCCCAGTTCCACCTTGTCCGCCAGAAGCAGCAGGCCGCTGGCGGCACAGGCACCGGCAGAGGAATCCCGATATATGCGTGCCTCATCCGGCGTGCGGAAATCCCAGAATGGCACATGGTCTTCCGGCAGGTTTGCCAGGAAGAAATTCGCAACCGTTTTGGCCGTGTCGAGGTATATCGACTTGCCCGTATGATGGTAGGCAAGCGTTAAGCCGTAGATCGCCCACGCCGTTCCCCTGGACCAGGCGGATTCCGGTGCAAAGCCCTGGCCGCCGATCCCTTCCAGGCGCTTACCGGTTACCGGATCGTATCGAACGATATGATAGACGGAACCATCCGGCCGGACGAAGTCCCGAACCACCGTATCCATGTGCGCTTCGGCAATATGCCGATAGCGGGGATCCCCGCTGATCTGCGACGCCTGGAACAACAGGGGCATATTCATGGCGCAATCGATGATGGCGAGGCCCGCGTTATCCTCCCCTTCCGACCATGGATTCCAGGCTCGAATATATTGGCCCTTCAGGTTGAAGCGTGCAGCCAGGAAGTTGGCTGCCTTGAGCGCGCGTATCTTGGACTCTTCGCTGCCGGTCAGCTTGTAGGATGCCATGCTGGTGAGCGTCCACATGAAGCCGAGATCATGGTCCAGACGAACATATTCGTTCAGCACGTCATCCAGAATGAGCTCGCACTGCTCGGCGGTTGTTCTAAGCTCCGCCACCCCGCTGTCGTTGTACAGAAGCCACAGCATGCCCGGCCAGAAGCCGGCCGTCCACCAATGCGGCGACTCCAATTGGTAGACTCCATTCTGGCTGGCATGCGGAAATCCCGTCCCGATCCGCGTTACGTTTCGCTGCGTCTTCGCAAGCGATTTCTCCCAGGCCTCCGTCAACCAATCCAAAGCGATCTCCGTTTTCATTCCTGTCCACTCCTCTGTTCATATGAATTGAAATCTGAAATCGATATTCGCATGCAAGCCAGTGGCCTTCACTTTAAAATCCACGGCATACCAAGCCGCTTCCTTGCCGAAGTGATCACGGTAAACATGGCTTGTCAGCTCAGGCTCCACCAGTTCGCTGTCAAAGTGGATCAGCAGGCCGGACCTGTCGTCCTCGGAAAAAGCAGGCTCCGGGATAGAGTCCTTTGTTTTAAGCTGCTTCTCGTTTCCTCCTCGGTGCTGAGCCGGTACCTCCCAATTTCCACCTCGAACCTGAGCCGGCTGATCCCCGGCCCCTTCTTCAGCTGCTATCAGCTCCGCCGTCTTTTCTAAGACCTGAACGGCTTCTTGCCCTCCTGCCTTTACTTGCTCTTGGACTCCCGCTGTCCGTAACGCGACAACCCGTCGGCCATCGATCAGCACCAGCTCGGGCTGTATTCTGGTGACGATCCGCTCCACCAAGCTGCCTGGGGACGAATCGAACGTGAAGCGGTCGCTCAGCGTCAGTTCCGGCTGATTCCCCTCTTTGTTCCACTCCAGCTTCCTCGTGAATGCCCGAAGCGCAGGAACGCGGTAGGCCGAGGTAAGATCGAGACTCAGCCGATCCACGGCTTCACCCGTCACCGCTTCCAATACGACCGCGGCGCAATCCGAACCCTCTCGCTGATAATGACCGTCAATGATCGGCACGGAGTGGCCTTGGGAACCGTTGCAATCATAGCCATACCGTCCTTCGCCGAAATATTCCGCCGTGTACTCCCCGCAGCCAAGGTCCGAGCACCATACTTCCCCGGCACCGTACAGGATGAAATGCCCGAGATCATTATGGTTGTGCGGCTCGCCGTTGCTACCACCCTTGGCGGCAAACGCGTACACTTCGCCTCCGTGGGCGCTGCGGGAGATCAGCCACTGGGCATCGGGCAAATAATAACTTGCCTCTTCCCAATCGCTTCCCTCCAGCAAGGGGTTCCGCCAGATCAGGTTGCGCAAAGCCGGAGCCCAGCGGCTGCAATGATCGTCGCGGTAACGCGACCGGAGAGACTGGGGCGGAGACTCGAAGTCTGCGTACAATCCGGCCAGATAATGTGACAAGCCGATATGTACCGTGCTTTCCGGGTGTGAATCGGAGAAGTTGACAACGGCCTTCCCTCCCAAAAAGCCCTGCTGCTGAAACAAGGCGATGCGGCCGACCTTCTCCGCAAGGAACCAATCCAACGCACCCCGGCTGCGCTTGCGCAACAAATCGGCATAATACACGAAATAACCGAACCCGTAATTCCAGTATCCCAGCCCTTCCAGACAGGCTCCATCGGCACCAAAGCCCTGCAGGTAATAGTCCATGCACCGCTCCGTCTTCAACAGAACCTTCGCTAGGGATTCTCCGCTTTCCATAAGCAGCAGCGCGGCGGAGCCGATGGAGCCGGCACAGACGGCAGACCAATTATGCGTCGCGGTCTCCCAGCCGTGCTCACGGCTTAGGAAAGGGATGAATAACCGCTCTTGAACCTCTTCCTCAATTCTTGAAATCAGCAGTGAAGGAAGATAGTCCCGCAGCAGCACGCGAATTTCGCTGAGAGTAAACCCGGTCTCGGCGCTGAACAGATCAATCGTCCCCTTGATGCCGCCCGGTGATTCCGCGTTCAGATGCGCCGGCAAACACCAGGTATACTCATCGCAGATGGACCAGATCATCTCTTGGAGAGCCGTCCGATACGCTTCCTTATCCGGCTCGAGAAGGGTCAGCAGGGCAAATGTATTCAGCCGGAGCCTTCGCTCGAAATAAACCTTCTCATAGTCCAGCCTCGTTCCCTGCCGGGCAAATCGGGTGAATAAGTCATACGTCAGCGGCGGGTTCGGGACAGACAGCAGCCGTTCCCCTTCCTCGCGAATCTCGGATATATCCTGCTCGTAATCCCCGCTTCGCCGGATACCTTCCCAGAAGGACCTCTGGTCCCCGCCTTGGTAATACATCCGCAGATCGGCGGGAGCCATCCCGTTCACGATCGTTGTCAGCTCCTGTATCCTGTTCATCGGACTAAAACTTCCTCCTTCCCGTTTCGACGCCTGTTGGAGACGCCCTTTCAACCGTTCCGGAACTCTACGGGGGTTACTCCCGTATACGCCTTGAATGTCTTGCTGAAATAACTCACATTGTCGTAAGCCAGACTCTCGCAGATTTCCCCGACCGAGCGGTCTGTCTGCCGCAGCAGCTCCTTGGCGCGCTCCATCTTCATCCGGGTAACGTATTCGATGAAGGTGACGCCGGTTTCTTTTTTGAACATGCGGCTGAAATAGCTCGGATTCAGGTGCAGGCAGCCGGCAACGTCATCCAGCGTGATCCTCTGGTCGAGCCGAAGGGACACGTATTTGCAGGCCTCCGCTACTTCCGATCTTCTGCTGCCCCCGAATCCTCGATCCATAGCCTGTATGGTGGATTCCAAATAATCGTGAAGCCAGGATTTCAGCTCGTTCAGGGAATCCATGTCCATGATCTCTTTGTGCAGCGCATCCGCCGTATAGGCGGGTGACAGCGAGTGCAGGAGATGAAGCCTCAGCTTCAGATCCAGCAGGAGCTTCAATATCCAGTCCTTGACCGATTCCGGTGCGTACCGCTTCCCTTGAATCCATGCGATCCACCGATCGACCGTGTCGCGCACCCCGCCGAAGCCCTCTTTTCCAAGCAGCGATTCCCGCAGCTCCGAGCTGGCCCGTTCATAATAAACGAAGAGATCGGAATCCGCATGCAGACTTTTCTGTTCAAGCGCTCCGCTCAGTTTGGATATCTCCTGCGGCTCCAGATAGAATCGTTGATTCTGGCAGGCCAGCAGTTCATTGAGCCCTGCCTTTAAGCCTTCAGGAGCCGCGCAGCCCCGGCCGATCAGGAACGACATGCGGATTCGCAGCACGCGCTCGAGCGTCCGCTGCAGCTCCTTCAGGCAGGCGGCGGCCTCATCGTATATGTTGCTGCCCAAGCCGGGTCGATACGAGAACAGGAGCAGCGAAGACTTTGCATCGTATATGACATGCACCGCATCCGGATTCAGTTGATCCAGCACCTCCCGCAGCACGTTGCCCAGGGCAAAATGCAGCGTCTGGTTGGAAGCGAAGCGGTGCTTGATCTCCCGGACATCCTCCAGATGTCCGACCACGGGAAGGCAGTGATAACCCGGCTTCAGCACCCCATACTCCGACAGCTCATGCCGCCATTTTTCGGGGGACAGCAAGGGCTGGTGGATAAAATTTTTGAGGCTCTGCTCCTTCCGCAGCTCCTTGGATTCGTCCACCAGATGGATCATCCGCGACCGCTCCCAGCCCTTCTGGGCTTCCTCGTCCATCGCCTGCTTGAACCGCCTCAGCAGCTGTGCCAGCTCCTCAGGGTCGAGCGTATCCTTCAGCAAATAATCCTGCACGTTCAGGCGCATGGCCTGCTGGGC
The DNA here is from genome assembly GCF_004000945.1 of Paenibacillus lautus NBRC 15380. Classification (GTDB taxonomy): domain Bacteria; phylum Bacillota; class Bacilli; order Paenibacillales; family Paenibacillaceae; genus Paenibacillus_AQ; species Paenibacillus_AQ lautus. The sequence goes on from NZ_BIMF01000001.1 coordinate 727,229, forward strand.
ATATTGGAATTCGTTGTGGCAGGACAGGATGGCGATCCGCACATCGGCCTTCACTTCTTTGATACGTGCGGACAGCTCAAGCCCGTTCATTTTGGGCATGCCGATATCCGTAATCAGAATGTCCGGAGGCGAAGACTTTGCATCCTCCCAAGCACTCATTCCGTTCTCATAGCTACCCATAAGATTCAAGCCCAGCTCATTCCACGAGATGGCCTCCGACAACAGCTCGATGACGGGATAATCATCGTCCACCAGCATCACGTTATACATCCGCATTCCCTCTTTCCGGTATTAACATCTCGATCATCGTTCCTTGGCCAGGCTCGCTGTAGACGTGACATTGGAAAGCCCCGCCAAACACCATGCTCATCCGTTCCATCACGTTTTGAAGACCGATATGGGAGAAGCTGCCTCCGCTTGCCTCTTCCTGCGTCGAAGACCCGGCGTATCCGCCCTGGATTCTCCGGGCAATCGACTCCCGGATGGCGGCATCCATGCCGATGCCGTCGTCCTTCACCGTCAGCACGAGGTGCCTGCCCTTCTTGGCGGCTGTAATCCGAATCGTCCCTGCCTGCTGGTTGAGCCCATGGATTAGCGCATTCTCCACGATCGGCTGCAGAAAGAAGCGCGGCACCTTGAAGAGGAAAGCCTCCGGCGCGATATCCAGCTCCAGCCTGACCTCCTCCTTCTGCCGGAGGTTCATGAGGGCGACGTAATGCGAGATCAGGTCGATCTCTTCGTGAAGCGCAATCTCGTCCTCCTCGCGGCTGATCGTCATGCGGAGCAGCACGGACAGGGAGCCGATCATCTTGGCACTTTCGGGATCGCCCCGTTTCATGACCTTCATTCGGATCGAATTCAAGACATTGAACAGAAAATGAGGATGAATCTGGGCTTGGAGCATTCGGAGCTCCGCTTTTCGTTTTCTCGCCTGGTTCTCGGATATTTCAGAGATCATGGCTTTGAACCGGTCCAGCATGTCGTCGAATAAATGACCGAGCCGCCCCACCTCATCATTGCCATGAACATTCGACCTTACTTCCAGATTTCCGCGCTGCACGGAGGTTGCCACTTTGCCGAGCTTGACTAACGGCTTGGTAAAAGCGCGGACAAGCGCAATGAGCAGCAGTAGAAAGATCAGAAAGGAGCACATTTGAAACAAGAACACCCGGTTAAAAATCGAGTTAATATTGACGATCGCATCCTTGTACGGCTGCATCAGCACCAGCCGCCATCCGGCAAACGGAATGTCCTGGTGTACCATCAGCTGTTTCTCCCCATTCATCGGCACGACTGAATACGGCTTCTCTTGATCCAAGTCATCGAGATAAGCAAAGGTCGTTCCGATCTGGTTCTGATGACTGCCGGAAACGATGGTTCCCTTGGCATCCAGCAGCACCATATCGTTGCCTTCCGAAAGGGAGTTGAAGATCCCGCTGATCTGATCCTCCATGAACGTCACGATCACGTAGCCGTAAATTTCGGAATCCGGCAGCCGGAGCGTGCGCACCACCGATAATTGCGTCGGATGATCGATTTGGTCGGAGCGGAACATCGTGGCCTCCGGCTCCGTCCACAAGGACTCCAAGCCTTGCAGCTCCGAAATCTGGCCGAACCAGGGCCGCTGCCTGTAATCAAGCGGATTGTAATCGCTTACGGAATAGTTCATATAATAGGAGCCGTTCTCCAGAATGACGGTGACATAACTTTTCTCGCCGACGACCGTCAAGCTGTCCAGATGCTCCAGTACCCGGTTCGATTCTATGAACCTGCGGTAAGGATCCGGGTCTTCGTTGCCGGAGACCACCTGCTTGAAGTAGGAATTCAAACCGGAATTCATCTGAATGTAATTGGCGATATTGATTTTGCTTAAGAGCAGATTCGTCACCGATCCGCGGACCAACTGAAGGGCATCGCTTGCATTGGACACCGCCTGCTGCCTCAAGGCTTCCTTCGTTAACGAATTGTACAGAATTAAACTGACGATGGCGGGAACGACGATGCAGGTGACGGCAGCCAAAATCAGCTTATGCCTGATGGAGCTCGGGATCAGGCTCTTCAGTCGTGCGGGCATAGGATCCACCTCGGGTATGGCGTGACGGGAATGATACACGCGAATTCAAAAAAAGGGACGAAGAGTTTCGTCCCGATTTTTTTGTCTATTATACCAGATCATTTTTTGTTGGATTCTACAATTTTGTTCACTCGCTCCTGCGAATTCGCGATAGTCTGATCAATATCCTGATTGCCCAGTATCAGCTTCTCGTATTCCTCGTTCACCGCCTCGTACACTTCCGCCTGATAAGGCGCCGGAGGGACGATGGCCGAGGCCTTCGAGGCAACCAATGTGTCCACGAGCGATTTCTTGTCTACCTTCTCCGGACTTTTCGTGGCCGAAAGAATGGTGTCGATGATCTCTTCCACCTGCTCGGTCTTCACCTGCTGCCAGGCCGGAATGTTCTTGCCCTGCACGATTTGTCCTTCCGTTGTATACCAGCGGACGAATTTATAAGCCTCTTCCTTATGCTTGGACTTGGCAGCCACCGCTACGTAATCCGTGGTTACCGGCGTAAGTCCCGTCGGATCGCCTTCTTCGTTTTTAGGGAAAGGGGCTACGGCAACATTAAAGTCCAGCGGCACTTTATCCGTTCCGCCGATCTCCGTGTTCATCCAGCTGCCGATCGTGATCATGCTTGCGGATTGATTGAAGAATTGGGTCCGGTAATTCAGCTTCTGGGAAATCATGTCCGTGTAAGGCACCGAGGATTGGTCCTCCTGCTCCATCCGCACGCGCAGCTCCAGCGTCTGCCTGAAGGTCGGGTTATCCAGATTGGAAGAGCCGTCGGCCTTCAAATAGTCGGTATCTTGGGGCTGATTGGCCATCATCAGCTTCAGAAACTCCAGCCATCCGCCCCCCTGCGGACCATGGAAATACGTCCCGTAGCGCTTTGACGCTCCTTCGCCCTGGGTCAATTTTTTGGCATAATCCGCATATTCGTCCCAGGTCCAGTCCGTTGGAACCGGCAGTCCCGCTTCCTCCAGGTGATCCTTGTTCAGCAGCACATACCAAGGGTTGAACTTGCCGGGCAGCGCGTAGACCTTGCCGTCGAGGCGAGTATCCACTTTATAATCCGTTTCCACGCTGTACCCGTCCTTCGCGATAAAGTCATCCAGCGGCTCCGCCATGCCGAGCGCCACCCGCTGCGCATAACCTGCCGGATCGCTGAACATCAGAATGTCCATCTGGGCCGAGGATGCCGCCTCCAGATCAAGCTTCTTGAACGCCTCCTGCGTATCTCCCTTCTCGCTGAGCTGGACCAGCTCAATGGTCACGCCCGGCGTTGCCTCTTCATAGGCTTGGATCGTTTTCTTCCAATTGTAAGCTTCCTCCGTGCCATAGGTGTACAGCCTCAGATTGGTCTTGCCCCCCCCTTGCGCAGAGCCCTCTTGTGCCGCATCTTCCTTCGCTCCACCGCAGCCAGACAGCAACCCGATCACCATCGCGGCCGTGAGCACGCCTGACCACCATTTCTTGTTCATCATTGTCTATAACCCTCCCCATTGATATCTATCGGTATGTAAGGTCGTGACGATTCTAGCTGTAACTATCCACATTATATAGAGCGCTTACATCTTAACCATAAAACAATCTTTACTGATGTTGGAACTATTTTTACCCGTTCATTCCCGAGGCTCCTAGCCCTTGACCCCGCCCAGCGCAATGCCTTCGATGACGCTCTTCTGGCCGATGATAAAAACGATCAGCAGCGGGAATATCGCCGACACGGCAGCCGCCATGATCAGGGAATAGAATTCTCCGCTCAAGGACGTGAATTTCTGCATCGCCAGCGGAATCGTAAACAGCCGGTCTGTCCGCAGGAAGATGAGCGGATTCTGATAATCGTTCCACGTCCAGATGAACCGCAGGATCGCATACGTGGCAACAGCGGGCTTTACCAGCGGCAGCGCAATCGACCAGAATATTCGCGGATGGTTCGCGCCGTCGATTTTGGCGGATTCGATGAATTCCTGATGCACCCCCATGAAGAATTGCCTGAGCATGAACGTTCCCAGCACGCTGAAGCTTCCCAGCATAATGAGGCCGAAATGGTTATCGAACAGCCCGATGTTGCGGTAGAGAATAAACTGCGGGATCAGGATGGCCTGGCCCGGAATCATGTAGGTCACCAGCACGATGATGAACAGCCAATTGCCGGCGGCAAACCGGATTTTGGAGAAGCCGTAGGCTGCCAGGGCAGATACCATGGCCGAGATGATTGTGGTCAGTAGGCTGACCTTGATCGAGTTCCAATAATAGAGATAGAAGGGGTAATCGCCGAACCATACCTCCTTGTAATTCTGAATCGCATTCCACTCCCGCGGAATCCACTGAATCGGATATACGAATACGTCTCTCTCCACCTTAAAGGATGTAACCAGCATCCAGATAAAGGGAAGGAGAAACAGAATGCTCACCACGAACATTACGATCGTGACGATAAGCTTGCGCAAGTCAACGCCGACTCTTGTCCCCATAAAGCAGCGCCCTCCCTCCTAGTAGTTGACCCACTTCTTCTGAGCGACCCACTGCCCCAGTGTAATCAGCATGACAAAACCGAACAAAACCGCGGCAATGGACGATGCATAACCTACCTTCAGGTTAATGAAGGCTGTATCATATAAGTACCAGACCATCATCGTGGTGGAGCCAATCGGCCCGCCTTGGGTCATGACGGCAATGATTTCAAACACCTTGAATGTGGAGATGATCCCCGTTACCAGCAGGAAAAAAGATGTCGGCGACAACAGCGGCAGCGTAATGCGCCTGAACTTCGTCCAGCCGTTCGCTCCATCGATGTCCGCCGCTTCGTACAGATCCTTCGGTATGGCTTGCAGCCCAGCGATATAGATAATTAGATTGAAGCCGATGGAAATCCAGATCGAAATCAGCATAATGGAAATCAGTGCGAAATTCGGATCGGCAATCCACTTGGGCGGATTGGACATCCCGAGCGTCCGGAGTATTTCGTTGATCGGCCCGTAGGACGGCTGGAACAGCACCTGCCATACGACCGCAACCGCCACGATGTTGGATATGTAGGGCATGAAGTAAGCCACTTTAAAATAGCCCTTCATATATACGAACCGATCGATCAAAATGGCCAGCGCCATCGAGATCATCATATAGATCGGCACCGTCAACAGAAACAAGATGTTGTTGCGTACCGACTTGATAAACATGTCATCCTCCAGCAGCTGGCGGAAATTCTGAAACCCGACCCATCGGATACCGTCCCAGCCCTGCACGAAATTCCAATCGGCAAACCCCAGCACAAGCGTTGCCAATATCGGAAACAGCACTAAAATGATAACGCCGATCAGCATCGGGCTTACGAATGCGATCCCCCATAGGTTCTCTCCCCGCTGCAAGGATCCCCGGGACTTGTACCCCCGCGTTGGCTGGGCGCCAGGCTTCTTCATCGTCTCCATTGTCTGTGCCATGTCGGACCCCCTCGATTCTTATTCGATGGGTTAAGTATAAAAAAAATACCGCCAACGCATTGACGGTATTTTGATCATATTCGCTTTCATTTTTACTTGATTAGACAGGGAACGCATCATGGATCTTGGCATGCCCGGTATTACAGGAACTTCTCCTTAAACCAGGCAGCGGCCATCCCGACCTCTGCACGGCTGAGCTGATGCCCCCCGTTCTCCCAATGCAGCTTCACGTCCGCGCCTGCCCCGCTCAATAGTTCGTTCAGATCCTCGCTCTCCTGCGGTGTGCACATCGGATCGCGCCGGCCGGCCGCGATGAAGACCGGAACGCCGGACAAGTCCGGCAAGGTCTTATCCCGCAGCGGAACCATCGGATGATGAAGAATAGCCCCTTGCAGCGCATCTCCTTCGTGGAACAGAAGGCTGGCCGCAATATTGGCGCCGTTCGAATACCCGACTGCCACGACGCGGCTGCGGTCAAAACCGTACTCGGCAGCTGCCCAGTTCAGGAATTCATTCAGATCGTTCGTGCGCTTCACGAGATCCTCTATATCAAACACGCCTTCGGCCAGACGCCGGAAAAATCTCGGCATGCCGTTCTCCAGCACGTTCCCGCGGACCCCTAGCACATTCGACGTTGGCGAGATCATCTCGGCCAGCGGCAGCAAATCCTCCTCGTTCCCCCCGGTACCGTGCAGCAATAGTAAGGTTGGTGCCTCCGGGGAAGTTCCCTGGCGGTAAATATGAGTATGTTCCATGTGCTTTTACTCTCCTTTCGATTGGCTATATAGTTAGATTCCGATTTCGTTTGACAACCATGAATGTTAGAATGCCCCGGAATAGCCCAATAGGACCAAAGGTTACCCTGAAAATCACATCATAAACTAGGCTACAATCACATCTTAGGCTACCCTAAAATTCCATCTGAATATCTTTAATTTAAGATTCTTTAAATACATAATACCATGGATTTTAAAAAATGCAACAGCCAGCCACCCTTCCGCATCCCGATCAGAACCGCCATCGGAAACGCTATGTCGCCATTTTCCACAACCATTGGACGAAATGAAAAGAGAGGAAGCCTCCATATGGAAGACTTCCTCTCCTGTTTGTATTCTCTATATGATTCCGTACGTGTTCCCCCGTAACATCACTCATTATATCAAAAGATATGTATAATGTCAGTGGATGTTTTGGCATTTCTCACAATTTTTTTGTGATTTCATTAGGTATTATTCCAGTTGTCTGGATGTAAAACCATATATTTAGAAAAACTGTAATCGTTTAGTTAACACGCCTCTCGGAACGGCAAAGGCTTGAGCCCGCTTGAAGTTCACCGGAGCTCCCCGCACGATCGTGAGCGCTTTGTAATATTCGATGAACGGGAAGCCATAGGTTTCCCCGCGCGCATAAGCGTACACGTTCATGGCTCTCACCCACGTTTCATAGGCTTCATCCGGGATATCAATGAATACCTCGGGATGAAAATCATACGGGTCCTCCCAATTGTCCGCATAGTATAAATGCTGGGCATAGTGGGCCGGAAGCTCCCGTTCAATCGTCTTCAGCCCAGCATAGAAGCGGGCGTCCTCCACAATGTAATGGGTATTGGAGTGATCCTTATGGATGCTCTCCTTCCAATGCGTAATGATGATATCCGGCTTCACTTCCCGTATGATGTCCGCTACCTGATACTTCACTTCCTCGTCCAGCGGTAGCTCGGCATCCTTGTAAGCAAGGAATCGGACATCCGCGCCTACGATATCGGCAAATTGGTGAGCTTCATCAATCTTCTGCTTCGCGTACTCCTCGGGCGTCAGTCGAGGGTGTCCCTTCTCTCCCGGCGTTAAATGAAGAAACGTTGCTTTGTGGCCAGCCTGCGTGTATTTAGCGATTACGGCTCCTGCCGTAAGATCCATATCGCCCGCATGTCCGCCAATCGCCAAAATATGATGCTGCTTAGCTTCCGTCAAATCGGATCTCCCCTTTGTATGAAAAGTAGTAGAATCTATTGAAGCGGCTTGCTCATAATATCGAACCGGCGCGTCACGTGAAATCCGGCTTTGCGGTACAGATGTCCTGCGGGGCTTTGCTCGCCCGTCCAGAGGAACCAGGCACCGTGCAGTCCTTGAGCCCGCATGAGAGCGAGGCAATCATATAATATGATTTTGCCGAGACCCTTCCCTTGCATCGACGGGTCTACGCCAAACGGACCGAATCGTTCAACCACACCTTCATATCCGTTATGAAGGCAGAATCCTACCAGCTTTCCTTGATCGCGCGCAATCAGGATCTGATCCGTTCTTAGTCGCTGCAGTAGTCCCTCACGAATCGCCCGGCCCCAATCCGGGTTAAACACGTCCGTCGCAAACTCGATCAGCTCCACCAAATCGCTGTCCTGGGCCAGCGTGAAGGTAAAGCCTTCTTCCTCCCGCTGCCGCTTCAGCTCCGTTACCTCCGGCGGCATATGAAAATCGACCAGGGAGCGATCCATCGCAACCGCCGTGTAATTGCGGGTAAAACCGCTGGCCGCAAGCCACCCCAAGCCCTCCGGATAACGCTCGCCATCGATGCCCGGCACGATATAATTCGGGGCATACGAGGAGAAAAAGACTTTGCTGCGTCCATGACCGCGAAGATAGTCTTCGCCTTCCTGCAGCAGCCGCGACGCTACCCCCTGTCTTCGAACCGATGGATCGGTATAGAAGAAGGTGATCCAGCCGTGATCCGGCTCCAGCTCGGTGCCGATCATCGGCAGCCTCCGGCGCACCGCATACAGGACGCCCATCATGCGGCCCTCCTGCTCTGCAATCCGCAGCCCCTGTGGATCAAAGTTCGGATCGAGCAGCACCAAATTCCGAAAACGGAGCCGGGTGATGGGATCTCCCGGCAGGCAGGCGTTCCACAGAGCAGTGATACCGTCCTCGTCCCCAGGCCGGTAAGACCTGTAGGTTAAACTCGTCATTGCGTATTCCCTCCTTATTGTCGTAAGTCCTTGGATTGGCTGTGATTGCCGCGAACGGCGTGCAACCGGTTCATCATAATTAACCAAAATATTTCATGTACTGGGCGGTACATCTATTTACAAGCTCCCCATAAATGTACCGGCTCAATGTTGTCATTGCTTATGTCCATCCGGCGTCATATCCCCTTTCGGATTGCTGCCGCTGCCGAATCGAACGACGGCTATTTGTACATCGTGCGCACTACTCCCTGTGCGCACGGTGCGGGATCCGGGCATGCTTGGACGGATGTCGACCAGGCGTCACATCGCCTCCGGACGGCTGCCGCTGCCGAATCGAACGACGACTCATCCCCATCTCACCATGCCACGGCTCCCGTCAACGCGTTGTGGACCTGTGCGCGCAGCTGAGCCACGCTGCTGCTCCGCCCCCCGTATACGCGATTTGTCAGCAGTACGACCGCAAGATCTGACTCGGGATCGATCCACATGCTGGTTCCGGTAAAGCCGGTATGTCCGTAACAGCCCGGACCCATCCAATCACCGGAAGCATCCATCTTATCCCCTTTCAGTACCCACCCCAGACCACGGTTGGAGCCATGAATATGTCCTGTATGGGTACGAGTGGCTGTAGCAGCCCCAGCCCGAGATAAGATGCGGGATTCGCTGCCCACCGCCTCTGGACTCGCCGTTGCCGGGATCGCCCCTTGCTCCAGCCACATTCGGGCGTACTGCAGCAGATCGCCTGCTGTGGCAAACAAACCGGCATGGCCGCATACCCCACCCAAGGCCCGTGCCTTCTCATCATGCACGATCCCGCACAGATGATCCTGGATGGTATCCTCATACTCCGTTGTGGCATAGCGGCCGGCCTGTTCCGGCGTAGGAGTCAGCGTGGCATGATGCATGCCCAGCGGATCCAACACCCTTCCCTTTACTGCCTGGTCTAACGGCATTCCCAGCACCTTCTCAATCGTGCAGCCAAGCGCCAAATATCCCAGATCACTGTAAATCACCTCGGTATCCGGCTTGGTCACGAGCGGTGCTGAAAGAACGGCATTCCACATATGCTCCCTGTCCCAGCCCTGCGAGTGCAGGTTCATATCCGCCTGGAGTCCGGAAGTATGCGTCAGCAGTTGGCCTACCGTAATCTCTTCTTTGCCTGCCGTTCCGAATGGGGGCAGAATGTCACTCACTTTTGTGCTTAAGGTCAAGACTCCCTCATCGATCAATTGCAGAATCAACGGGAGCGTAACCACCACCTTGGTTAAGGATGCACAATCGTATAACGTATCCTCGCTGACAGGCACAGGCTGCCCCTGCGCTGGCTTGGGATTGGCATAGCCGGCTGCGTAGAACCATTCCCTGCCTTCATATAGAACCCCGAGTACAGCACCCGGTGTCGTACCTGCGGCAATCTCGCGTTCAATGGCGGCGCAAGCCGATTTCACTCCCTTGATTCCCAAGCCCAGCTGCTCTGCACCAGCTTCCGCGCTGCTCGCCATCCCATCTTCCCTCCTTTGCTGCAAGTCCTTAAGTTTGGAATACTAAATAACAGACACATCATTTAACTCCACAGTACCTTTGAAAATGTAAACGTTTCCTAAACCTATTATATGGTCTGTAAAATTTTGTTTCAATATAAATTAAGTATTATAAAATTTAATTTCATCGCATCCCACTTAAATTTTCCTTTTATTTGGATATAATATATTGACACTTGAATACGCTTCCATTTACAATAATGTTGAAATCAAACACTCGCATAATTTAAGGGCCATGCATTCCGTCACCTCACACACGGTATGGAACAACCCCGGTTTCTCTACAGGAGATTCCGGGGTTTTTTGTTGCCCGATTTAGTATGGGAGGTGAAACTCAAGCAGCCGATAAGCTAGTAAAACCAGCCTTCTCTATATCAGCTACATAGGAGGAATGACGATGAAAAAGTTTTACAAACTGACAACTGCTCTTGCCCTTAGCTTGTCCCTGGCCTTGAGCCTTCTCGGCCCTGCTCATGCGGCCCCGGATACTTCGGTGTCCAATAAACAAAATTTCAGCACGGATGTCATTTATCAAATCTTTACGGACCGTTTCTCCGACGGCAATGCGGCCAACAACCCGACCGGACCTGCCTTTGACGGTACCTGTACCAATCTGAGGCTATACTGCGGCGGTGACTGGCAAGGGATCATTAACAAAATCAACGACGGCTACCTGACCGGCATGGGAGTTACCGCCATCTGGATCTCCCAGCCTGTTGAGAACATCTACAGCGTCATCAACTATTCCGGCGTGAACAACACCGCTTATCACGGCTATTGGGCCAGAGATTTCAAGAAAACGAACCCGGCTTACGGCACGATCGCCGATTTCCAGAATCTCATCGCAGCCGCTCATGCCAAGAACATCAAAGTCATCATCGACTTCGCACCGAACCACACCTCTCCCGCTTCCTCCGACCAGCCTTCATTCGCGGAGAACGGCAAGCTGTACAACAACGGCACCCTGCTCGGCGGATACACGGGCGATACACAGAATTTGTTCCATCATAACGGAGGCACCGATTTCTCAACAACAGAGAACGGGATTTACAAAAACCTGTACGACCTTGCCGACCTGAATCACAATAACAGCACCGTGGATACTTACCTGAAGGACGCCATCAAAATGTGGCTTGATCTGGGCATTGACGGGATTCGAATGGACGCGGTGAAACATATGCCATTTGGCTGGCAGAAGAGTTTCATGGCCACCGTCAACAACTACAAGCCGGTCTTCACCTTCGGCGAATGGTTCCTCGGCGTGAACGAAGTAAGCGCCGAGAACCATAAGTTCGCCAACGAATCCGGCATGAGCCTGCTGGACTTCCGTTTCGCCCAGAAGGTACGCCAGGTATTCAGGGACAATACCGACAATATGTATGGTCTGAAGTCCATGCTGGAGGGCTCATCAACCGATTATGCGCAGGTGGAGGATCAGGTTACGTTCATCGATAACCATGACATGGAACGCTTCCACAATAACAGCGCTAACCGCCGTAAGCTGGAGCAAGTGCTGGCCTTCACGCTCACTTCCCGCGGCGTGCCAGCCATCTATTACGGAACCGAGCAATACATGTCCGGCGGCAACGACCCTGACAACCGGGCACGAATTCCTTCTTTCTCTACAACGACGACCGCTTACCAAGTAATTAAAAAGCTGGCGCCACTACGCAAATCCAATCCGGCCATCGCCTATGGAACGACGCAGGAGCGCTGGATCAACAATGATGTTCTGATCTATGAACGCAAATTCGGCAGCAACGTGGCGCTTATTGCTGTAAACCGCAACATGAATACGCCGGCCACCATTACGGGATTGGCGACTTCATTGCCTGCCGGCAGCTATGCCGACGTGCTGGGCGGACTTCTGAACGGCAACAGCTTGACCGTTGGCACAGGCGGAGCAGCTTCCAACTTTACGCTCGCTGCGGGCGGTACGGCCGTATGGCAATATACCACAGCCGTGACTTCGCCAACGATCGGGCACGTAGGACCGATGATGGCCAAACCAGGCGCAACCATCACCATTGACGGCCGCGGCTTCGGCGCAACCAAAGGTACGGTATACTTCGGCTCAACGGCCGTAACAGGCACTAACATTACGGCATGGGAGGACACGCAGATCAAAGTGAAGATCCCTGCGGTAGCCGGTGGTGTGTATAACATCAAAGTCGCCAATAGCGCTGGCACTTCAAGCAATGTACACGACAACTTCGAAGTGCTGACCGGGGATCAAGTCAGCGTCCGGTTTGTGGTGAACAATGCCACCACTGCGCTCGGACAAAACGTGTACCTGGCTGGCAGCGTAAGCGAGCTCGGCAATTGGGATCCTGCCAAAGCCATCGGACCGTTGTACAACCAGGTTATCTACCAATACCCAACCTGGTACTATGACGTCAGCGTACCGGCCGGTAAAACCATCGAATTCAAATTCCTGAAAAAACAAGGCTCGACGGTAACGTGGGAGGGCGGATCGAATCATACCTTCACGGCTCCAACGAGCGGCACAGCCACCATTAACGTGAACTGGCAGCCGTAAGCCCAAGAACCATTACATTTCTTCACTTATCAGGTAGGCGACACGGCCAAATTGAATGTGCGCTGGCAGCCGTTAGCAAGCTGTATGCTATACATCTTAACCGCTCAAGCGAGCGGCACGACCACCAACGAGAACTGGCAGCAGCAATCCAATAGTTTCAGCCAATAAGCTGCAACCCATCAAATAAACCAGCTCCGGGACGATTACCAGAGCTGGTTTTAGTTCATGCGGCTATCCATTCTCGATGACCTCGCATCGGATGGCTTTACTCGTCACTCCCGTGTAAATTTGGATACCACTTTTTTCGGTATGCGACCTCCGCCTTTAAATAAGCTCAAGGCTGGTAAACCTAGTCTTTGGCCGCCCTTTGTGAAAGGCTTCTTATTCTAGAGCTCTACCTTCTTGATGCCATTTTACCCATACCTCAACTTGTATGTTATTCCGAATCCCATGTTGCCTGCTCATGAAAAAATCCCCTCCAGCAGACAACATGTAAGCCCATCTTAACAGATGTCTCTTTTTCGTTGTCTACCATGAGGGGAGAATACCAGCCTTTACTTTGTTATTAGTCTGTAATTTTATCCATTAAAGTATTTATTATTTTACAAAGTTCCTGATCTTTTTGAGCATATGAACTATTTTTTCGTATGCATGAATAATTGTAGTGTGATCTCGCCTCTGAACTGTTCACTAATTTATTTAATGAAATGCTGTGAGTTCTCTGGATAAGTACATTGCGAACTGACGCGGAAATGCTTCTGCTTTTGTTCTTTTCATTCTTTAAAATCCTCTAGTTACTCGTTGTTGAATCATTAGTATCCTAAATTCTTTGGTGCGACAGACTGTAATAAATTTTCAGAACTTCTGAGGACTCCAATATCCTGGTTGATTAGAGATGAATATGCTACAACACGGACAAGAGCTCCTTCTAATTCACGGACATTAGAACTTTGTCCGATTAACGTAGAGACTAATGTAATTGACATTTCTGTCAGAGGTTAATGTCAGAGTCAAGAAGCTCCTCCTTTTATGCGGAATGAAAAAATTTTTATACTTCTTCAACGAGCTATTCTTTTTTTGAAATAGTAAACAACGACATTAACAAACGACAATATCACTACTACAATAAACATAACAAAGGAAACAACATCACCACCAACCCCTAATTCATCAGAAAGAATACCTATTTGATAAGTCATAAAAGCGGATACTGCAAAACTAATTATTGAGGTAATTGCTAATGTAAACTCACTAATGATTTTATCATGATTCTTCAGAAAAATTGTGATCATCAATGTGATAATTAGAATGACGATGAACAAAATATATATTGGTCTAAAATTAATAAAAACATTTGCAATTTCCATATAACCCCCCCTTGTTATTCCTCAATCTTAACTCAAATAAAAAGATGATGGAACTCTTTTAAGGGAAGTTCCATCATAACATTAATAATATAAAAACTTCATTAATCGCAAAATATGAGTGCAGTCTTGGCATTATAACTAAAATCCGATTTAGAAGAATAAAATACAATACTTTTGCAGCAATATGTAAGATATTTAATGTTCTGGATTACAAGCTGCGGTTACAGTATTCCAAAAACCTACATCTGGTCTAGCAGGCTCCAAATTCCAAGGATTTTTAGACTCGGCAAATTGTACATGACACATGTATTGGTCTTTCATTCCTTGAGTATTGGACCAGTTTGTTGAACTCGAGTGAACTGCATAAAGTTTATCCCAACTATCAAACATTCTTGCTTCTTCTTCAGGAGTCGTTCTTGCTTCATAAATGTAATTTGTATGTGTTAAACTTAGCGACAATGGATATGGACCACCTCTATTTATCCATTGGAAACTGGAGAAATAAGTTGAATAATATGTCGAAGTAGCACGAATTTGAATTTCAATTGGTGCATTAATATTATTTGCGTTAGCTTGTAACTTCAAAATATCACCTGTAGTATCTGCTAAAAGACTTTCTCCTTCCTCGTCTCCAATAAGAGTTGCAGAGAATACTCCAATAGACCTCCCATCCTTATTGTAAATATTTCCGGCAATGCCGGTTGCGCTTTTTTCTATATTCACGCCTTCTAGGTTCAATGCAGGTTCGTTATCCTTATTAAGTTCCAAATACTCTCCATTCGTAAATTCAAACGGAATTTCAATACTAGTGTCATCAGCAGAAGGTATAAAACTAATAGATTGCTCAACTTCATTTTGTTTCATTGTTTTATTAAGTTTAATCGATTTTGCAGATTCATTTTTAACTTTTGGTTCTCCAACACCGAATGTCTTACCTTCTTCAGTAGTTAATTGAGTTAGAGGCGCACTTACACCGTCAGTCAGAGAAGTGTTCATTCCTTCAGCAGATATTACATGCCCGAAATTTAACAGTAATGCTACACCGAGTACTAACGACAGTGATTTAGAACTTTTCATACAATAAACAACTCCTTTTTTATTTATAGTAATATTTTATATATAGTATGAAGATTATTATATATTTCTTTTTTTGTCAAATATTAGGTTGATTATATGGATGTAAAGTTTACGTTTCGAATTTTTGTTTTCTTTCATAATCCATATCAGCTTATAGTCTAGTAATTTCATTTTATGCAACAAAAAACTTTCACTTAATGATTATTGATAATATCAACAGATTCATCTTCAAGTAGCTGCTTAGAACCTTCAATGTAGTCCATGTTAGTATGATTCGATCAAGTAGTGGTGAACAAATAATAGATTCTCTTCCGGATCCAGACGTAACTAGGAAGGCAGCCGACAGTCGGTACCAGTGAATCACATCGGATTTTGAATCACCGTCGATGTTTGAGCGTTAGGGAACTGTTTGCAAATGGTGGACTATTGATCGTGGCTAGTAGCTGGCCGTAGCTATGCACGTCCTGATTCGGGCGATATCATTCGGCAAGCGGTCGGTGTATGCAAGTGAGTTATCGGTAGATGATAGTGAGCAATCTGAAGAGTGAATAATCCCAAGTGAAGTGACAATTATAATTAAAATAGAACGTTGACAAATGGTATACAGAGATGCACTTTTTTCCATATTTAAAAAACGTAGATTCATATATCGGGAGGCACACCAAGTTATTTTGAATAACTGCCGGGTCTTTATTTTGTTGAACAAAAAACCTTCTCCAGATCTTTTTGCCTAGCGTAAATTTTTTTGTTCATCACTCGACGCAGCGGAGAGGACGTATCCATTCCGGAAAAACGATAGTGGTCGCCTTTGCCCCCGATTTTCTACCGCACAGAATTGTAATTCCAAGAAAATTGGGGGCAACAGCGCTTGGAGGAACGATACGTACTCGCAGCGTCTCGCTTCAACCGAACATGCGGAGTGCTGCATAGCCCACATCATTTTCACGCAGCAATCGAAAACTATTTACGTCCTGAACATCACGAGAGATTTACGCAAGCCCTCGGACAACTCCTCCAAACGTGAAGACAAGCCGACCAGCTTCTCACTCACCTTGAACTGCTCGGATGACATCGAAGCGACCTCCTCCGTGGCGGCGCTGGTCTCTTGCACAATCGAGCTCGCCTCCGAGATCGAGTCGGTCAGAGTAAGCTGGGAACCGATCAGTACCTCTACCGAACGGGTTGATTCGCGGATCTCGGTTAAAAGAGCATCCATCTCGTGGCGAACATGATCAAACACGCCCTGAGCTTCCTGAACCGAATGCAGTTGCTCGTCAAAGAGCGGTGATGCCGACGTCAATGCATCAACAGAGCCTTGCACTTCAGCCCGGATATCCTTGATCATCGCGCCTACGGTATGGATCGATTCCTTGGAACGATCCGCCAAGCTCCGCACTTCATTGGCTACGACCATGAAGCCGCTGCCTGCTGCCCCCGCACGGGCCGCTTCAATCGTCGCGTTAATGGACAGCACGTTGGTTTGATGCGTGATCTCCGACATCAGCTCCAATATTTTGTGAATCGACGCGGTATTATCCTTCAGCTTCTCCGCATTCTGGACGATGGCCCGGTTCACCTGATTAATCCGCGTGGATTTTTCCACCAGATTGTCCATATGCCGGGCGCCCTCTCCCGTCACCCGAAGCACCCGATCAGCCGCTGCCTCCATCACTTGATTCGAATCCGAAACTTTGCTCATCTGGACGCCAATGTTCTCAGCCAGCTGATTCTCCCGTTCGGCTTCCATCGCCAGGCTTCCGCTTCCTTGTGCAATCTGCTCCATGGCCGATGCAATTTCTCCTGCCGTCAGCGAGGTTCCCTTCGATGCTTCCGCCAACTCCTCCGCTGTAGCCAGCACTTCCTTCGCGGAAGCATTCGTCTGATCGACCAAAGCCGAAATTTGCCCCATCATCCGGTTGAAGCTGTGGCCGAGACGGCCAATTTCATCCACGCGCCGGAATTCGGTCCGAACCCTCAGATTCCCCTGCTCTCCCTCTTCCATCAGGCTGCACATCTGGTTCAGCGGGCGGCCGATGGAACGCATCATATAATAGCCTATCAGTACCGCAATAAGGATCGCGGCCACAATGACCACAAGCGTCACGGCCAGCAGTTTGTCCGTGGCTTGCACGAAATCGCTAACGGGAGCAAAGCCGACCATATGCCAAGGAGCCGTCTTCAGCGGCGTATACACCACCATCTGCTCGTCGGCGGTGTAATAAATCCCTCCTTCTTCGGCCTCCTGAGGAACCGTAATGGTGGACGGCTGCATCAGCTGGTCCGTGTCCATGTCGTGCACGATCCGGTTATCATTGGCCACGATTCGCATCTGCCCGTTATTCCCTATTTTTAAATTCGCCAGCACCTCTCCGACCGCCTCGTCCTTGATATCGATCAGCAGGATGTACTGCGCGTCCGGATTCTTCAGGTTTTTCAGAAATCTCCCCATCGTCATGGTGGCGGTGTTCTCGTTCTCCATAAAGCCTTGAACCTCTGTCGGGAACCATACCGGTTCACCATCGGCCTCTATAATGCGGTCAATCTTCGCCTTCACGCCATCCGCGGATGACATTCCCGATAAGCCCGTGGAGTTATAGGAGCTTTGAGCTTGAAGATTGGGCGCAACCAGGCGCATGCCCTGCAGACGTTTATCCGAAGATGCCATCCCATTCAGCTTCTCACGGATTCGGTTCTCGGCCTGCGTTTTGTCCCGAATGCCGATATCCGCAGAACTCACCGTAATGAGGTCCTCGCGAAGCACCGTGTCCAAGGCCCACTGACGGGAAGCGGCTTCATATTGGGCCAGCAGAAAATCCAGCTTGTCCGCCGCCTGCATCATCTGCCCCGAAGTCGCTTCTGACACCTGATCCATCACCGTGTCCTTGGAAATGAAATACGATAATAAGCCCAACGCCGAGGATAACAGCACGATCGTGGTAAAAAAGATAACAAACAGCTTCATCCCAACTGCTTTGAATTGAAAACGTCTCATCATGTTCATATGTATATGTCCCCCTGCATCGATGTTTAAATGCAAAAAGACACAGCTAGCGGTTACCGGCTGTGTCTCTTCGATGTTCTCTCTATCTATCTGTCTTATGATGATCCATACAATTAGCTATTCGTACCTTACCCTTTGCTTGCACCAGCCGTCATGCCATCGACCAGCAAACGCTGCAGGAACACAAACAGCAGGGTGATCGGCAGTGCAATCAGTACCGATGCGGCTGCGAACAGCGTAAAGTTACTGTCCTGAGTCGAGTTGACGAGATCCCACAAACCGACGGCGAGCGTCCAGTTTTCTTTTGTCCGGAGCACGAGTCTGGCAAAGATAAAGTCTACCCACGGACCAACGAACAGGGTCAAGCCCATATACGTGATCATCGGCTTCGACAACGGCAGAATGATTTTGCGGAAAATCTGGAAGTTGGTGGCTCCGTCAATCTTTGCCGCTTCATCCAGGCTTCGCGGTATCGTATCCAGGAAGCCCTTCATGATCAGGGTTCCACCTAGCGGCGCTCCTGCCGCATACACGATAATCATCGCCGCATGCGTGTTCAGCAGATCCAGGGAGTTCAGCAAGATATACAGGGCGATCATACTCATGAAGCCCGGGAACATCCCCAGCACGAGAATGACCGATAGCGCATTCTGCCGGCCTTTAAACCGGAACCGGGATACCGCATAGCTTGTAAGCAGGACAAGAATGGTCCCGATAATCATGGAGAATATCGCAATTTTCAACGTATTCATGTACCACGTGCCAAACAGAAAGCTTTGGGACGTAAACAATTCTTTATAATGACTGAGCGTAAAAGATTCTGGAATCAAGGATTTGCTGTACAACGACTTTCCGGGACGGAAAGAGGCCAGAACAATCCAGAGCGCCGGGTAAATACAACCGATCGCGATGATGACAAGCGTAATGTAACTTGCCGTCAGGCGAATCGCATTTCTCATTTTAATTCCCATTATTGGATCATATCCTCCTCTTTAAAGGATCTGGTTCTGCGATAATTGTAAATCGAGAAGGTCGCAATAATCATGAAGATGATGATACCGATGGCCGATGCCATGCTGTAGCGCTGCTGATCCAGGGTCAGTTTATAGAGCCAGGTTACCAGCAGGTCCGTCGCCCCCGCATATTGATAGTCACCCACAACCGGGTTACCGTTCGTCAGGAGGAAAATCAAGTTAAAGTTATTAATGTTACCGGCAAATTGCGTAATCAGTACCGGTGCCGTCGAGAACAAAATCATCGGCAGGGTGATAATTTTGAATTTCTGGTATCCGGTCGCACCATCCACATCGGCCGCTTCATAAAGATCCTTCGGAATCGTAGTCAGGACACTCATGACAAGAAGCATGGATACCGGAATACCTACCCACATATTGACGATAATAACGGTCACTTTGGCCCAGACCGGATCGGTCAGCCATGGCAGTCCTTCCAAACCGAAATATCTTAAATACTGGTTGATCGGTCCGAATTGTCCGTTAAACATATTACGCATCACGAGCAAAGAAATCAGCTGCGGAATCGCATATGGAATGATCAGAATGACACGCCATACGCCTTTGAAACGAATTCCTTTTTGTTGAATAAGCAATGCAACGAGCACACCGCCAAAATACGTCGTTATTGTTGCCAGCACCGCCCAGATGATCGTCCAGGTCAGGACGCCGAAGAAGGTGTGGCTCCACGATTTCAATGCAACGAGATTGGTAAAGGTTTTGAAACCGACCCAGTCAACCAGGTTCGCCGGCGGCAGATTGTTTGGAGCAGAATAGTTCGTAAACGCCAGCATGACCATGAAGATAATCGGCATGACCGTAAAAAACAAAATACCGATGGCCGGCAGTGTCAGGAAAGATTGCGCGAATTTCCATTCAAAAATATAATAAAGGGTCTGTCTGAAATTGTTGGGTTGTACACCCTGTTCCCTCTGTTTTCCAGCGTTATATGCGTTTTTGATATTGGCATAGTATCCAATAAGAAAAATCGCAAACATAATCATGGTGATAAGTCCTTCAATCAGGAGATTGATGGAATGGTCACCTGCTACCATTTGGGTTAAACCGTTGACTTTCTCTAAATGGCTTCCCTGTTCCCCCAAAGTTGTCATTCCCCAGATGGCATCACCCAGGTTGTTGATGAAGTAATACAGACTGAATATACCTACGATAAGTAAAAGAATGCCTTTGATCCATTGCCGGTTGTAAAGCTGACCCAGACCCATACAGATGGCTGATAATACGGCTGCTGTCGTACGATGTTGACGCATGCTCTCTCCATTCTCCTCTCCATATAATCGAGGAATCACCCGCCGGTTGTTCGGCGGGTGAACTTCTTCATCTTTCTCGTATTATATAAGAACGTAATTACTCGCTAGCTCCACCACTGTTGAGATCTTTCACTTGATTTACAGCTTTATCAAGCGTTTCTTTCACGTCTTTGTTGTTATCCCAGATCTCAGCCAGTGCAGCACCTACAGGAGACCATACGTTAGCCATTTCAGGAACGGATGGCATCGGTTGGGAAGATTTGAATTGCTCTGTGAATGCGGATACATACTCGTCATTCTTGATTTGGTCATCTTCTTGAGCTTCATTGTTTGTCGGAACCGATCCAACCAGTGCGCTCAGTTTCAATTGAGCTTCCTTGCTTGTTGCAAAGTCCGCGAACAAGCGAGCGGCTTGCGGGTATTTCGTGAACGAGCTTACGTACCAAGCTTTGATACCGGAGAACGATACAGCAGGCTGGCCGCCGATGGTTGGGATTGGAGCAACGCCAAGCTTGTCGCCAAGCGCTTCTTTGTATCCGCCAAGCTCCCAAGGTCCGTTAATGTCCATAGCCAGATCACCGGATGTGAACAGTCCGCGTTTAATATCAGGCGTAATGTCGCCGGATTTAACCGGAAGGATTTCTTTCAGGCTTGCGTAAACTTCCATACTCTTGACTGCGCCTTCATTGTTGAGGCCGATATCGTTGACATCTGCGCCGCCGTTACCGAAGATGTAGCCGCCATTGGAAGCAAGGAATGGATATGCGAAGTACAGGTTACCTGTTTCGAACATAAATCCATATTTGTTCTTGGATTTGTCAGTGAAGGTTTTGCTGAATTCAATAACTTCTTCCATCGTTGTTGGAACTTCTTTTACCAAGTCTTTGTTGTAGTACATCAGGTATGTTTCAGCAGCGCGCGGGTATCCGTACAGAACGCCGTCATAGCTTACGCCTTGGATAGCGGCTTCCGTGTTGCTGCTCTTCGTTTTTTCTTCAAAGTAATCATTTGGCAGAACCAGGTTTGTAGCTACGGCTTTACCCAGATTATCGTGAGGGAACAGTACAACGTCAGCACCCAATCCGGATGGTCCGTCTTGTTGAAGCTTGGTCACTTGGTCGGTTGGAGACAATTCTTCGATGGTTACTTCAACGCCGTATTTCTCGGTAAATTCTTTTGCAACCGCATCCGTGTAGGCTCTTTCGTCTCTACTTTCCCATACGATCAATTTAGCGCCTTCTTCTGGCTTAAGTTCCGGTGCTTCTGTATTTTCGGCTGGCGTCTCCTGGGCCGGTGGATTCTCAGCAGGTGCCTCAGCAGCAGGAGCAGGTGAATTTCCTCCGCACGCTGTAATGGAGAACGCCAACGTGAAGGTTGCAGCTAGCGTAAGTAGTTTCTTCATCTTCATTCCATGATTACCCCTCTCAATAAATGATCAGAAAATGTTGGAAATCTGCGCAAACGATTTCAGAAAATTTTCAGCGTCTCTTTTTCTATGTAGCATCTGACGAGATACTTAGGAAAAATCCCGTTGAGAAAGCGCTTCATTCACTGAAAACATCATACAACATTTAATATCGAATGTAAAAACGTTTGCACAGATCATTTTTACCCGTTTTAAGCATATAATCTCTTGTTACCTTCACTATTCACTCTATTTCGTAAGTTATCATAAAAATAGTTGTGCATATGCTGTGCAATTCAGTCATTTCACACGTTATTTGAGACAAGAATGCATAATAAATGGTTGCTTGTTGAACAAACGTTTGCACAAAAATGTGAATTAGAAACGGTTAAGCCCGGCCTACCAGGAGGCGAACTTAAATCTTAGCTTTACTTCCCCTATGCATTTCCGATAACAGCAAGAAAGGACTACCGCTCATGATCTTTGAATACAGATCGGCAGCAGTCCCTTCATTTTTTGCATGGATGTTAGCGAATGAAGCTTGCTTATTGCAGCGCCTTGAGCGCAATATCCGTCCGGTTAAACTTCCCTTCAAATGCAATCGCTTCTGCCCGTTCATAGGCTTTCGCACGTGCTGAAGCAATATCAGCCCCTAAACCGACAACGCCCAGGACACGTCCCCCATTCGTTCTCCACGTTCCATCGGCATCGCGAGAAGTGCCCGCATGAAATACAATCGTCCCGTCCTGCTCGTTGTCCAGCCCAGTGATCGCAATTCCTTTCGGATACGATGCAGGATAACCGCCGGAAGCCAGAATGACGCATACAACTGCTTCGTCACTCCACTCCAGCTCAAGATCAGCCAGATTTCCATTTACGGCTGCAAGGAAAACGTCAAGCAGATCGGTCTTCAGACGCGGCAATACGACCTGCGTTTCCGGATCGCCGAATCTGGCGTTGAATTCGATAGTCTTTGGTTTGCCGTCCGGCGTGATCATCAATCCGGCAAACAGAACGCCCCGGAACGGACGCCCTTCGGCTACCATCGCTTTGGCCGTAGGCTTGATGATCGTCTCAATCGCCTCTTCAATGATGGATGACTGAATATGAGGCAATGGCGAATACGTTCCCATTCCTCCCGTATTCGGTCCCTGATCTCCATCATAAGCCGGTTTATGATCCTGTGCCGCCGACATCGGCTTCACGGTTTCACCATCCACAAAGGCCAAAATCGACATTTCCTGGCCTTCCAGGAACTCCTCGATGACCACCCGGCTTCCGGCATCGCCAAACACCTTCGATTGCATAATATCGCTGAGGGCCTGCTCGGCTTCCTCGATCGTCCGTGCAACGGTAACGCCCTTGCCGGCTGCGAGCCCGTCCGCTTTCACAACGATCGGCGCGCCTTGCTGGCGCAAGTAAGCAAGCGCCTCCTCGTAATCGTCGAACTTCGCGTAAGCTGCCGTCGGAATATCGTATTTATGGAGCAAATCCTTCATAAAGGTTTTGCTGCCCTCGATTTCGGCTGCATTTTTACGCGGACCGAATACCGGGATGCCTGTAGCGTCAAATGCATCCACAATGCCGTCAGCCAGCGGATCATCCGGACCGACGACGATGAGTCCCACTTGCTTCTCCACGGCGAATGCCGCCAGCTTATCAAACTCTGATACCGCAATCGGCACGCACTCGGCCAGCTGTCCGATGCCGGCGTTGCCGGGTGCGCAGTAAATCTTATCCGCTTTCGGGCTCTTCGCCAATGCCCATACGATGGCATGCTCTCTTCCGCCGCCTCCGATAACCAAAATATCCATGGTTTTCCCTCCCGCTTCATTTCAAATTCACCGATAAAATTTCATAACATGAATGATTTACAGGGCGAAGCGTGAGGTCGCCTTCACCTTCTTGCCCCCTTAAACTTAAAGGCGGCGCGCTCGAAAGAGCGGCGTCGCCTCTATATGCTGCTGAATGAAAGGTGATCCTTCAGTTGCAGCCTGAAGGCTGCAGCGAAGCCCCCTTTTTAAACGCATGAATTAGTGCTTGAAATGTCTCACGCCGGTAAAGACCATGGCGATCCCGTATTCGTTGGCTGCCTTGATGGATTCCTCATCCTTAATGGAGCCCCCCGGTTGAATGATGGCCGTAATGCCGGCTTTCGCCGCAAGCTCCACGGTATCTCCCATCGGGAAGAACGCATCGGAAGCAAGAACGGCGCCTTTGGCTTTCTCTCCCGCCTGCTCCACCGCAATGCGCGCGGAACCGACACGGTTCATCTGCCCTGCGCCAACGCCAACGGTCATGTCGTCCGCTGCCAATACGATCGCGTTCGACTTCACGTGCTTGACCACCTTCCAGCCGAAGAGGAGCTGCTTCAGCTCGGCTTCCGTAGGTTTACGATCCGTTGCAACTTGCAGGTCTGCGACATCCAGGGAATGCACATCGCTTTCCTGTACAATCATGCCGCCTTCGATGGTTGTCACGGCAAGCGTGCTTTGGCGCTCCTTGGCAGAGCCGAACTCGCCCATCTTCAGAAGACGGATGTTCTTCTTCTTCGTCAGAATCTCGAGCGCCTCCGGCGTGAAGTCCGGTGCCAGGATAATTTCAAGGAAGATATCCTTCAGCAGATCTGCCGTCGGCGCGTCAATCGTCCGGTTCGCCGCCACGATGCCGCCGAAGATGGATGTCGGATCCGCATTGTAAGCTTTTTGATAAGCTTCCAACACATTCGTCCCGATGCCGACGCCGCAAGGGTTCATATGCTTCACGGCCACCACGGTCGGCTCGTCAAACTCCTTCACGATCTGCAATGCCGCATTCGCGTCATTGATATTGTTGTAAGAGAGCTCTTTGCCGTGCAGCTGCTCCGCTGTCGTCAAGGTACCCGCTGGTGCCAGAGGTTTACGGTAAAATGCCGCTTTTTGATGCGGATTCTCGCCGTAACGAAGGTCCTGAATTTTCTCGTAGGTTACGCTAAAGCGCTCAGGAAGCGGATTCCCTGTCACATTCGACAAATAGTCGGAAATCAACGTATCGTAGGCCGCCGTATGACGGAATACCTTGGCTGCAAGACGTTTACGGGTTTCCAAGGTCGTGTCGCCGCCGCCCCGGATCTCCTCAATCACGCTGCCATAATCCGCAGCATCGACAACCACGCTCACAAAAGCATGGTTTTTCGCAGCCGAACGCAGCATCGTTGGACCGCCAATGTCGATATTTTCGATTGCATCTTCATACTCGACATCCGGCTTCGCGATCGTTTCCTGGAATGGGTACAGGTTCACCACGACCATATCGATGTAATCGAGGCCCAGCTCCTGCATCTGACGCTGATGCTCTTCGCTGTCGCGAATGGCAAGCAAGCCGCTGTGCACAGCTGGATGAAGGGTTTTGACACGTCCGTCCAGAATCTCCGGGAATCCGGTCACATCGGAAATACCGATGACAGGAACTCCTTCTTTGGCGAGGAGGTTCTTGGTTCCCCCTGTCGAAATGATCTCTACACCCAATGAAGACAACTCGCGGCAAAATTCCACGATGCCGGTTTTATCCGAAACGCTGACCAAAGCTCTTTTGATACCCACGTTCATACCCCCTATTTTGAATGAAAATCTACTAAGTTAGTCCTGTCTTGATTCCGTAGATGCTGTCGAAGATCCATAATTGCAAATTATTTCCCGAGAAATATCGAACATGTCGATTCACTGAAAGACCTTGTCCGCTTTTATTACAAAAGCCTATTTACGTAATCGTCACATTCCGCCCGTTCAGCGAAATCCGCCCCTGGGCAAACCAGGAAACGACTTCGGAGTATAACTTTTGCTCCACCGCGTGAATACGCTGTGCCAGCACTTCTGCCGTATCGCCTTCCTTGATTTCAACCGCCTTTTGAGCAATAACCGGTCCGGTATCCATGCCGCCATCCACGAAATGAACCGTGACACCGGTCATCTTCACACCATAGTCCAGCGCTTGGCCAATCGCGTCTTTTCCTGGAAAAGCAGGCAGCAGCGATGGATGAATGTTAATGATCCGGCCGCTATAGAACTCGACAAAGGACGGACTCAATAACCGCATATATCCTGCAAGAACAATCAATTCGACACCGCGCTGCTGAAGCTCTACCGCAATTTCACGTTCGTAATCTTCCTTCGAAGCATAATCCTTCGGCTGAAAGGCGAATACATCCACATTCGCCGCTTTAGCCAGCTCCACGACGGGAGCCTGCGGCTTGTCGCATACCAGGATGCTGATCACGCCGCCAAGCGCTCCCCTGTGCTGCGTGTCTACCAAAGCCTGAAAGTTACTGCCCCTTCCGGAAGCGAAAACCGCAATCCGAAACGGCCTCATTACACCTCAGCTCCCGTAAAGGTTACGATGCGCTCGCCTTCGGTCACGCGGCCGATCACATAAGCCTCTTCGCCTGCGGAGCGGAGGTATTGAAGCGCCCCGTCTGCATCCTGTTCCTTGACGACAAGCACCATGCCGATTCCCATATTAAATGTCGTAAACATATCCTTGTTCGAAATGCTGCCTTTTTCCTGCATCAGCTTAAAGATCGGCAGGATCGGCCAAGCACCGTATTCGATGTCGACATTGACGCCATCCGGCAGCATACGCGGAATATTCTCGATGAATCCGCCGCCCGTAATATGCGCCATGCCCTTTACTTCGATCTCTTTCAACAGTCCGAGCAGCGGCTTCACATAAATTTTGGTCGGTGCGAGCAGCACGTCGCCAAGACGCCCGCCCAGTTCCGGAAGCTCTTGCTGCAGGGAGTAGCCGGCGTCCTCCAGAAGCAGCTTGCGGACAAGCGAGAAGCCATTGCTGTGCACGCCGCTGGATGCTAGACCAATCACCGTGTCCCCTGCCGCGATATTCGACCCGTTGATCATTTTGCTTTTGTCGACAATCCCTACGGTAAAGCCCGCGATGTCATACTCGCCTTCGCTGTACATACCCGGCATTTCCGCCGTCTCTCCGCCGATCAGGGAACAGCCTGCTTGGTTGCATCCGTCTGCGATCCCTTTGACAATGGATTCGATTTTGGATGGAATGACCTTGTCGCACGCTAAATAGTCGAGAAAAAAGAGCGGTTCTGCGCCTTGCACCACAATATCGTTCACGCACATCGCTACCGCATCGATGCCGATGGTATCGTGTTGGTCCATCGCAAATGCGAGCTTCAGCTTTGTGCCGACGCCATCCGTGCCTGAGACGAGTACCGGCTCTTCATATTGGTCTTTATTCAGCTTGAACAGTGCGCCAAAACCCCCGAGGTCGGTCATGACTTCCGGTCTGAAAGTCGTTTTGACATGCTTTTTCATCCGCTCTACCGCTTCGTTGCCTGCAGCGATATCCACGCCTGCTTGTTTGTAAGTATCCGACACGCGCACAACACTCCTTTTTCGTTATGACGAAAGTATCCATTCACATATCATTTATGGGCTTAATCAATAATCAGCTTAAAGGATAAAACCTAGAAAAAATGGCTGTCCACTGCAGAATCAGCAGCTGCAGCCCATCTTCTCTTCCCCGTTAAAATCAATCTGCGTCGGGTAATCATTATCAAAGCATGCCATGCACAAGCCGCCTTTCGGGCTGTGCTCATCATAACCGCCAATAGCGGAAATAAGTCCCTCCGGGCTAAGGAACGATAAGGAATCCGCGTTGATTTCCCGACAGATTTCCTCGACGCTTTTCTCGGAGGCGATCAGCTCCCTGCGGTCCGGCGTGTCGATGCCGTAGAAGCAAGGGTTTTTGAACGGCGGCGACGTGATCCGCACATGCACTTCGGTAGCACCCGCTTCGCGAAGCAAATTGACGATCCGGCGGGACGTGGTTCCCCGTACGATCGAGTCATCGATCATGACCACCCGTTTGCCTTCGACCACGCGCCGTACCGCGCTCAGCTTCATCTTCACGCCCTGCTCGCGCAGCTCCTGGCTCGGCTGAATGAACGTCCGGCCCGTATATTTATTCTTGATTAATCCCAGCTCATAAGGAATGCCCGTTTGCTCGGCATAACCGATCGCGGCCGAGATGCTGGAATCCGGTACGCCCGTAACCACATCCGCATCCACGAACGATTCCAGGGCCATCTTGCTGCCCATCCGTTTGCGGGCCGAATGCAGGTTGGAGCCGTTCAGATCGCTGTCCGGACGGGAGAAATAAATATATTCCATCGCGCACAGCGCTTTGCGTCCCGCTTCCGTATAACGCTCTTCCCGAAGCCCATTCCGATCGAGGATCAGCAGTTCCCCGGGAGCGACGTCGCGGATCGCTTCCGCCCCGATGACTTCAAGCGCACAGGTCTCGGAGGTGAAGATATACGCATCGCCCAGTCGACCCATCGTGAGCGGACGTAATCCGTTCGGGTCCGAGGCGACGAGCAGCTTGTCATTGGTCATGAGCAGAAACGCAAAGCCGCCCACCAGGCGCTGTAAGGCATCCTTGGCAGCCTCGACAAAATCCTTCGGCGAACGTGCGATCAAATGCGCAATGACCTCCGTATCGCTGGTCGTCTGGAAAATGGAGCCCGCCATCTCCAGCTCGCGCCGAAGCTTCGGCTCGTTCACGATGTTGCCGTTCGTTGCGATCGCCAGATTACCTTCGCGATATTTAAAGACGAGCGGCTGCGCATTTGTCAGCCTGCTGTCCCCGCTGGTTGAATACCGGACATGCCCGATCGACATGCTGCCCTGCAGCGATTCCAGCTTATCTTTATCAAACACTTCTTTTACCAGCCCCATACCGCGGTGATAATTGAAATTCTCGCCATCGGCCACGCAGATTCCTGCGCTTTCCTCGCCGCGGTGCTGGAGGGCGTGAAGCCCGTAATAGGAAAGGGAGGCGGCATCGGGATGCCCAAACACCCCGAATACGCCGCACTCTTCTTTTAATGTATCGAAAATATCGCTCTGACCTGTTCCCTCATTGTAGTAATCCCCTGTCCACAGTCCTTCGGGTATCAGTTCATGAGACATGGAATGGCATCCTCCCAGACGGATTTCAAAGCCTCCACGGATTCTTCCAGCGCAGAAGCACCGTTAATGTTAATGCTAAGCTTGTTTCCGCCGACTACGCCAAGCGCGGTAAATGGAACGCCCGCTTCTTGCAGGAGCTTCTCCAGCGCATTCTTATGATCAGGGGACACCGACAGCACGATCCGGGACTGGCTCTCGCTAAAGAGCGCTACGTCGCTGCGCAGATCGGTTGACCACTGCACGCTCGCCCCAACGTTGCCGCTGATGCAGCTCTCTGCCAGTGCGGCTGCAAGTCCGCCCTCCGACACGTCATGCGCGGATTGTACCAGACCCGATTGGATGGCCTTCAGTACGCCGCCGAGCAATTTCTTCTCGGTATCCAGGTTGAGCTCCGGCGGTCTGCCTTCCGACACCCCGTGAATCATCGCTTGGAACTCGCTGCCTCCCAGTTCGGCACGGGTATCGCCCAGCACATAGATGGCATCGCCTTCCGCCTTGAAGCCCTGCGTTGTAATATGATCCGTATCATGGATCAGACCAACCATGCCGACAACCGGCGTCGGATAAATCGCGCCTTTGGCATTCTCGTTATAGAGGCTGACATTTCCGCCGATAACCGGAGTTTCAAGCTCACGACAAGCTTCCGCCATGCCGTCCACGGCTTTTTCCATCTGCCAGAAAATTTCCGGCTTCTCCGGGCTTCCGAAGTTCAGGTTATCCGTAATCGCCAGCGGCTCGGCACCGGAGCACACGATGTTGCGCGCTGCTTCGCTGACCGCGATTCTGCCGCCAAGCTCAGGGTCGAGATAGACGTAACGTCCGTTACAGTCCGTTGTCATCGCGAGCGCTTTGCGCGTTCCATGCACCGTTACGACGGCAGCATCCGAACCCGGACGAACAGCCGTGCTGGTACGAACCATATAATCATATTGGTTGTATACCCATGCTTTGCTTGCAAGACTCGGCGAACCGAGCACCTTCTTAAGGGCACCGCCCAAATCCTTCACTTCTTCATAACGGAGCGTATCCACCGCAGCCTGCTCTTTGTAATAAGCCGGTTCTTGGGATGGTTTGTTATAGATTGGGCATTCGTCGACGAGCGCTTTAACCGGCATGTCGCCTACCACCTCACCGTGGTGGATCAGCTTCAGGCGGCCATCGTCCGTCACTTTGCCGACTTTAGCGCAGATAACGCCCCAGCGTTCGAAGATTTCGCGCGCTTGCGCTTCATGCTTCGGTTCAACCACGAACAGCATCCGTTCCTGGGATTCCGATAGCATCATTTCATAAGGCGTCATGCCCTCTTCGCGCTGAGGCACTTGGTCCAGGTACAACTCAAGACCGTTGCCTGCTTTACTTGCCATTTCCGCACTGGAGCAAGTCAATCCAGCCGCGCCCATATCCTGAATGCCCAGCACGATGCCGGAATCAATCAGCTCAAGGCAGGATTCCATCACGAGTTTCTCCATGAACGGATCGCCGACCTGAACGGCCGTACGGTTCGCTTCGGATTCCTCCGTCAGCTCTACGGAAGCGAAGGTCGCCCCGTGGATGCCATCTCGGCCAGTTGGAGGCCCGACATAAAAGACCGGATTGCCTACCCCTTTTGCAACGCCGCGCTGAATTTTATCATGGTCGATAACGCCGACGCACATTGCATTGACCAGCGGATTGCCTTCATAGCTTTCGTCGAATACAACCTCGCCGCCTACCGTCGGGATCCCGATGCAGTTGCCGTAACCGGCAATACCGGATACCACGTGTTCAAACAAATATTTAACGCGATCGCTCTCCAGCTTGCCGAACCGGAGCGAGTTGAGAATCGCTACCGGTCTTGCCCCCATGGAGAAAATATCGCGGATAATGCCGCCAACGCCCGTGGCTGCACCTTGATAAGGCTCTACAGCGGACGGATGGTTATGACTTTCGATTTTGAATACAACCGCCTGGTTGTCGCCGATATCGACGATCCCAGCGCCCTCGCCCGGTCCCATCAGGACGCGCGGGCCGCTTGTCGGGAAACGACGAAGCAGCGGCTTGGAATTTTTGTAGGCGCAATGCTCGGACCACATAACACTGAATACGCCGATTTCCGTGTAATTCGGCTTGCGTCCCATGAAGGAACAGATCAGCTCATACTCGCTGTCCGAAACTCCCATCTGCTTGTAAATCTGATGCTCTGCGATCTGTTCTGCCGTCGGTTCCTTAGCGGACGTTTGCTGCGCCATGAGTATCCCTCCATGCCTGTAATATGGATGTAAACATTGCTTTACCGTCATCCGAGCCGAGCAGGCTGCTCACCGCGCGCTCCGGATGCGGCATCATGCCGATCACGTTGCCCCGCTCGTTGCAGATGCCTGCGATATCCTCGATCGAGCCGTTCGGATTGTTCTGATACGTAAATACGATTTGCCGGTTGTCCCGGAGCTTTTGAAGCGTTTCTTCATCACAGTAATAGTTGCCTTCGCCATGCGCGATCGGAATGACAATCTCTTGTCCCTCCGCATAGTCGCGGGTAAACGGCGTTGTATTATTGTTCACTTTGAGCACCGTGTCATGGCAGCGGAATTTCATCGAATCGTTGCGGCGCAGAGCTCCCGGAAGGAGTCCGGCTTCCGTCAAAATCTGAAATCCATTGCAGATGCCAAGAATATACTTGCCCTCTTCCGCCGCTTTCGCCACTTCGCTCATAACCGGGGCGAATCGGGAAATCGCACCACACCGGAGATAATCTCCATAGGAGAATCCGCCGGGAACCAAAATGCAATCATATGGGGAAAGGTCCGTTGCCGTATGCCATACGTAATCCACCGGCTGACCGATCGTCTCTTCTACCGCCTTATAACAGTCAATATCACAATTGGAGCCAGGAAAGACCAGCACTGCAAATCTCATTGGTTTAGCCCTCCAATTCATAACGGTAGTTCTCTACCACCGTATTCGCCAGAAGCTTCTCGCACATTTCTTTCACTCGCAGCTCGGCTTCCTCACGGTTGTCCGTACCCAGCTCAAGTTCCATATATTTACCGATCCGCAGACTTTCCACTTCCTTGTACCCTATCGAATGAAGCGCACCCTGCACCGCTACCCCTTGAGGGTCCAAAACGCTCTGCTTAATCGTGACGTAGACCTTTGCTTTCAACATTGTATCCTGTTCCTCCTCGGTATATATGAATGAAATGGTTTATAAAAGCTTACAGGCTTGCACCCGTGATTCGCTTGTAAATATCGGTGTAGCGGCGTGTCGTCTCCTCCACCACGGCTGGCGGCAGGGGATCCGGCTCACTGTTCTTATCCCAATCGGACGAAGCGAGATACGTGCGCACAGGCTCCTTATCCATACTGTCAATCTCAATGTCGAGCGCATAATTCTTCTCATCCCAGAAACGGGAGGAATCCGGCGTGAAGATCTCGTCGATCAGAATGATCTCTCCATCGATCAATCCGAACTCAAACTTGCAGTCGGCCAAAATAATGCCGTGCTTGCTGCAGTAATCGCGGGCAAACTTGTACAGCATCAGGCTTTTGTCCTGCAGCTGAAGTGCGATCTCCTCGCCGACAAGCTCCTTCATGCGGGAGAGCGGTATATCCTCGTCATGACCGACATCGTTCTTGGCAGCCGGCGTGAAGATCGGCTCCGGAAAAGCCTCATTCTTGCGCAGGCCCTCCGGCAGTTTAATGCCGTTAACCTCTCCCGAGGACTGATACTGCCTCCAGCCTCCGCCGGTGATGTATCCGCGCACCACGCATTCGATATCGATGCGCTCGGCCTTGCGGCACACCATGATTCGTCCATCCAACAGGTCCTTGTCCTTGACGGCATCGCCCAGGAGGTTCACGTCCGTGTGCACGACATGATTGCTGATAAGCTGCTTCGTTTGTTCAAACCAGAAGGCGCTCAGCTTGTTCAGAACGGTTCCTTTGGCTGGTACAGGCGGCTCCAGCACATAGTCAAAAGCGGAAATGCGGTCGGTTACTACAATGAGTACGTGCTCGCCCAGGTCGTACAATTCACGAACCTTGCCCTTGTACAGCAGCGGTACGTTGACCAGATGAGTGGCGGTCGATAATGCCGGTAATGTCATGTGTTCCTCCCCTTGGGGCGACGTATATCTCGACCTGAGACTGTCGCTCCCTGTATTTCTGACGGATGAAAAATAGACTGCTCAATATCATGTTAAAGATTTTCAGCTTATTCATCACTACGAATGCGGATTGTTTTTCCGATCCCTGTTGCCCCCAGATTTATTATGAATTTTATTAATTATGTTTAAATCCGAGGGCAAAGGGGACCGCTGGCGCTTCTCCAAAACAATTCCGCCTTCTCCGTTGTAGTGATTCTCAAGTTCATAGAGCCTTTAGGCCCTAATTCAAATTTCTTAACTACTCCAGTCCGAGCTTGGCAAAAATCGTATCCACATGCTTCAGATGCCAGCTTGGATTAAATGCATCTTCGATCTCCTCGGCGCTGAGCACCTCGGTAATCTCAGGCGTGGATTCCACGATCTCGCGGAATTGACGCTGCTCTTCCCATGCCTGCATGGCGCGAGGCTGAACGGTGTCGTACGCCTGCTCGCGGCTGAAGCCCTTGTCGATCAGCTTCGTCATGATCCGGCCCGAGAAAGGAACGCCGAACGTGCGAGCCATGTTGCGCTTCATGTTCTCCGGGAAGACCGTCAGGTTCTTCACGATGTTGCCGAAGCGGTTCAGCATGTAGTTCAGCAGCATCGTAGCGTCCGGCAGGATGATCCGTTCTACCGAGGAGTGCGAAATATCCCGCTCATGCCAGAGCGACACGTTCTCGTAAGCGGAAACCATGTGGCCGCGAATGACGCGCGCAAGACCCGAAATGTTCTCCGAACCGATCGGATTCCGTTTATGCGGCATCGCGGAGGAACCTTTTTGTCCTTTGGCGAATGCCTCTTCGACCTCGCGAACCTCACTCTTCTGGAGTGCGCGAACTTCGGTAGCGAACTTCTCGAGCGAAGTAGCGATGAGCGCAAGTGTTGCCATGTATTCCGCATGCCGGTCGCGCTGCAGCGTCTGGGTCGAGATCGGCGCCGGCTTCGTGCCAAGCTTGCGGCAGACGAATTCTTCAACCGAAGGATCGATGTTGGCATACGTTCCAACGGCTCCGGAAATTTTGCCGTACTGCACGCCGTCGGCCGCATGGCGGAAGCGCTCCAGATTGCGGATCATTTCTTCATGCCACAGCGCCATTTTCAAACCGAAGGTTGTCGGCTCTGCATGCACCCCATGCGTTCTGCCCATCATCGGAGTGTGCTTGTAAGCCAGTGCCTTCTCTTTCAAAATACCGATAAAGCGCAGGATGTCCTGCTCCAAAATATCGTTGGCTTGCTTGAGCAAATATCCCATCGCGGTATCCACCACATCCGTCGAAGTCAATCCGTAGTGGACCCATTTGCGCTCCTCGCCAAGGCTTTCCGACACCGCCCGGGTAAAAGCGATGACGTCATGGCGGGTTTCCTGCTCAATTTCATAAATCCGATCCATATTAAAGGTCGCATTCTGGCGAAGCTTAACGGTATCTTCCTTCGGAATGACGCCGAGATCCGCCCATGCCTCGCATGCGCACAATTCCACTTCCAGCCATGCTCTGAATTTGTTCTCCTCGGTCCAAATCGCCCGCATTTCAGGTCTGCTGTAACGTTCAATCATCGTTTAATCCTGCCTCCAAATATTAGTTTTCTCCACCCATTCAAGCGCGTCATCGACATCCCCGCACAGGAGGTTGATATGTCCCATCTTGCGGTTAAACTTCGATTCGCTCTTGCCGTATAGATGAAGCTTAGGCACAACGCCGAGAGACTCTGCAAGCGCGTCGTGCTCTCCAAAACGCCGTACCGCTTCCTCCAGATGCTGCCCCAGGAGGTTCACCATGACGACCGGGCTCAGCAGCGTTGTATCCCCGAGCGGCAGATCGCATATCGCTCTCACATGCTGCTCGAATTGGGAGGTTGAGCATGCTTCCATCGTATAGTGACCCGAGTTATGCGGACGAGGGGCGAGTTCATTCACGAACAGCTCCCCATCCTCGGTCACAAACATCTCGACGGCCAGCAGGCCAACAGCTCCCAAACCTTCAGCCACGCGTTCCGCGAGCTGACATGCTTTGCGCTTTACTTCGCTTGGCACGCGCGCAGGTACAATCGACAAGTGCAATATATTGTTGACATGCACGTTCTCTGCCGGAGGGAAGCTCTTTACGATGCCGCTGGGCGTACGCGCCGCGATCACGGAGATCTCGCACGCGAACTTCACGAACTTCTCCAATACCAGCTCCGTCCCACTGGCAGCCAGCTCTTTGTAGGCTGATTCCAGCTCGTCTTCGCTGCGGAGAACTGCTTGCCCTTTACCATCATAACCTCCCATGGCGGTCTTAAGCACGCACGGAAGTCCAAGTTCAGAGGCGGCAGACCGTAAATCTTCCAAGCTTGTTATTTCACGATACGGCGCAACCGGTACGCCGGCCGCTTCGATCGCGGCCTTCTCGCGCAAGCGGTGCTGCGTGGTGTACAGCAGCTTGCTTCCTTGCGGAACATAAGACTGCTCCTCCAGAAGCTGGGCCACGCCCGCATCGACATTTTCGAATTCATACGTAATGACATCGGCTTTCGCCGCGAGCTGCCGGGCAGCCTCCACATCGTCATAACGGGCCGTAACCTGCTCGGCCATCTGGCCAAGCGGGGAGTTCGGCGTCGGATCGAGGGTGACGAACGAATATCCCATCCGGATCCCGTCCAGCGCGATCATTCGTCCGAGCTGGCCGCCGCCAAGTACGCCAATGACGGAACCTGGCAGTAGCTTTTTGCTAGATGTCCGCGTCTGCTGTGCTCCGTTCTCCATCATAGGTTATCGCTGCTTTCCAGCACTTCATCCCGGATACGGTCACGGCGAGCTTGCACTCTTTCCCGAATCCCTGCATCCGAAGTGCCCAAAATCTGAGCTGCGAGCAATCCGGCGTTAGTGGCCCCCGCTTTGCCGATCGCTACGGTTGCTACCGGAATGCCCCCCGGCATCTGCACTATCGACAGCAATGAATCCAGCCCCTTCAGCGCTTTCGATTTAACCGGAACGCCTATGACCGGCAATACCGTCTTCGAAGCGACCATACCGGGCAGGTGAGCGGCTCCGCCGGCTCCGGCAATAATGACGCGAAGCCCCCGGCCTTCCGCTTCCTCGGCATAACGGAACATCAGGTCCGGCGTCCGGTGGGCGGATACGACTTTTTTCTCATAAGGAATTTCAAGCTCGTCTAGCACCTGGCATGCATGGGACATCGTATCCCAATCTGATTGGCTTCCCATAATGACTCCTACTTGTGCTGTCATGAGTTACCCCCGCTTTCTTCGAAATTCGACAATAGTATGGTTAACTGCTGAAAAAAAAGTCCGATCCCGTAAACACAAAGTCTGTGCAGGTCTCGGACATACAAGGATTACGAACGCTGCTGCCTGCGTCAAGCAGAAGAGTCTTGCGCATCCGCCGCCAAAGAGGCAAACATGAAATCAAGCCCCGTCGTAGCCGCACCGTTTGTATTCCCTCGTAGTCCGAAAATTTACGGTTTCCGGGTAGAGACTTCCGGGCCATATCCCCGGCTTTATACGAGAAATATTAAATTTCATCAATCACGCTTCATAAGTTATTTTGAACCTCAACATCCTCAGTTTATCAATTTCTGACACCTAATGTCAACCTAAACACGAACAATCGGATTTATAGAAAAAATAATGTTCGTATCTAGAGAGTAAGCATGCAGCAGCAAAAACGTCCTGAAGTTTGCGGGCTTTATAAAAGGCGTGGGCAACGGTCGGACACGAAAAGCTGTAAGCAATACATAGGGTGGAGCATTGGCAGCGCTGCGCTGACGCATCGTGATTCCGATCGCTGTTAAACACGGGAAACTGGATTGAACCATATAGGGTTGTTTCCCGTGTTTAAAGGCGAACGCTGGCGCTTCTCCATCCACGATTCGTCCGCTCCGCTGGAGCGAGCACCTTTTTTGCTGCTGCATAGAGGGTAAGGGAAAAGTATTATCGCAGAATAAAATAAGGCATATTCTGCTCTTTAATTGTGGTTACTTACAAGGAAGATAAAAGCGAATGTCGAATTCTTAACAACCGTCACTAATATTAAATACCACAAAACATCTAACCCGACGTTTATATTTGAATGCCACAAACAGAATCTATTCTTAGGAGGAACCAATGGCTATCTATCTCGTAAGGCATGGTCAAGATGAAGAAGGGTACCGCGGTGGTTGGAGCCAGCGGGGACTCATAGAGGAAGGAATCCGGCAAGCGGAGAAGCTGGGGAAGTACTTAGATCAACATCGTCATGATTTTGATATCCATCGGATCGTATGCAGCGATTTGCAGAGAGCCGATCAGACTGCCGCCATCATTGCCGATAAGCTTGGCCTCCCATTCCATGCTTTTGAGGATTGGAGGGAGATGAATAACGGTCTGCTCGCTGGAATACCTCACTCTTTAGCAGAGGAGAGGTATCCAGGATTATATTTTTCAAGCTTACGGATGGACGAAAAATACCCTGGCGGTGAAAGCCCCCAAGAGAATTTTATGCGGATTAAGGAAACCTTCACGAGTTTATGCCTGGATCAGCTTGCGGTTAACGATCATGAGAACGTATTGGTTGTCACTCACGGGGGAGTTATCAATATCATTTACCATATGATAAAGGATATGGCTTGGAGCAATAAGAATCCATTCTTCCCGGCGGCGAACACCGGGCTGCACAAGATCGAATACCGCAGCGGACGTTGGGAGCTTACCCTGGAGAATGCAACACCTCATCTATAACCGAAAGAAACCTGCCTTTTCCATCACGCCCTGTTCACTGAAAAAAACATAGTCTACTGCTCGCCATACTTGATTGCATCTACATATTGCTTGGCTTCAATCAAAGACAATCCTAATTCTTCCCTTACGATTTTAATCGCTTTAATATCCTGTCCATCCGCCAGCAGCCGTTTGACTTGAGCATGAACCGGCGGCTCGGGTATTCCGAGTTGGTTTGCAATTTGATTTAACGTGTTCTGCTGCTGCTTCATTCGCTTCTCCATTGCCGTCATTCGGCTGGAGACCATAAGACCGACCAGAACAACTAATATAATTAGAACATAAATTTCCATACGAACCTCCTCATACAAAAAACACTTACCCTGGCTGCTATAAGATAAACGTCATCGACGTACTTTCTCTAAGGCAGACGCTTTTAGCGGAAGGTTTTTCTTGCGAGATAAAGAGAGTTAGCCTCTGACGTTTATCATTTCTTATCTCTTAAAAAAAGGGACGCCTCAG
Organism: Paenibacillus lautus NBRC 15380; assembly: GCF_004000945.1. Lineage (GTDB taxonomy): Bacteria > Bacillota > Bacilli > Paenibacillales > Paenibacillaceae > Paenibacillus_AQ > Paenibacillus_AQ lautus. The sequence goes on from NZ_BIMF01000001.1 coordinate 765,231, forward strand.
CGTCCCACTATCCCAACAAACTTTATTTTACGACCAGTACCGGAATCTTTGCATGCTGCACCACGTTATGACTGACACTTCCTAGTACAAACTCGCGGATGCCGCCAAGACCGCGGCTGCCGATGACAATAAGATCACTGCCGTTCTGATTCGCGTACTCCAGAATGACTTCAGCCGGAGGACCCTGGATCATCTCCACCTGCCCGGTGACGCCTGACTTCTCAATCCGCTCGCGGATTTCATCTGTCGTCTGCACGGCAAGATCGTAGACATCTTTATTAAGTGAAGCTGGAATCGGGGCAAGCCCTTCCCCAACGAAAAAACGCGGAAAATCGTAAGCATGAATGACATCCAGCATAGCTCCCGGCGTTACCTTGGCAAGTTCAACCGCACGTCCGAGCGCTTTGTTCGCTGCTTTGGAGCCGTCGTAAGCTAGAAGAATTTTAGTAAAAAGCATACAGGCCACCTCTTTCTATAATTAAAAGACCTACTACTTATTATTAAACAACTTCATACCGATATGAAACGAGCTTGCTGACTTGCTGTGATGCCTATGTAGTTCAGATTAAACAAACTTATCCCCAGAAGTACGTGTATAGCGCGACATTCACAACTAACAACAGCGGCACTCCCAGTTTAAATGATAAATGCCTCGTTTTATGACGTTTGCGGTACATGGCAATCCATACACCCAAGGCCCCGCCAATGGCAGCCAACAGAAACAGCGTTCTCTCCGGAACGCGATCCCGTCCCAATCGGGCACGCCGCTTATCCTCGGACATGACCAGATAGGCTACCGCATTGATAAAAATAAACCAAACGATCAGTGCAGGTCTCACGTTGGTTCACGCACCCCCATTCCAACTGAGCGATCTTGCCCAATCAGCCATTCGCTTTACGTTCTACCGCTATTATAAAACCGCAGGTTAATGAAGACAATGCCGGCTAAATAATAGCCATGACCAAGCCATCTATCATGCCATTATTAGGACACGGCCGAGATCATAAATTCAACGGACCCGTGTCCGGCATAATGACAACCAGATCATGCTCAACCACTACGAAAACTTATGATTCATTCTTGGATATTTCATTCAGGCTTGGAACATAGTCTGCAGCCTTTTTCGGTTTGAGGGTCTTGCTCTCCTCAAGAATGCTTGATTTGTTCTGCTGGTTTTCGGTTTTTCTTGCTTTATGATTCGGCATGCAAATCACCCCCTGTCCGTAGGATGAGCCATTGCACCCGAGGTTATGCTAACAACGGCAAGAAAAACGCATTTCAAGCCTTGGGAGATGCACCATTGCAGACTATTCCTTCCCCTTCTGCTCAAGGGCCGCCTTCAACAGGTCGCCCAGGTTCGAGCCGATCGACTCCGGCTTGCTGTATTGCTGCACGAGCTTCCGCTCCTCGCGTTTGTTCACATGCTTGGCGTCCTTCTTCAGCGTTTCCGTAATGCCGCAGCCAAGGCACTGCACGTACAGCCCCGCCTTGCCTTCTTTCATCTCCATCTTCTTGTGGCACTGCGGGCAGCGGCGGTTGGACAGACGCTTCTCGCCTGAACGCTTGTATCCGCAATCGTCGCTCGGACATACTAGCAGCTTGCCGCGCTTGGTCTTCTTCTCAAGCAGCCTGGTGCCGCAATCCGGACAGTGGCTGTTTGAAACATTGTGCGGTTTGTACTCCGCATCGCTTCCCTTTACATCCGTGACCAGCTTCTTGGTCATGTCCCGTATTCCGCGCAAGAACGGTTCCGGCTTGCCCTGCCCCTTTGCGATCCGTTCGAGCTCGGCCTCCCAGCGCGCCGTGAGCTCCGGGGTTCTTAGCTCTGGAGCGACAAGCTCAATCAGCTGCTTGCCTTTGCCTGTCGGATGGAGGGTTTGCCCCTGCCGTTCGATCGTGTCCGAGCTCACCAGCTTCTCGATGATATCAGCCCGGGTCGCGGGGGTTCCAAGCCCGTGCTTCTCCATCTGGGAGAGCAGCGCCGCTTCGTTATAACGCTTCGGCGGCTGGGTACGTCCCGGTTTCAGCACGCAGCGGACCACCTTCACCGACTCTCCTTCTCGCAGCTCTGGCAGGAGCTTGCCTGAAGACTGGCCCTGTACATCGTCCTGCTCGTCGTCAGCGTCATCATCATAATCGCCGCCGTATACCTCGCGCCATCCGCTGTCCTTGATCGTAGTCCCTTTCGCGTAAAGCTGCTCCCCCTCAATCTGAACGGTAACCGATACGTTATCGTAGCGGGCAGGAGGATAGAACAAGCTGATGAACCGGCGTACGATAAGATCGTACAGCTTGCGTTCATCGACAGACAGCTGATTCAGCAGCACGGTTTGTTCGGTTGGAATGATGGCATGGTGATCCGTAACCTTGCTGTCATCCACGACCCGTTTGCCTGGCGATAAATTCTTGCGCAGCAGCGGGCGGGCAATGGACGCATACGGTCCGATCGCAATGCTCGACAGTCTTTCCTTCAACGTTCCGACCATATCGGATGTCAGGTAACGGCTGTCCGTACGCGGATAGGTGACCAGCTTATGCTGCTCATACAGGCGCTGCAGCACATTCGAGGTCTGCTTGGCCGAGAACCCGAATCGGCGGTTGGCATCCCGCTGCAGTTCGGTCAAATCGTATGCCAGCGGATGCGGTTCGGTTTTCTCGCTCTTTTTCACGCTGACGATTTTTCCAGTGCTGCCCTCCAGCTTCTGCTTCAGCTTGGCCGCCTTATCCTTCTCGAATAAACGACCGTCTCCGCCGGACGGACGCCACGATACCTCAAAGCTCCCCAGATCCGCCTGCAGCGTTTCATACTCCTGGGAGCGGAAATTCACGATCTCCTTCTCCCGGTCCATAATCATCCCGAGCGTTGGCGTCTGAACCCGGCCTGCCGACAGCTGTGCATTAAATTTGGTCGTCAGCGCACGCGTCACATTCAGTCCAACCATCCAATCCGCTTCCGCCCGGCAGCGTGCGGACTCATACAGCCGGTCAAACTGCTGCCCCGGCTTGAGTGATGCAAAACCTTCCTTGATCGCCTTATCCGTCTGGGAAGAAATCCACAGCCGTTTGAACGGCTTGTTCCACTTCGCCATTTTCAGGATCCAGCGCGCAAGCAGTTCCCCTTCACGAGCGGCATCCGTGGCAATAATCATCTCGCCGACGTCCGCGCGCTTCATCAGATGCTGAACCGTCTTGAACTGGTGGCTTGTTTCCTTCAGCACCTTAAGCCTTGTGTTATCCGGCAGGATCGGCAAATCCTCCAGAACCCAAGTCTGGTACTTCTTATCATAGTCCTCGGGTTCCGCAAGTCCTACCAAATGTCCAAGCGCCCAGGTCACAATATATTTCGGTCCTTCAAAATAATTCTTCTGCTTCTCGCGGCTGCCCATTACTCTCGCAATTTCCTTCGCAACGGACGGCTTCTCAGCCAATACTAATACTTTCATAGCCCTCCCCTTCCTCTGTTCCCCTATTATAACCTCCCCTCGATTGTTTCCACAAAGATAAGTCAGATCGTTTTCTTAGCCAGCCATGTGAACGTAGGATTGGCACATACCGGACAGCCCTGCTTCTTCAAATCCTCAATCGTGGAAAAATCACCCTGCACGCCCACCTGCAGCTCGCCCTGACATTGGATGCATCTGTAGGTTCGAACCGTTCGCCTAACCTCGCCTGTATAGAGCTCATCCTCGAAAGTATCCGTAATATGAGGCGCCGTAAATTCCGTCGTTGTTAGCACGATCATCTGACTGCTATTGCCGATCATCTGCGCTCCTATATATTGATTAAAATGAAGCAGCACCTGTTTTACCGAAACACCCATACGGACGAATTCCCGCTGCATGGACCATGTGAAATCGGGAGATTTATGTGCAAAGGAGAGAAAGATGGGGCATCCCTTCTCGCGTTTCAATGCGCTAATGCCTCTGGACAAGAACAGGGTCAGTCCTTGAAGCGTGTACGGCGGATCCGTGAAGAAGCAATCGCATTGTCCGTCCCAGCCCTCAGGTAAAGGCTGCCTGAGATCGATATGCCTGCATGTAACCGATAAGCCTTCTTTTGCAGCCGCGCCCTGGATAAACCGGAGGAATCGCTCATCGATATCCATTACGGTAATGTCGGCTCTCTGGTCCTTTGCGTTCGGAAACAGCCGTTTAAGCAGCAGGCCCAGCGAGATGCTCACGAGGTCGTCATCGCCCACGCACAGGATGTTTTTCCCGATCAAGCTGTGCTCCCTCAGAGACAGAATCGCCCTCTTTAGACTCGTCTCTACCGTGCACTGGGATTGGTCGATCTGTACATCGACTTGCGGACGCAGCTCCAGAATCTCGGTAAGTCTTGCGAGCAGATCCGACAGCTCAGTCCGCCAATCGGTGTCGCCGGCTAGTAGCTTTTGATACAAATCTATATCGATTCCTCCGTATCCCAGCTTTTGTTCGACATAGAGCTTCCCGGCAGAGGTGCAGCGCACCCCCCGCTCTTGAATGAGAGCCCCTGCCTTGATGAGCTCCTTCTTGATCGCCGCAGCGACCGGAACCGGTAGATACGTATGACGTGCCAGCTCTTTGGTTGATATACCGGGCCGTATATAACTCGCGACCAGCAGCTGTTCGATCACCTGGACGCCCTCCTGCAGAGAAACCTTGGTTTTCACTTCTTCTATATAATGGATCATGTGATTCACGCTCTTTTCCTGAGATATGGTGTTGCCATTGCCCCTGGAAAAGAACACACGTGACCCCCTTACGTGCTCGGTCATGAAAAAAGGACAGAAGTCTATGAACCATCGTCCACCTTCTGTCCCCCGAGCGGGAAGCCGTGCCCTAGGCACGGCCGTACAGTCAATATATAAGGGATGGCTGTTGTGTTCTTAACCAGGTGGACTCAAAGCCATCGCGCCATGACAAATAAACCTCACATAAAGTGGGTTTTTGCCGCAAAAAGCACAAGCCAGAGTCCTATAAAATTTGGTTAGTTAAGAACACGCACCGACATCAAGACAGCTCCCCTATTTTCGATATGAATCCTGCCGACTAAAACCTGTTGGCCATAAAAATAATATCCTTCTTCACTTCAAAACCGTGTTTCCGATAGAAATCTTCCGCCGGAAGATCCTTTTCTGTAAGCAATACCATGCAATGAACGTGAACTGAACTTAAGTATGCCTTCATTCCGTTCATCAGTGCTGAGCCTAATCCGCTGCCCTGCAGATCGGTATCGATAAAATACTCCTGGATATAGTATTCCTTACCGCTATACCAGCTCTTCGTATGACCAAAAGAGGCTCCCAGGATCTTGCCCTCCTGTTCGATAACAAATCCCAAAAAAACCGGATTGTCCATGAATTCCGCGAGGTATTGCTGCGCATGCAGCACGGAGTCCCACTGGTCGAACCAGGGTTCGCCGCTAAAGACCTTGAGCATCAGCTCCGAGCATGGTTCAAGGTCGGATTTGTCCATCAATCTAACATTCGCATTCGATCCCATTAAGCCGCAACACCCCATGATCTGTCAATGATATCGTAAGCCCCGATAAACCTAGCGGTCCGGATCGTTATGATAGGAGCAAAGTCATTCCGACTCGACTCCTTACCTACTATCGGGTCATGGCTCACGTTCCTTTCCGTGGAGGGATCCAATCTTTCCGCCAAAATGGCGCGCGCCCGGTACAGCCGGGATTTCACCGTTCCTTGCGGTATCCCTGCGATTTCGGCGATATCGCTGATCGGCATATCCCTGTAATAGTGAAGCTGAATGACGCTGCGTAGTTCGTATTCCAGATGCGCCACGGCTTCCTTCAGTTCAATCGCTTCATGTGGCAGTGCATCGTAAACGCCATTGGCAGGTTCAACCGTGCGCAGCCGCTGCTGGGAGCGCAGCAGTTGCAGGCATTCATGAATGAGAATACGGGACAGCCATGTTTTGAAATAAGCAGGCTCTTTCAAGGTAGGGATAGCGATGAAGGATTTAACAATCGCTTCCTGTACGGCATCCGCGCAATCCTCTTCCCGCTTCAGATATAGGCGGGCCAAACCGTACAAATTACGCTCGTAAGCAAGGATCAGCCTGCCAAAGGCTTCCCGATCCCCATGCTTGGCAAGCCGAACATCATGCTCTATATTGGATTTCTTGTTTTTGTTCACATTGTGAGACCTCCTTTGCAACACTTCCTTGGCCTTACATAAGTTAGATGCCTGAGAACGTGCTCAGGTTCACGCAAGTTAAATTATTTATTAAAAACTTGGTTAGATCACCTTCATTTTCGCATATTTTCGTTAATCATTTCCATATTGAATCAAGTTCTCAAGAATCAATGATTTTAGTTTCATAAATGCGTTCGAAGACCATTAGCGCGTTAGTTGAATGAAAATGGTTCCAAAATCACTTTCCCTATGTGACCACTTTGTTGAGTTTCTATAATGGCTTTCTCATATTCCCGTAGACTAAAATGCGTTCTTGGTGCTTGAATAGTCAATTTCCCATTTATCACCAATTTGAATACATCACCAAAAGTTTCATGCCACCGAACATCGGAGATACCTTCAATCCATCTTTTAAGCCAATACGGTTTCACTCTGATATTAGAATGATTTTGGTGTATCTGAGCCCAATTCATTTGGGTTCCTGACATAAGACCAATACTTAAGACTGTGCCACCTGGACGGATACACTCAATAAGGTCGTGTCCATCTTGCCCGCCAATGCTATCAATACCCGCCGTTACCCCCATCTCACAGGTCAATTCCAAAACTCTATGGACAAGCAATTCTTTAGACGTGTCAATTACCGCCCAAGCACCAAGCGAATACAGTTCCTGGGTATGGCTATCATTTCTTACCACCGCAATCAATCTGTATCCAAACACCTTTGAAAACTGTGCAAAAATACGTCCTATAGCAGAACCGCAAGCATTTACAATTAACACATCATCAGACTTTAACCGCAATTCTTCTGTACAAATAAGCCACGCTGTCATAGGGTTAATGTACATTTGGCTTGCTGTTTCGTTATCAATTTCAACGGGAACCCGAATTGCAAGATTGGCTTTCGTTTTCACGTACTGTTGCCAAGTTCCCTCACCACGTAGAGGCAGTACCCGTTTACCTAAAAGGGATGTTGTTACGGATGAACCAACAGCTTCAACAACACCAACCCCTTCATATCCTGGTACTGCTGGCAGCTGAATTCGATGTTTATAGGCACCTCGAATCGGAATTAGGTCAGAAGGATTGATTGGACTAAGAATCATTCGAACCACTATTTCGTCGTGCTGAAGTTGTATATCGTCTACCCTTTGTTCTAATTCCAACACTTCAAGAGGATGTCCAAACTTCTTATACTGTAAAGAAATAAACTCCTTAATGCGTCTCACTTCCTTATTGAATTATCCAGGGCAGCCCGTCAGTTTTCCTTACCTGATGCTCAGATATTCTTTAATCCCATCGACAATAGCTTGAGCAGCTTTGTATTGTACGGTATTGGATAGCATCGCTTTTTCATCGGAGATATTGCTCAAGAACCCAACTTCCAATAGAACAGCAGCCATCTTCGTTTCTCTAATGACTTGAAAACTGTTATCTTTTACACCCCGGTCTTTCAGCCCCATTGCTTTAATTAAACGCTTGTGAATAGCATCAGCCAGCTCTTTACTGCTGCTTCGCTGATAATAGTAAGTCTCTGTACCATTGGCTTGAGGTGACTCGAGAACACTGTTTCCATGTATAGATACAAATACGTCGGCATTTATTTTATTGGCGAGCTGCACACGTTCCGTTCGGGTAGGGTACACATCACTATCGCGGGTCATCCATACTTCGATTTCAGGCTCCTTCAAAAGGAGTTCTTGTACTTTTAGAGATAAAGCAAGGTTAAAATCCTTCTCATGTTTATTAGAGATACTTGTCGTCCCCGGATCACTTCCTCCATGTCCCGGATCGATCACTACAATCTTTCTGCCCTGATCACCTGCCGATGGCGCTTGAATAGGAGATTCGAAATCGCTGGTATCAGTTAAATCAATAATCAGTTGATCACCGATAAATTCATGATTAACTTGAATTATACTATCGCGTTTCAATTCAATTACGATTCTGATTTGATCTGGATCACGATTAAATAACGAATATCTCACTTCCGATACATTGGGTTGACCACTAACATCCAACTTAGCCATAGATCCCGAATCTAATGGTTGAGATAAATCACCAAACGTTGTATTAGGTAAATCAATAACAATTCGATCAGGGTCATTTAAATTAGAAATGATTGGGTTAACTTTCCCATCCATGCTTATAACGAGTTGGTTATTCAAAAAATTAATTTCGTTTATATGTTTTAACGATACTTTTTCATTGTTTTCTGAATGGGGAGCAGGATCTTCAGTTTGAGCATAATTAACGCTGCTGCTTGTCAGATATACAATTTTATCTTTGTTGTCCCAACTCACTGATAGTCCCATCTGTTCACTTACGAAGCGTATCGGAACGACTACACTTTTATTCAGAATTTGAGGAGCAATATCCAGTAATACAGGCTTCCCTGCTACCTTCGCTTCTCTTTGGTCAACATGTAAAGAGATTATCTTTGAATTTTGCTGGATTTTTACAAGATGCGATTTTTGATCCCAATTAACTCTAAACTTTAGATTCTCAGCAACAACACGAATTGGGATCATAACATGCTTATTCATCACTGTGACCTGGACATCAGAAGGCAAAATCACTTCCTGACCGTCTAATATGATCTTAGATTCGTTAGCTACTGCATGGCTTTGATCTGGTAAAATGATAAGAAAGAATAGGGATAAAAACAATATAAGAATGGCTTTTTTCATCATGCACCTCTACTATGATTTCTTTTGCTACATATTTTTAATACATTCGTTTATGGACGCAAAAATCCCACTTCATAATAGAAATGGGATTTTGTCTGGTGATACATTGTAGATGATTTAATTAGACAAACCAATTCTGAAAGAGTTCTCTGTTATCACGTGCAACATTTTTCTGTTTTATATAAAACATATCTTATGACTATATCTTCTTTGGAACCGGTTCATATATAAGACATCGTAACGTTTTTTCGGGATATCGCAATTCTGTTATATATTTGTTACCGTCTTCCAAGGCGATAGATATGGCTACAACACCACGTTGATCATATTTGACATCCTCAATGAATGACGTATTTGTGATCGCACGAGTTTCACCCTGTTTCTCTCTTACTATAGTTTTAGCCGCATCGATCCAGCTGTGATCCTGTTTGATCTGCTCTTTCAAAGCCGCTGTGATGGGCGTTCTCTTATAGTTAGAATTGAAAAGAGTGGTATCTATCACATTCCCAGTCAAGGAATCTATGAATACATCATACATAAAATAAGTTTCTGCGCTTGCTTGCAGTCTCTCCACATTGTAAGGCTGAAAATGAACAATCCATTCTCCAATTTGCCCAGGGCCAAATTTATTATACAATATGGTTACTTTCAGTTTGGAGACATCGACATCAAACAGACGAATGACACTGTCATGAGCTTTTGCCAACGCATCTGCTTCACTTATATCTTTCGAATCGGGCTGGGGCTTGACAATCCGTTTGCTCAGAGCAAAATTCACTCGGGAGTGCCAATCAATATACTGCAATAATTCCTCCTCTGTCAGAAGCCGCTCGGGATATACATAAGTTGCTTTACTCAAGTCTAAATAGAAACTATAGTTTCCCTCTTTGAGGGGCAAAGGCTTTTGAGGACGAATACCTTCATAAATATATTGTTCCTTCAATACCTTCAGCCTTTTAGCCTCCTGATCGGTCATTTTACGGTTACTTGCTTCCACTTCAATCTTGATGTTGTCAAAATAATGATAGATTTGTTGAATATCCTCGTCCGTCATCGTTTGTTCCAGATATTCCTTAACTGTCGTTGCTGGAATTGGCGCTTCTACCTTTAAAATCGGTATCTCGCTGTTTGCTAAAGTCATTGCAGGTATTCCTTGCCGCTTAGATTCCCCATAGAGTTCAGGTACCGGCGTGGGAACCAAATGCAGGACAGCCAGCGTGCTGGCTGCAAGCAATCCGCCAGAAATGGCGATTATAGCGAGGGCCTCTAGGACACTCTTTCTGTTCACAGTTAAAACCTCCACTTTTTAAATAGGCTTGGCCGCCTATGTATACCTTAATTTAAATATGTTATCGAGTTAGAAGGTTGTTGTTATGAAGTTGTAAATTCATTCGGATGGTTGTGCCGATATGTTCCTCGGATTCGAGGAACAACATCGCCTGATGCGCCTCCGCAATTTGACGGCATAAAGATAAACCAAGTCCTGCTCCTCCATGTACTCTCGAACGGGCGTTGTCCACTCGATAGAATGGCTCAAACGCATGTTCCACCTGCTTGGCGCTCATACCTCTCCCAAAGTCGCGCACCTCCAGTACAGCTGTGGAATTCTGTTCATAAGCGAGAAGTCTGATTTCGGAACCCTCGGATGAAGCGTGAATTGAATTTTCAATGCAATTGATCAGAAAAGACGCTAGCAGATCACGATCCCCCCATACGCTGTCGAGTTCAGCCTGCAGGACAAGTTCAATACCAGCCATCTCCAAATTATTGTGTTCCGTTCGCCGGACGGATTCAAACAGATCAACAACCGACACAGGTGTACGTTCTATCGGCTGGTGACTTAGGATGGAAAGATCTAGCAGCTTAAAGACCAGGTTTTTCAAGCGCAATGTTTCGCTCCAGATATAACCACTGGCCGTCATTCGTTCTTCCTCGCCGATGTTTGCGGAATTCAAATATTGGGCAAAACCCTGCATACTTGTCAGGGGGGTTCTCAATTCGTGAGCCAGGTTATCGACAATTCTTTGCTTTGCCTCAGCCATAGTAGAAAGCTCGGTTACATGACGTTCCACAGCTTCGGCCATTCTATTGAAATTTTGCGCCAATTCACCAAATTCATCGTTGTTTTTTAAAGTCACCCGCTCACGATAATTTCCTTCTGCGATATTTTTGGTCGTATCAGATAATAACCGCAAAGGTTTCGTTAACTGTCGGATCAGGATATACAGCAAAATAATAAGAATTGGACTGACAATAAAATTGATATAAACAAAATAACGATTTAATTCGGCTTGTTTGGCATACAACTCTTCGATATCCCGCCGGTATGTCAGCAAGATGTGATCGTAAGGAGCTGGCAGCTCTTTAGATATGATAACTTTGCGCACCGTTTCTTCATCTGCTTGTTCGTTTCGTATTGCGGGCATGTCATTTGTAGCAGACTCGTCGCTATACACTAACTGTCCCTGATCCCACAGTTGTAAAGTGATTCCCTGCTGTCGATAATAGTCTGCATAAGACCGTGCAACATCATATAATACGGTGTCATTGATGGACATTCCCCGGGATTTTATGGAATTCAAATTTTCATAGATGTTGTTGGCAATTAATGCCTGCTCACTCGAAGCCCTTTGAATCTCTCTTTCCATGTTAAGACGCCCACTTTTTTTCATAATCATAATTACGCTTACATCAAGGGTCAGGATGAATAAGATAAGCACGACCAGTAGTGTTTTCTGCCAAAATCGCATGCCTCATCCCTCCGATTCTAGACGGTAACCAAGCTTATAAATCGTTTTTATCCGATCTTCCCAGCCTAGTTTTTTGCGAAGCTGCCTGATATGTACGTCTACGGTGCGGGTATCACCTTCAAATTCATACCCCCATGCAAGCTCCAAAAGCTTTTCCCTGGACAACGCAATATTTCTGTTCTGAATCAAAACCTCCAACAGTTCAAACTCTCTTGCAGTCAACTCGACAGTTTGTCCGTTTTTAAAAATCTTCCGTGCCGCCAAACGGACATCAACCCCTTCCGCAATAAATCCGTCATGTTCCTGTGCGTTTCGACGTAAAACCACATTTATGCGTGCAAGCAGCTCTAAAATTTCAAAAGGTTTAATAATATAATCATCCGCGCCGAGTTCAAACCCTGTAATGCGGTCATATAATGAATCTTTAGCGGTAATAAAAATAATTGGAACATTAAGATGCCGATTGCGTCTCATTAGCTCAAAACCGTCCAAACCAGGCAACATAACGTCGAGCAAAATTAGATCTACCTTCTCCTGTTCCAGAATTGTCTGCATCTCTACCCCATTGAAAGCTTTATAAAACTGATGCCCCACAAGCTTTAAATTCATTGTAATCAAGTCGCTAATCGGTTTTTCATCTTCAACTACCAATATTTTTGCCATCATTAATCCTCCATACATTGCATTGTTTAAATATTTAAAGTTCTTAGGCTCCGTAGCTATGAATATAAGATCTTGTCGCATGCCTAGTATAAGAATTATATCCATAAAATAAAAAATACGCGATTTCCGCGAACTTTAGCGTTTTAAGTCCACATTGACTCGATATGTATCGTATCTCCTGAACCACACTCTGCCACCGCGAACGTTGTCTTTTCTTTGCATACCATTTCGCTAGCGCCTCATATGAAAAACACCGTAAGGTCATCGCCCTCACGGTGTCTCGTTCAGCCTATAAATCGTTCATATCATGAATTGCATGATTAGATCCGTTCTCATTCAATTCGTATCCTTATCCACATATCGTCCTTGCTCGGGAACGGCCAAACGGTCAAAGTCCCGGGCCAACCGCGCAAGCGAAGCCGTTAGCTCTTCGCCGCGCATGGAGACCCCGTGCCCCGTGACCAGGATTCCGGGATTCAGGCTTGCCAGGCGGCGAACCGATTCACGCGCCAGATCCCAATCCGGGGTAAAATACATCGGCGGCCCGTGCAGCTCCTTCTCCTGCCCGATGACGGCAAGCGCCGACTCTTGCTTCACCGTAATGACCGCGTCTCCCCCCACGAGGACTCGATCCCGTTCACGAAAAAGGGAGATATGGCCCGGGCTATGACCCGGTGTCGGGATCCATTTGAATTCAGGAAGACCCGGCACGCTGCCGTCCTCCGACAGAGGTTGTATCCTGGAGCCCAGATCGATGGCTTTGTTCGGATACATCGGGGCAACGCGGGCCATCAATCCGCCGCCTACGCTCGGATCTCCCGGAGGATAATCTTCCTTTCCCGTGAGGAACGGCAGTTCATCCCGATGAGCATAGACGGGGACGTTCCAGCGATCGGCCAACTCCTTTACATTGCCCACATGGTCGAAATGGCCGTGTGTAAGCACGATGCAAACCGGCGGCTTTCCGAATCTTTTCTCAGCTTCTTCCACAATGGAGCCTTCAAAATTTCCGAGTCCCGTGTCAATCAGTACCCAGTCTTCGGTTCCCGGCGTACCGATCATCTGGATGTTTACCATGACGGTGCGCAAGGATAGAATATCCGGCGTAATCTCCTCGGGCTCTACTGCACCCGTCTTTAACATGCTGTGGTCATTCATTATGGAATCGCCCCCATTTCTCGTTGTAAGTGCTTCTTGTAATAACATACCCGTTTTGGCACTTTTCAACGAAGAAACGGCGATTTTTACTGAATGATTTTGTTGAGACGCTCCAGATAACGCCAGCGAGTAATAAAGAAATAAATGATCTGTATGCTCAGGAAGAACATGAAAATCTTCAAACTGTGCCCTACGATCGAGAAGTCTACCAGCTGCTGCAGGGCTACGAAGGCAACGCCGCTGTGAATAAGTGCAATCAGCATCGGCAGAAAGAACATAATAACAAGCTGCTTGGTAATGATGGTGCCAAGCTCTTTTTTGCTGAGACCGACCTTGGCTATCATGCGATACTGCTGTTCATCCCGGGCAAGATCCGCGTATAGCCGGAAATAAACAAAACTTGCCGCGAAGGTGAAAAACACGATGCCGACCAAGCCGCTCACCATAAGCAGGATCCCGTTCTGCTGCTGGGCGCTTTTCCAATCCAAATACAATGATTTTAGATAATAGCTGTAGTCTTCATTCTCGTTGAGACGATCCTGAATCGTTCTGGACACATCCCCTGTATTCTTCCAATCCTGTACGTAATACGTATGGTATGCCGCATAACCGTACTCCTGATCCTGTTGTGCCTGGAACGCATCCTCGTACAAACGGTCGGATACGACCAGCGTCTCGCCGTAGGTTGCCGGTACAGCAATGAACGTTTCAGCTTTGAGCACTTTTACGGTTTCCGATTTCTTGCCGATTAATACTTCGAACTGATCATTCAAGGGACCATCGATTCGGTAGCTGTTCTTCTCCGAGACTGTTCCCGGAGTCAAGATCCCTTCAAGATCCCTCAATGTTTCTGCCGGGTAACCCAGCGACTGAATGAGACTGTTATATTCGCTCAGCTTAATCAGCTTCACCCCGTTATCCGAGAAAATCGGGGTAACCTCCGCCTCCTTGTAATCGAATCCGCTCTTTCTGAGCTCCTCCCTGATGATATCCAGATGTCGATTCCCTTTGTCCGCATCCTCTTCATACATGGAATACGTATAGGCATAAGGGTTCTCCATGGCCGACAGTCCCGGATCCCCGATCGCGAGCGTTGTGCCGATCCCGGTAAAGGCGGATGCAGAAATGACCGAAACGAGGAAAAACATCACCGCATTGTCCTTGATTCTGTACAGCAGCTCCGAGATCGTCAGCAGATTGGTTTTTCGGAAGAAGAATCGCTCTTTCTTCTGCAAGTACCGCATGAAGAACACGCTGAACTGAGTGAAGAGAAAATACGTGCCGATGACAACGAGAACAACCCCTCCAAGCAGTAGAATAAAATTAAAGATTTGAAGAATCGCAAAAGCCATAACCATGCCGTACCCGGCACCAATCAAAAGTACAGCCAGCACGGCCAGCCAAGGCGAGGCTTTAGGCTGCGGCTTGGGACTTTCCTCCGCTTTCACGAGCGCAAGCAGCGTACCCTTCCGCAGCATGAACGAGGAGAACAACGCAATCAGCAGGAACAAAACGGCATAAGCCGCTGCCGTGATGATCAGTGATTCGAGCGGAAAATAAAACGGAAGTCCGGTATCCACAGCCAGCAGCTTGGCGCTGATTAACAGAATCAGCTTGGAGAACAGCATGCCCGTCCCAATCCCCGCTACGATCGCCGCAACGCCAATCAATATATTTTCGATAAACAGCATCCGGTTCAATTGCTTGCGGGACATGCCGAGAATCAGCAGAATGCCGAACTCCTTTTTTCGGACCTTGATGAAAGCCCCCACCGAATACAGCAGGAAGAAGAATGAAAAAACAAACACAATGTACTGGGATACCGTCATGCCCATCGTTCCCAGCATGGACATGGTACCGCTGGAGGAGACCAGGCCGTCTTTCAGCTGCGGGTGAAACGAAAGCAGCCCATAAGTAAAGAAAATCATGACGGAGAAGGCACTGCTCAGGAAATGGGCAATATACGTGCGCTTGCTGCGCAGGACATTGTTAATGGCGAACTGGCGAAAATTCATGTCCCGAACCTCCCAGCAGCGATAACACATTGATGATTTTTTGATAAAAGGCCGATTGGCTCTCACCGTACGTGATTTCGTTGTACAACTGTCCATCCTTGATAAACACCACCCGATTGCAGTAGCTTGCGGCAACCGGATCATGGGTGACCAGCAGCATCGTCACGTTGTCTTCCTTGTTTCTCCGGTCCATAATTTCCATGACGTCGCGCGCCGATTTGGAGTCCAGGTTCCCCGTCGGTTCATCGGCCAGAACCAGCTTCGGTACGTGAATCATAGCCCGTGCAACAGCCGTCCGCTGCGCCTGTCCCCCCGAGATTTCATACGTCCGCTTGTCCAGAATGGATGTGATGCCCAGCTTCTCGGCTAATATGCCGACCCGGCGGTTCATCTCATCCAGATCCACACCGTCCAGCGCCAAGGGCAGCAGGATGTTCTCCTTGACTGTCAGCGTATTCAGCAGGTTGAAGGACTGAAAGACAAATCCAAGCTTACGGCGGCGGAACATGGCGAGTTTATCCTGGGATAAACGGAACGGATCTTCCCCGCCGATGGTGATCTCCCCGGACGTGGGACGGTCGATGGTGGATATCATGTTAAGCAGCGTCGTTTTCCCGCTGCCGGAAGGCCCCATAATGCCAACGAACTCCCCTTCGTTGATGCTCAAATTGATATTGGAAAGCGCCTCGTGGGACACCGCGGCTTTGTAGACCTTGCCCAGATTGCGCACGTTTAGTATTTCCATCTTGTAAACCTCACCTTCGTTATTTCGATTTTGTAAGGTTAGTGTATAGCATCCCCGGAGCTTCTCCTATCGATCACTCTTTCACCAATCTTACATAGGTGTAAGATTGGTGCACTAAATGACAAATCTACAGCTGATTACGCTAAGGCGTTCTGAATGCATCTTGTACGTTTCTCTAGGACGCTTCGAGTACGTCACCTTGCGCTTCTCTAGACTGCTTTCGATTACGTAACTTCTGTGCTTCTTCAGACCGCTCCAAGTACGTAACGTTCCTACGATCGCTGTTGCCCCCAAATTTTCTGAACGATTACCCTGAGGTGAAAATTCGGGTGCAAAGGCGACCGCTTTCGCTTCTTCGGAATCGTTTCGTCCTCTTTCGCTGGTGTGTGCCGATACCTACTCATGATTTAAAACAAAAGAAAGAACCTTATCTCAAAGGCATCATAATGTTTAATCAAACATTCTCAGCGCGAGATAAGGTTAGATTTGCTTAATACTAACTTACAACTTTAATACACCCTAACTGAATTCAATCCCTGCCCCTACTCGGCACCTAAATCCATACTGTTATCTTGTTCCTAAACAGCCAGCAACCTTACTTGAGGTCATAGCCTTCGCCAGTCAGACGCCAACAGGACTCTTTATTGCGAGTCCTCACCCCGAGAAAATCAACCTCACGGTTGTTCCTCTCCCCGGCTCGGATTCCAGCTCGATTCGATGGTTCATTTTATGGACGACCTCCTTGACGAGATACAAGCCCATGCCGGTGGATTCCTTCAGCTTGCGTCCGTTTTCCCCGGTATAGAACGGGTCGAACACCCGCTTCATGTCGGATTTGGGTATGCCCATCCCCCGGTCCGCGATCTCCAGCACAACATGGCGGCGATCCTCGCTCCGGTGGGCTTGGATCGTCACTTTCAGCCCGGTACCGGCGGAATATTTGATGGCGTTGGACAGCAGCTGCAGCATGATGAACCGAAGCCACTTGGCATCCGTCTGGACGGTGAGGTCCGAGTCTATTCGCACTTCCGGATACACATGACTGTGAATAAAGTAGCGCTTGTTCTCGTGGACCGTTTCGACTGCAATCTGATAAAGCTTCACGGGCTCCACGCTGAAATCCTGTTCAAAGGTTTCAAGCCTGGACATGTAGAGCACCATCTCAAGCCCGCGCCGAATCCGATCAGACTCTTCGGATATACTCTTGAAGGCGTCGTTATCATCCTCTTGCGTGATCATCTCAATAACGGACAGCGGCGTTTTCATCTGATGCACCCATTGATTCATGAAGATCATATGCTCTTTCCGTCGGCGCTCCCACTCTTCCATGACCGTACGGTATTGACGATACTGCTCTTCCATCAGCTCGCTAAGGGCCGTAGGCAGTGGGGCCGATTCATTATGCTTGATCGATTCCTCCAGCGACCTGATGGGCTGCGACAGCCGCTCATAGAAATCCCGGTGCGTGAAGTACCGGAATGCCAGGTATCCGCCCAGAATGGTCAGACCGAGGGAAACGGCATAAGCCGCTGTCACCGGATGATCATAACCGTCATACCAGAATACGAGCAGCACCACGAACAACGCGGCGACCGTAAATAGAATCAAGGGCAGTTGCTCACGCCAAAACAGCTTTTTCATAGCCTTCCCTTACCTCTTCCAAACCGTGTGCAGCCGATACCCCGAGCCGCGGATCGTTTCCAGCGCATTCTCAATCCCTAACTCCGCAAGCCGTTTGCGCACCCGGTTAATATTCACGCTGAGCGTATTATCGTCAACGAACGTATCATCCCACAGCTTCTCCAGAATCGTCTCGCGCGTGACCAGCCGGGGGCTCCGGCTCAGCAGCGTCTCCAGAAGGATCGTTTCTTTTTTCGTGAGTATCGATGTCCGGTCCTCGAGATTCAGCTCCATCCGTTCGGGATACAGGACCAGCCCGTCCTTCTCAATCGTACGCTCGGCGGATGCTGCCGCATAATCGCCATATACGCGGCGCAGCTGGCTGTGGATTTTGGCGATGACGATATCATAAGCAAACGGCTTGGTGATATAATCATCCGCGCCGTTCTCCAGCGCCCGTAACTGATCGGGGGTCCCGTTCCGAGCGGATATGAAAATAATCGGACAGGTGGATACGGACCTGATCTGTCGGCACCAATAATATCCGTCAAAACTTGGCAGATTCACGTCGAGCAGAACGATATGCGGCTTTATCTCGTGAAATTGCTCCAGCACATGATCGAAATCCTCGATAATTTTCCCCTCATTTCCGTACCGTTCGATATGCGACTGCAGCAGCCCCGCCAGCTTGGGGTCATCCTCAACGATCATGATTTTGTACATCCGTTCTCCCTCCATGAAGCGTCAGGCCGCTCTTTCCCTTCCGAAAAGAATTCGCCTGATGGTTTATGTTTCCCTAACGATAGCCGCTTCAAAAAAGTTGGTCCCGTCCGGCGATATGCCCTGCACATACACCCGATTGTTCTCTCCGACCGAACGCTTGATCAGCATCGTATCCTTCAGCCTGGCCTCGTTATGATATGTAATCTTGAAGCCGGTCACTTGCCCTCCCCGAAGCTCCTGCTCATCCAGCACGTCAAAGCACAGGTCCGCATAACGGGCATTATTCAAATGACCATTCGTATCGATTCCACTGTACCGGACCATGTACGTATACGCCTCATCTAGCTGTACTCCCTCCGGCAATACGGCTTTGCTTGGCAGTTCCCCAACCGTTTCCTCACCGATCGGCACCTCGAATGGAAACATGGACGGACGCAGAATTTTCCGTTTATGAATATCCACGAGCGCCCATACCGAGCGGGCTTCGCCCAGCATTTCGCCATCGCCGTTCTTTATTCGATAATCCCGATGCCACAGCGCTCCTTTAGACCCGCGGCTCCAGGTGTCAACATATACGGTTTCCATATCCCTTGGCATCCGCCGCATATCAAGCTCCAGCGTAATCAGCATCCAGCCCATTCCCCGCTCGATCATCTCCTCGCGACTGATCCCGAGCGCCTCTATGTGCCGGTCAGCCGCTCTTTGCAAAATACTGAGCAGCGAGGACCAACGGCAATTCCCTTTAAAATCCGCATCAACCGATTGAATCGTATATTCTTCTGTCCATTTCTCAACCATGAGTCCCATGCCAGCTCCTTTATTATTTTCAACCTCAGAATAATTCAAGCATAATCAAAAGCCCGGCATTTATCAAAGAATGTCATGGTATTTCGTCTGCTGGAAAAAAGTGATTTCGTCATCATCCGGTTTAAAAGTCACGTCTTTGGTTAATAGTAAGGCACAAACAACTATAACTTATACGAGGTGATTAACAATGAGTTTTCTTTGGTCATTAATCGTTGGTGGTATCATTGGTTGGATTGCAGGCTTGATTATGGGCAGAGACATTCCCGGCGGTATCATCGGTAACATCATTGCTGGTTTTGTCGGCGCTTGGCTGGGTGGACTTCTGCTTGGATCTTGGGGACCGGAAATGGGAGGATTCTTCATCCTGCCTGCTCTGATCGGTGCCGTCGTGCTTGTCTTTATCGTCAGCCTGATCATGGGTTCGATGAGACGCGGCCGTTCCTAACTTGATTGACATGGATTCTTGGCTTTCATGATGCGAGTTACCGGCAACTGCACGATTCGGATCACACAACGGGATTCGCGAATGAACCGATAAAATCCACAACAAAACAGGGTGACCTATTCGCCATCATGGCGGTAGGCTACCCTGTTTTATATGCTCCCCTTTCTTTTTTAAGAAAGAGGAAGTCCTTGCTTCTTCGCATAATTGCCCCAATGCGGCCTGCGTCCATCGATGTCGCTAAACCCGTATTCATCCGATAAATCCCAGCTGGTTAGCGCCTTGCCGCTCTTGTCGGCAACATTCGGATCGGCTGCAAGCGCCGCAATGCCCTGCGCCAGGAAATAGGGGGTCTCCGACTCGATGAAATGCGGATCTTGCGCTGCGGCATCCTGCCAATTGTCTTCCTTCACGCCAAAGTGATCCAGCATTTGTTCGGAACGCAGAAATCCCGGCGTAACGGACAGTGCCGTTACCTGATAGGGACGCAACTCCTCCGCCATGGCTGCAGCCAGGTGGATCGCCGAAATTTTTGCCAGGCTGTAATACAAATTCCCGCGATACCGATACGTAGATCCATCCGTAACCTCAATGACCAATCCCCCGCCGTTCTCCACCATAAGCGGAACACCGTAATAACTTGTGATCATGTGCGTGGTAACCGCTCGTTCCTGCATCAGCAATCCATCGGACAGAAACTGCTCCCAGAACGGGATATTCCAGTGCGTGAGGTTCTCGCCTCCCCATATATCATTGACAAGGATGTCCAGCCGTCCTTGCTGCTCCTCGCGAATCCGTTCAAACAATGCCTTTACTTGCTCCTCCACCGTATGGTCACACTGCACGGCGATGCCGATTCCGCCTCGATCCGTCACCATATCCGCCGTGTCATCTATCGTCTCAGACCGTTTGATATCCGATACCTGACCCCGTACGCTCCGTCCTGTACAATACACCGTTGCCCCAGCGGCGCCCAGCATCACCGCAATGGCGCGGCCAGCCCCTCGGGTCGCCCCGGCAACGACGGCTACTTTTCCTTGCAATGGCTTATGATCATTCTTATTCATAGCGAGACCTCCAACCTGTATACTGATTTTCTCAACATCCTTATCGTATCAGTCATATATGACATCCCTTGTCTTATATACGTGCTACAATACAATTATCTTCTACAGATATTAAAGAGGTGACATGACTTGAGGGCGGATCGTCTATTGTCCATTATGCTGATGCTCCAGAACGGAGGTAAGAAGAATACCCGGTATTTGGCGGAGCAGCTTGAGGTATCGGAACGAACGATCATACGCGATATGGAAAGCTTAAGCTCGGCGGGTATTCCCGTCTATGCGGAAAGAGGCTCCCTCGGCGGTTGGGTGCTGGAGGAGAGCTATCGAACGAACCTGACCGGGATGACGCCTGACGAGCTTATCTCCCTGCTGGTCTCCAGTCACAGCCCGCTGATCGGGGATTTGGGAATCCGCAAGCAGTTTGATGCAGCTTATCAGAAGTTGTTGGCCTCTTCCCCGCGCTCCATTCGGCAGGACGCCGAAATCATTCGGGAGAAAATCCATATTGATGGCGCAGGCTGGCACTCCTACCGTGAATCTCATCCGTATCTTACCGTGCTTCAGGAGGCGCTATGGCTGGATCGGATCATCCGAATCCAATATATGAAGGGGGAGGAGCGGGTCGAAAGAATCATTCATCCGCTGGGGCTGGTTGCCAAACGCAGCACCTGGTATGTGGTCGCGGAATCCGAAGGCGAGCTGCGAACCTACCGTGTATCGAGAATCGTGGATGCCGTCATGTCCGAGGAACCCTTCGAGCGCCCTGCTGATTTTAATCTAGCTGAGTATTGGGAGGAGTCGCTGGCACGGTTCATGCAGAATCTCCCGCAGTATCCGGCACAGGTTCGAATGACCGTTTCTCTGATCAAACGCTTTGAGCGGGAGCGATACGTAAAAATAATCCGATGCGACATGGAGAGCCAGCTCGACGGGTGGATTGCGGCCGATTTGGAATTCAACACCTTGGAATCGGCTTCGGCATTTCTTCTAAGCTGCGGAGCGGAAATCGAGGTGATTGCTCCACAAGAGTTGCGCGAGCATGTCAGCACAGCCGCAAAAGCCATTTCACGGCTATATGAATAGATCATAAGAAAAACGCCTACCGACGTACTTTCGCAGATGACAGACCGCAGTTAAAAAAAGTTTTTCTTGCGATATCAGGAAGTCCAGCTTCGAAGTTTATACTTTCTGATATCTATAAAAAAGCACCAGGCAAATCCCTCAAAATGAAGGCTTGCCTGGTGCTCTTTGGTTCGTTGATATGAGCCATCATTATTGAATGGTATGGAGAGGTTTTAGGTTGGCTTCAATCTGTTCCCGCTTCGGCTCCAGGAACGACGGCAGCGCGAGGGATTCGCCGAGATGATCGATATGCTCATCCGTGTCAAAGCCCGGGCCGTCGGTGGCCACCTCGAATAAAATACCGTTAGGCTCTCGGAAATACAAGGAACGGAAGTAGAAACGATCGACAAATCCCGAATTCGAAAATCCAACATCGCCAATCCGATCAATCCAGGACCGGAGCTCCTCCTCATCCTCAACGCGGAATGCAACGTGATGAACGCCGCCGCGGCCAAGCCGCTCCTGCGGAAGGTCCGTTCGTTCCTCCACGTGCACTTCCGCTCCCGTTCCGCCTTCCCCTGTCTCAAAAACAAGGATATCCGGCTGCCCGTCTACAGGCGAAGCATACTGACCTTTGTAACGGAAGCCCATCAGCTCCGTCAATACTTTCACGGTCTGCACTGGATTAGGCACGGTTAGCTGCACCGGACCTAAACCGATAATGGCGTATTCCACCGGAACCGGACCCTTTTCCCACGGGATGCCCCCAGGAACTCCCTCATTATGTTCATCCGAAACCAGAATGATGCGCTGGCCCTCGAAATCCCTGAAGAGAAGTGTCAATCGGCCGGCACGTTCCTTGATCTCCTCGCGTTCTACCCCGTGCTCACCCAGCCGCCGGGTCCAGTATTCCAAAGCGCGGTCACTGGGCACGCGAAGGGATGTTGCCGAGATGCTGTTGTTTCCCTCACGGGTCCGGCCGGCCATCGGAATTTCGAAGAAGGTAAGCTCCGTCCCGGGGTTTCCTTTTTCGTCGCCATAAAACAGATGGTAGACCGACACATCGTCCTGGTTCACCGTTTTCTTAACCAAACGCATGCCAAGCACCTTTGTATAAAATTCGAAGTTGCGCGAAGCCGCAGCCGTTAACGCGGATACGTGATGAATTCCTTTAAACTTCATGACTTCAACCTCCATCTATATGATTTATTCGTTATTAATAGCATGTTAACCATCCCAGGCACCTGTCCTGTTTGGTTAAACGCCTTATTCGAAAAAGCAGCTTCATCCTTGCTTCTTTAACTTATCTTGTGTATCTGTTGCTTAATCTCAGTTTAGTATTTAAACCTTAAATCGTCAAGTCTTAATATTAAGATATTTAAAATAAAAATAACAGAACTCCCTTTTTCCCTGATCAAACCCGGAAAAAATGGATCTGTTATTCATTCCCTGCTGTACTGAAACCTATCCTCATAGGATTGGCCCATTAACACCACGAACAAGGCATAAGCCTCTTTATGTCTTGGATATCGCCTCTTCGCGATACTCGGAGGGCGTTTTCCCTGTTATTTTCTTGAATACCTGCGTGAAATATCGAGGATCCTGATACCCTACCAGGGGCGCTACCTGGTATACCTTCACATCCGTATTCAGCAAAATGCTCTTGGCCTTCTCGATCCGGCATTCCGTTAAGTACTCCAGAAACGTATATCCCGTTGTGGCCTTAAACAGGGTACAGAAATGGCTGATGCTCAAATCCGCCAGCTCCGAAACCTCTTCAATGCTGAGATCCTTCTGATAATTTTCCGCAATATAATCCTTGGCCTTACCCATAACGGCCTGGACATTGTCCTTGGCCTGCCCCGACCGGCTCTCGGCAATCCATTTGCTGAAATGGCTTTTAATGACATCCATCAGCTGCTGAAGGGTGCCAGATGCATAAAGCTCCTGCAGCAATTCCTCCAGTGACCACTCAAACAGCACCTTCATATGCTCAAACTGCCGATACAGCACGACACTCATCTCCAGAAGCACCCGCTCGGTCATTTCCCGGCTGAAGGCATGCTCCTCGATATAAGCCTTGGTCTCGTCAAAAAGCTCCAACAGCCGCTCCTTGTGAAGCGTGCGGATGCTTTCCACCATGAGCGACTCGAGATGCTTCGGATACTTCGCTTCGCTGGCCGTTTCCATGACGGAATCGGGAGTCCCGACAAACACCCCCTCTTCCCCGGAATAGAACCGCTGGTATAACGCGCGGACCGCCGTCTCATAAGCCGTTCCCAAGCGGTCAATCCCGGCCATGCTGGGACTGAAGCCGACCGAGCAGGACAGCTTCGTATTCCGCTTGATCAATTGCACCAGATCCCGGCCGATGACCTCCTGCCGCTCTCTCGTCAGGTTCGGAAACAGCAGCACCCATTCCCCGCTGCGGAAAGGAAATACCGTTAACCCGCCATGCTGCAAGGACCATTCCTCGAGGACGTTCCGTACGGCAAACAGCCACAGGCGCTTCTCGTCCATGCTCCATGACTCGTTAAGCCGCAAGTAATGATCCAATTGAATGACGGCCATCGTGTATCCATGCTCCAGCTCGCTGTCCTCCAGCCACTGCATATGCTGCAAGGGGCTTCGGTTCCCCTCGATGAATTCCGTCAGCATCCTCTCCCGGGCCAGCAGCGATAAAACCTTGATCGAGTGCAGCATTTGGTCATCCGCAATCTGCTTCTCCAGGGCTCTGGCCGCCTTGGCTATCGTCTCCGTCAGCTCATCATGATCGATCGGCTTCAGCAAGTAATCGAATGCCCCTTCGCGTAGCGCTTCCCTTGCGTATTCGAATTCACCGTACCCGCTTATAAAAATAATGATCCGCCGCGCCTGATCCGCCTTCAGCTCCTTCATGAGTGTAATGCCATCCATTCCCGGCATCCGAATATCGCTAATGATCATATGCGGCGACACTTCACGCGCCAGCTTCAGAGCGCTGTCCCCTGTCTTGGCCTCCCCAACGACTTCCAGATCCAGCTCATCCCAGGGAATGGCTGCCCTTAGACTGCGCAGAATGATCGGCTCATCATCGACCAGAATGACTCTGAATTTACCGTCCGATCCGCCCATGACGTTCCCCCTTGTCTCTTTTGGTTACTCCGGCACTGTGTTTCGCCTTAGCTGCCAATAGCGCACCGAGGACTTCTGAATCTGTTCCAGTGCGGCGGCAGCTTGCGTCCGTCCTCCAATCATATCCTCAATCACTTTAAGGAATAAACGGTTCACCTCAGGTGACAGCTTGTTATCGTATGGCAGAAACGTACTCGTGGATTCCTCCATCAATTCCGTGACCTGGGCAAACACCGGCCCGGTTTTGTTTGAATCATAGGCAATCTTCATCGAAGGAACGCGGAGCCCTTCATACACCAGCCGTGTCTGCACCTCTGGGGTATAGAACATGCCCAGCAGTTCCAAAGCCGCTTGCTTTTTTGACTCATCCAAATCCGATGACAGCCCGATGCCAATCGTATATCCGCCTGCCAAGGACCGTTCTTCGCCAGGAAGAAGGGACGGAAAGGGAATGACGCCTACCTCATTCTGAAAATCCGGATGATCCTCATTCCGGAACAGCGTGATATCCCAGCTGCCGTTCAGATACATCGCTGCCTTCCCTTCGGTGAACTGGGCTATCGCTTCTTCCGTGGAAATTTCATTTGCGTTCGGACTGAACGCTTCTGCGTTGATCCACGACTCCAGCTGCTCAAACGCCTCCAAATACGACTCATGCACAAAGCTGACCTGATCCTCTCCTTCAACCAGCCGGTCAATCAGCTCCGGGCCCGCGTACCGATCCATGAAATAATGCGCAAAAATCCCTGCCGGCCAGCGGTCTTCGTTCCCAAGCGCAAAGGGAATGATATCGTTCTCGCGAAGCTTCCGAATCACCTCAATCAGCTCATCCAGCGTCTTCGGAGGCTCCAGGTCCAGCTGCCGGAATAAAGCCCGATTATAATAGATCGGCTCCGCGTGTCCCTCAAAAGGCAGGCCGTAAATCCGATTGTTGAAGGTCCAATGGTGCAGATCCTTGAATTGCTCTTTCAGACCGGTATCCTGCAAAAAATCCGTTAAATCCATCAGCCGGTTGGATCTTGCATAGGGCACGATCTCGGCTCCGCCGAATAGGACAAACATATCCGGCGGCGTACCGGTGACCATCTCGCTCTTCAGCTTTTGTTCCCGGTGAATCGTTTGATCGATGCTTTCAAAGTTCACCTTTACATTTGGATGCGCTTTCTCATACGTGCGAACAATGCTCTCGAATATGGCCAGCACCGGTCTGTCATGCTCCTTGTTCCAGAAATGCCGAAACGTCAGCGTAATTTTCTCGGGCTGTTCCTCCCGGGCCGGTCCCTGACTCTGCACCGTAACCCACGCGACAGACAGCGCCAACAGAGTGGCATATCCGACAATCCAGCCCCAATTCCAAAACCATCTCACTCTGCAGCACCCCCTGTCATGTCAGTATTTTCGGTATTCGGATTCGTATCAAGGAGCCGTAACCGGGCGAGGAACAGATCATCAATCCGTAACGGCTGCCAAACCGGATCCGCAGCCTTTCATGTACATTCTTCAGACCGACTCCGTTCTCGCGATACTTCTTTAGTTGTCCCGGGTCCGTATTCCATAGCTTGATCAGCGTTTCCGGATCAAAGCCCGGACCGTTGTCCTCTACATCGATCACGATATCCTCGCCGTCCTCGGACACCCTGATTGAGATCAATCCGCTTTCCTCCATCGGCTCAATCCCGTGATATAAAGCGTTCTCAACAATCGGCTGAATAATCAGCTTTTGTGTAACGTAGTGCCTCAGTTCATTCGGAAGCTCAATGCCGTAATCGAATTTTTCCTCAAATCGGAATTTCTGTATCCGCATATAATGCTGGACATGTTCCAGCTCCATGCTAACCGGTATGAGCTCATGATGCTCGCTGATGCTGATGCGAAGCAGCTTACCAAGGGAGACCACCATCTTGCTGATATCCTTGTTTCCCTGAAGTACGGCCATCGAATTAATCGATTCCAGTGAATTGTATATAAAATGCGGATTGATCTGAGCGACCAGCGCCTGCATCTCCGCTTCCTTTTTCCGTGCTTGTTCCGTCTCGACCTGTCCGATCAGCTCCTGAATCTGCGTGCTCATCCGGTTAAAGCCGTCAATTAACAGATCCGTCTCGTCCTCCGCCACTTTATGCGATGGGATCGGAACGAAGATGCCCTGCTTAACGCGCTTCATCCCGTTCACCGCGCTGATGATGCTGCGCACCATTCTGCGCACAAAAAAACGGTCGAACAGAAATGCCGACACGAGCGAGATCAATCCCAGAATCAAGGCCAGATTACGAATCGAGACCGATTCGGCCGAGATGAGTTTGCTTGGTGTGATGGCGACCAGAAACCATTCTTTATTGTGAGAAGGAGAATACGTGATCAGCGATTTTTCATCTGCATATTGATCGATATAATAGCCTTTTCCATTCGTATAGCTATCCGACAGAAACGGGAATGCCGTCCGCTCCCCGATGTGCCCGCCTGACTTGCTGAACACGATCCGACCCTGCTTGTTGACCAGCAAAATATCTCCCTGCTTCAGCGTTGCCGCCTCCCAGAACACCTGATCGAGCAGATCCGGCTTCACATAAATCACGATCGTTCCGATATCCTCCAGCGAGTAATAATCCTTAATGACTCTGGATTGAATCAAAACGGGAGAACCGGATGCTGCCGAGCCGTTCTCGCCGGGACCGACCCATACGGGGCGCCCTTCCGCCTTCTCCACCGCTTCATACCAGTCCTGCTGCCTCAGCTCCTGAGGCTCCATTCCGCCATTCGTATGATATAGCAATTGGTCGTTCGAATAAAAGGCAAACGACGAAATCATCGGATGATTGATCAAATTGTTGATCTCCTGCCGCTGCTCGTAGGTAACCGCGTATTCCGGCTGCTTCAGCATCTGCTGAACCGACTGCTGGGTGATCGCCGAGTTCGAAATCGTCGTGATTTCATTCAAGGCGAACTTCAGCTTCCGATCCGTTTCCAGAAGCGAGATCCAGTAAAAATCATTCGACTTCTTCTCCATCGCACCCGAAAAGCTGTAATAGGATACCCCGCCCAGCGCGATGACCGGAATGAAGACCAGAAGAATAATAGCCAGCAATATCTTTCGGCGGAGTTTCATGGATCCTTCCTCCCTCCACTCTACTATGTCTATTATTCTTCATGGCAGTCCGCATTCCTTGTAGGACATCACCCCGCATGTTAACTTTTTATCGCGCCTGATGTCAGACCCGCGATGACATAGCGGCTGAACAATAGAAACACAATGAGAAGCGGCAGCGTAGCCGTGAAGGTAGCGGACATGATCATCCCGAAATCAAGGCCGTCCTTATTGGTGAACAATTGCTGCAGCGCAATTTGAATGGTGTAATTTTCTCTATTTTTCAATACGACGAGCGGCCAGAAGAAATCATTCCACACATTCATGAAATTCAGAATTCCCAGTGTAGCCATCGCCGGTGTTACCACAGGAATAGCTATGTTCCAGAAAATCCGGAAATGTCCGCCGCCATCAATCCGCCCCGCTTCGATCAGCTCGGTATGAACGGCGGAAGCGATGTACTGCCGCATCCAGAAGATGCCGAAGGCATTGACCATGGCGGGCACGATCAGCGCTTTGTAGCTGTCGATCCAGTGGAGCTTGGCCATGATGACGTACTGTGGAAGCACGCCCAGTTGGGCAGGCACAAGCATCGTGGCAATGACAAAGACAAACAGCGTCTTCTTCAACGGGAACTCATACTTGGCAAAAGCATAACCCGCCAGCGTACAGAGGAACACAACGGACAAGGTCACGGATGTAGACACAACGACCGAGTTCATCAATGCCCTGAAAAAGTCCGTTCGCTCCAGCACGCGCGCGAAGTTATCCAGAAACTGCGTGCCGGGCGTAAGCAGCGGCGGAATATGAAATGCCGCATCCTTATCATTGGTAGCCACAACAAACATCCAGTAGAACGGGAAGATCGAGACCAGCGCGCCAAGGATCATGAAGAGGTAGAAGAAAAATTTAGCGACAACACCGGGTTCATCCGGTTTTTTTCGGCTTATGGCGACTGTGCTCATGCTTTTTTACCTCCCGTATCTTTACCTTCGCGGCCCAGCATCATATTTAATACCGAGAATAGAATGGTGGCGATAAACAAGAGGACCGCCGTTGCCGCTGCCGTACCGAAAAATCCGTTCTTAAATGCTTCATTATACAGATAAGTGACCATCGTTACCCCTTCCTGACGCGTAGAGCCCGTGCCGGACTGACCAAGGAATACATAAGGCTCCGTAAACAATTGGAGCGCGCCGATCGTTGATACCAAGGTAACAAACAGAATAAATGGCCGAAGAAGCGGCAGCGTGATATAGAGCAGCTGTTGGCCTCTGGTAGCGCCGTCGATTTTGGCCGCTTCATAAATGTCGGTCGGAATGCTCTGCAGCCCCGACAGAAAAATGATGGCGTTATAACCCATCCACCGCCACATAACCATGGTCGATATCGCGATTTTGACTCCCCACCAGCCGGAGTTGAACGGTACGCTTTCCGCACCGAAGGTGTTCAAGAGCCAGTTGACCATCCCGTTGTTGCCGAACATCGTACTGAACACGAGCGTCACGGCAACGATGGAGGTGATGTTCGGCATGAAATACAGAATGCGGAACGCGTTCTTGAATTTGTTCAAGGCCGAGTTGAGCATAACCGCCACAAATAAGGCCACAATCAGCTGCGGCACGGTTCCCATCAAAGCCATAATGAGTGTGTTGCTAAACGCGATCCAGAAGGTCGGGTCGCTTGTAATCAGCTCGTAGTTCTTGAAGCCGACGTATTTCATCGGTCCGAGCGCGTCCCATTTGAAGAAAGACAAATAGATGGTAAAAAGAATCGGATACAGACCAAAAATTGCGAACAATATGAAAAATGGCGATATGAACGTATAAGCCGTAAACCGGCTTCGCACGGTCTCCGTCAACAAGCGCCGCCTTTGCGGCACCGGCTGCGGCGATTCTGCCGTTGCTGTGTCAGCCATGATGCACCTCCAGGTAGGTAAGGATAAATCCGAACCCGAGCGAAGGGCGCTTTATCCCTTCTCGGGTTCGGACGGTTATTGGATATAACGGGCTAGCTGGAATGATCCGTCTGTTTAACCTAGCTGCGATCGACCAGCGTCTTGATTTGCTTCATTGCGCTTTCCCATTCTTTTTGCGGGTCGGCCTTTTTCTCCAGCACGTTTTTGAGCGCGTTCTTGATGATCGTGTCGGTCTGGTCATGAAGCGGTCCGTAGTAAACCGGCTTGATGCGTTCCGCCGATTTGGCATACGCTTCGGAAATCACCTGGCCGCCGAAGAATTCGTCCTTCTCTTCCGTGAACGAAGGCTCGCTGTATACCGCCGGGATGGACGGGAACAAGCCGCTGTCCTTGAACGATTTCAACTGATTCTCCTTGTTAAGCACCCACGAGATAAATTCGTAGGCTTCCTTCGAATGCTTGCCTTCCTTTGGCAGGGTCAGGAACGAACCGCCCCAGTTGCCTGCTCCTTCAGGAAGCTGGGCAATCTGCCATTTGCCTGCGGTGTCCTTCGCATTGCGGATGGTACCGGCAATCCAAGCCGGGCCGAGCATGACGCCAAAGTCGCCGTCGTTGATCGCTTTTTGCCATTCAGGAGACCACAGGATCCAGTTGCCGATCCAGCCTTCCTGAATTCCTTTTACCGTAAAGTCGTAAGCTTTCCTCACTTGCGGGTTCGTATCTCCGATAAAGGAGCCATCCTCTTTGTTGAAGTAGATTTGATCCGGAGATTGGTCGCGCACCCCGTTGTATACCAGGTCCGTCAAGTCGGCGAACGGTTTTCCTGTTTTGCTTGTGAACTCCTTGGCCACGCTGGCGAATTTGTCCCATGAGTCAATCGCTGCGCTAAATCCGTCCGGATCGGTCGGCAGTCCGGCTTGCTCAGCCAGATCCGTACGGTAATAGACGACCGTAGGGCCGATGTCTGTAGGCAGACCGAGTTGGAAGGAGCCGTCAACCGATGTGGCCTGCTTCCATTTCCACTCCAGGTAGTTGCCCTCTAAGTCTTTGGCGCCCAGGTCGTACAGGTTATAGAACTTATCTTGGTTATTGATGAAGCGCTCCATGAAGGCGATTTCCAGCTGAAAAATATCGGGTGCGCCAGAGCCTGCGGACAATGCCGTCGTCAGATTGTTGTGGTGCGCAGTTTGGTCCGACGTATTCTGGAATTTGAATGTAATGTTCGGATGCTCCTTCGTATATTCCTTCGCCAGATCCTCATAGTTGGTCGTTCCCAGCGACCAGAAGGAGAGCTCGATTTTCTCTGTGGACTCGGTTCCTTCTTTCGTATTGTCCGTCTCTTCGTTGCTGCTGCCTCCCCCCGGAGATTCAGCCGTACTGCTTCCGTTACCGCCTCCGCCTCCACATGCGGCCAGCGTGAACACCATGATGATACTCAGGAGCAGCAAGCTCCATGACTTAAACCTTTTCATTGTTCTACCCCTCTTCCATGGAACGTATTTTTCTTCTTTAGTCTAATGAAAGCGGCGCCAAATTTTGAGGTGGTAAACTTTCGAATTTGGGTTGAATTTATTACGATTCAGGTTCGATTATCCAAAAATCGCAAAAAAACCGCATATCGAATGTCGATAGCGGTCTTATGGATTAACATGATGAATCTCTCGCGTTGGATCAGCACTTCGTCAGTCGGATTATTCCTCCGGTTCGTGGACCATTGCTGTGAGTCCCGCTTCCTCCGGAGTCATCCGCTTCTCCATGATCGGTGGTTCGTTCCATCGTTTTCATGTCACGATTTTATATCGTCCATTTTACGATGGAGCCGGCATAGGTCATTCCCCCGCCAAACCCGTAGAGTAGGGCGTGGTCTCCCGCTTTCAGCCGTCCTTCATCCACCGCCAGCTGAAGTGCAAGCGGAATGGAGGCTGCCGACGTATTTCCGCGGTACTCGACGCTGGTTAAGGTGCGGTCCATTGTAAATGGCCCCCGCTCGTTAATCGCTTCAATCATGCGAAGATTGGCGCTATGCGGGACAAACCAATCCACCTCTTCTGCGGTCATGCCCCCTTTGGACAAAAGGCTGCGGACACCGTCCGGAATGTTCCGAATGGCCCACTTATAAATTTCACGGCCATTTTGAACAAGACAGCCGCTCTTTAAATCCATGCCGTCCATTTGCTCCGAGAGGGCTGTTTTATACAGATGGATGCCGCCTTCGCCAAAGGTTCCCGATACGGAAGCTATCACACTTGGGGATTCCTCATCTTTCTCCAACAATACGGCACCGGCGCCATCCCCAAACAATACGCATGTCGTTCGGTCGGTGTAATCCGTAATCTTCGATAACGTCTCTGCACCGATAACCAGAATCTTACGGTAGGCTCCTCCGGATATTAATCCGTCAGCCATCTGGAGTGCATATACAAATCCCGCACAAGCGGCATTCAGATCCAGCGCACCCGTGCTTGCAATGCCCAGCTTCGATTGCACCCGGGAAGCTGTACTGGGAAAAGAATACTCCGGCGTGCTTGTGGCCACAAGAATCATATCGGCATCCCGCACGGTAACGCCGTACCGATCAACCATATCCTCTACAGCCTTTATGGCAAGATCCGACACGTACTCATGCGGGGCAGCAATCCGTCGTTCCCTCATGCCTGTTCGCTGCACAATCCACTCATCACTCGTTTCAACCATCTTCTCTAAATCCGCATTGGATAATATCCGTTCAGGAACATAGGTCCCGATCGCCGTCATTCTTGACTTTGATTGGCTCATCATTCACACCTCCAAGTTTATAACTATTATATCACCAAGTACTAGTACTTGGTACTAATTTATTTTTATAACTGTTCATTACAGCCTTCACCAACTTCACCTACATCTAAACACACAACATCCATTCCACCAAAAAACCTTTATCGCTGGAGCGATAAAGGTTCTCTAATCACGTCTAGAAATATACTTCCTCACCAGCCGACATGGAATAAATGTGAAGGTTGGGATCCGGTGCTTCCTCTGTCAGACAGGCTCGTAACCGGTCCGTTTCTCCTTTGTCTGCATGGACAAGTACGGTATGCAGTGCCGGAACGCCGGTTATCATCAGGCGCACGTCCGCCAGGCCCTGGTGTACCTTATACCTGATTTTCGTGACAGAGCAGGCACCGTACGATTGCGGATGTTGAAGGAGACGATGTCCAAAGGTTCCTTTGGAAACATGACCCGTGAGCAGAACCAGATTCCGGGTATCGCTGGACATCTGGCGATAGTACCACTGCGCAAGATTCGACTGCATCATCCCATCGGTTACGAACCATAGCGATGCCCCGTGTTTCTGGAGCAAGGACTCGCGTTCCGCCTCACTAGCGGGTATGATCCAATCGTTCCGGTTCAGTAATGACTCCAGCTGATCTCTCATTCCCTGATCGGAGTCCTTGCTGCGAAGCCACTCCGAACGGCAAAGCAGTCGCTTCATCCCTTCGATCAGCGGCGGTTCGATCACGATCGGCACATTTCCCCAATTTCTGTATGCCCATAGGATCATTTCCTGACCTCGGCCGGCGGCCGGCACCGGTAATAATATCTTCCCGCCAGTTTGCAGCGTGCTCTCAATCTTTTGTTCCAATTGCTTCAGTTTATCGGCCTGTGAATTAGCGTCGGTTCCGTAAGCCGCATCCACTATAGCCAGATCCAGCAGCATGGAAGAGGGCTTCTCTACCAACGCAGGGCTGTCATCCTCAAGCAGCAGCGATTCGGATGTGTAGTCTCCTGAATAGAAGATCCGTTTTCCTTCAGCCTGTACCAGAAACCAGACAGCCCCCACCATATGGCCGCTTCGTCCCCACATGACCTCTACGCCGGGAAGCCCTTCAAACCATGTCAACTTCTCCGCCTCTTCCTCTAGGTACCGGTAGCGGATCGCAAGCTGATCCTCCTCCATATAAGGGAGCTGCACGCCTGCCCTTGCCGTATACTCCCTCCAGGAGGCAAAGTAGGCCGTTAACTGCGCTGCCGTCTCCCGGGTAGTCCATACCTCCCCTTGATAGCCAAGGCGGTACAGGAGCGGAATCGCCACCGAGTGATCCTCGTGGGCATGCGACAGAAACACGGCATCCAGCTTCGGCACCTGTTCTTGCTGGATCATGGGATAGTCTCCCGATCCTTCCTTCTTGACGCCGCAATCCAGGAGCAAATGAACCTGGCTGCCGCTTAGTAAATAGGCGGAGCGGCCGTGCTCGCCTGCACCGCCCCACACTGTCAGTTTCATCATGATGCATTCCACTTTCTTTTAGAATTCATAGCTTCTACCAGCAGTAACAGCAGCACCGTCATGCCGACGGAGACGACAGCCATCGCCATCCCGAGAGATACCTGTCCCTGCTCAAACTGGGCAAATATATACGTAGCCGATGTCTGCATCGATGGCGGCAGAATGAGCAGTGATCCGACCAGCTCCCGTGACGCAATCGTGAAGGTCATGATCCATCCTGCTAGCATGCCGGGCATAATCAGCGGTAGCAGAATCCGCCGCAGTATAAGCAGAGGCCCCCCTCCAAATACCTGCCCCGCCTGAAACAGAGTACCGTCAATCTGCGTAAAGCTGGCCTTCACGTATTGCACCGTATATGGAAGGAACAGCACGACGTACGTCAGCACGACCATCCCGTAGGTATTGTAGAGCGTAACCGGCATCCATGGCGCATTCCAGAGGAGGATCAAACCGACCACCATTACAATGCCGGGAACCGTATTCGGCAAGAGGCTTAACAGATCAATGACCCGCTGCATCCGTGCCTGGGACTTGCCTATCGTCAGGGCAAAACCGGTACCGAGCAGAACGGCAACCGTAGATGCTGCAAGCGACAGACCCAGACTGTTACCAAGCGCTTTCTGGCTGACCGATCCCCAAGACAGCAATTCCTTGTAATGGGCAAGCGTCAGATTATCCAAGGACAATCCGGCTCCCCGAAGCTTCATCAGGGATGCCGCTATAACAGAAAAATAAGGAATGCCGACAGACAATATCAGCAGCAAACCGATGTATAGAGCGCAGACGGCGCCTTTGCTACCGCGCAGCGAATATCTTTTGGAGCGTTGACCTTTGCCACCGACAAGACGGTAGGTAAACCTCCGGCTGATCGTAGACTGCATGTACCACATCACCAGACAAACCGACAGCAGGACTGACGCCAGCGAGGTCGCTTTACCGAAATCGATGGGCCAGCTTGAAATATATTTGTGGATTTCCGAGGTCATTACATAATAGCCGATGCGGCGACCGAACGTTGCCGGGGTCCCGAATTCCGCAATGGTTTTGACGAACACCAGCATCGCGCCCATGCCGTAAGAGGATAACAGCAGCGGCAGTATGATTCTTCTAAACCGGTATCCTGCGCTTGCGCCATGAACCGCGCCGGCCTCTTCCAGATTACCGCCGATCCGGATCAGAGCGTCCCGCAGCAGCAGGTAGAGAAACGGGAACAAATGCAGACTCATAATCAGCACCATGCCTCCGAAGCTGAAGAAGGAATCGCTCCACCTAGCTGCTCCCGGCACCCACTGCTGCAAATATCCGCCCTTTTGCATAAACAGAATCCAGCCCATCGAACCGATATACGGCGGGGTCATGAACGGAATCATCAAGATCACATCCACCCACCGATGCTGTCCCAACCGGGTTTTGGCCATCATCCAGGCAAGCGGGAGCGCGAGCAGTGTCGATCCTGCCACCACGCATACCCCTAGCCAGATGGATTGCAGCAAAATGCCGGACAGTTCATGACCGGCTATCGTTCGTATCGGCGCCAGCCAATCGAAGTGCTGATCCGGGTATACACTTTGCCAGAAAATAAGCAGCAATGGCACACCAATGCTTATAATAAGAAGAAAAAGGGCGAGAATAACGCCCATTTTTCGTAAAAATCGCTGACTGTCCATGATGACAGGTCTCACTGCGGTTCACCTCACATTGCCTTCCTGTGGTTCGCTCTTATGCACTTACTTGAATACTTCGGAAAAACGTGCCGCCGTCTCATCCCCATGGTCATTCATCCAAGCCCAATCCACTTTAAACACCGGAATATCCTTCAGGTTGGTCCGGCCTTCGGCCTCCACATCCTCACGGCCCGGAATCAGATAGGCATCCGCCACCAGCTTCTGCGCTTCGTCAGACAGCAAGTAGTCGATGAAAGCCTTGGCATTATCCACGTTCGGGCTGGATTTCAAAATCGCAGCCGGTCTCGGACTCACGACGGTTCCTTCTTCCGGATATACAATGTCAAGCGGCTCGCCCTTGGCTTTGGCCGAATACGCCATGTAATCCACACCTGCGGCAACCAAACTCTTGGCACCGGTGATCACCGGGTCCAGCGCTTCCTGGTTTGCTCCTGCCATAGCCGTGCCATTGGCTTTATAATTCTCGAACAGCTCCCAGCCTGCGTCGCCCTTCACACTCAAATAGCCCGTGATAAAATCAAGCGCCGATCCCGACAGCGTCGGATCCGGAATATTGACCGCATCCTTCCACTCCGGCATCCCTAAGTCCGCCCAGCTTTGAGGCGGGGCCGAGACCAGATTGGTGTTGTATACAATCCCGAGCGCCGATGCGCTTGTGCTGAAATAGTTTCCTTCCGCGTCGGACCAATCCTTGTTCAGCTTGTCCGCATTGGCGGCTTCAGGATAAGGCAATGTCAGACCATCCGCCTTGAGCGCCTGTGCGGAAGGGAGGGAGGCCAGAATGACCACATCCGCGACCGGATTCGATTTTTCCGCTTCCATCCGCGCCAAAATTTTGCCCGTTGTGCCTTGGAACATCTCTACCTTCACTCCGGTCTTGGCTTCAAAACCGCTCACGATATTGTCGGCAAGCTTTTGAGGGCCTGCGCTGTAGAGAACGAGCTTGCCTCCGGCTTGGGCACTCCCCGATGCAGATGGCTTGCCTGTATCCTGTGCCGGCTTAGCCGAATCCCCATTCGGCGTACTGCCGCATCCAAACAGACTTAGGCTCATGACGGATGCCAACAACAGCACCGCGCTTTTTTTCCGTAACTTCAATTGACTCATTTCTCCCCAACTCCTTTTAATCTTAGCCTGCAGCAGCAGGCGTGCGTTTTGCTGTATTTTGATGTATGTCTGTATTCTTATCAGGACTTGTTCCTTCACCCATCCGACAAACCTTATGTGGAGACACGTACAGATTTACGCGTTCTCCGACAGGTACCCTCTTGTCCAGGTAAGCGGTCCACTTATCCAAACCATCCACTTGTAAGCCAATTTCGTATCGTTCGCCTACATAGCTCACGCTTAGCACGGTTGCCTGATAGCATACATCCTCCGTGCTTGTCCTGCTCCAGGTCACATGCTCCGGTCTCACCATGGAATGATCCACCGTTAGCCAATTGGACTTGCCGATAAACGAAGCCACAAAGGGATGGCTAGGTGTTTCATATATCATCTCCGGGGTTCCACGCTGCAGGACTTCTCCCTTCCGCATGACCACGATTTCATCCGACATCGACATGGCTTCTACCTGATCGTGTGTGACATAAAGGGCAGTCAGCCCCATATCCTTCACAAGCGACATCATTTCGATCCGCATTTCCTCCCTAAGCACGGCATCCAGCGCGCTCAAAGGCTCATCGAACAGTACCAGTGCCGGACGAATGGCTACTGCTCTGGCAAATGCAACCCGCTGCTGTTGTCCACCGGACAGCTGATGCGGATATCGGTCCTCCATCCCTTCCAAGCGAACCATAGCCAGCGCTTCGGTTACTTTTTTTCTGAGATCCGCCTTAAGCTTGGCCGCTTTTAATCCGAAGGCAACGTTCTCGTATACCGTCATATGCGGCCAGAGGGCAAAATCCTGAAATACCATCCCGAAGCTGCGTTTGTGCGCCGGCACGTCAATCTTTTTGTGTACGGAGTAGATGCACCGGTCTTCCGCATAGATTTCTCCTCCGTCCGGCTGTTCCAGCCCGGCGATCATCCTGAGCAGTGTCGTTTTGCCGCAGCCTGACGGCCCGAGCAATGTGGTGAATTGACCGTGACGCAGTTTTAAATCGGTGGGAAGTAACGCGGGTGTACCCTGAAATGATTTTTGAATGCCCCTGGTTTCAATATCCACTTTCGATCCCAACCTGTCTTCTTAAGCTATTTCCAGTGTAAGGGGTACGTTTAAGCGTTGTATTAGACTAATGTAAACTTGGAATTAACTTTTTGTTTGAATTCTGTTGATACTCATAGATTAAATCTATATAGAGAGCATAAATAAGGAATAATCAAGGGAGAGATACGAATGAATCTGATGAAGCTGCAAATTGTGGAGCTGATCGACCGCCATCATCATATGACCAGCGTGGCAGAAATACTCGGCATCAAGCAGCCCACGGTTACTTTTCATATGAAGTCACTGGAAGAGGAACTACAAGTCCGGCTGTTCGAGTCCCGAAGCGGAAAAACATTTCTCACCGAGGCCGGACAAGCTCTGCTGCATTATGCGGTAAAAATTAACGCGCTTGCCAAGGAGTCGGAGCGTGTCGTCCGCGAATACGACAGCTTATATCGGGGAACGCTGCACATTGGAGCCAGTTATGTCCCTGCCACCTATCTGCTGCCCGCGATATTGAATACCTTTGCCCGTGAGTTTCCCGGCATACGGATATCCTTATCCGTCAAGCCTTCACCGGTTATCCGCGACATGCTGGCACGGCACCAGATTGATCTGGGCATTATTTCATCAGAGCCCTTTACGGGTTCCAGTCTGCAGGCCGAGTCCTTGTGCAAGGATGATCTAACCCTAATATCTTCACCTGACCATCCGCTGGCAAAATCGGATTCGTTGCAGCCCGAGCAGATTATTCGCAGTCCCTTCGCCTTGCATGGAAGTGAATCCAGCACAAGGCAGCTGACCGACCTTTGGCTGGAGCAGCATGGTTTGCATATGCGGAGCCCGGTGGAGCTGGACTCGCTCGAAGCGATCAAGCAACTTGTGTTATTGGGGGACCATATTTCCTTCATGTCACGGATGGCGGTACAGCGGGAGCAGCAAGAAGGTTTACTGCACGTTATGCCGATTCCCGGCCACCGGGCATCCCGGCATATATACAGCGTCCAGAATAAAGACCGACTTCCTTCCGTACAAATTCAGCGTTTTCAAGAGGTCTTGCGCGAAGTGGGCATACAATTGGAGCAGGTCCTGTGATAAAAGGGAGTTTATGCTGTAAGTCAGATGGATAGATTAACAAAAAATGTATGCCGGCATTCAATAATTCTATACATATTTGATACATTCGCCATCCCCCGTTAACAACTCACAATTATTCAGCGTTTAAAGTAAGCTGTGTATCTAAATCCAGCTTATGGGAGTGATTATATTGAGAAGATGGAAACAGCTGACGTTGTCTTTCGTGGTAGGTTTTGCGGCTCTAGGAAGTGGATTCACCGGACTCCACGAAACGGAGGTTTCAGCCGCCGCCAATGCCGTGTCTTCGTATGAAGTGAAGTTCCTTGCCAAACCCGAAACCGTGCTGGAATCCAGCGGAAGCCTGCGGAGCGAAGTCATTCAAGCATTCGGACTGGCCTCTGTTCCTCAAGCAATCGGTGTAGCTTATTATGATACGGACAACCTGGAGCTGAATGCCGAAGGCTGGGACGTCCGTTTTCGCAAAAAAGAGGACAAGGATAACTACGAGCTTACCTATAAGAAACGGTATCCCATCGTGAATGGAGATATCAACGCAGCGCTCAGCTTGGCAAACCAGGAAGGCTTTGATGCTTCGGATGACAATTACGAGGCCGAGATTGATTGGGGCTACGGCAAACAAACGCTTAGTTTCTCCAATACCAAGAAGGTAAGTACGAATACAACCGGCCCAGCGCTCCCATCCGAACAAGACGCCTTGGCTTTGCTGCTGGACAAACTCCCAGGTAAGCTCAATAAATGGTCCTCCCCGAATTGGGGTCAACAAAAACTCTCACAGTCCCGCATCCATGGACCGCTGACGTTCCACCGCTATGAAGGATCATGGAATGGCCAAAAAATGAGCCTCGAGGTTTGGCCTATTCGTAATGCAGACGGCACAGGAACCGAGAATCTGATCGAAATCTCTTTTAAAACGTCCGATGTCTCGGTAGCCTCCCAGCTCCGATCGGAGCTAATGGACACGCTGGAGTCTAATGATTGGCTTCTTCCCATGGACGGCTTGAAGACACAGCTGATCTTGGAAAGATATTAAGATAGAGAAAAGAAGGGCGCCCCATAGCGGGCGCCCTTCTTTCTGATGCTTCATGATTCCTTTTCACGTGTGTTCCTATGGGTATAAACAAAAAAGA
>NZ_BIMF01000002.1 GCF_004000945.1 Paenibacillus lautus NBRC 15380
TAAAAAAAGTCGCGCTGGGCGCGACTTTTCTGCTATTCTGTTATTCCATATCTGTTTCCCTATGAGAATATAATTTCCGTACGAAACCACCTAGGCTTCGTCCCATAACCGCTTCAGATTGTCCAAGCCCAACCGGGTTCCTTCCCTGCACTCCTCCATGCCCTCGAATTCCAGCGTAATATCTCCGTCATAACCGGATTCTTTAATGAGCCGAAGAATTCGTCGCACGTCCAGATCACCCTGGCCGAAGATGGAGCCTCGAAGGTAATTGCCGTGGGAGGTTCGGAACCATTTCCCCCCACCCGGGTCCTGATCATATGGACGATAATAGAAGTCTTTCACATGGATGAGCGAGGCAAACGGCAAGTTGCGTTTCACGCCGACCAGCGGCTGCTCATCAACGCATAGAAAGTTCCCAATATCCAGGGTCGTCTTGAAGTTCTGGCGGTCGACAGCCTGCAGCACGCGCTGTACCCGGTCGCTCGCCTGTACGCTCACGCCATGGTTCTCGATCGTGGTCGTAATCCCGTAACGGTCGGCGTAATCTGCAATATGACGACATCCTTCCACAATCATATCCAGATGGGTTTCCACATAATCAATGCCCATCTTCTCCGGCGGCAGCGTGAATGCCGTCACGTCATGACGCATATGCTTCATTCCTAACCGATTCACCGTATCGACATGGCGTTTGATCCGCTCAACCTCCGCATCGAAGGCGTCCCGGCTCTCCTGGACAAAATTAGCGGGCATGGAGTAGTTGGATAACGCGATGCCGGCTTCCGCCGCCCGCTCACGCACCGCATCGGCAAGCCCGGGATTATCCTCCAGCGTAAATCCGTAGGGCACAATCTCCATGTGCTGGCCGCCGTTCTCCGCGATCCAATCCACCACGTCCAGCACCGTCATTTCGCCTGCGCGGATAGCCGGCAGCAAGCTGTAGGTGCTCACTCCAACCTTCATCCTGCAATCCCTCCTTTATTTGCTTCTTCCATCATAAGCTTCCTGGTAGATTTCCAGGTAGCGGGCCACATTCATGGCCTCCAGCTGCTTCACGTAGCTATCCCAGTCCTTATCCAGATCGGCATCGCCGATCACGAAGCGGGCCATCATTTCATCCACGTAATCGTTGATCGTCTTGGACAGATCCGCTACCTCGGACGCCTGCTCGTTGGTTAGAAATAACGGCGGCACGGTGCTGACATCGGTTGGTTTGTAAGGTTCGTATTTATTTTTCGTCTCGTTGTACAATACGACTTCCAGGTCGTCGTCTCCTTTGGCAACAGCGCTCAGGCGGAAATCATTTGTACGCAAACTCGGGCCGGTTTGAATCCAGGCAATATTTTGGACCGTGCCGTATGACTTCAGCTCAGACCAGACTGCAGGCTCCCCGTTAATGCCGATCTCTCCATCCTTCGCTTCCCGCCATTCCTGGTCCGGGCGGCCATACACGCTTCTCAGCGTATGCTCCCGCTCGTACAACCCATCCGCCCACCGCAGGGCAAGCTCAGGATGCTTGGCCTTCTTCGTGATGACAAATGCACCCGGATTCATTCCGGTGGAATCGAGAGCCGCATAGCGAACCCCATTCGGTCCCTTGAGCGGCGGCACGGTCTTATATTCCAACCATCTTCCGCTTTCGCCGAGGAGTTGGGTAAATATACCCTGATGGCCGCCGGTTGAAGCGCCCAGAATTACGGAATCGGGATTTTCCCCGATCTGGATCAGCTGATTGTCATCCTGCGTGAACGACTCCGGAGCGAGCAGTCCCTCAGCATACAGCTTATTCATATACCGCAAGCCTTCCCTCCACTCCGGTTTGTTGAAGGCAACGTCAAGCTTGTCGTCTTTTATGAATATATGCTTGTAACTTGAGCCGTAAACCGGATTATAGATGAAAGAATTCAACAAGAACGCATCGATGGAGGAGCTCCAGGATTTCGGTGAAATCGACAGCGGAATTTCATCCTGGATTCCATTGCCGTTCGGGTCTTGTTCTTTGAAAGCCTTCAGCACCTCGTACAGCTCATCGGTGGTTTCGGGCATTTTTAGATTGAGTTTCTTCAGCCAAGGCTCATAAATCCACATCTTCTGGCTCATGGAGCAGTGATAACATTCATTCACTTCCGGAAGCGCATAGATATTGCCGTCGAGCGCCGTAATCGTGGATTGGATCTCCGGGTTCTCCTGGAACAATTTCTTCGTGTTCGGGCCCTGCTTCTCGATCAAATCATTCAATGGAAGAAAGGCGCCCTGCGAGCCGTAAATCATCTGCTGCGCCGGCGATATGTTCAAGCCCATGATGACATCGGGATAATCCTCGCTGGCAAGAACGAGATTCAGCTTCTCCTGCATGCTCTGCTCCGGAACGACCTCCCACTCGATATGCACATTCGTTTTTTCTTCGTACCATTTGGTGAATTCATTCGTTTCGAAATTCTCGACCAGTGGATTTCCCCGCACCATTACCTTCAAGGTGGTTTTCTCTTGAACCAGCGGATAGGTTCCCGGTTCGGATAATGCGATAGGCTCGGTGCCGGCTTTCTGCGCCTCATCCGCGCCCTTCGGGCTCTGTGAACCCGTGCAGCCTGCAAGAAGGATACTAAATGCGGTGAAAGCACTCATGATAACCCGTGTTCTTTTTCTCATAACGTCCCGCCCTCCTGAAATGATGGATGGTTTATCCCTTTAACGAACCGATCATGACCCCTTTGACAAAAAACTTCTGCAAGAACGGATAAACGATCAACAGCGGAACTGAAGTGACCACGATCAGCGAATATTTCAGCAGCTCCCGCAGCCCTTGCCGGGCCGCAGCGGTTTTAGCGTCGCCGAGCATTTCGATATTGACCTCGTTCTGCACCAGAATATCGCGAAGCACCAGCTGCAGCGGGTACAAATCCGCGCTCTTCAAATAGATCATGGCGTTGAAATATTGGTTCCAGTGTCCAACGGCATAGAATAGGGCAATGACGGCCAGAATCGGACCCGAAAGCGGCAGCACGATGCGCCACAGAAACCGGAAATCCGTACAGCCGTCCAGCTGCGAAGCCTCCAGCAATTCCGGGGGGATTGTCGTCTGGAAGTAGGTCCGCATGATGATAACGTTCCACACCGACAGCGCCCCGGGAATCAGCATCGACCATACCGTGTCAATCATGCCGAGATCCTTCACCAGCAGGTAGGTCGGAATGAGCCCCCCATTGAACAGCATCGTGAACACGAACAGCAGCATGAACACGCTGCGGCCCCGAAAATCCTTGCGCGACAACGGGTACGCCGCCATGACGGACAGAATGAGATTGATCGAGGTGCCTGCCAGCGTATAGAACAGCGTGTTCATGAAGCCTTTGGCGACCATTGTATTTTTGAACACCGCACGGTAACCCTCGAGCGTCGGGTCGACTG
The DNA here is from genome assembly GCF_004000945.1 of Paenibacillus lautus NBRC 15380. Lineage (GTDB taxonomy): Bacteria > Bacillota > Bacilli > Paenibacillales > Paenibacillaceae > Paenibacillus_AQ > Paenibacillus_AQ lautus. The sequence continues at coordinate 3,409 of NZ_BIMF01000002.1, forward strand.
GCCACAGCCATACCTTTCCCGACAAAACCGCGCTGCTGGAACTGAATGAGGCGCTGACTACATAAATCAGCGGATATAACACAACGATTAGGAAAACGGATAAAATGATGTAGTTGACCACCGTAAACACGCGGTCCGAGCCGGATTCTTTCATGGCAGGTGATTGCATACATGTCCTCCCTTCCTTACCAAAGACTTTCCTGCTTCAGCTTTTTGGCCGTCTGATTCACGATCAGCAACAGCACGAAGCCGATGATTGCTTTAAACAACCCAATTGCCGTGGCATATGAGAAGTTCATCGCTTGAGATACCAATCCAACCTTGTACACGTACGTGTCAATGACTTCGGAAGAACGCAAATTCAGTGCGTTCTGCATTAACAGAATTTTCTCGAAGCCGGTCTCCAGCATTTGCCCCGTATTCAGAATGAGCAAAATAATGGCGATGGGCATGATGCCCGGGAGGTCAATATGGCGCATCCGCTGCATCTTCGTGGCTCCATCCATGACGGCTGCTTCATGGAGGGCCGGATCAATACCTGAAAGCGTTGCCAAAAAAATGATGCAGGAAAACCCGACATTCTGCCAAATATGGGACCACACATAGATCGACTGAAACCAGGAAGCCTCCGCCATGAAATGAAACGGACCTATGCCGATCCAGCCGAGCATCGTATTGATGAGTCCCGTTCTTGGATCCATAAACTGCAGCATCAAGCCCACCAGTACGACCAGAGAGATGAAATAAGGCGCGTATGTAACCATCTGGACGGTATTCTTGAATCGCCGGTTCCTTACATAATTCAGTCCAAGCGCAAGCATAATGGGAAACGGAAAACTGGCTATCAGCGTGTACAAGCTGATGGAGAATGTGTTCTTCAGCAGTCGCCAGAATTCATGCGATTGAAAGAAGCGTTCGAACTGGGCAAAGCCTACCCATGGACTTCCGTTGATCCCCTTCGTGACGTTGAACTCTTTAAACGCAATCTGCGCGCCGTACATCGGTACATACTTAAATATGATGATGTACAACAACGGGAGCAAAAAAAGCGCGTACAGTTGCCAGCTACGGATGATACTCTTCCAGCCACTCAGCAGTTACCACTCCAATCGTTAATGAATTCGTCCCGATCCGGTCCGTGATTGGAGTATATACAGCCGGGTTGATCGGCGTAAATCTTCATATTTCCGGTAGACTATTCAGAATTTTAGAATGGGCTGTTATTCACCAATCCGGCATTACGCATTTCTTAAGATTAAGCATGGTCTCCGGCCCGGTGAAGGCGTCTATACTCGGTAGCGCTGATGCCATTTACCCGTTTAAACGCCCGGCTGAAGGTGTTGAGCGACAGATAACCACAAGCTCCAGCGATGTCACTTACCGGCTTGTCGCTCGCCGCCAACTCCCGCTTTGCCTCATCCATTCGGAGCTTCTCGAGATACTCCGAGAAATTCAAACCCGTCTGCTCCTTGAAGAAGTAAGATACGTATGCTTCGGAGGTGCGGGTTTCCCGGGCGAGCGTGGATAAACTCAGATCGCTCTCTCCATAGTGGTTCTCGATATGGGTAAGGAGCCGGTTCGTTAAATGATCATTGTGACTCTTCTTCCTCTCCTCGTTCTTCAGGCAGAGCCGAGTGAATGCGGTGTAGAGAATATTCATAGCTTCGGCAGGAGGCATGACCGGGTTTATCGCTCGGATGACAGCGTCCATTTCCTCCGTTCTGCCGCTTCCATCATTTCCTGTCTGTTCGCAGCATTTCATCAAGGTACCGCTAAGCTCCTGGGTAAGGAGCTTCTCCACGGCCATCGGCAATTGCCGCTCCGCTCTGTTCTTCTCCTTGATCTGCAGCAGAAGCTGCTGTGTCTCATCCAGATTGCCTGCCTTCACAAGCTGTATCAGCCTCATCTCTTCATCGGCCGGGTAATAATAGGAGAAGGCCGGCGTATCCATTTCAGCATGATATAAGATAGGAGTCTTCTCGCTCCATCCCGCGTGATGAAGCACAAACCTGGCCTCCCCGTAGGAGCGGTATAGCTCAGCAACGCTGGACTGGCATTCTCCTACTGCCAGATACAAACCCGTATCTGAGATTCCGCTCAAATGCTTATAAATTACCTGTACATTCGCTCGCATCTGTGTCGTAAAATCCGCGTTGTCGGCTGCTGTTCCCGACAGGATCAGGACCAATTGGTTTTCACCAAAATCATGCAGCAGCACCCTCTCCCCGCATAACGCTTGAATCCGGTCACGGATGTTGATTTTTACAATATCGAGTTCCATCAGCATCTCTTCCATAAACGGCTCCTGGTATCCCCGAATATGAAGAAGAGCAACCGCATGGTGAGATCCCCGAAGTTGGACTTGTGCGTGCTCCATGGCAGCATCTATCTCTTGCATCGATGTGAAGCTTCCTTTCAGAAGCCTGTCAACCACGACATTTCGCAGCATCGGAATCTGTTCTTCCAACCGCTCCTTCAGCGTATCATGACTTTCAATCAGCTCGGACACGGAATGTCCGATATAATCAACGGCGTTACGAGAAACCACATGCTTTGCATCCCGACGCGATGACGGCAGAAGCTGGAGGATCTTAAGGAATGGTCTGCTGCTTCGATATGCAAAATAGCCGGCGATCCCAAGCCCCAGCAGAAGAGCCGTGATAAAAATCGTCAATGTCAGCTGTTTGATATAATTTACCTTTTGCAGCACCACGGATTTCGGTTGAGCGGATACATAGCTCCAGCCATTGTATTTGGACGTGGATTGCGTCACCAGCATTTCCTGACCGCCCAATCGGATATGGGAGTAGCCCCCTCGTTTGGGAAGCGCTTTCAAAATATCCGGTTCTTTCAAACCAATAGAACTGATCAGGTTGCCGTTCTGATCCGCGATGTAGGCAAACCCCTCTTGTTCCGGATCGACTTTTCGAAGCATGTCCTGAATCTGCATGTTGTTGATCAGTACAGTGACAACTCCACTGCTCCTTTTGTTCCCGAAGGATTGCATGTAGCTGACAACCGAGTAAGGTTTGCCTTCATACACGACCGAATGGCCTGGGGCATACGTTTTATAATGATACTGCCCAAACAGAGCTTGCTTCCACTCGCTTAATGACTGGTCGTCATAGCGCAGCTGCAAACGATAATACTGGTCCACCGTATACACCTTACGAGGTGAAACGATCATGTTGCTGTTCCTGTAAGCGATGTAATAATCCAAGATGAAATGATTAAACAATTTGTAATTAAACAAACTCTTTTCCAAATCCCATAGACGGTAAGGACCTGTTCCCGCAAACGGTTCTTTCTCAAATTGAAAAGACAGCACCTTCGATTCGCTCGACATCTGCCGTGCCATGTTCTCGATTTCGGCAAATCTCTGATCCAGCGCTTCCTGGATTTGCTGCAGAGCGGCGGAGGTGCTTCTCACCGTCTCACTTTCGATAAGCCCTGCAGTCTTCTCATAAGCAAACCATCCAACCAATAGGGAGCCCACCAAAATGACAGCATACGGTATGAAAAATCGAACCAGCAGCGCGGCCTTCTCCCCGGAAACGGATTTCACCGCTTTATTCCCCCTTTCATCCCTTCAGATATGATCCAATATAACAAAGAAAACATCGTATAGTCAGTAGACCAAAAGGCGCTCTTTAAGCATCAATCATGATCCCCGTTTTCATCGCAAGTGGGTATGATCTAATATTTGGAGACTGTCGGCATTTCATCCGTAAATTGGTTATCTCCTTCTCCTTCCCTTATACTGGATATGAAACTATCATTTTCGAGAGGAGACCATACCGATGAATGTGAACGAATCTCTGAAAAATGCGTTGTTTACCAAAGAATTTACTCATAACCCTTATCCTGTGTACGAGAAATTGAGGCAAAGCGATCCCATACTGAATCTGCAATTTCCGGATGGACGTTTCGGATGGCTGATCAGCAGTTACGCTGAAGCCGTTGAAGCACTCAAGGATGGCCGGTTCAGTAAAGACATCGCGAAAGCAATGGGGCAGGAACAGACCAGCGTGTTCAGCACTAATATGCTGTTCTCCGATCCACCGGATCACAAACGACTTCGCGGATTGGTCCAAAAGGGCTTTACTCCGCAGCGAATTGCGGATATGCGGGGCCATATTCAAGAGATCGCGGACAACCTGCTGGATGCTGTCTCCTCCAAAGACACCATGAATCTTATTGACGAATATGCCTTTAAGCTTCCCATTATAGTAATCAGCGAGATTCTCGGCGTTCCTACCGAGGATCAGGACAAGTTCCGGGTATGGTCCAATTCCATCATCGGCGCTTCCAACCAGGAAATGAACGAGCAAGTAGGTCAGCATATGAACGAGTTCATCGCTTATTTGAAGGACTGGTTTGCCAAGGTTCGCGAAAATCCCGGCGATGATATGATTAGTCAATTGGTCATTGCCGAGAATCAAGGTGAGCGCTTATCGGAACAAGAGCTGTATGGCGTCGTTACCTTAATGATTATTGCCGGCCATGAAACTACGGTGAACCTCATCGGCAATGGCGTGCTCGCGCTATTGGAGCATCCGGAGCAGCGCCGGCTTCTGCAGGCGCAGCCCGAACTCATTCATGGCGCTATTGAAGAAATGCTGCGCTACAACGGTCCCGTTGAATTCAGCACCTCCCGTTGGGCGGCGGAGGATATGGATTTTCATGGTGTTCACATGAAGAAAGGCGACTTGGTTGTCATCGCTTTGAATTCTGCAAATCGGGATGCCTCCCAATTTGAGGACCCGGATATCTTTGATATCACCCGTGAGAAGAGCCAGCATTTAGCCTTTGGCAAAGGGATTCATCTCTGTCTGGGAGCCCCCCTCGCCAGACTGGAGGGTGAAATCGCAATCAACACGCTGCTCCGCCGCTACCCCAATTTTGAGCTTCAACGGGACATCGATGAGCTTGAATGGAGACCAGGTATGATCGTCCGCGGTGTGAGGGAGATTCCGATTTCTCTTCATGGCTAATGCTCAACATTATGAATTTTGCTGCTGCCATGAAAAAGGCGAATCCTGTTAGGGATTCGCCTTTTGACTATGTTGATTTATTAAGACAAACAAAGTGTATCTCCCGTTCATAAATATAGAAGATTCTAATCTTAGTAGAATAACATGAGCAGATGCAGATATCTCATGTATGCATCTATTAGAATAACTTGTATGGTTACATATTAATTATTATGTAAACTTAACAACCTCGAGATTGACATTTCTCCTTTAGTTCAAATGCAGGAGTGAATAATAGTAAATTCCACCCTTTTTATCCAAATCACATCACTGTATTCTATTTAAAAGCCATTTTCAAGGAGGACTTATGAAGCATTTCATAAACATCCAATAAACCAACCGTTTCCCCGTTAATTGGGGAAACGGTTGGTACTGTTCATGGGATATAACCGTGTCAAGCAGCCGAACTGACGTTCATTGTGGATGACAGTCTGACTTTCCCCCGCCTCAGAAACACCGTAACGTTCATGGAATCGCCGCAATCGAGGTGGTTCCCACCCGTTTGCACTTCCGGCAAATTTCATGAAGACTGGCATAAGTACAATCTGATCAAGGTGACATCGATAAGAACATACCGCTCTACCTCTTCTGGTTATTGATATGGTAAAAATGGGTAAACTTAGATAGTAGCACCCTTTTAAACCGATACACCTCGAATTTTTATAAACTGGAAGAGGATGAACCGAATGAAATCAACAACGTCCAAAGAAAACCAATTACAGCGCATAAGATACTCCGCGCGTAATGTATGGGCCGGAATCTTATTCGGATTAGGTCTGGTCGGTTTTATCGATGAGGTTGTGTTCCACCAATTGCTGCACTGGCATCATTTCTACGATAAGTCTACAACCGAAATTGGACTTGTATCTGATGGACTGTTTCATGCGTTCAGCTGGTTTGCTACCATCGGGTCCTCATTCATGCTTGCCGATCTGCATCACCGGAATGCATTCTGGCTTAAACGGTGGATTGGAGGCATTCTGCTTGGAGGCGGCGCCTTCCAGCTGTATGACGGCATCATTCAGCATAAATGGATGCGGCTGCACCAGATTCGTTATAACGTCGATATCCGTCCCTACGATTGGGTCTGGAACCTGATTGCTGCGGGCATGATCATAGTTGGTCTGATTCTCATCGTGCGAACTCAAAACCGTGTCCGTTCCAAGGAGGCCTGATCCTATGATGAGTAACCATTCGCTTGATCATGGGGCTGGAATGTCCGGAGCCTCTGCTTCATGGACCTTCTGGGAATGGATCATGGGTGGCCTAATCTTTGCGCTTCTCATTCTTCTATATATAATTGCTGCTGCGATCTCCAATCGCAACTACCGAATTTGGCCGATCCATCGTTATGTTTGCTGGGTTGCGGGTATGCTTTGCATTGTTTTGCCGCTGATTGGTCCGCTAGCGCGACTCGCCCCTGCGAACTTCACGATCCATATGCTCGGACATCTGCTGCTCGGTATGCTGGGACCGCTGTTGATTGCATTCTCCGCGCCGATGACGCTGCTGCTCAGGTCTACACCCGTTCCATTCGCCAGACGAATCACTCGTTTGCTGAAGAGCAAACCGGCCCAAATCTTTGTTCATCCGGCGGTAGCGACCTTGTTGAATATCGGTGGACTATGGATCCTGTACACAACCGGCTTATTCATGGCCATGCATCATAACTTTTTACTGCATATCGTCGTGCATTTTCATGTTTTTGCAGCCGGGTATTTATTTACGGTATCTTTGATTTACGTGGATGTGGCTCCGCACCGTCGCAGCTTTCAGACTCGCACGATCATCCTGATGATCGCCATTGCCGGACATGGAATACTCTCCAAATACCTATATGCCCATCCACCCGATGGCGTATCTTCGGAACAGGCCCAGCTCGGCGGAATGCTGATGTATTACGGTGGCGACGCGGTTGATCTTATTCTAGTGTTTTGGTTGTGTATGCAATGGTATAAGTCGGCGAGCCCGCGACCTGCTGCATCCATCCAACCCTTGGATTAATCACCATTAACCGGATTGTGCTTGTTGTCACTCGTCTCCTCCGGCAGCATGTTGGAGATGCTTGGTACGTTACGCGGCTTATATTCAATGAGTTCAGAAGAGTATATCGCAACGGTCATTCTTCCCCCATTACCGAATGCCCGGATGAGGATAGGCTGATTATAGGCGTTCTCAAAAACAAAATCGGGTCCTCCCCAGCTCACCGTAGCATCGCGCCCCGGCAGCACATACGGGACGTTCCGGCTGTGAGAGTAGCGCTTTACAATCTGTAAGCCTGCACGGTCAATGGCATTATACAGTGTGGAAGAGACCTGACAAATCCCTCCTCCCACTCCCTCTGATAATTCGCCCCTGACGATAACGCCGGCACGCTTGTAACCTCTGTCCACCGTTCTCATGCCAACCACCTGATTAAACGAGAAGGTTTCTCCGGGGAATACGACTGCACTGTCAATCGCCTGAGCAGCTAACGCGATATTATGGGAACGATTTTTGTTGTTGGAATTAAAATAGGTGACATAGTAACCTATCGGTTTAACCCGAATGGAGGCTAGAAGCTCGGTATCCACCTTCGGATAAATCGGATACCTCGGTGCTTCGACGGAAGCGCCCCCAGTGCCGTACCAATATGAATAATATTGTTCCAGCAGTTTGCGTCGATCCAGTCTATGACCATTCTGCCCCGGAATGATTTGGCCACTGCTGCCAATCCGGGCGTTCCGGGCTTCCAGATAGGTTTTCCGATCAAGCGCATCCACCCATTGATCGTATTTATCCATATCCAGCAGCGGGAAAACATCAAGCGCATGTTCGCTTCGGCTCACGCTTGCCATGACTTTGCCTTCTTGCGTTATCATTAAATTGTTGTTTTCCGGTTCATCCCCTTGCAGGAGCATAAACAATAGACCAAGGACTGATATCCATCTCAAGCTGGTTCACCTGCTTTATCTTTGTGTTTTTCTCTATTCTTCGCGTTTTTGTACATATCCAGTTTCGTTCACTCTCTGGTATTATGATTGCATTACAGGTAATTCATTCAGATTGTTTTATAAACAAAAGAACCCGCACCATGAATGTGCGGGTTCTCTATATGTCATAACTTTAATTTACAAGGAGACAGGAGTCTCTTTCCTATGACTAAAGGGCAAAACAAGGAACAGAAACGAGCTTACGGCCAGCAATTCTGCAATCCCGATGACCGTTCCCATGGGGGCCGCGGTTGTTCCGTCTCCCAGGCCCACGAGTGGACTTGCGGCTGCACCTAATAACAATGGCAGTAATCCAAGAAGTGCGGACGCACTGCCTGATGTGTGGGCTGCTTGCTTCTGCATCGCCAGTGATGTTGTCGTTGCACTGACCATGCCGACGGCAGAAACAATCAGGAACAACATGGGTGCAATCAGCAGCAATCCGCCGCCGAGCCATGTGATCGCGAACAGCGACGTGCCTCCAAAGGCCGCTATGACCAGACCCGTTGTCAACAATTTGGTTTCCCCTGTACGGGAGGCTAATCTACCCGTAATTTGAGAGAACAGGACAATACCGACCCCGTTAACGGCAAAGAACAGGCTGTACATTTGAGGGGATACGCCAAAGATATCCTGCAATACGAATGGTGACCCCGAGATATAAGCAAACATCGCGGCTGATACGAACGCTTGGGAAAGCGCATAGCCGACAAATACGCGGTCCCGAACCAGCGTACCGAAGGTACGGAAGGTTTGCTTGATCCCGCCGTTGGCCCTTTTCTCCCGATTGAGCGTTTCCGGAAGACCAAACCATACAGCGAGCAGCATAAGCAATCCAATCAGGAACAGAACGACAAAAACTCCGCGCCAAGAGACGAAATTAAGGACAAACGCTCCGAATACGGGAGCGATAATGGGTGCTAAACCGTTGATCAGCATCAGCAATGTAAAAAATTTGGTCAGCTCCGAACCGGTGTATAAATCCCGGACGACAGCCCTGGATATGACGATACCGGCTGCTCCGCTTGCTCCCTGTACAAGCCGAAGCACAACCAGAACCCATATCGTTGGGGCAAACGCACACAGCAAGGAGGTAATCGAATAAACAATCAAGGATATGATGAGCGGTGCTTTTCTCCCCCGGATATCGCTGAGCGGGCCTGCCACAAGCTGTCCCAGAGCAAGACCAAGTAAAAACGCCGTCAGGCTTAATTGGGCCAACGATGCTGACGACCCCAAACTCTCGGAGAGTTTAGGCAGTGCAGGTAAATACATATCAACGGAAAGCGGCCCGAAAGCCGAAAGAGATCCGAGAATCAAGGCAAACTGAAGCCTCTTCCTGCGAGTTAGAACTATGGCTGAACCGGCTTCATTCGTGGTCATCGACATACGTTTTGTTACTTCCTTTCCTGCAACACATTGATGCATAAGTATAAAATTTCAGCAAACCATCTTAGGTTGCTAAATAACTATCCTATCATAGGATATATTTCGGTAGATTGCCATCCATTTTTTCTAAGCCAGTGGAATCCGCAAGGTAAACGTTGTGCCAATACCCAGCTCGCTATGCACTGTTATTCTGCCGCCATGGTCCTCTACAATTTTTTGACACAGGGATAACCCAAGGCCGGTCCCTTCTTCTTTGGTTGTATAGAACGGATCAAAAATCTTGGCCAGATTTTCATCGGCAATGCCTTTACCGGTATCCTCAACTTCGACGACAGCCATTCGTTCTTCCGCCCTGAGCGAGATTCGGACGGAGCCGGTGTGCTCCATCGCTTGAAAGGAATTACGAATCAGGTTGATTAGCACCTGGATGATCTTATCACGGTCCATGACGATCTGGATCGGTTCATCGCTTATGTCCAGCATAAATACATGTCCATGCGAAGCTGCTTCGGATTCACACAACGAATAGACTCGTGTCATGCAGTCCGTAAGTGATTCTACCCTCATATTGCTGGCATGGGGCTTGGAGAAGTGCAAAAATTCTGCCGTTAGCTCCCCTACCCGCGTAATCTCCCCCATAATGACTTCATACCAGGGCTGAATGTTATAACTTTGAGTTTTGGAGAGTTGAATAAACCCTTTAATGGAGGTAAGAGGATTCCGAATCTCATGGGCCATCCCGGCAGCCAATTCCCCCACCATTTTCATCTTTTCCGTTCGGATCATTTCCTCCTGGCTTCTCATCCAGGAATTGCGCCGCATTTGAAAGATACGGTCCTCTGCAGTGCTGATCATCTCTTGATAATTTATAGCTTCATGCGGGTAACAAGTGATGCTATAGGTCACCTGTACACCGATATTTTCAAAATGGAACATGCTGCTGTCGATATTGACGTGCTCGGGTAGCAGTATAGCAAAGCGGTCTCCCGCATATCGGGAGGCTGCCAGCATATCGTTCAGGAACAGTTTGCGCACGGCCCGTGAGAAACTGATCAGAATCTCATTGGCTGTGGAGATATCCTTGGCATTTAACGATTTGAAGTTGTTGATGTCCAGTAACACCAACTGAAAGGGCTTGTTCACCTCAATGAGATGCTGAACTTTATGCAAATATCCATCATAATTCAGAAGTCCCGTCAAGGGATCGTGATAGGTCAGGTAATCGTTTTGCTTATATAATTTCTTCTTCTCCGATTCAAGAAAGTTAACAAAATGAAAGGAAATGACGACGACAAAGGATGCTAAGCAATCAAACACTGAAACCAGAATATGGTATTTTGTAAAAGGTACATAAGTCAGACGAATGATGGAATATTGAAGGACCATAAGAAGGCACAGCGGCATCGTTTCTATGAAACGCTCTTTTTTATTAATGAGATTGATGATTAGTATGTAATACAGCAAGATACACCAATTCAATTGGCTGACATAATGAAACGCCCCGAGAAAGAGAAATTGTATACTGCGAAGCCATTCGTACTTTCGATCGAAAAAAACGGATGCATACAGTAACGATGCCGTGACCAGCATCAAAGGGATTGACGTTTGATATCCAAGATAAACTGACGACACCATGATAAAAACCGATATCATTGGTACAAATAGGAGCTTGAGTACTATAAACGACAAAGCGAATCACTCCTAAATCACTATTACTGGCGCAAAATGTAGAACGGAGGCAAGTTTCACCAAATATGGTACACCATATGCATGCTTCTGAACAGCAGGAAAACACGACTTTCAAAATAGCAAACGTGAATCTCTATCTGAAAATCGTGTTTATTCCTGCTAACCAGCTCGAATTCCGGCTACAATTCTTCGTACCGAATCGATATGAACTGATGAGTTGTCGGATGAAACGCAACGGTTACGTATACACCGAATTCACGAGCCCCTTTCTTAAGCCATAGCTTAAATTTCTCCTCCGCCATTTCACTGGATATCGTGGTTCTTCCCATATAGAGGTAGTCGACTACATCCATATTGTATTTACGCTTCGTTTCCGTCACCGCGAGAGTTCCCCATGTGGCGTAAGCAGGGTCTTTACTGTTCACGGCATGGATCAGGGACTCTGCAATTTCCGTCAATTCCTGCTGCCTGATTTTTGATGAAGTGCGATTTGCAGCAGTTAGAAGGTATTGCCAGTTTCCCTTTTCGAATACTAACAGCTGAAGCGTATTGATCGGTCCCTTGTAGAACTTTGCGGTTGTATGATCTGCCAGCTCCGATTCTAGAAACGATAGATGTTTCAGCTGCTGTTTATTCTCCAGGGGATATAACTCGATTTTGTAGTCATGTTCAGGTTTATATCGGTTTTGATAATGAACCTCCAAATGCTCGTCCAATCCGCCCTTCATGTCATAACAGCGGCCATACTGATGCGTGAAATCTACGGGCGGCAACTGCGGCGGTAAGAAGATGGCTGTACCGAAATGTTTCTCACAGGTCCTTACAGCCTCCTCCACAAGCTCACCGCTGGATTCAAAGATAGCCTGCTGAAACTGATTCTTCGAAGATTCTTTTATTCCTTGATCATCACCAGGACTTATCCCAAGCGATAAAACACCGGCTAATAAGATGCTGCCCAGCATAGTAAACCTCCTCTTTACACCTCTAGATAAATCTGGCGTGCGTCTCTCATGCCTAAGATTCCCGCTTACGTTCATCCTAATTCGACATGGGATTCGTTGGATAAATCCAGGGAAAAGTACACACACTGTGACAGACTATGCAGGAATCCGAGGTGAAAAGGCGTGGGGATGAAACAGAAGTTAAAATCCATGTTTCTGGTTAGCCATGAGCATTCTGAAGAAGGCCAAACTCACGAAAATCAACAGGACCCTAACCCCCAGGAAGAAGTTAGACTAACGCTGCAGCATATCATCGACCAATTTGATGATGCCGCCGATTTTGTTCATAAAACCTATCATAAGGAACGTTTGCATGTACTGTATTTCAGCCATTTAGTCAATGAGGATCGGCTGGAGCGTGACCTGCTCCCCCCTGTGTTAACCGCTGAAGCGCCGCTTGCGTTGTTAACAGAGCAATCCCAATTTAAACAAGTAACGGATACCAAAAAATGCGTTGAAGGCATTTTAAGCGGCATGGCGGCTATCTTTTATGAAGAAAACGCATTTCTGATCGATGTCATATTCCCGGTGTCCCGTACGGTTGCCGAATCCGAAACGGAATCCATCATTATTGGTCCGCACGAGGCGTTTACGGAACAAGCTTATACCAATCTGTCGTTGATCCGGAAGCGCGTGCAGAGTTCTCATCTCAAAGTCATTAAATTGTCCGTTGGTGAAGTGACCAAATCTGATGTCTATGTTCTTTACATCCAAGACATCGCCAATGAGAACTACGTAAAAGAAGTAATAAAGCGAATTAAGGATATCGAAATCGATGCTATCCATGATGCGAACATGCTGATTCAGTGCATTGATGATGATCCCTATTCGATCTTTACACAATTTCTGACCACCGAGCGGCCGGATACGATTGCATCCAAGCTGGTATCGGGTCGTATCGTCGGGATTATGGACGGGAGCCCCACCGCCTTCAGCGCCCCGGTCAACTTTTTTGAATTTTTCTCGTCTTCCGACGATTATTACCAAAGATGGAGCATAGGCACGGCAACCTTGTTCTTGAGGTTTGCAGCGCTCATTATCACGGTGACGTTGACGGCCCTTTACGTCTCGGTGACCTCCTTTCACTATGAGATGATTCCGGAGAATCTAATCCTGACATTGACAGAGTCCAGAAGTAAAGTACCCTTCCCCCCGATTTTTGAAGCGCTGCTGATGGAGACTACCATTGAGCTGCTGCGGGAAGCCGGTGCCAGACTACCTACCAAAATTGGACAGACCATCGGCATCGTAGGCGGTATTGTGATAGGACAGGCTGCCGTGCAAGCGGGATTAACCAGTAACATTCTGATCATTGCCGTCGCCTCTTCTGCTATTGCTTCCTTTGTTATACCCAATTATGTCATGAGCGCATCCTTTCGCCTCTTCCGCTTTGGGCTTATTGTAATGGCAGGATTTTGGGGCAATCTGGGTCTGGCCTTTGGACTGGCGTATATCGTCATTCACCTTAGCGGTTTGACGAGTATTGGCGCCTCTTATTTATCGCCTATTGCTCCTTTTGAGCCCTATGACTGGAAAGATGTATTCTTGAGACTGCCTTTTTCCACATTGGCCAAGCGGCCAACCCAAGTCAAAGCAAGAAATAAAGTGAAGTTAAAAATGAAGAGGTGAGGACAATTGAAAGAAAAACTATCTCAATTCCATACCGCGATCCTCATCTACATGATTCAAACGGGTGTTTATGTATTCAGCATTACCCAGGTCGAAGCCCAATATTTCGGAACAAATGGTTGGCTAATCACCATCCCGGTGTCCCTTATGATCTGTCTGAATATCTACATGATGTATTGGGTGTATCGGCTGGGCAAAGGACAGTCCATTTTCGAAATATTAGAAAAAAGTATTCCCAAGTTCATTCTGGTCCCCTTCTATCTGGCGATTAGTACGGTATGGGCACTTATTGGCTGTCTCGTTGCCAAGGAGTATGTACTGATCTTTCAGATGTTCGCGTTCCCAACAACCAACCCCATGGTGTTCAAGATTGCGATCGATGTTCTTGCATTTATGTTGCTGACCAAAGGGCTCTATAACATTTCCAAGGCTTCGACCGTTTTCTTCTGGACCACCATCTGGATGAGCTTGCTTATGCTATATTTTGTTGGGGAATTCAGAATCGAGAGATTATCCCCCTATATTTTTAAAGACGGTTACAGCATGACCGAGGGTCTTTTTCAAATTTATTTGGCGTACTTGGGTTATGAGCTGTGCTTACTTTTGTTTCCCTATACCGATAAGAAGACCAAACTGTTCAAGGCGGTATTCTATGGAAATTTAATTCGTACGGTATCCTATACGCTCTTGGGCTTTGTTTCGTTTGGCGTAATTGGCTCGGATATGCTTAAAGTCATGTTATTCCCGTTACTGGACTTGCTGGCTTATATCAAGCTTCCATTCGTTGAGCGAATCGAGAATCTTTTCTACGGCTTTTTCTTGTTTACCACCCTCATTACCCTTGTCCTTTACTTCTGGGCGGCTGGCGAAAGCACCCAAAGAGTTTTTCCAAAGGTCAAAATCCATGTCCACTATTTTTTTATCATTCTAGCAGCTTTGCTCATTTCCTACATTCCAACGGTATTGAACACAATCCGGGAGTGGCTTTTATTTCTGGGTTATATCCAGATTGGATTCGCCTACATAATGCCGTTGATACTAATACTTCTGCTGTTATGGCAGCGGCGCAAAAAGGCAGCGTGATGTGATATGTTAAAAAAATGTACGTGCTTACTCCTCCTGCTGTGTATCATCCCTGTATCCGGCTGCGGGGATCAACGCATTTTGGAAGATCTGGGATTCATCCAAACGACAAGCTATGATTTGCTCCCGAATGGCGAGTTAAGCTTCTCAGTCTCGATACCCCAAGCGGATCCAGAGACATCCGCTAAGCGTGAAGTGCTGACGGCAACAGCCAAGAGCAGCAAGGAAGCGAGAATGATCATGTCCAGACAAACGGGGATGATGCTGGTGAGTGGACAATTGCGTAATGTGTTGTTCGGTACTTCGTTGGCGGAAAGCGGATTGCACGGTCATCTGGATACCTTGTTTCGGGATCCCTCCATCTCTTCGCAGGTAAAAATCAGCGTGGTTGAAGGCAGTGCAGGCGAATTGCTCATTGACGATTACAAGCAGCACCCGCGAACCGGCCGATATATCGATATGCTGCTTGAGAAGGAAGCACTCGGGCAGACCATTCCCAAGGTTACGTTATTTAATTTCGCCAGGGATTTTTTTGATCAGGGCGTGGACCCTGTTGCTCCGATTCTTAAGAAGCATGATAACAATTACATTACAACGGATGGTATCGCGTTATTTAGAGATGATCGTTATGTTACGAAGATCCACTCTCAGGACGCATTGGTCTTCGCTTTTCTGAAAGACAAATTCCGAGAAGGCCAAATTAATATTGATCTGACGGAGATTAACGGCAAGCAGGAAAACGTCATGTTCAGTTCATTGATCAGCACGCGAAAAGTCAAGATCACCCGCGGAGTACAAGGCGTTGAGAAGGTTACGTTTCATGTCAAGGTTACCGGCTCTGTTCTGGAATACATCGGTGATGCCAAGTTAAGCAACGAGCGGGAACGGCGTGAGCTGGAGCAGCGAATCAGTCAATATATTTCAAAAAAAGGCGATGCCATGATTGCGTTGATGAAAAAACATCAGGTGGATAATCTCGGAATCGGCAGTCATGTTCGTAATCGGGTTGGCTATGAACAATGGAAAAAAATGAACTGGCGGCAGGAGCTTCAAAAGATTCCGGTGGAATGCTCGTTTGATGTGCACATTAAAGATTACGGGAAGTTTCGATAAAAAGGAAAGGGCCCTACTAGGGTCTTTTTCGTATTATTAGGTCAGCCAGAGATTTCTGGTTGGCCTTTTTGTGCCTAACAAGATCCTCTATCACGCTTGGAGATAATCAGAAACCGAAGTGAATTTAATGTTATATATTATGACATTATTATTGACTATTTTTTTGTATAGTGCTACATTTATCCAAAATAAATGTCTTCATGCATCAATCAGTCTCTATTCACCTCACGTAATGTAATGTATTCTAACGCAAACAATGTAAAAGGAGTGGCTTGGATGCACCTCACTTACCAAGAAAGAGACAAATTATTGCTTTTTCTCGCGTCGGAATTAGCGCAGAAACGTTTAGCCCGCGGGTTGAAATTGAACTATCCGGAAGCGGCGGCACTCATTTCAGGTTTTGTTGTTGAAGGAGCTCGTGATGGTAAGTCTGTAGCCGAATTAATGGAGGAAGCGCGTCATGTGCTGTCAGCCGATCAAGTGATGGACGGCGTGGCCCACTTGCTTAGAGAAGTTCAGGTCGAAGCCACCTTTGTAGACGGTACCAAGCTGGTCAGCGTTCATGACCCGATTCAAGGCGCTGCCGTTTCTTCCGACATTATTGCAGGCGAATACGACCTGCGAGATGAGCCGATCGAGCTGGTACCCGGCCGCCCTCGCATTACGCGTGAAGTTACGAACAGCGGAGACCGCCCGATCCAGGTAGGGTCGCACTTCCATTTTTACGAAAGCAATCCGGCCCTGCAATTCGATCGGAACGGCACGCAAGGTTATCGACTCGATATCGCTTCCGGATTGTCGACCAGATTCGAACCCGGGGAAACCTTGGAGGTCACTCTTGTTCAAATTGGCGGCAGCCAGGAGATTCACGGCTTTGCAGGTTTAACGAACGGAAAAACCAATGGGGTGGTGAGCTTATGACAACAATCGATCGTGCTACTTATGCCAGCATGTACGGGCCTACGACAGGGGATCGGGTTAGACTCGCCGACACCTCCCTCTGGCTTGAGATTGAGAAAGATTATACCGTCTATGGAGATGAATGCGTATTTGGCGGCGGTAAAGTGATACGTGACGGCATGGGGCAGCATCCTCTCGCGACCCGCGCGGAAGGCGTCCTTGATCTTGTCATTACGAATGCCATCATTCTCGATACTTGGGGGATTGTTAAAGCGGATATCGGGATCAAGGACGGGTTCATCAGCGGTATCGGAAAAGCGGGGAATCCACTCATGATGGATGGTGTCACCGACGGGATGATTATCGGTGTAGGCACGGAAGTCATCTCCGGCGAGAACTTGATCGTAACAGCCGGCGGCGTGGATTCCCATGTGCACTTTATCAGTCCACAGCAAGTCGAAATCGCGCTCCAAAGCGGTGTCACTACATTTGTTGGAGGAGGCACCGGGCCTGCTACGGGAACACTGGCAACCAATTGTACTTCTGGGGTATGGAACCTGCAGCGGATGCTGCAAGCAACAGATGCCCTTCCCATGAATATGGTTTTTCTTGGCCGCGGGAATAGCAGTCGTCCGGAAGCGCTGGCCGAACAAGTCCATGCCGGTGCGGCTGGACTCAAAATCCACGAAGACTGGGGCAGCACGCCCTACGTAATCGACAAGTGCCTGAACGTCGCCGAGGAACTGGATGTGCAGGTTAACATCCATACCGATACGCTGAACGAAGCGGGTTTTGTTGAAGACAGCTTACGCTCCTTTAACGGCCGGGCGATTCATACCTACCATACCGAAGGTGCAGGAGGCGGTCACGCCCCGGATCTGCTGCGGGTAGCTTCCATGCCGAATGTCCTCCCCTCCTCGACCAGTCCGACCATGCCCTATACGGTGAATACGATTGACGAACATCTGGATATGCTGATGATTTGCCATCATCTCGATCCGCGTATCCCTGAGGATGTTGCCTTCGCCGCGTCCCGGATTCGGGCAGAGACGATCGGAGCTGAGGATATTCTGCATGATATAGGAGCAATCAGCATGACCAGCTCCGATTCTCAAGCGATGGGACGTGTTGGCGAAGTCGCTATCCGTACGTGGCAAACAGCGGACAAAATGAAACAGCAGCGCGGTCCGCTAGGATCGGATACGAAATCGGACAATTTTCGAATCAAGCGCTATATTGCCAAATACACCATTAACCCTGCCATGACCCACGGCATATCCGATTACGTCGGCTCCATCGAGGTCGGAAAAATGGCCGATCTCGTACTCTGGAAACCCGCCTTCTTCGGAGCCAAGCCGGAGATCGTGCTGAAGAACGGCATGATTGTCCATGCCGTCATGGGCGACCCCAACGCGTCGATCGCTACACCGCAGCCTTATATGTATCGGCCGATGTTCGGCAGTTATGGCGGAGCCCAGGCTGCGCTAAGCGCTACTTTCGTATCCCAATCTTCCCTCCAGTTGGGTACGCTTGATCCACTGGGATTGCGGAAGCAGCTCCTGCCTGTCCGGAACTGCCGAACTGTGAGAAAAACGGATCTTATTCACAATGGAGAAACTCCCGAAATTATGGTGGATCCGGTGACTTATGCGGTAAGCGTTAACGGCGAAAAGCTGACAAGCGCCCCATCTTCCTACCTGCCGTTATCGCAGCGTTATTTCCTGGTTTGACGAATAAGTCCTATCAAATGAAGCGAATGAAGGCATCTCTGTCAAAGCCGAGAACATAAAAACCATGAGCTGCCTGGTATGCAGCCCATGGTTTTTACTTCTAAATGGCTTTAGTTCTCAATCAGAAGCTTCTTAGCAGCGCATGCGAGCATGCCGTCTGAAGGTCCCTCCAGCAGCGATTGATTTCGGCGTCTTCCATCGCAGCGGATAAACCCAGCAGCGGGAACACCTGCTGGCCGCAGGATAACGCGGTTTGGGCTGTTGCTATGCTTCGGGAGGTTACCTCTGCTTCTGTTGCATTTGATAATTCACCGTTACGCAGCAGCTCCTCCCATGAGCCTTCCACCGACTCATAAAAATCCGAAACAGATTGCTCCAACGCAGCTTTACGCTCCTCCAGCTTGCCGATCAGATGAGAAGAGCTTCCCCTCTGTGTCGCAAGTGATTCTGCAGCCTCAAGGAAATGCTCGGCAATACCGGCGGCGACTCCGGCAAAAGACACTTGAGCAAATGGAAGGAAGGGATATTGATAGATCGTTTCGTTCTTATACCCTTGGGTTTCCGTAAGTGAGAACGTCATCTCAAACGGCACAAATGCATCCACAACGGATATCGTATGACTCGCCGTTGCCCGCAGCCCGAAGGCATTCCAATCCTCCAGAATCTCGATTTGACCAGGATTCAGGATAAAGGATCGAATTAGGGGCTCGTCCTGATCTGCAGTCAGTTCGCCAGTGGCGTCTTGTACCGCGAAACCCGGTTCGATAACTGCATTGGCTGTAAAGGTCGTTGCATAGGTAGAACCGCTGCAATACTTCCAGCTGCCGTTCACAATAAATCCGCCGTCCACCTGTCTTGCCGTACCTGTCGGCATCCCGCTGCCCGCAATCACCGCTTCTCGGTGTGCGAATATGCGGCGGCTCACCTCCCGGCTCATCAGTGACGCGAAGAATCCTCCACCTGCTCCAATCGTAACCAGCCATCCCAGGTTACCGTCGATCCTCGCGCTCTCCTGAAAAATGCGCGTAGCCTCCGGCAGCGAGGTCATTCGTCCTTCAAGCTCATCGGGCACAAACAAGTGAAACAAACGATGATCATATATAGTTGCCAGCACTTCGGGTGTTACTTGTCTATACTTGTCCATCCCAAACGCTTGTTCTCTTATGGTTTGAATCTGATGTGCTGTAAATAACATAACTCCACCGCTTTCCACTATCATTTCTCTGTCGGAATACTATAACGATTCCGACCTTGTACGAATGTCCTTAATCTATTCTTTCGGAGCCGTTTCATCGATCTGGATCAACACCTTCTCCAGGGATCCCATGAAGGACACACGTTGTTCTTGATGATGTTGATACACGACCAACAGGCTATCGATTTGAGATTGCAAGCTGCTCTTTAAGGCTTCCGGCTTGGAGGATACAGATAATCCCAGATCTACTGCATCCAGCTGCCGGATTTCTTCCATCAGACCTCTCTCCACATGGTTGATCTCCATCAACTCATGAAGCAGCGTTTTCACCTTTACGGCCTTGGCCAAGCGCTGCTCATTGCTCCACTGCTCCTCGGGCGCCGAAGCATCAACAAGGGACACGCTGTAGTTTCGCATCGCAGTCAGCTCGCCGTTATAGGTTAAAGCTCCTTTCTGTATCAGGTGGCGAACCCGATACTCGATAAAGGAGTCGGATACGGTTAATTCACCCATTCCAATCACCTCGCCAATAATGCGGGCCGATTTCTTGAAGAACCCGTGTCTAGCCTCAAGACGATAAGCGGCTTGCAGTATATCTGCATCACAGTAAGATTCAGGAACGGTACGTAACAGCTCCCCTTGAAGCACGCGCAGAGCCCCATCTTCGTTCAGGATACGCTGCCAATCCGCACGATAGCCAGCCTGATCTTGCGGCGACAATGGAACATGCTCGGCTGTGTCCAGCACGTTTTGAAGTTTATCCATAGCTAACTCAAATGTACCTCGATACCAAATGTTCGGGTTTTGCTTGTGAAGATAACTTGTCGCATTCACTAACCTAACATCGTGATGATCCGGTATCAGTGATAACAGTCTGCGCAGACCAAGTTGTTCCGAGGCGGAATCCCCTGCCCAAACCAAGCACGGCACCTCCTTCAGCTGCTGGGGCCAAGTAAGCCAAGCGAAGGCTGCTTGTAGCATCCCTAACTTCCTGTCATCCGCATGCCCAATGCTATACCGCTCCATAAACCATTCATTTCGGATGGCAAATGAACGGGAGAAATCCTCATCTTTCGGAAGCGGCCCAACCATGAGATCATCGCCCAATGTAACTACGATTTCTCCCGGTTTCGATCGCAGCATCAACTTTAACGACCCTGCCGTTGAATCATCGAAGGCAATATGGACACGCGAAACATTCCCGCGATGCATCGGGGATTCGTGCAGGTAGGCTTCATTCCCCATCGCCCACTCTTTATCGAATAACTGAAGAAAGAGTTCGAGACTTTGATGCTTGCCTTCTGCCAGCAGCCTTGCTGATTCCGTATTCATCTTGTCCTTCAGTTTCAGAAGCTTTTCATAGAAATGGTTAATCGCCGTGCTTTTGCCCTTTCGATATTCCTCTCGTGTCATATGCTCCCGAAGGGGAATGAATGGATCATACATGCTTTGTCCCTTCCATACGGAATAAGCAAATGTTCGGGCAATACCGATAGCGCCTATCGCATCCAGACGATCTGCATCCTGTACAATTTGGCCTTCCAATGTACGCATGGTGCTTCCTGTTCCGCCCGAAAATGACATCGTACTGATAATCTCCAAAACGTTCTCTTGGTCGGAAGCTTCCACACCGGCTTGTGTCAACCAATGCTGAACCCGTTCGTAACCCGCTTCCTTCGATTCATTCAACTTCTCGTCGGCTACATCATGGAGCCATGCCGACAATTCACATATGTATGCATTCGCACCTTCAAGATATGCCAGGACCCGCGCGATTCGGGTGACACGCTGTACATGCCACCAATCGTGACCGCTTGAATCCTGTTCGAGAACAGAACGCGCAAATTGTTGTGCTTGCTGAATGATTTGACTATACGTCGATTTCATCTGAATCAATATCCCCCATCCCTGGCTGTCGAGCTCCAAACTCTATTATTCCCGATTTACCAGAACGTCGCAACAAAGAGTAGGTTTCAGGCAATATTTTGTATCCCGCGCGCGCATATGGGCATAAGATAAACAGATTTTGCTATACATTCGTTTAAATCCGTATACAAGCCGTTTCCGTAAGGATCCAGAAAGGAACGATAACGACCATGCTCGTGTTTATTCTTCCAGGTTTATATCCGCGTCTAAGCGAGAATACCGTATCCACGGTTAAGCGATTTATTTCTAATTCGCGTCCTATCGTGATTCAAATCGAAGAACAATCTGCAGTTGTAATGAATGAAGCCCTATCTCGGGAAGTGCATCCGTGGTTTATGACACTCTATGCCGGAGATGCTGTACAACCTTATGCCGAGAAAGAAATCGAACGGTGGCTGCAAACCTGCACTGACCGCTCACCTGGCTTTAGTGTGAATCCCGTTACGATCATAGATCAGCCGGCCGCATCTAGTTACAGACCTGTTCCATCCTTCCGTTTTCCCCGCGGTCCCCTGTTATGGCGCACAAAGATTGTAATGAATGAACAGACACCGGGTTTTACAACGAGGGATCTGCTGCCATTCCAAAAATACGTGTTGATCGATAAACAACTCCAGCTATCAACCCGATATGAGTGGACGGAAGTGGTTTCCGATGGAATCTTATATCCTCATCGCATCGCCCCTGCCTGGATGAAAGAACCGGAAGAATGGAACGCATTATCACCGCTTCTTCAAGCTGCCGCCCAAGGACATACACCAACATTAAGAGCCGCCACTCCTCCAAAGGTGACGATTGCTCTGTGCACCTATAATGATGGCGCATATCTTCCTTGGGCTGTCCGATCCGTATTGGCACAGACCTGTGGGGCTTGGGAGCTTGTCATTCTCGATGACGGTTCATCCGATGAAGAGACGACAGCTTATTTGCAGAGACTGCCTCTGGATCCCCGAATGAAGATGGTACGTTTGGAGGGAAATTCAGGGAAATCAAAAGCACTGAATCGAATCCTGAATATGGCGACGGCCCCCTGGTTATTGGAGCTTGATGCCGACGATTGGCTGCCCCCCAATGCGCTGGAAATTCTCATACGGGAAGCAGGCAGAGCGCAGAATGCTGCCGTCATCTATGGTGATCATATGGAATGGCTTGAACGCGCAAATAAAGAACTGATATATCAAGGAGTTAAGGCTGCGCCTTTTCCCCTGTCTTCCCAATTGCTGCTGGACGATGCCCCGGCTGTTGCCCCGCGCATGTTCAATGTCTCTATAATCAAGCAGCAGAAAGGCTGGGATCATAACACCCTTTATGAAGGAAGACTGTATGAAGATATTGGGCTTTTATTCAAGCTATCCAAAACCAGCAAGCTTCACCATGTCCCGGAGACGCTTTACCACCGAAGACTAAGAAATTCCAGCATGACCCATCGCTATCCCCACCGCTATCCGGCATGGAAGAACTCTTTAATAGACAAGTTAAATGAATCGGAAATGGCAAATCACTCAGAGGGGCAGAATGCGCACGAATGAGATCGTATCATTAAATACGGTGACCACTTGTGAGGTAGGGATATAATTCGAGCTCACAACCTCCACCGTAATCAATCCGTCTGATGAGGAACGGAACTGCCCCTGCAGAAATTGATTGGTCTGAATAACCTCTACCGTCCTGCCCACGAATGTAGCCAGAATTTCTGAAAAATTCATCTCTGTTCTCCCTCCTCTCTTTTATCTAAGCGATAGACAACAAACTGCGGAACGGTATAATGACTATGCTGCCGTTAGGCTCAGCAATCTGAATAAAATCCTCACCGATGGCAACCAGCGTTCCGAATACGGATCCTGCCGTAGTTACAACAGTAATCCGAGTATTCAGCCTTCCTCTTAATAAAGCAAGGACACTGCTGCTTTGTCCTACTTCTAAACCATTCACCTGCTCCTGCAGCGCATTGATGCGTGCATTCACCTGCTCCTGCTGCGCGATGATGCGTGCACTCAACTGAGCAATCTGCAATCGGATCTGTTCAATGCTGCGTATGAGTTTGCGACGTAGAATCAGGATTTTCCTCCACACCGAATGAGATGGTTTCGCATGCTTTTTCTTTCTTCGGCCTGTGATTTCCTTGCATTCACCGTCATGACCAAGGTTCCAATATCTCCTCACAAGAGCTTCCTCCCTTTGTATATTCACTGGTACCTTATGTTAGAGTCGGGACAGTGGCAACTCGGAATGTACAAAGATAAGAAAATGGCCTAAAACTATAGGCTTCAGCTATCAATGGCTCGGGAACACTTCCTGATCATTTAAGGATTTTGCGCTGCACCTGGTGTTCTACCCATACAGATATTTGGGATGATACATATTTTGTAAAATAGACCATTGCACCAGTGAGGAGGCTAATCTTGAATAAAATTAAGCAGCACCGCCGACGCAAGTCTACCACCAATCGATCCGCATCACGTCGCGGGAAACATCGCCGCCTGAACCTGAAGTACAACCGCAAGAAGCGATCGGCTTCCCCTCTCTCTCCCGCGGTCTCATTTCCAATGACGTATTCGCGGTCCGTACAACATATGGAGCCAGTCTCTGTTCAGTCAGCCAAAGCGGCGGATACGCTGACTGCCGCGAAGATCGGGCCAAAGACCAAGGCCTTATACGATGTTATACGTTTTCCCGTTATCGATTGGCAGTTTCGATGGCAGCGGCCCCAACAACTGTCTGAGCAGTTTGCGCAGCAGGGGCATCGGGTGTTCTATGTAACTCCGGAGATGATCAGCATAGGTAAAGAAGATGCATCAAGAGAAGAAATCAGCCGCCAGGTAAAGGTCAAAAATATTGCTCGAAATATATGGCTTGTCACCTTATGCGCGAATCGACCGTTAAATCTATACCAAGATGAAATGGATCGTTGGGATATTCAGTATTTAAAATGGTCGGTTGAATATGTTCGGGATAAATTCGGACTATCCCAACTGGTCTCGATTGTGGATCTCCCGTTCTGGACTCCGCTCGTTACCGCGATGGATCAGCATCATATCGTCTACGACTGCATGGACCATCATGGCGGCTTCTCAACGAACGACAAATCCATGCTTCTACTGGAAGAACAGCTGCTTCGGGAAGCAGAGCTTGTGGTGACAACCTCTCAGCATCTGTATGATTGGGCCGCCAAATACAATCCGGCCACTGTACTTATCCGCAATGCAGTAAATTCCGATTACTTCTCGAAGCCGCCGGATGAGGTTCTGCCCGAACTTGAATCCATCCATCAGCCCATCATCGGTTACTACGGGGCTATCTCGGACTGGTTTGATATTCAACTGGTGGAGTCACTGGCCCGGAGCCGGCCGGAATGGACGTTTGTCCTTATTGGGCACACCTTTGGCTGCGATACCTCGGGAATCGAGGAGCTGAGTAACGTATTATTGCTGGGAGAAAAGCCGTATCGTGAACTTCCGGCGTATCTGCATCGGTTCCAGGTTGCTTTAATTCCGTTCAAGAAGAACGAACTGACACAAGCTACCAATCCCGTCAAGTTGTATGAATATTTGGCAGCCGGTAAACCCGTCATTTCTACGGAACTTCCTGAAGTAAGGACGGTTGCAGGTAACATCGTCACGATTGCCAATACGGAAGTTCAATTTGAAGAGGCGATTGAAGCTGCTCTGCTTGAGTCCGAGAACAGCGCAATTGAACAGCGGCAGCAATTTGCGGAGCTCAACAATTGGGGTCAACGTTATGAAGCACTTGATGCTTATATTGTGCAGCATCTATATCCCAAAGTCAGTGTTATCCTGGTCCTTCATAATAACTGGTCCTATACGCAGCAGTGTCTTCATCGACTCCTCCAACCGGGTCATTATCCTAACCTGGAGGTTATCGTTGTTGATAATGCCTCGAAGGATCAGACATCCTCCTATCTCGGGAGCCTGCGTCATCCGTTGATCCAGGTGATAACCTCGTCTACGAATCTTGGCTTTGCCGCCGGCAACACCCTGGGATGTGAGCACTCTACCGGAGAATTTATCATCCTGCTAAATAACGATACGATTGTTCCGGACGGAAGCTGGATCTCTCGTCTGCTCAGACCTTTTCAAGAGGATGCCAAACTTGCAATGACAGGTCCGATGTCCAATCATGTGGGAAATGATCAAGCGCTGGATCATTTTATAGGGGATGCCATTCAAGGTGCCAATCCACGTTGGCTGAGCGAATTCTACGAACGTTATCGGCGAAAATACCGTTATACGGATCTGCTTGGATTTTTCTGCGTAGCCATTAGACGGAGTGTGTGGGAGCACGTGGGTGCACTGGATCCCGCTTTCGGCCTTGGAATGTTTGAGGACGATGATTATTGCGAACGCGTCAGGAATGCCGGGTACCGTCTGGCCATCGTTGAAGATGCCTTTGTATATCATCACGGCAGCGTTACGATCAATAAGCTGAATAATAATGTCTATAACGAGTTATGGAATAAGAACAAAGCTTATTATGAACAAAAGTGGAACAAACCGTGGAGAATGCCAAAAGGACCGGATAGCATTTTTCATTTAGTGGATCAACCAGCCGAAATCGCCTCCAGAGTCAACCAAACCGGGAAGAAAGTAGTCCTGGTGCTCGGCCTTACCGTATGGGAAACCAATTCCAGGCGCTGGCAGCAGATCGTGAAGGGATTATGCGAGAACGAGGACCTCTTGGTGATCGTGTATACCCATCTATATCATGGCAATCAAATCGTGGGGACTCGAAAAATAGGACCCCAGCTGTATTTTACAAACCGAATCGATTTGTTCTCTAATGTCAGGTTTGATCTAGTCATTTATTGCGGCTCTACGGATATCCACCCCCAGGTCCATTCCGTTCAATACTGGGCCGATTCCTTAAGCTATCATGAACAACAGCTCAATTCCTTGCATACTCAAATATCGAAGCTGCAAGTATTGGAACCGATCGGTGTATCTCAAGCGGTTAGCCATCTGTGCTTGTCTGTCCATGAGGTAACAGAAAGATAAGTTAAAAAAAACAGCCCCTTCATGATAACTGAATGTGACAATCAGATCATGGAGGGGTTGTTGTTGTATAAATTTATTCCGTTGATTCCAGGGCTTTCTGCCGACTCAAATAGTTCATGACCACTTCAGGATGATGACCCTCATAAGGCCGTGTGACGATATCATATTGTTCGGGTTTGAAGTTCCAATCCGGCTGTCCGAGATTCATCTGCACATTGACATCGCCTCTGCGGTTATCGTTGAACTTGATTTTGCTGCCGAGTGCATAGTGGTAATGATACACGTTCACATCGCTTCGCCCGCGGGGGATGCTCCATATACTCCTGCCTTCTGCCGCCTCCAGCGTGCAGTGATGCTTCTCGTCACGATAGCGTATTCCTTGTTTGGCCCGCCACATTCTGGTGATGTCGTTTGACCAGCGTTCATCACCGGGACTGTTCACCCGGATCGTCCATGGATCTCCCCAGAAATTAACGAAGGGAAACTGATAAATATCCACATCTGATCGGTTCATGAGTTCGGGCAACACTTCAGCAAAACGGTCCTCCATCATTTCATCGATATCCAGATTCATAATCCAGTCTCCTTGAGCCTGGTCAATCAGAAAGTTACGCACCACGGACTCGTTCCAATCCTCGGTGTATGGCAATCCGCTCTGCTGGACATGAAACAGTCGGATCGCATACCGATGCTGAAGACGTTCAATCTCTTCGATGGTTCCATCTGTACTTCCGCCATCGGCGATGATGATTTCATCCGCGAAGCGGCTTACGCTTTCTACATACAGGGGAATGAAGGTTATTTCATTTAATACCGGTACAATGACTGACAGCTTCATAGCGATTTGCTCCTCCTTATTGAGAAGATTGTTCGAGTATCAATTTTCGCATCGCGTTAACATCGCCTCTTGCTAGGCTATACCGCTGATACAGCGCGTAATTGGAATCGTAATTGGGATTCCCGTCAGGTCCTACGAATGGATGCCAAAAATGAACCATTTCCCCTTCCAGGCGGATGTGACGGCCAACCAAGGTATCCAGCGCGTAGGCAAATGCCTCATCCTCCCCGCCCCAGCCGACAAATCGTTCATCATATCCTCCGACCGTTTCATAAGCTTCGCGGCTAAGCACGTTGAAACCTCCCACAAACGCGGTCGCCTGCTCTACAACCATTTCTGCCTTAACGGCCAATGGCCAGCCGCTTGAATGCTGCAATAACAGCCGCGACGTATTTTCGGATAGACGAAGGATTCGACTAAAGGGGATGACCCACTGCCCGCTATTTACGTAAGTCAAGGATTCCTTCAATAAAGCCGGATCGTATACAATATCGCTATCTGCAATGACAATAATGTCTTTGGTAGCCTGTTGATAGGCACGATTGATGGCTTTGGATCTGCTAAAGAGCTCTCCGGAATCCGTTATTTCGCCTACGCATACTTCGACTTCCGGCATAGCCTGCGCGTAGTAGCCCAATACCCATTCAAAAGCTGAATCCCTGGGTCCGTTACCATCCGATTGATACGGAATCAGCACGGATACTCGATTTAACACACGCATCCCTCCTTCATAGCCATACTACCTATCCAATTGAAATAATACGCTTAACCAACGCCCAATCCCCTGTTCTACCGTCCAGAATGACTCAATGTAATGTCTGCACTGCGCTCCAATGTCATTCAGCTTGCGCTTCTGTCCTATCCATGAATGGATCAAGGTAATAAAATCTTCCGGAATGTCGCTGTCCAGGATCAAGCCATGCGCTTCCGGGTGAGCCGCTGCCTTGACATTGCCCACATGGGTCCCTAGTACAGGCACCCCGCATGCATAGGCCTCCAGCGCTGTTGCTCCGCTTCCCTCATTCGCCGATGTGATCAGAAGAAGATCCAGCTGATGATAAAAGTTAGGCATATCTTCATAAGAATACGCCCCGGCCGTTTCCATAAATGTAATTCTTTCATCATGACGGAAGTGGTCTCGGATTTGCTTATATAATGTAGTGTAATTTTTGGATCGTTTAGCAGGATCACCCGCCCAACCGACCACAAGCGGGCTCCTGCTCCTGCGTAATAGGGTTGATGGTTGAAATAATCGGTGGTCTACAAAATGCCCGATATATTCCACGTTCGCCTCCGGCGCAACCTTTCGCAGAGCTTGATTAAGCCTTTCGTTCATCGCGCCTATAACCCCGATTCTGGGGATGACAAGCCTGAGAAACTCCGGATCGGGGACAAGTTCATCTTCTTGCCATTCCCGGAGAGTCTCATAATTCTGACTGAAGTAATAATAGGAGACAGCGGCTGAAGCATCGATTCGAATATGCTTGAATATGCAGTAAGCTGCGATCCCCAGGCACAACGAACATATTCGGTCATAGGCCTGATTGATTTCATCGCTGCTGTGCTGCTCCAGAAACCGATCCAATTCTCCGATGGACATCAGATCCAGATCGGGATGATGCTGTTGAATGACCTTTGCATGCTTTCCTAAGATCCACCACTCCACATCATAGATCAGCAGATGCCTTCCCATAGTTCGAACACTCCTTTATGCTCATAATGGATTATATTCGTTCCCAGGTCTCCAAGTTTGTCACCGCGGCATAAATGATGAATTGGTCCATATTTCACGCAAAAAAAGAGCCGCCCTCTACAGATAAGTTCTGTATCGGCATGGCTCTTTGTTCGGTTTTCAGATTATTTTGAATCGATCTATACTCTTTTATCCACGATATGTTTTATATATGCTGAAAGAATCCCTTGAGCAAACCGTGCATCATCGCAAAAACCAGCTCGGAATCCTGAAGCTCGTTCTCCTTTATCCGATGCAAACATTCCTTCACGCTCATTCTTACTACGTCGATGTGCTCATATCCCTCGAGCTGTTGCTCCGCTTGACTTATCACCTCATCGGTATAATAAACATGGGCCATTTCATTGCATCTCCAGGACGCCGGATACAGCTTGCCCAGATAATGAAGCCTGCCGCATGTGCAGCCCGTTTCTTCCAGCATCTCACGGCGTGCAGCCGATTCCAGGTCCTCCTCATCACCTACGCCACCGCCGGGTAACTGAATGACGTAGTCATCCACGGCTGCGCGATATTGACGGATGAGTAACAATTGATCGCCATGCTTAGCCAGAACAACAACGGACACATGATTCTCTTTGGTATAATACACTTTACCTGACGCTTCCTCGTAAATCGAAATTCCATTATGACGGATCAACAATTCGGTATTTTCCATGCAGGCAGGAGCTCCTTAACCATATGATAGATTTTAGACTTCGAATTCATCTTTGAGGATGGAGAATAAATAGGAATCATGGTAAGCGCCTTTAAACCATAAGTGCTGCCGAAGATGCCCTTCCTGCTTCATTCCGATATGGCGCATGACCGCAGCTGACCCGATGTTTCCCGGCCTGCATGTGGCGTAGATCCGATTAACTCCCAGCTCCTTAAAACCAAAACGACACATGGCGCTAGCCGCTTCCGAAGCATAACCCTGTCGCCAATAGGCGGAATTCAAACAGTACCCAAGCTCTGCGTTCGTCTTGGATCGGTGAAGACCCACACCCCCGATTAAACGGCCGCTATCTTTCAGCACGATCGCCAGTTCATAGCTGTCACGAGGGCTCTGCTCTTTCATTTGGCGGATATCCGTTAAATATTGAAAAGTATCCTCTTCCGTATTCGGTCCCCACATCGTATACTCGGTCACTAATGGGTCAGAAGCGTAGGCATGAATACTAGCAATATCCTCCTCCTGAAAATCCCGGATCACCAATCTTGTTGACTCCATGTACATATGTACTCACTCCTTGAAATAACCTTCATCACAGTTGCGGAATTTTTTTCCTAATTATACCACACCCTAGGTTTTTGAAGAGAAAAAGAAGCCTGGGCATCTACTCGCCCAAGCTTCATATAGGATCCTTATTTTAGGATGCACCGTCCAGTTTCTCTTCACTGCCGTGCGTATTAAATTTATGAAGATAACGGGAAAGCACGCCATGTCTCGGAGAGATCAGGAAACTGATAATAAATACAATACCAGTGGCAAATGCCATAGATCCTGAGATGGAGGTGTCCAGCCATAACGCGACATAGTATCCCATGAATGCAGAAATGACGCCGAATGCTCCGCTTAATACCAGCATAATGGAGAGTTTATCCGTCCAGAGATAAGCCGCCGCCGCAGGGGTTATAAGCATAGCCACCACCATGATCGCTCCCACAGCATCGAACGATGCAACCGTCGTGATGGAGACCAGCGACATAAATACATAGTGCATGAGTACGACAGGAATGCCGATACTGGCTGCAAGGGCCGGATCAAAGGACGTAATCTTCCATTCCTTGTAAAATGCCAGTATCACGATGACCACAACGATGAGTACGGCTGCAAGCATGAAGGTAGCTTTCGGAACTTCTCCCAACAATGGGACATGCATCACATCCCATGGCACGAACGTAATTTCACCCATGAGGGCATGCTTGGTATCCAGATGCGCATTGCCAACCTGGGTTGCAATCAGGATAACGCCAATCGCAAACAAGGTTGTAAATACAACACCGATCGATGCATCCTGCTGAACGCCCCGGGAATGAAACCATTGAACGAGGACCGCAGTCAGCAATCCGGCAATAATCGCACCGATCAGCATATGAGGTCCACTTAGTTCTCTTGTGACGATAAAAGCCGTTACAATCCCTAGCAGCACAGTATGACTGATAGCATCGGCCATCATCGCCATTCTGCGCAGTATCAGGAACACGCCAACGATACCGCAAGACAATCCGACGAGAGAAGCCGTGAGCAATATCCATCCTGTATAGGTCATTGATTGCTCCCCCTTTCGGACAACCGGGGACTAAGAACGGCTTGATTGCCCGCATCCAGATGTTCTTTTTTCTGGGATCGGAGCTGCAGTGCCTGAATCAGCAGGCCTTTCTCAGCTCCGAAGACCAGGGAGATCGTGAACAATACGGAAGAAGCCACAACGATGAACGGCCCTGTAGGCCACCCTTTTCCTATCGTGCTGACCAGCGTGCCGACAAACCCGGCGCCCCCTCCAAATATTGCCGACAAAGTGACCATCATTCTAAAGGATTGAGTCCAATATCTTGCGCTGACGGCAGGTATGATCAGCATGGCCGCCATCAGAATGACACCAACAGCCTGAATGCCAATGACAATCACGAGAACGAGCACCCCCATATAGAGGCTATTCATCAGACGGCTATTCAACCCTAATCCCCCAGCAAAATCGGGATCAAACAGAAACAGTTTCCATTCCTTAAAGCCAATCCAGATGACCAGAATAACTATAGCGGCCAGAATAAGCATCGTAAAAACATCCTTACGAACCATGGATGCAGCCTGACCGAAGATAAAGTTATCCAGTCCGCTCTGATTCCCGCCCGCTGTACGGTTCACGATCGTGAGCAGCATAATGCCCAATCCGAAAAATACGGATAGAATCATGCCCATGGCCGTATCTTCCTTAATGCGGCTGGAGGTGCGGATCCACTGGATCATCCAGGCTCCGATTAAGGCGCTGGCAGCAGCCCCGAGTATCATCACCAGCAGATTCTTGCTTCCGGTCAATGCAAATGCAATCACGACACCGGGAAGAGCTGCATGAGACAACGCGTCACTCATCAAACTTTGCCGCTTCCAATAGGCGAGACAGCCGATCATGCCGGCTGCCATACCCAGAATTAATGTGCTCAATAGCACCCATTGCGTGTTAGGAGATAGTAATGAATTCAGCATGCGTTACGCCTCCTTCATCCAGCGAAGCGAACCGCCGTAGGCGCGGTATACATGCTCCTTCGTGAATACGTCTTCCGTCTTCCCATGCGCAATGACCGTACGGTTCAGGAGCAGCACATGGTCGAAATAATCCTCAACCGTCTGCAGATCATGATGGACAACCATTACGGTTTTACCGGCCATTTTCAGATCCTTCAGCGTGGTCATAATCGCCCGCTCGGTTGCTGCATCAACTCCAGCTAACGGCTCATCCATGAAATAGAGGTCGGCATCCTGGACAAGCGCCCTAGCAAGGAATACGCGCTGCTGCTGTCCACCGGAGAGCTGGCTGATCTGGCGGTCGGCAAAATCCGCCATGCCCATTTGATCCAGCGATGCCATCGCTTTTTCCTTATGGCTCTTGTTCGGTCGTTTCAGCCAGCCCACCCGGCCGTATAGGCCCATCATGACAACATCCAGCGCATCGGTCGGGAAATCCCAGTCCACGGATCCGCGCTGCGGCACATAGCCGACACGGGTCTTGGTTTTGCTTAAGCTTGATCCAAAGAATGACACATTCCCGGACAGCTTGGGATGAAGCTCCAGCATGACCTTTAACAGCGTTGATTTACCGGCGCCGTTCGGCCCGACAATGCTGGTTAAAGAGCCTTGCTCCACTTTAAAGGAGACATGGTGGAGCACTTTATTTTTACGATAGGATGCATTGAGGTCTTGAACTTGAAGTACAGACATTTTATTCACCACTTCCTGTTAATGCATGATAGATCGTTTCGACATTATGACGATACATACCAATATAAGTCCCTTCCGTCGTTCCCGCTTCGCCCATGGCATCGGAGAAGAGCTCTCCTCCAAGCTTTAAATCCAGCCCTTTCTTGGCAGCACCTTCAATAACGGCATTAATCGAAGCTGGATTGACACTGCTCTCAACGAATACCGCAGGCACCTTGTGTTGCAGCAGAATATCGATCGTTCCGTTGATATCCGAGAGGCCGATTTCATCCTCCGTACTCAGGCCTTGCAGTCCAACTACCTCCAGACCATGCAAGCGGCCGAAATATCCAAAGGCATCATGAGCGGTTACCATGACCCGCTGCTCTTGCGGAATCTGACTCAACTTATCCTTGGCCTCGGCTTTCAATTCATCCAACTGGGCAAAATACTTCTGCTTGTTCTCTTCAAAATAGTCAGCATCATCCGGGGCCAGGGACTTCAGCTTCTCTACAGCCGAATCCAAAGACGCTTTCCACAAATCGATGTCAAACCATACATGGGGATCGATGGCCTGCGTATCATCCTGCAGCAATTGATCCTTCGGGATGGCATCCGCAATCGCCAGTACAGGTTTGTTCTTACCGATCTGTTCGAATATTTCGGTCATGTTGCCTTCGAGATGAAGCCCGCTATAGAAAATAACATCACCGCTATCCAATTTCTTGATATCGCCTTGGGTTGCATTATATAAATGCGGATCGACGCCGGGCCCCATCAAGCTCAGTACCTCGACCCGGGCTCCCCCGATAACGGAGAGAGGCTCCGCAATCTGTCCAATGGTTGTAACCACGCGAATTTTCTTATCTCCCTGTTCACCCGCTGCTCCTTCCTGTTTCACTTCTCCCGAAGCGCACGCGGATAACACCAGCAGCAAACTCAGAATGGCGGCTGCCCCTATTAATATCCTGTTTCTACTAGTCCTCTTGTTCTCCATCTTCTTCTCCTCCACTCCACATCTATAATGAGTTTACTCAATCCTTAGACAATTCGGGAAAATCTCAAGTCTCGTCCTGCCACGAACCAATTATTTTGCTCTTATGCAACTTTAATTCCTATGTACAAAAAATAATCCATCTTTAGGTATTTGTCAATGTAATTTTGTGAATTCGCACATCCAATTCTGTTTGGACTCTCCATTCCTCCTTGATTTTATTGATAATATACGTACATGAAGGGCTCTTTTTTCATCAAGGCAAAATATTTAGCTATATATAAAATATTTTAATGATTTGATTTTTGTTATCTTAAACACACAAAAAGACGACTTCTCTGTAAGAGAAATCGCCTTTTTTTGTTAATATTCTCGGTATCGCTAAACTCTACACCACACACTTTGGAATAAACCTTTTCCACTTGTTATCCAAAAAATCGGATGTGCGCAAATTTGGTTTTGATTCGATCGAGTTTCTTCTTAGTTGAGCTACGATGATCTGGCAATAGCTTCACATTTGCCAATGCAGCGATACTCTCTACCACTTCATCAATCGATAGATGATCCGTGTCGATATGATGCTGGAACACTTCATTCGAGAATCCGCTAATGCATCGGTCAATTTGTTGTGCGGCCCAAGAATTCGAACCTTCCCCTCTGCTCCGCAGTCGTCTAAGGAGTACTTCCTTGGAAGCGCACAATGTAAAATGCTGTACTGCCACGCCATCACGTCTCAAATGACCAACGATTTCATCGAAATACTCCGCGTTTGTAATGGTCATCGGAGCAATGATCAATTGATCGGATTCCTGGTCCAAATACTTAAACATGGAGTAATTAAACTCCCTCCACATCGGATAATGCTGAAAGTCATCGCGTTTCGCATCCCTCGGCACATTATCGCGAATGAAGTAACCTGCATTCTCCGGATCGTACACGTACGAGTTCGGGATTCTTCGCTGAAGCTCATGCGCAGCCTGGGTCTTACCTGAACCAAATGCGCCGTTAACCCATATAATCATAGATAGATGATCCCCCTTCTTAACAGGGCAAGCTTTTATAAAACCCTTTAATGATACCGTCCTCATATCCGAGGGATTTATAGAATTTATGACTTTCGGCTTTCTTGCTCCCAGTAACAAGTGTGATGAAATGACAACCTCGTTCGATAGCAATTTCTTCAATCCGCATAATAAGCTGTTTACCGATTCCTTTACGCCGGTAAGCACTGGATATAATTAAATTCTCAATCATCATGAAGAAATTACAATCACCAGTCAGATCGTAGCATTGTATCCCCATAACCGACCCAATTAATGAGCCTTCCTCATTCTTCGCACCGAGCAAAAAATAAAGATCGTTTTCTTGCATTTTTAAAAATAGAGATTTCATTTTGATTGCGTCAACGGTACTCTCATCCAACTCTTCATATAACAGGATAAGATCATCTAAATCATCATAATGAATACGACGAATACTAACCATCATAAACTCCTTATTATTTCAACTAATCCTTCCTTAAAAAGTCCGGCATTCGAGTCAACGTTTTTCCGTGATCGCGGACAAAACCGTATTGTTCATACAGACCATGGGCATCCCGGGTAGACAATATGCCGAATATATTTCGGTAATCCTCGTGGGTCGTAATCGTTTCGATTAAATTCTTCCCCACTCCAAGCCCCCGATAAGCTTCATCCACATACACATCACACAGCCAATAAACCGTTGCGCCATCCGTCACCACGCGAGCAAAGCCGATCTGTCGGTTGTTATAATATGCCCCGAAGCACGTAGAGCCTTCTAGCGATTTTTTGATTTTCTGGTCCGAGCGCTCGTTAGCCCAGTAGCTTTGCCGCAAAAAATGTACAATGGCGTCCAAATCCAACAGGGAAGGGTCGCTGCTAATAAGGACCTGCTTCATATCGATGTCCGTCATCGCATCCACCTAGTCCTTTTCCCCTGAGCCGAATGCAATCACGTAGCCGTCCGGATCTTGAATCGCAAAATCCTTCCACACGCCCCAGTCCGCTTCCATGAATACAGGTTCCTGTGCCACTTCGGCCCCTCTGGAGGTCAGTTCCTCATACAATTCATCTAAATCGTGATGTGTATCCACATATGCGTATGTATCCCATGGCGTTTCTTGGTCTCTGCCTGCTGGATTCGGTGTGACATCTGTACTGGATTCCGCTTGAATCAGCTTGAATCCGAGCGCAAAATCATCCCTGACCGCCCAAACGTCATTTACTTCACAACCCAGCACTTCTTCATAGAACTGTTTGGAACGGGTAAGATCGGACACCAATCGAACTTGGACTGAGAATAGAATCTTGCTCATAAGATCATCTCCGACTAGTTTTATTCCATATTACAACCGTCCAATTCGCTTAACAAGAACTTTTCGTAAGCTCATCTTAAAGGGGATTCGTTTCCGTAATATTTTCGCAAAATCGGCGCGACTTTGTTCACGACATACCCGCTGCCTCCCCGTCCTTCAACATGCTCTACCATCATCGCGAGCAGGAGCTTGGACTCCGTCGTGTCAAACGCAACGAACCATCCGTTCTCCTGTCCTTTTTCGGATTTGCTGATTTTCAGTTCGGCGGTTCCCGTCTTCCCTGCAAGCTCATTGCCCGAAATATCAGCACCGTGTCCGCTACCTTTTGGATCCTGAACCACATCAACGAGCATACGCTTGATGATCTCGGCAGTGTGCGAATCCAACACTTCTTTCGTCTCACTGGGACGGATCTCCTGCTCTGATGAATCCAGCACAGGCTGAATCAGCTTCCCGCCATTCATAAAGGGGGTATATGCCAATGCCAAATGTAAAGGACTCATGAGCACTTCCCCTTGCCCATATCCGGAATCCGCGAGCTGAATTTCGTTTTGTATCCCCTCATTAGCCAGGCTTGCTTCCGGGAAAGGGAATTGAAGCGGCAGTGCCTCTTCGAAGCCGAACTTTACAGCTTCCTTCAAAAAAGGATCCGCACCGATCTCCAATGCTTCCTGTGCCAGATAGATGTTATCTGAATACACAAGAGCATCTCTTAGATTCAGGACAGGAACTTCCTTCACGCGTGTCACGTAATAATTTCCCCAGCTCGGATCTTTGGACCAACGCAAGCCGTGGATCTCCCTTACTTTACCGGGGGTAGTGACCCCAAGCTTCAGACCAACCGCAGCCGTGATCGGTTTAAATACCGAGCCCGGAGCATACAGCTTAGTAAAACGATTCAATAGCGGCTTATCCGGATTATGGTTCCACTCATCCCACTGCTCGGTCGATAATCCAACGATGAAAGCATTGGGATCATAGGACGGGCTGTTAACCAATGCCAAAATTTCTCCGGTCTTAGGGTTGATAGCCGCTGCGGTACCTGCATCCTCGCGAAATGAAGCAAATATGGATTGTTGTAGTTCAGCATCAATGGTTAAACGAATATCCTGACCATCTACGGCTTCCTTCTCGGCTACGATATCTTTGACCTTACCCGAGAAATCCACGATCGATATCCGTTTACCGTCCCGGCCGCGCAGCACCTCATTATATACTTGCTCGGATCCTGATTTACCGATAAGTTCATTCGTTCCATACTGCGCTTCGGGCGCATTGGTCAAATCCTCCTTCGTCACTTGTCGGATGTAGCCTGTTAGATGTGCTGCCGCCGCACCGTAAGGGTAGACTCGAGCACGTTCATTCTTCTTTACTACGCCTGCCAAATCACTGTAATCCATTCTGCTCTGCTGCGCATTCAGGTTTAGGATGGGTACGAAAAGATCATCCTTCACCCACGCCGCATCAAGCTTTCGCTTTATAATCTCGGTCGATATTCCCAATCGCTCAGCCAACGCAACCAAGGTCTGTTCTCCGTCGTCACCGAGCTTACCCGGAACGATACCGATGACTTCCATGGTGCCATTAATGGCCAATCCATGACCGTTTCGATCCAAAATCTCACCCCTGCTGGATGGTAACGTCTGCACGTTCACTTTATCCCCGTCATCCATGGCCGGCAAAATCAAGGATGGATGCCACACCATTCGCCAAGACAGGCTCTTACCCTCGGTTTCATCGTCTTCTTTTGAAAGCTCAAACGAACCCTTTGCCTGCACCCGGCCTGCCGATGTTTCCAATAGGATATGGTATGGATAGAATACTCGCTCATCCGTTGCTTCTTCTGTTGCTTTAGCCGTAAAGTCAGGCGTTATGGTGAGGTCTGCTGCTCCAATCCCTTCATAAATAGTCTGAAAACGTGTTATAAATTCCTCCTTTGTCATCTCCTGTCTGGATTTCCGTGACAGCAGATCGTACATCGATTCATAGCTGCCTTTCTCCCACCATTCAACATACCGTTTTGCAATCTCTTCCGGATCCGGTTCTTTGATGCGGTCACAGCCCGTATGTATTAGTACCAAACTCAGGCACAAGAAGACCCATACCCACTTAAAATGCATCGATTCCACTCCTCAAACCCCATATAATTAGACGTCATTACATCGTTCTCCTAACCATGAAAAGGATCATGATCAGGACGCAATCCATCCCAATCAGCATCAACAACTTGGCATGCTGTCTCCGATGAATCGTTAACCCGGTTTCAATGAGCGAAACGGCAAGCAAGCTCCACAATGAGACCTCCATAAGCGGAATAAGGAGAACAACCCAGATGATCGAAGCGGTGCTCACTATCCATAATAAACTTAGAATGATGACGATTACCGGCGGGAGCAGCTTCACCACTGTTGACTTCTTTGCGCGATATGCCCACAGTTGAAACAATCCCATCCCCATAAGCGTCAGTACGTATTCATTGCGTAAATAAGTGTCCATCATGATCCCTGCCTTCTTAATAAAAAACAATATCTAACCAAAGCATGCTGTATTGTAGAGTATACTTATAGCGTATCGTTGTGAGAATGCATGTTTTCTGGCTCTGTACCCGTACAGATCGATTGGAGGTATAACGAGATATGAAATACACCGACATTATTAAGTCAATAGAATGCCAAATACTGAATGGATTATTGAAACCAGGCAGCAAGCTGCCATCCATCCGTGCTTTGACAGAATCCTATTCTTGCAGCAAAAATACAGCCATACGGGCCTATGCTGAATTGGAAAAGAGACATATCATCTACGCTGTTCCCAAGAGTGGTTACTATATCGTTGAGGGCAGCGTAAACACAAACCGCCCGAACCCCTCGGACCAAGTGATTGATTTCCGATCTGCGGGACCTGACAAAGCGGTCATGCCTTACCGAGACTTTCAGCATTGCATGAACCAAGCGATTGAAATATATAAGGAAGAGTTGTTCACCTATTCCCAGATTCCGGGTTTGAAGTCACTTCGGGTTGAGTTAGCCCGACATTTACTCGATTTGCAGGTCTTCACGGTTCCTGAGAGGATCTATGTTGTATCCGGTTCGCAGCAAGCGCTGCATCTGCTCGTCTCTCTCCCTTTTCCTAACGGAAAGAACAATATTTGCGTGGAGCAGCCCACGCATTTTAGCATGATGGACTCCCTGAAGATCCATCAAGCTGTGACATACGGGATTGAGGTTACGAACGACGGAATCGACTTTGGACGGCTCGAGGACATTTTTAAAACTCGCGATATCAAGTTTTTCTATACGGTCTCAAGGTTCCATAACCCTACAGGCTACAGCTATTCCAATGAGGAGAAGAAGAGGATTGTAGAGCTGGCGCAGAAATATGATGTTTATATCATCGAGGATGACTATATGGGAGATTTGGATCGGGATTCAAAACATGATCCGATGTTTGCCTACGATCCGTCCGGCAGGGTGATCTACACGAAGAGCTTTTCCAAAGTCATGCTCCCCGGATTAAGGCTGGGCTTGGCCGTGATCCCCGAAGAGATGAATGAAATATTCCAGCGGGCGAAGCACGCTGCGGACATACATAGCCCCGTGCTCATGCAAGGCGCACTCGAAATTTATCTGAAGAACGGGATGTTCCGTGCACATATTCAGAGGATGCGGCAGACCTATAGTCAGAAAGGGGCTCTGCTCCAGCAGGCTTACCAAACTCACCTGCCGCCCTTCTTATCTTTTACGGGTTCGCAATCCGGGTTTTATTCCACGATCCAGCTGCCGGAGCCATTGAAAGCATATCAATTGGTTAACCATCTGGAGAACGAGAACGTATATGTTCAGGATGCCAGCAGCATGTTCTTGCCTGAGTTTAAGAACGAATCCATGATACGGCTGAGCGTATCTCAAGTGAAGGAGGAACTAATCGAAATCGGTGTTCAGAAAATTGCGGAAGGAGCCGCAGAATTGTTGAAAAGGCGTAGCGAGGTGAGGTTCATCTAGTCGGACCAGGTCGGAGGCGACCGGACCGACAGATGAAATAGGCTTAAGCGATGGGAGTTCCATTCGGCAGATCGACATCCGGCTTCAGAAGCACAACGTCTCCTGGCTCCGGTACCCCGCCGAGCACAAGCACTTCGGATTGATAGCCAGCTATGCGTCTCGGCGGAAAATTGACGATAGCTACCACTTGATTGCCTACGAGGGTGTCCGCATCATATCGATTCGTAATCTGGGCACTTGTGCGTTTGATCCCGAGCGGGCCGAAATCAATCTTCATTTTGATGGCCGGAACGCGTGCTTCCGGGAAAGGCTCTGCCTCCACGATCGTCCCGATCCGAATATCCAGCTTGGTCAAATCATCGATGGTTGCCATGACTATATCTCCTTACAGCTAGGTTATGTAGCGATTAATGATGTTCACCACACAAAATTTATGTATCATCTTATCACCTGCGTTTCCGGGAATTCAAGTGACAGATTGGTTTAGCGTGTTCTATACCGCTGGGGATCAGCTCAAGAACCAAATGGAGGTAAAGCATTCGACACTTTCTATATTGGCTCATTCTCCATAAGCTTCTTCCAATTCTGGTGCTGCCTATATACCTTATCCCATATCTGGTCCCGTTCGAATGTGGAATAGTTGACGAGCGGCTCATTAAATATGTCCGCCAGGATCTCAAACCATTCCGACTTCGATGAAATCTCTACCCTATCCAGCGCGTTGCCGCTCCACTTTCTCCATATGCAGCCTTTGAGTTCATTCATACCCAACTCGTGCCGTTGCCTGACAATGAACAGATCCATCCATGGAGATTCCGGTGATCGGCTATAAAATGCATGATTTGATTTAAACATATCCAGGCTGTTCACAACATCAGGAGCATAATCTACGCCTACATAAGAATAATGGGGATCATGAATCAGCCTCCAACCACGATCCGTTATGCGAGACGGCTCGAGTACATATTGAAAAGGTCCCTGTAGGTATTCTCCGAATTTCAATGGGATCGGCTCCCAGGGCATATCGCCCAGACCGACATCTACGAGCCACCTCT
Organism: Paenibacillus lautus NBRC 15380; assembly: GCF_004000945.1. Lineage (GTDB taxonomy): Bacteria > Bacillota > Bacilli > Paenibacillales > Paenibacillaceae > Paenibacillus_AQ > Paenibacillus_AQ lautus. Next base: position 44,958 of record NZ_BIMF01000002.1, read on the forward strand.
CTTCTTCCTCATGTTGATCATTCAACAGACTTACGGTTATCCCAAGATGGAAGCCGTTAATCCGAGGTTCTTGTCCTAAGGGCTGTACTCCAGCCTGGTGCCAATATGCCTTATAACCTAAGCCTCGAAGAAGCGCGGTAAAGGCTCCATTCAGATGAAAACAATAACCGCTTCGATGCTGGATCATAAGTTGTACCGATTCTTGTATATCGATGGATGTCGGTTTCCCAGCAAAAATATCCAAGGTCTGCCAAGGTATTCGCGCCACGTGTGCTTTATGCAGCTCGAATAAATATTCCTTCGACGGAGCCTGAATATCCGAGATGCCTAAACGGTTTAAATATGCCCTTACCTCACTTTGGCTGATCATCGTGTACACTCCTACTTTTTTTGCTTTATCATAAACAATAAACTGACCCTGATGAAATGGTCAGTTTTAACGTTTTATAAAAGACAGGTTAAACACTAACCGTGTTCAGCCCTTGTTCCAAGCCTTTTGCAGAAGCCGAATTCCTGATTCCATTTCAACTGCGTTCAAGCCTGCAAATCCCATGTATAACCTCGGGTACTGGTTAGCATCTTGCTGGTGGTTCATCCACATTTTTCGCAGGTCATATACGATAACCCCGACCTTCGCCGCCTCCTGAATCAATTCTTCCGAGGACACATCTTTTTTGACGGTCAGCTGAATGTGGAGTCCTGAATTCTGACCCGTAATTTCGACAAACCCGCCAAGATAAGCTTCGATCAACCCGATTAACTGATGATGTCTCTTCCTGTACAGATTACGCACTTTACGAATATGACGGTACCAGTGCCCCTGCTCAAAAAACGCAGTCATTGCCCACTGTTCCAAGCGTGAAGGGGCAAAGAACACTTCCTGACGCATGTGGGATATTTGATTCAGCAGCGCCGGCGGCAGAACGAGATAGTTCATTCGCAATGTCGGAGTCAACACTTTCGAGAACGTGCCGGCATATATGACCCGACCGTTGTTATCCAATCCTTGCAAGGAAGGAATGGGTTTCCCCTGGTAACGAAACTCGCCGTCATAATCATCCTCGATAATGTATGCGTTTTTGGCATGGGCCCATTCCAGTAATCGCTCCCGCTCCGGATATGGCATAATGCTTCCCGTCGGGAATTGGTGAGAGGGCGTGACATATACAAGCTGTGCCTGGCTGCGCTCCAGCTGGTCAAGCGAGATTCCTTTATCATTAAGCGTTATCGGAAGTAAATGGCAGCCATTCAGCTGAAATTGATCTCGTACCAAGCTGTAACCCGGTTCCTCAACAGCGATATGTTTAATCCCTTGCAGCACTCTGGAAAGTAGCCCCATGCTATAAGCTGTTCCGGCACCTATCACAATTTGCTCAGGTGTTGAATTAACCCCTCTGGAATTTCGCAAGTATTCGGAAACCACGGTGCGAAGCCCGTATTCACCCTGCGGATCTCCATACATTCCAATTTCACTCACATGCTGTTCCAGCGCTTCCTTCAACATTTTATTCCAGGTTCGAAGCGGAAAAGACGCTTGATCTAATCGAGTGGGATTAAAGTCAATAAAACCTGGATTCAAGCGCCCATAGGAATGCATGACAGACATCGTGGTTATAGAGGGAGTCTGCTGTTGATGGTGGTGTGATAGTTCCTGATATGGGTTCATGACATATAGCCCTGACCTCGGCTTGCTGGTCACATACCCTTCTGACGTTAACATTTGATAAGCTGTCTCTATCGGCGTTTTGCTTATATTGAGTTGAAGCTGGAGAGAACGAACGGAAGGCAATCGTTGTCCGTCGGGAATGGTGCCATTACGGATACCCTCACGAATTTGAAGATATAACTGCTGGTATAACGGGAACTCGCTTTGCTCGGGTAAAAGAATATCAAACAATTTGGACCACCTCAGGCATTCTTAATAGCTGAATAGGAGATACGTTTACTGAATTATACAATAAATCAGGTCCAGGTTACGCGCATCCATTGTCACGAAACATTTCATTCGATAATACCACTTTTATAACATCTGACTTTGATAAAAAGATTAAAACTGACCATTTCTGTATGGTCAGTTTTATTTTAAGCTAACGATAGCTTGGATGTATATCCATATGAATCTGTTACGAAAGGACGTAGGATCCCATGACTCATCCCATCCGTCTCCATCACAAAATCGGCCAAGGTTTAACGCCTCTCCAATTTATGGAGAATATGAAGATTCAAGAAATGAAATTGAGTTGCATCCCAAACACCAAGGAATTATGTAGACAAGTCTATGATCGCTTCCAATGGGAGAACGAAGACGCTGAGCGATTCTTCACTTCTGAGCTGCACATATTCAACCAACTGCACTGCCTTATTCTCTGTACGGATTGGTGTCCGGATGTCATATGGAATGTTCCTGTACTATTTAGAATATTGGAATATAGCCGTATGCCGACCGAAGTGCTCATCATGGAAGATCATATGGAGACAATGGATCATTTTCTCACGGATGGCGGACGCGCACAGCCGATTGCACTCTTCCTTCATGCAAGCACCGGAGAAGTATTCGGAACTTGGGGCGCTCGACCGGCATACATCCAAAACGTCATGGACGAGTTCAAAAGGGACCACCCCGATAAACAAGCTGCAGGATATCAAGAACAACTGGACCAAACGTACAAGAAGATCGGCGAGCTCTACCATGACGGTAATGAGTATCAGAGAGTCATGATTCAGGAATTAAGGCAGCTATTTACTTCTATTGCAGTATGAAATAAATCACACTCCCGCTGCTTAAATCTTCCTGAATATGTTATCATTACTAACGAAGATGCATGAGGGAGTCACTGATCGAGCAGCAGCTTATTAGGGTAAATAGAAGGATAAACATTCACCAAATTTCATTAACTCAGTACAAGGAGAGAAACACTTATGACAAAAAATGAAGTTCAGCGTCCGTCCCGCGTGGTGGTCATTGGTACAGGCGCTGTAGGAGCAACGACTGCGTACACCTTATTTTTACGTGAGAGAGTATCTGAACTGGTATTAATCGATGCGAACCATGACAAAGCTCTTGGCGAAGCCTTGGATATGAATCATGGTCTCCCCTTTGCCGGAGGCGTGAAGCTTTGGGCTGGAGATTACAGCGATTGCAAGGATGCAGACATCATTGTCATTGCCGCAGGCTCCAACCAAAGACCCGGCGAGACGCGAATTGACTTATTGAAGCGAAATACGGCGATATTTGACGAAATTATCCAGAACATCGTGAAATACAATGATCACGGCATCATTCTCGTGGCCACGAATCCGGTTGATATTCTGTCTTACGTCACGTTGAAGAAAAGCGGCTTCCCGGTCAATCGCGTAATCGGTTCTGGTACCTTGCTGGATAGCGCCCGTTTCCGGTATTTGATCGGACAAAACAAAGGCATTAATCCGCGCAGCATTCACGCCCATATCGTCGGAGAACACGGCGATTCCGAGCTGCCGCTTTGGAGCATTGCCAACATCGCAGGGATCGGGATCGATCTGACAGACGGCGAAAAAGAGGATATTTTCGACCGCACCAAGAATGCGGCTTATGAAATCATTAACGCCAAGGGCTCCACTTCCTATGCGATCGCATTGGCGCTCGATCGGATCATCGTCTCCATTTTGCAAAATGAAGGTTCCGTTCTCAATGTATCCACGCTGCTCACGGACTACCACGGTGTGTCCGATGTGTACTTAGGCGTACCATGTGTGGTTGATCGTACAGGGGTTCGGGAAATTCTGAATCTCGAGTTTAATGATGAGGAACTAACCCAATTCCATGCATCCGCCAACAAACTGAAAGAGCAGATTTCCAAAATTTACGAATAAAACAAGGCAAGGCTTTCCGGATGAGCGATCCGGGAAGCCTTGTTCTTTTGGCTAAGGCGTCGATGACGCGCGAAGAAGCGAGCGTATCAGTTGGCGGTATAAATAGAAATTGCACTGTAAAGCAGAAGCAATCCCATCGATATATTAAACAGGCGCTCATACCGGGACAACAGATGCTGGAACAGCGAACCGAACAACGCCCAGGTCATATTGGCGCAAATGCCGACGATCGTGAGCAAGAACGAGTATGATAACAACTGCGCATGGGATGTAGAGATCGGCATGACGAAGGTCGATATGGCTGTAATCCCGTATAAAATAACCTTCGGATTCATGAACTGAAAGATGAATCCGAAGGAAAAGGTATTGAATCCACGCGCCTTATCATCTGCACGATGCGGCTTGCTCTGCATGATTTTAATGGCCAGATAGATCAGGTACAGGCATCCGATGATATTCATAACAAACCTGATCTTCGGGATGAATGGGGATAATACCAGATTGAAATAGCTGGACAACAGCATAATGACCAAGCATCCAGCCGCTACACCTCCGATAAAGCGCAGCGTTTTTTTAAATCCGTGACTCCGTGCATAAGTCATCGAAATGATGTTGTTGGGGCCGGGCGTAAATGAAGCGACAATCGCATAGGTCAACAGCGGAACGATCAACACGCTCCCCCTCCTTTCTTGTATGTTATAATGAACAAAGTTGTACGTTATAGCGTTCATCCGTTATAATTATACATTATGTATGTTATAACGCACAATATGTGCAGTATGGAGGTCGATGATACATTGAAGCCCATCAATATAATATTGGCGAATAACTTGAAGCTGCTAAGGGAGGAAAGGAAGCTAAGCCTGGATAAAGTCGCGGAGATGACTGGAATCAGCAAGACGATGCTGGGGCAGATCGAACGCGGAGAATCGAGCCCCTCCATAACAACCGTATGGAAAATCGCGAACGGATTAAAGCTTTCTTTTACGTCATTGATCAATGAGCCTCATTCCGAAACGGTCGTGGTATCTCAAGAAGAGATCCAAGCGCTGGTGGAGGATAACGGAAAAATTCGGATTTATCCTTATTTTCCCTATGAGGACGGACGACGCTTCGAGATGTATTCATTAGAAATGGAGCATGGCGGTTATTTAAGTGCAGAGGCTCACATCGAGGGGACGGAAGAGTTTATTACTGTTTTCGAAGGAGAGCTTACCATTCGTGTCGATAACGAGGAATATACGGTGACACCAGGTAAATCCATTCGGTTTAAGGCCGATAAACCTCATGTTTACCATAACTCCGGCGCCTCCATGAACCGATTAAGCATGGTGATCCATTATTCCAAATAACCAAGAGATTTGAAAAAGCAGCAGCCCCCTCCATAAGAGGGAACTGCTGCTTCGTATATTGCTCCACGTTCAACGACGCAGTGAATTCGTACTAACCACTCCGTAACGGGACAACAGCTTGCGCCCGAGCAGTCCAACGATACGGTCCGTTATGAACCCCATCAATCCCAGACAAATCAATCCGACAAAAATCCAATCCGTGCGGAAGAACAAACGTGAATTCCAGATCAGATACCCCACGCCTTCATTGGACGCAATCATCTCTGCCCCGATAATCGCCATGAACGAGGTTCCCATGGCAAGCCGAATGCCGGTGAACATAAAAGGGACCGTTGCCGGAATGATGACATGCTGCACAATCTGGCACTCGGAAGCCCCCATGCTGCGGGCGGAGCGAATCTTATCCTCTTCTACGGATAGGACACCCGTCAACGTATTTAATACCACAATGAAGAAGGTTGCATACAGAATAAGCATCACTTTCGATGTTTCCCCGATGCCGAACCAGACCAGAAACAAGGTGATGAAGGCAATCGGCGGGATGAACCGGATGAAATTGAGGAAAGGTTCGGCGAAAGCGCGGATCGGCCCCACCTTTCCGATGATGAGCCCGGCCGGTATCGCAATCAGACTGCCAAGGGTCCAGCCGAGCAGCACCCGGTATGAACTGATCCCGATATACTGAATCAGGGTGCCGTCCGTCAACAATTCATATCCGCCCTTGGCGGTATAGATAGGACCCGGCAAAATTTCAGGCCCATACGCAAGGGAAAGCAACTGCCAGACGCCAAGGCCGGCGATCCACAGCAGGATATGAAGCGACCATTTCTTAATTTTCTCGCTCATAGGTCTCCTCCCTACTCGTCAAAGTGCGATTGGATTTGGTTATACAGCGCATGAAAAGCCGGATCTGTTAAATCTCTCGGGTAAGCGAGTGGCACCTCATAGATATCCGTTATTTTCGAGGAGGGTCCCGCTGACATGATGCCGATGCGTCCTCCCAGTAGAAGGGCTTCCTGAATATCGTGCGTCACGAAGATGACGGTTTTGTCGGTGTCCTGCCATATGCGCACCAACTCCCTTTGCATGGTCCGCCTTGTCATCGCATCCAATGCGCCGAACGGTTCATCCATGAGCAAAATCGCGGGATCATTGGACAATACCCTTGCCAGCTGTACCCGTTGTTTCATGCCGCCTGACAGTTCGCGTGGATATTTGCTTTCATGCCCCGCAAGACCCACTAGTGAAATAAACTGGTTGGATATGTCCTTTCGCTTCGCGGCAGGTATGCGTTTCATCCGAAGTCCAAATTCCACATTTTCTCTTACGGTTAGCCATGGGAACAGGGAGGAATCCGCTTGCTGGAATACAACGGCGCGATCCTGGCCCGGACGGTCCACCTCCTTCTCGCCTACTCTCACCTGCCCCGATGTCTTGGATACAAAGCCGGCGATCAGACTAAGCAGCGTCGACTTACCGCACCCGCTTGGACCCAGAAGAACAAAGAACTCGCCGCCTTTTACCGCCAGATTGACGTCCTGGATAATATAGTGCAAGTCACCTGCAGAAGTTTGCTGTGCGTAACTTTTATTCAACTGTTCAATATGGATTTCATTCTGCCTTGACGCTGCTCTCATCGTCTTCATCTCCTCACTTCAATTCAATGACTCGATCCGGAAATGCTTCTCTCACCAAATCCAGATTCAATTTCTCATTCAGTTCGAAATCCTTCTCGATGATACCGTTATCCACCATATATTTCTTCTGTCCCTGTAATCCTTGGTAGGCTTTATCCGTAAAACCTATGTTCCATGGATTCTTCGGCAGATCCTTTAGGGTCGCTTCTCTCGGCTGCTTGACTTCTTCATACATTAGGTCCGCCGTTTCCTCCGGATGCGCCTGGGCATAAGCTGACGCTTCATCCAGCGCTTTCAGAAGCGCTACGAAACCTTTCTTGTTGCTGTTGATCAATTCATTCGAAGCGATCAATCCAGTACCCAGCCTTACCGGTGTCTTGGACATATCCGACAGTTCTTTGGCTTCGGTAAGCGCGCCGAACTTCTCGTTCAGCACTGCCCCATATACCCAGGCGGCGTCAATATCGCCTTTTTTGAGAGCCACAAACGCCTCGTCGAAACCTCCCTGTCCGATCAGTTCCACATCCGACAACGCAACTCCGCTTTCAGCCAAATAAACGTCCCATAGATAGGGGATGAACGTGCCTCTTGAGAAACTTAACTTTTTACCCTTGAGATCAGCAGCGCTCCCGATTTCTTTACGTACGAACAGCTTCCATTCGCTCGCACTTACATCCGTTGCTGTACCTGATGAAGCGAAGATGGAGTAATCGCCTTTGCTGACAGCGTTCAGGAGCGGGAAGTCCGCACCGAATGCAATGTCTACCTGTTTAATGAATAAGGAGTTCACGCCCTCAGCCGGTGTAGCGAAGTTTACCAATTCGGCATCAATTCCGTGTTTGTCAAAGAAACCTTTGCTTTTAGCCACACGAAACACGGTATTGGTGGAAATGTCCGCGATTTTCAGTTTGAGCCGATTCCCCTGCTGCTCGCCCGAGGCATTTCCACACCCGCTTAGCATACTCATGGTGAGAATCAGTGACAGAAACCGAAAACTCCATTGCTTCAAAGATTGGTTTCTACTCATCGCGATCCCTTCCTTTTTGCACAAGTTCATCCGTTCTGGCCACGCAAAGCGCGCCCTCTCCATATGAGATCGTGCCTTCTACTTCCACGCTCGTAACAGCACCTCTTTGTGCGGCCCCCGGCAGGCGGAAATCGGCAACATCAAGCGGAGCAATCTCCGTCTCAACAGGCAACGCAAGCTGAGGTACCCATTCATATGGAACCCGGTATGCGCGATAGACCATATTGGAGTTGCGGCTGTTTTTATAAGGCGAAATATATTCCCACACCAGCTCGAATTCTCGTGTCACTTCGAATATTCGCCCGTCAGCCCCCTCGGTGATCAAGGTGTTGCCATTAGGGAGCCGCTGAGCCGAGCTGATATATGGACTGTAAAAACGGTATGAGTCAAGCGGAGCCTGGAATCCGGCTTCCGTCGGCGTATATTGCCATTCAATCTCTAAAGTAACGGGGTTGATTTCCAGGATGCGCGAATGGTCACGCCGAGCTATTTTCAGACCATCTCCCGCTTCCGGATTCGGCTTTCCGTAACCGCCCCAGCCACCGTTATCAAAGATTAGAATGTTACCTTCGCCCGGAAGGCCCTGTGGAATGAGATGAGCATGATGCTGACCGATAATCCAGCCGATATGCTTTGTTTCCTCCGTGGAATAATCGGGGCCAAGCTTCCAGACGATATCCCCGGTTTTTTTATCAATGATGGCAATAATATTCGTTTCCCTAGCATCCCAGATTATATTATCGGGATGGAAACGTTCGTCCCCCGCATCATAGAATCGGTTAGGGCCGAGCACCGATGCCGAATTAATGTGCATCCAATCGCCCGCATGAGCGCCAAAGCCGCGCGTATTCGGATCGCGGGATAATGCGAGCTTCGCATCCTCATCAAATCCGAGTTCATCAAAGTGATCGCTGACGGCCCACTCCCACACGACATTCCCTTCCCAATCCACTTCGATAATCGTGTCGTCCAACAGCTCAATGTCGGATATCTCGGGACGTTTCACATTTTTGTGGGCCAGAATGAGCGTATGGCCCGAATCCACTTTCGGATCTTGCCCTGGAACATAATAACCGACGGGATTGCCTTCCCGCTGATAGTCATGATGCTGGCGTGCCATCCACTGCGGCGGATGTCCCGGATCCTCTATGTATTCATAACGGTCAAATTTCCAGACGATATTGCCGTCCCAGTCGACCTGCACGAGATTGGTCTCATCCTGAAACCCGTATTTCGGATCGCGCTCTGACGTGCTGCCAAGCACGTAACCACCCGGAAACAGCTTGTTGGGAAAACCTCGAAGTCCTTTCCACAAATGAACCTCTTTCCCATTCATGTCGATGAGGAGAGCCCCTGTATCCGCTGCTTGATAAATCGTGTAACCGCTCCAAGCCTTCTTTGGGTTATATACCGTTGTACCTGTTGGATAAATCGTCGGATGTCCCATCGTCACAACTTCCTTTCAAATTTGAATTTAGTAAGAAATAAATGCATTCGAACGTTTCAAGGAGCCGCGATTACCTTGAACATTTCCTTCGTTGGGTTCGGTGGATAATGCGCACTGTCGCAGCACGGAATCCGCGAAACCTTCAAGATGTTCATGGAGCCGTTTAAAATAATGAATCTGTTCCCTGAGCTCCTCGTGCGAGAATGCGCCGAAGATCAGCTCAATCATGTACCCGCCAACATTTTCGTTACGCTGCAGCATCTGTCTTCCTGCTTCTGTAATGTCTAAGGCAATCGCTCTCCGGTCTGTCTTGCTTCGCCTTCTAATCGCGAATCCGGAAGTCTCCAGCTTGTCGCATATCGCCGTTACCGCTCCGGATGTGAAATCGAGCTGTTCCGCCAGCTCGCCAAGCCTCTGCTCGCCATCCCGGAATATCGTGTTGAGAATCAACAAGCCTGGTAGTGAGATGCCTTCTACCGAGATTTTGTCACGCTCTTTGACAAACCTGCGTACCACTTTACGAAAATGCCAATCGGCCTCCTCCAATAAATCCCAATCCTTCTCTTCCATGTCGCTCCTCTCTCGGGTCATAAACCTCCATATGCAGTCCTTATCTCCCGCAGCTAACTCTTGCAATACAGAAAGACCCCCATCTACCCCTTTCGTCGTACTAACGACAAAACGAGTAAACAGGAGCCTTTGGTGGACCAATCGGCTGACCGTATCGTTCAATGCTAAGATAATGAATGATCATTTAATGATCACTGAAGGATGATGCCTGTGGCTAGATTAAACCAATTAATTCCACCTGTCAAGTAGGAATTATTCTCTATGGTTCGAAAGAAATGAATAGTTAACTAAATGAACGACAACCGCGCACCCATTTGACGGATATGGTTGACGTCAGCGAACAAGATAAAATAATTGTAGAACGTTTCCCCAATTTGGACAGGGCGTGGGTATCTTACGATCAGGGCGGACTGCTTATTCATCTCCGCTGGTTGGTCGGCTGACGGAAAAATAAAACACGCTTCTTGATTTTGTATCTTCACAGGAACAATTCTTGGTGATGAGCCGTAAGGCATCAATGGGTGAAAGGCTTCAGAGTGGCACACTTCGGTAATACCTTCACTCGATGAAATCGCAGATACCTGAAAAAAACCGTCGGCCCCTTCGTATCTCTCTTCACTGACCCGACGCCAGTTTGCGGGATATGGAAAGGATACCCGGTACACAAAGCTGGTGAAGATGTTTTCCGAAATCCTTCTGGCTCTAGGAGACCACTGCAAAGCTGTAATCCGGCCGCCGCTGACAACGTTCACCGGCACCTGATCCCTGAGATCCACAATCCAGAGCTGACTTGCGCTTTCTACACCTGCGCATCCCGATAAATACGCGATTTTCATACCGTCCGGGGACCACCCTACGGGAGTGGCAAAACAGTCGGATGCCGCAATCGTTCGTTGATTCTGACCGGTGCGGCTGTCGATCTGGATAAGAGAATAATAATTGGGCTCTTCATAAGCGGTTGCGCTGTAGGCGATGCTCTGGGAGTCCGGGGACCATGACGGAAAATAGTTTTTGGCGAGCGGTCCGCCTTCCAGTGTATAGATGGTACCCGTTGCCAAATCCACAGTTGAAATTATGGAGATGCTTGCACCAGGGAATGTATACAGTGCGAAGGTTCCGTCCGGGGATATCCGAACGTCGTGGAGCGGTCCGTTCGTATTTTGCGTGATTTGTCTCCGTTTCGTGCCATCGGTTCGCATGCGGAAGAGCTGCGTGATGCCGCTGGCATCGGGAGCCGCAAATAGAAGCTCCGTACCCGAAGGGAACCATTGGACATCACTAGCTCCTGGCTCTGAGAAGGTATAGCTCCGATGCGTGAACGTATCATAAACGACGATTCGGTCGTTTTTAACATACACCAGAGACCGGTTGTCAGGAGACCAGTCCAGCAGCGTGAAGGGGTCAATTTGGTCAATCCTGGCTACAGTACGCGTGGCAATACTCAGCAAGTAGACCACATTTCCAATTCCGATAAATGCGATACTCCTGCTGTCGGGCGACCAATAAGGAACAGAGAATTCCGCGCCAAGTCCCCGAGTAAGTTGAACATGAAGTCCGTCCTGCGGTCGGTACAGCCAAATGTCGAACGGTCCGCCGCGATTCGATGTGTAGGCAATCCACCCTTGATCAAGAACATGAGAAACTGCTTGCAAGGCCAACATCCTCTCTTGAATCATCTGATACTCCAGATATATTCAGTGGAGGACGGTTAGGCGACCGTCCCGGATGGATTTATGACGCTTCTTCTTTTTCATTTGTCTTATCCTCTGGAAAAGATAACGCTCCACCAGAAAAATGATGGCCGATTCATGCCTAAGAGGCGTATCGAGCAAAGCGACCCTAAACCAGGGGTAACGATGCTCCATAAGTTCACCTCAAATTACGATTGGTGTAATCAGTACAAAGGTTCCCATCCGTTGACGTTCAAGAAATTCTATCATAAAAATTTCTCATCAATCCTTATGCATAAAATTCAATTGCAGGGTTACCTGAGAACATGGTATTGGAATATTCGCCGGCCTTGTATTCTGAGATGACTTTTGTCCAAAAAGCTTGGGCTGACAGATTTTTTTCCAACCAAGCGATACTCCAATTGCCCTTAAACATTTCGAACACTTTGAAAGCTGCCTCTTTACCAATTGACTGCTTTCGGTATTTTTTCAAGATGAAAAATTCCGCCATGGAATAGTTTGGAGTTGCATCACTAGCTGTTTTGATTTCTCTCACCAATACAAATCCGGCCAGCTTCCCCGATTGTATAACAAGGTAAGGATACCGCCCATCTTCCGTCCAGTAATTGTCTAAATACTTATAATCGTACAGGCCAAATTCGTTAACGTCATTCTCACGCTCATCTTCATATGGACTCATATCGTATTGATAGAGTTCCATCAGGTTACGTAATATTATTTTCTGCTCATATGAAACCCTTAGAAGTTCCACCTACCCACCACCATTCCTCTGTATGTATGTAAAAATATTCAATATGGTTATGGATCAATCCTGCCTATATTTGAGAATACCGCAGTCAAAAAAACGTTCCCTCATCGGCTAATTATCCGCGTTTTTCTAGTATTGTCCAACACAATAAAGGTTGGTAGAGTATAACAGTTATACTATCGCACATACATAAGGAGAGGAACACAATGACAGTTCAACAACAAGCAGCTAAGGATTCCATGATCGAATGGCTGGCAAATGAACAAGAGCTTGGCCATAAGCCCAGCAAAATCGAATTAGCGGGAGAATTTGATCTCCACGACATGCATTATTATATTTTCAAATATAAGAAGACCCTGTTTGGCAAATGGCTGGTCGGCGTTTGCGGCGGTTATGAAAGTCCGTCAGACACCGAGCATTGTGGACATGTATTCAGTGAGATGCAGCCCTATCATCCTTCCACTGCGGAACAGGAAGCTGTAGCCATGGTTAACATGATTCGTGAGTATTGGATGAAGCAGGCTGCACGATATGAGGCAGGGGAAGCTTCAGAGGATAACACGCTGGACTCCAATGAATCATCCGGGATATTTAATGGCTTCGTTCTGTTGAACTCCCCGGAATGCGACCTGGAACAGATCAAAGCAAATCTTCTGCACGATTGGAATATTTCGTCTTCCCCGGAGGATGGCAGCTCCGGAGAGGAAAAAGAAGGAATTCTGGTCTTTGAGTCAGACGGCTGCATGATCGCGGTCAGCTTCGTTGATGCTCCGGTACCGGATGGCGAGGCTGAGCATTATGCGCAAGGCAACTATCTGTGGCCAGAGGCTGTGGAGGTAACCAAAACTCATGTCAGCCAGCTTATTCTGACGGTGTTTTCGCGTGCTGCCTCCCCGCTTGATAGCGGCAGGGTGTACACCAAGCTGGCGGCGAGCTGTTTGAAGCTGCCTAATGCCGTCGGGCTCTATTCATCCGGCACGGTATTTCAGCCTGAGCTCTTTGTGGAAATGGCTGAAACCATGAAATCCGACGATCTATTTCCGCTGTTAAATCTGGTATACTTCGGGCTAGTTCGTACGGAATCCGGAGTCAATGGATATACATATGGGCTCAGAGCCTTTGGTAAAGACGAGATCGAAGTGCTGGACAGCCAGGTGACACCTGCCGAGCTTCGTGAATTCCTTATGGATATTTCTTTATATATTGTTGAACAGAACGTCACACTAAGAGACGGGGAAACCATTGGCTTTTCGGCGGAGCAGAAGCTGCCGATTATGCGTTCCGAGGGTGTCTATCTTGATGGTGACACGCTTAAAATCAAATTCTGATTCCATGTGATCTTCTCCAATAAAAAGGCTCTCCAAGTCATTCAATTAACTTGGTGAGCTTTTCAAACTCCACAGCCCGTAAGCTTACCGAGTGATCCATTAATTGTTCTCGTTGTATCCTAGGGTCGTCCTCTCTTTGAGTCCATCCTCTAATCGTTGACACCACTCATTTTCTTCCTAAACGCGAAAATGGCTACGACCATGATAACAACGGAATATCCAATCACCCACCACAAGTGAGGTAAGATCGAAGCGTATTCTCCGGAGATGGCGGCTCTTCCCGCATCAACCGCATGAGCAAAAGGGAGAACATACGCAATCTCTTTAAACCAACCGCCGACAAGATTCAGATCAAACCAAGTGCCGCTAAGCCATGCGCTAAGATTCGTCAATAATGCTCCACATATACCGCTTACCTGCTTATCATTAAATATACTGCCTGCCAGCAACCCGATTCCAATAAACAGAACCGCTGTTGGAAGGAGAACAATAACGGAGAGCAGAACATTCAAAGTTACTTGTAATCCCAAGAAGGAAGCCGCAACAAAGGTTATGGCAACCTGGAGAATCGCCATCGGAACTAAAGGTAATGTATATCCCACGATATAATTCGGCGCAGTTAGCGGACCCGTATACAATCTCATTAAAAATGAGGAGCTCCGATCTTTGGCTATGAGCATCCCAGAGAAAAGTGAAATGAAGGAGAACCCGAACACGGCAACGCCCGGAACAAGCTGATCAATGACAAAGAGTTCAATTTCAATATTCTGTTGCAGGGCAGATAGCAGCAAAAGTATAACCAAAGGGAAGCCGATGCCAAAGGCCAAATTCAGCGGATCTCTAACCATTTCTTTGTGGTTTCGTGTGGCAAATGCTGTAGCTCTCATCCTGTTGCCTCCTCTAATGCAGCTAAAGATACAAAAGCATCCTCAAGTGTTGGAGTGTTTGTCTTTTCTATTAATTCTGCAGCAGTTCCAACTGCCTTTAATCTCCCTTTCGTCATAATCCCGATTCGATCCGAAAGCGCTTCTGCCTCCTCCATATGGTGAGTTGTCAGAATGATGGTGATTTTTCCCTTGAGTTGTTTAATAGCTGTCCAAAGCTGCCGTCTTGCGATGACATCCAGTCCCAGTGTGGGTTCGTCTAGGAAAAGGATCGAAGGGTTCGAAATCAGGGCCATGGCAATACTAAGTCGTCTTTGCATTCCTCCCGACAGCGTCTTGGCTTTATCTTGAGCCACCTCGCGAAGACTAAAAGTGTCCAGCATTTCTTCCACCTTTACGGCAATAGACGAACTGTCATATCCGTAAACTTTAGCAATAAACTCAAGATTCTCTTTCACAGACAAATTCCGAGCCACAGCCGTTTCCTGAGGTGACACATTAATCTTTTCTTTGACTGCATACGGATTGGCGACGATACTGTCTCCTAACAGAGCGGCGTCGCCGCTACTCGGCTTACTGAGGCAGGTTAACATCTTGATCGTTGTCGTCTTTCCAGCACCATTCACGCCAAGCAGAGCAAACAGCTCGCCTTGCTCGATCTTAAGGTTAAGAGAATCAACGGCGGTTTTGGTCTTGTATCTTTTGGTTAAATTCTTCGTTTGAATGGCAATCACTCATCTTCCTCCTCGTATGTCTGCGCATGTAATATATCCTCTGCAAACTGCAGCAAGTCTTCGCTTTTCATAATGGCAATTCCCTTCTGCGCCTCATCACCCAGAACCAGCAGGCTATCACCAGGGCGTATATCGAATATTTCCCTGGCCTTTTTGGGAATTACGATCTGTCCACGTTCCCCGACCCGTACCATTCCAAAAATATGTTTTCCCTTTGGCCGAAGACCGATTTCTGAATGCTCATCGGAATAATGGACCAGATCATCCAATACAACCCCATACAGTTCCGCAAGAGCTGTACAATGCTGAATATCCGGTACAGTCTCTCCATTTTCCCACTTTGCAACAGCTTGTCTTGATACGCCAATCTTTTCGGCAACATCTTCTTGGGTGAATCGGTGTTTTTTTCGTAATTTCTTCAAATTCATATTAATCATGTTGATCACATCCTTTTTTCTCATTATAAAGTCATTTTCCGAGCAAACCACCAATCCAGGATAACATTCCATGTTGCTTTCGGTTGCCGCAGAACAGCCACACACAAAAAAGCCCCCTGTCAGAAGGGAGGCTTTTTTCGCGGTTATGAGAATAGCATTACGCCTGGATAAACAGGCTGAATTCCTGTCCGTTTTTGACCGGCTCCTGTGCCATGGTGTAGCCGTGTTTAACGACTTCCTCCGGCACGTTCCGAA
The DNA here is from genome assembly GCF_004000945.1 of Paenibacillus lautus NBRC 15380. Classification (GTDB taxonomy): domain Bacteria; phylum Bacillota; class Bacilli; order Paenibacillales; family Paenibacillaceae; genus Paenibacillus_AQ; species Paenibacillus_AQ lautus. The sequence goes on from NZ_BIMF01000002.1 coordinate 60,920, forward strand.
AAGCGGAAGGACAGTCCGAAATGACCTGAAGCGTTTGTCCTTTTTTCATATCACGGAGTGTTTCGAGTGTGTAGATGACCGGGTAAGGACAAGATTCCCCTCGGAGATCCAGTGTGAAATCAACGGACATGGGTTGCATCCCCTTTCTTGAATCCTACGCCGAAGCGGTAGTTTTTTTGCCAGTATGCGGCGACAGCAAATCCGCCCCCGAGTACGAGCAGCGTAACCATCAATGCAGCCGCCGGACCCATGACGGTGATGAGGTTGATAGGCGAGCCGCTCTTCACGAGAAGGTCAAATACCCCCATATGATCCCATGCATATGCCAAAGCGGTTGCACCTATAATGTTGCCGATAAACACGGGTAAAAAGACAACTTGTCCCTCCATCAGCCGGTACATCATGCCGGTTTCGCAACCGCCGGCCATGACAATACCCAGGCCGAAGAGCAATCCCCCGATAAAGGTGCTTGGGGCGGCAATTTTTGTAATCGGGTCCAGACCGTATACAAGTATAACGATAAGCGTAGCGACAGAGCTGACTGCCATACCGACGGCAATCGCTTTTGTCATCGTGGCCCGGCCGCTGATCCACAGATCGCGAAAAGCGGAAGTAAAGCAGATCTGCCCCCGTTCGATCAGGATGCCGAATGCCGCTCCGAAAAGGGCGGCTGTCCCCAACATCGTGCGGCCGGTTGCGTAGAAGTATACGATCAGCCCGATGTACGCAAGACCTAACACAGCCCCCAATAGGGGTTGCCGGTTCTTACCCGGTTTAACGGACGGCACGGTACCGCCCATTTTGAGTACGGGCTTCCCTTTCCACCATCTTGTGTTAACCAGCCGAGCACCCAAAAACGTGCCCGCACCAGTAGCAACGATAAAGATCCAGGAATGAAGGGAGAATTGAGGCACACCGGTAAAAAAGGCTGCGAGATTGCACCCCAGAGCCAGCCGGGCTCCGAAGCCCGCGATGATTCCTCCGACAAATCCCTGAACGTACCGCCGTTTCTGTCTCGGCATTCGGATCTTAAAATTGCTGCTCAGCAGAATCGTAATGAGGGCTCCGATAAACATGCCCCATACGATCCAGCCGTCGGTCCGCGTCCATGTCGTTCCGTTCATATGGACGAGGTCGAAATACGCCCAATCCGATACATCCACCCCGATGAATTCCAGAATATGCCCCCCGAGACGGGTGAACTCACCGGTTACCGCCCATACCGTATGGGTGATTCCGAAGTAGACCGCGCTGAGAATACCGGCCAGGGCCATAACGAGATAAGGACTCCAGTAGCTTCCGAACCATGTTGAATATAACTTTTTCACTTGCTCAATAACTCCTCTTCCGCTAAATTCACAACTCTAATCTATAGTAAAACCCACAAATTCCATTTTACTATAAAAACTTTAATGCGGGGATGAAATTTGTTCATGATCTTACATCGTTAAAACAAAAAAGCCGCGATGATTCGCGACTTCCTATGCGTGTATGTTCTTGTTCTCCGAACTCATTTATGTTCAAAGCGGCGGGTTTTCTACTCCCATTTGTATCCACCCTTCCTTTGAAGGACCATATACCGCAGGGATATTCAATCCCGCTTGACGCATCAGGACGGTAACCTGTCCTCGATGATGAGCTATGTGCTTAATCAATCCCATAAAAATGGTAGCATTGGATTCCTGACGTCCAAAGGCATTTTGAAATTGTTTTAAAGTCTCATGCGTCCATTGTTCTTCAAGAGCTGTTTCTACATCAGAACTTATTTTTCTAAAAGTCTCGGCGATTTGGTTCGCGGAGGGTACTTCAGCAGAATCTTGTACCTGATCGATGACAAGCCCGAATTCAGTCAAGTATTCAGGGGTATTCGTTACGAAATGCCATACAATTCTTCCCAGATTCCTGCCTTCTGGGTATACTTGCTGCAGTAATGATTCATCCGTTAAACTGTCTAACACCTTTTGTGTTAATTCTGCTTCTCTTTTCCATTCTGTAATAAAATCTGAAACGGTTATATACATGATTGGTTCATCCCTTCTTAAGAAACTCGTTCAATATTTGATGGTAATCGTTAATTCTACACATCTTCCCTCCCCTATAAAATTGGATGTAAGAAAATCATCCTTAACTCCATCATATCTGCTAATAGTGACAAGGATTGTCATAGTTATTGATTTCAGGCGCGATTCGAAAAAAACTCGTGTAACCGAAGCCGTGAATAACTTTGGAAGTATCCTCCATACTAGTGAAGAACCACACAATACAACCAAGGAGGAACCATGATGCTCGACAATCTGGAAAGAGACTATGACTGCGCGAAAGCCAGCGACGATCTCCATCAGCTCAAACAGGAGCTTGCCGCTCTGCGGGAACAGGGTGCTGAAGACAAGGAAACACAGGAACAACTCAACCGACTGGAGAATCAAATCTCCTTCATTATGAACAAATGCGATATTAACCATTAACGTTCAATCCAATCTCTTCTTTGAGATCTGCAATGATCTCGCCATGAACTCCCTCCATGATTTAAAAAACCCGTATCCGTGAAGGATACGAGTTTTTTTTAGTTTCGCTATTACTCCTCAATCTGCTTAATCAATGTCTTCATTGGATCGATCGGGCGGTTTGCGTCATATGGATAGCGATTCAATACTTGAAGCAGCAGTTGATGCAGCTTTGCGTTTTCATTCACCTTTGAAAGAAGGAATTCCATCTTGGAAATCAGCTCCTTATATTCAGGGATGTGCCCCGGTGAATACACCTCAAACTCAAAGAACGAATTGCCGAAGACGGTTGCCCGCTTCACGCCTTGGAATTTCACATATCGGGCTTGCTTGGTGTCGAACTCCAGAATGTCTAGTGTTCCCTTAGATTCTATGACGCCGCCTTCACCGGAAATATTCTCCCAGTTCGTCTTGTCACCTGACACCAGAATCTGATATTTCTCCGCGTAAGCGCCCTGCCACTTGATCGTGACTTTATTGATGTCCTTGTTCTCTCCCAGATCCACGAGGAACCAGGCATCATCAACATACGTACTGGACCAGCGGGTGGATTCATTGCCATCCACGGCCTTATCAGGAGAATAATACGGGAATTCCGTTTCAGAGGACTCCGCCGACTTGAGAAGCGCAAGGTTATCCGTGCTCAGCAGCTCGATCGCTTTGTTGTGGATGACAACATTATCCAAATCACCTCTGAACGCGTTCGTCTCGCTGCCGATACGCAGCGTAGGCAAAACGAGCGTGTGCATTTTCGGATATTGCATCTCCAGCCGTTCCACATATTCGTCAAGATTGACGAACAGCGATACGCCTTTGTCATCGCCCTTCAGCAAAATATGCGTCCACTTATCTTCCGGAACGACGTAGTTAAAGGTGCTGTTATAATGCTCCTTGGTAAATCCGAGCTTTCCAGTCTTGCCTTGCTTCAGCTTCAAAGTTCCTGCTGGCGATTCCATCAATACGGCATCATCGGGATTGTTCTTGTCGGGCTTAATCCACATGGAGGCGGTCCAACCGAACCCGATTGCATCCACCGGCGTTTCGATATAACTCTTACCTCCATTAAATCGAACGCCATGCTGGTATTTGCCGTCGCTTATATCGACATTGACGCCTTTTCCGTCAAAACCGTTACCTGAATCATCTTTGAAGCTTTCCTCGAACAAATACCGCATGACCAAATGATCCTGATTGTTCACTGTAATTTTGTGAGAACGGTCAGCATTCGGCGCATCACCAAGAATCTTCGTCCGCTGTTCAAATCGGGAGAAAGACTTGTCGTCTCTCGTGCCGGTCCACATCTTCTCTGCGACCACCTGAATTCCAGGCTGCAGACGGATATGCGCATCATCCATGGATACGCCGTTCGCATCGGATACGTCGTTCCACATCGAGAACATGCCGCCCTTCACGCGTGGATGGCCAAGCGGCAGCGTTGTGTTCTCCCATTTGTTCGGCTCCCACTCGTTATATAGGAATTGCGAGTTCAAGTAATCACCATAGAGCGTAGGCACGATGTACATGTAGACGTTTTGGGAGTTGATGACGTCATAACCGAGATCCACGGCCTGCTGCGGAGCACCATATGGCTCATACCAGATTCCCATCGTCGCATCATTGCTGATCGGTGTTGTCCCGTTGTACATCGTCAAGCCTCCCCACATAATCGGATGCTTGCCCTTGCTATTGATATGCGTCACAAGGGTGTCCATGTACCAACGGAATCGCTCGATATCCGGTCCCCAGTATTCATCCGTGCCGATGTGCGCTTCAGGCCCGACAAAAGTCGGATCGCTTCCATCCAAGTATTCATTGAACAGACTTTTGACAAACTCCACCGTTTCCGGCTTGGAAATATCCAATCCCCGCTCATTCCCGAGTGCCGGATTATAGGAAGTGAATGCGCGGGAATGTCCAGGCGTATCAATTTCCGGGACCACGTTGATACCATAATCCATGGCCATCCATTGCAGCTCCTTGAATTCTTGCTTCGTGTAGTGCCCGTTCCCGCTTGCAAGTCCGGGATATGTGGTGCTCTCCAAACGATATGCTGCCGTCGTTCCATCTGCGAACGGTGTCCCGACGTCATCGTTCAAGTGGATTTGGAACATGTTCATTTTGTACCAAGACAACTGCTTTACATAGTCCCGCAGGAAATCGATCGTAAAATATTTGCGGGCTACGTCGATCATAAGTCCCCGCTTCTCATACTTCGGATAGTCCCTCGCTTCCCCGCGCGGAATCGTGCGATCCTCGTTCTGCTTGATGATTTGGAGCGCCGTTCTCGTGCCGAAGAAGGCCCCTGTCGCCGAAGATGAGGTAATCGATACGTACTCGCCCACCTTGAACACATTGCCTTCGTCCCCAAGCCAGGACAAGGACGGATCAATGGCTATGTAGAAATCGCCGGATCGCGGTTGCCCTGCTGTCACTTCCAGCTCATAGCCAGTGATGTCCAACAGATCATCGCGTGTGATCTCAGCCGCCTTGCGCAATACCGATTCATCCTTCGGATCCACCACAATGCGCGAGGATTCAGTTAATGTGTACCTCCCGGAGTCTCCATACCACTCACGCAGCGATGGAATGACATCGGGTTCAACGTTACGATCCGGTGTTTGCTCATGTAAACCCGGAACAATGACGGAAATATTGTCCGACAGCAGTTTCCGATCCGGTTGGTTCAGATCCTCCACTTGGACGATCAGATTCACCTTGGCATCGACAAGCGGTGTACGGATATTTCCTTCCAGGTCAATGACAGGGATCCTGTCGCTTCCATATACACTTACGCCGTATCCATCCGGCACCTCTGCTGCAGACCAATCCAGCTTGGTTTGTCCGGCTTGCACGCTCAGGACAGCCGTTACCTTATCGATCACGGATTGCAAATCATTCAACTGATACACTTCAAATTCATAAAAGGAATAGCCGTACAGCGTTCCTTCGACAGGTGCGCGCTTAACGCCCTGGAATTTCACGTAACGAGCCTCCAGCGAAGGGAAATCGACCGTTTCCGCTCCTCCCTTGCTTTGGATGATCCCGTCATTGTCCCTTACATTCATCCAGGTCTGGGCATCATCTGATACGAGAATCTTGTATGTATCAGCCGGAGTTTGCCAACGAATAACGACGCGGTCGAACGCTTTCTTCTCACCCAAATCAATGTAGAACCACTGATCATCTTCGATGGCCGAGGACCATCTTGTATTGCCCTTGCCGTCGACCGCCAAATCAGGCGTCAAATAATCCACTTCATTACCCGAAGAAAAGGCAGGAGCATTCAGGGCAAGATTCGTTCCGCTGAACGTAGCCTCTGCAAGGAGACGAGCAGCTTCATCATCTGATTCGCCATTTCGGATTTCTTTGCCGTCCTTATCATAGACGACCTTAGTTACGCTTGGCGTCGACAAGCCTATGTTATCCGAAATGGTAACGTTCATGTCGGCATCTTTACGCTGAACGTTCGTATTTTTTTGCCCGCTGGTTTCAGCGAGTGCTTGTGCAGGTTGAAAAGCCGTTAACCCCGATGTCATCACAATCATCAAGCTCAACAGCAGAACAACCGTCTTCGAATAAGCTCGTTTCTTCATCAGATCCCTCCGGTTCTATTCGTAATCGAAATCTATACGTTAACCTTGTCCTCCCCCCCCTTTCTCGTACATTTCCTAGTGAGTAAACGCTTACATCTTGTGAGCATTTCTATAATATTACAAAAGGGTACATGTGGGAAGTGTTATTTTCCTAAATGTACCCTAATTCACTCAATAATTTTTATTTTTGTATGTAATATCTATTTTCAACAAATAAGGTTTTTCCTTTCGATTGGTTAACCTCAGCGGTTATATAGGTTCGCAAACGCATACGCAGACGGACCGTATAATAGTTAAGAAGCCGGGTTGTCCTACTCTAAGGAATCCGGCTTTTGTTTTAAACTCATAGTGAACGTAATGATCGTTCTCGAAAAAAATAAATAAAGAAACCGAACCTTTTTTTGATAGAGAGACAATATAGTGTGTAAGCTTACCCAGGAGGGCCCTCTGAATGCAAAGTGAAGATATGTACCAATTGCTCAAACAAATGAAGGATGGTGATCAACAGGCGTTTCATACGATGTACGATGCCACCTATCAGGACGTCTACCGGACCGTTTCCTTTCTGGTGGATCATCAGCAGGATCGGGAAGATGTCATGAATGAGATTTATATGCAAATGTGGACGTCGCTTGCCAATTACGATACGAATCGACCTTTCCGTTTCTGGCTGCACGGCTTGGTCATCCGTCAAGTGCAGAGATTTCGGGTTAAGCGCTGGCGGAGATTCCGAATTTTCGAACGCATCCGTGCCTTCTCACGGGAAGAGTCGCATTGGGATCAACCTTCTGTGTTGATGGAAGGCACGAACCAAATGATATCACAGGCCATCCAGAAACTGACTAATAAACAGCGAACGGTAATTATCCTCCGCTTTTTTCACGACTATACGTTGGAGGAAATCGCGACCGTACTCGACATCCCGCTGGGTACAGTCAAGTCCAGATATCATGCAGGCATCCAGGCGCTTCGAAAAAACATATGGAATCTCCCCCCGGAAAGGATGGAAAAGATCAATGACTATTGAACGCAATATCCGTGAACACTTGCGCAAGGAAGCAGAAACGATGGATTGCCCTCCGGCAATTTCCAACCGAATAGCACGATCCTATTCACAATATCTGCAACAAAAAAGGAGCGGGAAACCTATGAAAAAACGATTAATAGCTGGAATAGTTACGACTGCGATTTTGATTCCAACCGCAGCATTTGCTGCCCCTACGCTGATTGAAATGCTGACTAGAACCCCGATGACTGCTGAACAAGTCAAGACGGATGAGGTTGGCAAAGCAGCTCTTGAGAAGCTGTATCGCGCATTTCCCGAAACCAAATCGTTTGAGATTATCGAGGCAAGCAACGTCCAAGGTGTCCAAACAAGCATCATCCTCCAGGAAAAAGGGGGAATCGGCAAAAAAATTACCCTGCATACAAACAGTACGACGGGTGAGATTGAACACGTGATTCAAGAGAATTGGGAGCCTAAGGAGAAGCCACTCACTGCTTTAACCGATCGGGAGATCAAATCGAAGGTTGATGATCTCTTGGATAAAATGTATGGCAACATCGATGCGTATGAGTTTGCTTTGGAGCAATTGGAGAACCCGGATCAGAAAACGTTGATATTGAATTACACCCAAAAGGGATCAAAAACACCGTTCTACCAGGTTATGGTGCAGAGTAATTCAATCAGTGTTTCTCTGATTGGAGGAGAGACTGCTTCTTCAAACGGTAAAGTGGAAGGTTTCTTCTCTACCAATGGTAAGCCCGATTATTTTGCAGACGCCTTTTTAAATGATGATAAACTCTTTTCTTTACTTAATATGAGTCCAACCGAATTAAAACAAGAATTAGCAAAAGGTAAATCTGTAGTGGAGATTGCAGCATCTAAAAATGTCTCGAAGCAACAGATTGTGGATGTCATTGCAAAAACACAGGTTGATTTACAAATCCAAGGTGAAGCTAATGGCGAAATTCCTAACAACAACCTTTCAAATGAACAAATGTTAAAAGCTATTGAACCAAAAGTATTACAAGTCATTGAATACAAAACAGTAACGCCATCGAAGAAATAACTCATTGATCAAACAAAAAGCCGGATTCCTTAAAGTAGGAAAACCCGGCTTTTTCACTATTAATCCGTTCTATACGTATATTTTCGTTAAAGGGCTGGCCCCCCTTTAACTTCTTTCATAAACTCTCTAAATTTTTCAGCAATTTCTTTGAAATGGGTGTGGTGCAAATAATGTGATCCATTCATTGTTATTACTTTTCCATGTACCGAGTCTTTGATCTGCCCTTCGTGCAGAGGGATCCATCCTTTTACACCTTGATTATCCGCTTGTACAAAGAGTAGAAGTGGAAGGTCTTTTGGGAATGTTAAGCCTTGAGCCTCTTTAAAATTGGAAGAAATATGGTCCATCTCACTTAACATCGTGGAACTATTCGAGTTTTTATTCGACAGCATTTTCATCTGCTCTACGGTGTGATCATCAAATGGGAGTTCAGCATAAGGGTCACCACCAAATTTGACCGCCAATCTTTGGAGACCTGATTTTTTAAGAAATGCAAACGTTTTTAACGGGAATTTAACATCCATACCCGGTTGTGTTGGAACACTGCTATCGATGCCGACAAATGCAGTCACCTCGTTAGGATATTTGTTCACATAATCAATGCCGTAAATGCCTGCAATGGAGTGGCCCATGAGCATATATCGGTTAATGTTAAGTTGCTGTAGCGCTTCATGAACTTCACTTACGATATTCTCTGTGGTTCGTTCTTTTTCAGTTCCATCACTTAATCCATAACCGAAAGGCTCGACCGCCACAACTTTGTAATATGGAGAGAGTTCATCGATGAGCAGCTTAAAATCAAGCGCTGGTGCAGCTGTTCCATAACCTGGAAGAAGCACGATCGTTTCCTTGCCTTCGCCTTGAATGAACACATTCATATTTTTCCCGTCTACAGATACGTGCTGGCCGTAGGGCTCTATCTTTTTCGCCTCTGAATTGCTACTGATCACATTCGTGATATAAACAATACCCAGAAAAAGAACAATGACGATAACGATTGCACCTATGATTTTAAGTAAAATACTTCGTACTTTCTTTGATTTCGTCCCATTCCTCGTAGTCATTTTCTCTGTTTGTGTCACGCTCATCTTCTCCTGTCTTGATCTGTTTGTTTGGCTTCCTTCATTGCCGCTAATGAAATCTTAACCAATGAAGATGTACTCCCCGTGACGTCAATATGAACGGAGTATGAACTGGCATAAAAAACTACGGTCTCACATGCAAGAAAGTTTGCACATGAGCCGTAGCTGTGAGAATACGAAGTAGATAATTGGAATTTCACGCTATGAATCTAATGAATCTGACGGCATTGTCAATGGCAATGTGACAATGACGGCTATAAAAAATCTGCTATGGGTTAAGGAGCGTCGCTGCATCGCGTAACAAATATTCCGCAGCTTCGGCGGAGATATGATTCCCTTTTTGTGCATGGACTTCTGAAATGAAACTGCTTAGGTTTTGTTTTTGCAATTTTTTCAGCAGACTGTTAGCAATCCCTTTGTTGTTAATTATGCCCTCATCTGCAAAACGTTGAACCAGTTCCTCAAGAGCGGCATAACTTGTTTTCACTTGAAAATCTACGGATTGTGTCGATGAATTCCCTGCTGCGTCCATAGCTTTTACCGTAAACGTATGTGTACCCAGCTCAAGTTTGTATAAAGGAATATCCATTAGATCCGTTAGTGCTTTTCCATCCAACATGACTTCGGTTTTTGCTTGGTCGACACCTGACAGCGTGTCTGCCACTTCAAATTCGGGTTGAAACACACCCGTGTTGAATTCAGATGTTACCACTTGATTTATCGTAATCTCCGGAGCTGTCCAATCCACCGTAATGTGGCTGGAGGCCTCAAAATCACCGTCGTCCGTCGTGGCCGTAATGACTGCCCTTCCTTCTTCTACGGCAGTCACGATTCCATGATTGTCTACCGTTGCCACCTGGACTTGATTCGAACTCCATGTCATATTCTTATTGGTTGCATGATCAGGCATAACCGTTGCATGGAGCTCTACGCTGCGGCCGGAAGAGGAATTAAACACAAGCTCTGGTCTATCTATCATAATTCCAGTAACGGGTACGTTATCAGAGATATGCTCAACGATGAGTTCATTTAACGCAATGTTCCCCCATATCCGATTCCCGTCATTAACCTTTAATCGAAGTTTATAGGCGTTTACCGTTGGAAAAGAAACGCTCTGGTGTTCTTTGGTGCTGTCGTTAAGCTCCCATTCAACTGATGCGTCGGATAATGCCGTCACCCACCGGCTTCCGTCGTAATACTCTACATCAAAATTTGTAATGCCCTGGCCGATTCCGAAAAATGTAACCAATGTAACCTTGTTGACCGGAACCCTATGATTGCCGTAATCAAGGGTAATATAACCAGGAAAACTCACATCTCCATTACTTCCCCATGCAGAGTTCAAATTGTTGTCGATGATATTAGTAATGGTGCCTGCTCCTGTAGCAAAGGTTGTGGTTACCATATCTTTGGACAGTTCAGGATTGTTATACAATTCAATTTCGTTCAGTGCGATTCGCCCTGATTGTCCGGCTCCGTCATTGACCTTCAATCTGATTTGAGAGAATCGAGTCAGTGGAAATTCCACGGATTTGATCTCATCCGCGCCCGTGTTCAGATCCCAAGTGAGATTGATGTTCGTGCGTAAGGGAATCCATGCCGAACCATTGCTGTATTCAAGATCAAAGTTCGTAATCCCCATTTCTTGCCCGTATCTAGTATTTAACTTCAATTGGTTGGCCATGAGCGTTTGCTCGCCAAAATCGAGCGTGATATCGTTCGGAAATGAAGGCGAAGCATCGGTTTCCCATGCCGTGTCGTAATCATTATCAATAATGTTTTCGACCGGTCCTGTAGATGACGTTTGAAATGTCGTACTTGCAACAGCCTGCGTAGCTAGATTGTCAACAGGTGTGCTGGCTGGCCGTTTCGGAACGATCACGATCGGATCTGGCATATTCCCGGCTGGTGGCACACTGCCCTCGTATTCGTGGGCACCGATATCGGGAGCACCATTATATAACGGGTTGCCGAAATAATCCCTTCCTCCGTTATCTTTTATGCGAATGCCTGCCCCTAGGAGTGGTGAATCCGCTTGCAATTGGTACCCATTCACTGTACCCATGCCATTGCCGCCGCTTCCAGGATCAACGAATCTCGGATCGTTCGTGATTTTATGTGCATCGGCCTGCACCAATGTGTTTCCTCCGTAATATGCGTTGTAGTCAAACGTTTGACCCGTCAAATCCCATCCCTTATCACCGACGCTGTAGTACACATTATTATAGTTATGAATGTTGCGCGGAGCACCCGAAGCCTTGGTGAAGTAATCGCTCATCACCGGGTTGCCTGATGATTTTCCTACGTAAATCGTATTATTGTAGTTATAGACATGATCAATGGATCCGCTGTATCGGAATATACTTTTCCTGTCGTTTTGGCTTATGTTGTATCTGACGATGGTATTGATTGTGTAGTACGTGTCGTTTACGAACAGCATGAAGCCGCCAGCGTTATCATGACTGTAATTGTACTGAACCAACGAACCGATGTTTCCTGCATCCACGTCGAAGCCATGCCCGTCTTCCGCGCCGTTCACACTGGCAAACGATTCGTTGAATTGAACGAGATTATTGTCCGCATACGCCCACCAAATGGAAGCATTGGTTGCCAGATACGTAGCTTGTTGGACGGTGTTGCGCTCGACCACCGCTCCATCGGTGACATTCCACGCGATCCCGCCTGTTGCAGCCCTGATGACGGTATTATTGGATATTTTCACATGGGTAGACGGCGTCCATGGCCCGTATGGTTTTGGTACCCATGGCCATAAATCACCCATTCCATAGCGCAAGATACAGTTGGAACCAATATAAATACCATAGGCATCCACATCTGTCAGTGTATTTCCGTCAATGAGAATATCGTTAAATGCGCTGGGTGTAGTCGACCCAACCGAATCGAAAATTATGCCCCCGGAGCGTGTGGTATATGATCCATCGACATCATGGATGTTCATGTTTTTGATATGGATGTGATTCAATAAACCAGCTTCCTCATTTAAGATATAAACACCCCGTCTTTGGCCCCGCGGATTCTCCCAATCTCGATCAAAAGGCAGCGGGGAGCTGTTTGTCACCTCCAGGTTGTTGATTTCCCAGTACTCCTGGTTTTTCAAAAAAACGGCTTCCAGTTCGGACGTAATCCCTGCAATTAATGGTTTGCTTCCGGAACCGTACATATCGATAATGATCGGATGTTCGCTTGAACCTGAACCTTTAGGCCACAGCCTGCCGTTCCAGCTCTCCCCAGCTTTAAACAAGATTTGGTCGCCTGGGGCAAAGGTAGTTGCGTTAATTTTATCTAACGACCTCCATGCAGCGTCTTGACTTGTGCCGTTATTCCCGTCATCTCCCCCTGTGCTGTCCACATAATAAGTGGTTCCGGCTGCTGAAGCAGTCGACGGTGAAACGGTAACCCAATTGCAAACGAAAGATAAAATCGAAACCATACAGATAAGCTTTTTGAAAAACGATTGGCGCAATCAACTTCATTCCTTTCATTTTTATTTATGTAAATGCCAAATTGGCGGTTACATTTGGAATTTTCTGTACAGCTCCTCATTCAATACAACCTGCGCATCGGTTACCCGCTCACGTATGTACTCCTCGTATTTGTTATCGATATAGTCCTTTAACACTTGTTCTCGAAATTCGTCAAATGCCAGATACTTGGAACCCTTCTGACCTTTCTCAATGCATTGGATTAGATAGAAGTGGCCGTTCTCTTCAACAATTTCGCTAACCTCTCCTGGACGAAGGTTGGCTGAAGCTTGAGCTACCGGACTTCTAGCGTTGTGCCTGTAGCTGTCCAAGTTATATAACTGCTCCGTAACCTGGTCACCTTGATTGATGTCCTTGGCTGCTTGCTCAAATGAAATCCCGGATGAGATTTTCTCCTTGGCAGTCTCCATCTTTTTTTTCTTCTGCGTTTTAAGAAGTGTATCGACATTCCGATTTGCATCAAGAAAAGATAACGATAATTGTCGTACCTTCACCGTTGCGGGTGCATCGTACAGCCTTCTCTTATTCGCCTCGTAAAACGTAATCAGCTGTTGTTCATTCGGCTTCCAGTCATGTTCCATCAGCTGGTTTTTGACCGATAAGGTTGTGTTCCCCATCATATATTCAAAATAAGTTTCCTCCGTATATTGAGCGGGACCGAAAACAACCTGATGATTCTTGATTGCTTTTTGCCTTCTCTCGTTTTCAAGGTTGAAGTTTTGTACAAAACCGTCGTAACTAATATCGGAAAGCACTCCCTGCTCTTTGGCAAGGATCTGTCGAATTTTAAGATTCATGCTATCTTCCAGCGCCTTCTTTTTGATCAACTCAAGCGGGATTTCATTTCCGTATGGCGTGGACCAAAATGCGGCCGACTGGGCAGCATCATATTTTTCATGGAAATAGTTGATAATTCCAGCTCTATTGGCTTGAATGGCTCTTTGAAATTCGCTTATATGAATCTCTACACCGTCAACTGTCGCGATATAGGTGTCTTCATGATGTGTTTGTGTAATTTCACGCTTTGCGATAAAAATGATAATCACCATGATCAAGATTAAGATTCCGGCTAGGAACAGCCATTTCAGACTGCAAAATTTATGTATCATCATACCCATCAGCACCCTCGTCATTAGGATTTTTTAATGAACACGATCCTACCTAGACCACTGCAAATTTATGTATAATTCATTATAATTTCCATAAGTAAGCGCTATCAATTTCTCCTTTTTTACATTCCTTTCACTTTCTTTACTTGTTCCCACGCATAAAAAAAGCGACAGAGGATTCATTCCTCTGCCGCCTTCTCTTTCGTACTTTCCGTTTTCTTAATCGCAGCCATGCGGCTCACAACCGGATCATGACTCCATTTCCGCTTGTCCGATGACCATGAAGTGGAAGCCCGTCATCCATTCCGTTATCCGTTTCTGCTCTCGTTCTTGAATTTCATGATGGACCAGACAACCAATAACAGCAGAACGGACAGACATACACTGATGCTGACCCGATTCTGCCCATCTATAAGGAAAAGAACCGTGATTACCGAAAGGCAAAGCGCAGTAATCCCAGTCACATAAGGGAAACCCCACACCTTGAAGCTGGGCTGCATCGGATAAGCTTTTCGAAGCTTCAGCTGCGAGAAGCAAATGCAGATCCATACCAGCACCACAACGAAGCCCGGAACCGCCATCAAGATCCGAAACAACTGGTCTTGCGCGATCAGTCCCAGCAGGGAGCCCGCCAAAAGAATGATTGCACAAAGTTTCAGCGTATTAAGGGGAATGCCTTTGCTCGTGGTCTTGGCCAGGCTCCGGGGAGCCTCCCCGGCGGCTGCCATGGAATAAATCATGCGCGTCGCACCATAGATGCCGGAGTTGGCTGCCGACAGCACGGCCGTTACCAATATGAAATTCATAATATGGGCCGTGCCCTGCAATCCCGTAGCGGATAACACCTGAACGAAAGGACTTGCCTCCCCTCCCAGTTGGTTCCACGGAATCAATCCGCATATGATCAGGATGGGCAGCGTAAAGAACAAAATCACCCTTAAAATAAAGTTGCGCACGACTTTAGGCAGGATTTTCTCCGCATTTTCGGTTTCGGTTAATGTGAGACCGATCAGCTCGGAACCTCCATACGAAAAGGTAACGACAAGCAGAGCCGAGAAGATGGCGAACCACCCATTTGGCAAAAATCCGCCGTGAGCGGTGAAATTTTGAAGATACGGGGTGTCCGAACTTGGAATAATGCCAAACATAAGAAAACTTCCCAATACAATAAAACTAATAATCATGGCGATTTTGATCCCGGCAAGCCAGAATTCCACTTCGCCAAAACTTCCAACACTCATCATATTGATTAAAATAATAAGCGCCGCACTTGCAAGGCTCAGCAGCCACAGCGGAACCTCCGGAAACCAGTATTGCAGAAAGCTGCCTGCCGCAATCACTTCAATTACGCATACTGACAGCCACATGAAACAATACATCCAGCCCATGACAAAAGAAACCCGTTTTCCAAAGGCTTCCCGAACAAAATCTTTCATATTGCGGCCCGGATATACCGTTGCCATTTCCGTCATGGCTCCCATAACGACCAGAAGAAGCAGTCCTGCAAAGATATAAGAGAAAATAACGCCCGGACCGGCGAGACTGATCGTCTCCGCACTTCCTTTAAATATGCCGGTGCCGATTACACCGCCCATCGCCATAAAGCTGATATGCCTTGGCCTCAATTTCTTCTGTAATGAAACTTCATCTTGTTTTGCCATTCACATATCCTCCTGATGACTTTCAAATTAACCTATTGATAAGTATAACCTTTTCTGCTAAGGAAACAACTTAAGAAATTCGCAAAGTTAAGAAGGAAGCATGATAGTTCTAATGCCTCTTATTCCTTGATAACGGTTAACAGGTTGTTAGCGAGAGCGGACTTATAAAGAGCCTGGGTGGCCCCAGGCTCTTCATTCATCTCGGTATGATTGCAGCTAGCTTTTGCGATTAATACGTGTACAGTGCTTTTGGGATGGCCATCATCGCATTACATTCATTGCTTCCCCGTCGAGACGATTCGGACATTGCTAATTTTGGACATGTTGCCGGAAGTATCGTACGCAACGATAAAATATTGATACGTTGTATTCGGCGTCAAGCCGCTATCCTTATAATCCGTCGTATTCGACGTTCCAATAACGCTATTATTCCGATAAACCTTATACTCTGCAATTCCAGCATTATCGAAAGATGGAATCCACTTCAGTTCTACGGATGAATCGGACACAGCTACCGCTTCTTCGATGGTTGGCTGCATCGGCGCTTCGGTGTCCGCGATGGTCGGTGACCACCAGTTACCCGAAACGACAATCATGCTTAGTAGACGCAGCGTATTCCCAAAGTATACGTCATCGTTCGTGGAGATGGAGGCATTGTGGTCCCATAATCGGTTGAGCCACGCTTGATTGGCCGGATTTATCATGGCGCTGACCATCATCGGCGCAGAAAATGATGTATCCGTATAATCCACGAGTGCTTTCGACCCGTCCAGCTTGTATCCTCCATATATTTTGCTTGGATCATCCCCGGTCACTTGGCGAATCCAAGACGTCATTTTATTGAGCTGCTCCTTGGCACGAGTTTCCCCAGTCATAAGAGCATCCGTGCCGATCCGCCAAGGAATACGCGAAGAGTTATAGCTGAAGTCCCCGTCTGTTTCAGACTCCAGGAATTCCGGATCTGCCGGTGCATAGCTGCCGTTTTTCTTCTCCACAAAGTCGGGCAGCAGCCCCGCATTCGGACTGTATTTTTTGTATACTCCTTCGCTAATGGAATAGGTTTTGTCGATGACCCGGTCCCAATTGGCGTCTCCGCTCGCGTTTTTAAAGTCTTTCAAATGCTGAAGCATAAAATCGGAAGGACGCGTAGCACTGCCATATTTAGCATCGTCGTCGCTCACCCAATCCGCAAGCTTCAAAGTCCACTCAGCGTGATTGACATCGCTCTTCATGATCGCGTCGATTACTTTTTTGGCTTCGGCCAAGTAATTGATCTCACCGTCGCTTCCCCACTGGCGATCCGCAAGGAGCAAAGCGTATGCGATATCCATATCACCATCCGTGGCCGAATCAACACCGCCGACATTCACGACGGCCTGACCTGTATCGCCCTGCTTCCAGGCCATAAGGTCCGGGTTGATCTTGCTCGGATGTGCTCTGAAATAGCGATATAGCCCGTCAAAATAAGCCTTGGCCTTAGGATCATGGCCCGCCATGTGTGCGGTGATCAGCATCCCGTATCCGTGCGCTTCCGAAACGGTCATCGGTTGATACTTGACTTTAAGCTCCTCGTCATATTCTTCTTGGAACCAGTCCCCGTCGGCATACCAGACGTAGTACTGATCCGGCTCCGAAGATTGAAGATACGGCTTCTTTTTCAAGTATTTCTGCTTCCATTCATCATACAGCCGGGAAACGGTTGCATCCAGCTGCGCTTGTTGCAGATGATTGGGCTTGATCGAGCCGGCGGTGTAAGCCGTATGCTGCGGGAACGGCTTGTAAGGCCCGGTGCCTTGCGAGGAAGGCAACGTTTTTAAGCGGATTTCTTCAGACGGCAGCGATTCGACTCCTCCCGCGGTGACGGCTGTCACCTTGTACCGATATTCCGTGTCGGGCGTCAGCCCGGTATCGATATACGTTATTTCCTTGGTTGTTCCATCGTGACGATCGTTACGGTAAATATGATACCGATCCGGCGCATTACCGGAAGGCGCTCTCCAGGTCAGGTCGATTTGGAAAGGAGACACGCCTTTACCCACCAAACCATCCACAGCAGATGGAGGCTCATTCCCCTCGGCATGATCCGACGTGCTTACCGTGACTGGACTGGAATTGTCTCTTCTGCCAACAGATTTGATCACCAGATTATATTGGATATCCGGATTTAATTTGTCGATGACGGCACTGTACTGCGACGTTCCCGACTTCAAGGGCACATAGAGGCTCCAATGCTTGCTGATCTTGTCATCCTTTTCGTAAATACGGAATCCTCTTACCTGCTCTTTGCTGGAAGAAGGTGTCTTCCAGGTCAACGTAGCCTTGGTACCTTGGAGTTTAACCTGAGCTCCCTCCACCGGATCCGGTTTGGTGTCAGTTCGTTTGATGCCGTAATGATCGTATACCTTCAGCCCATTTTTTCCGTATCCGCTCTTTCCTTCATCTTCAATAGCGGCCGTATAGGCATCGAATTTCAGAATTTGATCCGAAACCGACACATCCGTAAACATTTTTTTCTTCGGCTGGTTGTTAATTGCCGCGAAGTAATCGTCATACGGTTCGTTCTTGTAATAGAATTTGTTTCCAAATGCATTGGACATCAGATACACCGTTCCTTGAGGATTGACGACGTTGCCAGCTTCGTCTTTTTCCAGTTTTTTCGGATCGATGACCTTGTCCCCATACATTTGGAAGGAACGCATGTACATATGATCGTGAGCCTCGAACACCATATCAATGCCAAGCTCGTCAAAAACAGGAATCAGATTTTTTCTGTAAAATTTAACGCGATCCCCTTCCCATTGCGCGGAATTATCGCCGGCTGCATAAGGCGCTTTGTGAAGCGTGACGAACTTCCACTTCTTATCGGTCTTCGCCACCGTGTTCCGCATCCATTCAATCTGGTTCCAAAACTGTTCGTGCTGATCATCATCCCAGTCGACAGAGCCGTCTTCGTTCAGCTTGCCGTCAAACTGCGAGTTGTAGACCATGTAAAGCGCATCGCCGTATTCAAAAGAATAAACCGAGCCGTCATGTGTTGCATCCACCACTTTCCGTGGCAGATTGAAATGGTTGTAAAAGTTGTTATTCGGTGTCGTGGCATCCCCGTCCCAATCGGATACTTCGTGTCCGCCCAGTACGGGTACAAATGGCACTTTCATCAAATGCTCCTGCGCGAGCCCAAGCATCCACTGCCACTGCTCTTCCAGGTCGCCATTATCGACCAGATCGCCGGCATTGATCAGAAATTTGGGGTTGCCAATATGTTCGTAGGCTTTCTTGAAGGTATCTGCCCATGGTTCAAAGCCTGATTTGCTCGAGGCCTGAGAGTCGGCTCCCACGATAAAGCGATAAGGCTGCGGTGTCGCCGTATCAGTTTTAAACGATCCAACAGAGCTCCATATCGAACCATCGCCTACCCGGAATACATAATCGGTTCCCGGCTTTAACCCATTCGCGCTTGCTTTATGGCTGAAAAACGTTTTCTTCTTTCCGGTAGTTCTGTCACTCTTGGTCATATAAGTCGAAATTTCTTCCGAAGATCCGGTGAATTCAAGAACCCCCTCTTTCGGAAACAGGTTTCCGGTTCCCGTTGATTCGGCAACCTGGACTTTGGTTCCGGCCGGCGTATCCGTGTACCAAGCGAAAGCCATGCTCGTTCTTGGATCGCCGTTCAAGGTCATGTTAATGAGTTTCGGCGAAGAGACGGTTCCTACAGTCGTAAAACTCCACTCGATATTTCGAATCAGGGGGGAGCCGTCTTTTCCTTGGACCGCGGTTTGGGGAATGGTAACCCTGTAGCTTTTCCCTTGACCTAAACCTCCATGCCCAATACGTAAGGTCGTTTGGTTTATAACTTCGACGGAAAGACTTGGAACAGCCTGATTCTGGACATCCCGTACCGTGATGTCCTGTTTGGCCGTTAACGTGATCGGTTTGTTGAACTTAACCTCAATCGGCGTCGTCACGGATACCTTTTCCGCACCTTGTTCCGGAACATAGGATAAGTCGATGGTAGGCTGTTCAGGCGTTGTTCCGGATATCGGTTCCCCGGTTACGCGAATGTTCCGAATTTTACTGGAACCTCCCGATCCAATGCCGTTCGGATTATCTTTGGGGTTGGTTGGCTTATTGGAGTTAACCACCCAACGGATATACAGCATTTGCTTATCGTCTGCATTCGGCAGGGGGATGTTACGGAGTATGCAGGATTGATTCGGACAATTGTAACTTGAAACAATATTCATCTGTACAGTGCCTCCCGGTACGTCCGTCCATACCGTTCGGTCGGTGCTTACCTGTACTTTGAAATCGTTAGGAGCGGAACCCGAAGAGCTTTGCTCCGAGGATAGTTTGACATTCTTGTAGGCTGAAGTAGAAACCATGGCCAACCAATACTTCTTGCCCTGGCCATTGTCCCAGCCCTGATAGCTGATGTCTTGGGCTTTGCTGTCGTAGTATTCGAAATATCCTCCGAACTGTTGGAGGATGGAGGAAGACATGTTTTGTCCTCCGGTTGCAGGATGGACGCCTCCTTCTCCCTTGTTCTTGAAGACCCATTCAGCGATTAAGGCCTCGGCCGCTTTCCCCGGTCCATCGGAGGCTAGCTCGGGCTTGGACGTCACGGAGTCGGCATGGGAATTTGCCGGCAATGTCCAGGGGATCAACAAAAATGCTAAAAACAATAAGACCATCCGCTGTGAATTCCTTCCTCTTTTCTTCTTGATTCGCATGCTTTGCAACCCCTTTCCCGTTCAACTTGAACGGCTTGGCTTGAGGATTCGATTGAATCCCGCCTTCTTGAATATATCCCATGTTTTCTCTGGATTCTCGCGGAATCTTATCTAAAAATGGCCATTTTCAACATATATTGCTGTGAATTTGATTAACAATTCAAACGGCTTCGGGTACAATGAGGATATCATGACCTAGCTGGATTCCGTGAGAGGTGATATGACATCAACTTTTTTTGCTCTGATCCCTTTTATATCAGTCGAGAGAGCAAATCCCGGTCAAGCATTCCTTCATTCCACTATCACGACGCTTATGAAATTTTGTATATTGTCTCGGGCGAGCTGCATTATTGTATTGGAAGCCAGCCGTTTCAGCTCGTGGGCGGTTCCATGCTGCTCATTCGCAAGAATGACGGGCACCGTCTGATCAATCCTAACGGGGCCCCATTTGAAAGAGTAACGCTGCTCTTTCAAGAAGAGTTTTTAGGCGGGTTATTAACCGAGGATTCGTCTTTTCATCCCCTCTCCCCTTTCCAGTTAGGTTCCGGTTCCATCCGGTTAAAGGGCCAGGAGCAGGGGTATGTCGAAGGGATTTTTGCGAAGATGGCCGCCGAATCGGCAAACGGATATCCCGAGTCGAATTTCTATCTCAAAATCCTGTTGTCCGAGCTTTTGGTGTTCATCCACCGTATTCTAAACAGCGGCCGTCAATACATAAATGTCTCTACCAACCAGGTCCATCAGCGCATCTCCCATATTGCCCACTTTATCAATCACCACTATGATCAGCGCCTGACATTAGAGGAACTCACGAGCCGATTCCATGTAAGTCCCTCTCATCTTAGCCGAACCTTCAAAGAATCAACGGGATTTACCCTGATCGAGTATGTGAATAACGTAAGAATCAAGCAAGCGTGTCATTTGTTGAAAGAATCCAATTTGCAGGTTTCCGATATCGCCGAAAGCGTCGGCTTCGAGAATTCTACCCATTTCGGCCGCACGTTTAAAAGCATAATCGGTCTCTCTCCTCTGAAATTTCGTAAGAATCATCAGACGGATATACGGCCGTAAAGCAACAAAGAGCCTGAATTCCTTCTAGGGAATTCGGCTCTTTGTCCTATAACTCTTCCTCACCACTTTGACCATTTACATGATGAGGCAGCAAATGACACAACCTAGACGCACTATTAGTTTACATAATATTTATTACGTAACTTTCAGTTTCCAGGGTACAATTCATGGATTTTGGATACCAGATCTACTGAATTGGTATGGAACGCTTCGTTTGAATCCGTCCAGGCCGATTTCAGAAAGTAAGAGGCATGAAACCGCCATCCCTGATGATCCGGATTAAAATCCAGTTGAACCTCACGCCCCGGCCTTCCACGATACACCCTGGAACCCGGTTTGCGCCAACTTCCAATTCTGGTGATCCTGTCCGGATTCTGGCCCGTGATATATGTAAACCGGTCATTGTAGGGAATGTCCTTCAAATAAAACTTTGGACATCCCACAGCAAATACATGGACTCCTTGAAAGTCGTATTTCTCCTCCAAATAAAGCCCAACCTTATAAGCGATCACGCCTCCGGCGCTGTGACCGATCAGGATCAGTTGATCCGCACCTGCTGCATGCTCGCGGAGGATCTGTCCTGCGTTCACTACCCGATGCGAATACTCTCGAACCACGTCATATCCGACTTGAGTAAGCTGCCGGGCTAGCAAACGGATCAACGCGGAACCCGATATGCCGTTTGCCATTCCATACGGAAAAATCATCACAATTTTGGCATTTGGATATCTAAGGGCTATTTCGCTTGCAGCGTCTTCAAAATTATTCCGATAGGTCAGGATGCCGGCAAAAAAACAAACCACCGTTCTGCACTTTATTGAACATGTGCTATAGGAGGATACGAACGCCTCTGTCATGACTTCACAGTCCACCTCCAAAAAAGTGTTCCATTCTTACGTTGAATCATATGAAGAAACCCCCATGATAACAACGCGATTCCTATCTGCATTGTAGCATGAGGGTCCTCAATATTTCATTTTTTGTTCACCTTATTTTTTTGCAGCCAGCCATTGGGACAGCACATTAATTTCGTCTTCCGTCAGCTTGCCTTGGAATGCCGGCATTCCATTGCGTCCATTCGTAATAATACCCGCAATTTCGCCAGCATCGTACTTGGACCCTACGTTTTGCAGGCTTGGGAAATTCCCGCCCCCAGCCAAGTCTGTTGCGTGGCAAGCCATGCAGTTGGCATTGTAGAGCGACGTTGCTTCAGCATTGCCGGCATCTCCGCCGGTTGCTCCCTCTTGTGGAGCCTGTCCCCCGTTTTCAGCAGGAGCAGGCTCGGATGTATCATTGCCGCCGCCGCATGCTACCGCTGCAAAAGCAAAAGTTGTCAAAAGCATAACAAACAGTAACCCTTTTTTGAACATTTCTGAAACTGCCTCCTTTTGTAAAATGCAGGCTACACTAATAGCCCGCCCTTTTTGCTGTACTCCAGAATTCCATCCACGGTGCGATAAGCAAGAGCTCCGACCGTTCCGGTCGGATTATAGCCGCTATTATGCGGGAAAGCGGATGCGCCTACTACAAACAAATTTTCCATATCCCACATTTGCATGTAATTGTTGACGGCCGAATTGCCAGGGTTCTCTCCCATAATCACCCCGCCGGTATTATGAGTCGATTGGTATGTCGTAATTTCGTAAGGTCCCAGTTCCTTCAATTTCATAATGTTTTGGCCTCCCATCTCCTGCACGATCTCCGCGCAGCGATCGGACAGATACCTGGCCAATTGGCGGTCCTGCTCTTCGAAATCAAACGTGATTCGAATCAACGGGTCTCCGTAAGCATCCTTATAGGTGGGATCCAAATCCAGGTAGTGATGCCGAAAAGGCATCGAAGAACCTTGAGAGCCCACGGTTAGTACGCTGTTGGCATACTTCAAGGAATTCGCCTTAAATTCTTTTCCCCAACGCGGTGATTCCTCCGGTACCGGATTGTTTTGGATTGGCCTTTGACCGGTTACCGTATGGGCAATGTTCCCCCCATGTATGAACTTCAGGTCCGAGTGATCGAAATTGTCGCCGTTAAAATCGTCCAAGCTCATCCCTAGGCTTCCCGCACCGGCAAACAGATTGAATTTGTCCTCAAAAAATCCGGCGGCAGTCCCCTTGATTACCTGATAGGCATAGTTTTTGCCAATCACGCCCGTCCCGCTGGACGAGTCGTATGGTTTGCCGATTTTAGACAGGAGCATCAAACGAGTATTGTTAAAGACGTATCCCGTGGATACTACGATATCCGCCGGCTGTTCGATTTCCTCTCCGGTCGTTAGGTCCGTGTACATGACACCCGTTGCCTTACCGCCCTTATGCAGAATTCTTCTAACATAAGAATGGGTGCGAATTTCGAACTTTCCGGTTTTTTTCGCAACAGGAATCACGGTAACGACAGGATCCGCTTTCGCTCCGTATTCGCAGCCAAACCGCTCGCAGTATCCGCAGTACTGGCAGGCCGCTCTTGAAATGCCATCCGGGTTCGTGTAGCTTTCCGACAGATTGGCTGAAGGCACCGTATAGGGGTTGAGCTTCAGATTTTTCGCCGCTTCTGCAAACATCTTCATAGATGGCGTGTGGAGCATAGGCGGGGTCGGGTAAGGATTCGAACGTTTCCCTGCCATGGGATTTTCCTCGCCGGAGATGCCGGTCGTCTTCTCGAACTTATCAAAAAACGGCTCGAGCTGATCGTAGGTGATACCCCAGTCCTGGATCGTCATTTCCGGCGGTATTTTATCTTTCCCATATCGTTCTTCCGTCATGCTCCGAATTTTAAAATCGTAGGGCAGGAAACGGAACGTTTGCCCGTTCCAGTGTACGCCGGCTCCACCTAGTCCCTCCCCTAACAGAAACGATCCATACTGCCTCATCGGCAGTGCACGTACTTTTTCGGTGCTCCGAAATGTAATCGTTTCTTTGGAGAGGTCCTGCATCAAATCGTACCGAAGCGCGTAACGGAGTTCATCGTGAGCCATGTAATAGTCTTCCGTTACCCTTTCTTTACCTCTTTCCAATCCGACAACGGATAATCCCTTCTTGGTCAATTCCGAAGCGATAATCCCGCCAGCCCAGCCGACGCCGATAATGACAACATCCGTTTTCGGTAATTTTTTGGCCATATGTGTACTCCTTTCGCTATATATGAGCGGTTATAGGTGATCCTTTAAGCTCTTCGGCGGGATCACGGTGAATTCTTTATCAATGATGTTGGTATAAGCCATTTGGTTACCCGGATATTGACGCATGACCCAGCCCTGCATGTTTTTATTGCCGCCGTATAACGGATCACTATAAACCCCTTCCAATGTGCTGCTGCGCAGCAGATTAAAGAACCCGCTGGCAGAGATTGTTGTCAATTTGACCTCATCGTTCTGAAAGGCAGTTAACACGGCATCCTGTTCCTCTGGCGCCAGGCTGGGGAAGTCTTTTTGATACTTTTTCTGGCTGTAGTTCTGAATCTCGCGGAGACCGATGTAGAATATCTCTCGCCGTCTTAACCGGCCCTGATAGCCTTGCGTTTTCTCTCCAACATAGAAAGGGGGCTGCATATAATCTCTTGCATTGAAGCCCCAATCACCGGCCAACTGATGGTCGATGAAGAATGCCGCGCCCAGCTCTTTGGCGCCCGGACCATTCTCATCCGCAGGAAAAATGCGCTCTACGGCTGCTTCCGTGATCCTGTATTGTTCCTGGTTAAAAAACATTAATGCTTGGTTGTAGTTGTTTTCATTCTGCGCAGGCGCTGGCGCTGCAGGCGGGGTTTCCCGCTTCGGCAGCAGATATCCGAGTACGCCGCCCAGTACGACACCTCCCACGGCATAACCGGAGTTTCTCAGAAACTTCCGCCGTGACATCGTCTGCGAGCCGTCAGGCTTCGCTGGTTTGGTTTGTTGTTCGTCTTGTTCGCTCAAACTTTCAGCACCCCTACTCTTCATCATTTTGAATAATGGGTATTGTCCCCATCAAATTTTCATTCATACATTATTCTCCATCCGGGCATGATAAAATTACTACCGATATGGAGGCGAATGCTCATGAAACCATTGTGGAGCAGATGGAAAGGTCCCCTCCTGGGATCCGTACTGCTTCTTTCATTAACAGCCTGCTTGAATCAAACAGACAATCAACAAAATGCTCAATCCACGCAGCAAGGTAATGCTGATGCCGTTCATCTGCACAGTACCGATGTGATTCCAAGTTATCACGGACCGAAAACCGAAACGACCAACGTTTATGGCAATAACACAAGCGGTATGGGCATGTCCGTGTACAGCATGATCGGTTCATCCAGCCTGCATGAGGGCGGTGTCTCTTCCCATGTACAGTCAAGACTTGCAGGTCTAGGCATTGATGGGGTGAAAGCTTTTGTCCTCAATGACACGATTGTTCTGGCACGCGCAGAATCACAGGTTTCGTCCAACCACTATGACAACATGCAGCAGAAGGTGTTAAGTCAGACAGAAGGAATGTCAGGCAAAGGCGAGCCGGATGAAGGCGTAAGCGGGGCAAAGATTGCGGACAACGATAATATGTCGCAAGCCAAGGAGCAAGTGAAGAACATGTTTAATGAAGAAGTGCAAATTCTAACGGTGACGAATCCGCAAGCTCCTGCGCTGATAGACCGCATTGCCACGAAACTGCATGATTCACCGCGCGACGAGTCGATAGCCAGGGATATTTCGGAGCTGCTTCGGATGGCTTCGGATAAAAAATAGGTAAAGGAGTTGATCATATGCCTTTAGGAAACATCGGCGTGACAGGGCTGATCCTCATTTTGTTGATCGCCTTGATTATTTTCGGACCTTCGAAGCTGCCCGAACTGGGCCGCGCCTTCGGTCGAACACTGAGCGAGTTCAAAAACTCAACACGTGAACTGGTTTCAAGCGAAGATATCCAAGATGGAGATAAATTGAAATGACCCCGCACGAGCAGGGACAAGAACAGGAGCAGCATATAATAGAGCACTTAACAGAGCTCCGCAAGCGGATTCTCATCACATTGGGCACCTTTTTGGTAGCCCTTTGTGCCGCTTTTCTATATGTTGAACCGCTGTATGAAATGCTGACTCGGGACGTGGAGGGTCAGCTTCAAGTGCTGGGACCGACGGACGTGATTTGGGTATACTTCATGATTGCAGGGGTTATAGCTCTTGCGGTGACGATGCCTGTTGCCGGATTTCAGGTATGGCGATTCGTTGTGCCCGGCTTGAGTACCATTGAGCGGCGTGCTTCACTGGCGTATATCCCCGCAATCGGTGCCCTTTTTCTATTGGGCTTGGCCTTTGGCTACTTTGTCATTTATCCCATGGTCCTGTCCTTCCTGGATTCGCTGTCGCACCATTTCATAACAGCATATACCGCCGAGAGATATTTCCGTTTTATGGTGCATATGACCGTACCGTTCGGTGTGCTGTTCGAAATGCCCGTTGTCATCATGTTCTTGACCTCGATTGGCATTCTGAATCCGCTCCGCTTAGCTAAAATGCGGAAAATCGCCTATTTTCTGCTGACGATAGCAGCCGTCACCATTACACCGCCGGATATCGTGTCGGACATCCTCGTTATTGTTCCCCTGTTCCTGCTATATGAGATTAGCGTTGGATTGTCTCGCATTGTATATCTCAAAAGGCAGTCCAAGCTGGAATTGATAGGCGAATAAACCCGGTACAAATCAGTGACGCTGCTTACGGATACTAAAAAAAGCTTGGAGATCTGTTTTAGATCCCAAGCTTTAACTATGTGCAGACCTATTTTAATAATAGTTAGAAAATCGTAGGCACCATTCCCCCATCCATCCGGATTGGAGAACCCTTAAAAGCGGATGCGTAAGGACTGCATAGGAATGCTGCCAGCCTACCTATTTCGATAGGCTTGATAAATCGCTGTATTTCAGATTGAGGCAGGTTTGTAACCATAAATTCTTTTTCTTTTTCAGAAAAAGTCATATTTTTATCAGGGTACAACCTTTCAATGATTCGCTGCACATTCTCTGAGAGGGTGGGTCCGGGCATGATCGTATTGACGGTTACTTCTGTTCCCTTAGTTAATTTGGACAAGCTCTTTGACAAGGATAGCAGCATGGATTTCGTCATGCAGTACTGAGGCATTTGTCCTGAAGGCATAACGGCTTCTTCGCTTGCTATAAAAATAATGCGTCCATCATCACGCTTCAACATCTGAGGCAAGTAAAATTTAGTTAATCCATTAGCAGCAAGAACATTCGTACGGAAATATTTCTCCCATACCTCATCATCCACATCCTCATACTGCATAATCTCATAAATACCCATGTTGTTAACTAAAATATCCACTGTGGGATACTTTTCAAACAATGCTTCTCTTTGCTTCGAATCCACGATATCGGCGGTAGCATTTTGAGGAGAAGTCGCCGGGAACTTGGACTTGATGTCATTCACGGTTTGCTCGACCTCTTCATGATTTCGTCCATTAATGAGTACATGAACACCTTCTTTAGCTAGTTCAAAGGCAATGGCCTTACCTATTCCTTTTGATGACCCAGTTACTAGAGCCGTTTTATTGTTTAATCCCATATCCATAAAATAATCATTACTCCTTTGCGATCCGGATAGTGATTATATTACTTTGTCAGGAATGTGGAGTAACTAGCATATAACGCCAAAGTACTTGTACAACACGCCAATTGTGAATATTAAAGTAACCTGCAACCTCTCTACAGCATTCGTCTAATTTGTGAACGCTATGAATCCATTGTCAGCATTCCGTGCCGTTGTTCTGATAGCGAACCGGTACTGAAATGTTCAGTACGCCAATTCGATGGAGTATCTCCTTCCCAAAGACGGAAAGCACGGTAGAACGAGTTCTGATCCTCATATCCAATCAAAAAGGCTACTTCTTTGATATCGAGCGAAGGGTCTGCCAAGTACTCGATGGCCTGTTCATGTCTAGCTTGTGACATCAGTTGCTTGAAGCTCGTGTTTTCATCCGTTAGCCTGCGCTGTAAGGTGCGATCGCTCATATTGAGCTCCTTCGCCACAGATTGAATGTCAGGGCGTCCTGCTGTGAGACAGCGTTTGATGATCCACTTTACCATCTCGGTAATAGAGCGATTACTCTGAAGTTCATCAAGCGATCGGTCCAGTGCGGGAGTCAGGATCTCCAGCAATTCTTCGTTGTACGAGAGAAAAGGTCGGTCCAGATCTCTTCGAAAGAGTGTCAACCGGTTACATTTTGCGCCCGTCCGGATCCGACAGCCAAAATAAGCTTCAAGCGCCTGTACATCGCCCATAGGCTGCGAAAATTCGACCAACTGCGCGGTCAAAGGTTGACCTGTGCCCCGGCGTCCAAGCTCCAAAAGACATGCCAGTGTGATACCAACAAGCAGAGACGGACCGGGCTGCTCGCCTAGATTCAGCCACTCCAGCTCGATGGTACAGCGTTCGCCATCCTCGTTGATAAGCAAGCCTTCGGGTGGACATAGTTGTTTATACCGAGCCATCCGGTTTAGAGCATCGCGGTAGTCACGAGCGTGGTATGGCGCTAAGACGGTCGGTGGGTACTTCGCCGTTTCAAAGACGGTCGCAAGTTTGATTATGGCTTGGGCAGTGTCCCCAATGAGATCGGAATAAGCCTCCCAGATCGCGAAATATTGGGCGGTAGTGACTATAGGTTCCGTAATGATGATAAGCGGTAATTGTGCTTGTCGAGCTACGTCATGGGCGGCAATCCCTAATTGATGTAATCCTTCCCAAAATCCCAGCGGGATTTTAATTCGGTCAGAGGTGTAAGTCTCCATATATAGGGCTCCTTTAGCTGCTGTTTATTGTAAGTGTAAATATTCCTTGATTCCGTCCAGGATGGAGCTTGCCATTCTGTATTGAACTTCCTCTGTCAGCATTGCTTTCTCTTCTTGCGGATTCGTTCACAATATCCGCCATATGATAGCTTACTGAGCCATCATTCGAAACGTTATTATACAGCAAAATCATGATTATTGCAGACCATATAAAGCTTCATTTAATCAATTCTAATGTTAGGCGAAGCAGCCTTTCGGATTGATTATTGTTTAATATAACTTGAGCAATATCTAGTTTTTTGTTTTGTTTATAAGCAGTTAGCGAATCTTTAGGCGGCGACTTTATGAAATGAAGAATGGGTTCTACTGCTTTCTGGACAGGCAGACCGATTATTTTATAAATGAACTTGACCAATATTTTTAACAGCTTGTTATCGAATGCTTCCGTCGCCCCTTTTGTTTGAACTCCTCCGGGATTGAATAATTTATACTTTACATTATCCGTCGAGTATTCCCTGACAGACAAGGGAAAGGATTTCCTTCGGGTGTACTATACCATGCAAGATTGGGGAGAGAAGTGGAAGGGTTATGATACACAGGAGAACGAGAGCTGAACGCCCAAGATCGTTAGATGATTAAGCTAACGGATTACGACAGCTCAATTTACCACTTTTGGGCAACATGGAAATTATTTTCTGTAACCAATCCCGAACTTAAACGAGCTTTTAGAAAAACAGGTGCGTTAAATGTCCTTAAATTGGCTCTGAATTATCCTACAGCGCAAGAAGTGGCCAAGGTAACTCAGCAAACTATGATTCCGATTCCTCAATTTGACAAATCGAGTTTATTTTTTATACATTAGAGTTAGTTGTTTGAATAACTTACTCATAAGGAAGGTGAACCGGTCATGGCGAAACCCAATGTAATCAGCAAACAAGAGCTGCTCGAAGCTGCCCAAAAGTGTGTTGCAGAAAAAGGTATGGATAAATTAACTTTGAAAGCAGTGGCCGAACAAGCAAATGTCAGCCAAGGGACGGTCTATTATCATTTTCGAACGAAAGAGCAATTAATCATTGAACTCGTTGAAAGCCTATGTAATGCTTCATGGGTTTCACTGGAGCAAAACAATCGATCTATTGAAGAAGCCATACTAGAAGCCAAAGAACGATGCGATTATCATTCTGTTTATCATCGATTATTTTTCTCGTCATTAGCTGCTAGCTTTCAAATCAAAGAGAATCGCAGCCGTATGGGTGCCATGATTCAAGAGGAAAACCAACATCTGACTCACATTCTTACTGCACGTTGGGGTGAATCACCGATAAAGGAAATCACCTTGGAGCATTGGGGCATTTTAATGAACGCATTAATGGATGGGCTGGCCGTACAAGCTCTGCTGGATGAGGATTTTCCAAAAGACGAAATTTTTCATGCATTGCAAGTATTTTTTGATTTCATGTCCAGCGAGGTGAAGAAATGAACAGCACTCGGACAAACAGACAGCGTCATAGCTTCTTTTTGGCATGGGGATTCGTCCTTTGGCTTGCAGCGACGGTTATCTTTCATTTCTGGGGAGATTGGTTGATTGATGTCAGGCATCCCATTCGAACCGCTGTCAGCTTTATTATCGCGATCCCCTTGATTTACGGATGTATCGCTCCTTTGTTTTCCTCCCTCGATATTCCGTATTCAGAACGCCCCCGCCTTTCCGTCTACATTGCTTTGCCTGGCATGTTGTTAGACATTCTGTCGCTACTCTTCCACTCTGTCATTTTCCCGGTTATTTCAGTGGAGAGCATCCACGTGCTGGCCGCTTGGCTATTCTGGGCATACAGCTTGATATTTCTGGTAGGGCTGAGACCTACAAGGATGGCTACTCGGCGCTATTAGGCAGCTCATTATCATATACGTTATTGTTCTCGGACGAAAGACGGCTTTTAATGCCGTCTTTTTTTCTTTCGAGTGATCGATTTCAGAGAAGCGATACGATAACCGGTTCGATCTCACGTGGCTCAGTCACAGTTTCATATCGCCCCGCTACGTTACCGTTACGGTCGATCAAAAATTTTGTGAAATTCCACTTGATTCCGTCACCAGCGTATAAATCCGGGTATTTTTCCAGCAGGAAATCCTGCATCCAGCGCCCGCTCGAGGTTTGTGTGTCGAAGCCTTGAAACGGCGCTCGATGCGTAAGATATGGAAACAACGGGTGAGCCGACGGTCCGCGAACCTCTACTTTTTCAAACAAAGGAAACGTCACTCCAAATTGCCCCTCGCAATATTGTTGAATCTCCGCGTTGCTCCCAGGCTCTTTTTCATTGAATTGGTTGCACGGAAAACCGAGTATTTCAAAGCCCTGTTCACGGTGAAGCTCATAAAGCTGCTCAAGATCAGCAAATTGACGAGAATAGCCGCATCTGCTGGCAGTATTAACGATAAGAAGAACCTTGTCGCGGTATGTTGATAATTCTACGGGCTGGCCGAGAATGGACTTGGCTTGAAATTGATAAATGGACATCGGTCACACTCCTTCTTGCTTTTTATACAAAGATCATAGAATCAAGAGGTGTTATAGGTCCAATATATAGTTTGAATAACGCTTATAGATATACACAATAAATCAATGCGCTAGATGCTCAAACCAACCGAATATTAAACCAGAATTAGGGAACGATTAGATCGTACGAATCATTGTTAAAGCGAGCTGATCACATGCCATTGTTCAAAAAATCAAAGAAAACAAAATCCAAACCAGATCGATCTCAACAAAATCATCAAACGAATCAAATGCCGGCCCCCTCCCCCCTCTCCGATCACTTGGATCAGAATTTGCACTTGCTCAGGGAGCAGACCGGTAACAGCCGAGATATCATTATTCGTACGTTACAACATATTTTCGGAAGCGACCGTACCATTGCGGTCATTTATATCGATGGGCTGGTGGATACGCTTACGATTAATAACTCGATCATGCAATCTTTAACACCAAAAGATTACCATGAAAAGTTGCAGACATCCGACCCAACTGAGATCCTCTCTATGATCAAAAACCGATTCTTATCCATCGGCAGCATTAGCGATTTGGATAATATGGGTCAAATCATCTCCGCCGTACTTGAAGGCAATACCGTCATTCTCATAGACGGATCATGCCACGGCATTATGGCAAGCTCTACAGGAGGCGAAGAGCGCGGCGTAGAAGAGCCCCAATCTCAAACCGTTGTTCGCGGTCCAAAGGAAGGATTCACGGAAAATATCCGTACCAATACGGCTTTAATCCGTCGGAAGATTAAAAGCCCGAATCTCTGGATCGTGGATCGAAAGATTGGCCGGGTCACCCAAACGCATGTTGCCGTCATGTATTTGCATGGTATCGCCAATGATAAGGTGGTACAAGAAATACTGAATCGATTAGACCGAATTGATACCGACAGCATTCTGGAGAGCGGCTATATCGAAGAATTTATTCAAGACAATACGTTCACCCCCTTTCCTACCATTACCAACACGGAGCGCCCCGATGCGATCGCCGGTGCGATTCTGGAAGGGAAAGTGGCCATTTTGGTTGATGGAACTCCCTTTGCGCTGATTGCCCCCATCACCCTATTTAAGCTTTTTCAATCGAGTGAGGATTACTATCAAAAATTCGATATCGCCACCTTTTTGCGTCTCTTACGCATCATTTCCTTTGTTGTATCGATGCTTCTTCCTTCGCTTTATATTGCTATCTCAACGTTTCATCAAGAAATGCTGCCAACTACGTTGCTGATTAGCCTTGCGGCCCAGCGGGAAGGCATCCCCTTTCCGGCCGTTGTCGAAGCGCTGGCTATGGAAATTACATTCGAAGTATTAAGGGAAGCCGGCGTTCGAATGCCGAGAGCTATGGGTTCTGCGATATCCATTGTAGGTGCTTTGGTGCTGGGGCAAGCGGCAGTCCAGGCCGGTTTAGTATCTGCTGCCATGGTGATCATTGTTGCATTCACGGCCATTGCCAGCTTTGTGGCCCCGTCCGTGAGCATATCGAACTCGGCAAGATTGCTTCGTTTTGGTTTTATGATACTGGCGGCGACATTAGGGCTGTTTGGCATTATGGCTGGATTAATCGCGATGTTAATTCATTTATGCGGTTTACGTTCATTCGGCTTGCCCTACCTCGCCCCGTTCGCTCCATTTATCCCGTCAGACCAAAAAGACGTCTTGGTTCGTGTTCCATGGTGGGCCATGCTGGCAAGACCGACCTTAATCAGTCAGAACAACCGGAAACGGCAAAAAATGAGTCCGCGACCATCGCCTACCGAAGACAGGAAGTAATCAACAACCGGTAAACTAGGAGGTGAAGAAATAGATGAACCGTAAACTTAATCTCCTGATTCTTACCGTGATCCTTCCGTTCTTGCTAAACGGCTGCTGGGATAGCCGGGAGCTTAACTCGCTCAGCATTGTATCTGCAACATCCATTGACCGAAGCAATGACGAATGGGTCATTTCCTTCCAAGTTGTCATCCCGCAGTCCATTGCTACCCAGACAGGCGGTGGAGCCGGCGGCAGCCAATCTCCGATCACCATCTTTTCGACGAGGGGTAAGACGATTCGTGAAGCCATGCAGAATGCCAATCTAGAAGCACCTCGAACGCTCTTTTTTGCCCATAACTCCATTTTGATATTGAATGAGCAGGTCGCGCGGAAGGAAGGAGTACGGCAAATTCTTGATTTTTTCCTCCGCCCCTTGGAAAGCAGGGAAACGATGTCTGTTCTCCTGACCAAGGGCAAAGCCTCAAATCTATTAGAAGTACTTATTCCATTAGAGAAAATAACGGGAAACGCGATTCAACGAGTCATTACGCAAGGTCAAGAGAATCTGTCCCAGGTTAAAAATATTAAATTGATCGATTTTGCATCGATGATCGCAAATCCTTACCGAAGTGCCGTCGTTCCAGAGCTAAAGGTTTCCGGCGATCAAGAGGAACAATCCACCCTGGATGCCCTCAAGTCAACCCGGAATAAAGCGGTAATCAAACTTGGGGATCTGGGGGTCTTTCGAGGGGACAAGCTGGTTGGATGGATGAAGCGGGAAGAAAGCAGAGGGGTTGCTTGGCTGTCGAACAGCGTCAAAAACTTGATCATTGTGTTTCCTTGCAGTGATCGAGAAAATACTCAACTATCGAGCTACCGGGTAGTCCATTCATCGACCCAGGTGGAGCCAGTCATGGTAAACGGATCTATAAATATGAGGGTACACATTGAAACGAAAGGTGCCCTTGATGAAACCAGCTGTACGATGGATTTAACAAAGCCGGATGTCATAACGAAACTTGAGGAGACGATTACCGAACAAATCAAGGACGAGATAGGGACAGCTTGGAAGAGGATGCAGGAATTGAATACCGATCCGGCAGGCTTCATGGATATGATTCATAGAAGGTACCCTTCGGTAAGCAGACGATTATCAACGTCCGAACAACCGCTTCAGGAACTGGAACTCAACCTGAACATCAAAGTGACCATTGAGCACACGAATATGATCAATAAACCATTCTCAAATTTGATTGAACCGAAGAATTAACCGGCATTCGATCCCATGAATAAGGAGGTTCAACATGGAGAAAATCGGTAAATACCAAATCATTGCCATGACCATCTTGTTTATGATTGGCAGTACCCCGTTGTATGAGCTGGGGATCGATGCTAAGCAAGATGCATGGCTTGTCATGTTGGCTGGAATGATCGCGGGATCATTGTTGCTATATGTCTATCTATATATTCAGAACAGAAATTCGGATCTTAGTCTTCCCCGAATTTTGAATCAACACTTGGGCAAGTATCTAGGCTCATTCATTACTACAGCCTATGTCGTTTATTTTTCGTATGAATCCATGAGGAATACCCGGGAGTTCTCGGACATTATCAATATCTCCTTTCTCCCCAGTACGCCGCTGTACATCCTTATTCTTTTGATGGTCGTGCTGTCCGGCTACGCCGTATCAAAAGGCATTGAGGTTTTCTTTCGTGTCGTCGAATTCATGCTTCCTTTCACTCTAATAGGCTATATGCTAATCATCATCATGTTCCTCGGATCGAACATCATTCATCTTGAGCGCCTTTTGCCCATATTAGAGAATGGCATTCTGCCAGTGTTGCGTGCTTCCTTACCGGAGGTGATTAGCTTTCCCTTCGGACAAATCGTGGTATTTCTCATGTTTTGGAGTCATCTCGACGACAAGAAAAAGCTGTCCAAAGCATCTGTTTCTGCTTATATTTTCGTCGGCATCTTTTTATTGCTATTCAACATTTTAAACCTTGCTATTCTTGACCCTTCGATTACTAGTATTTCGACTTTTCCGCTGCTTCGTTCTGTCCGTCTCATCCAAATCGCCAATTTCCTTGAACGTTTGGATCCTTTGATTATCATGCTGATTTATATTGGAATTTTCGTTAAAATGACGGCATTCTACCTTGGAGCCGTGCTTGGACTTTCGAGTTTAATCAAAGTGAGCCATAAAAAATTAACGGTGATCGTGGGTGCCTTCATTTATGCCATTTCGTTTCTTTCCCCCAACTTTATATATCATATCTGGATCGGATTTAATCAAAATTTGAAATATCATTTTCCTATTTTTCAGATCTGGATACCACTGATACTAGCGTTGATTATTCTAGTCAAAGGACCTCGTTCATCCAAGCCCGGGTGATTAGAATTGTCCACAAGGACACTTTCATGCAAACCAAAAAGCCGCGTTGTCGCGGCTTTTTTAGCGTGTAACAAATCGTGTGTACCAAAGGACACCCAAACCCATCTAATCAGATGCTGCTGCAGGGAACCATCCTTCAAGCAGTGCTCCTCCTTCCGGATGATTGCTTGCGGCTAGTTCGCCTCCGTGCTGCCTAACAATTCTTTGTGAAATGGTTAAGCCTAATCCGCTTCCACCTGTTGAACGACTTCTGGATGCTTCCCCCCTATATAGAGGTTCGAATACGCGCTCAAGTTCTTCCGTAGAGAAGCCCGGCCCGGTATCGCGTAACGTAAACTTAACCTTATTGCCATCCTTGTTACACTGGACTTGGATTTCACCACCCGCTGGCGTGTGTCTGACGGCATTATCCAAAAGATTGTTCATGGCACGTTCTAATAAATGCATATCTCCATTGATAGTGCAGCCATCTGTTACATGGAATGAGATCGAGATGCCTTTTTGCCGAGCCAGCGGACTTAGACTGTCCCTTGAATTCCGGATTACCTGGTTAAAATCAACCGTTTTATGGTTCAGTTCCGACTCCACATACTCCATTTTTGTAAAGGTGAAAAGGTCCTCTACCAAACGATCCAATTGTGCCGATTTATCCTTGCAAACCGCCACATATTGGGTCATTTTCTCCGGGGATTGTGCGATCCCTTGCTCAAGTCCATCCAAATAGCCACGCAAAGCGAACAACGGTGTCCGTAAATCA
The DNA here is from genome assembly GCF_004000945.1 of Paenibacillus lautus NBRC 15380. Lineage (GTDB taxonomy): Bacteria > Bacillota > Bacilli > Paenibacillales > Paenibacillaceae > Paenibacillus_AQ > Paenibacillus_AQ lautus. The sequence goes on from NZ_BIMF01000002.1 coordinate 97,460, forward strand.
TGCGCCGCAGCAGCAATGACGAATCGGCGTTCCTCCTCCAATTCGGCCTGTTTCCCATAGGACTGCTCCAGTCCCTTCACCATAACATCGAATCCGTCGCGGACTTCAGCGATTTCGGTGACCCTGGACATGGGTAACCGAACCTCCCAATCCCCAGTTGCAATTTGTCTAGCTGCGATTCCCATCTTCTCGAGTGGTTTAAGAACGAATCTTCTCATTTCCATTCCGACGACAAAGATCGCAAGCAGGAGCCCGATAAAAGCCGACATGACTTGAACTTGATTGGATTGAGGCAAATACAGAATAACCCTTCCCAGCAATTGGCCGTCCTCTATGACAGAGAACCGCTCGGTCGATAACGTAGTGCCTCGTCGCTCCGGATTGGAACGATAAATTTCCTGATCTGCTGCGGATTGAATGAGAACATCCATCTTCGCTTCGCGCAGCGCTGTATACAATTGGTTTTGCCAGTTCGGATCCGACCATTGGTCTGTGTCCGTTTCAATTCGCTGAGTCATCTCCGATATATTTCGTTGCAGCGTTTCGTTTTGAAGCCGACCTTTTTCGAAGCTGAGCGTCTTGGTTTCCATAAAGTGTGCGGCAACAAAGAAGATCCAAGGCAATAAGAGGATAAAGAAGAAGCAAAGCATTGTAAACGTACGAATGCGGAGTGACCTCATGTTACCCTCCCTCAAAGCGATACCCTACTCCCCATACGTTGACCAGGAATATCGGTTGGTTCGGATCGGCTTCGATTTTCTCGCGAAGCCGGCTGAGATGGACCCGAATCGTATGCCTGTCGCCCACCCCATCCCAAAATTTCGCAAGTAATTGTTCGTAGGAGAAAACATGTCTGGGGTGCTCGGCAAATAATCGAAGCAACTCATATTCCTTGGGTGTGAGCACGACGTTATTTCCATCCACTAGTACTTCTCTCGTGGACAGGTTTAACTTGATGCGGCCGTAATCCAAGACCCTACTATCCATTGGCTGAGGGGAAGCGTAACGCCGCAATACGGCTTTCACTCTGGCAACGATCTCTCCTGGCGAAGCCGTTTTGACGATGTAATCATCGCCTCCGAGAGTCAGGCCACGAATCTTATCCACATCATCGCTGCGAGCGCTCAAAAAGAGGATGGGAACATTGCTCTCCACACGAATCCGGCGGCAAAACTCAAATCCATTTTGGCCCGGCATCATGATGTCAAGAACAATACAATGAATGGAATTTTGTTTGAATATGTCCCACGCTTGAGCGGTATCGCAAGCAGTCATTACTTGAAAGTTGTCATTCTCCAGAAAATCCCTTAATAGCTCAACGATACTTTGGTCATCGTCTACAACCAGTATCGTCTTTGATCCTCTCATGTTTATCCCACCTTTGCTTTCCTAGTTTATCATTTTTTTAGCAAGAACCAACGCAAGCTTATGTATTGTGATGGTTTGTTTATCCTTTTGTGACCTTTCTACATCTTCGTTTGAGATATTCGTTTGTTATGATTCTACTTGCGCACACGAACAGCCCATATTTCGGGTGATCGTCCCGCGCAGTCATCGATAAAGGAGGTTTACATATGGGTTTGGAAAATAACGCATTCTCGTTCTTCCCTTTTGGCGCTTTGTTTTGTCTCACGCTATTTGCTTTCCTGGCGGTTCGAGTATACGCGATTCGTCAACGTTACAAAAGCGATCATCAAAAGGATGATATCGCAATGATTCTAAAGAATCGAATGGCCAAAGGTGAAATTGATGAGAAGGAATATCGCATGCTGAAAGATCTTCTGATCAAATAGAGACTAGGAGGAATTATTGAATGCTAAACGTTCAAATCGTGTTGTTTGACGGCTTCGACCTTCTGGATGCAATAGCACCTTACGAGGTCTTTTGCGCCGCAGCCATGAATGCTGAAAACGCGTTAAGCGTAGAACTGGTCACCGCCGAAGGTCCAAGATCCGTGCCTAGCGGCATCAACGGGTTGAAGATTGAAGCGAGTGGCAGACTGAACCCGGAACGTGCGGGCATCATTCTCGTACCCGGCGCATCCGGCGATGTCGAAGATGATGGGCCAGATTCGATTCCGGCTATTCTGGGCCGGGCCATGAGTACGGGATTGACCGATATGATCAAGCAGGCGCTCCAGCACAAAGACATCATCGTCGCTACGGTCTGCGGCGGTTCCCTGGTGCTTGCCATGGGAGGCCTCTTGGAAGGCAGGCCGGCGGTAACCAACCACCTGGGCATGGATCTACTTGGTGCAACCGGTGCACTTCCCGTCTCGGCTCGCGTCGTGGACGACGGCAATCTGGTTACCGGCGGCGGCGTGACTTCAGGACTTGATGTAGCGCTATATCTGGTGGAGCGTGAACTTGGGCCTCGTATCGCTCACGCGGTAGAGCAGTTATTTGAATATGAACGAAGAGGAACGGTTTGGAAGGATAAAGGGATTGCGCCTAGCGTTCATAAACCATTGACGAGTGACGAACCCAACACTGCGGTGAACAAAACAGCGATGACAACCACGCCCAGTTCCCTGCATAGCAATAGCACACAGGCAACGGTCTTCGACGGGGATTGGGATACCACCCTCGCTACGCCCGTCGGGAAGCTGGAGGTCAAGCTCTCCATAGCGACAAGACACGAGATGATCCATGGCACGGCAACGCAAGGAGATGAAACCATCGAGTTTATAAACCCCGTGCTTCTGGATAACAAGCTGACCTGGTCGCTGCGAATCACGAAACCCATGCGCTTGAATCTCAAATTTGAAGTTGTTGTCGATGGAGATCACATGGTCGGTATCGCCAAAGCCGGACTCCTGCCTGCATCCAAATTAACAGGAAATCGGGTTTCCTAATCATATGAAAAACCGCGGCCTACACGCGGTCTGGCTTCCAAGAATGTACATCGATCGAGTTTTTTTCAGGAATGGAATGTATCAAATATGGCGCTTCGGGAGTTGGGAACGGATGAAGAAACGGAAATCGTTATACCTACTGCTGGCCTGTGTCAGCATACTATTTATACTATATGCCTTGGTTAAAAACTACTGGATCGATCCCGGTGCTGCGGGGTTTTTAAGCCATAAAACCGGGCTGAAGCGCGAGCTTAATCTCCCGGTTTGGTTAAATGTCATGTACGTTCATGTTGCATTCGCATGTATGGCCATGGCATCGGGGCTGGTTAACTTTTCGAATCGAATATTTGAAAGAAGCCGCTGGCTCCATCGCATAAACGGCTATGTATATATCGTGTCCGTACTGCTAGTTGTGCTGACTTCCGGATATATGGCCCCTTACGCCACCGGCGGAAAAATAAGCAGTATGGGATTCAATCTGCTGAATATGATTTGGCTGGTTATCACCATTACGGCGTTCGTCCAGATCAAGAGGAAACGGATCAACCGTCATCGCAACTGGATGATTCGTAGTTACGCCTTTTGCTTCACGAACATGTTGATTCATCTCATTACTTCCCTTTTTCATCAGGGGTTTGGATACGTTTACGCTACCAGCTACACCATCGGCGTTTACGGTTCTATTGCACTGCTGCTATTTATTCCTGAAATGATCATCAGAACGAATCGAAAGGAATTGGTATAAGATGAAAAAAATACTTAGCTTACTCATGTCGTTTACGCTCATTCTAAGTCTGTTAGCCCCCGCAGCAAGCGCGGAAACCAATAAGAAGCCGGATCCATCCAAGGATAAAAGCGTACATGTTCAAATCGTATTATTCGATGGGTTTGATCTGCTGGACGCATTAGCGCCATATGAAGTATTTGCTGCCGCTGGAATGTATACTGGTGGAAAAGTCACCGTTGAATTGGTATCTGCAGAAGGTAAACGTTCGGTCCCGAGCGGGCTGAATGGGCCCACTCTCGAAGCGCAAGCCGTAATAGACCCTAACCGTTCCGGGATTATAGTGGTTCCTGGAGCGTCGGGAAAGCCGGCAGGGTATTCCCAAGATGCTATTCCCAGCATATTAAGACAGGCTAAGGATACTGGTTTAACAAGTATGATGAAACAAGCGATGAATAATAAAAAAGTCACGGTGGCTACCGTGTGCGGAGGTTCATTGCTGCTGGCTATGGATGGCTTGTTGAAAGACAGATATGCGGTCACCAATCAGATCGGCATGGGGGCGCTAGGAGCTCTCGGTGCAGTTCCGGTTGAAGCAAGAATCGTGGAAGATGGTCCGCGCTTGGTGACTGGCGGAGGGGTTACTTCCGGACTTGATGTGGCCTTGTATTTGGTTGAGCGCGAAGTCGGGCCGCAGATTGCGAATGCCATTGAACAGTTATTCGAGTACGAGCGTAGAGGTACAGTATGGAAGGCAAAAGGCATAACGCCGATTAGCTTTGAGACAAGCCAGGAAACATCTAAAAAAGCACCCCCGGCTGCACCGGAGAAAAAAGCCGACAAGTGAGGAGGCGAGGCAATCGGGGAGCGTGGAAGCGTGTCGTTCCCACCTCTCGTTTATTACACGCAATGAATAGATGGCGTTTCATTTACTCGTTGAAGAACTCGCATGAACTCATTAAAAAAGCCGCATTTTGTGCGGCTTTTTTAAGTGCAATCTTTGGTCACTCTACCAAACAAAGCGCTTATTTTTTATTTGTAGTTCTGCCGGATGAGTCCCTTTATCCTCTCGCTAAAAATGTAAGAATCAAACCAGCCAGTTCTTCTGCGTGCGTCAGCGTGATCATATGGTCAGCCCCCTCGACTACTTCGAAACGGATGTCTTGAACTCGCTTGAACTGTTCCGCAATTCGCTGCATATCCTCCCATTCGACCGTTCCCTGAATAAACAGCGTGTTTACAACAAGCTCCTCCAACCGCTCGATCGCTGGCGGCATCGGCCATACAACCTCGAAGCTCTTCCACTCACTAAACACTCTGGTCATATACAACGTGTGCATCTCGCGCAAAAAATCCCGTTCAGAGCCGGACATCGTCACACGATAATTCGGCCCGCTTAACGATTGTTCTACGAGACGGTTGACATCGGGTGCACAAGCATTAACTTGGGCCATCCAATCGATGAATGGCTGGGAGTGCTCGAATCCGGTTAGTGATGGTGCGATTAATACCAAATGGTCGACTCTAGAAGGGTAAGTCAAGGCAAAATCCGTAACTGCCTGCCCTCCCATGGAATGACCGACAAGCGAAACGCGGTCAATTTCCAGATGATCAAGCAATGACCGTAGGTCTTCAACCAAGCTGGTTGGCTTTTGCGGCGCAGGGGATTTTCCAGTTCCGCGACCATCATACGTGATGACTTGATGATTCCGGGCTAACTGCGGGGCAACATACTTCCATTCTCTTGAATCTACACCTGGGCTGTGTACCAACACAACGGGTGTCCCACTGCCTTGAGTCTGATAAGCTAAATCCATTTAAAAACTCCTCTCGCCTATGGATGATGATCCAGATTTTATGATTCTAATATAATTTAAGACTGAACATTCGGTCAATAGAAAAACGCATGAAATCCAAGTTCCTTTCCTTACATGGGGTAAGAACTGTCCAAGTCAACACAAAAAGCCGCCCCTGGCGGCTTCTTAAACATGCGATAAACCTAGCGAGAATTGATGAGGAAAACCCGGTAAACCCTTGAACGTTAAAACACCATCACTGACCAAACTCCAGATTCTGTAGATGATAAAGGAATAGCTTATACGCTGCTGTGAGCTTTCCAGTATTTTAGTCACGACGTCTCCAGCCTTAACAAAATTACCGGGATTGAGTTTATCTTGCAGCTCCAAGACCGATTTAACAATAACCTCGTCCAGTTTATCCTCTTGGCAGCATATGATTTTTCCCTCTTCCCAGAGTCGAAGCACATCATCCTGTCCTGCCAACCCCAACCATTCTGACTCATAACGCTTCCTCAGATCAGAATTAAGAGGGATCCCCTCACCATAATTTCTGAGGATTTCGATGTATTTATCTCGTTCGACCAATGCCTGCGATACTGGAGCATTACCCTGCGCCGTTTCTGTGAGTATTTGTGTCACATTGACCATATGGACTGGACTCTTCCGCTCCCTCAGCAGATACATTGCAAATCGAAGCCCCGTTTGATCATGGGCGTTATCCGCGCACCATACCACAACGGTCTTGCTCTCCGGTATATTCTTCAGCGTATCGATCATACGCTCAATTTGGTGTTCCTGGTTTATACTGTCTGAATAATATGAATCCCTGTCATGTTCCATCAACCACATTTGCCTTCGGAGCTGCCCTTCCTTTGTGCTCAATTCCGTGATGGGACCGACTGAAAACCAATCATTAAATGCTAGTACCCGAGACTCCTCCCGTTTACCAAGTTGACTGAGCGCAACTTTTAATGAACCGGCTTCAGAGAGACTGAACACAATATGGACGTGAGTTTGAAGTTTCTCTTCTTGCAGTCTCTGGTTGTTAACGGTATCTATGTGCATTTCCAACAGCTTATACAATCTCTGACCGAACATTCTATCTTCATGATCACCATGCGTAGAATCGTGTATCGCTGTATTCACCAACTGACGAAGTAAAAGCCAATGTTCTCTTTCTTCAAACCCGCTTAATTTCTCAAAGTGTTTATCGATCACGATCCCTCCCAAACTTTCGGCTTGATGAGAAGTTACCTTAATTTCATGTGCACATGTATTACAGACTTAAAATATCCATATTCAGAATACAAGAAGTTCATCACTTCTTGTTCTCAGCACAGCTGCCACGTTTTGATGCCGCGTCCAATACCGACTGGATCGTTTGCTCCTCCAAGTATCGATTCAATTGCCGTTCGGCACCGTCCATCACCTGTTTGACCAGGCATACGCACTCACGGGGGTGGTCCTCTTGTTTCTCGGCAGCCTTCTCTTCGGTCAGCAAACGGTGCTGCCGCGAATTCATATTTGAGCATTCAAAGAGCTGCTGCCTTCCTTCGATCACCTGTATCACTTCAAGGAATGTAATCTGCTCGGCCGTCTTTGCAAGCTCGTAGCCTCCGTTCACTCCCGGCACTGCCCGCACGATTCCATCCTGCCTCAGCTTGGACATAATTTTGGACAAATAGCTTTCCGAAACGCCCAGCGTCGCAGATAACTCCTTGATTCCGATGTTCTGGTCACGCTCCGAATGAGCCAAATGGATTAAGGCGTGCAGAGCATAATCAACGCTTTTGGAAAACTGTATGGCGGTTTCCTCCTTTAATTTCGAATTACATAGACCTATGATATCCATTATATTAACTCGGATTCGTTTTTGCAATGAACCCAGGTTATAGGGTGGGTCTTGGTTACATTTACCTTCTGATTCTTTGAAAAGATTTGTCCGCAAAAAAAGCCGCCAACAAGGCGACTTCGGAAGCAAATTCATATGATAGCCTTACGGTCAACGGGGCTTGCAACCGCCGAAATTTGATGGACTATTTCAGCGTGTTGTTATTCCGAGGATCATATAATCCCGATGTGTCCTTGAACCATTCGAAGATATGGGATACACAAACCTTGAGGACCGCATAACCGGGAACGGCTAACAGAATGCCAACCACACCGAACAGATTACCGGCCGTCAGTATGACGAAGATAATCGTAATGGGGTGAATCTTAAGCGTTTTGCCCATGATTTGCGGTGAGATGAACTTCCCTTCGATTAATTGCACGATCGTCCATACCGCCACCATCTTCAGCAGCATCATCGGAGAAGTGACCAAAGCCACAATGAGCGCAGGCGTAATCGCAATTGCGGGTCCCAGATAGGGCACCACGCTGGTGAACGATGCAATAATCGCTAGAATCAACGCGTAATCCAGACCGATGATCATGTAACCGATATAGAGCAGAATCCCAATGCAGAAGCTCACAATAATCTGCCCGCGGATAAACGAGCTGATCTGATGATTGATATCCTGAAGCACATGCAAAATTCCGGAACGACTCTTCGTCGGCAGGAAAGACAATATTTTCAGAGGGAGCTTTTTGCCGTCTTTCAGCATATAAAACAGCACAAAGGGTACGGTCACAATCGACAGCACAACCTCCGTAAAAGCACCCAGAAACCCGCCCACTCTGCTCCACGTATGGTTCAGAATTTCCGTTGCCTTCTGCGTGACGGTTGTCCACCATTCTTGGGAGTTAATGTTCATGGTCTCTTGAATCTGATTATACAACTCGCTGCCCGTTAGATCTTCAAACTGCTGTCTAGCCTTTTCGCTATATGTCGGAAAATTATCAATCAGCCCCATAATCTGGTTGCGCAGCACCGGAATGACCGCGAGCACCACGATCGTTAGAATACCGGCAATAACCAGATATAGGATCAGGATGGACCATCCGCGCTTGATCTTCCATTTTTCCATTACATCTACCAGAGGGTTCAGCAAATAATAGAGAATTCCTGATAAAATGATCGGCAACACGATCGTCTTGATTAATACGGCGAGCGGATGCAGCACAAACGAAATCTTGCTTAGAACCAACACATTGAGTCCAACCAGCAACAGAACAAGCAAAAGAAGCACAAACTTATTGTTCAGAAAAAAGCGCTTGAACCGATCCGGCCAAATACGGGGTTGCTCCATACATGTCCTCCCTTACTTATGTATACATATTCAAGATGTAAAGCTGAGCATGGATTCACGACACCGAAAAAATCCGACAAAATGACGTGATCTTCATTCTTTTAACTATAATGTTTGAACGGGGCACATGTCCAGTTTACCAAGAACGAACTAGGAGGCATGTTCAGGTATTCACTGACATAAATACGGAAACAAGCCCGCATGTCACAAGGACACGCAGGCTGAAGCTGTTCAGTATGATCTTACAAGTACCGGGAAATGATGCGCACCAATTTCGCTGGCAGCTCATTCAGGTTGGTCATATCCAAAAACCTCTCGGCACCATAGATCTGACTAATGACATCCTTGTCTTGACCGATGGCGGCCGCCAAAAATTTGACTCCTTTTCTTTCGTATTCGGATAGCGTCTGCTGCATGTCCTGAATAGCCAGATTTCCTGTATAGTCTTCCATGGCTTTTGGCTGCCCGTCGCTGATGCTGATCAACAGCTTGGTTTGCTTCGGTGAAGCTGCTAACCGTTCCGCCATAATTCTTAAAGCCATACCATCCCGATTATTACTTCTGGCACGGATCCCCATCAACCTGAACCGATCGCGAACATCCGGTTGATCGTAATCGGCATATGCGAAGATGGACATTTGTTCCAAACGGGAAACATCCGCAGTATCCCCGTAAATTAAAACAGGAATATGGCAAATTTGACAGAATTCATAGACAGCAATGACCGCCCGCTTGGCCGCCTCCAATCTACCGAAAGCAGCCATCGATGCGGATTCATCCACCCTCAAACCGACCACAAGACCAGGGGATTCCGTCGGAGGACGTTTCTTGGCAAAATACTTGAAATCGCGATAGGCCACGCTGTCAGCCTGAAATTTAGAACCATAGTAATGGTTTTTGGCATATTCCGCGGTGTTCTCATGCTCCAATAGCGGCAGCGTCTTTCTGGCGATTTCCCGCACGATGGGCATAAGGCCCTTACTCAGACTCGAATATTCCTCCTGCTGATTCGGGTCGTATTCAGGACGGTGAACGATCAGCTTAACAGCCTGATGAATCGAGTCGGACACGATGGCTCTGGAGACTTGATTCAGTTTTTTGCGGAAGTCCCGCTCCCTCCGCTTCTCCTCCTCCGACATGGGTGCGGGATTGGCCTGATGATATTGCGGTGATCCGTCCTCCCCTGAATCCGTACTCTCCATATCCGCTGACTCATCCGCAAGGATGGATGTGCTGTTTTCGCTTTCAGCGGACTTTTTTAACCGGAGCCCTTCTTCCTCGGCTTCCCCATCAGAAGTGGAATCCGGGTCTATATCGCTGTCCCATGTCGTGATCTCCACTGCTTCTGCATTCCGTTTTTTATTATTTTCAATTGGGACTTCCTCCAACGTATCCAATAAGCCTTCGCCTACCAGCGCTTCTTCCAGCAGTTTGATCTCTTCCGAATCGGTAGTTATCTTATAGATCACTTTATGGTAAAGTGCCTCCCTCGCAGGAGCACCTTGAGCAACGGCATCCACCCAATAGAAATAGGAGCGCATGCCAGCCACGCCTTTAATGGCATTAGCCCGGGCCGTTTTATCCAATAGAATAATGACGCTTGCCAGCACGTCCAGCATTTCATCGTTCCGATAACCGGTTTTGGCCATTGCCCGCTCCATCATGATCTCTTTGGTCGGCAGGTCCATTTTCTCCGTATGCTGCACACGGTCACGCAATGCCTCGTTAAGCGGCCTGGATCCCGCATAACTGCGGTTTGCCGTAATCACGGCTATGAAATCCGGATGCCGGTGTACGATCTCCGTTGGGAGATTAAGACTGCCGCCCGGCTCCAATGCGGAATTTAATGCCATCAATACGCCAGCATCCCGAATCACGTTCGGTTCCTGTATTTCCAGCAGATATCCCTTTTGAAAAGCTCTGACGATCTCGGAAGCGTAAAATCGATACTCTACAGCTCCATCCAGAGTGCTATTCGCAGCCAGCTTCAATAATTGCTTCATCTTGGCGGCAGCCATCTCTTGTGGAATCTCCAGCGCCTCCATTAAAATCTCCGTCGAGCTTCGAAAGCCATCGCTTTCGTACAATGCTTTCAAGGCCGCTTGGTCCCCGGTTTCCAACTGCTTCATTCGATCCGATGAAATAACCGGTAAAATGGCGCCAAGGATATCCGATTTATCCATATCGGCAAAACAAGTTACTTTGGTATAGGGTAACCTGAAGTTTGCAGACAGCGCCTTGGCGAGCTGTGTTTTCCCGGAGCCGGCATCTCCCTCCAATAGAATATTGGCGATTTTCATCTCGCCGCGATGCCAATTACGCTTAATTTCATTCGTGATTCGGCGTTCTTCCTCGCTTACTGTATGCGTTAATGGTTTTTTCCAGACAAGGCTCTTTTCTTCGTCAGTCCATTCTCTCCCAGGAGACAGCACGCAAGATTCATTGTCATTCTGGTCGTTCATGACCTCTCACCTCCAAACTCTCGTTAACTCTGAACACGGGAAAAGCCTCTTAACTCCCCGTTCGACGGGTTTCTCATCGTGCATAACCCAATTCTTCTAACATTCTCGTTAAAGTGCGCAGACGTTCTCCAATCATCTCACCGTTATCGCTCAATGCCTCGTTGAACAGCTTGATATCCTCATGAATCTCTTCATTATCCGTACAAACAGCCACCGTCATGGCGTTCCCCTGCAATCCGATCCGGTCGATCACAGGATGTTGTGGATCATATAAATGTTCATATCTATAGGCTTCGCTAAAGTGGGTCAGGGCACTGCAAATGAGAATGGACAAATCTAGAATTCGATGGATGGGGATCTCATCCGAAGATCCAATCCCTTGTCCCTCGGCAGCTCTCCATACTTTGGCGGCAATATGCGCCTTGCCATCCTCGTTCTGCCCGCTCAATCCCAAAGATAGGGCTCTTACATCTGTCTTATATGCGAATCGTCCATCCACTTTCCCATAGTTATCCGAAATCATCACGGGTTTATGATTTGTAGAAGCAGGTTTTTCCATGGTCTCTCCTCATTTCTGAGTAATTAATAAACATATTTATGTTATGTCTATATATATAATAGACATTTTCGCAATTAATGTAAACACCAACCTCCATACTTCAATTGAATTACTCACTGGAAAGGATTATGTTCACAAAAAATCCGTGGAGGACACTGCGTCGTTGGTCGATGCCAGAACAAACGAAAGGCTGCCGCTCTATTCCCGCGGCAGCCTTGGTACAGCTGAGGTATTCCATGATCTTCCTATTCTAGATGAAACGCTGCTTCAAGCTCGCGAATCCGGTCGTCATCGATGTGTATAACATTGCCGAGCGTTCTTGCCGACAGAATGGACTTGGCGCTGTACTCGGCAACTTCCAATCGGTCAAACGCGTTGAGCAGGCTCTGACCGGTAACAATTACACAATTATTATTTACAATGGCAATCGGCGTATCGGCTTTAAACAGCGAAGCGGTACGCTCAGGCTCATTGTAAACCGCATGAAAAGGAAGCTTTGGCATTCCGCGAAGCAAGATATAACTCTCCGGAATCGTTCTTGAATCGAATGCGGTATCGGTTACGGCAAATGCCATGATGTTGGGAGGATGCGCGATAATGACCGAATGGACATGCGGCTGCATTTGGTAGATCGCTTCATGGAGAAAGACAGACTTGCTCGGCTGTTTGCCAGCCTCGACTTTACCGTTCTCAATACGGACAAGGTCACCCGGTTCCAGATCGTTGCGGTCTTTGCCGTAGGGTGTGATGACAAAACCATTCCAAACAATCGATGGGAAAATGTGCCCTGCGTGCTTGTGAACGGAGCGTGGAGCTTTACATATTATTTGATAAAATCAACCATAGGATAGTCTGCAGACGGTGAGTCCAGCAGTGGCTGTGGAGCACCCTTTAAATGAAAATCGAAAAAGGCAGCGACATAATTTCGATGGGCAGCGATCGTCTGCTGTGGATCAGCTGTTCCGATAAACTGCTGGACTGCTCGCGGCGAAAGACTCAGCTTCTCTTGAAGCTGGGGAAGGAGCGACTGATAATCTGTAAACGTATAATGTGCTCCCTCGGGTATGCTTAAATCGAGCTTCCACCCGGTCGAATGCTGCCAGAACGATTGGCGGTCCATCGCGGTAAGATGGGAATCGACCTCGCCCTCCTTATTGTAGCCTGAATTCATGAGCATGAACGGTCGATCCAAACCGTGCTGCGCCACCGGCAGCGGGTTATCGGGCATGTGGCCCATCGTTCCATCCATATCGATGCCGGCGTCAACCCGGTCATCCTCATACATCACCTGAGCAGCGGTAGCCCCGCCGGCGGAATGTCCGAATATTCCGATCTTTGACAGGTCCCATGTTTCTTGAAGTCCAGCGGGTAAAGGCTGATCGCTTGGATGACGGCCTTCCTTTATGAGTTCAAGTTGGTCCAACACATATTGGATATCATCCACTCTTACCTCTAGCATCTTCAGTATCACTTCTGCGCTGAAAGACGGTAATAACTTGGTTGCCACACTTCCATCAGGAAATTGGACCGCAGAGGCTTCATACGTATGATCGACGGCAACAACCACATAACCTCTGCTGGCCAAATCTTCGACTACAGCCGTCCCGAAGTTTCTTGGAACAGACCCTCCAGGTGTATAGATGAGGATAGGCCACCCCTCACTGTTGTTCACTGGAGGTGCATTCACCCAAGAATGTGTCCCGATACCGGATAGATCGACCCTCCCGGGATCCACTCCGATCGTTGAAATCGTGTTTTCATCGTAATACTTTGCTGCCCCGGGCTGCATGTACAAAGCCTTCTGCTCGCTTTTCCCCGAAGCAGGGTACCATATGCTGACCATCAGCTCCCTGTCTCTGTCCTGTTTCCATGGGTCCACCCGGTTGCCATCCTTGAAGTGCATCTCCATCGTCCCCACCGAATATTCTCCAGTAGGTTTCGGAAGCTGTAACTGGATTTTCTCTGTCTGCCCCCTCTCATCCTGCGTTGCAGGGGTTTCCGTGCCGAAGAATATGCCAATCAGAACTAGAAGACAGACCGTAATGGCTATAGCTGCAATTCTTACCACGGGGGCCGCCTTTCCATGGACGATCCTGCTGATGGAGTTGACCGTGAGCACATAATAAACCGAATAGATCAGGAAAAACACAGCGACGCAGATCAGGATGGGCAGCATGAGGCTGGCGCCTGCCATATTGCTGAATAACCTTTTCAACAATTGCAGGATGACCATGTAGTGGGCAAGCCCGATCGTGAGCGGCAGAGCAAAGATGAAGGCGTTCTGCTTGATGATGGCCATACTTATTTCTTTTCCGCTTACACCGATTTTTTTAAGAATATCGAACCGAGGTTTGTCTGCCGCCGCTTCGGTCAATTGCTTGAAATAGATCATGCTGCCTGTCGCCATGACAAAAACGAGCCCAAGAAATCCCAATATAAACACGTTAAAGGCCGCTTCTTCAATTCCAAGCCGGTATTCGGAATAAAAAGAAGACAAGTACGATTCCGGTGTCTTCAGCGCCGCCAGCGCATCGGCCGTGTGTTTCGTTGTCTTCTGTTCCTGCACGGCATACCCGACATAGCGGGTCGGCGAAACCTGCGCCTCGATTTTGTCGTAGGTGCCGTTACTTACAACAATCATCACATCCGGATAACTCCAATTGATGATACGTTCTTCAGTCATCCCCGCAAAAGCAAGGGATATCCGTTGATCCGGCAATTCGATGTCGATCGTTTCGCTTTCATAATCCGACCATTCATAGTCCGTATACATGGGCCGGATCGCAACTGCTTCATCCTGTTCGATCGGATCCATTTCGGGGAGACGCAGTGCCTTTGCCACCTGGTTGTATTGATCGAGCGAAACCACTTTGAGCGGGGTTTTATCTGCTTCGATCATTCTTTCCGGAAGAATCTCGGGATCGGAAACCTCTCCTTTTGTCTCCAGCACCGGAATCGTCATTTGCGCTATAATCGGATGCGCTTCATCCCCGCGTATGATATCGTCTACCTTCTGATTAAAGGCATGGTCCTGGGCAATATACATGTAGCTAAACGGTGCCGTAAGCTTCGATGTTTTGTCAAAAGTAAAATATGCACCTAATCCGACACTGAAAGCGCACAAAGCTGCTGCGGATAACAGAGAAATGACACTTAACAAACGAGCGTTTCCTTTAATCCGATACACCAAATTAGAGGTAATGACCAGATTCATGCCTTTATAGTAACTTCGTTTTCTCTTCTTGGCGGTTCTTAACAAGACAATGACCAAGGAGGAAAAGAGCAGAAGCGTTCCAGCGATAATACCGACGCTCATCACGCTCAGATTGACAAGGATTTCTTCGGTGACAGAAAAATCGCGGAAGGCGAATCCGTATCCCGCAGCCAAACAGAGAACTGCACCCACTGCAGATAGAAACGACGCTTTCGGCTCCTGCTCTCCTTCTTGCTCCGCGCGAAACAATTCGATGAGTTTAAAGCTGTAAATCAATCGATAGCCTTGGATCGATGTCGCCAATATAATCACCATGAACACGATGAGCGTATGAATCAGAGCTCGCAGAGAGAAAGCCATACCTACCTGTACCGGCGTCCCCAGCAGCTTGATTAAGATCATGGCAAACAGCTTGGACAACAATGTGCCAATCAAGATTCCTATGATTAAAACCGTCACCCCAATGATCAGGTTTTCATAAAACAGCATTTTTCCGATCTTTTTTTTGGGAAGACCAAGCAATGCGTACAAGCCTACTTCCTTTTTACGCTGTCTCGAAAAAAAACGGTTGGAATACATAATAAAGACGGCAACAAACACAATCAATAGGATGGACGCTATCATGAAAACGGATTGCATGCTCTGCGACGATTCGATTGAACTCGCAATTTCTTGGCTGTATTGCAAAGAAAGAAACGTATAATAGATGATGACGCTGAACAGGATGGAAATGAAATAGATCGAGTAGTTTTTGAAGTTCCCTTTCATGTTCTTTTTCACGATGTCAAACAAGGTCACTTGCATTCCCTCCCAGAGCGGTCAATACATCCAATATTTTTTTGAAAAAGTGTTTGCGGGATGTTTCGCCTTTCGTCAGTTCCGTGAAAATGCGACCGTCCTTAATAAACAGCACGCGCTTGCAATAGCTTGCCGCAAACGTGTCATGAGTGACCATCAGAATCGTTGCCTGATCATATTCATTCAGATCCTTCAGGCTCTCCAGCAGGTCGGTCGCCGATTTCGAGTCCAGCGCGCCGGTCGGCTCATCGGCCAGCAGCAGGCTGGGACCGGAAATCATGGCGCGTGAAGCCGCAGTCCGCTGTTTTTGACCTCCGGAAATCTGATACGGGTATTTGTCCAAAATCGGGGTGATGCCGAATTTGTCCGCGATCTCCCCCACTCTTTGCTCCAGTTCTTTGACATCCATCCTGGCCAGCGCCAAGGGCAGCAAGATGTTCTCCTTCACCGTTAATGTGTCCAGCAAATTGTAATCTTGAAAAATGAATCCCAGTTTATCCCGGCGAAAAGCGGATAGTTGTTCCTCATCCATCTTCAGTACGTCAACCCCGTCAATGACTACGTCTCCGGAGGTAGGTTGATCGATCGTCGCAATCACATGGAGCAAAGTCGATTTGCCTGCGCCCGACGGCCCCATGATCCCCACGAACTCTCCCTCCTGCACGGTCAAATCGATATCATCCAAGGCGGTATAGACATTTCCTTTCACGCCATAAACCTTTCGTACCTGAGCCGCGTTCACTACCATTTTCATGTTGATCTTTCCTTCCTGGTTATCAATATAGAAACAATATCAGCACGATTTCGAAATCATGATTTCTTATCCTAATCTTAATACAGGTCACCTTTACTTTAGCTTACAACTTCCCCCTCTACCTTACATTCCTGTCACATTAGACAAAGGAAGCCGCCCCGGAAACTTGCTTGTCTGCCGCGGGAAGATCGTATACAATGTGTTTAATTTGCCGCTAGTAACGCCCGGGAGGATCGTTTATGAAAATTATGATCGTAGAGGATGACCCGACCATTCGCGAAATGATCCAGTTAGCATTAACCAAATGGAGTCTGGAAACGGTCAGCGTCGATAATTTTGACCAGGTCGCGCAATGCTTTATTCATGACCAGCCCCATCTTGTGATCATGGATATCAACCTGCCATCGTATGATGGATTTTACTGGTGTCAAAAAATTAGGGAAATCTCCAATGTTCCGGTGCTCTTTCTCTCTTCCCGCGATTCGCCCATGGATGTTGTCATGTCGGTGAATATGGGCGGGGACGATTATATTCAGAAGCCGTTCCATATGGATGTATTGACCGCTAAAGTCAATGCGCTGCTGCGCCGAACGTATTCCTATTCGGACCTGCATTCCAATGTGTTCGAGCATGAGGGGGTCGTGTTCCTTCCGGACAAAGGGATGCTCACTTATGAAACCGAACAAGCGGAGCTTACCAAAACCGAAGTCAGTATATTGAAGATTCTGATGCAGCAGAAAGGAACCGTTGTAGACCGCAAGAAAATCATGCGTCATCTTTGGCAGGATGAAAGCTTCGTGGACGAAAACACGTTAACCGTCAACATCGTCCGCTTGCGCAAAAAACTGGCCGGCATCGGCAAGAAAAACTGGATTGTAACCAAGAAAGGGCAAGGTTATATGATCCCATGAGTTTCATTCAATACATAAAGGACAAACGTTATTTTTTGTTGCTGTACGCGGGGATGATGGGCTTTATTTCAATGATCCTTTCCCTATCGGTCACCCCGGGTCAAGTCGCAGGCAGCATTCTGTATATTCAAATCGTTTGTTTTGCCTTCACCACAGCCTACTTACTGATTGGCTATGCTTATCGCAGATCCTATTACCGTAAGCTGCAGGAGCTGATCGATCTTGACCGGGAAGATTGGCCTGTCGCTGCCCCTGAACCGCAAAATTTGCAGCAACGGCAATACCTTGAGCTTTTTGCCAAACTGCACCGTCATCATGAACGAGACCTCCGGAAACTCAATGAAGAGAAAATAGATCACCAGGAATTTATCATGTCCTGGATTCATGAGGTAAAGCTGCCGATTGCAGCAAGTCGTCTGCTCATGGAAAACAGCACGGGGGAAACGGCAGATTCCCTTGCCGATAAACTAGAGGATGAACTGGATAGAATAGAAAATTATGTGGAGCAGGCACTGTACTATTCTCGAATCGATTCTTTCTCCAAGGATTATTTCATCACGGAAGAACCGTTAGACGCGATCATTAAAACTTGCGCGAAAAAATTCGCCAAAACCTTTATCAATAAACAGATTCGGTTACAGATGGAGGACATTCCGCAAACCATCCATACCGATCGCAAATGGCTCGGATTTATCCTTGATCAAATCGTTGCAAATGCGTTGAAGTATACGAACGAAGGCGGGAACATTACATTCACGGTCGAAGAAGACCGTAAAGAAAAACGGTTGAACATTGTAGATACCGGGATCGGGATCCAGCCGGAGGACCTTCATCGCGTCTTTGAGAAAGGATTTACCGGCTCTATTGGAAGAAGTCATCCCAAATCGACCGGCATGGGACTTTATCTTGCAAAACAATTGGCGCATAAGCTGGGTCATAATTTGTCTATCCGGTCGGAGGCAGGAACGTATACAAAAGTCACGATTCATTTTCCTAAATCGGAAACTTATTACCGTTTATAAGCTGTAACGGTTTGAGCCCTACTCTACCTAATCAAAAAAGCCGCCATATTGGCGGCTCCTTCAGCGTATATTGTTCTTGTCGTCTGGCAGACATCAATGTCAACCTTTCGGACCAAACCATACAAGTTCATGATCGGATGCCCACATCACTAAGCAGTACGGTTCCGTGCTTCGTGAGGTTGAATTGGATAATGATCTTGCTCAACTGCTGCGGGTTGAAGTCCGGATTCATTTTGTGAAAATCGCTTAACGGGAAATCATAGCTTTGAAATACGGGTTCCGAGGTATTCCCGGTATTAGCGAATGGCCATTTCAACAATTTGCCCTCAATAAGGGGCGGCAACTTAGATATGTGGCTGAGCGGAAGACTTGCCTGATTGCCTTTCTTGTCTTCAACGGAAACCGTTGCGTTGATCAGTTCATTCGGGTCGCCGCTCGCGTCTTTTCCACGGGCGTCCGCCAACGAAAATACGACAGAGCTTTCCGTTCCCGTTACCAAGCCGCGTTCCGGCAGCGTGACCGTGAAGGATGCAGGTTCGGATTCTCCTCTCGTGTCCCAGCCTAAACGAACCGCGCTGTAATCGGCGAAGCCATGCTTGGTCCTTACCCTCTCCTCCTTCCATACCCGGAGATGTTCGCCCATCAGGCTGCCGCCAGGCATCGTCGTGCTCTGCAGATCGATGTCTTCTTGAAAATCGGCAATCATGGTTGTCCCCGAATCGTAAACATTGCCCACGTACAGGTTGTCGGGAATCCATTCCTTGGCGTAACCCAAATCCGTGAATATTTTCCGATATTGACGTTGGTCCTTAAGCGTTGCATCGAGAAAGGCAGATATGAACACCTTGGCAATCGTTTCCTGCTCCTCCCGCGGCATGATTTGACGAAGGTTAAAGAGACGATTCGAAAGGCCGACTCCATCCCCTCTGTTCCAGCCTCCGTTGAACTGGCCATGGTTGGCCCCATAAACGTAAATCATCGACTTCATGTAATCTTTGCCTTGGGTATACCGAATCCGATGATACTGTTTGGCAGCGTCCAAGCTGTTGACGTCCATATCATGGGCTCCATGCAAAGAGAGATAATTCACGTCCTGCAGCGGCAGCGGTTTGCCTTGAGGCTGATACTGCCCGTCCGTGCCCGCAATGGAAATGAGAGAGCGGATCGAGAAGTTATAGTCAAACTTGATATGGCCGTGATCCGGGTGATTGCCGAGCTTGTTGAAGGCAGCCGCAATCGCGATAGCTTCGCCTCCCCTGGAATGACCGATGAGGGCGATTCGTTCCATATCGACCTTTTGATAAAAGGGGCTGTCCGGAGCGCTGTTCCAACCCTTCCAGGTCTTCAAATGCTCCAGCAGCAGCAGACCTCTTGCCGGATTTTCGCGTTGGAGGGGGCTAATTAGAAAAAGGTCCTCGTATGGGGCGGCATTAAGGAAATTTTCATCCACGGAGACGAAAATATATCCTTTACTCGCGAGCAGTTTGCCGAGGTATTCGTAACCGGGATCGGAATAATCGTTCATTAAGTGGTTTCCATGCACAATCAGGACCAGCGGAAATGTGCCCTCCCCTTCGGGATACCACACTTTTCCGTTTAACGGCAGGGCATCCGGTCCGAAACCAAGCGACTTCGTTCGCCCTGAGGACCATTTCTCGACAAACTCGGTCGCATCCACCGTTTTGGTGGTCAAGGATCCGGTTTGGTTAAACTCTTTCCTGTAGCTTCCTCGGCTTCCGTATAACAAGCTTTTGACTTGATAGTCCCCTTCTGCCGCAGGGTTGTTCATCAGGGATTCTTCATACCTGCTTGAGGTTTTTAGCTGTTGTAAAGTGACGGCCGGAGCGTCTTCATCTCCCTCCCGAAACAGCCAGAAGCTGCACGTTCCAATCACGATGGCGATCAAGGACAAGCAGGCCATGGCGCCGATTCTCCTTGCTCTTGAGACTTGCCTGTAGCTTCCGGCTGCCATTTTATATAGCAATGCACCAAGTAATGAAAATACAAAGGCTAAACATGCAATGAAAACGGCTGATACTTTCGGCGGCACGAAGAAGCAGAATAATAGCAAGGTCAGTGAGCCTATCAACGTCCAAATATAACGGCTTGGCAGTTTCTTGACTCCATGCAGCAGCAACGCGGCCAAGCCGCTTATCATCGCAATCGCTAAGACAAACAAGAACGTGCCCGCGATATAATTCACGAAACCGTGCCCCGTCAATAAATAATCGGCCTGGATCAGGGTCAGAATGAATGCGATGCCTCCAAGTCCAAGCGACGCTCCCTTCCATCCGGGAGTTAAGGGCTGCAGACGTTTCCGGTTGGCAACGATTCTTTGTATAATGGCAAAACCCTTCTCGTTTTCTTTCTCTTTCTCTTTTTGTATTTCCACTCTTCCAGTCCTCCTGCACTCTATTTAGTAGATCGTTCTACATCTGAGGATACCGGATCACTCTTTCTGTGTACTTTCCCTATTCTTTCAGAAATCTTACATGCTGCTCGGCAGAAACAGAACGAATGTCGTTTGCCCAGTTTTTGTTGTAAGCCTGATCTTCCCTCCATGTTTTTCTACCACTTGTTTGGCAATGGCAAGACCTAGACCCGTACCCCCATCGCTTTTACGAGCTTGGTCTCCGCGGACAAAGGCATCGAAGACCTTTTCCTTCATGGCATCCGGAATTCGATACCATCGTCTGAAACGTGAATTTCGATTCCCTTTCCCCTCGTTGCCAATTTCAATCCAACGGTTGTGCCAGGCGGGTTGTATTGGATTGCATTGGACAGGATATTGGAAACCGCCCGGTATAACCAGGTCGCGTTGAAGGGGACGATGATTACACGATCGGGAATATCATACTGGAATAGAAACTTTTTTTCTTCGAAAACCTCGTAATACTCGGCTGCGATTTCCCTCATGAATTCCGTAAGGTCGGATGCCTCAACGGCAAAAGGATAGTCGGGACTATCCAGCTTGGACAGTTCGAAGATGCCGTCAATCAACTCCGACATCAGACTGGCTTTGTCGGAGATCATACGCAGGATTTGCCGCCTTCGCTCCTCCGAATCAACGAGCCCCACTTCCATCGCTTCGATATAACCCTGAATGGTGGTCATCGGTGTCTTCAGGTCATGGGAAATGTCGATCAGCATGCGCTGCTTGCTCTCCGCTAGCTCCCGATTTTCCTTCTCCATCCGTTCAAGCCGCTCCGCCATATCATTGAAATCGTCCTGAATTTGCGCGAGCTCATAACTCGCTTTAAAGTTCAATCTTTTGTGGTAATGTCCGCTGGTGATATTCCGTATGCCGTCAGCTATAGAGCTGAGCGGGGTCGTAAACCGGGAAGCTGTAAATCTTCCGAAGAAATATACGGTGATCGCAAACAAAGCGAGAAACAGAAGCAGGGTTTGAAGAGCCATTCTATAAAACACCAGCTCGTGCTGACCGCTGTCGACGTCAAGCACGGCGGTAGGAGTGCCAAGGGCGGTATCCTCTGCCTTGATCTGTCCGGATATATCCATAAAATAATTCAAGATTTGCGCATTTAATACATACAGAGAAACCGCAGCAATGAGTGCAATCGTAACAAAAAAATAAATGTATTGGCGAATCAGCGAACGCTGCAGGCGATTAGGAGATTTCATGGCTGCAACTCATCTTTCTTCGCAAATCGGTAACCGAGTCCGCGAATGGTCTTGATATAGACAGGCTTCCTCGGACAAGCTTCGATTTTATCGCGCAGCCTGCTGATTTGGACCATGACGGCGTTATCGTCAGCCAGATAATGCTCGTCCCAGGCTTGTTCAAAAATTTGCTTTTTCGTAAATACGCGCCCCGGTTCCCCCATAAACAATTTCAACAATTTGTACTCAATAGCGCTGAGTGAAATCGGTGTTCCCTTGATGTATAACATGCATTCGCGGTGATCCAGCATCAAGTCCCCAACGCAGGTTTCGGATAACGGCAGAGCTTCCGAAGGCTCGTTAAACTCATAGCAACGTCTTAACTGGGCCTGAATTCTCGCCATCACTTCAAGCGGACTGAACGGCTTGGACACATAATCGTCTGCCCCCAGCTTGAGCCCGGTTATTTTATCAAGTTCCTGATTTTTGGCCGAAATGAGAATGACCGGGATTTTATAATCCTGCCGCATCATGCGGAGCAGCTGGAATCCGTCGATGAACGGCATCATGATATCGAGGAGCGCGAGATCCACATGCTTGCTTTGTAGATGCTCTAGGGCTGCTTTCCCGTCGAAAGCCTCCAAAGTCCTATATCCTTCTGCCTCCAGATAAAGTTTAAGCATATCTATAATATCCGGATCATCATCGACAACAAGTATGGTTTTAGGCATAAAAAGCATCCTCCTTCAAGTAGTATATGGTTCTCCTTGGGAGGCTAATTTCCTTTTTTGCGTTGTTTCCGTAAGCATCGTTAAGCGCAAATAACCTCCTACCTGGATCGTCGGAGGTCATTCTATGATTAAATTTTATTGGCGTCCAATAAAACCAAACAAGAGAAGCTGGTTAAGTTCAGCCATCTTGTTTTTATAATTCCCGGATTTTGCCCAGGAAGCTTGAAGTGTCCCGACAACACTTAATAATTCCAAAAGGGTCTCCAGAGAAACAGAGGAATGAATCGCCCCTTCCTTCTTCCCCAGCTCAATAAATTCCTGAATAAGCTCCATTCTGATTTTATTGGTGTTTTCACTATATAAACTCGCCAGCACCTGATCCTCAACTGCACCCGGTGTACGCAGCAATTGATAGTCTTGGTCAGCACAGATCTCCAACACTTGGGATAGCTTGTCTTTAAACTCGATATTTTGTTTCAACACCTCCTTGGCCATATGGATGGTATTTTGCATCAGAACGTTTGCACATTCTTTGACCACCCCTTCTTTGCTGCCGAAGTAGTTATACAGCGATACGGACGATACGCCGGATTCTTCGGCAATATCCTTGATGCTGACATGGATGAAGCCTTTTTCTTTAAAAAGCTTTAATGCCGCATGAATGATCGCATCCTTCTTTTGCTGCGTTCTTATTTCGAATTTATTCATCCGTTTTCACTCACTTCCCGTTTTCGTCGCTACAAGTAGTTTACCATAAAAAGAGTGGTTTTTAAATTTCGAGGTCGATATTTAAAAACTTCTTGACAGTCCGATCGATGTCCATATAGAATCAAGCTGTAATTTTTAAATATCACGACGATTATTTAAAAACTATATTAATAACAAAAATAAGTGTTTGAGAACACGGTTTGATCAAATCGTATAACTCGAATGGAGGAACTACTATGAAAATATTGGTTTATGGCGCTGGGGTTCTTGGCAGTTATTTAGCCCACGAGCTGGTGCGTGGAGGTCACAACGTCTCGATACTGGCCAGAGGACAACGAGCGGATGAGTTGGAAAAGAGCGGCAATGTCATTCGGCATTATTTTCAGTTCCAAACAACGGTTCATAACGTAAGGGTGATCCGGGAACTACAGCCTGACGATGTTTATGATCTTATTTTTGTTGTGATGAAATATCCGGATTTCGAAGCGGTGCTGCCTGCACTTGCAGCGAACCATAGCAGCCACATCGTTATCATGGGCAACAATGCGAGTCCTGGGGAAATGGAGGAGTATTTGCAAACCCATAGCCCGGTAGCGAAAAAGGTTGCTTTCGCTTTTCAGACGATCGCTGGCTGGAGAGAGAATGGCCGGGTCATTAGCGTACGCGGACCAAGAACCAAAATCAATATCGGCGGTTTAGGTGAGGAGCTGTCTTGGCGTTCGGTGATCGATCAGGCTTTGGTTAACACCAAATATAAGTGGACCTACCAGAACAATATGAATGAGTGGCTGAAAAGTCATTTTGTCATGATCTTGGCATTGAATTCCATTGCTTCTACATATCACGGGGATTTGCGCAAAGCCGCAAAAGACAAGCAGCTGCTTAATCTTGTCATCCATGCTGTAGATGAGGGACATCAAGTGTTGGAGAAAAACGGGTTTACGGTTACGCCTGCCACTCAAAAGGAATTCGCCCGCAAAAAAAGAAAGCTGTTCTACATCCTGTTGAAGATGATGCTGTCGAACCCCATTGGCAGAATCCTGTTAAGTGATAAGGCGGTGTCAGCAAACGAGGTAACTGCTTTACAGCAAGCTTTTGATCAATTGAAAATTCGCGCGAACATGGCGACACCCCATTGGGATGAGCTCCAACATTATTCCGCGCCTGTTCAGAGATCATAGATGATGGCTTTATTGATCTATAAGCTTATCCAGATAAGAAATGATGTTCATAAAAAAATCTCTGCTCAACCAACGAGCAGAGATTTTATAAAACCTTCCGGCGGGCTTTGACTGAAGTTTCAATCACAGGCACCCACCGTCAGCCTTGAACATGCCTGAACAGCTAAGCATCCCCTTCACTCTCCCTGACATGGTTTTGGTTCGAAGCAGCCAAGCTTCCTCTTCGCTCGTACGCAACAACAACCATAACCATGCTTAATGCAGCGCAAATCATATACATGACGGAGTATGAATAATAATCGGCGATCGGTCCCATCACGACCCCGCCCATGGATACCCCAAGGTCAGCCATCGCAATAAACAGTCCGATCAACACATTGCGGTTAGATGGTGGCAGTACAAAGGACAAATAAGTAGTTAACGCCGGATATAGGAGCGCCTGCGCAATGCCCATAAGAATCGCGCCGGTGTATAGAAGAACCGCTCCCTGCTCTGAAGAAATGCTAATGCATACTGCGGCGAGGGTTAGCAGAAGCATGGTTCCCATGATAAAAAACGAATGCCATTTGCCATCCGACGGGATTCTTTTTCTTAGAAGAAACCGGGAAGCGACAACGACAGCAGCCTGAAGCATCAAATAAATGCCGGCACTGCCGCTGCTTAGCTGCGATCCGTATAATGGCATAAACGTTGTTACGGCTCCGAATACGATCGATGCGGATAGCATTAAGACACTGCATTTGAACAGAAACGGATTCTTTACGATTTGTCCGAAGGAGTGAAACATGCCTGAACGGTTTGCCGATTGCTCCGATGGAACCGTTTCTTTATCCATCTTGACGCTATATCCGAATACACCGGTACAAATGGCGATAGCTACGAAGATGACGGTGAATGAATCCATACCCCCGGTCTGCCAGAGGCCTAATGCAAGAACGGGACCGATGACGCCGGGAATATACGAAAACAAGGAATAAAACGAGATTCCTTGCGAACGTTCCTTTTCGGGCAGCGCATCGATGATGCCGATTTGGAGTGCCATCGAAAAAAAAGCCGTTGATATGCCTTGCAGTATTCGAGCAATCAGATATCCGCCTAACCCTGTACATGTGTACAGAATTAAGGCAGCGCCATTGACCAAAAGGATCAGGCGCAGCACCTTGACTGGACCATGCTTTTGAATCAAATGTCCGGCCCAGGGCCGAAAGAACATCGTCGTAAACATGTAAGCTCCCATGACGAGACCGATGGTAGAGCTGCTGGCTCCCCAAGCGGCTCCTTGCAGCGGGATTAATACATTGAGTAAGGCATTCGCACTGAAATAAAGCAGCGCCAGCATATATAAACGCAAAAATGGCCAAGACATTGCTCCACTCACTATTTCTCTCCTCCTGCTAGCGACTGATCCTTAAAACGTAATCAAATGCTCCATTAATTTTTTGGCATAATCCGACTGGACGTGCTTTAATTGCTCCATCCGAACCGTTTCCTCGACCCTGCCGCTTTTGAAAATCAGAACCCTGTCGCATAGATAAGCAGCAGCTTGTATATCATGCGTGATGAAGATGTAACTCATCTTATAAATGTCTTTAAGCTCCTTCAATAATCGAAGGACTTGTATCTGGACGGACACGTCCAAAGAGCTGATCGCCTCGTCGAGTACGATGCACTTGGGTTCTGTGGCAATTGCCCTGGCAATGCAGACTCGCTGGGCCTCACCACCGGACAGCTCATGAGCATATTTCGTTCTATAGGAAGCGTCCAACCCGACCTGATTCAGCAGCAGATCGATTTTGGCCCTATGGTCATTATTCAATGACCCCTGCGCCGTTAAAGGCTCCATGATCGCTTCTTCCACCGTAAAGAACGGGTTGATAGACGAAGTATAATCCTGAAATACGGCACTTATATTGCCAAATCGTACTTGGCGATTCATGACATGGTTCCCTTCAAATAAGACGTGTCCAAGGTCCGGTTTTTCTATTCCCAAGATCAGTCGTCCAAGGGTTGATTTTCCGCTTCCGCTTTCACCGATGATGCCGAGGCATTCCCCGCTTCCGCATTCAAAGCTTACATCCTCCAAAATGCGTTGCCTTTTCCCCGAAAACAAGCCGCCTACCCGGTAGGATTTATGGACGTTCTCGACTTTCAGCACGTTACGTTCCCCCGTTCATGATCTTATTGAAATGGCTGCTGAGCTCTAGGCGCGTAGAAACCAAGTATTGCGTATAAGCATGCCGGGGTTCCGTAAATACCGATTTAATACTCCCGCTTTCTACAATAACACCGCTTCTCATAACCAAGACTTCATCGGCGATTTTCTTCACGACACCCAAGTCATGCGAAACAAAGATCATGGAGCCTCCCATCCTTTCGCGAAGCTGGATGAATTGTTCCACGACCTCGTATTGCGAGATCGTATCCAGTGCGGTCGTCGGTTCGTCGGCGATTACGATATCGGGTTCCAGCACAAGCGTGAGCGCGATCATCAAACGCTGCAGCATGCCGCCTGATAGCTGGTGAGGATACTTATTCATGATCTCCATAGGATGGGGAAGCATAACGCTCTCCATGGCTTTTTTCATGTTGACTTCAGCCTCGCTCTTGCTCCAGCCGAAATGTGCCTTCAACGTCTCTTGGAAATGAATGCCGACGACGCTGGTGGGATCGAATGCTCCCATGCCGTTCTGCATGATCATGCCAATCTGCTTTCCCCTTCTTTTCCTCATGTCCCTTTCTGACAGCTGATTCAAATGTTCTCCCTTGAAGATAATCTCCCCGGATTGTCGAATCCAGGGTTTATGCAGCCTTATGATCGACCTGCATGTCAGGGATTTTCCGCTCCCGCTTTCCCCCACAATTGCCAGGCAGGTTCCCGCCTTCAATTGAAAGGAGCTGTCATGGATAATCTCTTTTCCCTCGTTCGCATCCCATACCCTCAGATGATTAACCTCTAGCATATTCATAAGTCGGTTTCTCCACCTCTGTTGTTCGCGGCTGTTTACCGGAGTTCATCCGTTTGGGATCAAGCGCGACTTGAAGCCCATCCGCCAGAAAATTAAAAGCCGATACGGCAATCACGATTGCCAAGCCGGGTGCTAACATGAGCTCGGGGCGTGAGAACATCACCTCTCTCGCTTCATTCAGCATCATGCCCCACTCGGCGTTGGGAGCCTTGATGCCCAGCCCTAAGAATGATAATCCGGAGATCTGCAGAATCATGGAACACATCGAACCGCTTGCAATGACGGCAATATCCGAAAATGTCACGGGAACGATATGCTTCAGAATGATCCTTCGATTGCTGATACCGGCTGCTTTTGAAAATTTCACGTAATCCATTTCCGCGTACTGCAGGACCGACGTTCGGATGACGCGGGCAAACCACGCCCATTTCATCGCGACAAAGGCAATCAGGATGTTCTCAAGGCCTGCGCCCAGAATGCCAACAACCGCAAGTGTCATGACATACCCGGGAAATGAAAGCATGATATCGCAAATTCGCATCAGGATTGCGTCTGTTTTTCCTCTGAAGTAACCTGCGATGAAACCAACGATCCCTCCAACTCCTACCGACGCCAACAAAGCTGCCAGAACCCATAAAATACTGGGACGGATGCCATAAATCAGCCGGGATAAGATGCATCTTCCCAGATGATCGTTACCGAACCAATGCGACCAGGAAGACCCGGCATAACGCAGCTTCATATCGACTTGATTCGGATCGTGCGGCGCAAATATAGGGGCGAACAGGCCGACGATTACGATGGCGGCAATGATGACCAGTGACAGGCTCGCCAGCTTGTCTCTGCTTAGACTTTTAAGTACGTTCATCAGATTTCCTTCCTTAGTTTCGGATTCAACGCAGCATTGATCATGTCCGACAAGGTGTTAAATAGTACAAAGGCTACCGCCAAAATAAGAACATACGCCTGGATGACCGGAAAGTCCCTGCTCAGAATGGATTTAACGCTCAGCCGCCCAAGTCCCGGCCATGCAAACACATTTTCGATAACGACGGTGCTGCCTAGAATAATGGGGATAGCCATGCAAAATATGGATACGGCAACTTGAAGCGAATTCCTCAGGATGCGCATGGTAATCTTCTTCTCGGGCAAACCGCAGGCTCTCCCGTATACAACATAGTCTTCATGTAAGTGGTTCAGCATCGAGCTTCTTACGTTTCTGAAGTAAATGCCGACATAACTCACCGATATGACCGTCACGGGAAGGATATAGCTTCGATACGAATCCATTCCGCTGGTCGGCAGCAAGTCCAATCGGACGGAAAAATACCAGATCATAATCGACGCAAGCCAGTAGGAAGGCATCGCTGTCAGAAAGAAGGAAACGCCCCTCACCGATCGATCCCATATTCTTCCCTCGTTTAATGCACAAGCAACCCCCAAGATAATGGACATGACGATAATAATAATAGACGAAACCAGGGTCAGCTTTAAGGTATTGAGAAATGCCGGGCTGATCAAAGACCAAACCGTCTGTCCCGTCACGTAGGATTCTCCAAAGTCCAATCGAAGGCAGGCCATTACCCAATCCGCATACTGTTTCAAGAATGGCTGATTCATCCCAAGCTCTTCACGCGTCTGGGCGATCAGCTCTTCCGTGATTTCCGGAACCTCCTGGGCGCGGAGCACCACTTCAGCAGGATCCATGGGGGACAGATTGATTAACAGAAAAGTCAAAAACGAAATAATGAGCAGAATCGGAACGGACAACAATAACCGTTTAACTACATAACTTCCCATAATGACTCCTTATCCAATATTGAGTTCGCCCACCTATTCAAAATGCATTAACTCAAAGGGCAGCTCAAACTGGGTTTGTTTGAATGTAATGCCTTTTAAATCCTTGGGTGCTAGAACCGTGACGCTTCCGCTTGAAATCGGGATAAACACCGCTTCATCGTGAACCATTGTCATGATGTCAGCGTATAACGACTTGCGGGTCTCCTCGTCCTTGGATACCATAACCTCCTGAATATGTTCATATAGATGATCCGCTTCCGCGATCCCTTTGGTTGTATGTAGATAAGAAGCCTCGGACGTGAAGGCAGAGATGGTGCTCTGCGGGTCATACGCCAATCCCCAGGTTTGATTAAACAACAGCTCATAATCCCCTGTGGATCTTCGATTCGCGATGGAACTCGACTCTTCGCCGATGATATCCAGCTTGATTCCGATCCCTTTTACCGCATTTTGGATGAATTCCGCCTGCGTTTTTTGCGAAGATGAATTACTGTCATAGTATAAGTTCATGGCCAGCTTCTTCCCGGCTTTGATCCTGGTCTCGCCATCGCTGCCCTTTCCCCATCCGGCCTGCTCCAGAAGTTGCTCAGCCCTTCCCGGGTCATATCCGCGTTCCTTCAATTGGACATCCGCATAGTTCACGTTGGACGAGAACAGTTGATTCGCTTCCGCCTCGCTCCCCTCGAATATGTCCTTGCTGATCGTTTCGCGATCGATCGCATGCCAGATCGCTTCACGCACGGCGGTTTCGCTTACCGGACTATCCGATTGGCTGCTGTTGGCCACAATCATTTTTGTATTCATGGCTTCGCTGCGAACCAGCTGGTATGCTCCGGATTCAACCAGGCGATTCATCGCTTGCACATCGATGCTGTCGGCCCCCCGATCATCAGTGAATACAAAATTCACCTCCCCTTTCTGCATAGCCAAAAATGTCGTCTCCCCTGCAGGCAGTACCTTGGCCGTAATTTTTTTGATTTTTGGCGGACCTCCCCAATACTCCTCGTTGGCGGTAAAGGTAGCGTACTCATCGATTTTATGTTCCGTAAACTGGTAAGGACCCGTACCATGGTGTCCGTTAACGCCATCCTTCGTTTCCCCTTGAATGAAATCCTTGGGTGAGAGGAATACATACGGCCGCGTCATGGACAGTTCGACCAGTGCAGGGTAATAAGCTTCGCTTAAAACCAATTGGACGGTGTGTGCATCCACTACCTTCACGCTCTTGATTTTGGTGGACAGCTTAATCCAGGCGTGTTTTTCGGCATTGTGCTGCACGGCGTCGAAATTCAGTTTGACAGCCTCGGCATTGAACGGTTCCCCGTCATGAAACTTCACGTCTTTCCTCAAATGAAAGGTATAGGTTTTCCCATCTTCCGAAATGTCCCAGGACTCCGCCAGCAAAGGCTTGACCCCTTCTTTTGTGTTCTCCACCAGCGATTCATATACCATACCCTGAGCCGGCATGGATCCGGTGTATAAATGAGGATTCATATCATGAATATCTTTTGCTGTTGCATAGATGAGTTCATTCTGGATTGCCGATTCGGCCTTACTTCCCTGATTTGTCTCCACGCACCCTGCCAGAAGCGCGATCGAGATCATAAACATCCATAGCTTGACACTTTTTCTGTTCACGGTTTTCCTCCTGCTACCCACTTGTTTATTGTTTCGTTCATCGGTTTGATAATTCCGTGCATATCAGCTCCAGATCATGCTTGAAGCTCTGAACCGTGAATGCATTGGATAACAACCGGTCCTTGTGAGCAAGTGATACATTTACGATTTTGTCTTCATACGTTTGTATGAACCGATCAATCGTCGGACAATCCACCTTTAAGAATCTGGCTATACCTTGTATGATCTTGATCCGATAATAATCCTCCTTGGGCATTCTCGGGATATCCAGGCAGCCTTCCTGATTGATAAACATACTCCTGATCGGAACTGCCGAAAAATCAAAGTACTTTCCATCTGGATCCGGCTGAGAAAAAGGATCAATTAACAATGAGGCGTAACGTATATACAATAAATACTCCTGATGAATCGTTTGTAATTGCTCAAAGCGATCGATATCCTGGCGCGATAAGCACTCTATTCTCACCGGATAGTTATCATCCGTCATGAACTTTAGCAAATTGATGCCCGTCATCCCTAATTGGTCTAAGATGTTCATCATCTCTTTCCACTGGGATAACATATTGCGGATCAGATCTTGCGTAATCGGGCCTTCAGGGAAAAGCTTGTAGACGTACTTGCGCGAACTCGACTCATCAAAAATGGCGTTTAATGAGAAGTCATTCATGAACAAAGCAGGATGAACATATAACGAAATATTTCTCGCCTCTGCTTCCAGCGGCGTCTTCATGACTTCCAGAGTTATATCCAATTGCTCATACAGACCGCAGAGACTGTCGACAAGACCGGAGCGCCCCCGTGTCGAGCCGATATAAACCTTTTTCTTGACCCCCGCGGTGATGACATGATTAGAAACTCGGCCACCCATCCACCTTGTGTCTCCATAATATGTAGAAAAACTAATGACTTCCGCATTCGGATTCAAGCTTCGAATATAACCGGATATTAAGCTGTTGGAACCGAAAGTCGGTGATATCAGTACGAAACATTTGACCTTACGTAGAACGTTATGGTGAATCTGTCGCATGACTTCCATATAAGCGTCGGTGGTCACCGCCAAAAATAAAGTGTCCCATTCACCTTCAATGGTTTCAAACCCCCGAAACACATCGTCAATGCGACACTCGCCTTCCATGGGACGATGCTTTTCATTTTGGATGCTTGCGAGAACCTTTTGATCATTTGCCGCAAGCGAGTCGAAGAACTCAGCAGACCGGACCGATTCACGTCCGGCGATCCCCAGGCGACAATAGAATTCCTTTTTAAGAGTTACTGCCAGCTGCAAGGCTGCAGGGCCTGTTCCCAACAACAGGACATGCTTCATCTCTCTCATTAGACACCTCACTTCGGTTACCGTTAGCTAAGCTATGATTTTTTTATATAAAGCAATGTCAAATATATCGTCTCGGCGTAGTAGGTTATCCACTAATTCCCATTTACGATCATCCGTCTCTTTCATGGGATAATTGAATAAAGACTTCAATCGGTTTCCATACCTCATGGCGACAACAACCTGTTCATTCGTCAATGGATATAACTGTTCCAACAACGCGTACTTATCAGCCACCGTCGAGCTAAAAATGATGTGGGTGATCTCTCTCAAATCATCAAGGAATTCAACCGATGTCTTTTCCAATCGGATCTTCAACCCCGGGCCCAATTTCTCTACAACCTTCTCACCAAGCTCAATTGCCTCAACATCAATGTCGATCCCGACTACTAGAGCTCCTGTACGCTTTGCGATCAATAGTGCCGTCATCGGGAAAGAGCCAGAGCCAACCAGCAATACTCTCGATTTCGAAGTGATCAGGAAACTTCCAAACTCTTTCTCGATGCATTCCTCGATATTTCTGAAATAATCGGTGATCTCCGTATCTCCCTTCTGCAATTTCAGCGCACGATATTTCTCCAGGATCGCGACGCAGCGCGCCGAATTTTTTCTTAGTCCATCGATCAGACCGCTAATTCGGCCGATCCCCTGTTGCTCCAGTTCATCCCATATTTTGATGTTCGTTTCATCTGTTATAAACGCCGAGTAGTGGTCAATTAGACGTTCCAGCTCGGTTCGGTGCCGATGAGAATAATCGAATCGGTCAGCGAAGTACTCAAACCTAGTTAAGTAATCACGTAAGGATTGCTCAAACGTTGCTAATTTCATGAATACCCTCTCCCACAGACAGGTTAAAATCCATATCAATAAAAGCTGTGCCTTGTGCTACGATTCCAACAGAACCTTCGATTTCCAGTTGGGTCAGTTGCTCCTGGTCATACAGTGCCTTTACAAGCATCGTCCCGCCGGGTTGATGGATATGAGCTTCGATATTGCGCCTATTCTTCCAGGCTAGGTAAGCGCCTATGGAAGCCGTACCGGAGCCACACCCTCTTTCCCACACCGCACTATTCAACTTCGGGACGTATATAAGCGTTGTTAGCTGACTTGAACTGGCGTTGTATAACAGAATCCCAAGCATGCTTGTTTCTAGAAATGATCCGATGCGCTTGGCCAAGCATAACATTTGGTTCTTCATATTTGCATCGATGTGTTCCACTTCAATCACGAAATGAATAAAGTCGCTATACCGGACGGCAACCGCGTTAGCAGGGGCTCCCCCTTCCTGAAGAACCGTTTGATCCATTTTCACCGGGAGAGGCATGTTGACCCGGCAGCGATAATCCTCCCTGTTTTTTGTTATGCGGCATGCCACTAATTGCTCGGCTCCTGAAACCTCTAATCGAAATACGGTTGTTTCATGACGCTCCATCTCCTGCAGCTCAGCCAGGTATGCCGCCAAGGCCATGCAGGCGTTACCGCAAAATTCACCTCCCGCCATTTGCAGTAACGCGTCAGCTTCCTGGTTCATGGATGGCTCAATGAAACCAACTTGTTCAGCATAAACGTTGTCATATGACATAATTTTAGAAGCAATGCGTATATGTTCATCGGACGGAAGCATGGTGTTAATTAGAATCGTCATATTTTGCGTCGGATTACATTTCACAAAATTGATCTTCTGCTTCATCAAAACTCCCTCTAATCCAAATTATTTTGAGTTGGCTGGCTTGACCAGAACTTTAATCGTAATTTTTACGATTTAGACTGAAATGAATATAGCATGGCATTTTGAAATAGTCAACATTTATCTCCATGTTTTTAAATAACAAAAAAACCACTGGATTCCGTTTCGAATCAGCGGTTTAATTGTAAATCCTCATCTGAAAACGCATGAGCTAAGCATGATCGTGTGTACCTGCATCATCGTATAGCCAATGGGCTATTCTGAACGACCCTCAGCCATTCACGTGATATCAATCGATGCCCGGCTGTCGTGGGATGAATGCCATCCCATATCCAATATTCGGCGCCTGCTCGTTTTGCCGCATGATCAAACGCTTCTTGCAGAGGGACAAACAGCGTTTCAAATTCTTGAGCCAATTGCCGGACAATTAGGCTATATTCCTCCAACCGTTGACGCCATTTGTCCCAATTTTGCACAGTGGCGCCCGTTTTCAGCACGAATGGCTCACATAAAACCAGGCCCGTCTGTGGAAGCACTTCTTTCGTTTCCTCCAGTATGTTCCGATATGCTTTTTCGAACCTATCGGTAGCACCGCTTGGCGAGCCTTCGATGATCCGACCTGCGTCGTTAACTCCAACCAACATACTGATCAGGTCAGGTCGCAGACTAATCGCATCTTCATTCCAACGCGCGTACAAATCCGAGACACGATTGCCGCTGATCCCTCTATTTATGAACTGAGGTCGGTATTCCGCTAGTTCAAATCCCAGCTCTGCGGCTATCAGATACACATAGCCATGGCCATGGATATGGTTAAGGTCGTTGTCGCGCCCCCAATTCCCATCCGTTATGGAGTCACCTTGAAACAATACGGTTTTGCTTGTCTTTGTCATCCTCTTCACTACACCTTTCTTCAAATAGCTTCCTAGGATCCATACGGAGCATTGCTTCGCCACATGTTTCCGCTTTCAAAACCACCCCTTACCTGATGATAAACCAAGCACCGAAGCGAAAACACCCTCTCGATTGGCTTGAAAATCATATCAACATTAGATAATGAACCGGATCATCATAGATTTGCGTGAATTGCTCATGTCCTTTGGTCAAAAAGAAGATATCGTGTACCAAACAAAAAGCAGAAATACATCATCGATGTATTTCTGCTTTTCTGCTTTATTGGCGCCTGTATATAAAGTTAAAGAATAAGAGGAGATTCTGATTTTCTATTGCTTGTTTTCTTTGGCATACAGGCTTTCTTCAGCAACCTGCGCTAGCTCCTCTGCTTTGATACTAATCTCATGGATCGTTGCCGAGAATTCCTGAATCGCCCTTGACTGGGTATCGGTTAGGGTATGGATATCGGAAAAAGCATGATTTAACCGCTGCAAAAATTCCTGAATATTCTTTGTAATGCCATTTATCTGATCCACGTTCTCTTTGGAGCTTGTCGCCAGCTTCCGAATCTCATCGGCAACGACCGAGAAACCCCTTCCTACTTCCCCAGCTCTTGCCGCTTCGATCGAAGCATTAAGACCTAACATATTGCTCTGATCCGAAATCTCCTTAACAACGCTGGAAATCTTTCCAATCTGCTGCGCGCTGGAGCTGACATCCGTCATTTGGTTCGTTACGTCAGTTACACGTTCGGTCAGGTGAGCAATCGATTGGCTGATATCTTCAATGGACGCGGTGGTCTGTTCGACAATTGCGGAAAAACTCTCGGCCATCTCAAACAGCGCATTCGCTTTTTCAAGACTTGTCCCCATGCCTACACCGCCGATAACCCTGCCCTGTTCGTCATGCAGCGGAATCGCGCGTGCAGCTAGCGGAAATCCAAACAGCTCTTTCGGAACGACAGCCGATAAAGCTTTATTATTGCGGATGGCATCGGTTACGATATCCCCCTCCACTAGCGGGTCCCCAGGCTTGACATTCAGCGAAAAGGTTCTTCCCGGAATGTTGATGATAAGCTTCTCCGTATCATAAATGCCAATCGTGATGTCATCATTCGTAAGACTTTTCAGCAATGGAGCTACCTTTACAAAAGCACGGATCAGCTCATGCTGTGTTTGCTCTTCAGTCACATTATTCATGCCTATCTCCCCCAACCCTTAATACGGGAATTTCCTTTGTCCGTAATGAACCGATATCCATTTCATGGTCGTAAATTCATCCAGGCTCCATTGCCCATTCAGACGACCCAACCCCGACTGCTTCTCTCCGCCAAATGCTACAATCGGCTCGTCGTTAATCGTGACATCATTGACATGGATCATGCCTGTATGGACCTTCTTCGCCATTTCAACACCACGTTCAAGATTGGAGGTGTGAATAGCCCCGCTGAGCCCAAAACGTGTGTCGTTGGCGATTGCGATTCCTTCCTCTTCCGTTTCGAACGGGATAATACACACAACCGGGCCGAACAACTCCTCTTGTGCTACCTCCATATCCGGTTTGACATTGACGAGTACGGTAGGCTCCACCATTCTGCCGGTGATATTACCTCGCACCAGTGCAACTGCACCTTGCTCGATGCCCTTCTCAATCAGCTTTTCCAGTGTTTCTGCCTGCCGATGGTTGATGACGGGCCCGATAATGGTCTGCGGATCGCTCGGATCACCTGTTGTCAAGGTAGAAACCTTCTCTTTGTATTGATCTACAAACTCCTGATAGATCGATTTCTGTACAAGAATCCGATTGGCAGACATACAGATCTGGCCTTGATGCGTAAATCTGCTGAACGTTGCCGCTTGTACCGCGTAATCGATATCAGCATCTTCCAGGATAATGAACGCGCTGTTCCCGCCGAGCTCCAGCAGCGGCTTTTTAAAGTGCTTGACGGCCAGCTGGCCAATATGGCTTCCGACCTTGGTCGAACCCGTGAAAGAAATGATTCTTGGAATCGGATGCTCAACGAATGCATCGCCAATCTCCTTAATCTCTGTCACCACAACATTCAACAAGCCCTTCGGTACACCCGCTTCTTCGAAAATCTTGCCGATCAGGGTTCCTCCCGTAATCGGCGAATCCTCATGCGGCTTCAGCACGACGCCGTTACCGGCACCCAATGCAGGGGCGACGGACTTCATGGACAAGAAGAAAGGGAAGTTAAACGGACTGATAACCCCAACCACGCCAGCCGGGATCCGATACAGGCGGTTCTCCTTGCCATCCTCGGTTGAAGGTAAAATCTTTCCCTCCATTCTAAGGGGGAACGTAGCCGCTTCCTTAATCATATTTTTCACAAGACCGATCTCGAATGCAGCCTTCAGACGCGTTCCGCCCAGCTCCTGAACAATAATAGACGTAATGTCTTCCTCATGCGATTCAATATATTTAACAGCATTTTCAAGGATGTCGCGTTTATGGTAAGGATTAACCTTGTCCCATTCCAGCTTAGCTTTATAGGCAGCTTGATATGCATCATCTATGTCTGTAACGCTCGCGATTTGAAATGCGGTAATGACCTCATCATTATATGGATTGATGTCCGGTAGCGTTTTACCACTCTTGCCGTCTCGCCATTGCCCGCCTATGAATTGCTTTCCTAATTTCGAGTAATCCATATGAACCCTCCTGTGTCGAATAATTCCAACTGATCTATATAATTATCGACTAAATACAGGTAATTGTTAAGTGAATTTTCTTTGACCTCTCCTCCCTATCAGAGCATGGCAATGAAATACCCCTTCCTCACCTAGTGAAGAAGGGGTATTAATCATAGATATACCGCTTGGCGCAACCGCTCAAACAATATGTTGTTTTCCAGATGGATATGCTCGAAGGTATCCTTTTCCAGCATGGCTAACCGTTGAAAGACCAGCCGATACGTACCGCAGGCATCAGCCGGAAGCTCGAAATCGGATGTTACGTCCCGCAGCTCCTGCAGCAAGCTGCCGGCATGAGCATGTTCATGTTCCAGTTCGGACACATGC
Organism: Paenibacillus lautus NBRC 15380; assembly: GCF_004000945.1. GTDB lineage: Bacteria > Bacillota > Bacilli > Paenibacillales > Paenibacillaceae > Paenibacillus_AQ > Paenibacillus_AQ lautus. The sequence goes on from NZ_BIMF01000002.1 coordinate 135,345, forward strand.
GGCTTAAGCTCTGCTGCCGCTTGGTGGCTGGGGTCTGCTACAAACTTCAAAATGAGCGGGAATACAAACTCGTCCTCGTCCTTCGTATGCTCCAACAGCTCCTTTTTCAATTCCGAGAAGAGCTCCTGCACCCGAAGAAGCTCGGGGTGATGCTCTCCATGCACACGGGCCAATTTCGTGACATATGGCGTTAATGCCGGTAATTCATCACGCAGGAAGGCATGATGTTTTTGTTGGATGTGATCAATCAGTTCGGATTCCTTCAGTGAAGCAGGACGGCTTTCCTGGTAATTGGCAAACTTGCTCTCCACGGACCGAACTTCCTCCAGAACGGCGGCTGGATCCAAAGAACGCTGCTTGGCCGCCTCTTCCAAAGGCACCTGGCCACCGCAACAGAAATCGATGCGGAGGGATCGAAATAAATCCGCGGTTTGCGGGATGGATGTTACAATATCGGATACTTGGCTCTGAAGCGTGAATGAACTCATATTCAAACCTCCCTAAACTAAATACGTGTTTGTGAACTTTTTCACTCTTACAACTCAAGTATATGAAACTCCCATCCCCGCATATGTGATTGCAGTCATACTGAAATGTAACACTATGTGAACGATAGTATCGAAAGGACTACGGGAGCCAGGACAACAACAAACAGGGATGAAATCATCCCTGTTTTGAAGAACCGTAAATTAGGCACCCTTAAAGCTTCGGCATGCCGCGGCAGGATGTCCGACGCCATGACCGACAGATCCTTGCCGTGCTATGCCCGAACTTCGTTCTCAAAGCTGCCCGGGTTCCCCTTCTTCGGCTTTTTCGTCATCGTTCACATCATACACGGTTTTCGGACCTTTACCAGATTTCGCTGATACATTCACATTGGAAAATGTGGATGTATTGTAATTCCATGTTTCATTGTTAACTTTAGCCGCATCCGCCACAAGCCCGACATAAACTTGCTTTGGCAAAACGACTTGGATGTTTCCAACCGCTGTCCAACTGATTCCATCTTGAGAAATCAGCGATGTGAATTGGTTATCCTTGCGGACAAGCTTGATCCAGTAAGGCAGCTGAAATTCCTGCTCCGGCTGAATCCTCGCAACCTCTCCACCCTCCTCAGCGCGACTAAGGGTCACGCCTCTTTTTCCCGTGCGAATATAAGGGACGACAAGGGAAACGAAGGGAGCAGCCTCGTTCAGGCTCTCGCGGAACATGATGCCGGCTTCCGCTTCCTCATTCGTGGGGGTCATGCTTTCAATCCGGGCAACAATTTCAGCATCTCCCTTTACCTTCTGATATGCAAAATGAAAGACGTCCTTTGTGCCGCCGATATCTCCTGCGGACTTGACGGTCACTTCGCCAGGCACGTCGCCGAGCTGTGTATGTCCCGGAATACCCGAACTGCCGACATCGACCGACTTCCAAGGCTTGATGCTCCCTTCGGTGTTTGCATGAACGACCACGCTCGTCGAGAACGCCATCGTACCCGTATCGTCGATCGCTTTCGTGGCCCAATAATGAGTACCGTCCGCAGCGTCCGTCCATTCATAGCGGAACGGCATGCTGTCGTCCTCTCCAACCTTCTCCCCGTTCCGGTAAAACTCGACCTTCGATACGCTTCCGTCTTCATCTGAAACGGAAGCTTCAATCGTCACGTTCGATCCGGCTTTGACCACCGTGTTGTTCGCCGGGGCGGTAATGACTGCAAAGGGATTGGCTGATCCGTTGCCTGTAATGGAATTCAGATACAGCTCCAGATTCGTAAATCCTTCATTATTGGTCAAATTGCGGTCGCTCGGATCTATCGGGTTCAGCCCGTGGGCGATCTCCCAATCATTCGGCATTCCATCATGGTCGTCATCTTCTCTTGTGGAAACAACTGGCTCCACGAGCGGATATCCGCCTACCTCATTCTGGGAGTTAATATGCATGCCGGTTCGGTTGATCACATCCTGGATGATTCTGGCGTCAACGGCATCTCGTTTCGGCAGGGTGGCTCCGACGCTTTGCATGACCGCTGCATAAGCCTCCTCGGCGGATTCGGTCGGCAATGGATTGGCAAAGGAAGCGGGAGTTTCCAGCTTCACGTAATTCGGATATAGATGAACGCCGGACCAGTTATCCTGCGTATATTCCGGATACCCGTCCATGACGTTGCCATCGATATAGTAGCTTCCGGTGCTCTCCGCATTCATAAACCGAACGACTTCCGTTTCCGGGCCGGGCTTGTAATAATTGTTGATGATATTGGTAACCGCGCCTTTGCCTCCGTACGAAGCAAAGAAACCCCAGTTGTATACAACGTTATTGCGGAAATCATGAGAATTGCCGGCCGTGCTGTCAAACGCTGGGTTACGGCTGGAATTGTGAGCGATCAAGTTATGATGGAAGCTGGTGTTCTTTCCGCCCCATATCCCGCCGTAGCCGTGTCTGCCTTTGACGTGTCTGCTAATATGCATGGCGTCTGCAATGATCGACCACTGCACGGTGACATTTTCGTTGCCGTAAGGGCTGAACACTTCGTCGACGGACCAGGTGAACGAGGAGTGGTCAATGATAATGTCTTTCTTGTACCGTCCCCCAAAAGAGTCTGCTTCCGTTTCATTCATATCGCCCAGCCGGAATCGCATGTAACGGATGATCAGGTTGTTTCCATCAAAAGACGTTGGATACCCGATGACCGTAATCCCATCGCCCGGTGCCGTTTGACCTGCAAGTGTCAGGTTGTCTCCGAGAATCTTAAGCGGAGATTTCAGCTGGATCACGCCGCCGACTTTAAATACGACGGTCCGGTTTCCGGCGCTGACCGCGTCACGAAGCGAGCCCGGACCGGAATCGGCCAGCGTCGTTACCTCATACACGTCGCCGCCCCGGCCGCCGGTCGTAAACTTCCCACCGCCTTCGGCCCCTGGGAATGCAGGCGTTTGCAGGGAAGTTGCCGGGACTACGGATTCAGGACTCTCCTCGGCATAAGCGGCTCCTCCGGAACAACCGGTAAACAGCATCGTGAGGACAAGCATTTGCTTCAACCGTTTTCCTGCTTTCAATTGCGTACCTCCTTATCATTTTGAGATGCTTACAACGGATATAATTCGATCACCCCCTTTCTAAGCCTTAATGAATCCGAAAGCTACTTGATCACGACCTCCCCGGGTTCCACTTCAGAAGAAATCATAATCTGCTTAGTCTTATCGGCATGCAGCCCCGAACATTCGATTTGCCGGGACCGTTCCCCGGTCACCGCCAACAAGCGGTCATCCTGCGTGCCTCCTGTTCCACTGACATTCGCCACCTGAACGTTCCGGCTTTGGTGAAGGAGAAGCAGCGCATTCTCCTGAATGTGAAGGACCATGTCCTGAAGGCTCAGGTTTTGCCCATTTCGGCAAACAATGCCTTCCCGACTTGTGATGGCGAACCGCTTCACTGTCAGGTTCTCCACCGGCATTTCCGGCAGGCCGTTGATGAGCAGCGCAGTCTGCGCGCCGCTGCAGACGATATCCTGAATGACCATATTCCGGAATACGGGGGTTTCCTCGGTAACGGGGAGCATTGCTTCATCTTGGTACTCGCCGGAGCCGGCTTTCCCTTCGTAATATAAATTGAAGGAGATCGCATCCCCGTCGATATCCCGCATCCGGATCCGTTCAATCAAGATGTTCTCGACTACGCCGCCGCGCCCGCGGCAGCTTTTAAACCGAATGCCGATATCGGTGCCGATAAAAGTGCAATCGGATACGTACACATCCTTGATACCTCCGGACATTTCACTGCCGACCACGATGCCGCCGTGGCCGTGATAAACGGTGCAGTTCCGGATGCTGATCCGCTCGCTCGGCTTTGCCAGCAGACGCCCGGCTTCATTTTTGCCGGACTTCAAACAGATCGCGTCGTCTCCTACATCAAACGAGCTGTTTTCTACGGTTACGTCTTTGCACGAATCGATGTCCAGACCGTCCCCGTTCTGGGCATACCACGGATTGCGGACGATAATGTTTTGAATGGTGATCTGCTCCGATGCCCAAGGATGCAGGCACCAGGCTGCGGAATTTTGAAAGGTGGGACCGCTGAGCAGGATCCGCTTGCAGTTTCTCAAGCTCAGCAGATTGGGTCTCAGGTAGTCTCGGACAGGCTCATAATCATGAGGGTTCTGGCTGCCTGTCTGTTCGATCCGTGCCAAGCTCTCTTGCCCGTCCCGAGCAGCCGGCGTAGGCCACCACAGTCCCTCGTCATCCACGACGCCGCCGGATCGAATTAAGCGATCCCACTGGCTTTTCGTTAGCTTCCCTTGCTTAACGGGCCTCCAGGCTTCACCGCTTCCGTCAAAAATACCGCTGCCGGTGATCGCGATATCCTCCAGCCCTTCGCCATCGAGCGGAGACTGGCAGCGAAACATCTGCCGGCCCTCATACGTGGACATCCGGATCGGATAAGCCTCGAATTGCTTGCTGAACACAACGAGCGCACCAGCAGAGGCGTGAAGCTCAATCCGGCTATGCAAGGTTAACGGACCGGTGTGCCAGATCCCGGGAGGGATGACCACCTTCCCCCCTCCTGCCTTTGCGCAAGCTTCAATTGCTAGATGAAATGCTTGGGTGTTGTCATAAACGCCGTCTCCAACGGCGCCATAGTCTGTGATCGTTACCGTATGCTCCGGGATCACGGGCAAGTCAGGGCATATCGCTTCTTCTGTTTGTTTGATCATGTGTACCTCCGTTATTGTAAGATTGCAAATTCGATTTATATCGGCTGGACGAAATACCTTGCGCCTGTTTCGGTCGCTATTTCGATGACATGGCCATGACGTTCCATTGGCACCTCCCTTCCATCCGAGGTCATGACCCGTACGGATGGCTCCGCATAGAGACGAAGCTTCTTCCCGCTTTCCGAAGTGATGACTGCTTCCGTAAGACTACCGTTCCTCCAAGCGATATCGACCTCGAAGCCTCCTCTAGCTCGAAGTCCTCGTACACGCCCTTTTGGCCACGCATCTGGCAGCGCCGGAAGAAGGCGAATATGATCCAGGTGACTTTGGACCAGCATTTCTGCAATTCCCGCGGCAGCTCCAAAGTTGCCGTCGATTTGGAACGGCGGGTGATTATCGAACAAATTTGGGAGCGTCGATTGCCTCAGCAATTCCTTAAGATGAACATAGGACTGTTCTCCGTCCAACAACCGCGCCCAAAAGTTAATAATCCAGGCCCGACTCCACCCGGTATGTCCCCCGCCATGAGCCAGTCGCCTTCGAAGCGTAACCCGGGCGGCTTCTGCCAAATCCGGCGTCGAATCCGGACTGATGGTCGTTCCGGGATGAAGACCGAACAGGTGGGAGATGTGCCGGTGCCCGGGGTCGGCCTCTTCGTAATCCTCCAGCCATTCCTGCAGCTGCCCGTACTTTCCTACCTTCATTTCCGGCAGACAATCCTTGATGGCCGCCCATTCCTGGCGTGCGCTCTCATCGGTTTCCAGCTCCAGGCTGGCCTCGATGCAGGCATTGAACAGCTCCGTCAGAATCTGTGTGTCCATGGACGGTCCGTAACAGAGCGTTCCGGATTCGCCATTCGGCAGCTGATAACGGTTCTCCGGCGAAACGGATGGATTCGTCACGAGGTATCCTTCAGGGCTTTCTACCAGAAAGTCGGTAAAGAAGAGTACCGATTCCTTCATCGTCTCATAAGCTCTTTTCAAGGAAACCGGGTTCGGATTGAATTTGTAATGCTCCCAAAGATGAAGCGTCAGCCATGCGGCGCCCATCACCCATTGGGTGGCAGGCGGATAGATGTCCTGTGGCGCGGTGTCGGCCCAAATATCGGTGTTATGGTGGGCGACGAATCCGCGGCAGCCGTACATTTTCCGTGCCGTGACGCGTCCGGTACCCCTCATGCGTTCAATTAAATCAAACAGCGGTTCATGGCATTCGGGCAGATTGCAGCTTTCTGCCGGCCAGTAATTCATCTGGGTGTTGATATTGATCGTAAATTTGCTGTCCCAGGGCGGAGCCATGGAATCATTCCAGATCCCCTGGAGATTGGCCGGGAGCGACCCGGGGCGGCTGCAGGCGATAAGCAGATATCGGCCAAAGTGAAAATACAGGGTATACAACCCGGCATCCTCCCCCCCCGCCTGGACACGTTCAAGTCGGTGTGCCGTCGTCCGCAAATGGTTCTTCCGATCCGCAGGAGCTCCCAGTTCCAGCTTTACCCGCTCGAACAACCGCCGGTAATCCGCAATATGACGGTTCTTCAAAGCGGCGTAGCCCTGCTTCGCTGCATGTTCCAGCAGCTCATAACAGCGCAACTTCGGATCGTCCGCGCGAAATGTGCTGGCTGCGGCAATGATGAAAACGACTTCGTCGGCATGATCCACCAGGATATGCTCACCGATGACACGCACCGTTCCGCCGACAGCAATTGCTTTTGCAGCGGCAGTATAGGTAAGCCCATCCTTTCCCCCGCAATCATTTGTCATCACCACCGTGTCCGTGCCATGCCGATGGGCAGCATCCATGTGCTTTCCTTTCTGCCGCTCAAATCGCGATGTCAATGTCAGAGCACCCGGTCGATCGGCTTCCAGCCGGATGACCATCACCTCGTCCGGATAGCTGCAAAACACCTCCCGGGTAAAGGTAACGCCTCCGTACCGATATCTCGTTACGGCAACCGCCTTCTCAAGATCAAGCTCCCTGCGATAATGGGACAACTCACCTTGCGGATGATCGATTTGGATGCAGAAATCGCCTGCCGTCAAATATGGCCTCTGACTGCGCGGCGTCCCGGAAAAAGCCGTCTCCGACAGCCGGTGAGCTTCCTTCAGCCGCCCTTCGAACAGCAGCTTGCGGATAAGCGGAAGATGCCGAAGCGCATCCGGATTGTTGCGGTCTCTCGGCCCTCCGTGCCATACCGAGTCCTCATTAAACTGGATTTTTTCCTGTTCGACGGATCCAAACACCATGCCGCCAAGTCTTCCGTTCCCAATCGGTAAAGCCTCGTTCCAGTTCTGGGCCGGCTGGTCAAACCATATCAAGGTTTCTGAAATTAATGGCATTCTGTCCTCCGATCTTCTTCGTGCTGGTTATCACTTCGATACCAGTATATGGCCATGAATATACTCATTTCTTGAGCATACCATGCTGATTTACCATGCTAATTTTGCTTTTTTTGTTGACATCGAAACGTACCTAGATCATATTTGGGAAAGAAGTAGTAATCCATTGACAAGATGATGTAAGCGCTTATATAAATGTTAGTGATTGCAGCCAGAACCCTTGATGATCGGCTGCGGGCATGATATATAATCTTCTACGATCACTACAGGTAGTTATCCAACCAAGCTAAAGGAGTTTGAGAGGAATGAATGAACGGCTGCAGCCTAAGTACCACATTGGAGAGCATGATTTCTCCATCCAATACATGTCGCGAAACGGTTCCAGCAGCATGCCCCGTCCGCATGAGCATCCCTACTTCGAGCTGTATTACCTGCTTAACGGTGAGCGAGTGTACTTCATGGACGATAACGTGTTTACCGTCAAAAAAGGAGATATGATGATCGTGAACCCGCATGATCTCCACTCAACGGCAAGCTCCGATAAGCTGACCTTCGAGCGGGTGCTGATCGGCTTCTCCAGAAGCTTTATTAAACAGGGGGATGCCGGCGTCGCCAAGCTATTGGATCATGGGACGTCCAGACTCGTTCGTATTCCCTTGAAGCATCAGCCGGAAATCGAACGGCTGCTGCACTCCATGCTCGCAGAATGCCAAACGGAACAGACTCACTACAGCTCATTGGTTCGCTCGCTGATGAACGAGCTGCTCATCCGCCTCCACCGGATTGAAACCTCGCTTCAATCCCAGACTCATGAATACGAGCATCCGATGCACCAGAAAATTTCGGAGATTGCCCAATATATCAAATCGAATTTTTATGAAAAGCTCACGCTGGAGCAGGTCTCCAAGCAGTTTTACATCAGCCCCTCCTACCTCAGCAGGGTGTTCACCAGGCTGACAGGCTTTCACTTTCGCGAATACCTGCAGGTGGTGCGAATTCGCGAAGCCCAAAAAATGCTCGTGAACAGCCGGGAATCCGTACAAATCATCTCCGAACAGGCCGGATTTGAGCATATTGCCCACTTTAATAAAACCTTCAAAAAAATCACGGGCACGACCCCTCTTCAGTACCGCAAACGTCATGGATAGAATCGGGGCTGTTCCAAAGTTGTCACCTGTCTTGGAGCAGCTCCGCCAGTTTTTCTATATCTCTCCTTTTCCAACCCTAAACCAGTCGATATCCGCATACCCTCTGTCTGCATGATCCTCTGCACAAGCCGCGAACAATCCGACCTTGGCTCCAACCCAGTGCCCCTTTTCCGCTTCGAACTCCTTATCCCTGCACGGCAAGAAAGGACCGTCAGCAGCGGCAAAATAAAAACGGCATTTGGCACCAGAATGAACGGTCACCCGAATCGTTACCTTCCCTTCATTCAATCCGCCAGACCATACGACATTCTCCTCCAAGTCGTTCCCTTCGGCCTGGATGATCTCCATGCCGGAGCCGTCAACCTTCATGTGAACGGCCGCATAGGCGAATGTTCGTCCGAATACGATCAGGCCCGCCCGCTCACCGGGCTTTAGTGCCGTACCGTCCAGATTGGCTTCCGCATGAAATACTTCCGCCGGAAATTTCTGCATCAGCAAGTGAGGGGCATCGTAAATCGTGCGCGATGACTGGTTCTCCGGTACCTGGAAAGAAAATAATCGCAAATGGCTTTCCTTCTCGAATGCATACCAGGCCGGATTCGGATTGGCCTGCCATTGCCACTGAAGGCCAAGCGGAGCGCCTTCGAATTCGTCCGAGTCGTCCGGTGCCTGAATCATATGCTCCCTGCCGACGTTTGGCTTCGGATAACGCAGAACCGGTTCGCCGATCCCGTCTCCATTCGTGTCGGTCCCCATCAGCGGCCAATCATCCACCCAGTTCATGGGCTGTAGATGAACTATTCGTCCGTAGGCCTCCTTGTCTTGAAAATGCATAAACCAGGATTCGCCCGATGCCAGCTCCACCCAGCCACCTTGATGCGGCCCGTTAATCGGGCTATCGCCTTGATGCAGTACGATTTTGTCCTCATAGGGGCCGAAGACCGAGGTAGACCGAAGCACGGTCTGCCACCCCGTTGATACTCCACCTGCGGGAGCAAAAATATAATAATAACCATTCCGTTTATAGATCTTTGGCCCTTCCATCGTCGGATGACGCTCGGTCCCGTCGAAGACGATCTGACCTTCATCCAGCAGACGTTTTCCGTCAGGGGACATCCGGCACATTCTTAATCGATGCTTGATGCCGCATCTGCTTTTGGCAAACGCGTGAACCAGGTAAGCTTGGCCGTCATCGTCCCAGAACGGACACGGGTCGATCAAGCCTTTCCCCTCTTGAACCAGATGCCGAGGCGTCCAGCTGCCTGCCGGGTTCTCGGTGGTGCTCATAAAGATACCGACATCCGGGTCGCCATAGAATACCCAGTACTTGCCGTCATGGAACCGAAGGGCAGGTGCCCAGACTCCGTTTCCATGCTGAGGGACGTCATAGCTCGGCAGATCCATCCGGGGCAGCACATAATTGATGAGCTTCCAGTTAATCAAATCCTTCGAATGCAGAATCGGCAATCCGGGCAGATGGCCGAAGCTGGAGGCCGTCATATAGAAATCCTCCCCTGCCCGGATCACATCCGGATCCGAATAATCCGCATGAAGTACCGGGTTCACAAACGTCCCGTCCCCCTGATCCGACAACCATGGTTTGTTCTGCAGAGATTGCTTTGTTGACGATGAATGCATCGTATGGTTCCTCCTATCACGAATCTAGTAACCGCTCCATTTCCAGACTTGCAAGGATGAAAGGCGCTACGCCGATCTGGGCGTCCGACACCACTTTCTCGCTGATGTAATATTCGTACGAGCCGTTGCGCTCGTCACTGAGCCCCGCTCCATGGCACATGGAATGAAGATGCACGCCGGTATCGTTGACCTCGACAAACCTCTGAACCAAACCCTCATAAGCCCCCTCCGCAATGGATCTTGAAGGCTGTTCCAGGTATTGGAGCCGCACACCCTTGGCTAATGCATAAATAAACATGGAGGAGCCGGAGGTTTCAAGATAATTGCCTTCCCGGAAGCCTTGATCGAGCACCTGGAACCACAGACCGCTTTTTTCCTCCTGCCAACGTCCCAGCGCACGGCTCAAGCGTTCAAATATGCCTATAATTGTACCGCGCTTCGGATGATCTACCGGAAAAAATTCGAGACTGTCCACCAGCGCCATCGCATACCAGCCTAAGGCCCGGCTCCAAAAATGGGAAGATCTGCCGCTTTCCGGGTCAGCCCATACCTGTTCCTTGGCTTCATCCCATCCGTGATACAAAAGGCCCGTTTTGGGATCCCGGGTGCTACGCTCCACCAGCAGAAGCTGGTGAGCTACCTCGTCGAAGAATTCAGAACGGTTGTAGGTTTTGGCATACTGCGCCAGAAATGGCGAAGACATATAGAGCCCATCCAGCCACATCTGAAATGGGTATACTTTTTTGTGCCAAAAACCGCCGTCCGTCGTTCTGGGCTGGCTGATCAGCTGGGCGGCCAGCGTATGGGAAGCCTTTTCATAACGGGAGTCATGAAATCTGGCGCTTAGGGCAAACAAATTTTTCCCCTGATTGATCTGGTCCAGATTATATTCTTCGATGCGATATCCCCGAATGTCCCCATCCGCTTGGACAAAAAGATCCATATGCCGCTTCATGAACTCAAAATAATCGTCCTTGTTATAGAAATCCCCTGTGCGGGCGATTGCCATGAGCATCATCCCGGGTACATACGCCCACCGGCGGACAATTTCCGGGTGAAGTCCCTCGCTGTCCGCTTGACTGAGAATGGTATCCGCCGTCAGGACGGACCATCTGTTCTCTTCCTTCAAAACCGCCTCACCTCAATATCCTTGGAAGTTTCATTCACAAACCTAATTATAAAGAAACGGAAATCATAAAAATTCCGGATTTGATGCCATATCTCCCTCATATTTTGCATTTTATGCTCTACTTCCCCAGGTTTGTTCAATAAGCACCAAACAGAAAAAGCTGCTATTTTCAAATCTGGCATAAAAAGCAAAAAATGATCCGATTTAAACATCGGAGGCGTTTTTATTGGAGCCTCCAATTCGATAACATAGATGAAAAATTCATAAAAGGAGCGTGTTCATCGATGAAAATCACAGTAGATTCCAGCGGACATGGCGACTTCGCGACGGTACAGTCCGCAGTTGACTCGATTCCCGAGCAGACCGATTCTCTTGTCATCCTCGAAATCAAAAAGGGTGTGTACCGCGAGAAAATCACCATCCCTTCATCGAAGCCAGCTATTCGCATGATCGGCGAAGGAGCGGAAGAAACGGTTCTTACCTATTCGGATAACGCCCACACCTTGGGGAAAGATGGACAGCCCCTCGGCACCTTTCGCAGTGGAAGCTTGTATGTCTACGCCGACGATTTCAGCGCTGAACAATTGACCATCCGTAATGATTCGGGCCCTGGAACCGGCCAGGCTGTCGCCGCCTTTATCGATGCCGACCGCGTCTCCTTTCAGCATGTAAGGCTCGAAGGCGATCAGGATACGCTCTATGCGTCCGGCGGACGTCATTATTTTTCCGGATGTTTTATCGAGGGAGATGTCGATTTTATATTTGGGCCGGCAACGGCCGTATTCGACCGGTGCCTGATCCGCTGCAAGCGGTCCTGCGGTTACCTAACCGCAGCCAATACGCCGGAGGAAGCGGAGTTCGGCTATGTCTTTCTGGACTGCCATATCTCGGGAGCACCCGGCGTTGAGAACGTATACCTCGGCCGGCCATGGCGTGCTTACGCCAATGTGGTGTTCATCCGATGCGAAATGGACGGCTCGGTTCATCCGCTGGGATGGCATAACTGGAACCAACCGGACCGCGAGGGGACATCCCGTTATGCCGAATTCGGCAGCCGCGGCCCCGGCGCAGCCCCCTCCCTGCGGGTTGCATGGTCCAGGCAGCTGACAGAGGCCGAGGCTAAACCGTTTACGATCAAACAAGTACTCAGCGGACAAGACGGTTGGTGTCCGCCTTACGCTCCTGGTACATCTAAGCTGACGAAAGGTTGATGATGATGACTGCACTGGCTCGATCTCGTCCCGAGGAGGTCGGTATTCCTCCTTCCGCCATCCTCCGCTTTATGGAGAATATGGCGGTAAGGAATATGAACCTGCACAGCTTTATGCTGCTTCGGCAGGGCAAAGTGGCTGCCGAAGGCTATTACTTCCCGTTTCACAAGGATTTAAGGCATCCGATTTTCTCTGTCAGCAAGAGCCTGACTTCAGCAGCCGTCGGCATTGCCATTGGCGAAGGACTGATCTCGCTGGAGGACAAGGTCATTCATTTTTTTCCGGATAAGCAGCCTCAGACCGTACACCCGTACACAGCCAGCATGACCATCCAGCATCTGCTGAGCATGCAAACCGTTCACCGCAAATCCACCAATAAGGAAGCCCGAGATATCGTATTCGAATATCTTCATACGCCTCCCAGTCATCCTCCGGGTACCGTCTTTTCCTACGATACAACGGGGACGCATACGCTGTGTGCCATCCTCCAAAGGGTCACGGGGACCACCGTGCATGACTATCTCGAAACACGCTTGTTCCAGCCCCTCGGGATGCAGGATATCGAATGGGAGACCTGTCCGCTCGGAATTAACCTGGGCGGCAGCGGAGCCTATTGCACTCCAGAGGATATGGCCAAATTCGGCCAGCTGTATCTGCAGGACGGAGTGTGGAACGGGATCCGGATTCTACCGGAAGGCTGGGTTGAGCAAAGCACGTCCAAGGCGGTTGATAACTCCAGAGCCGGAATTCTGCTGGAAGGACGAAGCGGGTACGGATACCAATTCTGGCGGGCCAGGCGTCAAGCCTACTGTGCTTTCGGCGCCGGCGGGCAATTCGTTCTCGTCATTCCGGACCATGACGCCGTTTTCGTCTCAACGGCCAACACCATGCTGAACCGGGATGAACACCAAGGGATCCTGGATAGCGTGTGGACCCATCTGGTTCCTTCCATGCAGGCGTGCTGTCCCTTTAATGATGCCGATTATCAGCAGATGCAGCAGCGTCTAAGCGACTTGAAGCTCCATCTGCCGGAGGGAACCTCCTTCTCCAGTGCAGCAACGCAGGTCTCTGGTCAGCATTATCGCCTCGCAGCTAACGAGCCGGGATGGACGGTTTGTCGCGTTACGTTTAGTGACCAACACTGTGAGCTCGACTTCGTTCATGAAACCGAACGTTCCAGGATTTTATGCTCCATGAACGATTGGCACGTCGGTCCCGATCCTTTTTTCGGCCTTCCCTCGGCCTGTAGTACCGTATGGGCAGACTCGTCGACTTGCTTGATCCACATTCAGCTGCTGGAACAGCAGCAGATGTTTATCCTTACCTGCCGTTTCGACCGTGACGGTCTTGTTCTGCAAATCAAGCCGGCAGGCGCCCTCAGAACGAATCATCTTGACCTCGTGCTAATTGGAACGAAAATCGACGGTCCATGAACCGTATGCTCCTAATTTGCCTCTCTTTATAAGTTGAATGACTGATTTGCATATAACGCAGCCGTGTGAAATGTTCTTTCGATCATGAATTCAGCTTATAAGTAGTGAGAGACAAAGCAGCCAAGTACGCCAAAGGCACTTCCTTTTACTTGCCCGCTTTGTCTCTCGTTTTCATAATGAATGACCTCTATTCTTGATTCTCGTAGGACTCTTTATATTCCGCAGCCATTTGATCACCGCCGCTCTTTCTCCATCTCTCCACCTCGGCTTTCCAGCCGGCCTCGTCAATCTGTCCCATAATAAACTTGGTTTGCGCATCGGTGATGATCTGCTCCAGCTCTCCGCCGCGTTCATTATACGTATTGGATTTCAGGGTAAGTGCCGGATTCGACACAATATATTTCTCGTTCTCATACACGATTTGTTTGTTCTTGTTGAACAGCTCCGTTCCTTTCGGTTTCTTCTCCATGTTGTACAAATCGCCCCGCTGCGGAAACGTATCGCGATAAGGCTTGACTTCTTTAGCGTCCTTATCCGCATCGATCGTTACGGTAAAATCTCCTTCGACTTCGTAATGGACGCCTTCGATGCCTTTATTAATGACATTAACCATCTCGGGATCCAGCAGCTTGTCAACGAAGGTCAGCACTTTAGCCAGCTCTTCTTCAGACTTGACCGTTGATTTCGGGATCGCCAGGAAACCGGTATTCCCGCTTTCCCCCGGAACCCGAACGCCTTCAGGTCCTTGCAGCGCCGATACGTCGACAACCGCTTCCGGAACGACCTTCTCCAGCTTGGTTTGCAGCGATTGGCCGTTGCCGCCGGAGATCCGGATATTCGCGCGTCCCGATTCATACACCTTATTGAGCTCGGAGGAATCGACCACGGCGAAATCCTGGTTGATCAGCTTCTCTTCATATAATTTTCTGAACAGCTTCATCACCTCGAAGAACTGCTCGGATTCGAACTCCGGATAGAAATTGCCCTGTTCGTCGATGCCCCATTTATTAGGTGCGCCTTGGGAAACGGCAAGCCGGGTCAACGTCGATGCCGTACCCTGGTTATAGCCTTTGTCCAGCATCATTCCGTAGGTGTCCCTTTTTCCGTTGCCATCGGGGTCCTCTTCCGTGCTGTACCGGATAATTTCATACCAATCATCCAGGGTGACAGGATCCTTCAAGCCGGCTGCATCGAGCCAGTCCTTGCGGTAGCTGACGATCGCCCGGCCCATGTCCCGGAACAAGGGGATGCCGTACACTTTGCCGTTCACGCTGATGTTGTCATAATAGGCTTTTGGCTGTACAGCCAAATTCGGATAATTTTCCAAATGGGATGTGATGTCCCAGAACAGATCGGCTTCAAGCGAGCTGATCGTCGTTGGCGTATAGTTCAGCTTAATCAGCTTCGGAAGTTCATTGGAAGCGACCATGACGTTAACCTTCTCGTCGTATGCCGAGTAAGGTATCCACTGAATCCGCAGATCTGTGTTCGTGTATTCGCGTATTTTCTCCTCCATGGGATTGTTCGGGTCGGGTATTTCCCCAACCTGATTAACCACCAGGGTAAGCGGATAAGGTCCGTCCCCATTGACCCCGCTCCCGCCGCTTTTATCTCCACAAGCCGTCACAAGCATCATCCCCGCCAGCATCGTTATAACGGTTGTCATCCATCTTTTCTTCATCATTACCCCTCCATCATTTTTTATTTCTATTGAAACCCCTCTTGGGAAGAAGGAACGCATCGAACCGATTATCCTTTCACAGAGCCCAGCATGACACCCTTTGCGAAATGCTTTTGCAGAAAAGGATACACGAGCAGAATCGGCACGGTGGCAAAGACGATGACCGCCATACGGATCGTTAACGGCTGCACGTCCATTTCGTCAAAGCTGGAATCCCCCACCCGGCTCTGTGCCAAAATCACGATTTCCCTGAGCAGGACCTGAATCGGCCACTTCTCGTTATCATTGATGTACAGAATCGCATTGAAAAACGTGTTCCAATGGGCAACCGCATAAAACAAACCAAACGTCGCCATGGCCGGAAGGGACAATGGAAGCACGATCCGTATCAGAACCCCCAAGTCGTTACAGCCGTCGATTTTGGCCGAATCCTCCAGTCCGTCGGGAATTTGCTGAAAGAAGTTCTTCAGCACGATCAGGTTAAACGCACTGATGGCACTTGGTATCATCAAGGACCACAACGTATTGGTCAGATTTAACCCGTTCACGACAAAGTACGTTGGGATCATCCCCCCGCTAAACAGCATCGTGATCAATACGCCCAGCAGAATGGGATTTCTGCCCCGGAGATGAGGCTTGGACAACGGATAAGCCATCAGCGAGGTAAACGCAAGGTTGATCAGCGTTCCTACTACCGTAATATAGATTGAAACGAGCAGGCTTCGCGGCAGTGTATCCGACGAGAAAATATATTGATACGATACGAGCGACCATTCCTTGGGCCAAAGAATCAACCCGCCCTTGGCGACTTCGGCCGGACTGGCAAAGGAAACCGCCAGCACATAAACGAATGGAAGAATACATACGATCGCTACGATAAATAAAATGGAGTGGTTGATGATATCAAACAGGCGATTGCCCCAGGTTTGATCTTGACGCACGATATTTCCCTCCTGTCATCTTCGAAAAAATGCATCCGCGGCATCCTTCTAGTACACGCCTTCTTCCCCGAATCGCTTGGCCATCCAGTTTGATCCGAGAACCAGTATCAATCCGACGAAGGATTTGAACAAGCCGACGGCGGCACTGTAACTGTACTGCGCCTGCGTCATCCCTTTGGTGTACACATACGTATCGAATACTTCACTCACTTCCCGGTTCGTCGGCGTGATCATCAGGAAGATTTGCTCGAATCCCGAGTCCAAAAAATTTCCTAAACGGAGAATAAGCAAGATGATGATCGTGCTGCGGATGGCCGGCAGCGTGATATGCCACAGCTGACGCCAGCGTCCCGCTCCGTCGATCCGTGCGGCTTCATACTGCTGCAGGTCTACGCCTGCAAGGGCGGCAAGAAAAATCACGGTACCCCAGCCTACTTCCTTCCAGATCGACTGGGAAACGATCATCGTTCGGAACCAATCCTTCTCCAGCAAGAATGCGATTTTCTCTCCCGTTATTTGATAAATAACTTCGTTAAGAATGCCGTTCTCGGTCGTAAACAAAATATAGAAAATACCTACAACGACAACCCAGGATACAAAATGCGGGATATAGATCAACGTTTGGACAAATCTTTTGAAGCGTTCCCGCCTTAACTCATTCAGCATGAGCGCCAAAATAATCGGCAACGGAAAGAAAAAGATCAAGTTGTATACTGCTAGAATAATGGTGTTACGAAAGAGCATCCAAAACTGAGGCTCACTGAAAAAGCGCTCGAAATGCTTGAACCCGACCCACGGGCTGCCGAAGAATCCGGTATGCGGCTTGTAATCCTGGAAAGCCATCGTCACCCCGTACATCGGAACATATTTAAACACGATAAAATACAGCACACCGGGCAGCAGCATCAGATACATCCACCTGTCCCTGATCAAATCCCTCAATAATAGCTTTCTTTTCTCCAGGCGCAGTTCCCTTTTTACTTGCGGGCCTGCTGCTGCCGGAGTTTGATTAGATTTCATAGCACCTCTCCTCAAAGTTTTGTGAGCGTTACTTCCTGAATCATCTTCGAGCAAAACTCGCTTCGGAAACATTGGCATTGCCTGTATGAACCTCGTTCTTGTTGCTTGCTTGTATGCGTTTTCATGATTTATTATCCGTCACAGTCTTCGTGTCCGGCTATACTCCGTTCATGACTTCATGCACCAACCTTCGATAATTGCCTTTCCTGGATAGGAAGTAGGGATATTACCGTTTTTCGCCGCATATGCCGTATTCCACCTGCTGTGTGCCGCATATGACATACAGATGAAGCTGGATCTTCATGCTGTACATTAGTAGCGCACTGAATGATCCCGTAACTATTTTCCGTATCCCTGTACGAGCTTTTTTGGGACAAAAAAGCTGCTCCATCACCGCAAAACACGCTACGGATGGAACAGCTTCATTGGATTCTTTGATGGTGTATTAACATGAGATGAGCCCATCATGCCGGATGTGTCTTCATCTTTGAATTGAGGTGTTTATCATCCACTAACCTTCTTCACTGTGCAGCTGCTCCCGGTACTGGCCGGGTGTCAGACCAAACGTACGACGGAACGTACGAATAAAGGCGCTGATATTCGTGTAACTCACTTTCCGACCGATTTCCGAAACCTTCATCTCGGTCGTGGCTAGAAGATTTTTGGCGATATTCATTCGGTACTCGCTTATGTATTCACTGAAGGAGACGCCCATTTCTTTCTTAAATACCCGGCTGATGTAAGCCGGATTAAAATTCATGACCGCCGCGCAGTATTCGAGCGAAATGTCTTGATCATACTGCTCCTGCACGATTTCGACGATTCGGCGGGTGATGTTCACGAACTGTTTATCGGCTATATCCTCCAACATTCCGATTACAGGTTTAAACAATCTGGAGTGGAACCAGCTCGCAATTTCGGTTCGTGTCTGCAGCCTGAAGAGATGCTTCAGCTCCTCTTTGCCATTCCATACTTGCTGCATCGACTGTCCTTGCTCTTGGGCTATGCCAACGGTCTTGGACGCCAGCTGCAGCAGCAATAAATGATGCTCTTGATGAAACCCGTCCTTGCACAGCAATTCATCCAAAAAACGCTGAAACAGCTGCTCCACCTTCTCAAGCTGTCGTTCTTCCATGGCAAGCATCATCTGATCCTCAATCAGTCTTAATTTCGTGTATGCCGTCTTCTCTGCATTGCCTTGATCCTCAATATCGGCATAACGGACAATAATATTCGATCCAAGAATAAAGCGCAATCTGAGTGCATGGCTGCTTTCTTTAAAAGCACGCTTCGCATCAGACAACCGCTTGAACGGATGGCTGATGCCGATGCTGCATTCGAGCCCGAGGTATTCCTGAACCTTGGCTTTGATGTGCTGAGCGGTCTCATAGAACAAAGCTAGGCCGGCTTCGGCATCCTCCTCATTGCAGGTTAGCAGCGTAACCTGGGAATGATTCAGCACGATCGGGCTGAAGCGTGCCTCTTCGGGCAAGGTTTCCGAGACGATATTACTTACTGCAAACAGAAGAAGCTCCCGGTCCTGTTCCTGAAACCGCGATTGCTGAAGGTTATCCAGCTCAAGCTGCAGCACGCCGAGACTCCCCCAGCCCTTTGGAAACCCGTAGCGTTCGGAGGCGTAATGGTCATCGACACCGGACATCTGCTCGGTAAACAGCTTCAGGACATAGAATTCCCGAAGATGAACCGTCTGGGATTTCATCTGTTTGTCCAGCTCGTTTCTTGAAACAGCAAGGAAGGTCAAGCTCTCCCGGATGAACTCAAACTCATCTTTTCGGTTGTCATCGGTCTGCTGCGGCTGAACGTGCGTCGCGAACTCATGGAGTTTGCGGATTGGAGAATACATCCTTCGGCTGCCAAACAAGGAGGCGATCAGCACGGTCACAATAATCCCGAAACAGGCTGCGGCTGTAATCAGCGCAATGTTTCCCGTCTGAGCGGTCACTTTATCCAGCGATACGACGGATACATAGGTCCACCCGTTATAATTCGATTTGGCGTACAGTACGCTCACCTTTTTGCCTTCACTCTCTGCGTGAAATGCCCCTTGGAGCTGACCGGACTGCTGAATCCTTGTCGAAACCTCTCCATTGATCGAGCGGTATGCCTCCCGATCCCGAGCCGGCGACAGGAACGCTTCACTCTGCTCGTTCAGGATATATTGGGTGGCCCGCAAATTGACGGGCTCCAGCATGCTTCGGATATCTTTAGCGGTGATTTGCAGGATCAAAATACCGGAGGGGGAGGCGTTCTTCGACAGCAGCGGTATTTTATGCACCAGCCGAAGAGTCGTCGCCGTTTGTTCGGCACTGTTCCAAGGATCCGTCTCCACAGGATTGGCAGTCTGTGAAATTTCGCCAGGTCCCGTTGCCCAGAATATGCTTTCATTGGTATCCAGATACCGGTCGAAATCGGCTCTGTTCATGCCATCCAGCGGCTTGAGTGAATTTAAATCGACGACCCATTCATGCTTTAGATTGACGACATACACCTGGTTTAATATGGTCTGCGTCTGCAGGTTGAACATTTCCTTCATCAGTTCCCGGACCTTAATAAAATCCTGTCCGCTTAACTTGCTGTCCATCACAGACTTCAGCAGCGAAGAGTTCTCAAACTGCAAGGCGGTTCTTTGCATGGAATCGAGCACCTGCTCCACCCTCATCCGGGTTTGATTCAGCAGATGCATATTGCCCTCGTTCACCTTCTCCTCCACGTCTTTGGCGGCAATGAAATAAGAGAAGAATCCTATAAGAATCGTCGGGAAGGATCCCAGCAGCAAACTGTATATGAGTATTTTGGATTTGAATGTTGCCAATATCGTCTGCTCCTTCTTGGCATTGGATGTAAAGAACACGACTAACAGGAAATTTCAAAGTGCTATGTACAGTCCTAATGATAACGCTTGCAAAATAATGGTTTAAAAATCATAACATACCCGAGTAATAATTTTTAGTCTCCGTATGCTTTTTTGTCAGCATTATGATGCATTTTTGTCAAAAACACAACAGCTTACTCATGACACAAGCTCTTGCGAAATCGCAAGAGCTTGTTAAGCTAAAACCATATATCATGCTGTGCAATCCCTTATTCTGCAGAATCAGTAACCGCACCTTTAGATGCTGAGGACACTAATCGAGCATACTTGTATAATACGCCTGTGGAAACTTTGAGAGGAGGCTGCTGCCATGCTTGTGCCCTTGCAGCCAAATCGGAATCCGATACGTCGAACGTCATTTCTTGCGTTTCACTGTCGATGGTGATCATGTCTCCATTCCTCAGCAGCGCGATCGGCCCTCCTACCTGTGCTTCAGGCGATACATGACCGACGACGAAGCCATGCGAACCGCCAGAGAACCTGCCGTCCGTTATCAGCGCAACCTCCCCGCCGAGACCCTTTCCTACAATGAGGGCCGTGACCGACAGCATCTCCGGCATCCCCGGTCCGCCCTTGGGCCCGCAATAACGAATGACTAACACGTCGCCCTTGCGTATTTCATCTCTCAGGATCGCTTCGGTTGCCTCTTCCTCGCTGTCATACACCTTAGCCGGTCCGACAAAACGCAGCTTCTTCATGCCCGACATTTTGGCAACCGCACCTTCAGGTGCGAGGTTGCCTCTTAATACAACCAATGGCCCATTCGGCTTCAGCGGCTTATCGATGGGGCGAATGATTTCCTGGCTGCCCCGTAACGGCGCAACTTCCGCCAGATTCTCTGCCAATGATTTGCCTGTGACCGTCAGACAATCGCCATGCAGAAGTCCCTCGGCGAGCAATAATTTCATGACGCCCGGTATGCCGCCGACTTCGTTTAAGTCCTGCATGGCATGTCGACCGCTCGGCTTCAGATCTGCAAGGTGGGGAACGCGCAAACGGATTCGCTCGAAATCGTCTAACGTCAAATCAACGCCTACCGAATGAGCAATGGCAAGCAAGTGCAGGAACGCGTTGGTTGAACCGCCCAATGCCATGACGACCGTTATCGCATTCTCAAATGCCTTTTTCGTCATAATGTCTCTGGGATAGATTTCTTGCTCCAACAGCGATATGACCTGCCTTCCAGCCGCAGCGCATTCCGCTGCTTTGTCAGGTGAAATAGCCGGCGTAGAGGAGGAACCGGGCAGGCTCATCCCCATGGCTTCTGCCGCCGCTGCCATCGTATTGGCTGTATACATGCCCCCGCAAGAGCCCGGTCCCGGGCAGACGCTGCATTCCACCTTATGAAGCTGATCGTCCGTCATTTTTCCATCATGATATTGGCCGACCGCTTCGAAAGCCGTGACGATATCCACGTTCTTGCCTTCGAGCTTCCCGGGTTGTATCGTACCGCCGTAAACGTAAACCGCAGGAATATTCATCCGTCCGATCGCCATCAGGCAGGCGGGCGTATTCTTGTCGCAACCGCCGATCGCCACAAGACCATCGAAACGTTCAGCCCCCGTCACGATCTCAATCGAGTCCGCGATGGCTTCACGGCTGGGCAGGGAGAACAGCATGCCGCCATGTCCCATTGAAATGCCATCCGAAACCGTGATCGTGTTGAAAATAAGCGGAGCGCCACCATGGTTGCGTACCCCTTGCTTGGCCTCTAAGGCTAACTTGTCTATATGCATATTGCACGGAGTCACCTCGCTCCAAGTGCTGGCTACGCCAATCATCGGTTTCTTGAAATCCTCATCCGTAAAACCAACAGCCCGCAGCATCGCTCTGTTCGGTACCCGATTGACACCCTCGCTGATTACCTTACTGCGAATGCGTAAATCTTTTTTGTCTGTCATTCTTCCCTCTCCCCTCTATTTAAAGTAACTCATGGAGTTCCTGCATCGGACGCATGAAATTTTGTTTCATCATGGCCTGTGCCCGATCACTGTCTTTCTGCTCGAAAGCGCTGATAATCGATGCATGCTCATCGACAGAAGCCTGTGTAGCCGCGATCGGCTGTTTTAAGAACACGTACTTAAACCGCCGGATATGCATCTGTAGAGAAGCACTATATGCGGCGACATAAGGATTATCTGAGAGCTCCACGATGTAGTTATGAAACTGTTCATCCATCTCCATGGCTTGATAAGCTTGCCCGCTCTTCATGGCATTTTCAAATTCCAGATTCATCGCCCGCAATTGCTGAATCTGCTCCGGAACAATAATGGTAGCGGTTACTTCGGCAGCTAATGCTTGAAGAGCAGCCATGGTCGAATACATCTTAAAGATATTTTCCCTCTCAATGGCCGTAACTTTTGTTTCTTTCCCAGGGTGGGTGGACACGAGTCCTTGTACTTCGAGCAGTTGAAAAGCTTCCCGGATAGGCGTCCGGCTTACGCCAAGGGATTCCGCCAATTCGGCGTCGAGCAATTTCTCGCCGGGCTGCAACGTGCCATCGATAATCCATCGTTGAATTTGGGAGAAGGCTCTTTCCTTTGCAGTCATCCGAACTGGAGAGACAAAATTCTTAGGTACTGGCATCGTTTATCATCCTTACTATTCATGTTTGTTATATGCAATATATCGCATTCATATATTAAATACAACA
This sequence comes from Paenibacillus lautus NBRC 15380, assembly GCF_004000945.1. GTDB lineage: Bacteria > Bacillota > Bacilli > Paenibacillales > Paenibacillaceae > Paenibacillus_AQ > Paenibacillus_AQ lautus. Next base: position 158,130 of record NZ_BIMF01000002.1, read on the forward strand.
CATTTTAGACTGCTTCCATTGATAAAAATAACAACCGGAGGAAATACTTAAGTAAAATATCCAAATGCTGTGAGCCCCGTTGAATCAGGAGAGGTGTTGGTACAATGTCATTTTCCACATGGGCGGGTTCGAACCAACCCAACAATAGCGATCATATTTCTGCCAATCCAAATGGGAAGAACTCAGAGGATATGGATATATCGGCAAACCTGGAAGAAACCATATCCGAAATCAAGCAAGTTCTGGGTGATAGTGACGATTTTATGGTATATGGCTTCCATGTGTTCGGCCAGCATCCGGCTGTATTGTTATATTTCTCCGATATGACGGATCATGCCGTTATCAATAACACGATATTGAAGCCTCTTAAATATGGGCCGCGCCATATCGATGTTCATAACCTCCCGCATGATGCGTTAATGGAAACCATAATGAAAGATACGCTTTATCATAGCGAGGGTTATACGGAAAGAAAAATATCCGTTCTTACCGACAACCTGCTAAGGGGGCAATCCGTCGTAGCCATTGAAGGGCTGGACGAGGCGATTATCATTGACACACGGCAGACCACGCAGCGCTCTATTGAGCAGCCGGCGACGGAGCAGGTCATCCGCGGGGCCAGAGAGGGATTTATAGAGTCCCTGGGAACAAATATTTCTCTACTCCGCTATCGGCTGCAAACGCCGGATTTTCGAGTGAAATCCATGGAGATCGGAACGAAGACCAAATCCAAAGTTGCCATGTGTTACATGGACGGCATAACCAATCCCGGAATCATAAAAGAAGTACAAAAGCGGCTGGATGCCATTGAAATCGACGCCGTTTTGGATTCAGGTTATTTGGAGCAATTCATCGAAGACAACCATTGGTCTCCCTTTCCGCAAATCCAGTATACCGAGCGTCCCGACAAAGTCGTGGCGAATTTGCTGGAAGGAAGAGTCGCCATTTTAGTGGACGGCTCCCCTCTGGCCTTAATCGCGCCAACCGTGTTTAGCCAGTTCTATCAGACCGTTGAAGATTATACCGAACGATTCGTCCTGATGAGTGCGATCCGACTGTCCCGTCTGGTTGCTCTAGTATTTTCATTGGTCTTTCCCTCGTTGTATGTGGCGATTATTTCATTCAATCCTGAGCTGATCCCCACAGAATTTGCGGTCGCCGTTGCCGGTGGACGTGCGGGCGTACCCTTTCCAGCCGTGATCGAAGTGCTTGTCATTGAAATCTCGATGGAGGTCTTAAGGGAAGCAACCATACGCTTGCCGCAACAGGTCGGCGGGGCATTATCCATTGTCGGCGTGCTTGTCATCGGGCAGGCTGCGGTAGCGGCCGGATTCGCGAGCCCGATAACCGTCGTTATTATCGCTTTAACGACTATCGGCTCTTTTGCAACGCCGGCCTACAATGCGGCTCTAGCTCTTCGCTTGCTTCGATTTCCGCTGATCATTTTAGCCGGTATCTTCGGTCTATATGGCGTCATGGTCGGAATCATTTTGATCACCAATCATTTATTGTCACTTAAATCGTTCGGGGTCCCGTACTTAAGCCCCTTTGTGCCTGGCAACTTTCAAGGCATGCGGGATCTCCTGACCCGTGGGCCGTTGTGGAAGATGAAGAACCGGCCTTCCTTCCTCCATCCGACGAGCAAGACAAGGATGGGTGATCAAATGAAGGAACAGGTGGATCATTCTTCATCCCATATTATGGATCCCGTTCATCCTAACGACGAGAAAGGGCGTTAACCATGAGTGAACAGCGCCAAATCACTGTCTTGCAGGCTTCTGCCGTTACGATTAGCACCATCGTTGGAGTAGGCGTTCTTGCACTCCCCTTGGCTGCGGTGAAGGCCGCGGATGCAGGAGCTCCGTTAGTCACTTTTTTGGGAGTGCTGCTTGCGTTTGTCGGACTATTTTTTATGACCCGGCTTGGCATGCGGTTCCCGAATGACTCTTACATCGAGTATAGCGAAGTCATCATCGGCAAATGGCTTGGTAGAATCGGAAGCCTTCTATCGATTGCTTTCTTTGCCGTCTTAAGCTCTCTTGTTGCAAGGGAATTCGGAGAGGTTGTTGTCACAGCCGTTTTGAGAAATACGCCGCTTGAAGTAACTGTACTGGTCATGCTGCTCCTGGCTGCTTTTTCTTCACGCCGAAATATCATGACCTTTGCTTACATTCACTTATTTTACAGCCCCTTCATCCTAATTCCTGCGCTGTTGATCGTCGCCCTGTCGTTAAAAAACGCGGACATCGTCAATGTTCTTCCTGTGATGGGGAATGAAATTCGAGGAATACCGGCAGGTATTATTACGTTGTCCACCATGTTCCAAGGATACTTTATTATGATGATGGTCATCCCTGCCATGTGCAAACCGGAAAGAGCGATGCGATCCAGCATATGGGCGATGCTGATTACCGGGGTGCTGTATATATTAATCGTCACGGCAACGGTTAGCGTGTTTGGGGCAGAAGAGACAAAGAAGCTGTTATGGCCGACGCTGGAGCTGGCAAAAGCAACTTCATTACCTGCCAATATACTGGAACGTTTGGATGCGGTCTTTCTTGCCGTCTGGGTAACGGCTGTATTTACATCCTTATTCTCTTGCTACTACTTTACGATTTACTCAATAAGCAAGTTATTCCGATTAGCGGATCATGGGATGCTGTCCTTCTTCATCCTCCCCATTCTGTTCGTTCTGGCCATGCTGCCCCAAAGCTTGATTCAATTGAACGAAGTGAACGGCTTGATCTCCAAATTCGGGCTGCTGATAACGATCGTATATCCTGGAGTGCTGCTTATCATCGCCATGCTGCGTAAAAAAAGAGGTGCGCCCAAATGATCGGAAATCTTTACAGCGGTTATTTGGATGTCGCCATCTTGGTCTGGGTGTTATCCGGTATGTTCAATCTGTTCATCGATAAATATAAGTATGAACAATCGAACATGGCCAAGGAGAAACAGGTATCTCGTATACTGGGCTGGATCCATATTGTGATCGGAACGGTATTGTTTCTAAGTGTCATACTTGTCAAAGCCCTAGTGTGAGTGAGCATGTTACAAAGTTTTAGGAGGATTTCAATGAGGAAAAGAATAAGCGTTAGCCTAAACGTAAAATTCATGATCGTCCTTCTTCTATCCTGCTCACTCCTGACAAGCTGCTGGGATCGGATGGAGATTGAAGAGCGTGCTGTCGTTCTGGGAATATCGATCGATACAGCGGATAAGGATGCCGATGCACGTGAGGATGAAATATCTCATCTTCGCGGGAAATACCCGGCACCTAAACAGGAATTAATTCAACTATCCGTGCAAATTGCTCTTCCCGGCAGAATACCGCTCGGGCCAGGTGAAGGTGGAGGTTCGGGAGAAGGTGAACAAGAAACCGTGTGGGTGCTTGATGTTGTAGGGCACACGGTCGACGATGCCATGATGAATTTACAGCAGCAAATATCCGGAAAATTGTTTTTTGGCCATCTGCGCGTCATTGTCGTATCGGAAGAGTTTGCCAGAAAAGGATTGCAGAATTTGAACGACTATCTTCATCGTAACGCAGAAGTTCGCCGTATGGCTTGGTTGATGGTGTCGAAAGGGAAGGCAAAAAATCATATGCAGGCAGCACCAAAATTGGAGCGTGTCCCGGCGCTGTATCTAGCGTCCACATTGGACGATGCCGTAAAGCATGGCAAATTTCCGAGTAACTACATTGGGGCGTTCTGGAGCAATTCTTCAAAGAAAGGTCAGGAAGGATTTCTCCCTTATATCCAAATCATGAAGGGGGATAACGTGGAAGTCAGCGGAATGGCTTTTTTTAAAGGAGCCAAAATGGTAGGCGTGACAAAACCGATTGAAATTGCCGGATACCTGGTCATCAAAGGAATCAGTCCGGCAGGATACCGCGGAATTATTCATCTAGGGAACGATTCACAGGTCGTTACGATCCATGCGACGAACCGGGAATCGGAAGTTAAAGTCGATATCAAGAACGGTATTCCCCATTTTACAATCACGGCGCTGACGGAGATTAATGTTGAAGAAAAAAACACCGATACCATCCCGATCAATAACTCGAAAATTCTTCAAGAAATTGCACGCGAGAATGAGCATTCCGTTAAAGAATTGTTAATCGGATTAATCCAAAAGACGCAAAAAAAAGAATCCGATATATTCGGATTCGGCGAATTGGTAAGAGCCAAGAAACCATCGTATTGGAAAAGCCATGTTAAATCTGCAGAGCAATGGGGTGAAATCTATAAAAACATCACCTTTGATTATCGTGTGACGACCAAAGTTCGAAGAATCGGGATGAAGGCAGAATGATGGTCCCGTTTGTCATAAACAGCCGAGCATGGAACTCACCTTCATTTCGTCCAGGCTTCCGGGCCTACATCATGGACAGTAAGCGGAGGATTGGCCCGCAGCTTGCCTGGCGCATATTCGTCTGCCCCCACGTCAGGTATATAGCGGATCTGGCCATCCATGTCGTCCGCTGCAACGTATGGAGTCAGGGCAGCGTCCACGGCTGGGCTATAGACGGATAAACGGATGAGACCATCCCTGCTGCGCACCAAATGAAGTTCTTGTTTGGTCATCTCTCTGTCCACGATGGGATTGTTAGAAACCGGTGCGTTCCCGGAGAGCATATTTCCCTTGTACACAGCCCGTTCCTGGTCGGGTGCTTGTATCACTGCATCGGTTTCATGAAACATCGTACCTGCATGGCTAAATATCAGATTGTTGTATATCTTAGTCCCTACAGGCTGATATGTTCTGCCGCCCAGATTGAAAGTCGTCGTTTGATTACCGACATTCACGATGGTATTATTGTAGATCTGGACGTTATACTGCCGCCAATGTCCGCACAAAAGTTCCGTTCTTTGTTCGGCCGGCAGATCGCCAAGCCGTGCAGTTTGCTCTTGGTTTCCACCCCAACGAACGATGGGATTCGTACTGCCTTCCGGTCCGCCGTCATGTGTTCCTCCATCAAGACGAATCACTTTGTCCGTAAGACCTTCCATGTAATTGTTATAGATTTTGTGATCGTTGCCATATATCCGGAACCCGCTGCTGCCCGGTGTCACTCCATCACCAATCAGATGGTTGCCGTAGAAGCTGTTGCGGTTTCCATGTCGTGACACAATCCCGCCGTATGAATGACGAATCGTGTTGTACCGAATGATATTGTCACTGCTCTTCACCGAGATCACTTCATCTTCACCGTTAAACCCGTCAAACAAATTGTACTGAACCGTAATATAACCAGAGGAGAGCGAGGTACTGGAAAGCCCGAGCCTGATGGCTTCCAACCCGTTGGTTACCCGGGGACCAATGCCGTGAAAATAGTTATACTCCATGACGTCGTATTGCGATATATGCTGTCCGCTATGCCCTTCACCATCATATATCACGACTGCGCCAAAGCCCTTCTTCGGTCCAATATCATTATAAGCGATCCAGTTATGGCTGCTCGTTCCTTCGACTCGGATATAATGTCTGTGCGTGCCATTGTCCGTAATCAGATTCGGATCTTCATATGGCGTTAATCCATCATATATTTCTCCGTTCGGGTCATACCGTTCTCCACTGTACCGGCAGCTGTTCTCCACATTGAGCAGGCACCAAACATATCGGTTTTGAGCTTTAAATCGATAGGGCTGACCTGTTTCATCCAAGGCAAAGGTGTTGCCCAAAATGGAGATTCGGCTGGAGCTTTCCAGCTGAATCCCTGGATGAACCCCTGTAAGCGCCCGATGGGCCAATCCACGGTCATTCAAGGTCTGGTTTCCATTCTCATCACCGATCCCGTTCCGGAACGTGAGTCCGCTTACTTCAACATAACTTGAATTTTCAATGTGCATATAACTATTCCCACTAATGATAGCCTTGCCGGACTTCCCGGTAATCCGAATCGGATAGACCGCAGAGCCGTGTTTATCCTTCACAACAAACGGACCGTTCTGCTCATAGGTCCCATCCTTCAGTTCAATCAGCGTACCGGCCACAGCCTGATCCAGTGCCTGCTGCAATTGTTCCGCCGTACTGACCGAAACTCGCTTCATCTCCGGGAGCTTCACGTCTTCCTCCTTCTCTTCGCCAGCGTTTGGAGGAAGCGGTGGTTGTGGCTCTTCCGGAGGTTCACCCGGCACTTTCCCTCCGTAAAGCTCTACTTCCATGATACTGTTCCAGTTTCCCGAGCTTCCGCTGGCGTTATTGCCATATCCGATCAACCGCAAATACCTGGCCTTCACCGGACGCTGTAATACATAGGTTTGCATGATGCTGTCTTCCGGTTTCAGCTGCCGGCTGAACTGTCGTTCGAAAACAACGGTGCTGGATTGGAAATCTTCAGTATTCGAAGCTAATATCTCAAAGCTGGATTGACGCTCTCTAGCATTCAGAAAGGCAATGTTCACATAAGTGACGGTTTGTTCCGTGCCTAGATCAAACTGCAGCCATTGACCTTGACCGGAAGCGGACCAGCGGCTTTGCTGGCTCTCCCCGTCCTCGCCCCATACCCCATCCAATACATTCCCCGGTACGTAATTCGTGCCCGGCTGGTAGCTGCTTGCCGTTACCGTGCTCTCGATCCGCTTCAAGCTGCTGCTCCCTTCCGCATCGCTCGATGCCCCTTGGGCTTCTGAAGGCGACATCACCAGTGTTCCGACCAAAAGGATCGAGACCAGCCCCATACATATCAATCTGTGATACCGATGGTTTAATGCGTTTAATAACGTTTGCATATCCGTTCACCTCTCTTCGAATATTAACGTCCCCAACCAATCAGAATACGCGATGGGTCCAGCCCCGAAGCTTCGCGAGAGCCTCGATGTAATAATAATCCCCATAAACAAGCGACACATTGATATTGGTATCCGCCGGCTTATGGCCGGTTCCGCCAAACAGGATCCCCTCATGCTCAGGAGCCTGGAATGCTGCATACTCCGTCGACAAAGTCAGGACGATTCGCTCTGCGGATTTCCGGTATACAGCCCCAACCTCCGGAGTTGTCAAGGCAGCAAGCTCCAACAAACCGGAAGCGGCAATGGCCGCAGCGGAGGTGTCACGAGGCTCGGTGTCGGGATTCGGTATCCGGAAGTCCCATGGTGGTACCCCATGCCCCTGTAAGGAAGCTATAAAATGATGAGCTACCCGCTCCGCGGCGTACAAAAAATCCTTATTGTTCGTGTAACGGTAAGCGTTAGCCATCCCATACAGCGCCCACGCATTCCCTCTCGACCAGCAGGAATCCGGGGCATAGCCCTGCCATCCCTTATATTCCAGCAATTCCCCGCTTTCCGGATCAAACACAGCAACATGACAGGTAGATCCATCGGCACGGATCATATGCTGCAAAGCCATATTCGCATGGGCATTCGCAACGTGGCGGAATCTCGGGTCTTCTCCTTCTTCGGCAGCCCAGTACAAGAGGGACAGGTTCATGAGGCAATCGATAATAGCCCAGCCCGGGAGATCCTTGTTCCATGCCCTGATGTACTGTCCAGCCAAGTTAAATCGTCCGGCCAGAAAGTTAGCCGCCGCAAGCCCTCGCCTTCTGCCGTCTTCATCGCCGGTTAACTTATATTTCAATACAGCTGTCGGCAAATACTGAAACCCGACATCATGATGGAAGCGACTCTCTTCCAGCGTCAATCGTTCCATCCGTATATCCCACTCCCAAGCCGCTTCCAGGTACTTCGCCTCTCCAGTCATATCGTAAAAAATCCACAGCATGCCCGGCCAAAACCCTGATATCCAGTTGTCCAGGGTCAAGCCGTCGTACTCACCGTCCTTGGCCGCATGCGGAGCAAGTTCAGGCTTTCTAGCCAACATTCGGTCCACCTTCAACCGAGCACCATTCCACCACATATCCAGGTCGAGTTCATGTTGAATCTTGAAGTTACTCATCATATCCTCCTGTCGTTATCCTTTAATGGCTCCAATAAGAGCACCTTTCACGAAATACTTCTGCAAAAACGGATAGACCAGCAGAATCGGCACCGTTGCTACGATAATGGTCGCATGCTTCAGCGTTTCGCCGATGACGGCGACCTCCCCTCCGCTCGCTCCGCTTGCCATGGAGCTTGCATCATTCAGAAGCAGCAGCTCTCGCAGGACGAGCTGAAGAGGATACAGGGAGCGATCCTGTAAATAGATCATGGCCTGGAACCATGAGTTCCAGTGGCTGACACCGTAATACAGCAGCATGACGGCGATAACCGGCATGCACAGCGGCATCATGATCCGGAACAGGATGACGAATTCATTGGCTCCATCGATCTTGGCCGATTCCTCCAGACTATCAGGCACCGCTTCAAAAGCCGTTCTCATGATAATCAGATTAAATGCGGATATGGCCTGCGGGATAATTAAGGACCACAGCGTATTGGTGAGCTCCAGGCCTTTCACTGTAAAATACAGCGGAATCAAACCACCGCTGAAGAACATGGTGAATACGATAAACAGCATCAGCTGCTTTCGGTAGCGCAGTCCCTTGCGGGAGAGTGTATACGCTCCGAACGCCGTCAATGTGATATTGAGCACCAAGCCGCCAGAAACGATAAGGAACGTATTCAGGTATCCTTGAATAATCATCGGATTATCAAACACCAGCCGGTAAGCATTAAACGTCATATCCAGCGGCTTCCACAGAATCCCCGAATGCTGCATGTAACGGGTAGGATCACTCAAGGAAGCAAACAGCACGTAAATCAATGGGTATAACGTACATAACGTGATTACGGTCAACAAGACGTAATTAAAAACATCAAACAGCTTTTCACCGACCGACCTGTTCCCAGCTCTCCATTCCATTCCTTTCACCTCCTACCACAAGCTGGTTTTGTTCATTCTGCGGCTCAGCCAGTTTGAGCCGATGACAAGCGTGAAATTGATGGCCGAATTGAACAGCCCTACTGCCGAGCTGAAGCTGTAATTGAATTCCTGCAGCCCGACCCGGTACACATAGGTGCTTATGACATCAGCGGTATCGTAGATTGACGGATTATAGAGCAGGATGATTTTCTCGCTGCCAACGTTCATCAGCCTGCCGATCTCAAGAATGAACAGGATGATAATCGTAGGCATGATCCCAGGCAAAGTCACGTTCAACATCTGCCTCCACCGATTGGCTCCATCGATCTTCGCGGCCTCGTATTGTTCCTGGTCGATACCGGCCAGGGCTGCAAGGTAGATGATGGTCCCCCAACCGATGTTCTGCCAAATTCCGGAGGTGACAAAGAGGGCCCGGAAATATTCAGATTCCAGCAGAAGGGAGACCCGTTCCCATCCGAAAAAAGCCAACATATCGTTGATTAAACCGTCACTCATCGTGAATTCCTTAATAATGCCGCAAACAACGACCAGCGAAATAAAATGCGGCATATACGTTATGGTTTGAACCGTGCGTTTAAACGCGGTCTTTCTCACCTCGTTCAGCAGAAGCGCCAATATAATGGGCGCAGGGAAGCCAAAGAGCAGTTCATAAAAGCTGATTAACAGCGTGTTTTTGACAACCCGCCAGAAATAAATGCCGTTAAAAAACGATTCGAAGTGCTCCCAGCCGGCCCATGGACTTCCCATGATGCCAAGGCGTGGTGAGAACTCCTTAAAGGCGATGGACGCCCCGTACATGGGGAAATAATGAAATACCGCGAAGTATAGAAGTACCGGAATTAACATGATGTACAGGAAACGATTTTTACTAATGTCCTTCAGCAAGCCCCAATTTCGAGGATTCAGTCCTGCCGAGTTTGAAGGAATTGACGTGCGTGTCGGAGGCGGAAGTTTCGCCATGCCGTTCTCACTCCTCTTGTGCTGTCTATTGAAGTATCAAATTATTGGGGGAATGAAGTCGCTCCATTCCCCTCGCTTAAGATTTCGTTATCGGCTGTTGTATCGATCCAGAGCGCTTTGATAGATTTCAACCGCGCGCTCGATCCCCAGCTTCTTGATTTGCTCCACATACTTGTCGTAACTCTCCATCGGCTCCTTGCCGACAATGAACTTGACAAACATTTCCTCTTTATAGTTGCTGACTTCGGTTAGAATTTTGCCAAGTTCCTTGCTTTCTTCAGCGGTAGGCGTCAGGAAGCCAGGCAGTATATGCTTCTCGGCATCCGTCTTCGCCCACACTTTCACGGCCTCATCCTGTTCAGGGAACGTATTCCAGTTCCGACGTTCATCCGCTTCGTAGGGACCATTCGGCTTGGAATACTGCGATACCATCTGCTGCAGATTGTATTTTTCATTGTTTTTAATCAAATCGGTATACACCGGAGCACCGTTCTCCATCACGTAGCTCTCTCCTTCAATGCCGAAGTTGAAGAGCATCGCGCCTTCATCGCTGTAAGCATAATCAAGCCAGCGTACGATCAGTTCCGGATTTTTCGCAGCGGTTGTGATGGCTTTGCTTGGTCCCGGATTGTACTTGAAATCCCGTTGTCCAATAAAAGGAACTTCGTCTTTAAGAAGCGTTGGATATGGAGCACCAACGAGCTTGAATTTCGGATCCTGCTCCTTCATGGCATCCATCCATTTTCCCATGCCGCCGCTGAGGAGATTTACCGTTGCTCCGGTCTGCCCGGTCAGAATATTGTTATCCAACGCTTTGGTATCGGTAAGCGCAAAATCCTTGTCAAACAATCCTTCCGCAAACCACTTGCGGAATAAGGCCAGAAAATCTTTATACTGCGGATCTATGGGTCCATACTTCACCTTTCCTTCATCGTCCACATAGAAGGAGTTTGATGTGCGGTAAGCTCCGATGAAAGCATCGCGGATCTCAAAATTCCCTCCAGTGTAAGTTACACTGAGCGGTGCTTTGGCACCCTTCTCGTCGCGAAAGGCGATTAACGTCTTCTCCCACTCCTCTATAGTTGTTGGAACTGGGAGACCAAGTTCATCCAGCCAATCCTGACGGATCATGGGGCCACGGAAGACCAGCCCGGACGGATTGCGAATCATGGGAAATACATAATATTTGCCGCTGTCTGTCTTGACCATTTGGTCAAGCGTCGGATCCGCTTCGAGTTTCTTCTTCAGGTTCGGCGCGTATTGATCAATCAGATCATTGAGCTCCAGAATAACGCCGTCCTGAATGGCCTTCTCCGGTCCGCCCGGATAAGATCCCGCACTTCGTCCGGTCCAGTCGTATTCAATGACATCCGGAAGCTCATCGGACGCGATCATCAGATTGAATTGTTCAGCCGTCTGCTGATCATTCGGATGAATATACTCCACCTGAACACCTGTTTTGTCGACAAGCGCTTTCCCAAACGGCGTATCTGCCAGGTTGGAATAGAAGGTTACCGCATTCATGTTCAAGATTTCCCATGACGTGATCGATTCGGTTGTATTTAGCGGATACGATGAACCGATTGCAGTGGATGTACCCTTCCCGGCCTCGTTCGGCTTAGCATCCGGCGTGTTATCCTTACTTCCCGACGTACATCCCGCCAGCACCAGACTTGTTAACAATATGGCGGTCAGTCCTGACTTTACATTTCGCAACAAGCTGTCTTTGACCAGCAAACGTTGAACCATCATCATTCCCCCGATTGTAAGATTAGGTGTCGGATAAAGCCTGCATGCTGCCCTATCCGATGTCATTGTTCAATAAAACCCGTGTTCCTTACCATAGACAAAATCTAAAATCGCAGGCAATTCCTTAAAAATCGATGGCTTTTTATGAAAAATCCGGTTTACAGTGCGGCTTTCTGATATTTTCCCGGGGTCACGCCTTCGAATTTTTTAAAGATTCGCAAAAACGTGCTGACATCCGCATAACCGACCCGGCTGGCGATTTCATTGACGGTAAGCTTTTGCAGAACAAGCAGTTCTTTCGCCTTAGACAGACGGAGGTGGTTAATGGTATCCAGCAAGGCTTCTCCTGTAAATTCCTTGTACAGTCTCGATACGTAAGAGGGGGTCATTTGAAACGCGTCGCCAATCATAGAAATATTCAATTTCGGGTCATACAGATGCTCTTGGACATACTGCCGAACATCTTCGATTAAATAACGGTGGTGATTTCGTTTCTCAGCCAGAATCCATTCACACACTTGCGCAAGCAACTGTTTCATCCGTTCCTTCATCTCCGGAACATGATCGCACTCTAGCAATAGATCCGCATCGATGAAATTTTCTTCATATGTTCGTTTGCTGCCCGCTCTCACTTCCTCAAGCGTATTCAGCATCGTGCTTGCCAGGTTGTACATCAGGCATTTGGCGAGTGGAACCGAAACCGGGTGCTTGGAAAAGTTGGCTTGGAATATTTCATCCAAAGTGGCTTCCGCTTTGTCGTAGTTCCCGCTCTTCACCAAGCCAATAAACTGCTGCTGGACACTCAAAGGATAATAAAATTGACGGGTTTGGGTGCTCCTGTCCATAAGAGTGTCCGTATATGGGATGAACTGTCCGCTCCCCATCACAATCCGGTATTCAAGCGCGGCCTGCGCCTCTTGATAAGAAAGAGCGATCTCGTGCAAATTCGAATGAACCTGGCCGACAGCCACCGTAAGCTCTGCTTCGATATGCTTTCGCATGAAATCTTGAACCTGAGCCAGTATTCGATTCAATACTCTTTGCTCCTCTGGCAAACTCGCTTTGAAATTAACGACACAAGCAAGCGCATCGTTCATTTCTGTCGTGAACACAAGCGCTTCATCGGCAGCCGTATCCTCAAGCACGTTTGTTAGTATGAAATAAAGCATTTGCTGCTTCTGATCCGGGAGCCCACGAATGCCAAACTGTTCAAACTTGCCATAATGATCGATCGATATCAGCAGGACAACAGATCGGTCGGATTGAAACTGTATATCGTGAGCAGGCAGCGTTGTATGGAGAGACTGATCATGATCGGCATATCCCTTTAACAGACGCCGCAATAAATGCGCTCGGATTGTATTGCGATGTTTGTGAAGCGCCGTTTGCATATCTTCCTTTTCATGAAAATATTGCTGAATCGTCCCCTGCAGGAACGAATATTCATTGGCTCCTCCGTCAAACCTCAGACCGAATTGCTTGGATAAACTTTGCAGCATCACTTGAACCGGCATATAGTTTCTGCGTAAGAACAATACCGTAACCATACCTCCGATAAACAAGCTCAGGGCGATGCTGATCCATGTCAGATGGAGTAAATCTTTCATTTTCTCATTGAATAATGCCGCTGGCAGCACGGATACATATTTCCATCCGGTTACTTGGGACGTGATGTAGGAAACCGCGAACTGCCCCGCGTCCGAATCCATATAGATCATTCCGCTGTCTCCTTGAAGCTGCTCATAACTCAGACGAGCAGGTACGGCCGGATCCTGTCGTGATGCGGCGATATACCGGCTATCCGCATCTATAATGAACATACTGGCATCTTTTTGCCGGGGAACGCTCTCGATTAGTTTCGAATCCTTGATCAAGAACAGAACCACTGCCGGGGGCTGGGCCGGTGAATTAAATACGAGAGAATGAGCAAATACGACCACCGGGAAGCTCTGAAGGCCATCTTTAAACTCCATAGACTTGTAAACGTTTACATATCTTTGCTCGAACAGTCCCATCCACTTCTCATAGGAGGTTTCGTCATTCTGCCTCAGCTTCTGATAGAGCCCCCTGCCGCTTGTATGACCATACGTTGAAATCACCGTATCACTGTTCAAATACATCACGTAAATATCCTCAATCGAATCGTTTGCATTTTTATAGGTTCGCAGGCTTTCCGAAATGTTGAACACATCGTAATACTGAGGATCACGAAGGGGTAACTCCACGCTGGAAAAAGCCGAAATTCCCTTGTTCAGTGCGATTTCCAGGCTTAAACGCTCCAAACTCTTCAGCTTGCTGTCGATGGACATCTCCATCTGCTGAAGAAGCAATTCGTTTGCCCGATTGGTCTCGCTCTTCACTTGATGGTATGAGAATGAATACAGCACAAAGCTGATCAGAATCGGCACCATTAATACGGTGACATAAGAGAACAGCCATGCCACAATGACGCTGCAGTTATATTTACGAAGGATGTTGAACATGTGATTTTCCTCCTCCTTATTGCCTCCTGTGATAACAAGAGCAGCCTTCATAGGGATAAGGCTGCTCTTAAGACGAATACGGTTGCAGGGGTATGACTGATTACGGTTTAATGCGGAATCCCATACAATCTCCACGGTTTGCGACTGCCAAACAGATTGCATTTGCCCATCTCAGCAGGAACAGGCGAAATGTGGAACAGAGTGGATCCGCTCCAATTGGCCCTGTAAATATAGGCTTCCTCACCAGGCTTCAAAGCTAGATCGATCACCCCATCTGCCTGGATCACACACTCCTTGGATATTCCCCCGATGTCAATAACCAGGCCGTCGTCCGAAGATGTGACCATATCCGTTACGATCCGGCAGGGTTCTCCAGCAAGACTGCAAATATGTATCCAAGCCGTGCGCCCCTCCTCCCGAACGGCGCTAACAAGGAAACCTCCTTCTGCCCGCAGCTGATGGAATACCGACTCCGGCCACGGTTTAGGCACTGCCGGGAAAACGTATATCCGCTCTCCTCTGCTCTGAAGCAGCATATCATGGATCGATTCCGCCCCGGCGAGCGGGGTTTCGATGACCGGTCCCGCTTCTTTATACATGGTGTTCGGTTTAATGAGATGCATTAAGCTTCGCAAATACGCGAGGGCTTCATCTCCTAAACCTAACTTGGCTGCGATGGAGGCGGCTCCGGTAAAACTGAATCCGCGCAAATCTCCTTCAAGGCCGATCCAATGCCGAAGCGAGCGAAGAATCAGCGCCTTCTCCTCTTCGGTATCGCCGACGATATGCAGTGGAAAGGCCGCCATCAAATGGCTGAAATGGCGGTGTCCGAATTCCATACGCTGTCCCTCGCCGATCATATATCCGGATGAATCCACCGGAAAAGGTACCAATCGCTCAAGGACTTCACGCCAGCGACCGTGCAGCGGATCATGAACACCAAGCTGATCCGCCAAGCGGATTAAGGTTTCACATCCCCAGCGCAGCAGCGCTAAATCATAATGAGAATCAGCTGTCTTCACCTGCTTGAAAGACCCGTATTCCGGTGAGACTGTGGGAGGTAAATGAAGGCGGCCGTCCTGTCCTTCCTCAAGAAGGTGCAAATATAAACCTACACTGCGCCGCAAAAGAGGATATACCAAGCTTCGCAGCATTTGATCATCCATGGCATAACGGTAATGACGCCAGCAGTTATGCATCACCCAAGTTAAATTCCCCACCTCATCCGTGACCGGACTGTCCAGATCATAGCTTGAGCTTCGACCGAGTCCTGCGGAGTCCGCACGGTAAGCTTCGGGAGCATTACGGATCAGTTGGTCCTGCTGCCCCTGTAAGGAACGAATCAGCGACATGCCCAGATGGAGGCGATTCGCCGTATAGATCGGAGAGTAGCTCATCTGAACGTTCATATTGAACCATAATCCAGGCCATGGCGTAGATGTGAGCCACGGCCCCTGATTATCGATAGGGAAGGAGTCCGCCCGGGTTGCAGACGCCAGCTTATACATCTGTATCCAGTAAAAGCTTTCCAGCTGCTGATCCGGTATGGAAATGAAGCTTTCCGGATAGTAATGATGCCACCACCTGCGATGGGCATGAATCCAGGCTTCCCAGCCTGAGGTTGAGTTCGGCACAGCCCGAAGTTCCCGTATCGCCTGATCACGAACGGAATCGTCCGTGCCATTCATTACGGTTAAGATGCAGATCTGACGATGCAAGCTTCCCACTCCCTGCTCATACTGGTCAGGACGATGAGTTACCCAAGCCGTAGTGCAGCCATCCCCGCTTCCATATTCCTGTATGCCGATCGATACCTCACCGGATTCTATATGCTGAACGGTGGTATCAGGTATATACTGGTTGAGATTGATCCCGTCCGCGTTCTTCAAAATTGGGTCAACTTCCGGATAGGCGTACCATTTCAGCTTCGCATGGAGTTCACCTTCATCTGCATCGAGCTCCAAGACAAGTACAGGCGCTAATGCATGAATAAGCGCGCGAATTCTGACTTCTCCCTTCGTTGTCGGTATAACCGCCCGGAGCTCCGCGTTCCATAATTCCAACCGCATTTCGTAGGGCTGATAAATCCAACCCTCCAGCTCCAATGCAAGTTCGCCAATAGGCACGCGTACCGGAAAAGCCTCTGCACCCGGACGTGATGCGGTTATATCGGAACGTCCAAGCACAAAACGCAGTACATTCCGTTTATCCCGATGTTCTTCACTGTAGATCATCGCTCCGAGCATGCCGTTTCCAAGAAAAGCCCCTTCATCCCAGCTGATCGGTCGCGTTGTCCACAACATATCGTGTCTCGACATAAACACCGGCCAGTCAATGGCATTCTCAATGCGTGTAGTCACGATATCCCTCCCATTACAATGAAATGTTGTTTCTTATGTGCGCCTGTTTGAATTCCGTTGGTGTCATCTGCGTATATTTTTTAAATACGTCGGTAAAATACCGCCGCTCCACATAACCAAGCAATTCTGCTATCTCCTGGATTTGCCGATCCTCCAAGAGCAGCCGCTTGGCCACCTCCATCCGTTCTTGAGTGACAAATTGACTAAATGCCATTCCCGTCACTTTCTTGAACAAGCCGGCAAAATAACTGGGGCTTAAATGAACTGCCTTCGCGCAAGTACTAATGCTGAGGTCCTGATGCAAATTGGATTTCACATAATGAATGGCTTCCTGGATGATTTTTGCGGCGGCGGAGCGATTCTGATTCTCGATGCGTTCACAGCCTAGCGTCACGATGCTATGCAGAATCTTCTTCATGTCCGTTAAGGATCTCTCTGAGCTGACCCGCCCTTCCCGAACGATCATGTTCAAATCGGACAATTCATTCATGGGTACCTTATCTTGAATCGCCCTTAGCATCATATATGCCAGCTCATAGTATAAGCTAATGAAGTATTCCGGCTTCGGAAGCGGCGACCTGTCCGTAAACTCAGTCAGGATATGATCGAGCGTCAGTAAGGCTTGGTTGACGTTTCCGGATTGTATGGCAAACACCATTTCCTGCTCTGCCGTACGTATGCTGCGCGGCAAGGAGATTTCCGTATTAGCTATATCTTCATATGAAATCACCGCGTTGCCTCCGGTATAGAAATGGTATGACAGGGCATGCAAAGCCTGATCGTACGATGAGTTCAATTCATGGATATACGTTACGGGACTGCCAATTCCTATTGATATCGTTAATGAAGTATATAATCTGACATGCTGACAGCACGCCTCCGCTATGGCAGCCGCTGAAGCTGATAACGGTGTATTCAATACCGCGACTAGGCGGTTAGCCGAATCCCGGAATACCATCCCCCTTGTATACAAAGCGATGGTCTCCTCCGTAATATTCTTCAATGCAAACCGGGCAAGCTCCAGTTCATTCATCGGTGAATCTCGGTGCTTGTCAGCAAATCCGTCGATTTCAAGAATCATGACGAGCAATTGCCTGGACTCCAAATCCGGCTTTACATATTCCCACCGCTGCCCCGCCTCCTGTTCGTTCACCTTATGATGCAGCAGCAACGTGAACAATTCCTGACGCAGGAACGGCATGCTCTCCTGAACCCGCTGCTCTAATTCAGCGATATGATCCTCTTGGTTTCGTATCGTTTCAATTTCTTTTTTGGCCTTTACAACAATTTCCTCGATATGAGCAAGTGAAAAGGGTTTCGTTATGAAGTCAAATGCCCCAAGCTGAACCGCTTGCTTCGCATATTCGAAATCACTGAATCCCGTCATCAATATGACCTTGCTGCGCGGCAGCAGCTCTTTGACACGTCGGGTCAATTCCAGACCATCGAGCTTCGGCATTCGAATATCGGTCACGATGATATCCGGTTTGCACGAGGTGATCAACAGGAGTCCGTCTTCTCCATTGATAGCCGTCCCGCTTACGGATATCCCATGATGTTCCCAATTGATTTGCTTGGATATGCCATCGACGACACTCTGAATGTCATCAATAAAGCATATCGTTGTCGTTATTGCGCTCATCGGCTTGAGTCAACTCCCTTCGAGTTGTGGGTAACGGGGGATGATAATCGAAACTCGGGTACATACATTAGGTTCGCTTTCCATGTACAAATCAGCCGAGCTTCCATACTGAAGCTGTAATCGCAATCGGACATTATTTAACGCATAACCCGATGTAGCCGAGGATGCCGGTTGTCGAAGATGCGGATCGGCTGGATTCTTTTCGTTCAACCCCATACCGTTATCTTCCACGTTGAAATACAGATAGGTGCTATCCTGTTTCACCTGAATTCGAATGAACCCGCCCTCATTTCGATCGTTAAATCCGTGCAGGATTGAATTTTCAACCAGCGGCTGCAGCATGATTTTTAAGATCGGGTGCTGCATATCCACTAAGGGATCAACCTCGATGCTGTAGGTAAACAGCGTTTCATAGCATTTCTGCTGAATGTTTAAATACTGCTCCACGTGGAGCAGCTCATGTTCAAGCGTCGTCATCTCTTTGCCGCGGTTGAGGCCGAGCTGAAACAGCTGTGATAAGGACAGCACCATTTCCTGAACATCCTCCAATTGATTCAACTGGCACTTCCAGTAAACCGTGTTAAGCGTGTTATATAGAAAATGAGGATCAATTTGAGCTTGCAGGGCTTTCATCTCGGACTGGCGTTTATCCTTCTCTGCCTGCTTTACAACGTCAAACATTTCATTAAGCTCTTCCAGCATCCGGTTAAAGCGATAACCGACCTGCGTAATCTCATCATTGTATTCGCTTTCATAACGAACGTTAAGATCGTTCATCTCCACCCGTTTCATTAGCGATTGCAGGTGACTTAACGGTCTTATGAGCAATCGGGTCAGCATATTCGCAAAAGCAAACGACACGAGCAAGCATCCCGTGATCACCCCGAGAATGGTCAACTTAATGCTGTCCATCGGCTTCATCAATTCTGATTTGGGCAGGAAGCTGAACAGCGTCCACTCCTTCACTCCACCTACCTTGGTAAAGTTAACCAGGTATTCATAACCTTGGTCCGAATACTCAAAGTTTCCCTGCTCAGCTGTTAAGGCCTCCCTGTATTTAGGTTCAAGCTTCAGCGTATCCGCGATGATGGAATCGTTTAACAACACATCGCTCCCATCGGATGAGGCCAGGAGATGGAATTGTTTGCGATTTTTATCCTCCGAGGCAATTAATGATCGAATCGAGTCGATTTTGACATTCGCTACAACGAAAATATCTTCGATATAATGAGAAGGTATGCCCTCCATCACAAAGGAAATGACGTTCTCCCTGCTGGAAAAGAAACGGTCCTCATGACCGGCCATCCATAATTTGCGTTTCTCGCTTTTGATATGCGTATACAGCTCCGAGTCATAGAAAGAATGGGAGAAGTTACGCTGCTGACTTGTTTGATAATAGTCGCCCTCGCGCGTGGCGATAAGAATGGAATCGATAATGGGTTCATACAGCTTGGTCTGCACAAAAGTCGATTGCAGCCCGGACAGATGGGTATAGTAATTCTCGGTCTCCGAGTAGCTGCTGTCCATCCCTAACGCTCTTCGGTAAGCCGTATTGACCATCATCGAGTAAACCGCTTGCGTGACATGATTCAGCTTCTCATCCAACACCTTCGATGTTTTATGAATCGTTTCCTGACTAAGCTGATAAGCGTTGTCCTTCACAACTTCCTCCGCGATCATGTAGCTTAACGCGCCTGCGGTTGTAACCGCAAAAATGACAATGAGCATAAATGCGATCCAGATTCGGCGTCTGAACGATAGTCGGTAGAGCATAGATCAACATCCTCCGTCTCTAATTTTCGGCTGTGGCAGCAGTTGTTCGTTTTACATGATCAATCACTTTGCCATGAGACGTCCTGAGGATGCAGCGGATCAAATGTTGGAATAGCTTGTATATTCACTCTGCCGGCGGCCCGTTCCTGATCTAATGCTGCATTGTAACGCGCGTTCAGATCCTCAACCAATCGATCCAGATCTCCGCCGATCATGATGTACTTTACGAATTCGTCCTCCCACTCCCTTCCCTTTGGTTTGAATCCTTGAGGCGATGCAGGCCATATCCCGTCATAATCACCTGGGAAAAAGCTGGTGATGCCTTCGATGTCGGGTTTCCTGGCTTTCGCGGCTATCGCATTCACCGATAAAATGCCCAGTCCGGCCTCCTGATACCCGATCAGCACTTCATCGCTGTACATATAACGGAGAAACTTCCAAGCTTCTTCCTTGTGCTTCGACTGACTGCTAATCGATAACCACCTCGTCGCTCCAACTCCCTGGTTGATCACTCCTTTATAGGTTCCGTCAATGGATGGGGGAAGAGCAGCTCCCCATTGGATCTTGGCCGGAAACTGAAACTTATAAATGCTGGGTTCCGAAGAATAAGACAAATACATCCCGATCTTTCCATCGGCGAACTGTGCCCGAAGCGGATCGATGTCCAGGGATTCCGATCCCGGCAGCGTACTGCCGTTCTCCATCATCGTCCGGAATGCGCTAATAATCGGTATAAAGCCCGTAAAATCATAGTTGCCTGTCAAAAAGTCATAACCATCGCCGCTAATTCCGCTTATTTCCGCAATCGGAACGGCTGAGCGTCCGAGAGCGCTGGCAGGAATCTTATAGGGTAGCGCAAAACCGTAAACGCCATCCGCCTTTCCAATTTCGGTAATCCGGCTCGCCGCTTCCACCAACTCGTCAAGCGATTTTGGAGGTGAGGTTATGCCGGCCCGCTCAAACAGCTCCACATTATAAATAAGCCGCAAGGTTGAACCGCTGTTAGGAAGACTGTATATGAAGGGATCAAACACGTTATATCCTTCGATGAAGGCTTGCTTCCCGAACCTGTTTCTAATCGCGGGCGTTAAATATTCGTTTAATGGCTCCACATAGCCTTTTCGGGTCATTTCAGCAAGATCGATCGGGGTGAAGATATCAGGTGATAACTCGCTAGCAAATGACAAATCAAGCGATTGGGAAAAATCATCTGCCATTACAGTCATCTCAACCTCAATATGATCGGCATTCTCTTGGTTATAACGATAAATAACCTCTTTGATATAGTTCGCGTCATGACGCCCCGTTGACCAGAATTTCAGCTTTGTCTTTTCTGCGGCACCAGCCATATCCGAAACCGTTGAGTACGAAAATATAGGATCAGAGCCCTGCCCTTTGCCACCCTGCATGCACCCTGTTATGGTTATGCTCAAGCACATCAATGCAACCAGCGGTAATCTCCACGTGATCATGCACACACCCTCCTTGTGCTTGTATCGTAGCATAACCTATTTTGTGGATATAGACAGAACGGTAAAAAAACTGTAAAGGGAAGAATATCGATTCATCTCCCCATACGAAAAAGGCTACCCCAAGCAAATGCCTGGCGGTAGCCTTCTCATGATTCTTATGTCATGCTTACGTCTAGCTTGAACCTAATTTTAAGCCCACACCAAGGTCCTAACGCTGGAATGACACATCGGCTGCGATGGGCAGATGATCCGAAGCTTCCGTATGGATCACGCGCTGATTCGAATGCTGAACAGTTGGAGAGGTCAGAATGTAATCGATCGTTGCCGACGGATTAATTACAGGAAACGTATAGGCATCGTTTATCCCCTGAAAGCTGTTCACGAATAAACCGCTGTCGAGCAGCAGCTGAAACTCTGAACTGTCTGGTTCCGCATTAAAATCGCCCATCAGCAGCACCGGTCCCTCAGAGGCAGAAGCCGCCAGGTCAATGATTTCCTGCGCCTGTGCCGTTCTGCTGGTGACATCCAGTCCAAGATGCGTATTGTACACATCGACGTGGATCCCCTTCAGATTTACGACAGCGTGCAGTACACCGCGCTGCTCCTTCCCGAAGCTGCTTAACAAAACATTCTCGGATCGAAGGATCGGGTACTTGCTAACAATGGCAGTTCCGTACTGACGCTTGTTCGTCTGTCCCTCCTCCGGCTCCAAATCAAGATTGGCACCATAAGCATAGTGATATCCGAGCAAACCCGCCAGTTCCTTCGCTTGGTCTTGAAAGTCGCTTCGCTCCCCGTAGTACCGGTCCACTTCTTGAAGGCCGACAATTTCTGCGCCGGAATCACGGATGACATCGGCGATTCTTTGCAGGCTTAACTGCTCATCCAATCCAACCCCGTGATGGATATTGTAAGACATTACGGTCGTGCTTACTTCTTTGCCTTGTCCTTTTCCAGCCGCCATCACCCCCGTTGTAAACACGGGAACAAACAACAAGCAAGCGATAAACGAGATGAAGCCTTTTTTCATGGACGACTCTCCCTTTCATTGTCGAATGCCGAACGATGCTAACTTTTCCGTTGCTACAGCTCTCAGAGGCTGACCCGCGTGGAAGTTAATTAAATATGCTATCCGGAACGTAATACACTTTTTGCGTATCTTTTTTGTTTACCGGGTCCGTCACAATCGTAAAATAAACGTTGCTGTTCTTTGTCTGCACTCCCTCGATTTCATGGTTTCCCACATTCGTGATTTTCACGAGGGTTTTGAATGTCCCTGCGTTTGTCATCATGGCAATCTGCGGGATGTCACCTTCCGCTCCGCCTGATGTATATATTTTCGTCTGACCCAGCATATCGGCCCCCTGGAAGGATCCGTTTGGCCTTACGATCCCACTGCCCGACTGCGTAAAGCTGCCAACCGCTGCGTTCACCGCTGCTGCGCTGTCCATCCGCACCTGTTCATTGCTGTCAAGAAGCTTATTGAGTGCGACTGTGTCATAAATGGACCAAGTTACAGTCCCCTCTTTTGTTTGTACGCGGAACACCGTATGAGTACTGTTGCCGCCGCCATCCACACGGTAGGTCTCGCCTAGCCTTGCCCCCGTTTTATTGGCGTAATTCATATAGGTAAACCGATGCAAATCCGTATAATCCACCGTTTTGCCGGCCGAATATTGTAGTCTTGCTACCTGCAGCGACCAGTAATAGTCCGTCGAAGGATCTGCCTTTGAACTGAAATAAAAGTAATTGACGCCGTTGTACGTATACATATCCAGCGTTTGGCAGTGACCGGTATTCGTGACGGTCATTTCATCTACATAGGTAGCGTCTTTCCCGTTAATGAGCAATCTTGAAAGATAGCAAGTTCCCTTAGAGCGCTGTGTTACATACAGATACTTATCCGCAATGTAAGCTTTTTGAACAGCCACGTTGTGATTAAGTCCCTTCAGATTGTAGGCGAGCGTTGCTGAAGCGTTGACCGTTTTCTCAGGAGTTGCCGCGAATGCCGGCAATCCGGACAAACAAAACACGAGAGCTGCAAGTATTGCGGACGCGAGAATTTTTAAATGCCTTTTCATATGGTTCAACCCTTGAACGTCAACCATCAATACACCTCCATTAATAGTAGGAATCAAATTGGACTGCCGCCGAAAATGTACTAAAAACATGGTTCAAGCGGGCATTTTACTGTCATGGCTATAGGATACATTCCTCCTCTCTTGTTACAGAAACATCGCTTCATTCAACTCAAGTTTCTGCTTCTCTACAGAAAGTGGGGGATCCACTATTGAGTTTATCATTTACCTCAAGAATTTCCCGTGTATAAAATACTTAAAGTTAGATGAATCGCATGGTCCTTTAGCCCTTTTTTTTACGTTGGAGCGCAGAATATGTCGGAAGAGATTTGTATCGAATGTTCATCCGATACAGTAATACGAAAAACAAAAAAAACCGCGAATTAACGCGGCTCCTTGGTCTCAAGCAGTTTTGGGATGAAGAACAAAGGATATAACATGAGATACAGGTTAGGCGCCCACCACATGATGTCGAAATCGGACTTCATGATCCAAAAAACGATCGCCTGCAGTCCGGAACAAAATGTCAGGATAAGCGATATTAAGGCAAAACTTCTCCACTTTACATTCATGTGATTATGTAAGTAAAGACTGTACATTCCGGTGATGGAAATGAGTATATCCAGCGGGAAGAACGACCAATTCCAAACCACTAACAGCTCATTGGTATAATCCTTATATAAATATTCCTTGGGAATTAACGCAAGTGCGGTGACGACCCAATACAAAATAAATCCGATATCCGTAAATAAAAACAAACCTTTTAATGTTTTACTCAATCCATGCTCTCTCCTCTTGTTCAACCTTCCTCCTTGATAATACCGGATAAAAGGATCTCTCCCATATCCCGCAGACCCTCATGAAGCGTAATACTGCTCTTATTCTCAGACGAGTCCTCAATTAATCGATAAAGACCTCCTACATACAAATCAATAAATATTTTTGTATTAAAAGGGCGTAACCATCCTTGATTGATTCCTTCATGAAATAGTTCCGTGATGCTGTCCCATTGTTTGTTTAGAAATTGATCCAGCGTCTTCCATTGATCAGGATAATAACGCTGGAGCTCGGTTATGAAGTTCAATCCGATAAACTGAAAATCAGTCGGGATGAGGATGAGGCAGTGCTTAAGTTTATCGAGTGTAGTCAGGTCAGGATTACCCATGATCTCCTTTTCTTTTTCTTGAAGTTCGACAATGGCATCATGAAGAATCGTTGCAATAAGCACATCCTTCGAAGGGAAGTATCCGTACAGCGTCTTCGTGCTCATACCCAGCCGTTTGGCAAGGTCACCCATCGTAAATCGTAATCCTCTTCTCCTGATTTCATGGCTTGCCGCCTCAACTATTCGGTCTCTCAATAGGTACACTTCCTTGTTCGGAAAATAATAAAACGATAAAGTTTTCCTTGATTTCTAAAATCATATCCCAATTCCTTCCTCATGTCAACGAAAGCGCTCATTGTACGATAAAAAAGAGACAGCCATAAATGCTGCCTCCAAATGATCGATGCTCCTTGCTAATGTATAAGAATATCCTTCTGTTTCAGCTATGTTTTAGGACTTTAACTTTAATTCAACAACGCCGGTTTCCCAATCCGAATGAGCTCCCGCAACGATGTTGACTCTGCAAGGGACCACTTCGAATTCCATGTTTCGATTCCAAATAGCCAACTCCTCGAAGCCGAGCTCGAACGTGACGGTGGTTACATCACCGGGCTCCAGCGCTACCTTTTTGAATCCCTTCAATTCTCGCAGGCGGCGGGTGATCCCGGATTGATCGGCTTGTATGTAGAGCTGTACCACTTCGTCCCCCTTCATCTTTCCGGTGTTCTTCACTTCCACGTACACCTCGACACGACTTCCGGATCGAAGCTCGTCAAGCGTCATTTCCTTTTGTGAGATGGTCGGAGAACCGTAATCGAACGTGCTGTAACTCAAGCCGAATCCAAACGGATATAACGGCTTGGACGGCATATCGACATAAGGGCGAGGGCGCCCTGCATTTTTCTGATTATAATAAACCGGCAATTGACCTACGGAGCGCGGGATCGAGACGGGCAGCTTGCCGCTCGGGTTCACCTGGCCGAACAGAATTTCTCCGATGGCACGGCCGCCTTCGCTGCCGGGATACCAGGCGCACAGCAAAGCATCGCTGAGTTCAGCCACCTCGTCGATAGCCAGCGGACGTCCCTGAATGAGTACCGTAATCACTGGTTTTCCGATCGCGTGAATTTCCCGAACCAATTGCTCTTGTATGCCGCCTAATCGGAGATCGGCTAGATCGACGCCTTCACCGCAATCCATTTCCGTCGGATCTCCTTCAGCTACGATAGCTGCACCATTACTATCAAACGTATCTCCGAATTGACGGGCGCTGCTGCCTCCGAGTACGAGCACGACCGCGTCCGCGGAACGGGCGGCTTCGATCGCTTCTGGCAAGCCCTGCGTGGACATGCCTCGGACGCTGCATCCGGGAGCGAAAATGATGTCTGTACCTGCAGGTGCAGACATCCGAATGCCTTGGAGCGCCGTAACTCCGCTGCCCTCGAGCTGAACGCTGGTGTAGTCCCCAAGTTGGTTGTAGAGCCTGTCCGCGTTAGGGCCGATAACCGCCAGTCGTTTGATGCTGCCGCCATTCAGCGGCAGTACGTCTTTGTCGTTCTTAAGCAGTACAACCGCTTCTCTCGCGACGGATGCATTCAAGTCTTTAGCGGCTGCGTTGTTGACGTTTGTAGCTGCCAAGCCTTCGTCAACGTATGGGTGCTCGAACAGTCCCAATCGGAATTTAAGCCGAAGTACTCGAGCCACCGCGCGGTCAATGCTCTCCATATCGGCCTTCCCTTGTTTCACCGCTTGTTCAAGCGTTGTGAAGGACTTGTCCCACAAACTAAGATCAACCCCGGATGACAGGGCTAGACCCGCCGCGGATTCATAGTCTCCCGTAATGGACACCAACCGGTCGATGGCCGTTCCATCCGCCATGACGATTCCTTCAAATCCCCATTCATCTCTCAGAATGCCGGTTAACAGCTTATCATTGGCATGACACGGAATGCCGTCGAGCTCATTATAGGCCGCCATGACACCAGCCGCTCCTGCCTTGATCCCCGCCTCCGCGGCAGGCAAATGAATTTCGCGAAGCTCCCGCTCGCCAACGGGAACAGGTCCTGCATTGCGACCACCCTGCCCCGCTCCCTGAGCGCAGAGATGCTTGAGGACGGCAGCCGCTCTGTCCGGTTTTTCCCATTCTTCCGGGTTTCTTCCCTGCATGCCAAACACAACCGCTTCCGTCATTCGTGCAGCCAGGTAAGGGTCTTCTCCGTAACACTCCTCGGAACGTCCCCACCTTGGATCCTGCAGGATGTCCAGTACCGAAACCAACCCTAAATGCGCGCCTCGGCTGCGGATCTCGGAGGCTACCTGGGAATAGGCTTGTTCAATTAATTCGGGATTCCAGGTGGAACCGATGGCCGTATTGACGGGCAGAAGCGTTCCGTCAAGCGCTTGATGTCCATGGGGGCATTCCTCCGAGAGCAGGACGGGAATGCCCAGCCGGCTGTGTTCGATCACATAGCGCTGGATCGCATTCGCTACCTTCGCATTGTCCTGCGTAGGAATCCCGTTCTCATAGGTCACCCCGGACCAGGGATCCGCCCGGAACAGTCCATACAGTGCCCCCATGCCGGCCCCCCACTCGACATGATCCTTGAATAAGTCGGTCAGTTCAAACTCCGTTTCGGTTCCTTCGCTTCGACGATAAGCCATCCAACCGTACAAGTGCTGATTCAGCTGCCCAACCTTCTCCCTCAGCGTCATTTTGGATAACAAATCCTCTACACGCTCATTTACGGGGAGCGCAGCATTCCGATATTTCTCCATATTCCCCATACTCCTTCCATCCTGGTCGTCATGCTTCTGATCATTCTTTGATATTCAAGACCCGATATTTCTTGGGCGTCATGCCCGTGTATAGTTTGAAGACGGATACAAAATACTTGTATTCTTTGTAGCCGACGCGGTCCGCAATCTCAAACACCTTGTCCTGCGTCGTCAGCAGCAGCTTTCTGGCCTCGTTGATGCGCAATTCGTTCATGTATTCGCTGAAGCTTTTTCCCGTGCTTTGTTTGAAAATATTGCTGAAGTAGCTCGGCGTAATTTTCAAATACGCTGCCACTTCCGACGCTTTCAGGTCGCTCAGATAATGATCCGCCATATACTTCTTGGCCTTCTCAATGATCCAGAAGGATCTATCGATGCCAACCTTGTCGATCAACTGCAGCAGGTCAAACACTTCCGTGGATATCGCCTGCCGGATCGCATCGGGATGATTGAACACCTCCAGGTCGATCGTTCGCTCCAGACCATGCTCCAGCTGGGTCAGGCCGCTTTGACGAAGTCGCTGCCGCAGCATGATGGATAGTTCATCACACACTTTGACCATATCCGTCAACAGGTAGCGCTGATCCAGGAATAATCGGAACATGCCGTCGATAAGCTCTTCCAGCATATCGGCATCCTGCTTGAATAATGCCACGGACAGTTTCGAGACCATCTCGGCACTGTCGAAATCGTGCATGGCCCGGCCGTTATCCACCTCAGTCTTATATTCGCGATCCAGCAAGGAGCGCTTCTCCAAGGCATAATAAGGCAGTAACGCGCGCAACTCCGCGCACATGGCTGCCGTTTGGTCCAGGGAAGCGTAAGCATCCGATACCGCGCCATACAAGCGATGCTCTTCCGGCCAAGCTTCCAGCATGGTTTGCAGGATTTCATCCCACTGCCGCTTCGAGCGCGGTTGATCCGTCATCAGCAGGGTCATCAGCAAATTTTTATGCACAAGCACGGATACTTGACGGATATCACTCTTTTCCAAGCTTTCACGAACCGTCTGGAGCCACAAACGCTGCAGCATCGTAAACTCCTGTTCCGTCTGGGAAGCCGCAAGGATCGAGAACTTCTCCAGCTGCGTGGCTATGAGTTTATATTCGGCACTGTTTAACAGATATGGAGGTATCGACTTGGCTAAAGAAGTTTCATAAGGCGCGGCCATCTCGGAAAGCCAAAGCTCCGCATCCTTCGTTGGACTGTTGACACGGGTATCCTTGCTGCGAATGTCTTCCACGATTCCGATCACGGCCGCCACCAATTCGTCAATGTCGACCGGCTTCAGCAAGTAATCGGTTACATCAAGCTTGATGGCTTGGCGCGCATATTCGAATTCTTCATAACCGCTGATCATGATGACCCGAATCTGAGGGTGGCAGCGCTTCAGCTCTTTAGCAAGCTGAAGCCCGTCCATTCCCTCCATACGGATGTCGGTAAGAACCAGATCAATCCCGTGCTCTTTCACCACCTGCAAAGCTTCATGGCCGTCATAAGCCTCCGCGACGACTTCGACTCCATAATCCGCCCAGTCAATGGTATAGTGCAAGCCTTGACAGATCACGGGTTCATCGTCAACGATCAGCATTTTTACTGTCTTCACGTGTTGCATCGTACGATTCACCACCGTAGGTTTCAGAATATGGGAGCTTGAGGCGAATCAAGGTTCCTTGAGGTGAAGCCTCAATCACTTCCAGTCCGTAGCGTTCTCCGAAATATAGGTATAGACGTTCATGAATGTTGCTGAGCGCACCTCGTTTGTGACCGGCTTGAACCCCGTTTCGAAGGGATTCCCGGACTTCCTCTAAAGTAAGATCGTCCATTCCGCGGCCGTTATCCTGCACGTCGATCCAAATCTCATCCTCCCGCTTATACGCGATGACCGATATTCTCGCTGCCGGCTCGCACCGATCTATGCCATGTTTAAGAAAATTCTCAACCAAAGGCTGAATGGTAGCCTTCAAAGTAAGCGAATTCGCCAGATCATATTCCATATACAGCGCGTATTTCAGTTTCTGACCCAGCCGCCTCTGCTGCAAATACAAATAGGAGCGCACGAACTCCATTTCTTTAGCGAGACTGGTCTCGTAATGACCATTGTTCAGACTGGAACGCAAGAATCGGGACAAAATTTCGATGAGCTGGCTGGACTCGCTGGCCTTCTCCAGCCTGGCGGTCCAGCGGATCATATCCAGCGTATTATAGAGAAAATGCGGGTCCATCTGCTCCTGCAGCAAACGCAGCTCGGATTCGCGCTCCCGCAGTTCCAGCTTGTATTTATGCTCGATCAGTTCCTGAATCGTGGATACCATATCGTTAAACCTGCGATTCAGTTCGGAAATCTCGTCCTTGGAACGAATAGGTACCCTCGCGGAGAAATCGCCGAGCTTTACGCGATTGGTCTCAATCTTCAAGCGCAGAATCGGCCTGATGATCGTATAGTGGAATCCGATCAAGGCCGATAAACCCAATAGGAGAATGCCGACAAGAATGACTTGCATCAGAATTCTTACGCCTCGTATATCCTGATCCAGCGCAGCCTTGGGCACCATGGAAACGATAGTCCAGTCGGTGTTTTCCATCCGTTGATGAAAGGTCAAATACGCTTCCCCGTCGTGGCGGTAAGTGGAAGTGCCCATCGTACCAGCGGTTACGATATCCGTAATCGCTTTCCCGTCGCCGATATTCAAGGATAGCAATTCTTTGGAGGGCAGTACGATTTGACCTTCCGAATCTACAATGAACACCATGCCCTCGTCCCGCGTCAACCCCCGCTGCAGCTGTTTGAGTATACTGGCTTCATCCATGCGGATCACAAGCCGGGCAAGCGGCAATGTGATCTCGTCATAGGAATTCAGCACACGGAACAATGAGACGAGGTTTACTTCTCCATACCAGCCGCTGGTTGAAGGATAGCCGTTGCTCCATACGATCCCGCCTTTATGCTCGTCCGCAAGGCGATTCCATGACTCTTCGTTGCCGTGAATCGGCTCGCCCATCTCAATGGAATTGCCGTTAAAGCCGGTGATTGATATCGATTTGATATAGTTTTTGGACATCAACTGAAACGTCAGAAATCCTTCGAGATTTTGCTTCAACTGCTCTGCTCTCCCGCTCTCGGGCGGTGGGTTCAGCCGCAAATATTGGCGCATGTCATTGCTGAGGATCAAATAATCGGCAATATCCTCAATCATGGTCGTTTGCTCTTCCAACTGGTTCGTTACGATCTCCAGGCTGCGCTGGCTTGATTGAATAAATTGGCTGCGCAGCACTTCGCTCAGCTTGTCTTGGGCCAGGACGCCGACCCCAAGCGTAGGCAGAATGACAAAAAAGAGGAAAATGACCAGAGCCTTCTGTTTCAGACCATAATTCCCGATCCAGCCAAAGCCGCTACGCATATTCATTCCCTCTTTCGATGTCTTCATGATGTTGAACAGTAACCGGATTAGCCTTTGACTGCGCCTGCCGTCATGCCGTTAACGAGCTGTTTTTGCAGGAGCAGGTAAAATATAATGATCGGTATAAGCGCGATCGTCAGTGCAGCCATTTGCAATGTCAGGCTGGCCGTTTCAATGCCGACAAAGTTGGCGAGCCCCAGCGGCAATGTTTTCAGCGACGACGAACTGATCAAGACGAGTGCGAACAAGTACTCGTTCCAATTATAGATAAAGTTCAAAATCACGACGGTTGAAATCGCTGGACGCGTAATCGGCAAAATGATCGACCAGAAAATCTTGAATACACCCGCACCGTCCATGACGCCCGACTCTTCCAAATCCTTCGGGAACCCTCTCATAAAGCCTTCCAGAATAAAGATCGTCAACGACAAGTGGAAGGCCGTGTAAGGTAGAATCAACGATAAGTGGGTATCCAGCAAATGCAGATTCCGCATGATCAAGAAAATCGGAATCAAGGTCGCGTGGATCGGAACGACCATGCCCAGCAGAAATATCGCGTAAGTCGCACCGCGCAGCTTAAAATTGAACCGGGCTAAAAAGTACGCCGCAAGCGATCCGAGCAGGACCGTCACGATCAATGACACGACCGTTACAATAATGCTGTTAAGGAAGTAGGTATCCATATTTGCCACTTCCCACGCCTTTGCGTAATTGGAGAATTGCAGTTCAGTCGGTATGGAGAACGGGTTCGCCGCATATTCCTGCTCGGTTTTGAACGAATCTACGATCATCCAAAAGAAAGGGATTATATTAATAATAGCGAATATCCCCAAAAAAGTGTATGCCGATAAATGGAACCATTTCGTTTGTCTGTACATCTCCTCCCTCTCCCTTCTATTCTTTTTCTCTTGCCAATCGATTTACGATCGTGATGACGATGAGGCTAAACAGCAGAATCAATACGGATACCGCGCTGCCGTAGCCGAATCTCATATTCATAAATGAGTTGTTATACATATACACGGTCATAACCTCCGTCGCATGTGCCGGTCCTCCGCCCGTCATGATCTGGATCAGATCGAACACGCGGAACGAATTGCTGATGCTGTAGACAACGGAGACGAGCAATGTTCCCCGAATCATCGGAATGGTAATACGCATGATCCGGCTTAGTCCGGTCGCCCCATCCAGGGCAGCCGCCTCATTGACTTCATCGGGGATGTTCTGCAAAGCTGCCAAAAGAATAATCATATACAATCCGCAGTTTTGCCATATATAAGCGATGCTGATAGAAATCATGGACCAAAACGGATCGCCCAGCCAATTCTGCTGCCAGCTCTCAAGACCCAAAACGCTGAGCAGGTTATTCAGCATCCCGTATTCCGTGTTGTACACCATGCCCCAGATCAGGGATACCATGACCGATGATATGACCACGGGCAGGAATCCGATCGTCCGGAAGAAACTGGAGCCCTTGAGCCCTCGATTCAGCAGCAGGGCCAGCAGCAGGCCAAGCGGGATCTGACCCGCTATCCCGGTAAACATGATAATGATGTTGTTCTTAACGGACAGCCAAAAGATATCGTCCTTGAAAATATCCACGAAATTGTCCAGCCCGATAAAACGCATGGGCGTGATCCCGTCCCAGTTCATTAATGAATAATAAACCGATAAGCCGATGGGAAATATGGCAATACATATATAGATAATGAGTGCTGGCGCCAAGCCCAAGAAAATAGCCCATTTCGTATGCTTAAGCGTATGCATTGGCGTAACTCCTTTCTTTCTGCCTTTAATAAGAAAAACCCGCTGCCGGGTTTTTCTTTGTGCCATCATAATGTTGACCTAGGGAAATTTGTCGGCTTATTTCATGCTGTCGAAAGCTTCCTGCACCTCTTGGGCGAGTTCCTCCGGCGTACCTCTGCCGATGGTTAGAGCCTGCAATCCGTTTTGCATGACGTCGGTTACTTGCGTCGGAATGACACTGTCGAACACCGGCGCCGTTCCCTTGTTTGTCAGCTCCAGCATTTCCTTGAGATACGGGCTCGCATCTTCTGGGATTTCCACGTTAGCCGGTACGACAACGCCTTTACTGATCAGATCTTTGTATAAGTCCTCATTAACAAAAAACTTGATAAATTCCTCGGCCGCCGCTTTCTTTTCATCGCTCAATCCTTTTTTGATGGCTATGCCGTACTGAACGACGCCCGCGCTTTTCACCGGATCACCGGAACCGCCCGGAACGCTTGGGAAGAGCGCAATGCCGAATTTGTCCCCTTCTTCGTTGTTGATGCGGATTCTTCCGTCAACGGTAGAAGAAGAGATATGCATCGCTGCTTTGCCTTGAATGAAGTAATCCTGACCCTGCACGGAAT
The DNA here is from genome assembly GCF_004000945.1 of Paenibacillus lautus NBRC 15380. Taxonomy (GTDB): domain Bacteria; phylum Bacillota; class Bacilli; order Paenibacillales; family Paenibacillaceae; genus Paenibacillus_AQ; species Paenibacillus_AQ lautus. The sequence goes on from NZ_BIMF01000002.1 coordinate 191,129, forward strand.
CCATGTTGTTCGCATCCGTATTGAATGCCTCCAGCTTGGCGAGTTCGTCAATGACGGCAATCGCTTTCACATATTCGGGATCGGTAAATTTGGCTTCCTTGTTCAGGATTTTCTGCAAGAAGTCACTGCCTACGTAACGGTCCCCGATAATCGATAAGAAGGACGATTGCAGCGGCCATTTCTCTTTGTTGCCCAGGGAGATCGGCGTAATGCCGGCTTCCTTCAGCTTTTTCACCGCATCGATGAACTCTTCGTAAGTAGCCGGAAATTGGTCGTAACCGACCTTTGCGAACATCTCTTTGTTGTAATAAATAATATCCACGAAGGTTTGTTTGGTTGGCACGGCAAATTGACTGTTGTTCTGGTTAAACCCGGCCAATGCGTCCTCCGGCAAAATATCCTTCCAGTTGTCCATCAGGCCATCCAGCGGCATCAGCAGATCCCCGGCTACCAGAGGAGCCAGATCGGCACCGGGCCATACGACATTGATATCCGACAGGTTATTGGCGGCAGCCAGCGTTCGCAGTTTCGTTTTATACTCGGTTGCCGCTACCCCGTCCTGCTTGATGATAATGTCGGGATGCTGTTTTTCAAATTCGGCGATCCGCTCCTTGTACACCTCGTTATCCACGTTCGGTGAAGTCCATGGATGCATGATGTTCAAAGTAACCTTTTCCGGTTCGGCAGCATCTTTCTCTCCGGAACCGCAGGCCACCGTTGACATGAGCAGCAGTGCAGCTGTTCCAGTGAGCAGCATCGATCTAAGCTTCTTAGACGTTTTCATGTTCGTATACCCCTCTCTATATATGTTACATATAATGTTCTCATATTTGACAATATAAGATATATTTATTATACAATCGGGCTGAAGATCTCAATATCCATTAAAAAAACGATTTCATCTAATTTTTTTAAGTTATTTTGAATAGGTGGAATTTATATAATGCACAATTTTGTTGATATACGTCAATATTGATGACATTAACTTTACAAATTTCCAAATTAATGGTATCGCTTACATATTAGGTTCTATAGAAAGCGTGGCGGAGAAACCAATTTTAACTCTGCCACGCCTTAACCCTGCGTTATTGCGGTTCGTTCAAAATATAATCTACCAACTCATCCAAAGGAACCGTTGCGAGCGCGATCGCCGTATCCGTCACACCATAATAAATATAGAGAAGCCCGTCCTTGACTACATTGCCTGTCGGAAAAACGACGTTCGGAATCTGATAGCCGAACTTCTCATAATACGTCTCCGGCTCCATAATGAACCGGCGGGTTCTGGCGATGATTTTCTCCGGATTTTCCAGATCCAGCAGCAAGGCCCCAACGCGATACACCGTATCTTGGTCTACGCCGTGGTAAAGCACCAGCCAGCCCTTGTCCGTTCGTACCGGAGGCGTCGAGCCGCCGATTTTTTTGTACTCCCAGTCGTTGTTTTCGGCTTTTGCCAGCAGCTTGGGCTCGTCCCAATGCACCAAATCATCGGAGTAGCTGATCCACATCGCTGCTTTTTCGGTACCGTGCTCCTCCCCTACATATTCTTCCGGTCTGCGAAGCAGCACATACTTGCCGTTGATTTTCTCCGGGAACAGAATGTTGTCGCGATCATTAATATCTAGCGGCGTCGTATCACATAGGTATTCCCAGTGAATGAGATCCTTGGAGGTCAATATCCCGGAGCGCGTCAGCCAATGGCCTTCCTCTTCGCCCCAGCCGTCTGGGTATTCGGGAATCGAGCGTTCAGGGATGCCGGCTCCCGTCGGGTAATAGTTCATGGCGCACGGACGCAATGCATAGTTCAAATAAAAGGTATCGTCGATTTTGACGATTCGCGGGTCCTGAATGCTGCCGTAAGGAAATCCCAGCTGGTCCGGTGTTACGACGGGCTCGTCCAGCACATGGGTGAAATGCACGCCGTCCGTGCTCTCCAGGAGACCCAAGTAGTTTTTGCAGGGAGTCAGGGATCCCGCCGTCCGTTCAATCATATAAAATTTTCCGTTATCAATAATGACGGCCGGATTGAATACCGTCACCTTTCTCCAATCGTAGAGTCCAGGCACTACGATCGGATTTTCCGGATGCCGGGTAATTTTCATGGATAAGCCTCCTATGATCGTTATGTAAGTGTTATCAATTTCTTCACTTCATTATAAGAGGCTTGGCCCATTCATAATATCCTGCAAACTTTCAATATTATCCGAAATATTGTTATCAGTGGTGTCCTTGCTGTTAAATAGCATAAAAAAGCGGTTCAATAATGAACCGCTTCGATTTGGCCATTTGGCCGATAGGTATATGGAATTATCCTTAGTAGTGCGTTATTCAGTAAAAGCGCCCCATGTGTCTTTTTAATTGCCGCTTTCTACCTGTCTAGTATTAACTATGAACCAGTGTTTTCAAGCTTAAGCCTAGCGTTTCCGAAGTTGAATCTTGAATTTCTTCAAAAAGAGCCGGATTCTTCGCAAGTGACATGCCGTAAGAAGGAATCATTTCTTTTATTTTCGGCTCCCACTCTTTCATCTGTTGCGGGAAGCATTTCTCTAATACCTCTAGCATAACGTGAACGGCCGTCGAAGCGCCAGGAGAAGCACCGAGCAAGGCAGCGACCGATCCATCCGCGGCACTGACCACTTCCGTACCAAATTGAAGCGTTCCTTTACCGTTAGGAGTATCCTTAATCACTTGTACGCGTTGGCCCGCTACAACGATTTCCCAATCCTCGCTTTTGGCGTTCGGAATAAACTCGCGTAATTCTTCCATGCGCTTTTCATTCGATAATACCACTTGCTGGATCAAATATCTGGTCAATGCCATCTCTTTTACCCCAGCAGCCAGCATGGTGAAAAGATTATTCGGTTTGACGGAGCTTATCAAATCAAAATTCGACCCCGTTTTTAAGAACTTAGGCGAGAAGCCGGCGAACGGACCAAAGAGCAACGCTTTTTGGTTGTCAATATATCTTGTGTCCAAGTGCGGAACGGACATTGGAGGAGCACCAACCTTGGCTTTTCCGTATACTTTGGCATGATGCTGCGCTACTACTTCCGGGTTCTTACATACCATGAATAGTCCGCTTACAGGGAATCCTCCAATATGCTTTGACTCGGGTATACCGGTTTTTTGCAACAAATGCAGACTTCCGCCCCCGCCGCCGATAAAGATGAACTTAGCCGTATGATATTCGGTTTTACCGTGCTCGATATCATGCACTTTCACTTTCCACGAACCATCTTGTGTACGTTTAATATCCTTGACGCTATGTCTGTAGTTGATCTCGACGTTTTTGCTTCTCAAGTGCTCAAACAGCATGCGCGTTAAAGCGCCAAAGTTAATGTCCGTCCCGGAGTCAATTTTGGTTGCCGCTAACGGCTCATTCGATGTACGCCCTTCCATAATAAGCGGAATCCATTCCTTCAGCTGATCCGGATCCTCGGAATATTCCATCCCTTGAAAGAGCGGATTGTTTGACAGCGCTTCAAAACGTTTTTTCAAAAAAGCCACGTCTTTTTCGCCTTGCACTAAACTCATATGAGGAATAGGCATGATAAAGTCCTGCGGATTGCGAATCAGATTGCTGCTTACCAGATAAGACCAGAACTGTCTTGAAACCTGAAACTGTTCGTTAATATTGATCGCTTTGCTAACGTCTATAGATCCGTCAGGTTTTTCGGATGTATAGTTAAGCTCGCACAGTGCGGAATGGCCGGTCCCCGCATTATTCCATTCGTTGGAGCTTTCCTCCCCCGCGCTTGCGAGTTTCTCAAACACTTTGATCTCCCATTCAGGCACTAACTCTTTCAGTAAGGCTCCCAATGTCGCGCTCATAACTCCGGCACCAATTAAGATTACATCTGTTTTTTTCTCCATGTTGCTCATTATAAACCTTCCTTATCCCATATATTTGAAAAAAGGGTAGGCGTCCCTGCTAAAATTGCCATTAAAAAGCAAGGCGTCCCCTGAAAACACACCTTTTCTGTGTCAATTATCACCATATTATAGTCTATTATAATTATTGATAGATTAAAATATCTACTATTATCTAATTATTATAAACCATTTAAACTTGTTAACAAAGTGAGAAGATCCTCCACAATACCTAAACGCCCAAGAAACATAGCATTAACTTTGTTTCATACGAGAGATGAAGTCCATTTTTACCGTTATCCGTGTTCTTCTTCGCCGGGATTAGACATGTGCTAACCACTTCACAACAAAAAAAGCCGCAAGATTCGCGACTTCTTCTGATGCTGTTCCTTATCCTCCGATACTTTATCTTCTAGCTACTTCCCGCTGCCCAGGAGCAGATTCGTCTGGATCTCCAATTGCTTCTCAAGCGAGATGAGATCGCCTGCCGAAAATTGATGGATATCCAATGTGTAGATGCAATTGTTTTTGTAAGCCGGAAGTGACTTCCAGATGGCGCTCTCTAAAATCTCCTGGGCACGATCCCCGCCTCCGTCCGCATCGTAAACCGTCACGAACATATAATCTGCGGCCATCTCCGGCAGCGATTCCAGGGAAATGTCCAGACCGGCTCCTCTGTTTACGATCTGCTCTTTCACGGCTTCTGGCGGCTGATAACCAAGGCCCGAATAGAGGTTTCGGGTACCGCGCCCAAAGCTCTCTCCCACACCCAGAAGTTTTTCGCCCAAATCTCATAGACGCCAACCGTTTCTCCTTCCTTCACGACTCCGTTCAGCTCCGCTTTGGCCTCTGCAAGCTTCTCCTCATAATGACGAATCGCTTCCTCCGCTTCCTCCGATTTCCCGAGGAATTCTCCGAATTCCCGCAGCTCCGCATACAGATCCTTTGCGCCCCAGGGAATAACGATCGTCGGTGCGATTTTGGCGAATTGCTCATAGTTTTTATCGGAAGGTCTAATGATGAGATCCGGGTCAAGAGAAACGATTTTCTCAAGCGCCTCCTGATCGTCGCCGATATCCTCGATGCCACCGGTCAGGTCCTGCAAAAAATATTGATTCAGGCTGGCCGTTCCAGCGCCGATTGGTTTAACTCCCAAGGTCTAAAAAGCGCCATGTCCCTAAGGACGTGGCGCTTTGGTAATTAGTGAGGGGCCATTTTGCCAGGCATTTGCGGCTGCATCGGTGCGGTGGCGTAACTATTTTGCATATACTGCATATCTTGCTGAGGCAGCTGCGGCACTTGGTAGTAGCCATGCTTATTTTGATATAGCGAAATCTCATAAGCCATTTCAATGCAGTTAGGCAAGGAATCGGCAAGCACGCGGCGCACGACCGGATTCGTAGATTCCATGGCAGCATTGGTTTTCATCGTAGCACCCGATTTCACTGCGTTTAACATGCTGAGTGCAATCGTTTCATCGTTGATCTCGGCCGTGGATTGCATCGGTTTTTTCGGTTGGCCTGGTTTCATGCCGTAAATAAAGTCATTACCCTGCTTCATTTTATAGCTCTGCGTAGGCTTTGATGGATCTTGTCCGGATTTAAAACACTCTAACGTGATGTTATATTCATCTGCCATAAATTGTTTCTGGCGCTGCAAGATATCCCGTAGCTCCGGATCCTGTACATGCCCGCTCAGCATGGTATACGTGTTCATGGTGTTGATGGCCCCTGCCAATACTTCGTGGACATCAAACATTTCATGGCCGCCATGGTTCAATTGTTGTGGAATCATACCGGTTTCCATGTTTTGGTGATTTTGTTGTTCGAATTGCATTCTCGTACCTCCTAAAGTTATTATATGCCCTTCATATTGTGGATTCTTTTGTCCAGAATATACGGACGATTTGGCGATCGCATTTTTCTTTTGAATAAGTCTGGACCGTCAAAATAATAGATAGCCCCAGATACATACTCCGTACGACACATGAACATTTTAACCATAGAGGAGGCATGTGCTATGGATTCACCTGGGTGTGCAGGACCGAACGATTCCACATCGTCGGATCAAAAGAGCAATAAAGGCAGCTTAAAGTGGTGGCAGCTTTCACTGCTTGGCATCGGTTGTACGATTGGTACGGGGTATTTCCTAGGTTCCGGCATAGGTATTAAGCTGACGGGACCTTCCATGGTTTTATCATTCCTTATCGCTGCCATAGGAACCTATATCGTCTTTCATTTTTTGGCCAAAATGACGACGGCGGATCCTCAAGAGGGATCCTTTTGTTATTATGCGGGAAAAGCGTTTGGGCGGTGGGCACGTTTCGGAAGCGCATGGAATTACTGGAGCACGAAAATTCTAATCATGGGCAGTCAGCTGACGGCTCTGTCCATCCTGACCAAGTTTTGGTTCCCTGATATTCCGCTATGGATATTTGCAGCCATCTATGCCGTATTATCGATTGCCGTCGTTCTGCTTGGTACAAAAGGCTTCGACAAGGTGGAAAATGTATTAGCCGTCATCAAAACCGCGGCGATTCTCATGTTCATCCTTCTTTCTACTGCTGCGCTTATGGGCTGGATTCGCGGGGGGAGCGATGGCAGACCGGGTTTTCCCGATTCGATTGGACAAGTGTTCCCCGGCGGATTTGCCGCATTCTGGTCCTCGCTCTTATATGCTTTCTATGCTTATGGGGGTGTTGAAACTATCGGTTTGATGTCCATGCAGCTCAAAAACAAGAAGGATGCTCCCAAGTCGGGAAAAGTCATGCTCATTGGACTGACCGTGATTTACATGATATCCATCGGGCTTGCTGTCTTCATGGTTTCCTACAAACTCTTGAGCGAGAAAGAAAGCCCATTCGTTACAGCGCTATCCAGCTATCCGCTGACTTTCTTCCCCCATGTATTCAATGGAGCGATCATTATGGCCGGATTCTCGACGATGAGCGCCTCCTTGTTTGCCGTGGTGAATTTGCTTGTGACGATGGCCAAGGACGGCGATGCACCGATTATCTTTACGAAGAAACTGGAAAAGTTCCGGAAGCTGCCACTCCCTTCGCTGGTGCTTGCTGCGGTCGGACTGTCCGCTTCAATCGTCACGGCACTCCTATTGCCCGGAAAAATATACGAATATATTACAACCGCGGCCGGCATCCTGCAGATGTATAATTGGTCGTTCATAATCATTTCGGCATACAAAATTCTAAAAGTCAGAATGTGGGATATGATTCTGGGTGGAATCGGCATCATTCTACTGCTGGGTGCCGTAACCGGAACCATCATGGAGAAGAGCATTCGGCCCGGTTTTTTCGTCAGTTTGATTTTGGCTGCGCTAGTGGCTATCGTGACGCTGATCATGGTTAAGATATGGAATAAGATGCAGACCAACACCATCAGCAATGAATAAAGAAAGGATATCTTCTTAGTAAGATACCCTTTCTTTTTTGCTACTTATAGGAGCGGGATGTTCCTACAACTTCGTGTTCTAAGGTGCCGAGGGTACGCATGTCGTCGCATATAACTTTTTCCCAATCCCACTGATCGACGTAGATCGAATGCAGATTATCCATGTTTTCATCCCGTCTGACCGCTTTCATATCGGTATATAAACCTTCTCCGTTCGTAAAGCCGTATTGGGCGAGAGCCGACCGTTTCCACTTCGCAAGGGATTGCACAATTTCGACTCTGCCTTCCTTCATATCCATCACATCAAAAGATACGGTCCGTTCCGTACCGTTCAAATTGTCGTTAATGCCTGTGCCTTCCTTTACCATAACGGGTGAGGAGACTTCGATTAAGCGGAGTGCCTTCTCAAACCCTGTCTTAAAATACGATTTGGTTTTTTGTATGGCGACGGCCGTTTCTAGCCTGTTTAGCCTGGATTGGTAACGCTCAGGAATCAAGATAGATCTCAGCAAGTATTCTTATCCCCTTCACAACATATTGAAATGTAAACTTCTGCCTAATTGACTGAGAACAGTGTATGTTTACCTTTCAATACTGTCGCTTTGTCCAATGTATATTGAACATAATTGGGCAGATAACCACTCCGGTTATCTTGTTAAAGCAAGAATACCCTGAATACCAAAATACACGCCGAAACCGATCAGAGAAATTCCCGATATGACCGAAATCGCAGTCAGCATATTTTCATTCAGGAAGCGACGAAGCCCTGTCGTTAAACCGGCAACGCATAGATCCCAGAGGGTCAAGCCCAAAAAGATCATGCTGCTATACAACAGCAAATGGCTCGTCCCGAACGCTGAGGCGGTCTTCGCCAGGATGGAGCCATAGATCCCCAGCCAAAACAAAATCGATAAAGGACTCGTAATGGACATGAAAAATCCGAGCAAAAAACAGCTTAACAACGAATCCTTTTTTCTCGCTGCCGAACTGATTTTCAATTTATTCACTTTCATTATGCTTTCAACCCCGCTGTAAATCAGAACGAATCCGCCAAAGAGCCACAAAAAGATCTGAACAATCGGAATATTGAGAAATTGAACGAGACCTAAATAAATGAACAACATAAAAGCTGCATCTGCCAGCATGGATCCGGCTCCGACTACCCAGGCATGCCAAAAGCCGTTCTTGATGCCTTTATCAAGCCTGGCCGAGTTCACGGGCCCGATGGGAGCAGCCAAAGTTAATCCCAGAATAATGTAGCTGATCAACAAATTCACATTCAATCGCATTCACTCCCGCCCACAAATCCAAAGCTTGTACATTTTATGTGAAAAAAGCGGTTGGTTATGACTTCTAAATTCCCACAACCAATAAAAAAACCGCCTTTGGCGGGTAGTATCCCCTTCTAGTAGACAAGAGGACAAAGACATCTGTTAAGAGGGAATTCATATCGCCAATCCAGAAAAATTAAGCAACCGTTTCCCGGTGGAACCGAGAAACGGTTGCTGCTTAAAGCTGTCTTTTTTAGTTCTGTCTACTTGACAGGGGTATGACTATATGAGTTGGCTTTTCAATACGATCTGTAGTCCGTTCATTATTTGTTGATCAGTTGGCCTGCATATGCCTGCACATTTAGCGGAGCTGTCAAGTATTTTGGAGCTTTAGCTACAAACTCCTGAAAATGGCTACTCGCATTGTGGAGCCCCAGAGCTTCCTGGTCTTTCCACTGTTCAACCATAAGATACGTGTTATCCTGCTCCGTATCTTTGAGCAGCTTATAAGATTCATTTCCTTGTTCTGCACGGGACGCCTCAATAAGTTCTTTTACGGATTCCAGAAATTCTGCCTCTAGTTCACGGTTTACTTTCATTTCTGCATGAATAATAATCATCGCTATGACCTCACTTCCACTCTGCAATACGATCAATAGGAAGACGAGTCGTCAAACGCGCTTCTTTGGCAGCTTTACCTACAGAGATGAGCATTACCGGCACGTAACGTTCTTTCTCCATACCAAATGCTTCTGCAATTCGGGATTTGTCGTATCCACCAATTGGGTTGGTGTCATATCCACGGGCACGAGCAGCAAGCATAAGCTGCATGGAAACCAAGCCGCTATCGATAAGGATCATTTCACGGAAAGCCTGTGCCGGAATACGTCCGAACAGATCGGTATAGTTTGCCATCATCTGATCTTTAATCTCTTGTGGCAGATAACCGCGTTCCACAGCAGTACCCATAATTTCATCTGCATTGTCGAATGCGTTCATATCCCCAAATACAGCAATGACTGCGGAAGAAGTTGAAACTTGTGTTTTGTTGCCTGGTGCAAGCTCTTCAAGCGTTGCTTTTCCTTCTGGGCTATCAACGACAAGAAATCTCCAAGGCTGAAGATTAACGGATGACGGAGCCAAAGTCGCTTCTTCCAAAATTTCAGTCATTTCTTCACGGCTGATTTTGACCGATGGGTCGTATACCCGCACAGACCGACGGGATGTAATAATTTCTTTATAATTATTGTTTAGGGAAGTTACAGTCATGATATTCTCTCCTTTTATCTCTATAAGTTAATTGGTCTTACTTGGTTCTTTCATCTGTTGAATCTGGCTGTTCAGCTTCTGTAGAGCTTGAACTAACACAAGTCGTTCGGATTCAGTGAGGTCTGCCTGCAGTTCCTCCATAAATCGATCTTTCTCCGCCTTAAACGCTGCTACTTTACTTTTGCCCGCTTCGGTTAGTTGAACTAACGTTATCCGGTTGTCATTCTCACATCTGGTGCGCAGAAGTATGCCTTCCGCTTCTAACTGCTGAACATGACGGGTCACCGCAGCTGGATCAATAGACACTGCCTTCTGCAGATCCGACTGGCTAATTTCGCCACCCGTTAGTTTGCAGAGGAGTTCCAGCCGATTAGGACTAACTCCAGCGCATCGTTCAAACCGAGTCGCAATATGCTTATTCAGATGCATGAGCAAGTACAGCAGGTCTTCTGTATGACATGTAGAAATGTTAGAGACCTCCTTTAATTCATTGATCCATCAATGGTTGATGGGTCAATGATATACCTTTGATTTCTGAAAATCAAGTCTTTGCATAAAAAAAACCGGATCGTTTCCGTGAACGGAAACGATCCGGTCTTGTTAATAAGTTGCGATCACGCCACTATTCGATTTGCGATGAATGTTCACGCAAGCCGCGTTTATTCAAACGTCACGTTGCTTTGAAACTCGTTGCATTGAAAATTGCCCGCTTCGGCGTTCATGATAGGCTCACCGTTGATAAGCAAATTCCGGAAATGAACGCCTGTCACCCTTCGATTCGCGTCGTATCCGGCAATCACCGAAGGATTATCGCACGTTCCTTGATAGGAAACATCGTTGAAATAAACATTTTCGACGCGGCTGCCGGGAACGGGATTGTACTTTGGGTTATGGAAGACCCGTATATCGAACAGCCTTCCAAGCTCGAACGGCTCAATTCGCACATCGTTGAAGGATACGTTTCGAACCGTATTTTGATCTCCCGCATTGATAGCCAGGCAGCCCCAGTAACCGTCTTGAGGCTCATGATGCTCCAAGATATCGATATGGTGGAAGGAGATGTTTTCGATGGTATCTCCTTCCCCCTCGTGATCACCGTGAACACCAATCATGACGGGGTGGGCAACGTCTGCCCACAGAACCGCGCGATTCACCCGTACGTTCGACGTATCGCCCTTGAATTCGCCGCGACTGGCGTAAATGGCGATGCAATCGTCGGAGGTGCGCAGAAACACGTCCTCAATAAGGACGTTTTTACATGACATCATATCAATGCCGTCGCACCAGCCCCGCGTGCTGAACGACTTGAAGCCGCGAATGCGAACGTTCTCCGATTTGCCCAGATGGATGCTGTAGTGGGGCGGATCGATGGAGATGATATCCTCGACCGTAATATGGCTGGAATAATTGATTTGCACGGACCGCCAGTAAGTGCTTTTCTCGATGTCCCGCAAGTAAACCATTCCTCTTCCCCGAATATGGACGTTCTCGACATGATCGCATACAAGCGAACCGATAATGACGGATCCGCCCGCAAGGTATACCGTGGCGTTCGACGGCACATGGAACAACCCATCCTGGAATCGGTGCATGCCGGGACCGAAATAAATGACGCGTTTCGCTGGGCCTGCTGCTTGGCTTGTATGCCGTAGGAGATCGATTTTATTCTGAATCTCATATTCCCCGGGTTCAATGAAGGCTACGTCGGAAGACTCCGGATCGGGCGCATCTTCTTCAAGCGCATGGGCAAACAGATGAAGATTGTGAAACCGGTCTCCGTTTGCCTCAATGCTTAAGTTGCATGGCCGGTCAAGCCGGAGCCAGATCTTATTGGAATCATAATTAAAATCGATGTGACTGGCCAAAGGCCTAATATCCACTTGATGAAGCGCCTCTCTCCTATACGTGATCTCGACCTCGACAACGCCGGTAAAATCGAATGTCGCCATCGACGCTTCGCGCACGTCATGCATATCGACCCGAACCAGATAGGTGAACAGGTCTTGGTATTTCCCCTCCTCCGTCCTGACACGGACCGAGAAATCATCGTTTAAGGCCGCACCGTCAGGCGCGGGATAGGTAATGAGCGATGTTAAAGTTTCGTTCATGATCATTCCTCCGTACAACAAAATAATCTAAAGCTGATTCCCCTTCACGAATGGAAGAACGGGAGTAAAAAGGGCTGCCAAGACCGAGTCCCGACGCAGCGGAAGGAATCCCATCCTGGCAGCCCGGTTCCAAGCATCGGTTTGCCGTGCTTAATTAGCCGCTTGGCGTGCTTTGTAAACAGCCGTAGCCTCGTCCAGCACTTCCTGGCCGCCGGTTTTTAGCCATTGCGTCTTGAAAGCCTCGAAGGAAGCGTCCACCTCGTCTTTCCCGATGATGGCTTTGGTATAGAATTCATCCTGCAGTGTCACGAGCGTCGCCCAGTACTTACCCTTGCTTTCCAGCGCCGTCGGGCCTAAAATATCCGAGATCGGCTTCAACCCCTCGTTTAACGTTTCCCTGAATTCCAGTTTCTCTTTCGAGAAGTGGTATTTCCACATGCTCGAATCGCGTTCCACCAGCGGGTTATAGTAGCCGCCGTATCCCATGGCACGCGCTTCTTCTACGGTGCTGGCGTATGGCTCTTTCATGATGACGGCACCATCCACCAGGTCATAGGAAACGCCCTCTTCTCCGAAGACGCTGCGCAGATAAGCTTCGTCGCTGGAAGTGAGATCCTCAAGCATTTGCAGTATCTTGATGCGTTTGACTTCATCCTCCTCGACCTGCTTGCCGAACAGAAGCGGCACTTGGAGCGCGCCGTTGGACATCACGATGGATTCGCCTGCAGGCCCGATGACGCCTTTGCCATATATGGGACTGGTGCCGTTCGTCTTATCAGCTTCCTGTCCGGCAAATAAATGATGATACATGTTGTTATCGATATATCCGATTTTGTGGCTGCTCCACTTCTGACCGATCAGGGCGCCGTCATCGGTCATGAACTCCGGATCGATAAGCCCGGCATGGTACCATGCTCTAAGCAGCTTCGTGGCTTCTTTGGCCTGATCCGTAATCCCGCCCCATGTCACCGTACCCTCGTCGGTTAACATGAAGTGGTAGGGGTTGACGCCGTAAGCGGCATAGATAGAGTTAAACATCTGTGCCCTTACGTCTTTCCCCCGTCCACTCATGCCGAAGGTGTCCTTCTTGCCATTGCCGTCTGGATCGTTATTGCGGAATTTAGTCAACACGTCTTCCAATTGTTCCAGCGTTGTCGGCGGTTCGTCGTACCCGACCGCTTTCAACCACTCTCCGTTATAGGTCGGAATGAAGCCATAGGCCCCATTAAGCCAAATGCGAGGAACGCCGTAGTTTTTTCCGTCGATCATTCCGACATCCCAGGCATAAGGGTTAATTTCCTCCACTTCCTTCACGTAGGTCGGCATATATTTCTTGATTTCGTCAACGGAAATGCTGGCGATCACCCCTTGTCTAGCCCAGTTCGTCATATCCGCTTCGCTGATGTTATGAGGCAAAATATCAGGAATCTCACCGGAAGCGACCATGACTTTGAAGTTTTCGTCATTTCCTCTCATGTTGACAAACTTCACGTTATAGCGTTCTTCCAAATACTTCTGGGTCGAATTTCCATCCTCAGTCGGAATATCCCAGGTCGATGCGTTGGTCATGATGACAATCGGTTTGTCTTCGCCTTGCTTATCGGTTTCGGCGGTCTTATTACCGCTTGAGCTGCCACTACAGCCTGTAGCCATCAGCGAGATGGACAGGGCCGCGGACAAACCAAGGCTTTTCCAATGTTTCATGTTTAGATCCTCCCTTTTTCAACCCATTTCTTTATATTAACGAGCCGTCATTTCACTGCCCGAATATAACGTTTAGCCTTTAAGTGATCCGATCATCGTCCCTTTGACAAAATACTTCTGAAGGAATGGATACACAATCAGAATCGGCAATGCCGCGAACATGATCGTCGCCGCTTTAATGGACGACGTATACTCGAAATTGCCCACGACGGTTCGCCCGAACGTTTCGGCATCCGTATTCGTGATAACGATTTCCCGAAGGAAAAATTGCAAGACTTGCTTGTTCTGATCCGTGACGTAGAGGACGGCGTCAAACCATGCGTTCCAATGACCAACCGCTGCCCAGAGAGCCAATGTAGCGAGCACCGGCTTCGATAGGGGCAAAATAATGCGGAACAATATGCTGACATCGTTGGCCCCATCGATCTTGGCTGACTCCTCGAGCTCCGTTGGGATCGCCATAAAGAAATTGCGCAGTACGAGCATCGAGAACACCGGAATCAAACCCGGCAAAATGTAGATCCAGCGGGAATCCATTAATTGCAGCGACTTCATCAACAGATACGTAGGAATGATGCCGCCCCCGAAGAACATGGTGAACAGAATGACCATGGTATAGAAGCTGCGGTGCGGCAAATATTTGCGTGACAGCGGGTATGCGCACAGGGACATCGCGATCAGAGACAAGGCTGTGCCGACAATCGTCCGAAACACCGAGTTGCCAAATCCGATCCAAATTTTCGTCTGGCTTAATACCTGGTTCCAGGCGAACAAGTCCAGCTCCCGCGGATATAAATGAAACCCGAAACGACTCGCTTCACTCGGGCTGCTTAGTGAAACGGATGCAATATGCAAGAAAGGGTAAACGGTTACAACACATAAGAGGGTGACGAATAGAATAAGAGTGCATTGAAATATACGCTCTCCCGCGCTCATTTTCATAAGACTACCAATCTCCTTTCGCTCCCCGTTAGAGGACGCCTTCCTGTCCCATTTTCTTCATGACATAATTGGTACCCAGCACCAGCATAATGCCAATGACGTTCTTGAATAATCCGACGGCCGTCGTTAACCCGAACTGAGCCTGCTGGATGCCAGCCCGGTATACATAAGTATCAATGACATCGGCGACCTCATATACGGCTGGGCTGTACAAGTTGAAGATTTGGTCGAATCCGGCATTCAGTATGCCGCCGAGCGACAGGATGAACATGATCGAAACGACGGGCAATATCGAGGGCAGCGTAATATGCCACATTTTTTTCCATCTGCCTGCTCCATCGATAACGGAAGCTTCATAGAGAGTAGGATCGATACCCGCGAGTGCCGCCAAGTAAATGATCGTTCCCCATCCGATCTCTTTCCAGATATTCGTAGCAACCAGCGTCGGACGGAAATAATCGGGATCCGCCAAGAAGTACACCGGCTCCATGCCGAGGAGCTGCAAAATGTAATTCACGGGCCCTTCCGACGGCGACAGCATGACGATAATGATGCCTGACAAAATGACCCAAGAAAAAAAGTGCGGAATATACGAGATGGACTGTGCTACTCGCTTAAACCTGTGAGAACGCAGCTCATTTAACAGAAGCGCGAGAATGATCGGCGCAGGAAAACCGAAAACAATATTGTATAGGCTGATCAACAGCGTATTTTGAAAAATCCGGGCAAAGTCAGGCGATTGAAAGAACAAAAACTCAAAATGTTCAAGTCCGACCCAATCACTCCCCCATATTCCCTTGATCGGACTGAAATCCTTAAAAGCCAATTGAATCCCATATAACGGCCCATAATGGAAAATGCCAAACCAGATCAAGGTGGGTATGAGCATAAAAAACAAATATTTGCTTTTCTTATAATTTTTCCAGGTCTCTTTCCAAGCCCCCGCTTTATTCGCTACCATTCTGTTACCGTTTTCATTTTTGGGAGCATGGGCGACATTCAACTTATTCACTAGCCTGCACTTCCTTCCAGCAATCTTAGGGATCGTTCCTTCAGTATGGATTCATCCCCCGTAAACCATAGCTATTAGTCTTTGCGCAGCTAATGCTCTCTTCGCCATCTGCTGCTCTTGCACCCATTGTATCTGCAATGAGGCCGTCATAATGGCAAAACGATGCGCGAAAATGTTCATTGGTTGTTATACTCCCCGGGACGAGTTCTTGGTTAGCGAGCTCTCCCCTTGCCGTGCACCGAGTGTATGAACCCTGTTCGATATTTGAGCGGGGTCGTCCCCACTTCATGCTTGAACACCTGAACGAAGTAGGACGGGTTCGATATGCCGACTTCGGAGCCGATCCACTCCACTGACTTCGCAGTCGTTTCGAGCAGCCTGCACGCTTGCCTCATGCGCTTCGCTGTCACATATTCCTTCAGCGTGCTGCCCGTCTCTTCATGGAACAGCTTCGATAAATAAAATTTCGATAGATGCATGGCATCTGCAAGATCGTCCAGATAGAAGGTTTCCTGATAGTGTTCGTCGATCCAACTCATCGCCTGCTGCACATAACCGGTCGACTTCCGCTCCAATGTCCCCGGCGACCGGCTCTGACCCGATGGATCATATCGAATGACCGTATCCAGCAGCCGCAGGATGAGCATGCCGATCTCCTCCGCGTCCTCGCCCTTACCTTCTTGCCTGGTACGATCATAATCGTCAAAATTACGTTCGACCGTTTCCTCGGCTGTCTTCAAATCAAACGCTTGGATAGGGTGGCTGCCTTGCCATAAGGCGGCAAACAATCCGTGACGCCTTGCGAAGGGAAGCAGCAATTCATCGGCCAGCTGGGAATCAAAGTGGAAGATCGTACGCGTATACGGCTGCTCCGGGCTGACGTTGGCATAGACATGGTGCAGCTGATACGGACGAAAGAAGAACAGCATTCCCCTGCGAATGGGGAAAGTTTCGCCGCCTACGACGACATGCCCCGTCCCCTCGTGGACGAATAACATCTCGCAGCACTGGTGCCAGTGATAATAACCTTTGTACTGATCGGTATTGCGGTGCCGATAATCCCAGAATAGTTTCGCCCCTCCGAAAACAACCGCCTCAAACATACGTTTCATTTCCATTCCTCCATACCGGAATCGTAACGTACGACAAACTTCCATTCCGCTCTGCCCTAGACCGATTAACGACTTTACCATAAATAAAGATCATTGCCCTTCAGCTTGAACGCCGCTTCCATGAAAAAGTAATCTCCGTAAATAATCGGTTGGTGATGCGTGGTGCCGCCATACGCCGCCGAACCGCGCTGAATGATCGCATCCGATCGTTCGGTCCAATCGCTCCGAGTCTCCAAGGATTTCAGCAGTCTCAGCGCCGCCTTCAGATAGATGTGCTTGTCGTACGTTCCGACGCACCTGGCTATCTCGATCAACCCGCATGCCGCGATGGCGGCAGCCGTATCGTCATCCCACTTTGGTTCGGGAGGCTGCCGGAAATCGACCGGTATGACCCCGTCTTCAGGAATATTCGCCATGAAGTAATGAGCGATCCGCTTGGCGGTATCCAGATATTCGGCCTTGCCGGTGTGCTTGTAACTCATCATGAAGCCGTACATCGCCCAAGTCTGGCCTCTTGTCCAAGAGGAACCCTCTTCGTAACCTTGCCCGCCGTATGTTCGGACAACGCCGCCTTCGTACGGGTCGAATTCCACGATGTGGTGAACCGAACCGTCCATCCTTACGAATGCAGTCATGGCCGTATCCGCATGTCTTTCCGCAATCTGCTTGAACCTCGGATCGCCCGTCTCTTCCGTTGCCCAGTAAAGGAGCGGAATGTTGAACATGCAATCGACAATCGCCCAGCCGCGCGTTTCACCGTCATCCAGATCATTCCACGCTCGAATGAAGCCGCCTGCCGGGTTAAATCTTCCTGCCAGCAGCGTAGCGGCGTGCATGGCTCTTTTTCGGGAATCGGGGTTTGACGTCAGCTTGAAATTGGCAACGCTCGTCAGCAGCCACATAAACCCGACGTCGTGATGCAGCCCGTAAAACTCGTCAAAGCATCGATCCAGCTTGGCTTCGGAAATCACCGCAACATCTTTATATTTTTCGTTGCCCGTTTCGTGGTACATCAGCCACATCATGCCGCCCCAGAACCCGTTCGTCCACCAATTGATCCCGTCCGTCAACGTGCCGGAGGGATTCGAGGCGGAACGATCGTCATGCGTCCCGTCTATCGTTGTGTAAGGAATTTTATGCCTCGATTTTTCGCTTACCCAAGCCATCTTGGCCGTGATCTTCGCAATCAGGGCGTTCAACCATTGCTGCTCGTCGGTACTTAACACGGATCATAACCTTCTTTCTGTACGAAAACTGGTGATTTAACTTTAGCTAAAGTGTAGTTTCTATCCGTATCGAGAAGTTTGAAAAACAAGACAAGAAATGTTGAAATCTTGTTGTTTGTTTCTCTCTAATCCAGTGTAAATTGGCACGGATGTTCATCCTATTGCACTTTTGCAAGATACCTTGCAATTTTCGATGAAAGATTAGGAAAATCCGATTCGCCGCTCCTGAGGGCAGGCAGCCATTGCCGAATCGCATAAAAAAACCGGCAAGTTCGCCGGGCAAGCATCATATCGTCAAAACCTCTCCTTCTCTCAATACGCTGTAAGACGTTATCCGTACTACTCGGATAAGGGCTCGAGTTTCCACTGCAGATGGTGTCCTACGATATACCGCCATTGCCGGATAAGCGCACCGTCCGCCGTATGAACTGCACGTCTCCTGCCGGCATATGTAAAGCCCCGGGGAATCCCGGGGCTTTACATGTTCTGCTCCCTTGCTTATGGAAGGCGATGACTGGATTTATGGAGCTTCTGCTTTTTTTTCATCATGTCAAAATCGTCGGGATCGGACCTTGCATGTCAGCTAATGGCCTGACTGCATACTGCCCAAACCGCATATTAAAATCCCGTCTTGGGAATTTCCCTCGAACGGTGGTCGAATGGCCGAGCAGCGCCGGTTCTGACAGCATACATTCGTTCGTGCGCCGTCCGCGCCGCTCGAGCAATGTCGGCATAGGGACGATTGCAAACGTCTACCATGCCGATCTGATAATTCTCGCCGTCGAAGCGGCCGAGGGCCGGCTGGTCGTTCCATTGAAAATAATGCACGCCGATCAATTCCGGAATAGCAGCCGCTTGTTCTACGTAGCAGCGATAGGCGTCGCCACGCTCCCGCTGGGTGGCTACGGACCGGATACCGTAAGCCGGGAGGCCTCCTTCGGCTGCTCCAAAATGGTACTCGCCGATCATGACGGGCCGGTTCAGCTTCCTTGAGATCTCCGCGATCTGCTCACGATCAGGTGCGAACTGGTAACAGTTGAGCGAAAACACGTCGAACCACTCGCAGCCCTGCAGCACTTCATCACTGCTCACCCAGGCATATCGCATGCCCAGATTCAGATGATTCGGGTCCGCCTCTTTGCATAATCGGGCAGGCAGCTCCACATAGCGCCGAATCAGGAGCCGGTTGAACGCCGAGCAGTCCTCTCCGTAGGCCGCAAGGAAGGTATCCGCCGTTTGCGCTGGCTGGTACAGTTGTTCAAAGCCATCATAATCGCTGCCCCAGGCCGCGTTTAACCGCTCGATCGTTTCGTATTTGGCGATCATTCGTTCCACGAACCGTTCCTTGCTAACGAAGTGGACGGAGGAATCCAACATGAGACGCGTCTGATCTTGACCTTCCACAAAAGCCCAATGCGGCTCGTTTCGCATGAAATAACCGATCATTCGGCGATCCTCCCGCAGCGGTACAAGCTGCTGCGCGAAGTCCTTCGAGCCGCGTTCGTATTCCGGACTGAATACGTCCGGAAAGTCACGGAAAATCGTTTTCTCCGTTGACGGGAAGTCGGCCAGCGGATACACATAAGGCAGTGTCGAATCGCAGATAAAACCCGCATCCGACCAATTTCCGATCGTGTTGAATCCCCAGCGCCGCAGCCGGTACTCGGTCAGTGCCGTCCAATCCTTGCGCCAGCCCGGCCCGAATGCTCGGATCAGATTGGCAACCTCGAAGCTGAACTCCGCTCCGCCGCGCTGCCATGCGTCACCGTAACCCTCTTCCGGCGCAGGCAACTCGGGTAGCAGATGCTCCATGCCCGTGATTCGCATGGGCGAGGCTGGTCCCACGCAGTCCATGCCCGCACTGAACAACGCGAAGCCGTCCGGATCGACGAACCACCAGTTCGAACCGTCATATGCCGTGCGGAAATATCCGCTCGGCTCGAACGCCATCCCCCTCCAGCCTCCGTACCGGCCGAAACCAGTGCCTTCCTCGGTACGGGACCCTTCCAGAGTCCCGGCTTTTTTTCCAAACAAAGCCGCCTTACCGTCTTCGGCCTCGCGCGCTCTGGCCTCACGATCCCCTGCTGCCGTCGCTTTTGCTCGTTCGGATCGGAGCCGGCTAATAAGCTCCCGCTCGTCAGCCGTTTTCCCAGGCCATTGCCGGCGTGCCATCTGCCCCAGCTGATCGATATAAACCTGAGGCTTCCGTATGAATTCCGGCTCGACCGGGCTCAGACGCAGATCGGCAATCTTGACACTTCGGTCTGTAGTTGAAGGAATCGTGGCAATGGAAAAGCCAACGATTGCACTTCGATCGACCCGCGCGTCTCCGCGAAGTACCGTCTGGAGCGTACCTGGATAACGGGAGAGAAACAGCTTCTCCCCGTCCAGATGTTTCAATGGCAGGCATACCGTCGTGGGTACCTCCGGCAGAATGCCGATATGATACGTGATGGAGCGCCCATCTTTATCCTCAAAGCCAAACAGGACCACAAGGACATCCGCAGACTCGTGATAAACGTCGGCAACAACGAATTCTTTTTCGTTCCATGCGTGGCAGCTCACCATACCCGTACGCACCCGGATGCCGCCGCCTTTCGGCGGCACGGTCAATCGGAATTCAGATCCCGAAGAGGATTCAACGCGAACCCGGTCATCGACCTGAAAAACGTCGCAATGCAGCAACACGGAGTTGCTCATAACGTAACTCCTTTCTTTTAATCCAGACCCATCTTGGTCATGGCATCCTTCGTGTTCGTATTCGCATACCATTCGTTGACTTCCTCGGTAATTTGCGTGCCTCCCTTGGCGTACCAATTCTTGACGAATGCATCGTAAGCTTCCAGCGGCTCGTTGCCGTAGATGATCTTGGTGAATGTTTCTTTTTCCATCGTGGTCAGCTGCTCCCAGGATGTCTGCATCGTCGCGGTCGGCGGCCCGTTGAAGGCACTCGGGAGCAGTGCGTCACGGTTTTCGTAAGAGATAACAAAACCGTCTTTCGTTGTCTGCTCAGCCGCGTCGGCAGCCATTAGCGGCCCGTTATCCGCCTTCGCGCCGTTCGCCAGATCGAAGAAGTTTTTGCCTGCAGGGTAAACGGCTGGTGTATTTTTGGTGAACGCCATCTTGCCTACGCCCTGAACGGCATCCATCGGTTCGTTAAATTTGGTCGGATCGAACACGACCTCCCCGTCCACGATATCGTAGTCGTAGCCCTGTGCGTAGCCGTACTGGAAGTCACCGGTACCAAACGCTGCGTCATACAGCTTGTCGTAATACAGGAAGAAGGCTTCCATATTACTGAAATCCTTGTTAAACATGAAATATCCGTCGTTCAGCTGGCCGTTCTGATACGTACGGTCCCCGTTCACGCCTTGAATCGTCGCGTATGCCGCAATCTTGGCGCCCTTGACGTTCTTCTCGACGTCCTTGACGCTGTCGTACAGCCACGGACGACCGACGATAATGCCCGCTTTGCCTTCGGTAAAGTCAGCAATGGCATCCCAGGCTCCCTGCGTTGCCAGCTCTTTATTTAGGTACCCCATCGAGTACCAGTCCCGCAGCTTAGCCAGCGCTTCCTTGTTGCCGTCCGCGACCGAGCCGTACGACAACTTTCCATTCTCTTCACTCCACTGCATCGGCAGGCTCTTGCCGGTGAAGGCGCTGAAGATCATGACGGGATCGCTGACCCAGCCGGTATTGTAGCCGTCTTTCCCTGAGAATGTGAATCCATACGTATCGTTCTTGCCGTTCCCGTCCGGATCTTCATTTGTGAATGCGGCGATGATGCTCTCAAAGTCATCGATTGTTACGGGCGCTTTCAATTTTAAATGATCCAGCCAATCCTGGCGGATCAGCATGACCTGCCCTTCCGTCAAGTTCGGTGAGATCGCCATGCCATATACTTTGCCGTCGCGGGCAACCGGATTGAACGTCGTGGGATACTGTTTGTAGATCTCTTTCAGCCGTCCCGGCATATATTTGGCGATATCCTCCGTAACGTCCCGGACCCGTCCCGACTCGATCAAGTCGTTTGCCAGTGTCGTATCGTAAACTGGAAACAGATCCGGCAGCTTCTCGGAGCCCGTAAGAGCCAGACGCAGCTTGGTATTGTAGTTCCCCGCGTCTCCGCCGAGTAGGGTCGTCTTCGTCTTGATGCCCAGATTCTCCAGCGCCCACCTCGTCAGCACGTTGTCGTCGACGCTCTCGCCGGCCTTGTATTTGCCCGCATTCTCGTCCAGCTGCTTACCGATGGCAATGGTGATGGGCGGTTCGTATTTCCCGTCCTTGAGCACCGCCGGAGCCGCAGGCTCGGATCCGGAGTCGGTCGATCCGCACCCCGCAAGCAGACCTATTGCCAGCATGGCAGCCGATAATATAACCGCCGTCTTTTTCATATGCATGGAATTTTCCCCTTTTAGCGTATTTTTTTATTCTTTGACCGCCCCAAGCACGATTCCTTTGACAAAGTACTTTTGCAGGAACGGATATACCGCGATAATCGGCACCGTACTGATAAAGATCTGTGCGGCTTTAATGCTCTGTTCCGACAATGCCGCCGCCTCAGAGGCGCTGAGCGCGACATTCTGCGCCGAATTCTGAACCACGACCGTCTGCAGGAACGAAGCCAGCGGGTATTTGTCGGTGGTGGACATGTACAGGAGTCCGTCGAACCAAGAATTCCAGTGTCCCACCATAATGAACAAGCCGATGGTGGCGAGACCAGGCAGAGACAGCGGCAGATAGATTTTGCTGAAGATGACGAAGAACGAAGCGCCGTCGATAAAGGCCGCCTCCTCCAGCGCTTTCGGTATCGTTTTGAAAAAGTTCATGATAAGGATCAGGTTATAAGCTCCGAACGCGCCGGGGAGTATTAGCGCCAGGATGGTATCCTTCAATCCCAGCTCTGACACTAGAATATAGGAAGGGATGAGCCCTCCGGAGAACAGCATGGTAAACACGAAAATCCACATCAGGGCATTGCGGCCGCGGAACTCCTTCGACAGGGCATAGCCGGCGGTCGTTATCACCACCATGCTGATCAGCGTGCCCAGTGTCGTCCGAACGACCGAGATCCACATCGATCCCGTAAAGTTCGTATTGCGAAACGTCTTGGCATAGGCGTCCGTGTTGAACTCAACCGGCCAGAAAGAGACCAGGCCACCGTTAACTGCCGATTTGCTGCTGAACGACTGCGCCAATAAATGCAGCAGCGGAAGGAAGCACGAAAGCGCGACCACGATCAGCAGGATATGGTTGAAGACGGAGAACACTTTGTACCCCTTCGTTTTATGATACATCCGGCTACCTCCCGCTTAAAAGATTTTATAATTCGCGACTTTGTAGGCAATGCGGTAAGCGACAACGATCAGCACAAGGCTGATGCCCGATTTGAACAGTCCGACCGCCGTACCGAATCCATATTGTCCGTTCAACAGGGAAGAGCGGTATACATACGTGTCGATAATGTCTCCCGTACTGTAAACGAGCGGGTTGTACAGGTTGAAAATCTGATCAAAGCCGGCATCCAGGATACTGCCCAGACTCAGCGTGGCGATGACGATAATCATCGGCATCATACATGGCAGCGTAACGTGCCGCGTCTGCTGCCAGCGGTTTGCCCCGTCAATCTCCGAGGCTTCATAATAAGAAATATCGATACCGGCGATGGTTGCCAGATACACGATCATGCCGAATCCGAAGTTTTTCCACAAGTCGCTGATGATGACCGTCGGCCTGAACAGCTCCGGATCACCGAGGAAATAGATCGGCTCCATTCCGAATACAGCCGTCAAGATTCGGTTGACGCCGCCGTCCAGCCCCAAAATATCGATCATGATACCGGCGATCGTGACCCAAGACAGAAAATGCGGCAGGTATACCAGCGTCTGGATGCTCTTTTTGAGTCCGATATTACGAATCTCGTTTAGCAATATCGCCATAACGATCGGCACGATGATGCCGACGATGATCTTAATGACGGCGATGATCAGCGTATTGACAATCGCCTGTTTCGATTCTTCATACTGAAAGATTCTCTCGAAATGGTCTAGACCGATCCAGGCGGAGCCCGAAATCCCGAGCCACGGTTTGTAATCCTGAAATGCCATTACCAGCCCCGCCATCGGCCCGTAGGAAAAAATCAGGACGAAGGCCAGCGCAGGCAGGCAAAGCAAATACAGCGGCCAGTTCTTTCCGATTTCGTTTTTCCAGGGATTCTTACGGAACGCATTGACTGTTCGTATGTCCGTCTTATCCGCCTTAACTTCCGCGATCCTAGCGATTTTCCTCCCCCCCTTTTCACGATCTTAATCTTGCTTGGGTCTTTGCATGTTCTATGTTAGCAATACCGAATGCATTAAAAAATGTCCTAATTTCAAGATCATATCCCCGATCTTAACCATTTTCGAAGCGCTTTCATTCCTTCTTTTTATTTTGCCTTCCGCCGATTATGATAGAGAATAACAGTAATCTTAGTAGATGAATGGGAAGTGAGCCTGTTGAAAAAAGTGAATATGAAGCGTTTCATCTACTTCTTTGTGTTTTTCCTGCTCCTTACGCTTTCATTGTTTTCCGTGATGAATGCACTGGACTCCCGGACGATTCAGAACAGCCTGGTGAATACCGCCAAGAATCAGGTGAGCTACGCAGAAAGCGTCGTGGACGACATGCTGTACGAAGCGGGCATGTACGCCATTCAGTACACCGCCGACAGCTCGGTCCGATTCTATCAGCGGCAGATTCTGGAATTGGGCAGCTACGACGCGCAGATGAAGAAGAATGATATCGAAGAACGGATGAAAAATACGCTGTTGTCCAGCCAATCGGTCGAGTCCCTGGGCATCTACTGGAAAGCGGAAGGCTCGTTTATCACGACCCGCGTAGAAGCGCTTGCCGATGATATATACGGTTCCGTGGACAAACGAGGATGGAAACTCGTGAACGGCAGCCTCTATTACTTCTCCGTCTACCCCTATGTTCGGGAACCCCGCACACCAGAAGACATCGAATATATCGTGGGCGTCAAGCTGAAGACAGATTATTTGCGAAACCTGCTGCAAAAGTCCTTCAATGGAGGCAGCTCCAACGCCTTCTTTCTGGTTGGGGACGATTTGACGATCAGCGACGGAAAGCTTGTCGACGGCATCGCGAATAAAGCCCGCGAGACGGTTACGCCTGACCCGAAGCATATTCTCCGGTTCGATTACAGCACGCATGGCGGAGACTACTTCGTGCTGTCCAAATATATCGAACCGATCGACGCCTACCTCGTCGCGTATACGCGAATGAGCGATTTCCTAGAGCCGCTTAACCGGAATCGACAGGTATTCTTCGCCAGTATCCTGATCATCCTGATCATCGGATTGGTTGTCATCAGCACCTTCTATCGCAATTTTTACCGAAACGTCTACCTGCTCAACAAGAAGTTCCACCAGGTTGAACAGGGAGATTACGCCATCCGGATCCATGACCGTCCCAAGAATGAACTCGGCAGCTTGTTTGGCAGCTTCAATCACATGGTCGCCCAGATCCAGATGCTGTTCACGTCGCTGAAGACGGAGACGGACCTGCGCCGCAACGCGGAAATGAAGCAGCTTCAGGCGCAGATCAATCCGCATTTTCTCTACAACAGCCTGTTCTTCATCATGTCGATGGCCAAATCTTCGCCGGAAGCTGTCATCCGCATGAGCAAACATTTGGCCGAATACTACCGCTATCTAACCCGATTAGACTCAAGCAGTGTCACGCTTGCCACGGAATTGGAGTTGGCCGATCATTATCTGGGCATCATGGCCCTCTGCAAGACCATGGACTATGAGATCAAACTCCCGGAAGAATTGAAGGAGCAGCCCATCATGCCGTTGATCATCCAACCTATCGTGGAAAACGCGATTCTGCACGGTATCGAAGAACGCCAGGGCTCTCATCGGGTTTCCATATGCGTGGAGGCATTCCATACGGGAGCTCGGATTACGGTCGCCAATGACGGAAAGCCGCTTTCGCCGGATGAGCTGCGGGCTCTGCAAACTAGTGTCGATGCGGCCTTGCCTCCTCCCGGAACGGCAGGAATCGGACTGTGGAATATCAACCATCGCCTGAAAAACGCCTACGGGGAATCTTGCGGGTTACGTTTTGCCTTGAATGATTGGGGCGGATTGTCGGTTTCGGTGTTGGTGGATTTTTCGTTTGAAGAAGGAGGAGCTTATGCATTTATTGATCGTGGATGACGGACAGTATGTTGTAGAGTATCTCAAACATTTGCTAAACTGGGCCAAGTTTGGCGTCGATCACATCGAAACGACGACCAATCCCTCCGAAGCCCGGATGCTGTTGGACAGCGACCTGTTCGACATCATGATCACCGATATCCGCATGCCTGAGATTTCGGGTATCGACTTGCTTGAGCATATCCATAAACAGGGATTGAAGACAAAAGTCATCTTTCTATCCGGCTATTCCCAATTCGATTATGCCCAGAAGGCGATTCGATTAGGTGCACTGGATTATCTTCTGAAGCCGGTGGACTCAAACGACATGGACAAGGCGATGAGCCAGGCCGTGAAGAATATCGGAACGAGTCGAGCAAAACCCCGGGACGATGCCACCGGGAACGAACGGAATATAATGACGCGTCCAGCGGATCGATCGGACGGCCAAGCTTCTTGTTCTGGTGCGGATATCGTGCATGCGGTAAGGAATTACATCGGCGGCCATATCGGCGACGGGCTGAGCCTGGAAGAGTTAGGCAGTGTCGTGCATCTCCATCCGGTCTACCTGTCCAAACTCTATAAGCAGGAGACGGGAGAAAACCTGTCGAGCTACATTCTGCGCACCCGCTTGGAGAAATCGGCCCATCTGCTGGAAGTTTCCAATCTGCACGTCATGGACATCGCTCGCATGGTCGGTTACCGGAAGCCTCAGTATTTCATCAAGCTGTTTAAGGAGCTCTACGGCATCACGCCTTATCAATACAGACGGAAACGAATTGGGCAGTCCGTTAGGACGGACTTCTGATATCTAAAAAAATCGACCGTTTCTCCGATCAGGGGAAACGGTCGATTTTTAAGATGCTCGAGGTTGCAGAGTCGAATGTACAGTCCTCCCTCGTCCTCGGTCAGGACTACTTCACGTCAAGGTCCATAGTCCGGTCGTATAGCCTAATCGGCCTTGCGTATGATCCCAATAATAATAATCCCCATGCATCCATATCAAATAATACGAGTCGTCCTTCGATGCATTTCGTACAACGAAGGGACGTACGTTATTTTTTGCCGAGTTCTCGGTGACTTGATAGGATTGAGCAATCGCCCCATCATCTGCGATGACGAATTGATGAATTTCAAAGATATCATCGCCGTATTTGCCCCGTGAAGGTATTGACAAATATACGGTGGAAGGATCGGCATGATCCAGTGTCATGCCTCCGGAATAACAATGTTCTCTTTGATCATTTTGGTGAAACCAACGTCCTCCATCGGCTAATTGGGTGATTCGCCATTCGGAGCCTGACCACTTGGCGTAACAGTAGTGATGACGGTCCTTTTGCTCATTGATCCTGACAAACAAGATAACCGGATATCCCTCTCTATCGATGGCAATATCCCAGTTCCAATTGCGTGTATCCGGCTGTCGATCCACCAAATAGGCCGGATCGGTTTCGTGGTTATTCAGCTTCAGCGGCTCGCGATTCAGATCTGCGAGTTGATGTCCATCAGCGCCATGCAATGTCAGGGTGTTCACATCTAAATACGAATAATATAACGAATTCGGATTCATATTGTCAGGATGGGTATAGGTATAAGTCATCATAATTTTATCTTTTCCGTTGGATACGTACTTGGCATACGGCCTTTTTCCGGTTTCATGTTCATCCTCTCTTGAATCCACGATCTGCTTCGGTTCCATGTCGCAAGAGACATCGCCCACTTGATCCGGCAGCGAGAACCTCGCTACGGTAGGGTGCCAATGGACACCCCGCCACAATAGATAGAAATAACCGGGCTGATCGGTCATCACGAAGGGAGAAGGATAGGTGGTATTCCCATATCCCATGGTATCGATGATCTTTTCAGGTCCTAGCGTCGCAAGATCGTCAGGCTGGGTGGTTACGCGATAATAAAAATAAGGAGATGATGAGTGCTCGGAATAAAAGATCATCACCCGCCCATCGGGCAGCGCCAAAAACGTCGGATTGTTATGGTCATCCTCCTGAAAACCTGCTCGTACCCGTACTTGCTTATGTTCATGGGTTGCGTGATCATATTGAAAAGCTTGGATGCTGCCCGCAACATCGATATACCCGATATACGTTTTGTCGCTGCCTGTCGCGACATTTACGTGCCGCAGCGCTCGCGGATCTGCAAACCAGCACCAGGCACCATCATCGGTAATGGTTGACAGGATGCGTTCGGCATTAAGATTGTTAATGGGATTCATCATGTGGAGACCTCCTCGATCCTTGTTGGTTCAATCGATTGTTCCGTGATTCTCGCATTACCTTTTCGTGGCAGCGAATCCATCCAGTTGATTCTGCAGTTCCTCCATGAGCCTCGGGAATCCTGCTTCCGCCAACTGCTGCTTCGCGCGGTCCAAATCCGCGTCGATATCGGCGGTCATGCCAACGGACAGCGGTGCCAAGTAACGCGATCGAACCGTCTCCATGGCCGTGAGCTCCGCCGTTATTTTCCCCGTATCGAAACGGAATCCCGCCAGTGGACTTTGACCGTTCGCTTCGGCGCGTCTTGCGCCTTCCGTATGCAAATGCTCAACAATACTCTGCCATTCTCCCGGATATTTTTCCATCAGGCTCATGTAATCGTCATAAAGTCCCGTCCAACCCGGCTTTTTGTTCTCCGATTTGATGCCCGCGTAGCTGATGTAATCCCCGTCCAGGTTGTAGTTCTCCCCTTCCACGCCATACAGCAGGAGATTATAGTATGCACGATCCGTGTGCGCCTTCTCGATCAGTTTGACCGCAATTTCCTTATGCTTGGAATGGGTGCCGACCGAAATCATTGTCATGTTGTCCGGTGTCATGTAAGGCATGTAATTCGGTACATGGTCGAGAAAATAATCAAACCAGCCGTATTCGAATTCGGGAAACAGCTCCTTGAGCACTCCGATGTAACCGCTGCTGACAGCGCCGAAATGGTTGTTGAATTCAAGCGGCTTCTTGTCCGCTTTCATCCATTCAAGCGTTTCGCTGGTGGCATTACCCTGGGCGGCCAGAATATCCCGGCTTACGATCCCATCCTCATACCATTTCTTGGCGCGATGCAGAACCTCCTTATATTCCGGGGTATCATACATGCTGAGGGCTTTGTAAGGTTCGTCGATGGAGACAACCGCATATCCTTTGACCACATCAAGATACTTGGAACCCGCGATCAGCGTCCACACATTATCCGCAAACCGTTTGTCATTGATCATTGGGGTGTCCGGATACGCTTTTTTGGCTCTGTAAAGGTACTGCTCAGCTGACTCCAGATCCTTGATTTCCGGCAAGCCCCATGCTTTGCGCAAATCCTCGCGGAACAGCATGCCTTCGCCTCCCCCGCCCGGTTTGATGTACTGCGGAATGCCAAAGAGCTTGCCATTGATCATGACGCTGTCCAGCTTTCCGTCATAATGCTCAACGAGTTCCGGCACCTGTCCCAGCAGCGGCGTCAGATTCGCAAATGCATTCTTCGCTGCAAAAGATGCAAAATCAGACCATACCCCACCGACATATAGGTCGTACTCCTTGGATGCAATCGCCCGGCTGATCTGGTTCTTCTCATCTCC
Source organism: Paenibacillus lautus NBRC 15380 (assembly GCF_004000945.1). GTDB lineage: Bacteria > Bacillota > Bacilli > Paenibacillales > Paenibacillaceae > Paenibacillus_AQ > Paenibacillus_AQ lautus. The sequence goes on from NZ_BIMF01000002.1 coordinate 220,831, forward strand.
CCACGGAATGAAATCGAATCGAACGGTCGCTCCCAGGTCTCTGATGGTAAGAGCATCAAGCTGTTTATAAAAATGATCCATACCGCTGGCCGGCTCTCGGCCCATGGTGATAGCCTTCAATTGTACAACCGGCTTGACGTCAGGCCCACGAATGATGCCTGGAGTCCCTTCCTCCCCGATGCCCGGCGAAGCGCCGTGCCAGCATGCAGACATGGTGAAGATGCAACAGGTCAGCAGCGCTCCTATGGCTCGAACCGATTTCCTCAATAATATCCTCCTTTTATGTGTTGATGGTTGTTGCGGTGGATGGTTGTTGCGGTGGATTGTTGTTGCGGTTGGTGGTTGTTGCGGTTGGTGCAATGGATGGTTTTGCAGCAATAGCGGAGACTCTGTCCTCACAAACTCAATATTCGGCTGATTTCACCAAAACAACACCAGGGATATGCGTCGTATTACCATTTCCCTCATTAAGACCACCGCCATCGATCCAGCTTGGTTTTACTCCATGGATTTGCCGACGTTAGAGGACCCTGGTTCCGCTATTTCTTTGTTTTACCTATTTCACAGTAATATGCGGACAAGAGATCCGCTATTGCAGGATTTAGCGTGGAATCATTCGCGATTATGGTGCAATAACGGATCCTGTGTCCGCAAGATCACCATAACGAGCTCATTTCGGCGAAATAGCGAACCCTCTGTCCTCATGTTTACAATATGAGGCAATTCAAGCACGAAGCAGAGCCTCTATCTTCATGATCCCAATATGAGGCAAATTCTTGCATGAAGCGTGTCCTCTGTCCTCTCATGATCTCAATAGCTTCTATACGCATGTGCCCAAAAGCGTGCCGATCCCAGCCAGTTTCAACCCGATTCGAGAAGATTGCAAGATCTCGACTCCCCCTTGATGGCCGGGACATCGATGCTAACGGTTGTACCCGTCCCTTGTACCGAATGCAAGTGGATCCCCTCCAATTCGTTGAAATAGTACTCCAGCCGCTTCCTGATATTGTTCAGCCCGTATCCGCTGCCGCGATATCGGGACGAATGTGCGTTTGCATCCCCCATTCCCGGACCGTCGTCGCTTACGGACAGCCGCAATCGCCCGCTGAGGACGCTCCCTTTTATGAGAATCCGCCCTTCCGCTTCGTTTTTTTCCAATACACCGTGAATGATTGCGTTCTCGACGAGCGGCTGAAGCGTGATTTTCGGAAGCAAACATACCTCGGCGGCTGCATCAACTTCGATTTCAAACCGGATTTTTCCCTTGAACCGCTTCTGCTGAATGGCTACATACATTTCGCACAACAGGAGCTCGTCTTTGAGCGAAACAAAATCCTCTCCTTTGTTCAGGATCAGCTTGTAATAGTCGGACAAAGCATAAACGACTTGCTGTATGTTCGCTTTCTCGTCCTTCTGGGCCATCCATAAGATCATATCGAGCGTGTTATACAGGAAATGCGGGTTGATTTGGGATTGAAGCGCCTTGAGCTCAGCCCCTTTCTTTTCCTGACCGAGGCGGAATTGGTTGTCCATCAGCTCCTTCACACTGTTGATCATGTAATTATAGCTCGAGACTAAATGCCCTACTTCATCCTCTTGGGTGGCGATATCCAGGGTACTTAACCTGCCCTGCCGAACTTGGCTCATCTTGTTCATTAACAAAAAGATCCGCCGCGTGATAGACTTCGTTACCGGTATGATGCATATCAATAAAGCCAAGCATACGGCAGCATATACCAAAAGGACTTGATTTCGGGCCTGATTGACTGCTTGTGCCGCCGCATCTGCCGATATGATAGAGCGCAGGTACAGGTTCGTCGTTCCTATTCCGGAACTCCTAATCAAATACTCTCGATCGCCCGCCGTCGTCGGTTCGAACCGATTGCGGTGGACCGGCTTGGCAAACAGCTGAGCCCGCTGTTCCAATCCATCTTGTTCGTTGCTGATCACCATTTCACCGTCATCGGTCTCCAGGTATATGAGCTGCTCCGCGGACGTATTCATGACGTAGGATTGAAGCTGTCCAAGGTCTACGCGGATCGTGACGATGCCTACCGGTTTCGATAAATCGTTGACATTCCACAACACCCTGCCAAGGATGAGATGCTTCCTTGACCGCACAGCTTCATCCTCCGCCAGGACCCATACCGCATCTCCCTCGGCAGCCATGATCTTCTTCGCCCATGGCAGGGCTGCAACGCTGCTGATAGGCCGGTACATGGCAGCTCGGGCACCGGTGACAACGAAGTCGCCATTGATATAGTAAATGATGCCGCTCATCTCCGAGTTCGTTTGCAATATCCGGGTGTAATCCGTAATCCGCTCAAATGCGGATAACTGTTCCCACACCTGCATGCGCTTCGGATTTTTTGAGAAAACCTCATTGATCTGATCGTCAATCATAATCATGGATGAGACATCTTCAAGATGGGTGAACTTGGTCGACAGCAAGGACATGGCTTGTTCGAAATTTTGATTAGCAGCGTCTTGCTGTTTGCTGATGATGGAGTCCCGAAGCTCGCCGTAGATGGCCACAAACGTAATCACGAGCGGAATGATGCCGGCCATCGCAAACAGGAACATCAGCTTCTTTTGTAACGATAAATTCCCGAGCCAGGTCTTGAGCTTCATCCGGAACGCTTCCTTCGATATTCAACCGGCGTCAGGCCGGTGGATAACTTGAATACTTTGGCAAAATAACCCGGACTTGCATAACCGCACATTTTGGAAATATCCGCCATCTTGAAATGCTCGCCAGCTACCAATCGTTTCGCCAATTCCAGACGGTAATCATTCACGTACTGTTTAATCGTGGTTCCCGTCTCCTGTTTAAAGAGCACCCCCAGATGGGCGGTAGACAGATGCACATGGTCTGCAATCTCCCTGACATCCAAGTCCGGATTGCTGCAATGGCTGGATATATAGTTCATCACGGCGCGTATCATGCTGGAATAGGTGGATGCCTCGTTCGTCTCCTCTTGGTAGGCTAAGCACATGTCCAGAATATAATCTTTGACCTCCTGCATCGATCTGCAATGGTTCAAATGCCGCTCGGTTTCGCGAAGCTGATACACCTTGCCGGTACGGAGCAGCATTCCGTTCTTCTCGTTTAACATCGTTTGCGCAAAGGAAGCAAAAAGGGATACTATCCCCTCCTTGAGCATGTACTGGCCAGCCATCAGCCGGTCGCAATACGATTCCATCCACGCTGCCAGTTCTTGAGGGTTATGCCTCAGACAGTGGTGGAATTCCAGATACGCATCCCCTTTGATGCTATGTTGTACGAACAAGTTAGGTTCAAAAGTAATGATGGTTGAGTCCGGTCGATAAAACCCGGCCTCCAGAGCAAGCACCGATTCTTGAAAACTTCGGGGCACCTCCCTGAGATCGGAAACGACGCTGCCTGCACCGATTCGAAGTCCATTCTTACGCTCGCTCAACCGCTCAGCCAAGTGAAGCACCATCCCGCGCTCATTTCGATTGCGCAGCGGCATCAGCAGAAACTGTTTATGCTGATCGATTTGTTCGGTTAATGCCACACCCGCGTACGCTCCCCAATCGTCTTGCAGCGTAACCGAAGGTTCCACCGGATACCCTTCACGTCGGGATACGATAATGGATATATAACTCGTATCTGTCGGAAAACCGGCATCCTCGCACATTCGTATTATTTCATTCTGGCTATGTCCTCCGGTTCGCAAGGCAATGGCCAGCTTCCTCCGCTCTAAATCAACCCTCTGGTTCAACAGAACGTTCCGTTCCCTACGTTCGCGAATGTACTCCATCGTCCTCCCGATGGCCTTCTCCAATTCCGGAAGCTTAATTGGTTTCTCTACATAGTCCACGGCCGCGAGACGAATCGCGCTTTTCATGTAGGCTACCTCCATATATCCGCTGATGAAGAGCAGCTTGCTGTCAGGACAGATGGCCGACAATCGCTCCGCAAATTCTATTCCGTTCAGCTTGGGCATTCGAACATCGGTAATGACGATCTCGGGGCGATGGGCAGCTGCCATGCGAAGCGCCTGCGCTCCGTCTTCAGCCTGGAGTATTTCATGTATGCCCAGTCGCTTCCACTCGATGGCCTCGACGAGCCCCTCCCTCGTGTAAACGTCGTCGTCTGCAATCAGCACTTTCATTAGGATGGTTCCCTCCCCTGTATTCATAGATCCTCGCAGATACGTAAAGACAACGCTCTCAATTTATGGAATAACTTCATGCTTCCATGCCTTCTTGTCCGTATTTTATATCAACGAGGCACCCTTTAGTTTTTCCCCTTCCGTATCCGCATACCTTAATGGCTATGGAGATCTCGGCAAACACATCGTTTGCCGTGCATTCCACCATTTCGTCGCCCAAGCTGACGTCTTCCTTGGCAAAGGTCCCGCTGCCTTCCTTCGTCAATCGTTTTGCCCGTTCACGTCAAGATCAACGGAGAACCTTTTGCTTAATTTATGAAACTGCGAGCCGAACGCTCCACCTCTCACCAATATTCCTCAAGAGGCATGCAAGTAAAGAAGCCGCGTTACACGGCTTTTTTACTTGGGCCAAAAACATTGTCATGCTATGCCAAGCATCAAAGATATAGCGGAGCTGTATTTACGCATCAGGTTAGGCAGTTGAATTAATCAGCTTATCAATCCACGTCAATTCTTCCTTAACCTGGGAGATTGAATACAGCAGAACCTCGTCCCGGAATAACTCGTCCCCACCTTCATTCAGTCTTCTCTCGATTTCTGACAACAGGCCCTCCAAGTCCTTCTTTCTCCTATGTAGTATTCGAAATCGGTCCTCTTTGGAAATACGTTCGAACAGGGACACCCTGACCATGAATTCGATTTGATGTTTGGCGTCTTTTTCGGTGAATTCATTTATGAGGTTTGTGATTTTCTCCCTGCCTGCTTCAGTAATTTCGTATATATACTGATTCGGTCTGCCTACCTGCTCATTTCTATGTTTACGAACAAACCCCTCATCCGTAAATTTTCGCAATGTCGGATATAACATATTGTGATTGACGTCCATCAAATAACCGAGATCTTTTTGTATCTCTTTTTTTATTTCATACCCATGTTTCGGGGATTTATCGATTTGGATCAAAATGAGAAGTTCAAGATACATGAGGGTTCAGGCCTTTCGTTGATGGATTTGGCTAAATTGCTTCATGGTTAGCAGCACATCTCTAGAGTATATGTTCCACTAAAATCCGACAAGGAAAGAATATAAACAGAACTTTGGACATGGGCCATTGGAAACTATGACCAATTGAGACTCTATGTTAAATTAACATATGTTAATTTATAATTACAGAGGAGGGAATGTTATGAATCAAGATATCATCTCTTTGGAGGAAATCACGCAATTTCATTCACCGACCGAAGAATTCAATCCTTATGATTGGTACAAGCACAAACTGAAGCATGAGCCCATCAGTTACAACAAGGCAACCAATACATGGAACGTCTTTCGTTATGATGACGTAAAGAGGGTTCTCAAGGATCATGAATATTTCTCTAGTGTAAGACCGCGGACGATGATCAGTGTCGGTGCAGATAATGACGAAGGACAGAAAATGAGCAAAATCAACCTGCAGTCCGATCCGCCTGAGCACCAAAAAAGCCGGGCATTGATTTCGGCCGCTTTTACCCCTCGCAGCTTAAAGCTCTGGGAGCCGCGCATTCAAGAGATTGCTGACCAACTTCTGCATGAAATGGGAGATGCCGATGTCATTGATATCGTTCAAAATTATGCCAGTGCGCTGCCGACGATCGTCATAGCGGATCTCCTCGGAGTCCCTTCTGAAGACCGCTTATTATTTAAGGAATGGGTAAACCATTTATTCCTCCCTCTGCCCAAAAACCATTCGGAAAATGTTCAAGAACTGAAACGTTATGCAGCCAAGGAATATTACAGCTATCTCTATCCTCATATCGTACAAAAAAGAGCAAATCTTGCGGACGATATCATCTCTGATCTCATCCAAGTCGAGGTGAATGGGGATCGATTATCGGACGATGAGATCGTCAGAACGACGATGTTTATACTGGGTGCGGGCATTGAGACGACTACTCATCTGCTGAGCAATACGTTTTATTCCTTCCTGTATGACAACAATCAGATTTATGGCGAAATTCGGGCCAACCGCGAACTTCTTCCCAATGCCGTGGAGGAAATGCTCCGCTATCGATTTAACATTGCTAAAATGGACCGAACCGTAAAACAGGACAATAATGTACTCGGTGTGGATTTAAAACAAGGCGATCTCGTGGTGGCGTGGATGAGCGCTGCCAATATGGATGAAGAGGTTTTTGAGGATCCCTTCACTTTGAACATTCACCGCGCCAATAACAAAAAGCATTTAACTTTTGGTAATGGCGCACACTTCTGCCTGGGTGCTCCGCTGGCACGGCTGGAAGCAAACATTGCGATAAGCAGGTTTATGGATTGCTTCACGCACATTGAACCAGTTCCTGATTTTAGGCTGGAAAATAACTTGAGCCCGTCTGCTGCAGGACAAATGTTGACTCAGCTTCCTATCCGCGTTCATCGGTAATCATACCCTAAATCAAAAAAAGCCCTTCAAAGCAAGGGGCTCCCAATGTCGGGAAACCCTGTTTTATCTTAAACACAGGGTTTCCCGCTTTTTTGTCCAACTAATCTTTCAAGTAAGCATACTGTCGATAAAAAGATAAACCAACACCATGAATGATCGCCCAAGCTAGCGTGAATCCGTAAAAGCCCCAAGCCTGTCCACAACCTGCTCAGGGGTTTCCGTCTCCTGCCCTTCCCTCTTCTGCCGAAGCATCTGCCTATACGCGCCGGGCGTCATGCCAAGCTTGGCGGTAAACAAGCGTGTCATGTAGTTGGAATCGCGAATTCCCACCCTCTCCGCGATCTCGGAAATGCCAAGCACCGTACCCCCGAGCAGTTTTTTGGCTTCCTCCAGGCGCAGGTGCAGCACGTATTGCAGCGGCGTTTTGCCGATATGCTTCTTCATGCATCTCGCAATGTAGCTTGCCTGAAAGTGCAGCTCCTCTTCCAAAGCCGCACGTTCAAACGGCCGCCTCCAGTGTTCGTTCAAATAGGCAGCGGCGGCTTGGGCCAGCCGGACGGAAGGCTCCGGCTCGGACGTTTGTGCGCATTCTGCCTGCAGCGCGGCGAACAACTCCGTCAGCAATAAATGAAGCTGGAGTGCATTCTCCCCGTTCAGCCTGTTGTGGATATCGTTTAGTCCTCGCAGCATCGGCTCCAAGGTCTGTACATCGACGGATGAGAACTTCGGCAAGTACATGCGCTGCTGTGAAGACGGCTCGATGTCCTCGACCGTGCCTTTGGACAACAGGGTCGACCAAGGAATATCCTCCTGCCGTACGTGCACAGCAGGATGTCCGTGGATGAAATGTACCCAATAAATCTCCGTATGCTCCAAGCAGGCTCGATGCCCGAAGTGCGGAAGCCCCGCCTCCAGCACGAGCAGTTTTCCGGCACCAACCTCATATTCCATCTGTTCTTCCGTCATGTATAGCGTTCCCCTTGTTACCATGAGCAGATCATATACGCCGAAGGTTCGGGCAAAATGCCGGTCTCCCGGCTTCCATACGGCATGTCCCGCCGTTACGAATTGCGGGAGCGGCGGTATGGAAAACTCTAGGCACTGCACGGCGGTTCTCTCCTTTGCGAAAAGTCCATTTTATGCTAATCAAAGTCTATATTATCACTGGTTGCCTACGTATAAAAGAGGTACATTGAACTCAAGAAACCGTTCTCATCAGGCGGCAAAGGAGGCTGTTCACACATGCGATTTCGTCAGGTTCATCTCGACTTTCATACGTCCGAGGCCATCCCTGGCATCGGAAGCCAGTTTTCTAAAATCCAGTTTCAAAACATGCTGCGTGCCGGGCATGTCGATTCCATCACCGTTTTCTCTAAATGTCATCACGGTTGGGCTTACCACCCGAGCGAAGCCAATGAAACGCACCCGAATCTTTCGTTCGATCTGCTAGGCGAGATGATTGCTGCCGCCCACGAAATCGACGTCAAAACGCCGGTGTATTTGTCCGCGGGCCTCGACGAAAAGCTCGCGCGGCGCCATCCCGAATGGCTGATCCGCGATGTGGAAGATCGCACGCGCTGGGTAAAAGATTTCATGACGCCAGGCTACCATGAATTTTGCTTCAATACGCCATACCTGGACATCTTGCTTGAGCAAATACGCGAGGTAGTTTCCCGCTATGATGCGGACGGCATTTTCCTAGACATCGTCGGCATTCGTAAATGCCGGTGTCAGCACTGCGTAGCTTCACTGCGATCAGACGGCCAAGACCCTCGCGATGAAGCAGCCGTTGCCGCCTTAGGCGAGGCGACCTACCTGAACTATGCCCGACGCGTGCGGGAAACCGTGGACGAGATCAAGCCCAACCTTGCGGTCTTTCATAATAGCGGACATCAACGTCGCGGCCGCCGGGACCTCGCCCATGTCAACAGCCATTTGGAGCTGGAATCGCTGCCGACGGGAGGCTGGGGCTACGATCACTTTCCATTGTCGGCACGCTACGCCCAAACGCTGGGCATGGATTTTCTCGGCATGACGGGCAAATTCCATACCTCTTGGGGCGAATTTGGCGGTTACAAGCATCCAAACGCGCTGCGCTTCGAAACGGCGCTCAGCCTCGCCCATGGCGCCAAGTGCTCGATCGGTGACCAGCTTCATCCCTCGGGTCTCATGGATGAAGCCACCTACGCCTTGATCGGCACCGCCTACGCGGAGGTAGAAGCAAAGGAGCCATGGTGCAGCGAAACATCATCCGTGGCGGACATCGCCGTGTTATCGCTGGAGGCTGCTTGGGAGGCTTGTCCGGAAGCACGGAAATCGGAAGACCGGCACAATCTGGCGGATGCCGGAGCCGTACGCATCCTGACCGAAGGACATTACCTGTACGACATCGTGGACGCCAGTGCTGATTTCAGCCTCTACAAAGTGCTGATTTTACCGGACGAGGTGCCGATATGGCCGGCATTGGGAGAGGCCATTCGTGGATTCACCTCCAAAGGCGGCAAGGTTCTGGCCACGGGTCGATCGGGTTTAAATACGGCCGGCGACGCGTTTACGCTTGATCTTGGACTGAGCTGGAAAGGCCCGAGCCCTTACCGACCGTCGTATTTCCGTCCACACTTTACTCCAGGTTCCCTTCTGCCCGCTTCGTTTGTCATGTACAGCGAGGGACAGCAGGTGGAATTGAACGGCGGTCGTGCTCTTGGCAGCCAGGAGAATCCATACTTTAACCGGGACGTGTTCACGTTCTGCTCGCATCAGCACACGCCAAGTGCCGGAGAAGATGTCGGACCGGGTATGATTGAAAGCACAGGCGGCATCTACATCGCTTGGAATGTATTCAGCGACTATGCGGACAACGGCCACCTCATTCTGAAAGAGATGGTGTTGCACGCTCTCGCCCGGCTCTTGCCGCAGCCGTCCCTGCGATGCGACTTACCGGCCCGAGGCATAGCGACGCTTCAGTATCAGCAGGGCGAGAATCGCTACATTAATCACCTGCTGTATGCTTCCCCTGTGCTGAAGGGGCGCGTTGAAGTCATCGAAGACATCGTTCCGCTGCGGGATGTTTCCGTCGGTTTGCGTCTCCCTTCCCAGGCTGTGGTCAAGCGGGTCTATTTAGCTCCGTCAATGGAGGAACTTCCTTATACAGTCGATAATCAAGACGAGATCAACTACACAGTTCCTTATTTGGACAATCATCAAATGGTTGTGTTGGAGCTGGCGTAGGCATCCTGCCTGCCATAGATGAGTGATGACAAACAACTTTTGCCTTGAGAAATAGCCGCAGTCCCCGGGCTGCGGCATTTTCACTTTTTATTATTTAGATCCCGGTTTGTATTTATATCGCAATGATAGGATGGTTTACAACTGATATAGAGGTCATTCAGCAACGTACATCGAAGTCGTCAGCAAGAGATGTTCGGCTTCGCGCAAGCGGCATCAATATACCCTACTACGTTCATCGATCAATCGCTCCAGAAAGTCTGCAAATGTCGGAGCGTACTCCTCAATCAGAACATTCATGAGATCATAACGCATCACAGGGAACTCACCCTGATCATCCTTGGTGGACGTATCGAAATAATACAGCTCGTCCTCGTCAGGGACGAACAAATCCAGCCTATGCGGATATTGCTTCCGCCACTCTTCATCAGCCTGATTCAGGCGGTGTATGTATAAGATATCCGTATCGGCATATTCCCTCATGTCCGGAGGGGCTAGTGTGAGAATCTCCGTGCCACTTAGCATTGCACTGCCGTAATTCTTGAGCCACCAGCGATAGGAGGGGGGTAGGCTGAATCCCAGCTCCGCTTCTGCCTCGACGATCCAATCCTCGTCCACGCCGTGTCCGGGATACCATTTCAAGGCAGTCGTGCTTTCCAGTTTCTGTGCCAATCGTTCATACATAACGAGAACTCCCTTCTTCGCATCTCATGTTTGTGCCTTCAAGTTCAGTGGCTGCTCTAGTCCGTGCTGATTCCATCGTTGATCGCTGGGCATCAGACATCAACATATGAGTGACTTACCATTCATAAAAATTGTCCTCGATCAGCGTCTCAAAAGAATCTGCCAATAATTCGACCTCTCCTGTATCGTGATAGCAGATGAACACTTTTCCTGTCTGATCGATGATAATCGGATCGCCGGAACCGTCGATCGAGATGACATAACTGGTTCGTAATACATCGCCAAAAGGAAGCTCCGTACATTGCTCGCGGAAATCCAGCGTCAAATCAATGATTGTTTCATTTCCGATACTGGAGGCATTGGAGAATGCAAGTACCGAGAGGCCGCATATACTCCTCCGAACATCCTTATAAAACGTACATAGTCCTCATGAAACCTTACATTCAAACGCTGCTCTGCATTTGCGATTTCCTCTTGGGTTGCCGGACTTCCTAATAGCGAGGCCCGATCCTGCCTTAACAGGAATTTCTGTAATCTTTCCATTAATCTTCATTCATAGGATCATTCCCTCCCTGCCAAAGGAATGACCATATTCCAGGTGTGCGTGAAATCCCATGCGCGTGTACCCGTGCCGGTCGCTGCAAACAGATGGGTTGGGAACCCGTCTTCAAATAATAAATAGGGACGCTCGAGGTTGCACATTTCTTTAACCGTGCCGTCATCCCATGCAACCGTCCGTGAATACGCCTTGGGCTCAGAATGAATCTTCCAGTCCAGACAATCCGTACTCGTGGCATATACTCCAGCCCCCCATTCTCCCGTCAAGCCCTCAGACCCGTTCTTGGAATCATCCTTGATCAGGAGGTGGAATCGCTCTCCATCATGCCAAAGAAACGGATCCTCCACATGTTTATCTGGATCGGAGAAATTCAATATCGGATGATCGGATAACCGCTCGAAAGGACCAGATGGACGTTCTGCTACCGCTACGCCTAACTGGAGAGTGGATCCGCTATACTCCTGCGATTTATAAATCATATAGGTACGGCCATCCGCCAGAATGGCAACAGCCGGATTGGTTGTGACGGTACCGTCCCACTGTCCCAGGCGGGGAAGCAGAATGGGTTCGTCCGACCTTTCCCAAGGCCCGAATACCGATTGAGATGTCGCCAGCCCAATTCTTTTATTATTCCAGACCTCCGTGCCTCGTTCAGAGGAGACGGCGTCTCCTGGCCCGGGTATCGGCCCCCCGTATGTCGTTCCCATATAATAGAGGTAATACGTACCGTTCCAGTACTGAATGTGAGGATTGTGCTGGTTCATCCCATCAAAAATACCGCGATCTCTACGGCCGAGCACCACTTCCTCAAACCGGTAAGGACCTTCCGGGACCGGGCTGGCAGCCCTTACGATCTCACAATTGAACAGCCAATGGACCCCGAATCCAAGCTCCTTCCTCCACCTTGAGGCGAACAGATGATAACGGCCGTCCTCCCCCTTAACACATGATCCGCACCAAATAAAATAATCTTCTTCACAATATCCGCCGTTCACTGGCGCAGGCAGTAACCTCGCATGAATCGGATTATTCATGAATAATGACCTCCCGTGAGCATGGTTTGGCTATCCTTTCTCGCAACCGTTCTCATCTCCCTTACATGGATATTCTAGCAGAACGGGAAGGCAGTGAGAATAACAAGGTTTCTCCATGATCGTGACCATAGCAGCACGGGTTTTCCATTCAACCATTCACGGTTATGCGGTTCTTATCCAATCTCTGCACCTTAAGCTGCAATCTGAGCGCATTAGCAACAACAAGCACGGAGCTTGCGGCCATGCCGATGCAAGCGATGCGCGGGTCCAAATAACCGCATGCGGCCATTGGTACGGTAATGGCGTTATACAGCAGAGCAAAGAGCAAATTCTGATGAACATTCCGCATCGTTTGGCGGCTCCATGTATAAGCATCGATAATGTTGAAGAGTTTGTTTCCGATCAGCACGATGTCGCCGGCCTGTTTAGCCGCGTCCGCTCCCCCGCCCATGGCCATGCCGACATCCGCCACGGCTAGCGCAGCCGCATCGTTTATGCCATCGCCAATCATGGCAACGGATCGTCCTTGATGTTGGAGCTCGCGGATGAACGCCAGCTTGTCTTCAGGAAGCATGCCCACACGTATCTGATCGATCCCTGCCGCGGCAGCCACCGCCACGGCGGCCTGTTCCTCATCGCCGGTTACCATCCACACATCGCCTCTGCGCTTTAACTCCTGTACAATCTCCCGGGCATCTTTTCTTAGCTTGTCAATCAACACGAGCGATCCGATACACTTCCCGTTCACGGCGACATAAAGTCTGGTATAGCCAGGTTGATCTGGAGGATTCTCCAGTTGGATGCCCTGTTCCAGCAGCCATCTCCGGTTTCCCACGCATACGTGTTTTCCTATGACATAGCCTTCCATCCCTTTTCCAACCCGTTCTTGGAATTTCTGTGCTTCCAAAAGCGGGGTATGTTTTTCTTGGAAGGCTCGTATAATGGCTTGTGCTAGCGGGTGGCCGGACCGTGAAGCCAGCGCAGCCGACATGGATAGCACGTAAGCACCGTTGCTGCCGTCCGCGGTGTGAATTGTCGTAAGCTGAGGTCTTCCTTCCGTCAACGTGCCTGTCTTATCCAACAAGATGACATCGGTTCGTCGCAAACTCTCCAGGGAACGGCCGTCTTTGAATAGAACTCCTCTTTGGGCGGACGATCCGGTTGCGATCAGGATGGATACCGGCGTAGCTAGACCAAGCGCACAGGGACAGGCGATCAATAAAACAGACAGCGCGTGGCGCATGGCCGTTTCGGATGCATCGGGGGCATGGGATAACCAGAGCCACCCCGCATACGTAAGGGCAGCACAACCGATCATCATGGGAACAAAAATCGCCGCTATACGGTCAACGGTTCGCTGAATGGCCGGTTTTCCCTGTTGTGCGGACTCGATTAGTCCAATCATCTGAGATAGGCGGGTTTCATCATGATGCTTATCGACCACGATGTCCAAACTTCCAACCAGACAACGTGTTCCGGCGTAGACTCGATCTCTCATGCCCTTGGCCACCGCTGTACTTTCACCTGTCAGCATAGATTCATCGGCATCCGCCGATCCCGACTGAACAAAGCCGTCAATGGAGATCCATTCCCCATGGTTCACACGGATGCGGTCCCCGATCTGTACTTGATCCGCGGAAATCCATTCTTCCCCATGACTGCGTATGACTCGAACCCGTTTAACCTGAAGCTCATATAAGGCACTAAGTTGTTTCAATGCTCTGCCTTTGGCCATCGTCTCGAGCCACTTGCCCAGCAGAACCGCTGTCATCACCATCGCGATCGTATCAAAATAAAGCGTTGGGTGCGTTAGACTGTGCCTCGATTCAAACATGACATAGTGGCTGTAGAAATAAGCCACGGAGGTACTTAACGCAACGAGGGTGTCCATGTTTGACGTACGATGGATCATAGCCTGGTAAGCCCCGTAATAGAAAGGATATCCAACCCCAAACTGAAGCAAGGTAGCGAGCACCCATTGAAATACAGGCTCCATCAGCAAATCTGGTATCCATTGTGCGGGCAAGTCGGTAACATGCGCCAACATCGCCCATAAGAGCGGTGCCGATAAACAAGCAGCGATGATGAAGCGGATGCGATAAGCACCCGTCTCCGCTTCAAACCCTGCCTGCGGATGCGACTGCCTGTCCGTGGCTCCATATCCAAGTCTTCCAATTTTCTCCATGATCTTCTCTATTCCAATCTGCTTCGGTTCATAATGAATCGTGGCCTGTGACAAGGCGAGGCTGACACGGACAGACTGAATGCCTTCCACTTTACGAAGGACTTTTTCGATCCGGGCCGCGCAAGCCGTGCAAGTCATGCCTGTCACATGAATTTGATGCAGCTTCACAATGGTTCCTCCCCATCTACTTCTGTTATTCGCTTGTCCATACATTGTATGAAGATACACGTAACAACAGAATGGCTAAGAAGGGCCACCGATTGCGATTTTTGCCTGAAAGAGTGTGCAGTAACCATAAAAGCCGCCAATTTGGCGGCTTCATATGCGTAGATATTTTCTTGTTCTTTTGACACCATCAATTTGTTGTCCGCTTGATACCGAGATTAAGATTGCGATGATATATTTACTCCATGACAGCCGGGATAATGCAATCTTTAATCAGTGTCCATCGATCCCGTGGATTGACGGTAAATGTCGACGCAATGGCTACAACCAAATCTTTTTTCGGTATGCAGCATATGATATTGCCTCCGTCGCCTACTGCCGAGTATGCAGATACCCCGTCCTCATCGCGTAACCACCATAGATATCCATAATGGTTGGAATTCATCGCTGTTGATTGGTCAATCCATTCCCCCGAAACAATTGGCTGATTGTCCCAGGTGCCGCGGTTCAAATAAAGAAAGCCAAAACGCGCCATGTCACGAGGACTTAACGTGAGCCCCCAACCTCCCGTAGAGTTACCGGCCGGGTCTTTGACCCATCCCCTGACGTCTTTGCCGAATAAATCATCAAATCCGAATGAGCTCATGTTATAATCCGGAATTTCGTTCATGCCGATCGGTTTAAACAAGTGTTCGTTAGCAAACGCGCGGGCACTTTTTCCGGTGCTGCGGGTAATAATGGCTGAAAGGAGATGCACCCCTGCGGTAGAATACTTAAATGCTCCCAGGCTTCCTCCTTCGCCCATCAGATCCAGCGTGTACTTTACCCAATCAGACTGCATGCACAATTGGTCCAGCGGTTCGTGCCAATCCTCAAATGGATAAGGGGTCGTCATCGTAAGCAGATGGCGTATCGTTATCTCTCGTTTTTGTTGAGGATCAGCCTTTTGTGCAATTTCAGGAAAAAAATCCAGTACCTTCTGGTCTACATGTTGAATATAGCCTGAATCTATGGCAATGCCAATGAGTGCGGATATGATGCTTTTGGTAACCGATGCCACGTGGTATGTATCTTCCGGACCGTATCCATGGCCATATTTTTCATAAGCGATATATCCGTTTCTAACCACTACAATACCTTTAATATCGCTATATTCGGATGGGATCTTTGAATCAAGCACTGAAAGATTGTCAGCGTCTATTCTCAAGGTTGCCGGCTCAAGGGTTTGCCATGCTAGCGTTGGCCAGTAGTTTCTTTTCATTAGAGACACCTCGCGATATTCGTTTTTATGCCAATGAATGTATAAGAACCCTCTTATTTTTTTGTCACCGGAAAATACACCTCGGTAACCATATCCTCGGCAGCTAATTCTTGATGGGGGTCTGTTACGTATACTTCGTAAGGGGATTGAGTAAGAGCATAACCTTCATGTTCCACCCATTCCCTCAGCTTGGCATATACCGATGTCAAATTCGGATAAGCCCCCTTTAAAACAGACCTCGCACAAAGGCCGCCGCACAAGTTTCTAGTACCCTTAACAGCCTCTTTGATCGGGAGGGCAAACTCTGTATCATTGCCTGCAGGATCGAATTCAGGGCTATGATAGATCGTCATGGGGGTGCCAACCAAGGTCAGTTTCTCTTTAGCAATCTTTTCATAGAGCATGCTAAAATACCTGCCATAGCCTAGAACATAGTCGTCACTGCTCATCATCTGATGCATGTATAGAATATTCATCGGTCCAGTTTCTACGAGCTCTACCTCAATGCGATCCAGATAAGACATCAAATGTATGCCATGCTCCAGATTCAAAATATCCTGGTTCATTTGTTTTAGGGTATATTCATACGTGTTTAGCTTCTCTTGAATTTCCCGACGTTTGCGATTCAGGGCGAAGCGAAGCTTCTCTTCGGAAGTATCCGCTTCCCCGTCCAGAACTTCTTTGATTTCTTCGAGCGAAAAATGATAAGACTTCAAACGGTTGATATAGAGCATTTTCTTTAATTGGTGGATGGAATAATATCGATAACCGTTTTCTGGATTAATCTGATCCGGATGAATTAATCCGATTTCATCGTAATATCGAAGCGTTTTTGTAGATACTTCGCATATTTTGGAGAATTCTCCAATCGACAGCAAAGGTTCACCTCTTTTCTGGATTGGGATCTTGGTTCAAGTTCACTATACACCTTGCCCTAAGGGCAAAGTCCACTGCAAAATATGAAGAAAGCATCCTGATCTACCCAGCCTTCAATACGATAAAGGACGAGCATCCTCAGGTATCGCACCTGTGCTCAGCCAGTTGTCCACCACGCGGTTGAACCGTGCCGGATCGGCAAGTGGTATCCCATGTCCGACACCGGGGAACATGATCCCATGGCCACGATCACATAACTTCACAAGATCCTGAGCCGATTTTTTTACTATGCCTCTCTCCTTCTCCCCTACCGTTACCAATAGTTTTGTCGACGAATCTTTAATACTTTGAGAGATCGAATAGGACATGTTCTCCTTCAGCACCGAAACCAGCATCTCCCGGTTCATATCCAGAGATTCCGAATAATACTGTTCAAAATCCTCCCGATTCACGTACAGCGTGCTTGCCTGCCATTTGGAAAACCATCGGTATCTTGTCAGCGGATAGCTTATTCGAACAGAGGGTTCGATCAACTTAAGTGCTGCCGGCATCGGTCTCAGCAATGCGCTGTTTACGATTGCGTAGTCGATAAGTTGCGGTCGTTGACTCATCATCTCCACGAGAATTTGCGCACCGAGTGAAAAGCCGAGGACAACAATCTCCCTTCCGTCCGCCGTAGCCGAAATGATCTCGTTGATATGCTCCGCAGTGCGGCCTATGGAAAAGGGCGGCTGGCCGGGGCTTCGACCGTGTCCGGGCAAATCGGGGACCAAGCAATAATCGTCTTCAAAAAAAGGGATCTGCTTGTTCCACATCCAGCCGCTCACGCCGCCGCCATGCAAAAATACGATCATTCTTGCTGCATGTTTGTTTCCGCTCTCCTTAATGAATAGATTCAGTTTAATCATCCCCCAGTATCACGAATGATTTATACTATATCATATATTATAGTTTATAAATCAATTTAATATCGAGTTATATATAGTATTTTATACTATGATTTTAATTAAAGTATAAAATCGAGCAGACGCCTTCACGGATATTGATCTCCCCTGGACCAAAGTCGAGGCCCGGTTCCCGCCGAAGAGCCAGTTAAAACTCATTCTGCGGACCGTTCTTCCTTCTCCCTCCATCGTCTACCATGAAGTGGAAATCAAATGCATTTGAGACAAGGAGAGGAATCTATGAAGCTAATGAAACCAAGCAAGTCTAGAACCATTCGTGTACTGGCAGCATCCGTGCTGTCCGCTAGCCTGCTGGCTTTCCCTGCCGATATCTATGCAGATACGGCAAAACCCGCCTCAGGTACAACCGCAGCACAGCATACGGGAACACCGGTACTGAACGCCAAAGAGATCAAAGCGTTCACCGATGCCTATTTTGCCAAACCTCATGTTTCGGACATGCTGGCTGGTGCGCTTGTCGTGATCGTAAAAGACGACAAGGTGCTGATGAATACGGGCTACGGTTATGCCGACGTTGAATCCAAGAAAAAGATTGATCCCGATCGAACCTTGTTCCGCATGGCCTCGATATCCAAATCAATAACCGCGACGGCGGTCATGCAGCTGGTAGAGGACGGAAAAATCGACCTGAAGCAAGACATCACCCATTATATGCCGGATGTTAAGATCACCAACAACACCGGGACGCCCGTCACCGTAGAGCATTTATTGACTCATACGACAGGCTTCGACTTTACGGACAACTACTCGGTTCCGCCGCATATCGTTCAGAATGGTGAGGTGCCGCTCGCCGACTTTATCCGGTTTAATGCGCCAGCTGTGGTTCGTACGCCTGGGGAGGTTTACCGGTATGATAATCTTGCCTCCTCCATGCAGGGCTATATTGTCGAGAGGGTATCGGGGGAGCCGTTTGAAGATTATGTACAAAAGCATATTTTTGCCCCGCTAAAGATGGAGCAGGCTGCATTTCGGATGGATGATGACATCATCGCGAACCTTGCCACAGGCTACAATGCCGATCGTCAACCGTTTAAGGCATACCAAAACATTCCTACCATCGCACCGGAAGGCGGCATGTTCGCCACCGGTAACGATATGGCCAATTTCATCACCGCCCATCTAAATAAGGGGCAGTTCGGAACTTCCCGCATTATGAAGGAAGAGACCATGCGTTTGATGCATCAGACGCATTATGATGCTGCTGGCATTCCGTTGATGTCATACGGTTTCGAGTCGTTTATGCACAGCAGCCACAACGGCCAAACCGTGATTGGCAAGGGTGGCGATTTGGATGGCTATCATTCCTGGCTTTGGCTCCTTCCCGACCAGGATGTCGGAGGTCTGATCGTTGTTAACAGTGACGCGAGCACATCGATCCGAGCCGAATTTTTTACCGCATTCATGGATCATTTTTATCCCAAGAAGCAGGGTCAGCAGAATGACTTCCCGCTCAATCAGGAACAGCTCAAGAAATTCGAGGGCACATTCAGAAGCTTGAGAACACCGATTATCGCCACGCAGGTGAAGGCAGGCCAAGGTGAGTTATTGGTCTTGGATGCATTGGGTGAGCATAAACTCACGCCGGTCGGTCCGCTGCGATTCGTAGATGAGAACGGTGCGCCAGCTGCGTTCAAGGAAGATGAGAACGGCGATGTGGCGTATATGTATTACACGGCGATAGACAGCATGTCCGAGAAGCTCGCGGAGCCTGCTGCATACAACGACGTCCCAGATGAGAATCCCTATGCCAAGGATATCTACTTCGTTCAGTCCCTCAAGGCTTTCGGAGAAGATGAGCAATCCAACTTTCGACCGAATGAGCCGATCACACGGGCAGAGTTTGTCAGTGTCATCAGTCGGCTGACTGGCATGAAACCAAGCAAAAGCGCGAGTTCTTTTAAGGATATGCAGGGGCATCCACTCGCTGGATATGTGCAGAATGTCGCGGAAATGGGGGTCGTCACCGGCACGCCGACCCAGAACTTTGAACCCGATCAGCCGATCACGCGCCAAGAGGCTGCTGCAATCATATGGCGCACGGCGCATAACGCGCTTGGTGCGCAGGCGGTTCCGGCAAAACTCAGCTCCAAACCGGCTGCCTGGGCGGATGAAGCGGTGCAGTTCATGGTCGGATCCGGGATGCACGGGCCCGAGGTGACCAAAGACGCAAATGGTGCCGTTGATTACCGACCGACTGACAAACTTCTGCGTAAGGAAGCAGCTTCAATCTATGCGAAACTGATTCAACAAGCTTTTGGTTTTTAACGAAGAAGACACCCCCAAGTCGGGGTGTCTTCTTGTCATTTCATCAAATTTATCGTGATCTTTTTTTATTCCAGCGTGAAGTTTCCAGAGCCTGTGCGAACCTTCAGCGCCACATCGCCATTGCCGAACGTCCCCTTCAGTCTGCTCTCATCTTCGTCTTTTTCCTCATAACGTATTCCGGACCACTCGATATTCCCTTCACCGGAGCTTCCTTGAAAATCAACTTCCAGCGAGGAAGGCTCTTGAACCAAATCAACGGTTACATTCCCGCTTCCAGCTTGCAGGTCGGTATCATAGATCAACCGCTCCGCTTCCAGTTGTATGTTTCCGGAGCCCGTCTTTCCTTGGACGGCCGACTCCCCGTCTTTCAGTTCAACATCGCCGCTTCCATTCTGAAAGTTCACCGTTGTGGAATGGTAGCGTTCCGCTTCTATATTGCCGGATCCCGATTCCAACGTAAAGGATTCGGCTTCAATCTCCATTGCCTCGATATCACCACTGCCGGTATGCACCGTAAGTGAGCCTGCATTTACTTCCTGAACATGAATATTGCCGCTGCCTGCCTTGACGGTGACCGCATCTCCATGCATATTCCCGATCTCGATATCGCCGCTGCCACTTTCAATTTTGGCCGCTGCCCATTGTCTTTCCGGTAACTCCACGGATAAATCGATATCCATAATATGCACGCCAAACTCAATACCGTCAGGAACATCGACCCCGATCACCAGCATATCGCCGTTCGGTTCGACTTTCAATTTCACTTGATCTGCATTTTTCGTGCTTACCTTCCCGTTCAACCGGACCTTAATCTCGTCTGCATTACCTTTTGTGATTTCAATGTCGGTGCTTCCAGTCTGCAGGGTCAAATCCCGGAAGTCATCAGCTGCCAATGTTTTCTCTTCATTGATTTTCTTGGTGTTAAAGGAAAATCCGAATTGAACATCCGAAAAAATGTTCATCGGGTTCATCGTAAAGAGCAGCAGCAGTACGCCGGCCACTACGATCAATACACCTGTTTTCTTCTGCATAACGTGTTTCCATTCCTTCCGTCGTCCTTTTTGTCTCTCTCTTTTGCCGAATCCTGAAGTCCTATTCAGTATAGCATCCATTTAGAGACTTGAGCATTGGTCCCGCGAATGAGACGGGAACCTCGACCTAAGTCCAGTATTCCTTCGAAGCGAACGGCCACGTGCGTCAAAAAAACGAGTGCATTGTGTAAACCTTGGCTCCCCGTCAGCCGATTTGAACGGCAAAACAGCCAGTCCGCACCCGGCTGGCTGTTCTCGTCGCTATCCCAATGCCACATCAAGAATCATCATCAATACGAAACCGAACATTAAACTCATGGAAGCTAAATCCTTGTTGCCTTTTTCTTGCGAGCTTGGAATTACCTCTTCGGCTACAACAAAAATCATGGCACCGGCGGCGAAGCTCAATGCGTAAGGCAGCATGGGTTCAATAAAGGCGACGGCTACCGCGCCGATTACCGCGGCAATGGGTTCCACCATACCCGAGAACTGCCCATAGAAAAAGCTTTTTCTTTGAGACATTCCGTCACCTCGCAGGGGCATGGAAACGGCAACGCCTTCCGGGAAATTTTGAATGCCGATTCCCAGAGCCAACGTCAAAGCACCCACCAGTGATGCTTCAGTCCCTCCATTGGCAAGCGCACCGAATGCGATCCCGACCGCTAACCCTTCCGGAATGTTGTGGAGGGTAATTGCGAGTACTAGTAGTGTACTCCGTTTTCTCACTTTTGGGTTATATCCTTCCGCTCCTCCAATCGGAGAATTGGGATGAAGATGGGGTAAAATCTTATCGATTCCCCATATAAAGATTCCACCTAATAAAAATCCGAAGGCAGCCGGAAACCAGTTCCCAATCGCATTACCTTCCGACATCTCGATGGCTGGAGCCAATAAGGACCAGTAACTGGCCGCTATCATGACACCGCCAGCAAAACCCAACATACTATCCAGCAGGCGCTGGTTCAATGTTTTTGTAAAAAAAACAAGAGCCGCCCCTAACGCCGTCATTCCCCAAGTAAACAAGGTGGCTAGTAATGCTTGGATAATGGGATTGAAATTCATAAAAAAATCTACCATTAAACAAGAACTCCTTTTATGAAAATAATATGATACAAATAATATCACCTAATATAGGCCTTACATACATGTAACGATTATCTAGAGAGTAATCTAAAGTTTATGTACCCGCGAGAGTTCATTCTAATAACAGTCAGTGCAAATTATTATATATCATAATATGCAATTATGGTTGTACTTTATTTTTCTGTAACTCTGGAATTTATGAACGATGTTTTCCTCCACAACACTCACCTTTTGGTAAGTACCTGTACTAAAAGTGCATACTTACATCATGGCTGCGATCCCTTTATACTCAAGAAAATAAATCATGCTCAAGGAGGACAAATCTTTGAAAACTCTTGTTATCGTTACACACCCAAGCCTGGAAAACTCGGTTATAAATAAGCGCTGGGTCGAAGAACTCCAAAAATATCCGGAGCGGTATTCGGTTCACGAATTGCATAAGGTTTACCCAGACGGAATCATGGATGTACAAAAAGAACAGCAGCTCATTGAATCGCATAGCAATCTTATTTTACAGTTTCCAATCTATTGGTTTAATTGCCCGCCGCTCCTCAAAACATGGCTTGACGAGGTTTTGGCTTATGGGTGGGCTTACGGTTCAAATGGAGGGGATAAGTTAAAGAAACGCAAAGTTGGATTAGCAGTATCGGCCGGCATAAAAAAAGAAGATTATCGGGAAGACGGAAGGTATCGCTACACGCTTGCACAGATACTAACCCCTTTTGAAACGACCTTCCGCTACTGCGACGCAGATTATCGTTCGTTCTTGCGTTTTACGGGCAAGAGGCTGCTCCTGGCGGGAACGCGCCTGACATGGACCTATCGCCTCCTGATAACGCATTGGATATCAGTGCACGAGATTATTTGAAGTTCATAGACAACCTGTGATGAATGAACGGAATGGAGCCGTTAAAAAAATAGAAGTATTTCCTTGTTCAGGAAATACTTCTTTGGATATAACCAAACTTCATGCTTCCCGCTCCACAGCTTCCAGATCTGGCAAACTGTTCTTCTCTCCCCACTCGCACATCATATGTAACACAGGAATGAGGGAAAGTCCGCGTTCCGATAAGGTGTATTCGACTTTTGGAGGGACTTGGGGAAATTCCGTACGAACGATTAGCTCATCCGCCTCCAACTCCTTTAACATGATGCTTAGCGTTTTAAAGGATATGGAACCAATGCTTCGCTTCAGCTCATTATGCCGCATCACCTTATTTTCAGACAGCCAATACAAGATGATCATTTTATATTTGCCGCCGATCAAGGATAACGTATAACCAAAGCCGGTGTCTTGGGGTTTCACGCCAGTCGGAACACAGGTTTCAGTTTCGCGCATAAGTCACACTCTCCTTCGAATCTGTTCCATTTATCATGTACTGATCATCTTAACATAAAAACAGTACGGGATCGCAAGGAGATCGTAGTCTTAGGGTGCGATTTCCGCTGGCATGATGATTATCCGGCCCAGACGTCTTTTACATATTGTCCCGACGCCTCCAGTCCGGATAACCAGGCAGCAGCCTCTTCCGCATTCACGCCATGTCGGTCCCGATAGGAACGGATCAGCGTTTGTTCCACCTCAGGCGCCATCCGGGAGCCGTCGCCGCAAATATACATTTGCGCTCCTCCCTCAAGCAGCGACAGCAATAAAACTCCGTCTTGTTTCATTAAATGCTGGACATAGCATTTGTCTACACCGTCAATCCTCGAAAAGGCCGTATGCAGGATGACCAGCCCTTCTCGCTCCGCCTGCTCAAACTCCTCGCGGTAAAGATAGTCCTGCTCCGGATTCCGGCAGCCGAAGTACAGATGCGCGGCACCCAGCTCTTGACCAGCCTCCCGAAGCGCTTGTCTTGCCTGGATGAACCCCCTGAACGGAGCCACGCCCGTACCCGGTCCGATCATGATGATTGGCGTTGCCGGATCCTGCGGCAGCGCGAAGCCCGACTCAGGAGTACGAATAAACATAAATACCTCGGCGGACGTCTCCAATTGGGCCAAATAGTTGGAAGCCACGCCCCGATATTCTCCCTTGCCGCTCCAAGCACTCCCCCGAACGACACTGACCGTGATGCTTGCCGTATTCCGGCTAACTTTCGATGAGCTGGATATTGAATAATATCTCGGCTTCAATGGAGGCAGGAGCTCAAGAAACCGCTCAAACGGCAGCTCGCAGGCTTCATATCGCTCCAGCAGGTCGAGCATGGAGATCCGTTTGGCCCGCACTTCGGCCTGATAGTTCGCTTCCGCAAGCAGTTCCTGAAGCTCCTTGGCATGCGGCGGGCATACCGTACAAGCGGCCATTTCCCGAATCTGCGCTCTTGTAGCCGGCTCCTGCAGCTCCACGCTGCGGGAGAGCAGGTCGTCCAGGCGGACAGGAATGCCTGTAGGCAAATGTGCACCGCTTCTTCCTTCAGCAGACAAAACAAGGTGGGCGCCCGCATCCAGCTTGAATCGCTGGAGAACCCGCTGAACCAGCGTCACCGGATTGACCGGAAGCACCCCCAGATGATCTCCTTCGCGATAGTCCGTTCCATCCGGCAGCGAGATTTCGATATGCTGCGTGATCCTTCCGCTGTCGTCATGCTGTAGATTGCGGCTGTGGACAATACGCCCCGTCACGGCGTGGTAGGTTTCTGCCAGCGGAACGGCGGCCGCACCCTGCACAAACTGGACGGACAAAGCACTGCGTTTCGGCTCATTAACGGACATAAAAGGTAGTCCTAGCGATTGCATCAAATCCGGCCATAAATGCTCCGTCCATTCATCGACTTCCCGCTCAAAATCGCCGCTTGCATCACTTTCGCCGCGCAGGAGCAAACGCTGCGCCCCTTTGACGGCAAGCTGCTCGTCAATGAAGCGGGGAATACGCTGGTACGTGCTTGCCCAGTTGTGATCTCCGCAGCCGAATACCGCGTAACGGACGCCTTCGATTTCGGATTCATCCGCCGTTTCCAGCCATTCCATAAAAGCTTTGGCATTGGATGGCGGTTGCCCGTTGTACGAGGCAGTAACAATAACTACGACCCCTTCCTTCGGAAGCTTTCCGGCAAAGTCGTCCAGTGCGCCGACCTGGCTGTCGAACCCTTGGTGCTTCGCAGCATCCGCCACCTCTCTGGCAATTCCCTCTGCCGTGCCCAGATTGGAACCGTACAACGCGAGCAGCGGTGTATGATGGGCATGTGCCGCAGAGGTTTCGGACTTGACGTATTCCCGCTTCTCCGACTCGGGTGACACCGTCTTACCTCCTCCAGGAACAAAAAGTGAAGTCCCGTCTTGACGGCTTCGAACTTGAATATGGAACCCTTCCGGCTTCAGTGTGAGTGTTTCCTTCACCTTCAGCTCATAAGACTGGTTTTCGATCAGTTCAAAATATTTGAGCACTAAACCAAGCACCAAGGTTGCTTCCTGCAGCGCAAACTGCTGCCCGATGCAAGCCCGTTGTCCGTTACCAAACGGTTTGTAGGCGTCATGCGGCACCTTGCTCGGATCCTCGAAGCGTTCAGGTCTGAACGTCTCCACGTCGTCTCCCCACACACGCGAGTCTCTATGGAGTCCTGGGATCAGGACCGTCACGCTGTCTCCCTTCTTGATCGGATAGGTTCCTCCGATCGCCGTATCTTCCTTCGCATATAACGAGAAAGCAGGCGCCGTTGGCCATAAGCGCAGCGACTCGTTGAGTACCATGCGGACGTATTTCAGTTCCCTCACCTGGTTATAGGTCGGAACGGGATCTTTCAGGACGCGGTCCACTTCGCTTATCGCCTTATGCAAGGTATCCGGATTTTTCATCAAATAATAAATGGCAAAGGACAGCAAGCCGCTTGTCGTCTCATGCCCCGCGATAAGAAACGTGATGATCTGGTAACGGATGTTCTCATGATCGAGGCGCTCGCCTGTATCGGGATCGACGCCTTCCAGCATATGCGCGAGCAAATCCCCCTCTTCGCCGCCATGCGTCTTGCGATCTTGGATGAGCTCATCCACAAGGGAGAACATGAACTGAATATCCTCCTGAAACTGCCGCTTCTTTTTAAGCATAAACATGTCTTGGATGCCCAGACGATGAAGCTGGTTCATGCCCTCATCAAGCGCCCGCACCATGCTGTCGATAAATGGATGGTTGTCTTCGCGGTAGAAGCTGTTAAACCGGAAATTAAATCCGCACAGGCCGATGGTATCCAGCGTCAGGCGCGTCATGTCGGCAGGAACGTCCACGGTTTCGTCGGGATTGAGCCGAGCCCATTTCTGAATGAGCTGCATGGCGATATCGACCATTTTTGTATGATAGCCTTGCATTGCGCGCTGGCTGAAGCTGGAGAGCAGAATGTTGTGGGCTTTTTTCCAGTTGGGCTCCTGCGTAGCACTCGTAAACAGTCCATCCCCCGCGAACGGACGAACATTCTGAAGCGGTGCCCAGATTCGTTTATCAAAACGCTTCTCGTCACAAGCGTCCTTGACATATTCATGTCCCGAGACGTACAGCTCCTTGCGTCCGCCAGGATATTGAAATTGAAAGATAGGTCCGAGCTCCGAGGCAACCTTCACAAGCGATTGGACCGGAGCGGCGGAATCCAGCAGCGGCAGATTGCCGAGCGGACCGTAGGTTTTAGGTTGAGGCACTAACTTGGTTTGTGTCATGCTATCTCCCTCCATTATTCCTTTAATCTCTTTGTATTCGCCCCTATACTGGGCGGGATGAATCTCGACTAGAACCAAATGACCAAAATCGTAATATGGTCATTTTAAAATAAAAAAGGAGGATTCGACGCTGCATCGTTCGTTTTCACTTACAATGGCTGCCTGATCCTGCCTTTACCCTATCATGTTATGGATATCCCGCACATCTGCCGGAGGTCCGTAATATCCATTAGGTCCGCTGATATTCGATTATTACTTTTCAACCAGGAAGTGGCCCGTTATTGAAACTTTTGGACTATAGATCCAGAACATCGTTTGAACCGATATGGCCAAAACCTACATGTAAGCTGACATTCACGGATCTATGCTGGTGGATCCAGCCGTGATCCTCATTTTACTTGCTTTAGAGATACGATATGATTAATGCCTATTTTTCCTGCTTTCTTTGGGGGAATCGTGGTTCGTTTATATTCCTTAAAACCCATCTTTTCGTAGAGTCTCATGGCAGGTATATTCGTATCGGCTACCTCTTCAATTAAAAACTCACGGTATGGAGTAGCTTCAAGAATATGGCCTATAATCAGTGAGCCTACCCCCTGTCCTCGATATTCCGAGGCCGTCCCAACAAACTCAATCGAACACTTCACCGGAGACGGATTCACAAGAGGCGTTTCAAATTCCTTTTTCAAAAACAGGTACGCAAGGCTGCCCTTATATAACCCCAAATACTCCCGCAGCTCTTTTTTGTTGAGTTTCACGGATAAAGAGGTGCCGTCCGTACAGGCGGCCATCCCAGCCACTTTGTCGCCGTCAACGGCTACATAAAATTGATCCAGATTAAACATGTGGGCAAAGGCTCTTGCGATTTGCTCCTGATCTTTAGAGAAATATCCAAGCCATTGCGAGAATCCTTCCGCAAAAATACGGGACATTTGAACTCTTGCATCCATTCCTGATTGATCAGCTTTCCTAACGGTGAACATAGTCAATCTCCCTCCTTAAATAGGAATGATGTAAGTACTAGCGGGGATGGCATAACAAAGTTGTTTTTCAAAATCACTTTCATTTCAGCCAGGCCCTGCAAAGCCGAATAGAACAACACGGCCATTTGGTGAGCATCCCCGGAACGGAAATCGCCTGACTCCTGCCCCTTCTTGATAAGCGCGGTTGTAGCACGCAGCAGCCGATCATTAACCTCTAAAACCTCAACTTGCTTGGGATTGGCTGCACCACCGGAGAAAAACAGCTGACTCATCAGTATCAGCAAATTGGCAAGCTCTTCTCCATTTTGCATATCGTGATAAATTTCGTCGACAAACAGCGCCATGAGTTTTTTCGGAGAATCAGCTCCTTCAAACATTTGGGTGATTTTTTTCAAGCCGTCCAGTGCATATTCAACGAGTTCATTAAACAAGCTTTCTTTTGTTTTGTAATGCCGATATAAAAGCCCGATGCTGATGCCGGCAACATCAGCGATGTCCTGCACATTCGTGGAGCCGAACCCTTTTTGAACAAATAGCTGCATCCCGGCCGATTGTATTTTTTGTCTAGTTGCGTTACGCATTTCTTCATATTGTTCCTTAGTACGTGGCAAATTGCTTCTCCTTTTTATGAATGAGTTTTTACTCATTATAAAATATTGATATTGTAACAGCAAGCGAAGTATGGATACTTTTTTTCGTAAAGGCTGATTTTCGGCGAATGCACGAATGGCGTTTGGCATTGAATACCCCATTTTGAATCGGTTATCGTACATCATTGAGCTTCATCTCACTCAAAAATTTGTAGCGGGGTATTGCAGAGTCGCAATAAAATAAGTCATAGTTTTTCATCATAGCAGAAACTTTTCAGTAAATGTTCACAGAACTTTCACTTACGAGGAGCTTTCCCCCATCTCTATAATGACAAAGGTAACTAGAAAGGATGAGGAAATTGCCAACAACGAAGAAAGAGAATTTTTATTTTGGTATGATGATGTGTGTGGGGATGGTCATCATGATGACGACCTACAATTTGATCACGAACGGATTGATTGGAAGAATATCGCTGGTAGCCGTGCTCATGCAATTTGTTCTGGGCTTTATGATTGCCTTCATGCTGGAGTTGTTTGTTGTCGGACCCGCTGTCAAAAAAATCGTGTTTTCATTAACGCGTAACAATTCCAATAAAATCATCATGATCGTGGCGATGGCATTTTTTATGGTGATTGGAATGGTGACCTTTATGTCCATGTACGGACTGGCGTCCTTCTACTATGCAAACGGCCTCGGAGGAGAATCGGTGCTTGGAAGCTACTTCTCCATCTTCATTAAAAATTTTGTGTTTGCTTTGCCGCTTCAGCTCCTCATTGTAGGCCCGACCGTTCGATTCCTGTTTGGCAAGCTGAAAGCAAGCCGCATGAACGAATCCTTCACGACCGTTTAGATCGGGGGCTTCGCCGTAATAACAAAAAAAGCCGCGATTGATCGCGGCTATATTTATATTCAATATTCATCTGCACTTACATCCACATCCATACGTGATCCTCACATACGGAAACTTGCTATGACTGATTCATGGTTCTGATCAACTGGACGGCCATGCTTGGGCTCCATCCATAGCTTTACGAACATCATAATCACGGATGTCGATATCCAGCGGCATTCGAAGCGCCAACTTTGCAAGTTGGCTCCCGATAAATGGACCCATCGTCAGTCCGGACGCGCCCAACCCGTTTGCCGTAATAAGGCCTTCCCAGCCAGGGACATCACCGATAACCGGAAGAAAGCCGGGTGTAAACGGACGAAACCCGACTCGTATTTCCTGAAACGTGCTGTCAGCTAGTCCAGGCGCCAAGGCCAATCCTTTATTCAGGATTTCCTGCATGCCGCCGGCTGTCACTCTCGTATCGTAGCCTTCAACTTCATTTTCGTGAGTCGCCCCGATCACAATTTTCTGGTTATCAAAAGAGAGCAAATATTGATCCGAAGGCGGCATGACGACCGGCCAGGTACCTGTATCTTGCTGGTCAGCCGCCTGTACGTGCATGATTTGGGCTTTTTGAAAACGAACCTGAAAGTGAATGCCTAATGGCTGAAGCAGTTGGTTCGCCCATGCACCGGCACAAACAATGACTTCATCGGCCGCGAAGCTATTAGCTCCTACAGCTGCTCCTGTTACACGATTTCCTTGATATAACAATGCGGCATCCCCGTTTATAAGCTTGGCCCCGTTCCTCTGTGCGGACCGGATCAGCGCATCGCGCAGCGCACGACCATCAATACGGGCGGCACCGCTAATATGAACGGAATGATAACCTTCACCTAGCAAAGGAAAACGTTCATGGGTTTCTTCCTCATTCAGCCGGGTAATCTCACCGATTTCCGGAGCATCTGTTTTCCTAATATGAGCCCGTTCCTCCATCTTGCGGATTTTATCCAAATCGTCATGAATGCTAAGAGCGCCGACTTGTGCGTAGCCTGTTTCTGTCTCGCCTTCGCTGATGAGTTCTTTCACTAACTCAGGGTAAAAACGTGCGCCGGCCTTGGCTAATTGGTACCACGCCTGATTCCGCCTTTGCGACAGCCAGGGGCAGATTATGCCTGCTGCGGCATCCGTAGCCTGTCCTTTATCTTTGCGGTCTATAATAAGGACTTCCGCTCCCTTTTTTGCCAACTGATATGCAGTCGATGCCCCTAGTATACCCGATCCAATAACGATCACTTTCTTCATGCATGACATCCCTTTCCTTAAATCACTGTATCCATTATAGCGAATGCAGGAAAAAAGTATAACGCCCACCATCTAAGGGGTTTGGAACGGCGGCTAAAGCATGTCAGCAGAAACATTTCTTCTATACAAAAAAGCCGCCATATAGGCGACTTTACATCCATATAATCTATAGTTGATCTTATGGCTCGGTTATTCTTATTTTTCCATGACAGCAAAATAGTTTTCTTCATAATCCGCAAAGTTGAAAACTCTGCCGGAAGGCATAGTTACCACTTCGCCGACCGTGATATTGTGGCTGGTTAAATGGCTGTGCAGCATTTCGAAATTTTCCGTAAAAAACATTAAAGAAGGTGTGCCCAAATGTAATCCTGGCGACATTTTGGCTACGAATTCCTTATCATGCAAAATGATGCTTGTTTCTGCTTCCTTCGTTGGAGCGATTTCAATCCATCTCATTCCACCGTTGTTCTCTTCAGCTATGACCTGAAATCCCACCACTTCAGTCCAAAACTTCACAGCTTGATCCTGATCATTCACGTACACCATAATTTGACCAACTTTGCTAATCATCGATTGTTACACTCCCTCGCATAAGTAAGTTAAATGTCAAACCAGCTTGCCTCTATGATTCCTTTTCTCTTCAGATCATAACATGCCAGATGCATTTATATTTCTTATCCATTGCGAATTTTGGTTAAATATTGGATTAATTTCATATGTTGCACAATGTAAAAAGAAGTGCCCGTCAAAATATTTTGCGGACACTTCTTCACTTGCTGCGAAAAGGGTAGTCTAGTGAATTATTTTATAGGAATATTCAACTCAAGATCTTTCAATTGATTTTTGACGATCTCTCCGTTCTTATCCAGTTTGAATTCGCCTGACGTTGCATTGGGATCTTTGAATTCAGGTGTGAACGGCTTAATGACAATAGATTTTACGTCCGCATCCGGAGCCTCCAGAATAAAGTCGTAATAATAATCACCGTTCTTGTTATTCTCATCAGTGCCTCTTCCCGATATTCGCTCCAGTTCATTACCTTGATCATCAAGGAAATCATACAGGATTGTTGAATCATGTCCACCCTTCAGAACAAACTGAACTCGGGTGGAATGAGCTGTAGAATGAACCTGCTTTAACGTCAAGTGGAGATTACCCGCTTTTTTAGTAATGTTAGGTTCAAGAACAACCGGTTTGTTGACTTCTTTTTGAAACGGAATCTCCAATGTGAACGGTTTCTGAACACCTTCCAGATAAATTTTAGCCGTTAACTTGAACTTGTCAGGAAATGATTCAAGGTTGCCTCCAAGCAAGGATGCATCGCTCAGGACCATAACCGCATGATTCGGATCGGAACCCGGTGTTGTGCCTAAGCTTGGTCTCTTCGCCAAATCCCCTCCACCATATTCGTGTATGGATTTGCCGTCAATGAAGACATCCATTTCGCGGATAGAACCTTTATCGTGGATATATTCACCCATCTGCTCATCCCACTGGCCTCCGGTTAAACTGCCGGCAAACTCTTTACCGCTTCGCTTTAGTTCAACTTTAACATGGTTCCCGTCGTACAATGCTTTGGACGCTCCAAGGGTGATCCCTTGTTGGGTATCGCTAGCTACCTTGGATTTGTTTTGATCCAAGCTCTTTGACACTTGTGGCTTTGTTGCCGTTATACTCGCCGCTTGAGCAGTTCCCCATACTGCTCCTCCCAGAATCATACCTGTCAGTGCCACAGTACTCATTACTTTATACATGGTTTTCATGTTTTTTCTCTCCATTCGATTTCTATTTTTTTATGTTCGTTCGCTATTTGACCAAAACGCGAATTTCAATATCCTTCATGTATTGTTTGATGATGTTGCCTTTGCTGTCCACCTTGTATTGACCGGAGGTACCATCTTTCAACTCGGGCTTAAAGGGTTTTATGGTGAATGAGTTCACATTTTTGCCCAGCCCATCAAGGAGGATATCATAATAGTAATCACCTTTTTTATTATTCTCGTCGGTCCCCCTGCCACTGATCATGTCAAGCTGTTTACCTTGATCATCCACAACATCAAAGGAAATTGAATTCTTGTCAGAACCTTTTAGTATGAGTTGTAGTCTTGTCGAAGTAGACGTTAGAGTAGCCTTGTTCAATATCATGCTCAGACCATTCGATTTCTTGGTGATATTTGGCTTTAAGACAACCGGCTTACCCGAGCCTTTTTGTATCGGAATATCCAAGGTAAAGGGCTTGCTTACACCTTCAAGGCTAACGGTGGCAGTGAGCTTGAATTTATCGGGAAACGCCTTGATGTTTCCTCCAAGCTGTGATGCGTCCGTCAGGGTAATGATCGCTGTGTTCGGATCAGCGCCTGCTCGCCAGCTTAAACTCGGTCTTTGCGACAGACTTCCGGAACCATGGATTGATTTGCCGTCGATCAGGATACTCATGTCACGAATGGAACCTTTTTCCCTAACGTACTCATTCGTTTTGCTATCCAGTTTCCCTTCCGTAATTCCACCAGTAAATCCTTTGCCGCTGCGTTGGATCGTAATGCTGACATGGTTCCCGTCGTATACTGCCTTAGTTACCCGAAGAGTGATTCCTGATTGTGTTACAGATATGGCTGAAGCAGCAGCCATGATCTGCGCAGAATTGCTGCTGGCACTAGTCTTCTCGGCGGCTGCGTCAGCATGACCCAAGACGGTTCCCCCAAGAAGCATGGCGGCGAATGCTGCCGTAGACATGACTTTACATAATTTTTTCATAGGATCTCCTTGATATGTCTTTTTGTATTTTAGCGTTGAACGTCATACAGTTTATCCAAACCGAGATGATTCACTGGAATGGTAATCTCCAATTCCTTCAGGTATGTCTTGACCATTTCTCCGTTGCTGTCGACTTTGTACAAGCCGCTGTTAGCTGCGGGATCTTGGAAGACGGGCAGGAATGGCTTGATCGTTATGGATTCTGGGGCATCTTCAAATCGGTCAAACATCAACTCCAGCCGCTGTTGTTGCTGTCGATCATCCCGGTAGACCCCCTTCCCGGAAATCTGGCCGAGTTCTCTCCCCCGATCATCCCAAACCTCGAACAGCAGATTAGGGTCTCCGTGCTTCCCTGACTTGTCCGTGCGTACCAGATTCAAGATGAGATCTGTTGTGATTGGAGTGAATTTCAGCTGCTCCAGTGTGATTTGAAGTCCGTTCCATTCTCTTGTTTCTCCAGAAGAGACAGTAATTCGATCTGTATTTTTCCGAACAGGTACATGGAAGACATAAGGGGCATCAATTCCTTCAAGTGAAATTTTGGCCGTTAACTGGTATTGATCCGGCAAGGATTGATTATGATTATCTGAACGAGAAAAGCCTATGAGTTCGTACAGTACAACGTTGGGATCCGAAGTGGGCTTACCAATCAGACCCGGTTTATCGCTTAGGCCGGGATCATGGATGGAGGTGCCGTCTATGAACATCTCCACATCCGTGATGGCACCTTTTTGATATCTATACGTTGTATCGTTGTCGTCCTGTTTGATTTCAACATCCGATATTCCCCCCGTAAGTCCTTCACCCTCCCGCTTCACGGCCAGGGACAAACGAGTCCCGTCATATACAACCTGCGGTATTCGAATGGTCACACCTTCATGCGTTACGCTGGCGTTGGGTTCAGCTACCAACCCTCGCTCCCCCGCTGTTTGGAGCCCCAGATCATCAGCTAACCTGAAAATACTGCTGATCAGCGGTATTTTTTTTAAGGATTCTGCCATTGCCGGTGATACATAAGCACTGCTTATCACCCCAATCATGGCCGCCGCGGCAGTAGCTGCTACCAATCTGCGTACCTTAGTGGAACGCTGTTGCTGATTCGATCTCGTCGACATCGGAAGATCTGTCAGAGAAGCGTAAACCTCGTCCTGATGACGGCGAATGATATCCGGAACCTCGCTCCGAGGCGCCTTCCCTATCTCCCGAAGTTCTTTATCCAAGTCAAAAGGATTCATAGGCCAGCTTCCCCTTCCGATTTTGTTTTACCTGATCAAACAGTATTCCCCTCGCTCTGTGAAGACGCGCCCTCACAGCTCCATCCGTGAT
The DNA here is from genome assembly GCF_004000945.1 of Paenibacillus lautus NBRC 15380. GTDB lineage: Bacteria > Bacillota > Bacilli > Paenibacillales > Paenibacillaceae > Paenibacillus_AQ > Paenibacillus_AQ lautus. The sequence continues at coordinate 255,152 of NZ_BIMF01000002.1, forward strand.
ATAAAGCACGCTGGCGATTTCCTTAATGGGCAAATCCTGAAAATAGAATAAGTGTATAACGATTCGAAGCGATTCATCTAAGCGTTCCACCGCTTCACGAAGGTCCAGCTTGTGGCTGTCTTCGTAATAGTTGGATGTTCGTACTCGCTCAGGCACTTCAGCCATGACTATAGTGCGCTCTCTGCTTCGAAGCAGTTGATTGCATTCATTGATCAGAATCCGAATCACCCAGGTTTTAAAGTACTTTGGTTTTTGTAATGTAGATAAAGATTTATATGCTTTAAGTGTTGTCTCCTGAAAAGCATCGGCACAATCTTCATCGCGTTTTAGAATGGACTTCGCCAAGCCGTACAGTTCGGGTTCCAGCCTCCGGAAGAGCTGGATAAACGCTTCACGATCTCCTCGCTGTGCTCTCTTGACTTCATGTTCCAATTCTCGCACGATATTCATCTCCTTTTGAGGGCCCTCTATAAGATTAGATGGACGAGTATATCGAAATGTTATATTTTTCGATAAAAAACTTCATGGGTACCCGTTTGACACATCAAACGTTCATCGTTACTATTATAAATGACTTATTGGTTTTTTTAAAAACTATAAAGTTTAATTTTGCAAATTTTCAAAGAAAGTAGGTTCACCACCATGTCAGATCCATCTGCAATTGTTCGTAACACCCCAGAAGAAAGAGCTTTTACAATCAAGGACATTATGGCACCATTACTTGCCGTCATCATCGGCACCTTTATGGTCCTGTTGGACAGCACCGTCGTAAATGTCGCCGTACCTACGCTAGTTCAATATTTTGATAGCCCCCTGCATACCATTCAATGGTCGATAGCTGCATACACTCTGGCATTGTCAGCGGTTATCCCTCTCGCGGGTTGGCTGTCGGATAAATTTCAGCCTAAACGGGTGTTTCTCATATCGATCGGATTGTTTACGATAGGATCCGTGTTATGTGCTTTTGCCCAGTCAGCCGAGCAGCTCATCGCCTTCCGGGTTATTCAGGGAATGGGGGGCGGCATGGTATCGCCGATCGGAATGGCCATGGTGTACCGTTTGGCACCTCCGGATAAAAGAGGTTCTATTATAGGAATGTTTGGAATACCATTACTGCTTGCCCCAGCGCTCGGTCCCGTATTATCCGGATGGTTGATTGAGTTTGTCAGCTGGCAATGGATTTTTCTGATCAATCTCCCCATTGGCATGATCGGATTATTCGTGGGAATCAAACATCTGCCTTCCTTTCCAGGAAAGGAGGCTCCATCCCTGGACATGGTTGGCATGATACTTGGGCCCGTGGCTTTTGCCATGATTACTTATGGGGTCAGTGAAGGAGGGGTAAGCTGGACTTCCACCAGAACGTTGTCCGGAATCATCATCGGCGGAATCGCGCTGCTTCTCTTCATTTGGTCCTGCTTACGGCAAAAACAACCGTTGCTTGAACTGCGTGCGTTCAAATCGGTTGATTTCACACGCGGTATCATCATCTCCTGGATCATGCAGGCCGCCATGTTCGGCTCCGTGCTTTTGTTCCCGCTGCTGCTCCAGCAGATTAGAGGTTTCACTCCGCTGACGACCGGGTTAATCCTGCTGCCACAGGCAGTCGGTTCCATGATCTTTATGCCTATGGCAGGCAAGCTGTTTGATAAAGTGGGAGCACGTCCCCCGCTTGTGGCCGGAATGACACTGATGAGCATTGCATTGTTCACGATGTCCTTTGTTCGAATCGATACCCCTTTATTCCTTATCATGATCGTGCTGTTTCTAATGGGCTCCGGCATGGGGTTATCGATGATGTCCCTAAATACGCATGTATTAAATGCAACGCCTAAGCACCTTGTAAGCCGGGTTACTCCACTTACAAGTGCGTCGCAGCAGGTGATCGCTTCTTTTGCCGTCGCAGGGTTCACTGGATATTTATCTTCCCGGATGACATCAAACCCGCCGAGTAACCCTGTTGGAACCAACCCGCTGGAATCCCATGCAGCCTCCTTCGCGGACACCTTTTTCCTGGCTGCCTGCATCGCATGTATGGGACTGGTTCTCAGCTTATTTCTTAGAAAACCAAAACCAATAACCAATGAATCTTCGTTCGATTAAAAGGCAGATATCGAATCAACCACAATAACCGTTAAACATAGGAGGAACTTACTTGAGATTCGGAGAAATGGTTATCATACTATTCATTATCGCTCTGGCTATAGCAACGATTTGGGGACCCCGATCGAAGAAAAGCCGGCTGATTTACTCGTTAATCGCGCTATATATCGTTACGGTTGTGCAGATCATCGTGGAGGATTGCCGATGGCAAATGATTCCTTGTTATGCGGCTTCCGTTATCCTGACGATTTGCATCATTTTTAGAAAACATGAAAAACAACAACGCAGTAAGAGCAAGAGAAGGTGGATAGCCTGGTTGTGGACCACGATGTTGTTCTTTTACGCATCGGTCATGGTCGCATTGCCGCTCTTGCTCCCCGTATTCACATTTAATCAACCTCAAGGGCCCTATTCTGTGGGAACATCGATATACCATTTTATTGACAATGACCGGCCCGATGAGTACTCAGCCGATCCGACGGATCACCGCGAGCTGATGGTACAGTTATGGTATCCTTCCGAGCCCGAAACGGGGGAAGAAGCCGCACCCTATATCCGTGATGTTGCAGCGATTACACAAGGTCTCGAACAGGCCTTGTCCTTTCCTGCCTGGACGTTAAGCCATCTGGGTCTCGTGGAGTCCCATGCCTACAGCAATGCCCCGCTGTCCTCCATGGAGCAGGAATATCCGATCTTGATCTTTTCACACGGCATGACGGGTTTCCGCAACCAGAATACCTTCCAGATCGAAGAGCTGGCCAGCCATGGATATATCGTGGTCGGAATCGACCATGCCTATGATGCGGCTGCAACCGTATACCCGGACGGCCGGGAGATTCTGATCAACAAGCACCAGCTTTCAGGTTTTGAAGCGCTTGACGAGCACATGACATTATGGACTCAGGATGTATCCTTTATTTTGAATCGGCTCGAACAATTGAATAGACAGGATGAGCAGGACCGTTTTACAGGCCGTCTTGATCTGGAGCGAATCGGCATGTTTGGACATTCTTACGGCGGTGCCACTGCAGCCCAGATACTGCTGAAGGATGCTCGGATCAAGGCTGCGATCAATATGGATGGAACCTTATATGGAGACCCCATGCCGAGCACGGGACTTAATAAGCCATATTTACAGATGAATGGTGAGAAGAGTATCGATAAGTCGATATTCGATAACTCGCTGGATCAAGCCATGGCACAAAGCGGCCATACACGAGAGTATTACGAAGATTTTTGGGAGGAGACGGTAAGGCGTCGCATGAATGCTCTGCAGGGAGGCGGATACACAATGACGATTCCGCATACTTCCCATATGAGTTATACGGATTTTCATCTATTCTCTCCGCTGCTGCCTAACCCGGGAGAGGATCCAAAATCGGTTCATCGCATCATAAACGAGGTAAGCGTTGCTTTCTTTGACCAGCATCTCAAGGGAATACGGAATAACGCCATGGAAGAACTGTCGAAGAAATATCCGGATATCGAGCTAGTTCAAGATTAAGGCACCTTTCTTATGCCTGTGGATTAGCTCTGCAAAAAACGATATGATAGTGATCGAATCCGGTTTATTTGTACATCGTTAAGGGGGCCGCGCTATGAGTTTGTTAAAAGAAAAAATATTGCAATCGGCTATTCGTTCCTTTGCCGAAAAAGGATACCAAGCGACTTCGATTCAAGATATCGCAGATGATTGCAGCATCGCTAAAGGCTCAATCTATAAATACTATGGTTCCAAAGAAGAGCTGTACATCCGTATTCTGGAGAAACGACAGCAAGATATGATTGATGCCGTAGAGAAGATCCGCAAAAAAGGCTTATCCCGCAGGGAAACATTTATTGAGGAGATCGCTTACCAGTTCGATTTTTTCATTGAGCATGGATATTATATTTCGCGTGATCACAACGAGCTCCCACCGGCGAACAGTGACAAGATCGGCACCGTCATTCATCAGCTCCAATTGAATATGTTTCGTTATTACCAGGATATTTTGCTCCGTCATTACGAGAATTCCATAGCGGAATGGAAATGGGATGCTACGGCCGTCTTTAACGGATTGATCCGAGAGTATACCTTTCATGTATTGTTTGGATTCAAACCGCTCATTCAAAAGGAATTGGCTGTTTTCATCGCTGAGCGAATGGATGATCTCGTGCTGGGATTGGAACAACGTGCTCCCCGTCCCCTGCTCACCGACGAACTTATGAAGGAATATTCGATGATTGATTTAGAAGCACTTACCTATACGCAGGAAATACGAAGAACGGCGTTGATGGATACAATCGAGTCGATTATTCCGGATATGTCCATAACGAACTCCAGAAAAAAAGACTTGTCTGAGGTAACGGCGATGCTCCGGGAAGAGTTCACCGCAGAACGTCCCCGACACTTTTTGATCCAAGCGCTGCTAAAGGATCTCTATTCGGAGAATGAGCTAGCTTTTTACACGAATCAATTGCAGCAGTTGATTCGAGAAAGCCATTGACGGGATAACCGAGGGGGCCATGTCGGCCTCTTCACGAAATGGAATCAATCCGCGGAATCATTCAAAAGAAAAGAAGTTGCATACTTTGCGGCTTCTTTTCTTTAGGCACATATGATGTCACCTGTATTCGAGCTTCGTTCGGTTGTCCCCATTCAATGCATCTCCCCGCCCCCTGCTTGTTCTAACTCCAGTTCCCTGCACGTCCCCATAAGCATAATGCTTGAAATTGTAAATAAGATCATCATGACATTCCTCATCATACATCCCCTTCTTATATGTTCAATTAACCCCAGTCTAAACCATAATGAAAGTTTCACCTATCGATTAACCTTTCTACAAGCTTACATTGTTGTAAGACACTCTGATGAGTCCATTTGGAATCAAGCGATGGAAGGGCTTTATTTGACCGGCTACTGGGAGGGCTAGGTATACTGTAAGAACGTCTAGTTGATATTACAACGAAATGTAAAAAAGCTGCCGCTAATCAGCGGACAGCTTTTTTTTGAAATACCCTATTAAGGAAAACATACTCCCGTTCCTTCTCGGGATAACGGTCTTGTTGTTCCTTAAATTTCTTGATTGCCATCAAACTCAACGATCTTTGTCGCCACATTGTCGCAAAATGCACGATCATGCTCCACGAACAGAATTGTCGGTGCAAACTCGAGCAATAGCTCTTCAATTTGCATACGAGAGATAACATCGATAAAATTAAGCGGTTCATCCCAAACATACAAATGAGCATGCTCACTAAGGCTTTTAGCGATCAGCACCTTCTTCTTCTGTCCCCCGCTATAAGTCGAAATATCCTTTTCAAATTGAAGTCTGGAGAAATCGAGCTTTCGCAGTATGGATTTAAACAGGCTTTCATCAATCCCGCTGCTTATGGCATAGTCCGTCAAACTGCCTTGAAGATGGGACGTGTCCTGAGATACATAGGATATCTTAAGTTGGCTATCCCTGCTGAAATGACCCGTGCACTGCATCTCTTCTCCGCATATCAGCTTAAGGATACTGGATTTACCTGAACCGTTTTTACCCGAAAGGGCAATCCGGTCCCCTTTTTCAATCGTAAAACTCAGGTTTTCACACACCGTCTTAGGGCCATATGAAAGAGAGACACGCTCAAGCTCGACCAGCTGTTTTTTATGATAATCGAGTTGGAACATCTGCAGACTCTCGGAACTCTCGATATTTTTAAGCAGCTTCGATTTTTCATCAATGGCGGACTGCTGTCGCTGCTCCAGGTTTTTGGAGCGTTTCATCATTTTAGCTGCCTTATGGCCGATATAACCTTTATCTACTTTGGAGCCTGAATTTCTGGTGCCGTTTTTGGATTTTTCCACTTCGTGCGACCAATTCCCCGTCCTTCTGGCAGAATCGGTTAAACGTTTAATATCTTTCCTGAGTTTCTCATCACTGGCAAGCTCAAATTGATCCTGTCGCTTTTTATTTTCCCACCATGCGGAAAAATTGCCTTTTTGGATCTCGATATTGGTTTTATTGATGGACAGGATGTGGTCTACGCAGTGATCTAGGAATGATCTATCGTGAGACACCAGAATAAATCCGCTTTTCTTGCTGAGATAATCGCTGATCAATTTTCTTGCATGCATATCCAGATGATTGGTCGGTTCGTCAATCAAAAGGAAGCGGTTCTCCTTGATAAACAGCGCAGCCAGCATCACTTTGGTCTGCTCTCCGCTGGATAATGATGCAAAAGGCCGGTATAGCACATCTTCCGAAACCTTCAACAAGTTAAGCTCGCGCACGATTTGCCAATGTACATACTCCGGATAGATCTCCTCGATAACATCCAGAGTGAGATATTCCTTGTTCTCGACATGATAAGGGAAGTATTCGAAGCTCACGGAGGCCGAAATATTCCCGCTGTATTCGTATTTGCCTAGCAGCAGATTGAGAAACGTGGTTTTCCCCCTGCCGTTTCTGCCGGTAAATCCTAATTTCCAATCGGTATCGATTTGAAAGCTCACCTGTTCGAATATCGGATCAAAACTGCTCTCATAAGCAAACGAAAGGTTTGAAACATTGATTAATGACATTTTCATCATTCCTCTACGGTAAAATTTCAGAACGAAAAAAAAGCGCAAAAACACCAGAATCCGGTGCTTTTTACGCTTACGTTAACCAACTATACCATAAAGAAACAAGCGACGATCTAGCTATCGCTACGTTTGTCTGCATATAAGTATAGAAGGATAAAGTTCCGGTATCTGATTGGTTATGGTGTGAACCTTGCCTATGTTTCCCAGTATCGACAGGTTCACATAAACATCTACAACCTCTAATTCAGTCATCGCTTTATCCCTCCTTGAACCGATCCCGTTATCGTGTGAATATTAAAAAACTTAACATGAATGCCACCTATTGGTCAACCTGTGTGGAGTTACATCGAAGCATAATTCAGAATAATGACTTCTCGGTTCTGATCATCTCGGCAAAAAAGATCCGACCTAACGATCTTGCGCATTTAACTAGTAGCTGATAGGATAATTCGAGTGGTAGATGAATTGCCACCCTACATTTTGGATTAAAAGCAGGTGACTTATTATGAATTTGTTAAAAGAATTTAAGACCTTTGCGCTTAAGGGGAACGTGCTCGATTTAGCCATTGGGGTTATCATTGGTGCTGCTTTCGGCAAAATCGTATCCTCATTGGTGAGTGATATCATTATGCCGGTGATTGGATTGATTCTTGGCGGAGTGGATCTATCAGGGCTGAAGGCTACAATCGAGGATGCAACCCTGACGTATGGAGTGTTTCTTCAAACGGTTGTGGACTTCCTGATCGTCTCCTTCTCGATCTTCATGTTCATCCGTACACTGAACCGCTTCAAACGCAAAGAAGAAACAAAGGCTGAAGAACCGCCGGCTCCATCGAAGGAAGAACTATTGTTGACTGAAATTCGCGATTTACTGAAACAACAAAGTAAGGCTTCCGAAAAATAATATGCATTCGATCTGGAGAGTGTGTTTTCGATATGAGAACACACTCTCTTTTTTTCTCCTTCTTCCAGGTCTCTCCCATAGGAATACAAACGCCCGCCATATCCTCCCATTCATGTTTGATTGACAGATCATGCCAAATAGAATTATAATCCTTACTAAACCTAGTAATATAGTATAGATTATAATTTAGAGACAGATCACCCACACCGTATGGGGCTGTCCATAAAGGGAGATGTGGTATATGCCGAGTGTTCAAACGTTCAAAGCAACTGCCCATTTGCAAGAAGGGGTAAAAGTTGTTACTACTGTAAGGCAGTTCGAGTTAGTCATCGATGAGCCGAAAAGCCTTGGAGGTACGGATACCGGAATGAACCCCGTTGAAGCTCTGCTTGCCTCCCTGGGGGCATGCCAATCGATCGTGGCCCGTGTATATGCGCCAAAATTCGATGTGATCCTTGAAGATTTCAGAGTTGAGGTAGAAGGCGACCTGGACCTGGACGGATTCTTTAACCGCTCTGACGTACGTCCAGGATACTCCGATATTCGGTACACGTTCTACATCAAAACGCCTTCGTCCGCCGAGAAGGTTGAGCAGTTCGTTGAATTCCTGGAGAGTAAATGCCCTGTGGGCGATACGATAGCTGCACCGGTACATTTGAAGCTAAATCGCATCGTCATCGAGAACGAAGTGACAAATTCTTAATGCATCTACATATAAGGGCTGCCAGGTTGCACAAAGCAACTTAGCAGCCCTTCTTTTTCATCGTTATCTATACGATGGATTGTCCCATAGATAATTGGATTATTTGTTGTGAACAGCATAAAGGAAACGGCAATAACCGATCTCAGCCGCATTTTTCATCAGTTCTAGATTTAGCCAGGCTGCCAATTCATGAAAAGGCTTATCCGTGAAAGGCCATAACGTTCGTTCCGTAGAAAGGAACGCTTCGTCCGTCAAAGCCGACATTTCCCGTTTCCACTCGGTGCTCAATTCATTTATTCTATCCCTGGTCTCTTGGATGTTACCCATAGAATGGATCTCTTCACGGGCCAATGTCCCACTGCCGAATGAATGATTCAGCACCATAGACCACCAGTATGTGATATGCCATGTCAGCCATGATATATTCGGCGGGCCAATTTCATACTCCTCGGATTCCGGCCATTCTGCCAGCCAGATTTCAGATTCACGGTAAACATGGAGTCCCTTTGAAGCAGGTCGCCAATGAAACTCCTCGTCTTGAAGCCCCGTGAGATGCAAGTCGAGCAACTGCCAAGCGATTTGGAACTGGAAATCAAGAGTACTTCGAATGACTCCGGTCGGATTAGGTGAAAAATGTCCATCTTGCATTCTACCCCTCCATTCTGCGCATATTTATAAACGTTGTTTATTTTTGTCTATTATTTAACAAACATAATAAAGTATTGTTTGTTTAATGTCAACATATATCCGTAGAATAACTAATACAAAAAAGCCGCAATTATTATGCGGCTATTATCTGGTGCCTATGCCCGATTCGGATAATCGGGTAGCTTTTACGATATAGGAAGCCAATCCTGGAATCATCCTGGCGATGCCTGGATAGAAGCGATTGGTTTTGGCGAAAGCGAGGTTCTGCATTCTCCTTGCCCTTCTGAGAAGCTCCGTAAACGTACGATTGGCTTCAAGTGTATATTGTTTTCGCCATTGAACGAAGTTTATTTCTCCCTTTAAATATTTGTCTGTCCAGCCAGAGCATAGCAATGATGATCGCAGAGCAACCGACATCCCGTCCCCGCACAGCGGCGGAAGCATCAGCATCGCATCGCCGATGTGCGGATATTCCGACCATGGATGCGGTGTATGGGATATACGAAGCGGAGCAATGGATACCTGGGTTCCCGAAACAGGCTCTCCTTCAGCCATCCGTTCGGCCAACCTTCTGTTCGTGCGTGAAGCGGCCCGGAGAATTTCAGGCACCGATTTGCCGCTGCCCTGCACGGAGTTCAAGGTCAGCAACGCGGCCACATTGACCGTTCCATTTTCAATCGGCGAAATCCCGACATAACCCCCATCGCAAAAATACAGTTCAACACGGGCCGGTATCGTAATGCCGCTAAAATGCGATTTTACGCCGACATAGACGGTGTCATCCCGATATTCCTCGGCAGCGGCCACGCCACGCGGCCTTTTTGTACCATATGCACCAATGACAACCCTTGCCTCATATCGAACGCGCTCGTTCCCTTGCCTCGCATCGACTTCATACCGATGATCACCCAGCTTCTGAATACCGGTCACGGTTGTTCCCGTGACAATTTCCGCACCCGCGTTCACTGCATTCTCATGAAGAAGGCGATCCAGCTCATAGCGGCTGATACCGGTTGCCTGTCCCGGTAACGGAGCGTTAATCTCACCGCCGTGTGACATCACGATTTTGGCATGATCCATGGAACTAGGCTTAACCTCTTCACCCATTAGATGGACGCCTAGATAATCCAGCATCTCTTGGGTCTCTGGCGACATGAATTCACCACAGGTTTTATGGCGCGGAAATGATTGCCGATCCAGCAATATCGTACGATGCCCTTGCTTTGCAAGCTGTTGTGCACAGCTGGTGCCGGCTACTCCCGCTCCGATGATAATGACATCTGCTTGCTTTGACATATATGATCACCTGCCTTTATAGCTTTAACTGAAGAACATTGGCTTCCGAAATGAGTAGATGACTAGGGTGTCCGATGTTTCGGGATAACAACGGAATAACGGAATAGTGGCTTCCATTCATAGGTCATGGTGTCGTGATTAAGCTGCTTTTTCAACTCTCTCCAATCTCTCCCTTTAAATCCCTTTGCAACCGATAACGGACCATCATGGCGAATATAGCGATTGCGGGAAATGATGCGCGTCGTAATCCAGACAGCCGTGTAGGGTACCGGATGCCGATGAATATCATTGATCACGACCCCGTGAATAGAGGCTCGCAGCATATGTGTCACCATCTCCACCAGCTGATCGCCCTGGAAATGATGGATGAACTGGGAACCGGTCACGATATCAGCCGATGCACCGGGGACATCTTTAACGTCGGCGCGCCAAACTCGAACTCTCGGTTCGTTTTGAAACAGTCGTCTAGCCTCATCGCATGCTTCTTCCGTCATATCGACCAAGGTAATATTCAGCTTGATGCCCCTTTGATCCGACCATTGCAGCAGCTTCTGGTTCACATCGCCTGAACCGGCCCCTACGTCCATGATGCTAAGGGTGCTCGGGCTGCCCATCGATTTCCAAAGCTTCTCCACGCCGTTCAGGGTAGGTCCCGGCGCCGCGAAGATCCGATTCAGCCGCCTTAAGTGCTTCAGCGCTTCAATCAACTCTTCCCCTCCCATGGAGAAGTCATCCATCAGCTCATCTTCCTGCGCCCGGATGGACAAGGTTCTAAAGAAGGACATGGTCCTGCTCCTTAACCGATGACGCATAAGCCTTCACGTAGGTAAAACGCATGAGCTCCGCTGTCAGACCTGGCCCGAAGGCCATAGCTACCCCTTCCGTGGAAGCTTTGTCCAGCTCTTGCATCTCCTTACGCATCGCACTCAGCACAAACATAATGGTCACGGAGGAGAGATTCCCTGCCGTTCTTAAGATGTCCCTGCTGTATTTGGTTTGTTCATCGGTCAAGCGCATGACTTCCTGCACGGAATCCACGATGCCCCGTCCGCCAGGATGGATGGCCCACAATTCCGGAACCTTATCGTCCTTCAGCAGAATACGCAGTTCTTCCTCCAGGTGAATACCGAGCAGCTTGGGAATACGCGGCGATAAAAAAAGATCAAAGCCTGTATTGCCTACCTCCCACGTCATATCCTCCGTTGAATCCGGAAGCAGGACCGAATAACCCGGGCCGAGCTCCAAATAATGCCGATAATTCGTTTCCGGAAGACCGATAACACAGGATGAGGCCCCATCCCCAAAAAACGAGGCTGCAAACAGCGCTTCCCTCTCCTTGACCGGCTGAAAATGAAGGGTACAAAGCTCCACGCACACAATCAAAACTTGCGATGCCGGCGCTCCCCTTACAACATCCCTTGCCATTTGAATCGCCTTAAGACCCGCAGCACATCCCTGAAATATCAACGGCAGACGATTGACCCGCGGAGAAAGCCCCAACTGACGGACCAGCAGTACATCCATACCCGGCTGGTATTGGCCCGTGCAGCTGACCGTAATGAGATGCGTGATTCGATTCGGTGACATACCGGCATCTTTCAACGCCTTCTCGGCTGCTGCTACGCCAAGCGGGAGGGCCTCCCGCTTGTATGTATCCATTCGTTCCTCGGTTGTCGGGATATCTGACTTGTCATGGGAAGGCAGATAGCGGCATTCTTCCAATGGACCAAGGTAGTTGGATTCGCAAGTATAACGAGTTTCGACACCGCAGGATCTAAATACTCTTCGAGCAAAGCGGGCCAGATCGGGTTGATCCTGCAGCGTAGAGGCAATTAAATCCGCAATATCCGACTGTGCCACTGAATGTGCCGGCAATGCCGTACCCATCCCGAGAATCGCAGCATCGGACATACCGTTTGTATGTTTCATGCTAACCTCCTGTATCGTCTTGGAATTATACTTGATTACCCTTCCCTGAGCATTTTGAATTCGTTCAAAGATATACACTTGAGATTAGGATATCCCGAGCATAGCAAATTATATCCAATTCAAACCAAACGCTTCATACGCATGTCCGCAATCGCAAAAAAAACCACGATTCCGTGGTTTCCTGAGCTAATTATTAAGGTCTCGTCACGTAAAAGAAAACGCGGCTGCTTCCAGAGCGGACGTGTCCGCCAAGCCTACGGCCCCCGGCTCCAGCAAGTTAATCAATGTGCCTTGCGGAAAAAAGGCCTCGATGAAACCTTCCACTTTAGCGCCGACTGAAAATAAACGTTGGGTCCGATGCCAGTCCATCTGGCCAGCTTGCAGCTGTTCCATCCAAAGCTCTTCGAATGCCGCTTGACTGATCTCTGTATAATAGGGTTCCTCCGGATTAAGAGGGTGCTCCGCCAGCATGAAATGATAGGAATCATGCTTCCGGTTGGATGTAATGCAGCTGCCATCCTCATAAAGAACGATCTGCCTATAAGCCGTGCCGTTGTTGTCCATTTCAAAATACCAGGTTCCCATCCCCGGCTCCTGAATATCTTTTAGATATCTCATAATCGTCAACTCCTATCAGTTAAACCAAGCATTCAAAAAAATCGGTCAAATTCCGGCCGATCTATTTGTTCCTCTATCAAGCACTAGGTTTATTTTACCCTACCCAGCCACTTGGTGTTGTGCCTTAGAGCCTTGCATTGAGAGGTGTCTATTCCTTGTCGTTAAAATACAAAAACAAGCCCGATTGCAGCTGCAATCAGGCTTGCGTTCTATACATTATTTCCCGGGCATCGTGCTTACTTGCGTGCTGAACTGCTGCTCAAATTCCTTTATCGAGATGACATTTCCATCTACTCTCGACTGCTCAGCGGCAAACGCCATGAGATGACTTTGAACGGAACGGCTAGCCGAAGTAAGTCCTTGATGGTTTCCCCCTGTCTGCACCAGCCTCAGGAAATCCTTGATCAGACCCATATCACCGCCGCCGTGCCCGACATGCCCGCCCCTATCCTCAAATGTTATCCGCTCGATCTTGCCGCTGCCGAAATGAATGATCTCAATTTCGTTCTTCTCCATCGCTCCGCGGATTTCACCACGGGTTCCCATCAGCTTGATCGTGCGGCTGACATCTCGCGTAAACGCACTCATCGTAAATGCCGCCGTCACGGTATTGGCAAATTCCAGATTAACGACCTGATGGTCCACCACGTCATTATCGCAATGGTATACGCAGCGGCCATATGGTCCCTCCAGCAACGCCTTATAACGGGCATCATAACTCATATCATCACTGATCGCCGACGTTGGCCAATTCGTATCCTCTGTCAAATATAGATCAGGCGCATAATAGAGGCACTGGTCCGAGACCGGGCATCCGTCCAAACACCGTTTGGGTGCACCTTCCGGTGCTTGCGCAGCCGTAAAATGGCTCAACGAGCCGAAAGAGGATACCCGAAGGCAATCGGAATCGGCAAGCCAGAGCAAAATGTCGAGATCATGACAGGACTTGGCGAGAATCATCGGACTGGAATCCTCCTTACGACGCCAATTTCCACGCACAAAACTGTGCGCCTGATGCCAATAGCCCACATTCTCGTTATGCTGGATCGACATCAATTGGCCAATGGTCTCACGCTCCAACAGTTCCTTTAAAGTCGTGAAAAACGGCGTATACCGCAGCACGTGACAAATGGAAAACACCAGGCCGGCCTGCGAAGCCATCTCGCCCATCCGGATGCACTCTTCGGGATCCGGTGACATCGGCTTCTCCAGCAGCACATGGTAACCGGCCTCAAGCGCCCGGATTGTCGGCTCGAAATGCTGCTTATCCTGGGTGCATATCAATACCGCGTCCGCGAGTTTGGGCCCTGCAAAGAAATCATCCCAATTCTCGAAGCACGCCGCGTCTTCAAGACCATGCCTAGCTTGAAACTGTTCCCTCCGCTGCCGATTCGGTTCCGCAACGGCAACCACCTCCAGCTCATGGGGATGCAGCAGGGCATATTCCATATAATTGATGCCTCGCAGTCCTGCTCCGATGAGGGCAACCTTAACCTTATTCATCCGTTTCTTCTCCTTTTTATGCAAGCACTTATTCTTTGACGCTTCCGACCGTCATTCCTTTGACGAAATACTTCTGCAGGAACGGATACACAACCATGATCGGCAGCGCTCCCATGAATATTTGGGCAGTCCGGAGCGTTTTCTCGCTCAAATTCTCCATTGCTTTGATCTGTTCGATCGAAATCGAGGTCATTTGGGAATTGATTGACATAATGAGTGTAGACAAATAGGTTTGCAGCGGATATTTATCCGGTGAATTCAAGTACAGAATGCCGTCGAACCAAGCATTCCAGTGTCCCACGATGGTAAACAGGCCGATAGTCGCAATGGACGGCAGCGAAACCGGCAGGTAGATACGCCATAATATTCTCCAGTGTCCGGCACCGTCAATCGTTGCCGCCTCCTCCAGCTCCTTCGGAATCGTTCGGAAGAAGTTCAGCATCAGGACCATGTTCCATACATTGAGTGCCCCAGGCAGAATCAGAGCCCAAACGGAGTCAATCAAGCCGGTATTCTTCACGATCATGTAAGTGGGAATCAAACCCCCGCCGAAAAACATCGTAATGGCAAAAAACCACACGTACGGTGTTCGAAACTTAAATTGATGATTGGATTTCGATAAGGGATACGCGGTGATGAATACCAAAAACATATTCACTGCCGTCCCTAGCACGACCCGCGTTAGCGAAACTCGAAATGATCGAAAAAACTCGACCTTTTCGCCCAAGTACCGATAAGCATCCAGGTTAAAGCCGACAGGCCAGAGCCTCACTTCCCCCGCCATCGCCGCTGTATTCGAGCTTAACGAAATCGAGAGCAAATGAATGAACGGAATGATACCGAGCAAGGTGATTGCGGTTAGAACCAGCGTATTCACGATTACAAACAGCCTTCTGCTGATCGTTGGTTTGTGCATTTTCCTACCTCCACTCCAGCCTAAAAGATCCGATAATTGTTATATTTATAAGCTGCATAGTACGTCACAGCCACGAGAGCCAGCGAGATGACCGATTTAAAGAAGCCGACTGCGGCGGCAGGTCCGAATTGCTGACTGAACATTCCAAGCCTATAAACGAAGGTATCGATAATATCCGCTCCTTCATAAACCGTCGGGTTGTACATGATCAGAATTTGCTCGAAACCGGCGTTGAGAATTCCGCCAAGACTTAATACACCCAGCAGGATGAGAATCGGTGCCATGCCTGGGAGCGTGATATGAATCATCTGCTTCCATCTTCCCGCTCCGTCTACTTCAGCAGCTTCATACAGCGTGGCATGGATTCCTGTTATGGCAGCGAGCATAACAATCATGTTATAGCCCATCCCTTTCCATACGTCCGAACCGATGATGATCCCACGGAACCAGTGGTTATCCAGCATAAACATGATTGGTTCCATATCCAGTGCGCCCACCAAGCCGTTCACTGGACCATTCAAGGAGAACAATTCAATGATGACGCCGCCAAGCACCGTCCAGGACAGAAAGAACGGCAGGAAAATGGCGGATTGGATAAAACGCGAGAACCATCTTCGGGTGACTTCATTGAGAAGCAGTGCCAGGATCAGAGGCACCAGTAAAAACAAAATCATTTTAAATACGGAAATGACAATGGTGTTCCACAATACCTGCTTGAAATCGGGCAGTTCAAATACATAGCGAAAATTATCAAAGCCAACGAATTCCGAGTGAAAGAACCCGGCTAGCGGCTCAAATTGTTGAAAAGCCATGACAAGACCGGCCATAGGTCCATAAGCATAAATCAAAGTGACGATAACTCCAGGCAGCAACATCAAATGCAGCAGATATTCTTTTTTTAGCGTTCTCACAGATGAACCTCCCCGTCCATTTAAAACGGGAGGAATTTGCCAACTTCATCAAGGCTCATCCTCCCGCTCTATCATTCAAAGATTATTTGGCACTCTGCTGGCCGTACCAATCGTTGACCTCTTGCGTAATCTGATCGCCGCCAAGCGACTTCCAGCTCTGAACGAATTTATCGAATTCATCCAGCGAAGCCCCCATGACAATCTTGGTGAAGGTTTCCTGCATCAGTTTATCAAGCTGGGATCCCTTCTCCACCTGCGTTGCCGTGGGAAGGCCGTAGAATTCATTGTTCACGTAAGCCTGATTCTCTTTGATTTGCCGCGTCATTCCCCAGCCGCCGTCTTTCGCCGCCCGACTGAAATACTGACCCCAATTCACGCCTTTCGAGGCATCTGCGGTATTACCTGCAAGGTAATCCTTTGTTGCTTTGAAGACGTCCGCCACATTTTTGTAGTTCTCGTCATCCAGCGTAATTTCCGATTGGTTCGCGTCTAGCGCTTTGTTAACCTCCGTATAGATCGTATCGATTTGGGCCGGATTATAAATCCGCGGATTGAACCAATTGTATACATATCCTTTTTCCGCTTTATTCTGATCCATGTACTTCTTGTTGCCCATCTCGATGTAGAAGTTGATCATCTTAATGGCGGCTTCCGGATTCTTCATTTTTTTGTTCACGACCACGAGCTTATTGCTGCGAATCTTGGGTACCATCGACTTCCCGGGTCCATCCAGTCCAGGAATCTGAAGGGCAATCCATTCTGCCTTAGGATCTTTGTCGACATTGAGATTCAATGGCCAGTTCGGATACCACCATTCGCCGTAGGAAATACCAACCTTGCCTGCGGTAATATCTTCAACGGACTTGTTCTCGTCCTTCAAGGCAAATTCTTTATCCAGAATCCCCTCCTTGTACCAGGACTGCAGCTTGCCTAGCGCGGTCTTTACTTCCGGTTGAATGAGTCCAGGTATAAGCTTGCCGCTGTCGTCCTTGATCCAGGCAGACTGGTTGTCCCCGATGGACGGATAAGCACCAAACCCATTGAAGAAGCCCCTCAGGTCAAAGCCCCAGAAGAACAGATTCTTCTGCATCGCGATACCGTATGTGTCACTTTTACCGTTTTGGTCCGGATCCTGCTGCACAAAGGCCTTTGCAACCTGTTCCAGCTCATCCATGGTTTGCGGCGGCTGCAAATTCAGGTTGTCGAGCCAGTCCTTGCGGATCCAGAGCAGTTGGGTCGACAGGAACGGATCCTCAAATCCGGGAATCGCAAGCAGCTTTCCTTCCGACGTAAACGTCTTCATCGCAAAGCCGCCGTCAGACTCCATGTATTTTTTCAGTGCCGGCGAAGCGTAGTCGTTGTAAGCTTGGGTTAGATCGGCAAGCATACCCTGCTTCTTCAGCTTCTCGAAGTTCTTCTGGTCCAGTTCCATAATATCCGGCAGGTCCGCCGAAGCCATGGCTAATGAAAACTTCTGTTCGAACTGGCTGGAAGGCACCGTCCATTTGTACTGAACCTCAATGTTCAGCATGTCTTTGAGATCTTTGAAGTAAGCATTCTGTTCAGGTGTAATCCCTTGAGGCGTCCGCGGGTCTTCCGGCGGATTGTAGCCGAGCACTTGCGTGACCGTTACCGTTTCAGGATATTTGCCGAGAGGGTCGGGCGGTGCAGTATTGGTTTTTGCATCCTCGGTAGTGGTTTTGGCCGGCGTCCCCTCAGATTCTTTTACCTGATTCGAACATGCAGCCATTACCGAAAGCGTCATCGTGCTAATCAACATCATCTTCGCTAGCTTGATCCATCTCATGATTGCTTTCCCCCTTTATCTGACGTAATCTGGATATCTGTGTTGCTTAGGTATCATTATAGTTTTTAATGGAAAGCGCTATCAATTTTAAGATTTTTACTTCACTTTCACTTTTTTTACTTATTGGGAATTTCGGTATTCCTGAGGGGAAACACCCATCTTTTTCTTAAAAAATGTCGTGAAATAGGAAGGAGATTCGAATCCGAGCCGCGTGGCAATCTCCTGCAACTTCATATTCGTATGCTGCATCAGGTGAAGCGCCCCCTCCAGCTTCTTCGCCTGGATATACTCCAGCAGGTTGTGCCCTGTCAGCTGCTTGTAGTAGCGCGAAAGATAAGATGGGTTAAAATGGACTTCCTCCGCGATGGCAGTCAAGGAGACATCCCCGGATAAATGCTCCAAGATATATTTATGGATCCGGTCGATCACGTCGAATTTCATATCATCCTGCTTGAACCGGTCATAATCTTGGTTCGTATCCTCAAGCTCTTTAGCCTTTTCAATGTCCACAATGACCATATTTTGACCAAGCGAAGCCCTGCTCTGCAGCATGGATCGTAAAACATCAAGCTGCTGTCCCGAGGTATCCCATTTATGAAGCAGATTGCCCGAAATTCCGAAAGAAACATGAACACCGAGCAGTTCTTCGCATTCATTTTGGACCAGCTCCAGGATGCCTCTCATATAGGACATAACCCCGTGCCAATGAAGCTCACTCTCCGGCTCATCACCGCGAAAACGTCCCCGAAGCTCCGCATCCGGCTGCAGCAGCCATACCTGTAAGGCATCATCCAGAACAGCATGCTCACATGCAAATGAGGCAGGCAAATCGTTGATAAACGTCATCTGAACAGCTTGCGCCACATCCTTGGTTTTTGACTCCGCCGCTCCATTGATCCTTCCGATGATAAAGAATGCCGGCTGATCTACATCGATGCGGAACTCCACCTCTTCATAGCGGGGCTCGGACAGCAGGGAATGGACGGCTTCTCCTTTCAATACCTGTCGTATCAGCTCCCGTTTCAGCAAAGGCTCGGCGATTTGAAAATGCACCTTTGCCTTTTCCGCCTGAATTCTGCGACGGTTTTCCTCATCAAGCTTAGATGAAGCCTCTTGGACAGCTTGAAAAATCGGATCGATTCCTTCGGTTTTCAGGATGTAGTTATCCACGTTTTTGCGCAGTGCTTCATGCACATAATCAAATTCACTGTAACCGGTCAGGAAAATAATTCGGCAATGCGGCCAATAGTATGTAATTTCATCAATCAGTTGAAGCCCGTTCTTATGGGGCATTCGTATATCGCTGACCAGGATGTCCAGCTTCACTCTCATGGCAATCTCCAGCGCTTCCTTGGCGGAATAAGCTTTGCATACATCCAGTTCCAATTGTGCATGCTCCTGAAAAAGCTGAACCAAGCCGTTAACGATGACAGGCTCGTCGTCCACGATCAACAGTCTGTACATGATGATGCCTCCTCTATCCCATCGATGATAATGATCAGATCCACCTTCAAGCCGCCATAGTCGCTGCGCGAGATGAACAATCCGCTTCCGGGTCCATATTTGAGCTGAAGCCGGTTGTTCACGTTGATCAAACCTGTTTTTTCAATATGCTTCGAATCCATGGCAAGCTTGTCCCGCAAACACTGCAGCATCTCATTCGTTAACAGCTTCCCGTTATCCTGTACCGTGACACGCAATTTGCCTTCCCGGTAATCGCTGCTGATGTACACTTCCCCCTCCTCCATGCCGTCTTCGAACGCGTGTTCAAACGCATTTTCTACGATAGGCTGTATGATGAGTCTCGGAACAGTTATGAACGGCGGGATGTCCGAAATTTCCTTATGCTCGTATGTGATCCGGTTCGAGAAGCGGATGCCTTGAATGTCGCAGTAATCCAGCGCATGCTTATATTCCGTATAGAAAGGAACCTCGTCGGAGCCGCTTCTCGTGATGTATTGATAGTAGCTTCCGAGCTTTTGCGAGAGTTCCGCCGCACTGTCCGAGTCTCCAACCTTGCACATCATATAAATATTGAAAAAGCTGTTATATAGAAAATGTGGATTGATCTGGGACTGCAGCTGCTTCAGCTGCGAGTGCTGCAGTGCTATTTTTTGCTCATAGTTTTCCTCAATCGAATGTTTGAGCTTAAACGCCATCCTGTTGAACCCGTTAAATACGTAATGAAACTCGTCTTTGCTTCTGGACTCGATCATGATGTTCAAATTATCGGTTTCGATCATATGAAAGGCTTTGACAAGCTTGGACAGAGGCCGGTGGATCATCAG
This sequence comes from Paenibacillus lautus NBRC 15380, assembly GCF_004000945.1. Classification (GTDB taxonomy): domain Bacteria; phylum Bacillota; class Bacilli; order Paenibacillales; family Paenibacillaceae; genus Paenibacillus_AQ; species Paenibacillus_AQ lautus. Next base: position 275,330 of record NZ_BIMF01000002.1, read on the forward strand.
ATTGACCGAGAATGAATAGAGCACCATGACGGTTACCGCCAGAATAAACAACGTATAAAACCATGTAATGAATTGGCTTAAAGGCCGCGTGATTTCATTTTGGTTCACATACATAACCAGGGACAGATGCAGCGCGCTAACTTCATTCTGGTTGATAAAATAGTCTACGCCTTCCAGTTCCCCCGTCGCCGGCACACTTTGCTCCGGGCTGGGATTGTCCAAGATATGGCTCAAAATCTCGGATGACTCATCGGCCCGAGGAGCCGTCGTTAATATGGTCCCCCCTTCTTTGCTCCCGAGTAATACTTCGGATTCCGGATACAGCTTGGCGATTTCGCTTAAAGCCCCCAGCAGCTTAGTTCGTGAAATTTCGATATAGGACCAGATGCCGCCGTTGTTTTCGGTTTCAATCAGGAAAATCCGCTCACCGCTGCGATAAAAAGAAGGCTTGGGCATCACCGCCATCATGGAAGATATCCGTTCCATTTCCTTATTAGGCGTATTGGTCACGCCTGTTGTGGTCGAGATCGTTTTCCCGATATCCTTCACGTAAACGCCGGCGCTAACGATGTACTCGCTGGAGACCATAAGGGTTGCAAGCCGATCCCTGACCTGATCGATGAGCTCCACCTCTTCATAATTCTCAAGCATGCTGCCTCGAAAGCTCAGCTTCTGCAGATCCTTGTCATTTAACAGCTGCAGCTGTAAATTCCGGATAAAATACATCTCTTTATCCAGCTGCTTGGAATAGAAAGATGCTCCTGCTGTCGCGGAGTTCAAGAGAGACTCCTTCGTCACGGACATCCCCTTATAATTCAACCAAATATTCATAGAGATGAGAGGAAGTAATAATAGAATAAAAACGATGACGATTTTCTGATACACAAACCATTTTGATGCTTTGCCCGGAGCTTGAAGTTTCATGCTTTCCCCCCATTTGGTATCAACCGATCTATTATCATCTAGTATAGGGGGGCCGGCTGACATTACAACGAATTATTTTTACATATTTGTTGTGAACCATGACAGGCATGGATTCCAGGCATAGAAAAAAGCCCCGCAAGGGGCTTTTAAGCTAGTTTAGAATTCAGTATAGGGATCGGTACTATGGTGTGGTCATTTCGCACGGATGATTTCATATTTTGGCTTCACGTTGTTGAAATCCGGATTGCTTCCGCTTACCATTAAGCCCATTCCCCAATCGAAGTGAACATCCGCCGTAGGCACGTCCGCAGCGTCACGATACTGGAACAGGATGTTTCTCCGGGTTCGCTCGCTCCGGTTCACGTCCGAGCCATGAATGGTCAGGTAATTAAAGAAGAGTACATCGCCCGCCTTGGCCGGGCATGGAGTTCCAGAAGATAACGGATACTCCTTGTGGTTCAAATAGTAAGCGCCGATATGCGGCAGAACGCCTTGTTTATGGGATCCCGGGACGACGCATAGGCAGCCGTTCTCCATATCGGCATCATCGAGATGAATGCTGGCGGCTAACATGGTGTGATCGCGATGAGGGAAATACGGATAATCTTGATGCATGGGAAAAGCGGCCCCGTTAGCAGGAGGCTTAACCAGCATTTTCGAGTGATGCAGCTGCACGTTGGGTCCGATGATTCGGTTCAACGCTTCTGTCATTCGAGGATGGATCGCGGCTCGCATAAAAGCGGCATCATGGTAGTGCACGTCGTGAAAGCCTTTCAGAACCAGCTTCTTAAGCTGCTCAGGCGGCAGGAAGTCGCCTTGCCATGCATGGTTTTGATCCGATTTGGCGCGTGCCGCCCTCTGGATAATCCCTTCAACTGCCGCTCTCATATCCTCTACTTCCTGTTGATTATAAACGCCTCGGACCAGCAGGTACCCATTGTCTTTGTAAAATTGCACATCCTTTTCGTCCATCATCACCATGCACCCTCTCAATATGTTATGGTTTATCTAAGTTCATTATAGTAAGGGCGAGCGAAATCGTATTTGCACGGGAATGACGACGTTTTGCAAAATTACGCCAAAGGAGCTGCAAATGCCTTGTACCATTGGAGCAAAAGCGAGGAACGCCTTAATCGTTATGCTGGACGGCTTGAAGGCGAAAGCCTCTCGTTCCTTGTCCATTATTGGGGGAGCGTCCAGCATTTGACGGCCAATTCCATACATCGGCATTCATTCTATGAGATTTGTTATGTGGACGGCGGAACCGGCATATATACGGACGGCGATCAGATGTATCCCTTATATGAAGGGGTAGCCTTCTGTACAATCCCAGGCCGGTTGCATCAGATCAAAGACGTAGACGGTCTGAATCTGTTATTCGTCGCGTTTGAACCAATGGAGAGACCGTCTGCCCAAGAAGTAACGGTGAAATACATCGAGGCTCTTCAGCGATGTGCCGTTTGGACCGAGCACGCCAGCGATTCGCCTGCCATTCAAATATGGAAATCCATGCTGCTGCGCTCGGAATCCGACACATCGCTGCCTGTATCGCTTTTGCCGAAGCTAGCACATGTACTCCTGCAATCCTTTCCTGGCCTGTTCGGGGCTTCCGGCAGTTTCGAAAGCGCTCCGCTCTTATCATCCGCGTTACAACTCATTCAAAAGGCAAAGTTGTACATAAGAGACAACCTCGGCGGGCCTGTGTCACTACCCGAAGTGGCGGCTTACCTGAATGTGTCCGAGCGGCAATTATCCCGATTGTTTGCGGAGAGTATTCATGAATCCTTTTCCTCCATGGTTCGCACCGAACGAATCCGGGCAGCCGAGCTAATGCTCCAGCATACCCGTGATCCCATCAAGGTGATTGCAGAGCGAACCGGGTTCTCATCCGTTCATTACTTCACAAGGCTGTTCACCAAGTTCAAAGGTATTTCCCCTGCCGCTTATCGAGCGAAATGGGCCTTAGAGGCGGATCATCAGGAATGATCTCTCGGACCAATGTTACCGCTCATAGATATTTCATACGGGAACCGTTATGCCAAGCCTGTCCATCACCGCTTTGAAGTTCGGGTGTACCTTGTATTCGTCAAATCGTTCATCCGGATACCATACGAGATCGGAGATCGACGCTGTAATATTGAAATCATATTGCATATCTAAATCGTCCGTCGCGAATTCGCTTGCGGATTGTAAAGATGACTGGTCGTACAATTTGATCGAAACGATACAAGGCATGAAACCGATAGGTACAATGGTTCAATGTGCTTAAGGAAAAATAGATAAGGAGATTCACATGACAGGAACCTTAACTTTAATCCGTTATAACGGAACCGAAAAACACGCTTTGGCCGAATCCAATGCCTACGCAACCCGCAGCCAAGTCAATGAACGGCCGCAAATCATGCTGTGGTTCGAGACGGAGACGGAACCCGAGCCGCTCCAGTGTTTACCGGATTCGGATGAATTGCTGAACAATCCGGACGCGGAGCTTACGATTTATCTGGATACGTTAAAATTAGATGAGTTTGCACCGCTGGAATTTACGATTACCCAGGGTTATAACGAGAACTCCAGAAGCCTGGATGCAAGGCTGTATTATTTTGAGCACCAGGAGGTGAATGATAACCGGGGACGCATCGAGTATAGAGGGAATGGCGTATTTTACGTATATTGGACTGGATCAACGATGGACGTCAACTATTATGACGGCAGTAAGCCGAATACCCGGCTGGAGCTGGAAGGCGAGTTTACGATGGAGAAATACGAGGATTGGATTTAAAGAAAAATACATAATCTGCAGTAGAACCCTCTGACCTGTAGAGCCAACGTTCATGGTGTGCTGACTCTACGGGGTTCTTCATCACTACTGCATGGTTTTTTTTGAGCCTTATACGCCGAACTGTTTTAAATGATGATCCAAATGTTTGTATAATCCTTTCCCCCATTGCTCCGGGGTCATTTTGCCGAAGAATGAATGGGGATGCGTGGTACATCCCTCAGGTCCGTTCTTTTGGAATGCTATAATTTTTTCTTTCAATTGTTCTCTTTCCGTTTCAAACTCTCTTGGATCCGCAATCAAAATGTCCGGAATGGTAGACATATTGCGGGGTAACGGTTTTTCATTATAAAAAACAGGCTTCGCGAATTTTCCTACCAATATACCTAACCAACCTCTTGGAGGATTCGTAATGCCCATGGCTATGTCTTGGAACGCGGAGCAGTGAGACAGCATTTGGGCAACATCCATTTTTCCCCATAACGGCTGTGCTTGAGAGCTTAATGTGTCGATTCGGTTTAATATTCGGGTCATATCCAAATGATTGTACATATTATTCATGATTGCCTCTCCCCATAATGAATTTCATGTCTAAACACCTGATTACATTATAGCTGACCCATCTTCGGGACATTTCTTCTTGATTGCTTTCTTGTTTTAATATTTTAATAGGAGAATTAATATCATCAAACCTGTGAAGCAAAGTGAAGCTGCAGCCAATAGGATTGAAACTTGATGGCGCCTGGTTTCGCGTATGTATTTCCACTCCATATATCCGCGAAAGCAGAAAATGCCGGATAATAAGAATGGCAATATGGGATAGGGTCTGCTCCTATCCATAGTCCATACAAGGATGAGTATCGGAAGTAATAAAGCCCATGAGCCCAGAAGATACCATTTATACACCGGCGTGTCACGCATTTCTTCCTCGCCTACATCAATGATCTTGCTCAGGACCCATGGACCGACACAAATAACAAGGATAATAAATGAGTATAACCCCTCCATTATCATCCTCCTTTAAGTGGAATAAAATGTAAGTCCTTTCTACATCCATCTCATAAAATATCCCTCTGACACCTTTACCTGTTTTTCTTTTGCCCATGTTTCCAATTGCCTGATCCCTTCCACCTGCTCCTCCTCGAACGTAAAACATAACCTTAGAGGTACAATTGCACGCCCTTTCGGCTTGATCCCTATCACCGGTTTGCTGTCATGGTTGATCAGTAAACATTTCACAGCTTCAGCGTTAATTACTGTCCCGTTTATGACGATTCCTTCTTGAGCCAATTCCATCACACTTGGCTTCTTCACGTAGGTTCTATATACGGAGATGATGAATACGGCGGAACAAAAAACTGACCATATGATACAGAAATAATAAAAGACATCCCTTTCCCCGTGGTGTCTCATGATATTACCAAGAAGAATAGCGATTAAAATCAACATCGAAATCATCAATCTGACCCCTGACGGAGCAGAAACTCGAAACATCCTCTTCTTATTCATCTTATCTCCTATCATGAAATAATGATCGTTCTGTTGTTCATCCTTATGTATAGGTTCATTATACTTGAACTAACAAAATGTGGTAACCGTATGTACAAAAAAACAATAAAAAAAGCCCCGATATAAGCGGCAGCTTATGTCTATGTATTCACATCATCTCATATAAAAAGCAATCAGGAATTACATGATCAACACCTCATTCTCTAAAAATTTATTCAATCTTACTGTTGTATTCCCCAGCAGCCAAACGATTCGGTTCGATCGGTTTGCTTAGCCAATGCTCATCGGTTTGTACGTGATTCTTGCGCACGAACTTGGCAACGCTGCGTTTAAAATCGTCATAAGCGAATGAGGAAGCCAGCCGAACCACATAACCTTCCTGTTCCCCTCCACAGTTTGACTGCTTCGTATAACATGCTTTGGTAGCACCCTCGTCCCAGACTCCCCGGTACAAGACAGGAACTGATACAAGCCCCAGACGTTCCGCCCAAGCCTCCGTCTCATCCCACGACAAGCATACATTATCCTCATTCCACACCGAAAACAGCATGTAATAGGCAGGCAGCGCCCCATACGAGAGCGAATGCTTGGCATATACGTTTTCCCCGCAAAGACGATAACCTTCCGGAATCAAATACTTGATGCCACCATGCAGTGTCTTCACATAATGACGGGAAGGATGATCCTTGCTGTCCAGGGACCTGGCGTGGATGAAATCGGTGTACATCGTGGTGTTCTCTCCGTCCATTTTCTCGGTAATGACAACTTCCTGCCCCGTAAAATGGTCGGTATCCCGTAAAATCTTATCGTCATCCGTATAACCTCTGGACCATGGCAAATGCATCGTTTTGGGATACTTCATTTTCATCGTTGTTCACCCCCTTATTTGCCGTAGGTATCGGCTTCCGCGAAGAAATACAGCTCAGCCAGCACATCTTCGCCTAACAAATGATAGATTTTGGATGCCCCGGCATCCCCTCCATGCAAAATTTCCATATGAAAGCTCACTAGTTGAACGACGTGCTGAATAAATGCATGTTCATAACCGAGATCCTTCAATGTATGGCAGGTTATGCTTGCCGATACATGCTCGTGCCCATAATAGGAATAGTACCCTCTTGCCTGCTTCCATACTTTGCAGAACGGCTTGCCCGCGTCATGGAACAGCGCAGCTATTTGCATAGCCAGCAGATGCTCGCCTTCATAGAAAGCATTAATATATTCCAGCACGGCAAACGTGTGCTCCGACAACGTCTTGGAATGATGCGGATTCTCCTGATCATATCCCAGCATCACGTTGAAATAAGGAGTTTGGGACAAGTAGCCGAATAACTCATCATGACCCGGTTTGCGTGTTAGCAGCACTTCCAGTTCTTCTCTTGTAAGCTGAGTTTCGCCCTGCTCGTGAACGAGATGCAAATCACTGAATCCTTCTCCGATGACAGGAAATTCAAGATTCTTGGCATATTTCGTCATGATCTTCTCATCGAGCCGGCGTTTTCGTCGTTTAACTCTTTCCAGAGCCACTTCATAAGGGGCTGTGCAAATATGGCATTCCACCGATCTATCGCCAAATCGCTTCAGGAACTTCTGTCTCCGCTCCCGGCTGACATTTGTAGCGTCGAATACGGCGTTTCGACCGTACATCAGTACCTGTTCGATTTCGGCGAAAGCCTCGTCAAATACCAAATACGTATTTTTCTGTTTGGATTCGCTGCCAAACAACCTTTCGCGTATCGCGTCCGTCACAACCAGCACGGCCCGCTCGCTTTTGCACAATTGTTTGGCATAATAGCTTTTTCCGCTGCCCGGTATCCCGACCAGCATATGAATCGTACACATGTTGTTCACCTCCTTTCATGTCTTGGTTCGCTTGGTGTCATGTTTCGCTTATCGGACTCCTTACCTCTAAATAATGTACCATCCATGCAGAGTGTTTGAGTAAGTAGAGAATTTTTATATTCAACTTTTACATGCCTATAAAAAGGCTGATTGCGCGCAGGTAAAGAGTCTACCCGGCAATCAGCCTTCATATCAAATCTACTCTTCATATCAAATCTACTCTGTGACTTTCCCTTTTGGAGCTGGAGCGGTTGTATCACGCTCTACCAGCTTGACGGGGATCAATGTCCGATCCGGTGTCTGTTTCCCTCTCTCCAGCCAGTTTACAACATGTTCGGCCGCTTGGCGTCCAATCTCGTAAAAATTCTGCTCAACGGTAGTCAGCGGGATCATGACATGCTCTGTGACAGGGTTATTATCAAAGCCTATGATCGATATATCCTCCGGAATGCGGATCCCTCGTTCCAAACAGCGGTTCAGCAAGTTGGCGGCGATCAGATCATTCTCCGTCTGAACAGCCGTTACCCCTTCCGCCTGATAAGAGTCCAGCAGCTCATTATAAAATTGCTCAAAGCCAACCTTCTCCCGATAATCCTTCATATTCAACCTGATATAACGGCTATCGACGGGAAGCCCGTGGTCCTTCAGCGCTTGGCAGTATCCGAAATAGCGGTTGCGCACCGATGAGGTTGATTCAATACTGACCGCTGTCAGAAACGCAATCTTTCGATGACCGAGCTCAATTAGCCTGGATACGGCTTGATAGGAACCGCCCAAATTGTCGGAAACCACCGCCCCTAACGGCAGGCTGTCAAAATATTTATCGATGGTCACGATCGGATAATCCTCAAGGCAAAGTCGATGCAAAATGTCATAGTTCGTCTGATCGTTCCGCGGATACAATATGATGGCCGCAATGCCCTTTCGGGTCAGCATTTCCAGCAGATCGCGTTCTTTCTGGGAATCGTAATCGCTTTGGTGAATGCTCAAATAGTAGCCGTTCGCGTTGAGCCAGTCCGAAGCTCCGCGAATATATCCCATCGTACCGCGGTCGTCTTCGGAAGGCAGGATAAGCGATATCATTTTTTCCGTTCCAACCGCCCGCTTCTCCTGTCCACGTTGCCGGGGTTTAACAAAGCTGCCGCTTCCCTTGATGCGGTAGATAAACCCGTCCCGCTCCAGTTCCTCTAGCGCTCTTCTTGTTGTAATACGGCTCACGCCGAAGGCGGAGCTCAGCTCGGCCTCCGTTGGAAGCTGGGCTTCAGGAGGATAGTGGCCTGATGAAATTTGCGATTTCAACTCGTCCATCATCACGCGGTACAGCGGTGGTTTATTGTCTTTGGTCAACTTGGTTCTCATCCCATCTTTATCTATTTTCCAGTGTTAATCTTGTCGTACTAAAATTATAGCGTTTGCATCATTGGCATGTAAACCGCTCCTATCGTCCGTTCTTTGAGCCATTTCGGTTACTTTACATTCGAATAACGTTCATACTGCGCCCGTTTGATATCCAGGTAGCTCTGGGCTCCCATTTTATCCAGGGTCTTGACGTAGTTATCCCAGTCCGTGTCCAAGCTGGCTTTCCCCGTCACAAACTTCACCCGCATCTCCTCAATGTATTTATTAATGTCGGTCAGGATCGCGCTCGTTTGATTGGCTTCGTCATCCGTTGGAACAAAATCCGGCCAAAGCTCTTTAGGCGCCAGCTGATCCAGTTCAGCCGGATCCGCCTTGATCTCGTCGGCTACCGTCGTCCCGCGCGCCGCCATCCGCAAATCGTCGTCAGGCTCAACATACGGATAATAAGCACCATACACATTATCGACATATTGGAAAGCACCCAACTGCACGCCGCCCTTGTAGTTTAAAATCTCGTCTTTGTATTTCGGTTTGCCGTCAACCAATTCGTAGGTCTCACCCTCAAGTCCAACGGTGGCGAAGTTAATCCCTTCCTCCCCATAGAAATAATCGATCCACTTGATGGTTTCAACCGGATATTTGTTTTTGTTAGTGATGACAAATCCAAAGATTCCTTTCGCCGGCGGTCCCAGCACCCCTGCGACTTTATCCCCATTAGGCCCCTCGAGGGCATGAATGCCCACATAGTTCTCCGCCGCATCCTTACCGATATATCCCGGCCCTTCCCATACAAACGAACCGATCAGATTATTGGAACCGTCCGTAGACCACTTCGCATAATCGTAGCCCGTCGTGAAATTCTGCTGGGCCAGCGACCCGTCCTTATACAGATCGCTCATGTAGCGGAGCAGCTCTCTGTACTTCGGATCATTAAACGTCGTCTTGACCTGTCCGTCCGCATCCTTATATAGATATTGGCCGAATGCCTTGGCACCGCCTTCCCCCATACCAAAGCTGCCGGCCAGGAAGCTCTCCAGGAAAGTCCAATAGGAAGACTCGAGCACCCAGCCCAGACGCGAGCTGTCCTTCTCCCGCACCTTTTTCAGCGCCTGGCGAAACTCCTCGGTCGTCTTCGGAACCTCAAGTCCCGCTTCATCGAGCCAACCCTTGTGGATATACAAACGAACGGAATTAAACGCTTTCGAGAAATCAACGTAAGGCAGGGCATAAATATGTCCGTCCGACATCGTGATTGCTCCCCTGATGTCCGGATTGTCCTTCAGCAGCTTGTTCAAATTTGGCGCATGCTGCTCAATCAGGTCTTCAAGCGGAACAAACAAACCCTGTTTGCCGTATTTCATCAGCTCGTCGGTGCCAAAGGCAATGCGATAGAATGCATCCGGCAGGTCGTTGGAGCCGAGCATGACATTTTTCCTTTCGGTCACGGCGGAGCCCGCCAGCTCCTCAAATTCGACTTGAATGCCGGACATTTCTTCGTATTTTTGCCACATCCATAATTGATCGGCCGGAGGATGCACATCGGTATACCCGCGCTTAACGATCCTTAACTTGATGCTGCCGGGATCTCCGTCTGTTCCGGCTGGTTCCGGCTCTGCCTTTCCTCCCGAACCGCTGCAAGCGGAAAGCGCCAACGAGAACGTCATCGTTAAGGCAAGCAGAAGCTTCATTCCTTTTCTCATTTCCGTATCCCCTCTTTCCATGAGTTATGAGTTCCAAGCGGTAATGACCGCTCCCTTGATCGGCTTTACCCTTTGATAGCTCCCACCATGATGCCTTTCTCAAAGAAACGCGACAGCAGCGGATACAGCAGGAGCAGCGGCAGCGCGGATAATACGACGATCGCATATTTCAGGCCTTCCTTGACCATCATCTGATCCGCATATTCGGCACCGACCGATATTCCGGCCATTTCCTTGAAGTCGTTCTGAACCAGTATTTCTCTTAAAATCAGCTGCAGCGGAAATTTATTTCGATCCGTCAAATAAATCATGGCGTCAAAATAAGAGTTCCAGTGGCCGACCCCGTAGAACAGGATCATGACAGCAATGATGGGCATAGACAAAGGCAGGACGATTCGGTACAGCATATGAAAATCGTTGCAGCCATCGACATAGGCGCTCTCTTCAAGTTCCACCGGAATCCGGGTCTGGAAGTAGGTTCGCATGATAATCATGTTGTAGGCGCTGATCGCACCAGGGAGCACCAAGGCCCACATCGTATTCAGCAAACCAAGCTCCTTGTTTACCAAATAAAGAGGGATCAACCCACCGCCGAAAAACATTGTAAAAGCAAACAGAAGCGTAAACAGTCCCTTGCCGTAAAAGCGCTTTCTGGACAGCGGATAAGCGCCAAATACCGTCATCATAATATTGATCGCAGTCCCTATGAATGCGTAGAGGAGTGTATTGGCATACCCTCTCCAGATCTCGCTGTTCTCGAACACTTTGGCGTAGCTGTCCAGGTTGAAACCTGCCGGGAACAGCAGCAGCGGCTTGTCCCATATTTGGCGCGGATCGGAAAATGAAGCAAACAAGACAAAGAGAAGCGGGTACAAAATAATGATGATCACGAGGACGGACAGCACTAAAATGATGATATCGGCCAGCTTTTCTCCAGGCGTTCGTTTGACGTTCAGCAGCACAGCTTACATTCCCTCCTTAATCCTGCACGGACGAGTCTTTACCATAAGCTGGTCTCCCCCGCCTTGCGTGCAACCGCATTGACGATGATCAGGATAATAAAGTTGATCACATTGTTGAACAGGCCCACGGCCGCGGAAAAGCTGTACTGGGTGTTAAGCAGCCCACTTTTGTACATGTAAGTGGAGATCACCTCGGAGGTTTCCAGGTTCATCGGGTTTTGCATCAACAGGATTTTCTCGAAGCCGACACTCATGATGCCGCCGGCGCTCAGAATGGACAGGATTACGATGGTCGGAACGATACCGGGAATCGTAATATGCCATATTCGCCGAAATTTGCTGGCCCCGTCCATATAAGCCGCCTCGTACAGGTCAGGCGAGATGCCCGATATGGCAGCGCTGTAGATGAGCGAAGACCAGCCAACTCCTTGCCATACACCCGACCAGACGTACAGATGCCAGAATTTCGATGGCTCTGCCAGATAATCGACCGGTTCCCTCCCCAAGGAAACAAGGATGGAGTTGAAGACGCCATTCGTCGGTGAGATGAAGAAGAACAGAATACCAACCGCGACCACAACCGAAATGAAGTGCGGGGCGTAGGAGATGCTTTGGGCGAATGAGCGGAATTTACGATTTCGAATCTCGTTGAACAAAAGCGCAAGCAAGATTGGAGCGGGAATGCCAACCAGCAGTCCGTATAAACTGATCCCGATGGTATTCTTCAGAATCGTCCAAAAATAATAAGCGTCAAAAAGCCGCTCGAAGTGCTCGAACCCGACCCATGGACTGTTCCAAATGCCAAGCCCGGGCATAAAATCCTTGAACGCGATCTGGACGCCGTACATCGGCCAATAATGCCAGATCAAAAAATATAGCACCGCCGGCGAGATAATGATGTACAACCCGATATTTCGCTTAAGCTGCCTTTTTACATGCGTCCATTTGTTGGACTTTGGAGCGGGCTGTGGGGAAGCCGAGTTTAATCGGGTGTCCATGCTTTGTCATGACCTCCTTTTTCTCGATCAAATTGCGTCAGCAATATTAGCCATGTTGGGGCACTAATATCGGCTTGCTTGGTAATGCACCACCTCCTTCCCAACAACTTGTATTAACATTTTTTATACACTTGATTATTTGTTATAACACATTCTAGTTAGGTTTTATTTTCCAGTCAATATGACATCGAAAAATTGCTACTTTAGATGTATAAACCGCACATTTGTTATGACAAATTTCGACGGTACCGCATTTCCATATCATAATGGAAGAGATATAACCTTTTCATCCTTGTTAGATGAAGAAACTAATCTTTATGGAATACAAAAAACAGCCGCGTGATTCACGCGGCTGTTTCTAAAATATGGACGAAGATATGGAAGCAAAGTATCGTGTTTATGAAGGGCTAGAGCATTCACCTGCTTACAGGTGACCTGCCAGTTTGGCAAGCACTTCTGCTTGTTCACCCGTCAATATTTTGCCTGATTGTGCGCTGACTTCATTGGAAAAGGCGTTCAGCATGCCTTCCTTGGCAGAGGAGTCTCCTCTATTCTCGGCCTCTTTCGCAGTGAGGAGTTTCGTTGACAGAGATTGTGCGAGTCCCGGATGACTTGCGGCAAAATGCTCTGCAAGCGCGGACAAGCTATCATAAGTCACGGACACCTCGAAACTAAAGACCGCTTCCGTTTGATTTCCCGCCAGATCGATTGCCGTTAGGGAAATATCATGAGATCCCGGCTCGAAGGAATAGGCAGGACGTTCAATCAGTGGACGAAGACATGGATTCTCAGCTAACCCGGACAAGCTATCGTCGGCGCTGCATGAGACGTATACGGAATCGGTAACCGTGTACTGTCGTTCCCCCGTGAATTCTACTACCGGAGCCGTCTTGTCAATCTGCACCTTCAGAGTTCCTGGAACCTCAGGCACGCCTGAGAAGTTGGTGGCGGAATAGGTGACCGTCGTGACGCCTTCCTTCGTGATTTCAAGCTGAGCCGTACTCCCTTTTACTGTAGTCTTCTCGATCGGTTGTGCCCCTTCCGCGGAATATTCGATCGAATAGGCACGGTCGGCAGAGATGGACAACGACACATCGGAATTCACCCAGCCGTTCTCGTTGGGAGAAGGCGATGGGCTTACCGTTGAGACTGGCGGCACACTGTCTTTTACCGTAACAAAGAAATCGTCATAATATGCGGCTGCCACATTGTATCTGGAGGTTACCGCGATCAGTTTAGCGTAGGCTGCATTGGCTGGCGCCTTGCCTCTGAGCGTCACTTTCTGCCACTGGGCCAATCGCGATTCATCCAAATGGGTTTCCAAGGTGGAGATGGTCGCGTTATTGCTATCAAAGAATCGGAACATAAAGCCCGGCTGGCCGGATTCAATATAAAGATTCATGCCCGCCGTATATTCCTCTCCCGGGATAACGGGAATCGGATCACTCTGAACGGCAACGGATGCCGTTCTCAGCGTGTCCGTAATCTTCAGGCTGTTCGTTCCTGTGAAACTGCGTTCTGTACTGAGATCATAGCGGTAACCGTTACCGGGAGCGAATAGCGGGCTCCATCCCTTTAATGCCTCTTCGAAGCCCGGGTTGGTAACAGGAACAGCCGTATGCAGCGGTTCTTCCACGACTTCTCCGTCAACTTCCATCCGATACAGAATCGTGTTGGTTTGCATATCTGTGAAATACAGGTTCCCGTCAGCATGCAAATCGAATCTGGAGGTGTCGGCCAATGTCCGATGTTCCAGCGTTTCAGGGTCTATGACCGTCAGTTTGTTGTTAAACAGCACATAGAGCAACCCATCCTCCGACCAACGCAGCGGGTGATGCGCCCATTGGCTGAAGTTTAAGCTTGGATACACCTTTTTGCTTTTTACTAATTCATAGGTATCGGGATCAATTGCAAAAATGTATTCATAGGATGCCCCCCAGATCAAACCGTCCGGACCGGCGGAAAGATCGCCGATGAATATCGGTTTATCCAATCCGGGAACCCTGAGCGGGAATTCGGTGATTTTTTGCTGCTTCTCCTCATCCCATACAAAGATTTTCGCTTCCGCCTCGGTCGGCTCGGAGCCGAGTCCGCCCCGAATCGTCGTGGAGCCGAACACCTTGCCGTCATGAACCGTGGTGCTGAGCACGCTCTGATTCTGGACGACATTGCGGTGAACGTTTATTTCACCGGTCGCGGTGTCATATACGGTCAGTGAGCCGCCCAAGGTTCCGTAACCGGAAATTGTTGAAATGTACAATTTGCCTTTTGAACTGGAGATATCCACCAGCCTCTCCTGATCATTGCCCAGGACGGCCAATCTCTTCGGATTGTTCATTCCAGGCTCCGTCGATAAATCGAACTCGTACAGTCCGCCCTCCGGATACACGCCCATATACACCTTATTGCCCACGGCATGAACGCTATCAGCCTGGCCGATGCTGAACGGCGTCGCCGTTTTATCCGTCAGATCAACGAGCGAAGAACGCGCCTGCGAGCCGGTGGTGATCAACTCTGTATCGGAGACGCTTTTCAATCGGTTTACAACGCCGGGCAGACCCGGAATGACCGGCGGCATCAGATGTACCTGTTTGGTTTCGATGTTCATGATCGTAACACCGCCGTCATATCGGACGGTAACCAGATTTTTGCCCGGGTATTCCGGATTGTTCGGAAATTCCACCCAATTTACTCCCCGAAATCCGCTGTTGTACTCCATTCCTGTCAACTCGACCTCATGCGTGGCAAGATCAAACGTTTTCAGCTTCTTGTCGGACATATAATACAGTTTTCCGTCAAGCGAGTCCGTTGCGTGCAGTCCCGTTACGTTCTCCAGCACAACATCCAGCCAGCTTTCCGTCTGCGTATCGTAGATAAACGCCTCTCCAGGAATGCCGCTTCCGTCCGTATATCTGGCAAACAAATAACGGTTATCAATCGTGCTCAAGTCATACACGGTGTCTTCTTTAACCGGCAAGGAAGCA
Source organism: Paenibacillus lautus NBRC 15380 (assembly GCF_004000945.1). Lineage (GTDB taxonomy): Bacteria > Bacillota > Bacilli > Paenibacillales > Paenibacillaceae > Paenibacillus_AQ > Paenibacillus_AQ lautus. The sequence goes on from NZ_BIMF01000002.1 coordinate 290,384, forward strand.
GCGATATTCGTTTTCTCACCTGTCGTTAAATTCACGCGTACGATCTGCTTATGTGCGGTACCGGCATAGATATTGCCGCCCTGGTAAGCAATGGAGCGCACATATTCCTGATCAAGCAATCCGATGACGCGGCCATAATCTTTTGTCTGCTTTGTAGCCGGGTCGTACTGGTACACTTTGCCGCCGGGATAGGTTCCGACATACACACGGCCCTGTTCATCCGTGGTGATGCTGTTCGGGACTGACTGCCCGTCGAACTGCGCCACCTGCACAGGGACATGAGTAACCGGAGAGTAACTCCACAGCCTTGCTCCACCGCCATCAGCTGCAAGGAACAATGTTCCGTCCGGTGCCGTGGTATGTGCCCAGGAGCTTTCGGAAGGTCCGATCGGAATGCTCCGCAGCAGTTTATAATCCTCCAGATCAATGACGTTAAGATGACCCGGCTTCCCTTTACTGGTCGCATAAAGCACGTTGCGGCCCTCTTCCTTGCCGGTGGTGCCGTTGAACACGGCCACCGTATAGTTGTTAGGGACCAGAATTTCTTCCGGTGTCCCATACGTTTTTTGAGCCAGCCTGCTCTCCCCGGAAGCAGCTGCGACACCACCGCCTCCCGAGCATGCCAATATAAAACAAATTGCAAACATCAAGACTTGGTACTTGCCACCCTTTCTAATTCTCATAAATAACCTCCTTAGATTCAATCGTTGTCTTCCCGAAAGATCGCTCCACATGCAGACGGATATCGAACGGGCGTTCAGTCTCTGTTTTTGTATACGGAGCCTCCTTTTTAGATGGATTGATAAGCACCTTGTAAGTAGAAGATAGAACATGGACGGGGGCCGTCTGGCCCGTATATTAGGCAAATACCAAGATGGTGTCAATCGATATTTATCATGCTTCATTACATTTGTCCTGTTATGGGTCCATGTGGATTTTGCAAAAGAAGTAGAATAATCGCAAAGTCTTCATCGAATTTCCAAGCTTTAAATCCAATAGGAAAATAACAAAACGCAGGGGATTAACGACAAAAAAAGCCGCAATTTAAGCGGCCCGGCGTATAATAAAGATTCATATCACTCGCGGCATCATTCCCTCTTTAGGGGGCTCTTTATGAATTTCCTCAATTTGTGTTCATAGCAAATTTCCTGAATAACTTGATTGCTTCATATAAAATACTGCGAGGGATAAAAAAATAAAAGACTGCCTCTCAGCAGTCCTTCTTGGTACTTTTGAAGATTACTTGGGTACGGCAGCAACTCTTTCTTTCCGTGTTCGTCCGCCACGATTTGTGATAAATACACCGGATAAAATGAGAATCAAGCCGATAATCAGGCTCCATCCAATCGGTTCATCCAGCAGTGTATACCCCCAGATCATCGCCGTTGCAGGAACAAGATAGGTGACGGATGTGGCGAACTCGGGGCTCCCTTTCAAGACCATATAATTGAACAGAATATACGCCACGCCAGAACCGAAGATGCCAAGGCCAACAAAAGAACCTAGATTGGCAGGCTCCGCGATCTTGGCGAATTCCACCTTTTCCGTTGCAAAAGCGATTATACCGCTCCCTACCATTGCCCCAAACAGCGTTGCGAACGTTAACTGATACATCGTCAGTCCGCCCAATAAGCGTTTGGATAACTGTGAACCCACAGCATAACACAAAGTAGCACCTATCATCGCCGTGAAGCCAATGAAATCGACGGTAATAAATGATCCGGGGCGAATGCCGAGCAGAATGATCAGTCCGACAAGCGCGACACCCATGCCCATCCATTGAATCCGCCTAAATACGGAACCGAAGAACAGTAAACCCACGATCATGGTCCATATCGGCGTCGTTGCATTCAATACCGAAGCCATGCTGCTGGCCAGCCTGGTTTCGCTAAACCCGATCAAGGTCCATGGCAGGGCCATATTGATCATCGCTATTAAGATGGTTGGCAGCCAACGGATATCGCGCAGGTCGAACGGCTTTCGCATGATAAGCATGACAACCGTAATGAAGAGAAATCCAAAGGTTGACCGCAGAAAGGCGATCCCCCACGGGCCGAAATCGTGTAGCAAGTTTTTGATGAAAAAGAACGAACCTCCCCATATGAGACTCAGGAGGATGAGAGCAATATATAAGGATCGTGCCAACTTAATACCTTCTTTCTATATTAGGGACATCCTTATAAGTTAACATCTCATCAGGGAAGTTGTACAGAGCGATTCTAAACCGAGCTCTTGCAGCAGCTTCTCTTGGAATGATTCATGCATAATACTTAAGCCAAGCGGCATTCATGTAGGCTGGCACGCCTGGCGGTACTGCCTCGGTGAAACCCCGTACTGTTTGCGAAACTGATCGGCAAAATGATTGTAACTGTTAAACCCGACATCCTGCGCGGCTTCGTTCGCCGTACGGCCGGAATGGGTCATCAATAAGGCGGCATGGCGAATCCTCATTTGATTCAGATGCTCCAAGATGGTGTACCCCGTTTCTTGTTTGAACAAATGGGCCAGCCTGGACCCCGATATTCCGACCTCTCGCGATAAAGCATCAATTTTTATGTCTTCTTTTAACGAGCGAGACAATATGCCAAGGGTCTGCTCGACTCTGGGGTCGAGTCTTTTGTGCGTGCGCTGTGCAAGCAGAAGCAAAATCTCACGCAGGGCGTTCTGACACAGTGCCTCCCACAGTTCTAACCGGTCCAGCGAATCTTGCAGCACATTCCGAAATGCGAGCTCGACACGTCTTCGGACATGTTCATCCGGCAGGGCTTCAACCAGAAACTCCTCGTTTCGCAGCAGCCTGTTTTCCGGAAGCCCGGGATAATGGATCCACAGGAAGTTCCAGCGTTTCCCCTGCACAGTCCCGTATTCGTGAGCGATGTTGGCTTGCAGCAGGCCGAGCTCCCCGGGCCCACAGCGTTTCTCCCCGGCAGGCGTCCGGAAATAGCCCTCTCCATGCAGCGTGTAGACAAGCAGCCAATCCTGCATCCCGTGAGGACGACGCAGCCGATAAGCATCGTCTTGATCGAAATGGTCGCCGAATATGGTGCCGGTACTTTCTAAGGATATGCCTTCCCGTCCGTCAGGCGTTCGCACAAACCTCTCCTCCTCTGTACCTCGAATAGCAGAATCCCGGTAATTATAAGCAGATATCATACTTCCTCTCAAGTTAAGCAGACCTTATTCTATTGTCAACAGGAAAAAACAATAATCTTACGGGAGGAATTCTTATGCGAGAGAAGTTAAAGGTATTGACGGAAGAGCAGCTGCACAAGTTCGAAACGGAGGGGTATTTAATTGTAAAAGGGCTCTTCCGCCAAGAAGAGCTGTCGGAAATCGAAGCGACGTTTGAGGAGATCAGCCAAACGACCGTTCCTGGCCACTTTGAACCGGTGTTGGATGATGAAACTGCCGAACCGCTGAAGCGTTATCCCCGTGTGATGCATCCGCACCGCTTTAATGCAACGGCGAAGAAATACATGCTGCACATGCCTGTCATGGAGGTGCTGGCCGATTTGTATGGCGAACCGGCGCTTGCAGCTCAAAGCATGTTCTATTACAAACCCCCGGGTTCCCGCGGTCAAGCGCTCCACCAGGACAACTTCTACCTGCAGGTCGAGCCTGGCAACTGTATCGCGGCATGGGCCGCAATCGACGCGGCAGATGAACAGAACGGCGGTTTACTCGTCGTTCCAAAAACAAGTGATTATGCTCTGGTGTGCCCGGAAGAAGCCGATTCGAACGAGTCGTTTACTACTCATTTCGTGAAGCCGCCCAAGGATAGACAGGTCCTCCCCGCGATCATGGACAAAGGCGATGTGCTGTTCTTTAACGGCAACCTGATCCACGGCTCCTACCGCAACAAATCCAACCGGTTCCGCCGCGCCTTCATCTGCCACTACGCCAACGCATCGGCTACCAAGATCGGAGCATTCTATCGGCCGCTGTTCCGGGAAGACGGTACGGAGATCAATCTGGACATCAATCCGAATGGCGGTCCGTGCGGCGTTGAATTCGAAACGCCTTATCCCCATTGAAATAAAGGCGGCCAGCGTACATGTTCACGGCGCTGGTCGCCTATTTTCTTTTCTTCGAATAGAAGTGCTTGGTATACATCTGAACCACTCGAGCATTTTCAAGTCGGTCTATGCATCCCGTTTATATCTCTCGCTTGGAATCGATATATGTCTGCTCTGCTACGGCGGTAAATCGCTCGACCAGGTCGCTGATCTTGAACTTCTCCGCACCGATCATATAAGTCGTTACCGTATCATGAAATGGCGCATGCCAATGGGCAGGCACGCCCTCCTTGCCAACGATCGCACCGACAATGCTGCCTGCGGTAGCAGCCGTGCAATCGTTATCCAGCCCCATCGCCACTGTCTCGGAAATGACCTTGGACACATCCGTCCCTCCGATCATTAATCCGAAGACGGTCAAACATGCGTTATTGTTCGTATGAACGCCGGACATGCCTTGAAAACGCTTGTTCACGGCTTCTCGCGCTTCTGCGTAGTTTCGGATATCTCCACATATGGCGAGCGCCCATTCGATATCCTTATATAGGCTGCAATCTCTAGGAATTTCAGTCAACCCGATTCGAAGGGCGTTCTCAGGGTGATCGACACCGAAGGCGGCGGCTTGTGCCGCACTAAAAAACATTTCACCATAGATCCCGTTCCTTCGATGGCTCAAGTAGGCATCACGATATGCGTATTCCGCAGCTTTCGACGGAAACCCCGGTGCTATATAGGCCCACGGGTCGGATCGAATATCTGCTCCGATCCATTGACAGTACGGATTGTCTAAGTTCGCTGCTTCCATTGCCGTCCTGCCTGCCCTCAAGTTACGAAGTGCAACTTCTTCGGCTGTGCATGCGAGCGGTAAGTATTTCACCCAGCTCTTTCCCACGTCCTCCGTCGTAAAATGAATCCCATGTTCCTCCGCAATGAGCAGCCCCAGGATCGTATACGTAATATCATCGTCGACTGGAACGCCATTCATGCCTTCAAGCGTATATTCATAGAACGTGCTCTTCCCATATCGCCTATGGTTCGGATTCTTAATTTTGGACCAATAGTTCTGCGGTGGAAATGGATCCCCTATGTATTCGGCCCAACTCTTCATTTCATGCACTTCCCATAGTTCGACCGGAGCTCCCAGCGTACACCCGGCGAATCGTGCCAGCATGGCGCCCTCCAGCTTATCTTTATACACGGACTTATTGAACGTATTCCACATTCTTCGAGGCCCGTTAGGCCGAAGTGACTGAATCCCCCGCAGATCATCCGGCTCATGAGAAGCCAGTTTCTCGTCAACAGGCAGGTCTTGCAATTTCCGAGCGGCTGCATGCATTGCCCTTTCAATGTCCAGCCAGACGCTGGAAACGCCATCTGCTCCGTATTCATGGGCTAATCGCCCATACTCCATAATTTTTTCGGCTAACTCGGCCAATTTCGGTTCTACAGGATACGCCATGTCACACTCTCCTCCCACTTCCTGGTGTAATCGATTTCAACCCTAGTTTATAATAAGAAAAATAACAATTCTGCTAAAAAAGGACTGAAAACTATGCAGAAACGACCATATTCATACGAGGTCATCTCTCAGCCGTATCTGCTTCCTCCGGCCTTTCCTGTTGATTGGATAGAGAACTACGTCCAGAACGATGCCGATATTACGTATCTGCATTTTCACAATTGTCTTGAAATCGGATACTGCTGCGAAGGCTCGGGCGTGTTTTTCGTAGAGCAAAAGATAATGCCTTACTCGAAAGGTGATGTGAGCATTATTTTTCCGGGCCAGCTTCATCTTGCCCAAAGCGTAAAAGGGCAAGTTAGCCGCTGGCATTTCTGCTTCTTGGATCCGATTGCGCTACTCAAGATTTCTTCTTCCCAATCGTGGAATGATCCTACACCAGCGGGATATTCACGGTTCACCAATATCATCAGTCCCAAGGACGCTCCTGACATAACGTTAATGACGGAATATCTCATGAAAGAGCTGGGGCTTCAACAGCGAGGGTACGAATCCGCCGTCAAGGGCTATGTCTGGACCCTGATGACGCTCATCACCAGAATTATCGATGTCCAGATGGCTGACCATACGCCTGTTGCTGAAGCTGCCGATCGGACTTCCATGAACAAAATATCCAAAGCACTTGAGTATATCTCGCAGCATTACATGGAACCGATGCAAATTCATGAATTGGCGGCAGCTTGCAGCCTTAGCGTCACACATTTTCGTCGTACGTTCCGCGCGTGCATGGGGATGGCTCCGCTCGATTACCTGAACAACGTACGAATGCAAATGGCATCTGCATTGCTGTGCCATACTGACAACAGCATACTGTCTATCTCGGAAGAGGTTGGCTATGCCTCCGTATCCAGCTTCAACCGTCATTTCAAGCAATGGATGGGAGTTGCTCCCTCCAAATGGAGAACGATGAAACGTCAGAGCGAACGACCTATGAAGCCCTAGGTTTAAGTGTTCCAGTACCGTGGTACCCGAACCGGCCGAATCGGTTATCACCGGAGGTTTTGCGGTGTTTTCGCTCGTTCTCTTTTCGTGTTGACAAAATCCTAATCCTCCCATACATTTTGCAGCGGAAGGCCGAGCTCCGTTCTGGCTGCATCCACAATCATCTGAATAAAAGCGGTTTTCTCCCTTTATATATAAAAAAACGCCATTGATGAAGAAAGAATGGAATTTATATCCATTTTTCATAAAATTCGGCGTAAGGTACAATCATAGAAAAGCCCTACCATAGATCTTGGTAGGGCTGATTCATTAGGATAAGTGCATATCAACTAAAATTTTGCATTGTTTCCGATCATTAGCCAATGTTTCAAAACCTTTCTCGACAATATCACCGAGCGGTATGAGGCTTGTGATGACCTTGTTTCCGTCAATGATACCTCCGGCGAGCAATCGAATCACCTCGGGGAACAGGTTTACGTAAGCGTAAGAACCGGTAATTTTGGCTTCGGTCTTTACAAAGCTGTTCGGACTAAAGGTGACCGGCTGTTCCCATAAGCTCACAACTTTGAATTCCCCGCCTTTTCTCACCGCACTTACGCCGCTCAAGAATGTGGCCTGCACACCCGCCGCATCAAAGGCTACGTCCACTCCTCCGTCCGTCAGTTCCTTGATTCGTGCGACTGCATCGACTTCAACCGGGTTAAGCACGTGGGTTGCACCTAGCTCCAGCGCCTTCTCCCGGCGGTCATCGGAAACTTCCACGACGAATATTTCGCTTGCTCCCGCCGCTTTCACCGCTTGCAGAAGCAAAAGACCGATGGGACCAGCCCCAAAGATAGCTGTCGTATCGCCAAGACGCAGCGTGCTTTGTCGTACAGCATGCACCGCTACGGCCGTAGGCTCGACGAGTGCTCCAAGCTTGACGTCCATTCCAACTGGAAGCTTGAACGCATTCTCCTCTCTGACAACGGCGTATTCCGCGAACCCACCAGAAATGGAATAACCGTAACCGGTGCTGTTCGAGCAGAGGTTCGCCATCCCTCTTCGGCAATTGGAGCAGTGGCCACAAGCGATGAGTGGTTCAACGGCCACCTGATCACCAGGCTCCACGGTGGTTACGCCTTCTCCTACTTCAACAACCGTACCGGAGAATTCATGTCCGAGGACCGGCTGCGTGCGGATTGGAAATGTCCCCGCTAAATATTCATGCATGTCGCTTCCGCATATGCCTGCATAATCCACTTTGACGAGTACCTTTCCCGCTTCAAGAAGAGGAATGGCTGTTTCTTCAACCTTTATGTCTTTAGTTCCGTATATTTTCGCTGCTCTCATGATGTTATCCCCTTTGCTGTTCACGATGAATGTAAACCATTCAAGACAAGGCGAATAATATGCTCAGCTGCCTGCGTGGCATTGTCCTCCGTAGGGGGCAAATCGCTGAACACTGGCTCGAGGAACGGGTTCTGTCTGGAAAAGATAACGACCCCCATCACAAAATGGACGGCGTGCACAATCGATTCGAACTGAAACATGCCACGGCTCTTCCCTGCTTCCAGTATAGCTCTTAGATGTACCCAAGAAGGATAATAGGCATTCGAAAGCAGCTTGAGCCGTGGACTTTGCATCATCATTTCCTGTTGCAGGATATGAATCAGCTCTTCGTTATCGTAACGATATGCAACAAAACCACGGATAAACGTTTCAAGCGCGTTGATTGGCTCCTCCAAGTTGAAGGACAGCTTTGCAAAATGTTCATTAAGCGGTTCGAACAAAGCATAGAGCAGCTTGTCCTTTCCTCCGAAATGGTAGGATACAAGCGCTAATGCGACACCTGCTTCGTCACAAATTTGCCTGACGCTGGTGCCTTCAAACCCTTTTCTGGCAAAAAGCTTCTTCGCTGCCTCTAAAATCTTCTGCTTTACGTCCTTTTCCTGATCCTTTACCTGTTCTTCGTTTACCATTCGATATCCATTACCTGTCTACATGTATTTGCTATTCCAATTATTCGTTAAGTTGATCCTTTGATTTGAACGTTCGTTTTGAACAATTGTTCAAGCAGCTGCGAATTCATTTTACTCCTCGTTTATATTCATGTCAAATGTGTCTGAACCTTGGATCAGCCGCTCGTTATTATCCATATGAAAAACCAAACTTCCAATAGATAGAGCCGCGGCCTCCGCCGCAGCAATGATCCTCGCCTCCGTATGCAGCTCATACTATCTCGCTCTTCTAGTCTTTATCCATTGAGTGATTCGCCTGGTTCTTCCGATCATCTTAGGGAGCAGCATCAATGCGACGATACAAGAAATGATCAAATACACGGTCTGGACTCCCTTCTCTTCCGACAGCATCTGTTCAACACTCGTACCGATCAGTAGAACAGGCTGTTTCGTATCGTCCCCCGGTAAGATGAAGGCTTCCAACTGGCCTTTGTTAGCCCGGCCAATTACCGTCACCCAATCTCCGGGGGAGACGGCATAATAACCGTAAGCCGTGCCCTTGGGACTTTCCATCAGCAGTGGACGGGATGAATTTCCTTGGTAAATCAGGGATAATTGTTCTGGTTTAACCGTCGCAAAGTTCAGCGGAAGCCAGTCCTTGTAGAACCTGAACCGTTCCGCCTGAATCGTTACTCCGTTTAACTCTGAACTTCCCCATAATCGATGGCTTCCGTCATCATCCAGTTTGTAATCGCAACCACCCTTACCGCATCCCCAGCGGAACGGCTCTTTCTGAAGCAGAGCGTAACGATCCTGAAGCTTGCCTTCATCCGTATATGCCGCTTCTCCTCCTGCCTGACCTTCGAGCCGTACATAACCAGTCGTTTCGGATGTCAACTGTTGGACCGGCTGAGCTTTGAATATAATGGCCGTGAGCCGGGCGGAATCCCAATACATTAGAAATGATCCGAGCAGGATGATCCATCCGACCGCTTCCACAATCCGGAACCAGAACCGATCGAAGCGGGTGTCTTCAGATCGTTTGCGGCGTTTTCTCACGTTCTGCTTATATGTATGCATACCTGTACGGCTTGATTTATTTTTACGTTGCTTAGCCACGGGTTTATCTCCTCTCCCTGTTAACGCTTGTCAGAGATGACAATGTATCATATACGGCTGCAAGGTGTGTGGGGTTTCAGTCGGCATCAGATCTTGATAGGATGTGGGACATCCACGCGGCTATATCGTTTGGGTTGTGTGTATATTATGTTGACATCGTGTTAACAATTTGGGTACAATAAATCTACAACGTTAAGGAGGCTAATGCCAATGGATACAAATTTGCACATCCGTCTATCCAAAGAACTCAAGGAGAGCTTTCAAGAGATTGCGAAGGACAATAATACGGACCCTTCTTCTCTTGTTCGCGACTGGATCGGCAACTATGTAACGGAGCATCGAGGATCAGATGAAGATACAGCTGCCGAGTTATACTTGGCTGGTTACCAATTACAGCAAGCACTTGGAGGACGGGAACATGTCAGCAAGGAATTTGCTAAACAACTGCAGGAGCATTCCTTGACAAACCAGAAGGAGTTCACGCAGTTGATCCTGACTACCTATATGGATCTGGATCTTACGATTCCTTCGTGTTTATCCAAGACCTATAAAGGTTATGCTTATTCTCAAATGTTTTTGTTGGGCTTGATCGGCGATAAACCTAAGGATTTGACATAGAGGACGATAGCCGGGTCAGCGCATCAGAAACATCCATCCTTTCCTGTCAGCTCAACAGAAAAAACCGTCTACAAGTAGACGGATCGAACAAGATCTCCAAGCAATATCCATTTCAATTGCGATTTCTGTGAATTATCAAATAATCCACTTTGTCCTCCAACCGTTCAGGCGGATTTCGAGGACTTTTTTGTTTTTTTAGACCGCATTTTACGGAAGCCATGCATGCCGAACAACAGCAGCGGGAATAAAAATCCGATCGTAATCGAATAAGGAATCCAAGTCTTTGAATCCCAAAGCGTCTTGTATGGAACATTGGGATAAATGAAGACGGAAACCGCGGCCAAAATCCACCCTAGCGGCACGACAAGCGGCTGATAATTCTTGATATTGAATATCTGGCTTAGACCGATCGTAATCGCGTAAAAATACAAGGAAATACGGAAAAACAAAGTGATAAACCACATCACCGCCATGATCGCTTCAATACGTTGCAGAAAATTGCCGATATTAATCTTCTTTGCGAGCATGTAGCTGGGATACATATTTCTTGCTGTAATGTCCGGACCCAAGACCAAAATCGTTAATGAAATAATCATAAAGAGCACCAACCCACCAATTAGGCTTCCGATATATACGGCTTTGTAAGACTCCGCCGGACGATTGACGGAGCCCGGGTAGATGATCATCAAAACGATGTGCGGCAGAAATGCTATGCTAACGAAAGAGAGCGCGGCCGGGAAGATGGGGGTTATCCCCGATTCGAGAACAGGCTGTGCATGCTCCCATTTAATCTCCGATAATAATAAAATGCTCATGGATAGAAACAGAAGCAGGAACCATGGAAACAACATCTCCGCAGAGCGGGCTAGCACCTCAAGCCCCAAACGCACTCCCAGCACAACTATGGCCCCAAAGAGGAATATGATCGCCTGAATCGGGGTTTCGGGCAGTATCTGGATTGTTATGAAAATGCCGATTTCGTGTAACACCGTAGCAGGACCACCTAGAAACAGTGTAAGTAAAATCAGAAAGTTGACCGTTTTGCCAATCCATTTCCCAAAAAGCTTCTCGGACAATTGCAACAAATTCGTTTCCGGATACTTTTTGGACAATTGCAGCTGCACCGCCAAGATGATGAATCCGAAACCGATCCCAACCAGTGACGCAATCCACGAATCTTGTTTAGCCATGGAAGCCATACCCGAGGGAACGATAAGTATAGCACTGCCGATCGTATACATGGCGGCTAAAATGCTCAGCTGGCGCAACGAAATTTTGACTACGGGCATCCTTCCCCCTCCTTTTCCTATTGAATCAAACCGACGGCAGAGAGCCAATCACTGAACGGTTGGAATACGATCGATATCAAACCCAAGGGTGTCGGGATGTCGTGCATGAACGTTTGGGCCACGCTGATTCCAATACCCAAGATCATGAATGATGTGAACCCCCTGATCTCCCTATATTCTCTTTCCCGAAGCATTCTCGGCAGCTCAAGCCAGATTATGACCATGGCTGAGACTGCAATAATCGCGATATTCAGCATGAATTCGCCTCATTCCTTAAGATCATTTAAGATAGAATCATTGGTTGTACCCGTTCGCCGGATTCTGTAATCCACATGAATATGGGTCTGAAGGTTCGGAAAATATCGGTCGTTCCAATCTTCCTTCATCTCTTTCCATGCCTTCGGATGCGAACGGCGAAGAGCCTCCCCGAAGCCGAATATGTCAACTTTATGCTCCGTTTGCACTTTGTTGATAACAGACTCCAAGTTTTGTGTTAATCTTTCTTCCATTTCGACTTCGAGATCCCTCACGGTCGCCGGTTGGGACAGATCCAAGCCGCTGCACTCCACAGCGGCAATATTTCCCTCGATATTAATTGTAATATCCATTTCAGGACGGGATTGAACGATTCTTCCTTTCATCTTGGCATCGGTCCTAAGCGTCTCCAATATGACCTTTCCTTCATTACGGCAGGGAATAAAATCTACAGAGCTTTTAACGTCCCCCCTTATGAGTCGATACCCTCTGCTATCCTTCTCGTTCAACCAGCCAATCAGCTTATCTAATTTGAAAACGGCAAGCCCTGAATATTTCAAATGGCTTGGTGTATAAATATTTTCTACGTTTTTCTTCGTTTCTCCGATATCTCGATTCCCTGTTATCACAAGTCCTGTAAGGACGGGGTGCTTTCCGCTGCTGGTAAGGTCGTTCATTAATTGATCCAGCGTTACCGCCATGCTGGGTGACCAAACCTGGTCGGAGATTTGCAGGGAATCGTAAAGTTTATTGGCAGGGATGGTTTCCATAGTCGTCATGATTTTCAAAGTTTCTTCGGCAGTGGCTCCTCTAGTAACTACCAGGTAGAAATCAGGTCTGAATTCGTGATCCCTGGACAGCAGGTCAAGAACCTTTGCTATCCCTTCTCTTGTCATCGCCTCGTCCATCAGAAACATCCGTAAATGTGAAAAATAAATTTTCCGCGGACTGATCTGAGTGATTCTCCGCGCCGCTTCAAATATGGTGTCGCCTTCTGCCGTATACAATGTAGCAGGCGCTTGGGGACCTCCGCTTCTTTTAGCAGCAACCTGTCCAGGAACGGCAACTTGGACCGACAAACGGTAGCGCCCGTCCACCCAGTCAACCCCAGCGGCCACCGCTATCGCAAGTTCGTTCAATTCTCTGCGGTTCCAGCAACCGCTCAGAAGAAGAGTGATAACGATATGTATTAGAAGTAACGCCAGTATCCGTTTCATCAAATCCCCTCGCTTTCCTGCTGGTTTACATTCGTCTATTCCCGCGATTTCTGGGGAGGTGTACTTGTTCTGCGTTTAACGTTGTTCTTATTCACCAGTCGGGGCCGTTTCAGGAGCATCCAATGCGGCAGCCTCAAGATTGAATCCTTTTGACCTTCCGGAATTAACGGTGCAAAGGGTGACATATATGGGACTCCGAACGAACGGAGACTGCATAGATGGAGAATAAGGATGGTGACTCCGACAAAGATGCCGAAAAGTCCGAAGGATCCGGCAAGTGCCATTAACGGAAACCGGAGCATCCGGAATGCAATGGACATATTAAATGATGGAAGCACAAAGCTGGAAATAGCCGTAATGGCAACCACGATGACCATAGCTGCAGAGATAATCCCTGCTTCGACCGCGGCTTGTCCAATTACCAGCGTCCCAACTATAGAAATAGCGGAGCCGATATTTTTGGGCAGCCGCACGCCTGCCTCCCGCAGAATTTCGAAGGTTACCTCCATCAATAATGCCTCGACAAAGGCCGGGAACGGGATTTGTTCCCGCTGTGCGGCCAGCCCGAATAGAAGTCTCGTCGGCAGCATTTCGTGATGAAAGGTCGTAATCGCGACGTAGAGGGAAGGTGCTAACAAAGAAATGAATATGCTTAGGTAACGAAGCATACGCAGGAAAGAGCTGATATCAGCCCGTTGGTAATAATCCTCAGACGCATGCAGGAAAGATACAAAGAGGGCTGGAACAATCAGGACAAACGGAGTACCGTCCACTAAAATGGCGATTTTCCCCTCAAGCAGCTCGGCCGCGATCACATCGGGACGCTCCGTGTTATAAATCGTAGGGAAAGGGGTCAAGGTTTTATCCTGGATAAACTCTTCGATATAACCGCTCTCCAATATGCCGTCCACATCAATACGTTCAAGCCGAGTACGAACTTCCTGGACTATTTTCTCGTTTACAATACCATTGATGTACATTATTCCGATATCTGTTTGAGTAATTCGGCCAATCTGCATGGTTTCCAGCCACAGATTTGGATCCTTGATCTTTCGGCGAATCATAGCCGTATTCGTGCGTAGCGACTCCGAAAAAGCTTCCCGCGGCCCTCGGACGACATTTTCCGCCGATGTCTCCGTGACCCCGCGATCCTTCCATCCTCGGGTGCCTGCAGCGATGCCTCTATCCAATCCATCGACCAGAAAAACGGTGTCTCCTGACAATAAAGAATGGAACAGCTTTTTATAATTGTTTATAGACTGGATCTCTTTATTCATTAAGGAGATATCGCCTAATATCTTTTTGCCATCGAATGGTTGGGGATTGTCCGGATGACTCTTCTCCGAGGATTTCGCAATGTGAGCCACAGCTTTCATGATGGATTCTAAAATTATGTTTTGATCGGCCAGTCCGTCCGTATAGAGGATAGCGAGGTAACGTTCTTCCTCTCCTTCGATTGGAATCTCTCTGATCACGATATCGCTACTGTTGCCGAGGGTTTTTCTAATATGGTTCAGGTTGCTTCTTATATCCGGACTTAAAGCATCGGGATCTTTTGTCGATGTGTTAGCCGGTGGGGTATCTTTGGTGTTGTTTTTGATGGTATGGCCGGTTCTTCTTCGATACCGCATGGGAACATCCTTCCTCTCACAGATGCTATTCCCCCATTATTACCGAAGGAAACAAGCTGTAAACTTACAGTGGATCGCTTTCATAACAAATACAAATATCCCCCCATAGTCACAATGTAGAGTTCACTTGGATCATGATCTCTTTTTCACTTTCTGCCATGAGGGGACAATCGTATATCTATAAAATTTAATTATTTTATTTCTTCAGCAGCTCTATAGCCTGACTATCCTTAATCGGAATCCAGTATTGTTTGACCCCTATCGTAAGCGGTTGCGGGTACTCAAGCGCGTCCTCCCCAAAATTATAGGTCGTATTGTCTTCTATGGTATCGTCTTTAACCGATGTCAGGAGTCCGCTGTGACTACTGCTTTCTGGAGATAACCTGCTATGTTTCTCCCCCGAGGCATCGGTGAAGCTGTCCTCCAGCCACATCCCGAAGCTTTCTGCTGCTTGAGCTTCTTCGAGAATACGCTGAAAATAGACTTCTCCTGCGCCAGCTTCCTGATCGGACGGGAGCATTCGCAGACGCTCGTCCGGTGCATCGATGATTTGTTTCTTCTTCAGATCAACAACGATGTTCATCTCGTCCTTTTTCACGGCCGCGATGCCAAACGTCTTGAATGAGGTCGTATCCAATTGATCCAGCTGGCTGTTCTTGTAAACCAGCGTAACTTTGGCGTCATCCTTTAAGATCGCTTGAGGATAATATAACTTCTCGGTATGCTCCCCGCTTTTTCCGATCAGAACCGGATTAAGCAATTTAAAAATCTGTTTATCATTGGCTTGGTCATATTCCAAATCCACATAGGTGTTCAGAGGCGTAAACAGCAACTGGCGAACGTTAATCCGTTGTCCGTCTACCTTCAATGTACGATCCGGGTAATAAGCTCGTTCATTGTCTTCGAACATATTGGGTTCGAGTTCCAGAGAGAAATCCATGCTGGTCAAGTACTTCTTACTGCTAGAGTTCAAGGCTCGATCCGACGTATCGGATAAGGTAATATGAATGCTTGCCTTATTCGTGTAAGGATCCATTGGCAAAAGATTCGTGGAATAAGCATAATAGGAGTTCTGCCCTGGGGGAATCTGTCCGCTCCCGCTCATATTGGCTATCATGGCTCCAACTGACGGGGTTTCGTAACCTCCATAATCAAGCGTGAAATCCCGTACGATGATCTCTTTGTCACTATGATTAAGCACATTAAAGAGAACAAAGGACTTCCGGCCGTCGGATACAGCTCCCAGAATCTCGATTCGATATCCTTTTTTCTCCATGGCCTGGTTGATTGGTTGTATGAGACCTCGTTCAAGCGCGCTCCGCAGCGAGCCATCCTTAATCCGTTCAGTCGGGAACGATTCCAGATTATGTACGCTGCCGATACTGGAGGTCTGGACCGGACGGTCTTGATTCCCCGTATATGGAGATCCGTTCACCGTGAACATGAGGAGAGCTGCGGCAGTCATTGCTGCCATGGCTCCCAATCCGTAAGAATACATGCGCCGCATTTCTCGTTTCCTCCCCCGTTCCATTCCCCCCCGCACTGCAGTCGAAAGCTTAGACTCCGGTAAGGAATTGGCTTTCTCATTCAATACGGTTGAATCTTTCATAAGTACGCGCTGTTCTTTGTCCAGCATGGTATTATCGCCTCCCTATCCTTACACGTAGTTCCGAAGCTGCTTCAGCCCTTCACGCAGCCAGGTTTTAATCGTGCCTTCCGGTTTTTTGAGCACTTTTGCAATTTCTGCCGTGGTCATATCCTGGTAATACTTCAGCATCACGACGTGCCGATATTTTGTCTTCATCCGATCCAGTGCCTGCTCAAGATCGATCCGATCATTGCTTTGCATTTCCTGCGCAGCCTCTTCCCTCAATGCCTCCACCGGAAATACGCGTTTTTTACGCCGGAGCTCGTCCATGCAGCAGTTGATCGTGATCCGGATCAGCCAAGGGGCAAACGCCTGCTCATCCTTCAGCTTTGTGCGTTTCATCCAAGCTTTGCAGGACGCTTCCTGCACGATTTCCAGCGCATCGGCTTCGTTTCTCATATAACTGAATGCTATGGAGTATAATTTCCGTTGTTCGCTTGATAAATGGTTGAAAAAAGTTTCTTCTTCCATCTCCTTCGAATCCGACACCTTGACTTCCTTCATCGTATTCTCCACCCCACCGTCCCCCTTTCTTATGTCTTTGGGTAATGGGAAATTAGCCGCCATATCGTCCACTCATAAAGTAAGACGCGGCTCACCTGAAAATCGATTGATTTTTCGGAAAAATGTTTCGCGGACAAACTAAAAAACGACATCCAGAAAGTCGGTTGACCCGGACATCATTCTTTTATTCATCATCAAACATAGATTCAGGGTACTGCGGACCCCACGGCGCTCTAGTATACGCGTATGCTTGTTCTTAAAGGCTATGCGCCCTAAAATGGCCGCTAGCACACATGCGCAGAACTCAGCCTGAATGAATCGGCACAAACATTGCGATTGGTTCAACAACCAATCGATTCATTCCTAAATGATACCAGATAACTTGAGGTCATATGTTTTCTGGCAACGAAAAAAGAAGGCAACCCTGTAGAATCCAGGCTTACCTTCTCCTATGAATGAAGCGATTCGTATGGCTAAGAAGAAGAGAAATTGTTGTTCTCCATAACGATTACGGACTCCGTTCCGGACCTCGCGGCTGCGGTTTGTTTGGTATGTAGAACCAGTTCACGGATGCTGCTGCAGCATTGCTTCGCGCCTGCGACCAATAAAGGATCCCCGACAAAACTCAATTTCAATCTTTTGGACAAAAATCCCCCGATCGTCATGACCAATGGAACGGTAGGCGAAGTGTTGGAGTACACAATGGGCTCCGTGTTCTGATATTTGTCTTGAAGGATCAGACTCAAATTTTTTAAAGCTGGAATGACTACCTTGGATGAGCCCCGTCCAAGGGTGTACACCGGATGCCCGTTCTCATCCAGCCCGTGAAAAACAAGTTTGCCCATGTCGGAAGTATTGAGTTTATTGAAATAGTCCACCGCCAGAATCTCTTCTGTTGTAAGCTGCCGATTCGTGGGTAATTTATTCAGATGATACGCTGCTGCCAGCGAGGTTGTGTGCGTTCCACCGTAATCATTATAAATAAATATCATTTCATGTACCCCACCTTCGTTATGTCATGAGCTTATTATTCCCGTTAATCTATATCTCATTCCACCGAGCTACATATCCAGTTTGCTAGATTCAGCATGTTTCGAATAAAAAAAGCCCTGATTCTCAGGGCTTTGGCATGATTAAATCATCCTATGAATATAAAACTCAGTCCAGGTAAACGGCTTTGCCGAGTTTTGCGGATTCGTATAGAGCTTCCAAAATTCGAGATACAACATATGCCTGTTCCGGGGTAACGACAGGATCTTTATCCTGATCGATTGCCTCGATCCATCTTCTCATCTCAACATCCGGAGCCTGCTCCTTCTTACCGTCGTAGAACGCCACTCCGCCGGAATTCAATTCGATCTCGTTTGTGTACAGACGACTGAATTTCTCGCCGTTGATGCGAAGACCGTTCTTCATGTCGGCTCCGCCTTCCGAACCGCTCAGCGTACATTTGGCTTCATCGATATCCAGCGTATTGAGCGCCCAGCTGGATTCCAGCATAATGGTCGCGCCATTCTCCATTACAATCATGCCGAACGCGGAATCCTCTACGGTGAATTTTTCCGGATCCCATGGTCCCCAAGCGTTTGCCGCGTTCTCCTTGCGGGACAATTCATGGTATGTGGTACCGAGGACAATTTTCGGTTTGTAATTATCCATCATCCAGAGGGTCAAATCGAGAGCATGCGTACCGATATCGATAAGCGGCCCGCCGCCTTGTTTTTCCTCATCCAAAAATACGCCCCAAGTCGGAACAGCTCTTCTTCTTACAGCATGAGCTTTGGCAAAATAAATATTTCCGAGTTCACCGGCTTCGCATACTTGTTTCAAATAAAGACTATCTTCACGGAATCGGTTATTGTATCCAATCGTTAATTTCTTGCCTGTGCGCTCCGCGGTTTCCATCATCCGCTTCGCATCCGCAGCCGTTTTGGCCATCGGTTTCTCGCACATGACATGTTTACCTGCTTCAAGCGAAGCAATGGAAATCTCGGCATGCGAGTCATTAGGCGTCAGAACATGAATGATATCTATGCTTTGATCCTGCAGCAACTCTTTATAGTCGCTGTACACTTTTGCTTCCTCGATACCGTACTTGCTAGCAGCTGCTTCCGCCCGGTCAAGGACGATATCACAGAATGCCACGAGCTCCACGTTGTTTAATCTGCTTAAGCTCGGCAGGTGCTTCCCGTTTGCGATACCGCCGCAGCCGATAATTCCAATACGATAAACTTTTGACATGAATCATCACCATCACTTTTCATTATTTTTTTAATAACATCAATTATAAAGTCCTGCCTATCCATGACGCCTTAAAGAGCAGGCGGGCTTTTATGTATGTAATTCTGCCACAACATCTCTTCGGTCTCCGGATAAGAACTTAGCGGCCATGACATCCACATATAAGGTATCACATCTCACTCATTTTTTTAGTCCAACTATGCGACAAATCATATATAAAATTACGACATCATCATGATGATAACGTCACCGGCAAATGGTCTCTTGCCACTCATTCTAAGTAGTTTACATAATATAATTTATGAAAAAATGAATTCTACCATATCTACTTACAAAGCCGGCGCTGAACCCCCGTCAATATTAATGGAAGTTCCAGTAACATAGGAGGCAGCATCAGATGCCAAAAAAACGATGACTTTTGCCGCTTCTTCCGTGTTTCCAATACGTCCTAGCGGAATATTGTGCCGCGTATCCCTTGCGTACTGTTCCCATGTCAGTTCGGGTTCTTCCCGTTTCCATCGCTCTTCAAGCTGTGCGCTGCGGATCATTCCGATACACACGGTGTTTACTCTGATATGGTCAGGTGCCAGATCGCGACTCATGGCCTTGGTCATGGCCTGCCCCGCCGCTCGGCTGACGCTGCTGGGCATGGACGCAGCAGGCGGCGTCTTGGCCCAGGATGTGGTAACATTAATAATCGCACCTCCGCCGGACTCCCGCATAGGAGGGACGGCTGCACGTGCAAATCGAATCGCGCCAAACAGCTTGAGATCCAGATCAGATGCCCATTGTTCGTCATCGATCAGCTCAAACGGCTTCGCAGCAGCGGTTCCGGCATTGTTCACCAGAATATCAAGCTGTCCATAATGCTGCACGGTATCGGTTACCGCTTTAATACAGTCCTCCGGTTTCGTCACATCCGCTGTTATGGTTAGCGTTTCGATATCCGCTGCTTGCCGGATATGGTCTGCCGCAGTTTTTAACTGCTCCTCGTCCCGTGCACAAATAGCAACCTTGGCACCTTCGAGCGCAAACGTCACCGCGGCTTCAAGGCCTATGCCTCTGCTCCCTCCGGTGATCAACACAACCTTTCCTGTCAGTCCCAAGTCCATGTTCTATCGGCTCCTTTACCTTGATTTATCGGACAATTACTCCTAGATAGCTTCAACATCGAGGAGGAGTTTTCCTCTTTCATTCCTTGGATTCTCCGGCTCTATTGCCCTGTTAGCCTCATCCATGGCAGCCCGTCAAGACAGCAAAAAAAGCCGCGATGAATTCGCGGCTAAATAATCACTTCTATTGGTCTCCAAAATCATGATTGGATTCTCTTCTTGCAAAATCAACGAACTGAAACTTATCCAATCGATGTCTCGATTCCGTATATTGAAAAAGCGTGGTGTCTTCCAAATGTACGTATCCCCGGACGACGACAACATGCGTATCATTTCCGATATCCATATAGGCTTGGTCCATGGCCGTGGCACGTTCAACAGAGATTATTTTTTTCGAGTAGCTGATTTTTAGATGGAGTGTATGCTCCAGGTATTCATAAATGGAATCGCCCGTAATTTCCTTCGTTAACCCAGAAACGATGTCGGCAAGCAAGTAATCGATATCGAGAATGATACGCTCCCCTTCGATTTCCCTGGCACGGATCACCTTCCATACGAGCTGGTCCGGACGGATTTGAAGCTCCTTCGCAATGCTCTCCCCTGCAGGGATGCGTTCGGTTACGTAAACAAGCGTTCGGCTCTTTCTTCCTAACCGTTCGGCAAGCTCTTTATAACTGACGAGCCCCGTTACCGGGAAGTTCATTCTTCCTGTATCCAGCACAAATGAACCTTTACCTTTTACTTTATGGATGTAACCATTTTGAGCCAGCAAATTAAGTCCCTTGCGCACCGTTTCCCTTGTAATTTGATAGGTTGCCGCAAGCTCGTTTTCCGAGGGAAGCTTGCTGCCGGGTTGGAGAGCGCCGGTTTCAATTTGATCGGCATAATCTTTGTATAGCGTCCAATAAATGTTATTTGTCATCCCATTATCACCATCAGCTATTGTACCATGTTCCAGTGACTATTACATGTAACATAGAAACCGTCAGACTTCATTACCAAGAGACACTTGCAATACTCGAGTTTCCCCCGGGATCGCTTCACCTACAAACTCGTGAACCTCTTGAATATGGTCTTGTCCATCTGGAATAATAATCGGCGTAATGACGGGCAATCCGGCTTGTTCAATACGTTCGATATCAAATTCAAGCAGAAGCTGTCCTTGGGTTACTTCGGCCCCAGTTTCCACAAGCGCGGTAAATCCCTCACCTTTTAAAGAGACGGTGTTAATACCCACATGAATGAGAACCTGTACCCCGTTCTTATCGGTTAAAATAATCGCATGTTTACTTTTCTTGATCAGATGCGCGACTTGTCCGTCAAACGGAGCATACACTTTCCCTTCGGACGGGATGATGGCGATGCCCTGACCCATCTGTTTGTCCGCAAAGGCAGGGTCGGGTACCTCAGACAAGGAAACCACAGTCCCTTTAATCGGCGCCATGATATCGACTGCGGCTTTTTGCACAGCTTCCGTAGTTGGACTATTCTCCGTTAACGATGACGCTGATTGACGGTTGTCGTTCGTTTCAGCCATTACCGCTTGATCTCTTGAGACGGTGTCGGCCGCATTCTCTTTCACAGGACGTCGAAGCTGCTTGGACAACTGGTAACGCCCGAACAACAATGTGCCTGTGAACGGAATGACCAGTACAATCGCCATGCCTATGAAGAAGACGCCCCACTGGTTAGGGAAGATCGACAGGAATCCCGGAATCCCGCCCACGCCGATCGACGAAGCCAGAACGTTGTTCATGGCCAGCAGCACGCCGGCAATCCCGGAACCGATCATACCGAAGATAAACGGATATTTATGACGAACGTTGACCCCGAAGATGGCAGGCTCCGTTACCCCCAAGAAGGCCGAGATGGAAGATGTAACAGCAAGTCCTTTGGCTTTCTGTTCCTTCATGATAAACATCATGGCCAGCGCTGCGGCGCCTTGAGCAATATTAGACAGCGCCAGCATCGGCCATAAGAACGTTCCGCCTTCACTGCCGATGAGCTGAATGTCCACCGCAAGGAAGGTATGATGCATCCCCGTAATAACTAAGAGTGCATACAATCCGCCGTAGATCAGTCCGCCCAGGGCAGCAAAGGAATCAAAAATGCTGACGAGGCCTGAAGTAAGGACGTTGCCGATGGCAAACGTGATCGGTCCCACCAGAACGAACGCGAGGAACCCGGTCACCAACAGGGCAACGGGTGCCACGACAAGCAGCTTAATGGAGTCATGCACCCGTTTGTTTAGGAGCTTCTCGATTTTGGCCAAAATATAAGCCGAGACAAGGACCGGCAGCACTTGTCCTTGATAACCGATTTTCTCCACTTCAAAGCCGAACAGGTTCCAGATTGGAACTGTGCCTTCAAGTTTGGCATCCGCATACTGGTAGGCGCTGAGCAGATCCGGGTTTACCAGGATCAGGCCCAGTACGATACCTAGCAGCGGATTGCCACCGAACTGACGTACCGCCGACCAGCCGATCAAGACGGGCAGGAAAGTAAAGGCGGTGCTAGCAATCAGATTGATGATTGACGCTACGTCTGCCCACTCGGGATGGACCTGAATCAACGATTGTCCTTCATAGAAAATGCCCGGTCCCGTCAGCAGATTGTTAATCCCTAACAATAAACCTGCCATGACGATTGCCGGCAGAATCGGTATGAAAATATCCGCAAGCGTTTTAATTGCTCGCTGCAGCGGATTTTGCTTTTTGCTCGCAATGTTCTTCACTTCATCCTTCGATACTCTCGCACCGCCGGTGATATCCATCATTTCGTTGTAAACCTGGTCTACAAGTCCCGGTCCGATCACGACCTGAAATTGTCCCTGGGAAGAGAACTGCCCTTTCACCAGGTCGTTCTCGTCAAGTGCCCGGGAATCCACCTTGCTGTCGTCCACAAGGGCAAATCTTAATCGGGTTACGCAATGCGTAGCGGCTTCGATATTGTCTTTTCCGCCGACTGCCTCGACAATGCGTTCCACGTTTTTGCGATCAATGGCCATAGCTCTACGCTCCTGACATTATGAAATTAGTTGTTATGAATAAGCCACATATAGGATGCATACGGTCGAAGTGCAACTGTTGGAGTAAAGCGAGGTTCTTCCGTTGTGTTGCCGATTAACAGTTGAACCGATCGACTTTCGGTCAGAGTGTCTTGCATCTTCTCGGAAAGCTCGAACGAGACGTCGCGGTCGCTGAAATTGGAAATGACAACAAGCGTCTGCTCCTTGTTCGTTCTGGCATACGCATAAATTTCGGGATGGCCTTCATCCAGGCGAACATATTCACCGTCCGTAATCACCGGAATGTTCTTTCGCATTTCTATCAGCTTTCGGTAATGATGATATATTGAATAAGGATCTTCCACCTCGGATTGCGCATTGATAATCGGATACCGCTCATCGATCTTGATCCAAGGCGTCCCCGTCGTAAAGCCGGCTTGATCGCCGTCATTCCACGGCATAGGCAATCTGGAATTATCTCGCGAGCGTACCTTGACGATCTGGGCAGCCTCCTCCGGCGTCTTCCCCTGCTCCTGGAGAATGGTGTACATGTTTAAGGATTCAACATCCCGAAACTCGGATATATCATTCCATTTCGGATCGGGCATGCCGATCTCTTCCCCTTGATACACATATGGCGTGCCCTGCAAACCGTGAAGCGTCGTGGCCAGCATCTTGGCGCTTTCCGTACGGTATTCGCCATCATTGGTGAACCGGGTCAGCGCGCGCGGCTGATCATGGTTGTTCCAGAACAGGGCATTCCAGCCGCCGCCCTTCTGCATGCCGATTTGCCAATCGGAGAGCACTCTTTTCAACTCCTCGAAATCATAAGGCTTAAGTTCCCATTTTTGCCCGTTGGGATAATCTACCTTCAAGTGGTGAAAGTTGAACGTCATGGAGAATTCATTCTCCTTCGGGTTCGAGTAACGAATGCAATGCTCCAAGGTTGTGGAGGACATCTCTCCCACCGTGACGAGATTGTAAGGCTTGAACACTTTTTCGTTCAATTCCTTGATGTACTCGTGCACCCGGGGGCCGTCCGTATAAAACCTGCGCCCGTCTCCAGGCGCAATGGAACCATCATCATCGGGATAAGCGGGATCTTTCGATATGAGATTGATAACATCCATCCGGAATCCGCTTACGCCCTTGTCCGCCCAAAAGGTGAGGATATCCACAACCTCCGCCCGGACCTTCTCGTTCTCCCAATTCAGATCTGCCTGCGTTTTGTCAAAAAGTGTCAAGTAATATTGCCCTGTCCCCTCGTCATACTGCCATGCCGGGCCTCCAAACTTGGATTGCCAGTTGTTTGGTGGGCCGCCGTCTTCTGCGGGATCCCGCCAGATGTAAAAGTCGCGATACGGGTTATCGCGTGAGGAAATGGCTTCTTTAAACCATCGATGCTCGGTCGAAGAATGATTCACGACGATGTCGATCATCAGATGCATGCCTCTTTTTTTTAACTCGGCAACAAGCTCGTCGAAATCGTCCATCGTCCCGTATACAGGATCTATGCTGCAATAATCCGCAACGTCGTAACCGTTATCATTTTGCGGAGAAACGTACACCGGCTGGAGCCACACAATGTCGATGCCAAGTCCTTTTATATAATCAAGCTTCTCCATGAGCCCGCGAATATCGCCGGTGCCTTGGCCAGTCGTGTCGTTGAAGCTCTTCGGATATACTTGATAAACCGTCGAAGTTCTCCACCAATCTGGAGACTGGGTTCCTGAGTTTTGCATGTGACTGGGTCCTCCTCGTCATGTTGTATATACAGGTTACATATAGAAAAATCATATACATGTATATACAGGTTGTCAACCGTTTAACAATTAATACCCACTTCCAGGACGTTTCGACTACAAAAATAACAAATTAATTGGAATTTTCTTCTGATTCCACGTAAAAAAGACTCCTTCATGGAGTCTTTTTTTTCAACTTCGAATTGTACGGATACAATCGAAAAGGTATGCATTATGCCGATCAAGCCCTAGATTCCCCAGCCGGTTCCGTGACCAGCCGATAGGTTATTCCCTGTTCTGCTGCAAATGAATACACATCTTTATTGGAGAGCTGTACGGGAATCCGGGCTTCGCCTTGGTAAACCGCAATCAAATCTCCATGGCCAACGCCTACGCTGCACATACTGCCACACCGGGACATGATCTCTGCCTCCGTCAGTCTTCCATGCTTCCAGCGAATG
Organism: Paenibacillus lautus NBRC 15380; assembly: GCF_004000945.1. Taxonomy (GTDB): domain Bacteria; phylum Bacillota; class Bacilli; order Paenibacillales; family Paenibacillaceae; genus Paenibacillus_AQ; species Paenibacillus_AQ lautus. The sequence continues at coordinate 315,645 of NZ_BIMF01000002.1, forward strand.
TTGACTTCAAAGCCGCCTCGTGCCCGTAGTCCACGCACCTCGCCTTCCGGCCAAGCATCCGGCAGAGCAGGCAGCAGCATAAGAACGGAGCGATGCGACTGCAGCAGCATTTCCGCAATTCCCGCTGTAGCCGCAAAATTGCCGTCGATCTGAAAAGGAGGATGCGCTCCTAATAAACTCGCATACACGCCCCCGTGCTCGTAACGCTCCGATTCCCCGTCCCGCACCAATCTCAGCATATTGGTTAACAGTCGAAGCGCCCGGTTGCCGTCCCCGAACCGGCTCCATAGCGCAACTCGCCAGCCCAGGCTCCAACCCGTGCTTTCATCCCCGCGACGCTCCAAGGAAGTTCGGGCTGCTGCAAACAGATCAGGGCTTTCTTCCGCAGATAGCTGTCGTCCAGGATAAATCCCGACCAGGTGTGACGTATGCCGATGAAATACGTCCTCATCCTCGAAGTCATGGGACCATTCCTGCAGCTGACCGTATCGACCGACCTGCAGTGGCAGCAATCGTTCTCGTTTGTTAATCAATTCCTCTCGGAAATCCTCATCCGCGCCGAGAATGCTGGCCGCCTCCATGCAATTGGTGAACAGCTCCCAAATGAGGGAAATATCCATGGTCGCCCCTTCGCTGATCGCAGCTGTCCCATCCGACGTGCGGAATTTATGCTCCGGTGAGGTCGACGGAGATGTCACGAGATGACCTTCGTTATTTTCTATAAGCCAGTCCAAAGCAAATAAGGAAGCTTCCTTCATGATGGGATAAGCAACTGCGCGCAAATAGGCTTCATCACCACTAAATGCGTAATGCTCCCATAAGTGCTGCGTCAGCCAGATTCCTCCCATCTGCCAAAGCGCCCATGAAGGATCCCCGTCCCCGTAATTGCCGACCGGAGCGGTATGGGCCCAAATATCCGTATTGTGATGAACCGTCCAGCCTCGAGTACCGTAATGGACGGCGGCGGTGTCCGACCCGTTCACCGACAAACTTCTGATCAGCTCCAGCAGAGGTTGATGGCATTCTGCCAAATTGCATATCTCCGCGGGCCAATAGTTCATTTCCGCATTGATGTTCAAGGTCCAATTGCTGCTCCACGGCGGCCGGGTTGATGCATTCCATATTCCCTGGAGATTGGCGGCTTGCGTTCCGGGTCTGGAGCTTGAGATCAGGAGATAGCGGCCATAGTGGAACAACAGCTCGACCAGGCCTGGATCCCGGGCACCGAACTGCTCGATTCTCCTCTCCGTGTCCATATCACCGGAAGCTAGTGTCTCGCCTAATCGGAGGCTTACGCGATCATATAGGCTGCGATAATCGTTGATGTGCCGCTCGCGCAGCTCTGTCCAAGTGTGGCTTCTTACAGCTACCATACTAGTCGCAGCTTTAGCAGCGGCTGCAGCCGACGGATGGTCCCCGCCATCGCGGTGACCGGGAATTTGATCGAATCCGTTGAAGCTGGTTGCCGCGGTGAAGTAGATGACGGCTTCGCTGGCATCCAGTACATGGATGCCTGCGGCGTCCACCGTAACGCGGCCATCAGTTTCGGCCACTGCCAGCCGACCTTCGAAAGCCATGGCGGCGGTATGTTCAGGATCGCCGTAACGTATTGGACGATCAGACGACACGTAGCTGGGCTCGACGCGTTCCGGTGCAAATCCCGACATGAAGTACATATTTTCTTCGGTCTTTACGGTATAGCGCAGCGGACTTTCCAGATGTGCATGGAAGTTCAGGGCGCCAGGAGCGCTTGAGGTTAACCGCAATGCAATCATCTGGTCTGGGCTGGATGCGAAGCATTCTCTCGTATAGGACACCTCTCCGATACGGTATTCCGTTCGTTGAACGGCATTAGCGATATCCAGCGTTCTTCGGTAAGAATGAAACACACCTCCATGATCAAACCTGAGGCATAAGTCTCCAAACGGGAGGTAAGATTCCGTATAGGGCCCCATCATCTTGCGCCCTAGCTGGTCAGCCTCCGAATAACGCCCCTGGCGTATCAGTTCCCGGATCGCCGGCAGCGCATCCCGGGCTGACGGGTTGTTCCAATCCCTGGGATAACCGGACCACAGCGTATCCTCATTCAAGCTGATCGTTTCACGTTCCACGCCGCCGTAGATCATAGCTCCAAGACGTCCGTTGCCGATCGGCAGCGCTTCGGTCCAGACTGATGCCGGCTTAACATACTGCAATTTCATATTTTCTCTCACTCGCTATGCCTCCTTTAATTCAAATCGTCATACTTCAAGTCGTTACACAAAATATCAACTCCAATGCAGGCTTCCAGCTTGACGCGTTCGTCCAAAGGGACATTCCCTTCACGGTCGTATTTCTCCTGCATCCGAATCACGTTATTTTTAAATATCAGTCCCTCCGTGCTTCTTGCCATTAACCAATCTTCTCCGGTCGTTTCAAAGCGGTTGCCTGTAATCCGGATATTGCGATGAACCGATGCATGGTGATGTTTATTCTCAGGCGCAATTCGAATCACGGAATGCCCGGGGCTACCGCAATTCACAAACCGGTTATCCAAAATGCTCATATCCGTTACAGCGCCGGATTCGTACCAGGATGAGGCGTCCGCTGCGACCAGGATAGCGCTCATCTGCATAGCGTTTTCATAAACGGATCGAGTTCTTCCACCAGCTAATAAATCTGATCATAATGGATGTTGGCGGCGCATGGGTAGGTACTTCTGCGTATAGAAGGGTACATTTTTCCGCCTCGATACGTGCATGCAGCTAAATGACAGAAAGTAACTCCATATTAGGGTAATCGGTGAGCTTGGTAAATATCCGATTGTTAAGGATCATGATGCTTTATGACAATAACCGAAAGTAACCATGCTTTTGAATATTTTGATCATAGTCCGCAAAAAAACAATACAAAGAGGACAAGCTTTACGCTCGTCCTCTCGATCATGTACAGCCATGTCCATGCTGTAAAATATTAATTTACAGTCAGGGCCGCATCGGTTTCTCCTGCCCACTCTCCTACCGGTTTGATGGTATACGTCGTTCCCGACTTCAGTTTACTCTCCTGCGTCAGATCAAACACGCCTACGGCTCCCTTGCGGCTTGAATATTTGTAGGTTGCTATTTGGTTGTTGCCGTCTGCGTCGGTCAATTCAACGCTCCGGCCGGAGAAGAGCTCGTCCCCAGGATCCTCGGACAAGGTAATGGCAATGGAGCTGTCGCTGATTGCCTCGGCTCCGATGATTTCCAGCGGAGCAAACGCTCCTGCTACGAATGTCGGGTTGGCCATCTGTGCCCAATCCGAGGTAACGGTATAAGTAACACCCGGCGTCGGTGTCTGGCCTTCCGGCAAACGGAATTTCGGTTCTTGTTTGCCATCCGTGGACTGGGTAAACGGTACGTATTTTGCCACGATAGGTTGTCCGCCTGCAGGCGTAATCGTGACTTCCCTGCCCTGTCCTGACGAGATGATCTGATAGACTATTCCATCGGCGCTGTTGTTCTCATCCAGTACGAATGCATTGGCTCCGCGGCCTCCGCTATAGGCGGAAATAACGTAGCCGTAGTCAACGACGCCATTCTCTTTAAGTGCCTCCAACTCAAACGTATCCTGAGCGACTTGTCTAGCCTCTGTCATGTCCAACTTCGCGCTATTGCCTGCAAATGTGCCTGCTGTTTTCCCTTTATAGGTAAGCGTATACGATGTACCTGGTTTTTGAACTGAGGTTGGGACGATGTAAGTGGAAATCGAGCCGGTCTTCAAGCGCGGCATGTTGGTGAGTACCAGCCCGTCGTTAAATTTAAAATCTTCTTTGGCTTTGGCAAACGCCTCATTCTCTGCCGTCAAGGGAGCATCGAAGGTGACGATCAGGGTTATGGCATTCAATGCACGAATGCTCGTGATCTTGGCTTTTTCCGACGGAATTGCCTCATGGGCAACGCTTATCAAGTAGGCTGCTTGACCGCGAGTCGTATAGCCTTCCTCGGAGTAAAAACGTTTCGCCCAAACATCCACGGACTTCGCGTCTCGTTTCAGAGCCTTGGACACCATTTGTACCAGCTCGGCGTGGGTAACCATTCCCCGTGGATCAAAACGGCCTTCCGGTGCCTGCATGACATCCTGCGCTACCAGCTCAGCTGCGTACCGTTCATACCACGCGTTTGGATTCACATCCGTAAAGCTTGTCTTTGCATCCCCTTTGCCTTCAAGTCCAAATGCAAGATCAAGCATTTTCGCCAGCTCTGCCCGCGTGATCGGACTGGTTATCCCCATCGTGCCATCCTGGTATCCCTGCATCACGCGAAGCTGGGACAGCTCTTGAGTGGCTTGCTCTATATCTTGTGCAGCCAGCGGGACTTCCGCAGCCTGGGCCTGCAGAACATGAAACGGAAGCGAAGCGGTCGTTCCCAGGGCAGCCGCCACCATCATGGCCGCCAGTTTATTAGAATATATTTTCATTTGTAAACCCTCCCTATTTCGATGAGTATGAACGTGGAATCGTCATATCTCCATGATAGAAGAGAGTCCTAAACTCCCAAGAAAGCAGGGATTAAGCGTTTCAAAAACTTTTATTAACAAATTCTAAATTGTTTAGACCGAAAAGCGATAGCCAGCCCCCCATACCGTTTCAATATACTGCGGATTGGATGGATCCACCTCCATCTTTTCGCGCAGCTTACGGACATGGACGGTTACGGTTGCGATATCCCCGCTGGAATCCATGCCCCAAATCCGTTCAAACAGCTCCGTCTTGTTAAACACCCGGTTCGGATGGCTTGCCAGAAATTCAAGCAAATTAAACTCCCGGGTCGTAAACGTGACTTCCTCATTTCGGATGAACACTCTTCGCGCCGATTTATCGATGACCAAGCCGCGAATATGAATTTCTGAACTAGGACTTTGGCTTTGTTTGCCCATAAGCCTTATATATCTCATCAAATGGGCCTTGGCTCTTGCAACTAGTTCGCTCGGGCTGAATGGCTTGGTAATGTAATCGTCGGCACCGAGATTAAAGGCACGGATTTTATCGATCTCCTCATCCTTGGCGGATACGATCAGAATGGGAACCTCCTTGTTCTTTCGGATATGGCTGCATAGTTCAAAGCCATTCATACCGGGCAGCTGAAGGTCGACAATGATAAGGCTGTAGTCCTCGTTAAGGGCAAGCTTCAATCCCTCATTGCCTGTATGGCATAGATCTACGTGAAAACCGTTCAGTTCAAAATAATCCCGCTCCAATTGAGCGATCGTTGACTCGTCTTCAATGATGAGAATACGTGTGGTCATGGGTTACAGCGCTCCTTCGTAATCGCTCGTTTGAGGGTAAAGTACAGGCTGGTGCCGACGCCGGGCTCGCTTTCCGCCCAGATCCCACCTCCGTGTCCCTCGATGATCTGGCTGGCAATTGCAAGCCCCAGGCCGCTGCCGCCCGTTGAAGAATTGCGGGATTGCTCCGCACGGTAAAACCTTTCGAATATATAAGGGATCGCTTCCGGCTCGATGCCCATGCCATTATCCCGTATTTCAACCGTTACCCATTCCGGAGAAAGCTGAGTGGAGACGTATATGGTTTTGTGCAACTTGTCCATAAAATTTTGAGCATTCCCGATAATGTTGAGCACCGTTCTCTTTAATTTTTCCAGATCGGCAATGACCTCGACAGGCTGACCGATACGTTCCTTCCACTCCAGCCATATTCCCTTTTCCTCCAAAACATAGCGCTGCTCATCGATGCAATCGTCTATAAAACCGATGATATCGACATGCTCAAACATGAACGGAACCTGCTTTAAATCTAGCTTGGAATAAAGAAACAGTTCATCCACAAGTTTATCCAGATCGATGGTTTTGGTGTAAATGATGTTCACATATTTATCCATCTTCTCCGGTGTATCCGCAACGCCGTCGCGTATGCCTTCGATATACCCTTTAATATTTGTTATGGGTGTGCGCAAATCATGAGAGATATTGGAGATCAGCTCTTTCCGGTTCTCTTCATCCTGTAGCCGGAGTTGAATCGATTCAAGCAGACGCTTCCGCATATTCTCAAACGTCTCGTTTAATTGGCCGATTTCGTCCTTGGAATGCAAACCCAGAGAAAACTGGAGATTTCCCTCCTTGATGTGTTCCGCCGAATTGCGGAGCAAATCAAGCGGTTTGACCACGCTCCGTGTGATCCAGCGATATAACAATACATTTGCAACGACAACGATGCCAACGAGACTCAAGACAAGAATGGGCAGCAGCTTGCGCGTAACTTCGCCGAAAGGACTTCGCTCTCGAATAACATACACACTCCCTCTGGCACCATCCGAATACCGGAAATCATATTTGGCATAAGCATAAAACCGCTCACCGATGTTGAGGGTATTGCGAATCTGATTGTTGTTCAGGTCATATGGAGGCAGATTCGCTTCCAGTTCAGGCTGGTTCATCGTATGGGACTCAAAGATCTGGTCGTTTTCTCTGCGGACATACAGGCCCGCTCGTACGGTTCTCAGCTTAAAATCGTATTCCGTCAGCAGCTCTTTGTTCTGCAGCTCATCCGGCTCGTTCTTGGCAAGATATTTTAATTCGAGGAAAATAGTCTCCTCTTGTTCCGTGAGCGGGTTAATCTGGTAGTGCACTTTATAAAAATCCCGAATACCGTGAATATCGCCGGTAGCCGCAACGGTAAACAAACTGGCAGTCAAGACAAAGACCAGCAAGCTGATGACCAGCATACCGGTATAGGACAGCAGCAACTTAATCCGGATGGACATGAAATTCGCCTAAAAAGAACCGGAAACGATGTTTCCCTGAAACATCGTCGCCACGCGTTTGGATCTTCTCGCAACGGCTTCAGCCGAACAAGAAGCTTCTAGAAATACGATGCTGGCAACATCTCCGACCTGCGGCCATACCTGTTCCCCTTCATGATTAAGCGGTGTAATGCCACCGGTAATATATTGGAGCGTTTGCGCTAAAGCGCGTTCATCCACCCATCTGGATATTTCGGCCAGTCGGCCGGCGCGCTCCAGCACATCCCCATTTCCGAATGGCGACCATACATCAAAGATGTTGTCGCATCCGACGGCTACTTCTACACCGCGCTCGTGCAGTAAGCCAACCGGCGGAAACTTGCGGCCAATGGGCACACTCGTAATAATGGCGACCCCCGCTTCAGCGAGCAAGTCCCCCATCTCTTGTGCTTGGGATGGTGGAATATCACCCAGTCCGAAGGCATGGCTTATCGCCACCTTGCCTTGCAGACCCGCTTCAATGGTTAACTGAGCTAATCGCTTCATGGTGAAGAGCCCTAGATGATCGGCATCGTGCAGATGTAGGTCAATGCCCGCATGGGCTTCGACTGCGAGCTCCACCATTTCCTGCAAGGATGCTTCGATATCGCCATCCACCGTCGCCGGGTCAACCCCGCCGACCAGGCTTGCTCCCTTTCGAAGTGCTTGTCTTACCCCTTCCCTTGACTTCGAGCGCAGCAAACCATGCTGTGGAAAAGCAACGATCTCATAGGACAACTTTCCTTCAAATGTGCGTAATGCCTGTTGAATCGCTTCTAAATGGTCTAATCCCACTTCCGGATAGATATCCACATGCGTACGCACATGCGTCACGCCGGACTCCAGATAAACATCAAGCAGCCTTTCTGCACGGTCTTGCGTCAAGGTATCCAGCGAAGGAAGCGTCGCTTTCTCGATAGCCAAACGCTCGAAAATACTGGAAACCGGCGTAACGGCACGCCACCTGTCACCGAGCAGCGTTTTATCCAAATGGCAGTGCTTTTCGATAAAGGATGGCAGAAGCAATAAACCCTTCACGTCGTGTTGCGTCAACTCGTCTGTTATAGTTGTGTCGGAAGCTACGATTTTCGCGATTTTCCCATCTTCTATGAATATATGGCGAATCTCCGTTTTTGTTCCCGTAATAACGCCCTCTTGTACTTCATAACCACTCTCTAATCGGGCATTTGTTAACCAAAATGCTGAACTCATATCGATCATTCCTCTCTCCCCTTGCCAGACATACGATTATGCTATCACAGGAAAAATGATATGGATAATATTTAAAAAATAGGATTCACTTATGTTTTACATATACATAAAAAAGAAAAGCCACCCGCTAAGATGACTCTTCTGGTGGTCTTGGTTATGCTTGATAATCTCATATGTAAATCTCCTATTATCGAATCATGGGCTTTATTGTTAATTCATGGACCTTTGGTCCAGCCATACCTGAAACTCTTCCAGCGTCCTTACGTTTTCTTCCAGAACCGCTGTATAAATATCAAAGCTTCGCACGGCTTTGCCATATTCAGCACGGCTTGCCCAGTTATTCTCAAAATAGCTTCCCGGCGTTCCTCGGTCAGCCGTTCAGGCATCGTTATGATATGTTTCAAGTCGGGTTGTCTCTCCGGTTCATCCACGAACCAAATGTCCATTTTCCACTCCTTCCCCTGCTTAGACTTATACTTTAGGCCAATGTACAAGCCATCCGGATAAGCGGGATCCGTATTATAAACGCCGGTATCGTTGATGAACTTCAGCTCCCGTACACCAGCTTGCAGCATGAGTAAGCAATCCCCTGACTCGGACGCTCATCCAAGCCCTCCTGCACGTACTGACCATAGAATTGGTGCAGCTCTGAATACTGGCCCCCAGCTTCTCGACCATGACCGGATCGCTTAGGTCATCCTTCTGCAGGTCTCTTCCTTCCAGCCAGGTAAGCATGGAGCTGTTCCAACGCTTCCCTTCGTGTTCAATGATCGTAATCAGTTTGCCTTCCCGATTACGCAGCGGCCTTTGGACAAGCAGATGATCCCGGCCTGACAAGTGCTCCAGCATTTGGAGTTCACCCAGCAAACCGTCATAGGTATGCTGCTGACCTGCCATGCCGTCTTTTACCGGTTGATGAATGCGCAGCAGATATGTACTTCCGTCATGGTCTTCCACCTTATAGGTTCGATTTTCATTATGCCGAATAAACGTAATCTCGGGTTTCCGGATGCCGTATTCGTTCAAAATTTTTTGCAGCTGTTCATTTTGCATATGAAATTTCTCCTTCTATGTATAAAATGGACCGCATCATCCTTCAAGGAACGTATGGTCAAAATACGCCTTGAAATCAGGATATAGAAATACCAGTGACTTTTTAAGCTCAGCCCGATCCGTTTGTTCTTCATCCAAATCAAAACATATTTCATGTTCGATCTCATAGATGGCCCCGAAGCCCTCGCCCGCGTCTTCGTTTACATCGATACACCATATTTTGCCGTATTCGGAATCCCATGTGAAAGGAAGATATCCCAGCCGGCATAACAAGGGATTGTACATGTCCCTGACGTTATCCAGCGGCTCGTCCACAGCTTGTTCAGGTATGACGTCAAAGTAATGATGGTACGTGGAGATGAATGCTTTATACCACTCGGGAAAAGTCAATCCATACTCTTGTTCCATCACCCCAATATCAACTTCACTTATAGTGGAAGGAACCAGATTCCATATGGACCACTCCTCACCCGTATCGACGGCCTTCATCTCTGCGGGAACGTCAGGGCGCATCCACCTGCAGAATCCCTCCTCCGTAACTTGACTATATTTGGCGTAATAGGTCTCAAACCCTTGTTTGATATATTTGCGTATTTCCATCTAAAAAGTCTCCTTATGTAGAAATTTGTCTCTATTTCATATCACTATAATCTATTTTTGGGTTATTATTAGATTCGATCTATTCTATTTTGTTTACAATTCAGAAACAAGTCAGAGATTCTACCGATATAACTCTCTTATATACTCAGAGATAGCTAACGAGGAGGGACTTCAAATGCACAAAAAAATCGTCAAATCCATCATACCCACGGTCATCATCGGTTCCGTTGTCACAAGCCTAGCCTTATCTAGTGTTCTCAGCAGCACAAGTATTGGCAAGGTGGAAGCTGCCGCTGCATCTTCTTCCAGCTTATCATTTACTAAGTTTTTGGAAAACAACGCACCTCACCGGACTTTAAAGACCGTTCATGGTATCCATACGGTCACCAATCTATCAAGTACCGTTGTACTCGTCAACAAGCAAAGAAATCTACCATCGAGTTATGTTCCGCAAGACTTGGTTGTACCCCATATTCCGTTCAGCTTCTCGGGACCCAGTCCTAAAAAACAGATGAAAAAGGTAGCGGCAACTGCGCTTGAAAAATTGTTTGCGGCAGCCAAGAAAGACGGGATCGACCTCAAAGCCGTGTCGGGCTACCGGTCCTATGCCACTCAAAAAGCCATATTCGAACGCAACGCCCGTAATAAGGGCGAGGCCGTCGCTAACAAAACAAGCGCGCGTCCGGGACAAAGCGAGCATCAGACCGGGCTCAGCATGGATATATCCAGTGCTTCCGTAGGGTATGCTTTGGAGCAAAGCTTCGGAAATACCAAGGAAGGCAAATGGCTGAAAGCCAATGCACCGAAATACGGATTTATTATTCGTTACGGAAAAGGCAAGGAGAAATTAACCGGCTATTCTTATGAGCCTTGGCATGTTCGTTACGTTGGCGTCTATATTGCGGGAGAAATCACGAGACAAAACCTGACTCTTGAGCAGTATCTGGGCCAATCCCAATAATCGCACAATCAAGAAACGGACCATAATGGGTCCGTTTTTTTTGCCTTCTCTTCTTGTCTTAAGCTTCTGAAGTACATTCGCATATTTTACGTCGTTTCCGGCGGACAATGTACTCCATATAGACTAAGCACGTACATTAACAGCAGTAGACAGGTTCGTTAGCTATGATTTTCGCAAATGGGGTGAACAACATGCCTATTAAATCGGGAAAGCAGTATATCGAACGGATTGACCGACAGAATATCAACATTTGGTATAAAGGAGAGCCTATCAAGGGACCTTTATCCGAGCATCCTGCATTCCAAGGTCTTATTCAAACCCAAGCCGATCTATACGATATGCAATGTGAAGCAAGTTATATCGAACAGATGACGTACCCCTCACCCGATACGGGAGAACGGGTAGGCTTGTCTTTTCTCCCGCCAAAGAACGCTGAGGATTTGCAGAAACGCAGACTGATGATGGAGTTATGGGCGAACAGGCATCACGGCTTTTTAGGGCGCTCTCCCGATTATATGAACACCGCGATCATGTCCTTATATACCGCTGCCGATATTCTGGAGGAACATCATCCGAAATATGCGGAAAATCTCAGGAACTATTATAAGTACTGTCGTGAACATGACATTACATTATCTCACGCCTTCATCCAGCCCTATGCTTGTAGGATGTCCGGTCAGCAAGATGCTGCTGAAGACTCTATCGCAGCTAAAGTCATAGAGATTAACGATGAAGGAATGATCATAAGCGGAGCCTTCATGATGGCGACACAAGGTGCAACTTGCGAAGAAATGCTGGTATTCCCGACACCGTCCACAACGTTGTCCCAGGATGTGAATCCTTCTGCATTTGCATTTGCGGTTCCCAATGATTTACCGGGGATGACTTTTATATGCCGCGAAAGCTACGGTGCCACTTCTTCCTATGATTATCCTCTCAGCGCGAGATACGAAGAGATGGATACGCTCGTCATCTTCGACCGCGTGCTGGTCCCTCATGATCGAATATTTTACTATGGGGACGAGACTTACGCCGGGCGTTTATTCGGCGAGAGTCACTTTCATACGCATATCGCCCACCAAATGGCCATCCGTTATATCGTTAAAACCGAATTCATGCTCGGTTTGCTGGAATCCTTGGCAGATGAACAGAACGTTGGACTCGAGCCCCATATGGTCTCGAATGTTGCGAAAATGATAACATTTCTGGAGACCTTCAAAGCATTAAGATTGGCGTCCGAGCAGGGGGCCAGCCAGGATCCATTCGGATATTTCGTTCCTGCCGCCAGTCCTCTTCTCGCATCCAGCATCCTCTTCCCCAAATTCTATCCCGAGATGGTAGAGATGATTCAGCTGCTAGGCTCCAGCGGCCTGATTATGATCCCTTCCGAATTGGATTTTCAATCGGATTCCGGACCTTACCTTAACCAATATTTAAAAGGATCCACTACGGAGGCTTGGGAGCGAATCGCATTGTTCAGGCTTGCTTGGGAGCTTGGTGCGAGCTCGTTCGGTGGTCGGCAAACCCAGTTTGAACGATTCTTCTTCGGAAATGCGCAGACGGCAGCCTATCGCATGTATAACCATTTTGCACAGCATGAGCAGCTACGAAGCAGGATTAACGATTTTATTACCAAGAACCATCCTTCATCATAACTTGATCGACGGATGATCGTGCATATATAAAAAAGATGCGAGTTATAAACTCACATCTTTCCGTGTTGTTTTTCATGATGGGCACATATAGCTCACGAATGAGAATGCAGTCTCAATCTGAACCGATACTTCATATCGTCTTCGAACCACATCATAAAGTTTGTACCCCAAATGTTATTGTGCAGATTGAAATGGAATCCACCGGTCAATGAAACATAGGAGTTGTCGAATTGCAGCAACCGCGGTTCCCCCGGGCACACAAGCGGCGCGTCCAAGGTTTCAATGACCACCGTTCCGTCTGCCCCCTCATAATATAGGCCGGAATTGACACCATGCATGTTCCGGTTACCGTCCTTCACGACGAACAACGGAGATATACGCTGGCCCAGCTTATCCATCATCCATGCGTTGGGATTATCCACAAGGGGGGCAAACGAGAACCAGCTTGCTTCCGGAAGACGGCAGGCTGGTTTGCCCTTCCAGCTCAGACTTACCTCTATGACGGGCTCATTCGCAAGGAACGTATAGATTATGTTCAATCGGCGGGGAGCCCCATAGTGGTTGCTCAGAATCTCCGGCAGCTTCATTTCCGCCGTTACGATATCATAATCGGCGTTCCTCTCCAGGTGCAACGTCCGCAAGGACGCGGTATATCGCCGATACTCCGGCCGCGGCTTGACATACTCGATTCCCGGCTTGCCGAAATCGTTGTCTGCCCAGCCATGATGGATATCCAGATTGGTCATGTATTCTTTGAAGAAACGGTCGTAGTTTTCTTTGCTGAAGGTTTCATACCTATAAGTGCCCAGTCTTTGATGGTCATCCGCCCATGCTTTCCCAGATCGATCCATTAATCGGTTTATCGAGCCGTCGGCGGCGAAACTCACCTGAAACTGACCTAATTCGTATAGCTCGTTTGTTTCGATCGGTTGTTTGTACTCCATCGGCTCCGATCCCGGAAGGGGATAATGCTGGTTCATCCGATCCAGCTCCCTTCTCGCTTCAGCTGCCAACGACTTCGGCAGCGATTGAACGGCCTCCTCAAGATAATCCCGCTGCTCCTGCCAAGAGCTCTCGTAATGGCTGTACGACCTGGTATCAATCGCCTGCTGGCATAGGTAGTCATATTTCCTCAATGTATTGTCTTCAACGATATCCCGTGCTCTTGCAGCGGCTAAATCCGTGGCGGAATAATGAACAAAATCGGCGAGATAGACGGAATTGTTCAGCCCCCAGGTATGCTCGGGAATCAACATCAGACGGTTGCAAAATCGATCGTACGCATCACTGTTCTTGTCCAATTGACCGGAATCGATCCAGCGATCCCGGAGGCGAAGCAATTCACGGTAGCGGGCAATTTTCCAAGGATCCGAGGCAATGCCGTGTATCCACGAATCCCCGATTTCTTCGCTCACGACAGGCAATCGGTCCTTTACGGTTTGAAGCCGCCGGGCAAATGCATCCAGTGTCGAGGCCATGATTTCCGCCCCTGGATAATCCCGCTCCAACTGTTCAAATAAAACACGGATCTCCTCCATAGAAGATGGACCATGATTATCATGGGTATGGGCAAAATACAGGGCATCTTCCAACCCTTCCATGTGAAACGGCTTGCCGTAACTATCCGCATAATGAACGATGATCTCCGAGCCGTCGGAAGCCCGCCATACAAACATCTCCGGCACCTTGGGATTTTTGGATACCATATTAACGCCCAAATGCAAATATTGTATGCCGTGTTTAACCAGCAAAGGTACCATGGCAAGGGTATGGCCCGGAACGTCCGTCATTTTAGCGGCAACCGTGGTTTTTCCATACTTTTGGTCCAAGCCGCCCGAAATGGAGATTCCAAATTCGAATAGCCGGGCATCCATGATCTCCGTATGCGTCGTAAACGGCAGCCCATGCCAAACGATGCGTCCCTCCCCAATGGCATGTTCCATACGCGCCCGCATGTCAGGAGAAGCCGTTCGCAGAAATTCATCGATTAACCATGAGCCGGTCGTCCATACGAATTTTACGTTCCCCTCTTCATTTGCCAGCTGTTCGGACAGTTCCAGAGCCTGGGGTATGAAATGCTCCATATAACGCTCGATTACGTTCTTTCCCAAATCGGTAAACCCGATGTCCAGATGGGTCTTGAATACGACATGAACTCTTTTGATTGATGTTGCCATCCATGACTGCCCCTTTCAACAATAAACGGCTAACGCCGAACTTTGAGCCCCATTTTACTAGAGCAGATCGCACAAGTCTTTGCATGAAAGGGTCATGCTTTTGCAAAAAAAGGACACCTGCCATGAATCGCGCCGGAGCTCAGGCATTCCAAAAAGCCCCTCTCATTTCGGCTGGGAATGGGAAGGGCTTCGGAAGGCAAATTCGGATATCAGAAAGTGCTCGCCTTCGTTGTGTCCGGACACCATCTGGCCGGTCGATAATATCGAATCAGGACATCCATCGCTTCGGGTGTCCGCAGATGGGTAAGCGTTTCGAAGGCATATGCCCTTACATAACGATCCTTGCTGTGAAGCGCTTGCTCAAGCGAATGGATGACTAGGGGAACATCAGGAGCCTTGGCGGTACGAAGCAACGCCAAGGCCGCAGTGTATCCCATTTTATTTAGGATATAGCTCTGCTGGCTGAAGTCCGTTTCATCGGTTTCCGCGGTTCCACTTCCCTCTTGCAGAAGCGACTGTTCCAATACGTTTGCCAAGGCCTGACACACATCGCCTGCCTCGCTCCCCATCATGCCCAGCGCTTCGACTGCATTTCGGCGAACCCAATCGCTCGGGTCCTGCAAGCACGTGATCAATGCCGATGAAACCTCATGCGTCGAAGGTACCATCGCTCCCAATGCGAAAGCAGCAAGCGCCCTGCGCTTCTCGTTTGCGTGTTCCAGCAGTGCAAGCAGTCCTGGAACGGCACCAGCGCCGGCACCTTGCAGTCCGTAAGCCGCTCTCTCTGCGATTTGCGTTGTTCCTTCGGAAATGAGGCGTATCAATTCATCGATGCCGGCGGAGCCCAGTTGGCCAAGCGCATAACCGGCATTCAAAGCTACCGGCTCCCTATCATTCAACATTCGGGCCAGTTCAGGAGCCAACGAAGCGGCCTTTTCTCCTAGCAATCCAGCTTGATCCGCGGCCCTTGCGCGAACGGTCTCGTCCTCAGACTTTAGGTCTTCTGCCAATTGCTCTATTTGGGCTTTGTCTCCCGTTGCAGTGGGGATCCCCTGACCCGGTTCGCCTCGCATCCAATTCCATACATCTCTCCATAGATTCAAATGCACGTAAGGTGTTCCGCCCGTAAGGCTCATCTCCTTCTCTTGATGATTCCAGCTCGGCGATTCCGGCGCATGCAATCGAACGAATTGAAACTTTAACATGTAACGATCCATGTCGGAGACATTAAGCGAAGCTTTATGCCATAAATCAAAATGAACCAGAACCATCGTTCCGGCTTTGCCGGTCGGCAGCAGCGTCTTGCCTTGATCGCCTACAAACTTTTCGTAATATGCGGTACCGGGCATGATGGCGGTCGGTCCCATTTCCTCAGTGATATCCTGCATGTAATAAAAAATCATCGCCCACCAAGGCCGGTGGCTGCGCATGCTGGACCAGTAACCGTCTTTGTGCCACTGCCCGCCTCCCGGCAGCGGATCGCCCGGCTGATTGTAATGGCAATGCCGATGCGGATGCATATAGTAATCCGGTCCGAGTACACTCGTCAAAGCCCCTTTAACGACCGGCGTTTCGAAGAACTGCTGAATCTCGGGCACCCGGGGCAGGATGTTATTGCCGGGATTTCCTTCCTCGTGAAATACGACATTCATTTTATCCCTGACGGCAGCATGAAGCTGATCCGGCAATTCGTTGTGAAGCACCACATACCCCTTCGTAATAAATTGAATTATTTGTTCATCCGTCAATAGGCATTCACAATCCAACATCTTAATTCCCTCCTCATGCATGAAATGAATTCAGTGTTAGTATAGCAATGGTGACGATCGCTGTATTTACATAAACGTCAGGGTTTTGTACAATCGTCATGCGAATATTTATACAATCTTATCTTATAAGGAAGTGGAAATAATACGTGGATTTTGCCGTCTTCCATCCCTATGTGTTTTATGCGACACGGTATCCCTTTTCCAAAGGTCAAAGCAATAACAACCGGCACTGCTATTCGTCATCGCTTTATCTAATTACCGAGGGTATGGGCATCCTTCGCACCAGAGGCCGCACATACCATACCGACACGGGTTCCCTTGTCTATATACCGGCAGGGCAGCCGCATGATTGGATAGCGGACAGCCAGGATCCCATGGTACATGTCTGCTGTTATTTCGACTGGTCCTATGTGGACCGCCGAGCTTTGGCGGATCATCCCAGCGTGATCTGTTATGACATTGCCCAGCTGATTCCATCCTATGTAGGCCCTTCTTTTCCCTATGCCATACCCGAGCTCATGAGGGTTGAGAAGATCAACGTATGGAGCGATTGGTTTGAAAAATTCTACACCGGGAACCAATTCGAGAATGAGCATACCTACATGCGCAGCGTAAGGACACAAAGCCAGTTCCTGCAATTCATCGAGTATTTTCTTGCATTCGCATTACAGGATGAGGCCATTCCCGATCATAGAATGAACAAACTACTGGAGCGACTGGATCAGGATATCCTGCACGGCAAGCTGCGTCCATTGGAGTCGTATTACGAGGAACTTCGGATCAGCAGAGGTTATTTTTTCGAATTGTTCAGAAGATCGACGGGCTTGCCGCCGACCCAATACATTAACCAGTTCCGCATCAATCGGGCTAAGGAGGATCTGCGCAATATGGACCTCAGCATCACGGAGATCGCCGAGAAGCACGGCTTCTCTTCTATCCATTATTTTTCGAAGCTGTTCCGGCAACTTAACGGCTTATCGCCGCTAGATTACAGGAACGATCGAGTGGATGTCGATTGACCAGTAGAGATTCACCCTAATCCGCAGGATATACCCTCAATTCGTCTAATCCGATCAAAAAGCATATAATGTACGATAACAAGGGATCGCACTTGCTCTAAACATACTAGAGGGACCAAAAGGAGAGATTTGGAATCGATATGCGTTTTTTTTCATACCTAAGCTCCTTTATAAACAATTGGCGGGATTACCCGGCTGAAGAAAATACGATACTGGGGAATCGTTACACTGTTCAACAGAGGATTGGGGAAGGAAGTTACGGCATCCTGTATAAATGCATGGATCAACAGAGCGGCGATGTGGTGGCGGTCAAACAGTCACGACCCAGCAAAGGCGATTATGCAAGACAATTGCTGGATCGGGAGGCAGCGGTATTAAGATCCCTTAAGCATCCGCAAATTCCGGCATATCGGGATTTTTTCACGAACAACCGCGATCGTTATCTGGTCATGTCTTATATGAACGGTGATACGCTAGAAGATTTGATATTTGAACAAAACATGAAATACGAAGAAGACGAATGCATTGAGATCACACAGCAGCTTCTGAAGCTGGTCAGATACCTACACGAGCAAGGCTATGTTCATCTTGATCTGCGGATTCCTAACGTACTGTTTAAGGATGGCAGGATCAACCTTATTGATTTTGGCCTGGCGAGAAGGATCGGTGAACCCCCTCCGCTTCAAGTACCTGTACGGAAAAAGTTCAAGCGAGGCAGCTCGGCGTCCTCTGTTCAATTTAAGGATTCGAAGGAAAGCGAGGATCTTCGGGACATTGGTCACTTTATGTTGTTCATGCTCTACTCCACCTACGAACCGGATAACAATCGGGGTGCAGCCGTGGAGCGAAGCTGGCAGGAAGAATTGCATCTCTCGATGGGACTGCAGAATATGATCAAACGATTGCTGCAATTGAGTGAACCTTACTTAAGCTCTTTGCAGTTCATGCACGAACTGCAGTCGCTCGCTAAAACAAGAAGCCACCCCTCGGATAAGAAGGGCAGCCTTTAATTTGATTATGGGGTTTCATTTATGTTACGATCCGATTAAATTATATGGAATGATTACGAACAAGAAAGGAGGATGTTTTCACATGTTAAGAAAAATCATGAACAAGCTTCTCCACTCTACATCCCATAGTCATGGCCGTAAGCGTTACAGCAGTTCCGCGAAGAATTATGGAAGAAAATACAGCAGCAGTCATGGCTATTCGCGTCGTAAAGGTTCCTCGTCTGATTACAAGCACAGGCATGGCAACCAAGGTCATGGCTATTATAAGAACAGAAGAGGCAGCTCGAGCTAATCATTAAACATCATTATGGTGTCCTTCATCCCTCAAATGTTTTGGGGGATTTCTTTATGGCATTCATTTAATAAGGAGTCCACACTGCCGGGCATCTCATCTGATCGTGAAGTTAACCCCGTAATAGGATAATTTTAATTTACTTGCGACTCTCCGGGAAGAGTTATTCTCCCATGAAGTGCTGTACAACGGCAGCGCGCCCCTCTTACGCACCTCTATTGCCCATCCGGCGACAACGGCAGCCGCATAACCTCTTCCGCGAAATTCCTCTAACGTCTCAAGCCCGGCTTCGTGTGCTCCTTCCGTAATCCGAACGCTCCGGCAAACCGACACCACCCTGTTTTCATGAATGAGCGCAACGAAAGGCTGGCCGTAATCGATTTCCGTGATCAGCCATTCAAAACCGGTGAGCGAATATTCGTTCATATTTTCTCGAGTGATCCATACCGTCTGTTTGGCCGGCGTTGTTTTGTCAGGTATCCGGTAACAGGGTCCGCTCGTATAGCGCTTAGTACGAAGGAGATTCATATAAGCGGCAACATGTTTAGGCTTCGTCGGAACCTCATCGTTTACGATCGGCTCATCTTCAACCAGCGCCTTCAATTGGGCTGCAATTCCTTCGGGAACATCATGACGAAACCGGCAGATCGCGGAACCGTCTATCGTGCGACCCAGGAAAAATCTGGGGGCAAGCTCCTCTCCCGGCCAAGGCTCGTTGATGGTGCGAATTCGCATATCGCGGTCATGCGTAAACATCGCCCGGACATGCATTTCCATCAACGTCGTCGCAGTTGGCTCTTTATGTATCCAATGGTTCATGCTTATATCCCCTCCCAAGAAATGAATCCACGAAGTTGGCTGCATATCACCTTACATCGTATCAGATAAATCCAAGAATAGGTTGGGTATGAATCGCTTTAATAAAAAAAGACCCTGTCTTCCCCTATCCGGGAGGCAAGGTCAACAACGAGATTAGGTTTAATGGGTAATCCTTATATCTTCCTGCCCAGCGAGTTCCGCTGCAATCGCGGTATCAACGCATAGGCAAACGTGAAGAGCGGGCTTAACCATAAGAAAGCTGCATACGGTGCATACTCAATGACCGGTACGCCAAGCGTAGCTGCGAAGAAGGCACCGCTAACCCCCCAAGGAATCAATGGGTTAACAAGCGTGCCGCAATCCTCCAATGTACGGGACAACGTCTTTGCCGGAATATCTCTGCGGGTGTATTCTTCCTTGAACATCTGACCAGGCAAAAGGATCGATAAATATTGCTCGCCCGTCATGCCGTTGACCGCAATCGAAGATGCACCCGTCATCAGGACAATGCTGCTCTTCCGCTTTAGCGGCTGCATGACTTTGCGGAAGAAGGCTTCAATGACGCCGCAATGCTGAAGCAGCCCTCCTAAGGCTAAAGCAATCAAGATCAGCGATACGGACCACATCATCGATTGTAATCCGCCGCGGTTGACAATGGAAGCAACGGTTTCGTTGGCGATCGTGCTCTTGTAGCCGCTCTGCATGACGCTGAACCAGACATCGACTGCCGTCTGCTGCTGAACGAAGGCCGTTACGATGAGTCCGGTAACAATGCCGACCATAAGCGTCGGGAGAATCGGAATCCGTTTGATGGAACAGGCAATAACCGCAAACGGAGATATCAACGTTAGCCAATGAATTTGGAATCCACCATTCAGAGCAGCTTTGATTTGATTTATCGATGATAAATCAAGGGTATTCGTGGTTGGTGCAAGCAGGAAAAAGACCGTTGTCACGATCAGGGCCGGCACCGTGGTGTAGATCATGTTGCCTATATGGGTGAATAAGGATATGCCAGCGACCGCAGGAGCAAAATTCGTTGTGTCGGATAGCGGCGACATTTTATCACCGAAACAAGCGCCGCAGATTACCGCTCCTGCTGCCAGTGTCGGAGAAATCCCTGTTGTTACAGCGATTCCCATGAAGGCAACGCCAACCGTGCTGACTGTCGTGAAGGAGCTTCCGGTAAACATCGAGACCACGATCGTCACGTATAACGCGCTCACGGCAAAATAATGAGGCTCAATATAATCCATTCCATAGTATAAAATGGTCGGGACGGTGCCACTCATCATCCATACCGCTATCAGAATGCCGATGAGAGAAAGGATGAGAATCGGCATAATCGCCGTTTGTATGCCTTGAATGATCGCGGATTCGAGCTGCTTCCAGGAAAATCCGAACAATCGCAGCAAGGCGGCGATGCCCACGGTTGTTGCCAGGAGCGGAATATGCGGCTCTGCCTTAAAAAGAAAGATGGAGACAAACAGTACTGCCAGTATAAACGCGATAAGAATGATGCTTTTTGAGAAACTAAGATGTCGTTCCATGGTGCTAAGACTCCTTATACATGGTCGTGGCGGGAGTTCCTTCCCGTCCATTGATTATGAATGATTTACTTTTTCGCTTTTATGCTTTTCGGCTTCTTTGCATTGAAGCGCAAAGTAACACTATAAACGATAAGTACAAACTTCGTCAATATACGAACCATGAACAATGGCCACAAAAAGGCGACTGCACCCGAGCAGTCGCCTTTGTCTTAACAAGTATATTTATTATTTCGCTTGAATGTAACCTTCGGCTTTCAGTAATTCGGCGATTAGAACAGCTCCGCCAGCCGCGCCACGCAGCGTATTATGCGAGAGTCCTACGAACTTGTAATCGTAGAGAGAATCCTCGCGCAATCTGCCCACCGATACGCCCATGCCGCGCTCGATGTCACGGTCCAGCTTCGTCTGCGGCCGATTCTCTTCTTCGAAATACGTAATGAACTGTTTAGGCGCACTCGGTAGATTCAGTTCTTGCGGTCTACCTTTAAACTGCTGCCAGCGGTCCAGGATTTCATCCTTCGAAGGCTTGTTCTCGAACGATGCAAATACGGTGGCTAAGTGGCCATCGGTTACGGGAACGCGAATGCATTGCGTCGTAATCAATGGCGATTGGGCTTTCACGATCTCACCGTTCACAACGCTGCCCCAGATGCGCAGCGGCTCCTGCTCGCTCTTCTCTTCCTCCCCGCCGATATACGGGATCACATTGTCCAGCATATCCGGCCAATCGGTGAAGTTCTTACCGGCACCGGAAATCGCCTGATAGGTGGAGGCAACGACATGGGTAGGTTTGTAATCAAGCAAGGCGTGAAGCGCCGGTACATAACTCTGAATGGAGCAATTCGGCTTCACCGCAATGAATCCGGTTGTCGTTCCCAGACGTTTGCGCTGTGCGGCAATCACGTCAATATGCCCCGGATTAATTTCCGGAATGACCATCGGAACGTCTGGCGTCCATCGATGAGCGGAGTTATTGGAAATGACGGGCGTGCCCGTTTTGGCGTAGGCTTCTTCCAATGCCTGAATCTCATTCTTTTTCATATCCACCGCGCAAAATACAAAATCAACCTCTGCTGCTACTTGTTCCACTTGCGAAGCATCCTGCACAACAATGCCCTTCACCTGCTCGGGAATAGGCGTTGCAAGCTTCCAACGGCCCTGAACGGATTCTTCATACGTTTTGCCGGCTGAATTTCTGCTGGCTGAAATGGAAGTGACTTCGAACCATGGATGACCATCCAGCAATTGCATAAAACGTTGACCGACCATACCCGTTCCACCAACAATACCGACTTTAAGCTTTTCAGACATTCGTTACTCATATCCTTTCAATAGTGGCGTCATGTTCCCCATACATCGACTCTGATCTACCGTACGGACAAAAGCATGCAGTAAATGAGGCAAGCCCCTAAAGTTTATACACTCTTATCTCTTAACAAAAAAATCCCACCCCCAAGACCATAAGTCTTAGGGACGAGATTGTTATACTCGCGGTACCACCCCAAATTTGCCAATATGTCACCATATTCGCCTCATCGAGTACGGCATTACACGATAATGCAGATACTCTAGCTCTGTAACAGGAGCTCCTGGCACACCATCCTCCTCTATATGAGGGTTCCATGTGCTGCTCTGAGTCTTTTTTCAATAAAGAATGCTTTGCCCCTTTTCAGCTGCCGGAGCTCTCTGTACAAGAATTCGTTTATTTACTCGTCTCTTCATCGCATTTGTTATGATTATTATATATAAAACCATTTCGGTGGTAAACCTTATTTATAAAATTTTCTGAAAACTCGGCTGATTTCATATACTGTTACTCCTATCCACCCAATGCAACCATTTTATGGCTGAAGTCGCAGCGCCAACAGTTCCATTTCCCGGTGGATCGCCATTTCCATTCTTGTTCTTAATACTATGTATTGATTCAACAAAGGGTGATCGTATCCCAAAACATGTTGGATCCGGCCAGTCACGGAATCATCTTCATACTCGTTGCTCCATTGGAACAATTGCGCGTAGAGATCGGAGAACAGTTCATCATTCGTCGCAGCAAAACGTCCATCTCCCATTTCGGTTCCAACAAAATACGTCTGATCTGCGCCTGTTGCGATCGGCCAAATGCAGCGATGCCCAGGATCAATCCCGCATTGCAATCCGAGGAGGCCTGCTCCCCCCACTCCATAAGGCGGGGAACCATCCGGTCATCGGTGAACTTAAAACATAGAGCCGGGAGAAATTCAATGCGCTATTTCCTCGGCCAATTTCTGATCTCCGCATCTCATAATCGGATCGAGCAGCAGGGAACGCTTGTAATCGGAAGGCTCCTCCGCAAACTGACGGAATAATGCGGCTGCGTCATCCCGGTCACCATATAGGGAGGTAATCCGGCAGTACGAAGCCAGAATCGTTCCATCTATCCTGGGGTTGTTCTTTAATTCTCTGATGAGCTTTTCGGTGTTCCGTATCATCCTTATGGCTTCTCCTGTAACATGTGATGGCATCTTTCCTATAAAACGGCTTTTATTGAGCGGTTTCGTACAGAGCAGCTTCTACATATTCTCCCCGCGGACCATAACTTCCCTATTCTTAGTCCGGAGTCCTGTAGATACTCTGCCTACCCCAAACCACAGAAGCTCAACTAACGCGATGGCACCAGCTACGTCCAGCAGGACATGCTGTTTCACGAATAGCGTGGAAACAATGATCGACCAAGCACAGATATGCACCCACGCCCGATCCTTATTCGTAAAGCCTGTACTAGCTGCTGCCCCTTTTATCATCAAGTAACTGGTCAGGACATGGATGCTTGGGAAACAGTTGTAGGGATTGTCGGTGCTGTATACCAGGTTTACCAACCGATCAAGAACCCCTGCGCCCATAAGCGGCGGCCGCTCTACCGTGGTCTGGAACAAAAAAAAGATAATGTAACACGCAATTAGTCCAATGCACTGGGTCAACAGTGTTCGATAATATACTTTTCGATCTCTGGCACAGAACAGAAACAGCATGATAATGATAAAAGGATACCATACCAGATAAGGTACGATGAATATCGGTACAAACGGAATCGCAGAGTCAAGATCCGTCATTAAGCTTTTTACTGGCGTATGTGCTTGATTCAAGATACCATAAAAAATGTTGAGCACAGGAATGGCCAGGATCCATAGCAGCGGGAGATATGTCTTCCATTTTAAGTTCATTGGCTTCCTCCCTTCTTCGACTCTTCAGTCTCTTTAAATATATGAAACAACGACGCAATTGCGCCACCTGTTCTTGACATCAACCAACGATTTAGTCTTAATATCATTAGGTTTGAATGTAAATCCGGATAACTCACATGTTCTCTAATCACCACTTGCGTTTAGCTTAAGATCATCCCCTCATTTTGCGCGACGATTTTGCCGGTGACTTCTCAATATACCATGACGTCAAGTAAGGCTCAAGTCATAACCCACCTTGATATCGTTAAAAATCAACCATAAATACAAATCGAGCAAGTCCATTGCTGGACTGCTCGATTCGATCATTTACTGTGTATAACCGATTTCCCCATTGACAATCGTCATTCTGATCTTTGCCTTCAGCAGTTCATCCGGATCCATATCATCCTCCAAGCAACGATCCACAACGGTAAAATCGGCATATTTCCCTAATTCAATCGTACCCCGCTGCCCTGCTTCTCCCGCCGCCTTGGCGCCGCCAAGCGTAAACAATTCGATCGCTTCGGTTAAGCTCAGCTTCTCCTCTGGCATAAATCCATCGTGAGTCTCTTCCGGCTTCCGTCTCGTGATTGCAGCATGAATCCCGAGAAGCGGATTCAGCGGCTCGATAGGAGCATCGCTGCCGCCGGAACAAGGCAGCCCGGAGCACAGCCACTTTTTCCATGCATACAAGTAGCTTGTCCGATCAGGGCCTACACGCTCCAGCACCCATGGGAAATCGCTGGCTACAAACCGGGGCTGAAGATCAACGGCCAGATTCAGCTTACTCATCCGCTTAACCGTATCCGGGTGTACAATTTGGGCATGGATAAAGCGGTCCGGAAGTTTCGCTGCCTTGCTTAATGGTAAACATTCAAGCACATCCGTCATCATCTCTGCCGCGCCGTCCCCAATCGCATGAAAAGCAACGGGAAAGCCAAGTTTGCGCGCGCTGCCAACAATCTCCCTTAACTCCTCTGAAGTATGCATAGCCAGCCCCCGGGTATGAGGCGCATCATGGTAGGGTTCCTTCATCAGTGCCGTTCTTCCGCCAACTGCCCCATCCGTAAATAATTTAACGGCTCCGATACGGTTCCATTCGTTGCCGCTGCCTGCCTGGAGACCAAGCTCCTTTATTTCATCAAGATAATCATGAAACATCAGCTGATGTGTACGGAAGTACAGTCCCTCCTCTCTCAGCTCTCTATGCATCCGCAACATGGCTTCAACACTTCCCAGTAGACGGAGATCCTCCGTATGAGCTGCCGTAAGGCCTAGACGAAGCGCATCTCGGCATGCCTCAAGCATCGCTAATTTCAGCCTGAAGGGTTCAGGCTCCGGCTGAACCCTGGCAAAAGGTATCGATGCATTCTCGTAGATGCAGCCGTTTAAACGCCCATCGGCATCCCGGCCGAAAGCGCCGGAATCCGGGTCTGGCGTGTCCGCTGTAATACCCGCTCTTCGGAATGCTTCCGAATTACCGAGGAAAGCATGGAAACAGGTCCTTGTTAGATAGACCGGATGTTCCGTTGTAATATCGTCGAGTTCCTGCATGTTCGGAATCTGCTGGTCTGGAAAGTTATGTTCATTCCAGTTCAACCCCATGATCCACTCGCCAGGCTGCGTAACCGCGACCCTCGCCCGCAGCATAGCCAGCATCTCTTCCTTCGAGGTCGCCTCGGTGAAGTCAAGCATGCCAAGCTTCAGTCCATGCATACCGAGATGCATATGCGCATCGACCAGGCCAGGTAATACACAGGCGCCATCCCAATCCACCGTTCGATAATGCCGATCCGCCAGCTGAAGGCGCAGCTCGGCTGAACTTCCAATAGCACGAATGATTCCGTCTTCCACATATATCGAATCCGCTGACGAAGCGCCGTGTGGTGAAAAAAGATTACCGTTCGTAAAAAGGATAGGTTGCATGTTTTCTATTTCCTCCGAATTTTTCCCATTATTATACCAGACAGACATGCAGCTCGTCAGCCGGAGCAGGCCTAAGTCAACCTGCACCAAAACCAAACAAGCAGCCCCTCACGGAGCTGCTTGTACAAGTTTAATTAATTTTGGTGAAGAACCACTTCTGCGCATCCGTACCATTGTCCGTCCACTGCTGGACAACAGCCCCATCTGCTGTGGAAGCACTGGCTACATCGACTGCCAGTCCGCTTACCTTGGACACAAGTTTGTAATACCCTCCGCCAACATCAACGATCCTCCAACGCTGCGCATTCGATCCATTATCATCCCATTGCTGCAGCTGAACGCCAGTGGATGTGGACGAATTCGGTACATCGAGAACTTTTCCGCTATGCACAGCTGTGAGCTTGTAGTATCCGTCTCCGGTGCTTTCTACTCTGAACCTTTGATTATTGGCGACGTAGTTGGTCCACTGCTGTATCTTGGCTCCGCTTGCCGTGGAGACATCCACAACATCCATCACTTTCCCGCTCGCCTTGGAAGCAATCGTGTAAATCCCATCACTGATAACGTTCGATGCACCCGTGTCCTGATACACACGTACATAATCCACCAGCATCTGCGATGGGAACGGCGTGGAATTGTTCGGACTTCCCGGCCAATTTCCGCCGACTGCCAGATTCAGTAATAAAAAGAACGGGCGCTGGAATTCCTCGGTATTGCCGGTTCCGTTCTCAATATAGAATTCATTGAACTGCTGACCGTCCACGAACCAACGGATATATTTGGAGTCCCACTCTATGCTATAGACATGGAACTGGGAGAAATCCAAATTGCCGGACACTCGTCCAAATTCGGCATGCCCTCCTGCATCCCAGTGCACGGTACCATTCACGTAAGGGTTATTGTTTACCCGTTCCATAATGTCAATTTCTCCGCTTTTCGGCCAGCCAACCGAGCTGATGTTGCTTCCGAGCATCCAAAACGCCGGCCAGAGGCCTTGACCCGATGGCAGCTTGATCCGCGCCTCTACTTTCCCGTAAGTAAAGCTCTTCAAGTCTTGTGTTTTGATTCGGGCAGAAGTGTAATTCATGCCGCCATAGGATTCCTTCTGCGCTGTGATGACAAGATTTCCGCCAGTAACCTGCACATTCTGTGCCCGGTCGGTATAATATTGCAGCTCATTGTTTCCCCATCCACCGCTGCCGGTACCGATCTCCGGAGTCCAATTGGCTCTGTTGAGCGAGGTTCCATTGAACTCGTCACTCCATACCAAATTCCAGTTCGGTGCGGCATTGCTTTTGTTGACAGGCAATAGAACGACCAGAAGACTGAACAGTAGAACTACACATATTCCTTTTCTTAGCATCATGTTCCCTCCTAATTATCATCGGATTTAGGCTTCATGGACACTTTGTGTATTTGCATAGCTGTTCATTGCGCGAACCGTCTACTGAAACTTCGACTCACCCCTCTTTCTGTTCTCTATTGTTTGCCGTACAACCAATCTATGATGGTAGATTCACTTGTTGTTCAAGAATATAACATATGAAATAATGCGCTTACATTTCCATTATAGAACCATTATATACCACGATCAACCTTAGTTTATATTTTTTTACATTTAAAATCTGTAATTTATGCATCCCTATCCTATCAAAAAAAGCCGGCTGCAAGCATTGCCAAAATCGTAGATCCATCCAAATCACAGGACCGACGATTAGACATCATAGTTCCATCTGACGGAACAACAATAACCTGAACTCTCGCAGGGAGATTCAGGTTATTTGGGCCATATGATTTCATCCAGACTTATTCACGACATATCATGAGTTTGTTTCCATCGGGATCCTTCACGACGAACCAATGATTATGTTCAATTTCCGTCACGAGTTCCACTCCGAGCTTTTTCATGTATGCTAAAGATCCTTCCAGGTCCTCTGTCAGCAGCATGAACGCAGGAGTATCGATAGATGGCGCTCCCCCCGGCTGATCTCCTCCCCACTTCGGCATGGTATCCAGGATCACTCCCGTTCCTTCCATCGGTAAAGGACATAGATGACCATTCATAACCTGGCAATCATCTTCCGCTATTCCGAGTACACGGCAGTACCAGCTGCGCGATCTTTCGATATCCCGAACCGGAATGAATATGCTGCCCACTTTATTCTTAATCGGGCTAGCCTGAGCATGGTTGTGACGATCCTGCTTTTTTTCGTTCATTGTTTTACCTCCATGTATCATTTTTAACACGCGGGGTGTCATAAACGGACGATACCCTTCCGGCTGCACTCTTTCGATAGGCAATCGGCTCATGAACTCCCTCCATTCTTATGACTATGACATGATTTGAACAGGAACATAACACTTCACGTTGATGATCCCGTCATCCGCCTCTTCCTTAGGTAAGTAACTCGCGTACCAAGAGCGCGCTGGATCTGGCCTATACTCGGTTGACATATCGAGCCACCGATCCACTCTTTCAAGTACACCCGTCATCGTGCCATAAGCACCTGACTCCAGACAGGCATACAGTCCGCCTTCCAGCTCAACTTGTAGATCTACTTCTTCACGGGAAGGAAGGAACTCCTTAGGAGGAGCGATATAAACCTCGTACGTAGAGCTTTCGTCCAGCAGTCCACCGTCACAGTGCATGAACACGCGAATTCGCGAATCATCAATCAATCCATTTCGACATAACCAGGAAATGGAATCTTCATCCGCTTGTTTCACGCAGTCTACACCGGTCCTTCGAAAACGCATCACCTTCAGCGAAGACAGCTCCACGATTTCGATACGCTTCACCAGCTTGCTTCGTTCCACCGGAAGATAAAGCTTCATGCGAACGATTTGATCCCGGTTCAGAACATATTCTTCAATGAATTCATGCTTTCCTTGCTCAAACACACTGCGGGGCAGCCATTCGGAGAACAAACGGTTCCAGGTGTTTTGAATACTGTCTTCCGCCACCGATGTCGTTCGAGCCACCGCATACAGTCCGCCGTCAAGAGTCATGGAATATAGTTCGGGATGCTTCAAATTCTCGGCCTGGTTCATCAGGTCAACAGCGAGCAGCTGATAACCGAATGGCTTGGTTTCATCTTCCATGTCCACGTTCCAACCGAAGAGCCTCAGCCCATTGAGGTCGACGCGGTGTGAAGACAATCGTTCGCGAAAATGATCGATCGCAGCAGTTTCTATGCCATTCTCAAATTCGGAAACAAACAGATGGCCGATCCCTTTCTGAGGATTCAGACGGATAACCCTTACTTCAGGAAATCGTTCAGATAATTGCCGCTCTTCCAGATAGCATACATGTTCATTCAGATTCATCCGTTCGAAACTATAAACCAGCTGAGATCTCCGATATTGTCCTGGAGTCAGTCCCGTGAGCCTCTTGAAGGTTTTAATGAATGTCGGGTAGGACTCAAATCCGCAGCGGTATCCGATATCGATTGTTGGCAACTCGGTATCCCTCAAGCAGATGGCGGCTTCGTTGATTCTGCGTTTACGTATGTACTCCTTAATGGGGTGTCCCGTCAGGCTATGAAACAATCGGTATAAATTGGGCAGTGACATGGCCGCCACGCCGGCAATTTCCTCGAGTGTCAGCGATTCCGTAAGACGATGTTCGATGTAATCAATGGCGCGTTGAACGATTTCACTGCTCTGCATTTCAAATCCTTTTGCCCCCTATCTATGTGGATTGGTCATGAGGTCATCATACCAAATTCCTTGCCGCAAGAACTGTACTTTTTTATCAAAAAAATGAGAAGTGTTGCTATGACAACCGTTAGCGTAGCAAGTTTCCAAACCGATCGCAAGTTCGAGCTAGCCCGTTGGTTAAGCACCGATTTCTAGGCTGAGCCGGAAATCCTCCAGCTACCTCTTGTTATTCACAAGCCGATGTTTTATATTGACATAAGAGTAGGTCAAAACTAAAAGAGGTGAACGGACGAGATGACTCCACGCACGAAGGAACAAAACGAAGAGATCCGGCTGCAGCGTCTGGCGCAAATCCGGAAATCCGCTGCCGATGTGTTTTTGAATAAAGGGCCATTACTGGAAATCCGCGATGTAGCCGCGCAGGCGGGACTGGGCTATGGCACGGTATACCATTATTACAGCAATAAGGGCGATATGCTCCACGATCTGCTATGGGACGCGTTGGAGCGGGCCGGGGAATGGCTGGAAGCCCCACTGGAGGTCATGCACGCTTCGGCTTCGGGGGAGGCGCAGGCGGGCGGGCATTTCGGCTTAGCTGCTGCGGCGGACATCGGGAACTCGGCTGCCGCGGATTCCCGAAGGGGAAGCCGCGAAACGGCCGCTGCAGCTGAGCTTGGCCCCGTCGCTGCCGCCGGTGTCCGGCTGCTGCAGCTTTGGGCAGAGGACCACGCCCTGTACCTGCTGTTTAAACTGGCCGGTGAGGGCTTTGCCTCGCTGCCTGAAGCGCGCTCGGTCCCGCTCTCGGCCGCCTTTCGCCGGGAGGTGCTCGCGCCGCTTGCCGCGCTGCTGGAAACCGAGCGTGCGGCGGACGGGGCTGCCGCTTCCGGCGGAAACGCGGCGGAGCCGCCGCTGCTACTGCGAGCGGAAATGCTGCTGGCCGCCTTGGTCGGCTGCGCCTCGCTTTCGCTCCGCCGCGGAAAGCTGCACGAGGAGACCAGGGATATCGCCCGGTTTTTAAAATTATAGAATGGAGCGAATAAACAAAGATGATCATTTTAAAATCACCTAGAGAAATCGAAGAGATGAAGCCGGCCAGCCAAATTGTTGCGGACTGCTACCGCGAGGTGACCAAACTGATCGAGCCAGGGATCACCACCCGGGAAATCAATGACTTTGTTGCCAGACACATCACCAAGCTGGGCGGCAAGCAGTTTACGAAAGGGTACAACGGTTTCCCCGCCGAAACCTGCACATCGGTCAACGATGTGGTGGCCCACGGCATTCCTTCGAACCGGGCGCTGATGGACGGCGACTTGCTGAAGCTCGACATCGTCGTGGAATACGGCGGATGGTTCGGCGATTCGTGCTGGTGCTATGCGGTGGGCAATATCCGGCCGGAGGCGCAGAAAATAATGAAGGTGGCAAAGGAATGCTTGGATCTGGGGATCGCCCGGGCAAACCCCGGAGGCCGGCTCGGCGACATAACGTCGGCGATTCAACAGCATGCGGAAGCGAACGGGTTCTCGGTCGTACGCGATCTGCTTGCGCACGGGATCGGGCGGAGCCTGCACGAGGAGCCAAACTACGAGCATGTCGGCGTTGCCGGCAAAGGCATTCGGTTAAAGGAAGGCATGGTGTTTACGATTGAACCGATGATTAACGAAGGTACGTTCCGTATCACGATTGACGACGATCAGTGGACGGCGAGAACGGCCGACGGCAAGCTGTCGGCGCAATATGAGCATACGATCGCAATCACGCCGGACGGACCGCTGATTTTAACGGCCCAGTAGAATCGAGGCGAACGGACGGGAATGCGTCATTTTAGGAAATAAGTCGCCAATCCGGCCTGCTAACCCTTCTTCACTTCGATTACAGTTCATTTGTCGAATGATCCTTAATGGCTTGCTTCCCAGTTTCGTTGATTCCATAGCAAAAAGACATTCCGGGTGGAATGCCTTTTTGCTCCTCCATTCAAACTACTTTTGAAGAAAGCTTGTGAGTAATGGCCGCAGCAATTCCGGATTCGGCATATGGTCTTGGCCCTCTAATATCGTGTTTTTGGCGTTTGGAATCGCTCGGCTTAACTGCTTTCCAACCTCCAGCATGGATACGGGACTTTGTTCGCCAACAATAATACGGATCGGTGTAGTCAGACGGGATGCTCTTTCAAGCGGTGGCAGGTCACTGGCTAAAAGCGTATCATAGGCAAGCGTAGGCGCGAGTGCGGTCATGATAGCCCACTGAGGCGAATGCTGCATTCCGGCAATCACTTCCTTAGGGATACCGATTCCCTCCAAAAATAGACTAATTGCTTCGTCATACTTCCCGCTTTCAAGCAGCTGGTTTAATCCTAGAATCAACCCTTTGAATTCCAATTGATCTGCCTCATCGTGTGCATAAGCCGGGTCATACAGGACCGCCTTGTTTACTTTGTCTCCCAGCCGCATGGCGGCTTCAAGAGCAAGGATCGCTCCGGAGGAATGCCCGTAAAGGCATGCGGAGCCACCCGCTGCCTCAATGATGGCTTCAATATCTTCGATTTCTCGCTCCATTGAGTACGGCAATGTGTTGCCACTGTCACCGCGCCCTCTTCGGTCATAATTGTAAACGGTGAATGCCTGAGCAAATACTTGCGCATCGTGCAATACAGGCTCAAAGGAACGAAAGCATGTAGCCCCTGTAATATAGACAAGCGCAGGCCCGCTGCCATAGACATCGTAAGCCAAGCTGGTGCCGTCTTTTGACATGGTAGTTTTCATAATTTCCACTCCAATCCTTTCCAATTAAGGTTAAACAGATTATATCTTTTGGGAATACGCTGTATTTCTTCTGGATTGCTGCTTTCACAAACCATCCTTGCAACACGCATGGCCTTAACGAATGCCGGAACCAAAAAAAGTGCTGGCCTTTACGCCAACACTTCCTCCCGGGATATTTTCTCTACATTCAACAATATAGTAGAAGCAATTTAACGGTCTCGATTTACCATGTAATTTAATAAATGCTTGAGAAACGCCGTATTGCGCGGCATCTCCTGCAGCGCCTCCATGGCGAGGCAATAATGCTCCCACATTTCCCGACTGGCGCCTTCCTGACCCAAAATGCTCACAAAGGTCGATGTGTTGTTCTCCGCATCCTGCCCGCCGGGTTTCCCGAGCTGCGCCAAATCCCCCTGCACATCAAGCAAATCATCCTGGATCTGAAAGGCAATGCCCGCATGGTAAGCGAATTTCTTCAGTGTCGCAATTTCGGTCTCCTTCACCTGAGCAAGGATGGCAGGCATAACAAGAGATGCCTCGAACGCAATGCCCGTCTTGTAATAACAGACCGTATTCAACTCCTCCAAGGACAATGCCTTCCCTTTTGAATTCAAATCCATCGCCTGGCCCGCACACATATCACCCGCTCGCTGGGACGAATATTGAATCAGGTTCAGTACTGTTTTCGGATCAAACCCTTCTAGGGACGATTGTTCCTCGATGGCCTTCTGAATCAGGAACAGGCCGGTGATTTCCGCCGTCGCGCTATCATGAACCCGATGCAACGTCGGTCGTCCTCTACGCGTAGAGGCGTTATCCTGGGACGGCAAATCATCAAAAATCAAGGAAGCGGTGTGCATGTATTCAAGCGATCTCAGCAGCGGCACGATGGCGGAAGCTTGCAGTCCGTATTCGTTCACGCCCATGACCCAAGTCAAGATGGGTCTTAGACGCTTGCCATCCCCTTCGAGCGTATAATTGGCGGCGTCAATGAGCGACTCTTTCATTGGTGGAATGCCAGGGGACTTCGCGATTTGCAAGCTGTTGTTGATCTCATTCCGAACGGTTTTGAAGGTATCGATAAAAAAATCCTTTTCCTTCCGCTCGTTTCGGAGCACCGTAATCATCTGGTCCCGCAGCAATTTATCGAAGAAATCCACCTGATCGGCTTTGCGAACCATTTGCTGGATAAGCCGATTAAACTCCGGGATTCCGGATGCAAAAACACCCATGATTTCATTATATTTATCTGCCCCGACACGTGCTTTGCAACGCTTCAGGCCATTAATGGCCCGGTCCAGCATCACCTCTCGCGTCTTGGCGTCCGAATGATACACGTCATGAATCAGATGAGAGATAACCGCCCAGTACAGTTCAAAAGGATTGATAAGATCCGTACGCTGACCGCGATATTTTAAATAGTACGTGTACGGTGTTACCGCCCCGTCCTCCATATCCTGAAACATATCGGCAAAATCATCGGCCAGCTGGTTGTAGATACCGTAGAAGAATGTCCGGTCCTCAAAGCCTTCGTCGGCCGATGCGCTGATGACGGAACGGACGATCAATCGGGAGGACGATGATTTCAGAATGATCGGCAGATATAATTCCTCATTGCTGTAATTGGGATATGCGAGATCCTTAATGCGGTCAATATGCTGAGATTGAAAAAACACATTAGACTGCTCGAAAAAAGCATGCTGCGTTTCCGGGCGTTGATGCCCCTGAATATACTCAAATGCCTCTCGAAGCTCCGTATGAACGAAATGAACGAGATCCATGTTCTTACCGCTCCACTGACCAAGCTCTGGTACCGTTCCAGTGATTAGTGCCTGACGTATCATCTGGGAGTACTGTTCCTTCTCTTGAGCGTTCAAGACGCCTGAATCGAGCAGATCGTCTATAAAAGGATAGGTCAACCCGTAAGAATAACCCAATCGGATGGCATCATCAAGGCGAGCCGAACGCTCTACTGGTGGAGTCTCAGCCCCCATATCTTCAATGACATGCAGGACAACGCCAACAATAATTTTGATCAATTTGCGTTGGGCTTGCTCCGCATCCATCTCCTCCGGAATATGGGTCGCCACATGCTTCAGTTTGTTTATGACCCAAATCACGGCATTTTCTATCCCTTCCTTCTGGGCCCACCGGTACAGCCCGGCCAAACTCATATAATCCGGCGTGTCCCCTCCGTTCGTACTGGTGGAGCGAAGCAGAAGTTTTTTGGTATCGGCAACAACCCGCCGAATTCTGGCCTTCGTGTCAGGCGAGTGCAGAGCCATACCCAGATCTCTCATATAAATATAGGAAATGCTTCGATCCAAGTAATCATCCAATCCACCGGTATAATGAAGCCATCCGATATATCTATGATAATCCCGGGTATCCGGTTTCTTCTTACTCGGTGATAAAAAAGACAGCCATGAAGGACGATGAATATGCTTCCTTTTCCACATTAGAATGTCTTCTGTCAGGATCGGCACATAACTCTTTTCCTTGACCTGTACATAAAGTGATGCAAAATACTGAGCTGCCTTCTGCTCAGCCCGCCGATATCCCGTATCGGCATAATCTGTATACGCCACATTCATATGATGGAATCCCTCAACTTCTTTAAGTGTTTAACATGTACCCATGTTTATAACCTATATACGTAGAAGTTTCAATCGGGTTACATTTCAGTTTCAGCGTTGAAACGAATCAATAGCCTGTATCCAGATGTCCATAGCCTCCGTCACTTCGATCAACTGCTCTTCTGGGGTTAAGGACGCTTCATTGTCTCCCTTCTGGAAACCGTAAGAACCGAATTGTCCGTGATTGCCGCCCGCAATATCCACGTATGTCGTATCGTCCGGCAGATTCTCTCTTGCAGCTTCCCATTTTGTTCGATCAAGAACACCATCCTGCGTACCGGTCATCTGAAGCGCGGACATTTTCAATCCGTTTAGCTTGCCTCCATCATCTGCATATGATGCCATAAAATATACACCGTCAATAACATCCGCATGTTCAGATGCATATCTGGCAGCAAAAACCCCGCCTAAGGAATGCCCACCAATGACATAACGGTTGCCGGGATGCTCCGATATAAACGCATCCGCCTTATTCTGTCCGAACACGGCGAGATTCAAGGGCATGGATGCAATATACACACGGTGCCCCTTCTCAGCCATTCTCTTGGCAAAAGGCGCATAACTTTCGGGCTCCACCAAACCACCCGGATAAAATATAATGTCAGGCTGGATAACCTCCCTGCCCACGGGCTCGAAACGATAACCGTCTTTAAGTTGTTCAATGGTTATTTTGGTATCATGTTGAAACACCGCTTGCGCTTCATTCAGCGGTTCATAGGTGAGTGAGTCCAGTATGACCCCAGCCGCTACAATCACCATGACTAAAATGCATAGGGTCCATATGCAGAACCTGCGCCACCTCTTGCTCTTCGGTCTATGGTTTGGCCTCATTTCCATCACGTTCCCTTCCATCTAGGTATGTCGACCATTTAATTATACCGCAGGGTTAATTAAATGCCTATCGATCCGTTCAGATGTACTCTTCCCTTCAATCAAAACAAAAATAGGCTGCCGATTGGATCAGCAGCCTCGATAACCCGTGTATTATGAACCTGATCGTACAAACCGGAACCAGCCAAAATCAAACTGGCTTCCC
The DNA here is from genome assembly GCF_004000945.1 of Paenibacillus lautus NBRC 15380. GTDB lineage: Bacteria > Bacillota > Bacilli > Paenibacillales > Paenibacillaceae > Paenibacillus_AQ > Paenibacillus_AQ lautus. The sequence goes on from NZ_BIMF01000002.1 coordinate 351,740, forward strand.
GGCAGGAAGATGAACGTAACCTTCTGTTTGCCGGTCACATGCTTCAGATCGAATACTCGCTCTTCGTATCCATCAGACTGCGTAAATTCAACAAGCTGATTGCTTTCCCCTTCCGAATGGGCAAACCGGATATGAATCGTGTTCTTATCTATGGCTGAACGGCCGTATACCGCCAGTTTCGATGTACCTGCTTCTGAAAAATCCATAGAGTCAAACTCAAGGGAAACATTATTTCCTATACCTTCAACAACCTTGTCATCCATAATCTTAAAAGTATCTCCATAGATCCGATCGCTATCTGCAGCAAAATTCTGCTCGAACGCTCGATTCCCCGCTTGAAAATAAAACCCTTTGATATGCACCTTCTGACGAAGGACAAAGCATATTGACGTGATGCCGCGCAGCTTCTTGGACAACCGGTAGGTTTCTTCCTGATACACGTTCCACTTGGACTCTTTCTGATACATACAATCGGCCAGCAAAGAGCTGCCCTCCTCACCGGGCATGCCTTCCCAGATTTGCAGCGAGTACGCTTCGCTTGATAGTGCAAATATCGGAATGGTTATCGTATCGGAACCATGGGGACCAAAATCGATGTCCCGAAACCCGACTTGCGTCTCGCCGTCTCTGCTCGTAGCTACGCCTCTTTCGTTCCCGTTTCCAACCTCACCTTGACTGTAGTCATACAGTCCTGCAGAAATGAAGGCGTATGGGTCTTTGTACGCTGCACCCAAACCGTCGACTTGAAATTCAAGCTGAGAGATGAGCTTGGTTTTATCCGTCCCGTTCCGACTCGTACACCTCAAACGAAACTCACCGTCGCCAAGAGCAGTCACGATGGCTTCATGACCATCGGCTTCCACACTGGCGATATTGGATTCGATGCCGGCATCATTCACGACAGCCCATTCGACCTCTTGATATGAGGTTTTTGGCGGATGTAAAATGGCACGCACCACCATTTGCCGATTGGACGGATGAAAGGTTTGACCTCCTTCGCTGATCAGTTCAATCTTGCGAAGCGGAAGCTCCAGCATACTCCCCGTCAGGCACGGCCCCTCTTCGTTATTCATGCTTGCCGATATGCCCTTCCTCACTTCATCCCGTGCAGGGACGGATGTCAAATGTAGAACTCGGCTCTCCAAACCAATCGAAGACACTTCGATTCGGATTTGGCCAGGCTCCAATGTTGCTCCAATGATCGCCATCAGTTTACCACTGAACAATCTTCTGCTCCGGCCTTTGTACGGATCATAATCCGTGCTGTCCCCATTATCGAGTCCAAGCAATCGCCCGGCACCCGAGACATGGACCTCCACCCGGTTATTCGCGTTCTCGACGGCATGGCCGTCCTCATCTTCCATCGCGATTTCAACAAAGATAAGGTCTGTTCCGTCGGCAGTTAATTCTTCTTTATCCGGGCGCAAAACAATTCGCTTGGCATCACCAAAAGAGGATCGTATATCCGTAGCCACGATACGGCCTGCTTCGTCATAAGCGATCGCTTTCAATTCGCCTTTCACGTAAGGAATCTTCCACCAACCCACCAGCTCTCTTCCGTGTGCATGGTCAATATCATGTTTACCCATGGTTTCCCCATTAAGCTGCAGTTCGACGCTGGGCGCATTGGAACAAATGCGAATATCGATCAATTGACCATCGTTGAAATCCCAATATGGCAGCAGATGCACCATAGGTTTCGCTTGGTAATCCGTCCAGGCCGCTTGATAGATATAATAAGAATCCTTCTTAAAGGTGGCCGTATCCACCTGTCCGAAATAAGAGTTTTTGGTATGATACGGCGTAGGCTCTCCAATATAATCGAATCCGGTCCATATAAACTGCCCCAGCGAGAAAGGCATATCCCGCTCAGCCAGTATGCACGCCTCCGCCGATTTGGCCCCCCAACTTGTCGAGCTGTTTCCAAGGGAGGAACACTGCTCGTCATCATCGGCCAGAATGGATTTTTCAAACGGGAAATGATAGATGCCTCTGCTTTGTACGACCGACGCGGTCTCGCTGCCATAGATTATCCAATCCGGATGTTCCCGGTGATGCTTCTCGTAATATTTCTCGGCATAGTTATAACCTGCCACCTTTACAATGTCGGCACATTGTTGGGCGTTCTCCCAAGGCATATAATTGGACCCGATGGTAATGTTTGCATTTTGCTTGGGATCGTATCGCTTAACCTCTGCCATCAGCATTCTTGTTATATCCTGCCCCCTCTCATCCGCATGGGTATCATATATTTCATTACCGATACTCCACATCATGAGGGACGGATGGTTCCGGTCCCGCTTGACCCAGCTCTTCACATCGCGCCGAACCCAATCCGGGAAGAACCTTGCATAATCATAAGAGGTTTTCGGTCGTTCCCACATATCAAAGGCTTCCGATACGATCAGCAGCCCCATCTCATCCGCAAGATCCATCAATTCCTTTGCAGGCATATTATGAGCGGTGCGGACCGCGTTAGCTCCCATATCTTTCAAAATGGCCAATCTTCTGGCTAAGGCGGTTTTGTTGAAGGCTGCTCCCAAGGCTCCGAGATCATGATGCTCGCATACGCCGTTCAATTTCAGTTTACTGCCGTTCAAGAGGAAGCCCTGATTGGGATCAAGCTGAATGTGGCGGAATCCCACGTTGTGCGATACCGATTCTACCATTTCATCGTGCGAGTCTGCCGGTCGATCTGTTCCAGTCACCTTCATTTCGGTAACCAACTGATACAATTGAGGCTCATCCGGGCTCCAGAGCAATGGACGCTCTACGGCTAAAGTTTGCGTATTCGTTATGCTGCCAGTGCGGATCGCGTTGACGCGATCTGACACCTCTGCGATCCTCTGACCATCCTTCATGATCGTGTGGCTGATAAGCACATCATTTACGATGTTCACTTCCGTGTCGACTTCGACCAACCATCCGTTTTCCTGATATTTTGTCGATATGTAAATGCCGTCCGTTGCGATATGGCTCGCTCCCCTTGTCTTTAACCACACATTACGATAGATGCCCGCACCCGAATACCAACGGCTGTTCGGACTTTGATGCACAACCTTCACAACGATGACATTCTCCCCTTCTACCAGGACATCCGTTATTTCGTGTTCAAAGGAGGAATAACCATACTTCCATTCACCCACGTAATGACCATTGACATAGACCGAAGAATCCATATACACGCCGTCAAAACACAGCAGAACCTGACTGCCTTCGTTATTCCACGACCATAGCTTCCGATACCAGCCTATGCTGTTTTCATATAAATTCTCCGTATTATAAATAAGCCAATCATGGGGAATATCCACGGGTTTGAATTTGAGATTCGCCGAATCCGTAAGGTCAAGACTGCTCTTTGCAAATGTCCATCCATCATTAAATAATGTTTTTTTGTTCATGGGTGGTATCACCTTCTTCATTTATTTAATCATTCCATGTTGGCAGCATATTGAAGCCAGTCTATCCTACTATATCAGGATGCTTGATCATTTGAGCCCGCTTTTACAAAAGTACTAAAGTTTTCAAAGGATATTCTTTAATTGCCATATTTCTTTTCTGCCCATACAAAAAGGAGCCCTTTGGCGGCAGCAAACGTCAGAGCTCCTTGCTTGTTATGTCGTAAATATGAAAAAGAGATCAAGAAAACTTGATCTCCTCGAATAGCGCCGAGTGTTAGTGCAAGTACCCTGTCTCCACTTCGTCCAAGACTTTTCTTGCTTGTTCAATCCACATATCATCCACCGATGCGTCCGGGTCGATCGGAGCCTGGAATTGATCAAAGAGTGCTCCCATTAAACGAGGTACCGCATGCTTGTCGGTTCCCGTATTGTATATATGTCTGAACACGAATGGACGGCCAAGCTTTATCGTAGCATGACAACCGCCGCATTCGCCATCCAAGCTGCCTTTGGTGACCAGAAAAGGGATCCGAAGCCACACCATCCGCTCCTGGTCCAACCGCCGGTCCAGATAGCCATGCTTGTAATCCCAATTGCCGGCTAACGTAAAATCATGTTTACATAGATAGGTATCAATGTTCACAAAACGGTCTTCGATATTCTCCAATCTCGATTCCAAATTAATCATGTGCGCCCACCTTATCTTTTTAGTCCTAGCATGGGCTTGAATTCCAAGCAATATACGATCTCATTTACGATTTCAACCTGACAAAAACGTTTCCATATGCGGAGTCTCACGATCCAAATCTGACGAGCCGCTCCTCTCCCTTAAATTACTAGTCGCTATGATGTAAGCTTTCAAATCTCCTCCATAACCCATAAATTTAATGAAGTTTTTTATTAAAACAGTGACACTAGGCCATATCGAAGTCAAAAACACAACTTTCTTCCTAAGTAGTTAGCCTTAATCTTGTTAGAATCCATATAATTTAGTTTATTTAGTTAAATATTTCCAAATATAGAGTAGTTCCTTTTAAACCGATCATTCGTTCGATGTACTCCTTGCTCCCTGTCCCGTGAGAACAAGGGCTCATCTTTTTTTGAGGTATCAATGCTATAATAACCCCGTTTACTAAATAGAGAATACGTGGAGTTCTCGTAGAGAAACGGAGGAAAAACATGAAAGTAAAAAGTTACCCGATGCTTGCCGGCCTCTTGGCTGTCATGCTTCTGGTGGGGCTTCATACCCCGGCTTATGGAGAAAATGCTACAAAAAAAGCAACTTGGATCTGGCAGACGAATCTGATTCAGGATAGCGGCGAAGAACTGCTTCGTTTTTCCAGAGAAGAGGGAATTAATCTAATCTTCTTACAGATTGATCGTCAACTGCCGTCCGAAATTTACGAGGCATTTATACAGCGTGCGCATGAGAATCAAATCGCGGTGCATGCTTTAGGAGGAGATCCAAGATGGGCCCTCACCGAACATCGGGAGGATATGCTCGGACTCGCTGATTGGGTGATGAACTATAACGGCAAGGTTTCGGCTGGTGCCAGATTTGACGGAATCCATCTTGATATAGAGCCGTACGTGCTTCCCCAATGGGAGGATGAGAAGGACAAGATCATCAGCACCTGGGAACAAAATCTTAAGGTATTCCTGAATCAAGTATCCGGGAACGACCTGGAGCTCGGAATCGACATCCCCTTCTGGTTTGATCCATACACCTTGGGTACTGGAACCAGTCTGAATGAATGGCTGATCGGTACATTTGACCATGTTACGGTGATGGCCTACCGGAACGAAGTAGAATCCGAGCATGGGATTCTGGACCTGACGCGAGATGAGCTTGAGCTTGCCAACAGGCTTGGTAAGCAGATTCTTATTGGGGTTAATACGAAGGAAATGCCGGGCGAGTCTCACACCAGCTTTTATGGGCATGGTAAGGAAAGAATGAACGAGAAATTGGAGCATCTGTCCAGTGCGCTCAGTTCATATGCATCCTTTGCCGGAATCGCTATCCACGATATTCGCAACTGGCAAAACATGTCTGATGATGAGAGCGTACCGCCAGACGATAAGGAACCTACTTCCCCATCACCGGTCCCCGATCCGAATCCTGAACCGGGAGAAGGCGGTCGCGTGCCCGATGCGGATCCGGTTACACGGGACCCTATCGTAAGAGGCAGCTATATATGGGAAGCCCATGAAGTGATTCAAAACAGTCAGGAAATACTTGATTTTGCGAAGGAGAAAAACTTAAACTGGCTGTATGTAAGGCTGGACCTGGAGCAGCCGTACAGTTCGTACTCATCGTTTGTTAAACAAGCGGCTGCAGCCGGAATCGAGGTTCATGCCATGGGTGGCCATCCGATATGGGCACTTGAGGAGAACCGGCCCAGAATGCTGCGATTGGTCAATTACGTGAAGAACTACAACCGCGCAGTGGAAGGCAATGAGCGTTTTCACGGCATTCATCTGGACATTGAACCTTATGTGCTGCCTGCATGGAGAGAAAATTCGCAGCAGGTTATTTCCGAATGGACCGCGAATCTGGATGTCTTTGTTACAGAATTGAAGAAAGATTCCAACCTGGAAGCAAGCATGGATATGGCCGTGTGGCTGGACAAATATAAAGTTACCGGCCAAGATATATCGCTCAGCAAGTGGATGATCAACCGCATGGACCATGTTTCTCTCATGGCCTTCCGGGATGCAGCGGAAGGATCGAACGGGATCGTCGGGGTCGCTAAGGAAGAGATTGCATTTGCCGATGAGCTGGGCAAGCCGATCAAGATTTCCGTGGAGATTAAAGCCAGCCATGAAGGCGATCATATTTCCTTCTATGAAGAAGGAGCAGGTTACATGGAGGAAGAGCTTGCCAAGCTGCCTGATTTATTGAAGGATTCACCTTCCTTTACCGGTAGCGTGGTGCATGCTTATACTTATTGGAAGAATGCTAAACCGTGAAACCGTAAGTTGAGGTGAAGATAACCCCGCTGCTCTATTCGAGCAGCGGGGTTATTCTATATGTTCCCGCAGACTCCCGTCTTATGCGCGCGATATAACTTGACCCGCTGTTATACCCTATACTTCGCTAATGCCGAATATAAAGAAAATGCCGAATAAAATGATGCCAGGAACTACCTATTATCGAATCTAGTTCTTCCTCTCCATTTTAAGAAATAAAGAATATCACAATGCCGTTCCGGCAAACTACCGCATGCACGACCCTACAATCGCGGAATATCGTATGATCAAGGCAAATCCATTAGAGCAATGCCAGTCCTCGATACATATAAATAGAGTATATCTATCTACTAATTATGAATGGTAGGTATCTTTACAAAAAATGAATAAGTGACGGCGAGGAGTGATATTCGTGATCGTGCTCATTGTTATTTTGTTGGCAGGATGGGGACTTTACTCTCTACTAACGCCTCCTACACAGATTCCAATTGAATCTATTAAGGATGAGGCAGCAAGAGAGCAAGTTGCTTTTATTAGTGTCGTGATTCCCGACAATAAGGATAAGTAACCATTGCAATCAATCAATGATAGAAGGGAGTGAGACACTCCATGCTCAGTCCAGCAGTGATCACACTAACCATTGCAGCCTTTATAATCGCCATGGTTCTAATTATATGGCGTCCGAATGGATTAAATGAAGCCATACCGGCTTCCGTTGGTGCCGCAATCGTTGTACTAAGCGGGAGCGTATCGTTGACGGACCTCCTAATGATCGGATCAACCATAAGCAGTGCTGCCATTACGATCATAGCCACCATTGTCATGGCCGTCATACTTGAGAGTTTCGGATTTTTCAATTGGGCTGCCGAGGGCTTGGCTGCCAGAGCAAGGGGGTCGGGAATTCGGTTGTTCTGGTATGTCAATTTATTATGTTTTCTAATGACGCTATTCTTTAACAACGACGGAAGCATACTCATTACGACGCCGATCCTCCTAATTCTGCTCAAGCAACTCGGACTCAAAAACCATGAAAAAATCCCTTATCTACTCTCAGGCGCACTCATAGCCACTGCATCGAGTGCACCTATAGGCGTCAGCAATATCGTAAATTTAATTGCTTTAGAAATTGTGGACATGGATCTTTACATGCATACCATGATGATGTTCGTTCCGGCGACCCTCGGGCTTTTACTGCTCGTATTTCTGTTATTCCTCTGCTTTAAACGTCAGCTGCCGCGTAGGCTTCATGTGAAAAAGCACTTAGCCGAAGGTAAACATCCTCTAAGCAGTCCTCTGAATTCTCCAGCAGATGTTCACAAACGCAATACGTTGATGCGTAATGTTCTCCTGTTTGTTTTTACTGTTCGAATCGCTTTATTCGTCGCCTCCTATTTAGGAATACCTATCGAAATTGTAGCCATCCTGGGCTCAACCATTCTATTGTCCTGGAGATGGGCCGTTCTAAAAATCCCCCCAAACGATTTATTGAAAAAAACACCATGGCATATTCTTGTTTTTGCCTTCGCAATGTATGTGCTCATCTATGGACTTCATAATATCGGTTTAACGGAACTGTTAATCCAATTCTTCGAACCTATCGTTGCAACAGATCTACTAAACGCCAGCTTGTTGATGGGTGGCCTTCTCTCTTTATTATCGATCCTCTTTAATAATCACCCCGCCCTGATGGTAGGCACCATCACGTTAACCAATATGAACCTTGATCCGCTAACTCTCAAGATTGCTTACCTGGCCAGTGTAATCGGCAGTGATATAGGAGCACTGCTTCTCCCGATGGGTACACTCGCTTCCTTAATATGGATTCATATTTTAAAACAGCATCATGTCAAAATCAAATGGAAGGATTATATCAAGGTCACGATATTGACCATCCCTCCTACCCTTTTATTTACCCTGGTGGTTCTGGCCTTTTGGGTTCAATGGCTATACTGATGCGACAACTCGAGGAGAGCATTGAAAATGATGTGGCGCGCCGTTCATCGTTCTTTAAGAAAGATGGAGAATACGCACATCATTCATTGCTCTCTCTTTTACGTCCAATTCGTTCCGCTGACTATGTACATATCATGATTTCGAACGAATATCTGCATTCCGTGTGTGTTCGTACAGACCTTTCCACAACTCTATGAATAATGTGTTACTAGAAAGGAGTTGGTAGAATATGAAGCAGCCCCCCATCGTTATCAGCATACTTGGCAGTTCCGGCGGAGTGGCTAAAGCAATCCTCTCGCTTTTAGAGAAAAGCCTTGGCGATATCCATGACCCCATTCATATCTTTATGACGCACAGCAAGATTCATCTGATCGACCTGAAGCAGGAAGAAGCGGCACATTGTCGAACATTCATGCCGAATTTGCTCAAGCATGCGACACTGCACCAATTCGATTTGAACCATTTGGAACAGTTTCGCCAGCATTTGCGCTCGACTGGCACCACGCATGTGATCGATGTATCATGGGCGGATACGGTCGATATGCTTACATGCTGCCAAGAAACCGGCGTACACTATATGAATACCGCGCTTGAAAATCCGAAAGTGGATGAGAATGAGAGTCTTGCAGGATATACGCTCTTGGAAAGGTACCGAACTTTCCAGGAAGGCCGAAATCAAGCCACACGATCTGCCGCCATCATCGGCACCGGCATGAATCCGGGCGTCGTCCAGTGGATGGCCATCAAGTTAATGAACGAAACACCTGGCGAGAAACCGCTGGCCTGTTATATCGTTGAACATGACACTTCACTATACAAAGACCCTGCTCTTGTTAAAGAGCGCACGATTTACTCCACTTGGTCGCCAGAATGTTTTCTCGATGAAGCCATTCTCAATTATCCAATGTTCATGAAGCATCGGTTTCCGTTCACGATGCATCTTCCGGTATACGAGCTTGAATTCAAGGTCACGTTGGGAAATAAACAATTCTATGGATCATTAATGCCTCATGAGGAAGTATTGACCCTCGGCAAACTCTTCGATATGGAGACAGGTTTTATCTACCGCGTAAGCGACCATACCATTCGTTTAATCCGTTCCCAGCTTGAGGATATCGACGAAATATGGGAATGGGATCAGCAGGTGCTTGATCCAGTGAATGGTGAGGTCGGAGGAGAAGATTTAGTGGGGGTCCTGCTTGTATATCCGGACAAAGAGCGGTATATGTATAATGTTTTGAGCAGCGACGACATTTTCCCTCAATATCATATCAACGCCACCTATTTTCAGGTTGCCTGCGGCCTATACGGCGCACTATGCACGCTCCTTAAAGACGAAATTGCAAATGGGGTTTATTTCGTGGATGAATTACTCCTTCAGACCGAAAGTCGATACGGTGACTATCTGTCCTACTATATGAAAGATTTTGTGAGCGGCGAGAACCCGTGCACGGATGGACAACTGCTCGATCGCATGAGAAGATACGCTGCCCCCTCTTAAGGAGAGCTTCATTGATAAATAACGACTTCATTAATATGAGTACCGACTCATATGACATTTCTGAGAGCCTGCTAAATAGCAACCCCACCGCCAGATGAACTGTCAGTGGGAAGTCTGCAACTTTCTAAAAGTTTAGAGTATCAGCTTTAGGGCAGATGGATGGATTTAACGTGATCCATATGCAGGTAAATGTCGTCTCCGCCTGCGAGAACCAATTGAATGATTTTATCATTGACGGATTTCAGCAATCCTTTTTTGTGGGGATGTTCGCCGAGATCGAATATGACGAGCTGGCCCTCGAGCTTTTTTAATTGTTGATCCAAGGTGCGGGACAGCGCAACACCGGAAGGCTGTACTGGAAAATGTTCTTGGCTGAGACTGTAAGGGGTCATGTTGGGCGGATACGGTATCAGATATTTGACGTGGTTAACCGGAATATACACCGCCTGATGCATCGGCGAGTGATACACAAAGAAATCGTTCATAATGCCCGTCACATAACCATGCAATGAATGTGAGCCTCCCAAGTAAATTTCCGTAAAAACGCCCCTGGAATTCATCAGCATTTTGCGATATGAAATATTGGTGAGGTCGATCTTAGAATCAGGACCGCTATCCTTCGCAGGGTTTTCCCATTCATCATATAAACGTAAATGCTGCAAATGATGGATTGGAGTATATATATATTTTGAATTGGAATATAACACCAGAACGTCGCTTCCCATATCAATGAATTCTCCATGAAGCAGCGTCTTGCAGCCCGAAAGCTCCAACTCAACACGTTTGCCTATCATTGAACGTAATGGTTCCATCTCTTCCCTCCTCGCAAAAAAACTTCGCTGCGTAGCATGATGGTTTGCACATCATATAACTTCACTTAAGCATCAAGAATCACCATCACCATCACCTAACGCCTGCGCCTGCATATATTGTTGATATCGAACTACAACGTGCAGGCTTATAACCGCAAGCGTCGTACTGGATAAACACTCCCCTGAAAGGAAGCATTGGATGCCTTCGGCAGCCAATGCTCATTCAGAGGCAAGACATCAATAATGCACGCACAATGATATCGGTAAGGGGCTGAATCGGGGGAATATTCATGCAACTCACCTTATAAAAGAGGAGAACGCAATGATTCATGTGAGGTGTTTGGCTACGGAGGACTAACATACTTTTAAATTCCTATTGCTTCATATATAAAATGAGTGAGCAGAAGATGGCTGGACTTGGATATTCATTACACCGTTTGTATTGGACCGATAAGTTACTCGCCGCCACTTCTCCGTTTTCCGCTGCGATTCCGGTTGCCGGAGCGGTTATTGGAACGGTTGCCGCTGCGATTGCGCTTGCCGGAACGGTTCTTGGATTGGTTGCCGCCTGTCCAATTCATCCAGTCTCCGCCAGTCTGGTTACCTCTCGTTTGGTTACCTCCTGTGCGATTACCTCTCGTTTGGTTACCGCCTGTACGGTTTCCTCCCGATTGGTTGCCGCCCGAGCGGTTTCCTCCTTGGTTGCCTCCCGATTGGTTACCGCCTGAGCGGTTGCCTTGCGATTGCGATTGGTTGGATTGGTTGCCTTGAGAGTTGCTATTTTGATTTTGATTGCTGCCGGATTGGTTATTCCCTCCACCACGAACAACCGTGATCGATTTAATATGACTAACAGGGATGTGAACGACCTCTTGACCTTTTACGGTTAAGATCAGATAGTTCTGGTTCACGTCAACGATGATACCCTCCAGTTTTTCTGGTCCGCCGCGATTAATTTTGACAAGGCGATACCGAAGGGCTTGCATGACTCCCACGAAGTTGTATGCCGTGATCGGATTTACAATGCTTTCTCTCGCTCCACCGGATTTACCTGTATCCGTAATGCTCTTGACATGATCGTCTTTAACATAAACGAAACCGCCATCAGCAACTGCAACGAGGTAGTCTGACTGAGCATCGAGCAGAAGACCTTCGATTGAATCCGGCCCGCCGCGGTTGATCTTCACGTTTCTTCCTACCAAATTCCCGAAACCAAACCTGTTATAAGCCATGTTCATGCTCCTTTCGAGGATTCATATTTCGACAGATCATGAATGGTATATTTCAGGAGTTATCTTGACCGCATTGGATACCCCTCAATTGTCCATCAGGTCTATCGGTAATATATTTATATGTTTCCCGTAATAGAAAGGAACTGGTTTAATATAATCGAATCATATAAAATCAACGATAGTCTACCAGTTTGAAGGAGGTAGCTTCATGCCCTTGCCTGTGTATCGCGTTACTATCAAAGACAAGGATTATGAACAGTTAAAAAGCAATATTTGGTCAAATCATTTTGTGCCTGCACAGCTGGTTAGCGGGGGAAAAAGAATACCGATACGTATTCGCTATCGCGGAGGGCATACACGTGAATACCCGAAAAAATCCTATGAAATTAAAACCTCAAAATATACCTACCACTTCAATGCCGAATATGATGACCCTTCCATGATTCGAAACGCCCTCTCCTTTCAATTTTTCAATTCGATCCATGTGCCAAGCCCGTCGACCCGCCACTGTGTGCTGCATCTGAATAATGAGAATCTGGGGGTCTACCTTAATATTGAGGCAGTCAAGACTCCCTTTTTTCGTAAGCGGGGAATTCCCGTGCGCAGCATTATTTATGCCGTTAACGACAATGCCGATTTTACGGATAAGCGTTCATCCGGTAAATCCTCCTTCTCAGGTTATAACCTGATCAAAGGTTCCGAGCGCGATCGCGTGAAGCTGTCCAACTTCGTACAGCAGATTCATCTTAAAGCGGGTGCCGAATTGCAGCAGTATCTCCGTAAGCACCTGGACATCGAAAATTATTTGCGGTGGTTATGCGGCGCGGTATTAACCGGGAATTACGATGGCTTTAATCAGAACTACACTTTGTTTGAGCATGGAAAAACTCGAACGTACCGCATGATCCCGTGGGACTACGAGGGAACCTGGGGAAGGAATTGCTATGGAAAATTAGTAGATTCTGACCTTGTGAAAATTCAAGGTTATAATAAGCTGACCGAGAAAATATTATCCTTCCGTCCGCACAGGCAGAGGTATAAAGCTCTCCTGTCAGGGTTTCTTGAGTCGGTATTCACTGTGAGGCGCCAACTGCCCATCGTATACAAAATGCACAATGCGATTGCGGACCATGTCTATAAGGACCCTAATCATAAGTGGAGCGACAAGGTGTTTGACTCCGAGCCGGATACGATACGTAAATATATTGATCAGAGAAGACAGGACATCATGAATCAATTGGGCAGTTTGGATTAAACGTCAAAAAACAAGGCTGCCTTAATGATGTATTATCCCCTCCAAGTAAACGGTAGTGCGCTTCTTCGCACTGCCTACTTAAGGGCTAATAGCATTTCTCGGCAGCCTTGCAGCGGTCTTATCGTTCAGTATCCTGCTCCTTTTATGATTTAAGGCCACTATCCGTGGTATGCAGAATAGGTGTGAAAGACTCGATCGCCGATCCGGAGAAACCAGCTTCTTCCCGGCAGCTCAATCGACTGCTTGCCTTCAAAGTCTAGTGGATTACCTGCCTGCTCATACTCCGCTTTGGTGCGGTAATTATATTCTACAGGAGTCACGGCCTCATCCAGCGTAACGTGGAAATCGTAGTTGAAATCACTGCCATACGAAGAGTACCAAGGGAAGCTCCAGCCCTTCCGCTCTTTGTATGCCTCGATCTTAGCCAGTGGTGCACGGGAGATGTATACAAAAGAGGTGTCACGGTCATGCATTAACTTCAGGTGATCATCCGAAATCTCGGCTGCACCGGCTGAGCAGCCTGGACAACCCTGTTCCCAGTCCGGGTCAAACATGAAGTGCCCGACGATGAGTTGACTTCGACCGTCAAACAAGTCCAGCAGTCTTGCCTTGCCGTCCGGACCTTCGAAGACGTAATCCTTATCCATCTCGACCATTGGCAGGGTTCTTCGTTCAACCAGCATCGCATCCGGTTCATGGGTAACTTCGTTCTCTTTGGCTAACAATTCCTTACGAGCCATGAGCCACTCGTCCCGAGTCACGATTTTGGGAGATTCCTCCCCAGTCTCTTTGGCCATCAGCTCCTTACGATCGAATAGCCACTCATCCGGAGATAGGACTTTTGGAAGCTGCGAATGATTTTCTCCATTTTTCATAATGAAATTCTCCTTTCATGTATTTTCTTAAGTTTATCTCTCATGGCAGCTAAGGATTTCTTCTCAATTGCTCAAATATCAAGAATTATAGCTTTGCCCTTTCAGCAAAACCTTCTTTTTGGATATATAAAAATAAAGAAGCCTGATTTCAGGCTTCTTTACGGATCGCGCGTTATGTGTTTGTTACATATATTCCATTCTCGTTTTACGAGGCCCGCTGTCTTTTTTTAAACAGATTCTCGCCCCTAAGCCACATATGATATAAATACTCAAAGCTTCCTGCAAGTACCGCGATTAGCAGAACCTCCGAGAAATTAAGGGTCCAGTTCGCAACACCGCCAATGATCCACAGCATAACAAATACCAAGCCGGCATCCGCGATCGTAGCCATCATATTGCTGGTGCGGGGCAGAATATATAAATCCCCCACCAAATAAGCAACGATGCCAATTCCTAATGCCGTCAATATAGCCCCTGTGAACGAAGCATCGGTAAGCGCAACAAGCAGTGCCGTAATCAAAACTCCATGCACCAATAACTTAACAAGCAGTTTCATAAGCTATACACTCCTTTTCACGGTAGTGTTACCTGCTTGCATCATTATTACTCCTGAACATGGTCCCTAACCGTCGGAAAACCATCATGGATATCGGACGTTTCTAAGTACGCCCCAGTTTGATTTCCATAACCGTGCCTTGATCAACTTTGCTATGAACCTGAATATGTCCTCCATGCGCGATAACAATGTCATGCGTAATGGCCATGCCAAGACCTGACCCTTTATGGAGTTCTCCCGTATTGGTCCCACGATAATAGCGGTCGAAGATCCTTCCGAGCTCCTCCTGCTTAATGCCTTTTCCGTTATCCTCCACACGAATCAGGATCTGCTCTTCATTCTTCTCGACTTGGACCTTGATCGAAATATCCTCGCGGTTATGAACAATCGCATTATAGATCAGATTGCTGATTGCTCTGCGTATCAGAATATCGTCAACCTCGATTTTAATGACCTCATGACTGCTCCTAAAATCAATGTCCCGGTTGGCGTAGCTGGGGTCATTGAGGGTATCGATCACGACATTGCGTACCAGGCTTACGATATTTACATTTTTCTTATTCAACGTCAGCTCTTTATTCCTCAAGCGGGTCGACAGATTCAAGTCCTCGATCACGTCTCTCAAATATTTGGACTTTCCTTCGATGATCCCGGCATAATCCCGTATTTCATCCATGGAGAACTGATATTCCGTGTCCTTTATCATCTCCGCATAGCCTTGAATCGAAGCAAGAGGCGTTTTGATATCATGTGAGATATTGCCAATCCATTCTTCCTTCATCGCATCCAATTTCTTTCTTTCCTTCTCGCTTGATTTCAGCTCTTGGGACAAAAGATTGATATTGGCGAACACGTCCTTATATATCCCCTTTGGTTGATGATAGACGTTATAATCACGCCCAGCCAAACGCTTAATGCTGTCGATTAATATAAACATGGGTTTGGTCAGCCGCTTGCTAAAGATATAAGCGATACATAAGGCGATGAATCCGTCAACAATGATAATGGACACACTAAAGACCTTGAACGTCTGCGCGAAGTTCCGTGAATCGATGGTTAACACTTGCCGCTCCAGGTATGGGGTCGTAAATCCAACCAAGTAACTGTAACGATGTTCGAAGGCTGTCTTTTCGCCAATAAAGACGGTGGAAAGGACTTCCTTCTCGACATACTTATATATCTGTACAATATCGATGGGGGCGTACTTTGTTTTGGCCTCTTCCGGAGCAAGATAGCGGAAGATTTCCTTACCATCCTCATCCAGAATTTGAACCCATGCCTGATTCTTCTCCAGAATCTCCTTGCCCTTCTCGCTTATGGTAGCTCCCGATTCCGATATTACGATATATTCCTGAAAGGATCGGGATATCGACTCTGCTGAGGTTTGCCTATTTAGGAGTGGGAGATCCTCATTTACCGCTTGTAGAATGAATAGTCCGATAATCACCACGATGTTCATAATAATAACGATGACGACGATAAGAACCACGGAGACCAGATACCTGCCGGTCAGCTTCCACTTCATCCCTTATTCATCCTCTACAACAAGCTTATACCCAAGGCCTTTTACCGTGAGCAGATAGCGGGGATTGGAAGGGTCCTCTTCTATTTTCTCCCGCAGCCTCCGGATGTGAACCATCACGGTATTATCAAAACCGAAGAATTCCTCACCCCATACCTGATCATATAAACTTTCCTTGCTGATGATCTGGCCCGGATGTTTAAGCAGCAGCGTAAGCAGCCCCAGCTCTTTCGGTTTCAGTGGAATGACCTTCCCGCTCTTCTTCAGCTCCACCTTGTTTTCATCTAATTCAAAGGGGCCTTTCTTAATTACGCGATTCGGTTTGTCCTCATGCTCAGAAACATCCGGTCTCCGAAACCGGGCTTTGATCCGGTAAGCCACTTCCTTCGGACTAAATGGCTTGGTAATGTAGTCGTCGCCGCCGATGGCGAAACCCAGGATTTTATCAATCTCTTCTGTCTTCGCCGATAAGAAGAATATCGGAACATTGGAGACGCTTCGGATTTTCTTGCACACTTCGTATCCTTCTCCGTCCGGAAGCATGATATCCAGAATGACAAGATCGGGCTGCCATTTCTGGAATTCAAGCCAGGCTGCTTCCGCTGTTGCTGCGGTATACACCTGATCAATGCCTTCCTTGATCAGTACGGTTTGAAGAAGCCTGACAATATCCGCCTCATCATCAACGACAAGTACCTTTTGATCAAACGCCAAATTCGTTCACCCCCTGTTATAACCAACATTTTTCCCACCTGCCAAGCTGCTATTCAACAGCGTTTGGAGACTCGAGAAGGGAACCTCAAGCTTACTCCTCCGCAAAAAACTTCGACAGCGGATTCTCCTCTAGTTTATCTAACACCACCTTGCCATTCTTGTCCAACACATAGTACTGATAAAATGCGCTCGTGAATCCGAGAGATTCCTGCATGTTCGCCATGTACGTCTCCAAGGCCTCGTCTGTTACATGATCTCCATTCCAGAAATAGTGCAGCATTAGGCGATTTTGATTGAATGGATGCTTGATCGCATACGCCCCGGAAGCACTCGGTTGATTCATGGTATCCTTCCAGGCAAAGCCCATTTTGTTCGCCCGCTCGATAATACCGGATTTCAGCGCCTGCACTACCCCGTTCGATTTTCCGTTGCCAATCACGATCAGATTGCTTGTCCCCAGTTCCTTCTTTAATTTCTTTTTCAATACCTGACGATCCCGAATAACGTCATATTTCACTCCGCTGATATCCAGAAGCATCGTGAGCTGGTTCACCATGGCTTCTTGCTGCTTGCGTGTTTGAGTGCTTACTTGATCGCTCAGAACGATCGATAACGGCTCTCCTTGAAGGGCCTTCTCCATGATGCGGCTCATCGTTTCGTAGGGCAAGCCTGGAATTTGGGTTAAGGCTGATTGATACAGCAATTGAAACTGATCATGCAAATATGCGGTTTTTTCTTCGTCCGACAGTTGGTATTCAGGCTTAAGAACAAAACCCGGTTGATATAGGGCCGTGGCCATTTCGTTTCGCGCCTCTTTTCCGAGCACGTCTTCAATCGTTTGGAGAAGTCCCTCCATTGTGGCATTTTTATATACATAACGTTTGAAATATTCCCTCATAAAGTGGTCAAACTTCTCTTCCCCAACGGACCGGTACAATTGGTATAACGCTTGGCGACCTTTTTCGTAATAAACCGGACTAGCCAAGTCCCCCACCTCGTCATTGGTCGATGCAATGGCAAGTTCCATCTTGGAATCGTCAAATTGAATGGATTTAAAACCATTCAGCTTATCCCCCTGCTTCTCCGCAAAATACACCTTGGAAAAATCGGCAAAACCTTCGTCCAGGAACGATTCCTTCTCCGAATCGTTCCCGATCAGAGCGTGGAACCACTGATGAGCGATTTCATGAATGAATACCGTGTCCTGCGCCGGATCGGCCTGGCTCTGTATCTGTCCCATTTGGATGACCCGCGAATATTCGATAGCCACGCCCTCGACGTACGACTCGACGATTCGGAATTCCGGATAAGGATAAGCACCGTATTTATCACCAAAAAATTCGATCGCTTTAAATGCCTGATCGATATACCGATCCATGACCTGTTTCTTTCCCGGTTCGTTATCAAAATAAAAATATTCGATCGTCAAGCCGTCGCGGGTAACGCTGTTTACTTTGAAATTGGGACTGGCAAAGAATACGAATTCCCTTGTATTGTTGGCAACAGCGGAAACGACCTTGCGGCCGGATTCCACGTCATTCCGTGTCGTTATCGTGCCTGGCATCGCCACCTGATAAGCGTCGGGCATGTTGAACTCTACTTCATAATCTGCGGAAGCATAATAATCCGTTTCGAATGATGGACTGTAAGGGCTTGTATTCCATTGATGCTTCTCTTCATCATAGACCGACATGACCGGAAACCAGTGAGCGCCATTTACAATATCTTGATAATACGATAATCGCTGCGAACCATACGGAATGTTCAGAGAGAAGTCCATATGTACCGTTATCGCTGCGCCCGGTTGTATGGGCTCCTTCAATCGAATAGTCAAAGCCTGATCTTCATTATGGAAATCAAGTGCTTGGCCGTTTGCGTTCACTCCTTGAATATCAATACCTCCAAGAAAATCTTCCGGCTTCTTATCCGGATGGTTCTTGCTGATTTCTTCGTTTGATCGTTTAAACATGGACGTCTGTGTCGATTTTGAACGGTTCGCATCCGCATAGGTGTGGAATACCAGTTGATTCAACGTATCCTGACTGGTGTTTCGATAGGTAACCATGCTGCTTCCCTGTATGGTCATGTCCTTCTCGTTCAGTCTCGCCTGAATATGATATTGAATCGGTGCATGCGCTTCATCGCTCTCTGAAATTTGTGAAATTGCAGTAGGGGAATTAGCTTTTGCCGCTGCACTACCCGCGCTGATGAGCGGGCATGCAGTCAATGTCAATGCAAGTGAGCCGATGATAACCTTTTTCGATAGAATCGTCGTTCTTTCTTTAACATGAGTCACGTTATTCTCTCCCTCTGATATCGTCCTTATTTTCCTAACGTTTCGAGCTTTACTTTGGCTTGTTCCGGAAGCTTGTTTGCCTGTACCTCTTGATAGGAGCTGACACCCTTTTCTTTGACGTATAAACGCAGGTACGCTTCCTTCCGCAGTTCTTTGTTCGCCGTAAAGGTCAACGTCTTCGCTTTCCCTTCTTTGTTGAATCCCTCCAAGGTGTACTCATAGTAGATGTACTTCTCCCCGTTATCCGCTTTGTCTTCCACTTTGGTTCCATCTTGAATTTGCACATAATATGAATCTGTCCCGAAGCGGTTAATGTTCACATTTTGAATAAATACAACAAATCCAATGAGGATGGCGACAAGAATGCCGCCGAAGATCATCGTTTTTTTCATGACTCTACTCCTTTGTGGTAGTTTAATTTGTTTTGGTTACAATTTTATAGTAGGACCTAACGGTCACGACGTAATAGATCAAATAAACACAGGTGTAGACGCCCATACAAATCACAACTGGAATCACAAGATTCATATGCAGAAGTTTGGACAAAGCTGAAAGTGCGACAGCGCAGTGGGCAATGCCGGCAACGAGCGGCAAAGCAAAGATGAACAGGACTTGCTGGGCTATGCTCTTTTTAACCTCACGCCGATTTACGCCGATTTTGTTTAAAATCTGATATCTTGCCTTGTCCGAATTGGCTTCGGTTAATTGCTTGAAATAGATGATGCTGCCGGTCGCCGTGAGAAACACAAGCCCCAGGAATCCTCCCATAAAAATTAACAGGCCTGACGATTCCATTCCTCTTGCATAATCCTGATAATAGCTGGCGAATGACGCGCTTTCCGGCAAGACGCCTTCGATATCCTCCGTAAGTTGCTTCGCTTTGTCTTGATTCGATAGGCCATAAGCCTCCAGCAGGATGGGGTTTGTCTGCTTCTCCAATTGCGCAAACAGCTCATCGCTTACCACCATAGTAGAATAGACCGTACCCATATTCAGCACGCTATATTTCTTTAATTCCTTAAAGGTAATTTGCTGCTCCTGCTTGTTTTGTTTGAGAGTGACTGTAGAACCCACATAAGCCGGTGAAATTCCTTCGAAATAGGCCGGGTCCAAGACAACTGCCTCTTCTTCGCTTAAAGTAATGGTGTCTTTGCGGCCCTGCACCTTCGCCAGCTCGTTGAAATCATGCTGGGATATGATGCTGAATGTTTGAATGTCTTGCGAGAATGCCTCGCTAAGACCTCTAACATCAGCATCCACTTCCAAGACAGGGACGGACGCATGATATAACAGCTCGTGATGCGGAGTTGAGTCTATCAACTCGTCGACTCGCTTTGTTACGCTGCTATCATGGGAGATCCACATCATGCTGTTGGGGTTCGCTTGCTGTGCGCTGTTTGCATTGCTGTAATAGAAGCTGTACGCCGTCCCAACCGCAGTCAGTGTTGTGGCGCTAAGCACCGCAATGATCGTAAGCGTGCGTGCATTGCCTTTGATGCGATATAGAAGCTGGGAGACGCCGATCATGTTCATCCCGTTCCAGAATCGGTTCTTGTTATTTCTGGATAATTTCAACAACGTAACGGTCAGGGTACTGAACAGCAGATACGTTCCAATAATCACCGTCATCAGGATAACGAGTGGCGTTAGCATGAATCCCATCGCCGCCCAGGCCTTGGATTGCAGCAGGTTCTGCAGAGCAAGCCAGTATCCGGTGCCTATGAATACCAGAGACAATAAGGCGGTGATCCATGAAGCCTTCGGTTCCCGTTCTCCCTCCTGATCCGCATGAAACAACTCAATCAATTTGAACCGGTAGATCAATCGGTAACCCTGCAGAGAGGTAATAAGCGTAATGATCATGAACACGATGGTGGTGTTGATGATGGCCGCAGGCGATATCGAAAAATTCGACACTGCGTCATAACCCATGACCTTCATTAACAGGGATACAAAGAAACGCGTCAGCACCGAGCCGAGAGCAATCCCTGCCAGTAGAGCTAGCACACCCATCAGAAAATTTTCATAAAATAACATCCGGCCGATTTGTTTCTTCCGAACACCGAGCAGCGAATACAATCCGACTTCTTTCTTGCGCTTGCGGGTAAAGAAGGAATTGGAGTACCAAATGAATATAGCCACGAAGATGATCAGCACGACGGCCGCACCGCTAAAGGCCGAACTGATTTTTGTCGACCCCTCCGTTGCGGACTGGATCGCAGTATCATATTTTAGTGAAACAAATGTGAAATAAATGACGATACTAAAGATCATCGAAGCAAAGTACAAAAAGTAATTCGTGAAATTTTTGCGGATGTTTTTTCTGGCTATGCTAAATAGTGTCATCATGCTCACCCCCAAGTGCAGCAAGTACCTCCAGGATCTGATCAAAAAACACCTTGCGCAGCTGGTCTTCTCGATGAAGCTCCTGGTACAGCTGTCCGTCTTTTATAAAAATGACGCGTTTGCAGTAGCTTGCGGCATAAGCATCGTGAGTGACCATCATGATCGTGGAACGATGGAACTCATTCAATTTCTTTAAGCTTTGCAGCAAGCTTGTTGCCGACTTGGAATCCAGAGCCCCTGTCGGTTCA
Source organism: Paenibacillus lautus NBRC 15380 (assembly GCF_004000945.1). Taxonomy (GTDB): domain Bacteria; phylum Bacillota; class Bacilli; order Paenibacillales; family Paenibacillaceae; genus Paenibacillus_AQ; species Paenibacillus_AQ lautus. Next base: position 373,421 of record NZ_BIMF01000002.1, read on the forward strand.
TCCGCCAATATGAGGCTTGGACTGGCAACAATGGCGCGCGAGGCTGCAGTACGCTGCTTCTGACCACCCGAGATGTGATAAGGATATTTATCCAAGATATCGCGAATGCCAAACGTATCGGCGATCTCGTTAACCCGCTTCTCAATTTCGGCCGCAGGCACCCTGGACAACGCCAGGGGAAGCAAAATATTTTCTTTGACAGTGAGCGTGTCCAGCAGGTTGTAGTCCTGAAATATAAATCCGAGCTGGTTCCGGCGAAAATCGGACAGCTGCTCCTCGTTCATCGACACGATATGTTGTCCGGCAATGGTAATATCGCCTGCCGACGGTGTATCGATCGTCGAGAAAATATTCAGCAGCGTGGATTTGCCTGCCCCGGAAGGTCCCATAATGCCAACAAATTCGCCTTCCTGAATTTCAAGATTGATATCTTGCAATGCCGTATATTGATTCCCTTGAATACCGAATGTTTTTTCTACATGCTTTGCTTGTAATATAGTTGTCATATTGCGTTCTCCTTCAAGTCGTCGTTTGTTAAGCACAGATGTAATTATAGAAGGCGAATCTTACACGATTTTTATACGAACCTTACATAAAGCTTAACAAACTAGTTGAGTACACTTACACGAATCTGCTTGCCCAGTACAAAACAAAAACCCGCAGCATGGACATGGGCATGGCGGGCTAAAGCGCTCAATTATTCGGATTGGAACGAATGAACATGCTAATCCGTTTCAAGCAAGTCATAATCCTGTTCGAGATTCTGAATGGTGGAAGGGGTTTAAGAAATGATGTCACCCGAAATCGAAACCATTAGGCAGCAGCTCCCCGGCTGGCTGGGAGCAAGCTTGCCATGTGTCGGCAGAGGCAAAGTCGCCTCCTACATCCCCGAGCTATCCAAAGCTCCCCATGCTGCTTTGGGCATCACCCTTCTGAACACCCAGGGCGAATCCGCCACCGCCGGGGACTGCGGGCTGCGCTTTACGATGCAGAGCATCTCCAAAGTGTTTACCCTAATATTGGCGCTGATGGATAATGGAGAGGATGCCGTCTTCAGTAAGGTTGGCATGGAGCCGACCGGAGACAACTTTAATTCCATGCTGAAGCTGGAGTTAGTAAGGCCCGGCATTCCCTTCAATCCGATGATTAACGCAGGCGCGATTACCGTTTCTTCCTTAATTCGCGGAGGCAGCCCGAACGAGAAATCCGACCGAATTCTTCAGTTCCTAAAAGAGCTCTCAGGGAACGCTGGTTTGGAGTATGACTTGGGGGTTTACCGCTCAGAATCGGAAACCGGGAATCTGAATCGTTCCATATCCTTCTTTTTGAAGGAAAACGGGGTTCTAAGCGGCGATGTTGAAGAGGTGTTAGAAGTATATTTTCGACACTGCTCCATCAATGTGGATTGCGCCGATCTAGCCAGAATGGCCTTGGTGCTAGCCTGCAACGGTTCGGATCCGCTAACCGGCAAAGCGCTCATACCTCGAAGATATGTTCAAATCGCCAAGACATTCATGACGACATGCGGCATGTACAACGCATCAGGTGAATTCGCCATTCATGTAGGATTACCCGCCAAGAGCGGCGTTTCAGGAGGCATTTTAACTTTTGTGCCGGGACGTTATGGAATCGGTGTGCTAGGTCCAGCACTGAATGACAAGGGCAACAGCTATGCCGGCGTACATTTGCTGCAAACCATATCCCGGGAAATGGACTGGAGTATCTTCTAATTACAATAATCCCCCTGGAGCAGTTACAGCTTCAGGGGGATTGAATCCGCCGTATATGATCTGAATATAGCGCTTTGTTTGATAAGAGGGTAAGAAGGGAATGCTCCTAACCGTTTCGAATGGGGCCGGTTATCCTATTTTCTGAAGAACAGTCGCCCAATCCGGTCCGCAAATTCCTGCATATTCACACTGGATGGGTCAAGACGGTAATAACCGTTCTTCACGGCCTCCAATACCCAGAGCGGCAGCTTCTTGCCCTCAAGCAGCGGATATACGTTGTCGTATGCCCACACGAGATGCTCCCATCGCTTGTCGTTTCCATCCTGAATATACTCTGATACATCGAGTACCTTCCCTCTGCCTTCCTGCAGCAGTACATTCTTCAAATGAATATCCCGCGGGTTTAAGCCCTTGCTCCGCACAAAGGAGCGTGCAGCCTCGACATCATCGATGACCTGCCTTGGAACGGGTACACCATAGAGCAAACAATCGTACAGGGTTAATCCGGATTCATGACTGATCGCCACATAACGCTCACCTGCTCCATAAAATGCAGGAAAATAGGGGCTTCCCACCAGCTCTTGATAGACCTTAATCTCCGCTTCCTTCTTAGGCAGCGCCTCCGCAGCATACAGTTTAAACGCATAGGCCGGCAAAGGTTCGTATACGAATACCGCAGCATCCGTACCGATTCCGATGCAGCGCAGGTCATCCGATTCGCCTTCAATCGTTACAGGGTCGTTTTCACCGTTCTTGATAACTTCCATGCAAGCCAGTGCGGTTTCTGCCTGCTTCCAATGTTCGTGATTCATGGGCCACCTCATTTGGTGTTACTGGACTTAAATCAGTATGATATTACCACACTCACGCCATAAGAAAAAAGTCTATCGACGAACTTTCACAGATGACAGACCGCAATTAGATGAAGTTTTTCTTGCGAGATAAGGATGATAAGCCTCGGATGTTTATACTTTCTTATCTCTTTAAAAAAATATTTGCCGGCGATGGCTGATCCTAAACACAAAAAAACCGCGAAAGCTTCTCGCGGTTTCATGCTTGCTGCCTGATCGTTACTCCGGTTTCACGAAATATCCGATACCAGCGGCATACTCAATCATTTTTTCAAATAACGGCTTGTCCGGTAAAGCGCATTTCACGCCTGTGTGCTTGAGGAATTCCGATGTTTGCGGACAAGTATACCGGTAGATGGAATTCTTCGCTCCGTCGCCTTCGAACTGTGCCATCGCCAGCTCAAGGCCTTCCTTATCCTTCGGCTGCTGCGGGTCCAATAACCATGCCTCGTATTCCTTCCAGTCCATCACCGAAATGTCATATCCATGGGCTTTAAAATGCCCCACCATGTCCTCATAAGGAATGGCAACCGGGTTACAGATATGGAACACTCGCCCGACCGTTTCTTGCTGAAGCAGAAGAGCGGTAATGGCTTCCCCGGCATAGTTAATCGGCGTAATATCCACTTCCCATCTCACGCCAGGTGCTTTCTTCAACAGCAGCATCGCTTTCAGCATGCGGTAAAAAGCGTTGTTGTCGATGTTTTTCTGGAAAATTCCATTCTCCGAGTTACAGGACAAATTCCCAACACGATAAACCGCTGCCGGGATGCCTCTATCAGCACCGGCTTTAATGACCAGCTTCTCTGCCTCCAGTTTGCTGTTCGTGTAGACATTCTCGATGGACGACTCTTCATATCCCGTTCCGGCAACGATGGCCTCCCATTGACCGCCCATTGCCAAATCTTCAGGGATCCCAAGCGTAGATATAAAGTGGAAGCGGATATGCGGTCTTCTCTGAGCCAATGCTAACAGGCGGTCCGTACTCTCGACATTGACTCTCGCAAAATAGTCGGAATCGCCAAAATGCTTCACTTCAGCTCCGCAATGAATGATGGAATCGATGCGCGCTTCAATCATTGCACGGTCTTGGGCTCCGAGCCCGAGGAACTCCTGCTCCAAGTCACCCTGAATCGCAATCACCCTTTTATCCATTCGAGACTTGACATCTTCGCCAAAGTATCCGGTCATGATCTGCTCAAGGCGAGCATAAGGCTCCATCAGCTTCGATGGCCGAACCAGGCAGTACACGGTAGCAGTCGATTGTTTCAGTAGTTCATACAACAGATGTGATCCCAGATATCCCGTGGCACCTGTCAGCAAAATATGCTGCTGGGTATAGGTGGGTTGTGCCGAACCATGATGGATAGGGAAAGAGATCGGATACTCAGCCAAATCCTGAATAGGAAGATCCCTATCCTCTGTTTGATCGGATGGTTTCGTTTGCTGCCCCAATTCCTCTACTCGCTCCGCTAATTTTTCAATCGTCGGATACACAAAGAAATCATTGATCTTCAACTGTGGATAAAGCGGCTTAAGGAGCACCAGAATCTCCAGAATTTTCAGAGAATAACCGCCAATATCGAAGAAATCGTCATGGATGCCGATTTTGGTTTGGCCGAGAGCTTTTTCCCAGGCTGCAGCAATATCCCGCTGAATATCGTTAACCGGTGCCTCATAGGGGGAGTCGTCCTCTTCCATCTCCATCGACAACTCGTATAATGCCAGCTTCTTACGATCGATCTTACCGGTCGGGGATAGCGGCATTTCTTCGACGAAACACATGTATTTAGGAACCATGTAACTAGGTACCTTCTGACTTAAAAATTGCACCAAATCCTTAGCGGAAGCTGCCTGTCCATCATGGGTTGTATAGAATGCCGCTAACATTTTGGTTCCGTCCTCGTCCATTCTCGGAATGACCGCGATGTCCTTTACGCGTTCATGCTTCGCCAGATTATCCTCGATCTCCCCAATCTCGATCCGAAAGCCTCTAATCTTCACCTGTGAATCTTTACGTCCCCGGTATTCCACTTGTCCGTTCGGCAGCAGGCGAACCAAGTCTCCGGAACGGTAGTATTGTTTTCCAGATTCCGGTGTTAACGGATCCAGTATGAAGGCTTCTTTGGTTTTCTCAGGCTGATTCAGATACCCTTTGGCTACGCCAACCGAGCAGATTAGCAGCTCTCCGGTTACGCAAGTTGGACATAACTCATTATGTTCATTCACAATATACAATTCATAGTTGGCAAAAGGCGTCCCGATATACACGGTGGCCAGATCGTCCGGAACCGGATAATCCACGACATGCCCTGTTGCTACAACCGTCGTTTCCGTTGGGCCGTATAGATTCACGATTGGAATCTGCAGCTTCTTCTGGAACATACGAACGGTTTCTCCAGCCAGTGCTTCCCCACCGACCACGATCGTTTTGATATTACGGTATTTGTAAGTATCTTCCACAGGCAAATAGGCTGCCAATTGATTAAAAAACACCGTAGGCAAAATCGCGACACGCGTTGCATTGGTTTCTACCACAGCCTCCGTAAAGGCGTCTATGGAGAAACGCTGCTCATCGGAGAGAAGATGCAGCTGTGAACCGCAAGCCAGCGATCCGAATATATCGTAAACGGAAGCATCAAAGCTGAATGTGGAATATTGAAGAATGATATCCTGTTCACTCATCTGTAATTTCTCTTGATTGGCCAGTGCCAAATTCACGACGCCTTGATGGGCGATTAAGGCACCTTTCGGTTTGCCCGTAGAACCGGAGGTATAGATAATGTATGCCAAATCATCGCCTTCAACGCGGACGCCACAGGCTTCGGGCGAGTATAAAAGGAATTTATCATCAAGACAGAAGTACGCTGGCTTCGGTTGAAAACCAGCCAGGAGTCCATCCAGCTTTGCCGTGAAATCCTGATGCGTAAGAATAATCGCTGACTCGGTATCCTCGATAATATAGGCATTTCGTTCATCTGGATGTGATGGATCCAGCGGGATATAGGCTCCGCCGGCCTTGAGCACACCGAGCATACTGACAATTGTATTCAGGCCCCTCTTCATAAATATCGAGACGAATTGGCCTTTACGCAGCCCCTTGTCAATAAGCATATGTGCAATTTGGTTTGACAACCGGTCAAGCTGTTCGTACGTTACTTGCTCATGACCCGACGATAGTGCAATTCGTTTCGGAAATTTCTTCACAATGGAAGCAAGCATCGACACAATGGTAGGATCCTCCGGTAGCTCCTTCTTTGTGTCGTTGAGAATCGTGTACGCGTTCCGGTCCTCTTCTGTCAGCATAGGCAAACGGCTAACCGGCATGTCTCCATGCTCAAGAGCCGCGTTTGCAAGTTGCTCAAAATGCCTGCTGAATTTTTCGATCGTTTCTTCTTTATATAAAGGCCGTGCATAGGATACGTAGAGTGTCCACTCGTCCTTTCTTTCCTCCTGAACCATCCAGTTCAGCCAGCTAGAACTATAGGCATAACCATTCCCATTATTGCCATAGACCGTTTGGAGAGTGAGCGGTTGACCAGTGAATCCTTCTATATCCTCAAGCGAAAAGCTGCTTCCTTCAATCTGCTCCATTTTGACGGAAACTTGCTCATAAATCTGTGCGAATGAATCGTCGCCGCTTAAGTTAACTCTAAGCGGAAGGAGATTGCCCTTCTCATTGTTCACGCCGATCAGCAAATCGGTATCGTGAGTCATTCGGTACAGAAACACCACATAGTTTGTGAGCATCCACGCCTTAATGTCATATGAATCGCGGAACCGCTTGATCTTACCGGTTTCGATACGAAGGTTAATCGCCATGCGATCAAGCTCTTGCTGCTGAAGATGCGCTGGACCATCGGTGTACATATAGAATCCCGGTAAAGGTAGCTGCAGTTCATTCAACCAATATTCTTTGCCTTGTTCGATCATCAATGTTGTATTCAAAGGTTTCAGCTCCATCTTTTTTCTCTACTGTTTCTGTTGTCGTAGCATTACACACTATACTTGCAATTTGTTAACAAGGGCCTCCAACTCAGCGGAAACCTGGTTGATCTGTTCTGCAGACTCGAAGATTTTGGCGAAGGAAGCCTGCTGTTCCTGGGCACTGATCCGGATCTCACCCGACACGGACGAGTTTCTCTCTGCGAGCTCTGCCAGTTGTTTAATAGCCGCGGTAATCTGTTCGGTTTCGGCAACCATTTGCTGTGTAGCGGCAGACACCTCTTGAATTTGACTGGTCACCGTATCGGTTGCCACCAGCATGCCTTTAAACAGCTCACCGGTTTCTTTGACAACCTCAATCCCCTTAGCGACATTGTGTTCTCCTTCGCTGATCGCTTCTACAGCAGATGCCGTTTCATCCTGAATGTATCGAACCAATTCAATAATTTGGTCCGCCGATTTTCTTGATTCCTCTGAAAGTTTCTTAACTTCGCTGGCGACGACAGCAAAACCGCGTCCCTCTTCGCCCGCTCTTGCCGCCTCGATACCGGCATTGAGTGACAACAGATTCGTCTGAGAGGAAATTTCGGTAATAACCTGCACGATCTGACCGATCTCATGCGAGCGGTTCTGCAGCTTCTCGATGATATTCACCGAGTTTTTAACCGAATGATCGATCGAATTCATCTGCTCGATAACCTGTTCCACATTGTGATTACCACGTTCCGATTGTTCCTTCATCTGAATGGATATCTCGGAAAGATCCGATGTATTGCCGGCAATCGTGGATACGCCCGATGAGATTTCCTCAAGCGAAACGACGCTTTCGGTTATGGACGTGCTCTGTAAAGCAACTCGTTCCGACATTTCCTCCATATTTTTAGTAATAGCAGAAGAGTTATTGTTATTGACTTCCACAGCCGAGAAGAGGAATTTAGACTGCTCTGCAGACTGCTCCGATACCGTTTTGATCGTAGTAACTAGTTCATTAATATGATTGACGGTTGTATTGAACTTGGCATTAACCTGCCCCAGCTCATCTTCGCCGGCTTTTAATTGGACGGTGAAGTCACCTTTGCTCAGCTTGTCAAGCGCCCCCATTAATGCTTGAATTGGTGCGAATGTCCGTCTAATCGTGAAGTATTGCAGTGCTAATACAATCAGCAAAGTAATCAGCAGCGCAAAAACCGTATTGGTGATCAATTCCTGTTTCCCGGAAGCGATTAAGCTTGCATCCACGTCGATCCCCATATAAGCAAAAACTTCGCCGCTGGCATCCTGGAAAGGATGCAGCACGGTGATCCAGGTACCGTAATTGTCTGTATAACCTTTGGTGTAGACGGTTTTTTTCGTTTTCAACATCTCTCTTACGGCATCGGCATGGATCTTCGGTTGTTCGTATAAGTCTCCGAGATTCAAGTCTTCTTCGGCAAACATATCGAGCACTGCCGTAGGCATGGCAATAATCGAGGTCTTGTTGCCACCCTCGAGCTCCGGTCCAAAAATATAGCCTTGTGCAATGTTGGGATGACTTAGGGATAGGTCATCAAACGTTTTGGTTAGTTTCTTTTGGATATCCGCATTGCGGTCGGTCGCGCCTTTCACCGCTTGAGCATCTTCCAGCGATACGGACTTAACCAAGGTATCCATAATTTTTCCCGAATCGGATTGCAACTGCTTCGTCAGCACGCTGTCCTGGATATAATAGCTTGATCCAATCACAATGGCACCCGTAATAATGATATACAGGCTCGTCCATAACATGTTTTTTGTTACAATGCTCAGATTTTTAAACCGCGTTCCTCTTGATAACTTTTTTCGCTCACTCACTTGGTGTCTCTCCTTTGATATCTCTTATGTATCTTCCATTAAAAATAGGGATCTCTTTAGCGAACCTGTCGCATCACCTACTTTCCTGGAAACATTGAATATTTCCGGAATTTTTCATGAATACAATACATTTTTCAAAAATGTTCGTCTTGAATGAACCGCCTTCCCCCTCCATCATTCTTCTGACATAGGTTCATTCCACATAAAGTTCTTGTTATGTGAAATTCCAGTTCAATAGATCCATATTCACGTTATGATTCCATAAACCTTACATACATCTTTTGTACTATTAATAAATCGGCATTTCCCCTTATATTTTTAATACTTTAGTAATATTTGAATGCAAAATAATCCTGGTTTTCGACAATTATTTGAATTTTCATTGAAATTTCATCAACTGGGATCGCTGGATCCACCTTACTCGGAAACGCAAAAAAGGCGACATTCCGAATAGTCAGATGACTTTGGAATATCGCCTTATGGCTTCATTGCATGAAGAGGAAGCCTAGTTAAAGAAATTCATTATATTGTTTAATTTCCGCTCTAACTCCCCGAACTGTACAAATCGATCTTCCCTCAGAAACTCTTTGCCCTCAACGAATAGCAGGAGCGAGGGGGCGGTGAATATCAAATATCTTGAGGCGATCTCCCCTACCACTTCGGCCTGAATATGTCCAAGTGAGATACTCGGGAACCGCGTTAACAGTTCTCTAAGTTTCGGTAATATCGCATGGCATACACTGCAATCTGCCCTGGATACATATAAAAAACTGAATGTGTGATCTTGAATAAATCGTTCGATCGCCTCTATCGACGTCAGATGTTCCAGTTCTTTCATAATGATCACCTTGCTTTCAGGAGACATGCAGGTTAATTGTTCAGTCCAGAACCGCTGTGATGTGCGCAGACGTAACCGCCCAATGTGAAGCCGTCCAGTATTTCGCTTGGTCCTTCACATAAATAATTTGCGGCGATTCATGCTTCACGTTCAAATCCTCGGCGATTTTATTGGAAACCGGACGGGATTCGATGACTTTAACCAATGTATAATCCACATTACCGTTTGGCGCCTTTTTCAAATAAGATTCATACTCTGCCAAAGCATTGGAGCTAACCGGGCATGTCGTGCTATGCTTCAGAATGACTTGACCGCGTTCGGAAGATTTCTTCAGAATATTTTCCCATTCTTCTAGTGTTGTGATTTCATTCCATTGCATATGATTTTCTCCCCTTTGATGTGATTTATCGCATTGCATCCATTATATAAACCAATAGCTATTATACACTTAAATTCCGCTATTTTCATATTTAGAGATTACCACTCTTCATCCGACACTCGAATTGTATTACGGCCGGAGTGTTTAGCTTCGTATAATGCACGATCCGCAAGTTTCAATAACCTCTTAAGCCAATCTGTTGTCCAGGTCCAATACAAGGACACCTTCTCGCATACTTGCAAAAAGGTTGTCTCTCGCAATCGGTGCCACATGAAACAATCCTTTGGAGGTGAGTGCCCAGAGATAGAGCGCGGAGGTAACCGTCATGATGACGGGAATCGGGTCCATCCCATCTGGCGTAAGCCCGCCAAGATAAAGAAAATCGCCAATAAGGGGCAGAACAAGACCGATCAGCATCGTGTTCAGTTGAAACCGGTAGGACGGCATCTTATGCCAGCTCCGCAGCAGTAGGATCACTCCGCCGATCATGCAAGCGAAGGTGTAGGCTCCCTGAATGATGTACCATGGGCCGGCAACCACGTCTACTTTCAGATTGGAAATGCCTGAGTAGAATCCGATCTCGCGATAGTATAAATGATGCATTTCGTTTGTCATGACGAGCAGCATGGTTACGACTGGAATAGCAAACATCCCAATCAGCAGAGGACGTCTCAGATATCGTTCCATTCCAAGATAGGACAGAATGATCAGCAGATTAAGGGGGGGCAGAAACGGCATGCCCAAATATTCAAACTTGATCCAAAATTGAATCTCATGAAGCGAATTGCTGGACAATTCCAATGCAGCGCCGAAAGTATAGATCGACGCAAGCATACTGAAGACGAAGAAGGGTTTGACCATAGCAAGTTTCGAACGCCCAGACAGCGCGTAAAGACCCATGATGATGTTCAATACGCCTGCCGTGACAATTAGCGTAATCATAGCGGAGTAAGGTGTTCCCATGTTGTAGGCTCCAAGTCTGCATGTGGTTAACCGGTCATCTCAACCGATCAAATCTTTAAACCGATGTTACCACAGTGCCCCTATCGGAACAATGTTCCAACTATTGGATACCCCCTACTCGCCGCTAGTCGGAAACGATGAGCACAAAAAGAACCGCGGGTTACGCGGTTCCCCTATCCCCTATCTGTTTATTATTCACTCTAATATGCATAGAGTTTATCGTGCAATATTGAATCGTGCTCAGCTTGAGTACAGCGAACAATACGTGCGCTCGAAATTTCTGGCCAGCAAGTCCTCTTTTCGGATGAAAAATTGCAGTTCACCCGCATCCCACCAGCAAAATCCTACCTCGTCGTCCGAATCGATTGCCAGCAGCAGCAGTGTATCCCGGATTTCCTGCTGGGCCCGTTCCGCGTTGCCGCCGCAATGATCGGTAATTTGCTGCAGGGCCGCCTCCATGGAATAATTGTACTCTGATCCCGTTAACAGCATTAAAGCAGCCTCGTGCTCACAATCTCCATGCTGGGTAGAGGGGTAGCCAAAGATCGACGCGATGTCGTCAGATTCCAGCCCCGTCAATTGATGGCACAGGTCCTCGTAAGATTCAAAATCGTGCTCCTCATCCTCGATAACCTCATCATCCACATAAGCGTAATTAGGAGGCTCAAGCGTGGCTCTGGCTTCAATACGGTAGCCAGTGAACTCTTCTTCTAACGCGGTCCCCTCAGGCGATTTACATCGAATTACAGGCGCTGTCTGATCCTCTGCCAGATACAGAACCCGGTGCTCAATGTTATAGGCAGGTTCATCAACGCCAACGAAGAAATACAGCATTCCGCTAAGCGGAAGTGAAGCCGTGGCGTCGTGAGCTGCCAAATCCCTCAACTGCAGCTGTGTCAAAAACGTCATCGGTGTTCCATCCGAAGTGAGCGGCCATTTAATTCCTTCGGGAAGATCGGGATCTCCGCCAATCCGTGAATTGCACGAGCTGGTATAGTTCTCCTCTCCCTGTTTGGATAACCGAATGCCTTGCCGAGTATGTTCGATTAAATAGTCTGCTGCATGTTCAAATTGGTGCTCTTGGATGATGTTTTGCATTTTGACCAAGTTGTGTTCGTTTAGCTTCATCGTCTGTTTCCTCATCTTTTCATAAATTATAATGCTGCCATGATTACGAAAATTGCCCAAGTCTGAAGGTCCTGTTATTCTTCCTTAAAGAGATCTTCAATGATCGACTTATCATAGCCATTGGTGATCCTGTAACTCCAGGAATATTTCTTATGTATGCCTCTATTCGGAGAGATTCGGATGATATCCGGTTCCGTATAATGTATTTGAAAGGGCTTGTATTCGACGTTAATCCAGATCCAGTAATCCGTCCCCCTTGGGTAATTGTCGGTCCTCCATAACTTCGCGTGGGAGAAGCTATTCATGATGCGCTCGATGGTTGCCGGATCGGTAATTTTTATTCGATTCTCCCCGTACGAAATGCCCCTTTTCTCAATCGTTATATGATCTATCTTCTGTATGTCATGGATCTGATCGCCCATCAACTCCTTGTAGGTCGTTCTGGATTGAACTAATGAAAAGACCGCTCCCGACAATATGGTCAACGTCACGATAGCAAAAAAAATTCGCCATGACCTGTCACTCATCACGATTCCGCCTTGAAACCCTTTAGGTTACGGGCTATCTCATTCACTTTTTTCATATCCCCCTCCACTTATGCACGTTAATGGCACGGCACCCTCATAATATAAACCCCATCAGCCATGCTTTAGTTGCCGGATAATTTAACATCTTTTGGTTTGATCTGTCAATCCATTATTCGAAAGAATACCGAATCTCTAACTTGACATGATTGCCCACTTCTACGCTCAGTATATTCTTTCCTTGAAGCTTACCTGCATAAATGGTATCTTCCCCGTTCTGGGAATAGGCGACATATCCTCGGCATTGGTAAGATACCCGACTTCGATAAGCACTGCCGGCATTATCGGCGTTGAGAGCACTTTTAATTGCTCTTCCTTTATACCGCGATCACGAAGGTCGATTGCCCTCACCAAATGCTTCTGCAGGGTCTCGGCCAAAGGAATGCTATCCGCGTGCCGGTATAGGGTTTCGGTACCCGATGTCAAAGGATCGGTATACGTGTTGCCATGAATGGACACCATGGCATCCGCATTCCAATCATTCGCGATCGCTGCCCGTTCATCCAATTCGATGAAACGGTCATCCGTTCGTGTCAAGAGAGGCTCAAACATAGGATCCTCCTCAAGGAGGGCAGCAACCCGTCCGGCAAGGGACAGGTTGAACGCCTTCTCATATGCGCCGCTGACGCCTGTAGCTCCAGGATCCTTTCCCCCGTGGCCTGGATCGATGACGATCCGAAATGTCTCTTGATGATTGGGCACGTCAGGAAGCGTCTTAAAGGAATCCGCAAGTTTGGCCGATGATGCCGGTACCAGCTCCATAGTAGATGCACCTGTGTTTACTACCATTTTGAAGCCGACAATAAACATGATGGCAATAAGTAGAATATAAAATAGGATGACAAATTTTTTGCGTTTCTTGTAATAGTTCATGGCTCCTCCTTCTGGATGATCGTGCTAGATACGATTCCATAAGAAGAATATAATCGCCGGATGTGACAACGATTTTACCAAGATGTCAACAACTTGTGTCCGATACTGTACTATGGATACAAACAAGAGTATTTTCATAGATTCATGACGATGCAAAACCACCGCGCAGAAAAAAAGCCGCACGTGTGCGGCTTTCTCGAAATCATACACTTTTAAATTTATAAACCCGTTGCGACGTGTCTCCTCCCTGATTCTCCAATGACAGATCGACGTCAATTGTACAGGCAGACGCATCGTGTCTACGTTACACGTTCAGCGAATAGGACGAACGAGCGATCTCCGTGGCTTGAACCATGTTACGGAGGGATGCGACCGTTTCTTCCTTACCGCGTGTTTTGAGACCGCAGTCCGGGTTGATCCAGAACAGTTTCGGATCTAGGACCCGCAGTGCACGCTCGATCATGCTTGTCATCTCTTCCACACGAGGTACCCGTGGACTATGGATATCATACACGCCAAGTCCAATCCCTAATCTGTAGGTATTGACTTCAAAGCTATGGATCAGTTCGCCATGACTGCGCGAAGTTTCAATCGAGATGACATCGGCATCCATCGCCTCAATCGAATCGATCATGTCATGGAACTCGCAATAACACATATGCGTATGAATTTGCGTGGTCGGCTGAACCGTGCATGTAGTCATACGGAAGGCTTTAACAGCCCATGCGAGATACTCCGCTTGGTCTTCCTCCTTCAGCGGCAGCCCTTCGCGGACCGCAGGCTCATCCACCTGAATCATTCCGATGCCCGCCTGCTCCAGCGCCTCTACTTCCTGTCTTAAGGCATAGGCCAGTTGATAAGCAATCTGCTCCCGCGAGATGTCTTCGCGAACGAACGACCAGTTCATGATCGTAATCGGACCGGTTAGCATCCCTTTCACGGGCCGGTTAGTCTTCGACTGTGCATATTTCGTTTCCTCTACCGTCATCGGTTTCTCGAATGCCACATCCCCGAAGATCACGGGCGGTTTCACGCAGCGTGAGCCGTAAGACTGAACCCATCCAAACTGAGTGAAGGCAAAGCCTCCAAGCTTCTCTCCGAAAAATTCAACCATGTCCGTTCTCTCGAACTCGCCGTGCACAAGCACATCCAGGCCGATTTCTTCCTGCAGCTTGATCCAAACATCGATTTGATCCTGAATGAATCGCTCATACTGCTCATGATTCCATTCTCCCTTGCGCCACGCCTGGCGTGCCTTCCGCACCTCGGCTGACTGAGGGAAGCTGCCGATCGTCGTGGTCGGAAGAATCGGCAGCTGCCACTTATTCTGTTGAGCGACATGACGCTCTGCGAACGGCAGACTGCGAGCCGGATTCTGAGCACTAATCTCGGCAACTGTCTGCTGAATGTCATGTCGATTGCGCTCTTCAGATTGTTTAAGTGCCTGAAGCGCAGCCTCGCATTCCTCCAGTTCCTTGGAGATTCGGGCTGTGCCTGTGGAGATTGCTTTTGTCAAAAGTACCAGTTCATTCAGCTTCTCGTCGGCAAAGGCGAGCGCCCCTTTTAGTTCAGGCTGCAGTTTCGTTTCATTGTTCACCGTCACTGGAACATGCAGCAAGCTGCACGAGGATTGAACGATCAACCGTTCAGCGGCTACGTATGTCGTCAGTTCTTCCAATTGCGACAGCTTCTCGCGAAGGGACGCCTTCCAGATGCCCCGTCCGTCGATCATACCGGCGCCCAACACTTTATTCGCAGGAAACCCTGACTGTTTAATGGCTTGCACATTGCCTTGGTAACCATGCACCAGGTCAAGTCCGATGCCGCTAACCGGAAGCTGGATGATATCCTGATAGTTTTCTACGAATTCAAAATAGGTTTGCAGCATGATGTTTAGGCCAGGCGCCGAAGTCGCAAACGTTTCATAGATGGTTGTTAAGCGCTTCAGATCGGCTTTGCTTAATTTCGTTACCAGGATCGGCTCGTCGATCTGTACCCATTGAACGCCTTCTTGTGTGAGCTCCTGAAGGATCTGAACGTACAGCGGCAGTAATTTATCAAGCCAGGCATCCGTTTCCGAGGCTTGGTAGCCTTTGGACAACTTCAGGAAGGTGAGCGGACCGACAATAACCGGCTTGCCTTCTATCCCGAGTTTCTCCTTGGCCTCTCGATAAGCTGCCAGCGGTCTGTTCTCCGTCAAAACCGGAGCCGCCCCATCCAATTCTGGTACGATATAGTGATAATTGGTGTTAAACCACTTGGTCATTTCACTTGCTGTAGCGTCCTTCGTTCCGCGAGCCATACCATAATATACAGACAATGGCACAACACCGCCCTCATAAGCGAAGCGCTTCGGTACGATACCGAACATCGTCGCCGTGTCCAGAACATGATCGTAATAACTAAAATCATTGACGGCGATCAGATCAATTCCGCTCTCCTGCTGCTTGCGTAAATGATTCAACCGAATCTCCTGCAGCTGCTTGTGAAACTCCGATTCTTCGAGCTTGCCCGCCCAGAATGCTTCCAGGGCTTTTTTCCATTCCCGATCAGCGCCAATACGCGGATATCCCAGTACACTGCTCTTTGCCATCTATGTAACACTCCTATACAAATTGTTACAAGAAAGATATCACGTATTGATCGGTATAGTGTAACTCATATAAGCTATATCTAGTTATAGCCTACGGCTATAGCGAGGTAACTGCGATGATTATCGTTGACTCTCTTTCCTTTTTGACAACCATCCGATAAGACAGCCCGCCATACTCGAGGCGTACACGATAAATAAGCAAACGATGGCAAATAAGGCCTTCATGTATATAAACGCGAATCATCGATAGAAGTATGGAAATTATTCGAATGGATAAGTTGCTTGTTTCTCTCAACAAAAAAACCGCGTAATTACGCGGTTTCTCATAAGATGAAGTTGAAATATGGCATTCTTCATACGAATCCATCTTCGAATAAATGGGGCTGCTAGTCTATTTGGGGCACGGGTGTTCAGCTCGGGCACTCGGATGCGAACACCATAGAGCCGTTACAGAGATAGCATTGGTTATGTATGTTGAAACACCCTATAATGGGTTTACTTAGGATCGTAAAGGAGCTTATCTATGAAGACGATTGGACTTATCGGGGGAATGAGCTGGGAATCCTCCATTGAATACTACAGAATCATAAATGAGCAGGTGAGAAGCCGCATGGGTGGCCTCCACTCGGCCAAATGCCTTATGTACAGCGTGAATTTCGAAGAGATTGAACGCTATCAATCTGAGGGAAATTGGAAAAAAGCCGGTAAAACATTGGGCGAAGTTGCGCTTTCTTTAGAAAAAGGCGGCGCCGATTTTGTTGTGATATGTTCCAATACGATGCACATGGTACTAGAGGATATTGAAGAAAAAATAAGTATCCCTGTGCTGCACATCGCCGATGCCACAGCAAATCAAATCCGTGAACAGGGGATTCGTACAGTAGGCTTGCTTGGAACCAAATATACCATGGAGCAGAATTTTTACAAGCAAAGATTAGAATCTAATCACATCAAAGTGCTTATCCCCAATGAACAAGATCGAGAGATCGTAAATAAAGTGATATATGAGGAATTATGTCTCGGTCACATCCAATCGGATTCAAAAGCTTACTATAAAGAAGTTATTGAACGGCTGATTCAAGATGGAGCCGAAGGAATTATTCTAGGCTGTACGGAAATCGGATTATTAATAAAACCCGAGGATTCCAAAGTTCCTCTGTTTGATACAACCTTCATACATGCCATTGAAGCTGTTCATACCTCGTTGGAAGGCTGACTCTTCATGGGCTGACCCTCCCGATTTCGAGGGAGGGTGCCGATGCTTCTCGGCCCTCTCTTATCCAGCGAGTTCTTCATTCAAAATCGGATTTCTTTACAAGTTATCTATGCTGTTCAGTAACAAGATCAGCCCGGCAATGCACAGCACCCATGACAGAATCGATCCGGAGCTCTTGGCGATTCTCAGGCGCAGCTTCTCCAGCGGACGCTGCATCATGCGGCCTAATACGAGGTGTAAACCGAGCAATATGAATGGAGGCAGCACCATCACGATATTGTATGCAGCCAGGATGGGCATCCATTGAACCGTAGTTAACTGCGCCTTTGTCATGAGTCCGATTGCCGCAAAATACGGAAGGGCTGTTGCTACCTCCAGCAGGGACGTCGTGACACCAAGCCCGATCATGGCCCCGAAGCTTTTCGATCTTGGACGGCGCGGTTCGGACGTTTTTTTCGTTGGGATAAAGAAGCTGGCGATAAACAGGACTCCGCCGATCATGGCCATGACCCAGCTGACCGTTCGATTCTGAAAGATGCCGGTTACGGACTGCAGAACAGCATCCAAGCCCAGCATAAGCGCAGCTCCTACCAGGAAGTAGAAACCCGCCACTGTGAATAAATAAATGAATAAACGCGGGATTAACCGGTCCCGTTCGGTCAAGAGCAAATACACCGTTACGCCAAGCGTGGCTGGACTCAGCGTATCCAAGAGTGATAAGGCTCCAATGGAGAGCAGCAGTTCCAGCGTCAAGTAGTCTCCCCCTCTTCAACTTGTTTTTTGTCCTTTTGTAATACATAAATTTCAAAAGCCTGTTCCATGAATTGAAGAAGTTCATCCTCGATGGGATATAACCCCATCTGCTCCGACTGTGCTCGAGATTTACGGATTTCCCACAGCTTATCTACGAAGGGATCTTCATCTTCAAATACCTCCAGTCGTTTCTCATCCATCCGCCGCACAATTCGTTGTACATCCGGTGAGTCGGGTCCGTCCTGCATCCTCCTTTTGAGCTGCCCCAACAGAGCGATCCACTCGAGAGAGTCCGGGTCCGTGCTGTTCATATTAGGGAGCAGATTTAACAACTCTACTTCGCGCTTCTCAAACATTTGCTGCCTTAACGAATGCTTTAACGATGGGTCTCTTCCGGAGAGGTGAATTAATTTCTGAATGACATCCCAGCTTGTCTCACCTTCCACCGCGATGCTATGAAGCACAGCCCGCAGCGCCGATTCCATCTGGTTCAGCTTTTTTTGTTCGTTCAACACGAAGTCCAACTGATTCATCAAACTGGTGGACCAGTTCCATTCCGGATTTGAAATCATATCCGATATTTCTTGCAAACTGAAACCCAGCCTTTTCAGAAACTGTATTTGCTGCAGCTTCTTTAATTCATCATCACTGTATATACGATGTTTGCCCGGTGTTTTGGCGGCAGGAATCAGCAGGCCAATCTGGTCATAATAGCGCAGCGTTCTTACCGTAATACCCGTCTGTTTGGATAATTCTTGAATGGGAATCGACTTCATCACCTGCTTTCATAATCGTCTCTGATACCTTCAGTATATAAGATGACGTTACGTCGCTTTCAAGCTTTTTAACAAAAAAATAGTACATTTGTGATTGGATGCAGCCGGCACAAAAAAAGCCCGAGGTATCGGGCATTGTTCTAACACATTCTGAAATTCACTTCGATTTGAGGATTTTCGTTCTGGTTAACCCGATCAGATAAAGACCCATGGGAATCACCAACAAGTGAAGAAGGGCGTAACTCGACCACACATTCTGAATGATATCAGCAACATAGACGGTGTTGATGTATGTATTCCAGGCCACGATGATAAACAGCACGGACAACGGATAGATTAACGGATTTTGTTCCTTCAGTCGGAACACGGTCTTCATTCCTTGAAGAATGGAAAGATACAATAGAGAGATCTTGTTAAAACCCACCTGCAACAGCTCCCCCCATCCATGCCCTCTCCCCTTTTTTCTCCCCCTTGGCCAGAGGCAGGAACACCATCAGCACAATCAGTTTCTAAAACATGGAGGCATGGAATCCGGCCTTGGCAACAGGCATCCAGCCTCCCTCAAACATCGACCTGATATGGTTCCAATCGAACTGGGGAATGATCGAGAGGACAAGGACCATAAACAGAATGAACTTTCAAATAACAAATAACGCCTACTGAAGACTCGGGGAGTCCGCAACAGGCGTTATCTGATCAAAATTTTCTACCACTTTAAAGTATTGTTAATGTTAATGCGTCTGCCCTTTAGCCTGCAAATACGCTCGCTTGTAATCGGCCGCTTTTTGGGCGATCAAGCTGTAGTCCTGCCGCTTCAAGGCTTCGCTTGTCAGATCCGAGCCAATACCGACGGCTATTGCCCCCGCCTTAATCCATTCGCCAAGATTATCAAGCGAGACGCCACCGGTCGGCATAATATTCGCCTGTGGCAGCGGACCCTTGATCGCCTTGATCATCGACGGATCATACAGGTTGCCAGGGAACAGCTTGACAATGTCCGCCCCCAGTTCCAGTGCTTCCTGGATTTCCTTGATTGTCATTACCCCCGGCATGACCGGAATCCGATAGCGGTTGCACAACATCACGGTATCCCTGCTCAGGCACGGCCCAACAACAAACTGGGCACCGCTCAATATCGCAGCACGCGCGGTTTCCGGATCAAGCACTGTACCTACCCCAATGATGGCGTAGGAGGAAGGGTCTTGGGCGTTCCAGGAATATTTACGCGACAGCGTTTCAATAGCCCGGAGCGCAAACGGTACGGTCATCGTCACCTCAATCACTTTGATGCCGCCGGCAATCGCCTGCTCGGCCATCTCCACAACCTGCTCCGGCGTTTCGCCGCGCAGGACGGCGACGACTCCTTCTTCCGCGATTTTTTGAATCAGCTGCAGTTTCTTCATCTTAACTCCTCTTTTCTATTCGATAACTACACAGAATACAATTCAAACGTACACTCCGCTCCGTTTATCGTTCTCGCTGAGCTGCCTGAAGCCATGACCTTCAGATGTAGTCGATCCTCGGTCATCCATCCTGTATACGCAACCTCAAGGCTGCCGTCTGTTTTGAATTCCGGTCCGTGTTCGGACATCCGCCGCGCAAATGCCGCTAGCTGTCCGATGCCCCTGTGCTCCGCTTCTTGAACGGACACCGCCTCTATGGTAAGACCGATTCCGGCTCCCTGACAAACAACCAAATGATAGCCGGACTGTTCCCTAATGTCATAAGCAGTCCCGTTGCTCAAATGAACGGCAAAATAGACATCGTCTACTTTGCCGTACAAAGCTTCTGCCTCATACAACCATTCCCCTTCCGGTAGAACGCCAACAACTTCTCCGCCCCCATCATCCGCTGATTCCGGCAGCGGATACAGCGCCAGCACCACATTTTTGTGGTACAGCACCTCCATCCACTCGCTTTGGTGACGGGGATCGCTTCCAGAAGGATCATATCCCTCTCCCGGGTGAAAAAAATACAGCTGATTTGCCTTGCCGCCGGTGCGGACAGGGAGGCTGAACATCCAGCGCAGCTGCTCGTTGTCGAACTCACGAACCCGCTCCCACAATCCGCCCGCCGCAAAGTATTCCGTCACATAAGCATAAGAGTGCAGCTGCCGCATCTCGCCGTCAACCGACTTCATCAGAGCCTTGCGCACTTCCGTCGGTTCGCTTCGATTTAAGGCTAGGCGCCGTTTAGCTTCCGGCGCTTCGTGGAACAGAAAACCGGCATACTCCGTGCGCGGCATCTCCTCCGGGAGGCTGAAATCGCCGAACTGCACATAGTCGTGAAGCACATTGGCATCCCTCGGCGCATCATGCGGCCATCCCCTGGAGCGGGCTCCTACCCAAGCCCCTTTCAAATAATAGGACGTGCGCAGGCTCCACAACTCATCCAACAGTTCATTAAGCTCCCGCTTCAATTCCGGCTCCTCCGCCAATTCCAGCGCACAGGTGAACGCCTGTGTCCAATGCCAGAACCACGGCAGGCACCCATACTCAGCCATACCTTCCCGGCGGAGCAGACTCAGAGTATCCCGAAGACTTTGTTTTCCGTCTTCCAGAAGTTCCTTATCGCGAAAGCGCTGGCCGAATATTAACTTGGCTACCGTATATTTAGCCTCATGATGATTGCACACGGTGAGCGGCTTGCGAAAAAAACCTCCGTGGTAGATGTGTTCCACCGCAGCCACAAACTCCGCCGCCAAGCCCTCGCTCATCTCTCTTTCAAACTTACGATGGAAAAAAACCATCAAGCTTCCCATCAATTCTACCGGCAGCGCATGCGGATTCGCCGCTTCCGGTTTCGACCCAAGGTTCAGCGGCCAGTGTCCGTACATCTGACTCTTCGCGTCCCTGTTCTGCAGCCGCAGCACACGACCCAGAACCTCCTCAGCCAGACGCTTACCTTCCTGCCGGTTGAACCGCGGATCATTCTCAAAGTCTACCGAAGCAGCAAACAGATAGGAGGCATAATAGAAGTTATCACGCACATCCCTATGAAACCACAGTCCGCTGGATTGCAGAGACTGTCTCCATGCTTGTTCCGCAACGTTCTGGACAATCCGGTTCATTCTATCTTTATAATCGTTCATGTGTTCTCCTTTCCCAATCCGATAGGTAAAGCTGCTTCCCAACATAATGTAAAATTAATACGAACAAAAAGAAACCTAATTTGAACCTATATAAACATTAAATACCTAAATGAACAAAAAGGGAAGCTATACTTCAGAACCCATGCCATCATTTATCTTATTTGCAGCAAAAACCCAACCAGAGAGCTTCTCTGGCCGGGCTCGTTGAACTTGGTGAACTGTACAATATCGGTGTCTTTATGGACTATTTGTCTTCTCCGTCCTGTACGAAATTGAGCACAGCCTCGTCCACCGCCGCGGTCTGTCCAAGGTCCGGTTGATCCGACAGTTCTACTTCGCAAGATTCGGGACGGCCATGCAGTTCGAAAAGAACCAGTTCGTTGTTCCCTTTATGCAATAAAGGGCCGGGAATATACAATGCCTTTTGCGGCCCCGCCTTCCAGTACCGGCCGAGATTGAAGCCGTTGATCCAGGCAACACCCTTAGTCCAGCCATCAAAGCGAAGAAACGTATCGCCGATGTCCTCCACCTCAAAGCAGCCGCGGTAAAATCCTGGCAGGCCCGCGTTTTCTGACTCCGGCATGGACAGCTCTTCTTGCTCCGACTGCCCTTCATCCATAACCGGTTTATAAGAGAGTGAGGCCAGCATTTCGGGCTCCAGCGGCAGGGTCCGGATCGTCCAATCATACAGGAACTGGTTATCGATTCTCACACCTTCCGTGATTCCCTTGGGATCACGGATAAGCGGCCCATAATTGATCCGGCCCATGTTCTCGACGAGAATATCCAGCCTGGCTCCGTTTGCGGGAACGGTAATATCGAGCGGCTCTGAATTCCAACGTTCGATTACGCCGAGCGGCCGACCGTCCAGAAATACCTGGGCGCGATCTCGGACCTCCTGGATATGCAGCTGCTGTCCTTGCCGCGGTCCCTGAAGAAAGGTGCTGTACAATATAAAGCCATAGGACTGGCCGAATTTTTCCATCGGCTGGATGCATACGCTTTTTATCGGTTCTGAGAGATGCTGTAGATTGGCTTCCGTAAATAGACCGGCCATTTCAGCCAAAGCAACCTTTCCGTAGGCTGCCTTAGGAACGGGCTCCGGGAAGACACCACCTGGCGCAAAACCATGCTTGCTGAGGACCGACCGTACCGCCTCATATTTCTCTGTCTTATCCCCCCATTCCGTCAAAGGGGCATCATAATCATAGCTTGTCGTTGTTGGCTCATATGCCTGGATGTGATTCGCTCCACTGTAAAAGCCGAAGTTGGTTCCACCATGGAACATATACATATTGATCGAGGAGCCCTTCTCGAGCATTTCATCCAGTACGCCGGCGACATCCGCCGCATCCCGCACATGATGATCCTCCATCCAGTGATCAAACCAGCCGTTCCAGAATTCCATGACCATCAGCGGCTCTTCCGTTCGATATTCCCGGTATTTGCGGAAGGATTCCTCTACCCTGGAACCGAAATTCACAGTCGCATGCACATCATCAAGTGACCCGCCTAGCAGCATTTCGTCGGTTGGCCCGTCGGAGGTAAAGAGAAGCACATCAACACCCCGCCGCACCAGCCCTGCGCGCAAATACTCCAGATAGGCGTGATCGTTGCCATAACTACCGTATTCATTTTCGACCTGCACGGCCAGAATCGGCCCGCCGTTTGTGGACAGTAGAGGAACCAGTCTTGGGATCAGCTCATCGTAATAATGATCCACCTTGCTCAAATAGAGCGGGTCACTGCAACGAAGCTGGACTTCTCCATAACTAAGCAGCCAGCCCGGCAAACCTCCAAATTCCCACTCCGCACAGATAAACGGGCTTGGTCTGACAATAACGTGCAGGCCTAATTTCCCGGCTAATTCGATAAACGATACGACGTCGGCCATGCCGCTAAAGTTAAATTCCCCTTCTTTGGGTTCGTGTACATTCCAGGCGATATAAGTTTCAACGGTATTAAAGCCGCCGGCCTTTAATTTTAATAGCCTGTCCTCCCAATATTCAGGAACGACACGGAAATAGTGAATCGCTCCCGATATGATCCGGTACGGCTGCCCGTTCAACACGTATTGTCCGTTCTCCCAAGTGAGCATTGCCATTACAGATCCCCTCCACCTCATGATGATAAAATCCAACGTTTATTGCCCACAGCGATAAAGCGCTATGTTTTTGATTTTCGGACTTGCTGCCGATTGCAGTACCCGTAAACGCACCTTGTCGGCAGATACCGGAGAGAATGCATCGATTTTTTTGTGGCCGATCGCGCTGCCGCGTGTAACCTCAAGCCACTCTCCATCGATGAAGGCTTCCAGCACATATTGACTTACCCGTTCTCCGTAAGCAATGTCCTCCATGACAACGGCATGATCGATCACGCATGCTCCAGGAAGGGTAACCTCTACGACCTCACCCGATCCCGAGCTTTCAGCCAGGGCATGACCAAACCGACGCTCGATCTCTCTGCCAAATGCTAGAAGCCGCTTTACATCGGCTTCCGGAAGCAGCCCCCGATGGTCTGGAGCGACATTGAGCAGCAAGGTCGCCCCATGTCCGACCGATCGATAATAGATTTCCATTAACTGATCAACGGACAACAACAAGTGTTCTTCGTCTGGATGCCAGAACCAGCGGTCTTTGCGAATGGGAACATCGCATTCCGCAGGTACCCAGCCGGGCGTCTCCGGCAGCCACTTCAGCGATTCTTCGCTGAACATGCTGCCCCGCGAAGAATCGGCCGTGTTCCAGCAAGGATACGGAGCTACACCATCCTCATTGCCGACCCAACGGATCGTCGGCGCGCCCATATTAAACACCATGGCGCTGGGCTGATACCTTTTAACGAGATCCATGATTCGGGGCCAGTCATATTCGCGGCCTTCCGACCCCGCACCGTCAAACCATATTTCCACCAGTGGACCATAGCCGGTTAAGAGTTCCTCCAATTGTTTGCAGTAAAAGTCATCATATTTCTGCGGGTCGGCATAACATGGCTCATGCCTGTCCCAAGGGGATACATAAATACCGAATCCGATCCCCTCTTCCCGGCAAGCATCTGCGCATTCTTTTACGACATCGCCCAGCCCATCCTTCCACGGGCTCGAGGCTACGGAGTAATCCGTTGTCGCCGTCGGCCACAGGCAAAAGCCGTCATGGTGCTTGGCCGTCAATATGAAATAACGGAATCCCGCTTCCTTCGCGGACCTGACCCACTGTTTGGCATCCAGGCGGTCCGGATTAAACAAAGCCGGAGCATCCTTGCCTTCCCCCCATTCCTGGTCACAGAACGTATTGATTCCAAAATGGCAGAACATCCCGAGCTCCATGTCCTGCCAGACTAGCTGCTCTGGGGTCGGCAAAGCCGCAAGATCATCCGTATGCTGCTTCAAATCATCATTCATCTTTATTCACTCCCTCACATGAGTTTTGCTTCAGTATGAAACTTAGATCCAATAGAATAAATGACATGGTTCATTATCTTTTTAAAACAATCAGATAGGTCTCTCCCCCCTCAGCCGCAAACGTATATTGATAACCCAAGCCTGAGCTTAGGCATGTTATAGGTACAGGAACATGCGTGGAATCAAGTATGACAAGCTGCTGCCCGCTAAATAAAACACAATCCCTGAAATTCTCCGAATAAATCTCAGCCGCTTCAAGCTTGCCTTCTTTCCAGCTAATATTTACGGTATAACCGCCCCTAGCACGCAGTCCCTTCACCGAACCACTTGCCCATGAGGACGGCAGAGCAGGAAGCAAACGAACTTCGCCGCCATGGGATTGCAGCAGCATCTCCTGGATCGCGGCCGCTCCGCCGAAATTGGCATCAATTTGAAAAGGGGGATGGTCACCGAACAAATTCGGATGTACTGCCTTGACCAGCAGCTCGCGAAGACTGGCATGCGCTTTCTCTCCCTCGCCAAGTCTGGACCAGAAATTCGTGATCCACGCTTGACTCCAACCGGTATGTCCTCCGCCATTCTTTAAGCGCCGTTCCAGCGTTGCCTTGGCAGCCTTCCCTAACTCGGGCATGTGATGAGGGATAATCTGTTCTCCCGGGTGCAGAGCGAATAAATGTGAGATATGGCGATGACCCGGCTCAAACTCTTCATAATCAACAGCCCATTCCATGACCTGTCCGTATCGGCCGATTTGAGGCTGAGGAAGCTTCGCCCGCGTACCACTCCATTGTCTACTCCATTCCTCATCCAGCTCCAGAATCTCCGCTGCTTCAATACAGGCGGTAAATAACGCATATAAAATTTGTGAATCCATCGAAGGACCAGAGCATAAGGAACCGATCTGTCCTTTCTCGTTAATATAGCTGTTCTCCGGTGAGAGCGAAGGCGAAGTAACCAGATAGCCGTTCTCATCAAAAACAAGAAAATCAAGAAAGAACAAGGAAGCCTCCTTCAGGACTGGATAAGCCCGTTCACGCAGGAATGACTCTGACAGGCTATAGCGGTAATGCTCCCATAAATGAAGTGCCAGCCATGCCCCGCCCATCGGCCAGAAAATAGCGGGTGTCCATGCTCCAAACAAGCCGCTCTCTGCCCACAGATTTGATGAAGTGTGCGCCGTAAAACCTCTCGCCCCATACAGAGATTTCGCGGTCTTCCGCCCGTTGATGACCAAACGATCGATAAAATCGAACAATGGCTCGTGACATTCTGGCAAATTACCTGTCTCGGCAATCCAATAGTTCATTTGCAAATTAATGTTCAGATGATAATCACTCTCCCAGGGTGGCGTGAAACTTTCATTCCAGATTCCCTGCAAATTGGCAGGTAACCCCCCCGGTCTCGAGCTTGCCATCAGTAAATACCGGCCATATTGATAGAACAACGCCTCAAGCCCAGGATCATTCACCCCTTGCCGATAAAGCTGTAGTCTCTCCGAAGTAGGTTTATCAACAAGTGCATCTTCTGCCTCTGAAGCGCTCTCTTCCGTTACCGGAGTTATCCATGTATCAGCCGCTTCGATTTCCAGACTTACTCGCTCAAATAAAGCGCAATGATCAGCAATATGCTCATCCAGCAATGAGCCATATGGCAGCAATATAGCGGATTCCGCTTGTCTCAGCGCCTCCCGGTACGGGTCAGCACAGCGGAACGATGTTTGAGCGGCGAGCAGCAAAGTAACGACATCGGCAGACTGGATATTGAGGTAATTGCCAACCGTTTCACACTTGCCGCCAATCGTATCAGCATGAAGTACTGCCGCGTATTTAACACCATCCGGCCCACATATGTCCTCCATCGCCAATGTACGTTCATTTTCTCGCTTTATGTTTCCATCGAAGGGTCGCCTGCTTAACCGGACTGATACATGAATAGCTGCAGGCTCCGATGCGGAAATACGAACGACCAGCACTTGATGAACAGCGCTAGCAAAGACTTCTCGATCATAGAGAATACCTTTCTCTTCCCAGCTTACGGAAGCAACGCCTGTCCTCAGATTCAGCTCCCGCCTGTAATGATTAACTTCTGACGTGCCGGATTTGAACTGAAGCAGCAACTCTCCCAACGGTTGGTAAGGTCCAAAGTATGGCGGAGCATTCGTAAAATGTGTAAGCGCCAGCTGCTCCCCTTCTCGCAGCTCCCCACAGCGAAGAAGAGATCTGATATCATCCAGCTTTTCTAACGCCTCTGGATTGTCATGCTGTTTTGGTCCGCCATACCAGACGGAATCTTCATTCAAACCGATCCGCTCGGTGGACACACCGCCAAATACCATCGCTCCGAGTCTCCCGTTGCCGATGGGAAAAGCCTCCGTCCAGAGCTGTGCAGGCCGTCGTTCTACAAGCTTTCTATTATCGTTGATCATCGCTTTGCTCCTATTTTTGAATATCACAATAGAATAAGGGCTGCCTCAGATGTATGATCACTGAAGACAGCCCTTCCAATCAATAGCTAAGCATCAACCTTGCGGTTTTTATCAAGGCCCGATTATTTAACTAAGCCTTTTTCGTTGATGATCTTCGTTGCTTCGTCAACCATCCATTTCTGAACTTCATCAATCGGCTCATTACTGAGCATGAATTTTGCAAAGCCGTCATCAATGATCTTGGTCAATTCCGAGGTAGCTGTCATCATGACTTTGGCTGCATCCAGATACTGGATATCATCGCTGAACAGCGTATATTTCAAGGAATCCATGTCGTACTTATCCTCTTTACCGGCAACCAGCTTCGTCAGTAATTCTTCGTTATTAGCCTTCTTGTAGCCAGAAAACTCAAGTCTGTTGTCCGAATCGGCTGTTGTCATGAATCTCATAAGCTTGAAAGAAGCTTCCTTGTTGGCGGAATTGGCGCCCATCGCCAGCATGCTGCCGCTCGTGAAGTATTTTCCTTCATACTCTTTAGGTTCCCAGCCAGCAGGAGGCACAGGTACAGGAGCGAAGGCTGTTTTGAAATCATGCGGATATTGCTCCGTATTGCCTGGATCCGCTATCGTAAAGTTGCCTGTAAGAATCATAGCGGCTTCTTCATTGAAAAATTCAGTACGGTAGTTCAGCTTCGCGGCAAGCACGTCACTGTAAGGTTTGGCCGACTTGTCCGTCTCCTCCATATCTTTGCGGAGCTGGAAGAAATACTTGTAAGTCGGATCGGACAGAATGGTCGTTCCGTCCTCGTATACGAACGGATCTTTCATCATGGTTTGCGCCGGAGCATTCATATAAAGCTCCCACGTATGGAAGTAAGACCCATAACGCTTGTCAACGCCTTCGCCCTTGGTCAGCTTTTTGGAGTATTCGCGGTAATCATCCCAAGTCCAGCCGAATTTCGGAACCTCAAGTCCCGCTTCATTCAGAGCATCCTTGTTGAGCATCACATAGTTCATGCTCTTGGTGTACTGCATGCCATAATACTTGTCATCTACCTTGGCATTGACGAAGTACTCGTCTTCCGGAACCAGACTTTCTTGCTCATAGAACTCGTTCAGGGGAGCAAGAGCTCCGCGTGTAGCCCGTTCGAGAACTCCGCCCAAGCTTGGAAACTGTATCACGTCGATTGCTTCGCCGGAAGAGATCAGGAAATCCAGCTTTTTCAACATTTCCACGGAATCGCCGGGTACCAGAACCACGTGTTCGACCTTGATATTCGGATTCTGATCCATAAATTCCTGAAGCATGGCGTCCGTACCCGCCTGTTGAGCTTCGTTATCCCAGTTGTAATACTTGACGGTAACCTGCTTGTCCGTCTGACCGTTTCCGGCGTTTTTGCTAGCACCCGTTTCTGATCCGGAATTCCCGCAGCCGCTTAATACCAGGGTGCTCGCCAGGATCGTGCTAAGAATGACGGATAATCTGTGTTTGCTTTTTTTCTTCATCTTACTTCCCCCTGCACAGATAAATTAGTTGTCGTGCTGTTTCCATGTTCATTATAGGCACCAGCAAGGCCGATCAAGTGCACAATTTTGAGGTTCTAGGATTACATTTTTGACTTTCCGCAAACTTCTGATTTTTGACTTTAGACTTAGTATCAACCTTTTACCCCGCCTAAAGCAATGCCGTTTATGACCTGCTTTTGCAAAGCGATGAACACAATGACCAGCGGAATGATCGCCGATACCGCCGCCATCATCATAATGGCATAGTTGTTGGTGTAGTCATCACGGAACAGCGTCATACCCAGCGGAATGGTGTATAAGTCCTTGTCTAGCAAGAAGATCAACGGATTCTGGTAATCGTTCCAGGTCCAAATGAATTTAATGATCGCAACCGTCGCCAGCACAGGCTTGCACAGCGGCACCATAATGGAAGCAAATGTCCGCAGATGGCCCGCTCCGTCAATTCTGGCCGCTTCCAAATATTCATCGCTGATCCCGATCATAAATTGGCGCAGCAGGAACGTAAAGTAGATCGAGAACATGCTCATGAAGATGATGGCCGCATGCGTATTGTAGAGACCAAACCAGCGAATCAGCAGAAATCGCGGAATCAGCGTCGCCTGATCCGGAATGATCATGAACGAGAGCAAGGCCATAAAGACAAGATTCCGTCCTTTGAATCGAATCTTCGTCAGCGCATAAGCTGCCATGGATGAGATAATCAGCGTGATTAAGGTCGTAATAATCGCTATTTTAAAAGAATTGAAATAGAAATCATAGAAGGGGACTCTTCCCATCCAGACCATCTTGAAATTATAGGCCAAATTCACCTTCTCGGGTATCCATTGAATCGGAAAACGCATAACGTCCTTCTCATATTTGAAAGCCGCGGAAATCATCCAGATGAGCGGAACGAGAAACACGATGGACAAAGCCCCCATGAAAAGGGTGATTACCACTTTGGACATGTTTTTTCGAAGCAGCTGCATGTACATTCCTCTCCCTCCTTATTCTTCATTTCTCATTTTCCAGGTGAGCGCGGTAATCAGACCGATTATCGCGAACAGCAGCCAGGAAATGGCCGAAGCGTATCCCATATTGTAATATTGAAAGCCTTCCTCATAGATGCGGAATACCAGCACGGTAGAAGAATTGTTCGGGCCGCCTTCCGTTAAAAAGGCGATGATGTCAAACACTTTAAACGAGCCAATCAGCATCGTAATCAACAGGAAGAAGGTTGTCGGACGAAGCATCGGAACCGTGATGGCAAAGAACTTTTTAATTGCACTGGCGCCGTCAATATCCGCGGCTTCGTAAATTTCATTCGAAATGTTCGTGAGCCCGGCCATATAGATAATGATCGTGTAGCCCAACCCCGCCCAGGAACTGATAATTGAAATCGCCAAGAGCGACGTTTTCGGATCGACCAGCCATTTCGGCGGACTGCTGATCCCGAGTTCCATCAGAAACTGGTTGATCGGTCCCAGCGACGGGTGGAATAATGCGCTCCACACGGCAGCAACTGCGATGATCGATGAGATATAAGGAATAAAGAATGCAACTTTAAAATAACTCTTGAAGAACACGCTGTTGTGAATCAATACCGAAAGCACCAGAGCAATCGCAATCGGGATCGGCACTGTAAGAACCATATAAATCAAATTGTTCTTTATCGCTTGAATAATGGTCGGATCATGGAACATCTTGATGTAGTTATCCAGTCCGGTAAACTCGATACCCTTGACGCCCGACAGCATATCCCAATCGGATAAACTCAAATACAAAGAAAATCCAAGGGCGAATACGTTTAATAGCAGCATCCCGACAATTTCCGGGGCCAGAAACAGCCACCCGATCAAAGCCTCTTTCCGCTTGGGAGTCCAAAACTTCCGCCGGCTCTTGGGCACTGGTTGTTGTACAGCCTCCATGTAGCATCACCTCAACAATTTGTAAGTTGTCATTATAGTAATACATCCGCCATCGGCAAGAAGGAGGGATTATGACCAGCCATGTGCAAGATTTTGACCTAAAAAAGCCCCACAAAGTGGAGCCTATGCTTCGATGCTTATTCCAGGTACTTTGCGGGGACCCCAAAACAAAAAGCCCCACAAAGTGGAGCCTATGCTTCGATGCTGATTCTAAATACTTTGCGGGGACCCCAAAACATATAAATGCGAATACATTATTGCTTGCGCTTCGCTTAAAACGTATACATTCTAAAATCTTAAAAAGCCGCCCTTGTTCGGGCGGCTTGCTGCTGCAGCTGTGAATTAAATCGTATCGGTCCTCTTATTTTCGCGCGGTGTACTTCGCTTTATATTCGCTGGGCGTGGTCCCCACATATTTTTTAAACACCTTTGAAAAATACGTCCGATCCGAATAACCTAATCCCATGGCCAGTGACTCCAGATTTTGTCCGGACATTCTGAGCATTTTGGTGGCCATCTTCATTTTGTATTGATGCACGTAGTCCGTGAAGGTCAACCCCGTCATCCGTTTGAAATATCGCGAAAAATAGCTCGGATTCAGAAACAAATAGCGTGCCATGTCGATCGACGTGATGTTATCGTCAAGATGCTGATCGATATATTGCTGGATCACCTGCAGCTTCGGCTCATTCGGGGAGCTTCCCATTCCCGTATGCCGGGTTCCGATCATCTGGGTCAGCTTTCTCTCCACCAGTTCCATCATATCCACCAAGGTGCGAGCTAAAGCAAGATAGGCAAACAGATCCTCATCGAATTTCAGACTGGAGAACATCAGCTCGATACCTCGCAGCATCGAGGAAAGATCCCTGGCAAAGTCGGCCGGATCAATCGACAGCTCTTTCGCGGTGCCGGCGATTATGTGCAGGGTCGTGCGGATACCCTCGAGATCCTGCTTGATGATTTTCCGTTCCAGCTCCGAAACGTAGCTATCAAGAAATCCCTGAGGCGCGGCTTGAAACCACCGCGACCTTATTTGAGAAATTTCGGATATCGTATAGTCGGAATTTTCGTAAAACTCGCATTTGTCATGAAGAATTTCCTGATAGATGGAGCCAATCGAGCTTAATTCCATTTTGTCCGTTACCGTGGTAACGCTCGGTTGAATTTTAAGAAAGTGGACGCACTGATAACGCAGCCGCTGCAAATAATTATGCAGATGCAAGCTGGCATTCTGTGCGAGATTCACCCTAAAGTTATGCAGAATCACAATGTTCCCCTGCTCCATGAACGGCGTAATTCCTTCATACGATTCGGACAATTCCATCGCGATATTGTAGACAGCGTATAAAATCAGCGGAAATTCCGTTTGCCTGAAACGCTTGTCAAAGCTGGAAAGCTGAATGCTGACCAGCCCCAGCATAAACCACGGATAAGTCCATGAGATGCCGATCTGCGACGCGTAAGCCAACGTGGCCTCGGACGGCGAGCCCTTGATTACCCTTTGCAGCAAATCCTGCCGAAAGAGCTGGCTGTTGTAACTCGCCGCCTCGCGATGAATCAGACCGGCCCGCGTCTTTAACAAGTTCATGGATTTGCCAAGGCTCTGTTCCAACTGCTCAGCTGTAAGCTGATCTTTGATCAAATAATCATCCGCTTGCAGTTTTACGGCTTGCTGGGCATAATGAAAATCCTCATGACAGGTCAGGAAGATAATCCGAACCTCCGGCTTCATGCGAATAAAATGGTCCGCCAACTCCATGCCGTTTTTCTGCGGCAGTCCGATATCCGTAATGACAATGTCCGGCCGGACTTCCTCAAACATATGCAGCGCTTTCGCGCTGGAATACGTACTGCCGGCAATCTGCAGATTGTTTGCCTCCCAGTCAATCATCTGTTGCAGTACCTTGAGCATAGGAACATCATCGTCAATGAGCATTACTCTATACATCATTCTTCCTCTCCCTCCGGTAAAAAACCATGATGATGACTTAGGGGCAAGTACAGTGAAACTGACATTCCTCCCTGCGGAAGGTTGGCGAGTGTCAAACTCGCTTCCTGTCCAAAGGTCAATCGGAGTCTTTGGACCACATTCATAAGTCCGACTCTCTCATAAGCCCCATCCTGCTCGCCGCTTGCTGTTCCCAGCCTACGGTTCAGACATTGGAGCATTTCTTCTTCGGCCCCGGAGCCGTTGTTTGCAATCTCAATTATGATTCCGTCCGGGTGGCTTCGGGAACGGATCTCGATGCGTGGAGTCTGATGATCGACAAGCCCGTGGACGATGGCATTCTCAACGACAGGCTGCAAAATAAGCTTCGGCAAAATGAGCCCCTCGGTTTCCGGATCCAGATCAACCTCTAAGTGAAGCGGGATTTCATTGCGGATTTTCATAATGTCGACATAATGGCCGAGCAGCTTGCATTCCTCGCGTAAAGTGGCCGGTTCATTGACCTTGAGATAGGCTCGGAGCAAACTCATCAGTGAATCTATAATTCCGCTGTGAAGCGTATCCTTTGTCAAGATCAGGCTGCATTTGATCGAATTCAGCGTGTTAATCAAAAAATGAGGACGAATTTGCATAAACAAGGCTTCGAGCTCCATCACCCGCTTCTGTTCCTGCTCCTGTTCGATATCGTGAATCAGCCGCTGTAATTGATCGAGCATCGTATTCAGCGTCTGCCCCAATTCGGCGATATCATCCTTGCCCTTGACCTCCAGCCTGACATCCAGGTTTCCCATTCCGAACTGGCGAACAACCCGCTGCAGCTTGAGAATCGGACTGTGCAGCCTTTTGGCGATCAGGATGGACATCCCGGAGAAAACGAGAAAAAGCAGAAGAACCCCGGCAAGACCGGTATAAAATGTCCGGGATATCTGCCCCGACCACTCTTTCTCCGAAGCCTCATAGGCCAGCTTCCAGTTCGATTTCAAAATGGTCCTGTCCGTTCGGACACTGCCCTTAGTCTCCGTATGATGCGGGATCAGCCCCGAATCGCCTGCGATGAACTCCCCGGTTGTATCAAAGAGCGCCACCTTGCCGAAGTCGACCGTACCGAGCAGCCTGTTGAAGTAAGTATCGGAAATGGCGCTGAGCAGTACGGACACTTGCCTCTTCTCGCGGCTGTCATAGATGACCCTGGCGATATAGTAGCTTTTTCCCTTCCCTGCCGAGTCGCCGCCGTCCATCCCAAGCCATTGCAGGCTTTCCGGTTTATTGAGATCGACGCGCTCCATCAGCTTGTCGACATTTCCGTTTATGGCGGTCAAATCCTCCGTGCCGGAAGAGATGACGAAATGCTGACGGTTGACCAAGTACATGCGGACGTTATTATTCAGCGGCTTGGAGTTAATCAGGGAAAATACATCCTGAATTTGTCTAAAATGCACATAATCCTGATAAGTAGCCAGCCGTGTTGTGTCTGCAAATGACTTCAGGATATTGCGAACATTCGTATCGTTCACGATAAAATGGGAAGCAAACGTTACATCGTCAATCGTCTTGCTCAGCTCATCCGTCATGACGTTCAGGACATTCTCGTTGCTGAGCTGCAGCTTCTCTACCATCGTATCCCGAATCAGAACAAACGAAATGATAGAAACCGCTATCAGCGGAATAAAGATCAGCAAAAGAAACGACAGCTGGATGCGTTTGTAGTAGGTGAATTTGAACATTTTCTCTGCGCCTCTCTTTTGCTCTTGTCCTTTTATTCTATCAGTCCTCTGTGCTGGAAGCATTCATTAAATGATCACGGTTGCTTGCTTTTTTCCGCCTTGAAGGGTCGTCAGAACAACTTCTCCGAAGATCTGCATACCCTCCACCACATAAGAATCATAATGGCCCGACGGCGCACGGTGACTAACAACGAGAATAAACTCCTCTTCCATTCCCGGAAGCTGAATCCCGCATGCCTCCGCTTGCCCGTCATGAACCCGCTCACCCGTATGACGGTATACCGGGACCATACGGACTCGCGGAGAAGCCGTTTCGCCTGGACGATGAGGATACAGCACCTGCATGATGCTGATCAATCCTTTTCCCGTCCGGGAGTAAGTCACATTCGCATTCGATTCCAGCAGGTTATATTCGCGGGATATCACACCCTCGCCCACTTCTCCGCGCAGACCGTCTATGCGTACGGGGATAATCGATAGATTCGCCTCCCCGAGGGTGTTTGTACGGCATATCAATGACTCCGCTTCTATCCTGACTTCTCCTGGCGGGTGCGGAAAATGAAAATGCTGGGTAAAGGTATGTTGCTCAAGGCACACCAAACTGTCAATCAGCAGCCAAAAATACGGCTTAACAAAAATGATCCTTCTCCGCGGATACAACGGTTCATTCCCATAGAGGTAGCCGTCATGCGCCCCCTCTACATAGTCAAACTCCGGCCTGCTGACCCATTTGCTGCCTAGCGGCGCGGCAATCCGGTCGAAAGACCAGGTGTCCCTGACCCCGGTAAACCCGATTCCATCGACAACCGTTGTGTTATGGGCTGCGCTCTCCTTCAATGCTTTTCTGAGCGGCGTATGATCGCTATAATTGTACCTTCCAAGATCCGTGAGCAGATCATAACCATAGGCATGAAGATCCACGTGCAGCATATCGGCGTGCCCGTGGCCTCCGCCAAGCGGGCCGCAGTGAAAATAAAGGTACAATGCTTCTTCGTCCCAACCCGTTCGCATCGTATAATGACCGGAATGGGTGAAAGCTCGGCTCTGGGATGGCGGCTCCGCTGGAACCATAGCTTTGTACTCCCTGATTCCGGTTATGCCGAACAGCCAGGCATTATCATAATCCGGTCGAGCATTTCCGCCATATCTTAGAACGGAATCCCCAAATAACCACGCGGCATAGGTCAGAATTCCACGAATATCACTATCGTCGCTGTCTCCCAGCATCGGCTGCCTGTGATTCGGCTTCGCCCAGTACAGAGAAGCTTCGGCCATCTCGCGGACCGTACGCCGAAATGGACCGTCAAGCTCCAACCCGTTTAGATTGGCGAGGTGAATGCAGTCAAGATAACAAGCCAGAACCTCATGATGGTATGTAGGCGATTGCTCCCAGTGGATGCCATCCGCCATAATCTGAAGCCTCGCCGTCTCCTTCAGTCTCTCTTCTCCCATTTCCAGCCAACTTGCCGACTTGCTGAATTCGGGGAAGAATAGTGCTATATGGTATAAACCGCAAGTTTCCAGTACTCCCCAGTTGCTGATATGCTTCCAGCTGGTGAAGGAAGCAGCCAGATACTCCCCGTGCTCGTGAAGCGAAATCAGCGTTTTACCGAGCAATGACGGAGTCAGGGAAGGGCTACCGATCATGTACCGAAGTGCCTTGATCCAGTTCACGCTGCGCAGACCCGCTTCGATCGGGCGCCATGTCAACGTATCCGTCGTAGGTTCTCCAGGAACAGGATTCCGATTGATCCAATCTTCAAGCTGGCGGCAAAATGCCGCCGCATACTCCTCATCGCCTGTCATCGCATACGCTTGTCCCAGCGCTACCCAATAGCGGTGGCGATTCATCATATAAGCCCACTCCACGTCTTGATCGGGAATATGACACCAGTCTATATCACCGTCAAATGTAACGGGAATAACGCTCCGTTCCATATCCCATGGGAAGCGGAACAGGAACGTCTGCCGCACCACCTCATCCGCCGTCTTCATCACGGTTTCCAGTTCCTCTGCACAGTATTGCTTCACATAATCCGTGATTTTCTGCTTATTCTCACTGCTCATCCACCATCCGGGTGTCCTCCGGCAAGTGAAGTATTGATGCAGCTCACTCAGTACATCGTGCCGATGACCTTGATCGTCTCCCTCTTGCATCGGACTCCTCCAGATTCATAATCGTCAAAACGGCATCCACCGAAGCCTCCGTAGCATCAGCGTTCATACCAGTACCCCTTGCGCCCGGTCTCCATCCGAATCAAAGCTTCCAGGTAAAAATAATCCCCCCAGATCATGAAATCATCCGGGGACAATCCGCCGCGCACATGATAAGAACCATGCTGCAGCAGGCCCTCCGCCTCTTTGCCGATCGTGGAATAATCTCGTACCAGCGAGGTCATGGAAGCCTTCAGTCCTTGTTCGAAGTCCTCTCTTTCGGGATCCTCCTCTTCCAGGTGTCCAATCAGTTCCAGCAAGCCTGCTGCCACAATGGCGGAGGCCGAGCTGTCGCGATAAGTCTCGGCGGTTACGGGAGCATTAAAGTCCCAAAGGGCGACGTGATCCTCCGGTAAGTGCTTCAAGAAATACCTCGCCATTCTTTTAGATGTATCGAGGTACGCAGGATCTCCTGTATATTGGTATGCCAGCGCGAAGCCGTACACCCCCCAGGCTTGTCCCCTCGTCCAAGTCGAACCGTTCGTATAGCCCTGATGTGTGGCACCTCCGATCGGCTCCCCGGTACGCGGATCAAAGAAAAAGGTGTGGTATGAACTGTCATCTCCCCGCACCAGATAACGTCTTGTCTTCTCCGCCTGCATAATTGCAACATCCCGATATACGGGAATGCCGGTTTGCTGTCCCGCCCAGAACAGCAGCGGCAGATTCATCAAACAATCGATGATGATGCGGCCACCCTCCTGTTCATCTCCTTCAGGACCCCAGGCTTGAATATAACCTCCGCCCGGACGCCAGCGTTTCAGCAGCAAGTCCGCAGCTTGAAGCGTCAACTGGCGGGCACTCTCGTTCTTCTCAACGATCCACTCCGCTTTGGAGGACAAGGAATACAGGAATCCGATATCGTGATGATCAAGCACCTTCTTATCCGCAAAGCGTTGGCGGAAATCTTCTACCGTTCGCACTGCCCCCAATCTGAAAGCCTCGTCACCTGTGTATTCATAACATAGCCAGAGAAGGCCGCTCCAGAAGCCGTTCGTCCAGTCGTCATTGTCATTCAGCAAATAAGATCCGTCCCTGCTGACGTGGGGAAATCTGGTCCCGAAGGTATCCATGTTTTTTCGGATTTTCTCTACGGCATCTTGAATCGCACTGCTCCACATAACCTCTTACTCCCTTCAAATCGATCCTGATTACGATTCATGATAAGGAGAGTCACCCGGTTCTTGTAGAGCCGATTTTTGCCTTGATGTGCAATATTTTGACTTCTGTGTCCCAAGGGCGGTAAAAAAGGATCAGATCTGTCCCTTTTCGCTGGAAACCAACTAAAAAAAGGGACTATCCCAAAAGATCTTAGATCTTGCGGAAGGCCCCCTTCTTGCTGTTAGAAGACGCTCCATGTACGAATCGTTCCGCCCATCGCTGTTGCCCCCACATTTCTTGGAATGGTTCTGAGCAAGGACGAAATGTGGGGACAAAGGCGAGCGCTGACGCTTGTCCGGAATCGATTCGATATACCATGGACCAACTCTATCTGAATAAACTGAAGCCATAGCGGTGTGGGAATAATATCCTGAGCACCGCCATGGCTTTATTTGACACACTTTCTGTTTATGAGAGCCGTTCATCAGGCAACTAAATCTATATAGGACGGTCCCATATGTCGCCAAGCGATATGGTCTAGCCGTCGTACTTCTTCCACTTTCTGATTTTGGTTCTGAAGCTTTTGAAAGGGGCGACTGAATTGATATGCAGCCATTTCCACATCGGCCAGTTGGCACTGGTTACCGTCCATTTTCGAACGCCCGGACGAAACAACTCTTCCTCGGTCAACCGGTTGATCCATTCGCACCATTCATCCGTCCTCTGCTTCAGCATGAAACGCAATTCTTCCAAAGAATAGGCGTCATACGCAAGGTAGAATTGCTGATACAATGCTCCCAATTGATTCCATTTATAGTCAGGGGTTGGCGTCGTGACTTCTTTGCCCGCTAATTCATCCTTCTCCCAGCTCATCACCAGCGTTAGCCATCCAAGCTGATAGGCGATCATCTCTTGCGGCGTTCTATCGACTTCGCCAATGCGATGATTCCTTTTATCCTCCGGGACATCATCAAATTCTTGGTCAAACAGCTTATACGTTTTTTGAATTTCTGCGATGAAAACCTCTTTGCTCTGATACGTTTGCAATGTACCCTCTCCTCCATCATTTACATGTTCCACTTAACAGGCACATCCAAATTATACCATGCTCAGGAACCATGTACGGTGATGAATATCATCTATGCGCTTTTCCTCCGGTAACACTGTATACCTAAGCATATATAAGCGACGACAGCTACTAAACCACTTACTCCAGCAGAGATTGAGAAGGATCTTTTACAATCTTCTATTGCACTTACAAAAGATTTCACCGCTCAAACAATAGCTTAATTCAAACAGCTGACAGACCTCTTCTTATTTCCTAGACTCTATCTCTTTCCGAAGCCGTTCAATCACTTGATCTATGGAGCTTTCACCAAGTTCGCCCTCGCCCCGTTTACGGACCGATACGTGATCGGAGTTCATTTCCTTCTCCCCAAGGACCAGCGTGTATGGTGTCTTCAGCAAACCCGCTTCACGGATTTTATAACCCAGCTTTTCATTTCTTACATCGACGTTCACCCGGATGCGGGCATTCTCCAGACGCTTCTTTACCTTTAACGAGTAATCGATATAATGGTCCGATACCGGTATAATCATAACCTGTACGGGAGCCAGCCACATCGGGAAAGCCCCGCCGTAATGCTCTGTAAGAATCCCGATAAATCGCTCGATGGATCCAAATACCGCCCGGTGAATAACGACCGGCCTATGCTTCTGGTTATCTTCTCCGATATACGAAAGATCGAATTTTTCAGGGAATTGGAAATCCAGTTGGATGGTGCCGCATTGCCAGCTTCGCTTTAAGGAATCAAGGATATGAAAATCGATTTTCGGTCCGTAAAACGCCCCATCCCCTTCATTAATCCGGTACGGCAGCCCTAGTTGATCCAGGACCTGCTGCAGGGAGGACTCCGCCTGCTCCCACAATTGTTCAGACCCCATGGAATCTTCCGGCCTTGTCGATAACTCTATTGTATATTCAAAGCCAAAGACTTGATAAACCTGGCTGATAAAATCGATAACCTGCTTAATTTCTTCCTGGATCTGATCGGGTCTTACAAAAATATGTGCATCATCCTGACAAAACGTACGCACCCGCATCATGCCGTTAAGAGCGCCTGAGAATTCATGTCGGTGCACTTGACCAAATTCGGATATACGAATGGGCAGCTCTCTGTAGGAATGCAGCGAATTTTTGTAGACTAACATATGCCCTGGACAGTTCATCGGCTTCAGCGCGTACTCCGTCTCGTCTACTTGTGTGAAATACATATTGTCTTTGTAATGATCCCAGTGACCGGACATTTCCCAGAGCCGCTTGTTCATCATCAGCGGAGTGCGCACCTCATCATAATCGCGATGGAATTGAAGTCCTCTTGCGAATTGCTCCAGCTCATTGCGGATAATCATCCCGTTCGGCAAAAAGAAAGGCATGCCCGGTGCTTCCTCCGAGAACATAAAGAGCCCCAGCTCTTTTCCCAGCTTCCGATGATCCCGTTTCTTGGCCTCTTCAAGCAGCAACAGATGCTCCTCGAGCTGCGACTTCTTGGGAAACGCTGTTCCGTATATCCGTTGCAGCATTTTATTATCCGAGTTCCCCCGCCAATAAGCTCCCGCCACACTCATTAATTTGAATGCCTTGATTCTACCCGTTGATGGAAGATGCGGCCCCCTGCACAAATCAACGAATTCCCCCTGCTCATACACCGAAATGACCTCGTCCTCCGGCAATTCACGGATCAGCTCCATCTTGTATGGGTCATCTTTGAAAATACGTTCGGCCTCCTGACGACCAACCTCCCTGCGAATAATCGGCAGGTCTTCCTGAACGATCCTCTGCATTTCTCGCTCAATGGCAATCAAGTCATCGGTTGTAATCGAATGCCCCAGATCCATATCGTAATAAAAACCATCCTCAATGACAGGTCCTACCCCAAAATGGACAGACTGGCTGCCATAGATCCGTTTAACGGCCTGGGCCATCAGATGAGCCGCGCTGTGCCGATACACGAACAATCCATCCTCAGAATCCAGCGTGATGATACTTACTTCCGCATCCTGACGCAGCTCATGATTCAAATCCACGAGTTTCCCATTCACTTTGGCTGCAACAGCCTGTTTCCTAAGACCTGAATGAATGGATTCCGCGATCTGGCTCATCGTCGTTTGTGCGGGATACTCCCTTTGGCTTCCGTCCGGCAGCGTTACTATAATTGACATTGTTATCCCTCCATCAAATTTTGATTGAACGCAAAAAAGCACTCGATCCCTAAGGGACGAGTGCGTTCAGCTCGTGGTTCCACCCTAATTTGATCCGAAAATGGCAAGCGCTCATACTGCCAGCGTGCTCTTTTGGATCCTCATTCAGACATCCGGTAACGGGGATGATTCGGTGTTTTCTAGTACCATATCTCGATAGTCGAACGACCGATCAGGGTTCAAAAACACAGCTACAAAGGGGTAATTCAAGAAGCAATCACGGAGGAAGCTTTCACCAATCACTTCCCTCTCTGGGCAGGTTGTTTCAAGAATCATGTCTTTGATCGTTGCTGATAGTAAAGTACTATAAGTCAGTTTTTTCTAATTGTCAAACATTAATCTGACTGATAGATCCATGTCAATATGGATAACTTACTGTCTCCTCTAATACAAACTATGTCAACATCTCTATCATGTTCACTTTTCTTCATTGTTCAAAGATATTTTAATCAAATACCCAACACCTAAACCGACAAGAACTCCTGGAAAGGCACTGCCCAGCGCTAAACCGATACCCGCTCCAATGATGACGCAAGCGTAAATAATGACATCTCCCTTATTCATTCCGTCCATCTCCCTCTGTATGCATTTATGACGTAGGCCGTAATTTTCTATGACAAAATACATCTTACAAGATGACGTCGCGTCGCTTTCAAGTGGTTAACGTAAAATAGTAAGGTTTAAGGGGATCATGGAGGAATTTGCTCCAGTAAATCGACGACATTCGAAATGATCGGTTAAATCTCCCTTGTTTCTGCTTGAAGCCAAAGCGTTTAATATCTTACCATATGACATTAACGCTGAAGGAGGGTTGTCCATGGATATGGTTATCGATTTAGGAGTCAAACTGATCATCAGCTTTTTCGGGTTATGGATCATCACTTTTGTTACGGGGAGAAAAACCATCAGCCAGCTTACACCGCTTGACTTCTTGTCTTCCTTAATTCTGAGTGAAATCGTCGGGGCAAGCCTCTATGATGATAAGGTAAACCTATATCATTTGTTATTCGCGCTTGCGCTTTGGACGACGATGTCTTACCTCTTCGAGAAGGCAACCACCTACTTTGTTAAGTTCGGATATTTAACGGAAGGCCGGGCGGTGCTTCTGATCGATAACGGTAAACTCAACCAAAAATTGCTAAATAAATACGATATGGAATATAAACAGCTGTTATCCATGCTGAGACGGCAAAGCATTTTCTCGTTAACTGAAGTTAAATACGCCATTCTGGAAACGGACGGATCGCTGTCTGTCATGCGCAAACCCGAGTACGAGCCGCCTACGGCCCAGGACATGGGCATGGAAGCCAAGCCGGACACCTTTACGGTAACGGTCATCGACAAGGGAAAGCTGCTCGAGGAATCGATGCTCGGCAAGCACATTAAACAGAGCGTGATCCAATCGAAAGCGCGGGAACAAGGTTTTGACTCCCTGGAAGATATCGCTTATGCGGAATATGGAGATGACGGGAAGCTTTATGTTTATTCCAAACGGGAGGTTCAGGATTGAACCTGTACGTCTAATGAAAAACCAAAAAAGCCTGATTTGTCAGGCTT
This sequence comes from Paenibacillus lautus NBRC 15380, assembly GCF_004000945.1. Lineage (GTDB taxonomy): Bacteria > Bacillota > Bacilli > Paenibacillales > Paenibacillaceae > Paenibacillus_AQ > Paenibacillus_AQ lautus. The sequence goes on from NZ_BIMF01000002.1 coordinate 416,037, forward strand.
TTTTGGTTCGTCTCTACTAACTACAGTGCGAATTCAACGATATATTGTTTGCACACCGTACCATATCCTAGGGACTGATATAAACGTACCGCGCTTAGATTCTCTTCCAGCACATTCAGATACACATCGGGAGTGATTGCACGCCCCTTACGGGTCAATTCCGCGCACACTTTCTTGCCGTACCCTTGTCTTCTCCACGCCGCATCCGTGCCGATATTGCCAAGCTCCACATAATCATCGCTATAAATATGATATCCGCCGACAGCGATGAGCTTCCGATCCTGAACAACCCCATAAAACGGATTTTGAAGCTCTTCCCTTGCAAAAGCCATCGAATGAAACTCCGCCATCTTTGACTCGATCAGGTCAAAGTATGAGGGGTCTAAACGAAACACCTCGTCATCCCCTAACGGCAAATCTTCAAGTTGCCGATGCTTCATGAGAAGGATACCTGCGGGAGGTTTCATCACATCAATCTCAGGGTTCAGACCCTCCCATTCATCCTCATTCACGATAAAGCTCCCTATTGCCCCATCGGGTAATTCCAAATCTCGTTTCATTCGGGTCAGCACGGACCGAAATCGAAATGATGTCTGAAGTGGATAAAACGAAAAGGCGTAGAAAGGCAGACCTTTCAGGAAGGCTGTAACACCCAGAAGCTCTCCACATTCTGAGAACTGCCCATAGTGAACGGTATGATTTTTCCGGAACGTCAGATAGGAATAATATAAGAAATGCTGCTCTCGGTTTATCGTTTCTAAGAGACGCCCCAGTTCTTCAGGCAACAGTCTGCGAATCACCAAGTCTTCTCCCTTTCTCAAAAGAAATCCATGAGGTAGGTTTGACCCGCGGGGATCATCGTCTCCAACTGTGTCATGGCCTTTGGATTTCCTGATAGCCGGTGAACGGCATGCAGCGCCTGCGGCCTTTTGTATCCCGTAAACAGCGCCGATAACGTCTGAATATTGGTGGTCAGATCAGCCTGCTCCCCTTGATCGGTCGGAAGCTCCGACAACTCCGCTTTCCCCTCTTGATTAACTGATAACCTCCATCTGCCCGCATTCCAAGGCGCAACGGAATCTTCCACCTCTATGGTCATTACGGCTTCCTGATGCGCTTCAAAAGCGTACTGCTCCACAAAGGATTTCAAATCTACGATACGGGCCATGAAGTATGGGACGATTTCCTGGGTAACGCGTGGATCCGGCAGCATGAACGGCAGCTGATCATCCCCAGGTACCATCGTCATCGTAACCTGCTCAATCCTGGAATCATGGTTTCCAAAAAAGGTCCAGAGTGCGTTTCGGGCTTCTTCATTCAGGTACACAAATTCGTCGCACACGAGATCTTTGTCTTTGAGCTCATATAACGCGTAGCCCGTCGGTTTGCCCTCCGCTGAATAATAAACAACGCTGTGACTGTCCCCCTGCAGCACGAATCTTGTCCACCAAGTGTCATCCCGCACAAGCGTACCGTTATAGCGGCTGGCATAGGCTTGATACATGCCGTCCAGTGTTGGAATATCGGTAACGCCTCTTACAATGCGGCCAGGCACTTCCACTTTACGCGGGAATTTAGATACCGGGATGATGTACTTTTTATATTCCGCGTACAGCTCCCAGCCAAATTTACGATAGAACGGGATCGAGAATGGATGCAGGAAGGAAAGGGTCTGGCCTTTGCCCTTCATCTCTTGCAATGCATGCTTGAGCAAGGTGGATACATGCCCCTGTCTGCGGTTCTCGGGCCAGGTTGCCACACCGGCAATACCGCCCATATCGAAAAGGTTTCCATGCATATAAACTTGCAGCGGGATGATGGTCAGCTTCGCTTGCAGCTCTTCTCCATCAAAAATCCCCCAGAAGCGTTCAGGTTTAAAATGCTTTTGACTGGATTCTCGCTGCTCCGGTGTCAGTGTATATTGAAAGGCATATTCGGATAATTTTGTGCTGATCTCAAACTCGTCGGATCTTAATTGTCTGAGTTCCATACTTGCTTCACCTCTCCAATCTTTATATGTACTTTTGTTGCTGAATTACCGTTTATCCCGGTTCAGAATGTTGTTCCAGGATATATGATCAGTATAACATTGCTGCTGCCTATACGGTACAAAACACCGTCCGATTTCAGGCATATATCCAACCGTATTTAGATACACAAAAAATCAGAATATTTTTCACGAACTTTTTGTAAGCTACTTGACAAAGTTAACCCCCTGAGATTATGATTAGCTCATGCAAAATAACAAACACATCACGGTAAAAATAAATTTCAAATAATCGGGAGGTAACAAGAATGTCTAAATTGAACATCGGTATCATTTTGGGAAGTACCCGTCAAGGCCGTTTGAGCCCACAAGTAGGTGAATGGGTTAAACGTATCGCTGATGAACGCGGAGATGCAAACTACGAGATCGTAGATATCGCTGATTACAAGCTCCCGCTTTTGGGCGAAGCTGATGCTACAGAGCAAGCTACCGCTTGGAACAATAAGCTGAATAGTCTTGACGGTTTTGTATTCATCGTACAAGAATACAACCACAGCATCTCTGCCTCTTTGAAAAATGCACTCGATTTTGCTCGTGAGCCATGGAACAATAAAGCAGCAGGTATCGTGAGTTACGGTTCTGTTGGCGGCGCTCGTGCTGCCGAACATCTGCGTGGAATTCTGGGCGAATTGTCCGTAGCGGATGTTCGTGTACACCCAGCACTTTCGTTATTCACTGATTTCGAGAATGGCTCTGTGTTCAAACCGGCTGATCTTCATCTCGTCAACCTGAATGGCATGCTTGACCAAGTGTTGGCATGGAGCAGAGCATTGAAAACACTGCGTTAATCTCTGATCCAAGGACTGTCCCCTTCATCTTCCGATGAGGCGAGGGCAGTCCTTTTTATTTTTCGGGTACCATAGGTCTTTCAGCGACCATAAGTCTATACCGCAGCCCTTTCCCCGTTCCTACTCCATATCAATCTGGAATGTTTCTTTCAATCCCTTCTTGCCTTCAGGCGTGATGGTTATGGCCCTTGTTCTTGGCAGGCGTTGTATCCAATTTAACTCCAATAACCTTTCAAGCAAGGCATGGCCTAATGCGCCGGCAAGGTGATGGCGTCTTTCACTCCAATCCAAGCATCGATGCGTGAAGGCGCGTCGTTTTCGCTTGACTTGTTCCAGATCAATCTGAAATGCCTTAAAGAATTCTTCCCCTTTTTCTGTAACCGTAAATTGATTTTCCGTTTCGGATATGACCCCTGCGCTAAGCAGCGAGTTGGTCAATTGGATTCCCAAGCTCCCTGCAAGATGATCGTAACAAGTTCTTGCCTGACGTATGGCTTCGTGCTCCGTAGCTTGGTTTAATGATCTTATTTCGACAGGCGGCGTTATCGATAGAAGAGTCTCCAGGATTTGGGCAACCTCCTGGTTTCGTATTCCGTAATAACGATGTCTTCCCTGTTCTTCGACGGTGACCAGATTCGCCGCTACCATTTTCGATAAATGGAAGCTTGCCGTTTGCGGTTTGATTTTTGCCATGTACGCCAGCTCGCTTGCAGGATGATATCGCCCATCCAATAAGACGGTTAAAATGGCCGCTCTCGAAGCATCGCTTACGAGTGAGGCTACTTGTGCTATGTTCGAATTCGCATTCATCTCTATCCCTCCTGATGTAATCCATATTTCGATGAGCATCGAACCTTTTCTATTTTACAATGATTTGGGATAGAACAGTTAATGGGAGGAACATTTTTATGAAGAAAATGACAGGCATGATCAACTCGGACATCATTAAACCGAAAATCCTATACTATGGAACCCCGGTTATTTTGCTCAACACCCTAAACGAAGATGACACCGTAAATATTAGCCCGATCTCCTCATCCTGGGCGCTAGGAGAATATATCATTCTAGGGATCGGACTCGGGGGTAAAGCGATAGAGAACTTGGAAAGGCACCCGGAATGTGTCATCAACATTCCCGACCCTTCCTTATGGGAGAATGTTGAGAAATTAGCCCCTCATACAGGAAAATATCCGGTTCCTGATTATAAGGCAAAGAACGGATTTACTTATGAAAAAGATAAGTATGCGACAAGTGGATTAACTCCTGCGGATTCCGTCACCGTAAAGCCTACTCGCATCATGGAGTGTCCTATTCAAATCGAGGCGACAGTGAAAAACATTCGGGTTCCTGACTATTCTTCCATGTTTGCCATTGTCGAAACGCAGGCGATCCATGTACACGCCCATAGCGACATCATCCTGGATGAACATCATATTGATCCTGGAAAATGGAGTCCGCTCATATATAATTTCCGGCATTATTATGGTCTCGGCCATTCTTTAGGCAAAACCTATCGAGCCGAAACATAACATTCGTGGAGTTAATAAAGAAGAGGCCCGCAGCATATGCGAGCCTCTTCTGTACTTACACGTTATTATGGCTTAATCGGAATGGTCATTTCCAGTTCCTTCAGATATGTTTTATCCCCGTGGCTGTTCTTTCCATGACCGACTACGCTCCAATCCTTGTTGTTTACGGTCAGGGTAAACGGCTTAATTGTTATGGATTTCGGAGTTCCGTTAATAGGACTGTACAGTTCATCGATATGGTATTCGGTTTTGGGTTCGCTATGGAAGTAACCGAATTTTATTTGGTTCAGAACATTTCCTTGATCATCCACAAGCTCATAATAGACCATGCTCGCGCTGTAATCGCCTGATTGCTCTGGTGAAGCTGGAACCGGACCTTGACTGTCCAGAACCAGACGGGTCGATACCGGTGAAATATCCAATTGCTTGACGGTATAACTGAATTGTCCATCCGATTTCGTAGCATCGTTTGGCTTCACGACAACCGATTTTTTATCGACATTCACTGGGACCTTGAATTCGAAGGTTTCATTCACTTGAGTTACGTTGGCCTGAATAGTCAGCTCGAATTGATCAGGCAATTCCAAGCCCTTGGTAAGCTCAACCAAATAGGCGTTGTCCTTTGAGGGATGGGTTCCGAAGATCCCTTCTCCATACTCCACATCTCGTCCATCCACCAGGATTCGCGGTCTTTCGATATATCCTTTCACCTGGTCTTCCTTGGCTACTTTCCTCGACTTGATAAATTCGCTATCGGGATTACCAATTATTGTTTCATCTTCGCCTATATACGGAGAAGCTGTATTCGGCAAATCCACTCCCTCGCGCTCCAGTATAAAGGACAGCCGGGTTCCATCATATAGAAGGTTAGCTATCTTCAAAGTCACGCCATCGTGAGTCACGCTCAAGTTAGGTTCGGATAGAATTCCTTGCTTTATAGCGGTATGAACTGCTTCTTCGCTGGTTCCTTTGAATAGCACGCCGATCACTGGGATTTGCTTCAGGTTTGCCGCCATCACCGGCGATACAAATCCTGACCCGATCACGGTTCCTCCCAACACTGCTGCCGCGGATGCAACGAGTATCGTTCTTTTTAAACCACTCGGTTTCCGTTTGGATGATGCTCTTGTCATTTCACGTTCTCCAATCCTGTTCATGATTTGATAGCTCAAACTATTCTTCGGTAAAGACGATTCGCGTATCATTTCTTCAAGTACATTCATTTCAGCGAATTCCGTTTGTTTCGGCAATTGTCCCACGTGCTACCTCTCCTTTTTTGCTTATTCGGTCTATCAGTTTACGTCGTAACCGTTCATACTTCTTTCGTATCGTTGCCGACTTAAGTCCCATAATGTCGCTGATTTCCTCAAAGGTATACTGTTCAACCGCCTTCAGCAGCAATATGTGTCGTTCTTCTGCTGTCAAGTAGGTTAACAGCTCGTACACAATCGGCTCATGCTGAGATATTTGCATAACCGGCTGCTGTTCCTTGTAATGCTCGATCAGGTTAAGAAAACGGCTCTGCTTTTTTTTGATGTTGATCAGATGATGATAGGCCATTTTATACAACCAGGCGGAGAAAGACACTTGTCTCTTGTACTGATGAAGATGTTCATAGGCACGAATAAAAATTTCTTGTACCGCATCTTCAGTCTCCGCATGATTTTTCAGAATATAGTAGCAGTACGTGTACATCTGCCGCTCAAACTGGAGGATGATCGCTTGGTATGCGTGTTTATCTCCTACTTTGACTTGTTCTACAACCGCTTCAATGGCTTCTCTTCTTCCTTCCGCTTCCCCGGGGATGGTTGGCTGCAAGCGAGCTCACCTCCTTCTCTGTTTACCTATATAACAATCCCAACAAGCGATTTTGTGACACCCATTATTTTATGTAGTGTAATATGATGAACGAAGCTCCTGCCTCTAATAGCGTCTGGATGCCGGGTATGAGTCTCATTTAGCGTCGCTATCGCAGCTACAGCTTGGGGTAGCTCTTAACATAATTCAAGAATCGCTTCGTAGCTGGAGATATTTCCCGCATGGAGTTTACGGCAATGCCGAGCGATCTGAAACTCTTCTCCTTCAATTCGATCAACCGTATATTCCGTTGCTGCCCTCGCAGCACAAGTTCTGGAAGAATGCTGATGCCCAGGCCCTTCTCGACCATGGCCATAATGGCATAATCGTCACCAAGCGTATATTTGATAGCCGGCTTGATCCGGGCCTTCTCCAGCATTCGGTTCACATCATAATCGGAACCTTGGCTGGGCATAATAAACGGTTCATTCTCAATCTGGGACAATGTAATCGAATCCTCCGAACGGAGCGGATGTTCCATTGGCAGCAATACAAGCATCGGGTCTTGGTGCAGGGGAATCGCATCAAATATATCCGACGTTGGAAGTGACAGGAACCCGCAATCAATCTTGCCCTCCGCGATCCAATCCTCAATTTCCCGATAATCTCCTTCAACCAAACGAATCTCGATATGGGGATAATCCCGCTGGAAATCCTGAATAATGCCGGGCAGCCAGTGAACGCCGACGCTGGTGAAGGTACCAATGTGAATGGTTCCCAGCTCGATTCCATGAATGGAAGCCACCTGCTGCTCCAAATGTTCGTTCCATTTCAAAATTTCCCGCATCGTCTTCAGAATCTCTTCGCCATTGGTTGTCAACTTGGCGCCCGAGCGGTTCCGGATCAGCAACGAGAAGCCGAATTCATCCTCCAGGCTGTTGATCATATGGCTGACACCGGACTGCGTAAATCCCATCACTTCGGCGGCTTTGGTCAAGCTTCCGAGCTCGACCACTTTTAATAGAACTTTAAATTTATTTATACTCAAGGGAATTCCTCCTGATCGTTTATTACATGAATTTTACTCATATTTATTATTAGAAACATTCGTTTTACTTGTCTATTGTACGTGAGTATACTGATTCTGTTCAATCACTTGAAGGAGGAAAAAAGAACTTGAAACCGCTGAAGGCCGATCTTATGATTTTGTTCATCACCATTTGTTGGGGCTCGTCCTATCTTTTTATGAAAATGGGACTGGATTCGCTGGGAGAGTTTAATTTGATAGCCCTACGCTTTGGATTGGCCTTTATACTTGCAGGAGTGATTTTTCTCCCCCGCTTGCGCCAGGTTAACGTAAAAACGATTCGGTATGCCATGCTCCTGGGCTTTATATTATTTATCATGTTCACGGCGCTTACCTTGGGTCTGAAGACCACGACCACATCCAATGCCGGATTTCTGGTCAGTCTAACGGTGGTGTTTGTCCCCTTATTACATACGTTTCTATTTAAGAAAAAAATAGAGAACAAAGTGGTTGTCAGTATTTTGCTAGCCTTAACCGGCATCGCGCTGTTAACCATCCAGCTTCCTTTCACATTTAAGATTGGTGATCTGTTCTGCATAGCGGCGGCATTATGTTATGCGCTCCATATCAATATGGTAAGCACTGCCGCGCAGAAGGTTGATACGCTAAGCCTCGGCATCCTGCAGCTTGGGTTCACGGGATTGTATGCGTTCATCTCATCTCTGCTCTTTGAAACTCCAGTATGGCCAAGCACGACCCACTCGTGGATTGCTGTCCTTGTTCTTAGCGTGGTATGCACCGCAATCGGGTTCATCTTCCAGACGATCGCCCAAAAATATACAACCGCTACCCGGACGGGACTTGTATTCTCCCTGGAGCCTGTATTCGCGGCATTGGTCGGATTCTGGTTTGCTCACGAGATCATGAATTCCAATCAATATGTGGGTGCTGCCCTTGTGTTCCTTAGTGTTGTATTATCGAGCGTTAATGTAAAAGTGAGACGACGCTCTACCATCAAGAATAGACCCATTCCAATGGAGACGTATTCTGCTGAATTCAAGTAAAAAAGCTTGACTTATTCCTCAAAAATTTATATCTTTATATCACGGCTTAACTGATGACGATATCAGTTATGCAGGAACGTGATTAAAGGGGAGTAGCTGATACAACAAAGTCGTCATTCCGGGAAAGTTCCCCGGCTTTGTTGGCAACGATACGTTGTTTGCGAGACCTTTACCACACTCTGTGGTGAAGGTCTCTTTTTGATTATGGAGGACCTTCACCTGCCGGTGGAGGTCCTTTTTGTGCCTTCAATTATACAACTAGGAGGAATTGGTATGGAGCTTTTATTGGAGTATGGGTGGGTACTGTTGGTGCTCATCGCACTGGAAGGGTTGCTCGCAGCAGATAATGCGCTGGTCCTTGCCATTATGGTGAAGCATTTACCTGAGACTCAGCGTAAAAAGGCTTTATTTTACGGGTTGCTCGGAGCGTTCGTCTTCCGCATTGGTTCGCTGTTCTTAATCTCGTTCCTGGTGGACGTATGGCAGGTGCAAGCTATTGGCGCACTCTATCTTCTCTACATTTCGATCAATCACACATTGAAACACTTTATCAAAGGCAAGAAACCAACGGAAGACGCCAAGCCGCAACCGGACAAACCCAAGAAGCAATCCGGCTTCTGGATGACCGTCTTCAAAGTGGAAGTTGCAGACATCGCGTTTGCTGTAGACTCGATACTTGCAGCCGTAGCACTGGCTGTAGCACTGCCGCCAAGCGGTCTGGCGAACATCGGCGGCCTGGACGGAGGTCAGTTCATCGTCATCTTCCTGGGAGGATTCATTGGTCTGATCATCATGCGTTTTGCGGCATCCTACTTCGTGAAGCTGCTGCAGCAGCGCCCCGGACTTGAAGTGGCAGCATTCCTCATTGTCGGTTGGGTTGGGGTCAAACTTGCAGTCATCACCCTTGCGCATCCGGATGTTGCCCTTATCGACCATCACTTCCCGGAAAGCTCGATCTGGAAGGCATCCTTCTATATTGTTCTTGTGCTGATTGCCGTTATCGGATGGTTTAGTTCATCGAAGGAGAAAGTGCAAGACGAGGACAATGCAATCAAGGAAGTGGAAGACCAGCAGCCTGGAAAAACGCTTCAAGGATAAATTCGGTTTCGGATTGGAACAGGACAACGCAACAACTGAATCTATAGATTGATCCAACAACAGACAAAGGCGATTTGCTGACGGTGTATAAACCGTTCACAAATCGCCTTTCTTCCTGCTTATATGGTTAATTGCATATTATATAAATTCGCATAAGGGCCTTGACGGGCAATTAATTCATCATGCGTGCCCTGTTCCTCAATTCCGTCCTCGGATAACACGACGATTCGCTGCGCATTCCGTACCGTTGTCAGGCGATGAGCGATGACAAGCGTTGTGCGATTATTGCTCAACCGTTCCAGCGACTCCTGGACGGCTCGCTCGCTTTCATTATCCAGGGAACTGGTCGCTTCATCAAAAATAAGAATCGGCGGATTCTTCAGGAACACGCGTGCAATGCTGAGCCGCTGCTTCTGTCCTCCGGACAGCTTGACGCCGCGCTGCCCGATATCCGTATCGTAACCGTCCGGCAGTGCCATGATGAAATCATGGGCATTCGCTCTTTTCGCTGCTTCGATGATTTCCTCCTCGCTGGCCTCCATATTGCCATATCGGATGTTATCAAAGACGGTTCCCGCAAACAAATATACATCCTGCTGAACAATCCCGATATGCCTCCTTAACGAGTGCTGCGTGATATCCCGGATATCGCGTCCATCCAGCATAATGCGTCCTTCACTTACTTCATAAAAACGCGGAATCAACGAACACAATGTCGTCTTCCCGACGCCGGAGGGACCTACCAATGCCACATACTCGCCGGGCTTAATGTCCAGCGATACATGTTTCAGCACATAGCCATAGTTATCTTTGTATCGGAAGCTGACGTTCTGAAATGTGATATTCCCCTGAACCTGCGTGATGGCCGCAGCATCAACAGAATCCTCGATATCCGGCTCTACCTCCAGAATCTCCATGAACCGGTCGAATCCCGTAATGCCCTCCTGATACAGCCTGGCGAAATTAACCAGTCTCTGGATCGGTTCAATCAGAATGCCGATGCACAAGAAAAAGGTCAGCAAATCCGCCAGTTCCAGCGAGGCATCCACGATTGCGGCTCCGCCAAACACAATGACCGCTATGGTAATGAGTTGGGTAAACCCGACCAACCCTTCGTGAAAGTAGGTTTCACTCTTATACCCTTCCCTTCTGCTGTCAACGAACCGCCCGTTAGCATAAGCGAACTTTTTCCTCTCCACATGTTCATTCGTAAACGACTTCACCACGCGGATACCCGATAGAGAATCCTCGACCTGGGCGTTGATATCCCCGATCCGATCCTTGCTAACCCGCAGCGCCACATTCATCTTCTTATTAAAATAAAAAGCAAACACAGCCATGACCGGCAGAAAAAGAAACACGATCAGGGTAAGCTTCACGTCAATATACATTAAGATGATGAATGCACCCAGGAACTTCAGAACGGAAATGACGATATCTTCGGGCCCATGGTGATACAATTCGGTTAGCGATAGAATGTCATTGGTGGTGCGGGTCATGAGCTGCCCTGTTTTGTTCTCATCGTAGAAACCAAAAGACAGCTTCTGAAAATGGTCAAACAGTTCCCGTCTCATGTCACTCTCCATATAAGCCCCCATCATATGTCCTTTATAGGAGATGAACATATCGCAGAAAGTATGAATGAGGACCATCGCCAGCATGACAGCACCCACTGCATAGATTTGGGTCAGCGGATTCGGGGAATCCCCTTCCAACACGTTAATAGTGATATACCTTATACACAGCGGAAGCATCAGTGTAATTGCCGAAACAACAAAAGCACATGCCAAGTCTGCAAATAACAACCCAAGGTACGGTTTATAATAGGACAAAAATTTCTTGGTTCGAGAATTCAAATATATCTCCTCCATAATGTTGGAGGGTTAAATGCTCATATCCCTCCAAACTTGATTCATGATGTACTCGATTGTTTTTCTCATTCCAAACACCCTTCCTTTTACTTGATGACTCCATCATACCCAAAAACGGTACCACCCCGGAGTGTAAGAATCATTTATAATCAAAAAATCCCCTACGGATATAAAAAAGGCAGACATGGATTCTAACCAAGCCTGCCTTTCGCATATTCATGTTTTAATGATTCCAGCGTTCGTTAAGCAGCTCACCATTGATGGCTGCCGCAGCCATTGCTCCCATCGAAGCGGCGGCAATGGCCTGATACATTTCGGTGGCTGCATCACCGGCACTGTAGACGCCTGGCACACTCGTTTTACCGAAGGAATCAATGACCACGCTTCCGGCTTCATTGATTTGACAGCCGATCGCGGCCGGCAATTCAGAGCCGGAGACCAGCTTCGGCGCGAAAAAGATGCCCGTGCAAGGAATAACCTTTCCATCCTCCAGCACGACTTGCCGTACCATCCCTTCGTTCGACTCAATGCGATGAATCGGGGAGCTAAATACGGGGATGTTATGCTCCTCCAATTCTTGTCGTTGTTCATCCGTCAGTTCATCCGGTCCATGGGTACAAATTGTATAATGATCACTCCAACCTGCAATGACTTTGGCAAAGTGCGCTGCACCCGCACCCTTGGCAATCACGACAAGCGGCTGATCTCGCAGTTCCCATCCATCGCAATATGGACAGACGAAGGCACTTTTTCCATATACGTCTGCCAATCCGTTAATATCCAAGGGGCTATCCTTCTTCCCGACGGCAAAGAGGAGCTTTTTACTGCGGTATACCGTCCCTTGCCCTGTTGTAATTTGAAAATCACCATCAACACCTGTAACCGAAGCGGCAGTATCCTCTACAAAACTTACAGAGGGGTAAACGCTAATCTGTTCCCTTGCGATCCTGCGAAATTCTGATGGGCTAATGCCATCACGGGTGAGAAAACCATGGGACTCGCGGGTAACTCTATTACGCGGCTTCCCTTCATCGATCAGCACCACATGTTTTCTCGCTCTCCCCAATACCAACGCAGCATTCAAACCTGCCGGTCCCCCGCCAATAATAAGGACATCATGCATTTGTTCACTCATTTATACCAACACCTTTCTGGATCTTTAATGTCCATAATAAGGGCGCAAGAAGACATGACTTCTTGTTTATTTCTCCATGCCCAAGGAAGATTGCCATGGACAAATATTATTATAGACTTATGACATCCATTATAGACAAATAAGATCTATAATGCAATCCAATTTCTTTATTTTGATTTACGAATCAAAAAAAACCTCAGCCATTCGTAACCTGAACGGTTTCCGCAATCAAACGCTGTAGATCATGCATTCGATTGGGCGTGGCCAAGCTGGAATGGGTTAACATATCGCACAAGGCAACCAGATCCTCAAGCTTGGATAGGATTTTCCAGTGATCATGCAGAACCACTCCTTCCTCACGATATGCACGAATAAAGTTCTTTTCAAATACAGATCCATCGCGTTCGTATCGAAGCATATTGGCTATATCTACGTATCGGTTCCATGAAAAAGCCTCCTCCCAATCAAGCACTGCCGAAACCTCACATCCTCCAGCACCATTCCGCATTAATATATTTAAGCCGTTATAGTCCGAGTGAACAAGCACGGGTGTATCCTCAATCTCCGACAATAAATGACTGTACGTTCGACTGAAGGACCATACCGAATGAGCCAGCTCTTCCCCGAGCCATTGGCCGCATGGATCCTGAAAGAGGCTTTGTTCAATAAATGCGAGAAACCGTTCCCCGTCCATCCTCATCGGATCCTGGACTGTCATGTCCTCATTGAAGAAACCGGACTCCGTAAATGTGTGCTTGTGTATGTTGGCGAGAATGCGTCCAGCGGAGGCTGCAGCGGCGATGAGATCCTGCTCGCTTCCGTCGCGCATTACATCACGAAGAAGATCGCCTTCCTTCCACTCCATTACCGCCCATGGTTTATCGAATACGCTGCAGGTCATATCGGCATAGAGATAATCAGCAACAGGAACGGTTGGGCGTACCTTTCGAATGATAGCCAGTTCTTTGTCGGCAATCTCACGACCTTTCCTGAATAAGCGCAGCACGTAAGGCTCTGCACTGTCTTCCAGACGAATTTTGTAGTTGGTATTGCTAAGTCCGGTACCGATCCGTTCAGCGGCTGCTACTTTTTTACCGGGGAATACGGGTGCCATCATATCATGAATTTGTGTGATGTCTAGTTGCATCGGCGGAACTGAGCGTTCCCATCCCTCTTTCATCTTGATGCCCTCCTATTATGGAAAATTTAAAGTGGATTGAGTTATAATGCCGTTACCTCTATTTATAGTTTACATGCTCTAATATGTTATATGAAATCATCTTCACAGAATAGGAGAGTGATATAATGGCAGCCAGCTTTATAAACAGTTCAAAACCGCAAGGCATATACCGTTATTACCTGTACCAATCGCCCTCTCGCCTTACCAACAAATGGCCAACAAGCATCGAAACATACAAATTCTGGCGATCAGGTTCTGGCGTGTAGTTTACATAACTGAATCAGAAGAATAAATAAGAGCCACTCCATCGAGTGGCTCTCATTCATACAAAGCGAATGGTTTGTCTCATTTCACATAAACACCGTAGTCCAATATGACATTCCCCTGTTCGTCCGGCGTCATGAAACGGATATGGTGATAGCGTTCGAAGAACCACGGGTTCTCGTCCAAGATCCAGCCTTGTTCGGCAATTTTAGCCATACATGCGTTATGGGGTTCCATACCGAAGAGCTCACCGTTATCCCTATTGCCGTATAACCAACAGATCCCCACATCGCCTTCCGCCAGATCCGCATAATCAAATCCGTCCGGAACTTCCGTGTGCTCCGGGAACAGCATCCCGATCCAATATTCAAACTGATTTCCGCTCATTCGCATGATTCCGTATGAAGAACCCTCAGATTCAGGCAGTGCGCCAAGCTTGCCGATCTCTTCGAACCAGCCATTGGCGGACCATTCATCCCATCGGTCCGCGAAGCTTCCTGCCGCATTCCGGTGCTCATCGGAATACCGTTTGCCGATCAAACGTGTTGACGGGATATGTTCTTTATATACTTTGGTTACTTCTGCTGTCACGATCCTCACCCTCCTGCTTCATTTTTCGTTATGTACATCTAATTGAATTCTCGCGCTAGCATGAGAATCCTGCAAAGGATAGACCCAATATTTCAACTCGAGATGGGCCAGTCTTTAGACATGAGAGTAATGTTCAAATCGGATGAGAACGGGTGCAGCGCCGAAACGCGTGCTGAAAACCCTGTTCGGTGAAGACGGTGTACAGACGCTGGATGACCAAGAGCATCATCATCGCAAAGCGATGTTCATGTCCTTGATGTCCAGGGAAGCTCTTCGCAGCATGAGAGAAATCACCCGTAAACATTGGGAACTGGCTGTAAGTCGATGGGAATCCGAGGATAACGTCGAGATTTATGAGGAAGCTCAAGAAATGTTATGCCGGGTGGCCTGTGAGTGGGCGGCTGTATCGCTTCCTGAAGCTGAAGTGAAAGAGAAAACGGGCTGGCTAGCTGCTATGATCGAAGCTACAGCCGCTTTTGGAATCAAGCATAGGAAAGGAAGACATGCCCGGGCTAAAGCGGAAAAATGGATGCAAGAGCTCGTAGTTGACGTGCGCAGTGGAACGATAGAACCGAAGCAGGGCAGTACCCTGCATACGATGTCCTGGCACCGCAATCTTAGGGGTGAACTCCTGGATAAGGAAACCGCGGCGGTTCTACCCATTCTTCCCCTTTGCGCCTGCGCGTGCACGGAAGGATTTTACCTGGAACGGATATGCATTTGATAAAGGCGTGCTCACGATCCTCGACTTATACGGAACGAATCATCATCCCGGTCTGTGGGAGCAGCCGGAGCTGTTCAAGCCGGATCGTTTCGACGATTGGAACGGGAGCCCCTTTAACTTCATCCCTCAAGGAGGCGGAGATCATCATACGGGGCATCGCTGTGCCGGGGAGTGGATTACGCTCGAGATCATGAAGGAGAGTCTGGACTTCCTCGCGAACAAGATGAGTTATGAAGTGCCTGTACAGGACGTAAGCTTCAGCTTTCACGATATGCCGTCTCTTCCTCACAGTCGTATCGTTATTCGGAAAGTCAAAGCGCTGTTATAAAACTACTAGGATATGAAGCGGTAGTCAGGGGTAACATCATGCGCACCTGCTTACGCATCCCAACTACCGCTAACTTTTTCCTTAAGGCGTTAATGGTTATCGTTTAACCGACCATATCCTCTTCGCTCAATCCGCTGGCTTTAAACGCTTGTTCTTTCCCATCATAGCGAGCCAGAGAATGCACCTTGCGGTCCTTTACGTGCAACACCGTAAATACGATCGCTTCACCCTTGATACGGCCATCCTCATCAAGCCAAGTCCCATGCTGCTCCAGTACGATCCACTCATCCTTGGCGTAACGGTTTATCGTAGCCAGCTGCAGATTCACTCGTTCCAGCCACTCCTCCAAGTCCGCATTATTCATGAACCCGGCCCCTCGTGGACCTGCAATCTCAATTTGGGGTGCGGTTAAGCCAAGCAATCCTTCCAGATCTTTATGATTGGATCGATCCACCCATTGTTCCGCCGTTTCAATCGTCATCAACGTTTGGTTGTGTGCCGGATTACATTCCATTCCAATGTCACTCCTTATGCTCGAATGCTGTTCAAATAATGAAGCGTAGTATACTTCACAAAATCTGCATGTGACATGCCATCTTCCCTGACCAGGATGGAGAACACGAGGGGATCCAGTAATTGCATAAGCTGCAAGGCAGAGAAATGCGTCGGCAAATCTTCGGTGAACACCCGCTCCTTCTTCCCTCGCTCAATGATTCGCTCAAAACAGGCGATCACTTCATCCTGAACGTTCTGGAGCTCTTTAGCCTTTGCATCCGCGAAGATGGCACCCATATCCGGAAAACTCGTCAGCACGAAGGTAAAAAACGAGCTGGATAAAGCTTCGTCTATGATCCGTTCCACCTGTTGAACCGGATGGAAATCCTCGCTAACCGTCGATTCCACGATCTCTCGGAATTCCATTATTTTAGGTTTGATGAGCTCAAATACAAGCTCCTCTTTGGATTTATAATGCAGATACAATGTACCTTTTGCTATCTCTAACGCATCTGCGATATCACTCATTTTTATGGCATGATAACCGTTGTCCGTAATTAGCCGCTCAGCTGTTTGAAGGATTAGCTCTTGCCTCGCCTCAAATTTCTGTTCGCGTTTACTCAACACATCACCCCACTTCTCATTGAAATTGACCCTGGAGTCATTTATGACTCATGAGTCATTTTATTTCAAGCGAACTCTCTTGTCAAATTTAAGCTTGTACACCTTGCCCCCTGCATGTCACAATAAACTAGATACTGACAGTAAAATCAACCTATTTTGAATGGGAGGACCGTAATCATGAAAACGATGAAGCTTGGAAGCAGTTCACTGGAAGTACCTGTTGTAGCCGTTGGTTGCATGCGTATAAATTCGCTGGAAAAAGCGGAAGCCGAGCGTTTCGTGTCATCCGCACTGGAGGAAGGCGCTAACTTCTTCGACCATGCCGACATATACGGCGGCGGAGCTTGCGAGGAAATTTTTGCAGATGCGATACATATGAATGCAGAAGTCCGCGAGAAGATCATTCTGCAATCGAAATGCGGGATTCGTCAGGGCATGTTCGATTTCTCCAAAGAGCATATCTTGAATTCTGTCGATGGCATCCTGAAAAGACTCAAAACCGAGTATCTCGACGTACTCCTTCTTCACCGTCCGGATGCGTTAGTTGAGCCTGAAGAGGTGGCTGAAGCATTCGATAAACTCGAAAGCTCCGGTAAAGTGCGTCATTTCGGCGTATCCAACCAGAATCCGATGCAAATCCAGCTTCTGAAAAAAGCAGTGAAGCAGCCGCTCGTAGCCAACCAGCTGCAGCTAAGCATCACGAACACCACCATGATACAGAGCGGGATCAACGTCAACATGGAGAATGACGCCGCGGTTAACCGTGATGGCAGCGTGCTGGATTTCTGCCGACTTCACGACATTACGATTCAGCCTTGGTCGCCTTTCCAATACGGGTTCTTTGAAGGCGTATTCCTTGGTAGCGACAAGTTCCCTGAGCTTAATCAGAAGATCGATGAAATTGCGGAAAAATACAACGTAACCAATACTACAATTGCCATCGCATGGCTTCTTCGTCACCCTGCACATATGCAGCCGATCATCGGAACGATGAATATCAGTCGTTTGCAGGACTGCATTAAAGCCGGCGATGTAACGCTCACCCGCGAAGAATGGTATGCGATATACCGTGCGGCAGGCAACATCCTGCCTTAAAGGCCATTACAAAACAGCCTCCTATCGACTGCGATAGGAGGCTGTTTCATTATAATGCCGTGTTTTTAGAGGATGACGAAGGTTTGCGCTTGTTCACCGAGCTTAAACAAACAGGTATCATCACCAGCGACAGCAAACCTCCCGCAATCGAGAGTGTACCGTAACTGGTATGGGCAACCACCATACCGGATAAAGCGCCGCCCGATGCGCCCGTTAATGCAATCAAGACATCCACCGTTCCCTGTGTTCTGGCGCGGGCGGAAGGATGGGTAGCATCTATGATGAGCGCCGTTCCGCTGATGAAGCCAAGGTTCCAACCCAGCCCCAGCAAAGCCAGCGCCGTGATGATCAACGCCATGGATTCGGCAGGAGCCAAAGCGGCTAGAATCCCGGAACTCAGGAGCACGACTCCGGAAGCGATTGACATGCGGATGCGGCCGATTTTGTCCACGAGGAAACCTGTGATTAACGAGGGCAGGTACATCGCTCCGATATGAATGCCTATCACCAAACCGACCGCACTCAGATCATGGCCGTGATGTTTCATATGGACGGGCGTCATGGTCATGATTGAGACCATGACCACCTGAGTCAATATCATCACGCAGGCTCCAACCATGATCCCCCGTTTGTTTCGTTCTGATCCGTTCACCGTTCCGGCCGAAGAATCGCTGGAAATTTTAATTTTATCTTCCTCAATCGCTTGGGCAATCGCATAGGGATCCGGGCGCAGGAATACTAGCAGTATCAAACCTGCCAGAATAAATGCCACGGCTGCCAAAATAAACGGTCCTGCCAATCCGGGAATCCCGAAGGATTCCGCAACGTTCCCCATAACCCCCACCAGATTCGGACCCGCAACGGCACCGAAGGTGGTGGAAACCATCGCCATGCTAACCGCACCTGCCCGCTGTGAAGGTTTAGCCAAATCCGTGCCTGCATAACGAGCTTGCATATTCGTAGCGGTACCTGCACCGTATATCAACAACGAAGCAAACAATAGATAAATATTTTGATAAACGGCAGCCAATATGACTCCGATCGCGGCAATACCCCCCGCCAGGAATCCGGCAGCCAAACCAGGCCCTCTTCCATATCGCTGGGTAAGCCGGCCAATATACCAGGCACCCAGTGCGGAACCGACCGTGATTAGAGCAACAGGGATTCCTGCATAGCTGTCGGTCTTGAGCATATCCTGTGCCAGAAGCGCACCGACCGTCAATCCTGCGGCCAGGCCAGCCCCACCGAATATTTGCGAGAGGATCACAACGATGAGGGTCTTCTTATACAGCTTGTTCTGCAAGTCGGGCGAATCTATGTAAGATTGAATATGGGATAGCCGCTTTGTATTGGTTTCAGCAATATCCTGATCATGGGACATGGACATTCTCCTTTCATGTGCTACCAAACAGAATACCATAAACAATCTCACGATAAGAAGAAATTTTCATTTCACTTGGCTATATAGGATCTGCCAGCTAACCTGCAATCTGCCGTGCGTTAACCGAAACAGGAACTCCCTATCATCAGAGCCTCGCAATGCCCCGGCCCGCCTGTCTCCCTGTGAACAGACAGCCTCCCAGAAAAGTTCCCTCCAATGCACGGTATCCATGAACGCCTCCCCCTCCGAATCCCGCTGCTTCTCCAACTGCGTAGAGTCCGGGAACCGGCTCGCCGTTTGCATTAAGTACCCGCCCAGATAGATCCGTCTGCAGCCCGCCCAACGTTTTCCTGCTAAGAATATGTAAGCGTACCGCGATCAGAGGACCATGGGCTGGATCCAGAAATTTATGCGGTTTGGCTATGCGTACCAGACGATCGCCGATGTAATTCCTTGCACCCCGAAGCGCCGTAATCTGCAGATCCTTGGTGAATGCATGGTCCATCTCGCGGTCTCTCGCAGCCAGCTGACGCTCTATGTCCACCCGCTTGATCAGATCCCTGCCTGTCAGTTTATTCATGCCATCCACTAGCTCGGGCAGTGAATCGGCAACAACAAAATCCTCCCCATGATCCAGGAATGCCTGCACCGGCCCCGGGATACCCGAACCTACTCTGCCTAACACCTTGCGGATGCTCTTTCCTGTCAAATCCGGGTTTTGCTCTGATCCGGACAAGGCGAATTCCTTCTCTATCACTTTTCTGGTGAGAATGAACCAGGAATAATCATAGCCTGTATCCTGAATGGCTTTCAGAGTTCCCAGCGTATCGAAGCCCGGGAAATTCGGGGCAGAGAGCCTTTGCCCCTTGGCATCAAGCCAAACAGAAGAAGGACCCGGCAGTATCCGGATTCCGTGCTTTGACCAGACCGGGCTCCAATTCTGAATCCCTTCGGTATAGTGCCACATCCGGTCTCTATTGACGACCCGCCCACCTGCTTTCTCCGTAATTCCAAGCATCCGTCCATCCACATGCTCGGGAACGCCAGAGAGCATCGTTTGCGGAGGATTACCGAGCCGAGATGGCCAATGCTGCCGGATCAGCTCATGGTTGGCGCCGATTCCTCCGCTGGAGACAACAACGGTCTCTGCACAAAATTCATAGTCGCCGACCACCTCCCGCGAGCTTGCTTCGCCGCGACAAGCCGCACTCGGAGCAAGGACTGAACCTCTTACGCCTGTAACGGCACCCTCCTGTGTGATCAGTCCATCCACTTGGTGACGGGGGCGATAATCAACCATTCCTGAACGTATGGCGTCTCTGACCCTGGACTCGAATGGTTGTACGACTCCAGGACCTGTTCCCCACACAATATGAAAGCGCGGCACGGAATTGCCATGCCCCTCCGCGAGATACCCGCCACGTTCGGCCCAGCCTACAACGGGAAAGAATCGGACCCCTAACGAATGCAGCCATGCCCGTTTCTCGCCGGCCGCAAAATCGACATAGGCCTCTGCCCATTTCCGCCCCCATCGATCCTCGTCATCCTCCCGATCGAAACCAGCAGCTCCCAGCCAATCCTGCCACGCCAGTTCACGGGAATCCTTGATGCCCAGTCTTCGCTGTTCCGGCGAATCAACTAGGAATAACCCGCCAAAAGACCACCATGCCTGCCCGCCCAGCGAGCTTTCCGGCTCCTGATCAAGCAGCACCACCCGCTTGCCGGCCTCGGCTATCTCCGCGGTTGCCACAAGACCGGATAACCCCGCTCCCACCACGATTACGTCATATTTCATACGTGCACCCCCGTTTTTCAGATATATAAACAAGCAAGACCTGTTAACACTCTGGCAATATCACGTCTGGTTGTTTAAACATGATATTTTCTCCGGCTTGGAAGCGCTTCCCTATTGCTGCGAATTGGCATCGCGGAACCTTATGCCGTATTCATATAGTGTATGCCTTCCCTGTGCCACAAACATGTTTAATTCCAAAAAAAGTGAACCCCAAATGGATAAGGGTTCACTTTATGGTTAGCGTATCTGTATTTCGTTCCAATTTATCCTGTCCGTTCCTCCGCCTCCGCAGCCAGTTTCAGGAGCTGATCCCTCACTCGTACAACTTCACCGATGATCAGAAGCGCCGGATTCTTCACGTTCATAAGAAGGGCAATCTTGTGGATGGTTCCGAGCGTTCCCGTTATGGTTCGCTCCTCTGCCCTTGTCCCCTGTTCAACGATAGCAACGGGAGTTGACGACGGCTTGCCATGAGCGAGCATCTCCTTGCAGATGTCGTCCATTCTGCTGACGCCCATGTACACCACAAGTGTATCCACACTGTGAGCCAGCAAGTCCCACCTCACGCTTCGCTCGTTTCCATGGCAGCTCGTTCCGCTGACAAAAGCTACCGAAGTGCTGGCTCCACGGTGGGTCAGAGGTATCCCTGTGGAGGAGGCTGCTCCCAATGCCGAGGTAACGCCGGGCACGATCTCGAAGGGAATGCCTCGTGCAGCCAATTCGCACGCCTCTTCGCCACCTCGTCCGAAGATCAGTGGATCACCTCCCTTGAGTCTTACGACATCATGACCGGCAAGGGCATAAGTCACCATGTTCTCGTTAATTTTCTCCTGCGGAATGGAATGGCTGCCGGGTGCCTTACCGCAGAATACGAGTAAAGCATCCTTTTTTGCGTAACTCAACAGCTCATCGTTCACCAGTCGATCGTACATAATGACGTCCGCTTCACGAATACGCCGAAGGGCTTTCAGCGTAATCAGCTCCGGATCTCCCGGACCTGCGCCAACAATATACACCATGCCCGGCCTCATCGTCTTTTATCGACCGGAACCGTCGTCGCCTCCATAACCCTGAGTCCATGATGGGCCTTCGCAACCGGATTAACCTCGCTGCGCTTTCCGAATCCGAATTGGGATAAGTGCAACATCGCCCCGGTAAATACCGCTCCACCAATAAAATTACCTATTAGTACGGGGATTTGGTTCCAGAGCCACCAATCGGCCACACTGACATCCGCCCCGAGCATCATGCCCGCCGGTATCACAAACATATTTACAACCGCATGCTCGAATCCTTGACCGAAAAAGATCAGGATGGGCAGCCACATCGCAGCGATTTTTCCTATCGTTGAGCTTGACGTAAACGCCATGACAACGCCTAGCGTCACCATCCAGTTGCAGAGCATAGCCTTAATCACTACCAGCAGCATGCCGCTCACGCCCAGCGCCTTATAGCCGAGTGTCTTTGTCTCGCTCGTGTCGACAATCATCTGAATAAGCGGATGGCTCATATCCGTCCCCATCTTGGTCGCGATAAGTGCATAGAGCCCCCCATAAATCAGACAGCCTATCAGATGTCCGAGAATAACCCATCCATAATTTGCAAGCATGGAGGCACTTGAAGCTTTCTTTTGCAGGACGGCTAATGGCAAGAGCGCAAAGCTTCCAGTTACCAACTCTAGGCCCAGCAGGACAATCATCACAAAGCCAACCGGAAACAGGACTGCGCCCACCATCGGGATATTCGTTTGGTTCGAAGCCGTAAAAGCTAGCGTGGTGGCGCACGCCAGGATGGCGCCTGACAACATGCCGCGGATGAGCATTTGCGAAGTCTTCAGCCGGGCTTTCGCGGCTCCGGCCTCGATCATGTCATACATGACCTGATTCGGTTTCACATAATCCATATCGTGCACCCCCCCTCATATGGAAACAATCTTTCGCGTTTAAGCCGTACGATCCTGCAGGTATATCGCGCCGCTTACCGGATCAACTTCAACCTGATAGGTGTTTACGTTGCCCGTATCCGGCTCTTGAACCTGCCCGCTGCATAGATCGATCTTCCAATCATGCAGTGGACAGTGCACCTGCTTCCCGCATACCATTCCCTCCGAAAGCTTGCCTCCTTTATGCGGGCACTTGTTCTCCACAGCCAGAATATCCCCATCCGATAAACGGAACAGCGCGATTTCCGTTCCGTCGATTTCAATGGTCCTTGAGCCCTTATGATCAATTTCGTTCACATATCCTACATGAAGTTTCGTCATTTTTGAATTCCCCCTATTTCGTCACAGGTTCAGCATCAGGCAAAGGCACGAAGTTTTTACGAAGCCCAGTATCCGACGTAATTTCCTTCCACGGATCCTTCTGCTTGCTTAATGCCAGCTTTATTCTTGAGAAGAGCGCGACGCGGTCCTCCTTCTTCTCTAATGCTTTTTTTACATGGTCCAAGCCTACTCGTTCGATCCAAACCGATGTCCGCTCATTCCACTGCGCGTTTTCCCGATAGTATTGGATAAATGCCCCGGCCCATTCGAGCACCTCATCTTCCGTCTTCACGATGCATAATAACTCCGTTGCCCGAACATGAACGCCTCCATTGCCGCCGACGTGCAGTTCCCATCCGCCATCAATCGCTACGACTCCAAAATCCTTGATGGTCGCTTCTGCACAATTTCTAGGACATCCGGAAACCGCAAGTTTCACTTTAGCCGGGGTGCTCAGCCGCTCAAACTCTTTCTCCAAGCGCACACCCATGCCTATGGAATCCTGGGTGCCGAATCGGCAAAACGTGGACCCCACGCAAGTTTTAACGGTACGGAGGGCTTTACCGTAAGCATAACCGGAAGGCATATCCAGCTCCTCCCACATCTTCGGCAGATCCTCCTTCTTAACGCCAAGCAAGTCGATCCGTTGTCCGCCTGTAATCTTAACCATCGGGACATCGAATTTTTCTGCAATCTCTGCAATTTTCTTTAACTCCGAAGGTGACGTCACCCCGCCATATATTCTGGGAACAACGGAATAGGTGCCATCCTTCTGAATGTTGGCATGGTATCGCTCATTCGTGAAGCGGGATTCCTTCTCATCCACGTAGGATTCCGGAAACAGCATGCCCAGATAGTAGTTCAAGGATGGCCGGCATTTAGAACATCCCTCCGGATTGTCCCATCCCAGCACATTCATCACTTCTTTGACGGTTCCAAGTCCAAGACGGGTTATCTCGCTGATAATTTCATCCCGTCCTAGCGATGTACACCCGCATATCCCTTCTTTCACGGGCTCCCCTGCTGCATCTCCGGCGTATAACTGAACCAGTCCCTCAACGAGCGGTTTGCAGCCGCCGCAGGATCCCGATGCTTTTGTACAAGCTTTAACGGAAGCAACGGTGTTGCATTTTTTCGTAAGAATGGCATCTTTTATCGCTTCTTTCGATACGCCGTTACAGCCGCAAATGATCTCATCATCCGCCAGCTGAGCCAGCCGCTGTTCCGTCGATACGGTACCGGCATGACCCGTGAAGCCTAACAGAAGCTCCTTCTCTCGGCCCTTGATGGATTCGCCGCTTTTCATCAGCGAGAACAGCTTGGGTCCATCCCCTGTATCTCCGAACATAACGGCTCCGATGAGCCGGTCTTCGCGAATCACGATTTTTTTGTATACTCCTTCAACTTCATCTTGATATCGCATCGATCTTGTTCCTTCCGGTTCAGCAAAATGACCTGCAGAGAACACATCCACGCCGGATACCTTTAATTTCGTTGACGTTACGGAACCGGCGTACCCGCTCGTCTCCACACCCGCCAGATGCTTGGCAAGCACAGCCCCCTGTTCGTATAGCGGTGCCACAAGACCATAAGCGATTCCGCGATGCTCTGCGCATTCGCCCACCGCATAGATGCCGGGAATATTCGTCTCCATATAGTCGTTAACAACGATTCCGCGCTTGACTTCAATCCCGGAGGATTGTGCCAAGGAAACGTTCGGCTTGATCCCGACGGCCATTACGATCAGATCGGTCTCGACACGGCTCCCATCCGTAAATTGGAGTGCCTTCACCCGCTTCCGCCCTGAGATGGACTCCGAATTTTTATTCAGCAGAAATTTCATTCCTTGGGTTTCAAGTTCACGCTGCAGCATTCTGGCCGCCGTTTCGTCCAATTGTCGTTCCATTAGATAGGGGTTAAGGTGAACCACAGATACATCCATGCCCAAATGCAGAAGCCCTCTAGCGGCCTCCAGACCCAGCAGGCCTCCGCCGATAACCACCGCTTTCTTGTATTGCTGCGATGTCTTCACCATCGTTTCGCAATCCTTGATATCCCGGAACGCGATAACGCCTTCCTTGTCGGCACCAGTCAAAGGCAGCATAAATGGATTGGAACCGGTGGCTATAATCATTACATCATAGTCAGCAACAGCTCCTTGATCGGAAAAAACTTGACGATTCTGGGTGTCGATCCGTGTCACCGTATGACCCGCATATAACTGGATCCGATTCTCCTTATACCAATCCCAATCATTAATGATGATTTCCTTCATATCGGTACCACCTGCGAGGACGGATGACAGCATGATCCGGTTGTAGTTCGGATGAGGCTCCGATCCGAATATCGTAATCTCATAAGCATCCGGCGCAAGCTTGATCAAATGCTCGATTGCCCGTACCCCTGCCATACCATTCCCGATCATTACTAACTTCTTTTTTGTCATGGTTCGCGCTCCCCTCCGTCTAACACCTTAGAATATACTTGTTCATTCATCAAAAGCCTTAAAAACCAAAATAGCCTGCATTCGTTCCAGTAGAGTAGGCACACTCTTACCGGGAACGAAAGCAGGCTTCTTTGCCGCTAATGGGATACACCGTTGTATCCGGGAAATATAAAGTTTCTTGAGGGAAATATACACTACACCCGATCCATCTGTCAACATATTTGACATGAAATGAAGAAATTTAATTAAATATCGACATCACCCTGTGATATATGTTATATAATTTAACATAATAACTGCTTTGTGCTAACAGCTTAAACTCTGACAGGATATCATTTATGAGAGGAGCGTCAATCCATGCGTTCATTGCTGGTTATCCACCATCCGGTCCCTGCTTCAGAGCGAAGCGACACAGATGCCAGGGCGCTTCTTCCGGAGTTTATCCTTCGTTCATATGGCTACAATGTCCACCTTGCCCGCAATGAGAAGCAAGCGCTGGCCGGAATCATGGAAGCAGACGGTACGGTTCTCCACCTCCCGGTTGCTGCAATCAAATCATGGTGCAGCACCCTCGAACAACAAAAGCGCGTTCCGGTTCTGTGGTGGTGCAGCGATCATGCCGCTTCGCAATCTCTCGAAGCATGTGAAGATGATGTTATAATTGATGGACTTTTATTTCCCACCATGAAGGAGCATGAGCTGCATTGGACGCTGCATTTTAGTTCCAAGCATTTTTACGAACGAGAGCAGTGGCATAATGAAAGAACGCAGCTTCTTGCCCGCATTGAAGAGCGAAAATGGATTGATATGGCCAAAGGCATTCTGTGCAAGATGAAAAATATTTCGGAATCCGAAGCATACGATGTCCTGCGCAAACAGGCGATGAATGAAAGAAAAAGAATGGTGGATGTCGCAACCTCGATCGTCAAGTTGTATCAATTGCTGCAGGAGACCGGTTCAGGAGGTGCAAAAAAATCATGATCCACTTATTAAAAGAAGTCGGCCGCGGCAAACGGGGTGCACGGGACCTGACTTACGAGGAAGCGCTGCAGGCTGCAGAATCGATTCTCGGATTGCAGGCAACCCCTGCACAGATCGGTGCCTTTTTCATTGCGGAACGCATCAAAATGGAAAGCGTGGAAGAATTGGAGGCATTCGTGAAGGTCGGCCGTGAATATGCGGACCGTTCATTTGTACATGAGGGTGTAGACTGCGCAGGACCTTATGATGGCAGAAAGTCCTCCTTTTTCTCTACGTTAGCCACTGCGTTTGTGCTGGCTGCTGCTGACCTGCCTGTCACTCTGCATGGGACCGCATCACTGCCCCCGAAGTGGGGGATCACATTGTCGGATATACTTGCGGAGAAGGGGATAACCGGACCGTTACTGGCAAAAGAATCATGCGTCCGCGCTGCCCAGCAATCGGGCGTATTATATGTACATGCTGAAGAGTGGTGTCCCCCGCTTAAGAATCTTCGCCCGATCCGGGAGGAGCTGGGTATGCGGACCGTGCTTAATACGGCCGAAAAGTTTGTGGATTACTCTCATTCCCCTTTCTTAACCTTCGGTGTATACCATAATACGGTCTTTGACCGTTTAAGCCGACTGATCATGAAACTCGGTTATCGGAAAGCGATCATCATTCAAGGCAGTGAAGGCTCGGATGAACTATTCATTCACCGGCCCACGCGGACTTACCGAGTTGAGAAGGGTGAAGCCAACCTCCAGATCATCGACCCGGAAGCGTACGGACTCGATACGCCCGTTCCGGACATAAGCTGGACCCCCTCCGAACAAGCTGACGTTACCGAGCAGGTTCTACAGGGTACGGGGGACATCGCTTTTATCTACCAGGTTCTGCTGAATGGAGCCGTTCGCTTACAGTTGGCGGATAAGGTCAGATCCGTCGAGGAAGGGATCTATACTTGCAAGGCTCTGCTGGACTCGGGTAAACCGTGGGAGTTATATAACAAGTGGCTCTCCTTGCTTTTAGAATCTGTCCCGAATGACGGCTGGACCTCACCCATCGTCAGACATGTTTCGTATTGAACAGAAGAAACCCGCACCGGGCAAGCGGTGCGGGTTTCATTTTCATCACCTATTAAACCCCAAATCCAAATCCGAACGCAGAAACGATGATGACCAAGAGAATAAAGAGAACCAGTACTGCTCCAACGGATCCATATCCTCCGCCACCGTATCCAGCAACTTCACCCATTGTTCCAACCTCCTTTACTTTTCCGAACACAACATCCTATGCTCGTGATATCAAAGAGCGTAGACTCTAGAGGAAAAAATAAAAACAGGCAGGAATTGTGTCAACATGAATCCGGATATTTTAAGACGAAGCCTTATTTCGCAATCATTTTCTTGGCATAGTTCAGCACATCCGATTTGGCGCTCTCCGCCCAAATGCTGTACCGAATCTGCTGCTCTTCATCGACCCAATCCAAGTGATCCCTTCCCTTGGAGTCGGCTGTGTAGACACATTCTACTCCGTTAATGACGATGCTTTCCTTTTTCTCGTTCGGTTTCTTCTGCGGCACAGGCGTTCCGCCCATTGGCTGTTCAGGAACAATATAACTCGCAACAACTTGAAGCTTTACTTTTCCCTTATCAAAATTCAGGATCGCCCCGGATGCTTCATTCGACTTCATGATGTCGGAGTAAACGAACTTCTCGCCGTTAGTGGCCTTCGTCTTCAATTCCTGGTCCAGCTTCTCGTACAAGCTCGACGTTCTATCAGGGCTCTTTAAGTATAAAGACGCGTTCTGAAATGAATAACTCTTCGGCAAGTCAGCAGGCTTGGTTAGCGTTGGAGCGTTCATTGCCTTCGCCTTCGCCACATAGTCCGTATACTTAGTATAACCGAAGCCTTTAGACGTAAAGTGGATTTGATCTGTCCGATTATATTCCTGGTCCGCAACATAGTAGGCAACCATCTGTCCTGCCTTAAGTTTGTTACTCAACTCCTTGATATGATCATCAAACGAAACGGAGGTCTTCTCCGGTTTGGCAGTAGAAACCGCTACCTTCGTCTGCGGAACAGACGTGCTTGCACTGCTTGCTGCGTAAACATTCGCGGATCCAACCATCATCGTTGCTGCTAGAAATAAAGCAACCTTCATCTTGTTTTTCATCATGGTAAAATTCGTGCTCCTTTCGGCGGCAAGGCCTTTTGAAATAGTGTTGAATTACATCTCATATAACAACTTGCCGTCCCCAAAAGGGACATTTATCCAAAAAAAGCAGAAATCGTTTTATTCCGAAATAAGACCGGCTGCAATCTTCGCAAACTCATCCTTGGACAGTGGATCCTTTGGATCGTCCATAATCAAATACAGCACCTCTTCACTATCGCTAAGCCATGTTAATTTGCGCGATGAGTTTGTTGGGCTGGCTGACAAAATCATTTCTTTCCCATTAATCGTTAGTTTTACGGCTTGGTTTGTTGGCACCCCAGCTTTTGAACCTTTCTTTCGGGCAAAAGCCAGAATCGTGATCCGATTTTCACCTTTACGATATTCCATTCCCGTAGAAGCAATCTCGAACCAAGGAACAACCTTATAGAACAGTCCCTGTTCCTCATCCGACTTTCCAGCCTGCTCTTTGAGTTCATTCAGAAGACTTTCATACTCCGGTGTTCCCCATACGGGTTCGTTTCTAATTTGAATCCGTCCAAAATCAAATCGATACCCTTCGGGAACATAATCAGGTTCTCGAAGTAAGGGGGCACTCTTCTCTTCGATTTCTTTTGCGAGTTCTTGATAATTCGGATGCTTTGTCGCCATATAAACATAGTTCAGTGGATATTTTTTGGTGGATGAAGTTAGATGCTGGTCCTTGATATAATATACCGCCTGTTCACCCGGCTTTAACCTCTTGCTCAGCTCTTCTACCGTCTCTTTTCTTCGTTTAGCGTTATATTCCGATTCGGAATATTTCCATGGCTTCATGGTAGACAGAATGACTTCGCCTTCCTTGTTCTTGATCTGAATCAAATATTGACTTGCGTAAACACTAAGGGACGAAAGAATCAAAATCGCAGTAAGCATCGCAATAATTAAGGTTTTCTTACGATTCCCGTCATTTCTCCCGTGTTTCTTCCGATGAATTTGACGCACCTTTTGCATGATGGCGGGGGTCACGTCCACCTCTTCTTCCACGGAGTGCAATTCCATGCTTCTCAGAATTCGATCTTGCTCCGGCTGTCCCGAATCTCGCATAACCCCGTCCCCTCCTTCTCCTGGATCAGCTTGATGACTTTCTGTTTCATTCGAGCATACTTTTTCTTCACAGCACTAAGATTCTTATCCAGAATCTGTGCGATCTCCGTGAACGGTTTATCTTCGAACACCCGCAGCACGAGCAGATTCCGCTCTTCCACCGAGAGCTTCGTCATGGCATATTCCAGCGGTTCGCTGAACCACCGGCGCTCCAGCGACTGTTCCACGCTATCAGCATGCCCTGTCGATCGAATGAGTCGGCTCACTCGCATGCGAACTTGTCTCTTGCGAAGCAGATTGAGACAATGATGATAGGCAATCTTGTATAACCATGATGAGAACGAAACCTTGACTTCATAGGTATGAAGCTTGGTGAACGCTTTGATGAAGATATCCTGGACGGCATCCTGCGCGTCCTGCTTGCAGCCGAGCATCCGGCAGCAATATATGTAGATTGGTTTTTTGTACGTTTCAACGATAGGCTCGAAACCATCCACCTCACCGGCCTTAACGCGCCTCACGCACTCCTCTATCGAATCCAATTCGAAGACGCACCTCCGCGTAAATCTTATTTACGTTTGTATAACACCTCTTCTTTAAAAAAAGGGACACCTGTAACATAAATAAAAAACAACTCATACCTCAAGTATGAATTGTTTTGAAATAT
Organism: Paenibacillus lautus NBRC 15380; assembly: GCF_004000945.1. Classification (GTDB taxonomy): domain Bacteria; phylum Bacillota; class Bacilli; order Paenibacillales; family Paenibacillaceae; genus Paenibacillus_AQ; species Paenibacillus_AQ lautus. Next base: position 446,471 of record NZ_BIMF01000002.1, read on the forward strand.
TGTCGATCTTTTCTTTGGATTTGCTTATCCCACAATTCACTTATATACCTGAGGGCATATACTCCTGCCATAAAATATATTTTTAATTATATATCTTATCATCTAAGATAAAATCATAGAAACCAATTGATAAGGATTAAGAGGTATCGGCCCATAGTGCAGTACAAATAAAAGGAGGTTATACGTAATGCCCAACATCCAGGAAAATCACAAGGTACTAGAGGAGCAGGAAGATCGCATCATTAGACAAACGATTGCCGATATGGAATCTGCATTTAATCAACATGATGCCGATGCTTTGGATCGTCACTTCACGCAAGACTCCACTTGGGTCAATGTCATGGGGGAGATGCTCTCAGGCTGGGAGCAAATAAATAACACACATAAAGTGGTTTTAAAGGGGCCGCTTCTTCATTCTTACGCAAAGTATTTCGTTGAGAAACTTGTATTCTTACGCTAGGATGTGGCCATCGCGCATATACGACAGTATCCGGCTACATCGAAGGGGGAAATCATCGTAGACGGGCAAGGAAGCCTGGCAATCTATGTGATGGTCAAGGACCAAGACACATGGCTCCTTGCTGCGGGTCAAAATACTTTAATCCAATCGCACCCAAAAGGATAATCACAATAAGATTGAATCTATCACCCAAGCCGTTTAAACATCATTTCCTATATTAAAACCCAGGTTCTCGATCATAAGATCGGGAACCTGGGTTCATTGAGTTCATCTATTGGTTCATACGGTTTTGAACGGTTAAACGGTGCAATTTCTTAACTTCGTGGAAACCGTTTTTTTCTGGCGATAAGCAGTCCACCCGCAATCATGACAACCGCCGCGCCGACCCAGATCCACGGATTCGTACCCGCTTCTTCCGCTGCAACCACATCGGCTTCAACCGCATTCGCTCCATAGAGAATCGCTTGCTCTCCTTCCACCACCTGAACGATATCACGTCCAAACTTCTCATAAAGGAATTCTGCATGCTGTTCATTGTATGGTGTAATGCCAACCTCAACCTTATCACCAACCACCCCCGTGTGAGTCACAATAAAACCCTGTGCGGAAAGCTCTTCTTGACCTGCACCGGCAACATATTCGTCAATCTCCGCTTGTTTGTTAGTCAGACGATCTTCCGCCGCGGAAGCCAAGTGCAAGGATGTTGATACCGCGCTATCCGGCGCAGCCAAGGCAGAACCAGCCCCAAATACGAGCAAAGCGCTCCCCAACAGCAGTATCTTGCCCCAATGCTTCATATTTACCTTTTTCATATCTCATTACCTCCTGGTTTTTCTGTATGATCGATTATGGATCTGGATTCATAACCGGTTCCATAGACCGGGCAATTTGAAGAGCTTCCTCTTGGCTCACAAGACCTGAGATCATAAAGTGAATATGATCTGTGTACCAATGGAGCTGAACATTAGGAACCATCCCTCCGTTGTCTTGAATCGGCTCGCCTCTGATTAAATAGCCTTCGACACCGTTCAAGTCCACTTTTTCATCGAAATGCTGGGACATATTCACTTTGTCTTCTTTGTTTACAAACAAACCGAATGAACGGTCGCCTGCTGTGTAACTGAATACCGCTTCTGTAGCTGCCTCTTCTTTCGGACCTGTTACCGAAATTTGATGAAGGGAGAAGCCCTTCGGAAGATAGGAGGGAATACGAAGCTTATCACCAAAGGCTTGCCCTGCCTCATCATAGCTGCCGAGAATTCGCGGTTCGTTATTCGAAATACCCGGCGGATTATCGATCGGGGCATCAGGACCAGGATCGTTTAGGACCACAGGGGGCTCCAGTACTACAGTAGGCGATTCCGGAGATTTAATGAAGTTAGGCTCAGCGAAAATGAGGAATAATCCGATGAGCGCAGCAGCGACTGCTGTTCCGGTGAACCATGGATACCATCTTTTTCTCGTTCTTCGCTCCTGATTCTCCAACTGCTTTCGTTCTCGCTCTACAAGCTGCTTCACCTTCACTTGCATATTTGTATCGAAGTGAAGGTTTTCAAACAGGAGGTCATCCGCTTCATTTTTTATAAGGTCACGAAGTTGGTCGTCCTGGGATGTCATTGTGCGAGTCCCTCCTTTGCCAGGTATTCGCCAAGAAGCTCTCTTGCCCGGTGAAGCCTCCCGCGAACGGTCCCTTCCGGTGCTCCGGTAGCTTCCGCGATTTCACGAGTTCCCAGGTCAAGATAGTAATACAAGTAAATAACCTCATGATAATGAACCGGCAGTTTGGCAATATATTTAAGAATGGTTGTTTGATCTAGGCGCTCCATGGCTTCCTCCTCCACACTGCGGAGTACGGAGCTTTCCAGCAGCAGCGGGTCCGTCGGTTGCTCTTGTGTCATTTTTAAACCCAGTTTATCCCGGCATGCATTAATTGCAATCTTCGTCAGCCACGTCTTCACACTGCTCTCCCCCCGGAATGATGTCCAATGGCGAAAAGCCCGCAGGAACACCTCCTGGCTAACATCCTCCGCTAAATGTCGATCACCCAGGTAGAAGTAGGCTGTACGCAGTATGGAGGTGCCATACTCGTTCATGAATTGCTCCAGCGACAGGGAGGGCTCAGACGGAAATCTTGATTTGTCGTTAGGGCCGGCCGGCCTTGCCATCTGTTGACCACCTCCATACTCTTTAGACGGCTTAACTCACCATTCCGCTACATCAAAAGCAAAATAAAAGTTCTGAAGAATGCCTGACAAGGTAACAAAAAAACAACCGATCGCAATCGACCGGTTGGACTTTCCCGCTTGCTATTATTTCAATGACGCCACTGTCCCATCCATCTCAGTAAAGTATCTGATTTTCTATGCCAGCGATGAGTTAAACTGAAAGATCAGCTTCTCATTATCGTCCCTCGTCGCAACCAACTCTTTTACGCATGATTCCGGCACATAGTTTTGCAGCGTCTTCCTCCAGAACGTCTGAGCCCGCTTATTGCGATCCGTGGCATTCGTCTGAACTTCCCAGCTGCCGGCATGCTTGTCGAACACTTGTGATGCAGCATTCTCCGCAACATGTTTACCACGGAAAGGTTTCATAACAAAAAACTCATTCATATAATAATCACTGCCAAAGGTGTGTGGCGGGGTTGCCACCAGAGCAAATCCTGCCGGGAGGCCATCCACTCGAATCAGATAAGGAAACAAAATCGAGGGCTTCTCCCACCATATATCAAAAACTTGGATCTGGTCATTCAAGGTTCTTGTGTCATCATCCTCATAGATGCCATAACGATTCGGCTTCCATCCCCATATCCCTGATAAATCATGCAAATACAGCGGATATATATTATTAATGATAAATTTGGTGGAAGTGTCGGTTAACTCCACGGTAACTTTCATATGTTTTCCTCCGTCCTAGACACTTCCTTAGGGTCATGCCCGCTATGTATTTCTCTGGCCAGCCTAAACTCCGCGATACCGTAAGCTCTCCAGCCGTAACCGTATTAATTGAGTTGGATATGTAACCCTACCGCTTGCTTAGACAGAAGCGAGTAAGTGACAGGAAATAAACTCAAACCAAATCCCTCCTTGCACTCAAGGGTATCATCCTCAATAAACGCTTACATATAGGCTGTATGATTATAATTATTTTTTATATAAACCGCGGTACGCCGTAATCACAAAAAAAAGCAGCAAGCTCTGTCTTCTTTCGGACAGGCTCACTGCTTAAAATCCATTTAGTCTTTGATCATGCTTTCCTTGTAAATCCCATAAGCTCTTTCACATGCAGGGTATTTTCCAAGGATGTCAGTTTTTCCAGTAAAGTGAATGCCACATCAAAAGCCGTTGCCGGGTTACATGAAGTGATCAGGTTCCCATCAACAACGATCTGTTGTTCCATGACATGGGCACCGAATTCTCGCAGCTGCGATTTTCTGATGCTGGTTGGGTGATCATAAGTTGTGGCTTTTCGTCCCTCCAATACGCCGGCTTTGCCAAGCGTAAGGGCTGCAACGCAAATCGTAGCAATCCACTTGCCCTGCGCATGAAATTCCTGAATGATCTTGGAGAACCTGGAGTCGTATGCATCGTTATAAAAGCCCGCTTCCTCGAACCCGCCGGGAATCGCCAGCGCATCGTAATCGTCCACCTTAACCGAGTCCAGCGTGATCTCAGGAATAACGGTAAAGTTCCACGTGCATTTCAACCGGTCATGCAGTCCCGCGGTCACAACCAGGGTTGTCCCGTCCCCCTCCAGCTTGTTCCACCCCAGAACATCGGTAAACACACTCGCCTCCACAGCTTCAAATCCATCCGCCAACAGTAAAAGCACTTTCTTCATAAGCCATCCTCCCCCGTCCTTGTCACTCTATTATCATCTTAAGCGACATCCCGATCTTTCGGATTGTGTTCTATCATAACTACACTTATCTCTAAATTCAACTGAAAAACAAATGAATAACAAAAAGAAGCAGCCCGATGACTGCCTCTTTTATTCAATAACCTGCATATCTGAACGGATGCTGAATTAATGATTTAAATCATATAACCCAGGTGCGTGCTCGTTGGCCAGCTCAGGCATTACAGGTAACGGAAACCCTTCCGGAGGTTGAACCACTTGCAGCTCCCCGCCATTTCTGCTTGGTGTTTGACCGCTAAAAATCTCGCCGATTCGCGTATCATCCAGCCTGAAGTTGAACTGTGCGTTATGGAATCCCATATCTACGTATTTTTGGCATTCCGGATATTTATGGATGTCGTAATTCGGAACAGGGAATATCTTACCCCATTCAACGCCCAGCGTCTCCAGCGCTTTGGCAAACGCATTTTGATGTGCATTATCCCGGACAATCAGGAAAGCCAACGTCTCACGGAACGTTTTGTTTGTGCTCATCTCATAGATTCGCGTTTTTTGGAGCACTCCCGTTGATTCGAGCACTACGTTATCGAGCAAATTACTAACCAAATTTCCGTGATCGTACACGTAATTTCCCTGCCAAGGGTTTCCTGCGGCATCAACAGGCAAAGAACTTTGGGCTCCCATGATAAAGTGATGCGGATTCGCATGCTTGATCGCTTCATCGAGCGGGGCCTCGTCCATTCCGGAATTACCGGCGCCTTCTGCGCCAGCTCCGGTAAGCAGCTGGTTGATTGTATGTTGTACCAACTCGACATGGCTTATCTCTTCCAAGAAAATGCCACGGATCAAGTCGCGATATGGATGGCATTCCCTCGGAAATTGTTGCTCTGGAAGAAGAATTGCATCATCGTCCGCATTTCGCCAAATCGGCCGCCTAACGTTTCCTGCAACACCTTTGCACCTGCTGGATCAGGTTGATCCGGAACAATCAGATTGATCAGATCCTCTTTATAAAAATACATGTAATATCCTCCCGCTTCCTCAATATAGTCACGAATCCAGTTTGTGTTTACATTCCATCTTCCATGCACCTGCATCCGTCACAATGATTTCCTGAAAATTGCCAGAGGCCTATTCTGCTTACTTCGAAAGAATTAAACAACAATCTCTTGCACATAATGACTCTGTTTGAATAAATATTAAAGGAGCGAATAAGATTGGGAATTTTAAGCGGTAATCCTAAAAATGAGCCCATGCATTATGGGGAAATATTTAGCGTATGGTCAGCATCCATGTTGGCAAAAGGCATGGTATCCTGCTACGAGGCTTATTTGAATCATGCAGGCGATAAAGATCTCAAAAAAATCCTTAATGATCTGTTGGATCAAGCTAAACTCGAGATTAAAGAATGTGATGAATTGCTTACCGACAACGGAATCGCCCCTGCACCGGGACTTCCCGAAAGACCTCCGGTCAAACTCGAGGATATTCCGGCGGGCGCAAGATTCACGGATCCGGAAATAGCGGCCAAAATCGCTGCTGACACATCACTCGGATTGGTATCATGCAGTCAAACCATGGGACAATCCATCCGGGAAGATATCGGCGCGTTATTCGCTAAATATCATCTCACCAAGACGGCGCTGGGTGTGCGTATCCTTCAGATGAATAAGGAAAAAGGCTGGCTCATTCCGCCGCCGCTTCAACTCAAGAGACCTGAATGAGTATAGTGTAATCAATCAAAAAAAACACTCTGATCTGATGTAGCTCAGAGTGTTTTTTTGATTTAATCATATGTTCGCACATTGATCTTCTTCTTGCTAAGCCTGCTGCTTCTTAACAGGCTGATGATCTCGAAGGAGCCAAATGTGGAAGAAATATTCAAAGATTCCGGCTAACACCGTAATGAGAAGAATGACCGAAAATTCCAGGGTCCAGTTCGCCAATTCACTAATCATCCAGAGCATGACGAATACCAGACCTGCATCTGCGATGGTAGCGATCATATTATGGGTCCTAGGCAAGATTAATAGGTCACCTACCAGATAAGAAGCAACGCCTATCCCCAGGGTAGCAATATAATTTATAACCCAATTTTATCCTTTCAAACTTTTCCTTTTCTATCTGTCATACCAGCCCCTCATGAATAGAATGTAAGACTTGACTGAGAGGAGTGAAGCTGGATGCTACAGCTTCAATAATGAAGCCTTAATAACAATACGGGGTCATCCGTTTTAATTTTCCTTCTGGTTAGCGCCGTGAACTCAGCCCGCAGCAAGCGGTCTCTCAGTCGCTCAGACAGTTGGCACTTGAATCTGCTGAGACGCTGAACCTTTTCTATGCACAACAAAAAAAGAAGCGGCTTGGATGCTGCTTCCTTTTTTTGTTTTTAACTCATTCCCTGACCCCGATGATGATTCCAGGTTCCGGCGGGAGTTGTTGGGGCAACGGATTGTTTGCTGCCTGTTGCCTGCCAATGAGGAACATACCGAGAATGACCAGAATGCCGCCGCACCATTGCTCCCATCCTGCGGATTCTTTTAATACGATGACCGATAACAACAAAGCCGTGAAAGGCATCATACCGGAAAAAGCAGCAGCTGTTGATACATGGCAGCGCTTGATGCCGGCATACCACAGCATGAAGGCCACGGCCGTCACGATCGGTCCATACCAAACAAGCGCAAGCCATTCCTGCAATCCTATTGCTGCCAGTGAAGCCACCGGATTCTCGAACCATGCGGGTATCAAGCATAACATCAAGGCGATCACCGAGACCAGCGTCGTCTGGACCACAGGATGAATGGCTTTGTTTGGTGAAGACGTTCGCTGCATCGAACCGATGCGGGAAAGCAGATTAAAGCCGGATTCACTCCATGCAGCGCAGAGCACAAGCAGGTTACCGTACAGATGTTGTGCCTCGAATGCATGGCCCGGCGTGAGTACCCCTTGTATGATCATAATGCCTACCACCGTGGTAACAATGCCTACCAACTTATTCCCGTTCACCGATTCTCTCAGGAGCCCGAATGCCAGCATGACGGTAAAGGCGGGTGTAGCGCCTGTGAGAATTCCTGCTTCTGCCGTGCTGGTATGAAGAAGGCCTTGCAGCAGCAGCATCCGAAACAGAAACATCCCGAGTAACGCCTGAAAGAACAGAACCCCCCACTCTCGGAATGTTAACTGTCGAACCGTCTTCACCAGTTCCTTCCTACATAGAGGGAGCATACATAGCAGAGCCAATACCAAGCTGGCGGCTGTTATCGTAAATGTCCCTAACTTCCCGTTCAAAAACCATGCCGTGATGACAGAAGTCCCTGCAAGCGTGAAAGCTCCGCATAAATAAAGCATTCCTTTCCATCGTTCCAAAAAGATCACATCCCCCAGATATCACAGATCGATAGCGACTGAATCTATGCTACAATCATAGGGAAAATACTGGTATGGTTACAGAGCCAGTTAAGCGAAAATTTATGCAGACCAGTTGGAGGATGCTCTTATGTTGGGAATAATACTGCACCGTAGCAGCGAAGTATCGCTTAAACGACAAATTTATTCAGCCATAAGGGAGAGGATTGTTCAAGGAATCCTGCAGCCAGGAGAAGGCCTGCCCTCATCCCGTCAATTGGCGAGAGAACTCAAGGTATCTCGTAATACGGTTAATGAAGCGTTTGACATGTTGAGCGTCGAAGGCTACGTTATAAGCCAACAAGGGGCTCCTACACGGGTCGCTAAAGGCATTGCACTAGATATCCTGGCTAACGTTGAACCGCCGCCGCGGAAAGAAGCTCCTCCTGATTTCGCAGCAGATTTCCGCACGGGACAGCCTGAACTCCGGCTATTTCCACGGTACGCATGGCAGCAGATTTCAATGAAAACCCTTGGCGACATGAGCTCTGCTCTGCTAGGTTATACGGGACCTCAGGGCCTGCCCGCACTTCGAGAAGAAATCTCATTGTGGCTTTATCGTTGCAAAGGCCTTAAGGTATGCAGCCAGGATATATTTATAACGGCAGGTGCAACACATGCGCTGAATATCCTTGCCGAATTACTCTATCAGAATGATCAGGAAATTTGGTTTGAAGATCCCTGCAACATCGAGATGCTGCAGACGTTCATCAATAAAGGGTATCGAATCCATCATGTTCCCGTGGATGAACACGGGGTTCAGACCGATCACTTGACCGACAAGCCTGGATGTCCCGTTTATGTTACACCCTCTCACCAATTTCCGCTTGGAGGCATTCTGCCGGCCGATCGGCGTGCTGCGCTCATCCGCTACGCCAGAAAAAACGGCAGCTATATCATCGAGGACGATTATGACAGCGAGTTCCGATATAGCGGAGATTCGGTCGCACCTTTATATGACATGGATCCCGATAGGGTCATTTATGTTGGCACATTCAGCAAAGTTCTGTTCCCGGCGCTTCGGATCGGGTATGCGATTGTGCCCCGTAAGCTTCAACAGCGCTGGGGGCATTTGCGTACCCATACGGATGTACAGAATCCCCCATTTGAGCAAGCTGCCTTAGCCGAGTTTTTACGCACCCGGAAATTTGACAGGCATATCGGGAAAATGCGAAAGATCTACGGCGAACGGAGGCAGGTCCTGTTATCTTCGCTACATGAGCTTTTCGGAGATACTTGGCGTTCCTGGGGGGATGCAGCCGGTCTGCATCTCGCTGTTGAATTTCCCGGGGGGATCTTTGACGAGGCTTTCAGGCTGAGGACCCGGCAGAATCGGATACGCATCACGCCGCTGGACTACCATTGTATTCAAAAAGGGATCCATGCTAACAAGTTATTGTTCGGCTACGGTCACCTGGAGGCGGGCGAAATCCGCGACGGAATATCCCTGCTGCATGCTTATTTGAAGGATCAAGGGTACTTATAACATCTTCAAGTTTCTTCATGCTTCCATCCAAACAGTGAAGGCTGCCATCAGGCAGCCTTTTTTTATGCTTCGTCACCGTACTCCATGCATCCCATTCCTATTTAATCTTTATTGCAGCCTCCGTGCTCGCCAGCCGTTTCGCAGCTTCTTCGGCTTCCAGAAAGGCCTGTTCCAGAATTTGATTTCGATCCAGAATCGCATTTCCCTGTGCCCGAATGATCTGATAATCCATTACTCCCATAAAATTAAACATGGACTTAAGGTATTTATGCGAGTACTCCACCTCGGCATACCAGTCATGATTCGTGTAAATGGCATCACTAGCCTGAATGACCAGCAGACTGCGGCCATCGGTTAGCAAGCCTTCCGAGCCGTTCTTTGTATATTGGAATGTCTCACGCGCAATGAGGATGTTATCGATATAATCTTTAAGCTTGGAAGGAACGTTGAAGTTGTGCATCGGCATTACGATGACATACTTTCGTGCCGCCTTAAATTGCTGCAGAATTACGGACATACGGTCCGTTATCTGTTGCTCTTCTTCGTTAAGGGGCTCTCCCTTTCCCTGTTTGCTCCATGTCTCCAGAACCATATGGTCTATGGCAGGTATAGAATCACGGTATAGATCGATTTGTTTTATAGCTCCTGCTGGGTTCCATTTCGAGTACGCCTCCAAAAAATGCTGAAGCACCCGCAAGCTGACCGATGTCGCTGCCTCCACCTTGGGATGCGCATTAATAATGAGCATGTTCTCCATCATAAATCTCTCCTTTTTCATCTATTTCATAATGTAGACAAAGAAGGCGATCCAATTGTGACATCTACCGTGATTTTATGCATAAATCAAAGGCTGCAATGGAAATGATATCTAAGAGAATGTATGGCAGGGGAGTGAATGTATGGATCTCAAAGAAAGCCTGGCTGAGTATTTCAAAGCGAATGCTGATTTTTTCAATGTTGAAATTCAATTGCTGCAATATCAAGTTCAAGTGATCGGTTTAGATTCTTTAGTTGATCTTCCCCAGAGTATCGCTTCACTGCAAATCCAAACCTCAAATATGATTGAAAATTCCCTGTCGCCCGCTTCTCTGCTTAAAAATCTAGGCGAACTTGTCGAACCCAAACTGGAAGCGGTTATTCCTGACATCATGAAGGGCAACCTGATCATCCTGGAACCCTTGTCGGGAACTTGCAGCGCCGTCCTTCCGATATCGAAAAGCGTCACCCGTTCTGTCTCATCGCCAGAAACGGAAAATACGTTATACGGCTCCAGCAGCGCTTTTCTGGAAGATATCAATACGAACATCGGCATTCTTCGAAAACATTGCACCGGGTCCTCCTTGCAAGTCGAAACGTACACCGTCGGGAAGAGTCATCCCAAATCGTTATTGTTGATCTATCAGGATGACCGGATCGAACCACGGTTATTGCAATCCATTCAAGCGAAAATCAAGGAGGGTCTGGATCAGGAAGTTCATCATATCCAGCAGCTCGAGAACATGCTGGGTGTAAACACGTGGTCGTTCGTAACTAACTTCAACATGACGGAATTACCGCAAAATGCGGCCCACTCCCTTCAGCAGGGCAAGGTTGTGTTAATGATCGACCGCTATCCGTTCGCGATCATTTTACCTAGCCTCGTGATGGATATGTTCTGTTTGAAGGATGACCATAACTATCCTCTCCCCTTCATGTACCTGATCAGAGTCCTGAGAATCATAGGCGTCTTAATCGCTACGATAATTCCCGGACTTTATGTTGCATTGGTGTCCGTCAACCCTGAGGTTCTGAGGCTTCAGCTGGCCTTATCGATTGCAAACAGCCGGCAGGATGTCCCTTATCCCGCCTTTGTCGAGACGCTCTTGCTCCTCATCGTCCTGGAGCTCATCCTTGAGGCGAGCGTCCGTCTTCCAAAAAGCGTAGGACCCACCATTACGATGGTTGGCGGTATCATCTTAGGTCAAGCCGCTGTATCCGCCAAACTCGTCAGCAACCTGTTGATTATCGTTCTGGCGGGTACAACTATTGCCTCTTCTACGGTTGTAGGATTTCAGAATTCTGTAGCTATACGAGGATTCAAGTATCTGTTGATTATTCTATCCGCTATCTATGGCATGCTGGGGCTCCTTGCTGGAATCGTTGTCATCTGTGCCTATATGGGCCATCAGAAAAGCATGGGGATTCCTTATTTATCATTACCTACATTAAATCAGAAGGATGAGCAAAATGGATAAGAGTGGTTATCAAGCAACCATCCTGTACGTGGTTTGTCATATGGGGCTTATCTTTTTTCTCTATCCCTCCGATTTGTTTGCAGGCATGGAAATGGGGCACTGGATCGGAATTTCCATAAGCTATGCGCTACATGCAGCTGCCCTCTACATGTATATGAAAGGCCTGCAATGGGCCGCCCAGAGGAATGTCATGAATGTCGTGGATATATTCCGCAGCGCTGGTAAATATCTCGCATGGATCTTTTTGCTTCCCGCCTTCTTTTACTTCGGCATCGCTATTATCATAACGCTTAGGGCCTATTCCGAGATGTTAACCTTGGTCTTTTTATCAACCACGCCGCTGTGGGCGATCCAGTTGTTATTGATTGCTATTGCTTTCCTCATGGCTTGGCAAGGAATGGCCAGCATGGCCCGAACCAGCGTCCTGCTGGTCATCCTGTTCACATTCCCCATCATTTTTGTTCTCTGCTTTAGCTTTCAAAATGTGGATTGGTATTATTTGCTCCCGATCATAGACTCTGAACAATCGCTTCATTTTCTTGCGAGACCCGATTTTCTAGTCAGTTTATTCGTATATGCAGGGGGCTTCTTTTTCCTGGGGCTGTTACCGACATCCATACATATTAGCATCAAGAAAATGATCCTGGGCTGCCTTCTGCTGCTCCCCATGTTCTTGTTATCGGTATATTTGCCGCTTCTGACCTTTGGGCAAGCCACGGCCGAGTTATATCAATTTCCCATGCTAATGACCATAGACACCGTGAATATCACCTGGCTGTTGTTCGATCGGGTCACAACTTTTTTCTTATTGAGTCTGATGGCGTTTGCGCTGCTGTACTTGGGAGTGACATTATGGGTTCTCGTTACGCTTACCAAGCGGGCCGTCCCAAAGATTCCCAATATCTATCTATTGATTGCTCTGACCGCCGGTTTGTTTGCCATATCCTTGGCCATCCCCAACTGGGATTTCCTTAAGAAGCTGCAGGTGTGGATTATTCCTCTGCGAATGTATATTTTCCTGGTGCTTCCGCTGATCACGTTTATCATCGGATGGCGGCACAAGCATAAAGCAAACCGTGCAACGGAGGTAACATAATATGGACAACCCGGTCATCATCCGCAATGCCTTGAAGTGCTTTCTCATGCTGGCTGTCCTGGTTCCGTTGCTTACCGGCTGCTGGGATATCAAAGACATTAACCATCGCTCGCTTCCGGTCATTATGGGCATTTCGCTAACCGAGGAGAATCAATACAAGGTGTTTTTGGATATCCCGGCAACCAATGAAACAAGCACCGTAAATATCGTTTCGGATACGGGCGATACCATCAATGAAATCATCGATCATATAAGCATGAACATGGAGACTCAAGTGGATCTACTGCATTTGAAAATCGTCATCGTGGATAAAAAATTTGCCCGAAACGGCATGGAAGACATCATTTCCGCATTTAATCGTTCCAGAGATATCTCCTCCAAAACGCTATTTGCTATCAGCGATCAAGGGCTGGATCAATTCTTTTCGGATATGGCTGCGAAATCGGAACACAGCGGTAATATCGTTTATGATTTTTTCGAAAAAAACGCCGGCTGGAATCCCCAATTAGCGGATACGCGGGTATGGCAAATGTTTCGCAGCATTCATTCCTATACGCATGATGTCATCGTCCCGATTATACGTTCTGGAAAATCCACAAGCATCGAATGCATGGGTTCGGCCATCATCAAGAATGGCAGGATGACGGGCCGAATCGGACCCGATGAAACGCTTGTGGCCAATGCCTTTTATGGTAAAAGCGCGTTCGGCAAAGTCGAGGTCATGGAGAGCGCCACCGTACAAATCATAAGCAACAGGCTTACCCATCACAGCTGGATGCAGGATGGCAAGCCTTATCTTCGAAGCCATCTTAGACTGAAGGTTACCATCCTGGACTCCAGGGGACATCCCACGGAAGAGCAGATCAACGAGAAGCTGGAAGAGCTGCTCACCCTCCGGCTGAATCAGATGTTTCAAGAGACGCAAAACGAACAAGCGGATATCTTGGCTTTGGGCCAATTTTTCAGAAATCATCTGACCCGAGAACAGCTGCGGGATTGGAGAACTACTTACTACCCTAATCTGGATTTCAAGCTGCGAGTAACGACCGTCATTGAGAATCGGGGTAATCTTAAAAATTTGTAAGTCCAGGATACGGATTGGACCACATAACAATTCATCAAAAAAAGGACCGCACCTGCGGTCCTTTTGATATTTTCGCATACCTGCTCTTGTTGCTGGCTTTTTTGGCGGATACCGCATCCCTTTTAACGCTACATACTTACCATGGGTTACGTTGTATGCACTAAGACTTCGCCAAAAGCATCCAGCGGCTCTTGATTTTCTTCCGCCGTTCCTACCGAAATCCGGATATGCCCAGGCAGCCCCCAACCTTTGGCGTATCGGACGATAATCCCCCGCTCCAGCAGCTTATGGTAAAGGATTTCTGCATGTTCTCCAAGCTCTGCCAGAATGAAATTGCTCATGCTTTCGTAGTAAGGAATCGATAACCGACTCTGTCCCTCATAGATTTGCTGTCTGCCTTGTTCATTCATCCGGCATGATGCCTGGACGTGCTCCTCATCCCCAAGTGCGGCCGATGCCGCTGCTTGTGCCAGCGCATTGACATTAAACGGCTCCTTAACCTGAAGCCATGTGCGGACAATGCCTTCTGAAGCTGCTCCGAAGCCGACGCGAATACCCGCAAGACCGTAGATTTTGGAGAAGGTATTCAGGGTGCGTGTATTCATCTTCTACACTTCGCTGTAATCGATCTCCAAAAACTGTTCCACTTCCTTCTTCCAGCGGTTCTCGACGAAATCAACATGCTGCGGATGCACATTATAGGCTTCATAATCGGCTTCGTTATCAAATACCATCGAGAAGCCGAAATCATATGTATTTTTAGGACTGATTTGTTTAAATACCTTAAACGCTTGAACCGTTGGAATCGTACTGAGGGCAGATCGTCCATCCTCCAAAAAACGATGCTCCTCCGCCGATCCTTTCTCATGTTTAAGTGAAAAAATAACGGAATGAATGATTGGGTTGGTTGTAATGTTTGTCCAGCTCCTTATTAAGTTTCGTATGAGGCTGATTATCTTGTATAACTTGAAGTACTGTGGCTAGAGTTACATCATATTATAACGTCAATCGTCAAATAAATCGCTACGAAAAAGGCACCCTTTTCCATGAAAATCGAAAAAGAGTGCCTAATATCTTGCAAATTTCATAACAATGGCATCGTCATAAAACATGACTGTAGAGCTTTTGCAAATTATTTAGTCTTCTGAATGTGATTCGTCAACAAATCAAGTAAATAGGCTTTTAGATCAACCATTCGTAAATTCGCAGGCTTTTCGTTAGTTCCAACAATGATCAGTGGGACAAGCGACTCCGTACGTCGGATCGAGCCATGGCCCCCGCCCCCCTCATGCGTTGGTGAACTTCGGTCCGCCAATTCGTATCCCGGTTTAGCCGTCACGACCAAAAATTCACCTTTATGAGAGTTCAGCGCCCCGGACAGCCTCTCCAGCACATCGGGATACTGCCCGTAATCCAAGGTTCGATCATCGGCATTCAATTTAAGGTCCAGCACCTCGGCATCCTGCTTCACGGTCCATGTCTGTTTATAGCGATCGACCAGGTTACCTTTCGCCTTATATCGGAGTTCTTTCGAAGTGGATCCCTGAATGGCATGAATCCATTCATTTTCTTTCCAAGCAACAAAATCGATGCGGTCATCCTTGCTTAGGATATCCGCTATGCTTCTCAAAGAACGACTCGATTTGAAATTATATACATAAGCCATCGTTTCATTGACTGCGAGGGCGACCTCGGTCTCCGCTTTCACCTCTTCGCCCGGCTTTAGAACGGAGATGCCTTTCAGCATAGCGGGCATATCAATCTCCGAACGTTGTTCCGCCGGAAGAAGCTGTGTCATGCCGCTGTCCCCAGCGATGACGAAAATCGCTTCGTTAAACGCTTTTTCCGGGGATCCGAAGGCACTTAATAAGGATTGGAGCTGCTGATCCACCTTTTTGACGCCTTCGAGCTCTGACGGACCTTTTTTATGAAGCTTCTGGTCCAGGTCCGGTAAATAAACATACAAAAAATCCGGAAGCTTGTTGGCTTGAATCAGATAGCTAACGGCTTCGATTGCATACTTATTGTTCAGCCCCATCCGATCATTGAGATCATCAGGCAGATTCTCTTTACCTTCTAGGGGGTTGGACAAGGCTCCCAAGGTTAAAAAATCCGGGCCTTTGACTTTTATTTTTTTCTGGAGAGAAGTCGGACCTTGAATCCAATCCGGGATCGTCAGCGTATGCTCGGTCGTTCCACGATATATCAGGCCGTTAATCGATCCTGATTTCAAGCCGAGACGGGCTAATTCTTCGTGGATCGTACGTGAATTCGGATTTAGATGTTTTCCGTTCAAATGGATTAAAGCATCGGTCAGGACTGGATTGATGCCTTGCTTGAGGATTTCCATCGGTCCTGTTCCGTAGTTGATCATCTTTTTATCGTCGGATGAGTACCATAGGAGCCCCGGTACGCTATGGCCATTCGGATATGTTCCCGTCAACATCGTGCTGTCAATCGTGACGGACATCGTAGGAAAAGAGCTGACCAGATCCTTATAGTATTGTCCATGTTCAATCAAATATTGAAAGGTGGGCAGCTGTTTTTGAGATATGCCCTTATCGATCGCCTGTGCCATTAATGAGTCGACCATCAGAAATATGACTTTCTTATGAGTGTTCCCTTGTTCGGATTTAACCCGCAGCAAATCCTGTTCGGCAGGTTTTTGATGCTGGCATCCCGTTACCGTGATCAACACAAGGGACAGCATTACGATGAACATCCTGTTTATCCGCATTTCGCATTCACCACCTTAGTACATTTTGTCACTAAAGTGGACATGTCATTCGAGGGATATTTTGCATATTTCCTCAGGCATGCATGACCAAACAAAGAGAGGGCTTTCGCCCTCTCACAATTCACAAAATCAGCTTTCCATTGCTCGCCCCTGTGGTTTCGTCAGTTTGAAGAACGATGAAGCACCCAGCACGGAGGTGGCAAACAAAATGGCTCCCATCGGCACAGCTGTGGATTCGTCAATGCCAACCAGCGGTGACACGATCGAACCCAGCATCAAGGGCAGCAAACCTATGACAGCACTTGCGCTTCCCGCTCGATGGCCTTGTTTCTCCATGGCCAACGTAAATGTACTGGTGGCTACCATGCCGATTGTAATCATATACATAAAGATTAAGATGACAATGATCGCGAGAGGCCCTTTGAGCATCGTCATGATCAGGAGCAGGAAGGTTGCACTTGCGGAGACGATGACCCCGATTCGAAGCAAATTCCGCTCATGGATGATGCCGCCAAAGCGGCCAATGATGAAACTCCCCGAAATAATGGCGATTCCATTAATTCCGAACAGCACGCTAAATACCTGCGGCGACACACCGTAAATTCCTTGGTATACAAACGGCGTCCCTGAAACGTAAGCAAAGCTTCCTCCGTGGATGAAGCCTACTGTCAACGCATATCCGATAAAGGACCGATCTTTGAACAGGCTTCCCATCGTACGTACGGAATGGGTAAGAGAGCTTGGGGTTCTTCTCTCCCGCGGCAAGGTTTCCTTCAACTGAATAGCAATTATCAATACGATGACTGCACCGAACACGCTTAAAAAATAAAAGATCGAATGCCAGCTTGCACCCGGCATAAGCAAAATGGCTCCACCGGACATCGGTGCAACCATGGGGGCAACCGCATTAATGACAGATAATAAGGCAAAAAACTTCGTAAGCTCGCGACCGCTGAACACATCCCTTACAACCGCGCGCGAGATGACAAGGCCCGCGGCTGCCGTAAATCCTTGCAAGAATCTGGCGATGATAAGCGCCGTAATATCGGGTGCCAATGCACAGAATAAGGAAGAAAGGGCAAACAAGGCAAGCGATATGAGCAGCGGCCTTCTTCTTCCTTGCGCATCGCTGATCGGTCCGACAATGATTTGGCCAACCGCAAGGCCGATCAGACAGGATGTCAAGCTAAGCTGTACGAGCGAGGCCCGCGCGCCTAAATCATCGGCAATGTCGGGAAAGCTCGGCAAATACATGTCGATGTTGAACGGTCCCAATATGCCAAGCAAGCTGAGGAGCAAGGCTAATCCGAGGCGTTCTTTTCCTGTCGGGTTATGAAGCATATGTGTCAAACACCTCTACTCTACTATTGTTTTGTATTCATATAATGTATCAGGTTTGTCCAAAATAGAATAGTGGCCTGCAAGGTTTATACGGTATACGTGTAATTCCGGACAAAAGAAGAGCCCGGTTCTAATCAAACCGCGCTCTTCCCGTTTTTATAAAGGATTCGGTTCACTTTCTCGGAGCTCAGCAGCATCATCACCGCAAACAATAGAATGACGACCGGAAACAAACCTATCGATATTTGAGCCGCAACGAGACCAAACAGTGGGGGCAGTATCGTGGTGCCGGTATAGGCAACGGCCATCTGATAGCCCATGATTCTGGACGATTGGGCTTTGCCGAAGCGGGCCGGCGTTTCATGCAGCAAACAAGGAAATATAGGCGCAAGCCCGAGTCCGATGACAATCAATCCGATTAGGGACAAATAGGAATGCAGCGGCAGCAATAACAGAATGGCCCCAGCAATGGCCGTCATTTGCCCGGTCCGGATAAGCGTGAGATTGCTGAATTTCAGCGTTACGAATCCGGTAATGAATCGTCCGACCGTGATGCCTCCATAATACATGGAAACCCACACTGCTGCTGTTTCTAACGGTAAATCTCTGGTCCCCACCAGAAAGCTCGCTCCCCATAAACCGACGGTCATTTCCACTCCGCAGTAGAATAAGAACGCCAGCAAAGTAAACTTGACCCCTTTAATTTGAAGCGGCTTTCCGTGTTTGTGTGCGGTAGCTTCATCACGGTTCGTTGATTCGTTTCTCGTATGAAATTCCTCCATGCCTTGGGGCTGATGCTTGCCCGCCACGATCCGCCAGAGTGGAAGTGTGAGAAGCAGGATGAAGACCAGAACGAATTGCAGCAGCGATACGGTATAATATCCCTCTCTCCATGCATCGTTGGTCCCCATGGAATAGGACATGATGATCGGTCCTAACGTGGCGCCTACTCCCCAGAAGCAGTGCAGCCAGCTCATATGATGGGCCTTATAATGGTTCGCCACGTAATTGTTCAACCCCGAATCGACTGCCCCTGCGCCTAATCCAAGCGGAATCGCCAGCAAAATCAGCCAGAATAGCGATGGCGCAAATGAAAAGCCGAGTAGCGCACTCGCCGTCAACAAACAGCTGACAAATGTAACGATACCCGTCCCGTAGCGTTCAATCAAACTTCCGCTAACCAAGCTGGATACAATCGTGCCTCCGGTTACGACCATGGATAGCAGCCCTGCGGATTCGAAGGCAGCACCGATATCCGGCTGCATGGCCGGCCAGGCAACCCCGAGCAAGGAATCCGGAAGCCCTAAACTAATAAAGGCCAAATAAATAATAAGAAGAAAAAATGTTACCACAAATTAAAGTCCTTTCTACGCTATGATCATTAACATAAGTAAGGAGAGTTTTCATCTATTCTAATACTTGTTCGGTCATATGGAAAGATTCGGCACGGCTTTAATTCTAGAAGATGAAAGGTTAGGCATGAAACGCATTCCAGAACTCACCCTCGGTATGGATCATGTCCTTGATCTGAGCAAAAGGAATCGTGAACGTCGGAAAACCCGCTGCGTAAGGGGCGATCTCATAGGGTGCAAACACCAGATGAAGCGCGTTCTCAGTGACATAGAAGGTCTGGTCGGCAGCGATACCCGTATAACTGTCCGGAAATACGTACGAATACTGAGGATCCTCTTGTATCTGCTTGCCAACGATCCGGCTGAGCTCCTTCACATAAGCGCTGCCCGGCTTAAACAAGTCCTTCAATTCATACATCCTGCCGTTCTCCAGATTGATAATGGCATATACTCTGGTTGGCATGCCATGCGCGGCACCGAAGGGATATTGATAACCGTTCAACTCCAGTTCAAGCAGGTTCTGCTTATAGAAAATGACGTCAAAATCGCCTGAATAAGAATAATCAAGCTGTTGATTCTCAGGAATGAATTTCACCTGTGACATTTCCTTAAGCTTCGTATTCAGCATTTGCTGAGATGCTTGATCCCTCATTCCTTCGATCTGTGGATAATAGACCAAGTAATCCGGATTGGGTTTATACTTTTCTTCCATTACCTTATATGGTTGTTGCAGCGGAATCACTGTATTTTGCTCCCATATGACCTGGCCCGACCGGTTCAGGTAAGACAAACGCTGATCGACCAGAGCCTTAATCAATCCGCCTGCTTCCAGTGTAAGCGAACCGCTGCCGTTCACTCGGGGATACCCCGGCGCCGGTCTGCCGGTTCGATCAATAAAATACGTCTGCTTCGCATCATAAACAGAGGCCAATCCGTGCCTATAGTCCGATACATCGCGATACGTAAAATCGGATAGCTTCTTCCCATCCCAATCTGCTATGGCATAGATCGAGCCAATATACGGCTGCGCAGGATCAATCGCACGCCCAAGCGAAAACCGGTCTTCATTCAAATCCCGAATATCGTTATATTCAGGCTGGATTACCCATTCGCCCTGCTTATTAATGACGCCATACTTCGACTTGTAATCTTCAGCCGTGTTGACGATGGCTCTGTCATGGTGAAAAGGAAATGCCGAAGTATATGTCGGCGGAATGACCATGTTCCCCTGCTCGTTGATATAGCCGTATTTGCCAGTGCTATCTTTCTGAAAGGCAAGCAAGCCATCTCCAGGCGGTCCGACATAGGCGAACGGATAGTTGGCCAATGGGCGGCCATGGAGATCAATGAGCGCGTAATGATGATCTTGTATTTTCACAACAGCTTTGCCATCGACAAAATCATTCGCTTCCTCATATTGCGCCGGGATCACCTCTTGGCCCGAGGAGTCGAGGTAGCCGTAGCGGCTGTTTGCGCCATCTCCACTGCCATTATCGGTTACATAGTAGACAGCCCTGCCTTCTTTAAGCTCTGCCATATACGGATATCCTCGTCGTGTCAGCACTTTCCCTTGTTCGTTGATCATCTTAAACCCTTGATCATCGATCACGGTCGCTCGATGCTCCGAGAACGGGCTGATGGACTGATATATAGGCTGTATTACGAAACGGTCAGACCTGTCGATGAGACCATACTTACCGTTTACGCCTACAATCGCGAGACCATTATCCTGAAAATCCTGCGCATCATCATACTTAGGTTGAATAACCATATTTCCACTACGATCAATGTATCCCCACTTCGTTCCGTCGGTTGTCTTCACAGATGCCGGAAATATCCCGACATGCTGCTGTGGCTGCCCTCTGCTTGCTAGCATCTCCTTGATCCGTTTCTCAAGTTCAAGCAGCGTTTCACGCGCCGGGTAAGGTTCTGAAAACGTGAGTGCTTTGCGGACCGACACAAGGGCCGCCTCCGGCATCCCGGCCCGATATTGTGCATCCGCGAGGTAATACCAATAATAAGAATAATCCGGATGCTCTTGCGTCAGTCTCTCGTAGTACCTTACAACGACAGGGAAATAATAGGGGTATACATCAGGTGCAGTCACGAACGCCCCCTGGCTCCACCTGACGACCTCGACTCGATAAGCTTCACCTGTATCGTGAATCCAAAGCGTGATTTCAGCCTGACCATCCGGGCCCGAAGCACCCGGCATATCCGCAATATCGATATAACTGTAATATATATCTGCAGGTGCGATATCTTGAAGGCCCTCTGGCGTCCAGGCGTATATCGACAATTTTGACCAGATGGAACCGAGCTGCCAACCTACGATTAATTGATTCATACCTGGGTTCAACACAGGGGCCGCCGTCAATGAAGTAACCCCATATCCCTGCCCCAAGATATTGGCAACGACCTCATATCCGCCATTGCGGTAAAGCAGCACAAATAAATAAAGCTCATCATTCAATCGGGACACACCGGCAATCTCTGGTATGTGATCTCCCGTGACATCGGCTGCGATAACTGCGGGATGTTGGACAGGCTTATCAATTCGCACAAGTTCAGCACCTTGTGGCAGATAGGTCATAGCTATTTGTGCCAGCTGCTGATCGTTAACGGACATTTGGACATCCTCCCTTGTTCAGAGCTTTCTCGCCTAATCGTATGCAGACTATGGTCAAATATGCACCTGAAGGCGTTGAGGGGCGGCACTTCTGACGCCTCATGCTTCCATTGTCGGATGATTGCATATCCAAAAAAACGACCTGATCACCTTAGGCAATCAGATCGTTCTCTTCGCTTCAAAATGGCTTGCTGACCATGAAATACAATATAACGACAGGCAGCAGCGTGGCTATCGTCCCGCCTACCGCCCAATACGCCGAAACTCTTTTATAATCGGCTGAAATGACCCCATCCGCAATGGATTGTATGCTATGCCGAATCATCCCTTTTTGCAGCGGAATCAAAAAACCAGCCCACAGAATCCCCGTTATGCCAAACAGAATCAATGAAGCCATCAGCCAGCTCATTCCGCCCATACCATATCCGGCTTGAACAGCCATCACAACGCCTGAAATGATGATCAGCAGCAAACCCGGCAGGGTAAATACCATATCGGCTAACATGACATTCTTAACCGTGTTATGGATTTCTGCCGGATCCCCTTTCAGATCAGCTCTTACTTTCCAGAATGCCGCCGTAATGATATTGCCGAGGAATAACACACATCCGGCAATGTGCAGAAATAACCACAACGTCATAAGCTATCCTTCCCCTCTTCCCGGTGACCGGGCCGGAGAATGTCGATGATGAAATCCGCATAATCCTTCGTGCTGAATACATGACTATTTACACCGATCAGCCCTCGCATCCGCAGTCCGAACGACAACAGCTCGAACAGCTCAGCCGTCCGTTCCGCATCGATGGATTCGGGTATGACCCCTGCTTCCTGGCCTGTAACAATCCATTTCTTCGAAGTTGCAGTCGCTTCCCTATAGAAGCCAGCCACAATGTCGGCGATTTCGGGCTGATCGCTTTTGCCAATAAGGTACATGAAGATCAGGTTGCTGACATCGTCACGGCTTTCCAGTCTCGACATGCTGTTGGTAATGGTATTCATCGGTCCGTCAAACTGCTTGATGTCCCCCTGCTTATTCACTTCGCTCATGAACTGCTCGTTCTGCTCGGCAAGTTTTGCTCGTAATACGTGCACAAACAGCTCATCCTTGCTTGAAACATAATGAAATATGGCCCCTTTGGACAAGCCGGAACGCTTCATGATGTCATTAAGGGTCGTTTGGCTGCAGCCTTGCTCCCTTATCAATTCTTCCGTGGCTTCAAGCAGTATTCGCTTGGTTTGCTCTCGCCGTTCTTCCTGCTTCATCTCATTACTCCTCCTTGATGATCATGGATTACCCCTGTGGTGAAAGCCATCCCGCCATGAGAACCGCTGCCAGGAACACGATTTGCAGCATCGTTCTCGGCCCGATTGGAGTGACCGGCTTGCCGCCGAGTGACAAATGGTGATTCGCTGCGTATACATTGGCAGGAAACATGGCTGCCAGCATCAGGGCCAGACCTGCAGATGCCAAAGCTGTGGTAGCCGGAATAAGGATGAGAATCGCGCCCGCAATCTCCAGCAGCCCGGTGACGGTAACCATGAACGGGGCATTCGGTATTCCGGGCGGGATCATGGCGATCAGATCGGCTCGTCGTTTTCCCCAGTGGGCAGAAGCTGTTACTAGAAACAGGACGGCAACCGCAAACCTGAGCGAAATGACCCAGTCATTCACATACTCCCAGCCTGCGAAGCCCAGCGTCCGAAACAAAAGAAACGAAACCAACATGACGACAAAGGGTATCATCAACCTCACCAACCTTCCGAATTTCTTAACTTTATTATATATACCGACCGTTGGTTTGTAAATATGAAATTCAAATTTATTCCTTTGAAGGCTACAGGCTCGTTCAGTATCTCAAAAAAAAGAGCAAGCGTGCGGCTGTATTCCAACCGGGCCTGCTCTCATTTTCTACTCTCATATCATAGACCTGTTATGCTGCGTCTTTTTCTTCTACATATATTCGAAATAGCAGGATATACAATACCACGCTGATTAATGCCGATATCAAGATGATGCTGAATATACCCATTGGCGGCAGCCAAGCAGACAGAAATACCGTCACCGGCGCCAGCAATCTTCCGATCGTAAACTGTAAGCTGTCAGCTCCCATATACTGCCCTCTTGCATGCTCCGGGGCATAACGACTGATAAAGCTCTGCGTCACCGGCGAGCGGACAATTTCCCCGAAAGTAAACATAATGGTTACGAAGAACAAAAACCAGATGTTCGTGTTCAATCCGAGTGCAAAAGTACCTACTCCGGATAACAAGGAAGACAGTACGAATACGTCACGCTCCTTCCAGTTCCGAAACCACTTGGTTACCGGAAGAATAAATAGAACGAACAGGAGCCCGTTAAGGCCCAGCACCCACCCTAAAATCTCCGTGCTCGATAACATTAATGAATGACCGTTCCAGGAGAACAGCGTCTGGGAGGGCACATAATCGATGACATATACCGCCAAATACAGGTCCAGCTGCATGATGGTCACAAGGGCAAATATCCCTGACAGTATGTACACCAGAAACACTTTATCCCGAAAAATGATGCCATATCCCTTCCACTGTTCCTTGAATACCTGAAGAATCGAACCCGTATCCGTCGGCTCTACGCTTTTCGCAGGCGCTGGCAGGGTTTCATGAACGATGAAGTAAATCGCGATGAAATAGATCAGCAATACGAAGGAACAAGACCACAGAAGCTCTTGCCGATACTGAAAAAAGAAAATGGCTCCAAGAGCCGGACCAAGCACGGCCCCCAAGTTGTTCGCTGTCGTGAACGTGGCGAATACCTGCCGTCGTTCTTGAACAGGAACCAAATCGGCGACCATCGCAGAGCTGGCGGGCCTATAGATGGCTCCCCCGAATCCGATGCCGATAAAAGCGGCATAATCGATCCAGTGCGAAGGCGACAGCGCGAACAGCGCAAACATGACCGTCTGCAGCGAGGCGCCAAGCAGCATGACGGGGCGACGTCCTAGCCGATCGGCTAAAGCACCGCCGAGCAGGCTGCCGATGATGCTGAATATCGGAGGAACCGTCATGAGGATTCCCGCGATATGATTGCCTAAAGCCGCTCCGAAATAAACCGTTATGAAGGGAAAGTACATCCAAAACAGCATATTGAACAGCGCTTCACCCAATAATCGAACCTTTAAATTGTTATCCCATAATCGTATTTGCACAAAACTCCCTCTCTCTATCCGAACAGCACAAGTTAATAAGCTTACGATATAACGCGTTTCCCGGCCGGGTATTACAAACTATAAAACATTTCCCTGGCAAAATATAGACTTATATTAAGCACTGAGCTATACTAATAATATGAAAGCCGAATATCGTCCGATTCAATTTAGATGACCCACAAAACGAACATTTGTTCCATATATGAAAAGACGCTCCCGCGGAAGCGTCTTTTTTCGATGCATGGATGTATTGAATTATCCTTCTGTTGGACCAGCATGGATATAACCTACACTCATCAGATTGGAAGCCTGGATGCAGGATGCTATTCCAGTTGGTTAATTAATCAGCTAGCTTCTTCAATTCATGCAAATGCTCGAAGATCATCTGGCATACCTCTGAGACCCGCTCCCGATCCTTATACGTTAACCACGCCAATTCTTCAATTTCCGAAGCCGGGCTTAACTCTCCTTCATACTCCGCCGTGTAACAGGACATCGTTACTCGAACGCCCTCCGATTTGCCGTGAGCGCCAGCACGGAAGCTGCCTGCATTTGCCGCGGTCTCCGGTTTGATACGAACGGACAGTTCCTCCTTGATTTCCCGTACCAGCGTATCGATATCGGATTCCCCCGGTTCCCGTTTTCCTCCCGGCAGGTAGTACGTATCCTTCCCTTTGGAGCGAGCGCCCAATATGCGTCCATCCTCGATGTGGATCCAGGCGATTTTGTCAATCTCGGTTATCATATGGATTCCTCCCCTTATCATATAAACTTCATGCTAAGCCGTCCCTTGTTGTTCCCGTTTTCCGCCTAATTTAAATACCAGGATCCCGCCGACAATCACAAGAACACCGATCAGCTGATTCATGGTAAACGGAACCTTCTCTAACCCTAACCATCCCAAGGAGTCCCACAACAGCGCGAAACCGAGCTGCGAGGTCATGACAATTGAGATGGCGAACGTGGCACCCAGCAGCCTTGTCGCCTGCACCAGGCAAATCACCACGCCGACCCCAATCAACCCGCTAATCCAGTACCAAGGCTCCATATTTTGAAGGGCGAACGTCCCTTTGCCTTCTACAGCAAGACTCATGCCGAACGAAGCCACGAAGCCCATGCCTAGCACCAACGTCGTTGTAGACCAGGAGCCGGTCTTCTCATTCACTCTATTATTGAAAATGTTCTGCAAACTAACCAATGAACCCGCGATGAGGGCCAATACCAATCCTGCTAACATGTTCCATCTCCTTACTTCATGATTCATCATCACTGTGTGTTATTCTTCGTAAATATTGCCCCCCGCTACACGTGTTAACGCATCCCGGTCTTTGATCAGAATGTACCCCTTATGACGCTCGATCAGCCCTTCCTGACTGAATTTCAGGATCACCCGGTTTAAATGCCGATAGCTCGTTCCAAGCAGATTCGCGATATCGGTCAGGTTGAACGCGGCCGGGTTATGGGTAGCCAACGTATCCGACTCCTCCTCCGAAACGGACAATAAATAGCTAGCCAATCGTACCTCTACCGGATGCAACAAATTGAAACTCAAGAAATTGGATTTAATATAAAATTTCCGCGTAATGATCCGCAGCAAAAATTGAAGCAGCGGCGGATGCTCCTGTCCATATTTGCGAAGCCAGCGATAATGCACGCCGATCATATAAACAGATGATATGGCCTGTACCGTATTGATCAACGGATTGCCTTGAATGTATTCAATATCTCCGATCACCTCAAGCGGTGTTTTAAAAGATAGAACAAGCGCCTTGCCTTCTGCGGAGGTCGTGAAGATTTTAATCTTCCCTTGAACCAGGATATACAGCATCTCGGCCGGCTCCCCTTGCGTGCAGACGATGTCGCCCTGATCGAAGTGATATAACACCAGATAAGGCATTAAATCATCGTGAAATACGGACTGGATCTGGTTGCTCAGCAACAAATGCTGCAGGAGCTCCGCATTATGAATTTCCTTCACGTCCCTCTCTCCTTTCCCGAACACTCTATCTTATGAACCGAATTTTCCATATCATAATTTGATAATCACGACACCGGCGATCATCATTCCGATCCCGATGAATTGTGGCAAGCTCATTCTCTTTTTCACCACGCCAAACCATCCGTTGCTGTCGATCAGGAACGTTAAGAATAACTGGGCGATCAATAACGCGGATATCGTTAATGTTACACCGATGTTCTGAATCGCTGTCACCTCGCTGAATATAATGGGTGCCCCCAAGGCTCCTCCGATTAGATAGAGCGGCTTCACTTGTCCAAATCCTTGTCTGCTTCCGTCCCGAACGAACAGCAGAATAATGAAAGCCATAATAAATCCGGTCAACTGCGTAACCGCGGCAGCTTGCCAGGTGCCCATATCCTGACTAATTCGGGCATTGGCCACCCCTTGCAGCGTAATGCAGGCACCGCCAATGAATGCAAATAAGATTCCTCTCACGATACATACTCCTTCTTCTATAGGTCTGTATACTATTAAAAGTGAATACCCCAAACTCAGGAAAGGACATATGTCCTGAAATGACGTAAATTCCAAATAAAGCGATGTCCAAGACACGAATTTCATTATATACTATCGGTCGGCTTGGCAGGTAACATACAAAAAGCTGCCGGAATTTCCTTGGCAGCTTAAGGGATTATCACGATGCAATGACTTATATATATTCAGGATGCCCATGCCGCTTGCAGCCGAACCAGTAGCATGCGGTTAGCGTGGAGGGTCGATGATCCATGATGGGATATTCCCCTTCTGTGAAACGAGAAAAAATCGTTTGGTAATTTGCTTATGGTGCATTATAGCATCTGAGTTTCTGATTTTAACCCATTCACGAGGTACAAAACAGTTTAAACCAAGATTGCATCTATGACTCTATGATCATTTTGTTTTAAAATATAACTAGATGTCACTCATTGACGTAACACCGACTTGGAAGGAGCTCCTCTAACGTTATGCTAGACAAACAAGAACAAGTCCCCGATGAACAGGGCGGATTAGAATTACAAGCGGATTGCGAACGCTGTTTTGGATTATGCTGCGTCGCTTTACCCTTCGCCGCCTCCACGGATTTTGCCATGGACAAAGACGGCGGAACCCCTTGTCACCATCTGCAATCCGACTTCCGCTGCGGTGTGCACAGCAGCTTGAGGCAGCGAGGTATGAGAGGCTGCACCGTATACGACTGCTTCGGAGCAGGCCAAGTGGTTTCACAGGTCACCTATAACGGTCGCGACTGGCGGCAAGCTCCTGAGACCGCAAAAGAAATGTTTGACGTATTCCCGATCATGCGGCAGCTTCACGAGCTGTTATGGTATCTGAACGAAGCCCTGGCTTTGCAACCGGCTCAAGACATTCATACCAATCTGAGTTTATCGATAAAAGAGACGCTACGGTTGACTCAGCTTCCTCCCGAATCCCTGTTACGGCTGGATGTGGCAGCTCATCGGGCAGAAGTAAATCAGCTGCTTCTTCGAACCAGTGAGCTTGTGCGGGATGATGCGCGAAAGAAGCATAAAGGGCCACATGTGCGTCAAAAGATCGGAGGCCGCGGTGCTGACTTGATGGGAGCTAAGCTTAAAGGAGCTGACCTGAGATACGTCAATCTGAGAGGCGCTTATCTCATTGCCGCGGACCTCAGAGGAGCCGATCTGCGGGCTGCCGATCTGATCGGTGCCGATTTCAGGGACGCAGACCTTAGGGGGGCCAATCTAGCAACCAGCCTCTTCCTTACTCAATTCCAGGTTAACGCAGCGAAAGGAGACGCCAGCACTAAACTGCCCCCCTCCTTATCTCGACCGGGACATTGGACGCGTTAACCCTCAATATATTTAGGAAAGAACAGAAGATGATTTACTATAAACACTAAAAATCCGGCAGCTGACTTGCTGTCGGATTTCTGATGTTGGCCAAACGTTTATACTCAACGACGTTAAGCGCGCTTCTTCCATGAATCCTTCAAAGGAACGATACGGTTGAACACCAGCTTGTGTTCGGTCGTATATTTGGAATCCACGCAGAAATAGCCGTGTCTGATGAATTGGTACGTTCGGTTCATCGTCGCTTTCAGCATAGAAGGCTCCAATATGGCGTTTTCGATTCGAATCAATGAATCGGGGTTCATCAGATCCTCCCAAACGTTATTCGATTCTGATAACTCGGCTGATTCCTTCAGCAATTTATCATACAAGTGAAGTTCCGCCGGGATCCCGTGCTTCGCGGATACCCAATGCAGCGTTGCTTTCACCTTCCGCTCATGAAATCCGCTCCCGCTCTTCGTTAATGGATCATACGTGCAGTGAATCTCCATGATGTCTCCCGTTGCTGGATCTTTCACGACATCCTCGCATTGGATGAAGTAGGCTCCTTTCAGGCGCACTTCCTTGCCAGGAGATAACCGATGAAATCCGGGAACCGGCTCCTCCATAAAGTCCGCTCGTTCGATGTACAACTCTCTTGAAAAAGGAACCTCCCGCTCACCCAACGTTTCATCACTTTCATGATTCGGAATAGCAAGCATCTCGGTGCAATCTTCTGAAAGATTGGTGATGATCACCTTCAGCGGCTTCATGACGGCCATCGCATTATAACACCGTTCCTTCAAGTCTTGACGGATATAATGGTCGAGCATGCCCGAGTCCACCAGGCTGTTGCCGCGAGACGCCCCGAGTTCTCCCAGGAAACGTCGGATGCCCTCAGGAGTCACGCCTCGCCGCCGTAATCCTTTCAACGTTGGCAGTCTGGGGTCATCCCATCCGTCGACAAAACCTCCCTCCACCAATTCCCTCAGGTATCGCTTGCTCGTTACGTATCCCGAGATATTCAATCTACCGAATTCCCGCTGTTTCGGAGGCTCCGTCACTTCCAGCTCCGTAAGCACCCACTCGTATAACGGTCGATGATCTTTAAATTCGGCTGAGCACAGCGAATGGGTAATTCCTTCGATCCAATCCTGGATCGGATGGGCGAAATCGTACATCGGATACACACACCACGTTGTTCCTGTACGATAATGCTCCGCATGAAGGATACGATACAGGACTGGATCTCTCAGGTTCATGTTGGGAGAAGACATATCGATTTTGGCTCGGAGTACTTTTTCCGACGTTTGGAATGCCCCTCCGATCATTTGCTCAAATAACGCCAAATTCTCCTCGATGCTGCGCTCCCGAAACGGGCTGTTGATACCGGCTTCGGTCAGCGTCCCCCGGTATTCCGTCATTTGTTCAGGGGTGAGGTCACAGACATAAGCCTTTCCTTTGGCTATGAGTTTCTTGGCCGCCTCAGCGATTTGATCCGCATAATCCGAACCGAAATAAACACTCGGCTTAAGCCCCAGCCACTCGATATCCTCCTGAATCGCATGCACGTATTTGATATCTTCCTTCAGTGGATTCGTATCATCGAACCGAAGATTGAAAGTACCATGAAACCGGCTGGCCATGGAATGATTGATGTAAATCGCATAGGCGCTGCCGATATGCAGATAACCGTTGGGCTCCGGCGGAAATCGCGTAGCCACTGGCCTGCGGTATACACCATTCTCTACATCCTCCTTGATCATCCTGGTCAAAAAATCCACCGATTCTTCTACCTTGTTTTTGTCGTCGCTCATACCTGATTCCTCCTTACGTTGTTTTTTCTGCCGTAATTCCATGAAAAACAAAAAAATCCCGTCTCCAAGACATAAGTCTTGGGGACGAGATTACGTTTCGCGGTGCCACCCCTATTTGCCGATATCTCGCGATATCGGCCTCATCAGGTACGGCCATCTCGCGATCGCTTATACCCTAGCTCTGTAACAGGAGCTCCTGTCGCACCATCCCTTATCCATAAGTTCCGATGCGCCGCTCAGAGGCTTGGTTCAATGAATGGCTTCCAACTCCTTTTCAGCTTACCGGAGCTCTCTGTAGGGATTCCTGTTCATCTACTCTTCTCTTCATGGCGTTTACAATTTGATCCATAGTATCATCTAAATATAAAAAAGTAAACCATGGAACTTTGTTAACATGAAACGCCTGAACATGCCTTCCGTCGTCTTATTTCGGCAGCAGCTTCACCGTAGCCTGCTTGCCGCTGACCTGAATGCCCGTCTCCTTTTTGCCTGCCTCAGCCAAATCTTGAACGAGTCGCTCAAGCAGCTTGCGGGCGGCTTCGCCCTCCTTACCTTGAATGCGAATAACGGGCTGGACAGCTTTGCCCGCTGCCAGCAGCTTATGCATTTGCGACAGCTTGGTGTCATAATCATGCTCTTCAATATGTACGGACAAACGGAATTCCTTTACTTTCATCGGAGCGGATGAAGCTGCTTGGCCCTTCTTCTCTTTTACGCCCTCCTGCTTCGCATGGCCCCGGCTTACGAGCTTGCATGGCGGGGGACTGCTGAATAACGAGGTACACACCAAATCGGCTTTGTGACTTTTCGCAAGCGCAAGCGCCTCATCCCTGGAGACGACTCCCAGATCTTCGCCGTTTAGGCCGGTCAGTTCTACTTCGCGTGCTTTTATCTTTTCATTCATAACTAACATGAACAGATCCTCCTATCGAAAGTCATGTAGATATTCGTTCATTTCATTTCTTTTTCCTCTACGTTCACATCATTGCGCATGAAGCGAACAGAATGCGTTCGGTATTCCTGCTCTTCCGTGATTTCCAGGCAGTTAAGCTGTTTACCGTACACGCACGCTCCATCGATTCCTATTTTGTCCCCTTCGTCACAAAACCAAATCCCCTCCGAATCATGCAAGTTCATGGCCGGCGTATGCCCGAACACCACCGTTTGGTTAAGGCCAGTCGGATAATTAAAGAATGGATCGCGAATCCAGATGAAATCATGATGAGGCTGCAACTTCCAGTCATCCACACCCGGATTGATCCCTGCATGCACGAATATATGGGTGTCTGTTTCATAATAGAGGGCCAGCGTATCGAGAAAGGATAGATGGTGCCCAAACTGTTTTTTAATATAGGCTTTACCTTCGTTATATCTGGTACGATCCATTTCACCCTCAAAAAAGTCGGCGCCGCAGTAGCTTTCTATCGTATGTCGAGCTCCATTGCGAATCCAGCGTGAGTTCACTTCATCGGTATCAAGCATAATGGCATCCAGCATCATCTGATCATGATTTCCCCGAAGAGTGACAGCCCCTGCATTCCGCAATTCCATCACTTGCTCAATGACTTCCCTGCTTCTTAATCCGCGATCCACATAATCCCCAAGCAAAATCAGCTGGTCCTTAGCGGGATTGTACTGCACGTCAGACAATAACTGATTGAATTCATCGTAGCAGCCATGAATGTCGCTAATCGCTAATATTCGAATCGTAGTCCCCTCCCTACCCTAATCATAATACCACTCTGTTCTCCAGCAGGTTCTTCAGGCTGATTAATGATTTTGACGGACCCATGCCTGCAATCGAATCCTGAAAATCAGCAAACTCTTCAACCGATGTTACTCCTTGTCACTTTATAATTTTAGGACATCCAATCCGAGTTACTTTGCTATTTAGGTATAATAGCATATTCTCCTTTACACCAACATCACTTGAACACAGGGCATCGACTTGTAAGGAACCGAGCACCCTTTCGCTGGGCGAACCTCCGCTTTTGGTGAAAAATGCACTCGTGTACAGTCCAAACGGTGAAGTAATTGAATTGTTAGAGGAGATTCAATCCATCGGCACCCATAAAGAATCGAGCTAAAAAAAGCCGTGCGTTCTCCCATTCCCTATGGCTGAACGCACGGCCTTTCTCTATTCAATAAAACTATATTTAGCCATCACGTCTCCCCAAGGGGCAATCCCGGCTTCTTTAAACCCGATTTGGGAATAGAGTCTTTCCGCACGCTCATTCTCGGGTTTGTAACATAGCATAACATCGTCCGTTGTATCCGGCGAGCTCCGAATCTCCTCGAGAACCAACCGAATCGCGGGTTTGGCATAATGCAGTCCCTGAAACTTGCCGTCGATCATAAACCGGTATATCCAGTAGTTATCATCGTGCGGGTGCAGACCATACATCACAAATCCGATCATCTCTTCATCATGGTAGATCGCACGCGTTTCGAAGCCCTCCATGAATTGTGCTTCCGCTATCGAATATAGATTGGGGGCAATCCACTTCTCCTGTTCAGGCGTGGGTTTAAGACGGATGCAATCCTCCCAATTGTCTTTATCTATGGCATGAAGTGTTATCAAATGCAAGACTCCTTCATATATGGTTTATGCCTTTATCCTAATCCAATGCCGACCATTTTTCACGGTATTAAATATGTAAATTCAAATAAGGCGCTGCATGCTGCCAGATGCAGAGCAAGATAATGAATGATTATAAGCATTGTTTACATATTCCGAATATCTCTCAATGGATAAACTAGAAGTAACTTTATTTTTATGGAGGCGATTTTGATGCGGCAATTGAACTATAACTTCCAACGGAAAGGACAACTAACCATGAAACGAATGAGGGTTATGATATATGAAGAACATATTGAATATTGGAGTTTTGGCCCATGTTGATGCCGGTAAAACTACACTAACGGAGCAAATCCTGTTTAGATCCGGCATTATTGATCAAGCGGGCTCCGTTGACCAAGGCAATACCATCACGGATTCGCTGGACATTGAACGGAGACGAGGCATCACGATAAAATCCGCTGCGGTATCGTTCATGAAGGGCGATCTAAAAATCAATCTGATTGATACGCCGGGACATGCCGATTTCATCTCGGAGGTCGAGCATTCACTAAGTGTGCTGGATGGCGTCATTCTGGTCATTTCCGCTGTTGAGGGCGTACAGGCCCAGACGCGGGTGCTCATGCAAACACTGAAAGAACAAGGGATTCCCACCCTTCTATTTATGAACAAGATCGATCGAATGGGCGCGAATTACGAGAAAGTCTCTACCATGATACGTAATCTGCTGGATGAACATATTTGCGAGATGAGCACTGTAACTCGTGAGGGCAGTACAACCGTTCGGGTAGACGTGGGCGATCCCCATAGCACAGGGTGGGTGGAAACCTTGGCATTGGTCAATGACGATCTGCT
Organism: Paenibacillus lautus NBRC 15380; assembly: GCF_004000945.1. GTDB lineage: Bacteria > Bacillota > Bacilli > Paenibacillales > Paenibacillaceae > Paenibacillus_AQ > Paenibacillus_AQ lautus. The sequence continues at coordinate 480,398 of NZ_BIMF01000002.1, forward strand.
GAATGACTATGCCCAAGATATTCCCATCTCTCGCGAGCGGCTGCAGGAGGAATTACGCAGGCAAACCCATCAAGGTAAAGCTTATCCCCTATTTGCAGGATCAGCTGCCAAAGGGATCGGCATCGAGCCGCTGCTCCAAACGCTCGGTGAATCTTTCCCCGTTAATGACGCCTTGGTGCTTCAGCATGAATCGTTATCCGGACTGGTGTTCAAAGTGATCAAACTTCCGAATGGGGAACGGAACGTATACCTCCGGCTGTTCGCCGGCAGTATTCAAGCACGAGACGAGATTCCGGTGATAACGCAGAACGGCAACACCACCATGTTCAAGGTAAAACATCTACATGCTCTGCACCATGGCAAATCCATTCCGGTGAATCAGATCGTTGGCGGAGACATTGCGATTCTCATGACCGATGAACTCAAGGTGGGCGACGTCATCGGTGCTGTTTCCGACAGGATGAAGCGGGTCCACTTTCAGAAGCCGCCGATTCAAGTCCAAGTGTCAGCCAAGAATCCCGCGGAGGAGCATCATCTCCACACTGCCTTAAGCGATCTTACCGAAGAGGATCCGTTCCTGCAATATATCCAGGATACAAACACCAAGGAACATATCATCCACGTATTCGGCAAAGTCCAACAAGAAATTCTGCTGGAAACGATCCAGCAGCAATACGGCATCGAAGCCGTATTTTCAGCTCCGCGGGTCATTTGTATCGAGAAGCCTTTGGCTACCGGAGAGGCCGTTGAATTTATTGGCGAGTGTCCTTTTTACGCAACGGTTGGCTTACGGGTTGAGCCTGGCGAGAGAGGAACCGGAATTCAGTATCGTCTGGAAGTCGAACTGGGCTCCCTCCCCTTATCCTTTCAGAAAGCGATTAAAGATACGGTGATTGAGGTACTGCAGGAAGGTTTGTATGGATGGTCCGTGACCGATATTATCGTGACACTGACGCATACCGGTTATGCAAGTCCGGTTTCGACGGCAAAGGATTTTCGCAGCCTGACCCCGCTCGTCCTCATGTCGGCGCTCAACAAAGCCGGAACGGAAGTTTACGAGCCTATCAATTTCATCCAATTCATCCTGCCAGAATTCAGCTTGAGCAAAGTGTTGTCCAAGTTGGCGGCACTGGAAGGGACCTATCAGGAACCCACATTCCACAATAATGCTGTCCACGTTCATGGTACCATCCCCGTGCGGACAACTGACTTGCTGAAAGCCGAAGTGCATTCTCTGACAAGCGGTGAAGGCATGCTCTCCGTTAAACCAGGAGGCTACGTGAAGGTGCAAGCCACCGTCCCTGTGAATAAACGGCGACAAGTCAACCCGCTGAACCGCGGTGAATATATGCTTTACTTGAACAAGATTATGTAAGAATCTAGGTGGAAATGCGGCTGATGAAATTGAATGTTGGTATGTAATTCAGCGTATTTCGCGTTAGGCGGACCACCCACATAGAATGTAAAGACAGATAGCGGTGTCGAGAGAGGATCTCTCCCGCTATTTTTTTGTGCCAACACTAGCCTCAATCTATCTTTCTTAGTCTGGTGCAACTCTTTTTGCCCCTTGTCACTTATTAAGTGATAGGAAAAAACGTTGCTCTAGACCCACCCCTGCTCGGCTTGGTAATATAGTCAGGTACTATTTTTTGGGGCGTGCGGAAGGAGTCGGCTAGATTTGGAACAACAACGTTATCATGATTTAAAATTGGGTGAAAAAGGTGCCATCATCAGTATCATTGCTTATATCTGTTTATCTGCAATCAAATTATGGATAGGTTACACTGCCAACTCCGAGGCCCTGCGGGCGGACGGATTAAATAATGCCACAGATATCGTGGCGTCCATTGCTGTACTGATCGGACTGCGATTATCGCAAAAACCTGCGGACCGGGATCACCCATACGGTCACTGGAAAGCGGAAACGGTATCCTCCTTGATTGCTTCCTTCATCATGATGGCCGTCGGGATCCAGGTCCTGTTCGGGGCCGTATCTTCCATGTTTGAAGGAAACCATGCATCGCCTGATCTTATATCCGCGTGGACCGGCATGGGCTGCGCCATTGTGATGTACTTGGTCTACCGCTACAATAAGCGCCTAGCCACCAAAGTAAACAGTCAGGCCGTTATGGCGGCTGCCAAGGACAACCTCTCGGATGCCTGGGTCAGCATCGGTACGGTCGTCGGTATCATCGGCGCCCAATTTCATCTGCCATGGCTCGATCCGCTTACCGCCGTATTGGTAGGCTTCCTGATATGTAAAACCGCTTGGGATATATTCCGGGATGCCTCTCATCATTTAACCGATGGCTTCGATGAGAACATTGTCAAAGACTATAAAGAAACCGTAAAACAAGTGGTTGGCGTTAAGGGAGTCAAGGACATTCGGGCAAGGAATTACGGCAGCAACACGGTTGTCGACATCGTCATCCTGGTCAGGTCGAATCTGGATATCCGGGTCGCCCATGATATTTCTGACCAGGTGGAACATGAATTAAAAGAAACCCACGGCGTTTATGACGTACATGTTCATATAGAACCGAGTTAATCCTCCACATTACCATGTGTCATAACTAACGAAGAAGGTCCGACCACATTCCTATTGGCCGGACCTTTTTTTTATACCTCTCACTTATTGCTCCTGTATATGTTCTGGCAAATCCCCTGGCTGACAACCTTAAGTGCTGCATAATTTATCAATGACTTTTAACGAAACATATGCCCCAGCGTGAATATGGTTATACGGCCTGCTCTTCTTCCTCGAAACACTCAATAATGCTCTTTAAATCTCTTAATCCACCAATCTTTCTTCAATAAATACTCAGTTTTTATGGGCATTATTATGAATTGGTTATTCACTTCAATTGGTTCTTTCAATCCTGTATATACTAAATCGACATGTAAATTAAATGGTTTTATTTCTCTTCCGGCTTGATTTTCGAATTCTTGCACAAAAGCTATAAGATCTGGTTTAGCTTCCCAATAATTCATCGCAGTTTGACCGCCTGCAGGCATGCTCCACCAATTAATAAATGACGGCCACATATTTATCAGCATATCCTTTACGTCTTCTTCTCTAATCATTGAAAAATCAGGGGGATCTAAAACTAAATATCTCTGGTTACTCCTTTTCAGAAGCCCCTTTTTATAAATGCTTTGATTCCACAACTTTTTCCATTGCTCTTGAAGTTTTTGATTACTTCGCCCAACACTTGAAAATTGACTAGAGGGCCAGGTACTTTCTTCGAATTCTTCTGTTAATAGTCCATGTACACTAGCCACATACATTAGAAAATTCAAGTCATATTCTCCTGACATACAAATAGACCAAGAATTGTACATTGTAATTAAGTCCTTTCAATCAGCATTTAGAGCATGTAGGTAACGTTTTATAACTGATTTCATTCATTATTATCATTTTGGTCAGTTTGTATTAGCCGATTTCAACTAACGTTTCCGTATTCACAAACCCAAGAGGCTTATAGCACCAGCGACTGGGTCCAACGGACTTTGCCTCGCAGGGTTGTGAGCTAAATCAGCATCTCTTCTTATAACCTCTAGCGAATCAAGGGAAAAGCACGCAGCGTAGATACTATGTTAAAGGATGTCAGCGCCTTCTTCGAAACACATATATCGTCGGCTATTTCAAGTATTGTCTTACATTATTTAAGGTCTGTTATCTAACGGTCACCTAGATATTTTTCTACAGATTCAAGTAAAAAAAGACCACTCTCTTTAATAAATTGGGTTAGTAAGTGGATATGTCCGGAGCCATAAATCACAAGAATTCTATCTTGGGGGGATGAAATTCGTGAAATATTTGCATAGATAATTAGATTTCGACGATACCAGTAATTACAGAGCCAATCAATTCCTATATTGTTTTTACCATCCCCAACTCGCGCAACAGTCATATAAGTTTCATGGTCCTCTTGTATTGCGCTAGGAGTATTACCTGAGATCAGAAGTTCCCTTACTGTTTTTTCTTTCATTGACTTTTGAAGAGCCTCTACTTTTTCCTGATTGTTAGAATTTATCCGTTGATAGAGTTCGGGCATGTTTGATTGTGCATATTCATAAACATGTCCTAGTGCAACCCCTCCGTACCATTCATTCCAATCGATAGGGTAAATTCTATCATGACCAAGATTAGCCGCAGTACGGAAACCTAATTGATGGATTTCATTTGCCCCGAGAGTAAATTCACCTGACAAATATGAGAGATACTGATTATTATATGACTCATGTTCATCAGCTAGAGCTTCAACTGCGATTTTCGTTGGATTAAATAGTTTAAGTCTATCGACAACCTCATAAATCTCCTTTTGTCTTTGTGGCGCCAAGACGTCATCAGACTGAACATTGTGCATATCTAGTCCAGGATTGCCCATATGATATGTGCCAAGTAACAAAATGGTGCATTTGTTAGCAGAATCCATAAATAACCTCCATTTTTTAGACTTTATTAATTTTTGTCGTATTACTATAAATGAAGTTGCTAGTTCTTTATAAAACTTGCGCTGATTTCCTATAACGCTCTTGCATTCACGAACCCTCATCGTCGCTCAAGTGCGTAGCGCGGGTCGTCAGACTTAGCCGGTGCAGGATTGTCCGCCAGGTTCCACTCCCTCAATAATCCTCGGTGCGGACCTAGGAGCGCGTTAGCGATTCACAGTGTGAATGCATTGTTACCTGAAGTATGTGACTTTATTGAGTTAAATTCATTAGTTCTTTCTTAATTAGTTCATTCGCTTCTTCCTTGCTATCTGCTGGACTAAAAATATATCCTTCTTGAATACCATATTTTTCATTTATGTCATTCAGCGTTATCCATATATAATCTAATTCTTTTGTTGCCATCACACTGCCTACTGAATTAAGTGTTGTGTCCTTACTAAACGTTGTAATTGTCCCAAATAACTTCCCATCTTCGTAATAAAGTTCAATATCATATGAAAGATCATCATCTACAACTAGCTGGCCATTAAACGAATCTCTAGAAAATGTTACCAGATATCACTATTTGAGTTTTCTTTTCAAAGTTTGAATCGAAAGAATAGATCAAGCCTTCCATCTTCTTGTGCACTGTAGTCGAAGAAAAGTATAAACAAGCAATGGTTACTAACACAATGATGATGACAACGATATAAGTGTTTCTTTTTGTCATTTATATTCCCTTTCAATAGCTCTGCTGAATATGCTTTATCGAGATCCCCCATGCAGACCAAGAGGCTCCAGCCCCGAAGCGAAGATACAATGTTAGATGATGTTATTGCCCTTATTCGAATTTATTATTTAATTGGTCTATTAGGTTTGTCACTTCCCTTGGTGTTTTAAGTATTATTATGTTTTTTTCTTTTTCATATTTTTTTAACTTTTCGAGTATTCCTCTTCTTTTATGTTTTCTGAAATTCCATACCCACTTAATGAATTCCCAATCTAATTGCTCAGGACATCCCTCATTCAAATCAGGTCTTGTTCTTCCATGGTATTTAATTCTTCGTTTAATGACTCTATAAGTAGTTATCCACGGAGGTAAATCAAAGAAAATTATTGTATCCGCTCTAGAAATTCTAATATCTATTGTTCGATTATAATTTCCATCAATAATCCATTCATCATTTTGTATAAGCTCTCTTAGCAATTCATCCCATTCGTGATTAGGGGTTGCAATCCATCCAGGTTTCCAATAATACGCATCTAAATGATACAATGGTAACCCTAAGACTTCAGAGAGTTTACTTGAGAATGTAGATTTCCCTGATCCTCCAGATCCAATTATCATGATTCTCTTCATTTTGTTCTCCTGGTTATTAATGATTTATAGTTACTTCAAATGCTGCAATAATTTCCCCTAACGCTCTTGTATCTGCGAGCCTTCACGACTTAAGTCCATGAGGGCGTCCGCTAAGCGGTTAGTATTGTCTGCTGACTTTGCTTCCTTGAAAATCATCGTGCAGATCGAGGGCAGATGCACCCGGCTGCCCCTGCTTCCTCAAAATCCCTCTGCCGGACCGAGGGCGTTTGCCCGATGCGTGAATATATTGTTATCTAGATAACGCCCCTGATTTTGCTGATTTCATCTAACGTTCTCGCATCTACGACGCGACCCGGCCTTAGATAGTCTTATCTTAGGCCGGGTCGTGTGTTGTCAGAATATTCTTCCTTGTAAAATCGTCCAACAACCAAAGGGCGAAAGCCCCACAGCGTAGATGCATTGTAAAGTGATGTTACTGCCTTTCTGTGATTCCTACTATACATACTTTTGTTATTCAATCTTTTATTTTCTCAATTAGTAAATCCTGATAATATCAGTTTTCTCTAGTCCAATATGTTATAATTTTCCAAGTGAAATATACGACTGTAAGGGCGGTCGGCTAATCTCCCAGAAGGGAGGTGATGCCCATGGAGGTCAAAGATGCACTTTCCTTAATGTTCATGTTCGGCATGTTCATTTTGGCATTGCTTACCTACATGAAAAAGAAATAGACCGCCCTCGATAAGGTAACGGTCTGTTTCTCGACCTAACTCCTGTGGCCGACTGCTCTTTATGCAGTTATTGTGCTTTGGAGTCGTGTTCCAGCACGGCTCCTTACTTATTCTTACCTCAGTATAACTCAATTTATAACACTTTTATAGGTTTTGTTTGTTTATTTTTTCTGTAATGCTGTCTGCAGTAATTTCAGTTAACGTTCTTGTATCTACGAACCCGAGAAGCTTAAGGCGCGAATGCGCCGGGTCCGACGGACTTAGCCTCGCAGGGTAGTGAGCTGATTCAGCTTCTCTGTTGCCTCATCTTGTTTCTACTTCATGTTTCCTACGACTTTCACTCTCAGTCTCGTCGCATTTCCCGGATGATAAGCCAGCGGGGTTTCTTCCACTTCCACGAGCTCCACCGTAGCCGGATCAGCGCCAGCCAGCACCGCCTGCTTCACGGCTTTTTCTTGCGCATCTCTTAATGAATCCTCACGGGGCTCTGTAGAATAGATATAAATTTGTTCATATTGTCCACTGATTTGAGCAATACACGCGCCAATGGCGTTGGCTACGCCCCCGTTCTCAGGCTTAATCATATGAGATACCCCGCGAATTTTGTCCGGTATAACGACACTGCCGCCACCTACCAAAACAAGCTCAACGTCTCCCGACGATGTCTTCATTTTATCAATGGCCTGCTCAAGAATGGTTGCAATTTCAGCTTGTACATTTTTAGCGAAATCTTCATCCAGATGCGCTACCAAGCTCTTATCTCCGACATCCGCGAGACCCAGCCGAACGGCAATGTCTGTTGTAGTCAGCGTATGCCCGCCAAAGACCAGCGCTTCCTGTCCAATCTGGTATCCTACGCTGTCAGGGCCAACCGTAATTTTGCCGTTCTCCGACCGCACAATGCTTCCGCCGCCCAGCCCAACGGAGATAATATCCGGCATGCGGAAATTCGTGCGGATATCGCCAACCTCGACCGCAACCGAGGATTCTCTCGGGAAGCCGTCCTGCAAAACCCCGATGTCCGATGTCGTCCCTCCCACGTCGAGAACCATCGTATCTTTGATCTTCGCCAAATAAGAGGCACCGCGTATGCTGTTTGTTGGCCCGCATGCAATGGTCAGGATCGGAAATTCTTTAGCGTAATCGATCGACATTAAGGTACCGTCATTCTGGCATAAAAACACCGCAGCGTCTGTGATGCCTTTTTCTTCTAACGCCTGCACAAATCCTTGGGTCGTCGTTTCAATAACCTTGCACAATGCTGCATTGAGTATGGTCGCATTTTCCCTCTCTATTAAACCTACCGAACCGATAAGGGAAGAGCAGGAAACAGGGAATCCCGGTCCATACACTTGACGGATGAGATCGCGAACCTGAAGTTCCTGATCATTATTAATGGATGAAAACACACCAATGACGGCGATGGACTCGACACTGCTCCCCCATTCCTCCAAAAGAGCTCTAATTTCAGCTTCGTCAACTTCTCCAAGCACTTGGCCGTCATATTCATATCCGCCATGAACGAGAGCATATTTACCCGACAACTTCTGAACCATATCCTCAGGCCAGGATGTGTACGGAGCAACGGAAGCCGTTGCCGGGTAACCCAGACGAATGACGCCGACTTGGGCCAGCTTTTTGCGTTCAACAATGGCATTCGTGCACTGGGTTGTACCTAACATGGCATGCGTTATTTGGGTTTTATCTATATTCGATTCCTGCAGCAAATTCCGGAGCGAGGTTTCAATACCCGTTTTAATATCTAGACTTGTTGGTGATTTCAAACGCATGAATCAGATGATAATTCTCATCCAAAATGATGGCGTCCGTGTTGGTGCCGCCTACATCGATCCCGATTCTATACATTCTCAGCCACCGCCTTTTTCACCATTTCCTCAATAGGAACATAATCGTAATCATATCCGAAGTATCTTGGTCCTGCCGTCTGGATTCCCTTCTCCGTTCTCCACTTTTCATGAGCGGGCAGTCCAATAACCCGCACGCGTTTACCGTATTTCAGGCTCTCCGTGGTTACAGGCGACAAGGTTTCGTAATCAACCAGACAGATCAAATCGGGGGTCATCGCTATAACTTGACCATTCTTTTCGGCAACCAGGTTTTCATTTTGAAAATAAACCTTCATCACTCCGCCTTTATGTGCCTCGATTCCTTCGAGATGCATTTGACCGAGGTTAAATCCTCCCTTGGTTTCCCGGATGACATCCACGATTTTACCTTGGAAAAGCTCATAGCCGGACACAAGGCTCAGCAGCTCTTGAAGCTTATCGCCCGCGTCCCGATTCTTCGATGTAATGATTTCTCCAATCTGTTCGGAGAGGGTCACAATATGATGAACGCCGCTTTGCTTCATTTGAGCACCCGTTGCCGGGTACAGGCTTACTAAAGCACTGGCGCCCATTTCAACTGTGGCCGCTCTGGCGAGCCGTTCCGTCCATTTATTATCAATAGTCTCAAAAATGCCGATGTTCCCTTTTTCATCCGTAATCGCCATCGGTGTTGCCGGAATGCCGTCCAAGTTAAACGTCACCATTTGAAGCTCCGGGAACGCCCGCCCCATACCGTCACAGTCGATCAGAGGCAATCCCAGCTGCGCCGCAACGACGATGGGAATCATGGAATTGACGCCTCCCGCTTCCATCGGAAATGTGCCGGCAATCTGTTCTTTTCCCAAGTAATTCGCTAATTTTTGAAAAACCTTAACAAACTCGTCCCCTTTAGGGAATTTCTCCACCAATACAGAAGGCGCCCCCATCATCGCGGCCGGAATGAAAAAGTCCTCATCCTGAATCTCATCGACTGAGCATAGTTTTACAGGTCCAAACTTTTCAATGGCCGAGAGAGCCATCAATTTTCCGATGTAAGGATCTCCCCCTCCGCCGGTTCCTAGAAATGCTGCGCCGACGGCGATGTTTTCAACAGCTGCTTTATCTAGATATCTCATTCATTTTTCCTCCAATATAACGGTCTTCTGAGCCGATAAACGATAACCTATATAATATACGACAAAAGAAATGACAATCCCGATCAACGGCCCTACCAACAAACTCGGGATGCTGATTATTCGAATACTTTTTCCTTATTGTAAAAGATGAAGGTGGTCAGCGTCTTTTTCAGAAAACAAAAAAAATCCGATGTTTTTGTCTTATTGGACAAAACATCGGAACTTTTTAGTTATGGATGAGACGGTAGACCATGCAGGCGGTATAAACATCGTACGATTCCGAGTTGATGGTCACATCATATCCTATAAGCTCGCATATTTTTTTAATGCGATATTTCACCGTATTTTTGTGGACGAACAACAGCTTGCTGCAGTCATCCATATTCCCCTTCGCATCCAGAAGAAAAGTCATCAGGGTTTTCAATGCGTCAGGGTCGTCCATAATCGGCTCCATGACGGACAAGCATTCTTCCGTGATCTCTTCCCCTTGTTTGCTGAGGTCTATGGCCCGTCTCATGGAACGGACTTCAGCCGCGGTATATAGTTTGCGGTGATGATAGATGCGGTGGACCTCTTTAGAGACTCCGTTTACGAGCTGGTACATTCGGCGTACGTCCTGGGTGTTCCGCATCCTTGGAGAATAAACGATGCTTGATATTTCAGCGATGAGACTCGTGGTTTCGATATATTCCGCTGCGATTTCAAACTCATTGTATTTATATGAACAATTCCCTAGCAACACGACAACGCAGTGATCGATCGTTTGAATGACCGCGGTTTTATAATATTGCGAGAGATGCGCTTTTAAGTCTTCCCTTATCCTTCTTTCCTCCGACAAATCCCGAATGTAAACCAGCCACATCATTTGGATGGCGGAAACGTCAATGTAGAGCAAACTGGCCAATCTGCGCATTTTTTCGCTTTCATCATTCACGATGGCTTTAACCAAAGCGTATTCACTGACCTCGTTATGCTTGTCTCCCCACAAATTGATGGCCACCTGCACCACCTCGCTGATTTGATCCATCGTCTTCGGAGGCAGCTTCGTATTCTCTTTAATGAGAAACAGGTAAAGGACCTCCCCGTTTTTTTGATGAACACGTTTGTATTCAACAAAGCAGGACGAATCCAGCTCGCCTTCTCCCATTCTGCCGTTCAAAATGGAAGGCCCCATGGACCGAATTAGACTCGCAACATCGAGCGATGAATTGCGCGGCCACATGACACGATTGATGATATCCAGGTTGCTGTTTGTCAGAACGATGTTCGCTTTCATCCGGTCCGACAGCAGTTTAAGGGTAATTTCCACGCTCCGCAAATGTTCCGGCAGCAGCGAGACCTTTTCCAGTGATTCATTCACGAAATGCTCATTCACATTCTGATTGCTTACGATCGCCTCCATGACTTCATAAATGACTTCATTATACCTAAGAGAGTAATCGTTTCTCGGCATGCAAATGATAATAAAATTCAGAGATTCGGCAAGCTCGAGCACTTCATTGGCTATATCTGGCATGACAATGCCAACATAGTACAATATCAATCCCACTTCTCCAAGGTCATGCAAATATTGAACCGTTTTGCATTGCTGCTCCACGCTGTCCTTAATGGAATAAAAAGAGCTAATGACCAGCTCTTCGGCATACCACTCTTCTTGAACGGTTTGAATAATTTGCGAGAAAAAATTGACATCCGCCACCTCTAACACAGATAAAGAGGAAACGGTCTGATGTAGTCTGCTTGTTCCAGTGACCACCTGAGCTCCTCTAAATGAAGGCAGCTGCAGTAAATCTTCAACGGTTACCCCAATTTAATCACCACTTTTTTGTTCAATTCAAGCTGCTCCTGTTCTTTAAACTGTACGCAGTCTACATCTACAATAGATCATTCATCCAGTAGTAGATCCTCGTAGAAATAGCCTGTTAAAACCAAGCTATGATGCTTGGCATAACGAAGCAGCCTAAGATAGGCTCCATTAATATTAGTATAACCCTCGTTATGATAAGCAACCAAGCAACTTCCTTTGCCAACTATGAATTTTTTTGCATACTCGGCCGGGTTCACTAAGATGCTGAGTCAACAATCGACTCGTACCGATATTCATCTCCTGTTAAGGATTTCTTATAACGCACCCGCATTTACGACGCGCCCCGGCCTTAGATAAGTGCTATCTAAGGCCGGGGCGTGTAGCGTCTGTATATTCTTCTATGCCTGAACTTTTGACAACCAAGGGGCGAATGCCCGCTGCGTAGATGCAATGTTATGTGAGGTGGGACCAAGGCAACTCGCCTGACGTATGCGCGAATATATAGTTAGATGAAATTATGTCCTCTTTGAGATGCTCTCACTTCATAAACTTTCAATTGTTAACTATTTTGTACTGGTCTTTCAAATATAATCTCGTAATGAGTTGGCTTTCCATATCCATTATAATTAGTGGGAAGTACTTGAACTAACCGCCACCCCTCTCTTGCATATTCAATAATTGTCTGTTGATGTGTTGCATCTGAGAAAAATCCACCCAATGAAGTGTCAACAAAGGTATATTCGTACAAATTATCTTCCTCCGTTCTCAGTTTGTTTAGTACTGTGGTTTGTAGATACGATCAGTGTCTGTATCACTAATATGTCAATTCAAGGCCTTCAATCTCTTCTTGTTTTTTATTTATTATGTAACCCTTTCTAAATTCTGTGTCTAAACAAAGAATTGTGCAAAATATCCATTAATTTCAATAATAAATTGTTCATAGCCCTTCTGTTTTTCATGGTTTTAATCTACATTAATTTTATCTAACGTTTCCGTATTCACGACGTCCAACGAAGGCGGATGTGTCTGCTGAAATTCCTCTCCGAAATCCATCCAGCAGACCAAGGCTCCGCAAGGAGTCGCTGCTTGAATATTATGTTATAGATGTCATTGACCACTTCGAGTCAACCCCAAAACATTCCGTTATGCCCTTCGTCCACAATCTTTAACTGTATTTCAAAATCTTCATTCGGTTCTATATCATCTATGAAATGCCATTTCCCTTTACTGTCTTGCCAATATACTTTCCATTCATTCTCATCTAATCTGAACTGAGCTACTGGCATCTGCACCCATTGATCACTTTTGTATCCTTGTCTTTCTTCAATCAATGTCACGTGATTTCCTCTGATCTTGTAACTGATTCTAATCTGGCTTTTCACATGTTCTGGTACTGCATTTTGGGTGTATTTGTCCATGATTTTCATAATTCGCTTCTTCGTAAAATCATCCATGAATTCTGTCTCTCCTGCCCTAATCGGTTTTGCTTTGATTATATCACGATGATCACTCATAACGTTCTTGCATTCACGAACCCGAGGGGCTTAAGGCGCGTAGCGCCGTGCTATCATGGTATGACTTATTTTGGGTTCGAGCGCACCTTCCCTCGGTAAATTGTAGCTTATGCTCCATGAGATTCTTTTGCCATATCGACATGTGATGGTCTTCAATGATTAACTATTTACCTCTTTAACTCTAAATAATTCATATTATAATCTTCGCCTAAAAAATTCATCACTCCAGAAAATCCATTTAATTCCCATTCTCCATTTTTGTTTGGAGTAAACATGTATTCTCTTTTCCAATCCTTTAACTTCTCACCATCACCAACATATTCTTCCTCAATGCTTAATCTAGTTTGATTAAAAAACTCATTCTCGAAGTAACTCTTATAAACGACCGCATTTGTTATAGTTATTCCTTTATGAAAGAGTGTTGGGTATAATGTGTTCTGTTGTACATACATATCTGACTCGGGATCGGAATCCATATTATTGATAAATAATATAGATAGAATATCCTTAGCATGGCCCCCAAACTCTTCGGTAAAGGATTTCTCTAATTCCTTATACTCCAGTTTTGACACCTTTTCTCTCAATGCTAAATCAATGATCATTTTTTCTTTCTTCTCAACCATTTCAATTGCAGTGTTTATGTCGAAATCAATTGTTTCTTCTTTTATCGGCTTTAATTGTTCTGATGATTGACAAGCCGATAAAAACAAAATAACCATAATAAGTGAAAATAAGTAGGATTTCTTCATAATCAGCTACTCTCCCCTACAATTAAACCAACCCTTCTCTTAATGTATATACATCATAGTTTTTACTAAGTTTGGCCGTGGTCGCGTAATTCTTAAATTATAATGTTCTCGAATGTCGGATGTGTCCGCAGCCTAAACTTCCCTGCCAATAACCTCTACGGACCGAGCACGAATGCTTATTTGTTACCGAGTTGTTCCGCCAAACCGATTAGAAGTCCTTCGGTTCCACGAATGTAGCAGAGCCGATACGAATCTTCGTACTGAACCACTTCGCCAACGAGCTGAGCACCATGCTTAGTAAGTCTGGATACCATCTCGTCAATGTTTTGAACTGTGAACATGACGCGTAGATAACCAAGGGAGTTTACAGGAGCCGTCCGGTGATCTGATATCGTAGGTGGGGTGAGAAATCGCGAAAGTTCAAGTCGGCTGTGGCCATCTGGGGTAACCATCATAGCAATCTCTACACACTGAGAACCTAGTCCGGTTACGCGACCAGCCCATTCCCCTTCGACAGTGGTTCGCCCTTCGAGGTTCAAGCCAATCTCCTCGAAGAAAGAAATTGCGTCATCAAGGGATTCTACAACGATGCCGATATTGTCCATTCTTAGTAATTTATTATTTTCCATAGTTTTTTTCTCCTCGTATACAAATTTCTCACCTGATTATTTCCCGAATTATTTCATTAAAGAATCACTATTTCCTTCTAATGTAACACTTTCTCATTATTCACGAACAATGAGAGGAAAATGTGAAATTGGGTTTTCGGGTATGTCATATAACGTTAATGTATTCACGACATCCCACCACCTTAAGCCCGAAGGGCGGCCGCGACGCGGTTAGGTGGTGGGATGTGTCAGGCTGATTATCTTTTCTCGTCGAATCTACAGCAGAATCCTGCCGGACCGAGGGCGAATGCCCGAAGCGTGTGTATGGTATTATAATATGTCAACGCCTTCTCGAGTCACTTACAATGATCACTCTTTTACTGAATCTTTGCAAATACAAGTGTAGATCTTAATCCACTTCCATCGGATGATAAATCATCATTTCTAAGGGTACCTTCCAACTGAAAACCTAAACGTTCCGGGATTGCCTTGCTCTTTAAGTTTAAAGAGTCACAACGAATTTCAACTCTTCTCGCCTTCAAATTAGAGAAAGCAAAGTCCGTAATCCCTTGCACAGCTTCCGTCATAAAACCACTTCCACTGAATCTCGAATCAATCCAATATCCGATTTCGAATTTAGGAACATTCCAATCTATCCTATGCAAACCAGAAGATCCAATAAAATGGTTTGTTTCTTTATGGAAAATCAAAAGTCTAAGATCTTCTCTAGATAAAAATTTCGCATGTGCATCTCTAATATTGGCTTCAATCATTTGTTCCGTTTGCTCATTCTGAGCAAACGGCATCCATTCCTTCAGCTCGTTTATTGATACCATAATGCTTTCATACACAATCTTTCCATCACCTGGGAGTGGCATTCTTACTAACAACCTTTCAGTTGTAAAACTTGTTGGAAAGTCTAGCAGAATTGGATTCATGTTTGTTCTCTCCGTTCTATAATTTATCTTTATTCGATTGTGCCTTGATTTTCCTATAACGTCATTGTATTCAGTGAATTCTCATCGACTTAAGGCTCTGGAGGAGCCGGTCGCGATGCGGTTAGTCGGTCAGGGTTGTCCGCCTGATTCAGCTTCCTTGAAATGCCTCGGGCGGACCAAGGGACGACGTCAGTCGGCCCGCTACGTGAATACTTTGTTATAGGAAGTTAGGCCTTCTTCGAGTTACCCCAAATATTTTTTTCACTCTTTGTTATTATTTCGTAAGCAATTTCAAGGATTGTCTTATCTCGTATAATCATGAATTTTGTTGAGTACTCATTACAATGTATAAGTGACTCTCTCATTACTTCTAATGCTTCATCTAATGTCATCCATTTAACCGTCATACCGAGTTGTTTTTCACTTTCGCTTAGGTTTAAACTGCATACCCTTTTCCTTACATTTGCTATCCAACAATAAGATATCTGCAAAAAGTTAGTTTTTGCTTTGTGTTCTTCAATATACCCCAGTTCATAAGTTGCTTCTGCCTCATATCCAGTCTCTTCTTTAATTTCCCTTAAGAAAGACTGCTCTTTAGTTTCTTTTTCTTCGATTCCTCCTCCTGGCAATTTGTATAGATCTAGTTTTGACATGTACATCATGGCTATATTCAACGCTCCATCAATTAACACACCTCTTGAAGCAAATCGTGACACTGGCTCTATCAATTTAATAGGGCCACCGAGAATCTCATGATCAGTAATTTTTCTAATCAACTGCATTTAAGCTTCAATTCCTTTATCGAGTTTTTATCATGGTATGGCTATTGCCGTAATTACTGAGTTGTTTTTAATATGTTTTGCCTGAATTAGCTGATGCCATTGCCCTCTTGGGAAACTATCAAATTCTTCTATTCAAATATCCATCGTTCACCATATTCTTTTATTATATTTTTATTTTCAGGTTCTTCCTTAATTGGGTTTCCGTAATAATCAATAGTTTCCCGATCTTGAGCATAAGGGCCATTAATACTTCTAAACCATGCAGTTTGTTGTTTTCCGTTTATAGAATAAAGAATTTTATATATTGTATAATCATATCCTCGTTTTTGGTCCAGTTCGTTATCCATTGTGTCAACAAACGGACTATTTATTAATTTAACTTTAGTTATCTGTTCAACTTGTCCTCCCATTGATTCTATTGTCTTCTCAATTTTATTGCGGTGTAATTGTTCCCCCTTATTCCATAGTACATAAAATACAAGAATTCCAACAACTAAAGCTATTACAGCTATTATTCCTCCTGCTTTTGTACCGTGCTTTTTAATAATCAAACTATGTGATCCTCCGGAATTTTGTTTTATATTGCAATGGTTTCGGCTAACGTTTTGTATCTACGAACCTGAGAGCCTTAAAGGAGCGCAGCAACTAGCTCCCAAGGACATAGGCTTACAGGGTTTCCTCGAAATCCCTCTTGCAGATCAAGAGCCGTATAGGAACGCCACGTATATACGTTGTTATCCGATGCCTGGGCTATCCTCGAATCTGCCTTCAAATTCATCTCTTATGATTGAATACAGCTTTACATCTTGCAATTCTTCTTTCGACCATACATATTTTCTTAATATCCCTTCGAATTTCATTCCGCTCTTCTCCATGACTCTTGCGGATCCTACATTTTCCGGGTGACATTTCGCTTCTACTCTAACTAATTCAAGATCTTTAAAAGCGTATTCAATAATTCGGTTTACTACTTCCGTCATGATACCCTGATTCCAATATTCATTAGACAATACATATCCAAGTTCAGCTCTTAGACATCGATTATCCCATCTCACAAAACTGCAACTTCCAATTAATTTCTTGGTTTCTTTATGTTCAATTCCCCATGGACCTACCTTCTCGGTTTCATACCGATTAAGAACAAAATCAATAAATCCTTTCGTGTCCTCTTTACTCCTGTGATAGTTCCATGTTGTATACCTCGATACTTGGGGCAC
The DNA here is from genome assembly GCF_004000945.1 of Paenibacillus lautus NBRC 15380. Classification (GTDB taxonomy): domain Bacteria; phylum Bacillota; class Bacilli; order Paenibacillales; family Paenibacillaceae; genus Paenibacillus_AQ; species Paenibacillus_AQ lautus. The sequence goes on from NZ_BIMF01000002.1 coordinate 497,464, forward strand.
GGCACAATATTGATACATATTATCAATGTCTGCATATGTAATCGGTCTTAACAAAATTCGATCAGTTTCAAGTATAGGAAAGATTTCAAAATGGTCTTCTATACGCTTCATGAATTCGCCTCCAAAAATATATCTTTTGCTCAGGTTTCAGATAACGTTTGTGTATCTACAAATCCGAGAAGCTTAAAGGCGCACCCCGCCGGGCCCAACGGACTTAGCCTCGCAGAGTTGTCTGCCTGCTCATACTTCTTCGAATTGCTACGGACAGAACAAGTGGGCTTGTCCCCCGCAGCGCGAATACTCTGTTATGTGATGTCGCAGTCCTCTTCGATAAACCTTAAGAAATCTAATCATTCCACATTCTTGTTACTTCTTCTAATTCTAAGTTCTCAAATTGCATTTTATAAATATCTGGTTTCTTTAATTGATTCAAAAACTCCAAGCCAAAAGCTGAATCAAAATGATTCATCATCAAAGTCATTACAAGACCATGAGTCCCGATTGCTATTTTCTTCCCTCTGTGCTCTTTTAATATGGGTTTTAGAACTGAGATTGCTCTTTTCTGACAATCAGCATTAGACTCTCCACCCGGCAAGGTATAATCAGGGTCATTAAAACTCTCTTTGATACTAGACATTAACTCTGCATTTTTAATAAGATAAGATGCAAAATGACGTTCTCGAAGATTTTCAAATACTTCAATATCTAACTTTAAGTGCTTGGCCAATCCCTCAACACTAAGAATTGCTCGAGTATAAGGACTTGATATAATCTTGTCTATTCCTTCACCCATAAGTAACCTCGTTACTTTTTCAATATCGACCTTTCCTTTTGGGGTAAGCCCTCTTGTTCTTTCATTTCCTTCATTGTATGGTGATTCTCCATGCCTAACCATATAGATAATTGTCTTCATACAGGACTCCTTTTGATACTTTCATTAAATATCACACTGTGATTTCTCATAACGTTCTTGTATCTACGAACTCGAGTGGCTTAAGGCGCTCACGCGCAGGGTCAGACGGACTTTGCCTTGCAGGGTTGTCTGCTGATTCTCCTTCCTCGAAATTCCTCAGCAGACCAAGTTGCGTAGCGACGCTGCGTAGATACTATGTTAGGATGTTACGGACTTCCTTGTAATATTTAAACACTAGGTTTTAATAATCTTTGTATAATATCTTCTAAATTTATCATTTTCCTGCCCTGTTTCTGCCCCTGATTCTTCTTCACTTATCTCTAGTCCATTAAAAAAAAGCATTGTTCTTAAACCAATCCACTAGCTCAGCCAGTTCTAAAACATCTTCATTTTCATCGTTATCGAAGTATGAAAAAACGGTCAAAGTAATTGCTGGGACCCCTATATCACCATAATTCACTAATATAAAATCCTTGTTCTTATAAAATCTTTGTAGGTACTGTTCAATCTTACTTTCCACAAAGAGCAATGAATTTACCACGTCTTTATTACTTATGGTCCCCTTCTTCATTAGACGAGTAAAACCATGTATATATTTGTAATTATTTTGTGCTTCTACCTCAATTAATCCTGGATCATTGGAAAATAGAAAATTAGGATTACTTGTGATCTGTTCTATTTCTTTATATACTTTGTTAGAATACATATTTAAAAATTCGAGCAAGGTTTGTATCAGTCCTTTATATAATAATGTTTCCCGTAATTTCCTCTAACGTTGATGCATTCACGACGTCGAGAGCCTTAGAGTGACTGCTCTTAGGCTCGCAGATGTGTCCCGGCATCCGCTTCTCCGCTCATCACTTCCGGGAACCAGGGCCGACAGGCCCGATGCCTGAATGCGGTGTTCTCGGATGTTCTTGCCTCCTCGAGATACTTTCACTCTGCTTTCTTCTTTGGTATTGATTTGATTATGTATTCATCGTCTTTTAGCAACTTTCCAATGAGTTACGCTGGCAAATACTCTCTCAGGTTACATTCAGAATAATGTCCTTTAGTTCAATCAGAGTCTTGATTCGATAACTGGCCTGTGAGAAGTCATGTGTTTTTGTGAAGTCGTTATGGACAATAACACAGTCGATACCAGCCTCCACGGCTGAGTTCAACCCTCTGTTTGAATCCTCTACAACTAGGGTCTCTTCTTTGGTAGCTCCGAAGCGCTTTAGCCCGGTCAAGTATGGTTCAGGGTGCGGCTTGGTGCGCTCGTAGTCTTCGCGAACAAGTACGAATTCCATGAATTGTTTAATCTGGCGCTTTCCATGAATAAGTTCAAAATCCGCACGTTTTGCAGTCGTCACGATGGCCATGCGGACGTACTTTGACAGTTCTGCTAGAGTTTCAACTACGCCTTCAATCTCTATGGCTTCTGTTCTTAAATATTCCTGATAATAGATGTTGCGGACCTCACGCTGCTTGCTGATGATCTGTTCATCAATACCTGCCGCCCTAGCTTGGGACCAAGTACCCAATGATTGGGTCATGTCGCGGAGGTATTGATCTTTATCCAAGGTAAAACCAATGTCAGCCAGAGCGCGTTCTCCTGCTTTGTAATACCAGAATTCAGTATCAACCAGAACACCATCATGATCGAAGAGTATGTACTTTTTCATTGTTTCATTCTCCTTTGTCAACTGCGGCAACCATGGCGGCATTAGCCGCTCGACGGTCCGCTGTTTCAATTCTGCATTCAATTGGCTCATTGTCCTCCACCTCGTTCTCTCTGATTCTCACTATCGTTCTATTGAGGGGTACGACAACTATTCCGACAGAGGGGGTTACCAATAAAATCCTTCTTCGAATTTCTCCATACTTTGCTTTTTAATATGTTTTTATCTCATTCATGAGACCACTTCCTTGTAATATTCTTCTGCAAGAATTTCCAATAACGTTCTTGTATTCACGACGTCGAAAGACTTAAGGACAGAACTGGAGCTGCGAAGCCATCCTTTCTTCCGGTTCATGAAGCGAGATTAGTCATGCAGATGTGTCCGGCTGATTCTGCTTCCCGGAATACTGAAATCCCTCTTCGCTTTCGCTTCTCCTTCTACCGGACGAGGACGTATGCCGATACGTGAAAATATTGTTAGTGGATGTCAATGCCTTCCTCGATACCTCTAAAGTTCTTTATACATGCTTCGCTTTGTCATCAGATATTATAGTTTTCTTGCCTTAATCACTAAGGTTACAGGAAGCATCTTAGCTCTCTTGGCCAAATCGCTTTTATCGTCCCGCGATTGCATAATCTCATCATCAGTTTGCTCAATCAATTGCTCAATTACAAATCCTGCTTTCGCCAGAGCGTTTACATAGGTTGATAGCTTACGGTCCGCTAATAATAGCTCACCTTCATCAACAGCTACCGGATACCAAGCTTCATCGAAATAACTCTTTCTAAAAACAAACCCACCATTATCATCAGTAACACATCTGTGTATAGGATGAGACCAACTGAAAATAAATACACCATCTTTTTTAAGATACGTAGCGATACGGCAAAAGGTACCTTCAAGGTCGGTTGTCCAACCGATGGCATAAATCGAATAAACATAGTCAAAATAATCCGCCGGTATGCCGCATTCTTCTTCCATGGGAGAACAGATGAATTTTGCCGATAGACCGAGTGACTCCAAATGCTGCGTTGCCTTTTCAATTTGTTTTTCCGATATATCCACAGCCCATAGTTCAGATGCGTTGCGTTCCCCTTGATATTGCAAGGATTGGCCGTTGCCGCAGCCGATCTCCAGCAGTTTTTTTCCTGAGATATCGCCAAAGAGCTGGCATTTTTCTTCTGAGATAAACCATCCATAATAAGGAAGTGAAATTGCTCTTAAGAAGTCATTGCCTTTTGTATCCCAATAGATCCTGTTTGTCTTATGAACAACATTCTTATCCATGTTTTCCGAAATGGTTACGCCAACTTCGCCAGCGCCAATAATGATTGATCTATTTACAGACTTCTTGTCCATGAAGACACCCTCCCCAGAATAGTTTCTATTTCAGATTTGATTGATATCTGATAACGTTCTTGTATTCACGACATCGGCGAATGCTGAGGTGTCCGGTTGCTGCCGGACCGAGAGCGTATGCCCGATGCGTGAATATATTGTTATCGGATGTCAATTCCTTCTTCGATTCAACTAGCATAAGATTAATGGATATCGCAAAAGCAGCTAAAGGGTGGGGTTATAGATACCATTGAAATTAAATTGGTATTCATTGTCGATACGAATATAACCAAGAATACAGTTCTTTCTATTCCTTCGCAAAACACTAGAATAGTTCTCGTTATCTCTATTGCCCTCAGCAACTAGAATTTCATGTTCTTCGCACGAAAGTACAATTCCTATATGATCATGCGGGTTATCAGATAACAGCCTTTCATAGACAACGATATCACCGCGTTCGGGTATAAATTCTTCCTGATTCTCATAATGAAAAAATCCAGTCTCGGGTAGTTTCGCCCATTCCAATATTGCACCAACCCCCGCTAATCGATAACTTCCATTCGGATAACGTATTGGAAGCAAAAATCCAGATGACATGCAACTATGATAAACGAATGCGGCGCACCAATTATCTTTGAGTACTTTATATATATCAGGGTCGGGCCAATATTTGCAGATTTCCCGATATCGTTTGTCCCCTGGAATCCCCATAATCTTCTTCCCAGCTAAATCTTCCGAAATGTCAGCCAATAATTGACGTCTGTCTTTAATGTCGCTAGGAGCATCATCAAACATTTCAAATTCTTCCTCTATACAATCAGCTATGATTGAAAATTCGTCTAGTAAGCTTAAAAGTCTCCTAGTATCCAAATGGGTTACAGCTTGCTCTGTGTTCTGTAAGAACTTATGCAGCACAATGGCATCCTTGATTAATTCATCATATGGACCATGAGCTTGTCCCCTCTGATCTTGATAAAATATTGCCCGCAAAATAACAAGTTGCTCTTCCGTAGAGAAAACTCCTAAATCTCTTATGATTGGCCTAACCGCCTCAGCGCTATTGATTCCAGGGTAATGAATAATCCCAGTTTTGTAGTTGTAAAAGTAATGAAGTAAACCTGCGATTGTAGCAATTTCCGGTTCAAGTCCTCTTTTCATTGCAATCATTGATGCAATAGATGATACCCCATACAGTCGAACAGAAGCTTCCTGCTTTTTTAGCGTACTGTCCATACTAAATATCGTTTCATTAATAAGTATACGAATACTTTCTACCCGTGATTGCAAATTCCCCAAGACCATCCCTGCTTTCTTGACTTGGTAATACGTTACCAAACTACCAGTAATGTCATTCATTTATGATTTGATATAATGTTTATTGATTTCCGATAACGTTCCTGTATTCACGACCAAGCGTATGCTGGGTGTCCGGCGAATGCCGGACCCAGGACGAATGTCCGCAGCGTGAATATTATGTTATGTGAAGGACTCTCTTCTATGACTCATCCTAAAAAATCGGTTTTCAATGTCCACTCTAATCTTCTAAGCCACTCGGTTTTTACATTCGTATCCGCGTTCTTGATTCGATTCAAAATACTAATTACTATAGAAAGTGCAAATGCTTTTACGGCTTCCTCTGTTATTTGTATGGTCGAATGTAAACGTTATGTACTTAAGAAAATCTCAGATAACTCTTTACAAAAATCCGGGTAATGAAAATGAATAAACCACAATACCCATGCGATGTCTTGTAGAGGATGACCCCACCCTCCCCATTCCCAATCAATAACAACCATCGAATTGTCAGATACAATCGTATTATGAGGACCAAAATCACCATGTTTACAAGCTCTATTAATGGTAATTCCGAGTGAATATTTTTCTGTTTTATTGAGTTTATTTCACTTGATAAGCAAACACCTAGCAACTTGTAAATTTCTCGAGCCTTATCCATATCGCCTTGATCTAGAAAACGCTGTCCGTTGATTCCACGTATGTAATCCATAATGATGTACGACGATGTGTCGTCCTCAAAATAATCATGAATTCTTGGGGACACACCTGAATGGTTTAATAGAGTCAATGTGTTCCTTTCACTCTTAGCGTCATTATTGTTTTTATTGAAAATTTTCGCAATAACCAGAGGGTTTGATCCTTCGAGGAGAATTGTAGAATTGGTATACCCTCCTGTAAGTGCAGTCAATTTTATGTTTGGAAACTTACGTAACAGGATGTCGTTAGCCATCAACTGTGCACCTTCTTTCTCTATTTTTAGAGTCTTTCACTAACGTTTTGTATTCACGAACGCGAGAGCCTTAAGTGACGTAGGGAACGGGTCGCCAGACTTAGGCTCGCAGGGTTGTGAGCTGAACTTCCTCCACTGCCTACCTCATCTCGCGAACCAAGGGCGTATGCCCGCAGCGTAGATACTTCGTTATAAGATGTCCCCGCCTTCGGCGCTGATCCCGCCCTTACTTCTTAAGTTCTGACAATCTCTTCTCTATGTTCTTTCTTCTTGTCTCTGGGTTTTTAAAGTGGCTTATTCCATTTATGAATTTTGATCTTTCTGGATACGATAAGTTCTGAAAAAGCTCGTATGCTACTTCATCTTTCTCAAATGCTTCTTTAAAATCTTGTGGAATTTTTACTATTATTTCTTTGTTCTTATAGATTTCATCAATGTAGAGCTCCATAAAATGCGTAATTTCCCCATTAGGTTCGTACTTCAACTCAAAAACACCAAATTCCGGATCATAATAAGTTCCATCGTAGTAAAGCACACTATGTGTATATGTCGGAAAGTTAACGAGTAATACGCAAAGTGGTGGAAGTTCATCAATCGTATGACGCCAACTCAAGTAATCAATCTTATATTTTTTTAGAGCTTTATAAAAATCTGAAGTCCCTGAACCTTCCTTTCCTCTCATCACAGCCATTGCTTCCTCAATAGGAATTTGTGCTACCATTGCTAAGCACGCTTCATCGCACGATGAAAAATCTGGCTGGGGAACATAATTAATCTTAAATTTATTCATCTTCCAGCACCTCATGTAATTGTCGTTTTTAATTATTTTGCGTGGATTTCTTATAACGTCTTGTATTCACGAATCCGAGATCCTTGAGGCCCAACGGGGGAGGCCGCGACGCGGTTAGGTTCTCAGGTTTGTCCGCCTGATTCAGCTTCCTCGAAATTCCTCGGGCGAACCAAGGGACGGCGGCAGCCTACCCGCTGCGTGAATATTGTGTTATGCGAAGTTCCTTGACTTCCTCGAATTGCTACAACAATTCTTTAAACTTTTCTCTATTTATATTTGATAATGCTTTTCGCAATAATTCTTTGTCATAACCATTTGTTATTAATGCATTCAAAATTGCATCAGTTCGATCTTGTCTATTTCTTCTAATGTTTGATTCCAACTGAATCTCAAGAGGAACTACTGGTATTTCATAGTTCTCAAATTCAACATACTTCTTTAATTCCCAAATATATTTACCGCCTTCCCATATCCCTTCACCTTTAACCGAATCGGGTATTCCAGCTGAATTTGATATTTGAACCACTTCCACAGTAAAATCATGAATCTTCCATTTACCTTTAGTCCAAGTAAATCCAGATGGAAAAGTTTGAGTAAAGTATGGTTCCTCATTAGAGGAAAGCCAGTCTACATCAAAATAAGAAAGATTAGATTTAGTCGTTAAGTTGAATTCATTCAGTAGTTGAGCTAATTCTTTAACATCATTAATGTTCTGAACATATATATCTAAATCATTTGGATTCATTATTGCCTTCTGCATTACAGATCCAACTGATCCGACAATAATCCATTCATTTGCTAGATTAGATTCTGAGTAGAGTTTATAAAATGTCTTTAAAGCTTGTTTCCAAGACATAAAAATAGATCCTCCCTTTTTTATCGCTCTTCAAGGAATCTCACATAACGTTCCTGTATTCACGACGTCGGACGAAGTCGGATGTGTCTGCTGAGCCCGCTTCCCTGAAATCCATCCAGCAGACCAAGGCTCCGTAAGGAGCCGCCGCTTGAATATTATGTTATGTGGCGTTTGGGCCATCTTCGAATTACTTAATCATTGTTTGAAATCCCTTTTCGTACAAAAATCGTCATTTATTTTTATTACAGTTAAAATAAAAATTCTCAATAAAATCAAATAATTCTGATTATGAATTTCCTTATCATTCTCTATATTCGGTTGAATGTGACTATATTTGTTCCGTAAATCTAATCCATTATTAAATTGCGATTTATTAAGAGTATAATTGATATAATCTGTTTCCTGTCTAGAAAAGAGAGTGCTTTCAAATTCAATTATTCCCTTATCTTGTAACTCATCTAGTAGCTTACGCTTATATTCTGAACATTTCCAATAGCACACTACTTCATTAATATAAAAATTAAATAAAAGTAAGGCTAGTTGATAATCTTTAAAAGTTATAATTTCATCTTCGTCAATAGATAAATATTGTTTCTCTATGAGCCATTCAATTTCTTTCAAGTTGTAACTCGGAATTTCATTTTTATTCAATCTTTCATTTGTAAGTAACTCAAAAAAGTTGTTATAAGACTCAACTGCTCTTTCAAGGTATCCTAATCCACTCTGATCTGAAAAAAGTAAGTAAATTAAATAATTAAATTCATCCCCACAACCATAGGCATATTTCTTTGCTATCAAGGATGGAATATTTTTGTAGACAAGATGTTCAGATCGAATTTCAAGTAACTCAAAGTCTATATGTCCATCTTCAACATATAAAATAAATTGCTTAAGAACTGATTCTAGAGCAGGTGTAATATAAGTGCATTTCTCAAAAAAAGGTGAATTTACTGAGGGCATTTTCACTTTAAAGTTGTGTGCATCAAACTCTGCAAGCAAATAATCTTCAAAAAACCATTCAATGATTTCTTCTAGTCTTATCCCAATACTAAAGAGCTGATGATAATAACCTGACATTTGGAGTAATGACAAAACGTTCTTACGCTCAAATACAAAACCAACATTATATGCGTTTTGAGATGAAATAAAAATATGGCGTTCAAACACTCCCATCTCGCTTGTCTTATTAACTATTGTACTTCTCATTTGTAAATCAACAAATTCAAAAAGATATATAAAATTATTAAGTAAAGTTGGAAAATCCCTATTTTCTTCAATCCATTTCGTGCTGTACGTTGCAGCTATGGTTTGACCTTCATAAATCAACTTCACTTCTTCATTCTGACTTTTCGAAAAACTCACACTTGTCTCAATTGGCATTCCAGAGTTCTCTACGAAATATTGCTTTTCTAGTTCTTCTGCTTTTCGCTTTGCTTTTAACAAGACTTTGGGTGAGATTTCAAGTTTATCTTTACTGCTCTGTATGTTAGCAATAAGCCGTACATAGTTCAAATTAGGTTCTTCACTATCCAAATAGCTTGAAATAATTGATTCTTTATTTAGACTACTTAATTGTTTCGGAAAATGTATGGCTTGGGGTTCTCTATGATGTTTTAATTCATATTTATCCAAAAGCAGTTGGACTGCTGATAAGGGATCAGACAACATTTTATCTTTAATTATTTCACCATAGTGATTCGTGATGTTCTTAGACTTTAATAATTCTGCCAATGATACACTTGTTGTACTCAAGAATATCTTAAAACAGTCAGATGTGATATTCTCATATACCTTGAATTTGTCTATAAGTTCCCAAAAATCATCTCTATAATTTCTTTCGACTCTACTATACATTTCTAATAAGTTACCATCATTAATTGTCTTAAAGAACTTAGCGACTATTCCAAAGAGTTTATTAATTTTCTTTTCCAAACTAGCTATAGTATCAGGTGTCCAATCACTAAGATATACTTTATTATCGAAATACTTTTTTGCATTATAAAGTTCAATTACATCATTAATATCATCTACTTCTTCGTTGTAATATTCATCTATCAATGTTAGGCTTTTCGATAAATTTCTTCCATACAGAATATCAGTTATTGAATAGAATTTTATTCTTTTCATGTAAGCTCCTTATCTGTAACTGGCTTTTTGCCCTAATGTCACATAATGTTGCGCATCTACGACGCGACCCGACCCTAGATAACTCTTATCTTAGGTCGGGTCGTGTGTTGTCCGAATATTCTTCTATGCTTTCACTCCTGACAACCAAGGGGCGAATGATCCGCAGCGTAGATGTATTGTTATACGATGTCGGCGACTTCTCCGATTTCACTATTAATTTTCATTCAATCCATTTGTTTAAGTACGTAGTTCTAATGTTTTCAAGTCAATAATAAAGCTTTGTTGTGTGAGGATATCCAATCCGAGTAACCCTATATGGTCCTTTGGCAGTATACCAACATCTATTTCTATATTTTCAATGCTTCTTGTACCTATTTCAATCCTGTCCATAATTTTAGTGTAGAAAGGAACGCTTCCGCCAATCCCGTATGCTTCATATATAGAATCCCCTGTTTCGTAGGTCACACCGATTTCCTCCAAAATATCAGGAGAAATTATAGTATGTGAGGACCCTGTATCTATAATCACATCATCTATCCTCAATACACTTCCTCTGAATGTAACGGTAAGCGACGTCGTAATTAACTGTCCGTCATAGTTAATTTTCATTACTACTACGTCTCACTCTCATTAATGGGTCCCTGCGAAGATGGATCACAAAATATTGATTTGAAGTATGATACACCATACTCCCAGGCTCTACTTGAAAAAATTCTTTATTAGCATCTTGCTCTGATATAGTACGAATCGGTGCAACTTCATCTACTATTTTTATGTTGCCCTCCTCATGATAATTAAGTATGGAAACCAGAACAAATTGGTCAGGGAACAGTTCTCTTACTTCTTGCCATTTCATTCGTTCTACCTCCTACAGATTCATCCTAATTCTTTTTACTATCTTGATTTTATCATACTTATAGTTCAGCATTCTCATAGTATTTTTTATCACCTTTTTTATTATTTCGCCGATTTCTTATAACGTTCTTGTATTCACGAAACGACCCAGCCTTAGATAACTCTTATCTTAGGCTGGGTCGTTTGTTGTCTGAGTGTTCTTCCATGATTATACTTCTGACAACCAAGTGGGAGTAGCCCCGCAGCATAATACAGCGCCGTTACTACCTTCGAAGCATCACCTAAAAACCTTTGATCAAGATTCCAACTCTATTTTTTACTTTGGTATAAAAACTCAACTTCACCATCTAGCAAATATCGATATTCAAATAATTGCATTGTTCTTTCCCTTATTCTCTCCTTTATATCCATGGCTAGGCTTACCGATCCTCGTGATCCAAGGTAACCATTATCAATAAATGTCTTATCTACAAATTTTGTTTCCCTTAAGTGATACTGTAACCACTCTTTCTGAGACTCAATTAGTGCTTCTCTTGGTTCTCTATCCAACTTAGAAAGAAGCTTTTTATATATTTGGTTCAACTCTTTATCCCAAATCTCTGTATATTTGCTTTCCAACGCCCCCCATCCCAATGTTGTAATAATCTCTTTGGAATTTTGAAATTCATTAAATTCCACTTTATAATCATGATCTATAGGGTTTCGAAGCATTTCATCATAAAATTCTCCTTTCAATTCATAGTTCCCAATGCTCATGGTTAACACTTCATTGTTAGAAGGATCTGATCGACCTTCAGTCATTTCTATCGATTCTGTTCCATTACCTGTACTCACTACATCAAGAGGCATTTCAGAATTCACTATTGAATTAGTTTCGCTGTTCAAGGTAGTCGATTGACTAATATTTTGACAAGATGAAAACACAATCGTAATAAAAAATAATAAAAGTATCTTACCTTTCATAAATTATCTCCTTAAATATTATCTTTAATATTTACCGGTAATGGCGCATAACGTTGTTATATTCACGACGTCCTACCACCTTAAGCCCGAAAGGGCGGCCGCGATGCGGTTAGGTGGTGCGGATGTGTACGGCTGATAATACTCCTCTGAATACTGAAATGCCTCATCTAAATACATCGAGCTTCGGTCCGGACCGAGGGGCAAATGCCCAAATGCGTGAATATTTTGTTATAGGATGTCGGCAGCTTCCGTGAACAACCTACAAAACGTTCTTAATATAAGTCCCATTCGCTAAACTTATCAGAAAACCCGATAATTACTTCAAGTTCATCAGGTATATAATCGTTATCTAAATAATAAGCCGTCAACCGTGCGTGACCTTCTAATACAACTACTCGCGAGTTCTCATTCATAGACACAAATATTAATCTTGGAAATACTTTACCGTTCTTGAGAGCTAAATTGATATCTAGAAATCCTTGGTTACTAATTCCAAAGACTTCAATTTGATTCATGATATTCTTCGATGCCTGCAAAGGAAGTCTCGTATTACTTGATAATTCATTCCAATAACTATAGTTGATGTACATTACTTCGTTTAGATCTTGCTTCTCAAAGAAAGCTTTATACCATTTAACTTCTTTAGGAAAGTTCTCAAACAAATCCGTATTGCGACCGAACCCCCTTGTCTGACCCAGAATATCTCGTCTGATTTGGTTCTCGGCTTGATCATTCAAATTGGGTTTAATAAGTAAATTCAAGTCATGGTCTCCAAGTGCATTTAATATTCCTTCCTTAAATCTATCTGAGTTAACCTCTGCAATTAGGAATTCTGCTATTACTTCATCTTCTTGAACTTGACTAACTATCTTCACTTGTTAATCCTCCATAAATATGTTTTGTGCTGATTTCCTATAACGTTCTTGTATTCACGACGTCCCACCACCTTAAGGCTCCAGAGGAGCCGGCCGCGATGCGGTTAGGTGGTGCGGATGTGTTCGGCTGTTTATACTTCCCTGCAGTTGAAATGCCTCTTCGAATTCTCTTCTAACTCTCGCCGGACCGAGGGGTGAATGCCCCGAAGCGTGAATATGTTGTTATCAGAAGGATCAGCCTTCCTCGTTATTACCCTCAAGATGTTTTGTGCAGTTATGCAGTTCACAAGTCCATTGATTACCTGTTTTCTTTACTATTGTTATTGAAGTATTGCCGAAGTGTTTTGTAGGAAAATCAGGAAGTAAATTTATAAAATTAAATTCGATTAGGGCACCATGAGAAACAACTAGCACCTTTTCACCTTGATGATTCAACACAATTTCTTCTAAAAATTCTTTACCTCTCTTTTGGACAGCTTCAATTGGTTCAAGCCCCAGATTTAAATCTCTCCAGTCTGTTCCCCACTTTTCTATTCTTTCCTCTTCAGTAGTACCTTCAATCAATCCTCCTGCCCTTTCCCTGAGACGATCATCAAGATGAATATCTACTCCGATAGAATTCCCTATGATTAGAGCAGTTTGCTTTGCTCTTTCTAAAGTACTTGAATAAATATGATTCCAATTATTTGAACTTAATCTCTTAGCTAAAAGTTCTGCTTGATTAATCCCATCTTGATCCAACGGGATGTCAGAGTTGCCCTGTGCTCTGCCTTCTTTATTCCAACTGGTGCTGCCATGCCTTATAAGTGCTATGGTTGCCATTTTGTACTCCTCCTTGAATTTAATATTAATTTGCTGATCTTTCTGATAACGTTCCCGTATTCACGAACCCTCACCGACTTAAGGCTCCGCCAGGAGCCGGCCGCGACACGGTTAGTCGGTGCAGGGTTGTCTGCTGCCCCCACTTCCCTGAAAGTCCTCTTGCAGACCAAGGGCCGCCAGGTCCGCAGCGTGAATATGTTGTTAGGTGATTTTCCGGACACCTTGAATCACATTCATAATATTATTTTCATATATCTTTCAATATAGTATATTACAATTAACAAATTCCATCGTAGGGGTACTGACAATGAAAAATACAAGTTTGTCTGTATTGATTTTTTTCATTACAATTTTTTTAATAATTATTGGTCTTACTTCTTCTTTTATATGGTTCCCTAAGAAGGAGATTTTTTTGGCTCTTACTGCTTTAGGCGGATCATTAGCAGGAGGTTGGTTGACTTTAATTGGTGTGAAACTAACTATTCAAAAGTCCGATCAAGATAAATTCATTCAAACTTATATCGAAAAAGTTATAGCAATAAAAGAATCTAAAGATTTCCTCGAAGAATTTCTCGAAGAAGATTGTCCACATAATGAAGGCGAAGAACTTTGGAACATTATTGTACATAAAAGCTCTAAATTCGAATCTGTTTATCAGAATATTAATTATATTGTTGGTGGGGAATTAGCTTATAAGCTGTATGATCAAACTTTTCATTTTAAGGGATCTTATATAATTGATTACAAGCAATTTTTAGACACATCTTTTAAAAAAGAGATATTAGGCAAAGATACTGCACTAAAAAGATTCCTTGACAGTTTCTGTGATTCAATTGAAATTGTTATAAATAATATAATTGATGAAGAAGAAAAATTAGTTCAAAAATATACCGAACTAAAAAAGGGAAGATTTCTTATTTAAATATTAGTTGTAATATTATTCATAGGGAATTTCACCTAACGTTCTTGTATCTACGAACCAGAGAGGCTTAAAGGAGCGTAGCGACTGGGTCCGACGGACTTAGCCTCGCAGGGTTGTTCGCTGAGTACACCCCTTTGCCTTAATACCTCTTGCGAACCAAGGGCAAAGCCCGCAGCGTAGATACAATGTTAGGCGAGGTATCTGCATTCTTCGATTACACTTTCCTAATAATGATCCCTTCTTCAAACTCTTCTATATTATTAATGTTTATCCAAGTCTCGTCAGATTCTCTTAATCTATGAAAACGTAAAATTGTATCATCATCATGAAAAGTTAAGATAAGGATAAATTCATACTCTGGAAAATCAATTTTTAGTTTAGCGGACCACATTTCTAATAGCTTCTTTGCAAACTTTAAACCTTCTAAGGGATATTTTTTAAAGGTATTTGATATATCTATCATATGAACATGACTTTCACTTGCTTCAAATCCAGTTCGGTCCCCAAACTGGTGAATAATATGTTCAATATTAATTTCTACATTTTTTTCAGTGTTTTTCTTTATTACAATGCAACCTTCTACCTCCACAAAGTCTGGCCATACTACATCAATTAATTCAGATTTATCATGATATTTGAGATTGTGCTCTTTCTTAAGAATTTCATTGATTTTATTATTTGATATTTCCATCGAATCAGTCCTTAAAGATTTATTACTGCGGATATTTCGCCTAACGTTGATGCATTCACGAACCCTCACCGGCTTAAGCCCGTAGGGCGGGTCGTCAGACTTAGCCGGTGCAGGGTTGTCCCTTGGGTTTACTCCCCTGCCTCCGCCTCGGGGGACCGAGAGACGCGACAGCGGCCCGATGCGTGAATGCTATGTTATACGTCGGTCTCTCTTCATTGAACTGCTTACAAAGTTGTTCTTTTTGATTTTATGTAGTTCTAATGTGCTCAACTTTGCTAATTCTCTCTGAATAATTCGCAAGCAATAGGTCCAATAATCCATCCGGTACTAGTTTTTCCTGTTCATTATTCTCGAATCCATTAATTGATTTCCAAACTGCTTTATATGGATTTATTCCTTCTATACCTTCGATAACTTCTCTTTTGTATAAGTCATGATCAACAAGATCGGCTTCATAAATGAAATCTACTTCATGACCTATCTGATCCAAGTATGTAAATAGGTTTTCGATGACAAACTTTAGCTTGGGTTCTTGTATTTCGACATTTAATTCTTCTTTTACTTCTCGAATTATCGTCTCTTTACTATTCTCACCATACTCAACCGTTCCACCAACCGGCCGATAGAAAGTCTTGTTTACGGCTTTATCATATGTTTCTTCAACTAATATTTGATCGCCTCTTCGAAATAGACACAATGAAACGGTCCTGATGATCATTCAAATGATTCCTTTCTATGTTTTTCTATGTATTTTAGAGACTGTCGTATAACGTTCCTGTATTCACGACCCAGTGTATGCTGGGTGTCCGGCGACTGCCGGACCCAGGGCGAATGCCCGCAGCGTGAATATTATGTTATACGTAGTTACTGCTCTGCTTTGAAAGGCTGCTGTATTCCAACTTTATTTGTTCTAACTTTTTTGCTTGTTTAAATGCTCTTACTAAAAATTCTTCAACAGACAGGTTAAGATAATCCCAGTTCATTGCTTCTATGGAGATGGGTCCTGTATAATCAGCCTCTACTATTTTTCGCATAATTACATCCCAGTCAAGCGTGCCATCAAAAGGCAATCCATGTTGAGCGTAGCTTCCGTTATTATCATGCAGGTGCATAGCTTTTAATCGTTCACCGTATACGGACAAAAAATCGTATTCTGGATAGTATCGATAGTGGTGACTTACATCGTAACAAAATCCGACTTGCGGCGAATCCACTTCGCTCAATACGTGTGTCAAATTTGTTGAATTCCATAAATTCTCTAAAGCAAGGTTAACTCCTCGCTGTTCCGCTCTGTCCACAATGTGTTTAAATCTATCCATAGCAAAGGGGTTATGTATATGTTCTTCATCCGGAAGATGTATGACCATTGTTGGTATTTCTAGATTCGAACAGTCTTCAATACATTCCAGATAGCAATTGACCAAATCTTCACCCGCCAAATTAGCTAACCAAAGATCATTTTGATTTTCGATGGGGGCATGAATATTCTCTATCGTTAGCCCCGCTTCTCGTGCAAGTCGTGCTCCGCTTCGGTATTCTCCACGACCAAAGCCTTCACTCCACCACAACATTACCCCATCAAAACCT
The DNA here is from genome assembly GCF_004000945.1 of Paenibacillus lautus NBRC 15380. Lineage (GTDB taxonomy): Bacteria > Bacillota > Bacilli > Paenibacillales > Paenibacillaceae > Paenibacillus_AQ > Paenibacillus_AQ lautus. The sequence continues at coordinate 514,112 of NZ_BIMF01000002.1, forward strand.
ACTTTCTTGATCAAGCGATATCGTTCTTCAATAGGCAGTTCATATCCGAACCAATCATAGATACTAATCATATTAAACGCTCCTTTTCTCTTAAGGAATGATTCATGTTCTTTAAGTTCACCTGAAATAGCAGATGTGCTGATTTAGAAAAAAGATTAATTTCGATTTGAGTAATTACGTATAACGTTCCTTGAGAATTCACGACGCTAGACGAAGTCGAGTGTGTCCGACTACTCATGCTTCCCTGCCAATATCTCCTGCCGGACCAAGGGCGAATGCCCGATGCGTGAATATGGTGTTATGTGATGCCAACGACTTCCTCGAATTACTTATGGGTTTAACGTGAAGCAGTCATATACAAATTATATAAATTAGTACATTGGTCAAAACATTCCAGATATAAAATTCTGATTTCATCATTAGAGCATAACTTTAGATAACTTTCTGAATTTATGATCTCTTTGATGGGTAACATCTCATGATAATATTCCGGGCTATTCTCCTTCATTAAGATATCTTTATATCTACTAAGTACCTCTACATAAACATTATCAATAAGTCGATATTGACACTTACTGAGCTCCATCAGGAAGAATTTCTGTATTTCTCTCGCCAAAAACGAACCATTATTATAGGGAGGAGTACCGAAAAAGCAATTACTTACAGGAGACCTATACCAGTAATGATCTTTGTGCCAATGCTTTGTAACAATAAAAGAGTGCCACTTTCGAATTTCTTCATAACGAGATCCTAACACTTGAAAGTGGCTTGAATACAGTCGCTCAGTGGATTGTGATAGCAAGTAATTGATTATTTCTTCATTAGTATTTAATTGTGTGACCTTGGTTATCGAACACCAGCAAATATAGTTATTATCTATTTTTCCCAATAGGCATACTTCTTCACCAGGGCTAACATATATCTCAAAATAAAAATCTTTATTGCTAATATCATAATTCGGCTTAACACTATTCTTTGTTGTAATAAGGTTGTATTCAAACATTATAATGACTCCTTTATCAGAGTTTTCGCTGGTTTCACATAACGTTCAGGCATTCACGAACCCTCACCGGCTTAAGCGCGTAGCGCGGGTCTTAGTCGGTGCAGAGTTGTCCGCTGAAACAACTTCTCCGAAAATACTTCTTACGGACCGAGGGGCGTCAGCCCCTATGCGTGAATGCCATGTTATGCGATGCCCCTGACTTCCTCGAAATACTACATCATTACTGGTCTCTAATAGTTCTCTAATTCTCTTTCCAAATCGCATTTTAGCACTTCCACTTCTAATACTGCCGAATCATCATTATTAAAAAATATAGAGGGTTTAACTCCATCTTCTACCATTCTCAACAAAAACAACTCAATGAATTCCTGAAGATCGATGGCTTCTGACTTATAATTATTCCAATCACCAATTGCACAGTATTCGGCAAACTCTTTCCGAGGCCAAAAAGGAAATAAGTAATTCCCCTCATCGTCAGCGCTTGCTGCCCAGCCATCATCATATAATCCCCAAATCTCTTCTCGGTCTACGACTTGCTTAATGAAATACTCATATCGGATATTGGCCGGTTGCTTAATGAGCGATTCAAACTCTTTATTGTTCATTTTCTCTACACCTTTTGTTTTCATTTTTCTATCAGGGGTTTCGCATAACGTTCCTGTATCTACGGACCCCAGAGGCTTAAGGCGCGAATGCGCCGGGTCCCACGGACTTAGCCTCGAAGGGTTGTGAGCTGAATCCGCTTCTCTGCTTGCCTCTTCTGCGAACCAATGGCCGAACGGCCCGAAGCGTAGATACTATGTTGAGTGATGTATTCGTCATCCTCGATCAAGCTTCAGATAATGTTCCTAATTTCGTATATCTTTGTAAACAAATTCTTTATATTTCATAAATCCTTTGTTCTTATAGAAACTCCTAGCTACTTCATTGTTCACCCAATAATCTAATTCAATTTTATTTACTTTATTACTTTCAGCTACTTCAATAACTTTATTTATTAATCCATTTCCTACTCCCCTATGCCTAAATGCACTAAGGACATTCAGATGATGAATAAATAGAGATTGATACGCATTACGGAATGCACTTTCTTTATACTCTCGTAACTCCACCCAAGCATATCCCAATACTTGATCTTCTTCTCGCGCAACATAAAAGATAAATCTTGGGTCGTTTATGATTTGTTTAAAAAAAGTTTTCGCAGCATCGGGATCATATTGTTTAAAATACTCAGGATACATCTGTCTATGTAATTCTTGAACTTCCTGATTCAGCCTACTAATAAGCTCGTAATCATATGTTTGTAAGACTTCCATATCCCACCTCATATAAGCTTCTATCGATTTAAAATGTTCTTACGAATATTTCACTTAACGTTTTTGTATTCACGACGCGAGCCGGCCTTAGATAGATCTTATCTTAGGCCGGCTCGGGTATCGTCTGAGTTATCTCCCATGATTATACATCGGACGATCAAGGGGCGTAAGCCCCGCAGCTTGAATATTATGTTATAGGATGTCAACGACTACTTCGAAATTGCTAAACACTCTAAGATTTCATTTCATTTATTATTCTTTGGAGACCTGATAGATTTCCCTTGCCTAATGTTGAATAATAATTGACATGCTTTTGAGATGCTATTAAAGCTTTTGTAAAATATTCTTTCCCAAAATCTTTCTTTATACTTTCAAATAAAAACTTATTGGTTTCATTATTAAATGCTCTCTTGTATACTTCTCCATTCATCATCGCAAGAAATATGGTTATAAACGCTTGTGCTGATCCTTCATTCATTCCTGTAATCTTATTAAATTCTATTTTCCCTTCAGTTCTTGTAATATGCCCTAAGTATACCTTCTTAGCTATTTCATAAGCGGCTTCGCTCATTTCCATAGTGATTTTCATACGTTCTCCTATAATTAGATGATGTTATTTATACTCGTTGATTTCCTATAACGTCGAACTTGCCTATAGCAGGTTGTCACGTGAATAAACACCCCTTCCAAAGGCATCACCAGTGACCGAGGAGCGAATGCGACGATGTATTAATGCTTTGTTATAAGATGTCAGCGCCTACATCGAATTTCTTACAATACTGAATTGTTCTTTTGTTTAAATACTAACCTTTTTTTATAAAAACTTTAATTGTTCAAGAGATCCCATAAGAATCCTTCATTCATTCTAAGAAGAACACCCAATACACCAAGTGTTCTTACAGTCAATTTTTCACCATCTTCGTATTCATACCTTTTTTCATATGAGGCAAAAAATGCTGAGTTTCTAAAGTGAGATGACTTAAAATCAATTCTTTTCTCATCCTTATAACATACATCGATTAAGTACTTATCAAATTCACATCTAATACCATATTCCTGTAAAATCCACTTCTCAAATCTTTCATGAGAAGGCGTAGTTATTAACATTATGCTTAAACTAATAATTAAACCTATTGCAATACTCCTCAATATTTTTTTTATCTTAATTAAAATCACTTCTCAATTACTTCAATGCTTTACTGAATTTATCCATTATATGAAACTATAATTTGCATTGAAGTGTTTGCTCTGATTTCTTATAACGTTCTTGTGTTCAGACGCCGAGAGGCTTAAGGCCACGAAGTGGCCGGCTGCGCTTGCGCAGTTAGCCTCACAGGTGTGTCCGCCTGAATCCGCTTCTCCGAAATGCCTCGGGCGGACTGAGGGTTGAATGACCCGATGTGTGAACACGTTTTTATAGGATATAAGCGCCTTCTTGAATAACTTCCAAAGCACTTTACAATTTAAATTTGCCTAAAATTATTTTCATTCCTTGCTGGTGGCATTTCATAACAGCATTGTGATTTCTTTCTGAAATTCGCTTTTCAGAATCTAGAAAAGTTCCATCTAGATCTAGTACAATTGTTGAATACTTCATTGATTTCTCCTTTCGCGCTTCTGGTCATTTCACCTAACGTTTTGTGTTCACGAGCCCGAAAGGCTTAAGCTGCCCATCTATCCAGCGCAGCGATTGATTCTTGCCGGGTGGCTCCGCCACTTAGCCTTGTAGGGTTGTCCGGCTGACTCCACTTCTTGGCTTCTCAACTTCTGCCGGACCGAGGAGCGGATGCGACGATGCGTGAACATGGTGTTATACGACGCACCTCTTGCATTACCTACAAAGGGTTTAAATCCTGCCCTGTCCCAGAATCTTTTCCCCTCTCTACAAAATTAATATGCTGAAACCCCATGTCCTTGAAATTTTGCATTGCCCTTTGTGCATATCTATTATTTTCTTTCATAGGGGATGCTGTTGTAATAATAGAGACCTTTAATTGAGAAATATCTCTATCAATAAAATCCAGAAATTGATTTTTAATATCTTCAGTATAAAAACCACAAGAGGTTAGTAACAAGCCACTCATTGAAATCCCCGTCCTTAAATAATAGTTTATCTAATCTTTATAATTTAATTAAGCATTCCCCTGATTTCTGCTAACGTTGTTGTATTCGCGACGTCCATTCCCCTCAGATAGCTCTTATCTTAGGGAAATGGATGTATCTGCCTGATTCACTTCCTCGAAAATAGTTCTGGCAGATCAAGGGCCGTATGGCCCGCAGCGTGAATATTGTGTTATATGCTGTCCCAGCCTTCTATGAACACCCTATATATCATTGATTTCAATCGGAATTTTTGTTATACATGGATCTCCATACATTTGGTATAACTCCCCGTTTATAGCTACCGTAATGCTATCAAGTCCAACAAAAGGAATTATTGGAATTATAGTTACTTGTACCTCGCAGTATTGCTTAGCTTTTTCTAGCCAACTACCAATAACAGGTATAATATCACCTGATATAGAATAATTCTCGGTAAACTCGGTTTTTATCGTGTTTCTGCTCTTACTAACTACTACCTTGTTCAGCCAATCTCTACTTGTGTCATATTGGAAGAAACACCATAGTTGACAAAGTTGAATTTCAGGTACTTGTTGCTCTTTATCATGGTGATATCCAATCGATAATACGCCACAGTCAAGGATATTCTCCAAGTTTTCAATGCAGTTATAATAAGATATGGCCCATAACACTGTATTCTGTACTTCTTGAATGTTGTAGAATGCCTCTATGAATTCTTTGTTAGAAGCTATTAGTTCATTATTGAGTGAATATAGATTTCCCTCAATAATTTTATAGTCATTATGACCAAAACTATTTCTTAGCTTCGGAAGGTATGCTTTTGAAATTGCTTCAGCTAATTTCGGGAATGACTGCAACCCTGAAATTATGTAATCTACTGCAACTCCTTTACGCAACCTTCCAGATCTATCACGTAAGTTATTCAGTTCAGTATCTAAAATACTGTCTGATATTACCTTTCTCAGAACAGCTAACAAAATAAGAATCTCATCAATTTCATACTTACTTTGGTATGCACTGAGAGTAATTTGATTCAACTCAACACGTTCTATACGCAGATCTGTAAATAAACGAGTGAATTGAAAAACATTATTCCATCTATTATTAAAGTTATTAAATAGAGAATCCTGAAGTAACTTAAATCTCTCATAATTCTCTGGTTCAGAATTAATCATTTGATTTATCAATTTATATAGTTCTTGATGTATTTCCCCTTCATCTGTTATATCTTTCATAAAATAGATAAGGCTATGTCTATAAAATGAATAAGCTTCTTCGCTTTGCATAAATATAGTTTGATATGCAGGCGGAATATCATCTTCATGAATAGGTAATGCGTTTTCTTGTTGAATCCAACTCTCATACTTAATGTGTCGAAGTATTAGTCTATCGACGACTTCACGATCAATCAATGTGATCACACACTCCTCTTTATATTTATTAGCAGGGATTGCATATAACGTTCTTGTATTTACGACGTCGATCTTCCTTAGATAGCTCCTATCTTAGGGAGATCGATGTGTCCGGCTTATTCACTCCCCAGTATCTGAGATCACTTCAATCGAATCCTCTTCAACTTCGGCCGGACCAAAGGGGCGAAGCCCCAATGCGTGAATACTTTGTTATACGACGGTGTTTTGAATAATCCCATAATCTATTGCCTTTTCATCATCATTTCAATAATCTTTCTGTTATCTCCATCGTCCGGTTCAGCATTATCCCAGTCATGGCCATACATCATATCAGTGTGCCTAATAAGGAAATCAAGTTCAATCCAACGGTTTTCAATAATTAACTTAAAAATATATGCTATTTTATTTACCATGAATTTATTGAGTGTTTTCATATCTTCTTGTGAAAGTTGATTATTCGGACTTGCATGCATATCTTCTACAGGGCCATTTCGAAATGCAAAATGTGTAATTGCTTTTGATATCATGGTCAAATTCTCATCAACCAATAGCTTGTCTCTGTACTTCTCATTAACTTTCATTGCCTCTTCAGATTTTGCCAATAAGAAATCATCTAATATAGAGTTTCTAATAGTTATACCGTGCTTTTTTCTTCTGTATGAAATTTTAGATTCTTTTACATCAAATAATTGCGAGATAAGATAATCTGATTTTTCTTCTTCAATAAATAACTTCCTGAGCATTTCTGGAGTAAGTTCTTCTATATTTAACGACATTCCTGCTTCTTTTTTTGTTTTGAGTTCTTCATATAACTCCATAGTGGAAAACCTCCATTCAATACTCTCTTCGTACTGTCGTATAACGTTCCACATTCACGACGTCCACCGTAGGTGGATGTGTCCCGGCTATTCTTCCTCGCCCTCTGCTTCCGAGACCAAGGGTCAGCTTGCTGGCCCGCAGCGTGAATGTTTTGTTATAGGATGTCAGCGACTTCTTCGAATTACCAACAAATTTATCCTTGTAATCTTAAGCTATCGTACCTGTCGTTAGTTCATTCGACACTTACTATTTCTCATAATAATCTTGCCCCCTAAACCCATTAAAAGCGGAAAGAAGTCCGCAAAGACGAAGTCGATCTTGATCGATTAAATGTTTACCGTAAGCCTTAACAAACTGTTTGGAATAATCATCACTTCTCAGATTAAATTGTAATGACCACAGTCCCCAGAAAATGTCATAGTGCCGATCGCCTATACCACCATAACCTACATCAATATATCCAGTCATTTTAAAATCCTGAAGGATTAAGTTAGGTAAGCAGTAGTCACCATGTATAACTACTCTATCTTCTGTGGAATTTTTAAACAAAGATATCATATCTTCGTATGCGACTTTGATATTTGAATATCCCAAATACCTAAGCAGACCCTTTTCGACTCCACCCTCGCGATATTTTCTCTCGGCTCGTATAACCATTTCCTCTAATCCGTTCGTTATTGGACAATTCACAGGTTGGACTCGATGTAAACTTAAGAGACTTTCAGCAAATACTTCAGATAAATGTCCAGGTTGTTCAAGGTACTCATCACTTGCTGCATCTGAGCCAGTTAGCCGTTCTGTTACAAAAAAATCATTTGTGTCATTTGAAACGTAATGAACTACTTTTGGACATATTCCGAAATTGTATAAAAAATTTGTCATTATGGCTTCACAATTCATTTGATCTTTTGAAGTGACCTTAAGGAAATAATCATGAACGGGCCCTTTAATGTGATATACAGATGACCTTGAATTGTTCTTTATGATTGTTACCCCTGCATCGATTAAGTATCTTCGTATTTCTGTGGGAAAAGTCTCGTATTCAACTGAATTTATTGGGGTAATATTCATTGATTTCTCCTCCTAATGAATTCGACTTAATACATTTTCCTGTGCTTAAAAAGTAGGGCAACAAGATACTGTCTCCCTTTTTCAAAATAAACTCCCGTTGGCTGAATACCTATTATGGTTTAAATGGTTTTATCGTTTTCGCTGATTTCCTATAACGTTCCCGTATTCACGACGTCCGATGAAGTCGGATGTGTCCGGCTGTCTATACTTCCCTAACCTCTTCTACCGGACAAAGGATGTATACCGATGCGTGAATTTAATGTTAGAAGAAGTTACTTCCTTCCTTGGGAAACTCTCAAATCCATTAAACTGCACTCTTCTCATATTCATTAAATAAGCCTCTTCTTAATTTAGAAAATATATTAATATAGTCGGTTAATATACTTATGATACTTCCATCTTTTCCTGAATTCATTATATATAAAAGCTTGATTGTATTGCCGTCATTTACAAACTCAAATAACTTATCTAATATTTTATATGTTGTGGGACCTGCCATGATCGCTTTCTCTTTCAACTCAATCTCTTTTGAACTAAATTCGAAAAGACAAGAAAGCAATTCTTTTTCATTTTTGCATTCTTTAATTCTTTCCATTAATTTTTTTATTTCAGTGATAATATCACGTAACGCAATATCTTTCTGTGGAAAATCTTTAATAAACTGTTGTTTATTATTATGACTTATCGTAAGCCTAACCCCTATCAAAGTTAATAAGCCTCCGAATAATCCACCCAAATAACTACCGTAAAATGAAATCCAATCTGAAGTTTCTCCAGCAACATTTTTAGATGGTATGTTAAAAATTTTATTATAGATAATTGGGAAAATAAGCAGAACTAAAATAATTCCTAATCCCCATATTACATAAATAAGGTATTTCAATTTAAACTTGTCCCAAAACTTAAGGATTTTTCTTTTTCTATTTAATTTGTTTATCACGTGCATAGTTAATGGTTCAGCTTTTTTGTTCTTTTTATTTTTGCCACCATTGAGTAATCCCGCGCCTTCTTCACCGAAATACAGCTTGTTTGATAAGTCCTTTAGTTTTTGAATATCGAGTTCATTTTCTTGAAATATGTTCTTTAATTTCTTTAACAAAATTATTATCCTCACTTCATAATAAAATAGATCTGGTCTTATGACCTTTTAGTAATTTCTTCTAACGTTCCTGTATTCACGACGTCCCACCGACTTAAGGCTGCGCCAGCAGCCGGCCGCGATGCGGTTAGTCGGTGCGGATGTGTCCGCTTGAACACGCTTCAATATCATTCTCCTCGGGCGGACCGAGGAGCCGCCAGGGTCCGATGCGTGAAAATAATGTTATCTGAAGCCAGTGCCTTCTTCGAGTTCTCTAATTCTCATTTTTAAATCTTCTTTCAAGCTCTTTAACAAATACATCAATTGGATATTTATAATCGATTGGTTTGTAAATAAATCGATTATTCCACTTGTGTCGTAGAGCTTGATCTCTGAAATCTTCGTTTTCGCTCTCTAGTGTCTTCATAACAAGCATAATTTCATTCATTGTACTTATAACACTTCTACTATCCGTTTTGGTAATAGCCTTTTCGCAACATCTTTCTAAATAATATTGCGCTAGAGTATCAGGGATTTCTTCAACGGCAAAATAAGCTTCCAAATTATCTTTAAAGATTTCTCTTAGTTTATTTGCTTGATTTGTTCTAATACCAGTGACAGTTAAACTTAATCAAGAAAAGTCATTCATAAACACATAGTGCTTTCTACCATATAATTTGAAAAGGTTTACATCCCAACTAAAGAAAGAATCCGTATGTTCAATTGTTTCTGATTTGGCATTTAGATCTTTTAATGTGTCTTTCGTTGTTTTGAAAATAATCATGACTTTTGTTCCTTTCGTTCTTGCACTGGTTTCAGATAACGTCTTTTTCACGAACTTCGCAAAAATATCATCTCTTGAGGTGTTTACGAACTTCGTAAACACTCCTTCGCCAAACATTTTACTACTCCTCCTCTCCCTCAAACTCCTCCTTCCAATTGATCTAACGATCTTTTAATCCTTCTTATGTCCTTCACACTCACATGTGTGTACCTTTCGGTATAAGCGTAAATAGCCCTCATCTTGATCACAAGGTGTGGGCTACTTGATGCTTACGTTGATAGCACTCTCGTTCTAAAATGTCATGAAGGACTCTTGACTACCTAGGCACCATCGAATATAACGAACGTTTTGCCAATCGCGTCATCAGGGGCTTCGGCAACCCTGAGGGACTCTTGCAAAAAGAGCATGAGTGAAGCTCAAGAAGCACTAGGCTGAACAAGCTTTAGAGAGGAAAAACTTCTTCATAATACTGTAAACTTAACTCTATTTTATTAGTGGTACTTGTGACTATTATGGATTCACCTGTGTAATTTGGCATATTGAAATAGCAGCATTTACAAATGTACCTCCTCCTAAATCCAATTGTCCAAAAATAATTCCAAGTCCCGTTCTTTCTAAGTTGAAATTTTCCGCCATTCCACCAGTATTACTCCGAAAACTTACTGTTGTATTAACAAGTGTATCAAATAACTCTCTAAGAGGTCTTTCACGACAATCACATTCGCCCGGGAAATTCATAGGTGCATCTAATGTGATTTCAGTACCAGGTGAAAAGAGGACTGCAGTCACATCTGCAATGCTGACTATAGAGGTTGTGTTAGTTGCTTCGTCTACTACCGTAACCAGAAAATCATTCACTTCATTGATGGTGACGTTAGTTAATAATGGTTGTACATTAGGTGCGTCTGCAACAGTAGAAAGAATAACGGTCACACCAATTAATTGTTCTAATACATTTTGCATCGGAGAAACACAACAATCACAAACACTAAATTCAGGTCCTGGTGGTCCTTGTGGTCCTGCTGGTCCTTGTGGTCCTACTGGTCCAGCAGCGCCAATTGCTCCTGCCAGTCCTGCTAATCCTTGGGGTCCAAGTGCACCAATTGCTCCTGCCAATCCTGTAAGTCCTTGGGGTCCAAGTGCGCCTGCAAGCCCTCCAGGTCCAGCTTCTGCAATTGCTCCCGCAAGTCCTTGAAGTAATTGCTGTCCTTCTGGTGGGGGACACGGCACCCTCATTACTTTTTTTATAACTATTTTTTTAATAACTCGAAGACGACGTTTCTTTTTTTCTTTTAGATAGCATACAGTTGCGGTTTTCTTTTTACACCGTTTTTTTCTATCCGGAAAACTCAACAACGACACCTCCCTATAAGGATGGTTCAGTGTACGTGAGTTGTTTATTTTAGGCATGGACTATTAGCTTGGCTATAGCTAGACTCAAAACCATTTTAAGAATATTGGGCGTTATTCGTTGACCAAAATTCTCAGTCACAAAGATACGCCATTGATGCATCTCTTTTTTGCTTTATAAGCGGGTTGAGGGACGGATAACGATAGCTCAACGGGGTGCCGATCAAGGCTGCCTCGTTTTGGATTTTACAGATAAGATGTAATATAAACGTAAAATAACCCCCCACCTTTTCCTTCAGATGAGGGCTGGGATAAACTGAGTTAGGATTGGAATACACGACAGGTCAGCGGGAGCGAAGACGACCACGGCAGATTCAGTTCTCGTTCAACGGCAAAGAGCTGGCTGCAGGATAGGTTTTATCCTGCGAGCTTCATTGATAAACAAGCTGCACTCTTTCATCAACACACTATCAACATAAATCTTCGTTCCTTCAAAAAGTATATGCAACTGTTGAATGGATTCGGGTGTAAATGGAATCATCCAGATCTTCATTATAGCAGCAACCTAGTTATTGGGAAGCAAAAAGAGCTCACAATCGCCGTAATCGACGTTGTAAGCTCCCGATACTTTCGGTGCTGTCCATCCTTTATGATCTAACCGCATTCAATTCAATATTATTACGCGCCTTTCTTCTCTCCAATAAGCTGGATCATTTGGCTCTTATCGTTAACTCATGTCCAGAGATAGCAAACTATTAAACCTGCAGCATTACATAAACAGGCAGTATAGTGGAGTATGCACTACTTCAACCTACACAGGGTCAGGCCATCATGGCCCAGTTCCGGCTGAGCCGTAAACTACTCAAAAGACTGAAAAGTGAGGTTAATTAAATCGTTATGAATCCAGCTACAACAGTTGCAGCTCCTACCCAGATCCAGTACATGATGGTATTTTGTATAATAGAGAGATACATATTGTGGAACTGCGAAGGAGTGGAACTATCGTCATGAAACCGGAGTTAGATCCGAGAGAAATAAGAACCCTGCAAAAAATTAAAACCGCTCTCCTTCACATGATGGCTTCCCGAATCGATCCCATATCCATTACGGATCTATGTGCCGAGGCACAAGTGACACGGCCTACCTTTTACAAGCATTTTAGCAGCGTAGCCGAGTTAATGGAGGTCATGTCCAAGGAGACAATGGAAGATTTGGAACGCCGCATCGTGATCGAGAAAAAAATATCCCTTCAAGAGGTCGATTATGATGAACTGCCTTCCAATATGGTAGCTTTATTCAACCATGCGCTGGAGAATCGGCAGTTTTACGAAGCCTTCATCTTAATCCATCCGGACACCCCATTTTTGCGTTATTTTAAAGCCACGCTCTACCATTTTGTAAAGGTCGGGCTTGAAGCTGCCATCGAGACAGGCGCCGAGATCAGCGTTCCATCGGACGTGGTGATCAACTTTATGACGGGTGCGTTTCACGAGACCATCTTATGGTGGATGTTAAAGGGATATCCCTACACTCCACGGGAAATGACGGCCATGGCATTACGCTTGTCCATTAACGGCCCCTATCGATTCTAGAAATCAGAAGGAATATTTGTCCATTTCATCGAAATACAATGTACTAACACGAAATCGATAGAAAGAGATGTGTATAAGATGAATGGAATTCTGGGTGTATCCGGACTATCGTTCTTGCTGGTGACACTGTTCACGCCGCTCCTTATCTGGGGATTGCGCACGTTAAAGCTTACGCAGCCAATCCGGAGTGAGCTGCCTCCCGATCATCAGGCCAAACGCGGGACGCCGTTAATGGCAGGTCTTATATTGCTGATTGGCGTTGCCATTTCACTGCAATTTCAACCTGCGCCGCTTACCGTTTTTTTATGCGCGACCTTCCTCTTGTTTAGCTCGATCGGGTTTATGGATGACTTCAAAAAAGCTGCGTGGCAGGACCCGTCCGGAATCTCCGGTCGCATGAAGCTTGTTTTTCAGTTCCTGTTTACCGGCGCGTTGCTGTATGTACTGTTCCATTCCTTTTCACTGACAAGTGATATCCGACTCTTCAACGGCTTCCAGCTCCATTTGCCGGTTAGCGTGTACGTTATTATCATGCTGCTATTCATTGTGGGTTCGGCGAATGCCATTAACTTTACCGACGGATTGGACGGACTATTAATCAATGTAGCCATACCTACCTATTTTTTCTTCTTTTTAATCTCCGACAAACCGGAGGTGCAAATGTTCTCGCTGGTCATGGTCGGCTGCCTGCTCGGCTTGCTGCTCTACAATATTCATCCAGCACGGGCTTTCATGGGCGATACGGGATCTCTCGCCATTGGCGGCTCCCTTTCATTCTTAGCGGTGATCGAGAAGGTCGAAATTCTGATTCCACTTCTGTTCATCATCTATTTGGCCGAGCAGCTCTCGGTCATACTGCAGGTATGGTACTACAAACGCACCAAGCTGCGTCTGTTCCGAATGGCACCGATCCATTTCCACTTCAGTCTCAAGTACGGCTGGAGCGAGAACAAAATCGTGATGATTTTCGGTTTTGTCTCCTGGTTTATGGCTCTTCTCTGTTGGGTACTTGCAAAGTATGTGATGTGAAACACCGAAATAGACAAGCAAGAAAAAAAGCCTCCTGGTAGGATTGAAGCGTGGCTTCACTCTCCTGGATGGCTTTTTTCATGTATTAGGATCAGTCCCGACGGGAAGAAGCGATCTCTTCCAGCTCTTTTCTCAGACTCTGGAGCGTTAACGCACGTTCTTTGTCATCCTGGACATCATAGAGCAGCTGCTCCATGAACTCCCAGACATCTTCCAATTTGCGTCTCCCTTGATAAAATGCAAGCGCCTCGGCGTTTATCTCATACTGACCATGCGTTTCTTTATATACCCTCATGAATTCAGCAAAGTAGGGCTCGTCGGCAAAGGACATCATATCAGCTTCAACCGGTGCCAGCTTCAGTCCCTCCCAATCAATCAATTTCAGTTGTTGTCCGTCTGACATGAGATTCCAGGCATGAACGTCGGTATGACATAATGCCATACGAAGATTACGGTTCTTTAATGCTTCGGACAGCTCTTCAATTTTAAGCATTAAATTCTTCAAGCTCTCGATATGATGAAGCAGCACTTTTCCGAGGTCATACGGCAACTCCCCGTCGAGCGTGCTCCTTAGCTGCTCAAGAAACGGCACCGTAAAGCTTTCTTTCATCGCACTTGTCACCAGTGGAACCTCTTCCCCATAACGATGGAGCTCTCCGATCATCTCTGCCAGTTGCCTCACTTGATCCTTGGTCAGCTCGGTATCGGCGATTGTATCCCCGGCGATGTATTCATATAACAGATAAATCCCTTCGTCATCCTCGCATTGATAGCGGCCGTCAGTCGTAAGAATAGGCACAGGAATCTTACCCTTTAAACGACTATGCTCCTCAAGCCACAACAGGACAGGAACGTAATCATCAATAAGCGCAGTCCACTTCGGGGTAGATGCACGGCTTTTCTCATATACTTTCAGGAAATAGGTATGTTTGACATCCCATACCCTGAATGCCAATGCAGCCCATCCACCCTGTTGTGGTGAAATTCCGGTATGCTCCAAGCCGTAATAATCCTTCAACATGTATTGTAAATGGTCCATGGGTCCTCCTATCTATGCCTTTTATCATTCTTGATCATCCTATTTATCATTACGGTACTGAAAATTGGATATAAAGTCCATCATTTATGATACAGCCTCATTTATCCCGTTAAAAAAACAAGGATGCATCTTCTGCATCCTTGTTTGCCGTTAACCAGAACTTATTTTATTCTAATGGCCTGCCTTCTTTATAATAAAGATTCCGCTGAAGAATCACGAAGAAAATATGTACGTTCCGATACCCGTGCTCCGACAAGATGTCGTGAATGCGGGCTGCAACAGCATCATGAATCTCCTGAGATCTCTGGAACATGAGGATTTCCACGGATAGCGGCGTATTGGTTATAATCTGATAAGGAAGCAGTTCGATCTTCACAATTTCCTGCGGTATTTGAACAATCCTCGCGAATTCATCAACGACCTGTGGTGTGATTTCTTCAAGAAAGACTTCGGTAAATCCTTTAAAGCGTAAATATGGCACTCTGATCCCTTCATTTCGTCGAATTATTGTCTTATAGATGTCCTCAAGTGACTTTTATCTCTCTTCTACTATACAATATTGTTATTGTGAAAGGAATCACTATGATTCAGATGTACACATTCGCAGGTGGATTTCAACTATAGTTATCCTTTCAATTGCCCTGTACGAGCTCTTCCGATAAACTTGATAACATCCGATTCATCATACGAGAAATTTATTATGGAGGTGAATGTCCTCATGGGACAAAATCTATGGGATGCCGAATGGGAAGTGACCGAGTCGTTAGTCCGGTTATTGCTTACCCGTCAATTTCCCCAATTGTCCGCCCTTAAGGTCCAGGAGATTGGCAACGGATGGGACAACACCGTTTATCGCGTTGGCGATGAGTATGTATTTCGCTTTCCTCGTAGAAATATAGCCATATCTTTACTTAAAACCGAAGCAAAAATCCTGCCCAAGCTTGAACACTACATAACGGTACCTTATGCGAAACCCCTTTTCTTCGGAAAAGAAAGCGAAGACTATCCTGCACCTTTTCTGGGGTATAACTATCTTCCAGGAAAATTTCCGATTGGAATATCGGATGAAGCGCGGATGCAGTCGGCGGCAACACTCGCCCGGTTCCTGAAGAATCTGCATGCGTTTCCCGTGGAAATCGCTCAGCAAGAGGGTGTATTGTCCGACCAGCGTAATCTGGCCGATATCGCAGGCCGCAAAAACAAAATGCTGAATCTCCTTTCCAATCTTACCCACTATATTACGCAAGAGGAATTAAATGAGATCGAGGACTATTTGCAGGGCATCCACTTGGATCGGGCCAGGCACCAACATGTTCTAATCCACGGGGATCTCCATTTTAAAAACATGTTGGTCGACGATGCCGGCATGCTTTCGGGCATTATTGATTGGGGTGACGTAAACATTGGCCATCCTGCCTGTGACCTGAGTATCGTTTACAGCTTCCTGCCACCGGCCTCCAGGGAGGCCTTCTATGATATCTATGGCGAAGTGGACGACGAAACCAAGATTTTGGCACGGATGATCGCCGTATACATCCCCATGTTAATATTCATGCAGGCCATCGACGATAAAGATGAAGCCATTGCATTGGAAGCCAAATCGATTATTCAGCGTGCGATCGCCAGGTAATGGTTTGATGGTTATGGCGTAATCATATCCTATATAAAAAAGAAGCTTGAAAAAAACCTTCAAGCTTCTTTTTCTTCGTTTCGTGATTAGCCAGACGTTGCAGCAACGTTATATTTTTAACATTCCCATTAATGGCATAATGGTTTTTATCACATTCATGCCCAGTTTAATGTGAGGCACGATTTGTCCTAAAAAGCCCAACCCGCCTACAGCCGCAACTCCTTCTTTTTCCTCGGCTCCTTCGGCTGCCGGAGCGCTTGGGGGACCTCCAAACAAGTCGCTTAAAAATCCGGAAATCTGCGCTTTGTCCCCGCTCCGTGCAATCGAAGCCGGCATTTTTTTGTTAGCACGAAGTCCAGACAGCGTTACTTCCCGGCCTTGGATCTGGCTCAGTTCTCCGATATAGTAGCTGCCGTCCTTCAGAACGACCACGACCGGTTGACCTACCCAATGCTGCGGAGGTCTCGATTTCGAAGCGGTTCTGGATTTCCTTGCGCGTTTCGAAGACATATTAGGATCACCTCGCTTCCCTATTCATCATGATGACATCATATGCAGAGCCGTCTTTCATTCTTGTGCCTTTATAGGATGATAGATATAAATGCGTCAATAACCTAGATTTTCGGCCCAGCCACCGTATGAAATGAGCAGAAATTATTTCCGTCGAATGTGGCTTTTTGCCTCCCTCCGGTGTCTAATTAACTGTAAGGTCAAGAGGAGGTTCTTATTCATGTCAAGAGCTCATGACAATCTCCCTGTTTATCCGGATAACCAGGGAACCAATCGTACATTTGAAGAGGTGTATGATGAATACCGCCTGAGGATTCGCCATTATCTCGCACTGAAAGTGAATCCGATGGCTGCAGATGACTTAACACAACAAGTGTTCTTAAGGGCCATGGAGAACCTCGATAAGTTCAACGGGAATTCCAGTCTATTTACCTGGATCTTCAAGATTGCCCAGAACACGGTTAAAAATGAATATCGAAGTATATCACGTAAACATGAGATGCCTTATGACTTTACAAGTTATGAATCACAGTCCATCTCCCTTGATTTTGCCAGATATGTTGATATTCGAATCGATATTAGCTCGGCACTTAAGCAGCTGAGTGAGCTTGATCAACAGATTATATCCTTGCGATTTTTCGTGGATTGTACGCTGTCGGAAATATCCAGGATCGTGGGCATGCGCGAGAGTGCGGTGAAAAATCGATTGTACCGGTCATTGGAGAAGCTAAAGAAAGAATTAAAAGAATGGGGTGACATCACGATTATGTCAATTCTTGACTTGATATCCATTGAAAGCAAAAGTGAAGCCAATCATCGTCAGAGCAAGGTCCATCAGGACCTGTTTCAAGAACTTAAGAACAATGTAGAACAGATTGCAGCGAAATATCATCATCAGCCTTCACGCAAAATCGTAATTGAAATCTATCCCGATCTGCCAACATTCCATCAAGCCGTCGGTGAATCGGATGCACCGGATTGGTTCATGGGTACGTTCGATAACAACAAATTAAAAATCGTCTCGCCCTTGAACCCGGGACCCGAGCATACGTATCAATCGATCCTCCGGTCCACCCTGCACTTGTATACCATGTGGTTAATAAGTGACATTAATCCATCCGCACCCAAATGGATCCGTCAGGGCATCGGCGGGTACGAAGCGCAGCAAATGTCCGAGGATTTCATTCGGAGCACGACTTCCGAAGCCATCCGCAATCAGGCCATTCCTAGCTTCGAAGATCTCAATGATAATTCCTGGGAATTCGGCAAGACGGGATTTCAGTTCTCCTATCTGATCGTTGAGTTCATCATTAAAAAATACGGGTTAGACGCATTAAATCAATTCATCCGAAACCAGAATGATTATCAAGGCACTTTCCATCTTACCGAAGAAGAGCTACATGAACAGTGGGCGAAGGCCCTCCAAGATCAGCTGAATTAAATCGTAAGAGAACCCGGTCCAGGACCGGGTTTCTTTATTTTCCACCGCGCGGTCATGTGATATAACGCAACTACAATGGACTCGTCTTTAAGTTTACTTGACCTATTCATTCATAGGAATTTGACTGAACATTAAACCACCATCACATGTCATCATGGATTAAAGCAAAGCGATGTATAAACAAAATCAGAAAAGTAACGCTCTCGACGGAACATACATGCATTAGAAATAGCATTTGGCCGCTTTTATAGATATAAGTTCTTCTCCCGAGCTGAGACAAGAACTTATATCGCTAGCCAACAAAGACAAGAACCTGTGCTCATGGCGGATTCGATGAGAATCTAATAAGAACGCGGTAATGTCACTATATGCTTATGTCACAGGCGCAGAATGTCCCCGTACCAAGTCATGGAACCACAAGAAGATTGAGAGCGGCTCTAATTGATATTGGCATTTTTATCGAAAAATACTGTATTTCTTACCCTCTATGCAATTCGCGTAATTACAAGATGTGCGGAAACAGGCCTTGTTCCTCCAGCTAATGGAGTGATTGTGAGTGCCTCAGTATTGCCAGCAGGATTTCGAACTGTGAGGACTGAATTAATGACCGATGTTCGCACAAGAGCCATTCCTACGATTTGAGTAGTACCCGTTGCTCGCCCGACAACCGTATAAGCCAAGTCAGCGCCATTAAGTGTTAGAATGAGTTGGCCCGGTTCGTTTACACCTACTTGAAACAAAACCTGATAAGTGCCTATTGCCGCCAAGTTAAATGCGCTCGCATTTACACGGGTAATTTCCGTCCCACTGATTGGTCCATCTTGCGGGAAACTTACGTCCGTATTGGCAGCAACAGTAGCTGCATTATTAGGAGGCATTAAGGCAAAAAAATCTGCAAACCCTAATACTCCGACCGCCGGCCCTGCGGGCCCCGCTGGACCCGTTGCGCCTGCTGGTCCTGCTGGCCCTGCCAGTCCAGCTGCGCCAATTGCTCCTGCAAGTCCTGCTATTCCTTGGGGTCCGAGCGCTCCTGCAAGTCCTTCAGGCCCAAGTGCTCCAATCGCTCCTACAAGTCCTGCTAGTCCTTGGGGCCCTAGTGCTCCTGCAAGTCCTCCAGGTCCAAGTGTTCCAATCGCTCCTACAAGCCCTGCTAATCCTTGGGGGCCTAGCGCTCCTGCAATTCCTTGGGGGCCTAGTGCGCCAATCGCTCCTACAAGCCCTGCTAGCCCTTGGGGGCCTAGTGCTCCTGCAAGTCCTTGGGGTCCAGCTTCTGCGATTGCTCCTGCAAGTTCTTGAAGTAATTCCTGTCCTTCAGGCGGGGGACACTGGACCCGCACTATTTTTTTAATAACTCGTAAACGACGTTTCTCTTTTTTTTCTTTGGGATGGCACATATTTACAGTTCTCTTTGTACACCGTATTTTTCTATCCAAATAACTCAACTACGACACCTCCCTATAAAGATGGTTCAGTGTACGTGAGTCGTTTGTTTTAGGCATGGACTAATAGCCGTCTGTTAGCTGGACTATAGACTATTTTTAGAATTAATGGGTTTATGGTAGGGTATTGTATACCACAAACACCAACACACTTTCAGTAATTTGGGTCTTTTTTAGCAAGCACTTCTTATTGAAGGATTGACTTAAGTTCGACATCACTCCCGCTTCAAGGACCGTATCCGGACAGCGGATGTCTTAAACCCGGGCATTTTACAGAACGGGTCGAGCTCCGGCCGGGTCGCGTAATTGACATTCTGCACGCCGCCCCAATGCATGGGGACGAACAAGGTGTCTTCTCGAATCTGGTCTTTGATCCTGCTGCGAACGATAAAAGATCCATGCTCCGACAGGATCTCTACCCACTCGCCGTCCTGGATTCGATAACGCTGAGCGGTGTTTGGATGAATCTCGGCGAAATTTTCAAGCTCGCGTGCAAGCAAAGTGGGGCTTCTCCGGGTCTGTACACCGGTTAGATAGTGGGATAGAACACGACCATTGGTCAGAATGAGTGGGTAATCCTCGGACACGCCTTTCCATGGATCCCCTTCCGTAACAGAGAACACGGCCTTCCCGTCCGGATGGGCGAACGATTGTTGAAAAAGAAGACCCACCCCAGTCTCTTCAGGTGAGGGGCACGGCCAATATACGCCCTTCTCCCGGCGCAATCGGTCATAAGTAATTCCGTAGTAGTCCGCAATTCCACCTTTGCTCGCGAGCCGCAGTTCATTAAAGATCTCCTCAGGCTCGTTGAAGCGAAAATAATGCCTCTTGCCCAGCCTGTCTGCCAAGGAGCACAGAATCATCCAGTCATGACGCGCCTCACCCGGCGCCTGACGCCCTGCCTCTCGCAGAAGAACCCGTCCCTCCAGATTCGTCAGCGTCCCTTCATTCTCCATGTAGGAGGTTACCGGCAGAACGAGATCGGCTAATTGGGCCGTTTCGGACATAAACATGTCTGCAACCATCAGAAAATCAAGCTTCTTCAAGCCTTCCTCCACCAGTCCGGCGTTCGGATTCGATACGATAGGATTGGAGCCCATCACGAAGAGCGATTTAATCCCTCCCTGATGAATCAGCTCCATCATCTCATAGGCCGAGACTCCTTTCCCGGGCAGACTTGAAGCATCCACACCCCACACGGAGGCAACATACGCCCGATCCTTTTCATTCTCGATCGACCTGTAGCCCGGCAGCTGATCGGCCTTCTGTCCATGCTCTCTTCCCCCTTGTCCATTCCCCTGACCGGTGATGGCTCCGTATCCGCAGCCTTCTCTCCCGATTTTCCCCGTAGCCAAGACCAGGTTCAGAAAATGACGAACCGCCAAATGGCCATCCGTCTGCTGCTCCACCCCTCGCGCAGTCAGCACCATGCCTGTATCCGACTCACCATAAGCTAAAGCCGCCTCACGGATATGCCCCAGCTCCAATCCGCATATGCCTGCAGCCTCCGAGAGATCGAAGCTGTTTAAATAAACTCTAAGCTCATCGTAACCGTTCGTTCTTGCTTGAATGAAGGTCTCATCGATGAGCCCCTCATCCATAATGATCTTAAGCATCGCATCCGCCAGTACGGTATCCGTTCCCGGTCTGATCGGCAAATGCATATCGCCCATTGCGGCGGTGGCTGTTTTCCGCGGATCGATGACAACGATCTTCGCCCCATTCTCCTTAGCCTGGTTGAAGTAAGGCAGCAGCGTAGGCTGGCATTCCGCTATATTGGTGCCGGCCAGCACGATACAGCGTGCCAGAGGAATATCTGCCAATCTGAACGTCAACCCCCGGTCGATCCCGAAGGTTTTGCTCCCTGCAGAGGCGGCAGCAGACATACAGAAGCGGCCGTTATAATCGATATGGCGGGTACCCAGCGCCACCCTGGCAAATTTCCCGAGCAAGTATGCCGTTTCATTGGTCAGCGATCCACCGCCGTATACGGCATTGGCATCAGGGCCATACTGCTCTAAAATCCCCTGCATATGTTGACTGGCCACGGCAAATGCTTCATCCCATGAACATGGAACGAGCTCACCTTTTGAACGGATTAACGGATGCGTCAGGCGCTGTGAATGGACTGCATGCTGATGCGCATGCATGCCTTTGACGCATACCCTGCCCTCCGAAGCGGCGTTCGGAACCCCTTCCACCTTATATTCAGCCCGGCGCTGACCCGGAATGCCGTTCTCACCTTCGGTAACCGTCATCTTGCACTGTACACTGCAGAAAGGACATTGCGTCTCGATCACGGCAGCAGAACCTGTCACTTCAGCACGATCCGATTGAAGCATATCCAGACCACCTCTTCCTATTATTCTCCTGTTTTAACCGACTTGGGCCTCCCATACTTGGCGAGACAGCTTCTCTGCAAGTTCTCTTTGCAGATCATTGTCAAGAACATTTTCCCGGATTGCCGTTACGCCTGTACGTTCCACCCACCTCCACAGCGGTTCCTCATACAAGCTGTTCTGACGGTACCACTGCAAACAAGCAGCTACGAGCTGAACGACTTCTTCCTCGCGTTCCGCAACACCGATCAGCTGCCCTTCACGGACAGGATGCTCCGCATGTCCGCCGAGATAAACCTCCCAGCCCGCGGGGGAAGCGGAAATTCCGATCCCCTGGACCAGGATGCTGACGGACGACGCTGTGCAATCAGATACCCCTGCACTAACCGGGGATGGAAGAGACACTTCTCGACAGCTGGTGCGAAGCCATTCTCCAATTCTGCGAATGCCTGCCGCCTCCGGTTTAGATCCTTCTGTGTCTCCAACCCATACCTTGACCCCTTGATAAGACCCTGAGCCTTCAAAAGAAACATCGTCAAGGGCTTTAATTGCCAGCGCCCACTCATCATCGTTAACTGCGCCCGTCATTTCCATTTCAAAATAAAAGCGTACGGCTGGACGGCACACCTCACATCCGTCCCGCTTCTTCCAGCCCTGATGTAACATGAATTCCGAAATGGAATAACAGCCTTGATCCACGGCATGAACAACCGCTTGCTTCAATGAAGATTGACCAAGCACCGTGCACTCACAATAAGGAACTTCAACCGGCGTTCTGACTGACGTATGCGAGCCCTCTTTCTTTTTGCCGCTTCGCGTATATTTGACAAGAGCATCCACCATAGGCCGGCAGCCGCCGCAGGAACCGGATGCCCTGGTAAACTCCTTCACTTCATCCGAGCTTTCCAGATGATGTTCGGTAATAGCCCGCATGATCGCCGCTTTGCTGACACCATTGCAAGCGCACACCGTTTCATTGTCAGGGAGCGCCTCCGCAGCAGATCCGGCTGTGCTGACGGCTCCGCTTTCAGAAGGAATAAGCTCCGACACAGCCGCACCCTGCTGCACCAATGCCAGCAGCGAGGACCCCTCATTCGTATTTCCGAACAGAACAGCACCCGTAACCCTGCCTTTGCGCATCGTCACTTTTTTGTATGTGCCGCATACGGCATCGTAATGCTGAATAGCCGTTTCAGCATCTTCCCCTGATATCAACCCGGCGGAAAATACATCCACGCCCGATACTTTAAGCTGGGAGTAGGGAATCGACCCGCAATAAGGTTCTGCCTCCCGGCCGCAGATGACACGAGCAAGCACCTTCCCCTGCTCATATAGGGGAGCGACCAGACCATAACTAATGCCCCGGTGTTCCGCGCACTCACCAACGGCATAAATGTTCGGCTCGCTTGTTCTCATGAAGTCATCCACCAGAATCGCCCGCTGCGTTCGAAGGCCGCTTCTTTGGGCAAGCTCCACATTAGGCTTGATCCCTACAGCGAGTACGACTACATCAGCATCAAGCCGCGACCCGTCCATAAACCGAAGGCCTTGAGCCCTGGTACGGCCAACAATTCGCGTGGTGTCCTTTGCCAAGTTAAATCGCATCCCCTGAGCTTCAAGTTCCCGCTGCAGCATCATCGAAGCCGTTCGATCCAGCTGTCGGTTCATGATGTAAGGAGCATTATGAACCACTTGGGTTTCCATCCCGAGATGGAGAAGCCCGCGGGCAGCCTCCAATCCCAGTAATCCTCCGCCAATGACAGCCGCCTTAGCGTACACCTTGGACATGTCGGCCATTTTCGTACAGTCGTCCACGGTCCGAAACGAAATAACTCCTTCCTTATCCGTTCCGGGGATCGGCGGAATGAAGGGGGATGAGCCTGTTGCCAGAATTAAAGCATCATACGTTTCCCGTATACCGGAGGCTGTCTCAACAGAGCGGGATTTGATATCGATATGACGAACGGTCTCCCCCGCCAACAACCGAATGCCATGCACCTCATACCAGGACCAGTCGTTCAGAATGATATCCTGAAGAGAATGTTCACCTTGAAGAACTTTGGATAAAAGGATCCGATTATAGTTGGGACGAGGTTCCGCACCGAATATCGTAATATCGAAGAGCTCCGGGTCCAGCTTGAGGATTTCCTCTACACATCTTATCCCCGCCATCCCATTGCCAACGACAAGTAGTTTCTTTCTCTTCATGAATTCCCTCCATTCCCGCCATGTCATTTTCATGTGAGAAAATGACAAACGCCCTTCCCCCGTTATAAGGGAAAGGGCGTCATTGCCTCCAATCCGGCACATCATTGTGCCGGATTTCAATAATTATGATACATTCAGATTAGTTGATGAACAATTAAATGTCAATATATATAACACTAAATTAATATCATTGCTGGATAAATAAATTTTTAGATAAATTATGTAAAGTATATTGACATCCAATTAACCTCTTCTCTATAATGTGAATCATCAAAATCATATGTTATTTTACGGACGGGGACACAATGCTGTGTCTTTAGTCTTGGGCAATGAGGCCGCAAATCGTCTTGGGGAAAGGGCGAATTGCGGCCTTTTTATGCCTGCAGCTGTGAGTCGGCAACGATTAGAGAAAGTACACATTTGGATAAGGAGCGATAACCATGGAGAGGAAAGGATTTTGGCAAAGCGGGCATAAGCCCTCGCTATTTGGTGCTTTTCTGTATTTTGATATCAGCTTTATGATTTGGGGCATGCTTGGACCCCTTGCGGTGGTCATTGCCGCGGATTATCCGATGGACCCGGTGCAGAAGGCAAATCTGGTGGCTCTTCCCGTTCTGGGCGGCTCCATACTCCGACTCGTATTAGGTTTCCTGGCGGATCGCCTCGGCCCCAAACTAACAGCCCAAATTGGAATGGTAGTTACGCTGCTCCCTTTATTATTAGGCTGGCTGTGGGTCGATTCCCTGGATCAATTGTATGTCGTTGCTGTTCTGCTAGGGGTTGCTGGAGCTTCGTTCGCCGCAGCTCTGCCGCTGGCAGGACAGTGGTATCCCAAGGAACATCAAGGTTTGGCGATGGGAATTGCCGGGGCCGGCAACAGCGGCACCGTCCTCGCAACCCTCTTCGCCAATCGGCTCGCCCAACATTTCGGAAGCTGGGAGATGGTGTTCGGACTCGCCATTATCCCCATTGTGTTGGTCTTCATCTATTTCTCGCTGTTTGCACGCAATAGTCCGAATCGTCCAGCTCCCAAAAGATCATCCGAGTATGGAAGTGTCCTTAAGCAGCGTGATGCCTGGGTATTCTGCGCCCTGTACTGCGTGACGTTCGGCGGCTTTGTGGGGCTCGCCAACTATTTGACGATCTTCTTCAACACCCAGTATGGTCTCTCAGCGGTTCAGGCTGCGGACATTACCACGATCTGTGTCATAGCAGGGAGTTTCTTCCGCCCTGTGGGCGGCTTTCTGGCCGATCGAATCGGGGGCTCGCGGATGCTGATGTTTCTCTATGCCGGGGCGTCCATCATGCTAATCGGCGTCTCCTTCTTGCCTCCCCTTTGGCTGGTTGTCACGCTGCTGTTTATCGGCATGATGTGCCTGGGTGCGGGGAACGGTTCGGTATTTCAGCTCGTCCCTCAGCGTTTTGGCGGCGAGATCGGCTTGGTTACCGGTATTGTGGGAGCCGCCGGAGGTCTGGGCGGTTATGCTCTTCCGCTTATTCTCGGCCTGTTATACCAGGCAACAGGCTCATACACCGTAGGTTTCATCATCTTAAGTTTCATTGCTGCCGCTTCGCTGGCACTTACGGTCGTGATGCAGCTGAAATGGCGGCGAAGCTGGCTTCGCAGTGTGTCATCAGGCCCGCAGGCCGGTTCGGCCAAGATCTAGATGAAAGACGCTCAGGTTATAACCTCGTCAAACGAATACAATTGTTAAGAACATGTTGATGATGCGACCAATACCCGGTATTATACCGGGTATTGGTCAAGCTTTTACCTGTATTTTTTCGATGCCCTTCTACCCAATCAAACATCAATTCCTTACTTATTCGTTCCCAGTTAAAGGCTTATCTGTTCTTCTTCTCTCGTCAATAGGAAGTGTTGTTCCCGCTAAGGTGAGTTTAAGCATGAGAAACACGCCGTATCCGAGCACCCCACCGGCCGTATTCAGGATTAAATCATCTACATCAAAACTTCCCATTGAAAAAACGAGCTGAGAGCATTCCAGTCCCAGGCTCAACCCCAGGGATGTCGTGAAGGAGCCGATGAATCCGAAGAACTTGTTCCTAAGCATAAGACCGACGAATATACCGTTAGGCATGAATATGGCGATATTCCCGAATAGATTGATCACATCATGCCCGCTCGAAAGGTGCTTCATATTCATCCGAATGGATTCAAATGGCGTGAAATTGGCAAACGGCAATCGATTCTGCACATATTCCGGGTTCTCGATGGCTCGCTGCAACTGCTGCCACAGAAACGATAGATCCACGGAACCGAACTTGAATAAAATCACCTTGAGCAAGACGTAGAGATACAATGCATATGGCATTACCAGTATCCATTTATACGATAATTTCATTCCGCATCATCCTTGTTTAGCAGTACCGTCACAATGATTCCGTCGATATTGTTTCCGGATATCTCATACTCGCTTCCTGCCGGTATCTCAATCTCCATGTCCTTGGACGTCACGGGTACATACTTAATTTCGTATTCCTTCCCCTCTACGGTTGTTCTATAGCTGGATTTTTCCTTCAGGTAATCCAGATATTCCTCCAATGTAAGATTCAGTTCCTTCATGATCATGCTGTGCGGCTGCCCAACATAACGAAAATGCCACGGTTCATACTGAATGCCTGTAATCTCTGTTTTGTCCTGAGGATAGCGCAGAATGAAGCCGTGCTCCCATGCATGCTCCTTCAGCCACTTCCCTTCGGGCGATCGATCAATCGACTGTTGCGTCGATCCGATATCCATCGAGAGCCCGAGATTATGCTCGCTGTAGCCTGGGGGCAAGGCGTAATCGGAACCTTTCTCACGATAAAGCTGTTCTTGCTCGTCTTCATCCCGATACCCGCTGCTGATCATGAAGCGATTGACTCCGTCTTCTCCGGCGGCTCCAATCATATCACGGAAATTCTCCGCCACACTGCGCGATAACCGGATTGTGTTGTCCAGAACCACATAGCCATACATTAAGTCATGATTCTCAAACAATGTTACGATATCATTCGGCACCGCTTCCGGATCAAGCGGATGATCCTTATTGACCAGGACCAAATTTCCACGTGTCACTTGTTCATCCGTTACACGGATCGTTTGCTTAACTGATGGATGATTCGATGGCGTGCCGGAATCCGCTTTTGTTTCCTGTCCATCTCTACTGTCCACCCTATCCTTCACGTTAGGCTTCTCCGTCAGAATGGACTCGCATCCGACCAACAGAAATATAACGAGCATGATTAAACCCTTTTTCAACTTCAACAACTCCCTCTAGCTTGGTCTATCCAGATTAATGAATAGAGTTTAAGGAAAAGTAGGAAAAAGTTAAAGTTTTTCTTAAGAGAGGTGCGTTGGGCCTATCCCTTTTCCCTTTGACAAGATTGAAGCCTATGGCTTAACTTGGTATTTAGACTAAAAAGAATAAAGAAGGTGCCATTATTCTTGCTCAAATTATTTCGTTATTTGCGTCCCCACTGGTCAGCGGCCCTGCTTGCGCCGCTGCTTATGCTGCTGGAGGTCGCCATGGATTTGCTCCAGCCCATTCTCATGGCCAGCATTATTGATCAAGGCGTCATGCAGAACGATACTTCACACATTCTCCATACAGGTCTCATCATGCTGGGTGCGGCTGCCATCGGGCTGCTTGGAGGTCTCGGATGTACGATCTATTCTTCTATTGCCTCGCAGCGTTTCGGTGCCGACCTGCGCCGGGATTTGTTCCGCAAGGTTCAAACCCTCTCGTTCCGTAATCTGGACGATATCTCAACCGGTTCACTTATCACTCGGCTTACGAGCGACATCGTTCAGCTTCAGACCATGGTCCAGATGCTGCTGCGCATCTTCGTTCGGTCTCCATTTCTCGCGATTGGAAGTA
The DNA here is from genome assembly GCF_004000945.1 of Paenibacillus lautus NBRC 15380. Lineage (GTDB taxonomy): Bacteria > Bacillota > Bacilli > Paenibacillales > Paenibacillaceae > Paenibacillus_AQ > Paenibacillus_AQ lautus. The sequence continues at coordinate 542,135 of NZ_BIMF01000002.1, forward strand.
TGATCATGGCGGTGATCATTAGTCCCAAGCTCGCCATCATTCTAGCCATTGCCGTTCCGTTATTGTTCGTTGTGATGTTCTTCTTGATCCGGGCCACCCTCCCTTTATTCGCCACCGTTCAGAAGAAACTCGATAAAGTGAATACGGTCCTGAAGGAGAATTTCGCCGGCATCCGGGTATCCAAAGCATTCGTGCGATCCGGGTATGAGCAGGATCGATTCCATCAAGCGAATACCGATTTCACGCAAGTTTCGGTTAAAACACAACGGATCGTTGCGCTGAATATGCCTATCCTGACCATGATACTGAACATCAGTATCGTGATTGTCCTATGGCTCGGCGGGAAGAACGCGATTGATGGCTCATTTGAGGTGGGAAGCCTGGTAGCCTTTATCAACTATGTGACACAGGTGCTGTTCTCCGTTTCCTCCGTGGCGATGATGCTGGTTCGAATCTCTACAGCCAAGGTTTCCGCTGATCGTATCCAGGAAGTCATGCATACGGAATCCGAGATCTTGAACGTTGTTCATCCGACGATGAATGCATACAAGCAGGGAGAAATCGTATTTGACCAGGTGACTTTTTCCTATAAACCGGAGATTCAGAAGCCCGTTTTACATCATGTCAGTTTCAAGGTTCGACCGGGGCAGACCGTCGCGATTATGGGGGCAACCGGTTCGGGAAAAACCTCTCTGGTATCCCTGCTCCCCCGCCTGTATGATGTAACTTCCGGGCGGATATTCATCGATGGGACCGATGTGCGACAATACGATTTATCGGCGTTACGCGAACGAATTGGCATCGTCCTTCAAGAATCCATCCTCTTCACAGGCACGATCCGGGACAATATCCGCTACGGAAAAGCGGATGCTTCCGATGAAGAAGTGATCACAGCAGCCAAGGCTGCGCAGGTGCATGAATTCATTTCATCCATGCCGGAAGGGTACGATACGATCCTTGGACAAAGAGGCGTGAACCTCTCCGGCGGCCAGAAACAGCGAATCTCCATTGCACGGGCATTATTGCTTCGCCCCGCCATTCTTATTCTTGATGACAGCACCAGCGCCATCGATATGGGTACGGAGTCCAGGCTTCAGAAAGAGTTGGCCCGGCTGATGAACGGCCGCACCAGCCTCATGATTGCGCAGCGGATCTCTTCCGTAATCGATGCCGATCTTATACTGGTGCTGGATGATGGGAAATTGGTAGCGGAGGGTACGCACAGCGAGCTGCTTGCTTCCTGTGAGTTATACCAGGATATTTATCAATCGCAATTCGGCAAGGAGGTGTCTTCCCATGGCTAAACCGGATCAAGGATCAAAGCATGGCCATGCGGACGCTCCGGATCTGAGCATGCGCGGCGGCAGCCCCATGCGTGGAATGACGATGGCCAAGGCGAAGCCCAAAAATACGATGGGAACGATACGCCGGATCTGGAGTTATATTCGACCATTTAAAGGCGGTATGATCGCTGTTTTCTTGTTCACGCTTATCACAACGATTCTGTCCCTGGTTTCTCCTTACCTGCTGGGAAATGCGGTGGATCATTACATCATTCCCGGAGATTTTAAGGGACTCATGGGGCTGTGCGCGGTGCTTCTAGCGGTTTACGCGGGTACCGCACTCACGGCATGGCTGCAGCAGCATGTCATGGTTAAGGTCTCCCAGCTGTCTATCCAGGCCATGCGGAGGGATATTTTTGCAAGACTTCAAGTCCTTCCGCTGCGGTTCTTCGATAGCAAGACTCACGGCGAATTAATGAGCCGCACGACCAACGATATCGAGAACGTCTCCGGGACGTTGAATCAGAGCGTAACCCAGCTCATTTCAAGCGTACTGTCCCTGGTTGGATCGCTTGCCATCATGCTGTACCTGAACGTGTGGTTGACGCTGCTCAGCATGGTGACCATTCCGCTTGTCATGCTGTTCACAAAGACGGTAGCAAGCCGGACAAGGAAGCATTTCTCCAAGCAGCAGAGCACGCTGGGTGAGCTTAATGGCTTTATCGAGGAAACCGTCTCGGGTCAGAAGGTCGTACAGGTATATCGCCGGGAGCGGCATGCCGCTGCGCAGTTCGATGTCATGAACAAGAAGCTGACCGATGCCAGCATTCAAGCTCAGATTTATTCGGGTACCGTCGGTCCGGTTATGAACGTGCTGAATAACGTCAGCTTTGCTTTAATTGCGGCGGTTGGCGGGTACATGGCATTCAAGGATTTTACTACCGTTGGAGTTGTCGTTGCATTCCTGAACTACTCGAAGCAGTTTCAACGGCCGCTGAACGATCTGGCGAATCAATTCAACCTGGTGCAATCCGCTGTGGCGGGTGCTGAACGGGTCTTTGAGATTATCGATACCGAGTCGGAGTACCAAGACGATCAAGATGCGAATACAGCAGATGACATGCATGGGGAGGTACAATTTGACCGTGTCTGCTTCAGTTATAAGGAGGGCGTTCCGATCCTGAAGGATGTCTCACTTACCGCTCGGCCGGGCGAAACCATTGCACTCGTCGGTCCGACAGGCGCCGGCAAAACCACCATCATCAATCTGCTCACCCGTTTCTATGAAATCGATTCTGGCGTGATCACCATTGATGGGGTCGATATCCGTCAGCTGAATAAGGACAATCTGCGGAGCAAGCTGGGAATCGTGCTGCAGGATGCCTATGTATTCTCGGCATCGATTCGGGAGAACATCCGCTACGGCCGGCTTGATGCCTCGGACGAAGAGATCGAAACTGCCGCCAAGCTTGCCAATGCGCATGACTTCATTATGAAGCTGCCCAAAGGCTATGATACGCAGCTTCTATCGGGCGGAGGCAACCTGAGCCAGGGCCAGCGGCAGCTCTTGACGATCGCGCGCGCGGTGCTTGCCGATCCGGTCATTCTGATTCTGGACGAAGCTACCAGCAGCATCGATACGCGGACGGAGATGCATATTCAGACCGCCATGCGCACCCTAATGCAGGGCCGAACCAGCTTCGTCATCGCTCATCGTCTAAGCACCATTCGTGAGGCTGACCAGATTCTCGTCATGAATCAAGGCGGTATCACAGAGCGCGGCACACACGAAGAACTGCTGGCCAAACGCGGTTTTTATTACGAGTTATACAACAGCCAGTTTAAGTTAACCAGTTAAAGTGCCTTGCTTACAGGCTGCTGACAACAAACAAGAGAGTCGGTTCATGAAACCGGCTCTCTTGTTTTTCAGCTATAAGGATAAATGCTCTTAGAATTGAACGTTACGTATCGACCACCTTGCCCTTATAACTGCAGACCATTGTCTGTATCTGTATCAGTCTAAGACGAGCGCGGATTCTCTTCCCATTTGGCACGACCGGACCTGAACGCCTTTATTTGGATCAAACCGGCTTGATTCGCTAATCGAGCAGAGGCAAATCCAACGGACACTAGGGCCTACATTTCGATCAAAATAGGTCAATTCACGAATCGAAAGAACATCAGGGCCTACATTTCGATCAAACCTGCTCAATTCGCGAATTGAACGGACACTAGGGTCTTCATTTCGATCAAACCAGCTCAATCTACAAATTGAGCGGACACCAGGGCCTACATTTCGATCAAACCTGCTCAATCTACAAATCGAGCGGACACTAGGTCCGTTATTTCCATCAAAACAGCTCATTTCGCAACTCGAACGGACACTAGATCCGTTATTTTAGTTAGCATAGGGCGAAAATCACACTTTTACGGCGAATAACGTATCTCATGTCCGCTAAACAAGTTAATTTCATCTTTTTTAACTAAATAACGGATGCTCAGTCCGTTAACAAAACAAATACAATACAACGCAACGCAATGTAATGCAATGCAAAACAATATAAAACAACGCAATGCAGATGCACCTCCAGTGCCATGCAAATGCACTACAGGGCTACCATCTCGTACGATCTCATCATTCCAACTCAACTCGACTGGCATTACTCACGATCCGTTTTACAGCCCCGATAATCCATTCCATCTCCACATATTGGTTGTTCGGCGCATTGTATTCGACGCCCCAATAGCCCTTGTATCCGCCTGCGAGCAGGCTTCGTACCTTCTCCTCCGCATCGGGATGAACCGCTGTTTTCGCGTCAAAATGAGTATGTACCGTCCATGGGGCAACCATCGCATCCCCTTCAGCCTCATCGGCCTTCCATCTGCCAAGATGAAGCAGAAAACCAAAAGCCGGATGATGGACTTCCTCTGCAAGCCGTTTCATTTCGCGTGGAAGCAGCGACGCGCCCATATGATTTTCCGGACCAATGGTATAACCGCCATCCGCTGCACGATCCACCTTTACTAATCTGTATTCCATAACTCCGCTCCTTATCCCCTTTTGAATTAGGCTCATTATATAGGTTGGAAGAAGCGTGGGCAAAGGGATTTATCATCTATAATAAAAAATCACGCATCGTGTCCTAGCTAAGATAGAATCAGGCTAACCCCCAGATACCCCGCTGTTCCCCACATAATCAACGCTGATATTCGGTTCAACGTAGACAACATTTTCCCTGATGCATCCATCCTTCCCGCTGCCCTGCCCGCTATTCCTAGACCCAAGAACCACAGCCATGAAACTGCGATGCATACGACGGCAAAGGTCACTTTGTCCATCCCTGTATATTGAAGAGAGCTTGTGCCAATGACCCCCATCGTGTCCAGGACGGCATGCGGATTTAACAAAGATACGGACGTGGCAAAAACAATTTGCCTCTTCGGCGTAAACGAACGAGCCTCTTCCTGCGCTTGACCCGAAGGTTTGCTCTTCCAGGTCACCATTCCCATATAGACCAGGAAACAGATCCCCAGTGAAAAGAGCACCGTTCGGATCCACTCGTATTCCAGTACAACAACGGATACCCCCAGAATCGCTAGTGAGATCAGCAGCGTATCACAGAGCGATGCCGTAATCATGGCGGGCAGTGCCTTGACGAAGCGGGATTGTACCGCTCCCTGATTAAATACAAACACGTTCTGGACGCCCAAAGGAAGAATAAGGCCAAAAGCCAGGATGAAGCCATGAAGTAAGACACTGATCATATGAAACCAAACCTCCAACGAATATTTCCACCATTGTAAAGGAGGATGTCAGTTGCGTCTCCAACCAATTGGTTGGCGCTTGAACCAACCAATGAGGTATACTGAGGCATATTCCTACATGAAAGCGGGTTTACTTATACTTATGGCTGAAGAATGGAAATTAAATAAGTACTCCGATGTGCCGCTTCATCAGCAAATTTATGATGATATCAAGCGCAGAATCATGAACGGGGAATGGCCGGTCGGAACCCGAATTCCCACGCAGCGTGATCTGGCTGCCAAATTTCAAGTTAACCGCAGCACCATTGTGTATGCAATCGGGGAGCTCGCCGCAGACGGTTTAATCGAATCCCGCGTGGGGCAAGGCACCGTGATTATCAACAATACCTGGAGTTTACTCGCTGCCACGCCTCCGCCTGATTGGAATCAATATGTGAAATCCGGCTCCTATCAGCCCAACATCCAGATGATCCAGCAAATCAATCGCGCGGAAACCGATTCGGGCATGATCCGTCTCGGAACAGGCGAGCTCTCGCCCGATCTCCTCCCGACCGACCAAATGCGGGAGACGTTTAACGGCAGGATGTACAGCCGTTTCACCTTGGGTTACTCGGAACCGAAAGGGAGCCTATACTTAAGAGAAATCATCAGTGAGCATCTGAAAAAGAAAGGGGTTATAGCCTCCCCTGCTTCCATACTCATCGTCTCGGGCGGGCTGCAAGGCTTACAGCTGATCTCATTGGGACTGCTGCATCACGGCTCCTCCATTTTGGTGGAGAATCCCTCTTACCTGAACTCGATCCATGTGTTTCAATCTGCCGGCATGCATTTGCACGGCATCCCTATGGATGAGAGCGGGATCCGAACGGAAGCCATCGGAAGACTCAAGCGCCAACACAGGGCTGCCCTGCTGTATACCATCCCTGCCTTTCATAACCCAACCGGCACCCTGATGTCTTCTGACAGGCGAGCAGAGCTGCTTCGGATATGCGCTCAGGAAAGGCTGCCACTAATCGAGGATGACGTGTACGGGGATTTATGGTTCGATTCCCCCTCGCCACCTCCGCTGAAAGCTTCGGATAAACAAGGTCTGGTGCTCTATATGGGCAGCATGTCCAAGACCCTGGGTCCCGGACTGCGTATCGGATGGATCGTCGGGCCTGAGCCGGTCATCGACCGGCTGTCCGACATCAAAATGCAAACCGATTACGGCTCCAGCTCACTTTCCCAGCATGCCGTCGCCGAATGGCTCTCCAGCGGGTTATATGAGATACATCTCGATCATATCCGGGCAGAGCTTATGAGACGCCGAGACTTTACCCTATCGTTACTGGAGCAATATTTCCACGATATCGCACACTGGAATGTTCCTCAAGGCGGTTTTTATATCTGGCTTTGCATCAAGAACCCTCTCTCCATTCGCCCTTTATTTGAGCAGGCGCTGAAGGAGAGCATTCTGCTTAATCCGGGAAATATTTATGATCGTAACGACCAGCAGCATCTGCGCCTATCCTATGCTTACGCCTCGTACGATCAGCTGGAGAGCGGGCTTATCCGGCTTGCGGAGCTTATCCGCCTCCATGCGTTGTCATGAAAAAAAGGGCTCTCCCGAGGACTTTGATCCACAGGGAAGGCCCTTGCCTTATGTCAGTATACCCGCTCCATATCGCAAATCTATACCTTTCACCTACACATGACGCCGTTCCATCAGATTAATGCCTATGCCCATGCACAACACCCCGATGAGCAGCAATTTGGAAATCGGGATCCAGAGATCCGCGATTCCATAACTGTACACGGCTATTCCCGTCAATGCTTTCATGGCATGGGTCAGCGGAATGACTTCCGCGATGCCAAGCAGAATCGGATTCGTGATCGTTCCCGGCGGCATATATACCCCGCTGATGAGCGGCAGGATCGGAATGATGGACGGAAACAGCGTCCCAAATTGCTCGGGCGACTGCAATATGCCAACAAAGAGCATGGATAAAGCGACGATGGTCAGTATATAGATCACAGTGACTAGCAGCAGCAAGCCGTATTGGTCGCCTAGGTCGAAGCCGAAACCATACCGAAAGATGAGCAGCACGATGATGATCTGCAAGACGCCAATCAAAGAGCTGTAAAGCAGGTGACCCATATACATCTCTGTTTTCCGGACAGGAGACAGTATCAGCCGATTCCAAACGCCGGAGGTTTTATCCTTCGTAATCGTGTTCACCTTGAAACCAACAGTAAACATGACTAAGAATAACGAAAATCCGAACAGCAGCTGAAGTCCCATATCATGAGAAACGAGTTCTCCCCCGCCCTGCGACTCGGATTGGAGACGCATGGGTGGTTTCTCCATATAAGCATGTACGTGCTCGCGAAATTCAGCTTCATCTTGCACGTTCGCCGCTGCGGCCCGAAGCTGCAGCTCTCGTTCATAAACCGTACGGAGATGCTGATCAGCTAACTGGGCGTATGGGTTATCCATTGCGGCTATGATGCGATAATCGTCAGAGACCAGCTTCACGGCGAGATCTGCGCGTCCCTCGCGCACTTTCTTTCTTGCCGTCTGTTCATCCTCAATTCGAAATTCGAACGTATCGTTTTGATTCAGCCATTCGATCCACTTGGCTTCGGACTCATCAACCGCCCCGTCTGCCGTGAAGATGTCAATCTTGATCTTGCTGTCAGCCTTCCCTCCGAACATAAGCGTGGCCAATATGCTCAGACCGATGAACAAGATGATCATCCATGGATTTCGCTTTTCTTTCATCCATTGCGATATTAAAATGGGAGCCATCAGATCCGCCCCCTTCTTGGAAAGATCCATAAACTCGCAGCTAGAATAACGATGAAGAACACCCCTTGGTACAGAATCGGCAGCCATAGCTCTTGAAACGGACTGCCCTGTATCCACTGAATCATGGACATCAAGGCCAAGCCGTTGGGGGTTACGCTGCCGATGCTTATTAGCCAATCCGGCAAAATATAGATCGGCACCAGATTCCCTCCGATGACGCCGAGCACAAGAAGCAGTATGAATGATATGCCAGTTGCGACATCCGTGTCCTTCATTCGGAAGAGCATAGCCGTATATAGCGCAGATAACGCTGCAACCGTTAGACACATCATGAAGATAATGAAGGTCAAACCGATCCAGAAGCTCAGGGATATCCCCGGAAAAAGCTGAAACAGAAAGTGCGAGACGATCAGCAGGACCGCAGATTGCAGCAGAGACATGCAGAAGGTCGACCCAACCTTACCGGACATATAGCGAAATGGATGGGTCCCGGCAAGAAGGAGACGCATAAACACCATCTCTCGCTTTTCCGTGATCGATTTGGACGCCGTTGTTGTGGAAACGGACAGTGCAAAGAATATACTGACCGCCAGTGCGTAATATTGGAACGAGGTGATCATGTCCACACCTTCAATTTGTTCCAATCCGCCGACAGGGCTGTTCACCAGCGCAAGCTCGCCCTCACCCTTCCTTTCCTGTCCTTCCATTCCGCTGTCCAGCGCAGCTTGATAATTAACGGCACCCAAAAATCCATCCAGCATATTTTGCAGAACATTCACTTTCATTGAATTCTCAAGCGCAGTCAAAGTCAGCACCGCACCGTCCCCCTCATGCAGGAGCAGCTTGTTAAGCGCAGCCAGCGTATACCCTTCGGGGATCGTAATAACGGCCTCCACTTGCTCTTCCTCCAGCTGTGCAAGCGCAGTCTGGTCATCCAAAGCAGCAACTTGAAGAAATTCCTCCACTTCATCGTCGCCGAACATATTCATTAATAAGGCTTCCGGTTGGAAATTCGCAGCTGCTTCACTCAGTTCGTTCTTCTCTTCCGTACTGATCGACAAACTCTTTAGGCTTTCCTGAAAGGCATGAACTCCCTCTTCATGCCGATCCTTCACGACTAACGCAACTCTCATCTCAAGGGATTCATTCGAATTCTCTACCCAATTCGGCAAGGCAAATCCAAGAATCAGGATTAGCACTAATGGCATAAACAAAGCAATCAGCATCTCTTTCCGGTCTCGCCAATAGACGAGAAAGTCTTTCTTGAAAAATACGCCCAAGCGGCTGTCCCTCCCCTCAATCCCGAAGCTTGCGGCCGGTCAAATGAAGAAATACATCCTCGAGACTTGGCGACTGGATATGAATATTCTGAATCTGCACCTCATGGCGTTCGGCAGCCTGCACAATACCGGACAGAATGTAACTGTTCTTCATGACAATGAGCTTCAGGCCATGATCCGTCTCCTCAACCTGCCTGACGCTTTCTAAGGAGCGAAGCTCCTCGGCCAGCTCCGGATTCGGGCGACTCAGCTGAATGATCAGCGTATCCTCACCGGATAAGATGTGCTGCAGCTCCTCCTTGGTACCCGACGCGATAATCCGCCCATGATCCATGATGTACATCCGGCTGCACAGCTGCTCCACCTCTTCCATGTAATGGCTTGTGTACAGTACCGTTGTCCCTTTGTCCCGGTTTAAGCGCCGGACCGTTTCAAGAATATGATTGCGGGATTGCGGATCAATGCCCACGGTCGGTTCATCCATGATGACGATTTGCGGATCGTGCAGCAGAGCAGCTGCAATATTGATCCTTCTCTTCATGCCTCCGGAATAGGTTCTAATTAACTCCTTCTGGCGATCCCGAAGGCCGACCGTCTCAAGCAGCTCCTGAATTTTGATCTCCAATTCCTTTCCGTTCAATCCATATACGCGCCCGAAAAATTTAAGGTTTTCATACGAGGTCAATTCCTCATACAAGGCAATTTCCTGAGGCACTACGCCTAATACGGTGCGAATGTCCTGCGGATGCTTGAGCACGCTTTTGCCGTTCAGGCGTACATCGCCGCCCGTCGGTTTCAGCAAGGATGATATCATAGAGATTGTTGTCGATTTCCCGGCGCCGTTCGGACCGATCAATCCGACGGATTCTCCCCGGTCCAGATACAGGCTGACTTCCTCCACAGCAGTCTTGCCCTTAAACACTTTTCGAAGTTCTACGGTTTCCAGCATCATGTCCCCCCATTCTCGATATGAAACCTAACCTGCCTAGTTGCCCTTCGTTCATATCGTCATCCACTGCTACAAGTGTATATGCAAAAAGGCAGTGCCATCACTGCCCTCGGTCATTGCTTTGATTCAGAACCATGACTTCAGTCATGTTAGATTCGGATTTAACGGGTTATCGCCTTTTCTCGCGAATCAAACCACATTGTGCCGTATAGCATAAATCGCCAGCTGCGTCCGGTCTCTTAGATCAAGTTTGTCCATAATCTGGCTGACGTGATTCTTGACCGTTCCGATCGACAAACCCAGCTCGTCTGCGATTTCGCGGTTGCTGCGCCCTTCCCCTACCAGACGTATGATGGACAGCTCCCGCGGGGTAATCGAAGCATCAACGACGGGTGCTTTCTTCTCTTCCAGCAGTTTGGGGATCACCTTGGCCGCTACATCCTCCTGGAGCGACAATCCGCCGCTCAAGCAGCTTCGAATCGAGCGGATCAGGGCCTCCGGCTCCGCCTCCTTCAGCATATACCCGCTTGCCCCGCTCTTTAGCGCCTCGACCGCATACTGATCGTCATTAAACGTTGTCAGCATCAGCACTTTTGTCTTCGGCCATCGTGAACGTATGATGCGAGCAGCTTCCAATCCGTTCATCTCCGGCATTCGGATATCGAGCACAACGACATCAAAGATATGGTTTTCGCATAATACTACAGCCTCTTTGCCGTTGCCAGCTTCACCGGCAACCAGCATATCCGAATCGCTTTCGATCATCATCTTCAGACCTTGACGAACCATGGCCTGATCCTCTGCCAATAATAAACGTATCAGCGGACTCCCTCCTCTATTATCTTGGACATGAATAACGTTCCGCGAACGATAAATTGATTGTCGTACTGGGAGATTTGAAGCTCGCCTCCAGCCTCTTCCATTCGCTCTCGCATCGCTTTTAAACCATAGCCCTCCCGGTATGTATCGCGTTTCCGGTGATACGGATTGCTTACCTCAAAACGGAATATGCCGCCTCCCGGCGCTTCAAAAATGATATGCACTTCTCGCGTACTCCCATGCTTCATCGCATTGGTCATGGCTTCCTGAACCGCACGGTATACCGCAATGGAGTGGATATTGTTTAAAGGCACGGTAAGCGCTCCATGCCGCGCCGTTAGCGTTACGCGCATAAAACTCTCGGATTCCAAGCGCCGGAGAAGTCCAATGATCGCGGGCAATCCGCTGGTCTCCTGCTGCTTCATGGATTTCACCGCATTCCTGGACTCCTCCAGACTTTCCTTGGCAAGGGCTTTGAGCCCCTTCAGAACCTCGGCGGTTTCCCCGTCTGCCTGCATCCGGTGCATCTCAAGCTGCATGAGCAGTGCCGTTAATTTATGCCCGACGGAGTCATGGATATCGCGACCGACCTGAGCCCGCTCCTCCTGCCTCGCGTGCTGCTCATCCGTTATAAGACGACGTTTCATGTTACGGTATTCACTGAGCAGCGTTTCATTTCGAACCGCCGACTCTTCATAACGGGACCAGATGGTGCGAAACAGGGTAAGAGCCATCGCGAGAATAACAGAGTAAAGCGCGAGAAACAGCCATGGTAATCCGGAGTATCCTAACAAGCCGGGTGCAATGGCACCGGCGGTCAGCACTAAACCTATGCAGGCGGCATGAATGGCGGAGAGCCGATACACGGCTTTTCCCGCAAGAATGGAATAAACCAGCAGAATGTACGGGTCAGATGCACTCGTAGTGGTCGGCCATAAGGAGATCACGGAACATAATGATGCAATGAGCAGTGTGACAAATAGCATTGCAGGCTTGGCGCGGTATAACGGCAATAAAAAAAAGCCTGTGAAGAAAATGGCGCTGCTTCCCAATCTCCAAGGCAATTGATCCGGATTAACATGCTGGAGTACTGGAATGAAGGCGCATAGCCAGCTTAAAAGAAGAAATAAAAACCATATCCAGAACGACCGACATGCTCTCCTCTCTTTCCTATCAAGAGTTTCACAATTTCCAATAAAAGATGCCGTTCCAAATTGTGGTTATATCATATCACAAGCCTATTCGATACTTTTGGGGAAATAAGTAAACTGGAAATAAAAAATCGCTTCGATATTATTGTGAAAAAATATACATACAGGCCTAAACCCTTATCATTACTGGGATTTATTCGACAAGCTCAGAGGGCAATCACAGCGAAAAACAGGTCCGAAATTGTGACGAAACTGGTAACTCTCGTGAAAGTTTGAACAATGTATGAACTGCCCCAAAACCGCGCCACTACAATGATTTCGCTCACAACCTCCCCCTTTTGTAACAATTTGAACACATAAAATTACATACATTGACACGAATATGGATTTATCTGTTAATTATACAAGTTTATGTGTTTTGCAAAGCCGACCGGAACTTTCTACTATAGATGTGTCAGTAACATTGAATCGAACGAACGTTTCAAGGAAAGGGGTACATCATGAACAAAAGAGGGCCGTTATTTGCATTGTTTTTAGGCTTTACCTTGCTCTTATCGGGATGCAGCTCGCTCACGGTATTAGATCCGAAAGGACCGGCTGCCAGAACCCTATCCGATACAATCATATTCTCCATTCTCATGATGGTCGGAATTCTAGCGGTAGTTTACGCGCTCTATATCTACATGCTCACCAAATACCGAGCCAAGAAATCCAACGAGGGTTACGAACCGCCTCATGAAGAGGGTAACAAATGGCTGGAGATTCTGTGGACTGCCATTCCGATCCTGATCGTCGCCGTGCTATCGGTCGTAACCGTCAAAACGACGGTGGCCGTCGAGAACGTGCCGGAAGGTTATGAGAACCAAGAGCCTTTGGTCATTTACGCTTCCTCTTCGAACTGGAAATGGCACTTCAGCTATCCGGAAGAAGGAATTGAGACTGTCAATTACGTCAACATTCCAACCAATCGTCCGATCGAGTTCAGACTGTATTCATTCGGTCCGATCACAAGCTTCTGGATCCCTCAGCTTCACGGGCAGAAGTACGCGATGAGCGACATGATCACCAAGCTGAACATGGTGGCCGACGTACCGGGTTCCATGATGGGCCGTAACGCAAACTTCAACGGCGAAGGCTTTGCCCATATGGAGTTCGAAGCTCTTGCCATGACCTCTGCCGAGTACGATGAGTGGGTTAAAGATGTAAAGGACACCGCGCCTGAACTGAAGGAAGATGAGTTCAAGAAGCTTCTGGACACCGCGCATGTCGGACGAATGACCTTCTCCAACACGCATCTGGAATTCAGCCCGCCGCCATCCGAAGACCATCACCATGGCGGTGATGTCAACGGCAATGAGGAGCATCAGGACCATAAAGACGTCCACCCGGATCCTGCAACAACGGAAGAAACGGAATTTGACAGCGAAACGAACGTGGATCCAAACGAACCGCTGCCGAACTTCCCGGCTGAAGAAAGCCCAAATCATCAACATGAAGGACATTAAATCGGTGAGTGAATCATTGTTCGCCCGATCTACTTCATACATCCAGAAAGGAGCTAGGCCTTTATGAAATGGGACGAATTTTTCGTTACCGGTGATCCGTTAATTTACGGCGCCATGGTGAGTATCGTGCTCGTCTCGCTCGCAATCCTCTTCGGTTTGACCTATTACAAGAAGTGGGGATATATGTGGCGGGAATGGCTGACAACCGTGGATCACAAAAGAATTGGGGTCATGTACATCATCTGTGCATTGATCATGCTGTTCCGCGGGGGCGTCGACGCGATCATGATGCGCGCGCAGACCGCCGCACCGGAGATGAAGTTTCTGACCGGTCAGCATTATAATGAAGTATTCACGACTCACGGGGTCATCATGATCCTCTTTATGGCCATGCCGTTTATCTTCGGTCTGATGAACGTCATCATTCCGCTTCAGATCGGAGCCCGTGACGTAGCTTTCCCTAAACTGAACGCAATCAGCTTCTGGCTGTTCTTCGCCGGGGCCATGCTGTTCAACATTTCCTTCGTTATCGGAGGTTCGCCGGATGCAGGCTGGTCCGCTTACTTCCCGCTGGCCAGTATCGAATTCAGTCCGACGGTCGGCAACAACTACTACTCTCTATCGCTACAGATTTCAGGGATTGGTACCTTGCTGACAGGCCTTAACTTTATCGTAACGATCCTGAAGATGCGCGCGCCGGGCATGACCCTGATGCGCATGCCGATGTTCACATGGTCTGTATTGATTACTTGTGTCATCATTATCTTTGCTTTCCCTGTACTTACGATTGCGCTCCTGCTTATGATGTTCGACCGCATCTTTGGTTCGCAATTCTTCACGATGGCCAACGGCGGCATGGATATGCTATGGGCCAACCTGTTCTGGGTATGGGGACACCCTGAGGTATACATTGTCATTCTACCGGCTTTCGGTATTTTCAGTGAGATTATCTCGGCCTTCTCCAAAAAGAACTTGTACGGTTACAGCTCCATGGTATTGAGTATGGCGATTATTTCCGGCTTGTCCTTCCTGGTATGGGCCCACCATTTCTATACCATGGGTCAAGGAGCCATGGTCAACGGTTTCTTCTCCATCACAACGATGGCGATTGCCGTACCGACCGGGATCAAAATATTCAACTGGCTTTTCACCCTTCGCAAGGGTCGAATCAGCTTTACGACGCCGATGCTCTACTCGCTTGCCTTTATTCCGATCTTCACGATCGGCGGAGTAACCGGCGTCATGCTGGCGATGGCCAGTGCGGACTATCAATATCATAATACGATGTTCCTGGTTGCCCACTTCCACTATGTGCTCATTCCAGGCGCCGTATTCGCCGTCATTGCCGGTTTCCATTACTGGTTCCCTAAAGTGTTCGGCTTCCGTCTGAACGAAAAGCTTGGCAAAATCGCATTCTGGTTCATTGCCATCTCATTTAACGTAACGTTCTTCCCGATGTTCTTCCTGGGACTGATGGGGATGACCCGTCGTACGTACACCTATTCGGCTGAAACCGGCTTTGGCCCGCTGAATATGCTGTCGATGGTCGGCGCCGTCGGCCTGGCGATCGGATTCATCATTCTGGTATACAACATCTACTGGAGTACACGTTACGAGCCGCGCGACAAAACAGGAGATCCATGGGATGCACGCGCACTGGAATGGTCTACGCCAAGTCCGGTTCCTGTATACAACTTTGCAGTAACGCCGAAAGTCAAAGGCCGAGACGCCTACTGGTTCTCGAAGAAAAACAACGAGCCGCTTTCAGATGAGAAAATTACGAAAATTCACATGCCAAGCAACACCGGAAAGCCGTTTATACTGGGTATCGCCTTCTTCTTCCTTGGCTTCTTCCTGGTATTCAGCTGGTGGATTCCCTCCATCGTTGCCGGTATCGCGGTATTGATCATTATGGCAACCATGTCCTTTGACCGTGATCACGGGTACTACATTCCGGTTGAAGAGATTGTTCAAACCGAACAGAAACTGCGGGGTGATACGGTATGAAAATAGATGCCACTCAGCCGCTGGAATATGGAACAGAGGAAAACCGTAATCGTATATTCGGCTTCTGGCTGTTCCTCGGAGCTGAAATTGCGCTCTTTGCTACCTTGTTTACCGTCTACTTCGTTCTCGTGAACCGCTTTGCCAGCGGTCCGAGCGGAGCGGAAATCTTTGAAATTACGCCGGTCCTGCTTGAGACGTTCCTGCTCTTAACGAGCAGCTTCACGATCGGTTTGGCTGTTCATGCGATGCGTCTGGGACTGAAAAAGCAGACGATGATCTTTATGGTCATCACCCTGCTGCTGGGTGCGGGATTCCTTGGGATCGAGATCTTCGAATTCTTCACCTATGTGCATGAAGGAGTAACGCTCTCAACGAGCGCCTTCTCCTCCAGCTTGTTCACATTGCTTGGCACGCACGGAGCTCACGTTACCTTCGGTCTCCTGTGGGGAACTGCCATTCTGATTCAACTTAAAAAGCATGGACTGGATCATTCCACAGCCAACAAGTCCTTTATCTTCTCGCTTTACTGGCATTTCCTGGACGTTGTGTGGATCTTCATCTTCAGCTTTGTATACTTGAAAGGACTGATGTGACATGATAAAACAGCTGTTTCCAATTAAGCATGTAGCGGGTTATATATCGTCTCTCGTCCTTTCAGCGGTTGCGCTAGTCGTTCTGCTGGATATGCCGGCAGCTTCGAAATTGGCCGTTCTGCTGGTTACCGCGATCCTGCAGGCAGCCGTTCAGCTCATGCTGTTCATGCACGTTGGGGAAAGTGATGACAAAAAGTCCGTTTACATCAACATTGCCTTCGCTTTGTTTGTCGGCCTTGTCACGATCTTCGGAACGCTGTTCATCTTCGTATGGGGCTGGTACGCTTAAGACCCGCGAATCTTTGTGAACTTGTAACGTAACGATGAACGTCCGCATCCCGATAATTTCATCCAATATCAAAGAGGGTGTTCCAAAAGATCTTAGATCTGGCGGGAGCCCTCTTTTTCTGTTATGCGACGCTACGTGTACGAATCGTTCCTCCCAGTCATCCTTCAGACAAACAAAAAGAAAACCGTTTCTCCGTAGAATGGAAGTGCGACCCACCATTTAAAAAGGAACGGTTTTTTTGTATATTCAATATCCAGCTTCATCTGCCCATACAATATGAGGATCATTTAGTCATGACCAGACTCCATATCCAAAATTTCATCAATCTCACTCTGGAGCTTCGTGGTCAAGGTCTGTTCGTCTCCAATGATCCAGGCATGATTATAAGGAGCTTCCAGCGGGGACGTGCCGCTCTCACGCCGTATCGATTCAACATACTTTGTAATGGAACGTGGCACCCCGTCGCGCTCCGTAAACAATAAAGGTGCACGCTTACCCATATGGGACAAAGGGGCAGCTGCAATGGACAATACGGGCGAATCTGGTGTCGAGAATGAGAGGCTGTATCCCGGCGATTGAACGCCCCAACCAAAGCCTGTTGCGGGATCATTGAACTGTGCAAAATGAATGGCATTCTCGAATGGGTCATCCCCGGATATTCGCGTTACCTTCCCATATTGCCGCAGCTCGTCCTCTACGGCCCGGGATACCACCTTTTCCGGGCCGATAATATAAATATTCGCTTTTCCTTTTCGCTTAAGAAGCGCCTGTGCCGTCTCTTCAGGCACATTCCTCTCGCGGACATACAGCATCGTTTCCGGCATATGCGCAATCCAGCTCACCGCAGGGAGCGTATAGTCCGGACGCTCCATCGATCCGACAATAACCGAGGTGGGTACAGATCCGGATACCTTAGCGGCGTATTCATCGATAGCGGCTGCAGCTTCTTCAGGTTCCCCGGCAGCAATGTGATCGGTCTTATATTCAAGTCCGTTCAGCTCCTTCATCACCCTGTCCGAGATCGGGCCGACGGTGATAATCTCAATGCCCTTGTTATGCTCCGATCCCCTTGGCTTCAACCGTCTAAGCTCTTCCAGCGTCTCCTTGGGAATCCCCTCTTCTTCCACAAACAGCAGAGGTCCCTCGCTAAGCTGCGTCAGATCGACGCTCACAGCCGCTATGGACCATTGAGCCGAATCCACCAGAATCACCGTCTGCGGACGACTATGCTCATTCGTGGACTGCCACAGCGTCTTGGAGGTCAGCACGGCCGCACTTACAGGATCGGATGTATTCAATCGGATGGTGTTCTTCGTAGCAGACCAAGGTACAGGAACATCCTTCAGCAGCTCTTTGCTGTGAACAGCCGAGGGAATGGAGGGCTCGGAATGACTTTGAGTCTGACTCCATGCGAGAATGCCTGCCGTTAACAGGGCAAGAGCCCAGCCGGCGATCATTTTTTTCACCGTAAATTCCTCCTGTCTCACAATAAAGGTCTCTAGGATAGATCTCTTCCACCCTTGATGCTGTTACATCTACAGATCTTCCATTAACTTCTCCTCATCCATATCCAGTGGCAGACCCAGGCGGTCATTGGATCGGTTTCGCATCCATTGTTCCTTCAGCATCTTCACAAACACGTCATCCCTGGACAGCCAGACACCATACTGCCGCTTCATGTGCCGCTCTGCCTCCTCGAACGATCCGAACCGGAATGGGAGGGGTTCTCCGTTCCACTCGACAATCCATTCTCCGGCGTTGGCATAAACAAACAGCAGATCCTCGCCCCAGCTTTCGTAAAGAACGCCGGACTCCGCCCCCTTAATGTTGAATTGATTCCGTGAAGCATCGAACCGGATCGGTTCCAGCTCGAACGGATCAGCAGCAAATAACTGATACACTTCCTCCGTAATCGTGCACCCCGCTGCTTTGGGATGGCCGCCTCCTCCGTACCTCATTGCCACTTCGGATACATCCACGTGATCATGAATCGTGCGAAGGCTCATTTTCCTTCCCCCCATGTTCAAGATGGCAATGTAATCAAGGTGGGGATACGTCGTTCCCAGCTCGCTGGCAAGTTCAGAATGATAGGATTCGGCATAAACGATGCCTACGCAATGCTCCCCCACGAAGGTCTGAATGAGTTCTCGCTGCTTGCGGCGGATGTAACGATCGATTTTATTCTCTTCCATGTCCAATATTTTTTCTTCAAACTCATCAAAGAAGAAGCCCCCTTGCTCCCGCAGACGCTGCGTCATCTTGCTCTCAAATTCGTCAAGTGACAACATAAAGAACAAATCATTCAGTCGTTTAGCCTCAATCTTCTGGTTCTCTTCCCATTCCCACGTATCATAGAGGCGGACCAGTTCTACGAATTCGTCCAGCGCTTCGCTTCTGCCCAGATGTCCATGCTCAATTAAATATTCATAAAATAGTGAGGTTGCCGATGCCAATCGGCCGTCCCGATGCGTGATGTCCACTTGCCCCCAGCTATATTCATTCAAGTGAAGAGCCGTTTTGTGGTGATCGATCAGCTGCACCTGACCTCCCTCTTCGACAAACACGTTCAGTTCCTTCTCCATATCCGGAGCGACCGACAAATCCGTAATAAACAACACATCATACGGATTTTCCTGCACGGAAGTCCGGTTCAAATACCTTGCAACTTGTTGATTCAAACCGTGAATGGAGTTGTAACGGACATCAATTCCTTCACCGAAAGCGCATTTGGCGATAATGCCGCAACCGACACCATCCAGATCATTATGGCTATATAGATGATACATAGGTGACTTCCTCCAAACAGTAGGTGGAATGATTAGCTGATCCATTCTTTCATCCCTTTACGGTTCCCTAAAATCTGTCGTTTTAACCCTTTTAACCCTTGTTAGCCCCACCCGATGTTACAATGGAACAAAAAAAGAAGCGGCTTTAGCAGCCGCTTCTTTTTGGATAATAAAATATTATGCCTGTTGAACAGGTCTCGGTCCTTTGGATGCCTTAACCTCATACATGCCGTGGCTGGAGCTGATCACATGCTCCGGCTGCGGCTTGCCGCGGTTATCACGGTGTCCTTGAATATGTGCGGGACTGGTTTCCCAGCGTTTCCACGCTTCTTTGGATTCCCAGCGAATCATGACGATGACTTCTTCCGTTTCGTCGGTACGCTTTGCATTCTTAACAAGGACACTCAGATCGATGAAACCTTCAATTTCTTCAATGGGTCCCGGCTTGCTGAAACGCTCAACAACCAGATTGGATGTGCCTGCTTTAACAATAATCGTTTTCGTCTCGATCAACATATTCAACGAACACTCCCTTAGCTGAAAATAACCGTACAAATGAACGATATTCTTTCATTTTAAATGATAACGATTATCATTGTCAAATTCTATGCCTTCAACCGAAAACTAAAAAAAATCTGACCAGCAAAAGCCTGCTGACCAGATCATCATTAATTCAGTGAAACATGCTGCATGGAATGGCAAGCCGTACAATCCTCCTGCAGATAAAAAAGCGAAGTAAATCCAGCCTTCTTCAGCTTGCGCGCAGCCAGAATTCCATCCGAGCGCTTGGGCGTTACTATGACCACGGAGTCATCGGGTTTCAACTCCTGCTCCCACACATACGGCAATCTGCCGAGAGAGATGTTAATCGTTTCTTTCCGCGGACATGCCATGTATTCGGATACATCGCGTACATCGAGCATTTTCAAATTCGGACGTTCCTTCCGGGCCTGTCGAAGGTCACTGCACTTCATGAACCGCAAGCCAGTTATAGGCACATACCTTCGGTAATATAAACTGAATATAAATATAATCAGAGCGGCAGATGCAATCAGCACAAAGCATTCCCCCATCATTGTCATGTGCATCAGCTTGATGCTTGGTGGGAAGAGCATGAGACATCCAGCCCCCATCCCTACCCCTACGGGTATATAGTATGTGCTTCATGCATAAATGTCAATACATCATGACAGAGCGCATTCCTCAATTTCAAACCCTAGGTCTTCAATCAATCCCCAGTCTGCGGTATGGGCCTGGCCTTCTGTCGTTAAATAATCGCCGATGAAGATCGAGTTGGCTGCATATAATCCCAGCGGCTGCAAGGAGCGCAGATTCACTTCGCGTCCCCCCGCAATCCGAATCTCTTTCGTGGGGTTAACAAACCGCATCATGGCAAGAATCTTCAAACACATCATCGGCGTCAATTCCTTGCGTCCTTCAAGCGGAGTGCCCTCAATCGCATTCAGAAAATTGCAAGGAATCGAATCCGCTCCAAGCGATTTCAGAGCAAACGCAATCTCCACCCGTTCTTCCAGGCTCTCGCCCATTCCGAAGATGGCTCCGGAACAAGGGGACATTCCGGAAGAGCTTGCCTGCTTCACGGTATCTAGCCGGTCATCGTATGTATGCGTGGTCGTAATCTGCTCGTAGTTCTCTTTGGAAGTATTCAGATTATGGTTATATCGGTGCACGCCGGCATCGGCGAGCTTACGCGCATGATCCTCATTCAAAAAACCCAGACAACAGCACACCTTCAGCTGAGTCGTTTGTGTAATCTCCTTCACCGCCGCGACTACATGATCAATCTCCCGATTGGTAGGACGACGACCGGAAGCAACGATGCAATAGGTTCCCGCCTTTCGGCGAACCGACTCACGCGCGCCTTCCAGAATTTTGTCTTTGGTCAGCCATGCGTATTTATCAATAGGCGCTTCCGACACGATGGATTGGGAGCAGTATCCGCAATCTTCAGGACACAGACCGGATTTGGCGTTTACAATCATGTTGAGCTTGACCTTATTCCCGTAATACTCGCGGCGGATGCGATAGGCAGCCTGCATAACAGTCAGCAATTCCTGATCCTCGCTGTTCAGAATCGCCAAAGCTTCAACCGGCGTAATATCATGCCCTTGCACAACATGATCAGCCAGCGTCGCCCAATCATACTGGATTTGAGTCGTCATATCTTCATTCACCCTCTCCGTTTTTATTGTCAACCATTGTTATTAATAATCAGGTTAACAATATGGGTAATAATAGCATAGATGACGAAACAGAGGCAATCCTCAATCGCAGCTTTTACAAGAAAAAAAGGACTGCTTCATCCATGCCTGCGTCAGGCTTGATGAAACAATCCTCTTCCTCGTTAACTACTCATTTGACTTTACGGCGCCCGTTTGGGCAGCATTTTCACGTATTCATCGGACATTTTCATCAGCTGCAAAATATAGTCATAATCGCTGCGGTACTTCTCGATATCCGTTACGGGCTCGAGCGTCTTTAGGGACACCGCCGTTCCGTCCTCAAACCCGTCCCCTGGCACAAACAGAATGTCGTTGTTAAAGAATGAACCCGTCGGCAAATAATATCTCATCCCGATTACATTGCGGTCCACATTCAGCAGGTCATGCCCAAATGCGTTAAAGCCTTCATCGTCAAGCGATACACCTAAAAGGTTTGCGACCGTTGGCAGAATATCGACCTGGCCCCCTACCTGTTCGATAACCTTTCCTTCCTTCATGCCGGGTACATGAATGACAAGCGGGATGTTAAATCGGCTGACCCGCTCATGGTAAGGAATACCTAGCGTTGACGAGATCATATCGGCGTCGGCTTCTGCCGGATTGATGCCGAAGTGATCTCCGTACACAACCAGTACGGTATCATCCCACAACCCGTTCTGCTTCAGACGGTCAACCAGTGTTCCGAGTGCATAATCAGAATAATTCACCGACTTCAGGTAATTCCCCAGATGGGTCCCTTCAAGCTCAGCCGGCAGGGTGATCTTCGCAAATTCATCCTTCACATGGTATGGAGAATGGTTGGATACCGTGATGTAATGGGCATAGGTAGGCTTGTTCTGCTGATGATTCTCCAGCAGCTTCTCCACGCCGACACGGAACAGCTCTTCATCGGAAGGTCCGAATTCATTGAAGTTATCATTCGTAAAATATGGCTTGTCGTAATAATGTTGAAAATCAAGGGCCGGGTACATCTTGCTTCGATCCCAGAACTTCACATCATTCACGTGAAATGTCGTCGTCACATAACCGTGCTTGTTCAATAGCCGCGGCAGTCCCGGCAGCTCTTTATGTCCGAACCCGGTGGACATCGCCACCGTTCCGGTCGGATAAATCGAAGTATTGACCGCAAACTCGGCATCAGACGTGTTGCCTTGTCCAATCTGTTGGAAGACATGCGGGAAATACAGGCCGCCATCCGCAAGCTGGTTCATCACCGGTGTCAGCTCCTGGCCATTCAGGGATTGACCAACCGGAAAATTCTGCAGCGATTCCATCTGAACGATGATCAGATTTTTGCCTTTGGCAGCGCCGAAGTAGTCCGGCTTGTCCTTTGCTTCCTTAACGTAAGGATAGGTCGCCAGCAGCTGCTGGGACCGCAGAATCGTGTCTTGCAGACTCCCTTCGGCCAGCGCACGATTCTCCTGCGAAATCCGGATCACGGCGGAAACCTGATAATTCATGAATCCCATTTGCTCCGCTCGCACGATTTCATTCTCGATTCCCCATTCTTTGCGCATGATGAGTCCGGACAGAACACCCGCAATGACCAGCACAACCGTCATGGATATACGCCATTTCATTCCAGGCCTGCGCGAATAGGATGCGGAATAACTGGAACGGACTCCGCCGAAATGCAATCCTCTTTGGGAGCGCGAACGAATTTTTTGAATTGCCCATATGACCAGTAGGACAAACACGTCCAGGAAGAAGAGAAAGTGCTCCGGCTCTAACAAAGCCGTAATGCTGGCTCTCACCTGGTTTACTTGACCGATACCCGCAAGCGCGGTATACGTCGGTATGGACCCAAAATGAACGTTATAAACAGCGGACGCAAACATGATGAAAGATAATACGACATTTAGGACCACATAGACCATCTTTTTCCCTCTTACTGGCAGGATCAGCTCCAGAAAGCTAATCAGGGCCAACAGAGATAGCGCGTCGGTAAGCACCTTACCCCATGCGACCCCATTAAACAGAAACACTCTTAGAAGGATCAACTTCAATAAGAGCGTCAAAAAAACGAGTATGCATAATTTCAACCTTTGTTCAAGGTAGCGTTCCATTTTCCATTCCCTCTTCTGTGTAAAAATAATGTTAAATTGCAGCTTCCATTATAACAGGAATGTAAACGTCAATCTAATCTGCCCATTCCTTCGTCCCCCCTGTCAATTGTCCAATGCATGATCCTTCCGTATCACGTAGGATAAAGCATCCCAATCAAAAGGCTGGAGGGTTAAGACATGAAGATGGTTGTAACCGGCGGAGCAGGCTTTATCGGCTCCCATCTGGTGAATGGACTTGTTAATCAAGGCTATGAAGTCCATGTGATTGATAACCTGACAACCGGAGATCCAGGTCGCCTTCACAGCGAGGCGATTTTACATGTAGCCGATGTAAACAGTCAGCAGACCACGGCGTATCTCTCCGCGCTGAAGCCGGACGTCGTGTTCCACTTGGCCGCACAGGCTGATGTCCAGCGGTCGATCAAGGAGCCTCGGCTTGATGCGGATGCGAATGTGATGGGCACCATCAATATACTTGAAGCTTGCCGTAAGGCAGGGGTCCGTAAGATTGTGTTTGCTTCGACGTCAGGCGTATATGGAGATCTGGAGAAATCTCAGCTGACGGAGGATGATCCAGTTAATCCGATCTCCTTCTATGCACTGTCCAAGGTGGCAGGTGAGCAATATATCCGTTTATACCACCGCTTCTTCGGACTGCAGTACACCATTCTTCGTTATGGGAATGTCTACGGTCCGGGTCAGACTGCGAAGGGAGAAGGCGGTGTTGTGGCGGTGTTTGGTGACCGCCTGCGTCAAGGGACTCCGTTTCATATATACGGGGATGGCGAGCAAACCCGGGACTTCATTTATGTTAAGGATGTGGTTGAAGCGAACCTCGCCTCCATCCAACACGGGGATGAGTGCGTTCTTCATGTTAGCACCGGCACCGGCCATACCGTCAATTCCCTCGTCGATCTCATCAGCAGACTGCATCCTGACCGCATTGATGTCAGCTATCTGCCTGCGAAGAACGGTGATATTCTGCACAGCTGTCTGAATAATGAGAGAACCCGGGCATACCTGCAGTGGAGCCCATTATTTAGCCTGGAGGAAGGAGTGGAAGAAACCTACCGCCACTGGCTTCGCACATCCTAGTTTAGCCAATGAAAGGTAGGTGACAACAGAAAACAGCCTTGTTCCTCGTTCATCTCGAGGAATAAGGCTGTTTTGTTATACGTACTGAATGTAAAACCATGGGATTACAACCCTATCGATTGAAGCAGACCGGCAAAATTCATCGCATAGTTATGCGGATTAAAATGATGCTCGACATGTCGCATCGCCTGGTCTCGAATCTGTTCACGTAGAACAGGTTCCATCATGAATTCAAGCGCTTCGGTAACAGCATGCTGTATGTCTCCCAGCATGTAAAACTTGCCTGTAAAATTATGATGAACCGAGGTGGATACCCCATCCGAATCGGTCGTCAGGACCGGGCAGCGGCAGCTCATCGCCTCAAGCACCGCATAAGGCGCTCCCTCTACCTTGGAGGTACAGCACAGGAATCCGCCGGAGTCTCCAATAACCGAATAGTAGTAAGGCATCTCTGCATTAGGCACATTGGATCGAAGGGTTAACCGATCCGACAGGCCCAACTCATCAATGAGTGATAGGAATTGCGCCCTTTCTGCCGGCTGGCTGAGCTCAATATCCTCGAACATCCACATTTGCAGATCAGGAACATGTTCCTTAAGCGCATGCCCGATATGAAGAAACTCTCGCCAATTCTTGTTATCCTCGATCCGTCCAAGCCATGCCATTACAGGGCTTGAAGGACTCGGATAAAGATGGTAAGTGAACCGTTGACTATCAAAACAATTGTTGAAATGAAACTGCGGCTTATGCGGATACAGCTCCTGGAACAGAGCAGCAATATGAGGGGTATTGGGATTCAGCAGCGCGTCAGCATATGCGTTCACATACGGCGCTGCCTGTGCGAGCTGTGCACGGGCAACGCTCTTTGGTCCATACCCTTGAATCTCCAGCACGAATTTCCCTTTGAAGCCAAGCATTCGAAACCGAGGAAAACTGGCGTGATCCGTCGTAACGACGATGACGTCAAAATTATTCGAATCCAAGATGTGCTTGATCTCGATGTCATTGCGGGTTACGTAGATGGGGAAGTCCGCAGCATTCTGCATGCCCGACCCCCACTTATAATACAGACAATGCGCCTCAATTCCGGCAAGTCGCAGTGCACAGCATCGCTGTCTGTTTAATGTTTCGACCCCCCCGCTCGGCACATAGTAGACGAACAGCACCTTCATGTCGCACACCTCCCGTTATTCGATAACTTGAAAATCAGAATGTGAGTAGACGGCCACAAGCTGTCCTTCGTTCTTGGCATGCACAGTTACCAATGTGGAGTACGAGTAATTAATATTGGTCACGAGCAGCAGGCTGAACGCAATATTATGATTCATGATATTGGGTACAAACACCGTGGAACCGACCCCTACATGTACAAGGCCGACATGGTAAACTCCTTGGGGGTGATATCCATGCACGAGGACATCAAATACATCAGGCCCCGCATTCGTAATTGTGAGGTCCACGGACTGGATATACCGCGCGTCAATGTTACCGTATTCCACTGCATCTAAACGAAAGATGGACATTTCATTCCCTCCTGGCTATGGCAGCTTCATTAATTTCAGGATATGTAACTACCGCTGTGCCGGTAAGGGCATATCCAACGTGACGAACATCCAAATGTGTGTGACTTGATCCCCGGTCCAAGCCGCTTCTTTCCGATTCGCATTTAATATGATGAAGAATAACTTCGATTGGAAAGGTTGGTGACCATCGTGATGACTCTGCAGGATCTGAAGGGACCCTATTCTGCCATTTTCAGCTTGGGGATAAACTGTTTGCCCGCCATGGAACTGAGGGCACATGGACTGCGTAATATGGCTGGACCTCTCGATTGGATGGGTACCCCAGTACTGCCTAATGTTACAAGATTGCTTCGTAATCGATTTCAAGGGATGCTATCCTATCCTAACCTAACAACAATTGACAAGGCTAATGATGAGCTCTATAACGTGTGGGATCGGGAATATGATCTATATATGAACCATGATTTTTATATACACAACAATTTCCCGCCTCACCTTGCAGCCTATCCGGAAGTGAAAGCTAAATATGATCGAAGAATTTTAAGGTTTTTGCACAAAGTAGAAAGCGGAGGACGTATTCTCTTTATCCGAACCGATTCCAATTATGAAGATATCAAAGAGCTTGCTGTAACACTGGAGCAGCTAGTCACTGGTCCATTCCATCTCCTCGTTGTTAACCATTTGCCGGTTCCGGAGCTTGAATTGCAGGACTGGAAGCTAAAGCATGTATGCGTAGTCAACATGCCGAATCAGGACGTTTGGTATAGCAACCGCCATCGTTGGTCTTTTATATTTGATGGAATGTGGCTAATCTAACCTGACATATTTCACTTCATGAAAAAACGATGATCAAAACAAAATGGCCGGGCAAGAATCTCATCTTGACCGGCCTTTCCTCCTCAAATATTCGTGACAGGTTCGTCTGGCAGCTTATAATCTTTAGGAAGTGATTGAAATATCCGATTCCATATTACATAGTCGACAACAAGCTCTGGACTTGACACCTGATTCACAAATAATCGGTTATATAAATCACTCATAACCGGAAATCCTTGCTGCTGGTTCATATCTCCACTCCCCTTATTTTTGCGAAATGGCGCTGTTATATATGGCTAGAAGTCGTTCAATCATCAGGTCCATGGACCAGTGATTGATGGCAAACGCCTTTGCGTTCTGACCAAGGAACTTACGGTACTCATCATTTCCCAAAAGCGCGTTTAATTGCTGAGCTGTGCTCAGGGCATCTCCTACTGGCACAAGCAACCCGGTATAGCCATGCGTGACCATTTCAGGCAAACCTCCTGCTGTCGACACAACAGAAGGTAATCCTGCCATTTGCGCCTCCATTACGGAGAACGGCTGATTATCCTGAATGCAGGTGTGTACAAAGATGTCAGCCTGCGTGAGCAGCCCCGGAACGTTGCTTTGCTCGCCTAAAAAAAACACATCTTGTTGCAAGGATGCACGTATACTCTGCTCCTCCAGTTGTCTCCGCAAACTCCCATCCCCAACAATCCAGCATACCCAATCACTGCGCATCTGCTTTAATATGGTTAATGCGGACAGAAGCACGTGGATTCCCTTAACATATACCAGCCTGGCAGGACAAATGATCACTTTTTTTCCATGCGGCCGAAACATGAGACTTCCTTGGTTAAGCTTTGCTTGGAATCCGGCAGCATCAAGCCCATATTGGAAAACGGCAACTCGATAACTAGGCACTCCAAATTCCCCGACCAGAATATTTTTGGACCACTGGTTCGCAGCAATCGTTATATCTGAAGACATGGCAGCATGATATTCTAGTGCAGGAAAGTATCGCCATGCCGGACTTCCTTCGTTTACGCCTTCGGAGGGATTCTTGCGAAAGTGGTCCATCATTTCTCGGGCTACGGAGCCATGGACATGGGAAATAAGCGGGATACGCTTTGGTTTGACTCTGCTTAAGGACCGAGTGGAGAATATATCCTGGGTATGGATAATATCATACTGATTCAGCCCGAAATAAGATGCTGCAAGCTCAAAGCAGTACCGGTCCATCTCGTAAGAGCGTATGGCAAAATGTTGATTCACTCCCGGTGCGGTTTGCTTAGTGAGCTTGGTTTCTAGCATGGGCAGCAAAACGTCCTTTGAAAGTTCCTTTCCTCGATTGACAATATGAATTTTCTTGTAATCCGGACTGTTTCCAAGCATATCCACTTCATGACCAAGCCGCTCCAAACGATTTTTAAGCTGCTCCATGAAGTTCCAAACCCCGCCGACGTGAGGGATTAACCAGTGGGTTGCAAGCAATATTTTCATGGTATCCCCCATTAACCGCCGTGCTGCAGTGCGTAATGCTCAAGCACATGGCGGTAATTATTTTTGACCATTTCATATTCCTTAACGATGGTTGCTTGGTGGCGAATAGTTCCCATTTGAGAATGCTCCCGGTACATGGTCAGCATATCCGGTAAAAATCCAAATTGGGCTCCGTTCAAGAGCAGACGAATCCAGAGATCGTAATCATGGGTATAAGGAAGCTGTTGATTAAACAGACCTACCCGGTGCAGCCAGTCTTTCTTCGCAATCACTGTACAACCATTAATTGGACTGAAATGGATAAACTGACGACATAAATCAGCTGTACTTGCCATAGGAATCCCGCCATAAGGTTTCGTAATTCGGTTGTGCTCATCGATAACACAAAAACCGGTATACGTGACATCGAGTCCCCTGCTCAGCATAAACGACATCTGCCGTTCAATCTTTTGGGGGACAAAACGATCATCCGAACTGAGCCAGGCAATATATTCTCCGGAAGCATGCAGAATACCATGATTCAAGGCGCTGGCCGTTCCGCCGTTACTCTTGCCCATATAGTAGACTCTGTTCATGTAGGGGGCAATCAGATGTGAATATTGGGTTGACCCATCATCTACAACGATGATTTCTACGGCAGGGTACGTTTGGTGTACCGCACTTTCCAATGCTTGCTGTATATACTGGCAGTTATAGAAAGGTATAACTATCGAAACCGTCGGCATCATCCCCTGTCTCCTCCTTCTGCCTATCTTGATATAGGATCTAAATACATATCATGGGTTAGTACACC
The DNA here is from genome assembly GCF_004000945.1 of Paenibacillus lautus NBRC 15380. GTDB lineage: Bacteria > Bacillota > Bacilli > Paenibacillales > Paenibacillaceae > Paenibacillus_AQ > Paenibacillus_AQ lautus. The sequence goes on from NZ_BIMF01000002.1 coordinate 571,374, forward strand.
ATATGCAGTGCTTACGCATTCCGAAAGGGACCCCTGTCCCCTGACATTTGACCAAATAACAGGCAGACGGCGTATAAAGGAACAACAATAGGGACTGCTTTTGTACATCATGCGCACTGCTCCCTTTACACACGGTGCGGGGTCCAGGGCATGCTGGGATGGCTGTCGACCCTACAAAACAAGCTGTCCTCCCGCTTGTCAGCTGGGAGAACAGCTTATGCAATCGAACGACTTTTAATTAGAAAAACAAGCGGAGCCCCACCAAAGTCAGGATCCCGACGATGACGGTGGCAAACAGGCTTTTCGTGAGAAAAGCGGTTAGGAAAGCGGGCACGGCTGCTATCAATTCGAGTGAATGCCCCCCTGGATCTACACGCCCAGCCGATAGGAGCAGCTCCTGGGCTAGCAGTGCTCCCATGACAGCAATCGGTACATGATTGAGCCACCGGATCATCATCTCCGGAATGCGGAGCTTGCTCAGGATCATAAGCGGCAAAACCCTGGGAATGAGGGTTACGACAGCACAACCGATAATCAGTATGGCGATAGGCCATCTTATTTCCATCGTTCGATCACCATCCCTGCTGTGGCCGCAACCATAATCGCGACAATCACCGCCGCGCTTCCCGGCATAATCGTACTGACAGCTACCACAGAAACGGCGGCAATCATAACCACCATGAAGTCAAGTTTATACTTCTTCCGGCTGATCCATTGCAGAGCCAGCAATCCGATAAACATCCCCGGCAAAGCAAAATCAAGGCCAAACTTCTCCGGCTCCGGAATCCACTCCCCGACTAAACCGCCCGCTACGTTGGCTGCACACCAGAACAGATATGCCGTGATATTCAGGCCGACCATCCATTTATAGCCGAGTCTCTTTTGCTCGGTGGCCTTAGCTGCCGCAACGCCAAACGTCTCGTCGGTTAACAGGGAGCCGATGAAGAAGCTTTTTCCCGAGGACAGCCCTTTAAAGTACGGGGCAATCGCGGCGCTTAACAGCAGATGCCTGGCATTTACGAAAAATATCGTAACAATAATCGATAAGACCGGGCTTGCAGCGGCTACCATCCCTGCGGCTATGAATTGCCCGGAGCCCGCATAGAGCAGCAGCGAAATGAGTGCGATCTCAAGCAGGCTGAAACCTGCGGTGCGCTCGACAACACCTGCCGCAAAGCCGATGCTCAAGTAGCCCAGCAGGGTTGGAATACAATCTTTGAAGCCTTGAAGATAGGAGTTTCCCTGGGGCCCCTCAAGACTAGTGGGAAGCCTTTCTGACTTGGTGCTCATCTGTGTTTGATTCCTCTCTCACTCTACAATTCTATTTTTAATTACTATGAATTCTTCCTGCACGCTTGTCAACGCTGTTACACCATTTTTCCATCAAAAAAAGCGTCCTTAGGAATGCTGCTCATTCACCAAGAACGCTTCTTCATTCGGTTTATTTGGCTGCTTAAGGCTTCAAGATGACTTTGATACAGCCATCCTTCCGCTCATTAAAGATATCGTAGCCATGGGCAGCCTTCTCCATCGAGAGCCGGTGTGTGATGATATCCGAAGGGTCTAAAGTCCCCTCTTTCAACATTTGATAAAGGTGCGGCATGTAATGAATGACGGGTGCCAGCCCCATTTTTAACGTAATATTGCGTTCGAACAGCTCCCCAAGCGGGAATGCATTATAAACAAGCCCGTATACGCCGGTTAACTGGATGGTCCCGTATTTGCGAACCATACTCACAGCCATGCGGAAAGCACCCAAGGAGCCCCCTTGAAGCTTCAGCATGCTTCCCAGCATCTCAATGCCGGTCCGTTTGGCATCCAGGCCCACACAATCGATGACAACGTCGGCGCCGCCCTTGGTAATCTCTCGAATATAATCCTCGATCTCGGGTATCTTCTCGAAATTGTAGGTTTCCACGTGATTGGTCCGTTTCGCATGCGCGAGCCTGTAATCCACATGATCGATTGCAATCACCCGCTTCGCGCCTTTCATCCAGGCAAACTTCTGCGTTAACAATCCTATCGGACCGCATCCCAGGACAACCACGACATCGCCGGGCTTAACCCCTCCGTTCTCCACGCTCCAGATGGCTGTGGGCAGCGCATCGGACAGCATGAGGAGCTTCTCATCTTCCATCTCGGCATCCTCAGGAATGACAAAGGGCATATAATTACCGTAAGGTACCCGCAGCAGCTCCGCCTGCGCGCCTTGAAAGCCGCCGTACGCGTCGCTGTATCCAAAAAAACCACCGGTATTCTTGGCTTCATTCGCATAATCGCATTGGCTCTCCATTTGATTCTGGCAGAAGACGCACGTTCCGCAAGAAACGATAAAAGGAATAATCACACGGTCGCCCACTTTGACCCTGCTTACTTCCGGACCTGCATCCACAACGATTCCCATCGGCTCATGGCCGATAATGTAATCATCATTAAGCGGCTTTAGCTCGCCGTTATATAAATGCAGATCAGATCCGCAGATGGCCGTGGTGGTGACTCGAATCAGGACATCGTCGCTGTGCCGAAGAACGGCGTCTTTCATTTCCTTCACTTGGATCCGATGTCTGCCTTGATAAGTGACTGCTTTCACGTACGAAACCCCTTTTCAAGTCAATATCCATTTTTGAAAGGATTTGTCTTTTCAGGATCAGTGTACGCCATTTCAATCAGAACTACTCCGGCAGTGCAAAAAAATAAAGCGACATTCACCCCAGCGCTTCGGGTTGAATGTCGACAGGCTGCTTTCTCGGTTTCCCGACCTTCAAGAATAATACCAGGCCTAACAGCACAAGCGCTCCCCCTGCCGCCTGCAGGGAATTCATCGACTCATTCAACAGGAGAAAGGCCAGTAAACTCGCTCCAACCGGCTCTCCGAGAACGCTCATCGATACGGTGGAGGCTGTGGCATACTTCATCAGCCAGTTAAATAACAGATGGCCGAATACCGTTGGCACGACAGCCAATAAGGCAAATATCCCCCACTCACGTCCGGAATACCCCGTCATGGGAATGTTCATTCCCACGTTGTACACCGCCAATACGGATGCTGCCACCGCAAAGACAAGCCAGCTGTATAGGAATGACGGCAAACGCCGTAGCAGCAATTGACCCAGCAGCATATGGACGGCGACCGCAGCCGTTCCCATCAGAGACATGATATCACCGGTCAAATGCCCTTTGCTCCCACTGAGCCCACTGCTTCCAATGAGAAGGAATACGCCGAGAAAGGCGATGGCCATGCCTCCGATTGCTGCCAGCGATGTTTTCTCCTTAAACCAAAAGTAAGCACCCATCATCACGAATACCGGCTGAAGGGCAAGGATAATCGTGGAGCTGGCTACGCTTGTCCACTTCAAGGAGCCCATCCATAACAAAAAGTGCAGGGCCAGCATCGCTCCGGATAGAAGGAGCAGCAGCAGTTCAGAACGCTTCAGCGATTTGATAGCCGGCACATATTTGCCCGCGAAGGGCAGCATGATCAGGAACGTTATCACCAGTCTGTACATCGCCTGGATGGAAACGGGGCTGCTGGACCATTTTACGAAAATCGAGGAAAAAGAAATAGCTATGATGCCGATAAATAGAGGAATAAATACGGGAATCGGTGCTCGGTTCGAATTCATGATGGTTAAATGATTCACCTTTCGTGTTATATTAGAGAATGATTTCAAAATTAAAACATTCGGAAAAGGATAATTGGCATGAAAAAGAAAGACCTTCGAAACCAAATGACCCCTCCCAAATTTCTGGCGATCGGCTTTGCCTCGATTACACTGATCGGGACATTCCTGCTTAAACTTCCCATCGCTACTGAGGACGTGACATCTACCCCGATAATAGATGCTCTCTTCACAGCGGTTTCCGCCATCAGTGTAACGGGTTTAACCGTTGTGGACACAGGGACTCATTGGTCCATATTTGGACAAATTGTCATGCTCATGCTCGTTCAGCTTGGCGGATTGGGCTTTATGACCTCAGCCACCTGGATTGCATTGATGTTCAATCGCAGAATCTCGCTTCGGGAGCGCATGATCCTTCAGGAAGCGATGGGTCAATACCAAATTCAAGGGATTGTAGACCTCATCCGAAGAGTGCTCGTCTATACGCTGATCATAGAAGGGGCAGGCGCCTTGCTGCTGACGCTCAGGTTCTCCGCCATTATGCCGCTTTCCGATGCGGCTTACTTTGGCATATTCCAAAGCATCTCCATATTCAACAATGCAGGCTTCGATCTCTTTGGCCAAATTCACGGACCTTTCTCAGGGTTTGCAACCTATGTAGCGGATCCTTTTGTCAATATCGTCGTGATGTTCTTAATCTTCCTTGGGGGAATCGGCTTCATCGTCATCTTTGATCTTATTGAATATCCGAAGTGCAGGAAACTGTCGCTTCACTCCAAGGTTGTATTAACCGTGACTTCACTGTTAATCGTAATCGGGGCTGTCATGATCTTTATTCTGGAGCACGGCAATCCCAAAACACTAGGGCCGCTCTCATACCCGGTAAAAATCATGGCGTCCCTATTCCAATCGATCACTCCGCGTTCCGGTGGCGTCAGCACCTTGGACATCGCGAGTCTGGAGCAATCCTCCCAGTTCTTCATGATTCTCCTGATGTTCATCGGAGCAGCGCCCGGATCGACTGGAGGGGGCATTAAGGTGACCACCTTCGCCGTGCTCATTGGTGCCGTCGTCACGATGATCCAGGGTAAACGCGATGTGGTTCTCTATCGCAATCGAATCTCCCAAGCCCTGGTTTATCGTTCCATTACGCTGACGATACTATCGTTGCTGCTATTGGTGGGAGCTTCCATGTTTCTGTCCGTTACGGAATCGGGTGAATTCTTAAGAATTCTGTTCGAAGCCGTATCCGCGTTCGGTACAGCCGGGCTATCGATGGGACTTACAACCGAGCTGTCCGGGGTTGGCAAGGTCACCATTGCCCTGCTCATGTTCCTTGGCCGGTTAGGTCCGCTAACCCTTGCGTACGCGCTTAGCCGCAAGAATAATAAAGAACTATACCGCCATCCGGAAGGTCGAATTACGATTGGTTAACTTGTTCTTCTCCCATGTCGGCACATATAAGAAAAACATCGATCGACGCACTTTCACAGAGGACAGACCCCGTTTAGAGGATGTTTTTCTTGCGATTACCGAATTTGTTCACCTTCGCTGAAAACTTATAAATGCTACAATCTTAAACAAACCGTACGCTTCCCTTCCACGGGAGGTGCACGGTTTGTTTTCATTGGATTACATGTTGGATTGGTCTCTTATTCCCCGAACTCACTCGCATCGATGGCTGCATCCAGCAAATCATCAAACAACTCATTGTCGGCTTCAATCCGCTCGTCAATCTGAAGAAACTGCTCCTCGATTCCCGGCTCGCCGGCGAAGTTCAGGCTGTAGTCCCAATCCCGGCCATTCTTGCTCAGGAATGTGATCTCGTAGGCTGATGCATGTCCATCTATAGAAAATACGGTATATCCTACGAACTGATCGCTATCATCCCGCTTCATATCCGCACGCTCGATTCGGACTTCTGACACGTTTCCACGCTCCTTCATTACGTTGTAAAGCACTCACAAGACTCAGTATATCACTTTTCTTGGCAGCTGATTATTGTTTTTCTTATACGGCAAGATCTAGTATAATATGGGTTGGTAAATTAAATTGCATTGGAGGGTACCAAATGTCCGATTTCAATACATACTTGGACAAATATGCCGAGTTGGCTGTAAAGGTGGGAGTTAACATACAGGAAGGTCAAACCTTAGTGGTTCATGCTCCTGTCGATTCCGCCGAGTTCACTCGCTTGATTGCCAAAAAGGCATACGAAGCGGGTGCCCGCCTGGTTAAGATCCTATGGACCGACGAAACGATAACAAGACTACAATTCGAAAAAGCTGCGGATGACGTCTTTACCGAAGCGCCGAAATGGTATGCCGGCGAAATGACGGAATTGGTGGAGAACGGCGCAGCCATTCTGCACGTGCTTGCCGAAAATCCCGATTTGCTCAGCGGCATTGATTCCGAGCGTATCGGAAACTTCTACAAAGCGCGCGGTGAAGCATTGAAGACATATCGCGCCTATCAACAATCCGACAAGTTTAGCTGGTGTCTGATCGCTGTGCCTTCAGCAGCTTGGGCTGCCAAGGTATTCCCGGATGTGCCGGAATCCGAACAAGTCGGCAAACTGTGGGATGCTATCTTCCACACCGTACGTGTGGATCAGGATAACCCGGTTGAAGCGTGGAACAAGCACCTCGAAGTGCTTGAAGCAAAATCCTCCGTGCTGAACGCAAAAAAATACAAGAAACTCCACTATATCGCACCGGGAACCGACCTTACCATCGAGCTGCCGGAAGGACATATTTGGGCGCAAGGCGACAGCATCAACGAGCGCGGGCATTCCTTTGTGGCGAACATGCCGACAGAAGAAGTATTTACCGCTCCTCTCAAAACAGGAGTCAACGGAACCGTACACAGTACGAAACCTTTGAGTTATGCCGGAAACATCGTGAACAATTTCTCCCTTACTTTTGAAGAAGGTAAAGTGGTCAGCTTCACGGCAGAGCAAGGCTATGAGACCCTTGAGCGTCTCCTGAACATGGATGAAGGTGCCCGTTACCTCGGAGAAGTGGCGCTGGTGCCGCATCACTCCCCGATCTCGGAGTCAAACATCCTATATTACAATACGTTGTTTGACGAGAATGCTTCCAACCACCTTGCACTCGGCAGCGCTTATGCATTCTGCTTAGAAGGCGGAAAAGAAATGAATCAGGAGCAGTTGATTCAGAACGGTCTCAATACGAGCGTAACCCATGTCGATTTCATGATCGGCTCCGGCGAAATGGATATTTACGGAGTAACGGCAGATGGCCAGGAAGAACCGGTATTCCTGAAAGGAAACTGGGCATTTTAAGAAACGATACAGCATCAGCAGCTATTTCTTATGAAGTAGCTGCTTTCTTGAACTTTTCCGGCCTTTAATTGACCTGAGGTTGATTTACAATCCGAAAAATTGTGCGATAATCAAGAAATCGCATGCAGTTACTTATAGGTAGCATAAAAGAAATGGAGGGTCTGTCATGTCCAGCTTTGAACAAAAATTGGAACGCTACGCGGAGCTTGCCGTCAAGGTGGGTGCCAATGTGCAGCCGGGACAAACACTGGTAGTTAACGCGATGATCGATGCTGCACCGTTGGTACGTCTTATCGTGAAGAAAGCTTATGAAACGGGCGCCAAGCAAGTTAAGGTGAACTACAGTGATGAAGTTGTGAACCGGATTCGGTACGATCTGGCACCAGATGACGCTTTTCTGGAGCCCCCGACATATTATGCGGAGGAAGTAACCGAGCTCGCCGAGCAAGGAGCTGCTTTCTTGACGATTCTCTCCTCGAACCCTGACCTGCTTAAAGGCGTTGATCCGGAGCGTATATCCAATTATCAACGTACATATGGCGCAGCTATGGCGAAATACCGGCAATATCAGCAAGCCGATAAAATGAGCTGGACCGGCATTGCCTACCCTTCCCCTGATTGGGCTGCCAAGGTGTTCCCTGACGTTCCAGCCGAGCAGCAGGTGGACAACATGTGGGACGCAATTTTTCACGCGGTTCGCGCGGATCTCGAAGATCCCATTGGTGCATGGGAAGAGCATATCGCGACCCTCCAGCACAAATCGGATGAGCTCAATGCCAAGAAATATCATAAGCTCCGGTTCACATCACCGGGAACGGATCTTACGATCGAGCTTCCGGAGGGGCATATTTGGGCCCAGGCGGGCAGTCACAACGAGAAAGGCGAACGTTTCGTTGCCAACATTCCGACGGAGGAAGTATTCACCGCACCTCTCAAAACCGGCGTGAACGGCACTGTACGCAGCACGAAGCCTTTAAGCTACGGCGGGAACATCATCGACAATTTCTCGATCACGTTCGAGAATGGCCGCATCGTCGATTTCTCCGCGGAACAAGGCGAAGATACCTTAACCCGCCTGATCTCCATGGATGAAGGCTCGCATTATCTGGGCGAGGTTGCTCTTGTGCCTTATCGCTCCCCGATATCGGAAAGCGGCATCTTGTATTACAACACGCTGTTTGACGAAAATGCCTCCTGTCACCTGGCTATCGGCAGCGCGTATGCTTTTAACCTTGAGGGCGGCAAGACCATGACGTCCGAACAGCTTCAAGCAAGCGGTCTGAACACCAGTATTACCCACGTCGACTTCATGATGGGCTCCAAGGAGCTTAATATTACCGGAATCACGCATGATGGCACGGAGGAGCCCGTATTCATCAACGGGAATTGGGCGTAAACCGCAGCCATTCCGTTATGTGCGTGACAAACACATCGCAATGCGATCGAAACTATACAACAGAGCAGCCTTTTAACAGAGGCTGCTCTGTTTTTTTCGATTAATACCGATAGATTGCCGAGCATATGATGAAGAGATGGACGCATACTTAAGATTTGTCATTTTAACTCATAAGCTAAAGCGCTTCAAACACATGACTTCATACAGTTAGACCCTTTTCCCGCAAACCGTCTTCAGACCAGTTGTTATTAGAATTAATAGGGCTTTTTTACCCGATATGTTGTAAAATGATGAGAGAAATAGGATGGTTACACCAGAGAGGGGATTATCGCGTGTCCAACCGATTACAGCTCCTCCTTGCAGCAGATTTCGCTGATCTGAGCGAACCTATTCAGGAAGAAATCTATTATGAATTTTATGACCTCGTTTATGGACAGATACTGTATGTCGTACGGGATCATGCTGCTGTTGAGGATATCATTCAGGAGTCCTTTATAAAAGTGATTACAAGTAAGCCGAATTTTGAAACCGAAAGCAAGATGCGGGGGTGGCTCCGTGTCGTTGCCAAAAACTCAACCATGAATTATTTAAGAAAAAATAAAAAATACCGTAACCAAGTGGATGTCGAGAGTGTTTTTATTAATGAAGAGGACGTGGTAGTTTCTTCCACGAACGTCGAACATCAGGTGGAGTCGAATATGCTGGAGGAATCCATCGAGCATTATCTCGACCAATTGAAGCCTGAATACAAGCTATTGATTGAGTACCGTTGGAAGCATAGTCTGACGTACAGGGAAATCGCGGAGCTGCTGAATACTCGCGAAGAGATCGTGAAGCAGCGCTTGTTCCGAGCCAGAGAATCCGTAAAAAAAATGCTGTATAGAGAGTGGGGTGAATTAGATGAGCAACGAAAAATACGATGATTGGTTTGATGAGGCCTTTGACGAAGCCTTTGATCGTGCAGCTTCACGTTCCTCACTCCCTACTGACATTGAGTCCAAACGACAATCCTGGCAGCAGGTTCAGCAGCAAATCAAACAGGTACACAAAAAGAAACAGCGTAGACGCACTTTTCAGTTAGCCGGAGTCATTGCAGCATCGATGGCCTTTGGTGCGTTGATATTCTCTCCATCCTCTGTAACTCAAGCGGTAACTCCGGTTTATCAGGAGATCAAGGATTGGGGAAATGGTGTGGTGACCCAAATTTTCGGCATGCGAGAGCCTGTTGATAAGAGCAAGGCATTAACTGCTCCCCCACCGGAGCAAGGAATAGTGCCGGAAGGGTATGTACCGCCAGCTGAATTAGTGGACACCGAATATATTCCTTTCACAGATACCGATGAATCTCTGACCGAATCGCAAAAACGCGCACCATTTAAAATACCAAAAATCAATTATCTTCCGGAAGATTACAAATTCCATGAGGCTACCGCATTAACAACCGATGAAAATGCCGTTTTTGACGAGCTCCATCTTCATTATAAAAATTCGGACGATAAGTTTTTTCATATTGATCTTATCGGGATGCAACTTGGCAAAATGATCAATCTCAATGGGGATATCAAGAAGACTATTGTTCTTGAATCCGGAGCGAAAGCCTATCTAACCGAGACTAACCTTCGCTTCTTATACGATAATGATCAAGTGATTGTATCCATTAGCGGCTTCTTCACAGAAGAAGAATTCATAAAAATTGCAAACGACATACAATGATTTTTTAGAGGATCAAAAAAGAACAATAAAATGGTTGAAGACAGGCTCAAGGGCTGGTCTTCGACCTTTTTGTTCCATGGTTACCTACACATCAGCAGATGATGGGACAGCGATGGGTGGAACGATTCCTACACAGAGCGTCTTTCGACTCAAAAAAAAGGGAGTGCCCCGCAAGATCTAAGATCTTGCGGGGCACTCCCTTCATAAATCCATATTCGTATTATTGTGCCACCAATATCGAGCTCGTGTGGTAAGTCCCTTCTTCATATGTACCGCTCTCTTTGACCCAGTGAATCGTCTTGGCCCGGTAATAATAACCCGCCTGTACACTAAAAGTTTTGCTTCCGCTCAGAGAGGCCCTACTTGTTCCGTTATCGTATGAAGCTCCCGAATCAACCCAAGCGGAGCCCGTCCAGCGTTGAAGAACATAATTGATTCCCAGAGAATCTACAGCTTGAGAAGCACTGGTAGTGGCGTTTATCCCTACTTGAGTACTACTTACTTTCCCAATCGAAGAAAAATAATCCAGCAAGTACTGATTCGCTAAAATGTTGAAGGAAGAGTCCAGATTCATCTCCACTGGGGGCGGTGGCGTTAAAGCACCGGGTGCAATGTCTGCAGCGGAATCCGCGTAAGCCCCTCCCGCCAGAGATAAACTTAATAGAACACTGACTGCAAGCGCTGAAGCTATACGTTTAGGACTGCGTATTCTTGACATAACATCACCTTTCTTTCAATATATTAGGAACATCCATATTTTAACACATGACATCAACACAAAAGTATCTAATTTTTCACAGTTTGATATAATTATTGAAACCTTTTTGCAAATAAAAAGAAGTAGCGGCATAATATGTCGCTACTTCTTCTAATATCCAGTTTACGCGCCTGCTTCTTCCTGAATCAGCTGCTGCTGCTGCCTGATCAGACGAATCCGCGAGATTCGTTTATGCTCGGTCTCCTCAATCACAAAGCGATAATCCTCATACATGACAGATTGACCTTTGTGTGGGAGCAGCACCTCAAGACGCGAGGACAGCCATCCACCGATAGTATCATAGTCTTCTGTATCCACGTTCAGACCAAATTGGTCATTAATTTCATCGATCAGCATCAACCCATCAATGGAGTATTCATCCTCCCCCACCTTTTCAATGCCCGGACGCTCTTCGTCAAACTCATCTTGAATTTCACCGACGATTTCTTCCATAATGTCCTCCAGGGTTACGAGTCCTGAAGTCCCGCCGTATTCATCAATAAGAATGGCAATTTGCGTCTTGCTCCGCTGCATTCTTCGCAGCAGATCACTGATCTTGATCGACTCAGGAACAGCAATGATCGGGCGAATCAAGGAAAGCTGGTCACGAACGAATCCGCGCATCAGATCTTTAATGTGAATAAAGCCAATGATATGATCCTTGTCTTCGTCACAGATCGGATAACGGGTTCGCATCCCCTCGCTTGCGATCTTCAGATTTTCTTCCAATGAAAGATTGTTGTATAAACAGATCATTTCTGTTCTGGGGATCATGATCTCCCTTGCCGTCGTATCGGCAAATTCAAAAATGTTGTCTACCAATACCATATCCGTGCTATCCATCAGGCCGCTCTCACTGCTCTCTTTCATCATATCCCGCAGTTCTTCCTCGGTATGAACATTCCGTTCAACCACCGGTTGCATCCGGAATAGGCGGAGAACGTTATTGGAGAGCCCATTCGCAAACCAGATAAACGGGAACATGATGGTGTAAAATACCCGCAGTGGGCCTGCTGACAGCAGCGTAATTTGTTCCGCTTTACGAACAGCCACCGTCTTGGGCGCCAATGCACCAAATACAATATGCATGAGTGCAATCAGGATGAAGGCTAATACCAAAGACACGGCATGAACGACTGTATTACTCCAGCCTATGCCATGAAACCAAGGCGTAATCATAGCGGATATCGTTCTTTCGCCGATCCATCCAAGTCCAATGGACACGATGGTAATACCAAACTGGCATGCGGATATATATCCGTCCAGATTTTGCAGTATGTTCTGCGCAAATTTTGCACGTCTATGTCCTTCTTCGACTAGAGCGTCAATGCGGCTGCTTTTCACTTTAACGAAAGCTAATTCAGCCGATACAAAAAATCCATTTAACAGGACGAGAATCAATACCAAGGTTAAACTTATCAAACTCGGTAAGGGGTCACTCAATCGATCTCCTACCCGCCATACAGCATGCTATGACGAATAGGAACACCTCCTTCGGTTATTAAAAATGTGTGGTGCCATCAAGCATAACAACGTGTTCGGACTACGCATCAACTTCCCAATGGTCTCATCTCCTTATCTTATTCCGACTTAGGCAAGCTATATAAGTAATTATATAGTACTACGATACACAGTCAAACGTTGTCTTATGACATTAATCAGCGTTGTTATAAGCTTTAATTTGATTCTCGGCCGTTAGCACTCGTTTTTCGATGAATTGATATATTCTATGAATAAACATTCAAAATGTTAATAGAATACTATGTATTCAGACATCTGGGCGGAAAAAATTCGCATGACATTGAATATTTGCCATTTGAAACATAATGAAATAACCCCCGTCTACGCTTAAGTAAACGAAGGTTATTATGCTGATGCTGCTAGAAGTTATCTTCCTGTCGGAGGCGGGTTGCCGATAACGCCTGGATATTGATATTGAAGCGGCTCGTCGAACACGACATAATCCAGATTTACCATCAGCAGGATGATACGGCGTCCTGTCGACCGTTCGCTAATAATGATATGATCGCGTCCAGCGGCTTCAACCACGCCTGTAAACACCTTGGCATTCCATTGCGAATTGTTTTCATATGTCATGTAGAAGGTTCCCTGCTTGCCCAGATTCAGTCGAAGAATATTCTCAACGTAAGATTGCTCGAATTGCGGGGCAGGAACAACGGTGCCTCCTGGAGTCATGGGGCTTCCGCTAGGCACCTGCGGTGGAACGTTCGCCATATAACCTGCCGTCCCGCGGCTCGGCACTCCTGGATAACGGACACCATTCATGAAGTTCACAGGTGGCACACCTTGATTGTACATAAGTAATTTCCTCCTTTAATTTATAACTCCCGCATAAGCGGTTGTATAACGTGACTCAATAGACTGCCGGGCAATCGGCATATGTTGGGGTGAAGAAGCAGTGTGCTTTGAAACGACCTGTGTTCTGCTGATTGTACCAGGTACCCGGGCAATCCCCTGCCGGGCGGAAAAACCATAGCGCATTGCTAGCCGGCCATATGCGTTCCCCATTAATCAATCTTTGGGCAAGCTGACGATCTCGATCCCTGGCCCGTTGATAAAAATAGCCCTTTTGTGTTGCTTCAAAGCCTCCCGGGCTCTGAAACACCATATCATTCATGTTGCGGATGTTTCGAAAATCCAAGCAGTTGGACAGTATCCGGTTCACGCCGACATTCCCGACCATGAGCATGCCCTGCTCGCCTTCACCTTCTGCCTCTGCGCGGATCAATCTCGCCAGAAGATCCACATCATTCGAATTCGTTTTGATGACTGCCACAGAGTTCCCCTCGCTTCCTTAAGATCACTTTGTATTTGTATGTGCATTCGCCCATAAATGTGACTATGTGAGGAGAAAAAAAAGTTCCTTACCGCAACTCACCACGGTAAGGAACTTTAGTTCCTGCATCTATTCATTACTTCACAGCATGACCGGAATAAACATATCTGAACTTATACTCTCCTGAGCCCGCTTGAATCACAACACCCGCTTCCCCATCAAGTGCAGATTGAATCCCGTTCGCTTGGTCTAGAGGTATCGCCTCTCCCTCCGTAACACTTGATGAATCAAAAGCGCCTGGCAGACGGATTTCCGCCGTTGCATTTGGCGGGATGGTTACCTCCAGTTGAAACTCTCCACTTTCCATTCTCCAGCTTGACCGGACGGTTCCGTACAGCGTATCGATCTTGCCTTCAGCCCATGTCAATCCTTCGCCAGGCACGGGCGCAATCACGATATGTTTATAACCTGGCGCCTCCTCCACGGTTTGTATGCCGGCAACCGTACGATACAACCACTCCCCGATGGCTCCGTATGCATAATGATTAAATGAATTCATATCGCGGCTCCAGAAGCTGCCGTCCTCCTTTATTCCGTCCCAATGCTCCCATATCGTGGTAGCGCCTTTCGTAATCGGATACAGCCATGAAGGATAGTCCCGCTGCAGCAGCAGCTTATACGCCGCGTCATGCATCCCATGCTGACTTAATACATGGTTAATATAAGGTGTGCCCACAAAGCCTGTCGTAAGATGATGCCTGCTCTCCTCCAGCAGCGAACAGAGACGTTGCGCTGCCCGTTTTTCCGTCTCTTCATCCAGCAACCCAAACATGAGCGCAAGCACATGCGCGGTCTGAGTCGAAGCCGCGAGCCTTCCGGCCGGGGTCACGAATTCGTTACGAAATGCAGCGACAACCCTTTCCTTAAGCGTGGCATACGCTGCCGCATCTTTTTCTTGCCCCAATACCACTGCCGTCTTTCTAAGCAGTTCTACCGAATAAGCATAAAACGCCGATGCGATCAAATCCCGCTCTGTAGCACCCACATAGTCGCCGGATTTCGCATCAAGCCCCAGCCAATCACCGAAGTGGAAGCCGGTATTCCACAAATATTCATTCTCCCCTTGTGCTTGGATGTAGGAAACCCAGCTCTTCATGCTCTTGTATTGACGCTCCAATATCCGTCGGTCGCCATAACAGACATATAGGGTCCACGGGCATATGACCGCTGCATCTCCCCATGCGGCCGAAGCATAGGCTTCATCCCCAAGGACATGCGGGACAACGAACGGTACTGCCCCGTCGCCACGCTGCTCTGCAGCCAGATCGGATAGCCACTTGGTGAAGAAAGGAGCTATGTTGGCAAGATAAGCAGCTGTACCTATAAACATCTGCGCATCTCCCGTCCAGCCAAGCCGCTCGTCACGCTGCGGACAATCCGTGGGCACATCCAGGAAATTTCCCTTAAGCCCCCATCGAATGTTGCTCTGCAATTGATTCACCATAGGTTCCGAGCATTGGAAAGTCCCGGTCTCTTCAAAATCCGAATGAAGCACAACCGCTTCGAAAGCACCCCGGTCCAGCTGCTCCTCCGTAAAACCGTCTAAGCGGACATACCGGAAGCCTTGGAACGTAAAATGGGGCTCGTAGGTTTCTTTCCCGCCACCTTTTAACGTGTACTGAATCGTTTGTTTAGCGGTTCGGAGGTTCTCCGTATAAAAGTTACCATTGGAATCCAGTATCTCCGCATGCTGCAGCGTCAAGATAGTTCCCTTGTCACCGGACACGCTAAATCGGACCCAACCCACCAAATTCTGTCCGAAGTCGATGACGGTTTCACCTTTAGGCGTGGTCAGCCATTCAACGGGCTCCACCGTTTGGATGGCTTTTACGGGCTCGTTAATCTGAGGCTTCAACATGTCAAACCCGTGATCGATCGATTCGACACCCTGCCAATCATTTGAGTTATAATTTCCTGAACTGAAGCCTTCCAGCTCCAACCGGGCATCGTAGGTTTCACCATGATAGAGTTCCGACATCTTGATCGGGCCTATGGCCGACTGCCAGCTTGAATCGGTTGCCATCACTTCTTCGCTCCCGTCTGCATACGTAATATGCAGCTCCAGCAAAAGGGCTAATCGATCCCCATAGATTGAACTCCGTTCCTCCCATCCCAATTGACCCTTGTACCATCCATTTCCGAGCCAAGCTCCGATTGCGTTTAGGCCAGTGTTCAGCATGTCCGTCACATCATAACTTTGCGTCTGTATCGTATGTTCGTAACTCGTCCAACCGGGTGTGAAATAACAATCTCCCACCCGCTGTCCGTTCAGTTCCAGTTCATAAAGGCCTAAGGCCGAGGCGTATATTCTTGCCTTTGAAATGGGCGACTTCAAGCTGAAGCTCTTGCGAAGCAGCGGTAGATGAGCAGAGTCCCCAGGCAGCAAAGAACGTGGTGCCGATATCCATTTCCCTACCCATTTCTCCCCTTGCAGCTTACCCGTCTCCCAATAGGCTGTATCCGACCATTCCGATACGTCCCCGACTTGATTCCAGACGCGAACTCGATAAGTATAGCGCTTACAAGACGATACACGCCATTCGCTTAATTCCACATGAACGGATTGTGATGAAGCCACTTTCCCAGAGGTCCAAAGGGGCTTGGAAAAGTTATTATCATTCGAAACCTCAATCTCATAGGCCGTTTGACTGACTGCTCTTTCGTCCGAGACCAACCTCCAGCTTAAACGCGGGTGCTTCTCGCCGATTCCTATCGGATTATGCTGGTACTCACATCGTAAATCCGTTACGCTAAACATAGAACATTCCTCCGTTCACCTTCATAAAAAGTTATCACAACAATCAAGCTCTATAGGCCGCAATCCGGGATGCTCGCTTCCTAACCGTGCCTGTTTCAACTATTATTATAAGTGAACCTGAACGTGGAATTATGGGGATATCAGACAATAATATGAGGCATAACGGACATTCTTCCCCTATTAACGATGAGGAGTATTAGGATGAAACGACCGATGGAAACCTATTACGGAGATTATTTTTTCCAGAATGACACCTTGATGTATGTGAATCGAAACGCGGAGAATTTTACAGGCTCTTACCATAACCATGATTTTCTGGAGATTGCTTATATTGCGGAGGGCGAGGGCTTTCATCACCTAGAGAACTCGGTTCAGCGCGTACGCAAAGGTCAAATGTTCTATATACCACTCGGAATATCTCATGTATTCCGGCCCACTTCTGCAAACGGGAAACCGCTCATTGTGAACAATTGCATATTCTCTGTACAGCTGCTGCCCAAATTGATAGCTTTTGCAACAGATTCGGATACTGCAGCCTTTTTGAAACGCATGGAGGATGGATCCCTTGGATACCACGCGATTATGGACCGACATGATCGCTTCGAGAGGCTCTTCGGCTCCCTCTATGAACAAAATGCCATGCCAGGCAGCGGTTCTGCCGTTTATCTGCACACGCTGCTGTTACAGCTGATCATTGAATTCAGCCGTGTCATTGAGCATCCCCATACTATGCCTTCGGTGCCGCAACACCATTCCTTCCAAGATGTCCTTCAATACGTGGAAGGGCAGTACATGCATGAGCTCACTTTGACACACCTTGCCCAAATCAGCGGATTCAGCGAGCGCCATTTGCAGCGATTGTTCCGCCGGTATACAGGCCAGAGCTGGCATCATTATCTGCAGACCGTGCGGATTCGAATAAGCCGCGAGCTGCTGCGCACCACCACGGACAAAATCAGTACGATTGCCGAGAAGGTCGGTTATAAGGACATGCATTCTTTCCACTCGGTGTTTAAGCGAAATACAGGGCTCACGCCTGGTCAATACCGGAGCGATATTCAGCATCATTCATCAACGACCGGACTCTCCTGCAAATAAATAAAGCATGATGATCCTCACGGTATCCAAGGTCATCATGCTTAGGAATATGCTCCTTCTTTTCCATTTCTTATTTGAAGTATCTTGCGTGCTCTTCCACCCACTCGGCAAATGTTCTTGCAGGACGTCCTGTTATCTGTTCAACCGTTTGATTGACGGTGTATGCTTCGATTGGCGGATTCATGTACCAGTTGATGACGTAATCGATAACGCCCTTATCAACCCCAAGTTCGGCCATTCGTTTACGCTCCTGCTCTTCGGTCAACTGAATAAACTTTATATCTTTACCGATAAAGCGGCTAAGAATCTGCACCTTTTCAGGAACCGTTAGCGCCTCGGGACCGGTTAAGGTATACATTTGGCCCGCATGGATATCCTCCGACAGCACCGCTGCAGCCACCCGTCCGATATCCCGCTCATGTATCGAAGCATTTAACGAAGCACCAAACAGATCGCGTACAACTCCCTCCGTTCGTATCGATTCTCTCCAGTTCATAACATTGGACATGTAATCTACCGGCTGCAGCTGTGTCCATTCCAGATGACTCGATTCTACTGCTTCCTCCACCGTCCCTTTCTTTCCGTCCCATAAAATGCTTACACGCCTTACTCCCGCAGCCTCGGCGATCCGTATAATCTCCTCCCCTGTCGTAAGCGGGACGTAACCTGCTCCAGTCGTGATTAAATGAAGCCCGGTCACACCCTGTAATGCTGGAATCAGCGTGTCGGGGTTACTCAGATCACCGGCAACCACTTCTACGCCAGCAGGTAATTTGGCAGAAGCCGGAAAACGGCTGAGTGCCCTGACGCTATGTCCAGCCCTTAGCAGCTCATGCACAACATGACGACCTACTTTGCCTGTCGCACCTGTAACTAGTATTGTCATGGTTTAATTCCTCCTTTATCTCAATAACAAGCCTACAGCAGTGGTACTTCCTTGTTGTTCCATTTAAACGTAATTCCAGACCGGTTACGTCCAGCTCTGGTCTAAATCAGCCATACAAAAAAGGCCTTATCCGCAGATAAGACCTGTCACTACGACTATAGTCTGATGGTTATGTGTTGAACCAATGGTTCCTTATCGCGTACAGCGCTGCCTGGGTACGATCCTGTACCTCCATTTTTCCCAGAATATGCGTGATATGCGTCTTTACCGTTTTCTCGGCAATATGTAGTTCTGCGGCGATTTCTTTGTTACTCCTGCCCAATGTAATCTGTTCAAGAACATGCTGCTCACGGATCGTCAGAATATCGATTCCTTTGACAACCTCGGGATCTGTCGCCACATGAGCAATTAATTGGTTTGTTACCTGAGGATGAAGCATGCGGTTTCCGTTTACAGCGGCAATGATGGTTTCGACCAGCACTTTAGGCTCGATATCCTTCAGCTGATATCCAATCGCTCCCGCTTTAATCGCCGGCAGAACCGAATCCCGGTCGGCAAAACTCGTGAGAATGATGACTTTGATATGAGGAAACTTGCTTGTGATTCGCTTTGTGGCTTCAACTCCGTCCATCTCCGGCATCTTCAGATCCATCAGTACCACATCAGGCAGCAGCTTTTCTACCTTATCCAGAGCCTCTAGCCCGTTAAGGGCTTGATCTACGATTTCTATCATGGGCTGTGTCTGCAGGAAATAACGCAACCCCCTTAATACAACGAGATGATCATCAACAATTAGCACTTTAATCTTCATAAGTTCAAACCTCTTTCTTGGATAAAAACGGAACCATTACGGTCACCATCGTCCCTGTGCCTTCCTCGCTGCTTATACTTAGGGTTCCTTGTATTTCTGAAGCCCTCTCCCTCATGCTGGTAAGCCCAAGCGAATGCGGACAGAGTTCGGGCGATCCCGGGTTGAATCCTCGGCCTTGATCCGATATTTTCATATATAGACTGGAGCCGTCCTGTTCCATTCGGATCCAGGCTCGGTTCGTACCCGCGTGTTTGCTGATATTGTTCAATGCCTCCTGCCCAATTCGATACAAGGACTCTTCCACCCGGTTCGTCAAAATAGGAATTTCTTTCATGATAAACGTCAGCTGTATGCCAAGTTTCTCGGCATAGTCCTTCAGCGATGCCAATATCCCTTTGGCCTCTCCGGAAGGTCGCAGCTGCCAAATTAACGTGCGCATTTCGGTGAGCGTTTCTTGGGCAAGCTGTCCAATATCATGTATTGCCTCCGCCGTATGCGGATCCTCATGTAAGGTCGTCTCACGCACGCCTTGAGCTAGCAGTGAAAGAGAGAACAGCTTTTGATTGACGGAATCATGAAGATCCCGTGCCAAACGGTTCCTCTCTTCAACCAACAATAAATCCTGCCACTCGTAATATAAACATATCTTTTCAATGGCCAGTGATATATGCTCCGCCAGCACATCTAAGATTTCAACCTCCAGCTCAGAGAAGGGCCCACTCTCACGGCCAATAAAGAGCACCCCCATCGTCTCATAGGTTTGAAAAATACGCTCAAGATGCTTTAATGGTATCGCCGCCGTATATGTATGGGGCTGAACGCCAGGAAGAACCCGGACCCGGCCT
Organism: Paenibacillus lautus NBRC 15380; assembly: GCF_004000945.1. Taxonomy (GTDB): domain Bacteria; phylum Bacillota; class Bacilli; order Paenibacillales; family Paenibacillaceae; genus Paenibacillus_AQ; species Paenibacillus_AQ lautus. Next base: position 591,419 of record NZ_BIMF01000002.1, read on the forward strand.
TCTTGCACCACTACGTTTTGTTCCTCATATGCCCGGTGTACGATTCCTGACTTTCGTGCGGTCTTATTGCCAGCCTTTCGTACCAGCTCCTTGCAGCTATGCGTCACTTCATTCTGACGGATCGTACGAAGATACAAGTTGTCATCGTCAGACGTAATCATGGCAACAGTCGGCCAGCCAAATGCATGAGCAAGCTGCTCTACGATCGCCACAAGCATTCTCTTCATATCGTTAATTTTCCATAGATATCTGGTTACTTTGCTTGCCTTGGCATAATAATCGACGATGAAGCGGGCTATGCTGTCCACCGCCTGTTTCTCCCTTTGCTCCGACAGTTTTGTCCGCTCGACCGCCGTTCCAATCTGATAGGCAACGGATTGTAACAACGCAAGTTCTCCCTCGCTAAAATGCTCTTTACCCGGCGAACCCACATTCAGCAGCCCCAGTCGTTTACCTTGAACCGTGAGCGGAATCGTAGCATGATGGGTCAAATTGTGCGTTTCTCCCCAGCACTGCTCTTTGGCATTGTGCAGTCGTTCACATTCAATAATCGTAACCGGTTCATTTAAATTTCCTGCCCAATACAATCGAAGGCATAGGCAGTCTCCGCATCGCATCGGTTTTTTGTTATCCCATGATAAAGCAGGCGGAAGGTTGACATCGGCTATTTGATCATAGTGTGGCTGATCTCCGATCAGAAAAAGCCATCCTGTCTCAAGATGGGTTAAATCCAGCAATTTTTCGAGTGTCGTTTGCAGCATTTGCTTCATATCGTTGCTCTGGTTCAAATTTTCCGCTATTGTCTTCAGAATGAGCAATTCTTCGACATATTGGTCTTTATCACATAACATCAGGCTCACTCCATCCCCTACCGATAAGTGAAATATCCATTGGATAGCATGTTACACGCACGCAACATTTTACCCAAGCTCTTTCTCCAGAAGCACTTCATCCTCCCGCTTATAACCTAATTTCTCATAAACTCCGATGGCTTGGTGATTATCATGACCCGTAAGCACCTTAACGGTCTTCACCCCGCGCGCAATCAATTGATCCTCCAGAAAAATGAGCAGCATTCCTGCCAGCCCCTGTCTTCTTGCCCGCTCCTGAATGTACATTTCCGTTATCTCGCCAACAAGCTCCCGGTAACAGAAGGATTGGAAGGACTGAGCACAGGCAAATCCAACAGGGTCATCGCCTATATAGGCTATGGCCACAATTTCACCCGATTGTTTTAATCGATGTTCAGCTTCATCCAGCGGCATTAACACTTCATTAAACTCCCAGTTTAACTGTACCAGGACGGATGCGTCCGAATGAGAGGCCAAGCGGATGTGTCTCTCTTTTTTCATAAAACTTCCTCCATTCGCAGAGTAGGTGCAGGTGGTCCTTTTACTCGCCAGTATACCATCTTTATCCAGCCTGAGCTTCCTTATCCTATCATAAAAAAAGATCCTGCTGCGTAAACAGCAAGGACCTTGTCAACTCAAACGATATTAGACTGTAGTAACCGAGAACATCAGGCCGCAATAAATGAACACAACAGCGCCTAGTCCGCATAACAACGCGCCTGCCGCGGCCCGGTTTCTGCGGAATACGTTCACGACGTTCCATAGAAGCGCTAGCCCAAGACAGAGGCTAAGGATTCCTATCCAGCTCCACGTGAAAGCCAGTTCACCGATCGTAAACCCGGGATGGAACCAAACAAAAGTTGCAGCAGGGCCATATAAGGCCAATGTATCAATGACCTCATGCGGAGCAGGCTGCTGGTTCATGTATCCGGTGACGATATAAATCAACCAGATCAGAACTCCCTCACTTCGTGCCCATGCCACCGGATGATAACCCGAATCCCGGCGCAGCTTGCGCTTTACGAGATGACCGTTTACAAACGCGAATACCAACAAGGGCAGAATGAGAATATGCTTAACCAGCAGAGCCTGACCATAAGACAGCGTCCAGCTGTTTATAGGCTCCGGCGTCACGGCCGTCATCAAGAATAGTCCCGATCCGATAACAATGATGACACAGATGATCGCTGTTGGATGGAACCATCTAAGAAACGCACTCCAGCGGCTCTGATCCGTACTGAACCATCCTGTTATCAGCAACGTTCCCGTCCATATCGCCATCGCTGTGAAATGGCCGAAGAATGCAAGCTGTCCTGTGCTTTCGAACAGGGATGCAGCGTGATTAAACGAGGACATGGCCACCGCAATGCCCAACAAGGCAACGGGCATAAGCCAGCGTAATATAGAACCCGGCTTCCGGCGGACAAGCATGCTCAGAATCCCCAATAGGATCGAAAGAACCAGAATCCAGGCATAACGCTCGCCCTCGCTGAACTTAAACATGATGCTGTTAAAGGACTGCCAGAACCCGATATCATCCTTGAAGAACATGATGATCTGCAGCAGCGGCACAAATCCGAAAACGAGGATGGCCACTGCCGCCACCGGGCCAAGCCAGGCCGGAACCGAAATTTCCGGCTTATATGCTTTCGGTACCAGGTACAGCACCGTGATGCCTGCCAGAATGGCGTAGGCTACATATAGAAACGGCTCACTTAACCAATAGTAAGACATTACTTTCTCTTCCGGGATGCTCTAATTCCAAAGTATCCTGCGATAACAGCCACGATGACGATAATAACGATCCATACGGTTGACCCGCTGCCTTCGGATGGTTCGGCAGCTGAATTGTCCGCTTGCTGATCCTGGCCAGCCGACTGATCCGTGTTGTCGGCAGCTGTGTTGTCTGCTGCCGTATTATCCGCAGGTGCTGTTTCATCCTGTGTATTTCCTGTATCCGCAGGCGTTTCTTCGGTATCGGCTGGTGTCTCAAGGGTAGCTTCTGCTTCTGGGGCATCTACCTCGAATGCATACGTTCCATCCACGGTATGTCCATCACCGCCCACAATTTTCCATTCGACCGTGTAGGAGCCGGATGGAAGCGGTGCTGCCAGCGTTCCCAGCATGGTATTCTGGTTGACCCTGACCTCCGCTACTTCAACCGATTCGCCTTGCGCATTCTTAACCTTGAGCACGCTCAAGTTTTCATCGATATTTTCATTAAATGACAGGCTTACTTCCTGCACGCTTTCCGTCAGCTTGGCATCCGCCGCGGGCGTACTGGTTTCCAGCTTGGAATGGGCCCACGTTGCTGTCGGGAACACCAGTATTAGCAGCAGACCTAAGGTCAGCAAGACTGAAGTTTTCACATGTTTCAACACGCATATCTCCTCCAAACCATTTATCTCAAATTTGAATCTTCTCCATCATAACAAAGACATTCTGACAATGCTAATGAGTATATTGTGAACAATGATCCTCTGATATTTTACAAAAAAAAGGAATGCCGCACAGCACGCGACATCCCCGGAATGTTTCACAGATTCAATTATCTTGACCTCTCTCATACCAATAGCCGGGTATCCCTTTGGTCAGTCGCAGCAAGGCTTCGAGATAATAGTAATCGCCCCAGATCATATAATCATCCGGTCCCACGCCCCCTCTGACGTAATAGGAACCATGCTTAATCAAGCCTTCCTCACCCGCCTCACCGATGGTAGAATATCGGTTTACGAGAGATATCATCGACTTCTCGACGGCTTCTGTCAATAGCCCTTTATTGTCATCTTCTCCGTCCAGATGCTCCAATATCTCCAGCATGCCGCACGCCGCAATGGCGGAAGCGGAGCTGTCGCGAGGTGTATCCGCTTCAATCGGAACGTCAAAATCCCAATACGCAACATGATCCTCCGGCAGATATTCGATAAAGAAACGGGCGGCACGTAAAGCCGTATCCAAATATTTCGGATCACGGGTATAGCGGTATGAGAGCGCAAATCCGTAGATGGCCCATGCCTGGCCCCGCGTCCAGGTAGAGCCGTCATGATATCCTTGATGCGTTCCTCCTCGGATGGGCTTTCCATCTGCTGGATCGAAGTAAAAGGTATGATACGACGAATCATCCCCGCGCATTAAGTAACGTCGGCTCTTGTCCGCGTGCGCTACGGCCACGCTCTTGTATCGCTCATCACCTGTCTGATCATACGCCCAATACAGCAGCGGAATGTTCATCATGCAATCGATGATAATGCGACCGCCGTTCTTCTCGTCGCCTTTCCGGCCCCAGGCCTGAATATACTGTCCCTCTTCCCGCCAGCGCAGCATCAGATGATCCGCTGCTTTCAAAGCGAGCTGTTTGCCTTCGACATGTTCATCCACGATCCACGCTGCCAATGCGGAGGGCGAATACAGAAATCCGATATCGTGATGGTCCAGACGCCGCTTTTCCTGCAGCCGCAGCTTGTAATCCTCCAATTGGGCTATTGCCGTTTCCTTAAACAGCGGGTCCTTCGTATATTCATAACACAGCCAGATCATCCCGGTGTAGAATCCTTCAATCCAGTCATTGCTTTCTCCCCACTCGTAACGCTTCTCTTCCGTAATATGAGGAAACTTCATCGGGAATTGTCCGATATTCCGCTTTGTTTTTTCTACCGCATCCCTAATGGCTTGCTCCCACATGAGTCAACTACCTCCTTATTCTTTGATGGCTCCGATCATGACGCCCTTCACGAAATATTTCTGCAAAAATGGATACAGAAACAAAATCGGCAGCGTAGCCACCATAATCGTTGCATACTTAATCGTTTCGCCAACCGGCATCCGATCTCCCCCGCCTACCGAGGTCATCATGCTGCTGGTATCGTTTTGGATGAGAATCTCGCGCAGGATCAGCTGCAGCGGAAACAAGTTCCGATCCCTTAAATAGATAAGGGCATCAAACCATTTATTCCAGTGCCACACCCCGTAAAAGAGCACCATCACCGCAATGACCGGCAGCGATAGCGGGATGATGATCCGGAACAGAATGGTCCAGTCGCTGGCTCCGTCGATCCTTGCAGATTCCTCGAGCGCATCCGGTATCCCTTGGAATGCCGTTCGCATAATAATCAAGTTCCATGTCGTCATGGCGCTTGGAATAATCAAAGCCCAGTACGTATCAATTAGACCCATATTTTTCACGAGCAGGTATTTCGGAATGAGCCCACCGTCGAAAAACATCGTCATTACGATCAACATCATGATAGTGCTCTTCCACATCACGTTTTTCCTGGATAAGCCATAGGCTCCGAGAGCCGTCATCAGAATGTTCAGCGTCGTGCCGACCACCACATAAAATATCGTGTTCAGGTAACTTCGGATAATATTGGGGTTCTCAAATACCATGCGATAGGAATCCAGCGAGAAGCCCTTGGGCCACAGCAGGATCCCCCGGTGCTGAACGAATTCGGCCGGCGTACTGATCGAAGCAAACAATACGTAGAGAAACGGGTATAACGTGACGATCGACAGCAAGCACAAGAGAATGATATTCGCAGAATCAAACAGGACTTCACTGACAGATTTTGAAGTACGCATGAGATGCCCCCCTTTCTACCACAGCTTCGTGTCGGTAAACCGCTTACTGAGATAATTGGCTCCAATGAGCAGTATAAAGTTAATGAGGGAATTAAACATGCCGACAGCGGCGCTGAAGCTGTAGCTTGCTTCCAAAATCCCCTTGCGGTAGACATAGGTACCGATAACGTCCGCCGTCTCATAGATAACCGGATTGTACATAATCAGAATCTTCTCATCCTGCAGCGCCATAAAGGAACCAATCCGCAAGATGAGCAAAATGATGACCGTTGGCAGAATGCCGGGCAGCGTAATTTGAAGCATCTGCTTCCAGCGGCCGGCACCGTCCACTTTAGCCGCTTCATAAAGGGATGGATCGATATTGGAAATGGCCGCGAGGTAAATGATAGATCCCCATCCAATCCCTTGCCAGATGGCAGATGAGGTATAGATGGTGCGGAACCATTCCGGCAGCCGCATGAACGAAATCGGTTTGCCGCCGAAGTAGGTCATGATGTGATTGATCAGCCCGTCTACCGACAAAAAATCAACCAGCATCCCGACAACCACGACAACGGATATAAAATGGGGAATGTACGTAATGGATTGTACCGTCCGCTTAAATATGCGATGCCGTACCTCGTTTAGCATTAGCGCCAGCACAATGGAGGCGGGAAAAACAAATATAAGATCGTACGCGCCCAGGATAATGGTATTGGAAACCACCCGCTCAAAGAAAAATCCGTTAAAGAAATCGCTGAAGTGTTGAAATCCGACCCACGGGCTATTCCATATGCCGAGCCCAGCCGAGAAGTTTTTGAACGCGATTTGCAGGCCATATAACGGTCCGTAATGAAACACGGCATAAAACGCCACCACCGGCAGCAGCATCAGGTAGATCGTGGAATTTCGGCGAAAGTCCCTCGCTGCTCTTGCGCTGAAGCTCTCTGGCTTGCTCTGTATCGTAACGTGGTTTGTCTCTTCCTTAAGCTGCACCGTATGCCCTCCTCTGACAAAAAGATCTTCACAGTTAGAGGGAGAATCCCGAGGTCTTCTCCCTCTTCATGCGCCTACAACTTAACGGCTGTTGAACCGGTCCAACGCGGCTTGCTGAATCTGGAGCGCTTCCTCAATGCCCATACCTTGAACCGTTTGGACAAATTGATCAAACCCGCTGATCGGCTCCACGCCCATAATGAATTTGTTAACCATCTCTTCGTAGTACGTATTAATATCGTTCATGATCGAGGCATAGCGTGTGCTTTCTTCAGCCGTTGGCGAAATAATCGGCATCAAACGGTCATTCTCCGCTTTCATCCATGTCTCAATGGCAGCTTTCTGCTGAGGAAGCGCGGAATACTGCTCGATGTAACGGCGATCCTGGACGAAAGGTCCCGAATAACTGGCCAGATTGTATTTCGACAACGCCTGGGTGATCGACAGCCCATCTGGATTTTTCATTACTTCGTCGGTATAGGTCGGGTACCCGTCCTTCATCTCGTAGCTGACTCCCTCGACCCCGAAATTAAACAGCATGTGCCCTTCTTCCCCATACTTGTAATCGATCCATTTCACCGTTTCCGCCGGGAACTTGTTCGCTTTTGTAACAGCCGCCCCAAATCCGTTGAACGGCGAATCCTTCTGTCCAAGGAGCGGCGTGTCCCCCTTCTTCAGCACAACGTTCGGAGCACCCACCAGTTCGACGTCAGGATTGCTTTTTAGCATGAGCTCGGAATAGCGGCCGAGGCTGCTGCCCATGTAACCAGAGAAGGCACCCACTTGATTGTTGGTCACTTTGGCATCTTTGAGTGTCCCGTCCGTTGCCGCATAATCCTGATCGATCAGGCCTTCGGCATACCATTTGCTCATCGTCTCCAAATACGATTTGAATTCGGGTTGGATTGGTCCATACTGCACCTTCCCGTCCACCTGATAAAATCCGGTCGTAATTCCCCACGCGCCGACAAATGCATGGTTGATGCCCGTCATATCCATATCAAGCAGAAGCGGGATTTCATCCGCTTGCCCATTTCCGTTCGGATCCTTGGTCTTGATCGCCTTCAATACTTCATACCACTCATCGATCGTTTCCGGTACGGACAGCTGAAGCTGGTCAAGCCAGTCCTTGCGGATGATAAGGCCGTTAAAGGTCAGCAAATATTCGTCCCCGCGGATAAATGGAAATACGTAAATGTTCCCTCCGTCTGTCGTGATCAATTTTTTGTATTCCGGATGCTCGTTCAACACTTTCGATAAATTCGGCGCATGTTCTTCAATCAACTCATTCAGGCGAATGATCGACCCGTCCGAAATGGCTTTATCCGGGCCTCCTGATACGTTGGCCCATCCATGTTCCACAACATCCGGCAAATTGCCTGACGAAACCATGATGTTAAAGGCGTCTGCCTCCTGGCCCGCCGGCGGATGCTGGAACTTCACTTTGGTGCCTGTCGTTTTCTCCAATTCCTGATATGCAGCGATTCCGTTCATATCCTGCATCGTTGCTGATGCATTTGCATTCAGCGATACCCAATAGGTCAACTGTTCAGGATATCCCGGGTCACCTCCAGCGGCCACGCCTGTTCCTTCCTTACCTTTTTCGCCGGCAGGCTCCTCGGCCCCCGAGCTTTTTCCGCTGCATCCGGCAATCATAGCCACAATCAGCATAAAGATCGCAAGTCTCGCAACACGTTTCCGGTTTGTTTTCAAATCACGACGCCTCCCTTTTTTCCTAATGAATGATCATCTGATAAGACTAGGCTCAAGTTATTCCAACCAGCCCTGCCTCAAATATTAATGCTGAAGCGCTTACATCGTATACCGTACAGTTTCAACATTCATAAACAGGGATTAAGAATTGAGATGATCATTTCTTAAGGTCGATGATAGGGAATGCAGGGTTTCCTTGTATTTTCCCGGGGTAATCCCTTCGTATTTCTTGAATACCCGGATAAAACCGACGTCACTGGTATACCCGACGGAACGGGCAATGTGCGATATTGTATTTTTGGCATCCCGCATCATTTCCTTGGAGCGCTCGATCCGAATCTTGGCCAAGTAATCCGTGAGATTGGTGCCGCTGTTTTTCTTGAAGAAAGCCGACAGATAGGGCGGCGTAATATCGAACTGCTCGGCAATGGAAGACAGACTGATCATGGCATCGTCGTGGTGATCCGCAATGTAGCTCTTGATCTTCTCAAGCAGCAGCGAAGAGGAATCGCCCCTTTGATCTCTTACGTAGAGACAGACCTTGCCGAGCATCCATTTCACTTCCCGGTAGAGCTCCTCTACCGTACTTCCTTCCGTAATTTCCTCAAGCGATTTCCCCGACTCGCCGAATATATCCTCGTACTTCACATTCAATGCATTCAGCAGCTTGAACATGGTGCTGAGCAGGTTAGCGAACATGAGTCTGCCGAGCTCAGGTGAGATGGATTGTCCATTGAAGTTATTGTGGTACAGACACTGGATGATATCCTGCGCCTTACCCGTATCCCCGCTTTTCATGGCGTTAATGAGCTGGATTTCCGTCTCAATGGGAAAATCATAATACACCCCCGTTTTCTGTTTCATTTCTTCGTACAATAAAATCGGTTTATACGCAGTAAAAATGGAATATTCCAAAGCTTTCAAGCTTTCGGTGTAACCGCTCGCCAAACATCCAAGACCTGTACGGATGTCGCTGATCCCGATCGTTATTTCGGATTTAAAGCGCTGTTCAATCACCAGCTTCACTTCCTCTGCCCAATCGTACAGCTGGGCTGCCTTGTCATGCAGCGGTTCTGGCATGTTTAGAATAATGGCAACCACGTTCTTCTCCAGCTCTACGGAATATGCGGTAAAGGGATGAATTTCTTCCGCCACCTTCCCGGTGACAAAACGGATCAGGGCCCATTCGCTTTCCCGCTCATTATGTATGAACCCGCTGGCATCCCTCAGCTCGATCAAGGCAACAACAAAACTCGAATGCGGGAATGAGATCCCCATGAAATCCAGAGCATGATCGGACATATCCGCCGTATCCACGTTCCCCTTCAGTAAACGCTGCAAAAAGTTCGACCGAATCACCGGTGTCTGCCTGGACAATTGCTCTTTCATCTCCGTTTGCTTGCCAAAGGAATCCGCCATCGTCGATTTGATATAATCATATTCGTTACGTACCTTTCCCTCCTTAACCGGATGGGATTGGCGGATGAAGCGGATAATGTCGCGCAAAGGGAAATACGCGCGGTAGGTCATGAACGCACAGGCGGCAATCCCAGCGACAAGACAGATGACCAGAACGCCAACGGCCATTCGTTTGACCATATTGACCTTTTCCATAAACACTTTTTCCGGCACGGCCGATACGTACTCCCACCCACTCCGCGTAGATCTAGTCGATACTGTCATCACACGCGGATTATCCGTGGTTTTACCCATGCGAACCTCGGATTCACCAGCACTCAGAATCACTTGGCCGCTGGCATCCTTGATGTAAATGGTTCCGTGGTTTGTTTTCACAATCTCCTCAAGCAATCCCGCGATCTGCCTCTCCTCAATCAGCATAACAAGCGCGCCTTTGGGATTAGCCTTCTCACCAAATGGAAGCGTTTGCATATATGTGAGCATGCGTTTCTGATTTAACCCCTTGCCAACTTCAGTCACGGGCAAATACCGATTAAAGTGGACACCGTGAAGAACATCTGTTTGATACTGTTGAAAGGTTAATTTTTCATATCCGTAAATATCGGAAAACAAGACACTGGACGTTGTCTTTAAGGATGGGCTGAGAACCGTATCGCTCTCCCGTAGATATACATAAAAATCGGTGATGAAACTGCTGCTGTTACGGTATCGCTGCATTTCCTGCATAAAAGTGTAGTAATGGTAGTTCTCGGTTCCATTTTGAGGGGAACTTGCCTTTAGCAGCGCATCCAGTCGCGGATGCGAAGTGATGTTCCGGGAAATCAGATGCATTTCATCCAGTCGGCTATCCACGACCTGCTTCGCCTGTTCGATCAGTGCCATGTTGGAGTTGTTGGCATTCTCGATCATAATCCGCTCGATTTGCGTATACAGTCCCCAGAACACGATGACCGGGATCAGCAGTATCACAAGATAGGACATGAGCAGTGTAACGAACACGGACACTCGATTGGAACGTTCATTTTTTGCGCTGGTTGTCGTCAATTTCCCCATACCCTCATTCCTTCCCATTCTTTAGATGTGACCTTTTTCGTACTTACATTAATTACATCATACTGTTTTTATTTATCATGAACAGGTTTTCTTCAAAAATGTTAATGCATCACGAATTTGTATCATATACGAGACGATCGACCCCATGACCATCAAGAAGAAGAGCGCCTTCCATGGGAAGACGCTCTTCATATTCAGATGAACTAAGGCTCATATATCATTTTGCGGGTCATGCCGCCATCCACAACCAGATGGGCCCCCGTCACGAAATCATTGTCCGGATCTGTAAGATAGAAGCAGGCTTTGGCGATATCGGCCGGGATCCCTACCCGTCCGGCAGGGTGCTGTTTATGGTCCGCTGAACGAAGCTCGTCATAGTTTCCGGTTTCAATCCAGCCTGGACTTATACAATTCACCCGAATCCCATCGGGTCCCAGGCTAACGGCCATGGCATGGCTCAACGCAACAATGGCTCCCTTGGAAGCTGCATAAGCCTCCGAATTCGGCTCGGACATGATCGAACGCGTGGAGGACATATTGACGACAGCCCCTCCATTCCCAGCCTTTTTCATATGTACCGCCGCTTCACGCGTAGCCAAAAAACAGCTTCGGGCATTCGTGTTGATCACATCGTCCCAGTCTTCAACCGTAAGCTCATATGGTGATTTCCACCGGGAGACCCCGGCATTGTTAATCAAAATATCGATGGTGCCGGCATATTGAACGGCTTGGTTCATCAGACGTTTAATATCTTCTTCCTTCCTTACATCGCAAGGGACGAAAACCGCGTTCAATCCTTGTTCCTTCAAGATGCTTGCCGCCAGGTTGCCCTGTTCTTCATGAACATCGCTTATTATCACTCGAGCTCCGCTTAGAGCATAAGCCTCAGCCAACCCGCGGCCAATCCCATTGGCAGAGCCCGTTATCACGACCGTTTTATCCTGAAATTTCATATGCTGCCCCTCCTTCTCCTTCATTATATACCACAAGAGAAGGCGGATATAAAAATCAAATCCGACACTTATTTAGGTTGGTCATAACCTCGGACCACGCTAAGATGCGCCCTCGGGTGCCTAACAAACCCGTAATACCGGGTTCCCTGAAAACGCAGCAGTCCCTCGTCCCCTTCCGCGCACATGCCGAATTCCTCCCCATTTACTACAAACTCCATGCGGTCTCCGCTCTCTACTTCAAATGTCAGATAATAGGTGGTACGAGTACGGCTCGACATCGTATCATCTGTCTGCTGCGTATGTTTCACTTCCGTTCGCTTGCTCACAATCTTGGAATCGACCGATAGCAAAGGCTGTCGGTTATTCTGACTCCATTGCAAGATTCCCTTACCGGCCGACAGCAAAATGATCCCGATGACGACGATGAAAAACACGGGCATTACGCTGCCGAAAAAATCGAACATCCAAACTGACCCCGATCCCATACGGCTCCCCCCTCCACCTTGTCTTGAAATATGTATATGCTTTATTTCGGACAATTTAACTCATACCTCATGGAAAGTTTGATTGAAATTTTAAAGAACTTGTCCCTTTCTGGGAGCACCAAAAAAGCCGATGTCTGCACTTTGTCAGTCATCAGCTTCTTCGTGGGACTAGAACGTCCTGTTCCATTCCTTCTCTTCATTGTCTTCATTGTCTTCATTTCCATTTAGTCGTAAGCCAATCTCATCCATCTCATCGTTTCTTCTTGTCCTGTCATTTCATGCTCTTGCGGTGTCATTTCCTGCTCATTCCAGCAAGCCAGACACTGCTCCTCGGTGTCGCATAAACATGCATCATCACAATGGTAGCAGAGGCGGAGGAAATTTATCGTCATTTGATCGGTATGCATACGGATCGTCCCCTTCCGAACAATTTGGAGTATCTGATTACACCTTTATCGTAGCATACATGGAGATTAATGTTTGTGATTTATTTCACAATATATATTGAAAAAAAGCTTTACAGAACTGCTGGTCACAGTCGATAAAGCTTTTGATCTTTGTCTTGGCGAATTCAAATCAGGTATTCTTGCCCTACATTATAAACCCTGCCAGGTTTCTCCGCCGTCACTGCTTTTCATCAGACGCGATCGATTCTTGTCCGTTGTTTCAATCAGCATCCACCCCACATCAGAAGATGTAAACTGAAGTTTTACCACGTTCGGATATTTGGCGAGATTATCGTTCAACAGCTTACTCCTCGGAAATGGCTTCCAGGTTTTGCCCATATCGTTCGTATGATAAACAATACCGTTCACCATTCTCCACCCGTCATGAAGGCGGCGGAAAACAGGCTGAATGGAACCCTTGCCGGTATCACCCGGCATGGGGAATGACACCAGATTCCATGATTTCCCCGTGTCGGCAGTAAAGTAACCCAAATAGCTCGCCTGATCATCCTTCACGCAGGTAACCGGTATATAAACCTCGCTTCCGCTACTGCCTCTGCCCAGAAACTTGGGGGTGCCGGCAAAGATCGAACCGCACGAATCCAGCAGCTTGCTCTTGAATATCTGTCCGGAGGACTTCCATTTCTGACCTCCATCACGGGTAATATACAATTTGGAGGATTGCATTTCACGAATGGTTGCAAATCCGACAAGCGAATCCGTGAATGTTAAGCCGATGATGGACCCTGTTCGTGGAATCACGCTGCCGGGAACTCGGGATGTAGGATACTCCGTATTCTGCATGACCTCTTCCCATAATCCGCCATTATTGTCGGTTCGAAATAGCGACTTCTCCTCGGAGCCCCGCGAAAGGTCGCCTTTCGCCATAATCCATCCCTGCTGAGATGAAACGAAGGACATGGCCGTGACGACGCCTGTCTCCGGCAGCGAGGAAAGCTTCCAGGTGTCTCCCCCGTCCGTCGTATTGAGCAGGATCGTTTCGGCTGATCTCTGCTTGTTACGTATAATCCAACCATGTTTCTTATCCGTAAACACGATGTCTTTCCCATACTCCAGCTTATCAACGAATTGAACGTTGGATGAAGGAGAGATATCAACCCACGTTTCGCCATAATCTTGGGTCTGGTAAAGGCGCAGTTCCGTGTTCGTTATTCCCCATGCAATCCCCGTTGACTCATTTAAGAGCTGGAAATCCGTCAACCGTGTATGTATCTGATATTTACTTTTTTCCTCAGGTGCTTTCATCGCCGTATCCGGCGTTACTAGTGTAATGGTCTGACCTTCTTCTTCATCTTCAACCGATTCAGGAGGGCCTTCTACTGTAGAAGTTTGCTGTTGTTTTATCGGTTCTGAGGTACAGGCTGCTAACATCAATGTCATTATCATTAGCATACTGAGCCAGAATATAAAACGACTTGATCTCAAGAATTCTTCCTCCTCTTATTTCGATGTCATGCTGCAAGTCTGCTTTTTCGACATTATAACATATTACGTCCAACAGAAATGTAAAGAACTGACTTGCAAAATTTACAATACTGTAGCTTTTTTGATAGTGTCAGTCTCATATGTATAAGGATGTTTTTATTATGGAAGACTTTTGAGGTGTGTAATTTTAGCAAGGCAGTTAAATTTAAGGAGGTGAACACTCATGGCTAAACCCGATAATCGCGAAGACAATGTAGAACATTTGCAGCAGGCAGTCCAAAACACGATTGAGAACTACCGTGAAGCTGAAGATTATCTCGAGGAGTTTGGGGATGAGATTCCGGCAAGCGAGAAAGAACAGATTCAAGATCGCAATGCTCGTCGTGAAAAGAGTATTTCCGGCTTCCGGGAAGAGATCAAAGACGAAGCTGCCCATCAGCAAGGAGAATAATCCGTAGATCACATAAAAACAGGAGGAAGCATATGATGCTCCTCCTGTTTTGTACATATCGCCTACTAGAGGCTATTCCTTCTCCACGAAATTCTTTTTGACAATGACTCCCTTATAATCCTTTAAATACTCGGGCGCACCCGTAATAAAGTGTCTAATCGCCTTCACCCTGGATTCCAAATCCATGGTATCGTTCGGACCCACCTGTACAACCGATGCAGATGCAACGGCTGTAATTTCGAGGCATCCCACATGAATCTTTTTAAAGTCTTGTATAATGTTTAGTTCTACATCTGACTGCCGCGGCCATCTGGGTATAGATCTGGAAAATATCGAGTAATCCTCATAATCTCCTTCGTCTTCAAAAAACACTGGCACCTGCCGCTGAACCGCCAATGCCCGCGTATTGGCATCAATATGTTCCGATTCACCGCATACACATACTGAACTATTTGAAATATTGATGATATACACGTGATCAACGTGTGAATGACGCTTCATGGTGCGGAACCCGGAGATAATGGAACAAGCGGGGTGATTTGCAGTGATTCGGAAGGCGTATCATACATGGAGAAGCTATTAATCACATGGGTATCTCCAATCAACAATACGGACGAACTTGAGATCGCTGTAATGCGGATCGAACCAACCTGGAGCTCTTTATTGACGACTGTCATTTTCATTTGAATTCCACTTCCCTCGTTGCAAATTAAGAAGGTGCTGCTCAACTGCCGTAACGATCTCACTCTTCACTTGTTTGATGATCGATTGCTCTACGTCTAGCGGGTTCATGCCTTCCCTGTTCGTTTGATATTGCTTCAGATACACCATAATACGGTCTCCGAGTTGTTTACGAATATCTTCTATCATAACCGCAGCATATTCATCACCAGGTACAAAATTGGCTTCGGAAATCACGCGTTCGATCTGCTCGGGTACGATGTCTTCTAGATAACGTGATACATTCTGATATATGTTCGAGTACTGTTCACCGCCGGCATATCCCGACGAGGACTGTGCTAACGGCTGACCATTCAAGGTAATATCGTCCAGGGACTGCCCCTCCTTAGGCATCAGTCCAATATTTAAGGTGCCTTCCAATTTTTCAATTTTCAATAAATCAAAATTATATTCCACCCGATCTATCGTTTTCTCGCTTCCTTGTCTTAATCGATCTATTTCACTGCGCATTTCCTTCAGCATTTGTTCCATTCTACTCAGCTGGTCTGACTGAGTACGAAGAAGATAGAACAATTGCTGTATATAATAGGAATCGTACATGGAACCGCCTCCCTGCTCCTTATACAATCTATGCGCAGGCAATTCACCTCATTCTTGTCTGTACAGTCCTTCAGTCGGCGCAGGCAATGGAACCAAGGGATTGTTATTATTCTGAGGCTCAAACTCAGGCGCAGGGCCTGTAAATCCGCCGGTGTTATATATAATGGATAATGCCCGGATCTCTCCTGCGGTTCCAATCTGCAGCACCGAAGAGTTTGTTACCGCTTCGACCCGAAGCTGCTGTATATTAATACATTGATGTACTGTTAGATTCACAGTGGATCACAACCTTAATTAAGCATTAGGCGAATCAATCAGGTCCGGATCAAATGTATTTGTACTGTTGGCCTGGTTGTTTGTTATATTTGTGCCAATACTGTCACCGGTGGTGAACGAGTTGGCGCCGGAATACGCTTTTGTGGAGCTAGTTAAGTCAATGACGCCTGTATTTCCAACCAAGACCGTAGAACTGGGGCCCACGTTAACAATTTTCATATTGCCGATAATCGAAACCACAATTCCACCTCTTCATTCAAAATCATACGCTTGGGTTTATTCTATGTGGTTGGATGCCTAGATGTCACTATAACATTCCTTCGCCCATATAATGAAATTACAGAACGAAGGAGGGATATCTAGTGAACTCAAGATCCAAACGACCCGACTGGTTAACGAAGGACTCTTTTTTCAACAACAAATCTTTTCCATTCAAAGATCTTAATGACCTCAATGAGGATTTTCAGCTGGATCCAACCGTGATTGAGGATTATGTGAAGGATACGATAAGACAAGCAGCCGCTGGAAATGAAATGCTGCCTAACCCTTCCACACTTCGATACGAAACGTTTGATACGCATAACTTTCTGGTTGTCAAATGTTATGTACCCAAACGTGTCCATCCGGAAAATTTATGGATTAAGCTAAATCGGACACAGATCAAAATCCATGGTCTGCCCAAAGATCAAAGCCAGACCATCATCTTACCGGTCCCCATTCTTCCTGCGCAAAGCATTGCGACCTATAAACAGCCCACACTACAAATTAAGATGCCAAAAATGTCAACTGGCCGATTTCATGATGTCAATATTCGTTTCTTATGATCTGGCCCTTTTCCCACCATTTTCACTTTTGTGCTTGGGTCTATACAGGAGGTTGGGGTGCAATTTGGTAAAAGTAGCTAGATAAATTGAAGTTGTTCTTTTGTTGTGAATTTTTCATATGATGCATTATTCACTTATAAATACGAATTTTCCGCATTAAAATAAGCTGATTTCATGATGAAATCAGCTTATTCAAGGATCTATGTGAAGGTCGATGCCGGGCCTATTAAGCCTCGGATACTACCGTATAACGCTCATTGATATGCTTCGGCTGTTCAAGTTCATCCAATACCGCGATCGCGTAATCCGCGTAGCTGACATAGCTTTGGCCGCTCGAATTGACAATGACATGGTCCTTGCCTTCCTGATAGCTGCCAGTCCGTTGACCTTTCGGATTAAAGAACGCAGCCGGACTAAGATACGTCCATTTCACATCGGAAGCCTGCTCCAGGTCTTTCAAGTTCTCACCGGCATGGAATGCCGTCGGATAATATTCCTTAGGAAAATCAGGAGTTTCCATGAGTCGCAAGGTTTTGGCTTCATCAACAAACAAGCTTCCGGCACCGCCCATCACAAACAGTCTGGTATTCGTGCCTTTCAGAGCTTCTGTCAGTACCCGGCCAACTTCCACATATTGAGTTTCCTGCCCGGGTGCCGCCGCAAAGGCATTCACGACGACATCGAAGCCCTGAAGATCGGCATTCGTCAATTCCAGCACGTTCTTTACCACAATGTTAACACTGGAATCGGAGATCTTGGATGCATCACGTACAATAGCCGTTACTTCATGACCGCGTGCTTGTGCTTCCTTGAGAATCAGACTTCCCGCTTTCCCTGTTGCACCGATAATACCAATCTGCATTGTGAATCTCTCCTTTATCAATTGTATATGCAAATGAGGGGCGAAAAAGAGGCTTTATATTCCCTTTTTCAATATTTCACTGGATTCATGGAGAAGTTTAGTTAATTGTTCACTATGCTCCTTCCCCAAGAGGGATACATATTGTCCATACAGCTGTTCAAAATATTGGTTTAGCTCCTGATACAACAGCTTCCCTTCATCCGTTAAGAAAATATGCGTTTCTTTCCATTCGGATTTGCGCTGTACCAACCTCTTCTCCTCCAGCTTATCAATGAACCGGGTGCTTGTGGATGGAGCAATCGATAACTTATCGCTTAGCTCCTTCTGTGTAATGCCGGGATATTGATGGATTACCACCAGTACATAGGAGTACGTTGGCGATAAGCCGGCTTTGGCAAAAGCATCCTCCGCCATCTTGGTCATCGAACGAGCAAAGCGATTCGAAGTAAAAAACAAGCATGAACTTAGTATGGAATCATCGATGTTCATAACCAGTCACCTCTCATTTGTATATACAAATTAACATGTTGCTAATATTTTGTCAACAACTTTCTTTTGGTTAGTTTGTTGATTCATTTTATCCTTTTCGTCGTAATTAGGTACGGATGCAATCGTATATAGTTTGCTTGTGAGATAGGGAGCGATTTTCTTCATTATTATGAATTTTTCATATAATGAAATACTTACCTTATTTTTAAGATAAAAGACGATTGACCTTGACATTAGTGTCAAGGTCTACACTATATTCGAAGCCAACACCCAAGGAGGAAAAAAAGATGGAACCGTCCAAACAAAATCAAGGCCAAATGATCGAACCTAGAGTTCGTGAAACTCAGCACAACACCAACAAGGAGCATGTGACCGTGCTCGGGCTCGGCCCTATGGGCCAAGCGCTTGCAGGAGCTTTTATCAAGAACGGCTACGCTACAAGTGTGGAACCGGACGGCTGCAAAGGCCGACGCACTTACAACACAAGGTGCAGTGCTTGCTCCGACTGTTACGGATGCCGTACTTGCCAGCCGGCTTATTATCATCTGTGTACTCAATTATGATGCAGTCCGCTCCATTCTCTCTCCTGCGACTAGCGCGTTGAAAGGGAAAACCCTCATTAACCTGACAGCCGACTCCCCTGAACGTGCACGCGACATGGCGGATTGGGCAACCGAGAACGGTATTGACTATATAGATGGAGCGATCATGACGCCGATAACGACCATCGGGCAGCCTTCGGCGGTTGTTCTGTACAGCGGGCATGAAGACGCGTATCGCAGCCATCGAGAAACACTTTCCAGTCTGGGAGGGACCGCTTCGTTCCTAGGGGAGGATTCTGGTCGTGCCGCGGCATATGATGTCGCATTGCTTGATGTGTTCTGGACAGCCATGAGCGGCTATGTGCACGCTCTGGCTATAGCACGCGCTGAGAATATTCCCGCAAAAGACATCGCCCCCTATGCGCACAATATCATTAACATTATGCCGAATATCATGACCTATATCGCACAAGATGTGGATCAAGGCGTATACCCTGGTGAGGGCTCGAGTCTCATCTCCAATATGACAAGTATGGAGCATATCATCCACGTGGCTGAACAACACGGCATCGATAGCAGTGTCTTAAACGCTGCAAAAGCTATTGCCCAAAGAGCGATCCATGCCGGTCATGGAGGAGATGGCTTCGCACGCTTAGTCGAATTCTGCTTAAAATGCGGAACCGACTATTCTGCAGATTAAAAGTCTAGATGAAATATAACAACGAATAGGCAAGTCAAACAGGTGACGAAAGCGTCCCCTCTTGACTTGCCTATTCGTTGAGTTCGCTGTCTCCTTAACCTTTGACAGCTCCTTCGGTCAAACCTTTCTGAATATACTTCGAGATAAACAGGTATACAATCAGCACCGGAATAACGGTCAACGATACAGCCGTAGCCATCAAACCAAAGTCTGTTCCGTATTGGGAGCTGATCTCATTGAGCAATGCAACGATCGGACGGACATTCTCTTTGTTTACAAAGATCAACGCTGAGAACAAGTCATTGTAAGCCCACATAAATACAAATATGCTTGCCGATGCAAATACGGGCTGCGAGATCGGCACGAAGATCTTAACAAACATCTGCCATCGGTTGCATCCATCCATGAAAGCCGCTTCTTCAAGTTCCTTCGGTATGGTGGCCATATAACCGGCAATAACCAAGGTCGCAAACGTCAGATTGCCTGCCGTTTGAGGGAAGATCAAGCCCCAATAGGTATTGACCAGGCTGGTTTTGATCAGAAGCTCGTATACCGGAACGACGGTGGCAAACGCCGGGATCAGCAAAGTCGCATACAGAATGGAATAAATGGTGCGCTTACCTCTGAAGTTGAATCTCGACAACACATAAGCGGCTAATCCCCCAAGCAGTAACACCAAAAATACGGTGCTGAAGGACATCACCAAACTATTGATATAACTTCTTCCGATATTGATGCGGTCAAAAGCGTTCTGATAGTTAACAAACACCGGTTCCCATGCGATACCAAAGGAATTATTCATCACATCGCGCGAAACCTTAAACGAGTTGTTCACGATCCAAAATAATGGATAGATGGTTGTTAAGGACCACGCTGTCAAAATCACGTACATCAACGTGGTGCCTAAACTAAACCGACTTTTCCTAACGCGCTGAGTTTTGTGTTCAACGACGATGGTTGGCTCCATAACAGTACACCCCTATAATGCTTAGTATGTAATCTCGTCTCTTTTCAACAAACGGTTGGCAATTAACGCAAGCAGTACGCCAAAGACCACCATGTATATCGCAACCGCTGATCCGTATCCAAAGTTCTGATCAACCATGGCCTTTTTGTACATGTACGTTCCCAGCACTTCTGTTCCATTCTGGCCGCTTGTAATGACCCAGATGAATTCGAACACCTTCAACGTACCTGTAATGGCAAGGGTGATAACAACCTTGATATCACTCATGATGAGCGGAATGGTAAGCATCGTTGTTTTCTTGAGCCCCGTGATTCCTTCCAACTTTGCAGCCTCATAATAATCCGCGGGTATTTTGGACATGGCGGTCAAGAACAGAACGAAATAAAAGCCCACATAATGCCATACCGTTGGAATCGATACCGCCTTAAGCGCATTCTTCGCATCCAGCCACAAAATCTTCTCTATGTTGAAATTGGCCAGCAAATTGTTCAGCAAACCGAAGTTGTAATTGTAGAACAATACAAATAATAAGGAAATGGCAGTACCGGAGATGACTACCGGGAAGAAAAAGACAGTTCGATAAAACCCCTTGAGCTTGGAAATGTTATCTACCAGGACGGCCAACACAAGTGCGATCCCAACCTGAAACACGATAACATAGAGCATGATTTCCAGTGTGTGCAATGTTGCAGCGCCAAGCAGTTTATCCGTAACAAGTCTCTCATAGTTAGCCCATCCCACAAACTTTTTGTCAAAAAAGCCGCTTGTGCGATAAAAGCTGAGATACAAACTCTTGAAGAACGGATAATATAGAAAGATTGTCATGATGGCTGCTGCAGGTAATAAAAACAGCACAATGTACTTGCGATCACCCTTCATATTAATCACCCTTGATGTTTATTTTTCTTCATCATCCATGCCGAAATGACTACGCCGCCCAAATGAAAGCAGAGGGGCGGCGTAACGTCACTTTTATTTCTACCGTTTCTTATGAAAACTATTTTTTGTTGGCATCCTCGGTTTTCTTCGCTTCTTCGATCGCTTGAGTAGGAGTTTTCTTGCCTTCCACTACAGGCTGAACGCTAGCACGAAGGTTACCAAACGTTTCTTGTGAAACTTTGCTGTCAACCGGCGCGCTGATGGAAGCTGCTTTGGCTGTCATAGCAAAACCGTCAAGAGCTACTTGCGGCAATCCAGTCACTTCAACGTCAGCAGCAGGTGTACCGCCGTTAGCTGAAGCGATTTTTTGAATGGAGGCCGGGGAAGTCAGGTGCTTCAGCAAAGCGATTGCCGCTTCTTTTTTGGCTGCGTCATCATAAGTGGCTTTGGAGAGGTAGAAACCGGAACCGAAACCGCCTACGATATCGTTACCGCTGCCAACGCCGCCAGGAACCGTAGGGAATGGCAGAACTGTAGAGTTATCACGAGTATCATCGCTCCAGCCGCCAACTGCCCAAGATCCTTCGATGGTCATAGCAGCCAGACCTTCACTGTAGTAGTTGCCGGACATGCTCAGGTCGATCGTTGCCGCGTCTTTAGGGAATGCGCCCAGGTCATACAATTCTTTCATCGCGGCATACGCTTTTTCCCAGTTTGGATCGATGCCGTCAAGCAGACCTTTATTTTGGCCTTCAGGACCTGCCGCAGACAAAATCGTGTGCTCGATCAGGTAGTGGGATTGGTCAAATGGTACGGACAAAGGAATGATGCCTTTGTCAGATAACGTCTTCACAGCTTTGGTCAATTTCGCCCAGTCTGTTGGAAGCTCCAGACCGTTTTCTTCGAAGATTTTTTTGTTAACGAACAAGCCTTCATAGAAACCGGTCAATGGTGCAGCGTAAATGTTACCGTCTTTTTGCTTGGCAAGCTCAAGCGCATCAGGAATGAAGCCGTTCTTCCACTCAGCGTCAGCGTCGAGAATTTCGTTCAGCGGGACAACCTTACCGGCATTGACGAAACCTTCTGCATCAGCCCCGATGAAGTAGAACAACAAGTCAGGCTCGTTGCCGCTGTTCATGTCGGTGTTAACTTTCGTTCTGAAACCGTCATCATTTGCTGACATGGTGTCGTTGTCTATCTTCACGTTCGGATGCTCCTTCGTGAAATCATCCAACGCTGCCTGGAAGGCTTCGCGAGCTGCGTCAGTTCCTCCGAAAGTCGAGAACACGCGGAGTGAAACCGGAGCGGCTTCATCCTTCTTCTCATCTGCCGGCGGAGTCGTTTCCGTCTTCGTAGTATCTCCTTCAGCAGCAGGAGTGTTGGTGCCACTGCTGTTACCGCATGCTGCGAGGAACATGGAGAGCAACAACATCACACTCATGAGTAACATGGAAGTCCTTTTCATTTCTAATCCCCCTAAGTATTTTTTCAGAACCTTATGTAAATACTTGCTGTCTACCAGAATTTTATTCCAAGCCCTACTGGTTTCAAAGGGGGACATTCATCTTTGGCAGGGGGAAATTTTTCCATATTGATTTTTATCCGCCTCATAGCTCCCTTTTTAAAGTAGGAGAATGCGCTAGGTAACGGAGAAGTTAGGCTACAACTTAGAGAGGTTAGATAAGGATTGGTGATAGATTTTTTCTATTATGAATTTTTCATGTATTGAAATATTGTGATCTTATGACTTCCATACTGACTTCTTTCAAAGCACAGCAAAAAAAGACCAACCCCTTCTAAACGGTTGGCCCTATCCCTGAATCCCTTCATATTCATTCATCTATTCTCGTATGAGCGAATCTAATCTCTAACTCTGCTTAATCTCACTCGGCAGAACCCCCCAATACTTCTGAAATACCTTCGAAAAGAAACCGCTATTGATGTACCCAACTTGTCTCGCAGCCTGCCCAACCTGTCCTCCCTCCTGGATGAACTGCTTGGCCAGCGTCATCTTGCGTTTAAGCACATATTGGGAGAACGACTCACCAACTTCATGCTTGAATAGTCGGCTTAAATAGGACTTGTTTACATATAACCGATCCGCGATCAAATTCAGGCTTATATCCTGACCGATTTCCTCGTCAACAAGGACAAGCAGACGCTGAATCAATTTATGTCCGCTTGGCTGAGGGCGCTTTTGCGAATGGGTCGTAATCTTACGTACGATCCGGTGCAGGGTTTGCTGAATTTGTTCCCTTGAATGAAGGTTCAGCACACTGTAAAAATAAACGGCATCCTCCCCCACCATCTGGCGCAGGTTCCACTGTTGTTCGCGAATGACGCGAAGCAAACCATGCATGAGATAAAGCAGCTTCTCCTGTACCTCCTCTACCGCAGAAGCATGCCCGAACACCTTCTCCAACAATCGATCAAGCGCCGCTTCCGCTATTTGAATATCTCCAAGCTCGATTCCTGTTTCAAGTGCTCTTTCATCAGAGGCAATCGTTAAATTCGCCGAACCATCTTCCCCGAGTTCATCCGCATAAGGGATCGCAAGGTCATGTCCATATACGACTCTTTTCCGAAGTGCATTCTGCGCCTGGGCATATAACATGGGCAGATGCTGCAGTCCAGTCGCGATACTGCTGATTCCCGCACTAGCTGTCACTTTCAGACACTCTTTTAACGTGGACAACACTTTGGTTGTGGTAAAGCTGACACGAAGCTGGAATTCACCTGGGACCTCCTCCGGTCTGCTATGAAAAATAATGACCGTAGAGCCCTTCGCATCCTGAAACAATTCGGAATCCATGCCTGATATCACGTCAAACGCAATGCTTCGCAGTGAAAATTGAAGCAGCGGCGTGTCCTCTGCCCGAAATCTCCCCCCGTCAATCAATGGATCCGGCTCCAAGACAACAACGGATAATCGTCGTTCCGCTTCAAACGGGATCAACAATTCCTTGCTTCGGCTTTCATATTCCCAATCGGCAAAGGCACCGGAAATGCAATTATTATAAAAAGTTTCCTGCAGTCTCGGCAGATGATTCCTCCATTTCGAGAACAGCATCTCATAGTTATGCCGCTTCTCCAATTCGCTTTTCAGGATAGCTGCCGCCTCCAGAACGGCCTGCAGGATCTCCTCATTGCTTGCAGGCTTAATCAGATATTTGAGTACGCCGGACTCCATGGCAGAACGTGCATATTCAAAATGTTCATAACCGCTGAGGATGATCATTTTCACCATTTCGTTGGACTCGTGAATCCGCTTCGCCAATGTGAGTCCATCCATTTCCGGCATCCGAATGTCCAGCACAATGATATCCGGGCGGGTCCGTTCCATCATTTGAAGCGCTTCACTCCCATTCTCCGCAAGAGCAACCACGTCGATGCCGTTCTCTTCCCAGGGGATGGTTCCCGCCATTCTTGCCCGGATACCGATCTCATCTTCCACGATCATTAAATTCATGCCCCGTCCCCCTCCATGTACCGGATACTTCCGCATTCAACCCGCGGTATATACAATCGAATACGCGTTCCTTCCACTTCATCACTATCAATCACTAGATCTGCCTTCTCCCCGTAGTGCAGTTTCAGCCTGGATTTCACGTTTCTCAAACCGTATAATTCCGCGTCCATCCGGTCCCTTCCCGCTGAGAGATCCAAATTCATCATGGAGATTCCATCCAGTTGCTGTTGAATATACTGCAGACGATCCGGCGCCATTCCAACACCATTATCCTTTACTTCGGCAACGAACCATTCCCCGTCGTTCACTGCAGAAATTTCGAGTGCCCGGCCGCCGTGTTTGCGCTCAAGCCCATGCAAAATCGCATTCTCCACTAACGGCTGGAGCAGCAATTTAAGCAGCAGGATATCTTCCGTACCTTCTCCCATCCGATAAGTGACTTCAAAATCAAATCGTCTCTGCTGCACTTTAATATAATAGGTCAGATGGTTGAATGTCTCCGAGACCGTGTAGTGTTCCTTTCCCTTACCCAGGCTGTATCTCAAAAACTTGGACAAATTGATGACCATCTCTCCCACATCGTCGGCGTCGCTTAATACCGCTGCCGAATAGATCGAATCCAGCGTATTGTACAGAAAATGAGGATTGATCTGCGACTGCAGCAATTTGAATTCCGTCTTCGTCAGCAATATCTGCTTCTCATACACATCTTCGATCAGGTGCCGCTGCGCACTGGCCAGATGATTGAACGTATCCATGACATACCCGAACTCATCCTCCCTTCGATGGATGATCTGGGTATCGAGCTGCCCCCTCCTCATTTCCTTCATCGCGGCTACCATCTTCTTCATCGGTTTGGATATGCCGCTGTAAACGATCCACGATATCCATAACGATATCAACACGCTTACGGCGATGATCAAGTACGTCCACCCTTGCAACGTATGCGATTCCTGCAAAATATCCTTCTCGGGCTGTACCATGACGAGTTTCCAGCCCGAGTCCTGTGACGTTACCCGAACCATAAGCATCCGCTCAGGATAACCCGGGAGATGGCCTGCAATCAGATCCTTGCGTTCGTCCGGCCAGGAGGGAGGAGTCGCAGTGCTGCTTGTCGTCGTAGCAATTAATTTCCCGTCCTGAGTAAACAGAAAAGCCTCTGCACGGCTGCTTGGAAGCAAACGCCTCAATTGGCTCACAAAATAATCCTTGCTTAGCGGCAGTATAACGATATTTTTGTTCCGTTCAGGATTGAGCAAGCTCATTCGCCTCATAACCACCATGACGTTCTCGTTATAGATCGGGTCTATCATATGGTTCGCATTGTACCGGTTCTCTTCCGGGAAGAATAACGTGATTTTCCCATCGGCTTCGATGGCCTGCTTGACCCATTCCAGCTGCTCTGGATTCTGTTCTTTTTGATATCCGGTGGTTGACAATAATATGCCGGAATCATAATGAAATAAGGACGCCTTCGGAGCCATCCGGTTAACAGAGGAGATGGCGGCGATTTGCTGATCAATCCACTGGAAATCCAAAATCGACTGCGGCGTGAGTACTTTGCCGGCATATTCGAATCTGCGGTTAATGTCATAATTGTTCGCAAGGACCGTTGTCAGCTCATACACCCCCTGCATCGTAAGGTCCACATAATGGACAACGGATTGCATGGCGCTTTGCGTACGATCGCCAATCTGATTTTTTAGAATCGTGCGCGAGCGATGATTGGAAAAGGTCGATATCACAACGAGGGGGATAAGGATCAGAATAAAATAACCGGTAAGCCGCAGCTGAATCGATTGCCTGAAACGGTTTTTCCATGTTCTGATCATTCAGCATCATCCTTGTCTACATAAATCAAAGTGAAGGCGCCTCTATTGGAAGCCCCTTCACTTTGTTATTCAGCTTATTTGTTCATCTTTGCATAATTCTCGTTCACCTCAGCGGTGATGGATTCACCGCCCTGGCTCTGCCATTGCAGCACGTATTGATCGAATGCTTCGACCGGCACAGTCCCCATGATGATCTTCGTAAATGTCTCCTGCATCAGCTTGGTCAATTGCACCCCGTTCTTGCCCATGCTTGGCGTCGGGGGTCCGTTGTATTCGTTCTGGATCAGGTTGCTGCTGATCCGTGTCACGTTATCCTTTAGCTTGAATTCAGGACCGAGCGCATCAAGCCGCTGATAGTCAAGCTCCTGATCCCATGGGGCGGCATAGTCCAAAATGTTGTTGCGGTAAACGTGCTTGTTGTGCTCCTCAAAGTCCATGACCAGCTTGCCGTTTTCCCTCTTCGATATGTTGTGCTCAGGCAAGCCGAGTTTGATCGGCTCATGGCCTTCGCCATTGGCAAAATTGAACATTTTGATGACTTCATTCGCCTTCTTGCTCTTTGCAGGCACGATGCTGTAGCCCATCACCATACTGGAGGCAAGGACGCCGGACTTCCCGTCCTGGCCCACCGGATAGTCAAGAGGAATCCATTCCGCCTTCGGATCGTTTGTCTTATTCGTCAAGATCGGCCCCCGCGTATCAAACCAGGTTGCCGAGAACAGGCCAGCTTTGCCGCTGGCTACTTTCTCTTCGATGTTGTTGTTCTTGTTCAGCGCCCATTCCGGATCAATCAGCTGTTCTTTATAGAGGTCCGCCAGGAACTGGAGAGCTTCCTTCGTTTCTGGCAGAATGGTGGCATTCACCAGCTTGCCGTCTCTCATCACCCATTGATTGACCGCAGACGCACCATTGAACGGTACACCGAAAGAGCCGAAGAATGGCGCCGATCGGATGAGATTTTCCCCCATCAACAAGCCGACCGTGTCATCCTTGCCGTTACCGTCGGGATCATTTTGAGCAAATTGACGCATCACATTCACATATTCATCCAGCGTCTTGGGCGGCTGCAATCCCAGATTGTCAAGCCAATCTTTACGCACATACATCAAATCGTTACCGAGAATATAATTGACCGCTGGCACCGCGTAGATGTTACCGTCCACCGTAACGGAGTCCCACGCTTCCTGTGGAACCGACTTCTTCAGATCGGGACCTGATGCCTCGATAGCATCATTCAGCGGCTGCAGTGCCTTTTGGTTTACCATGTTAATGAACCAGGAAGCGTCCTGTGTAAATACCATGTCTATATCGTCGCCGGATGACATCATCACATTCAGCTTGTCCTGATAGCCGTCGGAGGGCGGGTATACCACATGCACGTCGATATTGACGCTATCATTGACGTATTTTTGATAGGGGTTGTTGTTCTCGTTCATACCGTCCAAAAATTTACGACCAAAGTTAGGCTGCACAATATTGATGGTCTGCCTTTTGCCGACTTCTCCTGAATCGGGACTGCCGGAAGCCTCCTTCCCGCCTCCGCATCCACTGAGCAAACCGGCCGCTATAGCGGAGATCACCAATCCTGACAACATGTTTCGCAATTTCATACTTTCAGCCCCTTTATATAAAAATATTACGAAATGTAAACGGATACAAGAACAATATGTCCTATTACCCCTTGACCGAGCCGATCATAATTCCCTTCACAAAATATTTCTGAAGGAACGGATACACGAGCAATATTGGCAATGTGCTCGCTATCAATGCTGCGGCTTTCAGCGACTCCACCGCCAGGAGCTGCCGTTCCAGGCTATCCGTCGTATTAATGTTCGATTGCCCCGACATCACAAGCTCCCGCAAATAGATTTGCAGCGGCTTTAAAGAAGAATCGGTAACGTACATAACCGCATCGAAGAAGGAATTCCATTGTCCGACCGCATTAAACAAGGCGATTGTGGCAATCACCGGCATGGACAGCGGTACTACGATGCGAAATAAAATCCCGAGATTGGACGAACCGTCGATTCTTGCGGATTCCTCCAGTTCATTCGGGATGGACTGAAAGAAATTTTTCATGATGACCACATGAAATGCGTTAACAGCGCCCGGAATGACGTAGGCCCAGAAGGTGTTCATCAGATGCAGCTCCTTGATTACCAGGTATGTCGGGATCATCCCGCCGCTGAACAGCATGGTAAAGACAATGAGGAACATGATAGGACCGCGGCCTTTAATGTAATATCTTGATAGAGGATACGCAAGCAGCATGGTCATGACTACGCTGATGAGGGTCCCCACAACCGTCCGCTGCACGCTGACGAGAAAAGATTGAACGAACCCGGGGTCATTGAACACCTTCATGTAAGCTTCCGTCGTCCATTCTACCGGCAGGAAGGAGACTTCGCCGGATACAATTGCCCGGTAGCTGCTGAACGACTGGGCCAGAATGTGAATGAAGGGCGCCAAAGCCAGAAGCCC
Source organism: Paenibacillus lautus NBRC 15380 (assembly GCF_004000945.1). Taxonomy (GTDB): domain Bacteria; phylum Bacillota; class Bacilli; order Paenibacillales; family Paenibacillaceae; genus Paenibacillus_AQ; species Paenibacillus_AQ lautus. The sequence continues at coordinate 620,391 of NZ_BIMF01000002.1, forward strand.
AAAACAGGCAAGCGCAAAGTGATTGATGCCGCTGAACCATTTTTCTCCCTTTGACATTTTCATAATCAGTAGATCCCTTCTTGACCCGTTCTTTTAACGGCTTTGTTGACGATAACGACCAGCACCAGACTGATGACGGATTTAAGCAATCCAACCGCAGTCGAATAACTGAACTCGGACTGACCGATACCAATTCGGTACACATAGGTCTCAATGACGTCGGCAACATCATATACGAGCGAGTTATACAGAACGAATATTTGTTCAAACCCCACATCGAGGATGCTGCCAAGCCTAAGCAGGAACAGCACGATGATTGTCCCTTTAATGGAAGGAAGGGTTACATGCCACAGCTGCTTCCACTTCCCTGCACCGTCCATGACGGCTGCCTCATACTGCTGCTGGTCGATGCCCGCGAGAGCCGCAAGATAGACGATGGCCCCCCAACCGACCTCCTTCCAAATATCGCTGATGACCAGCACCGATCGAAACCAAGCCGGATCCGCTAAAAAAAACACGGGTTCGAATCCAAGCCATTTCATGATTTCATTGACTGCGCCCGTTGCGGGAGACAGGACGTTTACCAATATACCGCCTAAAATGATCCAAGACAGAAAGTGCGGCAAGTAAGCAAGCGTTTGGATCGTCCGCTTATAAAACATGCTGCGGATCTCATTGAGCAGAAGTGCTAGGATGATGGGACCCGGGAAACCCCAGAACAGCTTATATAAACTGATAATGACCGTGTTCCAGAACACCTGATAGAATTGGGGATCATGAAACAGCCGTACAAAGTGGTCGAACCCGACCCATTCGCTGGCATTAAATCCTGCAAATATGCTGTAATCCTTAAAGGCGATCACAATCCCCCACATCGGAAGGTACTTAAAAACGAGAAAATACACGATACCAGGAACCATGATCAAGTACAAATCCCAATATTGCCTGAGGTTTGCGAAACGTTTTTTGTTTAAGACCGTATCGGTGCTGGTGCCGGACGGTCTGGGCACGGTGACAGCCTTATGTTGTGCCACGGCATTCACCTCTCTTTTGTTGTCTGGTCGCTATGATAAAAGAATGGATTCGCTTCCGCCTAAACTTCAGCAAGCTCGCCCAGCCAGGCCCCTTGCTCGATGAGAAGACGCTGCAATTGCTTGATATCGACCTCCCGGGATGTACTGCCCGTCTTTGCACAGATGGCCGCGGCTGTTCCCGCTGCCTGCCCCATTGCAAAGCAGTTGGGCATTACCCGAAGCGAGCCCTGTACGACTCGGTCAGCGGAGGCGGCCCGTCCCGCAACCCACACATTTGCCAAACCTTGAGGAAGAAGGGAACGGTATGGAACCCCATGCGACCGACCGGGGGGAAGATGGCGAATTTCCATGTTTTCTTTGCTGGTTGCCATATGGATATCAATAAAATAAGCATTTCTTGCAATGTCGTCTTCAAAGCTTCGCATGGATATAAAGTCATCCTGAACCAGCATGTAGTCACCGACGATGCGGCGGGTTTCACGTATACCGATTTGCTCGCCTGTGCTGACCAAATGGGCGTCTTCAAATCCGGGTACATACTTCCGCAGAAATTCGACCTGGATCTTGACCAGCTTTCTGCCTTCTACCGCAGCCTCTGTGAGATCTTCCGCCTTCGTTCCGTCCACGCCGAACACATGGCCGAAGTTGACCCCAACCAAGTAATCGGACACCCAGGCAAAGCCGGAGACTTCTTTCCGGCCGGGAGGCAGATCGCCGTTGCTCTGCGCTAACTGAACCGCTTGCGGAATTTGTCCGGTGTCACCGCTATCCCTCATATATTGCCTGAAGCGCTCCCGGTTCACGTTGGTTAACAGGTAGCACATCGTCCCCGGCTGCAGCTCGCCGCCATGCCCGCCTTTCTGAAACGGAGCGCCGGCCAGCGCCGCAATATCGGCGTCACCTGTGGCATCTATGACGTACTTGGCCTCGACGATCGATCTTCCGGACTTATTCAGAAGCACCAGACCGTTCACGTCATGGCCCCCCGGATTCATGACCAGCTGTCCAACAAATGTATGGAACAGAACCTTGGCTCCGCTCTCAAGCAGCGCTTCATCGTACACCCGCTTCAATACCTCAACGTCAATCGGAACCCAATCCAGCTGTTCTTTATATTCCGTGATATAAGAAGGTTTGCAATTCGCTTTCATTCGCTCCATCAGCTCAAGCCCGATACCGCGAATGACAGGCTTCTCATGGTCGGTAAAAGGACAAAAGGCAGGTACCAGTGCCGTCGTGCCCATACCTCCTAGAAATCCCCTTTGCTCAATCAGCAACGTATTTGCTCCATTATTGGCGGCAGCGATGGCAGCGGCAATGCCGGTCGGCCCTCCTCCGACGACGACGACATCAACCTGGTTCATAATAGGCAGTTCTTCCGGCGGCAGCGTCCATGTTCTTTTCGTTGTCATGTTTAGACCCTCCAGTTGGTAAACTCGAAATGTCCCGATCCATTCGGGTATACCTACATTTTAGATCCCAATGGCGGTCATGATTAGCACACGCTGATGACATTCACTGTTCGGATCATGACCTTTTCATGGATTTAAATAAAAAAGAGCTGATTCACAGGCAGGAACCTGCGAAAATAGCTCTTTAACGAACACACTCATCCAAATTCGTTAGATACTTATTTTCCTTTTATGAATGAACGCTCCCGGGTTTATCTTTGCACGGTTTTATCTTTGCACGGTTTATCCTTGTCAGGTTTATCCTTGGGTTTGCTCCCGTGGTTTGTTTGATCGTTACTCGGCTTGCCTCTATCAGGCTTCTCGCCGCCTGGGCAGCTGTTACCCGGACGATCGACTCCCGGCTTACCGGAAACCGTGACGCCAGGAGACTTATTCCCCGCCTCATCCACCGTTCGGATTCGATACGCGTATTCCGTCCCATTCACGAGCCCGTTTATTGTAACGGTTTGTACCCCTTTGCCTACATGAACCGCTTCGGCTTCGGCTGCACCTTCACCCAAAACGACGACATGGGCGAAATCGTCATCCTCCGGATCCGTCCAGTACAAGGTCAGCTGGCCGTCCCCTTCCACTATCGCCGCATCATTCACTTCCTTCGGTGCCGTGTCGTCGTTGTAGCCTGTCTCCATGTCCATAACCCTGGCGATTTTATCATTCGGATTCACCGGTATCCCTTGCCATGAAGGCTTCGTAATATTTATGCGCAAGGCTGTCGTTTGAAGTGTTTCGAAGTGCAGATCATTATACTCGCCATAAAAGCCGTCCTTGTCATTATCGACAACGGATGCCACCGGCACCCATACGGTTCCGTCCCAGTAATCTACGCTAAAATCACGGATATGCCATTGTTCACCGCTCGCGGCTCCACTCCAAATTTTTAAGTAGTTGAGTTTTTGCGGAACCGTCCATTCCATTTCAATAAAATGGCTCTCTTCCTGCCCTTGAGACAACCAGCGGGTGGATAGATTTCCATCAACGGCATATTCCTTAACGTTAGATCCGTTGGTTGAATCCACAGTCAAAGCTGCGAGCTGGGCTATGTTGCGGACGGTTATCGGTCCGAATATTTCAGACGGCTCCGAGGCACCGCCCGTGTTTTTGGCCGTAATTCGGTAATAGTACGGTATGCCGCTGCTTGCGGACGCATCCTTGAACGGTTGATCTGCTTCCGCGAGATCAGCCCCAACCACCGACCAAGGTCCGTTTGGCGCTTCAGCCCGTTCGATATCATACGATTCAGCCCACTTTACCGGGTACCATGTCATGGAAGCAACTGAGGTAAAAGGTATCCACATCGGCTGATCCGGTACCGGTGGAACGGAAGAGGCGGTAATGGGGCCAACGACATTCGAAGGCTCCGAGATTCCGGCCCCGTTCATCCCTTTTACCCGATAATAATAATTCATTCCTTCCGCAGCCGTCGTATCTTGGAAAGGCCGAAAAGGAATATCACTATCTAGTACCTGAGTGCCTATGATGGTCCATGGCCCATCCAGGTGTTCTGCTCTTTCGAATTGATAGGATTCCGCCCCCGCAGATCCTCTCCAGGCGATGCCAAGCACCGATTCGATCGGCAGTAGCTGAGGTGCGTCAGGTACTGGCATCGGCGGGACCGGCAGTCCGCGGATTTCATGGGCTTTTTCGCGAATCATGGACATAATCGCCTTTTCGTCATAGGTTTCACCCGATGGAAAGCCTGGCCAACGGAAATCTCCTTCCTTGTTGTAAAAGCCGCCGTCCTTGTTGTGAGACTTCAACGTCCATAACAAGGCTCCGGATGTACCATTAGCGATCGCCTCATCAGCCGTTCGGGTCAGATTTGTCCTGTTTGAGTGTCCAAACTCCCCGATAACAAACGCTTTTTTACCCAAACTCAAGTTTCGGTCCGCAGCAGCACGCAGCGCATAATCAGCTCCTCCGCTCTCATAATAATGATTGGATACGATATCCACATTGGGATCCTCAAGGGAAGCCTGACTGATACCGTACCGTCCATCCATTACGATGTGATTAGAGTCCATACTTTTTATATAAGCACTCATCTCCTGTGTCCATGCATCCGTCGGGTATAATTCATTGCCGGTTTCCCAAGCAAGGATGGCTTTGTCGTCTTTATATTTGATGCCGGTATAAGTATTCGTCCTGTTCAGCACATAGCTAACCAGGTGTTTATAATCTTCCTTCAATTCGGGATCGGTGTAGAACTCCTCGGCGGTCTTCCCCCGAAAACCTGCAAACTGTTTTATTCCTCCGACATGCTCCCATGTATCGATAAAAGGAATAATGACGCGGATATGATACTCATTTGCCAGCCTCAGCACATGGTCCAGGTCCCGAAAATAGTCTTCATTATACTGTCTTAAGCCGGTTACATGACTTGGCTGATCCCCATTGGCGGTTCCCCCTTTGATCGTGAACGTATAAAGTCTGACTACAGTGCCACCCATTTGCTGCAAGGATTTAAATACATCCTCCTGTTCCCATGGATCAGGGCGATGCCATACGGGAGCTGGCATATACGTGAGATTTGAGCCGTTCATGGATATGAACCGGAACTCCTTCTCGCCATCCATCAATCGATCCCCGCTGCGCGTGATAAAGTTCCATTCTTTTGGCGGTACGCCATCCGCTGCGGCGGTTAAACCTACACGATCCATTCCTCCCAACATAAGCAAACATACAAGCATGACAGAAATCCAATGTCTTCGCATTCTTCTTCATTCCTCCTGTCCCTACTTCGATTTGAACAAAAATGGCTCCCCTGATGTAAGCGGTGTCATTTTTTGTTGTTGATCTAAATTATAGGGACCCTTGCGCAAAGTTGTTAGGTTACGTTCATGACTTGTCCTGTTCCGCTGATGACTTTTTCGGAATGCAGCTATTGGGGAACCCCTTATATTAACTGGTGGTTCGTGTCCATATCAAAGATACAAAGGACTGCCCTTCCGTTAGAACTGTATCTTACCTGGTCCAAAATATATCGACACCCGCTCCTGTCCGCGAAAAAAGAGCCTGTCGAGAGATCTCGACAAGCTCATCTTAGACATTTCTATACCTTGCCCACCCAATCCGCACCGGCAACCTCTCGCCAGCGGTTGCGGATCGACTCGTAAATCTCCTCCGGCAATAGCCCTTTTTCCAGTATTGCGGCATTTTGTCCCCACCGGTCCGGATTTGCCGTGCCAACGATGGCAGTTGCTACGCCCGGCGTGCTCAGTGTGAATCTTAATGCCGTTTCAACGCCCTGCTGCACGTCCGCGAGAAAATCGTAATTCAATTCGCCTAACCGGACCCAATAAGGGTAAGCATAATCCTGTTCGCTTAGCGTTTCGTTCTTCCAGGCAACATTGGCTACCGGACGTTTGGCAATAATTCCTATTTCCTGCTGCATGGCAAGCGGAATCGTGAGATCGATCGCCTCCTGGTCGGCAATGTTCAGCGAAGTTTCAAAGCTGTCGAACACACCGGTTTGAAGGGCATAGAGCGCATCGGTTGAGTCGCCGCTATAGCCGATGTATCGCGTTTTGCCCTGCTCCTTAGCTCTTCGTAACACCTCGATCACTTCGCCCCGCCGCAGGATCTCTTCAGAGCAGCTGTGAAGATGGATGACATCGACGTGGTCCACCTGCAGTCGCTTCAAGCTGCGGTCAATGCTCTGCGCAAGCATCATGGGATCCCAATCCGGATAGTCCAAACCGGAAGCATGGCCGCATTTCGTAAACAGGTAATAATCATCTCTTCGACCTGACAAAGCCTTGCCGATCAATTCCTCGCTGCGGCCATAACATTCCGCGGTATCAATCATGTTAAGACCCGCATCAATAGCGCTGTGCAGCAGCCGGTCCACCGTCTTCTGATCCGACCGGCCGATCTCGGCGCCGCCAAATCCCAGCACACTAACCTGCATGTCCGTACGTCCAAATGCTCTTCGTTCCATTTTTCTTCACTCTCCTCCCTGTTAATCCCATTCATCATTACCCGATCCGAATAAACCTGAAAGCTTTTTTTTTCATATCATTCCGATTTCACGATTTTCTTAAGTTTGAAAGAATACTCCCCTGCTAAAATCCATATATGCTAAGTCCGCCATCCACCAGCAGCGTTTGCCCGGTCATGTAATTGGCAGCCTCGGACGCCAGGAAAACGACAGGTCCCACCACTTCTTCCAGACTTCCCACGCGCTTAAGCGGTGTCCGGTCCAATATGGACTGCATATAAGCTTCATCGCTAAGGAGCTTCTCCGTCAGCGGAGTCCGAAAATACCAGGGTCCGACCGAGTTGACCTGAATTCCATACTGCGCCCACTCCATCGCAAGCACCTTGGTCATATGGATGAGAGCCGCCTTCGCTGATCCATAGACAACGCCTGTGCGAAGGGCGGTATGTCCGCCTACGGAGGAGATATTAACGATTCTGCCATTTCCCTGATTTTTCATAAATCGAGCAGCCGCTTGAGAAGCTACAAAAGCCGACTTCAGGTTGGTTTGTACAATCAAGTCCCATTCAGAATCCGTCACTTCCAGCGCAGGCGTACGAATGTTAATGCCGGCGTTATTCACCAGTATATCGATCCGTCCTGTCTGATCTACAAATTCGCGAATCGCTCCCTCGATCTCTTCCCTTATGGTCAGATCACCCGGCAGCACAAATGCTTGACCCTGGTTCAAGCCATGGATCAGATTTGCGGTCTCCTCCAAATCGCTTTTGGTTCGGGACATCAAGCCGACATCACATCCGGCCTCTGCCAAACCTACGGCAATAGCGCGTCCGATTCCACGTCCCGCCCCTGTTACAAAAGCTTTTTTTCCTTCCAGATTAAAGCTCGGTAAGTACATCCGACTCCCTCCTAATCATCTCTTTATACCCAGATTCAATAATCCATGTTGAACGATCTTTCGATCCGTGTAAAATGCTAGGAATTGAAATATTGCGAAGGATTGTGACGAACCGGATCAATATATTCCTCATATCGACCGCCCGTATAAGATTCAATAACTTTTCGCCAAAAAGCCTGCGCTGGTATATTGCTGCTGATTTGCGTCACCTTCCAGCGTCCCTGGAACTGATCAAACAGCCGCGTTGCCGCCCAAGTCCCCAAACCCGTACGCCGATATTTCTGCATAACGAAAAATTCCGTCATGTAATAGTCCGCTTCTGCGGCGTCATCCATCCGCTCGACTAAGGCAAACCCGGCTGGACGTTGATCAAACGTAATCAGATACGGATATTTCCGTTCCCGTTTTTTCCAAAATTCATCCAGATCCGGATAGGGTAAAAACAGCCCTTGATCATTCACCGAAATATCCAGATATTTGGTAAAATCATATAAGTACAATTGCATCAAGTTTACGATAACGGCTTGTTTCCGCTTGGGAACCAGCTCAATTCCCATGCGTTCCGATCGTTCTGAAATCATGCTGCCGCCTCCCTGGGCATATCATCTATCACTTTCATGCTTCATCTCTTCATCTTAATATCCGATCATAGTGAAACACAAGCGTTATATCGATCCGTGAGCACGGTGATCTGACCCATGCAAGCACGATAGACTTTCCATATGTTACACTAGTATTTAATGACAAAGGTCATCGCTATAAAGACAATCATTCGAGGTGGAACATGAATATACAAAAAGATATCGACCGTGCAAGACTCGATGAGAAATCGCCGGACATGCCTTGGTTCGTACAGCAATTTATCGACTACAAGCTCCCGGATCTCTCCCCCTCCACCCTGCTTGAATATGTAAGGGATTATGAAACGTTCTTTAATTGGCTCCGGTCGGAGGGGCTGTCACAAGCAACCTCTAACCGAGAGGTGACGCTGCTTGAGCTGGAGACGCTGCGCATGGACAGCATTACCAGTTACCGATTATATCTGACTACGCGCCGGGAAGGGACCAACTCCAGAATCACCGTTTCCCGCAAGCTCTCATCGCTGCGCTCCTTGTTTCATTATTTAAGCCAGATTGCAGAGGATGAGGATTTTTATCCGCTTCTCAAGCGTAACATCATGGCAAAAGTGGAAATTAAGCGAATTCATAAACCCAAAGATACGGCTGCCAAGTTAAAAGGAAAAATACTGGAAGAAGAAGAACTTCAGGATTTCATCACTTACATTCACGAAGGATATGGGCTGGATGTGGAGCAGAACAAGCAGGCGCTCTATGCGCATGAACAAAATAAGGTCAGAGATGCCTGTATCGCCAGCCTCATATTAAATTCCGGTCTTCGTGTATCCGAAGTGGTCAATTTGAATCTTGCAGACATCGACCTGAACAATAAAATGCTGCATGTCTATCGTAAAGGGAATAATGACGAAACCTTCAAAACCCCGGTCTACTTCCGTGCTCAAGCCAAAGACGATCTTGAGTATTACCTGCAGCTTCGGCAGGCTCGCTACAAGGTGCCAAAAAAAGAAAAAGCTCTGTTCGTTGCACTGCGTAACGGCCAGAACGAAGGGCAGCGCATGACCAAACGGGCAATTCAGGCGATGATCATCAAATATGCCAAGCGTTTTGGCAAGCCATCCCTGACCGTACATAAGCTGCGGCATTCGTTTGCAACCGACTATTATCTTCAAAATGATATCTACAAAACCAAAGAACAACTGGGACACGCTTCTACCGAGACAACCGAAGTGTACGCCCACTTAACGGACAAAACCATGTCCGAGGCGATTGAACGCCGCTCTGAAGATTAACCACAGCTTGTTTATAATGACAGCAGCAGCGACGTGACCCGCTCCGTGTCATTCCAAGTAAACAGGGGAACCGCTAGCCGCTGCTGTATCTCATGCAGGGCCGTCGGTTCCTTTAGCATTTCAGGACGCACCACGATACCCCTGATCTCCTCAACTTGATCCAGCAGCCCAATGTCCTCCGTTCCCCGCAGCAGTACGAGCTTCGGATAAGGCTGCATCTTATAACCTTCGACGAGCACCAGATCAAAATCGCTGTACAAATGGATCAACGACGCAAGTTCCAGCTCCGTTTCCATCAGCATCGCCGTACGCCCCGGTGAAGCGATGGCGATCCCCTCGGCTCCCGCCTCACGGAATTTGTACGTGTCGGTCCCTTTGTGGTCCATTTCAAATCCGTGGCCATCATGCTTGATGACGGCTGTCCGAGTGCCGTGCCATTTCAACTGTGGAATCAAGCTGGCAATCAACGTTGTTTTGCCGCTGTTCTTATAACCGCAGATTTGGAAAACCTTCATGTCCAGGCTCCCGGCAGAACGAGAACTTGTACGGTTTGGCCTTTAACTGCACCTCGAAGCTCTGGCGGAATCACAATTAAGCAGCCACTGTCTTTGATCGTGATCATGACACTCGATTCATCAAGGGATGCAGGTGTCGCTATAAGCTTTCCATTTGACACCTCAAGGCTCCCCCGGACGAAACGGGTAAAGTTATTCACTTTCGAGTAATCCGAACCCAATTCTGCCGTCCATTCGATTAAAAACAACTGCTCCATGCCAAGCATCTTTCGGATCGCAGGTCTGACAAACAACAGAAAGCCCACAAAACATGCCCCCGGATTACCCGATAGCGCGAAGAGCAGCTTACCCTCCTTCACAGCCGCGGTTGTCACACTTCCTGGACGCATTGTGACTTTATTAAACAGCATGTCCAGACCGCCGGATGTCACCAGCTCGCCCATAATATCGTAGTCGCCTACAGAAACGCCGCCTGTCGTAACCACGATGTCATACACCTGGAGCGCTTCCTCCACCTTCTGGCGGGCAAGCTCGATATCATCCGGGATCGCCTCCATAATCACCGGCACACCACCGGCTTCCCGAATTTGCGATGCAAGCATATAGGTATTGCTGTTTCGGATTTTACCAGGTTCAAGCGGCTCGGTGATGTCCAATAGCTCGGTGCCCGTTGAGAAAATCCCTACTACCGGCTGACGATACACTTCTACCTGATGTACTCCGAAGGTAGCCAGAACCGAAATTTCTCCAGGCCCGATGAGAGTTCCCCGGCGCAGGATCAAATCACCTTCCTGAAGCTCGAATCCGAGGGGAGTGATATTCTTTCCCTTCTCGATGGACCGCTTGAAGCCTACATGGGTTAGGCCATCATCTTCCACTCGAAGCTCCGTCGCTTCAAGCATAACGACAGCGTCTGCCCCTTCAGGGACTTGAGCGCCTGTCATGATGCGGGAAGCCTTGCCTTGCTCGATTGGGATTGCAGATACATATCCGCACGGGATCTGGTCGACAACCTCAAGCCACACCTTTTCCCCTAGATCGCATACCGCCAAATCCGCTGATCGAACGGCATAACCGTCCATGCCCGAACGGGCAAAAGCCGGAAACGGGTGGGGGGCGATGACATCGGAAGCAAGCACACGTCCATCACTGTCCTGCAGCCGAATGAGCTCCTCCTGACCAAGCCCCGCATAAGAAGCGGCAAGCGCTTGCGCGTCTGCTACCTGTAATGCGCGCCGATCAAATTTATGATTTTGTTTCTTAGGCGATATCGAATGATTATCCTTCACAACGCATCCCTCACTTTCTGACTCAAAGAAAACTGACATTCTTACTGTACTACATTCTGAACAATCTTCAAACCGAGCACCAGGTCCCATCCATGCCCTCCGGCTCTATAAGCCATATAGAAAGACACCAACCGGGTGTGTATTTTTGATTGGACAAAAAAAGCGCATGGTCACCAGACCATGCGCTTGAAACTTCTTGCATTACCTTCGTCCCCTTCGGGAGATTTTGCCGGATCCGATTCGGGTCTTCGGCTTCTTGTACGATTTCTTCGGCGAATCGAACAAACCTCCGCCGCTTTCGCCGCGCTTAATCGTGCCGCGGTCTCCGCTTGTATCCGGATTTCGTCGGAACAGGCTTCCGCCGGTACCGGCAGAATCCTGACCGCGCCGGGTAATCTTACCGCTCCGGTCCACCGTCAGCGGCGGAGCGATCTTCTTATCCTGGCTTGTTGGCTTCTTATAGTTACCTTGTGCCGGTTTATACACATCTTTACTTGTATAACCACGGTAACCTCCGCCGCCCATCGAATCAAATAAGTTCCCGATCAGAACGGCCGTTAAGTACCCTTGCAGGAAACTTGAATCATAGTTGCGCTGAACATACTCTTTGGAATCGATTTCGATCAGCGTATCGGCCGGCTTCTGGGGATCCTGCTGTAAATGGTAATACTCATCCCCATACACCAAAAACATCCGCTCGCTATTCTCAGGAGACGATTGATCCGGCGTATTTGCCGCCATGAGCTCGCCTGCAACATCGGGAACGCTTTTATCAGCTGCCCGGTACACATAGGACGTTGCATTTCCGTCTCGATTGACGGATTCCAGCGGATAGGTATCTTTGATATTCGGCGCTCCGCATCCACTCAATAATGATACGAACAAACTCAGCACCAATATGATTTTTATAGATATAAAAGAGCGTTCCTTCATGCCACCACTCCTAAGTCGCCCGGATAACTCGAACGTCCCCCGGTATCACTTTCTCGCCTTCATACAACATAAACCGCCCGTTCTGCCATTCAATTCGCAGCAGTTTGTAATCATCCGATTGGTATTGCCATACATGCTGCTCCCCACTTTGAGTAAACGCAGTGCGACCGGTAATCGAAACATGTCCCCCGTATTCCTCTTCCAAATGAAATACATGATCGTCCAAATCGATGATGGAGGGTACCTCATCCGGAGAATCCAGCCGTCCATCGATCGGAGAATACAAGGCATACTGAACCGTCTCGCGCTCTTCGATATGAAGATAAGCAATGGTGCTGCCATCCTGCAGCGTTAAGACGACTGCATTACGACCGCGATTGTGCACGCGACCCGTGACTTCATAAGTGACCAGAGACACTTCGCAAATATCGCCGGGAGCCAGCTGCAGCATGCTTTTCTCTACCTTGGGCGGCTCCGGCTTACTAAATAAGTTGCTGATTCTTTTCCACATACTCATCTTTCCTGTCCCCTATCTCCATTATGCGTTCTATAGGCAAGCGGTAATAATTAACGCTCCAACCACATGCAGCGATCCTGCAAACAAGCCGTATCCCGTCTTACCCTCGCGGGTGCCTTTATCAAGGTTCAGCTTGCCGAAATTACGCAGCATGAGCTCTGTCAACGATTCGAGAACCAACAATATGATAAACGAAATAATCGATACCACAATCGCTTCAAGCAGATGATATGATGTTCCGATCGACACGGATAAAATATACCCTTGTGCGAACAGCTTCAGTATCAGTCTTGTGGTTACCGCCATATTACCCGCTTTCACTTCTTCAAGATCGTTATATTTCGTGAACAGGGAATCCACAAACATCAAAACAAACAACAGCAGTCCACCGACAGCTGTCCAAAGCAATACACGCAAGATCATATCAAAATCCATCGCTAAGCCTCCACATTCAACATACGAAAAACTCATTGAGCCCCGGACTGCATCAATTAAAGACAAACGTCCATAAAGGGATGTTCCCCATGTATATCTACTATCAAACAAAAGCGAAGGAGAAGCACAGCTGCTGCATTCAGCCCTGCTGTTTCTCCCTCGCCCCCTAAACTATATACCTGTTAGACCACTGAATCCGTTTTTACTTGTTCTCGTATTGTTTCATCAAGGCTGCCAGCTCATCCTCAACGACTTTGTCCTTGCCAAGGTTCTCAAACTCTTCATCAAGGGATTTCTCTTTTGTCGACATTTCATTGCTTGCTTCCGCACGTGCTTCCATTGCGAGCATCTTCTCTTCCATACGTTTCAAACCGGCAGACGCTGTATCAGAACCAAACCCGTTCATCGCTTTGTTTATCTCGGTTTGCGCTTTAGCAGCATTATAACGGGCTACCAAAGTTTCGCGCTTGTTCTTCATCGCTGTTAGCTGCTTACGCATTTCTTCCAGCTTGCTGCGCAGATTGTCAGCTGCCAGTTTGTTCTGATCATAGCTTGCTTTGTACTCATCACGCTTGGCCTCGGCGGCCTTCTTCTCTTCCAGCGCGCGGCGGGCAAGATCAACGTTTTGAGCTTGTGCTGCGGTATGAGCCTGCTGCGTGCGTTTTTCGACAAGCGCAGCTTGCTCTTCATAAAGTGCTTTAAAGCGTTTCTCGATGGCAATTTGCGAAGCTACCGCTTTCTCGGCATCCTCAAGATCTTCCGTCATATCCCGAATGTACTGGTCCGTCATTTTAATCGGGTCTTCCGCCTTGTCGATAATGGCGTTAATATTGGACATGGTCAAATCGCGCAATCTTTTAAATATGGACATCGTTCTCTTCCTCTCGCTTTCACTTTAAAATACTGGTATATGATTAATATTTACGTTGCATGCTCCAAAACGTTTCAAAATATTTTTTAGAGGTTGTTCATTTTAATACCCTCGTTCATATTGCTTGGGAACTTTCTGTCCGCCATCAAGCGCCTTGGCTGCATGAACAGCCCAGTAGGGATCGCGGAGCATCCCCCGGCCAATCGCCACCAGATCCGCTTTACCTGACAAAATAACCTCTTGCGCGGCATTGTAATCATCCAGCAATCCTACCGCAATAACAGGCACCTTTAACAGCTGCTTGAACTCTGCTGCCAGATCCACCTGATAACCGGGCTTCGCTTCCGGGCCGCCATTTGCACCGACCTGGCCTTCTCCCCCCGAGGAGATATGAAAGATATCGACACCGGCATCCCGGTAACGTTTGCAGATCTCCGCACAATATTGCACATCGTAACCGCCGTCCACATATTCTTTTGCAGATACCCTCATCATGATCGGCATGCCTTCAGGCAGCACTTCCTTAACGGCTTGAACAACCCGCTCGCCGAACAGAGGAAGGTCTTGACCATATTCATCACTGCGCTGATTCGTCAGCGGCGAGTGAAACTGATGAATGAGGTAACCATGGGCGCCATGAATCTCAACGGTATCAAACCCGGCTTCAACAGCTCGACGCGCACCTTCCTTGAAGGCTTGAATGAGCTCTTCCACTTCCGCCCCGGAGAGCACCTTGGGCATTTTGTAATGAGAGCTGAACGGAATCGCAGAAGGGGCTACCGACGGTTCAGCATCCTGCGCTTTTCTTCCGGCATGCCCAAGCTGAATACCGATCTTGGTTCCATAAGAATGCACGTTCTCCACAATACGGCGATAGGCTGGAATCTGATTGTCATCCCAGATCCCCGTATCCTGATTCGTAATGCGTCCATCAGGATGGACACCTGTCATTTCCACAATAATTAAGCCAGTACCTCCTACGGCACGGCTGACGTAATGAACAAAATGCCAATCATTCGGAATCCCGTCCCCAGCTTGAACGGAATATTGACACATCGGTGGCATAACAATGCGATTCTTGAGGGTCAAATTCTTGAAATTGTAAGGTGTAAACAAGTCTGCCAAGCGATTATCTCCTTCCATATCCAAATGATCAAGATGTAATAAAATCTGATACCGGTTATTATACACCTTTCTGCGGGAAAACTAAAAAACATCGCATTCCATATTGAGGATAATCGCCCGATCAACTGGGCATACCATATTAAAAAGCAAAGGGGGCCGATCGTGATGTTCAAACGATACTGCGCAGGAAGCTGCCTGTTGTGGATCATGTTATTCTTTTTTATGGTGCCGGACATCCCGGCAAACGCGTCCGCTGTACATAGTTTCTCACTTCACCCCCAGGACACTTCCGTCATGTCGGAGTCCGGTCAGATCATGGATCATGCCAAGCGCAGTAAAACCCAAAATTCAGACGATGCGCCGTCTTTAAGTCAATTGCTGAGAAAATACCCGGATACCTTTCGCTCCAGCGGACCCCGGGTCAAACAGATCGCTCTGACCTTTGATGATGTTCCGGATCCCCGTTTTACCGGGAAAGTACTGGATGTCCTCAAAGAGTATCAGGTAAATGCCACATTCTTTGCAGTGGGGGAACGCGCCAAAAAACACCCCGCTCTCGCGAAACGAATCCATGAAGAAGGTCATGCCATTGGCAATCACTCTTATAATCACGCGCAGCTGAACAAGCTGAGCCTGGACAAATTCAAAAGCCAAATCGAACGTACCAATACGATCTTGAAATCCCTAACCGGAGTGGATCCTCGGCTAATCCGTCCGCCTTATGGCGATATTAACGAAGAGCAGCTTCAATGGGCACGCAAAAACGGATACAAAGTCGTGAATTGGAATGTTGACTCCCTCGATTGGAAAGGACTGCCTAAGGAAGAGGTTAAGCGCAACATTCTATCAGCGGTCGGGCCAGGCTCGATCGTACTCCAACATGCCGGAGGTGGCGTGGGATCGGACCTAACCGGAACGATCGAAGCGCTCCCGGATATTATTACCGAACTGCGGAGTAAGGGATATAGCTTCGTGACACTTCCGGAGATGTTAGGAGTATCAGAGTCGAGATAGATCTGTCTAACAAAAAAAGACGGCTGACTGGAGCACTGATCCAGACTAGCCGTCTTCCGTATTAGAATTGTTATTTCATGAGGATGGGTTGAATTATTCGATAATGAACAATTTGATGTCCTGAATGCCGAATTGCTTCACGGCTGATTGTGAACCCGGAATGAAGATATCAATCCGATTCCCTTTAATAGCCCCGCCGATATCACGAGCTTCTGCTACAAATGCCTTTTTCGGTAGTCCTGGATGCTCGTGTCCTGTTACAAGCACCTTGGTGCCGAGCGGAATGATCTTGGGATCCACCGCAATGGTACCGAGCTCAAGGGAATTTCCGAAGTAATCAACAGCACCCCATTTCCCGTTCTCGCTTGCGGCAGCAGAATAAGCGGTTGCCTTGACCGACAATGTTTTGCTGTAATTAAACGTCTTGCCCCATGCTTCCACCACGTTCTTCTCAGAGGAAACGCTCAAGCTAGGCGTAAACCCGGAGGTACCTGGAGCGATGGGTGCAGCAGACGCCGTCGAGTTCATCGATACCGAACCGGGGATGGTGATTTTCAGACCCTGGTATATATTTGTTGCTTTAATCGTTGGATTCGCCTTCATCAGCTTGTCCATGTTAACGCCGTACTGTTTGGACAAGAAATAAAAGGTATCGCCGTTCTTGGCCACATGCACTGCGCTTGCATGTGCCTGCAGACCCCCTCCGGCAAAAGTCAAGCCAAGGGCAACGGCTGTAATGGTAAACCATTTTGCAGTTTTTCCAGCGATCTTATGGTTAAGTCCACGATTTTTAGTCCATGATTTCATTTGTTGTAACATCTAAAGATGCCTCCTTATATGTAACTTGGTCATTCGGATGTAGTATGTCAACGAACATGAATATATCACAATTTTGTAACCTATACTGCAAGCAATTGTTACCAATAAACAGACAAAAACAGCGCCAATTCCTGAAACAATCAGGTATGGCGCTGTTTTGGTTTGTTACAATGCAGATATAAAAGTTACAAAACCTTACTTAAAAACTCTTGCGTACGAGGATGAGTCGGATGGCCAAACAGCTGGTCCGGCGTGCCTTCCTCAACGATTTTACCGCCATCCATGAACAGGATCCGATCTCCCACTTCCCGAGCAAAGCCCATCTCATGGGTGACGATGACCATCGTCATACCGCCCTCGGCAAGCTTCTTCATCACTTCCAATACCTCACCCACCATCTCCGGGTCCAGTGCTGAGGTCGGTTCGTCAAACAGCATGACATGCGGCTGCATCGCGAGTGCTCTCGCTATGGCAATTCTCTGCTTCTGTCCTCCGGACAGCTGGGAAGGATACGCCTCCTTCTTGTCCTGCAGGCCAACTGACTTCAGCAGCTCGTCTGCAGTCGCCTCGGCTTCCTTCGCCGAGACGCCCTTCACCTGAATGGGAGCGAGCGTAATATTATCAATGACCTTCTTGTGAGGAAACAGGTTAAACTGCTGAAATACCATGCCCATTTTCTCACGGGTAGCATTGATATTGTGATTCTTGGCGGTGATCAGCTCACCCTCGAACGAAATTTCGCCGCTGGTCGGCACTTCAAGCAAATTGAGACATCGTAAGAAGGTACTTTTACCGGAGCCGCTCGGTCCGATGACAACCACCACTTCTCCTTTTGCAATCTCGATGTTTATACCCTTCAATATGTCCAGCTTGCCAAACGATTTATGAAGATCCTTAATGGTTATCACTTGCACTCAACTTCCTTTCCCAGACACCCAGAAGCTTCGAAAGAACGAATGTCAGTATAAAGTAGATCAGGGCAGCCACAAGCAGCGGATTAAGCGGGGCAAAGGTAGAACCGCGCAAAATCTGAGCCTGGTACATAATATCGAATACCCCGATGAACGATACGATGGACGATTCCTTGATAATGACAACGAATTCGTTACCGATGGCCGGGAGTACCCCTTTCAGTGCTTGCGGCAAAATGATATGACGCATTGCCTTGCCCTTCGTCATCCCGAGTGAACGGGCCGCTTCCAGCTGACCGCGGTCCACGCCTTGAATGCCAGCACGGAATATTTCAGCCAGATAGGCCGCGCTGTTGATAGAAAGCGTCAAAATCCCCGACTGGATCGGTGAAAATTTAATATCAAACGCCGCCAAGCTGTAATGGATAATAAACAACTGGACCAGCATCGGGGTACCACGGATGATCTCAATATAAGCGGTAGCCAAAAACTTAAGGATTTTTACACCCGACATCCGCATTAAAGCGATAATCAATCCGAGAATGAAACCGAAAAACACACCAAGAGCCGAAATAAGCAGCGTAAACTGGATTCCCTTGGCGTAATAATCACGGTACTTCCAAAAGAATTCGAATGTGTTCAGGTTCTCTGCCTTACGACCGGCAGCCAGGTCACTGGCCTCGTCGACAAACTTCTGGATCTGGTTATTCTCCTTCAAGCGCTCGAGTGTAGCATTAATGCTCTTGAGCAGCTCTTCGTTCCCTTTACGAACCCCGATGGCATAGGCATCGTTCTCAGCCGTTGGTTTGGCGTCCGTGATCACCATGGTCGCTTCATTCATATTGGTCTTTGCGATCGGATATTCAGCGAGAACAACATCCACACGCTCGGATTCCAGCTGCAGCAGCAAGTCCGGGATTTTATCCAGTGATACTACATTGGCTTTCGGGATGGTTTTTGCAATGGACTCCTGAATGGAGCTTTTCTGAACCCCGATCCGGGCTCCCTCCAGGCTTTCAAGCGTGTTGAACTTTAGTGCATCTTCCTTACGAACGACAACCGATTGTTCCGCAGCATAATATGGCTCGGAGAAATCAATGCTTTTTCGGCGCTCTTCCGTCGGATTCATGCCCGATATAACGAAATCCACGCGTCCGCTCGTCAGCTCCGGCAAGAGCGCATCAAAGGAGGTGTCCTTAATAATGAGCTCGGCGCCAAGATCCTTGGCGATTTCCTTCGCAATATCGATATCAAATCCGACGATGGTATCCACGCCATCTATCGTTTTATGGAACTCATAAGGTGCATAATCAGCACTCGTGCCGAGAATCACCGTTTTCTTCTCACCCTCCGCATGGACGATACTGCCAAAAGATAGCACGACCACCATGAATAGGGTCATCCACGCTGTAAATTTACGTTTCATATGTCTCGTTTCTCCCCTAACTATTACAAATAGATTCAATCATAGAAAAAATGCAACTGAGTCATTATAAAACAGGATGCATGAATATGCAATGAAAATTCATGGATTTTCAATTTGAGCACAAATGCTTTTTTAACTTGCACATGGCGCCGATTTCACTATTTTAATACAATGGTCAATTCATCATACCCTTAGGATTATGTTACTCATGATTCTTTTAACCATTTCGTCAAATAAATTAGAGCGCTGAATCTTTTTAAAATCTATATTGTGGAAATCACTTCGCTATTTTAAGTGATAAGAGGATCTGTAGTGAACCCTTTTCCGACGATGCATAATCTATCCGTTCCCTTCCCATCTTATAATAGCGCATAAAATCCGGTACTTGATACATGAAGGCCAGCCGGGCTGTCTCTTTCACTCCATGATTCATGCAAGCCAGCAGTTGGTTATTAATTAGCTATAGCTTTACTCATATAGGAGGTGTAACCATGCTGTTAGAAGCACTGTATCATGTTCCAAGAGATAAATGGGCTTATGCATATGATACAAAAACCATTCATCTTCGGATCCGAACCAAAAAAAACGATATTGATTCTGTTGTTGCCATGACCGGCGACAAATATGATTGGGACCGTACGTACTTCGAGATCACCATGGAAAAGGCCGCCTCGGATGACATGTTTGATTACTGGGAATGCGGAGTCAGGCCAAAATACAAAAGACTGTCCTACGGCTTTCGGATTCATGCCGGAGATGAAACGGTTTATATGGTGGACAGCGGTATCGGATGGGACTATCCTTATCCGCCTGCAGGTTACTTTGAATTCCCGTACATACATGAAGTCGATGTATTCAAGGTACCGGAATGGGCCAAAGAAGCCGTGTTTTATCAAATTATGACGGAGCGCTTTGCTAACGGAAATCCTGCCACCAATCCTAAAGAAACCGAGGCCTGGGGCGGCAAGCCGGAGGTGGATAATTTCTTCGGCGGTGACCTGCAGGGCGTACTGGATCATCTGGATGATCTCGTTGACCTAGGCATTAACGCCATTTATTTTACTCCGCTCTTCCTCTCCCCCTCCAATCATAAATATGACACGGTTGATTATAAACAGGTGGATCCGCACTTTGGCGATAATGAATTGTTGAAAAAAGTAGTAGATACTTGTCACGCTAAAGGCATTCGAGTGATTCTCGATGCGGTATTCAATCACTGCAGCGAGGAGTTCCCTCCCTTTCAGGACGTGCTGAAGCACGGCGAGAAATCCAGATATGCGGAATGGTTTCATGTGAACCAGTTTCCTTGCGAGGTCAAGGATGGCATTCCCAGCTACGATACCTTCGGCTTTTTCGGAAATATGCCGAAATTCAATACGGCCAATCCCGAAGTTAAGGCGTATTTGCTGGGTGTAGCCGAGTACTGGATCAAGGAGATCAATCTCGACGGCTGGCGTCTGGACGTTGCCAATGAAATCGACCATCATTTCTGGCGGGATTTCAGACAAGTCGTCAAGAAGGCCAACCCTGAGGCTTATATCGTGGGCGAGGTCTGGTCGGACTCCTTAATCTGGCTGCAAGGTGACCAGTTTGATTCCGTCATGAATTATCCTTTTGCCGATAAGGTGCTGGAGTTCTTTAACGGCAACATGGACGGGCTCACTTTCGCCAACCGGATCGGCTCGATTCTGATGCGATATCCGCAGCAGACCAACGAAGTGGTCTTTAATCTGCTGTGCAGCCACGATACGCCGAGGCTGCTTACCCGTGTAGGAGAAGATATCCGGCGCATGAAACTCACGGTTGTATTTCTGTTTACATTCATGGGAACGCCGTGCATCTTTTATGGCGACGAAATCGGATTGACTGGTGACGGAGATCCCGATTGCCGGAAATGCATGGAATGGGATCCCAAGAAACGAAACCAAGAGCTGTATAAGTTTTATCAAGGGATGATCGCGCTTCGAAAAGAACATAAGGCGCTGAGACAGGGGCGCTTCCGTTTCCTGCAAGCGAATCTCCATGATCCTTGCATCGTGTACGAGCGTGCGGACGAAACCATGCATTTTATCGTCTGGATGAACAACAGCGACTCGAAACGCACCATATCGCATCCTATCATCACGACCGATTGGATTGATGCCGAGACGGAGGAGCCTGTAAAACCGGTAAACGGTACGATGCATATCGATTTAGAACCTTATGCATATCGAATTTTATGCCGGCAATTGAAGCATTAATAAACTCAACTTATGTAATACACACTCCTAGATAAGGGATATGAAGCTTCAGACCAACTGGCACCATAGCATCCATATCGAGCTTCAACACGCACAGGGGTGCAAGGATAGCAGCGTTATTCGGCTATCCTTGCACCCCTGTCTTCTTGTTATGGTTCAAGCGTGGGATTTGGTGATTTGATGGTATATCTCCTGATATTCCTTCGCCGAAACGTTCCAGCTGTAATCCCCGCCCAAGGCGTTCTTGCTCACTTTACGCCAGTGCTCAGGCATGCGGTAAATAGAGGTTGCGCGCCGGATCGTGTTCATCATATCATGCGCGTTGTAATCCTTGAAAGAGAATCCGTTCCCTTCCCCCGTATACTCGTTATATGCATGAACCGTATCGTTCAGTCCGCCTGTTTCGCGGACAATCGGTACACTGCCGTAACGCATGGCGATGAGTTGGCTGATACCGCACGGTTCGAATTTGGAAGGCATCAGGAACAGGTCGCTGCCAGCGTAGAAGCGCCGGGACAACGGTTCATTGAACCGAATCTGGGCCGACATTTTATTGGGATACCGATTGGCCGCTTCCCGGAACCAATGTTCATATGAAGGGTCTCCCGTTCCCAGAAGGACAAATTGAATCTCATCATAGTACAGCAGCTCATCCAGAATCCGGATGACCAGATCGAGTCCCTTCGAATCGACCAGCCGCGTCACCATCGACATCAACGGAATATGCGGGGCCACCGGAAGATTCAACTCTTCCTGTAGGGCAATTTTATTCTGCGTTTTCTTATTCAGACCGCTCCGGAACTTCATCGCGATGTGCGGATCGGTCGCCGGGTTGTAACTCTTGGTATCAATGCCATTCACGATGCCGCTCAATCTCGAACCTTGGGCTGACAAAAGCCCGTCGAGTCCGTATCCGTAATAACCGGTCTGGATCTCCGAGGCATAAGTCGGGCTAACCGTCGTTACATGATCTGCATAGACGATTCCCGCTTTCATGAAATTCACGTTTCCGTAATATTCCACGCCTTCCGCTGTGAAATGGCGGCTGTGGATTCCAAGCAGATCAACCAGCACCTCGTATGGATATACGCCTTGATACAACAAATTGTGGATTGTAAATACGGTTCGAACCTCCGCATAGTAAGGATCATGGCGGTAGACATCTTCAAGAAGCAGCGGAATCATGGCCGTATGCCAATCGTGGCAGTGAAGCACGTCCGGCTGAAAGCCGATAACCGGCAATATCTCGAGGACGGCGCGGTTGAAGAACGAAAAGCGCTCGCCATCGTCCATGTAGCCATAAATGCCGTCGCGGCCAAAATAATATTCATTATCTATGAAATAGATCGTCACTCCGTCCTCAACCAGGGATTCGATGCCGCAATACTGCTCGCGCCAGCCTACCCGCACCCGGGTTTCCCCTACATGAGTCATACGCTCCCGGTATTCCTCAGGAATCCCTCGATATTTGGGCAGAACCACCCGAATATCCTCGCCCATGCCACGAAGGGATTTAGGCAAAGCAGCGATCACATCCGCCAATCCGCCTGTCTTGATGTACGGTCCACATTCTGAAGCTGCAAATAACAATTTCAATCCTGCTTCCCCCTTTGATTTCGCTTGGTTCTCCGTGCCGTCTTCTCTTTTACTGCTGCCGCCTTGAGTGAAGCGTCCTGTCGAGCCTGCGATTTTCTGGAACGCGGCTTTTTCTTTAACACGACCATGCCTAACGGAGGCAGCTTGATCTCCAGGCTGTGGGTTTGGCCATGCCAGGCCTTCTTCTCCGCTTTCATATCTTCGTTGTTGACCAGTCCGGAGCCGCCATAATCGGTGTGATCGGAATTCAATATTTCCACGTACTGTCCCGCTCTCGGTAAGCCGATCCGATATTGGTCATATGCCCGAGGCTGAAAATTAATGACGACGATCAGTGTATCGCCAGGTTTTGTGCCCATTCTCATGTACGATAGTACACTCTGCTCATGATCATCGGCGCTAAGCCACTCGAAGCCTTCCCATTGGTGATCCTGCTCCCATAGCGCCTTCTCCTCCACATACATGCGGTTTAACGCTGCCGTGTAAGCCAGCTGCTTCCGGTGGCTTTCGTAGTCCAGCAGCAGCCAATCCAGCTGTTCCTGATCCTTCCATTCAATGAACTGACCGAACTCACCCCCCATAAACAGCAGCTTCTTGCCGGGCTGGGTGATCTGATATCCGAGCAAAATCCGGAGACCCGCAAACTTTTGTTCATAGCTGCCCGGCATTTTATTAAGCAGTGATTTCTTCCCGTGGACTACTTCGTCGTGTGACAGCGGTAATGTAAAATTTTCTGAATAGGCATAACAGATGGGAAATGTTAGTAAATTATGATGGGTAGGCCGCTGATCGAATTCTTGCTCCACATAGGACAGCGTGTCATTCATCCAGCCCATGTTCCATTTGTAATTAAACCCGAGGCCCCCTTCGTGCACGGGTGCTGTTACCCCTGCCCAAGCGCTGGACTCCTCGGCCATCATCAAGGCATTCGGGTAATATCGAAACACGGCTTTATTCAATTCCTGCAGAAAGGATATCGCTTCGAGATTTTCCAAGCCACCATGTTCATTAGGGCTGTACTGACCTTCGCGCTTCTCAAAATCCAGCCGGATCATGCTTGTCACAGCGTCAACACGAAGACCATCAATATGATACATATCCATCCAAAATAAGGCATTGGAGATGAGGAATGAAATCACCTCTGGCTTGGCATAATCGAAAGACAGTGTTCCCCAGCCCGGTTTCTCTGCTTTTTGCGGGTCTGCGTACTCGTAAAGAGCCGCCCCGTCAAACAGTCGAAGCCCGTGGGCATCCTTGGCAAAATGTGCGGGCACCCAGTCGAGGAGCACGCCAATACCAGCTTGATGCAGCTGATCCACAAGGTACATGAAATCATGGGGACTTCCGTATCTGCTCGTCAGCGCATAGAATCCGGTTCCCTGATACCCCCACGAAAGGTCGTACGGATGCTCAGCCAAGGGCATGAATTCCACGTGGGTATAACTCATCTCCAGCAAGTAGGGGATCAGTTGGTCCGCCAGCTCGCGGTATGTATAGAACGAGCCGTTCTCCTTTTGCCGCCAGGTTCCAAAGTGCATTTCATATATGTTCATCGGCTTGGTGTAGGGGGATTTGTTCTTTCTTTTCCATGCAGCGTCATTCCAATGATAACCAGAGAGATCGGTCACGACCGATGCCGTTGCAGGCCGAATTTCGGCATGAAACGCGTACGGATCCGCCTTCAAGAACGTTTCTCCATACGGTCCGGTGATATGATATTTGTAAAAAGTTCCAGTCTCCATCCCAGGGAAAAACCGACTCCAAATTCCCGAATCGGGCATCCTATATAACGTGTCTTGGGAACCGTCCCAGCCGTTCCAGTCTCCGGCAAGACCCACCTGCCTTGCATTCGGAGCCCACACCGTAAAACGCACGCCTTCTTGTCCATCTTCAGTAACACGGTGTGCGCCCATGCATTGGTAACTGTGATACCAGGTTCCTTCATGAAATAAATACAATTGTTCCGGAGTCATGTTTCCTTCCCTAACTGCTTGGTTCAATCATCGTCACCCGCTTTTTCTTAAAAATCCATATTATTAGTGCTATTACCCCATTCTAACCATGTTGAAAATAAAAAATGTCCCTGAAAAATAATTTTGTAATTTTCAATTTACTTTTTCAATATAATCGTTTCAAACCCCGGGAATGTCGTTTATGTAATGTACAACGTGAAAATACATTGGGAGGGAAACGTGATGAAGAGAAAAGACTGTATTGCTATGCTTCTGGCCGGTGGAGAAGGTAAACGATTAGCTCCCCTTACGTCCAAGCTGGCAAAACCCGCCGTTCCTTTTGGCGGACATTATCGTATAATCGATTTTCCTCTCAGCAATTGTGTGAACTCCGGAATCGATACGGTTGGAGTGCTTACACAATATGAGGCAGAATCATTACACGAACATATCGGTGAAGGCGAACCCTGGGGACTAACACATACAGGACGTGAAGGCATTGCTCTGCTTCCATCCAACAGCACACACCAAGACGGATACTTGGGTACAGCAGACGCCATTTATAAAAACATTCCATACATCGATGATCAAAATCCCGAACATGTCCTTATTCTATCCGGGGACCATATTTACCAGATGGATTACCGCGAAATGCTTGAAGCCCACATGAAACAAGCGGCACCTGCCACGATCTCCGTGATGGAAGTACCTTGGGAAGACGCCAGCCGGTTTGGCGTCATGAGCGTTGATGACAATCTCAATATCATTGAATTTGCCGAAAAGCCGGCAGAACCGCAAAGCAACCTCGCCTCGATGGGCATTTATTTGTTCCGTTGGGACTATCTGAAGCAGCACCTCATTGAGGATGCGGCTGATCCAAATTCCAGCCATGATTTTGGGAAGGATGTCATCCCTAAGATGCTGGCCGGAGAAGAATCACTGCTTGCGTTTCGCTTCCAGGGCTACTGGCGCGATGTGGGCACTGTAGAAAGCCTCTGGGAAGCCCATATGGATGTGCTTAGCCAAAACGAGCTAGTCCTGGAGAGATCCGATTGGCCTATGTATACCCGAGCATGGAAGACCAAGCTGTCGGCGGCGCGGAACCGCAATACGGAACACACAGACTGCTTGATTCATGACCAATGCACCTTCGAAGGAAAAGCCAAGAGCTCCGTTATATTCTGCGGTGCGGAGATCGGCAAATACTCCATCGTCAAGGACAGTGTGGTCATGCCGAATGCCAAAATCGGCAAGGGCGTCCATATCGAGCATGCCATCATCGGTGAGGGAGCGATCATCAAGGATGGAGCGATTGTAAAAGGGGCTCCCGGCAACGTTGTAGTTGTTGGACCTTACGAGACCGTGCTTCCGAAACCAACCATTCGTACCCAGCCGTCCCGGCTGCTTCAGGATGTATACGAAAAAGGACGCTTGCGGGCTAATGTCTCTTCATCTTAAACGAGTTTCTTCAACAGAATATTAGCTCTGAGATAAATCCCTTCAGACTTTTATACAAAAAAGCGATCCGTGACGGATCGCTTTTTCTCGTGTATCGTGCCCTGCTGACTGTGTCTCAAGCGCATGCGACTTAGGTTTTGTAACACGTAAAATTATGAAATAAAACGCTTCTCATATAAATTCACGAAGCGACCACCCATATCCTGCTCAGCCACGAACTGAAATCCTTGGCGCTGATAAAATTGGTTCAGCGTTGGCAGATGAGATACGCAATCCAGCCTGAAACCCTGTTTACCCTTGGATAACAAATACGATTCTGCAAAAGAAATCATCTTCGTTCCAAGCTCCAGTCCCCGATACGAGGCGCGTACGGTCAGCCGATGCAGATAACCATAGGCCGGATCGTCCCGCTCTCCCCAATAGGCTGGGTCTCCATACTGCAGCGTGAACATGCCGATGGCCATGTCTTCATGCCACAGGATAAACACTTCACGCTCCGCCAGATACTGCTCCATCAAGTCCAAGGAAAAGAGCGATGGACTCCACTGCTTGCGCCCTTGCTGTTCCATCACCTCCGCCGCTTCCTTGAGAAGCGACAGCATCTCCCCTGCCTGTTCTGCTTCAGCCCGTTTTAATTCAAACCGACCTTGCTCAGTAGAAAACGTTGCTGCTGTGTCCCCCACTTTCGCTCTCCCCCTTGTAGAATAGCCCCACAAAGTGGAGCCTACGCTTACGATGCTTATTCCAAATACTTTGCGGGGACCCCAATACAATACCCCAAAACAATACCCCAAAACAATACCCCACAAAGTGGAGCCTACGCTATGATGCTTATTCCAAATGCTTTGCGGGGACCCCAATACAATACCCAGAACACAATATCATTGGGCTGAAAACTTATAAATTCTGTACTCTTGAGAAAAGCTTTGCCGGTAACCCGGCAAAGCTTATACTGTCGGTCCGGCTACGTCATCCTCACCGTTCTCTAATCCGCCGGCCATCGGTATTTTTCCTTCAGGCAGCGGCAGCTTGACGATAACGGATGTTCCGTGCCCGAGCTCGCTTTCCATCTCCATCGTGCCTCCATGGAGTTCAATGAGCTGCTGTGTAATCGCGAGACCCAGTCCCGTTCCCCCGTTAAGCGGATTAACCTGGAAGAACCGATCCTTTACCCGCCGCAGGTGTTCGTCCGATATGCCAATACCGTGATCCTCCACGGTTACGACAACAAACTTGTCTTCCATAGCGAAGGACAGGTTGATTATGCCGTTCTCATGCGAGAATTTAATCGCATTGTCCACAATATTCAGAAACACCTGCTTCAACCGGTTGGCATCCCCATAGATAATCGGTTTTTCGTCGGTCTCCAGTTTGATCTGGATGCCCTTCTTCTCAGCCTTGGTCCACAGATTGAGCATAATCTCTTGCAGAAGCTCCCGTAAATTCACGATACCCTTCACAAGTTTCATCTCATTCTGCTGGAGCTTGGAGAAGTCGAGCAGCTCTTCAACAAGACCGATCAAGCGATCGGTTTCCTTCGAAATAATCTGCATCCCGATCTTCGTTTCTTCCGGATCATAGCCGCCGGAGTCGAGCGTTTCACTCCAGCCCTTAATGCTTGTGAGCGGAGTCCGCAGCTCATGCGAAATGGATGAAACAAAATCATCCTTCACCTGGTTGCTTCGTACAATCTCCTGCGCCATGTAGTTCAGGGTTGACGCTAGCTCGCCAAGCTCATATTTATAGTCGCCTTTGATTCTCACGTTAAATTTGCCCTTGGCCATCTGCGCGGATACCGTTGTAATGTTGTTGAGCGGCTTTACGATGGAGTTGGCCAGCCCAATGCTGAAGGCAAGCACTAGCGCTAACACGGCCCCTCCGATGCTGACGGCAAACAGTGTGATTTTCATCAGCTTGTCGTTAATGAACTCAAGCGAAGTCACATAGCGAAGAATGTAGGTTTTCTCAAAACCGTTCGAAACAGTTTGGGATACGGCCATAACGATCTGCCCCGTACCTTGCTGCTTGCCAATCCAACGGCTCGTATTGCCTGCAAGCGCTTGGGTGACATCACTGGTATTGATGGTCTGTTCTATTTCGAAGCCGGTAGATGTTGAGAGCACTTGACCCGCCGGATTCAGAATTTGAAGCTCCGTTGTATACAATTCAAAATGGCGAACCATCTCGCTCAGCTGGTTGACGTTGTCCGACGAGGTCAGTCGAAAGGGCTGATAGAAATCGTTGGCGGTATTAATATGATTCACAATATGATTGTATACCGTATCGTAATAATACGATCGTAAAGCGATTAGAAATATGACCTCAATCAGCAGCAAGGCGATGAACACTACCAGGAAGTAGTGCAGCACGATTTGCCGCCGAATGCCTTTTTTGATGATCATTGTCCCTGACCCTTCCATTTATAGCCGTGTCCCCATACCGTCTGGAGGTATTCCGGCTCGGAAGGATTGCCTTCGATTTTTTGGCGCAGTCTCCGAATGTTCACGTCCACGATTTTGGGGTCACCCATATATTCTTTGCCCCATACGTGATCGAGCAGCACATCACGACTAAGCGGCGTGTTTTCTTTCTCCAGGAAAAACTGCACCAGCGAAAATTCAGTAGGCGTCAGCTCCACCGGCTGCCCGTTCTTCTTGAACTGCTTGGAGATCAGATCCAGCGTAAAGGGACCTGATTGAAATGATACCTTGGCGGCTCCCGCACGCTGGACATTCACCCTCCGCAGCAGAGATTGCAGCCTGGCGATTAACTCCGTCGGACTAAACGGTTTGCTTACGTGGTCGTCGGCTCCGACGGAGAGGGCATACACTTTATCCTGCTCCTGAACTTTTGCCGTCAGAAAAATAATGCCGATCCGCTCGTTCGTTTCCCGAATTCTGCGGCATACTTCAAATCCGTCAATCCCCGGTACCATAACATCAAGCAAAGCGATATCGATATCTGGCGTCGTTTGCAGCATACGAAGGGCTTCGTTGCCGTCCCCAGTCTCCAGAACTTCAAAGCCGTTTCGTTTCAGATTAATTACAATAAAACTGCGGATAGATTCTTCATCTTCTAATATGAGCACTTTACTCAAGGTCTAGTTCCCCTTTCTTTCGATAGGAGCCACATTATTGCTGTTTGGCTTTTTATCTTTTTTACTCAGTTTCAGATCGCCATGACTTCGGTAAGCAATCACGCGGTTTTTCTCCTTCACCAAAATCTCCCAATCGGATTCGGCTTTCTCCCACTGGGCCGTCGAAAAGAATTTGATCTCTGCAACGGACTCTCCCGTATCGGTCATGACAAAGTTTAAATACGCATTTTTGTTGGATTCCGACGTGATGGTAATCTTATTGTACATGTCTGGCGGAAAGTCCAGATAGAAGTGATTGTTCATATCGTAGTACCTTTGGAGTACGAATTGAAGCCCTTCTTTTTCATTGCTCTCCCGTACCTCTCCGTCCCACTGGAAGTACGTGGTGAAGAACGGGATCTCATCCAGGATAAGCCGATCTTCCCAGCCGCTTGGCCTCATAAGAACACCAAACTCCAAAATACCGTCATCATTCACATCCTCGCTCTCGACAGGCAGCTCCTTGTAGGTAAGCAGTTCATCCTGGAGGACGTCAATAAACTGGTTTTCCTCCATAATAATGAGCTTGGAATAAGAAGAGCTGGATACAACCGAAGCGTCCAAGATGATACCTTCTTTGTCCTTGGCCACTTTACCTGCGACAACATTGTAATAACTTTCGATATTCGGTCCCAGTTCCAGCTTGTTCAGCTCGACAAAGGCGTCCTCGAATTTGTCATATTGATAGGTGCTGATATACGAGAGCTCTTTCTGCTGAAGATAGACAACCGTAATATCGTTGATCTTATCCCCGTTCATGTCTCCGATATTAAAGTGTGTATATGGCAAAGCCGGTATTTTTTCGAGCGAATCCCCGGAGAATGAATACACGGCCAGCAGGTTCTGAAGATTCTCTTCGCCGCGGGAGAATCCGGCTACGATGTCGACCTTGCCGTCATTCGTAAAATCGACAAAATCAAACGACTCCAATACCGTCCCTTCTCCATCGAAATCAAGCTTCTTCACCCATGTATCGCCTTGCTGCTGCATAATCATGCCATGGATCTTCACTTCATCGTCCGGCGTCTGATAGAAGACGACCGCTTCCAAAATCCCGTCGTTGTCCAGGTCATGAATACGGATGGAACTGCTATCCACGTCACTTCGCGGCCGGATAATGGCACCGGCATTCAGCTTTTTCTTCAGAAGCGCAGATTGAATGGCGCCATTCAGCGTCGCTTTATCCGTCGGTAAATCCGGTCGCTTCATTAAAGACACCGGGTCCTGAATAAACGTGCAGCCGCTTAGGATAAATAGTAACAAGCCTGCCAAGAGGGCTTGCATCACTCTATATTTCAATAAGTATCAACTCATTTCTATACATTCACCTGGCGTCTTTGGTGATCGATAATTACAGTCTTGACTTCTCGCCATGGGTTAAACGTCTTCCGGTCACATCCACGGCCAGCTCTCCGCCGGATAGACCCATGATCCGGGTGCAATACTTCTCGGCCAGCTCCAAGGGAATCACGGTAAATACAGTTAAACGTTCTTCCTCGCACAAGGTTTTAAGTGTCTTCAATACATGCTCGGCCGAAGCCGGATCAAGTCCCGTGACCGGCTCGTCCGCCAAAATTACCTTGGCACCATGAACGAGCGCGCGGGCAATAGCAATCCGCTGCTTCTCGCCGCCGCTTAACTCGCCGGCCTTTCGTTTGGCCTTGTCCAACAAGCCCAGGTGCTCAATCGTATCCATAGCTCCCATATAATCATCAGACCGGACCATCCCGGTTACCATCCGCCACAGCGGTGTTTGGCTGGATTGTCCGATCAATACATTCTTAAGCGCCGTTCGATTCACATTCAAGGACGGGTTCTGCTCAAGATAAGCCCATTCCCGGCGAATTCTCCGTTTTCCCGCAGGATTCATCATATCTTCGCCATCAATCGTTAATTTGCCGCCGTCCCATTTTTGCTGCATGGATAGACAGCTCATCAACAAGCTTTTCCCGCTTCCGCTCGCACCGATCAGACCGATCATTTCCCCGTGCTCCATCTGAAAAGTGATATCCTTTAACACCGGTGTGCGTTCAGGACCCATCGTTTTCTTCAGCCGATCCACTTTAATCATGTTATCGTCTCTCCCGTCAAGTGCATATTCCTACTCTCTAGTTTAGAAGAAAGCGAAAGCAATTGCCATGAGAACACACATTCCTATTTTTGTGTTGATGCTGTTGTGACTTTAAACCATAATCCCGTACACGCAAACAGAATATACAATCCACCAAGCAGAACGAAGATCCCTCCGTTCCACCCCGTTTCCATGATAGCGCCCCCCGCATTCGGACCTGCTATGCTGCCCGCATTAAAATGGAAGGAAGCCACGACGTTGGCCGCCGGCAGCAGCACTCTGGGAAGGATATCCGCCGCATAAGCCAAACCGAGGGAGAAGAAGGAACCGACCAGGCCGCCGGCCAGCGTTAGTAATATTAAGGTTGCCCAGAAATTCGTTCCTGCTGCAGGAATGAGCAAGAAACAGCACCCGCCCACAACACCGGCGATTGTCAGCACCCGTTTGCGTCCGAATTTATCACTCCAAATGCCGAGGGGAAGCTGCAGCACCAGACCGCCGATGCCAACAAAAGGAAGGAGTGCCGAAATTTCGCCCAATGTAAACCCGCTTCTTAACCCGTAGACCGGGAAGTTGCTGTTAATGCCTGCTTCCATATATCCGTAGAGGAACGCTGGAATCAAGGCAAACCAGGCTAGGCGGTAGCTTTTGAGATAGCGTCCAGCCGGCTGCTGCTCCCCATTCTCGTTTTTTTCCGGCTTCAAGTTCGGAAGTTTGAAGAGCACGATCAACAGAATGAACAAGAACAGCACCGCCAGAATGATAAACGGTACCGCCTCGCCATACTTTAACAGCGGAATGCCCAGCGGCCCTATACTGAATCCCAAACCGTAGGACATGCCGTAAAAGGATATGCTTCGCCCCCGGTTCTTAACCGTTGACATCATCAGCACCCATAGCTGTGCCGCATAATGAAGTGCGCTGTCGCCAATACCCACGAGCACGCGCAGTACAAACCAGACGGCCACGCTCGGAATCAACGGAAAAGCGACCAGCGACAGCATTACCAGCACAAGTCCCGAAATGATCAGTTTTTTGAAACCGACCCACCCGAGAAGTCTTTCCGCAACGAGCGTCATGGCAAACGAGCCTACATATAGCGCCGCCGCGTTCAATCCGTTCATGGAGGATGAGATGCCCATCCGTTCCAAAAAAATAGCCAGAACCGGTAATAACAGTCCCTGACTTAAACCTGCCGCAACCACGACGGCAATTAAAATGAAATAATGAGTTCTCCCCTGACGGGGGGTTACAGCTTCTGTCACTGAAATATAGTCCTCCTCTAATGTGAAAAAACGATGAATTTAAACAGTCAAATGAACATTATAGTGGACAAGCCCAATCCATACAAGCCATAATAATAACAATGCCATCAATTGGGAGGGTATCCGTTAATGAAATATAAAGTTAGTATCGATGTCTCTATGGTGTACGAGCTGCTGGGCAGCTTCATGATATATGCAACAAGGAAATGGACCGATAATCTGGATATCGGAAAACAGCTGATAACGGAGATGGACGAGCGTTTACCTCAGCCTGTTCGTGTCCAGTTCAGTCGAGCCCGTTCATGGCCACTCGGAGATTATGATGTGTTATACGCTTTGATCATGCTTCGGGGAGAACACCTTGAAATCCCGGATTTTCTGAATTGGATCGAATCTTCCGCCGTGGAAGAGCTGCATGACCTGCTTCAGCCTCACTTGCCGTCCCTCTCACTGGATGAAACATCTAGAATTCGAGAAAACTATACACCGCTGATGAAGCTTTGGCACGAGCACTACTTCTCAGAAGTGGAGCCTGACCTGTACCAGCTTCTGGAAGAAGATGCCGAAGAGAAACGAATGCTCCTTCCGAAAATGGACGACGAAAACTTGATCGAATATGCCTCAAGCGGGGTTATACTGGACGACGTGCCTCAGGAGAACGTAGTCTTATTCCCGGGCACGCATTTCCGGCCGATCAATACCTATTGCTTCTATGAGAACGTACTCCTGCTGCAGTATCCTATTGATATTCCGGAAGAAGAGGAAGATGAGCCGCCCGTCGTTCTCCTCCGTATGACCGAGGCACTCGCGGACCCGGAGCGTCTCCGTCTCCTGCGATATATTGCAGATGAGCCGAAGGCCGTGTCCGAAATGGCGTCCGAGTTGGGTCAGCCTTATGAGGAATTGATGCACCACTTGATGATATTGAGGGCGGCAGGCTTGCTGCGCTCCCATCTGAAGTCCGAGAATAACGAAAGATTCAGCCTGCGGCCGGATGGGGCTGCCGAGCTTCAGATGTTCCTGGAGACTTACATTCGACTTTCATAGCAAGAAGGAGTGAACCATGAGTATAACATCGCAGCATATTATCTTCGACATGGATGACACATTAATACATTGCAACAAATATTTCAATCTGATCCTCGGTGATTACTTCGAGTGGATGACCGAATGGTTTCAACATGTTGGCTTGACTACTGAAGAAGTCCGGACCAAGCAAATGGAGATCGACGTAGCCGGCATCGATAAGCTGGGATTTGCAAGTGCGAACTTTCCCCAGTCCCTTATCGATACGTATCATTATTTCGGCCGCATTCACGGAAGAGAAAGCTCGCGCAAGGAAGAGGAGCTTCTCTACGAGTTAGGACTCAGTGTGTATGAGCAGGAAATCGAAGCCTACCCCGGCATGGTCGAGACGCTCGAGAAGCTTCAGGAGGATGGACATTGCCTCCACCTCTATACAGGAGGCGAGACCAGAATTCAGAAACGAAAAATCGAACAGATGAAGCTGGCCGATTACTTCAAAGACCGTATCTACATTCGCCAGCATAAAAATATTTCGGCATTGGAAGAAATCCTCACGATGGGGACATTCTCCCGTTCCGATACGTGGATGATCGGCAACTCGCTTCGCACGGATGTCATTCCGGCACTAACGGCTGGCATCAACAGCATCTATATCAAACAACAGCGCGAATGGCAATATAACCTGGTCGAGCTGAAGCAAGAGCCGCATAATGTGTTATATACCGTTTCGGCGCTGACCGAAGTGCCCGAGGTCATTGAAGAGCATTTGGATTAATCAAAATAAACCGAGCCGATATCAAGGAGCAACTCCCTGATGGGCTCGGTTTTTTATTTAACTGTGCCGTCTCACGATTTCACGGCTTCACTCGAGTCCTCTGCCTGAACAGCAAGCTTTCCGTTCCCTTCAGCAGCTAAGACAATCCTGCCTTTATACGTGCTGCCGTCCTCGTTTTTAAAGGATAACACCTGGGTCTTGCCTTGAAGCAGCAAGGATTTCAGCATCGCATGCGAAACTTGTTTACCGGCAAATTCCTTCCAGATGACATAGCTGCAGCCGGTTTTAAAATTCGCGCAGCCATAACCTTTGCGCCCTTCAATAATATGCCCTTCACATCCGGGTCTAGGGCATCGGCCTAATGAAGAGCGTACGGACGACGTTTCGCTTGGAGTAGAGGCATCTGATTTCGGAGTCCGCTTAGCCGCACCCTCTTCCTTGTCACGCGAAGTTGCGGCAGCTTTTCCCGCGCTTCGCTTCCCTCTGCCTTTGGACTTGTCCTCATCCCCGCCGAATAATGACGAAGGCGCCGGGCGCTGGGAGGATACCTTATTGATGATCGAAATGGTAAACTTCTGCACGTTTTGCATGAACACGTCTGCGGAAGCCTCGCCCTTGGATATTTGGTGAAGGCGACGTTCCCATTGACCAGTCATCTCAGGCGAAGCAAGTAATTCTACGCCTGCATGCCGGATCAACTCCACCGCCGTCCTTCCTTTTTGGGTAACGGTGATTCTTTTGCCCTGCATCGTAATATATCCGACCTTCTTCAAGCGCTCGATGGTCGCTGCCCGGGTTGCCGGCGTTCCCAGCCCGCTGTCTTTCATCGCATCCCGAAGCGCTTCATCCTCAATGGATTTTCCGGCACTCTCCATCGCCTTCAGCAAGGTTCCTTCCGTATAACTCTTTGGCGGTTGGGTTGCCTTTTCTTTCACTTCGGATTTTTTGCAGTGTACCGGCATATCGGGAGACAGATCAAAGGAACGGTCGTTCCATTCCTGGGTCTCCTCTTCCTCGTCCTCTTTCCCCTTCTTGGAAGATTTGGCTTTCTTCTGCTCTTTGTCCTGGGCAATCAGCACCTTCCAGCCAAGCGATAGCAGTTCCTTGATTCCCGTCTTGAACGTTTCACCCTCTACCTCGGTGAGTACCGTATGCTGCTTATACATCGCCGGCGGGTAGAAATGCGACAAGAACCGGATGATGACCAGATCGTAAATATGCTGCTCTTCCTTGCTGAGTGTGCCCGGACGCTTTAATGTCGGCAAGATGGCATGGTGATCCTCAACCCGCTGCGGATTACATACCGCTTTATTGTTAATCTGCACCCGGCTAGGATCCGCTCCTTCAGCCATCGATGCATAGGAGGTTGATTTCAACATATGAAGTGCCTTGTGCATGCCTTCGATATTCTGTTCATTCACATAATTGGAGTTGGTACGCGGATATGAGATCACCTTATGACGCTCATACAACGCTTGCGCGAGATCCAGCGTTTTTTTGGCAGAGTATCCGTATTTGGCATTGGCTTCACGCTGAAGAAGGGTCAAATCATACAATTTAAACGGATATTCTTTCGTTTCTTTGACCTCATATTTGGTGATAACCCCATTCTTCCCATTGACCTTCGATGCAATCGCCTCTGCTTTCTCCTGAGAGGTCAGCCGCTCTCCCTGCCATGTTCCGTTATACTCCAGCTGCTCTTGTTTGAACACGGCCTTCACATCGTAAAACGTTTGCGATTCGAAGGCTTCGATTTCCTTCTGCCGATCATAGATTAGAGCCAGAACCGGCGTCTGGACCCGTCCAACCGATAGTAATGTCTGATGACGGGTTGTAAAGGCACGCGACGCATTCATGCCGATCAACCAATCGGCTTCACTGCGTGCGCGCGCAGCTTGCGTTAAATTCTCGAATTCAACCCCATCCTTCAGCTCCGCGAAGCCACGGGCGATGCTTTCCGCCGTTAAATCCGAAATCCATAGTCTTTTTACAGGCTGTTTAAGTTTTAATTGCTGTTGGATCAGAGCGAAAATATATTGTCCTTCTCGCCCCGCATCACATGCGTTTACGATATGGCTGCAGCGCTTGGCGACCTCTCCAATGACCTTCAGCTGATCCTTGGTTTTCGGATTCGGGATGATTTTGAATTGCTCCGGAATGATGGGCAGGTCCCGTAAATTCCAGCGTTTGTACTTCGGATCATATGCATCCGGCTCCGCTAGCCCAACCAGATGTCCGATAGCCCAAGTTATGATATATTGCTCACCTTCAAGATATGTACGGTTATTCTTGGCCCGCGGCTCGATGACCGCAGCGATGTTCCGTCCCATATCCGGCTTTTCGGCAATGACCAACGTTTTCAAATGACATTCTCCTCCCCGATGAGTAACCATGTCGCGGTGGCTAACTCCAAAAAGGACTTCGCTCTCGCGAAGTCCTTTTAACTACTATTAGTATGATAGCATATTTAGGAGAAGGATTAAACCAGTACGGTCGCACCCATTAAATATTTGTCTACCTCGCGCGCCACCTCGCGGCCTTCGTTGATGGCCCATACCACGAGGCTTTGTCCGCGGCGCATGTCTCCAGCGGCAAATACTTTATCCACATTGGTCGTATATTTGCCGTACAGTGCTTTCACATTGGAACGGCGATCCGTTTCAAGTCCAAGCTGCTCGACCAGCGTATGCTCCGGTCCATCAAAACCGATGGCGATAAACGCCATTTGAGCAGGAAATACTTTTTCCGTACCCGGAATCGGTTGATACACTTTACGGCCGGTTTCATCTACAATACGCTCGATTTGAACGGTATGAAGCTCTTTCAGATTGCCCTCTTCATCCCCGACAAATTTCGTCGTCATAATGGAGAATTCGCGTGGATCGTTGCCAAACAGTGCTTTCGCTTCCTCATGTGCGTAATCGAGCGTGTACACATTCGGGAACTGCGGCCAAGGGTTTGCAATTGGGTCGCGCTGCAGTGGAGCCTGTTTATGCGTACCGAACTGGGTGACGCTGCTGCAGCCGTGACGGAGCGCTGTAGCGACGCAGTCGGAGCCGGTGTCGCCGCCGCCGATGACAATAACGTCTTTGTCTTTTGCCGACAAGTAGTTGCCGTCTTCAAGACCTGAATCCAGCAGACTCTTGATGGTTCCGTTCAAATAATCCATTGCATAGTGAATGCCCTTGAGGTCACTGCCCTCAATATTGAATTCACGCGGCTTTGTAGCACCGCCGCACAGGACAACGGCATCATAGTCTTCCATCAGCTGCTTGGCGGGAATGTCCTTGCCGATCTCGGTGCTGACAACGAATTCGACGCCTTCAGCCGCGAGCAGATCTACACGGCGCTGAACAATACCCTTGTCCAGCTTCATGGATGGAATCCCGTAAGTCAACAGGCCGCCGATACGGTCGGCACGTTCATAGACGGTTACGGAATGGCCTGCTTTGTTCAGTTGAGCAGCCGCAGCCAGCCCTGCCGGACCGGAACCGACAACGGCTACGCGACGTCCCGTTCGCTTCGCCGGCGGCTCGGGAACAACCCAGCCTTCTTCAAAGCCCTTGTCGATGATCGCTTGCTCGATGGATTTAATCGTAACCGGCTCCCCGATCAAACCGACGGTACAGGAACCCTCGCAAGGGGCAGGACATACGCGTCCGGTAAACTCAGGGAAGTTGTTTGTTTTGTGGAGACGCTCCAGAGCTTCTCTCCATAAGCCCCGATATACAAGATTGTTCCATTCCGGAATCAGATTGTGAATCGGGCAGCCCGAAGTGCCGCCGAGCATATCGATTCCTGTATGGCAGTATGGCGTACCGCAGTCCATGCAGCGTGCTCCCTGGGTCTGGAGCTCTTCTTCTTCTAAATGTTTATGAAACTCTTCCCAGTCTTTAACTCGTTCTGCCGGGCTCCGATCTGCCGGAAGCTGGCGCTGATATTCCATAAATCCTGTTGGTGTAGACATACTGCTTTTACCCCCATCCGTTCTATCCATGCTGGTTACCATGTACAATTTATCATATCATAAATCATCCGACATCGATCTTCAGATGACCCAAGAAACAGGTTTCAGTCTGATTTATTTTTTCTATTTATGCTAAAAAATTTTTTATCAGAGCTTGAACCCCCACGATTAGCGGCTATTTAAGCAGCGATTTGTATAAACATTAAAAATATAGTAGCATTTCGCTTTTCTCCTGTTAAATGGACTATATGCATGATCATTTGTATTATCCTACTATCAAAGCGTTGTCAACATGAATGGATTAGGGTATGTCTATCCCTTGTAAGCTCACCATCAAGCTCTTTATTTTCGTTCAAACGTAACAAACCGGTAGGCATACGGATTTTTCTCGTCCGTTATGCCGGGAATTTCTTCGATAATTTCCCATTCATCCCAGTTCACTTCGGGGAAGAACGTATCCCCTTCAAAAGTCTCATCAATAAACGTACAGTACAGTCGATCCGCTTTCGGAAGCATCAAATCATAAATCTGCGATCCGCCAATGACCATCAGCTCTTCGTTCTCCGCGTAGGGAAGGGCTTCATCCATATCATGGATCACGATGCCCTGATCGTCCGACACCGCGAAGCTTTTGTCTCTCGTGAGCACGATGTTCTTTCGGTGAGGCAGCGGTTTGCTGCCAAAGGAATCCCAAGTCTTGCGCCCCATCAGAATGGTTTTATGCAGGGTTTTCTCCCTGAAGAAGGCCATATCCCGCGGCAAACGCCAAGGCATCGTACCGTTCAGCCCAATCACTTGATCCTTGCCCATTGCCCATATCATGGATATCATTGCACACTCACTCCTTCCTTGTACGAATGGATTTTACCGAATATGGGTCACAACTTTTTATTTACACAGCTACGGTCGCTTTAATGGTTGGATGATACTGGTAACCCTCGAATTCAAAGTCTTCGAATGTATAATCAAAAATGCTCTCCGGCTTGCGCTTGATGACCAGCTTAGGCAGCTCATAAGGCTCGCGTTCAAGCTGCGTTTTGACCTGTTCCATATGATTGGAATAGATATGCACATCGCCCCCGGACCAGATGAATTCACCCGGCTCCAGGCCGCACTGCTGGGCAACCATATGGGTAAGCAGCGCATAACTCGCGATGTTGAACGGCAGTCCGAGGAAACTGTCCACAGAACGCATGGTAAGCATACAGGAGAGTTTCCCGCCCGCCACGTAGAATTGGAATACAAAATGGCATGGAGGCAGCTTCATGTTATCGATCTCTGCCACGTTCCAGGCACTGACGATATGCCGCCGGGAGTCGGGATTGTTTTTAATCGAATCGATGACATTGGCAATCTGGTCGATATGGCGTCCATCCGGCGTTTCCCAGGCTCGCCACTGCGAGCCGTAAACCGGCCCCAAATCACCGTTCTCATCCGCCCACTCGTCCCATATCCGCACGCCGTTTTCTTTTAGATACCGGATGTTTGTTTCCCCGCTTAAGAACCACAGAAGCTCATGTATTACCGATTTCAGGTGAATCCGCTTGGTTGTCATCAGAGGGAAGCCTTTGGCAAGGTCAAAACGCAGTTGTCTTCCAAATACGGATAACGTTCCCGTTCCCGTGCGGTCTCCTTTCTCTACTCCATGTTCAAGTATGTCTTGCAGCAGCTCCAAATATTGTTTCATGTATAGTCACCTCACTAGAATCTCATATCAACAGTCTATCATGTTCGTGGAATGTTTGGGATGCTTAAAATAACCCTGCGCAGAGAGGCTCGGTATCACTTGGCATATCCACACAAAAAAACAGGAGGCAGAAACCGCCTGCGCGTTCTCTGCCTCCTGGCCGAATATATAATGACTCGCAAATACGTCTTGGATTAACGGGCAATGATGTGGATCGGATGACCCATAACCAATTCCGCAGCTTCCATTACGATTTCGCCAAGCGTCGGATGCGCATGGATGGTCAAGGCTACATCTTCAAGCGTAGCGCCCATCTCAATCGCAAGACCGAGCTCTGCAATCAGGTTGGAAGCTTCCAGACCTACGATTTGCGCTCCGAGAATAAGTCCTGTTCCTTCTTCAGCCACGATCTTCACGAAGCCTTCCGGATGGTTCAAGGATACGGAACGTCCGTTACCTGCGTAAGGGAATTTGCCAGCTTTCACTTTATGGCCTTTTTCCTTCGCTTGAGCTTCGGTGTAACCTACGCTGGAGCATTCTGGATCCGTGAACACAACGGCTGGAATACACTTGTAATCCACGACGGACGGCATTCCGGAAATGGCCTCGGCAGCCACTTTACCTTCATAGGAAGCTTTGTGTGCAAGCGCCAGACCGGACACGATATCCCCGATCGCGAAGATATGAGGAATGCTGGTGCGTCCTTGATGGTCAACTTTCACGTAACCGCGCTCGTCGAGATCCAGCCCGATCAGATCAAGGCCAAGCTCTCCGTCCGTGTTCGGACGACGGCCAACCGTAACCAGCAGGTAATCAGCTGTTACTTCTTTAGTTTCCCCATTCACGGAGTATTTCACGGTAACTTCTTTATCATTTTGCTCAGCACTTTCAGCTTTTGCACCTGTGATAATTTCGATACCGGTTTTCTTCATGTTTTTGGTAACGAGGCTTGTCATGTCTTTGTCAAAGCCAGCCAAAACGCTGTCCAGACCTTCGATGATCGTTACTTTCGAACCGAATTTGGAGTACATTTGACCAAGCTCGGCACCGATGTAGCCGCCACCGATGACGATCATGCTCTTCGGTACCTCAGGCAGGTTCAATGCTTCGGTAGAAGACAAGATGCGTCCGCCAAACGGGAATGGCTTCAGTTCGATTGGGCGGGAACCTGTAGCAATGATGCAGTTCTTGAAGCGGTAACGCGGAGATTCATGATCATTGAATACACGCGCTTCGTTTTCGTTGATGAACATGCACTCGCCGTTGAAAACTTCCACTTTGTTGCCTTTCAGCAAACCGGCAACGCCGCCAGTCATTTTTTTGACAACGCCGTTTTTGAATTCCTGCGTTTTTGCAAAATCAACGGTTACGTTCTCCACGGAAATACCGAAGGCATCGGCATGCTTAGCGGATTCAAACTGATGAGCTGCAGCGATCAAAGCCTTGGAAGGAATACAACCACGGTTCAAGCAAACACCGCCGAGTTCCGATTTATCAACGATCAGAACCTTTTGACCCAGTTGGGCGGCACGAATCGCCGCCACATATCCACCAGGACCAGCACCAATGACTAGAGTATCAATATCTAAAGAAGCATCTCCAACTACCATTAGTTACACCTCCATAACAAGCAGCTCAGGGTTAGCGAGCAGTTGTTTAATATAGTTCATAAAGTTTTGAGCCGTTGCGCCGTCGATGATACGGTGGTCAAAGCTCAAGGACAATGCCATAACAGGTGCTGCTACAATCTCGCCGTTCTTCACAACCGCTTTTTCGCTGATGCGGCCGGTACCAAGAATAGCAACCTCTGGGAAGTTAATGATTGGTGTAAAGAACATACCGCCTGCGGATCCGATGTTCGTGATGGAAATCGTGCTGCCCTTCATTTCGTTAGGGGACAATTTGCCTTCACGGCCGCGAGCAGCCAGGTCACGGATGCTGTCAGCGATCATCCAGATGCTCTTACGATCCGCATCTTTGATAACCGGTACGATCAGACCGTTGTCTGTATCTGTAGCGATACCGATGTTGTAGTATTTTTTGTACACGATTTCGTTCGCTTCTTCGTCGATCATTGCATTCAAAGCAGGGAATTGACGGCTAGCCGCAACGAGTGCTTTAACGATGAACGGCAGATACGTAACTTTCGTGCCTTTTTTCTCCGCGATCGGTTTCATGCGGGTACGGAACGCTACCAGCTCGGTTACGTCAACTTCGTCCATGATCGTAACGTGAGGAGCTGTGTAAGCCGATTTAACCATGGCGTTCGAGATCGCTTTACGGATGCCTTTGAATGGTACGCGCTCTTCTTCTGCACGAGTATCCACCGCTGCGGATGCTGCTGCAGGAGCTGCTTTTGCTTCTGAAGTAACTTCTTGCGCTGGAGCTGCTGCCGCTTGGCCTCCACCGTTTTTGAAGGCTTCAACATCTTCGCGAGTCACTTTACCATTGTTGCCGGAGCCCTGCACTTGTGCAATGTCTACTCCTTGCTCGCGAGCGAATTTACGCACGCTTGGCGTAGCCAGAACTTCATGGTTAGGTGCTGCTGGTGCAGCTGCTCCACCGTTTCCGCCTTGTTTAGCGTCAGCCGGAGCATCTTGAGCCGGGGAAGAAGTTGTATCCGCGCTGCCTTTCGCTGCATCAGCTTCTTGCGCCGATTGCTCTTCAGCAGGAGCTTCCTGCTCAGGAATGTCGCCTTCAGCGTCGATGATAGCAACCACTTCACCGACACGGCACACTTGACCATCCTTGGCAAAAACTTCTTGAACCGTACCGTTCACGGGACAAGGAACTTCTACGACTGCCTTGTCGTTCTGTACTTCCATGATGATGTCGTCGTCTGTTACTTTGTCGCCCGGCTTGATATGCATTTTGATGATTTCACCTTCATGCAGACCTTCACCCAGCTCTGGAAAACGATATTCAAATTTTGCCAACTGAAAAACCTCCCTAGAAATTGCTGCTATTAGAAATTCAATACTTTATTGACGGCATCCACGATACGTGCCGGAGTAGGCAACCAAGTGTCCTCGATTTGCGCGAATGGATACACAGTGTCCGGTGGAGTCACGCGAAGCACTGGAGCTTCCAAGTGCAGAATCGCTTTCTCATTGATTTGAGCGATAACTTCTGCGGCTACGCCGGCAGATTTTTGCGCTTCTTGAACCACGATAGCACGGTTGGTTTTCTTAACCGAAGCAAGCACGGTATCGATGTCGATTGGAGAAATGGTGCGCAAGTCGATGATTTCCGCTTTGATTCCGTTCTTCTCAAGTTCGTCCGCCGCTTTCGTTGCGGTGTGAACCATCAGACCGTAAGCGATAATCGTAACGTCGGTTCCTTCGCGAACCACGTTAGCTTTGCCAAGCTCAACGGTGTAGTCACCTTCAGGAACTTCAGCGCGGAACGCATGATACAGGTTCAAGTGCTCCATGAAGAACACAGGGTCATTATCGCGAATCGCTGCGATCATGAGTCCTTTTGCATCATAAGGATTGGAAGGTACTACAACTTTAATACCCGGGGTTTGCGTGATCAAACCTTCGAGTGCATCGGTATGCAGCTCAGCCGCTTTAACCCCGCCGCCGAATGGCGTACGGAATACGATTGGGGAGTTGTAACGTCCACCGGAACGGTAACGCATACGCGCTGCTTGAACAACGATTTGGTCAAGAGCTTCAAAGATAAATCCAACGAATTGAATTTCAGCGATTGGACGGAAGCCTTGAATACCGAGACCTACTGCCAAACCGCCGATTGCGGACTCAGCCAGCGGCGTATCGAATACGCGCTCTTCCCCGAATTCTTTTTGAAGGCCTTCCGTTACCCGGAAAACACCGCCGACATTACCCACGTCTTCACCGAAGATGACAACGTTAGGGTCACGGCTCAATTCAACGCGCATGGCGTCGCGAATCGCTTCTTTCATGTTCATTTGTGCCATTGCTTCATTTCCTCCTTAAGAAATACAGTTCACTAAAATTCCAGTGTTATGCCTTGCGGCTATATATCGATGTCAAAACGTTATTCAAAAACAGACCTGATGCAGCCATGACAAAACCGGATGATTATCCAGGATCAACCTTTGACAATCATCGGCCCGTCATTTTTATTGGAAATCAGCTTTCTGCTCTTCCAGATGCTTCGGCGTTTGTTCGAACATGCTGTCGATCAAACCAGGTACCGTCATTTTTTCCGTTTGTTCTGCTTTTTTAATTTGCTCGTTGACTTTCGCTTTCGCTTCTTCTTTCACGCGAGCTGTATCTTCCTCTGTCCAGAGGCCTTTTGCTTCCAGGTACTTCGCAAGACGTGCGATCGGATCCTTCTCGTTCCACTCGCCCTCTTCTTCCTTCGTACGATATTTCGAAGCGTCGTCAGACAGGGAATGCGGACGGAAACGGTATGTTACAGCTTCGATAAGCGTTGCGCCTTCGCCGTTGCGGCCGCGTTCTGCAGCATCACGAACCGCTTTGATCACAGCGAGGACATCCATGCCGTCAACTTTAACGCCCTTGATACCGGCTGCTACAGC
This sequence comes from Paenibacillus lautus NBRC 15380, assembly GCF_004000945.1. Lineage (GTDB taxonomy): Bacteria > Bacillota > Bacilli > Paenibacillales > Paenibacillaceae > Paenibacillus_AQ > Paenibacillus_AQ lautus. The sequence goes on from NZ_BIMF01000002.1 coordinate 665,158, forward strand.
TTTATGTGCGATAGACAATGCTGCAGTCTGCTTGGAGAATGGAGTCGTGATTGCATATCCGTTGTTTTGAACGAAGAAGATGACTGGCAGTTTGTACACGCCTGCATAGTTCAAGCCTTCGTAGAAGTCGCCTTCGGAAGAGCCGCCGTCACCGGTATAAGTAATAACCACTTGTTTTTGCTTCTTCAATTTGTAGCCCATAGCGATACCCATAGCATGCAAGATTTGCGCGCCAATGATGATCTGAGGCATCAATACGTTAACACCCTCCGGAATTTGTCCGCCATGCTGATGTCCGCGGGAATAGAGGAATGCTTGATAAAGCGGAAGTCCATGCCATACGATTTGCGGCATATCACGGTAGCCCGGGCAGACAAAGTCGTCTTTCTCAAGCGCAAATTCGCTACCTACCATCGTTGCTTCTTGACCGGATACAGGAGCATAGAAACCGAGACGTCCTTGGCGGCCGAGATTTACGGCGCGGTCGTCCCAAGTACGGGTAAATACCATACGGTACATAATTTCTTTCAGTTGATCGTCTGACAATTCAGGCAGAAGATCTTTGTTTACGATTTTGCCATCCGGGGAAAGTACAGATAGAGTATCGACTTCCTCGGTATATACTTCATAAGGAACCTTGGTCATTTTTTTCACCTCAATAAATATTTGAATATCAAGTTCCGCTGTTATAGAATTATTATACACCTGTTTTACTGCATTCGTCAAAGAAATAGCAGATAAAATTTCATATTTCTTAACGTTTGTATGTATAACAGTTAATGAATAATACTATAACAGTATGACAAACATCATAGAACAGCAGCCAACTTAGACATGTCAGGGTAATTTTAACTTATTGTTTACCGCATTTCAAAAACTAACCCGAAAAAGGTGACGAATGATGACGAATGAACGTTTATTGAAGCGAACCATTGTAAAAGAAGTGATTGAAAGCCAGTTTCTGCAGGAGAATCGAACGCTGCGTATTTACCTTCCTCCCGGATACAATGAAATTCTCAGCTATCCCGTTGTTTACTGTCAGGATGGAGAGGAATTTTTCAATTTTGGCCGCATTGCGACTTGGGCCAACCAGCTCATTCTCGAAGAAGGCGTGGAGCCGTTTATCATTGTAGGCGTGGAAGTGAACACCAAAGTTCGCACCGAGGAATACGCGCCATTCGGAAACCGTTTCGACGCTTATCTATCCTGCTTCGCCGAAGAGATTATTCCCTTCGTCGAACAAAGATATCCTGTGCGCAAAGAGCCTGCCGAAAGAGTACTTGCCGGCGACTCCCTTGGCGGAAGTGTCTCCGTGCATCTGGCCTTGCGTTACCCGCATCTCTTCACCCGAATCATCAGCTTGTCCGGCGCCTTCTATGAGAAGTCCCAGCATATGATCAGGGAAGAACCGGATTTGTCCTGGCTCGACATCTATATGATTGTAGGCTTGCAAGAAGACAACTATGCAACCGATACAGGTGTCTATAACTTCGTTGAATTGAATCGTTCAACAAAGGCATTGCTGGAAGAACGGGGTGCCACAATATCTTATCTTGAAAAAGACGGCCGCCACCTTTGGGGTTTCTGGCAAAAAGAGCTCCCTGCTGCTCTTATGTACTTCCTGGGCTAATCGATTGATTGGCAAAATCCATTGGCTATATAAATGACCTGTTACAGCAAAATTCTTTGCCTGTCCCACCCGGGACCTTACGCATTACGCTTTAAAGCAGTTGGCAAAAAAAGAATACCCGTGAAGCAAACGTAAGCGCAAGCTATATGCCCCCTTTGCTTCACTTCAAAAAAAGATGAACAACCGCGCATTTTTTATGGAATGTGCATTGTTCATCTTTTATGTTCAGCAGCCCGTTCTTCTTGGTATCGCTTTCAATTATTTTCGTCAAAAAAGCGGTTGACTCACCGCTTGTTCGAATCGATTATAGCTTTTCTTTCATGATTTTGTCCAGTAAGATGTCACACCCCGCATCAATCAGACGGTACACTTCATCAAAATTTCCAGTGAAATACGGATCCGGCACCTCGCGCAGCTTTTCATCCGGCAGCAAATCCATAAACTTCAGAATCGCGGCCTGGTCGCCTCCCGCTAGCTTGCGCAAATTCGCCACATTCGAATCATCCATGCCGATGACGTAATCGAACTTGACGAGGTCCTGGCTTTCCACTTTGCGAGCGACCATTCCTTCGTAGCTGATTTGCCAGCTGTCCAGCAGCTTTCGGGTTCCTTCATGGGGAACGTTTCCGATATGCCAATCTCCTGTGCCGGCAGAATCCACGCGTATCTTATCCTGCAGTCCACGCTGTACAATTTTATGTCGCAGCACCGCTTCCGCCATCGGCGATCGGCAAATATTGCCCAAACATACAAACAAAACGGATACCATGGTCCTCTCTCCTTCACGCTATACTTAATCGTCATTTCACGAAAAATTTCATATTCATGAATGACGTTGCCTACCTTCCATTATCCCGAACTAACTTTTTTTCCATTGGCTGCCGCTGGATGGCCCTCGTGCAGCGACCTTCTAGGCAACCTCCATTTATAAAGCACGGACAGCATCCGGAACACGATCACCACAACAAACAAAGTAAGCAGTTCCCATGTCTTGGTGGCTACACCAAGGCCGATGGCGACTCCTGCTATCATGGCCCAGACCGCATAGATCTCATCACGCAGCACCAGCGGTTTCCGTCCAGCCAATAAATCACGGACCATTCCCCCGCCGCTTCCGGTAAGCACGGCAGCCACAATCACCGCGCTCATGGGGTGATTCATTTGCGTAGCATATAAAGCCCCTTGAATCGCAAAGGCAGATAATCCGATCGCATCGAACAGTGCCTCCGTTTTCTTCCAGTGCTGAATCAAACCGAGCGGCAGCACAAACGCTACAAATACCGAAATCATCGCGAGCATGATTAAATCGCCCTGTCCCCACAGGGTGGTAACCGGCACGCCGATCAGTACGTTTCTTATAATACCCCCGCCGAAGGCTGTGACTAGACCCAGAACCACAACCCCCAAAATATCGTATTCCTCTTCCATAGCTACAAAAGCTCCGGACATGGCAAACGCAATGGTGCCAATGATACTGAATACGTCAAACACATGCATGTCCAAAATTCAGTTCCCCCGCTCCCCCGTCAATTTACATACTACATTGTAGCCGTGCCTATTAAAATTGTGCAAGCATGAAAACTGCTCTATACTAGAATTCAATGACAATTCTCTCGAAAAAGGAGGAATTTATAATGAACCATACTCGCGTCCTGATCTTTACAGGTGGGGAGTTGTCACCGCGATTCCTGGATGAGGTTCAAAACGGGGACTTCATTATAGGGGCTGATCGCGGAGCCCTCTACCTGATTGAACATGGAATCAAACCGGACCTGTCCGTTGGAGATTTCGACTCCATTTCGCCAGGCCAAATGGATCGAGTACGATCCATGAGCGGCAAGGTGATTGACTGTGATCCCATCGATAAAAATTTAACCGACACCGAGCTTGCCTTCGAACTGGCACTGGAGCATTCCCCCGAATCCATCATGATTCTGGGAGCTACGGGCACGCGCCTGGATCACACGCTGGCTAATATCCACATGCTGATTCGTGGGCTCCAGCATCATATCCCGTGTTCTATATTAGATGAGAACAATTTTATTACCCTGACAGGCTCCAGCTGCATTGTCGAGAACAAAGGGTTTACATATGTCTCCCTCCTGCCGTTGACTACGGAAGTTACCGGGATCAATCTCGAAGGATTCGAGTACCCGCTCCACGATGCCACTTTGCGATTGGGGCAGTCTCTTGGAGTTAGTAATAAGCTGGCCGAGGATAAAGGGACGGTCCGGATCGAAGGCGGTCTACTGCTCATTATTCAAAGTAAGGATCACTAATCGTTACTATTTTGTCATCTTTGATGCGATCATGTTAACAATCAAAATTACTGTTAAAAACCCTTGTATATCAAGGGTTTTTTCTCATTTTTAACTCATCGATTGCACCTAGTTCTTAATATTTTGTTACTTTTAATGATATTTTAATAATTCGCTTTCATTTCATGCGGCCCAATGGTTTGCGCCGATTATCCAAAATATAGTCGGTTTCAAATCTGATATACTCGGTTCATCGCAAAAAACAAAACTGCTTGGAGGTAATAACAACATGAATCGACAGCATTGGATTAAGAAGGCCGTAGTAATCAGCTTGAGCGCAACTTTGGGTGTAGGAGCAGTTCTTACTGTTGCACCGCCGGCTCCTGTAGAAGCAGCATCGGTAAGCAAAGGATCTCAAGTCGTTAACTTTGGTAAACAATATATGGGTACACCTTATAAATTCGGAGCATCCACGTCCACCACAAGAGTGTTTGACTGCTCTTCCTTTATGAAGCATATCTTTAAAAAATACGGCGTAAATCTGCCGCGTACATCCGCTGCCCAATCCAAAGTGGGTAAGGCCGTATCCAAATCGAACCTGAAAGCCGGCGATTTGATATTCTTCTCGAGCGGAAGCCGTGCAAATGGACGAAACGTAACTCACGTTGCCGTTTATATGGGTAACAACAAAATTCTGCACACTTACGGCAAGCCTGGCGTAACGATCTCCAGCCTGTCAGGCAACTGGAGCAAGACTTACCTGAAAGCCCGCCGCGTACTGTAGTACTGTTATTATGGAATGAAATCAAAGACCGACTTCCACTTACGGAAGGCGGTCTTTTTTGCTTGCAGCATTGATTTCTTCCTGCGATAGCAGTTTATATCCGGTCCCCCGAATCGTACGCAGCAGCTTTTGTTTGCGCCCCCTATCGATTTTCTCTCTCAAATGAAGAATATAGACATCTACCACGTTGGTGCCCGTATGAAAATCGTAATCCCACACCTGTTTTAATATATCCTCACGCGTGCATACCTGGCCCTGCCTTCTAGCCAAAAACAGCAGCAGATCATACTCGCGATGAGTCAGCTCCACAGCTTCCTCTTCCCGGAATACATTTCGGCTCAGAGGATCGATCACCAGATCTCCGATTCGGATGACTTCCTCTCGTTCCATGCGACCTGTCTGAAAAAGTTTCAGCAAGTTCGCAATCCGCGCCAACAGCTCTCTTGTATCTCTGTCATTAGGGATGTAGTCATGGGCACCTGCCTCCAATGCCTGAATTGCTTCATCAGAACCGTCATTTCCGATAACGATGATCGGGATCTGTTCCCTTTTGCCTGTCAACCGCTCCACGAGATTGAATTGGCTCATGCCCGGCAATCTGCTGTCGATAAGCAGCAAGTCTGCGCCTGAGCGCTGCAAAACGGCGACTACCTCCGAATAATTCATGGCATGCTTAACCTTATAACCCGCTTGTTCTAAAAGCTCCATAACGGTCTGAACCCGATCTTGATTGTCTGCCGCGATCAAAATTACTTTCTCCACGGGTTCCCCCCCGCTTTCAACGCTTAATAATGTAAGTATGTCTGATTCATCCTGCTTTCACTCCAAAAGATGCTGGGATCACATACGATTTCCGTAGAATTACATCTTATCTCCGATGCGACGCTATTTTTATAATGGGATAAAGGATTAGGAAAGGGGGATATCTTCAAAATTTCGCTTGTTCAATCGGAAAGGAAAGTATGGTGTGAACACACTTTGGAGGAGGAAAATAACATGCGCAACAAACTCGTGGTATGGCCTCTTGTCATGGCTATGCTGATTTCTATCGTATGCACGGCTGCAGGGCCGCCCGCACCGGTTTCAGCCGCAGGCGAAACCAACCTCTCGCTTGGCAAAGCTGTAACAGCAAGTGGTCAATCCCAAACCTATGGGCCGGCTAACGTTAACGATGGCAATCAGGGTTCATACTGGGAAAGCACTAATCATGCGTTCCCCCAGTGGATTCAAGTCGATCTCGGTGTTGACACCAGTATCAACCGGATCGTCCTTAAACTTCCTGCCACCTGGGAGTCACGGACACAAACGCTAACCGTGCAGGGCAGCTCGAACGGTTCCACATTCTCAAATATGGTGGACTCGGCCGACTATGAATTCAACCCGTCTACAGCAGGAAACTCGGTGACTATCAGTTTTGACGAAGCGAGCACGCGATATGTTCGCCTGACCGTAACCAGCAATACGACTTGGCCGGCAGCACAGCTGTCGGAGTTTGAAATTTATGGACCATCGATCTCCCCGCCAACACCTCCGACGGGTAACAACATCGCGAGCGGCAAACCGATTACCGCCTCCTCAAGCACCTTCACGTATGCAGCAACCCATGCTAACGACAACGACATCCAAACCTACTGGGAAGGCGGAAGCAATCCAAGCACCCTGACGCTCGACTTGGGAACCGATCACGATATCACCACCATCGTACTGAAGCTCAATCCGTCTCCGGCGTGGAGTTCGCGCACCCAAACCATACAAGTGCTCGGGCATGACCAGAGCACAACGAATTTCAGTAATTTGGTATCGCCACAGTCTTATGCGTTCAATCCCGCGTCCGGCAACTTTGTGACGATTCCCGTAACGGCAACCGTTAAAGGTCTACAATTGAACATAACGTCCAATTCCGGCGCACCGGCCGGGCAGATTGCGGAATTCGAAGTGTACGGCACAGCCGCCAAGAATCCGGACCTGACCATTACGGATATGTCCTGGACTCCTTCTACTCCGATTGAAAACGATGACATTACACTGCGTGCTACAGTTAAAAACATTGGGAACGTGGAAGCTGGCGCTACGACGGTCAATTTTTACCTGAATGGCGCTAAAGCAGGCTCCTCCCCGGTAGGTCTGCTTGCGGCAGGAGCATCCACCACGGTAACATTACAATCCGGAACCAAAGCGGCTGGATCCTATTCCGTCAGTGCGAAGGTCGATGAGGATAATGAAATCATGGAACAGAATAACGAAAACAACAGCTATTCGCATACATCCCCTCTGGTTATTGGTGCGCTCGAAAGCTCTGATTTGATAGGAACCGTGCAATGGTCACCCGCTACTCCTGTCGCAGGGAATGCAGTAGCCTTTACCGTTAATCTTAAGAACCAGGGCAACAAAGCCACGGCAAGCGGATCCCACGCGATTTCCGTCGCTCTGAAAAATCCGGCCGGTTCAACGATTCAAACCTTCACCGGTGGTTATGATGGCGCGCTTGCTGCAGGTTCCTCCGCCGCTGTCCATATTCCGGGCACATGGACAGCGGAAAGTGGCAGCTACACGTTAACAACAACCGTGGCACCCGATGCAAACGAAGTACCCGTCAAACGGGAGAACAACGTCAGCCAGGCCAATCTCATGGTATATTCCTCCCGTGGCGCCAGCATGCCATATACCCGATACGATACGGATGATGCATTACGCAGCGGCGGGGCTCTGCTGAAGACGGCACCGACTTTCGATCAAGCGCTCACAGCCTCGGAAGCATCCGGCCAACGTTATATAGCGCTTCCTTCCAACGGGTCCAATCTGGAATGGACGGTTCGACCAGGTGAAGGCGGGGCCGGCGTAACCATGCGTTATACGATGCCGGACTCACCCGACGGCATGGGATTGACTGGATCACTCGACGTGTATGTAAATGGCACAAAGAAAAAAACCGTTCCATTGACTTCCTACTACAGCTGGCAATATTTCTCCAGCGATCATCCTGCTGATGAGCCTGGGGGAGGACGCCCTCTCTTCCGGTTCGATGAAGTACACTGGAAGATGGATACGCCGCTCCAGCCGGGAGACAAAATCCGGATTCAAAAGTCCAATTCCGATAACCTGGAATATGGCGTTGATTTTATCGAAATCGAGCCGGTACCGACGGCTATCGCCCGCCCGGCTAACTCGGTATCCGTAACGGATTTCGGTGCAGCGCCAAACGATGGCCAAGATGACCTACCGGCGTTTGAAGCTGCTGTGCAGGCTGCCGCTTCAACCGGCAAAACCTTATACATTCCTGAAGGGACATTCCATCTGGGCAACATGTGGAAGATCGGTTCGGTTGGGAATATGTTGGATGACATCAAGATTATGGGCGCAGGCATCTGGCATACAAACATTCAATTTACCAACCCGAACGCCGCTTCTGGCGGGATTTCACTTCGGATCACGGGCCAGCTTGACTTCAGCCATATCTACCTCAACTCAAATCTGCGGTCACGATATAATCAAAATGCAATCTACAAGGGATTTATGGATAATTTCGGCACCAACTCCAAAATACACAATGTGTGGGTCGAGCATTTTGAGTGCGGCTTCTGGGTAGGCGATTATGCACATACCCCAGCCATTATCGCGGAGGGTCTAATCATTGAAAACAGCCGGATCCGCAATAATCTGGCGGATGGGGTCAATTTTGCCCAAGGAACCAGCCATTCAACTGTACGTAACAGCAGCATTCGAAATAACGGAGACGATGGTCTCGCCGTATGGACGAGTAACGTCAATGGCGCACCTGCGGGCGTTAACAACACCTTCTCGTATAATACCATCGAAAATAATTGGCGTGCTGCAGCCATTGCATTCTTTGGGGGAAGCGGTCATAAGGCTACTCACAACCTGATTGTTGACACCGTAGGCGGATCTGGGATTCGAATGAATACCGTGTTCCCGGGGTACCATTTCCAAAACAATACCGGCATTCTGTTCTCCGATACAACGATCATTGGGAGTGGAACCAGTAAAGACCTGTACGATGGGGAGCGCGGCGCGATCGATCTGGAAGCATCGAATGATGCGATTCGCAATGTCACGTTTACCAACATCGATATCCTGAACACCCAGCGCAGTGCCGTTCAGCTTGGTTATGGGGGCGGCTTTCAGAACATCGTATTTAACAACATCCATATTGACGGTACAGGGCTTGACGGGATTACATCCTCAAGATTCTCGAATCCTCATCCTGGTGCGGCGATTTACACCTATTCGGGCAATGGGTCGGCAACATTTAACAATCTGACGACGCAAAATATCGCTCATCCGGATCGGTTTTTCATTCAGAACGGTTTTCAATTGATCGTGCAATAATCCGGCTTAAACATCAAAAGGAGGAGTCTTTTGTGACTCCTCCTTTTGTAATTGACGGATATATAGATAAGTAACGCTAGTATTTGTCGCAGATTAACCACCTACGTATTGATTATACAGCGACCTGGCCTTAGCGATATCCGATGTGCCATGTACCAGGGTTCTCCCGTCCCGGAATATAACCAAACGATGCGGAGTCACCTGATAGATGATCATATACGGCGTTACGGTTGCTTTTCCTTGATGAAGCCTGTTCAATCGATCGGCCATTTCATCCAGCTGAAGCTGCATGGGGCTGGCTGGCCTGATCTGTACCGTATCCCTACCGCACAATACTTCGCTTTTATCAGCATGTTCAGCCGTCAAGTAAGGATATTTCGGATGCTCACCGCATGTGGGGCAGTCTGATTGTTTCGCTCGGTCTACGCCAAACTCCACCCATTCATTACGCCATAAGTCGAATGACAGCATTTTTTTTCTAAGAACATGTCGGTGTCCCGATAAAAGCTTCATCGCTTCCATCGTTTGATGAGCAGCGACCATCTGTACCGCTTGAGGAAGAATTCCGTTAATGTCGCAGGTGTCACCGCCCAAGGGAATCGTTCCTAGCAAACAGTTCAAGCATGGCGTCTCTCCCGGCAAGAAGGTGTAACTCATTCCTGAGCTTCCGACGCAGCCTCCGTATATCCACGGGATTCCATGCTTATATCCGATATCGTTCAGGATCAGCCGGGTTCCGAAATTATCGGTAGCGTCCATCATTAAATCAACGCCTTGACAGAGTACCGCCAGTTCCTGCGCACGTACATCCATAACGATACCATCCACGATACCGTCTGAATTAATTTCGGATAACCGCTTAGCCGCTGCTACGGCCTTCGGCAATCGATCGATCGCGTCCTGTTCGGTAAACAGCTGCTGACGCTGCAGATTGCTCCATTCCACGTAATCCCGATCCACGATAGTTACATGCCCAACACCTGCGCGAACCAAAGTTTCCGCTACGGCGCTTCCCAGCGCACCAGCTCCAAGAACGAGCACGTGACTGTCCCGGAGGCGAAGCTGGCCTTCTTTTCCAAATGGCGTAAACCGCTCTTGCCTAGAATACCGATCCTCTCGTTCCATATGAACTGTTACACCGCGGTCCGGGGACTCCGAGGCGGCCATGAAGAGAGGCAACGTACGATTTACTTCCTCCCTCTTATCGCTTAAACCAGACATGAATTTTCCTCCGATCAATATCTGCAAATCTTCTAAATAAAATAAAAGAAGACTTCATGAAGTTTTTAGACGACGACCCATGATTAAAATACCCATCCCACGAAGAGGATGGGCTGTTTAACTATTTCAACCTAATACAACCTAGTATTCAACGCCTTCTCCAGTATTCCGCGATGACGCAGAATCCAGGCCGCACTCCGCGCCCTCCAGGCCAATCCCCACAGAACGCCTTCCGTTTCCGGCGTGACCTGCAGCTCAATCGCTTCCTCTGCCGTTTCCCGAACGACCACCTCAACGATCATATCAAAGAGGGCAGCCCTACTAGCTGGATCGACGCCATATGCGTCAACCAATAGACGGAGCTGCCTTGCACGAACCTCTGCGTTTGGCAAACCAACCCGTTCAGCTACATCATCATCATGCAGCTGCGGAAAGAGCCAACATACGCGGGCTAGTTCAACAAGCGGATGTACAGGTCCGGCGTATTCCCAGTCAATTAGTGCAATCGGCATCCCATCACGGGTAACCATATTCCAAGGAGCCATATCACCATGGCTGTATACCACCCCGATATCACCCAGTTCCCGCAGGAACCACGGTTTCCAGACCATCCCGGGCTCAGGATTAAATGTAGCCGAAGCGTCATGAAGCCGACGCAATAATTGTCCTACCTCGATGATGCCTTCGTCGCTCCATGGTCCGGGATGAACAAATTCGCCTTCGATATAACTTAACATCTCTTGGCCTTTCTCATTACATCCTGAGCCTATAATTTCCGGTATCGAGGTAAACCCTGATTGCCTCAGGTGTCTCAACAAAGAGTGTACAGCCGGAGTCCAGGCTCCGGATGGGCGGTACACAATCTGGCCCCGCCGTACAACCGACTTCTCGCGAGAGAGTATGACGTCTTCTCCCTGATTTGAGTTATTTTCCGAATTCATTTAATACGACTCCCTTCAGAAGGGAATTACACAGGTTCATGGGGCTAAGGATGCGAATCCCCTTCATATAATAATGCCCCGATGGATAAGTCCAAGTCTTCCATCCACATCTCCTCCGTTCGTTTCAGGTTATTTCTAGCATATCACAAATGCGCTTCCTCCATAAACCATAACCGTACGCCCCATTTTGCCGGATATACCAAAGGAGGACAGGCAGCAATCTGCCCATCCTCCTTATGGAAACTAATAAACTCATTCTTATTAAGGTTTGATATATCCTGGCAGAGAGCAGGATTATGATTCTGATAATCAGGAATTCTGGTTGGACCAATCTTCGACGTTCCAGATCTTGGTCACCCAATCCTCATAAAACTCAGGTTCGTGGGAAACCAGCAGGATCGTGCCTTTATATTCTTTCAAAGCACGCCTTAATTCCTCCTTAGCCACAACATCAAGGTGATTGGTCGGTTCGTCAAACAGAATCCAGTTGCTTTCGCGCATCAGAAGTTTACACAGACGGACCTTGGCTTGCTCTCCGCCGCTCAATGCCTTCAATGGACGGGTAATATGCTCGTTTTTGAGCCCGCAGCGAGCAAGCGCTGCACGAACCTCGTGCTGGTTCAAATGTGAAAATTCGTTCCACACATCATCAATCGGCGTAATATTCCCTGGACGTACTTCCTGCTCAAAATAAGCAGGCACCAGGAAATCCCCTTGATACGTCTTCCCGGAGAGCGCCGGGATTTTGCCTAATATGGTCTTCAGCAGCGTTGATTTACCTACGCCATTACAGCCTACAATGGCAATTTTCTCTCCTCGCTCGATGAGGATATTCATTTTGGGGAGCAATGGTCGATCGTATCCGATCTCAAAGTCTATTCCCTCGAATACCGTTTTACCGCTGGCACGGGATTCCTTGAAGTTAAACACAGGTTTAGCCGCTTCCTCCGGGCGGTCAATCCGCTCCATTCGATCCAGCTGCTTCTCCCGGCTCTTCGCTCGGCCAGAGGTGGAATAACGGGCCTTGTTCCGCTGAATGAAGTCTTCCTGTTTCTTGATGAACTCCTGCTGCTTCTCGTAAGCATCAATGTGCTGGTTCTTATTGATATCGGCCATTTCCAGGAACTTCTCGTAGTTCGCTGTATAGCGAGTTAACTTCGCAAATTCCAGATGATAGATCACATCCACCACCTGGTTCATAAATTCCGTATCATGGGATATCAAAATGAAAGCATATGGATATTGCTTCAAATATTGAGTGAGCCATTCAATATGCTCAACATCCAGATAGTTGGTGGGCTCGTCCAATAACAGTACGTTCGGCTTCTCAAGAAGAAGCTTCGCAAGCAATACTTTGGTACGCTGTCCCCCGCTTAACGTCGCAACATCGCGATCCAGGCCAATGACGGATAACCCAAGACCATTCGCCATCTCTTCAACCTTTACGTCCAACATGTAGAAATCCCCGATATCCAGCTGCTCCTGAATTTCACCCATTTGCTCGAGCAGCAGCTCCAACTCTTCAGGAGAAGCATCACTCATCTTATTGGTGATCTCCAACATTTCCTTTTCCAGCTCCAGCAAGGGCAGGAAGGCATCCTTCAGTACATCGCGAACTGTTTTGCCAGGTGTCAGCTTGGTATGCTGATCCAGGTATCCGTACCGGATCTTCGGTGTCCACTCCACCTTGCCGCTGTCTTTCAACAGCTGCCCGGTCAAAATATTCATTAGTGTTGATTTGCCTACGCCGTTTGCTCCAACCAAACCAACATGTTCGCCTGCCAACAAACGAAAGGATACATTCTTAAATAGAGTACGTTCCCCGAAATTATGCGATACGTTCTCTACAGTCAATAAACTCATGGCTATAGTAACTCCTGTCTGTATAAAATGAACTTATTTCATGTTAATTTAGCGAAATATACACAGTCAAGAGTTTATTGTATCACATCATGGAGTCCGGCAGAAACCATAACTTTCAGGGATTAGAGGACACCGGGATTGGAACAGCTTTTCTCCTGATAACCGGCGGCCGCTGCCTCCTTGGCACTCGGAAACACTTCTTCCACGCGATAGTTGTATTGGCAGACATCACGATAATAATATTTGAGTCCCCTGCTATCCACCCCTCCGAAATAGACCGGGGCTTTAACGAGTCTGCCGCCTCCAAGGGCATAATTATTATAATACTGATCGCCCATGGGAATGCCTTGAATAAACGCCATCATACCGATATCATCAATCGTATTCACCCACTCTTCCTGGGATATCAACGGAAGTGCGAACGTATAGGATATTCCGTTCCGGAGCGCCATTTGGTTGTGCCGCTGTATGTAATATGCAAGATGATCTTGAACGGCATTCACAATCGTGATTCGCCTGACTTGTTCGAACACTTCCACATCTTCCAGCAAAGCTACACCCGTCCTGCCGGTCAGGTCCTCCCGAAAGCCAGAGTGCCAGAGGGAGGAACCTCCACCTGATTCATGTACCTGTACGAAGGAATCCAATGTAAACTGGATGCTGTTGCCCCTGCCATCATTCCAGGCATAAGGAATTTTGGGTATCCATCTGTGTTCCATGAGCTCCTCCCCATACGCGTTGGTGAAGGTTTGCGAAACATACATATAATACCCGTCATAATCCAGAACCACGATGGCAGGTATGTACCACCACAGGGCATTCTGCGCAGCCGGATCATCCGCGATGCCCATATTGATGTACAACGTCCGGGAAAAGGACTCCAGCGCTCGCTCTTTGTCCGCACGCATAAATTTTAAAGAATCATATGCCGACTCTTTGTCCTGGGTCTCATTATCGTTCAGCATCATCCCGCCGTCTTGGACGGCAGTGCGCAGAGCAGCCGAGTATTTCATCTCTACGTACCGAACATCCTCCAGACTCTCAGCACGCATGCCCAGGATGAGAAACATGGGGAAAAACACGGCGGTAAATACGATGGCAAGATCAGTAATCTTCATTCAGAACCAAGCCTCCGTAAGGGAATGCGATTGCTGCTTTTCCACCTGAATTTGATCCCGTCAGCGCATCGAACATGATCAGTCCGGGCGTTCGATTCAACGTACTGACACTTACCTGGAAGTGATCTCCGGCCGTTAGACGGTATCGGCGACTGTCATCGTTTTTATCAACATTCGACTCCGGGAACAGATAGCCCATAACATCTTCCTGATAATAAGCATCATATACGACGGAGTAGCGGTTCAGGAATGTTCCAGGATCTGAAGGATCGGCATATTCGGGGTGGTACTTCTTGTGACGATGCTCCATCTCCACATTGTAAATGTTCCCGGTAGCTGCCAGCTCTTGCAGGAAGTCATTGTACATGATCGGGGTAATATACCCCTTCGTACGAACACTGTCCACGAATTTGGTGACGGATTGATAAACAACGAGCCGTGACAGATCATCCTGTCTTCTGGCCATCTCGCCTGCGGGAACCAAATACAGCAAAAGAAGCGCCAGAAAGGCAGCAAACCATTTCGAAACCGAGTTTGACATTGTTATTACCTCACTTTAACAAACTGGATGCTCTCCACTACTCCATCGATTCTCCGAACGTACTCCGCATCATAACGGGCGTTCGTATCAATGATCGAAAGATCCAGCTCCTCCGGATTACTTCCGGATCGGAATCGTACACCATCCACATACATATGGAAGCCGCCAGCTTGTACCTCTCGCAGCGTGAATAATACTTCGCTTCCCTTATAAGTCAGCTTCCTGGGCTCGTTTGTCATCTCTACGGTGATCACACCGGCATGCTGCTCCTGAGTCATTCTGCCTGCGGCTGATATACCGCCATCCACCATCGTCTGAATATGGAATGCATACAGGACAGCGCCAAGAAATAATGCCACCCCTGCTGCCAATTCAAGTGCGCTTATGGTTTGTTCACGCAAGGCAAGTCACCTTTCTGTTCAGAACTATTGATCGAATTTGATGCCTCTGATCACGTTGGAATCATCCTTAACGATGGTGGCCTTAAATTTTCCGCTTGGATTGACGTATTCTGGGCTTTTCTCATCCATAACGAAATCGATATTCCCTTGTCTTGAATCCGGATTGAGAATCGAACCGTCCTTCTCCAATACATTGCCGTACCATTGCCCTGCTTTATTTTTCCCCGTTGCTATGAAAACGCCGAATTGATCCTTGTCCTTGTATTTGCGCAGTGCGTTCGTCACCTGAGAACCGCTGATGGTTGTTCCGTCATACACGGTAAATGCTGCCTGGGACAGCTCAGTCTGAATATCCGAAAAATTGTTCTGAGCAGTTTTGGTTGCCTCCTGCGCCGAAATGAACAAAATAACAACAATGGTAATCAAAGCAATGGTCAGAAATATACCTGCTGCAACCTTTAAAGCGGATGATGCATTATTCATTGAAATCTCCCTCATTCTCTCGTTTATTATTTGAACCTATTGATATAATTCCGCGTTGACAATCCTTGTATCGTTATAACCGTTGAATGTGCTCATAGTACGTTTCCATTTGGGAGAAACTCATGCCGATTAGAGGGATGACAAGATACATAAAGATCAGCGCATACATCGGAGTAAAACCGATCATTCGCCCCCATGCGGCCTTCGTGTCGATCATCGCTTCATACTCCTGCTTGCGCTGCTCGAAACTGAATATCATTTCTCCATCGAGGTCATCAAAAACATCCTTAATCGGTACTTTATCTACCGCAAGCAGCAGCTTGTCCACCAGCCGCTGAAATTCAGGAAACCAGACGTCTTCCTTCAGCTCCAGCAATGCCAACTGTGCGCCATGTTCGTAATGAAGCAAGCTTTTTTGAATGGGAATCTTAAAAATAACGGCAAACCGATTTAGCCATTCTAAGATAGCTTCAACCGAGATACGCTCCATTCCGCGCAGTATGGATATGACTGTCTGAAACTGATAAATTTCATGCTGCATTTCCATATTGCGTACTTTCCGGTGAAAATGCAGCAGCCATAATGGCGCCGCATATGCAGTCACACCTGCCAGAAAGGATAGGAGCAACTCCCACCATTTCAAATACTCGCTATCATAGCGCTGCAGTTTGGTCATAATTCGATCGGTTGTGATCTCAACTTGTTCCTTGGTCAATGGAGTAGGTTCTGTCTCATTAATCATCTGCTTGACCTGATCATCGGTTACATCCGGCGACATATGGAATTGTTCAATAAGCAGCCGATCGCGTTCAACCGTTTCCTCTGCCTGCCGACGCTCGATCTCATTCATCTGGCCGAACAGAGAATGGTTCAAGGAAACGGGGGCATACAGCAGATGATGTTTAGCCTGCACGTGCAAGCCTATTGCGAGCGATAACGACAGGAAAAAAGCTAGGAAAAAGAACGTCATTCTTCTGATATAGAGCCATTCGAACTTGATTCGCGCGTTGCTTTCCTTTAGTAACCGCACCTGCCTGTCATATTTCACCGTACCAGGTGTTGGAGCCATCACCTTCACAAGCCAGCGTATAATAGGAATCCGGTACATCCTTTCTTCCAAGGTCATCTTCTGAACCTCTGCGCGGTAGTCCGTTTCCCGATTTTGCTGAAGCTTCTGAAGCAAGATGTAAGAAATGAGAATAATGACATAAATCGATATCTTGGTCATAAAACCGAGCTTGCTCATATAAAACTCGTCCATCGACGGAAAACTGCTTCTGGCCCAGCGTTCAATCGGTTTGGTGAAAAAGACCGGAGCCAACGAAATCACATTCAAGCCCTTCATTAAATAATCCAGCTTGTCTCTGCGCAATATTTCCAATTGGATCTCCTTGGTCAATCCGCTTAGTCCATGCAGATAGATGGAGCCCTGTTTTCTCGCATGATCGCCAAACTCCATGACAAGATGTGAAATGCCCGCAAACGCTTTAAGATATCGGTTCGGCGCTACCTCATAATACCTCTCCAACTCGTCATCAGGATCGTTGGATACCAAGGCATTGTAGATCCGATGGGCATGCATAGAGATTTCATGTCCTGAAGTCTCAGCCCCCTCGTACAAAGCTTCCTCTACCATTCCATGCTGCTGATAGTGATGGCGGACCGAGGAGAACAATTCAACCGATTGGATAAGGATTCTTCGTTCCAGTCGGTTAATGAACATCTCAACGAGCATATTGTTAATGACCGCTGCTGCGAGAATAACAATGACAATAAACCCCGGGTCCGGATGACTCCATATAAGGAGCATGGCGGTTAAACCGATCGTGCCGGTAATCGCGAAGGCTAATCTCACTGTTTCAAACCGGAGTGATATTTCGTCGTAGGGATGCATGATCGTGATCCGCTGTCTGATCCGTTTAAGATAGTCTTGGATTATCGGGAGCTTCATCCCATACATATAGGCCAATTGAAACCATTGCCGGTACATCCCGCGCAGTGATCTTACCTCGCCCGCACCCACCTTTACGGCCGTTTCCTCACGATACCCTCGTCTTCTGCTCATCCACGACACGATACCGAACGTGATGGAAAACAGCGCCAGGGATATGATTAAAATCAGTATCAACACATCTTTAGAGGTCACTTTGATTCCCCCACCCTGAAGCCAGAAACATTTTGAATTCTTCGGCATCTTCCGGATGCATCTGCTCCGTCATTTCGCGAACACTGCATTCGGATAACTTGGCGGCAGCGATATAGGTCCCGTCCCGATATTCAATCACATTACGGGATTCGAAATAACTTACCTCGTTCAATCTCCGCATATGTTCTGCACTTAACTGAAAATACTGCTCCATGCTGCTCTTCCAGCTGTTTTCTGAAGTTCCCTCGAATGGTGGCAGGGATCCCTTCTCAACCGGGATGCACTCCGTAATACGCTCTATGTAACGGTTACCGTAAGCGTCTCTTCTTAGATGTATATCAAAGTTGATCACGCTGACCACCTGCTGCTCAGCAATATGCTCTTGCCTGAAAACGCCGCTCTTGAGCAGGGAGTTGCGCAAGGATTGTACAAGGTCTTTGAATGTCTTGGCATGATGGGTAAACACGGTAAACAAACTTGCCACTTGAGACATCTGTATCATCCATGACGCTACCTCGTCGCTGGCAACCTCACCAAGAATATTAACTGTACCGTCCGTCTTCTTCTGCAGATCCAGACCGGCCTGCCCACTAATATGCTCGGTTTCCCTGAAGCTGAGAATGTTCCTGCGGCTATAGATTTTCCTTAAATGCAGCTCAAAGGCCATCTCCTGAACCCGAAGGGTATAAGACGCATAAATATGACCAACCATCGCCATGAGCAGCGTTGTTTTTCCGGAACCCTGAGCACCGGTGATTGCCGTAATCCGGCTGCCTTTCATTAAATACCTCAACAAACCGATTACCAATTCCGAGCCGTTTCCCGTAATTAACTGATCAAGCGAAGCCTTGGGCAGATCAAACTTGCGAACAAAGAACGCCCAGGACTCGGCAAATGGTGGCCGGACCACAACGACCCTGGAGCCATCCTTCATCTCATTCACTTTATAACCGCTAGCTTCTGAAAGCTGCCCGGGATGATTGTACTTGTATATGTTTTGACATACCCTCTTAAGTTCCAGCATCGAACCAAACGATAAAAAAGCTAGATGCAGCGAAACCCCTCGATAAAAAATCCATACACTCTCACAGCCTGTTGCTGGCTATTCGGGATGCGAAAAACTTAGCCCCAAGAACTCATCCTGGGAGTGAAAGATATCCTGTCCACTGTCACTATTGACAGGAATGCCACTAACCCCGCCACTGATCCCGTCAATCCGTTGATCCCTGATTTCATCCACAACGGAAAAGCCTTTGTACTGCTGATAAATGCGCTGGACGACGATGTCAAGCTTCTCCGGAAACAAGAGCGGCCGTTGCTCTGACTCATAGATATATGCGATGTCTTCCGCGGTAACCGCATACACGCTGCCCTCTCCGTAACCAGGAATCACGCGCGGCCCTGCAAGATCGTAGGTTTCAAGAAGTACGGATAAAGCATCCTCCCCATGCCTTTGCTTATACAGGTATAATATGATCTCGAATTGATCCTGGGCTGTTAACTCGGTCAGGTTTTCGAACGGAATGGCTGCATGAATGTTGGACTCGTTCAAACCCAGATCTCGGACCAGCATCTGCTTTAAATAGTCCTTTACATATGCTTTATCCAGGACATCTCCGGATACGCAGCCCTTGAGAGCACTTCGCAATTCACTTCGCTTGTTCAGCCTGCGGCGATACTCCTCCTCGTGCAGCCCTAAATCAGATAACTGGCTGTGCGTCAGCTGATGAAGACTATCTTTAACAAACGCAGTCATTGCTTCTAGCGAATAGGGGTCGGATCTCCGTGAAATAGTAGCCGCCGGTTTTCGGGTATCCAAATAACGCAGATATACAAACAGCAATCCAAACAAAATAATGACGATGATCCATATCGTATTCAAGGAATTACCCAAGAGCATGCAGGCCTCCCGCTTTCGAACCGCCGGAAGGCAGACCAAGGTGTTCAGCCGCGGCATCCGCCAGATTACGAACAGCATCATACAGTGGGCTCATGCGTTTGAGGTCAGCGCCTCCTCGACTTCGCTGCATGTAGGACATAACTGAGCGCATATTCCATGCATCCGTCATACCGGAACAATACGGGACACCAAGTACCATCGTTTTGATGCCAAAGCGGCGCTTGATATTTTGCAGTGTACAATGGCTCTCCCGGTCATATTTGCCGACGATATACAAGCATTCCTTGTCCTTCACTTCAGGGGGCAGGCTCACCTGGTTGAGCTCACTCTCCAGGACATGCATATTCTGATTCAATCCAACCACGATTAAGTCTGCCGCTCGAAGTATCGCACAATCTGCCGCTCCAGGGGCTCCATTGCCTGCATCGGCTATCGTGACGTCGTAACTTCGCTTGGAGGACTCCATAACTCTGGTCATAAGTTCAGCCTGTTTCCCGTCCCCCCCACTTCTTGCGGCATGTATATCATCGGCGGACATGGGTTTCGGTCCACATAAAAGATCGAGCCGATCAGACAGGAGCGGCAAGGTATAATTGCGTACATTCTCCGGGTTCAGTCTCCCGCTTGTACTAAGCCGTTCCAAGGCATCCATTCCGGTATCTTGAAAAGCCGTCATATAATCTAATGATTCCTGCTTATAGGTAAAGGCTTGTTCTACTCGTTCCCCTGCATGTCCACCATGGGCGAGCAGCACTTTGACCTGATATTCAAACGCCAATACGATAGGTAAGCTCGAGGCTAACATCGTACTGCCGCTGCCGCTCTTTAAGGGACTCCATACAGCAATCAGACTCATGCATGCCTCCTTCCTGCTTGCCGAAGTGCCCGGCGAATATGCCGGTGCTCCATTTCCGTTAACCTGCGGAGAAGTTCGGTAAGCGATCGTTTATACTGTCTGGACAATGGCTTGATGCCCAGTCTCCCATCATGTTCATTTTTTATTTTCAAGGCGAAAAACAATTCATCCCATGGCATTTTTACGGGCGGTCCCAGCCACTGAATCCGGCTGTCTTCCAGATAGCCTTCAATGTAGGTTTCATCCATCAAATCTTCAATGACCTGAACATATACCCGATGGAAAGGCGGCAGCGGACCATCTGTTCTTGCGGCTCTCAGTTCATCAAGCAAGGCCGTACTCTTACGCAGTCCTGTTACCTCGAATCCGCTAACCCAAACATGGGCATCTGCTGTATCCCACTGCATCTTGTCCAGAAAATCCGACTTCTCCACGTCCATGACGATATAGTCATACTTCTTCTCGTCTGTTTCTTCCAGATAGTCCATCAGCGACGTATAGTTCTCAAATCCGGTTGCCACGTCGAATCCGGCAAACTCCATAACCGGCAGCTGCGGATGTATCACGCCTATGCAATGTTTGTACTTCGCATCCATCGCACCATCCACAAGCAGTACCCTGTTGTCTCCATTAGCTAATATTTTGCACATGTAGAGGAGCATGTCGCTCTTATCACAGATGCCTGTAAATATCCACCTCTTCAATTTGATTACACTCCTTCACTTACCATCTGTTCTTCGGGCTTCGCCTTGTATTTACTAAGGACTTGAGAATATCAAATCCGCTTCTTGTGATTCCTTATCACTGCTCGCCTCGGAATCTGCCGGACCGGTTGACCCCAAAATCTGCTCCGCTTCTGAATCCCGCTCTTCGCGGAGTGGAGGAGTCTCTGAACTTGCCTCACCCTCTGGACGGATGTCAGCGGTATTCCAATTCGTATCATTTGAAGATTTCGCTTGGGAGCTTATATGGGATGCCGGGCTCCATGAATCCGGACTCCTTGCACCGCCAGCAAAGATAGAGTTATGATGCATGTCGGATACCTGAGCCTGCTGATTCGGCTGCTGATTCGGCTGAAGCTTGCTTAAATCCTCCTCCAGCGTGCTTCGCAGAGTAACCTCCAAATGCTTCTCGGCTTTCTTCACAATATTCGGGTTGCTTGCAATCAGCTTCGTTACTTCAGCGTTCGGGGGATAGTTAGGAATCGCTCTTTCTTGCAGCTCCGGCTCTACATAGGTAAGTGCATAGAGCGTTGCATCATGCAGATAAGCATCCACCAAAGCGCTGGAAAGCAATAAAATCTCCTGTTCGCTTAACGTTGTCCAGAACGCTGGATGTTGAAGCCTATCGATCTTCTTCTTGGATAAAATGATGTAATCCTGTCCGGTAGGAAACTGGACCCTCACATCGATAACGTCCCCTTGACGTAAATTGCTTGGCAGATATACGGACTTCATCTCCCGATGACGAAGATCGGACGGCGTCGGCTCTTCTTCAAAGAGCATTGAGCGAGTAATCGGTGTTCCCTGCAGCAGCTCGATCTTGGCTCCCTTCCCCGCAATCTCTTCCTTGACCGAGAACAGATTCCCGGAAGAACCGTCATCAGGCAAACGCACTTCCTTGATATCCTTCGCCTCTATGAAATGACCGGGCGGAATATCTTTTAACGGAACCCATGCAACCTTCATTGAATTGAGCTGCTGAAGCTGTGTCTCTTCAAGCTCCGTGATTCGATGCTCGTATTTAGTACGCTCAATACTCTGCTGCTCTTTATAGCCCTGCACATAATACATCATTGCCCCGGCACATACGGCACCTGTCACGGCTGCGCCGGCAAGTCCGGCAAATATCAGTTTGCGGCTGCGCCTCCTGATAATCGGCATTGCTTCATCTCCTTTAGTTCATATGCAGTTAATTCTTTAGAAACCTGAATCTTCGCTTCCTTTCTGCCGGCGGCAAGTAGTCCTGAAATAACTGTGCAAAAGCCTCACGGCTGCTGTCCGGCACTTCAAAAGGGTCCAATTGCAGGGGCAATGAATGAACTTTATTCGTCCCTAGCGTTCTTCTCATCTCTTGAATCGTTTCTTCGCCTGCAAGAGGCAGTGCATAGATCCTGGCCGGCTGTGGATGTCTTGACAGCATCCGGGCCAGCGTCACCACATCATGCTGTCGCCACTCCGCTCCTGATCCGATAACGATAGGGAGATCAGCCCGAAGGAACTCCTCAAGCCGTTCGCTGTCCCGGTATGCTCCCAAATCCAAGACAACCGCATCGTAACTGCCTCCGAGCAGCGAGATCACTTCCGTTCTGGCTGTTTGCCGCCAAAAGTGAATCCCGTTGATTTCGAACTTTCGGATAGACCCCAGCTTCCCGCCTTCGGCAATTTCCTGAATCCGGGTAAAAGCGGTGGATTTTGCGCTCATCTCTACGATCGCTACCTTCCCGTACCTTGAAGCCAAGTAATGCCCAAATGCGATGCAGCTGTGCGTTGTTCCTACACCGGACGATGCCCCCAATACGGCCGCCACAAGCGTCCCGGCCAGCGTGTTGGACTGAACACCCGATAAATTTGCAGTTATCGGCTGCTGCCTGCTAAGCGCTGAACGAACATCTAGGGCGGATTGATATCGGTGCTCCGGAGCATACTGCAGCAGCTTTCGGATAACGGGCACAAGCTCTCTAGGTAAATCGCTACGAATATGCCGCTCCACGCCCGTTATCCATTCACTGAATTTGCCGCCGGTTGAGAGATAAAGCAGAAGCGCTCCAAGCCCATACAGGTCCGATCTTGCATCACTTTGCCTACCTCCATACTGCTCCGGGGCCGCAAATCCAACGGTGCCTAGCTTGACCGTATCTTCGCCTCTCTCCTGTTTATAACTTCTCGCGATTCCAAAATCGATGAGTCTAACCTCCAGCTGATCCGTCAGCATAATATTCGATGGCTTTAAATCTCGGAATATAACCTGGGGTTCGTGGTTATGGAGATACTCCAGAACATCCAGCAATTGCTCGGTCAGTTCCATAATGAAGTCCGGATTCACATTTCCCCGATATCCCCGGAAGTACTTCTCCAATGTCATGCCCTGAATATAATCCATAACTAAATAGGTGTATCCGGTAGCCTGAGCATGAAAAAAATCGACAATGCGCGGCAGCCGCGGGTGACTGAGTTTAATCAGAAGCTGTGCCTCATCCTGAACGGCGCGCTGCATCCCGGGTTCAGACAAACTCTCTTTCACTGCCCATTTCTTCCCGGGCAGCTTCAGATCCTCGGCTAGATAGACACAGCTCATCCCCCCTTCACCAATCACGCGGTCAATCACGTAACGCTCGCCCAACACTTCCCCATGTACCAATCTGCAAGGCTGATTCATGTCAACGCCCTCTCCTCTGACTTACAAGCACAACAAAAAAAGGAAAGCACTCCGCCACATCACTGAATCGTGATGAAGAGCGGGATGCTTTCCCTGTTGTTGTCGTTGGTTAATTTTGGGATCATTATAGAACAAGATACATTCACTTGTAAAGACTTTTTTAATACTTAAACATATATAGCGTAATCTCGTCCCGATTATGGAACAGCTGCTTCGCTCCCTGAATCTGCATTCTGGACTCCTCAAACACCGACATGATCTCTTTCACCAGCGCCATCGGTTTCTTAGTCAGCAGCTTAACCGTAATAACAGCGGTGCCGCCCGTCTCAAGGCTGTACAGAAGCCCGGTCACCATTCGGGCCATCAGTTTGGGGCTCCAGCTCATGTCGCATACCAGCAGATCGAATTCATGCTCTCTAAACGACACGTCCGCCGCATTCTTATGGACGACACGCAGGTTCTTGTGCCCATCCAGTGATGGATGCATTTTAGCCGGATCAACAGCCGTAACTTGCAAGCCGCGCTCCAATAGAAAGGATGTCCATCCGCCAGGCGCTGCTCCGATATCGACAGCCTTGCGGAAGGAATCAAACGGAATCCCGAACTGCTTCTCCGCCTCAAGGAGCTTGAATTTGGCTCTTGAGATTTGTCCCTCTTCCCGTTGAAAGCGGACGGCGCCTCCGTTCCAATCCGACAGGTTGTCCTCCGGCCGCGACACGCCAACGTACCAGACGCTGTCAGCAGTGAATAGTGAAATAATCCATTCCGGTGCCTGGACCGTGTATTCAAGTTCCATTGCAGCCAAGCGATGCTGTAATTCATCCCGAAGCGCAGCCGGGTTATCCTTCCACGAGCTGTTCTCCGTCTTGCGGATTTGGATGGACACGCGGCTGCGGCCGATCTCCTCCCGCTTCATGACATGCTCAACGACCGCATGCAATGCTTCGACAGCGGTATCAGCTGTTATTTCCAGATGTACTGGAAACAGATGCCGCAGAAATATAGGCGGGGAAGACGTAATTAGCCGCTTAGCCTCATCTTCGGAACTGCCGAGTGTCGCCAAAAACACCTCGCCCGGCATCAACATCGTGCTCTTTAAACTGCCAAACATCCGCCGCAGCTCTTCTTGGGCGTAAGGAGCAAAACCATGGTTTGCCGTACATACCCACTTACTGTGGAAATCTCCGTGATTTTCATTCTGTTCCTCATGTTCTTGCATAACTTTTAATTCGTCCAAACGGATTAACCTCCAGAAATAACTTTGATCCAGGGACGTCCGCCATCCCATTCCAGCTGAGCGTCGATATCATAAGTTTGTTTGATAAGTTCATGGTTCAAAACTTCTTCTTTGCGTCCCGCGGCCGTCAACCGTCCGTTTTTAATAAGCGCCACATGAGTAAATAAAGGGACAATCTCCTCGATATGATGCGTGACGTACACGACCGTAATATTACGCTGCCTCAGCCGGTCAATCTCATGCAGCATCTTCTCCCTTTCATACAAATCCAGACCGGCGCACGGTTCATCCATAATCAGAATCTTTGGATCGGCCATGAGGGATCGTGCCAGCATCACCTTTTTCCGTTCACCCTGGGACAATATCCCGAGAGGCTGCTCCGCCAAATGGCCGAAATTCATTTCGTTTAGCAGAGTATAAGCTAGGTTTCTGGCCTCTTCCGGTATGTCCTGGTAGAAGCGCAGAAAGGCGTAAGCCCCTGTTGCCACAACCTCCCAGACCGGGTCGCTCAGCGTCAATTTCTCCAATAACGACTGGCTAATATAACCGATCGATTTGCGGACCTCCCGAATATCGCATTGTCCATAAACATGGCCAAGAACCTCAACGCGCCCGCTGGAAGGAAACATATACCCTGTCATCATTTCCAGCAGCGTCGTTTTGCCTGATCCGTTCCTGCCCAAGATAGCCCAGTTCTGTCCCGGCTTCATCTCAATAACATCATGCAGAATATGACGATTCCCTCTGACGAGCGACACATGCTGTAGCGAAATCACGGCTTCACGCTCCTAACAAAACTTACGATATCCTGCACGGAACCCATCCGGTACAGCACCTCCGGCTCAGCGAGGGGGCTGGACTGGATGGCCAACAATGCAGGTACGCTGCGGATTTGATACCGTTCCACAATGCCCGGAAGAAAGTTCACATCGGCTTCGAGCAGCTGTACATCCGGCACCACATGTTCCACGATGTCGATCATCTTACGCGCTGCGGCACATGTGCCGCATAATGGCGTATGTAAAAATACGATGACAGGATCCGCATTCGCATCCCGTTTCGTCAGACGCTCGTGCCATTCAAGCCTCTCCGTCAATTCACGCTGCGTAACCTCAATCATCTTGAACCCTGGGCAACTTCCCGCAGCACGGATTCGGGCATCGGTCCATTGTGGACCTTGACGCTTTTCGGCATGTGCTCATAGAGCAGCTCATACATTTTTCTTCGGCCTGACGGACTTGAGGTATGCAAATAAATTTCCTTAGCCTGCAGGTTTTCGGCGATCATGGCTGTAACCACGTCTCCGCCGTTCATTTGGCCATGCCCGAGTTCAAAGTCAAGCGACAGAACGTCCACTTCACATTCACGGAGCATCAGCAAACACTCTTCCCCGTTTCGAGCCAGCGCAAATCCTTTCGGATTGGGACGCCAGTCGTCTAAATACAGATGAATCATATTACTCTCTCCCTTAATCAGGACCAGGACAGCACCTTGGCGATGTCTTCCCGATGCGTGCCGTCAGCCCCTTTTTCACTTTCCAGGACAAATGCCTTGCCCGCAAGTTCCGGTGCCAGAACCAGACGCTTCAGAGCTTCTGTGCCTATCATACCTTGTCCGATGCGGGCGTGGCGATCTTTTCTTGAGCCGGCCCCATATTTCGAATCGTTCAAATGAACGGCAACGGTAGATTCCCAATAAGCTAGCGACTGGCCCCTGGCAAGGAGCTCATCCGTATTCGAAATGTCCCATCCTCCGGCGGCAAACAAGTGGCAGGTATCCAGGCAAAAGCCTATTTTTTCCGGATAATCGGCAAGCTGTCTAACCTTCACGCTCTCTTCTAGCGTCATCCCCATGGACCCATGGTCTCCCGCCTGATTCTCGATCAGCAGCTTGGCCCTGCCCGTCCAGGAAGACAACACATCATTCATGCAGCGAATAATATTCTGATACCCTTCAAGGACATTCTGACTCTTGAGATGCCCAAAATGAACCACGATACCCAGCGATCCGCAAGCCTCGGCAATCATGAGATCGTTCTTTAGGGAATCTACGGTCAACTGGTAAAACGCTTCTCCCCGGGTTAAGCCAACCGCCATATTCGTCGGATACGGTGTGTGCGCGATCGAAACGAGTCCTTGTTCCTGACAAAACGCTGCGCATGCGGCGGCATTGCGGACGTCCGGCGTCTTCAAGTGAAGACTGCGCGGATTTTTCGGGAAATACTGATACGCGAGTGAACCGATGCCGGCTGCATGCTGAGCTGCTGCGAGAAATCCGCCGCGTGTGCTGACATGGCTTCCAATCCGGACTTTAGACTTCATGCTGACAGTTCGGACAAAAGAACACTTTGCGCGAGGTATGCTCCGCCTTCACGATCGGCGTGCCGCAGCGAACACAGGGCTCTCCTTCGCGATCGTAAACTTTGCACTCGTCGTTATAAGCTCCCGTCAGGGTGTCCCCTTCCTGAAACGGCATTTCCATATATCCGCCGCCATCCGTTGCCTCGTGCATCACTTTAACGGTACTCTCGTATAACTGCTCTAAAGACTGCTCCGATAGATCCTGAATTTTGGACAGCGGGTGAATTTGGGCATCGAAGGCAATCTCATCCGCGTAACAGTTGCCGATTCCGGCGACAACCTGCTGATTGACCAGCGTTGTTTTTAAAGCGCCCCGCCGTTTTCCGATCAGTTCGACAAAGCGCGCTTTGGTCATTCGCCGATCCAGAAGTTCAGGTCCAAGCTCTTTAAGCGCATTTTCCGTTTCTCGGGCCGTTAGGAAGTGCAAGTAACCCAGACGCAGACCGATAAAATACAGCACCTGATCACCAAATGTGATCTCGACCTGAGTCGACCTTGAGGGACGTTCCTCATCCCTATGCCCTAAATACAAAATGCCGCCCAGCATGAGGTGAAGCAGCAATCTGCCTCCGTTATGCAGATGGAATATGAGATGCTTGCCTCTACGTTCCACAAAAATGACCTTGCTTCCCTTTAGCACGGAAGTAAAGTCTTCAACCGTCACATTTAGTGATTTTTCACGGTTCACGACGACATTCGTGATTGGCACATTCAAAATGCTCTGCGATAACAATCTTCGGTAATTTTCCATTTCCGGCAGTTCCGGCATGATTCATCTTCCCTTTCGTCAATCACAAAAGTTTATGTACACACTCGATCATTATGAACACAGCAGATTTTTCACTTCGCTCAAATCCCGGCAGATAAAGTCCGGTGTGACCCCCGTGGCTTCCATATGCGCCTCCATATTGTGATCGGTCGTGATTCCGGTCATAACGAGCACCGTCTTACAGCCTGCATGCGCGCCAGCCGCGATGTCCGTACGTATATTATCTCCGATTACATAAGTTTCCTCCGGGGCCAAACCGAGGCGATCCGAAGCAAATTTCATTAAAATCGAGGACGGCTTTCCGATGACCGTCGGTTTCACTCCGGAAGCGGCTTCGATCGCAGCACCCAGCGAACCTGCACCGGGCATCAAGCCGGTATCCGATGGAAGCTGCAAATCCGGATTGGTCAATATCGACACGGCTCCCTCCTGAATCCAGCGAACGGCACGTGTTAACTTCTCGTAATGGAACGAGCGGTCGATTCCTTGAATCACATAATCAGGGGACTGCTCCACGATGTTCAGACCTGCGGACAAGAGCGCTTCACGGAGCCCCTCTTCTCCGAGCATCGCCACTTTGGCACCCGGCGACTTCTCAGCGATATATTTAGCTGCAGCCAGGGAGGAGGTGCATACTTCCTCCGGTAAGGCAGGGATCCCCATCTCCATCAGATGCGCCGCAACCTGTTCGGGTGTCCTTGATGAATTATTCGTTACATACAGGAACGGAATCTGCAATTCCTTCAGCCGCTCGATGAGAAGGTCTGCCCCCTCAATTCGATGCCGGCCATGATACAGCGTTCCATCCAGATCAATCAGTAATCCTTTTGGTTTTGGTTTTTCCATGAGTTGATAGCACCTTCTTATTTCTTTCCTTCACGCCATAAATGATTCATCGGCTAAAGGTTGAGCTTTCTCGGCATCGCCGTGATCGTCAATCATCGTCATATATCGGTATAAATATGTATAACCATGGTTCATACACTGCGCTGAAGTTTGCTTACGCTGAAACCCCAGTTAGTATTATTGTAAAGAAGGCTACTTCCGGTTGCAAGGTTCATGGCGAGTATCTCAGCCCGGCGGCAAATCAGTCGAAAGAGATCGAAGACTGTCCAAGCGTTAGTGATTATAAACCGGTTTGTCATTTCCTGCGCTTTCCCGGAAAATAATTCACTCAATCACTCGATATTTCCCTGTAAATAGCCGCTTTGTCTACTTATGATCTGCGCTGGATTGGGTACAATCCGAAATCCTCTGCTAGGCGTGTATTTTCAAAAATCTCCTGCGCTTCCTTGAGCAGCGGCTGCAAGTGCTCAATATCCTTATACCGGGAGCTGAAGTGGGTCAGGAACAGCGATCGTACTTCAGCCCGTTTGGCTGCTTCCGCTGCCTGTTTAGCCGTACTGTGATAGTATTCGTGCGCTAGTTCCGACAGATCTTCCATGAAAGTGGCTTCATGAACCAGAAGATCGGCACCTTTGGCCAGAGTCTCCACTCCAGGGCATGGCCTTGTATCCCCGAGAATCGTGACCACTCTCCCTTTTTTCGGTGTCAGGAGCACATCAGAGGCATGAATCCATCGCCCGTCGCCGAGTTCCACGCTCTCCCCTCTTTTTAGCTTGCCATAAAGCGGCCCTGGCTTGAGTCCATAATCCGCCAAACGTTTCAGGTCCAGACTGCCGGGGAGATCCTTCTCCACGATACGGTAGCCATAACTCTCGGCCCTGTGATCCAGCTTTGCCGATTCCACGAGGAAGTTATCGTCCTCAAACAATATGCCACCGGTGTGCTCAATAACCTCCATCGTATAAGGGACACGCGATTGGCTGATGCTCAGCGTAGTTTCAATGAAAACCTTAATACCTGGGGGACCATATATCGACAGGGGTGAAGTTACCCCTTGGGCACCTCGGCTGGATAGCAACCCTGGCAAACCGAATACATGATCACCGTGCATATGTGTAATGAATACCTTTTCAAGCTTGGACAGCTTGAGCGGGGACTTCAATATTTGATGCTGCGTGCCTTCTCCACAATCAAACAGCCACAGACTTCTTCGTTCTTCCAGCATACGCAGTGCAATCGAGGTCACGTTACGCTGCAGCGTAGGAACCCCCGCGTTTGTTCCTAAAAAATAGAGTTCCATCCCTCTTCTCCCCTTTCGTGTTGTAAACCGGAGAAATCCCCCGAAACATTCGGAGGATTTCAAACCGGCTGTACCGGTATTCAAATGTTAAGCTTTATCCACGTTAAAATAATGAGCCTCCGGATGGCTGAACACCATGGCGGATACCGATGCCTCCGGTTCCATCATGAAACCTTCGGTAAGATGAACGCCGATATCTTCTGGCTGCATCAATTTAAATAACGGTTCCTGATCCTCCAGATCCGGACAGGCCGGATACCCGAAGGATACGCGAATGCCTTGGTATCTCGCACCCAAGCGCTGCTTCATTGTCATGTCAGCCGGATCGGGGTATCCCCACGTATCCCGCATCATATGGTGAATCCGCTCCGCCAGACCTTCTGCCGTTTCCAGTGCGACTGATTGAAGCGCATGTGAGCGCAAATAGTCACCCTTGTCCTTCCATTCCCCGGACAATTTTCCGACGCCGTGTCCGGCTGTAACGACAAGGAATCCAACGTAATCCATTACCCCGCTGTCTACGGATTTCAGGAAATCCGCCAAGCACAGGTACGGCTCAACCTGCTGTCTTGGAAACGTAAAGGTATGCAACACTTTTGTTGTATCTTTCGGATCGTATATGAGAATATCATTTCCTCTCGACTGTGCCGGGAAGAAACGGTACATCGCATGCGCCTGTATGATCCCCGATTGAACGGCCTCTTCCAGAATACCATCAACGGTTTCCTTAAGCGATACCGCCTTCGGGTCATTGGCTTTCAGCAGCTGTTCCACTGAACCTTTCAGGCCTAAATGATGTCCCAACAGCATCTGCATGTTGATATAAGGCAGGATATGCGAAATCGGGTAGTTTCGAAGCACATGCCGCTCCATATCCGGCGGTATATATACAGGAGCATCGGTCGAAATTTTGGAGCGCAGCCCTTCTGACAGCTTCGGCATTACTTTTACTACCTGAGGTGCAGCGGCATCCGCTTCTTGCTCTGCCTTAATCTCTTCCGCCATTTGGGTCCGCAGCACCGGATCGCTCAGCTGGTTGGCCAATGCAAGACCATCCATTGCGTCCTTCGCGTAAAGCACCATGCCGTCATACTCGGGACGAATGCGGGTCTTCGTGAATTTCCGTGTAAGAGCCGCCCCGCCTACCATGATCGGAACGCTAATGCCCGCGTTTTTCAAATCCTGGGCGGTGGATACCATCTGTTGGGCTGACTTCACGAGCAAACCGGACAAGCCGATCGCATCGGGCTGCTCGCGTCGGTATGCCTCGATAATTTGCTCCGGTGGTACTTTTATACCCAAATTAATGATTTGATAACCATTGTTGGATAAGATGATCTCCACCAGGTTTTTACCGATATCATGCACGTCCCCCTTCACGGTGGCAAGCATGATTTTCCCTTTGACCGACGACTCGTTTTTCTCCATAAAGGATTCGAGATACGCCACGGAGGCTTTCATCACTTCGGCACTTTGCAGCACCTCAGCCACAATGAGTTCGTTGTTGTTAAACAAGCGTCCAACCTCGGTCATCCCGGCCATCAGCGGGCCATTAATGATCTCCAGCGCGCCGTATTTGGTTAATGCTTCATCTAAGTCCGGAATGAGGCCTTCCTTGGAACCTTCCACCACATAGGATGCAAGTCGCTCCTCGAGTGTCAGATTGGATACCTTCACCTTCTTCTCTACCTTTTTATCCCGGAATGCCGCCACAAAAGCAGCCAACGTCTCATCGTTGGTGCGGTAAATCAAATCCTCTGCCAGTCGGCGCTCTTCTTCCGGGATTGAGGCATAACGCTCCAGCTTCTCGGTATTCACGATTGCGTAATCCAATCCCGCTTTTGTGCACTCGTACAGATACACGGAGTTCAAGACTTCACGGCCCGCTTCCGGCAATCCAAAGGAAACGTTACTGATGCCGAGGATCGTATGCACTTTTGGCATGGCTTCTTTTATGATGCGGATGCCTTCAATCGTTTCCTTGGCGGATCCGATATACTGTTCGTCCCCCGTACCTACCGGGAATACAAGTGTGTCGAAAATAATGTCCTCAGGCGAAACGCCATATTTGTTCACCAACAGATCATAAGAACGCTGGGCTACCTTCAGCTTGTCGTCACGATGGATCGCCTGACCGGTCTCATCAATGGTTCCTACAACAACCGCGGCACCGTATTTATGCACCAACGGGATCACATGCTCAAATTTCTCTTCACCGTCTTCAAGGTTAATGGAGTTAATAATCGCCTTCCCTTGCGAATATTGCAGCGCCAGGTCAATAACGGCTGGATCGGTGGTATCAATCATGAGCGGCACTTTAACCTTTTTAACTACTAGCTCCAGAAACTTAATCATATCTTCCGACTCTTCACGATCCGGATCCTGTACGCAAACATCAATGACATGTGCGCCATTCTTGACCTGTGCACGTGCGATCTCGGAGGCTTCCTCATATTTACCTTCTACAATTAACCGTTTAAACTTCCTGGAACCCAGAACATTCGTTCTCTCCCCCACCATATACGGTCGGTTTTCCTGCTCGATATAAACCGGCTCGATACCGGATAATGCCGGCAAATGTCCACCATCCAGCGGTCGTGGGGAGAAGCCATCCATCGTTTGTTTTAAAGCGCGAATATGGTCGGGTGTTGTCCCACAGCATCCGCCGGCGATGTTAAGCCAGCCTTTTTCAGCAAAAGCCCCCATCTTTTGAGCCAACGATTCAGGGGATTCGTGGTACTGCCCGTTCTCGTCTGGGAGACCTGCGTTAGGATAACAGCTAATGGCACTTCTCGACATTTCGGATAAGGAGCGAATATGGTCACGCATGAATTCCGGGCCCGTTGCACAGTTAAGGCCAATGGATACGGGATTCAGATGTTCCAAAGAAATGTAGAATGCCTCTATATTTTGTCCGGCCAGCGTCGTTCCCATCGGTTCAATCGTACCGGATATCATGATTGGAAGCGTGACGCCCGTTTTATCAAACGCTTGGCGAATCCCAATGCTCCCGGCTTTCACGTTTAATGTATCCTGGGATGTTTCGAGCAAAAGCGCATCAACTCCGCCTTCAATCAAGGCAACGGCTTGCTCCTCGTAACTCTCGATCAATTCGGCAAAGGTCACACCGCCGGTAACCGATAGCGTCTTGGTTGTCGGACCCATCGCTCCTACCACATAGCGCGGGCTGTCCGGCGTGGAATATTTTTCAACCGCTGCACGGGCCAAATGAGCCGCTTTCAAGTTGATTTCCCGGGCAAGTTCAGGTATATCGTATTCAGCAAGCACAACCGAGGTTGCGCCAAACGTATTGGTTTCAATCAGGTCGGCACCTGCTTCAAGATATTGTTCATGTATTTTCTGAATGACATCCGGCCGATGAATGACCAGCATTTCATTACAGCCATCGAGGTCCGGACCGCCAAAATCTTCAGCTGAGAGGTCCTCCTGCTGGATCATCGTGCCCATGGCACCATCAAGAATTAATATTCGTTCTTTAAGTACTTCTTGTAAGCTAGGCTTGTTCAACTCGTAAACCTCCCCCGAAAACGTTAAATCTTAGTGTATCAGAATATTTTTCAATAGAAAAGCTGAAATATTGCGCAGCAATGGGTACAAATCCACATTTTCAGATGACAAATGCTGTGAGGGGGGCTATAATACATATTAATCCAACGGGAGAAAGAGGGTTAAAGCTATGGCAGAGATTGTGATTCGCAACACGAACGAACGCATTACTGGAGAAGAAAATGTTCGGGAATTCCTGAATAACCAAGAGGTTGTTTACGAGCACTGGAATATGGAAAAACTCCCGGCAGCGCTTCAAGAAAATTTCAAGCTTAGTGATGACGATAAGAAGCGCATTTTGGACATCTTTGATGAAGAAATTCGCGACTTGGCTGCAAGACGCGGCTACAAAATTTGGGATGTCATCACACTTTCCGAGTCCACGCCCAATATAGAGGACCTGCTGAAAAAATTCGAAGAGGTTCACACCCACGCGGAAGACGAAATCCGTGCGATTGTCGGCGGTAAAGGAATCTTCATTATTAAAGGCTCCGACGATGTCGGTTACTTTAATGTAGAGCTTGAGCCAGGCGATGTCATTTCCGTACCGGAAAATACGCCTCACTTCTTCACATTGATGGAGAACAAGCAGATCATCGCAGTTCGTCTTTTCATTGAAGAGAACGGCTGGGTTGCTACACCGGTAGAAGATCCTCAATTCCAATAAGCCTGAGGGCAAATTGATTAGGAGAACGGAATAAGGCAGCGCATCAATCCACTTGCGGATCATGCGCTGCCTTTTTATTGGAGCCGAGCAGCTTAACTATAAAGGAGGATTCCAATATTTATTAGCGATGCGTTACTCCGTTACCTTCAGTTCCTTTAGCGGCATAGAATGCTGTCCTCTCGCCGTGACATGTGAAACGATACGATAGGTTCCAGCCTCATCGAAGGTTTTCTCCATTTTGTAAACCCCGCCTTGATCATGCTTGACCGGGACCTTCGCCTGAACGCCTCCGCCTTCCAGCGTCACTTCAAATTCCACATCGTTCGCATCTTCCACCGGGCTGCCGGCTTGCGTCACCTTCGCTTCGATCAACACCTTCTCGCCAGCCTTAATGCTCTCCGGCGTCAGAGACAGCTCGACGATGATGGGTTCCGCCATCACATCATCTCCGGATTCCGCCTTGCTGTCATTACATGCGGCAAGCGCAACCGCCATTAGCACCATGGCTGCAATTAGGGCCATCTTTTTTCTGGTCATGCTCTACACCTCTTTTACAAAATAGGGCTATGTATGGTTCATTCACGTAATGGTCATTTCCAAACGACGTAAGTTTCCTAATCCATTATATCGCATAATTCTTTTCCTTCTATCTCATGCAGCTTACAATTGTGTGACGTTTATCATAGCCAAGGGCAAGGGTGAAATCAGAACGTATAACCAACAAAAAAACAGCCCATAACCGCTGAATCTGCTGTTAGGGCTGTTCCTATGTAAGTTTAGCGTATCAATTATTCGGGCTTAGCTCTTAATTGTATAGTCTATAAAGATGCCACGATGGCATGCAGCTCCGATAAATGTTTAATCTCAAACTTCGGTTGAATGGACGGATCATGAGGTCGGTTTACCCGATTGATCCAAACCGTATGCAGTCCAGCCGCATTTCCGCCTTTAATGTCTGTGGTCAGCTTATCTCCCACCATCACGGCCTGATCCGCCTCGACACCTAACAAGTCAAGTGCATGCTGGAAGATGGAAACATCCGGCTTCCCTTTGCCAAAATCACCGGAGATGATGATATGATCAAAGTAAGGAACCAGTTCCGGAACACCGTCCAGCTTCTCCTGCTGCAAATCCGGACTTCCGTTCGTAAGAAGGAGCAGCTTTACATTCCCCTGCAATTCCTTCAGAACTTCAAACGTTTCTTCATATACGTATGGTCTTGTTCTGCGTTCAGCAGCGAATTGTGCAGCCAGCGTCTCGGCCAATAGTTCATTATCAACGCCCAGGCGCTGAAGTCCGCGTCGCCATGATTCCTTGCGGTATACGGGTGCCAGCTCCTGCAGCTTTCTGAATTCAGGCTGCGAACCAGCCGTAAAATTAGCCCACAAGCCTTCAAAAGGGTTAATTCCGATCATTTTGGTAAAAGCAAAGGTATCATATGATTCATATAATGCTCTCGCTTCTTCCCGTACTGCGGCCAAAAGTGATTGGGCATCTACGCCGGTCTCGTCCGCTCCGGCCTGGCATGTCACTTCAAACGCTTCTTCCACACTACGTTCATCCCACAATAACGTATCGTCCAAATCAAACAAAACCGCAGCTATCGGCATGTCTCTCCCACTCCTCATATACACTGTGATCTATTCTATATGTTAATTATGCTCCACTGGAATTTGATGAGTCTTTGCGAACTCTTCCAATCTTTCGCCCATCGCTTTCGTATCATAAAGATTCATCATACGCGAGAATACCCAGTTGCCTGCTTTCCCCTTGCCTTGGATCACGACGGAACCTGAAGCCAATTTGATCTTCTCGATATCCGATACAGCCAAACGACGTTCCCTATTGAACTTCATCGTGGAAACGGAAGCACGCTCAATCTTCAAATAAGGTTTGCGTAGGAAAATCATGAGCGCTAACAGGATATACAAGCTGACACCAACCCAATTCAACACGTCATTGCTTCCGCCGGCTGCCTGGGATGTCGCCGTTCCGAGAAGCGCATACAAACCAGCCAGTGCAACGAGTACTAACGGAAGAACATACTTACGCCCCTTAAACACGTCATGCTTATCATTGACGGCAGAGCCTTGGTATGAGGTCAGTCCCTGCTTTTTACGCTGCTTGTTCAGCTGTGACATATTTTTGTTGACTTTTCTTTCCCATGATCGTGACATATAGTTCCCCCTGAACTCAATTTCAAAATATTACCAATCCATATATAAACTTGGGGTAACCGTATTCGATTCCACGAATAATCGGCACCCCAAGTATTATAATTCTATCCATCTATCTGGTCATGAATCCACTGTTGTAGGTCCATGCGACAGTTGATCGACTAATGCTTTAATCGCGGGCCGCCTTTTTGTTCATTTTCATCAACCCATTCGATCGTTTCCAGCTGTTGTCTAAAGTTACTGCGAATATTATTAAGGTATATTTCCCGAAGCTCAGCCCGTTCTTTGAGCTCTTCCGCGGTCAATCCCTCACTCTTCTGTTTTCTTGCTAGTACATTGATGCGTTCAACCAAAGTATCGATGTCCATGACTTCTCCTCCAATTCCGATATCATGTATAACTTAAACATGTGAAAAAGAGCTTGTCAAGGCAACAGCACCCTTGCAAACTCTTATTAAGAACAAATATGAACATATGATGCCATAAATGGGTTCCTCTATGTTAAGAAATCAATAGTCGTCTATTATAAACACGCTTATACTGCGTGAAATCACTTCGTTAGGCAAGCTTAGAAATATGAAGCGAGAAGTAGGGACATATATAAGGAAAGGTTTGCTCTTAGCGTCGTCCAATTACCAGACCGGTAAAGACAACACCTCTCCGGCCTGTATATCCGGACCTTTCAATCCGTTAATTCTTCGGATGCTATCCAGATAGACTCTCGTATCCATATCTGCCGGTTTATGAAGGGAAGCAATTCGCCACAAACTATCACCATATTGAACAATAACCTGCTTCTCCCCAGCCGGCTTGTCCATCCCCCCGGCAAAAACGGAATATGCTCCTGTCCAAAATGAAGCTACGATCAAGAGGATGAATAAAAGCTTTATAAAAGGAATGGATGCCATTCTGGACTTCAATTGATTGCTCCAAGTCTCCGAGGAATTCTTCGTTTTCACTGGAACGTTCTCATAAATGCTGCGGTATGTACTGTATTTCAACATGGAATCATCATCTCCCAAACAAGTGTTCTCTTATGGATTTATATTAACACGAACACTTGTTTGATTCAATACCTAAAAGAACATTTGTTCTATTTTTATTTAGAACTTATGTTTGTACGAACGGAAGTTCTATGTTATAATTTTCCCAAACGTTACTAAATGGGGTTGATACGGCATGTCGAAAATATCCAGCCGCCAGCTGGCGATCTTAGAGTTTATCCGCAACGAAGTTCGTAGCAAGGGTTACCCGCCTTCTGTCCGGGAAATCGGCGAGGCTGTCGGACTAGCCTCCAGTTCAACGGTCCATGGACATCTAGACCGTCTGGAGAAGAAAGGCCTCATTCGCCGTGACCCTACGAAACCAAGAGCCATCGAGCTGCTTGGCCAAGAAGAGTCCGATAGCGCGAACCTGTTTACCCACACCATTGCCAGAGTGCCTGTTGTCGGTAAAGTCACTGCAGGTGTTCCTATTACAGCCATGGAGAACATTGAGGATTATTTCCCGCTCCCGCAGCATTATGTAGGCGACGATAAGGTGTTCATGTTGTCGGTTGTCGGTGACAGTATGATCGAAGCTGGCATTCACAGCGGCGACTATGTCATTGTTCGCCAGCAGCAAACTGCAGACAATGGCGACATTGTTGTAGCGATGACCGAAGAAGACGAAGCAACGGTAAAGACCTTCTACAAGGAGAAGGATCATGTACGATTGCAACCGGAGAATCCTACCTACGAGCCACTGCGCCTGAACCATGTTACGATTCTCGGTAAAGTAATCGGACTCTTCAGGGACGTCCACTAACTTCATAGATTTATGAATAAGAGGTTACCTTCCTTAATTGGACGGTAACCTCTTTACTTGTTTTATTTAACTCGCAGGGGATATCATTGTATTGCCTTGGACCAGTACCATTGCATTTTGCCTAAGATCCAACCGATACGTTCGCGTGAGTTTAGAATCCGATGAACCTTCTCCGCCAGGCCCCTCCGTGGACTGCAGAACCAGCTTATTCTCTTTAACCATGGGAGTAGTACCTGGTCTATAATATGAAAAGTAGGATATCAAGGATTCATCCTGAAATCGGAGCTGGACGGCTTTACCCGTTTCATGCTCTACTGCGAACGCATAGATTTGTATACCATGACAGTCCCTATATTGCGGTGCCAGTATAAATACATCGGCATCTTGAAACGGCAGGCGAATCATATCAACCGGAGCAGATGTTGGTTGAATAAAAGTAAGATCCCCCAACGTAGTTACTTCATTTGTAACTTGGTTAGTACTATACTGTACGCTGTAGTTTCCGGTAAACGACATATCCGTTTCGATACCGAAGCAGCTCGGTGCTCCCAATGTCGTTATTTTTTCCTGTCCAACTGCAATAAGCCTTAACCTTCCTTCATCCGTTACGCCTTGTGCCCGGATTGTCTCTTCCGTACCAGGAGGTAAAGTCCCTGCTCTCTGTTGTTCCTCTCTGCCAAAAGGCAATTGAAAGGCAATTAAAATAATCAGAAGCATTAACCCTCCAACAAATCCAACTTGTAAGTACTTTCGACGTTTAGGCTTGCTGTCGGTGAAAATCACGGACCTATGCACGTTTTTTTTCATTTCGGATGTGAACTTTTCATCTGAAAAGGGAGCATTTTTAGCCCGGTTGTACCAGTCTGGTTTATCCTCATTCATAGCCATTCTCCTTCAACATGTTCTGTACTTTTTTCCTTGCCCGATACAATCTGGATTTTACGGTGCCTGTCGCAATATGAAGCAGCTCCGCAATCTCACGCATTGGCATTTCATAGTATAGGTCCAGGACCAACACCTCCCTAAACTTGCTCGGCAAAGTCATAATCATGGCCCATATTTCATCCGTATACAGCTCGTCCAAATATTCCGCTTCCGCTGACCGGTTTGAGGAACTGGCGAGAAGCTTGTCCTTAAGGATGACTTTCCGAAAGAAAAAAGCCTGTTTGTACCGGAACGCCGTATGTCGCGTGATCGTAAGCAGCCACGTCTTCAGCGTCGCCTGACCGCGAAAGGTATGTATGCCATAATAGGCCTTAATAAATGCTTCTTGTGCAATATCGTCTGCCAAGGCATGCTGTTTGGTCAAAAAATACGCATAATTCCACACATCATTTCCATATTCATTCATGATTCTATCCAGCGTCTGGCTGTCCATGATCGTCATCTGCTTCAAGTATTCGAGCTCCAACCGATTCACCTCGTCTAATTAGAGTCATGGAAGCGAGGAAAGGTTCATTTTTTCGTAAAATAAAAAAAGAATCTTCCCTTTTATGGAGGGCGATTCTGTATTAGCTGCATTCCATGAACGGTTCTCCAAAATCATAAACCAAAATCTATTGCCATTGCTATTAAACTAACGGAGCCTCTTCCCAGGCCTGTTTAAATCGAGAACCAAATCTTCGAATGGATTCTTTGTCGGCCGTTAACTGAAATCCTGTTCAGACCCGTAAAAACGCAACTGATATATTCCTTTTCGATCCATCTGTTCCCAGCTCAGATGGTATAAATGTTTTTCAAAAGATATAAATAAGCCGTCTAATTTAAAACCATTTAAATACTCAAGCGGAAATTCAGCAGTTACCGAAATAAAGTTCCTTATTGTCATATTGGTCCACCCAAAATTCAAATCATAAATGATTCGGTTAGCTTGAAAGAACTTAAAATTGATCTGGCATCCTTCATCCTAACCAGCAATACGAGATATAAACGCGAACGCTGCCCGAGTTCCTTTCTCTTCGTGGTCGCTTAGAGTTGCCATTTACGTGCCTCCTTCGTTGTTCCACTTACCAGCTTTTCACCTACTCACTAACTTTATATGAAAGCCGGCTAATATTCCATAAGCCCTGTTGGATCAATTTGATTGGAAAAACAAAAAAACCCTCACGCCTTACGGCGCAAGGGATTCCTCTATTAATACATGGTAATGTACTGATCGCGTTCCCATTGGTGAACTTGTGTTCTATACATATCCCACTCGATTTCTTTCAGTTCATAGAAGTGAGCCAGCGCATGATCACCGAGTGCATCGGAAATGACTTCGCTGCGGATCAATTCGTTAAGAGCTTCTTTCAGGTTTGCCGGCAAGCTAGGGATGCCTTCCTCAATGCGCTCTTCTTCCGTCATCACATAGATGTTACGGTCAATTGGAGCCGGGAGCGACAGCTCACGTTTAACGCCGTCCAAACCTGCTTTCAGCATGACAGCCAGAGCCAGATACGGGTTCGCCGCTGGATCCGGGTTACGCACTTCGATACGCGTGCTGAGGCCACGGGATGCAGGGATACGAATCATCGGGCTGCGGTTACTTGCAGACCATGCTACGTAGCAAGGTGCTTCGTAACCAGGCACGAGACGTTTGTACGAGTTCACCGTTGGGTTCGTAATCGCAGCAAACGCGCGTGCATGCTTAAGAATACCCGCCATATAGTTACGAGCCGTTACGCTCAAGCCAAGCTCATCACTCTCGTCAACAAACGCGTTCTCGCCGCCTTTGAAGAGCGATTGGTTACAGTGCATGCCGGAGCCGTTTACGCCAAAGAGTGGTTTTGGCATAAAGGTAGCAATCAGTCCATGCTGACGAGCGATCGTCTTAACAACCAATTTAAACGTTTGAATCTGGTCAGCCGCTTTGATCGCATCTGCATATTTGAAGTCGATTTCGTGCTGTCCGGGAGCAACCTCATGGTGAGAAGCTTCGATTTCAAAGCCCATCTCTTCCAGCGTCAATACGATATCACGGCGGCAGTTCTCGCCAAGATCCGTAGGCGCGAGGTCAAAGTATCCGCCTTGGTCATTTAGCTCCATGGTCGGGTTGCCTTTTTCATCGGTTTTGAACAGGAAGAATTCCGGTTCCGGACCAACATTCATGGAAGTGAAGCCCATCTCTTCCGCTTCCTTCAATGCTCTCTTCAAAATGCCGCGCGGATCTCCAGCAAATGGGGTGCCGTCAGGCATGTAGATATCACAGATCAGACGAGCAACGCGATCCTCGGATACCCAAGGGAAGATCATGAAGGTATCCAGGTCCGGGTACAGGTACATATCGGATTCTTCGATACGTACATAACCTTCGATGGACGAACCGTCGAACATCATTTTATTATCAAGCGCTTTAGGCAGCTGGCTTAACGGAATTTCAACGTTTTTAATTGTTCCAAGCAAATCTGTAAATTGCAAGCGGATAAATCGAACATTTTCTTCTTTGGCAATGCGTAGAATGTCCTCTCTGGTATAACTCACTTTATCCTCTCCTTTTTAAATAAAAAACTAGTCTTAATGAAGAATTACAGCATGGCAATCCTTATTTATTAAAAAACCGGGATAATTCCCCTTGAATCAATGAAACCTGACCCGGTCTTTTAGCGGTAATCAATTCCTGCTTCAGCAAACGTCGCAACTGGGACTCCGACATCTCACGGCGTCTGTTCTCGGTATCAGGAGTAATGACGGTAGCCTCTTCAGACTCTTTTGTGACTGGGTTCATTACTTGTTTAATGCCGGCGATATTAACACCTTTTTCAATCAAAGCCTTAATCTCTAGCAGTCGCTCCACATCATTGAAGGAAAACAGGCGTTGGTTGCCCGACGTTCGGGCTGGGACAATTAAGTTATGCTGCTCATAATAGCGAATTTGTCTGGCAGATAGATCCGTAAGCTTCATAACAATGCCTATCGGAAATAACGCCATATTCCTCCGAATCTCATCACCCATATCTCATCAACCTTCCAAGTGGTCTATTCTGATCCTATTGTACATTTCCTGATCAACCACGTCAACCGCATGTAAGGATAACTCACAACAATTTACGATCTTTCATGCTTTGGAGGGCCATAAGCACACCATATTTAACATGAGAGTAGGTCAAGCCGCCTTGCATATAACCGATATATGGAGATCGGATCGGCGCGTCCGCGGATAATTCAAGGCTTCCTCCCTGGATGAACGTACCTGCCGCCATGATGACGGGATGTTCGTATCCAGGCATATCCCAAGGCTCAGGCACCACATGACTATCGACTGCCGCAGCCCGCTGAATCCCTTGAACAAAAGCGATTAGATGATCCGCTCCGGTAAACGATACGGCCTGGATCAAATCGGTTCGTTCATCCTGCCAGCCCGGCTTGGTTGTGAACCCTACCGCCTCAAACATCGCGGCAGCATAAATGCTGCCCTTGACCGCTTGTCCAACCGTGGATGGTGCCAGGAATAATCCCTGATAGATGCCTCGGGTCGTTCCCAGCATCGCCCCCACTTCTCGTCCGATTCCGGGAGCGGTCAGCCGATAGGCTGCCTTATCCACATAGGCGGCTTTACCGCATATGTAGCCGCCGGTTTCGGCAATGCCGCCGCCAGGGTTTTTGATAAGAGAACCCGCCATCAAATCAACGCCAACTTCCGTCGGTTCCAATCGCTCCGTAAACTCGCCGTAACAGTTATCAACAAAAACAATCAAATCCT
This sequence comes from Paenibacillus lautus NBRC 15380, assembly GCF_004000945.1. GTDB lineage: Bacteria > Bacillota > Bacilli > Paenibacillales > Paenibacillaceae > Paenibacillus_AQ > Paenibacillus_AQ lautus. The sequence goes on from NZ_BIMF01000002.1 coordinate 708,435, forward strand.
GACGGATGGACCGGATCCGGCTGACCATGTCACCAATCTGGGAAACCGTGAACGAAGAACGCCAATCATATCCACGGGAACGCTGGATACCGATAACCTTGGTTGAAGGCGTGATTGCCCTCTCTACCCGCTCCCAATCCATATCCCCTTGTTCTGTTAGCGCAACCTCCTGATAACCGATTCCGAAATCTCGAAGGGACCCGTTACCGTCCCCGGGTTCGCCAATCACTTTATGGAGGGTGTCATAGGGACGCCCCGAAATATACAACAGCTCATCTCCCGGCCTTAACACACCAAACAGTGCTGTTGAGATCGTATGGGTACCGGAAGCAAAATGCGGCCTCACCAGGGCAGATTCGGCTCCAAATACGTCTGCGTAGACTTCATCCAGCACTTCACGGCCGCGATCATTATATGCATACCCGGTGGAAGCCGCAAAATGAAAATCACTCACCTGAAACTTCTGGAAAGCATCGATCACCTTCCACTGATTAAAATCAACGATAGCGTCGATCTCCCGTAAACGCTGCCCGATTTTGGATTCAATCTCACTGCTCAATTCAAGTATATCTTGCGAAAATCTTGCCATGACCAACTGCTCTCTCCTCTTTTACACATGATGTCTCACATCTTAACACATATTTTTATTTCATAGAACTCTGCAATGGATGGACACCCTGAACACGCAATATAAGCCCCATACAGGGGCTTATACGACGATTCCTATTGATGGCTAAGATCCATTCTGAACGTAATCATGAAGCAAATAACCCATTTTCTCATAATCGGCTTTATTGATTCGAACTTCATAGAGGATATCATTCTCATCAAAAGACTGCTCCAGCACATCTCCGACACGGTATACAACCGAGTTCAGATCGCCGCGGTCAGCCGGAATCCGGAACGTCACGTTCCCTCCGGACAGCTGGTCCTGAATCGCTTCACGGACTATTTCCAAATCCTGATCATGATACGCACTAATCTTTAATTGACCATCCCCGGTAGGCAGCATCTCCAGCTGATCCGGTTCACATGCGTCCTTCTTGTTAAACAGAACGATTTGCGGTTTATCCGCCGCCCCCAAATCCTGAAGTATGGATTGCACGACTGCCATCTGTTCGTCCCGCATAGGGGAAGAAGCATCTACGACATGAAGAATCAGATCGGCTTCGTTGACTTCTTCCAGCGTCGCACGGAACGACGCTACCAGATCATGAGGAAGGTTCTGTATAAATCCTACGGTATCCGTAAGGACAACTTCTTTGCCGCTCGGCAGCTCCAACACACGCGACGTGGGATCCAGCGTAGCAAACAATTGATTTTCGATATAAACGTCTGCGGCCGTTAACCGGTTCAGCAATGTTGACTTGCCGGCATTGGTATAACCGACCAGGGCAACCTGTACGGCGCCGCTCTTCTTCCGGCGCTCCCGATGAAGCGTCCGATGCCGGGTGACTTCATCCAACTGCCGCTTCAGGTCGCTGATTCTGTCCCGGATATGCCTGCGGTCGGTTTCGAGCTTGCTTTCCCCTGGTCCGCGTGTCCCGATCCCCGCTCCGAGCCTGGACAGATTCTTACCATGACCCGACAACCGCGGGAGCAAATAAGTAAGCTGAGCTAACTCCACCTGGATAATCCCCTCACGGGTCTTCGCTCGCTGAGCGAAAATGTCCAGTATCAATTGAGTGCGGTCGATAATTTTCACATCGAGTGATTCTTCCAGATTTCGAACCTGCGCGCCGGATAATTCCTGATCAAAAATGGCCGTTGTTGCACCCAAGCCATCAATCGCCATACGCAGCTCTTCAACCTTCCCTTTGCCGATGAACCACTTGGAATCCGGAACTTCGCGATTCTGTGTAATGACATCCAGCACCACCACTCCAGCGGTTTCAGCTAGCTGAACCAACTCCTGCAGCGAGTGTTCCGGATTCATTCCTGAGCGTTTAACCGCATCCGTCACCAAACTGACCAAAACGGCTTTATCTTCGATCTCTGTCCGGGTATCATGCGTTATATTTGTCATATAGCCAACTCCTTCTAACATTACGTCTCCTAATTTAACTAACCGCTGCTGCCTGCAATAAACATTATGATCCAAAGAAAGCAGCGTTACCCCTTCATTATGTTCGAATACAAGCTTAAAATCATTGTATTTTTCCGTTTAACTTAAAGTCCTCCGGCCGCAGGGTCATAAGCTCCAGCTTACCGGGATTTCCGGTTACGTACTGATTCAGCAGTCGAACCGATTGATTCCTTATCGATTTCTCGATAACATTCCGTACGTAACGCGCATTACTGAAGGCGTGTAGTCCGTGATCCTTCTCCAACTGCAGGTGTTCCTTCAGCTTGCTCAGCGACTGCGGCATCAAGATATAATCCCTCTCCTTCGCCATCAGCTCCGAAATCTGGATCAATTGATCCAAATTGTAATCCGGGAAGTCCATCTGGATCGGAAAACGGGAATACAGGCCGGGATTCGAATCCATAAAAAAATCAATCTCATCGCTGTAGCCTGCCAAAATAAGAATGAACTGATTTTTATGATCCTCCATCGCCTTGACCAGTGTATCGATCGCTTCCTTGCCAAAATCCTTCTCACCGCCGCGCGCCAAACTGTAAGCCTCGTCGATGAACAGAATTCCTCCAAGCGCTTTTTTGACCAATTCTCTGGTCTTCTGTGCCGTGTGACCGATATATTCACCTACGAGATCCGCCCGTTCCACTTCGACCAGGTGACCCTTATTAAGCACGCCCATCTTCTGAAACAGCTTTGCCACGATACGGGCGACGGTGGTTTTCCCAGTTCCGGGGTTTCCTTTAAAAATCATATGGTACACATGACCGCCACTTAATAAGCCTGCTTCCGTACGCATCTGGGCCACTTGAAGCAAAGCATAGATTTCAAATACCAGGTCCTTGATTTGTTCGAGACCTACCAGTTGATCCAGCTCTTTCTGTATTTCCTGGAATAGACTGTGCTGGGAAACAGGGTTTGGCGAAGGGGCCGGTTCCCGTTCCGGAACCGCACTGCTGATGAGTGGAGGTTCCGCGCTGCGGAGCACGACATTAATCTGCCTGGATGGCCGTCCTTCAGATCGGCCGTTAGCGGCCGTTACACGCCCGTTCATTGCTCCTCACCTCTTTATCCAAAGGGCTGACTATCTATTCCAATGTATTCTATTTACAGCCTGCTTATTAGAAGTTTCGTCCTCATAGGACACCCATGGCGATCAACAGCCGATCGGCCGTCCATTTCGTATAAGCCAGCACTTCTCTAGACTTGTGTTTGGCCATCGGCAAAACGGTAGATTCCGTTAGCGACATAGAAGGATGATCGTAACCAAGGGTTCTTGCAACCTCCATCGCCCTCGTCCCGTGATAGTCATGGGTTATTATAATGGCGGTGTTCCACCCATGCTCCTCCATCATCGCTTGGCTGAAGAGCAAATTCTCATAAGTGCTCGTAGCTTCGTTCTCCAGGAAGATCCGTTCCCCGGGTACGCCCGCTTCGACCAAGAAATTTCTCATCCCTTCGGCTTCGGTATATGGATATCCGGGCTTATCGAGGCCGCCTGAAACGATAAAGGTATCAAAACGGCCTGCATGGTATTCAACCAGTGCATGCTCAAGCCGTTCCCGAAGCCCCGGACTTGGCTGATCTCCCCACATGGAAGCGCCCAAGATGATGCCGACATCCGCCTTGTCCGACGGACTGCTGACGGCGCTTTCGATCTTCCAATATGCATAACCTGACCATAGCAATCCAAGAACAACGAGAGAGAGCAAGGTAATCATCCCTCGCCGATACCATGCTCTCTTCTTAGTGCCTGCTTGTGGCAAACTCTTATGTATTTCCTGACGCATTATTTCATCCTCCTGAACTCTCCGTTATGAAATAACTGGTCGCGGTGCTTCAGAGACATCATAAAGTAAGGGAATTCATGCGCGTCGATGGCCCGAAGCAGATTCCGTGCAGTCACCTTGGCAAGCCTGTAATCATCCCGGGTAATGTCATTCCGCCCTAGGGCATCCTCAAGCTCATCTTCATCCAGCAAGAACACTTCACCATTCTTGACAACCACAACGTCCAAATACAGATCGTCAAACCAAGGGACACCCTGATCCGTTACCCCTTGTTTCTTGCAAATATCGATATACCATTGAACAATATTTCGTTTGTCATCAAACATGGCTGTCACGATGAAATGGCTGTCCTTCGGATAATACTGCAGCCATGAATAGCCTTTGTCCGCGATTCGGTAGGTATGACGGCCATACGTCTTCCACAACGGTTCTTTCAGGCCATATATGGTATATAACGTGAGATACCCTGTAAATTGCTCACATTCCACATACCGGGAAGTGAAGTGCCGGCGGGTGATACGGCGCCAATTCGCCCGATCTCCGAATTTACGTTTCATGGAACTTTTCCTCCCCATTCGTATTCCCAGCTTACCACATTTGGGTTTCACACTCAAAACAAAGAAGCCTCCGCAATCATGCGGAGGCTCTCAAGTTCATCATGGGCTGTCTTGGAACTCGTCAGATCCGTCAACCGGATCCGACGGATCCACAATGGTTCCCGGTACCGTAGGAATATTGCCCGAATCGGTGTCGGTTCCTCCAGTGCCTGTGTCACCATTGCTAGATCCATCTCCTGAGCCATCCGATCCATTGCCAGGATCTTGACCATCTTGGCCATTCCCGGCTCCGTTTCCATCGTCAGGAGGGTTCGTTCCATTACCATTACCGTTCCCGTTCCCGTTGCCATTGCCTGGGCCTTCACCATTCCCATTGCCTGGCTCGCCATTACCGTTGCCATTTCCGTTCCCGTTGCCATTCCCAGGAGGAAACTCGTTTCCTGCTCCGTTGTCACCTTCATCAACCGGAGGCGGTTCCTGGGTGTCCCCCGGATCGGGTTCAAGATCCTCAGGCGGCAATTCCTCGGAAACGGCCACAATCTGCAGAATGTTCGAAGGTGCCGACTCCTGGTTCGTCGACGGGTCTATAGCGGTCACATAATAATCATAGGTCAATCCCTCCATTGCGCTCAAATCCTCAATGGACGTACCATTCAAGGCATCGAGAATCGGGGTGTATTCCGATTCCGACGTTTCCTTACGGTACACGCGGTATTGAACGTTGCCCTGAACCGGATTCCAGCTCAGTGATACGGTCTGAGATTCCCCATTATAGGAACCTGTCAAACCGCTGACTGCGGCTAATGTCGTTTCTTCTACAGGCGGCTGAACCGGCTCGGTATTCGGGAAGCTCTTCGCTTCATAGCCCTGAACCGCCTTCTCCATCACTTTGCCCCATAAGGAAGCGGAGATCGAACTGCTTCGTTTCAGCAGATGCTGCCGGTCAGGGGTATCATAACCCATCCATACAGCTGCCGTTAACTCCGGCGTATATCCGACAAACCATACGTCGCGGTTTGAGCTGACGCCCTTATAGCCGCTCTGCGTGGTTCCGGTCTTACCGGCTACCGGACGGCTGATCCGAGCATTTCTACCCGTTCCGTCCTCTACAACGCGCTTCATCATGTCTGTCATTTGCGAAGCCGTCGAAGCGCTCATCACGCGCTTCCCTTTGCTGCCTTTATTCTCAAACACAACCTTGCCTTTGCTATCTTTAATCTGTTTGATCGCAAAAGCCTCTTTGAATTCTCCGCCATTGGCAAAGGCGCTGAAAGCTTGTGCCATCTCGAATGTGTTCGTACCGGTATCCATGCCGCCGAGGGCCAGGGATAAGTTCGCATCGCCTTCGGTCATCTTGATGCCGAGACTCTGAGCGAACTCAAATCCGGTTTTTACGCCGATTTGGTTCAACAGCCATACGGCCGGAATGTTTTCGGAACGCTGAATCGCTTCCGGCATACCAATCGTTTCCGAATATCCGTGCAGGTTATTTGGGCAATAATTGGTGCCAAAACATTGCTTTTTATTACTTAATCTGGAGTCCTTCGTGAACTTTCCGGATTCCAGCGCCGGTGCATACGATACAATCGGCTTCAAGGCGGATCCCGGCTGACGACGGCTGTCGGTAGCCCGGCTGAACCCGCCTCGCGTATATTCCCGTCCACCGGACATGGCTACGATACCGCCGGTTTCCTGGTTAATGATGACCATAGAACCTTCCACCGGCACGTCGTCCGGACTTTCTTCAAAGTTAGCCGGATTCTTGAATTCTTCTTCCATTGCCGTCTGGGCATTCACGTCCATCGTTGTGTAAATCTGATATCCGCCAATGTTGACATCGTCCTCGGTGAGGCCCCATTTTTCTTCGGCTTCTTCCATTACATAATCGATAAACGCTGTATACTTCTGCTGTCTTTCTGGCGGTGTATAAGCATAGTCCACTTTCTTGGCTTCCGCTGCCTCTTCGGCCGTGATATACCCCTGCTGTTCCATCAAGGTCAAGACAACCGCACGACGCTCTTTGGAAAGGTCGGGATTCTTCAGCGGATTATAGCGGGATGGCCCTTTCGGCATTGCCGCAAGTGTCGCCATTTCCCATAACTTCAAATCATTCAGATCCGACTTGCCGAAATAACGCTCGGATGCGGCTTTGATGCCGTAATAAGGTCCCCCGAAGTTAATCCGGTTCAAATACATCTCAATAATTTCCTGTTTGCTGTGCTGACGCTCAAGCGCCAGCGCGATCGACATTTCAGTAGCCTTCCGGAAGAACGTTTTATCCCTTGTCAGGAATATATTCTTCGCCAGCTGCTGCGTGATCGTACTTCCGCCTTCGACCATGGAACGGGCCATGATATCCTTTACCGCTGCGCGGCCGATCGACCACATATCCACGCCGTTGTGCTCCATGAACCGTTTATCTTCTGTTGCAATGAATGCTTGTATCAATTTCTCCGGAATATCCTCATACTTCACAGGATCACTCTTCTGGAGGGACAGTTCGCCCATCAGCGTGCCATTACGGTCATATACCTTGGAAGTACCGTAAGCGGTCAGCTTATCCTGATTCTGCTCCAGCAGCTTTTCGCCGCTGATCAAGATGAACAAATAACCTGCAAGCGCACAGAAGATCGCAATGACGGCCGTGAAAAACAACGCCCATGCAATTCGCTTTCCTTTGCCTTTTTTCTTCTTCGCATTCGGTTTCGTGGTTTTCGATGTCTTCGAGTTGTCTTTGTTTTTGTTCAACCTTGACATCTGATTATCTTTTCCAGCCATTTGTCCCCCTCCTTACTCCCTTGCGGGATCAAGCCTTCTGACTTTGAGTCATGCCTCGGAAAGAAAAGAACAACCTTCTCAGGTTGCTCTCTGCACTCCTTATAAGCTAAACGAATTATAAACCAAAAAGTTTCAAATTAATCAGTTGACGGTATGATTTTGCTCTTTATAAATCCATTCTAAAATCTATTGATCGCTGCTGTTTTCCTGCATCAGGGACACATTACGCTGCGGCATGAACGTGGAGATAGCATGCTTGTACACCATTTGCTGACGGCCGTCGCTGTCAATCACGATGGTAAAATTGTCAAAAGCTTTGATCGTTCCACGGATCTGAAAGCCGTTTGTAAGGTATACCGTGGCCGGAATGTTCTCTTTGCGCAGTTGGTTCAAGAACGTGTCTTGGATGTTAATGGACTTGTTCATTAGCCGTACCCCCAATGGTTCATTTAGATTGTTTTGAAATATATTCAAGATTTCAGTGAAACTTTCCTGCTATTATAGCACGGATTTTTTGATAGTTTGCAGAAAAATTTCCCGAGTCGGTGACGTCTACCCACTCGATGTCCTTCATGTGGCGAAACCAAGATAGCTGCCGCTTAGCGAACCGGCGTGTATCGCGCTTGAGCAGCACGACGGCCTCCTCGTAGCTGAACTCCCCGCTAAGGTACGATACGATTTCTTTGTAACCCAGCCCTTGCATGGATACAAGCCCCGGAGCGAATCCTTTGTCCATGAGCGCCGCTACCTCATCAACAAGTCCCTGGCTCAGCATAAGATCAATTCGCTCTTCAATACGGTTATATAGCATTTGCCTGTCCATTGTCAAACCGACCAAGCATAAGTCATAGGGAGATTGCTTGGTTTGAGGCGCCAGCTGGGCCGAAAGTGGGACACCGGTCATATGGAATACTTCCAAAGCACGAACGACCCGACGTAGGTCATTAGGGTGAAGCCGCTCGGCCGTTTCAGGATCTACCTCTGCCAATTTTTGATGAAGAGCCTCGGCTCCATGTTCATTGGCATAGCGGAACTGCTCTTCCCGAAAAACTTCATCCGCTCCGGTCTCGCTGAACTGATACCCGTAGCACACCGACTCCACGTAAAGCCCGGTTCCGCCAACAATGAACGGAAGTTTGCCCCGCTCCGTGATCTCCGTAATAAGCCTTTGGCTCTGCTCCTGAAATTCGGCTACCGAATAGGGGTGATCGGGCTCGTGAATGTCAATGAGATGGTGGGGAACGCCTTCCATTTCCTCAGCGGAAATTTTGGCCGTTCCGATATCCATGCCCCGGTATACTTGCATCGAATCGCCGGAAATAATCTCACACCCGAATTCCTTCGCAATTTCAATGCTCATTTTGGTTTTACCTACTGCTGTAGGCCCGATGAGAACGAGCAGTTTCGGTTTGGTTTCATCTGTCAATGGAAATCACTCCGTACGTTATTTTCGATTTTCCCCGTTCAGGCAAGCTAAAGCCAAGCCGCTCAAACTCTCCGCTGGATCGCGCTTCCTTCATCACGACGGTTTTGCGCGCGACCCTGACCGCTTCTCTCACACTTTCCATTTCCAGCGGTTCCCCATTTGCATAATGTCTCAGAGGATGGATGGAAGCCGATTCGGCGATCGGTTCACGGAACATCGGATCAAAATAAACAATGTCTACGCTCCGGTCCGGCAGCAACTTCAAATAATCCAGGTGATGGCTGTGCCTGACTTCGATTCGTCTCATCGCCTGATCACTGGCCTCCAGATGGCTTTCATAGGTCCGAAGCCCTTCTTTTAGCAGCGCATACAAGGGCAGCGAGCTTTCCAGGGCAGTGATCCGGCTGTTCGCCCCGCCCTTGCCCGAGAATACCAGGGAGTCGGCTCCAAGCCCCGCCGTACAATCCAGTACGGAATCCCCTTCCTCCATTCCGGAAGCCTCCAGCATGGGATCGGGTTTTCCGCTCAGCACGCGTTTCAATCGGACAAACCCCATACTGGGGTGAAATTCCATGACTGAGCCGCCCGGTCCGCTTAGACGTACATGTCCGTTCAGTACGACCAGCACGTCGTCGTCTCCGAACATGCGGGCTAATTTTCGCAATGAATGACCGCCGCGCTGGACATAACGACAGCCGGTTTCCTGGGCTAAACGTTTCGCGCGCTCCACAATGTCCGGCGCTTCCGCTTCTCCAGTTGTAATAATCATGAAGGTCCTCCTTGCTGTTACATCACGCGCTTAAACATTTTCTCCAAATCAAAAGCTGAAAACGAAACCACAATCGGTCGTCCATGCGGACATGTGTATGGCTGCCGGCAGGCGCCTAAACGCTGAATCAGCGTCATCGCCTCCTGCTCCGTCAGCTTCTGATTGGCTTTAATGGAAGCCTTGCAGGAACACATGATCGACGAGGTTTCTCTCAGCTTGGCGATATCAATATTGCGTTCGCTCAGCACCCATTCCGCCATCTCCTCGATAATGGCCTTCTCGTCGCCCTTAGGGAACCAGAACGGATGAGAACGAACCAGGAAGGTATGGCCGCCAAAAAACTCCATATAAACGCCAACCTTCTCAAACCAGTGCAGCCGTTCCTTCACCTTCTCCGATTCCGATGGCGTGAATTCCAGCGTAATCGGCAGCAGCAGCTCCTGGGATGCATCTGCCGGGTTGCCAAACTGTTCGTAGTAATACTCGTAGTTAATCCGCTCATGCGCGGCATGCTGATCAATCAGGTACAGCCCGGTATCATTCTGCGCTATGAGATAGGTACCGTGATGCTGGCCGATGAGCGTAAGCTCCGGAAATGGCGGAATCTCGGGAGCCGGTCCTGAGGCCGCCTGCAGCCACTCCTTCGTTACGGCAGGAATTCCCGCATTCCCCCTGGTCTCATTGCGGTAATCACTGCGGTAAGAAGAAGCTGCTGCCGTTTCACGCATTTGCGAGGAGGCAGCTGTACCTGCTGCTCCGTCGCCATAAGTGCGCTTGATATCCGACTCTGCCTGGGTGAAGAACTGTCCCTCAGGCCATGTCGACGCAGACGGCCCCTTGAGAGGCATGTTTCCACCAGTTGAAGGCTCGCCGCCGCTTCCTGGAATCGCGATATCCCGTTCATTGCCGCTGCCGGTCGCCGAGGCATGGACTTGCGCAGGAGAAAATTGCAGCTGTTCCTGGATATAGGCGTTGTCGCTTTTGCCAATATTTTGTTTGGCCGGACGTGGAATAAGGATTTCCTGCTGCAGCACCTTGCGAATCTCTTCCTCCACAAAAGCAAACAGCTCCTGCTCTTTACTAAACCGCACCTCCAGCTTGGATGGATGCACATTCACATCGATCAACGAGGGGTGCATGGACAACTGAATAACAACGAGCGGAAACCGGTTGATCGGCAGCAGCGTATGATAACCTCTCAAAATCGCCTGCATTAAGCCGTAGTTCCGGATGTACCTCCCATTAATGATGAGCGACATGCCGTTACGGTTTGCCCGGGTATAATCCGGGCGGCTGATATATCCGCTTAACGTATAATCCATATTCTCCGCTTCAAACGGCAGCATGGCTTTGGCCGATTGAGTACCGTATATGGCCGCAATGACCTGAAGGGCATCGCCGTTGCCCAGCGTCTGCAGCAGCGAGTTTCCATTGTGCCTGAGCGTAAAGGCAATATCCGGCCGGGAAAGGGCCAGACGATACATATAGTCGGATATGTGCCCCAGCTCCGTTTGGATCGTTTTCATATATTTCAGCCTTGCCGGCGTATTGAAGAACAATTCCTTTACGAGGAAATCCGTTCCTCTGGGTGCGGCCGTCTCTTCGTTCACCCGCAGATGACCGCCTTCGATTTCGATCACCCGTCCGCGGCCATCCTGAGCATTGGATGTAACCAGACGTACCTTGGATACGGCCGCAATGGATGGCAGGGCTTCGCCTCTGAATCCAAGGCTGGTGATTTGGAACAGATCGCGGCCTTCGACGATTTTGCTCGTTGCGTGGCGGTAAAAAGCCGTTTCGCAATCCTCCGGATCAATACCGGCGCCGTTATCCGTTACGCGAATGCTGTCCAGTCCGCCTTCTTCGACCGTTACGTCAATCTTGGTGCTCCCGGCATCAATGGCGTTCTCAACTAGCTCCTTCACAACGGAGGCAGGCCGCTCCACCACCTCACCGGCAGCAATCTGGTTTGCAATATGCTCGTCCAAAATCCGAATAATCCCCATCGTTCCTACCTCCGTTTCATTTCATTCCCATGCTAACATCACATATCCTTCGCTTGAAGCTTCAGGTCATTCAGGAACTGCATGGCCTGAAGCGGTGTCATATTCATCACGTCCGCGCCCTTAACGGCATCAATGAGGCTCTTGACGGCAGGATCTTGAGATGCTTCCGGCGGCATGGAGTGCTGATCCTTACCGGGCTTCGCACTCGGTTCAGGCACTTCCTCCTCGCCAAAAATGGAAAGCTGCACCACGCCGCCCTTCTGGTCGGCGCCGCTCAAGCTTTCGGTATACGGCACCCTATCTTCACGAAACTCATGCACCGTTTCCGGTCCAATTCGTCTCTCATCGGAATGAGCAACGGTAGCCGGCTGCTCGCGCTGCATCACAGCCCCTTGCTCCGATGCCACAGCGGCCAGCGAAGCCATCTCCAGGCCCTGCAGCAGTCCATAGGCACGGTCAATGATACTGCCGGGCAAGCCGGCCAATCTCGCGCAGTAAATGCCGTAGCTGCTGTCGGCCGCCCCAGGGATCAGCTTACGGAGGAAATGCACTTTGTCTCCGCTTTCCTGAACCGCCATGGAATAGTTTTTGAGACCGCCAAGGCTTTCCTGAAGATGGGCAAGCTCATGGAAATGCGTCGAAACCAATGCCTTGCAGCCGATGTGATCATGCACATACTCAATCACGGCTTGCGCGATTGCCATGCCTTCACTCGTCGACGTACCGCGTCCCAGCTCATCAATGATGATCAGGCTGCGGGGCGTTGCTTTTTCCGTCATGACCTGAATATCCGCCATTTCCACCATGAAGGTGCTCTGGCCGCCAATCAGATCGTCAGCCGCCCCGATGCGGGTAAAGATACGGTCCACCAGCGGGATAACCGCGCGCTCTGCCGGAACAAAGCAGCCCATCTGGGCCAAAATCGATAACAAGGCCACCTGGCGCATGTACGTGCTTTTTCCAGCCATATTCGGACCGGTAATAAGCAGGATCGAGGAGCCTTCCTTGCGTAAATCCGTTCCGTTCGCGATAAACGATGAATCCTTCATGACGGCTTCCACGACAGGATGACGGCCGCCTTCAACGATATAATCATAACCTTCGCTCAGTTCCGGTTTCACGAACCGGTATTCCGCGCTGACCGCAGCCAACGATTGATAGACGTCAATCTCGGCAATCCGCTCAGCGAGCTTTTGCAGCCGGCTCACTTGGGTATTCAGCTTGTCCCTGATCTCGGTAAAGAGGGCGTACTCCAAATCCACCATCTTCTCCTGCGCCTCCAGGATCAGACCTTCCTTCTCCTTCAGCTCGGGCGTGACATATCGCTCTGCATTCGCCAGTGTCTGTTTGCGTTCGTACCGGCCTTCCGGCAGGGATGAAAGATTGGACTTGGTCACCTCGATATAATAACCGAACACCTTGTTGTAACCGATCTTCAGCGACTTGATCCCCGTAGCCGCGCGTTCCTTGGCTTCCAGCTCCGCGATCCAGCGTTTGCCGCTGGTGCTCGCTTCGCGAAACTCATCCAGCCGCTCGTGATAGCCCGGTTTGATGATGCCTCCGTCACGCACGGACACCGGCGGTTCATCGACAATCGCATGCTCAATCAGTTCACACAGATCGTCGCAAATATCCGTATCCGCAGCCACCCGGCGCAGCGTCTCGGAAGCCGACTGGGCACACAGCTCTTTCAGAGAAGGTATTTGTCTTAATGACAGCTTGAGCGCGTTCAAATCCCGTCCGTTCGCGCTGCCGAACGCAATCCGGCCGACCAACCGTTCCAGATCGTAAATCTCTTTCAGCGCCATCCGCAAATCTTCACGCAGTATGTACTGGTTATACAAATGCTCAACAGCCTCCAGCCGCTCTTCGATCCGGCTGCGGGACAGCAGCGGTTTATCGATTCTCCGCCGCAGGAGTCTGGCTCCCATCGAGGTTTCCGTGCGATCCAGAAGCCACAGGAGCGAACCTTTCTTCGAGCGCTCTCGAACCGTCTCAACGAGCTCCAGGTTGCGTCTGGTGAACGGATCCAGCACCATGTATTGTCCCGGTTCATAGGAAGCAATCTGCGTCAGCTGTCCCAGCGACCGCTTCTGCGTCTCGCTTAAATACGAGATCAGCAAGGATATGCAGGCTCTTCGCTCCTCTTCCAGGCGGGCCCATGCCGGTTCTCCGAATTGGGTGCGAACCAATGCGTCCTCCCTGCGATCCCATGCCGTATAGACGATGTTCCGGCTGCCTGGAAGCGACTGAGATGAAATGATATCAAGAAGGGATGCGTCCCCAATGATCTCGGAGGGCTCATACAGGCCGATCTCATCCCGCAGCCATTCCTCCGAAGATGGGACCGACGTCACATAAAGCTCGCCGGTTGACAGATCGCATGCCGATAAAGACATCAAGCCGCCCGCTTCCGTGACACAAACCATGTAATTGTTCGATTTGTCGTGCACGACCTTGCCGTCCATGATGGTCCCCGGCGTGACGACCCGGACGATTTCCCGCCGCACCATGCCTTTGGTGACCGAAGCATCCTCCATCTGTTCGCAGATGGCAACTTTGTACCCTTTCTCAATCAACCGCTGAATATAACCCTCCGCGGAATGATAAGGCACTCCGCACATCGGTATTTTCTCTGCACCGCCGCCCTCGCGGCCGGTCAGCGTAATCTCCAATTCCTTCGACGCGAGGATCGCATCATCAAAAAACATTTCGTAAAAATCGCCTAAGCGGAAAAAAAGAAACGCATCGCGCGCTTGTTCTTTGACCTTCAAATATTGTTCAATCATCGGCGTATATTTAGCCATGACGTACCTCCATTACCTTCTAGCTTGACCTCCATTATAACAGAAATTGACCGCAAGGCATCACGCCTTAACGGGAATATTCCACAGCGGCCTGATATCTCTGCTCTCATCCCAGGCGCGCCCCGCCTCCATGTGTGCAAGAGCCAGTTCGATTTCACGAGCAAAGTCCGAATATTCCGGCAGTGCCGACAGATCCCTGTGCCAGCCTGCGATGCATTCTTTAAGCACGGACTTATCGCCTTCGTAATAGGCGCGATGGTAACGTTCCGTATTGAATGGTCTCGCCAGCAAACGGTCGCTGTATCGAGCTGCCAGATAGGCAACATACAGCGATACCTTCGCCACAAGCGGCGAAACGAGAAAGCTGGGAAGCGTACGGTATTCAAATCCGCCATACGGCTGCCTCCGAAAATCGCCCAGGAAACCATAACGGGGTCGGCGAAGACGCCCCTTGGGGTCTTCGAGCAGCGCCAGCGGCAGAGCCAGATAATTGTCCAGGGTCTGAAGAAGGGACAGGGAGAGCGGTACTCCGCTGAAATGTATATGGCCGCCTAGCGGGAAATCATCATAAGGCAGAGCTCCTGCCCTCCATGTTAGTGAACGATCCGTAATCAGGCTCTGGGCTTGGCGCAGAGCTTTTTGCATTTCAATCATTAACGCCTTCGGATTCGCTCTCGGTAACGGCCTGAGTTCGGCAATGGGGTAAATGACCTCACCCCGAAAACGAACGGCGTCACTGCCGACCGATCCGCCACGCTCCATAAATTCGGATGCAAACACAATGTCTCCGTTATCCTTCATCAGCACAAACTCGGGATCCATCCCCATAAGCAGCGGCGGAGTCAAATGGGATTCATTGTCTTCGTTAAACGTGTGAAAACCTGCCGCCTGCTGGCCTTTGGCACTCATAACGGTTTTATTCCGGCCCGCTTTCATGCGGACATCCTCGACTACATATCTTCGCCCGGGCCGGGCCGTGATGATGACCTCCCCTTCATCCGCACCCAGCGTATACAGCGACCTCAGGGCCGCTTTCTCCAATCTCCGATGCAGGCCATCCTCGTACCTCCCGTTCTCGGGGTCGGGCTCATACATCACTTCACTACCGCCGAGCTGGTAGGAGCGGATCGAGGCAGCGGACAGCTGCTCGACATGAACCGCGTACCTGGCCGTGTAATGCTTTTCCTCAACTGAGCTCAAACCCAGAAGGCACGGTATCCCGGATCTGGCCAGACGTGCTTGCGCGAGGAGCGCGGCCGCTCCCTTCAATGGTACATATTCTTTTACAGCAGCTGGTTTTACTTTATAATGAGCCATCTCCTAGTCCCCCTGTAAAAAAAATAAAAAAGAGGGCATCCGCCCTCCGCAAAGCTGCCCTCACTGCATATGCTAAGATTAGAATCACTCCTACAGGAGGGTTATCTTACAGTTCATCCTCCAGACCTTCGTAATCAAGGTCTTCATAATCATCGACTTCGTCTCCCAGGACGTAATCGAATTCTTTGTCTTCGTAGTCGCCGTGATGATGGCTGCATACTTTGACAACGACCTTGGTTTCGGCAATCAGCTCCACCGCGTACTCTCTCTCTACCCGCAGAATGACACTCGTGCCATTCGAGGATACGCTGGCCTCAACGCAGCTCGGCTCCTGTGTCGCTTCAGCCGACACTTCCACCGTGGAAGCACGGTGCTTCGGATCCAGATAAGAAAGAGGCACGCGTTCTACATACGATACCGTTTCTTTCGCCACATCGGTCTGTGAATTTTTGTCATAGGAATACCAGATGTTAACATCGTAAGTACCAATAACTTCAATTCCGTCTCCGGCGGCAACCGCCTCGTATTGATGGTTTATAATCCAAGCCCCCAAAATACTGGTCGGATTATTAGGCGGAGTCACGGTATGTGTTACGGTAGAGAATTTACGACCCTTGCCGCAGATCGCCTTCGTGATGATTTCTCTACATTGGTGTTTATGACTCAATGACATCTTCGAACCTCCTCCATACAATCATTCCATACATGTGTATGCAAGACATGGGCGAATGTTGAATGAAGTGGTCCAAATAAATTCATATGATGCTAAAAATATCAGATTTTTTTTTGCAAATCCCTGAGCTATACGGCCGAATCCGCGCGCTTCTGCGGTTTTTTCGCCGTGGGCGCCTTATACTTCTTCGAAATATTCAGATAGTATTCCAGTTCATGGCATAGCTGCAGAATGGCGGACCGGACCTCGAATTCTTCGCGGGTCGTCGGCAGCTCCATCTCCTTGAACCTGTCCTCCAGTTCAATCAGCAGTCCTTCGGACTTGCCCGTATATCCTTCGGCAACGACATCCTTGCTTAACTGATCGAATATTTCCGCCGTCAGCACGCCGTGCGGAAGCCGCTCGTACACCTGGGAGATCTGATGCATCATGCTCTGGATATTCTCCATCTGTTCCTTCCGCATATAAAAATATATGTTCCAGGAGCCGTCCGGATGAATCATCTGATTCTCGGATGCCCGCTTCGCTTCCTCAATTCCTTTTTCAATCTGCCGGTTGGCCTCGATCAGCTCTTTACCGTCCCATATATGTTCGGGATCTCGAAGTGTAAGCGAGAAATGATGGAAAATGACAGAGAAGAGCCCGTCCACCTTCCGGCGGATCTCCATCATCGCTCCCTCGCTGTTTGGCATATAAACCAGGTTCACAAGCATGGCCGATCCGAGACCGATAATCAACAGTTCAATTTGGGTGAGCAAAATGTCCACCCCGATCTCTTCGCCCTGAAACACCCGAAACACCACGACCGAGCTGGTTACAATGCCTTCCTTGAAGTTCGCCTTCGAAATCGCGGGGAATGCAAGCAATATGTATAAAGCCAGTACCCAATAATGAAAACCGAGAAAATAAAATAGCATACACGCCAACACCAGGCCCAGCAATGAAGCGAACAATCTGGACGATATGGAGCGCACACTCCGTTTTCGTGTGACGTCAACGCCGAGTATAGCAAGAAGACCGGCGGACGTAGCCCCCGGTATGTTCAAGGCATCTGTAATTAAGATGGCAAGCAGGCTTGCCGCAGCCGTTTTGATGACACGAAATCCCATGTGATGAAGAGCCTCCAGGCGAGTTGATGATGATTATATATGTTTCCTTATGATGTGACCACATATATAAGGTATCTTCATCCTAGCTTATTTTTATGCCATAAACAACCATGCCTGGGGGCTGCAGACCAAGCCCATTAACGATGAGTCAGCAATTTCCTTTCTATATATACCACCATTTGATACATAGCTGTAGCCACTACAGCGATAATGAGCAGGCTCGACAGCACAAGCGTGAAATTGAATACCTGAAAGCCGTACATAATCAAGTAACCAAGACCCGATTTGGCGACCAGGAATTCGCCGACAATGACGCCGACCCACGCCATGCCCACGTTGACCTTGAGCGTTGACACGATCGCCGGATAGGACGCCGGCAAAATAACTCGCTGAAACACCTGGCGCTTGCTTCCGCCGAAGGTGCGGACGACCTTGATCAGATTGGAATCCACCTCATGAAAACTGTTGTAAACGACAAGCGTGGTCACAATGACCGTGATGGATAACGTAGTGACGACAATAGCGGTAAAACCCGCGCCAAACATCACGATAAATATGGGACCCAGCGCCACTTTCGGCATACTGTTGAACACAACCATATAAGGGTCCAGAACTTTGTTGAGAAACGGCGACCACCAGATCAAAACGGCCAGCAGCGTGCCTACCAGCGTGCCGAGCAGAAACCCGACAACCGTCTCCCCTACCGTAATCCCCAAATGCCCCCATAACTCGCCGCTGATCATATTCCCCCATATGTTGGCAAAGATTTTAGTGGGATAGCTGAAGAGCAGCACGTCAATCCATTTGAATCTGCCCGCCGCTTCCCACCAGATAAAGAATAACAGCAGCAAGCTAAGCTGAACGGTCAGCACGCGTGTGCGTATGCTTTTCTTTTGCTTCATGTGTTTTACATAAATATCCTGGAGCCAGCCCTTCGAAGAAGAAGCAGAAGGCTCATCCCTTGATGTCATAGGCTTCACTCCTTCCCGATCGTTTGCATTTCGCCCCAGATCTCATGAAACAATTCGTTGAACCCTGGCTCCTTACGAGCAAAAAAAGGCTGTACCCGGCGTATGTTCTCGGGAATATTGAACATGCGATGAATCCTTCCCGGGTTGCGGTTCAAGAGCATAACCCGGTCGCTCATCGCAATCGCTTCGGACAAATCATGGGTGACCAGGATGGCGGTCTTCCCCCGCTCCTTCAAGGTCTCCACGATCAGATCCTCAAGCTGCAGCTTCGTCTGATAATCCAGTGCGGAGAAGGGTTCATCCAGCAGCAGCAGTCCCGGGTCGGTCGCCAAGGTCCTTACGAGTGCAACCCGCTGTCTCATTCCGCCTGACAGCTGGGCCGGATAGAGATTGCCGCTCTCTCCGAGGCCCATCTCCTTAAGCAAACTCTGGACGATACCTCGGCTTTCCGGATTCAACCTCTCCGTCAGTTCCAAGCCGATCAAGGCGTTATCCATAATGGTGCGCCAAGGAAACAAATAGTCCTGCTGCAGCATGTACCCGACCTCCGGCGACGGTCCGTTTACCGGTTTGCCGTTCACGTAGGCGGTTCCTTTGGATGGCTGCAGCAAGCCGGCAATGACAGACAAGATCGTTGTCTTGCCGCAGCCGCTGGGTCCAACCAGGCTGATGAACTCCCCTGGTTCCACTTTCAGTTGAATTCCTTCCACAGCCAGAGAGGCTTCCCGATCCGTGACATATACGTGAGCGATATCGCTCAATTCAACTACCGGTACCATTGGTGCTCTCTCCTTTCGTTCTATGGATTAGGAGCACTTCATTATTTAGCTTGTTTCGCTTTCTCGGCAAAGCTGTTGTTGACGATCGTGTCAGGCGCTACCCGTTCTTTCAGCTCCCCGGCTTGCTCCATCACGTCCAGCAGATTGTTCCATTCCGCCTCGTCCACGATCGGATCGGTTGCATAGCTGCCTTGCTCTTTGTAGCGTTTAACGGAAGACACCACGATGTCGCGGTCGCTATCCTTAAAATAAGGCATGATCGCATCCGCGATATCTTCCGGGCTGTTCGCATCCACCCACTGCTGAGCCTTGTAAAGGGCATTCGTAAACTTCTGCACCGTTGCATCGTTTTTGTTGATGTAGCTCTGCTTCGTCATGAATACGGTATATGGCAGACGTCCGCTTTCTACGCCAAAGGAAGCGACCACCTTGCCTCGGCCTTCTTTTTCAAATATGGAGGCCTGCGGCTCAAAAAGCTGAACAAATTCACCGGTACCGGAAGCATAGGCAGAGGCGATATTCGCAAAATCGATATTCTGAATCAGCTCCAGGTCCGCGTGCGGATCGATCCCTTTTTTATTCAAGGTAAACTCGCCTGCCATCTGCGGCATTCCCCCTTTGCGCTGTCCGAGGAATACTTTACCCTTCAGGTTGTTCCAGTCAAAAGCACCCGATCCGTCTCTGGCCATCAGAAATGTCCCGTCCGTCTGCGTCACCTGTCCGAAGTTAATGACCGGATCTTCAGAGCCCTGTTGATACACATAAATCGAAGTTTCTGAGCCGACAAGTGCCACATCGATGGCTCCCGACAGCAGGGCCGTCATCGTTTTGTCTCCCCCAGAAGTCGTCTGCAGCTCGACATCTAGACCTTCTTCCTTGAAAAATCCCTTTTCCAATGCGACATACTGCGGCGCATAGAAGATCGAGCGCGTCACTTCGCCAATCTTGACCTTCGTAGCCGATCCGCCGCCACCGCACCCGGCAAGCGCCGCTCCGGAAACAAGCAGCATGGTTAGCGCCA
Organism: Paenibacillus lautus NBRC 15380; assembly: GCF_004000945.1. Classification (GTDB taxonomy): domain Bacteria; phylum Bacillota; class Bacilli; order Paenibacillales; family Paenibacillaceae; genus Paenibacillus_AQ; species Paenibacillus_AQ lautus. The sequence goes on from NZ_BIMF01000002.1 coordinate 728,515, forward strand.
GCCCCCACCATTTTTGACGCTTCATCGTAACCCTCCATTCCCATTGACCCATTGTTTCTTTTCAGCATATGCATGTGCCTGCCCAAAGGTTAAACTTCTGATAGAGTATGCCGGCGGATGGTGATTGGCACTATGGATATTTGGAAGGAAATAACATCTGCCTGATCCAAGATTACATGGAACCACGAATCATAACAAAAACGTCTATTAACGCATTTTCACAGAAGACAGACCGTGTTTATAGAAAGTCTTTCTAGCGAGAACAGGATGGAAGCCTTCGAAGGTGATACTGTTTTAATGCAAAAAAACGCAGCCCCTTGGGCTGCGTTTATCGTGATGCTTAAAGTTTGTAAATCTCTTTATACTTCTCTTCGAGATAGTCGGCCAGATAGTCCGGATTCAGTTCTTCTCCGGTGACACGTACGATGATCTCGGACGGCTTCTCGCTCTTTCCGTACTTGTAAACCTTGTCCGTCAGCCATTCCTTAATCGGAGCCAGGTTCCCTTCTTCGATGAGCTGGTCGAGGTTCGGCAGTTCTTTGCGCATCGTATGTAGGAACTGAGCCGCATACATGTTGCCGAGGGAATACGAAGCGAAATATCCGAAATCGCCCCCGGACCAGTGAACATCCTGCAGAACCCCCATTCCGTCGTTCGGCGGCATAATGCCGAGGTATTCTTTATACTTCGCGTTCCAGGTCTCCGGAAGATCCTTCACCGCCAACCCTTCGTTAAAGAGCATTTTCTCGATCTCATAACGAATGATGATGTGCAGATTATAAGTAAGTTCATCCGCCTCAATTCGAATCAGAGAGTTCTCTACCTTGTTCGCGGCCAAATAGAAATCCTCGATGTCCACGTCCTTCAATTGTTCAGGGAAGTGCTGCTGCAGATCCGCGAAATAACGGCGCCAGAACGGACGGCTGCGGCCAATCATATTTTCCCACAGACGGGATTGAGATTCATGGATGCCCATTGAGGTACCGCCGGAAAGCGGCGTACCTGCAAGCTCCTTATCGATATTTTGCTCGTAAAGGGCATGCCCCCCCTCATGCAAAGAGCTGAATACCGCACTTAGCACATCATCGGGAAGATACATGGTCGTGATGCGCACGTCACCCGGGTTCAAGCCCGTCGCAAATGGATGCACGCTCTCGTCCAAACGTCCCGCTTCAAAGTCGTAGCCCATTTGCTCCAGCAGGAATAAACTGAATTTCTCCTGCTGCTCTTTCGGAAACAGCTGTTTCAAGAAGTCCGTTTTCGGCTTGAAGGGCGAATTCTGGATCGCATGAACTAGCGGTACCAGACGCGCTTTCAGGCGTTCGAAGATGGCATCCACCTTTTCCACCGTTAAATCCGGCTCATACATATCAAGGAGTGTGTCGTATCTTGTGTTTTTCACGCCCCAATATTCAATAAACTCTTGCTTGAACGCAACAATCTTCGTTAAGTAAGGTTCGAAACCTTCAAAATCGCTGTTCTTCTTCGCTTCCTCCCACTTCGTCTCCGATTGGGCGGCGAGAATGGAATACTCCTGGAAGCGTTCAGGCGGGATGGATTTGCTCTGATCGTACACCTTGCGTGCTTCGGCAATCATGCGGCGTTTGCGGTCATCGAGCTGTTCTGCTTGTTTCGGCTCCGCAAAAAACGATAACAACTGTCCCATTTCTTCCGATATTTGCAGTTTAAATGCTTCTGTGGATAGAACCCCGATCGTTTCCGAACGGATTTCGGTTCCCTTGCGTGGAGCACCCGTCCGTAAATCCCAATGAAGTAGGCCAATAGCTTCGTAATAACTCATGATTTTGCGAACCAATCGATCAAATTGTTCCCATTGTGGTAAATGTTGTACTGCCATTCCGGCACACCTTCTTTTTTTATTAATAGGATTCTTCTATTCTCTATTGATGATACTTTTTACAAGGTATATAATCAACTTCCAGAAAGAATAAATAACAATATACATATAAAGGAGTGTCAGGATGCAGTGAACATTCAACTCACCCCGCAAGCAGAGCTGAAGCTGAAGCACAAGCTTGGGGACAAGCCGGGCGCAATCAGGCTGATCTATGACACGGAGGGATGCGGATGTGCCGTCAACGGCTTCCCAGGCCTGCGTATTGTAGATGAGCCGACGATGGAAGATATCGCTATCGAGACAGGCAGCCCGGTGCCGTTTATCATGAACCGCAAGCAGGCCGTTTTTTTCGAAGAGAAGATGAGGCTCGACGCCGATCCAGCCACCTACTCCTTTCGCCTGGACAGCAGCGGACAGAACTACGGTACTAACATTCAAGTATTAGATGCCAGAGCATAAGAACAACAAATAAACAATAGATACAAAGGAGAGAAAATCGATGGAAAAACACCTTAACAGCATTCTGGAACACAATCGCAGCTTTGTAGAGAATAAAGAGTACGAATCCTACCTGACAGGGCGTTTTCCTGAGAAGAAACTCGTCATTATCACTTGTATGGATACACGATTGGTCGAACTGCTCCCTAAAGCGATGAATTTCAAAAATGGCGATGTCAAAATCATTAAAAACGCCGGCGCGATTATTTCACAGCCCTTCGGAAGTGTTATGCGAAGCGTCATGGTTGCACTGTACGAACTGCACGCCGAAGAAGTCATCGTTGTGGGTCACTACGAATGCGGCATGGCTTCCCTGAACGCCGAGGACATGATCCAGCATATGAGAGACCGCGGCATATCCGATGAAGTGTTGTCCACGCTGGAAAACTCGGGCATCCGGTTATCCAAATGGCTTCGCGGATTCGATAACATTACGGACGGCGTAAAAAATACCGTAAACCTGATCAAAAACCACCCACTTCTTCCTCCAAACGTACCCGTTCACGGCATGGTCATCGATCCCAACACCGGCGCGCTTGATCTGGTCGTAGAAGGTTACGAGAACGAATAAATCAACCAAAGTCAAATGGAAGCACAAACGCTTAAGCGTTTGTGCTTTTTTAGTCACAATTTTGCCAAAAGCAGAGAGAAAGCCCCCTCCCCCGGTTGTCAAACCATACAGTTTCAGTGTACACTTTTTATCAACCGGACCGATAGGCGGATTATCATTCCTGCCTTAGCGTCCACGATATGCGTTTCAAAGGGAGTTATGTCCATGAATACGTTGTCATACGGCTTGTTAGGATTACTGGCAAGAAGAGAATCATCGGGATACGATTTGATGCTTCGAATACAGCCTTTTTGGCAAGCCAAACACAGTCAGATCTATCCACTGCTGTCCAGCATGGAGGAGAAACAGCTATTGTCCTCGCACTGGGTCCAGCAAAGTGATAAACCGGACAAGAAAATCTATGCGATTACAGAAAAAGGCATGCAGAAGCTGCGTGAATGGATGTATCAACCCATCGCGCCTGCAGTCACCAAGGATGAACTTTCTCTTCGAACCTTTTGCCTGTGGCTAACGGAGATCGGCATCGCCGTCGATATTTTCGAGGACCGCAGAATCGGGTATCTGGAGAAGAAACGTTATTATGAGCAGATATTAGAGGGAATTCCGGAGGATACCCGCGAGATTGGAAGCAAGGCTTTCAGCAATTATGTACTCGCTACCAAAGGGTTGATGATGGCTGAAACCGAGCTGAAGTGGTGCGACTGGGTACTGGAATTACTGAGACGGCAGCAGCACACAACAGCCTCAAAACATGGTCGCACAAATTTTGAAACCTTATCGTGACTCGTCCGTATTACTCTTTATTACTCTAAATTTACTGGGAGGTTCGACAGAACACGATGAAAAAAGTATTGACTATTCTTGTAGCGATTACACTGTTCTTTGTAGCGCTGACGCCTGATTCCGCAGATGCCCGCAGAGGTGGCGGAGGTTTCAAATCCGGCACCAAGTCATACAACAGCACTCCGAAAAAGGATACCAATAATGTTCAACAAACGAACAACCGTTCCAATACGACAGGAGCAGCCGGCAGCACAAAAAAACCAGGATTTTTTAGCGGCGGCAGCTTGATGAAAGGACTTATGATCGGTGGTCTGGCTGGTTTGCTCTTCGGCAGCATGTTCGCCGGCATGGGCTTCATGGGCGAAATCATGGGATTGCTCATTAACCTGATCGCAATCTGGGCTTTGATTATGATCGTTATGGCTGTTGTACGCGCCGTGAAGAATCGTCGTAAACAAAACGAACCTCGCGACAACAACAATAACAATAATCGGTACTAATCCATGGTTCTGAGCATGGATGAAATCATCAATGCGGTCTGCCTTCATCAGGCGGAACGCAGAGGCGTCAAACCAACCGATGTATCGCTTGAGCTTAGCTGGGACGAAGATACCGGATATACAGCCGAAGTATGGGTCAGCGGAAGAACACAATATTTGATTGAGGCTAACCTCATCGAAGCTATTCTCCGTTACCTGCACTCCGAGTACAATATCCGCGCTTACAGCGAACAAGTACGACTTGAGCTGGAAGACGAAATTATCGCAATCGTTCAGCAATAACGTTATGAATCGATAAAGCAGCCGCTTCGCTACTATGTGAAGCGGCTGCTCTTTGATTACAAACAATAGAATCAGTTCGTACACCGCACAAAGGTTCCGTCCAAGAAAAGCGCTTCAACAATATCGCGCCCCTCTCCTATTTATCATACGAGCAATGCGCATGCATCATTAGCTTCGCTCTGTGCCTTTGCCTGCGTTTCTGCCCGGATTAGGCGACTCCAGCTCTTTCCGCTTGCCCGCCTTATGCCACTCTTCATATTTTCCGCCAATCTGCAGGAAGGATTCATTGATCATATCCGTCATTTCTTGGATTTCGTCCTTGGTATACTTCAAATGGGTGTTTACATTATCCACCTTGTATTTTAGCAGAAGCTTGATATGGGCTATGGTATGAATGGTATCCTCCAGGATCCAGAAGATCACTTCATCAACATCCTTCGTCCTCTTGCTGAGCATCTGCACGCCTCTTTCATACATAGCGAGCTCGCAATCCTGCACTCCAACCCGGACAACCGGACTCAAATCACCGATATAACCTTCTTCAAAAGGTAGAGTGGCCACTCTCTCGTATTCAGGATCATACACAGAAGTCTTATGAAGCAGATGAAGGATTCGATCAATCATTTCTTGTTTTGTAAGCATAATGGACATATATCCCCCCTCAGGAGCCTCGTAAATTAGTTTCTATATCGCTCACAGTACTATTGGCTTATAATTCAATGCCTTTTCAACGATTTCCTCAGGTGTAAGATCTTCTTCCGGCCAAAAAATCAGATTGCTGATGTCAGGGTGAGGCACATTCGTTGACTAAAGAGCAGTAGAAATCAGTCGGCTCCTCTCCATCGTATAAATAAAAAACACTGCACCAGCTTCAGAAGAACTTAAATAAAAGAAATAAGCCTTCCATAATAAAGGCTTATTTCTCACTATGGTACGCTTATATCATTTCTCTACCAATACTTCATTCAAAAAATTCCCCGTTTAGAAGCACTTCCCGAAACAGCACATTATGATATAAAACCATATCAACTGCCTTCATGTTTTTGCCCGGCTAAACCGTAAAAGAAAAGCTCCAACAAGGTTTCCATGCTGCCATTGCCATATTCCTGGTTCCCCGAATCCCAGCGTCGCCCCAGCTCATTCATGAACATCGAGAAGTACAGCATCGCGACCTCTTCGGTTTGGTCCTTATGAATATAACCTTCTTGTTTCCCCAGCGCGACAAATCTCATGAAAAAACCTTTTACTTTCTCCTCGCTGTACTGTTGGATCGTCTGACTAATGCCACGCTCCTCGGAGGATTGGAATTTCCGGAACTCTTCCGACAAAAAGGTCAGATTCTTAGCCTCCAACTGCATGATTTCTCGGGTCTTATCGGCAAAAGAGCGCGCGGAATCCAGAATGCGCTCATACACCTCCAACTGCTTGTCCGTCCACTCCTTGATCATTTCCATATAGAGCTGATCTTTGGTTCCAAAATAGTTATATATCGTCGCAGGTGACACGCCTGCCTGTTGGGCGATTTCGTTAACGCTAACCTTTTGGTAACCGTGCCTTGAAAATAGCTGGAAAGCGGCGTCGAAGACCTGTTCGATTTTTTTGTGCTTTCTTCGTTCATACCCGTTCATGTGTTCTCCACCTCAAATGAAGTATATATCAAGTTTTAGAGCAACTCAATGCTTTCACTATAAAACAATTGACAACCACCTACTCGAAGTTATAATGTTTTTGTAGTCAATCAATTCAATTACTACATAATATTAATTTAAATTAGAAAAGAAATGAGTGCGTTATGTAATGAAAATCGTAAAGATTCCTTCGATTCTGCATGATGTTTTTGGTGAAAAGCAGTCCGTTGGCTCTCTTCTGGTCATACTGCTCTTCGGTGGACTTCTAACCATCGCGATGGGCTTCATTTATCCTGAAATCACAAGCTCTTTGCCTTTATGGCGCAGTACCCTTGCCTTATTGCTCATCTTCGATATTTTCGCCGGCTGCATTGCCAATTTCACAATCTCAACCAGTAATTTCTACGCGTCCCGAAAAACGAATCGCACAGTGTTCATTGCGATACACGTTCATATCATCATGATTGCGCTTCTGTTGAATACCGATATTGAGTATGCCGTCGGTATATGGGCATATACAATCGCTGGAGCTGTGATCGTAAATGCGCTGATCGGGAAATCATCGCAGCGTTTTATAGGAGGCTTGCTCCTGTCGATCGGCATAGGAGGTACGTTCTTGCTGTCCAACATCCAGCCCTACATGTTATTGGCCGGCACCCTGTTTATGCTGAAAGTATTGTTCAGCTTTGCTGTCGATCATTATGGCGAAGCTGTAGAGAAAGCATGAACACTTCATGCAGAGTATCCAAGCTGACCAAATCGGATAAACTCTTATTTTCATTCATTATGAGCCTGGCATTTGCCCGGGATCCCTTGTTTCTGTATGCATTTGGCGATCCAGAACTCGATCGTAAATCAAGAAGCAGAGCGGCCGCATTTGTCTCCCTCATGTTTGATAAAAGCTTTCTGCTGAATGAAGAAATATGGGGCTATTTTGAAAACGAAATCTTGCTCGGTACCTTTAGTGGTTCATGCGGATAACAAGTCACATGGAATCGCGCTCGATACGGAAAATAAGGGGAATGTAAATTTGTATCAAAGGTGGGGATTTGCTTTAAGGCATGAAGAGAATATCAACGGCCTGACCGTGTATTGCATGTTCTATCAGAAATAGCTCTCCGATATGGTTCTTTGAAGATACGATTCGTCCCATCTATATTAGGTGTCATTGACCTGTGCTCCGAGATTGTCGATAATAGTAGAATAAGTTCACTATCTTCAAGGGATTGGAGCTATGTAATGAAATATCATAATCTGGAAGAATGCATTATGGATCTGGAGAAACATGGGCATTTGGTTCGTATACATGAAGAGGTTGATCCTCATTTGGAAATGGCAGCCATACATATGAAGGTCTATGCCGCAGGCGGCCCGGCGCTGCTGTTTGAAAATGTAAAGGGTTCAAGGTTCCGCGCGGTCTCCAATCTGTTCGGTACGATCGAGCGCAGTAAATTCATTTTCCGGGAAACCTTCGAATCTACGCAAGACGTGATTGCGCTGCGCAACGATCCGATGAAGGCGCTCAAAAATCCGTTCAAATATATCGGGACGGGATTGGCAGCTAAAACCGCATTACCTATCAAAAAAACGGGGACTCTCCCACCTGGCTTTCAGGAAATTCAAATTTCCGATCTGCCGCTAATTAAGCACTGGAAGGACGATGGCGGTGCTTTTGTCACGCTGCCTCAAGTCTATTCGGAAGATCCGGAGAAGCCAGGTGTCATGAATTCCAATCTGGGCATGTACCGGGTGCAGCTCACAGGCAACGAATATGAAATGAACAGGGAAGTCGGCATCCATTACCAAATCCACCGGGGTATCGGCATCCATCAAGCGAAGGCCAATAAATTGGGGCAGCCGCTTAAAGTAAGCTGTTTCATCGGGGGTCCCCCTGCGCATACGATTTCAGCGGTTATGCCGCTGCCTGAAGGCATGAGCGAGCTTACCTTTGCCGGCTTGCTGTCCGGACGCCATTTCCGGTACAGCTATGTTGACGGCTACTGCATTAGCCACGATGCGGATTTTGTCATTACAGGGGAAATCCATCCGGGTGAAACCAAGCCGGAAGGTCCCTTTGGCGATCATCTGGGCTATTACAGCCTTGTCCATCCGTTTCCCGTCATGCGAGTGCACAAGGTCTACGCCAAACAACAGGCCATCTATCCATTTACGGTCGTGGGAAGACCTCCGCAGGAGGATACGTCCTTCGGCGAACTGATTCATGAGCTGACCGGCGGGGCCATCCGGCAAGAAATTCCGGGTGTCAAAGAGGTTCATGCGGTGGACGCTGCTGGGGTTCACCCCTTGCTCTTTGCCATCGGCAGCGAACGATATACCCCTTATCAACAAGTGAAACAGCCGGCTGAGCTTCTTACGATTGCCAATCGGATATTGGGCACGGGCCAATTGAGTTTGGCCAAGTATCTGTTCATAGCGGCCGAGGAGAACCAAACCTTAGACACGCATCAGATCGAGGCTTTTATGTCCTATATATTGGAACGTATCGACCTGCACCGGGATATCCATTTTCAGACCAATACCACGATCGATACACTCGATTATTCCGGTACCGGTCTCAACACCGGCAGCAAGGTCGTATTCGCGGCGGTCGGGGATAAAAAAAGGGATTTGTGCCAAGAGGTGCCTGAAGCCTTGAAGGATCTGCCCGGGTACTCGCCATCGAAATGGATCATGCCCGGCATTGTCGCAATCCAGGGAGCCCCTTTTACGAGTTATGCCGAAGTACGGCAGGAAATGGAGCATCTAAACGAGGCAATCCGTGCGAGAGGTGCCCTCTCTTCCTGTCCAATGATCATTCTGTGTGATGATAGTGAATTCATGAGTGCGACAGTGAGTAATTTCCTGTGGGCGACCTTTACGCGCAGCAATCCTTCCCATGACATTCACGGTGTGAACAGCCGCTATGAGCACAAGCACTGGGGTTGTGATACGGTCATTATCGATGCCCGTACGAAACCGCATCAGGCCCCACCATTAATACCGGATGAAGAGGTTGAACGCAGCATCAAGCGTTTATTTACGGATGGAGGCAGTTTAAGTCGTATTCCGATACGATAAATTAAGGGATGACCGCGGGCGTTATTCCAGAAATGAATGAAATTTATAAGGGCTGGTCTGTAGTCAATGCGACTATGGGATCAGCCCTTATATATCTTCATAGGAACCACGATGACGATGATGCAAAAAGAGCGGAGGTTGGGATTCAACTTCAAGTGCCATTCGGTTGTCCGCTTCCTATACCAGCACGCTCAGCACATCCTCAATCTTTCTCCCGTGCGATATGCTCCCATAATTCATCCAGGTGAGAAAATCAACCTCATACACACAGCCACTCTTAACGGCCGGCAGTGACTTCCATTCCGGCGTATCCATCACGCTTCTCTCCTCGCCTTCACATGAAGAATGGCGTTTATCGAGGGTAATAAACAAATGATCGGCATCCAATAGTTTCATGTATTCCCGGGTTAGAATCGCATTTCTGGCATCCCCTGACAACCGCTGAACGAGCGGATGCGGGGTCAGCCCAAGATCCCTGTACAGGATCGGCCCGGTATACCCGTGATCTGGGCCCGAATACAGACTCATTCCTAATGCCGATATACGAAGACAAGCCACGGTTTGTGTTCGGACGGCTCGTTTCAGAAGCGCCTTGGCTCTACTAGCTTTATATTCATACTGTGCAATGACATCCGACACCCGATCCATCCGGCCCAGCAGGTCTGCCGATGTACGAAGCGTCTGGCGCCAATCCTCGCCTGCGTGCTGAAACTCGTATGTTGGCGCTAACCGTCCCAAGCCGTCGTCGGACATCCAACGTGTGAAGCCCTGATCCATCATGATCATATCCAGCTTATGACGGGAAAGTTCATCAATATCCTCACGCTCGATATCGATGACCGGAACATCGTGCAAGCCAAGATAATCCTGCTTTCCCCACCGCGGGTGGGTGCATTGTATGACGGGCTTAATGCCGAGAGCTACCAGAAAATCTTCAAGGAATGGCGCAAACACCCGCTTAGTATCGTGGTCATGGCGACGACGTCGATATTGACCAGGAGAAACGCCGACCGTCTGTTTGAATCGACGATTAAAATAATATTCGTTGCTAAACCCAACGAATGATGCAATATCCAGCAGCCGATCTTCCGTTGCCAGCAGCAATTCTTTTGCACGCTCAATCCGGATACGGTTCAGGTAATCAAGCGGATACTGGGTCGTTAACTCTTTAAAAATCCGCGTATAATGCCAACGCGCAACGTCCGCACGATCAGCCAGTTGTTCCACTGTCCACGTCTTCCGGTAATCTTCTGTCAGATGCTCGATCGATCGCTCCACGGCCTGACGCATATCGATGGACTGTGAATCGTTCCGGTTCTGCCTGCATAGAAACAGCATAAGCTGCTGAAATCGAACGTGAACGTCGAAGTCTTCCAGCTCGCACCTGGTTCCCCGTTGCTTCCAGAGAGCTTCCAAATAATCAAGGCACTGGGAGAACGGACGACAGGACAAAACTCCCTGGCGCATGCAGGATTGGAAGCTTCGCACCGGCACAGAGTCGGTCTTCCTGCCATCAATCCTCCAATATTCGTAAGTTAATCGATAGTAAGCCAATCCGTCGGATTCAGAATGAATAACCGAAGTTGTGCCTGGTACAATGTGATAACATCGCCCTCGACGTATGGCATGCTCTGTATCCTCCAGAACCAATCGTCCGGTCCCGGCAGTCGCAATCAGCAGCGTGAAGTCGTTCCCGCACACAGGAGCCTCCAGCCCATTTATGGAACGAGAACGAAACCGAATATCCTTAAGCCTATAAAAAGCAGTATCGCGCAGCAACTTGATCTCATCGTTCATGTCATCTTCCCCTACCGAAAATCATATGTATAGCGCAAAAGAACAAAAAAGCATATCAACTTGGTTGACAGCTTCCTGTTCCTTCTCATCATGCACGGTTAATCTGATTATTGGACAAACCAGTTCAAGAGATCATCGGCTTTTATCATATTCGCTTTAATCGCGCCCGTTTGCCAGTGGGTTCGATCCGCTCTGTACACATGACCGTTTTTGACGGCGGGTACGGATTTCCACAACGGACTGTCAAATACCTGCATTGCTTCTTGATTCTCTTCCGAGTCCCAGCTGCCGTTCGAAGGGAAAATAATGATATGGTCCGCATCTAACTCCGGGATTTTCTCTTCGGATAGAATAGCTTGAAAATCGGTCATGTCACGCGCAAACGGGTGTGGAGTCAACCCCATTTCTTTGTAGATATTGCCGATAAACCGGTTCTCGATACCAAACAGGGCGAGCGTTTTATCTCCGACATTTAACCGGAGCACCGCCACGGTCTCTTCCCCGACAGCTTGTTGCAGTTTCATCCTCGTTTCCTCGATTTTCTTATTATAGTCGCTCAACACGCCTTCGGCTTCCTCAGGTATGCCAAGCACATCCCCTATGGCCTTCATAATGTCCGGCGGACTTTGTAAAATAGACTCGGGCAGCCGATAAGTAGGCGCTATTTTGGAGTATAGTTCATACTTGGCCGCATCCACCGCTCCGTCAACAATAATCAAATCCGGACCGGTTTCCAGCAGAGCCTCCACGCTCCCCGTTATATCAAAGGTCGGAACTTCGAGTTCCAAATAATCCTGTTTCCCCCAGCTCGGATGATACCACTGCACAACAGGCGTAATGCCAAGGGCCAGCAGATAGTCCTCCAGGTAAATTCCCGCTACCCTCTTCGGATCTACGGGAATTTCGACTTCTCCGAATTCATCCTTCACCACTTTGGTAGCAGCCGCATCCTGCTCCTCCTGCTTGTCCTTCTGTTCCGTGACTTGTTCTGAAGGCTCAGCTCCCTCCTGACTCTGCTGAGCTCCGCATCCAGCCAGTAGAATCATCAGCGCTAATAAAGCTAGCATCCATCCGGCATTCTTATAAATAGACCTTGCCATAAAACATGTCTCCCCTTGCACGTTGTTAAAAGGTACGAAAAGAGCACGAATCCCACATATTGATTATGATAATCATTCTCATTTCGTTCAGGTACATTGTATCTCACCCTTTGGGATCCAACAATACATTTTCTCGAATCTTTTTTTATACAAACTAAAAGGGCCCCTTAGCTTGGAAGCCCCTCTACTTTTTATTCATAAATCTATATAATAAATATTATTTCTACCTGGGAGGGAGAGCATTGTTTCCAATACTAGAGACCAAACGATTAAAGCTGCGGGAAATCCAGCATCAGGATGCCGGGGCCATCTATAGCTGCTTCTCGAATGATGAGGTGACTCGCTATTACGGACAAGACACACTGACCACCCTCGAGCAGGCACTCCACATGGTTAAGCTCTTCGCTACCAACTACGCGGAGAAACGCGGGATTCGTTGGGGCATCGAAAGGAAAGATACGCAGGGTCTCATCGGCACCATGGGGTATAACGTATGGTCCCCGCGGCATAAGAGGGCCGAGATCGGATATGAAATACATCCTGAATTCTGGGGACAAGGTTATGCAATCGAAGCTGCCTCCGCCGTGATCGCATATGGTTTTCAAGTGCTTGGCTTGACCCGCATCGGTGCCGTTGTTTTTCTTGAGAACCAGGCTTCCCACGCCCTGCTGACCAAACTCGGTTTTGAAGCGGAAGGTATCCTTCGCCAATATATATATCAAAACGGCGTGGCACACGATACGCGGGTGTATTCATTATTAAAAAACTAACCACTTGCGTTAGGGGTTCTGCTTAAACCTCTTTAAGTTTCATTCTTCCGGGGATTCCTTCGCATCCAGAAAAGGTTTGTTCACAAAATAATACATAAAACCCATCAGCAGCACGCCGCCAATCAAATTGCCAATCGTTACCGGGATCAGGTTATGCAGTACGCCTTCCAATGAAATCGTGCCGGGATGATTCAGCACGAGCGCAATAGCAAAGGTGCACATATTCGCAACGCTGTGCTCATATCCGGAAATGAAGAAACAGAATACAAACAGCATCATGGCAAACATCTTGGCCCCGTCGCCCTTCAGTGACATCGGGATGAAAAAGCAAGGCATACAAGCCAGTTGCACAGAATGGCCCTGAAAAACAGCTGCACCGTCGGAGTGGTCATTTTGTGCTCAACCACATCGAGCAAAAAACCGTTCACGGATGAATCCACGAAAAGTCCGGTCAAGAAAATCAGCAGCGCAAACGTGCACGCCCCCAAGATATTCCCCGCGTAGCTGAAGACCCACAGCTTGACGACCTCCAGCCATCTTAGTTTCTTGCGCAGAGCGGCATACGTGTAGTAGAACGTGTTCCCCGTAAACAAGTCCCCTCCCCCATACGCGATCAGAATGATCGCCGCGCCAAACGTAAGGGCGGCCATCGGGTAAGTCAGGGGGGAATGCTCCAGATAAAAGAAGTTGCCTGTCTTAAAAGCAACAATGACGCCAAAGCCGATAAACATGCTGGCGAGCATGGAGCGGGCGATGTAACGAAGATGGCTTTGTTTGAAAATTTTGTGTTTTTTGAGAGCAAGCTGCTCCACCTTGAGTAATGATTCGGTTTCCATAATTCCTCCTGAAAAAGTCGATTCTATATAGATTACACGATTTTTCCAATAATTCATATCGCCTTATGTATCATTACCCCATTTCCCCTGACGAAATATTCATGGTGGACACAACTCGATCCGGTCGGGGTATCAAATCTGATATTTCATCTTCATAGAATCGTAACCCACTGCCGTTAAGCTTCCACTATCATAAGAAGATAAGGATGATACACTTGTTTGATGCACAGCGCAGGTGGTAATTAGTTGTTACAAAGGAGAGGATGCAACATGAACTTGAAACAACCAGCAAAAAAAGCAATCGTCGCCTTGACCATCGCAGGAGTCTTCGGTGTAAGTGCAATCGGTGTAAATCATGCTGTTTTTCCGCTGCAGCAAGCAGAAGCGGCTACGGCGGCCAATGCCGGCGATTATGCTGCGGAGCATGCGCTCAAGACGCTCAACAGCTTCTATAAACCCGCATTAAAGGGACAATTTCCTGGTGCCGTCAGCGGATTAACGATCGGTAAAAGCACAAAGCAGGATGTTTATAAAGCAATTGGCGAGCCTTCCGTGGCAGGCAAGCATGCCGACGCCTTCGATGTATACGGGGCCAACATGGGGAATCCAGGCTACGCCTTTTCCTATAAACTGAACAAAATCCGCGAGATGCGTTATTTTGGCACGAACGTGGAGCGGCAGACGAACATCGGCGGCATCACCATGAAAATGCTGAAGCAGAACTGGTTTGCACCGGACGCCACAACCACTTTCAAAACCGGAAAAGTCAAGCAAACCAAGCTCACTTACAACCGGGGAGATTACAAATTGGAGTTCATCTTTAACAGCAGCACAGAGCTGGACCATATTAATCTGCTGAAAAAATAACCGAGATTAGAAACTCTCACTCCCCAATTTATGGTTAACCTGTCCAGAAAACATCAGAAAAGCCCGGTCTCTTAGAGAGCCGGGCTTTTCTGATACATGTATAGATTTTTACAGCAAATACTGAAACAATGTATCGTCCAGCCACTCCTGACTATATTCCATCCGCTTAAATCCAGCAGCTAGCATATACACCTGCTCACTTAACACTTGAGACTCATCGGTCCCTTCCTGATAGCGGCTCAAAAAATGCAGAAATACATCAACCATACGCAAGCGCATGAGAACCGGAATCGCGGCAATCTCCTCTGCGTTCAGCCGAACGCGGCTGGCAAATCCTTCACAAAACTGCTTTATGGCCTTCCTCTCGTCCGCGATTCCCAAAAATCCCGAGATGACGACCGCAGGCTCCATCGCTCTTACATCCCATGTGCAAAATTCAAAATCAAGCAAAGCGGTAACCGTATGCGGGTGATCTGCGTCTACCAATAGATTCGAAAGGTTAAGATCACAATGCACTAGCTGCTGCGGCAGATTTTTTAAAGATTCAAGCCTGCTGCATATATCGGCGTATGCTTCTTTTAGTATATGAAGTGCCTCTGCTTGATCCTTGAACTCCATTGGCGGCTGCTTGCAAAAATCTAGAATGAACGCTTCGCTGCATGCAGGATAAGACTGAAGCAGCTCGAAATAAGGTGGGTACACCGGTTCCATTCCGATTGAACAAGCCGCAAGGGCATTTACCAGTTCCCCGGTCTTCTCCCCGAAGGAATACGCTGCTTGAGTGCTGCCTTCTTCCGGACGCACTCCTTCAATATATGCAAATAGGCAGGCGTAACGATCACTCCCATCCTGAACCCGAACCATCTTATCGCCAGACGCGGAAGGAAGAGGAGCCGGAATCTTATAACTCAGCGGCACCTGCTGCAGCGAGTCCAGAACCGCAAACTCGAATTCGATTCTTGCCTTATCTCGATGTGTATTGTAAATACGCATGACCGAGCGGCGTTGTTCGTTATGAATAAAGTGGGTCGTATTGTTCCAGCCCGTCGGACCTTTAACCAGTTCACCGTTCCACTCTGGCCAGTAGACTTGCAGAAGATGCTGAATCATGATTTTACCTCTCTTACCCTTTTAAATCTTCAGTTATATCAAATGAAGCGTCATTTCTGTGCAACTTCTTCCGTTTTCGCCACAATAACCTTTACGCCAAGATCCTGAATCCGGTCCATAACCTCCTGATCCGCCTTCTGATCGGTAATTAACACATCCAAATCTTCGACGGCGCCGGCTCTGGCAAAGCCATCCTGTCCGAGGATCCGATGCGTTGCCATGCCGATTCTGCGGCGGGATACGGCAGAGACCGCGCGACCAAAAGCGGCAACTTCAGGAGTAGCCACGAATATTCCCTCATCGGAAATACCGCCTCCGCTAACGAAACTGATATCAAATTTAAATTGACGAATAAATTCGTTAGCAAGCACGTCCGTAATATTTCCGGAAGGCTTCACCCGCCCGCCAATCAAATAGGTGTCAATCCATTCGCGCTCGCGCAGGGCTTCTGCTACACGCATGCAGTTGGTCACGATCGTCAAGGGCATTTGCTCCGGAAGATGCTTCAGCAGTAAATAGGTAAGCGAACTGCTGCCAATGAACAACGTGTCTTTTTCTCGGACGTATGAAACGGCTAATTGAGCAATGGCGTTCCCTTCCGGAGACCCTTCACCATACCGCTGTTCCGGGACCAGGGGCGGTTGTCTGACTTTCATGGAAGGAATCGCGCCTCCGTGCGTTTTCTGGAGTAAGCCTTGCTCCTCCATGATCGTCAGATCCCGGCGAATCGAATCAATCGATATTTCAAATCGCTCGGCCAAGTCCTTGGCAATCACCCGTTTATCTTGATGCAGCAAAGCAAGAATTTTCTGACGACGTTCCTCGGCAAACATTCCTGATTGATCTTGCACCATACATCTTCCCTCCTGAATATTCATTTGTTTTCCACTTCACACCTCAATTATATTCGTTTTTATTCCGTTTTACCAGATAAATTCTTCATTTTAATTCGTTTATATGCATTTTTTAGCGTGAATTTTCCGAATGATTCGTAATAATTACAGTACAACCGTTGGCATATCCTTCGTGTCCCTCACAACACGGAAACCGCAATTGCCCGTCGAACTGTCGGGCGTATTCCCGCTGCGTGCCGCGACTCGGTACCGGTTGCAGTAGGATCTGTGGCACAGGTACGAACCGCCGCGCATCGACCTTCTGCCGCTTGGCTCCACGTAGAACGGATTTACATCCGAGGTCTGTTGATGATAAGACGGGCTGAACCAATCGCCGCACCATTCCCATACGTTACCGGACATGTTATACAGTCCGTAACCATTCGGTTTATAGGCATCCACCGGCGCGGTTCCGATATACCCGTCGCTGGCGTTATTTTTGACCGGAAATTTGCCCTGCCATATGTTGCATCGATGTTCTCCGTCCTGCTTCAGCAGATCGCCCCATGGATAGGTCCTGCCCTCCAAACCGCCGCGAGCCGCATACTCCCATTCCGCTTCCGTAGGAAGCCTCACGCCTGCCCAACGGCCGTATGCCATGGCATCGTTCCAGGATATATGTACAACCGGATGGTCCATCCGGTCTTCGATGCTCGAATCCGCTCCCTCGGGTGCTGCCCAATATGCACCTTCGACCACCAGCCACCAGGGCACTTCTTGCGGAACTTGTGCGACTCTTGCCTTTGTCTCCTCCGAAGCCAGCAGTTCAAATACAAACGACCATCCGAAATGCTCCGCTTCCGTAACATAACCGGTTGCTTCCACAAAGCGTTGAAACTGTTCATTCGTAACGGCATACGGTGAGATTTCAAATCCGGAAACGGTTACGCTGCGAGCCGGCCCCTCGCCGTCACGCGGAAAGCCTTCTTGCGAATTCGTGCCCATCGTAAACGTCCCTCCAGGCAGCATGACCATGTCGGTATGGAGATCAGGAAGAGACTGTTCATGATCCTCATCTTCTCTAATATTGCCAAGCTGCTCCTTCTGATCGGTTTCCGCTAACCGCACGTTCGCTCGGGAGCCGGCGCAGCAAGAATGTTGTTCTCCCATGCTAAGTTCCTCCTATGCTTGATACGGAGAACAGGACAACCACTATCGGAGCGGTTATCCTGCTTCACTTGCTATAATTATTATTACACGAACTCCCGAGGATGGCGACGCATCAATTCCGGAATCGCTTCACCTCGGCCCGTGTTCTTCAAACGCTCGATATACCGGGGCAGATGACCTTTGGCATGGTAAGGTCCCCCCTCCTTCATGACCGTCCACAATGGATCCACGTCAAACGGCATCGTTGACATCATATGATCATGCCACTCATTCAGCAGGTAGACGGCTTCCCTGCAAAGATCCGGCCTTTGAGAGGCCTGATTGTGCTGTTCATGAACGTCCTCGGTGATGTGGAACAGCATTTCTTTGTCGAACAGATGATAGCCGTCGTGGTACGTTCGAATGTAGAGCCATTCTCCAAATCGCACGCTTCGCTGACAGACATGGGCGCATTGAGAGACCACCAGATACTCCCTGCCGCTGCCTTTCCCGCTTCGCAAGCTCTCCGCATAACTGATGCCATCCCAGCTTCGTGCCGGTGCAAGGTTCAAATATTCCGCCATCGTAGGCAGAAGATCCAGATGATAGTGGAGCTCGCGATCCGTTACTCCCTTCATGATGCCAGGCCCCCGAATAATCATCGGAATGCGGCAGGTTCCCTGATCCGCTGTGCCATGTTCACCATAAATCCCAAGCTCGCCCATGTTCTCGCCATGATCCGCGGTAATGATGACGATCAGATCATCCATCACTCCCTTGTTCTCCAGCAATTCAAAGATGGCGCCGATGTGCTCGTCCATATGCCGAATGCCGCAATCATAGCCGTCCACCATCGTCCGCAAATCCTCCATCGTCCGAATCTCTCCGGGATGACGCGGAAAATTGGGAGATACTTCACTATTATACATGTTAATTTCATTCACTCCATGCGGGCCGACCTTCTTCTGATGCTCCTGAAGCACCTCTTCGGTAATCCAATCCGGGAGAGGATCATGCTCGAACGGGTTTCCCAGCGACTGCGGTGCCCGATAAGGTGTATGCGGATCCCAGAAGTTCACATAGAGCATCCAGTTATCTTCATCGGCGTTACGATCCAGCCAATCCAGCACGACCGGAGATACTTCCTCTGCCGACTCCAAGCCGCCCTTACCTGTATTATACATTTCATTGAAGCCCGCATAGAAGGTCCAGGCGGAATGGCGTTCTCCGAACGGACTGATCAACGCGGTTTTCATGCCGGCCCGGCGGAATATAGCGGGAAAACTCTCCGAAGCGAGTTTATCGCGGAAATCCCGCGTAATGCCTTCATGCCGCACATCGGCTGCCGAGCCCCCATGGCCTACGACGCCGTTATGAATGCCGAATTTGCCGGTCATCAGCGCGGTTCTTGAAGGAAAACACGGAGCGTCCGAGGTATAATAATTGTCAAAACGCACGCCTTCCGCCGCTATTCGGTCAATGTTCGGCGACGTATTCCGGTGATATCCGTAGCATCCTAAGTGATCCGGTCTGGTCGAATCCAAATCCAGCAATAATACTCTCATCTCCTCATCGCTTCCTTCCTCGTCTGAATTCACTTACCCTGGATATATGTCAGCGTTTACAAAACGACTGCAGTTGACTGAAATTATAGGCCAATGCTCTGTCCAGAGTCGATGTACATTTCGTTAATTTGTTGTACGATTCTACTACGATTTTAATTAGCAGGAGCATAAAAACTAACAACCCCCTACTCATTGAAAGCATGAATATGCTAGGCTATAGGTATAAAATCACTGCGAGGTGTTTTCATGTGATCCAGCTGATGAGCGTAAATTTTGATGATAATATTCCGAACTGGCGGACTCAGCTTGAGACGATTGATTACAACGTCCTTGTTGTGGTAAGAGAAGGCAAAGTGAGGTATGAAATCAACGGGGAGGAGATGATTGCTGAAAAAGAAGACGTACTCTTCATCCCGCGATCTACAAGGCGGAGCGGAGGCAATTGGAATGGCGTCCCTCATCAGAAATACACCATTCTCTTTACGATGGATCCGCATGAATCCACAGGCATCCCGTTTCTGGATGAGGGACGATGCCTTAAATTCAATCTCGCGCATATTCAATATGCCTACCGTCGCTGTGAGCGCTTATTCGAGGAAATGCGGGGCGGCAAAAGCTACCGCGCCATGATCTGTCAGGGCATCATGCAGGAGCTGATGGGCATGCTGGCCCGTGAACTCGAGAAGACCGAGCTGCCACCAAGCAAAAGAAACTATGCGGATACCATCAAATCGTATCTGTTGGAGCACTACCGCGAACCGATCGAAATCGATAAACTCGCAAAGTTAATTCATCGTTCCCCGAATTATGCCACCGCCCTCTTCAAGGAGGTGTACGGTCATTCACCGATTCGGTATATGCACCAGCTGCGCGTGCTGGAAGCGTGCAACCTGCTGCTTCATTCGGACATGACGATCGCTCATATCGCCCACTATCTGGGTTATTATGACACGTCCTATTTTTATCGCATGTTTAAAAAATACACCGGTCTGTCACCCTCCGACTATGTGCAGCAGGGCGATCGGTCCGATGTATCCAAGCTCTTCACCTAATCCTCTCTGATTGTCATACCGTTGTTGGCGGCTTCTGGCCTGCAAACTGAATGACATGAGACAAGCCTTGATGCCCCTGCCCTTCCTGCCTGACGACCTCACCCATGAAAAAATGGACAATCCGCCAATCCGCAAAAGTTTCGAGGAAATCCCCAGGGGCGTACAAAAACTGCTGATCTTGCGGCCCCCCGCTGCGATAAGGAATCTGGTACGGGGAGTACACTTCAGTGAGGAAATATCCTCCAGGCTTCACCGCTGCCTTCACGCCCGCTAAAGTCCTCGTTCTTAATTCCTTGGAAAAATGTCCAAACACGCATATAACCTCATCCCATTGATCCTGCTTCCACTGCGCATCGTGCAGATCCACAAGCTCGGTACGAATCTCAACACCGCTGGCTTCCGCCAGTCGATGGGCTTTGTTAAGGCCGGATTCCGCGTAATCCCATACGGTTACGTTCATCCCTTCCCGGGCCAGGAACACCGCATTCCGTCCTTCTCCTTCCGCGATAGCCAGTGCGTCGCCCGTTAAGCTTAATTTCTTATGCATGTCGGCTATAAATACATTCGGGTCCGTTCCAAATACGTAATCATCTCCCTGAAACCGTTCATTCCATGGATTCATCGTTTGAGCACCTCTCTCTTTTGAAATCAATGTAACCCTGTACACACGAAAGCTAAACCCATCTTACCATTCCTACCGCATCGATGATATTGTACGAACTTCTGGAATAACCATACTGCTTTCCGGAGCCCGCCATCATATCATAGAATGTCCAGCCAAATTTTGACGGCCGTTGCCAGGATCAAGACAGCCAATAGGATCTGCAAGACCTTTGTGTTCATCTTCTTGCCTGCCGCCGCACCTAGAGGGGAAGCGATCAGACTGGCGGCAACCATGATGAGAGCGGGGATATAGTCCACCTGGCCAGTGGTCAGCTTGCCCACCGTCGAACCGATGGATGAGATGAAGGTGATCGCAAGCGAGGTTGCAATGGTCATCCGGGTCGGAATTTTCAACACAACCAGCATGATCGGAACGAGCAGAAAAGCACCTGCCGCTCCGACGATACCTGCTCCGATTCCGACCAAAAGCGCCAGCCCGGCAGCCAGCCATTTGTTGAATTTGACCTGATCCAGCGGGATATCGTCCACCCCTTTGTTTGGGATGAACATCATAATGGCCGCGATAAGCGCCAATATTCCGCAGATGAGATTTATGCTGCTCTCGCTCATCATTTTAGAGCCGAAGCCGCCGATGAAGCTGCCAAGCAAAATAGCTGAACCCATATGGATAATGAGCGTTTTATTCAGCTTTACATTCGAATCCATTGTCGTCATATCACATCGAACCTCCAATGTTTTGTTTGTCGGGCAATCATATACCCCAATGGGTATATTTCATTTCAAAAAAAGGGGGCCAAACACACCCATTCTTTTTCAAGGAAACCTGATTACTCTGTTGTGCCTTCCCATTCGAGCATGCCCCCCGTCATGTTGACGACTCGATAGCCTTGGCTCTCCAAATATTGCGCTGCCCGGCCGCTGCGGCCACCGGAACGGCATACCATAACATATTCTTTCGACCGATCAAGCTCCTGCTTGCGATATTCAATCAAACCGAGCGGAATGTTGACGGCGCCTGGAATTTTCCCTTCTGCGACCTCTTCCGTTTCTCGCACATCGATAATATTCATGACGATCCTATCATTCAGCTTCTGCTCTACTTCTTTGGGAGAAATCTCTCTCATGTTAATCAACACTCCTTCTTGCTTTAAGCTTTTAAGACCAGGCACTCATGCCGCCCTTGACATTGGTCACCTTCTCAAAGCCTGACTTCCTTAATATTTTGCTGGCTTTGTTGCTCCGCATGCCACTTTGGCAGATCAATACCACTTCCTTCTCTCTTGAGAGCGACTCACTGCTCAATAAGAGCTGGTCCAGCGGAATATTGCGAAAACCCCGAATGTGATTTCCCTTGAATTCTCCAGGCGTCCGGACATCGATGAACTGTTTGTTTGCGTTGACGTCCTTCAGCTCACGCTTCAGCTGTGCCGCGGTAATCTGTCTGACTCCTTTGGCCGGGAGAATTCTCCATACGATAAACATAATCATAAGTGCAATGAACATGATATGGAGTAGATCCATCTTTATTCCCTCTCTTTATGCACGCATTCGTCGCCGCTGTTTTCGTTATATAAACAAGTTGACATTGCCATCCTGGGCATCGCCCAAATAACCTGCCACCCCCGCATATTCAATATCTTCAAACAGCTCTTCTTTTTGCAGACCGAGAAGGTCCATCGTCATGGTGCAAGCAACCAGTTTCACGTCCTGCTCCTTCGCCAGCTCGATCAGCTGCGGAAGCGGTACGGCATTGTGTTTCTTGATCACATCCTTTATCATTTTGGGACCCATGCCGGCAAAATTCATTTTGGAAAGTCCCATGTTATTGGACCCACGCGGCATCATTTTCCCGAACATTTTTTCCATGAAACTCTTCTTCTTGGGCAGCAGCACGTCTTCGTCCTTGCGCAGGGCATTCAATCCCCAAAAGGTGTGGAATATCGTCACCTCATGGTCGTATGCCGCAGCACCGTTCGCGATGATATAAGCAGCCATAGCTTTGTCATAATCGCCGCTGAATAATACGATCGTTGTCTTTTTTGTTTCCGTCACGTTAAGATCTCCCCCTGTAAAAAAATAATGAAATTCCGTTCTTGGATCAGACATCAGACATCACACATACCCATATGGGTATATTGTAATTCAAAAAAAATTATCCCTTCCTAATCCAAAATTTCTGTACGTCGCCTTCCTCCTGATAGTCTAACAATTCATGGCCTGTCGATTTGGCCCATGCCGTCAGATCGCTCTTTGCGCCTTGATCCGTCGTATGAATCTCAAGGACCTCACCCGGTTCCATCTCTTTTATTTCTTTTTTTGTTTTCACGATCGGCATGGGACATGCCAAGCCCTTCGCATCCAATACTTTATCCGCGTTCATGATAATATTCCTCCTTCGATTAATGGACGATTATTTTATATACCCATAGGGGTATATAAAACCATGTCGAATATCATGTCAATCTTGTTCATTTTCCCATTCTGGAGCGGGGTGTAGGAACCATCCCTTCAATTATCTGCTTCTAACGAGCAGATTTACCGCTTCGATCACCAACTTCTCTGTATCCTGCCCGCTCTCTTCGGCTTTCTGTACACATTCGACAAGATTGGAGCTGACTACAACGCCAATCGTCCGATCTATAGCCGACCGAGTGGCCGACAGCTGGGTTATGACCTCCTTGCAATCTTTGTTCTCCTCCATCATCTTCAGAATGCCGCGCAGCTGACCTTCAATCCGTTTTACCCGATTCTTCATTTGATCATCGTAATCCATCTCGAACCCCTCCTATCTGTACTTATGTCGTGCCTGATATTTGTCACACCATTCGGTGCTGATACATGTTATAATACCCCATAGGGTATAAAATAATCAATTCATAATACGCTCCAAATTCAGGGAGGAATATACGATGGGCAAAAAAATCATCATTGTCGGCGGTGTGGCTGGTGGGGCCTCGGCAGCTGCCAGGCTGCGGAGATTGGATGAGAGCTCTACCATTATTGTAGTGGAACGCGGGGAATATATTTCGTTTGCAAATTGCGGTCTCCCCTACTATATAGGAGAAACTATAAAGGACCACAATAAGCTTATGGTGCAGACCGTGCCCGGCCTTAGCAGCCGCTACGGGCTGGATATTCGGAATCTTAGCGAAGTTACGTCCATACTGCGTGATGAGAAAATGGTTACGATTAAAAACCTTAATACCGGCGAAACCTACACCGAGAGTTATGATTATCTGATCCTGTCACCCGGCGCGAAGCCAATGGTGCCGGATATTCCCGGCTTGTCGGAAGCCCGTAACGTATTCACATTGCGGAATATCCCGGATACGGACCGGATCAAGCAGTACGTGGATGAAGCCCAGCCGAAGGAAGCCGTTATTGTCGGGGGCGGGTTTATCGGGCTGGAAATGGCCGAGAATCTGGCGGATCGCGGCGTTCAGGTGACAGTCATCGAAATGGCGAACCAGGTAATGGCTCCGCTCGACTACGAAATGGCCGCGATCGTCCAGTCGCATCTTCAGGAAAAAGGAGTCCGTTTGATTCTTGAGGACGGCGTACAAACGTTTCATGACGGTGGCCATCAAATTGAGCTTTCCAGCGGCAAACGAATATCAACCGAGATGACCTTGCTTTCGATAGGCGTTCGGCCCGAGAGTGTGCTGGCGTCATATGCCGGACTTCGCGTCAATGATCGCGGCGGGATTCAAGTTAACGAATTTATGCAGACCACCGACCCGAACATTTATGCGATCGGCGATGCAATCGAAGTGAAGGATTTCGTCCTTCAGAGCCAGGCCTTTATTCCGCTCGCAGGGCCTGCCAACCGACAGGGCCGACTTGTTGCAGATCATATCTATGGTAAAAACAATAGCTACAAGGGCACACTGGGTTCGTCGAACGCCAAGGTCTTTGATCTGACGGTCGCGGCTACGGGTATCAATGAAAAACGTCTCAAGCAGGTAAGTGCACCTTATCAAGCTATCCATATTCACCCCTCGTCGCATGCCGGGTACTACCCCGGGGCGTATCCCATCTCCTTGAAGCTGTTATTCCATCCGGAAACAGGTCAAATCTATGGGGCGCAAGCGATTGGAGCAGATGGCGCGGATAAGCGGATCGATGTCATTGCTACTGCGATCAAGGGGAATCTCAGCGTATGGGACTTGACGGAACTGGAGCTATCCTACGCGCCCCCTTATTCCTCCGCCAAAGACCCGGTAAACTATGCCGGATATGTTGCCGCCAACATCCTGGATGGCTTGGTTGAAACGGTACAATGGCATGAAATCGATGATGTGGTTGAAAACGGCGCCACCTTGATCGACGTCCGTGAACCTAAGGAAAGGGAAGCGGGTTATATCCAAGGTTCCATCAACATTCCGCTTAACGATCTGCGCAGCCGGCTGAAGGAATTGCCGGAGAATGAAACGCTGTACGTGACTTGCCAGGTTGGGCTGCGCGGATATTTGGCGGCGCGTATTTTGGCCGAGCATGGATTCCGGGTTAAGAACCTGGACGGCGGCTAGAAAACATATGCATCGGTTTACGAGCAATCATAATCCTTCCTAACTAAATCGGTCTGAAAGCGATGGATATGCTGCTTGCAACAAAAATACAACATGCAAGAAAGCCCCGGAATTCCGGGGCTTTCTTCTTTATATGAAATAGATAATGGCTTAAATCAGCTTGTGCGCATACCATTTCTTGCCGCGGAAGCGCCATAGGAAGACCGCTCCCCGGACGCCCCATTCACAGTTCATGGCTAGCCATACGCCAAGAATGCTCCAGCCCAGAACGATCCCCATAATATAACCGAGAATCACCCGAAACAGCCACATGGTCAGCATCGAAGTGATTGATGTAAAACGCGAGTCGCCTGCCGCACGCAGCGCCGAAGGCAGTATAAAGCTTATCGACCATAGCGGAACCTGTACCAGGGTGTTAATCAACAGCACCACAAACAGATCGTTCACGATTTCCGGAGGCGGGTTAAACAGCCCGACCAGCGGCCGGTAGAGCGGCATCAAAATCAAACCCATGAAGGCGAGCGAGATTGCGCCAAGCCACAAAAAAGATTTGATGAACTTCCGGGCATCCGCTATATTTCCGCGGCCAATGCATTGACCGACGACGGTCACAATCGTTAAGGACAACGCGCTGGCTGGAATTTGGAAGACGGCCGCAAGTGAAGACCCGATCGCGTTCGTTGCAATGGCGTAAGTGCCTAGGCTGACGATAAACACTTGGGTCAAGAGCTTTCCCCCGTTAAAAAACATCTGCTCGGCTGCGAACGGAAGCCCGATAAACATAATTTTGCGCAGCATCGATATCGGAAAATGAAACAGATCCCGAAGGCGGATATGCAGTGTGGCATCCACTCTGAACAGATAGTAGAGCGCGCAGGCCGCACCGGCAAAACGGGCGATGTTAATCGCCAGCGTCATGCCCATAACGCCCATATTCAGCAGCGTGATGAACACGATGTTGAGCAGAACATAGAGCAGGTTCATGATCAGCGACAACGCCAGTGAAGCCCGAGTCTTGCCGATCCCTCTCAGCGCGCCGCAAACGGCCTGCACGATGGCAATTCCGATGAAGGAAGTACTGCTTCCGATCAGATACACTCGCGCACTCTCCAGCACCTCGGGTGACGCTGAGCCGAATAGCAGATTCAGCACCGGCTGGTGAAGCCCAATGATCAGCAGCGCGATCGCTAAAGCGATCATAGCCACCGATGTAACGGTGGCCGCAGAAGCCCGGGATACCATCATCGCGTTGCCGCTTCCCTTATACTGCGCCACGACGACGGTGCCCCCGGTTGCCACCGCCACGAACACATTGATGAGGAAGATGTTCAGAGAGTCCACCATGTTCACGGCGCTGACCGCCGATACACCCGACGAACTGATCATGGCCGTATTGACCAGGTTCAAACCGATGATGAATGCCTGGTCGATCAATATCGGGAAAAATAAAGCAAAAATCTGCCGGTAGTCCATCGACTCCCCGGTTAAATGATGTTGAAGCAAACCGTTCATTTGGGTTCGTAATCGAACCAACATCTGTCATCACATTCTTTTCGTTGTAATATAAAAGAAAAAACTCTTCATGCGAAGAGCTTCAGGCTTACGGTATTTAGAAATGGCAGCCGTAACCGTTCCGCTTGGGAGAGCTTACTCCCTCGCCAAGGGGACAATACGGATTGATTCATTTGATCCCGGATTAACCCCGTCTTTGATTGGAGGATATCACCAGACCCGTGATCTGTCAACGAATGCAAGCCGCAGGAAACGACCGTAAACCGCTGATAAACGGAGGAACATGCGAGTCTAGACTTTCCGAAGACGTTTCGACAGCCATCCAGAAGCTAAGTGGCATAAAGCACACTCGAAGTTTGTACTTTTCGCAACCTCCGTCATCATTCCGATGCAGTACTGAAAGACCTTTTACCGGGTGGATCTCTTTTTTTGGCAAAGCTGCGTACCCTTCCAATGATCTGTTATGGCAAGCTTCGTGGACTAATGCATTCCAATGCGTGCTCTTCTATTCCCATACGATACTCGCTTCCGTCATTGCAGTCACACCTTTTCTTGATTATTCCGACTTGTTCCAGCGGTCATAGGCATCCTGATAAATCTTCAGCATTTCTTCCAGACCCATCTTGTTAATCATCTTCACATAATCGTCCCACATCGTGAGCGGTTCCTGACCAACGACAAACTTCGCTTCCATTTGATCGACATAGGTTTTAATGTCCGTCTTAATGATATTCAGCCTTTTTTGCTCTTCATTGCTGAAATACACATCCGGGTATGCTGGCAACGCATAAGGGTTTAACTTCTCGTCAACCATTTTGTTGTAATCCGGCCCTTTGCCGTTGTCACGCATAGCATCAAATTTTCTTTCCTTGATCAATGGCAGTTGTCCACCACAGTCCGGGGTTAACTTCGCCCGATATTCCTCACTGTTCATTCCTTCAGGGAAATCGAACTCCCACTTCGTTTTGGCGTCATCCAGCCATTTGATACTGTTTCCGTAAATCCCGAGTTTGCTGCCTTCGGAGGAGTACAAATAATCGACCCACCGCATCGTCGCCTCAGGATACTTATTCTGACTCGTAATCGCGAATGTACCACGGCGGATTTTCGATGATTTCAGCGCCAGCTTTACGCTGTTGACCGGACTGGTCAGCGTCCCAAGCATAGGGTGCTTTAAATTGTCTTCCGGTTTGTCGACCTTCAGGACGAGATCTGGAGATGAATGTGGGAAAGCACCGATTTGATTCGAATTTCCTTTGGCCGTCATTTGCTGGGACGTCTGTACAAAGGTTTCCCCATCCATCAGCTTCTCTGTGAACAGTTTGTTCAAGTAAGCGAGATATTCCTTGTACTGATCTTGCACCGGATTGAAGCGGACCTTCCCGTCCTTTACCTCCACTTCACGGCCAAGCAAGCCGAATGCTGGCAGCAGCACACTTTGGAAGCCCCCCAGTTTCTCGCTGGATAACGGGGTTTCGTCATTTTTGCCGTTCTTGTTGGGGTCTTCGTTTTTGAACCGCTTCAGCAGCTCATACAGTTCATCCGTAGTCGTTGGCTCCGTCGTAATCCCCAAACTCTCCATCCAGTCCCCGTTCAGCCACAGTCTGCTCGGAACAAACGCGCGCGGCTCGTCGATAATGAGCGGGAGGGCGTAAATATGTCCGTCCACGGTGGTGATCGACTTTTTGATATCCGGATTATCATTCATCAGCTTTTTGAAATTCGGCGCGTACTTCTCGATCAATCCTTCCAGCGGAACCAGATAACCTTGGCCGCCGTATGTAACTTCATCGTCAGGTGTAAGACCAGCATTGAAGAACACATCAGGCAATTGCTGGCTTGCGAAAGCCAGATTCTTAGCCTCTTGATAATTAGCTCCAGGAGGCGTATTGAAATTAAAATGGATATTTGTCATTTCTTCCATTTCCTTAAATAGTACCATGTCCTCCCAAGGCCCGTGAATGGCCGCTTTCGCTCCCATCATCGTCAAAGTGATTTTGTCACCTACAATCGGGTAGCCGCTGGCATTGAAATTTTTCGGTTCTCCCCCACTCTCATTCCCAGCTTGATTCGCTTTATTGCCCGGGCTGCACCCGGCTAACAGGATTGCGCCGCTTATGATGATACAGATACTCCCTTTTAACCATTTTTTCATAACTTTGTTTCCCCTCTCTATGAGTTTATATGGTTCATCGTTGTGAAATTCCGAGTTTGCCGTTAACCCTTAACGGAGCCTATGAGCACACCTTTCATGAAAAAGCGCTGCATAAACGGATAGATGACGATAATCGGCAAGCTGGATACGATCATGACGGCATACTTGATGATGTCGGCAATTCGGGCTTGTTTGGCCATCGCTTCCATGTCGTCTCCGGTCATCAGCATCGTATCGTTCATCTGATTCTGTACGAGTATTTCACGCAAAATTAATTGAAGCGGATACAAGCTGCGGTCCTTCAAGTAAATGATGGCACTAAAGTAACTGTTCCAGTGGGTCACCCCATAATAAAGGGCCATGACCGCGATGATTGGAGCAGAGAGCGGAAGCACGATTTTCAGAAACAGAACGGTATTGGAGCAGCCATCGATTTCGGCAGATTCCTGGAGCTCTTTCGGAATATTGGTTTGAAAAAATGTGCGGCAAATAATCAGGTTATACACTGCAACTGCATTAGGAATCAGCAGCGCCCACACGGTGTTCAGCATTCCAAGCCAGCTGACGAGCAGGAAAGATGGAATCAGCCCGCCTCCGAAAAACATCGTGAATACGATCAAACCCATCATGATCCCGCGGCCTTTCAAATCTTTGCGTGAGAGCGCATAGGCCCCTGGAATCGTAAACAGCAGGTTGATGGCTGTTCCTGCAACCGTATACAAAATCGTGTTTCTGTAACCGGACCAAATCTCCGGATTTTGAAACACGCGCTGATACCCTTCAAACGTAATGCCTCTGGGATAAAGCCACATCGTCCCCTGATTCACATAGACAGGATCACTGATCGAGGCGCTGATAACGTATACGAGCGGGTATAAAACGATGATCAGGATAAAGAACAAAAATATGAAATTGATGATTTCGAACACTCTGTCCGATCTGAGTTTCCTATTCATGGTTGTCTCCCCCCCTCCTTTACCATAGACTTGTCTCGTTTACCCTCTTGGCGATCCGGTTAACGGTAAGCAGCAGTACGAAATTAATAACCGAGTTAAACAAGCCAACCGCAGCCGAGAAGCTGAACTGGCCTTGCACAAGCCCGCTTCGGTATACGTATGTGGAGATAACGTCTGACGACTCCAGATTCAGTGGGTTTTGCAGCAGGAATACTTTTTCAAATCCGACGGACATAAAACTCCCTACGTTCAGAATGAGCAAGATCACCATCGTAGGAAAGATGCTCGGAAGATTGATATGCCATATGCGCTTCATCCGGGTGGCTCCGTCGATCATCGCCGCTTCATGCTGCTGGGGATCGACTCCAGCCAGCGCCGCCAGGTAAATAATCGTCCCCCAGCCCATACTTTGCCATACACCGGAGAGTACGAACACAGATTTGAACCAGCCCGGTTCGCCCAGAAATTGTACAGGTTCTCCACCCAAAGCCTTGATGGTTAAATTGACTAAACCGGTTCCCGGAGACAGAAAAGCGATAATCATGCCACTCATGACAACTACGGATATAAAGTGAGGTGCATACGTTACGGTCTGCACCCACTTTTTGAATGCCCCGTTCTTCAGCTCATTGAGCGCTAACGCGATCATGATCGGGATCGGAAACCCGACGATCATTTCATACAAGCTGATGCCAACCGTGTTCCGGATCAGATCCCAAAAATAATAAGAATCGAAAAAGCGCCTTAAATGCTCCAGACCCACCCAAGGGCTGTTCCATATCCCCGAACTAGGGGCATAATCCCTGAAGGCAATCTGCAGGCCATACAGCGGGAAATAATGAAATACAATAAAATAGGCCATCGTGGGCAGAACGAATAAATACAATTCCCAATTTTTGAGAACCGACTTCCATCCGCTTTTCCTGAGCCCGCGCCCCACCCTTTTGGTAGCACGCAGTGTCTTGGCTGTCATGAACCAACCAACCCCTTTCTCAAATTGAACTGGTGAACCGCAGTTAATAAATCCCATGCTACCTGTTCGAATATGTAATCGTAAATCTGTAGAAATTGTTCTGTGGTTGTTACTCTTTACATTGCCTCCCGCGACAAGCCGAATCCATGTAAATTTGTCGTTCTTGCTCTGGATTGTCGATTCTTTACAATGCTGTACATCCTTCTTTATCAAGGCTTATCTCCTGCCCGACCCAAGGCTAATGGACAAAAAAAGCGCGTTCTCTCGAATCGAAGATTTCGAGTAGAAGCACGCGTTTTATCGAAAGATTATACGAAGATTTACAGCTTGGTACTCACGAATACAGTTTCCGGTACTGCCCAAGCGTAATACCTTCTGTATTTTTAAATTTGCGCATGAAATTGGAGACGTCCGAATAGCCAACACTGGCAACAATATCTTTAATGGTCAGGTCGCTGTTCTTTAACAGCCGTTTGACCTCCTCCATGCGAAGATGGGTAACATATTCGGTAAACGTATACCCCGTCTGGTCTTTCATGTAACGGCTGAAATAGGATATGGACATCTGGAAGTGATCGGCGATTTTCTCCAAACTCAAGTCATATTCCTGGTAGTGCTGCTCAATATATTGGAAAATCTCTGTTCCCATGGCGGTGTTCTTGCTTTCTTTATTGGCCTGCACATAATCGCATATGAGGTCGATGAGTCCGGTCATCCCCGCATCCAGTTGTTTCAAGGTCGTGAATTCCGCCAAATGGCTTCGATACTCTTGAGGAATACCCAGTTTCATTTCATTCATCGTTCTGAGAAACGTGTTGATCAGATCAAAACTCATACAGCGGAAGTAGAACAAGGATACTTCTTTTCCTTCTAAATCATGCATGATGTTAGCCAGAGCGGTTTTGGCCGCTGTATTGTTTCCCTGCTTCATGCTTTGCACAAGGCGGATTTGCTCTTCGATCGGGTACCACTCACTGCCTTCCTGCCACTCTGACATATCAGCGAAATATACGATCTCCCCTTTGCGAATCCGACCGCTTTGCTCCATAGCAGCAGAAGCTTCAATGTAAGACCGATTCACATGAATCAGCCCGGATACTGGGCTGCCCATACCGACCGTTGGCCGAAATCCGCAGCAATGCTCGAACAGCCGAGCAATTTCGACTGCAATATCCTCTTGGACTCGGCGCACACATGATTCGTTGCAGCCCGTGCTAATCAGGATGGCGATGGACTGATCTGGTATGAGTTCTACTCCATACCCAACCGCATCCGTCATGGATATCTCGGACAGCCGCCGCAGCAGCTCTTCCCGGTTCTGCGTGGATATGTACTCACTCCTGTCCATCTGGATAACGGTCACAAAGCAGTTCTCTCCGGGAAGCGCCAAATTTTCCCTGGACAAAAAAGCTATCGTCTCCTCCTCATCCTTGATCGAACCTAATATCAGTCGGACGAAAAACTGCTCACGCACAATCGGACGCTGTTCATCGATTCTCTTCATCAGGTCGCGCGTCGCCTGAACGGAATCGCGGATCAAGTCGAGTTCATTATGGCGGCTGTCATCGTTTCCATGCGTCCATACCTGTAAAGTCCGTACATAATCTGCGATGTTCCGGATCGGACGGTATTGCCTAGTAGAGAGCAGTACAGCGATCAGAATCCCGAAGGCGACAACTGCACCACAAATGAGTAATACAAAGGTCCGCATTTCCAGTACCCTTCCCAAAAACTGATCGGTTGGCATAACGATGACATAAGACCAACCCGTCAAATTTGATTTAGCCTGCATTAGAGAATAATGTTCGTCGCCCAGCTTGGCATCGTGAATGCCATCCTGGGCCTTGGAGACAAGTAACTGTTTGGCATCCTGTTCCGTCAGGTCATTCTCGCGGCTCCTTGAAGCCAGAATGTTGTCCTTGGAATCCAAAATGTAAACGCTGCCATTAAAGTCTCCTAAAATAGGACCCACCAGTTCGGTCAGCATCGATTCACGAATGAAGAAGCTAACCGTGCCGTAAGGCGATTGGCTATTGCGTGGAATCGGGAACATATACATCAGCACGTTTTGCTTCTGGCTGCTGCCCGAAACAGTAGTTTGGGTACGACGGATTTCAGGGATCTGAAGACGGCTCATTTCCTCGTCCAGCCGGATCCCGTCCAGGTCACTAAATCCGTACACCCGTTTAGCAAATGTATCGAATGAGTTGATTCCGGACGAAGTATACAGCCGCTCATCCCCATGAAAATAAAGCGCAACTTCATCGACAATCGTGTTATTTGCCTTATATTTGCCCAGCTCATCCACAACTTCAATTTCTTTGTATTTCCCGCTCTTCACTACGAATGGGGTTAGTTCGGAATCAATCGAAATCCTTGAAGCGGTGTTGTCCAGACCGCGTGCCAATAAGTCGAACGTATTCTTGACCTGGTTCAGCTTGTATACATTGGATGACTCAATTTCACTTTTGAATCGTACGACCGCATTATAATACACGACACCGCTAAGTATAATGAACGGTATGGCAAAAATCAGTACATGCGACAGTAGAAATTGATAGAACAAGCGAGAATTGGTTCGTTTGCGCCTCATTGTTCTCCTCCAATATTAGTTATGGCAGCAAATTAGACTGGAATGCAGTTTTTCTTTAAATAATACAACTCCTTCCATTTATTATTCGTACAATATAGGCGTTATTCGTAAGTTAGTCAATACAGAAGTGGCAGCTAACCATGACGTATAAAAGGCTTGTTATCCAAAAATCCCGCTCTCTCCGTTGTTACAAGAGAGATCGGGATTTGGATCACATATGTGCTTCTATACTTTAGATTCGTCTGCTTCTTTTTCGGATATAAGCCAATGTATAGAGCATACTTCCAGCTACGATAACCACTGAAAACAGAAGCAGCAAGTTGCTGTACAAGTCTGCCACAGCATTCCATAACATTGGAAGAAGCGGGAAATCCAGCAATCGTCTGGAAAGTAAACCTCCTACGATCGCAACTCCGATCCCCTCCGATAAGAAGCATGCAAAATTAAGCATTCCCATCCCTGCTCCCGCTTCTTTCTCTTCCAGAGCATCGGAAACGACGGTTGAAATCACCGTCTTCACAAAAGAAAGGCCTCCAAATACAAAAATAAGCATGGCGGTAACAATCCAAGGTGATTGATCCGCCAGCATAGCTATGGTTAAAAAACCACCGATAATCATCAAGGATCCTATATAGAACACAAGATGATGACCTTTTTTATCGACGAGTATGCCCCCTAACATGCCAAACAGCATGACGCTCATGGCACCAGGGAATATAATACCCGCGCCAATCATGCCTGTTGACAGATGATGGACGCTTCTCATCAGATAAGGCACCATGGACAGAAATCCCGCAACCATGCCCAAAATGATGCAGCCCGTGACCGTTCCGGCGATGAACTTCTTCCTTACGAATAAATACGGTTCGATAAATGGATTTGAGGCCCGCTTGATACGTGCGGCGAATAGTACGAGCGCTGCTAAACAGCCAGCCAGATACATCCAATGCTCATCGGTTGTAAACAAGGTAAATAGCACTACGCCAATCGAGAGCAGAGCTGCTCCCGTAACATCCATGTTCCCTTTCTGTTTGGTTTCATCCGGCAGCACTCATAAAAAGAACGGAATCGTTGCAAGCGTCATAAGAGGAAAAACAAACAACACGGACCAGTGCACATAATGGGCAACGACGCCTCCGATGACAGGCCCGATTCCTTCGCCCGTTGCAACCAGCGATCCTATAAGACCAAAAGCTCTGCCGCGAGATTTTGCATCGAAATAACGCACAATCATGACCATGACCAGTGCAGGGATGGCAGAGGCTCCCGCCCCCTGAATAAATCTTGCCGCAATCACAGCAGGTAAATAGGCATGTGCCGCTAATCCCAGGATAGACCCGCTGCCGTACGTTACGATGCCTATCATGAGCATTTTTTTGATCCCGTACAGATCCGATATTTTTCCGTACACAAACGAACCAATGGCGAACGACAGCATAAAGCCTGTATTGACCCAATTGGCAGTCGATGGCTCCACTTGAAATTGTCTAGCGATATCCGGTAGTGCCACATTAAACACCGTTTCATTCAAAACGCTGAAAAATACCAAAAATCCCAGCCAGGCAAAGGCGCCTTTCACATTTGTGATCCGTAATTTTTGGCTTGGTTGAGTAATCTCTTCCACTTGGTAGTTGCCCCCATAAAATTAGGGGAATACGCAGTTTATAGGGTCAATGATGCGATTTCCCTCAAATTTTGTACCCAAATCAATGTTTTTTGCCGCATGCAATAATCCTCCTTAGAAATTTCTATTTTTATATAACATACGGTTTAGGAAAATTTGTAATCCGTGAATTTCCCTCTAAACGGGCAGACATCCATTCCCGAAAATATAAATATATGAAAAAACGAAGCGCTAGCCATATCCGTGCTTCGTTTTTGTGCGGCACCTCCTCTCTAAGTATCAGCCCCTTCTACCGTGAGCTTAAACGGTGGCTAGCGTCTGCTCTCCACACCTACCATGGTCACTACTCCATACCAACTCTATCTATTTGCATAGGATATCTAATGATAGATTCAAGGAGGTTTGGTAGCATGACAACCCCTATGGAGTTTGATGCCATTTTCAGTCTGGGTCACAACTGTCAGGTTGCCGCCCAGCTAAGAAGAAACAAGCTGCGTCATGCAGCGGGTCCGTTGGACTGGTTCAACTTCGCTTCAACACACGAGTTTTGTAAAGTCATTAAACATCAATTCAGCGATTTCATGCTCCGGGATAACCTGGTCATATATGGTAAATCCGTAAACTGTTACTATGTACGAGACAAACGATCTTCCTGTTTATCCTTCCATGATTTCAAGAACGATCCGGAGGAGCGGCCTTTATATGACTACCCCGTTTTTCGCGAACGGCTGGATCGAAGAATCGAGCGCTTTAACCGCAACTTGAATTCTGAACAAAAGACTCTGCTCGTGCGGATCATCCCGCATAAAAAAGATGCTGAGACGATTGATCAGGTTATTCGTGAAACCTACTCCAATCCGAACGTAACCCTGTTATTTGTCATGCTTAGCAGCAGTCCGAGTATTGTAACCCTTCCCTCATTCTCGGATCGGGTGCTCATCAAGCAAATACCGAAAGGACCCACATGGGAAGGTGATTTGGAGGCTTGGAAGACCATTCTTGGAAAATTTTCGCTCATTTCAGGGGAATAAACGTTTGACAAAACCAAAATTTTCCTGTATATTTACTAAAAGTGAATCGGAGCTCTTACGAAGGAAGCACCCGTAAGTCTGGCGTTTAATAGCGCCTTTCTACGGGTGCTTTTTGTCGTGAGTCCGGTCATCCTGTCATGATGCGCTAGCCGCTAATGATGATTATTATTTTTTAGGAGAGATGTTTATGTTTAGAAGATTACTGACTTCATCCCTTGTTATGGCACTATTTCTCACTTTAATCCCCATGCCTTTCGCAAATGCGGCCGCGATTGAGTTCACCGATACGGTACAAGCCCAATTGAATGCCACGGCGGACCGGGCCGGCGGAACTGTTCGTGGGAAGCTAATCAAACAGTACGATGATTTTAAATCCGAACGAAAGCAGGCGATGGATTGGGACGATCGAATCTCTTCCCTTCGTTATGCCAATGAAGCCAAAGCTTCGGAAACCCGCAAAAGAATCAGCGAAATCGATAAGGACAAAATCCGCAAGCTAGAGGATCAGCTCCAAACAGCCAAAACCAAGTACCAGCCGCTGTTTAACACCTATACCGCTCTCAATAAGCAAATCGCCGCAGCTAAAAAACTCAAAGACAAAACGCTCTCCAAGATGCTGCAGTCACAGGCTGGTGGCATGAAACTCCTGGTTACCCTGGGACGTGAGGATATTAGAAATAAGCAGGCCGCCCTTACGGCTGCCAAGAAAGAGAAAACTTCCAAAGCGGCAAAGGTCCGCTCTATCCTGTCCGAGATTGATTCCTACAAAAGCAAGATCAAGGGCGATAAAAGCGCAATCTCTACGCCGAATAAACTGATGACAACCGAGTGGAAGAATTTCAAAACCGCAGTAAAGGCCAATGAATCGGCCAGAACCAGCGATACCCTTTCCAGGCTGCTGACGCTCTCCGGTCAGATCCTGACGAAAAAGAAAAGCATTTACAGTCACGAACAAAAAATCGAGTCTATCATTGCACGTGCAAATGCGCAATTAAAATAACGATTTAAGAGTCCCACGATACAAAAATAACTTCTGCCGAGGGCAGAAGTTATTGTTCGATATGCAACAAGTCAACTCAACTTGAAGCCGTTTGTAACGGGTATTGAAATCCAGCCAACCTGGATTGATCAAGCAATGGATAGTCATATAACATGCCTTCATAAACAACCTCGAACGCCGGATGCTGAAAGAAATCATTCGGAGTTACTGCGGATGAAGGGCGATCCCATAGATGGATTCTGCTTTGCTTCATCGCTTCCGCTACGAATTGTGAGCAGAAGTAGGATCTTTCTCTCGTAATATCAAGTCTCATCAGCACGCCGAACATACCGATGAGATTGTACCCGTAAGCATCCTCTTCATCCTTATAATTTTGAATCACGCGTCTTGCCGCCTCAAATTGCTCTCTTGTGATCTGGAGACGGAGCAGAGCGCAGCGCGTACCAGGAAAGTGACGGAAGGTCCCTTCGTATACATCTTCCTCCACAAAACCCCCAACCCAAGGATTGTTGGCGCATTTGCGGCCGAAACTGAACACTTCGTTCAAATTCTCGTCCAGCGCCAGCGAAGCATGATTATAGGGAGCTGCCGTAATTCGTTTGATCAGTTTCGTAAACATCGTACCCGTATCAGTCAGAAGAACATATATATTTTGGTTATCGGACATTTGGCTTTCCCCCACATACATTGATTACATATTTCATTGAATCCGGATTTCGTCAAATCCTTCGTTAATTTCATTGTAGTAGAGGCAAGCCGTTTCCATAACCGACTATAGGTGTGAATAGAACCTGGACCTTAGTCGAGTTCTCACCTGACCTTGCGACATGATACCCCTAACTATACCCCATATAAGCGACGATAGGAAGATGGCGTCATGCCTTCATGCTCCATAAATCGCTTGTTAAAATAACTGACACTTGGATAGCCCGCTTCCACTGCAATTTGTCCGATGGTTTTTTCTTTATGGTCGAGCAGCCACTGCTTTGCCATCTGGAGTCGGCAGCGCGTTACAAAATCCATCGGAGTCATCTCCATGACATTGCGGAATAATTTGCAGAAATAGTAAGTGGTTACGCCGAGTCTGTCCGCCCACTCTTCCAAAATAAACGGCTGTGCCGCTTCCTGCTGCATAATCGGCAGCAGTTCAAGAATCCGGTTGGCGGAGTTGTTCGATT
Organism: Paenibacillus lautus NBRC 15380; assembly: GCF_004000945.1. Lineage (GTDB taxonomy): Bacteria > Bacillota > Bacilli > Paenibacillales > Paenibacillaceae > Paenibacillus_AQ > Paenibacillus_AQ lautus. The sequence continues at coordinate 766,967 of NZ_BIMF01000002.1, forward strand.
TATTGTCCGATAATGCGGACGCCTGCTCCACGAATACCGCTAACAAGGAATACGTTAGCGTGGATAATTGCGCAGGCTTGAGCATCCGGTGGGTCTCCGCCTCACATAACAGCGCTTCGTGCGCTTCCTCAAAGGCAGACGGCTGCCGAATGCTCCACAGCTGGCTTTTATGAAATCCGCGTTCGATGAAATAGTTCTGCAGACCGCTGCCATAAAAGTGGAACCACCGTACATCCCACGGATCGTCCTCGCTTGTGTAATAACGCTGTGCCTGCATAGGAAAATACAGCACGGCTTCACCTGGGCCAAGCGTATGGGCTACATTTTCGATTTCAACATACCCTTTACCGGAAGCCACATAGTGAATATTGAAATTGTTTAAAGACCCGGCTGCCCGCGTAACCGTATGGTCCGGTTCATCCCGGTAAATTCCCACCGATTCGGGCAGGCAGAAGAACGGCATTTGCGGAAGGGTCAGCAGATGACTTTGTCGTTTCATCATAATACTCCTCGAATGACAATATTGTTGTATTAGACTACAAAATAATATTATATCAATTTTATTTCTTGTCTTTTATAATCGCAATATAATCTTAATAAGTTGTATAGGAGCTGATGAACATGACTCAAAAACTTCGTTGGGGAATCCTTGGCTGCGCCAGCATTGCCAAACGCTCGGTCATACCTGGTTTGCAGCAATCCCGTCTCAATGAAGTCGTTGCCATTGCCAGCCGCGATCAGGCAAAAGCAGCACAAACGGCTGAGGAACTGAATATCCCGACAGGATACGGCAGTTACGAGTCCTTGCTCGAGGATTCTTCCATAGATGCTATCTATATTCCGCTCCCTAACCATCTACATAAAGAATGGAGCATCCGTGCGGCGGAAGCCGGTAAACACATTCTATGCGAAAAACCGCTTGCGCTGACGGAAGCAGAAGCAGCTGAAATGGCTGAAGCAGCAGCTAAAGCCGGCGTAGTGCTGGCCGAAGCCTTTATGTATCGCTATCACCCGCGGTATGACTTGATGAAGGAAATGATCGACTCCGGTGCCATCGGGGATATTCGGGGCATTCGCAGCGCGTTTACCTTCAACAGCTCAGCCAATCACGGCAATGTCCGTTTCCGCAAGGATTGGGGCGGCGGCTCGATTTATGATGTCGGCTGTTATCCGATCAATGCCGCGCGGATCCTGCTGAATAAAGAGCCGGAAGCCGTTACCGTTCAAGCTTTCTTCTCCCCTGAGCATGACCATGTCGACATGATGGCATCCGGATTAATCGAATTTGAAGGCAATGTCGCTCTGACATTTGATTGCGGAATGTGGGCGGCGTATCGCAACCCTCTTGAAATTGTGGGCACGATTGGCCTGATTGAAGTCCCTTACGCTTATAGCTTGCCTGAGGACGGAGCGAACTTCTTCTTAACGACAGGCGAAGGACGTAAAGAAATCGAGGTTCCTCGTGCAAACGCATACAGCGAACAAGGTGATCATATGGCCGAAGCTATTTTGAACAACAAACCCCTCCGCTACTCCGCAGAGGACGCAATTCACAACATGAAAGTCATTGACGCTTGCCTGCAATCTGCCCATGAACGGAAGCGAATTGTATTGTAATTACACCCAAGGAGGATATGAATATGAAATATATATCAATCAAGGGATTAAACAAACCCGTCTCAGCACTAATGAAAGGAACGGACTACTTCTATCATGATTCGTACGAGAAAGCTGCCGCCAATATGGATGCTTACCTTGCGATCGGCGGCAATTCCGTTGATACCGCCCACATCTACTGTGGAGGTCAAAGCGAAGAAGTCATCGGCAGATACATGCAGGAAAGGGGTAACCGGGATCAGATCGTCATCCTGACCAAGGGGGCCCATCATGATCAGAACGGCCCGCGCGTGAATAAAAAGGACATCAAGAGTGACATCACAACGAGCTTCGAAAGACTGCAAACGAATTTCATCGATCTGTACGCTCTTCACCGTGACGACCCTGAGGTTCCGGCAGGTGAAGTTATTGAGGCCCTGAACGAATACATTGCCGATGGCAGCGTGGGTGCCATTGGGGTATCCAATTGGACATGGGAGCGCATCCGGGATGCCAATGCCTATGCTGAAGCGAATGGACTGGTCGGTTTCTCCTTCAGCAGCCCGAATCTCAGTCTGGCCAAGCCAAACGAGCCGTTCTGGAAAGGCTGCGTCTCAGCCGATGCAGAGACGATTGCGTGGCATGAGGCCGAGCAGTTCCCGCTGTTCTCCTGGTCTTCTCAAGCGAGAGGATTCTTCACCGGACGATTTACGCCGGAAATTCGAGATAATGCGGATCTTGTGCGGGTATTCTACAGCGATGCGAACTGGGAGCGATTAGAGCGCGCCAAACAACTGGCCGCAACGAAGAATGTGACAGCCATACAGATCGCGCTCGCTTACGTGCTGAACCAGCCATTCCCGACCTGTGCGCTGATCGGTGCGCAATCAGCCGAAGAATTAAAATCCTGTGATGAAGGTTCAACCATCCAGCTGACAAGGGAAGAAATAGACTGGTTAGACCTAACGATCGATCAGCTGTCTACAATCTAAATGTTAAAAGCGCCTTGTGCCAGGATAATTCCATCCTGCTCAAGGCGCTTTTTATAGGCTAATGAACCGTCTGAAACCCTTCACTAGGACGAAGCCATCTCCTTGATCGGTAGAATAATCCGCGCTGCTGAGTTACTTCCTACTCCTGCAAACTCCGAAGATATGCTTCATATTCAACCGTAAACTCAAGCGCTTCCTTAAAATCCGGGGACTTGAGCGAAAGGGCTTCGACGACTTCCTCTTTTCCTGTCTCATGCAAGGCTAGGATGCGAGGCTGCCTTGGGACGCGAAACTGGGTATGATCGTGATATACGATGGTGACGATGGTGCCAAGCGGCTCCTTCTCGGTTGAATAAACCGTACTCCACATCCAGCGCTGCTGGTCCGTCCCTTCCGGGCTTCCCCATTCTCTTGAAATGTCAAAGTTCCCCGGGAAATTAGGTTCAGGACGTATTCCCAGCTCCTTGAATTCTCTATGAATCGGCAAGAATAACAGGTTCAAAAACGTCCCATACGCTGCATCTCCACCCTCGTTGTATGCCCTCATCAGTTTTTCATGATTTACGGTAAGTACGGTTTGCCAGTTTCGTTCAATGTATTCGGAAACATAGCTTCCGATGGCTTCGATGGGATGATCTTGATGATCTTGGTGCTCTTCCAAAAATTCCTGCAGCGGTTTCATTGGTTTCATGGTTTACCCCTTCCCATTTCATGGATTTTTTGATGTACCTCTCCAGCTTACAACATGGGTGCAAATTGTAAGGTTTGTAGGATAACCAGCCCATATTAGGGGTAAACCTTATCATGTACTTTAGTCTCTTACCCTGAACCCTTGTAACATACCGGCAATCACATCCATCGTTTCCTCGAGGCCTTTATCGGTTTCCGGCATTTGAGCGACCCAGAGCGAGCATTCGTTTAATGCGCCGGACAAGGCATGGGTCATAGCATCAACAGGGATTCTCTTCATCATTCCCAACTCCTGCATCAAGGTTAACTGCTCCCGCAGATGACTCATCGAATGCAGCTCGTCCAACTCTCGCCAAGATTCCCAGCCTACGACACTTGGACCGTCAATGAGCATAATCCGCTTATTCTGCGGTTCGACCACGGCTGCAACAAAAGCCCGGCAGCCAAAGAGGAGCTGCTCCCAAGGATCCTCGGAGCTATCCGCTTCCGTCTCGACGCGCTGCGCTATTTCCGATTGCACTAATTCAAGCACGGCCAGGAACAAACCTAGTTTATTCTTAAAGTGATGATACAGCGCGCCGCGGGTAGCTTTAGCTTCGTCGGCAATCTCTTCTAGTGCCGCATTGGCGTAGCCTTTTTCCGTAAATTGGGTTCTGGCTACCTTCAGCAGCAGCTGTATTGTCTCGTTGGTTTCGCTTTTGCTTCTTCTCATATTTCGCGTTGTTCCCCCCTATGCATCATTCTCTGGGGTCAACCCCGTTTGGTGACCACACTTCTTCATTATACTGCTCGAGAAAGGCCTGGGAAGGCGGAATAATCTTGATCATGTCAATCAGTACCCCATTCGGGTCACTAGTAATAAAATGCCGCTGACCAAATTCCTCGTCCCGCATATCCTGATGGAGCTGCAGCTTTTCGTGGATGACCAGCCTTTGGTACTCGGCATCCACATCCTCCACCTCGAAATTCAGAATCAATCCCTGTACAGGTTTCTGAAAAGCGGACGGTACCGTGGGATGGTCTTTGGATAAGATGGCCATTTCATAAGCGCCTTGTCCTTGGTCACCCTTCTTCAGGCTTACATACCAATCCGCTTCAAAAACAATCTCAAAACCAAACAACCGTGTGTAAAAGTCTGCGCTTTCGGCAATCTTCTCAGTCATGATCACGGGATAAAATCCTTGCAGCTTCATATGGAAAACATCTCCTTCTATAATGGGATGCATCCAATTTAACATACATACAGTATGTATGTAAATATGTTCTTTTAAAACTTACCATAAAAAAAAGAACCTGCAGATCGGACCGCAGGTTCTTCGTTTGCTACCACAACAAGCTGACAGCCAATAGATTGAACAATGCTAACGGCAATATGACATTAGGGTTGGGCCCGTATGGCACAAATGGAGGGTATCCCGGGAAGAAACCTCTGTTGCCTTGTTCTACAAGAATGTACACATTCTTTGCATCAACATTAATGACGATACCTTCAATGGCTTCATCATCCATCGTATGCACTCTTACCTTGCGATTGACTACGTTTTTCATGGCCGAATGGGCGCTTTCTCTATGTTTCTTCATGGAATGTACCAACTGGTGGTCGCATTGAAACAGCATTTGGGGTTGGGTTGAATAATGGCTCATGATGCTCCTCCTTCATTCTCTTCTATTCGCATTGTATGCAAATGTCCCGTCAAGGGTGTTTGCCTATCTGAAATCCGTTTAATGCATAGCGGATACGGGTATAGTACAACCAGATGAAGGAGGGTTAAACACCATGGACAATCGAAATATACAGACAAAGCCCGGAAGCTTTTTTATTGAAGATAACGGAAAAACGGTAGCCGAAATCTCCTACTCACCTCAAGGAAACGGAGTGATTAGTATCGATCATACCTATATTTCACCCGGCCTACGAGGCCAAGGAATCGCCGACGAACTCGTTCGAAAAGTAATAGGATACGCTCGGGAAGAAGATTTGAAAATCATCCCCGTTTGCTCCTACGCCGGACATTATTTTGACAAAAACGTCGAAGATCGTGTACTGCTGCACAAATAACAAACGATGATTAAAACAACATATGGCATTAGGAATCGGATGTACCCGTAAGGTTTAACTCGCCAGCCATAAGAAAGCTCCTCTTATCGGTTGGCTTTTACGCGCCATGATTTCCATGTTCAAATGTAACGTTGGTATTTTCTATTGCGATAGAGTGATCCTATCCTCTATGATCAAATGGTATAGCTTAAGTTAGGGAGGCAACTGTAATCATGAGGCAAACAGCGGAACATTGGGTCTGGGAACAGATGTTTGATAACTTGCCTATTGGGGCAATCCTGATTTCTGCGGTTGACGAGCCTGTGGCGAAGGTGAATGATCGTTTTTGCGAACTTATCGAATCCAAACGTTCAGACCTGCTTCAGCTCAAACCTTCCGAAATCCAAGTTCTATCCAACTTATCGATTCAACAAACATTACAATCATTGACATATGACCTAACGTCCACGCTCAAAAAAAACTCTTACTTTATCCGCCGTGACGGAAATCAAGTTCAAGTCTCTGTGACGATTTCCCTGTTGAACCATCCCGCCCCTGGAGAGACTCCATGGATTTTATGCTGTATTGAACCTGGGACCGTACAGGAGGAGTCGTCTTTGCCGCCGACCATTAAGAATGATGAGCTGCTTGCACTCATCTCCAAGAGCGGACAAGATCTTATATCCATTAGCAACGCCGACGGCATCATCGAATACATCTCACCTTCTGTAACGGAAATCCTCGGATACACCCAAGAGGAAATGACGGGCCAATGCCGGATCGATTACTATCATCAGGTTGATTCCGAGCAAATGAAAGAACCGGGCAAACTATTCTCAGAGGAAGATAGTTTCGTTCGACGCATACGCCATAAGGACGGGCATTATTTATGGTTTGAAACGTCTTTCCAGCTGGTCCGGGGAGCGCAAGGCGAGGTTACCAAGGTCCTGGCCATTGGACGAAATATTACCAAACGCAAAACGGATGAGGATACGCTGGCCCATGCGCAGCGGATTGCCAAGATTGGTTCCTGGCGTTGGGACTTAATCACGCATACGCTAACCTACAGCGATGAAATGAGGCGAATTTACGGGTATCAGATCAGTACTACCGAGCCAAACCATAACACGCTGCTGTCATTGGTCGTTCCGGAGGACCGCGAGCGGCTGGAGGCGGAATTGAGCAGAGCCATTCTAGGGAAAGCGAATGAAATCATTTACCGGATCCAGCTTCAGGACGGGCAAATCCGAACGATTCGAGCTCAATGGGAAGTCTCCGTTACGAACCAAGGCAGACCGATGGAGATGGTCGGCATGGCCCAGGATATCACCGAGCAGGTGCTGATTGAACAGCAGTCGCTGGAGAATGAAAATAAGTACAAGCTCATAACCGAAAATTCCCTTGATTTCATATCGAGTAGCACCATAGGCTGTTCCACGTTTCTTTATTGTTCACCTTCCTGTTATTCCCTGCTTGGATATCGTCCGGATGAGATGGTTGGCACCAGTATATTCGATTACGTATACGCTGAGGATATCATACCGCTCCAGGACTATTTCAAGAATTGCCTGGACGGCAAATCGCTCATACCAATTACCTTCCGTTATATACATAAGGATGGCAGGCACATCTGGTTTGAAGTCAATTGCAAGTACATTAGCACGCAGGACGGCCAAAAGAACGAAATCATTTCGATCGCCCGCGACATTTCCGAGCGAAAGATGATGGAATTTAAACTTAAAGAAAGCGAGCAGCGATATCGTTCTCTATTTGAATATAATCCGTCGGCGGTATACTCCCTGAATTTGGATGGCGACTACTTAACGGCCAATCAGAATTTGCAGGAGCTGACGGGATATTCCCTGGACGAGCTGATCGGAATGTATTTCGGACCGATTGTAGCGGAAAATGACATGGCTCGAACGTTGTATCATTTTAATCAGGCGACTGAAGGCATACCGCAGAGCTATGATCTGACGATAATTCATAAGGATGGACATCCCATCAACATCAATACCGTCAACATACCGATTTTCGTGGATGACGAAGTGGTCGGCGTCTATGGCATTACCCGGGACATTACCGAGCGCATGCGAACCATGGAAGAGATTAAGAAACTTAGCCGCGAGCTCACTCTTTTGCTGAATACGGTGTCCGAAGGCATTATCGGGCTGGACATTCACGGACATGTCGCATTTATCAATCCGGCAGGCGCAGCGATGCTGGATTATGAACCGTCCACCACCATCGGAAGACCTTGCGACCAGATTATCAAAGAAATTTGCCATGACGGCACTTTTTATCGGGGGGATGATTCACCACTTGTTCGGGCCGTCAAACAAGGCGTACCGCTGTCCAGAGCCGAAATTGTGCTTTGGCGAGGCGACGGAACCAGCTTTCTGGCAGATTATCAGGTCAACCCAATCTGGGATCAAGGAGAGCGCAAAGGTGCCGTTATGGTGTTCCGCGATATCACCGATGAGAAAGAGATCATCCGGGCGAAGGAGAATGCCGAACGGGCAGATCAAGCGAAAACGGAGTTTCTGACCATGATGAGCCACGAACTCCGTACACCCATGAACGGCATCATCGGTATGATTGAGCTGTTAAGAACGACCGAGCTTGACGAGGACCAACAGAATTATACCGATATTTTGATGGAGAGCAGCAGCTCGCTGCTGCACATCCTGAACGAGATCCTCGATTTCAGCAAAATCGAGACCGGCAATATGACCCTCATTCACGAACCGATCGATTTACGTTCCTTGCTTGAAATCGTCGTTGATTTATTCTCGGCCAAAGCCAAAGAAAAAGGATTAACGTTATCCTGCAGCATCAACAGCTCCACGGTTCCCGATGTGATCATCGGCGATGCCCTGCGGCTGCGGCAAGTGCTTGTTAATCTTATCAGCAATGCTATTAAATTCACCCATGAGGGCAGCATCGTGATCAGTGTCGAGGGACTGCGCAGGACGGGCACCCATGAATTCACGCTTGCTTTTCAAGTAAGGGATACGGGAATTGGCATTCCTGCTGAACAGCAGCATCAGCTGTTCACCTCCTTCTCGCAGCTTCATCCATCCTTGAATCGCAAATACGGCGGTACGGGATTGGGGCTGGCGATCAGTAAAAAACTAGTTGAGCTGATGGGAGGGGTCATCGGCGTCGAGAGTCGTGAAAACGTCGGTTCCTCCTTCTACTTTACGATCCCGACCCATACGCTGCATGATGATATCACGGACAAATAAGCCTTTGGTTTCACTCCAATATCCTCCACAAAAAAAAGGGTGATCTACAGCAATGAGCTGTGGACCACCCTTTTCTCATATATGCAAATGGTACTACTGCTCGTACAGAGACTCTAGTTCGTCGACGAGTGATCCAACATAAGCTACCGCTTTGGAGATCGGCTCGGAAGTGGACATATCGACGCCCGCCATCGCCATTAATTCCAGCGGGCTCTTGCTGCCTCCGGTTTTGAGGACGTGGAGCCAGCGGTCTACAGCCGGTTGTCCCTCCTCGCGAATCAATTGTGCTGCAGCTGTTGATGCAGTCAGACCTGCGGCATAAGTATATGGATAGAGACCCATATAATAATGCGGTTGTCTCATCCAGGTCAGCTTCGCTCCTTCATCGAGCTCGACCGCGTCACCCCAGAAATCGGAAAGCACGGCACCCTTTAGCTCAGATAGCTTATCTGCGGTAATCGGCTCATCAGCCATCGCATGGCGGTATACCCGTCGCTGCATTTCCGCTTCCAGAAGATGAGTCACGTAGTTATGGTAATACGTGCTCAGAAGCTGAAGAATAACAGAGCGTCGCATCCGCTTATCCTCGGATTGGCTGAGCAAGTGATCCGCCAGCAGCAGCTCGTTCATCGTTGAAGGCGCTTCGATAAAATACAAGGAAGGACGCGCATTGGTAATACGCTGATTCTTCGCTGCCAGCATCAAATGACCGGCATGCCCGACTTCATGCGCTAATGTGAAGGCATTGCGCATATTATCCGCCCATGCCATCAGGATATAGGAATGTACCCCGTATACGGAGGAACAGAACGCGCCTGTAGATTTACCGATATTATCGGCATAATCCACCCAGCGCTTGGAGAACGTGGATTTAACGATCTCGCCGTATTCAGGACCCAGAATCGACAAGGCGCTCGAAATCGTGGAGCACGCTTCTTCATAAGTGACGCTTGGATTGAAATCCGGATCCATCGGCGCTTTCAAATCGCAGAACAGCATTTGATCCAGCCCAAGCACACGCTTCTTGAGCTTCATAAGCCTCCGCATATGCGGAGCTAACTCCGTCAGAATGGTATCATGAATATGGTTGTACATCTCCATCGTCACTTGCTGCGGCTTCAGCAGCATGTCCGTTACGGTATCATACCCGCGAAGCCGGGACATCACCACTTGCTTCTTCACTTCGGTGGCGTAAGCCTCGGCAAATGTATGACGCGATCCCTGCAGCGACTTCGTGAACGAGGCATAAGCCTCCCGTCGAAGCTGCGTATCCTCAGACATTTCGTAAGAATTCTCGTACAGACGGAACGAGACCGGTTTGTTTACGTCATTCACTTGAATCTCGTCAAAGATCATATCCGACAGCTTGCTGCGCAAATAGATGCGGTAAGGCGAACCGAGCACCTCTCCCAGCGATGCTAGCACGCTTTCCGTCTCAGGACTCAAGCGGTGAGGCTTGGATTCCAGCAACAATTTTAAGCTGCGGGCATAAGGTACAAGCCCGTTTTCCTTCGTTATGTAATGTTCGATGGCTCCATCTTCGAGATCCAGCAGCTCCGATTCAATGAACGTCAGAGAGGATTGGATGCGTGAGAGAACATCGCCCGTTTTGGCCGAATTCGCCAGGTTAGCCGGGTTGGTTCCGTCCTCCGATTGTCGTAATCTGGCATACGCCCCGACTCTGCTAATGCTCTCCATCAAAACTTCCTGTTCATTCAAGCATTCCAGAAGAACAGATGCCCCCTCTCCCAGTCTGCCTTTGAATCGCGTCAATTGAGCAGCTTGTGATTCAAGCGCCTTTAACCCCGCTTCGAATTCTTCTTGCGAGACAAACAAATCATCCAGATTCCAGGTTGCCTCAATTGGAACCTCACTTCGTGTCAGCAATTTCCCCATGGATACAGCTCCTCTCGTGTCTTATCCTCTCATGATTGACTATCGCAACTACTAATGATTAGCAACAGCATAACAATTCCATCATATCACAGTTTTTTAAGGGATCGTATCCGCTTTTCCACCTTGACTTCTGACCATATTTATGGATATAGTTATTGCATACTCTTATCTAAAGGAGAGATTTTGATGTCGGTGGTCGTTCTTAACTAACCAAATTTCATATGGATTGAAATGTAAAATTTTGGACATTCCCTGTAACGGGATATGTTTATTTTTTGATGGATTTTCATTTCGTCCGTTGAATTAGTTAAGAACTGCGGATATCAATTGAAGCCCCTTTAGGGTTTATTCAGATATGATATGGTCATCCGTGCTGAGTTCAGCACGGATTTTTTGGGTCTCCCCCTCTTTTATGCAAAAGGGTTATTTGGAGCTGTCCCATAACGCCATGCCATCGGAATAACGGTCTATGGGCGGAAAGCGAACCTTAGTAGTTCGCTTTCCGCCCTTTTTTGCGCTGTATAACCATCCATTTTATAGTCAAAAGGAGAATATCACCCATGAAACCATTCGCATTAAACAAATTGGAGTACGAGAAAATTCGCACCGAGCTTGAACGCCTTGCCGTATCATATCTGGGAGTCGAGCATATCCGGAAGATGGCCCCCCTCACCCAGATGAAAGCCATTCGCAATAAGCTAAATGAAACGGAGGAAGCCAAAACCCTGCTCCAAACCGGGGCTAGCGTCCCTATTCCTTCCCTGGAGGGAATCGAGATGATCCTGGATCTGCTCGGCACCGGTTATGTGCTGTCTGAGCGCGATTTCGGGAATATGGTCCAATATCTGAGAAGCTGCCGCCAGCTCATTCAATATATGAATGCCAAGGAAGGCATTGCTCCATTGATCAGTTCCTACGCCTCCTCTATGCATGAACTGCGTCCACTTCTGTCCGAAATCGAACGCAGCATTCACGGCGGTCGTGTTGTGGATAGCGCCAGTAAAGATCTGGCCAAAATCCGCAAAAAAATCATCGTAACCGAGGAACGGATCAAGCGTAAGCTCGACAGCCTGATGAGCCGTTACAAAGGGATCATGCAAGAGCATGTCATCAGCAAGCGTGGAGGACGTTACGTGCTGCCCATCAAGAAGGAGCACCGTAAATCCGTAAATGGCTCGATTCTGGATGAATCGGCCAGCGGGCAGACGGTATTTATCGAGCCTTCCGACATGCAGGCACTTCAGATGGAATTAACTCTTCTGCACGCCGAAGAAGTCCGGGAAGAAACAAAGGTGCTGAGTGATTTGACCGCACTTGCCGAGTTATATCAATTCGAACTGAGAACCAATGCCGACATTGTTGGAATCTACGATTACATCATAGCCAGAGGCAAGTACGCCATTTCCATCGGCGGGCGCAATGTGAGCCTGAACCAGGATGGGTTCATCCATCTAAAATCTGCGGTGCATCCTTTAATCGGCTCCTCTATGATACCGCTGGACTTCACCATCGGGAAGCAGTACAAAACCTTGATCATTACAGGACCTAACACCGGCGGCAAAACTTCAGCGCTCAAGACGGTCGGACTCATCACCGTTATGGTTCAATCCGGTCTGCTGGTTCCTGTAGGTGAAGGCAGCCATTGCGCCATCTTTGACGAGGTTTCCGTCGATATCGGAGATGGGCAGAGTTTGGAGCATGCCCTCAGCACGTTCTCTGCGCATATTCGCAACATCCGCGACATTTTGCAGACGGCCGGCCGGTCCACGCTGGTGCTGCTTGATGAAATGGCGTCCGGAACGGACCCTGGTGAAGGCGTTGGATTGTCGATCGCCATTCTGGAGGAGCTGAGTCAACGTCAAGCAACGGTTGTGGTCACCACGCATTTTACCGAAATCAAAAATTTTGCCGAGCGCACAGCCGGCTTTGAGAATGCCCGGATGGAATTTGATGCCGACACACTCGAGCCGCTCTATCGTCTGCGGATCGGTGAAGCCGGTCACAGTTATGCTTTTGTCATTGCAGCAAAGCTGGGCATTCCGGAGTCGATCATTGCCAGATCGCGTGAAATCACGGAAGCGGGAACGGAAAGAGGTGACACGTCCCTTATATATGATGCTGGATCAGAGTCCGAAGAATGGACAGAAGAGGCGAGTCCGGTAGACCAAGTTACCTTACCGTCAGACGAACAGGATAAGCTTAAGAATGTTAAGGATCATGAAGATGAAAATGAAGCCTCTCCCTCTTCCTTCTACCAACTTGGCGATCGTGTCTATGTGCCTTATTTGAAACGAAGCGGAACCGTGTATGAAACCATGGACGGTAGGGGAAATATCGGTGTTATGATTCAGAAGGATCGACTGAAGATTAACCATAAACGGCTGAAGCCTTATATTGCGGCCAAGGATCTATACCCGGAGGATTATGATCTTGATATCGTTTTTGAGAGCAAAGAGAATCGGAAGAAGCGTAAACTGATGAACCGCAAACACATTGAGGGGCTGCAGATAGAAACGAAGCCGGAGTAACGAAACTCTTGATGATGGGTCGACCAGGATATCAAAAAAGAATCCTAAGGATTTGCGAAGGAGAGATCACGATGAACTTACGCACAGAAACCAAGAACGATTATGAGAAGGTCCAGGACCTTCTCACCCATGCTTTTCCCGGACAGGAAGAAGCGATTCTGGTACAGCGGCTGCGGGAAGACAAAGCCTTTCAACGGGAATTGTCAATCATAGCGGAAGAAGATGGGATCATCAAGGGCCATATTATGTTCAGCCGAGCCAGCCTTTTTGACGGCATTCATACCCATCACGTGGCTGCACTAGGGCCGCTGGCCGTGCTTCCGGATTATCAACGACAAGGGATCGGCGGAAAATTGATTGAAGAAGGCAAACGACGGTGTCTCACGCACGGCTATCCCCTTGTTTTTCTATTCGGCCATCCGGCGTATTATCCCCGGTTCGGTTTTGTGCAGGCCAGAACCTATGGGATCGATATAACCCAATTCACTGTTTCCGATGAAGTGTTCATGGTTGCCGAGCTTCAGCAGGGCGCACTCGATCACCTGCATGGCGAATTCCGTTTCCACTCCGCATTCGAAGATTTGGGGTAAGTCTCCGAGCTTCAAAGTCTATATCATCCGAATAGGTTTGATCAAGCCGGGCAATCCTTGGTGGCATTCAGCTTCTGATATGTTGTACAATAAAATCTAAATGACTATTTGAAGGATGGTTTTCAACATGTATGTAGCTCAGGATTGGCAAGATTACGAGGTCATCGATACCGGAGGCGGGGAAAAGCTGGAACGCTGGGGCGACGTGATTCTCAGACGTCCGGATCCGCAGATCATATGGCCGATTGAACGTGAAGATGGACAGTGGCGCAGTGTTCACGGACACTATCACCGCAGCTCGTCCGGCGGCGGGCAATGGGACATGAAAAAGCAGCTTCCGGACCGGTGGACCATCTCATACGACCAATTGAAATTTCATATTCGACCAACCAATTTTAAACATACCGGTTTGTTTCCGGAGCAGGCAGCCAACTGGCGCTGGATGATGGATAAGATCGCTTCAGCCGGACGCCCGGTCAGCGTGCTGAACCTATTCGCCTATACCGGCGGAGCAACCGTCGCGGCCGCCTCGGCCGGAGCTCAGGTTGTCCATGTGGATGCTGCGAAGGGGATGGTTCAATGGGCCAAGGAAAACGCGGCATTGTCCGGCCTCGCCGACCGTCCTATCCGTTATATCACGGATGATGTGTTTAAATTCGTGCAACGGGAGCAGCGTCGGGGAAACAAATACGATGCGATCATTATGGACCCTCCATCTTATGGCCGCGGACCAAGTGGAGAAACGTGGAAGCTTGAACAGAGCTTGTACCCATTCCTCGAAAGCTGCATGAGCATCGTATCGGATCATCCGCTGTTCATGCTGATTAACTCCTATACAACCGGCATCTCTCCTACTGTTCTGAATAACATGCTGACCATGACCATGAAGCTGAAATACGGCGGCACCATCAGTGCGGGAGAAATCGGATTGCCGATTACCCGCTCCGGCATGAACCTGCCATGCGGCATCCTGGGTCGATGGGAGTCCTGATTCGATGAGCAAGCGGGAACCTGCAGCATATCCGGTTGTGCCGATTCTTTTCGAGGATAATCATGTGTTAGGTGTAACCAAGCCGGTAAACATCCCCTCCCAGGAGGATGCTACCGGCGATCCCGACATGCTGACCATTCTGAAACAGGACATTAAGGAGCGCTACAATAAACCGGGCAATGTATTTTTGGGATTGGTGCACCGTCTGGACCGTCCGGTTGGCGGAGCGATGGTCTTTGCCAAGACCTCCAAAGCCGCTTCCCGATTATCGGAAGCCGTCCGCAGTCGCAGCTTCCGCAAGCAGTATGTAGCGGTCGTTCACGGGATTCCTTCGAAAACTTCGGGTCGGCTCGTGAATATGTTGTATAAGGATGTAAAAACCAACACCGTCTATGTCACCTCTAAAGGTACGGACGGGGCCAAGGAGGCCATTCTGGATTACACCGTGCTCCAAACGGCGGATGGCTTCAGCCTCGTCCTGATCGAGCTGCACACGGGCAGGCCGCACCAAATCCGCGTACAGCTCAGCCATGCGGGACATCCGCTGTTCGGAGATCAGAAGTATGGAAGCAAGGTGAACAAAGCCGGCCAGCAGATTGCCTTATGGTCCGTATTGGTCGGATTTCCGCACCCCGTTACCAAAGATGATATCTCCATTCGTTCCATGCCGCCCTCAGTCTATCCTTGGAGCCTCTTCTCCATGGACAAGCTGGAGTCCACACTACGGTCCTATTAATAGAACTCAAAAAAACGAAATCCAATCTTGGATTTCGTTTTTTATATGCCCTTTCACAGTGGCAAATATTGTAATATTTTATCCCTCTTCGATAATATATTATCCCTTTACTTTTATCAAAGAATGCCGAAAAATAGTAACTAGATTAGTTTAACATTTTTTAGATGATTTGTACAATCATGGTATAAACTCTAATTTTGAGTTTATATAAACCAACGGCTGCCAAGGAGGAGGATGATCAAAGCTGTTCATGAATGGTTACAAATTAAATATTCAAGGAGGAATTTGTTATGGACCAAGTTCGATGTCAAACAAATCGCCGCTTGCATTTGAAACCGCTGTGGATTTTTTTAGGAAGCACACTGTTGTTCTTCACCATCATGATCATCACAGCAAGCAGCGTCTCCGCTCATGGTTATGTTGAATCACCAGCCAGTCGTGGTTATAAGTGTAAGCTTGGAGAGAACACCAACTGCGGCAGAATCATATATGAACCGCATTCCCTGGAGGGAAAAGGAAACTTCCCGATCGGTGGACCGGCGGATGGTCAGATTGCTGGTGCTGGAATTTTTCACGAGCTCAATGAACAATCACCTACCCGCTGGAGTAAAGTGAACATGAACGGCGGACCGAATACGTTTAAGTGGGTGCTGACCGCTGCTCACGCCACATCCGATTGGAAATATTATATTACGAAAAAAGGCTGGGATTCCAGCAACCCCCTCGCACGCGCAGATCTCGAATTGTTCTGCTCCTTCAATGACGGTGGTAAACAACCGCCGAACACCGTAACCCACACTTGTAACGTACCTACCGACCGCACCGGCTACTATCTGATCCTCGCCGTATGGGAAATCGCCGATACAGGCAACGCCTTCTATAACGTAATCGACGTGAACCTGAATAACGGCAGCGGGAATCAGGACACGCAAGCTCCAACCGTACCGGGTAACTTGAGATCCACAGGTGTCACCAGCAGCAGCATAACGCTCTCATGGAACGCTTCCACGGATAACGTCGGGGTAACCTTCTATGAAATCTATCAAGGGTCCAATCTCGTAACCACCGTATCCGGATCAACCTTAAGCCACACCGTAACCGGTCTGCAAGCGGCAACCTCCTATACCTTTACGGTAAAAGCACGTGATGGAGCAGGCAACGTTTCACCAGCGAGCAGTCCGTTAACTATTGCCACATCGAATCCCGTCCCGGACACTCAAGCCCCGACGGCCCCTGCCAATTTGCGATCTGTAGGTTCTACTTCGACCAGCGTATCACTAGCCTGGAACAATGCCACGGATAACGTCGGGGTAACCGGTTATGAAGTATATCGGGGCACAACGCTGGTGACCACGGTATCCGGCAGCACGCTTTCCTATACGGTCAGCGGGTTGACGCCAAACACATCTTATAACTTCACCGTGAAAGCTCGTGATGCGGCTGGCAACGTCTCTCCTGCAAGCAATCAGCTGCAGGTCACCACGACGGACGGCTCCACACCGGAAACTCCGGCCTGGGCACCTAACACTTCATACCAGCAGGGAGCTTTAGTCACATATGGAGGCAACACCTATGAGTGCCGCCAAGCCCACACGTCCCTGCCTGGTTGGGAACCCTCCAACGTCCCGGCTTTATGGTTGCTTAAGTCATAATTTCATGACGTCTTGTAAAAAGTTCGAAATCATGGATTGACCATGATGTTCCATGCGTATGAAGATATGTAACAGCCCAAGGGTGAGCTGCCGTATGCAGCCGCCAGGGGGCTTCTCTACGTTTACAACGTTTGCTTCAGAACTTAGACCTCAACCAGAGCTTCCTTTGGAGCTGTATTAATCTTTCCTAACAGATAGACAAGCAGCTGTTGATTATGCGAGGATATGCGGTTCAAAATCTGGGAAAGGTACTCCTCCCTAACCTGTAATCCGCGCGTATACTCCTCACGTCCTTTATAGGATATCGTCACCCAGACGATCCGTCTGTCATTTGCGTCACGTTCCCGTTTGATCAGTCCATTCTTCTCCATCCGGTCCAATAGCATGGTTACGGCTGCCGGACTTGTGGCCAGGTAAGGAATGAAATCGGAAGGTTTCATTCGCTTCTGTTCAGCCAGCACCTCCAGCACCATCAGTTGCGATTCCGTCAATGTCGGTGCTAATCCGGCTTCCATATGGAGCTTATAATCCTTTGCCAGCTTGGACCACACCTTGGCGAATTCGGCAGTATGCATGTTTTATCCCGTCCCTTCAATTATGTCTGTCATGATCAAACATCGGATACCATCCGTGGATGTTGCACTGTACTTCGTTGAATGGATTTCGTTTGAATCCAAGTCATGATTCCATAATAGTTTATAGGATTAACTTTTCGCGGGCGAGCTCCCAATATCCTTCTTTTTTCGTTAAAAAATATAATTTCCAATCAAGCGACAAAACCCGTCAACCCTTATATGACGGCGTTTTTCAAGGTTCACCTTGCTTCGACATAGACGGACATATGTCAAATAGTATAAACAAAAGTTCTAATGTTGTGCAAACGCAAAATATAGCAAAAGCACCTCGACAAATATCATCGAAGGTGCTTTTCGTCCATCTATCTCACCTGTACTTCGAACATTTCTTTCTAAACAAAGGAAGTACCTACATCCTTGTTTAACTTTCTTTGCCTAACTCCCCATGCGGAATACTTACCAAATCAACAATCTGTCCTTGCTTGCCAACATCCGCAAGCAGTTTGCCTATCGATTTACGTTCCGCGATCGGTACTTTCTCCGTATGAATCGGATAAGCTTGCCCGTCTTCGCTGTACGCCATTATCTGCAACGGTTCACGGCAATAGAAAGCACCGACAATGGCGCTGCCGTTCGGCTTCACCCGCTTGCCTTCCTTAAACTCAAACGTAGCTATTCCTTTTCCGCCGCGGCTTTGCGTCTGGTAATCCAACAGCAAGCTGCGCTTACCATAACCAAGATCCGTGATGGTCAAAATTTCACCCTCATCGTTCTCCACCCATAACGCTGCAACGACTTCATCCCCGTCACGGAGCTGGATTCCCCGGACCCCGCCGGAAACGCGTCCCATGGCGTTGACTTCCTGCTCATTAAACCGGATGCTCATCCCTTCTTTCGAGATCAGCACAATATCTTTATTGCTATCACTCACGACGACCTGGATAATACTGTCTTCCGCAGCAACCTTGGCGGCCGCAACGGCGCCAGTCCGCTTGGTTACATACTCCTTGAGCTCTGTACGCTTCACTTGACCTTTGCGGCTGACGAACACAAGTGATTTGCCCTCTTCTTCAAAATTCGAAACCGGAATGACCGATACGATGTGATCCTCTTTCGGCACCTGAATCACGTTAACGATAGCCGTACCGGCATCTTTCCATTTGTATTCCGGAATTTGGTGAACCGGCAATAAGAAATACTGTCCACGGCTCGTGAATATGAGCAGATTCTCCAGCGTATTGACTTCAAACAGACGGGTGATGTAATCCCCTTCCTTAACGCCGGAGCTTTCCAGCTCACCGCCGCTTCGGGTGAAGGATAACATGCTGGTACGCTTGATGTAGCCTTCATTAGACAGCGTTACGAGCACGTCCTCTGCGTTAACCAGCACTTCAAGATTCACCTTGATCTCTTCCACTTCTTCCTGAATGACAGAACGCCGGTCGATACCGTACTTCTCGCGAATTTCAAGCAGCTCTTTGCGAATGACGGCAATCAGCTTCTTATCGCTGTCCAGGATCGCACGCAAGCCCTCGATTTTCTTTGTTAACTCGTCCAGCTCTTTTTGCAGGGAATGAATTTCAAGGTTCGTAAGGCGGTATAATTGCAAAGTCAATATGGAATCGGCTTGTCTCTCCGTGAAACCGAACATCCATTGCAGATTGTTCTGGGCATCCTGGCGATTCTTGGACGCTTTGATCGCCGCAATAACCTCATCCAGGATATTTAAAGCCTTAACCAGGCCTTCCAATACATGCGCCCGATCCTCTGCTTTCTCCAGCTCATACTGCGTCCGGTGCGTGACGACTTCACGCTGATGCCCGATATAAGCGGATAACATGTCTTTAAGCCCCAGCTGTTGAGGGGTTTTATTCACAATCGCAACCATATTGAAGTTGTACGTAATTTGCAGATCGGTTTTCTTGAACAAATAAGCAAGAATCCCGTTTGCGTCGGCATCCTTCTTCAGCTCAACGACGATGCGAAGTCCTTCCCGTCCGCTCTCATCGCGAACCTCGGCGATGCCTTCGACTTTTTTCTCGAGCCGTATGTTCTCCATGGCGGTAACAAGCCGGGACTTAACGACCTGGTAAGGGATTTCCGTGATGACAATCTGCTGCTTGCCGCCGCGAAGCGATTCAATGTCCGTCTTCGACCGCAGATATACGCGGCCTTTGCCTGTACGATAGGCATCCAAAATGCCTTCGCCGCCCATGATGATTCCGCTGGTTGGGAAATCCGGACCTTTGATAAAGGTCATAATCTCGGCCAGCTCAATCTCCGGCTTCTGCATGACGGCAATACAAGCATCGATCACTTCCCGTAGATTGTGAGGCGGAATTTCAGTGGCGAAGCCTGCGGAAATCCCGCTAGCTCCGTTCACAAGCAGGTTGGGGTACCGTGAAGGCAGCACAACCGGTTCCTTGGCCGTGTTATCAAAATTATCCTTAAACAGCACGGTCCGCTTCTCGATATCCCGAAGCAGTTCCATGGCAATCGGCGATAACCTTGCCTCGGTATAACGCATCGCTGCTGCGGGATCATCGTCCTGTGAACCCCAGTTTCCGTGGCCGTCCACAAGCACATGTCCCATCTTCCATGGCTGGGCCATCCGAACCATACCTTCATAAATCGATGAGTCCCCGTGCGGATGGTAGTTACCCATAACATCCCCGACAGTTTTGGCTGATTTACGGTATGGTTTATCCGGTGTGTTACCCGAATCGTACATGGCATACAGAATCCGGCGCTGAACGGGCTTCAGGCCGTCACGGACGTCCGGGATCGCCCGGTCCTGAATAATATACTTGGAATACCGGCCAAATCGATCACCTACGACCTCTTCCAGAAAAGCCGGCAAAAATTGCTCCGATAAACTCATTCCTTCACCTTCTATTCCTCAAACTCCGCGAAGTTGACATTTTCTACGATCCACCGCTTGCGGGGATCTACTTTATCTCCCATCAGCGTAGACACGCGACGCTCCGCTTTGGCAGCATCATCGATTTGTACCTGCAGCAATGTCCGTGTTTCCGGGTTCATCGTTGTTTCCCATAATTGCTCCGGGTTCATCTCGCCCAGACCTTTGTAGCGTTGCAGCTCAAAGTTCTTGAATTCCTTCAAATAATTAGCCAGCTGCTCATCCGTCCAGGCATACCGTATGGTTTCCAGCTTCCCGGATTTGCTGGCGATTTTATACAGTGGAGGCTGTGCAAGATAGACGCGGCCTTCATCAATCAACGGTTTCATGTATCTGTAGAAGAACGTAAGCAGCAGCACCTGAATGTGAGCGCCATCCGTGTCCGCATCCGTCATGATAATGATTTTCGAATAATTGCTGTCCCCGGCGGTGAACTCCGTACCGATTCCTGCTCCGATGGCAGATACAATCGCTCGGTATTCATCATTCTTCAGGATGTCGGCCAGCTTCGACTTTTCCGGATTCATCGGTTTCCCTTTAAGAGGCAGTATAGCCTGGATTTTCGAATCCCGTCCCTGCTTCGCAGAGCCGCCGGCGGAGTCTCCTTCGACAATAAACAATTCGGTTCTCGAAAAATCCTTGGACTGCGCCGGCGTCAGCTTGCCGCCTAGATTGGAGCTCTCGCTGCGTTTCTTGCCGCTGCGCATTTCATCCCTTGCTTTACGGGCCGCTTCACGGGCTTTGGAAGCCTGGATGGCCTTCTTCAAGAGCGTTTGCGCGATCTGTGGATTCTCCTCGAGGAAGATTTGCATCTTCTCGGTGACAATGCTGTCAACCGCACTGCGCGCAGAGGCGCTCCCCAACTGGTCCTTAGTCTGGCCGACAAATTCGACCTCAGCCATCTTGACGCTGATCACGGTCATCATGCCTTCCCGGAGATCATTCCCCTCCAGGTTCTTGTCCTTTTCCTTCAAAAGATTGTTCTTGCGGGCATAATCATTCATGACACGGGTATACGCTGTCTTAAAGCCCGTCTCATGCGTACCGCCCCCGCGCGTCGGGATGGAGTTAACGAAAGAAGCCAGCGTTTCGGTGTATCCCGCATTATACTGAAGGGCGATTTCGACTTCGATATCATCCTTCTCCGCATAAAAATGGATCACATCATGCAGCACGTCCTTGCCTTCATTCAGGAACTGCACAAACTGGCTTGCGCCGCCTTCGTAGAAAAACTCTTCTCCGTTGCCGCTACGCTCGTCTTTCAGAACAATCCGGAGTCCGGAGTTCAGGAAGGCAATTTCCTGTAAGCGCTCTGCAAGCGTGTCGTAGTTGAGATGCGTTCCCGCAGTAAACACGCGCGCATCCGGTTTAAACGTAATCTTCGTGCCTGTTTTGTTCGTATTACCAAGCACCTCAAGGCCCGTTACCGGTTCCCCGACATGCTCTTTTCCTTTTTTGTCCTGCCAATATTCAAAACGTTGGCGGTGAATTTTACCATCACGGTAAATTTCCACCTCCAGCCACTCGGAGAGCGCATTGGTTACCGAGGCGCCAACGCCATGAAGACCGCCGGACTTCTTATATCCGGAACCACCGAATTTACCGCCGGCATGCAAAATCGTAAATACAACCTGCGGGGTGGGGATGCCTGTCTTGTGCATTCCGGTTGGAATACCGCGTCCGTTATCGTATACCGTCGCGGACCCGTCTTTATGCAATGTAATTTCAATTCTCGAGCAGTACTTGGCCAAATGCTCGTCTACGGCGTTGTCCACAATTTCCCATACCAGATGATGCAAGCCTGACGAGCTTGTGCTCCCTATGTACATGCCTGGCCGTTTGCGCACCGCAACGAGGCCTTCGAGCACTTGAATGTCGTCAGCATCGTATCCTGAACGGTTGTTACCGCCGTTCTTCGATGACTCTGCAAACATATCGATCTGTTCGACCATTCATGCTCCTCCTTCAAATTCACGTATCTCGTGTATTTCTATTTCTACATTTCAATATTTTAGAAGAACGCTGTTCCCTAAAAAATGCAAACAAATGTTTCATGCTTTGTCCATTTTAATTCAAGATATCCCTTCTCGTAAAGACACTGAATGAAACAATAACCGCACAAATTGCCCAGAGGGCCAATACGGCAAGGGAAAAATTTAAAGTCATCCCCTCAATTGGCGGTAAATTGCCGGCTAAATAATTGGTCAAATTCAGGTTTACCATAAACAAATATTTCGCGCTGCTCCATGCCGATGCCATATTCGTCAGAATATTACCGGCAATCAATGCGGCCATCATAATCACAATGCTCGCCGCCGTACTTTGAACCAGCACGGACACCATAAAGGCCAGCATACCGACACATACGCCGACAAACCACACCAAGCCGCCCTGCATCAGCAAGTACTTCCACTGCGGAACAGCATGAACGCCGGACATATCCACATCAGACCCAACAATTTGGAATCCCGTGAATACCGGTATCTCAAACCCCTTGTATCCGAAGGCAAGACCGGAGATCAGATAGGCAATGACAAAGGTGGAAACTACGATAAGAGACGTAAACATGATCAGGGCGATCAGTTTGCTCAGCAGCACCTTCCATCGCTTCACAGGCCTTGTCAGCAGCATCTTGATGGTACCGGTCGTCCGTTCGCCGGAGACAATATCTGAAGCAATGGCCATAATGAGCAGCGGGATAAATAGGGATATCGCATTATTCAAAAATTCCCGTGTGAACGTAACCCCGTTTGGTTGATTAGGATTCACATCATGCTGCAAATAATACTGCATTTGCTGAATAAAGATTTGCCTATATCGTTTCCATTCATCCGGTACCCTGTCACTGCTAAGCGAATTCTCATTATCCGTGATTCGCTGCTGAAGCTCAAGCCGCCAGTCACTATTGAACTTCTCCCGGCTCCGTTCAGCCGATTTCATCTGGGCATAGGTAAACATGGGAACCAGAACAAGAAGAACCAGCAGGACAACATAGAACCGCTTTCGTTTGATAATTTTGATGCACTCGTTCTTGATCAGGGGCAACAGGTTACTCAATGCTCTCACCCTCCGTCATCTGCAGGAACAGCTGCTCCAGCGTAGGATTGATCCGATGAACCTCCCGGACCTGTACACCAGCGGCCACCAGCCGTTCCACAGCTCTAGACGTGTATGTCGTGCTCATACGGGTCACAACAGCGCCCGGAGACATGCCTGCAAGCAAATTATCATCGAGCACCTCCTCGGGGCGGTCGACAATTTGGCAATAATCCAGCTTTTGCAATATTCGTTTGCCTTGCACGGCGGGATCCAGATCCCAGATAACATGATCACTGCTGCCGGCAATTAATTCATCGACCTCACCAACCGCAAGCACTCTTCCGCTGCTGATGATCGCCACGCGATCGCATAGCAGCTGAATTTCGCTCAGCAGATGGCTGGAGACAAAAACAGCCAATCCTTTTCCGGCCAATTGGTGTATGAACTGCCGCATCTCTTTGATCCCTTTCGGATCAAGACCGTTGGTCGGCTCGTCCAGAATGAGCAGCCTCGGTCTGCCGAGCAGCGCCTGGGCTATCCCGAGCCGCTGCCGCATTCCCAGTGAATATGTACTCACTTTGTCATGAATTCTTCGATCCAGTCTCACCGTATCCACAACTTCCTGTATTCGCTGCTGGTCAATGCCGGGCTGCATTCGCGCAAAATGCTCAAGATTTTCCCATCCTGTCATATACGAATACATTTCCGGATTCTCCACGATGGACCCAATATAACGCAGCGCCTGCTCCTGCTGGCGGTTCACATCATAACCGCAGACCTCGATCCTGCCGGAGGACGGTTTAATCAAGTCCACAAGCATGCGGATTGTGGTCGTCTTTCCTGCCCCGTTCGGCCCCAAGAAGCCAAATATTTCGCCTGCGCGCACGTCGAACGACACATCATGTATAATCCATTTTCGACCGATTTTCTTTTTTACATGCTGGACAGATAGTACGATTTCTTGAGCTTGTTCATTCATCGAATTCCAACTCCCCATATGACATCCTCATCATGCCTACAGCATACCCTCTACAATTCGATCCGCTATAGCCTGATATCCTGCCCCGTTCGGATGAAAATGGTCCGAGGACAGATACTCGCCCAGCTTATGCTGAAACAGATCGAACGTGGGGACCAATGTCATATTGGGATCCCGGTTCACGATCTCCATAACCGCATGATTCCATGCAGAGACCACGATATTGCCGGGTATGAGCAAGTCTTCCAAATCGGAAAAAGGATGATACAGACCGATATAAACGATTCTCGCATCCGGATTAATGGCGCGAATCTTCTCCAGAATCGCCCGCAGGCGTTCAGATGCTTGCGGCAATGCACCCATCAGCTTAGCAGGTTCGAGCTCTATCTCATCGGAATCCGCCGCCCCTTCCATCAGCCCGCTGCCTTGAAAGATATCATTGCCTCCAATCGAAAGCATAATGACATTGGCTTGCTTCAAGGCATACTGTATTCCCTTGTCGTCCAGCTTGGGAAGGAGTCCTTCGGTCGTCATTCCGTTTATGGCCAGATTCGCCAGCAGGCTCGCTGTTCGGCCATCGCCATTTAATTGATCCACGCTTCGACGGACAAAACCGCTCCCGGTATTGTCCCCCGTTCCCTTGGCCAGTGAATCTCCAATCGCAGTTACCTTTAAATCATTCGGCAAAATCGGATGTGATGGAGCGCTCTCCGGCTCTTCCGGCGCTGTCTCTTCTTCGGACGCCTCGGATCCTCCACCACCAGTCAGCAAGGGCTGTCCTTGCGGATCATTAATATCCTTAAATGCATACACAAAGCCAAGAATAAGCACAATCGTTACTATAACCGACACGGAGGCAGTAATTCGCCATATCCATGCAGATGATTTCATGACATTCCCCCTACAAAATTCCTCATGTACACTACCTTAAGACTTCTATTAAAAATTTGCAAATCAAAACACGCAAAGAAGACTGCCCCGGACGCAGTCTTTCGATGCGTGACCGGGGCAGCCCTGTTCATATGAAACAAGATAAGTGCTTATTCACTGATGAATTCTTGAACCCAATATCCGTTGTAGTATCCAACACCGATCATGGTGAAGTTCGGAGACAGGATATTTTCACGATGACCTTGACTATTCATCCAGGAGTTCATAACTTCTTGTGGTGTACGTTGCCCTTTAGCAATATTCTCACCGGCATAGCCGTAAGAAATACCGTAGGCTTTCATCATATCGAATGGAGAACCATGCGTTGGCGAAGTGTGGCTGAAATAATTGTTATTGCTCATGTCCTTCGCTTTATCGAGTGCCACGGTTGTCAGCTTAGCATGGACCGTAAGCGGCTTCAGGCCTGCATTCGCACGTTCTTTGTTCACCAACTTTACAACCTCGGAAGCAAAATTCGATTGTTCCGTTGTACCCGCAGACTCGGAAGGCTGGGACGGTGTTGTAGATGGAGCGCTGGTCTCAGGCTTGCTTGTTTCTGGTTGAGTCGTTTCTGGTTTGCTGGTTTCCGGCTTACTTGCTTGCGGAGTTTCAGCAGGCTGGTTCGCCTGAGGTTTTTCCGTTTGCGGCTTCTGAACGACCACCCATTTAAACTGTGATTCCAAGCCTTGGCTCTCCAGGAATTTCTGAATCTTTTGTTGCCAGTTTACATAATTATTGCTTTCAGCAGGTGCAGCAGACGCCGTCGTTGGCAGCATGATGCCGACAGCCAGTACAGCAGCAATGCTCCCGCCTGCGATTTTCTTTATCCAATGGTTGTTCATGAATGCTCATCTCCTATGCTCATAGTTGTGGAGTTTGCTTGACCGCCCCTTCTAAGATGAATTTCTAGGGTGCCGGACGATCAAACAATAGTTACATTTTTGTAATCTCGTACGAACACATTGTAACACATTTGATACCTTCGGCAATCCTACAATTGTTGGAAAAGCGTCCTTGAATTCCTACCTATACACCGGAAACCAAGTCGGCTCTAGTCCCAGACATGATGTAGGGATCGATGCTTTAATCAAGCGAAGAATCTCTTCTTATATCGGTGGTCTTCCAATCGAGTTTTAGGGAAAAACAAGAAAAAACCCACCCCAAAATTGGGATGGGTTTATGAAAAGACGAAGACTACAGCTTTTTACTAAACTGGTATCCAGCCTTTTCAAATCCAATATGCTCATAAAATGCATGTGCGGGAGCAAGTTCTTCCCGGTTGCCGCTTGTGAGAAACAAGAGGTGGCTACCATGCTGTCTTCCCCATGTCTCTGCACCGCGAATCAATCTTTTGCCAATTCCTTGGCCGCGGTAGCTTGAGGTTACAATAACCGAAGTAATTTGAGTGACCGGTTCGGTCATAGTGAAGGATTTGACTTGACGAAGCATGATCATACCAACAACAACACCATCAACCTCAGCAATCAGATTGCCGTATAAAGGATTGTCGTTCATGGCTTCCATCCGTTCACGCATCACATTAAGCGTGGTCGGATAATTCAGTTCGCGCATCAAGGATGTGACAGCTTCCAAATCATTCTTCTCAAAGTTTCGAATCAGCAGTGCAGGCGCAGATAATACGCTTTCGATGCTCATTATACCCTCATGCTTCCCTTCTTCTATGAATTCTGAGTAAACTCTACTTCTATTTTGTAAGTTTACGAAGAAGATTGCAAGTATCAAGCGACATTTTTTTTACATTTGTGTCGGTTTTGTTAAACCTTTGTTAAGCCGTTTTTACAAAAATCGGTATTGTGCTTCAATCAACCCATGGTACGTACCCTGCTTCTGCATAAGCTGGCTGTGATTTCCTTCTTCGATTATCTTGCCGTGATCAAGCACAACGATATGATCGGCGTGGCGGATCGTTGACAAACGGTGCGCCACGATGAAGGAGGTTCGACCCTGAAGCAGCACTTTAAGAGCTTCCTGAATTTTCAATTCCGTCTCGGTATCGATACTCGCCGTTGCTTCATCCAGAATTAGAATCCGCGGATCGGCAAGGAGCGCCCTGGCAAAGGACAGCAGCTGCCGCTGACCCATGGACAGCATATTCCCGCGTTCTTCAACCTCGGTATCGTAGCCGCCCGGCATTTGAACGATAAAATCATGGGCCCCGACCGCCTTGGCTACATCCTCTATCTCCTCATTGGTTGCATCCAGACGGCCAAACCGGATATTATCTCGAATCGTACCGGAGAAAATAAAGGTATCCTGCAGCACGATGCCAATCTGATTTCGAAGACTTTCAACCGTTACCGATTGGATATCGTATCCGTCGATGGTTAATTTACCTTCGGTAATATCATAGAATCGGCTGAGCAGATTAATGATGGTACTTTTGCCTGATCCGGTATGACCGACAAGCGCAATCGACTGGCCTGCCTTCACGTCCAGATTGATCCCTTTGAGAGCCTGGCGTCCTTTTTCGTATTCAAACACCACATTCTCCAGCTTGATATCCCCTTTAATCGTCGGCAATTTCTTCGCCCCAGGCTGATCATCAATGCTCGGCTTCTCGTCAATAAACTCAAAAATACGTTCAGAGGAAGCCATGGCAACAAGCAATTGGTTATACATTTGGCCAAGCCGGTTGATCGGCTCCCAGAAGTTTCCTACATATTGGGTGAAGGCAATGAGCAGACCGATGGTGAGCTCGCCTTGTTGGATCAACACGGCACCAAGCCAGAACAAGATCAATGAACCGAAACCACCGGTAATTTCGATAAGAGGCCCAAACCCTTGGTTCATGGCAGACGCCTTATCCCAGGACTTTTTGCTGTCCATGTTCATGTTGTCAAAAAACTTCATATTCTCTTCTTCTTGCGTGTAAGCTTGGGTCACGCGGATCCCTTGAATCGATTCATTCAAGTGGGAGTTTATCCGCGAGTTACGAATCCGTACATCCTGCCATGCACGCCGGATACGTACACGGAGTTTGGTCGAGATGAAGAACATGATCGGTACCGTGACAATAACAGCAAGACCGAGCTTCCAGTTTATTAAGAGAAGGATGACCACAATACCTACTAGCTGCACGCAGTCGATGATCAGATTGACAACCCCGTTAGTAAACAAATCTTGCAGGGAGTTAACATCATTCGTAACCCGGACCAGCACGGATCCAGCCGGACGCTTGTCGAAGAAATTAAAGGACAAGCGCTGAATATGCTGGAACAGATCCGCTCGCAGGTCATATATCACTCGCTGACCGATGATATTCGTAAACTTGATACGAAATATTCCGGCAACCCATTGAATGATATACATCGCCAGGACGGCTATCGTAATCTGATATAGCAAGGTCAGACTTGGATTCCCATTCTTCGGTTCGATGGCCTGGTCAATGGCCAAACTGGTCAAGAACGGAATGGCAAGCTTCGTAATGGTACCGATGATCATCATAAGTCCGATCAGCGGGAGAATCTGCTTGGCATAAGGTTTCATGTACGAGATCAGCCGTGTCAGCTGCGACCAGTTAAACGGTTTCTCAATCGCATCATCGTCCTTGTATACAAAACGTTCATTGGTTTCTTCCGAGGGCTTCCGCGGCCTCGGAATCTTTTGCTTTTGATGCGGTTCAGTATTTACATTGGCGTTCATGCTTGCACCTGCCCTTGCGTGCCTCCTGCTTGAGCTTGCTTCGCAATAAGGTCCGCATATTGTATTTTGTACACATCCTGATAAGGTCCTGGCACTGCAATCAATTCAGTATGCTTGCCGCGCTGCACGACTCTTCCCTCATCCAGAACGAGAATTTCATCCGCATGACGTAAAGAGGAAATCCGGTGAGCGATGATAAACGTCGTTCTGCCGTTCATGACTTCCTGGAAGCCGGATTGAATTTCATGCTCGGTTTCCATATCCACTGCACTGGTGGCATCATCCAGGATCAGAATTTTCGGATCCTTCAGCAGAGCCCGGGCAATCGCGATCCGCTGCTTCTGTCCGCCGGAGAGGCCCATTCCCCGTTCGCCAACGATGGTATCATAGCCATCCTTCATCTCCATGATGAAGTCATGAGCTTTGGCCAGCTTGGCTACCCGGATAATCTCTTCCATACTGACGTTCTTCATCCCGTAAGAGATGTTATTTCGTATACTGGATGAGAACAGGAAGGTCTCCTGGAATACCGTGGCGATCTGGCTGCGTAAACTCCGCACCTTAATGTCATTAATGTTGACTCCATCTAATTTAATACTGCCTTGATTGACATTGTAAGCATGCATCAAGAGCTGTATTATCGTCGACTTACCAGAGCCCGTTCCGCCAAGCAAACCGATAACAGAGCCGGGACGCGCATCCAGATTAATATCTTTAACTGCAGCCATCTTATTGCCGTAAGCAAAGGTGACATTATCAAATACGACGTGTCCTTTCACTTTGCTTGGCACCAAATCTACAGCACGTTCGCGGTCTTCCACATCAATTGGCTGATTTAGCAGCTCCAACACACGTTCACCGGAAGCCTTGGACTGCGTATAGTTGTTAATGTGGAAACCAATTCCCCAGAGAGGGCCGATTATGTACCAGATCAAGGTAAAGAACGCTGCTAACTCCCCAACTGTCATTGAACCTTTGATAACCATGGCACCGCCGACTGCAAGGAGAATGACGACACTGATATTCGCAAATAGTTCCATCATCGGGAAGTAGCGTGCCCACAGTGAAGAGGCAAAAATTTGGTTGGTTTTGTAGCGCTCATTCCGTTCGGAGAACTTCTCCACTTCGTGAGGCTCACGCGCAAAAGATTTTACGGTTCGAACGCCCGTAATATTCTCCTGAACCGCGGTCGTCAGCGAGCTCAGCGCAAGACGCATTTCCTGGAAAGCCGGATGGATCTTGGATTCGAACTTCAGAGCTGCCACAACCAAGAATGGCATCGCTACCAAAGTAACCAGCGTTAATTGCCAGCTGATGGTGAACATCATGATGGAACCAAAGGTTATCATCAGTACTAAATTGAGAAGTTGGGCAAAACCGAAGCCGATAAACATCCGGATTGCTTCCAAATCCCCGGTAAGCCGCGACATCAAATCCCCTGTCCGTGCCGTGTCATAATAGCGGAACGATAGAAATTGCAATTTTTCATAGCAGGCGTTTCGTAACGAGTATGCCAGGTAGTTACCTAGCCTTCCCCCAAAAAAACCGTGCAGAAACTGCATTGAAGCTTTCAGAATTACCACACCCAGCACAGTAAGTGCGAGCTGCGGCACGATGCCGTAATTCTCCAGCTTGATTGCATCGTCAATCAGCACTTTCAACAGCTGCGGATAGACAAGTCCTAAAGCGGTTGCAATCGCCAGACACAGAATGGAAAGAAAAAGATAACTTCGTTTCTCCCAAAAGAAGCCCTGCAGTTGCCTGAGAACATTCATGTTTATCCTCCTTTGGATTATTTTCGTTCAGGTTATGTAGCATTTATGAAGTTTATCATCGACCTGAACCCGCGGCAAAGAGGGAAAACCGTCATAAATGAGCCAAAAGGACCTAAAGGGGGCAAATAGTATAACTTATCTTTGTTTCATAATGAAATCATCGGAAATTCTCATTAATACTAGGGGATATAATCACATTGTCAGTCCCTTCAACCATCAGGCTTCATCCACGATTTCCGACTTTTTTGAACATGCTTGAAAAAGGGTAATATCCTAAGCCGTTTTCATCCCAGTGCGAACGCTGTAGCGGATTAAAATACGTCATACCATCCTCTTAACCTTCATCAGCCCACGGTGAACATAGGAAAAAAGACGCCCCGCCATGGTGGCATACGGGACGCCTTTTGATTGAGAAGTATGAGTTTGGAGTTTAAGCTGCATAAAATCGCTATGCGTATGGGAGCTTCTGACACCAACAATAACTATGCTATTCCGTTGTGTACTGCTCTTGATCGCATAAGAGCCGTCATTACCGTGCTCCCTGAATCATAACTTCCAGCTCATCCGCCAGCTTACTCCACATCAACGGAGATTGGCCGTCCTGCAGAGAACCGAGAATGGCAGCCATGGATTCCTTCAGCTGTTCCTCCAACACCGAGACATGATGCTGCAATGAACGCTCACTCATCCGAACATAGTGGTCTGTCAGCTGCTCTTCTCGAATGCTCACCACACTCGCCACGGCTTCCTTCACCTTCGGCTCAGCCGCTTCACGAAGCTTGGAGCTTCCGCTTCCCTCAAAGAAATGCTTCGGGTTCTTAAAGGACGACCAGAAGGACAACCAATCCCCCTGTATTTGCAGATCCGTTTCTTCCAGCTCCGGCGGTGACCAGTCCTTATCCGCCCGTATGGAAAGGGACAAGCCCTCGGCCATACCGTTGATATCCGCTGCTGCTTTAAGCGCTGCGTCTTCAGCTAATTTGCGGCCGGCCATCTCTAAGCGAAGCGTTGTCGCCCATAACTCCTGATCCAGCTCCATGGACATCGTCCGCATCAAATCTCGTCCGCAAGCCGCAAAGGCCGATTTCAGGTGACCTGCATCCTCCCGGAGCACGGAAGGATTAAACGACTCCTGAAAGAAACGGTTCATGGCATAATCCAGCCGCTGCCGTACATGAAACAGCAGCTCGCTGCTTTCCTGCGCGATGTCGCGCGACATATTAAACTCCGTTAAAGCCGCAAGGCGAGATAAGGCTTGTTGATGAACCTCTTCCAGCTCCACGATTTTACGCTCACGCGTGGTCTCATCCTGGGCTGCCATATCGGCCCATGCTCTGATCCGGTCCCTAACCGAAGCCAGTTCATCATAAGCAGCGCGCTCGGAAAGCCTTGGCAGCTCTTCAACCGCAAATCGACTAAGCGCTCCTTCGAATACAGGGAACCCCGATTCCTTCAATTTTGCTTCATCCCCATCCAGCTTACTATCCAGCGCAGCCAGACTGGAAACGGGGAAGATATGCGGGCTGCCTACCCCGCTGGATGTCAGGTTAGTACGAACATGCTTCACAACCTCATCCAGCTCCTCTTCGGATTGTGCAAGGTCTGCGGCATTGACGATAAAAAACATTTTATCCAGGGCAAAACTGTCTTTAACCCTGCCCAGCTGGGACAGGAATTGCCGATCCGCTTTGGAAAACGCATGGTTGTAATACGTTACGTAAACGATGGCGTCCGCATTTTTAATATAATTGAATGTTACGCCCGTATGTCGGGCATGCAGGGAATCGGCTCCCGGCGTATCCACCAGCACAATCCCCTGCTCCGTCATCGGACAGCTGTAATACAGATCGATCCCGTCGACAAAACAGGATTTGGTTTCGTCCGCCACATAGCCCCGATATTCCGCCAGCTCTACCGTTTCCGTCGTACCAAGTTTGGATTCCATCACTTCCCAACCGGCGGCGGCGGCCTTCAGGAACCCGTAATGCGGCAAGCCTGCCGGGTGAATACCGGCTGGATTCAATCCTTCTGCCGTGCTTCGCCAATTGCCCGGATTCGGTTCCTGGAGACCCAGCACGCTAAAGGAGTACTTCAGATCGTCCCACCACATCTCGCGACTCTTCATCCGCACGGCTGCGGTACCATGGGAATTCCCTTCAGCCGGTGCCAGAATCCGGTTCACCGCCGCCGTTGTCGGGTGCGGTGACACCGGTAGGACCGACTCGCCCAGCAGTGCATTGGCGAAGGAGGACTTCCCGGCGCTGAACGCACCGAACAGCGCCAAAGTGAACGAGCCGCCCGCAAGCGCATCCGCGCGGGCGGTCAAATCCCGCGCGGCCGAGACAAGCGCGGGATGCGGCGCCAGCAGCGCTGCTGCGGCGCGCAGCTCGGCTGCCGCGGCATCCAGCC
>NZ_BIMF01000003.1 GCF_004000945.1 Paenibacillus lautus NBRC 15380
CCCTGATGACGGCAACCGTGCAAAACATGAAGAAGATGGCGATCCACCTGGATCGCCTAAACAAACAGGGGTAATCTCTGTTAACCTCCTATTTTTTCGAACAACATATACACAATTACGTGAAGAAACCCTGATCCTTTCGAAAAAGGACAGGGTTTCTCGACATTCTGAAGACATCATTCATGATGTCTCCTTCGTCATCGTATATGGGTCCAGGTCAACATCCTCGAAGATGACTTCATGGACGGATTCCCCCAAAGAATACGCCAGCTGTCCATTGATAAAAACGGCGCAGGCCTGCTCATCGATGCCGATCCCGCGCTTCACCTTCTTAGTTCTCATCCCTTCCAGCAAATTGGACTGGTCGCTCCACTCCGTATAATGAACGCTAATCAATACATTCGAAAGTAAGCCTACCCCTTGCTTAAACAGCATTACGCTTTGTTCATTATCCAGCGGCGATATGAGGCAGATCTCCGGAAGAATCAAGGCGCCTGCCGAATTCCCCGCAATTGGAACACCGTTCCCGTAACGATCAATTAACAGCTCTTTAAAAGGACCTGTTGCGTAATAGTGCTGGTATTTCTCCGTGTTGCCACCGCCAATAAATATTCCCGTAGCCTGTGACAACACCTGTTCGGCATGTTCCATGTCCAGCTTTCCATCCTCATCTGGGACGATCACCTGCATATCCTCGGCACCCGATTCTTTCCACATCTGCTGAAAAAGGGGAACATATCCCTCCCAGCCCGGTCTGTTCATGATGCATAATGCGATTCTGGCGTTGGAACCGCCGGCTTGCTCTATAAATTGTCTATTGGCCTCTGCTTGAAAGGAATGTCCTCCGAGCAAATATAGATATCGATCCCTCAAGATAACGCCCCCTTACTACTTCTTTTTCGGACCTCGTTTGTAAACATAGAACAGCAGCACGGATATAAAATAAATCGGAAGCAGGATCATGCCAATCACGGCACTCAGCAGGACGATGGAGACCTGGCCGCGGTCTGCCATAGCATCGTAATTCACATACCCGTATACAATCCAAACCAGCCATACCAACGTCACGGCATATCCTATTTTATAAGGTAATCTCACAGCATTGTTCACATCCTAGAAGTTGTTTGCGTGACACATTCATAAACATTTCGAATACAACAACTCAACAAATTCATGTTGGTTCCGTTCCATCCATTCTCTTCTGATCAGAAGTTGCTTCAACATCAGGTGGAAATAGGAGGCAATGTTCCTTCCGGCCAAATGCTGTCCGATATAGATGCTTAATAATGAAACATAGTATAACTGCATAATGTAGGGGATCCACTGAATCTCTGCAAGGGTTAACCTCATATATTTTCGATATTCATCTAAAAACAACTCGACCTTCATTAAGGTCTGGTCCTCATGCTGAAGAAGATGGTTCAGACAGATGGATATTTCCCATATCCGGATGTCCATAGCCGCAAAATCAAAATCCAACACACCGCTCATTTCCCTGGACTGGGGATCGATCAAGAGATTAAAAACTAAAATATCATGATGGACCATTTGCTTAGGCAGTACATTCAGTTCAGCTACATGGTTAAATCCTGATTCATAGTATCCTTGCAATACAGCTATCTGTTCGGCATCAATTTCAAAAGGAGGGTATGCCAAAAACTCATTAATTTTCGTCTCAACTGATAGAGAATGGAGATTGTAAAAATCATGGAACGCAATCGCAGGACAAACCACATCAACGGAATCTGATTCGAATTGCTGAAGAGCATATGATACTTCCCCAACTGTCCGCCCATAACTAAGCACATCAGGAATTCTGGATAGATCAGGGAGCTCTCCTTCGATAAACCGTGTCAGGGAGCCCAGGGAACCGTCCGACAGAACCACGTACTTCGCATTATCCTTACTGGAGACGAAACATGGGACATCAAACGATAAGGAACAGCGCTCTAGATAAGCTGTTAATTCAACCTCAAACCGCAATCTATCTTCACTCTTCGTATGACGATTGTATATTCTTGCGACGTATCTCTTTTGGTTCATTACGACAATTCGGGAGTCATTCGTCATGCCGAATGGCACAGTCTCGATCGAATGCACTGGGCCATGAAAATAATGCTGCAACAGCTCCTGAAATAAGTGGTCCAGTGTTTACACCTCTTTTCTGCAGCGCATTCCCTATGATCACGGGTATAAGTCTTTCTACGTTGATACACCTCACTCCAGAATCAGGCAAATATTGACGTTCCGAATCATTTGGAGATCAGAGATAGTCACGTGGTCAATCTTTAACCTTTTAGAAATAATCTTCGTCGGGTCATCCCCAATCCAGACAGACCATATTTCTATGGAGGACTCAAGAGGATTTCTCTTCTCTAGGTATAGACATAATTGTTCGATATACTTGGGATCATGATCGATTACAATCTCGTAGATGTGCGTTTTATTGGTATAGTCTTTTAAGTAATACGGTGGCCGGGGACAGTATTCAACCTGAAATTTTCCTTGAACCGAATCATCAAATCCATGGACTATAGTAATGTCATCCGGGGGGGACTTAATGGGAAATTCTTCATTGAGCGTAAACCCTAATTTCCTATGTTCCTGCAGGGTCATTTCAACAAAACGACATCCACCCGGATTAACCTCCGGGAGCTGGCAATCCGATGCAATAAATTGATAGAGAGTCAAGACAAATCTCCTTTACTAGTGCTGGCAGTGTTAATGGACAAGACCTCACACGCCCTGCTCTTCCCTGTAATGACTGACATCCCCATGCAGGATAATAGTAGGCACCTCATCGCTCAGCTCGATCTTACTTAGGCATGTCGGGTGGATATATGGCAGATCCCACAGCCGGTCCATGCTTCTCCCTTCAAAATGAGCCATTAACAGCTTGACCACCACGGTATGCGTGACCAGCAAAATTCTGGCGCCTGGATTCGAAGCAACAATATCGACAAGTTTGTTAACCGCACGTTCTCTGACCTCATGAAAAGTCTCGCTGCCCTCTACGCCGAACAGCTCCGGATGATTCCAGAAATGCTCCAGCTGCTGAGGATATAATTCGCCGATCCGTTCCTGTGTCTGTCCTTCCCAAACGCCTAAATTAATTTCTTTGAATTCATCGCAAGCCGTAACCGACACATTTCGG
Organism: Paenibacillus lautus NBRC 15380; assembly: GCF_004000945.1. Taxonomy (GTDB): domain Bacteria; phylum Bacillota; class Bacilli; order Paenibacillales; family Paenibacillaceae; genus Paenibacillus_AQ; species Paenibacillus_AQ lautus. The sequence continues at coordinate 3,155 of NZ_BIMF01000003.1, forward strand.
TTCCCTCTAATAATCTCGGCTGTATGAAATGCTCTGTTACTGGTACTTGAGTAGATGAGGTCGATAGGGTCATGCTGCAAGGCTTCGCCGAGCCACTCCGCTTGCTGAATGCCCAGCTTCGTCAGCGGCGAATCCATATGTCCTTGAAAACGGTCCAACACATTCCACTCGGTCTGTCCGTGTCTGACGAGGTAGATGGTGGTTGTCTCTTTTATGATCTTTCCTCCCTAACATCGTGAGTCATCGACTATTTCATCAAACGGTCTTCTTGACGTATGGCATAAGCCAGCTTGTACAGGTCCGCAATATCTTGCCTGCCGGTCTCTTCAAATCGCTTAACGGCTTCCTCCAAATCAACCGCCTCTACCGCGATGACCTGCTCGCCATCTTCGGGATTTAGCGGTTCTCCGACGATGCGTACGTCCCCGTAACCTACCAATCTGACAAAATGAGGATGGGGAATATGCGGCCGATAGGGGGTCTTGCTGCTGGATTCACAACGAAACTGGCCGAAGACCCGATACGACTCAAGTTCTGCACCCAGTTCCTCCCTCACTTCCCGTCTGAGTCCATCCATATAGGACTCCCCGGGTTCCAGGGTTCCTCCAGGAAGCTCCCAGCTTCCGTCCGCTACCTGAAAAATAATGCAGCGATCCCCGTCAAATGGAAGAATGGTGACATTGCTGACCTTCGATTCTTCGATTTCTTCCTCAAAGGCAAACCTGGCTCGAACTACGCCCCAATGGATATCATTCGAGAGAGCCGGGTACAGGCTCAAATCCGTGTTTTTTCTCATACACGCAATTCCTTTCGAATTTTACAATTATTCATGCAGCCTATGTAGCGCTGTATTCATGAACCATAAGCACCTGCTCCATCGAGCTCGTAAATCCAAGCTCCTTCAGCACGTTCACCAGTTTCTTATGCGAATCCCGGATGTTGAATGCGGATCGCTTGCAGGCAAAACCGGGTTGTATCATCTCCAGTACCGCGGTCTTCATCACGGCTTCTGCATCCGGATGTCCTGGAGCGGCCTCACAGCGAAACAGCGTAATTGCTGCCAAACTACCTGTGGCATCAAACACCCGCTTAAACAAACCAAAGCCCACCTGTTCTTCTCCTTCATACACAATAACGCATTCGCCATCCTTGATACTGGAAGCGTCTGTCTGCCAGACTTCACCGGATCGATAGAAGGCTACCGATGCAGCCTCCGCTGCTAGGCCTCTGACCAGCGTATACGGTGAACGGGTATTCTTCGCATCTTGCTGCTCCGGAGGCTGTTCATTCGTCATGATGAGCAACCGGTCGATGATATGATATCCAACGCTTTCGTAGAGACGAATCGCTGGCGCATTTGTACTGATCGCCTCTAAATAGGCACGACGGACGCCTTGTTCTACGTACAGCTCTTCGTTTTTCTCCATCATGTTCTTGCCGATTCCCTTCCCCCGGAAATCGGGGGCTATCGCCGTCCCGCCGTTACGTGCAATCTTAACGCCATCTTCCTCCCGAAAGCTGTTCATGACGATGCCCGCCGGTACGCCATCCATGTAACAAGCGAGGGATCTCTCCATGCACAGACCATCATTTCCGATACGGGCAATGAAACGGTCCAGCGGCATCGAGGCGTTCACCATGTATCCTTCAAATGAGTGATTCCAGAGCTCCGATACTTCCCGTATCGGAAGCTCGCTTAACGGTTTGTATGTAATCATATTCAAATCCTCCTAATTAGCCATGAGTGAGTAAGGCATATTTAAAAACATGCAGGAAGAACACCTGAGTAACGTACTCATCGTGTTCTCCTGCATGTCTTAGCCATGCTTATTTACGTTTAAAGAGCTGCATCATCTACGCTATCCAGCCAAGCCTCGATGCTGCCAATGACGGAAGTGACACAGCCATCCTCGAATGGGGAGATCAGACCTGCCACCTTCACCAATTCGGTGAACGACTTGCTTCCGCCTTGGCGGCAGAGGTGCAGATAATCTGCCCATGCAGCGGATTGATCCTCATGCATCTTTTTCCAGAATTGGAATGCACAGATTTGAGCCAGCGTATAGTCGATATAATAGAACGGCGAATTAAAGATATGACCTTGTTTATGCCAGAAACCGCCTTGTTCCAGATACGCATTATCTTCATAGTTCCGGTGCGGCAGATATTTCCGCTCAATCTCGCGCCATGCCTGTTTCCGTTCAGCCGGCGTTGCATCCGGATTTTCATAAACAAAGTGCTGGAATTCATCAACCGTAACCCCGTAAGGAATGAAGATAAGTCCGCTTGCGAGATGGTCGAAGCGGTATTTATCCGCCTCATCTTCGAAGAAGCGGTCCATCCACGGCCATGTGAAGAATTCCATACTCATGGAATGAATTTCACACGCCTCATAGGTAGGAAATCCATACTCCGGTACTTCGAACCCTCTGCTCTCGTACACTTGGAACGCATGACCGGCTTCGTGCGTCAGCACATCAATATCACCGGACGTCCCGTTAAAGTTGGAGAAAATAAACGGTGCGCCGTACTCGCTAATATAGGTACAGTATCCGCCGCTCTGCTTGCCTTTTTTGGCAACCAGATCCATGAGACCGTTCTCCTGCATGAAGGTAAAGAACTCGTGAGTTTCCGGAGACAATTCTTCATACATCTTCGCACCATGGTTTACGATCCAATCCGGGTCACCCTTAGGTGTTGCATTCCCCGATTTGAATGAGAAATTCTCATCGTAGTACAGCAGTTGGTCCACATCGATTCGTTTCTGCTGACGTTCTTTCAGCTTGGTTGCAACGGGAACAATATGCTCCAGCACCTGGTTGCGGAAATTAGCGACCATCTCCGCGTTATAATCCGTGCGGGCCATGCGAGCGTAACCAAGCTCTACGTAATTGTTAAATCCAAGCTTCTTGGCAATTTTGGTTCTCACCTTAACCAGATCATCATAGATACGGTCGAAGGTTGCTTCGTTCTCAGCCATGAAACCGCTGGACGCCTCCATTGCACGTTTACGCATATTGCGGTCCGTCGATTGCTGGAAAGGAATCAATTGCGACAAGGTACGCTCTTCACCTTCGAACTGAATTTTGGCAGAAGCGATCAGCTTCGAATATTCCGTCGTCAGTTTATTCTCCTGCTGCAAATCCTCGATGATCTCAGGGCTGAAGGTTTTGAGAGAGAGCTCTGCCAGCTGGAACAGCTGCCGCCCCCATTTGTTCTCAAGCTCGGCTCTGAATTTCGAATCCACGAGGGCCCGATAATAATCCGTTATGTATTCCTGGATGACCGGTCCGTTCTCGTCGAAGAAATCCTGCTCTGCCTTATAGAACTCGTCGTTCGTATCAATCGAGTGACGGATGTACACCAGTTGACCCAGGGTATCCATCTCACTGCGGAGTTTGTTAATGCGGGTCATCGCCTCATCCTGCTCCTCATACGTGCTGGCGGAGGTGAAGGCGCTAAGCTGTTCCTTAAACTTTTGCTCAAAAGCTTTAACGTCGGGGCGTTCATAGCGATATTCGCTGAATTTCATAAGATACACCTGTCCTCTCCCATATAAAAAAATACATCCTGGCGTCTGATCGCATGGATTCAAAACACCAAACTATATCTAAATTCTATATGCTAATCACAATATCCTTCACAGTTTCTATGAAATTCTACACACCCCGATTGATTACGTGATGATCTTAAGACCAATCGCTGAAGCCAGGATTAAAGCAATGAAGAAAACCCGACGCGCTTCCTTCGGTTCTCCGAACGCAAACATCCCCAGCAGGGTGCTGCCGGCCGTCCCCATTCCCGTCCAAATCGCATAAGCGGTTCCCATGGAAATAAAGGCCATCGCGTACGTCAGCAGCAGGAAACTCGAACCAAGCGAACAGGCTAAAAAGATGTAGGAGCCCAAGCTTCGAGTCAGGCTCACCCTTCTTAATGCGATCACACCCAACACTTCACATAACCCTGCGGCGATCAGAGCGACCCATTCCATTACGCACCACTCTCCTTCGCCTGATTATCCGTATCTTTCGTGACCAGTTTGAGTCCCAACACCCCTGCAGCCAACATGCCAATCAGCAGCAGCTTGATGGGATTCGCCTGCTCGCCAAACACGAGGATCTCCACCAGCACCGTACCGGCTGTCCCGAGTCCTGTGAAAATCACATAGACCGTACCGATGGGAAGTTTAGCCGCAGAGTCCAGAAAAACTTTGAAGCTGAATATAATCGAAGCGATGGTAATGATCCACTGCCACCAGGTATCGGAATGCTTCAAACCGGATACCCATACAACCTCCAGTGCCCCCGCCAATAATAAGAGCCACCATGCTTTTTTCATCCTCCAACATCCTTCCGCTCCGTATTTGTATATAAAATGTTTGTGATGTAGTTGTGATTGTAATCTAAAAATGGCATACCGTATAATGATAATTAGTAATGAGGTCATCATTTTTAGTGATGTCTGGAGGAGAGAGAGGATGGTTTAGATGGAGCTTACCGATCTGAAGGTTTTTCTGAGGATTGCCGATGAAGGGAATATCACCCGCGCTGCGGAGCAACTTGGGTATGTGCAGTCTAATGTTACGGCCCGGGTCAAAAAGCTCGAGAATGAGCTGGGGGTTCCCTTGCTCAACAGACACTCCAATGGAGTGACCTTGACGGAAAAAGGGCGCATGTTCCGGGACTATGCATGTTCCATTCTCAATCTGTCTGAAGAAGCGGTGCGGGCTGTACAGGAAACGCCTTATCCAAGTGGTTCACTGACCATTGGCGTCGTGGATACGGTGCATTGCGGACATTTCATTAAATCCTTGTCGGACTATCAAACCATGTACCCGGACGTCACGCTATCGCTCTTGACCGGCAGCTCTTCGGAGCTGATTGCCCAAGTATTAAACTATCAGCTGGACGGTGCATTTGTGACAGGAAACATTCCGCCGAAGCTGGTTGCCGATTATGTAGAGGAGGACGAGGTTAAACTGCTGACCCAATCGAAGGAACAGCCCTTTCCCGATCTTGCGGTGACCAAATGGGCCGTTGCTCCGGCGGGATGCCCGTTTCGAAGCCTTCTCGAAAGATGGCTGTTAAGCGAAGGAATTCCGTTAACCAATATGATCGAAGTCTCATCGTTAGAGACCCAGTTAGGCATCGTACGATCAGGTCTTGCCGCTACGCTGCTCCCCACCTCCGTCTTAAGCGGAGAATTTGCGAATATGGGCAGCTTCTCGATCCCGGAAGCCTTCCGGCATACCTCGACAAGCCTGATCCGGCGCAACGACCGGTTCAGGAACAAGGCATTTTCCGCTTTTACCGAGCTGGTTAAGGTTAATTTCGATAAGACGGAAGGTTTATGAACTGTGACGCTTTCAACATCATAATTGTCCTCCCAGGGTGGATATGGTGGTATTCTTCCGCGATAGTTCCATCTGCTGCTCGATATAATGGGCGACACCATCAAGCTCATTCGAGTCGATAATATGGTCAGCCAGCTGCAGTATCCTCTCGTGCGCGTTTCGCACCGCAATCCGGGTGCCCCCGGCTTCAAACAGCCCCACATCATTGATGTGGTCGCCGAAGACCACCGTGCTCTCCAGATCAATCCCCATATGGGAGGACCATAATCGGAGCCCGTCACGTTTGTTTGCTTTGGCATGACTGAATTCCAGGAAATAGTGGTTGCGAATGTAGTAATCCGGCATCATATGCGCGTGAATCACATCGCCGTATAATGCCATGACCTCTTGCCGAATCGGCTCCAATTCCTCATGTAATCCAATGTATGTAAGAGCTAAAGTCCGGTAATCCGGCGGGCAGCTCAGGTTCTTCACTTCCAGGAATCTCGGATCATGGGGGCGGCTATCGTAGAAGGACATTTCCCCCTCTCTGCGCAGCGTCTCATGCAGAACACGCTCCCGCTGATCCATATCAAGCGAAAAATAAAAGGGAGTAATGCCAAACTTCCTCCCAACGCCGATAATTTCATTCGAGATATCCCGCTCCAGCCAATATCCATCCATTACGTTTTGATTCAACCCGTCATATATCAAAGCACCGTTATAGAGAATCACGGGGTATTTCCACGGGATATCCGAGACAACGCTTTGAGCGCTAATATAGCCGCGGGCAGTGGCAAACGTAACAACCACGTCCTGCTCCAGCGCATTCGAGATAACATCCCTAGTATAGGGTGAAAGTGTCTGATCTGATCGTAGAAGCGTTCCATCCAGGTCCGTAATATATACTCTTTTCTTCATCAAGAAGCAATGCCTCCTTCGCCGTCCAGTATGTGACAAAACCCAGCCATAGAGCAGCTCTATCTAAGACTGGGTCATTATTATGAATTAGACGTCTTCCTGATTATACAACTTCTATGATAGAGATGGTAAAGGTTAATTGCTTATTTCGCTTCAATCCCCATTTATTTTAGATCCTTTACCTGATCGGATCATGTCAACACTACCCCAAAACAACATTAAAGCAATGACCGGGTGAAGTGCAGATAGAAATCCGATCTGAGACGAGAATGCCGCTGTTAGGAACATCCCGATTACCATACCGAATAAACCTATGCTTTTCCGAAGTAATCGTCGGGAAAGTCCTCCTATCCATGCCATGATTGCCATGATGAGTGGTACAAAGGCAAAATATCTTGCAAAGCTAACATGGGCTGCCCAACTTCCTGGATCCACAAACAGTGCCATTCCGGCGATAAGAACTTGAAGCGCAACACTAACACTGAATATCAAAGTGAGCACGATAAACGAAGCACGGGAAACTCGAACCAAGTTTATGTTATTCATACCTCTCATCCCCCCAACCTATAGATCCCCATGCTTCCGGTTGCAAATGAGAAATCACCTCTTTTATTGCTGTTACGTCGGTTTGAGGAATGGCATATATTTGCGGCACGATAGGAATACGAAAAGTAGTATGGTCGTGAAAAAAACGCGTGATTAAGGTACCTATCGCCCTTCCATTATCATAGTGAATCACGCTCCAAAATCGTCTTTCCCTCTCTTCCCATGGCCCCCAAAGCTCCTCAGATTGTGGAAAGGCACCCGGCATTACGGGTTTAGGGGTTAAACCGGCTTCGTATACCTCTGCTTCCAATGGACGGAATAGCTTGGAACAAAAGAGTCCGTAAGCATAATCTCCTTTATTTTGGAAAATATGCTCAAGCTCGTTCTGGTTCTGTTCCCATACATTCTGCCACTGATCATCCATATATCTCTGGCAGTAATGAGCCAATGCCTTCATCATGGATTCGTTTAAATGCTCTGTTAAGATCATAATCTATCCTCCACCTTTTAATTTGGATATGTGAGTTATACACGATGATGATCAGATCTCCAGTTCCGGATAGCAAGCTTGATATTTTTGGATGATAAGTTTTCCTTAACAGCTTTCTCACACAGCATTAGAAACTCATCATCCGCAGCAAATCGAAGTGCAATGATTTGTTCTATTGTCAGATTTAGATCCGGGAGCCTCCCTGTCATTACAAAATGCCTTAGGTTCTCTTCTGCTCGAATTACGCGATCTTGCACCTTACATACGAATTGCCGGATGAGAAATAAGGTCATAACCACCGAAAATGACATGAGTATGAGAAGCAATGCCGTAAATAACGATATTCCACGCATATTCGTCACAAACAGATAAACGAGTGCTGCGGCAACCAGAGCAAAGCTAAGCGGCACAAGAAAAAAATGAAATGCAGGTACATGTCTTTCATGGTTGCTGTAGGATTGATTTTTCATAGGAATACCTCCTTTCTCTATTGTGAGTGAGCACACACTCATTACGGGATATAATGTTTCCTAACTCATCCAAGGTGAATGCCTTGACTTTGAGTGAGTGCACACTCATAATACAAGTGGAACCATTACAAAGTCAACAGAGCGAGGGGATTATTTTGGATTTAAAGAGCAAGATCGCCGATGCAGCGGAGCTAGTCATTCGCACAAATGGATTGGCCAAAGCAACAACGAAAGAAATCGCCAGAACCGCCGGGTGTTCAGAAGGCTCGCTGTACAATCATTTTAAGAGCAAAGACGATCTATACCTTCACATTTTACGCGGACAATTACGAAATTTTATGCAGACACTCGTATCTCTCAGAGATCTTATCGGAAAAGATACAGTACGTAGTAATCTGGAAAAAGTGGCTCGTGCGGGCCTATCGGATTACTATCAATCCATGCCTCTGATCAGTTCCATCTTCTCTGAGCCAGGACTGTTAGCACAACATAGGGAAGGTTTCACCACTCGGAATGAAGGCCCCCACCGGGCAAATGAAGCAGTTGAATCCTATTTGCTAGAGGAGCAGCGACTTGGGAGAGTATCGGAGCATGTTAAACCGAGATCCGTTGCGGACATGCTGCTTGGAAGCTGCTTCCAATATGCATTTCAATTAAACTTTCTAGGCCGACCTTTATCCGATGAAGAACAGAATGAGTTTGTACATCGGGTGTTGGATACATTGTTTTTAGGGATTGGGAATAAATGACCGGAGAGCAACGGGTGGTAACAGAAGAATCGCAGCATATGAGAGTCCCTGTAAGGGACTGCCTGCCTCAGGTGGAAACATGAAGCTGTACAGCGTGAATTGGGTGATGCAGACAAATAAATTAAGAACTCATCACGTTGCCTCGGCCAACATTCCCGACAGAATGCCGGCCCTGCGGATGACCTCAATCCTTTCCTCGCGGCCTTCAATCGCCCTTATCATTTCGATGGCAGTATCAAAATTCATTACGACATATCCGGTTGTTTCATAACTTTCTGGAATCTCCGCTATAAAGCTCAGCACAGGGATGGCACCTCCGATACTTATTTAGTGATACGCGGCTGAAGATAACCTACGACTTCTTGTATATGCTGAATCTCGGCAAACGGAAAAACACCCATGCTGTTCATTCTCGCGATGTCCCCGCGATAGGAGATAAAAGAAATTCCTGCGCTCTCGGAGGCTTTGCCATCCACCCAGGCATCTCCGACAGACAACCATTCCTCCGGCGATGTATGAGGGAAATGCTTCAACACCTCCATATAACCATCGGGTGCCGGCTTTAACAAGCCCATGGCCTCCCTGCCAATAATGAGATCAAAATAATGCGCAATCTTGTTCTCTTCCAGTGCGGCCACCGCTGCTTCCACCGCATTATTCGTCACAATGGCCAGATGCAGCTGCCCATACAATTGCTGAACAAGCTCGCTTGCTCCCGCTTCAAGAACCGCACTCATCATCCCTCTCATCTCATGTTCCTTGGCAATTTCCCACATCGCGTGACGAAGATCTTCCGACAGCAGCCCTGTATTCATGGCTTCAGCAATGATGGTTGAGGTGGTGTGGGTATCCATGGCCAGACCTTGGGGCAAGATTCTGTGATGGCACAGAAAGTCGTAGACGTCCCTCTTCATTGCGCCAAAATCAATGGTGGAATGCAGCAGCGTATTATCCATATCAAAGACAATGCCTTTTATCGTAAAAGCGATATCTAATCAACTCCAGTCATGGAAATGCCTTGAATTGCTGCCCCGTCAGGCAATCCAGATTTGGGTATGCTGATCAAGGATGTGACGCTTGCCTGACCAGGGTAACCCTCCGTCCCTTCATCCTGTTGTGACGCTAAAGTTCTCCTAATCATGCACAACTTCCGTACCGGCGATAAAATCGTGAAGGGAACGCTTATCCTCGCGCATCGCAACCATAAAGATGCTCACAATGAGTCCAATTCCAAACGTCAGCGCATACACAATTCCGGCTACGAGGTTGCGGAGCAGCATCGTTCCAATGCCCGGCGGCTCAAGAAAATCGAATTTGCGAATGCGAATGCCGCATATGCGCTTGCCAATCGTGTAACCATTCCAATACACGGGCACCAACATAGCATACAGACCGTAAATCAAATCAGAAATCCGCTCATTCTCAAAGTTTCCCGTGATAATTCCTGCAATGATGGATAAAGGAAGAGCAATAATTAGACCATCCAGAAGATTGGCGCCTAGGCGGATCCAAAAGCCGGCAACTTGGTTTTCCCCCATCAATATACCCCCTTAAAAAATCAAAATAACATTCAATTATGGACTCCTATCGGCGTTGTCTGGCTGGTCAATCTCCTCCCAGTTATGCTTGATCTGGTTCAGGTCATTCTCTGTCCATTTACGAATGATGGGGACGATGATGCATAAGATACCAATAATCAAACTGATGATGCTGAATATCCACGGCCCTTTTCCTATTTCCGATAACAAAACCTCAAACACCCAGGGGTTACTTATTCCCGCAATCGCGGCCGTTAAGTACCGGATACCGTACAAAAAAGCCGAAATACAGATAAAAATCATGCCCATCGTTTTATGGTTCATAGTGTGTGTAGTCCTTCCTTTTAACGGTGCCGCACACAAAGCAAGCAGCTGCCATGATTATACCCTTTGGGCGATTAGCTCACTTCTGGCTGCGATTAACCACGGATGCACCAATTTCATTTTGTCACGCTGATTCCATACATGTTCCAAATACACAAGCGCCGCTCCGTCTAAATCCAGATCGTCCAGTTTATTGCGCATGCCCGCTTGGTAGGCGTGATCGCCTTCAAGTTCCCATGAGATCTTATCCGCAACGAATAATACCTTATCCAATTGGCTTGCCCCGGCTTTTAACGTTGTATGGCATTCAATAGCGTTCAAGATGTCCGGTGAGGTGCAGCCGAAGATGCGCTGAGCCATTTCCATGGAAAGCTTCTGATGAATGATCCTGATATATCGATGTTCCTCTTCCATAATGGGTAGAGACCATTCTTCCGCGGCCTCCTTCATTTTACTTACCGAAATAGCATTGCTGATATCATGCAGCAGCGCCGCCTGCCGGGCTGCATCTGGGCTTACATTAAATAACGGTGCGATGACTAACGCCTCTCGTACTACATTCATGATATGTTCAAACGTTTCCTGCTCTCCATGCTTGATTAGAAAAGCTTCTACATCATCCCTTAGGTTATATGTAAACTCTATGCCATAAGTCAGCTTACTAAACACGGAATTCCTCATCCTAGACCACACCTTTCCGCACAACATTTTCCAATCGCTCATATCATTGTAAGCTTCGGTTCCTGTTCGAACAATAGTTATTTTCCACAATTCCCCATATTACTGTTATCCAGATCAAATAGAGAATGTAACGTTAACACAACAAAATCAGCCACACATAAAAAAACAGAATGACTTCCCTACATCGTAGTTAAGCCATTCTGCTGACTGTTATACACTATTTTAGGTATGATCGAAATATGCGGTTACGGTTGTCTGCCCCTTGATTTCATGATGACCCCTAGCAAACCATAGCCAATGGTAACTCCTACCGAATTCAAAATAAAATCATCCACATCCAAGCTTCCCCGTCGCGAGATCATCTGTGTCATTTCGAGCACGAATAACCCGGCCAAAAAGTAAGCAAACATCTTACGAAATCGAATTTGAAATGCAAGCGGAATGAGTACTCCAAAGGGTACAAACACAGCGATATTCCCAACGATATTGATCAAGGAGTCCAAGCTGCGAATCGGAAAATACCTTGCCATCGTCGAGAATGGAACCAGATTATAACTGAATTCCGGCTGAGTTGTCCTCCCGAATCCCCAAATCATCCAGCATGTTAACAAGCCGGTATATCCAATGAGGAGGATCAAGGCGATCATTTTAACATGGGATTTCATGAAGGTCTCCTGTAAAAATGAATTCACACATATTTATCCAATACGTAATCCTCGATCATGTCAATATTTCGGCGTTCCTGTGCGTACTGTTTAATGTGCTTCTTGATATTCGGATACAAAATAATGTCGTCCAGTTGCTCGAGCGAAATCCATTTGACATCGGTTTGATTCGGATCTGGCACAGCCGGAAGTTTTGGAGACGATCCTTCATGTGGATAACATTCAAACACGATGTATACTGTATGGATGCCCGATATGTTATCTCTAGACTGTTTATGCGGAGCATTCTCGTACACAAAAGCAACAGGCCCAGTCTGCGCTTCCAGCGTGGTTTCCTCATACAATTCTCTCAAGGCACCCTCAGCGATCGACTCTCCTGGCTCGGCCCCGCCTCCTGGCAAATTGTAATGCAATCCGTTCTCATCTACATACTCGACCAATAAAACATTCTCATTCTGAAAGACTAACGCTGTCGGCCTCACCCGAATATGATACGTCATCATCATAACCACCTCTCCACGGCTTACAAAAACGGCCGAACGTATTTGATCTGTCTATCATACAATCAATGCGGCTAACATGGAAATATTATGTATAATTGCAGGTCAAAAAGGTTATCAGGCGAGGCGATTCACATCGACCTCCCCAACAACCTCCATCCCTCAGGGAATCGCATGGCGTCTGATCCGTTATCGTCCTGTTCGATCGTTATCTTCCAGTCTCACGGTTTCACCCTTTTCGCGGGAGACATTCGCAGCCTCCAGAAAACGAATGATTTCCAGCGTCTCAGATAAATGAACATCCGAGACACCTGTCGTGAACATCTTCATAATCTGTTCCAGCAGACTCGCATAATAGGGTTTGGGATGCGCCATGATGTCCACAAAGCTGCTGGCCTCCGTGCGATGAATGGTCATCCCGAAGCGATCATTGCCTGCACGGTTGCCTCGAATCGTCCCGATCCTCCCGTCATTCCAAACCGCCGTTAATACCTCATGCAACGCTGTCACGGCGACATGTACGCTGACGCATCCGGGTCCGAGAACGCGGTAAAGCATCTCCGCCGCGTGGATTCCATACCAGAAAAATCCCGGCTGCGTCGGTTGAAGGGGAAGCGGCCCGACGCAATCCACGCCAATGATATCATCCACACCGCCGCGAGCAAGCTCATCCTGAAGTCCTTGTGCATATCGAAGGGACGAACTGCTCATAACGGTAACCTGAAACTGCTCCGCCAGTTCGGCAATTTCCATTGCGTCCTTACTGCTCACCGCAAACGGCTTATCAATAAATACCATTTGGCAATGAGGAGCAATCGCGCGAAACAAGGACAGATGCGACCTTCCGTCGACCGCTTCGAGCATGACGGCATCGACCTGTTTGGAGACGTCTTCCGGAGAATCCAATATTTCGGTTCCCCATGCAGCGAGTTCCTTCGTATATCCCTCCACCCGGCTTATGCTAAGCTCGAAGTCCGGGGATCCTCCGGGAAATGCCGCCGTAACCCGTGCACCGGGAACATGATAGGGATGTGTCTTGTCATGCAGCATTTTCGAGAAAATGGAGACATGCGATGTATCCAAACCAATCATACCGATTTTCAAAGTCATAAGTTCATTCTCCTTTACCTTCAGCATTTTAGATGATCACGCTGGCTTCTCCATTTCGCTGCGTTACTGAGGTTATCCAGCAGGCGGGCATAGGCTTTTCTTTCAATCATCATATCACCCTGAACGACTAAAGGACGTGACTTTAATTCGTCTTTTAACCTGAACCCGGATCCCATACAAAAAGACCGCCTCCATCTGATTATCCGACGTTGGCAGTCTTTCTAACGGACTTATAAATGCGTCGTGCAGTTTAAATAAGGGGCAATTCCAGATACTCTACGGCTGCATCCTCCATCTTATCACGATGAGGCGGTTGACCAGAGCCACAAAAGCAAACACGATGGCAAACGTTATAAAGCCCGAGGATACCTGGCATGCCACCGCGGTTGCAAATATAAGAAATTCGATAAGCAGCACCACGGCAAGCGGCAGCTTGATCCTTGCCTTCGGAGAGATGGTCATGCCCCAGATGACGGCTGCAAGCAGTGGAAGCCCAATACCGAGTGCAACCTGTGCCATGAGCCCGGAGCCATAATGGAAGCCCCAGTAACCTATCGAAAATAATAGAATCAATTCCAGGATAAATCGGAGAGCAAGATTCAATACTTTGAACATATTGAAGCACCTTTCGTTTCCTGTTGTATACCTAAGGTCAATGCTGTAATCACAGCTCGATTTGCTCCAAATGATGAATCATATGATCAACATAATCGTTAAACAACCACTCCAGCGTGACCTCCGTTTTATCGGGCAGCACACATTTTTTCTGAAAATCAGACGAATCGGCTTTTTGCATGACACGCAGAATCATCCGGTTCATCTGCTGCCACAGCGACAACACTTCCGATTGATCATATTGATCCTGGTAATCGTTCACCCGGACCCAATCGTTCTGCGCGTACCCCTGAATGGCAATCGGATAATCGGATAGCAAAATTTTTACAAACCGGATATGGTTATTGACCGCCGAATCGCAAAGGTGACCCAGGATCTCCTTCTTGGACCATTTATCAGGCGCAAGCTTCAGATTGAATTCGACCTCATTAGTCGCCGTTACAATTTCCGTCATTTCGGCAATCAATGATTCCAATTTCATGATCGACTCCATATTATCTTCCTCCTAAGAGCTCTCTCAGCCAATAAGCTTAGAGAGCTTGATTCCATTCTATTCGTGTCATCGGCATTCCCACGAAATCGCTATATTGCTTGGCAGCTTCCATAAACTCCTCTTCTCGATCGTTCCTTAGCGAGAACGGACTAAACGTGATTTCGATGCCGCTTCGCTTAATTTCCCGCTTCCAGACACCGACCACTTCGCCGCCTGCCACCATCATGGGTTGAAATACCCCGTTGCGATGGGGAGCGATCTTCGCATCGTGCTCTGTATCTATGATCGCGCTGCGGTCCTTGTAACCCAAGTAATATTCATCAAAACCCGGAAGCAGAACCACCGAATCCGTATCAGCGGACACGGCCGGTGCAGTGACAGAGCTCCAGTATTCAATGCCGTTGACAAAATCTAAACGAAGATTTGATTTGACCGCCTCAAAGCCTCGTTTAGCTTCCGTCAGCGTTAAACCGACCCACCACGCAAAATCCTGAATCGTTGCGGGCCCGTGACCGGTAAAATAACGAAGCGCCAGCTCCGCCAGCGATTCTTCAAACGTAAGCTCCCTTGATTTCGGGACCCACTCATCGAGCAGCACAAAACTCTGCTGTTTGCCTTCATGCGGGCCGAAGCAGATCATGCCTGTCCGCCCCAAATATCCGAGAATGTAATAACCGCGGCCGTTCTTGGTGTTGATCCCCGCATCCTCCAGCAGGTCCATCAGTTTCGGTCGGGATACGGGTGAACAACCACTCAGCGCGTTGCCAATGATCGTACTGCATCGATGGAGCGTACCTTCGTCAAGCTCAAGTTCCGCCCGTTTCTTCTTGTCATGCGTTTGAAAACGCGATTCCGTCAGCTTCACCATCCACTTGGCGTCCTCGGCCGGCACAAAAAATATCGTCCCCCGCATCGGCCAAGTTAGCACGATCTTGCGATCGATCATGGCCTGCTCTACATCGGACAGCTTGGCAGATTGTGTACGGAGACCGATTCCCCATACCGCTTGATGATAATCCTGAGCTTGCACCGCGCCGAGTCCTCTGACGACTTGCTCCGGACTCTCATGCTTCATGCCGGTTATCCCTTGATTGAACAGCCTTCGATTCGCTATGATTCGACTTGGCACAATGGTCACTCTCCTAGGTCATGAATATCTCGCGAGCTTCAAGCCTTCATTTTAAATCCGGAATGGACATCCAGGCGCGTTCGTTCTGCCAGCTCACCTCAACCGGCGTCTCAAAAAACGAGCTCAAATTGTCGCTTGTCAGCATGTCCTTGGAACGCCCCTTCCCGAATACGGTGCCCCGGCGGATGAGCAAGGAGTGCGAGAAAATCGGCAGTATTTCTTCGATATGATGCGTAACGAACAGCAGGGTCGGCGCATCAGGCTTTGAAGCCAGTGCCGTAATACTGGACAGCAGCGCTTCCCTCGACAGAAAATCCAGTCCATTACAGGCCTCATCCAGAATCAAAAGACGCGGAGAAGCCATGAGCGCACGAGCGATCAGCAGCTTCTGCTTCTCCCCTTGAGAACAGGTTTCGTATGTACGACCCAGCAGATGAATACAATTAAAATCCTTCATGAGCTGCTCGGCCTGTTCCCGGTCCGCTTCATCCACCTTCTGATACAGGCCGATCGAGGCATGTTTACCGCTTATCACGACATCCAGCGTGGATTCGCTCGGGCGGATTCTTTCCTGCAGTGAGGAGCTGACCCAGCCAATTGATTTACGCAATTCTCTTAAATCCACCCTGCCAAAAAGATGCCCGAGCACCGAAACCGTACCGCTAGTCGGCCAGATATAACCATTAATCATATTCAAAATGGTTGTCTTCCCGGAACCGTTCAGTCCAAGCACCGCCCAATGCTCCCCTTGCTGCACGGTCCAATCCACGCCTGTAAGAACGGTCTTCTGATCCCGTTTCCAGGTTACGTTATTCAGTTCAATCGTCGTGTTCATTGCTGCTCCCTCTCCTTTGTCATTCTGCTGCGTCACTGCTTTTCTCTTTTCAAGGATTATACCAGCAATTACATATTCCTCAATAGTCTGATGAGATCCAGCCTGGGAATCCAATCTTTGACTTGGGATCATTCTATATAATTAGTCCGGACCCATATATGAACGAGGGTTTCAGTCAACGAACTCGATATTGACAAATAATTATTTTTATGTTATGATGAAATGTTTTTTTATTTACATCAGTTTACAGATTTGATAATCTACTTCTGCTCAGTCTTCTCTGGAAGTTGAACTTGGGAGAAGAAATCCCCGTATTGTGGAGGTATGTAATATGCTAATCGATCAAGGCATTCATATGCTGAACATATCAGCAGCCATGATGGGACGAATCGAAACGATCCACCCGACATTCCTATGGGATCATCAGGATCTGGTTCTCATCGATACCGGCTATCCCGGCCAGTTCGCGCTCATTCAGGAGCAGTTATCGATCATCGGGTTTTCTGTTCAGGACGTAAACAAAATTATTATAACACACCAGGATTTGGATCATATCGGCAGTTTGCCGGCCGTTATCCAACATAGCAAGCGAGCCCCCGAAGTGTTCGCCAGCGAAATCGAAAAGCCTTATATCGAAGGCGATACAAGGCTTGTCAAATTATCGCCCGAGGCTATCGCTCAAGCTATAGCATCGCTGCCGGACAACGTGCCTACAGAGTGGAGAAACGCGTTTAAGCACACCCTCGAGAACCCTCCTACAGCCCCTGTGCATCGTATTGTGCGCGACGGCGAGGAGCTGCCTTTTGGAGGCGGCATGATCGTGATCCATACGCCGGGCCATACCCCCGGCCACACCAGCTTATATCACATACCGAGCAAAACCCTGATTGCCGCAGATGCCCTGAACGTAATCGATGGACGGCTGGTCGGACCGGATCCGGCAACCACCTATGACTTGGCATTAGCACAGCTCTCCTTGCAGAAGCTCACCCACTATGACATCCGCAACGTGATCTGTTACCACGGCGGATTATTTACGGACAATCCCAACCAGCGCATTCGTGAATTGGCTTATGTTTAAGCGTTGTCGATCCACTGCGAATCAAGAAGACTTCACTTCGTTCTTCTGTCCGTCAATCCAGCTAATCTCAAGGTACCACGTATACGTATCACCGGCCGGCACCTCTGCCGCTGCCTGACGCCCCATTGCATACGAGAGATCATCGAGCAGCCCCGTAGCAGGCTCAAGTGCAAGATGGTATTGTCCCTGATAGCCGCCGTAATTCGCCCATATCGCTAAATAAGGCACCTGCTCTTTAGGAAACGTCATGCGGAGTCCTTCTCCCGCAACCGGATCGTAAATGGAAGCTTGCCCATCCGGCAGCTCGCCTGCAAAATAAAACTTCTCTGCGGTTGCTTCAACCTTGCTGCTGGTTCGATTCAAGCGAATATTGGGGTATTCCTCCCATGGCTGCGGCCATTTCCGAATATCGCCGAATTCTCCCAATCTGCCGTTGGCCGAATACGATACAATGATCTCCGTCAGCTTGTCCGAAACGATAATCTCGACGCCTTCATCGATTTGAAACAACGGATGTGCAGCCCACAGGAAAGAGAATGGGAACGGGCTCGGATTATGAACAGCATAATCAATCCGCAAGGTATCTTCACGGGGGAAGGAGTAGGTTTTGCGCAGCTGATAAGGAATTCGGATCCCCTGCACGCTGCAGTGAAGCTGTTCCTCCTCACTGTGCGCCTTCCATGGAATGGACCATACCTCGCCATGATCCGGAAGCTCCGTTCCTTCCCATGGATACGCGGGATACCGGCAGTCATTGATCGTTGGAAACATTTCGTCCCAGCCGTTGCCGTCCCGCTTTCCGAAGGAACTTGCATACCCGTGCGTTTCCAGAGCTCCAGCAGGCTGCACCAGCCATTCCCGGCCAGTCTTTCGATTACGAAGCGAAATGACCCTGCTTCCGAGTTCAAGCACCACGATCATCTCCATAACCTCCGTGCGCCCTGTCCAAACCTCATATCCATCCAGCATGCCTTTGGTCCAGATCATCATCGCCATCCTCCTCCGTTCTAGTCAACGCATCGCCCGGGATGCACAAATGCTCAAGGACCGTTCCTACCGGCCCTTGAGCATGAAATATCAATTTCTTACATCAACGTCTTGCAAAGCGCCAAATGCAACGCAGCTCCTTGATGGTGAGACTCCAGCTGCAGCACCTCACGGAACAGAGTTTCCGCGGACTGCCGGTCACCAAGTCCAAGATGCCCAAGCCCCATCATGTAACGGCAATGAATTTCGTTTCTTCGGTCCAGATCTTCATCAAACACGAGGAAGTCCGGCAGCGAGACGGCAAAGTAATCAATGCTCTGAGGCTCGAATATATGCTTCTCCCCGTAATCGATCAGCTTGTTAAACCGGCTGCGGGCTTCATTCTCCTGGCCCAGCCTCCGCAGCGCGGCCCCTTGATAAAAAATCATGTGCGGCGGCTGATCGTTGTAATACATCGCGCTGGTCGGCTCATCCAGCCCCTCCGAAGCTTTCAGGAAGCACGCCTCCGCCTCTTCGGACAAGCTCAGCCCCTCATATGCGCAGCCCAAGTAATAATCGATGTTATTCTCCTGCGCTCCCGTGAGTTTCCCTTCATTGATGTTGAGCGGATATTGCTTGGCAGCAAGCAGCTGCTCTATAGCATCCTCGTAGCGACGATCCTGAAGCAGCTGCTTCGCTAGCTCAACACGGGCTAATACATACTGGGCCGGCACCTTGCCCTCGCCGCCTTCCCAAGGGTGAAAGTTGCGTTTCAGAATCAATGCCAGCGCCTCCTCATAACGATTCAGCGTATTGTGCAGCGTCAAATATTCCAGATATAAATCATCTCGCTGCTCGACCAGCTCCATGTGCTCCTCCATCGCTTTCAAGCGATCAGCGGGAGCATGACCGAGCTTTGTATACAATTGGTCCAGCTCGTAGAAGACCCTGGCGTCCGCCGGATTCAGCGAGAAGGCTGTTTGCAGGGATGCCAATGCTTTGTCGTGGTCCTGCCTCTTGTTATAGTAAGCGAGCGCCAGATTCCGATGCGGCGTCGCGAAGCTCTCGTCCAGAGCGACCGAAGCTTCCCAGCTGCTTATGGCTTCATCGTAGCGCTTCTTGTCGTACAGCAGATTCCCTAAGTAGTACATCGCCTTCGCATCCTGTGGCTGTACGTCGAGCGCCTGTCTTAACGTCACGTAGTCATGCAGGGAATTCGGGAAACAGTACGACGGATCGGCCTCTGAGGCTAATCGGTAACAAGCGACTGCCTCTTCCGCTCGGTTCATCTTCATTAGAGTACTGCCCTGATAGTAATAAACCATCGGGTAGACGGCAGATGCCGTAAGGCGTTCGATGCGCTCCAGCACATCCAAAGCATCGCCATATTGGCCTGCATCCGCATAGTCCTGAGCCAAGGCGATGTAATTATGCGGATTATCACGCAGGAGCTGGACAAGCGATTCGTAAACATGCCGACTCTTGTCCTCTTGCTTCAAATCTTGATATACGGCTGCCAGCTCGTTCATTGCTCCGGCATCCATAGGATCCAGCTTCAGCGTTTCCTCAAGCCATAACTCCGCATCCGCCAAGCGCCCCAGCTTTCTTAAGACGAAACTCTTGAGATGCCGCGCTTTATAATTACGGTACTGGGCAGCCAAGGACCGTTCGATCAGCTCGAACGCCTCCTCATATTCCTTCTTCTCGCAGGCAATCTGGGCCAAACCCAGATAACCGGCCCCTTGCCAAGCCCCCGACCAGACCGACTTGTACAGATAAGCGTACGCTTCATCCAAACGCCCCTGCCATTTCAAGGCTTTGCCCAAATGATAGAACGGTTCGCTGTCATAGGGCCGGGCATTGTGGCGGGTCAAGGTTTCAATGGCTTTTTTAAAATAAATCTCACTCTGCGTGAAGTACCCTCTGCGCAGCAGGAGCAAACCATAGGCATTGTTCAGCCTTGCGTCACCCGCATCGCGCCGAAGACCTTCTATATAATAGGCTTCCGGTTCATAGGTTGCGTGCCTGTACTGTTCCAGATGCTGCCCTGCCAAGAACAGCGCTTCGGTATTCTTCAGGTCCTCCGGCTTGCCAATCGCCGTGGCCGGATCCGGCGTTCGCTCCAAGGTACGCGGCTTGGGCTGGTAAGCGACCAGCTCTCTGCCGTCCGCAGCGAATACCGCGACCCGTATATCTCCTTCTCTGACATCGGGGTCCAGTTCGATCACGGCCTGGAAGGTATCGACCAGCGACAGCTTGACCTTCCGTTCCAAATAGGTGCGTCCCGCTCCGGTCACCAGGATGCGAGCCCCTTCCCTGACCGAGGTGGCATAGACATGGACAACGGCCTTATGGTCGTGAACTTCGAGATTTACGGCGGCGTCAATGGACGCGTTCTTCACCAGCCCGATGTCTTTATAGGGCATGAAGTACTGCTTGAAGCTTTTCTCCTCATACGGCGCCAGCCAGGTGAAATCGGGCTGGTTATCGGTATACACGCCGGTCATGAGCTCGATGTACGGGCCGTCTTCGTCGGTCAGATTGCGATCCCAGGCTTGGCCGAATTCGCCGTGCCCCCATGTCCACTGTTTTTTGCCGGGAGATATATGTTTATTGGCCACATGCAGAATCCCCGCTTTCAAGCCATGGTCATATCCGCCGACGAAATCATAATCCGAATGATAAGCCATATAGGAAGTCGGAACGGGAATGTTGCGGTACATGGAAATATCGACGCCCGCCGAATAGTCCTGCTTATAATACGTGCCGGTGGCGATCGGAAATTTGGACACGTCCCGTTTCCCATGGTCGAACACCGCATGAACATCCGGCGGAAATACGGACTGGGTATGATCGTTGACCGCTACGGCCGGATTCGCCCACCATAAAAAGGTCTGCGGCTCCGAGGTCCGATTGTACATCTGCGCGTGAATTTCAAGATACGCCTTGCCCGGATACAGCGTGAAGCCCGTAGACACCTTCGTGCCGTACATCCGGTCGATCTCGCCGACCCATACCGTCTTGCTGCCATCCGGGTGATCCGTTAGGCTCCACTCCACCTCGCCATAGGTGTTCGGACGGTGATGCTGAGGCCAGTTAAACTCGATTCCCCCGGATATCCATGGACCCGCAAGGCCAACCAAAGCCGGCTTGATCACTTGATTGTGGTACACAAAATCATAGTTGTTGGTTTTATCGATGGCCCGGTAGATGCGGCCGCCAATCTGCGGCATGATCTGAATCTGCACATAATCATTTTCTAGGAAAATGATCCGGTAGGGCTTTACTACTTTCTCATCGTGAATTTTATCGATGACCGGCAGCGGATAGACACGCCCCGAGCTCCCCTGATATACCCGTTTCTCCAAAAACATCGGGTTCAGGTCCGGCTTCCCCACTTCATACGTGGGAATCTCCACGGTCTCCTCCCGTACGCTCACTTGCAGCTGTTTTGTCATGAGTCGTCATCCCTCCATTGGTATCAGCGTTGGCTGCTTCATGTCTCTATCTTATATGCCCGCCTGCCCGCAGAGCCATTGACGATATCATGCACATGATGGATTATATTCTGATTCTTGAGCGTTTTATAAGGTTGACAAGACTGCCGTCCCGATTCATAGTAAAGCTATGGATACCATACGAAAATCAGACGGATTCGAGTCTCAGAAAATCATTGTCCTCCCGGATCATATTATGAAAGAGGCTGCCCGCCATCCGCTTGTGGAACCGCTGCACGTAACCGACATCGGATACTTTCCGCGCGCGCTGCATCACTACCGGGAACGTCCTGAGGGCAGCGGCGCTTATATCTTAATCTACTGTGTAGAGGGAGAAGGCTGGTACCGGGTGAACGGCGGCAAAACCTATCGGCTTCTGAAAGGACAGGCGGTCGTCCTCCCGCCGGATACGCCGCATGAATATGCTTCATCGGAGTATTATCCCTGGAGCATTTACTGGTGGCATATGAAGGGGGCGCATGCTGGGTTAATGTTCGAGGGCTTTAGCCATTCGGCGGAACCTGCCGTCCTTCCGGTCGACCAGTCAAGGAGCATCGTGGAGCTGTTTCAGGAAAGTTATGAGCTGCTGCAAAAAGGGTATACGCTCAACCATATCATCCATGTCTCGCAGCTCGCCGGCCACTTGGCGGCCGTGATCCGCCTCGCCCGGCTCCAACCGCAGCAGGGGCTTCACCAGCACAATAAACATGACATGGAGCAGACGCTGCTGTACATGACCGAGCATCTGGAGCGCAATGTAAGCCTGAAGGAGTTGGCGGCTAACGCCAATCTGTCTGTTCCGCACTTCACCTTCCGGTTCAAGGAAGCGACGGGCTACTCCCCGATCGATTACTATCTCCGGCTCAAAATCCAGCGGGCCTGCCAGCATCTGGACCTGACCGGCCAGAGCGTCAAGGAGATCAGCCACCGTCTCGGCTTCCAGGATCCCTACTACTTCTCGCGGCTGTTCAAAAAAATCATGGGAAAATCCCCTTCCGAGTACCGAGATACCCGGAAGGGGTAGGTCCCCTTATTTCCTCTTAACAGCAGCGCGTTTCCATAACGTCGCTGCTTGTTCTTTTTTGGCGTCGTTTCCTCGAAGGGACCATGCCCCTGCACTTTCTCCTGAACCCGCTCCTTAATCATTCAATAATGAAAGAATTTGTGCATCTTTCGCCTACAGGCCCGATTTCCATCAGGATACAATGGGAGCTATCAATAGGCGAGAGGTGATTAATCATGAATGCACAAACGGTACAGTCGTCGGACAAGGCCGGACTGTACAAGGGGTTGAAAGCGGTTGCCAAAACATTCAAAGGACGCTGGAACGCGCCGATAGCCGGCTACCTGTTCATCGCCCCCTGGCTGCTGGGCTTTCTCATTTTACAGCTGTGGCCCATTATCCAGTCCTTCTATCTATCCTTCACCGAGTATTCGCTGCTGGAGCCGGCCCGCTGGATCGGGCTCGAGAACTACCAGGATATCGCTCAAGACCGACTCTTCTTCAATTCGCTGAAGGTGACATTTCTGTACGTGATCGCTTCCGTGCCGCTGAAACTGCTGGTCGCGCTGGTTGTAGCCCTGCTGCTGAATCGGAACATCCGGGGCATATCCTTCTACCGGACGATCATTTACCTGCCTTCCCTGATCGGCGGAAGCTTGGCAGTGGCCGTGCTGTGGCGCAATATTTTTGGCCTGAACGGCTTCATTAATCAGCTCGTGATATGGGTCGGAATCGCCCCCAAAAACTGGATCGGCACCCCCTCCACCGCCCTCGGCACCCTGGTGCTGCTGACAGCCTGGCAGTTCGGTTCATCGATGATTATTTTCCTTGCCGGTCTTAAACAAATCCCAAGTGAGCTATATGAGGCTGCCTCCGTGGACGGGGCCTCTCCGCTCCGCAAGTTCATCCGGATTACCCTGCCCATGTTATCCCCGGTCATCCTGTTTAATCTGATCATGGGCATCATCAACGCATTCCAAATGTTCACGTCGGCTTTTGTTGTAACGAATGGCGGACCGGTCAATTCAACCGAGATGTTTGCCCTGTTCCTGTACAACAAAGCCTTCGGATCTCTGCAGATGGGCTATGCCTCGGCCTTGGCCTGGATACTGCTTGTTATTATCGGCATCGCCACGGCGCTTAATTTTATCGCCTCCAAATACTGGGTCTTCTACGAAACCGAAACGGAGGGCCGCAAATGACAGGTGCTCATAAAAAACAAAACTGGCTGGTTCATGTGCTGATGATCGCATTCTGTTTTGTGATGTTTTATCCCGTGCTTTGGTGGATCGGCGCCTCCTTCAAATCGACGCCGGAAATCAGTCTACCCACTCTGTTCCCCAAAGTATGGTTATGGCAAAATTATACGGAAGGCTGGATGGCGCTGCCCAAGTATACATTTACACGCTTCTTTATGAACAGCCTCAAGCTCAACGTGGCGTCCACGATTTTACACGTCATTTCAGCCAGCCTGGTGGCTTTCGGCTTCGCTAGACTGTCCTTTCCGCTGAAGGGGTTATGGTTTTCCATCCTGCTCATGACCCTGATGCTTCCGGGACAGGTCACGCTCATCCCGCAGTATACGATGTTCCATTCCTTCGACTGGATCAATACGTATCTGCCTCTGATTGTCCCGTCAGCCATGGGCGGAGCATTCTTTATTTTCCTGATTGTCCAGTTCATCCGCGGCATTCCGCGGGAGCTCGACGAGTCAGCAAAAATTGACGGCTGCACCTGGTTCGGCATTTATCTGCGCATCATCATGCCGCTGACCCTGCCGGCACTCATCACGGTTACGATTTTCTCGTTTATTTGGGGCTGGGACGAATACTTTGGGCCTCTGATTTATCTGAACACCGTGGACAAGTATACCGTCCCGCTCGCGCTCAGGATGTTCATCGACTCCCAGTCGGCCGTTCCGTGGGGGCAGCTGCTTGCCGTATCCCTGCTCTCCGTTCTGCCGCCGGTGATCATTTTCTTTCTGGCGCAAAAGCATTTCGTGGAAGGGATCGCCACATCCGGGCTGAAAGGTTAAGTATTAGAGCGGTAAACGGATAGCTGTGCCGTGTTATTCCAGCTCTTCTTCAGGTAACGGTCAAGCCGGACAATCGCGATCATCCGGCTTCCGCCATCATGGGCATTGAGGCAGCATCGCGAATGCTGTGTCCTCATGTCTTCCAAAGGAAGGGGAAAACGCATGAATCCGTTTCGCACGTTCCGCATCGATTACGTTTTTTTCTTCAGCTTTGCCGGTTTTATCGCGATCCTCATCACGATTATGATGATTGTCAGCTATCGGTTTTCGGCCGATGAGCAGGCGGACAGCGCCTCCAAGTACCAGCAGGCGGTGCTGCAGCAGCTCAACAAACAGCTTACCGACCAGATGAGCGCTGTGGAGCAAACCTCGCTCGCCGTGTCCATCAACTCGCCTCTGGTCAACTACGTAACGATGAAAGGAGATTATTATGAACGCAAGACGGCCAGGGACGAGCTGAACCGGGATTATTTGGCGCCGATGCTGAACAGCTCGCGCTCGATGTTTTCCTTTCAGATTTATATGAGCGATCCGCTTCAGGTCGATCCCAACGCCAACATTCAGTACCTCCCGCTCGCCTCGGCCAGCCGGGAGAGCTGGTATCCGGCCGTCGACAAATCCGATTTTCTCTGGATCGGCCAGCGGGAGGTCGGTTCGCCGCAGGGAAAGCAGCAGGTGATCAGCTTTGTCCGTAAAATCACCACGCTGGACGGTGTGAATTGGGGAATTCTGATCATCAATGTCCGGGTTAAATTTCTGCGGGAAATTCTGACGGAAGACAACTCCTCGGCCAGCCGGCTGCTGCTCGACTCCGGCGGCCGGATGATCATGCACACCCGGATTGCTCCGCCGCCCGGGGAAATCAATGCCATCCTGGAGCGGGTGAGCGGGGATACCGGCCATGCGCATCAGCTGCTGGCGGCCGCCGGCTCGCTGCCGGAGAAGAACATGCTTACCGTATGGTCCCGGACGTCCCCTGGCAGCTGGATGCTGGTGGAGCTTACGCCCTGGAAGGAAATCACCAGCGGGAGTGTCCGCCTGGCGTGGACAATGGCCGTGGTGGGAGCCGCCGCCATTCTGCTGTCCCTATTCTTCACGTTGTTCCTTTCCCGGAATTTCACGCGGCCGATCCGGAGGCTGGTTCAGCTGATGCAGGCTTTCAATCCAGGGAAGCGCGGGCAGCCGCTGCCGACGGAATACCGCAACGAATTCGGCAGCCTGTTCAGCGGCTACCGCAAGCTCACCGAGCGGATCGAAACGCTGTATCAGTCGCTGGAGCAGCAGTATAAAGCGCAGCGCGAAGCGGAGATTAAGGCGCTTCAAGCGATGATTAACCCTCATTTTCTCTACAACACCCTGGATCAGCTGAACTGGATGGCGCTTGAAGCCGGCCAGGAGAAGATCAGCCGCGTGCTCGAGCTGATGGGGCAGATGTTTCGCATCGGCCTGTCGGGCGGCGAATCCATGATTCCGATTCAGGAAGAGCTTCTGCATGTTAATTGCTATCTGAAAATCCAACAGTTCAAGTGGGGCGAAGGATTGGAATGGCACATCGATTGCCCGAAGGATGTACAGCATCTGATGATTCCAAAGCTGACCTTGCAGCCCTTTGTGGAAAATGCCATTATGCATGGTTTCCATGGCAGACGCCAGGGCCGGATCCATCTGACTTGTGCAGAAGAAGACCGAGGCATCCGGATTTGGATTCGGGACGACGGCATCGGGCTGCGTGAAGACTGGAAAACGCGAAAACGCCATCCAACGGGCGGATACGGCATCCGCAACGTGACGGAACGCATTCAGGTTTATTTCGGCCCGCCCTTTGGCGTTTCGCTTCGCAACCGTACCGATGTGCCAGGCACCGAAGCGGAGATCTATTGGCCAAAGCTGAATCAGCAGCGCAATCACGAAGGGGGAAGAATACATGTGGACCATCGCAATCGTGGATGACGACCGGCAAGTGCTCGGCGGCATGTCTCGGCTGATCCCTTGGGAGCAGCTCGGAGTACGGCCCGCCGGAGAGGCCATGGATGGCGAAGAAGGACTGAGGCTGATTGAAGCAAGCCAACCCGACATCGTCATCACGGATATTTATATGCCGGTCATGAACGGTCTCGACATGATCGAACAGCTCCGTAAGCAGCAGTACACCGGCAAAATCATCATTTTGAGCGGGTACTCGGATTTTGACTACGCTCGTAAAGCGCTGCGGCTACAGGTCGACGATTATTTGCCCAAGCCGGCCTCACCGACCACGATCCGCGAGGTGCTGCAGCGCGTCACCCGCGAGCTTGCGGAGCGCCGGGCTCTCAAAAACAGGGAGCGGGAGCTTCAAAACCAACTCATGGAGTATGAGCCGTATCTGGAAAGGGAATGGGTCAAATCCGTCCTCACCGGAGGGACATCCTCCCCGCTGACGGATCCCTCCCGTATGCTGGAGCGGCTCGGCTGGAAGAATGCCCAATTTATGATGCTGGCCTTGGAAATCAAGCGGCAGGGACGCATGGAAGGCATCTCCGTCCGGGATTGGCACCTGTTCCGTTTCGCCGTAGGCAACACGGTGGAGGAGCTGGCCGGGCAGGACGGGCTGCGCAGCTATTTCCTGGAGCTGCATAGTCACCACATGGCACTGCTGCTGTATAAGCCCCTCTCCTGGCCGACGGAAGCGTTCCGCTCGGAAGTTCTGGCGCTGGCAGGGCGAATCATTTCGTCCGTGCATCGATTCCTCAAGGTCAAGCTGCACATCGGCGCCGGTCTTCGCAAGGACGACTGGCTTGCCATCTCCGACTCCACCGAAGAAGCGTTTCAAGCACTCGCCGAGCGGCGCGAACCGGATGTCGCCTTTCCTTGTGTCTACGTATATAACGAAGGCGGCTACCGGCATACGGCACCCCGGAACGTGCGGCCGGTGCGGTTTTTCCAGGAGATGACCGACGCCGTGCGGACCTTTGACGAGCCCAGAGCGCTGCTGGCGCTGGACGACTTCTTCCGCAAGGACAGCGGCGCGGCTCAGCTCCAGCCCGACGAGCTTGCCGCCATCGGAACGCAGCTGTTCGCCATCCTCTCCTTTACCCTGTACGAGTCCGGCATCCGGCTCGACGATGAACTATCTCTCACGGACTTGACCAAAGAACTGGGGCAATTGGAAGATGCCCGGCAGTGGAAGGCATGGGTAGCGGAAAAAGTGAACCGCATCTGTTCGCGTTACACGCCAAATGAAAACCTCAAGCATAAGGAAACGGTCGATTATATCATCCAATACATTCATGAGCATTACGCCGAGAACATCCATCTTCAGGATGTGGCCGACCAGGTCTATATCTCCAAAAACTATCTCAGCACCTTATTCCGCCAGTTTACAGGTGAAACCTTTGGCGATTATCTGACCAGGGTGCGAATGGAAAAAGCCAAGAGCATGGTTCTCGAGAAAAAGCTGCTGATCGCCGAAATCGCCGAGCGAGTCGGTTATCGGAATGTTCCGTACTTTACCACCCTGTTCAAAAAGCATACCGGACGCAGTCCCACCGAGTTCCACAAAGCTTAAACGGACGGTCCCGTTTACTCCTGGTGACTGAGCATCTCGCCAACCCTTCATTCGATCATCGTAAAATACTGAAATGATTTGTTGATTTGTCCCCTACGAGAAGGACCCAGGACTTGGTACGGTAAAGGAAGAAGATCAGTTACTTAAGGGAGGTTCATTTCCGATGAGAAAATCATGGCACCGTCTCGCCGCCGGCGCTGCGGCCGTGCTGTCACTGTCCCTGGTTCTTTCCGCTTGCAGCGGGATCAAGAAAGAAGAAACCGGATCCGCGGTGTCGGGAGACGGCAAATCCATCACGCTCCGGATCATGTGGTGGGGCTCTCAGGCCCGGCATGACGCAACTTTGAAAGCGCTTGATCTGTACTCTGAAAAGCACCCGGGTATCACGTTCGAACCGGAGTATCAGTCGTTCGACGGGTATCAAGACAAGCTGTCGACCCAGTCCGCGGGGAAAAACACGCCGGATATTTTTCAAATGGATGCTGCCTGGTTCAACGATTGGGCGTCCAGCGGACGGCTGGAGGATCTCTCCTCCATTCCGGCGGACCATATCGATAAGGTGCTGCTCGAGACAGGCACCTACCAGGGCAAGCTGTACGCAATGCCGCTTGGCAACAACGCCTGGGGCATGGTGTACAACAAGACGATGATGGACAGCCTCGGCGTTCAGCCGCCGAAGACATGGGACGAATTTTTTGCCATGGCGCGCGACCTGAAACCGAAGCTGGCCAAGGACCAATACCTCACGCGGGACCTGACCGCGGACGGCGCATTCTACATGTCGTATCAGCTGAGCATGGGCAAAGGTTTCTCCATGAGCAAGGACGGAAAATTCCATTATGACGAGGCTACCTGGAAGGATTGGATGAACAAATGGGCTGAGCTGCGCAAGGACCAACTCGTAACACCCCCTGACGTGACCGTGTCGGATAAAGCGCAGGACGCGCAAATGGACCTGCTCATCCAGGAAAAGATTCTGCTTCGGGGCGCGCATGCCGCGGAATTCGGCGGAACGGATGCCTTAAAACCCGGCGTGATGGCGTTAACGACCCAGCCGAGGGGAACGCAGGCCGGCGGCTGGCTGAAAGCCTCCATGTACTGGAGCGTCAGCCCCAACAGCCAATATAAAGAAGAAGCGAAGGAGTTCATCGACTGGTTTGTCAACAGCGAGGAAGCCGGAGAAATTTTGGGCACTTCGCGGGGGATTCCGGTCAACAAAACCGTAGCCGATGCGCTCCAGCCCAAATTTACGGACGTTGATAAAAGCTCCCTCGGCCTGATCAACGAGGTGTCCAAGGACGGGGCCGCGTTTGACCCGGGCCCAGGGAATAAGGGCGGCTGGGCCAACTTCACGAAGGAATACGACAACATCACGCAGTCGATCATGTTCGGTAAAATCAGCATCGACGAGGGCTGGGACCAGATTGTCAAATTGAGCAAAAGCCTGGAGTAATCCATGCCCACAAGCTGTTGTTTTGTTTGGATAGAACCGCCACGCGGAAGCGGTGGCACCAAAAAGCACCTGAACGTATCGGGTGCTTTTTCTCGTTGATTTTATAGCCCAGCAGAATGCAAAACCAGCCGCATTAAGCAGATACACCCTGATTCGAGCAGGTCGGTAGGCTGTTGATAACAACAAGAAAATCATCATGACGATCGATGCAAAGCTAGAGAGCTATCCAGTAAAGCAAAACCCAGGATAGTAATCACATTTCCTCCCTCCCTTAACTTCATGATGCAATATAATATCATTCA
Source organism: Paenibacillus lautus NBRC 15380 (assembly GCF_004000945.1). Classification (GTDB taxonomy): domain Bacteria; phylum Bacillota; class Bacilli; order Paenibacillales; family Paenibacillaceae; genus Paenibacillus_AQ; species Paenibacillus_AQ lautus. Next base: position 33,434 of record NZ_BIMF01000003.1, read on the forward strand.
TAACATTGAAGTTAACATGGAAGTCAACGGCAAAAAAACGCCGCATTGTCTATTAGACAACACGGCGCTTTCTATTTTAGGATATCTTATCCCTGTTTCTGAATGCGATACACCAAGCTATCGAAATCCCCTCGCAGCGGCAGCTCGATCCCGATGTTCATGAGTGCCCTGCCGCTCCATGTACCTTCAAGCCCCTCGATGCCATACGACTGATCGGCTTGCAGTCCGGTCAGCCGTAGTCTCGGCAGCGGTTCGCCCAGCTTCTGGCTGTGCAGGAACGCAAACAGCACGTTGTCGCTTCCGTCTTCGCTGCCGTACTGCACGGCCGTTACGCCTTTATGCTGTAACGAGGTCAACCGATACTGGCTGCCGAACTGAACCAGATGGCGAATGGATTTATACTGCGCCACATATTCGGCCGATTGCTCAATCAGCTCATCTCTCCATTCATTCAGGTTGGAGCCGATGCCGAGCGTTCCCATCATGGCGCTGTGGAAGCGGTACTTCAGGGATACCTGTCTTTGATTCATCCCTGTCGGCGACTCCGTTACCCAGCAGGTCATCATTCGAGGAGCATAGGTGTACGAGAAGCCCTCCTGAATGCTGAGGCGGTCAAAGGCATCCGTATTATCGCTCGGCCAGGATTGGTCGGCATACCGGAAGATGCCAAGATCGATGCGCGCTCCGCCGCCGGCGCAGGTTTCAAACGCCACATGCGGGAACTTGCGCCGCAGCTCCGCCCAAATCTGGTACAGGCTCTGAACGTGGCGAATCCAGATTTCTTTCTGGCGGTGAAGCGGATGGTCTTTCATGCCGGGTTCGGTCACCGTCCGGTTCATGTCCCATTTAATGAACTTGATGTCATGCTTCTCCAGCAGGTCCGTCATAAACTGCAAAATGTAAGCCTTAACCTCCGGCTTCGAAATGTTCAGCAGCAGCTGATTGCGAAGCTCCGAGCGCTCCCGCGTATCGAAATGGTAGACCCAATCCGGGTGCTCCCGGTACAGGTCGCTGTCCGGATTGACGGCCTCCGGCTCCACCCAGATGCCGAAATCCATGCCCAGCTCATGCACCCGGTTAATCAGCTCGCCGAGACCATTCGGGAACTTCTCCCGGTTCACGAACCAATCGCCAAGACCGGCGCGATCATGGTTGCGTCCGCCGAACCACCCATCGTCCACGACGAACAATTCCACGCCCATGCGCGCGGCTCTCTCGGCCAAAGCCATTTGATCCTTGGCATTGACATCGAAGTACGTCGCTTCCCAAGAGTTATACAGGACCGGTCTCGTATGGCTGCCCGGCAGGAGATCCGAATATTGATAGCGATGCAGCCGCCGGCTCATCCCGCCAAAGCCGCCGCTGCTGTATCCCCCGACAAAGCTTGGCGTATCGAAGGCTTCTCCCGCTCCCAGCACCCACTCGCTGTCGAAATCGTTGATGCCCCCGGTCACCCGGACATGCTCGAACACCGTCCGCTCGGCCGTAATCTTCCAGTTCCCGCTCCAGGCCAGCGCGCCGAACCAGACCTGCCCCGCCGACTCCGTGGCATGTCCGTCATCCATCGCAAACCAAGGGTTGGCGTGGCTGTCCGTAAAGCCCCTGCGGGATTCCAGCACCTTCTTTCCTTCGGTGAGGAAAGTGCTGCGCAGCTGAAATTCGCCGGACCATTTTCCCGTCACGTGCGTGAGACGGTAATCCGCCAGATAGGGGATGACCCATGCCGCGGATTGCGCGTTCTCCAGCACGATGTCCGCCTCGCCGCGGTTGACGATCCGGGCCGAACGTTCGATCAGGTCACACTCAGGAATCGCCCGATAGGACAGCTCCACTTCCAGCGGGTACGCTTCGTCCTTCATGACGATGATCAGCGTCTCCCTGCCTTCCGTCTGCAGCGTGCGGTGTCCGGCATAACGAACCGCCAAGTCGCGCACCCCATCCGGCATGCGGACCTTCAGGCTGGGCTCGCTGTATTTGACGCCGCCCCAGAAGCTGTATTCCTCCACTTCCGAATGGACTTCCGCGTCAAACGAGCTGTGCGATCTCGGCCGCAGCAGCGGCGCAGCGTCTTCGATCGCGACGGGCTCCCCCCAGTAGAGATGCTGCAGATTGCCGCTGTCGTTGATGCCGAACAGATAGGAGCTGTTATCGGTTTGTATCGCAAACACGCGAAACTTCTCTTGGTATTGAATGGTCACAGATATCATCCTTCCGATTCGTGTTGATCTGGTTTTTGCCTGCGCAAGAAAAAAAGGAGGAGTCAAAAGACGAAGCATCTTTTGACTCTCCTTGGTCAGATTATTTGCCCCACAGCTCTTGACGTTTGTTGAAGTTGTCCGTATAAATCTTTTCCAGCTTGGCCAGGCCAGCAGCCTCGATCTCGGCCATCATCTGGTTATAGGATTCCACCACTTGGTCCTCGGACGGCGACAGGGCCATCTTCAGGAAATATTTATTGATGGTGTCGTTCACCTTCGTTTCCATAATGGCTTCCGGCGTTCCACCAGCCGGACCCAGGTTGTCATATGGTGCCGTATCAAACGACGTATCGGCCAGGTTCTTGATCGCCAGATCCGTGACTGGATCGGTCTGGTAACGGCCCATCAGGTCATACGGGGTTCCGTCCTCGCCGGGACCGTTCTTAATCATCCAGGTCCACTTGCGAATGCCCGTCGTACGGGAAGCTTCGTCCCAATTCTTCTTGAAGGCGTCCAGCACTTCTTGTCTTGGCACATGCTTGCCGTCCTTTATGTCCCAATGCTCGCCCTCTACTCCCCACATCAGCAGATACTGGCCTTCCTCGCTGGCCAGGAAATCCAGCAGCTTCATCGTACGGACCGGATCCTTGTTGGAGCGGCTGATGGCGACGCCGTCCCAGCCCAGGGAGCTCTTCGGTCCGTAAGTGGCCTCTTCCGGCTTCACGCCCGGGGCCAGCACTTTGTATTGGTAGAACTGACGCTCGTCCTCGGTGGCCTTATCGGCTGCCTCGGTTTTGAGCAGCGCATTCGCATTCCCCACATTCCAGAGCGCTTCCGCCGTGGCGAATACGTTGCCGTTGCCCAGCTTCTGCTCGAACTGCTTGGTCTTCATCGTCGCCCATTCCTTATCGAGCAGGCCTTTGCGGTACAGGGAGTTCAGGAATTTAACCATTTCGAGATAACGCGGATCGCGGACGTCCTTCTTCAGCTCCCCGTTCGTTTCGTAATACGGCATCATGCCGTACATGCCCTTGAAGCTGCCGGTCACGGCTCCGACGTTCTCGCCATTGAGCGTCATCGGAATGCTTTCTTTGCCGTCGATGGCCTTGTATTTCTCCTTGAACTTGACGAGCAGCTGCTCGAATTCCTCCGCGGTAAACGGTTCGCCGTTGTTCACTTTATCGCCGACGCCCAGCTCCTTCATGATGTCCATGCGCATCATAAATCCGAACACCGGGTACTGCTCCAAGCCGTACCAGTTGGAGAAATAATAATTGTTGCCGTCCTCGCTTCGGGTTTTGGCAAGCGTGTCGCCGTACATTTTTTGGATATTCGGTCCGTGCTCTTCGATCAGATCATTCAGCGGGACGACCGCGCCAGAGGTAATATACTTGTTCATGATATCGCTTCCACGACTCATCAAAATAACATCCGGAAGATCGCCGCTGGCCAGCATCAGATTCAGCTTCTCGACCGGATTGCCCGTAGGCTGCTGGATCTCGACGGTGACGCCCGTCTTTTCCGTTATCACTTTAGCGACCGGATTCGTAAAGGCATCCCCCGTGTTTTGGTCAAACCAGGTTAACGTGATCGGCGCGTTACTGTCCGCATCCGTGCCGCTGTCTCCGCCCGATGCCGCCTTCTGGTTGCCGCCACAAGCCGAAAGCGTTGTCATAACGAGCGCTGCTGCCAGAATCCATTTTAGTTTCTTCATTCCCTGAACCCCTTTCTAAGGTCGTCATATTCATATGCTCGAATATATCTATCATTGTAAAAATCGGGAGTTCATTGATCTATAACGCAATCTTACAATCCATGATGCAAAATGTCTTTCATTCAGGGTAACGCCTGCTGTGGGTCCCGTTCGTTTGCAGGATGCCTATCGGAGATTACAGGTATCCGAATGGTCACCGCGGTTCCGATGCCGAGCCGGCTGAAGATGCTGACTCCGTACTCCTCCCCGTAGGTAAGCTTGATCCGGTCATCCACATTTTTCACGCCGTATCCCGACAGATTATCCGATTTGTTCAGCGCATGATCAAGCTGTTCGGGGGTCATGCCGATGCCGTCATCGATGACCTGGAGAAAGATGTCATCCCCCTCCTGCTTGAGCTTCACGTTAATGTTGATTCCCGTTTCGTCCCCAATGGCATGATTGATGCAGTTCTCGATGAAGGGCTGCAGAATCAGCTTGATTGTCGTAGTCCCGAACAGCTGCTCATCCAAGTCGTAATGCATATGGAGCTTGTCCCGGAACCGGATCTTCTGGATCGCTACGTAATTCTTCACCAGATTGATTTCCTGCTCCAGCAGAATGATGCGCTTCCCTTTATTCAGCGACACCCGGTAATACTTGGCCAAATAATTGACCATCTGGTACACCTGCATAGCCCCTTCCTTAATCGCCAGGGAGGAGATGGAGGACAAGGTGTTGTACAGAAAATGGGGGTTGATCTGGGCCTGGAGCGTATTCAGCTCCGACTCCTTCCTTGCAATCTCCTTCACGTACACGTCATGGATCAGGGATTGGATGGTCGAAGCCATCTTATTAAACGCAAAGGACACCTGGCCGATCTCGTCATGCCCCATCGGCTTAATCGACAGCCGGAAATCCCCGCGCTCCACCTTCCGGATCTGCTGCAGCAGCACCTCGATGCGCTTGGTCATGACCTTGGTCGTAAAATAGAGCAGCAGGATGGCCATGCCAATCGCCAGCACGGAGAACCAGATGACGTTCTTGGTCGCCTGATTCGCATTGGCCAGCAGCTCGTCGTAGGGCACGGTGATGACCGTGGACCAGCCGTTGCTGAGCTTTTTATATGTGAAAAAACGCTCCTGCCCATTAATCTTAATATCGAATGAGCCTGCATCCTGGGTCATCCGCTCCTGAATCGGAAACACGTCGAACAGCTGGTTCGATTGGAGGTTCTGATCCCCCGTGCTGATCACGCCGCCAAACTCGTCGATAATATAGACGCTTTTGTTGTCGTTCTCCATTTTGATCAGGGAGTAGAATTCGTTCGCGTTAATATCCATGGTCAAAATCCCGTACGGATGCTGCAGGCTGAAATAACTTAACGAACGGGCAATGGTGATATACGCATCATCGGCCTTGAAATTTCCGGAATGGAAGTACACCGTATTGCCGGCGGCATCCAGCACCTGCTCCTCCATCGCCCGGGGCAGCTCTTCCGTGTATTTGACGTATTGGCCGTCGGAATAAAGGGTATGGTTCCCCGTATAAATCGTGATGCCCAGAATGTTGGCATTCAGGGTCATCAGGGACGGCAGCGTCCGGTTGATATATTGGAAGGCATCCAGATAATAGTACGCTTGCTCATAATCGGTAGAGAGATAATTGCGGAGCTGCGCATCCATGTAGAGGATGTTCGACAGCTGATTGTAATACTCCAGCCTCTTCTCCACGTTGGTGTTAATCTGTGCCAGCGATCCGCCCAAGGCCGTATAGGTATGCTCCGTAATCGTGCTGCGGGTCGAAGAATACGAATAATAGATCAGCAGCGAGAACGGAAGGATGATCACGATCAGAAAGATGAAAAAGAACTTGTGCCGGAGCCGCCAATTGGTGTAAGCGCGTAAGTGCGCGAACGGGAAAGCCCCTGCCAGACGGCCCCACGGGCCGGACGGGCTAGATGTTTTTGCGGTATTCATTCGGCGTAACTCCTTGGCTTTTTAAGAATAAGGAAATGAAGTAGGATGTGCTCTCATAACCGACCCTTTGGGCGATGTCCTGCACTTTGAGCGAATCGTCGGCCAACAGCTCCTTGGCTTTGTTCAACCGGATTCTCGTTAGGTAATCATGAATCGTCATGCCGGTTTTCTCCTTAAAGATGGAACGCAGATAGTTGGGGGACAGATACACCTGATCGGACAAGCTGTTAATCGTGATGGCCTGGTGATAGGTCTGGTCGATCGTCGTGCGCACCTGGTGCACCAGCCTTGCATTTTTGTCCATGAACCGGTATTCCAGCGTCCGAATCGCATGCCCGGCGTAATCCATGATGATCGCTTCGATTTCAATAATGGTTCGGCACTGATAGATGGCATGGTAAAGCTCCGCACGCTTGTGGCTCTCCGTGATCGGTTCGTGGATCCCCTCCAGCAAACGCTCCACCAGTCTGATGGCAAAGTCGCACACTTCGGTTTTTCTGATCCGCAGCATGACCAGCCGGTTGAAGTAATCCCGCAGCTTCTGCGCGGCCTGCTCGGACACCAGCTGATGAATGTCATCGAAATAGGCCGTCTCTTGGAAAGGAGGAATTTGCCGGCTCTCCAGCTGCCGCAACACGTCCTTGGCATAGATGACTCTCCCGTTCCCGACGTAAAACATCTCCTCCAGCATCAGCCGCGTCTCCCGGTATAAATCCCGGATGCAGGACAGCTCTTCCGGCTCTTCGTTCACGGCCGCGGTCATCGTAAAGCCCAGCGTATCCTGCATCTGCTTCATCAGATCCTCCCACGTAAAGCGGCTCAGATGGCTGGCGGCATCCATGAAGACGCCCAGCTCGCCTTCCCGGCAGATGATCAGATCCGCTTCCAGCTTCTTGTCCGAAAGCCACTCCTCCACAAACGTCTGCAGGCGCGCCATGCCATCTTCGAGGGACAGCCCCGGCTCTGCAGCGTGCGGAGCATCGATGCCGAGCAGCGTAAGGGTATACGTTCTCGGCTCACTATGGCGGGACAACTTATGGTAGCTGGCGGCGAGGTTTCGGAATCGCTCCTCGTTCTGCTCGAATATCATCTCTCGTACAATATTGGATTTGGTCACGCGAATGGAGCGGTTCTTCATCCGCACTTCCTCGCAGCGCCGTTTGACTTTATCGATAACGCTTACAATTTCGCTCAGATCCAGCGGCTTCAATAAATAGCCGACGGCTCCCACGTTTAAGGCCGACTTCACATAATTGAATTCATCGTGTCCGGTCAGGAAGACGAACTGAATCCAGTCGAATAACTCACTCACCCGTTTCGCCATATCAAGCCCGTTCATGACGGGCATCTGGACATCCGTCAGTACGATATCGGGCTGAATCACCTCGATCTTCTCCAGGGCATCCCTGCCGTTCAGGGCTGTTCCGGCTACATATATCCCCATCTCTTCCCAACGAATATAATCTCGGATCATCTCAAGCTCCAGTTCTTCGTCATCTACGAGAAAAATGCTATACATGCTCATACCCCCTGTGTCGGCTTTATCCCTTCATATTATAGCGATTTCGTTATTTTAACTATGGGAACAAGCAATGTAAGTTATTTTCAAGCATCTTTCGTTACATTGTCATATCGACACTCATTTTTTCCGAGTCTTATAATTTGAGTTAACTTGAGATGCGAGGTGCCCCATATGAAACCTGCTACAACCTTACAGACGCGGAGTGACTTGAATTTAAGTCCTCATCGAAAAAGCCGCTGGGCGATGCTGAAGCAGCAGAAGTATTTATTCCTGATGATGCTGCCCGGACTGATCTGGGCCATTGTGTTTGCGTATACGCCCATGGTTGGTCTATACATGTCCTTCGTCAATTACCAGCCGACGCTCGGCGGCTTCTGGTCGACCCTGTTTACGAGCGAGTTCGTCGGCCTGGAATGGTTCCGTTACTTCTTCAACAATGGCGACTTCTGGATCGTCATGCGGAATACGCTGGCCTCCACGCTGATCACGCTTCTCTTCTCCTTCCCGATGCCGATCCTGATCGCCATCGCGATTAATGAGATCAAGAATGTAAAGTTCAAAAAGACGGTGCAAACCGCCTCCTATCTTCCCTATTTCATATCCTGGGTCATCGCGGCCAACATCATCGTGACCCTGCTCTCCTCGGACGGCGCGATTAACGGCATTTTGAAATTCCTCCATATTACCGATGAAAGCGTTTTATTCTTGCAGAACGGCAAGTACTTCTGGTGGATCGTCGCGCTCGGCAATACGTGGAAGGATATGGGCTACAGCTCGATCATGTATTTGGCGGCCATCTCGTCCATCAACCAGGAGCTCTATGAAGCGGCCAAGGTCGACGGCGCCAACCGTTTTAAGCAGATCCGGTACATCACCCTGCCTCACCTGAAACCAACCATTGTCATTTTGCTGATTCTGGCGCTTGGCGGCATCCTGAACGCGGGCTTCGACCAGCACTTCCTGCTCGGCAATGACCTGACGCGGGATTACTCCGACGTCCTGTCCACCTATTCGTTCCGCTATGGTATTCAGAACGGCATGTTCTCCTATGCGGCAGCCGTCGGCATGTTCAGCTCCGTGGTGGCTTTCATCATCGTGGTCATCGTCAACTATACGGCGAAAAAGCTGAACGGGCAGTCCCTATTCTAAACCATAAGGAGGTACATCCATGTTAAGCAAAAAAACCGTGCCCGAGCGTATCTTCGATGCCTCTTTATACCTGTTCCTGACCGGCATCTTTCTCGTCACCTTCTATCCGTTCTGGAACATCCTGGTCATCTCCTTGAACGATGCAACCGATACGATGCGGGGCAATCTGTACTTCTGGCCGCGCGTGCCAACCATCGAGAGCTACCTGACTATCTTCCGGAATCCGGAGATCTGGAGCGCCATTCAAATCACCGTGCTGCGTACCGTCGTCGGGACGGCAGTATCCATCTTCTTCATCACGCTGCTCGCCTATCCGCTCAGCAAGCGCAATCTGCTCGGATGGAAATACTTCTCCTTCTTCTTTGTGTTCACGATGTATTTTGGCGGCGGGCTGATCCCGACGTATATGATCATCAAATCCCTGGGGCTGATCGACTCCTTCTGGGTCTATATCTTCCCTGGCTTAATCGGCGTGTTCCTGATGATTCTGGTGCGCACCTTCATGGAGCAGATCCCCGGCGAAATCGAGGAATCCTCCAAAATCGACGGCGCAAACGACCTGCAGACGTTCTTCCGCATCATCATGCCGCTGTGCGTGCCGGTGCTCGCCACGATCGGCCTGTTCCTGGCCATCGGCCATTGGAACTCCTGGTATGACTCCTATGTGTATACCTACAAGCCGGAACTGAAGACCCTGCAGGCCGTCCTGGTCAAAATCCTTAACCAGTTCCAAACCGCCGGCATGATGTCCGATGCCCAGCAGCTGGCGCAGGGCTCCAAGCGGATCCCGGTCTCCAGCGAAAGCATCCGGATGGCGGTGACCATGGTCGCCACGCTGCCGATCATTATGGTGTATCCGTTTGTGCAAAGGTATTTTGTGAAGGGGATTATGATGGGGGCTATAAAGAGTTAGATAGTGGGGAAATAGAGAACCCCTTACTATAATTGTAGTAAGGGGTTCTCTAAAGATTAGAATTTAAAATGATGCCATTTAATCTGATTAAGAGCTAGGGCAGTAATAAAACAATTATTAAGTACATTGAAAAAATTATACTCCCCTGTCTTATAAATTAATCCTGTCGTATTTATTAATATAAAAATAGCAATATAAATTAAATTCATATGAGAAATTAATAACTCGCTAGTATACTCCTCTTTTATATTTTTTTGTCCCATTATAGTAATGTAAGAACGGTTTACTTTTACTCCTATGATTCGATAAATAATTAAAAATACAGTTACAATAATGTAAAATAAACCTGAAACATTAAATTGAAGTTCCTGGTAGAATCTCGAAATGAGGCTGCTTATGAGAAGAACTAGAATTAAATAAGCAAATGAAGTTACTATCAAAGTTGTAATTGTTGAGTATAATTTAAAAAATATTACGACTATAAAAACTATAAGCGCATCTACTACCAATGTAATAAGAAATATTTTTGCAGTGTTACTAAAGATACTTACACCTAATAAAATCCCCAGTAGCATAATTACTAAAAATTGATTAATTTTTAGTTTGTAATTAAGATGGGCAAATATCATTACCAGTCCTAATAAAATACCAATTGCTGAAATAAGCGTAGCCAGAATTGCGAAATATAAAGTATTGAATTCTACACCAATCTTCAAATCAGATTCATATTTGTTTAGTGCAAGCAACGAGACTGTTAAGATTAATATACCCGTTAGAGAAAATCCAATTTTTAATTTCGTTGTTGTGTGGGGGTTAAAAAAGGTGTTATTCATAGTATGAAACAAATCACTCCCAATCAAATAAATAAGTGATTCAAAGCAATTTATTGTTACAATATCAAATCAATCTCAAGTCATTATAAACAGCTGAAATTTTTGGAAATACTTTCGGGGCAAAAATCACGACCTACTCAAGAATAGAGGCAGAATAGTTTCCACTCCTTGAATAACAATAATAATTTCAGTAAATTAGCAATTCATGACATTCTGTAACTGCTCAAAATAAAAAGAAGACGGGGCAATTTTTCTATACTGATTAAGCACTTTATGAAACTTGCAAGCACCTAACCGCTTCCCACAATTGCATGGACATTTTTGTTTATTAGCAAATCGCTTGTTAAAACTAAGGAGCCTAAAAGCATGAATAACTTGAGTCTTATTCTCTAGACCAAACAATTCTAAGTAATCATCAATAATTCCCTTCTGACCATGAGAAAGTTCTCCGAAAATAAAGCTGCCACCATTGTTTATTTTATGAGAAACAGCATACAAGTATGGAACTAAACACTCTTCTACAAAAGTAACAATAGTTGGACTATAACTTAATATTCTCAAAAGTCGGAGGGGGGAACCCAGACACAATGAATCATCTGGATTAATATGATAATTTTGATCCCTAGGTATTTTTCCTCCAACTTCTTGTACCACTGGTAATTGAAAGGGGAATTTATAAGGAATAATGATTGATAAACTATAAGAATCCTCAATATCTGGCATCCCCTTTGCTGCTGCCTTAAACTTTAATATTCCTTTCAGTGTGATATCGTTTCCTCTGGATGGTCCAATAGTCATTCCAGGATAATCTTCTAAAAAATCTAATACGCCATGTTGGTACATGATCACGACTCCAACTCGCCATCTTTCCAAGGTTTGGGAGGTTCAATGATTATATGTTGTTTTGAAGAAACTGTCGCCATCTCTGCCGTGGTTACTCTAATACTTTGAGCCAATTTACCCGGATTAATATTAAGTGAAAATTTCAATTGAGCTTGTTCTGCAATAAATTTAGTATCATTTGTTGATGTAATATGAGCGAAATCAATCTGCGCCTGATGAAGCCAGTTTCTAAAATTTCGCTCAAGATTTAAATGTAGATACTCCAGCATACCCCATCGATCAGCAAAATCTTCTTCAGGATTCACAGGATTAGGGACCCTTGGACTATTCATATTAACATGGGTACCCATTGTCGATAAAATATTGTTAAGCGCTGATACTATATCTTTTTCACCATTGTAAGCCCTCGCAGCAAGGGTCGTAATGATAATAGAAATAGGCTTTGATTCGTTATCCCCAAACATTTGATCGCGATGTCGTTTCAATAATTGAATGCAGCGTTGAAGTGGAGTTTTTCTCTTGTAAATAGGGACTCTATCAACTTGAGCCTTCTCCATAAGAACCTGTTCTTCGTACTTTCTCATACGATGCTCAAACCATTTACCATAACCTTCTGGATTACTAATATTCCAATCATCACAGACTTTTTTAAAACTTTCGTGCCTATCATCCGTTATGGCTACCGATAACTTCGATGCACTTTGTGCCACGAACTCTTCAAGTCCGAACTTAACCATCGATTCCAAAAGAAGTTTCTGTTTACTATCTTCTTCAGGAATACACGGTACAATATCTAAATGGAAACTGATATCATCTTGATATTCTAATCGCCAGCAACGGTGCTTCGATACCAAATCTTCCTTAATATTACGAGCTATTCTATAGGCCTTAAGTTCCTCACCAATAATTCCTTTAAGTGATTCCTGAGAATGTGATTGTTTTGTAACTCCAGTTCTGATTTTACATGCTAAATCCAAATCGTATTCTTCTGCTTCATTTATAGGTCTTATTGTTGTTCCTAACATAAAAGAACCCTGAGGGAATATGTGTACCTCGTTATCTTTAAAAAAAGATTCATCTCTATTAAACCATCTACCTAAATCTTCATAACGATTAATCGCTCGTTCATAGGAAGAATCAGGTAAATCCAAAGCTTCTAAGAGTTCTTTAAAAATTTGCTCCTTTTGTTCTCTTGTTATCATGATTTGCCTCCTCCAATATTCAAAGCTTCTAAAAACGATCCTAGATCATTATTTTGATCGTAAATTATCCACGGCATATCTGCTTTAGGCATCCTTGCTCTTCCCATTTCAATTGAAAGGGAAACAGCCATAGCAGGAAATATTCTAAGTGGAGTCTCAAAACCATGCTTTTCTTTTATCTGAACCATAAGTTTCCGTATCACAGTTCTCATCAAAGATAACTGAGCTTTTTCACGGATTGTATCATTGCCGATGTACTCATCCATAACTGTCAGTTCCCAAATACATATTTCTTTGCCCAATACATTATAGATTCTATCGTGTGATATTTTATCGGTAAGTGAGATAACTAATACAGGAGGATTGTTGAAAGAAGTCGGCTCTTTAACAATAAATTCAAATCCCTCCGGGAACTCTTGCCATTTCCATGTTTTAGGTTCTCTTATGGGCTGATAAACATCTACATCAATTTTATCTGTAAATAATGTCCCTAGTTTAATAAGTAATGGAATAGGTGCCAGAGCGAATACCGAAAAGTGTGCCAAAGTGGTTTCATCTTCAATTCGCCTATTAATCTCACTTAAGAATTTAGACTCTAAGTGCTTAGACTCTGTCACCCAAAACTCTGGTGAGTTATCTCGATGGGAACAGATCATTGACAAAACAATCGGTCTTTCTTCAGCAGGATATCGTTCAGGAAACATTGCATCAATTGCTTCAGATTTCTGAATAATTGACTTCTGTTCACCAATATTACTACCATAAAAAACAACATGTGATTTTCGATTTGATGTAATACCTGTTACAGTCACAACTCTACCCTCGTGACTCTGCTTCCATTGTTGCAATAAATTTGCTGAATACTTTGATCCTGTCTTATCCTGATCAATGGTTGTATGACATCCATTACACATCAACATTAAGTTATCGATGTTGTTTAAATCCTCAGGATTTTTCTTAAATGGCCCCCACCCTCTTGGCCCTGTTTCTGAGAATGAGTATATATGTGCTTTTTCAGAAATATTGACTCTCTCTTGCGTGACTGGAGACCTATATAGTAAAGTATTGCACCCTTGAAACTCACATCTTCCAGCAGCTCTCGCCCATAATTCCCGCTCCACTTCTCTTTTGATATACCTAGTAACTTCTTGTGTTTGACCCTTTGCTTCATTTTTTGCCAAGATATACTCCCTCTCTCATTTCTAATCACAAATATAAAAAGATTTAAAAACTAAACCTAGCCTTGAATCATATACCTCATTAGCGTTGTAAAAACCTAATCTCTTTCTTAAAAGAGCTTTCTCTTTATATTGTTATTCGACATAGTTCTCTTTCCCCCTTCCAAAAGAACTAAATCCCTCCAAAAAATCAGATTAAAATATGTCTAGAATCATGGAATCTATATAGTTTAGTCAAACTAATAATATGGTCAAGTTCTATTGCCTTATATTTTCTGTCTTTGACCAGTTTCTTTCCCCCTACCTAAAGCCCACCTCAATCTCCTTCCTCCCATAAAACACCTTCACACTCCCATCCTCATTCCCCTTCACCCTTGCCTCAACCAGCTTCCCATCTTCCCAGCTCATATCCACCTCAATATTCCCTTTCGCCTTCAGCCCTGTCACGCTGCCCGTCGGCCATATGGTCGGCAGTGCAGGCAGGAGATGAATCTCGCCCTCGTGGCTCTGCAGCAGCATTTCCGCAATGGCGGCGGTGCCGCCGAAATTGCCGTCGATGACAAAGATGTTGGCCTCGGCTCCGGCTACGCCGGGTTTGGAGTAGGTGAGCATGTTGTCGAAGCACAGCTCCCCGATCAGGTGAGCAATATGCTGGACGGCTTGGTCTCCGTCATGTAATCGGGCGTAGAAGAGTCCGAACAGCGCCGCGGTAAATTCGATATCCTCCAGGTCGGCCCGGTTGTTCCGGTTCTCCAATGTCACTCGGGCTGCCGCAGCTAGTTCCGGCGTACGATGCGGCGTGATTTGGCTGCCGGGATACAGGGCATATAGATGCGACAGATGGCGATGCTCCGGCTGCGCCTCCTCATAGTCCTCCAGCCATTCCTGCAGCTGCCCCTTCTTGCCGATCATCAGCGGGGGCAATTGATCCAGCGCAGTCTGCCACTTCTGCCGAAGCTCCTCATCCACGCCCAGCGTCTGTGCAGCCTTCACGCAGAACGCCAGCAAATCCCGGACCAGGACTTGATCCATGGTCGGACCCATGGACAGCTGCTGATGCCCATCCTCCGGATTGTCGGTATAGAAGCTGTTCTCCGGCGAGTTCGACGGCCCCGTCACCAGCCAACCCTCCTTCGGATGCACGGTCATGTAATCCATGAAAAAGGCCGCGGCCTCCTTCAGGACGGGATAAGCCAGCTCCTCCAGAAAAGCCTGATCCCGGTTATACGCATAGTGCTCTATCATATGCGTCGCGATCCACAATCCGCCCGTCACGTTGAGCCCCCAGGAGGTTCCCCACCCCGGCGACGCAAATCCCCAGGCATTGGAGAATACATGGGCCACCCAGCCGTCGGCATCATAATAATGGCGCGCAGCCGGGCGACCGGCCACCGACAGCTGCTGGATATACCGCATGAGCGGCTCATGGCTCTCGCTCAGGTTCGCGGCCTCCGTCGGAAAATAGTTCATCTGGGTGTTCACATCCAGGTGATAATCGCAGCTCCAGGCCATTTTGTTGGCTTCGCCGTCATTCCATATGCCTTGCAAATGCATGGGCAGAATGGAGTCTTGTCGTGACCCGCTAATCGTCAAGTACCGGCCGTATTGATAAAACAACGCAAACAACGCCGGATCATCCCGCTTGCCCTGCTTAAACCTGCCGATCCGCTGGTCTGTAGGCAGACTGGAATACTGGCTGCTTCCCAGATCCAATCGTACACGGGCATACAGCGGTTGATAGTCTGCCAGATGCTTGGCTCTCAGCGCGTCATATCCCAGCAGCAGAGCCTGATCCAGCTGCAACGCGCTTTTCTCCCGCCAGCTTTCACCTTCTTGACGGTAATCCGTATTCACCGCAAAATAAATCGCCGCTTCATCCGCCCCGGATACGCTTATGGTGTCATCCGATGAGCTCACCTGCCCGCCTTTCGCTGCAACACGCAGCTGGCCTTGGCAGGACACCCCGCACTCCCCATTGCTATGTACGCTTTCCAGTGCCTGTCCCCGGAATTCGATCGTGTCCTTCCCAGTAACGGCAGCATGAAAAGGACCATTCTCGCCTCGAATCGAAATGCGGAATGATACGCCTGACGAGGCATGGGTGCTGCGGATCCGGGAAACGATAACCTGATCCGCATGGGAAGCAAATACCTCTCGCGTCATCTCCGCTCCCGCTCCATCGATCTCGCAAACAGAACGTGCCACCGCCTCCTGCAGATCCAGTTCCCGATGGAATAGCGGCTCAGCTGCTGCATCTTGTCTCCCGCTCTCGAATGGCTTCACGTTATGGTCAAATTCCAGCACGACTTGGCATAGTCCCAGATTGGTGCCAAAATTCAATTTTTCCGGCTCCAGATGCTTCTTGGCCAGTCGATCGCCTTCGCGATAATCGCCCTGGAAGAAGTGCTGCCGCATCCGCTCCAAATCCGCTTTGCTGTTGCTTCGCCCTTGAGTCGGCTCCGATTGGCCGGACCAATAGGTGGTTTCGGTGATATTCCATATTTCTCTGTCAGGAGTGGATACCACCACATTCCCCATCCGGCCATTGCCGATCGGCAGCCCTTGCGACCAGCCCTGGGCCGGTTTTGTATACCAAAGCTTCATATCTGACATGTTGCATTCCCCTCTTCATTTGATTTTCCAATATCGAGACAAGCACTACCCTTACAGCAAAAGCAAGAAATCGCGATTCCCGGGTGGAGCCGAGAACCGCGATGAACTTGCAGTTGTACATGATGAATCGATGACTTCTTGTTATGGATTAGGGACGATTTTATAAAGCTTGGATTCGGCCGCTTTTAGCGTCACATCCAGCGAAGAGCCAGACACCGTCTGAGATTGGCCGCTCCATACATCCGTCACCGTATAGGACGCCGCCCCTTCCGAAGCGATACCGGCTCGAACGAGATCCACGGTGTGCTGTGCCGCATTTTGCGTATAGTTAAATACGGCTACATAGCGGGTTCCTTGATCGTCCAGCACGAATACGTTCGCTGCCTGCGTGCCCGTGTTGCCTTCTACCGGCCGGAACGCCTTGCCCTTCATGGCAAGCCCGTTCACTTCCGGATTCGTCAGCAGCGTTTCCATGTACTGCCGTGCCGTCGCATCGGTTACGTCATCCGAATTCAGGAAGACCGTGCCGGAGATTGCGGCCGCATTGACGCGCGACTGCGCGCCTTCGATCGATCCGCCTTTGGTTAAGTGCATATAGTCCGGATCGGTATAATGATAGATCGTTCCGTTCTGCCACCAGCCGTACGTGAGATTGTTCAGCTGGTATTCCGTGCTGCCGATACTTCCGTCGATATCGCACGAGATGCGGCGGCTGTGCGCATATTGGCTAGGGAACAGCGGCGCGATGGAAGCGCTGATGAACATGGAGCCGTCCAGCACTTCATTCAGGTAAGCCATCCCTTGATTGTAGGCCTGGACGCCGGTTTGAACGTTGGCGTCATCATGCTTGCCTTCCATTGCTCCGTGGCTCAGAAAATCGATTTTGATATATTCAAAGCCCTTGCTCTTGAACTTATTCATGTAATAATCGATCCGCTGTTTCACGCCTGGATGTGTCGGATCTACGGCGTAAGCGCCGTCCAGCGTCGGCAGCACGTTGCCGTCCATATCGCGCAGCACGATATCGCCGTATTTATACTTGCCGTTCGTCCCTTCGACTTCCTGCTCCATATTGTTGCCCCAGTACACGAACGGCGAATAATAGATGCCGGCCTTCTGTCCATTACTATGAATGAGCTGAACCAGATCCGTCAGCTGCTGATCCGTCATGTTATCCCAATAGGAATCGAGATTGATGTAGATATCGCCTTCATTGTTGAAGGAATGGTTCTGAATTTGGTCTTTAACATAATTCGAGACCGAAACTGCCTTGTCAAAGCTTAAATCGCTGGCATAAGCTCCCCAGCTGTTCCAGCCGACCGGAACGCCTTCAGGAATGTCTTCGCCAAAGGCTAACGGAGGCTGGATCGCTGCATTCACCTGGCCAAACTCCTCCAGCCCGGTCCGGTAATCCTCGAAAAAGCCGACCATGATTTTCGGCGAAGCAATCTGCTTGCCCGTTACTTTTCCATGCGGGATCGTGTCCCACGTGGAGGTGGATGACGTAAATCCGCCATATACGCGCAGTTTGTTCAATTTGTCATTCGAGCCGCTCCAATAGATGCCGGTTTTCCACGTGTCATGCGTCACCGATCCGATGACGAGGCCGTTCCGACTCGTATTGTCATAGATGGCCGTCAGCTCAGAGCTGACATACAGACCGTTGTTGAGGCCGGTATTCATCGACTTCGCTTGGTATCTGGACCAAGCATCATTGTCGAAAGGAACGACGAGGACCCGGTTATCGTCATAGCTGCCGATGTCGATGCCGCCTCTCGCTTCCATCGCGATAGGTGCAATGTTCCCCGTAGATATTGCGGAATGATGGGAAGCGACCGTTTCCGTAAGCAGATACGGCCCGTCTTCATAGACGTAATAGATTTGGCTGAGCGATGGCATTGCCCCATCCTCATTAACGACCGTCACTTTAATGCCCTTGCCGGTGGCATCCTGGAATGGGACCACCTGATTTTTATAGAATTTATGATGTTTATAATCTGTACTTGCAACCATCCGGTCGAGCTGGATCTCGCTGTATAACCCCTTGGCAACCGCTTTGCCGTTCCAATTGTATTGCGACAACCCGGTCGAGGTGTTGTACAGCAGCTCATACGTCGGATTGGATACCTTAAAGCCGTTGGCATATTCGGTTAGGGTGATAGAGCCATAACTCGTGGCTTTCTTTTGCTTGCCTAAATCGCCAATGCTTCCATCAGGGCCTGATCCGTCATCGCCGGCTGAATCAAAGGTCAGCTCAATCTTGTCAAAATCGGGCGAGTATCCGCCTGCGTCATCGAACAGAATCGTGTTGCTGCCCTGATTCAAATCAATTTGAATCTGATAAGTGCCGATCGTGTTCCAATCCGCTGTTTTCGGAAAACTGAAATTCTCCTTCTCCGCTCCGTTCACGGAGATCGAAGCCGCGCGGGAATCCCCGGAGATGTAGAACATGTTCATATTGTAGATACCGGCCTTATCGGCCTGAATCCCGTTGACCGTCAGGGTGGAACCGCCGTACAGATTGCCGGCTTTTTGCCCGCCTGAACAGAAGCCGCAATCGACCGCTCCTGCATTGCCGGTAAACGTGTTCTGAGATGCCTCAGCCTCGTAGGAAAGGATGCCTCCGGCCGTTTGACTCGGCTGCTGCGGTTCTGCCGAAGCAAAGGAGCTGCCTAGCACAGACCCCACTAACAGAATCGATAAGAACAGCATGAATGGTTTTTGGAAGAATTTGAACGGATGAATACTCACTGAACCTCTCCTCCTTCTATTCATTGATTTCGGCTTAATTTCAGGATTTTCGATTCGGCTGGCGCCAGCTCGACCGTGAGTGTACCGTCCGATTGACCTGTCGTGCTTTCCCATACATCCAGGACCGTATAGGAAGCGTGCGCCTCGAGGCCGCACCGCTCCAAGGAAACCGTCTTCTGTACGGGCTCGGCCCCGTCAAAGTTAAATACAGCAATATACGTTGTTCCCGCTTCGTTTGGATGGGTCAGCACAAACGTATCCGCAGCCTGTTTCCCGAGATTCCCTTCTACGGGCACAAAGGTCCTGCCCAATCTGGCAATCTCGATGATCGCCTCATTTCCCAGCCAGTTCTTGGCGCGCCATGCCGCTTCCTCATGCCGGAAGTCATCGCCCAGCAGCAGCACCGTTCCCGAGATCACGGACGCGGTCAGACGGCTTCGCCCTTCATGGCGGGTCGTCGAATCCTGATTGAAGCTTTTATAGATTACGGCATGGTCCGGATCGTTAAAACGGTACAGCGTATCGTTCATCCACCACCCGTGCGTCAGCGAGTTCAGCAAATATTCCGTATCCTGGATCGTTCCGAACACATCGCAGGAAATTCTGCGGCTGTGCGCATAGGAATAAGGGAACAGCGGCGCAATCGACAGGTTGATGTAGAACGGTCTGCCGATCCGCTCCGGGGAGAGTTTATCCGTCAGATACGACAGGCCGTAATTGTACGCAGCGATTCCCGTCGTAATATCCGGGTTATAATGCTTGCCTTCCAGAGCCCCGTGAGCCATGAAGTCCAGCTTGATATACTCAAATCCCTCGGAGATGAATTTATCCATGAACCAATCGATTCGCGCCAGGTTCCCGGGATGCGTAGGATCAATCGCAAGTCCGCCGTCAACATCCGGCAAAATCTCGCCATCCTGGTCGCGAAGCAGGATATCGCCATAGGTGTACTTCCCATCGGTGCCCTCCACGGGGTTCCCGAACCCAGCCGGACTTCCCCAGAAAGCAAACGGCGTCCAATATGAACCGGGTTTGTGCCCGTTCTCGCGGACCCTTTTCAAGGCATCCTCCATCTCGGCAGGCGTCAGGCGATCCCAGAACGCATCGAAATTAATGTACAGGGTATTCTCGTTATGAAAGCCCTGCGGCTGAACCTCCCGCTTCAGAAAATCGCTTGTCGCCACATAGAGGTCGTAATCCAGCGTGCTCATGGCGGCCGACCAGCTGTTCCAGCCGATCGGGACGCCGCCGTCCCAGCTCAGAGCAGGCGCTACCTTCGTATTCGCTTCCCCATACGCTTCGAGTCCTGTCCGGTAATCGTCGTAATCCCCTACCATAACCAGCGGAGATTCGACGCGCGTTCCTCTTACATAGCCATGCGGCTGGGAATCTCGGGTCATGATGTCGGCCGCGCCAGCGTACAGCTCCACTTCATCCAGCTTACCTGCAGTTTCCCCTTTGACGCGAATGCCGGTCTTCCATACCTCATGGCTGATCGATCCCAGGATCAATCCATAACGGCGATCCGGCTGGAACAAGGCCGTCACTTCGTAGCTTTCCGTCTCCAGCGGGGCCGTCTCCGTCAGATAGCGCACCCATTTGTCATTATCATAAGGTACGCGCAGCACATGCAGTGCTTCTCCCGGAACCGTCTCGCTACCGCTGGATACGCTATCGGTTTTCACCACCGCAATGCGGTTAACCTTCATTTCTTCTTCGCCGACAATGACGACCCTTGTGATGAAAGATGAAGCTCCCTCATAGACGTAAAAATGCTGTTCCAGGCCTGGGAGCAGATCGGATTCATGCTTAATCACGGCATGGATTCCTGTTCCCAACGGATCTTGGATCTTCTCCGGCTGCCCTGTCATATAGTGGCGGTCGTAATGTCCCGTATGGTATTCCCGGCCCTGCCAGCGAAAGCCGCTTCGTACTTCTTTCAGAGCGAATCCCCTGCTGCCTGCGTAGGCGTAATCGCCTTTTTCCAAATCCACCTCAATGGCCACCAGACCATTCCCCAAGCGAATCTGAGTTTCGGCATTCACCCCCACGTTCACCGCCGTATCACTGCTTCTTAACATCTGTGGATTGCCTCCTTCTGCGTGCATCTGTGCTGCATTCAGGCCGTTATAGCATCAAGCGCCTTTTACAGCTTGCTACCATTATAGAAGGGCGGGTAAAGCGCTTACTATACAACGATCTTCCGATCCATATCGGGATATAACGCATCTGGAGCGACTCATTTGTTAAAATGCAATATGGGCTAGACCGTGTTCATATGGAGTTTAAATATGTCATTGACACGACACCAAATGGTGACCTAAAATTAAAATATCACTAAATGGTGTCCAATTAGAAGCTAACCTTTTGGATAGTTTAGAACCCGGATCAATTCCACTTAAAGGATGACCAATGTAGCGATTGCGCAGTTTATTTTATGACAAGTATGGGGGAACATCTAAAAATATTACCGATGACGTTACAAGAGGGAGATGGGGCAATGAGTTTTTTTCAAGATATGTTCTCCATATTCAAGAAGAGAGAACTATCATTTATAGAAAACCGCCAAGAAACAGAGGATGTCTATTTTTTCTATTTGAAAGAGAGAAAGATTTAACCTGGAAGGCCGGGCAATATGGTTTGTTCAGCATTACTCATAAGACCATAAAAAACCCTACAAAACCATTCAGCTTGGCAGCTGCTCCTACAGAGAATATGGTTAAATAACAACGCGTATCAGTGATGATCCCAGTGATTTTAAGAAAGCTCTGTTAGAATTAAAACAGGGAATGAAGGTTAAGATGAGCGGCCCTGTCGGTTCTTTTTATTTGCAAGATAACAGTCCTTCGCTTCTGATCGCAGGCGGAATTGGAATCACAAAGTAATCAGATTTCTAAGCGGAATATCAAAATGGATGCCTTTTTTGGGTATTAGTTTAGAATGGACATTAGAGATTAACGCTAACTCTCTAATCGAGTGATCGTCATTTCCAGGTATATCTGAAAATTTCACTTATAAAATCATGAGGCAGAGGTGGTGAAATTAACGGCGGTCCCTTCACACATCATTAGATTACTAACAACAAAATTAGACTTTTAGGAGGGTTGTCGTGATTGAGAATAATCCGTCCCGCGATGTATTTGACGCGATTGCAGATCCCACCAGGCGTCAACTGATTCATCTGTTATCACAGGCAGAGGAGAAACCGCTTCATGAACTAAAGGCAGAATTTTCAATGGGCCGTACAGCGGTATCCAAACATTTGACCATCCTTAAAGAGGCCGGACTGGTGCTCGACCGGAAAGTAGGCAGAGAAACGCGATTTAGGCTAAACGCCGATCCGCTTAGAGAAGTTCAAGATTGGGTGGCTTTCTATAGCAAATACTGGACTACAAACATGCTGCGCTTGAACCAGCTGTTCGAGGAGGATGAAAATTGAGTTTAATCTTATCCATGGATTTTCAGTACACGACATCGATCGAGAAGGCATGGGCCGCCTTAACCGATTCAAGCAAGTTAGCAAAGTGGATCACGGAAAATGATTTTAAGCCTATCGTTGGACATCGTTTTCAATTTCGCCATGAGCCGTCCGAATATTGGGATGGAATCGTTGACGGCGAAGTACTTATCGTAGAGCCACCCAACCGGTTGTCCTATTCTTGGGCTACCGGAGACGAGCGGCATACCGTCACCTGGACGCTGCAAGATTTAGGAGACGGTAAAGTTAACCTTCATCTCGAACAAACGGGATTCTCCCATGTTCATGGACTCGAAGGGGCCAGATATGGCTGGAAAGAATGGTTCGGCAAGTTTGAAAACGTGTTGGATCAATAACAGAGCGTTAACCCTGCTTGACTCGAATCAAGATAAGATGACAGGCATATGGTCAGCGAGATTCGCCAAAGTCCCTAGCCCGTATTGTCAACCCAGTTTTACACGCAGCCTGTGCTTGGAACCCACCCTGATCGCTAGAGCTGAGTAAATAGCTGTCGACATTCGGGTTGACCGCTTTCGTGCCTGAATCGCTATATACATTCGCCGGGCTTGATGCGACTTCCTGATCGACTGCGAAGTAGCGTGGGTCTATGCTAAATTATAGCGAATTAAAAAAGGGCACCTGCGATAGGTGCCCTTCGTTAGACCTATTCTTACCTAAGAATATCCGGCCGTTATTCTTATCCATAAGAAGACCAACCGTTCAGCTCTCAATTATACCTTAATTGAAGGTCATCCATGCCGTACTTCCTAGAATCTCGAAATTCTGCTTGAACCAGAAATTCCGTGATTTATCCAGGGAATAGACATACATTCTTTTGTTAGGATACTTCGCTTTGAGCCAGTTCACGAAGAAAGCCGCGTATCCTTTGTTTTCGAATTCTTTGAGTACATCCAAAGCTTGGATAAAGATAAAATCCTTCTTATTCTTGACATCAATATAGAAGTCCTTCTCTAAATACCGCTCATCGGCGCTAAAATAATCTTGTTCGGCCTTCTGCATGAGCTGCTTCCCGTTATCGTATTCCCACACGACTCCGTACCCCACCATCTCATCTTCCGCCTCAATAATGTAGATTTCCTCCGGTAATTCCGCGAGGTCCATCGTGCTCAGTTCCCCCGCATGATAGGCCGATGTAATTTCACTTAGACATCGCTGCATTTCATGATCAAATGACTTTGTAATCATCGTTGGCATTCTCTATTCTCCTTATGATCCATTAGCAAACATCTTCAAATCAAAAAAAGCAGGGCTCACATACGTTCCCTGCTTCTCCAGTTGAATGTGTATGGGTTATTGTCCTTCGCAATTCTACCACAGATTCAGCTGTGGGTAACCGTTCAACATATGATAGCTAATTCATTGAAAGATCACGTCGACCACTTTGGTCAATACCACGCACTCTATGACAAAGATCCCTAAACAACAAAAATAGAACACGGACAGCTTCAGCTCTCCAAATTGATCCTTCCAAAACCGTCTGCGGAACAAGGAGATGATATCCGGCGTAAACGAATACTTAACCGACTGCTTCAGATCATCCACATCATCAAAAACCCTTCTGAAAATCCACTTGTATATCGGAATGTTAAGAATAAACAAGACCACATACATTAGAAGTTCCACGAGGCCACATCACCGTCCCAGCCTAAACATGCTTCCACCAGATCCCCGCGCATTCCGGCACGGTGGACCATTGGTTCGCCTGAATCTTGTCCGTCAGCTCTTCTCCGAAAAAGAATCCCGTGTTATGCAGCGCCTCTTCAACTGTTTCAAAAACATAATCCGTTCGAATCCACTGATGGTTAAATCCATATTGATGCTCCAATTGTGCGTAATAACCCGTTAAGAAATCGGGAGGATTCGGGGTCTCCGTTCCTGTTCCCTTCGTTTCTAGAATCAAGATCGTCCCGCCTGGTCTCAAAACTCGCTGCAGCTCTGTCATGACAAGTTCAAGATTCTCACGCCAATCGTCATGACTCGAATCGGCCAGATAACTAATGCTCCAGCCCGATACGATCAGATCTACACTCGATGAATCAATCGGCAGGCTGCGATGATCAGCGACTACGGTCGTCCAATTACGAGAATCATAGGCTTCAGAACATTTATCATCCAAAATATCCAGCATCGGCTGCGCTATGTCAGTACATATCAAAGATCTGGCGTCTCCGGCTAGCAGCATGGATAATCGTCCTGATCCTGCCCCCAAGTCAAGTACATCCAGCCCCTCGAATGGTCTTTTTTCATAAATAACTCCCGATAAATCAGGCTGCTTGCTAATCATGGCCTCATAAGCTTCGGCCTGCTTATCGTAAATCCCGTTTGTCGACATAACATGCTCCTCCTATCTGAGCTAATTCTTCGCAGAGGTTCCTTGACTTCTGTTCATGAGTCCTTGGATCAACTTGTACCCGAAACACAATAGAAGCGAGAAGGCCACCATCATGAAGTACGTGTTTACATTAAAGAATTGATTATTCATATGGATCGATAAAATACCGGACGTGATGGATTCGATATGAGCCCAATCGACTTTACCATATTCCGATTCGAATGCTTCCGCTTGAATTTGTCTATAGATTTCGAGTCTTCGGAGCTGATATACATAACCCGCTATGATATAGCCAGCCAGGGTAAAGATCAACAAACTTAACGAGCTGAGGGACATCTTCACATCTTTGAAGACACGAATCCATTGATTGACCAGAACAAGAAAAAGTATGCTCAGAGGGATGAACAGCAGGATGGCAGGATTGCCATTACCCGAACTGGTGCCGAGTTTAGGTGTCATCGCATTCCCGAATAGAACCACGAGCAGACAGATTAATGCACTTATAAACAGCCAGGTGAATCGTTTCATCTTCAATGATCATCCCCCTCCCCTCAAGCTTCCCTGCAAAAGCCTGTAATCTCTTCATGAACGAGCTCCGGCATCTCATGATTGATCGCGTGACCCGCGCCATTAACGATGCGGTAACGCATCCCATTCGCCTCCAGTCTGGCAACCGCCTTCGGATAATAACTGAGCAAATCTTGCTCGCCAATAACGAACAAGGACTTGCTGCGAATAACCTGAATGTCGGCAGACGAATGGATGGTAATGGTATGCTTCATCATGGACCGATTATTGAAATACTTCAACAGATAGAACCAGTGTTGCAACAGCTCCGGGTTGTTCTCAAATGCATCTACATTCGTGCCGCACAGCTTGCGTAGCAGTTTACGCACACTCCGTTCTGAAGGGAACAGGGCTTCCGGCAGAAAAGCCCGCATCATTTTGCCCATCAGCTCAGATTGACTTCCGGCAATGCCGCCAGCCAAGCATACAATCTTTTTGACCCGATCCGGTCACGCGATGGCGTAGTGGTAGGCCAAATAAGCTCCATAGGATACGCCGGCGATATAGACTGCATCTACATTCATAGCTTCAAGGATCTCGTCCAACCATTTTGCCTGATTAAAGTCATGTGCATACCGATCGTTCGGCTCGCTTTTCCCCGAACCTCCGATATTATCCACGGCGACGATATGGAATTTCCGGGATAACTCCGCCACATTATATATCCACATCATGGCGACGTTATCGCCCGTTCCATGCAATAACAGCAGCGGGGGGAGGTCCGATGAACCTGCCGTTATTACGTGAGTTATCCCGTACGAGGTGGTTATTTTATGCTGCTGGTAAGGTACCGTCCATCCCGCCATCAGGCGGTCATAGGATTCATAGACGAGCTTTTGTCCATTATCACTTTTAAATCGCTTCAATAGATGCACCTCCGACACAGGACTCTACCTTCATTGCTAGCTTTTATGGTGTTCGGTATAAATACGAATCAATTCTTCCAGCTTATGTATGGACCTATACGGCTTTACTCCTTCGGAGTAGTCCCAGCTTCCATCTCGCGTAAACCATATGGGTTTGATACCGCATTGCGCTGCTCCGATGATATCGTTATGCGGATGGTCGCCGACGAACCACGTCTCTGATGGCAGTACGTTAAGCAGATCTAAAGCCCTCATATAGATTCTTGGATCCGGTTTTTTGACGCCAACCTCTTCGGAAATCACGATGGAATTGAAGTACTTGCGTATACCCAGTTGACGGATCTTCCCCTCTTGAACTTGGACGGTTCCATTGGTGATGATCCCAAGCCTCAGCCCCTTAGACTTCAAATGACGCAGTACGGGAAACAGCTGATCCATCGGCTGGATGCAAAGCGGGATTTCTTCCCTGAAAAATGTCAGGTATTCATCGGCCGTCGGCGGATTCACCCACTGAAGATGCTCGACCAGCATCTCATACACCTCCCGCTTATCCCGGTAGCCGTTATGATCCGCTTCCTTAAATCGCTTGGCTATCCTAAGCTGAGTATCTTCATCGGAATCCGGGAAATATCGGGCAATTAATCGCAGAATGAACGAGTCAATGGCAGCCCTTCTGTCCGTCAACGTCTCATCCAGATCAAAGATTATCGCTTTTAACGTCATAGGGGACCTGCTTTCTGTCAGAAATGAGCCCGCTCTCCATTCGCTTTGATGAAAATATGCTCGGGATATTTTAAAGCCGTGGGCGGAAGTTGATGCTCTGGAAAGAATACGAGTTCGGCAAACTCGTCATTCTCACGATCCAACTCACCCGAAATGATGCGGCACTCGAACACAATCGTGAGGTACTCCACTTGATGTCCGTTGCTGTACGTATATCGGCGTTCTTTTCCACCATATACCCCAAGGATTCGTTCAGGTACGATATCTAGCCCGGTTTCTTCCTTCGCTTCGCGAACCATTGCCTCTGCAGGGGATTCTCCCAGCTCGATGGCACCGGCCACTAGTCCCCATACATCTTCGCGATGCTTTCTTCCAAATAAAATAAAATCCTGATCATTGCGGATAATGCCAGCAACGGACGGCATAAATATTAACTGGTCTCCGATCTTTTCTCTTAGATCCTTATAGTAATCTGACATTCCCATATTTGAAAACTCCTTTGGATTCCAAGCAAAATGGATGATTTAGAACCTGTTCTCTATGATCAATGCCCTCATCGTATGTATCGCGCTGATTAAAGCATCTGTATCGCGCTGCCTACCTTTTGGGCTTGATGTTAATTCTATCATTTCAAGGGCCTGCTCCACGCTGACCCACTTGATTTCCTGCGTTTCCCCATCATAATGGGCGCTCCACACATCCGGCCTCATCAAAAAATACTTCGTCACGCATGTACCCGATTCATATTCACCCGGAATGGCTGCGATAATGCTGCATGTATAACCTGTCTCCTCTAACACTTCCCGGATTGCGGTTTCTTCCGGGGAGCTATCGCTTAATTCAGCACCGCCTTTGGCGAAGGTCCAAACATAGCCGCCCCAATGGCCGCTCGGACTTCTCATGAGGACCTCTTGATTCTGATTGAACACAATGCCTCCATAAGCATACTTGGATCTCCAGCTCAATTGGGCTCACTCCTTATGTAACTTCGCGTTTTCACGGTTTAATATGGATGTAATCTGCGCGATATGATGCTGGTTGTGCCACACAAATCGCTGCAGCGCGATATCCAGGGTAATGCTGCCGAGCACTTGAGTTCTCATGGTTCTTTTGAAATCCTCGGGCTGTAAGTCCTTAAGCAGGATAAGAAAACGAAAATGAAGTGTTTCCAGAAGCGTAAGCGAGTTCTCAATGGGAACCTCCGTGTAATCACTCAATTCAGCCCATAAATCCTCCCGGTACGAGTTTGCCGCCGGCTCCTCCTCGGTCAATGCACGTTTAAATCGCAAGTATGCGTTCATGTCGTTATCAGCCAGATGGTGCACGATTTGCTGAATGCTCCACCCTTGTTCACGATAAGGCATATGCAGCTGGGAAAGGGGGCATTTCATTATGATTTGCCGGAGCGTCGGTACGATTGAAGGTATCTGTTGTATAAACCTCTGCCTCTCCTCCAATGTCGGCTCCACCTTCGGCTCAAAGGAACCCAGGGGAAAACGGATACTGGCCACTTCCTTACCTCCTCGATACATCATCGTATTCTACAAATCCAGACAACAAACGATCTGTGTTTCTATTAAAACTCCGAAAAGGAATCCCGATAGGCTCATCCCTCTTTCACTCCTTTATTCAGAAAAAATACAAAATGACACGCTAAGAAATATGATTATGCGATTCGCTTGAAGTTAGAAGCAAAGACGGATGAAACAATTCAAGCGAGTGCTGAACGCCATTCTTGAGATTCTCCACAATCTGTCTCATCACGGCAGCATCCCGGAATTCCATGCTGTCATCCGCCAGGATATCGGGCAGCTTAACCCACCGGCTATCCTTAATCTCGCCAGCTCCCAATTGAAGCGAGCCCCCACCACTTCTCCGGTAAAATGAAACATAATAACAGGGTGATTCAAGCTGCTGATAAATGGATACACGCCTGTAGTGCTTGTCAACTGGACGTCATAACCCGTCTCTTCCTTCACTTCTCTTATAGCCGCCTCAAACATAGCTTCCCCAGGCTCGATGCGCCCTCCCGGGAAGGTCCAGGTATCCCGCACCGAAGGTTTATTTTCTTGGATGATGAGCACTTGATCCCCTTGAAAAAGGGTAACGCTGACCACAAGAACATTTCCATTTTCCGTCATATCCACATTCCTTTGCACATGATCATAAACAAACAGAACCCACCTTTGGCGTAAACACGAGGAGGGTTCTTGTATGAAATATTGGCTGATTAACATCATTCTACCGTTAACACACACAACGTGCAATCCGGCAGGGCCTTAGATCGTAATGATCGCAATATCAATATACCCTTCTTTCCCGTGTAGCCTCTTCAAGCCATGAGACAAGCCCCATTTTGCTAATATAGATTTCGTTTTGCACCACAATATAAGGAAACGGCGAACCCGCAGCAGCCCCCTGCCCTCTTTGCGCATTATCGGAGGAGATGATATTCTTCACCTGGTGCTCGGTAAGATCCAAGAATTCAGCGGTTTGTTCAAGAGTCATTAACGGACTTTCAGATTGCACCAAGTTGGCTTCATCCGTAACAGCTGGCACAGACTTTGAACCCTCAGTCCCCTGAAGTATAAAACTCGCCGCAACGATGGAAATCCCGATAATCAAAGAGCTGAAAATTGAACTGTAATTCAATGTCTTCAAACCATAATCACCTCGATTCATAATGGTATATTCCTGATACACTCAACCATTTCCTCCACGAATATCCAAAAGGAAAGCAAAAACCTAAAATATTGTAAATACGCAACCCGCTAAAAATAAGATATGATATGGGCAAATCAGGAAGGGAGGACAGGATAAACCTACTTAACACCCGCTTTAGAAGAAACATCATCTTGCACATGACGAAGGAGGAACTTTAATGAGAATCCCCAAAATCACCAGCCTGTTCATGATGCTTACATTTTTGACGTCGGCGTCGCTATCCGCTTCCGGCGAACTGGCAAGCACGGCCGAAGCATCGTCAGGACCTTTGCGCGTGATGAGCTTCAATCTGCGTTATGCCGCCAATGACAGTCAACCTTGGGAGAAGCGCCGCCCTGTCACGAAGAACCTGATTCTGGAGCATAAACCGGATGTCATCGGGACGCAGGAAGGACTTCACCGGCAAATCGTTGATATAGAGAACGATCTGCCGGGATATGACCGAATTGGAATCGGACGTGAAGGCGGGAACTTAGGGGAGTACATGGCGATTTTTTATAATACGGAGCGATTGAAGCCCTTGGAGCAGTCTCACTTCTGGCTGTCCGATACGCCGCAGACGATCAGCTCCGCCAGTTGGGGTAACCAGATTCCGCGGATGGCAACCTGGGTTCGCTTTCAGGATCTTCAGAACGGCAAAACCTTTTATATGGTCAACACGCATCTGGATCACCAATCCGAGGTTTCCCGGCAGAAGAGCGCCGCACTCATTGTCGACAAAATGAAGGCCTTTGCCTCGGATATCCCTGTGGTCGTGACCGGCGATTTCAATACCGTTCCGGGAAGCGATACGTATTCGATTTTTACAAGCAACGGGTTGTCGGACGGACATGTCACCGCCAAGAAACGCACCAACGATGACCTGGGAACCTTCCATAATTATAAGGACCCTACGGGCGGCGGCAGCGGAAACCGGATTGACTGGATTCTGCATAACCAAGACTGGAATGTCCTGCACAGCGAGATTATCAACTACAATGAAGACGGCCAATATCCGAGCGATCATTATCCCGTCATGATGGAAGGCATGCTGCAAAAGGCAAACAAAACCACCGAAGAAACCGTGCCCAAGCTGCCCTTGACCACGGCTCTGCACATCACTGAGATCGTCGCTAACTCGAACGAGCAAGGGAATTACAATTATGTGGAGATCTACAACCCGAATGACCGGGAAATCGACCTGGAAGGATATCAAATCTACTACTATTACGACCCTGCGCTTCCGTTCGATAAATCGAAGTCCAATCGCTGGACCATTACGAAGGATCGCTTCAGCACCGACACCATCATCCGCCCTAATGAAGCCAAGGTGATCTGGATCAAGAAGCAGCCTTGCTGTTATGACCTGAGTTTGGAGCAGTTCCTTGCCAACTATAGCGCCTCCGGAGATGAGCTCTCGCCTTCTCAACTGCTGGCCGTCTTCACGCCGGGGAACAATCAGGGGCTGAACGGAACCTCCACCAATGGACGCTCCTTGGGCATTTCGTCGCCATCCGGCACGCATCTTGTGGGCGTCCAGTTCAATAACGGTCAGCTGGATGCCGGAGTCAACGAATCGATCACGTATCTGGAGCCCGAACCGCTGACGAGCATTATGCAGAAAAAAGAGACCAACCAGGTCCCTTCTCCAGGTCAACCGTAAAATAAAAATCCCCCCTTGATCGCTGAAAGCGCCATCTAAGGGGGAATTACTTTATTAAATCGATGTGGATTTATATTGAACAGCCAAACACTGCTTCGCGATGTAAAAAATTTGACCCATATGCTCGGAATAATGCGTGGCGCATTGATGCAGGATGTCGAGATTGCTTCGTTCTTTACCGCGTACCGGTTGAACTTGTTCAAAGTCCTCGCTCGACATGGATTTTACCGTATCGATCAGGAATTGAAACCGGTTCTTCACGATCTGAATCAGATCATCCCGGCTGACAAATACCTGCGTCAACTCTTCCTCCCGGTTCCGCGTAACGTCTTGATGTAGAATCCCATTCATGACCCGCTCTTGAATGTTACCTTCAATGTGCCTGATCAACGTCGATATGCTCAGACTGGAATGGTTAGGCCGCCAATTGACTTGCTCATCGTTTAACTGCACCAACACTTTTAAGGTACGGCTGCGGATGTTTTCAAATTTGTCCTCCAGCCACTTCCGGTTGAACTCATGATCCATAACGCAACACTCCTTTTTCGGTATGATAAACGATTTGATGTCACACCTTCATCGCTTTCCAGATGTATTTGTGTTCACGGACTCCAAGCTGCCCGTCGATCTGATTCTCCCGCATCTTGGCCTCGAGTTCACCCTTCAATTCCGGCAAGGTGAAATCGGGATTTCCCGGCGCATCCGACAGAAACAATGCAAATTCTCGGGCATTCGGGAAGTACGTAATCGCTTCATTATACTCCTCAATCTCGACATTCATGTAGCCATTCTCCGACAATCGCCTTCGAACGGCAGTCACATCATTATGTATGCCGATAATGATGCCGCCTGAAGCTAATATCCTGGGATGTTCCAGGATCGAGGTGGGCCCTCTGCGGTCATAGATGAGATCAAACTGTCCGTCTTGAAAGGGCAACTCGGTTTTCGTTGTGGCATACACAAATTCCACATTCCCGATTCCGCTGCTCTCGAGCAAGGATTGGGAGATTCGGATCATCTCAGCGGAATTGTCAAAACCGATGATGTTCTCAGCATGCCTGGACATCCGGAGCGTGAACTCGCCATGCCCGCAGCCTGCGTCCAGCGCCGAATGAAACTGCGGCAGCATCTCCACTAACCGCTCCTCAAACACCTCTTCTGCCGACCTTCCGACTACGGTACACACCGCTCTTCCTTTGTAGCCACCATTCCTTCGTGCGATCATGTCATACCAAGCTATTCCCATACTTACCTCCTCCGCTGATAGGCTGCATTACATTCATCATCCAAGATAACAGAAACCTGTTGTTACATGATCCTCTATGGAAGCCGACAGGTACCCATTCAACCGATATATCTAATGACTTAAAATATTACCATTTTGTTCCGTAATGTCAACGGTTACATTGAAAAAAAATCCATCAAAATCATACCTTTATCTTTCAAAGTTCCCGATAGCATTCAGAAAAAACAATTGCTTTTGTCATAATTTGTCGTCTACAATGATGGGATATAAATCCAATACATAACTACATACAGGGGGATTCAAATGTTTCTAAGAAGGTGGAGTCGTTTATTATCTTTAACTCTTATTCTATCGTTGTGCATGACAACCATGGCAAGCGCGGCGGGATCCAGCCAAGCCAAATATGCCTGGGCCAATGAATCCGTTGATTTCCTGAGATCTCATGGGGTTTTTGAGAATATGGAGTATCGGACAAAAACGTTAGGCAAGATGGTGACCAAATCCGATCTTACCCTTATGGTTCACCGGTTGTTTACCGATTTCCGGGTCGAAGCCGATAAGAATATCAACATTCCCGGCGTCCCTGATGGGCACCCATCCTACCAGATCTTTAAGGATGTATACGGCAGTATACCTTCAGCGCCGAACGGATTAATCGGAGCCGCCGACAAAATCAATTATGGCAATGAAACCTTCAAGTATATACCGGAGAAAGTGCTGACTCGCTGGGACTTATTGATCACGCTGAATGCGCTGTTTGAAGATATTGGATATTCCTTGGAGTTATCGGACGGTGAGGAGGTTGCGAGACTGCGGGCGATTAAAGATCTCCCCAAGAGATATTTCAATTCCTACAAGCAATATGAACAATGGAAGTATGCCTATCAGCCGTTGGCACCCGAAATCGGATTGATGCAAGACAAAAAATGGGGGCCTTCCTTAGCCTCCGATCTCGATTACGTCAAAGCTTATGCCCTGCTCGGCTTTGCCGAGGCCGGCATCATGAAACCCGACGCGAAAGGGTATTTTCGTCCGAATCAAAAGGTAACGTTAGCCGAAACCGCAGTCGTCCTGCATCGTATTTACGATTATTATGAGGACAGCGACTATGTCCAGGAACCATCGGCAGATGATCTCATTCCGAATGGCACAAGAAACTTTATCTATGCGGGTTCCCCATCAGGGCACGGAGAAAGTCCGGTTGCTGACTTTGCTTTAGTGAATCCCGATTCCGTACCGGAATTCTATCTGGCCGTGAAGGCTTCAGAGAAAATCGACTTGCAGATCAACGTGAACGGGGAGCCTTCCTTTTATACTTACGAACAATTAAGCAACCCTAAGCAGCCTGTTCGTATAACCTTGAATGGCGCATCCTATGCGGAGTTCATTCCCATCATCCGAAGCAAGGGTCAGAAAGCCACCGATGAGAATAATAACATTAAAGTTATGTATTATTACGCTGATACATTTCAAGACTTTACTCAATTATTAGGGTATGAGACTGATCTCTAGTTAGGCTAATAAAGGGAGTGCACAACTGTTGGATACAGTTTGCACTCCCTTTTGTCATGGCACTAGTTACTTCAAGTTCTTAAAATGCTTGTCGTCCCGCTGCGCAGATCCTCAAATACCGGCCTTTGAACGGAGCTAATATCCTCTACATCAATCTCATGCAATGCCTTGAATTCCAACTGCAACGACTCGTTGTTCACATCGTGATGTATAAGTACTCTGCCTTGCTCCTCCGTCTTCCCTTCCAAATCCACCGTTACATTAAAAATAAACATGACAAACACGACTTCGTTTCCGTCCGGATATCGATACTGCATTCTTGGCCCGCTATAGACCGCATAGAGTTCATAATCGCGGACGACCAGCCCCGTTTCTTCGAGCACTTCCCGTCTCATCGTCTCTTCAACGGACTCTCCGGCCTCCATACCGCCGCCGGGAAGACCCCAGTTTCCATAGTCCGATCGTCTCTGAAGCAAAATGCGCCCTTGATGATCCCGGATGATGGCGCCGCCAGTCACGATGATTTTCATATCAGCATAATCCTCTCCACATACATATAGGCTGAGGGTTTACAGCATCAGCTTCGCTACGGATTCCCCCATAGACCACGGCATCACGCCGATTTCCTCAAAACCCGCTTTGACGTAAAGCTGTCTTGCCAGCTCGTTCTTCGGATCAAAACTTAGCATGAGGACATCCGTCCGGTCATGCTTGTTCCGGATTTCTTCGATTATGATTCGAAGTGCTTCTTTACCATATCCCTTCCCTTGATAATGCCCGTCGATCATGAAACGGTATATCCAATAGTTCCCGTCATCGGAGTCCAAGCCATACAACGCGAATCCGATCATCGTCTGACCATCATAAATCGCCATCGCTACAAAATGTTCAAGAAATTGAAACTGGGCAATCGAATATAGATTAGAGGCAATAAAGCCTTCTTGCTCCGGTTTCGCTTTCAGTTTAATGCATTCGGTCCAATTATCCTTATCAACGGGTTGCAGTCTAATCATGTCAAGCTCCTTCGGATGGTTGTTGGTTTTAACACTCGCCTACTCCAAATACTTAATAAAGTAATAATGCTGATGTCCCCTTGGGGCATCGTCAATACGAGTTATCTCTTGAAATCCATGTTTACGGTAGAATACCGGCGCTTGAAAGCTGAAGGTATTGAGCTTGATGAATGTGCACTGCTTTTCTCTTGCGATCCTCTCGATCTCCTGTAGCATTCTTGAGCCGTATCCCCGCCCCCGGAATCGATCATCGACCCATAGAATATCGACCTCAATCCAATTCCAGCAAAATACACTGTTGATACCGCCTGCGATTTCATCATTCTCATCTTTTATATGTAAGTTGATCTCCTTGTAATTCTGCTGCAAATCTTCTGCGATAAACTGTGCATTAAATTTAATCAAATTCGTCCGTACCGTTTGCGCTTCTTCAGAACTGCTTCGATGGATGTTGATCTGCGACATTTCGTCACGCTCCCTTCTCTTAACTTCTTGATTTGATAGAACATCCAGCTTCAGAACTTCCTCATCGCCAAACCAGTTTCCCGTTTCCGCAAAACCTAGATTGCTGTACAAGGTTTTCGCTATCCGGTTATCCTTATGTACGGTCAGGCGTATTTCTTCACATTGTGGAAATTGGCTTTGGATCCATGTAATCATCTGGAGTATAGCTGCTCTGCCATATCCTTTGCCCTGTTCTTTTGCATCTATTAAAAAGCCGTTGATCCAATAACCATCGGTTGTATTCACTTCATAAGCATGCATGATAAATCCGACCATTCGGTTCCCGTCATATATCGCAAAAGGAATGTATTCGACTTGTTCACCATCCGGCTTGATGTAGATCTTGGCTAGAGATACAGCTACCGCTGGCACAAACCCCTGCTGTGGGTCCAAAACCTGCAGTGCCAATGCTTCTTCCCAGTTCTTTCGATTGACCGGCTTTAACTCTATGTCCATATCATCGTCCTCCCAAGCGAGCGTACATTAAACCAAATAATACCATATGGAGTTGCGATATTCCTGGAATTAAACGACTTTATATAAACTCTTCCAAAATACATCCAGCCCAATCAACTATAATCCTCTATCACTGCTACCTTATCGTCTCTAAACGCAAATACGGAATTTCCCTTCATTTGAATTCTATCGCCGGCCTTCATACCGTTGGGCAGATCCTTAGCGAGAATACCCTCGTAGTCAATCTCAACCTGAGCTTTGTCATCTTCAAACGAATAACCAACGATAGTCTGACAGCGATAGGAGAATAACGACTTGGACTGTTCGGCTATTTCTCGAAATTTCCCGATTCCTTTTGTCTCCACATCCACCGATCCGCTAGAACTATTTCTGAATTCAATATCCTTATGCAGAAGAGCTACCATCCCCTCGACATCAAAAGAATTGTAGAGCCTCACATACTCTTCGATCATGTCCTTCATTTTTATAGGATTCACATTACATATCCCCTTTTGTCCGTTTTAGGTTACAACTCTAATTTTGTAAAACTCCGCTTTTTGCTTTGCACACTTCTCATCAACTTGTCATTTAATATACTGACTCTACTATAGTAAAAGAGGTGAATCGAATGGGGCGTGTCCGCGCTGTTCCTCAACCGGATTTAGTATTAATCAGCTGGTCAAGAAACCCTCTTGTTGCGGGCTCCGCGCGTAGAATCGTTGCTGCCCGTGTCATTGGCGATGCTTCTCCTTGCCGAGCTGATTTGACGCCGAATGCATTGCTAAGAACTGCCTTAGCCTGCTTATTAGATAATGATGTAGGTTTCAAAATCGTATTCCGCCAAAGAACATCCAATATTAGCGGATATCTGTTATTACAGCGTAATGCATAACCTATGATTAAGAGCAGCATTATCGCTGCTCTTTTTTGTCTCTTTTCTCGGGGTCATCTTATATATTCATCTAGTGAGTTTGTTATGCTCTTTAATTCATCGAGATTTTCATTTAAAAACGCCTTGTGTTTATCAATCCCTCG
Organism: Paenibacillus lautus NBRC 15380; assembly: GCF_004000945.1. Lineage (GTDB taxonomy): Bacteria > Bacillota > Bacilli > Paenibacillales > Paenibacillaceae > Paenibacillus_AQ > Paenibacillus_AQ lautus. The sequence continues at coordinate 70,427 of NZ_BIMF01000003.1, forward strand.
TTTGGCACACCATGCCACCCCACAAAATGAATCATATAATGAATAAAAGGGCAGTGTTCGCTTAAGATCAATTAACGTTTTAATGCTGTTATAACCTTCTTCAAATATTTCTCTTGTAGCTGGATTCCTCGCCCAGATATATCGATTCACTTTCGTGAAATCAATCTCTGATGACCCTCCTCTGGAGCTCTCAAAATCAATAATGCCTGTAATCTTATGATCTTGAACCAATAGGTTTCCCGGTCTAAAATCTAAATGCACAACACATGGAGGATCCGGTTCTGGAAGACTTGAATATGCTTTATCAAAATATGCGACACATCTCTCATATAGCCCCTGCTCCAATATGTCCAGGCATATTGGTTTACAATTTTCAAAATTCCTACGTATATAGGAACGCCAATTATTATCGGGTAAACCATAAAATCCGTCTGGCGTATCGTAACCGTACCCCGGCATGTTTACTGAATGCATTTGCGCTTGCAAAATTCCGATTTCATAGGCAAGTTTATCCGGGATAACGCCTGTTATGGGTAGGCCGGGAATGGATTCTAACAGCAATGCGCCGGTGACTTCATCATCTCCTTCCCAATAATGATGGACTCTTGGAACAGGCAGCTTCCCAGCCAATCGTTGCAACATAGCAAATTCACGATATAACTTCACCTTATTGAATGGGATCTTTAAATATACTTGTTGTTGATTCGACAGGGTTAACCGGTAGACCTCCGAGCTATAAGACTCCGGAACACCATCCATATGAATCACATTCAATTTAAATTTTTTAATGAATTTTTGTATGTTATTCATGGCGGCTCCCCTTTTCATATCATCCCATATTTCATATAACATCGAAATGGTAAGCCAATTCGAGTAAACCTATCATAATAAGATTTATTGATTACGTACATCCCTAATTTTCACTCCCTTCCGATTCCCCAGCTTTTTGCCAGATTAGATTGCCCAGGAAATATCTTTTCTCGAATAGCCTTTCATAATGAAAAAAGCTTGCAGGGTATCCATTCCCCTGCAAGCTTCCTCGTAAGAACCGCGATTTTCCTTTTTCATATCTAAGCCATATCTCTATTCCTTTTGGTTTGTCTCTATACTTATTTCAATTGGGCAACGCTTACTGCAACCTTCTCCAGCTGTGCTTTGCTTAAAGAATGATCCGGAGAGCTGATCGTCACGAACCGGTCATTGATCTGAAATCCCAACATGTCCGTATCATCCGGTGTATACCATTTTGCTTTGGTCCCATTGGACAGAGTTACCGGTTTGCTGTCATATCCATGAGAGTAGTCTCTTGGGGAGATATATACCGTCATGTGTTTGAACAGCATGTTAACGCCATCTGCCGATGCGCCCGTCTTCTGATACACATCGCCTTTTACCATCTGACTTGGTGCATACGGTGTTTGGAAACCATCAAATTTCGCGAATGCGCTTTTGATTTCTTTTAGTTGGGCATCGCTATATTTAACGGTGGTGAGCTCGATCGTCTGACCGTTTCCAGGATTACTTCCAATCAGCACCTGGTTATTCTTCGCATCGTATTGCACGGGTACATCCAGTACATCGGCAATCGCGCGAACCGGCAAGTACGTCGTATTCTGATACGTGATCGGAGTCAATTTCTTGCCCGTATTATACACGGTACCGTCCACTTTGAAGCCGATGCTGTGATTCAGGTAAGCCGAGATTTTCTCCAGGTTTGCTCCAGCATAGACACCAGCGGCTCCCGTTAACGTCATTCCCAGCACGGCAACTGCCACGATTGATTTTTTTAATTGTTTCATTTCATCCATTCCTCTCGTTGTCTCATCAACATCTCTAAGTCGATGAGTAATAGTATGAAGTACGATATACCCCTATTGAAAATCAATGACATGCGTCGCAATTAAATCTTCTTTATCGTCAATCGTAATTCCCAGTCTTTTTCCAGATGGACTCCAAGTCAGCGGATAGACCGGATGGGCCGCAGGATGCACCGCTGAATAATAAGGCGCCATCCAGCTTACTTTCCCGGAAGCCGTATCGAACACATACACGCCGTTCATCCCGCTCTCATTCTCTGAATACACATCGAAGGCTAATCTTGCGGAATCCGGCGACCAGGACAAGTATGAGATCAAATTGCCTTTTCCAATAAGAGATCCTTGCAAACTGCCGGCTGCGTCATAGATCAGCAGTTCGCTGCTCTGGTCCCCTCCTGTGTTGGTAGCTGTCGAGACGGCAATGTACTCGCTGTCCGGCGAGATGGTGAAGCTCCAAACATTTTCAATGAGATGTACCGGCTTCGACTGCCCCGGTTCAACGACCTTAAGCACCTGATTCACATCGGTATAATAGATCCGGCCTTTACTCGCTCCGAATTGGTTGTAAACTTCAACGTCCTCGTCCTCAATGGCGGTGGTGGTGTAAGTACCGTCCGTGGAAATGAGACGAATCTCCCCCTTGCCGCTCATGGAGCCTGCCGCGAGAACATAGGTGTCCGCATCGAGCCAACCGCCAATCTCCATGTAGTTGTCCCCTTTTACCGGTATGCTCTTGCCGGTACTCAAATCCTTCATGAAATTGTCTGCCGTGTACTTATCCCTCCATTTCTGTATAAAGCTATATTTACCGTCTGGCGAGATCTCTTCTTTGACAAGATGTTCGCCTGGATGCGTCTCTTCATGATTCGTCAGCTCACGCCGCTCACCTGTGCTTACATTCACTGCTTCGGAGGTATAATCATACTGCGGTTCTTCCGTTTCGGTCGCTTCCTTGATCAGCTTGGTTGTAAGCACCTTGACCTCATTCTCCGACAGCCATGCCTCAATGTTGGACGAGGCAATCCGGTGGGTCTGATTCACGACCACTTCCCGACCTGCCTGCCCGCTCGCCCCGTCAACGACCGTGAGCTTGCGTTCTCCCGGTGTCTTGCCCCCGGCATTCGATACAGGCGGCTGGCTGGCTTGACTGTTCCCCGGTTCCACAATCGTCAACCGATCCTGGGACTGGCAGGCCGTCAGGGCTGCAGCAACAGCAACAACAGACAGCAACTTGAACCCATACTTCCCAAATCTATTTTTCATAACAGGTTCCTCCTATGCATATCCCCCAAGGAGCTTCGGCAGCTGCAGCTAATGTGTCTAAGTATGCCGCCTCTTTCCCTGTTGAACTCAGTATAGAATGCAAATATCTCGATACGATATCGAGCTTGTAACGAACTTGTAAACAAAGATGCACATTTTAAAAAAAGCCCAGACCTATTCAAAGTCTGAGCTTTCTTCTGTCGAAATAACCTCTGACGATTGTGGCCGATTCATCGGCAAGACAATCACAAACGTAGAACCGCTGGGACCGGATTCCGCAAGCTGAACGGACCCATGCTGCTTCTCCGCCAAATTGCGTACCAGGGCTAGCCCCAGCCCAGTCCCTCCGTGAACCCTGGAGCGGTCGCTGCTCACCGTATAAAACGGATCAAAGATCCGTTCTCTGGCATCATCCGGGATTCCGATCCCGGTATCGCTTACCTTAATGACCATCCGATCATGGCCATGCTCATCCTGCTTCACTTCGTTCGAGAGCGTGACGGTCCCGCCGGGCCTATTGTATTTAATTCCGTTATCCAGCAGATTCAGAACCATGTGCATCAGATTCTCCGGATCGGCCCATACCTTACCCTCCGTTAGGGAGGATTGGATCGTAATGCCAGTTTGCTCTGCCTTGGCCTCTAACCGGGCTGCCGCCTCTTGCAGAATCGGCATGAGGTCTATGTGTTCTGCATGGGTTTCGAATTCATAAATATCCATGGACGATAACTGAAGCGCCTTCTCTACCAGGCGGTGTAGACGCTGTGCTTCCTTGCTGATCTGTCCTCTGGCTTCCTCGAGCAGCGCGGGATCGTCACGATACATTTCAAGCAGATCCGCATAAGCCAGTATCGAAGTCAGCGGCGTCTTTAACTCATGGCTGATATTCCCGATAAACTGCTTCTGCTGTTGTTCCAGCTCCTGCAGCCGTTCGATGGCATCCAGCAGCTTCAGCTTCTCCTCCGTCAGCTGGCTCACTGACGAGGAAATTCGCCCGCTCATTTCATATATGCCTTGTGCCAGCTCGCCGAGCTCATCGCTTCGCTTAACCGTCGGCTCGCTAAGATAGACGCCTTCGCCAATCTTCTGCGCAGCCTGGTTCAGCCTGCTGATGACATGCACCTGCCGCCAGACGTATAGAAAACCGATCAGGAAGCCGGCGGCCAGCACCGCAAGGCCTGTCACGATAAACAGGTTCTGGATTCGGTCATAGAAAGCGTGCTGCTCAGTTAGGGAAGCGTGGAATTGAATCGTTCCGATCGGCTTATCCATATTCCGAAGCGGGGCAAGATAGAGCAGCTGGTCACCATCGGTAATATAGGCGGAACGCCCTTGCGCCGTGTGTGCAAGCGCGTCTTGTACATCCATTTTCGGCTGAAACGGAAGAGAAGTCCCTGTAAATGTACCATCCAGCTTATACAGGGTCACCGGCATGCCGCTCTGGGTTCCAAGATCGACCGCTAGCCGTTGACCGACATTTTCCATAAAATCATCCGGCTGCGTTTGAGGATTCGTCAGTAATTCCTGATGAACCCTGAGATTGGCTGCTTCTGCTTCATGGGCGAAGGATTGCTCCAGGCGCACCCGCTGATCCTCCCGTATCCCGGCAAGAACCAATGCGCTTAGAACAACAACAACGGCGATCAGCAGCAAGGCCAGAAGAAGTGCGACTTTCCACTTTAAGCCGAAACGCACTTTTCTTTTGCTCATGATGGAATCTCCGTGCTTTTATAACCGATGCCATACACGGTCTGGATTACTTCATGCTGGTTCCCCAGCTTCTTGCGCAATCTCTGGACGTGAATATCTACCGTACGCGTACCGCCGGCAAAATCCATATCCCATACCTGTTCAAGCAAAGCCTCGCGCGAATATACCCGCTCCGGATTTCGCGCCAGGAGAGCCATAAGGTCAAACTCCTTCGGCGTCAGCTCAAGGGGCTTTCCTTCCGCGTGAATGGTGCGATTTAACAGGTTCATGGTAAGTCCGGCTATCCGGATCACATGCTGTTCCGGGGCTTGCTTCCCGACTGCTTCAGGAGTACGGTTTCTTCGGGACAATGCTTTTACCCTGGCGATGATTTCCCGCATATCAAAGGGCTTCGTCATATAATCATCGGCACCAAGCTCCAACCCAAGCACCTTATCCACAATATCGTCCTTCACCGTCAACAGCAGAATGGCGGGGCGCTGCCGATCCTCGAGCTTGCGACAAACATCGTACCCGCTAAGCTTCGGCATCATGACATCGAGCACCATCACGTCAGGATCAAACGACACCACACGCTCCAGCGCTTCCTGCCCATCCCCCGCCGTCTCAACCGTATATCCTTCCCTTCGCAGCGCATAAGCGACTGCGCTTGAGATACTGATCTCATCATCTACTACAAGTACCTTGGTCATCGCAGATACGACTCCTTTGTTGGCCGATTACACATTTGCTAATTCCATGATGGTAACGTATCCGGCATCATATTTCAACACGCGGTCCCCTGCCGATTTCATTACAATTGTAACTATGAACGCTTTCCCCCGGTTGCGATAATAAAACTAAGCACTCAAGCAAAGGAGGATTCGGATGACAATCGCTACCATGAACCATATCATTAAGCGCTATGGGCATCAGCTTGTCTTGGACCATGTCAATCTAGAAATCAGGCAAGGCGAAATACTCGGCCTTCTTGGACCGAATGGTGCAGGTAAAACCACATTAATCCATGCGTTATCCGGTTTAATTGGCATCGATTCCGGAAGCATCGAGCTGTTTGGTAAACGGCTAAGCGGCCCTATGCTGGAGGTCAAACGAAAAATTGGACTGGTCACGCAGGATGTCACCGTTTTTGAGGATCTTACCGCGCAAGAGAATCTCGCCTTTTTCGGTGGAATATATGGGTTAAGAGGCACTGAACTGAAAAGACAAATCACCGAAACGCTCCAGTTCGTTGGATTAACGGATCAAGCCCATAAACGCCCTTCCAAATTTTCCGGGGGAATGAAGCGGAGGCTGAATATCGCCTGCTCTATCATTCACAGGCCCAGGCTCCTGATCATGGACGAACCCACGGTTGGAATCGACCCCCAATCCAGAAATCACATCCTGGAATCGGTACGCGAACTGAAAAAAAGGGGGACGACCATTCTCTATACAACCCATTACATGGAAGAGGTACAGTCCCTCGCGTCCCGCGTCGTGATTTTGGACCAAGGCCACGTCATCGCACAGGGGACGATCGATGAGTTGGTAAAGAACATCCACCATGAAGAGAAGATCAAGCTGGAAGTCGTGGAGCTGACAGAGGATCTCATAAACAGCATTAAACAGCTAGACGGAGTCAAGCAAGTGATTTTGACAGGGACGCAAATTCAGATCTTATCTCGAGCAGGCGCCGGGAATCTGGATCGTATCCTGTCGTTGGCCAAAAGCGCGGGTGGCGTCATATCCATCCATGCAGAGAAACCCACGCTTGAAGACGTATTCCTTACGCTTACCGGTAAGCAATTACGTGACACGGAGGGGACTTAACATGCTTCTATTCAGGATGACGTACTTCTCCTTGCTTCGCCTGATTCGCGAACCCATCGGGCAGCTGCTTCTGGTGGTCCTTCCACTGGTCGTCATTACCGTGCTGGGTGTCGTCATTGGACCCTATGAAGGCATGAAGGGTGTTCCTCCGCTGGACTTGACAGTCGTTACGACCATTATGGGCGTTCAGTTTTTTGGCGGCACGTATTTGATGAGCTATTTGGATATGGATTTACTTAAAACCCGGAAATGGAGAATGTATTCGCTCCCTATTAACGTAACGGTCTATTCAAGCTCTCTTATTCTTGCCTGCACGCTCTTCAGTACCTTGCAAGGATTGGTCTTGGTGTTATTCACAACCTGGGTGTTCGGCGTCGCGTGGGGATCGCTCGGCTGGGTCTTGCTGGTTTTTATTATTTTTTCCTTGTTTGCACAGTCCGTACATCTGCTGCTGACATTATCCATCCATAACGTAAAATTGGCTGAAAGGGTATCTGAAATCCTCGGAATCGGCTTCATCCTCTTGACCGGATTCATGTTCCCTCTTCCGGATCATCGTCTCTTTGAGTTCATGTCGTCCTATGGAAATCCGGTAACCCTCGGAAAGATGGCCATCCTGGAGATGCTTGCCGATGGCGGGCAAGGGAAAGCGTATCTTAGCATCCTATTGCTGTTAGCCTTAACCGTGATATGCATGATGATCAGCGCATGGCTTGGGAGGAGGAAGCTCGCTTGACGATATTTAACTTTGCGCTCATTCGGAGCGTTCGCAGCCTGCCCAATCTTATTTTGCTGTTAGGCCTTCCCGCAGGCGTCGTTGTCCTCCCGGTGGGCGGTTGGCATGGCTTACCGCTAGGGTATCACTTCTATGGAGTACTGCTGTTATTCTCTGCCTCCAAACTAGTTCATATGATCATGGAGGATCGGAAGAATAAAATTCTGACCCGGATCGGCGTTGCACCGGTGACCCACTTCAAGTATTTATCGCTGAATCTGCTTGCTTTCGCTCTGCTGCTCGTAGGACAAAGTGCCGTGGTCACGATCGGCGCCTGGTTGCTGCATGCCGATATTTTTGGTAGTCTGATTCAACTCTTCAGTATGTTCAGTGTGTTCTCGGTCACCGCTATTAGCTTCTCTCTCGCTTGGTGCTCCATGTTCCGCCAGCCTGAATCCTCTACGGCCGTCATGCTGGGAATCATCATGGTCATGGCGTTGCTCGGAGGAACCTTATTTCCCATTCAGGCTATGCCTGCATTATTGCAGAAAATCGCCATGTTATCCCCGACCTATTGGCTCCATGAGGGAATCATGCTGGCTAGGAACGGGGGCTTGTTCGCGGAACAACTCACTCCGCTCGGGATCCTGCTGTTGTTTGCGATCGCTTTTATGCTGATTGGCAGCAGAAGGAAACTGGCTTGAAGAATATGTTACGATATGGGGAGTAGAGAACGTGTGCCATGGGAGGTTTTCATGAAAAGCTATACCGATTCGTGGTCCCCGAGCATAGCCGTAGTGATTTGGAGAATATTTGCCCTACTGCTTCTGGCCGCTCTTTGGTTTATGGGAGATGCCGGGACCGAAGGGTTCATCCTGATCTTTGCCTTAGTGATCCTGGCGTTAGCCCGATGGCGGTTTTCCCTTCCTTCATGGACAACACTGGTCGACCAGATTCTATGCATGTCCATCATTCCTTTCTGGCCGGAGGCTGGCTTCGGACTGGCTCTGCCGCTATTTGAGACCATGCTTGCCGGTCAACCGCTATTTTCCCTGCCTATTCTGGCAGCGCTTGTTATCGGCTATGTCGATCCTGACCTTCCGCTTCTTCTCATGCTCGTTCAAGCTTCATTTGCGGGATGGATCGTTTTATGCTGGTCTAAACAAATCCATCATTATCGGTTGAAGGCAGATCAGGAGCGTCGCGATCGCTACGAGTTGGAAATATTGAAGGGTGAGCTGCTTATGGCCAATGTGCAAGCGGCTCAGCTTGCAGAGCTGAGAGAGCGCCATCGTATCTCTCAGAAGCTGCATGATGAAGTCGGCCATGAATTAACAGCCGCGATGTTGGCCTTTCAAGCTTTCGAAACATTATGGAGAGAGAATGACCCGCAAGCGGAAGACATGTTTGCTCAAGCACAAATGCGATTGTCGAGCAGCGCCCTGGAGCTGCGGGAAACGGTCCACAATATGCAGCCTGTCCAAGCGACCGGTATCCGGAGTCTGGAGGAGATCTGCCGTAATTTCAAAGCTTTGCCCGTTCAGCTTCAAATCTATGGAGATACATCCCGTATAGCCGCACATCTGTGGGTCATCCTGAATTCTTGTCTGAAGGAAGCCTTGACCAATGCGGTTCGTCATTCCAAAACCAAACACGTTGAAGTATCGTTGGACGTCAATGAACATATCGTGCGGTTAAGCGTCCGGAACGATGGCGCTTTGGATTCATCCTCGCAGCCTGGAACGGGTCTCCGCAACCTAAGACAAAGAGCCCAGGCGGCAGGCGGCAATATATCCACAAATACTTCCAACGGCTTTCAATTGGTCTGCGTACTACCTATGGGAAAGGAAGGCATTCGATGAACATACTCATTGTGGATGATGATCCATTGGTATGCCAGAGTCTCCGGCTGCTTCTAACCAGAGAACCGGATATGGAAGTGACCGCCACCGCTAATGACGGTGCCGCAGCCATTCAATGCTGTGAAGAGGTCCTGCCGGATATTATCCTAATGGATATTCGGATGCCTGGTATGGACGGAATCCAAGCGGTGCGGCAAATTAAGCAGAAATGGCCCCAAGTGCGGATTATGATGCTGACCACGTTTCAAGATGAGCATAGTATCCGTTTGGCGCTGCTGGCCGGAGCCGAAGGGTACATGCTGAAATCGACGCAGGTCACCAGTATGGCACAACAGCTGCGTGCATTGGCTTCCGGCACTTCCGTTGTGGACGCCAATGTGCTGAAAACCTTGATGCTGCCCGAAAAAGAGAATCGTGCCGACCTTACCCCACGGGAAAACGATATTCTGGGGTTGGTTGCCTTAGGCTGCTCGAATCGAGAGATTGCCGAGCAATTATTTATCAGTGAGGGAACCGTTCGCAATACGCTCTCGATTATACTGGATAAGCTGGAGCTCCGGGACAGGACCCAATTGGCGATCTATTATTGGAGGCAATCGTTGTAGGCCTGTTCTTTTTCGTAAAGATTGATCATTCATTCTGGGTCTCATCAACGTTCTACCCGCTTATTTTTCAAAAATATACATGGCACCATTCCTAGGTTTTACAAATCCCTTGCCTCGATAACCTCTTCTGGACAATTCCTGAGTCAGCACTTTCATGAATGCGCCATGGCTAACCACTAATACGTTGCGATTGCGGTAACGTTCTTCAATCCAATCTAAAATCTCCTTAGCTCGATCCAAGGTCTCGGATCTCCTCTCCACTTGTGAGCTATGAGAAAAATACCAAGCCAAACGCCCCATCAGCAACCACATGTAGTAATGCAGCTTTAGATTTCCCAAAGGATGAATCGATTGAACCTCAATCTCTCTTAATCGATTCGTTGCGATGATAGGGCCTGGATATATCGTTTCCGCTGTCTGAATGGCTCGGGATAAATCACTGGATATGCAGACATTCCATTCCGAGAAGCTATCGTTAAGGTCTGCTTGTTCTATTTCAGCGTTGTTATAAGCCTCCACCCAAGAATTGAACTGGTCCGACGACACCCAATTCCTATCGAGTTGATGTATAACTTTAAAATGTCTTACCAATCCAATTTTCATAGGGCTCCTTAAATTCGATCATTGTTCACGTCATCTTTATCTGTAATAAATTTCAAAACCTCATATGTATATTTATCTGGCTCCTCTAATCTTGGGAAGTGTCCACTTCCTTCAAAAACAGCAACCTTACCGTTCTTAACTCTGTCACGATAAGCTTGTTGCTGTTCAGCACAACAAACAAAATCAAAAACACCTGTAATCAGAAGAGAAGGCTGAGTCAGTTTGGACAGATCAGGAATCAAGCTCTGCAAAAAACTCCCCTCTTCCTCTAATTTTGCTGCATGCCGATGATTCTTATCCCACATGCTTTCATCGGAGATCATATTATGAATGATCTCATTATATGTATCAGGGCGAATTCCATGGAAATACAACTCATCTCTTTTGTCCCCTAATCCTTTTCCGATACTACTCCATGCGCTCCATAGCTCACTTGCCGAATATGGGCCTTCAAGATATTGCTTACATTGCTTCACCCCTACCGAATCTTCTAACGAATGATAGAGTTTTAGTGCTCCCGAGATTAAGGCTCTCATCGAGCTTTGAGCATCAAAGCAAGGTGATTCAAAAATCACTTTATGAACGGAGTGAGGATACTGCAGTGCGTATCTCAATGCAACTAACCCTCCAAAAGAATGTCCTAACACCGTCCATTTTTTAATACCTAGCTGAATTCGCAAGGCTTCGCAATCTTCAATGATATCCTGTAGTTGAAAGGGTTCATCCGTTGCTAACGGATCAGAGCGGAGAACACCTCTTTGATCAAAAGCGACCACCCGAACATGAGATGCTAATGCCTCGGCTTGGTGATAGCAAAAATCAACACAGCTTGCACCCGGTCCTCCATGTAAATACAGCAATACTTTTTCATTGGAATCATTGTAATCCTCAACGTAAAGTTGAGTCCCACGCACCTGTAATCTCCTATTCATTCGTTGACCCCCATGATCATATCAGTGTTCACGCAACTCTCTCCTTATACGAAATCAATTCATTTCTCGACTAACCGTGCCAAAAGAAATCTTCATATTCGGCGCGTAAGTTAACCACGAGTCGCTAACAAACTCCTGAAACAACCTCTGTTCAGCTGCGTATTGCTCCTGCGCTTCCTCCGCTGTTAAACCTCTCTGTACCAGCTGCTCCATTATCATTGAAGGTTCATCGGGCTCTTGGCCGATCCCCTCTTCTCTTAGGGATTGATACAGCCGTTCTTTGCTGGCTGCATCCATATTCTGATCCAAAAAGTTCACCTTGTCACTTACTCGGCATTCCACATTCCGTAATCCCAGCTGACTTAGAAGAATAGGGAGCCTCATGCCGATGTTCCCGTTTTTGCCGCTGCGGCTGGCGTCCACTTCATACAGCTTCTGTAATATGCCGAGACGGACAACTTCAGAATGCTGGACCTCATCGAAGCCGTAATTCGCCGCATTGGCGATCCAATGGGGCTCAAAACAAATGATTCTGCCGCCGTCCAGTACACTGTCGATCATTTTCTGAAGGATATCCCGGGGACTCTTCATATGTAATAAAAACGCGTGACAGAACGCAATGTCATACTGACGGTGCACCTTGATTTCCTCTATATCTCCTTGAATAAACTCAACGGAATATGGCAGCTTGTCAAAAACCTCCCTTGCTTCCTTGATCAAATCTTCACCTTTGTCTATACCTGTGTAGGTTGACCCATCGGGTAAAAGCGGGAGCAGCTTCAGTCCAAGATACCCGTAACCACAACCGTAATCCACAATGTTAACGGGAGCATGCATTTTCCAGACCTTCTTAATCAAAAACTCCAGGTAGTCGTCATTGTAATATAACCATCTGGTATTCCTCAGGTAATCGATTTTGGAATCCCAGTAATATTCGGACATCATCTTTACTCCCTTTCAGCATCAAGATTCTAACTGTCTATCCAACCTTGCCTTTTGGATCACTTCACGAATGAAATCAGCCTTGCCGTTGGTATAGGCCACGCGGTCATGTTTATATTGGCTTTCCAGAACTTTTTTTAAGGCATAGTACTGATCCCTGGTGTCCGGATGGTTCTTTAAATATTCTCTGAATAAAATTTGGTCATTCCACTGCGGACCCTTGTATTTGTAAATATGTAGATGATGCGTCCCCGCCCGCCATGGCCCTCTTCGAAAGAAGAGTCGCTCCGGAAACTCCGGTTTAAACACGTATTCATACCCGAGTCTGGCCAGATTCTCTATATAATGTTCATTTACTGATGTTAAACTCAAAACACCAGCCATGATGTCAATGGTCGGTTTCGATCCTAAGCCCATCACTGACGTACTCCCGATATGTTCGATGTGTACGTCAAGCCCCTTCAAAGCCAACCTAATTTTATCTTGTTCCCGTTCAAACTCATTCTTCCAGTCCGGATTGTATGGTGTTACAATGACTTCTTCCATGCAAGTTTTCCTTTCGATACATGATTGACCATTACAAAGCCCTTATATATTCCGTCTCAGCTTAATTTCAAACTCCGGTTTCGTAATATATTCCATATAGACGACCTCTCGATTAAAATCCAAGTAAGCCTGAAATCGCGTTCGAATGGCCGGGGCCGTAATGTATTGGAGTACTTCATCCTTAGCGATCCAACGACTGTCCGTCGTTTCATCCGAAATGCTCAGTTCTCCCCCTGTAGGCTTACACACAAAATCCATCATCACTTTCGTTGGAACCACAGCGACGCCGCTATGTCCCGGATAGGTTGATGTATTGGAATAGACGCCGATCAGATGAGAAACGATGGTATCCATGCCGCTCTCCTCTTTGATTTCTCTTATCAATGCATCCACTAGATTTTCTCCGGCTTCCACCTGTCCACCTGGAAAAACCCAGCCGCTACGGTCCTTCACCAACAAAATTTCACCGCATTCATTCTCAACCACGCCGCCTACAGCGACGATATGGGTTGGCATCATCATGACAACAGCCTCCAATAGATAAGATATACCTCAACTTTCACAAGGTCCCTTAGATTTCGTCATAATTCACAATGCTTCCGGGTTCAAAATCCTTGTCGATGATATGTAACAGATGCATCCCGACTTCCTCTGTAGATAGGAGCTGTCCTGACTCAAACGCATGAGCGAAAGCCTTGGCCATTTCAAACTCCTGTTCATTTTTTCCTCTGGCCAGTCTTTGCATTTCCGTATCCACCATTCCAGGGTTGACCGCAATGATCTCCACCGGGTTCTGCCGGTTCTTTTGCTCGGCTCCAACACTCTGCGTAAACATGTTGATTCCGGCCTTCGCCGTGCAGTAGACACAAGCCCTGATGTCTCGCTCAGATTATACACATGGTGTCGGTAATTAGGGTAGCTGCTCAATCTCCCGGTCGTTCCTCTCGCTATCCCGTGCACGACATGGCCCTTCTCTAGAAGCATGTGGGCCAGCTGCTCGCCGATTCCTTTTGAAGTTCCCGTGATTATGAAATGACTTCCACTCATTGTTTTAACCTCCGTTATTCTTAAAAAGAAAGCTTGAGAATATATTCTTCCACTTCTTTACCACGAGCATGGGCATAACCCTTATCTTCCCCCCAGATGATGAAGCCGTTTTTTCCCAAAATCCGAATAGAGGCGGTATGATCTTTTACTGCACGTGCGTATAATGGACGTGTTTTGATATCTTTGAGAAATAACGAAAGGGCTCTAGTCGCTATGCCTCTTCCCCAGTATTCGCGCCCTATCCAGTAGCTGACCTCGGGCTGACCCATATGTTCGAAGAATACAATCTGCCCGGCTACTTGTCCCTCATATTGAACCGTCTTCTTGATGATGCTCTCATCCCCTAAGATTTTGGCCCAATGCGCATCAAAGGCTGCCTTATCCGAAGGATCTTTTGCTGTAAAAGCCGCCATGTAGTTCGCCTCCGGGTCCCGTTGTTGCTCGAAAAATATAGCAAGATCATCATCTTCGAATACATCTCGCAATAGCACCTCAATCATCACTAGTCACCCCAGTCGCCTATTGGTATTCATATATCGTCTATACCTAATGGATTTCACATGAGACTTCCGTTATCCTGCAACATTCACACAATTTCCTAAATGAATTGTTAAGTGAAATTCATAAGCAGCAGGAATAAATCGCAATCGGCAAGAAATCATGATAAGAAGGGTATGATACGATTGCATTACATTCTATTATCTGTGATGAAGGAGTTGGAATTATGAAGAATAGAGTCCAAAAGATTTCGCCAAACTTGTGGTTTGATCACCACGCCGAGGAAGCAGCCCAGCATTACGTCTCTATTTTTAAAGATTCGCAGATCGAACGTATCACGCGCTATGGTGCAGCGAAGAATGACAATCATGAATTTGCCGAAGGTGCAATAATGACTGTGGAATTCCTGTTGGAGGGACAACACTTCGTTGCACTCAACGGCGGTCCACATTTCAAATTCAACGAAGCCATATCGTTTATTGTGCATTGCGAGACACAAGAAGAACTGGATTATTATTGGGAGAAGCTGTCTGAGGGCGGGGACGAAAAAGCACAAGTATGCGGCTGGTTGAAGGACAAGTTCGGTGTATCGTGGCAGATTGTCCCGGCTAACTTAAGTGAAATGATAACCGATCCCGATCCGGCAAAATCGGAACGAGTTATGAAAGCTTTACTCCAGACGAGATCAAAAATCGACATGCAGACGTTACAGCAAGCATATGAGGGGTAAGGAAGGCTGCCTTCATGGCAGTCTTTCTTACCGTTGAAAGCTCTCTATCAGATCGCGGCGGGACATCAGTGATACCATCATAAATCAAGTTCATGCGTGACTAGTTCATCATCCGCAATTCCCTTAAAACCTAGATTCTTATAAAATTCAGCCGCCTTGGGATTGTCCGTTTTCAACACGAGTTTAGTGTAATGGCTGCTGGCCTTATGAATTACCGCTTCCACCAACCTTCTCCCGGCTCCAAGACGCCGAAATTCCTTTAACACATACAGTCTGCGAATCCTGCCTATGCTTCCGCCAGAATACGGATCACGATTTAACCCGCAAATGCCGATGACTCTATGACCAACCCGACATTCAAACAAGGCTTCATCTTCATGCTGAAACGTATTCATACCCTCATTATATTCATTCACTAGCCTATGGATATTCCTGAATCCTTCTTCCTTACTTTCAGTCAAGAGCTCGGTAATGTCTACTGCACCCAGGTCGGCAACTTCGTGAACGATCATGTTGTTCATGGTGTACGTCCCTTCCTTGTGCAAGATCACACCTCAAAATCTGGACTTGTAAAAATCGCATTGAATTAATGGGTGTGCTCATTTGCACTTTTCTCTATGTCGCTTCGTCGTTTGCTGTACTTGTAAAGTCTTATCAGTTCTTCCTCAAAAGCTCCCCATAAAATCACGACTACACCACTAATTATTAGAATAATAGATCCATTGATTGTTGCTACTGCTCCCATTTCTGCTAAGGCTGTACCTAGCCTACCAGGAGGAGTTGTCCAGCTGCCTAATTTAGAAGCGAATAATGCTGCCGGTATATGCACACTTAAGTAAAGTATAATTCCACTTATTAATAAAAACCCACCTGCAACTACCTTTTTCATCAACTATCCTCCTGAGTCATTCAACTAATATTCAAAAAAAGTATCAGGGACTTCGAGTACTCTGACACTCTATTCTTTAAAACTTCAATGACTTCTTCATCCATAAACGTGTACTCATCAGGAATATCAAGTCGAATAATTCTCTTACTGTTAAGCTCGCTGCTATATTTTTCTCGAAGTCTTCGCTCATGCTTCTTTTCCATTACAAATATTAAATCAGTCTTATCGTTTCTTCCCAATATACAATAAATGTGACGAGACTCCCAAAATGCTTGGATTCTCCGCTTCCTGGTAGATCAGGTTCATTACTTCTTGGAATTCCTCTTCCCCACGAGACCGCCAATAATCGAACTGCTCTACTTTGAAGGAACCTGCTATACTTGACGAACCTATCAATTTAATCGTCTCGAAGCCATGCGATTCCATGAACGGCTTAATGTCCTCCAAGTTGTAATAATACGCACCGGTAAATCTTCCTTCATCCCTATGATTGAATATCCCGGTCCTAACAAATTCTTTAATGCTGCTGATATTATCATTCGGTTTCCAATGTTCCGGAAATGATAATGAGGTCATCAGATGCCGAATTCGAGTCATGAATGCCACAAAGACGTAGCCTCCCGCTTGTGTAACGCGATACAATTCCCGGACAGCCGTAGACCGATCCTGTTCTGTCTGCAAATGATATAAAGGTCCCATCATGAGTGCGGCGTCAAACAACCCATCTTGAAATAGGCTAAGATCGTTGGCATTGGCACGGTGAAACCCTTTGAACTTGTCGGTTAACCTAAGTTCCTCGGCTTTTGCAGCCGCAATCTCGACTAATCTTGGTGTAAGGTCTGTTAAGGTCACATCGTAACCGTTCTTCGCTAATTCCATGGAATACTTCCCTGGTCCCGCACCGTTATCCAGCACATGCCCTTTCTCAGGCAACATACTGAGGATATGATGCAAATTGACAACAAACTCAATGGGCTCCCTATCCAAGCGCCCCCATTCATCAAAGGCATTATAATAATCTATCACTTTATTCAACGGAATCACCCCTTCACTTAAAAGCATCTTATAGCGTTAAAACGACAACCCCATAAATCCCTGCTTAATTACTCGTCGCTTCAATCCATCTAACGATGACTTTTCTTAATTGCTCTTTCTTCTCCTCCAGATCGTCTAAATTGAATATTTTCACGATTGCCCGATCATTAGAGGCCCATTCCAATAGAGTATCCTCAGGCATGGATCCCTTGATGTCATGATTTTGAACTTTTGGCCCACAATGAAAAATGATGCGAAAGAAGCCTTTCCCCTGCAAATTCAAAGTGATCCTGTCTTCTCCCTGAACGCAGAAGCTGGGTGCATTCCATTTGATCTGCTCGGATATGTGATCATCGACGCTTAATATGAAGCTTCTTACTTCCTCAATTTCAGCCTTGAGTGGATGCTCAAGATCGTGAAGATACTCCACGACTTGTTCGGGACCTGATAATTTAGCCATCCATAACTCCTCCTCATATATTGGAAACTCATTTTACCCAGGTGGGCTTCGTTCATGATTTCCTAGCCGTCACAATCGGTTGATAGAAACCTGATTCCGAAGGCATATGCCACCTGATATCGGCAAATCCCGCTTCCTCCAATATTGCACTTAATTCCGTTCTCAATAAAGCTCTATAGGATGTGCTGCTAACTTCAGTCCTCCATGAACCGTCAATCTCTTGCATAATAAATTGGTTGGTTATATAGTGATTCCCACCTTCAGCCCAATCCCACACTTGAAAAACGATACGTTTTCCTTTGTCCATGACTCTAGGGACGGTTGCACGCTGTTTGTTTTGAATGATGTCGTCATAGTCCCTAATGGACAATACAAGCAAGCCCTTGTTTCCAAGTTTGGCATACAGATTGCGGCATGCTTCTCTTAAATCCTCATCAGTCAATAGATGGGGAATCGCATTGTCAGCAGACAGAACAACATCAAATTGCCCAGAGATATCTTGCTCCAGCGAGCGGAAATCCGCGACGCCAAAATGAACATGAACCCCCAACTTGTCTGCTTCCTTTTTGGCTCGTTCAATGGATTTGGGACTAATATCCGTAGCCGTTACGGTAAAATCGTGCTGCGCTAATCCCAAAGCCTGTGTTCCTATCCCACATGATGCATCCAGGATATGAATCGGACCTTCCTGTTCCTCTGCGTATAACGAACGAATAAACTTATCGAAGAAAGCACCCTGCCATTGAACCGTCTCATGCCAATTCTTAAATATCAAATGATATGTATCCGCTAGCCCATCGTAAAATTCCAAGCTGGTATCTTTCAACCTTATCCCCTCCGATTTACGCAGCATGTTAGTATACGGTAATTGTTACGTTCATGTATCTAATGAACCAAGCCGTACCTTACCTCATATATCATCCATTATGTTGGTTAGGAATACTCCAAAAATTTTCCGGGTTTCTACTAATTTGTACGCTTTGCTTATCGGGTATTTCCCTCGTCAGTTCAATAGGAAGAAAGTGCTCCGGTAATAAGGCACCATATTTTTTCTCCAACCGAGCTTCATAATTATATTCACTATCCACAGGGCTATAAAACCAAAACATATTTTTGGCCATATAACCTTTGTAAAAAATACTCCAGTCCGTTTCAATCGATTCCCCATTAACCCAAACGGGTAGATTGGAAGAAAGGCGTTCCCGAAACTCCTCTAAACTAAGAAGAATACCTCTTTCATCGGTAAGATAACAATTCCACGAACCATCCATGCAGACCCATTTGTTAAGCGTATTTGAAAAAACAAGTGTTACCACATGGCTATCCAAATCATATGCATCATATGCTCTGCAGTGAACTCTGCGCGAATGGAAACCTAAACTCAAGAATACTTCATTCAATACAGTAGCAATAACATAGCAATTCATCTGGATGGGCTCTGAATCTGAAAGCGCTAAAACATATAGCGCATCAACGTGTTCTGGCGGCCTTACATTCCCATGCGGAAGGCGTTCATTCACCCATTGCGTTAGATTTTTAATTTGAGATAGCTCATCTCCCGTCCCTGCTACCTTTTCCAAATGATATTTTTCTCTCAAATGAATCAAATTCTCGTGTGAGCTAGATTGATAGCCAAACTCTATACGCTTCTCGTTAACTTCAACTTCGTATTCTGTCAATTGTAAGAGCTTCAGATAATATTCATTAAATTCCTTCATATAACCAAACAAGAACATCGCCTCATCTCTAAATAGAAAAAATTCCCTTTACCATATCATAGATGATTCGCACCAAAGAAGGAATCAAAAAAACCTCCGAATTAGGAGGTTCTTTTAGGTGTATACAATTGGATTTAGAGTCCATAGGATATGGGGACTAATACCCTTACAATAAATTTGCCCATTATGCTGATAATCTCCTTGGATTTCAGAATCCTTAACCAAGCTTCGTCTGACTTAAGGCCCCTTACAAATATGTTCCACACGATGGATGAACTCACATGCAAGTTCCAATTGTGAACAAGCGAAATCTATATCACCATGACCTAAAACGGCGTAATCGAAGTTACCTAATGTAGACATCAATATGCGTGCGGTCAACGCTAATCCAAAAGCTTTCCGGTCCGACACAACGTCAGAACGGTTGATCATAAACTGGAGCGTTGGCTCCTGCTCCCCTTTGAATAAAGCCAGGTTTGCCACAAATGAAGCCAGATCCCAATAACGAGGCATTAAGGATACGTCTTCAAAATCCGTCCAGAGCCAGCCCCTTGGGCTCGGTATTAAATTGTGGGCATGCGCATCCCCGTGGCTGGGAAATAACTGCTGGGATTCTGAACGCATCACTTGATCTATTTCATAAAATTTGTGGATTAATCGTTGTATCCGATCATCTGGATGATCGCTTAATCGCATAACCGATTGTTGAGTCCTGTCCCATGCACCCAGAATAGGGAGTTCTCCGGTATATTGCCCCATGGCAAGGGTCATTGTATTTACCATATTGACCGCTTCGCTCGGTGAAGGGAATGGAAGTGCTGTATGAGGAACGTACTCCCAGAACGTCATCCAGTGCCCATCCAGCTCAAATGGACCTTCATGCGAGAGATACACAGGCAGCAGCACTGGAACTCCCTCCTTGTGAAGATGAGAAGCTACGCGCAGCTCTTGTTCAAGTTTCTTGCCTATATGGGGATCTGGGTCGGGGGTAAACGCAGCAACCCGGGCAACGATCGGATGAGGGGCCAAGTGAATGATGATATTTCCACCACGGCTTAAGATCTTTGGCATAACTTCAGTGAGGCCGAAATTCGCTGTTGCAGATTGCAAGTGCGAACAAAGCCTATCCATGGCTGTCAAGGCAGCATCTCCTTTGAACGGTATTAGCATCATCTTAAAGTTCTCATCGTCTACTTCATTCTAATACCGCTACGACAATGATTACTGGGGTAACAACCTTCTTCAATCCGTTAAACACCTTTAGGATTTCTATTTCGCTATTCTAATGAGATTAAATCGTAACTCCCTCTTCCCGATACGGATCCAACAACGCCTCTCTCATCGCTTCATCCGTTTCAATCGAGGCACTGATCTGAATCGGGGTTTGTTCGACGAGCTTACCGTCCTTATATTTACAGCGATGATCGTAGCAATTCGGATCATATAGGATGAGTTCGAGCGAACCCGGTATATTAGCTGCAATTCCAACATTCGCATCGTCCGTTATCCATGTAACGGGTTTCCAATCCAATATGCCTTCAGCTGTCGTGATTGGAGTATGGTGGATGTAATTCTCAGGCACCTCTGCTAGATATAAATACATACCACCCGTAATAGAACCGTTGACGGACCAAGTCACTACGCCTTTAAAGGTTAGACTGTAGTCTTGTATATGTGTCTCTTCCTCCAGTTCGCGTAACATTGAGTCTCGCGGGGTTTCGTTCGCCTCCAGCTTGCCTCCCACGCCATTCCAGCATCCCATCCAGGGCGGGGATTTACGATTCAACAATAAAACCTCATCACCGCGCCGAACAAAACAAATATTGTATTTGATCATCCGAAATGAATCCCCCTTCCGCATCGGTTGCTCTTATGTTAAGTTTCGGATCTTCTCTTCGATTGGCTTCTGCCCATCTTCATCCCACACAATGGATATTTCAAAGGTTCCTTCTTCAAAAAACAATGGAAATCTTCGCTTGAACCAAGGCTGCATGGGCAGGTCCATCACTTCACGTATCGGTACCCATACGAGCTCCCCTTCCGGAGGATCCGCTAACAGTTCCCCTTCAAAAGAGTCAGCTATATAATTAAACACCATATAACGATAGTTCGTCTTGGGTACGACATATTCATCCAGTCCCTTATATTTCAAGTTGGTTACAATCAATCCGGTTTCCTCAAAAACCTCACGAACAGCACCTTCTGATATACTCTCAGGGAAATCCACTTTTCCCCCTGGACCAAGATAACCGGGAAAACCCAGCTTGTCCGGGCGATTCATTAATAACACTTTATCATCTTTCCGGATCAGGCACATTGTGTACATACAATAAGTTATAGGGGGTCTAGACATTCATTTTTCCTCCGTCCTGCAGCTGTAAGCTTGCGTTAGACATAACGACCTCTCTTATAGGTGTATAGCTGCTACCCCCTCGAATACAAGAGTGCTCCGCCAGACCCCAGAATAACGAAATGTTGACCAGACGGCGAAAAACCACTTTTTATTTCCCCATCCAGCCGATTCAAATCGATCATCACGGCGTGTTTGAGATATTCATAGTTAGGGACAAACACCTGATCCAAAACTACGGAAGCCCTTGGCCACCAGGGGTAAATGACTTCCAGCTTCCAGCCATCGTTCGTGATGTGAATCCCGTCCCCAGACTCAAATCCAAAAATAGAAATGTCCTGTCCGCTCTGCGGAATACGAAAACTCAAGTAGTTATCGCAAATATGATCATCCGTTACATTAGGATCCTGGTCTCTGTGCAGTCGATTCCCGGATCTGGCCTGTGTAATGCTGTAACCAGAGCTGCTGATCAGAACAAGGTTCTCATCGGCATCCCATCCGCACGCAATACACCCCGCAGCTGGAATGATAACCTCATGACTCCAAGGATGTGGTGGTTTCGTAGGTTCTTTGGCTTGTGCCTGGTGCAGCAAATCGATCTCAAACTTCGTTCTGATTTCTTTTTTTGAATGTTTAAAAGGGTTCATATCATACTCCCACATGGATCTGAATTAAGAACGAATACGCCCATTCCTTCTCTGCTGGTTAGCAAGACAAACCTCGCTCAATAAAAAACAATATCACTGTTTAGGATGATGGTTCATCTCTTGTATTCTTGTGTTAAGCTCATCCAATGAACGCTGCATACGCTCCATCCTTCTCAGAGCGGAATACTGATTGCTGATAATCCCGGCCAAGCCGACTATCAAAATGAAAACGATGAAAATGATCATGTATAGTTACATCCTTCCATCCTCTAAGTAATCTAAAAATACTTGTTATCAGGTATCATCGAAGCGTGAACCCATTCTTCAAAACTACTAAACATCAAGGTCTTCGGCCATTCCGCCGACTCTTCATGTTTCCAGGTTAAATGCACCTTCGCATACGTTCTCGGTTCATCTAATAAAGAAAACAAAAAATCATCCCGATCGCATCGTCTTGCGACAGTCTTCACTTGAACTCCGAACAGAATATGCTCCTTCGAGATTTCCTTATATAATTCTTCCGCGAATCTTTCCGAGGTCTCGGCTTCCCATGGCTCCAAGTAGATGAGGTCTTCAGGTATTGTTGTCATAGCAGCACCTCCCTTTGTATATCCTTCAATGCAATGCATCCTAATCTCAACTCGACGTTTACGAAGACGGATTACTACCTAACTCCTTGCGATGAAGAATAGGACTCATATCACTGTGATCGATGTGCAATGTTCCATCAGCTTGTTCTGCCTCATGATTAAATACCAAATACCCTCCAATGATTGCATCACCTGACTCCAGTATATATCCCACAATCTGATTGTGCTTCGTTGTTTTTTCTTGCAGAATATACCCTGTTTCGATGACCTCTTTATCCAAAAATGGGGTCATTTCCAAATGACCCACTTCTTTAATATCTTTCACATGCGAGTTAAATGATTGTAATGTATGAGCAGCGTATTTTGTTTCGGACGCAAATCTATCAATGCTCCATCCGTAATTATCCAAGTAATTAATATGCTGTTCTTTATGAATTTCTACGGCGACCTCATCATCCTCTTTATTACAACCAACAAGGATTACTAGCATTAGAATGAAGAATAACTTTAATTTCAATTCTCCGGTCCTTTCCTGCAACAGGATTATGTATCCGAATGAGAAGTCTTTACCATGGTTGGGACGGCTTTACCCATTTGTCATCCTCTTAATTCCTCCTATATAAAACGACTACGAGTATCCCATAGGTGTGGGTCCAATTTTACCGCTGGCGTGAAAGTTGTTGTCAATGAGTACCGCCCGCCGGATTCCGCTGATTGATAGGCACCAAACAGAATCTCGTGCACGTGCAGCTGCTGTTTCGCAGACTGGACGGGCTGTTCACCTGTACGAAGGCAGCGAACAAAATGGGCAATAACACCCTCATCACGTTGTTCCGTAATTCGACGATATGGCACATAACAGTTATCATTCCCCCGCCAATGGACTGGCTCCGCATCTGGAATGGAATCTCCTAATGTGTGAACAACCAAAGGATATCCTCCATCATTCAGAGCTATAGTGCCTTTTCGACCGTAGATCAGTGTATTATTCTGCTTGAAGGACATTCCCCATAACGAGCGAACAACGGCATGTTGCCCGCCTGTGAATTGAAGGATGAGGCTCGCATTATCATCCACATCGCTGTTCACTTTCTTACCATCGCCAACGAAACGATTGGGAATCAGCGTGTTGACTTCAGCCATCACACTTGTAGCGGGGCCCAACAAACCGATCAGACGGCTAACTGGATAAGCCAGGCAATCCAATACCGCACCCCCATGCGCTACAGATTTATCATAATACCAGTTATCGCGCCATGGGCCTGGAAGGGAGAGTTGTGCTTCCGCGCCTGTGATTTTTCCAATGTACCGCTCATCAATGTAATCAACAGCAGCTAGAAAGACGGGATTCAAGTCAAAAGGCAGGCTCATAAAAATCAGTTCATTCTCCTCTGCCAGCGTAACCATACGTTTACAGTCTTCAAATGTGGTCGCCATCGGTTTCTCGTTCAGAACATGCAATCCCCGTTCCAACGCAGCCAACACGGGCTCAGCATGCATGGAATGAGGGGTCGTAACCACTACGCCATCCAGATCTTCTTGCTCCATCATGAGTCGATAATCGTCATACCTTCCGGGTATTCCATATGCCGCTGCCTTCTTCTCCGCATTCTCCAAATGTCTGGAGTATGTTGCTACAATCTGCACACCTTCAAGCATTGCCGCCTGTTCAAAATAACGATTACTGACATGACCGCTGCCGATCATGCCAAGCTTAATCTTTTCATGGAAATCACCTGTATCTCTAATTTTTGGGTAATCCCGTAGATGGCACCTCCTGTATGACCGAGTTGTAGTTGGATTCATTAACAGGTATACCTTTTATAACCGCAAACACTCGTAAAATGTTTCATTAAACTTGGTCTGATCTTCACTATAATTCTCCGTATATTTGTTCAGCATTCGAACCCCTACCGCATTGAATTCAGGAATAACTACGCAATGACAGCCGGCGGCTCCGGAAGCATAAAACCATTTTTCTTGAAAATACCATCCAAAAATCCGGTGTTGATCTTGAGTTTCAGCTCTTAATTGGTTAATCAAACGAAATACTTCAGTAGATAGGAGTTGTTGGTTACGAACAGCTCCTTGCTGTAGATGCAGATATCCCCACATCGCCAAATCCTTAGCGCTGGCATACAAATTCCGGTCGTAACCTTCATCGGATTCTATTCGAATGGAAGCATACCCATCCGCAGCTTGAAAATCACATACCAAACGAGTTTGGGGCACAGACACCCACTCCGAATGGTTCAGCTCCAGTGGTTTAAATACCCGTTCTGTTATTAGTTGCGAGATCGTCTTGCCTGTTATAACCTTTATTAGTTTTCCTGCGACTTCCTCGCGTTCGATTGGCTGGGGCCCAAAGTATTTTGCATTAGCTTTTGTTGCTAAGTCTCGGATGGTTACTCCCTTTAAATCGCTTGTTGGCATATCCTTAATAATATCAGAGACAACCGTATCGATGGAGATGTTCCCTTCTGTAACCGCAATGGCAGTTGCCATGCCAACGTATGACTTTCTGATTGAATATAGATTAAACATCGAATTCCCGGTTACCGGCAATGCACCACTCTTAAAATGATGCTGTCCAGAATACCATTCCGTTACGGCATGACCATCTTGGATGATGAACAAAGCGGAAGCAGAAGCACCATACTTCTCCTGAGAGGCTTGTGTATATGAAACTAGTTTCTGGAACGGATTGCTCATAAAAAGCCCCCTTTCTAACGACAAAACCCGCCCTGTAGATCTTGCTCTGTTTAGGTCGGGTCAAGAGTGTCTTATTATTTTATTTCGTTGCATAAATCGATAACCACTGAGGAAGCGCTACAAGCTGGTTCAATCGCCAGTTCTCTACCCCTCTATTTCTCTATAAATGCTCAGCGCTTTCTCCATCTTGTCTGTGTATTCCGTGGATTGGCTAGAATTTAATAGCTTAACATCCTGACTCCCGCTGGAGCTGAGCAGATCATGGTCACTTAATACCTGAATGAGTCTGTTCACGGTTCCTTTACTGCCATCTATAATGCGAATGTGATCCGGCAGCAGATCCGATAAGATTCTTTTGTAAAAAGGATAGTGGGTGCAGCCCAAGACGATGGTTCCGTATTCATTCATATCGAAGGATTCGAATTGCTTGGTAAAGTAAGCATTCATGACCTTTTGATCGAAATTTAATGCCTCACAGTGCTCTACCAGCTCCGGCAGAGGCAGGGAGTCCACGATATGCATGCTATCGACTCGTCGAACCAAATCCCTGTACTTCGATTCCTTTAAGGTCAGCGGCGTGGCAAGCACCAGGATTCGCTTCCCGCTGGAACGGCTGATTTCGACGGCCGGCTTTACGGCCGGCTCCATCCCGATCACCGGGATCGGATAAGCCTTCCTCAGATCGGAAATCGCCATGCTTGTAGCCGTGTTGCATGCAACGACGATGGCTTTGACTTCTTCCTTCATGATCGTTTCCATCGCATGATGGATGTAAGATTTCACGTCTTCCTTGGCTTTGGTACCATATGGCACATGGAGGGTGTCCGCATAAAACAAAAAGTCTTCATTGGGCAGCTCCTTCATAGCCTCCGACAACACGGTTAAACCGCCTAAACCTGAATCAAAAAAAGCTATTCTCATGTTTTTCACCTATCGTTGTATGTTTTTCTGTCAGCATCATTACATTCATGTCCTTATACATTATACTCCACTACCCGAATCCTCGCAGGGCCATCTGTAGGAAGTGAATCGTAATTAGATCAGGTTCAAAATATAGAACGACCCAGCCTTATTGTAATCTCAGAGGCCGGGTCGTGTGCGTCGTTCCTATGCGATTCTGAGAAGAATACGTAAATTCCTTCGCGGACGTGAAGAAATACGTGTTTTACTCAAAACATTTCAACAGTGCCAAGGCCTCTTCATGATCAGGTTCCAGAACAAGCGCCTCACGCGTGTATTCCAGAGCCTCCTCGTCGAGACCAAGCTCATAGCAGCAGATCGCCAAGCAATATAAAACCGTTGGCACCGGCTCGTCTTCATCCGTTTCCACGGATTCCTTCAGGAAGAACCTCGCATCCTCGTACATATCCATCTCGAACAGCACCAGCCCCGCGTCCAATGCCAGATCATAACGCTGCTCCATTACATAGTACGATGACCACATCTTGTAGATGCCTGTTCGAATATCCAGCATTTCTTCGTCATTAGCATCCGGCAGCAAATTCGAAATACGCTTCGCGCTCTGAATGAAGAACTCGGCGTCATACCCGCCCAATCGCCAAAACGACAATATTTGCTGCATGCCCATGCTCTCAATATTCCGGTCGATCCATTCCTTCATGCAGAAGAATTCATCAGGTCCGAAGCGTTCGATAAATTGGCGGTAAGCGATCCGAGTATTCGTATAACTCATCGGTCCTTCCAGCATGAGGATACAGCCGATGTTAATATTTTTATAATGCTGCGTGGGGAAAATCGCCTGCGCGCCCCTTTGCTCAAACACATGCTGCAGCGCATGATAATTAGCCGTTAAAGAGAAGCTGCCATGGTAAATTAATTGCGGTGGTTCGGCGAACTTCCAATTATCGATACGATGATCTCCTTTATCCGCAGTGAGAAGCATGAAACCCGATGTTGATAACTGATTCAGTCGCTCCAGGCAGGTCAAACCAACCTCTGGAAACAGGATATGTGAATCCTCCAGCTCTTGCTGGTAATAGGCAATCACATCGCGGTACGGGTAGGTATCCTCCTCGTATCTGGGTGCGCGGCTGTGCTCGTATGCCAGTTTCATACGTTCCAGTGCTTCAGCCGGCTTGAGCTTGTCGTGCTGATCCGGAAATTCGATGACAACATCGCTCTCATAAATCTTGCCTTCTCCCACGTAGATCAATTCTTGCGGAATGCCGTCAAAAAAATAGTTAGCGACAACCAGCAGCGGCTGCTTCAGATCTCCAGGACGTATCGTTGTCTTCGATACCACCAGGTTCAATTCTGTATCATGCACGGCATCAAATCTCGCGAAGTCCAGCAGTCCCTGTTCAATATAGGATTGCATGGCAGGATGTTGATTCCATGCCGTAACATTTTTAATCGGCAGATCGGTCATGACATAGCGGAAAGGGGGCAGCGCTATACCCGCAAAATCTCTCAGCTCGCACAGCTTGTGCAGCACATGATAACCAAGGCGCCCGGCTCCGGCACCCAATTCCAGAATCGTTACCGTTTCGGTTAGATTGCCTTGATCCGCACGGTCCCGAAGGAATCCGAATATAATTTCGGCGTAAGCCGTTGCAATCATAGGGTTGCTCGTAATATACTGCGGAACCTGGTCATTATTCCAAGCCTTCATCCCCAGTTCTTCGTAATAAGTCCGTTGTAGTTCCCAGATGGGTGCTTCACTGAAACGGAAGCGTTGTTGAATATTGTCCGTCATTCTTTATAACCCTGCTCTCTATGTATCTTTAAAGTACAATCTGATGACGTGCATGCTGATGCACTTGTCAACCAAAAACGTCTATTGAATCGTACCATATAACTCGGTTCTACCCAAACCCTTCTGATAATAAAATCCGTGTATAAGCTTGGACTTGATGGTGGATTCGCTATTCTCAGGCGTATAGGCACCTTTCCTTCCACACCCTAATATAGTGTAGGAGAACAGAAGGGCGGGATGTGCATGGGTACGAGCATGGAACGAGAACAATGGGCCATTTTTCTGGCAGCGATCTGCGGACAGACCTATACACAATTCACCAATACGGACGGCTCATTTGTCCTTCCGCTAAATTATTCGCTTTATGACACCATTGAGGCGAACTCCTTAATCAGCGTGTCCGAGCGCTTTGGGTTTATTCTAGAATCACCGGACGAAATTATTATTGCCTTTCGGGGCACCAGTTCAACGACAAACTGGATCTCAGATGCCATCGCCTCCCAAAAAAACTTCAAATATATTAAGGACTCTTCTCTCACACACCGCGGTTTCACTAACATCTACGCCTCTGCTCGCGGCCAGGTGATGTCGGCGCTTAACCGACTTCCTACACACAAGACACTGTTCATTACAGGCCACAGCCTTGGAGGAGCACTCGCAACCTTATGCGCAGTCGATGTTGCCGCCAACACGGACCATCAATCCCCCTATGTGTTTACCTATGGGTCCCCTCGTGTGGGAGATCCCGATTTTGCCAAGGCCTTTGCCAAATATGTTCGAAGCAGCTCCCGTATTGCCAACCTGTTCGACGTTGTAACGCATGCTCCGCCTCATATCTACAAGATGCCGAAACGGGAGAAGAAGTACTATTACAGCCACGTGCATGCCCAATGGCCTTTGACCTTCCAGAATGGGTCGGTGAGCGGAAAC
The DNA here is from genome assembly GCF_004000945.1 of Paenibacillus lautus NBRC 15380. Taxonomy (GTDB): domain Bacteria; phylum Bacillota; class Bacilli; order Paenibacillales; family Paenibacillaceae; genus Paenibacillus_AQ; species Paenibacillus_AQ lautus. The sequence continues at coordinate 99,556 of NZ_BIMF01000003.1, forward strand.
CACGTGATCGGAAGTTATTATACGGAGCTTGCCAAGCTCCAGCCGCAATTTGCCGAACGCTTAAGTTCGACAAATCCCGAATTCTGTCCAGTTACAGAATCACCATTAGAGAAGGTGTAAGCTTATTATTCAGATCATATAAAGAAAGCGGACTTCCCTGATAAGGAAATCCGCTCTTTTTCTTATTTAACCAAGAATAGATTACTCATGAGCACCCATTAACATCGGGAACAAAATCTTCATTTCAGCCTCATTCGGTCTTCTGCCATAATCCGCAATTTCGAAAGGCTCTGCATATTGTACGCTGGCTGCATAATCTTGGCCATATTGCTTCGCAAGCGAAGGGAGCATTTCGTCCGAGACGCTCAGGAACCGATCCCAATACTTCAGAATAAAATCCCGCTTCTCTTCCCATGTATTCGGTACCGCATCCAAGAAACCGCCCTGCCAAGGTGCAAACTCGTAGAACTGGGAAGCATGGGCATCGCAGGCCAGCAATTTCTTCTCGATGACGGCTCCTGCATCGAACACAATATCCGGTTGATACGTCGCCCGTGCCGCATAATCCGGCATCAGCAAGAATATCGGGGATTTCTTCAATGACGGCACTTCAGGGACGGCATTAGGTACGTTCGCAACAAAATCTGCCGCATCCCGCACGACCTTCCCGACATTGCGGTTATCCACATGACCGGCTCCGTCCGGATGGAACGTAATGACGATATCCGCCTCCCAGCCACGGACTTGACGGATCACTTCCTTGCGTACTTCGAGCGTTGGCATCAATTCGCCATCGGGAATGGGCAGGACGACGTATTCCAGCACCCCAAGCCGCTTTGCTGCCTCATGAGCTTCTTGAATCCGACGTTCGACCAGCTGCTGCCCGCTCAATTCATGATGACCACAGCAGCCATCGGTTAGCGTTACGAACTTGACTCGATGCCCCGTCTCTGCGTAAGCTGCCGAGATCGCGCCTGCATAGATTTCAGGTTCATCCGGATGTGCAGCAATGACAATGATATTGAGCATATTAGACATCTGCTGCTTCCTCCTTGTAGTTTCTTGAGTATACGTTCTATATATCGATTACTTCGTTCGTTTCATCAATGGGTGATCTTCTTTCAATTCCAGCAAATCCCACAGATTGCCGTATAAATCCTTAAATACCGCCACCATGCCGTAATCCTGTTCTTTGGGCTCTCTTACAAACTCAATCCCCCGCGATACCATTTCACGATAATCTCTCCAGAAATCATCAGTATTCAAGAATAGGAACACCCTGCCGCCCGACTGGTTGCCTATAAATGGCTCTTGCTCTGGTTTGGACGCCCTGGCAAGCAATATCGTTGTGCCGACCGATCCCGGAGGTGCTACGACCACCCAACGTTTATCTTGTTCAGGCTGGTATGTATCTTCAATCAAGGTGAAATTCAGCTTCTCGGTATAAAATGCGATGGCCTCATCATAGTCCTTCACAACTAACGCGATATGGACAATGGATTGTATCATGTTCTCTCCCCCTCTGATATGATTTTTCAATTCCGTTTCTTATTTATCTTCTAGTACGATCATCATGATGTTCCCGTCCGGAGCTGTACATCTTCCCATAAGGACCGGATCCAAAAGGTCCGGAAGCCTTGAATACCATTCTACCGATTTTCCCATATGGTTACATCAATAAAAAATGAAGCTATCTTTTTCTGAATTAACGGGTTCCATTAGGTTCCAGCCGCTCAACCGAGTTAGCGGACTGAATGAATTCTTGCTTATCTAACTTAGGCTGACCTTCATTAAGAAAATATACAAATCTATACGTTAAGCCGTTATTTCTCCACCATAATGATTGACCATCATCATCTTCTTCATAATATCCTTGAATGCCATGTTCCAGAGCGTGGCTTGTCTTCCCTCTCGCAATGGATTGTTCACTGTATATCTGGTCAGTCTCATCATAAGTAATGATTAAATTATAAAGCTGCTGTTTATCATTATTCCTATGATGGTATACCACTTCCTGAAATTTCCCTTGCTTGGTTTCATACGATTCCAAAGAAGCGGTTTCTTCTGTCACATCAATCGGAATGTATATTGGAATCTCCGGAATGAATTCCAGTTTGGATTCAATAAGCTCAACCGGCTGCTCCGTTACATGCACATAATTTGTAGTTGAACCTTCAGAGTTGGTATTACATGATGTAATGACAATCAACATAAAAAAGATCAGAACGCGTTTTGCTACTTTCATGAAGCCCTCCAGATCGAAATTGGCATTAACGAGTCATTAAACCGGCGCCAAGAGTTTTTCTCTACTCTACCTTCCAATCATGTGCTAATTTTATGAGTTCTTCTTTGGCTTCTGCTTCACTGTCGCCTATAACTTCTCCTTCAATATAATAAGTTCTTATGAGTTCCTCCGACTTTTCTTTAACAGGTTTCTGAATGTATATCAAATAAAACACTTTATCCGGAACTGGATAAACTGCCGAACCACCATGTAGAAATCTAATCAATGTAGCCTGACCCATAGGCAGCTGTATACTCTCTTTGTTCGTTATTTCCGAATGATTTCGAATGCTTACATGTCCATCAGGACCATCTTGTTGCGCAACCGTGAGCTTAATAAGATCTTTCCAAATAACAGAGCTTGTATGTTCATCTAATGTCAGGGTAACGGAGTTATTAAGCACTTTCGTTGCATTGGATTTTTGTAGCAGAATAGAAATCATCAGAAATGAGATGAATAGAAATATTATACATAAGAGGATTGTAGATTTCTTGGTCATTGTGTTACCTTTCCTTAACCAGATTCGGTATGATTCGGTCTATTGATCAGCAATATATTTGTGACGCCTCTGTCTCGGTTTCCCACCTTTGAAATATCTAAATGATCCTTTCTAATTCCGTCAGCTTCTTTATGATGTAATCGGGCTCAATATGATCCGGCTTCACTTTGTTCATGCGATTGATCCAAACGGCTCGGATTCCCAATGTTTGAGCCCCTATAACATCACTTCTTAATGAATCCCCGACATGCAGTACCTCCGTATTCTTTAACTCATACCTTCGAAGTGCTTCTGCAAATATTTCCGACCTAGGTTTATATGATCTAACGTCTTCACTAGTGATCACGCCAGTGACCTTTAATTCGTGAAACTTTATGGCTGCCATCACATCTGATGTATCAATATTAGAAATGATATATTTGGGCAATTCACACGACGTCAGAAACGAGAGGGAATCCTCATATATGCCCGGCTTTTGCCAATGCTCAAATTGAACCTGTATGATCTCGTCGGCGAGGCAATTCGATTTGAAGTAATCTATCGTCATGCTTAAAGATGTTCTTCCCAGATTTCTTTGAGTATCAAAGTTTTCCCCGTAGCTTTCTTGAAACATCTTCGAGAATGATGTCCACCAGTATTGCCCTATTTCCTGAATGGTACAGTCCTCAGAGGAAGTCTTCTTGATTTTTTGGCATATTAAAGGAATGATCTCATCATCTTCATGAACCACAGTCCCATAAAAGTCGAGGAAAATCGCTTTGGTTGTCATTGCCATTACCCCCCATCTCTAACTTGCCTAAAGGTGACAAGTGTATGAGCAATTACGTTCACCTTTTTTTAATTTTTAATGTCACAACGTCATCATAGCAAACCCTTTAACGCTCTGAGTCGCAATAAAATTTCAGCAACATGTCCTTTCATACATACGCTGATGAATAACCCTTCATTGAATCGGTCACCGCGAACATAACTGGTCATCAATTTTCTAAGGGTTACCAGATCGGCGCAGCTAATGCTGATCCCAATATGGTTATTTAAATCTCGATAAACCTCGTTCTCCGCTAACCATTCGCTCCAGTTAAATACCATGAGGAAGCCGACATCATCCAAGGCTTTACGAAAACTTCGGATTTCCTGGCTTTCGCGTCGATATCCATTAACGTCGTGGTAAAAAACGGACCCGGGATATTGAAAATAATCGAGGTATGAGAGCAATCGCTCCACATCTGAAGCAGTTAAGTCTGAGTCATACGGCATACCATCACCTCACTTCATTTTCTGCGTAAGTTTCTTTCATCCGGTCGATAGAGGATTCTTTGGTAATCCCAATCTTTAGTATCCATATCGCCTAAGTACATTCTCTCATGCTCGGGTACCCGTTCATATTTCTCTCTTAAATGTTCCCTGTAGAACTCGGTGGGATTTTCTAGGTATAAATAATAAGCGTCCCTGCATTCTTCATGCGCGGATTTCTCCCCGTTCAATTTCCTGTGAATGTCGATAAGTTCCTTGAACTTCTCCTCAATGTCAGCCGCATACAGCGGTTCAGACAGCGTAACCTCGCCAAGTCCCGCTATGCTAAGAGGCAGCAAGCCATCGAATGTCGTGAATAGCGTCCCATCCTGAAACCATTCGTTTAACTCATCAAGACAGCTCCGGATGTCTAAGGGCAGGTCGTGGACCATGACTTGACCATCCTGGTACACATTCAAATAAACTAGATAATTCGCACCCTCATATTTCATGAACATGTGGAAGCCGTCACCCTCCACCGTTTGATAGAACATTTCGTCCTTCACATAAAAATCAGTGGAACGCGGGGAATGGGACACTCTTCTGGCTTCCCATTGCTTCTGCTCACGCTCTGAAACTTCATAGATATTCACGAATTCCGGATTCATCACGCGAATGGTCTGCTTGATATGTTCATAATAGCCGTCTGGATGGAATCTCCAGTTCGCTTCCTTGACTCGGAACGCACCCAGTCCATGGATCGACAGATTTTCGCCAAGCGGAACGACAGGCGTCAGCCAGTTCGAATCGATCTTGTTTTTTAGCTCTTTGAGGTCAACAAGCTCCCAGCAATTGATCATGCCGTCTTCATAGATATCTACGCCAATATAAAAGTACTGACCTCCGTTGCGGATTATTCCCGGTATGGAAGTACCTTCAACGATTTTGGATCTCCGAATCTTTTTCATATGAATCACCTTCCGATTATAGGTAGTATGAAAAACGACTCCCAATCTTCCCTCTTGTTAACCTGGCATTCTTATTCTATTTTACATCCTCATTTCCGTTTGGTAAAAATAGCAAAAGAACTCCCCGGCTCATGAGATTATCATGACAGCAGGAAGTCCCTATGTGTGGTTTCGTTTAAGCTACACTCTTAAAAAAGCAATATAATCCGTTATGATTCCTTTGTGTCCCAAATGCCGAAGCATGGTCGTGATATTGCCTCTATGGTAGGTTCCATGATTTACGACCTGCTGGAGAATCTCCGAAATCGAATTCTGAAATGCCTCACCTGCAGTGTTGTGATAAGTCACAACCTTCCCCATATCGCCAACCGACGCTAAATATTCATGGTGCTTGGTTTGGAGCTGGCTCAGGTATTGACGAGCTGCTTCCAAATTCGCGAACGGTCTCGCGGCAAGCGACGGAGGACTTTCTTCCTTGATCCGGGCAAACCAAACTTCCTCCGCAGCTGCAAGGTGACCGAAGACTTCGGCGATGGATTTAAAGCCCAGATTCACTTCCTGGAGAAACACGCCTTCTGGCAAGGATTGCAAATGATTCCATACTCTTTCGTTCGCCCACATGTGATAGTCGTACAATTGAAGATACGCTTCGTTCATTCTGCTCTCTCCTTACTTAATCGCTTTATCGGTAAGCTTGAGTTTACGATGCTAGCTATAACACCTAGCCCCTAGCACCTCGATAGAAAATTATACCATATATTGCGAAAAAGCAGGCTCGGAGATCAAACGAACATAACGCATATTCGGATTACTCTTTCACGCTTCCAAGCACGATGCCTTTGACGAAAAAACGCTGCAGGAAAGGATACAGCAGCAGAATCGGCAGCGAGCCGATGAATATTTGCGCAGCTTTAAAGGTTCGATTGGATACTTCGGAAAGCGCCGCGGCATCATCTGCATTGATCGACGTCAGGTTGGTCTGTACGATAACGGTCTGAAGATAACTCGACAACGGGTATTTTTCCGGAGAATTCATCAGTAACAGTCCGTCAAACCATTCGTTCCATTGGCCGACGATCGTAAACAGCGTAACGGTAGCCATGGCCGGCAGCGACAGCGGCGCGTATATTTTCCAAAGGCTGGTGATGTAGCTCCCGCCGTCAATGAAGCAGGATTCCTCCAGCTCCTTCGGCAGGCCGCGAAAAAAATTGAGCAGCAAAATCACGTTGAACACCGCTACAGCACCCGGGATGACCAATGCCCATATCGTGTCGATCAGACCTGTATCCCTGATGGTCATATACCTCGGTATCAACCCTCCGGAGAACAGGGTGGTGAACACGAAGAACCAGGCATACTGCGTGCGGAATTTAAAATCCCGCGGTTCCTTCGACAGGGGATAAGCGATGAGCAGGGTCAGCAGCATGCTGATCCCGGTCCCGAGAACGACACGCTGCACGGTGACCCACATCGCTACCATAAATTGCGGCTTGTTCAGCACGTACTGATAGGAGCTAAGCGTAAAATCGACGGGCCACAGCTTCACGATCCCCGCCGTCGCCGCGCCTTTGGAGCTGAGGGAAACCGCCAGAATATGAACGATGGGAAGAAAGCAGAGCAGCCCCAGACCGATCAGAAAAGCGTAGGTGAAGCCAAGAAAGAATTTGCGGCTGAGTGACGGTTTATGCATACGGGACACCTTCCTTCCTAAAATATTCTGTAATTGGCGAACTTGGATGCCAGGGCGTAGGACGTCACGATAAAGACGAACGAGATCAGGGATTTGAACAAGCCGATCGCCGTGGCCACCCCATACTGGGCACCCTGCATGCCGATCCGGTAAATAAACGTATCCAGAATGTCCCCGCTCTCATAGACCTGCGGGCTGTACAAGTTGAACACCTGGTCAAAACCGGCATTCAGCACATTCCCAAGCGAGAGGGTCGCCAGCAAAATAATGATCGGCATCATGCCGGGAAGCGTGATGTGCCAGGTCTGTTTCCAGCGGTTTGCGCCATCCACCGTAGCCGCTTCATACAGGGAAGGATTGATGGAGGTTAACGCAGCCAAATAGACGATGGTGCTAAAGCCGAATTCCTTCCAGATGTCCGTTATGACGAGGGTATAAGGAAACCATTGGTTGCTGCCCAGGAAAAAAATCGGCTCGATGCCGAACCAGCCCAATACTTGGTTCACGATCCCGTTTGTCGGCGACAAAATGTCGATAAAAATTCCCCCGAGGATGACCCACGATAAAAAATGCGGCAAATATACGAGCGTCTGCACGCCCCGTTTGATCAGCTCGTTCCTCAGCTCATTCAGCAGCAGCGAAACCAGGATCGGCACGACCAATCCCCCGATGATTTTCATGAAAGCGATAAACACCGTATTCCAAATGATTTGGCTGGTTTCCGGCAAATCGAACACATAACGGAAATTGTCCAGCCCAATCCAATCCGAGCCGAAAAGGCCTTTGAACGGAACGAATTTCTGAAAGGCCATGGCGATGCCGATCATCGGCCAATAGCTGTAGATCAGCACGATGACGATGCCGGGCAAGATCATCAGATGAAGCGGCCACTGCCGCCGAAACTTATTGCTTAACATGGCGATCCTCCTGTCTGTCAATGTATATCCCATTCGCCTTCAGCAGGTGGTGAAAAGAGAACAGGGGCGGGTGTCAGAAACCTCCCTCCCCTGTGCCCGTTACCCGAACTCCTTATCTGGCGGCCTTCCATGCATTAACTTCTTCGGTAATCTTGTCGCCGCCGAGCTTCTTCCAATTGGCCACGAACTCATCAAAGGCGTCGATGCTTGCCTCGCCCAAAATGATTTTGATGAACGTTTCCTGCTCCAGCCGGTCGAGCGTCGCTTTTTTGTCGGCCATGGTCTCGGTCGGAGCGCCGACATAACCGTTCGAGATGACTTTGTCCGCATCGTTCAAATCGCGAAGCTGCTTCATGGAGCCTTCCGGCCCATTGGCGGCATAGCCGGACCAGCCCATCGGATTGTTGCCTGCGAGATATTCCTGGAACTCCTTGAACATGATCTTCGTTTCGGCGCTGGTGATGTCCGCGTCGCTTTCGGATTCCAGCGCTTTGGCCAGCTCCTCCTGCCGGATCAGGTCTTTGTTCGGATTGACAACCTCAACCAGCGAATATTTGTTCACCCCGATGGATACGCCGTCTTCGATGATTTGGCCGTACTTGTCAAATTCCGCATTGTCGCTGTACAGCTTCTCATAATACTGGTTAGCCAGCTTGACGATGACCTCGGGATGCTCGTACCCCTTTTTGACCACGTAATATTGGGATACGGCAAAAGGCATCTGCACCGTCGCCGGACCGCCATCCAAAGACGGGATCGGGTAGGACTTCCAATTCACCGATTCATCTTCTTTCACCATGTCCCAGAAAGGCCATGCCGGATACCAGCTCGGTCCGATCAGCATGCCGATTTTGTGGGTGGTCACGGATTCAAAGACCTTGACGGTATCCTTTACGCCGAACTCCGGATCGATCAGCTTGTTCTTGAACATGTCCTGCAGCTTGGCCAGCGCTTCCTTCATCTCCGGCTGAATGCTGCCGAACTTCAATTGTCCCTCTGCGTCTTCGGTCCAAATTTGCGGGAAACCGCCGAAGCCGTTAAAGAATCCTACTGAAGAGCTGTTTAATCCGATATCCTTGGTCAGCGCAAGTCCATAAGTATCGGCCTTGCCGTTCCCGTCCGGATCCTGCTTGGCAAACGCCTCCGCAATGGCCACAAGGTCATCCATCGTGTTCGGTTCAGGCAGATTCAGCTTCTTCATCCAATCCTCCCGGACCCACAGCAGCGGAGCCGAGCCGCCGATGACCGGCTGGGTGGACGGGATCGCCAACAGCTTGCCGTCAAACGTCGCGGAAGGGAGCGCGTTTTTCTCGATCTCCATGACCTGCTTCAGGTCATCGCTGGCGTAATTCTCGAAAGCGGGCGTCAAGTCCGCCAATTGCCCGGCGTCCGCAAGCTGGCGCAGCTGCTCCGGCGTCACCTGCATGATATCCGGGAGGTCATTCGAAGCAATCGCGATATTCATTTTGGATTCATACTGCTCCTGGCCCGTCACCACCCATTTATAGTTGAGGTTGATGCCCATTTCCTTATATAGGTCGGTCCACACGTTGTTTTTAATATCCTGTCCGGACGGGAACTTCACTTCTTCTCCCACAAACCGGACGGCATCCAGCTGAATGGGGGGATCATACTTGCCGAACGGGTCGCCCGGCTCCAAGGCCGAGGCTTCGCTATCGGCGGATGAACCAGGCGCGCTGTTTCCGCCTTCTTCCCCTTTGCTGCAAGCGCTTAAAATAAACACGAAAGCCAGCATACTGATCCACAATACGGACAAGATCTTATTTCTCTTCATGTTTGCGACCTCCTTGAATTCGATGTTTGTTTAGAGTATAAGGGAACAAAAAAAGAGCTATCTACTCCAAGCTCTTTACTTTGATATCTTCTCTTTACATGTTGTGAAGTTCTCTGTATTCCTGCGGCGTCAAATGGGTGGTTTTTTTGAAAAAGCGGTAAAAATACGGCGGAGAACTGAAGCCCACCGCAGCGGCGATGACATGGATTTTGTCCGTGGTCTCCTTCAGCAGCTGCTTCGCTTTGGCCAGCCGTGCCGCATTGATCGACTCGGACAGCCCCTCCCCGGTCACTTGTTTATACAATCTGGACAAATACGAAGGGTTGTGTCCCACGGCCTCCCCGATTTGCGTCAAGGACAGGTCGCCGCTTAAGTGATCCTCGATATACCGTTGAACTTTGGCGATCACCTCATGCTGCTGATCCTGCTTCCCCTGCTCTCTCCGGTTGAAGATGATGTCCGCCAGCCTTTCGAAATATTCGGCTGCCTCCGTCCAGGAATCATGCTCCTCCAGATGAGTCAATGTAATATAATCCACCGCCCCTTCCCCTTCCACGTTCTGGCAGAGAGCTTCCATATCCACCAGGGACGGCATCATTACGGACACCAGGCCGTAATATACCTCCATCTTCAGCAAATATTCAATCTCCGGCGGGAAGGAAGAGGTATCGGTCACCTCCTGGAACAGCTGCATGAATTCCTCCCGGTCCCCATTGTCAAGACAGCCGCGTAGCAGCTCCATCCGCTTCAGATGCGAGCGAGAGCGCCGCACAAAATTCCCAATACGATCCGGGCGGTTGCGCTCGCCGGTTTCGGTCAGCAGAGATTCGTGGCCGATCCCGAGGCCGCTGTCCAGCAGCTGCTTCAGCCCTTCGAATTTGTCCGGCAGCCGCTCCCAATCGACCCATTCGCCAGCCATGGCAAACGAAGTCTTCAATTTCAGAAGCGTTTTGCAAACGTCCTGAATTTGTTCCAGCATCCCGTGAACAAAACGCCGGACCCGTTCGGCCGCCGGACTTTGAACCTCCTCCGGATGCTCCTCCCCCTCCTCTTTGCGCTGCAAAATCCAGATCATCTTGGCCCTGCCGAACTCCACGGCCATGCCGTCTGTCATCGGGCCGAGCAGCTCGCCGATGATGTTCTGGACCGCGTACAGCATCAGCGATTGGGCCGATGGACTTTCTTGCCTTTGCCAGCCGTCCAGCCTGCATAACAGCAGAAGGCAAGGCTTGCCGGGATCCAGCTTCATCTCCAGCTCCGCAAAGCGCTGCTCCAACTCCTCTCGCCGAATATGTCCAGGTGCTTTTTGCATCAGGTCCAGAACGTACTGCTGCTGTAAAAACGGCAGCGCCATGCTCATAGTGTCCCTCGCTTTGGCAATCAGACTGCCCTCTTCCATCTCCTGGTCAAGCAGCTCCACGGTTTTCTCGATTGCGCTCAGCACGGCATCGTTACCCTCGGCCTTAAGAACGTAATCGACGCTTCCTTGCCGGGTGGCCTCCTGGATATAAGAAAAGTCGTCGTATCCGGTCAAAAAAATCACTTTGCAATGGGGCCACTGCCTGGATATTTCCTTCTGCAGGGCAAGACCGTTTAACCCCGGCATTTTGATATCTGACAAAACGATGTCCATTTTCGCACGTTTAAGCCAGCCCAAGGCTTCCGAAGAGGAATAAGCCTTATACACCTCAAGCTTGAGAAATTCCGCGCCAAGGCACAATTCCTCAAGCCCGTTCACGATAAAAGGTTCGTCATCCACAATTAGTATTCTGTACCTGCTCTTCATTCATCTCGCTCCTTTCTTGCTTTGGCAGTGTCATATCGATTCTCAAACCGCCTAATCGGCTTCTCGAAAAGGCCAATCCACCCGCAGGCCCGAATTTTAATCGAAGGCGTCGATGCACGTTGGATAAACCCGTGATCTCTCCTTTCACGTCCGAATTCGCGATCATGGATTGCAGGTTCCGCAGCTTTTCGTCCGTCAACGTCTCCCCGTTATCCTCCACGATGATATGCAGGACATGCCGCTCAGCGACCATGGTCACCCGGATTTGCCCATCCGCTTCCTTCTCCTCAAGTCCGTGCTCGTATGCATTTTCGATTAAGGGCTGCAGGATGAGCAGCGGAACGTCCAGTTGCTCCCAATCACCGGGGATGTCATTCCAATAAGCCGATATCCGGTTATGGAAACGGATGGACTGAATGTCCACGTAAGCCTTGGCATGCCCCACTTCAGCCTTCAACGAAACTTCGTCGGCTGCGTTGCGGGTGATGAACCTGAAGTATTCCCCCAAATGCCTCGTAAAACGAACGATATTCTCGTAATCCTGCATCTCTCCCATCTGATGGAGCGTAAAGAAGCTGTTATATAAAAAATGGGGGTTGATCTGGGATTGGAGCTGCTTCAGCTCGGAACGCTGCGAGCGGATTTTCTGCTCAAACACTTCGTGGATCAGTACCTGCAGGCGCTTCACCATATGGTTAAACTGCTCGTACAGATAGTGGAACTCGTCATAATGCTTATGGCGCAGCTCCACCCGGGGACTGTCGAAATCGATGTTGCGGAATGCCCTCACCATCCGCTGAAGCGGCTGATGAATTCGGCTGTAAATCCAGCCCGAGAACAGAATAACCACCAGCAGGGAGAAGCCCGACAGTCCGAAAAAGATCATGCGGTATTTCCCGAGCGGGCCCAGAAATTCGGCTTCAGGCACATACACCACCAGGTCGGCATTCAAAAAGGCGGAGCGCTCCACGCTAACCCAATAGTTGGCCCCATCCGCCTTTACCTTCGTGTTGTAGGGAAGCTTTGAAAACTCGGTGCTTGTTAGCGCTTCCAAGTCAATGTGCTCGGCCAACCGGGGACCGATGCCGCCTCCGTCCTCCTGAGTCAGGACCCAGCTGTTGTCGACGCCGATGAGAACGGCGCCCCCGTCCCCCGTTGCCAGCTGCAGGAGCGCCGTTTGCATTTTCGGAACGGAGAGCTCCGCCGCAATCGCAAAATTAGGCGGGTGACCGTTTCGCAATCGTTCCGGGTATACCATACCCAGCAGAAGCTTGTTCTTCCATTCAAAAATGACCCGATCGGGATGCTCCTCAAGCGCCTTCATCTGTTCCGGCGGCATGGCTCCTTCGTACGACACCTGCTCAATCGTTTTCTCAATCAGCGGAATATACGTTTTGGCCTCCTGAACGTATTGATTGGAGCTTTGCAGCAGCCTCATTTTGCCCTGAAGGCGGTTGATCGCCTGAAAATATTCGGAACGGCTCATGGCGGGCGCGATGGTGCTTAGCTTTTGCAGGTCGGAGTCCTGCGACAAATCATTCATCAGCAGCACCGTTGATCGCAGCTCCTGCTCCAGCGTGCGCATGAAAAAATTAGTCCTCGCATTCAATGACTGGGTAATTTCCTGCTCCACGCTCGCAAGCCCGGACTCGTTCATGTACAAGGCAGCGGCGTAAACCGGCAAAATGGCCAACAAAAAGCCGGCCACGATTTTGGGATAAATCGATTTGAACCACAGCAGCTTCATCGTTTGCCTCCACTTCGTTACCATGATCGCTTCTCCTAACCGATGAACAGAATGAAAACGGACAATAACGGTTATGCCTCTTTTCACGACTGGTTGGCCCGGCTTAAGCAAGGAATGCCATCATCTTCAGCACATCCGCTTTCACCGGGTTGTACCAATCGTTAAGATTCTTTATGTTTGGGGAGGACGGACCGGTTAGCCTTGCACCATCAAGCTTGCGATCTCTCCTCTCGTCGAGTCGGGACCGACCTGAATGCGGAACTCGCCGGGCTCCACCACCGGCTTCAGGTCAAGGCCGATCAATTCCAGCTGCTCGCTGCCGATGGTGAACGTTACTTCCTGCGTCTCCCCGGCCTTCAGGAACACCTTGCGGAACCCTTTCAACGCCTTCTCGGGACGGGTAACGGAGGCGGCCAGATCCGAGACATACAGCTGAACGACTTCCGCGCCGTCCCGTGCTCCCGCGTTGGTCACGTCGATCCGGACCGTGGCTTGGCCGCCTATGGGGACGACGGCCGGCTCGACCGTCAGACGGCCGTAGCGGAATTCCGTATAGCTTAAGCCGAAGCCGAACGGATACCGCGGCGCAAGATCCGTCTCCAGATAACGCTTGCCCCGGGTCCGTCTGGCATTGTAAGGGATCGGCAGCTGGCCAACCTCCTTCGGAATGGACAGCGGCAGACGGCCGGACGGGTTGATATCGCCAAACAGCATGTCCGCGATCGCGTTGCCTCCCTCCTGACCGGGATACCAAGCTTCGATGATCGCCGGAATAAACTCGTCGATCCACGGCTCCGTAATCGGCCGTCCGTTGATATAAACGACGATCACCGGCTTGCCGAGCTTATGGAGCTCCTGCAGCAGCTCCAGCTGCACGCCCATCAGCGTCAGGGTCGAGCGGTCAATCCCTTCCCCGCATTCCATATCGCTCCCGGCATCCCCGCTCACGACCGAGGCACCGGTTCTCAGATCAATGGTGCCCTCCCCGAAATCCCGTGCGCTGGAGCCGCCAAGCACCATCACGATGACATCAGCTTGCTCGGCGCACGCCAGCGCCCGAGGGAAGCCTTCCCTTGAATTGCCTTGAATGCGACAGCCCGGGGCATACAGAACGCGGCTGTCTCCCAGCCGTCGGCGGATGCCGTTCAGCACCGTTACGATCTGCCCCGGCGGCTGAGGGGAGGTATAATCGCCAAGCTGATGGTACGGCGCATGGGCGTTGGGGCCAATGACGGCAATGGTTCCGCTGCTCGTATCCAGGGGCAGCAGGTTCCCCTCGTTCTTCAGGAGCACGATGCCTTCAGCCGCAGCCTGGTAGGCCAGTGCGATATGCTCTTTGCAGCCGATGACCTGCTCTGCCCAGGCTGGATTCACATAAGGCCGATCGAAGAGACCCAGACGAAACTTCAGTTCCAACACGCGGCCGGCTGCCTGATTCAGATCGTTCTCGGTGATCAGCCCTTGCTCCAGCGCTTGGTGAAGATGTGCCCGGAACATGGTCCCGGACATCTCCATGTCGACACCAGCCTTCAGCGACTGGGCTGCCGCTTCCATGCCGGTTCCGGCCGTATTGTGACCGCATGCCAACATATCGATAGCGCCGCAATCGGTAATGACGAAGCCGCCAAAACCCCACGCCTCGCGAAGAACGTCTTGCAGCAGGTACCGACTGGACGTGCAAGGGACTCCGTCGATTTCGTTATAGGCCGTCATGACCGACAAGGCACCCGCTTCAACGGCCTTGCGGAACGGCAGCAGATCGATTTCGTGAAGCTCCCGAAGCCCCATGTGAACGGGGGCTCCGTTGCGTCCCCCTTCGGAAGCGCCGTACCCTGCGAAATGCTTCAGCGTAGCCAGCAGGCTGGTATGCGAATCAAGGCGTTCGCCTTGCAGTCCCTGCACGGCGGCAACCGCGAATTCGGCCACCAAATGGGGGTCTTCGCCGAACGTTTCTTCGGTACGGCCCCAGTGGGGATCGCGTACCACATCCAACACCGGCGAATAGGTGGCCGCTCCCCCCTGAGCTCTTGTCTCGGCGGCAACGGCCCGGCTTATTCTGCGGAACAGCTCCGTGTTCCAGGTGCTGCCGATGGTGAGCGGTACGGGAAACACCGTTGCCCCGATTGCCATATGTCCGTGGGAGCATTCTTCCCCGAACAGAATCGGAACCCCTAGCCTCGAGTGCTCCATCGCGTAACGCTGAATCGCATTAACCGCTTCCGCCCCTTCCCGCGGGGACAGTCCGTTTGCCAGCGTCACCCCGGTCCACGGATCGGCCCGCAGCGTACCGTACAAAGAACCGATTCCTCCCTCCGCAAGCTGCGACTTGAATTCCTCGGTAAGCTTGATCGTACCGTCGTCGTTCCTTATGTAAGCCTTCCAGCCGAACGGCTGGATCAGCTGTCCGATTTTCTCCTCCGCCGTCATCCGCTCCAGCAAGTCCTCGACCCGCCGCGAAACCGGCCATGCAGCATCCTTGTAGTCCATAGCGCGCACACCCTTTCTTTTTGTTAAAAGCGTTCAAATGGATGACATGCTAACCGTTAATTGGAATGTTCCCACATCCTATTGGGGCTCTGGTTTAGGCTCTTCCCCATCGGATTCAAACGCCACATAGCCCAAGCAGCAGCCCTTCCGACGTTCCCGATGGAAGAAAAAGGTTCCCCGGCACGATCCGATCGGCCGGAGAACCTCCCTCTATGCGTATCGTGCAGAAGGCGACGCCGCACCGTGACTATCCAGGTCAACAGCAAGAACCCTCTTCCAACCGTTTGAGAGGCGAGTACGCCTCAAGATGGTTGGCTCTGCCGGATCCGTACCTCCTCCGGCCGGTATACGGTCCGCACTTGTCCCCCGGCATCGGTCGTAAACATCACGGTCCGCTCCCGTTCCAATTCGAAGGCGTAGACCGTCCCGGATGCCGGGTCCTTTACCTCAACTTCTGAGCTTGCCCCATGCTCGGAGACGAAAATGTACAAGCTTCCCTGCCCGAACGCCAGCTTGCGGCCGTAGATCCCGGGCAGCTCGCCTCCCTTCAGCCATTCCAGCTCCGACGAAACGGCTGCGGAGCGGATAGCTTCCGCGTACAGCGCCTGGATCGGCTCCCAGCGCTCGTTCATTTCGACCGGAAGCGGGCACCAGATGAACCGTCCCGAACCCAAGGTCACCGTGACGGGCTCTAGCGTCCCATCCAACCGGCCCGCCGGACGATCCACCGCCAGCGCGTTAATCTTCCGTTCGCCGAACGAAACGGCGAAAGGCTCTCCCGCCAGCTCCAGCGTTTCTTCCCGCAGAACGTTAGCATGGATGGTTTCGCCGATCTCCTGCTGCAGGCGATTCGGTGCCGGCCCCCAATACGCGTCGGTCCGAAGCGGGCCTGTCCACAAGATCGTGCTCCCTTCCTTTGCCAAGTCGAGGAGCTGGGCAAACGCGGCATCGTCGAAATTATGCGGGCTCGGCACGATGATCAGTTTGGCCGGATAGCGCTTTAAGTCCCCCAGCTGGTATTCACCGATGCCTCGCGGATGGACGTTCATGCCGAACGTCAACGCACGCATGGCCCTCGTCGTCGCTTCGTAGGCCAGCTTCCGGCTGGAAAAATCATTCGAATACGGGTAAACGACGGCGATATCCTCAAGCTGACGTTCATCGTCGAACAAGCCGGCTGCTTCCTTCATGAAGCGGCCGAAGTCATAGGACACATCGGCTTCGGGCTTCTGCGTTCCGTCCGCCCGAAGCGCCCCGATGTTGGATTCGTTGGCATTATCCATGAAGTAGTTAATATTCCAAATCCACTGCACGGCACCCGCGCCCCCGGTCGAAAACGAATACGCGTACTTCCGCTCCAGGATGCTGCGAAGCTCTTCCTCCGTCCGCTTGGCAATGCCATCCGGACGCTGCACGTGCATGATGCCCGTCTCCTGGATCAGATTCGGCTTGTCCGGCGTTTTCGTAAATATGCCGTCCCAAGCCAGGTGATCGTTCTGCCACCAGGAGTGGACCGTCGTGTAATCGACGGCGGGGCCGTAGAACGAAGGCGACGGGCGCTGGGAGCAGATGCCCTCATCCTGCCCGACCGTTACCAGCTGGCTGGGATCGGAGCGGCGAATGGTGCCGATGAGCTCGGACGCCCACCGATTATGCATGTCCATGGTGAACAGCGTGAAATCAATCCACGGTCCCCACTTCTTCGGCTGCAGCACGCTGTTGAACAGCTTGTCGTCCGGACTCGGCGTAGGCGCCGACTCGAATGAAGGAAGCTCGCCCGGCGTCATGTTCCAGCGCTCCTGAAGCAGTTCAAGATCCTCCCCGTGGCGCTGCCGGAGCCACTCGGCCCAGGCCTGCCGCTCGAACCGGTCCCCTATCGATACCGGCCCCTCGAAGATTCGCTTCGGATCGAACAGCGAAGGCTCGTTGATCAGGTCCCAATGCACGTTGGTCGTGCCCCTGTGACGTCCCACGATGGAGGCGACGAAGCGCTTTTGCGCTTCCACCGATCGCGGATCCAGGTAGGGGTTCACGCCTTCCCAGGCTTCGGGCGCAAACGAGAAGAACGTGAATGTCACTTCCAGCTCATGCCGTTTGGCTGTCAGGATAAAGGCATCGATCGCCCGCATGACGTCCTCGGCCGCATGGCCGTCGGCAAACATGATCATCCGGTATCCCGTCCATATGCCCGTCCGGATCAGGTTGATCCCTGCCCGCTTCATCTCCGCCATATCCGCATCCCAACGCTGCACGTTCGGCAGATGGAGAAATTTGCGCGCGACGTCGGAGGTCATGTACGTCATGCCAACGATCGGAACCGTCCGCCCGCCGCGGCGGAAGTAATCGCGCCCACATTCCAGCCGCTCTCCCGCCTGCAGCAGCGGACGGTCGACGCCCCATACCGCTTGGGTCAGGTTGCGGCGCTCCCCGGATTCGGACTCGGCTTCGCAAACGATCCGGTACAAGCCCGCTTCTAGCCGTACCGGAACGGACAAGCGAAGCTGCTGCAGATCCCGCTGTTCCATGCCGGCTTCCGGCTTCTCGTGTCCGGACCAGACGGTCTCGCCGTCGTCTTCCTTGATAAGGCTCACCGCAAAATGCCAGGTCTGCGCCGGGGCGGACGTCCGGGACAGCCTCTGCAGTTGGATCGTCAACCGCATCTGCTCGCCCGGCTCGTAGGAGGCATAGTTCGGCTTCAGCCACAGCTCCGTCACGCCTGTTCCCGCGTATTCGGCCAGATCCTCCAGGACGTCCATCCCTTTCGTCTCCCAGAACGATGCCCTCAGCTGCTGGTTGATCAGAATCCAGCGGCCCCCGGCGTAATCGCCCTTATGCTGCTCCAGCATGACAACCGGAGCGGACCGCTCGCGTCGATCACGGTCCACGCCGATCAGCAGCGGTGAGATGACGGCGTCCATCGGACCGCATGCCCCCATCTCGGCCGGAATGTCGCTCGCTTTGGTCGGGTGCAGCGTCAAGCCCCAGGTCGGCTCTATGCCGAACAAATCCTCATATCCCTGCAGGATCGGGTATTCGGCGGATGCCTTCAGCTCCCGGACGCGCGACACGTCAACCGCCAGTGCATCATGGATATCCATTCGCTGATGATAAGCCAGCTGCTCGCGTTCGGCATGCCAGCTTCCGTTCAGCTCTCGAACCGGCCTGCGGAAAGGCACGCCCCCGGCATGAACCAGACCGCCGCCGGCCTTCAGGTGGCCTTCGATGGCCGCCCAAGCCGCTTTCGGGAAGTACGGCCCGTGTAGATGAATCAGAGCGTCCCAGACGCCTTCCGTCAGCCGCATAGCCACCTCCGCAGCACCGGCGATCTCCGCCCAGCCCCGCAATTGCTCCAGTGCCTCTGCAGATGGGCGTTCACCTTCGTAAGGAAAATGCTCGTCGTAAAATACCAGCTTTCTCATCGCTTACTCCTTTCTCGCCCGCGGCTGGCCGTCGACGTATACGGATGTTCCGCGCGTTCGGGCCCAGTCGGCGATCCGGGAAGGGTCGCCGGTCCAGAGGCGGTCCACTCCCCATTGATTGGTCTGCGGCCGTTCCTCGCATTCGATGCGGATGACCGGGAACAGCTCGGTCGGACGTTCCCGCGGCAGCCCTTCGATCCACAGCACATCGCCCTCCTGTCGGAACGACAGCTCCTGTCCCGTTGTCAGCAGCGTCACCCGTGATACCGGCGTCACCAGATCCGCCAGCCTCAGCACCGGCCTCCCATCCCAGAAGCGGATGATGAGATACAACTTGTTGTCTTTCATCGTCTGCCGCCCGTAGGTGATGAACTCTGTGAGGTTCCCGCCGTCGGAGCCGTAGATGGCCTCGCCGTGAACGTCCAGCCACTCCCCGATCTTCAGCGCCCGCTCCACGAAGGCCGGCGGAAGCTGCCCGTCGGGCTGCGGTCCGACGTTAAGCAGCAAATTGCCGCCTACGGTGCCCCCTTTTTCCGCGCACTCGCACAGCATGTCGAGCAGGACGTCTGCCGGACGCCATCGTTCGCCGTTCGTGTACCCCCACAACCTCCACGTGGTGACCTGGCTGGATTCCCACAGCCGCTTCTGATCCGGGACGATGACATGCTCCGGCGAACCGAAGTCGCCCAGCACCTCGGAATCGCCCGAGCCGCCGCCGCCGTCCGCATGCAGCTTCTCCTCCTCGGACAATCCAAGACGGTTGTTGACCAGGATGTCCGGCTGAATTGACTTCATCCGTTCCACCAGATTGATGCTGTCCAGGTCCTCCGCGGTTCGCGGCCAAACCCCGTCAAAAAAGAAATGGTCGATGCGCCCGTATTTCGTGACCAGCTCTTCCACCTGGGCATGCAAATACTGCTTCATCGTATCCCAGCCCTCCGGGTCCTTCTCCGGTCCGTCGAAGTATGCCGGAATCCGCCAATCGATCCAGGAGTAATATAAGCCGACCCGAAGTCCTTGTGCCCGGAACGCATCGGTAAATTCGCGCACCAGATCCCTGCCAGGCGCCTGCCTTGCGCTGGAATAATCCGTTGTGGCCGTATCCCACAAGCAATAACCGTCATGATGCCTTGTCGTCAAACAGGCATATTTCATGCCCGCCTTGCGCGCCGTGTATGCCCACAGCTCGGCGTCAAAGAACACCGGATTCCACTCGCAGGCTTTCCGCGCGTATTCGGCCTGGTCTAAATGCTCCCGGAACAGAACCTGCTCGCCCCGCCCGTATTGGGCATAAGGCCCGAAATGAATAAACATGCCGTACCGGCTTTCCGTAAACCATTGCCAGCCTTCCCGGATGGCTTGTGATTGCTTGTTCATTGAACAACGTCCTCCTTATGCTGCTCCGCTCTTATTGTGCGGTCAGCCTTGATCGTAATTGTCGTTTCTAGATCCAAGAGAAGCCTCGAGGCTTCGTATGACCTTTACTCTAGCCCGGGAATCCCTGTCTTGAACACTTTACTTTTGAGAGAAAACTTCGAATTTAGCTAATATCGGAGAATTGAAGCCGTAAGGCGGCGCCATGATCACTCCTGAATCCCCTTAGACTCGACTCGAAATTCCACACGACCTTCTTCATGGCTAAAGCAAGAAAAAAAGCAATTCCTTCCCGGCACTGGCCGGGAGGAATTGCCCTGTCTAAATATCATGTTCATTGCCGCTGATCGCACCTGAGCTTACGATTGACCGGCTCTCCATTCATCGAATTGCCGTTTGTATTCCGCCACGACTTCATCCAGACCGGCGGACTTCATTGCAGCCAGCATTTTATCGTAGGCGTCCTCGTATTTCACGACCCCGTGCATGACCGGATAAACGCTGGTCTTCAGCTCGGCAATGCAGTTAGCGTACTGCGATGCTACGTTGGTCGGATCGAAGGTAAAGCCGATTGTGATGCTGTTCACGGCATCGTCCGCAACCGTCGTACGGCGCTCCAGTCGAGCAGGATCCGTATTCGTCGGGTAACGGTTCATCTCGACGTGGCCGAGCAGCCAGTACGGAAGCTCATAAGCCGGGGAACCGTTCTCGTTCTTGGCCAGATAATCTTTCGTATTCTTGCCGGTATCCTTCCAATGCACGTCCTTCACGCCGCTTTGTACGAGATCCATGTTCTCCTGGCTGCTGTACACCCAATTCAAAAATTGAATGCCGGCCTCCGGATGCGGAGACGTGGCCGAGATCCCGTTGGAATTCC
Source organism: Paenibacillus lautus NBRC 15380 (assembly GCF_004000945.1). Classification (GTDB taxonomy): domain Bacteria; phylum Bacillota; class Bacilli; order Paenibacillales; family Paenibacillaceae; genus Paenibacillus_AQ; species Paenibacillus_AQ lautus. The sequence continues at coordinate 120,632 of NZ_BIMF01000003.1, forward strand.
GGATCGCGTAGGATCTAAACTTCGGCTGGTCGGCCAAATAGTAAATATCCAGCTTCGCGTCCGGGAATGACTGAAGAATAGCGTCGCTCAAGCCGACGTCGCCCGGTCGATACAGATAACGTCCGGCCAGCTCCTCCTGATTAATGACTTCCGTCGGCGTTGTGAGCAGATCGCTCATGATCAGCCCGCGCTTGTATGCCTCATTCATGTACAACACATCTTTTTTAAACTCCTCGGTTTCAAACCAGGACTTCACGTTCCCCTGCTGATCGATGTAAATCATGTTGTCCGCCACGGTAAACGGATAGGTGTCGTACGTCGTATGCAGGAAGTAGGCAGGCTCCTCCAGCATCTTGATATACACGTTCTTGTTGTCCTGCGGCCAGTTCTTCTGCAGCGTCTCGGCTGCATCGAGCAGTTCCTCCGGCGATGTCGGAGGTTTCAAGCCATTGGCTTCGAGCAGATCGGTGCGGATCGTGAACATGCCGTCGTTATAAGCGGTATCCGCCCAGAAATTCGGCACGTACGTGATCTTGCCGTTGATTTTCGACGATTCCCAGATCCAGTCCGGCATGGAAGCCTTCAGCTCGCTGCCGTATTGATCCAGCAAATCGTCGATCGGAATGATCCCGCCGCTGCCGGCAAGCACCGTCGGTCCCTTTGTATCGTGCATGATGGCAATCAGCTCGAATTCCTCGCCCGTTGACATCATGAGGTTGGTCTTCTGATCCCATACGTCCCATGCAATGTACGTCGGTTCGTAGGTGAGGTTCAGACCATCGGCCTCAAGCTTTTCGTTGATTGCTTTGACCGCCGACTCCAGATCCTGCGGCGCGGAGCCCGGAAGCAAATACCGGACCGGCAGCTTGTCCCCGCCGCCGTTCTCCCCGCTCGCCGATCCGCTCTCACCGTCGGTGTCGCCTCCGCCGGAGCAGCCCGCGATCACCGTAACCATGAATATCGCGGCCAACCATAGTGCTAGCGCTTTCCTTTTTTTCATGCGTGTCTCCCCCTGTCTTCATTTGGTTTGGTCATGCGGTACGATTCCTATCTTAAGGAGACATTAGGGATGACGTATACTTCAAAATGATTGTTTTCGCCATTTTAAAACACTGAAAATGCCTGTCACTGCGCCTTTTTCGTCTCGATCGCATGCTGGCTGCGGAACTGGGCCGGCGAGATCTGGTAGTGCTTTTTAAAAAGCGTGTAGAAATAGGTCGTATTCAGAATGCCCACCTGCTCGCTGATCGATTGAACCGACTCTTCGGTACTTGCGAGAAGCTCCCGCGCCTTCTCCAGACGAACGGCATTCAGATAATCGTTGAACGACAGCTCGCAATGCGCCTTGAACAGCTTGCCGACATAGCTGCGGGACAGCTTCACCTCGCCAGCAACCTGCTCGAGCGACATATCCGGCCTTGCATAATGCTTGCGTACGTACATCTGGATAAAATCAACCACCTCCGCATGCCGGACCGCTCCCGATTCCTCGGACAGGCTGCAGAGTCTAAGGGCGAGATCCTTCAGGGCATCCTCGGTTTCCTGCAGCGTCTGAAAGCGCGTAATTCGCCGCGTAAAGTCGAGGAAGAGATCTGCGCTTTCCCGATTTTTCACCGTATGGACATTGAGCTGCTTGTACAGGCCGCCGATAAACTGGTTGATGAAAAACATGACTTCATGGTAGTTGTACTCGCGAATCTCCTTGATCCACTGATCGATTTCCTTCTCCAGTTTATCCCGCTGCTGCAGCTTGATGGCCTCGATAATGCGCTTCTCCCGCTTGTCCGGATACTGCGCCTCGGAATGCTCCACCTCCGCGGTGATGACCGGATCGCCATGGAGCATCTTTCCCTTGCCTTCGAAGAAACGCTGCTGGAAGCAGGACTGCGCGCAATCGAACGATTCGCGCAGCTCCTCGTATGTCTGCGCTCCCGTTCCGATGCCGACGGTGACGGACACGCGGAGCGTGCGGAGCAGCTCGCCCTGCAGCTCCTCCAGCATGCCCAATACATGGAGCGGAGGCCGGTTCTGCTTCATAGGAAGAATGATCGCCACGGTCCCGTCCCCCACCGTTGCCACGCTCGCTCCCTCCGGCTCCAGCATCTGCTGGGCCGCCCGGGCAACGGCTGCGCAGGAATACGATTGCAGCTCCTCGTCCTCGCCGCCGGGCGAGCCGTCCTGACTATCAAGCAAGAGAGCCGCCGCCAGGAAATAGGGTCCCTTGCCTTCCCCGACCAAACGGCGGAATGCCGTCTCGTCTCCTCCCTTGAGCAGCTGCAAAACATGGGCTTGGCGTGCAGCGGAAGCCGCGGACTCCATCGACTTCATTTTCTCCGTCATTTCGGCGTAGGTTGTGTCCAATATCGCAAATTCGTTGATCTGCCGACGGTCCTTCATCTTTGGAATGGCGCTCATTTTCTCCAGCAGATGGCGGATCGGGTTGTATGCATGATGCGTCAGCCAGATCGATAAAAACATGCTGACGGCGAAGCAGGCCATAGCGAGAACCAGTGCTGACGTTCGGAGGGCCTGCATGTTGAACAGCAGATTTTGATATTGGCTTACGCTGATATACGTCCAGTTCATATCCTTGGATTTGACGTAGGTGACGAGGCTCTTGCGACCGTCAATGGAGCGGGTGAAATAACCGCTCTCTGCATCCGATGCCAAAATGGACTGGACATAGGATTCCTGTGATATATCCTCCATGAACCGGGACCGATCCGAATGGGTGATGATGGTTCCCTTGTCGTCAATGACATGCAGCGAATCCACCGCTTCGTTGCGGTAGCCTCCGATCAGATCCTGGATGGTGTCGATGCTCATGTTGATCACGATCGCGCCCTTGGAGCTTAACGGCGAATAATAGCTCGGAAGGAGGACGAAGGTAAGGACGTCTTCGCTCCGGTTCGCCGAAGTGGCGGAAGAGATCTTGCGCGGGAACAGGTGAAAATAAGATGTATTCTTGCTGTTGATCTCCTCCAGCAGCGCCTTCTCCTGCTCCTTGGTAATCCCCTTCGTATTCAAATACGTATTATTCGAGCCGTTATAGATCCCGATCGAATGGATGAACGGGTATGTGGACTGGACTCGGTTAAGGGTGCCAAACACGCCATACTGTTTCACCGGATCGGCCTCTTTGTCCAACAGGGCGTTCACGATCTCCTTGTCGCTGAGCAGAAGGTTGCCCACGTTATACACCTGGTCGCGGATGACACTGGATACGGCGCTGTTTTGCTTCAGCATCGACTCGGATATTTTCCCTACCTCCTTCGCGGTGCTCCAGGAGAACATCATGTACAGGACGACGGTTACGAGGGCAATCATGGCTGCCGTGAGCAAAACAAAGCTGAGAAACATATTTCGATACACTGCATAACGGAATAATCGCTGCCGGATCATATTCTCCCTCCTTGCCATTTGGTCTGTATCGTTAAACTGAAATCTTCATTGTTCTTGAATATTACTAACATTATATGTAATCTATATGTTAATTTAATAGTATTTCCTAGCGATCCGATCACTTGGAACGGATTCATATTTTACTCTCATCTTACATTTGCTCAGGGCATTCATCAATATGAAAACGCATTCTTTATTTTCCTCTCCCATCTTTCCTTCATAGACTTCATCGGCTAAACCCCTTATAAAACAAAGGTTTTTGGGCCTTTATTCAATCCGGACGACATGCTTCAAAATACTCAAATTCAAAGTTTTTTCCGTTTTTTAAAGCAGACGTTCCTCCCTTCAATCCGTTCAAACTCTATTTTCATAGTTTACTGCACGCGGCAACTCTCTTTACACTCGAATCAGAACTGCAGAGCTTGCAACCGCCATCACAAACGAAAGGACGTGCCTACCAATGAAAAAAAGCCGCTCTGGCTTCCTGCGCGAAATCCGCTCGAACGGATCCGCCTACCTGCTCGTCGTACCGGCTGCCATCTATACGCTGGTCTTCGGTTATTTCACGCTTCCCTACATGCTCATTGCGTTTCAGAAATTCAACTTCAAGACGGGACTCTTTAATTCCGCCTGGGTCGGCTTCGACAATTTCAAGTTCTTCTTCTCGTCGCCCCGGGCGTGGGAGGTCACCTTCAACACCTTGAAGCTCAATTTTCTATTCATCATCGTCGGCACGCTCGCAGCCATGGCGCTGGCCATTCTGTTCAATGAGCTCCGCAGCCGCTGGTTCTCGAGGGTGACCCAATCCACGATTTTGTTCCCGCATTTCTTATCCTGGGTCATCGTCAGCTACATCATCTACAGCTTGCTGTCGACCGACTACGGTATTCTGAACCGGATCCTGGCGTTCTTCCATGTCGATCCCGTCAACTGGTATGCCTCTCCGCAATACTGGACGTGGATTCTTACGACCGCGGCGGTCTGGAAGGACCTCGGGATGAACCTCGTTATCTATCTGGCGGCCATTACGGGGATTGATGACAGTTATTACGAAGCCGGCCGGATCGACGGCGCTACCCGCTGGCAGCTCATCCGGCATATCACCATTCCGCTCATGCTGCCGACCATATCCATCCTGACCCTGCTGGCCTTGGGCAAAATCATGTACGGCAGCTTCGACATGATCTATGCCATCGTGAAGGACAACGGGCTGCTCTATCCGACCGTCGACGTCATCGACACATATGTGTTCCGTTCCCTCCGCACCATTGGGAATCCGGCACAGGCAATGGCCGTTGGTCTATATCAATCCGTGGTCGGCTTTATTCTCGTATGGGGCAGTAACAAAATCGTGAAAAAGGTGAATCCGGACCATGCCTTGTTCTAAAGTGAGCCGGAACCATTCGGAAAGGAGCGAAACTTAGATGACGTCCAGACCTAAATTTTTCGACGCCGTGAATGCAGCACTGATCGGCATCATCTCCATTCTCTGCATCCTGCCGATGCTGCTCGTGCTCATGGTGTCCTTCACGGATGAAGCCAGCATTAAACAATTTGGCTACCAGCTGTTTCCGACCGAGCTGTCGCTGGATGCCTACAAGCTGCTCCTGTTCGGCAGCACGCCGCTGTACCGAAGTTACATGATCTCGATCCTCGTAACGGTCGTCGGCACGATCCTTGCGGTCACCATTACATCTATGGCCGGATATACACTGGCCGCCAAGCATATCCGTTACCGCAACAGGCTCGGACTGTTCTTTTTCATTACGATGGTGTTTAACACGGGCCTGGTTCCCTGGTACCTGATCAATCTCAATCTCGGCATGAACAACACGATCTGGGCCTTGATCATTCCGTCCCTGGTGTTCAACCCGTTCAACCTGTTTCTTGTGCGTAACTACATGTCCCAAATTCCGCCTTCCCTGACGGAGGCGGCCAAAATCGACGGCGCAAGCGACTTCTATATCGCGTTTCGAATCTTCTTTCCGCTATGCATGCCCGTCCTGGCCACGATTACGCTGTTCTACGGCATTGCCTACTGGAACAACTGGTTCAACGCCATCATGCTGGTGGACAACGAGAAGCTGTATCCCCTTCAGTACCTGCTGTTTAAGCTGAACTCCGAGATCAGCATGATCCAACAGATGCAGAGCAGCGGAGCCATCCTCGGCACCCAGACGCTACCTCAGGAATCGGTGAAGATGGCCACCGCCATACTGACGATCGGCCCGGTGGTGCTGTTCTATCCGTTCCTACAGCGGTATTTCATCAAAGGGCTGTTGATTGGCTCTTTGAAGGAGTAGGGGGTTTCATCCACATGCAAGGGTCTTTAGGACATGAGCAGGGGATCAGGCTTTACCGAAAACAAAGAGGCTAGCCGATTTCACGGTTAGCCTCTTTGTTTATATGCTGGAAGTCTTTATGGATAAAACTTCTGCCGCTTCGGATGGAACATCGTCAACGGGGTTCGTTAGCGCAACCCTAATGTTGCATTAGGGTTAAACGGTAACCGGTCTTTGAAGAACAGGATGAATACTAAAACGCCCGGCTTTTGACTTCTCCTTGATAAGCCAATGCATCCATGGCCCTTAATCGCTGAACTTCGCTTAGCTCCGACAACTCGACCCATTTATACTCCGAATGCTCGGCGCTAAGGATAATTTCCGCCTGAGGCGGGATCGAACAACGAAAAATGCCGACCTGTGCATTGATGTGGCTGTGGTAATAAAATCCGGTCAAGACCGCATCTTGTATGGTGAGGCCCAGTTCTTCGCGACATTCACGAAAAATCGCTTCATGGATCGTTTCACCGGGATCCACCCCGCCTCCGGGCAAACTCCACCCCTTGTTCCCATAGGTTCGTTTTAATAAGAGCAGCTTGCCGTCGGCATTCGATATGATGGCATGCACACCAAATCTGTACGTGTCATGAAATCCCAACATTCATCCTCCCCATCCTGTCATTAAAATGCTTATCGGCTAACGCAAGCGCTCCTTCATTTCCTCCAGTACAATTCCCCACCATGAAGAGGAAAGGACGGTAGTAAGGTCCATGTCTTTCAGTTCCAGATGGCACGCAAACTTGAACCTATTGTGATAAAGTGCGATTTATAGATATTCGCCGAAATAATACTGAAGCATATCCCGGGAATACCCGTCGCTTCCTTGCCACTCCGACATCGAGAAAAAATCGTCGTTTCTCCTCGGACGCGTGCGAGGCGTATCCTGCGGAACCAGCACGCCGGCATATCCCCAAACTTCCATGAGCACGTCTCGTTCATGCTTGCTTGAAGGCAAAACATCCTTCCAGCGCTTCTCCAAATGACGGGGGCTTTCTTGTTCGGTACAGTCTTCAACGGCTTCTATCAGACCCCGCAGGATGTCGATATCTTCATCATCCACCGTTAAGCTCTCCTCATGGCTCAACAGCTCCAGATCAAGCCAGCAGTAGAGCAGGTGATTCAAGCGGATGCCTCCCCATTTGATCCGTTCGAAATTAAGCACATTCAAGTCGGCATTCATATAATCCCGGTCGGACTGCAGCCCCGCGTGATTGCGATCCCTGCAGCTGCTGTAGTTCGGCACGGCCGAGCGCCGCTCTTCGTACGAATGAAGAGGCAGGCGCGAGGTCAGCGCCCAGCTGGAGAGCGCGCTTCGCAAATGGACCTGTTTCGTGGACAAGCTGTGCAGAAAAGCAGCTGCTACCTTTTCTTTTGTAACCGTCTGATGCAGGCAGTACAGCCGCTGGACCAGTTCATCATGGCCGATTGTAATAGGATCAAACATCATCCCCATGCTTTTCGCATATTCAAAATCCTCCCCAACGAACGGCAAAGGACTGCTTTTCCAGCCGCTGGATGACCAGAACGTTTGAAGTAAAACCTTTTTCGCCTTTTTGTCCACAGCTTCTCTCACTTCCCATTATTTTGTTGTCCCTATCATATCAAAATAAGCAAAAGATTTATTTAAATCCTTCGATAATTTCATTTATTTGTTTAATATGTCTTTGTTCATGCAAGTACAGTGATTTAACCCATTCAATTAATAACATCTCTTTAAAGACGGGGTGGGTGAAATGTCTTCTGCACGGACGGGTCTTCTAATGAATGGAGCAGTTCCGTTAGCTTCTCTCTTGAATGATGCAGTTTCTCGACAATTTCTATATTTTCAAAAATCTCATCCGACGGTTTAGCAATGTCAGGAGCTTCTAACCTTTGATTTCTGTCAAGCAGTAACTCCAACGGTTTATTATCTGTGAATGAGTCTTCTTTGCTCTTTAATCCTCTCGTTATTGCCACGACATATAATTCCTCTGTCTTCGATAAGTGTTGGCAGATCTGACTGATACTCCAGCTGTCCGAGTCTTTCTTCTGGTTTAATTGATCTCCGCTCAATCCATTAAGGATTCCAAGTAATTCGTCTCTTGTTTCTTTTAACTTTTGATTGATTTCTTGAAGTTCCATGGAGAAAACACTCCCTTTCCTTGATCAAAAGAATCCAAAATTTCATATAACATCCTTGAAATCACAAAAAGCGCCCCAGCCTTAGATAGCATTGATCTTAGGCTGGGGCGCTTGCCGCCTGCTTATTCCATGATTATACATCTGATGACCGAAGGACGTAAGCCACAAAGTGGTTGAAAAAATTTTCATGTCTCTAACATATTCTTCTTCTTCTCCGAAAAGTGCATACCGCTTTTGTACATTACTTCATCACTTTGGCAAGCTCGGTGAAAATAACCCCGAGCGCGTAAGCACCCGCATCCGGGTACCCGATGCTGCGTTCGCCTACGTTGCCCGCTCTTCCCATTCGGGCAACGATGTCTGCCGTCTTCTGCGCTCCGAGCACCGCCGCTTCAGCCGCCTTGATCGCTGCCGGCTTCATCTCTTCGCCTTGCTCAGCACTACGTGTCCAGGCATCCGCGAGAGGCACGAGCGCATCGATCAACGTCTTGTCGCCGACGACGGCTCCTCTTCCGAACGATCTTTCGCCCGTATCCTGGATCCCTTTCACAACGGCCTGCATCATATCTGCGACCTCTTGAACGGACAATTCCTGCTTCTGACCGGCAGATTTACTCGCTGCACGGAATGCGGATCCCCAGATCGGTCCGGAAGCCCCGCCGCAATGCTCCATGATGATCATCGAGCAGGCGTCGAGGAAATCGCCGATATCACGAAGATGGTGGGTTAGAATATCATCCCACTCCGCCTTTAGCTGCTTGAAGCCCTTGGCGACACTCATGCCGAAATCCCCGTCTCCGGCATGGGCGTCAAGCTCGCAGAACGGCACTTCGTTCTCGATAATGACCTCGCTCATCTGATCGATGAAATATACGATATTTTGCAAGGATAGCCGACTATTCTTAATCACCGCTGCGTCAGCATCCGTATTGTTCTTATACGATGCCGCGTTCTCTGACTTCTGTTCATGGATAACCTCGGTATAGTTCACGGGCTCAAAAGATCCCTTAACCGACAGTGCCGGCGTATCGCATGGCGCAGACAGCCACTTCTTGAGCGTCTCGTCCAGCTTCATGATCGTCACCGATGCGCCAGCCATATCGATACTGGTCATATAGTTACCGACGAATACTTTGAATACCCGCTTGTTCCGAGACGCCAATTCGCGCATCACGGAATTGTTCAGCAAATACAGCTCCTGCAGCGGCGTGCCGCCAAACCCGTTGATTAAGACGGCAACTTCGTGCTCCGCAGAATCATTCATCTGCAAGTTGTCCAGCAAAGACGTGACCATCCGCTGCGCCAGCTCATCTGCAGGAACGGCTTTCTCCCTGCGGATTCCCGGTTCGCCGTGAATGCCGACGCCGTATTCCATCTCGTCATCTTCGATATGAAATGTCGGAGTTCCCTTGGCAGGCACGGTGCAGGAGGTAAACGCGAAGCCGATGCTGCGTACATGATTAATCGCATGCTGTGCCGCTTCTTTCACTTCCGGCAGGGACAGTCCCGCTTCTGCGGCTGCTCCGGCTACCTTATGAACGAGAACCGTTCCGGCAACCCCTCTTCTCCCTACTGTATAGAGACTGTCTTCAACGGCTATGTCATCGTCGACCTTCACATAATCCACTTGTATGCCGTCCTCGCTTGCAAGGTGGGCCGCATTTTTGAAGTTCATGATGTCACCGCTGTAATTTTTGATAATAAGCAGCGTTCCCTTATTGCTTGCGGAGCTGCGGACCGCTTGATACACCTGGATTTGGGATGGGGAAGCAAACACATCGCCGCACACGGCCGCATCCAGCATGCCGCTTCCAACGAATCCGGCATGGGCCGGTTCGTGCCCGCTTCCGCCGCCGCTGATCAGCGTAACTTTATTTGGGTTGATTTCTTTTTTGGAAATCACTTTAAATTTAGGGTTGAACGCCAGCTCAGGATGCGCCAGCACAAGCCCATTGCACATTTCCCGAACCAAGGTTTCCGGCTTGTTCATGATTTTCTTCATCTTATATCTCCTTACTTAATTTGTATTGACGGCCCAACTGGTCAGCGGCCATAATCGCGGATGCTACCGCTTCCTCCGAAATCGGGAATGGCATTGAATGAATGGATTCCTCGGCAATACATGCCTTCTTAGCCACTTCAAGCAATTCCTCGTAGGTCACTTGCTCTACTCCGATATCCTCCAAGCATACAGGGAGACCGATCGACAGGCAGAAGTCCAGCACTTCCTTCATTTCATCCCGGTCAGCATTCTCAAGCACCAATTGAGCAATCGTACTGAAGGCTACCTTCTCGCCGTGATAATAATGATGGGTTCCTTCCAAAGCCGTCAACCCATTGTGAATCGCGTGAATCGCTGCCAAACCGCCGCTCTCGAAGCCTAGTCCCGATAACAGAATATTCGTCTCGACGATATTCTCCAAGGCTGGCGTTACGATATTTTGATCGCAGGCCAGTTTTGCTCTATATCCGTTCTCAAGCAGTGTTTCATAGCATAGCTTCGCAAGTCCCAGCGCGGTAATCGTCCCTTTGGCCTCACCGCATACACCTTCGCGAACGCCGCACGGCAAACCGGCATTGACATTGGAATACGATTGAGCCGTCGCTCTTGCTTCGAAATAGGTAGAGAGCGCGTCCCCCATTCCAGCAACAAGGAATCTAGTCGGTGCTTTGGCAATAACCGTTGTATCAATCATAACAACGCTAGGACTTTGTTTGAAATAAGCATAATCATCGAATTCGCCTTCCGGGGTATAGAGGACCGCCGAATGGCTTGTCGGTGCATCGGTTGCCGCAATCGTCGGGACAATAATCAGAGCCTCGCCTTCGGCTACGCATTTTGCCGTATCAATAGCCTTGCCTCCGCCGAGGCCAATCGTGCAGGCACATTGATGCTCCTTGGCCAAAGCTTGCAATCTGGCAACCTCCTGCCGGGAGCATTCCCCACGGAAGCCGCTTTCAACTAGCGTTATATTAAATTTCTGTTTCGTTGACTCCAGCTTGTCTTTCACCCGTGCAACATCATCGGGATGAGCAATCAGCAGAGCGGAATCTCCGAATGTCTTTACAAAATAACCTAAATTCAACAGTTCGTTCTCACCTTGCACATATTTTGTCGGACTGATAAACGCCCTTCTCATTTTTCATTCCTCCTAGATTGACTATATTTATTATTATAGATTGCGCTCATTAGGGAAGCATGAAACAATGAGATCGGAATAAAGCGTTTTCTTATCGTGTTTTTTTGTCATTCCTATGGTAAATTGTATTATCTTGTCCTTTAGTAGAATCATTCGCTATAATATTCAATAGAATTTCTATTACATTCATAGGAGAATATCGTCATGTCCAAATCCCGGTTCGATTTAGAAGAAATCATTGATTTGGAGAAATGGGAGAAGCTGCAGGATTCCTTATCGCTCGTGACCAAAATGGCAATCCTTACGGTCGATTACAAGGGCGTTCCCGTGACAAAGCACAGCTACTGTCAGCCTTTCTGCCAAGGCGTGCGCCAGGATGGCCATCTCTCGCAGTATTGCCAAAAATGCGATGCGCGAGCCGGTATTGAAGCGGTTCGCCAGAACAAACCATACATCTATCTGTGCCATTTCAACATTATCGATATCGCCATTCCGATCATCATCGATAACCAATATCTTGGTGCGATCATGGCCGGACAGCTCAAGCTCCGGGAACCTGACGCGCCGATGCTGGAGCAGATCGTGTCTCGGCCGCCCAATGTGGAGTCGAACCGGAAGTTTAAAGAACTCGAAGCAGACTACAACGCCCTGCCAATCTTGTCTTACGAGGAAGTAACGAAGTGTGTGGACTTGCTGCTGCAATTAAGCACTTATATCGTGGAGGAAGCGATTCAAAAGCATACCACGGTTGATATGTACAAAAAAGTGCTCACATCTAACATGGACGCGCCCACTTCCGTTGAGACTTTTAACGAGTCCGATCGTGCGGTCCGCAGCATTCAATCCATACAGCAGGAGCTGTCGGGTGCGCTGATCGATACGAAATTGAAGAATGGCGCTGGGCGGTTCATCTCTTCGAATGCTGTGCTTCAACCTGCGTTTGACTACATTTTTGCGCACAAGCATGAAAATTTCAGCCTGAAAGAGATGGCCAAGCTTTGCCACATCAGCCCCAGCTATTTTAGCCGCACATTTACGAAGGAGACCGGGGAGAATTTCTCCGTCTTCATCGCCCGGCTCAAGATTGAATGGGCCAAGCAGCTGCTGGAATCAACCGATTCGCCGATCCATCAAGTGAGCGATGATTTGGGGTTCTGCGATACGGGGTATTTCATCAAAACGTTCAAAAAGTTCGAGAACCTCACCCCGGCCGTGTACCGGAACATGTATGCTGGGATATCCGCTAAGTAATTGGCTTACCTGCTGATCATTCCATGTAAACCCCCTTCGTTCATGAACGAGGGGGTTTTTACGATGAGTGTTATTCGGCCAAGGCCCGTTAAGGGACGTTATTCGGATTCCGGTAGTCATCCAATACAATCGAATATAATTTCAGATCTTCATGTTTCCCTTTAACGAGTATCGTCTGTCTTATTAAACCTTCATAGGTCATGCCGACCTTTTCCATCACTCTCGCTGAACCTATGTTTAACGGTAGACAGCTTGCTTCGATTCTTACCAGCTTCATTCTGTCAAATCCAAAAGAGATGATGGTCCTGATCACTTCGGTCATGTAACCGAGATTCCAATAATCCTTGGACAAGGCATATCCCAACTCCGCCTTAGCATGATGGACGTTCCAAGCCATAAATCCCGATGTTCCGATGATCTTTCCGGTTTCTTTGTCCACGATTCCCCAAGGTGCGACTGCATGTTGTTCGTATTTTTGCAGCACTTTGTTTAGATAATTGCGGGTATCTTCCATCGTTCGATGCGTCGGCCAAGCGGTATATCTCGATACGTCATCATCCGATCCGTAATGAAAGATATCTTGCTCGTCCTCGCTTCTTAATTTTCTTAGAATCGTTCTCTCTGTTTCTAATGTTGGGAGATCCGAAAAGATATCTTCGATCCGCATATCATTTACCCTCCAATGCCTTCAAAACATCCTTCATCAACAATTCCGGTATCACATCACGGTTGAATTCGTTCAAGATGATGATACTTACTTCCTTCTGATATTTAATTTTATCTATTTCAGGGTGACTCTCTACGGGTATCGTCCCAAGAACAATCCGATGATCACAAATAATCTCTTGTACTTTTTTTTGAAAAGAGGCAGATAGCATTTGCATAAATCCCATCTCATCGATGACGATGATTTTCTTGGAGGACAAGGCGTCCTCTAGTATGTTCACGGCAAAATCCTCGAATGCTTCTACATCCATTCCGTATCTTCCAATACGGGTGCTGCTAGGACTTTCTACATGTGCAATCTCGACGCTTTCCCCGCTAATGGACACGCATTTGAAACCTATTCGATCACTCGAGTTCGTTATTTCCTCCGTATAGAATCCACCGCAAAGATCAGGGCCGAGGTGATGTACGAGTTCCTTGATCATCGTCGTTTTACCCATCCGAGGCTCCCCCGTGAGTAAAAATGCCGTTTTGGCATTCAGCGGTTCCCCGTCCAATCTGGACAGCAGCTTATACCGAGGCGGGTTCAAATCCCAAGTCTCATACGGGGCCGAACTCTCTGCACGGATGGCATCAAACAAGCGTGATTTGATCTGAGGCCTTGTTATGTATTTATCCAGGTTCGTATCATCCAGGTCTACAAATTTCGCTTCCATAATTTCTTCCGCTTGAATGGTTATTTCTCCGCTGACGTATTCCGCATGAAAAACGACGGACAAGACATGAAGCCTCTCGTTGTAATAAACTCCGGATATGCCTAAAGGGCGTATCACCATTCCCGTTTCCTCCAGAAACTCCCGGCACACGGCTTGATCCAACGGCTCTCCAGCATCTACGAAGCCACCTGGCAGCTCCCACGTATCTGAACGCAAATGCGTGCGAACCATTAGCACATGTCCATCCTCATTTTTAACAAGCGCTGAAACAGCAACGAAATGTTTGGACTGTTCTTGCATCGTATAACACCACCCGTTTCATGTCTGATGTTTCGCTCAAATGACTGATCAAGTGTAAATTATCGTTCGCATCAAATGATTCCATAATTATACATCCGATTAACCAAGGGCGATAGCCCTGCGGCTTGAAATGAGGTTGATTTCATATTCCGATTTCCTGCATTCTTACCATAACTTTCTGGGCCCTGCCATCCATATCCGTTCCCACAAACTTTGGAAGCTTGAGTTCACTTACCATTTTCCCATCGCGCATAAACATGATGCGCTCCGTCCGCGCCGCAACTTGTGCATCGTGAGTGACAAGCATGACCGCAGTGCCGTCTGCATTGATTTCAGAGAATATATCCATAATTCCCTGAGCGGATTTTGAGTTGAGTGCCCCTGTAGGCTCGTCGCCGAAGATAATTCTCGGACTGTTCATCAGGGCCCGGCATATTCCCGCACGCTGAAGCTGACCACCCGAAACCTGGGTAATGTCGCGTTTTTCAAGCTCTGCAATGCCTACCCTTTGCATAAGCTCCCTTGCCTTCATCGAAATGTTCGCGGCGTTTTTTCGGTTATCCCGCATGGATGGAAGAATGATGTTGTCGAGGATATTCAGATTTTTCAGCATCGTCGGCTGCTGGAACACAAAACCCATTTGGGTTCTGCGTATATCTGCAAGCTCATTCTCCCCAAGCGTCGATAAATCCTTACCATCAAAAACGACTTTTCCGCCATTCACGCCATCCGTCCCGCTCAGTGCAAATATAAGCGTTGACTTTCCCGAGCCTGATGGTCCCATAACAGCAACGAACTCGCCCTCGTTAATATAGACGGACACCCCGTCCAGAACATTACGCTGTTCGTCGCTCTCGCCGAAAGATTTTACGATATGATCACCGATAATCATCTTTTCCATATGCCTACTCCTTCATATATTCGGATATTTTTATTTTTCCTGCGCCGGATATGCCGATGATCGTTGCGATAAGTACCGAGGCTATCATCATAAGCGGGCTATACAGATACGCCGAAAGCGGATGAACCGCAAAATGAAACGTCGACGCTCCAAACGAAGAGATAACCGCACCCGCAAGCATTTCTCCGAGCGTGTTTGCCAGGAGAGTTCCGAGAACAATGCCGACAACCAGAACAAATACCAAACGCGAAGCATATTGCAACTTCATGTCCGAGTTCGTAAAACCGAGGGCTTTCATAACGGCAATGGGATATCTGTCCTTAGCAATAAGCATTTTCATAAACAACAGGGTAATCAGTACCGATATCATCAGCGCAATAGCCATAGCGGTGTGCGAGGCCTTCTTAACAGAATTTATCGTTGAACCGAATGTCTGTGCAATAAATTCATCAATGTCTGAAATCTTGGCAAAATCAAACCTATCCGCAAAGTCCGAAATCCTCGCGGCGGCAAGAGATTTATCCGAAAGTTCAGCGGAGATCATGCTCCACATCATATCTGCCGAATTGTCGGTGAATACCGCCTTTGCGGTTTTGCCGCCGTTGGTAATGTCGGAATATATTCCGCTTACCGTTAGTTCCTTCTCCTGGCCCTCCATCACCAGCGTAATAACATCACCGACCTTCTTGCTCAGCTCATCAGCGTTCAAAGCCGACAGTGCAATTTCATTCTCTGCGGCGGGTGCTCTGCCGTTGGAATAGGCAATTGGGAATATGGAGTGGTCGCCTAGTTCGACCTTTATGTTTTCCTCTGAACCGTCTTCTGTTTTGATTTTAAATGCCTTTGTTGTAAGGACGGCAACCTTAGATATGGCACGGTCGCTGTCCATCGCATTTCGTAGATCAGCCGTTTTCTCTGAAATGTTATCCGTCTGCTGTATATCAGCACGTATATCGTAGTTTCCGATCCCCATATATTGGATGAAGCTTGTAGAGGAAATGGTGTTGTACATATTCTGTGGAACCATCATGATAAATGCTGAAATCGCCAGCACCGTTAGGCTTGTAGCATAAAGCCTTTTCCGTGCGAGAACGTCTTTGATACCGAGGAAAACATTCGTATTCAACAGCCTGTTTCCACTTAGATTAAAACGTTTGGCGCCTGTGTTTTTTTCCTGCGAAGTACCAAATCGTATGGCTTCTGCAGCGGATATGTTCCGAAAGCGTTTCAACACTGCGCTTACGAAGGCGATGATGGCAAGGAATACAAGCAGTACGCCGATGATTCCGAACAACAAAGCATAAGAGGAATTTTCACTTTCCCCCATATACAGCCGTATATTTTCAAGAAGTATGCCTTTGAACATAACCGACAGCGCAAAACCGAGCATACTGCCCACCGCGGCAATCGCTGCGTACTTCGCAAGATACATCTTCTTTATGTCGGAAACACGCAGCCCTATTGCCTTCATCACGCCAATCTCGCGGTAGTCGTCTTCGATTTTCGCCAGAAGCGTAAAACGTATGCACATCAATGCGATTGCCACGACAAGCGCGCTTACAAGAAGTATAACCGCAATCATCATCCCGTCGGAAAGTGCGTTCATCATTTTGAAAAGCTTATATGTAACGGTTGGTCCGTTTGCTTCAAGTCCTGCGGAGGCATAAGCCGCTTCAAATGAACCGAGCTCGGACATATCCTTTAATCTAAACTCAATCAGATACTCCGTGCTGCCAAGGCTCTTAATTTCCGCGTAATCATGTTTATGTACAAGAAATCTCTTGGAGGAGGAGAGCGTGGAGTTCATCTGTGAATCCCGGAGGAATCCTGCAACGATAAACTCCTTCCCGCTAATAACCGCTTTATCACCGACCTTGGTGGTGCCATCCTTCATATAGCTTACTGGAACATACAACTCGCCGATGGCGGGTTTAATGATGTTACCGTCGAGATCAAGAAGATAATCGAATTTTTGGCTCTGCATGCTAAATCCGTTATCCTGGACACTATTCGCAAGTGAATGTTCGCCTAATCGTATCCGCGCACCGTCCATATTGAGAAATTCCATCACCTGAACATCATCCACATTGTGATGTTGCTCCGCAAAAGCTGAAAGCCGCGCAGAATCTATTTCACCGGAATGCATCTGCATAAAATGCGGGGTTTTGGCTTGTGTCATTAATGTGTTCAGCGCACCTGAGAGATTGACGACGAGGATCGCCGCGAGCGAAACAAGCATAGCCGCAGCAGCAACAAATATCATGGTTGTTAGCGTAGTGGCCTTGCTTTTTAAAAGATCATTGCGAATTATTCTGGAGTACATAAGACACCTCTGTTTTCAAGCATTTTAACCGACTTTAACTTATACAGAATGACGAAAGACTTCCTTGATTTATTCAAGGCTGCTTTCATCTCCTCCACCAAACATCTGCATAACGTCCATAAGACTTCCGCTTGCTGCACCGAGCAGCCTCTCAACATTGAAAACAAAGGCCAGAACTCGCTTCCCACGTTCCTCGTCCGTCATAGCAACCATATCGTCATCAAACACGGTATTCGCATAGATCACCACCATTTCCATGCATTCATACGGGTACGGCGTACTGAACATCCCCTGCTCGATGCCTTCGCGGATGATGCCTGTCAGGATCGGCGGAACGCCATGGATGATGACCTTTTGAATCTTCTGATGCATCAGCGCATTCTGCGGCTTGTGAATATGCTCCATGAGTTCCTTGCTGCTTCCATTTTCATCGCTGCCACTTATGTTCAATGCCATCACAACGCGAATGATGCGTTCAACTACAGGTATGCTCTTATCCGCGGCAATTGCCTGTGCTCCTTCCAACAGCCGGACGGTATACCGGTCAATCAGCGCATCCATGATATCCTCCTTCGACTTGAAGTGATGATACAAGGTCCCACGCGCAATCTCGACCTTTTCGAGAATTTCGTTTGTACTTGTGCCGTCAAAGCCCTTCTGACCAAAAAGCTCCTCCGCCGCGTTAAGGATTTCGTTCCTGCGTTCTTCCGCTTTTTTTACGACTCGCATGATTCCCCCTCCTTTTCTAGACCGACTGTCTGTCGGTAATATAGTAACATGCTTCTTGTTATTGTCAAGAAGTTGTTAAATGAATCGATGAGGTTTTCCTAAAACTGTATTAATCATACGTTCAATCGGCATAAGGATTCTTTGCCGAATGATCCAACTAATCATACAAAAGCGGCCCATCCTCTCACGAGGAATGAGCCGCTTTTTGGTTCTTCATTTCATTCTACTATCTCAGTATTACTGTCTAATTACGAGGATGTCTTGAGGCGGTCTGGCGTTGGTTTGGATTTGAGATATTTCAGCGTCCGTAAGATTGCGTCCTACAACAATGAACGAAGATGTCACATTGTTAAAGTTGAAATTCGCCAAGTTCGCTACGTTTTGGCTGCCACGGAACACACGGAACGCTCCCTGAAAGTTAATTCTCGAAAACAATACAAGCGTTATTTCAGAGCTCTGCGCAACATTTCTGAGTCGGAAACTCGAAAGAACATTGTCAAACCGAAACGCTCCAAGGTCACGAACCGCAACGCCTCCTCGTCTGAAGAGAATCCGACGAACTGAAAAATTAGTGCCTGACCAAAGCGCAAGACGTACATCACTGTTTGCCATTTATATCACTCCTTGTTTGGGAATGATATAGTATATTACCAGAGTTATAGAATGGTTAAAGACAAAAATACCCGTTTAATCGTTTGTTTTTCGAGTCGTCCCTGTGATGCCGTTTTCCAATTCTACTAAGTCTTTAGCTGTTCTCTAAAACATATTCTTCTTTTAAAAGTCCATAATACACAAGGTCTTCATATTGATCCCCTTTTCGAACATGCTGTCTTAATCGCCCTTCATATTTCATTCCAAGGTTCTCCATGACTTTACCCGATGCAGGGTTCTTCCCCAGAAAACGGGCAAATATACGGTTTAACTTCATTTCGTCAAACGCATGTCTTACGATACCTTTTGCCGCTTCCGTGCAATATCCATTATTCTTATATGGTCTCCCAACCCAATATGCAAGTTCACCATGATCAAACTTCTTATTACATCCAATACATATAGCCCCTATTACATATTGTTCTTCTTTATGTACAATAGCTAGTTCCAGTGATCGGTCTTCATTAAAGTTATGGGCATGCGTTTCGATCCATTGTTCTGCCATCCCATCCTCATATGGATGTGGAATATATAATGTGGTTTCCGCAATATATGGATCCCCTGCTAATTGTTGAACGACTTTGGCATCATCTACATGGAATGGCCGTAATGTTAATCTTTCTAATTGAATTGTCGGCAGTTTCTTCATGTATGTCCCTCCCCTTGTTTCGGCAATCGAATCGTGAACGTTGTTCCTTGTGAAGGCTCACTCTGTACATGAATGGTGCCGTTATGGGCCTGAACAAGCTTATCGACAATGGCCATTCCGAGTCCCGTGCCCTCGGAGGAAGAATCCGTGGTGGTACCCCGGTAATATTGCTGGAATAGATGCTCCACCATATGATCCGGCATGCCTACGCCATTGTCCATGATGCGGATTGCGGCGTGCTCTCCTGTGTCCGCAATCTGTACATATATATCCGTATGTTCAGGATTGTGGAGGATGGCGTTCATCATCATATTTTGCAGGATGCGCTGCATGAATTTCGAATCAAAATCAACATAAATGGCAGGCGGATCCGCTTGAAAATACATATGATAACTGCTCGCTTGCGGATTATTGCTAATATCGGCAACCACCCTTTTTGTAAATTCGACGATGTCTTGATTCGTCTTCTGTAATGGGAAAGTGCCGTCGGCACGATTGAGCTGTGTGACAAGGCTTAAATCTTGAATCAATTCCTCCATATGCTTTCCTTTGTCGTCCATTTCCCGGATGAACGAAATCACTTCTTCCTTCGACCACTCGTACTGCTGATTCAATAAAAGCGCAGAGTAGCCTTTGATATAGGTTAAAGGTGTTTTCAAATCATGGGAAATCCCCGCAATCCATTCCTGCTTGGCTTCTTCGATTTGGCTTCTCTCGATTTCGTTCGCTTGCAGGATGACTCTCAAGGATTGAAGATGCTCAAGCACCTCCTGATACAAGCGGAACCGCATGCGAAGTTTCCCTTTTCGGGTATATATTTTGGTCAAATCGGCAGGTTGCTTGTAGTTGTCCTGCGAGAGTCGATGAATCCAGGCCATGATAAATCCGATCGGGCCGCCAAAATACCATCCGAACAAGGCAATGCACAGCAGCGTACTAGCCCCGAAGAACCCTCCTACAACAAGACCTTCATTATCCATGCTGATATCGATACCAAGCAAGGGAAAAAGGCCTTCAAGCATAATCACGAGGAGGATACCCGTCCCAAGCATCCATAGGATAATCCCTAATGCCAAATGAATCGTAAATCGAGTTTTTATTCGCATGACAGCGCCTCAGTCGGGGGGATGAATTTATACCCGATTCCCCGCAAATTCACGATGATTTTTGGTTTTCGGGTATCATCGCCGAGTTTTTTTCGCAGCTTGGAGATATGGATCGTGACCGTTTTTTCTTCCCCGTACACATCATTTCCCCATACCAATTCGTACAGCTGAGCCGTCGTGAAGATATGATTCGGATGTTTGCAAAAGAACTGCAGCAGTTCAAGCTCCTTTGCCGTGCAATCTATAGGTTGCCCCTTCACGGTTAACGTTGCCGATTCCGGATGAAATGAGAAGTACCCGTAATCGTATGCCGTGCTTTGTTGATGTGCATTCTCCATAAACCTTTGCCGGCGAAGGATCGCCTTGATTCGGGCAATGACCTCCAATGGATTAAACGGCTTGGTAATATAATCGTCTCCGCCGATCCCTAAACCCGTTAATTTGTCGAAGTCGGTGGAACGCGCGCTAATAAAAATAATCGGTGCATTCGTATGTTTCCGGATCTCCGTACAGAGCTCAAAACCGCTTAGATCCGGGAGCATAATATCAAGCAAAATCATATCATATGCCTTTTCTTTGATGCGCTGCAGCGCGCCTTTGCCCGATGATGCCGTGTCAATATGAGTAAAGTTCTCTTTACGAAGCGTGATCTCCAATAACTTCAGAATACCCATTTCATCATCGACAGCTAGTATGGATGCAGATTCCATTGCAATTTTCCCCTCACTTCAAACTTTATCCTGTGAATTCACTTTTCTATCTTACTCTATTTACAATATCCCGAGTTTACTCTAGTTAAAATGTTACGTCTTTTTTCCGCTGCGTTTACTTTATTTTTACTTTCATTCTCTAAGCTTAGTGTAGCACATCATTAAGGGAGGAAATTAGAAGTGGAAGTCGCCATTCAAATCAATCAAGTAAGCAAGGCATTCAAAGGCACGGAAACCATTACAAACGTCAATATGAGTATCCGCAGAGGAGAAATTTACGGGTTTTTAGGTCCGAATGGGGCCGGTAAAACAACCATTATGAAAATGATCTTAAATCTGGTCAAACCGTCTTCTGGTGATATCCAAGTATTCGATCAGCTGGTTCTGCCAACATCGGTTCAATACTTAAAAAGAATAGGCAGCATCATTGAATACCCCGTGTTTTACGACCGGCTGACAGCAGAGGCAAACTTGGAGTTTCATTGTAGTTACATGGACTATCGCGATAAGACTGCGATCAAGGAAGCGCTGGAGATCGTCGGTCTTCAGGGTGTGGGGAAGAAAAAAATTCACGAATTCTCTTTAGGCATGAAGCAGCGGTTAGGGATTGCGCGCGCGATTGTTACGAAACCGGACATTCTCATTCTGGATGAACCGATCAATGGACTTGACCCAATCGGGATTAAGGAAATGCGGGAGCTCTTCTTACATTTAAAGGAGAGATACGGAACGACCATTTTAATTTCGAGTCATATCGTATCCGAAATCGAATCGGTCGCCGATACGATTGGCATCATTCATCATGGTAAATTATTAAATGAAGTCAAGATGGAGGACATTCGAAGACAACATGCCGGATCGTTGGAAGAGTATTTCATCAATCTCGTTCATGGAGGCAAACGCTATGCTTAAACTTATACAGCTGGAATGGCAGAAAAATAACCTGTCTGGTTATTTCAAAGGATTAGCCGTTTGTATTGTGGTTATTTTCTCCGCCGTTACGTTGATGGCGTTTGGTTCTCAGAGTGAGAACGAACCGATGAGTTACACTGATTTCATGTCGTTATCGGATATTCTGGTTCGAATCACCTATATCATTTTCTCAAGCGTTATTTTGTCCCCTTTAGTGATTGACGAATACAAGAGCAGCATGATCCAAGTATTGTTCACCTACCCGTTGCAGCGAAAAAAAATCATTCAAGCCAAATTATCGATTGTGTTTGGGTTCTGTTTTTTCAGTATTATCATAACGACGTTCATGATTAATCTGTTAACGTACCTCTTGAATCCGATGATCGGTTTATTTGACGCTTCTATTGCCGTTGATGCCATGATGGCCGCCGTTCCGGCAACGGTGCTGAACGCCTTTATGATGGCCGGCATCAGCTTGATTCCTTTATCGTTTGGCATGAGAAAAAAATCGGTGCCTTCCACGATTACTTCGGCAGTCATTATTGGTTTCTTGATTAACGCAACAGTGTCCGACGGGGGGAGCTCGGCCAGCTTGTTCCAATTCATCGCCATCCCGATTGTTCTCTGCCTGCTTGGCCTGATTCTCGGCTATCTTGCTTTTTACAAAGTGGATCGAACCGATGTGGCTTGAAAATTCAACCGTACATGAATGGAGGACTAGAGCATGAGAAAAATCATATCCACTTCGCTTGTTTTGCTTTCCGTTGCCGCGTTAGCTATGGGCTGCCAAGGCGTAGGGAAATCAAGTTATCACCATGAAGCATCCTTTGAGGCAAAACTCATTGAAGAAATTGAAATTAACAACGATTCCTGGGAAATTGAGTTTAAGCGTTCGGATTCCTCGAACATTACCATCGCTTGCGATGGCAAGCGTCAGGACAACAAGAGCGACCCTGTAACGATTGACCAGGAAGGGAAGAAAATTGTCGTTACCCAGAAAGACCAGGGTGGTGCTATGGCTGGGTTCACTTTTGGCAAAAAAGGTACGATCTATATCTCTGTTCCCGACCATAAAGTCGATACGATTACATTGAATAATGATGCGGGTGACATCAAGATGAAGGATTTATCGGCCCAAAACATCGTCTTCACCAACCATTCGGGCTCTGAAACCATCGAAGGACTTTCAGCTGACAAAGGGAATTTTACATCCAAAGACGGAGATCTCAAATTGAAAGACAGCTCGCTAAACGAATTAACCGTAACCACAGGCAGCGGCGGCAGCTATATTACAGGCGTGACCAGCCCCGTGATGAACATCACTTCAACTTATGGGGAAGTAGCCGTCAAAGAAATCGAAGATGGAGAGTTGCTGCGAGTAGAAACACAATCAGGAGATATCGCTGTATCTTATAAAACACCGCCTGCTTCGTTAAAGCTTACCGCAAGCAGCAACTCATCCGATATTAGCGTGAATTTGGATGGTTTCAAGGAGCAACACCGCACGGAAAAAACAGTGGAAGGCACTATAGGGGATGCATCCCATACATTGGAGCTAAGCAGCCATGCCGGAACGATCACTGTAAAATAAATGAATACGGAAGGAAACCGAAACGGACTATTGCCGGCACCCTAGCCTGGGAAAATCCCCTGGAGCCGCACGGCAATAGCTGTTTATTCCTTTTTTGGGTGCCGGGCTAAGGATGCGAAGACTTTTTCAAGTATACTTCCAATGCCCGTATGACGACTTCTACATGGATCCCGCTCATCGTATGTATTCGTTCTGCCCATTCCTCGATACCCTTCAGCTGAGGCTCCACTTTTCTGCCTTCATTGGAACTTAGGTAGCTTTCATAATTATCAAATTCCCAATGGAGAACTTGCCCATCGGTGAACATACGTTTTTCCACAAGCGGATCGCTGAACAGGCGCTGCGTTTTTTGCCCGGCGATGATCAATGCCTTATCGGATACAGGCGTCAGGTCGAATTCTTGGCTGCTTTCCTTTCCGTTTGGTCTTCTGTAGGTTACCAGGAGACGATTCGCTCGGGTGTTCAGTTTGATACGGGAACCTGGAAAAAAACCATCCACAAACTCTTCCGTATACGCTTCATGGCCCGGCTTCAACAAAATAGGCTCGATCCATTGATCTCCAAGATCGCAGAAATATTTGTTACCCTCTTCGTTGACGGCGACCACGGCAACATGCAAATGCTCCGTTAGCACCCCATAACAGGGTACTTTGTTCTGTCTAAACTCATCGATTAACCAAATCGCCAAATCAAAACAATTGCCCGACGTTCCATATAATGCTCGATGCTCTTTCATGACATCCGTTGTTCGTTGTTTGCATTCCGGGTCGATTAAGCTGTGCCAGGCTTTCGTTAAGGTTTCCATTGGAAAGTCGTTGAACTTCCTCCATACCTGCATGATATCTTCAGTCGCGCGCATATTACCTTCCTCCCTTCACAGCTTCTGTCACATATGATACATGCTCGAATATCCATTCCTATCCTTTCGGATAATAAATTTCCGTTACGCCATTCGGCTGCAAGGTGTCGTTAAATGTTTCAAATCTTGCCTTGGCAGCATTGACGCCATATTTGCTCCGATGATCGGTTTCGCAGAAATACTGCCAGAATGAACAAATATGTTTCTCCTCAAACCGGAAAACCTCGTATTCCTCTTCCGGAAGATTCAACGATACCATGCCCTCCGGGATCTCCCCGATACGACTTACCATCAATGCTACCGTCATCTTCGATCCGTCATCATGGATCACCATATACGTATTCGGATCGGCAGTTTGATGCTGTATTTCATCTCTTCTGGCTTTAAGGGTTGCAAACAAGCGCTGTTCGTCCTCATAAGACTGTGGAAGCTGATTTTGAACGCCGATTAACCATCGATTACATAAACGTTCTCTTCGAACCGACCACAGGTCTTCCATATGGACTTGGCTGATCTCCGTCATTTCATATCCCCTTTCTAATTCCAATTTGCCGTGCACTACAGCCCCGGTTCCTTCCATTCCTCATCCGGGAGCTAGTAACACCATTATATTCCAAAATCCGCATGACCCCAATATGAAAAATGACCCACCTTTAAACGGGGAGAATAGGCCGCTGCACCGCTACTCCTAATGAATGTAAAAAAGGGCTTGACCGGTATAAACACCGGACCAAGACCCTGTATATTAAGCTATTTATTAACTTTACTGGTTGATTTGGCCGCCATCCACGGTATAAATGGATTGCGTTACATAGGACGCATCGTCGGACAGCAAGAAGACTGCTACGTTGGCTACCTCTTCCGCTTCCCCATATCTTCCGAGCGGAACGGCAGCGCCGAATGCTTTTCTTGCACCTTCCGCATCCTCAGGAACGGTATTTTTCTCAATTTGGCGCATCATGCGGGTATTGATCACCCCAGGTGCTACAGCATTTACTCTGACGCCGAACGGAGCAGCTTCCAATGCCACCACTTTCGTCATGCCGATCACAGCATGCTTGGAGCTATTATATCCGACAAATCCCGGCGAACCGATAAGGCCTGCACCGGAGGAGGTATTTACGATGCTGCCATACCCTTGTTTTTTCATCACCGGCACAACGTATTTCAATCCAAGGAAGGCCCCCTTCACGTTGACATTGAAGACCATTTCAAAGGTTTCAGTCGGATAATCCTCTACATTGGCCGTGATTCCTTCGATCCCCGCATTATTGAAAAAGCCGTCGATTTGGCCGAACTTCTCAACCGTGGCATCCACATAGGCTTTGACTTCTTCTTCTTTAGCGACATTGGCTTGCAGTGCAATCGCTCTGGAATCATCCAGGCCCAAATCGGAGATCACTTGTTTAACGGCTTCCAGATTCAAATCGACCAGGGCAAGCTTGGCCCCCTGTTCCGCCAGCTTTTTCGCGGCTGCCGTTCCGATCCCGCCTGCTGCGCCAGTAATCACAATCACTTTTCCATCAAATTTGCTCATGGTGTGTACCTCCTAGTAAGTTGTCATGATTCTCTATACGTCTAAGCTCACCCATTATTGGGCTGTATATCCACCGTCAACCGTCAGGGTATTACCCGTCATGTACGAAGAGTCGTCCGAAGCCATAAACAGGACGGCCTTTGCCATTTCCTCCGCTTGTCCCAGACGTTTCATTGGAGTGACTGCAGCTAAGGCTTGTTTGCTCTCCTCCGGAATGATCGGTGTATCAATGAAGCCCGGGCATAGTGCGTTGATCCGGATATTTTGCTCCGCATACTCCAGTGCCAGAGAACGGGTCAAGTTGATTACTCCGCCTTTAGCTGCATTATAGGCTGCGGAACCAGGCGAGCCGACCCATCCGTACATGGATGCGGTATTGACGATGGTGCCTCCGCCAGCTTTTAACATTTCACGGATAGCTTCGCGTGCCACCAGGAATACGCCGTCCAAGTCCACGTTTACGGTGTTGCGCCACTCGGAGTACTCTAGATCATGCGAAGAATGAACGCGCCCGATACCTGCGTTGTTAAATACAACATCGACTTTACCGAAGGTGTCAATCGCTTGTTTGAAGATGCCGGCTACTTCTTCCTCGCTTGTGATATTCGCTTTGACGAACAGCGCCTCGTGATGATTCGCCTTCAGTTCGGCCTCAAACGCCTTACCTTTTTCCTCATTTAAATCAACAAGCACTACCTTGGCTCCCTCTTCAACGAAGAGGCGTGCTGTTGCCGCACCGATGCCGGATGCACCACCGGTAATTACAGCCACTTTGTTTTGTAATTTTCCCATCTTGGATACCCCCGTATAATGGATTAAAATAGTACTATATTAATTAGAACCAATTTAAGATATTAAATTTAGTACTATTTTTGCTACAATTCAATTGTACTATTCTGTTCACATTTCACAATCATTAACCTGTTATGAAGTGTCGATCTAGTCAACACTTAGAACAAAACTGTCTTTTTGGGGGGCGCTCTTTTCGTGAATCATGAACAAATCGTGACATCGGCGCGAAGAAATCGTACGAAAGAACATCTGAAATCAGCCTTTATTCAACTTGTAAAAGAGAAGGGATATCATGCCGTGACGGTGAAAGACATCGTGGATAAGGCCTCTTATAACCGCAGCACCTTTTATGTCCATTACCAGGATAAAATCGAGTTAGCCGAGGATTTGCTGGATTCCATGCTACGTGGCCTGGAAGAATCGGTGGGCAAGCCTTACATCCCGGGGCACAAAGTATACACGGCAAACCTCAGTGCACCGTCCTTCAATATCGTTGCCTACATTTATGAGCATCGTGATTTTTTTGAGCTTATTAAATACGAGGATACCTTGCCGGGACTGCACACGGAATTCCCTCAAACGATCGTAAAAATCTATAAGGAACGATTTATATTCGAAACGATTAACCATACTCCGGTTAACATGGATTACTTTAAACGGTACACGGCCTACGGCTTCCACGGACTGATTCTGAACTGGATCCGAAACGATTTCAGGGAATCCCAAGAGGATTTTATTAAAGAGGTCATTGATTTAACGAGGACGCATATATACTCGGTGGAGTATGTGAGGGAGTAAGGCGGACGGAATATAAATAGGCTGCCCTAAAGGGTAGCCTACTTGATTACGGTGATAGGGTCCTCCATTCAGAAACAAGGTTTATTCATCATAGCTTTTAAAGATGCTTATGCCAGATATAACGCATACGACGAGATAAGCAACGATAGCAAACTCAAGGAAAACACGAGGATGGATCGTATTCTTTTATTCATGATCGAAGGCTATCCTTTGCTCAGCGTACCACTTTCTAAGCTGATTTATATGGGCTTGGTGATAACGGTTATGGTCGGCCATATGCCATAATCCCCATCGTATGGTGGCTTGCTTTTCATTTTCGTGACCAAATGCGACAATGTTATCCAGATCAGCATCCGTTAATTGCGTGCATGTTTCTTTCAACATATTTAATACGACTTCATATTTAGATATAAGCGTATCCAGAGCCATCCCTGTAACCATCGGCAGCCTGTCATGTTCATCGATCATCGGGCCGTATTCGTCTTTGAATGACTGGGGAAGCGCCTCCCCTTTAATCCTATAAACCCAGTTCAGGTCGACGTACATGATATGTTTTATTAATTGAGCGGCACTATTGAATTTGTTATCAGGGCCTTTGTAGTCTATTTCCTCTCGCGACATGCACTTTGTTATGGATTTTAGCCTTTGGCTGTTCTCTTTGACAGCGCCATATAACATTCCCACGATCGTTGACATATTCTCTTCGCCCTGCAAATCGTATAACATCCTAGCACAACCTCTCTTGTAAAAATAAATAGCATCCCAGCCTCACTATTTGGACTTTTGAATTTTTTGTTTCAGCCGTATCGATTTATTCAAGTGAAGAAAAATATGCCTTGTCGCCGGCATGAGCACTAATCCCGCAATCGTTTTGTTTCCCCAGTATTCAAGCAACCACGATGCTTCTTCCTTAACCGCATGCTGTACTTTAAGTTGATGGATTCTTGCCGCTTCAACTTTTTGCTTAAAGTCGCCTGGCAATAAACGGGATATGACTTCACGAGTGTTCCGCCCAACTTGTATCCGATAAGCTAATAATGAATCAATATCAAGAGTCGCACTCAAATTAGCGATTTCTGCTTCCGTCATTTCATTTCCGGAATGAACATCATCAATGTGGAGTTTCTTGTTCCATTGGCCTGAATGCAATACTTGGTCATCGTTATTTACGAGTACGCTCATCGTCATGTCTTCAATACGCGTGATATGCCACATATGCCATATTATGGAGTTCTTTGTATCAGGAGCCCTAACTGGATATTGACGGAATGTTTGCTCTTGTAGATCTTTAACTAATTCATCCTCAAGGGTCGCAATGGGTGAATGGCTCATTCTTGATGAATGTAACAAGCGATGCTGCTGCAAGAATAAGTCAACTGCACTCTGATGCTTAGCCGAATCCAAAATGATCTGGGTTAGCTTTTTGTGATTTTCATTCCACTGTTTTCTTTGACTCAAATCCATGAAGAACCATCCTTTTTTAGCCGCCCCCTAATATCCATATCACGGCTTCATTAAAGTCTGTTGCGATATAATCAGGATACGCTTCTTTCCATTTTCCAAAGTACTGGTTGTTATTATATTTTTCCAGTTCCTTGGCGCCGGCTCCCGTCTTCACTAACACTTTCTTGCAACCGGCTTCTTTGGCAGCAACCATATCCGTCCATCTATCCCCTATGACAAAGCACTTCCTTAAATCCAGATTATTTTCTTCTGCGGCTTTCAAGAGCATTCCAGGGGACGGCTTTCTACACGGACAACCCGCTCCATGCTCATGAGCACAAAGATAGATTTTATCAAAACCAAAGCCTAATAATTCCGATTCGAATTCGTCCTTTGCTGCTTCGCCCCGAGTTATTCCAGGTTGATTCGTAAATGAACAAATCAGCATGCCTGCAGCTCTGAGTGAATCAATCGAATTCTGTACTTGCGGAAAAAGCTCAAATTCACCGGGCAAAACACCCCGATCGGTTCCTCCAAGAGTTCCGTCCCTGTCGATGAAAACCGCCTGTCTTGAGGACTCTAGCATTTGGTCAGGCTCCTTTCCTAATTGATATTTTGCAGATGCTTTTATTCGTACCGTCATTCATCCCCTCAACTTATCAAATCCATGATTGAAATTTCATCTATATGAATCAAAATTGGCACTTTGTGACGCCCTTGGCTTTAAACACAAAACCCCATTTTTCAACGTGATTGAAGACACCAAAGGAATAGATATCCTCGTTCATATTTAGTTCTATAAATACAGAACTCCTTAAATTAATAGTTGAATAAGTGATAAGTTCCAGTTAACATATATTCATTATTTCTAAGGTGGGAGACGTATATGATGAAAAAAACTATTATCGTTTGTTCTGTTTTATTGTTAGCTCTAAATGTTTCTTCTGTTAATGCAGCTGCAAAAGGTAAGTCCTATAAAAACTGTACAGAGCTACGAAAGGATTATAAAGGCGGAGTTGCCCAATCGTCCTCCGCAAAAAACAAAGGTGGTAAAACCAAACACAAGCCTCATGCTTCCAAAGAACTGTATGATGCCAATAAGAAACTTGATCGGGATAAAGATTTAATCGCTTGTGAAAAATAAGCCGTTTATTGTAAATTTCAATTAACTCCATATATCCTTAATGAGAGCCAGGTGCATCCAGCAGCGTAGATACCTTGTTATAGGATACTAGGCACCCGACAGAG
Source organism: Paenibacillus lautus NBRC 15380 (assembly GCF_004000945.1). Classification (GTDB taxonomy): domain Bacteria; phylum Bacillota; class Bacilli; order Paenibacillales; family Paenibacillaceae; genus Paenibacillus_AQ; species Paenibacillus_AQ lautus. Next base: position 150,819 of record NZ_BIMF01000003.1, read on the forward strand.
GCGATACCATCCGAGGCCAGTTCTGTGCATCTTTGCTGCTTCGCAATGGATCGCAAGTGTTCGATACATGGGGGCTCTGCCTTCATCAAATGAAAAGCTGAGCCCCGATAGTATATCCTGTTTGCTTGTAGAAACAGACCTTGATCGCTACTATTACGTATTCTTAATCCAGTATCTTTTAACTACGTTTCCGTCTTCCTCTATGTAATCGGTATCCGGCTTCCCACCGTTCCTGATAATGGTTCTTTCCGATCCCACATTATCGGCATCACAGACAACTAAGACATCGTTTATCCCCAGTTTCTTGGCCTCAATCAAGGACAATTCCAATAGTTTCGTCGCATAGCCTCTTAATCTTGCTGACGGGCGGATACCATAACCAATATGCCCGCCAGCATTATACAAATGTTCGGTTAGTTGATGTCTAATATTAACCGCACCTAATACTCTATGATGATTATCGACTAACCAAAAGGTTGAATCCGTGACCCAGCCTTCCTTTACACTAATCCCCTTCTCTTGATTAGAGAGTTCCTTCAACATTCCCAGAAAATCACTTGGATCCTTGCTGATGACCCAAGGAACCATATCCTCACCGGATTCTTTCCATTCTTGATAAAATGATAAATATTCATTTTTCAGCTCTTGCTGAGGCTTAACTAATCTTACATCGTTCATATGTTTCAATGCCCTTTCCTGGTTTTTATGCTCTTCAAACGGGAATATAGTACAAAATAGGCTGCCCTTGAAGGCAGCCTATTCTTGATATTGTGTTTACTTGCTGGCGGAGAGAATGAATTTTTCAAGCGCCCCTGTATCGGTAATGCTGTGATTACATGCTGGGCTATCCAAACATACGTATTGGCCAATGAACGAAAGATTATCCGGTGAAGCAACGGCCGGCTTGGTCTTGACCGAGAACAAGGCAAGCTCTTGATGCCGGTTGCAGAACAGACAGTACCCTTTCTTGTTGGTCGGCGTAATTCTTCCCTCAATCCCGATGAATCTTCCTTCGAACGGATATACGATAAATAACTTGTTCGTGGCTATATCCACCCAGCCCAAATACGTTACATATCGAAAGTCGATCGATTGTAGATCCGGAACTTTCAGCTTCTTATTTTTAGGAAATAGCTTCTGAATCTGTTTCAGCGTAATCGTCGGATAAGGCTCCAGATAAGGTTCTAACGCATTAAGATATCTCTGGAAATTCTCGGCCTTCTCGATGGTCGATATTTCTCCCAGCATCCGCTTCTGATCCTCTGTCAGAGACGGAAATGCTTCCAGAATATTCGTTACGGCAGAATACTTAACCGTTTCCAGGACTCTTCTATCCGCGACGGTTCGCAACGTTTTCAGAAGAAAGTCCGCTTGTTTTTTAATCACGTTAAACTGGTGGTTTCTAATAAATGGTGTACTCATAGCTTTCAGCCCCTTATTTTTATTAAAAATGAAGGTGCAAAGCCTGTTATTAGAAACGATAAAGTTAAGGTTGGGCGATCGAATTCATCCTATCGCACCCCACGCAAAGTATCGCCCCAGATCAGGCTTTGCATGAGGACTTCCTAGCTAATGAGCAATCCAGCATTGCCATCGGTATAACCCCCAATCACATGTCATACGCAAAATTATAACAGCAAGTGCCAAATGGCGCAATTTATTCCGCTGGAATGGAATACCGTCTATCTCAAACTTAAAATCTATTTAATGGTGTCATACAAGTCTGCTTCCATATCATTCACTTCCCCATGTCCCCATTCATCCGAAATCTCAAGATGCCAGGATCTCAGCAGTCGTTCATGGTTATTTTCTAGTATCCAGTGATGGAGCTTTTCATATGTATTTCTAATTTCGTAATTAGGCCCCTTTAAGTTCAACAGAAGCCTTGGGGATCTCATTGACATACTGGTCCCCTTCACATACTACTCTTATTCCGACTAGTTTCATTTCAAGGAGCTCGACTACTTTCACAGGGCTCACCCTCTTTCGTTGAATTTATTTATTTATAATGGCCAGTGTGTGAAACTGTTGTTAAATGAAGCATTTGTATTTCTTGAACTACCTTCACGCTTTTTCCCTCTAGAACTCAATATATACCGGCTCTTCAACTGGTTTTAAGCAGACTTCTATTCTCTCTCTAAAATTCATATATGTTACCATATTCAATGCTTCATCCATAGGGAAGAACCCTGATTCAAGACTTTCTGTTGTAGCTACGGGGGTCCCCCCAATGTATTTGGCAAGAAATAATGTATTGCAAATACTTGCCTTCACATTTTGGAATATCCCGCAAAACCTTATAATCTCAATATCCACTCCAGCTTCTTCTTTGGTTTCCCTGATTGCTGCTTGTGCCAATGACTCTCCAACTTCAACGACCCCACCTGGCATTTCCCAACCTCTTTGCGGACCCCGAATAAGTAATATTTCATTCTTATCATTCAAAACAACCGCAGCAGCAGAGACAAAATGTTTAGGTAGATTCATCATATTTCTCCTTTGTATAAATTTCTTCCGTATAAACTGCTTTACTCACCAAACATATTTTCCATTGGCTCTTTGCAATGCTGGTAACCATTCTTTTTGTAAAAATCAACACCTTCATCACTGGGCCATACAATAATGAATTCATATTTGTTTTCTTTTGCCCATTCGTTGATTTTTGATATTAATTTACTTCCTATTCCTTTACCTCGATAATCAGGTTTTGTATATACATTCGTCATATATGCGAATGGATGTGTGATTCTCCCTGGTCTCGGTACCTTGTGAATAAGTTCTATATAGATGTTGGACACGACCATGCCGTCTTCTTCAGCAACCCAAATACTCCAAATATCACTTTGAAAAGCATTTAATAAAAAATCATAACACTCCTCGTAGAAGTCACTATAGGTTTCATTTTTAAATTTGCCATCTAGATCATCCTCAAGTGTAAAATCCCACCTCATTCGAATGAGTTGATCCATATCTTCCTTTGTCGCAATTCTAATTATCATTAAATCACCCCGGAATACATTAAAATCACTTCACTTTTCAACTAAGATAAAGAGATCTCAGTATGCTAGTTTCCACAGCGTGAAAGCAAAATGTTACTACTTTGTACTGAACTCCTGAATGTATTTCTTTGAATCTTCCCTGTATCTCTCCGTGTAATTATTCTTGGAATATTCACTGATTACTTTTCTCCAAAAAGATATGGCAGAAGTATTACTCTCCATTTGAGCTACTTTCCAATTTGCTTTGAATAAGCTAAATGCCTGTTTGGCTGCGGTGCGGCCTATCCCATTTCTTCTATATTTCTTCAAAATTATAAAATCATAAATTACATGCGTTGGGTCTGGATCCGTATCTAAGTCACCCTGCTTTTTCTGAAAGTTTAAATAGGTTCGGCCTACAGATCCGGTTTACCTGGTTTCCAACCTATTTCTTGTGACCAAATATGTGCCTTTTGTATGATCTCCCACACAATCGGACCTTTGCCTTCAACATATTTTTGTCTTTCATGTTTATATAATCCCATTAACCGGTGTTTCTCTGCCGAATATCTTATGCAATCCTCTTTATGTTTTCTTAAATAATCTCTAAATAACAATGTCAATTGCTCTGAGTAACTCCCCGTTTGTCTGACATGAATATGTGTTCTTCGATGTCCCGGAACTTCACGAAAATACCTTTTAGTTTTATCAGGATTTTCTTTACGATATACAAATCCTATTGATTCTAATTTATTCTTATATTGACTCACATCTTCGAAATTCCTAATTGAGATTTGAATATCAATAATTGGTTTAGCATCTAGTCCAACAATCGATGTAGATCCTACATGGTCAATTCGATCTGCTATGTCCCCTAAAACTTCTCGTATGTTCCTCCCTACCTCCAAGAACAAGCTTCGCCATTCCGGATCATACTCAGCTATTCCCCATTGATCATCCATGTCATTGTCTCCTTTGGTTTAACCACTTTTGGTAGTGGTTTGGTTTCGTGGTACGTTCGGTATTCATCTTGTTCTCAATGGTTCTACTGCATACTTTGAGGGATCGGTTAATAATCATTGTTGTTGTTCATGTTTCCATCCAACCTATGCAACAACTTATAATTGGGTTTTGCTTCCCAAGCTTCAAAGGGCACAAAACATGCTGCATTCATCGCATCCAATAATCTAGATCTTTGCTGCGGTCTCGTTATGTATTCCTCGATATTAGATTGATCAATTTTTATGTATCTAGCTTCGAGTATCTCGTCTTCTTGTATTGTTATTTCTCCACTTATGTATTGAGCTCTAAAACAAATAGACAAAACTTGTTTGGTTGTATTCATATAAATACCGGTTATACCAATTGGCTTAATAACGATGCCCGTCTCCTCAAGAAACTCTCTGCAAATTGCTTGATCAAGGGGTTCCCCTAATTCAACATTTCCACCTGGCATTTCCCATGTATCTGAACGCCAATGTGTTCTAAGCAACAATACCTCACCACGATCATTAGTGACTAGAGCTGAAACCGAAATACATTGTTTAGGTGCCTGGTATTCCAAACCAATCACTTCCTCTATTTTAACTTTAAATATGAAAACTGGCCGTGACGCAGTGTTCGCAGGATCCCGCTGACCACATCCTTCGAAATGTCTTCGGTAGACCGAGCAGCCTAATGACGGCAATGAGTGTGAATATAAGAGAATTCTTTCCCCAATTATTCTACAAATTCTTTTATGATTTTATATAGCTTTGATTTTTCCGTGCTTCGAATGTCATGTCCGCTATTCTTTAGTTCAGTTATATGCAGATTAGAAAATTGTCTTTTATATTCTTCCAATGCCTCATTAGATATCAAAGAGCCTTCCAATAGCCCTCTCATAACAAGTACAGGCTTTTCAGAACTAAACTTTATGGACTTTTGTACCGATTCTCGTTGAATTCCCATAACCGCTTCCGGGCGGATATGAGACAAACGTTTAAAGAGTACTAAATAATTTTCTATATAGTCTGTAGCCCAATCCCTGGGCATCGCTTTGTGCTCAGGCGGATAGTCCAAGATAATCAATTTGCCAATTTGATGAGGATGTAATCTGGTATATTCCAAAGCGTAAGACACACCTCTTGAAAAGGCGTATAAATAAAAGTGATTTATCCCGGTACTTTTCACTACAGATTCAATATCTGCAACATGGTCTTTCAAATCATAACCGGTCAGCGGGGTATCACTTTGGCCTCTCCCTCGAAAAGATAATACAATACATCTTCTGGGCATTAGGTATTCAAGTAAATCTTGATACTCTTCTGCTGTTTCGGAGAGACCAGGACATATAAGAAGTGGAGTTAGGGAAAAGTCTGATTCAGGATGAGAATCAAGGTAGTGAATGCTTACACCATTATTTATTGAGGATTGAGAAATGATCTTCATTGAATCACTCCTTCAATTCGATTTATCTTCGAGTCAACTTACAACAGCGCCATTAGGATAAACCATACCAGGATATTTGGTAGTCAAAATCAGGGGACATTCCCACTTTCTCTGCAAGTCGAATCGACCCTGTATTTCCTGGAGTACAGTCCCAGTAAGGATGAATTCCTTTTTGTAAGCATTCCTGAACAAAAGCTCGAGCGACTGCAGCGCCATAATTTCTTCTTTTATACTCTTCAAGAGTTTCGATATCAATCGCATGCGTTTTATCCACAATAAATGCTGAAAAACATAAACTCACCACATTGTTATTATCCTCAACAAAGTATCCAAATCCTTGCTCTAAGAAAGAGTCTGTAGAATCCCAAAATCGTAATATCTTCTTTTCTAAAAACGAATGGTTTTCCCATCGTCTTGACTCCAATAAATCACGATCTATCCGTTGAATATTCACCTCTTGATTTTGAAATTCAATGGGTTGTGGATTCCCTCTTAATGTGAACACATGTTGAGTATCACTCGAAATGCCGCGCGTGTTAAAAATGTTTTGTATCGCTCTATCCCAAGGATCAGGATCTAAACCAATCTCGACACAATTTATATTTTGCTTCTGTAGTTTGGGTTCTATATGCTTTCTCATGTATTCTTCTAATCCTGTTAAAAAAGATATACTCTGCGGATCTCCAACAATCTGAAAACCTTTTTGTCCTTCAATCCAAATTAATGCTGCTGTGGGTTCTGTTGAATGATCTACATAGACCCCACCCGGGTTATTTCCGCTAACAACAGCCCTAACCTCGATATTTTTACACTTATCCGTAATGTGTCTTATCTTATAAAACTCTGATTTATTAAGTTCTGTTATCATTTTTATATCACCGATTCTATGAATTATTGATTATTCCCTCGTATAAAGGGAGCATCTACTTTTTCAGATAGTAATTCTTTATAAGTTTTTACTTTCCTAAACGTATTGCCCATCATTTCTTGATTACGATATTTACGAATTTCATCCAGATCAAATTTTGCAATAAATACGCCTTCCGACACATTATCCGCCAGCATAATGGTGTTATCGATCGATTTCCCATCAAGATCCCACATAATTGGACTATACGCACAAGAACATCCCGCATTTTCACCAGGAGGGTTCGCCATCGCAATACCAACCATATTTTCATATGCTCTTGTTGAGAGTGCCTGTAATCTAGGCTCCATGGTTCCACAATCATTGGGAACCAAAATGATTTCTGCCCCTTTTAACATCAATACTCTCGCGCTTTCTGGGTACTCTCTGTCGTAACAAATCATGACCCCAATCTTCACACCGTCAAAATCACATACTTTAAATTCAGTACCAGGCTCAAGCATACGTTCAGTATCAAAATCGCATGTATGGACTTTGCTGTACTTTAATAAAATTTCACCGTTACGATCAATTACAAATGCTGAATTTTGAGGACGCTTTACCCCTTTTGTAAAACCCGTGATGACAATTCCAATAGATAATTCTTCAGCAATTTCTTGAAAAGCTTTTAAGGCTGTACTATTTTCGTCTAATGCCGCCTCATACCAAGCTTTGAAGTCAGGATGATTCTCTATCTCTTCTTCGGGGAGCTTGGTTTCAACGATGTCGGGAAAGGCATATGCTGTTATCCAACACTCCGGAAATAATACAATATCTGCTCCAAGGTCTTTGGCTTTTTTTACGTATCTCAATCCAATTTCCGTATTTAGTTTTTGATCAGGTTCACTGCAATTATATTGCACGGTTGCAACTGTAAAGGTTTTCATCATTCTGCACCTCACATTTATAATCTTTTTTACCGTCACTTCTTTCAAAGATTTAACAGTTGCTCTTTAAATTCTTAACTAAATAAATCAATAAATCATCATCGACCATAACGGATTCTCCCGGTTTTACCGGAATATTTTTATAGCACATGCCCCTACCATCCATGACGTATCCACGAGAAGTATACATTCTTTGGGCATTTCCATAATCTCTGTACAGCCCTACACCTAGCCCTATGTATTTAGAGGTCTTTGACGCAATAAGCTCTAATTCATCAAATAATCTGTTGGCTATATGCTTTCTTCTATACTCAGGAAATACGTTCAAATCATTAATCTCCGGGATATTATTATCAAGAAAATGAGAATACTGAGATTCATAGATTAAATGACAGCATCCTGCTAACGAATCATTGTAATAAGCAATCATGGTTACTCGCTTATTGGTATTGTTCTCATTTAGGCACTTGTGAACATAATCTCCTTGTCGATACCACCCATAACGCTTAGCAAATTCTTGATCCAATAATTCAGCTTCTTCTAATGTAGTTAGTCTCTTTATATTTATGATGTCCCTCATGTTTTATCTCCTTCTCGGAACTCATTCACGAAACGCTCAAGCCTTAGATACATGTCGGGGCTAAAACTGCCATCAGCCAAGCTTTAGCCCCGAATACATGAAATCTACGCGCATGCTCGACATCATCATAAAAGTGCATGCCGCTTAACCCGCTTGAATGCTTTCTACTTATAGACCGTTTACATCTCTTCAAGCTAACTTAATGACTGTGCTGCAAAATGGTAAAACGCCATGGCATCCTCTCCGGTGGCAAAACCGGCCTGTGCTATCTTGTCGCTGCCTCCGCCTTTACCGCGGTAATCGGCCAGATACTGCTTAAAGAACGCACCGCAGGCGAGTCCGCTCTGTCCTCCTTGGGCGAGGACAACCTTTTGGTCCGCGGTGGACACGAAGAGCACGATAACTTCAGCTTCTTCGGTAAGCTTGTCCGCCAGGTTCTGCATATCCTTCAACGGCTTGTCCGCAAAAACATGTTTGATCAGGCTGCCTTGACGTTCGGCCAATAGCTTCCCGGCCAGGTAAGCGTCATTCTCGGCCTTCACGACGTTCAATTCTGCCTGGAGCTGCTTCTGCTCCTGATCCCATTTTGCAATCCGATCCAGAATCTCTTCCTTTGCGGTATTAAACCTAACCGAAAGGCTGCCGAGAATCTCCATTCCGGCATTAAATTCTTTTAACGCTCGATATCCGCATTTAAAATAGAGACGCATATGCCCCTTCTGCTTCTCGGCTCTCAGCAGTTTGATCATTCCGATCTCACCGGTTGCAGATACATGTGTACCGCCGCAGGCGTTATATTCGATACCTTCGATTTCTACGATCCGGATATCGTCGGTTACCTTCGGCTGCTTCACCAGCGGCAGGGCGGCAGCCTGCTCCCGACTCACAACATAATTCGTTATCTTTCGATTAAGATAAACCTGGTCATTGACCTCCAACTCCAGCATCATCAACTGGTCCTGAGGCAGGTCAGATCGAGCGATATCAATGGTGGCGTAATCCTGACCCAGGTGGAAACTGAGCGTTTCCGCCTGGCATACTTCCAGACATATGGCAGACAGGAGATGCTGGCCGCTATGATGCTGCATATGGTCAAATCTTCTATTCCAATCCAAACGGCAGCCAACCTCTTCTTTCTCAGGAAAACGCTCGACTTTATGCAGAATTTCTCCTTCCACCTGAACGACATCAAGAACGGGAATTTTATCGATCCACCCTAGGTCACAAGGCTGCCCTCCGCCGTGCGGATAAAAGGCCGTCTCCTCCATTACCAGATAGGTTCCGTCTTCCCGCTCCAGTTTGTGTATGATTCGTGTCTCCCACTCCCGAATATGAGTGGATTCGTAATATAACTTCTTTGTCATTTTCATATCCTCGCAGTTCTCAGGTTAAATTAACTTTAGTCACAGCTTGCTAGCACTCGTTAGTTTTAAGTACATTCTACTTCTTCTTCCCTTTTTCTTGAAACTAAAATCATGCTTACTATATTTAATAATAGAACAGCAAAAAACATATACAAGGTAATTGGGTCTCCTCCAGATGGAACTTCATCTGCTATATATCCAGAGATGATCAATTTATTCCTGATACAGAACTAGACAGTCTTCTCGAAAATGTACAGATCATCTTCTTCTCTGACTTTGGTAAATCCGCACATTGTATAGAAGTGATGATTTTTGACACTCCAGCTAGGAGTATCCAACCACCATTTTGTGCTATCCGGAAAACTTCCTTCAATTTCTTTCATTACTTTTTTACCGATTCCTTGATTCTGATATTTTGGGTCAATAAAAATTCGCCCTAGATTATGTACTTGATTGCTTTCTATAAATATCATAGCCTTTACAAACTCTGTTAAAATAAACACTTTATTCAATGATTCAATATTTCGCTCAGCCCAAAGCTTAAACTTTAGCCTTATCATGGATAAGCCGCCTTCAATAAAAAATATATGATGCTTAACGCCCCGCAACTATGGCGCAACCCGACCTTAGATAACTCTTATCTTAGGTCGGGTTGTGTTGTCTGAATAAGTTTAAATACGTAATTCTAATGTTTTCAAGTCAATAATAAAATTTTGTTGTTTCAATATATCCAATCCGAGTAGCCCTTTATGATCTTTAGGCAATATGCCTACATCTATTTCTATATTTTCAATGCTTCTTGCACCTATTTGAATCCTGTCCATAATTTTTGTGTAGAAAGGAATGCTTCCACCAATCCCGCATGCTTCATATATGGACCCCCTGTTTCGTAGGTCACACCGATTTCCTCTAAAATATCAGGACTAATTATAGTATGTGAAGATCCTGTATCTATAATTACATCATCTATATTCAACACGCTTCCTCTGAACGTAACGATAAGTGACGTCGTAATTAACTGTCCGTCATAGTTAATTTTCATTACGATTACGACTCACTCTCATTAATGGATCCCGGCGAAGATGAATCACAAAGTCTTTATTTGAAGTATGGTAAACTAAATCCCCAGGCTTTGCTTGAAAAAACTCTTTATTAGCATCTTCTTCTGATATTGTACGAATCGGTGCAACTTCATCTACTATTTTTTTGTTGCCTTCCTCATGATAATCAAGTATGGAAACCAGAACAAATTGGTCAGGGAACATTTCTCTTACTTCTTGCCACTTCATTCGTTCTACCTCCTACAACTTCGTTCTAATTCTTTTTTCTATCATGATTTTATCATACTTAAAGTAGAGCATTCTCAATCTATTTGTGTATTCATAATACTTTGTAAAAATACGGCCCACACATGTCTTCATGGGTATTCACATACGTCCAAGTAAAGTTTTTATCAAAAATATATATATCTTGTTGAGAATCAAAATCCTCCGCGACTACTGCATTTGCGTTACTGTATAGAAATACATCGGGAGAGTTTTGGTACATTACATATAATTCATCTTTTATTTCAATATTAAAAGCATTTCTTGCTGCATTTTCTTTCAAACAACCTTGTATTTCATAACTAAAAATATGCCACTTATATTGACTGTAATAAATGCTTTCTTTTACATCTTCACTAATGTTTAGTGTAAATGTCTTATCCCATCTATCAATAATTTCTGTTGCTCCATCAAATACATCTGAGATGTTTACGGCTTTTTCAATTAATTTTTCCCTGTATAAATAGTTTTCTTGAAATATTTTTATTGACCAATATATTTTTTGCAATTCTCTTTCTGGTAAGCTATCTAAAATCAATTGAATCTCTTTTCTGACCAAGTTCTCTCCCCCTAAATAAGTGTAATCCTTTATTATACTTATGGGCCCTCTTCTCGATTTACTTACAAAAGGCTCTTTCCTAGCATCGGTTCAACTTGTTCTATCCATTTATGCTCTTTATCTGCTAACAAGGTTTTCCATCCAAGTTCGATAACCGGGTTTAAGTTCTTTTCTTGATCATCAATATAAACAACCGTTTGGCCGGATTCAAATTGTTTCCCGACATGTTGAAATATTCGTATATCGGGTTTGCTTAAACCTACTTGATTTGAAATCGTTATGCTCCTGGAATACGGTTCTACTCTTTCTAATATCGGTTCCAACCATTCCTTACAATGGTTACTTAATATGTGGATATCTGCGATTTCACTCCACTCAGCCAAGTAATTTAAGCCAGGGAGTGGTTCCAGTGATTGCATTAATAATTCTCTGGCTTGCTCTTTGTTGATCTTCTTCATTCGCTGGCTCATCCATCCCCAAAATTCCTCTTCTTTGATCTTTCCTGTCCATAAATCTTTTCGAATCTCGTCAAATTGTCCTCTGATGTCTTGAAACGAGATTTCGGAACCCTCAGATAATTTGAGCCAAACCACAGGTGAAAAATTACTTACTAATACACCAGCTAAATCTAATACCAGTTGTGGCTTGGCAGTCATCGAATCATCTCCATATCTTTTGCATATTCACGAACTACCTTTTATAATTATTCATTGGTCTTGTTTAATTCTTGATTTAGTCTATCAATTTTGTCTTCTATTCTTCTCAAGCTTTCTTTTGTATTTTTTGTGTGTAGAATGAATCTATTTACAAATCGAAATAATCCCACAAAAAACAGTATAACTAATAAAACAACAATGAATATTTGAAATAACATTGCCATCGAAAAAAAGCCCAAGATATTACCCCCTTAATAAACTAAAAACTAAATTACGCTTTCTTCCATGATTATACATCCGGCAACCAAGGCGCGGTAGTCCTGCAGTGTGAATACGTTGTTATCTGATGTAATTTCTTCGCTCGAATCAACTATCTTCCCTCGCTAGTTCAACCATTTATCGACTGACGTGTTGCTGCCAGTTGGCACAGTAAAGCTGCCGAATATCTCTGCAGCAGCTTCTTGGCTGTGCTCTTGGTCCTGCGGAGCCCCGTGTTACTTAAAGTGCAAACTCTTTATTCAGATCTATATTGACTTTTAAATTCGAAAATCTCATCAACAGCTTGATGATACCCACCCGATTGTCGAAAAGATCCACTAATATTTGTTGCTGCTTTCTTAAAAGATGAGGAGTTTAACACATGATCTGCAGCTTCACGTAGTTGATTGGCAGTCAAATTTTGCATGTGTAATGTAATGCCTGCTCCGATATTGGCGACTTGCCCCGCAATGATCGGCTGATCCGCGTTTTGTGGAATTACAATCAGCGGAACCCCATAATACAGACCTTCATGGGTGCTGTTCATTCCACCATGTGTAATAAATAATTTAGCGTATTGCAGTACATCGGTTTGTGGAACGTAATTTTTTACGATGAAGTTTTTAGGAATTTCCCCTACATCAGAAATTTGGACTTTACTCCCAATCGACATGACAATCGTATGCTCCGTGTTTCCAAATGCCTCTAAACAAAGCTTATAGAAATCCATTGCATGATTAAACACGGTACCCAGTGATATGTAAATGGGGTTTTTCCCCTCGATGGCAGTAAAGTCGAAGTTATCTTGCGTTAATCGTGAAGAGATGGATGGCCCTACAAATTGATACGTTTGGTCGAATGCTTCTTCTTCAGGTTGAAACTCCCTTGTTGTATAAACGAGCGTAAGCGGCGCTGGATTGCAAAACACTTCGTATGGCGAATCGATCTCCACCTCATATTTTTCCTTCACCATTGCCGTCAGGCTTTGAAATGTATCGTTTATCGGTTTAACGATGTCTTCAGGGACATTTTTAAAAAATGCTTCCAGCATTTTATCGAATGATTCTCGTGTCTGCGCAAAAGTAGTACAAGAGTTGATTGCAGGAAGCTTAAGAATTTGAGCAAGTAATCGTCCACAGCCAAACATCGAATCATGGATGATATAATCAAAATGCTCTCCTTTGATCTGTTCAAGAACGCTTGGTATGACGATATCTGCCGTAAGTAAAAGACCGTTGATTCTTTGGAGCATATAATATCTTCCACCTGAAATAAAGGCTTTTATAAATTTTTGATCGTCAAATGTTCGAACGGTTGCTCCCGTCTTCTCCATACGCTCCCGAAAAGCTTCTATACAAAAGTACACGACCTCTTCCCCGCGTGAAATAAGCTCCTGCACAACACCAATCGTTGGATTGATATGTCCCTCTGATCCGCCATTAATAAATAATACACGCGCCATTTCAACCACTCCTTTAGGTATGCTGTTCTCTAAACGATGAATGAGTAAGGGGCACTGTCCCATACCATTGTTCGAATCCATAATGGAATCACGTTTATCATAGTACAATACTTGAAAATCTCAAACTTGGATCGCCATATTTTTGGTTTAAGCAATGTCGTTACAGAGCCGGTCTTACTTCATGGACAGTTCTGGACCTGGGGTACCAAAAATCAAAATCGTTCGATATACATGTTTCTTTCCAATGCGAAGTGGGTAATTGTATTAAACATATTATTGCAGTTATACAGTCCTACTCGAAAGGGACTCGTTGCCTGCTTACGCATTTTGCATATATCCATTTGGGCCGAGGGAAGTAATACGAACAGGGGCATACAGGCTTGGAATACTTCTTCGGATGGATGTAACAAGGGATTGCACAGTTTGGAAAGCTATAATGCATATAAAGGTGGAATTTTGGGTATGTAAGTCAATGCCATAACGAAGATTTTCAACTTAAATTGTTAGTACCCTCAGGGCTTCCTCTTAGATTGTTCTCCACCCCTTAATCATGCGCTTAATCCTATTCCATTTTGATTTCTTTTGATGCTAACTTGCTTAGCTTCATTTTCCATTTCTACATAACAATGCTGAAGCCTTCCCTTAACTCTAGCGCCACATTTCCCCCAACAGTTTTTGGGTCCCCAATGGATGATATGCCAAATGCTCCGCATAATATGGATACTGCTTGCAAAGGGGCGATTGGATGATAGTACTGGAGCATGTGAACAAGGTTTACGATAATGGCTTTCACGCGCTGAAAGACATTAATCTTGAATTCAAAAAAGGGGAAATTACCGTCCTCATCGGACCGAGCGGCTGTGGCAAATCAACTACCATGAAGCTGATCAACGCGCTCAATACGCCATCGTCGGGTAAAGTACTGATTGACGGTAAGGACATCTCGAGATTGAATCCGGTTGAACTGCGGCGCAATATCGGGTATGTCATTCAAAGCGTTGGTTTATTTCCGCATATGAACATTTCCAAGAACGCGGGTGTGGTTCCACGTCTGAAGAAGTGGGATAAAGACAAAACAGATCAAAAAGTAAATGAATTGTTGGACATGGTCGGACTGGACCACACCATTTATGGTACGCGCTATCCATCCGAGCTTAGCGGTGGACAACAGCAGCGTGTAGGCGTAGTGCGAGCGCTGGCAGCTGAACCTGATATCATCCTGATGGATGAGCCGTTCTCCGCACTGGATCCCATCAGCCGCGAGCAGCTTCAGGATGAGCTGATCCGGCTTCAGCAGGAGCTCAATAAAACCATTATCTTTGTTACGCATGATATGGATGAAGCTATTAAAATTGCGGATACCATCGTTCTGATGAAAGATGGTGAAGTGATTCAAACGGGTAAACCGGACACCATTTTACGGCATCCCGCAAACGAATTTGTACGTGACTTTATCGGTTCCAAACGTCTGCAGAATGAGAATGAAAGCGCCTATGAAATTCCGCTTGTGGATGAAGTGATGATTACGAATCCGGTCACGGCATTCCCGAGCCGGGGATTAGCCGAAGCCATCAAGATGATGGAAATGAAGCGGGTCGATTCGCTGCTGATCGTGGATCGGAACCGTCAGCTCCAAGGAGCGGTTTCGATCTACCGGGTGCTTGACCAATACGGCGAGGAAGGCAAAACGGTGGCGGACGTGATGCATCCGGTCCGTTTTTCCGTAGCTTCGGGAAGCACGCTTCCGCAGGCCATCGAGATCATGGACAGCCACCAGCTCAGTAATCTCCCTGTCATAGACAGTAATAACCGGTTCCTCGGATTAATCACTAGAGGCAGTGTGGTTAAACATTTGGCCGAAGTCTACCCAACGATGGCTCCTCCGGTGCTGAACGGAGAGGGTGAGTGATATGAATGCATTTTGGAGTTTCATCACAGATCGTTATCCGGATATTCTGAAGGCATTACAGGAGCATCTGGTCCTCTCATTCTCTGCCGTGCTGCTCGGGACTGTGATTGCCGTACCGATCGGAATCCTGCTGGTCTACAACCGGCTTGGCTGGGTGAACAGCATCGTGTTTTTCATTACGAACCTGTTCCAGACGATTCCGAGCCTGGCACTTCTGGCCATACTGATTCCACTGCTCGGCATCGGCATGAAGCCGGCCATACTGGCACTGTTTCTGTACTCCCTGATGCCGATCCTGCGGAATACCTATGACGGTTTTCAATCCGTGGATAAAGGCGTACTCAATTCGGCCAGGGGGATGGGATACAGCACCGCCCAAACGATTTTGAGAATTCAGCTCCCCTTATCGCTTCCTTACATCATGTCCGGTGTCCGCATTACGACCGTGTACATCATCAGTTGGGCAACACTGGCTTCCCTGATTGGTGCTGGCGGTTTAGGCCAGCTTATTGTATCTGGACTTGGTGTCAACAAGCCCGAGATGATCTTCATCGGTGGTATTGGCGCTATACTCCTGGCACTTGTAGCTGACGGTCTGCTTGGGCTGCTTGAGGGCTGGCTAAGCAAACACTACCATCAGACTCAGACCCGGGACGCTGTGATATGAGTTACATCAACCGTAACCAGCGGGCCGGACGGAACAAGGAAGGCGTGATGAAACTGAAAAAGCTGAAGAGGATACCGATGTTAGTCTGCATGCTGGCTCTTGCCGTTTTTACCTCCGCATGCGGAATTCAAAGCGACATTACGATCGGCACTCAAACCTATACCGAAACCAAGATTATTGCCGAAATGTATAAAGCACTGATTGAAGACCAAACCGATCTGAAGGTGGATATTATCCCTGATCTGGCATCAAGTTCTTTGGTCATCAATGCAATGAAACGAAACGACGTTCAAATGGCGACATTGTATACCGGAGAGATTTTCAACAACCATTTCCCGATCAGCGGTACCAAAGACCGGGCTAAAGTCTTGCAGGAGGCGCAGGATGGATTTCAGGAATACTTTGGGTTTACCTGGATGAATCCGCTGGGTTTTGAGAACACCTACGCATTCACGGTAAGAAAGGATCTGGCCGAAGCCAACGGGTACACCAAAATTTCCGATGTCAAAAAAGACATGTCCTCCATGAAGCTTGGGGTGGATACGACGTGGCTGGAGAGAAGCACGGATGGATATCCGGCGTTCTCCAAAGCGTATGACATCAAATTCGGTCAGGTCTTCCCCATGGAAATCAGCCTGGTATACAGCGCGGTAGCCAATGAGCAGGTGGATATTGTGCTGGCCTATTCAACGGATTCCCGGCTGAAAGCCTACCAATTGCAGACGCTTCAGGATGACCAGCAATTCTTCCCTCCATATGACGCAAGTCCGGTATTGCGTTCCGACCTTTTGAAGAAGTATCCTGAAATTCAGGATACGATAGCGCCTTTAATCGGTCATCTGGATGCAGATACGATGATATCGCTTAATTATCAGGTGGACATTGAGAAGAAAAGCGAGCGGGAGGTCGCCATCGCGTATTTGAAAGAGAAGGGCCTCTTGAAAAGCTAAAGGAGGGTAAGCATGGAAAGTGAACAGTTAACATTTGCCGACTTTTTGTCGTATATATCACGAAATCAAGGATTGCTCTGGGAGTATTTCATCCAGCATATTACGATGGTCGTTATCGGTCTGGGACTGGCATTCATCGTCGGAGTGCCGCTTGGCATCCTCTGCTCTAAGAGCAAATGGGCAGCCAAAATCATTTTGTTTATCACCAACATCCTGCAGGTGGTACCGAGCTTGGCCATGCTTGTAGTTCTCATGTTATGGATGGGACTCGGAACGACAACGGTCATGGTGGGACTCTTCCTGTATTCCCTGAATCCCATCGCGCGGAATACGTACGTTGGGTTAAAACAGGTGGATCCCAGCTATTTGGAATCCGGAAAAGGTATCGGGATGAGCCCTTTCCAAATGCTTGTGAAGGTGCGTTTTCCGCTGGCGCTGACGTATATCATGTCGGGCCTGCGTATTGCAGCCGTCATTGCCATCGGCGTGGTAACGATCGCTCCCCTCGTGGGGGGAGGCGGGTTGGGACGTGAAATCTATGCTGGACTGAACAGCAATAACTCCCTCCGGATCTTTGCAGGCGCCATTCCTGCAGCGGTGCTGGCAATCGTTGCGGATATCGTGCTCGGCATGCTGCAGCGTAAGATGGATCTGGCCAAACGCAAGTCAGGTGCGGCTCCATCGCCTGCTAAGATACAAAATATGAACTGAGGATTGTAGAGGGTACATTCCAAAGGGGCATTCCAAAAGATCTAAGATCTTTCGGGATGCCTCTTTTCTTTTAATTGTTAGCATGAGCGACATCCTTATTTTAGAAAATCCAGATATATCCTTGCAAGTTTACTTAGAATCTCCATGCTTTCCTCAACATTATTAGTCTCTAAAGAATGATTTGCATTAGGAATTTCAATGACCTCTCTGACTTTGTCTATGTTAATTTGGTCTGCAAGTTCACGATTAAACACTTCATCTTTTGTACCATAAACCACAAGTCCATTAAACTTGTTGATATAGTGAATGGTGTCTTTAATTGGTGTCAAAAATAAATGTTTTATAGGAATTTCAAGTTTCCCATGAACTTCTCCAGCAACTATTGTCCCTAAGCTTTTACTAATAAAAACAACTTGATTATACTTGCCAATGATTCGTTGAACCGATTCGTGGCTTTCATCTATTACTCTTTGCAGATCATTAACATCCAAATTCGTTCTCGCAGCTTGATATCCATACTCCAGTACCATTAAGTCAAAACCACTTTGAAGTGCGGAAGTTCCAGCTACCACGAACTCTTTTTCACTGTCTACCATGAGGGGGAAATTACCACGGAATAGCGCTCTTTATTTCACGTCCTTATTCCTTATCAAAATAAACGGTTTTTCCTGTATCTGCGGATACATACACCGCTTCTAATATTTGTGAAACAATCATAGCTTCCCTCGGTTTAACCAAGGGTTCGGTATCGTTCACGATACTGTGAATCCATTGTTTGGCTTCATACTCGAAATCGGTCATTTCTTCTCCCCTGAATTGTTCCCTTGCATTCGGATTCACTTCGATTTTATTCAGGAATAAGCTCCCGTCCCTCTCGCCATTGATCCGCAGTTCATTTTTAGCAAAATCCGCTCCCCCCTTCGTTCCGCAAAGCAGGTTGCCGCCGCCTTCCGCAATGTTAAGGGCCCAACTGGTTTCAATGATGACCGTAGCTCCATTTTTAAATTTCACATACCCGAACGCCGAGTCTTCTACCTCGAATTCGTTTGGATCCCAGGCCCCCCATTCGTTCGCGGCATTTTCGGTAAACTTCAGTTTATGGAAGACACTGCCGACAACACTCTCCGGTTCATAGTTATCCATCAACCATAGGATCAGATCAAGGGAGTGGGTTCCAATATCGATCATAGGACCGCCCCCCTGTTTCTCTTTATCCAGAAACACGCCCCATGTTGGCACGCCTCGTCTTCGGGTAGCGACAGCCTTTGCAAAATAGATATCTCCAAGTTCCCCATCGGCGATCATCTTTTTTAGCAGTTGGCTTTTGGCGTTGGAACGATTCTGGTACCCGACGGTGAGTTTCTTGCCTGTTCTTAAGTGGGCTTCGTACATCGCTTTGGCCTCGGCACCTGTGACGGCCATTGGTTTTTCACACATGACATGTTTGCCGCTTTCAAGCGCATCAATGGAAATCGTCGCGTGAGAGCTGTTCGGTGTTAGCACATGTACAACCTCAATATCTGCCATAGCAAGCAGATCTTTATAATTGGTAAACACCTTTGCGTCAGGTGTACCGTATTTTTTTGCGGCGTCCTCGGCTCTTTCCGGCTTCAAGTCGCAGAAGGCCACCATCTGTACATGATCTAACTTGGACAAACACGGCATATGTTTGCCGTTCGCAATCATTCCGCAACCGATGATCCCTACTTTTACGGTTCTCATGGCATTCCCTCCCTCGCGTTATTTGAACTCTACCGTTCGGTTTTCTTTATGAGCGATGTATGCCGCTTCCAATAGCTCCGTCAATTTCGTGCCCTCTTCCAGTCCGAAAGGCATCGGCTTGTCATGAATCAATGCATCTGCCCATTGGATGATCGGGAGCGGCTGCTCTTTAGGGAGTTGATTAGGTGAAATCCATCCGGAAAAAGGAACATCGAGTTTCTTCGAGCTGACTCTAACGGTATCATCTGAGATCATCAAGGTGCCCTCCGTACCGTAAATCTCAAGGGCAGAAGGAGTTTTGTACGTAACAAGGCTTGTTTCGACCAGCGCTACCGCGTTGTTTACGAACTCAATGGAGCACTGCGCATTATCTTCCACTGCCCGATTGGTGAAATAATGAAACATGGATGTGATTCTTTTGGGCTTACCGAGCAGCCAACTGGCGATGTACATCGGATGACAGCCCAAATCCATCATGGCTCCACCCCCTGTTTGCTTCTCATCATACCAGTAATCGGGGAGCCAATTATTCAAAGCACCGTCGTGGCCGTTACGAATTCGCAAAAGCGTAATGTCCCCTAATACATGCTCATCGATCAGTTGCTTGGCGAACAATGGGTGCGGCCTTGTGCGAGCGGGAAATGAAATACAGAACTTGACGCCTGCTTTACGTACCGCCGCGGATATCCGATCGCATTCTTGGACGGTAAGAGCCATGGCTTTCTCGGTAAAAATGTGTTTGCCGGCCTCAGCGGCAGCTACCATGACGTCGGCATGCATGCTTGTAGGGGCATCCACCACGACGCCATCGATGTCTTCCCGTTGCAGCAGCGTGTCCAAATCCGCTTCAAAATTCGTTCCCAACTCAGCAGCCCATTCGCTTCCGCGTTCAGGCTGTTCGTCCCAAACTGCCGTGAGCTTAACGTTTCCGTGAGATTGTAACCTTCTGGCGTAATCATCTGCATGCACATGCCACTTACTTAACATCGCAACGTTCAACATGCGTTTTCCCTCCGTCATCGTTTATATTTTCACCAAATTTTATTTATCTTCAAAGGGAGGCGACGTAAATACAAGGTTAGAAAGTGATTGGGGATGGCAGTGACACCATCCACACCATCCCGCAAACTCCCTTCACTAGAACCCTACATCATCTCGTTCTGCAGCTTTTTGAGCCACGAACTCCGCCATTTCTTCCACGCCGGCAGCTCTAAATTTTTCTTGAACGCTATGAAGCATATTTAGAGCCTCTTCATCTGACGCCGCAAAAAATGCTTTCTTAAATTCCTCATCGAAATTCAAACTGCTGGTTTTATCGATATATTCCTGATATTTGGGCCACTCTCTTGCAAGGTAGCTGGCGCTTACTTTGTCTATGATTTTGATCGGCATTTTTGCCGAGAAGCTCTCCTCCAGCTTTTGCCACTCCGTCTTTTGATCTTCGGGCGTAGGCCAAGTGACTTCATTGGAGAATGCCCCGATGAACCTTCCTGGAAGATAATTGAGCCCTGCGTCTCTCTTCAGATCCGGATTTTCATCGAATTGTTTTTTCACATCAGGAATCCATTGAGGTATCCCGTTTTCCATGGTATAGTGCGTGCCTTCGATCCCGAAATACGCAAGCAATCGGCCCTCTTCGCTGTTGACATAATCAATGTACCGCAATGCCGCATCGGGATCTTTGATGTCTGCGCTTAAGAATAGAACAGGGAAACCGGAACGGCCGGGCTTTTCCACTTGCGTTCGAATGTTTCCGCTCTTATTCTTCATCGGTCCGAGTAGTTCATATTGCATTTCCGGATTTGTCTTATAAAGCGTTTTTTGTAAATCAACTAACATCGGTTGGGCTCCGAATACGGCGAGCTTGCCCGTAGTCAACTTTTCATTTGCTGTTGTACTCGTATTGTTGAAGGCTTCAAGATCAAACAAACCTTCCGTTAATAATTTTCTCATGTACAACAACCTAGCTTCATGATCCTTGGATTGCGTCCAGTGGATCAGTTTTCCATCCACTTCACGGAAGTCCGAAATCGTATAATCCGTCCACCCGGCAAGGAATTGGCCGTAATCCCATCCATTCCACATGGTTCCGGCCGGAATGACCGGCTTCCCGCCAATATCCTTGAAACCGCCATCTCTTATCTTGATCAATAGATCAACTAGTTCTTCTTGCGTATCAATATCCTCCGCTTTTACATTTAAAGCTTTCAGGATATCTCCCCTGGCAAAAAGGCCGTAATTCCAATTATGAATGCTCTCGGGGGTTCCGTCCGGGGTCTCCGTAGGAATGAGATACGTCTTGCCTTCAAATTCGGGACTATTGAGATCGAACTCGGCAAAATCCTTTGCAATCCCGGTCGTCACAAGTCTTTTAATATTCGGGTATTTATCGAGATAAGGGGTTAAATCCAGAAGCTGTCCTTCCATAGCCGCCTTCTTGATGACTTGTCCTTCTCCTCCTGTAGTAGACCAGAAAGGTGCGTTAACAATATCCGGAACCGTACCGGAAGCAAAAATGGTGTTTAGTTTTTCTACTTCGCTTGTTGTGATGGATTCCAGTTTCAACGTTACCCCGGTTTTTTCCCTAATTTGTTGGGCTACGGGATTATTCTCCTGGTCCTGCGGGAAACCGGCTCCGCCACCGTTCCAAGCACTGAGGAAAGTCAAGGTTACCGGCTTTATTTCTTCAGTACCTGACTCCTTCGGACCCGTGTCAACCGTGCCTGCATCCTCCCCTCCGCCTTTTCCCGTACATGCCGTCATGGTCACTAAAAGCAGTAAAGCGATTAGTGCCATGCCAAGCACACTCCTACGCCTGTTCTTCCTCATCCTACAATCCCCTTCCATTGGAAGTTTTTATATAAAAGGCATAGCCTTTTATACCAACTACTCCTTAAGTGAACCTACCAGTACGCCTTTCACAAAATACTTCTGAAGAAATGGATACACACAGATGATCGGGGTCGTTATGATAATGACGAAAGTCATCCTCAAGGCTTCCGGCGTTACTCCTCGCAGCTCCATCTGAGTCTCGGTCATGTTTTGAATCGCAGATCCGCTATTTCCCGAGGACGACGTCATCGACTGGAAAGACGCTTCGCTGATCATCTTGTTAAGGAACGTAGCTGCAGGCTGCAGGTTTTCATTCTGTATGAAAAACTGACCGGTAAACCAGTCATTCCACACGCCCACCCCAACAAATAAGGCAATGGTAGCAAGCACCGGCATCGAAAGAGGCAGTATGATTCTTGCAAATACCGACAACTCACTTGCCCCGTCGATTCGGGCCGACTCCGACAGACCTTCGGGGATCCCGTCGAAGAAGGTTTTCATGATAATCGCATTGAAAAAATTATATAGGGATGGCAGCACCAACACCCAAAACGTATCCAGGATGTGTAATTGCCGGAACAGGATAAACGTCGGAATAAGTCCTCCGCTGAACAACGTCGTAAAGAAAAAGAAGAATACGATATACTTTCTTCCGGGCAAACCTTTCCGCGAAAGTGCGTAGGCTAGCAAGGCCGTCAAAAATACGGAGGCAACCGTGACCACAACGGTTCGGGTAATGGAAATATAAAACGAATTCAAGATCAAATGGTTGCTGAAAGCTTTAGCATAGTTTTCTAATGTAAACACTCTAGGAAAAAAATAGATTCCACCCTTCATCGCATCGTAGCCGTCATTGAAAGAAAGGGCCAGAAAATAAATAAATGGATAGAGTGCCGTAGCGCAGAACAAAAGCAGCACCGCATAGTTAAGCGTCATATACATTTTATCTGCTGGCGTCAGTCTTCTCACACCCATACACACACCTCCTTATCTTCAGTGCTAGCTGATTACCATAACGATACGTTACTCACGCGTCTGGATATATTATTGACAGCAACAATGAGCAGCAGCGAAATCGCAGACTTGAATAAACCAATGGCCGTGGAATAGGCTAATTGCCCCTGTTGTAGGCCTGTTTTTAAGACATAGGTGTCCAATATCTCCGAGACGCTTAATGTGGCCGGGGACTGCATCAGCCAGATTTGGTCAAAACCCGCGTTCAGTATTCCGCTGAGGGAGAATATGAGCAATATGCCTATCGTTGGAGTCAGGCATGGAAGCGTGATCTTAAATAGTTTGCTCCATCGACCTGCCCCGTCGATTTCCGCAGCTTCATACAAGTGCGGATCGATATTCGTTAACGCGGCTAAATAAATAATCGAACCCCAGCCTACACCTTTCCAGATGTCGGAAATGATGACCAATGGATAGAATAATTCCGGCTTTCCCATAAAAAAGATCGGATCCAAACCCATTTGGAAGCGAATGTCATTAATAAGCCCAACGTTCGGAGACAGGATTTTTTGAAGTAAGGTAACGACAACGACCCACGAAACGAAGTGCGGCAGATAGGAAATCGTTTGAAACACTCTTTTGAATTTTTTGTGCATGACGGCATTGAGCATTAAGGCTAGGATCAATGGAGCTGGAAATCCGAAAAAAAGTTTAAGGGCACTAATGGATAACGTATTGCGGAGTACATCGTAAAAACTGGAATCGTTTAAAAACTGTTCGAAATATTTAAAGCCTGCCCACGGACTCCCCAATATTCCCAAATTGAATTTGTAATCTTTGAACGCTATTAAAATGCCGTACATCGGATAGTAAGCAAAAACCAGAAACCAGATAAGAGCAGGAAGCAAAAATAAATATATATGCCTGAAATACCATATTTTACTCAGTTTCTTATTCTTCTTTAATTGCTCAAATCCAGGGATAACCACACCCTTTGGTACCATTCTCCGAACACCTCCTACATCTTCGTCGTATCGGATTTTTACGAATCCATTCCCGATAGCTTAGGAACAGAGCCAATGCCCATGATTTTCGATGTTTCGACGGTATATAGCGACTGTCTCCCCCTCCTTCATTGCAAACGGTTTCATATCTATAGTTTAAATATATTCAATATGGTGTTGAAATCATTCCACAATTTCCTCATTTGGATAAAAAGTAATCTTCAGGTCAAAAGGTTCTGGTGGTTTCATTAAAGAATGCATGGGGGGCTGCTTGAAAAAGAAAGCTGCTGTTGAGCAAGAGGAGGCTCCTGTTCTTTAGGTTATAGATAACGGGTTAAGCACCCCTTCTCCCATCCTTCTTTTCAGGCGCTTTTATTCCTTGGTGAGGTACATTATATTCAATATATACTTATAAAATTGCTTTGAGATAAAGCGACCTGTGAATGGTTGAACTTCTGCTGGATTTTTTTATGGATTTGGGACTTATTATGGGGGGATTTGATGAGAGGAAGTTGTAGTTGACCTAGTAGAAGAGCCCAAACGCCCTCGCTTCGTTCGATTAGAAAGCGCGTCGGACTCGTTATTAGGTTACCTATATATAAGAGAGTAGCGGGTGTTGATATCATGAAGTGGAGAAAACGTTTTTTCCCGTCGTCTCGCCAATCACCAATTCCGGCTCCACTAGGGTTTTAAAGTATTTTCCGTGTTGCCCGTCTTCACTGTTAATGACCTCAAGCAGCGTGCAAGCCGCGCGGTAACCCATGTCTCGTTCAAACTGTTTAACATGCGTGAACGTGCTGTATCCTTCGATGATGGAAGTCGGATCGTCAAAACTGATGATGGATATGTCCTCAGGCACCTTCAATCCAGCTTGACGTGCCATCTGATAGATTTTCACGCCAAGACTTCCATTTAACGTAATGTAGGCCGTTGCCATTCGATTTTGAATATAGCGGTATAGGGGATGTGTTTGAGCTTGCACCAGACTTCCAATTTCAAAATCGGTTACGATGTGGGCAGGGTTAATGAGTGATCCCTTTTCCTTGAAGGCATTCATATATCCATCGATCCGCTCTTGAACAGTAACGGTTTGTATGGGCGAATCGGAGCAAATAGCGATATCACGATGCCCCAGCTCCCACAGGTAATTTACAGCCATGTTAACGCCAAGCCTGCCGTCCGACGCTATATAATGAGTTTCCACCCCTGGAAGGTAACGGTCGATGAGAACGAACGGAAAACCCGCAAATTTCATGCTTAATATTTCCTCGTTGAATAATTCCTCGTCAACCGGGAAAATCAGTAAGCCTTCGACTCCGATTTTACTACATGTCTGGATAGCCTCTTTTTCCTTATCAAGGTTGCCCTCTGATAAATAGATAACGCAGCGGTAATCGTTCTCATTGAGTGCTTGCTGAATGCCTTGTATAAGTCTAATGGTAAAGTAGTCATAAATGCTCGGCATAATTAGGCCTATCAACCGTGTCCACGTTTCTCCGCTAGTTTTATGGATTTGCTTTACAGCACTTTTTGGAGATGTCGTCGGAATTTCATATTCAGGATCGCTTACAAAAGTCCCTTTTCCGGGCACCCTCGTTATGATTCTTTCGTTAACCAAACCGGACAGGGCATTCACGACCGTAATCTTGCTTACTCCGAAACGCTCCATGAGTTCCTTTTCCGTAGGTATACGGTCACCAACCTTCAAAACTTGCGATGTTATCAAGTCGCGTATATACTCTTGAACCATCTGATACAAAGGTATTCTTTCCGTTGGGTTCATCCGAATCACCACATTTCAATCAATATGTTCAATATATACATTACGAAAGACGCAATCGTATTATTCCAAGAACAGTAAATTCAAAGAGAAATGGGCTTTTTATGATCTCCATTTAAGGTAGTGTAAGCTACCGTCGTCTATAAGACATCATCGTCAGCTAACTCATCTGCCTGGAGTTCGTAATTTTCTAAATTAGCTGGGATCTTTAATCTTTCCATATCGCCATCAAGGATTACTCCCATTTGCTCGCGTGTTTGAAAACAGATCATACGGTTCGTTGTTTTTTAAGGCATGAATATAAACTTGAGCAATCTTACGGGACTGACCCCATTTGTGAGACAGGGATCAAAACATCTTTCAAGTTTAAGCAGCCTGTTGCCGAAATTGAACATGCTACTGGTTGTTTAGTTTTGTTTGAATGCGAATTGAGTTATAGTAAATAATGTAGTCTCGAACGGTCTGCTCGACGATTACCGTCGTCGTACAGGTTAAACCTTCGAAATAGAACGTTTCAGACTTTAGCGTGGAATGAAACGATTCAATGGGGGCATTATTAGCGGGCGTACCCTTACAGGACATGCTCATGGTAATGCCTTTTCCCTTTACAGCTTCTTGATAGGCCTGAGATGTGCAGACGCTGCCCTGATTGCTATGGAGCATGGTACCTGGTAGTGCTGATAACTGACTCGGTGTGTCCAGGACAAACCCTGTGTCTTGCTTGTCAGAAATACTGTATGCGACAATCTCTCTGTTAAAAAAGTCCAAAATGCTCGACAGGTATAACATTTTTCCGCCGAACGGCAAATACGTAATATCTGTAACAAGTTTTTGCATGAGTTGCATCGGCCTCAAAATGACGCTTCAACAACTGTTCTACGATGTAAGCTCCTGCCCTGTAGGTTTGCGTTTCTTTACTTTGACACGACATTGGAGCCCCCCGCGCTGCATAATCCGCCGCACGCGTTTATCGTTAATCTTTCGTTCCATTCGAGGCAGTGCCGTGATCTTCCGATATCCATAACGAAATTTTTGCTGAACAGCGTTCACGAATCTTCACTACCATGTGATCTTTACATCGGCTCCCGAAGGCATCCTTCCAGCGATAGTAGGTGGAGCGAGGAAGCCCGATCCATGCACACGCTTGAGTTACACTGACTTCCCCTCGAACGGACTCACCCCACTCCACTAAAGTCTTTGGCGACACACTCCTTTGCATTTCCGCGAACTTTTTAGGAAATCTAATTGTTGCTTCAGAAACCGATTTTCCGCCTGTACCTTCTCGAGCTCTGATGTATATTCAGGCCCTTTACCGTAGTTGTATTGTTTACCGACAGACTGCTCCAACCGGTTCTATTAGCCACTACGATACCATCTCATCCAGTTCTCCACTTGTGTCTTGTTTCGTATGTTCAGTCGCTCAATGACTTCTTTCACTGGAATGCCATCCATTCTCATTTCAATGGCTTGCTTCTTCACTTCTACCGGATAGCTGACTCTTGTTGCCAACGTAAAAACACCTCCAAGGTTGTCCCCATATCTTACGAAATGGTTACATTCTCTGGAAGGTGTTTTAATTTGTCTCACGCTATGGGGTCAGCCCCGATGATTCCTCGACACTTCCATTTTACTAAGGTGCGGCTTCTTTTGTATGACAAAATTAAAAAGCGGGGAGCCGGGCATCGATTATACTCGTCAAAAAGAGTTGTTTACGAATACGATTTCGGAAATTCGAAATGGGAAGAAAATGCAGGAGCATCCCTTCAGACCGATACGTTAGAGAATCGGTATATTGATTAGCAGGTTTTCTATGGATTAAGTTTCACCTTTCGGGCGAAAAGGATTGAACTTCTTTCTGACGTTCGCACTTCCATACATAGTAAACGCGCATCATTCAACCATTTTTCTCTAACTAAATCAGGTTTTCCCTCCCAAGCGTCAGGCCAATGTTCCATAGGGGTAAAGTCATCAAGAATGATGATTCCATCCAAGTTTACCGCATCAATCACCAGATCGGCTTCATTGAATTTAGCCTCTTTGATATCAATAAACACAAAATCAAATGGCCCATATGTCAAAATCGACTTCCAACCACCTTGTAAGATTTCAATCTTGTGATTGATAAATATTTTTCTGACTTGCTCAATTTGTTCCTGTTTGTGATCGATCGTTATAAGGTTCGAGTCTGGGCTCATGCCGGATAATATCCATGCGCTCCCTACTCCATAACCCATGCCAATCTCGGCAATTCTGGCCTTCCTTTTCAGACCGCTAGAAATTTGCAGAAATTTCCCGACTTCATATGTACAAGACTGTGCAAAATTATTTTTGCCGGCAAGTTTAAGAGCACGCTGTACTAATTTAGGTATGATCGATTGGGTTGTCAAACATTCATCCCCTTTTTTGAATTATGATATAATTGGTTAAAATACAAGAACATGGGTTGTGAAGTTTTATGGAATTTATTTATGATTCATTCACATTATCCAATCTACTAACTTGTGCAATAGAGTCAACAGCGCTCCAACCATTTTCAGTTGTGCAGTTGCATTACAAGGTAGGCTCCCGAAATGACCCTCGACATAGAAAAGGGATCGCTCATATCAATGAACATATGATGTATCAACATAAATTATTTCCTGATAAGTCATTCCGGCAAGTTATAAACGATTGTGGTGGTATATCAAGTGGAGCGACCTGGCTTGATTTCACCACTTATACTACAATTATTGATAATGCCTATCTTCAAGATCTATTAGCCTTTGAGGCAAATAGAATGAAAGAGTTAATCATATCTGAGGAAGACCTTACAATTGAAAAAAGAATAATTCATCAAGAATATCAACAAATGCTCATCAATCATCCATTTATGAAAGTGGAGAGTCAACTTATCAACATGATATTCAGTTCCAATCATCCTTACCGAAATTCACCTTATGGTTCAAAGTCATCTGTTAACTTATGTACTTCTTCGGATACAAAAAGTTTTCATGAATTGTATTATGGACCGAATAATGCAATCTTATCTGTGTCGACTCCACTCGCTAAAGATAAAGTGATAAACATGATATATGATTGTTTTAACGACATTCAGCCACGCTTATTTGAGCCATTAAATGGCCTATTCTCGTTTGGGAAAAGTGGTACAAAAAAAATCATTTATAAAGAAAGACCTTCTCGAATCTATATAGCTTATAAGATTCCTAATATACATACACTAGGACGTTATTGTGCAAATCTATTCGTAAAAATTTTAAGTGATGGGATGAATTGTAGATTCAATGCAGTGCAGTTTCTTGATTATGGTTGTGAGCTTTATCCTTTGGAACATGATTCTGTTTTTGTATCGTGGTGTTCAGTGGGTCAACGAGAAGATATTGAAACAGCTAAATCCCGCTTGATTTATATAATTGAAGAATGTGAACTGAGCTCGCAAGAGATAGATCGGGCTTTATTAAGACATTATAGGGAGAAAAAAATTCTCTTAGATAATTCATTGTGTCGAATTGATATCATGACAGCTGAAGTCAGATACGACTCAAGCTTAAAATTTATATCTGTATCTACAGATTTGATTACAAAAATAATAAAGAAAATATTTAGAAAAGATAATCGATATATATTAATCTGTGAAGGTGAGGAAAATGATTAAAAAACATTCTTCAACAAAAAACACACAATCTTGGCTTTATTCTCGACCAAGTTATTCAGGGTATAGCGAAGTGAAAATCGGTATTCCTCATTCAATGATATCTCAAAATACTTCTCCCGTTACAATATCAATGGATCCATATATTAAGGAGATATTAAGAGAATTGGATACCTTAGGTATAGATATTGAGTTTACATATTCATATGGATATCTCTTAATGAGCTTAACCACTAAATCCTGCAAAAAAATATCTGAATTGTTGTCCTTACTTATCTCCCATATCATATCTTTAAATCCTGGATCTATAGATGTTGTGAAATATGAATTATCACCCTACCAATCTGGCATGACTGTTTTAGCCCTAATGCTAAACAACAAATTACTTCTAAATGAAGTGAACAGTATTAATTATGCACCTGACAATAACATCAATAAAATCCAAATTATATTTATAGGAAATCCTATAATCGATCTAAATATCCCCCCATCTCCCCTTGATATGAAGCTCAGCATATCAGAATTCGAGCTTATTTCAGATACGCATATAGCATTAGACTATAATATAGGAGGAATGATAAATATTTATGGAGGTATCTCATTTCCGTCACCTAAAAGTGCAAATAGTTTGTTAGTACTTTCTGAAATATTAGAAATGATGGTAATGGATCGATTACGTATACAGTGTGGAATGATATATGGAGTAAATGTTTACTCCAGAGGTAATCATTTATTATTTTCAACCACTATAAACGAAACAGATTATTTTAAGAGTTGCCGACTTCTTGATGAATTAATGCGAGACTTTCACAACAGGAATTTTATGCCATATATTCTTCAAGGATATAATAAAGCAAAACAATATTTTGAAATCATTTCAGAAGCGCCTGCTACTCAAGCGAATTGGTACTGGGATTTTTTATTTTATCGTAACTTCAAATGCGGTCCGATCCCACTAATCCGTTGGGATCGGAATGAAGTTTTTGAGCATTTAATGGAGGATGTATTCAGTACGAACGTTTCAGCATGGAAATGGGTGTATATTGGAAAAAAATCTTTTTTAAAAGAAAAAACAGTGTTAGACCCTTCGTCATTAATACGATAATACCTTCGGTTCTTCGATTTTCATTTGACAATATGAAAGATGATATCCTAATCCAGCGAACTGCATAATTGTTTCGTAGTAAAATGCACGGTAGGGATCGCATTCAACTTTTCCAAGCCAATTTTCACGCAAGAAACCTCTATTTTTTTCTATTACATCAACGAAACACATGACAGCCTGCTCATACTCACCCATTGCTTGATATGCTAATCCCTTATTAATTTTTGTATGAATTGCTACTGGTTCTAATAAAATTGCCTTATCAAAAGAATGTATCGCTTCCGAAAAGTTCCCGGCTGTTAGCTGCGTTACTCCAATCATGTTCCAGGCAGCAGCATCAGACGGCCGTATTTCCACCGCTTTTCTATAAGATAACTGAGCTTCTTCATTTCGGTTCACTGAACGAAGTACATGGCCTCTAAAGGAGTGTAATGTAGCTGAGTTAGGATTCATAAGTAATGCTTTCTCAGTTCTCTCCAACGCGATATCGAATCGCCCTAATGTACGAGATATAAGCCCAATATACCCTTCTACAATAGCGTCTTTTGGCGTCGCTTTTAGTTGTTCTTCCATAAGATCAATATATCGCAGACTTTTATCATCTCTTTCTTGAACCGATCGACAATGCCCATAATGATTTAATACAATAGGAGCCGATTCTACACGTTTCCCTATATCTTGAATACTCATTTCAACAGATTCATTTACTCTTTTTCTGAATCTCACACTAGGTTCATTTCTAATTAGTTTGACATTACGTCCAGAGTACCACCCGCCTGTTGAGAAGAAATTATACCTGAGTACTTTGTAGGCATATACATCTGGTGGAGCTGTTTTAACTAATTCAACGAGTTTCTGAGCTTCTTGTGGTTCGAATTCTTCATCAGCATCAAGGAACAATATCCAGGGAGTCGTAGCATAATCCATGGTTGCATTACGTATTGAGCTAAAATCATCATTGAATGGAATCTCGTAGATATTATTGGTGTATCGTCTGCAAATCTCCATAGTTGAATCTGTGGAGCCAGTATCCACAACAACAATATGATCAACTATGTTATATACAGATTTAATGCATGATTCTACGTACCTTTCCTCATCTTTTACCATTAAACATAATGTGATCCCCGTAGTCATTGGTTCATAACCTCCTGGAAACTCGATTCAAAAAATTTACTTAATTCAAGTCCTAATTCAAGTCTTGCATTATATTTTTCGAAGAGATGATTCACATCACTAAACTTCCTGCATGAAAAACCAATGTTTCTAAGTTCTGATGACGCTTCTTCAACTTTATGATCTAATTCTCCAAAACATAAATATTTCTGCATGTGTTGATGAATACTTAACTCATAACGTGGAAATATATTTTCTCTTTCCCTCCAAAAGGTTTCAGGAAGAAGAAAATGTCCATTTCGGATTGCGTATTGACCATGAACACCAAAAGTAATGCCTTCGATTATATCACTACTTATTAATGCAAGGGCCTTCGCTTTTACTTGAATAGAAGCTAGTGAGGCTATAACCCCTCCAATACTCATTCCTAATACTCCAATGTTGGATGAATTAAACTTTTCCATACAAAAGTTATTTACTTTATGGAAGTCTTCAAGCATTGACTTAAATGTGGTGTTATAGAAAGTACCACTCGAATCTCCAGAGCCTCTAAAGTCGAAACGAATGACTCTGAAACCATTTCCGGCTAATGACTTGCTTAAAATCGAGAGTAAGTTTTGAGGCCCCGAACGATCACCGGTTAATCCATGACAGACGAGAATACTCCCTTTGGAACCTATTTTCGGTTCATCTATCACCATAGTGATCCAGCCTGGATTTGTATTTAAAATACATTCTGTACGATTCATCATCCTACCCCTATCGAGGAATTATAGATTTTAAATCCGTTTTTATTATATTGTTCAATCACTTCATGACCATGCTGATTCCATTCACATATCTTAAAAAATCGGATGTTTTTTTGATACCCAGTCGAGATGCCGATGCTAATTTCATAATTATAACGTTCAGCTTCCGTTTTTGAATCAAGAATAATTAAATCAACATCCCTATTCCATTGTCTGTACACATAGTCTTGGAGATATAATAAATGGTCTGTGTTGATTGTTGATAAATCAACAATCAACGCATCTCTTAAACTGTTACTTTGGAATCTACTGTATACTTCCATGTAATCGGATTTTTGCTTTGGATCAAAGACGGTTTCAAACAACCTAAATTTTTTTGCATCTTCTGCAGTGTGTTTTCTAAGAAATAAATCCAAGTTATTCTTCCATTGCAAAAATTTATAATTCGTCATTTCCCGGTCATGCCATAAATGATATCCTGTTGCTCTCGATGAAAAAGCCCATCGTACCCCTTTGTGATGAAGCCTATATGCCCATTCAATATCTTCAAGACCCCATCCGTAAAAATCCGCATCAAATAAATTATCAAGAAATAACCTTCTAGGGCCCGAGACGTTACAGGTATAAGCGATACTCCAAGGATGAGCCAGATAGTTTAGATCCATCGAATTCAAGGACAATAAGACTTCCCGACTATCTTTGCGGGAAAGATGAATGTCTACTTCATTTTGATCTTTAGGTAAATGCCTCCTGGCGCCAATCACAATAAGTTTATTATTTAATTCATGAAGCTGAATATGTTGCCTTATAAAATCTTCTTGAACAAGAATGTCCGAATCAAGGAATATAATAAAATCGCCCTTAGCTGCCTGTAAGCCTAAGTTTCTTGCATATGCTGGACCTTTCCCATCAGAAATAATCACTTTGTCCGAATATTTTTCGGCTATTTGGACGGAGTTATCGCTCGAATTATCGTCTACGACAATGATTTCATAAAGAGATTTGTCAATATCCTGTTGGGCTAAATGTTTTAGACAAAAGTACAAATGATTTTCACGATCTTTCACAGGAATAATCACTGATACGGTAAATGGGATATCATTCATATAATGTTTTATGTATCGATTCATTTGATTCACGGTTTCAGCAAAAGTTGAATTACTAGAATCCCATGCAATCATTCCAGTCTTGTAACGTAATGGATCAATATCTCGAGAAAGGTCTAATTGATCCCGCTTTCTTACTTTTAGTAGAAGTTCTTCTGCTTGCTTTGATTTTCCTATACGAAGATATTCAGCATAATTTCTATTGGCCCGTTCCGTAGGTTCTGCCCAAAGCAAGATTTTTATTATCGCATCAGGCATAATTTTATTAGCTATACGCCCCTCGAGAATAGTATGATGTATTTCGCAAAAAGTTCTTATTATCGAATATACTTGAGTTTGTATTATTGGATCCATAGCCAAAAGTGGCACTTCCGACTCTATATTCACGTCTCCAAACAAATGATCCGTTAGATCCTGATGATATAAGAATACTCGAGGCTCCTTCGATTCATTTAGGTTAATCTTAATCATTGATTGAATAGAAGAAAGATCATTATGGGTATAGACTTTAACCCAAGCAACAGCACGAAATATTAATCCAATGCTTAAATAGGTGAAGTTCAGATCATTCGCTAATTGTCGGGAGACAGCTCCCTTACCAACTCCGCTTAATCCGTCAATGGTGATGCAAGTCATACAAGCTCCCCCCATTTTTTTTTAATTTCTGAAAATATTTCTATACACAATAACTGTTGATCGCCTGTAGCATCTATACGATAAAAATTTTCCCGTTCAGCGAATTCATCAAATTTTTGTTTGGCTTTCGTGAGGAATTCCAGATTATCTCCAACACCCTTCTTTGTGCGTCTATTCAAACGATTGATTGCTACTTCAACTGGAACATCAAAATAAAAAGTTAAATCCGGTTTTGGTATCCAGCCCCACATATCAGGATCCTCTTCAATGTCATTTCCAAATACGGATTGATTCACAAAATGTGAATAAACATATCTGTCACAAATGACCGTTTTACCTGCGCTTAAAGCCGGAACTATTGTCGTATGAATTGAATTTAATAATTTAAAACTAAAGTAATCCGCCATAAAGCTTTCTAGTTTCTTTGAGTCTTTCAATCGATGCTTTTTCAAGTCATGAAGCCCCGTGACAAAACGCCTTTCAGGAAGCAAAGGTTTAATCACTATATTCGGAACGTTATATTGGTTTAACATTTCTTGAACGTATCCAGCTGCACTAGATTTCCCTGAGCCATCAGGGCCACACATTGCTATTAACAGCGGCTTCTGTCCCAAAGCATTCAACACCTTTCAAAAAATAATCAATAAGCATATTTCGTTCATTTTCCATACGAAAGAGACTGTCTTCTCCTAATACAGTTAATCGAGTGCTGCTATCATAAATATCGATTTCGGAATTTGTACAAATGTAGTGATAATTTGATCGCAAAGAGTTAACATAATGATCAATGCTTTCAAAGAAATCAAGTGAAATTCGAAGGCCACCAATGCTTTCTGTTTCGACTCCTAGATTGTTCCAAAACTTATAATATTCAACTGCTGATTTGGTATTCGGTTCAATGATCCCATCTATCTCCTTGGATAAAACGTTCTTTTTAGTTTGATTAAAGATTTCAGGCGAGCAAGGATTTAAAGCGAATATTTTTCCGTATTCGCCTTCCGGAATAGCTAGACATCCGGTCCCTCGACAAATGGTCCAGATTTCTTTACATTCATTTCTCAATAATTTATATACTTCTTTATATTGTTCCTTCCAGATGCTTATGGACAGGGGGAGCATACTTTCTCCCAGACCAGCAAGATCGAAACGAATCGTTTTACAGCCTGCATCAGCTAGTTTTCGTGATATCTGCGAGAAGATATAGTTTAATCCGGTACGATTTTCTCCTAATCCATGCAAAAAAATAATACCTAAAGATGAGGTCGTATTATCACAATCTGATATGCAATTTTCAAGCAGACCGAACCATTTAATATTATGATGATGAAATTCTATTATTTCGAACGATTGAGACATAGCCTATACTCTCCTATGATTCAATAGATATTGCTGTTTCCTTAAAACTATCATATCTTTTAACGAAACATGGTTTGGTAATCCGAACATCAGCGTATTCATGCATATCTGTCGTATCTTTTCGAAGTTTTGTTAGTCGGAATGCCGAGAAGTCATGACCATTATTATTAGCACGTACAATATCAACCATTTCACTAGGGTGTGTACCAATCTTTACTTTCATTTTCTTAAGATATTCAATTTGCTTGATAATACAATAGTTGCAATCCAGACAAGTATCGATATTTTCTGACCAAGCAAACCAACTGGAAGTCGCTTCATACTTTACTTCACCCGTCTTAAGCGTTAATAGATTATAGTTGCTAATGATTTTTTGCGAAAATACCTTTGAACGAGTTAACATTCTCAAGAAATTCAAATCACCTGTTGTGGCTTCATCCAAAACAATTCGATCTTCTCCAACCTCAAATTTATAACCAAGTGCAGCCGCAACATCTAAATTTTTAGGTCCATTAAGTTCGTGCATCCAGCAAGACTCACCAAATATATATGCTGCACAGCAACTCGTTTTCTGGAATGTCCTGACGCCAACCTCATCACAAAGTTGAATGAGCATTTCTTCCACACTAAACTCGATATGTTTATTTTTATATTTATCGTGTAAGCCACCTAAGACCAGTAGCCTACTTTTCGTGGTAGATGCAACATTAACTATTCTCTTCAGATTATCTATGTTATCGTTTTTACCTCGTATGATTGGTCTTGTAAGAATAACTACATGATTAAAAACCTCTTCTAACGCATGGATCATCCTTACACGAGTTTCAAAAGAGTAGCCTCCTTCGTCGAGCCCGGTGAGAGAATAATAAACAACAACTTTTGGATGATTAGCAACGGTTTGAAATAGCTTTTCTATCACGGTTTCATTCATAGGGGCCTTTGTAAATATGGCAACTGGAGCTTTATGATTGTAAAGTTTTTGAAGTTTATCTATAGTGTTGTCAACTTGTTCAATAATGAATGGATCTCCATAGGTATCGTTTACAGAAATTGGAATTAGGTCATGCCAAAGTATGCTGCCGCTTTCGGACTTAGAATTGATCATACAATAACCCCTTCCCTATTGGATATATAAGTAAAACAGAAAACGCATATGGGCAAATAATTAAAGATAAAAATGTAAATTCACTCTGTCAACAGTCCAGCCTGAACTATGAAGATTAGCGACTAACTTAGAAGTTTGCAAATTTACGTTACCAAAAAGCGTAGCTTCGGCTCTTTGAATTCCATAATTGCTGGATAGTTGTTCTATATATGTCCACATTCTCGTAGACCAACCAGATTGTCTTTCCTCCGGGACGAAGATATCTACTAACCTGATCTCTTTACAGTTTTGTATTCGGCTATCAACGATGACAAACATCCCATGAACCTTTGGTTCCCCATCCATGTTGAAACCGATAGCAGAAAAACGAACATCCTTGTTTAAAGGGGTGTAATAATCCAGAACATATTCGCGAATGATATTATCATTGACATATGTTCCATAAGTATTTATAAATCCCTTGATCAGACAATCAATGGCGAATTTTTGATGATTATCATCGGTGAATCTAATATTATCTGATTGGGTTTTATCATGATTGTTTGAAATTTCCCTACGAAGAACATAATGGTGTACTGTCATTCCATACTCCATTAATAAACGCCTTAAGCGCATATCTTTTTCATTGTTTAGAGATAATTCAATTACAATTGTTGTTGAATTAGTACGCTTTGCACTTTCAATTACTTGTTGCCATAGTTCTTTCGCAAACCATCTGGTATCATAATCACCAAAAACTTCAACGATATGAATGTCATTTGCTTTTGTAATTTCGTCTATCGAAAAGCCAAAAATCGCCCCCGCTTTTACTTCACTTTTTAAACTACAAGTGAAGAAAACAGCTTCCTCCAAAACAACTTTGGAATATTCCAATTCAATACGATTGCGAATATAGTCCAAACTAATATTTGAATCTATAGGATTTAGGTTTTGTTTGGAACGTTCGAAAATGGAGTTGTGAATATAGTGAATACAATTTGAAGAATCAATGGCATGAAGAATTTGAACTGTCATGATCTAACACCCATTCATCAATGTAAGTTACCGGTCTAATCCTGGTGACAAATGAACCAAGTTTTAAATTTGTTCTCCAGTTCCCCTCCTGTTTGTCCCTAATAAACATTGGAGGTGAACAAAGTAATTGTTCTTTACGCGATTCTGGAAAAAGGTATAGCGGCCATCCAATATTAAAAATAAAATTCAAAGGAACCTTGGAATATATATTCATTGCTTTCTCAGGATACTTATTTTCAAATTGTTCCATACGACTGACTAGAGGTTCAAAGTAGATGCCGACAATTCTATTGAGAAATGGACGATATTTCATGACTTTTTTTATATGTAATGTCTGCTTACCTTTTTTGAGTTTATTGTTTGAAAATACAGATTGATCTTCTAAAGAATCCAAAAAGGAAAGTATATTTGTCGAATTTATTACCTTTGCATATTGCCTAAATTGTCCTATTTGACCAAAAAGTTCAAGTGTTTTCAATTTCTCCTTAACTCTGTCAATATCAATATTCGATTGAATGATTTGTTCCATATCCAATAGATCCCTTATATAGAGAGAGTTTCGTTCATAAGATTCACAAAGCAATACTAAAAAGTTATCTGTATCGGACAATATTGGAACGTTTACATTTCCGGTTTCAATGAACTGAAGACTATTCCAGGATCTCTCGTCTAATGGATAATGGCTTTGATGGCTGATTGAAGGCCCACCTAAAGTGATATCCACCATTATTGGATGATCTAATTTATCCGTTCGTTTATTAAGAGCAACTCCAATCCATACTGAATTTTGGTCAAACTTACTTTTTTGTTTTCTAATCACCATGGGTTTAGCTATGAAGTAATCCAATCCTAAAAACAGATCCATAATATTATTAAAATCTTCAATCGTCTTCACAATGACATCAATGTCATTAAATTGGCGATTATACCCTGGTGGATAATATGATTGAAAACCAAAACCTCTTAATAACGCATAATTAATATTTGTTTTTGCTAAATGGCGAACAAATAAACTCACTTCATCTATAAGGACTTCTTTTTTATTTCTAACTTTCTCAGCTTTTTGCACAGCTTCCACATTGAGATCCCCTAGTTGATCCATGATATACAATACTTGAGGGGTTACTTTTTCTTCATCAGCAGCCTTTAGATCAAATAGAGAGTCATATAGCGAGTCTTGATTTTCAATATTAGGCCAATTTTGAAGCATACTTAGTAATAATGTTGTTGCATTGAGTTTTTTGATATTGTTCAATTTTTCCTCCATATCAAATCAAAAATTAAAATATTTTGATTTTATGCGAGAAGACAATAATCATGTGTTATCTTGTGAACATCGCCTCTATTTGCGAAGACAAGTTGCTAAATTGTTTCTTTATGCAGTCGGAACATGTTAGCGAATTGATCAGTGAAATGTGGATGATTGGATCGGCTTTGCATTGAGGTATATGACGGTGTGTTTAATACCGTCAACATAGTAGGAAAACTCGAAGTTATTATTCTTTGAAGAAATGGGATTAGCAAGCCATCTTAGACAGAGGCTTGCTAACCGCAAAGTGAATTAGGGTGAGATTATTTCTTTTTGATTTCCGGTTGTGGCTTAGCGTCAGGTTTTTTCACGATCGGTTTTGCCCACGGAAGTGGGGCATCATTAAAAACTTTCATCGTAACACCACCTTTCATAATACTTAAAAATTATCATAATTTTGAATTAATTTCTACATTTTTCTTTATTTTTAATTTTTTTTAAGAATGAAAAGTTGGTCATCACCCTATCTAGTTGACATTAAAAACAGATAGTTGGAAATTGGGCTCACTATTTTTGCTGTGATCGCCTTTGGTAATAAAGTACCTTCCGTTTTCAAACTTCTTACTGATAGCCATTAAAAAAGCACTCTTATAAATTCATCACTTAAACCAAGAGGTTCTTCCAGTCTCTATTCCTAGGGATGTATTTCAAGTTCTATATGGTGGTCTTTACTTCTGTTTGTATCTCTCGTTCCTTTTGCCCCTTAAGGTAAACAAAGCCAATCACACATATTATCAAGAGCATCAAACTTCCAACTTCAAATACAACAGATGACCCAAAGTTTTTTGCAATAACTCCCCCCAGAACTGCCCCTAATGGAATGCTTATCCATGACATGGATCGTGTTACACTACTTACTCTGCCAAGATATTCGCTAGGAATTATTTTTTGTCTTAAAGACACTATCTCAACATTCCATACAGCATTTGCAATACCGATGAATATTTCCGCTATAAATATCATCCATAATATATTTATGTTTCCAATAATCAGTAATCCGATAGCTTGAATCACAAATACAAAAATAATGAGCGAATGTATTCTTTTTTTTCCAATAACTTTATCAGCTATAACAGAACCAATAAATACTCCTAGAGATATTCCAACCATAAGTACACCTGTTATTTCTGATGACAGATACAGTTCTTCTTTAAATCTGAAAAGCACAACAGCACTTGAGGCTTGTATAGCAAAGTTTAAGCCTGCTGTCATATATGCCAATATACGTATTAATTTTTGATTATTCAAAAAGGAAATTCCTTCTCTTATATCTCTCCACATTTTTATCTTGGTTTTTCTGAAATTATGATCAGAAAGGCTAGTTTTAATAGTCATCAAACATAGCAATGTTATTATGCAGAATACTATGTCTAAAATTATTGTATTAGTAACACCAATAAATGCAATTAAGAATCCAGCTAAACCAGTCCCTACCATCTTAGTGATTGATGAAACTGAATTAAAAGTGCCATTTGCCTTTCTTAATAATGACTTTTCTACAATACTTGGTAAGGCCGCAGAGCTACAAGTATCAAATATTGCAGAAAGTCCACTCATGAGTATTTGAACAAGATAAATTTGGATTAGCGATACGTTGTCAATTGCATGTGCTATGGGAAAGCTTGCCAAGAGCGCCACTCTTCCAACACTTGAAATAACCATCAGAGTTTTTCTATTCATACGATCTGCCCATACACCTGCAGGAAAGGACATAATAATGTACGGTAAGAATCCTAATGCTAGCATTATGCCTGATTGCAATGGTGACCCAGTGAGTTGTAGGATGTACCAAGATAATGAAAAAGTTGTAATAGCCATTCCAATCTGGGATGTAATGTGTCCTAACAGGAAAATCACAAATTTCCGACTATTAATAATACCGTCTTTACTATTACCGTTATCTTGTTTCAAAATTTCACCTCTTTCGTTGAAAGACAAATGTCTACATTTTAATCGCGAAAACAGTTTTAAATCTTATCTTTTAAATCTTATCCTTATTTCCACACTTTAGGCTAACCCCCTTATATATTTTTCTAGATATTCTCGAAATATAAAAAAGCGGTCTTGACCATGATTATTATTATGTTTACCATGATAATTACAATATCCATAATTATGTAATATTAATAATAAATCCAAAAACATAAAAATAAAAGATTATATCCTAATTTGATTGTTTTTTGGGAGGATAATATGAATAGACAATTGAAAATGTATTGGTTTTTACCCCTTGAACCAGATGTGTCATATATTGGTACTTGGCCTTCTATTGGTCCTGAACCAACTGTCGAGTACCTTTCTAAAATAGTCAAAGCATCTGAAAACGGAGGTTTTGATGGTTTACTGGTACATACAGGCTACTCACTTGCACTGGAGACCTGGGTAGCAGCAGCTTCTGTGTTAGGAAAAACCGAACGCTCACAATTGATTCTGGCTGTACGTCCAAATCAATATCACCCTGCACAATTGGCTAAGATGGCTGCAAGTTTGTGTAAACTATTTCCTGGACGCATTGCCTTAAATGTTGTTACTGGACAAACACAAGAATGCAAATGGATTGGAAATTATGATGATCGAGAGACACGTTATCAGAGAATTAAGGAATGGTTCGAAATCACGAGTGCACTTTGGTATGAAGACGAAATCTTCACCTATAATGGCGTTGTTTATAAGTTAGAAGAAAACTATTTCCACCCCAAATTATCACAACGTATTGAGATATTTTTTTCAGGTGGTTCTAAGGAAGCAACAGAAATTGCGTTAAAGTATGGCGACACCTATTTATTATTTGGAGAACCCGTAGAAAAAATCCGCAATCGAATATCCCTCATAAAGTCAATGAAAAATTCCAGTTCTCTTCGCTTTGGTCTTCGAATGCACATTATTGTCCGTCAAACTGAAGATGAGGCTTGGAATGCAGCCAGTGAACTTATTTCAAGAGTGGATCCAGAAATAAAAGAATTTTTATGTTCCCAAAAGCATAGTGAGTCTATGGATCGGAAGAATCAGCAATTACTGGCAACAAGTAATGACTTGATCATTGGTCCAAATCTTTGGGCGGGCATTGGCACTGCACGACTAGGGAATGCAACTGCCTTAGTCGGTAATCCCCAACAAATTGTTGAAAGATTAATAGAATACTGGAACGTAGGTATCGACACATTTATTCTATCTGGATACCCCAAATTAGATGAAGCAAACAGATTTGGAGAAATGGTAATGCCCCTTTTAAAAACAAAACTCAATATTAATAACTAACTTTTCAACCCAGCAATTATCAATCATTTGATAGGAGATTATTATGATAATAGATGATCCAACTCCGCTTCGCGTGTTCATTCAATACCGAAATCATCAGTTCGAAACTGTTCCAGCTTTTCAAGTTAATAATGTAATATTCCGGGACGAAAATGATCCAAGAAATAACTCTGTAAGACGATACTTTTGGCTATTAGAACATAAAGTTCAGATGGTATTTGATCCTATTAATTGGAAGAATGAATGGCGAATTGATCTAGTCGATATAAAAATTGAATCTAATAACCCCTATATTTATAAAGTGGTTGATATGGCACTTGATATTGTCGTTGAAAATATGGGCCCTACTTACCGGATTCTTGATTTGGATGATCTTGGAGAGAAACTTGAATCTGGTGAATTTACTATTAGTCAAGTTACTGGCATACTTTCAAGAACTCAATTATTTTTGGATTCATTTCTTCATAGAGGTGCTCCATGGCCCCCTCCGGAAATTCGCCCATTTTTCTCAATTGATCATAACTACCCGAATCCGGACAAAATCTAAGAAATTAAAAAAGTAAATGTGATATCCGATTTTAATATTTTCCAAAATTACTTTGTTAAGGTGGTATTAATAATGGAGCAAGGAGATATTCTTCAAGCGTTTACTGATGAAAAACGCTATGCTGCACAAAAAGCAGTATATTCTTCCAGTATTGATGGTTTGGATGCTGAAGAGGAATCATTTAAAGTTATTTTAGAAATCAAACCCAAAAGGATACTTGAAATTGGTTGTGGTATGGGAGAGTTTTCTCACCGATTAATGAATGAACTTAATCCAATTCCTGAAATCACTACAGTAGATATCTCAGAACGTATGGTTGAATTAAGTCGGCAAAAAGGTTTACACTCTCAAGTTGCAGATGTTACCTGTCTTCCTTTTCCTGACCATTCATTTGATTGCGTGATAGCTAATTGGGTTTTACATTATGTAAGCGAACCTAAACACGCACTATCAGAAATTTTCCGAGTTTTACAAGTTGATGGGAAGTTCATAGCAACAACAAATAGCAATTATCATATGAAAGAAATCTGGGAATTAATTTTTGAATCTCCATCGTATGAGTTTTCTTTCAGTAGTGAAAATGGCCATGGCCTGTTAAGTAAATATTTCAAAAATATTAAATGTATCAATACAAAGGGGACCGTTTTATTTGAAAATCGCTCCTCAATTGAAGGATTTATCGAACGGCATATTAGAGGTGAAGAAATCGTATCATTATTACCAAAACTGTCTATCCCCTTTACTGCAACACGTAGATCAACTATTTTCATTTCCATTCGTTAGTATGGTTATAGATCAAAAATTTAACTTATTTTTATTGTGAAAAAATTTAAGTCTTTTGACAGTTCAAATGTGTTAAACAATATCTAATAAATATCAATGTGTTGTTTTTTAATACCTCATTATATTTTCAATTGCATCAAAAATTCTTTCACTTGTGAAATTTGATGTTTTTCTGTCATCAATAATAATGCCTGTTCATTTACATTTTTCTTCAATGCTCGAACCCTGTGTAGACCCGATTTTGATCCGCTAATGCCAACCTCGTATTGGCTACCAATCACCGGCTAAAATGATGGTGCTTAGCTGAGCACGGTAAACAGTACGACAAAAAGACCTGCAACAAGTCATGATCATGACTACGCTGCAGGCCTTTCGTTCTTCGAAGCACACCTGTCCCCACTACTAAGTAATCAGTTATTCTCACTGCATGCTATTTCATACATCCGGTCATTCGCTAAACTTTTTCCCTACGATTTAGTTTTCCTCTTTAACACCTTTCAATACCTTCCCGTCAACTTCCTCACGAGCACTTACTATACCCACAATTCCCGCACGTCTTGCATCCCTCGATGTTAATCAAGGATGCCCCGCCGCAGGATGGGCACAGATCCAGCGACATGGAGCTCCCGCCTGCGTGCGCGCCATGTCCGCCATATCCCGCAGCTGGCGTTGCCCCGGCTTCGCCTGCATCGACAGGCGCCATCGTGGCTGCGACCGGTGCCGGATCATGGTCATGATCCGCCTCGGCGTTGTTGACCACATGCGTTTCGAGCGCCTTCGCCACGGCGT
Source organism: Paenibacillus lautus NBRC 15380 (assembly GCF_004000945.1). Lineage (GTDB taxonomy): Bacteria > Bacillota > Bacilli > Paenibacillales > Paenibacillaceae > Paenibacillus_AQ > Paenibacillus_AQ lautus. The sequence continues at coordinate 195,276 of NZ_BIMF01000003.1, forward strand.
CGGCGATGGATTCCACGCGGTTGGCGCCGAAGCCGATCGCGCCGGTGCCGCCGATGCCCTTGAGGTGCTTGATCAGCAGCTCCACCTTATTGCCGTGGTCCCCGTAACGGAGGAACAGGGAGCAAACGCGGCCCAAGGCTTCCGCCATCGCGAACACATCCGATCCGGCTTTACCGACGTTCAGGAAGATTTCGCTTGGTATGCCGTCCAGATCGTTGATCGTAATGTACGCCATGCCAAACGGTGTGTTCATTTTGTAGGTTGCGCCGCGCAGCACTTGCGGACGCTTCTTGTATTGTTTATCCAGCCCGCTCTTGCTCGGTGGGGCTGTCACGGCCATGCTTGCAGCCGCCGGCTCCACGCTCGCCGCATCCTCAGCGGCTTGCCCTGCCGCGCTTTGCTCAAGCGCTGTTTCCGCAGTAGAAGCTGTTGTCGCTTCGGCCGCTTTATCTTCTTTTTTCTCCGTTTGCAGTACTTGCACGTCGCGGCTGCCGTCGCGGTAGATCGTTACGCCTTTGCATCCCAGATCGAATGCCAGCTCATACAGCCGCTTCGTATCTTCCACCGTGAAGTCCGCCGGACAGTTCGCCGTCTTCGAGATGGAGCTGTCCACCCAGCGCTGAATCGCCGCTTGCACGCGGATATGATCCTCGGCGGAAAGACTCATCGCCGTGACGTAATAGTCCGGAAGCTCCTCACCCGGATGGCTGTCCAGCCAATCCTGGGCAATTGGGACAAACTGCTCGTCGAAGCCGAGACGGCTTTGACGGAAGTATTTGAAGGCGAAGTACGGTTCGATACCCGTCGACGTTCCGACCATCGTACCCGTACTGCCTGTCGGTGCTTGGGTAATGACGGTTACGTTGCGTGCACCTTTTTTGCGTACCGCTTCAGCAACTTCCGGATATACCTCGGTCATATTTTTCATGAATCCGCTTTGCAGGTACAGTTCGGCATCGAATGCCTGGAACGAACCCTTCTCCTCGGCAATATCGGCGGATGCAAGATACGCTTCGCGCGCGATGAAGCCATACAGCTTATCCAGGAACTCCAGCGATTCCGGGCTGCCGTAACGGATGTTCAGCTTGATCATCAGCTCAGCCAGACCCATCGTTCCGAGACCCACGCGGCGCTCTTTCTTCTGATTCAATTCGTTTTCTTCAAAATGGTACGGCGTCCGGTCAATGACATTATCCAGGAACCGCACGGAGTAACGCGTCGTTGTCGCCAGCTCTTCCCAGGCAACGTCATGATTCGCTTCATCATAGAACTTCGACAGGTTCATCGCGGACAGGTTGCATACGCCCCAGCCCGGGAGTCCCTGCTCACCGCAAGGGTTCGTACAGATAATCGGGTTGAAATACCAGCTGTTGGACATCTGGTTGTAGTATTCCATGAAGACGACGCCCGGCTCTGCCGATTTCCACGCGGATTCGATAATGGTATGCCAGACCTCGCGTGCTTTTACCGTTTTATATGGAATGATACTGCGTCCAGCTTTCTTCCATTTATCCAGATCGCCGTCCCACAGCTCATCATAATCCGGATCGGTAGTATCCGGGAACACCAGCTCCCAGTCCAGATCTTCCTTTACGGCCTTCATGAAATCGTTGCTTACGCATACCGACAGGTTCGCATTCGTAACTTGTCCCATCGTCTGCTTCACCGTAATGAAATCCTCCACGTCCGGATGCCAATCGTTAATCATCAGCATGAGAGCACCCCGGCGGCTTCCGCCCTGCTCGATCAATCCCGTTGTATAACTGAACAATCCGCCCCACGATACCGCACCGCTGGAAGACCCGTTCACGCCTCTTACAATCGCGCGCCGAGGACGCAGGGAAGACAAGTTAATGCCGACACCGCCGCCGCGTGCCATAATCTCGGTCATCTCGGACAGGGTTTCCATGATACCGCCCCGGCTGTCCTTCGGTGAAGGAATCACGTAGCAGTTGAACAGCGTCAATTCATCGCTTGCACCCGCTCCGGCTGCAATCCGTCCGCCCGGCACCAGCTTCCAATCATCCAGAATTTCGCGGAACTTCCCGCGCCACTCTTCCTGCAGTTCCGGCGTTGCCTCAACCGATGACATGGCGGCCGCGAGTCGATCCCACATTTCTTCCGGCGTTTTCTCGATGGTTAACGTCAGCTTCTCCACATCCGATTCCACAAGCTCGCCCTTCCGTGTCTTCACCGTGACCTTGCGGCCTTCGCGCTTCACGATTTCGCCAACTTCCTTGGTCGGAAATTTAGGATCATCCTTCGTCAGAACGAGCACCACATCGCCTACCTTAGCGTTGTTGGTGTCGGCATCCTTCCAGGCATACCGGTCCAAAAAGATCTTCTCGCTTAAACCTTCCAGCCGCTGATTCTGCATCGTACTCAAGAGCAACTACCTCCTATATAAGATATAAAATTAAAAAGATTCCCAAGTATATGCGCTCACCAACAACATAACCTGTTATGTAGCCGGTCAAACATCAAAGACCACTATATACACCATATATAGTGCTATTAATTCATTATACTACACTATATATAGGTTAACTATGCCGATATTGTGAAAATTAAGCCGACAGATCCAAGCTCCCGCTCGCAAGCTTCCGCTTTCTTCCTCTCCCTCTCTTTTTCGCCATTCCCTATGAAAAAAAAGGATGAAAATATCCAATTCCAGCAGCCGTGCGCCCTTCGGGTTATTCCACGCCCTTCCGAATCCGTGCAAGGTTATGAAGACTTCTTTTTTCGTCCATACTACATATACACCGTTGGCCCGGAATCTTTCACAACAGGAGGAGATCGACATGAACCATCAGCCATCTGCCGACTCAGGCATGATCATCGACCCGCGCCTTCCCGTTCCACTGCAGATCGACCGTTCCTGGTTTGACGATCTCGCCGGTCGACTGGACAAGGGCGGACCTTGGGGTGACTATCGTCTGGCCCAGCTTGCCGTGGAGGGCGAGAAATCGCGTCTCGTTACAAGCTTTGAAGAACTGCAATGCCTCAAGCACCTAGGCGGCTTGTCCCCGCTCCCCCATCAGACCGATACCGCAAGACGCGTCTTGTTCGAGATGTCGGGCAGAGCGATTCTGGCCGATGAGGTGGGACTTGGGAAGACGATTGAAGCCGGCCTTATTTTAAAAGAATACATCGTGCGCGGCCTGGTATCCAAAGTGTTGATTCTGGTTCCGGCTTCTCTTGTGCTGCAATGGGTTCGCGAGCTCAACTCCAAGTTCGGCATTCCCGCGATTGCGCAGAAAAAAGCGTACTCCTGGGGCAATGATATCGTTGTCGCCTCCATGGACACGGCCAAACGCGATCCGCATCAGGAGATTCTACTGAACGAGGAGTACGATATGCTCATCATCGATGAGGCGCATAAGCTCAAGAACAAGAAAACGTCCAATTATCAATTCATTCAAAAGCTGCGCAAAAAATACTGCCTCTTGCTGACGGCCACGCCGGTGCAGAACGATCTCAGCGAGCTCTTCAATCTGATCACCCTGCTGAAGCCGGGTCAGCTCGGAGGCCAGGGGCAGTTTGCCGCTAATTTTGTTGTCGATAAACGAAGACCTAAGAACCAGGATCTGCTCAAGGATGAGCTGTCCAAGGTCATGATCCGTAACCGCCGCGGCGAAGGCGAAGTGAAATTCACCAAGCGATCCGTCCGCAATGTAGGGCTTAGCCTCTCGCCCGAAGAACAGTCATTATACGACGGCGTCACGTCCTTCGTCAAAGATCAGTATCAGGCAGCAGGGGGAAATTTAAGCAGTATGCTGTCCCTCGTCACCCTCCAGCGTGAAGTGTGCAGCAGCCGCGATGCCGTCTTCGTGACGCTTGTTAATCTGTCCAAGAAGCTGCCTGAGGACTCTCCGCTGCGCGATAAAATCTGGGAGCTGGTCTATCTCATCAAGGCCATCAAAGCCAACACCAAGGCGGAAAAAGCCATTGAGCTGATCCAGCAAATGAACGAGAAGGTCATTGTATTTACGGAATACCGCGCCACGCAGGAATACTTGCTCAATTATTTCCGCGATCACGGACTGATCTCCGTACCGTACCGGGGCGGCATGAACCGCGGCAAGAAGGACTGGATGATGGACCTCTTCCGGGGCAAGGCGCAGGTCATGATTGCGACGGAAGCCGGGGGTGAAGGCATCAATCTGCAATTCTGCCACCATATGATCAACTTTGATCTGCCCTGGAATCCCATGCGGGTCGAGCAGCGGATCGGACGTGTGCATCGTCTCGGCCAGACCAATGACGTGAAGATCTACAACCTGTCCACGTCGGGAACCATCGAAGAGCATATCCTGAATCTGCTGCACGAGAAAATCAACATGTTCGAGATGGTCATCGGCGGACTGGACGTCATCCTGGAGCGGTTCGAGAAGAAGGAATCCATCGAGAAGAGCCTGTACAAAATCATGCTGGAGTCCGGCAACGATGATGAAATTCGCCAGCGCATCAGTACATTGGGCGACTCGATTCACCATATTAAACAGGATATCGAGCAAGGAAGCACCGTCGAAGAAAATCTGAGAGAGGAAGAAGCCTAATATGACCATGACGCCGCAGGAGGTGCAGCAGCACTTCATGGCCTATTTGGAAGCCACCGAATGCACCGTCATTGAAAAATCGCCTGAGCACGTCACCGTGAAACTGTCGCCGCAAGCTGACAAAATGCTCACCAACCGCCCGTATTACTGGGGCTTCGTGGAACGTACCGGCGCTCCCGCCGAAACGTTGTCGTTCAATTTCGTGTTTGATCCGGAAACATACGACAAACGGCTGGCAAAGAGCAAAGAAGCCGAAACCAAAGCGCAGCTCGCTGCGCCTGCGCAGGATCCGCTCCTGGCCCGCTTTTATGGGAATGCCCCGGTGCTGCCTATCCTCGGTCCCGGCCGCATTCAGCGGGAGAACATCGGCTACGGCAGCAGCCGGCTCGCCCAGATCTGGAATGCTTCCCGGGAGGAAGGCAAATGCGTCTATCTGTTCCAGCAGCGCGAGACCGAGCCGCGTCCGAGAGCCCGTTCCACTCCGTATGAGCAGTGGCTGGGCGTCTGTTTCAAGGTGGAGTTCAGCTGTGATCTCAAGCGGGAGGAATTGTTTTTTCTCGGCATCTCACTATCCAGCCGTTCGATCGCCCAAGACTTCCCGGCGATCCTGAATGGACGCGAACTGACGCCCCGCTTGCCGGAGAGCGTTCATGTCCGCCCGGCTGCGCTCACCTTGCAGCAGGCCGTAGATGCGCTGGAGAACCATCTCATCGACAAGCTAAGCAAGCTCGACTATGACTGGGCCACAAAAGCAAGAGAACGTCTTGAAGATGAGCTGTTGGTCATCGACAGCTATTACGAGGACCTGCTCAAGGAGCAGGTCGAAGAGAAAAAAGCGCTCATCGAGGAGCAATATAAGAACCGCCGGTCCGAAATGCAGTGGCAGTACGAGCCGAAAGTGAGCTTGTCCGTCATAACCTGCGGTCTATTTCATCTATGTTCGCCTGTGGGTGCGTCATCATGACGCCCCTCTACAAAAGCAGGCAAAAAAAGAACCATTCTCCCTTCTCCTGCCGCGACAGCTTGCAACAGCCTTTGCAGAGCTTGTCCGATATGATGATTCCATCACATCCATGGCGCGTAGGGCCAAGGAAAGGCGGTTAATGATTTGAAACGGTGGAACATGAAACTTCATAACCATAATGACAAGGATTTTAAGCCCAGATCACCCTATAATAAGCAGTTGAGCCGATTTCGAATGTTGTCAGTCTCCGTTATTGTAACGACCATCCTGTCGTTCAGCACGGTCCAGCCGCAGGCAAGCATAGCTGCCGCAAGCCAAGCCGATGTTTCCAATTCTGCGGATAGCCTTAGTCTGACAGGCACTCCGTTTACAGCGGATCATCATATATTAGGCATTTCAGGTGTTAATCCGAACAAAGCCGTGGCTCAGGTGCCCGGGAGTTTGATGGACTTTGCTGAGGAGACCGTCGCTCAATTATCGGCCCATGCGCCATTTACGACCTGGGACGAAGCAAAACTCGAATTCACCCCGCTCGGTCCGGGCACGCACGGCTGGCTGGTCACGATTTCCGCTCAAGGACTGCCGCAAGGATACATGATTATCAGTGCAGGAGAAGATGGTGGATATATCCTAAGTGAATACGGGATCGGCTCGACCCTTCCCTACAGCCAAGCGCCGCTGAAAGAGCGGCTCGCTGCAGAAGGTCTTATGAAGGCCGGAGGATCATTGCCTCAAGGGAGCATCGTGCGCAAGCTGTATGAAGTATCCCCTGTCTGGCAGGTCCAGCTCCCCGGCAAAAAGCCGGTCTATTTTAGCGCACTGAACAGCGAAGCGCTCCCGGATGAGCCTCAGAAGACACAAACAACTAAGCCGGTATCCGTATCCCTGCCTGCCGCAGCCAAAGGACTCGTGGCTTCATCCACGTCAAATCGTTGGTTTGCCGGAACGCCTTCCATCGCATCCGGGGACTCCCTTGATCCTTACGATAATCTGCTGTGGCTGACCTCAAGCAATCTAACGGCCCGAAGCAGCGCCGATCTGCGGAATTTACTGCAGGAGCACTCCACCCTGATATTCAAGTCCAAAAAAGGCAATGCCGCTTACGGCGCACCTTTTAACTTAACCGGCTGGCATCGCTGGTCATCGGGGAATCAGGAGAACCCGGCTGCGCTATATGTTTCGGTTCCCTTGCGGAATACGGACACCCTCCGTTTCCTGCCGGCATCCCGGTTAATCGGGCAGGGACAATTTTATGCTCAGCCGGAAGAATACGGCTTCGGCAGCTAACAAGCGATTTACGAATATCATACGCCATCCCATACATCAGCCCTCATTCCTGCAAAATATGCTATAAATGACAAAAGGACGCGGCCCTTTCTCAGGGCAGCGTCCTTTATGATTTCACGGCGTTTTATAAAATGTGCACTCACATAGGACGACAGCCTTCCAGAAGCATGGTCGCCCCAAACCTGAGATCGTGCGCACATGAAGCAACTCGCACGATGTACAAAATGCGGATTCATAATAACATGCAGCCGCTGCTACTTTGTCTTTTTTTTGCGTTTGGTGGTTACATCCTCTTTCCATAGCGACATGGAGAGCGGAATCATGCCAAACCACCTTGTGGTCCAGGATTCCTTCACCTTCGCCTGGCGCCGAACGTCCTTAGGCGTATCTATATAATGAACCACGCGCTCGGTAATGTACTTGATCAATTCATCGCCGCTAGCCATACGAATCAACTCCTTATGGTTTTTCCACATCCCAGTATCAGTTTGCTCCATTTCGATCGATTCTAGACGCACGCACTTGAACAGCATGATTTTTCCGCCAAATGCACATTCTAAAAAAGCCGAAATTTTTACGTGAAAGAAGGGAGCCAACATGATTAAGACAGCCATGGTATGGATGCTTCTCTTTACACTGGCACTCCCGAGTTCTGTTATGGAAGCCTATCCAGTGAAGGAGCAAGCCATGACGCGCCCCGCGCATGCCGTTCAGCCCATCCCAATATCGACAACAAGGCTTCTGACCGAAACGCCGGAATCCACCCACTCTTCAGGGCAGGAGATCGATCAGTCAGAACTAAGGCAGCTGCACCCTTTTGCCCATGACGTCATTATGATCGATGTGGGTCATGGCGGAATCGATGGAGGAACGTCGTATGGGGACATTCTCGAAAAAGATATCAACCTGGCCATTTCACGCAGACTGTTCATGCTGCTTCGCAAGGAAGGTTATCATGCCATCCTGAACCGCGATGCCGATTACGCGCTTAGCGACGACAACCGTTGGCATCGAAGCTCCTCGAGACATCGCCGCGATCTGTCGCAGCGCAAGCAGCTCAGCAGTGAAATCCCGACCAAGCTGGTGGTCAGCATTCATGTGAATTGGGGAAAGAACTCGTCCAAGCGCGGAGGCATCGTTCTGCATCAATCCGAGGGGCGCAGCACCCTGCTTGCGGACACCATTCAAGAGCAGTTGAATCTGGTTTACCGTAACAACAATCACATCATGGTTGGTAAACCATATTATCTGCTGAATCAAACCAAAGTACCCGCCGTCATTGTCGAAACCGGCTTTCTCAGCAATATGGAGGACCGGGCATTATTAACCGGCCGCAACGGTCAAATGCAGATCGCCGAGGCCATTGCCGACGGGATTATCAGTTATTTAACGGCCCTGTAGTTTGGGGCTGTTTTTTTGCTATATAGACCTGCCTACTCCAATAATTAGGTCTATTAGCCTTATATTATGTAACTTTAATTAACATCAATATGAAAAAGGTATCATTTTTTTTGAAATTATGATAGAAATTTCAGGATATTATGATAGTATAACTAACATATATAAAGATAGATTACTCAAATAGGAATTGGGGGAGATCGCGATGTTGGACTGGCTTGGCTATCGCCAGGGACTTCCGCTCTGGATTTCATGGCGTCTGAATCGTAATTTGAAGAACGATGTTGAAGACATATTCGAAGGTATTGCCGAAACGCGTAAAGAACTGCTGTTCACTTGGAGTTATGAGTATTGGGGACATCTGGACCGACTGAAGGAGCAGCTGAACAAGGATAACCCCCATGATTCGCAAGTCGGCAGCGAACATCCTCGCCCTTTGTCTTCAGACACCCGGTTGAATCAGGAACAGCTCTTCTCTGCTTTGTATTCGCGCGCTACCGACTTTACGGAATTATTCTTGTTGAACCCCTCTGGTGAAGTCACGTACTCTACATATGCTTCACACATTGGAGCCAGCTATAGCAACAGCAGCCCTCTGGGCCAAGCGATCACCTATCTTACCAGTTCAGACACCTGCAAATTGCTCTTTGGGCCATATGCCGACCCCATCACGTTAACCATTGGCCCGCGATCCTCTACCTTTCACGACAAAATGACACTCCTGTTCATGAATGCCATCTACACGAACGGCACGTTTGCCGGCATCCTGTGCGGCCGTGTGCCGAATGACGTGATCGGAGATTTAATCCAGCGGGAATCCGGCCACGTTTACCCTGATTCCGGCGACAACTACATTTTCATGGCAAAGCCCGAAATGAATCATTACATCGCTCCCGGAACCGCTCTTTCCAGAAGCAGGTTTGAAGATCGAACCTTTACTCATGGCGAGAACCTGAAGGACGGTGTTACCACCGATTGGGGAACCGTTTCCGTTAAAGAGCATACCGAGCTTGAGCTTATCTTCACCGATCCGGCGACGGGTCAGCTGCACCCGGGAGTAGCCAATACCATTATGAACGGAAGCAATCTGTTCGTGGTCTTTCCGGGATATTCCGATTACCGCCACATTTCCGTGATCGGCAAAGGCGTCACGTTCCGCTTGCCCCATTGTCCGGATGTTTGGGGAATGATGTGCGAAGGAGATTTGGATGAGGTTTACCGCATTCGCGGCATTCGCTTTAGACACGCTAAGCTCCATGGCGGATCCACCCTTTTGTCCAGTATTCTGATCGCTCTCATTGTTTATGTTACTGCTGCTTATTGGTCACCCGCATTCGCCGCAATTGTAGGAGGATTCGCCTGCTTGGTCACTGGCCTTCTTACCTCTTCCCTGGTCGGCCGTAAAGAAATCGGGCGCTTCGCGGATCGTCTTCGCAGCCTCAGCCGGTTCATCCGCATGAATGCCGAAGGCAGCGGCGATTTGACGCAGCGGCTGGATATTCACCGATTCGATCAGGACGAAACACGCGAATTAGCCAAATGGATCAATAATATGATCGACTCCCTGGAAAGCATCATGATGCAGGTGAAATTGACGGCAGGCGATGTTTCCGCCAGCCAACAGGTCATGAATGACACAACGGCCGTCACCGTTACTTCCGCACAGCGTGTCAGCGGCAACATTAGCGAGATGATTCGCAGCATGCGCAATCAGCTGCAGGATATCGATGCCGTGAAGGAAAGCGCGGAACAGATGCGGGAGACCCTACGCCAGCTGGAACGGCAAGCGAATGAACAGATTGATGTAGCCAAGAATGAAGTGGTCCGTATCGGAGACAAGATGTCTCATATCTCCTCGAAAGTCGAGGAAACGAACCAGACGATCCGTACATTCATGGGAACCGTTCAGGAGGTCACGGGCGTACTGCATGCCATCGAGCAAATATCCTCCCAAACCCATTTGCTGGCCCTGAATGCTTCGATTGAGGCAGCGCGGGTCGGAGAACACGGACAAGGATTTGCCGTGGTTGCTAGCGAAATCCGGAAGCTGTCCGAACTGACCAGACAGTCCACGGAAGAGGTCCAGCAAATTATCAGCCATATCTATAAAGACGCCCAGCAAGCCGTGCTATCGATGAAGGAAGGAACCAAGGTCGTGCAAGAAGGGAACCTGCTGGTTTCCGCCGCCTCCGAGCTGCTCACCGCCGCTGCCGAGGATGATCTGCGAAAGCATCAGGCTGTTGATAAAGTGGTTCAGCTCATGGAGAAAATTGCATCCGTCAGCAAGGAGAACCGAAAGATTTCCAAGGATGTGGAGAGCAAGGTACAGGAGCTTACACAGGAAATCGAAAGCGTAAGGCACACTTCCGGCAACGTTGAAGTTATTGCAAAATCCATGCAGCAGCTGGTTGGACAATTCAAGCTCACCGATTCCCGTATCCGATAAATTGAATGCACCTCAACATAAGTACAGCCTTCCATACAGGGATCCGAATCACCGGGGCCTTGTATGGAAGGCTATTGTTTTTTATGGCCATGCAGGGAGCGGGCTGTCCATTGTCGGATAACCTTTTACCGTCCAGTTACTCACAAGATGCCAATAAATCGCCATCGGTTATGCTATTGCGCTAATGCGCGCGAAGCGGATCAGGCCTCCAGCTTGAATGCTCTCTGACCAGATCGCTGATACCGACAAACTCCACCTTTGTCTGCAGTTTCGGAATGATACCTTTGAGCGCTTCTGCCGTTCGGGTCCCATATTTGCCGACATGGCCAATGGCAATGCAGGATGTTCTCTCTTCCGCATGCTGTGCCGCAGTCTCCAACTGCTTGCTCACGTGCTGAACGGTATGAACATCATCCAGGAATATGTCGTTGGCGATGGACGGCATCCCCTTCTCCGCTGCCAGTTTGCCAACCACGCTGTGGTAGTTCGTCTTACTGTCGATAAAGAACAACCCTCTCTCCCTGCATACTTCGAGTACAATGGACATGACCCGCTCATCCCCGGTAACCTTGGAGCCCATATGATTATTAATCCCTACGGCGTAAGGGACCGAATCGATTGCCTCTTCCATGCGTTTACGAATCTCCTCATCGGTGAGCGAACTCAGAATGGCACCCGGTCCAAGCCAGGAAGATCGTCCTTGCTTTGGCTCCATGGGCATATGGATAATGACGTCATGGCCTTGACGATGCGCGGCTTCGGCGTCCTTCACGCTTGTCGACAAAAAAGGCATCACGGCCACCGTGATCTTGACAGGCAGATTGAGCATTTCCTGAGTCCCTTTCTGATCATTGCCAAAATCATCGATGATGACGGCTAACTTTTTAACTTTCGCTTCCCGACCATGCCTGCTGCTCCCGGATTCTTTGTGCATTTCTTTTGTTTCTTGATTATGAGGATCTGCCGCTGGGATCCTCGTCACCCCCGCCCCATATCCGATCTGACCTGCGTTCACGAGCATCCATATCATACACAGTAAGATAGCCGATTTTTTATATACGTTCCGCATGGTTACTCCCCTTTCCATTCATGTTCATGCTAACCACACCTAACCGTATTGTTTGAGAAAAGGTATGTAAATATGTAAGCAAGGTGATTCAGCATAGACACAAAATCTTTTTACTAAAAAATAAAAACAAGACACTTCCCGTCGCGGGAAAACGTCTTGTTTCATATTCCTTATTGATTCGGTTCAGCTTTCCTTCAAAAAGTAAAAAGCATCGTCATTCAGGAATCCCCCGCTCCCGCAAAGACCTGCAGCGCATTTCCGACGGATTGCAGAAGATTGCCGGCCACCGTCAGATCGTTGGCTTTCTTATTCGCAGCCGTACCCCGCACGCGCATCATTTTAATTTGGTTAAAGTCTTTCATCCCGCCCCATCCAAATCTAAACACAAAAAAAGCTCGTAAACTGCTAAAAAGCAAGTTTACGAACTTCTTCATAAGGATGCGGTCGAGAGGACTCGAACCTCCACGGGGGTTAGCCCACACGGACCTGAACCGTGCGCGTCTGCCAATTCCGCCACGACCGCGTATCATGTTCATCGCTTATAGGAGACAAGCTCTTATCAGCGGCGACAAGATATATAATATCACGCCACGGGAATCGAGTCAACATTTTTTTTGAACTTGATTAAAAACCTGTTTTTCGGTTAAAATAAGAACATAAGTTCTCATTCAATAACCATTTTCTATATAAAGGCGGTGATGTTGATGGCCATACCGGCTGTTACGACGGAGGAACGAGCATTAATCAAAAGTTACCTGCTGCTGATGTTCATCCATAAGGTGTTTGAAAGGGATTGCCGAATCATTCAGGAGAGCGGTGTCTTCAAGAGCCCTCAATTGTATGTAGAGGTTGTGGGGAACGGAGCCAAACGGGCTGCTGTGCTTCTTCGTGAGGTGAAGCAAGAATTTACCAAGCGGGCGATCAAAGTGTATGATATTGGTCAAAACCAGGAAGGAATCCAGGCGCGATATGCATGTCGGGGTTACATTGGTTCGATGAACATTCTATGGCCATCCTTCCGTGAGGAGATGATGGACCGCATGCGAGCCTATCTTGGACTGGTCTCGCCCGAGACCGAGTCCTCTGAGCAAGCCCATCCTCCTGCCGCTGTTTCCGCCCGCTAAATCGCTGCCCCTTAAACAGAGAATAACCGTCTCCCCCTGAACAAGATTGCTCCGGTGAGACGGTTATTGGTGATCGCGAATCAATGGAGATTATGCTGCACGCGGGTCAGTCCCTGCGAGAGAGCATGTCCCGCACTGGCGGCAGACGCCACGGCTACAGCCTCCATAATCTGCGCATCCGAGGCTCCCTTCGCACGGGCTTCCTCCATATGATAGAAGGTACACAGCTCATTATTGGCAAACAGTCCGATCCCGAGTGCGATCAGCTGCTTCGTTCGCTCATCCAGCTCGCCATCCTGAAAGCAAACGCCGGTGAACTGATGATACGCCTCTGCTATATCCGGCATGCTCTGCTTCAAATTCAGAATTTCATTCTTATAAGCCGAGACCTTGTCATTGGACATTTCCATAACCTAAAGCACCTCTTCCACAAAAAATTTGATGCGAGGTTAAGTTGTCCGACGAGTGCGAGATCTATGCCTACTCTTCGATTGGGCTTACTCTTGGATCTTTTTTAAGCTGGTAGCTGTAGCGGCGATCCAGTTTAACAACCCGCCGGTTTCTGCGGCGTATAATGACCTGCTCCGGGTCCCAGGCTACGACAAAGCCTATAATATCATTGGTCTCCAAGCCATCCCGCACAACCCGGACCAATTCGCCGGAGAGCCTTAGCTCATCAAGTCTTTCATCGCTAATCATCACCATACCTCCTTCATAAACTTACTGTGCAAAAAAAGACCTAAATGAGATCATTTAGGTCTTTTGAATGCGTTGCGATATCGACAAACATCCCGACTAAGAGATGTTCTATATACCCATTAACGCTGTGCCGGCTCGATACTGTCATTCTTCTCGTACCAAAAATCCAGAACGGTTGAAGACATGACGCGCTTTTCGATATATTCTACCTGCTGAGGCGTAAACTGTTCCTTCCACTCGAAGGAAACTTCCTCACACAATCCGGCAATCGTCAGCAGTTCTGACCAGGCAACATAGCGTTTGTACCAGAAAAACTGAGGATGTTCAATCATATAGGGATATAGATCATCAAACTCCGTATGTTTACAATCCAAAGCACGTTCAAAATGTACCTTTGCTTCATTCAGCTTCTCAATCAAAAACGGCTCGGTTACAGGTTGTTTCCCCATGGTGCTGCCTCCTCTCTCTTGCCTACCTCTTTATTATAAGCGAAAATCACGGAGGCGAAAAGATTTTGTTGTGATTTTAGGCTGAAATGCATTTAAATTCGACTACGAATTTCCATGATTACGCACGCCAAAGGCCAGGGTATAAACGTTCATGACTTAAGGCCTACCTTTCAGCTCTATTCCTGACATGCCATAAGCGTTTGATATAATCCTGATCCTAGCTGAACGTAATCTTGCCGTCCTCAAGCGACGATATGGTGACAAGCGACTCCACATGAACATTCTGTTCGCGCAGCGTTCTCGCTCCGGCCTGGAAACTCTTTTCAATCACAACGCCAAGCCCGATTAATTCCGCCCCTGCCCGTTCAATGATCTTGATCAGGCCTCTTGCAGCGTCTCCGTTCGCGATAATGTCATCAATGAAGAGCAATTTATCCCCTTCACCGATAAACTGGCGCGATACCATAATGTCCGTGACAATGCCCTTGGTGAAAGACGGAACCCGCTCACATAAGGCGTCTGGATCGGCGAGCAGCGTTTTTTTGCGCCGGGCGAATACCATGGGGACTCCCAATTCAAGCGCCGCGGCAAATGCAACAGAAATGCCGGAGGATTCCAGCGTCACGACCTTGGTCACGCCGCTCTCTTTAAATCTCGCCGCAAATTCCCGGCCCATATCCATAATTAAAGCCGGGTCTACTTGATGCGTCAGCAGGGCATCCAGCTTCAGCACCTGATCCGACAACACGACACCTTCTTTGATGATCCGCTCCTTCAACCAATCCATCCCAAAGACCTCCCACGATTCCTTTGTCGTAAAAGTAACATATTCCTCCCTGTACGGCAAGTACAAACGGATACTCCGTCATTTAACTGTACGGTTTCCGTCATCATTCCTGACATTGATCTCCGCTGCCTGGCACTAATCATGGGTCATGCCTCCAGCCAAGGACCTGGACAGGTAGGAGTCATGTCCCAGCTGAGCCAAGCATACCTTGTACTATGCAGAACGATTAACTTTCAAGGGGGATGCGGGGCTTGCGTAATTCTATTCGTGTTTTACAGATCGCCTTTACATATATCGGAACCATCGTTGGCGCTGGCTTTGCTACCGGACGGGAAATCCTTCAATTCTTTACCCAATATGGTCACTGGGCTACCCTTACCATTCTGCTTACGACAGGACTATTCATTTGGCTCGGAACGAAAATCATGACGATATCCAGGCGGATCGGGGCCAAATCCTTTGAGGACTTGAACAAATTCCTGTTTGGAGAGAAAGCCGGCGTCTGGATCAGCCTCTTTATGTTTATTATTTTGCTTGGAGTCAACAGCATCATGCTTGCCGGCGCGGGCTCTGTTTTTGTGGAGCATCTAAATTTGAATTACCAGACCGGGTTGTTTGTCACGATGATCGGAACCTATTTCATTCTCAGAAAAGGCATCCAGTCCATCATGACGATGAACAGTCTCGTTGTGCCCATGATGCTAACCTTATCGCTTGCGATTATTTCTCAGACGATTCAAGCGCCGGGTGCCACCCGATTCTTAACCTTGACTACGGACCACAGCCTGCCTTCGGTTTGGCTTGCGCCCCTGCTCTACACCGCCTTTAACCTGGTAATGGCGATGCCAGTGCTGGTCCCGCTCGGGAGCCAGACCGAAAGCGCCCGCACCGTAACCTGGGGAGGCATCATTGGAGGTACGGGTGTAGGCTTTATGCTGATGGCAGCACATTTTGCGATGTCCGCCCATATGCCCGGCATTGCCCAATTCGAAATCCCGATGGGCAGCATCGCCAACCAACTGGGCTGGCTGGTGCAGATCATCTATCTCATTCTGATTTTCCTTGAAATTTTCAGCACCTTCGTGGCGAATATCTACGGCATTACCCTGCAGGTTCAGCAGCGAACCTCGCTCTCGCCCAGAGTGATTACCCTTGGTATCATGGTGTTCTGTTATTTTTTCAGCCAGTTCGGATTCAGTTCCTTGCTCTCTCTCCTCTACCCGATGTTCGGGGGTTTGTGTCTGCTCTGGGTGCTCCGACTGACTTTGTTCGGAATCCCCGAAATCAGGGGGAAATAAAGGGGCTTTCCCAAAGGATGGTAAATCTGCCCCTTGGGAAGCCCCCCTTCTTATGGCTGCATCGTGATGAATTGTGCATTGGGTATGCGTTCCATGGTCTGCTCCGCAACATGTCGATGACACGTCATCATCACGATTTGCCGGTCTTGCGACAATTCTGAGAGAAGCTCGAGCGCATGTCCGAGCCGTTCTCCGTCAAAATTAACAAACAGATCATCAAGCAATAACGGCAACCCCGCCGCATGCGGCATCGATTGGATCAAACCGAGCCGCATCGCCAAATATAACTGCTCCGCCGTGCCGCGGCTTAGCCTGCTGCTCTCCACCCATTCACCAGTCGGGCGTTCTGCCAGCAGGCTCTGATCCCCCATCCGCATGACAATCCGGCTGTACATGCCGCCGGACAGTATGGAGAAGTACCGGGATGCCAGCTGCAGCACCTGCGGCTGTTTCTCTTCCTCGTACATGCGGCGCGTACGTTTGATAAATTCGGAGGCCATCGATCGTACCGCATATTGCGAGACTATTTCCCGCAGGGCCGATCGCTGCTCCTCCAGCTGCTGCAGGGCGGAATCCTGGTTTCCCGCTGCTTCCAGTGACTCTCTCTCCTGAAGCAGCCGCCCCCGCCGTTCCTGGAGCTCGTCCCGCAGGCGGAACGCGACGGATACGGCTTCCTCCTTCTTGATGCATTGTGCTTCAAGTTCCGCAGCATCCGTCAGCTCCAGCAGCTGTTCAAGCTGCCGGCGACCCGCATCATCCCATCCGCTGAACATGGTAATTTCGTGATGGCGGATCGTGCGAACAAGTTCCTCACGGCGCTTCGCAGCAGCTCCCATACGAAGAAAGGTTTCTTCGTCTGCCGATTGGGACGATGCAATCAGAGCCGCTTTGCGCAGTTGCAGCCCTTCCCGCTCCTCTGCAATCGCAGCCCCCTCTTTGCGCAGCTCTTGTATTCGTTCTGCAAGAGCCTTCCTCTGTCTTGAGTCCTCTTGATAGGTCTTCCATCTGGAATGGACGTTGCCGAGCTCAGCGACGGCTGGGATTCGGCTGCCGTTAGCGTCTCCTTCGGGATCCGCCGCAAAGATCTCATTGCATTGGATGATGTAATCCTCCGCCTCTTTTAACAACACGTCCATTTTCACTCCAAGCGATTTCTGCTGCCGGATCAGCTCCTGCCCCTGCTCCACTTTGACGAATACGTCCAGCATCACGTCAGGCGACAGACTCTGCGGGAGTGATCGGGACATAAGCCA
Source organism: Paenibacillus lautus NBRC 15380 (assembly GCF_004000945.1). GTDB lineage: Bacteria > Bacillota > Bacilli > Paenibacillales > Paenibacillaceae > Paenibacillus_AQ > Paenibacillus_AQ lautus. The sequence goes on from NZ_BIMF01000003.1 coordinate 212,609, forward strand.
ATTCTCCCACTGCCGTTCCAGCTCCAAATATCGCTTCTCTTCCTGATCAATGGCGCTCTGAACCGTTTGTAATTCAGCCGCTTGCAGCGCAGCCTTCTCCTCAGCCGCCGCACAATCGGACGTCAATCGATCAAGCCGCTGCCTCCATGCTTGCCAGCCCTCCATCACGGATCGAAGCTCGCGCATCTGCGCCTCCACCATGAAGGGGTCGCGAGCGAGAGCTGCGTTTTTGTCCCTTCGACTGCCCGGAATCGTGCTTGCTGCGGCTGCCGCGTAAGGAGCAGAGACGAGCCTGGAATAGAGATGATCTACATGTTCCGTTCCCTGCCCGTCTTGAACATGGGTCTCATTCGAAGCCGCACCATAAACCTCCCGGCTGCGTTGACCGCTCCAGAAAACATAACCCATACCAATCAGCATCACGATACCTGAGACCACGGCGGCTTCCGTGGTTGCCGTCCATAACAATACGGCTACCAGCAGGAATGTCATAACAGCCATTCCCACCAACAGACCCGCGTACATCTGAGGGAATCTGTCCCTCGCCGACTGGCGCGTGGAAGCAGGCTCAGGCTGAGTCCGGGTCAATCGCCGTTCGCGCCAACGCTCGATCTCCAGCTGCAGCTGATTCCACAGTGCGGCGGTCTCCTGGGGCGCTGCCGGCTTAATCATGGCAAAAGCCTCTTGTCCCCGGTCCATCTCCTCGCGCAGCTGCCGCCTGGCTTCTCGCAGCGCCGATTCGGCTGCCGCTGCAGAACGCTGGGCCCCGCGCTGTTCAATGAACAGCGCCTCCATCCGGCGATCATACCCGGCAAAGGCCGTACTGATTCGCCGTACCTCCTCGCGCTCCGAAGCGGATAAAGGCAGAGCCAGCAGATTTTGCCGGGTCCATGCCGGATCAATTTCCCGAAGCAGCTGTTCCAGCCGAATCTCTTGAGATTTATATTCGGCCGTAAGCTCGGCAAGCTCCCGGTTTCCGGCTTCGTGCAGACTTCGTTTCGCCCACAGCTCTTCAATCCGTTCGCCATACTGTTCCATGAAATCATTCAAGGGGAGAGCGCTCAGCTTATGCTCCGCATCCTCGATCGCCCGCTCGGCGCGAATCGACTGGGCGAGGAGAAGGCGCTCCTCCTCCTGCATCTTTTCGTAGCGGGTGATTCCATCCGGAGGAAAGTTGTCACTGTCCATCAGTTCCTTCAATTCCAACCTGGCCTCACGCCATTCCAGCCAAGCCGGACGAATGTCCTGCGCTTTTCGAAGCAGCGACAAATCATCGGCGTCCCTGGTACGATCCTGCTCCAGCAGGCTCAACCGTTCCTGTATTTCCAGAATGGCTGTAACGGTCTCGTTATAGCGGGGAACGAAAGTCCGGCTCTCCGAAACCTGGGTTCTTAAATGCTCGATGGACTGCAGCAGCTTAGCGGTATGCTGAACCTTTCCGCGCGGCTTATACAGCTTGTCCATCTCCTGGGACAACTTGCGTTCGGCCTCCAGTATATTGCCCCCGCCGCCGATTCCGGCATGGAACAGGTAACCGCTCATCTCGGCAGATTGCAGACTGCGGATTTCCTGCAGCTCGCTTAACGAGATGGCAAACAGCTGACGAAACATATCCCTGGACACGCCGCCCAAGGCATATTGCTCCAGCTCCTGTTGTCCAAGCTCGATCACGATCCCGTTATCCGCTAGTTTATGAATATGTACACGCTCGCCTCTGCCGGTGGCTGAATGTCCTTCTCTGGAACGGCTGTAGCGCCGGATCACCCAAGGCACTCCCTCCTTATCCAGAAAACGCAGCTCGCCGCCGTGAACGCCTTCCCCCGAAGGTTCGCCGCGTTCTGCCGGCGAGCCCTTGCCCGGAAATCCGTACAGCATGGCTCTGATAAAATACAGGACGCTGCTCTTTCCCGCTTCATTCGGCCCATACAGCACGGTTACAGGAGCATCGATCGCAAGGCTCTTGTCCCGGACAGCTCCGAAGCCTTGAATGTTCATCCGCTCTAGTCTCATATGCTGGCACCTTCCCCTTGCGAACGGTCGCGGAGCAATAACCCTAAGGTCAGTTCCTCTGCTCTACTTACCCAATCCAGCATTTCCTCGGGACTGATCTCGTCCAGCAAAGAACGGATTTCCGCGTGCTCGAGCAGAGGCGCCAGGCTCTTGGCAACAACCCCGTCAGGATCTTGAACCCGTCCCTGTTCTCCTCGAACAAGACGAAGCAAGTCCCCTGCAAAGCTGTCTTCCGCAAGCAGCCTCTGCCTGTCGATCGCGTCCCCGGAATGAAGGGAGAAGCTCTCGATCCAGACGCATCCCCGATAGCCGCATGTCTGCCCCTTCGCGGCCTCTCTTCTCCGCAGATCGGTCAGCAGCTCATCGAGCACATATCCGCCTTCAAGCTGACGATGAACCGGACCTCGTCCGGTAATCCGAACACGGATCATGCTCAGTCCATCCGCGTACGCTGTGGCTATTTCGTTCAGAATGGATTCCAGCGAGCGTCTCCATTCATCGACATCCTGACAGGAATCAAGTGGCGCTTCAATGATGTTCCAGCGCATGGAATCGAGCTCATGGAAGCTCAGCTTTGTGTTGAAGTCCCCATCCACATCGACGATATAACATCCCTTGGGCCCCGTCTCCCGAACATGACGTCCCTGGATATTGCCCGGATACACAATATAAGGAGATTCCTGCAAGGTTCGACGGGAGTGAATATGTCCGAGCGCCCAATAATGAAATCCGGCCTGGATCAGCTCCCTTTTTGTACAGGGTGCATAGGTTTCGTGCTGGGGATCCCCATCCACATTCGCATGCAGAAGTCCGATATGGTAGAGCCCGGATGACGGGGCAGGATAGCGTATCGCAATATTATCCGTGACCTTCGAGGTCGGGTACGACATGCCGGCGATGACCGCCACTTCTTGACGATCCGATCGGCGAACAGCCGTTACGCTTGCAGGTTCGGCCCCAAACACATGGACATGGGAGGGGAGCGTCATGGACAGCTTGGTGCTGTCCAGCGGATCATGATTGCCATGGATCACATATACCGCAATCCCTTCCATTCCCAGACGGTTAAGGGAATCCAGGAAGCGAAGCTGCGCGCGCAGCGAAATGTTGGAGCTGTCGTAGATGTCCCCGCTGATGACGATAAAATCAACCTGCTCGTCGATGGCGAGTTTAACGAGGCGCTCCAGCGCCCTGAAGGTAGATTCCTGTACGAACGACCGCAGCTTGTCATCGAGTCCGCTTATGCCGATAAACGGACTGTCCAGATGTAAATCTGCAGCATGCATAAATCGAAAAGAACTCATAACCGATCCCTAACTCTCTATCTTAGGTTGAAATTTCAAATACATTTTTTTCAGTTCGTTCACGGATCTGGACAGGGAGTATTGATTCTTCGCCTTATCCGAAGCGGTCCGGGCGAGCTCGTAACGATAGAGCGGATCGCTGATGACCTTCTCAAGCGCAACGCTGAGTGCCATCGGATCTTCCGGCGGTACCAGCAAGCCGTTTACCCCATCCTCAATCTGCTCGGCGATGCCGCCGACATCGGTGCCTACCAGGGCAAGACAGCTGAGTGCCGCTTCTGCGAACACCGAGCCGAACGCCTCCGCTCTTGAAGGCAGTACAAAGATATCAAAGAACGGCATGAACTCTTCAGGATGCAGCGTATATCCGTAAAAAATCGTCTCCTGGTAGATGTCCAAGGTTTTGGCCATCTCCTCAAGCTCCTGACGGGAAGGTCCGTCGCCGATAATATGGAGGACGTAATCATATCCTTTGCGTTTCAGTTCCGCGCAGGCTTGGAGCAGAATATCCAATCCTTTTGCAGGTACCAGACGGCATACCGTAATCAACTGCGGAACCGCATTTTCATGAGGCACCGGTTTAAATCTTTTATCATCAAATCCGTTATGGATGACCCCGATCGATTCGGGCGTATTCACGTACGGAGCCATGTAATCCTTGAAGGAGTTCGACACCGTCAACAGACGATCGCTGATATACTCAAGCTCCTTATATAAAGAGACCAGAAATCTGTGCTCCAGCCCTCCTTCTTTGATTCTTCCGTTCAGGATGAGCTCGCGCTCGTAACTGGAATGCACGGTTTGGATGAGCGGAACCTCAGGGAATACGGCTTTCATCGACATGCCTGCAATCGGATGATGGCTATGGATAAGATCATAAGGCTTTTGAAGACGCAGACGTGTCCACCACAGGTAATCCCGGTAGGTCTGAAGGTATTTGGCTACGATCGGACTGTCTTCGAACTCTTTCCAATCAAAGGTGTGGAATATCGGATCCTCCTGGCCTTTGTTGCGGATCCGCTTGGGCAGCCAGAACATCTCCATCTCCCAACGGGAGGAATGAAAACGCTCCTGCAAATAAGGAATCATGGACGAGACGCCGCCCGGCTGTTCAGGAGGGAAGAATAATGCTTGAAGAAGTTTCATGGGGATCCCCCTTTCTCTAAATCTCTTTTCAGATTCTTTTTCGATATGATATATTAGAACATATGTTTCATGCAAAGGAAACCTATCCCTACTCAGGAGTGAATCGATTTGTCCTATGAATTGAGCTACTGGTCCACTTCTCCACTACCCACCATATTTGCTGTATGCGGAGCTTATATCGCGCTCATGATGCTGATCATGTGTCTCTTTATGTACAGCAAGCAGCGCAAGAATGCTTACATATATATGGCGGCAGCCTTCTTCTTCATTATGACATACGAGGGTCTGAACATCCATTCAGCTTGGACGGGAAAACCTGTTTTTTCACCGGAATCGGACGTCCTCCGTTTCATTCAGCTTTTTTCGTTTGTCCTGCTGAACGTCTCGGTTGTCATGCTGTACCGTAAAATCAAGACCATGCATTATTGGCTTCCCTTGTTGTCAGCCGCACTGCTTATGCTTCCGCTCATTCTTCCCTCATTTCTTCCTTACACCCTGGACCCGATATGGCAAAGCATATATTTTGATGGTTTTCAGCTCGTTTCGTTCTACCTGGCTTATACCCAAGTCACCCCGCGGATCGGACAGCCGATCAAATATGCGATTGGACTTGCCGTTTACGCTTTCTCGGCCATTCTGCAAGCCATACATACCTATTCCGGCAGTCTGTCGCCCGTTCTTCAGGGACTGGCACTCGCGCTGCCAGTGCTCTTCTACAGCATCGTGTTCTTTATCCTGTTCAGACGCATTGTCGAGCTGATGCAGTCCATCTACCGGTCCGCCATAACGGACGGATTAACAGGGCTCTACAACCGTAGGCATTTTATGAAGTATCTGGACCATTACGCGTCTCAGGAATTGAAGATATCCGCGATCTTCTGCGACATCGACAATTTCAAGAAGCTGAATGATACCCAGGGCCATGCCAGAGCCGATGAAGTGCTGAAGCAGGTCGCCGCCATTATGGAGGAAGAGCTTGAAGGTATCGGAATTACCGGCCGGTATGGCGGTGAGGAATTGGTCGCCCTGGTGGTTGACCGCAAAGTCAAACCCGCCCAGGTCGCCGAAAACATCCGTGCCAGGGTGGCAAGCGAGAGCATCGTGACCATAAGTATCGGCTACAGCATTCTGCGCAAAGGCGTTCGCGGCGATGAACTCATGAAGCAGGCCGACAAAGCGATGTATCATTCCAAAACGACCGGCAAAAACAAGGTGTCCGATTACCGGTCATTAAAAGCCTCATCAACCGAACCAACGGAATCCGCCGGATAACACAGACGCAGGCTGCCCACTATATAAAGTGGGCGGTCTTTTTTTTTGCTTGACATTTCTTTACTACGCCTGCGGCAACGTGATAAACTAATGACCGATTCCTTAAAGCCAGAGAAAAAAAGAACTCTGGACTGGGTTTTTTTGCCTTTAACTACAGCATGTACCTTATTCTAAAGAAGGAGCAATATAACGAATGAGAAAGGAACTACTGCCTGTTGGCTTTGTCGCCAGCATGAATGATATTCTCGGGGATGCCTCGTGCGATTTTTGGGACAGCTACGATTTGCCCCGCACCCACGGGCTGCGTCTTAACCAGCTGAAAGCGGTTCATGCCGCAGACAGCGTAAAAAACCTCATCCGGCAATTCCAGCTGACGCCGGTCCCCTGGTGTGACACCGGATACTATTATGATGAAAGCCTGCGTCCAGGCAAACATCCCTATCATGCCGCTGGACTATATTATATTCAGGAGCCCTCGGCAATGTCCGCGGTCGAGCTGTTGAACCCTCAGCCCGGAGAGACCATCCTGGATCTTGCGGCAGCTCCCGGCGGCAAGACAAGCCATATTGCCTCCAAGATGATGGGCAGGGGACTGCTTGTCTCCAATGAGATCCATCCCGAACGGGCGCGGATTCTGGCCGAGAACGTGGAACGTATGGGAATTATGAATACTGTCGTTACGAGTGCGGCACCGGATCAGCTATCCCGCCGTTTCGTTGCCTGCTTTGACCGGATCATGCTTGATGCGCCATGCTCCGGTGAAGGCATGTTTCGAAAGGATGCCGCTGCGATTGAGGAATGGTCGCCTGAACATGTGGATCTGTGCGTTGCCAGGCAGTGGGACATTGTCCAGGAGGCGTACCGGATGCTCAAACCGGGAGGAACCCTGGCTTATTCCACCTGTACGTTCAACACGGCTGAGAATGAAGAGATGATTGAGCGCATTCTTTCGCAGTATCCCGATATGGAGCTGCGTGAAATGAAGCGCTTGTGGCCCCACTTGGAACGGGGGGAGGGGCATTTTGTTGCTATCTTGGTCAAATCGGCGGCTCCCGAAGCTTTCATTGAAGACCTCGGTTACTCTGCGGTCAGCAGTAAATCCCCGGCTAAATCAAACCGAGGCAGCAAACAAACGCTTGCGCTTTCCCCCCTGACTGCATTTCAAGATTGGGCGAAGCAGGACATCCCAGGATTTGAGCTTAACGGCGGTACTCCGATATTGTTCGGTGAGGAACTGTACTGGCTTCCGGTCAGTGAGAGCTTGGCATGGAATGACAAGCAGCTAAAAGGATTGAAGATGCCGCGTGCAGGTCTGCATCTGGCTCATCTGAAGAAGAACCGAATCGAACCGGCACATGCCCTCGCCATGTCCTTGCATCCTGGCCAAACTGCCCGCAGCTGGGATCTGTCTTCAGATTCAGCCGAGGTAGCTGCTTATTTGCGGGGAGAGGTGCTCTCCATTCCTTCCGAATACCGGGGATGGACGTTGGTGACCACGGATGGATTACCTCTGGGTTGGGGCAAAGCCAGCGGCGGACAGCTCAAGAATCACCTGCCCAAAGGCTTGCGTAATCCCAAGTAACCCTTCCGAACCGAATACCGATGGAACATAACTATGCATAACATACGTTCAAACGCGTAAAAAAAGGGCTGTCTCTCTGCATAAACAAACAGAGAGACAGCCTTCACAATATCCACCTAACCAAACCGAACGCTTACTCATCATAGGCTGCATCCTTAACTTTTAACGGCAGCAGCTTTTTCCGGTAGTTCCGATTCTCCTCTTGCAACTGGAAATTCGGGGCATTTCCGGGGCCTTGTCTGCAGTGAATAGAAGGGAATCATGCCACTGGGCCGTAAGCGAAATAAACAGACTGGCCGGTTTTTGAATATCAAAAGGTATGGCGCCTACAACAACGGCATCCGGCCGTCCCGCTTGCTTCGCGCATTCCAGCAGTTCCGCGATGCGTTCCGGCAGTGATCTGTGATCGGTCCCCGCGGCTCATAAGCAGATAGGAGACTGAAATGTTACACTATGATGCTCCAACCGCAGCCGAGGCTGCGCAACTTATGGAACAATACCGGGTCGGTTCGTCTTACTTCTTCTCATCCAAGCATTTCGTAAACATCGTGGACGCCGCCTTGGAAGCAGCATAAGCCGACATCTGGGCCCGCGGAACTTTGGATGCATTCGAACTCACGGTCACGATAGCTCCGGAATGACGGCTCGCCATCCGCCTTACGACCGAGCGTGACGTGTAGAATACGCCGTGGGTGTTGACGTTGAAATGCGCCTTCCAATCCTCGTCGCGAAGCGACTCAACCCCACCGATTCGCAGCACTCCGGCAACGTTAACGAGAATCTCGATTGGACCGAGTTCCTCCTCAATCCGCTCGACCATCGCTTCAACCTCGGCACTGCAGCTGACATCCGTCCTGTAAGCCGCAGCCTGTACACCTGAGCTGCATAGATCGGCCGTAAGGCGGATCAACTCGGCCTCCTTCCGGTCGCATGCCGCGACAACGGCTCCTTGCCGGGCAAGGGCTCGTGCCACCGCTTCGCCAATCCCTTGGGCGGCACCGGTCACGAGGGCTACTTTCCCTCTAATACCTGTACTCTCCATGGTGATCATCTCCTTATACTTGAGGATGGAGGGCAAACCATAACGCTCTGCTGATCAGGACAGGCAGCACGGACAAATGCCCTTCACCTTCAAATTCCTTGAATTCGGCATGCATGCCATACCCGGACTGAAGAGCCAGGCGTTCAGCGAGTTGGGATGCGCTGATGCAATTGCCGGTGACATGGGACCTCTCGAACTCTCCTGCGCCAAGCAGCAACCGTACAGGATATGGCTCTTCCTTGACGCGTTCGACAAAGCGCTGCTCCAGCTCTTGTAAATATTCCTGATTCCAGTGAATAGAAGGGCTGCCCGCGATATAACACGAGAATGCCTGCGGTTTAGCGAACATGGCGTAGAGCGTGAACAGCCCGCCTAGGGAATGACCGAATATCGTCTGGCGACGGCGGTCGATGTTAAACTCACCCTCGATCTGCGGTTTCAGTTCCTCCTCGATGAATTGCAGGAACTCAGCCGCTCCTCCCTGTTCCGGTACGGAACCCCCATCCAGCTTGTTCTTGAACTTCATGTTGGGGTAGGGCGTATAATCATAGAACCGATTCGGGGCATACTGCCCCTCCGTCTCGTAACCGATACCGACTACGACCGCCGGCAATATCCCAGTTTTGTCAGGCCTATGGCACTGCAGGCGCAGTGTTTCGACCATCGTGTGAAACACGCTGTTGCCGTCCAGTAAATAGATGACCGGATATCCAGACGGCGGGGCCGGTCCCATCGGCTGTGCCACAATGATTCGGTAGCGGCGCTGCCCTACTCTCGAGCGCATCACCCAATGCTCCGCATGGGGCAGCTCCACGCTGCGCCGCATCATATCAACGTAAGGCGTATGATTGCTCATGCAGTGCCTCCCTATTGACCCGTGATGGAGCGTACGACATCATCCACGATTTTCTCGTAGGCAATAAGGCCGCTTCCCAGCCAGTATTCGTTATTCGCTTCATACACCTGCCCATTCTTGACCGCCGGCATGCCCTTCCAGATCGGGCTTTCCGTCATTTCCTTTAAGCGTTCCGTTCCCTGATCGTAGGCGTTAATGACAAAAATATAGTCCGCATCCAGCTGTGGCAGTATCTCCAGCGAGATGTTAGCTGCATTCTCGTTCTCGACCAGCTTGGACTTGCCCAGTCCCAGATCCTGATGAATCACAAATCCGCAGAGATAATTTCCGCCCATCAAACTGACGCCTCTAGGGGCAAAACGAATGATGGCAACGTTCTTGTCCCCCACCACGGAATGAAGCTTCGCCTTCGCTTCGCTTGCTTTTTGCTGATAATTTTTCAAGGCAGTCTCGGCCTCCGAAGCTTTCCCAAGCAGTTCCCCCAAGGTGGTCAGCGATTTCTCAACATGACCGGAAGCATTTTTAAACACATACGTTGGCGCGATTTTGGCATATTTCTCATATGTACCGTCCGCGGCATAGGTTTCGGTATGAAGCACGATGAGATCCGGTTCATAGGACATCAGGGCTTCTGGTGAAGGTAAGCCTCCTGAAAAATCAATCAGCGGGACGCCGTCCAGCTCCTGCTGCAAATAGGTGTGTCCCATTTTGCCGTTGGCCCATTGCGCCACAGGCTTCACGCCGAGCTTCAGCAAAGAATCCTCCATGTTCGGTGCAAACACTTTGTTCACGTCAGCCGGAATCTTCACTTCATGCCCAAGCTCATCTGTTACCGTTCGCTCCGTCTGCGCCGCCTCCCCTTCAGTCGACGACTGCGTTTCCTCCGTTGATTCTTTGCCATCCGCAACGGTGCCCGGCGTCTCGACAGCTGCCGGCTGATCGCCGCCCGCCGCTTCGGAATCCACCTTGCCCCCACAGCCTGACAACAAGCCTATGACGATAACACAGCACACAAGTGCTGATGTTTTGATCCTCCAACTTCTTTTTCCACGGTTAAAACGTTCTGCCACAATGTATCTCCTCCTGTGATAATGATTCTCAATTAAGTCGAGTATATATTACATAGCAAACGATTCACCATGGCTTTTATCCAGAACTCCGTTTGGACTATCTCCTGTAAACAGCAGCAATGCCTCGTCCAGCATTCTCGTCACGGCAAGAGCCGAATATTCGAACCAGGGATCGGACGAGATCATATAGACGCTGCCTCGAGCGACAGCTCGGAGCGTATGCCATTTCGCAAAATGCAAAAGTGCAAGCCAATAGCGGCGTGATGTGGCTTCAGGGCATACCGCAATCAGGATCCGCTCCGGATTGATCTGGAGCAAATCATCCAGCGTGATCTGTTGATTACGCATGGTATCCAGACCGCAGGCTTCATGGAGCTGCAAGTCCTGATACAGCACCTCCTCAAGCCCCCGGTTACCGTATATATAGAGGCTTTGCCCATATATCCGCAGCGCGGCAACACGCTCATTTCCTACCACTTGCTGCATTCGTGAGCGGGCATGCACCACCTTCCGTTCATACTGCTCGATCCAGGATTGTGCCTGTTCTGCTTTGTTCAGGAATGTTGCGATCATCTCCAGCTGCTTCCTCCACCCTGCTTGGGACGGAACAATTAAGGTGGGGGCAATAGGCTCCAGCTTGGCGATTTCCTCTTGACCGAGATGATCCATACCGATAATGGCGTCAGGTTTGGCGCGGAATAGCTGCTCGATATTTTCCTCAAAGCGGCTGTCCGGATAAGGGCTCGTCAATTTCAAGCGGGACTTGATCTCCGAGTTGTAGGCATTGTAGTAAAATGGGGTCCACTTCGCGTCAAGCGGCGCCGCGGCAGGAATGACATTCAACACCACAAGCTGCCCGATGATCGAAGAGGAACAGACCGCGATCAGCTGCCTCGAATTTCGGGCATATTCCGACGGCGAAATGCCCACCTTCTTTTTAAAGATACGGCTGAAGTAGAACTCATCCTTATAACCGACTCGCTGTGCGATATCCCGAAGCCGATCGTCCGATTCAGCCAAGTAACGCTTGGCGTGATTCATGCGGACATGCGTCAGGTAATCAATCGTGGTCTGGCCGAATGTCTTCTTGAACAGGTCCACGAAATACTTTGGACAAATATTAGCCATTCCGGCCAGTTGGCCAATGGTTAACGCCTCGTTATAATGACAATCGATAAACTCCTTAATCTCAACCAGGCTGGTTCTTCCGCTACGATCCAAATCCAATGCGCTATCTATGTTCAGCTCTTCTTCCGTACGCATGAGTTGCCTCCTTTTTACGATAAAACGATTTGCAGGCTATGCAGGCATGTTTACCAGCTGTAATAATTGATAATGATTATCATTTTCATTGATAAAAATAGCATGCCATTTGCAGCGTGTCAATCCAAATTTGGAAGGAAATGCTTGTCTCCATGCTCTGAGTGAAACCTGTTAACAGGCTCCAAACCACGCAAAAAACCCGTCATCAGGCACTTTTGTCAAGTGTCCTGTGGCGGGTTCTCATTCATAAAACAGCATTTACGACAAGCAGTATTTCACCAATGCCTCGTGTACGCCGTCCTCATTATTCGAAGTTGTCACCGCATTGGCTGCAGCCTTGACCTCGACCGGAGAGTTATCCATCGCAATCCCCATCCCTGCGTAGGTCAGCATCGTAATATCGTTGAAATAATTGCCGATGGCCAGCACCTCGTCCGGCTCATAACCTCTTCTTGCTGCCAACTGCTGAAGCGCACTTCCCTTGGATGCTTGACTATGCATCAGATCGATGAAGTACTCTCCGCTTCGCAGCATGTTGAAGGGAAGCGTCCACTGGCTCCAATCCGCGTAGACGCGGTCAATATCGGCGGATTCACCAAAGGTGGTAAATTTGACGACCGGGTCTGACAGCTCCTCCCATGACGGTAAGTTGCTTGGCAGCATCAAGTAGTTCTCGTACATCGAACGCACCGGGCCGGCAAGCTCCTCCACTTGGTCCACATACATCTCGAATGCGGTGTTCACGTCAAAATGCCCCCCGTGCTCACGGCAGTATTTCATGAAGGGCTCAAGCTGAAGCGGGTCCATACCGAACTGATGAACGATGTTATGGGTCTCCACTTCTACCGTTGCCGCACCGTTATGACTGATGACATAACCGCCTAGACCCATGCTTTTCATAAAAGGAATCGAATTCAGCGGTCCTCTGCCTGTGCACAGTACAATTTCCACTCCTTGTTTTGCGGCTTCCATCACGGTGTTCCGCGTTTTCTCCGTGATTTCATGATCATCATTCAGCAGCGTTCCATCCACATCGAGTGCTACCAATTTGTATGCCATTCTCCATCCATCCTTTAGTCTCTATTTCTCTATCGTGATCATGCCCTTCCGATCAAAGACAGTTCTTGTTCGGTCAGCTCCCGGTACGTCCCGATTTCAAGATTTTCATCCAATCGAAGCTCGCCCATGCTGACTCTTTTGAGATAAACGACTTTTTTGCCTACTGCTTCAAACATCCGCTTGACCTGATGAAATTTGCCTTCATGGATCGTCAGCGAGATGCGGGACAGCTGGACACCGTCGCCTCTTTCCTCATGGGAATGGATCACCAGCTCTCCGGGCAAGGTCACGTATCCGTCATCTAAGGTAACGCCCGCAGCAAACCATCGCACATCCTTATCGTCCACCCTGCCCTCTACAATCGCTTCATAGGTTTTCGGAATATGCTTTCGGGGCGATAGCAGCTCATGGGCTAATTTACCATCATTCGTAAGCAGCAGCAGTCCTTCCGTGTCTTTATCCAATCTGCCCACCGGAAACGGCTCGAAGATCAGGTATTCCTCATCCAGAAGATCCAGCACCGTACGGTCACGAAGATCCTCGGTCGCCGAAATGACGCCCGGAGGTTTGTGCAGCATGAGATACACGAATTCCCGATATTGCACGGTCTCCCCCTCAAACTCAATGATATCCGTATAAGGATCAACATGTTTACCGGGGTCCTTCATTACCGTTCCGTTGACCACGATGCTCCCTTGTTTGGCCTTTTTCTTCAATTCGGCCCGCGAGCCGAATCCAAGATTGGATAACACCTTGTCCAATCTTTGCGTTGTTTTTTTGCCTTTAGCACTCATACCGATGTCCACCTCCACCCTGCCGGATACTCATTCTTCAATATTCCTGCCTGCCATTTGCCCCAACCGGCTGAGTATCCGTCTATACACACTAACACATAACCCTTCGCTTCAGCACCCGATCGACAAATCACGCGCTCTTCCGGAATCGACAAGGTTTCCCCTTTCAAATACCGGACCGCTTCTCCGTCCTCGGAGGACAGGCTGACATATCTGACAGCCTCATCCGCTTGAAGCGCTGTAGCCAAGGGATGTCCAGGTATAAACCGTTCATTCTTCAACTGTCCCATATACCATCCGGGACGAACCACTTTAAGCTGCTTCAGCCGCTCTTCCGGCAGGGGTGAGATATACACATGGTTCCCGTAGATTACGGGATAGCCAGTCAGCTTCATAACCAGCTGCTCGCGGATAAAGGCTTGGAACAGATTGATCGCAATCGAACCCGATGGAGAATCTGCTCCGCTCCGGCGGGATGTCTGTTGGCGCGCTGCACCTTTACCGTATTTCCCTGCTTTACCTGGGCGCTCCTCCCGAAGAGCTACTTTTCCTTTACGCTCACGGGGGTGCTCTGTGCGGGAGGATACAGCAAGCGACTCGTTGACCAAGGCATCTAGCTTGAATAGTGGAGCTTGTTCCCGTTCAGCCTCATGCATGTCCGGCTCGCCTTCCCGCTGAAGGACGGCCATGAAATGCCCCTCGCCTCTGACCTTATGCGGCCACAATCTTGCGGTCCCGGAAAGCTGCTTCAGCAAGTCCTCCTTCACATTATCCTGTCCCGTCATCCAGTTCGTTTCCCCCGGAGAAAAAGATTCCGAATGATCCACCGGGATCACGTAAAAATCCGGCTGCTCATTCAGAAACTCCGCAATCATCCCTTCGTTCTCCTCCGGTGAGAAGGTACAGGTAGAATACACCAGCCGGCCTCCCGGGCAGAGCATGGCTGCCGCCGATTTCAGGATGTCCCGCTGCATCTCCGCAAACTTGAGCGGAGACGATTCTTCCCAGTACTTCAGCATGGATTCATCTTTGCGGAACATCCCTTCGCCGGAGCAGGGGGCATCGATCAATATTTTGGAGAAAAAACCGGGGAATGCACCTGCGATCCGCTCCGGATCCTCATTGAGCACCACGGCGTTCCGTACGCCGTACATCTCCAAGTTTTTGGCAAGCGCTTTGGTGCGGTCCGGATGAAGATCATTGCTGACCAATACCCCCTGCCCATTCAGCTTTGCCGCAATCTGCGTAGATTTGCCGCCGGGAGCCGCGCACAGATCCAGCACCCGATCCCCCGGCGTTACGCCAAGCAGTTCGACCGGAGCCATGGCGCTTGGCTCCTGGATATAATATAACCCCGCATGATAGTAAGGATGCCGTCCCGGACGCTCACCAGCCTGAGTATAATAACCGGTTGTACACCAGGGGATGGGCGCAAGGTCAAAGGGGGACAACTTCATGAATTCCTCTCTGCTGATCTTCAGGGTATTCACCCGAATGCCCGCATTCGGGGCTTGTTCATAAGACTTCATAAAATTGTCATAGTTTTCGCCGAGCAGCGATTTCATCTTCGCCAGGAACGGCGAGGGCAGTCGTAATGCCATACATAAGTACCTACCTGTTCTATATCGTATCGTTTGAAGTATATTTCACCGTGCTGAAGCAAACATTCGCATGTTCCGCTCCGACTTTTAATATTGTATAATAAACTACATTAAAAAGGACAAGTCCTTATTTATTATTAATCATTAGGGGGTGGATCCATGAACCGCAAAAAAAAGAATAAATACACCGCACTATACGCCTTCGGCGGAGTCTTCGTCTTATTGATTGCTGCACTCATTTTCTTGAACGGTCAAGGAGAAGCAAGCGAATTGTACGGCGGTAAGAAGGTCTCCAGCCTGAACCCGGCTACGCAAGAGCTCCTTAATGATCCGAACTACCAGCAAGTTATATTGCCGGATCAGCTGAAGAGCAAGGTCGACAACAAAGAGAACTTCTTTGTGTACTTCTTTGCATCCGACTGTCCGCACTGCCGTGCGACGACCCCGGAACTGATGCCTTTGGCGGATGATGCCGGCATTACGATGCACCAGTACAATCTTCGCGAGTATCAGGAAGGCTGGAGAGAGTACAACATCGAGTTTACCCCGACGCTGGTCTACTTCGAGAACGGTGCAGAGAAAGAACGCATGGTCGGCGGATTGAAACCGGAAGGTTCCAGTGAAGGCTACTCCATCGATGATTTCAAGCAATTCCTGGATAAGTATAAAGGGAGCGTGACGAAATGAACCGCACTCGCGCCATCCTCTTTACCTTCGTCATTTCGGGCATGCTGCTGACCGCATGCGGCGGTAAAGAATCCGCTGCCGGGCATCAGCACGGCGCCGATTCGGAACGATATGAGACAACGGCCAGCTTGACGGTTATGCCGGAGTTCTTGTCGAGTTATACCGACAATACGCAGGCAACCTATGCCACGGTCGGTGAACTAGAGGACATCATTAAGGAAATCAAATGCTATTGCGGCTGCATGGATGAGGAGAACGGCTACCATGATTCCCTCCACCGCTGCTTTATTGCCGAGAACAAGGACGGCGAAGTCAAATGGACGGACCATGGCGCCCAATGCGGCATCTGCCTGACCGAACTGCAGGATGCCAAACGGCTCCATGACGAAGGAAAATCCGTCGAGGAAATCAAACAGTTCATCGATGACAAATATAAAGGTACCGAATCCTGATTCTGTACGTTCATATAAAAAGAGCTGCCCAAAAGTAGATCCCTCTACAGACGGGCAGCTCTTTTTTCACTTGTTCCTAGGGCTACTTGGAATGTGCCCGCTCCGGCTTTTGCCGCTGCGGAATGTTCGGCTGGATCCGCTCCGATGCCAACTGAACTGCCTGCTTAAGCTCAGTATCCCCAATTTCGATCGTCAAATCCCTATAGGGGAATGGATGAACGCTATACGACGACAGCTGTTTGGCGTATTCCCGTACTTCGCTCACCAGCCTCCCCATCGAGATCCCCAGCTCATCGCCGGGATAACCCTCGAGGCGGGATACAGCGCTTGTGAACATTTTGTATGCTCCTCTTACGTTGTTGTTCCGGAAATGAAAAAGCCCGACAGCCACTTGCAAAAGCCCCTTATACCTTGGATCCCGCTCCCGCGCGAGCCACAGTTCCTCAAGCACCTCATGGCATTCGAAGTAGTCTTGATCCCGGTTAAAGTAGACGAGGTAAGCGACATACAGCGGGTCATAGCTCATGTTCGTTTACTTTCTTCTTGGCTTCGGCCAGCAGCTCCTTCACCTCGTCCAGAAGCACCTTCATCGCATCCATGTCATGATCCTGAAATATCGCATTAAACCGGCTCTGAAAAGCAATCGCTTCATTGACGAGGTGGAAGAAATACAGCTTGTGTATCGCGTTCAGCACCTGTGTCGTAATATTGGAATCGTCCTCGAACTGCCGCTGCGCCTCCAATATATCCTCCCGGATGCTCGACATTTCCGTATCCAGCGTATTCGCCGCTTCTCCGGCTTTCTTCAGCCGTGCCCGAATGTCATCCGGCAGACTTTCCCGGTACTTGTAGCTAAGCGAGTGCTCAATCGTCGCCCAGAAATTCATGGCCAGCGTACGGATCTGAATTTCGGCGAGCACTTTCTTTTGCCCCAGAGCCGTTTGCACCGGATACTCGATAATCATATGAAAGCTCCGATAGCCGCTCTCTTTGAAATTGGTAATGTAATCTTTCTCATATAATACGGTCAGGTCTTTCCGTGCCCGGATATATTCGGCTACCCTCCGGATATCCTCCACGAACTGACACATAATCCGAATGCCTGCGATATCCTCAATCCCGGTTTCCAACTCGTCCATCGGCACATCGAGGCGCTTCGCCTTGTCCAGTATGCTCGAGATCCGTTTGACCCGACCCGTTACGAATTCGATAGGTGCGTATTCCTCCCGCTTTTTCAGTTCGGAACGCATCGTCTTGAATTTAACCTTCAATTCCTCAACGGTCTGCTCATACGGAAGCAAAAATGTCCCCCAGTCTCTAACGTCCATCGCCTTGCCTCCTGTCTTTACCCCTTTACCGATGATTAGCCCCGACGGCTTCGGAAATATGGCTGAAGCCATCCCGTGCAAGCAGCTCCCGGAGACCGGAATGAAGCTTGCGGTTCACCTCGGGCCCTTCATAGATAAGTGCTGTATAAATTTCCACCAGGCTTGCGCCCGCGCGTATTTTGTCATAAGCATCACTTGCCGTAAAAATTCCGCCAGACCCGATAATTGGAAGCGTACCGTCGGTCTGCTTATATATCCGGGATACAATCTCCGTTGACCGGTTACGCAGCGGTTTCCCGCTAAGGCCGCCGGTTTCTTTGGCGTTACTGTGCGTCAGGCCCTTCCGCGAAAGCGTCGTATTCGTGGCGATTATGCCGGAAACCCCGCTTGCACGAATCGTATCTACCATGAATTCCAGTTCCTCATCGCTTACATCCGGCGCAATCTTCACCAGGACGGCCTTCTCGCCTCCATGAATCTTGGCTTGGCGGGACATTTCGTTCTTTACGGCTTCCAGCAAGGATGACAATTCGCTCCCATGCTGAAGGCTGCGCAAGTCCGGCGTGTTCGGTGAACTGATGTTGACAACAAAAAAGTCGCCATACGGAAATAAAGCTTGAATGCAAGCTTCGTAATCACCGTTGGCTTTCTCGTTCGGGGTCGCCTTGTTCTTCCCGATGTTGACGGCAACCGGAATACGGCGTTCCTTGAGTGCAGACAGCCTTTTTGCCATCGCCTCGGCCCCTTCGTTGTTGAAGCCCATCCGGTTGATGAGTGCCTCGTCCGGAGGAAGGCGGAATAAGCGCGGCTGTTCGTTGCCCGGTTGTCCCTTCGGGGTCACCGTGCCTACTTCCATAAATCCGAAGCCGATGGAGGAGAATCCTTTGACGGCCTGAGCATTTTTATCCAATCCGGCGGCAAGTCCGACCGGTGTCGGGAAATGAAGACCGAACAGGTCCACTGCCAAATCCGGTGTTTCGCTAACACCGTACATCCCTCGCATGACAGCGTCTGCGCCAACCACGCCGGAGGCACGTCCAAGGCCGCCAACCACAAGGTGGTGGGCTTTTTCGGGGTCGAGTTTAAAAAATATAGGTTTGCCTATGTTGCGGTACAGCACATCCACTCTTCCTCTCATCCAGTTATTTCTCTATCCTTCAGTTTATCCGTTTCTGTCTCAAAAAGAAAGTTCTTCAGCATAAACCGGGGCGTTCGTCCTGGCGAGAAAGCGATATGGCAATTTCGGGACAAACCCCTTACAATAAAGGAAGATTGTACAAATCATATTTTACGATCATGAGAGAAAGAGGGGAAAGACATGTCAGCCAAACGTAAGCCTCCAACCTTGCAGCAGAAAAAAGAAGAGGTTAATAAGAAGGCCATACTATGGATCAGCTCCGGCATTGCTCTTCTTATTATCCTGATTATCGTTCTGATTGTGATCGCCCAGCCTTAATCCAGCCAGTGATACACCTTGCCCGGGTTGGTCTGCCCCTGGGCATGCTTGAGCTTAAAACGCTCTTTCGGCGTCCACAGGCTCTCGGGCAGAACCCCTTCTCGAATTTTTACGACGGTTCCCATCGGAACCAGATCAAACAGCTCCTCTACATCCTCCTTAAGCATACGAATGCAGCCCTCGGATTCATTGGCTCCGATACTGTCCACATCCAGCGTACCATGTATCGCGTACAACGTATCGGACAGCTGCATTCCCCGCGTCCCATAGGGGCCCTTTGTGGTCCCGTTCGGATTAACAACTTTGTCATTGATATGAAAATCACCCAGCGGCGTTTTCACTCCTCCGAGCCCGACCGCATAATTGCGCAGCATGACGGTGCCGCTCACGACGGCCAGCCGATGACGTTTCCGGTCAATGATGACCTGAAGCGGCTGCTCAAAAAAAGGATCCCCGTTCGGCGAAGTCCCCCAATATCCAGGCTCTTCCGGGTCGTTCCAAGGCGGCTGCTGTCCCGGTTGGTCCTCTGGGCCGCCAGTTCCTTGGGACTTATGCTTCATTAAAGCTCCGAACATCTCCTCCATCGCTTTCGAACGGCCGGACAGCCAATTGTTCGGATACGGGTGCGTCAGTTCATTCAAGCTTTTAGGCAGGCGTCCATGCCGAGCCTTATACTGGCTGACCGCTTCCTGCAGCACGGCCGTCTCGACTTGCAGATCCGCCCATTGCCCCGCGCTCCGCTTAAGCTGCGAACTATCCGCAGGCTCGCAATCACACTCCAATACAGCTCCTTCATATGGCTGGATCGCAATAGCGCCCTTAGCATCCCGATGCAATCCGTATAAACGTTCCATGTCCTTGCTCCATAACAGCCATTTGCCCGATGGCTTCATCCCAAGCGCAACCGACCAATTCGGCAATGCCTGCGGATGCCGGAGCAATAAGGACAGGGCTCCGGCGGAATCTTTCCCCTGGCCGGAAGCAACGGCGGTGTACAGCGGTTCTTTACGCGAATCCCGCTTCTCTTTGTTAACGGCCGAGGCGGATACCGGCTCATTCGGCGGGAACACATCTGATGCCACATCCCCGGGAACGGAGCCCGGCGCCTGGGCCGGAGGAAGAAAAACGAGCAGCAATAACACCAGCGCAGCAAGCAAACGCCGGGTTCTTTTTCGCCTGCGGTCCTTGTCCCTCTCCATCTCCAATAAGCGCTGTTCGTAATTTTTCCATATATCGGACGGGACCTGGCTAAGCTCGAAGGCTTCATAGACCCCCTCGGCCTTGTTATAGCAGTAATTTGCCTTGCCTTGTTCACCGGCCTGCTCATACTCCTTGCCCAGCAGGTACCAGGCCATTTTATTATCAGGATGCGTCTCCACATACCTTTTGAGGTACAGCGAATTATTCATTCGGGAGCCTCCTTTTATGACATTTTTACCTCTATTATCCTGTATATCGGTATAATTGCTCCAATTATGTATGAAGTGTAGGGTACGAAAAAACGCCCCCTGCCTTTGTCGGGCAGAGGGCGTCGGTATAAGTTCAAGATGGAATATCAGGGCTTAAAGCGGTATTGGTTATTCTGCGTTAAACGGCTCGTCTGCAATCCGAATTGAATCTGTTGGGCAGCCGTCGCAGGCATCCAGCATATCGTCATGCATATCTTCCGGAATTTCGGTTACCCCGCGGTTGTTGTCTCCGTCAAAAATGACTTCTGCCAGGCCTTCGTCGTCGTAATCGTAAATATCGGGTGCCGTTGCGCCGCATGCGCCGCAAGCGATGCAGGTATCTTTATCTACCCAAGTAAACTTCGCCATAGTCTCTCTTCCTCCTGTATATCTATAAACATCTCTATAAACATAGTATAAGCTGACGGTCTCCCGCCACCATCTACATATATTAATACAATTTTTTTAGGAATACAAATAAATTTCCTAACATTTTCCGACAAAAATCAGTTGTGCTCAAAGGAAATGAAGGACCTTCAACTATCAAAAAACGGCTAATCGCGGTCCGGGTCCTGCGAGGTCGGCTGATCGGCATTTTTATTATCGTTCCCCAGTTCCCTTGCAAAATCCATCTGTAAAGATGTACCTCTCCGCTTATGATTGCGGATTAAGGACGAGGGGTCATCTCCCAGCATGCCGGCGGTCAGCACTGCACTCTCACCGAATTTATTGCGCAGCTCGTCCATAACCCGGGTGAGCGATTCTTTCTTCGGCTGTTTCTCGTAATCGAACAAATCCAGCTGAATGGCGGATTCCTCCTTCGCGATAAGCTGCTGCAGCGTAACGCCTAGAAGACGGAGGGGCTTATCCTGCTTCCAATGCCGGTTATACAGCTCGCATGCTTCCCGGTAGATATCCTCGGTATTTTCCGTCGGAATGGCTAGATGCCTCGACCTGGTAATGGTCTTCATATCCGGTGTGCGCAGCGTGATCTGTATGCCGCTGGTCATCAGACCCTGCCTGCGGAGCCGGCGCGCTACCTGATCGCTCAGATTCAGGAGCACCCTTTTTGCCTCCTCCGCCGATGTAACATCCTGCGGGAGCGTGGTCGTGTGTCCGATCGATTTGCTCTGTTCCCGCTCCGCATTGACAGGAGCATGGTCGATGCCGCTGGCTGCCCGTTTCATCCATGACCCCATCACGCCAAATGTCGAGGTCAGCAGGCCTTCATCGGCAGCGGCGAGCTGTCCGATGGTCTGGATGTTCAGCTTACGCAGCTTATCGGCCGTCTTGCTCCCGATGCCGAACAGCTCTGCACAGGGTCTGTTCCAGAGCACCTGCGGGACATCCCGTATCCGCAGCACGGACAGCCCGTTGGGCTTTTTCATGTCCGAGGCCATCTTGGCCAGCAATTTATTGGGAGCAATGCCGACAGAGCAAGGCAGCGACAGCTCCTCGCGTATGCGCTCCTGGATCTCCCGGGCGATATCCAGGGGGGTGCCGAACTGCTTCGATCCCGTTATATCCAGGTAACATTCGTCAATCGAAGTCGCTTCCAGCAGCGGCGTATATGCATAAGCTATATTCATGAATGCATTGGAATACTTGCGGTACAGATGAAAATTTGGCTGGATGATCATCAGGTCAGGGTAAATCCGCAGCGCCTGTCTCACGTTCATTCCTGTGCGGATCCCGAGCGACCGTGCCGCATAGGAGCAGGTAACAATGACGCCTTTTCGCAGCTCGATGCTGCCTGCAACAGCCGTGGGTTTGCCCCGGTAGAGCTCCGGCTCCTCCGCTTCGTGTACAGAACAATAAAATGCATTCATATCCACATGAAGTATAACGCGGCCGCTGGCCGGATAATAATTGTCGATATGTCCCACGCAGAATTCCTTCTTTCTTTTGGTACGGTTCTTCCTATTCTAAATTGCCGGCCTCTTTTTCGAGCTCGGTTTGAATGATTCTTACATTTTCTTTATGACATGCCGCTGTAAATTCGGATACAAATCCGTGCTCCTGCTGCAGCCGGTCAAGCGCCGCATCATCGCCATGCATAACCGCCTGTCGCAGACGTTCCAGGTGGCTCCGGGCTGTCTCCACTCTTCGCTCCATGTCGGAACGACTTGTCGCATGCCGGCCATGCCCCGGAATCAGCAGGGATACCGGATGTTTCTTCAGAATCCATGAAGCTTTGCGAATCGTTTCATCGTAGTCCAGTGCGCTGTCGTAAATAAAGGGAAGCTCAAAATCGGATAAATAGTCACCCGCAGCAAATACGCCAACGGAGTCAACCAAGGTAAACAGGCCGTCTTTCGTGTGTCCGGGCGCTCTGTAGAACGTCAAGGTTGCAGAGCCGAGGATAAGCTGCTGCCCATCTTCCTCGATAACGAAGTCAAGCAGGGGGAATTCTATGGGGTAATCGCGAGTAATATAATAGGAAGCATCAAACTCACGTATTAATTTCAATTTCTTCTCTTTCTCCGGATGATCCCTGAGTCCCGCGCTCCCGATCGTCTTGGCGTCCGGAAACGCCTTGTAGCCGATAATGTGGTCATAGTCCCCATGCGTGAAGATCAGATATATTTCTCGGTTTCCCCGGACTGCCTTAACAAACTCCTGAATCTCACGGATTTCGTGCGGCAGCCAGTTCGGATCCATGATAATGACACATTCATCCAGCTCGATGACCGTTGAAGTTGTTTGGAATAACGCACTCTGAAAAACCGTCACCTTATCATTAGAATATTGAATCATCGCATAAGCCCCATTCCATTATAACTTGTTTAGACATTAAGAGTGCCACTAACGTCTTGTTCGTAGGATTATGAACGCATGGCTACCAGCCTAACGCCTCCAGCATACCGTTCCCCTTAACAGGGGTCAAGAATAAGCCCCTATCGGTCGTTTGTTTTTTTACTCTGTTACTTTCCCGCAAAGAAATGCTATAATACAAAATTATAAACAATGCGGTCCAATCCCGGACACCCAAAGGAGGACATCATGTCTAAGTCCATTTCCATCTTTGATACGACACTTCGCGACGGAACCCAAGGCGAAGGAATCAGCTTGTCGGCGGACGACAAGGTCAAAATCGCCAAGAAACTCGATGCTCTTGGTGTTCATTATATTGAAGGCGGTATCCCGGGAAGCAACAGCAAGGACATCGAATTTTTCAAAAGAGTCCAGGATCTCGGTCTAACCTCAAAAGTAACAGCGTTTGGCAGCACGCGCCGCAAAGGCTCCATTGCCGACCAGGATGCCAATCTGCTTCGAATTCTGGAATCCGGCGTTTCCGCGGCCACTTTGGTCGGGAAGTCATGGGATTTCCACGTCCATACCGCGCTTCAGACGACACTCGAAGAGAATCTGGCCATGATCTATGATTCCATCGCCTTCCTGAAGCAAAAAGGCCTCGAAGTGATTTTTGATGCCGAGCACTTTTTTGACGGATATAAGAACAATCCCGAATATGCTGTTGCCGTATTGTCCAAAGCACGGGAGGCAGGCGCTGATTGGCTTGTCATGTGCGATACGAACGGCGGCAGTCTCCCGCACGAGATCTCGAGCATTGTGACATCTTTAGCGGGTCCATTACCTGGCGCTCCGCTCGGCATTCACACCCACAACGATTGCGAGCTTGCTGTTGCCAACACCTTAAGTGCCGTACAGGCTGGTGTCCAGCATGTGCAGGGAACGATGAACGGTTACGGGGAACGTTGCGGAAATGCGAACCTGTGCTCCATCATCCCGAATCTGCAGTTGAAGCTGGGTTACGAGTGCATCGGAGACGATAACCTCCGCACGCTGACAAATACCGCAAGGTATATCAGTGAAATCGCCAACGTCAATATGCCGGTCAACCAGCCGTATGTGGGTAACGCTGCCTTCGCCCATAAGGGAGGCATCCATGTTTCGGCGATCCTCCGCGATTCCAGAACGTACGAGCATATCGAACCGGAGAAGGTCGGAAACAAGCAGCGCGTGCTGGTCTCCGAGCTCGCAGGACAGAGCAACATCGTATCGAAGGCGCAGGACATGGGTCTTGACTTTGATCCGGCTAGTGAACAATCCAAGCATATTATCGGAAAGATCAAGGATCTTGAACATGAAGGGTACCAATTCGAGGGCGCAGATGCCTCCCTGGAGCTGCTTCTTCGGGAAGCGAACGGAGAGCTCAAGGAACTGTTTACCTTTGAATCCTTCAAAATGCTGGTAGAGAAATCAGCCGGCCAGCCCGTCGTCTCCGAAGCCTTCGTCAAAGTCAACGTTGCCGGCGAGAGCATCTACACCGCGGCAGAAGGCAACGGTCCGGTCAATGCGCTTGACAACGCGCTGCGTAAAGCGCTGGTCCAATACTTCCCGACACTTAAGGAAATGCATCTTGCTGACTATAAGGTAAGGGTGCTGGATGACAAGGATGCGACGGCAGCCAAAGTACGGGTGCTGATCGAATCCAAGAACTTTGAGAATTCCTGGAACACCGTCGGGGTCTCCAGCAACGTCATTGAGGCGAGCTGGGAAGCGCTGGTGGACAGTATGCGCTATGCGCTCCTCGGCCAAATCTCACCGGAACAGGTGCATGAGTCCGCGGCCAGACAAGGGTTGGTTAATCACTAAGGCTGCGTTCAATATAAAAAGCGCGTATCCGCCATGTCATATACATGGTGGCCGCGCTTTTTTTGGTGTTTCCTGGTGTTTCCGCCGCTTTTCGCTTCACAATTAATTCAACAGCTTGGCTACCTTTTTGCGAAGATCCTTGGGATCCGGAGCGCCAAGAATGATTTCCTGGATCACGCCGTTTCGATCAATCAGCACATTTGTCGGGAAGACCTGGCCTTTATACAACTCCTCGAACACTTCTCCTTTGGGATCGAGAAGGATCGGATACCGGAGTTCAAAATCCTTAACGAATTGACGCGCTTTTTTCTCATTGTCATACTTGGACACGTTCACGCCGTAAATTTCCAGCTCATCTGCATATTCCGCTGCCAACTTATCAAGCTCCGGGGCTTCTTGCTTGCACGGTTCACACCATGATGCCCAGAAATTGACGACCATCGCTTTATCGCGCGCTCCGCCGCCGGAATATGTCTTGTCGTCCATCCCCTTTAACGTGAAGGTAGGGGCAAGCAGCCCGGCCTTGGCACCTGTCTCCGTCGGGAGCGGCTTCTCCTGCATGAAGACGGCCTGGATATTGTCGCCGGCTTGATTATAGATTACAGCGCCTGCCGCGACAACAAGCAGGACGATAATGATTATGTTTCGTTTCATAGGTATAGGTTCCTTTGCTAAACTTAGTTATAGTCCCTATTGTACCCTGAAACCCTAATCTTTCAAACACGCGATCGACTCCAATTACAGCCCGGGAGGGAAAAAGATGAACCCGTCTGACACGGCCCTGGAGCAGCTTCTGCTGCACGCGGCGGTACAACAGCATATATCGGACTATACGTATCATTGTCTGCCAGAGGAAGCTTGTGGTGTCCTTATCGGGCACTCCAGCGCAACAAGCCGATCGGTAACCGTTACACAATTTATTCCCGTAAAAAATACAGCGGAGTTTCCGCTGCATTCTTTTCTTCTGGATCCTGTTCAATGGACCCGCTTGGTTTTGACTGAAAAACGAATCGTCGGTTTGTTTCACAGTCACCCGCATACATCCCCTGAGCCGTCCGAAGAGGATCTGCTGCAGCTTCCATCCTTCGGCGGACTGCTTCAGGTATATGCCATCGGCTCTCCTGCAGCTTCAACTTCATATGCCCCCGGCTTGAAACCACTGCAGCTTCATGCCTACAAAATTATTCGGGGAACAGAAGCCTCAGAATTAACCAGCGATCTGCCATCCAATTCCTGGGGACGTCCGGGATCGGAATGCTATTCCCTCGCCCCGATTCCTTGCAAAATCCAAATAGAATAATGAGCTATCGCGTGCAGCCATCATGCTCGGGGTTTACGCCTCGCTTAGATAGACATACAAATCCCCAAGCGTGGTTGCATGGCCGCGCGCCTGAATTTCTTGCATATAATCCGCCCACAGCCGGGCGGTCATGCGCGCGTCGGACAGAGCATGATGTCTGCCCTCCACCGGAATGCCGCTGCTTCGCAGCAGCTCATCCAGACTGTAATCCTTCTGCTCAGGATATAATCTCTGCGCAAGCATCATCGTATCAAGGAGCCGGTGGGTTAATCGAACCTTCGATGTCTTCCACAAGGCTGCGTTCAGGAATCCGCGGTCATGCGCAGCGGCATGGGCAACAAGCACCCTGCCTCCTATAAAAGCCATGAAATCATGCAGCCCCTCCATTAAAGGCGGGGCTGCATCAACCATATGCTGCGTAATTCCTGTCAGCTCAGCAATGAATGGAGGAACAGGAGCACCGCTGTTAACGATCATATGAAAGGTTTCGTTCTCAATCACTTGCTCCCCGATGACCTTGGTTGCACCGAATGACAAAATTTCATCACCGTGCTGGTGATTGAACCCCGTCGTCTCGAGATCAAATACGACAACCTCCAGCTCGTCCAGCGGGGTACCCAGCACCTCCGGCCTCCGGTTATCCTTCATCTGGGATCGGATGAAGGCCAGCTGCTGCGCTGTCTGCGCCCCGCGCATGGAAGCGATGGCTGAATTAAAGTTACCCGAACGGAGCGATCTCCAGAAGCCCCCGTTCGATTGTCCCGGTTCAGTCATGGTTTCCTCCTCTCCGCAAAACGGTGCTCTCGCTGCAATGACCGGTGTATCCGTCTGACAACACCAAGCGTATCGCGAAGCTCGTACTGCATGGTTTTGTTCTTGAGCTGCTCCTGCGAAATATACCCGCTGCTGGTGATCAGCCCGTTCTCCACCCGATGGGGCGTGTTATTCCTCAATCGAAGAGCCGTCAAGAAAGCACGCTGTACGCTTTCCAGCAGCAAATTGCCGCCCTCAAGCAGCATGACCTTCTCCATCCGCTTTTGCGTCGAGGTTTCGGTGATGCCTCTTTGCAGCGCCATCGTGCGGATGCTGTTCACAAGGGGAATGTAGACGCCATACTTTACGTCAAATTCACCGGCATGCTCACCAAACCGCTCCGTCACAATTCGCCCCATAACATTAAGCGTTGCCTTGTGCTTGACCGTGTTTCGCAGTACGGCATAGCCGATGTTCGGGTGCAGCTCGACCGAGCTCCGGAAATGGTCGGTCCAAGCCTCCGATAGCTCGCCATCTCCCGCTATATGACGGAGATCCGAAGCGATGATGAAATTGCGAATCGGCTCCCACTGCTGATCTCCACACCACTCGCTAATCTGATTTTTCCAATCGCCAAGCTTTTTGCTCCATAAGGGTTCGGAACACATCACCTTTCCCGAACATTTGGGATAGCCTGCATACTCCAACAGATTCACCAGCCGAAGGCCATATTCCCGAAAAAAGGGAAGCTGATCCTCCTCCAGCTCATCGCCAATGATCAAACCGTTGTCCTGATCGCTCCACAGCGTCGCTTCCTGTCTTCCGCTGCTGCCAAAAGCAACAAACGCATAACGCGCAGGAGGCCGGCCCAAGCCAGCCTCCCACATGTCCTGCTCACAGATTGCCGCGGCACGCTGTCCAATCAGATCGTGCATCGTATTGACGGATGCGATCCACTCTCTCAGCTCCATGTCATAACGCATCTCGATCAGATGGTTCTGACAAACGATCCGTTCATCTCGTAATTGCTGGGCTGTTGCTGCTGTCTGAATTTCCGAGAATACCGGAAACAGATTGACGGATTTCAGAGGTTTCATGCCGCGGCCTCCTTATTACATATTCATGAACTATTTAGAGTTTAGTACTTATAAAGCCGTGTCGCTTCCAGGTACCGCTTTGCCCCCGGAACGAAACTCAGGGGACTTCCCTTCCGATTCCGCCAGAAGTTTCATTTGCTCCGGATATCCGTAAGTTCCGTGTTCACTGATATCAAGACCCACCAATTCTTCTTCCTCCGTTACGCGGATACCCATCGTAACTTTCATGATATACAGAATGATGAATGAGATCACGAGAACGAATGCAAAGGTGCCGACCAGGCCCAAAAGCTGAACGCCAAGCTGACCGAAGCCCCCGCCGTAGAACAAGCCTTCTTTGCCTACGCCTGTAATTTCAACAAGTCTCGGTGCTGCGAACAAACCGGTGGATACGGCACCCCACATACCGGCAATACCATGTACGGAGAATGCATATACAGGATCATCAATGCCTTTGCGGTCAAACCACTGAGCCGTAAAGAAGGTAATCGTACCGGCTACTGCACCGATAACGACAGCCGCCCAAGGTTCCACGAATGCACAAGCCCCTGTGATCGCAACGAATGCGGCGAGAATACCGTTCAGCATGCTGGGAATGTCCGCTTTGCCCAGAACCGCCCAAGAGATCAGCAACGCCGCAAGCGCACCTGCCGCAGCTGCGATATTCGTATTTAATGCCACAAAACCGAAGAAGCCGTCCGTGAGTGCGGAGATCGTGCTGCCTGGATTAAAACCGAACCAGCCGATCCAGATGATGAAAACGCCGAGTACCGATAAAACTTGGTTGTGACCCGGAATGCTGTTAGGCTTCCCGTCCTTATTATATTTGCCAAGTCGAGGCTTCAGAAGAACGGTAGCCACGAGCGCCGCTGTAGCGCCTGTCAAGTGAACGACCGTCGATCCGGCAAAGTCCTGCATACCCAGAGCCCCGAGCCAGCCGCCGCCCCATACCCAGTGAGCAACAATCGGGTAAATCACGATGGTGAACAGCAATCCGAACACGATATAAACGCTGAGTTTCGCCCGTTCTGCCATACCTCCGCAAGCGATAGCCAAGGATACGGCTGCAAAGGATAAATGGAACAGAAACATAATGGTTGTTGGCACATCGTAAGCGGACAAGGAATCAAAAGAGCCGGCCGCATTGTCACCGCTTAAGAAAAAACCTTCAAATCCGAAAAAACTGTTTCCGTTACCGAATGCTAGGCCAAACCCTAGCGCCCAGAAGGCGACGATTGAAATGCCGAAGGTCAGGAAGGTTTTACCTGCAACGTGGCCTGCATTCTTCATACGAACCGATCCGGCTTCCAGCAGTGCGAACCCTGCTTGCATGAAGAATACGAGCAATGCTGCCAAGAATACGAACACGGAGTTCAAGCCAGCCGTTAATTCAACATTCGTGGCTCCCCCATCAGCGGCAAACGCGCTCGCCGGGAATGCAAGCAATGCGATTACTCCCGCCATTAAACCTAGCCATCTTTTTTTCATGTTTTACACTCCCCTTAATGTAAACTAATATAACATAACCTTGAATTCATATTGTCATTATAGGGGGGAGAATGAAAATCCGCAACGGTTTTTTTCAAAATAAACTTCAGTTATGTAATATAATCTAACATTAAGTGCATACAGTGCAAATCGTCTAACATCCTGTATAGTATAAGTAAAGACTAAGCTTCAAGGTTTTTTGTCACAACTATGACGTTTGACTGTATGGTTCATGATCATGTATCATATTTCTATTAAAATGAAAATATAAATGCATTCATTAATGTCCATTCAATGAAAGCTTGTGAGGTGATGAATGATGGGGATCACGAGAGGAAACCTTTTCCGGATCGGTGAGCTGGCCAAGGTTGCCGGAATCAGCGAAAGAACCATTGACTATTATACGAAGCTGGGTTTGATCTCCCCTGAGAAACGGACGTTAAAAAACTACCGGTTGTACAGTTCTGAAACCTTAAGCACTCTCGAACGTATTAATCAGTTAAAGCAAGAGAAATATACTCTCGATGAGATTAAGGAGAGGCTGGATCGCTGGAAGTCGGTTCCCGATGATTCCGAAATGACGGAGAAGCTAACTAAGCTCGAAATACAGATGAAACAGCTGGAACGGGATGTGAAGGAACTCAACCCGCTTCTAAGTGAATTAAAGCCAAGTCAAGCCCGGGAGGTACTAGCTAACATTCTTCCTAAAGGGGCTGCTTGCATCGAGTCGCTACAAATCTTGCTGAACCAGTTCACTTCGATGTAAATGGTGAAGAACCAAATAACAACTTTGTATGGGGGTATGATATATGTATTCTGACTGGATGTTTATTCTCATTATTATCGCTTTTATATTCTCGCTCTGGGCTCAATTCCGGGTTAAAGGCACATTTAACAAATGGGCCAAGGTTGAGAACAGCACCGGCATGACCGGATACGATGCGGCCCGGCATATGCTGGATGCCAACGGACTCCACGACGTGCCGATTGAACCGGTGCCAGGCACACTCTCCGACCACTATGATCCGACCAAACGCGTTGTGCGCTTGTCAGAGCCCGTTTATTATGAACGTACCATCTCGGCCGTCTCCGTTGCTTGTCACGAGGTCGGCCATGCGATCCAGCATGCCGAGCACTATCCGATGCTTGTAGCCCGTCACAAGATGTTCCCGGTCGTTAACTTCGCATCGGGTATCGCTCCGTTTCTCTTGATTGCCGGATTCCTGTTCCAAGCCATGAACCTGGTCGGTCTCGGCATTATCTTCTTCTCTTGCGCCGTTGCCTTCCAGCTTGTCACTCTGCCGGTCGAGTTTAACGCAAGTAACCGTGCCCGTCAGCTGATGGTTCAAGAAGGCTATATCGCCAATGACGAAGAACGCGGAGTTGCTAAAGTATTGAACGCCGCGGCCCTGACCTACGTCGCTGCAGCCTTGATCTCTTTGCTCGAGTTGATCCGGTATATCATGATCTTTACGAGCAACCGGGAATAAACCAATACGCACAACAACAAAGGGCTTTCCTCTCTACCATGGATGGGTGGAGAAGGAAAGCCCTCTTTTTTATATGTTATTTTTGATTAATGAAGCCAGGTTAGGGAGTTGATGCGTCAGTCCCTGCACCTTCCTTTTTCGGCGACGGATCAATGCCAAAATATTGAAGCAAAAACGCACGGAAGGCTTGCGCAACCGGTGGCAGCTTCTCGTCCGCGCGGTGAATCAGACCGATGGAACGCGTTACCTTCGGCTCCGAGATCCGGACGCGTGCTGGCTGCAGCGGATTCGTCTGGAACAGCGCCATTTCAGGAAGCAGGCTGACCCCCATGCCGGCCGCAACCAGCCCGCGGATCGTATCCGTCTCCTCGCCTTCAAAAGCAATTTTCGGCGTGAACCCGGCTTCCAGGCAGGCATGCCACACGATCGGGCGCAAGGAGTAGCCTTTGCTGAACAGCACAAAGCGCTCCTCCTTCAATTGCTCCAGCTTGATGGTCTGCTCCCCCGCAAGCGGGTGATTCGGTGGCAGGATCGCAAACAGCTCCTCTGTCAAGACGATATCTCCGTCCACTTGATCATGGCGATCCGGAAACGGAGACACAAATGCCAAGTCCACTTCAGCCCCGACCACGTCCCGGATCAGTGTCGGGAACATCCCCTGCTTGAACCGGAACTTCACGTTCGGGTACTTCTTCCGGAATTCAGCCACAATGGACGGAATCAAATGGATGCCCAGGCTGTGAGGGAATCCGATGCGGATTTCCCCCTGCTCCGGGTCCAGAAATTCATGTATCTCGACGACCGCACGGTCCAAATCCTTCATAATGCTCTCCACCCGTTTGCAAAAAAGCTGACCAACCGGCGTTAACTGCAGATTCCGGCCTTTTTGCATGAACAAATTAACACCAAGCTCTTCTTCCAACTGATGTATTTGACGGCTGACGGCTGATTGAGCCACATGAAGCTCTTCTGCCGCTTGGGTAACGTGTTCCTTTTGCGCAACCTTTACAAAGTATTGCAACTGTCGTAATTCCACGCCTTTTATCGCTCCATTCTTATTCCCTAGAAGACTTGAAGACTTTATCAAATCATCCAATTCTATTATAACAGACCCTCTAAGGTCCGATTATGTTCGACGTTTAAATAATCGAATCATGAGACCGTAGAGGAAAAATCCGCCTACCAATCCGCCGACATGTGCTACAAGGCTGACCCCTGGTGTAAACGAGAACAGTATCCCCAGAATAAGCAGGGTGAACAGCGTCTTGCGGGACGACTCATCCATGACATGCCGCTGGAACAGGGCGATGTACAGATAAGCGCCATAAGCTCCGTATATGGCTCCTGAGGCGCCTACAAGGAAGGTATAGTCCTCCATGCGCTCATAATAAGCCAATCCGATTACATTACCGAGAACACCGCTGAGCAGATACAGAATGGCAAATTTCCAGCTCCCCATGATTCTCTCCAGCGGGGGAACAAATACCAGCAGTGCGAAGCTGTTGAACAAAAAGTGGTCAAATCCGTTATGGAGGAACATCGCCGTAAAGTATCTCCATGCCTGATCAACGAACTGCGGCAAATCCGATAAAGCTCCATATTTCAGCAGCGTAACCGGGTTTCTGGAACCGCCGTCAAAGGATGTAATTACAAACATCACCAGGTTGATCACAAGCAGCAGCGATGTAACGGGATAATAACGCAAATAACTTTTCCAATTTTCATAACGTACGAATATCATAGCATCCTCCTCATCCTAAACCAGGCAGGGGTGCCCCATAGTGGACATTCCCTTTTTAAAAAGATTATAATGTACCATGAACCTGATCACCAAACTTTGATATCCAAGGAGGAGATTTCTCATGGCTCAAGAACGTTCAGGAGCTGCCACTTTTAAAGGCAATCCTATTACACTCATCGGACCACAGCTCAAGGCTGGTGATGCCGCGCCGGATTTTACAGTGAGCAAAAACCTGCTCGAAGACGTATCTCTTAAAGATTATGCCGGTAAAATCAAGCTGATCAGTGTCGTTCCTTCCCTCGACACCGGGGTATGCGATGCTCAGACGCGCCGTTTCAATGAAGAAGCAGCTGGTCTAGGCGATGATGTGGTGATCCTTACGATCAGTGCCGACCTTCCGTTCGCCCAAGCCCGTTGGTGCGGAGCTGCAGGCGTTGACCGGGTCATTACGCTATCCGACTATAAATCGCGTTCTTTCGGTGAAGCGTATGGCGTGCTTATCAAGGAATTCCAGCTCGACATGCGTTCGATCTTCGTCGTGGATACTAACGATACCATCACCTATGTAGAATACCTTGGTGAAATGACGGAGCACCCGAATTACGAAGCCGCGATCGATGCAGTAAAATCTTTGCGGTAACACGCCAAAGGCTACATACACTGCACACTTTTAAAAAGCGGGAGAGCAGCTCTCCCGCTTTTTCTTATTCTACTAAGCATCCACTTTATACTTGCTCAGTTTTTTATCCAGAACAGCGTACAGGTTCAAGATAACCCGGTAGTTCGCTCCCAGATCCCCTAGGGAACCGCGGGACGCCGAATACATATCAACTGCGCTGCGAACCGGACTGATGCCGAGCACGGATACGGTAATGTCCAGTGTACGTCCAAACGAGGTTCTTTTCTCGAGCGTGATTTCTCCCACGGATTTAACCTCATGCAGAACTTTGTAACCCGGAATTTTTTTCAGTGTCGAGGAAACCTCTTCAAAACACTTTTCTTTTGAAAGATTGTAATAACGCGTCTTCAGCTTGGGATCTTTAGCACGGTCGCTTGTGCCGTCGTAGCTGCGCACGATACCAATTAGAACTCGTTTTAATGACAAAGACCGTTCCTCCTTTATAAATGACCGTTCCTTTCCATACTCTAGTTTAACATTGTTTATGCTTTCAGCAAACCTTTATATATAGCAAAAAGACACCTCTTTCACTTCGAATTCGAAATAAAAGAGGTGCCCATTCATTGGTTAAACGAAACCCGCCTATGCCGTCCGGTAAACATTGTCTTCGAACCTGCATTAGCAGGTGGGTGACCGCAGAACCGCTTATGAATTCCCCTTGTCATATAGACAGGGCATTTCAGCCACGATTACGTATAGATCTCCCTAGACATCGTCATTGGTTCAAAACAACGGAAAACCGAAACGAACATCGCAGGATGTAGTCTTATTATAGGGGGTTTTGCCGGAAAAGTAAACCTCGCATTATTTAAGGTTTCGATCCGTTCTCTCCCTTTTTGGCAGAATCCATGCTTTCCAGAAGGGCTTGTTCGGTTTCGGACTCCTCTTCCTCGGCTTTCTTCATCTTCTCCTGCTGTTCCTGCATTTTGGTGAAGGTGGCATAGAAGTTAAAGAACGCGAACAATGCCATCAGGCAGAACAGGAAGAACACGAACAGCACCGGCATCTGCGTGCCGATATACGCCAAGACAGCGCTTCCGATCAAAGTCGAAAATACGCGGAACGGACGAATCAACGTCAGCAGCACCGCATTTTTCAACAGCTGCGTCGTTTTCATCTCATAATGAACGGCCATGGAGAAGAAATTGAACAGGGAGACAAACAGCACGATAAGCAGCACGAGCATCACAATGCCGACAAGCTGGAAACCATCAAGCTGCGTCATATAAACCGTGTAATCCACGTACATAATCACGAACAGCAGCGTATAAAAAATACCGCCGATCATGCTCTGCTTGTAATTTTCCTTATAACCCTTGAAAAACGTTTTAAATACGGACACATCCGGATTGCCCATTACCCATTTGCGTACAACGGTAAATAAAGCCGCCGTAGCCGGAAACAAAACAAACGGTGATAATATTCCCAGAACCCAGTTGGACAGCAGCTGCTCATTATGCGCCTCCGGTGTCTGAACGGCCATCAGGAATTTGGTTAGAACGATAAACAGGAAAGGCGATGTACAAATAACCCACAAGATGTTCGAAAAAGCAATTCGGGTAATCCACTCGGTGAGCTTGTATAAGCCACCCATGGCTCCTTTCATTTCCAAATCCGTTTCCTCCTCACTCAAATCATGCATGTATCTATTAATATACCTTATTTGGTACATGCATTGCCAGAGCCTAATTTCAACGCACCTGGGTGAATGTCCAATCCATCGCCGTGGTTTCCCCATACGATATCTCGTAATCCGTTCAACAAACTTGAATTTCCAAATTTAAAGAGGAGGGATTATGTATGTCTTGTGAAGGTGGCGGCGGTTACGGCTACGGAAATAATGTTGGTATTGTCCTGGTTCTGTTCATTCTCCTTGTAATTATTCTCAGCACATTCTACATCTAATGTCTCTTTGAATCGTGAAGTGAGACAGATCGGCTGTTATTGCTCTAAAACTGCGAGTTTAAAGGGGATGCACCCTGGGTGCATCTTCTTTAAACATGAACAAAAGACGAAGCGCGGCTCCACCTGGTGTGGGCAGCTGCTTCGTCTTTTAATGTTCGTTTACTTCATTTCAGAAGAAGTTAACCGTTAAATACTATTCGTCTCCGCCCCGGTTAGGACGACGTTCGCCGCCGCTGTAGGAACGAGGTTTACGGTCACCACTATTGTTGCGGTCACGGTTGTAGCCACCGCCATCGCGGTTGCCATAACTGCTGCTTCCACCTTTGGAGTAGCCGCCACGGTTACCACCGCTGCCGCTTCCACCCTCACGGCGATATCCACCACCGCTGTTACTGCGTCCGCCATAGCCACCGCTTGGCTTGCGACCACTGCGGATGTCCGGCTTACGGCGTTTTGCACGGATCGGATCTTCCGGAGTCAAGTGAATATCGGATCCTTCCTTTTTGTCTCCAGTCAGGATCTTCATTGCAGCTGCCAGCAATTGTACGGAATCGTATTGTTCCAGCAATTGAATGGCAAGACCTTTATACTCGGTCAATTCACCTTGCTCAATAATTTCAAGCACACGTTCAGCGATAATGCGCTGTTTACCTTCAATAGCTTCAGCGATCGTAGGCAAAGGTTTACGTGGAATACGGTGACGAGTCACACGCTCGATAAAGTACAGATGATCCATCTCACGAGGAGTTACGAAGGACCAAGCTGTACCTTCTTTACCCGCACGGCCTGTACGTCCGATACGGTGTACATAACTTTCCGGATCTTGCGGCAAGTCAAAGTTCACAACATGGGTAACGCCCGATACGTCGAGACCACGTGCAGCCACATCTGTCGCTACGAGAACATCAATGCTGCCGTCACGGAATTTACGCATAACGGTATCACGTTGATGCTGGGACAGGTCACCATGGAGACCGTCTGCAGAGTAGCCGCGTTTTTGCAGGGCTTCTGCCAGTTCGTCTACCCGGCGCTTCGTGCGTCCGAATACAATCGCAAGCTCAGGCGATTCCATATCCAGAAGGCGGCTCAGCGCTTCAAACTTTTGACGCTCAGGAACTTCAATGTACGCTTGATCAATCAGAGGTGCACTAACGTGCTTAGGAATAACGGATACATGCTCAGGGTCTTTCAGGAACTGAGAAGCCAGTTTCTGAATGTTAGCCGGCATAGTTGCGGAGAACAGCAAGGTTTGACGTTCTTCAGGAACTAGCTTAAGGATCGACTGGATGTCTTCCATGAAGCCCATGTCCAGCATTTCATCCGCTTCATCCAATACAACCGTTTGGACATCATCAAGTCGGATGGTTTTTCTGTTGATGTGGTCAAGTAGTCGACCTGGTGTGCCGATAATGATTTGAGGCTTCTTTTTCAAAGCGCGGATCTGACGCCCGATATCCTGTCCGCCATAAATAGCCAAGGAACGGATTCCTTTAAAACGGGACAGTTTACCGATTTCTTCAGCAACCTGAATGGCTAGTTCACGGGTCGGCGTCATAATGAGAGCGACGATACGCTCCTCTTCCTTGGCGATTTTGTGGATAAGAGGAAGGCCGAATGCTGCTGTCTTACCAGTACCTGTCTGTGCTTGTCCAATCATGTCCTTGCCGGTTAGGGCAATCGGAATTGATTGGGATTGGATCGGTGTGGCTTCCTCAAAGCCAAGTTCGGTAATTGCTTGCAGCACGCGCGGCTCCAAGCCAAAATCTGCGAAATTTTTCAATAGGTTCATACTCCTTCTATCTGTGGACTTCCACTTTCTTCTCTGTATTCTTAAGTAGTGGTGACGTTTATAGGCTTTCCCGGCCAGCAGGATTTTCTGCACGAGGTGAACCGGTATATTTCTCTTATCACCAGCATGTTGACTGGTTAATGTATAATCATCCTGATAAGCTTGCAAAGTTATCAATGTAACGGACTACTCAAGAATATCCAATACATTATATCACAAAACATTTCTGGAATACCAGCAAGCTTAAAGAAGTCATAATAACCGGGAGGTGATTCCTATGTTGAAGCGTCTATGGACCTATTTTTCGATCGTGTTCGGCGGCATCATTATCGCCGGCGGATTTAATTTGTTTCTGATTCCACATCATCTGCTCAGCGGAGGCGTTTCCGGCGTCGCTCTGATTATCGGCTATTTCACGCCGCTAAATATCAGCATCATGTATTTTGTGCTCAATATCCCGATTCTTATAACCGGTTGGTTCAAGCTTGGCAAAAGGTTCGTTGGTCTCAGCGTTCTCTCGGTTATCGTTACAACTCTATTCCTGGAGCTCATTCCGGTTACTCCGGTTGCAACCGACATGCTGCTGTCCTCCGTTTTCGGCGGCGTGCTTGTCGGATTCGGTACCGGCCTCTCCTTTCGAGTTGGCGGTTCCACCGGGGGCTTTGATATCATCGGCTCCCTCGTTACGAAATACCGGGACTTCCCCGTTGGAAGTGTGCTCGTGACGCTGAACGCCATCGTCATTATGGCAGTTGCCTATTTGGAAGACGACTGGAATCTGGCCCTCGCCTCCATGGCCTCCATCTATATTGCCGGAAAGATGGTGGATATGCTCCACGTCAGTCATATCAAGGTTACGGTCTTTATTGTCACGAACCAGACGGAAGCCCTGCTGGAGAAGCTGCTTAAGCGCCCCCGCGGTATAACCAAGATCAAAACCGAGGGGGCCTTCAGTCATAAAGAAAAGGATATGCTAATGACCGTCACGACGCGATATGAGCTGGCTGAGCTAAAACAAATCATTACGGAGACAGATCCCCTAGCCTTCGTTAATATCGTGGAAACTACGGCTGTCATGGGTCAATTCCGCAAGAACTAAATATTTACCACCTGTGAGGGTATGGTAAATTTGTGGTATAATATTGGTGCGCGGTTCCTACAATATTCATGAGATCTTTTCCCGGGCATCGCTTTGGCCCAATTTTAATTGTTTTTCCGTTTTACAAAAGAACGTCCTGCCTAACCAATTTGGAAGGAAAGGGTGATTTTTATGGAAATGGAAACGGTAAAATTGTCACAAATCGTCATGAAGTGGTTCCCGGAAATGATACCGTTCTTTAGACAGAACGAACTGAATTCCATGATCGTTCTTAGGGACGGGCTGAGTATTCTGGAGCAGGAGGACGCTCTTGAAATCATTCAGTTCAGCATTTGCGAGCATCAGAACCAAACGCCGCTTCATTAATTTTAATGCTTCACGTAAATATCGCACGACAAGTGCCGTTATTCTCCGGTAAAATTCACCGGTGAGTAACGGCATTTTTTTATGGATAAATGTAAATTCTATAAGCACGTCATTCCCCACCAAAGCAGGTAAAGCTGCTGTAAACGCTATCCACCTTCTTTTATGGCTGTTATATTCCGATGCTAGTCACTCCCCATGTTCACACGTTGTTCACGGCCAACTGCCACAAATGTCGATTTTTAGCGTTTAGAACGCCCTTGACCCGTTTAATGAACTAAGTACGCTCACCCGCCGTTTCCAATTTATTGTCGATTGTAACAATCCTGTTCTTTTTGAAGGCATCCGTTCCTTTATAATCATGATGTGAATGTACACAAGGGAGAGAGTAATTATGAATATCATCTTGGCTTTATTCATCTTGGCGTCCGCGGGCTTCGGCGGTTCCAGTCCGCAAGATAACAATCTTCCCGCCAAACTTCAGGCTTCGTTAAATACCGCCATAATTCAGGGCATGCACCAAAATAACAACCAGGGTCAAGGACACTCCGGCATTCAGCCAAACACGACGGAAATCGATCCGCAGATTGACGCGCCTAAAGTCAAGGGCATTTATGTAACGGCTTATAGCGCAGGCGGCTCCAGAATGAATCAGCTCGTGGATCTTATGGACAAGACCGATCTTAATGCGATGGTCATCGACATCAAGGACGATGAAGGATACATAACGTACAAAACCGATAATCCGAAGCTGAAGGAACTCGGTAAATCCCAGCCTTTTATCAAAGACATCAAGCAGCTGATGAAGCGGCTGGAGAAACACGATATTTATCCGATCGCCAGAGTTGTTGTGTTC
The DNA here is from genome assembly GCF_004000945.1 of Paenibacillus lautus NBRC 15380. GTDB lineage: Bacteria > Bacillota > Bacilli > Paenibacillales > Paenibacillaceae > Paenibacillus_AQ > Paenibacillus_AQ lautus. The sequence goes on from NZ_BIMF01000003.1 coordinate 252,159, forward strand.
AAGGATACCATCCTTGCCAAGAAAAACCCGGAGCTTTCCTTCCGTAAAGGAGACGGCAGCGTCTGGACCAATGGCGGGGGCGACAGCTTCGTTAACCCGTACAGCAAAGAGGTTTGGGATTACAACATCGAAATCGCCAAGGAAGCCGCAAAACTCGGATTCAAGGAAATCCAGTTTGATTATGTCCGTTTTCCGGAGGGCTTTGAGAAACGTGCCGATTCCCTGAAATATACCAAGACGGATCAATCGCGTGTGGACGTGGTATCCGATTTTGTGCAATATGCCCGGGAAGAGCTAGCGCCGCTCGGCATACGCGTATCCGTTGACATCTTCGGGTATGCTGCTTCGGTACCCGCGGCAGAAGGGATCGGCCAAGACTTCGTCAAAATTTCCAAGAACGTCGATATCATCAGCCCGATGGTATACCCAAGCCATTACACGGCAGGCTGGTTCGGCTCCCCTGTACCGGATAAGGCTCCATACCAGACCATCAAAGGCTCCATGGAAGATACCCACAAAAAGCTGGAAGAGCTGGGAGATCAAAAACCGATCATTCGGCCTTGGATTCAGGACTTTACCGCGAGTTGGCTTGGAAGCGGAAATTATGCCAAGTACGGTAAAAAGGAAATCGAGGAGCAGATTCGCGCCCTCAAGGATACAAACGTCGATGAATATTTACTCTGGAATGCTTCCAACCGTTATACGGAAGGCGTCACTCATAAATAATTCAATTATCCATTCGTTAAGGGTCGGCCCATCAACAGGGCCGGCCCTTTCTGCGTTCAAATCGATCGGTGAGCTTACTTGACAGCAGATGCTATGATGAAGATTAGGGCCGGGCTTCGGGCCCTGAACATGCAAACCTGACGCACTCCGATTCAACCGCTGGTTGAGTTCTGGCTCGCCGCTCAATAAGCCAGTTATTGTTCCCATCCTTAGCAAGACTCTACAATATGGGGGCAGCGTCATAAAAACTACAATAAGAAAGGCACATCGCACATGCAACCGACCACTACAACACGGGGAAAGCTGAAGCAATTCGCGATTATTCTTATCCCCATTCTGATTACACAGCTAGCCTTATCGGCCATTACTTTTTTTGACACCAACATGTCCGGAAAATTCAGCTCCGCTGACTTGGCAGGCGTAGCGATCGCTACAAGCATCTGGATCCCGGTCCAAACCGGCCTCAGCGGAATTCTGATGGGGATAACCCCCATCGTTTCGCAGCTCATTGGCGGGCGTCAGGAAAATAAAGTCGCTTACCAAGTTAACCAGGCGCTCTGGCTGTCCATCTTACTCGCCATCGTCGTGCTTGGGATCGGGTATGCCGTTGTACCGGGCATTCTTGGAGCCATGAGCCTCGAGCCGGAAGTTCGGCGGATTGCCTCCCAGTTTCTCGCCGCCATATCGATCGGCATCATTCCGCTGTTCGCCTACACCGTGCTCCGCAGCTTTATCGATGCTCTGGGGCAAACTAAAATTTCCATGGTGATCACGCTGAGTACCCTGCCGGTGAACGTAGGCTTGAATGCGCTATTCATTTATGGATTCTGGGGCTTTCCAAGAATGGGGGGCGTGGGCGCCGGCCTCGCTTCCGCGATTACATACTGGACCGTTCTCATCATCGCCATGGTGATCATCCATAACAATCACCCGTTCTCTCCATTCGGCATCTTCAGGCAGCTTCAGGGTGTTTCCTTGAGTGCATGGAAAAGCCTGTTAAAAATCGGCGTGCCGATCGGGTTCTCCATCTTCCTCGAGACCGCTGTTTTCGCAGCAGTGACGCTGCTCATGAGCAGCTTTGATACGGCGACCATTGCCGCACACCAAGCGGCCCTGAATTTCGCTACGACACTGTACATGCTGCCGTTAAGCATATGCATGAGTCTGACGATCCTTGTAGGCTTCGAGGCCGGCTCGGGACGCATGAAGGATGCCTGGAAGTACGCTAAACTCGGCATCAGCACAGCCGTTATCCTGTCGCTGATCACGGCTGTCATCCTGTTTATGGCCGGCCGCCAGGTCGCCGGATTATATTCCAACGAGCCTGCGGTCGTGGCGCTGATCCAGCAGTTTCTGTTGTTCGCGATCTTCTTCCAGATCTCGGACGCTATCGCCACTCCGACCCAAGGGGCGCTGCGGGGCTATAAGGACGTTAATGTCGCTTTCATGCTCGCTTTTTTGTCGTTCTGGGTGATTGGCCTGCCAGTAGGATATGTGCTCGCCAACTACACCGATTGGCAAGCCTTCGGCTACTGGATCGGCTTAATCACGGGCCTTGCCGTCGGCGCTGCCCTGATGCTGATGCGTCTGGTCAAAGTTCAACGCAAGTTCGCACACCAGGTCAATGCACAAGCCCGATCCGCATCCTAAACGTCTATCGACGTACTTCTCAGAAGACAGACCGCTTTTAGCGGGTTTTTTCTTGCGAGACAGGGATGATAAGCCTCTGAAGTGTATACTTTCTTATCGTAATAAAAGACCGTCTCCATGCAGAATGCGTTCTGCAATGTGAGACGGTCTTTTTGCTTATCGTCAGAAATTAGGACACGGCCTAATTTATTGGGATAATCGCAATGCCAAATCATATAGTTCACGGTTAAATTCTTTCTTCGTATTAACGACCTTGTCAATATCCGTCAGGACCAGCTCACCCTTGATGATACCGCATCCTTTATCGGATTGGCCGTCAATCAGACTGCGAACTGCAAAATCGCCAAGACGGCTTGCCAGGTTGCGGTCAAACGGAGTCGGAGCTCCACCGCGCTGGATATGTCCGAGCACCGTTACCCGTGCATCGATCGAGGCATGGCACTCTTTAAGATCACATACGATATCCTCACCGCGTCCGACGCCTTCCGCTACGATGATGATACTGTGACGCTTGCCTTTTGCAAAATTTTCGCGCAAGCGGGTTGCCACTTCATCAAGGTTGTACTCCACTTCCGGCACCAGAATGGTCTCTGCCCCTGAAGCAAGACCCGCATGGAGCGCAATGTCGCCGCAGTGGCGTCCCATAACCTCTACAACGGACGAGCGCGCATGGGAAGACATCGTGTCACGCAGTTTGTTAACGGCGTCTACAACAACGCTCACGGCTGTATCAAAGCCGATCGTATAATCCGTAAAGGAAATATCGTTATCAATCGTTCCAGGAAGGCCCATCGTTTTGATTCCGAGTTTGCTGAGCTTGTTCGCCCCATGGTAAGAACCGTCCCCACCGATAACGACCAGCCCGTCGATGCCATGCTGGTTCAGAATCTCGGCACCCTTCCGCTGCCCTTCCGCCGTCTTGAACTCTTCACAGCGGGCGGAACGAAGGATCGTGCCTCCGCGCTGGATGATATCCCCTACGCTGCGAAGATCCATTTTGACAATGTCGTTCTCCAGAAGTCCTTGGTAACCGCGCTGAATGCCATATACTTCAAGACCGTAATACAGACCGCTGCGTACAACGGCGCGAAGCGCCGCGTTCATCCCTTGGGAATCGCCACCACTTGTAAGAACTGCAATTTTTTTAACCTCTGCCATGTTTCTTTTCCTCCTTCAATGTCACTCATGCTTATGCTTGCGAATCCATCGGCTGTTGACGTAGAAAAAGATCCGGGTCATCGGACTCTTCTTCATCAAACGTTTGGATACGGAGCGAACCAGTTGCTGCTCGCTGACTTTTGGATCGGATAAATATAACGCCAGTAACCCCTCAATGATCATACGATGAAAAGGGGTCGAGGGAATTGTTCTGACATCCTTCCGGGCCCACTCAACAATGGAAGCTATACGGTTCAGCATCGTATCGGCATCTTCGTAATAATTACAAAAGTTCAGATCGCCGCCCAGCCTGTCTTCGTCTTGATCAATAAGATAATCCAGCATAATGTGGAGACTGCATACATTCGGAAAATAAGACGCATGAATGGACGAAGCATCCTCGTCATCCAGAAACGGATCGGTTGCAGCCAAGAATAGCATGAACACACCCAAGGTTGATCCCGTTGCTGCCGCAAACTCATTCCACCGCAGATGCGGTGTCCGGTGAGCATGCAGGGACCACCATTCAAGCAATGCCGCTTCCCTCTTATCCGGATGGATGTGCTTGTATACCTGCAAATCGGTATACAGCCCAGCCAAATCCCTTATGTAGGGCTTTGCCGCTTCATATCCTGATAATTGACCGATGCAATCCCGGCATTTCTGCACAAGACGGAGAAGGTAACCTCCATCCTCCCTTTCGGTCCGGAGTGCGTAATAATCGGCCGGCTCAGTCTCAGGCGTAACGGCATCCAGCATCGACTGATGGAGCTGTCTGAAATCCGCTGGGTCCAGCGAAGTACTACGGTCACATAAATTATCGAGATAATCGCTAATTGTCTGGTAAGCTACAATCAATGGAATGAGAATATGCTTCTCCGGCAGATTGGCTGCGGCATACACCGCACCGCCCTGGCAGTGGAATCTTTTGTTATCTATACTGGCCAGTGCCTGCTTTCGTAGCTCCTCATCCGGAATTTGCTCAGCCTCCCGGCGCCACTTCTCCAATTCGATCCGCACTTCCGGGAGTATGAATTTGTACACCCGGCTCATCAGCCCGACAGGACTGCGCGGAACCTTACGGCTTAGCTCTTGATTATTCAATGAACTCTGCCTCCACATGGTTGTCTTTTTATCCCTATCCAAATCAAACCTATTATAATATGATCGTTCATTTTGCACAAATAACACAAATCATTGACGGCGTATGGTAGTTGAGCGCGTCCTATTATCCATCTATCTCCATTCTGCGATATGTTATATACTAGTCGGAGCTGAATAACAGACCATGAACCTCACGAATAGCGTATATGCGCCGGGTTCATAAAAAGAACGGAGATCCCCAGCATGAAACTTCCCGCTACGAAAAGACCGGATCAGAATTGGCTGCGCGCCTTTATGTTTACGATATTTGGCACGACAGCTCTCGTCATTTCCTATTTCCCGCTATATTTCAAAGAAATCGGCTTCAGCAGCGCGCAGATCGGTTATCTGTATGCCATCGGCCCGCTTATATCCATGTTCTCCAATATGATTTGGAGTTACACGAGCGACAAATACCGGACCATCAAACGCATTATGAACATTCTGATAATCGGACAGCTTGTCACGATGCTTGTTTTGTGGCAGGTTGCAAGCTTCGGCGTTGTATTGATTACAATCAGTTTGTTTTATTTTTTCTACTATCCGGTCTATCCCCTGGCGGATACAATGGCTATCCAAACGGCACAGAGGTACGGACGCAGCTTTACCGTCATTCGCGTATTCGGCTCACTCGGCTACGCGTTCTTCGCGCTTGCTATTGGATATGCCATCGGTGCCGCGGGCGCGTCGGCCACACTGGCCATCGGCATCGGAATCGGCGTGTTCACGCTGCTCTGCTCGTTTCTTCTCCGCGACGGAGTTGCTGCCAAGTCGGAGCCTGTCGAACTGGCAGCCCTCCTCAAGATATTGCGTTCCAAAGAAATATTGTGGTTCTTCGGCTGCTCGTTCTGTCTTGCCATCGCCCACCGTATGAATGAAGCCTTCCTCACGCTTACCTTATCCGACCTGGGTGCAGGCGAAGGACTCATCGGCTGGTCCTTGATGGTCTCGGCTGCCAGCGAGATCCCGATCTTCTTCCTGCTAAGCAAGTATGGCGACAAGATGAAGGAGCTGCCTCTGCTGGCTTTTGCAAGCCTGATGTTCGCGCTCCGTTTCCTGCTCATGGCCCTTGCAGCTGACCCGTTGTCCGTGCTCGCGGTTCAGTCTCTTCACAGCATTACATTCGGCGTGTTCTATGTAACCGCCGTGCGGTATATTACCAGGATCATCCCTTGGCAGTACCGCGCGACCGGCATGGCTCTATTCGTTATCTTCTGGTCAAGCGTTTCAGGACTGCTCAGCGGAGCCTTCGGCGGTTTGCTGTTCGAAGCCGCAGGAAGACCCACCTTCTATCAGCTCGCTGCCCTCTTGGCCTTTGCCGCTGGTCTCGGGTTTCTTTACCGGCACCTCTTTGCCAAGCCGGAGGATATGAATGTCGGCGGGATCAGCGCTTAGACTACCCGCTTGCATTTTCCTCCCTTGCTCCAAAAACAGCAAAGGCAAGTACGGACCAGATATTCATCCGTACTTGCCTTTGCTTACTGATGACAATGGCTTGACCCATCGGAATACAAAAAAGCACAGTTCTCTAAACCGAGAACTGTGCTTCATGCCTTGGTAATTCTATAAGATCTCCGTATTGGGAGCTAACTTACAGTTTTGTTACGTTGGCTGCTTGAGGACCACGGTTACCTTCAGTGATGTCGAACTCAACCGCTTGACCTTCTTCCAAACTCTTGAAGCCTTCTTCTTGAATTGCGGAGAAGTGTACGAATACATCCTCGCCACCTTCAACGGAAATGAAGCCGTAACCTTTTTCTGCGTTAAACCATTTAACTGTACCTTTCAAATGAACAACCTCCTAAAAATACCGCCATCTATGGCGAATATCCATATTATATCCCATGTTTTCTGACAATGCAATCCGTCAATTCGCCCTAAGGGGCTTTTTTTGAGCCACTATTTAACAGAAGATTATTTGCTTTTACGCCCGCGAGTGCGTTATCATTTACCCAAAAGCCTAAGTAGCAAACGGAGAATGCATATGATCAAAAAACATGAAATATACAAAAAAGACAAGTGGAACATGATGACGGTTGAAGTTCAGGGCCGGTACATCGTTCTCCGCGAAATTTCTGACCAGTGGGGTGAAGAGACCCATACCTTTATGAGTCGGCCAGCCTTGATGCACTGGGCTCAAAACCGTTTCCCCAAAGCAGATTTTGAAGGCCGGGAAGATGAGTGGAGAGACATGATGGCTGCTTTTAAGCAGGTGTAGAGCATGGATTATACGAATATCGTCATCTTCATTATCCTCGCGTTCAGTCTCGGTGCCATCATGATCATGTACCGGGATAAGATACCGCCAAGACTGAGGAAGGGGATGGCCCTGATTGCCGTCGCCTTCATCTTGTTTGCCTTTTACCTTATTGTATACAGCTTCTTGAATCTGGGTTCCTCGTAAATTTATAGGATGAAAGTGGCGGGTACGCGGCATACTATCGCTCGGATGCTTCAATTCGAGGAGGTATTATGCCATGAGAGGCGCCAAGGTGCTCTGCATTACGATTGCAATCAGCCTGATCGCTCCATCGACTACCCGCAACGAAGTCTTATCTGAAGGAACCCGGACTCCAACTAATACCTATCATTCAAGGAGGATTTCCATGGAACAATTGTTAAAACGCGCTGATGTCCCTAAAGAGCATCAATGGAAGCTTGAAGATTTATTCGCTGACCAGAAGGCATGGGATGCGAGCTTTGCGGAGCTGAAGAATCTTCTGAAACGCACAGCCGATTATCAAGGCAAGTTAACCAACGCAGCTTCCATCAAGGAATGCTTCGAGCTCGAAGACGAAATCTCATATCACGCCGAACGCTTATACGTGTATGCCCATATGCACCATGATGAGGATACAGCAAACCCTACATATCAAGCACTGACTGCCAAAGCCAAAAAACTGAACGTGGAAGCCGGAGAAGCCCTCTCCTTCATCACACCTGAAATTCTGTCCCTGTCCGAAGCGGAACTGGATAAACTGATCGATGACCCTTCCCTCAAGGAATTCAAATTCACGCTGACCGAAATGAAACGGGAGAAAGCGCACGTTCTGTCCAAGACGGAAGAAGCGCTGCTGGCTCAAGTCGGCAACCTCTCCTCTGCGCCGCAGACCATTTTCGGCATGCTTAACAATGCGGATATGAAATTCCCGAAAATCAAAAACGAGGACGGCAAGGACGTCGAGCTCACGCACGGCAACTATATTCAATTCCTGGAAAGCCCGAACCGCGAAGTTCGCGAGCGTGCTTTCAAAGCCGTGTACGAAACCTACGGCAAGCAGAAAAACACGATTGCAGCTACGCTGAGTGCCAATGTAAACAAAAATATTTTCTATTCCCGCGTGCGCAAGTACCCTTCCGTTCTCGAAATGGCGCTCTATGGCGATAACATTCCGAAGGAAGTCTACACCAACCTGATCGACACGATTCACGAGAGCCTGCCGCTTCTCCACCGCTACATGGAGCTCCGCAAGAAGCTGCTGGGTGTGGATGAGCTTCACATGTACGATTTGTTCGCTCCGCTCGTAGAAGAGTACAAGTGGGATATTACTTACGAAGAAGCGAAGCAAATGACCAAGGAAGGTCTTACGCCGCTGGGCGAAGATTATCTGAGCAGCCTGCAAGCAGGATACGACAACGGCTGGATCGATGTATACGAGAACGAGAACAAACGGACTGGCGCGTACAGCTGGGGCGCTTACGGCACCCATCCTTATGTGCTGCTGAACCATAAAGATAACCTGAACAGCATGTTTACCCTTGCTCATGAGATGGGTCATGCGCTTCACTCTTACTATTCCGATAACGCCCTGAAATACCGCGATGCCCAGTACACCATCTTCCTGGCTGAAGTGGCATCCACCACGAACGAGGCGCTGCTGATGGATTACTTGCTGAAAAACGCCAAGGATCCGAAGCAGAAAATGTACCTGCTCACCTACTATGCCGATCAATTCCGGACAACGGTATTCCGTCAAACGATGTTTGCCGAATTCGAGAAGATTGTGCACGAACGCGCGGAGAGCGGCGAATCCCTGACTCCTCAGGATCTATCCGACATCTATTATGAGCTGAACGTGAAATATCACGGCAAAGGCATGCAGGTGGATAAGGAGATCGGCATGGAATGGGCGCGGATTCCTCATTTCTACAACAGCTTCTATGTATACAAATACGCGACCGGCTTCTCGGCTGCGACCAGCTTCTCCAAGCAAATCCTTGAGGAAGGCCAGCCTGCCGTTGACCGTTACCTCTGTTTCCTGAAGAGCGGCGGCAGCGATTACTCCATTAACATTCTCAAGAAGGCCGGCGTGGATATGTCCTCACCGGAGCCGATTCGTGAGGCGATGAGCGTGTTTGAAGACATCATCAGCCAGATGGAGCAATTGACGAAATAAACATCCTCTATTGCAGGATGAGCGAATCTCAATTGACCAGTGGAATAAAATCCCTTGCCCTTTACAGGCAAGGGATTTTATACTGTTTGGAGGAAGGAGGTGTTTCCCATGAAAATTCAATGGTCGCTAATCGCAGCCTTATTGTTCGCCCTGATTACGGCTGTATTCGCCGTCATCAATGTCAATCCGGTCGCAGTCAATCTGTTATTCGGCACAGTCAATGTACCGCTGATTCTGCTGATTATCGGGTGCTCGCTAATCGGGGGACTCATTGTCGGTACGTTCGGCATTTACCGTCAATATCAAATGCAGAAGGAGATCCGTTCGTTAGCGGAGCAACTTATACATATCCGTGAAGTAACGGGATACACCCCGGAAGTACAAGCTGCGGAAGAGGAAAGCAAGAAAGAACAAAAGGACGCCCCCGCTGAATAGGGAGGGCTGTTCGTTTGAAACAAGGAGGCTTAACAATTCGTGTCGATACAACCGAATGAAACTTATGTGCTGGACCTGCTAAAAGAACTGCTCGATACACCGAGCCCTACCGGATATACCCAAGACATTATGAAGCGAATCGAACAGGAAGCCGCAACGCTTGATGTTTCGCTGGAATGGAATGAAAAAGGCGGTGCCATCCTGTCCGTTCCCGGACAAGACGGCAGCCGTACGGTTGGTCTGAGCGCTCATGTGGACACGCTTGGCGCGATGGTTCGTGCCGTGAAATCAGAGGGCACACTCCGCCTTACCTCCGTTGGCGGATACATGATGAACAGCATTGAGAATGAATACTGCATCATCCATACTCGCAGCGGCAAGAAATATACAGGCACCATCCTGTCTACCCATCCTTCCGTTCACGTGTACAGCGATGCTCGTGATTTCAAGCGCCAGGAAGCCCATATGGAGGTCCGGATCGACGAATTGGTGGAGTCGGCCGATGATGTGAAGAAACTCGGCATCGGGGTTGGAGATTTTGTTTCCTTTGATGCCCGTCCGGTCATTACGCCAAGCGGTTACATCAAATCGCGCCATCTGGATGACAAAGCCAGCGTCGCCGCACTCTTCGGCTTGCTTGAAAGCATGAAGCGGGATAACTGGGAGCCTAAACACAATGTGAAGCTTCTCATCTCGAACTATGAAGAAGTGGGACATGGCGCTGCCTACATTCCTGCCGACATCAACGAAATGATTGCGGTCGATATGGGCTGCATCGGCGATGACCTGAGCTGCAAGGAAACCGATGTGTCCATCTGCGCGAAGGATTCTTCCGGTCCCTACGACTATGACATGACCAGCCGTTTGATCCAGCTGGCCGAAAGCGAGGGCATTGCTTATGCGGTGGATGTCTACCCTCATTACGGCTCTGACGCTTCCGCTGCGCTCTCCGCAGGCAGCAATATCAAGGCCGCGCTGATTGGTCCCGGCGTTCATGCATCCCATGCGATGGAAAGAACGCATAAACAAGCCGTTCTTAACACCGTCAAACTGCTGGCAGCTTACGTAAAGTAAATCATTCATAACCAACGTCTATCCACGTACTTGCACAAAAGACCGTCCACGTTTGGTGGATGTTGTTCTTACGATCATCAAAATGGTTCAGCCTTCGCTGAACCTTATACTAACAAAGGGGCGTCCCGCCAGGCATTATGCCTGGGGACACCCCTTTTGTTATGATATGGATCGCTTGAATCATTACAATTTCTTGCTCTGTTCAATCTTCTCTGCGAGCTCGTTCAGATAGGTCCAGCGCTCCATCAGATGCTCCAGCTCACGCTCTGTTTCCTCCTGAGCCTTCATCAGCTCCTGAAGCCTGGCTGCATCGCTGCCGGCGGTCTCCATCTCCGATTGAATGGATGCCAGCTTGCTCTCGGTAGCCTCGATGAGACCGTCAATCTGCTCATACTCCCGTTGTTCTTTATAACTGAATTTCAAGCGCTCCCGCGGCGCTTCTTTAGCCGAGCTGTTGTCCGAACCTCCATTATCCCCCGACGCTGACTTGGAACTGGATGCTTCCGTCTTGCTCCCGGCAGCTTCACCGCCATGACGCTGCATCCATTCCGCATATTCGCTGTAGGAGCCAACATGGACACGAATCTGACCATTGCCCTCAAACGCCATAATCTTGTCCACCGTTCGATCCAGGAAAAAGCGATCATGGGATACCACGATACAGACGCCCGGGAACTCATCCAAATACTGTTCCAGGACGGATAATGTCTGAATGTCCAAATCATTCGTCGGTTCATCCAGCAGCAGCACATTCGGCGCGCTCATCAACACCCGCAGCAGATACAACCGGCGCTTCTCTCCTCCGGACAGCTTCGCAATCGGCGTCCACTGCAGCGCGGGCGGGAACAGGAATCGCTCCAGCATCTGGGCCGCGGTAATCGCCGAGCCGTCCGCCGTGCGGACAACCTCTGCCTCATCCTTGATATACTCAATCACGCGCTGACTGCCATCCATCTCCTGATGCTCCTGCGTGAAATAACCGAGCTTGACCGTCGGTCCGAGCACGACTTCCCCGCCATCAGGCTGAATCCGCCCGGCAATCAGATTGAGCAGCGTGGATTTGCCGCTGCCGTTCGGGCCTACGATACCAATCCGATCCTCGGGAACGGCAATGTAGGAAAAGTCCTGAATTAACGTTTTGTCGTCGATCTTCTTCCGGAGACCTTCGATCTCCAGAATTTTGCGTCCCAAGCGGGTGGAAGCGACCGATACGTCCAGCTCACCGGAGCTGTGTGCCATCTCCTGATCCTTGAGCTTCTCGAAACGCTCAATTCTCGCCTTCTGCTTGGTTGTACGGGCCTTGGCACCTCTGCGAATCCAAGCGAGCTCGCTCCGCAGCAAATTCTGGCGCTTCTGCTCAGAAGCTGCCTCACGCTCCTCGCGTTCTGCCTTCAGCTCCAGAAAACGGCTGTAATTCGCCTCATATCGGAACAGCCGTCCGTGATCCAGCTCCAGCATGACATTGGCCACCCGGTCCAGAAAATACCGGTCATGCGTAATCATGAGCAGCGCACCGCGGCGCTTCTGCAAATACTGCTCCAGCCAGGCGACGGATTCATTATCAATATGGTTGGTCGGCTCGTCCAAAATGAGCAAATCGGAAGGCTGGATCAAAGCTGCGGCTAGAGCCACCCGCTTACGCTGGCCCCCTGAGAGCGTCCCCATCTTCGCGTCATAATTCCGGATGCCCAGCTTGGACAGGATGGTTTTCGCATCGCTTTCTAGCTGCCACGCCTGCAGCGTATCGAGCGTCTGATTGAGCTTCAGCAGTTTCTGCTGCAGCTCCTCATGACTTGGATGCAGCTCCAGCAGCTCCATCGTTTCGGTGTACTCCCGCACCGCCTTCATCTCCGGAAGATCGCCCTCAAACACCTGCTGCAGGACGGTTTTGTCCGGATCAAACTCCGGGTTCTGTGCCAGGTAACGCACCCGGATGCGATTGCCCATCGATACTTTACCGGAGTCGGGCGGCTCGATCCCTGCGATGACGCGCAGAAATGTGGATTTCCCCGTGCCGTTAACGCCGATAATGCCGATTTTATCCTGATCCTCCATTCCGAAGGACGCATCTTGAAACAGAATTTTGTCTCCATAACTTTTTGTTACCTGTTCGACGGTCAAAATATTCATTGTTATGATCCCTACTTACATCTATAGATTTCGTTGAGTCGATGTTTCATCGGTAAGATGGATACATTATAACGCAATAAGCACTGCAATCCCATAAGCTGCCGCGCCGCCGAGAAGTGAGCTGACCAGATTAACTGCATCGTTGGACATCCAGGCAGCGCCGCGGTTACGCACGGTATCTTCACCACAGTGATGAGATACTTCCACCGATTTACCGCACACACGGCAGCGATACATCACTTGTAAAGTCGCTCCGAGATACGAATCGGCAAAAGCTCCTACCAATCCACCCGCAAGGGCTGCAAGGACACACGGCAATATCTCTGCATTCATGCCGCTCCATCCGGCAAGCAGCCATCCGCCTGCGCCTATCAGTATGCTCCCTACCGCTGCAGCCGTGGAGCCGACCCAGGAGACGCCGCCGGATTCCCCGGCGGTCAGTACCTTGCCGTTCAGCACGGAGCGCGGAGGCTTCCGGCTAAGGCTGCCTACCTCCGTGGCCCAGGTATCCGCCGTTACCGTAGCCATCACACCTATAAACAGAAATACCCACAGATCGGACGGAAACCATGCATTTAACAGACATAGCACCATGCCGATGCCGCCATTGGCGAATACCTGGCCCGCGTCCCGCCGGCCGGTCTTGGCATAGGATTTCTCCAGGTCTGCCTTCCGCTGCTTCCCGTATCGGGAAAGCAGTGTGGACGTAATGAAAAAAAGAAGCAGGGTTCCGAACCAAAACACGTTCCCTGCTCCGTAATATATGGTACCCATCAGAATAGCGGCTGCGGCTCCGGATTCCGATAGCGATCGTTTCCTGTACGCGGCTCCTGCCACGATAAGGGCACCTGCCGCCCCGATCAGCCAATCCATCTGTGACCCCTCCCATGTTAAAGCATATCAGATTACCCGATTTCGCAGCGGCCCAGACGGACATCTCCCCAGTACAATTCGAACACGTCACCGGATACCGTCGGTCCTACGCCAGCCGGCGTACCCGTGAAGATTAAATCACCCTGGCCAAGGCCATAATGCTCGCCGATGTAATCGATGATGCGCTGGAGGGAGAAGATCATATCCTTCACATTCCCGCGCTGTACTTCTTCGCCGTTCTTCCTTACGGTAAAATCAATATCCGCCAGCTTCGCGGTTCCGGGAAACGCAATGGATGGCGTAAGCGGTGCGGAAGATTTAAACGCTTTTGCCGCGGTCCAAGGATGTCCCTTCTCCTTAATGACCGACTGTACGTCACGCAGCGTGAAGTCGATGCCAAGGGCCATCGTTTTTACAAGCTCATCAACACTTTTACCTGGCGCGTAATCCTCCGCGAGTTGTATAACAAGCTCACCTTCAAAATGAAGACTGCCGCGGTCCATCGGCAGCTTCAGCACGCTGCCCTCCAGCGGAACGACGGCATGCGACGGTTTTAGAAATATCATCGGCTCTTCCGGTACGGCATTGCCGAGCTCCGCTGCATGCAATTGATAATTACGACCTACACAATAAACGTTATTCACCAGGGCACACATACATTAAAACCTCCATTTTCTTCGCCAGAATGGAACTTTGGGTGCTATTTTATTAATAAAAATCTGACCCCATGTATCGGGGCGGTTCGTACAGATCATGATGGCGGGATTCATTCGAGCGAGCGATCTCATGCTCTTCGCATCATCCACCGTCCAGGCCATCGGCGTAATGCCGTTCTTCACCAAATCCGACGCGAAGGCCGCATCCAGATGGGAGTAGCCGATGGATAAAAAGGAGCATTTCATTTGCTTCAAGCGTGCTACCAAATTGCGAGGATGCGCATCGATAATAAGTCCGGTTTTCACTTCAGGATCCAATTCCTTCGCTTTGATCAAGGCTTTCGGCTCAAAGGAAGTAAGCACCACATCCGAAAGCATCCGGTGGGCATGAATCCGTTCCAAAACGGCTTTCTCAAGACCGGGATACATGTCTCCGCTCGTTTTGAGTTCGATATTAAGTTTCAATCGGCCTTTGACAAGCTGCAGAACTTCATCGAGCGAGGGTACCTGCTCTCCCCTGAATTGGCGTCCCTTCCATTCGCCGGCGTCCATCCTACGGATTTGCTGCCAGGTCAGATCCTTCACCTTGCCCTTCCCGGTCGTCGTACGATCCACGCTGAAGTCATGTATCACGACAGGGACCCCGTCCTGAGTCAGTTGCACATCAATTTCCATCCAATGCACGAAGGGTTCATCCATGGCCATCTGAATGGCTGCGCGCGTATTTTCAGGTGCTTTACCGGAGAACCCCCGGTGAGCCACACATAAATTGTTCATGGTGGGACCTCCTTGATGTAACATTTAACGAATTATTCCACAGCCTTGCCTGCTATAACTTCACCATCAAGCGCTATTTTGACGCCGCCGACGGATCGCTTCTCCACCTCTTTCAGCAAGTCTTCAGCTTCTTTGCCTTCAAGCGGGATGACCTGTCCGATCTCCGTACGGTAAGGCGTCAGCTTCAAGTCACAGTCTCCTTGGTTGCTGCATGATGCCTGAAATACGGCTGTTTTCCACGTATCTTCATTCGACGATTTGGTAAATATGAAATTGCCGGTACTATACGCAATCCACTTGCCTTTGTACTGCTCCAATCCCTGCAGCACATGGGGGTGCCCGCCGATAATCAGGTCAGCCCCACCGTCAATGAACGCGCGTGACAGATTGATCTGATGGACATTCGGCGCCTTATGAAGCTCCTCTCCCCAATGGGCAATCACGACCACCAGATCGGCTTTGGAACGTGACGCCTGGATCGCTTCAACCGCCTTGGGCAGCACATGATCATAAGCCCCGGCCACCCCCGGCCTGTTTTCCAGCGCGTACCAGGTCGTCTCCGGAAGCACACGGCTGAAACCAAGCAATGCAACCGTCATGCCCTGAAGCTCGAAATACTGGGGCGCGAAGGCTTCTTCCTCATTCCGTCCTGCCCCCACGTAACGGATATCATGGTCCTTCAGATGCTTCAGGGTATCCAAAAGTCCTTCTTGGCCTTGATCCAGGATGTGATTGTTAGCCAGATTAACGGCTTCTACCCCGGCATCTCGAAGGGCCGGCAATACGTCCGGCGAGGACTTAAATACGAATTTCTTATTGGCGGCGCCAACGCCTCCGTTCGTAACGGGCGTTTCCAGATTAAGAACGGTCAGATCATCCTCCAGAAATGCCGTACCCAGATGCATGTAGGGATAATCATACCCGTGATTCTTCAGCGCATCCTCCACTTTGCCCGAGAACAAGGTATCCCCGGCAAAATGCATCACCACCCGCTTGGCGGTAGCGGAATCGGCAGGATCCTCTGCTGCGCTGCCCTCTGGCTCGGTCATATCGGAACCTGGAGGTTCGCCGGTCTCCGTCGTCCTCGGAGGCTTCGAATCCGCCCCCTCACTGTCAGCTTGTTGTCCGGAGCCTGGGCTATCCGTCCGATCCCCTTCCATGCCAAATTCCGGCATACCAGGCAGATAAGCCGTTTGCTGAACAGGATCTTCCTTAAATTTAAAATGATAGACAAGCAAAGCAGCGATCATAACAATCAGACATAAGTTAAGTATGATCCAAACCTGTCCGGTTCGCTGCTTACGGGCCTTCTTTTCGGCCTTGCTTTTCTCTGATCGTGACAGATGCATAGGTCACTCCTTTATTCACTTATGAGCTCGCGTAATAAGTCGCTCCCCTCATTATACCAGCTTCCCTATAAAGAATAGAACCCCCCGTCGCCGGGGAGTTCATATCTAAGCATTCTATTCGAATTTCGGGTAATAACGGATTTACAGGCCTATCAAGGTGATCACGGAATCACTCAGCGCTTCCATGTAAAGCGGGTCGCTGTTCAAGGAGTCGATGCGCTCGAGCCGCATATCCATTTCTTTGGCAATGCTCTTGGCTTCAATATCCAGGTCATACAGGACTTCAAGATGATCCGAGACGAAACCGACCGGCGCAACCAGCACATCCTCGACCTGTTCTTCTTTATTCAGCGTTTGCAGCGTATCCAGAATGTCCGGACCCAGCCAAGGCTCCGCCGTCCGGCCAGCGCTTTGCCATGTGAACTGCCACTGCTTGACGCCGGCCTGTTCGGCTACGGCTTTGGATGTCTCAAGCAGCTGCTCCTGATAAGGATCTCCGATGGACAAGATGCGTTCCGGGAGGCTGTGAGCACTGAACAGCACTCTCACGCTGTCCCGGTCAGCCCCTGCTTCCTCGAACTGGTTCAGCTTGGCGGACACCCGGTCGGCAAAGGCCTCGATCAGTTTCGGATGTTTGTGATAGCTCTCCACAAACGAAATCTCAAGTCCCAGCTCATCCGCTTTGGCCTGAGCGCGCTTCACGTAGGATCCGATGCTCATGGTGGAGTAATGAGGAGCCAGCACAATGCCGACGGCTTCCTTAATGCCGTCCCGCACCATTTGCTCAACGCCATCTTCGATGTACGGAGCTGCGTGCTTCAGTCCCTGATAGCATACAAACTCAAGATCGATCGCGCGAGGATCCGCATTTAATGTATCCTGCAGCGTGCGTACCTGCCGGTCCGTATTCTCGCGGAGTGGAAACACGCCCCCCACAATCGCCTCATAGCGGTCTGTCAGCTCCTTGAGCTGCTCCTCCGACGGCTTATTCCCGCGACGGATATGGGTATAATAACTCTCGATTCCTTCCATGCTCTCCGGAGTGCCGTAGGACATAACCAACACGCCAATCTTGTTCTTCATACCATCTCACCTCTGACTAATAAAATATTCAACATTTAAGAGCGTTGTGCACCTGCCTGCAGTGCCTGAGCGGAATATTCGTGAATATACGATGTCAACTCACGCAGTTTCTCTAGCGAAGCCTCCGGGAATAAACCGTGCCCTAGATTAAACACAAAGCCGGGTTCCTGAATCCCCTGATCGATAATCTCCTTCGCATACTGCTGGATGACCGGCATCGGTCCGGTCAGAACGGTCGGGTCCAGATTGCCCTGAACAGCATACTTATGCTCTAAGCGGCGGCGTCCTTCTGCAATGGACACTCTCCAATCAAGACCGATGACATCCGTTCTCAGATCCGTAAGCGTTGGCAGCAGTTCGCCTGAGCTCACGCCTGGAAAATAAATTTTCGGAACACTCAGGTCCTGAAGCTCTGCAAAAATACGCTTAATGGTTGGAAGGACAAACGTTTGGAAATCCTGTGGAGACAATGCCCCCACCCAGCTGTCAAACAATTGAAACGCTTTCCCGCCGTTAGCGACGTGGGCACGCAAATAAGCGATCACCATATCCCCGAGTTTGTCCATCAGCGAGAACCATACCTTCGGCTCACTGTACATGAGCTCTTTCGTGCGAAGATAATTTTTGGATGGTCTGCCTTCGATGAGATAGCTGGCAATCGTGAACGGAGCGCCGGCAAACGTGATTAGCGGCACTTCCAGCTCCTTATCCAGGATACGGATCGTCTCCAGAACATGTCCAAGATCTCCCTCGACATCAATCGGGCGCAGTTTCTCTACATCCGCCGCAGTTCGGATCGGATTATCAATCACGGGGCCGATATTTTTCACAATATCGAAATCTACCCCGATCGAGGCAACGGGATTCATAATATCGGAATATAAAATTGCCGCGTCCACGCCAAGCTTCCGTACGGGCATCAAGGTTACCTCTGCCGCCAGCTCCGGTTGACTGCATATTTCCAGTAGGGAGTACTTTTCTTTAATCTTTCGATACTCCGGGTCGTAGCGTCCCGCTTGGCGCATGTACCATACAGGAACGTGGTTCACTTCCTGCTTACGGCAAGCGCGGATGAATTGATCGTTATAGGTCATGATTAGGCCCCCATCAATGTGTATAAAGTTTCCTAAATTTCATTATGCCCTTTTTAAAAGTAAGTAACAACCGTCTTACATGGACATCCTATGAAAATCACATGACAATCTTATGACATTGTTAGCTTTTGGCACTTTTTAAATATGTTATACTGGAAGAACGGCATTTTTAGGGTAGCTCCACAATTCGTCCGGTCATTCCGGGCTCGACAGCTTAGAAAGGAAGTGAAGGGCACATTGACCAATTGGAAAATCAATCTCATTGTGCTTTGGTTCGGACAGTTTTTGGTCAACTCCGGGATGACTATGATCACCCCGTTCCTGACATTATATCTGGCGCAAGACCTGAATGTCGTGGGAGACCGGGAAATAGGACTATGGGCAGGATTGATATTCGCAGCCAACTTCCTGACATCATTCATTTTTCAACCGATCTGGGGAAAGGTCGCAGATAAATACGGACGCAAAATCATGCTGCTGCGCTCCGGCTTCGGCATGGCGCTGGTCATTGCCTGCATGGGCTTTGCTACCCATCCATGGCATCTGCTGGTTCTGCGTCTGCTGAACGGTACCATATCGGGATTTAACCCTGCTGCGATATCGCTGGTATCGGGCACAACGCCCAAGAATCGAATGGGATTTGCGATGGGCATCATGCAGTCCGGACAAGTTGCAGGCACGATTCTCGGTCCGTTGATCGGCGGACTCATGGCCAGCTGGGTCGGATTCCGGCCGATCTTCTATATCACTGGCGGACTGATCTTTGCCGCCTCGATGCTTGCTTTGTTCCTCGTTAAGGAAAATTTCAACCGCGAGCAGGCAGCCAAGGCGCCTCAGCCTTCGGTTATTGCCGGTCTCAAGGAGCTGAGCCACATTCCGCAGCTGCCGGCGTTATTCGCCGTCACGTTCCTGCTGCAATTCGCCATGATCAGTCCCATGGCACTGCTCCCGCTGTACGTTCAGAAGCTTCATGGATCCGCGGTGGATATTGCGATATGGGCCGGGTTTGTTGTAGCGGTAACGGGTCTGTCGAACATGATCGCCTCCCCGATTCTCGGCAAGCTCAGCGACAAGGTCGGCGCACACCGCATCTTGACCTACGCCTTGATCGGGACGGGACTTACGCTGATCCCGCAAGCCTTCGTTCAATCGGTGTGGCAGTTGATTATCGTGCGGTTCATGATGGGCGTCTTCATGGGCGGGCTGCTGCCGAGCGTCAACGCGCTGATTCGCTCTTACACGCCGGACGGCATGGAAAGCCGCTCCTTCGGTTTCAATACAAGCTCGCTCGCGCTAGGCAACATGCTGGGCGCGGTGATCGGCGGATTCTTATCCGGCTTCATCGGAATCGAAGGATTGTTTATTACTTCCGGCTGCCTGTTGATCATCAATATGATGTGGGTGAGAAGAAAGCTGTTCTCGCAAAAGCCTTCGCCCAAATATCGTTGATCCTCCGGAGTCTTTCATCTAAAGATGGAGGTAGTCTCCCAATCCAAACAACAAGGGGCTGTCCCGTGGTCTATATCGACCCGAGGACAGCCCCTTGTTATATTAAACATGTGCCCGTGAAATCACCTAAGTCTATGCGCCGTATTATGCCAGGTGGCAAGCTACAAAATGACCCGCAGTAACCTCCCTGAATGCAGGAACCTGTTGTTTACATATGTCTATGGCATAGGGACAACGTGTATGGAACTTGCAGCCTGCTGGAGGATTGGCAGGATTCGGAATGTCCCCCTGGAGCACAATCCGGTCCCGCTTCACCTTCGGGATCGGAATCGGAATGGCCGATAACAAAGCCTTGGTATAAGGATGAAGCGGATTTTGGAACAGCTCGTCCCGCGATGCGATTTCCATCATGGAGCCGAGGTACATTACGCCGATCCGGCTGCATAAATGCTCAACCACGCTTAAATCATGGGAAATAAACAAATAGGTCAAGCCCCGAGTATCCTGAAGCTTGCGGAATAGGTTAATGATCTGCGCCTGAATGGAAACATCCAGTGCGGACACCGGTTCATCCGCAATGATCAGATCCGGGTTCAGGATCAACGCTCTGGCAATGCCTACCCGCTGGCGCTGTCCGCCCGAAAATTCATGAGGAAAGCGGTCGATATGATAGGAGGATAGGCCGCACTGCCCGAGGACCTCCTGCACTTTCTCCCGCAGCTCCTGCTTGGAGGCCATCCCGTGATCAAGCAGTGCTTCCCCGATGGCATCGCCGATGCGCACCCGCGGATTTAACGAGCTGTAGGGATCCTGGAAAATCAGTTGAATCTTAGGGCGGATTTTGCGCATTTCTTGATCCGATAAGGCGTGCAGATCATTTCCTTTAAACTTCACTTGACCTGACGTTTTGTCCGTCAACCGCACGATCGTCCTGCCTACCGTGCTTTTACCGCTGCCCGATTCGCCGACAAGGCCGAACGTCTCCCCGGGTGCTATAGTGAGACTAATATCATCAACGGCCCTGACATGCCCTACCGTCCGGTTAAACAAGCCGGCCGTGATGGGAAAATACGTTTTTAAATGATCCAGTTCTAGCAGTGCCTCAGACATGTGTTAACACCTCCTCATACAGCCAGCAAGCCGCTTTTTGCCTCTCTCCAACCTGTTTGAGGAAAGGCTCCGAAGATGTACATACGGACATGCAGTGTTCGCAGCGATCATGAAAATAACATGATTCCTTCAGCATAAGCGGATTCGGCACTTGTCCCGGTATGGAATAGAGTTCCGCCTGTCTCTGGCCTACAATCGGTTTGGAACGAAGAAGTCCCTGTGTGTAGGGATGCTTGGGACGCTCGAACAACTCCACGACCTCGCCTTCCTCTACGATTTTCCCCGAATACATAACCACAACGTAATCAGCCATCTCGGCCACCACACCCAAATCATGCGTAATCAGCAGGATCGACATATTGGACTGCTCCTTAATCTGACGCAGCATGTCGAGTATCTGCGCCTGGATGGTGACATCAAGCGCTGTGGTCGGTTCATCCGCAATCAGCAGCTTTGGATTACAGGAGATGGCGATGGCAATCATTATGCGCTGCAGCATCCCGCCGCTTAATTCATGAGGGTATGAATTCGCGATCTGCTCCGGACGGGAGATTCCAACCTGGGAGATTAACTCAATCGCTTTCTGACGGGCTTTCTTCTTCCCAAGCTTAAGATGATCCATCAACGGCTCCATAATCTGCTGTCCTATCGGAAGAACAGGGTTAAGGGAACTCATCGGCTCCTGGAAGATCATCGCGATATCATTGCCGCGCAGCGACCTTAGCTGCGGCTTCGTCAGCGATAAAATGTCCGTATCTCCAAATCGGACGGAACCGGAAACGTTAACTGCATCTTGTTCAAGAAGTCTCATGACCGACAATGCGGTGATGCTTTTACCGCAGCCCGATTCCCCCACGATACATACCGTCTCGCCTTCCCGAACCCGCAAATTGATTCCATCGACCGCTTTGACGATCCCGTCCTCGGTATCAAAATGAGTGCGGAGCTCCTCGATTTCAAGAATGTTATTCATGACTCAGCCACCTTATTTCTTCTGTTTAGGATCTAGTGCGTCCTGTAACCCGTCCCCAAATACATTAATTGCAATAACGGTTGTGAATATAGCGACTCCAGGCGGAATCCATAACCAAGGATGCTTCTCGAAATCAATTAAATTGTTTGCCGCATCAATCATATTCCCCCATGTCGGTGTCGGCGGCATGACGCCTAGCCCGAAGAAGCTGAGCACGGATTCGCTTAAAATAGCGCCTCCAATGCTCAAGGTGGCCACCACAATGATGAGCGGAATGAGATTGGGCACCAGATGGTGAAACAGCTTCCGGCTGTCCCGCAGTCCCAGAACAATGGCTGCCTGCATGAATTCGCGTTCGCGGAGACTAAGCATCTGTCCCCGGACAAGCCTGGCTAATCCGGGCCAGCCCACAAAGCTAAGCATGAGCATAACGATATACATCCGGTAATCCGTTGGCACCTTCCAATCGGACAGCAGTGCGCCCATGATAAACAGGATGGGCAGGCTGGGAATCGTCAATAGCAAATCAGCAATGCGCATAATGATTTGGTCGACGATCCCGCGATAATATCCTGCTATCGCACCGAGCAATGTGCCGATAAACACAGATAACATCATCGATGCCAATCCGACGGTTAATGAGATCCGTCCCGCTTGCAGCAGTCGAGTCAAGACGTCTCGGCCCAGCAGATCGGTCCCCAGCCAATGTTTCAGGCTCGGTGCCTCGTACGACTCGGCCATATTGATCTTCCCGTCGGTGTACGGCGAGAAGATCGGGCCGATGAAACAAAATACAAACATGAAGACAATAAAAATCAAGCCAGACACGGCTAATTTATTTTTGCGGATTCGGCGCAGGGATTGGCGCCATAGGGATGAACGGGATTGTGAAGCCCCTCTGGCTTCCGACAGCTCGGTTACTCCTCCGCTAAAGGATGACATGGACTTTCCCCCTCGTCTGACAGAACTTAAGTGATCATGCTTGGCAGAATGCTATAATCGAACCCGGGGATCCGCGGCGTGATATAAGACATCGGAAATGAGTGTCCCGATGACCGTCAATATGGCGATAAACATCGTGAAGCCCATAAGCAGCGGGTAGTCCCGGACCGTAAAGGATTGCATATATAACTGACCGATCCCAGGCCAGTTAAATATCTTCTCGATAATCAACGAACCCCCGAACAGACCCGGAAGCTCGAATCCCACGAGCGTAATTGCCGGCAGCATGGCATTGCGCAGCGCATGCTGGAACAGCACCTTCTTTTCCTTTACCCCTTTGGCTCTTGCCGTCCGGATATAATCCTGACGGATGACCTCCAGCATGTTACTGCGGAAATATCTCGTCAGCGAGCCGACACCCAGAAGCACCATTACAACCACGGGCAGAGTCATATGATGAATGACTTCCTTGGCATAAGCCCAGCCCGTTGCATTGCTGCCTGTCGTAACCATGCCGCCGGGCGGTAACCATTTCAAATCGACGGCCAACACCTTAATCAGAAATAGTCCGACGAAAAATGACGGGATCGACATCGCGGCAAATACAAAAATCATGACAAGTGTATCGAACCATGAATACTGTTTATAAGCGGATATCACCCCGATAATAACAGCCAGCAGCCAAGTGAAAAAGGTGGATGTCGCCGCCAACAGAAACGAATTCCAGATGTATTGATTAAACAATGTCAATACGGGCTTCTGCTGGGCTAGCGAATAACCGAAATTACCTTGCAGCGCGTTTTTCACCCATGTCAGGTAACGCTCCACTAGTGGTTTATTGAAGCCATAAATCTCACGAAGCTCGGCTTTGCGCTCTGCCGTCAGCTTCATGTTGTTCGAGATGAAATCTCCTGGCGTCAACGCGTAGAGAACAAAGATAAGAATCGAAGCCGCCAGTAGAATCAGAATCATATAGATGCTGCGCCGAAGTAAGTACGTGCCCATGATGTACTCCTTACTTCAGGGACCATTCCGGCAGGCTCGCGGCAATGCCCCGGAACGGATTTACCTTGAAGCCCTCGAGACGGCCATTATAGGCGATGACCGATTTGCCATAACTCGTGAAGATATATGGAAGATCGTCATTCAGCACTTGATACAGCTCGTGATAAATTTTCTTGCGCTCCTCAATATCGGTCGTTTCCAGACCACGGGCATACAGCTCTTTCACCTTCGGATTGTCATACCCCTTCACTTCGCCGTTCACGAAGGCTACCACGCCATCAGCCGGATCCGTCAGAAGCGGTGTTGAGAATGCGGCGAAGTCATAATCTCCGCTCTCAACCTTGGCAACGAGAGAATTGAAATCGGCGAACTGCTCAGGCTCGAATTTCACGCCGATAGCTGCGTAATTTTCTCTGGCCACAGCGATGAATATATCCGTGGACTGCCTTTTAGAGCCGAGGAAATGAATGGTGAGCTGCTTTCCATCCTTCTCCCGAATTCCGTCGGCACCAACGGTCCAACCGGCCTCCTCCAGCAACGCGATCGCTTTTTCAGGATTGTACTCGTAAGGATTAATTCCTTCTTCCGTATAAGACCAAGAGATCGGGGATGTCGGAATATTGGCCAGCGTGGCTGCCCCTTGATTGGAATCCACATAGATCGTCTGGCGATCCAATCCGTATGTCAGCGCCTGACGCACTTTCTTATCCTTAAGCGCTTCATGCTCCAGATTCAACTGAATGAATCCATAATTGCTCGGTGTGTAGGGGACCAGATTCAGGAATCCGAGACCCTTCAGCTTATCCAGGTTGTCTTGTGTGGCCTGGAAGCTACCGTAATCCTGCTCGCCCGTTTCAATGAACTGCCATGTGTCGCCTTCCGTTGTTTTGTATATAAAACGTTCAAGCTTCGGCTTTCCCTTATAGTAATGTTCATTAGCGACAAACCGGACTTCTTGCCCTGGAATGAATTTATCCAGCTTGTAAGGTCCGCTTCCTACGGGAGTCGCATGGAGGTTCTTGATATATTCAAGCTCACCGAATTTATAATCATTGCCATAGTAGGCTTTGGAGAGAATATCGGAACCCAGTGTAAGCAAAGCGGTTGCATTCGGCTTCTCCAGCGTTACGGAGATCGTGGAAGGATCCTTAATCTGAATACCGGGGATGCTCTCGGCTTTACCGGCTTTGTAATCCTGACCGCCTTTAACGCCGATGGAAGTCAGGTCCGTGCCGCCGTCATAGGCTTTATCATGGAGGAGCGTCCATGTAAAGGCTACATCTTCCGTTGTTAGCGGAGATCCGTCACTGAATTTGACATCTTTTCTTAAATGGAACGTGTATGTAAGCTGGTCCTCTGAAACTTCCCATTTCTCAGCAAGATCCGGAACAGGAACGCCTTGGTCGTCTACAGTCACTAGGGATGCGTAGAGCAGGGAAGACACGTTGCCGTCATAGCCTGTCTGATGAAAATACGGGGTAAACGCCCCGCTTGGATCAGTCAGTCCAACAATTACCGTATCGGTCCGCTCCTTGGCCGAACCTGGGAGTTTGGATAAATCCGATGCGAGCACCGGCTCCGATAATCCAGCACTCACCGGGGTCTTTGCGTTCGCCCCTGTTTGATTCTGTCCACTCACCTGACTGCCGTTCCCTTGGCTCGACTCCACCGCAGCAGGTTCGCTTGAGCAACCCGATACCAGCAAAGTCCCCACCATCACGAGAGATAATAGTATTGATTTCCCCGTTCTCATAGAACTTCTCCTCCATCTCTTATACCTAAATTCCGATCAATTAAGTTTGTTTTATGATCGATAATCCATATTATAGAAACGTAATTCGGTTCTGTAAATAGAGAACTGATATTTTTTTCTCTCTAAACAGAAATATTTTTAAAATAAATAACAAAAGAACCACTTCTCCCGTAGGAAAAATGGTTCTTTTGTCCGACATAACACAAAAACGATGCTAATTCTGCAGTATATATTGTTTTAACGTACGATGAATTTCATCGAGTTGTTTGGACCTTAAACTGTAATAAACCAATGTCTCACCTTCAAAATGTGCATAGATCAGTCCGGCGCTCCGCAATTTCGAGAGATGATCATGCGTGATTCCTTTGGACAGCTTGAGGTATCGGACAATCTCGATGAAGGAACGCGGGCCTTGCTGCAAATATCTTAATATTTTCAAGCGGCTCTGTTCCCCGAGACAACGGATAATCCGCAAATCATGCGGAGGCAGATTCTCCTCTTCCCCTAAATAAATCCTGGATGAATAGTGGCATATCAAGGTAGAGCTATAGTCGCTTATCACATTCATAGGCTGAAAGTGATATTGAGGAATGAAGATAATCCGCTCAAGAGCGGCGGTTTCTCTAAACATCATGCCGTTGGTCGTTTCATCCATGAATGCCTCGGCTGTCATCTGCAATGCGGCAGCGGACCTCTCTTCGGCTACCGCCTCGAGCGAGGATAGGATCCGGGGATTCACTGAACTGAAATACTGGTCATTCCACAAGCTCAGCCGGGACAAAAGCTGGGACCGGAACTCCCCCATGTTCGCCGGAAATTGGGTCACGCACTCCGACATCAGCTCGAACATATCTCCTATCGTCAACCCCTCAAGCCATGCCAAAAACTTTGGCAGTGATTGATAATCAGGACTCAGCAAAGCCAGCAGATAAGCATGCTTCCAATCGGCATTAACCTCCATTGTATCCAGCTCGGCTGCAAATGATGGGGTCAACCGGCTGCGTGTTTCCTTCGCCCATGAAGATGACAGATCGATTTTTTTATGGGACTTGCGGCAAATATAAGTATGGAGACTGTTAAAGAATTCATACACTGGCCCAAATCTGACTTCCAGTCGACAGTCCAATGGCTGCACTCCTTCCAATGGTTATCTTATCGTCCAGCACATCTCGCTATTGGTTGTTTCATCATTTAACGCGTGCCAGGATCAGCCCGTCATAAGCAGGCAGCAGCGTGCTGACCAGCCTCTTGTCCGTCGCGATGACTTCATTAAACCGGCGTACCGCTTGAACCGAAGGACCGTTCTTCTCCGAGTTTAGCGTTCTGCCGCGCAAAAAGCAGTTGTCCCCGGCAATAAGGGCACCCGGATTCGCAAGCTCCATGGCATAATCCAAATATAGAGGATAGTTCTCCTTATCTGCATCAATAAAGAAAAAATCGAAGGTCCGTCCTTCCTGCTTCAACGCTGCCAAACTGTCCGCAGCCGGCCCGATCCGGTACTCCACCCGATCCTGGAATCCGGCCTTCTCCAAATGCGTGCCTGCAAGCTCTGCGTATTCTTCCTTCAGCTCGAGTGAGGTGAGCTTGCCGTCCGCAGGAAGTCCTCGGCACAGACAGATTCCGCTATAGCCGCCAAGGGCGCCGATTTCGAGAATATTCCTTGCGCCGGCTGTCTGGACCAGCATGGTCAGCAGTCGGCCGTATGCCGGTGCCACCGAAACCTCCGGCATCCCATGCTCGCGGATGGCCTCTATCACATACTGAAGCTCTTCATCTTCAGGGTATAATTGGTTAACATAATCATCAGGGGTCATAAGCAATGAAGCCGCCTCCTTTATCTTGATAAAATACGCTGTTTCCCGTTAAACCTAACGAGAACTATCATATGATAATTGTCTTAGTCAATGCAATCGCCTATACTATATAGATTGAACCGGCGGCGACTATCGCCGTACACATGTTAAATGGAGTTGACATCGTTAATGCCTCGATTACAATTGATCGCGACGGCCCCGATGGGGCTGGAAGCCGTCGTTGCCCGCGAGTTGAAAGAGCTCGGGTACACCGACATGGAAGTAGAAAATGGCAGAGTTACCTTTTCGGGTGACCTGATTGATATTTGCCGCTGCAATCTGTGGCTCCGGACGTCGGACCGTATTCTCGTCAAGATGGGTGAGTTTAAAGCCTTTACCTTCGACGAGCTCTTTGAAGGAACAAAAGCTCTTCCATGGGAGGAGTGGATTCCGGCGGATGGCGAGTTCCCTGTGGAAGGGCGTTCCCATAAATCGCAGCTTAGCAGCGTTCCCGCCTGTCAGGGCATCGTGAAAAAAGCAATCGTGGAGAAGCTGAAGCTCTCGCACCGTACGGAATGGTTCCCCGAGGACGGCCCCCGTTATGTAGTCGAGGTTTCTCTCTTGAAGGATCGAGCCATACTGACCCTTGATACCACAGGACCAGCCCTTCATAAACGCGGCTATCGCAAGCTGGTTACGGAAGCTCCGCTGAAGGAAACCATGGCTTCCGCTCTGCTGCAATTAAGCCGCTGGGGCCCCCATCGTCCGCTGTATGACCCATGCTGCGGTTCGGGCACCATTCTGATCGAAGCCGCGATGATGGCCTGGAATATTGCTCCCGGCCTGCGCCGCTCGTTCCCGTCCGAGCATTGGGACATCATCGGAAATGACCTCTGGGAAGATGCGCGCGAGGAGGCTTTTGACGCGGTGAAGGACGATATTCCGCTGCATATCGCTGGAAGCGATATCGACCCGAAAGCGATCGAAGTAGCCAAAGCCGCCGCCAAAAGCGCGGGACTTGCCGGCGAAATCGACTTTAAGGTCCTCCCTGCAGCCAAAGCCATACCTGAAGGTGAATATGGTTGTATCATCACCAATCCACCATATGGCGAACGGTTAAGCGAGAAAGAGGAGGTTGAACGTCTCATTCGCCAACTCGGATCCGTAACGCATTCGCTCCCGACCTGGTCCTTCTTCGCACTCAGCCCGACCAAGCAATTTGAGCATTACTTCGGCCGCAAGGCGGATAAGCGCCGCAAGCTGTTCAATGGCCGGATCGAATGCCAGTATTATCAATACCTGGGCCCCTTGCCGCCGCGTAACAAATCGGTGGAATAACGAAATGACGCTTCTTGCAAACGCCGCCCTTGGGCGGCTTTTTTGCTGCATCGTCGTTTGATTTCATGCCGGGCCAAGCTATAATTAGAAAAGTGTCTATCGACGTTCTTGCATAGAGGACTGACCGCGTTTCGAGAATGTTTTAGTTTTAGATAAAGGAGGATACCCACGTGCTCTCATCCCCATCATGGAGCGATATCCGAAGCCGGGTCTCCAAAGGGCTGCATTACCGGTACACCGCATATTTATTATTCCTTATCCTCATGATGTACAAGCTGGTCATGCTTGATCATCATCTCCATATTACCAACATGAAGCTGGATCAGGCCGATTATGTGATTGCTGTCGGCTCACTCCTGCTGATATCCTTCTGGACCTTGTGGCTTCCGGCCAGAGGCCGTCTTGCGGCTTTAACTTTATTAAATCTCTTATGGACGGGGATCCTGTACGCCGATTTGATTTATTACCGCTACTTCGATGATTTCATAACAGTGCCGGTGCTTATGCAGGCCGGACAGGTCGGTTCCCTCGGGGATAGCATTCGTTCCCTGATTCATGCGTACGATCTGTTCTTTTTTATCGATTGGCTTATGGTTGTCCCATTTACCGCCGTCATGGTGTTCCGCAAACGGAGATCCACCCTTGGAACCTATACACTCCCGGGGGAATACCGCCAGCATCGGCAGAGCCGGATCATTCGCCGGTTGGTAACAGGCACGCTTGTGTTCATCCTGGGCATGGTCATGACTTTCGTTCCTATCAAGAAAGCATCCAATACATGGGCCGTTGGCCTCTTTGAAGGCAATTGGTGGAATATTACGCTGTATAATGTGACGGGACTGATCGGCTTTCACGGATATGATATCTACCGTTATGGACGAGATCATCTCGTGGGGCAGCCCAAGCTGGCGGAAGAGGAAATCAATCAGATCAAGGCATGGTTTGATGCCAAACGAATGGAGCCGTCCGGTGCGGACGCCTTGTTCGGCAAGTATAAAGGCAACAATGTCATCATGATTCAGACGGAGGCCTTTATGAATTTTGTCATCGGCCAGTCGATCGGCGGGCAGGAAATCACCCCTAACTTCAACCGGTTGATGCAGGACAGTATGTATTTCAGCAATTTCTATCACCAAACCGGTCAAGGGCGAACGTCCGATGCGGATTTTGTCACCCACAGCTCCCTGCTTCCGCTGCCCACAGGTTCCGTATTTACGCGATATGCTGATCGCGAGTACGATACGCTTCCGGAGATTCTGAAAGAACAGGGTTATGGCGCAAACGTGTTCCATGCCTATGACAGCAGCTTCTGGAACCGGACCACGATGTACCGAGAGATGAATTACGACCGTTTTTACAGCAAGAAGGATTTTGAAATGAACGATGTGGAGGGATGGTCATTGAGCGACAAAGCGTTCTTCGCGCAATCGCTGGATGAGATGAAAGGCATCAAGCAGCCCTTCTACTCCTTCCTGATCACGTTAACGAGCCATCACCCGTATTATGTCCCCAAGGATGCCGCGAAGCTGGATACAGGGGCTTTCGAAGGCTCAATATTCGGGAACTATTTGCAATCGATCCACTATGTTGACGAAGCTTTCGGTCAGTTCGTCGAGCAGATGAAACAGCAAGGACTGTGGGATAACACCCTATTGATCATCTATGGAGATCACGACAATTCGATCAAGGAAAAAGCGGACTATGAGAAATTCCTGGGACGAGAACTGAATGCGCTCGACATGGAGCAAATCATGAACCAGGTTCCCCTGCTCATCCACCTCCCTGATGGAGGGCATGCCGGAGTATATCCGGAGGCCGCCGGCATGATCAACGTGACGCCGAGCATCCTTCATCTTCTCGGTGTATCGGATGAGCCGTATTACTGGATCGGAAGCCATCTGTTTCAAGACAATCCGCGTCTGATTCCGCTGCGCAGCGGCGCATTCTCCGATGAGAAGGTGTTTTACCTGCCCACCGAGACGGCCGGACTTGAAGGGGGAACCTGTTACGATCTGACGACGCGTCAGCCAACTGACATCCAGGCATGCCGTGACGGATATGATGAGACACAGGAGCAGCTGCGGATATCCGATCAAGTGATCACGTATGACCTGCTGAAGTTATTTAAAGCACAGGGTGAAGCGAATACCCGGTAACCGGGCCTACCGTTAGAAAATTCCCAATCTTATTTTAGCCTCTGATCACTGTTGACCAAGGCTGCTTTAAACCAAAACAAACCAGGCTGATCTTATCCATCGGCCTGGTTTGTTTTGGGGGCTAGGCAGTGTCCGAACACGCACGCCAAGCTGCATTTATGAAGAGATCATCTTTTTCACTGATTTATATCAAGCCCGCCGGGTAACCGACTCAAAATGTTTTCTCCGGCTGACAAGCGTTCCGTACATCAACACAAGCCCCATCAATGCCAGGCTAGCTACAATTCCCAGCGTCATATAGGCAATGTCAGGTGCAAAGAGTCGTATGGAATTCCAAGGGGAGCTTGTCAGACGCGTGAAGAGGGGAATGATGCCAGCTGAAATCGCAAAGAGAACCAAACTCAGCGGAAGCGTGAGATATAACCTCAAGCTGTGTTTCTGCATCCTTAGCAGCATCCATATCACGATAGCGAGCAGAATGATCAAAGTTATCACCAATCCCCAAATTACCGGATGGGTTCGAGCGGAAGGCGGCTTCGGGTCTTGTCCGTCTAATATCCCTCTCAAGTCCTTGGAGACCTGATACAATCTGGCTTCCTCCAAAATGTGGTCCTTGTTGGTTAAAATAACGGCGCCTACGTCCCGATCAGGAATTAAGAAGATTTCCGCCCGTGCTTCCGGCGTTGATCCGGAGTGCCATACCAGCTTCTCGCCTTGTTCCGTCTCGCTTATTCTCCAGCCAAAACCATAGGCGCGATCCGGTCGATGCTGAACTAAAGGCGACAGGAGCAGCTCCTTATATTCCCGACTAAGCAACATGTCGTTATCTTGGAGCAAAAATTGGAGATACCGTGCCATATCGTCGATGCTCGCCGTGATATAACCATAAGAAGCACCACTATTGTCATAGGGAACGCTGCTCACTCGCGGATAGCCGAACCACGATTGATACCCTTGTTCAAAACCGGTTCGAACCGCCCGCTCCTCATCGGCTGCAGCCGTACTCATGCCCAGCGGGCCAAACACATGCTGCTCCATATAATCGGCATAGGATTGACCCGACACCTCCTCCAGAACAGCTCCCAGAATCATATAATTGGCGTTACTGTATTGATGTTGTTCTCCTGGTGGTCTGCTAAGCTTTGCGTTGGAGAGATTGCTCACAATCTCTTTAAGGGCAGAAGCATCCTTCGCACCCACATCGGAATACTCCAAGCCCGTATATGTACTATATCCGCTCGTCTGAGCGAGCAATTGCCTTATCGTTATTGACGACACCTCAGAAGATGCTTCGGCTTCAAACCACGGCAGATAGGCCCCAATGGACTCATCCAAATCCACCTGGCCTGACTCCATTAGCTGAACAATCCCTAACGCCGTCATGGATTTGGAGATGGATCCGAGTAAAAATGGAGTTTTCGAGCTGACCGTACTGCCTTCGGCTGTAACGCCATAGCTGTTCGTAAACACCATGCCCCCGTCCTGTACGATGGCAACGGAGAGGCCCGGAATTTGATATTCCTCCATCGCCGCCTTCATGTAGAGGTCAACCTTATCAGCTATGACTTCTTCCGCTTCTACTACATTCCCCCATGTCGGAAGCACAAATGCCAGAACGGTTAAAACGACATACGTCCACTTCTTTCTCATAACACGCTTCCTTCTTCTGTAAACGGCAGGGAACGTCTATGTCTTCTTTTACCGAAGACGTGGACCAGAATCGTAACGAGCGCCGAAATCGAAAGGCTGAATACAATCAACATCATATTCCACCACATCTGATCGGATATTCGGTACAGCAGATTGAAGCCGGTTATCTCATACCCCTTCACCCATGCCGTCGTTAATGATAAGGAAAATAACAGCTGACATATGATATAAACCACCGCAAAGACCAGTGGATATTTCAGAAAGCCCCATACGCCCAGCCGCCCGCTACGCGGTCCCGGTTCTTCAGGAACAGACTCGAAATCCCTGGTGTCTTGTACTCTAACCAAACCTTGCACCTCTGCATAATCCCTGACATACATATTGGGAGAGCCCAGATCTTCAAGACCATACTCCCCATGCTCCCGGCTTGCCTCCAGATGCTCCTGGATCTGTTCGACAACGGCTTCCACCTGAGTTGGCGTCATTTCGTACCGTTTCAACTCGCGGCGAACGTTCGCGATAAACTGTTCTTCTTCATAGGATAATGTCATGATCTCTGGCTCTCCTGTTCCACGCCATCGGCCATTCGCTGCACATTCGATGAAAGCAATGATCGAATATCCTGCTGCAGCTCCTGCCACTCCTGGATTTTCTTATCCAGAAACAAATCTCCGCTAGGCGTTATTTCGTAATACACTCTGGCTTTGCCGCTCTCGCTAAGCTCCCTCGTATCCGTCACCCATCCCTGATCTTTCAGCTTGGACAGAATCGGATAGATGCTTCCTACTCCCTTCAATTTCAGTCGGTGTTTCTCTAGCTCCTTCATGATCTCGTAACCATAACTCTTGCCATGGCTCAGAATGGCCAATACGCACATTTCCAAATGCCCTTTAATTAAACTTGTTCTATCCATGACAACAATTTAACAAAAATATATATCGGAATCAAGTATATAATTCAAATACGTATACAAATCCGTAAAAAAAGTCCGTTCACTAGCTCGAAAGCTATTGAACGGACTGCACAGGATCATAAACTACTTTTTAGCTGAACGAAGCTTGGACAGACGTTCCTTCTCTTCGCCTAACAACTCTTCCGCTAATTCCACCGCGTTTCGGTTCCCCTGCTCAATCACCTGGGAAACCGCTTGCTCCGTATGGGATAACGAATTCTCCGCTTGTTGAATCAGCTGTTCCGTCGGGTGGGACATTGCCGAGGATACGGCACGGTGCAGCTTCTCAACGGAATCTAGCGCGCTGTTGCTGGGACTGTTGGAATGAAGACTGGAATCGTGACTGTTCATGACGGATGCTCCCTTCTAAAGTTGTTGTTCCTGTTGCCCTCTTAGCATGGATGGCGGAGCCAGGAACTATACCCGTAGAATGGGAATACCACGAAACTTTGATACAGGTGTGTCAAACAGACTGTTTGTTTGTTATTTCACAAACGGCAGCGCCTTTGCCAGCACTTCATCCTCTGAAGGCGCGCTGACATAACGGCCGTTGATATACATAAATGCGCGTTTGCCGCAAGGACCGCAATAGGATTTACAGCCGATCTTAATGTCGGCATCCGGTACCATTTTCTTAATTTTCGGGATCATTGTCTTCAACTTCGTATGTCTGCACTTCTCGCAGACGCGAATATCATTAGCCATTGTACATTACCTTCTTTATTCTGAAGTAACCTAGTGGTCGCCGTGATTGCCCTGGGACGGATTCGTAATCACAAAGCCTTCCTCAGGAAAATAAAGATAGTCGATTTTGACGCCGTCCAGGAAAGGTTGTCCCGCCTCCAAAATGACATCGATCTCTTTATCTGTGGATACGATGACATCATTTTCCTTCGGCGTATCCAGATCCAGACCGTAGTGGGCATGATCGCCATGTGCATGGGTAACCCGCACGCGAAGTTTCTTGTCCTTGTTCTCTTCCTTGTCCAGCTCTCGCTTTAACACCTTGGCGGCATTTCGGGTAATTTTACATTTCACGTATATTCATCTCCTCACGGATGTTTCATTCAATATGTTATTGTAGACCCCTGCCGGCTTTTTCGCAAGGGTCCTGTCTGTATTGTTACAGCCCGAAGCCCATTTACCGTACGCGCTTGGCGGTGCCTTGATCCTCACCGTGAAGACCCGGATATTTCCGTTCGACGCGGGATACGAACCAGTTCATCAGCAGCATCGTAACTCCGATATCATCAATCGGCAGCAATGGCATAAAGTCCGGCAGCACCCAGTACAGCACAACCGGAACCAGGAATAACAGCTTGTCCCCGAGTGTAACCCGGGAAGAGGTTAAATAACCGAATATCCGCTGGAATACGTGCGACCAGCGCCGAAGCGACCATAATCTTCTCCACTTCATGTTGTTCCCTCCATTCCACGTTGCATGTCTATATCATTACCCAATTAGCAAATCTCTAAGAAATCCCGGCATAAACCATATTCCGTCCGGTCCGCAAGCGGTAAGAGGGCGAAAAGAGGCCACTGCCTTGTGATCCATGAAAGCAGCGGCCGAATTCTTCTATAATTGTATACGTTAAATAGACCTTTTCGTTTCAAAATATCCTATTCCAAAGCCATAAACGCAGCTAGAATGGATCCCACCTCGACGCACAGATCCTCGAAATCCTCAAGCGGCAGCGGATTCATCCCATAACCAACCTCCACGGTAAAGCCCGGCCTCCGGTAATGCTGAATGAACCAATCCTTGTATCCCGCATCGCTGCCCTGCAGCTTCACCGGCCTGTAACCGCCGGCCTGACCTAATCTTCTGGCCATGTCCTCACTTTCCGGAGGTTCGTAGTCCCTGTAATTCCAATAGATCTCCCTGCCTTGGCTGTGAAGGGAAAGGGCCCGTTCCGGAGATATCGATAATGTATGGTGATATACGGCTTCGGCTTCCGGCTCGCTAAGCGGCTTAGTCCCCGCATAATCCTGCGGGGAGGGGCGGACTTTCCCCCTACGCGCGACTTCCTCATGCCAATGTGCAGGGAACTGGTCACCCAAATCCACGCCGTTCATATTCGCCTTCCAGCGCCGAAAATCCTCGCGTCCGCCATTCCACTCGAGCAGACGTTCATAATATGGATGGGAAGGAGTGACTCCTTCCTGTACGAGCTCTACCCCATCCGGGTTTGCCATCGGCACAACCCATAACGTATAGTTCCGGTACCAGGCATCCGGCTCCTGAAAATAAACCGGCGACCCTTGCGATAATGCCCTGCCGTATTCCTCCATGAAACGCATCAGACAAGGGGTTGTGATCCATTCATTGGCATGCAGTGCTGCATTAATGTGAAGGTTCTTAGGGCCTTTACCGATTTTGGCCGCATATAGTGGTTTGCCGAGCACACTTCGGCCGATGACACTCCACTCGATAACAGGGTAGCGCAGCTGCATCTCTTGTATATCGCGTTCCAGATCCCCCGGTCCGTATTCGCCGGTTAATCGTATCATGCGCTTATGCGTGGTACCCGGCAGAACGATCGTTTTTCCCTGTGGCAGATGATGAGCCGATAACCCGGGATTCAGTTCTTCCAAGGCTTCCTTCCGAAACCGGAACGTATTGGCAATGCTATCAAAGGTATCATGTTCCTGAATGACATACCTTCGGCGCAACGATGCAGGAAGATAGAGCATTTGCCCCTGCTGGAGATACGGCTGCTGCGCCGCCCATGGATTCGCCGTAATCAGCTGTTCATACGCCAGACTATATCTGGCAGCCACGCGTCTCAGCGTGTCGCCTTTCTGTACGACATATTGCTGCATAATGGATTCCTTTCCGCGGCAAAGCCGCTTCAATTAGCGTCCATTCCATGTATATGAGCGGCCGGTTGTCCAACATGTATGATGCAAAAGATCGAAAAAGGGGCGTTTAGTCCCGCTCTTTTTCTAATCCTGGCACCGGAAATTAATAAAGGCAGGACAAGGTCTTATCCCTTGTCCTGCCTGCGCTTACTTGCTCTTATTTTTCTAGATAAGCTCTAAGGTATGAACCGTGAATTATAGCTTCGTAATTTGCCAGACAACAGGTGTCCGCTTGATATGCTCTCCGAGCCATTCGGTCGCAATGCTCTGAAAAATGACCGGATCTCCTGTACAGAAGAATTGATGCACCGGGCTCTCCATGCTGCTCGCGAGCTGGCCTTTATCGTACAGAATCGTGCTGACCTCGCGAGCCGTCTCATCGGCGGAGCTGATCAGTTTCACGGACGGCCCCATGACGGTTTGGATCGTATTCCTCAGGAACGGATAGTGAGTACAGCCCAGGATCAGACAATCAATGGAGGTATCCTTGATGCCTCTCAAGGATTGCTGCACTACCTGCAAGGATTCCTCGGAACGGAACAATCCGTGTTCGACGAGCGGTACCAGTTCGGGACAGGCTTGGCTCTCTACCTCGATGTAGGGCGACAGCTGTTTCAGAGCCGCTGTATACGCTCCGCTGCCAATGGTTCCGACTGTACCGATCACGCCGACGTTACCGGTCTTCGTTGCGCTTATGGCGGCTCGCGCCCCTGGGTGAATGACACCGATGACCGGTACAGGCACTTTGGACGAAATATAATCAAGCGCCGCAGCCGTAGCCGTATTACAGGCGATCACAATCATTTTAGGATCATACTGAATTAAATAATCTACAATTTGCTCCGTAAATAAACGGACTTCTTCCGGCGTACGGGGTCCGTAGGGTGCGCGGGCTGTATCTCCGAAGTAAATAATTTTCTCTCTCGGGAGCTGTCTCATCACTTCTTTAGCGACAGTCAGCCCGCCGACACCCGAGTCTAGTATTGCGATTGCTTGCTGCACGAACCCACCGCTTCCTTCTTGTCAAATTCATGGTTTACTGTGATACCATATGTCATTTCGGATCGAAATGTACCTTAAATCTTACCCCAATTCCCCCCTATCTTCAACAAGGACGCCGCTGCAAAGAGAGTTGGTTATTTGTTCAAGCAATTGTAGGACTCTTGCGCCAGTCGCTGACCGTAGGTAGTTTATACTATAGTAAGCACGCGTATAGTAAAGGAGAATTCTACGTGAATGACAACATTCATCATACCGACCTTATGGAAGCTGCGGAGCAGTTTATCGAGCTTTGTTATGCAGAATTAAACCGTCCTCCGGAAGAAACCGAGGCTCGGCTCATGGACATACGCTTACAGATCAAACTAACAGGTACATATAAGCATACACTCGAGGAACTGACGCACGGGGCCAAAATGGCTTGGCGAAACAGCAACCGCTGTATCGGCAGACTGTTTTGGGATCGCCTAAAGGTATTCGATGCCAGGCACTTAACGGAGACCTCTGACATTTTCTCAGCACTGCTCCACCATATCGAGAGTGCCACCAATGGCGGAAAAATCATGCCAACGATTACGATTTTCAGGGCTGCACATCCAGGGGAGGCCCCACTTATGATCAAAAACCACCAATTGATTCGGTATGCGGGTTACGAAACGCCGGACGGGACGATTGGCGACCCGGCTTCCGTATCCTTCACGAAGGAATGCATGGAGTTGGGGTGGCGGGGAGACTTGACCGACTATGATGTGCTGCCGCTGGTTGTGCAGCAGGGGAATGAGCCGCCGGAGTGGCTTCCGATACCGGAAGCCTACGTACTGGAGGTCCCCTTGGAGCATCCCGAACTTCCAGCTCTTAAAGAGGAAGGGATAAAATGGTATGGGGTGCCTCTCATCTCGGACATGCTGCTTGAAATCGGCGGCATTATATACACGGCAGCACCGTTCAACGGCTGGTATATGGGAACCGAAATCGGAGCCCGTAACCTAGCTGACGAAGGGCGCTACAACAAGCTTCTGCTTATTGCCAAGCTGATGGGCCAGGATACTTCCAGCGTAACGACCTTATGGAGGGATCGCGCCTTGGTTGAACTCAATGCTGCCGTGCTCTATTCATTCAAGAAAGCAGGCGTCAGCATCGTAGACCATCATTCGGCAGCAGCTCAATTCGGTTTGTTTGAACAGCGCGAACAGCAAGCCGGGCGGGAGCTCACAGGGGATTGGAGCTGGCTGATTCCTCCGGTCTCGCCGGCTACAACACATATTTTCCACACCTCTTATCATAACGACATCCGTTCTCCGAATTTCCATTACAGGAGCAAAGAGCAGTAATCGGGACTTTATTTCGAATCATTTATACACAGCAAAGCCGGGGCTCTGTGCCGCCCCGGCTTTCATGTATTTTGGCGTAATTTCCTTATTCTCGTAGATGATGTGCTTAAGCGATTATCTGATCCTGGATTAATCGTTGATCTTCACTTCAGTAACAGTGGATGCATAAGCCTCTTCTTCAAAATCCTCGTCAAACGAGGAGACCTGCGCAATTTCCTCTTCTGCCAGCCAGCTTTCTTGCCGGTTGCGCCAGGACTGAATGTCGGAGATCACGTTCTCCGCCCGATCTGTCATGATGCCGATCAGGTTAACCCCCTGCTCTCCTACCTTCTCCGCTGCCTCCTGCACCTTGGTGCCGATGCCGCGGGCGCCGTCGGCAATGTCATTCCGAAGCTCTTTGCCGGATTTTGGAGCCAGAAGAAGTGCGGTAACAGAACCTGCAACACTGCCGATCAATACTCCCCAGAGGAGTCCTTTGCTCTTCTCTTTCATATTCCATCTCTCCTTCTATTTGGCTTGCCCTTCGCCGGACTTGGAGGTGTACTTGTTCCATGAATGCCAAAGCGTCATTCCGGCATCAACCCACCGGAACATCTCCCCGATCTGCCGTTCATTATCGAGGCGAGCACGTTCCAGATGCTCAATGGCGGTTATGGAAGCTTTTTTCCCTACAGCATGAATCGCATCGGCCGTCTTGGCTACCGCTGACGCAGCATCGGACATGGAAGCGGCAAATGCTTCGCCGGCCGCCAGCTGTCGCTGAATCATCTCTAACGAGACGGATGCCTGCTCCAGCACTTGCGAGGCTTCCTGCGTCAATCGGGTACTGTCTTCCTCAAGACGGCCCAGCATGGTCTCGGCCCGCCCGATCAGCTTTTTAACCGACAGCATCATGATCACCGCCGCAACCGCGATCAGAACGATGCCGATGGCAGCGGCCAGTGCACTCCATTCTGTCATTGGGAACTCCTCCTTTCGTCCGACCGGGCGAATGCCTAGTCGCTTGATGCATTATAAGCAGCATGGGCTTGTCTTGACACAACATCGGCGTTTTTTTATTCCCGCATCGAAAAACCACGACCATCCCCAAAGCTTCGGAACATGCTAGGGCTTGCAAGGAATCCAACAAAAAAACAGACCGTTCAAAGATTCCCTGAAGGTCTGTTATGGATGAATCATATGGAAGAGCCCATGGCATCATGGGATATTTCTTTTTAATACTTACAAGCATCAATACATCTCGTT
This sequence comes from Paenibacillus lautus NBRC 15380, assembly GCF_004000945.1. Classification (GTDB taxonomy): domain Bacteria; phylum Bacillota; class Bacilli; order Paenibacillales; family Paenibacillaceae; genus Paenibacillus_AQ; species Paenibacillus_AQ lautus. The sequence continues at coordinate 292,262 of NZ_BIMF01000003.1, forward strand.
TTTTAAATACTCACGGACATTTCCCGCAAACTGCTCCAGCACATCAGGCAGAATCGAGGTTAAAGGATGAAGCGCATGCCTGTCCCAGTCATAGTAGTCCTGTACAAGCGGTTTACGCAATCGTACCAGCTCCAGCAGCACCTTATGAACCTCTTCGGGGAACACCTTTTCCTCATGATTAATATCCATGATATCTTCATAGCTGCTGGCATCCCGCATAATAAATCCGTCAATCAAGTAGCTGCCGACATCCGTTACGACTTCGATCGCCAGATGAAGCGCACGCTCCTGAACCAAGCCCAGTACCAGGCCTCCGTCCCATGTTTGTGCCGCAGCACGCAACCCTTCCGCAATTTCGGGAATCGCGCTCAGACGCCGTTCAATTTGTTCTTGATTCACATAATACACCGCAAATCTCCTCCAGCCTGTTGTTGTAAGGTCTATATCATTGCCTACACTTCAAAATCTACGCTAAGCGTATGATCTTTCACCGTATTAATGTATTGGATCACTTCCTGGTGAACAGGATGGACGGCATATGCTTGCAAATCTTCAAGATTGTCCACTTCAACGATCAAAGCCAAATCATATGAGCGCTCGGAGCGAATAACATCGGCACCCGCCTCAAGGGATCTTAGCATCGGAATCTTGCCATCCATATCCCGCAGCACCTGCACCGTCTTCTCAATATTCTCGGCGGATGAGTCCTTCAGTTTGAAAAAAACAATATGTTTAATCATCGTCCGTTCCTCCATCTCTAGCATGTATGTAAATCTTTCGTATCTATCATACCCCGTTCGTCCGGAAAAAGAAATCGCTCCCACCAACATATCGGACATATCAGCTGCGCTGGATCTAATCAAATAGGAGCACCGTCTGGCTTACACCAGAATGTGCTCCTGAAATCAGCATTCTATTTAAGGGAACAACCGCTGCAATCACGAACTTAATGGGTTCAGCATGTTCTGGGCAATCCAGACGCCGGCGGCTCCCGCCTGAGCAAGCCCCCTGGTAATTCCGGCGCCATCCCCGCCACAGTAAAGCCCCTTGATTTCCGTCTCGAAGGACTCCGACAGCTTCGGTCTTGCGGAGTAGAACTTGGCCTCCACCCCGTAGAACAGCGTGTGCTCCGACGCAATCCCCGGTGTGACTTTATCAAGTGCTTCGACCATCTCGATCAGGCTTTTCATGGTATTGTACGGCAGCACCAAGCCAAGATCACCAGGAACGGCCTCCTTCAGCGTCGGCTCCAGAAATCCTTCGCGAATTCGGCCTTCGGTGGATCTCCGGCCACGGAGCACGTCGCCGTATTTCTGTACAATGACCCCGCCGCTGGATAGATCGTTAGCCCGCTTGCATATTTCACGCGCATATTCATTAGGCTTGTCAAACGGCTCCGTAAACTTATGGGATACGAGCAGCGCAAAGTTTGTATTGGCTGATCCCAATGCCGGATCTTTATAAGAATGGCCATTGGCTGCCATAACTCCGCTATGGTTCTCAACCACAACATGACCGGAAGGATTGCTGCAGAACGTACGCACCCGGGTTCCAACCGAGGTGTTAAAGATGAATTTGCCTTCATACAAATGCTCATTGATCTCGCGCATGACCACATCCGAGGTTTCCACCCGAACGCCCACGTCTACTTGGTTATTATGCATTTTCAATCTGCGTTTTTCAAGTATGCCGGTCAACCAGGCAGACCCGTCGCGGCCGGGAGCAACCATCACCAGATTCGCCTCATGGACCTCTCCGCCCTTCATCGCGATGCCGGTGACGCGGTGAGTTCCGTCTTCTTTGACGGTAACAATGTCCTCGACTTCCGCCCGGAAAGCCATATCAATTCTAGTCTTCAAATATTCATATATCGACTTCAGAATCTCCAAATTCTGCTCGGTTCCAAGATGTCTTACCTGAGCACGCAGCAGCTTCAGGCCCGCTGCGTATCCACGCTGTTCAATATCCCGGATCGCATTTGTTGTCGGGTCCGTAATGGCAGGTGTCGCTCCATGCTCCAGATTGATAGCGTCCACATATTGGATGAGCTCCATGACTTTGGAGCCGGGCAAATAATCGGTCATCCAGCCGCCAAACTCCGTGGTGATGTTGAATTTGCCGTCGCTGTATGCTCCCGCCCCACCAAATCCTGCTGTTATCGAGCAGGCCGGCAAACAACCGGCAAATTCCTTACGTCCTACTGCCGGTGGACAGAGCTTAATCTTCTCCTCCAGGATCGGACAGCTTCTCCGGTAAATATCATGTCCCTTGTCAACCAGGAGCACCTTGCTTCCTGGTGACTTCAATGTCAGTTCATAACAAGCGAAAATACCGGCCGGACCGGCACCAACAACGATAACATCATATTTGCTCATCATATCCCCCTGTGTGTTTGACTGTCGCTTCTGCACACCGCTCTGGGCACAAAAAAATCCTGCTTCGAATAGGTATGCTTGCGCATCCTATTCGTAGTCAGGAATTTAAGGTCCCTTGTAGAAACCCCTGAACCTTATTTTCAGGGATATACGAATAAGCATCTTTTTTCTTCTTCAACCATAGTTAATATAAAACGGATTTACGAATGAGTCAATAGATAATGTGTTTATCGTTCGTATTTGACTCTATTCATCCTCGTTTTAAACCTCTTTTCCCCCAATAAACATCATAAAAAGGCGAACAATACATCAAAATAATCAATCAAACGGGTAGGTCTATCGGACCATTACATCCGACTTATAAATCAGGTAACAACGAAATGGAAACAATTGTTTGATGATTGGCTATTGAAAAGTGAGTGTCGAATATTGTAGTATTGTGTTAAAAAAATCGGAGGAATTATGCCTACACAACTGCAGCAAGAAAAACACTCCATTGAGGCGTGGTCCCTGATCAATCGTAAATATTTGGGGAAAGGTGTGCGAGTCAAGCGCTTTCGCCGGCCGACCCGCTGCCAAATTCGCAACCGCGTCCTACTAGCCGTACTTATGGCCAACGATATCAAATTGTCGCAATTGGCCGAGGAACTGGGAGTATCCTCCCGTAGTGTCAGCGCCTGGGTATATGAGGGACGCGTTCCCGGTAAAAACAACCTGGAGAAGGCCTGTGACTACTTGGGTTATCCCCGCCACATTCTCTTCAGGGAAGAACTGCTGGACAAGTCACCTTTAATCTGTCAGCCGGCGCCTTCCCGCTTCATGAAACGCACCCTGACACGCTCACCCGTTAGCAATCGGATTCTGACAGGCCTGTGCATGGTTCATGATTTGTCGGTAAGCGATGTCAGCCGCTGGATCGGCGTGCATCCCGGCACATTCCGCAAATGGCTGCACCAGGGCACCGTGCCATCCGCAGCGTTCCAGGAAAAAGCGGAACAGTTCTTCCGTATCCCTAAATCTGTTCTATTCGCAGATTGCGCATTAAAGCAAAATTCCTAATTGAAGTTGCACGTTATATTATAACCATACTTACTATTCAACCAATGCTCAGCTTGCCGGGTCGATCCGGCTAAGCCGGGCTTATTTTCTGTTATGGCATATTTCGAGATGATCAGGGAATACAAGTAACATTCCGTTTGCATCATCCAACAATTGAGGTGACAGAAATATGACGCTACGTCAAAAGCAAATTGGTGCTGCACTGGGATTGCTGGCCGGAACAACCATGGGAAGCGGTTTTGGATTCCTGCTGGGCTGGCACTCCTTTAATCTGATCGTCCTGGTGGTCCTCTTCGGTTTATTCGGAGTAACGGCTGGTCTTTGGCTAGGCTCCCGAATGATATTCAAAGAGCTGCCTTAATGAACGATACGATTCATCGTTCTGCCTCTTCCTCGCTGAGAATGGAGGCAGAACCACAAAAAGAAGACCGGAGATTCCGGCCTTCTTTGTTATTCATTCGTTATGGGGCCTCGCATAAACAACATATAACGGTCAAGATACAGCAGCGCCTTCGTTCTTGGGAGCTTCAGCAGCCTCATCGGTGATAGCTCCCGTGGCAGGGCTGCCGACGGTCGTATCCGGTATATCCAGGTTGATCCAAGTTTTGCCTCCGTCCTCGGTTTTGGCTTGACCGCTGAATCCCGTTTCAGGCGATGTGAAATGGAGAAATCCGGCATTCGGCGTGCTTCCAATCCGAATCCACGTCTCCCCGCCATCCATAGTGCGGTACAGATCGTTATTCTCCATCACCGTCCAGGCCTGCTTACCATTCAGCGCAAAGATTTGACGTACGGTGCCTTTCGGCTGAGCTTGAACCTCCCATTCCGTACCACCGTTATCACTAAAAGCAATCCAGCCCTCTCCGCCAATCCAGCCCGAGCTATGATTAATGAGCCGGACCGCCGTCACATCCGCTAAATCCACATCGGGTTCAGCGGCCTGATGATCTGGAGTAACGTCCGTATCATCATCCGGTTCTGCAACGGCACCGCTTCCAGCGGCGTCATCGTCTTCTGAGCCGGATGAGGGCTCTGTCTCCGGGGCATCCTCATTCGAAGAATTCACCGATTGCTCCGGTACCGGAAGCTCAGCCGTATTCCCCTCATCCGTTGGTTGACATCCAACAGACAAACTAACGACAACGAGCAGCAGCAAAATAAAGCTAAGCCCTTTTCGAGGTTTTATCACAGGATCACACCCCTTGTATTCAAAATAACCAGCCAGTAATGCTAACAGGTCTTATATTATAAATCCAACTCCATCGAATTCACCCTAAAGCTGAACGGTTCCTCTTGTTTAGTATAACGCGATTTCCACATGAAGAGGAACGAAAAAAGCTGTTCTTCAAGTTAAATTTCCACTTGAAAAACAGCTTTGCTTCATAGATGCGGTCGAGAGGACTCGAACCTCCACGGGGGTTAGCCCACACGGACCTGAACCGTGCGCGTCTGCCAATTCCGCCACGACCGCATGTTATGTAAGTCGTGATCGAGTTGATCACCGTAATTAAGAGTATATTACGCCCAGAGTTAAAAAGCAAGCATTTTTTTAAAAAAATTGTCGAAACCATCAAACTACATATGGTTTCGACAGCTCAAGTTGATCTCAGATGGTCCATTGATCATGTATGACGCCAGATAACACCCAGTTCTCCCCATCTTGTTCAAATACAAGCCGGAGGCTTTCCCAATCCATCCCCGCATAATCAGGATGAACTCCATCGAAGTAATACTCGACAATGACAGCTCCCTTATACTGGCTGCTTGCATTGTTCACCGTATTTCCTTCGCTCTTGGATTGGTTGTAACCGATCCATGGCGCTGCGGCAAAATCGCGGGTATAGATGAATTTATTAAAATAGTTCTCAAAATTCAACGAGATTGGTTCTCCGCTGCCATCATACTCACCCCATCGGTATAAGGTATCGTGGTTAAATCCCTTCCTCAGCTGCTGCTTGCCAAGTGTGACATCCTTCTGCCGGTCAACATGCGCATAAGGGGAAAAAGTGATCCCGTTTGGATGAGCGAGCTCTGCAAGCTTTTCAAAATCCTTGTTTTTCAAAAATGTTATCGCTTGATCACTCTTCTTGGACAGGACTGCTTCTGCCTCCTTCGGGGTGAGTAACGGATAGATCATAGCTTCTTTAGCCTGGTTATTCCAAACAACCTTACCTCCCAAACCCTCTGCCGAGAATCGGAGGGGGATATAAATACGTCCCTCCTTGAGCAGAGGCGGGGCATCCAGGGTCACAGCTTTGCCGTCTTTCATGGCATGATTCTGCCCCACGGTGTAACTCGTTGAATGTGTGCCATTACTTACAATGGCCGTCTGCTTGGCTTGGTCCCAACGCACTTCGGCTCCCATCGCTGTTGAAATGCCACGGAAAGGCACCATCACCCTGCCGTTATGAATAAAGGGAGGTGATTCCAGCAGAAGTCGGCCTCCATTCACCCGAACTTCGATAGGTCCACCTGAGGATGTGTCCGCAGCCCAAGCTTCTCCTCCATAAGCCACGGAACCGGTCATCCCTAACACTACCGCCACGATCCCAGCCAGCAGCCTTCTCACGCCTTGACGTTTCTTCATCACAAACTCTCCCCTCCTAAAGCCCGGTTCACTATCTATTTTCATTATATAAGATTTATAACCCTTAGGCCCATCCATAATCGGATTTACTATTTTTCTGTCCCAGCCGTCTCGATTGGATAAAAACTCTCCACTGTATGTTTATTCAATAAACCCTTCATACTAATACAACGTTGTCATGGATTGGCGTGTCATAAACCATATGAAATGTGAGGAAATAACGATGTATATCAAAAAATATGCGATCACCCTGCTGTCAGGCTCCCTCTGCCTTTCTTATACCGTGCTTACAGATTGTCTGTTCGGGTTCCCATGGTATAACTTTATGATCAACTGGCAGTTTACTCTATTCTCCATCATAGAGAAGCTAACGGTTACGGTGCTGCTATGTCTCCTAATCCTTCCCGATTGTTATCGGGCATTCAAAAATAAAAAGCCCCGTGATTCAAACCAAAGTCCTGGAAACGCGGGACATGGTTCATGAACCGGAGCTAGATTCGGACTTTGCCTTTCCCTCAGAACTTACCCTGCGTATCAAACCGATCAGGACAAGCAGCAAGGGCACTGCGATTGAAAATATAGGGAGAACCATATATAGATGTTGGCTTCCTTTCATAAGATGCTCGCTATACGAGCGGGCGAGAATCATCGAATTACCGAGCATGATTAAAGCGAAAGGATAAATCAATTTTTGATAGGGAATGTTGAACAGCTCGGATGCAGAGATCAATGCAGCATAATAATACAGACTTATTTTGAAAAACACACCAATAATTAGAACCATCACGATCAGAATTTCCGTCCGCTCAATCAGCTCCGAAATATTGGCTTTTCCGACCATCGTCAGCAGTGGAAAAACCGAACGCTCCGTGATGTTGTCCCCAAGCACAGAAATGGTAACGGCAGAGGTTAGCGCCAGCATCATTCCGCTGAATAAAATAGCCAGATACCCTGCCTTAATCCCGCTCTTCTGCTGGCTCAGATGCGGAAGGAGGACCGTAGCAACGATCAACTCCCCAAACGGGAAATGCATATTTTTTTTCAATACAGATTCAATGATGGGTTGTATGCCGTTACCCAGAACAGGAAGCAAGCGATGGACTTCCACGATCGATGAAAATACGATAACCAGGGCGCTGAATACGCTGATCAGCAGAACAATCGCCAAGAAGATCAAAGCGGTACGCCCAAGCACCTCCAAACCTTGATGAAGCACAAAAGCAACGGTCATCACCATGATCAGATTGACAATGAGGAGGGGGGTCTCCTTAAGGGCTGCCGAAGCCATTACCAACAACCCTCCGTCCACGATATCTCTGGAGCCTGTATACAGATAAAACACGCAGTAGGATACCCCCACCAATCCCCCTAAATATTTCCCAAGCAATATTCGATAATAAACCGTCGGCAAATGATCAGGAAACATGGAGTATAAGTAAACATTCAGCGAATAAATCATCGTCCCGATTACCATGCCAATCAGCAGCCCAATCCACGAATCCTTACCAGCCTGCAGCCCCATGTTCACGACAAGTGTTGTTCCGAACTGAAACAGTACCAGCAACGAGAAGAACTGCAGCGGACTGATTTTCACCTTCACTTTTCAGCTCTCCTTTACTGGGTCTTCATGTTGTATTTAAAGGATCGATCTCTTGTCTGTGAGTTACGCACAACGGATTTCACATGATATTCCACTTCCAATTGCGGAAAGATAACATCCCATCGACCCTTCATCTTGTGCCAAGCTTCTGGTCTGGCGCGCTCTACCGTTTGGCCGAATTCCAGGATATCGCTGTTCGCTTCCTGACACTTTTTCACGGCTAATTTCAGAATGCGAGCCACCTCTTGGTTAGCGGCTGCTTCAATCGTTCTCATCGAATCCGGATTCCGCAGGTCGATGTCGCTCATCACTTCCCGGATCGAGTAGTTAAGTTCGACGAATATGTGGATAACAGGTTGAAGCGGATCTTTAAACTTCGCTTCCAGCCGGGTCTTCGATCGCATCACATCCAATGCAATTTCGCCCTGTCCATTTTCAAGTTTTATATTTAATGGCGTTGCTTGCATTTTGTTCTTGATCCACACGGTTCCCTTGCTCTCTTCCTTGGTCATCCAATCTTTAAGTTTGTCGCCCTTAAAAATAGCCAGATTGGAGATAACGCCCAGACCCGCGCTCTCCGAACTTTCAAGATTGGATTTCTTTACGGCTCGCTGCGCATCACCTTCGATGAAAACGCCGTTAATGACAGGCCCGCCACCAGGAACGAGCAGATCCCGAATGACATCATCCACCTCTACACTGAAGTTCTCGCTTAATTGTCTTGAGGTTAATTTAATCTTCTGTACAAGCGCGAAGGCCGTAATCTTTCCGATGGGCGTCAATACAGCAACCACGTCTTCCGCCCTTTGCCCTTCTGCGGCCACCAATATTTCGGTCGTCAATCGAATATCGGAATCGCGGTCCAAATAGTCGAATAGATCGATAATTCCGTTTCTGGCCACCTCGTCGGATATAACAATTAATCCCGTGTGGGCAAGCGAAATGATACGCGGTACTTTTCGAGACGTATTTCGCAGCGCTTCGATGATCGTTTTTCCGGATGCTCTGTATATGGATGTCGGTGTCGCTCCCCTGCCCGTTTTGCCGGATATTTCATCCGCAATGATGGTCTGGAAGGAAATCATATATTGCTGCTCTTCTTCCTTCCAGTCAATGCCGATACCGGCAACAATGGCCCGCTTATTCAATTCAGTCGCATCCCAGCAGCCCGTTATCGTACTTAGGCAGCAGCATAGGAGGACGATAACCAACCATCTGTATCTGAACATATCCCGGCCACACCCCTAACGTTATTTACGATTGGCCTCAGCGGCTGGAACAGCCGTATTTTGGTCCCCGGCACTACTGTTATCCCTCCCGGGATTCCGGTTGTGTAAACCGGATGTATTCCCAGCTTCCTGCGATGCAACTGCCCCCGAAGCACCTTTTTGTCGACTGCTGCCTGAATGAGATGCGGACAAGGCTTCCGCTTGGAGCGACTTGAAAGGCATACGGATGACAGCGTCTTTTTGATTCCGTAATCGGAAAGGGCTGATCGGCGATAAATAGGGAACGCCGAACGAACGGAGACTATTCATATGGGCAACCAGAATGATTAATCCCAGCGTCAGCCCGTAAAATCCAAACATGCCGGCCAGTATCATAAAAGCAAACCGTATTAAGCGTCCGGCGATAGACAGGTTATAGGCTGGTATGGCAAAGCTTGCAATACCGGTCAAAGCCACAACAATGACCATGGCTGGCGTAATCAGCCCGGCTTCAACGACTGCCTGTCCCAAAATCAAAGCACCGACAACCGAGACGGTCTGCCCGATGGCTCTAGGCATCCTCACCCCGGCCTCACGCAGAATCTCAAATACGATTTCCATCAGCATCGCTTCGACAAAGGCGGGAAACGGAACCCCTTCCCGTTGAGCAACCAAACTGATTAGCAATAAGGTTGGCACCATTTCGTAATGGAAGGTAGTTAGGGCTATATAAACCGATGGACCCAAGATCAATATAATAAAACTGAGATAGCGGACAATCCGCATCACAATCGCAATATCAAATCGCTGTGCATAATCTTCGGGTGATTGGAAGAAGTGAACAAATAAGGTTGGAAGGACCAGAACGAAGGGGGTACCATCAACCAGGACGATGATCCTTCCCTCCAGCAATTTACTGGCGGCATCGTCAGGACGCTCCGTGTTATAGATCGTGGGAAAAGGGGTTATCGTTTTGTCTTGTATAAATTCTTCAATATAAGCCGATTCCAGAATCCCTTCAATCTCAATAGCATTCAGCCGTTCTTTAATCTCCTGTACGATCCCGGGATCTGCTTTTCCCTTCACATACATAAGAGCTACGTGGGTGTGGGTTATGGATCCGATTTTCATGGTTTCCAGCCAGAGATCGGGGGATTTCATCCTCCGCCGGATCAGGGATATGTTGGTAGCGATGGACTCCACGAAGCTATCCTTGGGTCCGCGAACCACAAGCTGGGAGGTCGGCTCGGTAACGGATCTCCATTCTCCGCCCTGCGTCCCCGCCACGATGGCTTTCTCAGCACCTTCCAGCAGGATCACCGTATCCCCTGACAGAATGGCTAGCATGATATCATTCCATTCCGTCATCATTTTGGACTCGCCAATCGACAGCCCATCCTTCATGATCTTGTCCAGAAAGGCATCAGGCCCCTCATCCTTATATAAATCAGGGGTTAAACGCAGGAGAGAATCCATTACGAAATGGTTGATCATCTCTGGATCGCTGAGCCCGTTCAAGTATACAATGGCGCAGTTCTCCTCAGGTCCACCGCCCAGCTTCAAACGGCGGGTAACAATATCCGGGCTATCCCCGGATTCGGTCCGTATGCGATCGAGCAGTTCTTGTATATGGCCCGAAATCACGGATGACCCTGACTTCGAGGATACAGCCTGCTCCTCTGATTTCTTCGTGGGAACTGGACGGCGATTACGAGATCGGTAGCGTATCATGTCGGTTACCCCCATCCTTCAAAGATCAAGTTAACTCCATTATTTGCTTTACATTCCTTTTTCATGCGGAGATAAGAAAGAGGGATTGGGAAGCTGCAAGAAGAATTGTCTAACATTAAGATTACATACGCATAGGAGGACTGTATTTGAAACGATACATGTTGCCATTGATCATCCTGATTATGAGTTTGTTTTATATTTTCTTTATTCCATCCGAACCCTTGGTCATGAAACTGCTGTTCAAGCTCATTCCGATGTGGCTCATCATCCTGTTTGCCTATCGGCAATTCCCGCCCCATAGATCCTGGATTCACTATCTGCTGTTAACAGGACTGTTCTTCTGTATGATCGGTGACGGGACGCTCATCTGGTTTGTTGTCGGTCTTTCTGCCTTTCTGATCGGACATCTGTTCTATACGGCCGGCTTCTTGGGACAGTGGCGTTATTCAGGTCCTCGCCTTCTTAGCATCGTTCCGATTGCAGGCTATTCGGTTTGGATGGGCATCCAATTGGTGTCTTCTCTCAAGTCGAATGGAGAACAGGCTTTGATTATTCCTGTCATCGCTTATATCGCTGTCATTTCATTCATGCTCTGGACAGCCATCATGACCAAGAATCGATATGCGATGGTTGGAAGCCTGCTCTTTGTCATCTCGGACTCGATCTTGTCCTGGAACATGTTTGTTGCCGATATCCGCTTTTCGAACGTATGGATCATGACCACGTATTACGCAGCCCAGTTCCTGATTGCCAGCAGCATCTCGGCTTTTGATAGCCCTCAAGCAAAGGCCTTAGGAAGCTCGTCCTTGAATACATCTGCCTCCCCATAGAAGACGAAAAAAGGCTGAGTCCGGGTCCACCCGGGCTCAGCCCTGTCCAGCATATATAGTCCAATCACAGGACCTGACCATGTATCATTAACACATCAAACAAATCCGATAAGCTCTTAATCCCGCCAGTTCATGCGAACCTGCTTAATTCCCTCTACCTGCCACAATTGCTCGAACAATCCGTTAATTCCCTTGCTGTTAAAAGAATACACCCGGAATTCCATCGTCACCTTGGTCGAATCGTCTTCCGTCGTATCATTATTCACGATCATGCCTTCCACCGTCATATTTGCCTTTTGCAGCAATTCGGTAATGGTGCTCACATGAACCGGACGGTCTCCAGCCTCAATGATGATCTTCAAACTGCCTGACTTTTTGATAAAGAGAAATTTCGATTCCAATTTATTCAACACCAGCGTGCTGACCAGAACAATCGCTGTCGTTATGATCGCGGGCCAGTAAAAACCGGAGCCGACACTTAAACCGATAGCCGCTGCTACCCATAGGGTTGCCGCCGTGGTAAGACCTGAAATGATATGATTGGAACGCCGCAATATAGCCCCCGCACCAAGAAAACCGATACCGCTTACAACTTGTGCCGCCAGCCGGGCAGGATCAAACCTCGCATTGGGATGATTGATCAATGCAGAATCAAAACCGTAAATGGAAGTCAGCATAATCAGCGTTGATCCGACAGCCACCAAGAGATGGGTTTTTAAACCGGCCTGCTTGTTTCTGCGTTCCCGCTCCCAACCGATTAAACCGCCAAGCAATGCTGCGAACAGCAGCCGCATCAGCATGGTCTCCGTATCCAGTTGAAACACATCCATTCCCTAATCTCCACCCATCTTTGTCATGTAAGGCAGCTCTTCGCTATACCATATGTTCATCCTGCCAGCGCCACAGCTCTTTGCTGGAAGTGGATATGCCGATTACACCGCTCTTTAAAGCCGTATCAAAATCCTCCAAATCGATCATGAGTCCTCCTGCGATGACGGGCACGTCCACCTCTGCACGAATCCGTTCCATGATCCGCTGACACACCATGCCCGGCAGCACTTCAATAGCATCCGGATTAGAGGCCTTAATCATCTTGATCCCGTTGTCCAGGGAAACGGAATCGAATACAAACAGACGCTGAACCGTTAACAAGCCCAGTTTCTTCGCTTCTACAATCGCCGTGTTTTTTGTCGTGACAATACCGTCAATGCCAACCTTTTCAGCTAAATACTTAACCCCCGTTTTGTCTTTACCGATCCCCTCGATCAGATCAAAATGCACAAACGAGAGCTTGCCCGCCTCCCGAATCTGCTCGACGATCGATTCGATGATAAAAATATCGGTCTTAAGAATAAACACGATATTCGATTCGGTCGCTAATACAGCAGGAAGTTCCTCGGCATTCATTAATGAAGTAATAATGGGCTTACGCTTCAAGCAATACGAAATTCGTTGTGCACCTTCAACACTGGTTTTCATATTTTCACCTCGTTGCCGCAGCAACATCTCCAATTCTCCCGTTGCCCCGGCATATTTTTGTAAATCATCATGACTTTGCTTCGTCTGCCTGCTTCACGGCAGTACCGCTGAGATAAATATCGTAGACCGAATTCAACACATAGGTGGGCTTCACGCTGCTGTCCATCAGATCGTCCCTGCTCGATACCCCGGTCAGCACCATTGCCGTACTCATCCCTGCCTGATTTCCCATCTTGATATCCGTCTCCAGTCGATCCCCTGACATCAGACAATCTTCCGCCTTCACTCCCAAAATATCAAGAGCCGTCAGTGCCGTCAAGACGGAGGGCTTACCCATGACGGTCGTAATTGTGATGCCGGCAGTGCCTTCGATGGCACCGATCATGCCGCCGCAATCCGGGACATCGCCGCCAGGCATCGGACATGTTCGATCCGGGTGGGTGGCAATCACTTCGGCGCCCCGTTTAATCGCCTGATAGGCAAAATCCAGATGACGGTAGTGAAAATCCCGATCCCACGACACAACCACAACGTCGGTTTCCTCCGGCGATGATGCAAATCGTATTCCATTGTCCAACAGCTCGTTCTTCAATATTTCCTCACCAATGACATACACATTTGCGCCGGGATGATGTTTCTGAAGATAATGAATCGTAACGAGCGCAGGATTCAATATATGATTCAGTTCCACTTGAATGCCAAGCTTCCTTAATTTCTTCAAATAGTTTTCCCTGGAATCTATCGTTTTGTTGGTCAAAAACAATAGCTTCTTATTCAGTCCCTGCAAATAATGAATGGTCTCCACCGCACCATCAATGGCCTCAGCCCCAAGATAGATCGTACCGTCCAAATCAAAAATATACCCTGAATAATGATCCATATTTCGTTCTCCTCTGCATGTTCAATCTGTATTTTCGCCCGTAAACGTAAATTGGACATGTTCTGGTCAGATCAGTTCTGTTGGACCCACAGTCCCCATCCGTAAAGTATACATATGACGGTGTCATGTCCTTTAGTCCTTTGGACAAGCAGTTCCACGCGGATACAAAAAAATGAGAAGCACTTTGCATTGAAAAAGCCTTCATCCATGACAAATGAAAGATTCTCGTTATGCAAAGGGCTTCTCATCATCTCTGCCCAGCTCTATAACTTTATATGGTTATACTACATCCACATTTTACATTTGACAAGATGATCCTCATAAATAAAATCCCTATCGATTCATCGCCGACATGGCGGTGGATTGCCCGGCTTCCTCGTCGGAGCGCGATTCTGTTACGCCTTCCCGATCCGGCGAATCCGTAAACCGTTCCATCCTGATGCCTTCCGCCATACCCCATGCCAACTGCAATTGATCCTGCAGCAGCTCCCACTGCCTGTCGACTTCCACATGATTCCATTCTAAATATTCTCGCATAAGCCTCATCACGGGTGCTATGATTCGCTCGGTTTTTTGCCGGTCAAATAATATCCAGCCTGTTCTTCTTAACAGAAAATCCACTGCGGTCATCGTCATCTCATAGTCGATGGAATACTCGATTTCCGCACGTAACAATCGAGACTCGATCGTATCTGCTTCCTGCGAAGAAGTGCCGATCCGGTTCATCAGTTCCATCGTATTGGAGCCGTACCTGTTCATGAGGTTCACTATATCTTTAGGCCTGATGCCGAGGGATTCACCCTGCTTAATTAACTTCTTCCGAACCTCTTCATAGGTTAGGCCGTTCAGGTCGCCTCCGCTGATGGGAACCCGATCCGTCGTACAAGGAGGATAGATGGTGCCATCAGCGTCTTGAAGCTGTCTGGCTGCAAGGTTCACCACCTTTTCGGCCATTTTCCGGAATCCGGTCAGCTTTTCGCCTGCAATCGTGATCAACCCGGAATCGGATATAAACATCTCATCTTTTCTCGATATTTCCGAAGGACCTTTTCCTTCCTCGCGGACGAGTGGCCGTAAGCCCGACCATCCGGATTCGATATCGTCCGGCTTCAGCCTTGCTTCCGGAAAAGCATGATTCACCGCATCGATAAGATACCGCCGATCCTCCTCGGTAATACCGGGCGTCTCAATCGCCCCCTCATACACGGTATCGGTCGTTCCGATGTAGGTCTTGCCCTCTCTTGGAATGACAAAAATCATTCTGCCACCCGGCACATCGAAATAAGCAGCCTGCCGTATCGGAAGCTTGGCATGATCCACCACCAGGTGAACGCCTTTTGTTAAGAGCAGCCGCTTTCCCTTGAGCGAGTTATCCTTGAGTCTGATCTGATCCACCCATGGCCCGGCGGCATTGATGATTTTTTTGGCGCATATCGTATAGGTCTTACCACTCACTTGGTCTTCTACGTGAGCCCCTACTACTTTTCCTCCCCGATACATGAATTCCTGGACTTTGGCGTAATTCGCGATGAGCGCTCCCTTGGCTCGAGCGGACTTCATCACTTCAACCGTTAATCGCGCATCATCGGTTCGGTATTCATAATAATAACCGGAACCTTTCAATCCCTCCTTTCGAAAGAGCGGTTCAAGGGTTAGGGTACTCTCACGCCGGAACATCTTCCGCCGTTCACTGCGTTTGACCCCCGCCAGCCAATCGTACAGATACAACCCGATCGCGCTGGCAAGATATCCATACGTGCCTTTTTTATAAATTGGGAGCAGCATGGGAATGGGCTCCACCAGATGCGGAGCGCTCCGGTGAAGCAGTGCCCGTTCAGAACCCACTTCACGTACTAAGCCGATCTCTCCTTGCTTCAGATACCGAAGACCGCCATGAATCAGCTTCGTTGATCTGCTGCTTGTTCCCGAAGCAAAGTCATTCATTTCCACCAATCCGACGCTCATCCCTCTGCAGCTGGCGTCCCAAGCAATTCCCGCACCCGTGATACCGCCGCCAATCACCAGCACATCCAGCTTTTTTGCCGACATGCCCTGCAAATATTGGGTCCGCATCTTGGCGGATAAGCTTGTGTCCACCTGACATTCTCCCCTCTGAATTTAAAATAAAGAACCTATTTCATAATAAGAAAAAGAACCGCTTCTGCTAGGAATGCATACCAAATACAGCACGCATTTAAGCAAAAGGGTTCTCCGTTATCTCCGCCACTTTATGCAATAAATATGATTATTCATTATAGGTTGCTTTTATACTTATGTCTACAAGGAGCCTATTCAGAACCGTTAAAGCCGATTCTCACTTTTTCCGTAAAGCCGATGGAGCCATGCTTTTATATTTCTTGAAGGTTCGGCTGAAATAATAAATATCATTAAACCCGGTTGCAGCCGCGATTTCGGATACCGTAAGCGGACTTTCACGAAGGAGATAATCCGCCCGGTTGAGCCTCGTCTCATTCACATACTCCGTCACGGTCCGGCCGCTGATCTCCTTGAACAGCCGGCTGAAATGAAAGCGGCTGAGACCGGCCATGCCGGATAGGAGTTCCACCGACAAATCCTCCCGGTAATGCTCCTCGATATACTTGAATATCGGGGCAAACCGCTCCACATTCTTCATCCGCTCGACGTATTCATCCAGTGTAAGAACCGTCGCTACATAACCTCGTACAAGCAGCGTAAGCAGCCGATACAGCTCGGATTTGACGGCCAGCTCATACCCGAATTCACGCTGTTCCAGCTCATGAATGATGGACAGCATGGAGGCTAGCGCATCGTCCCCGCTAATTCGGTTCTCGAAGATCAGCCGGTTCTGGGTGATCGGCGTGATGAATTTCATCTCGGTTGCATCCAGCGAATGGCTCTGAAGCAGCGAAAAGTCCGCGATTAACGCATAATAAAACAAATGATCCGACAGGCTAAGGCCATAATGCAGCTCATTCCGGTTAATGACGATCATATCGCCTTCCTTGACCGTGAAGGTGGACGAGCCGCACTCCAGACTCGCTTCCCCTGATACGATATATAGAATTTCAAGATGTTCATGCCAATGGTGGTTAAACAAAACCTGTCCCCGGCCATCAAACTCGCAACGATGAACCTTAATCGGAAACTGAGGATCCGGCATCGTCATCGGTTCTCGCAGTGTTTTGTCCAATGTTCTGATCTCCTTCCAGTAAGACAGCACAATTGTACAAACAAACAGCACGGTTTATCATGGTGTCTTCCTCTAAAAGCATTATAATACGAAAGTGTAATGCAGTAAATTCAGAGGAGTGAACTCATGAAATCTATTAATGTTGGCGTCATTGGCACGGGATCGATCTCTGCTATGCATCTGCAATCCTATCAGAAACATGCGAACGCGAATTTGCTCGCCGTGTGCGATTTAAATGAAGAAAGAGCACAGCGTGCAGCTGAAAAATACGGTGCTACCAAAGTGTACACCGATTATAATGAACTTCTGGCTGATCCGGAAATCGATGCAGTAAGCATCTGTACCTGGAACAATACGCATGCCGAAATCAGTATTGCGGCACTGAATGCGGGCAAACACGTCCTGGTTGAGAAACCTCTCTGCCGTACCGTTGAGGAAGCGCTTCAAGTACAGGAAGCCGTTAAATCCTCCGGCAAGCTGCTTCAGGTCGGCTTTGTAAGACGTTATGACCCTAATGCTCAGATGCTCCGCGAGTTTGCAGACAAGGGTGAATTCGGGGACATCTATTTCGCGAAGGCTTCCTCCGTTCGTCGTCTTGGCAATCCTGGCGGCTGGTTCTCAGACATTGAGCGTTCCGGCGGCGGACCTCTTATCGATATCGGCGTGCATGTCATTGATCTGTGCTGGTACATGATGGGTCGCCCCAAACCGGTTTCTGTCAGCGCCAATACATATCGGAAGCTGGGCAATCGCTCTAACGTCCGCAACCTCTCCTTCTACAAAGCGGCTGACTATGACGCTGAGAAGAACACGGTTGAGGATATGGCGAATGCGATGATCCGTTTTGAGAACGGTGCCTCTTTACTGGTGGACGTCAGCTTCACACTGCATTCGAAGGAAAATCTGCAATCCGTTAAATTGTATGGAGACAAGGGCGGATTCGAGATTGATCCTGAAGTGGTCATCGTAACGGAGAAGCACGATACCATCATCAACATCCAGCCTCAAACGGACAACAAAGGATTCGATTTTGACGCGGCTTTCCAAAGCGAAGTCAATCATTTCATTTCCAGCATCGAGAACGGCACGTCACCTCTCAGCCCGGTAGAAGACGGCGTTGAGATCATGAAGATTCTGTGCGGGATCTATGAATCCGCCGAAAAAGGGGTTGAAGTTCTCTTATGAAACTAGGAATAAGCTCGTACAGCCTGTACCAGGCCATGAACAAAGGCGAAATGACCATTACCGATGTCATCGACTACGTTGCGGAAATCGGCGGAGAGCATATCGAGATCGTTCCGCTCGGCTTTAACCTGAAGGAAACACCGGAGTTGATCGATACGATTAAATCCCATGCCGCATCCAAAGGACTTGAAATCTCCAACTATGCCATCGGCGCTAATTTTGCGGAATTGGATGACGCTGCTTATGAAGCGGAGATTGAACGAGTTAAAGGCGAAGTGGACATTGCAGCTGCGCTTGGCGTCAAGCTGATGCGCCATGACGTAGGCTCTTCCAAGGACTTGTCCATCACGCATTTCCTGGAGGAGCTTCCCCGTTTGGCCAATGCATGCCGTATCATAGCCGATTACGCGGCAGAACGCGGCATTACCACAAGCGTGGAGAACCATGGCTATTTCATTCAGCATAGCGACCGCGTAAAAGCGCTGGTTCAGACCGTTAATCACCCTAACTTCAAAACAACCCTGGACATCGGGAACTTCCTCTGTGCAGATGAGGTGTCCACCGTGGCTGTCAAGAACAACATCGGCTTGGCTTCGATGGTTCACTTCAAAGACTTCTATTATCGCCCGGCTCACCGCGCACCTGGATCCGGTTGGTTTAACACCTCCAGCGGCAACTGGCTGCGTGGCGCGATTGTCGGCCAAGGCGATATCGATATGCCGGAAGTCGTTCGCATCGTGAAGGAATCCGGATATGACGGCTACATCTCGATTGAATTCGAGGGGCTGGAAGATTGCCGGACGGGAGCTAAGTTTGGATTGGAATATCTCCGTAAAGCCTGGAACGAAGCTTAAAGCAGACGGCTTATGGATGACACAAGGATGATATAAGGGGGATATTAGGATGTCGAAGCCTATCATGCCTAACAAAATTGGCGTTATTGTTGACAGCTTTCGGGTTGGAGTAAGAGATGGTCTTCTTAAAGCAAGGGATGTCGGTGCAGACGGCGTTCAGATCTATGCCGTTCACGGCGAAATGGATCCGGCCAACCTCTCTGCTTCGGCCCGAAAAGAACTGAAGGATTACATCGATTCACTGGGACTTGAAATCTCCGCCCTCGTTGGTGACCTTGGCGGACACGGCTTCCAGGACCCTGCTGAAAATGCGGCTAAAATCGAGAAATCCAAGCGAATCATGGAGCTCGGCTTGGAGCTGGGAACCAATATCATCACCACGCATATCGGCATCGTGCCGCAAGATCACAACAGCCGCGTATACGAAACGATGCACAAAGCTTGCCTGGAGCTTAGCACGTTCGCGAAGTCCATGAACGCATTCTTTGCCATCGAGACAGGTCCGGAGCCTTCGGCTCATTTGAAATCATTCCTGGACGGTCTGGGTTCCAACGGTGTATCCGTTAACTTTGATCCAGCCAATATGGTCATGGTCACTGGGGACGATCCGGTACAGGGTGTGTACAACCTGAAGGATTATATCGTTCATACGCACGCGAAGGACGGAATCAAGCTGGTTGATTACATCGACCCTCGTGATGTATACGGCGATTTCGGATACGAGGCACCTGCCCTTGACCATGACAAAATTGCCGATATGGCGGAATCCGGCGAGAAGTTCCGTGAGGTACCGCTTGGAGAAGGCGGCGTTAACTGGAATGCTTACCTTCAAGCTCTCAAGGATATTGGCTATACGGGGTATCTGACGATCGAACGTGAAGTGAAAGCCAATCCGGAAGCGGATATCAAGCTCGCTGTTGACTTCTTGAAAACATTCAGAGCTTAGCATTCACACAATCATTCAGAGTTCTTGCTGCAGGATGTCAAGGCTATTGCTTGATACGCAGCCGTGACTCATTAACGAAACAAGGCCAATCAGGCTATTCCCTGATTGGCCTTGTTTATATTGGTTTTACTCTAAAGTAAGTAAAATTAAGAGACCACCTGTTTCCCCGATACGGTCTCCAAAGCGCCGTTCGCTCTCGCGGAACGAATCTCGGCTTCAATAATTTCTAGCGATCCGGCAGCGCTTTCTGGCGTACATACCGTTACCGGCTCTCCTTGTGCAACATGCTCAATGAAATACCGGAGTTCACGGTAATAGCCGGAATCCCCGGACAGCTCAGCCGTAAAGCCTGGAGCGTCTTCAGGATACACCGTCAGTTCATTATTCTCGAACACCAGCGTAGCCTCCTCGAAATTCACCCGGTATCCCATATAAAAACCGTGTTCGCCGTGCAGTGTCCAATCCGCATGTGCGTTAATCACTTTGCCATCCGGGAAACTGTAGTGGGTGGATACGATATCGTACGAGCTTCCTTTAATCATCGTTTTGGCGAATGTTGATACCCGCTCCGGTTTGCCCATCAGCCAATGGATCATATCCACGTCATGCACATGCATGTCCGTGATACAGCCACCGCTCTTGTCTCCTTCCAGGAACCAGCCTTGAGGCGGCTCCGATCCCCGGAAGAATTCGCCTGCAACGATGCTTCCATAACGGCCGTCCTCCACGCATTCTTTTAAATATTCATAGGCTGGCCAAAAACGCAGGCATTGTCCGATCATGAGCGTTTTTCCTGCGCGCTCGGCTGTTTTCACCATGCGCCAGGCTTCCTCGGAGCTGCCTGCGACAGGTTTCTCGCACATGACGTGAATGCCCCGCTCCAACAGCATGCAGGACATGTCCGCATGCAAATAAGTCGGCAGGCATACATCCACAATATCCAGCTCTTCATGCTCCAGCATTTTGTCCACATGGTCATAAAGATGATAGGGCTCCAGGTCGTATACATCCCGTTCGGTCGCCATATTGCCGTTGGCTTTACTGTCCTTAAGCTCATCGATACGCAGGTCGCAAATCGCCACCAGCTGGATGGCCGCACCCTCTTCGGCTAGTCGAACATAATTGTCAAAATGCATGCGGCCCATGAACCCAAATCCCAATATTCCGATTTTCAGCATCCTTATTCCCTCCGTATCCCTTATTATGATTGGCCTTGATGCTCGCGTGCATCTGGCTTGCGCAAAGATGGCGTGCGTCCAAGAATCGCATCCATTGCATTGGATGTATTAAATATAATTTGCTCCGAATAGTGGGTATACGCCGGGATCATCTCTGCCGTAACATAGTTGTCATAACCGATCAAACGCAGCGCTTCAACGACGGCCGGATAATTAACGTCCCCTGCCAACAGATCGACAAAACCGTGCAGTCCGCCTGCCTGTCTGCGGTAATCTTTGAAATGGACTTTTTTGATCCGCTCACCCAAAATCCGAATCCAGTGCTCCGGATAACCGTTATTCACAACATTGCCTACGTCGAAATAGGAGCCGACATATTCGGAACCGATCTCATCGATGAAGGTCCGCAATTCCAGTGGTGACAGCAGGAATTTATTCCATACATTCTCGATCGCGATGGCAACGCCGGCGCTTTCAGCGTAAGGAACCAGCTTGCGAATGGATTCTTGAGCCCGCTCGTAGGCATATTCGTAATCGATGACGGCTGAACCAGGAACAAAATCGACCCCGACCGCCCCTGGGATCACAAGTATGGCATCCACTCCGAAAGCAGACGCAAGTTCCAGCTGCTTCTTGCAAATATCCATGGCCTTCTCACGGACAGCCGGATCATCACTTGTCATCGGATATTCCCAATACAAACCTGTCGCCAAACCCGCGATATCCAGGTCCGCTTCTTTCAGCTGTGCCGTTATGGCCTGTACTTCTTTATCGCCAGCTTGAAGCCCGAGCTCCCCTGTTTGGTTTAGTGACAATTCGATTCCTTCAAACCCGGCTTCTTTGGCCAATCGGATGCAGTCGGAGATGGAAGCATCTCCCGGGAACGACCAGATATTAATCCCTTTCTTCATCGTAAATCCCTCCTAAAATCAATAGGTTGATGTTGTAACACTCGTTTTCTGAAACGCATCATTTGACTTTTTCCGTCAAGTTGTAAATAAACCATTTGGATGTAATAATACTTATATAATAAATAAATATTCCGCCAAATGATTTAGATAGAAAAGTGATTATTTGGACAATTCCGTTCTATTTACCATCTCTTAATAACATTTTGGAGTGAGCATACGATGGCCGATATGGACCTCGATTTTCCGATACAACGCGAAGCGCCCTTTCGCGAATGGTCACCCTGCATTCACTATGCGCAGTTTCAACGCATGGCGACGGGATCACTCCCGCAGCGCAGGTTATACGATTTTGAGCTGCTCTATGTATACCAAGGGGAAGCCGCTACAACGATGTACGGGAACCGCTATCGCATCGAGGCCGGTCAGCTGATTTTTCTGCCGTCCGGTGTTTACCATCAGAATGAGGTGGTTTCCCATCCTGACGCGCGGTTTCTGGGGATTCATTTTGATTTCTTTGATGAGCTGGACATACAGACCGAAGCGGATATGATCGTGAATGAAGCCGTGCTGGATACGGATAAATTCGCGCATGAAGCGGTGTCCTCCGCATTTCCCCCACTCTCTTCCCGTGTCATCTACACGCCACCATTGCCATGCGTTCAGATGATGGAACGAATCGTGGAGGAATTCACCCTGCGTCCCGCCGGCTATGAGCTTGCCTGCAAAGGGCTGATGCTGGATGTGCTGGTGCAACTGCTTCGGACGCATCCTTCCCAGGCCTTGACGGAAACGTCACCGCACGATGCCAAACTGATTGAACTGATGTCTCAAATCGAAAAAACTCCAGCCAAAGACTGGAGCAACAAAGTGATTGCGGAGCATTTGATGTTAAGCCCGGATCATACCGCCAAATTGTTTAAACGCTTTGCCGGGATGCCGCCAAGTGAATTCGTGCAATCCGTTCGTCACCGGGAAGCACGTCGGCTTCTCCGGGAATCCGACATCTCGATCGAGGCGGTTGGCGAAGGGGTCGGATACCCGGATATTCATTATTTTAGCCGAATCTTCCGCAGACTGGAGGGGATTACCGCTACCGATTACCGCAAACTCTCAAGAATTCTGTAAGGTGGGCAGACCATGGTCAGCACTTGCGTGCGTTCTAAGCCAGCGATCCATTCGATCGAGTGCTTCGCTCAATTGATCGGACGAAGTTGCATACGAGCAGCGAATAAAGCCTTCGCCCCCGGCGCCAAACACATGACCGGGTACAACTGCGACCTTTGCCTCCCGAAGCAATCGCTCCGCAAACTGCTGCGAGCCCAGACCCGTTCCGGTTATGCTGGGGAACGCGTAGAAAGCACCTTGAGGATTGCGGCAGCTTAGGCCGATATCGGACAGACCTTGCACAAACATCCTTCTGCGTTCATCATAAGCCCGCTTCATTACGTCCCGATCCCCGAGTCCATTCCTTAAACATTCGAGAGCCGCAATCTGCCCCATGATGGGTGCACAGAGTGCAGTATATTGATGAATCTTGACCATAGCGCTCACCAGTTGGGAATCGCCGCAGAGGTATCCGACCCGCCAGCCCGTCATGGCAAAAGCTTTGGAAAATCCGCCGATGACGATGGTGCGCTCCCGCATTCGAGGCAGCGAAGCAATGCTGGTATGCGTGCGGCCATAGGTAAGTTCGGCATACATCTCGTCTGAGATCACCACCAAATTGTGCGTAATCGCAAGGCGTGCAATCGGAAACCAATCCTCATAGGTCATAACGGCGCCTGTCGGATTGCTCGGAAAGTTAACAACGATCGCTTTCGTCCGGGGTGTAATCACCTTCTGCAGCGCGTCCGCAGTCAATTTGAAGTCATGCTCTGCGGAGAGCTCCAGTTCGACGACAGTTCCTCCGTTCAATTGCACAAGAGGAGCATACGCCACATATCCCGGCACGGGAATAATAATTTCATCCCCCGGCGAGATGAGCGCCCGCAGCGTAAGGTCAATCGCTTCGCTGCCGCCAACCGTGACCAGTATCTCGCTCGTCGGATCATATTGCAGCTGGAATCCGGCAACCAGATATTCCGCAATCCCTTCCCTTAGCTCCGTTAGCCCTTCATTCGGCGTATACATCGTGCGGCCATGCTCCAGAGCTCGTTTGCAAGCCTCAATCGCACACGAGGGCGTCACAAAATCCGGTTCACCCACGCCGAGAGAAATGACGTCACCATCCGCTTCCGCAGCATTAAAAAATTGCCGGATGCCGGAAGGCGGCATGACTTGCACCGTTGATGTTAGAAAGCTGCTCGTTGTATTCATATGCTTCTACTCCTTGCCTTCGCTTTTTCGTTCCGATAATGAAGTTTCAATAATGGCATCCAGAAGTCCGCTGAACGAATAACCCGCCGCTTCCGCGCTTCTCGGCAGCAGACTGTTCTTCGTTAAACCCGGGAGCGTGTTGACCTCCAAAATATAAGGAATATCGTCCTTCAGGATGATATCGATCCGGGCATACACCCTGCACTTCAGCGCCTTATAGCATTGAAGCGCTGCCGCGCGCACTCGCTGCTGAAGTTCGGAGGGAAGCTCAATCACTTGCTCATCCGCTTCGCCATCTACGTATTTGGATGTATAATCGAAAAACTCGGAGTTCGGCTTGATGGACACAATCGGGAGCATCTCGCCATTCAAGACCGGGCAAGTAATCTCTTCTCCCTCGATCAGTTGCTCGATCATCACGGAGCGGTCCCACCCCAATGCCTCTTCAACCGCGGAAGCTAGGGCATTCGCATCACGCACGATCCGAGTGCCAACGCTGGACCCGCCTGCGTTCGGCTTCACCACGACAGGAAAACCAAGTCCCTCCACGTCGGCGGCGGCCAGCTCCTCCATACTGTTGACTATGATCCAATCGGCTGTATTCAATTCCTCGTACCGCAGCAGCTTCTTGCTCAGGTCTTTATCCATGCAGACACTGCTGGAGAGAACGCCGCTTCCGGTATACGGAATGCCCAGGGAGTCGAGTGTGCCTTGCACCGTCCCATCTTCCCCGTATTGCCCGTGCAGGGCGAGCAAAGCGATATCGATGCCTTCGGTTTTGCTGATCAGCTCGCGTTTATCGTTAATCTCGATCGGATAGACCTCGTAGCGGCTTTTATC
Organism: Paenibacillus lautus NBRC 15380; assembly: GCF_004000945.1. GTDB lineage: Bacteria > Bacillota > Bacilli > Paenibacillales > Paenibacillaceae > Paenibacillus_AQ > Paenibacillus_AQ lautus. The sequence continues at coordinate 317,413 of NZ_BIMF01000003.1, forward strand.
CAGATGAGCTATCATCTCTTTGCCGGTCATTAGCGAAACTTCCCGCTCGGATGATACGCCTCCCATGATGACGCCAACCTTCATGATGTTCCCTCCTAAAAAGTTTAGTATGACAGCACTCCGCATGCGGATTATTCTTCCGATCTCTGTTGCCCTCAGATTTCCACTGATTTGAATATTCATTGTTGAAATCCGACCGCAAAGGAGCACGCTGCGCTTCTCCAGAATAATTCCGCCTTCTCCGTTGAAGTCAAAAGATTTCTCAGAGAAGCATTCCTTGTATGCTAATCAGCACTTCGCATGCGGATTATTCTTCCGATCTCTGTTGCCCTCTGATTTCCATTGATTTGAATATTCGTTGTTGAAATCTGCCGGCAAAGGAGAACGCTCCGCTTCTCCAGCATAATTCCGCCTTCTCCGTTGAAGTTGAAGATCTCTTATTCAGGTTGAAACACCTTTCAACCTGTTAAACAGCATCATACTTCGCATTTGCTTACGTCCTGGCATTTTTGCAATTTATTTCTTATTAGCATCATTTCGCTTCATCAGTTGAAAACCGACTTTTTCTCCAGTTTTCGCTGCTTCTATTTTGCTCTGCTTTATTACACCAGCTTCCTTGCCGCCTCGCCGATGATGCGAATCCCCTTCTCGATGTTCTCGTCGGAGACGCGGGAGAATCCGAGACGCATGGTGTGATGGCCCCCGCCATCGGTATAGAAAATGTCGCCTGGCGTGAACACCACGCCCTGGGCGGAGCAGGCTTCCAGCAGCTCGCGGGTTCGGAATTCGGGACCGAATTCAACGAACAGGTGAAGCCCGCCGTCGCCGGACAACCGCTCCATCGGGATCCACTCCTCGCAGCAGCGGATCGCAAGCTCATATTTTCGCTTGTACTCGGCCTTCGCCTTCTTTAAATATTTTTCGAAGTTGCCGTTGTACAAATATTGAAAGAGTAGGGATTGATCCAGGGTTGATGTGTGGATGCTGCGGGCGCGTTTCACGCTCTCCAGATAATGAATCAGGGTCTTGTCGGCTAGCACCCATCCGACTCGCAGGCCGGGAAATAGGATCTTCGAGAAGCTGCCCAAATAGATCACGCTGTTATTCTCGCCGCCAGCACATGCAACGAGCGGCGCGATGTGCGAGCCCGAATAGCGCAGCTCTTCGTTGAACCCGTCTTCGATGACGGGAATCTCGTGCTCATTCAGCAGCCGGAGCGCTTCCAGCCTCTTCTGGTGGGACATCACGATTCCTGTAGGATTATGATAGGAAGGCACAAGGTACGCCATGTCGTACGTCCGCTCCGACAGCTCGCGCGCGAGCCCCGTCAGGCTGATGCCGTCATGCTCCATCTCAACGCCGGTAATGGCGTACCCGTGCATTTTAAAATTTTTAATGGCTGTATGATGGGTGGGATTCTCGCACAGGATGCGGCCATGCCCTTTGTTCAAGGCCGATAACACTAGACTTAAGCCTTCCGTAAAACCGCTGGTGATCAGCATATCCTTCCCCTCAATATTCACGCCCTTGTTCTCCATATAACGGAGAAGGTAATCAATAAGCGGTTTATAGCCCTTGGCGTAACCATAGTTTAGAAGTACATCGCCTTCAAGCGACATCCGGTCCAGGAAAGCACGCTTGACATTTTGCAGGTCGAACAGCTTCTCATCGGGAGCGATGCTTGTAAAAGATATGGAGCCCTTCTCGGCTCGAATACCGTGCTTCATCAGATCATGCGCTTCCGCAAGCCTGGCGTATTCGTTCAGGCGAGGACCCCAGTCCAGCCGTTTGCCAACGGGCTGCAGCGAAGCTCCGCTGATCGATGGGGTAACAAAGTGCCCCTGCCCTTTGACCGCATAGATATAGCCTTCGTCCTCCAAATCCGAGTACGCGCTCAGCACCGTATTGCGGCCCACTCGAAACAGCGCGCTTAGCTCACGCGTGGAGGGAAGCTTCTGATCGGCTTGCAGCGCGCCGGTCGTCATCAAGCGCTTCATGTAATCTTTGACTTGAATATACGCCGGGCGGTCATTCGCCAACTTGAAATCCAAATACATCGTCCGTTCCCCCTTGCTCTTATGATGGCATATTTTCGGAGATACCACTAGAACCACGACAGGCCTCTTTCGCCTCAGGCGTGGTTTACCCGGTAACGGCTAAACGTTCGCAGAACCCCCAAACATCTCATCTCTATGATCGGTCTGCCCTTAACATCGGTATACCTTAGAAACACGCCATCTTCCCTAATCATGGAACCATACGGGAACTCGCCTAAGCAAGTATGCATCCGGGAAGAAACCATCCGGCAAGGAAAAGGCAGCCGTTATGCAAATCAAAAACTGCCCCACCTTCAGAAGAAGATGGGGCAGTCTTGCGGATGATTCATGCGGCCTAAAATGGCCTGATTAGTCTAAATAAGTCGACGGCCCGCTTACTTTACAACCAAACTTTCCTTAATCTTATCGTTGATCCACTGCCGCTTCGACAGCAGCCATTCCTGATCCCTCGGGTACGTCTTGAAGGTGATCGGCTCTTCGAGCCCTTCCTCCAGCGCCTGCAGCACAGCCTCCCTGCCGATCTGCGTCTCCAGCAGTTGAAGCGCTCTCAAATCCTGAAGCGCTTCCTGGAATACCTTCAGCCGAATGGATTCAATCGGTCCTTCTTCACCAGGGTATACCACAAAAGCATCCCCGGAAGGAAAACCGCAATCCGCATCCGTCACCTTGAACGGATCAATGGCGCGTTTCGAGTATTGCGAATTCCAAAAGTTATAACCCCAATGGAGAAATCCCTCGATGTTAAACTTATACAGCTGAATCCCGATGATCCGGTTTCTTGCCGAAGGCAAATTGAAGAAACGGTTGGACACTTCCTTGTACTGGGAACAGCAATAATAGGTCCACAGTGGCGCTACCTGTTGATCCAAAAAAGGCTCAATGTGATTGCTGGCCGGAATCGGACGCTTCACCAGCCCCTGCTCATAGAACGAAATATCGGAGAGCGCGTCAATGATCGGGTAATCCGGCAGCAGCTCGTTCATCAACCGGCTTGCATGACCGTAAGCCTCCAGATGGGACTCGGACGGCTCATCGGATACATGGAAATAACAGCGCTGCTCAAGTCCCCGGCTTTCAATCCAACCGGTGAGGGCCGGTATGAATTGTCTGATGAAGGCATGATACGCTTCTCCGGTCGCATCCGTCTCCCATCCGAACAGCTTCTCAGGCTTTCCGTTCACGTTAGCGATAATCTTCGGCGCATGCCCGGCTCCCCACTGGGTGAAAAGATGCGAGAATTCCAGGTACTGAATCCCATTAGAATTACACAGGTCTGCCCAGCGGTCCAGCTTATCAAACCCAAACGCATACGTTCCATCCTGGGTAACAGCCACGTCTACCAGCTGCACCGTTGGCCGTTCTCCGCCCACTTCCGTATCCAGTGGAGGCGTAAACAATGGGGTCAGAATCATATTGATGCCATGCTGAGCGGCGGTCCGCATAAATTGACCGATCAACGTCCAATGCCGTTCGCTAAAAATCCCCGCCTCGTAGTAGTTCGCCAAGCAATCGGCATGGAACCATTCCGTATGAATCAGCTTCTGGTCCGGCAAGGCTGCCGGAATCACTTCCAGTGTGAATACCTCTTCTCCAAGCGACTCCCCCGATTCCGCTTCAAAACGGATCCGGATTTCATATGTACCGCCCTTGATCTCACCCTCAGGCTGTACCGTAATCCACAAACTTCTCCACTGGTTCGGGCATCCGGTTACTACAGACTCTGATGCCAGAGGCAGCAACGGGTCCGGATACAGCCCGGGAGCAGCTCTTAAGATAAACTCGTCATGATCATGATACGTGGGCAGCTCCGATGGAACCATGCCTACAGAACGGACGGTAATCCGTTCGCTCAACGCGGATTGCAGATGAACCCGGATGTTTTTCAACAAGCGATGGGAACGGTAAGCAACTTGAAACGAGAACGTCTCATTGCCAAACGAAGACCCTCTGTCATACGAGGCTTGGGACAGTTCTTCATCGGCAAATACTTTGGTCAAAGAGCTCAACAGCCGGGTCTCAAATGATACGGAATGGCTCATGCAGGTTACATCCTCTCTACAATGAAATGGGGTACTTTCACGTACATCTTACACTAATCTGGGTGGAACGGAAGGTAAAATTTACGTTTTCGATAAAAAGGAGCCACCGCCCTTTTGCGATGGCCGCCTTATCATGGCATTCCATACCGGAATTCCATACAGGATATCCGCCGGATGTTAGAATGCTCCCATCAATCCTTCGAGCTCCGGTATACTTCAAAGCCCGACAGGCGTGGACACCATCTCGATTCCAAAATGGTAAGCCGGATATATTGAGCCCGTACAGCGGGAAAACGGCAGATACGTTTGCGCCCGATCACCGTCCCGGATTGGATCGCGTGCCAGTTCCCATTTTCCATATATTCAAGCTCGAAGCGCTCGATCCGCTGCCCGTACCGGTATTCAGCCAATACGATATGATCGAAATCGATCGCTTGCCCGAGGTCCAGCTCAATCACGGCGTATTCCGTACCCTCCTCGGGACTCCAATACGTATTCTTGCTGCCATTGACCATATTTCGAGCATCCGATCCGGCTTTCGTCTCGGATGCCGTAATATCCGCACCGGCAGCCAAATTGGTATCAAACGTTGTTCGAATGGCGTCCCCGAGCTCCTGCAGACGCTGCAGATCGAACTCATGAACCAATCCGCGGGTATCCGGCGGAATATTGAGTAAAAATGTGGCATTGCCGCCAACCGAGCCGTAGTAAATATGCAGCAATTCCTCCAGCGATCGGACCTTATCATCTTCGGACGCATGATAGAACCAGCCGGGACGGATCGAGGTATTGACTTCGGCCGGATACCATACCAGCTCCCTCTCGCTCTGAATGACGCTCCGGCTGCCGAGATCCTCTTCGCTCGATTCATAGCGGCGCGAAAACGCCCGGTCATCGGTTTGCTGCGACTTTTCCTGGATCGCTTCATTCTGGCGCAGCGACGCGGGAACGACGCTCCACTCCGACTCCCTGCAATGCCCCGCCTCATTCCCGCACCAGCGAATATCCGGTCCGCATACCGAGATGGCGGCATTCGGCTGCAGTTCCCGAATCAGGGCATAGTACGCTTCCCAATCGTATTCCTGACGCTTGCCGTTCGGGCCTTCGCCGCAGGCACCGTCAAACCAGACGCAGAATATCTCGCCGTAGCCGGTCAGCAATTCTCTTAATTGGTTCAGGAAAAATTGATTATACCTCAGCGAATCGCCATATGACGGTTCATGCCGGTCCCACGGGGATAAGTAAATGCCAAACTTGATCCCCCCTCTCCTGCAGGCATCGGCAACCTCTTTTACCACGTCCCCAAGTCCGTTTCGCCAAGGACTGCTCTTCACGGAGTGCTCCGTATATTGACTCGGCCATAAACAGAAGCCGTCATGATGCTTGCAGGTAAGAATCAAGCCGCGCATGCCGGCGCTGACACAAGCGCTCACCCACTGATCCGCATCCAGCTGCTCCGGATTGAACAGCGCAGGATCTTCTTTTCCCGTGCCCCATTCCATATCCGTGAACGTATTGATGGTAAAATGAAAGAATGCGTAGAACTCCATCTCCTGAACGGCTAATTGACGTTCAGAGGGCTTAATATTGGCAGCGTATTCAATGAAATTGTGCAAGCGATACACCTCCTATACCTCTATTCTTGGTTGTCTAATGCTTTCTGATGAATCTCCAGATACTTATCCAGCTGCAGTCCCTTAAATCCGCTGACATAGGCATCCCAGTCCTTCTCGATGTCCTTGCTGCCGGTTACAAATTGGGCCAGATTCGATTTCACGTAATCCTGAATCGTCTTCTGAATCTGCGCGATGAAGGTGGCGTCTTTCGGATCGATGAACACATCCGTCGGGTACACCAACTCCGGTTTGGCAAAAGGCTCGTATTTCTTCGCAGCCAGCCACAAGCGATACTCATAAGCTCCGTTGCCAAGCGGATCTTCCGGAGCGACAAAGGATTCGCGGAGGGAGTTCACCATCAGCATCGTTCCAAGCTGCCACCAGGTTACGTCAAGCGATCCCTCGGGCACATCCCGCTTCAGCGCTTCGTATGCGGCCGGCTCGCCATTGTAATCAAGCGCACCGGACTCCGCCTTCCGCCATCCCTCTCCTTCAAAGCCCCAGGAGGTCATCACGGTGCCTTCTTCGGAGAACAGGTAATCCGCCAGCTTGATCGCCGCGATCCGCTGCTCCTCCGTCGCTTTATTCGTAATGACAAACGATCCATCCCCTGCTCCGACGCTATAACCTGCAAGCTGCACGCCATTCGGTCCTTTCAGCGGGGGAACGACATCGTATTCCTTATGGCGGGGCTTGGCATCGGTTGGTTCCAGCACGCTGCTGATCAGCGCATAACCAACGGCGCCGACCACATTGTCCGTTTTGTTGCCGAGCTGCTTGACGGCATCGCCGTTTTGGGTAAACGCTCCTTTGTCGATCAGTCCTTCGCTGTACAGTTTGTTGAGATATTTTAAACCTTCCTTCCACTCGGACTCAGCCGCGGACAAAATCACCTTGCCATCCTTCACGCTTAAATAAGTCGTGCCATTGTTATATATAAAAGCATTCATCAAAAAGGCATCAACTCCTCCTCCCCACACATCGAGCGAAGTGGTCATCGGAATTTCGTCGGCCTTGCCATTGCCGTTCGGATCCTGCTCCTTAAAGGCTTTCAACACTTCATAGAACTCATCGGTTGTGGTTGGCATCTCTAGACCTAACTTCTCAAGCCAGGTTGTATTGATCCACATCCGCTGGCCATACGTACAGTGCAGGCACTCATTCACCTTCGGAAGCGCATAAATATTGCCGTCCGGCGCGGTCATCGCCGATTTTAAATAGGAGACTTCCTCCAACGCTTTTTTAATGTTAGGTGCATGCTTGTCGATTAACTCATTCAAGGGGATAAAGGCCCCTTGCATACCATACTTGATCTGATCCGCCTTGGATATGCCGGCATTCATAATGAGCGCCGGATAGTCTCCGCTGGCCAGCATCAGCAGTTTCTTGTCGTTGAATACCGCGTCGGGCGTCGTATTCCATTTGAACGTAATCCCCAGCTTCTCTTCGATATGCTTGGAGAACGGATTGACATCGAGGCTCTCGATGCCGGCGGACTGAGGAGCGAATACCGATAGTTCAACGGGTGCCCCTGACTCCGGAGGGCTTGCCGGACCTTCAGTTCCTGTTTCACTTGTCTTGCCGCAAGCGGATAGAACCAGCACTGCCACGAGAACCAGACTTAAACCTAATCCAGTGAACCTTTTCAAATCAATTCCTCCCTAATATGGAATACCTGCCCGTACTTCGTAAGCGAAACCGTATTTTTGCATATACCCCCTATATGTCCGAACATCGGAAATACCCTATTCTATAGTGCCGGCCTCACCTCCTTCACGAAATAGGAATCACCCTTTCAAGGACCCGATCATTACGCCTTTGACAAAATACTTCTGCACAAACGGGTAAATGATCAATACCGGGGCGCTTGCTACCACGATCAGCGAATACTTCAGCAAATCCTTCAGCCCTTCGCGGACCAGCAGCTCATTCACGTTTGTCACCATCTCGGCGCTGACGGAATTCAGGATCAGAATATCCCTCAGGAAGATCTGAAGCGGAAACAGGCTGCTATCCTTCAAATAAATCAGGGCATTGAAATAGGAGTTCCAATGGCCGACGGCATACATCAGCCCGAGCACGGCCAGAATGGGCTTCGAAAGCGGAAGGACGATTTTAAGGAAAAAGGTAATGTCGCTGCTCCCATCCATTTCCGCCGCTTCGGCCAGTTCATCGGGGATCGTCGTCTGAAAAAAAGTCCGGGCGATGATGACCTGGAATACAGCTAGCGCACCCGGTATAATCATGGCCCAGCGCGTGTCGAGCATGCCGAGCGACTTCACGAGCAAATAGTTCGGTATGAGCCCACCGTCAAAAAACATCGTGAACACCAGCAGCATCATAATGATGTTGCGAACGTAAAACGTTTTGCGGGCGAGCGGATAGGCAAGCATCACCGTGAATGCGACGTTTACGATCGTGCCGACAACGGCATAGAACAGCGAGTTGCCAAACCCGATCAGAATGTTGGAATTCTGGAACACCGCTTTGTAGCCGATCAAGGTCACATCCACCGGCCACAGCCACACTTTGCCCGAGGACACCGCACCCGGGGAGCTGAAGGATGCGCTTACAATATGCAGCAGCGGAAACAGAATGACGATCAGAACGACGGATAAAAACAAATACACGATTCCAAGGAAAATCCGGTCTGCAGCGGACTCCCGTACGGTTGACCTGCTCATGCGATTCCTCCTACCATAGACTTGTGGATGAGACTTTTCGGGATACGTAATTGACGATAACCAAGAGAATGAAATTGATTATGGAATTGAAGAGGCCGATGGCGGCAGAGAAGCTGAAATTTGCTCCGAGCAGACCGACCTTGTACACATAGGTGGAGATGACCTCGGACGTGTTCTGATTGAGCGGGTTTTGCATGAGATAAATTTTCTCAAAGCCCAGGCTCATCAGGTTGCCCAGATTCAATATGAGCAAAATGACGATGACCGGAAACAAGCTGGGAATATCGATATTGATGATTTTTTGAAGCCGGGTTGCCCCGTCCACTCTTGCCGCCTCGTACAGATCGGGATTGACTCCAGCCAAGGCCGCAATATAGATGATGGCGCCGTAACCGGTGAACTGCCACACATCGGACCAGACATAAATCGACTTGAACAGTTCCGGCACGCCAAGGAAATCAACGGTCTCAAGCCCGAGCGCCCGGAACAGATTGCTCATCAGCCCCGTGTTGGGCGAGAGGTTCACGATCAGAATCGAAACGATGACCACCGTTGAAATGAAGTACGGCGCGTATGTCACCATCTGGACGGTTTTCTTGAAGCGGCCGTTCCTGATCTCATTCAGTGCCAGCGCCAACAGAATGGGTGCAGGGAAACCGACCAGCAGGCCGTACAGGGAAATTTCAAGCGTGTTGCGGACATACTGCCAGAAGAACGGAGCATCGAATAATTGCCGGAAATAATCGAATCCTACCCAGGGACTGCCGAATATCCCCTGTACGACGTTGTATTCCTTGAATGCAATCAAGACGCCGAACATCGGAACGTATTTGAAGAGGATGATGTAGACTAACGGGAAGAACACGAGCAGGTAGAACTGCCAGTGCTTTATCAGCTTCTTCCTCGTTCGGTTCATGGGCTTGTTCGGTGGTAGATTCGTTGGTGCCTGTGCATCTGCAGGTACTGGGATTGCGCTGCTCATTCGAGCCAATGGGGTCACCCTCCTTCGCTTTGTGTTGATCCTAAGTCTAGAGCGGACGGCTGCATCCGATCAATAAACAAGATTCTCCGAATCAACGTATTTCCGCGGGCAAGGTGTAATTTTAGGGCAGCCAGGCCGTGAGGCCGATAAACCTTTTTCCGTCGCTAAACCAATCTCCGCTTACAGCAAAAAGGCCCGCGGGACGGTTCATCCGCAGGACTCTCTACTTGGTTCATATAGGCATGGAAGGGCTCAGAAGGGTGGTTAGTTCCCGTACTTCTGCTGCCTAAAAACAGCTTGCTCACGGTAATCCCCCGGTGACATCCCCATCAGCTTTTTAAACATCCGGCCAAACGAGATGGCATTGGAATACCCAACTTCGGTCGCGATATCTTGTACAGGCAGCAAGGTCTCTTCGAGCAGCTTCCGGGCATGGTTCATCCGCAGCTCAATTAAATAATCCACGAATTTCTGGCCGGTCTCCTCCCGGAACAGCTTGCTCAGCGTCTTCCAGTTCATATTGAAGCGTTCGCTTAAATAATTGAGAGACAGATCCGGATTACTCGAGTTCTGCTCCATAAACAAGCGCACCTTCTGAATCGTGTCCGCATGATTTCGACCCTCCATGAGAGCGAGCATACTGTCGTACAGAGCGGATAAAACCTCCCCGAACTCCTGTTCCAGCTGCTCCAGTGTATAGGATGATTGGAGCGCGTTCCGTAAGGCAGGCTGCCCCTCTGTCAGCCACAAATCCTGATATTCTTTTGCCATGCACGACATTTCACGTCCGAGCGCGTACATCATGTAATCCACCAGGTTCACCACGCCGTCCCGATCCAGCATGTTTTGTCCAATGTTATGGATGAGGGCATTGTATTTCTCCAGCCAATCCCTGTTGACGAGCCGGAAGGATTGAGCCATCGAACGGATCAGGTTCAAGAAATCAAAGGCGTGGCCCCGCTCCTCCCCGGATACTTGGGTGTAATGAATGATTCGGTTCTCGCCGAGGATCATTTTGTATTTCAATGCGGTGCGTGCCTGCTCATAGGAGTCCGGAATATCCGTATATCGCTCCGCTTTCTCCCCCATACCAACGGTTATGGTCAGCTTCAGATGCTGCTCCACCCACTGGCGGGCCTGCTCAAGCAGCGTGACCACGTGCTGTGCTGCGTCCTGGTCATCCGCCATCGTCATCACGCCCAGCTTCGAAGCGGATATCCATTCTGTCCAAACACTCGTTTCCTGCCCTGCTGCAATTTCTTGAACGACACTTTTGAGGGCAAATTTGATCAAATACTGGTCCTGCTGCGGGTACTGCTCGCAGAACAATGGATATTTATCGATTTCGATGACATTGACGATCTGTGATTCGGACAAGTCCGGCAGTCCCATGGCGTCCCGCTGCTCGTTCCACTGCTCCAAATGGGACGGGTACTGCCCCTCCATCAGCTGCTGGAACAGATACGCTCTGCGCAGCAGCAAATCCTCACGATGCTGCTGTTGAAAGCTGCTCGCCTGTTCCAGCATACTTTCGAGTGCCGATTCGATAAATGCGAACTCATCCTGTTTACTGTTATGGATCAGCGCGCTCGTTTTAGACTGGGAATAGTTATGAATCCGGGACACGATGGCTTCAATCGGCTTATAGTTTCGGCGCGTAACCAATACGATCCAGACGACCCCGGCAACGCACATGAGCAAGCCGACGATAAACCAGATATTGTACAGCTGGCTGACGATACCAACCACTCTGCCTTGGGTAAGACCTCCCTCATATACCCACCCGGTATAAGGCGAAACCGCCTGGGAGACAAGCTCCCCACTCTCTGCCATCGAGGTACCGGGGAGCATGGACTGCCCCTGCGTATCCTTCATATGAATAAAACTAACATCGGGATTGACCATGCCCTGAATCATGTTATGTATGGCGTCCACCTTGATATTGACGGCAATAACACCTTTCCCATGGGTAACGAAGGGTGCATCTCGTACCAGGGTTACCACATGCTGCATGCTGTTGAAGCTGAACTCCCGGAAATTCCGCATAGCACTCCACTTTGCTTCACTATTGACCTGGCCCAAATAAGGCTTGAGAAAGTCATAATCCGCATAATCCTGCAAGTTGAACGAGGACGAAGTAGTCAGGACGAACTCATCCTGGGTCCGCACGAGCACCATGGAATCGACAAGCGGATTGGACACCTTGAACTGCTTCATGGCCTTTACGGCCTGCATGTTCAAATAGACGTTGTCCTGATCCTCATGATTGAAAAATCCCGACATATCGGGGTTGAACAGCAATTCCTGCACGAGCATCTGATCGATGGCCTTCAGCGAGTTGTCCACCGAACGCATCGCCTGATGAATCATCGTCTCATTGGCCTGAATCGCACCTAGCCGAGACTGTTCCCCAAGCATCTGGAAAAATACAAAAAACACAAAGGAAATCACGATAAAGAAGACCGGCATATACGATAAAAGCTGACGGTAAAACCATGCTTTTCTTCCCATAGGCACCCCCCTAAAGCGAACTAATTCCTTATCTCATCGCCGATTTGAAGTAATTTCATCATAGAAGAATGCGCGGGGTTTACCAACACTTTTTTGGAGCGCGGAAGAAAAACAAGTCTAAAGCCTCACGACTTCCATAGCATTTACACCGCCTTAACCTATGGTAATTATCCTTTGTCTTAAGCTGCGGCAACAGAGGGAGATCAACCGACTATAGACCGAAACTACGGATTTGGAGGAGTCGGCATAGCCGGTTCTCCCTCGCGGCCAAGCCGCCGGCTTGCCGTTTCCCTGCGTCCTGTCGCGGGGACATGGGCTCCCGCTTTTGCCAAACCGAACCTCGGCATATTGTTGTACAGACATTCATATTGTCCTTCCGGAACCAAATAGGTTTCGTGGAATATCCCTACGTCCCCTCCCGTTCCAATCTTGCGGTTGAAATCCCGCCATGCCTTCAGGTGATTGGCTCCGTGACGGGCATAATGCTCCAGGTGTTCGAAACTCCTCCAATATTGAATGAGAGTAAGCCCCCTGCCGGAAAAATGATAGGTACCGTCCATGAAGCCGAGCTCCTCCTTGTTCCGGTACAGCTCCTGAAGCATCGGGGACATGGCATTCATAACAGGCAGCCACTTATGGACCGCCCACCACTTGTTAATCCGAAACCCGATCACGAATACAACGAAGGATCCTTCCATGTGTGCGGTATATCGACCTGGAATGACTTTGCTCATACTTGTTCACTCCTCTTCCTTTATTTCTAGCAGACCAAGATGCGTTTCGTAAAAGCGACTGATTTCGGTTGAATTGTACAATTGAGCCGTCAGAAACGCGCCATAAAAAATAGTGAAACAGATCTGCACGGCTTGCTCCAAGGTAAGGGCTTTGTTCAGCCTTCCGGCTTGATCTTCTTCCTTCATGAACTGCTGGAATAAAGCATACATGTTGGGTGATCGGCTTCCCGCTTCCTCGTGACCGGGAAAGAGCAGTGATACTTCCGCAGGGCTCAGCTCCGGCATGCAAGGCTGCATGTTCTGCTCTGCGAGAAAGGAGATCAGGCTAGGCATCATACCAGGCCTTACTTGATGTTCCTTAGCCACTTGAGACAACAGATGCCGGAACGCCTGAAACCCTTTTTTCCCTTCCGTATCAATCTCGATGACCCGCTCGGTCAGCCATATCCGCATAAAATAAATCAGCAGATCCTCTTTGCGTTGATAAAACTTAAAAAAAGTGACCTTGGATATTTCTGCGCGCTTGCAGATGTCCTCCAGCATAACTTGGCTGAACATCCGGTCCTTCATCAAGGATAATGCCGCTTCATACATTGCGATTTTGTTCTTGGCTTTTTTTAATTCCCTTAATGGGATTTCCGAATCCATTGTGATTAGCACCTCTTCAAAGTTAACTTATGTAAATAAATTAACACGAGTTAATTTATTTTGTCAACATAGCCAAACAGACAGACAAAACACCCCTGACATCAGCAATGCTGATGCAGGGGTTACGTTCACGCTGCCTTTCGAATATGGTCCCTCTTCATTCACCAGTACATATCCCAATCTTTAAAGACCCTCACCAACGCCTCGAAATAGAAATAGTCCCCCCAAATGCAGCATTCGTCGATTCCGTTTCCAAGCGGCTTTCCGTAGACCGCATGCTGCAGAATGCCGTTGGATTCAGGGAGCGTTGCTGTCGTATATCGATCGCTTAAAGACGCCAGGATGCGCAGTGCCGCGTTCTCGTATGTACGGCGCTGCGGATGCGAGAGCGGTAAACGCTTGGCCAGCTCCAGCATTCCGCATACCGAAATGGCGGCTGCCGAGCTGTCCCTCTCTTCCTGCCCTTCGGTGAATATCAAATCCCAATAGCACACATAATCCTCAGGCAGCCGATTCAAATAGTAATTCGTGACTCGCTCGGCATCATGCAGCAGTGTTTCTTCCTTCGAATAGGCATAACTGAGCGGCATACCGTAAATGGCCCAGGCCTGACCGCGGGACCAGCACGAATGATCCGCATATCCTTGGGACGTTTGCCCAAACCTTGGTTCTCCGCTCTCGACATCCATATAATACGTGTGATACGTTGAGGAATCCTCGCGGATCAAATAACGAGCGGACTGCTGTGCATGGCTTATGGCAGCGCGCCGATACTCCGGTTTGCGGGTTTCCTCCGTCGCCCAATAGAGCAAAGGCAAATTCATACAGCAGTCGATGATCATTCGGCCGCGCTGTGACGGTTGATCCAGCTTGCCCCAAGCCTGAATGATCCCGGCTTTCTCGAAATACCGCTCCATCAGCAGGTCTGCTGCGGCCAAGGCAGTCCGTCTCGCTTCTTCATTCCCGGTCAGCTTATAAGCGGCAACGCAGGACAAGGAATACAAAAATCCCAGATCATGCGTCTCCGTGGCGATGCGGTTCTCCACGCGCTCCTTGTAGCTGTGGAGCTGAAGCTCCGCAATCAACCGGTACTTGGCATCCCCCGTGACTTCATAAGCCAGCCACAGCATTCCGGTCCAGAAGGACGAGGTCCATTCCGTGTTGCCGATTGCCTCGTAGATATTATCGCGGCTGGCAGGGGACGGAAAACGATTGGAGAACGTATCTAAATTCTGATCGATCCGATGAAGAACGAATTCGATGGCGGCTTCGGTCCTTTGCTGCGTCCATGTCGTTACCTCGCCGTATTTTAAAGGTTCCTGAATCGCTTCCATTTCTGATTGGCCACTCCTCTCTGCGTTCAACGTTACTGCCCGCTTGCGCTCACCCGGTATTTGCCAGGGGTGACGCCCTCCAATTTCTTGAATGCCCGGATGAACACGACATCATTGGTATAGCCGACCAGTTGGGCCAGCTGCGCATTGGTCAGTTCCGATTGCTCCATCAATGTCTTCGCCTTCTCAATCCTCGCACGGGTAATATAGTCGGTGATATTGCATCGATTCATCTTTTTGAAGAAACTCGAGATATACTGCGGCGTCATGCCGAAATGGTCGGCAATCATGCCAAGTCCTAAATTATAATCGGTTAAATTCCTGTCGATGAATGCCATCATATCCTGCTGCAGCTGGATGCTGTGATCGCTATGCTCCGTATGAAAGAGACAAGTCAGTTTGTCATATAACCGCTTGGTCTCGGCTTGCATTTCATCGCTTGTGGAACAACCGAATATATGCTTTACGGGGTCAAAGTTCGGGCCCAGCAGACTTTCATGATCCGTGTTCGTCAAATTCAGTATTTTCAGAAATGTGCTTATGATATTGAAGAACAGGCATCTGCCCAGTTCAGGGGTCATTCCCGCCGAATTAAAATTCATCGTATAAATATTGTCCAGCAGCTTAGCGACATTTACCGTATCGCCGCTTCTCACATGGTTGACAAGCTGCGTCTCGAATTCGATCGGATAGTAATAATGATGCTTGATGTCCCGTACATGCCCGAAGTGAATGATGGAGTTTCTGCCGCTGAACATACGGTAATCCAGGGCGGCCATGGCTTCCAGATAAGCGCTGCCGATCGTTCCGTTTCCTGTGCGTACGCTGCTGACGGCAATCGTCACGGAAATATGGAAACGGTCCTCCAGTACCCGGAGAAATCGTTCTGCAAATTCATGAAGGAAGAGCTCAGCCTCCCCGCTCTCAACTGGATGGAAATTGACCAGGAACGCTATCCGGTCGCGTTCCATATCGACGGCGAATCCCTGGTGGCCCGAATTCGCAATGTCCGTGCCGATATTCGAGACAATAAACCGGATTTGCGTCCAATCTTGCTCCGATGGTTCCGGCGACAGCCTTGTAATATCCACTGCCTGAACGATGATGACTGCAAACATATCGGATCTGAAGTGGATGCCCATGGTCGTTAAAGACGGCCCTCCCTCCTTTCCTGCGTGATCCGGATCGATGTAACCGCGAATGAGCCTTGACAGAAAATCGGCTCGTATGACGGGGCTTTGCCGGAACAATCGCTCCCTCAGATCCCGCTCCTCTACAAACGATCCTTCAATCGTTTGCAAAATGAAATCATATTCGTTGGTGGCTGGTTTACCCTGAATGGGCTTTCCCTGGAGAATGGCATCAACCACGCGTTTAATGGGGCTATACTGTCGGTACCCAAACCAACACGCGACGCCTGCTCCTGCGAGAAGTGATGCAATAAACACAGACAAAGCCATTCTTTTCAGCTGCGTCACTCGCTCCATGACACTGTCCATCGGCATGACGGACACGTAATGCCAGCCCGCCTCCTTGGATTCCGTAAATGTTATCATGCTGTCCGTGCCGTTCAGCATTTCTTTAAACAATCCCGATGGTCCGGCAAGCCTTTCCGTCACCTGTTCGGACAGTTCCGAGCCCGAGGAGCTTGCGATGACTCTGTGTTCCCCGTCGACGATATAAATCTCGCTGTCATTTGCGGACTCGATTTGCCGGAACATCTCCTGAACCTGCTGCCCATCGATCATGATAACGAGCGCTCCCCGGATATCGGACACATCATGAACCGGAAGTGATTGCGCGTAGGTGATCACGTCCGCCGGGTTGCCGTTCCCTTGGTTCGGATTCTGCAACAGCACATCGGAGGGCAGGAATGACATGTTGTGATAGCGGCCAAGCATGCTCTGCTTCCAAGTTTCAAAATCCATATTTTCAAATCGGTAGTACTTGTCGTAGAAGGCTCTTGCATCTGTTCGCATGCCAGGCTTCAAGATGACATCTCCCGCCTGCAGATGAACATAGAAATCCTTCACGAATCCGCTTACAAATGTTTGATAACGGTTCAGGTAATCGCGGACGAACTCCACTTGACGATACGATTCCCCTTGATCATGCCGATCAAGGTTCAGCAGATAAGCCAGCTTGGGGTTAAACATGATTTGCTTAGCCAATATATCCACTTCTTTGAGCTTGCTGTCCATGGAAAGCCGCAGCTGCTCCAGCATCGCCGAATTGGAACGCTCCGCATTGTTTTCCATCACGTTTTCCACCCGTTCATACAGAAACAGCCCAACGGTCATCGGCAGCAAAAGTATGAACATATACGAAACGATCATGGTTTTCAAGACACGTCCCCGGCTGCTTTTGCGCTTGCCGGGCAGAAGGCTGGGTATCGAGATCATGACGCATTCCTCCAAGAAAATGTATGGAAACCTATTATCTTGAATCCTTCGCCGAACGGACTAGCAAACCCTTTAATAATTTGGGTCACCCAGGTGAGAAGCGTCCCCATTAAAGGGATGTCTAAAGTTGAGGTACATCGTAGTATTTAAAGCGCCTGAACTAATCGCACGGAACGAAGCTTCACGGCAGCCGCCTGCCAAATTTCCGGTCCAAAAGGTTTTGGCTTCGCAAGCTTGCTCGATAAGGTCAACACATACGTGCCCGGATTCTCTATTACGATCCGCCCGATCGATGAATGAATCTCGGTGTACGGATGCTGACAAGAAATGGAGTCGTTGACGACCTTATCCTCTCGGGGAATACACGCAATCGTCTGTCCTGCTGCCCGTACGGTGACTTCATGATCATATTCCTGTTCCCAAACGGCATCGGATTTTTTGAAGTTGACGAGGTTGACTTCATATATGCCGGACGACGCTGCCTTGAAGGTCCACCGGGCCTCGTTCATCCCGTTGCCTGTCGTTATTTCCGACAGGACAAGATCCAACTTAACAGCGCCGTTTGCCTGTTGGATAAAACCCTGATCTACATCGGTCCTGCCATCGAGTTCCAATGCAATAACCGATACATGGTCTTCTGGGGGAAGTTCAGGCAATCGGATCCGCATCTCGTGATGGTCCGTTTCCGGCTGATAGCTCTGGTGCACAGGAAGACATGTACTGGGGTCCGTGAGCAGATAAGCTTTTTTAACCGTATTTCTTACGCCGTTCAATACCAATTCTTCCGCAGGCCAATAGCGATTGTACACATGTAGGAAGAGCGTATCCCCTTTCACCGTAACCGCTCCCCATTCCAGCTCATAAGGGAACGGGCTTGCGCTTGTGCCGTAGACCGCCTCTCCATTTCGCCCAAGCCATTCGCCGACTTCCTCCAGGCGCAGAACGGATTTTTCCGGAATTATGCCTGTTTCCGTAGGGCCGACATTGAGCAGCAGGTTCCCTCCCTTGCTTACGATGTGCACCAACTTTCGGATCAGAGCATCCGTCGATTTCCACACTTGATCCTTGGTGCTGTACCCCCACGATTGATTTAGGGTCATCGGCGTCTCCCATTCCCGCGTTTCCTCGCCATGCATCGGGATTTCGTTGTCACCCTTGGATTGGTAATCCCCGAAATCAGGCCAATGGCTTACCCTGCTGTTAATCAGGCAATCGGGCTGAAGCCCACGGATCATGTTTACCATCGCTTCGCTCTCCTTCTTCGACAATCCCCCGGAGGTGTCGAACCAGAGCAGCCCGACCGGACCATATTCCGTCAACAGCTCACGCACTTGTCCCTTCGCTTTATGGTTCCAGTAACTAAAGAACGCCTTCTTCTCCAGCTCATAGTCCCATAGATTGTTAAACGTATCGTGAAGCGCATGCGGATGATGCCAATCAATGACATGGGAATAGTAAAAGCAGAGCCGGATTCCTTCCTCCCTGCAAGCCTCGGATAATTCCTTCAACGGATCCCGGCCGAATGGAGAAGCGTCCACGATATTGAACGGGTCCGTCCGTGAATGGTACATGGCGAAACCATCGTGATGTTTGGCTGTGATGACGATATATTTCATGCCTGCCCTTTTGGCGCAATTGACCCAAGCCTTGGCATCATACTGCGTCGGATTGAATTCCTCGGCGAGTTTCTCATATTCCTTTACCGGTATTTTGTTGGCATACATGACCCACTCCCCTTTGCCGAGCAGCGAATATACCCCCCAGTGGATGAACATGCCGAATTTGGCGTCCTTCCACCACTGCATCCGGCTCTTGCTTTCCGTTACGATATCTAATGAGTCAGCCATCGTTCTCCTCCTATTCCTTAATGGCGCCGATCAAAACGCCTTTGACGAAATATTTCTGCAAAAACGGATACAGAAGCAGTATCGGCAATGTGGAAACGATAATCGTTGCATATTTAATGGTGTCCGCGATCGCCATCCGGTCTCCCGAGGCCTCCGTCATCATGCTGTCGGTCGTATTGGTTATGAGAATTTCCCGAAGCACGAGCTGAAGCGGGAATAGCTCCCGGTCCCTTAGATAGATGAGCGCTCCGAAATATGAATTCCAATGTCCAACGGCATACCATAAAATCATGACGGCGATAACGGGCATGGACAGCGGAATAATGATCCGGAACAGAATGATCAGATCGTTCGCCCCGTCGATTTTCGCCGATTCTTCAAGACTTATCGGAACGGACTGAAAGGCAGTCCGCATAATGATCATATTGAACGTACCGATCATCCCGGGGATCAGCATCGCCCAGATCGTGTTCAGCATCCCCAAGTTATTGATCAGCAGATAAGTCGGAATCAGCCCGCCGCCGAAAAACATGGTGATGACGATCAGCATCATCAGGACATTTTTGAAGTACAAATTTCTGCGGGACAGCACATATGCGCCGATCGCCGTGGCCACCAGATTGATGGCCGTTCCCGCCACAACGTAGATTAGCGTGTTCCGATATCCCGTCGTAATCATCGGATTGTTAAACACCGCCTTATAGGCTTCGAAGTTAATATCAAGCGGCGCGAACAGCAGCCCCCGGTGCTGGGCCAATGAAGCGGGATCGCTGAACGAAGCGAAGGCAACATACACGAACGGATATAAGGTGACGAAGCAGAGGCCCGTCAGGATCAACGCATTCAAACAGACGAAGGTTATCTCGCCTGCGGATCGTTTGTTAGCCATGGATGCCCCCCTCTCTACCACAGTTTATGTTCGCTGACCCGCTTGCTGATCGAGTTCGCGAGTACAAGCAGGATGAAGCTGACCACCGCATTGAATAAACCAACGGCGGTCGTGAAGCCGTAATCCGTCTCCAGAACCCCTCTTCTGTAGACAAAGGTCGAGATCACGTCTGCCGTTTCATAAGTAAGCGGGCTGTACATCAGCAATACTTTTTCGCTGCCAACGCTAAGCATGGAGCCCATATTGAGAATGAAAATGATGATGATCGTCGGCAGCATGCCCGGCAGCGTAATGTGCAGCATCTGTTTCCAGCGGCCTGCGCCGTCCATCTTAGCCGCTTCGTAAAGGGTCGGATCAATGGTGGCGATGGCAGCAAGATAAATGATCGAACCCCAGCCCACGCCTTGCCAAATGCCGGAGCCGACATATATCGTACGGAACCAGCTGGCCTCGCTCATGAACGGAATCGATTCGATGCCGAAAAAGCCCAGAATCTGATTCACCAAGCCATCTCTTGCGAGGAAATCGAACATGATCCCGGTCACGACGACGATGGATACGAAATGTGGCAAATATGATATCGTCTGAACCGTACGCTTAAACAGCCGGCTGCGGATTTCGTTCAGCAGCAGGGCAAGGATAATCGGTGCCGGAAACGCGAAGATGAGCTCATAGACATTGATCAGCACGGTATTGCGCAGAAGGCGTTCGAAATAATAGCTGTTAAAGAAATTGCGGAAATGCTCAAATCCGATCCACTCGCTTCCCCAAATGCCGTCGGCAATGCTGAAATCTTTGAAAGCCATCAACAGACCGTACATCGGTCCATAGTGGAAGACGGCATAGTATAGAATGACGGGAAGCGCCAGTATGTAGACGAATTTGTTCCGTTTCAAATCGTTCGCAATCGTTGTCCATTTCCCTTTGCGATGCTCGAAGGGATACTTCTGGGTGGCTGACAATCGAATCCCTCCCTCCAAATCAATTTATATTGCGCCAAGAGCGGCGGAGTCTGCATGTTTCCGCCGCTTCAGGACGTTTACCGTTTACCGCTTACCGTTTACCGTTTACCGCTTACCGTAACGCTCCAAGGCTTTCTGCTGTATTTCCAGAGCTTCGGCAAGACCCATGGATTCAATGGTTTTTACATACTTGTCAAACTGATCCAAAGGTTCGGCACCCATGACGAACTTCAAGTACATCTCGTCCTTGTACGTGTTGATGTCCGTCATGATGGAAGCATAGCGGCTGCTCTCGGATTGAGTCGGCGTTGTGCGCGGCATTTTCTTCTCCATGGTCGGCTCTGCCCAGATGATCTTGGACTCCAGCTGATCCGGCTCGGTCGTGTATTGTTGATCGAACCGAATATCAAGCATGAACGGCCCGCTGAAGGTTGCGCGGTTGTGCTTGGACATGGACTGAATCACTGGCAGTCCGGAAGGGTCCTTCAATACTTCGGGCTTAAATATCGGCTTGCCGTCCTCCATCGAATAGCTGACGCCCTCTTTTCCGAAGTTAAACAATAGGGTGCCTTCCTCGGAATAGCCGTAATCCAGCCACTTCACCGTTTCAATCGGGTTTTTGTTGCTGGTGGTAACCGCTGCCCCGATTCCGTTAAACGCATGGTCCTTGTATCCCCAGATTTGCTTGTCTCCCTTGTTCATCACAGGGTAAGGGGCTGCCACCAATCTGAAGTTCGGATCTTTATCCTTCATGAGCGTTCCATACTTGCCGATCCCGCTGCCGGTGTATAGAATCGCTGATCCGATTTGCCCGCCCGTAATTTTGGCCTCCAGCATTTTCTCATCGGTCGTCGCAAAGTCTTGATCAAGCAAGCCTTCCTTGTACCACTGGTTCATGAGCGTCAGGAACTCCTTAAACCTCGGGTCCGTCGGGCCGTATTTAACCTGACCTTCCTCTTGATAAAACCCGGCATTAATACCCCATGCCCCGAGAAAAGCGGTTGTTGTATCGACATCTCCTTTCGTCAGATACAGGGGAATCTCATCCGCCTTGCCATTACCGTTCGGATCTTGCTCCTTAAAAGCCTTCAATACGTTGTACCATTCATCAACCGTGGTCGGCATCGATAGCCCCAGCTTATCGAGCCAATCCTGCCGGATCGTCGGTCCGAGAAATACCTTAAGCTTGTCGTCGGTGCGCAGAAACGGGAACACGTAGATGCTGCCGTCATCGGTCGTAATTTCCTTCTTCCACTCCGGATGCTCCTCGAGCACCTTTTTAAAGTTCGGGGCATATTGATCGATCAAATCATTGAGTTTGATGATTTTGCCGTCTTTGATCGCCTTCTCCGGTCCCCCCGGATAGCCGGCCCATGAATATTCAATCACGTCCGGGAGTTTATCCGAGGTCATCATGAGGTTGAACTGCTCCGTCGCCTGCTGGCCCTGCGGAGGATGCTGAAAATCCACTTTCACCCCGGTGATCCTCTCCAGCTCCTTATAAGCCTCGATTTCGTTATAACTCTTCATCGTAGCGGACACCTGGCTAACGATTTGCACCCAATACGTCAGTTCCGATAGAACCGGAGGGTCTTCCGGGTCCGACGCTACCTCCGGTTGTTCCTTGGCAGGACCGCCGCACCCTGCCGCCGTAATGGCCATGGTGACGGCAAGCAAAACAATCCAGAATACTTTAAACCTGTTGACCTTCATTATCATTTGCCTCCCTTTTCCTTTGCTTGTTGTGTGAACTTCTGGTTTGTTAAGCACCACCTTACTGAACATTTTGGCGATTGAACACTGCCGTGTTTTCTAATTGTGCAATATTTTTTTAAGGCAGTACATTGTCTATATTTAATCTTGGACTGACTTATTTCATGATGATGGCCATTACAGAAATGAAGGGCGGCCATTTCGGCCGCCCTTCATTTCGCAAGCTGCTAGGAAGCCGAGCTGCGGCTTCGGATGTAGTCTATGTCTCCAAGAAGCAGCTCCGCGAAGCCGAAATCGAGATGCTTGCCCTGCTGCGCCTTAATGGCATTCTCCAGCGAAGTGATCGCATCCTCAGCTGCTTCGCTTCCGGCCGGATGCTGCTGGAGATCCGCGATTTTGGCCAATATGCTTTGGGAGATGCCATGATTATCGATCCAGCCCTTCTCTTCCCCTGCTCTCACGATATCGTCGAGCTGTTCCTGATCGACAACGACTTCAAACGGGTATTCGCGAACCGAAATATTCCCGGCTGCATCTTCTGCCGTTATCCGAATGGAGTGCGGTCCTGCTGTCAGCGTTAAGGGCTCTCTAACCAGCGTTTCGGCAGCTTCCTTGCCATCCAGTTCCACGATAACACCGGATACGCCGCTTAATGAGTCCGTGATTTGAGGTGAAATGGTGAAACGCTCGGTTTGGTATACGGACTGGGTCACGTTTGCCGTGATTTCCGGGCCGGTCCGGTCGATCTTCACCGTCTTGGAAGCTTCGTCGCTGGTCACACCCGACATCGCGGCTGCCCGGGCATGTATCGTTGTCTGGCCTTCCGCTTCTACAAGTATGGGAGCCGTGTAATCCGTCCATTTGCCTTCGGATCCGATCTTGTACTGGCTTCGCATGCCCGCCGCTTCAGCTTCCGCTGTCATGGCAACGGTGACCTTCACCGATTCACGGTTCCATTCGCCGTCCGTGTCGGCCTTGATCTCGGGAGGAGCGTTCAGCGTATGCGTCTCCCGCAGCCGCCACACCTCCTGCGAAGGCATCGGCAGATTCAGGGCGTCAACGCGGGAACGAACTTCTTCTTTGGAATACGGAAGCGCCCATTTATCGAAGAACTCCGTCAGATTCTCGCCTGCGATGGTGGATGCCATGATCACAAACGTATCGATTTCCTGTTGGTTCGTCGCAGGCAGCTGCGATGCTGGCAGCTCCCGGTACGCCTTATGAAGCTCAGCGTAGAAATCCCATCCGTAAGCTAGCGACAGCTGACGGAACATCACGAGATAACCGAAGAGATCCAGCTGGCCCGAACTGCCGAACGACTTGTTTGGTATGTCGCTTTCGATATAATCAAAAGCGCGGTCGTAGAAGTCCTTTCCTTCCGCGTTCCGAATCAATAAGTTGCTGCTGTTGCCGAATTTTTCTTGGACATATAAAGAATAAATATTAACGGTAATTTCGCCCGTTACGTTCCAGTTCCAAGCTCCTTGCTGATATTCGTGGCCGGTCTCGTGCCAGAAGCCCCATCCACCTTGCGTTACGCGGGATATGTCAACGGCATGACCCGCGGAAGGATCAATGTGGAACATGATGGGATAGCCGGCATGCATATAACCCGCGCTAATCTGTCGATCCGCAACATAACGGAACGGAAGGTCTATACTCTTATGCGGCAGCGGTTGATTCGGGGAAAGCCCTGCAACTTCCTCTGTATAGTCCACGATCGCGTCCCACTTCTCCAGTAATTGCTGCGGATCTCCAAGCTGCCTGATATACTCTGACGGAAGCGTCAAGATCACTCTGCGTCCCTGCAGCTCGGCCCAGGGAGCAGGATAATCACGAACAGCGACCTGCCATTGATCGGGAGAGGTCTCTCCGAGGATATAATACGGCGCTTGAACCCCGCCGCTGATTTCAATATTCTTCTCAACGCCAGGCTGCGGCTTGGTTGGAATCAGGTAAATCAGACCGCCATACGGGCTGCGAATCCGATTTTCACCCGGAAGAAGCGGCTTTCGCTGCGTTATGACCGGAGGTCTTTCCCATTCTGTTTTACTTGTCAAATTGTCCGTGTGTGCCCCAACCTGCACATCCAGATGCTGCGTGCCTTCAGGGACCTGAACCGTCACCCATTCCCCAGCCGGCGCGTATATCCCCGTGCTGATCCAATTCTTTGGAACCGTGCCTTGACGTAAATAGTCAAAGGTTGAATAATCAAAATTCACGTGAACGGATTGTCCCGTCACTCGCGGGGTGTCCACCGGAACGGCTCCAGGAAATTGATCGGCATAAGGGGATTGGGGTGCCGTCAGATCATTGCCGATCCTCCCTAATTGAAAAGCTAACAATGCACTGGTATAGGGCGCCTTGGAACGATCCAGCGGAAACGTAAGCTGGGACTCCAAATCGCTGGCATCCTGCTCGATCACGGCATACAGCTGACTTTGAGGGGTGATGCTGCTGACGGTTCCACCGGTCACCGAAGCGATGACCTGCAGCTTCTTATCCGCGCCGGCGCCAGGCCGTCCGACGTTCACCTGATCCGGTGACAGCGTTCCAGCCTCAATCGCCTCGGCCTGCTCCAGCAGCTTTAGCGAATGATAATTGGCGGATTGCTCCGGTGTCAATTTGGGCAAGGTTTCCGTTCGAGTCGACGCCGTATTGTTCATCAGACCAAGACCCATCCGGTTCAATAGGCGCTGCACCGGGAAATCTTCACTGAGCCTGCCCGAGCGGCCCTGATATTCATTCCCGAGAAAGACATGCGGATACTGCTCCATCACCCATCCCTTTAAAGGGACTACAACATGACCACCCTGCGCGACGTAATCCTCGAGGACGTCGACCTCACTATCCTTCAGCGTGCCGTCAACATAAGCTACGGGGTAGCGGGACGGATCCAAATGCTCAGGCGTGAATTGCTCCAACCGGACCAGATCGATCGGCACATCGGTTTCGATGGTATAATTCTTCCACGTTGCCGACAACATAGGCAATCGGCCCTTGCCTTCCAATGCCTCCTGATAGGTCAACGTCTCGGAATCCTCGGTCAGCCACAGGAGGATGTTACGGGCCACCGTCTTCCGCTCATCGGTAATATCGGGGGAAAACTTGAAATAAGAATCGTCGCCTGCAACAACGACTTTGCCTTTTCCGTAACGGGCAGCCGCAAGAATTGGCGTCGTGTCCGGGTTGACCGCCAGGACGAAGGCTTGGTCTCCGATGGCGGCACCCCCCCCGTTATACGTGGCCGATACCGTCGGATAACCGGACAAATCCTTGTAAATAACATCCAGATCCTGTTGAGTCGCCATATTCGCGGCCGTGTTTGAGTCTAATGAATGAACATCAGCCTGCTCTGTCATACCATTGGCCGCCATCAGTGTCTTTCCTGCTGGCGGAACGGCCACAAGCACGCACGCAACTGCCAATAACAGCTTCAGCCACTTTTTGGTGTGGAAACCCATAGTCAACCGTTCAACTCCTTTGTCGATGATTTCGTAATCACAATGAGAAACGAATAATTTCGATTCCACCTCCCCCTGCGGCCCCTTTTTCCCACGTCTTAAATATAAAACGGCCGCCCGGAACACCATACAGTCGATTTTTAAGATCGGGCTGTATTTTCTCCGGGCGGCACTAACTTTTTTTAATATTCGGTTGACGGTAATCAAACGGTATGACTGTTTCTAATGATCAGCCCCTGGCTGCGGCATCCGCATAGAAAATAATCGTGTAAAATTTCGTTGTCTCGTTGCCAGGGTTCACGTACCGATGGGGCCGGTTAGCCGAGAAATGCACGGAGCTTCCGGCAGGCACGGTGTAGCTTTCATCTTCGCGCCAGAGCTCCAGCTCCCCCTGATGCACAAAAATATACTCCTCAACGCCATCATTATGAGCTTCAGATCCGTGATCGCAGCCCGGATCCATCATAACCATGTAGGACTCAAATTTAGTGCGCAGATTGTAGGAGAACAAAGGGTATACCCGGTACGCGCCTTCGGCCTCGTGAAAAGGCTCCACGTCCTCCGGTGATACCACGGTTACTTCGGTTTCCGCCTCTTCGATGAGCGTGGTGAATGAAATGCCGAGACCGCTAACGATGCGCCATAATACGGAGATCGTCGGGTTGGAATCCCCCCGCTCGATCTGTCCCAGCATGGCTTTGCTTACACCGGTCAACTCGGCTACGTTATCGAGGCTGAGGCCCCGTGATTTGCGGATGGCTTGCAGATTTCTCCCTACTTTTTTATGAATGGGTTCCAAGTGTAACCATATCCTCCTTCTGAAACTAAGCCGTTAACTGATCTTGCTCTGATCCGCTTGCGGCTTCTCCATAAGCTTTGACACCATATCATCGGTCATATGGTTCAAATCATATTGTACATCAAATCCCCATTCTTCGCGTGCTGCAGTTGCATCGATGGAATCCGGCCATTCATTCGCAATCGCTTGACGGACAGGATCCACGTTATAGTCGAGGCTGAAATCCGGTATGTGCCGACGGATGCTGGCCGCAATCCCCTCAGGATCAACGCTCATTGCCGTGACATTAAAGGCATTACGGTGCTTCAGCTTGGACGGATCCGCTTCCATCAATGTAATGATGGCGGAAATCGCATCCGGCATGTACATCATGTCAAGGTATGTCCCTTTATCAATATAAGAAGTGTAGCTGCCATTGCGGATGGCGTCTACATACATCTCAACCGCATAATCCGTCGTTCCACCGCCTGGAGGCGCGGAGTGGGAGATCAGCCCTGGAAAGCGCAATCCGCGGGTATCCACTCCGAATTTATGGTAATAGTAGTCACACAACAGCTCACCGGAGACCTTGCTGACTCCATACATCGTTAACGGGCGCTGCAGCGTGTCTTGCGGCGTTGCTCGTTTCGGGGTGTCCGCTCCGAATGCCGCGATGGAGCTCGGCGTAAAGAACTGGCAGGATAATGCCCGTGCCGTCTCGAGCGCGCTTAACAAACCGCCCATGTTCAGGTTCCACGCCAGGGCCGGATTGGATTCTGCCTTGGCGGACAACAGGGCTGCAAGGTGGATAATCGTATCCGCCCGGTGCTCTTTGGCCGCTTCGTGGAAAGCGTGGTGGTCGGTTACATCCAGTATTCTGAACGGACCTGATTGCACCGTTTCATGCTGAATTTGGCGAATGTCCGTTGCTAGAACCGCTTCTTCGCCATATATCTTCCGCAATTTTGCCACCAGGTCTGAGCCAATCTGACCGAGCGCACCGGTTACCATAATTCGTTTCATCACTTGTGCCCCCTTATTAGATCAGACCCAGCTCGCGTCCGATGGTTTCATATGCGGAAAGTGCGCGATCCAGCATCTCCTTCGTATGGATGGCGGTTGGCATATTCCGAACTCTTCCCGTGCCTTTTGGCACCGTCGGGAATACGATCGATTTGGCATACACGCCTTCTTCGTACAATCTGGTGCTGAATTTCTGGGTGGTTGCTTCATCTCCAATGATGCAAGGCGTAATCGGAGTTTCCGTACGGCCGACAGAATAGCCAAGATTTTTGAGCCCTTCCTGCAGGTATCTAGTGTTCTCCCACAGCTTCATCTGCAGATCTTTGCTGTTCCGCAGGATGTCGATAGCCGTGATGCAAGCGGCTACGGTGCCTGGAGGCAGCGCCGTGGAGAACAGGAACGGCCGGCTGCGGACCTTGAGCCAATCCACCAGATCCTGGGATCCGGCAACATAACCGCCGACGGCTCCAACCGCCTTGGACAGCGTGCCGATCTGAATATCTACCCGCTCCGATAAACCGAAATGCTTCACCGTACCCGCACCGTTACCAAGTACACCCGATCCATGCGCGTCATCTACATAAGTGATCAAATCATAGGTTTCGGCAATCTCCACGATTTCGGGGAGCTTCGCAATATCGCCGTCCATCGAGAACACGCCGTCGGTAATAACCATAATTTTGTTATATAAACCGGATTCTCTCGCTTCTTTCGCTTTCGAACGCAGATCGTCCATGTCCGAATGGTTAAAACGAATAACCTTCGCCTTGGTCAATCGGCAGCCGTCAATAATGGACGCATGGTTTAATTCATCCGACAAAATCGCATCCCCGGCACCCATCACCGCCGAGATCGCCGCCATATTGCAATTGAAACCGGACTGATACGTCAGCACCGCTTCGGTTCCCTTGAACTGCGCAAGCTTCTCCTCAAGCTCTACATGAAGTGCAAGCGTTCCGTTAATGGAGCGAACAGCGCCGCTTCCGGTCCCGAAATCGGTCGTAGCCCGGATGGCCGCTTCTTTCAAACGCTCATCATTCGCCAGTCCGAGATAGTTGTTGGAAGATAAATTCACGAATTCACGACCCTGAATGGTAATAAGCGGGCCATTCGGACTTTCAAGAGGCTGGATGGTATTATAGAGTCCTTGCTGCTTGAGTTCCGTTAGATTATCCTGTAAGAAAGCGCTTAACGATTGACTGGACATATGAAATTCCTCCCGTGGATCCGAAGTATCTTAACGTACATATCATTTACCATTCCATTGTATGCAAAAAGTCACATGCATGCAATATCCTGTACAAAAATATGTTATATTGTATAAACAAAAAAGCCATGCTTCCTCAATCGAGAAAGCAT
The DNA here is from genome assembly GCF_004000945.1 of Paenibacillus lautus NBRC 15380. Lineage (GTDB taxonomy): Bacteria > Bacillota > Bacilli > Paenibacillales > Paenibacillaceae > Paenibacillus_AQ > Paenibacillus_AQ lautus. The sequence continues at coordinate 346,455 of NZ_BIMF01000003.1, forward strand.
GGCTTCTTCATGGTTATTCTCTTAGCGTCCAAATATCAGTTTGCGGCTTAGGCAAATTCAATGAGGCAATCCTTGTTTTTCCGTCTTCCGTCAGGCCTATTGCCCATTTGTCGAAAAATTCAGTCAGGTCCTCTCCAGCCGTTTGAGAAGCTATGACGGCAAAAGTATCGACCGTGCCTTGAATTTCATCGCGAGATAATTCGCGGTATTTCTCGAATATCCGGGTATAAAATTCCCAGCCGTAAGCAAGCTGAAGCTGCTTGAACATCACCAGTCTTTCATAATTGCCGATTTGACCGTATTTTTTTGCCGGATCATGACGTTCTACAAATTCGATTCCCCGGTCATAATAATTCTTGCCGTCATTCCCGACTTTCAATAGTTCGGAGGCATTCCCGTACTTCTCTTGGGTATAAAGTGAGCACAGGTTAACGGTCACTTCCCCGACATCGCTCCAGGTCCATGTGCGCTGCTGGTATTCATGCCCAAGTTCATGCCAGAATCCCCAAGCGCTTGTTTTTATATAATGGACATCCAGCAGGTTGGCCGCATAACTGAATGGCATCATGATCGGATATCCCGCATGCATCGCCCCCGATGAGATCTGTCCGTCTGCGACGTAACGGCGATTCAATTGATGGGCGGTATGAGGCATCGCCCTGTCCGGGTCAAGACCTACCAGTTCATCATAACTATCGTAGATTTCGTCCCAGGTCCGCATCAACTCCTCCGGATCGGTTACTTGGCGAATCAAATCCGAGGGGACCGTCAGGATCATTCGTTCGCCTTGAAGCTCCGCAAAAGGGACGGCAACCGGGCCGGTGCGAATTCTCTCCCATTCCTCAAGCGTAGTTTTGCCAAGCACGTAATATGGTGCTTCCGCCGCCCCGCTGATCTTGACGGTTGCCCGAAAATCATCCTTCGCCTTTAGGGGAATGAGATATATGAAGCCACCATATGGGCTGTTAACTTGATGGATGCCCGGGGTCAGCTTCTGGTGGTTTACGATAAGCGGAACTCGTCCCCACTTGCCGGATCCTCTCAAATCGTCATCATGCGAACCGATTTGAACCGTTAAATGCTCCACGCCTTCCGGTACTTCAAGCGTAATGACTTTACCGGGGGGTGCATACAATCCGGTACTGATCCAGTTTTTCGACGGAAGGGCGTGCGTGTACATCGTATTGGGGAAATCAAAGTCGACCTCGACTTCCCAATCGTTAACGATGGCCGCTTCCTCCGAAACTACTCCCGGAAATGCGTCGGCATACGGAGATTTCTCGTTGGTAGGATCCAAGGTAAAGTGACTGAAACGGAAGTTATGCAGCGCATTCGTATAGGGCTGCTGAAATTTTTGGATCGGGAACACGGCGGGTGGCAGGCTGCCGGCCTCCGTATCTGCCCAAGCGTACAGCGGGGATTCGCTGGATAGCGTTTCGAGCGTCTCGTTTAGTATATTGTAGAGCCGCTCCTGTTTTTTGTTCGCAGGGGTGCCCGGCGGGCCGATATCGATTTGATCGTAAGTGATCGTTCCCTCTTCCACTTCCTTGCCTTGAGCAAGCCGTGTCTTGATATGATGATCGTGGGCTTGCTCATAGGTCAATGCCGATTCGCCCACACTAGACTCCGAGCCTCTGTTCATCAGCGTCAGCCCAGCCCGGTTAAGCAGCTTTTGAATCGCGAAATCACGGCTGAGTCTGGCTCCCCTCAGATTGCCTACCTGAAGCACGATTTCCTCAGGGGTATCACGCGTTATTCCCTCGATGCCGCTCAGGTTATCCGCCACGACAATGCCGCCGCCTAACCTTAGATATTGATCCAGCGCTTCCAGATCCTTTTCCTTCATCGTTGGGTCTACATAGGCTGCCGCATATTTTTGCGGATTCAGGTTTACGGAATCCCAACTGTCGATTTTCACCAATTCAATGGGCAAATCCGGGTTTACCGTAAGCCCGGCGGAGGTAGTTATCAATCGAATCTTCTTCCCAGATTTCTTCAATGCATCTTCATAGCGGTTCGTATAATCGTTTCCTTGACCTTGATTCGTGGTGGCATCTTCCGTCAGCCACCATAAAATATTCCGGGCCAGTTTACCGGCAGTATCACCCGCCGACTCAGTCAGATTGAAATACTCCTTGCTCCCCGCGACAACGATACGCCCTTTGCCGTAACGGGCTGCCGAAATCGTTGGAATATAATCGGGCACGTTGATATTGAATGCCGCATCCCCTACTGCAGCAACTCCTCCGCCTGCGAAATAGGGAATCGCTTGCAAATCCTTATAAAATATGCTGAAATCGTTCTTAAGTACGTCCAGTGGCGTTCCTGCCGACCAAGCGGAACCAGTCGCTCCGGATGATTCAAGTTCGGGCATCCCGGTGGTATTTGCCATAGCAGGATCCGTCACCGTCCGTGTACTGATCTCCGCAGGTTCGGCAGCTGCAATGGATGCGGTCATTAATAATATCGCGGACCCGATTACTCCGTATTTCTTAATCCGTTTCATCATCATCATTCCTTAACGATTCCTCCTCGATTTCCTTTGATATCCTGATGGAATGGCAGATCAGCCATAAGCTTTGAATTCATTTCCTCCCCCTTGATATGTCATGGAATGCGATTTCTCATTTAGCTTAATGAATGCCGCTCGGATTTGAAATGCATAAAAAACACCTCAATGTATCCAAAATACACAACCGGTAGGGGGCAGCCAATGGATATTAACCACCTGAAGTTGATTCAGAACTACCTGGCTAACGCGAAGCTTCGCTTATCCATTGCCAAGGTTGATAAAGTGTCCCAGAACTGGCGCTTTTTTAATATGAGGCCGTCCTATAACGCCCTTTATTTTATAAGGGAAGGGGAAGGCTGGATTAAGATCGACGAACAAGAATATTTTCCCTCCCCCGGGCAAATCGTGCTCATGCCAGCCGGATCGCTTCATTCCATCTCTGTCGTTAACGACAATACCTACAGGAAGTTCTGGTGCCATTTTACCGCCAAGGTGGACACGCTGAACTTGTTTCAGCTGATTCATCTTCCCCACGTGCTGGATGTGCCGGACGAGTCATATATGGAGCAGTTATTCAAGGAATTGATCGATGCCTATCGGAGCAGCGCTTGGACCGCCCCACTGCAAAGGAACGAAATACTGATGAAGCTTGTCCGACATTATCTTGACATCGTTCCCGAGCGCCAAATCTCACTGTCCATGCTGCCTGATATGCAGAAGCTGAACACGGTATTCCAGTATATCGAGGAGCATATCAACGATAACGTCAGCGTGGAACAACTGGCAGGACTTATCCATTATAATCCCAACTATTTCATCCGCTTCTTCAAATCCAAAATGAAGATGACACCTGTGCAGTATATTATTAAAGTCAGGATCGAGAAGACAAAAGGTCTACTGATGACCACGGATTTGACGCTGGAGGAAATCGGGAGGAAGGTGGGAATGGAGGTCCATTATTTATGCCGGGTATTCAAGCAGTTCACCAACATGTCGCCGGGGGAATTTCGTAACCAGATTATGTCCAACCGCTAATAAAAATCCCCCTGAGAGGGTTATCGGAATCCTATTCCGATACCTCCTAGGGGGATATGAGGGACGACGCTATACAGTAACTCTTATAAACTATAGCTAACTAATGCTGGAAGCTATACCCATTAAAATCAGGTGGATATCGCTTCATGCAGCGCCTCGACATAAGCGGCAGCAAGCTTGGACAGGGTCGCATTCTTATGGCTGATCCATCCGACGTTGATTGTCTCATCGCATGCGAGCGGAACCGGAATAATCTCGTTCCCGTTCAGGTCAGCGCTCAGCACCCCGGTCGAAATCGTATAGCCATTCAGACCAATCAGCAGATTGAACAGGGTCGCGCGGTCATTGACCCGGATGCTTTTTTTATGGGACAGCGTGCTGAGGATTTCCTCAGAGAAGTGAAACGAATTGTATTCCCCTTGCTCAAATGACAAATACGGATAATTCTGAAGCTCGTCAATGTTCACGATGGACTGCTTGGCCAGCGGATTTTTGATGCTGATAAAAATATGCGGTCTGGCCGTAAACAAGCTGGTAAACTGCAGTCCTGCATCCTTCAACAGCTTGTTGATCACCTTGGCATTAAATTCATTGAGGTACAGAATGCCGATTTCGCTGCGCAGGGTTTTGACATCCTGGATAATTTCATAAGTCTTCGTCTCCCGCAATGCCAGCTCATATTCATCCTGTCCGTATTCCTGAACCAGATTCACGAAAGCATTAACCGCAAAGGCATAGTGCTGTGTGGATACCGAAAAATGCTGCGGAGAAGGCTTCGCGTTCAGATAACGCCCCTCCAGCAGCTCGGCCTGCTCTACCACCTGTCGTGCATATCCTAGAAACTCCGCTCCCTCTTTGGACAATGAAATGCCTTTGTTGGTCCGCTCGAATATCGTAATACGGAGCTCCTCTTCCAGATCCTTGATCGCGTTGGACAGGCTGGGCTGGGAAATGAACAAGCGTTTGGCCGCCTCATTCATCGAGCCTCGATTGGCTACTTCAATGGCGTATTTCAGCTGCTGTAAGGTCAAGAATATCCCCCTCTTTAATTTTGAATTTAGATACCGATAAATAAATCGTATAGAACCATTTTTCATATTTTAAAATTATATATCTCGATTTGAAGGGAAACGCTAACTCCTGTCAAATACGGTAGGATATATCAAGGTTTTCATGTCATTATATCGAAAAATAAGGAGCGCGATAAACTTTCTATGCTGAAACAAAAGAACAAGCTTATGAATTCAGTCTCACTGGCCGTCATGGTTATTGCCGGCATCGTACATCTGCTCGCCCGGAAACTTCATCTGTTTGATCACACCATGCATGCACATGGCATGCTCACATCTTCCGAGATGGAAAGTCAGTTCGGCCCCACATTGTATATACTGCTTGCCCTTCCTGTTGTTCTACTGGCAATAACTTTGGCTATCTATGCCAGACGTTCGGATCATCCGATGATTCCGTACTTACACACGCTCATCCTTACGCTTGGAAGCGTTTCGATGATTGCCGGCGCAGGCGGTCACGTCGAATTTCACTTTTCCATCTTTATGGTTGTTGCTGCATTATCCTATTATAAAGATATAAGACTTATCGTATTGATGACGGCTATATTTGCCATACACCATTTGCTTGGCTATCTGGTCATTCCTGAACTTGTGTTCGGAACAACCAGTTACTCGCTCACCATGCTTCTCATACATGCCTTATTCCTGATCTTCACATCGGCAGCAACCAGCTGGCAAATTCTCAGCACACTGAAGATCGAAACATTATTAAAAGAGGAACAGCATCAACAGCGTGCCGCGATCATTGAGGAGATCACGTCGAAATTGTCGCAGACCTCCCTCCAATTGAATGACACGGCGCTGCAGCTAAGCAGTCAATCAGGGCACAGTACAGAGATCAGTAAGCATCTTGGCGGAGTTGTTCAGCAAGTAGCCGCCGGAGCACATCATCAGTTACATGTTATGAAAGCGAATACCGCCGCCATTGGCGATATTGCCGTAGGAATCCGGCATGTGGCAGCTTCGGCAACAGAAGCCGCAGCTGCATCCGAAGAATCCGCCAGACAGGCAGAGTTCGGCAGTCATATAATCGGTAATATCGTATCCGAGATCAGGAATACCGGTCAATCCGTCACTAGATCGCAAGAGGCAGTAAATACGTTAAACCACCATATTGCCCGAATCGGACATATATTGCAGGTGGTTCAAAGTATTGCAAGCCAGACGAATTTGCTGGCATTAAACGCTTCCATCGAGTCGGCAAGAGCCGGCGAGGCCGATAGAGGGTTCGCGATTGTAGCGGGTGAAATCCGCAAGCTCGCCGAGCAATCCTCCGCCTCCGTTGAGGAAATCACGGAGCTGATCCGGACTATACATAGAGAAACCGCCGATCTGTTAGGCAGCATCGGCCTAGTGGATCACAACATGAACACCGGGCTGCAGGTTGTAGATCAGGCGAAGGCTTCATTCGAAGTAATCTATCATGCCGTAAAGCAGGTAGCGCTCCAAATGCAAGAAATCTCCGCATCCACACAGCAGTTAAATACGGGTTCCGACCAAATGAATCAGTCCATACAAGAAATGACCCAGTTTACAAGTGAAACGGCGGAGCATACTCATGAAATCGTCGAAGCGTTCCGGGGACATTTTGAATCCATTAAGCAAGTCTCGGATGCAGCCGACATCATGACCAAGCTGGTTGCCGATTTAAATCTTATTATAGAACGTTTGAAGGAGTGAAAGTGGGGAGTCCTGCATTCTCCATAACAATAAAATGGGACAGTCGCTTGGACTGTCCCTTAAGCACTTCGTGCTTCCTGGATGCTCTAAATATTCACCTTATAACCCAGAGCTAATTCATCCCCGGGCAAACCCCGGATTCCCCAGTTATGCTGCGGTGTTTCAAATATCGTAATCTCCACATCCTGCGGTGCGATATGCAGCGTATTCTGAATCCGTTCGAATAACAATCGAATCAGATGTTTCTTGGCCTCCACAGTACGACCTTCAAATACGCTGATCTCGATCACGGTGTAGCGATCCGTTCTCCCGTCAGGGAAGTGGAAATCCTCCCCGTTCATGGGAAAAAACCGATGGAATTTCTTATCCTCCGGAAGTTCAAACGCTTCGACCACGCATGCGTGTATCACTTCCGATAATTGCTCCTTGACTGGGTTCAACCGATCCCGGACGCCGTAAATTTTGATCTGCGCCATGCTCTGCTCATCTCCTCTATTCTCATCTAAGCTCAGGCTATGTTACCTAATAACTTCATTCGATTCGAGCAGTGAAAAAACCTTCTTGCCTGGATGCACATTTGAACAATATATGCGGATCATTTCTTCCGATCACTGTTGTTCCCCGATTTCTTAGACTTATTATACTGTAGTAGAAATTCGGGAACAAAGGCGCTACCGCTGCGCTTCTATAGAATGGTTCCGTCCCCTCGCCTGAATTGATCTCTCCCCTGTCTCCTACTCCCCGGTCTGGAACTGCTTCTTCGCCCACTCCACATAGGATGGATGGTTCCGGATCAATTCTTCATGCGTCCCGCTTCCCGTAATTTGTCCTTTTTCAAGCACAATGATCTGGTCCGCCTCGACGACGGTCGATAACCGGTGCGCGATGACCACGGTCGTACGCTCGACCATCAGATTGTTCAGAGCCTTCTGCACTTCATGCTCGGAGTCGCTGTCCAGGCTTGCCGTCGCTTCATCCAGAAGCAGGATGTCCGGCTTCCGCAGCAGCGCCCTTGCAATCGCCACCCGTTGACGCTGACCTCCGGATAACTGGATGCCTCGCTCCCCAACCTCCGTGTCATATCCTCTCGGCAAGGCCTCGATAAATCCCTCCGCATAGGCCAATTTCGCCGCTTCGGCAATTTCCTCGTCGGAGACCGGCTCCTCCCGTCCATAGACGATATTGTCCCGGATCGTTCCGGTCATCAGCGGGCTGTCCTGGGACACATATCCGAGCTTTCGCCGCCAGGACTCCAAAGTATAATCACGGATCGCTTCAAAGCCAAAGTAAATTTCCCCGCCGGATGGCGTGTAGAACCGCTCAATCAAGGAGAACACCGTGGTTTTGCCGCTGCCGCTGGGTCCTACCAGCGCGGTGACCTTCTTGGCAGGTATCGAAAAGGATACCTCGGACAGAATGGTCTCGCCTTCATGGTAAGCAAACGTCACCTCTTTAAATGCAACGTCCCGATGCCCTTCCGGTGCAGTACGCACCGCACGATCGTCGCTCTCCGGCTCATATTCGAGGATAAGCCGCAATCTCTCGGTTGCCGCCATCACTTTTTGGAGCTGGGAATAGAACGTGGCAAACTGGCTGAAAGGAAACATGATCTGGAACAGCAGCAGGATAAACGATACCAGCTCGCCTGCGCTAAGCGCGCCGGAAGAGACGCGAACGCCGCCGTATCCGATGATGACCACCAGCAGCACAACCATGACCATCGACATCAACGGAATCAGGACCGAGTTGATTTTGGCTTCCTTCATGCCAAAACGGTAAAGGCTGTCCATATCCTCGTACCCGCTTTTCTCCTCCCTCCGCTCTGCATTGGAGGCTTTCACCAGGCGGATCTCGCTGATCACCTGGGTCAGCATGGCGGACAGCTGGGCCAGCTGTCCATACATACTGATGGAGATTTTGTACATTTTTCCGCCGATGGGCATTAATATGCCGAACCCTACCGGAACGGCAATCAGGATGATGAGGGTCATCCGCCAATCCAAGTAAAACAATATGGCAACAGCCCCCAAGACGGTCAATAGATTCGAGCAAAAAGCAATCAAATGATCCGTGATCAGCGTCTTCACTTCGTTCGTATCATTGGTCACCCGACTCATCGTTTCTGCCGAGCGATGCTTGTCAAAGAACGGAACCGGCAAAGCCAGCACCTTGGTCCAAAGCCGTTTACGAATTTTGTTGACCGTCTGGTTCCCGACATAGGCAAGCATATAATAGGAAAGTCCGCTCGCCACAGCTTCCAGCAGGAACAGAACGGCCAGAAAGCCGACCGTGCGAATATTAAACGAATCTGCCGCAAAGTTATCGATTAATTGGCCGGTGATGAGCGGGACGACCAGTCCCGTCACCGCACCAACCAAACTGAGCACGATCGCCAGAAAGAGCACCAGCTTCGGAATGCCCGAAGAACGCAGCAGCTTGATAAAATATCGAACTGTGGTTTTTGTTACCTTGCCCTTCTCATCTACGGTTTGCTCCATTCAAACTTCCTCCCTTCTCGTTCAACCCGTCACATATAGATTTCTTTGATAAAACGGCCGGTAAACGAGACTTCCACAGCCGCCACGTCCTCAGGCGTTCCTGTCGCCACGACAGACCCGCCGGCAGCTCCTCCGCCAGGCCCGATATCGATGATCCAATCCGAATGCCAGATCAAATCCAGATTGTGTTCAACCAAAATCACAGTGTTCCCCGCGTTCACCAAGCGGTTCAACAGAACGAGCAGCTGCCGGACATCTCCTGGGTGAAGCCCGGTTGAAGGTTCATCCAGCAAATACAGCGTGTGATTCTTAGTTTTTTTGCTCAGTTCCTTGGCCAATTTAATCCGCTGTCCCTCACCGCCGGATAAGGTACTCACCGATTGTCCCCACTTCAAATACCCAAGTCCGACATCGCAGAGCAGTTGGGTCAATTCCATTATTTTCGGTCGATCCTCCAGAATCGACAGACTTTCCTCAATGGTCATATCTAAAATGTCGGAGATGGTGTAACCGTTATAGGTCACGCGCAGAACCTCTTCCTTAAACCGCTTGCCCTTGCAATCCGGACAACGTACTTCCAGCTCCGGAAGGAAGTGCATATGCACGGACACCACGCCAAGGCCTTGGCATGTCTCGCATCGCCCACCTTGCGTGTTAAAGGAAAAGTGCTTGGCCGTCAATTGACTTTCCTTGGCTTCCGGCAAGCTGGCGTACCAGTTTCTGATATGGGTGTAAACATCGGTATACGTAGCAATGTTGGAGCGCTGCATTCGGGATACCGGCGATTGGTCAACCGTAATCAGCTGTCCCACCGATTCCCAACCTGTGATGGCCTTGCAGCCGATTGGAGTTGATTGATCACTTCCGGATTCCGCCAGAAGATCAAACAAAAGTGTGGATTTACCAGATCCCGATACACCTGTCACCGATATGAGACAGCCGAGCGGGAAAGAGGTCGTGATATGTTTCAGATTTCTTAAATGTGCATCCTCGATCGTCAGCAGGCTTCCGTTTCCAGCCCTGCGCTGACTCGGTGCCGTGAGCATCGTGTTATCCCGGAAGTAGGATCCGGTCACGGACTGGGGATTATGGATCAATTCCTCCAGCGTTCCTTGACCTACAACCGTACCGCCCATCGTTCCCGCACCCGGTCCGATATCAATGATATGGTCAGCGGCCCGCATCACTTCTTCGTCATGCTCGATGACGAGCACCGTGTTGCCCAAATCTCTCAGTTGTTTCAGAACCTGGATGAGTCCCCTGGTATCTTTGGGATGCAGTCCCGTTGTCGGTTCGTCCAAAATGTAAAGCACCCCCGTGAGGCCTGATCCCAGAATCGATGCGAGCCGAAGCCTCTGGGCTTCTCCGCCTGACATGGTGACGACCTGCCTCTCCATGGACATGTAACCCAATCCGACATCCATAATACGTTTAAGTCTGACGACGGAATCATGAATAAGCGGTTCCACAATCGTTAATTGGTCCTCCGTCAGCTTATTCAGCAGTGCCTCCATCCAATTCAAGGCTTCCCCGATCGACCAGGCGTTGACTTCGTTAATGGAGACTCCCTCTACCCGGACGCGGCGGCTGTCCTCCTTGAGCTTCGTTCCGTAACAATCCGGACAGACATGCTCATGAAACAGGGAGGCTTCACCGGACTCGCTCCCCTTCTCCCGGTACCTCCTCCATATCCCGGTAACCACGCCCTCGTACTTGCCTTGTCCTACGGACTTCGGCGGCTTCATCTCAGGAAAATGTCGGCTGAACTGCTCGCTCTCTACGCCGAAATACAGGAGATCACGTTGAACCTCGTCATAATCCCGAAGCGGCATGAACTCATCGAATGCGAACCCGTAATACTTGGCTGCCGCTTTCAGAATGCTGGTGTTATAATCGGTAAGAGCGCTGTACCACGTTGCCACCCCGCCATCTCTTAGGCTTAATTCCGGACGGAACACGGCATCCATGTTCAGACTCACCGTTTGACCGAGTCCGCTGCATGTCTCGCATGCGCCTTCCGGCTTGTTAAAGGAAAAATGCGACATCGTCAATTTTTCGAGACCATGGCCGCATCGCCTACAATGAACCGTCTCGTGAGAATTGCTGATCTCTTCCTCATCCGCCAGTCCGTGATAGGCTTCTCCATCCACATGAGGTATCACCGTATCGCCACAGGACGGACAAGTACGTTCACCAAGCTTGGCAAACAGAATTCGAAGCAGCGTGTAGATATCCGTCACCGTTCCGATGGTGGATCTTGGGTTCCGGTTCGTAATGTGCTGTCCCACGCTGATCGACGGGGAAAGTCCTTCAATCGAATCCACCTTCGGCTTGCTGACCGAGTCCGACACCATGCCCATGGATTCCATGTACTGCCGCTGGCACTCCCGCTGCAGTGTATCCATTGCGAGCGTGGACTTCCCGGAGCCGGACGGTCCTGTCATGACAACCAGTTTGTACTTCGGGATTTCAAGCGAAACATTCTTCAGGTTATTCTCCCGGGCACCGCGAATCTTAATCGTTCCTTCCATTTTCGAACCTCCTAAAAGTTTTATGGAGCATAACTTCATTGGAACACGTCGCAATAAAACTCGCTTCGAATACTCTTTCATTTTGGAACCTTAGTTCCAATACTTCATTTTACAAACCCATCTTACAACATTGATGCAAGTACAAAATCCCAAACATAAAAAGGTTGATCTATCGCCGCTTTCGATATCAAAAGCCGTCACGGAGCTTTAAGGTTTATGTATAATGTTTGGTGCCGTTTCATTTGTGTAAACACAGCATTGACTATATAATGGGCTACAAATAAACTTATCGTATGTTCTGAGGAGAGCGGTACCTATGCCGAAAAAAATCGCACCCGAATTTTATTTTATTGGCAACCATCCCGTACTGGATTTCGTCAATACCAAAATCGCTGTCAACGGTCAGCCGCTGGATTTACTGCTTGACTTCGAGGCTTTACTGGATTGGCAGGTCAAGGCTAACCTGCTGACCGAGGTGGAGCGAAACTTGCGCAAGGCGGTATGGACTGGCTCCGAGGAGGAAGCCGGAATCGTGGAAGCCGCCAGACTGCTCCGCGATCACCTCTTTATTCTGATTCAGCCGGGCAGTGTGAACGAAACCTCAACGGAGGCAAGCCTGCAGTTTGTCAATGGGCTGCTGCAGGAGCAAATCACTCGCACAACGCTTGTGGCAGAAGGCAGCACGTACAGCCGCAAAAGCCGTATGCTTTTTCGCAAGCCGCTGGATCTGTTGACCCCGGTCGCCGCATCTGCCGTTGATTTTTTAACCACCCATGACCTGAAACTGGTGAAAAAATGCGAAAATCCGGCGTGCGTGCTTCGTTTTTACGACCATAGCAAAAACGGCACAAGGCGCTGGTGCAGTCCCAAAACATGCGGAAACCGCATGAAGGTCGCTGCCTATCTGGAGCGTCAGAAACAGCAGCAAACGAAGGAATCTTAGATAAACCATCTAAGATTCCTTTTTTTAATACCCAAAATAACACTTTACAGGTTAAACACCAAAATATATAATACCCTTAAATCATTTACGATGGTTAATAAAACCATAGGGGGGTGTTTTTTTCTTATCATTACGACCAGTCAAAAGGATCTACATAGCAATCGCATCATAAAAAATCGTAGGTATTCAAGGAGGCGTTTATCGAGTGGAACACAAAATCCAGTACCACACGGCTCAAATCGAAGGTTTGGACATTTTTTACCGTGAAGCAGGGGTCCCTGGCTCGCCTGTCGTCCTGCTGCTGCATGGTTTCCCGACTTCCAGTCAAATGTATCGCCAATTGATCCCGGCTCTTGCCGATCAGTACCATGTGATTGCACCTGATTATCCCGGTTTTGGATACAGCAGTGCACCTGACCATGATCAATTCCAGTATAGTTTTGACCATTTCAGTCAGCTCATCGAGGCATTGCTCGCACAATTAAATATCCAGAAATTCTACGTCTACCTTATGGATTACGGTGCACCCGTTGGGTTCCGGATTGCAGCACGCCATCCCGAGCGAGTTCGGGGGCTGATCATCCAGAATGGGAATGCCTACGACGAGGGGCTCGAAGAATTCTGGAATCCCATCAAAGCATATTGGGAAGATTCCGCGAATCCGGATAAACGTGAGGCTCTGCGCGGGTTAACCAGCATCGAGGCAACGAAGTGGCAATATACGCATGGCGTCCATGATACCTCCCTTATTAGCCCGGACACCTACACGCTGGATCAAGCGCTGCTGGACCGCCCCGGCAACCAGGAGATACAACTTGATTTGTTCTTGGATTACGGATCAAATCCTCCGTTGTACCCGGCTTGGCAGCAGTATTTCCGGGATGCGCAGCCACCAACGCTTATTGTATGGGGACAAGGCGACCACATCTTCCCTGAGAACGGGGCCCATCCGTATCTGCGTGATCTGCCCGAGGCCGAGCTTCACATCCTGAAGGATGCCGGGCATTTTGCGTTGGAGTCACATGGACCGGAAATCATCCAATACATTCGCGCATTTTTGGAACGGCAATCATCATGACATAGATCAAGACGAGGATCCGCTATTTTCCCAACAGGCTTTTCATTGAGTCATACTTCATGATACAATCCCCCAGAAAAAAGGATTCAGGCAGACCCGCATGAGGCAAGGGGGACCGTCATGGGTATCAGACCGATTGATATCGCCAAGAAACTGGGGGTTACCACAAGTGCGCTCAAGCACTATGAAAAATGGGGAATTGTCCCTCCTGCGAAGCGTGCTCCGAACGGTTACCGGATATATACCGAGGAGCATGCCGCTTACTTTGAATGCATCAGAGCCATGTTTCCCGGTTTCGGTGTAGACGTTACAAAGCAAGTGATGATCAAACTGCAGGAGAACGAGCTGGATGAAGCTCTGTGGATCGTAAGCGAGGTCCAGGCCAATCTGCAGCAGGATAAAATCCTCGCGGAGCGGACCATCCGCATTCTGGAAACCGAGCAGCTTGACCTTGTCGATGCCCGTGGCCGGAAAAGAGAGTTGACGATCGGGGAGGTTGCGGCAGAGACCGGCGTTCCTACCTCGGCCATCCGCCACTGGGAGAAGGAAGGCGTCCTTAATCTGCCTCGGGATCAGGATAACGGCTACCGGAAGTTCGATGGCGCGCAGATCCGGCAGATCATGATCGTTCGGATTCTTCGCTCAGCCAACTATCCGCTTGAAGTCATTAAGGATGTACTGCATGAGCTCGAGCATCATCAAGTTCATAACGCCAGACGGGTGCTCAAGGACACGCTGGTGTACCTCAATTACCGCAACCATAACCAAATACGCGGCGTGCACTATCTATATCAGCTGTGCCAAGTATTGAAGTTAATGTAAGCCCCATTTTCCAATTCGCGTTATGGTTTACACATACAAAAAAAACAAACACGAAAGCTCCATCCGTGTTTGTTTTTTTGTATATATATTGATCCTTGATAACCTTATGTACTAGGGGGATTTGAAGAGTTTTCCCCGATTATTCCAAGAGATTATCTCGTTATGGAGTCTGGCATGTTCTTAGCTGTCATGTGCCGTTTGTGGATTAACTTTGATGGAACCGACGGAGGTAGTCAGGGATATTTTCGCTCCGCCGCCGTTTACATCACTCTGCCCCCGGCTTGCGCCTGTAATCTGTCCCAGCTCGGTTTGAGTATCCAGCGTATATTTCATGGACGGCGCAAACGTAGCCGTGATGCTGCCTGCCGATGTGGTGGCCGTCAGCGTGCTGTCCTTATCGATCTGCTCTAGATCCAGCTTCACGCTGCCCGCTTCGGATACGATCTTGGAATTGCCCGTGATTTCGGTTTTACCGAGCAGAATTTCCCCGGCTCCCAACTGAAGTTCAAAAGCTCCCTTCAATTCATTCAGCCGAATCTTTCCAACATCATTCTTGATGCGGATATGGTGCAGGTCTTCCGGTACTTCGATCACATAATCAATCATGAATCCGGAATCGCCAAATTGCTTCTGCGACCAATCCCATAAACTCTTGCTGGAGTCCTCCATGGGGTGCGTTCTTAATTCCAGCGTACCGTCGTTGAGCGTAAAAGAAGTGGCCGCCTGCTCCGTAACCTGGGTACGAATATTGTCATTCTTGAAGAAGCTTTCGTTAAACCATACGGTGGTTTTTACTTTGATCTCATTACCGGGTACAGCGATGAGCTCAATATTGCCTACGGCATGGTCGATGGCCAGTCCCTCGGCTGCTCCCGCTTCCTGAGCCGTCGTCAACTCGAATTCTTTCCCTTCCCGCTTTACTTGATCACTGATAGCCAGCGCTGAATCGCCGGCAATATTTCCGACTTGCGCTAGTTTATCAAGCTCCTGATTTAATGCTTCCTCCGCATTATTGGCGGCATCGCATCCCACCAGTACGGCAAATATCAACAGCGATGAGATTTTCACTGCCATCATACTCTGTTTTCTCATAAAAATCTCCACGTCCATTCCTCTTTATGTATATGTCCATTATATCGTGAAGGAAAAAGTTAACACGCTGCCACGGACCAGTTTCTTCCTGGACCTTAGTCTGGGACGCCCCCTCCGTCTTTTGTATGACGCTGCGCGTACGAATCATTGCCCCAACATCATGCGCGGTTCTCATGGCTGGTCTATTCGCAGCACGACCTTCCCCCGAACATGGCCGGACTCCACGATACGATGCGCTTCTGCCGCTTCGCTCAGCGAAAACGTCCAGGACACATGGATCCTCAGTTCCCCTTGTTCATATAATTGAACCAGTTCGGCCAATCGATCCTTGGATCGCTGACTGCGGATCGCGCGAACGCCCAATTCTTCTACCCGATCGAAGGCTACAATCGTGCCGATGCGGCTCCGGTCGCCGACAAGCTCCACCGAAGCCCGCAGCGCTTCTTCGCCGGCGGCATCCAGCGCTGCACTCACTCCCTCGGGGGCTGCTGCCTTGACCCGGTCTACAAGACCTGGGCCATAAAAAACAGGAACAGCACCCAGTGAACGAAGATAATCATGATTTCGCTCGCTTGCCGTTCCGATGACCCGGGCCCCCCAGGCACGAGCGATTTGGACGGCAAAAGAACCGACGCCACCCGCTGCCGCATGAATCAAAACTGTATCCCCGTGACCGACCCCTAGCGTCCCAAGTGCCGTATGAGCGGTTTGCCCCGATGCGGTCAAGACACCGGCTTCTTCCCAAGGCATGGAATCCGGTTTGCGTACCACTTGATCTGTGCTGACCACCACATACTCAGCGTAGCAGGCGAGTAAAGACCAGCCAATGACGTCCTCTCCAACCACAAAGTCGGTGACTCCCTCACCTACCTGATCTATCGTTCCGGCGAACTCGTTACCGAGGATTTGCGGCATCCGCAATGTCACGCCGGGCGGCGCCCAGCCGCTCCCCCTGATTCCGCAGTCGGCCGGCTGTACGCCAGCTGTCTTGACGCTAACTCTTACCTGACCGCTACCGGCCTGAGGATCTTCAAATTCCAAGACACGCAGGACATCCGGCGGTCCAATCGTACGAAACGCAGCGGCTCTCATATCGATCATCCTTTCATGAATCCCTTGATCTTCTTTCTGAGATCATTCTATAATCATCGATAGATAATAAAAAATACAAAATTGTCTATGTATATATATACTGGAGTATATAAGCAAGGACGGTGAACCGTAATGGAAATGTTACAGCTGAAGTATTTTATAACCGTAGCAAGACTTGAACATATGACCAAAGCTGCAGAGGAGCTCCATATTGCTCAGCCGGCGCTCAGCAAGACCATTTCCAGACTCGAAGAGGATCTCGGCACTCCGTTATTTGAACGCCAAGGCCGGCAAATCCGTCTCAATCCGTATGGCAAAGCATTTTTGGCAAAAGCCAAAGCAGCGCTGCAGCTGCTGGAAGAAGGACGGCGGGAAGTCGAGGATCTGGCGGGACTGGAGCATGGGCGCATTCATATGGCCCTATCCAACATGGAGCAGCTCCGTGAGCCTTTAAGATTGTTTCTAAGCAAACATCCGAAAGTCAACTTTCATATCATCCAGTCTTCGATGGAGGATATGGTTCAGACCATTGAACATAATGAGGTTGATTTCTTTCTCACTTCCATGCCCATCCGGCACCCGGATATACGCAGTTTGCCTTTGCTCGTCGAAGAGGTGTTCTTAGCCGTTCCCCCTACCCACCGCTTAGCCGGAAAAAATCAAATTCACTTAAGCGAGGCTGCAGGAGAATCGTTTGTCGGTTATAAAGAAGGCCATCCGTATCAGAAGATGAATAATGAGTTTTGCAAACAAGCCGGTTTTCAGCCGAAGGTCGTCTGCGAGGTGGAGGATCCCGGAACCATAGCCGATTTGGTCCGTTCCGGATTTGGCGTGGCTTTAATCGGTGAATGCAGAAGCGGCGAGGAATTAAAGCTGACGAAGCTAAGCATTCAGGAGCCTCTGACCCGCCGCATATTCCAAATTGCATGGCTGGAATCCAGGTACTTGTCCAAGGCCGCGATTTCTTTCCGTGATTTCCTTGTGGAGTATTACGCGGAATCACGGTAAGGGGGTCACAACCACGTCGTAAACGACGTGGTTTTTTTATCTCGAGCCCCTAGAAGCTCCGGTTAATTTCATCTTTGGCTATTCTCCCTCCGGCCGGAGTCTGTCGGTATAATAAACCCAAACAATCGCAGCCCAAAGCGGACAGCGATTGTTGGTTAGCATATATTCAAAAGGTCTACTTCACGGTACGGTTATAATCCTGGATTTTGGTCGTAATTTCTTTCGCTGCGTCGTCCAAGGCCTGCTGTGGTGACTTTTTATTGTTCAGTACCTCCTCAATCGCACCTTCCACAATCTGTCTTGCCTCAGGGAATACGCCCATCACCGCCCCCTGGGTCGCTTTAACCAGCTTCGTCTGGTGCAGCTGATCAATGGCCGTCTGGAATTGCGGGAATTTCTTCAGATTCTCCTTCACGCTTTCTTCTTCATACGCCTTCGTGGTAATCGGGAAGTACCCGGTATTGATATGCCAGTATGCCTGCTCCGATGGAGAGGTTAAAAATTTAATAAACTCCCATGCGGCTTTTTGCTCTGCTTCAGGACGGCTGTTCATCATCCAGAGGCTTGCTCCGCCCACGATAACGCCGCCTTCTCCCGCTCCTTGCGGCTTCGGAAGGAAGCCTGTGCCTACTTCGAATTTGCCTTCCGCGCTATCCACAAGTCCTTTCAAGGCTGCGGTTGAGTCCAGGATCATGGCGACCTGACCGGCCGAAAAGGCCTTCTTGGAATCATCGGTTTTACGTCCCAGATTATTGGCTGCCTTGGAATCGATCAGATCCTTCCACCAAGTCAGCACCTTCTCGCCAGGCTCGGTATTGACAAGTGACTCGGTCGCCAGATCGTCTCTGCCGTTGCCGTTGTTCACATACTCCGCACCCTGATTGGCAAACAACTGCTCCATAAACCAGCCGTATATGGCAAAATTCGCACCAACCGCCTTCCCTTTTTTCGATATCGTGTCAGCCGCGATTTTCAGTTCTTCAAACGTCTTGGGCGGACTTTCCGGATCGAGCCCTGCATCCTTAAACAGGTCTTTATTGTAATACAGTATCGGATTAGAGGAGTTGAAAGGCATGGAATACAGCTTATCCTCAAATGTATAATACCCGCTGATGTTAGGCTCTAGCTGCGACACATCCCACTGATCCGCATCGATGAACTCCTGCATGGGTGTAATTAGTTTGGAATCGATCATAAACCGGCTGCCGATCTCGTACATCTGGACCACGGACGGTCCCTCGTTTGTACCCATCGACGCCTTCAGTTTACTTAACAGGTCATCATAGGTTCCCTGATATACCGCCTCTACCTGCACCTTGTCCTGCGAAGCGTTAAAGTTAGCGACTAATTGATCAACCACCTTGGTTGTCGCGCCTCCCATCGCATGCCAGAACACCACTTTTTGAGTGCCAGCATCGGTCTTTGGTACGGGATCCCCCCCTTTTTCAGACTCCTCGCCCATGTTAATGTTACATGCGCTAAGCAGCATGATCGCAGCTAACACGATACTTACCAGCCTCGTTCTTCTTTTCATCCGCGCTTTCCTCCCCTTTCGTTCGTAAAATGTTTCCTATGATAAACCTGCCTATGACAGGCCAACCACCGCACTAACCCTTCAACGCACCAGCGGTAATTCCGCTCACCAATTGTTTAACGCCAAAAGCCAGCAGCACAAAGGAAGGGATCAGCACGATGGTCACGCCGGCCAGAATCAGGTTCCATGACATCACCTCAGCATGCTGCAGCATAGCCACCCCGATCTGCACGGTTCGCATCGAGGCCTGGTTCGTGATCAAAAGCGGCCACAAGAAGTGATTCCAGTGCGTCAGAAAGGTATACACCGCCAAGGTAGCAATGGAAGACCGGGACAACGGCAGCACCATGGACAGATAACTGCGGATATGACCGCACCCGTCGATTTTCGCCGCATCAAACAGCTCACGCGGGAGCTGCAGAAAAAACTGGCGCAGCAAAAACACGCCAAAAGCCCCTGCCATAAACGGCACAATCAATCCCTGGTAGCTGTCCATCCAGCCCCAATCCTTAATGGTCAGATAGTTGGGAATAATCGTAACTTCCCAAGGAATCATCATCGTTGACAAGAAGAGTCCGAACAGCAGTGTCTTGCCCTTAAAATTCAGAAATGCAAACGCGTATGCGGCCAGACTCGATGTAATGACCTGACTGATCATGATGGCCGACGAGACGATGAAGCTGTTCAGAATAAAACGAATAATCGGAAAGCCGGAGATGGCCTCCGTAAAATTGCCCAGATAGAAGCTCGACGGGAACAGCGGCGGTGGAAAATTAGCGACCTCCTTCTCGGTCATAAAGGATGAGAACACCGTAAAGATGAGCGGATATAACACAATCAAAGACAGGAGGATGAGCAGCAGATAGGTGAACAGGGACGTGATTCCGCGCAGGGTCATTGGTAATGCACCTTCTTTTCCAGAACTTTAAACTGCAGCAGCGTAAGGAGCAGAATAATCGCAAACAGGATCAGTGCCTGTGCGCTGCCGATGCCAAACCGGAAATTGACGAAGGCATCCTGATAAATGGAGTAAACCATGACATTGGTGGAGTTGATCGGGCCACCCTTGGTCAGGATGTGAATTTGTCCGAATGCTTGAAATGCACCGATAACCGATACAATCAAAGCAAAGAAAATCGTGGGTGACAGCAGCGGCAGTACGATTTGGATAAAGGTCCGGATCGGCCCGGAGCCGTCCATTTTAGCGCTCTCGTATATTTCCTCCGGAACTCCCTGTAAACCGCTGGACAGCACAATAAACAGAAACCCCATGTTCATCCAGATCGTCATGATCGAGATTGAGATCAGAGCCCAGGAAGGATCGGTTAACCAAGGGATCGGCCCGAGATGAACGAGGCTTAGAAAATAGTTCAGCATGCCCGCCGTAGGATGAAACAGCAGGAACCATATAATCGATCCGGTCCCCACGGAAATGACAATCGGCAATGAGAAGACAAACTGAAACACCTTCATCCCTCGCAGCTTGTTGTGGGTAAAGGCGGCAAGAAACAGTGACCATATCAGGGAGGTGGGCACGGTAAACAAAATAAACATCATCGTTACGCCAAGATTCTTATAGAATGATTCTGTTGATAGAAGGCGAATAAAATTCTCCAACCATACAAATTCAACAACCTGACCCCGCGGATCCGTTATCGTCATGCTGAGATAAACCGATTTCAGCATCGGGTAGAACAAGAACATCATAAACAAGATGATGGAGGGTGCCAGAAATCCATAGGCTAAAGCATGCTCACCCCAGAGCCTTTTTCTTATCGCTGCGCTTTTAGGTTTCTTGCTGTGTAAAACGCTTTCATGGCTAGACAACCGACATTCCCCTTTCTTCGAAAATTTCGCTCTGCCATTCGAGAAGACGCAAGGATTCGTAAAAAAAGAGAACAAAAAAACACATAAACTGCATGCCGAAAAACAGACAAGCAATTGATGTGATTCTCCTCTTCTCCATCACATAGGCAGCATGCTTTATACAAATCCTCCTTTCATTATTATCAATAACAATGAAAATTTAGAACATTCCATCCCTTGATATTTCGAGGGTTGACAATACCTGGGAATCGATTATATTCTTGAGTAAACACTCAGTAAATTAAATTCATCATGTAATCAAAAAAGGAAGCCATCTGCCTATGCCTACAACAAGCAAACGAAATGCCAAGAAGGAACGGATATTGAACGCCGCTCTGAAGCTGTTCTCGCAGCAGGGATTTCATGCGACGACAACCAAAGAGATTGCTTCTGAAAGCGGCGTTGCCGAAGGGCTAATCTTCTACCACTTCGGAGATAAGCGGAAGCTGCTGCTCTACCTCGTGAACAATTTTTCCTTTGTTGCGCAGCTTCAGGAGGATGCGGGTGAACTGTCGAAGCTTCCTGCGGAGGAAGCCCTGTTTCAATACGGCTTGGCGTACCTCGAGTTCCTCAGGACGAACATGGATTATCTGATGCTCATTTGGTCACCTGAACTCATAAGGGATGCCGAGGTATCCAATGAGGTGTCACGGCTGATCGAAGGTTTTGGGACCGCAGGCAGCAGCATACTCAAACAGGCGGCGGAATCGAAGCATCAACCGGAACAAACGATTCAGGTTGCGTTGATGATGATGACCTCCTCCATCCTGGTCTATTGCATGCTCCATTCCCGTTTCGGGCAGGAAGCGCTCCCGCTCGGGGACGAATCCTATATTCGCGAGCTCGTCCGGCTGCTGATGCATGGTTTTAATGAAGAATCCTAAGTCGCAATGTCAATCCAGGAAGGATCGAATAGAAAAGCTGATCGCAGAACAGACAGAACCTCTCTGCATCAGCTTCTTTTGTCCGCTAGATTTGAGTGTTTACTCAATTTATATCAGTATCGCTAAATTGTTAGATGGAAGGGAGAAATGAGGATCATGCCAGATTGGAGTTTCGCCATGGTGTTGTGGCTGCTGCCGGCTGTATTTTTCATTCACGATGGGGAAGAGATTGCCACGATGGAATGGTGGCTAAGGAAGAACAAGAATAACCCCAGAGTCTCCCCATTCTCGCCTGTTTCCATTCCATGGGATAAACACATCACCCTGCAATTCACATTTGCCGTCCTGCTGATCGGCTTCATTCTCACAAGCGTAACGGCCTTTACAGCTCTTAACTTCGAAAGCAGCAGCCCATTCAACGCGCTGTTCGCGGGCTTTGTTACGGTGTTCCTGCTGGATGGTGTGAAACATGTGGGAGCATCGATCGCCCTGTGGGCATACACCCCGGGTGTCATTACTGCCGCCATCCTTGAAATTCCGTACGGGATATATGCGCTCTGTCGCCTGCTTCATGCAGACATCATCAATATGACTTCATTCGCCCTCGGAATCATCATCGCCCTGCCGATCACCCTGCTGCTGGTATGGACTGGTCTGACGCTTGGAAAACGTATTGCACCTTTCCGCCAAAACATATAGAGCATTCCTTCCATGTTCCGAGAAAAAAAAAATGCTTCCGGACTTCTTCATCCGGAAGCATGCTTCTTCTCACTCTTTCGCGAATCCTACAAGCTCCAATCGCGTCTAGGCTTATAACCTGCCTTCTCCAGGAATTCCCGCTCCATCTCCGGACCAAGACCCTGAATCCCCACCTTGGCGCTCATCGACGTAATCAGCATCCGGCTGGCCACTTCCAACGTTTGCAGGGCCATCCGCGCTTCGCGAATGGTCGTATCGTACACAACCACGCCATGGTTCTCCAGCAGCAGAACATTGGCGAGCTTGGCCTTTTCCCGAACGCCCTCGCCCAGCGCGTCACTGCCCGGATGATAGTAAGGCACCCGTTCGATTCGCTCCAGATAATACATGGTCTCTACGAACATGTTGGACGGGAGCTCCAGATCGGAGCAGGCAATAAGTGTTGTATAGAACGGAGAAGCATGGAGCACTGCGCCGATCTCCGGACGGCTCTCGTAAATCGCCCGATGCATCGGTGTTTCTTTGGACGGTTTGCGCCCCTCTGCTCCATATATATTTCCGGACAGATCACATTCGATCAGGTCCGATTCTTCCAGTTCGCCAAGGAAAGTCCCGCTGGCCGTAACCACATAACGGTCCCCTTCCGTTCTGGCGGAGATATTCCCCGCATTACCCCACGCAAGGTCATATTGCATCATATACTTGCCGGTGTGCTGCAGTTCTTTTCTAATCGTTTCCGCGCTAGCCATGATATCTGCCTCCTGTATTTCAGCATTTATTCTACTTCAAATAACCACTCATATGACGAGCATCGCCCCGCGTATTGCTATTTACCGCCTAACAAGTTCGGCAGGAACATCGACAATTGCGGAAGATACGTGATCAGCAACAGGTCAATGATCAACACAATATAGAACGGCACCATCCCCCTTGTGATCTGATCCAGCCGGATCTTCGCGATCTGGGCCGATATGAACAGATTGATGCCGAGCGGCGGCGTGCACATCCCGATTGCCAGGTTGACGATCATAATGATACCGAAATGGGTCGGGTCAATCCCGAATTCAGCTGCTACCGGCGCCAGCAGAGGTGCCAGGATGATGATCGACGCATTGGATTCCATGAACATGCCCACGATGAGCAGGAACACGTTGACCAGCAGCAGGAACACAATCGGATTATCGGATATGTTCACGAAGAAACCTGCAACCGCCTGCGGAATTCCTTCACGCGTCATGATCCAGCTGAACAACCCGGCGCTTGCAATGATGAACATGATCACGGATGTTGTAATCGTGGATTGCGTCAGAATGTTAATCAGCTTGGAGAATTTAATCTCTTTATATACGAATACGCCGACAATGAATGCGTACGCTACGGCAACGCCGGCAGCCTCGGTCGGCGTAAAAATACCGCCGTAAATTCCGCCAAGAATAATGATCGGCATCAGGACAGCCCAGAAGGATTCCTTGAAGGCCTGCCATACTTCTGGCGGCGTCTTTCTCTTCTCGCGAGCATAGCCTTTTCGTTTCGCAATAATATAAACGGCAATCATAAGCGATAAACCAATCATAATTCCCGGAATGAGACCCGCCATAAACAGATCGCCGATGGAAGTTTCGGCAGCTACCCCGTATAGAATCAACGGAATGCTTGGCGGAATGATAACCCCCAACTCACCGGACGTCGCTTGAAGGGCACCCGTAAAGTTCTTGTGATACCCCCGGGAGATCATGGCCGGAATCAGGATACTGCCCAGCGCCGCGGTTGCCGCGGCGGAAGAACCCGATATAGCGGCAAAAAACATCGAGGTTACAATCGTTACAAGTCCGAGTCCGCCAGGCAAATGGCCTGTAAGTGCATTCGCCAGGTTCACCAGTCGTCTTGAAATCCCGCCAAATTCCATCAAGGTACCCGCGAACACGAAGAACGGAATCGCCATGAGCGGGAATGAATCCGTTGACGTGAATGAGCGCTGTACGAGTACAAGCAGCGGCGTGCCGCCTTCCCACCAGATCGCTACCGCCGACGCCATCCCCATCGATACGGCAATCGGGACACTGATGGCGAAGAAAAGGATCAGACATCCGAATAGTACGATAGGCATTATAATCCTTCCTCCTTCGCTGGCGGTATGGTATCGGAAACGATCGTTTCCAGAATGACCGCTACCGCATTCATGATGAGCAGCACCGCTCCAATCGGAATAGCTGCATAAGGAACCGACATGCTAAGCCCCATCGCTGCCGACGATTGCACGGAGACCCGGCCCAGAATATCGATGCCCTGGACCAGCAAAAGAACGAAAAACACGATGCATATCGCCATGACGGTGATTCGAACCACCTTTCGGTTGACTTCACTCACCAGCTCCGGCAGCAGCTCGATCGCTACCAGCCGATGATGGCGCAGCGCCAGCGAGGAACCCAGGAATACAAGGTAAACCATCAAGTATCTGGCAAGCTCCTCGGACCAGTGAAGCGGATATCCGACAATCCGGTATATAATCTGCATGATAATCAGGATGGACATGACACCCAGGATCATGGCCACTGCGATGCCTACGAGTTTGTTGAGCGTATCGATCGCTTTTAATGTCTGCCGCATGGCTTATCCCCCCTCTTGAAGAAAAAATAGTTATGGCGTGTTGATAATTTTGTCGTACAGCTCTCTTCCGTACATGTTGGCAAAGCGTTCATGCACCGATTTGGCTGCCGCCTCGAACGATCCCTTATCCACTTCCACAAACTCCGTACCGAATTCCTCAAGCTCATTGATGATCTGCTCTTCTTGTTCAAAAACCAGCTGATTCTCGTATTCCGTCGCTTCCTTGGCCGCTTCTTCAATAGCCTGCCGCTGAGACTCATTCAAGCGTTGATACGTCACTTCGCTCATCGCGAGCATCACGTAGCCGTATACATGATCGGTCATCATCATATACTTCTGGACCTCCTGAATCTTGGAGCTGGCCGTAAAAGCAACCGGATTCTCCTGCGCGTCAATAACCCCGGTTTGCAGCGATGAATAGACTTCGCCAAAGGCCATCGGCGTCGGCGTCGCGCCCATCGCTTCCCAAGCCGCAATGGAAGCCGGAATCTCCGGCACGCGGATTTTCAAGCCGCGCAGATCGCTTGGCGTTTCAATCTTCTTGTTGGCGGTCAGCTCGCGCGGGGTTCTCATCCAGAACTCCAGACCGCGGACCTCGGCATTGTCAAGCAAGCTCTGCTTCAGTTCATCGCCGACATCCCCATAGAGCACGTTCTCCAAATGCTGCTTGTCCCGGAACAAATACGGCAGCTCCAAGATGGCATAAGGACTGTAGAAATTCGATAACACGCCCGCCGGCAGCGCAAAATCCACCGATCCGATCTGCATCCCTTCGATCAGGTCACGGTCATTCCCGAGCATCGAGCTGGCATACACCTCTACCTCGATCTCGCCGCCCGTTTTTTCCTTCACCAATTCCGCAAATTTGAGCGCGCCCAGATGCCACGGATCGGATTCGCCCGTAATATGACCGAGCCTCAGCTTCATCGGGCCCTCATCCGTATTCGGCTTCGTCATAAATAAAGCGCTTACAATGAGCAGTGCAGCCACCATGACAACTGCGAGTCTTTTCCACATTTGTCGTTCCCCCAATCTGATATGAAGTTCCTGCAGCCTCCGCCGCTAGAAGCAGAAGCTGCGGGGAAATGTTGATTATGAAAAGGTGACGATGACCTTCAGGGACGAATCTTCCTTCTTGTCTACCAGGCGGAACCCTTCCGCGGCATCTTCATAAGACAGTCGATGGGATATGACGGCTTTGACGTCCACCGCTCCGCTGGCTAATAAATCGATGGCGGATATGGTATCCTCGCGCGTATACGTCATGCAGCCCACGATTTCCTTCTCGGTTTGCTGCAGATTCACGATATCGAAGGTTTGCGTGCCATGGAACATCGCTATCGTTACGCAGCGGCCGCCTTTGCGAAGCAAGGCAAGGGCATCATCCACGATCCCGGGAACCCCGGCTGCAATCAGCACCTTATCAAATTCGCCATCGATTTCCGACTTGGCTTCCTCGGTCCAACGTTCCTTGCCGCGGATGTTTAAGGTGTGAGTAGCCCCCATCTCCTTCGCGGATTCAAGCGCATAATCCATGACGTCCGTCACCATGAGCGTTGTAGCGCCGGCAGCCTTCGCAGCCGTCATGGCGAGCAGCCCGATCGGTCCGGCACCGAGAATGGCGACCTTGTCTCCGACTTCGATCCCGGCTTTGCGTACCGCATGGACCCCTACCGCGAAGGGCTCAACCAGCACGCCCAGCTCATGGTCCAGCTGATCCGGCAGCTTGAAGACGCATGCTTCCGGCGCCGCAAAATACTCCGCCATCGAACCGTACCAGCCCTTCAGGCCCGGTGCTCCCCGTTCCGCGCAGTAATTCGTTCTACCCGTCAGACAGTAATCGCATTTGCCGCAGCCGACCTGGGGCTCCACGGTTACCCGATCGCCGATCCGGAAGGATGTGACGTCCTTGCCCACCTTCACGATTTCGCCGGACACTTCGTGGCCGATAATGACAGGCGGCTTCCGAAACAGGTGCAGTCCTTTGTAGGTATGAATATCCGAGCCGCAAATGCCGGCTGCTTTTACCTGGATCAGCACTTCACCTGCCCCGATCTCCGGTATGTCCACGTCTTTAACGACAACTTTGTACGCATCCTCCACATATACAGCCTTCATTGTCTCTCCCCCTTGATGAATTCAAAATCGCGGTGTGATCCCGTATCTCTCTGTTATATAAAAAGCGCTTGCTTTGATTCCTGCAGATGCTTGCGCATCACGTCGGCGCTGCTCTCCTTGCCGGTTTTCAAGGCTTCATAGATCTTCCAGTGATCCTCCAGGAACTTCTCCATCCGGTGAGGATCCTTCCGCAGATGCCGCCGGGTGATTCGCTGCAGATGATCATGGTAGTTCAGCAGCACCCGGTGGATTTCCTGATTGCCCGTGCACTCGCATAGGATCAGGTGGAAATCATGGTCGGCCTGGGCGAAATTCTTGACGTCGAGCCGGCTGACGATATCGGCAGTTTCGGCTAAATTGCTCTCCAACTCCTGCTCCTGCTCCGGCGTCAGTCTGGATTCGACCTGCTGGCAGTTGAAGGTCTCCAGCGCGATCCGAAGATCGTAGATATCCACGATCCGGTTCACGGATAAATCATTAATGATAATGCCCTGCTTCGAGGAGACCGTGACAAAGCCCTCAGCTTCCAGCCGCGTCAACGCTGCTTTAATCGGCGTCTTGCTCATCCCCAGCAGCTCAATCAATTCCCGCTCGGACAAGAATCGTCCCGGCTCAAACTTCTCGTTCAGAATGCTTTCCTTGATTTCATTGTAGGCCACGTCTTTTAACAGAAGAGAAGAAGTGGTCCCTTTGCTTTTATCCATCATCATTCGTTGATTCTCCTATCTTGGCTATTGATCCCGTGCTATTGATCCGGTTCAGGGAATCCGGCATCCCGTACTTTGATAAAATAATCCGGCGATCCCAGCTGCCCGCCCTTGAGGGCCAATTCCAGACCGTCAAGGCCGGCGTCATCCGAATATACCCTGCACAGCGGAGCCCCCGGGGATATGTCCCATATCATCTCCAGCCCGTAGGCGCCCATTTCGCTGGTGACAAAACCGGAGGTATCTCCTCCAGCGACGACAATCCGGCGGAGCCTGGCGTGATTCATGACCCGCTTCGTTAACTTCCCGAGGCTTCTGCCGATAAACTCGCCCGCTTCCGCTCCGATCAGTCCCATGGCCTTCAACCGCGTTCGCGTCTCACCGATCGCTTCATCCTCCGGGCCAAGCGCCGTATAGAGCACCACGCTTTGTCCCTTAGCGAGAATGTCTACAGCTTGCTGAACAAGTTCCGACTGGGCAGTATCATGGGTATCCTCGATCACGTCTGGCGTAATGCGAATGCCGCGGAACCCTGCGGCTATCGCCCGCTCAATCTGAAGCCGACTGACCGGCGAGGCACTCCCGGACACCACCAGAATCGTATCGGTAGGCCGGACCGGCGCTTTGGTCGTGCTATTCTCCAGCGAAGGGGAAGCAAGTCCAAGCTCATCCCAATGGGCGGCCAAGGCGTATTCGACGCCGGACGAACCGACAACGAATGCCCCCGCCCCTTCCGGCTTGTCCTGAATCAGCTGCCCGCACAGCTTGAGCCTGTCCTCATCCAGCGCATCGAACAGCAGAATTCCCGGCTTCTCCCCCAGTTTATCACGATAACGGCCAAGAACCGCATCCTGGTCTCCATCCAATTCGACAATATCCATCAAAGCAATCGTATCGGCCGTCTGCGCCGCCAGATGAAGACGCAGATCCGCCTCATGCATCGGCGTGGAAGGATGCTGCGACATGACGGGATGCCGGTCCAAGCGGTACACCGTATCCTGCATTTTCGCAAAATGCTGGCCGAACAGCGTATAGCGTCCTAAGCGGGGTGCTCCGACCAGCAGCGGAACCGTAACCTGATCGGGAAAATAGTCTCTTGCCACCCCAATTGCGCGGCCGATACTGCCAACCTCCGGTGAAGAATCGAAGGTGGAGCATGTCTTATAGTGAACGAGAGGCGCACCGCTCATGGACAGCTTCTCAAATACCGGCCGGAGCTCGGTTTCCATATCCTCCGAGGATTTGGCTCTGCTGGTACCCGCTACCCCTATGCAGCGCAGGCCTTCAAACTTCTTGAGCCGATCAAGCGAAGGAGCTTCCAAAAACAGCACCGTGCGGTAACCGCTTCGGGCCAGCGCCTCCATCGCATCCGTCGAACCCGTGAAATCATCGCCATAGAAAGCAAGCAGCAGCTCATTGTGGTTCATGCGTGTCCCTCCTGAATCTATGATAGATCTATCATAGATCTATTTGAGACCTATTGTATGGGCAGCGCTTTCAAATGTCAACTGTCTTTTCGATTTGAAGTGAGATATGTCATTGCGGAACCCCCATGAGATATCCTCGCATTCCTCAACATATTAACCAAGCGCTGGCTCATAAACTTAATGGATAGCAGTTTAACCGGATACGTTACGTAAAAACCATATGGAGGGAAGATACAGATTGATGGAGGATTAGAACCGGAACAGAGGAACTCATGACCGCATACCACATCCGATACGCAGCGACGGAGCAGGCGGGCCGGACTACGGCCCGCGGGATGTGATGAGGGATATCGAGAATCCCGACATGCTTGTTCCACCAGCCACGGATGCGGGCTTGATGCCCAATCTGAAAATGTCGTTCTCCGACACGCATATCCAATGGATGCAAGCGGTAGAAATTTCATCGGAGATGTGGGGCCCGGCGATCTGTGGTATTTTCCTGCCGGTCTCCCCCACTCGATCCAGGGACTCGAGGAAGGCTGTGAATTCCTGCTGGTTTTTGACGACGGCCACTTCTCGGACCTGAACACCTTATCGATCTCCGACTGGTTTGCCCATATGCCAAAGGATGTGCTGTCCGCCAACTTCGGCGTTCCGGAGAACGCTTTTGACCATATCCCGAAGGAACAGGTTTATATTTTTCAGGATCAGGTGCCAGGTTCGCTCGAAAGCCAGGAGGTCCAATCCCCTTACGGAACAGTGCCGCTGAGTTTCAAGCACCGGCTGCTGGCGCAAGAACCGATCATAACCCCCGGCGGAAGCGTAAGAATCGTGGATTCCAGCAATTTTCCGATCTCCAAAACCGTTGCAGCCGCGCTCGTTGAGATCAAACCGGGCGCCATGAGGGAGCTTCATTGGCATCCGAATCAGGATGAATGGCAGTATTACCTGGCAGGACAAGGACGAATGACCGTGTTTGCCGGCAATGGAGCGGCGCGGACCTTTGATTACAGAGCCGGTGATGTGGGATATGTCCCCTTTGCCTTCGGCCACTACATACAGAACACGGGCACGGAATCCTTATGGTTTCTCGAAATGTTCAGAAGCGACCGGTTCGAGGATGTTTCTTTGAATCAATGGATGGCCTTGACCCCTCGGGACCTGGTCCAGGATAACCTGAGAGTTGGAACCAAAGTCACCGATGCTTTGCGCAAGGAAAAGTGGCCTGTTGTTAAATATCCGAGGTAAATTCTAGCCTCCCCTTTGATCGAGGACATTGCCTGTTCGATTAAACGTCATGCAGACCGGCCAAGAGGATTTTATTCCAACGCCGTCTGCCTTTGCCGTCATGCGGACATTTGACTTTTCTTTCCTCCTGCCATATAGTTCATTAATGAAACTATTTCATACGTGAACTATTCGAAAGGAGAACTATTGTTGAACGACAAGGCAAAGCAATGGATCGACCGATATGTGGATGTCTACCTGCTGGTCACCCGGCGGATTAACGCCCAGATTCGGGAACATCTCGGTGAAGATTTGACCAATGACCAGTTTCAGGTTGTGCGCATCATCAACAGCATGGATCACTGTACTTCATCCCATCTGGCGGAAACGCTTGCCGTTGGCAAGAGCTCGATTACCGCTATCGTCAACCGTCTCGTGGATGCCGGCATTATCGACAGAACCCGGGACAAAGCAGATCGCAGGCTGGTTTATCTGACTTTAACGGAATACGGACATACGATTTTTGAATCTGCCCAGGAGCAGATGAGGGAGATCATCTCCCCTTACCTGCAGCATTTTGAAGAAAAAGATATCGAAATGTTTATCTCGATGTTCGAGAAACTGGGGCAATTGATGTTTGAATCAGGGGGGAGAAAGAATTGAAAGCCATACTGAAAGCAAGATGGGCCATTATCGTGCTGTGGCTGGCAGCCGCAGTCGTGCTGTTTTTGTTCGCGCCATCCATGTCGGACTTGGTTCGGGAAAAAGGGCAATTATCCGTACCGGACGGTTACACCTCTTCACGCGCTGCTGAAATTCTCAAGGAAGCCTCCGGCGGCGAGGGCGGGGAAACCCTGCACCAGGTTGCGCTCGTCTTCAATAAACCCGATGGGTTAAGCGAAACGGATAAGGAGAGCATACGGGAGGGCGTTCAAGCTTTAAATGACAAAAAAGAAAGCCTCCATATCGATTCCATCAATGAACCGTTCACGCAAACGGAGCTGGAAGACACACTGATTGCCAAAGACGGCAAGACCATCATGGTCGCGCTTCAGGTCAGCGGAGGCCAGGAAGCGGTGAAAGAGCTGCCCGAGAAGGTCGATCAGGTGCTCGAAGGCGTTCAAGCCGATCATTACCTGACAAGCGAAGGCCTCATTAATGAAGATACCATCGTCAGCTCGGAGGAAGGCCTGAAGAAAACGGAATATATTACAGTCGTCTTTATTCTCCTCATTCTATTCGTTGTATTCCGTTCCTTCGTCGCACCGTTCGTGCCGCTGTTGACCGTAGGGCTCAGTTATATCGTGTCGCAGTCGGTTGTCTCTTTTCTCGTGGATCAGTTCAACTTCCCGATATCGACCTTTACCCAGATCTTTATGGTGGCCGTCATGTTCGGGATCGGGACCGACTACTGCATCCTGCTGATCAGCCGGTTTAAGGAAGAACTCACCACGTCGGAGGATACCCAGACGGCGATCATCGAAACTTACCGAAAAGCCGGCGGCACCGTGCTTTATTCCGGGCTTGCCGTATTTGTCGGCTTTGCAGCTATCGGGTTATCCAAATTCATTCTGTACAAATCCGCGGTTGCGGTTGCGATCGGCATCGCCGTTATGCTTCTTGCATTGGTTACAGTCGTGCCGTTCTTCATGGCGGTCCTTGGGAAGAAACTCTTCTGGCCGTCACGTGGCAAGCTGGAGCATAGCGAAAATAAGCTTTGGGGAGCGGCAGGTTCCTTCTCTCTTAAGCGTCCTTGGGCTGCGCTGCTTGTCGTAGCTGTTATCGTGGCCCCTTTCCTGGCTACGTACAGCGGCAAGCTGTCGTTTAACAGCCTGGAGGAAATCGGGCCAAGTTACGCTTCGGTTAAGGGCTTTAACATTATTTCGGACAGCTTCGGTCCCGGACAATCGCTGCCATCCACCATCGTGATCAAGAACGATGACCGAATGGATACGGCGGAATACATGGGACTCGCGGAAAAAATCAGCCGTGAAGTGGAAAAGGTGGATGGCGTATCCAGCGTACGCGGGCTCTCCCGTCCAACCGGTGAGCAAATCAACGATTTCCTCATTCCAACTCAAGTCAAAACGTTAAATGAAGGATTGGGAGAGTCCAAAGACGGACTGACCCAGATTCAGAATGGACTATCCGAAGCAGGCAAACAGCTCAGCGAGAATACGCCGAAGCTGAATGAAGCCGCAGCGGGAGCCAAAGAGCTAACTAAGGGAACCGCCGACCTCAAGGACGGCATCACGGAGCTTGGCCAAGGCCTCAGCGCCATTCAAAAAGGAATCCAGAGCGGCAGCGCAGGTGCAGGCGAACTCAAAGCAGGGCTTGCCCAGGCTGCGAAAAGCGCGAAAGAGTTAGCTGCAGCGCATGCCCAGCTTCTCCAAGGTTATAAACAGCTTGATACCGGATTAACAGCTCTTGAAGGCGGCGTTGCCGGACTTAAAGAACAACTGGGCGGCGTTGCGGCTGCACTGAGTGGACTTGAAGGCTCCTTTACGGGACTGGAGAGCAACCACCCGGAACTCATTCAGGATGCCGACTATCAAACCATCAAAGGTACCATCACGCAAACAGCGGCAGGCACAGCCGAGCTGGCAGCAGGGTTAGGACAAATCTCCGAGCAGCTTAAAGGCGCGTCAGCCGGCTTATCGGAAGCCAACGCCGGCTACGCCAAGGCAGCCGCCGGGCAAACGGCGCTTGCCGACGGTCTTCAGCAGCTCGTGACCGGTATCGCCGAGCTTCAATCCGGCCTTTCGCAGGCAGCTAACGGGCAAGGACAGATCGTGAGCCAAATTCCTTCCATTACGGGCGGTCTTGACCAGCTGCAGGGCGGCCAAAAGCAGCTTGCCGACGGCTTTGGCGACCTAACCGGCCAGATCGGAGAGCTGACGGAAGGACTGAATTCCAGCGCGGACGGATTGAAACAAATTTCGGACGGACTGCATTCCGCTCAGGATTATCTGCAGCAGATCCAGGACGTTCAGGATGAAGAGCTCAGCGGATTCTTCATTCCGCAGGAAGCCCTTGAGAATAAGGAATTCCAGACGGTATTCGATACCTATCTCAGCGATGACCGCAAAGTGATGACGCTGGATGTGGTTCTGGCAACCAATCCGTACAGCGAAGAAGCGCTGGGCAGCGTCGAACAGATTCAAGCTGCGGTTGATCGCGCAGTAAAAGACACGAAATTGGAGAACGCCGAGGTTGCCATCAGCGGCATTACCAGCACGAACAACGATTTGCAGAACATATCGAATGAAGATTACTCGCGAACCGTCATTCTCATGCTGAGCGGAATCTTCATTATCCTGGTCGTGCTGCTGCGCTCCATCGTGATGCCGATCTATCTGATTGTCTCACTGCTCATCACGTACTTTACGGCTGTCGGGGTTACGGAGATGATCTTCGTTCACGGCTTCGGGTATTCCGGCATCACCTGGGCTACTCCGTTCTTCAGCTTTGTCATGCTGATCGCGCTTGGAGTGGATTACAGCATCTTCCTAATGGCGCGCTTCAACGAAAACAAGTCCTGGAATGTTCAGGATGCCATTCTGCATGCCATGCGCAACATGGGTACGGTCATCCTGTCTGCGGTGGTCATCCTTGGCGGTACCTTTGCGGCGATGTACCCGTCCGGCGTACTGTCCATGATGCAGATCGCCACGGTTGTCCTGGTTGGACTTGTGCTCTATGCACTCCTATTCCTGCCATTCTTCGTACCGGTGATGGTCCGTATCTTTGGCCGGGCCAACTGGTGGCCGTTCACCCCCAAGGAGCAGGACGTAAAGGGCAGCCCATCCGGGCATGACGTAGGAATGTAGCTATTATAAAGATGACCCAAACCTAACAATGATCAAAATAACCGCCTTTTCCTGATTCATGACAGGTAAAAAGGCGGTTATTTTCTATGCCATTTCAATAAATGTGAACGGAAATCTTATCCGTGAGTACTTGGGACGATTACCAAAGAACCGAGCGAATGCTTTTTGTTGGGGAATAGCTATACGATCCTCACATTTTCTCGTATATTAAGAAGAAGAATTCTCGGATCTTAAACCATACCAAACCTAAAAGGAAACGTGAACCGTGCCAACACGATCTGCAAACCATACCTATCGCATTCAAACTAAAAAGATTCTTCAGTATATATTGGCCATTGCTGTTTTTCTGTCCGTGCTCCTCAGCATTCGGTGGTATTGGATCGAGACCTTCGTTCCTCCCCACCATCCGCAAGCCTCCCAAGGGGTGCTCGACTTACGCAGCTGGGACCTCATTCATTCCAAATCCATAACATTGGATGGAGAATGGGAGTTCTATCCTGACATGCTCGCCACAAAACAGGAACTGGAGCAAACCAATCCGCAGCATCGCTATGTGCAGGTTCCGGGAAATTGGCGGGGAAGCCAAACGAAGGCATCCGGATCCGCTTATGGTACCGGAACCTATCGGCTTTGTATTCTGGTCGATCCATCCTTAACCGCTCCCCTTTCGTTCTGGATCCAACAGATTCAGGCTTCGGCGAGCGTCGAGATAAACGGCCTTAAGATGGGAGAGATGGGCAACACCGGAGAGGACGGCAAAGACAACTATTCACCGGCTCGAAGTCCCTTCGTTGTCGATTACGCTCCCGCTAAACACACGCAAGAAATCGATTTGATTATACGCGTGGCCAACCATGAGCATCCGCTCCAAGGCGGAATTGTAAATTCCATCAAGCTGGGATCCAGCGAAGCCATCCACGATGAACGCGGTCTTTCCATCGATCTTCAGCTCATTACATTCGTCGTGCTGATCCTTCACGGTTTGTATTCCTGCATTCTGTATTTTTTCAATCCGCGGGAATGGACGCTTCTTGATTTTTTTCTGCTGCTTCTTACCGCATCCGTGACGATTGTAGTTTCAGATGACGATTTACTGTTGAAATGGCTGCCCATCAATTACGCTTGGGATCTTAAAATCTCCATCTTGTCTTATTCTTGGCTATCGTTTTTCGTATTGAAAATGACCAGGAGCTTCACCTTGAAGACCCGCAATCGATGGTTTATCGGTTATAGCATTTCCCTGCTTCTATATTCCGGATTTATTGCAATCGCACCTGCTTCTCTTATTTTCTGGACGGTGGAATACAAAGTTTTTGCCATTCATTATTTATTACCAATTATCATCTCTATATATATGTTCGGGAGAATGGTGGCTGCAAGCCGGGATGACGCGATCTTTCTGCTCTTGGCAGCCAGCGGCGTTTTCTCCAGTGTTATTTGGGGAGCACTCATTAAATATCAGGAACTTCCAAAAGTGTATTACCCCGTTGATGTCATCGCGGCCATCATCGGTTTCTCTGCCTATTGGTTTAAGCGTTATTTCCGCAACGTCGATAAAATCAGCAAGCTCAACCGCGAATTGCAGAAAGCGGACAAAATGAAAGACCGGTTTCTGGCCCAGACGTCACATGAGCTGCGAACGCCGCTGCACGGGATCATGAATATCGCCCAGAGCGTCTCAGACAGAGAACAGCATAATATGGACAATCGAAGTGCGGAGGATATGCAGCTCCTTGTTAAGGTTGGACGCCAGATGTCGCATTTGCTGAATGATCTACTGGACGCCGTAAGGCTGAGGGAAAAGCGAATCGTACTGCATGCCGAGCCGCTGTCCCTTCCCTCTATCGTAAATGGCGTTATCGATATCTTGAAGTATTTGGTCGAAGGAAAAGCCGTGCAGTTAAAAATGAATATCGACACATCCGGAGCCCTCCCTCTCGTTATGGCTGATGAAAAAAGGCTTGTGCAAATCCTCATGAATGTATTGCATAATGCCATCAAACATACCGAGGAAGGAAGCATTGCCGTAACGGCTAACGCCAAGAACGGGCAAATGTTCATCGAGGTAACGGATACGGGAACGGGAATGGATCAGGAAACACAGCAGCGGGTATTTCTGCCCTACGAACAAGGCGATCCCGGATACGGCGACACCAACGGCATAGGTTTGGGCCTTAGCATCAGCAGAGAATTGGTAGAGCTTCATGGCGGCTGGATGACGGTTCACTCCGAAATCGGAAGGGGTTCGACGTTTACATTCACGCTTCCTTTGGCTGATTCGACTGACGTAGAGATGTCCCCCAATATATCGGCCGTTCGGTTCGAGGCCTATGAAGAAATGGCGGCAAGCCGGAACGACCTGAATGACCAGCCGCTCCAAACCGCAGAAGTCCCGTCAGCGGAAGAGCAGATGAACATCCTAGCCGTTGACGATAACCTTGTAAATTTGCGAGTGCTTGCGAGTATATTGATGTCTGAACCTTACCACCTGCAATTAACAACTTCGGCCGGAGAAGCGCTGGAATTGCTCGGAACGAAACCATGGGATTTGGTAATCGCAGATGTCATGATGCCGCAGATTTCAGGTTACGAGCTGACACGGAAGATAAGGGAACGTTATTCCCCTTCCGAACTCCCTGTGCTTCTGCTGACGGCGCGCAGCGATCCCTCCGACATGTATGCGGGATTTCGGGCGGGTGCCAACGATTATGTCACGAAACCGGTGGATCCGATGGAGCTTAAATACCGTATCCAGTCGTTGATTACGTTAAAGCAGTCCGTGAATGAGCGTCTTCGTATGGAGGCCGCCTATCTGCAAGCGCAAATCCACCCGCATTTTTTGTTCAACACCTTGAATTCAATCCACGCTTTGAGTGAAATTGATGTGGAACGAATGCGAAAACTTAATGAGGCTTTTAGTTCATTCCTGCAAATCAGCTTTCAATATCAAAACTCCGGCAAATTTGTCTCACTATCGGAAGAACTCGAACTTGTACGCGCATATTTGTATGTTGAGAAGGAGCGACATGGCAACAGGCTCCATGTTATATGGAACGTGGATCAGGATATGAACCTCATGCTCCCTCCCTTAACGATTCAGCCTCTGGTCGAGAATGCGGTACAGCACGGTATTATGCAAATAGCCAAGGGCGGAACCGTACAAATTCGTATTGAACGTCAGCAATTTTCCACGCTGATTCAGGTCAAGGATGACGGCATGGGAATGAGCAGAGAAAAAGTACAGGAGTTGCTGGATGCTCCGCGAGAGGACAAAAGAGGAATCGGCCTCTACAACACGAATCGCAGGTTGATTCAGACGTATGGGAGCGGTCTTACCATTCAAAGCGAGGTCCATGAAGGGACAAACGTGTCTTTTGTCATCCCGGATTCGGAGTAATGTAACGAGCGGGCACCGTCTCCCGGCAAGCCACCTGAACATGGCATTCTCCAGACGCTCCGTTGGCAGATAAAGCGGGTCCATGAAATATGGAAGGTACAAAAGAACGGGAGTAAGGATTCATACACGAAGCGTCTCTTAACAGAAAAAGGAGGGCATCCCGCCAGATCTAAGATCTTTGGGACACCCTCCTTTTTTTTAAACATACTTGCGAATTCGATTGCCGAGTGTGGCTTTTTCCTTCTGCCATTAACTTGATACTCATCGCCGTAAACCGAAGATGCTTCAGTCTAGTAGCTCACGATACAACTCCGATATAAAATCCGTCATACCCCTTACTTCCCACCGTTTGAATTGCCGTTCCGGAAATGGCGGAGTGGGCGGAGAGCATATCCATGAATTTGCGGATACCGTGCACCCGAGGGTCTGTGCTGTGATGATCGATAACTTCTCCATCCCGGATCACATTATCGCTAATCATGACGGTGCCCGGCCGTGAGAACTGTAACGCCCACTTCAAATAATTCGGATTGTTGGGTTTATCGGCATCGATGAAGATCAGATCGAACGGCTCCACCTTCTCCTCGGCCAACTGCTCCAGCTGTTTCAGGGCATCGCCTACCCGGATTTCCACTCTATCCTCCAGTCCGGCCAATGCCACGTTGGATTTGGCAACCTCGGCATGATGCGGATCAAGCTCCAGTGAAATCAGCTGCCCGCCATCCCCAATCGCCCTAGCCATCCAGATCGTACTGTAACCTCCCAGCGTACCGATCTCCAAAATTCGTTTGGCTCCCTTGATCTGAACGATGACGTTCAGCAGCTTACCTTGAGCCTTGGATACATCAATTTCCGGCAATCCGGCCTCCCGATTTGCAGCTAACACCTTCTCCAGCACCTCATCATAAGGAATCAAATGTTCTGTGAGGTAATCGTCCACTTTTTCCCAAGTTGCAGCTGCAGTTTCCTTCTTTTTCATATCCGTTTCCTCCCATATTCTCCATTTGGATCTTACAAAATCATTGTATGTGATATATTGTTATAGATATAATATATATTTAAGCGACTTATATAACTTGAATATATGAATGGATAGGAGTGCGCTTCTCATGAATTTACACGCATTACGGCTCTTTCACGTCATCGCCACAACGGGTAGTGTTACCCGTGCTGCTGAATTGTTAAATATAAGCCAACCCGCCATAACAGCCCAGGTAAAAAAATTCGAGAAGGAACTCTCCCTTACGCTGTTCAAACCACAAGGCAGGGGCATCGGATTGACGGAGGCCGGTGCCGAGCTCGTCCCGCTTGCCAAAAGACTGTTCTCTGTCGAGCAGCAGATTGAACAATTCTGTCTGGATTATCGCAGCGGTTCGAGGGGACAAATCCGGATGGCGGCAACTTATCTTCCTTCCCATTTTCTCCTGCCGGCCTGGCTCGCGAAATACAAGCAGCGGTACGAAGAAGTAGAAATGAGCATAACCACCACGAATTCTAGCGATGCGCTTAAGCAGCTGTTACATATGGATGTCGATCTTGCGATATACGGCGGCCTGCCAGAGGAATCTCCGAATACGATACGGACCGAGGAGCTGTTCCGGGATGAGTTATGGTTTGTCGTATCCCCCGATCACCGTTACGCCAATCAGCGTATCTCCCTGGATGAGATGATGAGAGAGCCTTTTGTTATGCGGGAGGAAGGCAGTTCAACGCGGGAGCGGTTATTTGCCTTATGTCGTACCCATAGCGCGCCTTCCCCGCGGATCACGCTGCAATTCAATGGTCTGCACGAAGCGATTATGGCCGTCATTGCCGGATACGGTGCAAACTTTGTATCCTCACTCGTCGTGCGGGAGTATGTGGAGCGCGGCGAGCTGAGCCGGGTCTATGTCGATGGAATCGAGCTGCAAAATATCATTGCGGTCTGCACCCGCAAGCATGAACCGTTATCCGCTGCCGCTATGAACTTCGTGGATATGATCCGAAATCAGTAATAAGTAACCGTTACATTTTCCCTATACATTTTGCCTGCCGGGCTCCTCGTATTCTGATGTGCCGTAATTCCAAAAGGGCTGTCCCGCCAAGATCCAAGGATCTTTCGGGACTGCCCCTTTTTTTTGTCTACTCCTCTGAAGCTTGATTAATATATTCGCCGAACGCGTTAACCTTTAATGGAGCCGATCATGACGCCTTTCTCGAAATATTTTTGCATAAACGGATAAATGAGCAGAATCGGAAGCGTCGATACGATAATGACCCCGTACTTGATCTGATCGGCATAGCGCTGGGCATACCCTCCTGCATCCCCGCCTGTTCCCGCACCGCTCGAGAACACCTGGTTCGACA
This sequence comes from Paenibacillus lautus NBRC 15380, assembly GCF_004000945.1. Lineage (GTDB taxonomy): Bacteria > Bacillota > Bacilli > Paenibacillales > Paenibacillaceae > Paenibacillus_AQ > Paenibacillus_AQ lautus. The sequence goes on from NZ_BIMF01000003.1 coordinate 386,458, forward strand.
GCAGAATATCCCGCAGAACGATTTGCAGCGGCTGGAGCTTCGTGTCTCGGATGTAGATCAGCGCGGTAAAGAAATCATTCCAATGCCCCACTAAATAATAGAGTCCGATGACGGATACCAAGGCTTTGGACAGCGGCAGTGCCACCTTGAAGAAAAAGGTGAAATGGGAGCAGCCGTCCATGACGGCTGCCTCATGCAGCTCCTGCGGCAGCGAGTTTTCAAAAAAGGTCCGCGCAATGATCAAATAAAACACGTTGACGGAGAACGGGAGAATAAACACCCAGATCGTGTTGGTCAGGCCAAGCCCCTTCATCAACAAATAGGTAGGAATCAGCCCGCCGTTAAAAAACATCGTGATCACGAAAATAAACATGATGATCCGTCTGGCGCGAAATTCCTTTCTCGACAGCACATAAGCCGCCGGAAGCGTAAACAGCATGTTAACCAGGGTGCCGAATACCGTGTAAAACAGCGTATTTCGGTACCCCGTCCAAATCCGCATATCCTTGAAAATCTCCTGGTAACCGAAAAAGCTGATGTTTTTAGGGATAAACATAACCTTCCCCGTAGAGACGAGTGTTGAGTCGCTGAACGAAGCAATGATGATAAAGTACAGCGGATAAGCGATCAGCAGAAAAATCAAACCGCACAGAAAACCCAATGTGACCTTAAACGCTATCTCCTTGCCGTTGATGCGCGTTCTGGTAAGTTCATGTTCCACAACCGTTTCTCCTTCCCCGATCATTAGAATAGGCTCGTTTCCGACATTCTCTTCGATATCGTGTTCATCGCATACAAGAATACGAAATTGATGAGCGTGTTAAACAAACCGATGGCCGAAGCCAAGCTGAATTGATTGGAGATGATCCCGATTTTATAGACGTAGGTGGCAATGACCTCTGAGACGGGAAGGTTCAGCGAATTCTGCATCAGGAATATTTTCTCGAAGCCGGTCCCGAGGATATTCCCCATGCTGAGAATAAACAGGATGATGATGGTGGGTATGAGGGCGGGAATGTCGACATACCGGATCGTCTGCCATCGGCTGGCCCCATCGATTTTGGCAGCATCATACAGCTGGGGATCCACGGTGGACAAGGCTGCAAGATAGATAATGCTGTTCCAGCCGCAGTGCTGCCATATGTCAGAGAGCACATACACCGGGATAAATGTCGAGGTGGAGGCTAACAAATTGATATGTCCCAGCCCCACCGCCTTCATAAAGTGACCGACAACTCCGGTTTCGGAGGATAGCAGCACATTCAGCATGCCGACCAGCACGATAATGGATATGAAATGAGGTAGGTATACGGTGGTCTGCATCAGCTGCTTCATTTTTTTTCTGCGGATCTGGTTAAGGATGAGAGCCAATATAATCGGAGCCGGAAAGCCGAGCACGATCGTGGCCAGACTGATCAGAAACGTGTTTCGCATCAAATCCGTGAACAGGTAACTGTCGATGAATTGCTGAAAGTAGGCGAGCCCTCGCCACTCTCCGCCGGTCAGGCCTTGGCTGAAATCGTAATCCCGAAACGCAAGCTGAATGCCGTACATCGGGACATAGTTAAACAAGAGAATAACGGCAATCGCCGGAAAAATCATAATCCACAGCTGATAATCTCGTCTGAAGGTGTTTTGTCTTTTGCGGGATTCCATATCCTCCCTCCTAGTTTTGATTCATGTAATTGTCATAATATTTTTGCATAATCTCCAGATTCTGCTTCAGTCCTGCTTTCTCGCTTTCCTTGATGTACGCGTCCCATTCGGCTTCCACGCCGCCCTTGGTCACCCATTTGGCAAAGCTGGATTCCGCCAAATTCATCACGTTGGTGTTGTTCAGGCTCATGGCGTTATTGTCCATGGTGGAATATTTAATAAACATGCCGGGGAACACGTCCTTGTCGGGATCCACGTCTTCTAAAGCAGCCTCTAGCGGCTCCGATTGTCCCAGCACCTCCTGCATATCGGTGCCGAGCGTCAGCTTCAAGGAATCGGGGATATAAAATGCGCCGTTGTCCGCCATCGTTGAGGTCCATTTCCATGTGCCCGGATCCATCTTGGCATCGGCAGGAGGCAGAACGGCATATGTACCGTCTCCATTATCTTTAATATTCGGACCGATGGATCCGAACAACACTTGCATACCCACCTCGGGAGCATAGAGCTCGTTGATGAATTTCATGGCCGCTTCCTTGTTCTTGGTCTTGGCGGACATCACGATATGGTTGGGTCCATAGTTCAGGGAGTAATGATCATAACTCCAGGACAGCTTCCCAGCATAATCTGCCGACACCTTCATCGGCGGCATGGAAGCATACTGCGGTGCCAGCTGTTCGCCGAAACGGTCGGAAGCCACCCATCCCCAAGTGAAGCCGACCTTGGCTGTGTCCCCTTCGCCGCGCGCAATGGATTGATATTTCGTATAATCATGGGTGAACACTTCCGGGTTAATCAGCCCGGCCTTGTACAGCTTGTTCAGGAACATGACCATCGTTTTGTACCGGTCATCGGTGAGGAAGTTCTTCACCTGTCCGTCCTCCACGAAATAGCCCTGCCCGCTGCCGTCTGTCAGCGTGATGCCCATGCTGCCCAAGAGGACCGCAGGGTTAAAATATCCGCCGATGCCTCCCGGCCAATCCATCGGAATCTCGTCATTGGGATCGCCATTGCCGTTGGCATCCTTCTCTTTGAAGGCCACGAGCACTTCATACAGCTCATCCCATGTGGTCGGCATGCTCAGGCCGAGGTGATCCAGCCACTGCTGGTTAATGAATTGCCTGCTGGCGGAAGCCGGCCAGAACCGCTGGTATTTCGGAAGACCGTATATTTTGCCGTCCGACTGCGTTGCAATCACTTTGGTATCCGGTTTTTCATTAAACATGTTCTGTACGTTGGGTGCTTGATCAAGCATGCTGGACAGATCCTGGAAGAGCCCCTGGAACTGCGCAAAGTCGGCATCCGTAATGACGTTCGGCCCGATAAACAGATCGGGAATATCTCCGCTGGCCAGCATCGTCCCTTTCTTCTGTCCCCAGTCCGCGGTAATCTCCTGCCATTCGATGTCCACGCCCGCCGTTTCCTCAACCTTCTGCAGCCATTCCATTTCGGCCAGTGGCTTCGTGAGCGGGTGCTTGGTAATGATGGCGGTGAGCTTTACTTTGCTGCCGGTTTGCTCTCCGGGCGTCTCGGCCGATTCGTTCTTGTCGCCTCCTGCCCCGCTGCAACCTGTTAACAACATAGCCGTTATGGCGACGAGCGAGATGAAAACGTTTACCCTTTTCTTCATTCCATTACCTCCTGGTTTGGTTTGTTGGTCTGGTCCATAGGAAATGCAGCCATGTCTTGGCCTTGCCTTGGGACACATATCACTCTAAACGGAGGGGAAGAGCCCCGTAAACGAACAGTTTTTTAAGCATCCTCATTTTTTGAAAGCGCTTATAATAAGCCGGTTGAGAGCGCATCCATTTCGGCCCGCTGCAGGGAATTCAAATATTGTATATGTTCAAAAATTGAAGCTGCTTAGCTTAAAAAAGCGCCGGCACAGAAGCTTATAAAGAAAAAAGTTTATAAAAGACCGCTGTAAGCTGCCTTAGTTGGCATCAGCGGTCTTCGTTTTATGCTTTATGTGTATTTCGATATTGTCCGGGTGTCGTGCCCACCATCTTTTTGAAGGAACGGATAAAACTCGAGGTGTTGGTGTACCCCACCTGTTGAGAGATGGCTTCAAGGGTCTCCTCGCTGTTCCGCAGAAGCTGAATGGATTTCTGAATCCGGAGCTGATCGATATACTCTTTGAAATTTTGCCCCATCGTTTTTTTGAAGTGATGGCTGAAGTTAGAGACCGACATATCAAAATAATCGGCCATCATCTGCAGCGAGCAGTTTGGATCCATTCCTTTCTCCGCAATAAGGGACAGTATCTCTTCCTGCGTTGCCGTACGGGACACGGGGAGCGTTTCGCTGATCATATCGCACAGCTTGGCATAACTCTCCCTGATAATTCCGATCATCTGCTCCAGCGTATAACGGTGGTTAAATGCAGCCTCGGTTAGCCGAAGCAGGCTCTGGTCGTCATGACGGAACCGCTGGAGGCCGTTGAAGATGACGGTCACCGTATTGAGGTATACGCTCCGTATCATATGCGGCGGCAGGCTGTCATTGCTTAAATAACCGATCAATCGCTCCGCCAAAGAGCCCAGCATAGCCGCATCGTTCTTGAGGATCGCAAGTTCGAGGGATTGCAGGATTTCGGCAAAATAGGATACGGCTCCGGTTTGGGGGACCTCGAGGTTGTCAAAGATCAGCACGGTCCCGGTCTTCCGGATGCGCAGAAACTCCGCCGTGCGGAGCGCCTGCAGGTAAGAGAGATGGAGGTCCACCGGCAGTTGAGCTGCGCTAGGCTTACCAATGCCAATCACCGTTCGCCGGCCCGTCTGCTCCAATATTTCATCTTGCATCCGTTCCAGGCAGGATTTGAGCGGGAAATTCTCCACATGGGAGCACACCAGAATCAATTCCTGCTGATAGATGCTTTTAAAGAAATAGCCTTGGACATCATCCGGCAGCCGTCCTTCATAGTTCCGGCAGTAATCCAGTATCTTCTCTATCCCTGCTCCATCCGCTTCACAGCATAGTACGGCAACCGTGAAGGAATCATGATGAAACCGGATGCCGACCTTTCTTGCTTCCCGTTCAAAATCATCCCAGCCTGCAATATGCCCGCTCACCAGCTCAAACAGCAGGTTATCCCGCATAATCGGCAAAGATCCCTTCATATGCTCGTCCAGCTTGCTGTTGGCCAGCGAAAGCTCCTCCAACGTATATTTGATCGTATCGATTTCATTCATGTGTTTCCGCTCCCGCGGTTCAAAAACTTGAACGGCGAGATCAACCAAACGGCGAATCGGCTGGTAGTTCTTCCGGATGGATACGTAGATGATGAACATTTCAAGCAGCAGAATCAGCCCGACCAGGATGGCCGTATTCAGCTGAATCGTCCGAATGCCCTGCAGGGACTTCGTTACCGGCAGCAGGCTCACATATTTCCAGCCATTCTTATCCGAAACCGAGAACGACACCAGATAGTCCGTTCCGCTGATTTGGTAAATGCCCGAAGAGGATGCTGACTCTTCCCCTATGCCGTGCACAAGATTCCTGAAATCATCGGAGGATTGGTATGACGTATCATTGGAGGATACCAATCGCCTTCCCTGACCGTCAAACACATAAAAATCGCCGCTATAGGTTTCCGAAACGGACTTCATCATCCGGACAATCGTATCCTCCCTGACCATGATCATGACGGCTCCGGGAGAATTCGAGCCTCCTACCGGCAGCGGCTGTACGAAGGTCAGCATTCTGACCCGGTTATTGCCGGGCACAACCACATTCTCCACAGGCCTGACGATAGGAGAATGAAGATCATTCAGGGTCTGGATCATATCTTCATGCGCCCAGTTTTCATAATAGTAACCGACGCCCGGAATGGAAAGGTCGTCTAGACTGTATGCGCTTCCAGTTTTGGAAAACAAATAACCGATGTTCTTCACATACAGCAAGGTGTTGTAAATAAACGCATCGGTTGCATTGTATTTTTTCATCTCATTGGCAATAAGCACCCGCTGGTAGTCGCTTTCCTCCGCCTTATACATCTTGAATTCCCGGTTCTGCACCAGTTCAAACGGCAGATTGTATACATACCTTGTAAACGTATCCATCGATGTCATGAACTGCTCCGTAATATGCGCATTCCAGTCCATTTCCTTCTCTTTCACCACTTCTGCCGAATAAGGGTAGTAATAGCACAGGATGACGATCACGGGAAACATCAGCACAAGCAAATAGGAAATCAACAATTTTGTCAGCAGATTAATCTTATGGATTCGCAAGCGACGACCACCTCCCTATCCTTCATACCAAACCTGAAAATGTTATCTATAAGAATACGTAATTTTCAAAAAAAAGAAAACTCATTTCCTGTTATAAACCTTTGGAAATGAGTTTTTTGATATGTGTACTATTTTTGTGGCAGCAGTCAAGAGGATTGCTCCACGCCCCATTTTTCGGCCCACTTCTCCATCTCCTGCAAAGAATCCAGGAAGTCCAGCCCCTTCTCGGTCAATGAATACTCCACGGAGACCGGAACGGTAGGGAATACCTCGCGTCTTACGATCCCGCTGCCTTCCAAATGCCGGAGCACATCCGTTAAGGATTGCGTCTTGATGATGGCTGCATCCCGATGAAGCTGATTAAACCGTTTCGGTCCTTGCGCTAATTGCGCGATGACGAGAAACGCCCATTTGGCTCCAAGAATTTGCAGCACCGAGCAGATATGATTGAAAGCTGGCTTTTCCTGAAAGTCTTCTCTTACCGGTTCCAATACCTCACCCCATCACTAACTAATCGTAAGTTAATCAAAATGATTGGATAATATCCAAATACTTTGCCTTCTTACATAATATATGCGCACTACTTATAATACAAACACAATGAGATTTCAAGTTATACCAACCCGTTTGCGGCATGTGCTAGCCATGATCGCAGAGGGTATTGATCTCCGAACGAAAGGATGAATTAGATATGAATCGATTTACGATATATTTATTAGCGCTTGGAGTTTTCCTTACCGCCACTTCGGAACTGGTCGTCTCGGGTATTCTGTATGCGATCGCTGACGATCTTCATATTTCCTTGGCCTTTGCCGGCCAGCTGATTACCGCTTATTCGCTGGCTTTTGCGATCGGGACACCGTTTCTGGTCTCGCTTACCGCTCGGATGAACCGTAAAAAAGTGCTGCTCGGCTCGCTTCTGCTGTTCATTGCCGGCAGTCTCGTTTCCTATTTCAGCACCGAGGTATGGATGCTCATGGGTTCCCGCATCATCCTGGGGGTAAGCTCAGGGGTGTATCTCGTTGCCGCCATGGGGACTGCAGCCAAACTGGTATCGCCCGATACATTGGGCCGTGCCATCGGCACCATCGTGCTGGGTTTCAGCAGCGCCATGGTGCTGGGCGTTCCGATCGGAATATGGATCACGAATCTGCTGAACTGGCAATCCATCTTTCTGCTGCTGGCTCTGCTCAGTCTGGTGGTTGCCTTTGTCCTGATTAGACTCCTGCCGGATGTTGAAGGAGATACACCTGTTCCCTTTCGCCAGCAATTCAAAGTGCTGGGGAGCGTGGTCATCGTGAGCGCGCTGCTCCTTACGTTCTTCCGGGAATCGGGTAACTCGGTACTGTTCACGTATGTTACACCATTTATCCAGGATATTTTCCATATGGCGCCGTCAGGCATCAGCATCATTATGCTCGGCTTTGGACTGTTTGGAGCAATCGGCTCCAGGCTCGGCGGATATGGGGTCGACCGGTTTGGGCCTGCGAAAGTGATTACCCTCAGCACGCTCATTCATATCGCGGTATTCGCGCTTCTTCCGCTGCTCGCCAGCCAATCGTTCATAGGGCTCGTGCTGATGGGAATCATGGTGCTGTCCATGTTTGCGGCGGGGCCGGCCGTTCAGAGTTATTTTATCCAGCAGGCTCCGGGCTCTTCCAATCTGATTCTCAGCCTAAACACCTCCATTGTGCATCTCGGGTTAGCCGCAGGCGCGGGTGCAGGAGGCTTCATGGTGAATACGACGTCCACCCTTCAATATCATCCATGGCTCGGTGGATTCGTGCTCGCGCTCGGCCTGGTTGCAGGACTGGTCAGCTTCTCGACGGGACGGAACTCGCCGATTTCCATACCGAAATCGGCCTGACCTCGCCTGCTCCACCATAGGATTTTAGCGCAAGCCGCCCTGCCAGCGGGCGGCTTGCATCTGCTGATTCATAAAATGGGCTCACGGATGTTTGCCCATGGGCATAACGTGTGTTATGGGTCAACGCCTATTACATTATGAAGGGCAGGAATCAATAGTGGCGGTCTCTTATATGGATTTCACCTCACCCTCCGTTCGGTATACTTACGATATGAGCAATAACCCTTTTTTCAAAAAAGATAGTCAGAATTACATTAATTCTCTCTCCGTAAAAGAATTGAACACGCTCGGCAACGCTTCCCTGCTGGATATATACCTCAGTACCGGAAACGTAGTGGAGCCGCATATCCATCAGAATGCAACGGAGCTGGTCTATGTCGTTTCCGGCTCAGCCATCGTCTCCCTTGTCAATCCGTTTACGAAAGAGCTGCTGAACTTCACGGTAACGCCGGGGCAGGTTGCGCTTGTGCCCCAAGGCTGGTGGCATTATGAAATGGCGACGGTTGACAACACGCACCTGATCGCGGTCTTTGACGCGCCGGTGCCTGAATTCATTGGAGGTTCGGATCTTTTGAGATTGACGCCGGCCAGCGTGTTCGCTCACACCTACTGCCTGGACGAAGCCAAAGTCAAAGAGACCTTGGCGCCGATCACCGACACGGTTGTCATCGGGCCGCCCAAAAGCTGTCTGCAGCAAGGGCAAGTGCAAGGACAGATGAAACATCAGCCTCATGCGTCTCATCATAATCAGCACTATTATCATCAAGAAGGCACTGTGAACCGTGATTATGAGCTGCTACAACAACAGCAGCAGTTGTTCCAGCAGCAGTTCCAGGTTCAGGATCAACCGCAGCATGGAACGTATGCTGCTGAACCACAGCGAATACCAACTCAAGAACAAGAGCAATTCCGTTCGCAGCAGCAATTACAAGAACAACAGCGTCAGCAGTTCATTCAACAACAGCAGCAGTTGCCATTCCTGCAGCGCCAGCTCATTGGAAATGGCTGGGATCAATTCTGATCAACCCTCTGGTGATAGAGGTCCTCCATAGAAATACGCAGCATCACGATTCGCCAGCGATGCTGCGTATTTCTTTTTATATGGAATTATATTAATTAGGAAAACCGGATGCTCCCGTTATTTTCATCTTCCGTCTGGGGTATGGCATGATCGCAGAAGCTGCCATACAAGAAGAACTGGCAGAGGGGAAACTCCAATCACGACCTATTCCGTCCTGGCTGCCCGAGCGCCGGATTTATGCCGTTCGCCACCGCAATAAGCTGATCAGTCCCGCGCTGCGGCTGTTTTGGAGAAACCTTTTGAACAATTTTGCATCACAACAGCCGGAAGAGAGTCATGACACGATTCAAGATTAATCCCGCTATATTTCGTATTCTTCGAAAAACGGTTAGAATAGTAAGGTACGGCATCTATCGAATGCCAATGTATATTGAAGGAGGATCCCTATATCATGAGCGTTGATTATAAAGCGTATTTCGCTGAACACCGCGAAACCCATCTGAATGAGTTGAAGGAATGGTTGTCCATTCCGAGCATTTCGGCCCTGTCCGAGCATAAAGGCGATGTGGCAAAGGCTGCCGAGTGGCTCGCAGGCAAGCTGACCGAAGCGGGACTTGAGCATGTGGAAGTTCATCAAACGGCAGGACACCCTATTATTACGGCAGACTATTTGCATGCCGAAGGCAAACCGACCGTGCTCGTTTACGGCCACTATGACGTACAGCCTGTAGATCCGCTTCATCTGTGGGAAACGCCGCCCTTTGAGCCGGCTATCCGCAACGGTAAATTGTATGCACGCGGAGCAACGGATGACAAAGGCCAGCTGTTCCTGCATGTCAAAGCCGTTGAAGCCATTTTGAAGCAAGAGAAAGAGCTTCCGGTCAACATCAAGTTCTGCATTGAAGGCGAAGAAGAGGTGTCCAGCCCGAACCTCCCGCTCTACCTTGACAACAATAAGGACAAGCTGGCTGCTGACGCCATCGTGATCTCGGATACGTCCCTGCTCGCACCTGGCAAACCGGCCATTTCTACAGGCCTTCGCGGATTGTGTTCCCTGGAGTTGTCTCTGGAAACAGCTAATACCGACCTTCATTCCGGTACATATGGCGGCGGGGTACCCAACGCCCTGCATGCCCTCGTCTCCCTACTCGCCTCGCTTCATGACGAGCAAGGCCGCGTCGCCGTAAAAGGCTTCTATGACGGCGTGCTCGAGCTGTCGCCTGAAATGCGCGAGGAATTTGCCAAGCAGGAATTCGACGAGGATAAGCTGAAGCAGGATCTCGGCCTCGATTCCCTGTACGGTGAGAAAGGGTTCTCCTTCGTTGAACGCGTGGGAGCGCGTCCGACCCTTGAGCTGAACGGCGTATATGGAGGGTTCCAAGGAGAAGGCAGCAAGACGGTCATTCCGAGGGAGGCCCATGCCAAAATTACGTGCCGTCTGGTAGCAGACCAAGATCCGCAAGCCGTGCTTGACGCGATTGAAGCCCACTTGCATGCCCACACTCCAGTCGGATCGAAGATTACCTTTAAGCCGAAGGAAAAAGCATTCGCCTTTAACATCGATCCATCCCATCCGATGCTGCAAAAAGCCGCGGACGCGTTCGAGCATGTCTACGGCACGCGTGCCCTCTTTACGAAGGATGGCGGGTCCATCCCGATCGTGGAGAAGCTGTCCAGCACGCTCGATGCACCTGCCGTCATGATGGGCTTTGGCTTGCCGGACGAGAATCTGCATGCTCCGAACGAGCATTTTAATTTGGAGAATTTCGATCAAGGCTTGCTGACGATCGTAGAGTATTTGAAGCTCGTGTAACTTTTGACACCCGGCACAGTCCGAAGAGTAAAAGTAATATTCTAAAAAAAGAACGCGTATGGCGGGAGAACCGACTCCCTGCCAATACGCGTTCTTTTGTTTGTATGAAAAACCGCTGCCATCCCAAACATACGGCTGCCAACGGACCACAGATCCGTTATTTGCCACGATTCAGGCCATTCTCTTATGGTAACGGACACCAAGTCCGCTATTTAACCTTTTCGCTGCGGAAAAACGAGCTTTTTAAGCAAATAACGAACCTCATGTCCGCTAGAATCAAAGTTTAGCTCTTATCGGATCAAATAACGTCCGCTGAGTCCGGTGAATCCGAAATTACATTTGACACGCTGTCCACTCCACCTTCTCGCTCGTTAATGTCAGCAGCTCATTATTTACTTCGTTTTGTGTATCGCGATCTTGCGAGCTAAGATTCTCCAAATAACGATTAGCGTCATTCGTCCTTGCTCTAAGCCCCTCCATTTATGGAATCAGCAGTTATCATATCACCGTGATTGTACTATGGTTCAGCATTGGCCTTTCTTCTTCCACAAACTATGTTGTTGCGCTAGCAGCGCATATGCATTCATAGCGATGGGGATGTTAATAAAAGTGCATATCGGGTATTAAAAAGATAACATCTGTACATCGCTGAGGAGGGAACGTATGAGAGCAGTCACATTTCAAGGCGCAAAAGACATTCAGGTCAAACACGTGGAGGATCCGTCCATTCAGACCCAGGATGATATTATCGTCCGCATCACCTCTACAGCCATTTGCGGTTCCGATCTTCATATATACCTAGGGGCTATGCCTGCGGCTAAAGATTACGTGATCGGCCATGAGCCTATGGGGATAGTAGAAGAGGTCGGAGCTAACGTAACCCGCGTGAAAAAAGGCGACCGCGTCGTTCTTCCGTTCAATGTTTCTTGCGGCCACTGCTACTATTGCAATCACGATATGGAGAGTCAATGCGACAATTCCAATGGCAACCCGGATGTCCATACCGGAGGTTACATGGGTTTCACTGAACGCTATGGCAACTATCCTGGCGGGCAGGCTGAATATTTGCGCGTACCGTACGGGAACTTTATGCCGTTTGTCATCCCCGAGTCATGCGAATTGGAGGATGAGGCGCTTCTCTTCTTGTCCGACGTTCTGCCTACGGCCTATTGGAGCGTGGAGAATGCCGGCGTGAAGCCAGGCGATACCGTCACGGTGCTCGGCTGTGGACCGGTCGGTCTGATGACCCAGAAATTCGCCTGGATGAAGGGCGCTAAACGGGTAATCGCCGTGGACCGCCTTCCTTACCGGCTGCAAAAAGCAAAGCGAATGAACAACGTTGAGATCTACAATTTTGAAGACTATGAGGATATGGGCGCGTACATCCGCGAGATCACCAAGGGCGGAACAGATATTGTGATCGACTGCGTCGGCATGGACGGGAAGAAGTCAACCATGGAAGCCATCGGTCAAAAGCTGAAGCTCCAGGGCGGAACGTTAAGTGCAATTGATATTGCCATCGATGCCGTTCGCAAATTCGGCACCGTTCAGCTGACCGGTGTATACGGTTCATTGTACAACATGTTCCCGCTGGGCCATATTTTTGAACGGAACATTACCCTTACCATGGGACAAGCCCCCGTCATCCATTATATGCCGGAGCTGTTCAAGAAGATCACCGCCGGGGAATTTGATCCAACCGAGATTGTATCTCACCGGCTTCCGCTGGAACAAGCAAGCGATGCCTATCGGATATTTAGCGATCATGAAGAAGACTGCACCAAGGTGGTTCTGAAGCCGTAGCGTCAATTCACAGCGACAAGAATAAACCAAGCATCTCCTCTCTCAACTTTGGGATTGGATAGGAAGTGCTTGGTTTTTTGTTTCCCGTTTCATGGAACTCTTAGTGAGTGAGCTTAAAATCTTCCCGGATGAGTGTTGGACGCTTCGACATAACCTCAAGTCTCAAGGGATGCGTGTCGTCAACGGCTAACATATTCGCCGGGGAGGCTGTCTATTCATTCGCTTTTCTGGGATTCACCCGAATGATCGTCCCGCATGGATCGGATATCCAGTAGCCCTGCGAGTTCTCGTAAACCTCCACCTCATCCCTGCGATCCACCTGATGCTCTCTCAAATATGAAGCGGCCGCCTCAGGATGATCCGTAGTGACCTCTAACCAGACATCCTGCTGAGCATAGTGAGTCATGCAATCCAGCCATAAATGGTTCGGGCCGTGCTGAAAGAGGTGTGAACCATCCTTGAAGCCCAAATAAGGCAGCTGCAAAACCTCTTTGTAAAAATGCACAGTTTCCTCATACTTGTACTTCGGAATTTTAAGGGCAATATTGTTTCCACCGACAAACCGAATATCCGCTGATGACATGAGTACAAACCTCCGTCTGTTTTTTTATTATCGTATCATGCTCTGGCTTCAATAAATTCTTCTAGATTGCTATCCTGTCAATGATAGGCTAAGACGACCTCGGCATCGGTTTATACCAGTTTGGTATATGCGTCTGAAACCCCTCATACCAGTTCAGTACCTCTTGAGCCTGATTCAGCATAACCTCCACTTCCTGCTCTCCGAAGGGAATCGCCCAATGAATCGAGGAAATCTGATTGCTCGCGATATAGAGTGCCATTAATCTAAAGAATGAATCCGGTACCTCTCCACCTTGGAAATATCCGTGAATACGACCGGAAGCAAACCACGGGCTAATCGCGGCATCCCATGTTATCCGGTTAAACTCCTCCCAAGGATCACCGGAATCCGCCCGGTTGAAATCGATGATGCCCAGTTCACCTTCTGGCGTAACCACCATATTGCCGATATGATAATCCCCATGTTGAAAAGCACGAGGCCGCTCCTCAAGCAAATACCGATGCTCCTCCATATAACGAATCATGTTGTCCGCACCTGCGAGTCGGATGCCGCAGCTCTCATAATTTTTGATGTACCTATCCATCTTGGAATGATAATAAACTGCCCACGTGTCAAAGCTGCTTTCAGCCGGAATACGATGCAATTCGCTTAAATATTTGCCTGCCTGAACGCCAAGCCGGTACTGCTCCTGAGAATCCAGCAAAGGAATCGCATCCCTTGCATCTTCTCCCGGAACCCATGTGAACAGGGAAAATACTTGCCTGCCCTCATGGCAGACGCCAAAATCAATCGGGCGGGACATTCGCATTTCGATAGGATCCAGCTTTTTTACCGCTTCAAACTCCCACCGCTTTCGCTCATATTGAGAGATGTCGGATAATCGAAGGAGCCACTCCTTGCCTTCCGTATCCTGAACATAGTATTTGCGATCTGCCGACCAGCCCTTATCAACCGTTTGAACGGTCATCCATTTATCTGCCCCCGGGATTTCGCGAATCTCGTCCTGCATGCTGCACACCCCCTATATTCGATATCCGGCACGATCTTTAAATCTCATACATTATAAATGAAGAGGGTTCTATAGACCATGCAGATAATTTCCGGCTAAACACTGAAATACATAAATTCTTCTTCTCCCCATAATCACTGACCGTAATTGTCAGGAATGATGTAATATACTCGACTTACAGCATCCATCCTAATATAAAGCGAGGGTTTACACATGAACATGAGCATAGAGGATTTTACGACAGAATGGTTAAAAGAGGCTCGGATTACGGAACAAGTCATGGACGCATTAACCGACGATTCGCTCAAAACCGCCATGACGGATCAGCATCGCACGCTCGGTCAGCTGGCATGGCATTTGGTTATGTCGGTTCAGTATATGACCATGCTCGGTCTACAATTTGAAGGCCCGTCCCGCGAGCAGGAAATCCCGGATTCCGCCGCCGAGATTCAGAGCAGCTACCGCCGGATCCGGCATGCCTTCCTGGATGCCGTGAAGTCGCAGTGGAGCGAGGAGGATCTTCGCGCTACCCGTGAATTCGACGGAGAGCCTTGGTCAAATGCGGCATTCCTGCATTTTACCCTGGTTCATCAAGCGCATCACCGCGGACAGATGACGGTGCTGATGAGACAAGCCGGCCTGCGAATTCCCGAGCTCTACGGTCCGACCTACGATTCCTGGATCGACAAGGGCATGGACCCGCTCGTGTAAAAAGGATACAATTTATTGGAAGTAACATGGGGGATTCTCCCCATCTGGAAGGAGCACGCTTGATGTCTAAAGCGGATAATATGCTGTCGATCCTGTGGATGCTCCGCTCGGGCAAAAAGATGACCGCACAGCAAATCGCCGATGAACTGGAAATCCATGTTCGAACGGTGTACCGCTGCATCGATTCGTTATGCGCCAGCGGCGCGCCCATCATCGCCGATTCCGGGCCGAACGGCGGCTTTCGGATCCTCGGACAGTTTGCCGAATCCCCACTGATGTTTGATGCAGAAGAGCAGAAGGCATTGGTGCATGCTTCGATCTTTGCCAAAGAAAGCGGCTATCCGTTTACAGATGCGCTGCAGCGGGCGATTGACAAGCTGAAGCTTTATACGAACGAAGAGCAGCTTTCTCAGATCGAACGGCACAGCGGCGGCGTCTCGGTGTTGCAGCCTCCTGTCCATAAGGGGCTGCGGCCGCTGCTTCAGACGCTTGAAAGTGCCGCGGCGCACGGGCAAACCCTGAAAATGACGTATTCGAAGGGCAGGGAAGGCGCCAGCATTACCCGAAACTTTGACCCCTACGGTATCATCCACTGGAAGGGTCAATGGTATGCCGCCGGCTTCTGCCATCTGCGTCAAGAGATTCGCAATTTCCGCGTGGATCGGATCATTGGGCTGGAGCCGACGGAACATGCATTTGAACGGCCCGCTGATTTTTCGGCCAAGGATGTACTGCTTGGCAGTCTGCTGCCCGATCAAGGCAGCCATGAACCGCTGGTCCATGTCGTCATCCAAGGTCACGAGCATGTTCTGAATGAATTAAGTCAGCATTGGTTATTTGGACATACGCTTGTGAAACGCTGTGATGGAGAAGCTCATTTCCGACTGGATACGTCTTCGCTGACGTCCTATGTTCCCTATTTTCTTCTCCCTTATGGCAAATCTTTAACCATTCTGGAGCCCGCTTCTCTTGTTCTGAAACTGTCAGAAATCACGACAAGCATGGCGCTCCATTACGAACGCATGTTAAGCGACATGACCAAAAAGGAAGGGTGAACCCGATGGAGAAATTCGCGATGTACGGAAAGTTGACCGCCCATCCCGGCAAACGGGATGAACTTGCAGAGATCCTGCTCGAAGCAGCAGCGATGCTTAGCGATAACAAAGATTGTGAACTCTATATCGTCAACGTTTCGGACAGCGATCCGAATGCCGTATGGGTCACGGAATTGTGGAGCAGCCAAGACGCGCATGCCGCTTCATTGCAGGGAGCCGATACGTCCGAGCTGCTCCAGCGCGGACGGCCGCTGATCGCCGGCGCGGAGCCGCTCAAGCTTAAACCGCTTGGAGGAAAAGGTTTTTAGATATAGCTGGTCTGAAGAAAAGAGGCTTTCCCCGAATCGAATTTCTGGGACAGCCTCTTTTTTGCTATATATTGTTTCGGTATTCCGAGGGGCTGTAACCGACCTCTTTACGAAACGTTTTCGAGAAATAGTTCGCCGATTCAAAGCCGGTTGCGTCCGCAATTTCTTTGATGCTCAGAGGGGTCGTTCTCAGCATGAGTTTGGCCTGCTCCATCCGCTTAAGGCTTAAATATTTCTGCGGCGTGATCCCGAAATGCCGCTTGAAGTACTTAATAAAATAATTCGGATGCAAATGCAGCGTCCCCGCCATCTGCTCCAGCGTAATCTCCTCATGCAGGTGATTCTTAATGTACTGCTGCACTTTGTGGAGCCTGCCCATATCTTCCATTTTGTCCTTATGAATCTGCGGGTGCTGGTGTTCGAACACTCGGGACAGGATGTCCAGCATCACCGACTTTTCCCGCAGACGCGCGGCGATGGTATCGGAGCGATGCGCATCGACCAGTTGCTGGAATAATGTCGGCATCTCTGCGTTCCCCGACAAATCATAGCAATAGGGAACGTTCAGCCAGGAAAATACATCGGAATCGCCTACGGTCGCCGAGAAGTGCGACCAGTATTTAAGATAGGGGCGGCCGCTGATGACAGAGTAGGATTGCCTGGTCCGTGCCGGCATCAGAACCAATTGACCCGGAACGGGATACAGCTCCTCATCGCCGATTTTCACCCATCCTTCCCCATCCAGGATAAAATAGAGTTTGTTATAAGACACGGTGTAGTCGAATTCCTTCCACTCCGGCCAGCACTGCGTTCTTTCGGCCTCCCAGATCTGAACCTGCATGTTCAGGAGCATCTGCTGAATGGCTTCATGTTCATTTCGTTCATTCTTCATCTTCGATTATCCTCTAAAGTTATTATAATACCCGTCAGAGTTAAGTAATTATCTATTCATACTAACACATTCTTGTTAAAATCAAACTCGACAATTCCAAGAATCGGAGGTTTGAATCCATGACAACGACTACCACTCCAACCAATCAAGTCATCCAGGAACGAAACCAGCGTGTGCAATGGTTCCAGAACGACCGTTTCGGCATGTTCATCCACTGGGGACTCTACTCGATCCCAGCCAGAGGCGAATGGCTCCGAAGCTCGGAACAGATGAGCATCGAAGACTATCAGACCTATTTCGATGAATTTGATCCCGTTGACTATAATCCGCGGGAGTGGGCCAAAGCGGCCAAAAAAGCAGGCATGAAATATGCGGTGCTAACGGCCAAGCACCATGACGGATTCTGTTTGTTCGACAGCAAGCTGACGGAATATAAATCAACGAATACCAAAGCCGGGCGGGACCTCGTGCAGGAGTTTCTGGAAGCTTTCCGTGAAGAAGGCCTTAAAGTCGGCCTCTACTTCTCGCTGATCGACTGGTACCATGAGGACTATCCGGCCTATGGAGACCGCATTCACCCCATGCGCGCGAACGAAGCCTTCAAGCGCGATCCGAAAAACTTCGACCGATACCTGGATTACATGCACGGGCAGGTTCGAGAGCTGCTGACAGGCTACGGCAAGCTCGATATTATGTGGTTTGATTTCTCCTATGGTAACATGCGCGGCGAAGTGTGGCGCGCCACCGAGCTGATGAAGATGATCCGCGAGCTGCAGCCGCACATTCTCATCGACAACCGGCTCGAAGGCAGCGGCGAGAGCGGAGGCAGCATCTATACTACCGATCCTTCCGTTTACAGTGGAGATTTCGCTTCACCTGAACAGATCATTCCGCCGCACGGCGTCGTGGATCAGACGGGTGCCCCGATCCCGTGGGAAGCCTGCATCACGCTGAATAACAACTGGGGTTATGCAGCCGCCGACCGCAATTACAAATCGGCAACCACGATCATCCGCAAGCTGGTGGAATGCGTCAGCAAGAACGGCAACATGCTGCTGAATGTCGGACCAGACGCTAGAGGCGTCATCCCGAGGGAGAGCCTCGACGTGCTGGAGGAAATCGGTGACTGGATGAGTAAGAACGGCGACAGCATCTATGGCTGCGCGGCCGCTGATTATCCGAAGCCGGATTGGGGTCGGTACACCCAAAAAGGCAATAAGCTGTATGCCCACGTCTTTGAGGAGTCCATCGGACCGATCAATCTCATCGGCATGGCCGACAAGGTGAAGAAGGCACGTCTGCTCGCGGACGGATACGAATTGTTCCTCAGCCGCCCATGGAGCGCTGCGGAATTCATCGAGGACGCATTTGTGAATTTCGCGCGTCCTGAACACTTCACTTATCCGCTCCCTGACAAACGCAATACCGTCATTGAACTGGAGCTTTATGACGAATCGGATCGTTCGTAACGATAAGATCGCATATACCATGAACTAATCCCTATAAGAGCCTGACTTGATGTTTTGTTACATCGCGTCAGGCTCTTTTTTATGCCCCGACACCCTATCCTCCTGTTATCATCATGCAATTCCAAACGCAAAAAATCGTATTGCACAATAACTGTTTATGCTATATACTAATTATCAATTAAACTGTTTATTATATATACAATTAATTAAGGGAGATGTGCTGACAATGAGTAACTATGCTGTTGAGATTCGGCAACTTCGCAAAAGCTTTGGGCACCAAACCGTGCTGGACGGGATCGACCTGAGCGTGCCGCAAGGAAACGTATTTGCTCTTCTTGGTCCTAATGGGGCCGGCAAAACAACCCTGATCAACATCCTGTCCACATTGGTGACGCCCGATGCCGGCAGCGTGAGGATTAACGGATTTGATCTCCGCCATCACAAGCAGGATGTGCAGCAGTCCATCAGTCTGACCGGCCAATTCGCTGCCGTTGATGAAGTATTGACCGCGGAAGAGAACCTGCGGATGATATGCAGGCTGTCCGGTCTATCCGCAGCGGAAGCGCGCCTGCGAACCGCCGAACTGCTCGAACAATTCGATCTCGCTGCTGCTGCCGCCAAGCGCGTGAAGACGTATTCGGGCGGGATGAAGAGACGGCTTGATCTTGCGATCAGCCTTGTCGTGACGCGGCCCGTGCTGTTCCTGGATGAACCGACCACGGGACTGGATACACGCAGCCGCCGTACCCTGTGGGATATCATTCTGCAATTGAAGAGCCAGGGCATCACCATACTGCTGACCACGCAGTATTTGGAGGAAGCGGATCAGCTCGCGGATCGGATCGCGGTCCTGGATGGCGGGCGAGTCGTTGCTGAGGGAAGTCCGGCCGAGCTGAAGACCCGAGTCGGAGGAGAAGTGCTTGAGCTCCGTAACGAACACGAAGAGGTGATTCACAGGATTCCGACAAGCGGCAGCATCGGGGACGTCGCACAGACGCTTCAAGAGTTCACTCGCCTGATACCGAATGAGACGCGCGTAAGTCTTCATAGACCGAATATGGATGATGTATTCCTGTCGCTAACCGACAAGAAATTGGAGGAAATCATATAATGAGAGCAACAGCTTCGAATACAAAAACAACGTCCTTTGCGGTCACCCAGACCGTCTTTATCGGTCGCAGCTTACGTCACAGCATCCAGAACGCAGAGGCGATGATTACAGCAATGATGCTGCCGATCATGTTGATGCTGCTGTTCACCTATGTATTTGGCGGCGCACTCGATCCCAGCGGACAGTATGTAGACTACGTGGTGCCGGGAATCATTCTGCTATGCGCAGGTTTCGGATCGTCCAGCACGGCCGTCGATGTCTCCCAGGATATGACCAATGGCATCATTGACCGCTTCCGGACCATGCCCATTCAAAGCATGAGTGTCATTACAGGTCATGTGGTAGCCAGCCTTGCCCGAAACATGTTGGCGACTGGCGTCGTTATCGCTGTGGCTCTGCTCGTTGGATTCAGGCCTTCAGCCGGACTTCTGGATTGGATTCTCGCCATCGGCTTGATCGCGCTCTTTATCTTTGCTTTCACCTGGCTTTATGCCGCCATCGGCCTCGTTGCAGGCAGTCCGGCAGCGGCCAGCAGCTATGGATTCGCCCTGCTCTTCCTCCCCTACCTCTCCAGCGCCTTCGTTCCTACCGAGACGATGCCGACATGGCTGCAAGGGGTCGCAAGCAATCAACCGATCACGCCGGTGATCGAGTCCATTCGCGGGTTGCTGACGGGTGGTTCTATCCAAGATCACATCGGCTGGGCAATAGGATGGTGTCTGTTCATTCTTGTCGGCTCCATGGCATGGAGCATGTGGACCTTTAAGAGAAAAGCTGGGCGACGCTAAATATGCATAGGGTCGACAGCTATCCAAGGATGCCCCGGACCACGCACCGTGCGCATAATGGAGCAGTGCGCACGATGTAGCATTGCTTTTTTAAGAGCCAATCTGGACACGGCATCTGCCTTCCAGCGAATGTCATGTCCGTCCCGGAACAATATCAACCAAACCCGATGCTTGATAAAACATCCGCTTTGGGCCTAATCAACCAGCAAGAAAAACCGATCCTCAATGCGAGGATCGGTTTTTTTACCCAGCTGCGGCGCGCTTTTACTGCACTCTCTTACGGCAAGCTCTTACTCCACACTCTTACTGCACTCTCTTACGGCAATTTCTTACTCCATACTCTTACTGCACACTCTTATCTGCACACTCTTACGGCACTCTCTTACGGCACTTTCTTTCTTCACTCTCTTATCCACCACGACCTGTAACTGTAACTTTGGCCGATATCATTACTTGTCCGACTTTCCCGGCTGTGTCTTGGTCTGGAGATAATGATCAATGCCGTCCAGAATGCGTTCTAACCCGAAATCAATGTCATTGCCAATCGGATTCACTTCCTCGTTGTCTTCCGTATAGACCCCCGACATCACAACCGGATACAGGAACGGAAACCGATCCGGCTTCATAAGCTGTTTCAGCGCTGCCGTATAATCGATTCCACTGAACTGTTCCGGGGTGGAGCCTGCCTGTATGGCGCGGTCCATATCCCGCTGCATCATGCCGCTTGATCTAGCGTAATTGCTTAACAAGAGAATCAAAGACATCCGCTCATAATCATTCAGCGGGAGATCCGTCATGAACCGCAGACCCCAATCGATAAATCGCAGATTGTTCGGCGTAATGGGAATACCCGTAATCGGAATGTCTCCAAACCAGGGGTGATCCCGGAATACCTGCATCGTCGATTTGACGTAGACCCGCATATTCTCGCGCCAGTCGGCAGAATCTTCCGGCGGAATGGGAATATCGCACGCGGCGTTCTGCATCAGCAGCAAAAGGTCGTCCTTACTGGAAATGTACCGGTACAGCGACATGGCGGTAAAACCCAAGGTGGACGCGATTCGATTCATGGAGACAGCGGAAAGCCCTTCTTTATCGGCGATATCGATAGCCGTGTCCACAATCTGCGACAGGCTCATCTCCCGTTTCGGTCCCCGCTGCGGCGGCTTTACCAATCCCCAGCTAAGAGCCGCCCCTCTGGGCAGCTTGGATCCAATATCCGAATCCATACTCTTATCGTTTGACATAAACAGTGTATCCTTTCTGCATCCTAGCTTCTGATGTCATCGATAATTGTTTATATTATAAACAGTATATCATATATGCTCACCCTTATGTACTGGGTAGCATATAAGCATCAGTGCGGGGATACCGACTTGACCCACGTATACTCAATCATGTGACAGATGCATCAAAATGTTGACCAGCTTCCCGAACGGATCCCGGACAAAAAAGCGTCTTACTCCCCAAGGCTCATCAACGGGTCCATATTCAATGGAAAAGTCTGCCCGCCTCATCGCATCCAGCACAGCCTCTAGCTCATCCACTTCGATCGACAGATCCGGGACGGGCGTGCCGCTGCCTCCCTCGGAAGCAAAGCTGATCTGTATGCTCATCCTCTCCTGCGAGCCATAAGTGGTGAGCCAGCCATGATCCATTAACATATCCAGACCCAGCACATCTTGATAAAACGTCTTGGCTGCGGCGACATCCTTCGTTGCGACATTTGCGACAATGCGTTTTACTCCCAACTTATACTCCTCCATTCATCATGCTAAAAATATCATTACATCTACGTTATACACACCCTCATGTAACTACACGACTAGTATAACAAATCCTTCCAATTGAAAAAACTGTTGAGAGTTAACTCAACAGTTTTTTCGTTAGCTCCCTGATGCAGTTGTTGTTCCCTTCCCTCCATGCAGAAGCCTGGCGGATTGTGCAAATCTCAGCTTTTTCGGTAACATGAACCAACGCTCCCATAGAGGGTTGTTATAGTTAAAGATGTATCTTTCAGTTAAACGGAACTTGCGGTCGGCCTGATGATGATTTCATTCACATCGACTTCCGGCGGCTGCTCGATGGCGTATAAAATCGCATGCGCAATCGAAGTCGCCGGGATGGATATTCTTCGATATTCCTTCATGACCTGTCTGGCCGTATCATCGGAGATACTGTCGGCCAGCTCCGAATCCGTCACGCCCGGCGATATTTGCGTGACCCGAATACCGCTGCCGACCTCCTGGCGCAGGCCCTCCGAGATTGCGCGAACCGCATGCTTGGTGGCACAATAAACGGCTGCGGTTGGCGATACTTCGTACGCACCAATGGAAGCGATATTGATAAATTGGCCAAAGCCCTGCTTCTGCATCACCGGCAGCCCTGCCGCAATACCATGGAGGACGCCGCGGATGTTCACATCGATCATCCGGTTCCACTCGCCCACCTTCAAGGCCTCCAAGGGTGATAGAGGCATGACCCCGGCATTGTTGAGCATGACATCAATCCGCCCGAACTGGCTTACCGCCAAGTCGATGAAAGATTCCATTTGATCGAGATGAGCCACATTCAGCGATTGGTAAACAGCTGAGCCGCCTTCCCCATTCAAAGCGGAAGCAAGCTTCTCCAGCCGGTCCGTTCTTCTTGCCCCAAGAACCACATGGGCGCCATGATGAGCCAGCAACCTGGCTGCCGCTTCGCCGATCCCGCTGCTCGCGCCTGTAATGGCCACGACTTTTCCTTTTACGTTAGACATACAACTCTCCTCCTGATCCTGTTCTGTACTTCCAAGCCAAACCGTCTTCTGCTATAAACGCACGGTTAGTTTTCCCGGTACAATACCATCCCTGCATGATAGAGAACGCCATCCCGAAAATCACCGTCAGCCGTGAATCCGGTATCATCCACATATTCGATATGATCGCCTTGAATGAAATAGCGGCCTTGATAGGCGCTTTTCCGCCGGCCCCGTGCTTCATCATAACGACCGTTCGGCAGCAGCTCGTGGCGGATATATCCGTCCTTGGTCACCCACATGCCTGCATAGGGATGCTGCACCCCATTCGCGTTAAGAGCTGGATCCATTGCACATACCCCCTCATTCCTCTTATCCGATCCTCTTGAATTTCATGAATAACCGTCCTGTCTTCAACCATCGAGGATATTCTTATTATGCGTTCACACAGCATTCATCCGGTAGCCGAATCCACCACGATTCTTGCCTATTCCTGCAAACTTTATTAAGATTAAATCAGATACCATCGGAGGAGGCTTATCGAACCGGGATGTTAGATCATGAAGGAAACAGTCTGCAGAACGAACTTGCAGGATACATAGAAAAATACACGGGTACGGACGGTACGCATGCTACGGCTATAGCCGATCTATCTTTTATACGGGCATCCAACGAGTCGGAAATGATCCACTCGATTCATGAGCCCGCACTGTGCATCGTGATTCAAGGCAGAAAACTAGTCATGCTGGCACAGGAATGCTATTTTTACGACCCGTCCAGTTATCTTGTCGTCTCGCTGCAATTGCCCTTATCCGGCCAAGTGATTCAAGCATCACCGGAGCAGCCCTACCTGTGCCTTCGGCTGGATTTGGATCGACATCAGATCTTCGATTTACTCAAACCCTGCCAAGAGACTCGTCCTAAGAAATCCGACTCCAAAAAAGCCCTGTTTGTCAGCCCGATGAATCAAGCGCTGCTGGATGCCGTCATCCGCCTCGTACGCCTTCTGGATACGCCGGAGGATATTCCCGTCCTTGCTCCTCTGATCACGAAGGAAATTCTTTATCGAATCCTTCAAGAAGAACAAGGCCAATCCCTGAAACAGTTTGCCGTCAGCGGCAGTCATGCGCAGCGGATCGCGGCAGCGGCCCAGTTGATCGAGCAGCATTATAATCAGCCCTTACACATCGCTAAACTGTCCGCAGCCGTCAATATGAGCCCTTCTTCGCTTCATCATCACTTCAAGGAAATCACCGCCATGAGTCCGCTTCAATATCAAAAACAAATCCGATTGCAAGAGGCCCGCCGGCTCCTGCTCTCGGAAACATCCGAAGCCGCGGATGCCGGCTTTCAGGTCGGCTATGAAAGCCCCACTCAGTTCAACAGGGAATATGCCCGCATGTTCGGTTTGCCTCCGATCCGGGATATTAAGCGTCTTCGCGATTCATTGGACCTCGGCCCCAGGCAGGACCATGCTTGATTTGGACAAAACAGCTCACGGTAAAGATTTCGCCAAAGACAAAAAAACGGCATGGTTGCCGTTTTTTCTACTTTGGGCATCCGATGCCCTGCATCCTTTTATTTTCCCTAGCCCTTCGTTCCGCCCTGCAGCCCGAAGCCCTTGGACATGAATTGCTGGGAGAGAATGTACATGATGATCGCCGGGATGGCGTACAGCACCGAGAAGGCGGCCAGGCTGCCGTAATCGACCATGCCATACTGCCCGAAGAACTGATAGAGCTTCAGGGAAGCCGGGAATTTCTCAGGCGACTGCAGCAGGATATACGGGACGAAGAAATTGCCCCAACTGCCCGAGAAGGTAAATATCGCCACCGTACAAATACCCGGAACCATCAGCGGTGCCACGACCTTGCGCATTCCCGTAAACACCGAAGCCCCGTCCACCCAGGCAGCTTCCTCCAGATCGCTCGGCACGGAATCCATGAAATTCTTCATCATCCATATCCCGTATGGCATGGACGACGCTACATAGAACAAGATAACGCCAAAAATGTTGTCATACAGCTTCAGCCCCAGGAACAGCTGGTAAACAGGCACCATCACAGCCGTAATCGGGAGCGATGTCATAAACAGAATGGTCAGCATAAAGGGTTTCTTATATTTCATCTGATAACGGGATAGCGGATAAGCTGCAAGCAGCGCCAGAAGAACAACCAATACGGCTTGGCCAAGCGACATCACCAGACCAATCAGGTAAGCGCGCTGGTTCTCGCTGCTGGTAATCACCTCAACATAATTTGCGCCGGTAACCTTGCTGGGCATCTTCAGCGATTGCATTGCATTCGGATCGACGGAAGCCACGAGCACCCAGAGCAGCGGCAGGACAAAGCAAATGCCGATCCCCGTAAGGATCGCGTACGGCAGAATTCGATAGATTAATTTATATTGTTTGGCATTCATATGATCTCACCTCTGGTTACTCTTTCATCGACCTGATATACAGAAGGCTTAAGACAATCCCGATCAACAGCAGCAGCAGCGAAATGGCGGTTCCATAGCCTAATTGATAGTTTACAAACGCCTGATTGTACATAAAGATCGGCAGGGTTGTCGTGGAGTTGCCCGGACCGCCTCCGGTCATCGCATAGATGAGCCCGAACACCCCGAGCGTCTGTAAAGTAACCAGCATCATGTTCGTTGTAATGGTGCTTTTGATGTAAGGGAGGATGATGCGCGTGAAGATTTTCCACTTGGAGGCTCCATCCACCACCGCCGCTTCCTCGATTTCGTTAGGCACGTCATCCAGCGCAGCTTGAAATACCAGCATCGAGAAAGCCGTGCCGTGCCAAATATTCGCAAGAATGATCGTCAGCATCGGGACGGTAAACAGCCAGGTCACTTCCGAAAATCCAAAAAATGTGATAATCGCATTCAGCGTGCCTTCATCCCCGAAGAAACTGTACAAGCAAAGGGCGCATACAATCTCGGGCGTCACCCAGCCCGCCAGCACAATCGTTCCAATCACCCGCCGAAACGTCTTGTTCCGCTGCTTCATCAGCAGCGCGATTAGAAATCCCAGCACCTGCTGCCCGATCACCGCCGAGCCGATGAGGAAAACCAGCGTGTTCCAGATACTGATTCGAACCGTGGGGTCCTGGAACATCCGGGTATAGTTGTCAAGGCCGATAAACTTGAGCTCCCTCGCCGCTTCGCCGGTTAACGCCAGATTGGTGAAGGAATAGAAGAACGTTAACAGGATGGGATATATAAAAAACACGAGCATAATCGCGATTGAAGGCAGCAAAAAAAAGAGCCAGGTATACGTTTTTCTTCGTTTCGGGTAAACGTCCACGGACAGACTGCTCATGTGTGGTTCTCCTTCCATACGGATGATCTGAAAAACCGCTTGCCCAAGCCTCCGCGATGAATGGAGTGCTTGAGCAAGCTGGTATTGCTTATAGCCGATTATTTCTCCACGATATGATCCGCTCCGACAATGCGGGTAACGTCCTGCGCATATTTATTCATGGCATCCGCAGGCGACGTTCCCGTTGCCACGGACTCCACCATCGTCTGGATTTGAGTCGACACTTCCGGATACTTCTCCTGCGCCGGTCTGAACTCTGCGTTCTGCAGGTATTCGGTCGCGATTTCGTTGAACGGCATTTTCGTATATTCCGGATCCTTAGCAACATCGGCACGTACCGTGATATTCCCCGAGGACATGACAAGCTTCTGAGTATTTTCCTTGTTTAGCGCATACTTGATAAATTCCCAAGCCTCGTCTTTATTCTTGGAGTTGCTTGGAATCGACAGCGCCCACCCTCCGGCCAATGTAATCGACCCAGGGTCCTGCCCTTGGCTGGTCGGCATCGGCGCGAAGCCAAGCACATCTTTGTATTCAGGCCATGGCGCCGCACCTGATTCCATATAGTTGCCCGTAATCCAGGAGCCATCAAGTGAAATCGCCAGTTTGCCCTGCGGCAGGTATTCGCGGGAAGCCGTGTTGCCTGCCTGGCCATTCAATACTTTGGAGAGCGGCGGTCCGAGCTTCTCTTTATTAACCGTCTCCACAAAAGTCAGCGCATCCAGAATGCCCTGGCTTTTCGTAATCCATTTGCCGCTGGCATCGTCATACAGTCTTTCGCCTGTTCCATAAAGCAGCATTTCGTAGGTTTGCATGGAGGTTGCTTCGCCTGTAGCCTTGCCCATGTTCATCCAGATCGGCACAACGTCAGGCGCCTTCTCCTTGATCGTTCGCGCAGCGCTTAAGACCTCCTCCCAATTCTTAGGCTGCCAATCCTCCGGAAGACCCGCTTGTTTGAAAATGTCCTTGTTGTACCAGAGTCCCCTAGAATCCGTATTGTACGGAACGCCATATACCTTGCCATCGCTGGCGGTGACCCCCTTCTTCATCGCTTCGATAAAGGAACCGTTGCCCCAGTCTTCCCACGCTGCCAATTTATCGTCAAGCGGCTCCAGATAACCTGCGCTTGCATCAGAGTTAAGGATAAAGGTATCCTCTGTCACAATATCCGGCGCCGTATCTTTGGACTTGAGCGCCAAGGCCACCTTGGCAAAATAATCGCCTTCCGATGCCTGAATCAGTGTCGGCTTAATCTCTACACTTTTATCGGGGTAACTGGCCGATACTTCCTTGAGCCATTTATAGAACGCTCCGTTCTCACCGATCCCGTCATCCCGAAACGTAACGGTAATGATTTTCTTAGCCGTTTCTCCATCCTTTCCCGGCTCCGGATCACCGGTATCGGCCGGCGTTCCCTTCCCCCCGGTACAACCGAATAACAAAGAAACGCTTAATAAAGCCGTCGTTACTAGCCAAAATCCCCTCTTACCTGACCTCATATGGATCCCTCCTTTTGGCTGCAGCATATTTGATATATTATCCAAAATTTGTATACGCTTACGAGAGCGTATATATAACTCTATTTTGAAAATAGTGTGGATATTCTGAACTTTTTTTCGCATTTTCTCTTCTTATTCTTTATTTTCATAACGGGATATATAACAAACTAACTACCAGAAATAGAAAATATTAATATATTAATTTGGATCTATTGATTGATTATGAAGTTCCTGCATGTTTAGGTCTTTACTTTTGCTGGAAATCCTATTATATTTGTATGTACAAACAATTAAATGACATACTGGAACCATACCCGTAATAACCTATGACATTGGAGGTATACCAACCATGAGTGACCGCTTGATTTTTTTGTTGGCTTTATTCTCGGTAACTGGATCAGGACTCATAGCCGGGCTGTTCTTCGCTTTCTCGTCTTTTATAATGACAGCGCTGGCCCGGATTCCGAACGAACAGGGGATCAACGCCATGCAGTCCATCAATGCAACCATACTCAACCCAACGTTCGGTGCACTGTTTACAGGTACTGCCCTAACGAGTATCGTCCTTGCAGTCCTATCCCTTATGCGCTGGGGGGAACCCGGCTCGTTGTACTTGCTTGCCGCCAGCCTGCTCTATTTAGCAGGATTCATCGTAACGATGGCGTTCAACGTCCCGCTAAATGACGCACTGGCCGCCGTTGACCCGGGAAGCAGTGCCGGAGGCGAGGTGTGGAACAACTACCTGAAACGCTGGTTGCCCTGGAATCATGTACGAACCATCACCTCTTTAGGGGCGATGATCCTGTTTGTTTTTGCGCTAAGGCATCTTAACTAGCATGCGATAATGAGGTGTCGATGACCCATAAGCCTTAAATGCCTGTCCATCGTTCCACATGTTATGAAATGCCGATTCAAAACTTGCGCCTGTCGCTTGATCCTCGATGATAACCGAGAAATCGTCGTTCTCTTCCACGGACGATTGAGTTTGCTGCAGGGAGGGCTTCACGAAGGAACAACGGTCCACAAAGCCGTGCAATAACTTTCTAACAGATCACCCATACCAACTCTACCGATTCTTCATTAGATATACTATCAATCTAGTAAAGGCGGTGGAGATATGGGGATTCTCACGATAGATCAGTGGAATCACACATGCCAACTTGACACTTCAGCCAAGCCGCGTCGTAACATCGGATGGATATCAAGCAATTGGATCGGATACAGCATTACTGGAAAAAAAGGGGCTTTCAAACGGATCTCCGCCAAATGGAATGTGCCGTTTGTTCGTCCAAGCCGCGGGGCGTCCTACTCCTCGGCATGGATCGGCATTGACGGATTCGGCAACAGCAATCTGATACAGACCGGAACGGGTCATGAATTCATAGACGGCAAGGCTTATTATTATGCTTGGTGGGAGATTCTCCCCGCCTCGGTTACAATCATCCCGCTGCCCATTCAGCCGGGCGACCGCATGCATGCCAGCATCATCAAGCGCAGCGGCTCGAACTGGTTGATCTGCCTTCGAAACGTATCCCGAAGCTGGACCTTTCGAACATTGCAGCGGTACAACGGTCCACAGACCTCGGCGGAATGGATTGTCGAAGCGCCGCAGGTCAATGGGGCTCTTGCGACCATGGCACGATTATCCCCCGTTGCCTTCTCCTGCTGCCGCGTCAATGGGAAAAGCCCCAAACTCACGGCAGATGATGGAGGCATCATGCTTCAGAATCTAAGCGTTACCTCCATTCCTTCTTATCCGAACCGGGCAGGAGACGGTTTCATTGTCAAAAGCGTTCGTCAATAAGGGGCTTGACCTTCACGCAGCGTAAAGGATTATCCTCATGATTATACGGAGCAGCCATGCTCCGGTAAGAGGAGGAAATCAACATGCAATTGATCGCTATCGATACACTAACCCATCAACAACAAGCTTTGAAATCTGCGCCTGAGCTGCGGAGCTCCGCATATGAACAGCTTGTGAATCAGCCGCTTCAGCCGTTTATGGACACGATACGTAAGCGTATGCCTCAAGGGCAGGACGATTACGATATGACGCAGCTGCTGGGATTATACCGCTTGGCCACTCATCCTGAAGAGGCGCTCCAGGCTTTGTACCGACTTGAACAAGCCGGCTCCTGGAGCCGGTGCAAGGAAGCCGTAATGAAGGCTTATACTGCATTGAAACCGCAAGCTCACGGCATTGAGCTGGGGGAATTGCTCTTCACCCTGGCGCTCGGTGATCATGAGCGGTTCGGCCCGCATCCCGGATATACAGGCTCAGGGGGAACGCCGGGGCAAATCATGGTCGTTGTGTGGCCGAACGATTATAATCTGCCAAGGCTCGCAGCCATTACGGCACATGAATTCCATCATAACGTCCGGCTCTCTTACGAGCCATGGAGCGCAGAGACAACGGTCGCTCAATACCTTGTGCTGGAAGGACTCGCCGAAGCTTTTGCCGCCGAGATGTACGGGGAGGATCACTTGGGACCCTGGGTTCATTCCCTGGACGAGGACCAGCACAGCGAGCTCCTGCCGCGCTACCGGAAAGCGCTGCATATAACCGGGTTCAATGAGATACGAGGTTACATGTTCGGGGATCTGGAAGGGGACTTTTACGGGTTCACGAAGATGGGCATTCCGACTTATGCGGGTTACGCCATCGGCTATCGGATCGTAACCGAATATTTGAGGCAGAGCGGTAAATCCGTGGTGGAGGCTACTTATATTCCCTGGAAGGAAATCATAGCGGAGTCTCCCTACTTCAGGGAATAACAACTCCGTAGCCCATTAACCAACAACAGCCGCTGCACACCGGAAAAAGCCCGGCATGCAGCGGCTGTTTCTATATCATGATTCGTAAACCGGTTTTCCCTTGAACAGCACGGCCCGGCGGCGTGACCTCCTGGCAACGGCTTCTGCGGAGCAGCTGGCTTCTACGATCACCGCGTCCGCCGCATCTCCGACATTAGGCCAGGCATAACGGCCGTCCTGTTCTAACGGCGTCACGCCACCTGTAATAAACCCGAGAGCCTGTCCGAGCGAACGCTCATCGTACATATGGAAGCGTTCGGCCAGCGTGCCCGCCTTGTCCAGATTATCCCCTTTGCCAAACGGGGACCAATGGTCCATAATGCTGTCTTGCCCAAGCGAAATGTCTACGCCGCAGCGGTGCAGCTGCGGGATCGGGATGGTTCGGCCAAGCGGTACGGAAGAGGTGACGGAAATGCCCAGATCCGCCAACCGAATCGCCACTTCATCCACTTCGCTGGGTGAGACGTCCGCGAAAGCCAGCGCATGGCTGAGCGTCACTCTCCCGTTCCAACCCGCTTCCTCCGTAAGGTCAGCCACATACTTAAAGGTATTCAGCCCTACATGCGACGACTCATGCAGGTGCAGGTCAATGCCGGCGTTGGCTTCAACCGCCAGCTCCATCACGGTGTTCAGTGATTTCTCCATGTTCTCATCCACCGTTGTGGGATCCAGACCACCAACAAGCGCTGCTCCGTTCCGGAGCGCATCCCTGACCAGGGAGACGGACTGGCTGCGAAGCAAGCCGTGCTGAGGAAATGCTACAATCTCAACAAAAGCTTTTTCCCTGTATCCTTCAACCGCCTGCAAGGTGGCCTCTAAATTTCTCAAGCCGACAACAGGATCCACATTGCAATGGGAGCGGATATGGGTAGACCCGTAGCGCAGCAGCAGATCCAGCAGTCCCTCCGCTCTTTCCTTGGCGGTAGGAAGAAGCTTCGGAAGCAGTCTCTCTTCCTCCTCGATTCGGCTGAATATTCCGTGAGCCGGACGGCTCGGTGCCTTCCAAGGGCCTCCATAATAGGTTTTGTCCAGGTGGATATGCATATCCCTAAATGATGGGAGCATCAGATCCCCCTTCATGTCCCGAGCCGGCAATAACGTATCAGGCAAAGCATCCGCCGGGCGGATCTCTGAGAAAGCCCCATTCTCTATTTTCATATGAAAAAGTCCCGTTTCTGTTCCGGTCACAACGTCATCCTCGCAGCGATAGCCTGTTTCCAGACGGACATTCAGCAGCCAATATGCAGTGCTCTGTTCGTTCATAGCGTTCATCCCCTTCTCGCTTATACTGCCTTCTATTTGACTTGCTCTTGGTTTATAGCGTCGCATCCAATAGGATGCGTTCGATCTCTTGGTATCCCCGCTCTCTGGCATGCTGCAGGGGAGTTACGCCATTCCCGTCGGGAATCCGAGGGTCCGCTCCATGATCCAGCAGCAGCTTCACGATACGCTGATAATTCTCGCTGCCGTCACCCAGAATGACAGCCTCCAGCAGTGCGGTCCAGTTCAGATTATTGATATGGTTCACATCGACGTCGGTCCGGGTCAGCAGCTCCTGAACAATCTTCACATGTCCGCGGTCAGAGGCCGGAATGAGAGCCGTCCCGCCATAACGGTTGGTCAACGTCACATCCGCATCGGCATCGATCGCCAACCGCAAAATTTCCGTCATTCCCTCTGCACCGGCATACAAAAATACATTGTTTAGTTGATGATCCCGAATATTGATATCGGCGCCTGCCTGGATCAAAGCCTCTACCGTTCCAACATGATTATGATAGGTTGCAGCCATCACGGCCGTTCTTCCCTGCTCATCCGTCGCATTGATGTCTGCGCCGGATTGAAGAAGCTGTCGTACTTGCTCCGTATTGCCTTGCTCGGCATATTCAATGAGTTCACGATTCATATTCTGCCCCTCTTCTTTCTCCGGATTGGGTTGACAGGCCGACAGGAAAAGGATCAATAGAATGGCTGATAAACGCAGCACTCGATGCTCCCTCCTCTTTCTATCGTGTATATTGGTATGCTAACATGAGACAGAACCATATGAAAAATACTTAAAAAATTGAATTCACTAAGGTTTTTCATATACAAGGAGGGTTGCATCAACCTATGGACATCAGACAGCTCCGCTATTTTATTGCCATCGTGGAGGAAGGTACGATCTCGCTTGCCGCCAACCGGCTTCATATATCCCAGCCGCCTCTCAGCCAACAGCTGAAAGCAATGGAGGAAGAGCTCGGGTCCGTCTTGGTATATCGTAGAGGGAAGCGGCTTGAAATCACCGAATCGGGTAAAGCGCTGTATAAATATGCGCTCCAGATGACCCAGCTCATGGAAGAGGCCAAAGCCGAGGTGAAAGAGGTCGGGAACGGCGATAAGGGTACGCTGAGTCTTGGCATCAATACATTATCTTCGGTAGAACTGCCGTCATGGCTGCATGAGTTCAAAGCAAGATATCCCCAGGTTTCGTATAAAATTCAGCAGAACGAGTCGTATCAGCTCTGTGAGCTCGTGAGAAACCGATCGCTTGAAGTAGCGATCGTCCGCCTGCCGCTTGAATTGGATGATTTCTCGATCCTTCATCTGCAGACGGAGCCTTTTTATATGCTCACTTCTGAGCCATCCATCGAACAGGAGATAACCCTCCCGCATATTGCGCAGTATCCGCTCATTCTGCCAAGCACGGAAGGGTTAGGCGTGTATTATACGATCCAGATGGCTTTCTCGGAACAGAAACTGCAGCCGAACATCGTAGCCGAATGCTCCGACATTTCGCTGCTGCTGCGTTTGGTCGCTTCGGGTTTTGGCGTGGCGATTGTTCCCGAAACGCTGGTCAAGCAGCACGTGCCTGCATCTGTTCATGCCTTCAAAATCAAGGACACCCCGGCAGCGGCTTCCACAGCCTTGATCTGGCTGAGGGATCATCACGTCTCCAGAACGGCTCTGAACTTCATTGACTTGTTGACAAGCGCCTTATAAATACGGCTTCCCTAATCGCACGCTCATAAAAAAAGAGGACAGCGCTAATGAAAGCTCCGTCCTCTGGCAAGAATCTGATGCGGTTATTTTGTACGATACAATGAACCGGCAGTCTCATGCTCCTGCTTCTGTCCTTGGGAGTGAAGATACAGCTCTTCATAATACCCATGGGAGTCCAGCAGTTCCTGATGCGTGCCTTGCTCCACGATCCGGCCTTTGCTCATGACCAGAATCCGGTCTGCCCCCATGATGGTAGATAAGCGATGGGCAATGACAAGGGTCGTTCGCCCTTCGGCCACGAGCTGCAGCGCGTTCTGGATCAGCTGCTCCGTATGCGAATCCAGGTTGGCGGTCGCTTCATCAAGAATGAGAATCTTGGGCTGGAAAACGATGATCCGGGCGAAGGAGATCAGCTGCCGCTCGCCGGCGGACAGGCCGCTCCCCCGCTCCGACAACCGGGTGTCATAGCCTTCCTTCATCCTCATGATGATCGAATCCGCACCGATAAAGCGGCAAGCCTCGATCACCCGTTCCCTCGAGATGGTCTCATCGAACAGCCGTACATTGTCCAGCACCGTCCCGGAGTAAAGATACGGCTCCTGCTGAACAAGGCCTACCATCCGGTGCAGATCGGACTGTGCGAGCTCCCTGATGTCGATTCCATCAATCCGAATGCTTCCTTCGTTCACGTCATAGAAACGGCACAGGAGACTGATGAGCGAGCTTTTTCCCGCTCCGGTGGTTCCGACGATCCCGATCATCTCTCCGGGGTTGATATGGAGATCCAGATCCTGAATAACCGGCGCCCCGCCTTCGTAACCGAACGTGATCCGGTCAAAGTCAACGCGTCCCTCGACGCTTGCTTTCTCAATGGCCGCCGGCTTGCGTTGATCGGTAACCTCAGGCTGAATCGCCAAGAGACCCCATATCCGGTTAATCGCCACCGTCGCCGATTGCAGCGTATTCCACTGCTGGGTGATCGTGTTGATCGGCTGGAAGAATAAACGGATATACGTTATGAAGGCGTACAGCACGCCGAACTCCAGCGTTGTCCCCAGGACGGCTTGTCCGCCGAGCCACGTCACGAACGCAATGGCCAAATTGTTCAATATTTCGTAGGAGCGGTTAAACAGCACATTCGTCCGGATCTCCCGAATATTGGCCTTGAAGTAAGAGCCGTTCCGTTCCTCGAACTGCTTCTCCTGCTCCTTCTGCTGATGGAAAACTTGAATCAGATTCATCCCCGAGAGATTCTCGGCCACAAAGGCCACCAGCCGGGATAACCGCGTTCTGGCCATCTGGTAGGTGTGGCGCATATAACGCCGGAACGCAATGGCGATCCCCGCAATGATCGGCAGCAGGATCAAGCAGTACAAGGTCAGCGTGACATCGAGCTGGAACATCAAGATCAGAATGAAGATCAAGGTGAAGCCGTCGCGGAACAGGCTGAGCAGCACCTGGTTAAAAAATTGATTAATCGCTTCGGTATCACTGGATACATGCGTAATCAAGCTACCGCTCGGCACTTTATCGAAATAAGACATCGACAGCTTGGATATATGGGCAAACAGCCGTTTGCGAATGCTCGCTACAATGCTCTGCCCCGCCTTTTGCAGCAAATTATTTTGCAAATAGGTGAACACCATACTGAGCAGCGATAACAAAAAATAAATGCCGCAAATGACCATCAGGCTCCGAAAATCGTTCTTGCCGACCATCAGATTATCATCGATTGCGATTTTCATCAGGTACGGCTGCAGCAGCTCTGCCGATATGGCAATCAAGGTGCAGCCGATAAACCCGGCAAAGATCAGCCGGTATTCCTTCATGTAACCCGATAAAGCACGGAATGTGGATATATACTTGGGCTTGGACTGAGGGGCATTCAGATCCGCCTTCTGGTCCAGTTGCCAATTGTTAATGGCCTGTGCCATGATGCTTCATCCCCTCTTCCTGAATGTCATGCAGCGTCCGGTACAGTCCGTCCTTTGACAGCAGTTCTTCATGCGTACCCCGCTGAACAATCTCTCCCTGATCCAGGACGATGATCTCATCGGCATGTTTCAATGCACTGATCCGGTGAGCAATAATGATCGTAGTCTTTCCAGCACGGATATCCCGAATCGTCTCCATGATTTCCGTCTCCGTCACCGCGTCGACAGCGCTTACGCTATCATCCAGAATGAGGATAGGTGCATCCTTGATTATTCCTCGTGCAAGGCTTGTCCGCTGCCGCTGTCCTCCGGAAAGCGTAATGCCTCGCTCCCCAAGGCGGGTTTCGAACTTGTCCGGAAACTCTGCAATGTTGTCATACACCCGTGCTTTTCGTGCCGCTTCCTCAACGATTGCCGGCTCCGTGTCCCGTTTATAGAAGGCAATATTCTCGCGGATGGTCGAGCTGAACAGGAAGCCGTCCTGGGGAACATAGGCGATCCCTTCACGCAGGCTTTTTAATGTAAGCTTCCGAATATCCTCCCCCCCGATCAGCACTTTCCCCGGAGGCGGGTCATAGGTACGCAGCAGCAGCTTCATAAGCGTAGTCTTGCCGCTTCCCGTTCGGCCAATGATGCCTAGCGTCGATCCTGGCGGAACATCCAATTGAATGCCGCGCAGAACCTGTCTGGCCCCCTCCCCTTGACCATCCACATCGTCGTAGGAAAAGGATAAATCACGCACTTCAATGCCTGGAATCTCCTGATTCAGCGCCTTGGCACCAGGCAGTTCCTTAATATCGGCCTGCTTGCCAAGCAGGTCGTTCAATCGGTCAAGCGAAGCCCTCGCGCGCTGAACGACATTAATAACATTGCCGATCTGCTGCAGGGGATTCATCAGCATGCGAATGTAAAGCGTCAATGCGACAAAGTTTCCGACCGTAATGCGTCCTAGAATCGTCAGGTAACCGCCGAATAAGAGGGCGATAATGAGTGAGGTGGCACCCAGAAACGGAATGATCGATTGAAAGAGCGATGATACGCGTACCAGCCGCAGCTGCTTGTCCCGGATGCGGTCCACCGTCATCCCAAAGCGCCGCTTCATCGTGTCTTCCACCGCGAACTTCTTGGTGACGCGGATCCCGCCAAACTGCTCCTCCGCGGATTCCGTCATCAAGCCCAGCGCTTCCTGTACCTGCAGCGATCTTCTTCTGATAATCGGTCCGAGCCAAACAACAATAACCGGAATCAGCAGCAAAGGGGCGATGCTCGCTGCCACCAAATACAGCGGTACGTTCGTTATCAGCAGCATGACGATCGTGGAGACCAGAAGGATGGAGGAGTTTGCCGTCTGATTGATCCCCATCGAGATGGCTTCCCTTACCGTCGTCACGTCATTCATGAAATAACTTAGCAGTTTGCCAACGCCATGCTTGGAATAAAATCGCTCACTGAGCCCCGTAAAGTGGACAAACAATCGCTGCCGGTTCATAAATTCGAAATACCGCCCCGTGTACATAACCAGAAACTGGCCGATCCCGCCGATGACGGCAAAGCCGACGCCGATTCCGAGCAGCGTCCAGCTGTAACGCACGATGCCATCGACAGACAATAAACCATCCTTCAGTTCATCCGTAAAATGGCCCAGCACCCTTGGGAAATTCACGTGAATGATGTTGGCTACCAAATGGCAGCAAATCGACAATACATAAAACGGCCACGTCTTCCTGAAAAAATCTCCAAGTATTCGATGAGAGTCCAATGTCCCATATCACTTCCTGTCCCGTTGTTGGATTGATTAGCCCGTTACGTTCCTCCTTCCATACGTTTGCTGTGCTACTCTCATATTAATAGGTTCGAGAAATAAATCAGTCCTCCTTCCTAAACGCCATATAAGTTCTCCTGCGATGATCGAATGGGCTCAGCTTCGCTGAAATCTTATGCATGGTCTAAAGAAAAAAAAGCCGCAAGCATCGGTTGCGACTTTCTTAAAAGGTGTTTCTATGGATGACATGGATGACGCTATCCTGATTTTCGGCTCACGCTCACACGGCCAACCAAGCTGCCGGTTCACCCGAATAGGTCAGCGAAAGTTTATGCATGGCCCGGGTACAAGCAATGTAGAGTAAGCTTCGGTCCATCTCGGAACGATAGTTTTCGGCGTCCGCAAAAGGAACGATAACCTGATCGAATTCCAGGCCCTTGGCCATATGGGCGAAGGTGATCGTAATTCCATCCTGAAAGCGGTCGCTGCTAAAATCGAGCAGATTCACGCTGCCCCCAAGCTCCCTGATGGACTCGTACACCTGCCGGGCCTGCGAGGACGTTTTGCATAGGATCCCCATCGTCTGCAGCCCGGAATCTAAAAAGTGACGGCTAAGCTCTTGAATGAACGCCAGCTCCTCCCGGGCGTCACGACACCGGATCACCTGCGGTTCTTCTCCATGCCGCTCCACGGGAATCATGGTGCTGCCCGGACGGATTCGCTTCGCAAGTCCCATAATCTCCAGCGTGGAGCGATAGCTCTTTAACAGTTCAATCGTATCGGCATGTGGAAACACGCCCTTGATATCATGCAGTGAAGTGGACGTATATACGTTGACCGACTGGTTGCTGTCCCCAAGAATCGTTTTTTTGCACGAAAACCATTTGGAGAGCACGACATATTGAATCGGTGTATAATCCTGCATTTCATCGACGAGCAGATGCTTCACCATATCGTATGATGTGCTTCCCTCCAAATACATTTTGAGATACAGCAGCGGAAAAACGTCAGCATACTCGATCGTTTTCCTTCCGATCATGACGAACATGTCCGGTTTGTTCCTATGCGAGAAGAATTCCTTGTACATGCTGAGTGCATTTTGAAATTTGAACATTTTTTTGATCGCGGTTTTGACCTTATTGGCTTCTGCGGTTGTCAGCCTCTCTCCATCCTCCGTACGAACCCGGCCTGACAGGATGGAGGCCGTCTTCTCCAATCGCTGCCTGAGCGGCATGGTCATGGTGCCAAGGTAACCGTCCATGATCTCCGAAGCCGAAATACATACGCCCTTCAGCTGAATATCCGCAGGCAGGAAGAACTGCTCATCGGCATACTTCATATAAGCCTCTAGCTCGTGCACGAAGTGCATGCCGGCCTTATACCGGATCCGTTCAATAGCCTGCTCGTCATGGGCGTGCACGATTTCGTCCACCTGTTCGGAGAAGGTCTGGAACTGACATAATCCTCCCAGCTCTTTGGCAGCAAGCTCCTCCATCGTAACCTCCATGATTTTCTCTTCGCCAAGCTCTGGCAGAACGTTGGATATATAATCAGAGAATACTTTATGGGGGGATATAATGAGCACGTTGCTGGAAGTCAAAGTCTCCTTATGGCGGTACAACAGAAAAGCTACCCTGTGCAGAGCCACTGAGGTTTTGCCTGAACCGGCCGCTCCCTGTATGATCAGCTCATTTGCGGTTTCGTTTCGTATGATGGCATTTTGCTCCTGCTGGATGGTAGCCACAATATTCTTCATCTTCTCGTCCGACGTGCTGCTGAGCTCCTTCTGCAGAACGTCGTCATTGATGTTCATGGAGCTCTCAATCATATATTCCATATGACCGTCTTTGATTTTGTACTGTCTTTTGACGGTAATTTCGCCTTGCATTCTGCCCATGGGCGCTTCATACGACGCAGGACCGACATTGTAATCATAGAACAAGCTTGCCACCGGCGAGCGCCAATCATAGATGAAATGCTCCTGACTTCCTCCGTCCGTGAAAGAATGGATGCCGATATAGTAAGCACCTTCTTCAATCGTTTCATTCGTTCGGAAATCCACCCTGCCAAAATACGGCGAGGCAAGTAGTTTGCGAATCTTTTGCAGCCTGGCCACCGTCTTCTCTCCCGTATCAATCGATAAGGAAATATCAACCCGGTTGGCCGCTCGTTCCGCCGCATCCAATTGGGCCATGTTCACCCACAGGTATTTCTTCGCTTCAATGATCTCCTTATACGAGTCGGACACCTTCCCCTCTAATTCATCCGATGCTCGATGAAGCTCCTTTAATACAAACTCAAGATATTCCCGCTCCGCGCTTTCGCTTCGATTCAGCATTCCGATTTCCCCCTCTTTGCTAAAGAATAGCTTTAAGTATAGGGGTTTCCCGAAAAAAATATAGACTTATACTTTCCGTTGTAGTATTGTGTATTTATCGTGGGTCCAAAAATAGTGATACGATTTACATCAACCGCAAATGACATACCATAGATAAAAAACCAGGCTGCATGCTCATGCAAACCTGGTTTTTTTGTGCCTCTTACCGCTCGTTTTTTGTCTGATACAGATACAGAGTAAACGGGGCGAAAATAGCGATAATCACCACGCAGACCCCGATTCCGATCATGCTCACGGCCATGATTGCCGTGCCGTTCATCAGTCCCCTGACCGTGGCTGCCGCCATGCTGATCGGATTCAGATCGATAAGAATGCCCGTCCATTTCGGCATCGTCGACGAATCCACCAGAATGTTGCTGGCGAACAGCAGCGGATATATCGCGATCATGCTGGACCCCGACACCGTCTCCGGCCGCTTGGCCACGACGCCGATCAGCGCAAATATCCAGCTGACGCTGAATGCAAAAAATAAGATGAAAGCAATGGCGCATACCATTTGGATGGCGCTGCCCTCGGGGCGGAAGCCCAGCGCAAGCCCCGTACCCAGGGCAACGATAACGCCGACCGTATAACGCAAACCATCCGTAAGGATGGAGCCGATGACGGAGGCGGGCTGCCAAAAGGGCAGCGTTCGGAAACGATTGTACACCCCTTTGGTAATATCCGAGCATATCGTGGTTCCGCTGTACACCGTCATGGGAACGACCGTCAGGATGAGGATGCCGGGCAATAGGAATTGAATATAAGCTCCGGTTGACCCAGCCATGGCACCTCCGAACAAGTAACTAAATATGAGCAGCAGCAGAACCGGCGACAGAATCGCATCCATCACCAGACCAAACCCGTTATGCTTGGTATGCTGCCAAGTTCTCCACATAAAGATTCGGATCGCCGTCAGGGCATTGGGATGATCGATATCGGCTTGACGAACAGGCAGCACGCCGTCCTTATTCGCTGTATGTCGGCTTACACTCATGGCGTGCCTCCCTTCGACTTCGCGTGGGTCAGTGACAGAAAGACCTCATCCAGACTCGGTTCGCTTAAGGCGAAATATTCAATGGCGAATCCGTTCTTCATCAGCGTACGAAGAGCCTCATTGGCGGTACTTGCGTCCTCCACCGGGATCTTATGTACCAACGGATGATTGCCCTGCAATACGGTCAGCGCGTGTTCCTCGTTTAACAAAGTACCGAGCTTGCGCTGATCGGCCGGTTCGATGAATTGGATGGTTAACGTTCTGTTGCCAACGGAAGCCTTTAATTGGCGGGGCGTCCCTTCCGCAATCAAACTCCCCTTATTCATCACGGCAATCCGGTCCGCCAACTGGTCAGCTTCCTCCAGATATTGCGTCGTCAGCAGCACAGTGGTTCCACGCTTCAAAAGCGACCTTACAACCTCCCACACTTGATTGCGGCTTTGCGGATCGAGGCCTGTTGTCGGCTCATCCAGAAAAATAACGTCGGGCTCGGTAACGATACTGGCGGCAATATCCAGCCGCCTCCGCATCCCGCCAGAGTAATGCTGCACCGCGCGGTCCTTCGCTTCGCTGAGTCCAAAGGATTCGATCAGCTCCTCGCTTACGGATCGAGCCGTTTTCGCCGAATAACCGTAAAGCCTTGATATCAGCATTAAATTCTGAAGACCGGAGAGCCCTTCATCCAGTGCTGCAAACTGGCCTGTCAGGCTAATCTTTCTTCGAACGTTCCGGGCATTGCCCACAATATCAAACCCGGCCACGCTTGCGAACCCCCCGTCCGGCTTAACCAGGGTGGATAGCATGTGGATGGTCGTTGTTTTTCCGGCGCCGTTCGGACCTAACAAGGCAAACAGCTCTCCTTGTTCGACTCGCAGATCGATTCCTCGAACGACCTCCATGCCGTTGTAAGATTTGCGAAGCTCCTTCGTTTCAATGGCGTAAGGCAAGTTTCACAGCTCCTCCTCTTCCTATAAAAATCTGTCCCTAGAATGCCATAATGGCTTACTCTTAAAAATCGTCCAGATGATCGCGGACCCAATCAGCAAGCGTGGCTGCCGGCCGCCCCGTGACTTCCTCCACCGTCGGCAATACGGTATAACCGATCTCGAGCGGATTTTTTCCCATTTGCACAAAAAACTCAATCGATTCCTCGTCATAGCCTTGCGCTCT
The DNA here is from genome assembly GCF_004000945.1 of Paenibacillus lautus NBRC 15380. Taxonomy (GTDB): domain Bacteria; phylum Bacillota; class Bacilli; order Paenibacillales; family Paenibacillaceae; genus Paenibacillus_AQ; species Paenibacillus_AQ lautus. The sequence goes on from NZ_BIMF01000003.1 coordinate 428,376, forward strand.
CCATTGATCTCTCGCCTGTTCCTCGGTCAGTTCGACAAAACGGATGTCCTTGCCTGTTACCTCGCTTATGATCCGAACCGCTTCCGTTCGCGATAGGGCTTCCGGTCCCGTAAGGAAATATTCTTGGCCATGGTGACCCTCCTCAAGAAGTGCGGCGACGGCAACCCGCGCAATATCGGCTTCATGGATTCTCGCGCTCAGCGCATGGCCGAACGGCTCGCGGACGACTCCCTCAATGCGGATCGATTCCTGCCAATCGGCCAAAATATTTGCCATAAATTCGCCTGGCTTGAGCAAGGTCCATTCCATCCCGCTCTCTCGAAGGGCTGCTTCGACAGGACCTTCTTCATAGCCTACCAATACCGTTACCCGCTTTATGCCTGCCTTCTCGGCAAGCTCAATAATCCGCGGATCCGTCTGCAGGGACCCGTAAGCCTCATCACTGGAAATGATCAAATGCATGGCCGTCACGCCTTGCAGGGCGGGAATCAGGCTATCCGGGTCATTGAGATTTCCGGCAACCACCTGGACGCCCTCCGGTACTTTCGCTTGCTGGGGATTGCGTGAGATTGCCCTCACTTCGCTGCCTTGCAGCACAAGCTGCTGCACAATGTGTTTTCCAACGGTTCCTGTAGCTCCTGTTACCAAAATAGTCATATTCAACTTCCTCCTCAAGCGTCGATTTACGATCCATCTTTTTGGATGTTCCTCATTCATAACGTTTACGGATTTCTTCCAGCTCCTGCAGCAGATCTTCTTTCAGCTCCGGCGGGGAGATGATCTCCACCTTTGAACCGTAGCTTAAGATCACCGAGATGGCATAAGCTTTGGTATAGAACACCGTTCGGACATCGAGAAGTCCCTCGCCGGAGATAAAGGCCTCCGGAAATTGCTCGGTCACCCGCGGTCCGGCGGATGAATCGAAGCGGAGATGAGCCTGTATCCCCTGCAGCGCCTCCCGATCCTCCCGCTCCAGGTTTCCTCTTGGGAGGAACGTGTCGGTGGATACTTCAAGACTGGATATGCGCGATACTCTGAAGATTCGATTCGCCTGCTTTAACAAGCAGTAGGCCTCCAAATACCATACGCCTTGTTCCCAGTACAGCTGAAGCGGCTCCACTTGCCGCTCCGAACAGCTGCCGGATGTACTCGTATAATGAAGGGTCATCAGGTTCGAGCGTTCAATGGCATTCAGAATGGGCTGAACCAACGCCCGCTCATGTTCCGACGTGCTCATATCGAATAGGATTTGTTCATGACATCCTCCGTTCAACAGGGCAGGCTGCAAGGTTCCGAGCTTATTCATGATGCTGGTGTATCTCCCCTTCACAGTCCCTTCGATGCCCTTTAAAAGATTGTAGATGGCCAAAAAGTCCTCAACGGAGAAGTGCTGCCTCGTCAGATAGAACCCCCCCATCAATTCAAACCCGCCATCCGCACCGGGATAGGAAGCAACCGGAATGCCGGCCTGATTAATGAGGTCCACATCGCGGTAGATCGTACGAACCGAGACCTCATACCGGGCGGCAAGCACCGTGGCCGTCACTCTTTTTTTGGTCAACAATTCCATCGTAATGCCTAGCAGCCGGTCGAGTTTCATCGTTAACACTCCTCGCGTTTCGTACTTTTTGACTTCTGAATCGAATATTAAAACATAAATCCTGACACCTAGTATGTCAGGATTAAATATCGTTCCTGTTGAAATAAGGGTTATTTTTGATGAAAAACAGTAGATGAGGTGGAACAACAAAAGGGGCTGAGCAAATTATGGGCAAGCGAAAGCCACCCGACCTCCAGGCTCACCTTATGCAAGCCCCGAAGCAGAATGCGCCGGAATCCCCGGTTGTTATTGATCTGCCCAAACACACTTTCCGGCTCGGCCATTCGCCGAACCAACAACGCATGACCCTCCTCACTTCTAAGATTCTCCCGGCAATCCACATGAACATAACATTCTTGCGAACGGCTTTGGCGATCTGACGAGAAGATCCGTTATGTGTAAGTGTAGACGAAGACTTTAGCGAGCATCTTGGGATGGTAGCTGTCTCGACCGCCGCCGGGATAGGCACTCACAAAAATTCGGTCGTCCAAACGGTTGATTGGCTTCATTACGACGCGAACTAGATGGTGTTGAAGAATATCTTCCTACAAATCCATTGGCAGATCGAGTAGGTCCATGGTAATTGAATGTACAAAAGAAACCGTTCCTTTCGTACACGGTTTGGGTAGCACCACCATTTTACCAAAGAACGGTTTCTTTGCGTCTAAAAGTAAGCAATCTGCACGGCGTAGCGGAGAGGACGAATCGGTTTCGGACAAGCGTCAGCGCTCGCCTTTGCCCCCACATTTCGTCCTTGCTCAGAACCATTCCAAGAAATGTGGGGGCAACAGCGATGGGAGAAACGATTCGTACACGGAGCGTCTTCTAACAGCAAGAAAGGGGCCTCCCGCAAGATCTAAGATCTCTTGGGACAGCCCCCTGCATAGATTATATCATGTTCAGACAGGTCCCACTACTACAGAAACCATCGGCTGACTGCAGCCTTTCCCGCTGCTGTGCCAAGCTGTTGCGTATTACGCTTTCCATTCGACCCATTCGCCATCCTCCGGAATTTCGATTTGATCGCGCAGACCTTCCGCTGCCAGACGACCGGACAGCTCCTCTCTTGTCACAAGGCAGTGGTTGATGGCTTCCATATGGACCGCAACCGCCTTCGTATAGGGTGCATGAAGCAGCAGTTTGATCACATCGTCCTCATCCATAATAATCGGATCTCCCGTGAGAAACCGGGCACCGCCGGCGTTGACAACCGTCATCTCGGGTTTGTGTGCATCCAAAACTTCTTTCACTTCATCGCACCAGATCGTGTCGCCTGCTATATACAGCGTCGGGTGTCCTTCTGCCTTTAAAATAAAGCCGGATACCTGTCCCATCATCTGACCGATCTCACCCGTGCCGTGATGACCACCGGTACGGATTATCGTAACCCCCTCATATTCCAGGGTTTCCTGGACTGCCGTCACGGACGTAAAGCCTTGCGAAACCAAGGTGTCCTCGTCTCCCGGTTGACACAGGATCGGCGTCGTCTTTGGCAGTGCATCCATAGCAGCTTGATCCCAGTGATCCGGATGCAGATGCGTAACCAGCACCACATCCGGATGGAGCTTGTCAGTCACGGAGAACGGCAGCGGTACAAGCGGATTCCGTCTGTCATTCGCGGAGTTGATGACCGGCGGGTTCGCCTTGGCATCGCTAAACATCGGATCGACCAGCAGTTCAAGATGGGCGTACTGTATTCTTAACGTAGCATTACGTATCAGTTGAAGTTTCACTTTCATTTCCCCTTTGTTTCATTTAATATGGTTCTGAACCCATTATAGAGAACGCTGATATGCCCGCCTACAGATTCGTGAAAGGAATTAGGGGGACTCACTTTCATCGTGAAAGGATATGACCATGCCAAGCGCTCATGAACTCGACGAAGTCGATCTTCGCATATTACATCACCTGCTGGAGGATGCGAGCCTGTCTCACAAAGCCATCGGAGAGCGGGTGCATTTGACGGGACAAGCTGTCGGGGCCCGTGTTCGTAAGCTGCAGGATCTGGGTGTCATCGAAGGCTTTACGCTTCGTTGGAACCCGGACAAAATCGGTCTGGCCGTACATGCTTTTATCACCATGTTCTTGGCGTTAAATACGGCTCATTCTCCCTTCTTGTCCTTTGTTCAGTCCCACGACATGGTCGCCGAAACCCACCGCGTCAGCGGTGAGGGCTGTTATTGGCTCAGGGTACGGGCGGGCTCGCCCAAGGAATTGAATGATTTTCTGGAAGAGCTTCTGAAGTACGGGAATTATAAAGTCAGCCTGTCCATTGATCAGGTGAAATAAACAAGAAGAAGCCGCGGATCCTCGAGATCGGCGGTTTCTTCTTGTTTTCTATTATGAATTTTTCATATGATGTATTTTTAATATAATTCCATTTATTTCACCGCGTTTTCTTCCGCCATCAATTCCAGCGCATATTCGTTCAAATTGATGGATTGGCCGTGATTCAGCCTCGATTTCTCTGCCGCGAACGCAATAAGGTGGCTGCGTACGGAGGCACTGGCCGACGTCAGGCTCTCCTGCCCATTATAGCTCCGAACCTCTCTCAAGAAGCTGGCCACAATTCCGCTGTCGCCCCCGCCATGACCGCTGGACTGCGAAGGAATCGTAATCTCCGTTTTCTGCCCGGTCAGAAAATCGTAAACCATAATCTTGCCTTCCTCTCCCCGAAGCTCGCCGCGGGTGCCCATGATCTGAATTCTGCGCTCCTGTTCATACGTAAATCCGCACATGCTGAACATCGCGGTGGCGCCGCCCTCAAACTCCATGTTGACGACCTGATGATCGACCACGTTGTTATCGCTCCGATAGACGCAGCGGCCATAGTCCGTATCGCGAAGCCCTTGAATGATATTCGGCTTGGTCAGCTCCTGGGTGAAATGCCCCGCCCATCCCTTGTATTGATCGCTCAAGTAAAACCGGGGTGCCGAATATGGACAGGTTGGTTCCACCTGGCAATCAAGGCAGCGGTCGGCCGCACCTTCGGGGGCCTGCTCCTCCCGGAAATGCATCAGGGAGCCAAACGAAGTGACCTGCGTGCAAGGACGGTCCATCAACCACGACAGCACATCCATGTCATGGCAGGATTTGGCCAGTATCATCGGGCTTGCCTTGTCGGAGTTATTCCAATTCCCCCGCACAAAGCTGTGGGCAATATGCCAATATCCCACATTCTCGTTCAGCTGGATCGAAGCCACCTCGCCGATGGTCCCTTCCTGAAGCACGCGTTTGATGGTACTCCAAAAAGGGGTATATCTCAGCACGTGGCATATGGTCAAAAGCCTGTTGTTACGTATGGCAGCCTGCTCCATCTCTAGACATTCCTTCGGTTCCGGAGACATCGGCTTCTCCAGAAGCACGTGATACTGTTTCTCCAAAGCCTGCATGGTTGGGCCATAGTGCATGCGGTCCTGCGTACAGATGACGGCGATATCGGCAAGCTGGGGCTCTGCGAGCAGCGGCTCCCAGGATTCATAACACCGCTCCGGCGGGATTCCATGCTTCTCGGCAAAACGGATGCGCCGCGCCGGATCAGCCTCGGCTACGGCCACGAAGGTCAGCTCATGCGGGTAATCCAGGGCATAGGGGGCGTAACCCCCGGCGCCGCGCGCGCCTGCCCCGATCAATATGGCTTTCAATTGTGTCATATCATGTCGCTCCTTTTAGGTTCTGGTACTCGCATTTATTCGGTATATCGGTCTGCCGCGGACTGGTAAATGGCCAGATAGCGCTCCGACCCCATCTTCTGCAGGTTAGCTACATATTGGTCCCAGTTCTCAAAGGACTCGTTGCCGGCTATGAATTTATCCCGCATCTCATCCACGTACGTGTGAATGTCGGTCTGGATACCGGTAAGCTCGGACTGCTCATCGGCCGTAAAGTTAAACGGCGGCCAAACCTTGTCTTGAGGGATGACGTACGGCTCGGCTTTTTGTGCGTTCTCTACGGACGTCGGCAGACCTTCCGCTCCCTTGAAATACTTCTGCGTCACGAAGCCCGGATAATATCCGCCTGGCCATATCAGATACTGCCCTACCGCCTGGTCCAGATTGAGACCGTCCGGATTGTTCTTGATCTCGTCCACGTAATCCACATTGCCTTCTGCATCTTCCTTATACGTTTCGTCTTTCCAGCCCATGAAGAACATGCGGATGCCTTCGTCGCTGTAGAAGTAATCCATCCAGCGGATCAGCGCGGCCGGATTCTTCGCTTTATCGGTCAGGACAAACATCCCGATGTTCCCCAGTGGAGAGCCCGTGGCGCTGAACATCTGATCGCCGTGCGGCCCCTTCAATACCGGAAGCCCTACATAACCCTCCTGGTTGTAGATGGCGACCGGGTCTACGTTATCGACTACGCCGAGAAGACCTTCCACGCCCTTGGCGTCCACCTCCGTGCTCTTCACGGACATGATATCCTGTTCCAGCAGGCCGTCCTTGTACAGCTTATTCACGAACTGAAGCAGTTCCTTGTATCTTGGATCCGTCGGAATAAACCGGACCTTTCCGCTCGCCGGATCGGTATCCACGTTAATGTTCGAGGTTCCGTGATAATTGAGGCCAAACGAACCGCGCAAATAGTTGACGATGCCGGCGGTTCCCACACCACCCCAGGCATATTCATCCTTCTGGCCGTTGCCGTTCGGATCCTTCTCCTTGAACGCCTTCAACATATCGTAGAATTCATCCAGCGTCTGCGGCTCTTGAAGGCCAAGCTTGGTCAGCCACTCCGACTTCACCCACGGCGTTCCGTACAGCACGGACCGGAACTCCGGATCATACAGCGTCGGCAGCCCGTAAATGTTGCCATCCGGCATCGTAATCCCCTTCTCAATGACCGGATACTTCTCCATCAATGCCTTGAAATTCGGCGCATATTGGTCAATCAGGTCATTCAGCGGGATAAACGCGCCCTGCTTGCCGTATTTCAGCAGATCTGCCCTCGGGAATGCGGAAGCATAGAACATTTCCGGATAATCGCCGCCGGCGAGCAGCAAATTCCGTTTTTCCGCCAAGTTGTCTTTGTGCACCGTGTCCCACTGTACCTGAATATTGGTCATTTTCTCATATTCCTGCCACAGCTTGATGTTGTTCCAGTCGGCGTTGGCAAAGAACTTTCCGGCAAATCCTGTCACCGTCATCTTGTCACTGACAATCGGAAACCCGGTCTCATTCATCGCTGTTTTCCCTTCACCCGCGGAGTCCGATTCAGCCGTTCCTCCCGAACCTTTCGAACTGCAGCCCACCGCCAGCGATACCGACAACATGCAGGTCAACAGAAGACTTCCCCATTGCTTCAGCTTCATCCGTAATCCTCCCCTTTTCATGTTCCATCCATCTATCCATACAAGGAATTATCCTTTGATGGCCCCAATCATAACGCCTTTGACAAAATACCGCTGCAGGAACGGATAGAGCGCCAGCACGGGTATATTAGCCACGACCAGCACCGCGTACTTAATGCCCTCCACTTCCCTTTGCTGCTTGATCGCCGATTCGGTCGACATTTTGACCATGTCGTTTGTTTGTCCCTGAATCAGAATTTCGCGCAGGATGAGCTGCAGCGGAAATTTATCTTTATCCGATAAATACAGAAGTGCATTGAAGAACGCATTCCAATGACCGACCGCATAGAACAAAATGGTCACCGCGATAATCGGCATGGACAGCGGCAGTATGATCCGGGTCAAAATTTTAATGTTCGAGCATCCATCGATCGTCGCGGCCTCCTGCAGCTCGCCGGGTATGGACTGCTGAAAGAAGGTGCGCATGATGATGATGTTCCAGATCGATACGGCATTCGGGATAATCATGACCCAGAGCGTATTCAGCATGCCGAGGTTCTTAATCAGCAAATACGTCGGAATGAGTCCTCCGCTGAAAAACATCGTGAAGACCAGCAGCGCCATGATGGCATTTCGCCCGACAAAATCTTTCCGCGACAGCGGATAGGCCGCAAGGATGGTCATCGTGAGATTAATGAACGTGCCCAGCGACGTATACACCAGCGTGTTGGTAAAGCCGCTGATGATATCCTTGTTCTGAAAAATTTTCACATAGGAATTCAGGTTGACTCCCTTGGGCCACAGCAGCATCTCGCCCCTCAGAACCGCCTGCGGGTCGCTAAACGATGCGCTGAGCACAAAGACCAGCGGGTACATAACAATGATAGTAACCAGGATCAGAATCGTATAATTGATAACATTAAAAATGCGGTCCCCTCTGGTTTCGATTTGCATGGTTCTTTCGCTCCCCTCTTTACCAAAGACTGGTCTCGCTCACGCGCTTCGAAATAAAGTTCACGACAACCAGCAGGACAAAATTGATGACGGAATTAAATAATCCGATGGCTGCGGAGAAACTGTACTCGGCATTCTGAATCCCCATTCGGTAAACATAGGTGGCAATAATGTCGGAGCTCTCCATATTCAGGTTGTTTTGCATCAGGAGCACCTTCTCGAACCCGATGCCCATAATGCTGCCCATGTTCAGGATCAAGAGGATGATGATTGTTGGCATAATGCCCGGGATGTTAATATGCCATATGCGCTGAAGCCTGGTCGCACCATCGACACGCGCAGCTTCGTGCAGCTGGTTGTCTATGCCGGCAAGGGCTGCTAAATAGATAATGGAGCTCCAGCCCATGGTCTGCCATACATCCGACAGAACGTACAGGGATTTGAACCAGGAGGGCTCCGTCATAAAATTGATCGGCTGACCGCCGAACATTTCAATAAAATGATTGATGATGCCGTAGCGGGGCGACAGGAAAATCATCATCATCCCGACAACGACCACGGTAGATAGAAAGTGAGGAGCATACGTGATGGTCTGCACGAATTTCTTGAAACGTTCAGCCCGAACCTCGTTCATGAGCAAAGCCAGAATAATCGGGATCGGAAAACCGACAGCAAGGCTGTATAAACCGATGCCCAGCGTGTTCTTGATCAGGCGCCAGAAATAATAACTGTTGAAAAAGCGATCGAAGTGCTCAAAGCCGACCCACGGACTGCCCCATATCCCTTGCGTTGCTATAAAATCCTTAAAGGCGATCTGGATGCCGTACATTGGAACATACTGGAACAGGATGTAATAGGCGATGACCGGTGAAATCAGGGCATAAAGCTGCCAATTGCGTAAGACACGATTCCACAGTAAGCGCTTACGTTTTGTTTCAGGTACCTCGATTGCTGCGGGCTGCAGGGTCGTATTAGCCAATGAGCATCACCTCGTATGTATGGATTGGGTTAACCTCGTAACACTAGCAAAGCGATCTTGACATGCCATCAAAGCATGGGGTATCCGCTCATCAGCGGATCAGTTCCATTTCACATGAATGGAGCTTGGAAAGTACTCGTTTATGATTTCCCTCCTTTTCTATGCAATCCGTCATATGACTAAGCTATCACCACCTCATGCTGTCCGTTAGTCAATACGGTTTTTGCAGCGCACAATATGTTAGGTATAGTAACGCTAAATCATTTTATAAATAAAACCCGAATAAGTCAGGCGTTATTTCATTTCTTTGGATTTATTTTGGATATATATCCCGTATTTTTTGGATTTAATTTGGATAAATATTGATACATGAAAGGCATCACGCTGACAATGCGAAGGGCCAAATTCATGAATGAGAGGAATTAATATATTATTACAATCTCTTTATATTAAAGGAATGAAAACGCAATCAACAATAAAATGAAATGAAGCGAAGAGTACTTTATTTCGAATTCCAAAACCAGAAATCCTATTCCAAATATTTCATTGATTTGCACTCATAATAATATAGCGATATGGCATTGTCAAACACTTTTTGGACTTTTTTGGCACAACAACCTCGATAGTCGGGTAAAAAAATCGCAAAAAACAGCTGTCGGATTTCAGTCCGACAGCTGTTCGATGATTCTTATTTATATGTTATGTCAACTAATCACACATAATACGTTAGTTAAATTCATTCTCTAGTAAAACTGGAGGACTCCCGAACAATCAACGAGCATGGCAGCAATATTTTGGTTGCCATCTTGAAGTGCCCGTCCAAATAATCCACGATCGATTTGGCAGCTACCCTGCCGATTTCGTACTTCGGCACGGAGACGGAGGTTAACGGGGGCGTTGTATATTGGGCTACATCAATGTTATCCATCCCCACGATCGCGATATCTTCCGGTATGCGGCCTCGATTCTCGACAACGGCACGCATTGCCGGAATGGCAAGCATGTCGCTGGCACAAAAAACAGCCGTTGGCCATTGATCTTTGGGAAGGCCTCCGAGTAACTCGGACAGCTTGCTGAAGCTTCGATCCACATTCCATCCGGTATTCATCAGCCACTCCTCGCGCACCTCCAGGTTGGCTTCCAGCATAGCGAATTTATATCCGACATACCGTTCTTCGCTCTCCATCTGCTTGGAATACGCAGGCCCCCCGATATAAGCGATTCGCGTGTGTCCCTGGTCAATCAGGTGGCGTACGGCTGCCCTTGCTGATAAAATCCGGTCACAATCTACAACCGGCACGGTCAGCCGGTCATCATTCAAACTCACACCCATGATGGCAACCCCGGCCTGCTGTATCAGTTCAAACAGCTCCTTGTCGTACCAGCTGACGGCTACAATCCCCTGAGCTCCTGTCTCCCTCAGCATGAGGCGTATTTTGTCTGCATCAGCGATTTCCTCGCATGTACGAACGATCGCCGGGGGCTGTCCGAGTTCCTCCATTTTTTTATGGAAACCGGCAAGAACCGTTGAGAAATACGGGTGGTCGTCCATCAGGTTTTGGGGAACGACGCAGACAACCCGCTTATCGGCCATGCCGTTATCATGTACGCTATGGGATGACTCAGGTAGTTTATAACCAAGATCAAGCGCCGCTTGCCGGATTTTCTGCTTGGTGTCCTCGCTGACCGGACGGCTTGCATCATTGCTGATGGCCCGCGAAACCGTAGATATGGATACCCCGACCCGCTCGGCGATATCTTTAAGCTTAGCCAATCGCATCTCCTCCTCCGCAAAATTTGGAGCCAAATTTTCCGCCATCCATTGATCATAGCATAAACTTTCTCATTTTGGGGCGTCAAATTGATGTCCGGTTTTTCGCTGGAGAAGAAGGGCAATATCTTATGGATTCTTTCGTTTTCCGACAGTGTTAAAAATGCTGCATATCAGGCTCCGTCACAGCATAGCCGTTGCCAGCGGTTATCCCATTAAGCTTCCAATGGCGCGCGCGCCGTGCTCTCCTGCTTCCCTAATCGGAAAAGGACAAACGACACTATCATGGCTATGGCAACGCCCCCGGCACCGATCCAGGTAATGGATGACAAGGACCATTGCTCGACGGCAACCCCTCCGATGCCTGCGCCCGCAGCCATGGCGAGCTGCATCACGGACTGGTTCAGGCCTAGCATAACCCCGGATGAATTCGGCTCCAGCTGGACAAGGTTATACTGCTGCGTCGGACCGGAAGACCAGGCAGATAACGACCATATAACAAGAATCGCCAACACGAGAATGACAGATACGGCTGCTTGGGTAAAAGTCAGAGCGATTAACGCGAGAATATGCAGAATCATGCCACCGGATAATGTAAGCGGTACTCCCCATCGATCCGTACTGAATCCACCGAACTTGGAGCCAATGAGGCTGGCAATGCCAAAGGCAAACAGTGCTGCACTAATCAGTCCTTCGTTCAGGCCGCTAACATGAAGAAGGTAAGGAGACAGGTACGTATAGGCAATGGAATACCCGCCCAGCCAGAAGAACGTGATCGCCAAACCGAGTGCAACTTTAGGCTTCTTAAGCAGCGCGAATTGCTGGAGCAGCGGTACAGGCGCATCTCCTTTTGTTTTCGGAATCGCCTTATGCAGCACAATCATGGAAACAACCCCCAGAATGGCAATGAAACCGAACACTGATTTCCATCCAAAAGCAGCAGCTACGAGACGACCGAGGGGGACGCCAATGATCAGGGAAGCCGTGAAGCCCATGATGACCGTAGCGATCGAACTCGCCTGTTTGCCAGGCGGAGCGATTTTGGCGGCAATCCCGAGTGCAGTTACAACTACCATCCCTGCGCCCACCGCCATAATGACGCGCGCAATCACAAATGGAACATACCCCGGAAGGGCAAATGACAGTAGATTCGCAATCACAAAAATGCCTAATGAATAAACCAACAGCTTCCGTCTCTCCACTCTAGCGGTCAGCGCCATAAGAATGGGGGTCAAGATCGCATATACCAATGAGAAAATCGTGACCAGCTGACCAGCAGCGGTTATTGTAATCCCTAACGAATCGGCAATTTTATCCAAAACTCCCGATATAATATACTCCGACGTTCCTACTAAAAAACTAACGATAGCCAAAAAATAAATCTTCCAAGCACCCGTCATGATATGAATTACACTCCTTTATTTGATATTTATATATTACGAATTGTCGATATGTTAAACCAATAAAAAGACATATCGCAATATGTAGATGCGAATCACAAAGCAAGACTGAATGATTCCTTATTTCTTAAGGAATCATTCAGTGCCTGCGCTATATCTCCTGCTTCAAATACTCTCCGATTTCCCGGATAACCTCTTCATCCCGAGTATAATACGTGAATTTTCCAAGCCGCTCCGTCTTGATCAGACCTGCCCGGTGCAGAATCGATAAATATTGCGATGCGGTGGACTGCGTCATATTCAGTTTCTCGGTCACCTGGCTTACGCATACCCCGACTTTCCTCATATCAATCCCTTCATGGGGTGTAAAATGTTGTTCCGGTTCCTTGAGCCACTGCAATATTTCAAGCCTCGATTCATTGGACAATGCTTTAAACACTTCGATTGGTTTCATACGTATCATTATATCGAGAATTATCGATATGTCAAACTATTTTCCTCAGGTTTGATCCTCCGAACAAATGCCATAGCGTCTCATGGCACTCGCGTAGAACCATTCATTTGCCGTATGCAGCGCCGTCTCCTCGTCGATCCAGCCAGATAGGACCCGCTCCCATAGAAACTCGGCGGCCAGCTTCTTCACAAGCAAAATCTTGCCGTAACTCCATTCCATAGAGCGGGCATCCGAGACGATAATCGAGCTCTTGCTTGCCGGGAGTGCCTCCAGACGGTACTGCATGCTGTCTCGGTAGGTGCTCGCTCGGAAATTGAACCACCACATGCCGCCGACATGAACGTTCGGGAAATTCCAAGCTGCCTGCACCGCATCGAGATTGTTCAGCTCCGATGCAAGCACAAGCTCAAATTCACAACGGTACGACTCAAACAAAGCAGTCAGCTTTAGAATCCGCTCTGTATCATTGGCAGGGAACGCCGTACCACACCATGATCTCTCCACTCCCAAAAACAGCTGAACGAGCAGGCCGTTCCGAGCCGCAGCACCACATAGGACGTGCAGCAGCTCTATCAGAATGTCGTCACGCCCGCTTGCCGGCCCAATTTCCTTACGGATGTGCGAGCTCGATTCATACCGCGGCAGCGTTGTCATGATGCCCGGAAGGCCAGCTTCGCGAAATCCGCCGAGCAGCAAGTCAATCTCGCCTCCCACATCCCGAAAAGTCCTGGCCGGATCATTAGATTGCACGATCCGGTCAACCCATGGACCCAGCACTCCGTCAATCCGGGGGATCAATACGGCATCGTCCCGCATGCCTTGAAACGCTGCATGCTCCGGATGATTCACGACAAACCGGCGGATATTCATCCGGTCTGCCGTTTGCTGTGCCCAGCCTTCTTCGGCGGACGTATGCTGAACGCGAGCCATGGCTTCCCGCACCGAATGTTCATCCTTGATGATGACTCCGTATAATTCACGCATAATGGAGGTGAATACCCAGTTCATCAGCGTGCTTCTCGTTGATCGATAGGCTTTTAGAAAAGCGGCAATTCGCTCCTCCTCAGGCAATTTATCCGCTTCATCCGGGTAGCCACCGGCTTGGAGCTCTCGATAGAACCAGAAGTAATGGGCGATTTCCCAGAAGTCCCTTGCACCAAGCCGGTCACCGATAAGATGGGTATGGGTATCGAAGACCGGCAACCCCATGATTCGCTCGAAGAATACAGCTTGTTTGCCGCTCCTATCATGCAAGCTCATGTGAACATCTCCTTTTCTTCATGAATCGGTTATTTCCGGTTTTCCGAGACGACAACGCCCTTCCCTTCGTTGTAGCGGTCTGTGGCTTCCTTTATAATCTCAAGGCCACCCTTCTTCTTGTACTCCTCAATCACTTTCGGCCAATCCGAGATCGGCTCTCTGCCGTAGATCATCTTGATCATATGATCAAGAACCAGCTTTGGCCCCACGTCATCGCCTTGCGGCGCGGTGTCCGGATATTTGGAATAAGCCTCCAATGCCGGGGAGAAGCGGATCGACCCCAGCCCTTCCTTGAAAACCACCGTATCCATAAACTTGATCATGTCCTGCCCGTCCTCGGTCAGCTCTTCCTTTGCCTTGTTGTACACCATATCGTGGACGAACCAGAACATGCCGCGGAAACCGTCTTCGTCCATGGCTTCAGGCGTGGATGGCGGCGTAAACTTGATCGCGCCGTTCTCCCGGGTGAAAGTTTCGCCTTCAATGCCGAACGAGAAATATGTCTCTGCCTCCGGCGTCAGCATCCAGTCAAAAAACTTGATAATGCCGATGGCCTTCTCTTCTGAGACCTTGCTGTTAATATAGTAAGACGTATTTATGCTTGAATACAGCAAATGACCTCCGGTGTTCTCCGGACCGCGCGGCGATGCAATGATATCAACCTTGGCGTCCGGCACGGCATTTTTCAGCTTACCGCGGAAGCCTGACAGAAGCTGGGCGTTGGCGGACCACATGCCGGATTTACCGCTTTCAATGTTTTTGCCGTAGTCACTGGAGGTCAGGGTCGCAAAATCCTTAGGAATTAGGCCTTCATCGTACATGGTCTTATAGGTCTCCAGCGCCTTTGTCATATTTTCCACGTCGAAGAACTTGGGAACGACCTCCCCGTTCTGCAGTTCGTACTGGGATGGCAGCACATCGAACGCTCCCAGAATCGTGTCCGCATATTTAAAGTTCTCCCGCATTTGATATGGAAACTCAACGCCTTCCTTCTTCATCGCACGCATCACGTCCAGAAATTCATCCACCGTCTTGGGTGCCGGGAGCCCTGTCTTTTCCAGCAGATCCGTCCGGATATACAGCCCTCTCCGGGACGGGTTGGACAGCCATGCCGGTATTCCGTAAATTTTGCCGTCATAGCTTGTCTCCTGCCAGGCTTCCTTCGGCACGCTCTTCATCAAATTCGGAGCATGCTCCTTCAGCAAGTCGTCAAGCGGCATAAATACGCCTGCTTCCACGGAACCGGACATTCCCTTGCTTGTAGCCCCTCCCACGTTCTGAACGACGTCAGGAATATCATTAGAGGCAAACATTAAAGTCATTTTGCTGTCGAAGTCCTTCAGCGGCAGCATGGTCAGTTCAATATCCGTATTGGTCAGCTTTTCAAGCTCCTTCACCCATCTCTCTTCATTTACGTCCTTCGAACGCTCGGCATGTTTGTTTCCGCTGGTTGCCATGGACATCGTGAAAGACAGCTTGCCATCAGCGGCAGCGCCGGAAGAACCGGAGGTTCCGCCATCCGCTTCCTTGGCACCATTACAGCCGACCGCCGTTAAGGCGATTAGCGCGCTCATCAAAATCAAACTCCATTTTCTTCTCATCCACATCGCTTCCTTCCATATTTCTGACAGATTGTTTACATTTGTCGCTTCTGCATCGCGGCTCGGATATCGAGCTGCCCATTTCCCTATGAACCCGAATACCTATCCCCCTGAGCGTCTCACCCCACAACCTAAAGCGCTTTCATAATAACATCCAACTCCCGAATATTAACATGTACTTTCTTCTGATCGCATGTGTTTTCCTATGCTGTCCGTTCTTCAAATAAAAAAAACGGCATTTCTGCCGTTTAGCCGTGGAGCTCATTTCAAATGGTTGTTGATCCAGTCCAACAGGGGTTCCTATGATATCATCTGCAAGATTTGCATGATCTCCTGCTCCATTTTCGCATCCTGCACGGAATCGAGATGTTCTGGCTGGAACAGCTGGTATTTTTTCAACTGGTAAAAATCCATCAACGCCTGTTTTAACGTGAGATCATACTGGATCGAGAATAGCGGGTCCAAAATACGACGGAGAACCGCATCGTCCTGAACCATG
Organism: Paenibacillus lautus NBRC 15380; assembly: GCF_004000945.1. Taxonomy (GTDB): domain Bacteria; phylum Bacillota; class Bacilli; order Paenibacillales; family Paenibacillaceae; genus Paenibacillus_AQ; species Paenibacillus_AQ lautus. The sequence continues at coordinate 444,184 of NZ_BIMF01000003.1, forward strand.
AACAACGCCGCGTTCATCCGATTAAATATGCCCTGGTCCATTCCGGCTTCAAAGAATGCCTCGAGATTTTTGTTGCGGGTTAACTGGGCTGCCCACAGTCGGTCAAATAACTGCGGATAGGATTCTTTAAGATCCTGCAGGAAAAGATCCGACACGTAAATCACGCATCTCAGAGACTGCTCGTACGTTTTCTGAAAGCGATCGGCAAAAGGAATCTTCTCATCCTGGACCATGAAATCTGCCCGAAGCAGATAGTCGATGTAATGCTCAACCACCACCTGAATGACATCATCTCTGGAAGAAAAATGCTTATACAGCGTTACTTTACTGATGTCCATATGATGTGCAATATCATCTATTTTCAATTGGCTGAACTTCGTTTTTCTCAGTACCGGCTTTATCTTCTCAATATATTGCTCTATGCTTACCGCCTTCTTCACCTCTAGAACTCCCCCTCCCGTTCTACTCCTCATTATAGCGCATGAATGAGATCCATAACCATTTGAATTATTTTTATTAACTTTACTAATTTAGTAATTTTAGTTTACTTTGTTCAGAATTCGTTATATACTCTCCTTGCAAGTGAGAATAGAGGAGGAATAAGACCATGAAGACCATTTTAATTACAGGCACATCTTCAGGAATCGGAAGAGGAACCGCACAGTATTTTTGGGAGCGAGGATGGAACGTTATCGCAACCATGCGTTCGCCGGAGAAGGAGATGGAATTCATTCAACTAGAGCGTATGCTGGTCACAAGACTCGATGTTGTACGGAAGGAAACGATCGAAGCATCCATCGCTGAAGGGATTCGGCAATTCGGTAAAATCGATGTGCTGCTGAACAATGCAGGCTACGCAGCCATTGGCGCATTTGAAGCCGCGACGGATGAACAGGTAAGAAACCAGTTTGATGTCAACGTATTTGGTGTCCTCCAGACAACCCAGGCTATACTCCCCCATTTCAGAATGAACGGCGAGGGAACTATCATCAATGTTTCATCCGTTGGCGGCAGAGTAGCCTTTCCTCTTCTGTCCTTGTACCATGCGAGCAAGTGGGCCATTGAAGGGTTCTCGGAATCCTTGTTCTATGAGCTGGCTGCACAGAATATTAAGGTGAAAGTTATAGAGCCCGGAAACGTTGCAACAGACTTTACCGGACGTTCATTGGATCTGCTGTCAGACCCTTCGCTGAATGCTTATGCAGCCTATTCAGAAGCGGTGCTGCAAAAACAAATGGCCAGCTTTGAAACCAACGTCTCCACACCGGAGTTAATTGCGGAAACCATTTACGAAGCAGCTACAGATGCATCCTCCCGTTTCCGCTATTTATCCGGAGCAGATGCTCATTTCTTGATGAATTTGCGAAGCAAGGCCTCGGAGGAGGAGTTTATGGCGGGGATCACGCAGCAGTTCAGCTGAAAATTAGAAACCACCAGCTCCGTATATTCGGAGCTGGTGGTTTCAGGTAATCCATCATTGATCGGATGACAGAGGCTGTGCCTTTCCTCCACCTCGCGCGGCTGGCAGCAGGGACAGCAGGCCGAGAACAGCCAGCAGTGCGCCAACCCATAGAGGCGATCCCAAGCCATAACCGGCATCCATCGCCATCCCTCCCATGGAGGAACCAACGACAACGCCGAGGCTGATAACGGACCCATGCACCGTCGTAACAAGCGATCCCGTATCGGCAACCCGGGTGACACGGGTCGCCATGGCCGGGTTCATGGGCACACCCGCCAAACCTACGATCACAACCGCAATCATAGCGATCGCCTGGCTGTGCACAAATAATCCGAATACCACTAAAGCCGCGGCTAGAGCGACCAACCCAATGGTGAGGATCTGCATCATATATCGATCTGCCAGCCTGCCGGTGACCATGTTGCCAAGCACCGTTGCCACGCCGTAAACGCCAAGCAGGATCGGAACCGCCCGAGCGCCAAAGCCGGCGAGATCGGTTAAGATCGGCGAGAAATAACTGAATGCGGCAAAGGTAGCTCCGATAATCAGCATGCTAGTGGCATATGCAGCCCATAGATGGCGATTCTTTAGGGCGACAAACTCTCCCCGGATGCCGGACGATTCAGGTCTGGGTAAGGACGGGATCGTAAACAGCCCTACCAAACCGGATACCGACACCAGAACCACCACGGCCCAGAAGCTGGCGCGCCAGCCGAGCAGCTGCTCGATCCACATCGCCAGCGGAAGTCCGATCGCCGTTGCAACCATTAAACCGCCGAGGACGATCGACGCCGCCCTTCCACGCGACTCCGGACCGACGAGGGAAAAGCAAATCGCAAGCGATATGCCAAACGCTGCCGCAGAGGAGATGCCCGTGATCACTCTGGCCGCCATCATTACTTCATATGTGGACGCGACAGCGCCCAGCGTCTGACCGACAAGGAAGATGGCAGCCAAGATCATAAAAGCCTGTTTGCGCGGCACCTTCAAAAGCCCCACCGTCAGCAGCGGTCCTCCTATAATCATGCCGACAGCATAAGCGGTAATGAGATACCCGATGGCTGCAACCGAAACGCCGAATTCTGCTGAAAGCGAAGGCATCATGCCTGCTACCATAAACTCAGAGGTTGTCATCGAGAAGATCATTAAACCCAATATATAAATGGAAAATGGCAATGGGAACAACTCCTATCATGATGATTCTATATTTTTGTAACTTTCGGTAAAAAAATAAACGCAATAACTCCAACCATACTATAGTTGGATTTTCGTTTTCACATAAAAACCAACTTTTTTTACTATTTGGTACAAAAGTATCTAAAAAATCATGCCTCTCTAAAATACTACATATCGTAACGTACCATTTCGTCGTTGCAACAACAGGCCCCTGCATACTCTTCTCATGGTGATTGGCTCCTTTCCTAAGGCTTCCAGCTCATTATATATATTTTGTAACGTTCGGTCAATAAGTGTTGTTCGTTCCAAAAGTTATCCTTTACGGACAGCCAAATACCCCACTTCTACATTAAAAATAGCGTGGGGTACTTAGCTCCGCAACAGCTTTACGTTACCTTTAGGATTACCCATTGGTAAACGTCCCGAGCTCCCTTATCGTATTGAATCAACCATCAACGATCTGATGACGGTATTAACTATAGTTCTCTCGCCGGCGCTTGCACCTGCACATCCTGGCCGGCATCAAGCAATACCGCGTTAATCCCGTTAAGAAAAGCCAAAGCGCTTGCCTTAATGATATCCGTATCCATCGCGCGCCCGGAATAGATTTTGCCTTGATATTCGATTCGGATATTCACCCGGCCGATGGCCTCTTTTCCCCTGGACAGACTGTTGATTTTGTAATCCTTCAACTGTACGTCCAAACCGACCAACGCTTTCATGGCGCTGTACAGCGCATCGATCGGGCCATCCCCCACCATGCTGTCCCTGAACGTCTCGCTGCCTTTTCTCAGCTTCACGGTTGCCGTCGGATACAGATCATTGGTCACGACCTGGAACGAATCCAGCTCATACAGATGACTGCTGACTTCTTCATGGGTACGATGCTGGGTCACCAGATAAAAAACGTCATGGTCATATACTTCCTTCTTGGCATCGGCCAGCTGCAGGAATTTCTCAAACAGCGCTTCAAAATCTTCGCCTTCACCTGTCTCGAAGCCAAGCTTCTCCACCGCATTCTTGAACGCATGCCTTCCGGACCGCGCCGTCAGGATCAGCTCCATGCTGTCAGCGCCGACTTCCTCCGGCGACATAATTTCATAAACCTGCTTATCTTTCAGCAGACCATCCTGATGAATACCGGAAGAGTGCGCGAAGGCATTCTCGCCCGTAATCGCCTTGTTCACCTGCACATCCAGGCCCGTCAAATGCGTCAGCAGCCGGGAGGTTCGGATCAGCTCCTTGAGCCGGATGTTGGTGGAGGCTTTAAAGTGATTCTCCCGGACCTTCAGTCCCATGACCACTTCTTCAAGCGACGTATTGCCTGCTCGCTCCCCTAAACCATTGATGGTGCATTCCACTTTCTCGGCGCCGTTTCTCACCGCGCTGAGCGTATTTGCCGTAGCAAGCCCCAGATCGTTATGACAGTGAACGCTGAGGATAACCTGATCGTTCAGATTCTTCAGGCGCTCGTTGATTTTGCGGATCAATTCGCCGAATTCATCCGGAACGGCGTAACCGACCGTATCCGGCACGTTAATCATTGTTGCTCCGGCCTTCACGACGGCTTCGATCGTTGTCCACAGATATTCAAAATCGGACCTGGAGGCATCCTCCGTCGAATACTGCACATGGGGCAGCAGCGTTTTGGCGTACTTCACGGCATCCACGCCCATCTGAAGCACGGCATCCTTGGAGCGGTTGAATTTCTTCTCTACATGGATGTTCGAGGTGCCGAGCACGATATGAATCAGCGGGTTTTGCGCGAGCTTAATGCTTTCATATACGGCATCGATATCGCCCTTCACCGCGCGTGCAAGCGCAGTAATGGAGACGCTGTCTCCCACGGTTCGGGCGATTTCCTGAACCGCTTGAAAATCCCCTGCCGAAGACGCGGGAAAACCAGCCTCGATAATATCGACGTTCAGCCGCTTTAGCTGCTGTGCAAATTCGATCTTTTGCTGTACGTTCAGTTTGGCGCCCGGAACCTGCTCTCCGTCGCGCAAAGTCGTGTCCAATACAATAATGTTGCGTTCCATTTGATATTCCTCCTCGATAATCGATCGTTCATTTCGTTGATTTATATCAAGCGGGGTTGGTTAAACCCGGAATTTAACCAACAAAAAAACCCCGCCTCTACGTATAGAGGCGGGGTTGAACCCGCGGTACCACTCTAATTCATTTTATGCAAAATGATCTTCTTCGATGGCCATCACCATCTATCCCTATAACGGTGGAACTCCGGCTAACCCTACATGATCAGGCAGCTGTTCATAGACGAGTTCAAAGGGAACGACATTACCGTTTCACACCTGCCAACGGCTCTCTGAAAAGTCATTTCGCTTTTACTATTTCTAATCAAAACATTTCGATATGAATTTTGATAACTATCTTAAGGAATGAGAAGCGTTTTGTCAACCCTTTATCTTCCAGAGGCCAAAGAATGCATGGTTTACAGCAAGCCGGACTTCTTCACATTCGCCAGGAAATCATGGAATTCCGGAATATTCAGCTGCTGCGCCGCATCGGACAACGCCGTAGCCGGATCGGGATGAACTTCGACCATCACGCCGTCTGCTCCTGCAGCAAGAGCCGCTCTGGCACAAGCGGCCAGGATGTCCTTACGGCCTGTGGAATGCGTCACGTCCACCAGTACCGGAAGATGCGTTTCTTGTTTCAGAATCGGCACGGCCGAGATGTCCAAGGTGTTTCTCGTCGCCTTCTCGTACGTCCGTATGCCGCGTTCAATCAGCATCACCTGCGTATTGCCGCGGGACACGATGTATTCCGCAGCGTGCACGAACTCATCGATCGTAGCCGCAAGACCGCGTTTCAACAGCACCGGCGTCTGAACGTCGCCCGCCGCTTTTAACAGCTCAAAGTTCTGCATGTTCCGCGCACCGATCTGAATGACGTCAATGTATTCGCACGCAAGCTCGATATGCGCAGGGTCCACGATCTCGCTGATCGTCTTCAGCCCGAACTCGGACGCCACTTCCTTCAGAATTTTCAGACCTTCAATGCCCAAGCCCTGAAAATCGTAAGGCGACGTTCTCGGTTTGAACGCGCCGCCGCGCATGACGGTTATGCCTGCTTCCTTAAGGGCAGCCGCAACCTGGCGTACTTGCTCATAACTCTCAACGGAGCATGGCCCTGCGATCATGACCGGCGTGCCGCCGCCAATGATGGTGCTGCCCAGCTGAATCAGTGTATCTTCCTGTTTCTTCTTCCGGCTCACCAGCAAATGCTTCTTGTGATCGACTTGCTGCAGCTTCAAGGATGCCTGGAAAATCTGTTTAAATAAATGACGCACCGTTTCATTATCAAAAGGACCTTGGTTATGCTCCACCAGAGTATCCAACATTTTTTTCTCGCGTACCGGATCAAAATCAGGAACTCCCTGCTTTTGTTTCTCCTGACCGATCTCCTGGGCGATCCGTGCCCGTTCCGACAGCAGCTCCAGCAGCTGAAGATTAACGGAATCGAGCTCCGATCTTAATTGTTCCAAACGTCCTTGACTCATCTGAAATCTCTCCCTCACATTTTTTTCTAGTTTATAAAAACAAAAAGACCCCCCGCCCGGAAAGGGACGAGGAGTCGTGGTACCACCCTTATTAGATATGCAAAAAAAAGCAAACACATCTCACTTGAACCTCTTAACGCAAGGGTTACGGGTAAACCTACCATCTGCACGAAACATGCAGATTATCAGCATACCAGCTCCGGAATGAACTTCAGCGGAGAACCTTCGCCCGGGCGCTCTCAGTCGGTGGCGGCCCTTTCCTGTCAGGAACGTTCTTTCGCTTACTCTTTCCATCATCGCTTGTTATAACATATCGTGTTCGTTAATTAAGAAGCATTGTATTACACCAGGGATCGATAATGCAAGAGTTTTATTTAAAGCTTGGGTGCTTTGATGCAGCGAAGACTTAAATAGGCGGCCTCGATCTTCAGGAAGGAGCATGCCCCCTCTCTCCTTGTTTCACTGGATTTCCCCAATACGTAAACAGACGCCAAACATATTCGAATGGTCCGATCGGAAGCCGCTTTAACCAGGCTCTACTGAACACAACTTGCAGAGCGAAGATAACGAATACCATCACCATCTGCCAGATCGGTTCGATCGTTCCGTACCACCCCAATCCGTAGCTGTAAAAGATCAATCCGCAAAGGATCGATTGAAGCAAATAGTTGGTGAAAGCCATTTTTCCCGGATAAGAAAATAGATTCAACACCTTCTGCCACGATTTGTTCTGGTATAAAAGTGCAAACATGCCGATATAGCCTAGGGTCAAGAGTGGTGCCCCAACGAATAAAACGACCGCCTCGCCCCAGGATGGAAGTCCTTCCGCCAGCGACATCACGAGTTGGAGGACAAAACCCAGGCCTCCGCCAATGGCGACCAATCGGATGATCCCCTTCCGGTTCTTCCGGACCTCATGCAAAATACGACGCTTGCAGAAGTAGGCACCCATCAGGAACATCCCTAATACTTGCGGGTAAAAGACCACCATATTCAAGATGGAGCTGATGTAATCATTCAGTCGCTGAGCGATGATCTCGGCCATCGTCCCCTCTCCGTATATGGCTGCATCCCGCTCCTGGAAATAGATTCCCATTTGATGGGCATCCGCCGGGCTAAACGGCTCGAATACCTGGCCGGATGCCGGGTTCAGAAGGCTTGCTCCCGTTAGCAGAACGGGAACGAGCAGCAGCAGGGACAGTGACCAGATCAGCAGCGTTCGCGGCTTGCAGCGTTGAAACAGCATCAGCAAAAAACCTATGAGTGCATAATGGGTCAGAACGTCTCCGTACCAAATCAGGATGCCATGAATCAGACCGATCAGAAGCAATGCCGTCAACCTTCGAGCATAGATGCGATTAAAGTTCCGGCCTTTTGCCTGACTGCTCTCCTGTAACAACACCATGCCATAACCAAACAGGAAAGAGAAAATCAATATAAATTTGCCGTCAATTACAATTCCGCGGAGCAGCATCAGGACTTCATTGTACCAGCCTGACCATAATTCGACCCCGAAAGAAATCGTTTGTAACGATGTCGTAAAAAACGTAATGTTCACCAAAAAAATGCCTAATAGTGCAAATCCCCTCAAGCTGTCAATGAGCCTTATTCTTGGCTGTGGTTTTGTTGCCATCATCGTACCTCCTTATCATTGTGCCTTCAGGTTAAGGTACAATCATAAAGAAAGGATAAAGAAATGTTCAGCTATTTGAACTTATGAAGTATCCATACTTCAACGGAGCAGGCGGAATCGTTCTGGAGAAGCGATAAGCGGTCGCCTTTGCCCCCGGATTTCAACATTTTTTAATTGTTTAGATAGAAATCTGGGGGCAACAGCGATCGGAAGAATGATCCGCATGCGAAGTGATGCTATAGCTACTGAAATTTAAGACCTATTTCCTTATCCTTTCTTTAGAATTTTCAAGTAAACTATTAAGAAATTCGTAACTAGGACTTCTCGGAGGATGTAATAGATATGGCAAACGAAACGATCCTATTAGTGGATGATGAAGAAGAGATCATCTCTTTTATACAAGACGCGCTGGAGCTTGAAGGCTATCACGTACTGACTGCCGGAAGTGGACGGGAAGCATTGAGCCAGAGCAAACAACAACCGTCCCTGATCATACTCGATGTGATGATGCCCGAGATGAACGGCATTGAGGTCTGCGAGCACCTTAGGGGAAGGACGCAGTGTCCCATTGTGTTCTTGAGTGCTTGCCAAAGTGAAGTGGACCGGATACGCGGGCTGGCTGCGGGCGGGGATGATTATCTGCTCAAACCCTTTAGCCTCGCGGAATTGAAAGCCAGAATCCATGCCCATCTGCGGCGAGAACAGAGAATCCACACGCAAAAAGAACAAGGCATCCTGCGGTTCCAAGCCCTGACGATCAATTGCAAGGGGCGTGCCGTTAGCTGCAACGGGCACAGCATCGCTCTTACGAATAAGGAGTATCAGATCGTGGAACTGCTGGCGATGCATCAAGGGCAGGTCTTTTCCAGAGAGCAGATTTACGAGAAGTTATGGGGGTTTGACGCCGAGGGGGACGACGCTACCATTACCGAGCATATCAAGAAAATCCGGGCCAAGCTGGCCGCCCACGCACAGGACCGCAGCTATATTCAAACCGTATGGGGCATTGGCTACAAGTGGGATCCCAAATGATGAAACAGCGTTCCATCAAAAACACGTTCGCCCGCCATTTCGTCTCAATTCTGGCCTGCAGCCTGCTGGCTACGCTTGTAACCTGGGGACTGCTCGTGATGCTGCTCGGGTACTTGTTCAACCATGACATCGCACTCCCGGCGAATCATTACGAAGCTCAAATCCCCGTGATTACGGAATACGCCCAGAGCCGGGGCGATTCTGTCATGAGCAAGCAGGGACAAGCCGAACTGGAAAAGGTGATCCCCTCCCAGGGCATGTCCTACCTGGTAGTATCCCTTACTGGCGAACCCTTGTACGGGGATCTTCATATCAATGAATCGCTTAGCCGGCAGAAGATCCTGGCGCGATTAAACCAGACGCGCAGAGGCATGAATGAAATCATAGTATACAAGCCGGTTGTCTCCAGGGACGGCAATCTTATCGGCGCTCTTCTGGTTGGATACAGCCTGAAGGTAACGGCGGCCAATCCTGCGCTGAATCCCTTGGTGACCTTTGGGTTCCTTGCGTTCTTTCTTACGCCATTTATGTATATCATCTTGTTCACCTTGGTATTCGGCAGGCGGATCAGCCGAAAAATCAGCGCTCCGCTGCAGCAGCTTCTGCAAGGAGCCGAAATGATTAAAGAGCGAAATTTACACTTTTCGATGACAGGGACATCGTCTATAACGGAAGTTAACCGTCTTACACATGCTTTCGAGGACATGCGTCAAGAGCTGGAGCAATCCACCCGGCGGGAGTGGAGATTGGAGCAGGATCGAAGCACCATGTTTGCGGCTCTCGCTCACGACCTTCGGACACCGCTTACGATTATTCAAGGACATGTTGAGGGCTTGGAACAGATGAACGGGGAGTCTTACGAAGCCAAACGATCGCAATATTTGCAAGTCATCAAACGCAACACGACGCGTGCTTCGAAGCTTCTTCAGGATATGAACACCATCGCAGAAATTGAAAAGGTGTCCTTTCGGCTCCAGTCGCTTCCCGTGGATATTGAAGAGCTGGCGGAGGATAAAACCATGGAATATGCCGCTTTATGCAGCAATAAGAACATAACCTTCCATACAGAGATCGACGATAAACGAATGAACAAGAAACTCCTCATCTTGGATCCCTATCGCATCATGCAGGTTCTGGATAATCTCGTTTCGAACAGCATTCGATATACTCCTGAAGCCGGACAGATTCTATGGCGGATCGAAATCACCGAGGAGCAGGTGATGATGGCTGTCACGGATAATGGAGCAGGTTTTGGGCAGCAGCAGGATCTGCAGCAGGTATTTAAGCAGTTTTATCAAGGAGAACATCATTCCTCAAGACAAAAAGGGCATTCCGGTCTGGGACTGTATATCGCCAAACTTCTCATTCAGCATCATGGAGGGCAAATTTCTGCAGAGAACACCCCTCCTCGCGGGGCGACGGTGCGCTTTACCATACCGATATCGAGCCAAGAACCTTAAACTTTTCCAAGCATAACGAAGAGGCATCCTCCATGATCCAACGGATCGAAGGATGCCTCAATCATTTTATGAAAGGCACTCTCTTTTCTTACTGTACAGCAATCGTTATACCTTCAGTCGATAAATCGCCTTATTGTCGAGTCCGCGGATCATCGGTGTCCACGGCTCCGTTTCAAGTGTCGTATCCAGGGCGTCCTCTACCATCTGCAGCTTGGCATCCAGCAGATCGATATGATGCAGCGCAACGGCTTCAGCCGTTTGCGGCTGAACTGGGCTCCCCCACTCTCCCAGGTTATGGTGGGAAAGTACGAGATGCTGTAATCCCAGTACCACTTCGGAATCCAGCGCGATGTCGTTCTGTATGGCCGCTTCCACGATCCAATTGGATGCCAGGGCGATATGTCCGATCAGCTTTCCCTGATTGCTGTAGTCCGTAACGATGCCCATCTGAGCGATCATCTCTTCCGGCTTTGCGATATCATGAAGGATAATGCCCGCCCTAATCAAGTCCGGATTCAGAAACGGCCGCTGCTTGCAGATGAAATCGCCAATCTCCAGCATGCGGACAATATGATAGGCAAGTCCGGCAAAATAGGCATGATGATAGGTTTTGGCAGCCGGATAATGCATCAGCTTCTCTTCCACCTTCGACACACAATACTGCACGATGCTTCGTACCTGCGGCTCCGTAATCTCATTCATCGTAAGTTTGATCGTATGTAACAGATCCACGGGACGGATTGGCGCAGCCCTCACAAAATCGGTCAAGGAAACGCCGTCCTCATCCGTCGCCTTGCGGATTCGGCTGATCTTGACTTGAGGCTGATCCCGGTAGCTCAGCACGGTTCCCTGAATTTTGACTAATTGCATCGGCAGGAACGTTTCTTTATCCTGAATGGTCACGTCCCAGTACTTCGCCGAAATCTGGCCGCTCGCATCCGAGAGAATAATATCGAAATAATCTTTCGGCGGCGTGCCGTTGGTCTGTCTCATATTTAACTCTTTCAGCAAGTAGAAGCCGACAAAATCATCTTGAACGCTAAGTTTATTAATAGGTTTCATCTGGTTCCTCCCCAAAAAATCCCGTTAAGTTAACTATAACAAAGTACCCTACTTTGAGTCTATCAGACAGCTATCTTGACTTTGACACTAGTGTCATCGTTTAGCATGGGGTAAGACTTATTTGGAAGGAGTTATCAACCATTATGAAAATTCGTCAATCAAGTAAATCATCAGTGACCATCATCGGCCTAGGTCCGATGGGCCAAGCGATGGCACGCACGTTTCTAAACCATGGCCACGCAGTCACCTTGTGGAATCGTACGGCCAGCAAAGCCGATGAGCTTATTAAACTGGGAGCTGTCGGAACCTCTACAATTAAGGAAGCACTGGATGCGAATGAATTAGTGCTTCTCAGTCTTACCGACTACAACGCGATGTACGCCATCCTGGAAAATGCCGCAGACAGCCTTGCCGGCAAGGTATTCGTTAACCTTAGCTCGGACACCCCAAAGAAAGCCCGGGAAGCAGCCAAATGGCTGGCCGGGCATGGTGCCTCTCAGCTTACCGGCGGTGTGCAGGTGCCTCCGTCGGGGATCGGCAAGCCGGAATCGTTCACCTTTTACAGCGGTCCCTTGGATATCTTCGAGGCACACAAGGAGGTGCTTGAAGTGTTGACTAGCACGGACTACAGGGGTGAAGACCCTGGACTCGCCGCGCTGTATTATCAGATCGGAATGGATATGTTCTGGACGGCTATGCTCAGTTATCTCCACGCTGTTGCAGTAGGACAGGCGAACGGCATCACCGCAGAGCAATTAAAGTCACATGCAGTCAGCACCATGGCTTCGCTGCCACAATTCATTGAGTTCTATACGCCGCGCATCGATGCAGGAGAATATCCGGGGGACGTAGACCGGCTCGCCATGGGCGCTGCCAGTGTTGAGCACATCGTTCATACCGCACATGACTCAGGGGTGGACACCTCATTGCCTGCAGCGGTTTTGGAGATTTTCAAGCGGGGGATGGCGAATGGCCGTGAAGGGGACAGCTTTACCAGCTTGATTGAATCGTTCAGAAAGACCGCAGCATCATCGCATTGAAGCCATCCCGCCCATAATCGAGTTACCTTTAAACTCCGATTTTTGCCTGCAAAGCGGAGTTGATCGGTTTCCCATAAATACGGATGATACAAAAAAAAGCACCTGTGCAGGTGCTT
>NZ_BIMF01000004.1 GCF_004000945.1 Paenibacillus lautus NBRC 15380
CCTCGATAAAGGTTTTCTTATCAAAAGCGGACTTTTTGAACAACCTCTTAAAGGAAAAAATAACGGCGTACCCTTTAATAGGGTACACCGTCTATCGCGACTTAATTCAATGCGAGAGCATTTTATTTGACAACTGCGCCGTTAGGCATGCCCTCTGGTACCGTTGCAAGCGTCAGCTGGTCTCCGTGGGAGGCGGCCAGAATCATGCCTTGCGACATTTCGCCTCTAAGCTTCACCGGTTTCAGGTTCGTTACGCAAATCACTTTGCGTCCGACCAATTCCTCCGGCGTGTAGAACTTCGCAATGCCGGATACCACTTGCCGCTGCTCAAATCCGAGATCGAGCTGCAGCTTGAGGAGTTTGTCCGCTTTCTTGACCGGCTCGGCAGCGATCACCTGCGCTACGCGCAGTTCTACCTTGGCAAAATCCTCAATGCCGATTTCCTCTTTAAGCTCCACAGGCTCCTCCGAGCTATCGGTGGACGAAGCTGCTGCCGAGGTCGAAGGCTCTTCCTGGGCGGCCTTCGTACCGCCTGTCATCGCCTCTGCGATGTATGCCACTTCCTGCTCTGTATCCAGGCGAGGGAATATCGGCTCGCCTTTTTGAAGCTTCGTCCCAGCCGGTATGGCTCCGAACTGGCGTCCGCTTTCCCAAGTTGTCCATTCGCCTTCCGCCAAGCCGAGCTGATCCCACATTTTCTTCGGCGTACGGGTCAGGAACGGCTGCAGCAGGATCGATGCCACGCGGAGCGTCTCCACCAAATGACTCATGACGGATGCCAGTTCATTTCGTTTGCCCTCGTCTTTGGCCAGCGTCCATGGCTGGGTCTCATCGATATATTTGTTGCTGCGGCTGACAAACTGGCTGATGGCCGTCAGCGCAACCGAAAATTCCATATTCTCCATAGCGGTTTCGACTTTCTCATAAACCGACTTAGCCGCTTCCTCGATGGCTGCATCAAACGGCGTTACGCCTGCGGAGAAAGCCGGAACTTCTCCGTCAAAATATTTATCGACCATGGCCACGGTTCGGTTCAACAGGTTGCCCAAATCATTGGCCAGGTCGGAGTTCACCCGCTCCACGAAGCTTTCTGGCGTAAAAGTACCGTCCGCCCCGAATGGAACTTCGCGCAGCAGGTAATAACGAAGCGCATCAAGACCATACCGGTCTATCATCGTAACCGGATCGACCACATTCCCCTTGGACTTGGACATTTTCCCGTCCTTCATCAGCAGCCAGCCGTGAGCAAACACCTTTTTCGGAAGGGGAACATCGAGCGCCATCAGAATGATCGGCCAATAGATCGTATGGAAACGCACGATCTCCTTACTCATCAGGTGTACGTCGGCCGGCCAGTATTTGTCATACAGGCTGGTGTCCTCTGTACCGTATCCGAGTGCCGTTATATAGTTCAGTAGTGCGTCAATCCACACATAGATCACGTGCTTCGGATCGCTTTTCACCTTGACGCCCCACTCATAGGTCGTACGGGACACAGCCAGATCCTCAAGACCCGGTTTAATGAAGTTGTTGATCATCTCATTCTTGCGGGATACCGGCTGAATGAAATCCGGATTCTCCTCGTAATACTGAAGCAGGCGGTCCACATATTTGCTCATGCGGAAGAAGTAGCTCTCTTCCTTCACGAGCTCTACGGGTCGTCCACAGTCCGGACAGTTGCCGTTGACAAGCTGACGCTCCAGGAAGAATGACTCACAAGGCGTGCAGTACCAGCCTTCGTATTCACCCTTGTAGATGTCATCCTGCTTCAGCAGACGTTCAAATACCTCCTGAACAACCGAAGTGTGGCGCTGCTCCGTGGTCCGAATGAAATCTTCGTTTGATATGTCCAGCTTCTTCCACAGGTCCTTGATGCCTGCCACGATGTCGTCAACGAACTGCTGCGGGGTTTTTCCAGCCTCCGCCGCTTTGCGTTCAATCTTCTGTCCGTGCTCGTCGGTCCCCGTCAAATAACGGACATCGTACCCACGAAGCCGTTTGTAGCGGGCCATGGCGTCGCCGGCCACCGTAGTATAAGCATGGCCGATATGCAGCTTGTCGCTTGGATAATAGATTGGCGTTGTAATATAAAACGTCTTTTTGTCTGCCATAGTAACCTTCCTTTACCGTGAAATGAATTGTCGTGTCAGGCTATCTCTTTTGATGAAAAACAGCAGTAAACAGCAAAAAACCCCCGCCCCTATGGGACGAGAGTTGTTCTCACGTGTTACCACCCAAATTCCCTGTCCCCTTACGGGTAACAGGCTCGTCTGCCGTCATCCGGCAGTCCATTAACGCTGGCTCACGCCGCTTCTTTACGGCAGTCTGATTACCCGGACTGCAGCGCTCAAAAGCGGATCCTCCAAGACCATTTTCCGAAATTCGCCAAGACCGGTTTCCAGCTGCTCCGGCTCTCTGTTCAAGGCAAGCTTTTCGTACTTATCTCTTCCTCGGATATACCTATAATTTCTTACATTTTAATCAAACCGGCTGCGGCGTGTCAAGGTTAAGCGCGATCCGAAGGACTGTTATGTCTAAAGACAGCTGCATTCCGTCCCATATCGAGTAGGATGCCCCAAAAACGCTATTTCTCTGTCAATGAAGACGACACCTTATCCTTACGCGGCGGAACCATGTCAATGCCGCCAGGATGAAACGGATGGCATCTTCCTATTCGCTTGGCTGCCAGCCAGGAGCCCTTGAGCGCGCCGTGCACCTCAATCGCTTCCAGAGCATAGGCCGAGCAGGTTGGATAGAATCGGCAGGTCGCCGGTTTCAACGGAGAAATGAATTTCCGATAGAAGTGTATCGGCACCTTCACCACTCTGCGCGCCGTGCTCATGCCCGGCTATCCCGCTTTCCCCCACTGGCTGGAGACGTTTCCTTATCGGTATTGTCCTTGCCGCAGTCCCTGCAGTAACCGAACACTTCGAATTTATGCTGAACCACCTGGAAATCATCCGGTGCATCGGTCAGCTGCATCGGGCAGAACTTAATCGGGTACGTCTTCTGGCACTGCAGGCAGATCATGTGATGATGGTGATGTTCTTCGCTGCAGCGTCCTCGAAACTTGATGCCTTCCTCGAACACAACCTGCTCCAATACGCCTAACTCGTACAATACCCGAAGATTCCGGTACACCGTATCAAAGCTCAAACCACTGTACTTCTGGCCCATATATTCGTACACATCCTTGGCCGTCAAATATCCAGGATGTTCCCCAAACAATTTGGCAAGCGTCTTGCGCTGATCGGTAATGCGCAGCCCATGTTCCGACATGGCGTCGATGATCTGTTCCGTCGTAAGCATACGGAGGTAGCCTCCTCTACTTGAAGATACTCTCTTCTTATAATGCCTGAAAAATAAGACAGCGTCAATGAAAGCGGTTGTGTATAGGCTAAACGCTTCCAAGGTACTGCGCCGCTGGAACCCGAAACGATCGGCATTTGACGTGATCCCTTGGAGAGTGCCAACAAAAAGGACAGCCCTAACCATGTGCTGGCTGTAAGGCTGTCCCTTTATTATGAATAAATAATGGATTAGTTCTTCACTTGCGGAAGCGGCTGCAACAGAATGTTGATTGGCAAACTGCTTCCCGGTGCCGCCGTAAACAGAATTTCCACGGTCTGCTCGTAATTCCCCGTCCGATAGAGAACGGCAGCTTCATTCGGTGCAGATACAGCGCCTCCGCTTGTATTCGGCGTCTGAATGATATTTCCGTTCACCATCATCGCCCCCATGTATTTGCCTCCGCGCGGATTCAGCGTGATCAGCGTATTGGGCGCTACGCGGTGCAGCTTGATTTTGTACAGTACGCCGAAGTTCCCGGCATTGGATTGATATGAACCGTTAATGCCATCATATCCTTCCAGATTCGGATCGTTTGTCTTGTCACCAAGCGCGAGACGGGTAGGCGTGTTGCCAACCAGATCATAGGATTCAATGATCCGTGTCGAGTCCGGGTACGTTCCCCGGTTATGAACGCCATCGCTCGGATGGAGCTTCAGGTAAGGAAGCTTTTGAATCGGATCCTTGGCTTCATCAATCATGATGACATCATACCGGATCGGCGAATCCGAATAGAGATCAGCAAACATGGAGAGCACCTGCTGATTCTTCATGGTTTGCGCGCTCAAGTCTTGCAGAATGACCCGGCTTTCCCCAGGGGCGAGCGAGATCGTCTTGAATGAATCAGCTGATTGCATGGACTCGAGGTAGCGCTGAACAGCCGCTTTTCCCGTGGCAGTCGGAATATTAATCGGACCGCCTATTCCCGTATACTCGGTTGTCAGACGCGCCGTCATGGTGTTGATATTGGTGGCGACGACGTACATCTTCATGTTCTTCCCGGTTGCGTTCAAGTGGTGAATCATAAACCGCGTGCTGGCATTGCCGACCTCGCGGTAGACGATGCCCTCTTGATAGACGGTTTCCGGAGAGTTGCTGCGGATCAACAGATAAGGTTCGGAGCTTCTTGTAATCGGCATCAGATTCCATGTCGGCACAGCGGATCCGTCAAAGGTGTATTTGTCGCCGATGCCCGTAAACAATTGATTGAATTGATCACGCGTGTACAATACTTCGCTCGTTACGTTAATAATCTTCTCGTATGAGCTGGTCGCTCCATGTTTATCGGTAACAATCAACAGCACTTTATGCGGTCCTGCCGTAAAAAAGGCCTGATCATTGTTTTCCCACTTATACGTAAGCTCATCGCCAGGATCGTTGTCATAACTCATATTCATGTACGTTATTTTCTCACCGATCTTATATTCCTGTTTATCCGTTTCGAACATGGCAACAGGCGGCGTATTCGGTGCGGATACTTGGATGCTCAATATATACGGGTCGCTCCACTCCCCGCTGGAATCCTGTACCGAGTAGGAAACCGTATGCACGCCGGGTTCGTCAAAAATCTCTTCCCGGCCTTCCCAATGCTCGTCAACTATAGCCAGGCCCGTCGGCGAATAGGCATTCGTCTTATACGTAACCCTTGTTTGTCCGGCAAGGATCTCACCAGGCTGCACCGTGAAGGAAGCTACGGGCTTTGCGCTCAGGGTAAGAATAACCCGTTTGTTCGGCTGGTCCACCCGATAGGTGATGTCCAGCGCCTGCGTGATGCTGGTCAGCGGCACCATGAACGTATTGTTGGACTGGTATGCAGGTCCCTTCATCGATTTTCTGACCCCGTTTACGGTGTACACGCTGCTGTTCGTCTTAAAACGAAGCTCATCGTTTCCGCGGATGATAATCGTTTCCTTTGTCTTTCCGTCATAAGTCAGCTTCAAGCCGACACGATCGACGAGGGAGCGAATGGCAACAAAGGATACGCCGTTCTTTACTGCCATCGGCTGACCTGCCGTATACGCTTTCCCGTTCTGATACATCTTGTTGCTGTTCATCATCAGGATGAGGTCATTCGGACCCAGGTTCGGTATATTCGGAACCTCGCTGCCAGAGCCCCCGCCGTTATTTCCGCCTGGCTGTTCGCCGTTATTGTTGCCGCTGCCCATACCGGATAAATCGAGAATAACCTTCTTCTCGGGCTGGTTCACCTGGTATGGGATATCAAGCGCTTGCGTGATTGCGGTTAACGGAACCATAAACACATTGTTGCTCTGGTAGGCAGGGCCTTTCATCGGACGTACCTGTCCGTTGACTTTATAATGGCTGCTTCCTGTCGTAAACCGAAGTTCATTTCCATCCTTAAGGATGATGGTTTCCTTCGTTTTGTTATCGTAAGACAGCTTCAGTCCTGCACGTTCAACCATGGCGCGAATGGCGACATAGGATACCCCTTGCTTCACAGCCATCGGCTGTCCCGCTTTGTATTTCTTGCCGTTATGGTACATCACATTGCTGTTCATCATCAGAACAAGTTCATTCGCAGAAAACTTGGAAGTGCTGACTTCGGGTTTGTCTCCGGACGAGCTGCCCTCTTCGTTCTCTGCTACCTCATTATCGGAAGGATCGTTTTGCGTGTCCTCCTGCTGTTCATTTGATGCAGAAGGTTCGGCATTCGGATCGCTAATCGTGCCTTCGACTGAATCAGAAGGTGTTTCCTTTGGCGTTGCCGATGTTTCCTCCGCTTGCTGCAAGTCCGTCTGTTGTTCTCCACTTTGCTGGCTTTGTCCTTCCACCGGGGACTGCAGCGCTGATTGGCTATTTAGCGCCGGAGCTGTAATATCCGGTGATTCAGCTGCCGCGGGAAATGCCATGGATACCTGGGCCGCGGCAAGGACTGTAATCATCGAGATTCTCTTGAAATTCATTCTCTACTCCTTTAAAACTCTCAGTATAGTCTGTCTGCCTCTATTGGACATACTATTAGACGCGGACTTTCCCAAAAAGTTGCTCAGAAATGGCTGGAAAATAGGAAAACCGGAGCATTCCTAGGTAGGAAGACTCCGGTTCCAGCAACCTTTATTTAATTATTGACATAGTCCTCATTACATCTCCAGCCTAGCGGATAAGTCGCGCTGATCCCTACCGGGAGCTTACCCTCAGGCGTAACCTGTCCTATCAAGACGCCCGCGGCTGCATTCATATAATAAGGTGTGTTCTCGTAGCAACACACATACGTCGGAACCGGCGGAAGATCATTGATATCATAGGGATTACGGGTAGCGACGATAACAAGTGCCACATCCTCAAGTTCAGCCAGCTTGTTCACCAGCTTCTGCTGGCCAGCGGGAAGACGGCTCTCCGAGGTGTACGTAGCGACTACAATCTGGTTATATCCTTCAGCTGCCTTAACGGCTTGCTCTACCTCTTCATCGGACATATCCGTTCCGACACGCAGATCGTCTGCCTGAACCCCGTAACTTCTCAAGGCATCCCCTAAGGTGTAGCTCTTGCTCCATGCTTCATCCACCTGGGTTGCCTGAAGCAGTTCAGGCCAGATCACCGCGACGGCCTGCTCCGGCTTAAGAGGCAGCTGCCCTTCGTCTTTCACCAGCGTGATGCCTCTGCCTGCGATTTGAGCCAGCCATTGTTTGGTCTCTTCCGCAACCTCGCCAATCGGGTAGACCGGAAGCTCTTCTGCGAGCTTCGCATTACGCTGCTTAAGCGTCAATATCCGCTCTACAGCTGTATCGATCAGATCTTCTGAAAGTCTTCCGCTGCGGACAGCCTCAATGACGGCCGTAATCGCCGCCGTCTGCTCGGATAGATTATGGCTGACCAGTACGCAGTCCGCACCCGCTTCGATCGCGCGTATCGCGCCCTCCGGAATTCCGTACTCTTTGGAGATTGCATGCATCTCAAGGCAGTCCGTTACGATCAGTCCTTCAAACCCCATCTCTTCCCTCAGCAAGCCCGTTAACACGGCATGAGAGAGCGTAGCAGGCAGATCACTCGGCTCTATCGCCGGGAAACTGACGTGAGCCGTCATGATGGCATCCACGCCGCCCTGGATCGCTTGCGCGAACGGATACAATTCCACGCTGCGGAGCCGTTCCAAATCATGCGGTACAGAAGCCCGCCCGAGATGAGAATCGACGCTAGTGTCGCCATGCCCCGGGAAGTGCTTAGCCGTAGCGGATACGCCTTCTTCCTGGTATCCCTTAATCGCCGCAGTCCCAAGAGCGGCAACAGCTTGGGGATCTTCGCCGAAGGAACGCACGCCGATGACCGGATTACGAGGATTGTTGTTCACATCGAGGCAAGGAGCGAAATTCATGTTTACACCGAGTGAACGCAATTCGCGCGCCCCGATTTGCGCTGCCCTGTACGAATCCTCCGCGCTGCCCGCTGCTCCAAGCGCCATATTCCCCGGAATGCGGCTGATGCCTTCATGATCAATTCGTGCAACCATACCGCCCTCTTGATCAATCGAGATCAGAAGCGGGAACTTTCGGCTGTCCGATGCGAGCTGCTGCAAGGACTCCGACAGCTCGGCAAGTTGAGGCAGCGTTTTCACGTTCCGGCGAAAATAGCAGATGCCCCCGACCTGATATTGTTCGATCAGGATTTTGGCATGCTCATTCGGCGTCAGTGCGTTGAAGCCGCATATAAACATTTGTCCTACCTTTTGTTCTAACGATAAATCTGCTGCCGTCCATTTCATTGATTCCATACCTACCTTCCATCAATTTAAAGGACTTTGCAAGCCAGGCGGGATTGGCCTAGTGATGACTTTAGCAGCCTGCATGGGTCCTTTCAAAACCTATACCGTTGCCTCCCCGGACATTTCCCGAAATTCGGATGGCGTCATGCCGGTAGCCTTTTGAAATACCTTGGTAAAATACCGCCGCTCATGGTAACCGACAAAGGAGCCGATCTGAGCGATATTCTTATCGCTGTTCACCAGCAGGAACTTGGCAGCCTCCATCCGCTGTCTCGTCAAGTACTCCACAAAGGTAAGTCCGACATGGTTCTTGAACAATAAACAGAAGTAGCTGGAGCTGATGCCCAGATGCTCCGAAAGCTCCTCAATTCCCAAATCCTGTCCCATATGGGTATTGATATACTCCAGAGCAGACGTTACCAATTGTTCCGGCGTTTTCTTTACAGCTTCGGGATTCGGAGCCTCATCAATAAGCGAAACGGTGCTGTAATACTTCTCTTTCGCCCTCTTCTTGCGGATCTCCTCCCCGATCTCCCGAATCTTCATCTCGAGTTCCCCGTAATGAATCGGCTTGCTGATGTAGTCTTTGACGCCCAGCTTAATCGCTTCCCGTGCATATTCAAACTCCTGATACCCCGTCAGCAAAAAGATTTCCGCCCGGCTTCCTTTCTCCCGGATCTTCGTAATAAAGGACAGTCCATCCATGACGGGCATCCGGATATCACACAGGATCAGATCGGGATTATACTGGTCCGCTACTTCAAGTGCTTCCATCCCGCTTCGGGCAAGTCCGACAACCTTCATGCCCATCTCTTCCCAAGGCAGAACCTTGCTGAGATTGTTCAGGATGGGAGCCTCATCATCAACTAATAATGCCTTCAACATGCTGCCCTTCCCCCCTATCATAATTGGGTATGACGCATTGTATAACGGTGCCGCCGGGGCGGCTTGAGCATATGAACAGACCGTAATAATCCCCATACTGAATTCTAAGCCGGTCAGCCACGCTCCGCAGTCCAAGTCCCCGCCGTTCCTGGTTCACTTTGAGATTCTGCATCGTCGTCTGTTCGGATCCGTTATCCTCGGACACCATATATTCAAACATGGACAACTGCTCAGAGGTCATGCCGAGTCCGTTATCCTCTACCCGAATGATGACATTACCGAGCTCCTTCCATGCAGAGATCCGTATCCATCCCGTATAAGAAATGCCTTCAAAGCCATGCTGTATGCTGTTCTCAACCAGCGGCTGCAGCGTCAGCTTCAAGATGCGGCTGTGCATAAGCTCTTTCGGCACGTCAATCTCGTATTCGAACAGGTCCTCGAACCGAAACTTCTGGATTTCAAGATAACTCTGCAAGTGCCTGATTTCTTCATCCAGCGTAATTTCTTCCTTGTCCTGTATACTGATCCGCAAGATGCTGGCAAGCCGGTAAACCATCTCACTGACCTTGCGTCCTTCATTCTGGACAGCGAGAACATTGATCGATTCCAAGGTGTTAAAAAGGAAGTGCGGCTTAATCTGCGCTTGCAGCACACGCATCTCCGCGTCGGTTTTCTGCCTCTGCTCCTTTTTGATCTGCGCAAACAGATTGTTGATCCGGTTCATCAAGTTGTTGAACCCTTTCGACAGCAGCAGCAGTTCATCTTCTCCCTTCTCTTCAACTCTCGCGTTCAAATCCCCATCCTCCACGCGGCGCATAAACCGCACGATAACAGCGATCGTCCCGGTAATCCGATTCATGAATAGACGGTTGAACACAATCGCGGTAACCAGACAGAGGCCCATAATGACGAAGAACCACTTGGCAAAGGAGGTAACCTCCTGTGAGAGCGAGTTCCAGTCGGTTACCGAGACGAGATTCCAGCCGTAATCATTCAGATGATAGATGGAAACAATATTCTCTTTGCCGTTAAACTTGGCTTTAAAGCTTTGGTAGCCTTGCTTAAACTCAACGTCACGCTTCATATATTGGCTGATATTTTGACCATCCATATCGTTTTTTGGGTCAAATAAAATGAAGCCTTCATTGTTGACCAACATAAAAGATGTGTTCTGCAGATTGTTAGGCAGTGTCAGATTACGGAAAATCTCTTCAAACTCCCACCTCTTGATCTGGACCACAAGAATCCCCAGTTTGCGGAGTGTCGTGACATCCTTAATCAGCCTGATCTGCGTAAATACCGGTTCCGCCCCCGTTAATTCCGGAAATTCGTGCGGAGCCAGCCATTTGGGAATTCCGTTAAGCTGAACCACCTCTTCATATAAGGGACTATTCTTAAACTCTTCATAAGGCAGCGTCCTGAAATCTTCTTTACTGAATATAGGAATCGGTGATGACTCTTTATTAAAATGATATAAAAACGCATAACTGATCGCTGGATGATTATATAAAAGATTCCGAAAGCTCCGCTGTCTGTCGTTCAATTTCAGCTGGTCCGCATTGGATTCCTTAATCAGGTTCTGCGCATCGGGATCCTTGGCGTTCAGCGCCATGGCGAAGACGGAGGTGGCAATCCCGTTATCCGTGACGTACTCCATCTCCTTAAACACGCTCAGAATGCTGTAGCTGATCGCTTTGAGCGAATATTCGGCCTGCTGGCTGTACTTTTCCTCTATCGAATTGTAGGTAATAAAGAATGTAAATAGGCCCAGCACAAATAACGGAATAATAATGAGCCCCAAAAAGGCCGTGAATAGTTTGTTCCGCAAATTCATACGCATGCTCCTGCTCCTAGGATTACCCCTTGACGCTTCCTGCGGTGACACCTTCAATGATCTTCTCTTGCAGAACGGCATAAATGATAAGGACCGGCAGCACGCTGAATATGATACCCGCAGACATTTGTGCGTAGTTCATATTGTAGGCGTCTCTGAAACCGACCATTCCGACAGGCAGCGTTCTCAGTTCATCATTCGATAGGAAGTAGTTAGCAAGCAAGAATTCGTTCCAGTTACCCAGGAAATTGATGATAAATACGGTAACGATGGCCGGAACGGTCAGAGGTAAGATAATTCTAGCAAACAACCCTCCGGACCTCAATCCATCAATAACCGCAGCCTCCTCGATTTCACCGGGCAGCGAGCGCATAAAGGCAGCCAGTATAATAACCGAGAACGGGATGGCATTGGCAACATACGGAAGAATCAGAGCCATATGCGTATTCAAAATATCCAACTGCCTCATCATGCCATATATCGGCAGCATGAGAGAGTTATTCGGAATCAGCATGCCTATCAAAATACATTGAAAGACGATGGCGCTGATCCGGTTGTATCTCATCCGCGTCACGGCAAAGGCCAGCATCGCTGCAAACAGAATCGACAAGCAAGCTGAGAGCACGCCGATGTATAAGCTGTTCCAGAAATACGTGCTAATCTTGGCGCTCACCCATGCGTTCACATAGTTATCAAATACCAGCGTGCTAGGCAAACCAAAAGGGTTCGTTGCAATGGACTGGTTATCTACCTTCACGGAAGAGAACAGGACGAACAGGAATGGATACAGTATGACGAGCAAGTATGCCATCAGAAAAATGTGCGGGATCAGTTTCTTTATTGCTCTCATCAGTATTCAATCCTTTCGTTGCGTCTTGCGATCAGCACCTGGTAGAGCACCGTTACGACAATTGTGAAGAGGAAGATCAGCACGGCGATCGAATTGCCAAAGCCATGCTTGAAGCTCGTAATCGCATATCGAATCATATATGTCGCCATAACGTCGGTTGAGCCGGCCGGCCCGCCCTTAGTCATAACCAGAATAATGTCCGCCGCTTTCATGGCTCCCGCGATCGAAAGCATGATTACAACAGAGATAATTGGCATAATTAATGGAAGCGTGATTTTGGTTGCTCTTTGGACGCCTGTCGCTCCATCAATTGCCGCAGCCTCATCAAGCTCTTTGGGTATGGATAAAATTGCGGCAAGCACCATCACGATGTAAAAGCCGGTCCATTGCCACGCATTCGTGATCAGGATGGCAATCATGGCCCATTTGCTATCCGATAACCAGTAGATGGGTTCAATTCCAACCAGCCCTAAAATCTCATTCATCAGACCAAAGTCCGGGTTGTAAATGAATCCCCATAAAATGCCGATCACAGCCGTCGACATGATGGATGGTGCGAAAACCGCCGTTTTATATAGCCCCTTCAAACGCTTCACGTTTGCGATTAACAGGGAGAAGAATACGATTGTCGGAACCTGGATCAAACAGGAAAAGAAAATGAAATAAACGTTGTTCCTGACAGCCTTCCAAAAAGCATCGTCATTCAAAGCTGTCACATAGTTATCGAACCCAATGTACTTCACATCTTTGGAGATGCCGTTCCAGCTCGTAAAACTGTTGTCAAACGCAGTAAAGATCGGGTATATGAAAAAAGCCAGAAACAGCAAGAATGCCGGCAACACAAAAACGATGTAAATCAGAGGATTTCTCAGCGCTTTGTTCATGGTAACCTCCGTATTTATGTCTGATGTTGTTTAGGCGAAAGGGCACCCCCATGTACCGCAGCGGGTGGTGCCCTTTCGTCTAGAATTTTAGTTATTCCTCTGAAGCATTAGCCGCTTCTTGCGCTGCTTGCACATTCTCCAGCATCTTCTCGGCATCAAGCTCGCCGCCGATAACCTGCTGAATTCCCATGCTCAGTGCGGTGTTCACGTCTGCTTGAACAAGTGCATCAAAGGCAGGGAAGGATTTGTTGATCTCACTGACGCCTTTGAAAATGTCCTGCATAAGCGGATCATCCGAAGTGGAGTTCATTGTTGCCAGATCCATCTTCATGGCCGGCAGTACACCGTCTTCTTTCAGTCCGCGAAGCTGCATTTCATCTGTCCACATATTTTTAATGAATTCTTTAACCGCTTGAAGTTTACGAGGATCTTCTGCTACCGCTGCGGAGAATCCATATCCGTTGTTTGCGTCCTGCATGACGATGACAGGGTCGCCTTCATTAACCGGAGGCAAGTTGAAGTAGCCGACCTTACCTACCATATCACCTGCTTGAGCCGGATCTCGAAATACGGAGTTTGCCCACGATCCGTCCATCATCATGACGGCTTCGCCGGTGATCATTTGGTTTCTCATATCCGCGTATTCGAAGCCGAGCTCGCCTTTTTTGAAGTACCCTTTCTCAACCCATTCCTGATGCTTCTTCACGCCTTCCACGACTTTCGGATCCGTCCATTTGGTTTCTCCGGTCTTGAAGCCGTAAGTAACCTCCGCACCTGCATAGTAGCTCCACAGGTTATTCGTGGTCATGAGTGGAATCCAAGCATCCTTGGAGGATTGCGCAAAAGGAATCTTGCCGTCGGCTTTGATCGTTTCGGCAATTTGCTCCAGTTCGGCCAATGTTTTTGGAACACTCAGGCCCTTTTGTGTGAAGTAATCCTTGTTATAGAAAATCCCTTCAATGGAACCGCCAATTGGCAATCCGTAGATCTTGCCGTCATGTGTGAACGGGTCCAGTGTCGTAAATTTGTCTTTAATGCCGAGTTCATCCAAAATCGGAGTCAAATCGAGCATCAAGCCTTCTTTGGAATATACGCCTGCATCCGGGCTGCCGAACACATCGAATACTTCCGGCGGCTTACCGGCTGCCATCTCGCCTCTCAACTTCTCTTTACGGTTCACTTCAGAGTCTACAGCGTCCAGCTTGATTTTCAGCCCGGGTACCGCCTCTTCGGTTTTACTGACAACATCGTTCAGCAATGCGAGACGGAATTTCTTGGATTCACCTACTTGCGTATGGCGAATGGTGATTTCAAACGGCTCATTGCTCACCGTTCCTTCCGAACCACCTGACGGTTTTTCTGCTGCCTTGTCACCGCCGCCGCATGCAGACAAAAGCGTGGATGAGACGAACAGAAGCGACATTAATAAAGCCAGACCCTTTTTCTTCATTGTCTTTGACCCTCCCGAAGTGTTTGTATACTTGATAGGCGCTTTCCTTACATCTTCATTATAGAAAGCGATTCCACTTTTCGATAGGTCGATATTTTTCTATCCAAGGGATAAAATCCTCTACAAAAAACAATAACCCTTCCATATCTAGGAAAGGTTATTGTTATTAATTGTAACATATTATGTTTAGTATTATACGGGTGGCATTAATTCTGGACAGTCTGTATTTTCTCGGGTATCTCTCCAATCAACCGGTAAGCGCGTGCCACTTCTTCCTCGGACGGAGAAGGCACGCCCTCCAATGGATAAGCCATGCCGAGCTCCTTCCATTTGTACACGCCCATCTGATGGTAAGGCAAGATTTCGAATTTCTCCACGCCGTGCAGCGTCCGGATGAATTGACCGAGTGCAATCAAGTCGTCCTCGCTATCATGGATGCCCGGCACATAGACGTGCCGGATCCACATGTTCCGATCATGGTCAGACAGCCAGCGGGCGGTCTTTAACGTCCTTTCATTGGACTTCCCGGTAAGCTTAATATGCTTCTCGTCGTTGATATGCTTCAGATCAAGCAGCACCAAGTCGGTAAACTCCAACAATTCCGATATTTTCTCCGGTTCATTATAGCCGTTGCTGTCCAGAGTCGTATGCAAATTCCACCGGCGCTTTACTTCCTTGAACAGCTCTGTGACAAAAGGATACTGCAATGTCGGCTCACCGCCGGAGACGGTTAACCCGCCGCCCGATGAACGGTAGTAGCTCAGATAAGGTTCAATCTCAGCCAGCACGTCCTCCACCGTCATCTCGCGTCCTTCATGCAGTCCCCAGGTATCCGGATTATGGCAGTATTGACACTTCAAGAGGCAGCCCTGCATGAAGAGCACAAAGCGGATACCCGGACCGTCCACCGTTCCGAACGTTTCTATGGAGTGTACATGACCTTTTAGCATGGTGCGTCATCCTTTCTGTATCCGCTATGGTTGTCTTCCATTCTTACATCGATCCGTGGAACGTACGGTTGATGACATCGAGCTGCTGTTCGCGCGTCAGTTTGACGAAGTTGACCGCATAACCGGATACCCGGATCGTTAACTGCGGATAATTCTCCGGATGCTCCATCGCATCGATCAGCTGCTCCCGGTCAAATACGTTGACGTTCAGATGGTGCGCTTTGCTGCCAAAATAACCGTCCAGCATCGAAACCAGGTTGTTCACACGGATATCACTCTCTTTACCAAGTGCTTTTGGCACGATCGAGAACGTATTCGAGATGCCGTCGAGGCTGTCCTCATAAGGCAGCTTGGCCACGGAGGTCAGCGAAGCGAGAGCTCCCTTCTTATCGCGTCCGTGCATCGGATTCGCGCCCGGAGCAAACGGCTCGCCTGCCTTGCGTCCATCCGGCGTGGTTCCTGTCTTCTTGCCGTATACGACGTTCGACGTAATCGTGAGCACCGATTGGGTCGGCATGGCATCACGGTAAGCCTTGTGCTTGCGAATCATGCTCATGAAGGCCTCGACCAACTCAACGGCGATGCTATCCACGCGATCATCGTTGTTGCCGTAGCAAGGGAACTCGCCTTCGATTTCAAAATCCACCGCAATCCCTTGCTCATTGCGTACCGGCTTCACCTTCGCATATTTAATCGCGCTCAGTGAATCCGCTGCTACGGACAGGCCTGCGATGCCGCATGCCATCGTGCGCAGGATATCCCGGTCGTGAAGCGCCATCTCAATCCGTTCATAGCTGTATTTGTCATGCATGTAATGGATAACGTTGAGTGTATTCATATAGAGCTTAGCGAGCCATTCCATCATCGGCTTGAATCGCTTCATGACTTCATCATAACTCAGAACCTCGGCGGTGATGGCCGGATATTCCGGTCCAACCTGGGCGCCGGATTTCTCATCCTTACCGCCGTTGATCGCATACAGCAGCGCTTTGGCGAGGTTCGCTCTGGCTCCGAAGAACTGCATCTGCTTCCCGATGCGCATGGCGGATACACAGCAGGCGATGCCGTAATCGTCTCCGTAGATCGGACGCATGAGATCATCATTCTCGTATTGAATCGAGCTGGTTTCAATCGAAACCTTCGAACAATATTTTTTGAAGGCTTCCGGCAGCTTCTCCGACCACAGCACCGTCAAGTTCGGTTCCGGAGCAGGTCCCAAATTGTACAGGGTGTGCAGGAAGCGGAAGCTGTTCTTGGTCACTCTCGTCTCACCGTTTACCGACATCCCGCCGATGGATTCCGTCACCCACGTCGGATCCCCGCTGAACAGCTCGTTATAATCCGGCGTACGCAGGAATTTCACGATCCGAAGTTTCATAACGAAATGGTCGACCAATTCCTGGGCTGTCTCTTCCGTCAGCTTGCCTTCAGCCAGATCCCGCTGAATATAAATATCAAGGAAAGAAGATACCCGGCCAAGCGACATCGCAGCGCCATTCTGTTCCTTGATCGCAGCCAAATAACCGAAATACAACCACTGGAATGCTTCCTTCGCCGTATTCGCAGGCTTGGAAATGTCAAAACCGTGCATACCCGCCATTTCCTTCAGTTCCTTGAGTGCCCGCATTTGTTCAGACAATTCTTCGCGCAAACGGATAACCGGCTCATCCATGGCATCCACTTCAAGCTCGGCGAGTTCTCTCAATTTGTCCTGAATCAGTGCATCTACACCGTATAACGATATTCTGCGATAGTCACCGATGATACGTCCGCGACCGTACGCATCAGGAAGTCCCGTAATAATCCCGGCCTTGCGCGCTGCTCTCATCTCAGGAGTATAGGCGTCAAACACGCCTTGATTATGCGTTTTGCGGATGCCGTTAAAGATGTCCACAACTGCCTGCGGCATTTCAAAGCCGTATGCGTTGCACGCATCAATCATCATCCGGATCCCGCCAAAAGGTTGAATCGAGCGCTTGAACGGCTCATCGGTCTGAACGCCGACAATCTGTTCTTTATCCTTATCCAAATAGCCAGGTTGATGGGAGGTGATGGTTGAAGGTGTATGGACATCCACGTCCAGAACCCCGCCGTTGTCCCGTTCCCTCTTGGTTAAATCCGATACGATATCCCACAGCGCTTTGGTGTTATCCGTGGGTCCTGCCAAAAATTCATCAGAGCCATAATAGGGAGCAATGTTCTCTGCAATAAAATCATTAACGTCAATTCGCTTGGTCCATTTACCTGATTTAAAACCTTTCCAGCCTGCTTCTTTTTCAATCACCGACATATCGAATCCCTCCTAGATTTGCTGGGGCTTGCAAGGACAGGCGGGGCCACACCTTGATCTATCTCAGATCTTTACATGTGATAATTTTCACGACCAATGATGCAACTACCCCGCCTTGTGCCTTCAAGCTTCTATATCAAAGATCTGAGATTCAGCTTCCTTCTACACCTTTATTGTAGTCCTGTTGATCTCTTGTATCTGTGATAATAATCACAAACTTATACTTTCCCGTGATTTTTATCACTCTGGTCCTGGTCTCGCATACCTTACCTCAAAACCTTCACAGTTCTTCATGATCGGCGTTCAATACCTATCCTATTTAGAACCGGCCGTAGAATGCGTTGCGGTAAACTTCTGCGAGCTCTGTCACCAGCGGCAGCTTCGGATTGCTCGTTGTGCACTGGTCTTCAAAAGCCCGATCCGCCAAATGCTCAACATTTTTCTCGAAATCTTTAGGATCGATGCCAAGCTGCTGGAACGACTCCTCGATACCGAGCTTGCTGTTCAGCTCCCGGATCGCGGCAATCAAACTGTTTACGCCCTCTTCCGTCGTTCTTGCCGGCAGCCCCAGAATCCGTGCGATTTCAGCATATCTCTTATCAGCTACAAAATGGGTGTATTTAGGCCATGCCGCGAATTTCGTTGGCTTCTTGGCGTTGTAACGGATGACGTGAGGCATCAGGATAGCATTAGTGCGTCCGTGTGCCGTGTGATACTGGCCGCCCCACTTATGCGCAAGACTGTGGTTGATGCCCAGGAACGCATTCGCAAAAGCCATGCCGGCAAGTGTCGAAGCATTATGCATTTTCTCGCGGGCGAGCTTGTCACCGGTAAGCGCCGACTGCTCAAGATACTGGAACACCAGCTGTATGGCCTTGATGGCAAGCCCATCCGTGTAATCGCTGGCCATCACCGATACGTAGGCTTCAATTGCATGTGTCAGAACGTCCATACCGGTATCGGCTACCGCCGTTTTAGGCAAGGTGTACACAAATTCCGGATCGATAATCGCCACATCCGGTGTCAGCTCATAGTCAGCCAGCGGGTATTTGGTATTCCCCAGCCCTTTGTCCGTGATGACGGCAAACGAAGTCACTTCCGAGCCCGTTCCCGACGTTGTTGGAATGGCAACGAACTTTGCCTTCCGTCCAAGCTTCGGATATTTATAGACCCGTTTGCGGATATCCATGAATTTTTGCTTCAGATTGTTAAAGTCCGTATCCGGATATTCATAGAACAGCCACATGGCTTTGGCTGCATCCATTGGCGATCCGCCGCCGAGGGCGATGATGCAGTCCGGCTGGAACCTGGCAAGCATCTCCGTTCCGCGTTCTACGGTCGTTGTCGAAGGATCCGGCTCGACCTCCGAGAAGACTTCGATGGCTACCGGCACTCTGCGCTGACGCAGATAGTGCTCCACCCGCTCCACATAACCCAGCTTCACCATCATGGGGTCGGTAACGATCGCGACACGGGTGATTTCCGGCATTTTCGCAAGATACTGCGTGGAACCTTTTTCAAAGTAAATTTTGTCCGGCACTTTAAACCACTGCATATTCACGGTTCTGCGGTTCACCCTTTTCACGTTGATTAGATTGACAGCCGTCACGTTCGACGAAGTGGAATTACGTCCATACGAACCGCAGCCCAGCGTCAGCGATGGCAGGTTCGTGTTGTAGATATCGCCGATGCCGCCTTGCGAAGAAGGCTGGTTCACCAGGATGCGGCAGGTTTTCATCCGATCCGAGAATTTCATGATGATGTCCTCATTGTGCGAGTGTATCACCGACGAGTGACCCATGCCGCCAAAAGCAACCATCTCTTCTGCGCGGGTTATGCCTTCCTCGGCATCCTTTACCTTATAGCAGGCCAGAACCGGACTCAGCTTCTCGGCGGACAACGGATAAGCCGGACCGACCCCTTCCAGCTCGGCGACCAGGATCTTGGTGCTTTCCGGCACCTCGAAACCGCATGCCTCGGCAATTTTAGCGGCCGGCTTTCCGACGATGGACGGATTGACCGCACATTTCTCCGATACCATCGCATGCGCAGTCAGCTTCGCCAGCTCTTCCTTGTTGACGAAATAACAGCCGCTGGCGATCATTTTTTTCTTCGCTGTATGATATATAGGCTCCTCGATAATGACAGCCTGCTCCGAAGCGCAGATCATGCCGTTATCAAAGGTCTTGGACAAAATCAAGTCGTTCACCGCCTGATCCAGATCGGCGTTCTTCTCTATAAAGCAGGGCACGTTACCTGGTCCTACGCCGAGGGCCGGCTTGCCGCAGCTGTATGCCGCCTTAACCATCGCCGAACCGCCCGTAGCCAGAATACAGGCGACGTCAGGATGATTCATGAGCGCATTGGTTTTATCCATGGAAGGAGCTTCGATCCACTGGATGCAATCGGCAGGAGCACCTTGCTTCACGGCGGCATCCCGCAATATCAGCGCAGCTTCCCGGCTGCAGGCCTGAGCGGATGGATGGAATCCGAAAATGATCGGGTTTCTTGTTTTAATGGAGATCAGCGCTTTGAATATCGTCGTGGACGTCGGATTGGTTACCGGTGTTATCCCCATGATAATCCCGATCGGTTCCGCTATTTTTTGAAAGCTGTCATAAGCGTTGTCTTCAATGATACCCACCGTCTTGTCATATTTGATGCTGTTGTGGATATACTCTGTGGCAAACAGGTTCTTGATGATTTTGTCTTCGTACACGCCGCGTCCCGTTTCCTCAACCGCCATCTTCGCCAGCTGCATGTGCTTCTCAAGGCCTGCCATGGCCATCGCCTGTACAATCCCGTCGACTTGCTCCTGATTCAATTCCATAAACTTTTCTTTGGCCCGATTCGCCTTGTCAATCAGACCCTGAATGTACTCTGCTGCCGTTTGTCCTTTAACTTCAACCGTTCCTTTGCTCACAGCCATATCTCTCATCCTCCCATGGTTCGTGTTTCTTTCTTCTCTACGCCTCGATCGTAACACAGCTGTTTCTAAAATCATGTGAAATATTTCACAATATTAAAATTTATCTTTTCTGTGTGATTCATACCTGTCTTTCCCTTCTTTCAAGTGAAAGAGATCACAAAGTTTGAAAATTCGCCACGATTTCCCTCTTATTCCCCCCCAAAAGTGAATGTTTTCACGTTATAATGTATTTAAAGATTAAACAGATCAAATTTTAGGATGTTAGGGGATACCAACATGAATACTGTAGACCATGTAATGGAAATCGAAAACTTAGGGAACACGCAGTGCTTCTCGGAACAAAACCGCAACCGTCTGCTGGTCACCATGAAGGAAAGGGTACTCCCTGAAGGATCCCATTTGTTCTGGGAAGGTGACTTCGCCGACAAGCTGTACTTCGTTAAACAAGGAAGAATTAAATTAACCAAATCGACGGATGAAGGCAAAGAGCTTATTCTATATATGTACCATCCAGGAGACATGGTCGGTCAAGCCGATCCATTCTTCAGCAACAACCACAGTTTCTCGGCAGAGGTGCTTGAGGATAGTGTTGTCGGAGTCATCGAGCACAAGGATCTGGAGCTGCTGATCTGTCAGCATTGCGACTTTGCCATTGATTTTATGAAGTGGATGGGCATTCACCACCGCATCACCCAGACCAAATTCCGTGATCTCATGATGTACGGAAAGCCCGGTGCTTTAACGTCGACGCTCATCCGTCTGAGCAATACCTACGGGCAGCATCAAGCGGATGATACCATTCTCATCAACAAGAAGATTACCCACACCGATCTATCGAACATGATTGGGGCAACCCGAGAAAGCGTGAACCGGATGCTGAGTGACTTACGCAAAAAAGATGCCATCGAATATGCCGGCGGGATGATTGTCATTAAAGATCTTCCGATGCTGCAGGAAATCTGCCATTGCGAGCTGTGTCCGAACGAAATCTGCCGGATTTAACCGGCCTGCTCCCTTCTGTGCATAATTTACAGTCATCTGCTTACAATAAACCTTGTCTTTCCAAACCAATTAAAGGGAGTGCTCAGCATGCGTGAAGGTTTGATTCCTGCTGTTCTTGGAACTGTGGTTTCTGCTTCGGGTGCCGCTCTGCTTGGCAGCAAGTATAAACTTGCCGCCACCGGTATTCTCGGCTTCGGACTGGCTCATATCGTGCTCGGTGCGATTGACCTCGTGGAACATCGGTAAAACGATTGGGAAGACAAGATTCGCATAGCTGTCCTTTCAGTTCAATGACTGAGGAGGACAGCTTATTTATGCTAGCGCCCTCCCGTTCGCTCCAGCGATGACATCTCTAAAAAGCGGATATCCCCCCACTCTATTAATATACAAAAAAGAAACCGTTTCTTGGCAAATGGAAGAATGACAGACCATTAACCAAGAACGGTTTCTTTGTTTATTCATCAGGTTAAACTTCATCTGACAATGAACTTGGAGGATGGAATTCCTCCACAACATCTCGTTCGCACGGTGAATGAAGCGGTCAACCGCTTGGGCAACCGAGAATCTTTATGGCTGACTCCCCAAGGCAGCGGATGCAACAGCTATCATTCATTCCGCTCCAAGGTTCGCTACCGCCTACGACAGCCTACTTTTGCTTGCTCCCTTTTCCCGACGAGATAAACCAGTAAGCCATGCCTACAAACAACCCGCCGCCAATCATATTCCCCAGGGTGACCGGCACCATGTTGCTGATCCATCCACCGATGGAAATGGTCTCGGGATGCCCTGGTAAAATCGTCGCAAGCGTCAGAAGTGTCATATTGGCTACGCTATGCTCGTACCCTGTCGCAATGAAGGCAAACAGACACCACCATATTAAGATCAGCTTTGTCGTTTCTCCTTTGGCCCGAATCCCCATCCATAAAGCCAGACAGACAAGCCAGTTACACAAGATGCCTCTGAAAAACAGCTCCATAAACGGATCATTCATTTTCTTGGCGGCAGCCGTGAAGATGAGATGGTCCGGCGCCAGGCCTTTGAACAGGCCGGAAGCATACACCAGATAGCTGAGCAGAATCGCTCCAGCCAAATTGCCGATAAATACGAGTACCCAGTTTTTCAGCGTATCCCCCATCGTCGTTCGTCCGGATAAGGTGCTTATCGTAAAAAACATATGATTCCCGGTGAACAGCTCGGATCCGGCGAACACCACCAACGTGAGCGCAATTCCGAATGCAGCTCCCATAACGAGGGATTGGAAAGGTGAGCCGGCAGCTGCCAGCGGCGCCCCCAGCTTAAAGATCAATACAATTCCAATGCCGACATACGCGCCCGCCAGCATAGCCGATACCATATAGCGCAGCAGATTGTTATTCATCTGCTCTTTTTTCCCGACGGCGGCATTGACGACGGCTTCCACATCGGTTTTAAACATGGGATACCACCCCTTGATATCGTCTGTTGATTATGCGATTGCTGGCCTTAAACACCCACCTCAACCCTTCCGTCCACGGCGCGAATCGGATACACACGAACCTGACCTTGATCCGGAGCCTGTACGAGCCCGGTTGAAAGCTCGATTTTCCAATCGTATAACGGATCGTAGATGTAGTGCCCGGATACGATGGCTTCTGAAAGCGGCCCTCCTTTTGGATGTGGGCTTTGATTGTCCAGCGCAAACCATTGATGATCCGAAGTCCGGAAGACGGCAATCTCCCGGTCTCCAAGTTGGACCACCCTTCCGAGCTGTGACAGAAAATCATGTTCATTCCCTACCGTAATAAATCTTCCGGTTTCCATAACATATAACCTCCACTTCTCTTTTCTATCCTCATCCTTACTTCGAATAGCTCTCTTTGTTCAGGCGGCAAGAGGGAAGTATGTTCCTCCCTCTTTTATTTGCTGCTGACCGGTCTTGCATCCTCGAATAACGTATTGCGCAGCTTCTCGTCGTTCAGCACTTTCTTCCAAGGATCCTCGACTTGCTGCAGGGCGAGCTCAATTCTCTCCACCAGTTCCTTACGCTGCTTGGGATCATCCAGGATAACCGCTCGGATTTGTTCCAGTCCCAAGCGCTCCACCCACTCCGATGTTCTCTCCAGGTACTTGCCGGTTTCACGGTAATACTGCATCAAGGCTCCGCAGATTTCGATCAGCTCTTCATCCGTTTTCACTTTGCAGAACGAATCAGCCAGACGCGCTTTCGTTCCGCCGTTGCCTCCAACGAATATTTCCCATCCACCGTCATTGCCAACGATCCCGATGTCTTTTGTGCACGACTCGGCACAATTTCGCGGACATCCATTGACCGCCAATTTAAATTTCGCCGGAAAATCCAGTCTTTCAAATTTCTCCTCGAGGAATGCCCCCATGCCCATCGAATCCTGCGTACCGAAACGACAAAATTGGGAACCTACACAGGTCTTCACGGTCCGCAGCGATTTGGCATAAGCATAACCCGACGGCATATCGAGCTCTTCCCAAACCCTCGGTAAATCTTCCTTCTTAACACCGATGAGGTCCAGACGCTGTCCGCCGGTAACCTTTACGACCTTCACATTATATTTAAGCGATACATCCGCGATTTTCTTCAAATCCTCCGGTGTGGTAACGCCGCCGTACATTCTTGGGACTACCGTGTACGTGCCGTCTTTCTGAATGTTGGCGTTCATCCGTTCGTTGACAAATCGGGATTCTCTCTCCTCCTGATGGGTTACCGGATTCAGCATCGCCAGATAATAATGAATGGCAGGACGGCATTTCGAGCAGCCCTCCGGGTTGCTGAACTCCAGAACATGCATGACTTCCTTCGTCGTGGTAAGCCCCTTGGCGCGGATTTCGGCGACGATTTCGTCCCGATCGAGCGTTGTGCATGGGCATATGCCTTGTTTGCCTGCCGCCTTAAAGCCATCGCCCAATACGCTCTGGAGTATTTGCTCCACGACAGGTTTACAGCCGCCGCACGAGCGGGTAGCTCCTGTACATGCTTTAATCTCATCCACTGTCGTATGGCCTTGGAGAGTAATGGCATCCACAATGGCTTTTTTGGTTACGCCGTTGCAGCCGCATACGATTTCATCATCGGGCATCTTCTCCAGCGAGAATGCCTTGGCGCTTCCTGTCCCTGCACTGTCAGTGCCCATGATCGAATCGTAAATCTGATCCGTCATGGCTGTCTTTTTCCGAATCATGGATTGAAGGCTTGCCGAATCGCTCACATCTCCGAACAATATCGCCCCAACGATGATATTGTCGCGAATTAATATTTTCTTATAGGTCTTGCGCCAATCATCTTTCGCGGTGATCACCGCGTGTTCGGCTTGCTCCATGAACTCGCCGGCAGAGAATACATCAACCCCGCTGATTTTCAGCTTCGTCGATACAATGCTTCCCTCGTAAGGCTTGCCTTCCACGCCGCATAGATGCTTCGCCAATACCTGTCCCTGTTCGAACAACGGCGCAACCAGGCCGTAGCATGCCCCCCGATGCTCGCAGCATTCGCCAACCGCATACACATCCGGCCAGGAAGTTTGAAGATAATCATTGACTACGATGCCCCGGTTCACTTCGATTCCGCTCGCTTGGGCGATCGCGGTGTTCGCTCTGATGCCCACTGCCATAACCACCAGGTCGGCTTCAAGCTCATCCCCATCCTTGAACCGGAGTCCCGTAACTCTGGTATCTCCCAATATTTCGGTTGTTTGCTTGCCTAATAAGAAGTTGATGCCCTGCTGTTCAAGCTCCCTTTTCAGCATGCCGGATGCCATCGAGTCCAACTGGCTCTCCATTAAATCCTGCATGAGATGAACTACCGTCACCTCCATGCCCAGGCTGACCAATCCCTTGGCCGCTTCCAGACCCAGAAGCCCCCCGCCAATGACAGCCGCTTTCTTGTATGCCTTAGCGGCTTGAAGCATCTGCGTGCAATCGGCAATGTTTCGGAAACCGATAACGCCTTCTTTGTCACTTCCCGGTACGGGTAAAATAAAGGGCTTCGAGCCCGTAGCTATCATGACTTTGTCATAAGGCACCGTCAATCCGTTGTCGGCTGTCACGACCTTGCGCTCTCCATCAATGGCAGTTACAGTGGCACCCGTGTGCAAAGTGATATGGTTATCCTCGTACCATTTCCAATCATTCAATACAATGTCATCCAATGTTTTGCTGCCTTCCAGCACATACGACAGCATGATGCGGTTATAATTCGGATGAGGCTCTTGTCCAATGACGGTGATGTCAAAATTCCCACCCAATTTAATGATTTGCTCGACCGTACTAATCCCGGCAATACCGTTGCCAATGACAACTAACTTTTCTCTCTTTATATTGGACATAAGTTCGATTCCTCCCCAACACATTTATCTAGTGATCGTGGTATTCCGTTCCTTTCACATAAATTATATCGTCTGACGTCATTAATTTTTGTGATATATTTCACATAAATCGTTAAAATTTTAAACAAATATACAAAATAACCCTGTCCGCATCGGAACAAGGTTATGATGAAGAATGCTCTCTATATAATATCGGCTTCCATATAGGCTCGTTCGCCGTTAGGAACCTTCAAATAAGGACGAATCCCGGCAAACCCCTTCGCGTCCAGGTTCACCCCGGTCATCCAGTTCCCCTCCAATAAGCCACGATCCGATTGCATAATGACGGCAGGTGCCTGAATATGCTCCTGATACAGAACAATGTCGGCCTGAATGGTCTTAAAGGCCTTTCCTTGTTCCACCAACGGTACGGCGCTGATATACGTAGGCACAAAATAATTCGCGATCACATCCAGCTCTTCCCCGTCAAAAAACGGCTCGCTGCCAAGGATGGGATGCAGCATCGCGATTTTCTCATAGAGTGACCAGATGATCATCTGCAGGAATCTTCCCGTTCGTCCTATATTCTGCCCGGTGGACGCATTCAATTTATCGGTTTCATAACCAATGAACTTCCATCCGCCGGGGGCTTTGACCCATTTCTGAAACATGCCTGCAGCATCGGCACTGCTTGGGTAAACGGATTCTGCAGATTCCGGGCTTGTTCCAGACACAGCTAGCCACAGGGAGTCCGGCACATACTGGCTCAGCATCCGCTTGGTTTTCTCAAAAATATGAAGCACTTTTAATGAAGCGTTTTCAAGTTCTGAGATGTCCTCTTGTCCATAATGGAAACGGGAGATATACGTTCGCTTGGTCATGGGCTCGCCTCCTTGATATGCTGCTGGGTTTTTCACATTATATAGCAGCTGCGTCCGCTTGGTGCATGTCCACCTATTCTTGCCGTAAAGAAACAGGAATCATACTGCTATTTAGAAAAAAAACCCTGAAATGAGGATGTCTCATGCCAGGGTTTAATCATCAAGGGGAGTCTTAAGATGACTCATCTTTCGACCCATTGTTCTGCCCAGGATGCAATTTGCTCCATCACCGGACGCAGTGCTTTGCCTTTTTCAGTCAGTTCATATTCAATACGTACCGGTGTTTCCGGATAGACATGACGAATCAAAATGCCTTCACATTCCAAATCCTTCATCCGCTCGGAGAGCATTTTATCGCTCATGGACGGAATCAAATTCGAAATATCCTTAAAGCGCTTAGGCCCGCTCATCAACGTTTGAATAATCAAACCGTTCCACCGTTTGCCCAGAAAAGAAAATGCAGATTCAAAACGGGGACACATCGTAACATTTGTAACTTCCATATCCCTTCACCTCTTTACGAAGTCACCTTGTTTATAGAAACTCATAAGCTTAATCAAAAATCTAGAAAACTTACGAATTGTAAGTATGTTTCATTTTAGCACATTTCCGAGAAACTGAAAACCACCTAGCCCCTTTTTCCCATAAAATCAGCGTTTGTCCCATAATATACGAGCCAAAATATCCAAATCTTCCTCGATCAAAGTGGATAATTTCCTATTATACAGTACGGCCGCTGGATGGAACAGAGGGAATATCTTATAGGTTTCCACTGAAAACATATAGCCCCCACCGGGATTCTCCGGATCTGCTGCTTGCTGGACCGGGCCTTCCATCAGTTTGCCGTGCAGCGATGTCACCGTTTCATGGCTTCCGATTAACCGGTGCAGCGCCGTATTTCCCATGGGTGCGATAATGTGTGGGCGAACCCATCGGATCTCTTCATCAAGCAAAGGTGCATGGGCCAATATTTCCGCCTTCGTCGGTGTCCGATTGGAGCGGCTGATGACACGCTCGCCCGTGGACCTCACGATTATCTTTTCCTTATAGGGCCTGCTTCTCATGGCACTGGTAATATAGACTTGCTCCCGGGTCAGGTTCAGCCGTTCCAGGTAGGCATTCATCTCTTGTCCGGCCTGCCCTACAAAAGGTAAGCCTTCCAGAACTTCATGGGCGCCGGGTGCTTCCCCGATAAACATAATCTTGGCGAAGCGGACTCCTCTCCCCAGCAGGAAGCCCTCAACGGGTTGATGGACAAGCTTGGCCTGGCATATGGCGATGGTTGCGGGATCTACAGGTGCGCTTTGTACTTCACTCATGTGTACAGCCCCCCTTCTTGTATATCATAACAATACCCCATACTTAGGTATATTCTATCCCTAGCTGGCAAAAACATTTCGGTGAACTTTCACCGCCAACGATAAAACGAGCCGCTCAAGGATTGCCCCCTGAACGACTCGTTAACTCATTGCTTCTTAAAAAAACGCTGCTTGTAGCTTAGACTAAAACGGGAAGCGCGCGAACCGGCTGACTGTTGCCAAAGGTTTGCTTGCCTGCTGTAGAATAAGCCCAGTTAATCGCATTGGTGATCACTTTCAGCACTTCGGGGTTGTAGTAGGTTGGATAGGTCTCATGCCCCGGTCGGAAATAGAAAATGTTTCCATGACCACGCTTGAACGTGCAACCGCTGCGGAATACTTCGCCGCCTTCAAAATTGCTGACAAATACCAGCTCATCTGGGGCTGGAATATCAAAGAACTCCCCGTACATTTCCTCGTGCTCAATGATGATCGGCCCCGTAATTCCCGCCGCAATCGGATGCGTCGGATTCACGCTCCAAATAATTTCCTGTTCTCCTGCTTCGCGCCACTTCAAATCGCAGCTTGTGCCCATCAATGCTTTGAACGGCTTGGAAAAATGTCCGGAATGAAGAACAATCAGACCCATCCCATCCTGCACGCGCTTTACGACCTTGCTTACGATTTCGTCACTTACCTGGTCATGAGCCATATGCCCCCACCACAACAGCACATCGGTTGAATCCAGTACATCGTCCGTCAATCCATGCTCCGGCTGATCAAGCGTTGCCGTTCTGATAACGAAATCCGGATTTTGCAGACCCTCCGCCAAAGCAGTGTGAATCCCCGCCGGATAAACGCTGCGAACCTCATCATGGATCTTCTCGTGTACGAATTCATTCCAAATGGTTACGTTAAGCATGTTGCTGTTCCCCCTAATTGCTTATTCGGCTATTCCTCTACGCTGTTAGACCCACCACATTTCTCCGAGCGGCTCTTCGATCAGCACTTGCTGAAGGTTTTGCACCGCTTTGGAGAAGCCTTCTTCAATGGACATCAATCCATCTTCATGTTCAATGCTTACGACATAATCATATCCAACCAGACGAAGGGCACTCATCATATCCGCCCATTCCTTCACATCATGTCCGTAGCCTACGCTGCGGAACTGCCAAGCGCGATCCAGCATGTTGGCATAAGACTGCATATCGGTCAGACCGTGTTTGTTCACGTTGATCGGGTCAATGCTTGTATCCTTCGCATGGAAGTGGTGGATTGCCCCTTCGCGACCCAAAATTTGAATCGCTTGAACAGGATCGATCCCTTGCCACCACATATGGCTCGGATCCAGGTTGGCACCGATCACTTCGCCTGCGGCTTCACGCAAACGGAGCAGCGTGCCTGGCGTATGAACGGAGAAGCCGCCGTGCAATTCCAAACCAATCTTCACATTTCGATCTGCGGCAAATTTACCCCATTCGGTCCAATAAGGAATGACCTTGTTATCCCACTGCCAAGTCAGAATCTCTTGGTAGTCGTTAGGCCAAGGCGCAACCGGCCAGTTCGGGTATTTAGCATCCTCATGGTCGCCCGGGCAGCCGGAGAATGTGTTAACAACAGGTACTTCAAGCTTCTCGGCAAGTTCTACCGTTTTTACGTACGTGTCATGGAACTCTTTCGCGATTGCCTTTTGCGGATGAAGCGGGTTGCCGTGGCAGCTCAGTGCGCTAATGATCAACCCACGGGATTCTACCGCATTTTTGAAGTTTTTCAGCGCGGTTTCATTCTCCAGCAGCTCGGCCGGGTTGCAATGCGCGTTTCCCGGATAACCGCCTGTTCCGATCTCAACCGCTTTAAGTCCCTTGGATGCCACGTAGTCCAAAGCATCCTCAAATTTACGTCCGCTCAGCAATACCATAAATACGCCTAATTTCATTGTATACCTCCTGGTTTATCTAAGTATTAGTAGTGATTGTAAGATTTAGTTATCGAAGTAAACCGCTTTTCCGGTCTTCGCCGATTCATAGATCGCTTCCAGAATTTGCGTTACCACAAACGCTTGCTCCGGCTTAACCACAGGGTCCTTATCCTCAATTATAGCCTCCAGCCACATTCTGGCTTCACGGTCCGCATCATTTTCCTTGGAACCGGAATAGAACGCTACGCCGCCGGCATTCAAATCCACTTTGGTTTCATACAATCTGCTCATTTTCTCGCCGTTAATACGCAAACCGTCCTTCATGTCAGCTCCGCCTTCGGTACCCGCCAGCACGGCTTTGGCTTCGCCAGTCTCAACGACGTTAAGGGCCCAGCTGGATTCCAAAATAATCGTTGCGCCGTTCTCCATCGTGATGAACCCGAATGCCGAATCCTCTACCTTGAACTCCTTCGGATCCCACGGACCGAACGCATTCGCCGCATTCTCGCGTTGACCAAGTTTATGGAACGTGGATCCAAGCACGCTCTTCGGCTTGTAGTTGTCCATCAGCCACAATGTCAAATCCAGTGCATGGGTACCGATATCGATCAACGGACCTCCGCCTTGCTTCTCTTCGTCAAGGAATACGCCCCAGGTCGGAACGGCACGGCGGCGAACAGCCAGCGCTTTACCGTAGTAAATCTCGCCCAGATCGCCTTCCTCACAGACGCCTTTCAGATACATGCTATCATCCCGGAAACGGTTGTTGTAACCGATGGTAAGTTTTTTCCCTGTACGCTTTGCGGCGTCCAGCATGGCTTTGGCTTCGGAAACGGTCTTCGCCATTGGTTTCTCGCACATGACATGCTTGCCGGCTTCCAAGGATGCAACCGTAATCTCGGAGTGCGAATCGTTCGGTGTACACACATGAATAACATCGATGCTGCCGTCTAACAGCAGCTCTCTGAAATCCGTGTATACTTTTGCGCCTTCAACCCCGTATTCGGCAGCCGCCTTCTGCGCGCGCTCTTCAACGATATCGCAAAAAGCGACCAATTCGGCCTGCGCCTGCTTCTTCAAGCTCGGCATATGCTTGCCGTTGGCGATTCCCCCGCAACCGATAATTCCGATCTTCAACGCTTTCGACATGTCCATTTCCTCCCCATAGGCATTTGATCACTTTGGATGCTCTCCAAATATTAGTGCAACGCTTTCATGCGGACCATTTCCAAGAATTCGCAATCCTGTCAGATCCGTCAGAAGCTGGTTTGCATGTCGTTCATAACCAGTTTACAAGAATATGAACCGGGCTGCCAGTTCGCTATTCCGGCATGTCTGCCTGCTGCGGCGCCGGAAGTTTGCCATAGCGGTATGTGCTTTGCAGAACGATATGTCTGCCCTCCAGCGAAGACTGCTGGAACGACTGCATAATCTCCAGCACGTGGTAAGCCAGACGGGCACTCACGCGATGGTCCTTCCGCTCATGAATCGATTGAATCATATCGTTGATACCCAAGCCCCGCTCGTTCGTCCCGCATTCAAATGCAGGGTCAAGCAGCTCCCACTCATCGGAGCCGTGCTTCCGGAGCTTCACTTCGCCGTTAAAGAAGTTCGGATCCCCAAGACTTAAGCTCCCTTGCGTGCCATAGATCTCGATCCAAGGCAGGTTCGATCCGCCAAAGATATCAAAACTTGTGATCATGGTTGCAATGGCACCGTTCTCAAAATCCAGCGTCCCTGCTAAATGCGTTGGGGTCTGCACCGTGATCGGTTTTCCTTGGAGCGGGCCGGAGCCGATTACGCGGTCTGGAATCTGGATGCCTGTGGATGCGCTGATCCGGCTTGCAGGACCAAGCAGCTCTACCAGGGCCGATACATAATAAGGACCCATATCCATCATTGGACCTCCGCCCGACGCGTAAAAAAATTCAGGATTAGGGTGCCATGCTTCCGGTCCTGAACCCATCATGAACGCCGTTGCGGCAACAGGTCTGCCAATAAGCCCGGATTCAATCGCGGCTTTGGCCGTCTGTACGCCGGAGCCCAAAAACGTATCGGGTGCGCAGCCGACGCGAAGTCCTTTTTGATCTGCCATATTTAGCACGCGGCGAGCTTCATCAAGGGTAATAGCCAGCGGCTTTTCACTGTAAACATGCTTCCCTGCCTCCAGGGAGGCGATATCCACATTGGCGTGGCTGGCCGGAATGGTCAGATTAATAATAAACTCAATGTCAGTCTGTGCAAGCATCTCTTCAACCGTGTACACGTTCGGGATGTTGAACTCTTCGGCCTTCTTCTTCGCGTTGTCCGGAATAAGGTCAGCACATGCCACGACTTCAACCCAAGGGCTGTTCTTTAAGTTCGTGAAGTATACGCCGCTGATCGTTCCGCAGCCAATTATACCTGCTTTCATTTTTTTCATCGCTGTCACTCCTTGAGCCTTTAAATGTGCTCGGACTAGTACAATGGTATTCTTTTATGCTTTCGTTTAAAATGAAGAATATGATTAAAACATGAACAATCTGGTCATTATTTTCTTATTTTTCAAAGGGGACTTTAGCAATGGATTCAAATCTTTCCAACCAAGTCGTAGCAGCGGATTTCTCATTTCATCGTAAACCTTTCAAGATGTCCCTGGCTGACGGTTTCGACACCTATTTGATGCGATGGCAGACCGACGGCAAGTGCCGCGCGAAAATTGATGACGAGCTGTCACTCGTGGAGGCAGGGGATCTGTTGATCTTCACGCCAGGACAACCCTATGAACTCCGAATAGATGACGAATATAACGCTTT
The DNA here is from genome assembly GCF_004000945.1 of Paenibacillus lautus NBRC 15380. Lineage (GTDB taxonomy): Bacteria > Bacillota > Bacilli > Paenibacillales > Paenibacillaceae > Paenibacillus_AQ > Paenibacillus_AQ lautus. Next base: position 32,348 of record NZ_BIMF01000004.1, read on the forward strand.
GGGTGAATTAACCATCGAAAGCGGAGATTACCATATTTTTTTCAAGGGTCCCTGGGCTGACGCGTGGTGGAATTCCAAGAAACGCCCAACCAAAATTCGGGTCCCACTGGAAGAGCGTTACCTGAGTCTGTTTCGGCAAATTCTGCTGGAGCAGCGCCGCGTATCGGATCCTTATCCGGAGATTTCGGATTACACGGTACGGATTCTATGTCTCGAAGTGGATCGCCTGTTATCGGAGCAGCCATCGACCACGCCCAAGACGTATCTAGCCTACCGCATGAAAAATTACATTGAAGAGAATGCCTCCTCGATGTTCAAGCTGGAGGATGTCGCCGCCCATGTCGGCATCAGTGTTTCCCGGGCAGTCCATCTGTTCAAAGAAGCTTTTGGCACCACCATCATGCAATACACCATGGACGTTCGCCTGAGCATGGCCAAGGAACGGATTGTGTTCAGCCCTCTCTCGCTGGAGGATGTCGCCGAAACTTCCGGCTTTGCCAACTATACTTATTTTCACCGCGTTTTCCGCTCCCGATTCGGCGTTTCGCCTAAACAATTCCGCATGGCCAGCCGAACGTCAAATTGATCGGACCATCTGCGCAGTAAAAAAGCGGGTCGACCAAGGTTTTTCCTTGATCGACCCGCTTCTCTCTTGAATCACATGTAAGATATTCCATGATTCCACATTACTTCTTATCAGAGCCTAGCGTGGCCGCTGCCTCGGCTACAACGATAGCCAAGTCTTCATTTCCGAATAACGACAGAACACCAAGCAGGGTCTGATCCGGTATTTCACCAGCTTCTTCCTTGGGCACCGTTAATTCCAGCACCCGCGCCAGCCGCTCATTGTCCGGCTGATTCGGATATGCCTTACGGTACAGTTCCACTGGGTCCAGTCCGTGATTCACACACCACTGGGCAAACACGAGGATCATCATATCCTCGTCCTGGCGGTACGACTCCGCAATCCGTTCTTCTACGGATTTTTCCGTAAATTCCATGTGTTACCCCTCCTCATGCGAAAAGGGCTTCGGAGCTCTCTTCGGTCATGAAGACATTATACCGTTTACTTGCGCTCAGACAAAGTCTAACCTAGTCGACCATCTTGACCTGTACCGGGTTGCTCTTCGCTTTTTGGTCATTCTTTTTCTTCATCCAAGTTCCAAGGCTGATGATAATGGCAATAACGAGAATTTCAAAACCGTACTTCAGAACGCCATTGGCGAACCAGCTGTGAATCATCGGCTCTTCCACAATCATCTTCGATGCGGTCCAGGCTAATACCGCAGCACCGATGGTGATGATAATTGGAAAGCGATCCGTCAACTTCAGGATAATGGTACTTCCCCACACCATAATTGGTACCGAAATCGCAAGTCCGATAATAACCAGCATGAAGCTTTCGCCAGCAGCGCCAGCTACAGCAAGCACGTTATCCAGTCCCATCATCGCGTCCGCGATAATAATCGTACGGATTGCCGCCCACATTTGGTTGCCAGCGGAAATTTCATGCTGCTTCTCATCCACCATCAGCTTGTAGGCAATCCACAACAGGGCAAAGCCACCGATCAAGCGCAAGCCAGGGATCATTAAGAGCTGTACAACGAGGAGGGTGGCCACGATACGAATGACAATCGCACCGACGGTACCCCACAGGATGACCTTCTTCTGGTCTTCCTTCTGGACATTACGAGCGGCAAGCCCGATAACAATCGCGTTATCGCCTGCCAACACAAGGTCAATCAGGACAATCGATAGCAGTGCCATCCAAAAATCCATCGACATCAAATCCATGCTTCTCCCATCCTTTCTTCATTTTCTTTAGGTTTCTGCCTACCGATGTCCTCCATCCAAAAAAAACGCTGTTCCCTTAGTTTATAAGGTCTACAGCGTTTTTTGGGCGCAAAAATAGACCTCCACCTCATTAATAAATAAATCAGGCAAAGGTCTCGCTAAACAACATACTCGTTGCCAATAAAGCCGGGGATGGTTAATCCCGTAATGACGACTTTACTTACGATATAGAATTTATAAGTGATCAGCGGAACCCATGAAATTCTATATCGCAAGAAAACCTACCTTGAATCGCGATCACTCATCCATGAAAAGGCCACGATATAGGTTTTCTTATGAAGCTACTCCCCTTTGGGAACTATTCGGTTGGACATATTATAACATATGAAAAATCGCTTGTATATTCAATTTTTCCCACCCGAAATCAAATGCTTAGCTGTCCGAAAGATGGGCAGCATTGCTGTTTTTTTGCTATCATGGTGCTATTCTGGTTGACTTTCGCAAAGTGAGGATTCTTTATGAAGAGATGGATCTTACCCGCAATTTATACAATAGCATTGACGCTGGCTTTTGCATACAGACAAGAAATCATGGACTGGCTTGGAGGAAATCCCCCACTCTACCTGATGATCGTGCTGGCAACCCTGCTTGCCTTATTTCCCATTGCACCCTACAAAGTCATCATCGCTATTCTCGGCTATGCATATGGCACCGTTTGGGCTGCAGCCATTTCGTGGTTTGGAACAACGATAGCCGCCGTCATCCTGTATGCGGCTGTACGCGCCTTATACCAGGAGCCCGGCAGGCGACTGCTCGGCAAATACGCGGCTATCCATAGGTTCACAGCCGTGGTGGAACGGCGCCCCTTTCAGTCGATCCTGCTTGCGCGCTTACTGCCCATCATACCGCAAATGGCCGTCAATATTTATGCAGGCGTCGCCTCCATTCCATTCTGGACGTACACAACCGCTTCAGCCATCGGTAAAATCCCCGCAATTCTCCTGTATGCCTGGCTGGGCAGCGGGTTTGCCGATCATCCGCTCCTCTTTGCAGGTATCGCTGGCGGACTCATGCTGGTTACCGCTCTGTGCCTGGCCGCTATCCGGTGGTATAAAGGGAGACCGGCTTAAACGAGCATCATTTTGGTTTCCTTGACCAAAATGATTATAATATAGAGTAAGACTTACATTTATATTGTTATAACGATGGAGGGATAATAGATGAATAATCGTTCAACCCCAAGTGAATTGGCTACCTTTGCGGGAGGCTGCTTCTGGTGTATGGTCTCTCCTTTTGATGAGCTGCCGGGTATTCTGAAGGTCGTTTCCGGCTATACGGGCGGTCATAAGGAAAATCCCACCTATGAAGAGGTATGCTCTGATACAACGGGTCATTACGAGGCCGTTCAAATCACGTATAACCCGGAAGTATTCCCTTACGAAAAGCTGCTCGAGCTCTTCTGGCAGCAAATCGATCCAACGGATGAGGGCGGACAATTCCATGACCGGGGCACATCTTACCGAACCGCTATTTTTTACCATACGGAGGAGCAGCGCGAGCTTGCTGAACAATCCAAGCAAGCCGTAGCTGCCAGCGGACGATTCGACGGACCGATCGTAACGCCCATCATTCCGGCCAGCACTTTCTATGAAGCTGAAGAATATCATCAGGATTATCACAGGAAAAATCCGAGCCATTACAAACGCTACCGCAAAGGTTCAGGACGCGAGGATTTCATTGAGAAGCACTGGTCGGATCCGGTCGATACGGCCGAGCTTAAACAGCGCCTGACACCGACCCAATATGAAGTGACCCAGAATAACGCAACCGAGCCTCCGTTCCACAATGAGTTCTGGGATCATCACGGGGAAGGCATTTACGTGGACATCGTATCCGGCGAGCCGCTTTTCAGCTCAACGGACAAATATGATGCCGGCTGCGGATGGCCGAGCTTCACCCGTCCGATACGCGAATACAACATCAAGGAAAAAATGGATCTCACCCATATGATGGTCCGCACCGAGGTAAGGAGCAAAAAAGGCGACTCGCACCTCGGCCATGTATTTGACGACGGTCCTGGGCCGAACGGCCTTCGCTACTGCATCAATTCCGCCGCACTGCGGTTTGTACCGAAAGAAGAGATGCAAAAGGAAGGCTACGGCGAGTATTTGCAGCTGTTTGAATAAATCGAAGTTTCCAAGTACATTGTCCTCCGTTGGGGACAATGTACTTTTTTTGTGCCATTGAAACCGTTTATTCAATTTGGCTGCACGGGGTAATATACATTACATACGAATTACAGAAGAACTGGAGGGAGTACACATGCCTTGGAGCAAAAATGATTATCCGCCATCCATGAAAAATCTGGAGCCGCGGGTGAGGAATAAAGCCGTGGAAATTGCCAATGCCCTGCTGGAGGAAGATTACGATGAAGGTCGTGCCATCGCTATCGCCACCGCCAAGGCACAGGAGTGGGATGAGAATCATCCCAAGGACGAGAAGTGAAAATCCAGGCATAAGCATACGAAAGAAGCTCACCCTGCATGCGGGTGAGCTTCTCTTAGTTGGACCGCATTATGATCGGCCGCTAACGGTATGCTGCGCTGTCTTCGGAGTAACCGGAGTGCTTGGGGCACGGACCGCCTTCCGAATCGGTTTCTTTTCCGTTTTCTCGGTACCGTACGTCACTGTGATGGTGATCACTTGCCCGGCAATCGATACGGCTAATATAGTATATAAGGTTTCAACCAATGGCATGTAGAATAGCGATAATAGCAGTACTACGGCATCCATCAGGAAAAACACCGTCCCTACCTTAAGCCCGCTCCATTCGCTGAACAGTACGGAGATCACGTCGTCACCGCCTGTCGCCCCGCCGAAACGGAGCACGATGCCTGCACCAAAGCCCGTCAATAAACCGGACAGCAGCGCGGCTGCCAGCAAGTTATGATTCAGATCGATAACAAGCGTGGAATACCGCTCGATCAATGCGTAGAACACGGTGAACATGCTCGCCGCAACAACGGTATTGATAATAAACTTCCGACCTTTGATGAACAAGGCAATCAGCAGAACCGGTATGTCCATGAGGATCATGCTTAATGCAGGCGGAATATCAAGCGCATATTTGCCAAGCAGCGCAAGGCCGACAAAGCCGCCTTCGGTTAAATGATTGTGAAAATTAATGTGATAATACGTAAACGCCATTAAAAACGTTCCGAACAACATCGCCGACATGGTGATAATTGTGTTTTGTCTTTTCCTCATACAGGATCCCTCTTGTCGTAGTAGATTGGTCAGACATAGGCCAATCTCTACCTAGAGGCAACCTGGAGGAGTTCATCCTTCGAACCATAGTTCCCATCCTTTCGTAAGAGACCGTCCTTGTCTTTAGACGTCCGACTTCGCTCTACGAAGGAAGCTATGTGTATGAGAGATCATAACGTTTCCAAATCGTCCTTTGGGGATTCGTCCTTCGGGGACACATGGTATCCTGATCCTTTCTCGTTTTAGTTAGAGTGCTAACATTATTATAACACAGTTGGCATACAAGCTAAACAGCTGGCTAGAATGAACTGGAATCTATATATGGAATATGTAAAAAAACTCGCTTTCAGAACTCCCCTCCATAAATATCGTTGTTCACATATTCGCTAAATCCGATGTGACCAAAATCACAATTACCCTTTCTTCCCTTGTCTATACTTAAATCGAACACGAATTCGACTTATGAATCAGGGGGAGTCTGCATGTTAAGCCAGCATACGATTGAAGTCGTTAAATCAACCGTTCCTGTTCTTGAAACGCATGGAACGGCAATCACGAGTGCATTTTACCAAAAATTGTTTCATCATCATCCGGAGCTTCTTAACATATTCAACCATGCGAATCAACGAGAAGGAAAACAGCCCTTTGCTCTTGCCAATGCCGTGTACGCCGCCGCAGCCCATATCGATCGTCTTGAAGCGATCGTCCCGGTTGTTAAGCAGATCGGACACAAGCACCGGGCGTTAAACATTTTGCCCGAGCACTATCCGATCGTCGGCGAAACGCTGCTCGCCGCCATGAAGGAAGTGCTGGGTGACGCTGCATCGCCCGAAATTATCGAGGCATGGGGCGAAGCTTACGGCGCCATTGCCGATGTCTTCATTGGCATTGAAGCCGATATGTACCATAAAGCCGCGAACGAAGCCGGCGGCTGGAGCGGATACCGCAATTTCGTAATTGACCGGAAGGTGGAAGAAAGCTCCGTCATCACTTCCTTTTATTTGGTCCCGCAGGACGGCGGCGAGATTGCCGATTATCAACCCGGTCAATACATTACGCTCCGGATAAAACCTGAAGGTGAAACCTATTATCATAATCGTCATTACAGTCTCTCGTCCGCACCGGGCCAGCCTTACTACAGAATTACGGTCAAGCGTGAGGATGAACTGGAAGGAAAGCCTGCCGGCATCGTCTCCACTTGGCTGCACCGTCATGCCGAGGTCGGGACCGTTCTCGAGGTCACTCCTCCGGCCGGTTCCTTTACGCTGGATACGGACACCGATCTTCCGCTTGTCTTGATCAGCGGCGGCGTGGGTTTGACCCCGATGGTGGCCATGCTCGAAACCGTGCTGCTGAGTCAGCCCGACCGGAAAGTGACGTTTATTCATGCGGCCAAGTGCGGCAGCCAGCATGCGATGAAGGCTCATATCGATGCGCTCGCCTCCAAGCATCCGCAGCTAACCTCTTATGTCATTTATGAACAACCGGAATCGGAGGATCAGTGCCACCAAGCTGGCTATATTGATCTTGATTTCCTTCGTAAAACCGTCGATGCGAAAGCCGACTTCTACTTCTGCGGCCCTGTTCCGTTCATGCGTGCCATTAACAGTCAATTGAAATCGATGGAGGTACCTTCAGACCGGATTCATTATGAATTCTTCGGCCCGGCGGGTACATTGGAAGATTAATGAACCGTATTACAAAATCAATGGGTGCCTGTCTTGCATAAAGACAGGCACCCTTTTTGGATTGATTATGCTTGCTGGTGACTATTATTCAGCGAAAAAGTGAACCTTCTGCTAATTCTGTCGTGAGCATGTTATTAACATATGTATCCCGGCGTTCATATCGTCCGCAAATTCAGGGCTAGACGTGCTTGCCCTATTCCCGCAGCAGCCGGTTTACCGTTTCTCTCCTCACGCCGATCAACTGTCCGATCTCTTCCTGAGTCAGATACTCGGTCAAGTGTATTCCCTGTGAATACTCATCCAGCCACCGGATCAGCAGTTCAAGCCGCTCCGCAGGTCCTCCCACCGTCAAGTGATCCAGCCTCATCTGCATGAATCGCACTTTTTCCTGCAGCAATCTGGCAACCTCGAGCGGTTTCTGCGGATCCTCCGCGAGTTGGCGGTACCACGCTTCAGCCGATATGACCTCCACTTCGCTCTGGATCAGAGCGATCGCCGTTCCATGTGTCTCCTTCGGGCTGATCAGCGAATGGTGGGGCACCGTTTCACCGGGATATAAAATATTGAAAAGCACTATGTTGCCGTTCGGATGGAGACGGGTCACCTTGAACAATCCGCTCCGGATGTGATATAGATGGTCCCCGCTATCCCCTTGCCTGAATAATATTTCGCCTTTATGTAGAATCATGAATGAATCGCCTCCTGATGAATGCAGTTATCAGGAGTGTAAACGATATGCCGCCACGAATCCACTGGGGTCCATAATCAATTGCCAGAATTTAATGGTTGCACGCCGCATATTGTTGGCATACCATGTGTATGATAGAACATACGTTCCTATATTTATTTATGTCTGAGGATGTGTCTCTTATGATGAAGCCTTCCACTCCTCCTCCGCCTTCACCAGAAGACGAAGCCCTGATCCGAGATTACCTGCTGCATCACATCATCCAGTCTGCACTCGAGCGGGATATTCGAATTCTCAAGACCCTTAAACTCAAAACGGCTGACCTCTATATCTTAAATCTGCAGCTTATTAAAAAAGGAAATTCGGATCATGCCTGGTTCATACAACAACAGATGAGAAAGCGCGGCATCCGGATTCATAGCCAGAACCGCACAGCCAAGGAAGGGCTGCAGGTTCAGTATTTGTGCCGCGGATATGAAGGCAGCCTGCTCTGCGAATGGCACTCCCTCAAGGAAGAGATAAAGGATCGGCTCGTTTCGTATCTTGGCACGAATTTAGCGGCATACTAGCACCGACTACGTACAAGACAGGAGCGCTCATGAAGAATATCTTCCACATATATTCTGCCGATATCCATAGAATCATCCGTAATTGGGCTGCAGGCGTCATCATAGCCGGGCTTGCCGTTCTTCCTTCTCTGTATGCCTGGTTTAACATTGAGGCTTCTTGGGATCCCTACGGCCAGACCTCCGGTGTATCCATTGCCGTTGCCAACCTGGATAAAGGGACCACTCTTCGCGACCAGCCCATTAATCTGGGAAAAGAAATCGTGGAGTCCCTCCATCACAATGAGAAGCTGGGATGGCGGTTTACGGATGATAGCGAGAACGCCATTCAAGGTGTACGGCGCGGCGATGATTATGCCGCCATCATTATTCCGGAGAACTTCTCTGCCCGGATCGGCACCGTGCTGACCAATGAGCCTGTCAAAGCTCAGATCCTCTATTATACCAACGAGAAAATCAACGCCATTTCTCCCAAGGTGACGGCCCAGGGCGCATCCGGTGTCGTGGAGGAAATCAGCAAAAATTTCATCAAAACCGCCAACGGCACCATCTTCGAAATTTTCAACACGCTCGGGATTGAGATCGAGAATCAGCTCCCGACAATCAATAAAGTACGAAGTCTTCTGTTCCGGCTCGAAAAAAGCTTTCCGGAGCTCAATGAAGCGGTGGGCACAGCCGCTAAGGATATTCAGCTGGCCAACCGATTGGTCCAGCAGGCCGACACCGCCCTGCCTCGCCTTGAAGGGATTGCTACGGACGGCAAGACCATGGCCGGTGCGCTGGCAGAGTTCGCGAATCAGGCCGCGGGTGCCTCGAAATCGCTGGAGCCTGCTCTGCGTCAGGACTTGGAGGTACTGGCTGCAACCACCGGAGCGCTCTCGCAAGTGCTGGACGCTCTAGGGCAAGCCGACATGGACCCGAAGGAGCTTGCCAGCCGCCTGAACGCTGCCCAGGAACGTGCAGAGACAGCAGCGCAAGCCGCGGCCCGGCTGGGTCAATTGTTCAAGCGGCTGGGCTCGATCTCCCCGGCGGCAGCTTCCGGGGCGGCCAAGCTCGAGGACATTGCAGCACGCTGGACCTCAGCTCAAGCCGTGCTCCAAACCATAGCCCAAGCCGTGGAACGGGGAGAAGAAGCACCTGCGGATTCAATCGATAAGCTGAAGAAGCTGAACGATGACATTACGGGACTAACCAATACGCTGTTAAGCCGCTACGATACGGAGATCGGTCCAGCGATCAGCAAAGCCTTTACCAAGGGCGCAGGCACGGCCAAGCGTGTTCAGCAGGAGCTGACCCAGGCGCTTGCCGCAGTTCCCGACATTCAGCGTTTGCTCAAAGATGCCCGGAAAGGGCTCAAAGTAGGGGGCGAAGAAGTGCAGCTTGCCCAAAGCCGTCTGCCGGAAGCCGAGCTACGAATTACGCAGCTGGCTAATCGGCTGCGTGAGATGGAAGCTGAAGGGGATATCCAAGAGGTTATCGATTTGCTTCAAAACAATTTTGAGCTCGAAAGCCAGTTTTTTGCCGAGCCTGTTACGCTGGAAGAGAATCGCCTGTATCCAATCCCAAACTATGGCTCCGCCATGTCTCCTTTCTTCACGACCTTATCCTTGTGGGTAGGCGCCCTGCTGCTCGTTTCCCTGCTCTCCGTCGAGGTTCATGATGAAGAGAGAAGCTTCCGCAGCATCGAGGTTTACTTCGGACGCTATTTAACATTTCTGACCATTGCGCTGTTCCAAGCGCTATTCGTCACCCTGGGTGATATCTATTTGCTGCGGACCTATGTAGTGAATCCGGGCTGGTTCATCCTGTTTGCACTGCTGATCAGCTCCATCTTCATGCTGATTGTATATACGCTGGTGTCCGTGTTCGGCAATGTCGGAAAAGCGATGGCCATCGTACTTCTCGTGCTGCAGCTTGCAGGCGCGGGCGGAACGTTCCCGATCCAGATGACGCCGCCGTTCTTCCAGGCATTGCATCCGTATCTGCCATTCACCTACGCCATTAGCATGATGCGGGAAGCCGTTGGCGGCATTCTATGGGATATTGTCATCCGGGATGTCCTGTTCATGCTGATCTTCGCGGCAATTGCGCTGATGATCGGGATTGCGCTCAAGAAGCCGATCAACCGGGCCAGCGGCGGACTTGTCCGCAAAGCGAAAGCCTCGAAGCTCATCCATTAATCCACCCCTTTTCGCATAGAAAGACGGCTTGGCTGCAACATGAGTCATACCTTACGCAAAAGGACACCCCAACCGGCTTCTTAGAGCCGTGGGATGTCCTTTTTTTCGTAAAAGATTCACTCATGTTGGGATTGCTGATGATATTCCTTCAACTGTTTCAACGTATCCTCTTCCATATCCCCAAGCCGCCAGATCGCAATCTTCGAAATACCCGAGTCTCTCGCCGCATCCACCCAGCCGGCAATGGTCATTCCATCCGCATACCACACGGTATGGCCGATGCCTTGGTCGTCCGTATATTCAAAATACAGGGCACCGCTTGACGGATCCCGTCTCGGATCGTCCGAGATGGCATGCGCCAGCTCCACCGCACGCTTTTCCGTTAAAGAGACCACCTTGCCGTTCTTGGCCCAGTCAAACCCGCCAACCGACAGCGCAATGGCATGGTCTCCCGGGATCCCGTGCAGTTTGTCCGCCAACTTCCTTATCATGGCGTGATCCGCCTTTGGACCCGGTCCGCTATGCCCTCCGTACAAGTTATATGCCATCAGGACATAATCCGGACCTTCCGGCAGCAGGTCAAAGGATGATTGGCTGATCCCCGGCTCCAGCACGATTCGAAGAGAGAAACCCTCCGCTTGCAAACGTTCATACAGCTCCTCGTACAGAGCCGAAAGATTCGCCCAATCTTCCTTGCGTACCTTCTCGTAATCCAGTTCCACACCGCTAAAGCCATGCTGGGATACCACAGCCAGAATGTGCCCGATATGCAGACTGGGGCTTTCCGGAGTTGCCACGATCCGTGAGATGAGGGCAGGATCCTTCTGGTCTGCCGTCCCATCGGTATCGAAACGATCGTTTACGATGGTCAGGACACGGCGAAGCTGCTCCCCCTTCCGGGAATTCTCCAGAAACTCAGGCAGTCCCTCCCGAAAATCCGAGGTAAAATGGAGTTCGTCTTTAGGATTGAAGTAAGCTGCAAAAAAATGGATTTCTTCAAGCTCACTACCGAGCTGCTTCAGATCCGTTATGCCCGTTTTCCACTGCCAGTCCGTAATCCAGGCAGACAGCTTCACTTCCGTTTGCGTTAACTGAGCCTGCAGTGCTTTCTCCTGCTCTCCGGTATGCAGCCACCAGAAAGAGACAGCAGCACACAAAGCCATCAATACCACAGCTCCTGTCCATTTCCTTCTGCGATTCTTCATTGTTGTTCACGTCCTACGCCATCCGAATATTAAAAAGTTTCCACAGCCCAGTCAACCGCCCGGCTCATGCTTCTCTGCACGCCTGTCAGGACACCGTTCAGTCCGGACGGCTTGTTCGTAAACAGCAGCTTCCGATCACCGCCCGCAGGCTCGAATGCAATCGTGACATCTTCAAAAATAGCGTCGTAAATATCATCTTTCTCATTCTGCTCGTGATATTGCGATTCAAACGCCACGCCCTCTCTATTCATCTGGATACTCCTTTTAAATTTCAAACAGGGTTTTTATTAAAGCCCTTCCTGAATAAACCAATAAAATATAACACCAACCTATTATAATTGCTATAGCATTTTGGAAGAATTCATAGATTTTCAACTTTTTCAAAACTTTCAATTACAAATAAGGGACCCCGGTCGTCCAGCTTATGTAATCCGTTGCCCCATTGCTCTTACTCCCTGCCGCTCGATGTTCACATTATAGAATTCAGTTCTATACAATTTCTAAACAATTCCGATTCAACCGGGGCCTCCCCCCCTGTCAGACAAAAAAAACACCTCCGAAAGTCTCTTAAGACCTTCGAAGGTACGTTGAATTGTGAATGATTCATGTTGTTGTTCATGTTGTTACCATATTAACCGGAAATCATAATTAAACCTTATGGTAAATCAAGGCTCTTCCCCAGCCATCGCGGTTCGTTTGTGAACCCAGGCCTGGTAGTGATGGACGGCCATTCCCGCAAAGGAAGAATGATCGCTGCCAAGTTTGGCGGCACGCAGGGCTTCGTCCTCCATCTCCTGTTCGCTCTTGGCAAAGAAGGTCAGATGCTCGCCTTCCTCCGTATCCCCGAGCTCCATGCCGATCCAGACGGACTTGCCGAGTTCATCCGCCTGTTCCAGCTCTTCCTTGGACAATTCATACATCTGCTCCCCGCTGTCCCGGTATGCCATAACGGCAATCGCGTCCGTGTTCTGGATCATCCAGCGGCTGAACGAGTCGGCATCCGCGCTTCGCGGTCCAGGGACCTTGTCAAGCCAGAATGGTACCGCGGCACTGAACAATAGCCCCTGACGCTTAGCCTCCTGCACCCAAACCTCCATGTTCGCGCTCCATTCTTCCACCACCTGTGCCTGTTCGCGGCCCCATCTTCGAAGCACATAGGGCTCGACATCAAACTGCACGCCCTCGAATTTCTCCTCCGGCGCAGCCGTACGATTGTACGTTTCCAGCCAGGTCAGCAGCTCCATCCCTTTTCGCCGGCCTTCCTCAAAAGCCCAATCCGGCTGACCGTTCAAGGCGTGAACGCTGATGCCCTGCTGATGTGCAGCAGCTACAAAATGGCGGTACTCCTCGTCCGTAACCTCTTGTTGAATCTGCAAAAAGATCGTTGTAATGCCTTCCCTGCCGCTAAAGGCCACAATCTCCTCCGTTTCACTCCGGATCAGACTTGCATCCCACAGCCATGTAGCCTTGTTCTGATTCACCTTGCCTGACGGGAGAAGAAGAAGGATCAGCAGCAAAAGACAGATGCCGGCAACCAGGATGATCCACTTCGCTTTTGCATGTATAGGCCTCATTCTTCTCGTCCATTTCATCAGATCAAGACAGCCTCACCAGGCTCAGCTACATGCTGAACGGAATGGCCGATCTTGTAGATATGAGGCTCGGCGAACGCTTTAAACGCATTTCGTGTATCTAAGATCGGCACGCCGGTGGAAGCGATCGAATGATAATCCAGATTGCTGTGGTTTGTAATGAGGACGATGCAATCGTAACGGCTGAATTTCGCAAGATCATACTCCACGCTGTGAATCGTCTTGCCTTGCTTATCCACAAAACTGTGGGCATACGGATCGTAATAATCCACATAGGCGCCATTTTCCTTGAACTGTTCGTATACTTCAAGTCCCGGAGATTCACGCAGATCGCTGATGTCCGGTTTGTAAGCCATGCCTAACAGCAGGATACTGGAGCGCTTGATCGATTTGGCATATTCATTCAGAATCGTAGCCGTCTTGTTGATCACGTAGTAAGGCATATTATCGTTGGTGGACTGTGCCAGCTCAATGAATTTGCTGTAAAAGCGGAAGCCCTTGGCCTTCCAGGACAGGTACATGGGATCCAGCGGAATGCAATGGCCGCCGATGCCCGGTCCCGGATAGAATGGCATGAATCCGAACGGCTTGGTTGCCGCTGCATTGATCACTTCCCATACATCAATGCCCATGCGGTCGCACATCATGGCCATCTCGTTGACAAAGGCAATATTCACGCTGCGGAACGTATTCTCCAGCAGCTTGGACATTTCCGCCACTTTCGGGTTGCTAACGGGTACAACCGTCTCAACGTACTGCTTGTACAACGCTTCACCCAGCTTTAAGCAGGCGTCCGTCGTTCCTCCGATGACCTTCGGCGTATTTCGTGTATTGAACCGGCTGTTGGATGGATCGACCCGTTCCGGCGAGAAGCACAGATAGAAGTTTTGGCCAACCTTATAACCGAGCTTCTCAATCGGCTGTTGAATCAGTTCCTCCGTGGTTCCCGGATAAGTCGTGCTCTCCAGCGTAATTAACAGATTAGGCTTCATAAAGCGTTTGAGCTGATCGACTACCATTGTAATGTAGGAAGTATCCGGGTCCTGGTTCTCGCTGAGCGGCGTCGGCACGCAGATGCTGACCGCGTCAATCACAGCAATCATGCTGTAATCCGTTGTCGGCTTAAAGCGTCCAGTCTCCATGCATGCCGCAAGCTCTTCGGACGAGATGTCCGTAATATAGGACTCGCCGCGGTAAATGCGGTCAATTTTATCAGAATCCAGATCGATACCGATGACCGTGAATCCCTGTCTTACCATTTCCACAGCCAGCGGCAATCCTACATAGCCCAGTCCCACAACACCCAGAACGGCTTTCTTATTCTCAATGGCACTCAATAACGTTTCATATTCCTCATTCACAAGTATTCAACCTCCATCGGATGTATAGTCTATTTGTCTATTTCTTTTGCCTATTTCGCCAAAAGACAGACCTCGTTTTGTTGAAATCTCTCCTTGCGATTAAAGAACCTCTCAGCTCAACTAATCACGTATCATTCATCAATTCTCTTCAAACTAAAAGCGTTAGTAACGATGTGTTTAATGAAGGCAGCGGCGGATGCGGGCATCCAGTTCCACCGGCGAGAACGGTTTGGTTACGTAATCATCCACCCCGTTTTGGAAACATTGGCTGATCGTCTGCTCCACTCGTTTCTCGGTTAATACCACAATTTTGGGCGGTTCCTTCATATCCAGCTGCTGGATATGATGAATGAAAGGCAGGCCGTCGATGCCATGCAGGTTGAGCTCGGTCAGCACAAGATCCGGCTCCCATTTCGGGATGAGATCCAGCGCCTCCAAACCGTCTACTGCTTCAAGCGTTTCATAACCTTGCATGGTCAAGCGGATCTGTAAAAACTCCCTCACCGTGGCATCTTGATCCACGATGAGAATGCGGCTTTGACCGCTGTCTGCTTCCTCCTGCGTAAATATATGAATATCCGAAGAGGTGCTGAGCTTGGTCGCTTCTGCCATCTGCTTCAACGTCAGCGCTGACGGCACTTCAGTAAGCGCTGCAAGCGTAATACGCGGATCTGCTTGCTCCAAACGGCCTTGCAGATGCTGCTTCAGGAGCAATGCCTGATAATGGGCGGCATCCAGCGAATATCCAGGCAAGGTAACGGCCAATACACCGGTATTGGTGTCTAGCAGTACCTCACCGTTCACGCCGGACAACTGGTCCACAAAGCTTTGAACCTCCGCCTGCCCAGCCTCCGTCTCGGACGAATTGCCTGCACAGTACAGAAACAGCAATGCTGTTCCATGGCTATGGTTTCTCACTTCCTCCTCCAAGCGGCCGTAAAAATCAACGGCCTGCACGCGTTGCAATGTTGCGGATTGAGACATAACTGTAGGTCCCACCTCTCTTTATATTTTGATGCTGTTACATATGAACCGGGCCTTGAAGTCAGGCAGCCTCGTTCTTATCTTTCCAGCTCTGCCGGGTCATGGTACCCCATGAATTGTTGTTTTGCAGATATTGAATATGCCCCTGTACTCTCCACAGCACACCTAACTGGTGGTAACCCACGAATTTGAGTGCCGAGAAGAGGAGCATCTTCACCAGATCGGACAATTTGGTATACCGGCGGAAGGCCATCTCCTCCAGGATGAGAGCTCCCACGCTGAGCAGGTACCCACTTAAAAAATTGACGAGTCCAAACACGACCAGCACATGCCAATTTGTCATATCCAGCAATACATATCCAAGCAGAGCCAGAAGGCCCGTAATTCTGAAGTAAGGGTTTAGCGCTTCAAAAATAACGTTGTAGGGCATCGTCAACATGCCCATGACTTTATATTTCGGATTGAACAACATATCGCGGTTCTCGATCATGTTCTTCAAGTTTCCCCGTCCCCAGCGCTTGCGCTGATTGGACAAAATGTTGTAGCTGTCCGGCGCCTGCGTCCAGCACACCGCTTCCGGACAAAAGGAAACGCGGTATTTGATTTTATTTTCCAGCATATAGCGATGCAGCTTGATAATGATGTTCATATCTTCACCGGGGTAGCCTCCCCGATAGCCGCCTACCGCGATGACATAATCTTTGCGGAACAAGCCGAAGGCTCCCGAGACGATGATGAGCCCATTGAAATGGCTCCACCCGATTCGCCCACCCAGGAAAGCTTTCAGATATTCGATCGATTGGAACATCGGCCATACCCGGCTCGGCAAGGATACATCCTTAACCTCTCCGTTCTCAATCACGCAGCCATTGGCGATCCGAACATCCCCGCCGATTGCCACCGTTTCCTCGGGATTCTCCATATACATGCGGGCCATCCGGATCAGCGCATCCTTCTCCAGCAATGAATCCGCATCGATGGAAGAAATCAGCGGATAACGGGACAGGTTAATGCCCGCGTTCAATGAATCCGCCTTACCGCCGTTCTCTTTGTCGATGAGGTAAAGCTGCGGGTACTGCGGATTATAATAAATGCCCCGAACCTTGTTTGTACTGATATTGCCGCGAATCTCCGGATTGGGCAGCAGCGTCAAACCATACTCCTCAATCAGCACTTTCAGCGTCTCATCGGAGGATCCGTCATTGATAACGATGACCTCGTAGGTTGGATAGTTCAGCGTCATCAGACAGCGGACATTCTCCGCGATAGTCAACTCTTCGTTATAGGCGGGAACCAGCAAAGATACCGATGGAACCAGTTCCGAACCCGAGAGCGTATTGTATTTGGAATACGTAGCGCGTCTGAAAATATCCTTAATATTTCTGAAAGAAAACATCAGAATTACAAAATAAAGCGCGCTAACGATCATGACGTAATAAATCGCCACCATACCGTAAGTGAGCAGGATATCTCTAAGCAGTGTAATCTCCTCCTACTCCTGCAACCGTGCCGATCCGTTTGTTCGTTTGAACGCCGAAATAACGATCGTACACCAGTTTTCTTTTGTTAGATGCCACCATTTGCTCAACTTGCTCATATTCGCCTTCGTTGGACATAATCCGTTCGATCCGGTACAAGGCCGTTTCCCTGGCTGGACCTTCTCCTGTCAGCGCGGCTTGGCACAATGTCTCGAAGCCTTGTTCTCCTAACATGGCAAGACTCTCCGCGCTGTTGTTGCGCACATGCCAATTCTCGTCCTTCAAGGCGGAAGCGAGAATCGGAATACTGCCTGCGGCATGAAGCCGTCCCAGCGCTTTTGCCGCTGCCGCGCGCACTTCCCACTCACGATCATTCATAAGCTCCGCAATGGTATCATCCTTCAGGGCCGGATAGGAGCCAAGATACAGCTTGACCGCCTCCGCACGGACGTCCTTCTCTTCGGATCCGACCAGTCGATCGAGTGCCGGTACGACAGCCGGAATGGCCTGCCCCCACATGGCTACAAGCGAGACCTTGACCAGTCCAGGATCGGGATCATCCAAGAGCTTGCGCATGAGGCTGGCTGAATCCAGCCGGGTTTCCAGCAAAATATCGGCAGCCATATGATGAATGGCTTTATCGTAGGCCAGCAGCTTGGACAACATTTCTCGAATCTGCTGTGACTGAACTGCGCTTTTGGCAATCGCCCGCGCAATAATGATGGTCATCGGACCGTAATTCGTACGGTTCATCAGATGCTGAAGCTGCGGCACGGCCTCTTCCGCACGCATCCCGCCAAGGCGGTAGACCGCTTCAATACGGCGGTCTTTCCGCAGGCTGGATAATGCCCGGATCTCCTCTTCCACAAATCCGGCATCCCGGCATAAACGCAGGAGCTTCTCTCTGGCGTCCCCTTTGAATTGCTCGATCCACTCCATAAACTTGGCTTGAATGACCCGGCGATCAGCCGATGTCAATTTGCCAGGCGGGAGCTCCAGCTTCGTATCGTCATGCAGATGACTCTGGACATACACAAAATAGTCATGATGTTTTTCTGTTAAGCGTTCCGTTTCTCTTTGTATGGCATTGTGCTTGATCTTCATTTGGAACAACAGGATAATGCCGGCTGCAATAAGGCCGAGACATACATAGACAAAGACGTATGCCATTTCTAAATTTGAAAACATATCCGATGGCTCCTCCTTTTATTTAGCATCTGGTTCCCGCTCTTTTTCGGACAGACGGGTGAATATGTCCTGCATATCATAATAGCTTTGTTTTAATCGTTCACTGTACTTGGTAGCTTCCCATAGCTCCCAAGTATAGGGTTCGATCTCCTCCAGGTTGATGGACTCTGCCGATCCTGACGCTGATTTCCCGCTCTTCTCAGATCGTTCCGCGATCCACGGAGCCAGCCGGATCCCTTCCGTTGTTATCGTGCTGAATGTACGCTTGTCTTGAAGCGGGCTGTAGTCCACCACCTGCAGCGAACTCGGATCCCCGAATCCGAGCAGCATCCATGGGATCCTCATCTCAACAAACCTGTCTTGATACTGCCAGGCCGTAAGCGAATTAAAATCCGGAGATTTCGGATCACTGGTCCCCTGCTTCAGCATCCCTACTTTCTCATCCACAAACGGATGGGAGAAGCGGGTATCCGGCGGGTTCATCAGTAGGCTGATGGCCAGCTTCCAGGCATGAAACGAACCTCCAGGCACCACAGGATCATCCTTGGTTCCCTTGGCTTCTTCTTCCGGCAGCATCCAATATCCCTCTTTACCGTACAAACGGCTGTGGAAATCGTATGATGGCGCTATGGTGACCTGGGACTCATCCTCTTGACCTAATTGAATCAAAGTTTCCAAAGCCCCACCTTGGAGCGTTCGTCCCGCCAGTTCTTTCTTCGGGATGTCGCCGCCAGGGATCGTATCTGCTCCAATGAAAAGCTTGGAACGTTCGGGATCAAATGCTTCTTCCAGTTCCATGCCGATATACAGGTAGGCTTCATCATGAGTCAGCTTCATGTTCTTGACGCCCAGAGCCGTTCCGGACCAGGTCTTGACTTCCCCTTCGGGAACTTTATCCCAATCGCTGAGATCCCCGTCAATCGTGATCTGCTCTACCTTGCCCGGCTGCATGGCGAGAACGCCGAACATCTTCTCATTCGTCAGCACATTCAACCAGAATGCCCGGCGGTCTGCCGGTATTTCAAAAGGCATCGTATTCCATGTTTTCTTGAACCATTCGTCCTGCCACATGAACAAGATCGCCCCGGAATAGCCTTCGTCGTAAATATCCTGGGTCAGCGAAACATTAACCTGGCCTTGCTCCGCTTCATCATGCCCCCCTTGATCCTTCCCTCCAGGACCGTGGTGTGAAATACCGATGGATGAAGGTACGCCGTATTCGGTGACCATAATCGGCATATCCTCGAATTCTGCCTTCAATTTTCGCAAGTAGGCTTTGTACGTGTTATAACCCCCATTCCCGTCAGGAAGGGTCTGTAGCGTTTTGTCCGTCCGGAAAAAATCCGGGTAGTACGGATACACATGGTATGCGGCAAAATATCCTGCATCCCAGTTCACCGGTTCTACATGCCTCGCATCAACAGACACCAGGTCTTCTTCAAACAGCGGTTCCCCCGGATGCTCAAGCACATCCGTTGTGACCCAATTGGTAAATGTCATCGGATGCTGCCATCCGTACTTCTGCTCCTCGGCAGCCGTATAGTCCAATAAAGATGCCAGCCAATTCTCAAAGGGACTTGCGTCCTTCGTCCCCGAGAAATAGGACCCCTCATACTGAGGAACATCCTTATGTACCGTGTTGGTGTTATCGACCATGGTTGGGTCCCATTCGGTTCCCACATGCCAGGCCATAAGGTACTTGCCTGCATTGACCTTATACTTGCCACTCGACTGTCCATGCTTGGGCTCAACGTTGATATCGCCGTAGACTGCAGCAACAGCCTTCGATATCTCCGCTTTGAACGTTTGGATGATTTCTTCGTCATAAGCATCCTTACGCTCGATTAGCTGCTCCTCCGGAGACCAAATGCCCTGCATGAAGTACAAGGGGTCATCGCCTTTATC
The DNA here is from genome assembly GCF_004000945.1 of Paenibacillus lautus NBRC 15380. GTDB lineage: Bacteria > Bacillota > Bacilli > Paenibacillales > Paenibacillaceae > Paenibacillus_AQ > Paenibacillus_AQ lautus. The sequence goes on from NZ_BIMF01000004.1 coordinate 52,244, forward strand.
CCGGTTATATTTCACAAGTGCAGAATAAAAGACCGGATTATGCACGGTGTAGACCCTGATTACGTTCGCTCCCATGTCATCAATCTGTTTAAACCAGCGAAGGTAATCTTCCTCCGTTGCCGGAAGCTCACCGGGATAATGTCCAGGTACGGTTGCCCCAAGATTCACGCCTTTGGCAAAAACCTCTTTCCAAACTTCGTCATCCTCATATACCAGAAAGGAGGTTCCCTCTGTTTTGAATTTCATTTTCACGCCGTCCGCATCCGCATACGTTTTTAATGACGGTCGTAGATATCCTTGAATTACAGCGGCACCGCAGAGAAGCACTATAGTGAATAGTGCTGCGATCACCCACCATTTTCGTCTGCTCATCGTCTTCGTTGCTCACCTGCCCTTTCTTTGACATGCTTGTTGCTGCACCGACATGTGACGACTGAGCCATACTCGTCATTCTATAGCCGATGCGTTCCCGATACCATATTCCTTCTTTACCAACTTTTCCGATATCGATACTAGTCAAAAAGAAGTAAAACAAACCTCTTCCACATTTTTCCCCCGATAACACTCGCCGCTGCCTCCTCGTCCCTGTCATTTGACAACTTCACAGCCTGATGTTAGTTGTGTGCAGTGAAAAGCATCGCTGCCCGAATAAGGCTGGAACCGCATGACTTCATTCCATCAGAGGAATGCAGTCAGACGACGAAGATTTTCAGAAAATTTTCGTGAATCATAAGTTTAAACGCATGAAAATTGCTAAAGTTCCGGTCATTTTTACATCATTATCCATAGTTATTACAAATTTGATACCAAAGTCGTATAAAAAAACGGCTGAGAACCGCATCCTGTAAAGGTTTGGCAATATTAACCTTTTATACAAAATAAGAATAGAGTCCTGTACCGGGATTGTGTAATATTCTATAGATTTGACACCCGGGATCAAGTGGTAAGTATCGCCTATTTTTTATGATTTCGGTTTGGATTTTCCCGGATGGTGGTATATAAATTAGTTTGGGAATTTTCAAATCTGCGTCATAACAACACAAATCAGACCCGGTCCATTGTAGATCCGAGTCTGTTGTTGACGATATATGATTGAAGAAGTTACCATGATTACCGTATTTTCATCAAAGAAAAAACTGCCTTCACCACCAAAAAGTCGGATATCTTCGCTCCTTCACCGCATTATTGACGAGCAGAGCCACAACCACGATCATGACCGACCCGGCAAGCACCGGCGTAAACAAGAATGACCAGCCGCTGCCAGCCATAATGACAACCAAGGGATCTGCACCAGCCGGAGGATGGGTCGTTTTGGTTATGCCCATCAAGCTGATCGCCGCTCCCACACCAATGGCCATGGCCCAGATTCCGTCCCCCAGAACCTCAAGCGTCACAAGTCCCGTGAATGTTGAAATGAGATGCCCTCCAATGAGGTTCCTTGGCTGTGACAGCGGCGCGTCCCAAACCGCAAATGCAAGCACGCAGCTCGCACCAAAGGGGGCCATGATCCAAACACTCCCTGCGAGTGTCGTCAGAAGAGCCAACAATCCGATGGAAACAGCCCCGCCGATAAAGCCAATGGCGATATTTATGGGACGAACGGTCAACGGACTTCTAGCCCCCCCTTTCATTTTTTGTAAATATACAGCTGCCAGATCCTTCATCATAATCCTCCATTATTCATAGTTAACTAGTAATTTAGTTATATATAAAATAATGACTTATATCCATACATGTCAATACTTTTCTTGATAATTAGCGAATGATTATGTAATGTTAAATTACTAGTTGACTAGGAAAGAGGGTTTTGTTATGCCGCATAAACTGATGCTTCGAGTCGACCCGCACGCCACCCTTAATGTGAGCACACAGGTTAAAGAGCAATTAAAGTGGTTGATTGGGATTGGACAAATCGAACCATTCGATAGGCTGCCTCCGGCCGGTGCGCTGGCGGATCTGCTGGGACTGAACCGCAACACCGTGAATCTGGTCTACAACCAGTTGAAGGATGAGGGGATCGTCTCGATGCATAAGGGCAAAGGAACGCAGGTATTGAACAACGTACAGGTAGAGGAGCTTAGAACTCGCAGAAAGCTAATGCACGAGCTGGTCGAGCGAACGACGGAGGAGTTAAGCTCCGTTAATATCCAGCCGAGCGAGTTCTTTGCCGCATCCCTCGCCTATACGCTGCTGCAGGAGCCTGTCCAGAACACGAAACAGCGTATTTTGTTCATTGAATGTAAGGAACATGATTTTCCCTTTTATCAGACAGCGATTGAGCAAATGACGGGTGCCGAAGTGAAAACGGTATTTCTGGAGGATCTGTTGACGGGGAAGCAAGCCCTATTCGAGGCGCTGGAGTACTCAAACCACATGGTCACAACATTGAATCACGATGCCGAAGTAAAGGCTCTGTGCAGCAAATATGACAAAAAAGTAACGGTCATTGGCGCCAGCGTGGAAACATCCGTCCTGCTTGAGATTGCCCGGCTTACACCGGGAAGCGATATCAGCTTTGTCTGCATGGGTAAGGCAGGTGCACAGTGGATGGCCAGCCGCATTCAAGAAGCCGGTATTGAGGGGGTCCACGGCCGCTTGGCTGGGCTGGATAATCGGGAGGACCTACTGCAGCGGATCGAGGAATCCGATTTGGTCTATGCATCTAGTGCCGCATATGAAGAGGTTCGAGCCTTATCCCCCGAGAAGGTGAAACTGTTTCCCATGATGCTGGAGAAGAGCAGTGAGAACATTCTAAGAGAGATGGTCTGATTCCAATAGGAAAAAACGCCCACTGTTATAAACAGGGGCGTTTGGGGGGCTGGATGTTTCTATCTGTGCCGAATGTTTAACATCTGGATACCGGTATCACTAAAACCGAAGACCCAATGTAGTTCCACCGGCATCGCATCAATGGCCCATCTTCAGGCAAGCTTGCCTGTAATCCGCTTATAGGTCGCCTCGTCCGAGACCACATACAACCTGGCATCCTGTGGAATCGGGACATCAAGCTTGCGGTTAATGCTTAGATCGTTGCGATCGGAGATGAGCGTCGCTCCTTGCCGCAGCAGATCCTGAAATGCATCGCCGTAGGTCATCCATGCAGGGTTCAATGCCACTTCGTAAATATCATCTCCGTGCTGGCGGCTGAGCAGCTGCATCAGCACATCCGAGTTTCCTTCCTGGAGCGCGGCGCGTACGGCCAATCGGGACACGGCATCATGCGAGAGCACAAACTCGTTCACATGATTGTAGCGGAAATTCTGAACATGCTTCTCCTGCACGATCTCCACCGTGGTATGTACGTTCGGCGCAATCCGTTCAATGCTGGAAACAATCAGGAGCGACTTGCCGTCCACGAGAGCCGATTCATCAATCCGGGCATCCGCAAAAACAATGGCCGATTTGGCCTCCAGAATGTTGGCTCTCATCAGCACGTCATCCGCTGCTGGATCGCCGCTTACAAAATGCACCTGTTCGAGATGCTCGACAGGATGCTGACTCGAATCATCAATGATCACGATCTGGGACTTCGGCGAAAACGAAAGTATCTCATCGATCGCGGACTTTGCTTTTTTGCTCCAATTGATAATAACGACATGATCACTGCCCCGAAAATTCAACCTGCCCGCCCCTCTCTGCCGCTGTATGCTTCCAAACGATTCAATGACCCGGCCAATCACTAAACTTAGCAGCCCAATACCAAAGATATAGATAAATATCGTTAATATCTTTCCCGGCACGGTAACTGCATAATAATCGCCATAACCTACGGTTGCCATGGTGGTAAACACCCAATAAAGGGCGTTAAACCAATGGTGAAACGTTTCCGGCTCCAGCAGAAATGCCAGGGTCGAGCACAGCACCACAAACAGTACCACAATCACGCTGATCGTTGTTTTACGCAGACGCATCATTTTCAAAGATAATCTTAGAAAAAAGTGCACGTTCCTGCTCCTCTCCCGAAAATGGTGCTAATTTGACCTAAATAATCAGGCTGCTGATCGCAAAGGCCGTGCCGATAAACACCATCGCAAGCAGAATGCCGATCGCGACGTTCCCCTTTTGCAGGTGCTCGGATATTCGAATACCCGGCGTAGCCAGCTCGAATACCCAATAGGCCACAATCAAACATACATATCCGACGGCAAACCACAGCATCATGTGCCAGATCGATGAATTCGTATATGCGGATATGCCCAGAATGATGGCTGTTGCCATAAACTTGCCTCCAAATGCAAGACCCACCGCGACATTCCCCTTCTTCAGCTCTTCCATGTCGTTAAACCGGGTCATCCAGCTGAAAATCAGCATACCCAGCAATTGAAGCACGATAATGCAGATCACACTTACAACAATATTAATGACGACCGTCAATCCGCCCACCCCCGAAATTTTGCATAGGCCAAGTCGTAATCGGCGAAATCATGAACTTCCTCCAATACAACATCAACCCTGTCCTTCTTTTCCATTGCGGCATAACGCTTCTCATCGATCGGCTGCTTGATCCGGTTGCCCGTCGGCAGCTCGATGACAGCAAAATGCCTGGTGTCCTTTTTATACGTTGTTTTATAAACCCCAACCAGCTTCACGTCGGTTTTGACCGTGACTTTGAGGTTGGCTAAATCCGATTCCGCCGTCTTTTTGTCCTTGAACGACTTAATGGTCTGCCAAGACGATAAACGGATATCATTGCGCTGATTCGCATCCGTGGTAAGCTCCGCATCCATGAATTGAAGCGTCCAAATGTTGTCCCCGGTAGCATAGTTGTTATCGTTAGGCAGAAGCTCGTTATCCGGCAGGACGGTCATATCGCCGCCTATCAAATCGCCAACGGTCCCTTCAACGATCCGGTAGTCCCAAGGCACGCGAGCAGAGGTTGAAGATACTTCCTCCGATCCGGTGTGGAACACCGTGGACCCATTGCCGGAGCAGGCACTCAGCGCCAAAACCATGAGGGATAATAGGAGTGCCGCCAGAACGACCGGAGGTTTCCTCTTTCCCTTAGGAGCACCGCTATGCTGCCTTCTATCTTGTTTCAACTGCATTTATTTCACTCCCATTGCGATAAAATGGCTGGAATTACCCGTAATCAAACCGCCCGCCCGTCCCAGCAAACCGCAAGGGCTGCCATTCAGGACGAACAATCCTGTCAGTAAATGAAAATGGCCTTCCGCCGTCTCGACGCGGGCCAGGTCTGCCCTCCGCTGATAGACCGTCGGAAACATGACGCTTGTATCGTACCCGTCCTGATCCTCTACCTCGAGTTGTCCGGCCTGGTCGTACAGCTTGACAGAACCACCCTCGCGGCCGAACATCGACTTGGATACAAAGTTACCGGAGAATACCGGTTTGTTGTATGTCGGCAGCATATAATTAACGATGGCTGCACGTTCTTTCTCATCGAACAAAAGACCCAGCTCATACATCCCCCACATGGCGGCAAGCAGTCCTTTGGATTGCAGTAAAATGCTGTGCGGCGAGTTGAACAGCTGCAGCCGTCCCGTCTCGATGGCATAGGCAAGCGCATCTCCGCCATCATCGACGGACATCCACTCCTTCGGATATAGGGCAAACATCCGGTGAATCTCCCGGCCGTCGCCGTCCTTCAGCATGCCTTCGTCCACCCACAGATCAAGACAATCCACCAGCCGGATATCCAGCCCGCTGTGCCGAACCAATGCTTCGATCGTACCGGAGTCCTCTTTATGCTCGCCGTAAGCAATGCAGGCGGCCGTATCCGGACGCTCTGCCCCCCACGCTTGTGCGACCAGCTCTTGCATCCGTTCGTTGGGAGAGAAGATGCCAGCCTGACGGCACATCCACGGCGTTGCAATGGAAGCCTCAACATAACCTGTAGGCGTGTCCGCATTCAGCTCCAGCAGCTTGATGCTGCCGTCATGGGCAATAGCAAAATCAAACCTGGCATATCGGCTGATCAATCCCTCTTCCGGCAGCGGACATTCGTCCAGCATCTGCCACAGGACGGGCGGAATGCCAATTAAGGCGTAGATATGATGATTGCGATGAATATAACGAACGGTTTTGTCCAGCATGGCCCATAATACCGCAGCCGCTTCTTCCAGCTCACGATAGGTCTCTTGGCGTATGGTGACGATCTGGTCTATCCAGTAGGCTTCCCCTTCCAAATCCGCCCAGGTAAAGCCGAGCTCCGCGAGCTCCGATACGCGACCATCCCGATTGGGGTCAGGCTGTCCCGATACGGTGAATACGCTGTCGTGACTCATCCTCCAAAACCGCCGGATCTGGAGCTTGATTTCGAACCCGATGAACTGAACCCGCTGGAATTGCCGCCAATACCGCCGGACTTCGACGACGTGGAGCGGCGCGTAATCGTACCCGAAGAAGAAGTGGAGGTTTTCGGGCGAACATTGGAGTTCACCACCGGTTTATTCTGAAACGTACCACTCGAATACGTGCGGGGTTTGTAAGGCTTGCCGTTATTCGCATAATAACCGCGATGATTGTTGTACCATCCGCTGGATGAATAATAAGAACCATTGTTAAACAGCATGTGATAGAGCAGCAGATCATCCCAGCCGAAGCCGGAATTGTACCCGCCATAGTTGTTGACAATCGTGGTTCCGCCGCCCGAACCCGATCCTGCAGCGGCTCCTTCTACCGGCTCTTCCTGGAATTCTTCCTCACTAGGAAACGGAATGTTCCAATCCACATTCTTGTCAAAATACTTCTTCACTTCTTCTGTTGACCAGGATACCAGCTGCGGCTCTTCGGATGAGGTAACCGCTTCCGAAGCGAGGTCTTTCGCAGCCGCGCCCGATACCAGAAATGCGTTCGCCAACAAGGCGATGCCCAGCGAGCTCGACAAGACCCGAATCGGTTTGCCTTCCGGCGTCAGCCATTTGGATGTTGACTGATCTTTTTTGTCTTTTTCATTACTCAAGATGGTTTCTCCTTTCGGACAGAATTAATCGTTCCGCATCGGAACGAGCAGAAGCTCCAGTTTGCCCGTGTCTACATTTAATCTGCCTTCAATCGTTTCATATTCCCGGCCGCCAACAACGATATAATTCACATGCTCCAGGGCAGCGACCATGTTCATCGTCCATGACCGTTCTTCAATCTGCACCAGCTCACCGTCCGGCCTCTTTTCAAACAAAATGACGTTCATCCCATTATCCACTGTGTGTCTACCCCTTCCATCTAAGCAGTGAGTATTGATACGTGGTATATTCCGAATCGTTTCAAAAAATCTACGATGGGCTATCAACGCTTACCGCAGCGATTTTTCCAAAAGACGCAACCCATATAATAACACCGCTACTGATTATTTACACCTGCGAATTACCATTAAAAAATTGATGAAAACGAACATTCTGGCCATACAGTACCTGATTATTTACGTTTTATAAGGTGTAGCATCAAATTTCATGATGATCGTCTGTCTTGACATTGTCACTAGTGTCATACTTTAGAATCGGTATCATTCCAGTCCAGAAAGGGGTTTTACCGATGAATCCAAATCTTGATAGATCATCTCACGTTAACCATCAGCCCAATGCGAAGGCGAACAGTTCTGCTCTTACTTCAGTAACCGTGATCGGATTAGGCGCCATGGGCTCCAAGCTGGCCCGCACCTTCGTGAACAGCGGACATGACACCACCGTCTGGAACCGCACACCTGATAAAGCCGCTGAACTTGTAGGTTTGGGTGCCTCCGGCGCTACGGAGATCGCAGATGCCATCGCCGCCAGTCCCCTCGTAGTCGTCTGTGTCCTGGATTACGATGCCGCCCGGCACATTCTCGAGCCTATTGGCGATAACCTTTCCGGCAAGGTTGTCGTAAATCTGACAACCGGCACTCCCGAGCAAGCCCGCACGATGGGGACGTGGATGAGTAGCCTGGGCGCTGAATATCTGGATGGAGGCATCATGGCCGTCCCTTCCCTGATCGCCACACCTCATGCCGTCATACTCTACAGCGGTTCAGAGACTGCGTACGGAACGTATGAACAGGTCTTGGACAGTTTAGGTACAAGTCACTATTTGGGACCTGATCCCGCCCTCGCCCCACTGAATGACTTGGCACTGCTTAGCGGAATGTATGGGATGTTCGGCGGTTTTATCCATGCCGCGGCGCTTGCAGGCACCGAAGGAGCGAAGGCTTCAGACTTCACGACTTCGCTGCTGATGCCTTTTCTGCAGGCCATGATGTCCACTCTGCCGGAGATGGCGAAGCAGATCGACTCCGGCGATTATACCGCCAAGGATGCGAGCCTGGCGATGCAAGCAGCTCACGACACCATCGGGGAGGTCAGCAGGGCACAGGGCGTCAGCCCCGAGCTGTTCACGCCGATTTATGAGCTGATGAAACGCCGGGTGGAAGGCGGTTTTGGCGGGGACGACTTCGCCAGCGTAATTGAACTGACCCGCAAGCGTCCATCGTCTTGATCGGCATAAGAGAGAGATTAGCGGCATGAGGCTAATGGCACATGCGAGACACATCGCGCTTTGGTGACCATGCGATGCGCTCTGGATCCCTCAACACAAAAAGAAGCCTGGATCATCCCGTTGGGAACGATCCAAGCTTCTTTTTCATTTCCATGAACCTTTATTTATTCAATCAATTCCCTGATTTCCTGAAAGTTATCGGCAAATCCGATAAATACTTTTTCACCCATAACGATCGTAGGCACAATCTGTTTTCCCGTCAGACGTTTCACTTCTTCCGGATATTCCGGGTTCTGTGTACAATCATACTCCGTATACGGAACCTCCTGCTCCTTGAAGTAACGCTTGGCATGATGGCAATCGCTGCATGTGGGTATGGTATAGATTTTCAATGGTTCTGTCATATCGATCACTCCTTAAGCGAAATTTATTTTATCTCAACAACAAAGGGCACGGTCATCACTTCACCTTGATGCTGGAATTGTCCCCAGATTTTGTAGATGCCGCTGTGTGGAAAGGTAGTGGCAAATTCCGCTTTGGGTCCTGTGCTCTGCTCGTCCAGAGGATGCACATGGATGTACTGCTCCGCGTCTTCGGACAGAATGACAACGTGCCCGACTGCGCCCAGATAAGGCTCCAGATTGTTGATTCCTTGCTTGGTCTTTGCATCCTGAATATGATAGGCGAGCACGACCTCTTCATTCGATAAGGTATTGCTTAAGTTCAGTTCAATTTCCTTGCCGTTTACTTGTTTGATAAGGCTGGCATCCGGTTGAATCGGCGACGGTTCTCCTTCTTCTCCCTCAATCTGAACCCATTCGCTAAGCGTGGTCCCTCCAGCACCTGTAGGGACAAAATCTGCGAACAATTTATATTCGCCGCCAGCCGGGAATGTCGTGTTCACGGTAAATACGCCATTCTCCTTGTAATCCGGATGAATATGGTTGAAGAAAGACAAATCGCGATTCACGATGATCAGATGCAGGAGCTTCTCATGATTGACATCAAAATCCTGGACAGGTTTACCGTCTTTATCCGTAATTTGAATCGTCAGCTCCGATTCGGCGCCTGCCCTTGCCGGTTCATTCCATGTAAACGCTGCGTTGTAATGATCCGAGGCAGTTTCATGCCCGCCAGCATGTTTACCGTGTCCGTTTGTTTCCTGGCTTTCGCTTTCCTGTTCATGGTTCCCGCCATGGCCGCCCGCATCAGGGGCCTGCTTCGCGTTATCGCATGCTGTCAACAATCCAAAAGCAAGTATGCCCGTTAAGGTTAGTATGGTGCCCTTCCTATTCAACATGGGCTATCACTCCAATCATTGGATATACTGCAAGATGAATTTTCATTTTCACCCGCTTCTATATTTAGTATACCCCCCTATCCTATAATTAATCAACTTTTTTCTGTTCGCTCCACGCAAATAACACCATGCAACCTGCATGGTGTTATCTTCCTATTCATCATTATTACCCGAATGATTGGATGCATTCCTTATCATGAATGCGTATAACCGATGATTTCATATATTTTTTTCATATCCACATGGTTACGAACGACGTCCGCTACACGGTCAAATTCCGCAAATTTGCGTTCTTCTGCTTTGTACGTTTCCGAAATTGGCATCAGCCCCTTCTTCATCCGAATGCCGTTCAGCCAGGACCTGCGGAAGACATCATTGTCAAACAAGCCATGCAGATAACTTCCCCATATGCGGCCATCCGAAGTAGCTGTCCCTTCAACGTGCGGCTGAATATCTTCTGTCGCCTTTAAAGAATCTGTACCATCTGCTTCAATCGAAAAAAGCGGTCGGTATCCCGAGCCGTCAGCCAAGGCACTCCATTGCGTCACGCCCATATGAATTTCATAGGCCGTAATCGTCGAATCGGCCTCAGTGTCCGAAATAACGAACCTCAGAGGATGTTCCTGTAACAATTCCCCTTTCACCCGAACGGTCCTTTTGTGCTTTAAAAAGGAAGTCCGAATCGGCAGTAGTTCGAGCCCCTTCGCTTCCCGAACGCGCCCTTCGACCGCATGCGGATCCGACAGCTGCTCGCCCAGCATTTGATATCCTCCGCAGATGCCAACCAGCTGCACATCCCGCTGCTGCGTCTGCCTCAAGATCGCATCGGCCAGCCCCCGATCCTGGAGGAACCCGAGGTCACTGATCGTATCCTTGGTGCCAGGCAAAATAATGACGTCCGGCGTGCCGAGTTCATCCGCTGATTGGACGAAGCGAACGACAACATCCGGTTCCCAGCGCAGCGCATCAACATCCGTAAAATTCGAAATGCGCGGATACCGGATCACGACAATATCGAGGTCGCGTTGTTCCTGTCTTTGATATTGAAGCTCATCCAGCACAACCGAATCTTCTGCCTCGATTCGCATGTCCTGAATATAGGGGAGTACGCCTAGCACGGGAATGCCTGTCCGCTCTTCAAGCCAGTCCAGTCCCGGCTGAAGCAGCGCCAGATCCCCACGGAACTTGTTAATGATAAACCCTTTGACCCTGGCCGCTTCATGGGGCTCAAGCAGTTCAAGCGTACCTACAATGGAAGCGAACACGCCGCCGCGATCGATATCCGCAACCAGAATAACCGGCGAATCCGCCCATCCTGCCAAGTTCATGTTAACAATGTCCCGATCCTTAAGATTGATCTCCGCCGGGCTTCCCGCGCCTTCCATAACAACGATGTCGTAACGCTCCCGTAGTCGATCCAGTGCATCCAACACAATCTCTTTGGCCTTCGGCAGGAACTGTGTCCGGTAATCCATCGCACTCATCTGCATTTGGGGCACGCCGTGGATCACAATTTGCGAAAACATGTCCTTTATCGGCTTGATCAGGATCGGATTCATGTCCGTTGTTGCGGCAATGCCGCAGGCTTCAGCCTGTACGCCCTGTGCTCTGCCGATCTCTTTGCCATCCGGCGTCACGTAGGAATTAAGCGCCATGTTTTGCGATTTGTATGGAGCCGTGCGATAACCATCCTGTAGAAATATGCGGCATAGCGCTGTCGTTACGATGCTTTTGCCTACATCCGAAGCGGTGCCCTGCAGCATGAGTACCGCTCCTTGTCCCTTCCTGATCTTCGTGGGTGTATCCCTTATGTATTCTGTTTCATTCATCTTCTTCACCCTTCTCCCTGACTTAAACCGCTCACCCACATCATTATAGCAAACCGTCGTTAAAGGCGTTCTTCTCCCATGAAATCCAGATAAATTCCCTTGTACTTTGTCAGCCCGAAATGTTAACTATATAGAATAGCAGTATCGCATGTCCGTGTTGATTACCGAAAGGCGGAAACCAACCATGAAGCCTGAACTGAATGACAAGCAAATAACCGACATCTTCCCTTATTTAAAAATTGTACCACCAGAAGAATGGATTCAAGCTAATGCTTTTACCAAACATTTTGAAGCCAAATCGAGAATCTTTCATCGAGAGGATGCCGCGATGTATGGCATGTTCCTGATCAGCGGATCAGCCCGGATCACGATTATCAACGAGGATGGCAACGAATCGGTGTTAAACATACTAGGCCTCACGCCTATATACCGTTAACCCAGGAGGAAATCCAAAATGAACAACGTGCTTCAATCCGGAGAATATGCTCCATTATTTCAAAGTGTAGATCAACATGGAAATATGATTTCGCTGGAAACCTATCGCGGACGTAAATTACTTCTCGCTTTTTTCCGTAACGCAGCCTGCGCACTGTGCAATCTGAGGGTGCACCAGTTTATTCAACGATATCCTCAGTGGCAGCAGTATCATCTCGATGTCATTTGCGTATTCGAATCACCGGAAGCAGCGCTTCATCAGCATGTTGGTCAGCAGAAAACTCCGTTTCCTCTTATTGCCGATCCGAATGCGGAGCTCTACACGCTCTATGGAGTCGAGACTTCGGCAGCCAAGACACAAGCCACCTTAGCTCAACCGAATGTGCATCAATTTACGGATGAAGCCGAAGCGGCAGGTTTCAAGCTGACGCCGGAAGAAGGTTCAAATTTCAATCGGATTCCAGCAGAGTTTGTATTGGACGAGGACGGCATCATACGGATCGCGCATTACGGTCGTCTGATTACCGATCATCTGCCTTATGAAACCATTGAACGTTATGCTGCCGTAACACAGCTTCCTTAGCCGGGTTGAGCCTGTCTTTAAGCCGCATTCAGCAGTAAAAAGAACTCCTAACACGGGACATAAAAACAAGCCGATCCGGGTGGATCGGCTTGTTTGGTGACGCTATGACTATAAAGTCAACCGCTGCCTATGAACGCTCTTAAGGGATAAAATTATCATAACGAGGGATATATTCATCCAACAATATACTTTTTTAGTTAATTTTGTATTATCTTGGATAGGTGACTAGAGTTGGTTAAGGGAGGAACTGATTGAATGGTAATGCATTTCTCCGAGATTAGCAACATCTATATTCATGTCAAATGGTTCACGGATAACTTTGAATGGGTCCCCCTGCCTTTTCCCCGCATCGTTACACTGACATTCCTGTTTTGGTTAGCGTTTACATTGTTGATCTTATTGCTCACATGCGCATTTCACGATCCCTTGGGAAAGATGCGGCCCGTCGTGCGAATCCACGGATGGCTGCACAGGCTGAGGCCCCATACCGAGGTGATTCTGCGTTTTGGGCTGGCTATCGGGCTGGTGCTGCAGCTTCTGAGCGGCTCGTACCTCGCACCCGAATTTCGAACCAATTCCATGTGGATTATCCTCGGCCTATCCGCAGCAGCAGCGTGCCTGCTCTATAAACGCACCTTGCCGTTGAGCGGCGCCATCCTATTCTTGCTCTATATCCAAGCTTCCTTGTCCTACGGTATGTTTCATTCCATCGATTATTTGATCTATCTCGGCATTGTGTATTATCTGTTTGTGTGCGGCACTCCTATAAAAAGAACGGCAGCCCCGGTCATGTATATATGCACAGGCATGTCCCTCGCTTGGCTTGCCATGGAAAAGCTGACCATTCCCGAGCTCGCCTGCACGGTTATGGGCAGCTATGGACTTCCTACCTTCGGTTTTACCATTGAGCATTTCGTCATGATTAGCGCTTTTATCGAAATCGGGCTGGCATGGGCGTTCATCGTAGGCATCATGAACCGGTTCACGGCGCTGCTGGTATCCTGCATTTTTGTTATGACAAGCCTTGTATTCGGTTACAAAGAAGTCATCGGCCATACGATCATTCACACAGTGCTGATCCTGTTCCTGATCGAAGGCACGGGGGACCTCCGTACTCCTTTTCAGTTCCACCGCTCGCCTGTGCTCCGCGGATTGTTTGTAGGCGTCAACTTCTGCCTGTTTCTGTTCAGTTTGATGGCGCTGTATATCTGGATGGGCAAGACGTTATGACAAACTCTGGATCCGTTGGCCGATGGATTTACCAAGCTCTACCACCGTTTTGGTCTCGCTTGATCTGACGACCGCGTCCAGCACCTCTTGATTCCGGTATCCGTCCATAAACCCGGGGACTCCGTCGGCAGGCGTTCCCCGCAATATCGCGGCAAAATCGGCATACTGCTTGACTTTGCAATGCTGCGGCACTTCCATTGTCGTTCTAGCGAGCTGCCCGGGCTCTTCTTCGCGAATCCACACGACCCTCTCCGGATCCAATGTACTCGCGTGGACCGTGCCGTGGTCGCCATAAATGGACACTTCATGCTGATTGCCTGAACCGAATGCATTGCGTGACGTCTGGAATACGCCCATAATATCATCGGTCATCCGGGCCTGAAAGCTGGCAAAATCATCGACTTCGATCTTGGCCATGGCTCCCGTCACCGGGTCCCGGCGTTCCGGGATGATGGTATGTAGCTGGGCCGTGATTTCTTCAAACTCTCCAAACAGAAAACGGGCCATATCAATCATATGCGAACCGAGATCTCCCAGCGTCCCCGTGCCCGTGATGGCTTTGTTATATCTCCACATGTAGGGAACCTGCTGGTTCGGCACGCCAAACCCCTGCAAATACTGAATGGAGAAATGACGGATCGTACCCAGTTTGCCCGTACGAATGAGTTCCCTGGCATAACGAAAAGCAGGCGTATAACGGTACGTAAACCCGATCATGGCTGGAACGGGCTGCTTCTCATACAGCTCCAGCAAGGAGATGGCCTCTTCAAAGACGCGCGTAAAAGGTTTTTCCGCCAAGAAAGGTTTCCCCGCTTGCAAGCATGCACTGATGATATCGGCGTGCACGTTGTTGGGCGTAACCGAAATGACAGCATCGACGTCAGGATCTTCAATCAAATCTTTGAAATCCGCATAGCGCTTGCCGTCCTCGATCCCCAGCTGATCACCTACTCTGGCCACGGCTTCGCCGTTGACGTCGCTTACGGCCACGAACTGATAAATTTTCTCTTCATTCATCCAGCGGATATGCTCCTGCGCCATCCCGCCCAAACCAATTAAGCCGATTCGAAATTGATTCATCATCAAAACACTCCTTGTATATATCTTATCTCTCACTGGTATTGAATATGCCGTTCGGATATATGCTGGCTACCAGTTCATTATGTCTCTCATGCCGGTATTCATTCCATACCGTGACTTTGATGTTTCCCATGATTGCTGCTTCCTGAGTTCCCTAGAATTCGATTCAATAAAAGCTTATTCATCACTTCGAATGCGGATCATACTTACGATCCCTGTTGCCCCCAGATTTTTTTACGTTTTGTTATATGGTGATAATCCGGGGACAAAGGGGACCGCTTCGCTTCTCCAATATGATTCCGCCTTCTCCGTTGAAGTCTGATACATGAATACTGATCATAATCCTTTTTCATCCCATGTCGAAATCACGCTGCCCCGCAGCATTTCGATCTGCGGGGCAGCTCATGACGATTGCAGCCAATCCTTATTTGACGCTGATATACCGCTGATAGGCTTCCTTGCGGATCTGTACCAGCCGCTCAAGGCCCATATCGTTCAGCTTCTTGACGTACGCATCCCATTCCGCATCGATGTTGCCTTCGGATATCCATTTTGCGCGGGTCGTGCCGACATAACCATCGATATCCGTTGTCAGCGTAGGCAGCTCCTGGAATTCTTCGGCGCTGTACATCACGTTCGGGAACGGCGTTGTCACGTAATCGCTGCCCAGCTTGTCGATGACCAGCTTCAAGCCGTCGCCCGTGGTCTCATCCAGTATGATGTTTTTCTCGAAGCTCGGGCTTACGTACTTGGGACCGAAATCCCTTACGGATTGCTCCCAGTACCAGGCATCCGCACTCGTTCCTTCCGGCGGACTCATGAGCGTAAACGTTCCGTCGTCGTTCTTCTGAATCACCGTGCCGATGGCTCCCCAGAAATTCTGGATGCTCGCTTCATTGGTGTAGAACTGATCCGCCCAGCGCGCCGAAATTTCCGGATATTTGTTCGACGTGGTGATGAGGAACTCGTTTCTTCGCAGGCTCATGCCCTGAGGCTCGCCGCCCTGGTACCGTTTCCCGTCAGGTCCGGCAATGGACGGAATCGCGATGTATTGATCCTTCCATTTCCCGAATACCGCGTCCGGTACCCATTGGTTGGAAAAACCGATCAGCGCCGCATCCGGATTCTGATGCTTCGCCGTGGACATGGTGCTGTCCTGCGTGAAAATCTCTTGGTCTATGAGGCCTTCGGCGTACAGCTTATGCGCCCACTTGATCGCCTCCTTGTAGTTCTCCGTCACCGGGTAGAACACGGGCTCGTTATCGATAACCATCATGCTGTTTCCGTTGATGTCCGTGATGCCGAACGGATTCAACAGATCGATGCTGATGTTCCCCGATCCGCTGACCGGAATTTCGTCGGCCTTGCCATTGCCGTTCGGATCTCCTTCTTTGAACGCTTTAAATACGTTATACAACTCGTCCGTGTTGTCCGGTACTTCCAGTCCGAGCTGATCCAGCCAGGCTTTGTTGATGATCGGCTGAATCGATGCTTTCGGCCTTGACGGCAGCCGCGCCGGCAAGGAGTAGATTTTCCCGTCCGGGAATGTGCTCATCTTTTTCATTTCTGGCGTTTCTTCCAGCGCCGCTTTCAGGTTCGGCATGTATTGATCGATGTAGTTATCCAGCGGGCGGAAATACGACAGGTTGTTCACGATGTCGGAATCGCTGAACACGATATCGCCGAAAATGATATCCGGCAGCGTACCGCTCGCCAGCATGATCGATTTTTGCTCGCCCCAATCATTGGAGGACATGATTTGCCAATTGATTTTGACGTTGGTCTCCTTCTCCAAATCCTTAAGCCACTGGTTCTGGAGGAACGTATCTCCCATATTGCCCCAGCGAACGGTCAGCACGTCCAGCGTAATCGGCTCATTCACGATCGGCAGGCCTTCTTTGTTAAAAGCGGCTTCGGCATCCGAATTGGCGTCCTCCTTCTTGCCGCCGCTGCAGCCCGCCAGATTCAGCAGCAGGATTGCGGCCAACATGATGACGGCAGCCAGCTTCAGGCGGTGCTTCCTCTTTGCGTTGTTTGTTCCCATTCAACCATACCCCCAATACTTATTTTTCATAAATTCATCGGTGTTACGACTTCACGGCTCCGATCATCACCCCCTGATTGAAATACTTCTGCACGAACGGGTAGATGCACATGATCGGCACCGTTGCGACGATAATGACCGCGTAGCGCATAATATTGGCCAGTCGCAGCGCGATGGCCGCGGCTTCTCCGGTACCCATGGCGGACTGCATCTGGTTGGTGACCAGAATATTGCGCAGAATGAGCTGCAGAGGGTACAGGTTCGTATCTTTTAAATAGATCAGGGCGTTGAAATAGGAATTCCAGTGACCCACGGCCGTCCACAAGGCGATGACCGAGATGACCGCTTTCGAGAGCGGAATCACGATGGTCACGAAATATCTCAGATTTCCGCAGCCATCGAGCTGTGCCGCCTCCCATAAATCCTCCGGAATGCTGCTTTGGAAAAAAGTCCGCGCCACAATGATGTTGAAGGCGGCAACCGAGAACGGCAGCACCATGACCAGAAACGTATCGTACAGCTGGAAATCGCGGATCGTCATAAAGGTCGGAATCAAACCGCCGTTAAAGAACATCGTAAAAATAAAGAGCAGCGATATATACTTGCGGCCCACGAGGTCTTTGCGCGAGAGCGCGTAAGCTGCGGATATGTTAACCACCAAGCCGATGGCGGTACCCACAATCGTATACACAATCGTATTTCGGTACCCAATCCATATATTAGAGTGCTTCAGCAATTCTTGATAGCCTGCCAGCGTAAAATCCTTAGACCACAGCCATACCTGTCCATTCGCAACCGCCGCCGGCTCGCTGAACGAAGCGATGATGATGAAGTACAGCGGATAAATTAACACGATCAGCATCAAGACAGCGAATACATACAGGCCGATTTCCAGCACCCTGTCGGAAGATCGGGTATTCCTCTGCCGCGGCGCCGTCTTCTCTCTTACTTCCACTACACCCATAGAACCCTTCCTCTCTTGCGTTACCACAAACTGTTTTCGCTGTATTTTTTCGAAATCTGGTTGACCAGAATCAACAGAGCAAAATTAATGACCGTATTAAACAGATTGATGGCCGACGAGAAGCTGTATTGGCTGCTCAGCATCCCGATTTTGTATACATACGTGGAGATGACCTCACTGGAGGTAATATTGAGACTGTTTTGCATAAGGTAAACCTTTTCGAAGCCGACGCCAAGCAAGCTGCCTATCCGCAAAATGAGCAGAGTCACAACCGTTGGCATCAGCATCGGGATATCGATAAACCGGATTTTTTGGCACCGGCTTGCCCCGTCCATCGTGGCCGCTTCGTACAAGCTGGGGCTCACCGCAGATAACGCTGCGATATAGATAATGCTGTCCCAGCCCGTATGCTGCCACACATCCGACCATACATACACGCTGCTGAACAAGCCGGCCGATCCCATCAGGTTCGGCGCCTCAGCACCGAAGAGCCGGAATATATTTCCGATCAATCCCGAGCCCGGCGAGAACAGAATCAGCATGAGTCCCACCATCACGACCGTGGATATAAAATGCGGCATATAGGTTACGGTCTGAAAGAAGCGCTTGAACCCATTCTGGCGCATTTGATTGACCATCAAGGCAAGCATGATCGGAATCGGGAATGTCGCCACGCTGTATAAGCTGATGACCAGCGTATTGGTAATGGTTGTCGAGAATTGATAGGAGTTAAAAAACTTCTCGAAATACTTCAGGCCTGCCCAGGGGCTGTCCATAATCCCGAGAGCGGGACTGTAATCCTTGAATGCAATCAAGATCCCGTACATCGGTACGTAAGAAAACAACAAAACCAGCACTACCGCAGGCAGCAGCAGCAAATACAGGCCCCAATTTTTTCTGATCCGCCCGAGGGTTGGGTGTGTGGTTCTATTCAGTTGGCCTGCTTTCAAATCGATTCCCCTTTCTGTGTTCGTCGTGAATCCGGTATGTCGCGTAAGCAATTTCAGTATACTGCGATCCGGCATCATGATTTGGACCTCATGATGTCCTATCCGGACCTTTGCCTTGTTCCACTTCAAGGAATCCTCGAGTCCCCTATGCAAAGCATGCTATTATCCGGACTTTACGATGTGGTATCCGGACTTTATGGAAAATGCGCTCACGTTCGCTCCTGTTTTTTTCGTCTTTTCCATTTATAATGATCAGTACCACTATTAAAACGCTTTCATGTACAGGCGAATTGAAAGGAATCACGGCATCCCTATGGTTAAAGCACTGAATAACAAGCCTTATCCCATCCGTCACTATGTGAAAATCATGCTCTTTATCTCGATTTTTGCCCTCGTGGTGGATCTCGTGATCAGTTTCGCTTCCATCTTCATCGTGAAGCAGCAATCGACCCGATATTTGCAGGATACGGCGAATCTGTACATCAGGCAGATCAATCATGACTTCTCCTACATCAACCACTATATGGGCTGGACGCTGGCGAATGATGAGAGCGTTAAGATCATGGATACCCCCGGCACTGACTACGTGGACTATATAAAGTCCAGCGAAAGAGTGCATAAACGGTTTAACGAGCTTCAAAAAAACTACGGCCAAGAATACAACTTCTTCTTCTATTTAAAGGAGCAGGATTTTTTCCAGAATTATGCGCCCATGTCCCTGTCGTATACGGAGTTCCTGGAGCTAAAGGAACAGATCGTCTCCCTCACGGATTCCAAAAACGTATACGAAACGTTCTACTCCAACTGGAATCCGATCCTTGTTCAGGACACGCATTACATCATCAACATCGTTCCTTACCACAACCGGTATCTGATCTGCCTCATCTCCGCTGACGATTTGATTCGACCGCTCCAACAGCTGGATTTGGGCGAGGACGGTTACGTTTCTCTTGTGGATGATCAAGGGGCAGCCCTTTCGAGTGCCGGTACCGGCGAGCTGGGGGCCAAGGCCGAAGCTGCCAAAGCTTCCCCCTTTAGCTTGTCACAACCGCGGACAACGGTCACGGAGGGATTCTCGAACGCCTCCTTCAACGTGCAGCTGGTCATCCAATTCGGCGTGTTTGAAACCATCATGATCGCCCAACTCCTCATTATGCTGCTGTTTGTTATACTGACGTGCACGCTCAGCGTGGTTATGCTGTATTTCAAGAAGAAGGTGTTAAAGCCGATTCAGAATTTCTCGGAAAACGTAAGGCGCATCCATGAGGATAGCGAAAATTTGGATTTCATGAGCAGCGAGATTATCGAGCTCGAGCAGGTCAACTCCCAATTCAAACACCTGATCGAACAGATCAAGAAGTTTAAAATCGATATCTACGAGCAGGAGCTGGAGAAGCAAAGAATCCAGCTGGATTACATGAAGCTGCAGATCAACCCCCATTTCTTCCTGAACTGCCTGACGAACATCTACAGCATGGCGCAAATGCAGATGTTTAAGGAAATCGAATATATGTCACTGTCCACATCCAAATATTTTCGTTACATCTTTCAAAGCGGCGATAACCTCGTGCGGCTTGAGGACGAAATCGAGCATGTCCGGATTTACCTGGAGATTCAGAAGCACCGCTATCGCGATGCCTTTTCTTATCGTATTGATTTTGAAGAGGAGCTTACCGGTCTCACCATTCCGCCCCTCGTGCTCCAGACCTTTATCGAAAACGCGGTAAAATACGCCGTATCCCGAGATCATGAGCTGCAAATCCGGTTGTCCGTCAGCCTACGGATGGAGGGTGATAAACCTTCGATGGTCATCCGGATCTCCGATACCGGCCCCGGGTTTCCCGCAGACGTATTGGATAAACTGGCTGCCGGCAAACCGCTGGATCAAAGCGAAGGAAAGCACATCGGGATCATGAACACCCTTCAGCGGCTGGAGCTGCTTTATCATCGCAGGGCGCAAGTGGAATTTTCAAATCGAGAAGAGGGCGGCGCTTGCGTCATATTAACGCTGCCACAACCCGTGCAGGAATGGAGAGGAGAAATTCAATGAATGTATTGCTGGTTGATGATGATTATTTTGTCGTGGCCGCACTGGAGAAGAAAATCGATTGGAAGGCACTCTCGATCGAACAGGTCCATACCGCTTACAGCGTTGCACAGGCAAGGGATATACTGCAGCAGCATTCGGTCCAGATCCTCATCTGCGATATCGAAATGCCGCAAGGCAGCGGGCTGGAGCTTCTCGCCTGGATACGCGAGGAACAATACAGCATTCAGACGATCTTCCTGACCAATTACGCTGATTTCAATTATGCGCAGAAGGCCATTGAGCTGCAAAGCCTTGACTATTTCCTGAAGCCGATTGAATTCGATAAGCTTAGCCTCATCATCTCCAAGGCTGCCTATAAAGCAAAGGAACAGCAAAGCGATCAGGAAGCGATACAAGACGGGCAGCTGTGGAAAAAAAATCAAAAAAAGCTCCAGGAGCATTTTTGGAGCAAGCTGATAAAGGAAAGGAAAGCTTCTTCGGACCGGGTCGCCATCGCAGGATATATCGCGGAACAGAACCTGTCCTATGAGATGTCGGATCTATTTCTTCCTGTGCTCGTCACCATTTTTCCGCATGATAAAAGTTTGGGCAAAGAAGACAAAGACCTGTTTGACTATGCATTTCTCAACGTGCTGTCCGAATTGTTCCAGGACCCGCTCTTCACGGTTGAAGCCGCTATGGAATATAGGGATTACAATTGGATGGTCATGCTGAAATGGAATCATCCTCCGGATACCGGGGTCATTGAATCCATCTGCACTTCGTTCATTGAAAAAGCCAATCAATTCCTCCGGAGCGATGCTTGCTGCAGCGTATCGACTTCGGTGGCTTTGGAGGAAATCAACAAGTCCATTCGGATTCTGCTGCAAATGAATGAGGATATGATCAAGAAGCGGAATCAGATTGTTTTTCTGGAACATCATTCCATGCAAGAAACCGCGTACGCCCCTCCCCCGCTGCAAGACTGGGAAGCGCTTCTTAGCGGTAACAATCCGGCTGGGTTTCTGGTTGAGACCCGCAAATACTTGCAAAACCTAGCCAGGAACGGCGTCTACAACACCTCGGTGCTGCGTTTATTCCGCTTGGATATCGTGCAGCTGGTGTATTCCTATCTGAAGGGCAAAGAGATCCAGGCACATAAGCTGTATACCGGCAAAACCAATGACCAGCTGTTCCTGCAATCCTTGAACTCGATTGAAGATATGGAGAAATATATGGAATATCTCGTCAGCACGGCAGCAGAATATCATGCCTACGCCGACCATTCGCATACGGTGGTGGAGGAGATCAAGCATTATATTCAAAGCCATTACGGGGATGAGCTGACGCGAACGAGCCTGGCGGAAACCGTCTATCTTAACCCGGATTATTTGGCCCGCGTGTTCAAGAAAGAGACGGGCGTCTCTTTGGGTACTTACATCATTCAGTCCCGCATCAAGGCGGCCAAGCATCTGCTGGAGACGACTCCATTGTCGGTGTACCAGATTGCGGCTAAGGTGGGGTACGCCAACTATTCCTATTTCTCGAAGCTGTTTAAGCAGGATACGGGCTGGGCGCCCAGCGACTACAGGCGGGTGCTGCAAGCCGGGAGTTCCGGAAAGGTCAATCATGCGAAATAACATTACATTCTCGATGAGTTTCGCAAAGTAAGCTGTCAGTTACCACAACATAAAAAATAAAAAGTACCGCAGCCTCAAGCCTAATTCGCTTGGAGGACGCGGTACTTTTTCTATAATAATAAGTGCAAATCTGTATAGATTACGCAGGGTAAATATCGAAATCCTTCAGCGTTTCTCCTGTTCGTGCCGATTCAAACACCGCTTCGATCAGGTTCAGGACGCGCAGCACTTCCTCGTTCTTCACAATCGGTTCAGCCTCGCCTTGGATCACGGCCGCAAAGTTATCGAAGAAGCTGCTGGACTGACGGTATGGCTCCGGCAGAGCTCCAGTAATGGTAGCTTCTTCGGAAGGAGGGGCCATCGTTTTGGTCAAGCCTACCCCGGCTTGAATCGGCTTCGGCTCCACTTTCACGGCATCCTGGTTCCGGGTAACGACTCTTCCGTTTAACGACCAATCCTCAATAATACCGGTTCCCTCGGTTCCTTTGACGTACCAGCGTGGCAGCGTAATGAAATTCGTCGTCCCCACTTCAATCAGAACCGATACGCCGTTCTCGAATTCGATAACCGACTCAAAGCCGTCATCCACCTCATCGCCCAGAATAAAGCTTAAACGGCTGCTCAGGCTGGTAATCCGGCTGTCCACCATGAACAGGATCTGGTCCAGCAAATGCACGCCCCAGTCCAGCAGCATGCCGCCGCCGTGGGCTTCCAGGTGGCGCCAGTCGCCCGGAATGCCGTTCGCCCCGTGTACCCTGGATTCGATACGGAACAAATCGCCAATCGTCTTCTCGTTGTACATTTGCTTAATCGTCAAGAAGTCCTCGTCCCAGCGGCGGTTCTGGTGAACCATCAGCACCCGTCCAGCAGCATCGGCCGCAGACACCATCTCTTTGAAGTCACTGACGGACAATGTTACCGGCTTCTCGCAGATGACATGCTTGCCGGCTTTAAACGCCTGAAGTGCCAATTCCTTGTGCACATCATTAGGTGTAGCAATGAGCACCACGTCAACCGCAGCATCGTTTAATACCTGTTCATAACTCTCGTAGGCAGGATACCCGTCCTGCTGGGATACCTCCCGGCGATCTGCCAAAATATCGTAGGTTCCGGTCACCTCAAGAAACGCGTTGTCCTTAATCAGCTTGGCATGGTAGCTGCCCATTCCGCCGTAGCCTACAATCACGATCGCTTGTTTTCTTTTTTCCGTCGTCATAGTTACATAGCTCCTTTTTCACATCTAAGCAGTAAACGCATACACAACCATTATAATATCATATGCGAAATAACTGTTCCCTTTTACGATATTGTATTCCTGCTGTCATCGCAAGGCTGTGAGTTACTTCGCAGCCCGGGATGGAATGATCAGGATGGCAAAAAAAAGCGTTACCCTGCTTCTATCGCACAAGGTAACGCTCCTTGATCCCGCCAGATTACTCCTTCACAACCAGTTTCAGCGGTGCAGCGATATTCGCTTCCACCTCTTTGCCCTGCAGCACATCTTTGGCTGCGCCAACGGCGAGCTGACCGATCAGCTCAGGCTGCTGGGCTACCGTGGCCGTCAGGTTGCCGGCTTCGATGGACTTCAGCGCATCATCATTACCGTCGAAGCCGATGACCATGATGTCTTTGCCCGAGCTTTGGATCGCTTCGATTGCGCCCAGGGCCATCTCGTCATTATGGGCAAATATCGCTTTGGTGTCCGGATTGCCCTGCAGCAGATTCTCCGTCACGGTAAGACCCTTTGTCCGGTCAAAATCCGCTGCTTGCTTCGCGACCACGTTCAGCTGCTTATCTGCGATATCATGGAAACCCTTGCCGCGTTCACGGGTCGCGGAAGCGCCCGGAACGCCTTCGAGCTCAATGACCTTCGTATCTTTGCCCAGTTGTTCCACGATATACTCGGCTGCCATCTGACCGCCTTTGACGTTATCGGAGGCAACCAGCGCAGCGACCTCACCTTGATCCGCCGAGCGGTCGAGTGTAATGACCGGAATGCCCAAGCTATTCGCCGTTTGCACCACGGTTGAAATCGCAGACGAATCCGTTGGGTTAATCAGCAGTGCGTTGACGCCCTGCTGAATCAGGTCGTCGACGTCATTGCTCTGCTTAGCCGAGTCGTTCTGTGCGTCAACGACAACGACCTCCATTCCCTGCTTCGCCGCTTCGGCGACGACGCCATCCTTCAAGGAGACAAAGAACGGGTTATTCAAGGTCGAGATGGAAAGACCGATTTTGATGTCTTTTACATCTCCGCTAGCCTTGGGCTTCGCCCATTCCGGCGGCTCCAGCGAACAGCCTGTTATGAAGATCAGCATAAGTGATACGAGCAGCAAAGTTGTTTTTTTCATCGTTCATTCTCCCCCTTAAGCCGATTTTCTACGGTCGAGCAGTACGGCAATCGCAATCACGACGCCTTTGACAACCATCTGATAGAAAGAGTTCACGCCGAGCAGGTTGAGTCCGTTGTTCAGTATGCCAATGATCAGCACACCGATTAACGTACCGACGATCCGGCCGCGACCGCCGGTCAGGCTTGTACCGCCCAGAACAACGGCTGCGATGGCATCCAATTCATAGGACGTCCCTGCTGTCGGCTGTGCGGAATTCAAACGAGAGGTTAGAATCGCGCCGGCAAGCGCGGACAGCATCCCTGCCAAGGAGTAGATCATAATCTTCACGCGCGGTACTTTAATACCGGATACTAGCGATGCTTTTTCGTTACCGCCGATGGCATAGGTCTTGCGGCCAAACGACGTTTTATGCAGGATGACCCACAGCACGGCAAACGTGATGATCATCGTAATGGCAGGTACCGGAATACCAAGCAGGTAACCGCGGCCGAACAATTGGAATGCAAGGCTGTCGCCGAGACCCGTAATCGGGTTACCGTTCGTATAGACCAGCGTAAGTCCTCGGAATATCGTCATGGTAGCCAAGGTGGCGATAAACGGCGCCATTTTCCCTTTGGTAATCATGAGACCATTGATCATCCCCATGACACCGCCAAGGGCAACGCCGATGATGATCGATAGGATCGGGTCAAACCCGGCCACCATCATATTGGCGACAAATGCGCTGGAGAGTGCGAGAATCGAACCGACCGAAAGGTCAATGCCGCCTGTCAGGATAACAAACGTCATACCGAATGCAATTAATGCGTTAATCGATACCTGACGCAGCAGGTTCAGAATGTTAAGCGGTTCCAAGAAGCTTGGATTCAGAACGGATACGATAACGATCAGAATGATCAGTCCGAGCAGCGGACCGAGCTTTTGCGTCAAACCTGATACCTTAAACCCTTTTTCCGCCTTGGCATCGTTAATAGTTGTCATATTACTGACCTCCTGTAGCTAGAGTCATGATGTGTTCCTGCGTGGCTTGTTCGCGATCCAATTCACCGGAAATTCTGCCCTCGTGAACAACCAGAATCCGGTCGCTCATCCCGAGCACCTCCGGCAGCTCCGACGAGACCATCAGGATCGCCACGCCGCGTTCGGTAAGCTCATTCATCAGCTGGTAAATTTCCCGCTTCGCCCCAACGTCCACGCCGCGTGTCGGCTCGTCCAGGATGAGCACGCTCGGCCCAATGCCGATCCACTTGGCGATTACGACCTTCTGCTGGTTACCGCCCGACAGATTGCGTGCCTGCGTCTCGGATGAATGGGTCTTGATTTGCAGCCGCTTCGTCAACGTGTCCACGAAATCCTGCTCCTTCTTCCCGGAGATGAACCCTCTGGATGAGAAGCTGAACAGATTGGGCAGCGCCATATTTTCACGGACCGAGAAATCCAGGACCAACCCTTCATCCTTGCGGTCCTCTGTTATGAATCCAATACCGTGTTTCACGGCATCATCCGGCTTCTTGATCGAAACTTTCTTTCCGCGTACCCAGATTTCGCCGCTATCCAGCGGGTCCAATCCGAATATCGCTCGCATCATCTCGGTGCGTCCCGCGCCCATCAAACCGGACACGCCTACGATCTCGCCGGCACGAACCGAGAAACTCACATTCTCGAACCGGCCCTTGCCCGTCATATTTTTCACTTCCAGCACCGGTTCGCCCGGAGATGGCTGTCGTGCGGGATATCGCTCGGTCAGCTCCCGGCCGACCATCTTTTTGACAACTTCGTCAAAATTCGTGTCCGGAATGGCTTTGGTATCAACGGATTTCCCATCCCGCATGACCGTGATTCGGTCGCAGATCGTAAAAATTTCCTCCATCCGGTGGGAAATGTAGACGATGGATACGCCTTGTTTTTTCAATGAACGGATGACATCAAACAGCTTCTCGATTTCCCTTTCGGTCAGCGCCGCCGTCGGCTCGTCCATAATAATGACTTTCGCTTTGGTCATGAGTGCTTTGGCGATCTCAATCATCTGCTGCTGGCCGACGGAGCATTCTCCCGCCTCCTGCGTCAATGGTATCGTCACCGCTAATTTGTCGAACTGTTCCTTCGCAAGCGCCTTCATTTGTTTCATATTGAGGAAACCGAGGCCGGACGTCATCTCCTTGCCGATAAACAAGTTATCCAGAACCGTCATCTCCGGCCAGATGTTAAGCTCCTGATGGATGAAGGCAACGCCTTTCTCTTCCGCTTCCTTCGGATTAGCAAAATAGGTTTCCTTACCGTCGATGACAATCTTGCCTTCATCCCGGCTGTGAAGACCGGTTAATATGTTCATCAGCGTCGATTTACCCGCGCCGTTCTCTCCCATCAGAGCATGGACCTCTCCTTCCCGGAGATCAAAGTCCACGCCTGCCAGCACCCGGTTCGTGCCAAAAGATTTATGGATGTTCGTCATCTCAATGTTCATGGTGCTTCCTCCTTTTTAACCGAAATGAACACCGGCCTGCAAAATGCAGTTCGCGTAGGGCTTGGCTTCGCCTGTACGGATAACCGCCTTGGCGTTTTGCGTCCGTGCCTTGAACTGCTCATGCGAGCAGGCCTCAATCTCGCAACCGTGAAAGTTCTCCTGTATATAGTGCAGTGTTTCCTTATTATCAAGCTTCATTTCTTCAGCAATGACGATTTTTTCAATCACCATATCATTGGCAATCGCATCCACCACCTCGGTAAAGCTTGGCGTCCCCAGCGTTAATGCCAAGTCAATCTTGGGAACGCCGGGAGGAATCGGAAGGCCCACGTCGCCAACAACGATGGTATCGGTATGTCCCAGATCTGCCAGCACTTTCGCGATGTGACTGTTCAGCATGCCGTTCTTCTTCATGATCAAAGACTCCCTTCCACTTCGAGGCGAGACGGCATTCCGCCCTGCGCTCCGAACTTCATGACCGACAAGGAAGCTGCGCGGTTCGCAAATCTCAGGCTGTCCGCAATGCTCATGCCCTCGGACAGAGCCACGGCAAAGGCACCGTTGAATGTATCGCCGGCTCCCGTCGTATCCACGGCATCAACCTGATAGCCGGGAACCACAACCTCTTCGTTGCCGTCGAAATAACGAACGCCCCGCTTGCCTTCCGTCACGATCAGTTTGTTCGGATAACGGCGCAGCACGTCGCCTAATGGCTCATCTCCGAACAGAATAGCCGCTTCGTGCTCGTTTGGCGTAATGTATGCCGCCCGTTCAATAACGACGCTCGGCACCGGGCGGGCAGGAGCTGGGTTCAGCATCAATGGCACCTGATAATTCGCGCATAACTCACTCACGTGGACCACCGTTTCTTCCGGAATCTCCTGCTGAATCAACACGATATCCGCGGCCTTGATCACAGCTGCTGCCTGTTCCACGTAATCCGGAGTGATCCGATCGTTGGCAGCCTTAACCACCACGATGCTGTTGTCTCCCTCTGCCAAAATGATGTGTGCGGTTCCGCTTTCCATACCTGTAACCGGTTCCACATGGTTCGTAATAACGCCATTCGACTTCAAATTGCTCAAAATCGTTTCGCCGAAGGAGTCATCGCCTACACAGCCAATCATCGTCACCTCTGCGCCCAGTCTCGCCGCCGCGACGGCCTGGTTGGCTCCCTTCCCTCCGGGTACCGTCTTAAAGCTGTCGCCAAGCACCGTCTCTCCCGCGCCGGGGCGCTTGGTGGAGATGACCACCAAGTCCATCGACGCGCTTCCGATTACCACGATTTTCGCCATTATGATTCCACCTTTCTCGTTGTCTGCCGCTCTATAAATTCTACCGAGAATTCGATATTGCTTTTCTCAATGTGCCGCCCCTCAATAAGTCCGATAAGCAATCTGGCCGCTTCCCGGCCCATTTCATATGCCGGCTGATGAATCGTGGACAGCGGAGGGGCCAGCAGCCTGCTGAGCAAAATATCGTCAAATCCGATAATTTGTACGTCTTCCGGCACCCTTTTCCCCAGCCGATGCGCTTCCTTCACCACGGCCGATGCCATGATATCGTTACTGGCGATTACGCCGTCCGTGTCCGGATGCTCGCTGAACACTTTCTGGGCGAATTCTTCGGCATCGGTTAAAGAAAACGATGTCGTCTTCAGCACTTGATACGCAGCCGCCTGTTCTTCCAGAACCTCAACGGCTCCTTCAAAACGTTCCTGAGCAGGCCGCACATCCGCCGGACCTTGAATGACCGTTACAGCTTTACTCCCTCGCCGCACGATCTCCTGGGCGGCTATTCTTCCTCCCTGCCGACCATCCGCGTAAACGGAAGGGCGGTCCGACGAGGTGCGGTCCAGAAACACAACGGGAATGTTCAGCTCTGTATACATGTCGGCATCCGGATCATTGGTCGATGATATGACACCAACCACATTATTTTGGACAAAGGTTTGGATGTACTCCATTTCCTTCTTCTTGCTCTCGTCGCTGTTCCCGAATATCAGCCGATAATCATTCTCCTGCATCTCATCCTCAACTCCGCGAGCAAGCTGCGGGAAATAAGGGTTCATAATATCCGGAAGCAAAAGTCCAATCAATTTGGATTTTCTTTTATATAAAGAACGTGCTACTTCATTCGGCGTATAATTCAGCTCGCGAATGCTTTGTTCTACCTTGGACCTGGTGTCCTCATGCACGTAACCGTTTCCATTTAAAACCCGTGAAACCGTGGCTACGGACACACCGGCCCGATTTGCCACATCCTTGATCGTTGCCATTACCGTCATCACCTCATTTATGTGTAACCGGTTACAGCTATAAGATATCACATCCCTTCTCAACCTGCAAGCCTTTAAGGATTGGAATATTTTTGTACCGTGCGCTGACAAACTCTCCTTCAGTAACTAAAATGTCCGGCAATAAATTACGGTATTCTTACAAAATCCTTTACTGGAGTTTACATCCGACTCCTATACTCAATACCTGTAAGGCCAAGCAGGAAAGTGAGGTAAACATGATTATGGAAAAAGATTTGACGCTTCCATCTCCGGGTCACTCTCTGACGCCGCCGGTCAGCGAAGCTGAGTCTACGACAGCGGCAAAACCAATCTCCATCAAGAAAACAAGGCGCAGGGAAATCATGCTTGCTTATGCATGTTTAGCACCTTCGCTGCTCATTTTCGGTCTGTTCCTGTTCTACCCGCTGCTCAAATCGGTTTATCTGAGCTTGTTCCTGACCGATCCCCAAGGCCGGGTAGCCGAATTTGTAGGGTTCGATAATTTCAAGGAAATACTAGCCTCCGAGATGTTTTATACAAGCTTCGGCAACACGCTGCTGTTTATCGTACTGACGGTCCCGACCGGCATGGCGGCCGCCATACTGCTCGCAGCCCTGACGCACAATAAGCTGAAAGGCATGAAAATATTCCGCTTCATATTCTCGCTGCCGATGGCCGTGTCCGTCGGCACCGGCTCGATGATCTGGGTGATTCTCTACCATCCGACGTTGGGCATACTGAATTACTTTCTGTCGCTGCTCGGCACTCAGCCCATTCAATGGCTGACCGATCCGAAATGGGCCATGATCTCCGTTGCGCTCATGACCGTCTGGATGAATCTTGGATTTAATTACATCCTGATGCTGAGCGGCATGCAGGGCGTATCCGAGGATATCTACGACAGCACCAAGATGGACGGCTCCGGTCCGCTGAGAACCTTCTTCCGGATTACGATGCCGCTGATCTCCCCTACGTTATTCTTCACGTCCGTTGTCTCGGTCATCGGCGCCTTCCAAGCATTCGGACAGATCAACATCCTGACCAAGGGCGGTCCGATGAACAGCACCAACGTCATCGTATTCAACATCTATCAGGATGCATTCGTCAACTTCCGCTTCGGCATCGGCAGCGCGCAAGCACTCATCCTGTTTGCGATCATTCTGCTGCTGACCGTCTTTCAATTTAAATTCGTGGAGAAGAAGGTGCATTACCAATGAGCATGCGTCTCATGCCCAAAAGCTTCATCTACGTCGCGCTGCTTCTCGGTTCATTGGCCGTTGCCTTTCCGCTCCTGTACACCTTGTCGACATCGCTGATGAGCGAGGCCGAGTCGGCCGTTTATCCGCCGCCTCTGCTTCCCGAAGCCATCAATCTGTCCAATTTCGCCAAGGTGATCGATACGATCCCCGTCCTTACCTTTATCGGAAACAGCCTGGTTGTTTCCATTGCCATCATGCTTGGGCAGATCGTGACCGCGAGTTTGGCGGCATACGCTTTCGCTTTCCTGCGGTTCCCGGGAAAAACGCTGCTGTTCAGCCTCTTTCTCGCCACCATGATGATACCGTGGGAAGTGATCATGATTCCGAATTATTTGACGGTCAAAAGCCTGAACTGGCTGGATACCTATCAAGGGCTCATCATTCCATTTCTGGCCACGGCCTTCGGAACCTTCCTGCTCAGACAGACCTTCCTGCAGCTGCCGAAGGAGCTGTTTGAAGCGGCCCGCGTGGACGGCTGCGGACATGTCCGCATTTTCCTGAGCATGGTGCTGCCGTTATCCATCCCCGGAATCGCCACGCTGGGCGTGTACTCGTTCCTGAACCATTGGAACATGTACCTGTGGCCGCTCCTGACAACCAACCGCGTCGAGATGCGAACCGTCCAAATCGGGATCGGCATGCTGCAGTTCGAAGAGATGAACTCATGGAATCTGATACTCTCCGGCGTACTCCTGCTGCTGCTTCCTTCCCTGCTGCTGCTTGCACTCGGGCTGAAACCCCTTGTACGCGGCATCACGGCAGGTGCTTTGAAGGGCTGATGGCTAATATAGCCGGACCCTACATGTTCAGCCTTGCGTGCCGGTTATCGATAAAAATCGGTCCCACGCATTTCTGATAGATCAAACCATACTTTATTTTCAAAAAGGGAGAGATTAACCGATCATGAAACGTTTTGGTAAAAGGTCCTTCGCGCTGCTCCTGCTTTCCTGCTTCATGCTGATCAGCGCCGCTTGCAGCAATACGCCAGCCGCTGGAGAAACGACCGTTGCCGCCGGCAGCGAACCGGCCAAAGAACCTGTTAAGGTCGTATGGTGGCATTCCATGAGCGGTGAGCTCGGGACCGTCGCGGACAAGCTGATCTCCGATTTTAACGCAGCCCACATGGATATTCAGGTAGAGGGCGTGTTTCAAGGAACATACGATGAAAGCTTGAACAAGCTGAAGGCTTCCTTGGGATCGAACAGCGGCCCGACCATGATTCAGGTGTACGAAATCGGCAGTCGTTTCATGATGGACACCAAGGCGATCCGTCCGGTTCAGGACTTCATGGATGCTGAAGCATACGACATTTCCTCCTTGGAACCGAATATTAAAAATTACTATACATTCGACAACCAATTGTATTCGATGCCATTTAACTCCTCCAACCCGATCCTTTACTATAACAAGGATGCCTTTAAAGCGGCCGGACTGGATCCGGAAAATCCTCCAAAAACCTACGAAGAGGTAGCCGACGCGGCCAAGGCGCTAACGAATGGCGGCCAAACCGGCGCATCCTTTGCGATCTACGGCTGGTTCATGGAGCAATTCCTTGCGAACCAAGGCGTTGAGCTGCTGAACAACGGCAACGGCCGCACTTCCCCGGCAACCGCTTCGCAAGTCAACAACGGCGCTGCCGTGAAGACGCTGGAATGGTGGAAGCAAATGCTGGACGATAAAGTTCTGCTGATCCTGGGACGTAAAACGGATGACACCAAAAAAGCATTTGCAGCGGGTCAAATCGCCATGACGCTGGACTCCACGGCTTCGCTCCGCGGTATCGTCAGCGCAGCGGAAGGCAAATTCGAAGTCGGCACTGCTTTCCTGCCTAAACCGGCTGACGGCGGCGACGGCGGCGTGATTATCGGCGGTGCAAGCCTGTGGCTGATGAACAACAAATCGGAAGAAGAGCAGCAGGCAGCCTGGGAATTCATGAAATATTTGGCCGAGCCGCAAACGCAAGCCTACTGGCATGTCAACACCGGTTATTTCCCGGTAACGACTAAAGCTTACGAAGAGACCCTGGTGAAGGAAAACTTGGAGAAATATCCTCAATTCCAAACGGCTGTGGATCAATTGCATCAAACGACGGCCAACCTGGCAACGCAAGGCGCTGTCATGGGCGTGTTCCCTGAAGCCCGCCAGCTGACGGAAACGGCCATCGAGGAAGTGCTGAACGGTCAAAAAACGGCGCAGGAAGCACTGGACAAAGCCGCTCAGGAGATCAGCTCCAAGATCGAGACCTATAATAAAACGGTAAAATAAACGTCGATCATGCCGCGTACGCATACGATGAAGCATGAATCGAATTGAATGTATTACACACCCTTCATGCTGCATCATGGGGCCCTCTACGGTCACCTCATGAATCATGCATCAAGGGTGTTTTTCTCGTGGTATCCAAAACCTTCCACATTGGTCAGCTTGTATAGGGGTTTGCCCAAGTCACGCAGCCGGGCTCCTGAATACACTGATACAAAGTGGAGGTGAGCCTATGATGAGAAATCTTCCGTCCACCGTAACAATTGTCCCGGTGCCTTTCGACCGGGGAGCTACCCGACGTGGCGCCGGACAGGGACCGAACGCGATATTCGGAGCCGGTCTGAAACGCAAGCTTGACTCGCTCGGTGTATCCTACCAGGTCGATGACTTTGCTGCGCTCCCCGAACACAAGGATGAAGCGCACCATCCTCAACTAAAACATCTGAAAGAAGTCATAACGATTAACGAGCAGCTCGCAACTCGTGTGTCCGCCCTGGCAGAATCGGGTGTCTTCCCGCTTGTCCTTGGCGGTGACCATAGCATTGCAATCGGCACACTAGCCGGGCTTACCCGGCACTACCAAAGCCTGGGCGTCATCTGGATCGATGCCCACTCCGATCTCAATACGCCGGATACCACCCCAAGCGGCAATATCCACGGCATGTCGCTGGCCGTCAGCTTGGGAAAAGGCGATGCGCGGCTAACCTCGATTGGCGGCGTAAAATCAACGATCAAGCCGGAACACGTAGTGCTCATTGGCGCACGCTCCCTCGATCAGGGCGAACGGGATTTCATCCGCCAGGAAGGCATTACCTGCTTCACAATGCAGGATATCGACCGCATGGGCATGTTCCGGGTCATGGAGGAAGCCATCCGAATATCGTCAACGGGGACGGATGGCGTTCATCTCTCCTTCGATATTGACAGCGTCGATCCAAAGATTGCACCGGGAACAGGAACGCCGGTTCAAGGCGGGCTGAGCTACCGGGAAGCGCACCTGGCCATGGAAATGCTGTCGGAATCCGGTATTCTGACCTCAGCCGAATTCGTGGAGAACAACCCGCTGCTGGACCGCGGGCAGAAGACTTCCCGGCTGCTTGTCGGCTTAATCGCCTCCATGCTGGGCG
The DNA here is from genome assembly GCF_004000945.1 of Paenibacillus lautus NBRC 15380. Classification (GTDB taxonomy): domain Bacteria; phylum Bacillota; class Bacilli; order Paenibacillales; family Paenibacillaceae; genus Paenibacillus_AQ; species Paenibacillus_AQ lautus. The sequence continues at coordinate 86,502 of NZ_BIMF01000004.1, forward strand.
AAAGCATCTTGTGACATGGCACCATGCTTGATATGAGAAGCCTCTTAAGCACGGTATAAGGTATTTTCCCTGTTACAGGTTTCTTTAGACTCCCAAGGAGGTTACGCCATGAACCCTTCCAACCCACATATCGAGAAAGCCGAACGGTACGGCGCGAGAAACTACCACCCCCTTCCCATCGTCATTGCCGAAGCTGCAGGCATCCATGTGACGGATTCGGATGGCAAGCAGTATATCGACATGTTGAGCGCCTACTCGGCGCTGAACGCAGGTCATTGTCACCCCCGCATTATCCGGGCCTTGAAGGAACAGGCAGATAAGGTGACCCTGACCTCGCGCGCATTTCATCATGATCAATTGGGCGTCTTTTACGAGAAGCTGTCCGCTTTTACCGGCAAAGGCATGATGCTTCCCATGAATACGGGAGCCGAGGCGGTTGAGACAGCGCTTAAGGCAGCACGTCGCTATGCTTACCGGAAGAAAGGTATACCGGCAGATCAGGCCGAAATCATCGTCTGCGAAGGCAATTTCCACGGCCGAACCATCACCGTTACCTCTTTCTCCTCATCCACCGAATACCGTGAGGACTTCGGTCCGTTCACGCCGGGCTTCAAAATCATCCCTTATGGCGACCTGGAAGCGCTGAAGCAGGCCATTTCACCGAATACGGCCGCCTTTCTTGTGGAGCCGATCCAAGGCGAATCCGGCATCGTCATTCCGCCTGACGGATACCTTAGCGGCGCACTGGAGCTGTGCAGGCAGCACAACGTCCTTATGCTTGCGGACGAAATCCAGACGGGCTTTGGCCGAACGGGCAAACGCTTTGCCTGCGACTGGGAGTTGATCGTGCCGGATATGTACATTCTTGGAAAAGCGCTCGGCGGCGGCGTCTTTCCCGTCTCTGCCGTGGCGGCGGATGCGGATATTCTCGGTGTATTCGAGCCGGGGTCCCACGGCTCCACCTTCGGCGGGAATCCGCTCGGCTGCGCGGTGGCCATCGCCTCCATGGATGTGTTCATTGAGGAAGGGCTGGAAGACCGCTCCCTGGAGCTCGGCGAATATTTTCTCCAGCTGCTTCGATCCATCCCGCATCCCGATATTAAGGAGGTGCGCGGCAGAGGTTTATTTATCGGCATGGAACTCAAGGTCCCGGCCAGATCCTACTGCGAGAAACTAAAAGATCTCGGCCTGCTCTGCAAAGAAACCCATGAATCCATTATCCGCTTCGCCCCTCCGCTTATTATCACAAAAACGGAGCTAGACCAGGCCGCGGAGATCGTAAGGCAGGCGTTTGCGTGACGAATCGATCTAGTTATGAAATCGACTTCCGATTCATTCTTCTTGTAACTAGCAGCAGCTGAGAGACAGCGGCAAGCACGGGCAGTTCGATCAGCGGTCCGATGACCAAGGCAAGGGCAATCACGGGCTGTTCCGGAAAAGCCGTCACGGCGATCGCGAGCGCTACCGGGGAGTTCCGGGCAATGATCGTTAAATGGAGGCTGACCGAATCCTCGTAGGAGAAACGCAGCATTCTGCCTACCACGCTGCCCAGCATGTAATTCATTATGAAATAAATCAAGATCGGAACAATGAGGATATACATCATGTCCAAGTTGTTCCATAAGTATGACCCTTGAGACGCAAACATCGCGACAATGGCAAGACCCAGAAAGACAATCTGTGCCCGGCCAAAGAACGGCATCAGCTTGTGCTCCAGCACCTCTTTCTTCGCTCTCAGCAAGAAACGGGTGAGATGTGCAAGAGTAAACGGAACAACGAGCACAAGCAGCACGCTTTCGATCAGCGTTGCCATCGATATCGTTTCGATCGTGCCGGAGAACAAGAGCAAATACAGCGGAAGCAGCAGCACCTGGAGGATCAGGTTAATGGGCAGCACCGATGTTGACAAGGGCACGTTCCCCTTGGCAATCGAGGTAAACACCAAATACCAGTCGGTACAGGGGGTCACCATCAGCATGATGAATCCGATCCAGAGCGCCGGGCGATCCGACAGAAAGACAGCGCCAAGTCCCCAGGCAAGCAGCGGCGTCCAGATAAAATTAATGAGTGTGCTCGCCCCCAGAAACTTGATGTTCTTGAACGCCTCTCTTAGCTGCTGCAGCGGTATCGTCAAAAATAATCCATATAACATCAGCAGCAAAAAAGGAACAATCCCATATTCCGCATAATCTGCGGCAGCCGGCAGCTGCCCCAATGCCAGCCCCATCGCCACTGCGCCCATAATGATCAAGGTTTGAAGTTTCTCTATAAGTCCCATCCCGCACCCCTTACCGTTTCAAATCATGACAAACTGAAGCGTTGACCGAAAAATCGTATAACGGTATCATACCGCATTTCCTGTATAATGGATTGTATAATGTTGGCTTTAAACTTCAGAAAAGAAACATATCGTTATTCCCTCTCGGCTCATTTCAACGTATGAGGGGTAATGATTCTCAGCCATGTTTTGTCAAGGTTGGTGATAACTTTAACAAGGAGGTTCACTTATGAGAATAGCCGTTTGCGGGGGCACCGGTTTCATTGGCCAAGCATTGTGCAAGCGCTGGCAGCGCGACGGTCATGACGTTATCATCGTCACCAGATCGAAGCCGGAAACTCCCCAACACGGGCAGGTATCCTACTTGACCTGGGATGATATGAAGTCTCATCCGGAGCGTTTTGAGGATTTGGATGCCCTCGTTAACCTAGCAGGCTCTTCCCTTAGTCAGCGCTGGACACAAGCAGGCAAGCAGAGAATACTTCAGTCAAGACAACGAACCGTCTCCTCCGTAGCCGAACTGATGGACCGCCTGGAGCATAAACCTCCGGTCGTAATTCAAGCTTCGGCGATGGCCATTTACGGCACATCCGAGTTTGAAACGTTTGATGAGGAAAGCCCTGCCACCGTTATGGACTTCCCTTCCGAGGTTGTGTTGCAATGGGAGCAAGCGGCCGACCGCATCCCGGTTGACCGCTTGATCAAGCTGCGCATCAGCGTTGTTCTGGGCGGAAATGGCGGAGCCCTTCCCAAAATGCTGCTGCCCTATAAACTGGGCGTTGGCGGCAAGATCGGCAGCGGCAAGCAATGGCTCTCCTGGATACATATCGACGACATCGTGGATTTAATCGATTATTGCATCCGGCACGGGGACATTTCAGGAGCCGTGAACGCCGCTTCCCCGCATGCGGTCACGAATGAGGAATTCGGCAGAAGCGTCGCCAAGGTTTATCACCGTCCGCATTGGCTCCCCCTGCCTGCCTTCATGCTCCAAGCCATCCTGGGTGAAATGTCGCTCATTCTGCTAAAGGGCCAGCGAATCCTTCCGGCCAAAGCGCTGCGTCACGGCTTCCAGTTTCGATATCCGGAAGTGACGGGTGCACTGCAGCAGATCAAAGGAAGCTGAGCATCCCCCCATATGCATAAAAAACCATCGCTCTCTTGTCTTAAGAGAGCGATGGTTTTATTCTATGAAACTTTATTGGACCGGGGATAACTCACTCTCTGTCACCCACTTATGGTTCTTGACTTCTTCGCCGGTTGTTGTCGTGAAATCCACCATATAGACCGTCGTTTGTTCGGCGGAATCGATAACGGCAGTGGCTCCCTTCATCCCCTCCATATGATCCGCATTCACGACCGCTTCCGTTCCAGGTTCCAAGGGCTCCTTTCCAGCATCCTTCAGCTCCTCATGAATAACCCATTTATGATCCTTCACTTCGGGTCCGCCGTTCGTCGGCGTATACGATATGGTGTACACCGTCGTATCGTAAGCTCCGACTATCGTTGCTTTTGCCCCCTTCATCCCGGGCATGTGATCGGATTTAATGATCGCTTGGGTCTGGACCGCATAGGTTGGATTCTCTGCCGACTTTAACCCATCCGGAACCTCGCCCGAGCCGGAATGATTCATGCTGCCATGATCCATGCCATCCGTGTTCCCGGTGGCCTCCGTGCTTTCCTTGCTATCCGGATCTGCGCTTTTCGTATTTCCGCAGGCACCCAGTATGAGGATAAGGGATGCTAACGCAACCAGAAAAAGCGGCTTCAATCGTTTAGTAGCTGACATATAATGAACTCCTCTCTTATATTGAATGTTCATAGCATAGCAACTACTTATGAAGAACTTGTGTAGCTGTCTATGCATTACATCACGATACCCATTTTTTCAATAAAACATATCTATGATATAAAATAGAGAGTGATCATTAGTCCCATTTAGCCCATATTCTTGGCAGGGAAATCCGCCAATTCCGAAAAGGAGTACCATCTCCCATGCACATCGATGACGATGCTTTCATCCCCTTATTTAAACGGGCCAATTCCATATTAAACCGAACCTTGAACCGTATTAAACAGCAGGAACTGAACGTCCGGATCCACTACTGGGGATTTATGCCGCGCCACTTCGACAATACGGAGCATAAGCATTCATTTTTTGAAGCTTGTTACGTGTTGACAGGCTGCGGCTCGTATATCGAAAACGAGACAGAATTCCATCTTCATCCAGGCACCCTGTTTCTCTCCAGGCCGGGCGTCCAGCACCAAATTAAGAGCAGGGAAGGCTTGGCTTTATGTTATGTTGCCTTTGAACTGGATGAATCGGCAAACAACGATCTCCATACGGCTGCTTTCCGAAGGTTAGCCAGCCAAGGCATTCCGGTGCTTCAGGAAGGTGCCGGGCAAGCGCCCGGACTCTTGTGGCTTTCGCTGTTATCGGTGTTTCATTCGGGCTCTGGCGGTAAGCAGCACCCGCCGCATATGCTGAACAGCATGGCTATTTCGCTCCTATTATCGATTCTGGCTGCGCACGGCCCCGGTTTCTACCAAGAACCTTCCGAAGTTGGAGCAAACGAAGAAGGGGCGTCGATGTTTCATCAAGCCGAATTGTTTATCAAGGATAATCTGGGCGAGCCGCTCTCACTGGAGCGGGTGGCTGGCCATCTTCACGTTACGACCCGTCATTTGACCCGGCTGTTCCGTAAATACGGACATCAATCCTTTGTTCATTATGTGCAGGAGCAGCGCGTGCAGCAGGCTAAACACCTGCTTCTGAATACAGACCGGCAGATCAAAGAGATTGCCGTCTCTTGCGGATTCGAGTCCGTGCACTACTTCACCCGGGTGTTTACGTCCAAGCTTGGCGTAACCCCGGCCCGCTTCCGGCGATCGCAGTTTTCGGAAGGACGTTACGACTCCGAGCTTTAGCGCTTAGGGGCCGATGTCCTGATCGTACAAAAACACTTCCTCTTTTTATAAAGACGGATCCTCCCTTGCCTTCTACAATGAAGTCGTAACAGACATTCCGGAAGGGAGGATCCATCAATCCATGAAACCTGCAACGGCCTTTCAATCACACCCAATCAACCACTTGGACTTTCGCAACCAACCCCTATTTATGAAGAATGGGATCGACTCATGGTGCTCACTTATCATGTCGACCTACAAACAAAAATCCCAGCATCTAGTACAAGAAAAGCGCAGTATCTTCATTACGCTTGACGGAACGCACGGCGTCGGTTTCGATAAACTGCTGGGCAAGCTTCAGCAAACCTGTGAGCAAGAAGGGATCGCCTTCTCATGCGATTCCACGTCCAATTACGTCAAACCCGAAGCCGAGCTCCGGGCCGAGATGGCTCCTTATCTGACTGATAATCGGGCATTCGGCTATAAAGCAACCGATGTCCGCCCCATTCAGTATTTTCAACAGGACGCACGGCCTGCCTTGAAAAAAAGCGCGCTTGAATTTGACGCAATGCAAGGCATATACGTACTGCACGGACCCGGTGCTTCGCTGCTTGAAGGCCAGACCCCCGACCTTCGCTTCTACGCCGATTATTCCCGCGAAAATCAGCAGCGGCGCCATGCCCAGCATATGGGCGGCTTTGGCTTGGGCAGCTCCAACGATAAGGTTGAGACTTACAAGAATTGTTTATTTCTCGAATGGCCCGTCTGGGAGACTTACCGTAGCAACTGGTTAGCCCATTATACCCATTCCGAACACTCGGATAACAAAGCTTACTATATGGACTTCAATCGTCCGGAAGAGCCGGTGTGGCTGCCGACAGCAGACTTGGTGAACGTACTGCATAAAGCTAGTCGGCAGCCGTTTCGGGTCAAGCCGTTTTTTGCTCCGGGGATATGGGGCGGTCAATACCTTAAGGAATTGTGCGGTCTTCCCGACGAATGGCCGAACTGTGCTTGGAGCTTTGAACCCATCGCTCCCGAGAATACACTTCTGCTGCGCGTGCAGGATATCACCCTTGAGGTTCCGTTCACGTTATTAATGGAATCGGCTCCCCAAGAGATCATGGGAGAGCGGAATGCCCGGCTATTCGGCGATTACTTCCCGATCCGGTTTGATTATCTGGATACGATGCAGGGCGGCGAACTGTCGCTGCAGGTGCATCCGCTGCAAGAATATGCCGAGTCGCGGTTCAACGAACATATGACACAGCAAGAGTCGTACTACATCATGCGGAATGCCCCGGGAGCCAAGGTATATCTCGGGCTGAAGGAAGGAATAAGCGGCGGACGGCTGCTTGAAGCAGTGGAAGACGCCCAACTTCGGGAAGAGCCGCTTGAGCTTTCCGACTACGTTAACGAGTACTACTCCCAAACCGGGGATCTCTACCTCATTCCACCGGGCACAGTCCACTGCTCCGGCAGGGATAATCTGGTGCTGGAAATCTCCTCAACCACCTGGTGGTTTACGTTCAAAATCTACGATTATCTGCGGCTGGACGCGGATGGCAAGCCACGCCCGATGAACCCTGAGCATGCACGCCACAATATCAATGACGCCATGAATACGTCAGCGGTAGAAGACGGACTTATCGCCCAGCCAACCGTCATTAGGCGTCAAGGCAGCAGTTCGGAGGAGCTGCTCGGCCAACGGGATGATCTGCTGTTCCAGGTCAGCAGGCTGACCCTGCATGAAACATGGAATGCGGACACACAAGGAGAATTCGTCATGTACAACCTCGTGGATGGCGAACGCGTCCGCCTTGTACCGGCAGCGGACGAAGGTGCGGCCGTTGAATGGGGTTACGCGGAATCCTACATCGTCCCGGCATGTGTGGGAGAATACCGTCTGGAGAACCTGTCCGGGTCCCCATGCACCTTGATTGCAGCCAGAGTCAATCCCGAGTGGAATCATCCGCTGCTTCCGCCTTCCCGGACATCCGGAACGGAGAGTTTCCATGTTGCGGAATGATGGGGCGGATCCTGGGGGCATGCCCACCCCGGCCCCCATCACCATCGCGCTGGATGCCGGCGGCACCGCCTTGAAGGGAGCGCTTATCGTGAACGGTCAGCTTGTTCCCGGATCGTTCCTAACCCGGCCCTCGGAATCGCAAGGGGCTGCGGCCGATACGATCGCCAGCTTCGCCCAAGCCTGTCATGATCTGATCACCTATTACGCTTCGGCCTACCGGCCGTTGGATTATCACGATTCCATTCGGATCGGCTTTGCTTTTCCAGGACCCTTCGATTACGCAAAAGGCATCGCGCTTCTTCAAGGCATCGGCAAATATGAAGCCCTGTTCAAGCTGTCGGTTCGGGATCTGCTCCGCTTCGAATTTCAGAGACTCAAGCCATTCTTCCCGGGTGTCACGATGAATCGACTGACCGCCGCCGATATCCGGTTCGGGAATGACGCCTTCATGTTCGGGCTTGGGGCCTCCATCCGGTTCCCTTCGGAACGTCTCCTATGCCTTACGCTCGGTACAGGCCTCGGCTCTGCCTTTGTGGAGAATGGTCAAATCGTAGCCGGCAGGCACGGTATCCCAAGCAGCGGAATGCTGTTTGCGGAGCCTTACCGGGATCACATCGTGGACAGCTATTTCGGGAGAAGGGGCATTCTGAACATGGCTTCGGAGAGGGGGCTCCTGGCTGACGGGATCGACGTAGCCGACCTCGCTGAAGCAGCCAAGAGCGGTAACGCGCAAGCTCAGGATGTATTCCGGGAATACGGCAGCAAGCTGGGAGAGATGCTTCTGCCTTATCTATCCGAGTTCAAACCGAGCCGCCTGGTGCTGGGCGGACAAATCTCGGGCAGCTTGCCCTTATGGGAAAGAGATATCCAACTGGCTTTAGGCAGGTACCCCGTTCCGGTTCACGGTCTCGCGGATGGGACGGCGGCTGTGTTTAACGGCATTGAGAAGCTATTCGAGGATACGGATTATCATGCATCCGCTCCCAATTAATCTATAGGAGGTCACCAATATATGAACCTATCCACCCAAGGCGGTCATGAACCCGCCCGCCCCTGGACGATTTATGTCATTCATCATTCTCACACGGATATCGGCTACACCGAGCGCCAAGAGAGGATTGAGCAGTACCATGTTGATTTTATCCGCCAGGCACTAGGCATCGCGGAAGCCGCAAACAGCGGAGATCGCCCGGAATGGAAAACATTCCGCTGGACTTGCGAAACCTTTTGGGCCGTAGAGAAATTTCTCGAAGCAGCAACTCCGGCAGAAAAAGAAGCTTTTCAACAAGCGGTAAAACGCGGCGATATCGAACTGTCCGGAACCTATCTCAATATGACCGAACTCCCGGATTACGACCTCCTACTGCGGAACCACGGCAAGGCGCAAAGGTTCGCGGAGACCTTCGGACATCGGATCGACAGCGCCATGACCGCTGACATTAACGGGTACGGCTGGGGGTACGCGGAAAGCCTGCTGCAAAATAACATCGAGCATCTATTTTCATGCATTCATACGCATCACGGCATGTATCCGTTGGGCCGCAAACAAACGCCGTTCTGGTGGGAAAGCCCGAACGGCGGCAGACTGCTTGTTTGGAACGGCGAGCATTATATGTTCGGCAACGAGCTCGGGTTCTGTCCGGACGCACTGGGTAAATACATCATCAAAGACGAGCTTCAGCATAACCTGATGGAGCCTGAACAACGTCACAACGACATCGCTGCTTTACGGATTAACCGGTATTTATGGAATCTCGAGCAGGAAGCCTACCCGTATTCCTTCGTTCCGGTCATGGTCTCCGGCCTGGGCACGGACAATGCATCCCCGAATGCGGATATCGCGGAGTGGTTGACGAAATGGAATGAACAATACGGCGACCGAATCACCATCAAGCTGGCTACGCTGTCCGAATTTTTTGCGGCATTGAAACAGGAGGACCTGTCCGAGCTTCCGGTACACCGGGGGGATTGGCCGGACTGGTGGACCGATGGGGTGGCTTCAACAGCGATGCATACCCAGATTTACCGGGATGCCCAGCGTACCCTTCGCAAAGTCAAGCGGCTCGATCCGGCCCATGGTGCGGCAAGCCTCGCCGAGATCGAGGATGCCTCACAGGCGCTGACCATGTACGCGGAGCATACATGGGGCTATCATTCCTCCGTGTATGAGCCATGGCATCCGCAGGTGCAAATGCTGGAGGTACGGAAGCAGGCCTATGCGGCGGAAGCCAGCAAACTTGCTTACCGGGCATTGGACAAAGCGCTCGTGGCCCGTCATGGCGCGCTGCTTGCCCCCCATCGACCCTTGCGGTACGAGGTGATCAACACGGAACCGGCACCGGCGACGCTGCAGGTCACCATCCCGCTGGATGGTTGGGAACACGTGATCTTGAAGAAAAAGTTCGAGCTCATCGACGAAACGACCGGGCAGCCTCTACCGTACCAATTGGCACATTCGGGTGCGCTTGTCGCGCAGCTCTCACTTGAACCGGATGAGTCCCGGATCTTGTACATCCATCCGCACGAAACGCAAGATGCCCTCTCCGCTTTCGGGAATATGGTGACCGCGCGCAACACCGAACCGATTGCGTGTGAAGGAATCGCAGACATCCAGACTCAGCCCATAACTCCTTATCCGATCGTGGTGGGCAAGCGTTCGATCGAATCCGAATCCTTCCGGATCGAATGGGAAATGAACGAAGGCATTACGGCCTGGATCGATAAGACGCGCTCGGCAGACCTGCTGGACGGCGTACGCGAGCACGGGCCATTCACCCCCGTGTACGAGGTTACGCCGGCTCAGGATGAGCATAATCCATCCGAGGTGTGCTCTACCCGCCGCCGCATGGGTCGCAACCGGAAGGGCGTCAACGTCCAGCGGGACACCGGGCGCCTGACCCGAGCGACCGTTCTGGACAACGGGCCGCTATTTGCCCTGGTGGAGCTGGTCTTTGACGTGAAAGGGCTCAGCTACTATGCCCTCCACATCAAGATGTATGCGAATCAGCCTCGTGTCGAGGTGTCCGTCCGCTTCCACAAAGACAGCGTCTGGCTGCCGGAAAATGTTTACGTGGCTTTGCCATTCACCATGGGCACTGAAGCCGAGCTATATGTAGAAAAAGCAGGCTGTCATATCCGCCCATGGAAGGATCAGATTCCCGGATCCTGCCTGGATTACACCAGCGTCCAAGAGGGGATATTCTGGCACTCGGCTAAAGAACGGGAAGCGCTCATCCTGTCCATGACAGACACGCCGCTCGTACAGCTGGGAACGCTGGAGCACGCGCCCCGGCAGCTCCACACCATGCAGCCTGCGGACAGCCGTCCTTCCACGTATGCCTGGATATTGACCAACTACTGGGAAACCAACTTCAAGGCTACGCTTGGCGGCTTCTACGAGTTCCGCTATGCGGTAGAACGGCATCGCCAGCTGGACCCGGAGCAGGCTGCGAAGACCCTGCACGCTTCAACCGGACAATTCACGGTTCACCGAATCAAATAAGTCGTAATGAAAAACAGCTGCCCTGGTTTCAAGGCAGCTGTTCTCATTATAATAGGCAGGATGGCCCTCAAGCCGCTCCAGCCCTTATTATTTTTCCGAAGCAAGACTACGTCCATGCCCACATGAATCCGTCACGATCCCAAGCGATCCGACCGCCATGCAGTTTGCGGAATGCCTTCTTCACGTCCTTGGACAGTGAGGCATTACCGTTTTCGTTAACGAAAACAAACTCTTCCCCGAAGTTCTCGCGTACATAGCGGATGGCCTCCGTCTGATACAAATTACCCGTAAACCGGATTTCCTCCACCATCCATTCAGCCACCTGCTGCGCTGTATATGTCATATAAACATCGTTCCCTTCTGTATGCCTCCACTTATTATAACAGAATGGACGATGGAATCGATTTTTATGAAAACGGCAGACTACATCAACATCATGGACAGCAATAAAAACTGAACGGAACCTACAATCTCGATGATTCCGACCTTCATCGGTTTCATTGCTTTTCCGGAATACAGGAACGTCTTAATGAACGGAAATACGAATGGCAGAAACATCCACGGATTCCCGAAGATGATCGGCAGAACCAACATGACGGCATGATATATTCTTGCGTATATCGTCCAGCGCCTGTTTTTCCGCTCACGGAATACCGATTTGACAAAGAACACGGTGCCCGTGAAATATAGGAAATTATACACAATGACGGCGGCAAGCATCGGATCGAAACCACCGCCCCCCAGCATATAAGCAGCGGCACCTCCGGTACAGAACAGCAGAATTGCGCAAATATCATTTAACAGCGCACGCTCCGCTTTCTGAAGGACATGCCAAACGTTCACCATGATCAGGATGAGCAGCACAGGTGCAAACCAGAGCATCGACGGTTTGAAGACAAGCACCGGAATCAGAAAAACCACGGCGATAAAGGTATAAATGATCCCCCAGGATATCCAAGTTTTACGTTGGGACATCTTCTTTAAGGATTGCAGAAACGGATAGGACGCCATGTATAAACCTAACCACGCCAAAAATAGCGGAAGGTGCAGCAGAGCCGGCTTGGCTGCCGCCATTCCTATGATATAGGGTACACTGACCATAGCCCAGCCACCATGCTCCCGCGGGATGACAATCCTCGTCTTTTTCATGCGTTTCTCCCTCTCCAATCCATCAACTCATACCCATCGTGATTCATATCTTCAGCCATTCGAACAACGGCCAGGCGGATGATAAGTAATATCGCTAAAGGTACCCACATACTGAACGATGTCACCCGATTCGTCCTTTACCGCGTTAATCGTCAGCAGCTCCAAGTACTCTTCTCCGTCTTTCCGGCGGTTCCAAATCTCCCCCTGCCAGCTCCCGTGTTCCCTGATTTCAGACCACATCGCCTGATAAAACGCCGGTGATTGTCTTCCGGACTTTAATACGCTCGGATTTTTGCCGAGTACTTCCTCCTCCGAATATCCGGTTAACTTCGTGAATGCCGGATTGACGGCATTGATCCTACCGTTCGGATCCGTAACCAGAATCCCCTGGCCGGTGGAGTTAAACACCTCCGATTGTACGGTGAGTTTGTCCTGGTAGTACATCCATACCACAATAACGAAACTGGCAAGCGCAACCTGCGATAAGGCCATGAATCCAATGGAGTACTGCCCCGTAGCCGAATGGATGAAGGAAAGCATCAGCGGCGGGAAGAATCCGCCAAGGCCGCCCATCATGGACACAATACCGTTTACAATACCGGCCTGCTTGTTGAAGTAAAGGGGCACGAGTTTGAAAACAACCCCGTTTCCGAGACCGGCACCAACGGCAATGGTTAAGCATCCGGCCGTATATAAGCCAATGGATGGAGAGAATGCCAACAGGATGGCCGCAGCCGTGAGCCCTATGAATACGCCCATTAATAAGAACAGCGGTTTAAATTTATCCGCAAGCCAGCCGCCTACGGGACGTAATAAAGTGGCTACCAAAATGAACCCTGCCGTCCGCATGCCGGCGTCCACCTTCGCAAGCTCAAAATGGGTTACCAGGAAGCTTGGCAAGTACACTGTAAAGGCCACGAACGAACCGAATGTAATAAAATAAAAAAGCGAGAAAAACCACAATTTTTCATTTTTATACACGCCCTTGATTTGTTCCATTACCGGTGTTTTTACCTTTATTTCTTTGCGATCGCCTAAAAATGCATTTAGCACGGCAAATATCAGCAGCAGTATCAAATACAGCTGGACGGTGTTGGACCATCCGATCTGAGTCGCGATGACCGGTGCGGCAAACGTGGTAATGGCAGTACCGATGTTGCCCATCCCGTAGATCCCATTCACGAGTCCCAGCTTCTCTTTCGCATAGTATTTAGGCAATGAGGTCACGCCAACCGAGAACACCGCCCCCCCGATCCCCAGGAACAAACCTCCGATGACCAGATGCGTAAAGGAGGAAGCCGAGCTGATAAAATAGACCGGAAACAGCAGCAGGATGAAGCTGGCGATAAAAACAATTCGTGCTCCCACCACATTGGCGTAATAGCCAAGCGGAATCCGGAGGACCGAACCCAGCACCACCGGAATAGCCGTCAGAATAGCGAGTCGGTCGGCCGAAATGGAGATGTCCTCTCGAATAAACGGCAGGAGCGCGGAGATGATAACCCATACCATAAAGCCAAGCACCAGATTCATTGTTTGCAGCGGAAGCTGCAGCTTTTTGATCATTTCCATCACCTTTTCTAAAGCGTAATGAATGGCATATTGATCCCCAGCTCCTATTGTACGTGCACCTATTCACAATGCTAATAGGGAAGTTCCCTGAATCTCCCCGGGGAACTTCCCTATTCCTTAAAGCAACGACCCTTAATTGCGCCCTGTTGTATATGTAAGGACTAAAAATCCAGCAATTTTTTCTTCAATGCATATTCCACTAACTCCGGACGGCTTTTCAAATTCAGCTTTTCCATAATTTTGGCCTTGTGCGCTTCCACCGTCTTGACCGATACGAATAGTTTTTCTGCGATTTCCTTATTGCCATAACCCTTGGCGATCAGAGGCAAGATCTCAATCTCCCGTTTGGACAGACTGTTAAACGGATCTTGGTCCGCGCTCTCGCTATCTTTCTTAATAAACTCCCGAACCAGGGAAGTAGCCATCTGGGGATGGATATAGGTCCCTCCCTTATGCACCATGCGGATGGCGGAGATTAATTCATCATCCGGCGCATTTTTGAGTACGTAACCTGAAGCCCCGTTTTTTAATACATGAAACAGATAATCATCATCATCATACATGGTTAGAATCAGAATTTTCGTCTCTGGAAATTCACTGCTGATCTTGCCGGTTGCAATCAGTCCGCTTTCGCCGGGAGGCATGCTTAAATCCATCAACAGCACATTCGGCCGGTGCTTCGCCACCATGGTGTAAGCCTCCATGCCGTCTGCCGCCGTCGCGACGACCTCCATATCTTCCTGGTAATTCAGAATCATGGAAAATCCGCTGCGAACCACGGCATGATCATCCGCAATCACAATTTTCATGTACCCATCACCTCCAGCTTGTCGTCACTATTCGTAAGCGGAATGTTAAGCTGAATCGTCGTACCCTCACCGGGAGCGGAAAGCAAAATAAACTGACCACCGACAAGCTCTGCGCGTTCGCGCATCCCGTACAGTCCCAGTCCGGTTCCCTTAGCTTCATCAATGACCCTGTTAAACCCGACTCCACGGTCCCGGACGGTTAACTGAAGGTAGCCATTCACTTCACATAAGCGTACATGCACCTCATCCGTTCCTGAATATTTCATGGCATTCAGCACCGCTTCCTGGCATACCCGGTACACAACCGTTTCAATCTCGCTGCCGTAGCGTGCTGCCGCTAACTCCGCAGAAAAATCAACAAGCACTCCGTAGTTCTTTCCAATCCATTTAAAATGGGAGCGGAAGGCAGCCTCAAGCCCCAAATCATCTAATGAAGCCGGCCTGAGTTCAACGGATAAATGCCGGATATCATCCAGAAGCCTGGTTAAAGACACCTCGGTCTGGTGCAGTTTCTTGAGCACATCCTCGCCCACGTTCATATATTTAACGACGCGCAGGTCGACCAGCGAGCTTAAGAGCTCTTGAGCCACGCTATCATGCAGTTCGCGGGATATCCGCTTGCGCTCGTCCTCCTGTGCCTTGATGACATATTTCAGCATATTCGTCCGCTGCAGCATTTCCTGTGTCTTCTGCTGCTTCGTCAGGTCGAGAAGCATCATCACCCGGATGCCGCGAGCTTCATCGATGATATGGTAACTGGCCGCATAGGGAACGATTCCTTCGCCCCGTGTCTTAAGATAGACTTGGAACGACGAAAACTCGCCATCCGGATAATCCAGATAGCATGTGGAGCAGGTTATGAGATCCTGTTCATCGGTGTACCCTTTGCAGGTTTGGCAGAAGGAACCATCCGCACCAGAATGCATCCTCTCGATCACTTCAATGTCAAGGATGTTCTTTGCGGCCGGATTCATAGCCACCACGCTGCCCTTTTCGTCAATAAAAAAAATGGCCTCCATGCTATTATGATACATGTTTCTAAGCAATTCGCTTAAATGCTCATCCGTCATTTGAATCAAGGCTGTGATACCTCCTTGGCATAAAAAGCACCAAATTCCGTTCCTATTCCTTCCTGAAACGTCTCAAAGGACATTGGATCCAGCACGTTTTCCTTGCGATATCCCACAAGCAAAACACCCCTGACGCGAGAGCCTTCCCACAGCGGTACTGCACCAAGGCTTTTCAACTGCTCGGCAACGATAATCGGGTAATTATACAAGTCCCTTGATTCAATATCAGCATTCACGTTTTGAATCAGCATCGGTTTTCCGGTCTTAAACACCATGCCGGCGATGCCTTTGCCGGAATGTAAAACGATGCGCTTATACCTCTCGTTTATATTTCCCGAGGCATACTGCCAGGTCAATACAAATCGGTCTTCAGCCGGCTGCACCAATGCCATGGACACGAAATCGAATTGAAACCGGGCACGAAGCTTATCCATTTCACTTTGGTAGTTAAAGATCGGCTGATTCTTCATTTCCATTACTCCTCTGACGTAGAAAAGAAGGCCAAAAAGCCTTCTTCCGCTCTACGATTCAAATTTACGGTGCTTTCTATACAGGATATATCTTCTACCCACATAATTCAACGGAACACTCCACACATGCACCAATCGGGTAAACGGCCATAAGCCGAAAATGCCAAATCCCGCCAGAATGTGAATTTTAAACGATAGCGGCACATTCACCATCAATGAAGCATCCGGACGGAGCATAAACAACCCACGGAACCACACGGAGACCGTTTCCCGATAATTGAACTCCGGCTGCACCGCGTTCGTGACCAGCGTGCTGTACATCCCCATAAATACGATAAACAGCAGGAGGACATTAACCATCATATCGGATGCGGAGCTGAGTTTTCGGACATTTCGAATGGTGAACCGCCTGGCGGTTAACAATACCATGCCTGCCAGCGTTAGAAAGCCAAATGCGCTCCCGATATACACCGCCCCGATATGGTACATATGATCACTGACGCCCAGCGACTCCATCCAGGATTGAGGGATAGCTAGACCTGCGACGTGCCCCCCGATAACCGGAATGATGCCTAGATGAAACATGAGACTGCCCAGTTTGAGATGCTTCTTCTCGATAAATTCGCTGGATTTTGCCGTCCAGTTAAACTGGTCCGTACGGTATCGGTAGATATGACCGACAATAAACACGGCAAGGCAGATGTAGGGAAAAATGACCCACAGAAACTGATTAATCATGCTCATGAGCTGCCGCCTCCCGATGGACACACGCTTTGAACGTCTCTCGCAGACCTTGAATGAGATAACGATACGGACTCTTATACTTCTCCAAAGCTTTCAGCAGATGATAGGTGCCGTCTTCCATTACAGCCATCATCAAACCCAGGCTCTCCGCCGCTTCCTTTTCACGCCCCTGCCAATTCGCTGCATACAAAAATTCACACATCAGGGGAAGATAATCCGATAATTCCGAGCCCTCGATGCCGAGGCCAAACATCTCATACGTCTCTTTAAGTCTGGCGAGCATCTGGCCACGTTCCCTGCCATCCTCAAATTTATAATAGGTCATATACAACGTAGATTTTGCCTGAAAGTCGAAGGTCTGGACGTAGAGCTCTTCAATCTGTTCCATGCTGTATTCATGCATGGTCGTCCAGTACGTTCTGATGGATTCATAGGCCGGGTCTGCGGAGCCAAGCGACTCCTCCATGACCGACGGATGGAAGTCCAGCTTTTCCGGATACGTGAGCTGCTGAGCGAAAAAGCCGAAAACATGTTTATAATCATGCAGCTTTCCGAGATTAATCACGCCAGATCCCTCCGTAGAAGTTTTCTTCGTACAGCTCTTTGCCCGTTTTGCCCTGCAAACCTTCCGGTCCGCAGCCGCCGCAGCTTGCGCTAAAGCCTTCGGAACCCTGTGAACGGTAAACATCCATATGGCTTTCTTTATGCGAAGTCGGAACAACAAATCGGTCATCGTATTTAGCGATGGCAAGCAGCCGGTACATCTGATTCATTTGATAGGCGGTCAAGCCAACCCGTGCTAGCCGTGTCTCATCAAACGCAGTCTCCGACGATTGCGCACGCATGTAAGAACGCATCATGGCCATTTTTTGCAGAGCTTCCTTCACCGTCACCGTATCCCCTGCCGTGAGCAGATTCGCGAGATACTGGATCGGTGTACGCATCTCCTCGATTGCCGGGAAAATCATGTCCGGGTTCTCAATCGAATCCCTGCCTTCAAAATAGTTCATGATCGGACTGAGCGGCGGCACGTACCAAACCATCGGCAGCGTCCGGTACTCCGGATGGAGCGGAAAGGCCAGCTTGTATTCAATGGCCAGTTTATATACGGGCGAGTTTTGGGCAGCTTCGATCCATTCTTCGGTTAATCCGTCCTTGCGCGCCTGCTCGATCACAGCCGGATCATGCGGATCCAGGAACAGATCGCACTGAGCTTGATAGAGATCCTTCTCATCCGGCGTGGAGGCTGCCTCCTGTACCTTGTCGGCATCGTACAGCAGCACGCCCAAGTACCGGATACGTCCTGTACAGGTTTCGGAGCATACCGTAGGCAGCCCGGCTTCAATTCTCGGAAAACAGAAGGTGCATTTCTCTGCCTTGTTCGTTTTCCAGTTAAAATACACCTTTTTGTACGGGCAGCCCGTCATGCAGTACCGCCAGCCGCGGCAGGCTTCCTGGTCCACCAATACGATGCCGTCTTCATCCCGCTTGTACATGGCTCCGGAAGGACAGGACGCTACGCAGCTCGGGTTCAGGCAGTGCTCGCACAGGCGGGGCAAATACATCATGAACGCCTGCTCAAAGTTGAACTTGATTTCTTCCTCGATCTTTTCGATATTCGGATCTTTTGGGCCGGTCACATGGGCTCCCGCCAGATCGTCTTCCCAGTTCGGACCCCATTCCAGATTCATCGTCTCGCCGGTTACAGCCGATTTCGGACGGGCCACCGGCTGATGCTTCTTCTCCCCGGCATTGGTTAGATGCTCATAGTTATAGGTCCACGGCTCATAGTAATCTTTCATTTCCGGCATATCCGGATTGTAAAAGATTTTGCCGAGCGCGATTTTGGACAGCTTACTGCCGGATTTCAGCTGCAGCTTGCCCTTTTTCAGCGTCCAGCCTCCCTTGTACTTCTCCTGGTCTTCCCAGCGGATCGGATAGCCTACGCCCGGCTTCGTTTCCACGTTGTTAAACCACATGTATTCCGCACCCGGACGGTTCGTCCAGGTGCTCTTGCAGGTGACACTGCACGTATGGCAGCCGATGCATTTATCCAGATTCATGACCATGGCGACTTGTGCCTTAATCTTCAAGCCAATCCACCTCTTTCATTTTGCGGACAGCCACGTACACATCCCGCTGGTTGCCGATCGGTCCGTAGTAGTTAAATCCATAGCTGAGCTGTGCATAGCCCCCGACCATCTGGGTCGGCTTCACATGTATTCTCGTCGGCGCGTTGTGGCTGCCTCCGCGGTCCTTCGTAATTTCCGAGCCCGGCACGTTGATGTGTTTATCCTGCGCGTGATACATGTACATCGTGCCTTTCGGCATCCGGTGGCTGACGACGGCGCGGGCGGTGACAACGCCGTTGCGGTTGTAGACTTCCAGCCAATCGTTGTCCTGAATGTCATGAGCCGCTGCGTCATCGTTGTTAATCCATACCGTCGGGCCACCGCGGAACAGCGTCAGCATGTGCAGATTATCCTGATAGGTGCTGTGAATGTTCCATTTGCCATGCGGCGTCAGATATCGGAGCACGAGTGTATCCTTCCCCCCGGTAATCTGCTTGTCGCGCGGTCCGAATACCATGGGCGGAAGCGTCGGTTTATACACCGGCAGCGCCTCTCCGAACTGCAGGAAAATTTCGTGATCGATATAAAAATGCTGTCTGCCGGTCAGCGTGCGGAAAGGTACGAGCCGTTCAATATTCGTTGTGAACGGGGAGTATCTTCTTCCCATTTTGTTCGATCCGCTGAATACCGGCGTCGGAATAACTTCCCGCGGCTGGGCCGTGATGCTCTGGAACGTGATGCGCTCTGCGGCGCGGTCCGCGGAAATGTCTTTCAGCTGCACGCCGGTGTCCTGCTCCGCCGATTCCCAGGCTCGCTGCGATACTTTGCCATTCGTGGCCGAAGACAGATTCAAAATGGCGTCCGCCGCATTTCTTGCCGTATGGAGTTTGGGCAGGCCATTCTTGATGGTGTCATCGTAATAAGTTCCGTTCAAACGCTTCAGCTCTTCATACTCTTCGGCGACCGAGAAGCTGACGCCGTGCGCTCCGACTTTGCCTGTAGCCAGGTTCGGACCGAGCGTAATATATTTGTCGTGAATTTTCGTATAGTCCCGCTCAACCACCGTCAGATTAAGCATCGTTTTGCCCGGAATCGCTTCGATCTCGCCCTTGCGCCAATCCTTCACTTCACCGTATGGCTGGGCAATCTCGCTAATGGAGTCATGAGAGAGCGGTGTGGTGACCAGATCCTTATATATTCCCGGCAGATGAGTCTTCGCCATGTCGGAGAAGACTTCGGCAATCGTTCTGTATATATCCCAGTCCGACCGTGATTCCCAGAGAGGATCGACTGCCGGGTTAAACGGATGCACAAAAGGATGCATATCGGTTGAAGACAAGTCCGTTTTCTCATACCAGGTTGCTGCAGGAAGGACGACATCTGCGTACATCGGAGTTGATGTCATCCGGAAGTCCAAGGCAACAAGCAGATCCAGCTTGCCTTCCACGTTATCGCGCCAGACCATTTCCTCCGGCTTATCCTCTTCATTCGGCGTCGAGAGCAGGCTGTCCGAAGCGCCCAATAAATGCTTCATGAAATATTCCTGACCCTTGGCAGAGCTCGAGATCAGGTTCGAGCGCCAAACGAACAACGAACGCGGATAGTTTTCCGGCGCATCCGGATCCTCTGCCGCAAACCGGGTCTCTCCAGAGATCATTTGCGCAAGCGTATGCTTCACAATTTCCTCATGGGTGGTTTTCCCCTGCTGCGCTGCTTCCTCCGCAAACTTCAGGCTGTTTTTGTTGAACTGCGGGTAAGATGGAAGCCATCCAAGTCTCGCGGCAAGCACATTGTAATCCGCCGGATGCTGGTAACGGATCTCCCCGCCCGTTGGCGATTTCAGAGAATCGGCTCCCATTTCTTCGTACTTCCATTGGTCAGTCGCAAAATAAAAGAACGATGTCGCGTTTTGCTGACGCGGCGGTCCCTGCCAGTCTTTGGCGAAGGCGACCGTGGACCAGCCCTCGATCGGTCGGCATTTCTCCTGGCCGACGTAATGCGCCCAGCCACCGCCGTTTACGCCTTGGGACGCCGTTAGAATGACCAGATTCAAAATGGAACGGTAGATCGTGTCACTGTTAAACCAGTGGTTAATCCCGGCGCCCATGATGATCATCGAGCGACCGCCGGTTTCCAGCGAATTCTGCGCAAACTCCCGGGCAATCTGAACCACGATGGATGGCTTCACACCGGTGATTTTCTCCTGCCAGGCCGGGGTATAGAAGGAGTCCGCATCCTTGTACCCGTCTGCATCCAGCCCGCTGTCTGCCTGTCCAATGCCATACTGGCTCAGCATCAGATCGTATACCGTTACCACCAGACGCTGCGTCCCGTCCGCCAGCTGAATGGTCTTCGCCGGAATATGGCGTTCGAAAGTGCCGTTGGCGTTGTTATCGAAGAACGGGAAGGAAATCGTCTGTCGCTCTCCACCCTGAGGCTCCACGGATAGCGCCGGCGCAATGACCGAGCCGTCCTCGCGCTCCAGGATCAGGTTCCATTTCTTGTCCTGCTCCCAGCGCTGCCCCATCGTGCCGTTCGGAACCGTGATTTCATTGGTATTCTCGTCGATAATCACCGGCTTCCACTCGGCATGCTGCGTGGTATCTCCCAGATCGCTTGCCCGGAGGAAGCGTCCTGCCTTGTATCCCCCCTCAAACTCATCCAATAGAATCAGGAAAGGCATATCCGTATATTGTTTCGCATAATTCAGGAACATCGGTTCCTGACGGTCATGATAGAATTCTTTCAAGATGACATGCGTCATGGCCTGTGCAATGGCCGCATCGGTTCCGGGATTCGGAGCCAGCCAGTTGTCGGCGAACTTAACGTTCTCGGCATAGTCCGGCGCGACCGACACGACCTTCGTGCCTTTGTACCGCACCTCTGTCATGAAGTGGGCGTCCGGCGTCCGCGTTAACGGCACGTTCGAGCCCCACATGATAAGGTAACCGGCATTGTACCAATCGCTGGACTCCGGCACGTCGGTCTGCTCTCCCCAGATTTGTGGAGATGCCGGCGGCAAGTCCGCATACCAGTCATAGAAGCTGAGCATTTCTCCCCCAAGCAGGGAAATAAATCTGGCCCCTGAAGCATAACTGATCATCGACATGGCCGGAATGGGCGTAAACCCGGCAATGCGGTCCGGGCCGTATTTACGGATCGTATAGATTAACTGGGCGGCGATCAGCTTCGTGGCCTCCTGCCAGGACACACGGACATGACCGCCTTTCCCCCGTGCTTGTTTATAGGACTTGGATTTCTCCGGATCTTCGACGATGCTGGCCCAAGCGGCGATCGGATCGCTGTGTTGGCTTAAGGCCTCTTGCCACATATGCCATAGCCGGCCGCGCATATAAGGGTATTTCACCCGCAGCGGACTGTATTCATACCAGGAAAATGAAGCTCCGCGCGGGCAGCCGCGCGGTTCGAATTCCGGCATATCCGGCCCGCAGGAGGGATAATCAATCTGCTGGTTTTCCCAAGTGATGATCCCGTTCTTCACAAAAACCTTCCAGCTGCAGGAGCCTGTGCAGTTCACGCCATGCGTCGTCCGTACCACTTTGTCATGCGACCAGCGCTTGCGGTACATATCTTCCCATTCCCTGCTTTTCTCCTCCAGAACGGACCAATTGTCAGAATAGCTTTCCATCCTCTTGAAGAACTTCAGCCCCGACTTTCGTTTCATAGGACAGTTCAACTCCTTCTGCTTGAATGACAATGATTGGGGAATCAATGTGCCGTCCTTCGTATAGCTTTATTATGGGTGCCTTCTTGATCGGTTCCTATTAGGGAAACACCTATATTCCTGCGAGAATTCCCTTGGTTAAGGCAGGCGCGATTCATGCACGGTTCTCTTTGAAACGAAAAAAAGATGCCCCCGGAAGACCTGATGGTCTTCTGGGACATCTTGGGGTTCTAACGGGATATGATCATTCCCCGATCTTCACTGGGACCCCCGTTTCGGCCGACTGCAAAGCAGCAAAGGTAATTTTCATGGTTTTAAACGCATCCTCGTATGAGGATAAGATTCCGGAGGCATCCCCGGTGCGAACCGCGTGGATGAACACTTCGTTCTCCCGAAGATACGGGTTAGCCGCATTGCGGTATTCCGTCATTCTTCCTTTTTCCTTAACGATGAGTTTATCAGATTGAATGCCGATGACCCCCTGCTCCGTATAAATATCCAAGCCGGCCCGATCCGACTCCGGCAGCATGCAGGTATTGGAGATCGTTGCCACGGCGCCGGATTTTAATTTCAGCGTCGCGGTACCTACGTCGTGCACCGTCACCCCCTCATGAATATCCTTCATCGCTCGATGGGCAAAAGCCGCATACACTTCATCCGCTTCACCCAGCAGGCAGCGAAGCAGGTCAACTATATGGGTGGTTTGCTCGATGAATTGCCCTCCCGAGCCTTCCTGCTGTCTCCACCAGTACACCTGCGGCATGTCTCCCATCCAGTAGCCAAGCGCCATCCCGATCTCCCGGCCTTCCAGCAGCTCGGCAGCCTTGATGGCTGCATCCGTATAGCGGAAATGGTACCCTGCAGACGTAATCAAACCGGCCTTCTTCACCTCATGCAGAATTTGCCTTGGCGTATCCAGGTTCGTGCCCAGCGGCTTCTCGACCAAAAAAGGAATGCCCCGCTCCACTACCTGGGCTTCGATCTCTCCGTGCGCAAACGGCGGGACGCAGATATAAACCGCATCCGGCTTAGTTGCATCCAGCATCTGTTCAACGTTGCTGTACGCCTTGGCCCCGGCATAGCCCCGCACCGCTTGTTCCGCTTTCTCCTGACTCGTCCCAACAAAGGCGGCAACGTTAACTCCGTCCATGTTGGACAAAATATCTGCATGTACTTTGCTAAACCAGCCTGTGCCTATGATTCCAATTCGCAATGCCATGTAATCCTAAGACCTCCCCTTTGATTAGAGATACTATGGTTTTCTTCTCAGCCATTGATATACAAATCCTGCAGCGAACACAACCAGCATCAGGACATAAGCGATGATGACGATCTCCGTGGAGCTGATGTCTCCAGAATACATCAAATGAACCTGGGTTCCAATGATAATCATGAATAACACATAATATTGGGACAGACCGGCGAGCATCATGTTCCTGGAGGCCTCGTCCACAAGTACGAACTGCCAAATGTAGAGCAGGAAGGCTGGCAGCCAGACCAGGTTACCCAGTAGGAAGCTGTATATCTTACTCCTCGGAAGCAGAGCGAACTGCCGCCCGGCCCAGAACAAGAACAGCATGAATCCTATATTGACCGTCCAGAGCAAAAAACCGTAAAAGGGCAGCATAACCATTAATGAATTAAACAACCAGCCTCCGATTAATGGCGCCAGCACAATCAAGCCGTATTTGTTTTTTCTCAAAAAAAGCTCCAAAACCTCACTCCTTACTGAATGATTCTTTTCCTATTATAAAAGATGTCAGCGGGTGATGCTGAAAATCGTGCCTTTCAGCGATTGAAAAAACGAAGAGGCGGCCGCATCCGGCCGCCCTTCTGTCTGTATTACTTGTTCCACGCTATTTCAGAGTCAATGTTTTCTCCCAGGTTAACTCATGTCCCTGCTCATCGATAAAACGGAACAAGACCTGGCCCTCCTCGCCCTTCATCCCGTCAGGATAGATAAACCCGGAAAATTGTCCGTTTCCGCTGATATAAAATCCGTCTTCCCCGGTCTGCCCGTGTTCAATCGCTTCTTGAAACGTGCTCTTGATCTCGGTTTTGTCCGATTTCCACTCCATTTCACTCAAGGAGTAACCCTCCGGAAGTTTAGTCACGCCAAAGTCGAAGCTGTTTCCCGTAATCGGCTTGGGGGTTTGATCGATCACAATAAGGATCTGCTGATCCCCTTCCGCCGGTGGATCCTGGATTTCGTTTTGTTTTTCCTGATCAGGATCTTTGGTTGCTTCCGAGTCTCCTTGGTTCGATTCGGGATCCGCTGAAGCACCGGTCCCATCTTGACTGGCAGCCGGCGTTTCAGGATCGACCACGTTACCTTGATCCGTATCAACCGTCGAGCCAGCTTGGGTTTCCGGAGACTTCGTGTCCGATGGTCCGCCGCACGCGCTGGTCAGAAGCAGCACGAGCAGGGTTGAAATAAGATAGATATATTTGTTGTTATTCATGATTTTCCCCTCTGCTTTCGTTCAATGTAAAATAAAAGGCCACGCCTCGATCCGTATTCATCACGCCATAGTCGCTTTCATGAAGCACCAGAATATGTTTGACAATCGCGAGTCCAAGGCCGGTACCTCCGGATTTGCGATCCCGGGAACGCTCGGCTCGGTAGAATTGGTCCCATATCCGCCCCATATCCGATTTCGAAATGGGCTTGCCGGCATTTTCAATGATCGTGGTGACCTTCCCTGGAGACATCCGCAGTAACCTTATGGTAACGACGCTGTTCTCCTCGGCATGCCGGATAGCATTGCTCAATAAATTGAGAATAACCTGTTCAATCCGTCTCGAATCCGCCTGAACGATGGCCTCTTCATCTTGACCTTGGTGGATGCTAAGCTGGAGACGTTTGTCCTCCAACTGCCGGGTAAACGAATCCGCCGCCTGTTGGATAAGATCAGTGAGCGAAAAACTTCGGGGCTGCAGCCTTATAGCACTCACTTCGAATTTGGAAAGCTCCAGCATATCCATAATCAGCGCATTCATTCGATCCGTTTCATTGACGATGAAGGCAAGGTACCGTTCTCTTTTATCGTCCGCCACCCCATCCTGCAGCCCTTCCGCAAATCCTTTGACAATCCCCAGCGGGGTCTTTAATTCGTGGGAAATGTTCGCGATCAGCTCTTTGCGGAGCTGTTCGGATCTCAATTTCTCCTCCACGTCTTCCTGCAGCCTGGCATTCGCCCGGGTAAGCTCCTTCAGGGCTTCATCCAGATTCTGCGATAACGTGATCATGCTGCGTGACAGCTCCCCGAACTCATCCTTGTACATCGTGTGTACTCGGTTTGAACTTTAGATGCTCCTATCACGAGATGATCATCGGACACCCCCGAGTCCTTTATCTGAATAACAAAAGGCCGCTCCCCGGTCATCGTTCCAGGAAACGGCCTTTACAGTTATCTAAAAATCATCCATATCACAATAAACGCAATTAACGAAACAAGATAAATGATGAGCAGCTTCGTGAGATTGGTTTTTGTTTTCCGCTCATAGTTCGGGTTTGCCTTCTTATTCTCCTGAGATAATCCTACAACAAGCGTGGAAACTCCTCCAATTAAAGCCAGCGCGATGACGATAATATACATAACCAACCACAAACAACCCCATTCGATTATTCATTATATACAATCTATTATAGAACCTGAGGCATCAGGATCAACAGTAATCATCATTCTTATATCATTTCTGCCTCATTATAATGAACAATCGGCTAATGCACACCATCCAATTTCGCCACAGTTTGACCATCCAATTGGATGGTCGCTCACCCTCCATTACGACTCTCCTCCATCGCACGCCACCCATTGATGCAGCCGCTCCAGTGCCTCTTCGGCTTCAGGCATCGGAAACAGAGGCCACACATGCATCATATTCTCGTACTCCCAATACTCGGTATCAACGCCTTCTCGGACCAGTTTATCGCGCAGAAGGCGAGTGTCCGGCAGCAGGGAATCATCGGTTCCGACGAGAATGACCGTGCGGGGAAGGCTTCTCATCTCGCCAAACAAAGGACTGACAGACGGGTCGTCCATCGAAAGGCTTCCTGCATACATCCTTCCGACCTCACCGAGCCCGACCGGCTGGAGAAAGACGTCGCGCTGCGGTATACCGAGCGCGGCAATCTGCGGATTGTCCGTGGCTGCATCCACCCATGGCGAGAGCAGTATTAACCCCTTTGGTGCAAACAGAGTTCCCTTGACCGACTGGGCCATATCGAGAGCCAGCGCGCCACCCGCCGAATCGCCCATTAGAAATACCGGACTCCACAATTGGGTGCAGATGTACTTGTAAAATTCGCGCATGAGCCCCGTCAGCTTCTTGGCATCCATAGCTGGGACGGTAGGATAATTGGGTATAATTACGCTGAATCCAGTTCGCTTCGTCCACTGTTTAGCAAAAGCGAAATGGGGCGCCAAAATCTCTTCGATATAAGCTCCGCCGTGCAAATAAACAACGGTTCCCTGTTCCTTAGAGCCATGCGATACATAATAATTCATGCTTACGCCCGATCCGCTTTGGAAACAGCGGGTTTCAAATCCTTCCTGTTCCTCTGATAACGTAGGATATGGAGGCAATGTTTCGATATATTGCCGAATCGTTCCGGCATTTTCCCATTTATGATGAAATCCCTCTGCGGTCAGCAGTTCTTTGATAGCAACACTTTCTTTGCTCGGCATATGGCTTTATCCCCTTTGCTGGACGTAATCAATATATGGCAGGTTAGTGTGTATCCACCCTCAATATATCACCACACGCGGCATGGCCGCTGTGGCAATTGATACAGAACTATCTGTATAAAAAAATAGACCTCACCGATCACGAAATGATGGGTGAGGTCTATTTGCCGCTATGAGTGTTGGTTAATCTCAGGAATCTAAGTTGGCTCTTTCCTACTCTTCAATCGGCGGGTCAACATGAATATCGCTGTCCGGCTGCGTGCTCACCCAACGCGTAAAGGTCACGATCAGACCGGAGCGGGTCGGCGAACAGACAAAAGGCCCTGCTTGACTTTCTGTTCTGGCGGGGAAAGGTGCCACGCGAACGGTTCGCCAAGGATGCTTCCCGGTTCTCGCCCTGATGATGACCGCATCATTCAGCCTGGAGGCACGGATCGTGACACGCTCGCCCACCCACTCCGGCACGGGTGCGAGTGACCAATCCGAATATTCATGGGTGACGACCGTGGCCAGCTGCGGGATTCCGTCATTGATTTCGATCCCGGCTTTGATCCATTGTCCCGGAGCGTTCATTAGCATCAGCCCGGCCTGATCATAAAGTTCCGTAAAGGCATCCAATTCAAATGTGACCTCCATTGCTGCATCTTTATCCCACGCCGCAAGCAGTGAATGGCCGCTGTCGCGTTGGAACCCATACAGGGTTTTCTCCCAATAATCACTGCCTTCTCTGGACTCAACCTTCAGATTCAACCCTTCCTCTGTCACCGATACCGGTGCGGTTGTCCATTGGGCTGAATGCCAAGCAATTCTTCGTTTCGTCATTCGATCACGACTCCTTATTTCACCTAATAGGGATGTTCGAAGCTAAGGTGCTCAAGGGACTCTGAGCTGGCAAAACAATAGAACTTCTATGTAAAAGCTCCGTATTCTACTAGGCTGAATCTCTTAGTAACTGATCCGCGCTGTGCTGGAGAAGAAGACAGAAGGACCGGTTATGTCCGATAAAAAACGACGATACGTCATAGCGGTGACGGGCAGGCTCATAGGTAATCAGCGCTCGATGCCTCATATTTCCCATCAGTATGTTAGCGAACTGCTCCGCAGGACCGCTCGAGAAAAAAGTTAGGTAGGCGTACAGAGAATGATCAACAGGTTCATCAAGAGGACTTACGCCCGCGCAGGAAAACTCGGTGTCCAATCCCGCCTGCTGCAGCCGGATCAATATCGGATATAACTGCTCATCCACAGGGGTGTTGCCGAATAACCGCGTCCGTTTGGGCTGTTTGCTTATTTTGGGTCTGTTGATCCACTCGTTTAGCTCCTGTCTTCTCCGCCTCCACTGTTCCGGGGTATGTGTACTCAGGAGCAGCTCTCCGCTGGTATCATGTCGTTCCTGGTTCATCCTATCCATCCCCCTCATTGACATGGCTGCATTCTGCTACTTCTAGTGTAATCCCATTTCGTTTGAAGTCAAATAAGCCGGATGATAGATCCGGCTTATGATTCGTATTCGTTTAACGGGTTTCCCGATGAAGCGTCACCCGCTTCAAGCGCGGACAATATTTGCGCAATTCCATTCGCTCCGGGTGATTTCTTTTATTTTTGGTCGTTGTATAGTTACGGTCGCCGGTTTCCGTGCATGCCAATGTTACCGTCAGTCGCATACTTAGCACCTCCTATTCTCGTGTTTATATAATCGTAATAATTACGATTAACTCAATCCATACTTTATTCCTGTTTTTACGTTTTGTCAAGAAACCGAAAGCGACTTCAGCCACATCCCGGTATGGGTGGTTATGTTGACCCATCCAATGTACAAATTAGATCCGCCATCCATGTTCAACGGAGTGCTGGATATTTGTCATCGTAATGATGAAATTATGAAAACACTTCATTTATGCATAATGATATGATTAACATTACAGACAAAAAACAGCCTGAATATGTTCATGAAAGGATGAGGAAGGTGTGGAAGCCGGATCGCAACAGCACACAACCTCTATATCAGCAAATTGCAGATGATCTGGAGCAAAGAATATCCTATGGTGAGTTTCCTCCAGGCAGCTTACTCCCCTCCGAGCGAAAACTGGCGGAGCAAATCGGAGTTAATCGAAGCACCGTGGTTCTGGCTTACTCGGAGCTTCGGGCGCTAGGAATTATAGAGAGCCGTTCCGGAAGCGGAACACGGGTCAGCAACTCCAAATGGGGAGCCACGCCCAAGCATACGCCGAACTGGCACCGTTATGCCGAGGGAGGAAATTTCCTGCCGAATCTCCCTTTTCTCCGCCGGATTCGGGAAGCGCTGGCGCATGATCCTTCTTTGATTGATTTTGCCAGCGGAGAGCTTGCCGGCGATTTGGCGCCGATCCAAGAAATGAATACGTTAATGAGCCAAAAACCGAACACGTCCTATTTCGGATATGACAACCCTCAGGGATATGGACCGCTCCGACAGGCATTGGTTACGTATCTGAAAAAGTATCGGGGGATCCGGACCACCGAATCCTCCATATTGATCACGTCAGGATCACAGCAGTCGCTGTATCTTATTACGCAGTGCTTGTTGTCGCCTGGCGACGCGGTGGCTATTGAAGACCCGTCGTATTGCTATTCGCTGCCGATGTTTCAATCGGCTGGCCTTCGCTTGTTCAGACTCCCAGTTGATGAACGGGGGGTGCGGCCCGATGACATTCGCTCGCTGTACAAGAAACACCGGATCAAGATGATTTTCATTAATCCGAATTTTCAAAATCCGACTGGCACCGTCATGGCTCAGGAGAGAAGATCGCAGCTGCTGGATGCAGCCAGTGAACTTGGACTTCCCATCGTGGAGGACGACCCCTTCAGTTTGACCGCCTACCAGTGCTCGCCGCCTGCCCCTTTGAAATCCGTCGATTCCATCGGGTCGGTGCTGTACATCGGATCGCTCTCGAAAATAGCTGCATCCGGCCTCCGCGTAGGCTGGATGGTCGCCCCGAATTCGGTGGTGGAGCGGCTCGCGGACGCCAGGCAGCAGATGGATTTCGGATTGAGCGTGGTGCCCCAAAGCTTGGCCGGACAGTTTCTCAATTCTTCCTATTTTGCTCCGCATCTAGACAGACTGAGAGCGAGCTTGCTGTACAAGCGGGATTTACTGATCGAGGCCCTGCAGAAAGAACTGCAAAACCTGGTTCATTTCCATGTGCCGGAGGGTGGCCTGCATCTCTGGTGCAAGATCGTCCCGGAAGTGAATGACAGCAAACTGCTGGAGGCCGCCATTCAAAAAGGCGTTATTTTTGCGCCGGGAAGTGTATACGGTTCAGCTTCCGGATATGTGCGGTTCACTTATGCCCGTGCCAGAGCCCAGGATATCCCATCCGGAATAACAAGGTTCGCTGAAGCTCTGCGCGCCGCGATTCAATAGGGAGAACCGGTAACGAGAGGTCCTCTCGACAAAAAGAACGCCCGAGTAGGGGCGTTCTTGGTATACATGGATGCAGGCTTTCAATGTTTTCTCAAGAATTCTCTTAGAGTTCGGACCCTGGCATAAGGCTTTATATTACTCGCCGGTTTCAGCGAATTTTTGAATACGCTCGCCGATTTGATCGCGAACACGCTGGAAAACAGCCCATTTTTCTTCGTCGGTCCCCTGAGCCTTCGCCGGATCGTCAAATCCCCAATGCTCACGGCGAACATGCGGAGGCGTCATCGGACAACGATCGGCAGCATCACCGCACAAGGTGACCACCAGGTCGGATTGATTTAACACCTCCGGATCAATGATATCGGAAGTTTGTTTCGATATATCAATGCCAACCTCATTCATCGCTTTGACGGCATTCGGGTTCAGGCCATGAGCTTCGATGCCGGCGCTGTAGACCTTCCAATCATCACCCAGATGTTTTTTGGCCCATCCCTCCGCCATTTGGCTGCGGCAAGAGTTGCCTGTGCACAAGAAGTAAAGTGTCTTTTTCTCCACGATTCGATTCTCTCCTTTTATCCTGTAAATTACGGTATGGTCAACCAGATATATAAGCCTAAGAGGGTTATAAATAAAGTTGGGATCGTCAGTATGATGCCTGTCTTAAAGTATGTCCCCCAGCTAATCTTCACGCCTTTGTTCGAAAGGACATGCAGCCATAGCAAGGTTGCCAGCGAGCCAATCGGCGTGATCTTGGGACCTAAATCGGAACCGATGACATTGGCATAAATTAATGCCTCCCGAATGGCAGCCGATGTGCTTGTCGCATCAATTGCCAGCGCATCAATCATGACGGTCGGCATATTGTTCATGATGGAAGAAATAATCGCTGCGATAAATCCCATCCCCATGGTTGCAGCAAGTAGTCCTTGATCCGCGATGCTCTGTATGACGCTTGCCAGTAGATCCGTAAGACCCGCGTTACGCAAGCCATATACGACCACATACATGCCAATAGAGAAAAACACGATTGCCCACGGAGCACCTTGGAGGACTTCCTTGGTTTGCACAGCCGGACTTTTCCGCGCCATCAGCAGGAAGAAAATCGCGATAACCCCAGCTACGATCGATACCGGAATACCGACAAATTCGCACACAAAGTAACCGATAAGGAGCACACTCAACACGATCCATGATAACCGGAACATCGCAGGATCTTGAATCGCCGTTGATGGCTGCTTGAGCTGGGTGCCATCAAACTTCCGCGGGATACTTTTGCGGAAAAACAAGTAAAGTACCAGGACACTTGCTGCTAAAGAGAACAGATTGGGAACCAACATTCGGCTGGCGTATTCGGTAAACGTGATGCCAAAGAAATCGGCAGATACGATATTCACCAGGTTGCTGACCACTAGCGGAAGGGAGGTTGTATCCGCAATAAAGCCGCTTGCGATAATAAAGGGGAATACCTTCTTTTCGTCGAAATTCAGCGCCCGTACCATGGCAAGCACAATCGGGGTTAAGATCAGTGCTGCACCGTCATTTGCGAAAAAAGCAGCGACAACCGCTCCAAGAACGGATACATACACAAACATCCGGATACCGTTTCCTCGAGCAGCGTTCGCCATATGCAATGCCGCCCATTCGAATAAACCGATTTTATCCAGAATCAATGAAATGATAATAATGGCGACAAAGGCAAGCGTAGCATTCCATACAATCTGGGTGACATCCCAAACATCCTGAAAGTCGACAACTCCAACGAGCAGTGCCAGTACAGCACCTCCGAAAGCCGACCATCCAATGGACAGATTTTTAGGCTGCCAAATAACAAAAACCAATGTAACAAGAAAAATAATGCTAGCCAAAACAGAAACCAATGTACAAACCCTCCAATGACGTGTTGAACTAAAATACCGTTATGCATTCCCTCTATTAATCAATATATATTTAGGCAGCGATTATAACTCTCATCAACCTGAGAGCTATTGCTCATACGGACTGATTGCCGGTTAATCACAGGAACAGTTGATTTCCTTATTTAACGTTGACAATATTTCTTGAGAACTTGGCATTTCATTCAACACCGCTTGGATATATGGCTTATCCGCAACATGCAATGAATAATAAACCCATTGGCCTCTTCTGGCTTCATTTACGATCCCTTGAGACTTAAGCTTTCTTAAGTGCTGGCTGATTGCAGGCTGTGACATATCAAAAATATCTACAAACTCGCAAACGCACCATTCTCTTTCCTTAAGGAGCGTCAACATGGTAAGCCTTGTTTTATCCCCAAGCAATTTGAGTTTCTCGGCTATTTCGTTCATATGCTCCATTAAGGTTCATCCCTTTCTTCCGATAAAATAAGATTAATGATCCCATAACCATATAATTTAATGCTTATATACTAATGGAAAGCGTGCCTGATTTCAAGTGCGGAGACTCTTCCTCCAAAAATTCTCGCTATCCAGCCCATCAACCGCCCCGTTCCTATAATGATTGATTTATACATGTCGCTCACTCCTCTGTTTCATTTATCCGGGAGAACCAGGTCTTGATTCCCCCTAGATAGATATTAATTGCAGCCGGAAGTAGATGAGGCGGCGGGCATGCAGCAATCATTGGCATTCGGCGCACTGTTAATACCGCATACGCCGGTCTCCGGCAGCTCTAATTCAACTTTTAACGCGGATTCTAAATCGTCATCCAGATATGCAGCAATGGATCTGACCTGTTCGTAGCCCGTCGCCATAAGGAAGGTAGGTGCTCGGCCATAACTCTTCATTCCAACGAGATAGAAATTCTTATCTAAATGACGCAGCTCTTTTTCGCCAT
Organism: Paenibacillus lautus NBRC 15380; assembly: GCF_004000945.1. Taxonomy (GTDB): domain Bacteria; phylum Bacillota; class Bacilli; order Paenibacillales; family Paenibacillaceae; genus Paenibacillus_AQ; species Paenibacillus_AQ lautus. Next base: position 119,715 of record NZ_BIMF01000004.1, read on the forward strand.
GGGGTCTTACAGTTCCGCAGCTGTGTACATTGGGATCGATAAGGGGCGCAAGCGCTTCAACACTCTCCGTAGCAGGATCAATGCTAAGTCTGATCTCGCTCAGGAATGAAAAATCAGGTCGGCTCCCTGTATTTACGATAATTTCATCGATTTCTTGTATTTCGTTGCTTTCACCGTTTGCAGTCCCCTTGATGTTCATTCTTCCATCGTGTTTGGAAAGCCCCTCGATCATGAACGGAGTGACCACTTGGATTTGGCCGGCATTAATCAACTGGTGAATGTGGCTTCCAAGTGCCCCTCGCGCCTCTAACTGATCATTCTCTTCACCACCGTAAGCTTCTTCCACAGATTTTTTTCTCATCACCCAAATAATCTCAGTGTTCGGATCCGTTTCTTTGAGCTTGGCTAAATCCAGTAAAGTGTTGATCGCAGAGTGCCCGCCTCCTACAACTGCAACACGTTTTCCTGCGTACTTCTGCCTTTGTTCTGCTGATAAATCCGGAATCCCATAATAAATATGGTCCCTCAAATCACGCTCTTCACGTGTCCATATCCCGTCTGCATTTAGCGGATTCGAATGTCCCCAGGTTCCAGAGGCATCGATTACTGCCCTAGCTTCAAAGCGTTCGGTATTTCCGTTTCGTTCAACATAAAGTACAAACGGCACAGCTACGCGATTAGCGGATTTCATTTTATCAGCATTTTTCTTCGATATAGACACCACTGTAGCATTCAACATGATGTAGGGCTCCAATTCAGGTAGTTGCGCTAAGGGCCACAAATACTGATTCACAATCTCTTGACCGAAAGGTAATTCCGTTAATATAGGAGGCTGCCATCCTTGTTTACGCAAAAGTCGCTCAGCAGCTTTATCGATGTTGTACTGCCATGGTGAAAAAAGACGCACATGTCCCCATTGCAGGATGTTTTGACCTATGCTGGGTCCCGCTTCAAAAAGAATGAATGGTTGCCCTCTTTCGGCCAAATGAGCTGCTGCAGCCAAGCCGATAGGTCCGGCACCAATAATTACGACAGGCAGGTTACCGTTGTGCGGAACATACTCCTCCTTCACTGTTTCTTTAGTGGTTAACGGTACTTGGGGGGTACAACAAGAAGATGAGGCTGCCTTAAATTCAATGTTTTTCATATAGAAAATCCTCCTTATGTTTTCAATTCATCAATTTTTTTTGATGTATTGGTTAAAAAAAATTATGTTTTTGTACTAGGATAGAAAATGCAGCACAGCTTTTCGGATAATAGTCCTTTAATTTCTTCATCGTTTAATTCGTAGTAATTCCATTTTCCGATGCGTTCCATCAATATAATATTTGCATCCAGCAACATTTTCAGATGGTACGACAGTTTCGATTGAGGCAGTTCCAGCATGTCGGTAAGGTCGCATACACATACTTTACCTCGTTGATTTAATTCATAAATGATTCTCAGCCGATTCTTATCGGATAACGCTTTGAACTTCTGTTCATACAGGCTTAATACGTCTTCTGGTATTGTAGAGACCTTCATGTTGTCACCTCTTTACTTCCCATCAAATAATTTTGATGTGCTCATTGTAGCAAGCCATCCGTGACACGTCAAGCATCAATTATTTTTGATTTGTTTAGTAATGTTTGCAGAATCACACTCTGATATACGATAGAACTGAATGAAACGATAGGTTAAATTACTTGCATATTGCAAATATGTGTTGTATAACAAATCAGAGGTGATATTCCAGATGGAAAATGCTCGTGAGTTGTTTCAAATCATGACCCGCAGATTTGGTCTATTGAATAAAAACTGTTGCAGTGTAGGAGTAACCGATGTCACTTTGGTTCAGAGTCACATCTTGTATGAAGTTGACCGGCAGCATAATCCCTCGATGCAGCAGATCGCTGAAACATTGGGGACCGATATTACGACGTTCAGCCGACAGGTCCAATCCTTGATTAAACTGAATTTCGTACAAAAAACACCGGATCCCCAGGATCGAAGAGTTCATACGCTGGCGCTTACCTCAAAGGGGAAATGGATAGCCGATACCATTGATAAGCAGATGAATGACTATCTGGACGAAGTGTTCTCCTATATGACGGATTTCGAAAAAGAAACCGTGCTTCACTCCATTAAAATTTTCAACCAAGCCATGGCTAAATCCAGTACATGCTGCAGCCCATTATCGCAATAACTTTTGGCTAAGCTGTCATTCATTTAAAGAGAAAGGTGAGGAACCCGCCGCTTATGAACCCAATTACGATTAGAACAGCCCACACGAACGACGTGAATCGAATATTACTTATTTATAATCAAGGAATTGAAGATCGCATTGCTACCCTTGAAGTAAAGACAAAAGATATTACATATATGCATCATTGGTTCCGACAACATGCGGATCGTTACGCTGTCATTGTCGCTGAAAGCGCAGGCGAGGTGGTCGGTTGGGCTTCCCTCAACCCTTATTCTCAGCGCTGCGCCTATGATGGTGTTGCCGACCTATCCATATATATCGATCGGGCATTCCGAAGCAAAGGAATTGGAAGTATGCTGCTTCATCGCCTTGAGACGATTGCAAAGGAAAATGGTTTTTATAAAAATTGTGCTGTTCACCTTTCCGTTCAATCAAGGCGGGCAGGGTTTATATCATAAACTCGGGTACCGTGATGTTGGTGTTTTTGAAGACCACGGCATCTTGGATGGTAAGTTCGTAGACGTAAAGATTATGGAGAAGTTATTAAATGATATCCTCTCATAAATATACTTTGACTCGGTAATTAAGGGATTAGTCGCATGTACTATTACGCCGATAATCCTGCGGCGATCGTCCGGTTACGGCCTTCGTCCTTCGCCCGGTATAACGCCATATCCGCTGCCTGGAATACATCCTCGCGGGTCCTGCCATGTTCAGGATACAAGGAGACGCCGATCGATACGGTAAGCGTTAGGGAATACGGCGTTTGGGAAACCAGGATCGCGTTGCGTATCCGTTCAGCCATACGGTAGGCCTCTTCCATACTATGCTTGCGAAGAAGAATGACAAACTCCTCCCCGCCAAAACGGGAGCAGACCGCACCCGCAGGAACGCAACCGCTCATGACCGCCGCCACCAGTTTCAGGACTTGGTCGCCGGTTTGGTGGCCATATGTATCGTTTACTTTCTTAAAATGGTCAATGTCCAGCATTAAAAGGGCATACGGATCCCCAAGCGAATCCCACGAATCAAGGCAGCGTTCCAGTTCTCTGCGATTGGTCAGCCTTGTTAATGGATCCGTACTGGCTTCCTGCTGTAACGAATAGGCCTGCTTGGCCAGCGTTTCGGCAGCGGCCCCCATAATCTGGTTCAATTGATCAGCTTCCCGATTCCAATGCGGCCGGAATTCCTCGGAAGACACCGTTTGGCCGGCTGCTATCGATTTTGTTAACTTATACAGCTGGGTAAATGGCGCAGCAATTCTTGTAGCCATATATGCGGCAATGACCAGCATGATCATGATCGGAAGGAGCATACTTCTCAGCTGATCCTGCAAGTTGCGATTGACATCGTCCAGAATGGAACTTACCGATGTCTGCATGACAATCCCCCAACCATTCATCGAAACGCCGGCGTAACCCGTCAAGTAATCGTTACCTTGCGTATTCATGACACGTTGCATGCCGCTCTCGCCGTCTATGAGCCGCTGTACCACAACGTTAGAACTTACGTCCTCCCCCACCCGGCTTTTATCCAGATGATAGAGCAGCTTCCCGCCGGAATCGACAATGTAGGAGTAGGAGTCCTCTTCATTTCCCGCACCAGATCCGAAAATACGATGCAATATATTATTTTCTTCCAAGTAGATCGTGCCGGCAATCATCCCGTGATACTTGCCGGAACTGTCGAAAATCGGCTCGCTCGCAAGAACAATCCAGCGCCCAGATGGGCTTCTATACGGTGCCGATAAATAGGACTTTCTCTCCTTTAGCGCCTCCGTGGTCCCTTCCGTTATTAATCGGGCCGGATTCAAATGGTTCCCCACAGGAGAAACCACTCGAATGGTACCCGCTTGATCGGCCCAAAAAACGGAGTTGAAGTAAGGGCTGCTCTGAAGCATAAGATCAAAAATGACCTGCAACTCCTTCTCATCGGATGCCGCACTGGCCTCAATTGCCGGGTTGTTGGCAGAGGCGCGAAGGCTTTGGCGCATCCCTGAGAAAAGCGCTTCAATGGTAACCGCCATTTTTTGTGCGGAGGATAAATTAAGCGACATGGTATTGTTATATAGTGAACGTTTCTCATTTTTATACTGAATATAGATCATAATCGACATCGTCATCAGAATGGATAATGAAACCAGCGCAGGCATGACCGTGGCTAGACTGATTTTAATGCGTTTTTTAGGTATGTTCATGGCGGCTGCACTCCTACTCTGGATGAAAAATATTGCCGAATTATTATACGATCTTTACATATTACTTCACAAACCTTTTTGCGTCCATATATGGAATTAGCGTTTTGCGTTGGAAGTCCCCAATCGGTTATGACGCACTGTATTTATCGCTTTATAACAAACGTATGTTCGTTATATAATATAGAGGAGCAGCATCCATTCATACTCTTTTTGATAAAGGACGTGATCTCGCCTTGAACGACAATATACATACTGAAGCAAACATGCAGCACATCGGACCAATAACCGCAAGCCCTGGTCAGCTTCTGCAATCGCTGCTCTGGAACCGACACGATCTGCCCTCTCTGGAGCATGGCCGGCTCTATCGACATCATGACGGATTCACGCTCACCGGAATGGTCGTAGCCGATCTGGAAGGCCGGCAGCTCCACTGCTCCTACGAGGTTGGAACCACCTGCAGCTGGCAGACCAGGAAGGTAAAGATTGAGCTCTCCAGCGGCACCGAAGAACAGTCCCTTCACCTGGAGCGGGATGATGACGGCCGCTGGTGGAACGGCGATTCCGAGCTCACCGCATTTGCCGGCATGAACGATATTGATCTTGGCATTACCCCGTCCACCAACACGCTGCCGATCCAGCGGTTGGGACTGAAGCCTGGGGAGAGCGCGTCCATGACGGCAGTCTGGATTCAGTTCCCGAGTTTAACCATCGCCCCCCTTGCCCAACAGTATACGCGTACGGGTGAGTATGCCTACCGTTATGAGAGTAACGATGGAGCCTACCAAGCGGATCTGGAGGTTGACGAGCACGGCCTCGTTACAAGGTACGCGGACGTATGGAGCCGTGCTCGCTAAAGCTCGGTGCATCCACGGCCGGCATGAGAAGGTATATCCTCTTAACCGGTCGAAAACAACAACCCGGAACCGTTGCAGCATCGCCTAGATCCGTTACCAATAATCCTCACACTTATACGGTTTATCGGCATGCCAAATATCCCCTGCCGGGTCTGCTCAGACCTTGCAGGGGATTTTCATGCACCTAATACTCCTGAATCAATGCGGGACAAAGACAAGCTGCAGCACGAACAGCACGGCAAAAATATACATCAGCGGATGAACCGCCTTCCACTTGCCCTTCACGATTTTCATCAGCGGGTATGAAATAAAACCGAGCGCGATCCCGGTCGCGATGCTGGACGTAAGCGGCATGGTCAAGATGACGAGAAACGCGGGGAACGCTTCATCAAAATCATTCCACCGGATGTGCTGAACGTTGCCCAGCATCAGGCAGCCCACTACGATGAGCGAAGGGGCCGTAATGGCGGATAATCCCGCAACCGCGCCGATCAGCGGACTGAAGAAGGCGGCAACGACGAACAACGCGGCAACGACGACCGCCGTCAATCCTGTCCGACCGCCTGCGCCGACGCCGGCTGCAGATTCAACATAGGCGGTGGTCGGGCTTGTACCGACCATGGATCCGGCCACGGTTGCCACCGAATCGGAGAACATGGCGCGTTCTGCACGAGGCAGCTTGTTATCCTTCATCAGCCCCGCCTGCTCCGCCACACCAACAACCGTGCCTGTGGTATCGAACAGCGTCACCAGGAGGAAAGAGAACACAACGGCATAGAGTCCATGCCTGATCACATCGGAGGCAGCGGTAATCGGGTTCCATACCAGAATGCCTTCCGGCAGCGTAGGGACCGACATAATCCCGCTCGTAAAGGACAGCATATCGGCAAAATAAGCAATAATCCCGGTAATAATCATACCGATAAACAAAGCACCCTTTACATCACGGGACAGCAGCACAAGCGTAACCGCCAATCCCACCAAGGCGAGCACAACCGATGGCTGGTGCAGATCACCGAGCGCTACCAGATTATCCGGATGCGCTGTAATGATGCCGCTCATCCGCAGACCGATAAAAGCAATAAACAGGCCGATTCCGACCGTGATCGCATGCTTCAAATTCGACGGGATCATCTCAATCAGCCTGCGCCGCAGGGAAGTCATCGATAACACCAGAAACAGAATACCGGCTATAAAAACAGCCGAGAAAGCTTCAATATACCCAAGTCCGGCATGTCCTTGAACAACGGAATAGGTGAAGTAGGCATTCAAGCCCATCCCCGGCGCCACAGCGATCGGGTAGCGGGCTACGAGCCCCATCAGCAGTGTGCCAATCACAGCGGCAATAATCGTTGCCGTGAAGCTCTGCTCAAAAGGTACACCCGCTTGCGACAGAATCAGCGGATTCACAACGGTCACATACGCCATCGTGAAAAACGTCGTGGCCCCGGCAACAACTTCTGTCTTCACCGAGGTACCATTAGCTTTTAAATCAAACACAATAAATCCTCCATTCATGATGCTTGGCCTGGCTTTGTGCTAGACTCTTTTGGTAAGTTATGCAATATTTGATATACTCAAAAACAAATGTACTGTAAATCTCTAAGTAGCCATTTCGTTCTGAACTCGATAAAAAGTCTTAATTAGTCGCTATATTCAAAATCTTAAGCGAGAGCAAATGACAGGAGGTTTGAATCCATGTGCGGACGCTTTACACTCACGGTCACTTGGGAAGAACTAATGACAAGGTATCTCATCGATCCCGAATCGGTATCTCCCTTTCACATTCCCAGGTACAACATCGCTCCTACGCAGATGGTCACGGCGATTATCAACGACGGCAGCGCCAACCGGATCGGTCAGCTGCAATGGGGGCTTGTCCCATCCTGGGCCAAGGATCCCTCAGCCGGAGCCAAAATGATCAATGCGCGCAGCGAAACGCTGGAAGATAAGCCTGCATTTAGGATGCCCTTTTATCGGAAAAGATGCCTGATACCTGCAGACGGTTTTTACGAATGGCAAAAAAACGGCAATGGCAAGCAGCCTTTTCGCATCGGCTTGAGGAACGGGGAAATATTCAGCATGGCAGGTCTGTACGATACCTGGATCACCCCAAGCGGAGATAAGCTCAGCACCTGCACCGTCATTACAACCGCACCCAATCGACTCATGGAACCGATCCATAACCGGATGCCGGTCATTCTGAGCCCCGCTGACGAAGCGCTATGGCTCGAACGGCAGACATCTTCCCAAACCAATGAAAGCAGCCCTTCCCTTTTGCAAACCCTCAAAGAGCTTTTGAGGCCTTACCCCGCGGAGGAAATGCAGGCCGTACCGGTTAGCACAACCGTAAATTCCGTTAAAAATGACACGGAAGCTTGCATCCGTTCCATTACGGACAGCTAAATACTTCGGAAAGATTGGGAGGGCCTCTTCAACTTCCGCACTTTTTCTTAGCTCCCCGGTTCCTCTGCTATCGGTTAGACTACAAATCAAGGGACTTCTTTTATAAAAGTCCGCCAGGAACGTTTCATCCCTGCACATGCCAAATCAAAAGCCCCTGCTCATAAGGAGAAAACACTCCCGAGAGGGGCTTCTTCTATGCAAAATAAAACCTTGATGTCATCCAATTGTTATCGAAACATCCCCCACAGCTTGATCAAATGGAAGGTGTTGTTCGGATCGATGCGCTGTGCAAGGACGAATTGAACCATTTGCTGCTCCTGCGCGGAGCTCAGCTTTTCATTCAAGATGCCGCTGGCCGTCCGGATCAATTGATGCACTTTTGCGCTATTTTGAAGATCTGCCTTGGTCAAACCCTGAGTCAGCCCTTTGATTCTTTCCTTGACTGCCGGGTTTTTCATTTTTAGCTTGATTCGCTCCACCAGCTGCGGACTAATCCCGTACTGCTGATAACTCAATGTTGAAGCACCTCCAGTCATAAATGCTGCTACCCTTTTTGAGTATATGACGAAGGTCTGTCCATTGTGCTAACAGATTCATGTCATTAATCCATGATATCGCCCTGGAAGATCTTTTCCTGCTGCAAAAAGTCGCGCAGCGGCTCATATTCCGGCGACGTCCAGAAAGAACTGTCGCTAACGAGAGCTGCCGCGTCTCCCCGGGCCTCTTCAACCACTTTGAAATCCGCGACCATGTCGGCCAGCCGGAACTCCGGCAGCCCGCTCTGCTTCGTACCGAAGAAGTCGCCCGGTCCCCGAAGCTCCAAATCCCTCCGGGATACCTCGAAGCCGTCCTCGGTTTCCGTCATGACCTGCATCCGCTCCTGGCCCACTTCCGATTTTGGATCGGCCACAAGGACGCAGTAGGATGCATGCTGCCCACGGCCTACGCGACCCCGAAGCTGGTGCAGCTGAGACAGACCGAAGCGATCGGCATCCATAATGATCATCAAGGTTGCGTTCGGCACGTCAACGCCAACCTCAACAACCGTCGTGGAAATCAGCAGCTGGACCTCATTGCTGTAGAATTGGCGCATGACCTCATCCTTCTCGGCAGGCGTCATACGACCGTGCAGAAGTCCGACAGCATACGTGGGAAACGCCTGCTGCATCTGGACATGCAGGTCAATTGCATTCTGAACGTCCAGCTTATCCGATTCTTCAATCAAAGGAGCAATCAAATAGGCCTGACGACCTTGATTTACTTCCCGGGAAATAAATCCGAGCACACGGTCCATGAGTTCATGTTTGACCCAATAGGTCGTAATAGGAATACGACCTTTCGGACGCTCCGACAGCGTGGATACATCCATATCCCCAAAGGCAGTAATTGCCAGCGTCCGTGGAATCGGCGTTGCCGTCATCGTGAGCACATCCGGGTTATAGCCTTTACGGCGGAGTACGCTTCGCTGATTCACGCCAAAACGGTGCTGCTCGTCCGTCACGACGAGTCCCAGCTCCCGGAAGTACACATCATCCTGGATGAGGGCATGTGTGCCCACGACAACGTCCGTCAGCCCCATCTGTAAGGAAGCCAGCAGGTCTTTACGCTTCTTCCCCGTTACACTGCCTGTCAACAGGCCAACGGTAATGCCGAAGGGCTCAAACAGCTTCTGCAGCGAACGCATATGCTGTTCGGCAAGAATCTCCGTTGGGACCATCAAGGCCCCTTGAAAGCCTGAGCGCACCGTTGTAAACAGAGCGATGGCGGCAACAATCGTTTTTCCCGAGCCGACATCCCCTTGAAGCAAGCGGTTCATGCAGTAAGGGGAGCGCATATCATGCAAGATCTCCAGCTCCACCTTCTTCTGCGCATCGGTAAGCTCAAACGGGAAGCTGCGCACGAACTCCCGGATCGTTGCATTGTCAGCCGTATGTACAACACCGTCCATCCGTCCCCGGTTCAGCGCCCGGAACGCCTGCATTTTCAACTGGAACAAGAAGAGCTCCTCATACACCATCCGGCGCCGCCCTTCCTGTCCTTCCCGGGAGTCGACAGGCTGATGGATCGTCATGATCGCCGCTTTACGAGGCATCAGATCATACTTCCTGAGCAGGGATTGCGGCAAAATTTCGGGAATCATCTCCCCGTATTGCTCCAAAGCCTGTCCCATCGTTTTTCGGATCCAGGATTGCGTGATCTTCCCGCCGATGGAATACACCGGCTGCAGCGTTCCGCTGCGGAAGGCTCCCTTATCCGGGAACTCGGACTCGGACACCGTAAGCTGCATTCTGCGCTGATCCCACTTGCCCGTCAGCACGATCTCCCGGCCGGCCGTAAGCTGGTCCTTCAGAAAATGCCGATTGAACCAGGTTGCGGTGAACATCCAGTTTTCGGCCAGCATTTTGCAGGTGAGACGGGATTTGCGCCCGTAGCGCTGCAGTACCGGCACGCTGGCTATTTTAGCTTGTATGGTGATTTTGTCCCCGTCCTTGACTTCGCTTAAAGACCTTAGCCGGTAATCCTCATACCGGAAGGGGTAATACTCCAAAAGATCCTTGACCGTAGAGACGCCAAAGGCGTGAAGCTCCCCCTCTTTCAGGGCGCTCACGCCGTTGATCTGTCTGACGGATATTTGATCGAGTTTGAGACTCATATCATCTACCTCACTTAAGCAGGCCATATATATGCTGCAATGGTTCCCGGTCCAACATGCGTACCGATAACCGGACCGATCTCGGAAAACACCGTTTCCTCGATCGTAAACACAGCGGACAGCTGCTGCAGAAAATCCTCAACCTGAGCAGGGTCAGCTGTATGACCCACAGCCACTTTAATATTTTTCACACCGGATAGATCCTGTTGAAACAGCTCAATGATTTTGGCCGTCGCTTTCTTGCGACCGCGGACCTTGTCTACCGGAAAGATAATCCCTTCGCCATCAATGGACAGGATTGGCTTAATGTTAAGCAGTGTGCCAAGCACGGCTGAAGCCTTGCCGATCCGTCCGCCCTTCTGCAAGTACTCCAGTGTGTCTACCAGGAAGTAGAGGCGGCGCTTAGAGCGAAGGTCCTCAAGCGACGAAATAATATCTGGAACAGCGGCTCCTTCTTGTGTGAGCTTCGCTGCATGAACCACGAATAGTCCGAAACCGTAAGAGGCCGATTTGGAATCCCATACAGTGATATCCGCTTCTCCTTCGATAAGAGAGGTGGCAAGCAATGCGGACTGATACGTTCCGCTCAAGCCGGATGAGATGTGAATGGACATAATGGAGCAGCCTGGGTGCTGTTCCAGAATGGACTCATACACAGCTACAAAATCTGCGGGTGAAGGCTGGGAGGTCGTCGGAAGCTGGGGTGACTGCACCAGCTTTTTGTAGAACTCTCCCGGCGTGATTTCGACTCCGTCCAAATACGTATCTTCCCCGAACATAAGTCTCAGCGGCACAATATGAATGTTGTGTTGCTTCGCCAGGTCTGCCGGAATATCCGCTGTGCTGTCTGTCACAATAACGGTCTTATTCACCGGAACCCCTCCTAAAAATGTACCTTGCATAATGTCAAAGCGTTATAAGAAAAACTTTATCGACGTACTTCCTTAGAAGTCAGACCGCATATAGCGGAAGTTTTTCTTGCGAGATAAGGAAGGGAAAACCTCGGAAGTGTATACTTCCTTATCTCTTAGATCAAGACTCCACGGAGAACAGATAGGAATAAATCGGCTGACCGCCGTAGTGAACCTCAACCTCTGCGTTAGGATACTGCTCGCCAAGCCACTCCGTGAGTGCGTTGGTCGATTCCTCAGTTGCGTCCGCGCCGGTAAGCAGCGTCACGATTTCATCGCCGGACTCCAGCATTTTACCCAGCAAATCCTGGGAGGTCGTAATCAGATCCTCGTTTGCTGCAACGATGTTGGAATTGCGAATACCGATAAACTGGCCAGCCTTGATCTCGAGATCATCAATCGTTGTGTCCCGAACGGCATAGGTTACCTGCCCCGATTGCACGCGAGTGATCGCATCCAGCATGTTGTCGGTGTTCATATCCGCATTCTCGTCTTCCTGGAAAGCAAATGCCGCCGCGATCCCCTGCGGAATCGTCTTGCTCGGAATGACCGTTACGCTGCGTTCGCCTTCAAGAAGCTCTCTCGCCTGCTGGGCGGCCAGCACGATGTTGGAGTTGTTCGGCAGGATGTAAATCTGCTGCGCCGAGATCGAAGAAATCGCATTAACAAAATCCTCGGTGCTCGGGTTCATCGTCTGTCCCCCGGAGAGAACAACGTCAACGCCCAGGCTCTTGAATATATCGGAGATGCCTTCCCCTGACGATACCGCTATGAAACCGTACGGTGCAATCTCGTCTGCCGGGGGAACAGCCGGAGCTTCCGGTGTCACGGTCTCTGCCGGAATATCTGCAAACAACTCGGGCATCGGTGCAATATCCATTCCCGTTGTCAGCAAATCACGATGCTGCTCGCGCATATTCAATATATGAATCTGAGTGATCTCTCCATACATTAGCGCCAAATTCAACACTTCGCCCGGAGCCTTGGAATGCACATGAACTTTGATCGTCTCGTCATCGGCGATGACAATGATGGAATCACCATTCACTGCAAGCGCTTTCCGGAACTTATCTTCATCAAAGTCTGCGCCCGTTCCTTCGCCGAGCTGCCTATTAATAAAGAATTCCATGTCATATAAAAATTCAATGTCCTCTGTGGACAGTCTGGACTGGGCAGAAGCCGGAGCTTGAACCGCCGAGAAGTCAGGGACCGCTTGAAAGGCCGGTGCCTTGTTGCTCTGTTCGGCTTGTCCTTCCGCAACAGCAAACGATCCGGACGGAGCGTCTTTTCTAAGCGCCTGCAAGAAACCTTCATAAATGTAAACCAGGCCCTGGCCACCCGAATCCACTACGCCAACCTGCTTCAGAACAGGGAGCATATCCGGCGTCTGGGACAGTGTTTCTTTGGCTTTGGCCAACACCTGCTCCATCAATTCCACAATATCGTTGTTGCGGCGGGAAAAATAGACCGCATGCTTGGCCGCTTCTTTAGCTACGGTAAGGATGGTACCTTCGACAGGCTTCACAACAGCTTTATACGCAGCTTCTACGCCTGTTTGCAGTGCTGCGGCGAATTGATGAGAATTTAGTTCTGTATAAGGTGCCGCATATCGGCTGAAACCACGGAACAGCTGGGACAGAATAACCCCCGAGTTCCCTCTGGCTCCCATCAGAAGCCCCTTGGACAGCACACCGGCACTATGCCCGACGGACTCCGAGTACTTACTCTTCAGTTCTGCCACACCTGCCGTCATCGTCAAATTCATGTTGGTCCCCGTGTCGCCGTCCGGCACCGGGAACACATTCAGGGAATTGACGTGTTCTGCATGCTGCTGCAGCTGCTCCGCTCCGGCTAGGACCATCGCGGTAAATTCTGTTCCATTCAAAGAACGCTTACTCAATGAGAATTCCCCTTCCTGGCTTGATACCCATAACACTACTTGTCGTAAATTTCATATTTATTTCATAGCTTATAGCTGACGAAATGCCCAGGCAGTAAATAAAAGACTTACCGTGATTAATGGATCATAAATCTAGGTTGGGCGATCCTCTCGTCCTCTACGCTTTCCGGCGGTTCCCAAGCCTCTTGAGAGCCCTGCCGACCAGCCCACGAACTATTTCTTCGGAAATATTATGGACTAATCAACATTGTACTATAATGGCAAAGAGAAATAAATGTTTTTAGGACAGTTGACGGAGCAATTTTTACTGTGATATTATATTTAAGTATTGTTTCATGCAGGGTTAGGAACAAGGAGGTGTAATGAATGGCTCGCAAATGTTATGTAACTGGCAAGAAACCAAGCAGTGGTAACCATGTTTCTCACGCTAACAATCACAACAAGCGTTCTTGGGGTGTCAACGTTCAAAAGGTTCGCATTTTGGTAGATGGCAAGCCAAAACGTGTATACGTCAGCACTCGCGCTTTGAAATCCGGTAAAGTGACTCGCGTATAATCATCTTGTGTTATATGAAGAAAAACTTCTTAATCTCCAGGCACCATTTGTGGGCGATCCGGGACAAGGAAGTTTTTCTTGCGTTTAGATACATATTCTTCTTCTAAACAAAAAGCACCCTGAGCAGTTAGCAGGTGCTTTTTTTATTTAGATATAAGAAAAATGAAAGAGCAAAACTTCCGCTTTCTTATATCGCAAGAAAAACTTCCGGTCGAACGCGGTCTGTCCTCGATAAGTACGTCGCTAGACACTCTTCTTTTGATATAAGAAAGCGAAGGAGGACTAACGCGCATTTTGGCTTTCTTATACCGCAAGAAAACTTCCGCATACAGATGCGGTATGTCCTCCATGCGCTCTATCGGAGTGTTCTTGCCTCTTTCCCCAGAACCGGCTAGGCGGCGTCAGTCCCAGGCGGAGGTTTTGTTACGCCGGGACAAGCTGTCAGCTCTTGTGAAACGTATTTAAGATGGCCTTCACAAAACCTCCCAAAAACTTCGGCAGCTTGAACGTATAGAATTTCATGTCTCACCCTCCCCATCATTCTCATGCCTTCCTAGATTATGTTATGCACCAAGCCCATAGATGTGAACACAGACAAAAAAGGCTACATGAGAACCCAGCTCATGTAACCATATTTATGCGGGAACCCCGCGCCCTATGCATCCCGTTGCTCACGTTCTGGTCAAGATGTTACGCTGTCACGGATTTTTGCAATGGCTGCCGCGCGATCCGGCATGCCGAATACCGCGCTGCCCGCAACCAGGACATCCGCTCCCGCTTCCACCACAAGCGGCGCTGTCTCCGCTGTAATGCCGCCATCCACTTCAATATGGATATTCGGGTTGTCAGAGTTTGAAATCCATTCACGCAGCTGTGAGATCTTGTTTACCGTCCGCTCGATAAAAGCCTGTCCGCCAAACCCCGGGTTCACGGTCATCACCAGTACCAAATCCAAGTCAGGCAGCACTTCCTGTAGGACATGGGCCGGCGTAGCCGGATTGATCGCGACGCCGGCCTTCACGCCAAACTCTTTGATCAGATGGATGACACGATGAAGATGCGGGCAGGTCTCGGCATGAACGGTGATCAGGTCGGCTCCAGCCTTGACGAAGTCCGCAATATACAGCTCCGGCTGTTCAATCATCAGATGCACGTCAAGCGTCAGGCTCGTATGGGGCCTGATTGCTTGGACGATGGGCGGCCCCAGCGTAATATTAGGTACAAAGTGTCCGTCCATGACGTCCACATGTATCCAATCGGCTCCGCCGGCCTCGGCTTCCTTAATTTCTTGTCCCAGCTTCGCAAAATCCGCTGACAATATGGATGGGGCAATTTTTATCATCATTCAGTACCTCCGTTTCTTGTCTTTCATCTCCGTATAAAACTCCACATAATGCTCATAACGGCTAGCCAGGATGATTCCATCCTCTTTGGCTTGGACCACCCGGCAGCCCGGCTCATGCAGATGACTGCAGCCTCTGAATTTACATTCGGCAGCATAAGGAGCGAATTCTCTGAAACAGGTCGATAACTCCTCGACACCCAGCTCCAGAAAATCCAGCTGGCTAAAACCCGGGGTATCGGCGACATACCCCCCGTTATCTAGCTCAATCAGCTCCACATGGCGTGTCGTATGCCGACCGCGGCCAAGACGCAGGCTGATTTCGCTCGTCTCCAGCGAGAGGCCTGGCATTAACGCATTCAGCAGGGACGATTTCCCGACACCGGATTGACCGGAGAAGACACTAATTCGACCGGCCAGCCGTTTCTTTACCTCTTCAGTCCCGATTCCTTGCAGAGAGCTGGTAATCAGCACTTCGTAACCAATCTCTTCATACTGGCGCTTCACCTGCTCCAGCACATCGTCGGATGCGTCCACAAGATCCTGCTTCGTCAGACAGATCAATGCCTCAAGGCCCTCATTCTCTATATGTACCAGAAACTTGTCCAGCAGATGCAGGCTCAGATCCGGTTCTTTGACCGAAAACAACAGCACCGCCAAGTCGACGTTCGCGACAGGCGGGCGAATTAGTTGGGAAGACCGTGGAAGAATTTCATCCACGGTCCCTTCCCCATTTTCAGTCAATGAGTACATCACGTGATCTCCAACGAGCGGAGAGATACCTTTCTTTTTGAAAATGCCGCGGGCTCTGCATTGAACCGCTGGGTCCTCCCCGGATATAATGTTGCCATCCTGCAGTGGTTTGACATAATAATATCCGCTTAGTGCCTTCACGATCAGTCCCTCTAGCATATAATAGGCCTCACCTTTCTTGTTGAAATTTAGTGTTCTCACGACTTGTTTCTAATCGTTATCTTTACCTTTGCCATTACCCTTGCCGTTTCCATTGTTCCCGGAGTCCCAATGGTAAGCAGCATCATCTTCCTCATTCGAACCTTCCTCACCATTTCCTTCATCCGGATTCGTGTCCACCGGTACATCAGGTTCAACGGGCGGTTGTTCAAAGGTCGGCTGCGGCACAGTACCGTTCTTGACATCGCTGTAACTTACGCTGTACGTATCCACCTGGCGACCGTCACGGAAGATCATGACCGTTGCATGCTTGTCGGGAGCCAGCAGCAGCTTAACAGGTACCATTTCCGAGGTCGTAATGGTCTTGTTCACAGCTTCCTGGTTTTCTCCCAGCGCGTCGGTGAAAACGACCCGTATTTTGCTTTCTTGGCCTTCGACGCTCGGCGACACCGGTACGCTGTAATTATACTCAAGCGCGTCCGAAGGATAGCCGGAGCTGACGAACAGCGTGATTTTTGAGCCTGGAGCAACCTGTTGATTGGCCTCATGCGGCCATTGCTCTATTACGATACCCTTCTTCACTTCAAAGCTGGATCTCTCTTTGATTGCCTCAATCTTAAAGCCATTGGACTCCAAAATATTGACAGCATTTTCCTGCTCTAAGCCAACCACGCCCGGCATAGGGACCAGATTCTTGCCCTCACTTACCGTTACGCTGATTACTTCCGTTTCCGGATCGATTTTTGTCTTGGCTTCTGGACTTTGCTTAAAGATCTTGCCTTCAGGCACTTCATCATTTTTCTCCGAATTTTGCTTAATGGAGATTGGCTTAACTCCAATCCCTTTTAACGCAGCAACTGCCTCATCAAAAGTCTTCCCATTAAGATCCGGCATTTCCGGAAGTGGCTTGGCATCCCCAACCGACAATTGAACAGGGGCCCCCTGCCTCAGCATGGAATCTGGTTCCTTATCCTGGGCAAACACAATGCCTTCATCGACATTTGGTTTATATTCACGAATGACTTCCTCATCCACCGTCAAACCTTTGGCCTCAAGCTCGCGGATCGCATCCTCCTCCGTCATGCCTACAACTGGCGGCACCTTAACCTCCGGCACCTCCAGCATGTTGTTCACATACATGACGACACCGAACATGATGCCGAGGAACAGGAGCACTGACCCGATGATGATGGTCGGCTTGACCCATTTTTTCTTCGGTTTACCTGTCGGCTTTTCCTCAAACTCCTCATCTTCCGTATCATCGTCTTCGTCATGATGCTGGCTGCTGCGCTGCATCGTTTTAAGCGCCGGCATGACCAGAGTAGAATCGGCATCGTCCTCAAACTCCATCTTCGGTTCGTTGAGTCGCATCGGCATCAAACACGTCTCGAGATCGTCCATCATCTCTTCCGCAGACTGGTAACGCTCCTCCGGGTTTTTGCGCATGGACTTCAGGATGATGTTCTCCACGCTTTGAGGAATGAGCGGATTCACTTCTCTAGGCTCATCAAATTCCTCTTGGAGATGTTTCAGAGCAACACTAATCGGGCTCTCGCCCAGAAACGGAAGACGGGCCGTGAGCATTTGATATAACACAATACCAAGTGAGTATAAATCCGATTTTTCGCCCGTAACGACGCCCTTGGCGTGCTCCGGGGAAAAATAATGCACAGAGCCCACAACAGAGCCTGTCTGTGTAATGGTTGTCGACGTGACCGCTCTGGCAATACCAAAGTCGGTTACTTTTACCCTCCCATTACGACCAATCAGAATATTATGCGGTTTAATGTCCCTGTGAATGATCTGGTTATGATGAGCGTGCCCCAGTGCATCACAGATCTGGGTCGCAATCCTCACAGCTTCTTCCACCTGCAGCGGTGCCCGTTCTTTTATAATTTCATTCAAATTCTGACCTTCGATATATTCCATGACGATGTAATGCACATCTTCCTCTTGGCCCACATCATAGATGCTGACCACGTTGGAATGCGACAACGAAGCCGCTGATTGTGCTTCACGCCGGAAACGGCGAATAAATTCCTCGTCGTGCACAAACTGCTGGCGCAGCACTTTGATCGCTACATTCCGGTTCAGCAAAATATCCTGAGCCTTGTAGACCAGCGCCATGCCACCGCCACCGATGCGTTCTATAATTTTATAACGACCAGCCAATTCATGTCCGATCATGAATCCCACCCCTTTATACGTTGCCCGACAACTTCTTCTTGATGTTCAAACATGGCGACCGTGATGTTGTCCTCACCGCCGGCAAGAAGTGCCAGTTGAAGCAGGCGATCCGCTCTTTCTTCCAGAGGAAGGTCAAGTGAACCGGAAATCTGTCCGATCAGCTCGCGGCTGACCCGGTTGCTGAGTCCGTCACTGCACAGCAGCAGCACTTCGCCTTCTCCGATCGTAACTGGTGTAAGCTCAACCGTCACATCCACATCCGTTCCAAGTGCCCGGCTTAATACATTTTTCCGGGGATGGGTTTCCAGTTGATCTTCCGTAATCTGACCACTCTTAAAAAGCTCATTGACCAATGTGTGATCATCTGTGAGTCGAATCACTTGTCCGGGAACGACTTTGTAAGCCCTGCTGTCCCCGATATGTCCGATATAGCCTTCGGAACCTCGCAGCAGCACCGCTACAATCGTCGTGCCCATATTGTGAAGCCGCTCATCAGCCGAGGCTTCCCGATAGATAACGGCATTGGCATGCAATATGGCATCACCAAGCGCAGCCCGGATACTATCCATGGACATGTCCTGTTCCAATGAGGACAAATCCTCGGCCACGGTATCTACCGCAAGCCTGCTGGCGGTGTCACCCGCAAGGTGACCTCCCATACCGTCAGCAACCACACCCAAGGTATAGCCATGCTCCAGTGTGCTAACAAATACCGAATCTTCATTAACAGGACGAACGCGTCCCACATGGCTTACATGAACCGTCTTGATCAAATCTTCTCACCTCAACTCCATATGCTTGGCCCGCAGCTGACCGCAAGCGGCAGCGATATCATGGCCTTGTTCACGACGGATGGTCACATTGACCCCCTTGTCTGCTAACGCACGTTGAAATTTGAAAATATCGTTACGCGATGTGCGAACATATTTCCGTTCCGGCACATGGTTAACCGGAATCAGATTGACGAAGCAGTTCATATCCTTAATGACGTCCGCAAGCTCTTCGGCATGCTCAACCTGATCGTTTACGCCGCCGATCAAGGCGTATTCAAACGTAATGCGCCGCCCGGTTTTTGCCTGGTAATAACGAAGCGACTCAATCACGTCGTCGAACGGGAACCGGCGGTTAACAGGCATGAGCTTGGAGCGCAGCTTATCGTTCGGTGCATGTATGGAGATGGCCAGATTAATCTGGGTATCCTCTTCCGTGAATTTATAGATGTTAGGCACAATGCCACTCGTTGAAACGGTAATGTGGCGCTGGCCGATATTCAATCCTTTTTCATGGATCATCGTGCGCAGAAACTTCATCGTCGCTTCATAGTTCTCAAACGGTTCGCCTGAGCCCATGATCACGATGCTGCCGACACGTTCTCCCGTTTTATCGAGAATCTTCTGCGCCTGAACCACTTGGGCAACGATCTCGCCGGAGGTCAGATTTCGCTTCAAGCCACCCAGCGTGGATGCGCAGAACGTACATCCGATACGGCAGCCTACCTGCGTTGTCACGCAGATGCTGTTGCCGTAATTGTGCCTCATGATGACGGTCTCGATCGCATGGTCATCATGCAAGCCGAACAGAAACTTGACCGTTCCGTCCTTCGACTCCAGCTTGGTGATTTCCGTCAGGGTAACAAAACTGAACTCCTGCTCCAGCTTCGAGCGAAGCTCCTTGGATAGATTCGTCATTTCCGCAAAGTCGTTCACCCGCTTCACGTACAGCCAGTCATAAATCTGGGTTCCGCGAAACGCCGGCTCCCCATTCTCTTGAGCCCATGCTTGAAGCTCTTCCAGTGAATAATCATATATAAAAGGTTTCATTCTCACCACACCTGTCTAATTTAGAGGATGTCCAGCCAGCATTCTTCCGAACTCTCCCTATTACATTCATATGCATCTCTTTTTTCATTCTTCCTATTCTAACATAAATAAAAGAGACGGTAAAAGAGGAAAACCCGCCGGCATTGGCGGGATACGACTATAGTCATGGCGGCAGAGCCCTTAAGAGGGGCGTCTGCCGAGTCTTGCAATGTAAAAACCGTCACTGTGATAGTGCTGGGGCAGAATTTGAATCCCGCCTCCTCGCTGAAGCGATTTCTCCTCCAGCCGGCTTAAGGCGCCAAGACCATCTTCCGCGATTTCAAACTCGGAATGGCCTTCCAGAAAAGCAGATACAACGCCTTCATTCTCCAGCGGTTCAATCGTGCACGTGCTGTACACCAAGAGTCCTCCGGGACGAAGCAAGGTAGAGACCGACTCCAGCAGCCTTAGCTGCAGCGCCGCAATTTCATGGATGTCCTCCTGTGACTTGCCCCACTTCAGATCGGGCTTGCGACGGATGACGCCAAGGCCCGAGCAGGGAGCATCCAGCAGAATCCGGTCAAAAGACGCAGGCTCGAAGCGGTCAACCAAATCCAGCGCGTCCCCGGTCACGATCGAAATGCTGTCCAGTCCCAAACGGCTGGCCTGATCCGATATCAGCTTGCCTTTATGCGCATGAATGTCGTTAGCGACAATGCTGCCTTCATCCTTCATCAGCTCGCCCATGTGGGCACTTTTCCCGCCCGGGGCTGCACAGCAATCCAGCACCCGCATTCCCGGCTCGGGCTTAACAGCCTCGGCAACCAGCATGGAGCTTTCATCCTGGATCGAAATCATTCCGTCCCGGTACCAATCGGTCAAGGCCATATTGCCCGCTCCTTTTACGACAATCCCATAGGGACTGAGCGACGAAGGGGTGGCGTCGAGGCCGTGGCTGCTCATTAATGTCAGCATGTCCTCACGGCTGAGCATCGTGGTATTCACCCTGACGCTGACTGCCGGCGGTTCATTGTTTGCGGCACAGATCGCTTCCGTCGTCTCGATCCCGTACTGGAATATCCAGCGTTCCACCAGCCACTGCGGATGGGAATGAAGCAGAGAAATACGCTGGGCAGCCGGCATATTCTCAGGGATCGCCATGCTTTCCTTCTGGCGCAAAATATTCCGAAGCACCCCGTTCACCATACCGGAAATCCCTTGATGCCCGCGGCGCTTCGCCAGATTAACGGCCTCGCTGACAACCGCGTGATCCGGAATCCGATCCAGATATACGACCTGATACAGACTGATGCGAAGCAGCGCCCTTACCCACGGCTGAAGCTTCTGTACCCCTTTATTGACAAACTTGTCCAAAAAATAATCGAGCGTGTTCAGCCGCGATATCGTGCCATAGATCAGCTCCGTGGCAAGTCCCGCGTCGCTCTTCGCAAGCGAGGACTTCTGCAGGGCGGTGTTGAGCAGGAGATTGCTGTACGCTCCCTCCTGCTCAACCTGTGTCAATACATTCATCGCCAGCTCCCGCGGGGAGTCCAGTCGCCCCTTCGGGCTGCGGTTTCCGCTCACGTCAGCACCGTCCCGGCCGTCAGGCTCGTCCCGCGCACGAATTGCGCTGCATTCATTGCCTTCTTGCCGCTGGGCTGAACCGTAAGCAGCGTCAGCGTGCCGTCGCCTGTTTTCACGACGATCCCCTTCTCGTGGAGCTCGAGCACGGTTCCGGGCTGTGCATCGCTAGATGGCTTCTGAGCGCTGTCCGGCTTAGCCGCTGCCCATACTTTGAACACTTCCCCGTTCCACAGCGTGAATCCGCCGGAATAAGGAACCAGACCACGAATTTGATTGTAAATTTCGCGGGAAGTGCGATTCCACTCAATCTTCTCGTCATCCCGGTTCAGGTTCGGAGCATACGTTGCCTTCGTTTCATCCTGGGGCTCGGCATCCACCTTGCCCTTCACGAGCCGCGGCAGCTCCCGCAAGAGCAGCTCCGCTCCGGCTTGGCTCAGCTTCTCGAACATGGTTCCGGCCGTATCGTCATCTTCAATGGGAACCTCGGCCTTGGCGATCATATCACCCGTGTCGAGCCCCTCTGCCATATACATCAGCGTGATGCCTGTTACGGATTCTCCGTTGATGATGCTGCGCTGAATCGGAGCTCCTCCCCGATAAGCGGGGAGAAGCGAGCCGTGGACATTGAGACAGCCCAGTGCCGGCATCTCCAGCACCGATTTCGGCAGGATTTGGCCATAGGCGGCCGTGACGATCAAGTCAGGCTTATATTCGGCCAGTTCGGCCACGGCTTCCGGATTCCGCAGGCGCTGCGGCTGCAGAACAGGTATGCCGTGACGAAGAGCGGCTTCCTTAACCGGCGTTGGGGTCAGCACTTTTTTACGCCCTTGCGGACGATCAGGCTGAGTGACAACGGCAGCTATGGAATAACCTTCGGCAATCAACATTTCCAGGCTGGGTACTGCAAAGGCCGGGGTGCCCATAAATACGATATTCATCGATTCTCCAGCTCTTTTCTCGGCTGTTCCGGAACATACTCATACACCCGGTCAGCGATTTCCGTAAACAGCACCCCGTTCAGATGATCGATTTCATGTTGAAACGCTCTCGCAAGCAGCCCGGTACCCGTAATGATAAGCTCTTTGCCTTCGCGGTCAAGCCCCTTAACCGTCACTTTTTCCGCACGGCGCACATCCCCGTTCCATCCCGGAATGCTCAGGCATCCTTCCGGCCCGAATTGCTCGCCTTCGCTCTCCACGATCTCCGGATTGATCATCTTGATCAAGCCATGCTCGTCACCGGCATCGATTACGATCAGACGCTTCAAAATGCCGACCTGCGGCGCAGCCAATCCGACGCCTTCCGCATCGTACATCGTGTCGGCCATATCGTCCAGGAGCTTTTGAACGTTCGGCGTAATTTTGGTAACTTCCTTTGCCTTTTTATGAAGAACCTCATCCGGTTCTTTAACGATAATTCGAATCGCCATGTCTATGACACCATCCTTGTGCTTTTCATCATTGTATGCTGTATTACATTAACATTTGCGGATCAACGTCAATACTGATCTGGAGCTTGCTGTCCCGCGCCGAATCCTGAAGCTTCTCGGCAACCGAACGCACCAGCGAGACAGCATCCATCGTTCCCCGCCATTTTATCATACATTGAAATCTGTATCTATTTTTCAACCGTGGAATGGGAGAAGCTACCGGACCCAATATATCGAGCGCGCTGGCGTCGAATCGGTCCAGGCTTCCAAACCATCCCCGGCGGTCGGATTCGCTTTTGATCGTCGCGGCAAAATTCTCCGCCATTCTTACCAGCAGCGGCAGTTGTTCATGCGACAGCGTCACCAGGATCAGCCTGCAATACGGCGGATAATGGAGCGCTTTGCGGTGCTTCAGCTCGTCCTTGACGAAGGATAAATAATCATGGCTGCTTGCATGGATAATCGAATAATGCTCGGGCGTATAGGATTGGATAACCACTTCACCCGGCAGCTGATGGCGGCCTGCTCTTCCGGCAACCTGAGTGAGCAGCTGAAACGTCTTCTCGGCCGCCCGGAAATCGGGCAGGTTCAAGGCCGAATCGGCCGTAATGACACCGACCAAGGTGACATCGGGGAAATCCAGGCCTTTGGCGACCATCTGGGTGCCTAGCAGCACGTCCCCCTTTTTATCCCGAAACTGCTTCAGCAGCTTCTCATGGGAGCCTTTCTCGGTCGTGGTATCGACGTCCATCCGAATGACGCGAATGCCGGGAAACAGCTTGGCCAATTCTTCCTCGACACGCTGCGTGCCCGTACCGAAATAACGTATATGCTCGCTTCCGCAATCCGGGCAAACCTCTGGCGCTTGTGCGGCATAACCGCAATAGTGGCAGCGCAAATTATTCGATTTCTGATGATAGGTTAGCGAAATGTCGCATTCCGGACAGCCTGCCACATATCCGCAGCTCCGGCACATGACAAACGTGGAGTAACCCCGCCGATTCAGCAGCAGCACCGTCTGTTCACCGCGTTCCAGCCTTGTCGAAATCGCGGCATGCAGGGAGCGGCTGAACATGGAGCGATTTCCTTCACGGAGCTCCTCCCGCATATCCACGACCTGGACTTCCGGCAGCTTGTTGCCCAGCGCACGGCTCGGCATCTCCAGCAGATGAGGCGCAAAATCATCCTGAGCTTGCGATCTCGCCGCATGGTAGCTCTCCAACGAAGGGGTTGCCGAACCCAGAATGACGGCTGCACCGGTCAGCTGGGCACGGTGAATCGCAACATCCCTGGCATGGTACTTCGGCGTTTCTTCCTGCTTATATGAGCCTTCATGCTCTTCATCCATAATGATCAGGCCCAGACGGTCAAACGGCGCAAATACCGCCGATCGCGCACCCACGACAACGGACGCCCGGCCTTCTCTTATTTTCCGCCATTCATCGTAACGCTCCCCATCCGAAAGCCGGCTGTGCATGACAGCTACACGGTCGCCAAAACGGGCTTTGAACCGCTCCACCATTTGCGGTGTCAGCGATATCTCAGGTACCAGGACAATCGCTTGACGCTCCTGTTCGAGACAGCGCTGAATGGTCTGCAGGTAGATTTCGGTCTTGCCGCTGCCGGTTACCCCGTGCAGGAGAAACACGCCATGCTTGCGTTCACCCAGCTTGTGCACGATACTGCGGTACACCGCTTGCTGCTCCGGTGTGAGCGCCAATGGGGTGCTGGGCGTAAAATGCCGCCCTCGATACGGATCCCGGAACACTTCGATATCCTCAAGGGTAATCAGCCCTTTGTCAGCCAGCGCCTTCACGGTGCCTGCGGTGACGCCCAGCGTCTGCAGCAGATCCTTCTGCGATATCGGCAGAAATGCTTCCATCTCCAATATATATTGGAGCACTTCCTTCTGACGCTGGGCCTTGGCAGGAAATGAAGCCAGCGCCTGTTGCGCTTCCTCGCTCGATACGGCAAGCTCTACCGCTTTCATCGTTTTTTTCTGCAGTTTATCCTTGATTTGCTGAAATTCACTCAGCCGTCCTCGGCCGATCAGCGCTTTAATGGTAGCAGCCCCATCCGGAAATGCTCGCGTTAACTGCTGGAGCGAAACCTCGCCTCTCTGACTGACAAACCGGATCATTTCATGCTCCGACTCGCTTTCCGGCAGCAGCGCAAATAATCCGTCGCTTTCCTCCGTCAGACCTGCGTCTGGCTCGCTAAGGGAAATGTATCGCTCGGCTTTCCCTTTGAGCGCTGTTGGCAGCATCGACTGCAGAACCGATATATAACGGCATGCATAACGCTCCTTCATCCATTCTCCAAGCTCAATCAGTTCAGGCGAAAGAGGCGGCATCACATCGAGCACTTCCTGAATCGGCTTCATTTTGGCCGTATCCATCTCGGGCCTTGGATGCAAAGAGACCACGAACCCTTGGAGCGTACGGTGCCCAAACGGCACGCCGACCCGGCTGCCTACCTCGACCCAGGGCCGGAGTTCCTCGGGAATCAAATAATCAAAAGGTCGGTCCGTATCCTTGGACGGCACGTCCACAATCACGCGGGCCATTTCCATCAGGACGACCTCCCGGACAACCGATCAGCCGCCAGCGTTAACAGCCTCTGGGCCACTTCCTCCTTGGACATCACTGGAAGCTGGAGGACCAGTCCTTCTGCATCAAAGATATGAACGCTGTTCGTATCCGTGCGGAAGCCCGCTCCTTCCTGTGTAACATCGTTAGCAACGATCAGATCGCAATTTTTACGTTTCAACTTTTCCCTGGCGAACTGCTCCACCGTATCGGTTTCGGCCGCAAATCCGATTAAGAACTGGGAGGTTTTTTGGCGTCCCAGGCTTTCCAGAATATCCGTTGTCTTGACAAGATCCAGCGTCATGGTCTCCCCGCGCTTTTTGATCTTTGACGTCGCTACCTCAGCAGGGCGATAATCGGCAACCGCCGCTGCTTTGACCACGATATCGCTATGATCGAACACGCGTAGCACCGCTTCGTACATATCTTGGGCCGATTCCACCTTTTCCGTCCGGATTCCCTCTGGTGGAGCTTCATCGGTATGCGCGGCAATCAGGTGAACATCCGCTCCCAGCTGCTTGGCCGCTTTCGCGATCGCAAATCCCATTTTTCCGGAAGAATCATTCGTTATATACCGGACCGGATCAATGCGTTCGATCGTGCCGCCGGCCGTGACAACTACCTTTTTACCATGCAATATGCCTGTGGTGCTGCTCGCTATTTCTTCATTCAACGCCACAAGCTGTGCGCGTTCTCGGAAAAACCGCTCAACCACATCAACAATCGTATCAGGCTCTTCCATCCGTCCCTTTCCGACGTATCCGCAAGCGAGAAGCCCCTCTCCAGGTTCAATCATGGACACCCCGCGGGAGACCAGCGTCTCCATATTCGCCATGACGGCCGGATGCGTGTACATATGCACGTTCATTGCCGGCGAGATCATGACAGGTGCCGTGGTCGCTAGCAGCGTCGTGGTCAGCATGTCATCCGCCAGGCCATGTGCCATCTTGCCGATGACATTGGCTGTAGCCGGGGCGATCAACACCAAATCGGCCAGATCGGCCAAGTGGATATGCGAGACGACCGATGGGTCCCGTTCATCAAAGGTATCGCTATAAACCGGGTTTTTGGTCAGCGTTTGAAGCGTTAATTCCGGAATGAACTGCTTCGCGGATTCCGTCATAATGACATGCACATCCGCCCCCCTCTGGACAAGCCTGCTGCATAAAGTCGCTGCTTTATACGCGGCAATGCCACCTGTAACGCCAAGCACAATGACTTTTCCGTTCAACATGACAATCCCCCGCTTTCCATTGTATAAAGGCTACATTCTCATATCTTCTCAAAAAAATAACAACCTTTCGGTTGTCACATTTTCGCGCGCTAACGCATGTTATTCAAATATTGAAAAAATAGTCTTAGTCCTGTCCCCGCTCGATTTTCACGTAATCGCCATAGATTTCTTCCAGAGCAACACCGACAAACTTATGGGATTTCGGATTTTTCAACTCGCTGACTCCACCTTCACGCAACTGGCGTGCACGGCGGGAAGCCGCAACCACAAGAGAATATTTACTGTCTACTTTGTTCATCATTTCATCAATGGATGGATATAACACGGTCGAAGCACCTCTTCTTCTTTTACTTGAAAGTTAACACCGTCTATGAAAAAGACAGCTTACTTTCTCACCTTACAATGTTCGGCAATAATGATAGATTGTATTCTCTCACAAGCGAGATTGATTTCATCGTTCACTACCGCATAATCATAATGCTGCAGCAAATTGATTTCGTCAACCGCTACGGACATGCGGTGGTCGATGGTAGCTTGACTCTCGGTTCCCCGGCCCTGGATCCGATCTTTCAGTTCATCCAGAGACGGCGGCATCAGAAACACAAAGATACCTTCCGGAAACTTCTCCTTGACCTTCAGTGCACCTTGCACTTCGATCTCCAATATAATATCCTTGCCGGAGGCTAAAGTTTCTTCCACAAAATCACGCGGGGTTCCATAATAGTTCCCGACGTATTCCGCATATTCGAGAAGCTGGTCGTTCTCAATCATATCCATGAATTGTTCCCGACTTTTGAAAAAATAGTTCACACCATGTACCTCACCGAGCCGCGGCGAACGTGTCGTAGCCGACACCGAATACACCAGCTCCGGAACCCGGCTGCGAAGTGCCGTACAGACGGTTCCTTTTCCCACCCCGGAAGGACCGGACAATACAATCAATAATCCTCTAGACATAGTACTCCTCATCTTATTCGTCGTTGTCGTCATCTTTGCTGGACAGACGGTGAGCCACCGTTTCTGGCTGCACAGCCGATAAAATAACGTGATCGCTATCCGTAATGATAACTGCTCGTGTCCTTCGGCCATATGTAGCATCAATCAGCATATGACGGTCCCGTGCTTCTTGAATGATCCTCTTGATCGGAGCCGATTCAGGACTCACGATTGAGATGATCCGATTGGCCGATACGATGTTTCCGAAGCCAATATTAATAAGTTTGATTGCCATTGTGCGGTTGCTCCCCCTATACATTTGACTCTTACTTGCCGATGAAGCTGCGGTCATTCCACATTAGCGGCTTGTTCACGAATCTTCTCCAGTTCCGCTTTCATTTCGACAACACGGTTTACCAGAGTCAGATGATTGGCTTTCGATCCAATCGTATTGACTTCTCTATTCATTTCTTGAATCAGAAAATCCAGTTTACGGCCTACAGGGCTCTTCTGATGAAGCAGCTCTCTGCATTGTTCCAAATGACTGTGAAGTCGAATCAACTCCTCGTCCACATTGGAACGTTCAGCAAACAGCGCGACTTCCATTCCGAATATATGTTCATCAACAGCAAGCGATCCGTCATCAAGAGATTCTATGCGCTGCCGCAGACGCTTCCGGTATTCTTCCGGAACTGCCGGAGCAAGTTCGGTCATCTCTCGGTGAAGCAGCATCAATCGGTCAAGCCTCTGCCCGATGTCCTTCACGAGAAAAGAGCCTTCCCTGCTGCGCATCTGGATCAGACCATCCAGCGCTTGTTCAAGACCTTGAAGAAGCGCATCATTCCATAACTTCTGCTGCGCTTCATCCATGGGAAGTCCGCTCGGACTAACAAGAACATCTGGCAGCGACAAAATATCCCGCACCGCCAGATCTCCCTTGATTCCATATGACTTCAAATCCTCGGCTGCCTGTAAATACGCCTGAACCATGGCGTGGTTCAGCACGGCACCCTGGGACTCGCCGTTGTTTTCCTTGTTAATATAAACATCAATCCGTCCGCGTCCGATTCGGCTCTGTACCGTCCGTCGAAGTGAATCCTCGAAGAGTGCCCATTCACGGGGCATACGAAAGACGATTTCACAATACCGATGATTGACTGACTTCACTTCGAAAGAGATACTGTAACCTTGAAAATCGACAACGGATTGCCCATATCCGGTCATGCTCAATGACATCGGAATCACATCCATTACACTATTGTAATTGATAATTATTAATGAAACAAGGGGGTCAATCGGCGGCCCGATTTCTCCCAGACATACTCCATTAATTGTACGCTCATTTCATAGAACATAAACGGCGTCATCAAATATATGCCGTTAAAATGCGCTGTTGCAACATCCAGCAGCTCCTTGCCGATCTTAACGCCCATCGCCCGGCCCGCTTCGCCTTCAAGCCCGGCCATGCGGCTGCGGACTTCGTCCGACAGTTGAATGCCAGGCACCTCGTTATGCAGATACTCTGCGTTCCGTCCGCTAGCCAGCGGCATGATGCCGATAAAGATCGGAATATCCAGATGTGCCGTCGCTTCCCTCAGCCTAACCATTAACTCGGGATCGTACACGGGCTGCGTCATCACATAATCCGCACCGGAAGCAATCTTCTTCTCCAAGCGGGCAACCGCCTTGTCCAGATGCCTTACATTGGGATTGAACGCTGCACCGACAACGAATTTGGCCTTTTGCTTCAGCGGCTTTCCGGAAAAAGCAATGCCCTCGTTCAGCTGTTTAATCATGCGGATGATTTCAAATGAGGTCATGTCGTACACCGAGCTGGAATCCGGCAAATCCCCGAAGCGTGCCGGATCACCCGTCACCGCAAGCACATGGTCGATGCCGAGCGCATCAAAGCCCATCATGTGCGACTGCGTACCGATCAGGTTTCGGTCACGGCAAGCGATGTGAATCAGCGGCCGCAGTCCCGTGCGTGCTTGTACCAGATGTCCAAGGGCCATGTTGCTCATACGGGTTACGGCCAGCGAGTTATCCGCAAGGGTCAAGGCGTCGGCTCCTGCTTTTTTCAAAGCTTCCGCGCCCTTCATGAACTTGGTGATATCCAGATCCCTTGGAGGGTCCAGTTCCACGATCACCGTATGCCGCTCCTTCACGATATCAACAATCGTCGGCTCCCCGCTGCGCTCGTAAAACTGCTCCTGGGCCGTCTCGTGAATCACGATCCGGTTGACCTCAGCCTCTTCGACGATGGGAAGCGGCGCAGGTACGTAACCGGACAACGCCGATGAAATTTCAGCGATATGCTCCGGCGTCGTTCCGCAGCAGCCGCCGACAATCCGGGCGCCGCGATCCGCAAACTCCAGGGCTGTCCTGCCGAAATACTCGGGACTCGCACCATACCGGTATTCCCCGTCCACATAATCGGCGATCCCCGCATTAGGGTAGACCGAAGCCGGAAGATTCATAATGCCGTTCAGAGTCTCCAGCGCACGCATAATGCCGTTTGGACCTGTCCGGCAGTTAAAGCCGATCACGTCCGCACCTTCTTGACTCAGTATGCGGTATGCATCCGGCATCGTGAAGCCGTCCAGCGTGCGGGCAATATCCTCTACCGCAAACTGGCAGATCACCGGCAGGTCGCTCAGCATCCGAGCCTGCGCCAAAGCCAATTGAATTTCATCCACGTCATAGAACGTTTCGAGCAGAATGCCGTCAACGCCTTCCGATATGAGTACCGACAGCTGCTCTTCGAAATAACGCTTGAGCTCGCTCGTGGAAATGTTGCTTCTTTTGCCCGCGCGAATGGAGCCTACCGCACCCACTACATATCCATGATCACCGGCAGCTTCACGCGCAATTCTCACGCCTGCACGGTTAATCTCCCCTACCTTCGCCTCCAAACCGTATTTGGACAGCTTGTCATAATTGGCAGAGAACGTGTTCGTCTCTATGACCTGGGCACCCGCCTCAACATACTGGCGATGAACGTTCCCGATGACCTCCGGGGAGGTTAAATTCAGTTCTTCATAAGAAATGCCTACAGGAAATCCTTTTTGATATAAATAAGTACCCATCGCGCCGTCACCGACCAGTACCTGATTCTCCCATGCCTGCCGAAGATTCGGTTTCATCGCGTTTCTCCTCCACCCGACGTTTATTTTCAACTAATGTATCATAAAACCTCTCAAAAGATAAAGAGACAAAAGGGAGGCCTTCCGAAGGCCTCCCTAACGTGTCCACCCCTACAGGACAAACTTTAGATCATACTGTTTTTTGCTTTTGCGAGCGGGGATTGTCATGGCTGGCGAATGCTCTACAAGGCAAGCGTCCCTGCGTACACGACTTCGGCCGGCCCTGTCATGTATACATGATTGTCGGACTCATCCCACTCGATGAACAAGTCCCCGCCTTTAAGAGAGATCGTCGCGCTGCGGTCTGTCAATCCGTTCAGCACCGAGGATACCAATGTTGCGCAAGCGCCGGTCCCGCAGGCCAATGTCGGTCCTGCACCGCGCTCCCATACCCGCATATCCACTTGACCCCGTGAATTTACCGTCGCAAACTCCACATTAATCTTTCTCGGGAACAGCGGATGCACCTCCAGCTTGGGTCCCCATACACCAAGGTCGAAGTTAATTGCATCGTCCACATAAATGACGCAGTGCGGATTGCCCATGGACACGGCGGTGAAACGGAATTCCCGGCCGTCCACTTCAATGGGATGATTCACCACCGGATTAAGATCAACCAAGGTTGGCACGCTGAGTCCGTTCAGGCCCGGTTCACCCATATCGACCCGGACGCTGCTTACCTGACCGTCCTGCACCGTGAGGCGTACTTGCTGTACTCCGGCGCCGATGGTTTCAATAGTAATCTCCTCTCGGTCAATATGGGCGTGATCATACACATATTTCGCGACACACCGAATGGCGTTGCCGCACTGCTCCGCTTCGGAACCGTCTGAATTCATTATGCGCATCATGAAGTCAGCCTTCGTGGAAGGCAGAATATATACAAGTCCGTCTGCACCGATGCCGAAAAAGCGATTGCACAGCTTCACGGCCCGTTCGGATGCATTGGATGGAAGTTCTTGCTCGCCATATACGACAACGAAGTCGTTGCCAAGTCCATGCATTTTCGTAAATTCCATCATAAAACCCATCTCCTCTGCAATTGCTATGCTCGTGCTTAGCATATCGCAGAGGTGATGGGCTATCCATTCAATTTATGCCGAAATATTTGCACTCTTCGTCATCATGCTGCGGCGGTTCCGGTTGCGGTTTCGTCTGCCGCCCCACACGCTTCCAGCCCCCATCAGGAAGGTAGGGATGCCGGCGGCCACGAGTGTCAGTGCCCACTCCTTCAAGCCAAGCGGAACCGTCTTGAAGATCGGCTGGAACGCCTCGATGTACATGACGCCAAGCATCAGCAATACCGAGGACAGCACAGCCAGAACCAACGCTTTGTTCTGAAGCGGATTGCGGTGGAAAATCGAACGTGAGCTGCGGCAGTCAAACACATGGATCAGCTGGGCCATGACGAGGGTAGCAAAGGCAACGGACTGTGCTTTGGCCAACTGGCCCGGATCATTCGGTGCGATGCGCAGCGTAATCCAAAATGCCCCGAGTGTACACAGGCCGATCAAGATGCCGCGGCTGATGATTTTCCAGCCAAGGCGTCTGGCAAAAATATTTTCCTTGGCTCCGCGGGGCTTGTGCTCCATCAGATCCTTCTCCGGCTGATCCACCCCAAGCGCCATCGCCGGCAGCCCGTCGGTAACAAGGTTCACCCACAGAATCTGGATCGGAACGAGCGGAAGCGGCAGACCCATCATCATCGCGAAAAACATCGTCAGAATTTCGCCGACATTGGAAGCCAGCAAATAACGGATAAACTTGCGAATATTTTCATAGATGCTGCGCCCCTCCTCAATCGCCGAAACAATCGTGGAGAAATTATCGTCACTGAGCACCAGCGATGACGCTTCCTTCGTTACGTCCGTACCGGTAATGCCCATGGCAATCCCGATATCCGCGGCTTTGATGGCCGGAGCATCGTTCACACCGTCCCCCGTCATGGCAACCACATGCCCCTTACGTTGAAGCGACTTCACGATGCGGAGCTTATGCTCGGGAGATACGCGGGCATAAACGAAGGTCTGATCCACCCTCGCATCCAGCTCCTTGTCATCCATCCGGGATAACTCCCGTCCCGATAGCGACAGTCCGTTCCTTGGCAGGATGCCGAGCTGGGCCGCAATCGCTTCCGCCGTTGTCCGATGGTCGCCCGTGATCATGACAGTCTTGATGCCCGCGCGGCGGCATGTCGCAATCGCATCGCGCACTTCACGGCGCGGCGGATCGATCATTCCGGCAAGTCCCACAAAGATAAGCTGGCTCTCGGCCTCTTTCTCCGTTTCCGGCTTGTCATAGGAACGCAGATCCCGATAAGCCAAACCAAGCACGCGCAGCGCATCGGAAGCCATGCCTTCATTGGCGGTCAGCACCTTCTGGCGGAGCGTGGCGGTAAGCGGCACAACGTTTCCGTCCCACAAAATATAAGTGCATGCATCCAGCAGGACGTCCGGCGCGCCCTTTGTGCAGAGCAAGCGCCCTCCCTGATGGCTGACGATGACGGACATCAGCTTTCGCTCCGAATCAAACGGAAACTCTTTGTCTCTCTGATAGATGGTGTTCAGGCTTCCCTTTGTCAATCCCATTTTGGACGATAGCGTCAGCAGTGCTCCTTCTGTCGGGTCCCCTTTTAACTCCCAAGCAGCAGCTGCCGGCTCTTCCTTGCCCTTGCGCTTGTTCCGGGCTTCCTCCTGCACGTTCTCATAAATCTCCGCATTGTTGCACAGCCCGCTGATTTGCAGCAGTCGGCGAAGCCCCTGATCGGATCTCAGCTCCACCGGCTTGCCTCTGTGAAGAATTTGACCCGTCGGGTCATACCCATGCCCGGTCACTTCCAGCGAGCGTCCTCCCAGCCAAACCTGGGTTACGGTCATTTTATTCTGCGTGAGCGTCCCCGTTTTGTCCGAACAGATCACGGATGCGCAGCCCAGCGTCTCCACGGATGGCAGCTTGCGCACGATCGCTTTGCGCTTGATCATGCGCTGCACGCCGAGGGCGAGGGCAATCGTAACGATGGCCGGAAGCCCTTCTGGGATGGCCGCAACCGCCAGGCTGACTCCTGCGAGGAACATGCCTGCGGCAGGCTGTCCATGCAGAATGCCTGCTACGACAACCAGAATCGTAAGCCCCAGCGAAACGACAATCAGAATTTTGCCCAGCTGTTCCAGGCGATGCTGCAGCGGCGTCTCCTGTGACTCCGTGTTCTGGATCAAATCGGCGATTTTGCCCATCTCCGTATCCATTCCGGTTCGGATGACAACGCCTTTTCCCGTACCTCGGGCCACCATCGTGCCCATAAAGCCGATGTTCTTGCGGTCGCCCAGCGGAACATCCGCATCGTGAATCGGCTCGGCATGTTTGTTCACCGGCAGGGACTCGCCGGTCAAGGCCGATTCCTCGACACTGCAGCTGTTGATCTCGAGCCAGCGAACATCGGCCGGAATGCGGTCTCCGCTCTCCACGAGCACGACATCGCCAGGGACAAGTTCCCTAGCCGCAACCTGTACCACTTTACCGTCCCGGATCACCCTGGACGTCGGCGCGGACAGCTGCTTCAAAGCCCGAAGCGACCGTTCCGCCCTAAATTCCTGGACGAAACCAAGGATCCCGTTGATCAGGATGATGGCTACAATCGTGACGGCATCCAAATACTCGCCCAGCAGACCGGATACCAGGGTGGCGCCAAGGAGCACCAACACCATGAAATCCTTAAATTGATTCAAGAACAGAACAAATGGAGAAATTTTAACGCCCTCGGAGAGCTCATTATAGCCACTTTTTTTTCGTCTCTCCCCGGCTTCCTCTTCCGTGAGGCCCTGCTCCGGATGCATATGCAGCACTTGCTGCAATTCATCCGTATCCATTTGGTGCCATTGCTTTTGTTCCATGCTTCCTTTCCCTCCCGGTTGTTTGCTCCGGCGGATGACAGCTTTTCCACCCTTTCTACGTAAATGTATTCGGACAGGTCCTGAATTATCACAGAAGGGGCCTTAAGTTTTTGAGGGAAATATGGCATCATAGAGAAGTACGATAGGAAGGGTAACAGACAGATAGGAGAATGAAGGATGGCATTAGACGGCATTGTCACGCGTGCGATCGTGCATGAGCTTCAATCATGCCGGGGCGCACGGATCAATAAAATATATCAACCGAACGATCGGGACATCGTATTTCATATACGCACCCAGCAAGGTAACGCCAAGCTGCTGCTATCCGCAAACCCCACGTATCCCAGGGTCCATCTGACACAGGAGACCTTTCTGAATCCGGCCGAAGCCCCTATGTTTTGCATGATTCTGCGCAAGCATTGCGAGAGCGGCATCATCGAGGACATCCAGCAGGTGGGCATGGAACGGATTATTCATCTTACGATCCGGCAGCGTGACGAACTCGGCGATATTTCCTCCAAGAAAATCATCGTTGAGCTGATGGGCAGACACAGCAACATCATTCTGCTCGATCCCGCAAGCGGCACCATACTGGACGGCATCCACCATGTGACGCCTGCCATCAGCAGCTATCGAGTGGTCATGCCGGGATTCTCTTATACGAATCCGCCGGAGCAGCACAAGCTCAATCCGCTCGAAACCGGGCAGGAAGCCTTCCGGGAATCTTGTCTGATGAACGAGGAGCAGGCCGTTCCATGGCTGGTCGGCGCATTCAGCGGCCTTAGTCCGCTCGCGGCCCAGGAAATTGCCCACCGCGCAGGGGGAAGCAGTCCAGGCGGGCTTGAAGGGGAAAAAGATTGCGGCAGCCTGTGGAGCGCATTTGATGAGATCATGGAACAAGTCCGCAACCATCAATATACGCCGGTTACAGGCGTCAATGCCAAGGGGAAGTCGGTGTTCTCCGTCATTCCGCTGACATTGCTGGTGGACGAGACTACAACCTACGAATCGGTCAGTCGATGCATGGAGGATTATTACGGAGATAAAGCTCAGCGGGATACAGTTAAACAGAAGGTCAGCGACCTCCTCCGATTCCTGCAGAATGAACGGTCGAAGAACATCAAGAAGCTGGATAATCTGAACAAGGACTTGGAAGAAGCCGGGGATGCCGACCGGTATCGGATCTTTGGCGAGCTTCTCTTCGCTTCGCTCCACCAGATTCAGAAGGGCGACCGTGAAGCCAAGCTGGTTAACTTCTATGATGAAGAGCAGGCGACCGTCACCATCCCGCTGGATCCGCTCCTGACTCCGTCGGACAATGCGCAGCGCTATTTTAAAAAATATAACAAGTACAAGAACAGCCTCGCGGTCATTGACGAACAGTTAATCAAAACCCGCGAAGAGATCAACTATATCGAGAATCTGCTGCAGCAGCTGTCGCATGCTTCCTTGAGCGACATCGATGAAATCCGGGACGAGCTGATCCAGCAGGGATACTTGAGAGACCGCAATCGTAAAACGAAGAAAAAGAAGAAAAACGACAAGCCGAC
Organism: Paenibacillus lautus NBRC 15380; assembly: GCF_004000945.1. Lineage (GTDB taxonomy): Bacteria > Bacillota > Bacilli > Paenibacillales > Paenibacillaceae > Paenibacillus_AQ > Paenibacillus_AQ lautus. The sequence continues at coordinate 155,973 of NZ_BIMF01000004.1, forward strand.
GCTCCACGTCTATACTTCATCCGAAGGCATCGAGCTTTATGTAGGCAAAAATAACCTTCAAAACGAGTACGTAACCAACCGTCTCGCTTCCTCAAACGATACGTGGCTGCACACCAAGGATATCCCGGGCTCCCACGTGGTCATCCGAAGCAGCGAGTACGGGGATGCAACGCTGCAGGAAGCGGCACAGCTGGCTGCTTATTACAGTCAGGCCAAAGAATCCAGCAGCGTGCCCGTCGACTACACGCTCATTCGCCATGTACGCAAGCCGAATGGAGCCAAGCCCGGATTTGTTATTTATGACAATCAGAAAACACTGTTCGTCACGCCAGACGAGCAGCGAATCAAAGCGATGCCCAATTCGGTAAAAAACAATCGCAATTAAGATGACCAAAGACATCGATATATCGTTGGCTTAACCAAAAACGGGTACCCCGAGAGGTCGTATGACCAGCCGGGATACCCGTTTTTTTCTTACTGTCATGCCGGGATTCACCTATACGAATCCGCCTTAGCAGCACCAACTTAATCCGCTCGAAACCGGGCAGTATTGTCGATCTTAGCTCCTTGCCCGCACCTGTTGAAGCTGGTTCAATACCTCGATGGATACCTGACGGCTGCCGATATCCCCATGGAATACCTGGCCCTGCCTCTCGCCATGGTAATCCGATCCGGCGGTCACGATCAAACCGTATTCCTCGGCCATCGCCAAGTAGCGTTTCTCCTCCGCTGCCCCATGGTCCGAATGATAGACTTCAATCCCTTTGAAAGCAGCCTCTTCAATGATAGCTCTCACCAACGCATCATCGTCGTAGAGTCCAGGGTGTGCAAGCACCGGCACGCCCCCGGCTTCACGTATCCATTCGCAGGCTTCCTTGGGATGAATCCGCGGCTGCGGCACATAAGCAGCTGCGCCCTGTGCGAGATAACGGTCGAAGGCATCCCTTAGATCGAGGGCATGACCCTTAAGGACCAGCGCATCCGCAATATGCGGGCGTCCGATGCTCTCATCGGGTTCCAGCGGCCGTCCCAAACCTCCGATCACTTCTTCCATCGTCAGCACGATGCCAAGCTCACGGAGCTTGGCCACGATCTTCTCATTGCGCTTCTCCCTCGTTCGACGCAGCTCTGCCAGCCGCTCCAGAAATACGGGATCCCGGTAATCTATGTAATAACCCAGAACGTGAATATCCGTCCCGCCTGCCATGGTACTGATTTCTACGCCGGGGACCACGACCATGTTCAGGCGTTCTCCGGCTTGCAGCGCCTCCTCGACACCGGCTACGGTGTCATGATCCGTTATAGCTAGAGCCCCAAGTCCCCGCTCGAAAGCAAGCTGCACGTTCTCCGAAGGTGTATTCATCCCGTCCGAAGCCTGGGTGTGGGAATGGAGGTCGCAGCCCGTCCGATCCATCGATTTATCCATAATATTCAATCCCCTTTCGTTGTAAGTGCGGGTGTTCTTTATCGCTGGGTTCGCTGGCGTTCCCTTAAATAGGCCAAAAACGTCATTGCCGACATCGGCAGCAGCGCGGACCGTAACTGAATGGAATAAAAGTTGCGTTTAAACGAGGCATCCGCAATATCGATCATTTTGACTAATCCGAGCGCGGTTTCATGCTTGACCGTTGAGGTCGACAGCATCGTAATGCCGAGCCCTTCCTCTACCGCCGATTTCACCGCTCCCGTACTCCCTAGCTCCATCACCGTTCGGATGCTTTCGGGATCGTACCCCCGTTCCAGCAGCACATCCTCCATCACCTTCCGTGTGCCAGACCCCTTCTCGCGAAGCACAAACGGATATTTCAGCACGTCATCCAAATATATCGCATCCTCCCTTGCTGCTAAAGGATGGCCGGAAGGAACGATCAGTTTGAGCTCATCCTCCATGACCGAATCCAGGACCATATCCGGATGCTCCACAGGTGCCTCAATCAGCCCAAAATTCAATTGATGGCCAGCGATTTCCTCGAGAATCTGCGTGGTGTTCATCACTTTAAGCATGATGGATATATCCGGATATTCCCGGCCGAAGGGCCCCAGCAATCGGGGCAGCACGTACTCCCCAATGGTCAGGCTTGCCCCCAGTTGCAGCCTTCCCTGAAGCTTATTCGAGAAAGCCGCCATCGCCGCGTCCGTTTCCTGCGACAGCTCCAGGCTCTTGCGGGCAAAAGGAAGCAGCGTCCTTCCAGCCTCGGACAATTCCATGCGCTTGGTGGAACGAATGAGGAGTTTTGTCCCAAAATACTCCTCCAGCGATTGCACCTGCATCGTTACAGCCGGCTGGCTCATATGAAGCGCCTGGGCAGCAGCGGAAAAACTCCCGCGCTCTGCTACCGTATAAAAAATATGTAGCTGATGAAAGTTCATAGCATCGGTTCCCCTCTCGCTGCCTCTTTTGTTTTTATCATTGTAACGGATCACGGCGGAGCATACAAAAAAGACATCCGCGCTTACGCTCGCATGCCATATGATGACTCTATTTCTTTATTTACGTTTACGGCTGTTCTTAATCAGTGTCATACGACGTGAATGGCGAAGCCATGAGTAATACGACTTCAGGTCTCGAAGCTCAATGGTTTCTGACATACGTCCCAAAAAAGTTACAATAATCATCCGATGCAGCGGATTGCCAATCAAATCACGTTCATGCTCCAGCTCCGAAAACTCCGCCACAACCACCAGGTCATCGTCAATCAGATAGACATCCTGTTCGTTGCGGTAATACGGCACGATCCGGTCCTGCTTCAGGCACTCCCACATCCAAGTCCCGATTTCCTCATGGGAGGTGTCGTTACCCTGAACCCGGTCCGTATAACGGCTCTTCGCATGATTGGTAATGACGATGTCGGCTACCTTTTTATCATTTAACGTAATATAAAACGGCTCATAGGTGCTCCACCGCTCAGTCCCTTTGTCGCGCATGGAATATCACTCTCCACCAAATGGGTCTTTGTATCTATGTATATATACCCAACATATTACATCATTCCACTGGCATTCACAAGATTGAAACCTCGCTTCTTGTGAACAATCACCGAAAATTTAGAAATATCTCTAGTTGTATCCTGTGCGTTAGGCGCTGACGTCGCCTGGAATGATGGCTTGATTAAAATGTAAATTGTACCTTACTTATACTATTTTATCAAACAAGTTTCTGATTTATGCCAATCTATCGCCATCCATTCGTAATAAACTTTATGAGGATATACACATGCTCGAATTTAATACTTTCCGATATCTTAAAAAAAGCGGCCCCTGCGGGGGCCGCTTTACGCTCTTTTCGCTAACTTATGCGATTTGCGTTAGATTCTCGACAGGCACATCATGCTAAGGACCGTAAAACTTCGCTTTATCCGGCCCTTTGCTGCTGTACTCTGTCTTAATCTCATTCCGGTAGGAGCGCTCGATCTTACGAACGTAGGACAATCTCCGGATGTTCTTCATTGTTTCCTCGGCGCGGTCAGCATTGACGTACATGACAACATAGTGCATGCGGCGTGATATATAGTGCACGCTGCCGTATTTCTCCAAATTCCTTGCTGCCTTTACATCGCTGACCCATATAATAAAACCGGTCCGTTCAGCCAACATCCTAAGCTCCTCGCCTCACTTTCGTCTCTATCTCTAGTCTATGCCTATTATCCGCACGAACAAGCTCCGCCGCTGCCGCACCCCTTCTTGGGAAGAGGATCGTTGCCCGGAACCTTGATGCTCTCCGAAACCGAAAAAGCAATCTTCTCCGACATCGAATGCAGCAGATCGTCCAGATTCTTCTCCGCCTGCTTGAACCGGGCTACAGGCTCGAAAGCCTCAAGCTCCGCTTCCACTGCGGCTACTTCATCCTTGGCCGAATGGTAATTCGGGTGAAAGTGACCGAACCGCTGAGTCTCTTCGAACAGTTCTTTTTTGGAATCAAGCTTTCTGATCAAAGCCTGAATCGTAGGGTCACCCTCAACTGCCTGCTTCCAATATAGATAATCCGCCACTTCGACGGAAGCATTAATCATGTCGCCTATTTCATAGGCATAGGTGAGCACCTCGGCCATATCGACCGTGTTTATTTCCGATACGCTCATGAACTCATCCCGCTTTTCTATTAGTTTGGCCCACTGCTTTGTTCGTGGACTCTTTCATCATAGCATAACGCTCGTATCTTAAGAAGGGGGAATTCATACGCTTTTAAGGAATCACAAGCCGCATTTCCTTCCATTCCCCTTCGCCTAACTGCACCACGGTTCCCGTCATTTCGGAATCGGTATCGGAATCCGGATCGTATAACGCTCCCGAAATTTTCCATGGCTGCCGTTCGAGCTGAAATGGAATAAACTCCATCCGGCTGCCGTCGACCGCTATTTCTAATTTGGCTGACAATTCAAGCGCCTGCTCCATCATTTGCTTGGCCGTGGAACCGTGATAAGAGCGCCAATCCCGTGTCCACATGATGGGAATCCGGTTCAAATCCGGAACGATTGACGCTTTATCGGGAAGGCTGTCGTCCATTTCAAGAGCAAGCTCGCTGCGCGCTGGGCGAATCAATCCGCAGGAAGGGCTGCCAGGATAAACCGACAAAGCGAAACGGTTTTCTCCTTTATCACCGGCCCCGATTGCCGTTTCATCTTTCGGAGCTGCACCGGTATACCGTAAAGACTCATTCTTCCCCGCGCTCTCAAACTCCTTGCCCCACTGACGCAGAGCGGCGTGCACGTTCTCGGGAAATTCCGCGGCTGCATGCTCCGTGAAAAATGCCGTGATCGCTTCCGGCCCCATTCCTGCTATCGCCGCCTGAAACACCGAATCCCTGGTTAGACGATAGACCGTCATTACGTCATCCGAGAAACGCTCCGTGCAGCAAGCAGCCGTGAATTTGACCGTATAAGGCACGTCAGGCGGAATCAATATATCAAAATCCGGCTGAATAAACAGCCCCGAAGATCCGGTGTTATCCTGGCCGCTTCCACTCAATAAGGAGCAGGGATCCATACGCCACCGGAACAGTAATTGACCATCGTGATCCATGCCAAGATCGGTGTAACCGCAGCCGGTCAATAAACGGAGCCATGAAGCTGCATCCTCCGCGGACAATGCCCTTCCGCTAAGAGGCTCCCCTTTCAGGGGAGCCTTGTCGTTTGCCAGCAAGTGCTGCGCATAATACCACATCCCGCCGATCCGTGATGAGTGACAAATCCGCCATGTGAAATGCTGATACTCGGCCGAACCCGGAACATAGCGCTGCATCATACGCAAAAGAACCAATCGGTCCATCGCTTCGCGCGAGAGTGCGAGCCAATGGCGCAATGCGGTCATGTTCAGCTTAAGCTCCCCTTGCTCCAGGGCGACCAGCTCCAACGAAAACAGCAGATCCAATACGATTGCAATATGTGGTGGGTAAACATCAGCATGGTCATATTGGAGAGCGAGCCCCTCGACATCGGATGGCGTTAGTCCGACCACGCTCCCCAGTTTCTGAATAAACTTCTTATGCAGAACCCCTTTACTGGTCATTGTCACGCGGTTCTTGGCCATATATACGAGAACATTGAACATATCGACTGCTATGCCGCTTCTTCCCTCTTGCTGCAGCTTCACGGCAGCAGCGGGAACGGAACCAGCCTCAAGATCGCCAAAGGCCTCCTGAAGAATCTGAAGCTTATCAAAGGGAATGAAATAGAGCCTCTCGCCCCAGCCCTGTTTCACCGCTTGAACCCACCGCTGCTGCCTCAAGGATAAGAAGGCGAGTTGTACTTCCACGCCGCTTAGGCGCCGAACCCGCAGCGAGCGAAGTTTGTCGTCATCAAATCTCTGCCCGGCAAAGCGGGTCCAGATATGCCGAAGGACCGACCGCTCCTTCGGAAGAAGCCGATCTAAACTTATGGCTTCCGTCACGTCCTGCTGTTCCATCATCTCCACGAGGCCCCCTTCCCGTCAGGGATATGCAAGCGATTCGTATGCCGCATTGCTATGAGGTCAAAGGAGGCCGGGTGCTTCGCTTGAATCGCGTGATATTCATACCCCTGCTCGATCAGGAACAGCTGGCGCCGGATCGCAAACATCTCCTCCCGGCTGTCCTCCGTCACCAATGCATAGAAATAAGCCCGATTCTCCCCTTGCTTCGGGCGCAGCAAGCGTCCGAGGCGCTGCGCCTCCTCCTGCCGCGAGCCGTAGCTGCCCGAAACCTCGATCGCAACGGAAGCATCGGGCAGGTCAACCGCAAAGTTAGCCACTTTTGAAACGACCAGTATACGGACGGCTCCTTCCCGGAAAGCCTTATACCATTCATTGCGCTGATCCTGCGTCATCTGCCCCGTAATGAGAGGGGCCTGCAGCTCCTCGGCAATGGCATAAAGCTGATCCAGGTATTGCCCAATGATCAGTGTCTGTGCATCCTTGTGGAGATCCACGAGCTGCCGAATCACGCGGACCTTGGAGGGATTCTCGGCCGCCAGCCGATACTGCTCCCTTTTGCCAGCCTTCTTGCACGTTTCTCTGATCTCATCCGGCAGCGGCACCTTAATCTCCGTACAGTCCACCGAAGCAATCCAGCCCTGCTCCTCCAGCTTTTTCCACGGCATTTCATATCGTTTGGGACCGATCAGCGAGAACACGTCATGCTCCCTTCCATCCTCGCGAACCAAGGTGGCGGTCAGTCCAAGCCTGCGGGTCGCTTGAATATCGGCCGTCGCACGGAATACCGGGGCGGGGAGAAGATGGACCTCATCATAGATGATTAAGCCCCAGCGACGCTCATTAAACAGCTTCATATGCTGCTGTTCATCCCCCTTGCCCTGGCGGTGGGTCAAGATTTGATAGGTGGCGACCGTTACCGGTCTCACCTCTTTGCGCTGACCGGAGTATTCACCGATCTCCTCCGCGGACAGCGTGGTTTTCTGCAGCAGCTCGGCGATCCACTGCCTTACAGACGTTGTGTTGGAGGTGAGAATCAGGGTCTCGCACTGCAGATCGCGCATGGCAGCGATGCCAATCACCGTTTTCCCGGCACCGCAGGGCAGGACAAGCACCCCGTTGCCGCCTTCACAGCCGACATCCCGAAAGGATTCGGCAGCCTTCTGCTGATAGTCGCGCAGCTTGAATCTCGGATCATTTGAGCCGCCGTTTGAATCCTCGTCTCTCTCCGTGCGCGGTGTTTCGCCTCGCCAAAGGATGTTCAGATATTGCCCGTCCAAATATCCCGCCTGGTCCAGCACAGGATAACCAAGCCGGGTCAGCTCCTGCTTTAATACGCCACGGCGGTCTGAGGGCACCTCTGCTTCGTTTGCCGAAATCAACCGAACGCCGATTTCCAGCAGGGAACGCTTGGACGTGAGCTCCTGCATCAGGGCTTCCCCATTGCTGTGCAGCAGCAATGAACGAGCAAGCGTTGGATGCGGGAGCAGCGACAGCTGTCCGTAACGCCCAACGAGCTGGAAAACCTCTTCCAGCAGGGCAGCCGGCACATCCCAACGTGACAGCGACTGAAGGCTCGAACAAATCGCCTCAGCCGTCATTCCTCCGGCAGCGGCGTTCCATAAGGATAACGGGGTCAGACGATATGTATGAAAAGACGTAGGACTTTTGATCAAATCCGCATACTGGGCCAGTTGTTCACGTGCGGCCTCAGCATCCGCATGAGCGGTTTCCAGCAATATGGTCCGATCCCGCTGGACGATGCATGGCTTGTTATGCACCCTATTCCCTCCTCGTAACCTTTGGTTCTCTATTTTTCATGGCCAGGGTAAGAAAAAAAAGAAGCCCATATCCATATCCATGGATTTGAACTTCCCCTATGATCAATAGGATTTCCAAATTACGAGCGTTCATGCGCTTGGATTGCGATTTTCTTAAAGTCTAGTCCCCGTTCTGATAGCTCGACACCATCTCAACCAGCAGCTTCGCCCCGTAACGCATGGCGTCTTCATCAAAGTCGAACATCGGATGATGATGCGGATAGATTGCCCCCTTGTTCGGGTTACCGGCTCCAACGAAAATGAAGCAGCCCGGAATTTCCTTCAAGTAATAAGCAAAATCCTCTGCCGGCATCAATTTGGGCGAGACCTTGACCTGATCCGCTTCGAAGACTTTAGGTGCCGTGCGGAAAAACCGCGCGGTTTCGGTCTCATCGTTCACTACAGGTGGATAACCGACGAGATATCGGACCGCGGCCTTCGTGCCGTAGGTTTCCGAAACCGTCCGGGTCATATGCTCGATCCGCTCCCGGATCAACGTCCGGGTAGATTCGTCAAAGGTGCGTACCGTTCCCGTGATCCGGCAAGAGGAAGCAATCACGTTTTGCGCCGTGCCGGCTTGCATCGTGCCTACTGTAACCACGGCAGGCTGCAGTGGATCTACCGTGCGGCTTACAATGGTTTGGAGCTGCATGACCAGCGCTGCCCCTGCTACCAGGGCATCGGCCGTCACATGCGGCATACCGCCATGTCCGCCGCGCCCTGTAATATCAATGAAAAACTCATCCGCCGCCGCCATCAGCGGACCCGGCGCGCTCGCTGCAGTACCTACTGGAAACGGCGTCCATAAGTGGAGACCATAAACGACGTCGGCTCCGTCAAGCGCTCCATCCTTGATCATCTCTACCGCTCCGCCGGGACAGACTTCCTCCGCCGGCTGGAACATAAAACGAAGCTCGCCCTGGACTTCTTCCGGGTACGTGCTGTAGTATGCTGCAGCCCCCAGCAGCATGGAGGCATGCCCGTCATGCCCGCAAGCGTGCATCACGCCTTGTACCCGGGATTTGTACTCGCAGCTCTTGCCGTCTTCAATGGGCAGCGCATCCATGTCGGACCGCAGCACAACGGTCTTGCCGGGTTTATCCCCTCTTAGAATTCCTATCACTCCATGCCCGCCCACATCGGTCTTAACCTCCAGACCAAGCTCCTGCAGCCGGGCTGCTATAAATGTCGAAGTTTCCTTCTCCTGGAACGAAAGTTCCGGATGCATATGTAAATGACGCCGCCACTCCACCATCCGTGGATACCATTGTTCCCAAAATGCTTCCTTCATCAAGTTCCATCATCCTCCCCCGCTATATGCGGCTCAATCGATCGCAAGAAATCCGTAAAGCTTGCTCAGCAGCAGCCCGTGCCCAACCATGGCATCCATTCGGCCGCCTTCCTTGATCTTGCGATACACATCCCTGAGCGGGACCCACACAGCTCTAACATCCTCGTCCTCATCTTGATTCGACTCTTGTCTCCCGGACACCTTCAAATCGTCGGTGAAATAAAAATGAACGTTCCGGTTGGCCAGAGAAGCCATCGGATAGGCACTGCCCATGTAGGACAGGTCCTTGCACAGTACGCCTGCCTCTTCCTCAAGCTCCCGCTTCACGGCAAGCTTCCGTTCCTCACCAGGTTTCACCGTTCCGCCGGGAAGCTCCCAGGTGATCTCATCCACCGCTTCCCGGTGCTGGCATACCAGGAGCAGGCACCCTTGATGAACGGCCACAACCGCTGCCGATTCCGGAATCTGGTCCATGACGACAATTTCCTTCTGCCCGTTCTCTTCCACTACATAATAATCCGTGCGGTAAACGACGCGATTCATCGGCCATATCCACCCTTCGCTTGAATTGAGGTCCTATGAATATATAACCACCAGGATGGAAAGCGTACATTTCACAGCGTTTTCACTTTCTTTTATTTTAGCAGAAAAGAAGAATGCCTGTCGTTATCAAAATCTCACCCTGGATAAAAGGTCTCAATTGAAGCGTGACGGGCGGTACAGGCTTGCACAAGTTCCTGAAACATACTATCATATTAAAGAACTTTGCAAGGACTATTAAGGGGGTTACGACCACATGATTTTCGAAAATACAGGCTTGGACGGATTGCACAGCGATTTAGCTTACCTCGATGAATGTGCCGAGAAAGTAGGCTTCATTCGTTGGCAGTGGGAATACTACCGCGCTACATATGACTTGAAAATCGAAGATAAAAAGAATCAGGCTGAATATTTCCTGCGCATTAACACCCGCGCTGTTGAAGGCAAGCTCGAAAAACCGGACGCCATCCTCAAAATCGAAGCGGTATACCTGGGTAAAGCCACGTTCCCGCATGGACTCGAATATGAATCCATGGCTCCACAGCCCGTTATGAATGTGGCAACCAAGAAGCTTCAAGAGCTCAAAGCTCTTCTGGAAGCGTAAGGTCGAACATTATGAATACGACCAAACCTCAGCCGAAGAGAGGGACGCCTGATTTTCAACTGCTGATCCTTACCTTGCTGTTAGTGGGATTCGGACTGATCATGGTGTTCAGTTCCAGCTCCAGCTTGGCCGTTTTCAATGAAAAATTCAATAACGATCCGCTGCATTTTACGAAGCGGCAAGCCGCGTTTGCCGTCCTAGGCACGTTGGTTATGTTTGTTGCCATGAACATCAACTATAAGAAGTACAAGAAGCTATTCATACCGGTGTTTTTTCTAACCTTGATGCTGCTGATTCTTGTGGTGATCATCGGTTCCGCAACCAACGGAGCCACAAGCTGGTTTAACCTGGGGAAATTCGGCATCCAGCCGACCGAACTGGCCAAAATAGCGACCATTGTCTATCTGGCAGCGCTGATCACCAAAAAAGGGGAACGAATCCGTCAATGGAAGGGCGGTTTCTTCCCCGTACTCATTATTGTAGGAATCGTAGCGGGACTGATCATGCTTCAGCCGGACTTAGGGTCCTGCTTCATCCTCGTGGCTACCAGCGGGCTGCTGATCTATGCCGGCGGCGCCAGCCTCAAGCATATCCTCGGGTGTATCTCGCTTGTCGCGCTTGGCCTGGTGCTCACACTGGGGGTCGGATCACTCTTTAACTCCAGCGGAGATCAGGAGCAGGCTTCCAAGAATTACAAGATGGGCCGGATCGAGGCTTTCATGGACCCGTTCCACGATGAGTCGGACACGGGCTACAATTTGGTCCAATCACTGATTGCCATAGGCCAGGGCGGTGTCACTGGGGCCGGTTACGGGGAGAGCGTGCAGAAGCTGCATTACCTGCCGAATCCTTACAACGACTTTATCTTTTCGGTCATTGGCGAAGAATTCGGTTTTATCGGAACCGCGATATTCCTCTTGCTCTACTTATACTTTATCCTGCGAGGGATCATTGTGTCGCTTCGCTGCTCGGATCCGTTCGGAACCTTGACCGGCGTCGGCATTATGGGACTGATCGCCATCCAGGCCTTCATCAATATCGGCGGGGTGACCAATACCATTCCGATTACGGGCGTTACTCTCCCGTTCATCAGTTATGGCGGATCCTCGCTGCTGGTCATGATGCTGAGCATGGGAATCGTGCTTAGCATATCCCGGGACAGCAACCGTCCGATGAAAGAGGAGCAGGTTAAATCCGTAATTAAAAAAGACTACCGGGCAACCGTGTAGTCTTTTTTCTCGATTTTTTTCATCATCAGCGGGGAACGATCCCCCTATGGTTCGTCTTATTTGGCTCGAAGCTGAATATCGTCGATTTCATCGTCTTTAAACGCTACGCCTTCGACCTTCACGTTGACCTCAACCACACGAAGCCCTGTCATGCTTTCCACAGCTTCGCGGACATTCTGTTGAAGCATGCGGCACACTTCATGTATTGGTGTCTCATAGAGCACGATAATCCGCAGGTCGATCGCCGCTTCCAGCTGACCTACTTCTACGGTAACACCCTTTTGCACATTTTTGCCGCTCAGCCGCTTAGCCCAGCCCTCGGACAATCCACCGGACATTGCTGCAATACCTGGGGTTTCCAAGGCAGCCAATCCGGCAATTTTCGAGACGACATCATCCGATATTCGAATCAAACCGTTATCCAGTTGAAGTTGTTCCGTCATGCCATATCCTCCTTCACCTCATTATCCGTTATTGTAAATGGTAACGGACCTAAAAAGCAAATGCTCCCTTCAGAAAAGAGGGATAATTTTTCGAAAAATTTGGGTATATTGTAGAAAGCGATACGAGAATCGTCGATTCCACTCGCGAGGACTCATCAGTACATAAACCATAAGGTAGGTGTCGGTTATGAAAAAATGGCTAAATCCCGCGCTTCTCATCTTCACTTTTTTACTTAGCGCGCTGGGCCACTTTGCAAATTGGAACTTCACGCTCCAATTCATTCTGTCTGCCATCTCGGTTATTTTTGTCGCCGGTTTTCTCGGCAAAGCAACCGAAAGCGTCGCGCATTACGCCGGCCAACGGCTCGGGGGATTCCTGAACGCCACCTTCGGTAACGCGGCGGAGCTGATCATTGCCATCCTGCTGATCAAGGAAGGCTTGTACGACATGGTGAAAGCAAGCATTACCGGCTCCATTATCGGCAACCTGCTGCTCGTCCTCGGGCTCAGCCTGTTTGCCGGTGGCCTCAAATTTAAAATCCAGAAATACAACGTGACGCTGGCAGGTCTGAACGGATCCCTGATGACGCTGGCCATTATCGCGCTGTTTATCCCTGCTGTCTTTCTCAATACCCACTCTATTACGGAGAGTGAGACCAAGACGCTTAGTCTCATTGTTGCGGGAATTCTGATCGTGGCCTACATCGCATGGCTTGGGTTCTCGATGATCACCCACAAAAATTATTTGGCAGATGTCAGCGACGATCACGACCAGGATGCGCTGCCGCATGAGCACGGTCCCACCTGGTCCAAGAAACGCTCGATTCTATACCTTGTTGTCGCCACCGTGATGGTTGCGTTTGTCAGCGAATGGCTTGTTGGGGTGCTTGAGCCCATCAGTCACGAGTATGGCCTCAGCGAGCTGTTTATAGGGGCCTTCCTGGTTGCTATTATCGGTAACGCCGCAGAGCACAGTGCAGCCATCATGCTTGCCATGAAGAACAAAATCGGCGCAGCCGTTGAAATTGCCGTCGGCAGCAGCCTGCAGATCGCGCTGTTTGTTGCTCCCGTGCTCGTGTTCATCAGCTTCTTCCTCGGAGATACGATGGATCTCGTGTTTACCACGCTGGAGCTGGTTGCTATCGGTGTCGCCGTATTTATTGCCAGATCCATCACGCAGGACGGTGCTTCCAACTGGTATGAAGGCCTGCTGCTGCTCGCCGTATACGTCATACTGGGCGTCTCCTTCTTTCTCGTCTAAAGTAAGGAACGCTCAGCCCACACAGCTGTATACATGATGTATGATCCACAAATGAAAAAAACGCATGCCGCCTGAGTGCGACATGCGTTTCTCTATGTATGCGCCTGTACAAGTACAGGCTATTTGGATTGATTCATGGCTTCGTACAGGACCGCCAGATTGCGTTCAAGCTTGCTGATCAGCTGCTTTCCCGTACTTTCCGGAAGAAGCCCGGCCCGCACCGCGAAATCAACCTCTTTTGAAAAACCGTACATTTGGGTATCCAGCACTTCCTCATAGAGAGGGCAATAACGGGTCGCCAGATTCTCCATCTGTACTTCAATAAGCTTTAGGATTTTATCTGCATCTTCATGAAGAAGACTGATCGCTTTGAGATTCAGCTGTTCCTGTAAATCAGATGAAGTCATGATCTTCCCCCCTATGTCAAAAATCACAGCACAGTTACTATCTTTAATATTAGTCGAAATCGTTTCTCAATACAAGGACCTGAACAAAATAGACCCTTTCTCTACGAAAAAACACCCTTCCATTCTATGGAAGGGTGTTTTTGGCGACTGTTATTCAGCCACGACGGATACATTCAAACCATGCTTGGTGAATACGTCGATCATTGCTTTTTTAGCTGCATCAGCATCAGGTCCGTGTACATGCAGTTCATAGCTTTGGCTGTTGACAAGCGTTGTGAACAGACCCAAGATGCTCTTAACATCAATGTACTTGTTCTCCGCCTGCAAAACGATGGAGGATGAGAACTGGCTAGCGGTTTGCGAAATTTCTACGATAGATTGATTGTTATTGGACATACGAATCCCTCCGTAACTTTAGGATCTGAATAAAGCTCATCACTGCACCTTCATGATACATTGAATCCGTTTTCTTATGCAACATTTTTTCCAATCTATTTAAGATTTTCCGGATTTAACGCTGCCAGCTCTGGAATAACAAATATACCATCCTTGCGAATCAGGCGATCGTCAAAGTAGATTTCCCCGCCGCCGTACTCCGGACGCTGGATCAAAACGAGATCCCAGTGAATCGAGGAGCGATTGCCGTTGTCTGTTACATCATATGCTTGACCTGGCGTAAAATGCAGGCTTCCGGCGATTTTCTCATCAAACAGAATATCTTTCATCGGTGTCAAAATGTACGGGTTGAAGCCGATGGCAAACTCGCCGATATATCTTGCGCCTTCATCCGAATCCAAAATCTCGTTCAAACGTTTTGTGTCGCTGCCGGTTGCTTCAACAATTTTTCCGTTTTCAAAGCGGAATTTAATATTCTCGAAGGTTACGCCATTGTACAGGGTCGGTGTATTGTATGAGATCGTTCCGTTAACCGAATCACGAACAGGCGCTGTGTACACCTCGCCATCCGGAATGTTTTTCTGACCGGAGCATTTCTCCGCACCGATGTTTTTGATCGAGAAGCTGAGATCCGTTCCCGGTCCCACGATGCGAACCTTGTCGGTATTTCTCATCAGCTCGGCCAAAGGATCCTGGGCGCGGTCCATCTTGGAGTAATCCAGATTACACACATCGAAGTAGAAATCCTCAAATGCCTCCGTGCTTGTGTTGGCAAGCTGCGCCATGCTGGCGTTCGGATAGCGGAGAACCACCCATTTCGTACGCTTGACACGCTCTTCGCTATGTACGGGGTGCGAGTAAAGGGCATTGTACAGCTTCATGTTTTCCTCAGGCACGTCAGCCATATCGTTGACGTTCTCACCTGCGCGGATACCGATGTAACAATCCATTTTCTTCATGCGTTCAAGATCCAGCTCAGCCCACAGCTCAAGCTGCTCCTTATTTGCGTTCTTCAGCATTGCACGTTGAACCGTACGATCTGTCAATTGCACGAACGGGCGGCCACCTTGATTCGCAACCTCCTCAATGATGGCATTTAGCAGATCGCGCTCCGATCCAATCATTTCGATGAGCACATTTTCGCCTGGCTGCATATCTACCGAATAGTTCACGAGATTTTGAGCCAGTTTTTGAATTCTGGGATCACGCATATGTCATATCCTCCTTATGATGACTGTTCCCTACATGAATTGAACAGTGGTAAATTTATAAATTATTGTAGCATGCGAACAGCCCTAAGTCAGCGTTCATCGTTAAAAAAATTTTCATGGTTATTCCTTCAATAACCGGTAAACGTAACATCGGACAGCAGTGTTTCCGTGCGTGTTCTGCCTTGTTCGTCTACAAAAAACAATGTTCGTTCCATAGTCAGTTTGGTAGGAAGTTGCTTTTTTTTGTTAATGGTTACATGAGAGACCGAAACAGTATCCGCCCTGCTCAACATGTTCTTCATTTCAGTATAGTCCCGCTCCCACACGGCCTTCAGTTGTTTACGAACCTTCGGATCTTCACTGTACAGCGGATCTCCTTTGCGTTCGATCCGCTCCGCCAGCGCCTTCATCTGCTCATCCAGCGATCCGTAGACCATATTGGCAGCCGCCTCCGGTGACAACTCAATGCGCAGCACCTTGGTTCCTCTTGCCGCCCCCAGTTCCTGGGTTACCGTCTTCTCCGACTTTCCGATATACTCCAGCAATTCAAGCGGATTCAGGCGGGCCATCCACAATTCCTCGGCATGTCCCGATGAGAGCGCGCTCCACTTGCCTTCCTTGCGCTTCAGCGCCACGGTAAGTCCTTCCGATTTATATACCGAATCCGCAGATACCTTATCACTACGTATTGTTGTGCCCTTGTCTCTTGATGATAGTGTCAGATCCTTATGATGCTGCAGATTGCCTTCAAATGCCAAACTTTGCTGAAACGGTCCGTTTTCTCCGCTCCGAATCGCCGCTTCTCCCCGAAAAGAGAAATTATCAATGCCGGACAGCCCCGATAGGGCGCGGTTAAACGATTCTTCGGCAGACAATTGTTCCTGCCAGGCACATCCGGTTAAGCAAAAGACGAACAAAACCATTCCGATGACGCTCCGTGATCTTCCCATTCTCATAATCATCAGCCCCTCGTTGATCTTGTTCTTAGGCTATCCGCGGCCCATCACATTATGCAGATTACATAAAAAACCCTGCAGCCACTAAATAGCTGCAGGGTATTTAATCCAAACCGATTTCAGCCTCGGCTCTCTCCACGACAATCCGGTTGCGGCCGCCGTTCTTCGCTTCGTACAGGGCCATATCCGCTCGATAAAAGAGGGTCTCCACGCTGATCTTCTCATTGGTCCAGTTCCATTCAGAAATTCCGCAGGACACCGTTACGCGCGGATCGGTCTCTTCCGATACCCTTATGCGAATCCGTTCGGCGACCTGCATCGCCTGCTGAATGCCGAGTCCCGGCAAATACACGGCAAGCTCCTCGCCGCCCCAGCGGGCCGGAATATCACTGTGACGAATCGTTGTCTTCACGATACTGCTGACCTGCTTCAAAATTTTGTCCCCCCGCTGGTGACCGAACGTATCATTGACCTGCTTGAATTCATCGATATCCACCACAATGAGAGAACCGCAAAAATCACGGTTCTGACATTCATAAATCATTTCATCAAGATAATGCCTCGCATACAGTTCAGTCAGCATATCCCGGTTTGCCATTCTTCTCACTTCCGCATGCAGAAAGGCATTGCCGATAGCCAGACCAATATGGCTTGTCAGGGCTTGAAGCAACCGATAGCTGTCATACGAAAAATAATGCCGCTTCGCATGGGTGAGAAGGACAACGCCCCGTACCTCACCGTTTACAGTAAGCGGAGTAGCAATCATCGAGCTGGAATGAGTGCTCTCCATCAGCCGGGATTCAGCCGGATGTTCTTCGTGATAGTCTGACAGGATGAGCGGCTCCTTGGAATGATAGACTAGGCCGCCTAAACCGTAATCCTTCTCAAAGACCTCTTTGGCAAGCCACTCGGCGTTGCAGGATACCACTTCAAGACCGCCAAGCTCCTCGTTATAAATCAAAATGCAGCAGTAATCGGCCTCAAGAATCTTTAGCAGCTCATGGTTGGCAAATTGGAATATCTCCGCCAAATGCAAGCTTTTGTTCAATCGCTGTGTCAGTTCATTAATCATACGCAGCTCATGAATCATCAGATTGGACTGCTCGTACAATTTGGCATTCTCAAACGCGGTGCCCGCAGCATCGGCCATCATCCCGAGGAGCTCCAGATCCATATCGGGCAGCTCAGACTTGTCCACTTCCACATGGAGCACGCCATAAACACCCTGCTTGCCTCCCATGGGAATCCCGATTTCCACGATTGAATCGGGTTCCTCATGTTCATGAATCGTGAGGGTACCCTCCATAAATGTGCGGACATAAACCTCTTTCTGCCAATGATGGAGCAGCAGGGGACGCACCAGCGGATGTCCGCTCTCATGGTCCTGAGACATAAACAATTCGACTTTGGCCTTGGGATACAGCGCCAGAACACTGTCTATAGCCTCCACCAGCACACTGTCCACATTAATCTGGACATGCATCCGCTTTACATACTGAAACATGATGGAACGCCTGTGCACCTCACGCTCAGCTTGAGTGTGAACTTTCTCCAGATCATCAGCAAATACGTATTCCAGCTTCCGATAGAAGCAGGAACGAAACAATAACGCGTACGTTTCTGTCAGCATAAGTGACTGTTCCGGCTCCATCGCATGCGAGGAAACACTGACCATCACCGCAAATACATCACCATGAATGCGAGTGAAGAGCGGGACAGCGCACAACACTTTTCCCTCAAACGAACCTTTCCCCATCCCTTGGGCGGCTTCTTTGGAGTTTAAAACAAGCGATAACGTCTCATCTTCTCTTGCATTAAGGTATTCCGTTATTTCGGACGCCCCTGTCAGCCAAGCTCCCTCATGAGAAAGAAGGGCCCAGCTGAATCTCTTCATCGCCTGTGTGCCTGCGCTTTCTCTTAGCCACTCCAGATAGCTGTCTGATATGAGAGGCTGAATATAAGGGAAATCATGAGGTGTAATATCCAAGCTCTGAAGCCAAAAACGAGGCTCGTTTCCAGGAATTGGCCCGGCATCATTTAACGTAACTGCAGAGCCGGGAGAGCTTTCATACACTTTCCGTTGATCTTCTGACATATTGGGCGCTCCTTTGCACCATTATAAAAGGCCTATCCAAGACTGGCGTTCCGATTCATAATGTAAGGATCCTTTTGGCTGCCGCATGAATGGCGGTAACCCAGCTGTTCAACATGTTGGGAGGGTGATGATATACATCAAAAGATGTTACGATATGTAACTAGATAAATGAGACTACTTAATCCAATATCATCTTACTCTTTTCTACCCATTTTTGCATTAGAATTTATGCGTTTTTCACAATAATTTTAGGTCCATGGTCCTATCGACAAAATTAGACAAAAGCCAAGTTATAGTAAGTTGCAGGTTGAACTTGACTTTATATCATTACTTCATATAATATTTATTGTTGAGTAAGAATGCAATGCATTCCATGAATTTGGGCGGGTTGTGTCACCCTCACGTTATTTGTTACTGACAGGACAGCGGCTGAACTTTCCTGCCAGATCTTCCGGCGATTACGGTTAGAGCAAACAAATACGGCGCAAATAGAGCCCTAATGAAACTTTAATTAAAAAGGAGTCTATATAACATGGCACGTTACACCGGTCCTAAATTTAAATTAAGCCGTCGTCTGGGAATCTCCCTGAGCGGTACAGGTAAAGAATTGGCTAAGCGCCCTTTCCCTCCAGGTCAGCATGGTCCTAACCAACGGAGAAAAGTAAGTAACTATGGTATGCAGCTTCAAGAAAAGCAAAAGCTGCGTCATATGTACGGCTTGGGCGAGAAGCAATTTAAAACTCTGTTTAACAAAGCAACTGGCATGAAAGGGATCGCTGGTGAGAACTTTATGTTCCTGCTTGAGAGCCGTCTGGACAACCTGGTTTACCGTCTTGGCTTCAGCAACTCCCGTGCGGGTGCTCGTCAATTGGTAGCTCACGGTCACGTGACTGTGAACGGCAAGAAAGTCGATATCGCTTCTTACGCTGTAAGCACTGGCGATGTAATCGGTCTTCGTGAAAGAAGCCGCAGCCTCTCTTCCATCAAAGAAGCTTTGGCTAACCGCGTACATCTTCCAGCTTACCTGGAGTTTGATGAAGCAGCAATGGAAGGGAAATACATCCGTCTTCCAGAACGTTCCGAACTTTCCCAAGATATCGATGAGAAGCAAATCGTCGAATTCTACAACCGTTAAGATTAACTCGGAACCCAAAAAACCTGAAGGCCTCGGCCTTCAGGTTTTTTTATCCTTTTCTCGCAAGAAAAATCACAGCTAAGCGCGGTCTGTCTTCTGAGAAAGACATCGACAGTCGTTTTATGAATCCTCTGCACTTTCAATAACCTCAAAAAAGCTTCAATCTGGCAAATTTACGCCTACCCAGTTGAACCACATCCCCATCCCGAGGAACGATCTCACCGTAGATGTCGCTGCACTTCTCACCATTCCATTTTACGGCCCCCTGCTGGATGCTCCGTCTGGCCTCACCATTGGAAGCGGCAAAACCGAGCAGTGTCAGCAGTTTGATAAGCGTAATCTTTCCATCCTCCAGTTCTCCGCCCGGTACAACGTAATCCTCGATGTTTTCAGGAAGTGCCTTCTGCTGGAAGACGGTCACAAAATGCTGCTGTGCAGCATCCGCAGCCTCCCTCCCATGATACATGCGAACGAGCGTGTGCGAGAGACTCATCTTGGCATCCCGGGGATGAACGCTTCCGTCCCGAAGCCCCTTCTCCAGTCTGGTTACCTCCTCGCCGGCCATATCCGTGGCCAAGCTGAAGTATTTGAGCGTGAGCTCATCCGGAACGGACATGGATTTACCGTAAATCTCATTTCTCTCTTCATCGATACCGATGTAATTGCCCAAGCTCTTACTCATCTTCTGTAAGCCGTCCAGCCCTTCGATAAGCGGCATCGTGATCGCAACCTGAGGTTCTGAGCCATATTCCTTCTGCAGGGTGCGTCCCATCAGCAAGTTAAACTTCTGGTCCGTCCCCCCAAGCTCGACATCGGTTTTAAGCGCCACGGAATCCATGCCCTGCATCAACGGGTAAAAAAACTCATGGATGCTGATCGGAAGTCCGCCCTGGTAACGTTTTGTAAAATCATCGCGCTCCAGCATCCGTGCCACCGTAACCTTTGCCGATAAGCTGACCACTTCGGCAAAAGTCATCGGCGCAAGCCACTCGGAATTGTAGTATACCTTCGTTTTCTCAGGATCCAATACTTTATATATTTGTTTTTTGTACGTTTCCGCATGCCGCCTCACATCCTCTTCGGACAATTGCTTACGCGTTTCGGATTTGCCTGTTGGATCTCCAATCCTGCCCGTAAAGTCCCCGATGATGAGCTGTACTTCATGACCGAGTTCCTGAAACTGACGCAGCTTCTGCAGCACAACGGTATGCCCGACGTGAAGATCTGGCGCTGACGGGTCCATACCCAGCTTCACGCGCAGCGGCTCGCCGGTTACGACCGATTTCGTCACCTTCTGTCTCATCTCTTCTTCCGGAATGATCTCCACCACTCCACGGGAAATCGCCTCCATCTGCCGTTCCACCTCCTGCTGCTGAACGTTCGATAAATTCCATTTCATGTTTCCGCACGCCTCCCTCTATTTATGAACGCAAAAAAGCTCCTACTCATCCCAAGGGACGAGTAGGAGCGCTCGCGTTACCACCCTAATTAAAATCCGTTACCTCGGGAACGGATTTTCACTTCATTGCCATAACGGGTTGTCATCCCGGAACCGGACTACTGTAACAGCCGCACGCATGCACGACTCTTTTCCCCCGGTCAGCTCCGGACGGTAATTCAAAGGGGCTCGTTATCGATTTACACCACCCACCGACTCTCTGGAAACGAAAGCTCCGCCTTCTACTGGGGTCCTTCAAAGCTTTTCACGATATGAACTTTGCATTATTTGTATCATATGCTTTCCGAAAAAGTCAATCTTCCTCAAAAAAGGACACGCTATATAGGGACACATGATTCAAAACCTTCGATTTATGCTATAATAGGTGCGTTAAAAGGAGGAGTATACATTCATGGTTGAGGAGAAAAAACAAGAGCCTGAAAAACAGAAGAAACCGAGTAAACGGTCCTTTCTGCTGGTGCTCGGATCCGTCATCGGATGGCTCTTTGTGGTAGGTCTGATGGGCGTTTTGTTCGCCGGCGGAGCCGTAGCTGGCTACGTAACCTCTATCGTTGAGAATGAGCCGGTAAGATCCAGGGCTCTCATCGAGAATACGGTGAACGACAACGCCATAACGGGCTTCGCCTACTTCGCGGATGGCTCACCGATCGGGCAGCTTAGAACCGAAGAAGACAGACGACCTGTGGAATTCAAGGATATTCCCCAGCTTGTTAAGGATGCCGTCGTATCCATAGAAGACAACCGTTTTTATACACATAAGGGTGTTGACATAAAAGGTACCGCTCGCGCCGTGAAGGAACGCGTGCTGAACGAGCCGGTTCAAACCGGCGGCAGCACGTTGACACAACAGCTGGCCAGGCTCACTTTTTTAAGTCGTGATAAAACCGATAACCGCAAGGTAAAAGAAATGCTGCTTGCCATGCGGATGGAACGCTTTTTGAGTAAAGACCAAATTTTAACAGCCTACCTGAACAAGGTTCCTTACGGCAACGGTTCCAGCGGATACCAACTGTTCGGGATCAAAGCTGCGGCAAGAGGTATATTTAACATCAACAATCTGAATGATCTGAATGTGGCCCAAGCTGCATATTTGGCAGGTCTTCCGCAGCTACCGTCCTCCTACTCTGCTTTCAACGGCAAGGGGGAATTTGACGAGAAATCATTCAACCGGGCAATAAACCGCCAACACCGCGTGCTGGCAAGCATGCTGGAAGAAGGTAAAATAACGCAAGCCGAGTATGAAGAGGCCAAGGCATTCGATATCAAAAAATCGCTTGCTCCTCGCACGCAGAAGGCCTATGTGACTTATCCTTATCTTATGATGGAAGTAGAACGCCAAGCATCAAATATCCTGATGCAACTGGGCGAGGAAGCCGAAGAGAACGCTAAAGGCACGCAAGCAAACTCCGATCTGATGGATGCTTCCCGAGCTCAGCTCAGCACCGGCGGTTACCGTGTGTACACCACCATCGACCGGACGCTCTACAAAACCATGCGTTCCATTGCGGAGGATGACAGCAACTACTTGCCTGACAGCGCCGAAAAAGGAATGGAGCAAACCGCCGCGATGATGATCGACAACAAAACCGGCGCCATTCTCGGTATGATTGAGGGCAGGGATTTCAACACGGAACAAATGAATTATGCTACGCAAATGAAACGGCAACCCGGATCTGCCATGAAACCTATTGCCGCCTACTTACCGGCACTTGATACGGGGGCGATTCAGCCTGCCAGCGTGGTGGACGATTCACCGATCATCTTAAAGGACTACAGCAAAGTATTCCATATCCCTAAAAACTCGTACGCCGGGTACAGAGGATTGATGACCGCAAGGCAGGCGCTGAACGATTCGACCAATACGGTGGCACTCAAGCTGTTTAACAACACGGTCGGCATTGAGAAGGCCTGGGAGTTTTCCAAGAAGCTGGGCATCACGACCTTGGAGGAAGACGATTATAATGCTTCAACCGGCGTCCTGGGCGGATTGCATTACGGCGTGACCGTGGAAGAGCTGACGAATGCCTACAGTTCCATCGGCAATCAAGGCAAATTCACGGATGCATTCATGATCGAGAAAATCGTGGATTCCAAAGGCAATATTGTTTATAAACACGAAGTAAAACCGGAGCAGGTATTCTCCGAACAGACCGCGTATCTCATGACGGATATGCTGCGTACCGTCATTACGAACGGAACGGCCAGCAAGGTCAGGGATACGTACAAGAAATTCAATGAGGTTCCAGTCGTCGGTAAAACCGGCTCCACCCAGAACTACGGGGATGTCTGGTTCATGGGATACTCGCCCGATGTTACGCTTGGCGTATGGGTCGGATATAAGGAACAAAAAAATACGCTCGTTGGAGACCAGCGCAAGCACGCCCAGGCCATCTGGGCCAGAATCATGAACGAAGTGACGAGCGTTAAGCCGGAGCTGTTCCCAACCAAAACGTTCGAGAAGCCTGAAGGCATAACGTCCAAGACGGTCTCCGCTTACAGCGGCAAGCTGCCGACTTCCTTAACGGATAAATTCGTAACGGATCTGTTCAACGCGAAGTTTGTGCCTACCGAAAGCGATGACGGTATCGCAAAAGCGAAGTACATTACCTATCGGGGTGTAAATTACATTCCACAGGAAGCAACACCTTTGGATATGTTGAGAGAACAAATGGTAATTAAGCGTGAAAAGCCTATTGATGAGCTGATTGTGGAGCTCCAGAACGCCCTGAAGGTCATGAAAGGTGAGAAGAGATCGCTAGAATCTTATCTCCCGCAGGACGCCAAGAAAGGGATGCCAAGCAGGGTCGACCCTAGAACAGATGACGGCAAAGCCCCTACCCCACCGAAAAACGTACATTATTCGATGGGCAGCGGGTCCATCAGCTTTAATGCCAGCGGATCTCCTGATGTTGTCGGATACCGGCTCTTTAAGTCCGTTAACGGCAGTCCGTTTACACATCAAGGGCAAGTCGTGCTTGGCGACGAGAGCCTTGTCTTCTCGGGACTTGGAGCTGACGGAATGTTTACTTCCTATTACGTTGTCGCCGTTGACGTAGCCGGCAAAACATCTGAGCCAAGCGCAATTGTGGGCGGCACAGCGCCTGGATTCGAAGTTCCAGGCGATAACAACACGAATCCGGACGACATCGAAAATCCTGGTGACGGCGTCACTGAGGGAGATCCCAATATCGACCTGGAACTTGGGAATGAAGGTGCTGCTACCGTACCGTCTGCACCAGGTCAGCCGACCCTCGTAGCTACCCCTGAGGGCTTTCAAGCCACTTGGAGCGGTAATGCTCCTGAGGAAGAAGTTATGGTCTACAACATCTACATCAGTCCAAACAGTGACGGCAATTACCAGATTCTTGGCTCAAGTAAGAGCACGGAGTTCTACTACTCCTCTGGTAACCCGATCGGCGGTACCTTTAGAGTAACTGCCGTCAATCCAATCGGTGAATCTGCCGCTTCACCGGCCGTATATTTTGAGAAAAAATAGATGGTTATATTAAAAAGCCAGCCCCTCTACAGAGATCATCTGTTGGAAGGGCTGGTTTTTTTAGCTGAAGCAGATGCTTGTAGTTAGTCCATGTCGAAGTTTATACTCTCCGATATCTAAAGAAAAACGTTTATCGACGTATATACCAAATAGACAGACCGCATATAGAGAAAATTTTTGTTGCGATATCAGAAAAAGACTGACAACGAAAATGGCGGTCACCATCTTCATTGTCAGCCCTGTCTTGATCATGGTTTTAATCTTCAATCGTGGACAGATCGCCGGTCGGAAGATCCAGTTCCCACGCTTTCAATACGCGGCGCATGATCTTACCGGAGCGCGTCTTCGGAAGTTTATCCTTAAACTCAATTTCACGAGGCGCGGCATGAGCGGAAAGTCCTTCCTTCACAAAACGGTAAATTTCATCCTTGAGCTCCTGAGTAGGTGTATACCCCTCACGTAAGGAGATAAAGGCCTTAATGATCTCGCCACGGGTTACATCAGGCTTGCCGATCACGCCTGCTTCAGCGACAGCCGGATGCTCAACCAGCTTGCTCTCGACTTCGAACGGTCCGATTCGTTCACCGGACGAATTAATCACGTCGTCTATTCTACCCTGGAACCAGAAGTATCCTTCTTCATCCATATAGGCCGAATCACCTGAAATGTACCAGCCCGGAATTCGGAAGTATTCTTCATACTTCGCCTCGTTATTCCAGATCGCTCTCATCATGGACGGCCAAGGTGTCTTGATTGCCAAGTTGCCCATCGTATACGGAGGAACTTCTTTCCCTTGATCATCCAGGATAGCGGCTGTAATGCCTGGCAGCGGTCGTCCCATGGATCCTGGCTTGATCGCCATCCCCGGGTAGTTACAGATCAGCTGTCCGCCGGTCTCCGTCATCCACCATGTATCATGGATACGCTGGTTATAAGCCTTGTGTCCCCAACGCACTACCTCGGGGTTAAGCGGTTCGCCAACGGATAAAATATGCCGTACATGGCTCAAATCATATTGGTCGATAAGCTCGGAACCCGCACCCATCAGCATGCGGAATGCGGTCGGAGCGCTGTACCATACCGTTACCTTATTGTTTACCAAAGTGCTGTACCAATCCTGCGGACTGAAACGGCCGCCGCGAATGACATTGGTGACACCGTTCAACCATGGAGCAAAAATACCGTAGGACGTACCGGTTACCCAGCCCGGATCGGCTGTGCACCAATATATATCATCTTCCCTTAAATCCAATACAACCTTGCCCGTATAATAATGCTGAATCATGGCATTCTGCACGTGATACACGCCCTTCGGTTTCCCGGTAGAGCCTGATGTATAGTGCATGATCAATCCATCTTCCCGCTCAAGCCATTCAATCTCCAGCTCACTTGATGCAGCCTCTACTTCCTCGTGGTAGCTTACTAGCCGCGGGTCCTCTTCCTCAATATCGCCAACGACAAAAATATGCTTCAGTTCAGGCAGCTCATCCCGCTTCACGCGCGACAACAGTGCAGGCGTTGTGATCAGTGCAACAGCTCCACTGTCCTCCAGACGGTCCTTTACAGCCGTCTCCATAAACGCCTCGAACAATGGGCCGACCACGGCGCCAACCTTCAGAATGCCCAGCAAACCGGCATAGAGCTCAGGGCCGCGCGGCATAAAGATAAATACCCGATCACCTTTGCCAACGCCATATTTGCGGAGTACATTACCGAACTTGTCGGATTTCTCTTTCAGCTGCGCGTAAGTAATAGATTCCTCACGATTGGCGTCGCTGTACAGGAGAGCTACCTTATCTCCTCGCCCCTCTGCTACATGACGATCAATAGCTTCATACGCCATATTCACTTTGCCCGTCTCATACCAAGTAAAATGTCTTTCGATTTCGTCCCATGAAAACTCGGAGCGTGCCTGCTCGTAACTCTTCATATTGGAATGCGAAACTTCACTTGGCAATATTTCGCTATGCGTTTGATTCATGATAACATCCTCCTCATTCTCAAATCGGTCTCCTCATAGTGGACAGCGCTTACAAAATGATTGAATGAAACATACATTTTACACATTGCGGTGGGTCGTCACGTTGTCGCAGTCATCGAGTCATTAACCCCTAGAATTCGCAAGGAAACATATCGTTAAGTACGACACAAATGTGAAGATTTTATGTCGAAAAGATTATATCATAGCTGTTGTTTGCCTGTCATTGCTTTTCATTTTTTTATTTTTTTGCTATAAGTAGGGTATGGAATTGAAAGGAGCGTAACGGATGGAACACTGCAAGGTATACCAGTCTCATGTTCTGTTCCCTGAAGACCGCCGCCTGATCATCGAAGGACCTGTACCTCCCGAGCAACTATCCGAACTAACCATGCACCCTGATCTCAAGGCTTTTCGTCGTCCTGCGGAGCAGCATGAGGCATTGGTGGAAATTGCAGGCCTGCCCGAAGGCAGAATCATCATCACGAGAGACCAAGATATGATCGTTGGATATGTAACGTTTCATCACCCGGATGAGCAGGAACGCTGGTCTGAGGGCAATATGGAAGATTTGATTGAACTTGGCGCCATCGAGGTAGCGAAAGACTACCGTTCTCTGGGACTTGGGCAGCAGATGATCAAGACTGCATTTGAAGAAGAACAGATGGAGCGTTACATCGTGTTTACGACCGAGTACTACTGGCATTGGGATCTTAAAGGAAGCGGCCTTAACGTATGGGATTACCGCAAAATGATGGAACGGTTAATGAAAATCGTGGATATGGAGTGGTATGCAACCGATGATCCTGAAATCTGCTCCCATCCCGCCAACTGTCTCATGGTCAGAATCGGGCGGCACGTACCGCTTTCGTCACAAGAACAATTCGATCGTATCCGTTTCAGACAGCGGTTTATGTATTAAGTTGATATCAAATAAATAAATAAAACAAACTCCCCTGAGCTTGCTCAAGGGAGTTTGTTTGAATGCCGGCACATACTGGAAATGCATACCTACCAAATCCACAAAGTTTTTACTAGAGTTTGCCCAGCATGTAGTTCACGATTTCGTGTGAACGCTTGGAAGCTTTCACTGTAAACTCAGGGAAGTTGACATGGGCAGAGCCGTCTGCCTTATCCGACATGGATCTGATCACCACATAAGGCACACTGTTCATATAACATACCTGGGCAACGGCAGAACCTTCCATTTCCGCGCAAGCCCCGTTCAGATCCTCGTAGAGCGTCCGTACCGTTTCACGGCTGGCAATGAACTGGTCGCCGGACAGAACCTTCCCGATGACGTAATGATTCACCGCCTGCTCTTTGCACGCTTCCTCTGCCAGCTCGATCAACGACGGATCTGCAGGAAAATCGGATACTTCCTGATACGGAATCACCCCACGCGCAAAGCCGAGCGGAGTCACGTCCATATCGTGCTGCATGCAGGAGGAAGAGATGACGATATCGCCAATGTTCAGCTCCGGATGCAGCGCACCCGCTACGCCGGTAAACAGTATTTTGGAAACGCCATAGGTGTCAATCAAGATTTGCGTGGTAACCGCGGCATTCACCTTACCCACCCCGCTCTTGCATACAACGACTCTCTTGCCATGAATCGTTCCTGAAGCATATGTAACCCCTGCACGGACTGCTGATTCTTTATTCTCCAGTTGACTGAGCAGCAATTCCACTTCTTCGTCCATAGCCCCGATTAGGCCGATAACCTGTGTTGTCATACCGATATCCCTCCTGAATTCAAGAACACATAAACATCCCACCAGAAAAAAGCCCCTTAAAACCAGGAGCTTTCTTCAAGTCAATAGATGTCTAAACAACTTTCATTCACACTTCTTACTCGTTCACATGACTAACCGAAAGCCGAAGAATCGTTTCATGCGGCAGAATCACTCGAGGATTCTCCACATTCTCCTTCTTCATCAGCTTGGTAAGCAAACGCATCGCTACGGCTCCCAGATCATACATCGGTTGAGCCACCGTTGTCAGCTGTGGACGAACCATCGAAGCCATCCGGATATTGTCTACGCTGATGATTGAGAAATCATCCGGCACTTTGTAGCCTTCATCCTGAATGCTATGAATAGCGCCAATCGCCATCTCATCGGTAGCAGCAAATATAGCCGTTGGTTTCTTTTTGAGGCCCAGGAAGTACTTCATCGCTTCCACACCGGACTCATAGCGGTAGTTACCGATCCGCACCAAATCCTCTTGATACTCGATGCCTGCAGCTTCCAGTGCTTTTTTGTAGCCTTGGAAACGCGCATAACCGTTCGCCGGATCCTGCAGCGTGCCGCTGATCATAGCGATCTCGCGGTGTCCGTGCCGGATCAGTGTGTTTACCGCATCAAACGCAGCCTGTTCATGATCAATGTCGACCGAAGGATAAGAACCTCTCTCGTCGCTTGTCGCACAAAGAACAATCGGCACAGCCGATGTTTGGAACGCCTGGATATGCTCGTCCGTCACCGTTCCACCCATAAACAACAACCCGTCCACTTGCTTCTCAAGCAAGGTGTTGATAACGCGGATTTCTTTTTCCTTACGTTTGTCGGCATTACACAAAATTATATTATAGTGGTACATGTTAGCAATATCCTCAATACCACGGGCAATCTCCGCAAAGATCGAGTTCGAAATGTCAGGGATCACAACGCCGACGGTTGTGGTCTTCTTGCTGGCCAGACCTCTGGCTACCGCATTCGGACGATACCCTAAACGTTCAATCGCTTCGTATACTTTTTTCCGGGTCTGAGGCTTAACGTTCGGGTTATTGTTTACAACCCGTGATACCGTCGCCATGGAAACGCCTGCTTCGCGCGCAACATCGTAAATGGTTACCGTCAAATTCCTTCTCTCCATTGCCAATAGATTTTCATTCGTTCAATACCAATTGAATTTATGATACGACAAATTACTGCTTTGTGCAACGACACGGCATTAGATGCCGTCCAATTGAGCTTTCAGCGCTTCAGCCGTAATATGGGAATGGGATGTATGCCAGACTGGCGCTCCTTCTTTTACAAGAATAACTTGTGGCGATTCGTGCTGTATGCTTAGAGTTTCCGCAGCCTGACCCGACACCGGACGGTCGGCAATGACATCAATCCATACATAGTCGATCCGCTCGTTCGGCTGGTTCTCCAGGTAAGCTTGCACTTCCTTATAAGCTCCGGCACTAATTGGGCATCTGGTACTATGTTTGAACAACAGCAAGGGCCTCTGCTCCGAAGATTCAAGCGTGTTGCGTAACTCTTCTATAGTAGTCATTTTCGTCAACGTCGCCATAGGATATACATTCCCTTCATTGTATTGAAGTTCCTATCCTCTATCCTAACAAAAAGTGCGTGAAAAATCCAACAACCGCGAAAATTTTCTGAAAATTATCTTGCATAATTGCCCGAATTTTCAGGAATGAGAGATTTTATGGTGCTTAATTGTTCAAGACGCCCCTCAATTTGTCTCATCCAATCACCGTCGACCATGCTCTGGGCATAACGAAATAGATCCAACAGCATATTGATCCGCTCGTCAAAGACTTCCATGCAGCGTGCCTGCCATTCTACCGACGAATCATCATCGTATGTACGGAACACTTCTCGAAGTACGTATGCAGACTCATTAACATCTGCGAACGAAACGTGTATTCGACCGGTCTCATTGCTAATCGAAGCGAGATAGCCAAGTAAATCCGGTTTAATAAAAGGCAGAAGCTCATACTTCTTGCAAGCCTGACAGGCATAAACAGGAACATCACATATGCGAGTCTTTTTTTCATGAATCAGCTTTCTTAATTCCAACTTCATCCATTGTCCGCAGTTGCAGGTTTTGAACAAAATGCCCACCCCAAATCCTATCACGTAATCTAATGCCAACAGCCCTATGTCACAAATCTGTCACCTGAACTAGTTCTATTCGACTATCATACCAAAGAATCCTGCAAATTTGTGATAATGCTTTATTTACCAGATATGTTTCCAAATGTTTGTCCTTTGGTCGCTCCTATGAAACTGCCCTCCATATTTGTTACAATGAGTATAGTCTTAAGAGACGTATTCGGTCGTTTTACGGATATATCAAGAAATCTGCAGAGAAAGGGGCTATATCGAACATGAGATTGGCTGGAAAAAAAGTGATAGCACTTGTAGACGAAGAGTTCGAGGATCTGGAACTATGGTATCCCGTTTACCGAGTCCGTGAGGAAGGGGCTGAAGTCCATCTTGCCGGATTGGAAAAAGGAAAAACTTACACGGGCAAATATGTCGTTCCCGCTCAAGCCGAGTATTCGTTTGAAGAGCTGAACAGCAAGGATTATGATGGAATTCTCGTTCCGGGAGGCTGGGCACCGGACAAGCTGCGCCGTTATGATAAAGTGCTGCAGCTGGTTAAAGAAATGAATGCGGACAAAAAGCCGATCGGGCAGATCTGCCACGCCGGCTGGGTGCTCATCTCTGCCAAAATCCTAGACGGCATCACGGTTACTTCCACACCGGGAATCCGGGACGATATGGAAAACGCTGGTGCAATCTGGAAGGATGAAGCGGTCGTGACCGACGGTCATATTATTTCCGCCCGCCGTCCACCGGATCTTCCGCCGTACGGCAAAGCCTTTTGCGATGCATTGGCACAGCAAAGCTAGTAGCTCCCCCTGCACCACAAAAAAACAGCCGCTTATTTCACCAAGAAGAGCTCTGGTGAGATAGGCAGCTGTTTTTTTGTGAATATAGCTTGTCCACTCAAAAAAGAAACATGAAAAATTAAAAACTGGAATGTGATCCGTTTCTTGAAGCTTTTTAAGAGGCCGTGCTGTCCGTACCGTTAGTTCCGTTCAGATAACTGCTCCGTTCGGCAAAGGCGCTGAGACGCTCTTCGACAGCGGAGCTGGTACGCAATTTGAAGCAAGCCGCTGCCTCCCCCTTCGCTTCTGCCGCATTGGTATTCAAGATGCGATGCTTCACGCGAAGCAAGGATTGCGGAGACATGCTTAGATCCTTAACGCCAAGCTCCAGCCATATCGGAATCGCCCGCTCGTCCCCTGCCATTTCTCCACACACGCTGACCGGTATGCCTGCCTCATGCGCAGCCTCCACCGTCGTCCGAAGCATGCGCAAGACTGCAGGATGAAACGGATGGTACATGTGCGCGATCTGCTCGTTC
This sequence comes from Paenibacillus lautus NBRC 15380, assembly GCF_004000945.1. Classification (GTDB taxonomy): domain Bacteria; phylum Bacillota; class Bacilli; order Paenibacillales; family Paenibacillaceae; genus Paenibacillus_AQ; species Paenibacillus_AQ lautus. The sequence goes on from NZ_BIMF01000004.1 coordinate 187,370, forward strand.
ATCCTATCCACCGCCAGCACATACTGAACCAGATCATTCGTTCCGATGCTGAAGAAATCGGCTTCCTCTGCCAACAAATCCGAGATGGTGACTGCTGCCGGCACCTCAATCATGATGCCGACCTTAATGTTCGGATCGTATGCAATGCCGCGTTGGTCCAAATCGGCCATCGCACGCCGCAGCACGGCATTAGCCTGTTTGACTTCATCTACCGAGGATATCATCGGATACATGATTTTGACGTTACCAAAAGCGCTGGCCCTCAGAATAGCGGACAGCTGGGTCTGGAACGGCTCTGTTCGATCCAGACTGATACGGATGGCGCGATATCCCAGGAAGGGGTTCTCTTCTTCCGGCAGCCCGAAATAATCCAGCTGCTTATCGCCGCCAATGTCCAGCGTACGGATCACGACCGAGGCCTGACCTGCGTTCTCGGCAACCAGTTTATACACTTCAAACTGCTCTTCTTCCGAAGGAAAGTTGTGGCGGTCCATGTATAAGAATTCCGTCCGGAACAATCCGACTCCCTGCGCGCCGTTCTTCAGCGCAATCTCCATTTCTTTCACGGAGTTCATATTCGCGGCCAGATTAAAATAGGTTCCATCCTTCGTAACCGCATCAACCGTTGCCAGGAGCTGCAACTGCTCTTTCTTTTTCCGTTGTTGCTCGCGGATCCCTTCATAACGATCCACGATCAGCGTGTCGGGCTCCAAATACAGCAAGCCTTCATCTCCATCCACAACTAAATGCTGTCCGGTCTGGATCGGATTATCCAGCTTGTTCTCAATCCCGGATACAAGCGGTATGCCGAGAGCGCGGGCCATAATCGCCGAATGAGAGGTCTTGCCACCCGTCATCGTCACTATGCCAAGAACATGGGAAGGGTTAAGGTGCACAAGCTGAGACGGAGAGAGTTCCTTCGCAACCAAAATATAAGGCTGCGTATCAGCCGGAAGCTTGACTTCCGGAGCACCGAGAAGATGCTTGAGCAGCCGATTGCCAACATCCTTAATATCCAGCGCCCGCTCCTTCATATATTCGTCGTCCAGCAAATCGAACATGGATACGAAATGATCGATCGCCTCTTTAACCGCCACCTCGGCAGCCTTGTACTGGCGCTCGATGATCCCTTGAATTTCGTTCATGAACACGGGATCCTCCAGTATGGCCAGATGCGCATCAAAGATCTGCGACTCCTCGTGCCCCACCATTTCCTTGAATTCGTTCTTGATATATTCAATTTCATTCTTGGAGGTTCGTATGCCTTCATATAAGCGCTCGAACTCTTTGGCTAAATCGACAGCATCCATTTCGGAATCCGGAAGGTCCAGCTCCCAATGCGGCAGTACGAAAGCCTTACCGATCGCTACGCCTGTTGCTGCGCCAATGCCTTGTATCATGATTCTCTACCCCCAGCATTACTCTCATTTAATACGACGGACATGACAGATGACTGTCCTCTCTTAACGGACTTGAATGGAGCAAAGCTCCAAGATCTTACTTTATCGGGATTGGTGATCACCATAGGTGTGGCCAGTGAAGCGGCATGTGTCTTTAAATACGCCAAATCGAACTTGACCAGCAGTTGCCCCGGTTCAACAGTATCCCCTTCGCTTACCACAGCTGTAAACGGTCCTTTCAGTTGAGAGGTATCGATTCCGATATGGATCAACACCTCAAGCCCATCCGGCGTTGAAATGCCAATGGCATGCATCGTCGGATAGACGTGCATCACGGTTCCGTATACCGGAGATACAAGTTCCCCTTTTTCCGGAATGAACGCAACGCCGTTGCCGACAAGCTTGGCGGCAAAAATATCATCCGGCACTTCGTCAATCGGAAGCATACGTCCCTGTACGGGCGCGCTGAACAGAACGCGCGGCAAATCTTGCTGCATCAGCTTATTGATCTCTTCGCGGATGAGCTCAGAATACGTCCCGAATACCACCTGGACGTTACCACCGCCCAACTTGATGATGCCGGCTGAACCGAGCAATTTCAGTGCGTCCGAATCAATCTGGCGGTCATTGTATACGGTCAATCGAAGACGCGTCATGCAGGATTGGACCTGAACGATGTTGTCTTTCCCCCCAAGCGCCTCCAGAATAAGCGGTGCCTGATAGGGAATGTCTCCTGCCCGGCCTTCCAGCGCCGAACCTTCTTCACGCCCGGGTGTCGGGATTTCGAAGGTGCGAATGGCCCAACGGAACAGAAAATAGTAAACGATGCCGTATACCGCCCCGATCGGTATGATGATCCAGGCGTTCTGCGACAAATGAAAATTGAGTACATAGTCAATAAATCCGGCTGAGTACGAAAACCCGTGATGGATATCAAACGCATAGGTAAGCACCATCGCGAACCCGGCCATCAGGGCGTGGAGCACATACAGATAAGGAGACGCAAATAAGAACGCGAATTCAATCTGCTCCGATACCCCGGTCAAAAAACAGACAAGCGCAGACCGCATGAATGTTTTTTTCACCTTCGGCTTCAAATCTTCCCGTGCCTCTTGAATAATCGCAAATGCAATCGCCGGAAGGGCAAACATCATAATCGGGAATAACCCCGCCATGAAGTCGCCTGCTGTTGGATCACCCGCGAAGAATCGGGGTAGATCTCCCTGAACGACGGTACCGTCTTCCGTCTCGTACGAGCCCAGCTGAAACCAATACACGTTATTCAACAAGTGATGCAGGCCGAAGGCCGTCAGTACCCTGTACAAAATGCCGTAGAGAAATAATCCGAACGCCCCCATATGTACGGTCAGATCATAAAAAGCATCTAATCCGCGCTGTACAATGGGAGCCATCCCCAGCATGATCCATGCAAATATCGTCGAGAACAGTCCCATGAACAAAAGTACAAATCGGGAGCCCCCAAAAAACTGTATAGCTTCAGGAAGCTTAATATGTTTGAACCGGTTATAAACGTAACCGGACATTACCCCAAAAATAATACCAATCAAGGTCGAGGGCTGTACACTCCCGTCTCCCAGACGGGATATAACCTGATCATAGATGAACATGCCAGCCAGAGCGGCAAGACCTGCAGGTCCTCCCTGGTTCGAGAGCCCCCATGCGACACCGATGGCAAATAAATACGGCATATAATAAAACACGCCGTGCCCCGCTGCCTGGGCAATTTCGCCCAAGGTTCCGAAGCCCCACGCCGACCATGGCAGACTCCCCACGCTAAGCAGGAGAGCTGCCGCCGGAAGCGCCATTGTAGGGAGCATAACTGCTCTGCCCAGCTGTTGTAATGATCCCAACCAATTCAAGGCGAGCCCTCCTTTCTATCCTTGATGGTAAGCGCTGCGCCTGTTTTTGTCAAAAAGAAATCAGGGCAAATGCCACATAGAAAAGCAAGCCTCACAAGCAGCACCTCGGCTGGCCCAGGATCGTGTCCAGTCTGCCACCGCTGCTTCAACATAAGGCTTGCCATAATTCCAAAACACCTATTAAATCTTAACGCCCGCCCAAAGCGATGGAATCCTCCACCTTAATGCAGCGGTCCATGATGGCAATCATGCCGTTTTTCTCCGCGATGGCCGCCGCCTCTTCACTAATAATTCCCTGCTGCAGCCACAGCACCCTCGCGCCAATCTCGGCAGCTTCCCGCGCCACGTCGGCACAGTATTCGCTGCGACGGAACACATTGACGATATGGATCGGCTCCGGAATGTCCTTCAGGGATGGATAGCTCTTCTCCCCAAGTATTTCTGTTGCACCAGGGTTAACCGGGATAATCCGGTATCCGCGTTTTTGCATCGCAGCAGAAACCATATGAGATGTACGATCCGGCCTGTCGGATAGACCGACAACAGCGATATTGCCTGCGTTTCGCAAAATATCCGCGATTTCTTCACGCGTAGGATTTTCAAATGCCATGCTTCAAGACCACCTCTCCATTCGTAATAGACGAGCCGCCTGGCTATTCCTTTATTTTACCCATTCTACGTTAGCTCCAAGCGCCTTCATGTGATCAAAATATTGCGGGTACGACTTGGCCACATGATGCGCGTCCTTAATCCGGATCGGCTGATGTGCGCGGAGCCCGACCACCGTCAGGGCCATGATCACCCGATGATCATAATGGGCATTGATCTCCACACCACCCTCAACGCCTTCCGGACGGCCGTGAACGATGATCTCGGCCTGGCGTTCCTCAACGTTGGCTCCGGCTTTTCGCAATTCGTTCAAATAATCCGTAATCCGGTCACATTCCTTATAGCGGAGATTCTCCACGTTGTAGAATCGGGAGGTACCTTCCGCAAACACAGCGGCCGCTACCATCGCAAGCACCGCATCGGTCGCTGCATCTCCGTCGAATTCCAATGCCTTGAGGGTACGGTTGCCCTGCACATGGACATTTCCGTTCTCGTGCGTGAGCGGTACCTCCATCATCCGAAGGACGTCAATAATGGCCCGCTCCCCCTGCTTGCTGTCCTCTGACAGATTGCGGATGGTTACATCCGACTGCGTAACCGCAGCCGCCGCCAGAACGGCAGCGGAGCCCGGATAATCGCCTTGAACCGTATAGGTCTTCGCTTCGTAGGATTGACCGCCAGGAACCCGGAAGAAGGTATAATCGTCCTGTGCGTGAATCGTAATGCCCGCTTGCTCCAGCACTTCCAGGGTCTGACCGATAACGACCTTGGATTTCAAATCTCCGGTAACGGTTATTTCGCTGTCTTCGGCAAGCAGTGGCGTTAAGAACAACAATGCGCTTAAGTACTGCGAACTCACTTCGCCAGAAACGGTGAGCTGTCCGCCCTTAGGCTGACCGCCACGAATCGTGATCGGCAGCTTGCCCTCGTTATGCTCCACTTCCACACCCAATTGACCAAGCGTATCAATGAGATCATCATGTGGACGTTTGCCCAGTGATTCCGGATAGGTATTGACGAAGGTAACCTCTTTCGACAACGCCGTGATTCCCATCAGGAAACGCAAAACGGCACCGGCATTACCGACATTCAGTTCCTTCACATCCCGCGGCGATTTGCCAAAGCCCGTAATGACCGCCTTCTCCTCGTCCTCCTCGAGCACGGCTCCAAGATCCCGGATACAGCGTCTCATGGCATCGCTATCCTCGCTATGAGCTGGGTAATAGATCGTGCTCGTTCCTTCCGCAAGTGCAGCCACCAGCAGGTAACGGGTTGTATAGTTCTTGGAGGATAACGCTCCAATCTCTCCGGTTAATATTGGCGTAGGCTTGACGATTACATCCATCGTATGTATCTCTCCTTGTGTATATTATGTTACGATAACGAACCTTGAAATCTCCCCTAGGATAAATTGACAGGGAAAGAACCGCTTGGTTATCATAGTTCATGTGAACTGGAAATTCAGATCGTTACGATCTTAATCATTTATTATCAGAAAAGAGGTCTATATGATGAAACCGATCCCTCAAATGGAAACATCGGAGCTTAGAAGCCGGCTTCAAAACGGCGAAAATGTGTACATGATTGATGTCCGCGAGGATGAGGAAGTTGCTGCCGGCATGATCAGCGGCGCCAAGCATATTCCTATGGGCGAAATTCCGAATCGCCTGGACGAAATTCCACGCGATCAAGAGGTTGTCTTCATCTGCCGCAGCGGTGGACGCAGTCAACATGTATGCGAATTTTTGAATCACCAAGGCTTGACTAATGTAATCAACATGAAGGGCGGCATGCTTCAGTGGCATGACGATGAAGAATAGACAAGCTTATGGAAGGTGCGGGATGATCGTTATCCCCGCCTTTTTTGCTTGTTCCAATCCAAATGCGATCCCCAGATTCACCCATAGAGACTAATCCATGATCATCATCCCCAACCCGTTCGCTGACCATCTTAGCCGCGGTAATGCGTTAAAATGTCAGTCGCCACTTCCCCTGCGGATCGACCAACCGTATCCACGATTACATCCGCAAACAGGTATTTGTCCTTTCGTTCATCCAGGATACGCCGAACTCTATCTTCGACATCACCCGCAAGCAGCGGTCGATTGGCATCGCCCCGTACCCGTTCAACGATGCTGGCAGCATCCGCTGTAAGAGCAGCGACCCAGCCACCACGTTTCATTTGGTCACAGTTCTCGGAACGAAGCACAGCCCCTCCGCCGGACGCTACAACAATGCCTTTCCGTTGCAAAACGCTGCGCAGTACAGCAGATTCAGCCTCGCGGAAATACGCCTCTCCATCCGTTTCAAACATCTCGGAAATCGTTCTGCCTTCCATCCTCTCAATTTCCGCATCCAGATCGATCAGGGTGTAGCCGAGCGTGTCTGCCAGAAGACGCCCAACGGTTGACTTGCCCGTACCCATCATCCCGATCAGAATGATGTTCCTACCTACTTTATCCAATTTGACACCCCATTTGCTGCTTCACTGTAAAGGTTGCTCATATCATACCACAGCCCCAAATCTTTCGACAATGGACCTGACTCTCTAAATTGTTGTGATGCGAGTAACCCAAGTAAAGCTCCAATTATAACGAGTCTATCTGGTTCCCTATTGTCATATACTAATTACAAGAATACAAGATTAAAAGAAAGGAGTGAAATTCATTATGTCTTCTCGTCCAACCGGTCTCTCTTCCGCTGCCAAGCGCATCCGTCGGATCCTCGACCCATCCTACCCGCTATGCCGCGAAGATGTGATCTGGGTGCTTCATTTTGTCCAAAAAAAAGTGGCTCTGAAGGATCCTGCACTGCTGGATCTTTCAAAGCCACGTTTGCTGCAAAATTTCAACAGTTACTGCGAAGCCGCGCTGCTCTTGCTCGGAAGCGGAAACCACATCCATACCAAGAACCACGACATCCGCACCTGTCTCTTAGAAGCCATGCACGGACTTCCTGAGCTGGCGGAGGCACACTCCCCTTCTCAAGCCCGCACGGTTGAATCTCTGACCTCTCCCCAGGCGAATGGAATTCATCCTACCTCCGAGAATGAAATAGACCCATCCAAAAAGGTTGGTATTCATACTCCCGTAAAAGAGCAGGATTAATTCATCTAGGGGGGATGGCGTTCATGCTGCCATAGATAGAGGAGAATTATTCCATCCAGTTATAGTGGAAGGTTCCTTCTTTGTCCACGCGTTTAAACGTATGCGCTCCAAAGTAGTCACGCTGTGCCTGCAGCAGGTTTGCTGGCAGGTTTGCAGTGCGATAGCTATCGTAGTATGCAAGCGCGCTGGAGAAACCAGGAACCGGAATGCCCAGGGACACCGCGGAAGCAACTACCTTACGCCATGCATCTTGATAGGATTCAATAATATCGGTAAAGAACGGATCCAGCAGCAGGTTCTTGAGCTCAGGATTGTTCTCATATGCATCCGTGATGTTCTGCAGGAAACGGGAACGGATAATGCAGCCGCCGCGCCAGATTTTAGCGAGGTTGCCGTATTGCAGGTTCCAGCCGTACTCATCGGACGCCACGCGAAGCTGTGCAAAGCCTTGAGCGTAGGATACGATCTTGCTTGCAAACAGCGCTTTGCGCACATTTTCAATGAACTCGGCTTTGTCGCCGTCAAATGCAGCCGTTTTTGGACCATTCAGGATTTTGCTTGCCGCCACACGCTCTTCTTTCATCGCGGAGAGGAAACGGGAGAACACGGATTCGGTGATCATGGACAGCGGCACACCCAGATCCAGGGAGCTTTGGCTTGTCCATTTGCCTGTTCCTTTTTGACCCGCCGTATCCAGGATGACGTCAACCATCGGCTTGCCGGTTTCTTCGTCATATTTGGAGAAAATGTCCGCCGTAATCTCGATCAGATAGCTGTCGAGTTCGCCTTGGTTCCACTCCGTGAAGATTCCGTGCAGATCCTTCGCGTCAAGGCCGAGTACGTCCTTCAGCAACTGGTAAGCTTCGCAAATAAGCTGCATATCGCCATATTCGATACCGTTGTGAACCATTTTTACATAATGGCCGGCACCGTCTGGTCCGATATATGTACAGCAAGGCTCTTCGTTAACTTTAGCGGAAATGGCTGTCAAAATAGGCTCAACCAGCTTGTAGGCACTTTCTTGTCCGCCAGGCATGATCGATGGACCTTTCAACGCGCCCTCTTCGCCGCCGGAAACCCCAGCACCGATAAAGTTAAAGCCTTTTTCAGCCAGTTCTTTGCTGCGGCGCTGTGTGTCAGGGAAATAAGCGTTACCGCCGTCGATGATGATATCGCCTTTGTCCAAATGTGGAATCAGCTGTTCAATCGTAGCATCCGTAGCTTGTCCCGCTTGTACCATGATCAGGATTTTACGAGGAGTTTCAAGGGAATCCACGAATTCTTCGATCGAGAACGTCCCCTTCACTTGCTTGCCTTCGGTTTCCTTCAGCATATCTTCCGTTTTTTGCGGAGAGCGGTTATATACGGAAACGGTGAAGCCTTTGCTTTCGATGTTCAGGGCCAGGTTTTTTCCCATTACAGCAAGGCCAATCACACCGATTTGTTGTTTTGACATCTGGTTCTCCATCCTTTGCTCCAATATATTTTTAAACAACCCATCCCTATCCGAGATGATTTGCAATAATCTTATATTAACGTTTTTCATTTGACAAGTGAACCCCTGTCACAAAATCAGAACACGCGCGAAAACACCCCTTCTGTTTCGGAGTGTTGTTCGTGCTTTAAACTTGTATCCGGGTTGAAGTCATTACCACTCCAGTCTCATCAGCTCCAAGGAAAGCTCACGGAGTCTTTGCTTGCAAGCCGAAATTTTGTCTTCGTCCCCCTCTTGCAGAGCCGCATAGAGCTTCTCAAGCTCATCATCGGTTTCCAGTCTGGACAGCAGTAATCGCTGTTCCCCTACATCCGATTCAAACAACCGCAGCATTTCCTGCTCCGTCATCGGCGTCCCCTTCTGAAACAGCACCCGCTGCCGGTAACCGGATATTTCCACGAGTCTTATGACCTCACCAAACAAAATATTCTCGATCAATATTTGCCGATCCTTGAAACGTTTGACGACAGCATGGCCACGGGTATTCTCGATCAATTTCTCCATCCATTCCGCGAGTTTGGGATCACGGATCATATAATCGCCTACCAGTTTAAAACCGCTTCCTGTTCGTTGAAACCGCAGCTTTACCAGCTTGCGACCTGTTCGGATTGAAATGACAAACTGCGTATCATTCTCGCTCCAATAAAGCGAATATCCTTCCTGGATCAATTCCTTGATTAGGTCCTGGATATGCCGGCGATCAAACCGGAGCTCCAGGTTGCAATATTCCACTTCCTCGCTCTTATTCACGGCACTCCCTCCTCCGGTTTACTACCGATCATTAAACGGCGGTGAAGATTTCCCCCATGGCTGGTTTTGATGTTGTCTTATCTATATCTTATACTCCATCTTATGTAACGGTAACTTGGTTTATTGACTATTTTTAACCCACATGAACATACGGTGAAGCTTTTCTGGGTAATGCGTGATGTCCGTTCGCCTTATGGTATAATAAGTTATCCAAAAACCGAGTTTAGTAACGATATCATCAACAACAGGGAGGCCATCACATCCATGACGGTTACCGGATTTACAGATCAAGATTTCGACGTATTCTCCGTTCCCGGGCTTGAAGCCCGTATGGAGGTTCTCATTGAACGGGTAAGACCCAAGCTGGAAGTGCTAGGGGCTGAACTCGCCCCCTATGTATCCGCATTGGCTGGGGAAGAGATGTTTGTGCATGTGGCCAAGCATGCTAGACGCACTGTCAATCCTCCCATTGACACCTGGGTCGCTTGGGCTGCGAGCAAACGCGGCTATAAAGCACTGCCTCATTTTGAGGTAGGCATGTTCGGAACCCATCTGTTTGTCATCTTCGCGATTATTTACGAAAGCCCCAACAAAACCGTGTTTGCCAGCAACCTGGAAGCCAAGCTGAAAAAAACAGCGAAGGCGCTGCCTAAACATTTCTACTGGTCCATGGATCACATGAACCCGGCCGGAACCCCTCATCAGGATATGAGCGAGGAGGATTTCACGCGTCTGATTGAGAAGCTGAAGCAGGTGAAAAAGGCTGAAGTCATGTGCGGACTGCGCATCCCGCGCGAGGAAGCCGTCAAGCTTGAAGGGGACGAGCTGGTGCAAAAAGTGCAGGGAACGTTTGAGACGCTGCTACCGCTTTATAAAATGGCGTTTTAATGAGCATGATATGTGGATGAAAAGGGCTGCTGATGCAGCTCTTTTTTTAAGATTATAGAATTTATAAATTTTCAGCGAAGCTGAACAATTCTATATCGCAAGAAAATCTTCCTTTAACCGCGGTCTGTCTTCTGAGAAAGTACGTCGATAGACGTTTTTCTTATGGATGATATTTTAATGAAGGAACGATGAAGATCTTGTTGCTCCTCCGTAATATGTCTAAAGTTTGAAGCGTTGCTGGACAAAGCAAAAAAAGCCGTTCATTCTCCTTGCATTCCCCCCCTATTTTGCTATACTCAATTTTGTTTATATAAAAACAGAAATCAACAAATCATAAGAAAATAAACATAAGGAAAGGTTGTGACAACGTCCATGGACCACAGTCGTACACCGCTCTTCACCGCACTTAAAGAACATGCGGCCAAAAACCCCGTGCAATTTCACATTCCGGGACATAAGAAGGGCCTCGGCACCGATGCCGAATTTCGGGAATTTATAGGGGATAACGCCTTTTCTATAGATTTGATCAATATTGCGCCGCTGGATGATTTGCATCAGCCCACTGGCGTCATCGAGGAAGCCCAAAAGCTGGCCGCCGACGCATTCGGTGCCGATCACACCTACTTCAGTGTCCAAGGAACAAGTGGAGCGATCATGACCATGATCATGTCGGTATGTTCGCCCGGCGATAAAATCATCGTACCGCGCAATGTCCATAAATCCGTGCTTTCCGCCATCATTTTTACCGGGGCCAAGCCTGTATTCGTATCGCCTGCCCAGGATTCCAATGTGGGTATCGATCACGGAATCACCATCAGCTCGGTCCGAAAAGCATTAAAACGTCACCCTGACGCCAAAGCCGTTTTGGTCATTAACCCAACTTACTTCGGGGTAAGCGCGAATCTGAAGGAAATCGTGGATTTGGCTCACAGCTACAATGTGCCCGTTCTCGTGGATGAGGCGCACGGAGTATTGATCCACTTCCATGAAGACCTTCCGATGTCGGCAATGGAAGCCGGGGCCGATATGGCTGCGACCAGCGTTCACAAACTCGGCGGCTCGATGACGCAGAGCTCCGTACTAAACGTGAATACCAAGAACGGATACATCAATCCTTACCGCGTACAAACAATCATCAGCATGCTGACCACAACCTCCACCTCCTATATCCTGCTGGCATCGCTTGATACTTCACGCCGCAGTTTGGCGCTGCATGGACGCGAAATGGCTGCAAGGACGATTGAGTTGGCGCAATATGCACGTCATGAAGTTAATAAAATCGAAGGTTTGTACAGCTTCGGTGAAGAAATATTAGGCGGAGAAGCAACCTACTCCTATGATCCGACCAAATTGACGATCCATGTACGTCATCTTGGCATTACAGGATATGAAACCGAGAACTGGCTGCGGGATCACTACAATATTGAGGTGGAGCTCAGTGATATGTACAATATTCTGTGCCTCATTACACCGGGGGACAATCAGGAGACCATCGATATTTTGCTGACAGCGCTCCGCGAGCTTTCGAATCAGTACATGCATGTGAATGAGATTAACGAGCTGGTAGTGAAGACACCAGAAATTCCACAGTTATCGCTTATCCCTCGCGATGCGTTTTACGGAGATACGGAAGTTGTGCCTTTCAAGGAATCGGCAGGACGCATTATTGCCGAATTCATCTATGTCTATCCGCCAGGGATTCCAATTCTGCTTCCGGGCGAAGTGATTTCCCAGGAAAACATCGATTACATTATCGATCATGTCGAAGTAGGCCTTCCGGTTAAAGGCCCCGAGGACCGCAGCATCCAAAATGTGAAAGTCATCGTGGAAACAGACCCTATATTCTAAAATGACAGATATAAATACAATAAACCCGGTGCGAGAGGTTCGCACCGGGTTTATTGTTTGGGAGTCTTATTCCTGGTTTGCAGCAGCGACCAGTTCGTTGTAAACCGCCTCTACTTCATTCCATTCTTCTTCGTCCTCAATATTGTAAAGAACCATTTCCTCGTTCTCTTCTTCCATACGTAGAATGACGCCGTCCGCTTCCGGATTTTCGCGTTCAAGCAAAAGCGCGTAAAGTTTCTCGCCGACATCAAATGTCTCCACAAGAACCATCTCTACTTCTTTTCCTTCTTCATCCGTCAATGTCAGCACAAACTCTTCATGTTCGTGATCGTGGTCATGGTCGTGACCGCAACCGCAAGCATCTCCGTGTTCATGTTTGTGTTCACTCATTGAAAAAACCTCACTTCGGTTAAATTATCATACTTTCGTATCGTATCACGGATAGCTTCTTCAGGTCAATTTCTGCCAATGGTCTTTATCCCCATCAGTTGAGCGTTGTAATGACTTTTTCAGCAATTTTCACAAAATCCGAATCCGCTTTTACTTTTACATAAAAACCAACCGAATACTTGCCTGTTGTTTTAAAATCGTACGTGAAGTCATAGGTTCGGAACCAAAAGTTATCCTTGCGGTCCTTCACAACCTCGGATTGAATATCCTTGATATTGCCCGAAGGATCCTCAATCGCTACTTTCACTGAATGAATATCGTTGTTTAAGCTGTCTACCTGGCTAAAAACATTGAATTTCAGCTTCCCCTTGTTCACGTTGCCGAATACAGTATCCCCTTTAAACAGGAAAATATGCACGTTCGGCTTGATGACTTGAACTTGTCCATTCGCGGGATTCCAATCTACAGCCCCGTCAAATTCCCGAACCGGCACATAGGTTTTGCCGTCAATTAAATATCCGCCATCCTTCAATTCATGACCGTTCAGCCAGACACGGACACGCTCATTGACGGAATCTGCAAACAAAAGGGTGCTGCCACCCATTAAAGAGAGCACTAGCATACATGCCATCACTTTTTTCCACTTCATAATAATCATTTCCCTCCATTGGCTCATCTTGTTGTTATATGTGTATACTACATGTCAAAAAACAAGTTGCGGACAATTTTGCACTTTGTGGTAAAATTTTTTCCTCATGCTTTAAGGTTTGTTCTTCTCACGAATTATACTGCATTTCAGCCCCGATTCGATCATATAATCCGTGTAAATCAACGTGGAATTCGTTAAAATATACATTAGCATACTGGACTGCACATCAAATCATCAGGAGGTTTCATCCATTGACACTGAAATTGCAAATGCTTGGCACCGGCAGTGCGTTTGCCAAGAACTACTATAACAATAACGCACTGATCCATGACGGAAATTTCACACTGCTCATCGACTGCGGCATTACCGCTCCCATGGCACTTCATCAGCTAAATAAAACATTTAACGATATGGATGCCGTGCTTATCACACACATTCATGCCGACCATGTGGGCGGACTGGAGGAGCTTGCCTTTATTATGAAAATGAAATACAACCGCAAGCTCCCGCTCTACATTGCTGAATCGCTGGTGGAACCGATATGGGAACATTCACTCAAAGGCGGCTTATATCAACAGGGACATATCTCCTCCCTGGATGATGTATTTGACGTACGCCCTTTGAAACCGGGAGTAAAGGCCAATATTTCATCAGGGATCTCGGTAGAGTTGATTCATACGCAGCATATTCCCGGCAAGGACAGCTATTCGCTTTATCTGAATGACCGGATTTTTTACAGTGCTGACATGGTATTCGATCCTATACTGCTCAACCAATTGGTGAATGAGCGGGATTGTGAAGTGATTCTACACGAATGTCAGCTGCAGGGCCCGGGCGAGGTTCATACGACACTGGATGAACTGCTGAGCCTCCCTGAAGAAATTCAGGAACGCACCTATCTCATGCATTACAGCGATGAGGTCGAAGCTTTCATTGGCAAGACCGGAATCATGGAATTTGTGGAGCAGCAGCGGGTATACGAATTGTAGATCAATATAGATGAATAGTTTATGAGGTTTCCCGGGAACACTAATGCCGGGAGGCGATTCATATGGATAATGCACAACAAGAAGTCGTAGGCGTCCGTAAAAATGGCGATGGCGACATCATCGAACTTAAACTGGATAACGGTAGTGTCGTTGACTACAAGACAGCTCAACAGATGGCCAAGAATAAAGAAATCAAAAACCTGAACGTATTCCGTGGACGTGACGGAGACGAACATCTTCGTTCCAATGCGGATGGCGATCCCAGCAACAACCTGGATAATTTGCCAAACTTTTAAATTCATGCCTAAAAAGACCTCGAGTCGATACTCGAGGTCTTTTCTTTTTAGAACGATGCGGCTCATTAGCACCTTATATTTAAGAAGCCTACAGTTCCTTTTTCATACGAACGTGGGGAATGCCAGCATCATCAAACGGCTCGTCCGAAATCGTTTCATACCCCAGCTTGCGATAAAATGCCTCCGCTTGCACCTGCGCATCCAGCACGGAATACTGCAGTTTCAATTCACGCGCCTGCGCTTCCAATGCCATCATGAGCACACGCCCTATCCCTTTGGAACGGAATGGCTTACGTACCGCGATTCGCTGCATTTTGGCGGAATCCTTATTGTAATAGGTGATGCGTCCGGTTGCCGCGTACTGTCCCTCCGATTTGATCAAGATATGATGCGCATCGGATTCGAGGCGATCGTAATCATCAATCTCCAGGTCAATCGGAACCTTCTGTTCAAGCACGAAGACATCCTTCCGGATATCCAGCGCCTGCTGCAACTGCTCTTCTGTTGATACATTTATGATTTCTGCTGCCATTTCAACACCTCTTTATGTAGAATCAATTCCTTGTGATATCGCAGATCGAGATATTATACAAAATAATCATTTTCCTGTATAGTATAAGCTAACGTTTTCTTGAAAGGAGCATGGCCTTTATGGGCATGGGAACCACGATGTTTTGGGCTGTTATCATCTCAGCCATCATCATCTACCCTATTTTTTGGGCGATCAAAAAAGGTTATTCCCGCAAATGGGATGAAGAATAGCATCGGCCGTTTTACAGCAAACCGCCAGCTTGCGAGCCGACGGTTTGCTCTGCTCGCTGTTGAGCAAAAGACATTGATATGATCAATCTGTTACAAAACGTTACTGACCCCTTTATGGTTGGAGGTCGCGTAATGTATCTACCGAATCCATCGGCGGTACCGGCTCCAGTGCCCCGCTTCCCTGGTTGGAATAAACGTCCTGATCTACAGAACGGCCGTAAACATCGAGCAATACAGGCGCTGCAGGCCCATGCAGCGGCTCCAGCTGCACCGACGTTCTCTCCGGGATACTGCAACCGCTCCCCAGTACAGATACCCCCAGCAACGAGAGCACCAGTCCGGCTCGTTTGAAATAATGGGATTTCCCACCTGCCATGCCATTCACGCTCCTCCATTGGCAAAATCATGCTGTATTTAGTCTGAACCGGAATGTGATTTTTTATAACGAGAAAACCATTGACAGCCAGATGGTCTGCTGGTAATATATGAATTACCTTTTTAAATATTTCATGATCTGTTAGCTCAGCTGGGAGAGCACTATCTTGACAGGGTAGGGGTCAGTGGTTCGAGCCCACTACAGATCATAGCCGTAAACCCTTGATGCCATTGGCGTCAAGGTTTTTTTCTGTATTCCTATTGCTATGCTGCAATGATGATTGGATTTGAACGGGCGCTTCCGCAAAGTCCGGACACGGATGCGAAACGTCGGATCTTGATCAAGATTCTCAGCATGTTCCTTCCAGATTAGGAAGCATGCGCCCCCCTTCCTTTCTCAGGTCTCCAGGACAGAATATTATGTTCATTAAACACTCGAGGTTTTCCCGTCTCCAAGCATGTTGCCCGTATCCGCTGATCCCGAATACTGTGTATCTGTATTTTTCGTTGGGTAATGTTCCCTTTCCGGTCTTCATATATGATTTCTATGGTTTGTTCCAGGTATTTCTCTAACATCATGCATTCACCTCTTACTCGAATGTTTGTTTGTATTATATGCGAACATTAGTTCTGTTATCAATGTTAATTTTACCCTAATTACACTTTGAATCTTACCAATACAACTCGCGAGACATACGTATCGAAAGATCAAACGACACCAAACTTCCAATTATCCATATAAAAAAAACGGTACCTAGAAAGGTACCGGAAACCATAACCCACATATTCATACATCGTTTATCTATATCATAACTAAAACGTACCTCAGTCCCCTTACGGATAAATCAGGGCTTATTTCAAAAGTTCTTCCGGTGTCTCTCCGCTGTACACAAATACGGGACTTGCTGTATTCACTACGAATACGGCTACCATCGTCAGAGCAGATGCGATAAAAGAAAACAATCGATGTCTAATCCTGTGGATCCATAACATGAGCTTGTCCTCCTTTCCAGCGTAATAAACTAATAGCCTGGACCAAAAATATGACAGCCAATGTTGGGGACTGAAGTCCAAAATTAAACATAACAATGACACTGCTAATCATGCGGAGTTTTACGTAATGCTTCTTCGGTATTCGGGACTGCCTCTCGATTCGGCTGGGAGCGAACACCATCACCAGCAACAGACTGAGAGCATTAAGGATGTGCACACCTGCGGTATCAAGATCTACAAAAGATACCAGGGTGAATAATGCTGTCGTGAATGCAATGCAGCCGGCCCCCGTCTTAAGGTGATACCCTCCTGAGAATTGCCTTAATATCGCGAAACCCATCAAGGCTAAAACAGCCTGCTTCACGTTACCCGTTAATATAGAGATAACTAGCGTGAAGACCACAATAAACAATACGTTTAAAATGATGGCGATTGCATGGCTCAAAACAGGAACAGAGGACTTATGGTCAGGTACCTGGCGTTTGATCCCCTCCGCTATCCGCTTTGATATTCCTTCTATGATCATAAGAATCCCGCTCCTCTGTATTGATGGCATAATACAAGAAGATTCCAAATGTTATTCCAAAGAAGAGAAGATGCAGCCATAAACGGTTGAGGTAAAATAGAATCGCAATTAATATCAGCACCACGATAATCAAAGCGATCAGTAGAACATGTTCAAATTTAATGCGCAGCTTTTCCAGATCATACTTAAACCCAATACCAAATCTGTACATAATCCAAGATATCAATAGTCCTGTCGCTCCTGACAGGATTTGAAGAATATAACCATTGGCATGATCGGTCTGAATGGAGTCAATAGATCCGAATATCGTTGTCAAATAGGCCGTCTGTACCAACGCATAGAGCATGTATCCAATGATGGTACATATCGCCGACCAGATAACTGGAATCTTAATAATGGCAGAAAATAAGAAAACGAAGATCAGCACGGTAATAAGAGGGGCGAGAAAATCCAATTGCAGCTCGTTGCGCATAATGAAGCTTTGTAAGTTGGCAAGTATCATGACAATCAACGCCTGCCATATGTACTCTGTTGTCTTAAATCTAAGCAATGACATGATTAGTGAATAAATCGCCAGTGTTTCAAATGTTGAAAACACCATAAACCAAATAACTTCCATTCAAAGATTTCCTCCCTACACCCTAAGAAATGGTTAAATGTGTACTACGCCACTTCCCGATTTATCCTGATTACACTGGTGTGTATATCGTCCATAAAGAAACGGTATACCGACAGACCCTCAGTTTTCTATCGAGTCGTCCTAAATGATGCATATTCTTGAGGTCAATTCCGATGGCGCCTGCCACTTCTTATATGTCTGGAAACTGTGATGGAAAATGCCAAACTTTAAACGTCGTTTATAGCTCCGGCTTGGCTCAAAAATTCTAAAAGAGAACAGCTTAGAACTTATACACCAACCACTTGCAACTTTCAATCCATATACCAAACGAAAATC
The DNA here is from genome assembly GCF_004000945.1 of Paenibacillus lautus NBRC 15380. GTDB lineage: Bacteria > Bacillota > Bacilli > Paenibacillales > Paenibacillaceae > Paenibacillus_AQ > Paenibacillus_AQ lautus. The sequence continues at coordinate 205,282 of NZ_BIMF01000004.1, forward strand.
AAGCATTAGTTATCAAGAATCCACGACCTTGTGAATATGACTAAGCCAGAATAAACTCAGTTTCTACCATTTAACTTCCTGACATCATCTAATTCGATTATATAAGGCCAGGAAGGCATAACAACAGGTAATAAAATACATAAGTGGGGGAATCCATCATGGATCTATGAGGTGAAGAGTGAAATAGAAAGTTAATTTGCTATAATTCTATTATACGGGAACTATTGTTCCCATTCAACCATTTTGAAACACTTGCATATATTTAGTTCTCCATCTACCTTACACAATTAAAAAATTTTCGAAATAACACATATAATCTGAAATCCAAGGAGAGGCTCCCCAATCAAATGCCCCTTCCCTTCTATTACAGTTCTCTATCCCCGACTCCAGAAGGATGGATCCTTGTTAGCCGGAATGCTATAGTTGTATGGTAATTATGAACTGGAAAAAACGTTCTAAGGAGAATAACATTGCGAATCAAGATCTTATGCTTAACCATCCTATTTCTGGCATTCAGTTTACTCCCAAGCTATGCATATAACGATATTCCGCTCGACCAACAAACGATGGATCGCTTGCGGGAAACCTATAACATGGAAGCTCCCGGCTCTCCGTTCATGTTGCTATCCAGGTGGAGCGAAGGAGACTGGGGAATCAGCCTGGACCCGTCCTCACTGCCTGATCTTTTTCAAGCAGCACTGTACCCTGCATGGTTCCTGGCTCGGCAGCTGGTCTTAACCTTATCCTCTTAGCGTCCCCCCCTCATCTTCCCTCTGTTCTTCCTGCCATTCCCCAGCTTACCTATACAGCTTGGTCCATGCCAAGCCATTGGCAACGAGCAGCAGTAGGATATATGCCAACATACCATAGGGAAACGCGCTGCTTGCATAGTGCAAACCGCATAATCCACCCACTACAATCATGAATAGCAGCACCCACCAGCCGTCTTTCTGCTGAGCCATATGAAACGCTTGAGAGAACGGCGGATTGCGCAGAATTGCCTTGGCTGTTAGAGGAATCAATACCAAGCCGGTAAGGAATATGATGAGAACATCCGGGAAAATCCGGATACCGAACAGGATCAGGAATACGATCGCATTCATAGCGAACAACGGTAGGAACATTTTTATGGCAAAAGCCTTTAAAGCACCTTGGTATAAGGGACTCATGTTTGACATGGGGGCTGCCCCAAACAACCAGAAGGCCTTGGGCTTCCCTGAGAATTTCAGCATCATCACGACCGTTACAATCATGATGAGCATGACGTGCAGCACATAGTACGACGATCCCCTGCCGATTTCCGCCAGAGAGGAATTGCGGATCGTGGAGAAAAAGAACAAATAGGGCAGCAGTACGGACAATCCGAGTGTAGGATACACCTTCAGCTTGAATTCTCTCTCGTTCTTTAACATGCTGGCAGATAACCGAAAACATGCCTGCTCTGTACGCGAACTGCATACCAATTTGGCCAAAAATCTGTCCAATCGCCCGCGTTCCCGACCTTTTCCCGCTTCGCTGTGAGCCAGCTTTTCCAGATACTGCTCGAAGGATGGAATATAACGAAGGTACACCATCATGAGCAGAATCGGAACGAACACGGCCAGTAAGGAGAGAACCATCAGCCACCCGCTCCCCTTGCCGAACATCCATTCAAATGGAGCCGCAAACCAGACGGGTGGAAGCAGAACCTGCCACCAGGCCGGCGTAAATACCAAATGGAAATCGATCAGATCAAACGAACGGATCACGAACTGATAGCCGATGGCCAGCGTAGCGGAAAGCCCAATCTGAACATAATTGATCAGATCCTTCAGTTTCTCGCCGTCCCAATATTTAAGCAGCACCAGATAAATCATGGAGGTGCTTACGAGAATGAGCATATTCATCAGAATAAGCTCAAGGATGCAGATCAGAAAGAACAGCACGCCATGCTTAAACAGCCCCACAGCAAGTGAAGAAGCCGATAGCGCCCCGGTCAGCAGCAGCAAATAAATGCCGGCATGAATCGATCTCGCCAACCCGACCGTACGACCGTCGATCGGCTTTGTCATCAAAATGCTGCGATCGCGCACATCCAGCAGCACGGATGAGAAATCCGAAATCATGGAGGTCATGATCAGGAACATGAGGATGGCAGACAGGATGCTCATCGGCATCAGATATTCCGGATCGCTCCAGAGCACAAACGGCGTCAGGACAAGCCCGATTAAGCCATACAACCAGAGGGAACTGACAAACAGATTCTTGTCCTGCTCTTCCGCCTTCCGGCTGTTTGAAGATAATATGACGGGTGCCCGCCTCGAGTCCATGAGCAGTTTGACATGCAGGATCCGCCGCAGCGTTTCATAGTCCACGCCCATTCGCGAGATAACCCCTTGAAATCGATCCAACAGCTTCAGCATTCGAAATGATGATTCCGATCCGGCCATATCAACTTCCCTCCCGAACGATCGATACGAACCGTTCAGCGATGCTGGCATGGTCATTGAAACCCGTCAGCTGATTGAACACCTCTTCCAGCGACCCTTCATGGGAATGCTGCTGCAGTTCTTTGAATGTTCCGTCCGCCACCACCCGGCTGTCAGCGAGCAGGATGATCCGGCTGCTGATTTTCTCAACAACGTCCATGATATGCGAGGAATAAAAAATCGTCTTTCCCTGGGCCGAGAGCTGGGCCAATACTTCCTTGACCACCATCACGCTGTTCGCATCCAGCCCGCTTAAGGGCTCATCCAAAAACAATAGATCAGGGTCATGCAGCAGGCTCGAGATCAGGAGCACCTTTTGCCGCATTCCTTTTGAAAACGTAGCGATCCGTGAGTGATAGGCCTTTTCCATGTCAAAACAGTCCATCAATTGCTTCGCTTTATAATCCGCTGCATCATATGTAAGTCCGTACAACTCGCCTATAAAAGTCAAATACTCGGCAGCGGTTAACTGATCGTACAATTCCGCCACCTCGGGCACATATCCGATTCTCCGTTTATAATCGATATTCCCGTCGGAAATATCCTGACCGAATATGCGGACGGTCCCCGTGTACCCCTCAACCAGCCCGAGCATAATTTTTACCGTCGTGCTCTTCCCCGCCCCGTTCGGACCGATATATCCTATCATCTCACCGCGATTGACCTTCAGATCAATCCCGTTCAATACATAACGGTTATCATATTTCATGCGCAGGTCTTGAATCCATAACACTTCATTTTCGGACATGATATTATTCTCCCATTCCCTCATTGTCTTCACCTACCTACCTTATTATGGAAGGGGAGGAAAATCAACCTTTTGACGCATACTCGCTCTGCAGTATCCCCATATGCACGATGTCATGCCAGACGCCATTCCGATACAAACTTTGTCTGGAGCTGCCTTCGTGGACAAATCCGATTTTTTCATACAGCTTAATTGCTTTATGGTTGAAGGAAAATACCCGTAAGTTCACCCTGTGCAGATTCAGCTCCAAAAAAGCATAATCGAGCAAAAGCGTCATCGCTTCAAAACCATACCCTTTGCCCCAATAGGTCTTTTCGCCAATGTCGATGATGCACTCCGCATTCCGGTTCTTGGTATCGATATGAATCAATGACATGATGCCGATCGGTCTGCCCGTTTCCTTCAACAGGATCAGATAGCTCTTCGAGGAGGAAGAGCCCAGGATCACATGCTGAACGAAGTCCTTGGTTTCCTCCAGTTGATAAGCATCCAGGCAGGGACTGGTGGATTGCATCACTTCGAGATCATTCCGCCAAGTATGATACAGCTCTGCGTCATTCAACGTCATTTTTCGACAAGTCAATCTAGCAGAATCAAATAGCATTCAGAAAGCACCCTTTCTATAATCATAATTCTATTGTTATAGGATTTAACATTGCGCAGAGAGATTGAATAAACGTTTCCAGCTGCTCCGGCACGCAAGTCACCGTCGGTCCGAGCTGGAAGGTATCCAGCATGAGCCCGTTCAGAAACGAGATTATATACCGCGCTATGGCTTCCGGTTCCAATCGGGGCCGAAACTCCCCTTGCTCCCGACCCTTCCGAATGACCCGGCCCATGGCCTCAACGGTCAGCTGATAACGTTCGGTTAAATAGGGATAATCCTTCTTGGCATGAACATAAGAGGAAGACAGGAAAAATTCAGCCCTGGCCAATACAAGCGAATGCTGGATTAGCGAAATATCACCCTGCTGTTTCCGAACCCAGTCCATCAACTGATTCCATATCGGATATTGCGGATCCGGTTCAAAAAAACGGAGCGTCTCTTGGTCATCAAAACGCAGGACCTCTATAAAAACATGCTCCACATTATCAAAATACGCATATACGGCCCCCCGGGACATGCCCGCTTCATCCATAATGTCCTGCATCACCGTGCGGGTATAACCCTTTCTGATAAAGACGCGTCTGGCTGCCGTCAAAATTTCAAGTTTCTTCTCCCGTTTGTATTCCTCACTAACCCGTGGACACATAAGTCATTCCTCTCCCGACCTTTATCATGAATATCGATTCCACGAACTTTACCTCATTATAAACGACATCAGTGTCGTTTTTTAACTCATTTCATCATAAACGACATTAATGTCGTTTTCAAGAGACATCCGTAGTAAACACGAAAGCCTCTTGAAGAAATCCCTTCAGGAGGTATTTGCGTACAGCCAAGCCACGATCAATGTTAGATAGAATGTCCCTTCCCCCTCCTTATATTTCTCTTTGAAAACAACTTGTTCTATTTTTCGGCTTATGCACATTTCCGTCAACATTCGCGAATAGCTGCATATATATGGGGGAGAACGAAAAGAGGTGATCGGACATCATTAAGGGCATTAGCCGCATACTGATCTTCACCTTACTGCTGGTTTTCTTTTTCCCCGCCGTATCCCAAGGCGCTACCGGACAGAAGCTGGACAGTAAGTACACCAAGTACGCACAGTTTATCGTCATTGATAAATCCACCAACAAACTGACGTATTACGAAAAAAGTAAGGTCATAAAAACGTTTCCCGTCGCCACAGGCAAAAAACCCTCCTATACGCCGGAAGGCCTGTTCAAAATCCACGAAAAAGTGAAGAACAGACCTTACTACAAGGAAGGCATCAAGGGAGGAGACCCGCGTAATCCGCTTGGGGACCGCTGGCTCGGCATTAATGTGAAAGTGAACGGCAGAGTTAGCTACGCATACGCCATTCATGGAAACAACAACGCGAATTCGATCGGCAAGTACGTATCGGCAGGTTGTATACGGATGCATAATAAAGACGTTCGCTGGCTCTACGACAAGGTGAAAATGAACACCCCCGTCCTCATCCAAAAATAAGAGCAAAAAGCCAAACACGTTCATGTGTCTGGCTTTTTTTAAAATTTGACGTTTACGATCCATACTTCGCTCCGAATTCAATAATATTGCGGTCTGGATCCAGCACGAAAACTTGCGCAAAACCGGCAACGCTGTCGGGATTAGCTACATACTCAACGTCCATTCGGTCCAGCCATTCCTTTGTTTCGCGGTAACTTTTCACCCAGATCGAGAAATGCCCGTCCGTCGTATCGATCCCACGCTCCCGCAGCGTATCACTGATCGGATGCTCCAGCAGATGGAGCTGCTGGTCTCCGACAGCGTACCAGACACCCTTGGAGGCAAACGGCGGGCGCGGCAGCTCCTGAAACTTCAGCACCTCCGAATAAAACACCTTTGCTTTCTTCAGATCGCGAACCGCCAAGCTAACATGGTGCAGCCCTTCAAATTGAATCATGAATCACACCCCCAGGTATGTAACTTTATTCTAAAGGATACCTTATACATTATATAACATGAATTAACCATCTAAGGGGGGGAGTTTACCATGGACATCCATTCGGAGGAATATAAAATCGCCTCACTCAATGGGAATGAAGGTACCTTGAAAGCGATTGAAGACGCTGAGACCAAGATTGCCGAGCTTACAGGCAAAGACATCACCCTGATTGCTTACGAGAAAGACCAGATCCAAGAGAAGAATCAATAATTAAGCCGAGTAAAATAAAAGAGCTGCCCTCCAACCGTCCCTAAAGACCTAGGAAGAGCAGCTTCTTCATTATAGAAAATAGGATGCGGTCACGGCAGCTTGATAGGTCACGTTAACCTCCAGCGGCTTGTCGGTAAGACCATTCTGATCGAACAGCAGCCGGTCCACCTCAAGCTCCTCAATCTCTTCGATACGTCCCTCCACATAATCCGCAAGCCGGTCCCTCGTGGAGGAGATTCGCACGAGCAGCCCTCCGTAGCGGAGATCCAGCACTTCCCAGCCAAAAGGCTTGTACGTGTCCATCCAAAGCGCCCGGTGCGAAATGCGCAGTGTCTCGATGCGCTGCTTTAATGCGGACAACGGGGAATCTGCGGCGGTAGCAAGTTCGGCCAGCAACTCCTTTTCTCCTGACTGGTACAGCCTTCTGAGCGTAAGGCCCAACGTGCTTTTGATAATGAGTACCGACGCCAATTTTTCATAAAAATCATACAAGCGGCTAAACGGTGCCGGAAACTGCTCCTTACAGTGCCTCCATCTCTTCTCCAGCTCGGCATAATGTCCAGCCAGCACAGATTCCGCTTCACCTTCGACATGCTTGTCCAGCAGTCCCAGCAAAGGATCCTGCCACAGCAAATACTTCGAGGGATTGGCCATCCAGTGATTTCCCTCCGATACGCCGGGAACCTCATCCATATATTTCAGAGCGTTCAGGGATCTGAACAAATCGATGCCTGTGCAGGCTAGAAGCCGTCTGCCCAGCAGCTCGTCGTTGATATCGTCTCCGTACCCATGCTCGGCAAACAGCTGCAGGCCCGCAAGAATGACCAGGTGGTTGGTTTCGTTGCCGTTATCCCCCCAAGCGGTGGATATGACCTCGCGAATCCCCTTGGTTTTGGCGGCACGCAGCGCGGGATGGCTGGTCATCCATGTCTTGCCGTGGTTGGGACTGATGCTGTTCCACATATGAATGCCGCCGGCAAAAATCGGCTTGGAGCCCAGCTTCATATGCTTATCATACAGCCGTTCATAACCACGCTCGTCGTTCCGTCCGTAATCCCAATACACGAATTGAACGCCTTTGGGAATGCGGCTCATGTTATCGTCCGAGAAATCCGCATCCACGTTGTACAGCGCCCCCTGATAATCGTTGGCCAGCAAATTAAAATACATATCGCTCCAGATCATCGGCTGGAGTCCGAGACGCTCGGTGATGGCCAGCACTCGGCTGACATGATCATTCATGATCTGAAACCGGTCCTGAATTCCATTCAGCTTTAAATACTTTCCGAGGCCGACCTGAAACGCCTCGTCCATACCGATATGAATTCGCTTGGAACGGAACATGCCGGATGCGGCAGTGATCATCTGCTCGATAAAAGCATACGTCTTCGGCTCGCCTGCGAGCAAAATATCGGCATGGTCCTTGATATCCGAGGCATAACCCCATTTCAGCGCTTGCTGCAAATGCCCCAGTGTCTGAATGCACGGGATCATCTCGATGCCGAACAGATCCGCGTAATCGTCACATTCCTTCATTTCAGAAGTCGTGTACCGGCCGCGCATGTATCCAAAGTAGGGCTGCTCTTCCACCTCATAGGTATCCTCCGTATACATCATCAGCCCGTTCAGCCCCATCAGGGCCATGTAACGGATAAACTGCTTGATCACCGGGACCTTGAGAACGCCATTGCGCGAAACGTCGAGCATCGTGCCGTTAAAGTCGAACTTCGGTTCCTCCGTTAGTTCGAATTGCGCTCGCTCCCTGGCCTGCTCCAGAAACACACCCATGGCACGGAAAAAGTGTATGGTTTCTTGGTAACGGATCGTCCCCTGCCCATCCTTCAATGACACCTGAATCGGTCCTTTCGCTTGAATGGCCTGAATTTGTAAGCCCTCTCCCTCTGTGATTCGGATGTCCAATATTTCCGAGAGTTCGCTGATCCCTTCATGCAATTTCCCCGGCAGGTTATCAAAATGAATCTTCATGTCATTCCTCCATTATCCACTATCCCATTTTTGAGATGCTGCCTATCATTATGCAAGACAGTAAAGCCCGATCCCTGTAATCTCGGAATCGGGCTTTACTGGGCTGGGACATTCATCATTCCCAGTGCTATATAATAAATGCTTATTTGACCGAAACTTTAACGCCTAGTGTCACGATTTCGTGAGGCTTAACCGGCAGCGTTAAGCTTTCTTGATCATCAAAGCTTTGAACCGCTCCCTCTACTTCCAGAATAGAGCTCTTATAAACGCCCTGGGAAGGTAGAGAAGACTTCAGCTTCAGCTCTGTATCCGTGCCTGCCATATTGAACCAGCGCAGCATCAGATCACCGGTCTTCGGATTCACTTTCAGGGAAGAGAACGCAAGTTCTTCATGGCTCCATTCAAGCGGTGCGGAAGTCGATGCGACAGCCCCGGCATGAACCCCGGTCTGCGCAACCGTCCATGGGATTTGGAACTGGTAAGCCTCGGCGTATGCGCCTGACTTCATGCCGTCGCCCTGATGCGGAATGACCTCCATACGTACCGTATGAACGCCGATGCATTGAGCTTCAGGCGTAGGGAAGTACCCCCAATCACCGAGCTCGCCTACGGAACGAAGCAATGTAACAGCGATGGTATTCCGGCCGTCACGCAGGACTTCATATTCATTCAAGCCCTGGTTAGCCACCGTCAACCCTGCAGTAGCCGTCGTAACGTCAACGAAAGCCTGTTGGTGAGCCGTATAGCTCGGGTTCTCCCATTCGGCAGCAGGTTCGTTATCCCGCGTCGCCACTTCAAACATGGAATCCACGTTATGGGACGATGCCTGCAGATCCGTTGGGAATAATGCACGCACACGATGATCCTTCGCTTGATTATCCATCGTGGCTTCGATCTCTACGCCTTTGCCGCTGCGGTTCAGACTGACCACGGTACGAATGCGCATTGGCACCATCTCGCTCGATCTTTGCGCTTTGCGGTTCGGATAATATACGAGCTCATGCTGCTCTTCATCCAGCTTGTTGTCCGCCATAGCCGGAATGGACCAGTTATGAACGATTTCAATGGATGCGCGGTAAGGCGTATCCTCCAGAACCGAAATTTGGGCGGTCTGGCCTTTAGTGGTCAATGCAACTTCGCCATCCGGCTGTTTGTACATATATTCGTTACCGATATCTCCGGTATTTTCATAGACGCCCAGATCGCGGTATACTTGTCCGTTCTTTTTATCCGTCAAGGAGAAGGAGCCGTCTCCTTGGATCTCGACCTTGATCAGCTCATTCTCCATCACATTGGCCTTGCTGATTAAGGATTCTACCTCGGCAGGCTTCACTTCGCTCTTCACCCAAGCATACGTGGTCAAGCCCATTGCAGGAATCGCGCTTGCCTCGAAGGTAAGTCTCACACGGCGGCACATATACGGTTGGCGGAAACGGTCGTCCGGCAGATCGTACCCGAACTGAAGACCCAGATCCTCAACGGTGCAAGGTACAGCTTGACCTTGAGCGTTAACCAGCACACGGCCGGACAAATCGATTTCCTTCATTCGGCGGCTGGTTTCCTCCAAAGAGTACCCTTCCCGGAAATAAAGCCGTTTCGCGTCCAGCTCGATGCTGACCGTACCGCTGCGACTCCATCCCGTCGTATTGAATACAACAAGCGGCAGCGGATCGGATCCCCATTGTTCGAAGGCGTTCGTGTCAACTGCATCTGCAATGACGCGAACGCTGTCGTCCACGATATTTTCGGCCACGTGTGCGCTTTTCTCAAAGCGGGTAACCATCTCGCGGTGAACTTCGTCCACGCTGCAGCCGCAAATGCTGTCATGCGGATGATTCTGCATCAGCGTCTTCCACGCATAGGTGAACAGATGATGCGGATACTCTTTGCCCAGCAGACTGGCGTAGGATGCAAGCGGCTCGGCCACTTTTTCCAGTAAGGTCTGACCGCGCTGGTTCATCTGCTTCAGGTATACGCGTGCCGAAGCGGTATTCACGAGCGTTCCCCATCCATCGGTACGCTGGCTGCGCAGCTCTCCTTTTACGGAGGAAAGATCCTGCGGCAGCTTCTCCCGAACGGCTGTCAGGTAATCGTCAAAATTGGAATGAATAAACTCCGTATCCGGATACAGCTTCTTCGCTGTACGGATGCCTTCCGGAAGATCGGTCTGTATCGGCTGGTGGTCACACCCGTTCATATAGAGCAGCTCAGATGTGGAAGCATACTTCTCGGCGTCCGCCAGCTTGCGGTCCCAGAACGCCTTCGCTTCCGCTTCATCAACGGGCACCTCGTTACCGTTACTGTACCAGTTGGCAAACAGGATGCCCAGCACCTTGGAGCCATCCGGACCTTCCCACATCAGCTCTGAGAATGAAGACTCATAGCCGCTGTCGGAGACGGTATTGTTAAAGCCCGTTGGTTTCACGCCCCGACCGAAGAAGGCATTATCGATGCCGGACTGCAGCATCAACTGCGGAATTTGGCCCGTAAGTCCAAATGTGTCCGGGAAATAACCGATTTTGGCAACCGTGCCATAACGCTCGGCATCCTGGTGCCCGATCTGCATATTTCTCACGTTGGCTTCACTGCTTGTCAGGTAGGCATCCTGCAGAATGTACCATGGACCGATAATGATGCGTCCATCTGAGATCAGCTGCTCAAGCTGATCTTTCTTCTCCGGTCTCACCTGCAAGTAATCTTCGATAATAATCGTCTGGCCATCAAGGAAAAAGCTGCGGTATTCCGAGTCCTTCTCCATCGTCTCAAGCAAGCTGTCCATGAGCTCGATCAGCCGCACATGGTGCTTTTCATACGGTAAATACCACTCGCGGTCCCAGTGAGTATGCGAAATAATATGTGCTTTTCTGGATTGATCCATCTCTGCTAAGTCCCCCTTATGTTAGCCCTTCGATACCGTGATTTCGACCTCATCCGGACGGTACACCGATAACAGGTCACCGCTCGCATCTACTGCGAACAAGACTGAACGATCCGCTTCCAGAACGAATGAATAGATGAGGCCTGTTGAAGGATCCTTCACCTCAACGTTCGTATCCCATGATTGCTCCGAGCCGAATACGAAGAGAGCTCCTTCTTCAAACGTTACCTTGCGTCCATATACGCCGGAATGTTCTCCGCCTTGATTCCAGATCAGCCCTGTATCGGCAGCAGATAGCTCCAATGCATACCGATATAAAGCCGCGATGGTGTCGATTCGATCATTTAATTCTACAGGAAGCGGGCTCCAGAGAAGACGTCCTGCCCCAAGCTTCACGTCCACGATGGAGTCGCCGGCTACATCGGCCGGTTTCGCCCCGCTGCCTGCCGGAATTTCTTTGCTCAGCTCGGCAATCTTCCGATGACCATACGATGCAGACCATGTACGTTCCCCAATGCGCAAGCTTTCTTCCCGGCGCACATTCGCCAGCTTCCGCTCGCCCAGTTCCTCCGTCATTCGATCGACTGGATGCCAGTATGCATCCAGACCGATAGGACCTGTCAGGAGGAGCGTAGCTCCCGTTTCCTTCACGATATCCATCAACTCAGCAAACGCCTGGTCATCTACATTGTGCGCGCTCGGCAAAATAATGAACTTCACCGGTTGGTTACGCAGCGAGCTTAAATCATACTCTCCGACAGCACGGAATGGCACGTTCAGCTCGTAAGCAAGCGCCCGCGTCGCCTTAGTCGTTGCTTCAAAAGCGAGCTTCCGGTTAGAGAAGTCGTTTGAATAAGGGAAGATGACCGCGGTCTCTTCCAGCTTCCGGCCTTTAAACATGTCCCGGATGCCTTCCATGAAGGCGCCGAAATCATACGACACATCCGCTTCCGGCTTCTCCGTGCCGTCAGCGCGGACGGCTCCGATATGCGATTCATTGGCATTATCCATGTAGAAATTCGTGTTCCAGATCCAATGAATGGCTCCTGCGCCCCCTGTGGAGAAGGCGTATGCATACTTGCGCTCCAGCAGATTCCGAAGCTCGGCTTCGCTCCGCTTCGCCCGGCCATCCGGCGTTTCCACGTACATGATGCCCGTTTCCTGAATCAGGTTCGGTTTATCCGGCGTTTTGGCAAAGATGCCGTCCCAGATCAAATAGTCGTTGAACCACCAGGAATGGACCGTCGTATAGTCTACGGCTTCAGCATAGAAGAACGGAGATGGACGCTGTGCGCCAAGCGCCTCGTCTTGTCCAACGGTCACCATATGATCCGGGCATACCTCTTTAATATCGTCATATAATTCCTTGGCCCAGCGGTTATGCATGTCCATGGAGAACAGTACGTAATCGAGCCATTGCGCGCCTTTTTTCCCTTGATGCATGTCTTGAACGTCAAAATTAATGACTTGAGGCTCCGGAGGAACCACGGAGTCAAAACCCGGCAGCTGATCCGCTGTCATATTCCAGCGTTCCTGCAAACGTTCAATCGAACCATGACGCTTTTTCAGCCAGTCGATATAAGCTTGTCTCTCAAATGGATCCTTCGCGGAGCGCGGACCGTCCGAGAAAATCTGCGGCGGATCAAACATGGAAGGCTCGTTAATAAGATCCCAGTCCACATTCTTCGTATCTTTATGTCTACTAATGATGGAACGTATGAAACGCTTCTGCGCTTCCACGCTTCGAGGGTCGAGGTAAGGATTTTGGCCTTCCCAAGTCTCCGGCGTGAAGGAGAAGAAGGTGAATGTTACCTGCAAATCATGCTTTTTCGCCGTTAACAGGAAGGCGTCGATCGAACGCAAAACCTCTTCGGATGCATGTCCGTCCACCTGCATAATATTGCGGTATGCGGTCCAGATGCCGGTACGGATCCAGTTGATGCCGGCATTACGCATTTGCGCCATATCGCGATCCCATACATCCGTATTCGGAAGGAACAGGAACTTACGCGCGACATCCGACGTCATATAAGTCATCCCGACAACAGGCAGCGGGCGGCCGTCCTTGATGAAGTAATCCCGATTGCAGGTTACAGGCGTACCCGCCTGCAAAAGCTCGGGATCTGCTCCCCAGAACCCTTGTCTCAGCCTGCGGATTTCTCCATCCGGTCCTTTTGCCTCGCACACCACGCGATAGGATCCCGGCTTGATATCCAGCATAACCGGAATACGCTGCACATGAAATTGTCCGGTCACATCCACCGTCACGGAATGATGCCATGATAAGGATTCATCTTGGTCGTGCTTGACGGAGATGCGGAACGTCCAGCTCTGCGGCTCATGGACCGGCAGGCTCCGGCCAAGCCTTTGTGCCTGCAGGGTCAGGATCGCACGCTCACCGGACTCGTAGGCCGCATAATTCGGCTTGATCCACAGCTCGGTAATCCCTTTCGCGCAGAATGCGGCCCAGCGGCGCACCTCTGCTCCTCCATCCTGTTCCCAGAAAGAAGCGGTGAGTGGCTGATTCACAAACAGCCAGCGTCCGCCCAAGAAAGGTCCGCCGACATTTTCCCATAGAACGACCGGAGCGGCGACCTCTCTCCCGTTCGCCGTGCTTCCCTTAAGGAGCGGATAAATCCGCGTATCCATCGGTCCTGCCGAACCCATTTGATGCGGCAGGTCACTGCTTTTGGTAACATGCGGAACCAGGTTCCACGTATCGCGGACGGATAACAGCTCCCGGCTGCTCTCCATCAGCGGTATCACGTCGCTTGCAATCAAATGATCGACACGCCCGCTGTCCACAGGCAGCACCTCATGAATATGAAGCTGCTGGTGGTACGCCGTCTGTTCGTGCTCCACCACCCAAGCGCCGTCCTCCTTACGGACAGGACGCTTGAAGGGTGCGCCGCCAACGCTGACCAAGCCGCCGCCGTTTCTCAGAAAGTCCAGAATCGCTCTCCAGGCGGATTTCGGGAAATAAGGCGCGTGCAAATTGACAAAGGTTGCACCTTGTCCGCCTGACGATGCCAGTGCTTCAGCGAGGTCCTCGGCGCCGCACACCGCATCGAATGCATTCAGAGCCGCGACGCTAGCCGGCAAACCGGCAGCTTCTGCTGCCGGAAAGGACGGATCATAGAATACAATCAGGCGCCCGCTCATAGAATCCCTGCTTTCATCGCCTGGTACACCAATTGCGAGAAGAGGCTGTTGGACCAAGCAAACCAAGATCTGGTGAAGACTTTCGGATCGTCGGCATGGAAACCTTCATGCATAAATCCGGTATCAGCATCGGTCGCTTCCAGCAGTGCAATCATCTCCAGCTTCTCTTCTGCCGTCTGCGCCGTAATTCCCTGCATGGACAAGGCCATATGCCAGATATAATCCGGCGGCGTATGCGGACTGCCGATTCCTTTGGCAACAGCGCCCTCGTAATAGAAAGGATTTTCTTTACTGAGTGCAAACCGTCTGGTGTTTTGATAGATCGGATCATCGGCAGAGCAGTACCCCAGATAAGGAATGGACATCAAACCAGGTGTTCCCGCATCATCCATCAAACAGTAATTTCCGTATCCGTCTGTTTCATAGGCGTAGATCGGTCCAAACTCCGGATGGCGGTAAATGCCGTACAACTGAATCCCATGATCCACGTCGGCTTCGAGACGCTTCAGTTCATCCAGCAGCTTCATATCCCGGAATACCCATTCCGCAAATTCCTGCATTTGACGAAGAGCGACAACGGCAAACATGTTGCCTGGAATATTGTAGTGGAAATCGCAAGCGTCATCGCTTGAACGGAATCCGGACCAGATCATGCCCGTATAATTCACCGGCATGCCGAGCCCGTTATTGCGCAAGGAATCCGTTGGAATTCCGTTATCCCGCGTGAAACAGTAAGGCGATTTCTCGAAATGGTGCTGCTCGGTTTTAAACAGCTCGATGATCTTGATCATAGCCGACTTGAAGTTGGCGTCAAACACATCCGTCAGGCCGGTTTCCTTCCAGTACAGGTAAGCCAGGCGAACGGAGAAGCATAGCGAATCAATCTCAAACTTGCGCTCCCATACCCATGGGGACATTTCGGTTTCGTCGGTTGTGTTCCAATGCCAGTCATTCGCCGATTCATTAAAGGCATTGGCATAAGGATCGATATGAATATATTGAAAATGGCGTTTGATCAATCCGCTTAAAATCCGCTGCAACTGCGGATCATTTTTCGCAAACGGAATGTAATGGATCACCTGCTCTACCGAGTCGCGCAGCCACATGGCGGGAATATCGCCGGTGATCACAAACGTCGTGCCATCCTCCATCAGTTTGGTTGTTGTCTCCAGCGTGTTCGGGAAAGTGTTCTTGAACAGCTGAAGCAGCTTCGGACGGTGCGCCAGCTTTTCTTCAGCCTCTTGCAGAACCGCCTGAATCGATTGCGGGAGCTCTAGCTCCGGCATTGGTATTTTGGGGAGTCTGAATTGTTCCATGTTTGTTCTGGCTCCTTTGATTAAGTATGATGTGTAGTCAATTTGATGGTTTTAATCTCATACGGCAAGAATGGAAGGGTTAACCTTCCTTCCGCGGTATCCAGTTGTTCGAGTTCTTCTTCCAAGGCGTTGGATAAATGGATGCTTTCATAAGGATAAGGCCAGCTCAGTGCAGCTTCGTCTCTGCCTCCGGCGGATTCATACATCCGAAGGATATACCCTGAACCGTCTTCTGCTGGTTTAACCGTATCCAGAATTACATGATGGCTCTCGAACGAAATAAACGATTGAACAGCAGGCCGAGAACCTTTATTCGAGCTTGTTCTTACGCATGGAAGCTCATGATTGAGCTCGGCAGCTTTACGGACGATTCCAGCACTTCTCCAGTCTCCGTTATGCGGGTATAAGGAATACGTGAACTCATGCTCACCCAAGTCTGCCGTGACATCGGGCCACTTCGGCGCGCGCAGCAGGGACAACCGGATCGTGCTGTCCTGAATGTCATACCCGTACTTGCAGTCGTTGATGAGGCTGACGCCGTATCCATGCTCCGACACATCAGCGAAGCGGTGACCACAGACTTCATATTGGGCCTGCTCCCAGCTTGTATTTCGATGGGTTGGTCTCTCGATGGTTCCAAACGGTATCTCATAAGTAGCCTTATCGGCAACAACCCCGATTGGGAAGCCGACTTTCAGCAGTTTGTGTGATTCGTTCCAATTGACAAACGTCTTGAAGTCGATCCGCCGGTCATGATGATAAAATATCATGTCCTGCAGGATCTCCGAGTTATGGATGCGCCAACGGAAACGCAGCACATCCTGTACCTCACCCGCATGCACCAGCTTCTTCTCGATCAGCTCCGCCTCTCCGGCCAATTGCTCCTCGTAACGGGTATCGATATCCCATGCGTCCCACAGCGTCGGACGGTCATGGAAGAAGTGGAAGCGGTTCGCGGCTTCACCCGGCTTGACCACTTCCCGATGAGCCTCTTTATCCCACAGGCTCGTGATTTCGCCGCGCTCATTGAAGCCGACCTTATAAAAATCCGTTTCCCAGGAATCTGCGAACACTGTAGTAGAATTCTCCGCCACCGCTTTGTTTCCTGCTGGCGGCTTCAACCAAATGGTCTTGTATCCCAAAGCCGGGATGCCTTGAACAAGAACATTCAAGCGGTGAGAAGTTTTACCGTTCTCTTCGGTTTGGGCATCGTACTGCAGCAGCGCTCCATCTGAATCATACGGAGCGAGTCCCTGCTCTCCTTCAATCGAAATGACGGCATCTCTGCTCCATCCAAGTCCGTTGAAGATGACATACGGAATGCCTTCCCCTTCTGTATCGGCCTGATCCGCCAATACTTGAAGCCCAAGATGGAGGCTATGATTTCCTTTTTGGAACACCTCTGCGTATTCCTTCTCAGAGGTGACGTAAGACTCCGTAATGGCAGAGCCCGGGATAATATCATGGAATTGATTCAGCAAAATCAACTTCCAGCCGTCATGCAGCTCGCTCATAATCGCCTGCCGCTTCTCATTGTCCATCGATGGAAATGCCACCGAATTCCATAGCTCCGCCTCGCGGTACAGGATTTCCGCTTTCCGGTTATGACGCTTGTTCCGCGCATGCGTTGTATAGGTGCCGCGATGAAGCTCAAGGTACAAATCCCCGCGCCATTTCGGCAGCTTCGGCTGTGTTTCCTCGATCCCGCCGAAAAACTCGGCAGCCGTGCTGTACTTGCTGGCCGGTTGACCCACCATAAGCTCGGCACGGTCGATATATTCCAACATTTCGCGGGTTACGCCGCCTCCGCCGTCACCATGTCCATAAAGCAGCATCTGCTCCGGATGAACGGCTCTTTGGCGGTAGGACTGCCAATGCTCGTGAACATCTTTTGGCAGCGTGTTTTCGTTCACGCCGTGATTGAGATAGGATAACATCGGTGTTCCATCGATCCCAACCCAATGGAACAGGTCGTAAGGAAACACATTCGTATCGTTCCAGCCAAGCTTGGTTGTCATGAAATAACGAATGCCGCCATGCTTCAAGATCTGAGGCAGGGATGCACAGTATCCGAACGTATCCGGCAGCCATTCAATATGAGATGTCAGGCCAAACTCTTCTTGATAGAAGCGTTGCCCATACAGCATTTGACGCATGAGGGACTCCCCGCTCGGAATGTTCAGGTCCGGTTCGACCCACATCCCGCCGACAAGCTCCCAGCGTCCCTCCTTGATTCTGGCCTTCACTCTCTCGTACAGCTCAGGATCGTGATCCTTCAGGAATTGGTACAGTAAAGGCTGGCTCTGCGCGTACTTAAATTCGGGATACTCATTCATCAGCGCATCCATGCTGGAGAAGGTCCGGCTTGTTTTTCGCACGGTTTCCCGGACGGGCCACAGCCAGGCGATGTCGATATGCGACTGACCCACCATATGCTCGGTGCCTTCGGCATGGCCGCCAATGGCAGTAACCGCCTGTTTAAGATCTTGCTCAATCCCGGTTACCTGAGCGCCATCCCGGAGGGCGGCGTCATCCAGGCTGACAAAGCGGTCCATCGCCTGATACAGCGCCTCCAATAAGCGGATGCGCCGCATATCGCTATCCGGCAACAGGATAAGCGAATCCCGAATCACGGTTGCGGTGTACATCAGGCTCTGAACCGGCACATTCACGTTGACAAGCATGCTTTGCACCCTAGTAATCGGAGGCTGTATGACAGCCTGCTGATTCAGCGGGTCCACCGGCTCCGGAATCGGATCGTACAACTCGATCTCAAGCTCCATATTCATGCCGGTGCGTTTCGGATCGAGCTTGACGAAGGTATGATTTCGGTCCAAGCCCTGATAAGATACTCCGTTTATGCGCAGTAAGCCCTCGCCCCCGGAGTGGAACACCAGTCCGATCGCACCGTCCACCCAGTGCGTGGGCAATTCAAGGTTCCTCCGAAAAAAGTAGGTTGTCCCTTGCGTACTCGGGAACCTGTTGAAATCTTGTCCTTCAGCATAAGGGGCCGTATCTTCGTACACGCCCGGAACCATGTAAGTGGTCCGGGTAATGTTCCAATCTCGAAGCTCCGTCGATTCGAGCCACTGCCGCTCCGACAGTTCGCGTATAAAGCGTCGAATCCGTTCCATTCATTTAACCCTCCTGTACGGTCAGATCTGCACTCAGCGTATCGTTCACGTGTCTGCCTATCATCATACGGAACAGCCCAGGCTCAACAACCTGCTGGTAATCTTGACCGATATATTGAAGCTGTTCCGGACCGACGGTAAATTCCACTTTGCAGCGCTCTCCAGACTGCAGGAAAATTTTCTGGAAGCCCTTCAGCTCACGCGCCGGTCTCGTATATTTGCTGGCAGCATCGCTTACGTATAATTGTACAACTTCGGAGCCTTCGCGGTCACCGCTATTTGTAACGTTCACAGAAACAACGGCCGTACCGTCTGTTCCGATCACTTCAGGAGTAATCTGAATATCCGAATAACTGAATTCGGTATAGCTAAGCCCGTATCCGAACGGATAACGCGGCTGAGAATCCTCTTCGAGGTAACGCTTACCACGCGACCGCTTGCCGTTATAATAAGCCGGAAGCTGTCCGACATGCTTCGGTATCGACATCGTCAGTTTGCCGGACGGATTCACATCGCCGAACAAAATGTCCGCTACCGCATGTCCGCCCTCCTGACCCGGATACCATGCTTCCAGGATGGCATCAGCATGCTCGTCGATCCACGGCTCCGCAATTGGCCGGCCGTTGATATACACAACGATCATCCGCTTGCCAAGCTTATGAATCTCTTGGGCCAATTCCAATTGAACGCCAGATAACTGGAGCGTCATCCGGTCGATCCCTTCGCCGCAATCCATGTCACTTAAAGCGTCGTCCGTAACCTTTGATGCCCCTGTGCGCAAATCGATCGTGCCTTCGCCAAAGTCGCGTGCGCTGGAACCGCCCAGTACCATGACCACGGTATCGGCCTGATCCGCACAAGCTAATGCCAATTCAAAGCCCTCCCTGGAATCGTCCTTAATGCGGCAGCCCGGAGCATATAATACACGCTTCGCTTCATCCCCCAGTTTCGCACGAATTCCATCCAGTACGGTGGTCACGCTTGCCGGCGGCTGAGGAGAAGTATAGTCCCCAAGCTGATTGTATCCTTGATCGGCATTAGGTCCAATGACGGCAATCACGCCGCCTTCCTTGGATAACGGCAGGGCCTTTGCTTCGTTCTTAAGGAGAACGATGCCTTCTGCCGCAAGCTGCCTGGCAAGTCCGACATGCTGCTCGCTGCCGATCACTTCCTCGGCTACCTGCGGATCCACATAAGGATTCTCGAACAATCCAAGTTTGAATTTTAACGTCAATACACGGCGTACAGCCTCGTCCAATACGGAGACTTCCAGCTTATTTGACTCCACAGCCTTCAGAAGGTGCTTGCCAAACATCTCGCCCGACATCTCCATATCGATGCCGGCACGAATGGCCTGAACGGCGGCATCCATTCCGTCTTCAGCGGTATCATGGCCGCTGGCCAGCATATCGATGGCACCGCAGTCGGTGATTACCATGCCGTCAAAACCCCACTCCTTGCGGAGAATGCCGTCAAGGAGCTCGGTATTGACGGTGCACGGCACGCCGTCAATCTCGTTATAGGCCGGCATAATGGATGCAGCTCCTGCCTCCACGGCTTTCTTGAATGGCAGCATGTCCACTTCCATCAGCTCGCGCGTGCCCATATGCACGGGTCCCGCATTTCTTCCGCCTTCGGAGCTGCCATAGCCCACAAAATGCTTCAACGTCGCCGCAACGCTGCTCGGGCTGTCCAGGGACTCGCCTTGAAGGCCTTCGACCGATGCGACCGCATATTCGCTGATTAGGTATGGATCTTCGCCGAAGCACTCCTCGGTACGTCCCCATCTTGGATCGCGCACGACGTCGAGCACCGGCGAATAGGTGACCGCACCGCCCTGGCTGCGTGTTTCCAGCGCGACGGCACGGCACATATCGCGGTATAAATCCACGTTCCATGTGCTCCCGATAGACAGCGGCACGGGGAATACCGTGCCGCCGATGGCCATATGCCCATGCGAGCATTCCTCCCCGATCAGGATCGGAATACCCAGACGCGATTGCTCAATAGCGTAGCGCTGGATGTGATTGACGGCTTCCGCTCCTTCACGCGGAGAAAGACCGGTCTCAAGTGTTACACCGGTCCATGGATCGGCGCGAAGGGTCCCGTAAAGGGATCCGACGCCGCCATTTTTTACTTGCTCCTTAAATGAATCCGTCAAGGTAATCCGGCCTTCATTCACTTCATAGGTCTTCCAGCCGAACGGCTGGATCAGCTGCCCAACCTTTTCCTTCAGGTTCATCAGGCCAAGAAGATGTTCAACTCTTTCCGTAATGGGTTTACTGGAATCTTTATATGTCATCTCATACCCTCCGGTACATGAAGAATTTATTCTTTAACCGCGCCGATGGTCAGACCTTGAATGAAATAGCGCTGGAAGAACGGATAGGCCAGAATAATCGGTCCGGTTGCCAGAACGACCATCGCCATCCGCGAAGTATCCTGCGGCATGCTCTGCAGAGCGGCCATGCTAAGTGATGAATTCTGAGAGTTTTGCAGGATGAACTGCATGCTGGTCTCAATCCGCATGAGCATGGATTGCAGCGGAACCAGGTTCGGATCATCAATGTAGAGCAATGCGTTGAACCAGTCGTTCCAATACCCCAAGGTGCTGAATAACCCGATGGTTGCCAGACCCGGCAGGGATAGCGGCAATACCAGCTTGTAGAATATTTTAAACTCGCTCGCGCCGTCGATTTTACCGGATTCAATGATGGCATCCGGAACGCTGGTGCTGTAGAAGGTTCGAAGAATCATAATATAGAAAGCATTGACCGCCAATGGCAGGATCAAAGCCCAGATGGAATCTTTCAGGCCGAGCAATTGCGTTGCAACGATATAAGTCGGTACCAGACCCCCGTTAAACAGCATCGTGAAAAATGCAAAGAACGAGAAGAAGTTCCGGTATCTGAACCCTTTACGGGAGACAGCATAGGCATACAGCGAAATAATAAACAAACTGATCAGCGTACCCACTACCGTGACAAAAATCGTAACGCCGTAGGAACGAAGAAGCGTATCGCCTGTCTGGAATACGTATTTGTAAGCTTCAAGACTCCATTTCTCCGGCCAGATTTGGTATCCGTTGCGGGCCAGTGAGCCTTCATCTGTAAATGAAATGATCATAACGAATAGGAACGGAAATACACACAGGAACGCGAAAATACCGGCAATCAGGTTGAATACGACATTCCACCCGGATGAAAGCTGATGGAAATCCTTCATCTTGCTTTTAGATTTGAACACATCACATACCCCCTTCTTGGTAGATTGATCGATTAGAACAATGCGTTATCCTTGTCATATTTACGAACGACATAGTTCGATACCATAACCAGAATAAATCCGACTACGGACTGGTACAGACCCGCAGCAGTACTCATTCCGATCTCGCCTGTTGTTTTCAGACCACGATATACATAGGTGTCAATGACGTTCGTTACGGAATACAAGGTTCCCGAATCCCTTGGCACTTGATAGAAGAGACCAAAGTCTGCGTAGAAGATTTTACCGATCGCAAGAAGAGTCAAAATGGTCATCAGCGGTTTCAGCATCGGAAGCGTGATGGCTTTAATCTGCTGCCATTTGTTCGCTCCGTCAATCATGGCCGCCTCGTACAAGGATTTGTCGATCCCCATAATCGCCGCCAGATATACGACACTGTTGTAACCAACGGATTTCCACAAACTGATTAACGTCAGGAATATCGGCCAATATTTGGCTTCGGAATACCATTGGACCGGCTCCATGCCAAACCATCCCAGGATCTGATTCAGCATCCCTTTATCCATGCTCAGGAAACTGAATGCGAAGTAACCTACGATAACCCAGGACAGGAAATACGGCAGGAACATGCCGGTTTGATAGACTTTCGCCAATTTCTTGTTCACGATTTCGGACAATACGATAGCCAGCGCTACGGATAGAACGAGACCCAGAATGATGAACACGAAATTATAAAGAACGGTGTTGCGCGTAATGATGTAAGCATCGTTGGTACTGAACAGGAATTTAAAGTTTTGGAATCCTACCCATTCACTATTAACGATACTTGCCCAGAACCCGTCACGGCTAAAGCGATATTCCTTAAATGCAATAATGGTCCCGAACATGGGCAAATATGAGAATAAGAGAAACCACAGGGTCCCCGGCAAAACCATGAACAACATGGCCTTATTCGTCATAATATTTTTGAAAAACTGTCCGATTGCTCTCACGCTTACCCCTCCTCGTGATGTGCATGAAATGAACAAAAGAAGGGCGGTGAACATCCGCCGCCCCGTCCTTGTTCATGCTGCAGCGGCATCTGCTGCCCCTTAGGGCAGGCAGGCCGCTTCATGCATTGTTATTACTTGCTTGCTTTCCAAGCATCAATTTGGCTTTGTGCTTCAGCGATGATCTTGTCCAGACCAGCAGCTTTCAGCTTTTCATTCGCTTTTGGCAGGAACTCTTCAGGATTCACGGTACCTGTCATCAGCGGCGCCCAGAACTCTTCTTTTACGTTGTTCACGGCTGCGAGCTCTGTCGATACTTTGGTTGGATCGAAGTTGAAACCGAGAAGCGGAGCAGCCTGGCCGGACTCGTTAAACTTCTTGAACTCTTCCCATTTGTTCTCAGGGTCCTCAGGATTCAAGTAAGTCAGCATGACATTACCAAGCGCGAAGGTAGGCATGTCGTAGTTTTTCGATTCTGGCAAGTTTTCCATTACGTTCTCGCTAAGCTTTTTGTAGTGCACGCCTTCGATACCGGAGTCAACCAGGTTACGAAGATATACGTCTGTGTTCAGCAGGTTCAGGAACTCCATGGCTTTCTCAGGGTATTTCGAGTTAGCGGAAATCGCTTGCATCGAACCCATTACCGACCAGTTAAAGATGGTTGCGTCGCCAGCCGGAGTGGATACGACCGGATAGCCGTAGCTTTGGCTCCACAGATTGTCTGCGAACGGCTGCGTTGCCGCACGATCTGTGAACCAGTTTCCGGAAGTCATCAGATCTTGCGTCGAAGTTGTTGTAGCTGCTTCTGGGGAAATGTATCCCGCTTTGTAGTACTTGTTCATCAATTTAAGCATGTCCATCGTTTCCGGCATTTCGAGGAAGTTCACGACTTTCAGCTCTTCCTTGTCATCCAGGTATACGGCCATTGGCATTTTTTCGATGATGTAGTCAAACGGAAGCAATGGACCGAAGTCTTTGCTGATCGCCAAAGGAACAACGTTTGGTTCTTTTTCCTTGATCGTTTTCAGCAGTGGCTCCAAGCTTTCCATCGATTTCACGTTCGAAATATCGAGGTTGTATTTATCAAGCAATGTTTTATTAAAGCGCCATGCTTCTTGAGCAGGAAGCTCTTTGTTTGCCGGAATCGCATAGTTGTGACCGTCAACCTTGGAACCTTCCAGGAACGCAGGGTCAATCGCGTCTTTAATGCCTTGTCCATGGCTTTCGATCAGCTCGTCCAATTCCATGAATGCGCCTTTACGTGCATTTTGCACGTAGTCAAACGCCCATGAGCTTGTGAACAGGATATCCATCGGTTCGCCGGAAGCTGCCATGACTTGCATCTTCTGGTTGTAATCACCGAAGTCGATCATTTTCATGTCAACGGTTACACCAATCTTCTCAGCAGTGTATTTATTGATTTCTTCTTCAACCTTGTCGACATCCTTTTGAGGTGTTCCGATGGTGTACCAGATCAGCTCAACCGGTTTCTCGGCAGTTCCCCCGCCGGATCCTGCACTCTCATCCTTGTTGCCCCCACATGCCGACAACAGCATGGATGCGGACAATAAAAGCGTTAGCGGCAGGAGCCATTTCTTTTTCGATTTACTCATGTTTATCCTCCCTTTTGAATCCTTGTGTCTCTACACTTCTAAGGTTATCCCATGAAAGCAGTTTCACATAGGCGAAAAATTAAAGGTATTATGGTGAAAATAAAGAAAAAAACTCTGATTAAATCAATCAGAGCATTCCTCGAAAATCCCTCGGCGATACGCCGACAAATTTTTTGAACTGTTTATAGAAATAACCGGTTTCCCAATAACCGACATTTTTTGCGATATCTTGTACTTTCGTTGAAGAGTTTCGGAGCAGCTCCTTCGCTCTTTCAATCCGGTACCGGTTAATATACTCCGTAAAGTTCTCTCCCGTCTCTTTATGGAACAGATGCCCCAGATAGACGGGATGAATGTGATACTGGGCGCCTAACACCTTCAGCGACAAATCCTCGTTATAATGGTGCTGGATATGATGCAGAATCTGCTGGATGACAGGGCTCTTCACGTCATTGTTGAGCGAATCGACCAGCCCGCCGACCCCGTCCTTCACGGCCGTAATCAGATCGTCGATCGATACGGAATCCATAATATCGGTAATCGTATTTTTCACAAAATCAGGGGCTGCCGTGTATTGGATATCGTTCAGCTCCAGTTTCAGGCGAATGACCATCTCGACTGCAATGCTCTTGAGTGTCGTTGGGATCATCCCCTGCGTATGGCGAAGCCGGTCAAAATCACTGTCGATCAAATCAAACAGCACCTGCTTGTCCCTTCCGGCGATGCCTTTGGCATATTCGGGCCACTGTACGGAATAGGATTCCGCCGCTTCTCCCTTCTTGGCTTGAACATCAACATAATCCACGTAGGAAGGCTGCTCCAGAACGAGATAGTATTCCTGTGCCTCCTTGGCGTGAAGATAACTGTCCTTATAATTACCGCCGAGGCTTTCCACGCTGCCAAGCGAGATGGACAGCTCCTCTTCATAGCAGTACTCGCGCACCTGCTGCAGGAGCCGGATGGCTCTCGCTTTTTCCGTGTCCGGATCTTTCATCATAAAAATCACCACGTGATCGCCGTCGTTGTCCCGGAAATACAGGACGCCCGGCTCCTGGTCCATTAATTGATACAGACAGCTCTCCAGCGGCGTGAAATCCGCTCTCAGAATAGACGCCATGACGTAAGGCAAATTCAGATTCAGCCCCAGAAGGGTCGCCCGCTCCTCCAGCTCCTCCGGCTCAATCCGGTCCGTGATCCAGCGATACAGGATATTGCTGCGCAATATGTTAATGTCGTACTCGTCCAGTCTCATTTCTCTTCTGGATTTGTTCATTTTATCCGTTGTGCTGGCAATCGTTTCTTCCAATTCCTTCAGATTGATCGGCTTGAGCAAATAATTCTCGATCCCAAGACGCATGCCTTCCTTCAAATAGGCAAAGTCGTCGAATCCGCTCAGGATAATCACCTTCAGATTACGGTTTAATTTGCGTGCGCCTTCGATCAATTCAAGTCCCGTCATCACAGGCATCGATATATCCGTTATGAGAATATCAACCGGGATGACCGCCATCTTCTCAAGTGCTTGACGACCATTCTCCGCATGACCGACCACCTCAATGCCATATTTCGACCAATCCACGACATCAACCAATCCCTCTATAATGAACGGTTCATCGTCCACGATAAATACCTTATACATCGTTATTCAGCTTCCCTTCTGCCACCGGAAATTTCACTGTCACCGTCGTTCCGCTACCCGGCTCACTCTGGATGTCCATTCCGTACGAACTTCCAAACGTCAGCTTTAATCGCTCGTTCACACTCCGCAGACCAAACGATTCTTCACTTGATTCGGCCATGTCCAGCCGCGATTTGATCTCTTCCAGCTGCTCCGGCTCGATCCCTTTCCCGTTATCCTTAATCTCGATCACGACATCATCATCCTGCTGGGTCGCGTTAATCGTCAGCCAATTATCATCCTGATCGCTGCGCAGCCCGTGAACGATATAATTCTCAATCAGCGGCTGCAGCGACATTTTGATCATCGGCACATGTTTGATTTGATCGTCGCAGTGCATTTTGTAGATATACTTGTCCTTATAGCGAATGCGAAACAGCTCCAGATAGAGCCTGCACGCCTCCAGCTCATCCTTCAGCGTATAGTGGGACTTATGCTGAACGATATTCTTGAACAGCATCGACAAGCTGTAGATCATATCGCCGACGTCCTGCGCCCCCTGCGAGAGTGCTCTCATTCGAATCACTTCGAGTGTGTTGTATAGAAAATGCGGGTTAATTCTTGCCTGCAGTGCGGACAGCTCCGCATTCTTCTGGTTAATCTCTGCTTTATACACCTTGTCGATATAACGGGTAAGCTCATCCAGCATTTCATTAAAGCTGCCTGCGATTTGCCCCAGCTGATCCTCCTTGGTATCCTGCATTCGGGCAACGAATTCCCCCTTCTCTACCTTGCGCATAAAGCGGATAATGTTATCGGTACGCTTGGAGTAATTGACAATCGTCAGCGAAGGAATGGATACCGCAATCACGATGCACAGCAGGGCAACGATGATGATGGTGTTTTGCAGGCCATGGAAGGACTCAGCAATCTCACGCTTGGGTGTGATTCCAACCACCGTATAACCTGCCTGATTGTGAGCTGCCGTTGTAATATACGATTCCTCATCAAGGGTCACGGTTTCTTTGGAATTCAGCAGCCGGTCGGCATAAGGATACTTCTCGCCGTAATATTTACCGGAGGAGTCAAACATCACGCGGCCGTCACCCGACAAGACCAGTACGGACCCCTTCAAGGGATCGTCCCCGCTGTTCAGGACGGCATCCAGTGCTTCCGTTCGATATAAAATAACCAGCTGCCCCAGATTCTTGTATGTGGTCATATCATTAATCGGGCTCCGGATCGAGAATAACGGCAAACTTACGTCTCCGGCCAGCTTGCGAATCCAGAGATTCGGCAATGTAACACTCTGGCTTTCGAGCGCCATCACGTCGGGGATGTATGAATGTGTGGCATTCGCCTGATAGAGCCTTGTCATGCTGCCCTGCTTGTATACATACACATACTGTTTCTCCGCGCTGTACAACATGATATTCTCAATATCCGGGTCATCGTCCAGCCTCTGCTTGAAATAAGCGACCACACTATCCGAATTGGACTGCCCGCCGCCCGCGATCCGATCCATTCGCTTGGCCATGTACTCATTAAACGAGTTCATGAGGAAATAGGAAGTGTCAAGGCCTAGAGAACTGTTGCGGTACAAGTCATTTACATAGGACTGGGCATTCTCATATTTTTGATTCAATTGCCGCTCCACCCGCTCTACCGCGCTTCGCTGAATGTCCAGTTCGCTGCGAACGGCCGATTGAAACAAGAAGTAATACATGATGTACGACAAGGTGACAATGGTAACCACCGCAATCAAGGAGATTAACAGCAGCATTTTGGTAAACATATTATTTTTAATATATTTTTGATAAAACCTAGCAGGAGACATCGGTTTCCCCTTCCTGATGTAAACGTTGTTAATGCTTATCATAAATATAACATCGGCAGGCCGTCATCAATGGGTGAAATTTCTACCAAGTCATGAAGGTGTAATTTGCCTATTTTAGGTCAATTTAGGGGCCGGTCTTCGCCCTGATTCATAGCATGAATCAGGAAGGAGAGGGTTTAGAATGCCTCAATACCGCATAATTGTCGATACATCCGATTTTCAGCTGCACCTGCTGGATGGTGACATCGTGGTCCGTACGTTCCCGGTCGCCATCGGTAAAATGGCTACACAGACGCCGCCAGGCAATTACACCATCGTCAACAAGCAGCCGAATCCCGGAGGACCTTTCGGAGCCTATTGGTTAGGGTTGTCCAAACCCCATTACGGCATCCATGGCACAAACGACCCTTCATCCATCGGCCGCTCCGTTTCCCATGGCTGCATTCGGATGTACAACGAGGATGTGATTGAGCTGGCTTCCCTCGTGCCTATCCATACCCGGGTCACCATACGAAACTGATAACATAATCTGGTGATTTCAAATCCCTCCAAATTGGTTAAATACAAATGTTATATGGTATCTATGTATTTTACCTATTCGTTGTTATGGAGGGATTGCTCATGATGCAGAGCAAATATTTCAGGACATGCTTTGGCATAATCGCACTGCTCTTGATCATTTATCTAGGATCCGAAATCAGCTTTTTGTTCCGGCCAATCGTCTCCATGTTCAATATGCTGATCGTTCCCGTCGCGATGGCCGGCTTCTTTTATTATCTGCTCAGACCGATCGTGGACTACCTGGAGCGGCGGAAAATCAAACGATCCATTGGCGTCCTGATGCTGTATTTCGTATTTGCCGGTCTCTGCGCCATCTTCGGCATCGTGGTGTGGCCGACACTCCGCGAACAGATCGAAAATTTTATCAGCAATACTCCCTTTCTGGTAGAGGGTGTACAGGAACAGATCGACCAGCTGCAGCAGAATCGATTCTGGTCACGCTATATACCAACGGAATCCGAGCTGTCTACCTCACTGACGGAGTACATGAATCGGATCATTACCTGGATCAGCAACTCCATCAATAACCTGATCACCGTTGTATCCAGCGTTGTCGTTATTATTGCTACGATTCCGATCATTCTGTACTACATGCTGAAGGAAGGCAGCAAGCTTCCGCCCAGGCTGCTCAGTGTCCTGCCAAGACGATACCGCCGTGACGGCAGCGAAGTGCTGGGTGAGATCGATACGGCACTCAGCAATTTTATTATCGGCAAAGTGATCCTGAATCTTATACTTAGCATCATGATTTATATCGGATTTCTGATCATCGGGCTGCCCTATTCGTTGCTCTTAACGGTGATCTCCTTCTTCTTGAATTTCATTCCGTATATCGGTGCGCTGCTGGCGACCATTCCTGCTGTCATTATCGGATTTATCGAATCTCCTTCCATCGCGATATGGTCCGTTGTTGTTATTGTCATCGCGCAGCAGATCCAAGATAACATTCTGACACCGGTTATCTACGGGAAACAGCTTGATATTCACCCGTTGACCACGATTGCCCTCATACTTGTAGGCGGCGATTTCTTCGGGCTGCTTGGCATCCTGCTCGCCATTCCAGCCTACATGATCGTCAAAATTATCGTGGTACGGATTTACGAACTGTTCCTTGCTGAAAAAGTAGAGGACGCATAATAAACTCGAGTTACTGTAGACATACAAATTCCATTTGCACAAAAAAGGATGTCCCCGCCAACTTCACGATGGCTGCTGGGGACATCCTTTATGTAAAGAATCACGCATTGCCGCGCAGGGATCGAACCACAAAATCATGCTCGTCCTTGCGTAAAATCATCCCGTTTGACAGGGTAACGGTTTCCTCATCGTGAGAAGTCAGGATGGCCTGTGATGACACCAGTCGATTGTCCCTCCATATCATCACAGAAGATCCAAAATAGACGGCATTATCGAATTGAATGGTATGATTCACGACATAACCGATGGAGTTCAAGGCCGGGTATGCGTTTCTCGGCATAATTCTATGAATAGCGCGAAACGGTATTACAAGCTCACCCGGGCCTAGAATCACTTTTTCCTGAACGGGATCCCAACCTTTCAACACACCTTCAACCGTGCTTTTCGCCCCGTCTAAACGCTGAATGACAACATGACGACCAATCCAATGCTTCATGAAGGTCACCTCTCGCGGATTATTCATCTCCATCGCCCGGTGTGCTCGGGATGTCCCAATTCACCGGATCCATACCCTTTTGCATTAAAAAAGCATTCGATGCTGAAAATGGACGACTACCGAAGAATCCTTTATGTGCTGCAAACGGACTCGGATGACTGGACTCAAGCACCTTGTGCCGGCTTCGGTCTATGAAGGAACCTTTCTTCTGTGCGTAACTTCCCCATAATATAAAAACCATTGGCTGATCACGTTCATTCAGTTTCGTAATGATCGTATCGGTGAATTTCTCCCACCCGATCCCTTTATGCGAGTTCGGCTCGCCTTCGCGAACCGTAAGCACTGCATTGAGCAGCAGTACTCCTTGATCCGCCCACGATTGTAAGGAGCCGTGATTGGGAATCGGGATTCCCAGATCCGAAGCAAGCTCCTTATGTATATTTCGTAAAGATGGAGGAATCGCAACCCCGGGCGAGACGGAAAAGCTCAGTCCCTGTGCCTGCCTACGACCGTGATACGGGTCTTGTCCCAAAATAACGACTTTGGTTGATTGGTACGATGTTTGCTGAAGGGCCCGAAATATATCTTCCTTGGGAGGATACACCGTGCAACGCCGGTATTCCTCGTCCACCCGCTCCATCAAATCTTGAAAATAAGGCTTATCCATTTCTCCCTGCAGAATAAGGTCCCAATCATTGTTAAACATCCGCATGTCTCCTCTCTCCTCCTCACACAGGCCAGCATGGAATCATAAAAGAATGCGATTTCTATAATCGGAACACCATTACAACTTCCGTTCATTTTGAATCAAATAACAACACTCATCATGAATTGACCTTGTGTCGATTTAAAAAATAAGCCGGCACCCATACGGGGGCCGACTTATTTTGCATCTTACCAGACGCTGTTATAATGCCGAGGACGGGGGTCGAACCCGTACGGTAGTCACCTACCGCAGGATTTTAAGTCCTGTGCGTCTGCCAATTCCGCCACCCCGGCATATTTATCCGCGCATGTTCCTAGCGTCGTTCACGTTCACTTACATAGCCTAAGGTACGCGTTGAATTCGCAATAGGTGCGATCTCATTCCGATATCTAGGTGTGCACATTTCGTCTTAGCGACAAAATTGATAATACCATGTCCAACCATATGATGTCAATATATGAAACTCATAATTTTTCGCATCACCTCTATCTAAGCCTCATTCTCGATTGCTTCGAGCCGCCGCTCTAATTCATCGATTCGAATGCTTCAGTTTGTCATAAAGAATAATTTTTCCGTTATCACCAAATGATAAATAGGCTTGCATTGTCATATGCGAAGACTAGAACAGCAGAGAAAAGGATACCGCCCACCATGAAAAAACTCTCAACCATCATATTGTTCGCTATCTCCGTCTCCCTTTGCTATCCGAATGTTGTCAACGCCGAGCGTGCGCCATCCACTTCCAAAGGCAGGGGTTATTATGAAGAACGCGGCGAGATTGTATGGGAAGTCCCCACACACAACAAGGTCATTGCCCTTACCTTTGACGATGGCCCGGACGAGCAGAATACTGTTCAAATTCTGGATCTGTTACAGCAATATAACGCAAAGGCCACCTTCTTCGTTGTTGGCAGCCGGGTGGAGAAACACCCTGAGATCGTAGCGCGAGAGCTGCATGAAGGACATGAGATCGGCAATCACTCTTACTCCCATCCTCCCTTTCACAATATTAACGTCAGCAAGTTAACGAGCGAACTGAACCGGACGCAGGATGCGATCTTTCATGCAACCGGCATTCGAACCGCTCTCTTTCGTCCACCCGGAGGCAGCTATAATGAAGCGATTGTTCGAACGAGCAAGGATTTCGGTATGCTGACCGTATTATGGTCATGGCACCAGGATACGCTGGACTGGCGAAAGCCCGGCGTTAACCGGATTGTCAAAAAAGTGCTGGATAATGCTCACAATGGAGACATCGTACTGATGCACGACTTTGTGCCAAGCAGTACACAGACGGTAGAGGCTCTCAAAGTGATTTTACCGGAGCTGCAAAGGAGAGGCTACGAGTTTGTGACCGTTTCGGAGCTGCTCTCCTATCACGAGAAAACGCGTAAGTTCATTGAAGTTAACCATTAATGAAACAGATATCACGCGTTCTGCAATAACCGCTGCCTCCTAATGGTAACGGTTATTTTTTGAAGCCGCTAGGATCCGCAAACACACTGTCCAATTTTCTCTTGAATATATCATTTCCATCTGCTAAGATACAGAACGAACGTTCAGTATATAAATTTTGAATATGGCCGAGGGTTATAAGGGGGTGCATGCGTGAACAAAAAACAACAACAAACCGAAGATACCAAGCGACGCATAGCCGAAGCTGCCAAGGCGCTTTTTATGCAGAAGGGTTACAAATCAACGTCAATAGAGGAGATCGTTGAAGCCACCGGAAGCAGCAAAGGGAATATCTATTATCATTTTAAGAGCAAGGAAGGGCTGTTTCTGTATCTGATCGAGGAATGGGATCTCGAGTGGGAACAGAAATGGAACAGTAAAGAGCAGCATTACACCACCACCGTCGACAAGCTGTACGGAATAGCCGAACAATTGGTGTTTGATGATCTGAACCACCCCTTCTCCAAGGCACTTGATGAATTTATGAACAGCAATGGAGCTGTTACCGAGGAAGTAGAGCAACGAATCGTCCAGATTATCCGGAGCCATTTAGAATTCAATCAGAAATTGTTGCAGCAAGGGATTGATCGCGGGGAGTTTGAGAATCATAATGTGGAGCAGCTGTCCGTCATCTTTGAGAGCCTCATTGTTGGCTTAAGCCAGATGTCCCGTATTACCAAGGTGGAAAATGCCCTTTCCCTTTATCATGCCGCCATCAAAGTATTTCTGCATGGCATTGAAAAGAAAGCATGAAAAACAGGACCCTTTTTTCATGCTTTATTATAAACCGAACGTTCAGTATGCAATTAACCGAATGACGATCATTTTCATTATGTCCTTATTAAATCGTCTTTTATTTTTGGAGGAATCATCATGTCATTACTGATGCGAAACAATGGAGCCATTCTGCTCCTCATGTTCAATATATTTCTAGTCTTCACCGGGATCGGGCTCGTCATACCTATTATGCCAACCTATATGACGGAACTGCATATTAGCGGAAGCACGGTAGGCATGCTTGTTGCCGCTTTTTCATTAACACAGCTGTTATTCTCGCCACTTGCGGGAAGATTGTCCGACACGATCGGACGTAAAAAAATAATCATCTCCGGCATGATTGTGTTCGCCGTATCGGAATGGTTGTTCGGAGCTGCCAGCACACCGCTGCTCCTGTTCGCCTCGAGAATGCTGGGCGGGATCGGCGCTGCACTCATTATGCCCGCTGTTATGGCCTACACGGCTGACGTGACTTCGAATGAGGAACGAGCCAGGGGCATGGGGTTCATTAATGCTGCGATTACGACAGGCTTCATCATCGGACCGGGCATCGGTGGATTTATCGCCGAGTTTGGCATTCGCGTTCCTTTCTACGCCGCGGCCGTTGCGGGAGGAATTGCTGCGCTGGTCACGCTGCTGCTGCTTCCGGAATCATCCGCCAAGCAGGAAGCACCTACCGTACTGGGACGGAAGAAGGAGAGCCTGGCTGTCCAGCTGGTGCGTTCTTTCAGGGAACCTTATTTCCTGAGTTTGATTATTGTATTTGTGCTCTCGTTCGGTCTTGCCAATTACGAAACGGTGTTCGGCCTGTTTGTAGATCATAAATTCGGGTTCACCCCTAAAGATATTGCCATGATCATCACGTTTGGATCCATTGCGGGTGCCGTCGTGCAAGCGACGATATTCGGTTGGATCCTGAACCGGTTCGGTGAGAAAAGAGTCATTACACTCAGTTTGCTTACCGCGGGGATCTGTATCCTGTTAACCCTGTTTGTGCATAAATACTGGCTGATATTCCTCGTTACCTTCCTGGTCTTCCTGTCGATCGACATCCTGCGTCCCGCTATCGGTACGCAAATGTCCAAACTGGCGAAGGATCAGCAAGGCTACGTGGCCGGCTTGAACTCGGCCTACACCAGTCTGGGAAACATTGCCGGACCGCTGGTGGCAGGGTACCTGTTTGATGTGGACATCAACTTTCCCTACATCTCCGCGTCCATCGTCCTCATCCTCTGCTTCTTCCTGGCCATGCGCGCAGGCAGAGCCTGGGCGGCTACGGAAGCCGTCATGAATGAGCGTTGACGATCAAGACTATCCAGACCTGTCAGATATGAACAGACCCCGCCATCAATCGGTGGGGTCTTGTTTTTTATTTTCCTTCAGGCTAACCACTTATTTGTCAGTAATAATACAAATGGCGACTAATAAAACTACTAAACCATATACTCTATTTAACTATTTTTAGTAGAAACCCAAGCCAGCTTACGATATTTGAATATGTTGAATTATCCAGCAACGGGAGGTGATTTCTATGTCTTGTCGTAAACAAAAGAAAGTAGTCATCATCATCGTTGTAAAGTAAATAAAGGCGTTGTAAGATCGCTCCAGAAGAATCACAATATTATCATTCTTGCTAAAGAGGGCCATTCGATGGCCCTCTTTAGTTGCTGCTTTGTTCTAACCATTTTCCATTGCATATTAAACACAAACACGTAAAAACACTAATCATCTATTTCTTTGATAGATAGACCATTCCAAAGAGCTCTATAAAACGATGACCTTCATCTTTAGAAACAAACCCAGTGCCACAGTGCTGGGTCTTATTTATACTGTATTTTCGATTCCTTTGGTTGTTTCTTACGGCTTGAAGTTAACAGTTAACATTGTATGTATAGGGCTTATTACAGGAATACCTTCAGTAAGCCACCAGGACGATCATTGCCAATAAAGCAACAAGCGCAAACAATAGAGACCATCCCAATTCAAAACGTCTTTTTTCTTTATATGCCTTGAAGGCTTTCCTAGACTCAAATACAAATACGATCACCAAGAAGGCGAGCAACACCGGCAGTCCCCAGGACTGATTTAATACCCACTCTGACACCTTGATCCCCCGTCCTATATGCTAATATGAGCTGCATCCAACCAGCAGCAGTCGTATAAATCGCGTCCCCAACGACTCCATTAAAATGTACCGTAAGTCGCCCCCGATTACAAATCTCGCTTGTCGGAATCTCTGATTGATCTTTCAGGTTCCTCTGGATTTGAACTCCATGTGAATAATGATCATGTTCATTGCACTGGCAGGTGCGGACTTAAGCACATTTGTCAGAACAAATTAATATTCTGAATTAATTCATTTCCAAGAGGAGTTCGTTGATGAAGAAAAAATCAACTTATGATTACATTGTGGTAGGCACAGGCCCGGCAGGAGCCGTTATCGCGAAGTCACTTACTGATGACATGCGAACTTCCGTACTTGTATTAGAATCCGGTGGAAATCATGACAAAGACAAACCGATCAAGGATTCAACCTTTGCACTTGAGCTTGAAGAAAGTTTCTTTCCGAATTACTTCTGGCAGGGAGAAGGCATTCCCCAAGAAGAACTTGACGGACGCGCATTCGAATGGACGACGGGGCGACTCTCGGGTGGCGGTTCTTCAATCAACGGAGAGCAGTATGTACGACCGACAGCTGCCGTGCTCCTAAAGTGGGAACGACTGCTTGGACGTCATTGGTCACCTGAAAAAGCCACGCAACGATTCAAAGCATTGGAGAATTATAACGGTGAAACCACAAATATCAATGCGCATGGGTATCGAGGAAGAATTAACATCAGGCAAGCACCCGAAACTCCGACACCGATGGCTCACAAGCTGACAACTGCGATCGAGCGGGCAACAGGTTATCCTATTATTCTTGACTACAATGATCCGGATACTCCCATGGGACCGTTCACCCGTTGGCAATTATATCAACAACCTGATGGTCGTAGGGAAAGCTCATCCACAGCCTTCCTTTCTCCCGATATTATGACGCCAACAGGTCGGGGAGTTCATAACCGAAAATTAACTGTAATGTTTCGGACAACGGCTCTCCGTATTCTCTTCTCCGGTAAACGTGCCGTTGGTGTTGAATATTTGAAGGATGGCAAATGCATCCGTGCGTATTCCCGTAAAAAGGTTATTATATCTGCAGGAATAAATAGCCCTCAGTTGTTAATGTTGTCTGGAATTGGATCCGCTAAAATGTTGAAAAAGGCTGGAATCCCTGTCATCTTCGATAACCCAAACGTAGGGCAAAGGTTAAAAAACCATACGCTAAACTTCGCTGTATTTGCTACCAATTCAGAAGATCGCCCCCTCCCTACCCTTGATCCAAATGCACTTTATACGGGAGGAGCTTTCTTGCCAGATCCATCTGGTATCGATCCGGATGAACGGGCGGTTCAACTCGTTGGCATCGGATCTGAAGAAGAATTGACCATAGCGATTTTGTACTTGCGGCCAAAGAGCAAAGGGACGATCCGCATCCAAAGCAAAGATCCGCTAAATATCGTATTGGCAGACGAAGGATTTCTCTCAAATCCAGACGACATGGAGGCTGTAAAAAGAATTTATCGAACGTATATCAGAGATATTGCCTTAGAGTTGGAACAGATTGATTCTTCGTATCAGCTCCTATCCCCAGCATTCGATGTGATTGATGATGATGACAGACTCGAAGAATTTATTAAGGAAAATTCCGACCACAATCATCATCAGCAAGGATTTCTGCGTATGGCTCCTTTATCAAAAGGAGGAGTCGTTAACCGTAAAGGAAATGTACATGGGGTTCAAGATTTGATCGTTGCAGATGCGTCCATAGTTCCATATACAGTCGATGGAAATACCTCTTCTGCTGCATATCTTATCGGCTATACCATAGCGAAGCAATTATGTAAACGCAAAAAAAATCAACGACCACATACGGAATTAGGGGAAGAATGAAAACAGAACATAAAGGGGCAGGATAGCCCCTTTTTCAGTTTCCCGCAAAGGCGATCGGTTTGCCCATCGGTTCCCTGTGAATGTACATTAATCGAGGTTTTTACAATCAATGGATTATCACCAAGAATTCTCATGTTGCTTATTTCTTCGCTTTAAATAGTGCCGGTAGCTTCCTAGCACTTCGGTTAATGCCCCCTATAAACAGCAAAAAACCCTTGCATCGCAAGGGTCTTCGATAAAGTGGGCCCTAAGGGACTCGAACCCCCGACCAGTCGGTTATGAGCCGACCGCTGACCAATCCAACAATGCCATATTACTCTATGTCAATTGGATGTTGAATTTTATCCTTGTAAAAATCGATATATAGTTGCCCATCGCTCCCCTTCACAGCATAAAAAACATCCTCAATTCTTCTTCCACGGGTTTTTAATTTATCCATCATCCAATCTGGTGGTATATTATTGGCTTTTAGATTACCTTCTAATAGCCGACCGTCCATGATAAGCTCAATCGGGAATTTCAAATCCTCTTTCACTTCATTCTTCAAGTCTTTTAATGTTACATTCTGATATTCCTTTTTCTTCATCACTGATATTTTTCCGTTTACCTCCATTAACGCGTATTCAATTTCACTGTAATCAAAAATATCCTTTTGTCGTAACATCTGATTCAAAGTATCTAAAGTCATATTATTTTTCTTAAGATTGTCTTCGAGGATGTTCCCACCCTCAATCAAAATAGTAGGTGTCCCTGCAGTCCACATTCGGAATTTTCTGCTTTTTAAAATGATCTTTGATAATAGGTATGAAGTAACTGTAAAAACTGCGAGAGAGATTAATAAGTGAAGTATTTGTATTTTTTCATTAAAGGCTAAGTTTGCAGCAATTGCTCCCAAAATAACTGCGGTGACAAATTCATGAAAATTCATGTTAGAAAGCGTTTGTTTCCCTAGGAACCTCGTGATAATCATAAGAATTATAAAAGCTGATATGCTTCGAATTAAAATTATTAAATCTTCAACCATACTCAGGTACACTCCCATATTTCTTTTAGCCTAAGTATGATCTTTTATTTATAAAACAATAACAAAGAACGGATATGTTCCTCTAATCATGTGCTTGTGTTGGTCATTAAATGATGTTCGGGCATGATAATTATGGACGTGTGGAACACCACTTGAAGCTGGTTCCGTTATACCTCCCTTAAATTAATGCATGATTTCTTTCTTGTTTACCTTCATGCCAGACAATGACCGATCGAACATGTCAAGAATAAATAAGAATCGTTCAGCTTCACGAAAAACGTGATCTGCTAATAAGGGGTGAATGATACTTTTAATTCGACACTCCTCAATTAAGTCACGTGCAGTCTTCTTAAAATCTCGTAATGATTTGACTGAAACGCGGTTTTCATCAACAAATTGACTTAGTAATGGATGGGTTTGCGATTGTGGACGCATGGAACTTAAGTCAATGGCTTGAAACATCAGCGTATCAAAGTCTTGGCTAAACTCCCTAGCTTGCTCCACTAATTTTCGCTCGGATGGATCAAGTAGATGACCTATAAATTTTGCATGGTCAGCCATGATTTTTAGGAAAAAGACATTTTCATCGATAATCGCATCTGGTAATGGTTCAAGTCTCCCGTTATTAAGTTCCTCTAGCCGATTTTTAAAATAATTTGCTTCTCGGCTAACATGATCTACAAGCAGAGGGAAATTTGTTCCCCCGGGAAGTTGGCACCGTAATATAAGCCCAAGTACCTTTCTCTTAAATGCCCAAATGTGTGCAGCCGCATTGTGAACTTCTGAATTAAACTGTCTAATGATTTGGGGATCAGTATCTGCTTGAAAAGAATGTGATCTTCTTTCAATATCCTCAAAGATTTTATGAAATTGATTTGCCTCATTAATTAACTGCGTGTCCTCACACCTAAATCCTAGTCGAAGAAAAAAGGAATGTTCTTTCATTATGCGTGACCAAAAACGTATCTCATCTAATGATCTGATTACAAAAGGATCCGACAACCCATATCCCACCTTTCGGGCCATTTTTGCTTGATAGCAGAGTATATGGGGATGACATGTTTCAATATGCTATCGGACAATAAAATTCAAGATCAATTAGGGGTAAAAAGCCTCTCCGGCTTATTTGTCATCCGAGGCAGGAAAATTATCAAGCGAAATCATTATTGTTCTACAATTAAGTTTCGATTTACAGCCTTTGCCGGGTCGCCATCACCGCCAGTCCTTTTATGCATACCCTGTTATGTATCTTAAAATAGATTTTTAGTGAGTTCGTAGAACAAGCTTTTTTCAATTATATATATCCTTATTTGGGATTTGCCGATAAGATGGTCACTCTTATGATGGATTTATTACTCATGTCGATAATGAGTATGTCACTCTTGCTGTTCCAACGGATGAAATGATTGAGGAAATGCGTGGGATGCCCGCACAGGAATCAACCTACAGACAATTCGGTTTCCATCCAGGCTTCTTCCTTCGTCGTCGTTTCTTGCAGCGCCGTATTCCTTTTCCCATTAGTGCTATATTCTTGCTTCCATTCTTCATATGATCCAATGGCTGAGAGGGATATGGAGAAAACATATCCCTTTCTCTCTCAGGCTTTGTCTTTTATATTTACCCTATTATTTTTCTCCGCATAACAGCTCTATAAACAGCAAAAAACCCTTACATCGCAAGGGTCTTCGATAAAGTGGGCCCTGAGGGACTCGAACCCCCGACCAGTCGGTTATGAGCCGACCGCTCTAACCAACTGAGCGTTTTTCTGAGTTGAACTCGGTTTGGTTTCTTCTATTATATATGGCGTTTTGCCTGATTAAGTTTCTGTGTATTTTTTAGGTTTTGTTAGCAATTGCGTTAGCAATTTGTGACTCTCGAAGGACTTACTGTTCTCACAAAAAGCATATACAAAATCACAGTTCTTTACAACTCTCCAAAGAATTGATATCCAGTAATGCTATATTAATTTCCAACCTTTTTGTTTCTGTGGGGTTTTATATATGAGAGATAAAAACACAGAACAAAAGGAGGATCAAAAAATGAAAAAACAAGTTGCTGTTACGGCCTTAGCTAGTGCGCTTGTTCTTGGTGGCGGAGGGTTTGCATACTATTCTTACGCTGCTGGTGCTGAACAAAAAACCTTTGTTCCAGATGTTGCGTCTTTCTTAGCACCACAGCAAAATGAGGAAGGTCCGGTGCTTGAAACTTCATCACTAGACCAAGAAACGTTTGAAATAAAGCCAGAAACAACGGTGGGCCCTGGTGTTCAGGATCCTGAAACGATCGATTTAGCTGATGTACCGGAGGCGGATATACATATTCCGCTCTTAAAAGATAATGCAGTTGCATTACTCAGTTCCTTGGGACTGACTCAACAAAATATTCAAGCGTTGCAAAAAGAGTATGGACTTCACCTTAGATCCTTATTAACAACCACAGATGGTGATGAGATTCGTATAAGTCAAGTCGATGCAAATAAGGGGGTGTCAGATGCTATCGAGAGCCTTAAGGCAGATTATTCCCCGGAGACTTCTGAATTGACAGAGATTAATGGTCTGAAAGCATTGTATGTTGATGGGGAAGTCAGAAAAGTTGTTCATTTGATCTCTGATGATCACCTCTTTACTATTTCAGCTAATACGGCCACACTTGAAGAATTGATGGATATTGCAAAACAAATTCGTGAATAGGTGTCCATAATAAAAACAGCTCATAGCTGAGCTGTTTTTTTATGTAGACTTATATACACTGTTTCTCATCCAACAGATACAATTTCATCGATCTTAATCCAATGCCATTCTCCTTCATCAATGGACAATTTGATCTCCCGTCTGAACGTGTGAATTAATACAACAATACCCGTTAACTCCTTATCTTCATATTCATCAAATAGCCTCACTGTAATAGTTCGGTGTTCATGAAAAGACGCACAGGATACGCCGATCATTCTCCAGTCCATCAAGCAATAGAGGTAATAAGATATAATCCTTCACTAATTTTGATTCATTTGGCTTCAGCCAATACTCGACATACTTCACCACCTCGAAACAAGAACATTTGTTTGTATTATATGCGAACATTCGTTCTTTTATCAATGTAAAAAAAGTAACCTAGCATTACGCCTTAATGACACTTTTGTTCAATTGATTGTTAATATTGAGGGTGTCTGGCGGACGGAGAACCACCCAGCTTTTACTGTCGTAAACCGAACAGGATTCTGTACATTGGCATAAATCCGACACTTCCGTGAAGATCACCTACGCGTCCCATACAGGCCCTGCATACTATACAGTAATTCAAATAGTAGATACTGAGTCGAGCTATGGCTGCAATTTAGAGATAATTGTTGACTGTCGATTTTGAAGCGAGAGGGGGTTCATTCAACGAATGCTGAATCTTTTTAAACAACGCGAGCCGTTGGTATCCGTTGTGATCGCTTGTTATAACTATGGTATATATCTTGAAGAAGCGATCGACTCATGCC
Source organism: Paenibacillus lautus NBRC 15380 (assembly GCF_004000945.1). GTDB lineage: Bacteria > Bacillota > Bacilli > Paenibacillales > Paenibacillaceae > Paenibacillus_AQ > Paenibacillus_AQ lautus. The sequence goes on from NZ_BIMF01000004.1 coordinate 246,672, forward strand.
TCGCCTCCACTATCCAAAATATCGAAATCATTGTTGTCAATGACGGTTCTGACGATCCTATTACCGTCGATCTGCTCAAAACGATGAAAAAACCAAAAACCAAGATCATCCATCAAGAGAATAAAGGTATCGCGCCGGCTTTAAACCGCGGCATACAGGAAGCGAGAGGCAAATATATATTCCGGTTGGACTCGGATGACCTAATTCATCATACCTTATTGGAAAAAGGAGTCCTGGTTCTTGAATCGCGGCCGAATATCGGATTTGTGACATGTTACTTGCAATCCTTTGGTAAAGAGGATTGGGTATGGACACCACCTCCATTCTCCCTAGCCGAGCTGATGAGAGATAACATTGTCGTTGGGAACTCACTGTTTCGGAAAGCGGCATGGGAAGGATCCGGCGGATTTGATGAACAAGGAAGAGGTTATGAGGACTGGGAATTTTGGATTAGGCTGGCCAGTATTGGATGGGGGGGCTTTCAAATTCCTGAATTGCTCTTCTTCTACCGCAGACATGGAGAAACGGAGTCCGTCCGGCAATTCCACCGCCAGAACGAGCTACGTGCAGATATTCAAAGGAAGCATCGCCGAGTGTACGACATGCTTGAGGCAGGCCAGTTGGAGCATAGCATGAAGCAATCATCAGCGATTACAGTGAATTGGAATGTGAATGCTGACACCTATCAAGTTAGGAAACCCGCCGGCGATAAAATAAAGATCATGATCGTAATGCCTTGGCTCATCATCGGAGGGGCCGAACGTTTTTTTCTGGACCTACTAGAGGGATTGCCAAAAGACCAATATTATATAACTCTCGTCACGACAATTCGTGCAGAAAGCCCATTGTATCAGAGATATGATCAATGTACAGACGAAATTTTTCTGCTGCCTTCATTCTGTGATACTCCAGAGCAAATGGAGAATGTGATGTTTCATTTAATCGAAACAAGAGGCATTCAGATAGTCCATATCAATAACAGCGATATTGCATACGGCATGCTTCCTCGCTTGAAAACAAGATTCCCTGGTGTCAAAACGATAGCACTGCTTCATGCTTACGTCCCTGAGCTTCCGTGGGATCACGTTAGAAATTCCGTTGGTTTCAACGCATGGATCGATTGTTATAACGTATGTAGAGAATCACTGAAGGATACCCTCACGAACTTGTTCCATATTTCACCCAATAAAATCCGTGTGCTTCCGAATGGTATCGATACTAATCTGTTCCGCCCGGGAATTGACAATGAATATGCCATTCTGAAGCAAGGTTTCAATATTCCACTAGACAAAAAAGTGATAACGTATATCGCCAGATTGCATTCCGACAAGGACCCGCTCAAATTCGTTGCTATCGCCAAACAAATGATTGCCTCCGATCCGGCTGACCGCTACCGATTTCTGATGATTGGAGAAGGCCCGTTGAAGGATGAGGTTATCGAAGCGATTGGAGCGTTGTCTTCCAAAATCATCGTACTTGGCGCTCGAGGAGACATCCACCAGGTTCTCAAATTTACTGACGTCATGGCGTCCACTTCACCGAGCGAAGGGCTTCCTCTTAGCGGTCTTGAGGCGATGTCAGCCGAGGTGCCGGTTATAGCCTTCGCTGTCAGAGGCTGGCTGGACATCATTAATCAGCACTATGATGGACTATTGATCGGGCGATCGCAATTTGAGGAAGTCGATTATGCGCAGCAGCTCACGTACCTGTTGGACCATCCCGATTGGCTGGGACGAATGCGTGTGGCAGCGCGCAAGAAAGTTACCACTTATTATACTCGCAAACTATTCCTTGATCGGTATCAGGGACTCTATCGCGAATTGGTTTCAGGCGGACTACCTCCGTTAGAATAGATTCAGAAGAAATTAATGGATCCGTGTGTCACGAGAAATAAATTACATTTACAATAGGACCCTGCGGGAAGCAAGGTCCTTTTTATAAGTATAACCAAAAGAGGTGCGAAAAACATGAAGATCAACTGGCATGAAGACTTCATTCTCTTTCTGGCAAGCATCGTCCGCCCCAAAGTATACGTAGAGCTAGGACTATATCAATGCGCGCTGTTCAACCGAGTTATTCCATTTGCAGAAACTCTAATAGGCGTCGATATCAACGGAGAAGCCGGCCAACATATGAACATCTTGCCTAATACTCGGTTCTTCCACGGCACGACCCAAGCTTTCGCCAAGGAACTCTCAGCCCAACCTCTACAAATTGATATGCTGTTCATTGATGCGGACCATTCGAGGGAAGCTGTTCTTCAGGATTTTCACGATTTTTTTCCTTACGTGGCACCCCACGGTTTGATCCTGATGCATGATTCACATCCGGGGAACGTCGAAATGATGGATTCAACGCTGTGTGGGACCGCATATCAAGCCATTGCAGAATTATCCCAGGCGGCGAATAACGCCTATGAAATGATGACGATTCCGATCTCGCCGGGCCTTACGATCTGTCGCAAACGCCAGCAGCAGCTATCCTGGCAGGAAATGTAGCCCTAATCATTGTTTTATCAATATCAAAAGAAGGGATATGAAATGCAACGCGCTATAATTCGGCAAAGGGGTGTTTCAATGTTTATTGAACCAATATTACTCGCAACTGCCCCAGAACCGTTTTCCGATCGGCATTACATCTTCGAACCTAAGATTGATGGCCACAGGCTCCTGTTTTCACAGAAGAACAGCTGGATCAGACTATACACCCGTCACAAGACGGAATGTACCCAGCATACCCCAAGTTGCTAGCGTCGATTGACGACGATATCCTCCTTGATAGCGAAGTAGCTTGCACCGGCCCGGAACGGTGTGGACTTTGAAGCGGTCTTGACCAGGTTTCAAACTAAAAAGGAGCAACGCATCCGGGAAGCTTATGGGGATATCCCCCGTTACATTTGTTGTGTTCGATGTGCTGCAATACAAAGGTCAGTACCAACGGAAGATGCCGCTGCTGCGGCGTAAAGAGATTCTTGCCGGCATAAGTATGCCAAGCAGCACTTCGGCGTCATACCCTTCGTGGAAGCCGCCGATCGCCAGCCTGGCAGAAGGTCTTAAAAATTTGTTCATTTGAGGCCCGGTTATAGCGGATGAAGTTTCGAAACTGGACAAAATCGGGCTTGCCGCGAACACTGGTTTTAATAAGCCCCTGCATGCAATTAAACTTCAGGGGCTTTTTCCAATACTGGTCAATTACTACTTGCCATCAGTACTCCATAAAACAAGTGCGACGCTAAATCCTGTGGATAAATAGTTGTCGTTAGCAAATCGAAGTGTCCAGCTTCTTCATCATAGTTTTTTTCACTCAACTAAGCAGCCCTATAAATAGCAAAAAACCCTTGCATCGCAAGGGTCTTCGATAAAGTGGGCCCTGAGGGACTCGAACCCCCGACCAGTCGGTTATGAGCCGACCGCTCTAACCAACTGAGCTAAGGGCCCTGAACATACATGTACACATAAACATAAGGACGTCATACATACATCGTTTAAAAATTGGTTGCGGGGGCAGGATTTGAACCTGCGGCCTTCGGGTTATGAGCCCGACGAGCTACCGAACTGCTCCACCCCGCGTCAATGCTGTATCAAACAGCGACAAGAATAAATATACACCATTACCCTGCATCAAGTCAAGTGCTGTTTTAATGGAATTTCCTCAAGGCATAAACCGCACGCCATAGCGGCCCTTTTTGGAACGGTAAACCTCCACCATCCGCGGGTCATGGTATCCGAACAGCCAGCCATCCTGCTCCAAACGTTTAGCAAAGCACCCTGCCTGAAATTTGCTTGTATACAGCTTTCCGTAATATACCCAGTTCATCCTATGCGACTCCTTGCCCGAATGATAATGTGATGCTGTCATATTATGTCCAAACTTCCACAAAAAAACCGCTGCCTAACAAACTTCTCCATGATCACCCGATAAAAAAACAATCAGCCATACCTCGTACCACATCGGGATACGAATACGATTGATTGTCACCTTAAGTAAACCGCGCCTATTGGCCGTCAGCCTCCGCAAACCGGGCAGCAATGCTCATAAGCTCCTGCTCCATCGAATTCATCATCTGGATAAAATTCATCAGCTGCGCCTTCGTCTCCTCGGCCTCCGTACGAAACCGCTGCTGGGAAACGCCTTCCCATTCGGCATTCAACGTTTCAATGACCTGGGACAATCGGGCGACCAATTCCCCGCCGTAGTCACTCCCGCTTCGAATGTCTGCCGCAGCCCGGCGCAGCTCCTCGGGGGATACCTCTATACGTCCTGACATGGATCTATCTCACGCTCCTCCCTTTATGGATATACCCTCGTTTGTTATGTAGCCTTCGTCTCAGCCAGTACGGCCTGAAACTGTTCTTCCTCTTCATCCTGGTAACCGGTAAATATAATCTCCTGGATATCCTCATGATTAAAAACGTAGGCAAACTCCGGGCTAACATACCCTTCCGGATACGGGCAAGCCAGATAGTCGAACAATTGCGGCTCCTCTAGCGCCAGAATTTGCTTGCGCCCATAGATCACCAGCTTTTTCTCGCCTTCCTTCAAAATGACAATCGATCCGTTCGGCAGCAGCTGCTGCGTCATAATTATCCTCTCCTTTTCTTGCTCTTCCGGTGCGGTGCCGCCGGCGTGCGGCCCTGATTCATTTTGTTCAGAAACGCGGCGTTTCGCTGCTCCTTCGGCAATCCCAGTACAGGATAATGAGCTTTTAGCTTATCCATATTGTTTTGAATGAACCTATACCGGTGAATGAACACAACGGCCATGTACAGACCGAGAATCAACAGAACGGAAAAGGCCGCCATGCCCATCACAAATCCGCCAAGATCGCCGGTTACCGCCACCACGACGTAATACCCTGTGTAACCGATGGCCGCTAACAGCAAGGCGGCTTTGCCCGCTTTTCCGACGCCGCCTTTGCGCTCCATGGACTGGTACGTCCCTTGCTGCAGTGCTCTGAAATGCAAAACATAAAACACAACGAGCAGCAGCAGCATCACCGCGATCGAGCTAAGCCCATACCCTATGGAATCAACTCCGGCCATGTCATACATCATTTTCAGTATAGCAAGCTGGCAAGTGACCGCCAGCGCCAATCCGTATATCCCCAAGTACAGCACAAAACCGACCTCAGACCGGTACGGATTTACACTCAGACCAATCCCCCACAGCAGCATAGCCGCCCATACCGCCGCCGCCGCATAAAAATAAACCGACATCATCGGCGCCGCCAGCGTGACTAGTGCGGGGATCAGCATTATAAATAAAAAACATACGATACCGCCCCGAATTTGCTCGGCGGGGATTAGCCGGAAATGAAACTGTTCTTCCTCTGAAATCTTCGTGCTCATCTTTGACACTCCCCTTATTTGAACCATCCGGCTATCGTAGAACCTAGCTTCTCTGCCCCCATTTTCAATCCTTCGGTGACAGTATCTTTTTTCCCGTCCCCGTCAAAATCCGTGAACTTGATGCCGTCCATGACGTAGGAAGCGCCTACCGACACGCCGAAGCCGATGGCCGCACCCGCAAGAGTGCCGATGGGACCGCCTACCGCTGTTCCAATGAGGGCTCCTGCCTTGGCGCCAGCCGCTGCGGAAGCCACGACGGTTCCCACGCCGACACCCACGTCCACAACGGCGTCTCCGGCTATTTTTGCCCCGCTCTTGTTCTCGTTGATATTCGTGACCAGATTCCCCACCGTTTGCATGGCGATGCCTGCATAACCAAGCTTGCCACCCTTCCAGCTGAGCGAGTCTTTAACGGCTGCGCCGGGAAGGACGTATTTCGGAATTCGGGGGTGATTCCGCCAATTGTACTCGGCATAGGATTTTTTGCGGATATTGGCCAGCATGCCGTTCGTCACATTGGCTCGCATATTGCCGCGCTTGTCTTTCTCAAGCCACACGCCAAAGCCGTTCCGGTACATATCCCAGTATTTGTACATCGTCCCGGATGCGGTTACCGTACCGAACAATACGCCGGCGGACGCGAGCGGGTTGCCGGTCCATTGATCCGCCGTTCCGCCGAAAGGCGCAAGCGCATTGAATTCAACGCCCGCTGCCGTCACGGGCGGATCCGTTTTCTTGTTCCCGTTCTGTGCCAGACTCGCCTGAAGCAGCAGATGCGGACTAACCTGGGCAATCGATTGTTTGCCGAAGGTAAGATTGTTCCCGAGCGATTGATCGGTCTGCGAAAAATCCCCCGCCTTTTTCACCAGCTGCCCTCGATTCTGCTCCAGACGGCCTACCACCGACTGGCAGGCAGCCCTGCATTGGGCCAGGCGCTGTTCGACCTGGGCACGATGACGCGACTCCCAGGACATGCTCTGGAGACGCTGCTGCATGCGTTCCTGGAGCTGCTGGACTTCCCGTGCAATATCAGATACCGCTGCTCCTTGCTGGTTCAGCATTTCGGGTACCACACGTATTTTGGTCATATCTAACAATCCTCCATGTCGTTAATCGAGAAGGCAATAGCACGTAAATGCAGGGTCATGATGCCGCCCTTTCTCACTTAATGCGCTCAATGACCGCACCAAGCTCCCGGATTATTTCCGTTACCGTCGCGCCCCAAATTTGATCCTGTTCGCCTTCATTGCGAATCAGCCAATTGGAATGTTTTCCTCTCAACAGTTCGATTCCCTGTATTCTGCAGTTCAGATCCGGACAATAGTACGCCGTGAAGGTGGCATATCTCTCCGGATCGGTGACGCAATCGGCCAAGGCGGAAACGACGGATTCCGGGTAGCCTTGTGCAAGCAAGTACTTCCGAGGCTCCTGCTCCCCTTGCTCGGCACTCATCCATTGCTGGAACCAGCCTTTAGGCATAGCCAATGGAGCTGTATCACGGTTCTTCCTATCCTCCAGCTGCAGGTGACGGATGATTTTAAGCCAAGCTTCCGAAGGGGTTCCCAGCGCTTCCAGCACATAGGCTCTCGCACCGTCAGGCCCGCTTTCAATATCGGCCTTTACAACCAGACTTGAACTGTAATAAATGAAGCACTCCTTCTGCCCTTCGTCGGAACCGGACACCCTCATATGTATCGTTAGCAGGGTCCGGCTGCATACTTCTATGTATTCCAGCAGTTCCTGCACAAGAACCGGCTCGTTATCGGCCGTATCAATCAAGCCTTTCTCCTGCAGCTCCTGCTCAATCTTAGCCACTTCTACAGGCATCTCCTCGGCCAGCGTTCCACGAAAAGGGTCCTCTAACCCAATGACAGCCCGCGCACCGACAATGCCGGTTAGTACAAAGAATTGTTTGCCGGTCAGTTTGATCCTGGACGGAATTTCCAAAGATCTCTCCTCCTTACGGTCAGCCCCGCCTATTTTTGTAATTAAATCTGAGGTTATCATTACTATTATAGGTGAGACATCTCCTTCCCCTCTACCAAGTCGTGGCCCTAAATTTATAGGAACATATACCCAAATCAGCCGATTTTCAAACCGTTCAGCAATAAAATTTCATAAAAAAACATTCCCGGGTCGAAATCACCTCTGGAATGTTTTTGTTCTCATGTTAGATTAGACGGATCTTCCTGCTGGATAATACCGTGATAAAGAATCGTCATCAGCTGTTCACTGACAGCGTTCAGGCTTCCCAGACCATGGTACCATTCATTCCGTGCCGTAAATTCCTTGATAAAAGTAAGGAACGCGACCAATACCTGGGGAGAGATATCTTTTCGAATCTGTCCAAGCTGCTGACCTTTAAAGATCAGCATTTCAAATTCCGGAACAACGAATTTCTGGTTGAATTGAAGCAGCTTGTCCATCTGCTCCGGGAATTTGGCCAGATCCGCCACAAATTTCTGTGATACAAACGCCGAAAATTTTTGCTGATCCTTGTAGAAGACGGTTAACGCCTCAAGCGGATCATTTGCCTGATCCATGATATCGCGGTAAATCGCCATGAGCTCCTCGACCATCCGGTCCACGACATGTTCCAGTAAGCCCTCTTTGCTCTGATAGTAGTTATAAATCGTCATCTTGGAAACCGGGACAGCTTCGGCAATCTGCTCCATGCTCGTCTGCAAAATCCCCTGCTCCATGAACAGCCGCTTCCCGGCTTCAAGCACCGCTTCTTTTTTTGCATTCATCTGTTAGACTATATCCCTTCTATATCAGCATAAGGACATCATGGCTGGCTACAGCCGCGTACAGTCCTAATGTAACGATCCAGCCTACCGCTGTCAACCCGGCGCCCATCAAGGCTTATCTTCGGCCTCGGTTTAAAAAAAGCTGTCGCTCTGCGATAACTCACAAAGACGACAGCCTGATTCCTAGCTGATATAAGTTGTTTACACGCCAAAGGAAGCAGGATTCGATCTCCAGGATTGAAGAAGCTCCACATCCTGTTCCTGAATCCGATTCTCGGATAGCGCTACATCAATCAGCGCACCATAGTTGGACAAGCTCTGCAGCGGAATCCCGGCTTCGGCAAAGGCTTGTACCGCTTTATCCAGCTGATAGCTGAATATAGCCAGTACCGCGAGCGGCTCGGCCCCTGCATCCTTAACCGCTTGTGCCGCTTTAAGCGAGCTGCCGCCCGTGGAGATCAGATCCTCGATCACAACCACCTTCTGTCCCGGCTTGATCAAGCCTTCAATCAGGTTTTCCTTGCCATGACCCTTTGCTTTGTCCCGAATATAGGACATCGGCAGGTTCATCTTCTGGGATACAAAGGCCGCATGCGGAATCCCGGCTGTGGCCGTTCCGGCAATGGCCTCGGCTTCCGGATATTGCTCCCGGATGACGGCTGCGAACGATTCAGCAATGTAGTCGCGAATCTCGGGATAAGACATCGTCAAGCGATTGTCACAGTAGATTGGGGACTTCATTCCCGACGTCCATGTAAACGGCTGATGGGGTCTAAGGGAAACGGCCTCAATCTTCAGCAAATAAGATGCGATCTGATGTGGAATATTCGCGAGTGTACTCATGCTTGAATCATCTCCTCAATAATCTGTTCTGCAGCTTGTCTCGGGCTCGGGGATTCCGTAATTGGGCGGCCGACAACCAGATAATGACTGCCCTTGCGAATGGCTTCCCCTGGTGTAAGAACCCGAGCCTGGTCTCCGATATCCGCACCGGCCGGACGGATACCCGGTATAACGGTCTTAAACGCTTGGCCGCATGCGGATCGAATAGCCTCCACTTCAAGCGATGAAGCGACGACGCCATGCAGCCCTGCTTGCTGAGCCAGCTTCGCATAGCGTACGACCGCATCCTCTACCAAACCCGGAATGCCGATTTCGTTATTCATGACATCCTGACCCGTACTAGTCAACTGGGTTACAGCTATGATGGTAGGCATGGCAAGATCCGGGGTGTCCGCCACTGCGGCCTCCGCCCCGGCTTTTGCCGCCTGCATCATGAGAGCGCCGCCGCTGGCATGGACGTTAAACATGTCCACACCCAGCCGCGTTACGCTGTCCGACCCGCCTTTTACCGTGTTCGGAATATCATGCATCTTCACATCCAGGAACACGGAATAGCCTTTGGCTTTCAATTCTTTGACAAAATCAGGACCGGCAGCGTAGAACAGCTGCATGCCGACCTTCATATAACATGGGATGCCCTCCAGCTGACGTACCAATCCTTTCGCACGTTCGGCATCCGGGTAATCCAATGCCACCATCAGGCGGCCCGCCATTTCGTTGTAGCTGGCGTTCATCTATATCCCCCCTTCTCGATTAAACCGGCATCGCTTCAGAAGAGAAGTTGATGGTCTCCAGCATCGTGAGAAGCTCACGAACCGTATCGAGCGAGGTCATACATACCACACCGTTTTCTACCGCTTCACGGCGAATTCTGAATCCGTCACGCTGCGGCGTTTTCCCTTTGGTCAATGTGTTGAAGACGAAATTCGCTTCACCTGTGCGGATCATATCCAGAATGTTCGGCGTTCCCTCGGACAGCTTATGGATGGTGGTCACATCAAGCCCCGCTTCTTTCAATGCTGCTGCCGTGCCGCCTGTGGCGATGATTTTATAACCAAGCTTATGGAAGCCTTTCAGCAGTGCCGCAGCTTCGGCTTTATCTTTATCTGCGATGGTAGCGATGATGGCACCCGTTGAAGGGATTTTCATGCCTGCACCGATCAGACCTTTATACAGCGCTTTGGCATACTTCACGTCACGGCCCATAACCTCACCGGTGGATTTCATTTCCGGTCCAAGGGTAGGCTCAACGCGGCGAAGTTTAGCAAAGGAGAACACCGGTACTTTAACCGATACATGTTCGCTTTCCGGCCACATGCCTTCCTCGTATCCAAGATCCTTCAGCTTGCTGCCCATGATCGCCTGTGTCGCCAGGTTGGCCATCGGGATGCCTGTAACCTTGCTCAGGAACGGAACCGTCCGGGAAGAACGCGGATTCACTTCGATCACGTACACTTCATTTTTATAGATAACGAACTGGATGTTAACAAGTCCGCGTGTATTCAGCTCTTTGGCAATCTTGATCGTAATTTCGGCAATCTTGTCTTTCAGGTCCTGGGACAAGTACTGAGGAGGATATACCGCAATCGAGTCACCGGAGTGAACGCCTGCGCGCTCTACATGTTCCATGATGCCTGGAATCAGCACCGTATCGCCATCGCAGATTGCGTCGACTTCCACTTCTTTACCCATCATGTAACGGTCGATCAGAACCGGATGGTCCGGGTTGATCTTAACCGCCTCTTTCATGTAGCTCAGCAGCTCGCTGTCAGAGTATACAATCTCCATGGCGCGTCCACCGAGTACATAAGATGGTCTTACCAGAACAGGGTAACCCAGCGATTGCGCGGTTTCTACGGCATCATCAACCGAAATTACGGTTTTTCCTTTCGGCTGGGCAATCCCCAGTCTGGACAGGAGTGCTTCGAATTTTTTACGGTCCTCGGCTTCGTCAATGCTTTCCAGGCTGGTACCCAGAATTTTCACGCCCGCTTTGCTGAGCGGCTCAGCGAGGTTAATTGCTGTCTGCCCGCCAAACTGTACGATGACACCGACCGGTTTCTCCTGCTCGATGACATTCATGACATCTTCAAGGAAGAGCGGCTCGAAGTACAGACGGTCCGACGTATTAAAGTCGGTGGATACGGTCTCCGGGTTGTTGTTGATGATAACCGCTTCGTATCCCGCCTTCTGGATTGCCCATACCGCGTGCACCGTGGAGTAGTCGAACTCGATCCCTTGACCGATCCGGATCGGACCGGAGCCCAGCACGACGACCTTCTCCTTGGCGGATTCGATGACTTCATTCTCCGTTTCGTATGTCGAGTAGTAATACGGCGTCGTTGCTTCAAACTCCGCGGCGCAAGTATCCACCATTTTGTAAACCGGGCGCAATCCATGCTCGCGGCGCAGGAATCCGATCGACTCCTCGGTTGTGTGCGTGCTGGCTTTACCTTCCGTGCGCAGCTCAGCTATGGCGCGATCCGTAAAGCCTAGTCGCTTCGCTTCGTACAGCGTTTCGTAAGTCAGTGACGTTTCGCTGCGAATATGATCTTCATATTGGATCAGGCGCTCGATTTTGTCCAGGAACCACCAGTCGATGTTTGTCAGGTCCTGAATCTGCTGAAGTCCATACCCTCGGCGAAACGCTTCCGCGATCAGGAATATCCGCTCATCGTCGGCTTTGATCAGACGCTGCTGTAGCACTTCATCGCTCAGCTCGTCAGCACCTTTCAAGTAGAGGCGGTGCACGCCGATCTCCAGAGAGCGAACCGCTTTATGGATCGACTCTTCGAAGGTGCGGCCGATCGCCATTACTTCGCCGGTTGCCTTCATCTGAGTTCCCAGCTTCCGGTTTGCGTGGATGAACTTGTCGAATGGCCAGCGTGGAATTTTGCTGACGATATAGTCCAGCGTAGGCTCAAAGCAAGCATAAGTCTGTCCCGTTACCGGATTGACGATCTCGTCCAGGGTGTAACCCATCGCGATTTTTGCTGCCATCTTCGCGATCGGGTAACCCGTTGCCTTGGAAGCAAGGGCGGAAGAGCGGCTGACCCGAGGGTTTACCTCGATGACATAATATTGATAGCTGTTTGGATCCAGCGCGAATTGCACGTTGCATCCGCCCTCGATGTTCAGTGCGCGGATGATTTTCAGCGATGCGGATCTGAGCATTTGATACTCGCGATCGGATAGGGTCTGGCTTGGCGCCACGACGATGCTGTCGCCGGTATGAACGCCGACCGGATCAAAGTTCTCCATGTTACATACCACGATGCAGTTGTCGTTCGCGTCGCGCATAACCTCATACTCGACTTCTTTCATTCCCGCGATGCTCTTCTCGATCAGGCATTGCGTGATCGGGCTGTAGCGAAGTCCTGAGCTGACCGTTTCACGCAGTTCCTCTTCGATTGCGCAGATACCGCCGCCGGTGCCGCCCAAAGTGTACGCCGGGCGCACGATCAGCGGATAACCAATCTCATTTGCGAAATCAAGCGCCTCTTCCAGGGTCGTTACAATCATGCTTTCCGGTACAGGCTGATCGAGTTCGCGCATCAGATCACGGAACAGGTCGCGGTCTTCCGCTTTCTCGATGGACTCCAGCTGCGTTCCGAGCAGCTTCACATTCTCCTGCTCCAGAATACCGGCGCGTGCAAGCTCGACCGCCATATTCAGGCCCGTTTGTCCTCCAAGCGTCGGGAGCAATCCGTCCGGACGCTCTTGACGGATAATCTGTGTAACAAAGTCGAGGGTGATCGGCTCGATATATACTTTATCCGCCATGTTTGTGTCGGTCATGATGGTTGCCGGGTTGCTGTTAATCAACACTACCTCGATACCTTCTTCTTTCAATGCTTGGCAAGCCTGTGTTCCAGCGTAGTCAAATTCCGCTGCCTGCCCGATGACGATCGGACCGGAGCCGATAACGAGAATTTTTTTCAATGTATCATTTTTAGGCATATTAATGAGCTCCTTTCACGGCTGCGGCCAGAACCGCTTGGCGCGGTTTCCGGATTTCATTCTGTTTTTGGTCTCTTATCATCTCAAGGAATTCATCGAACAGGTAGCTGCTGTCGTGCGGACCAGGTGCAGCTTCAGGGTGATATTGCACGGAGAAGGCAGGAAATTTCGAGTGCTTCAAGCCTTCGATCGTTTTATCGTTATTGTTGATATGCGTAACTTCCAGATCCGTCCCTTTGATGGATTCTTCGTTTACGGTATATCCGTGGTTTTGGGAAGTGATGTAGCAGCGTCCGCTGCCAAGCTCTTTTACCGGATGGTTCCCGCCACGGTGTCCGAATTTCAGCTTCTCGGTGTCCGCGCCCGCAGCCAGTGCAAACAATTGGTGGCCAAGGCAGATGCCGAAGATCGGATATTCGCCAAGCAGTTCTTTGACCATGTTCACCGCGTAAGGAACATCCTTCGGGTCCCCAGGGCCGTTGGACAACTGAATGCCGTCCGGGTGAAGTCTGCGGATTTCATCAGCCGTCGTGTCATGCGGAACGACTATGACGTCGCACCCACGGGAAGTCAGTTCGCGCAGAATTCCGCTCTTTGCACCGAAGTCAACCAGAACGATCCGCTCCTTGGAGCCCGGGCTTGTAAACATTTGCGGTGTAGAGGTTTTTGCCACCTGGTTGCGGAGTTCGGCGATCGTCGTATCGCCGAGCATTTCCTTAAGTTCTTCCACCGGCTTGTTGGAAGTGGTCAGAATCCCCTTCATCGTACCGTAGTGGCGGATGATCCGGGTCAACATCCGTGTATCAATCTCGCTGATTCCTGGAATACCATATTCCTTCAATAAGCTGTCAACGCTATATTCTGCACGCCAGTTGCTTGGAACAGGCTCATGACGACGAACAACGAATCCGTGGACGAACGGCCGGATGGATTCAAAGTCATCCCGCGTGATGCCGTAGTTTCCGATCAAAGGGTACGTCATGGTCACGATCTGTCCACAGTAAGACGGGTCGCTCAGCACCTCTTGATATCCTGTAATTCCTGTATTGAAAACAACCTCTCCGGTCATTTCAGCATCCGCGCCGAAGGATTTTCCGCTGAACAGCGTCCCGTCCTCCAGTAACAATCTTGCCTGCATCCCGATCACTCCTGTCATCTATGTGTAATTTATTTTATAAGTCTTTTGCCTAAGTGTTACTCAAAATCCGTTTTGCTCTGACCATTTCACTTCGCCGTCCACCCAAGTCATCACGGGCCAGCCTTTCAGCTTCCAGCCCGTAAATGGCGTGTTGCGGCCTTTCGTTGCGAACTCTTCCGGATTCACTTCTTTCTCTGCATCGAGATCAATCATGGTCAGATCCGCTGCTTTACCGGCTTCCAGCACGCCCGTTGCAAGATCGAATACTCTTGCCGGATCGCTGGTCATCCGCTTCACGAGCAGGCCGAGATCCCATTTGCCTGTGGCGACAAATTTAGTATAGAGCAGCGGGAATGCTGTTTCGAATCCCACGATACCGAATGGTGCAAGCTCCATGCCTTTCGCCTTCTCTTCCGCGCTATGCGGTGCATGATCCGTTACGATCATATCGAGCGTTCCATCCAGCAGACCTTCTATACAAGCCTCCACATCACGCGGGGTGCGCAGCGGCGGGTTCATCTTCCAGTTGGCATCCAGGCCGGGAATATCTTCGTCAGAGAGAACCAGATGGTGCGGGCATACCTCGGCCGTTACCGAGATGCCAATCGCTTTTGCCTGGCGGATCAAGCGTACGGACTGCTCAGTGCTCACATGGCATACGTGGTAATGTACGCCGGTGGCTTCTGTCAGCAGAATGTCCCGTCCGACATGGATCGCTTCCGACTCATTAGGTATTCCTTTCAGGCCGTGCTGCTGAGCGAACTTGCCTTCGGTCACGCAAGCCCCTTTTACCAACGAGTCATCCTCGCAGTGAGCAATGACCGGCATGCCCAGCGCTTTCGCTTTGTTCATGGCATCTTTCATCATCTGTGCGTTCTGCACACCAACGCCGTCGTCCGTAAACCCGATTGCACCCGCGGCCTTCAAGGCCTCAAAGTCCGTTAGCTCGCGGCCCAGCTCGTTCCTCGTAATGGCTGCATAGGGCAGCACCTTCGCAAGTCCAGCCTCGCTAGCCTTATCCAGCACAAGCTTCACCGTTTCCGGCGTATCGGTCACCGGTCTTGTGTTCGGCATGCAGGCAATGGTTGTAAAGCCGCCTTTGACTGCCGAGCGGCTGCCGCTCTCGATCGTTTCCTTGTGCTCATATCCCGGCTCTCTCAAGTGCACATGCATATCGATGAATCCCGGTGTGACCAATTTCCCCTCGGCATCGATGATCTGAACGTTATCGCCCGGTTCCGGCAAGGCTGCGATATCACTCGCAACCGAATGAATCAATCCGTCTGCAATGACGATATGTTTATCTTCGAGCTGTCCTTGTTCATTGATCACTTTGGCATTCTTTATCACTTGCATTTGCATCCTTGGTTCCCCTCCGCAGCAGAAGCACCGTTCGCTTCTTAGTATATTGTATAATAAAAATTCATATTTGTGTATAAATATTAATATTTATTCATTCTGTAAACCATATTCCGCGTTTAAGAATCAGACCATCGCCCGTTCCATGACCGCCATGCGAATCGGCACTCCGTTCGCCATCTGCTTGAATATCATCGATCTTGCGCTTTCCACGACCGCGTCGTCGATTTCAACGTTCCGGTTCACCGGTGCCGGATGCATAATGATCGTGTGCCCCGACAGCTTGGCCGCCCGCTCTTCCGTCAAACCGTACTGCTCCCGGTATTCCGCGCTGGATTTGAATACTCCTTCATTATGCCGTTCCAGTTGAACTCTCAGCATCATCACTACATCCGCCTTGAGTGCTGTTTCCATCGATACGTAAGGTGCATACCGGGCCAGCTCCGGAGCCTGCATCGTTTCCGGTGCGCAGAACTGTACATGGGCACCGAATTTCTGCAGGGCCCACAGGTCCGAACGAGCAACCCGGCTGTGCTTGATGTCTCCGATGATGGATACCGTTAATCCCTTAAGCTCGCCGAAGCTTTTCTTCATCGTATAAAGATCAAGCAGCGCCTGCGTGGGGTGCTCATTGTTGCCGTCGCCCGCATTGACCAGCGGAATCGAGATCCGCTCCGCTAGCTCCTGCAGTACTCCGGCTGGCTTCAGCCGGATGACGCCCGCGTCGATTCCCATGGATTCCAGCGTTCTAACCGTATCGTAGATCGACTCGCCTTTCTCGACGCTGGATGCTGCCGCCGCAAAGTTCATGACCTCAGCACCAAGTCTTTTCTCAGCCATTTCAAACGAAAATCTCGTTCTGGTGCTGTTCTCGAAGAACATATTAACCGCAAATTTCGATTGAAGTACCGGCACCACTTTCTCGGACTGCGCTTCCCAATATGCCGCCCGATTCAGGATCGATCCGATTTCGTCTCTGCTAATATCCTTCAAACCCAAGAGGCTGCGTTCTTTCAATGAAATGGCTGTTGTCATGATTATCGTTCCTCTCTTTGGCTAATGGTCACTTCGTCCTTGCCGTCGATTTCGGTTAATGCCACCGTAATTTCCTCGTGTTTGGAGGTAGGAACGTTCTTTCCGATATAATCCGGCCGGATCGGCAGTTCGCGATGTCCCCGGTCTGCCAAAACCGCAAGCTGTATCATTCTTGGCCGTCCGCAGTCCATCAGGGCGTCCATCGCAGCCCGGATCGTCCGTCCGGTGTACAGCACGTCATCAAACAAAATGACCTTCTTGTCATGAATATTCAGATGGGCAAGGCTGAGCTTCGCTCCCTCTCCCCGTTCAGCAGCGGCTCCCTTGCTGTCCCGGTCATCGCGGTAGGAAGTCACGTCGATCTCTCCCCAAGGAATCGGCGTACCTTCAATCTCATTCATTCGCTCAGCGATCCGCTGGGCCAGGAACACGCCGCGTGTGCGGATGCCGACCAGGATGCAGTCCTCAATCCCTTTATTCTTTTCCAATATTTCATGGGCAATTCTCGTTAGGGCGCGGCGGATGGCCGTCTCGTCCATAATCACATGCTGTTCGTTGCTCATCCTTAAGTCCTCCTTCTAAACGTTTGATTAGCCCTTTTTAGTTCAGACGATCCGTGAGTTCATTACACACAAAAAAACTCCTTGCCCGGCTGGACAAGGAGTTGATCTCATAGAGATAGTGTGGAAAGCGCAGCATCTATCCGCAGACAGAGCTATGCCTCCTGTTAATGAACCTCGGTTCACGTTACCTTGCCAGCCTCACGGGACTGATTTAAAGGTGCTATTCGATTAATTTCATTATGACAGACCCTACAGGAGCTGTCAACAGCAATCATGTCGAATGATGTCACGTACCAAGCGGAGTTTATAACATGTCATTAAAATTCAAATTCAACATCGCTAAGTCTTCTGCGAATTTCGGAAATGACGCGTTTCTCTTCTTCCTCACCGTCAGCAATGAAGGTAACGGAGAAGCGTACGAAATGTCCCGCATCATCCCAAGGCACGGTGGAGATCAATTTCTCGCGAATCAGATACTGGGAGAAATCTTCGCCGGATTCAAAGCGGCGCCCGCCTTTAACGCCTTTTGGAGCTTCAACATAGAGGAAGAAGGAGCCCTTCGGCTTTTCGGCCGTAAAACCAAGCCCGTTCAACACGTCTACCAGCATGTTGTGGCGGCGGGAATACTTCTCAGCGATCTTCTCCGTAATTTGCGGATTGTCCAGACCGTATGCAGCAGCCTTTTGAATGGCTATGAATTGTCCCGAATCGTTGTTGTCCTTCACATCGCCAAACGCTTTAACCACAAGCGGATTACCGGCGATGAAGCCAATGCGCCATCCCGTCATATTGTAAGATTTGGACAGGGAGTGAAGCTCCACGCCAAC
Source organism: Paenibacillus lautus NBRC 15380 (assembly GCF_004000945.1). Taxonomy (GTDB): domain Bacteria; phylum Bacillota; class Bacilli; order Paenibacillales; family Paenibacillaceae; genus Paenibacillus_AQ; species Paenibacillus_AQ lautus. Next base: position 264,495 of record NZ_BIMF01000004.1, read on the forward strand.
ATCCTTCGCGCCGGGGACGGAGAGAAAGCTGAGCGGCTTCAAGCCATCGTAAGTGAGAGCTGCATAAGGAGCGTCATGGACAACAACAACACCATACTTGCGGGCCCACTCGACAACCTCGGTGAAAAACTCGACCGTTGCGCTGGCACCCGTCGGGTTGTTCGGATAGTTCAGGTAGAGCAGTTTGGCACGGTGGGCAATGTCCTCAGGGATCGAGCTGAGATCCGGAAGAAATCCGTTCTCTTTTTTCAGCTCCACATTGTAAACTTCACCGCCCAAGTACTTGGTATGCGTACCGAGTACAGGATATCCGGGAACCGTCATGATGGTGATGTCCCCAGGGTTAATGAAGCAGGACGGCAGCATAGCCAGTGCCGGCTTGGAACCGATGGAATGCAGAACTTCTGTAGCGGCATCAATGCCTTCAACCCGAAATACATTCTTCAAGTAGCGAACAGCTGCTTCCTTGAACTCCGGAATTCCGTTATCCGCATAGCCGCGGTTTTCCCGCTTCGCTGCTTCTTCTGCCAGCTTTGCCACGATGCCTGCATCGGCCATCTCATCCGGCTCGCCAACTCCCATATCGATGAGCTCCGTCCCAGGATGTTCCTGCTTCGCAGCTGCCTTCGCTCTTTTGATTTTCTCGAATTTATAAATGGCTGTATCTTTGCCATAATTAGCGCCGCCGATCCGGTTGGCAAAGCTCTGTTGAATGTACGTTTCCTGATATTTATCCATACTCATGATTTGTATTCATCTCCTACTCTAGCTTTCATACTCATCCTAAATATGCAGGAAAATCACAACGGGAGCCATGCATTATATATCAAATGATTTGTACTTTTTCGGCTGGGCGGAGCTGGTAGATCCTATGGTGTTCCTATTTGAAAACACACTTAAGTTATCTCCAGCCATTCCGCGAGAAGCTCGTCACGACTCGCGGATAGCGACTCCCGCTCGTTCCAGCGCTGCTCGAGCAGTGACAGATCCGTATCCTCGTGTAAATCGTCGCCTTCCGTCTCAAACCAGCCGTCAAGCTGCCGGATACGGGTTTCTAGACGAGCAATCTCCTCCTCCAACCATTTGGACCTTTCAGCGGAAGAGCGATCCGGGTTTACGCGTTTGGAAAGCTGAGCAGAGCTATCCTTCGCTTGGGCCTGCTGGATCACCTTCTGTTTGGGAATAACATCAAAACCCGCTGATAGCTCCCTTGCCTGCAATTCCGCGTCAAGCCGGTCTTTCTTATCCCGGAAATCATCATAATTTCCATGATAGACAGTCAGCATCCCTTGATTCAAATCCCACACTTTACGAGACACTTGATTCACGAAATAACGGTCATGGGAAATAGCAAGAACGGTCCCCGCATAACCCTGCAGCGCATCCTCCAACGCTTCACGGGAGGCAATATCCAGATGGTTCGTGGGTTCATCCAGAAGCAGCAGGTTCGGCTTCTGATGGATGAGAAGCGCAAGTCTCAATCGTGTCCATTCCCCGCCGGACAGCTGCCCCACCGATCTGAACACGGCCGCACCATAGAACAGATACCTTGCCAATATCCCTCGAGCTTCTCCCTCTTCAACTCCAGCCTTCTCCTGGAAATATTGAAGCACCGTTTCCTTCGGATTGTCCGGTTCCTCCTGTTGAGCCAAATAACCCACATCGACACGCGAACCCCATTCAAGCGAACCGGAATCGGGCGTCAGCTCACCCAACAGCACTTTGAACAGCGTTGTTTTCCCGCTGCCGTTCGAGCCCATCAGTGCAATTTTTTCGCCGAATTCGATTAGACCGGATGCGCCTCTCAGCACCGCCTGATTCCCATAGGAAACCTCAACTTGCTCAAAGTATGCCACGCGGCGACCGGAACGATCCTGAGGATTCAGTTCAAAATCAGCCTGTCTGCGTTCCAGTACGGGCCTCTTGACCCGCTCCATTCGCTCCAGTGCCCGCCTCATGGAAGCCGCGCGCTTGAAAAACTTTTCATTGCCGCCAATCCGGCCGAACTCTTCAAGCTGCTTGATGGATTCCTTCATCTTCTTGATTACTTTCTGCTGTTCTTGGTAGTCAGCGAACTGCTGCAGCAAACGCTCTTCCTTATCTTTCATGAACGTGGTGTAGCCACCTTGCGCAGTGAAGGCTTCGCCATCTTCAAGCTCAATCGTTTTGGACACGACCCGATCCAGAAAATATCGGTCGTGAGAGATCATGACGCAGGTTCCCGGATATTCGCGCAAGAATTCCTCCAGCCATTCCGTGCGTGCCAAATCCAGATGGTTGGTCGGTTCATCGAGCAGGAGCAAATCCGGCTGTACGATCAGCTGCGATGCCAGCACGACTCGAGTCTGTTCTCCACCGGACAACGAGCCAAAGGCCAGTCCGTATTCGCTCTTGGGTATTTGCAGCCCGGTAGCGATTTTGTCGATGCTTGCTTCCAGCTCATAGCCGCCCTCTGTTTCAAAGCGTTCCTGAAGGGCAGAGTATTTCCGCAGCACTCGATCGAGCTGTCCAGCATTTCCGGCAATGTCCGGGTCACTCATTTTTCTCTCAAGCTCCGTCATTTCCGCTCGGTAATCCTTTAAGTGACTCAACCCCTGTTCAAGTACATCCAGCACCGTCCAGGAATCCATATGGCTCGGAATCTGCTCCAAATATCCGATTTTTGCCCCCTTCTTTATGGCCAGCTGCCCTTCGTTTGGCTGATCGAGACCCGCAAGCAGGCGCATCAGCGTCGACTTTCCGCTGCCGTTCCTTCCGATAAGCGCAACCTTCTCGCCTTCCTGTATTTCAAACGATATCTGGTCCAGTACCAGATGAGCACCGTGGTATTGCGTCAGTTTCTGTACATTGATCATATTCATTCTAGGTTTCCTCCTGTATGCTGCGAACATTCAACCTGTTCGCTAAAGCGTATAGATTAGGGAGAAGACCCGGACTGCAAACGCAAAAAGGGCCCACAGAGCAAGCTCCGCGGACCCTTAAGAATGGTAAGCCTTAAATGGGCTTAATCCGTGCAGGCAGGCAGGTGACTTCTCGCGATGGTACAAACCGTATCATTAAAATTGGACAGACCTCTCCCGTTGTAGAGAAATGCATGAACAATGCCAGCCATAGCTATAGGCAGCTGGCTAATACGGTTGTTAACCATCTCGATATTCATCCTGCTCACCTCCTTCATCAAAGTTATCGTCACTATAACATATCCCTGAGTAGAATGGCAAGAAAAATAGCCCCACAAAGTGGAGCCTATACTTCGATGCTTATTCCAAATACTTTGCGGGGACCCCAAAACATATAAATGCAAAAAGGAACCGCTAGCGGCCCCTTAGAATCGTCAGCAGTTCTTCCATATCATTCGGCATCGGTGCCGAAAACTCCATATACTCCCCTGTCGAAGGATGGACAAAACCCAAAATGGCGGCGTGAAGCGCCTGACCGTTTAATTTAATCCCCTTGCTCTTGCCGTATACAGGATCACCTACGAGAGGATGGCCGATATACTTCATATGCACGCGGATTTGATGCGTACGTCCCGTCTCCAGCTTCAGCTCGAGAAGACTGTAATCCCCGAACCGTTCCACAACGGTAAAATGAGTAACCGCATGTTTGCTGTTCCGGTCCGTGACGGTATACAGTTTACGATCCTGCGCGTCACGGCCGATAGGGGCATCAATGGTGCCCTGATCATGACTGATGTTGCCATGCACCAAGGCCAAGTAACGGCGGTTCACGCTGTGATCCTTCAGCTGGGCGGCAAGAGAAGCATGAGCTTTATCATTCTTCGCTGCCATGATGAGACCGGTTGTATCTTTGTCAATCCGATGGACGATGCCAGGACGAAGCTCCCCATTAATTCCCGACAAGTCTTTACAGTGAAACATCAACGCATTGACAAGTGTACCCGACGAATGTCCCGGAGCCGGATGGACCACCATCCCTCGAGGTTTGTTCACAACAATGACATCCACGTCTTCAAACGCGATCTCAAGCGGGATGTCCTCCGGAATAATCTCTACTGCCGATGGCTCAGGAACTTTCAGCAGGATGCGGTCACCCTGACTCACTTTGTAATTGGACTTAACCGGACCTTCATTAACGATGACATGTCCATCCGTAATCCATAACTGCACCTGGGAGCGTGAAACATCCTCACCGAGGTTCTCCGTTATGTATTTATCTATACGGGTTTTGGCAGATTCGGCATCCACTGTCCACTCACAGGTTTCCGATTCGTGCCCCGTTTCGCCTGTCCATTCCGTATCTGTTTCCATACCGTCTTGCAACATTATTCATTCCCTTCTGTGCCAGAAACTTCACTTGTTGTCTGTATCTTCTCTCGTCTTCCTTCCAGAAGCGTGTCCAATATGATCAATCCCACACCGATGACGATACAAGAATCGGCGATATTAAAAATCGGGAATGTGTAGCTGCCAAAATTAAATTGCAGGAAATCGACAACCTCTCCCATCAACAAGCGATCGATGAAGTTTCCAAGTGCCCCGCCCAGTACAAGCGCAAGAGCCGTAGGCAGCAGCTTACGTCCTTCTTTCGATACCTTCCGCAGGTACCAGACAATCCCGCCCACAACGATTAGCGTCACAACAATGAAGAACCATAATTGATCCTGCAGTATGCCAAACGCGGCTCCCCGGTTTCGGCTGGACGTAATCAGGAAGAAGTCTCCGATCACAGGGATCTGTTCATAAAGCTCAAGCTTCGAGGCAATCAAGTACTTGGTTCCCTGATCAATAAGAAATAAAACAAATGCAATCAAATAATACACCACTTGTTTATGTCACTCCGTTCTTGTCTTCTCCAATCAGGCGATCACCTTCGCTGATCGGTCAGTAACTCGTCTTATTGTAGCACAGCGGCTCAGAAATCGTCCATTCCTGTCCAGTGGCGAGAACATTTTCCGTCAGTAAAACCATCTCAATGGGTGCACTCTATACATATGAACCAGAAGGTCAACTTCGGACCATGAAAGGAGCCTGACATGTCGCATCTAACTCAGGAGCAACTCAATAATTTGCAACAAAAGCTGATGGATCGAAAGGTTGAGCTTGAACGGCGCATGGTATATAACGACCAACATGGGCTGGGGGAATCAGAGAGAGATATGACTGGCGAGCTGTCCCATATTGATAACCATCCTGGCGATTTGGCAAGCGAGATGTTTGAAAGAGAAAAAGACCTTGCACTCCAGGACAGGGTCGATCAGGAACTGCAGCGGGTTATTTTTTCGCTTGAAGCGATTCATCACGGCCGTTACGGCGTGTGTCTTACCTGCGGACAGCCCATTCCGTACGAGCGGTTGGAGGTCCTCCCGGATACGCAATACTGTGTAAAAGATACGCCTCGTGAACGAGTCTCCCGCGATCGTCCGGTTGAAGAGGAAGTTCTTGCTCCCGCTTTTGGAAAATCCAGTATGGACGAGCACGAGTATGCTGCGTTTGACGGGGAGGACGCGTGGCAGATCGTTGAAAGCTGGGGGAACTCCAATTCCCCTGCTCTGGCCGAAGGTAACGAAATTGACAGCTATAACGAGATGGATATCGAGAATGGCGATGATCAAGGTGGATTTGTTGAAGTGTATGAAAATTTCGTTGCAACCAATATCGATGGCTCCGAAGTGTTTATCGTACGAAGTCCGCAATATGTCGATTACCTAAACCGGGGCGAAGGAAGCTACCTGCTTGATCCCCATGGCGACCCTGATGATGAGTCATTCAGCTAAATAAGTTTTTACGACCGGCAGCATAACAAATTGGATGCAGCGCTGCCGGGCATTACATATTCATATAGACAAACTCACGTTAGTTCAAGCTGACGCTGAACAATCCGCACAATATCCGCAATATAGTCGCCGATAATAGGCAAGTTCAACGCGCCAAGCGCCTGAAGGACGTATATAATGGTGGCCGCAAAAAAGGTAAAGCCAATCGCGATTCCCACACCTCGAGCCGACCCGGCCAGCAGATTGGTCCATATCAATTTCCATGGACGATTCAGCAGCTGGGTGTATTCTGCGATTCGGGCCTTCTCCAGCTGCTGTGCAATGTCCGTAGTCATACGGTGTATGGCGCTCAATTGGTCCCGCTCTTCCTCCAACGACTTTTTTTGATCAGCTGACACCCCAGCATCCGGCTTCTCCGCCATCTCCACCGCCCCTTTGCCTATACAAATCGACATCAGATAAATTAGATCCAGAGCAGCTCCACTACCATGTGTGCTCGTTGCCTGCTTAGCATTACATTTGAATTCGCTGATTATTATGCATCTATTGGAAGCATCTCATTCGTTCGTGAAAACGCCCTTGATGAAATTCGTTCCTTCATTTGAGCAAGAAAAAACCACTGCCCCTGTAGATAAGGGCAGTGGTTACTAACCAATTTAATACTTAGGCGATTTGGATGCCGATGGTTTTGCCGCCAAGCTCTACCCGCTCCATGCCTTCGCTTTGTCCGAATTGCAAATCGTTTACAAGGACATTCTCGCGCAGCACATCTTCAAATGCGGTGATCGCAGCTTTTAGCTCTTCATCTGTATCCAGGGTCAAATTGACCCGCTTCTCGATCGGCAGATCCAGCTTCTTACGCGTATCCTGTACGGCCCGCACCACTTCGCGAACCCAGCCTTCTTGCTCCAGCCCTGGCGTGATATCCGTATTAAGCGCCACGGTTAAACCATAACCTGAAGCCGATGCGAAGCCTTCCTTCGCCTTCTTCTCCACCAGCAGCTCTTCGGACGTGATCTGTAATTCTTCACCCTCCGGCGATGTAACGTTCACGCCGCCCGTTTGAACCACCTTGCGGGTCTCGTCACTGCTCATGCCTTTCAGGAACCCTTGCAGGAACCCGATATTTTTACCGTATTTCTTGCCTGCGACTTTCAGGTTCATTTTCAGTGTGAAATCGACGAAACCACTATCGCTGGTCTCCACCTCAATCACTTTGACGTTGATCTCATCCTTGATGATATCTTCATACCCGGAGAGATCAAACTCGCGATCCATGGACACAATCAGCTCAGACAGCGGCTGACGCGTTTTGATCCCTGTCTCGTTGCGGACGTTGCGCGCAAGCTCTACGATCTGTCTTGCCGTCTCCATGTCCTGCTCGAGCGCCTTGTCGATCAACGCTTCGTCGGCTTGCGGGAAGTCGGCCAGATGTACGCTTTCTCCTCCGCCCAAATTCACAAAGATATCTTCGGACAGCATCGGCGTGAATGGAGCCATCAGCTTGGAGAGGGTCAGCAGCACATGTGTAAGTGTTCCGTAAGCCGCCAGCTTATCTTCTCCGAGTCCACTGCCCCAGAAACGGTCACGCGAACGGCGGATATACCAGTTGCTCAGCTCATCCACATAAGCTTCGATTGCTTTTGCCGCGTTCAGGAAATCATTCACGGCCAATCCCTTATCAACCACCTGAATCAAGCTGTTCAGGCGGGACAGAATCCAGCGGTCCAGCTTATGGTCCGATCCCTTGAACTCATGCTCCTTCGGATCATAGCCGTCAATACCGGCATACAGGGTCAGGAATGCATGAGTATTGACCAGCGTATCCACAACCTTGGATTTAGCTTCGCCCACAATTCCCTTCGAGAAGCGTTTGCTGTTCCATGGCGCACTGTCAGCCAGCAGCGCCCATCGGAACGCATCCGTGCCGTACTCCTCGATGATTTCCCAAGGATCGATAACGTTGCCTTTGGATTTGGACATCTTCTGTCCATTCTCATCAAGGATATGACCTGTGGCCATAACCGCTTTATAAGGCGCTTTACCCGTGAAGAGAGTCGATACGGCGAGCAAGCTGTAGAACCATCCGCGCGTCTGGTCGATCCCTTCGCAGATCATATCGGCAGGATACTGCTGTTCGAATTTCTCCTTGTCCTCGAATGGATAATGGTATTGCGCATACGGCATCGATCCGCTGTCAAACCATACGTCGATGACTTCCGAGGTCCGTTCCATCACGCCGCCTTCACAGTGAGGGCATTTCACTTTCACTTCATCCACATAAGGCTTATGCAGCTCCAGATCCTCCGCTACCTCACCTACGGCGTTGGCGCGAAGCTCCGCAATGCTGTGCGGCGAGAATTGCCCTTCACAAGAATCGCAGACCCATACATTGAGCGGCGTTCCCCAATAACGGTTCCGGCTGATATTCCAATCCACCAGATCTTCAAGGAACTTGCCGAAGCGGCCTTCGCGCACATGGCCCGGATACCAGGTTACCTCATTGTTGTTCGCGATAAGTTGATCCTTAACGGCTGTCGTTTCGATAAACCAGCTCTCCATCGCATAATAGAGCAGCGGAGATTTACAGCGCCAGCAGAATGGATAGCTGTGCTCGTACTTCTCTTTGCTGTACAGAAGTCCTTTTTCAGACAATGCCTTCACGATGTCCAGATCGCAATCTTTGACGAAGCGTCCGGCAAAATCCGTCACTTCATCGGTATAACGACCTTGGCCGTTCACGACACTCACGAAGCTGATGCCATTCTCGCGGCATACGCGATAGTCGTCTTCACCATGCGCAGGAGCCATGTGCACAATCCCCGTACCGCTTGCATCGGTAACAAAGGATGCGCCGACGATAAGATTCACTTTCTCCGCTTTTATATACGGGAACGGAGGGTCGTAAGTCTTGCCGACCAGTTCGGAACCTTTCAGCGTCGATAGAACGGTAAAGTCGCCCTTCATGACATCCTCTACCAGATTCTTAGCCACGATATAGATGCCGTCCTCCTGCTCAACGCGGGCGTAATCCATATCCGGATTAACGGCCAGCGCCACGTGGGATGGAAGCGTCCAAGGCGTAGTCGTCCATGCCAATACATTCTCTCCGCTGTCATGCAGCTTAAACTTCGCCGTTGCGCTCAGGTCTTTAACATCCTCATAACCCTGAGCCACTTCGTGGGAGCTGAGCGTGGTCTGACAGCAAGGGCAGTATGGGCTTACGCGATGACCGCGGTACAGAAGGCCCTTGTCATGAATCGTCGCCAAAATGTTCCATACACTCTCGATGTAGTTGTTCTCGAGCGTGATGTACGGATGATCCAGATCGGTCCAATAAGCAATCGCTTCAGTCAGCTCGCGCCACTTATGCTCATATTCAAATACGCTGGCTTTGCACTTTTTGATAAAAGCTTCAACGCCATAATTCTCGATCTCCTGCTTGCCGGAGATACCCAGCTGCTTCTCAACGCCAAGCTCTACCGGAAGTCCGTGCGTATCCCAACCCGCTTTCCGAACGACATGGAAGCCCTTCATCGTCTGATAACGGCCCACAAAATCCTTGATGACCCGGCCAAGCACGTGACCGATATGAGGCGCGCCGTTTGCAGTTGGCGGACCTTCGTAGAATACATAGTTCGGCTTGCCGGCCCGCAGCTCGATTGATTTCTTGAACGTGTTCTCCTCGTTCCATTTGTTCAAGATGCGCAGCTCTCTTGCCCGCGCCTTCTCCTTGACGTCTACTTTGTTCATGCAGATCTTCCTTTCACTCTTTTTCAAGGTTGTTCAAAAAGTCCGATTTTGATCACGAAGTGAATCAAGAAGCAACTCGGCATCGAATCTTGAATTCAGCAGGGCCTTCCGGTGCTCACGTACAAACTACGTACGCTCCGCTCCTCACTCCCTAGCTTCATCCAACTGAAGCGTTTGAAAAAACGCACATCGGAAGCATAAGCTTCGGTGCTGAAAACCGACCTTTTTGAACTCGCTCTTTTCGTAAATGTTCTGTGAACATAAAAAAAGGCCTCATCCCCCAAGGGACGAGAACCTGTTCTCGCGTTACCACCCTAATTTCGCTTAACCGACTTTTTGCTAAAAAGCCTGCACAAGCGACACCTCAATGTCCATGCCTTTATTGTAATAGGCAAGGTCCGATGTAACGTTCGGCTGACGGTTCAGCTTACGCACGCGGTTAAACGCTTCAGCTTCACTTCTCCGGGATGATCTTCTGCTTGGTCTGAACGCCGGGCTTTCAGCAACTGCCGGCTCTCTGAGGGACAGATCCTTCGCGTACTATTCCCATCAACGAATTGTTGTATGAATCAACAATATGTTATTAGTTATAGACTCTTTCGCGGAAAAAGTCAACTGGATATCCGTCTAGTATACCTCTTTTGGTTCAAGACTCGGTTCCCGGTTCTCGAGCGTCTCCCAGCCTTCTTGTTTCAACAGCTCCAGCTGCGCCTCAACCAAGGAACGGAAGCGGGTGCGGTAGATGGAAGCTTGCTTCTTCAGCTCTTCCACCTCAAGCGCGATTTTGCGGGATTTACCGAGCGCATCGTTAATGATCCGGTCCGCATTCTTCTCGGATTCCTTAATGATCAGCTGAGCTTCCTTCTTCGCGTTGTTCTTCAACTCATCCGCCGCCTCCTGAGCGACTATGATGGTCTTAGACAAGGTTTCCTCAATATTCGAAAAATGATCCAGTCTTTCTTGCATCGCAATAAGCTGGTTGCCCAACTCTTTGTTCTCCCGGATCACACTTTCATAATCCTTAATAATCTGATCCAAAAACTCGTTGACCTCGTCCTCATCATAACCCCGAATTCGACGGGCAAATTCCTTGTTATGTATATCAAGCGGCGTCAATGGCATGGTGTGCACCTCCTAAATATATGGGCCTTACAGGACGGTTCATCCGCTGTGTTAGCCAACCCACCCGTCCGTGAAGACAATAGCGGTCATTTACGATTTATCGGTAAATCTATTGTAATTTTGAATAACTCTTTGTACTCATTCGACAAAAAAACGGCAATTCCTTCAAAGGTCAGGCATATTTCCCAACCTTGATACGGTACCGCCCTTTTTTCGTCAGGCTTCCTGTCTCCAAAACTTTAAACCGTCCAAATCCTTGGATGGAAACGACATCGCCTTCTTTTAAATTCGCTGAGGGATCCTCTTCCACTTTCCAGTTCACGCGGCATCGGCCGGCCTTGATCGGCACCACGATTTTCGTACGGCTGATTCGGTAGGCGTCACTGGCGATCCCGTCGAGTCTCATGGAAGATACCGTAATATCCATCGCTTCGAAATTCGTGCGGGCAACCTGAAGCTTGTCCAGAGGCAGCAGTTCCGTCATCACGTGCACCCGGTGGACCTGGCTGAGATTCAGATGGAGGAACGCGCTGATATCGTCGGCAACGACCGCATGACAGCCGTCCGCGAGCACATGGATGTCTCCGATCTTCGATCTCTTAATGCCAAGACCCAATATCGAACCCATGTAGTCGCCATGCTCCAGCTCCAGAAACTTCTGGTCTCCGGAAGAGATGCTGAGCACCTTCATCTTTAAATCCTCGCCTTCAAACTCTCGGTAATCCGGAGCAATCAGCGCCCGGACGCGTTCTGCCTCAGCATGTCCGCCATCAAACATGGCATGCACGTCCGGATGACGATTCACGAGCGATTCCAGAATGAATCGCTGGCGAGGATCCAGAAAATCCGTCAGCTTCGCTTCATGGTATTGTCCGGCATTGACAACCCATTCCCAAGCCCGGTCCACAAATTCCCGTTCATCCTTGTGAAAATGATCGTAGATGTCCAGTTTCATCGCTCATTCACCTGCTTACAGGAGATATCCGAGAATAGCGTATACGCCTCGCTCCGCTAACTGGAGCACAAACAATGCAATAATGGGCGAAATGTCAATCATCCCCATGATCGGGGGAATGAACCGGCGAAATGGTGCTAAATACGGTTCCACCAACTTGCCCAGTAATTCTCCGACAAAGCTTTCTCTCACATTCGGAAGCCAAGACATCAAAACATAAACCAAAATCATGTAGAAGTAAATACGGAATAGCGTGCTAACAACGCTAATAATTTCGTAGGTCAAAGCCTAAATCACCTCATTCTGTTATATTCATGCTCGTCTGCTAGAATCTCCGAGATCGAACCCTGGATCTCCACGGTATCCGGCGTGCATAGGAAGATGTTCCCGCCCACCTTCGAGATTCCGCCGCTAAGCGCATAAACGGTTCCGCTAAGAAAATCGATAATGCGCAGCGCCTGATCATTCCTCACACGCTGCAGGTTGACTACAACGGTTCGGAAGGACCGCAGATGATCTGCAATCTCCTGTGCTTCATCATATGAACGAGGCTCCACTAATACCACCTTAACGTTCTTCTGTGAATGAATGCTAACGATATTGCCACTCTTTTGGTTCTTCCGATGATCAAACGGCGTTGCCTCCACCGGCTCTTCCTGCGAGGCCAGAACCTCGCGTTCCACAACTTCTTCTTCCTCTTGCAGTCCCAAGAAATTCATAAACCGGTTCATCACGCCCATCGTCAATCCTCCTCTTTCCCTACTAAAATCGAGCCGAGACGCACCCAGGTCGCCCCTTCCTCTATGGCTACTTCAAAGTCATTGGACATGCCCATGGACAATTCGGTCAATGGCTCCGCCGTAAGCGCCTGTGCATTCAGCTCATCTCTTAGTTGTCTTAAACCACGAAATACAGGACGCGTCTGCTCCGCCGACGATTCGTATGGAGCCATGGTCATGAGTCCGGTCACCTTTACGTGTGAAAGACTGTTGATTTCCTTCAAAAACTCGGCTGCTTTCTCAGGAGGCAAGCCATACTTGGATTCCTCACCCGAAATATTGACCTGCATAAAGGCGGAAACCTGCAAATTGAGCGCAGCAGCTCTCTTCTCCAGCTCATGGGCTAAGGATAAGCGGTCGAGCGAATGAATATATTGAAATTTATCAATGACATCCCGAACCTTATTGGTCTGAAGATGGCCGATGAAATGCCACGTGCCGCGGTTTCCAAGAGCGTTCCACTTCGCTTGGGCATCCTGCCAGCGATTCTCGCCGATATGCTGCAGTCCCTGATCCAGTACCGAAGCTGTCATATCCAAGGAGACATATTTCGTGACCGCAATGATATTTACATCATTCCGGTCCCTGCCGCTTCTTGCGCAAGCCTCCGTTATTCGCTGTTCTACTTGATCGATACGTTCCTTCAAACTCAAGGGACGACTCACCTCTTTCTCATCCCGATCCAACTTGCCATACGACCCGTAGTCCCTCCATCTTTACGATAAGAGAAGAACAGATCATGATTGCAGCTTGTACACCATGATGTACATTCGATATGTTCCGCCAATATTCCTGCTTTAATCATAATGTGTCTGTTTATTTCTTTCAAGTTCAGCATGTATTTCCCTTGTCCCTTGTCGATATAAACAGCTGAATTTGTAACTTCCTCGGATATAAACTCCCCGATCCCCATATCGCGGACACGATCCATTACCCGATCATCCACCTCGTAGCAGCACTCGCCTATGGATGGACCAATCGCTGCGTGAATGTACTGAGGCAGACTTCCGTATTCCACAGCCATCCTGTCCACCATTTTCTTGGCGATGCTTCCCACGGTCCCCTTCCAGCCAGCATGAGCCAAACCAACAGCACCCGTAACCGGATCCCAAAAATAAAGCGGCACGCAGTCGGCATAGAAGGACGTCAATAAAACGCCGGGAACATTAGTTACAAGACCATCCGTATCTTGGAAAGCCGAGGCTCGGTCCAAGCTCCCTCTGCCCCTGTCCTTATCCTGAACCACGCCAATCTGAACATCATGGACCTGTTCACCGCAAGTCCAGTCTTCCAGAGAAAAGCCAAGCGCGGCAGCGGTCCGTTTCCGGTTCTCTACAATGTCACCCGGCTCGTCGCCGACATGAAAAGCTAAATTCAAACTGTCATATGGGGTACGGCTAACGCCGCCATGCCGGCCAGTAAAACCGGCCGTGAGTGCGGCGCTTCCCGATCCCCCACTCCATTTTTCGAGCACAAACAGACTCGGTGTCTGCTGATCTTGCCTAACAAACGGTTCCATGAGCATCCCACCTCTATGACCAGTGTAACAGAAAACCTACGCCGGAGACACATGAACCCATCTGTCTGTTTAGAAGGATCGCCGGTCCGGTCGTTCCAAATATTCCACCGATTCCGGATCATCGGGCGTTCTTCGCAATTCCTCCATTTTGACAAGGACGACATCCGAGCCAATCTTGACGATATTCCGCCACGGAATGATCAGGTCACTTCCGCCGCCGAACAGCCCCATGAATTTACCGTAGCTTGGCACCACAATCGCTTCAATCCGGCCCTGCCGCAAGTCCAGCTCCAGATCGCTGATCTGTCCGAGCCGCTTGCCATCAATGATATTAATAACATCCTTCGTTTGAAAATCGGAAATTTTCATCTTTTTCCCCACCATTTGATTATCAGGTATCATGAGCATCACACCTTAGATGTATTTGAAGGTAGCCGTCCATCCATTTTCAATCCTCCATATCCCTCTGTTCAATATATGAGCCGCTTGGGTAAAATAGCTTATTTAAAATTAAAAAAACGATCCCATAAACGGGATCGTTATCTGTTCGATTGATTGCTGGTCTTCTTACGTTTTGACGTGCTTCTGCATCTGCTTGATCGCTGACTTCTCCAGGCGGGACACTTGAGCTTGGGAGATGCCGATTTCATCCGCAACTTCCATCTGGGTCTTGCCTTCATAAAACCGCATGGATAAAATCATTTTCTCGCGTTGTCCGAGCTTGTGCATCGCTTCCCGGAGCGCAATTTCCTCAATCCAGGACACATCCTTGTTTTTATCATCACTGATTTGATCCATCACATAAATCGGATCGCCACCGTCATGATAAATCGGCTCAAACAGCGAAACGGGATCTTGAATAGCATCAAGTGCAAAAACAACGTCTTCCTTGGGCACGTTCAGCGCTTCGGAAATTTCAAAAATCGTCGGTTCACGCGAGTTCGCATTTGTCAGCTGATCCCTGACCTGAAGTGCCTTGTAAGCAATATCACGCAGTGATCGGGAGACGCGAATCGGGTTATTGTCCCTTAAGTATCGACGTATTTCTCCGATAATCATCGGTACGGCATAAGTGGAAAATTTAACATTTTGCGATAAATCAAAATTGTCGATGGCTTTCATCAATCCGATGCAGCCTACCTGAAACAGATCATCAACAAACTCTCCCCGATTGTTAAACCTTTGGATGACGCTGAGCACCAGTCTCAGGTTGCCATTCACCAGTTTTTCTCGAGCCGATCGTTCATTATTCTGCTGCAGATTATGAAACAGTTCCCTCATTTCCACATTCGTCAGAACAGGCAGTTTTGACGTATCCACACCACAAATTTCAACTTTGTTTCGCGTCATGATGACTAACCTCCCAAGGAGAAACATTACTGTACATTATCTCCGAGGGGGGCTATTTTATTCCTTACGATTTCCAGTTACACCATCTTGTTGAATTCTTTGCGGAGCCGTTTAATAATTCTCTTCTCCAATCGGGAAATGTAGGATTGTGAGATTCCAAGCAGGTCTGCCACGTCTTTTTGCGTCTTTTCCTCGCCGTCCTGAAGACCAAAACGAAGCTCCATAATCATGCGTTCCCGGTCGCTTAATTTATCGAGTGCTTTTTGCAGCAGCTTCCGGTCAACCTGCTCCTCGATGTTACGGTAGATGGTGTCATTCTCAGTGCCCAATACGTCGGACAAGAGCAATTCATTGCCGTCCCAATCGATATTCAGCGGTTCGTCAAAAGAAACCTCGCTGCGGGTTTTGTTATTCCGGCGCAAATACATCAAAATTTCGTTTTCAATACAGCGCGAGGCATATGTAGCCAGCTTGATTTTTTTCTCCGGATCAAAGGTATTCACCGCCTTAATCAAACCGATGGCACCAATCGATACCAAATCCTCGATGTTAATGCCGGTGTTCTCGAATTTGCGGGCAATGTAAACAACCAGACGCAGGTTACGTTCGATAAGCATGGCACGGGTGGCCGCATCGCCGGTAGGCAGCTTCTTGAGCAAGAACTCCTCTTCCTCTTTCGTAAGCGGCGGCGGGAGCGCCTCGCTTCCTCCGATATAGTAGATTTCCTGACTCTTTAGGCCTAGCAAAAAAAGTACGCGATAATACTGCAGCTGCAATGCTAATCTCCATTTAACGGGCATCTCTTATCCTCCTAAACGTTTTCCCGTAGGGATAACTGACTTCATAAGCGTAATTTTAATTCTTCTAGTCCGGAATATGCCGGAATTGTCATAAAGGTTTTCAAAGACTTATCCTTAACGTTCGGCCGTAAGGATGGCAACACGCGAACACTATGAAAATGGCTTCATCGTATCATCCTGCATTCTTGGCTTCACCTGGTTCCGAACCGGTTCCCCCATTGTGCGATGGTGCGTCCATATCGGCGGAATGTGCATTTATCTTCGGCGTACCTTCTCCTTCCGTCAACGCCGGATGGATGATGGCCCTGTATGCCCTGTCACCCGAGAGCGTCCCGCCATCAAGACCAATCAACACCTTGGATGCCGAATATTCAAATCCTCCCAGTTCGATCCGTACCCTGTCGGGCTTCAACGCAAGCATGAAAGCAGCCCCCCGGTTGACACCGCGGTACGGAACAAGCCGTAGACGGTCCTGCCATTCAAACTCCTCTGCCGCCAGCCCCATAATTAATTTGTCCGGTTCCCCCTCCATCAACTGTTTGCTCCATCCCTGGGGCAGGTGGGCTTCCCACAGTGCTGCTTCCATCACCATAACCGGCGTGCGCGTTAAGGGATCACTCAATTGGTTACCAGTATCGAGCAGCCCCACACAGGATATTTTGGCGCTGCCGATCCATACGGACACCTCTCCCAATAAGGCCTCCCGGTTCTCGGTTTTGCGTTTCGTGGTCTGAACGGCTTTAAACGCGAATACAACTACAAAAAAGGTAATGCACGCAAACCAGAATCCTACCTTCAATTCAAACGATAGCCCTCCCGATGTCGTATACCATATCCCGCTGAACAATTCTCCCGAATTTTGGAGCAAGTAATGAACACCGATAATGCCTCCGGCCGCGGCAAAATTCACCATATAAAATGCTCCCAAATTCCGCAGATAACTCTGTAAGCTTGCAAAGCCGAAAGCGATCCACAACATGATCAACGAAAGTCCAAATTTGATGAGAAAGGTAAACAAAAATGAGAGTTGCGGGACAAACATCATGACGACATACAACGCGCCTACCACAGAGGATAATACAAGTCTCCACCACCTTGGCTTGACCCTGCGCATCCAGGCGGTCAAAGCCAGCAAAATGCCGTCAATGACGAGGTTTGCCAAAAATATGAGATCAATATAAACAACCAGGTTATTCACCTGCCTAGTCGAAGAATCACTTCGGTTATCCTTCTGTTGTTTTCTGGGCAATGGGAGATGTTACTAGTATAAGAAGAATAGAATTCAAAGTCTGTCTAAACCTGTGGGCGGATTACAGACTTTTTTTGTCGATGAAGGGCAGTTTTTAGAGACCGAGAACCAAGAGCAGACCTCTTGGCGTTATCAGTGATCTCTTTCTAGGAAGGAAAGCTCGGGGAAAATCTTTAAAGTCCACTGTAATTTCGCATGGGGCTCTTATTCGTGAAAGTGTGACAGCATCAGCCGTATGGTCCTGCCATTGAAGTGAAAGGAAGTTGGCGAGGTTGGGTTACAAAAATAAGCCTGTCTTCATCATGATGACGAAGCACAGGCTTACTGATTTTAATCATTATTGCGGGAACGATTGCGAAGGAAAGTAGGAATATCAAGCTGATCATTGCTGTTCTGATTGCCAAATGGCTTCAGATTCACATTACTCTTGTCCGTTGCCGGCTGCTGTTGCTGCTGCTGTTCCCCTTGAGGGACAGGACGACGTCCAGGAGGGATTGGAGAAGGCTTGCCTTCAAAGCCGGTAGCGATAACCGTTACCTTGATTTCATCCTTCATGTTTTCCTCAATAATCGCACCGAAGATCATGTTCACTTCCGGATCGGAAGCTGAAGTTACGATCTCGGCCGCTTCATTCACTTCATACAAGGAGAGATTGGTTCCTCCCGTAATATTCATGATCACACCGCGTGCACCTTCGATAGAGGTTTCAAGGAGCGGGCTCATGATCGCCTTGCGGGCAGCCTCGGAGGCACGGTTCTCACCAGTAGCCAATCCGATACCCATCAGGGCCGAGCCGCGTTCTGTCATGATCGTTTTCACGTCGGCAAAGTCAAGGTTGATCAGACCCGGAACAGCAATCAGATCAGAGATGCCTTGGACTGCCTGGCGAAGAACATTATCCGCTTCACGGAAGGCTTCCAGCATGGGTGTCTTCTTGTCGACAATTTCGAGAAGTCGATCATTCGGGATGACAATCAGCGTGTCGACCTTCTCTTTCAGAGCTTCAATGCCAAGCTCAGCCTGAGAAGAGCGCTTGCGTCCTTCAAAGGTAAACGGTCGAGTCACCACGCCTACGGTCAGTGCGCCGCATTCCTTTGCGATTTCAGCAATGACAGGAGCAGCACCCGTTCCGGTTCCGCCGCCCATACCAGCCGTAACGAATACCATATCGGCACCCTTCAGGGTGTTCATGATCAAATCGCGGGATTCTTCCGCAGCCTTCTTGCCTACGTCAGGATTGGCGCCGGCACCAAGACCGCGAGTCAGCTTGTCCCCGATTTGCAGTTTATGTTCGGATTTAGCAAGGTGGAGTGCCTGAGCATCCGTATTGACCGTAATAAACTCAACACCTTGCACACCATTCTCAATCATTCGGTTAACAGCATTGCTTCCGCCGCCACCTACTCCGATTACTTTTATTTGAGCTAAGCTCTCCATTTCAAAATCAAATTCCAACATCTAATCCATCTCCCCCTCAATGTGCGTGGATGGCACGTCCACAGTCGAATGAATCCGCTATATAAACTCGCTGAACATCTTTTTCAGGCGTTCAATAAATCCCGGCTTCTGGCTGGTCTCCTGAGTTGCTGCGACAGGATTTTGCTGCTTCGCACGGTTCACCGGTTTCTTGCTATTTCCGCTGTTGTTGTTGCTTCCTCCTGTATTGCGTACACGTACGTTCCGGATTGCATTATGGAGGATGCCGACTCCGCTGCAGTATCCCGGATCACGAACACCGATGAAATCGGGAACCGCAATCCGTACGGAAGTCGCCAGCTCATTTTGTGCCACCTGCAGCACACCAGGCATGGACATAGTGCCCCCAGTAAGTATATAACCACCAGGAAGCTCACTGTAACCCAAGCGCTTGATTTCTTGGCGCACCAATTGGAAAATTTCCTGAACGCGAGGTTCTATGATAGCTGCCAAATCTTCTTGCGTGAACTCCTTGTCCACATTGCTTCCAATTCTAGTTACCTTAAACGTTACTTCTTGTGCGGCACTCTCGATCAGTGCGCATCCGTACTTCAGTTTAACCTTCTCTGCTTGATCCGTCAGCGTTCGCAGGCCATATGCAATATCATTCGTGACGAAATCTCCACCAACCGGCAGCGTCGAAGTCGCGGCAATGCTGCCTCCCTCGAACACGGCCAAGGTGGTTGAGCCCGCCCCGACGTCAACCAGCACCGAACCCATCGTTTTCTCATCCTTGGACAAGGCTAGCTGCCCGGCTCCAAGCGGAATCAGCACCAGATCCTTCACTTTTAGACCTGATTTCTCCACACAACGTAACAGGTTATGTATTGCCGTTTTGGCGCCAGTAATAATCGTCGCTTCAACTTCTAGCCTTACGCCGATCATTCCTCGCGGATCAGAGATTCCTTCCAAACCGTCAACTACAAACTGTTTAGCAACCACATCGATTATTTCACGATCCGGAGGAAGCGCCACGACTTCCGCTGCTTTCAGCACGCGGTCGATGTCCTCTTCACCAATTTCGCGATCCTCGTTCGATACTGCCACAACTCCATGGCTGGATTGAAGTCCGATATGATTTCCAGAAATGCCGACATATACTTCGGATATTTGAATACCGACCATACGCTCCGCATGATCAACAGCGCTGCGAATGGATTGTACGGTCTGGTCGATATCTACAATTGCACCTTTGCGAATTCCCTCCGAGTCGGCAGATCCAACTCCAATAATATTAAAGGTTCCATTATTAACTTCCCCAATAATAGCACGAACTTTGGATGTACCGATGTCCAAACTAACAATGATGTCATTGTTGCTCAAGCCCTGGCACCTCCTGTTTTTAGCAAATTAATTTTGATAATAAAGAATACATTTCTACTTATTCAACACTCGCAGGTCTTTCCCTCTTTTTTCAACATTTTTTTTACTGCCAACATTTGCTATAACAGGCCGTAAAAGTCATTCAAAAAAGAAGAGCCGAAACAAGTTGTCAATACTTTCAATTGTACCATTTATTCCAACCCCTGAGTAGGGGGTTATTGCCCTTCTTCCGCGCCTTCTTCAACTTCTTCTACAAACGGCACGTAAGAGTCCGCTTCCAGCATCGTAATGACACCCGGCCGCTCCATTTCGGTAACCTGATTCAGGTACTCTACTTTGTCACGGAGCAAGGCAACCGAAGTAATGACTTCGAACTTGGAACGTGTATACATCTTGATCCGATCCGGAAAAGACAACGTCGGCGACGGCATGATTTCCGAGATATCGGAGGTCAGGCTGCCCGAAATCTCGGCAAGGACTTCGCTAAGCTCGGCCTTGTTCGGATCGTCCGGATCCCAATTGGTCAAAATCGGCTTCTCAACGGCAATACCGCTCGCTGTAACGGGAACCGAGGTGCCGCTGGCCAGTATGGCTTGAAGTTCCCCGCTTTTGGACAACTCGTAGGCCACCGTAGGATGCTCCGTCACCACAATGCTGACTTCGCCCGGAAAGCTCTTGACCACTTCAGCCGACTTAATCGTTCCCAGCTTCATCAGGCGTTCCTGCACATCTTTCGGTTCAACGCCAAAGTACTGGTCTCCGATATGGAGTCCGCTTTGCTTGATAAGCTGCTCATTTGTATTAAACGTATTGCCTGTAAAATGAATCTCGGTAACTTGGCTGACAGACGACCGGAAAAACAGAATCGTCAGCAGGGCTACGAACAGCAGCAAAAGTATCCCTATGATTTTTTTGGCTGTTTTCGGTTTGGGCTTGTCCTGCTTAAGGACAGGCATATGTGTCTTGGACATATCCACTCTCTCCATAAAGACCTGTGATCCCCTCCTTTTTCGGAGGGGAAGCCCAGGACCTCAATTGGCTAAATCAAGCGGTTTTGGCACCGGGGATTGACGATAGATCCGTGCGCCTAAACCTTGGAACATGTTTTCAATACGATCATAACCGCGATCAATATGGTGAACTTGCTCCACCACGGTCGTTCCCTGCGCGGCCAAACCGGCAATGACGAGCGCCGCTCCAGCCCGAAGATCGGTTGCCTCCACAGTAGCTCCATAAATTCTCTGAACGCCGCGTATGAACGCATAGTTCAGATCCGTGGAAATGTCCGCCCCCATACGGGAGAGTTCCTCCACATGCTTGAACCGTCCTTCGAATACCGTCTCTTTCATCACGCTAAATCCGTCCGCCAAGGACAGCAGGACCATGACCTGGGATTGCAAATCCGTAGGGAACGAAGGATACGGTGAAGTCACAATACGTTCTACCGCTTTAGGACGGCTCATACAGCTTATGTTTATTATATCATTGCATATACTGGTTTGAACACCGGCGCGCTTTAGCACATGTATAAGGGAAGTTAAATGAGATGGATTGGTCTTTGTAAGCGTTACACTACCGCGGGTAACAGCCGCTGCAATCATGACGGTGCCAGCTACGATCCGGTCCGGTATGATCTCGTACTCGCAAGGCTCCAGACGCTCCACGCCATGGATCGTGATGGTATCCGTTCCTGCGCCGATAATGTTCGCTCCCATCTTGTTCAGGAAATGCTGAAGGTCCTGAATTTCAGGCTCTCTGGCGGCATTGGTGAGCACCGTTGTGCCAAGCGCCGTTGCTGCTGCCATCATGATATTCTCCGTTGCCCCTACGCTGGCAAAATCCAGATGAATATCAGTCCCGACCAGCCGGCTTGCCCTGCAATGGATCTTATCGTTACTCTCCTCGATTTCCGCACCAAGCGCCTGCAACCCCTGAAGATGGAGGTCGATCTTGCGTTCTCCGATCGCGCAGCCTCCAGGCTGATAGATCGTCACTTCACCAAAACGGGCCAGCAGAGGTCCCATCAAAAAGATGGAGGATCGCATCTGCTTCATTAAATCTTCCGGGACATGAAACGAATTGGCAGACGAGGTATCCACGGTAACCGTCTCCAGCTCATGCTTGCATTTGGAGCCAAGACGGCTGAGAATGCTGAGCATCACTTCAATATCCAGCAGGTGCGGAACATTGCTTAGCCTTACAGTCCCTTCTGCCAGAAGACTTGCTGCTAGAATAGGTAAAGCTGCATTTTTTGCGCCATGGATACGAATGGTTCCTGATAGGGGCCTTCCACCCTCAATCACCAATTTGTCCAATGTATCACCTCCGAGTTTACCGCTCGCCCAGAACGTACACCTCAGGCACCATATGAATTCCGTTCTTTTCCGAGATGGTTTCCTTGATGCGTTCCATCAAAGCGAGCACGTCCTCTGCTGTCGCTTGACCGGTGTTCTCAATGAAATTGGCATGCTGTAAAGAAACTTCTGCGCCCCCGATCCGTAGGCCCTTAAGACCGGCAGCCTCGATCAACCTCGCGGCATGATCGCCGGGCGGGTTGCGAAACACACTGCCTGCCGTTGCGGATTGGAGCGGCTGTGTACGCCGGCGACGGTCCTTGTAGGAGGCCATAACAGCTGAAATTTCTTTGCGGTCTCCTTGACGGAGCCCAAATACCGCTTCAGTCACAATCCCTTTTCGTTCATGCAGAATGGAGTGTCGGTAATCAAACGCCATATCTTTCGCAGCATACGTAACCAATTCCCCTGTTTCCAGTACAATGTCAGCGGACTTGAATATGCGTGACACATCAGACCCATGGGCACCTGCATTCATGTAGACGGCCCCTCCGACCGATCCAGGAATGCCTCCGGCAAATTCAAGACCGGATAATCCTTCTTTTCCGGCCAGAACACTGAGCTTGACAAAAGACAGACTGCCGCCTGCAGTAACCGTCTCTCCGTCAAAATGAAGCTCCTCAAATCCCTGGCCCAGCTTGATGACCGCTCCCCGAATGCCTTTATCGGCAACCAACATGTTAGAACCGCGGCCCAATTGTGTCCAAGGTATGTGATGGGCATGGAGAAGAGTGACCAGTTCCCTGAGCTGTTCCTTGTTCTCAGGAATAATTAGGCAATCGGCTGGTCCGCCTATTTTCCACGTCGTGTATTTTGCCAGCGGTTCATTCCATAACACTGTTCCGATATTGGCCTCTGATAGTAGCGATTTCCACTGCTGCATTTTAAATAAACCTCCCCTTGACTTTCAAAACCAAAAGGCCATTCCTTCAACTTGATGAAGAGATGGCCGCTGTCAGTAATGCCGGCCTCATGGGTGTGTCACGATTATAGAGTATCTTATGTCAGGCTCCATAGGTGTGTGACAATCGCCCAGCCGTTTTAGCGTTTGCCGGTTAACCGGCGGATTTCTTGAACAATGACGGTAGCCGAATCCGGTTTGCCGAGCTTTTTCGAAGCCGCGGACATCGCCTCTCTTGTAGAGCGACTGGTCATGATCTCCTCAAGCTTTCCGAACAGCGATTCAGCCGTCAAATCCTTTTCAAGAATCATGCTGGATGCGCCCGCTTCCTCCAATTGCCTCGCATTCGCCTCCTGATGGTTATTGGTGACGTTAGGTGATGGTATAAGGACGGATGGAATGCCAAGCGATGTAATCTCCGCCAGGAATGAAGCGCCTGCACGGTTTACAATCAGCGAAGTAGCCGCAAGCACTTCCGGCATATTATGAACGTATGGCACGATATGAAGTTGATTCGGCATGGTACCGAGCTGGGACAGGATAGATTCCCGCGTGTTCTCAAAATAAGTATCGCCTGTAACAAACACAAAATGTACGCCCGGCAGCTTCTGTATGAACGGCGCCATCCCGATCATCGCGTTATTGATCGCCTTGGCCCCCCGGCTTCCGCCGACGATCAGTACGACCTGACTGTCCATCGGAATGCCGAGCGTAGCAAATCCACGTTCACGATTGGCGGATAATACCGTTGTCGCACGTGGATTTCCTGTATATACCGTTCTTTTGGCCTTAGGAAAAGAAGACTCCGACCCCTCAAAGCTGACGGCAACCGTATCCGCATATCGACTGAGGAACTGGTTGGTGAGGCCCGGGATCGCATTCTGCTCATGAATCATGGTCGGTATTCCGAGCTTGGCCGCTGCATAAACCACCGGACCGCACACATAACCTCCGGTACCGATCACGACATCGGGTTTAAACTCCTTCAGGAGGGCCTTCGATCGCTTCACGCCTTTGAAAAAACGCATGATTGTCTTCACGTTATCCAGCGACAGCTTGCGCCGGAACCCCGTGATATCGATGCTCTCAAACGGCAGCTTCTCTTGGGGTACCAGCTTGCTTTCGAGACCCCACTGGCCTCCGATATATAAAAACTCCGTTTTCGGATCTTCCTTTTCACATTGTCTTGCAATGGCAACGGCGGGGTAAATATGCCCCCCCGTTCCGCCGCCGGTCAATACGACACGCATACCCTTCACCTCGCATAACGGGAAATATTTAATAGAATGCCCAGCGCCGTCAGCATCAGCGTCAGTGAGCTGCCTCCGTAACTGATGAGCGGCAGCGTAATCCCTGTCACCGGCATTAAACCGATAACGACACCGATATTGATAACGACCTGGATGGCGACCATGCCTACGATACCAACAGCCAGCAAACTTCCAAAACCATCGGATACGGTCATAGCCACCCTCATGCCCCGCCAAACCAAGGCAGCGAACAAGAGCAGGACAATCAAACCGCCAATGAACCCAAGCTCTTCGGCCAAGATCGAAAAAATAAAATCAGTCTGCGGTTCAGGTACATAAGCGTACTTCTGACGGCTCATGCCAAGTCCGAGTCCGCCAAGTCCGCCCGGCCCTATGGCATAGAGGGATTGGATGATCTGATAGCCTGCGCCAAGCGGATCGGACCATGGATCAAGAAATCCGGTTATCCGCTTCAGCCGGTAAGGGGCTGCCAGAATCAAGCCAATGAAACCGGCTACCCCGCCTAATGCGAGAAAGCCCAGATGCTTCATCTGTGCCCCTGCGGTAAATACGATCATCATCGCAGCTCCGAGCATAACGGCGCCCGTACCCAAATCAGGCTGCAGCATAATCAATCCGAAGGCCAGACCGATTAAACCAAGCGGCGGCAAAAGCCCCTTGGTAAAAGACGTAATATCATAATCTTGCTTACTAAGCCAGCGCGATAGAAACAGAATCATGCCCAGCTTCATAAACTCGGAGGGCTGAATGCCAAACGAGCTGATGCCGAGCCAGCTTCTGGCTCCGCCGCGAACAACGCCGACCCCTGGAATAAGTACGATAATCAGCATAAAAAAGCAGACCAGCAGTACAAGCTTGCTGTATTTCTTCCAAACGCGATAGTCGATCCTCGATGTGAAATACATGGCAGCAAGCCCCAGACAGGCAAAAAACAGCTGACGCTTTACAAAATAAAACTTATCGCCGTAGTCATGAAAGGCGAGGACGGATCCTGCACTGTATACCATGACGATTCCGATGGCCAGCAGGGCCAAAATACAGATAAGCAGCCACAGATCGGGCGCCTGGCGGTTCTTGTTCATGGAAAGGCCACCTCGTACATCCTTAGTAGGGGCTTATCCACCCCCCTACTTAAAGGTTATGCACCGCCTCTTTAAAAATGCGTCCTCGTACCTCATAGGAAGGAAACATATCCCAGCTCGCACATGCGGGAGACAGTAGAACAATATCCCCGCTCTCTGCCAGCCCGGCAGCCTTCTGGACAGCCGAGGTCAAAGTCGCGGCGGCGTCCTTTCCATTATCGACGAGGATGATGTCCTTTAATCCGGCTTTGGCTGCAGCATTCGCGATTTTCTCCTTGGTTTCGCCAAGAAGCACAACGGCTTTCACCCGTCCCTGCATGGAAGGAATCAATTCCTCGTAATCCGACCCACGATCAAGCCCGCCTGCGATTAATACGATAGGCTCCTTGAACGAAGTCAATGCCATGTGCGTCGCCTTGGAGTTCGTTGCCTTCGAGTTATTGTAATAGGATACGCCCTGAAGTTCAGCAACGTATTCCAGGCGGTGTTCAACGCCGCGGAAGCTGGACAAAGCTTCCTCCAGCTTATCGGGAGCAACGCCGGCCGCTATGGCGATCGCACAGGCTGCCAATGCATTCCCTACATTAAATCTTCCGGGCAGTCCGATGTTCTCCACACGGATGATCTCATGCGTAAACCCTTCGCCATCTGTATAAATCACGGTACGTCCTTGATCGTCTTCAATCGAGTCCTGAGCACCGGCAACATATGGCGGCATTACGTGAACCCCTTCACGAAGGCTCTCACTCATCGAAAAAGGCACGATGCGCGCCTTGATATACGGAACAAGGTTTCTGCACACGGGATCATCCCAATTGAGCACAGCGGTATCATCCGCAGTCTGGTTGGCGAACAGCTTGGCTTTGGATGCAACATAATCATCCATACCGCCATGGTAATCAAGATGCGTTTCCGCAATGTTGAGAAGGCAGGCAATGCGCGGCCTGAACTTCTCTGTTCCTTTTAACTGAAAGCTGCTCAGCTCAACGACCATCCAGTTGTTTTCAGTTGCTTCTGCTGCAGCCTCGGATAGAGGCGTGCCGATATTACCGGCTACAATCGGGGAAAGACCTGCGCTTTCCAGCATATTGCCTACCCAGGTTGTCGTCGTTGTTTTGCCATTCGAGCCCGTAATGCCGATCATCGGAGCTTCACACAGGTGATAGGCGATTTCAACTTCGGTCACGACAGGAATCTTAAGCTCAAGCGCCTTTTGGACAGGCGGGACGGAATACGGAATCCCGGGATTTTTGACAAGAAGCGTCACACCGGGATGAATAAGATCATCGGGATGTCCACCGCAAATAACAGAAATACCCAAAGCCTCGAGCTCCGAAGCTTCAGGACACTGTTCTCTTTCCTTTCTATCATTCACAATGACGGAGGCACCGGCTTGATGCAGCACTTTAGCTACCTGTACTCCGCTTTTGGCCAGTCCCAGTACGACGATATTCTTATCCCGATAATCATCTAGCTGCTTCATATGTTACAACCCCTTGTTGATATAAAGTCCGAGTCCCGCAAGTATCAGTCCCACGGCCCAAAATGTAAAGACGACGCGCCACTCCGACCACCCGGATAATTCATAATGGTGATGGATCGGGCTCATTTTGAATATTCGTTTGCCTCTGGTTTTGAAGGAGACCACCTGAAGCACAACGGATAACATCTCAATGACGAATACCCCGCCAATTATGAGGAACAGCAGCTCACTCTTGGTAACGATCGCAATGGCGCCAATAGCACCCCCGATTCCTAAAGACCCCGTGTCTCCCATGAACACCTTGGCAGGGTGAGCGTTAAATACCAGGAAACCGAGAACCGCACCGATCATCGCCGCTGCACAAAATGCCGCCGCGAACGAAGTAGACTGAATCGCCACAATGGCATAAGCGCCAAAGGCAATCGCGCTGACACCGGACAGAAGACCATCCACTCCATCGGTAAAATTGACCGCGTTGCTGATCGCAAGCATCATGACCACGATAAACGGATAATAGAACCAAGGCCCCCAATCAAAGGACCAATCCATCCCTGGAACGCTTATCGCCGTGCTATGCCCGTTGGAGATCAACAGCCAGCACATAATACCGGAAAACAGAAGCTGTCCAAACAGCTTCTGCCTGGCCGTGAGTCCTAATGATCTGCGAAATACGATCTTAATATAGTCGTCAAGAAAGCCGATCAAACCGAAACCGAGCGTCGCTACGATCATCACATAGAAATCAGTATCGACAGGAGAAAACTTAATATAAGTCAGTGTAAAAGCAAGCAAAATCACAACGCCGCCCATCGTTGGCGTTCCGGCTTTTTTCAAGTGGCTCTGCGGACCGTCACTCCTGACCTGCTGGCCGAACTTCATCCGCCGCAGCAGCGGAATGAGCAGCGGAGCCGATATCACCGCAAGCACAAACGCTACACCGATTGTCAATAACAGCAATTGAAAGTCCATCTGCTCACCCCCTCACTCCGTTGTTGCCGCCAGGCAGGGCCTTCAAGGCGTCAACCACGTGTTCCAGCCTCATGCCGCGCGAGGCTTTCACCAATACGATATCCTTCTCCGTTACCCGCTCCAGCAAGGCTTCGATCAGTTTCTCTTTATCCGTAAACGGAAACACAGCCCCTTCAGGGAAGCGATCTTTCGCTTTCTTTGCCGTGTGAAGCGACAATGGGCCGTAGGTGAACACAAAATCCGCATTGTCCGGAGATAAGTAATCTCCAATCTCGGCATGGAATTCCTCTTCCCGCTGACCAAGTTCCAGCATGTCCCCGAGAACGGCAATTCGTCGGTGGTAGCCTTTCATATCCCCAAGCACGTCCAATGCCGCCTTAACCGCGGTAGGACTGGAATTGTAAGCATCGTTCAGCACGGTGACCCCGAACGCAGTCTCCACGGCTTCGATCCGCATGCTCGACAGCTTCAGATTGGCTAACCCGCTGCGAATCGCTTCATCGCCGATTCCCAAATGGGCCGCTACAGCCATCGCTGCCAGCGCGTTGACTACATTATGACGGCCGAGAAGCGGCAGGCTGAAGCCTTCGCCCGCATGCCGGTTCGAAGTGAATATGATTCCTTTTGCATGGAACATGAGTCCCGTCGGATAATCGTCATTGGTTTCTTGATTGCCAAACGTAAACGTTCGCAGTCCTTCTGGCTTCACCGTAGTTTCTTCAGCAAGCACCTGACGGATCAACGGTTCGTCCCCGTGATAGATCAGTAAGCCGCCCGGCTTCATGCCGCTGATGATTTCAAGCTTGGCACGGGCGATTTCTTCACGTGAGCCGAGCTGAAGCATATGCGCTTCCCCCACGTTGGTAATCACCGTCATATCCGGACGCGCAATGGTCGAAAGCAGTTCAATCTCGTGACGTCCGCTCATGCCCATCTCAAGCACGATCATATCGGTATCTTCCTTCATCGCGAGTACGGTTAACGGAAGACCGATATGATTGTTGTAATTGCCTTGCGTCTTGTGAACTTTAAACGTGGTTTCAAGCAGTGCGGACACCATGTCCTTCACGGTGGTTTTCCCGTTACTGCCGGTAATGCCGATCACCTTTGCGCTGCTTTCGGACAAATAGGCGGCCGCAAGCGACTGGAGCGCCGTTAATGTATCCTCAACGAGAATGAGCGGCAGGTCGGGAATCGGTTGATGATCTCTCTGCCAGAGCACTGCGCCAGCTCCGCTGGCGAGCACGCTCTCCGCGAACTCGTGCCCGTCAAATTTCTCGCCAACAATCGGAACAAACAGATTTCCCGGCTGTATGGTTCGGGAGTCGGTACCGACCCCTTGAATGATAATGTTGTCATCTTGGTTACGTGAGAGCGTCCCGCCGCACATGTCGGCGATGCTCTTTAATGATTTATGGATCACTATTGTCTGCCCCTTATCGCGTCTTTGGCTACGATGCGGTCGTCAAAATCTAGCACTTCGCCCGCAATCAGCTGGTAGGTCTCATGACCTTTCCCCGCAATCAATACTACATCGCCCGGGCTTGCCATTTCAATAGCCTTTTCGATCGCTTTCCGGCGATCAACGATGAGCTTGTAGCTTTCTGTTGACACTCCGTCTTCAATCAAGCCGGCTTCGATATCCTTCAGGATCAAATCCGGGTCTTCAGTACGGGGATTATCGGAAGTCACGAATACAACATCGCTATATTTCGCAGCAATTTTACCCATGATCGGCCGTTTGGTCCGATCCCGATCACCGCCGCAGCCGAATACCGTAAGCACCCGGCCTTCAGCAAATTCATTAACGGTTCGCAGTACATTTTCGAGTCCGTCCGGCGTATGCGCATAATCCACGATCACGGCGTACGGCTGACCTTCATCCACGACCTCAACGCGGCCGTCAACTCCGGGTACGGACTCCAGGCTGTTCTTGATATCCTCGAGCGGGATTCCCTCAAGAAGCGCGGCAGCAATCGCCGCCATCGCGTTGTACACGTTGAATTTCCCTACCATTCGAATCGAAATATCCGCACTGCCGCGGAATGTATCCACATGGAACGAGGTGCCTTGAGCGGTGATCGAGATGTTGCTTGCCCGTATATCCGCATCGTCTCCCAAACCATAGGTAATCACTTCCGCCGCGGTCTGCTTGGCAAAATAAGCTGAAGCCTCATCATCCGCATTCAGGACGGCATATTTGCGCGACGATTCATCCTTGGCAAAAGCGTTGCCCAGCCGGGAGAAAAATAACCCTTTGGCCCCGCGGTATTCTTCCATCGTATGATGATAGTCCAGATGATCCTGCGTCAGGTTAGTGAATATAGCTGTCCGGAAATCCGTTCCCTTCACCCGCCCCTGTTCGAGCGCGTGCGAGGATACCTCCATTACGCAGCACTCGGTGCCTGCGTTCGCCATATCGTTCAGATAACGCTGGAGTTCCAGCGCCTCAGGCGTCGTTCTCGGCATCGGGAACGAACGGCCGTCGTATCTCATCTGAATGGTGCCGATCAACCCGGTCTTCAAACCGTAATCGTTCATGATTGACTCGATCAAATACGTTGTTGTGGTCTTGCCGTTCGTTCCGGTTACGCCGATCATCTTCATGCGGGAGCTTGGCTGATTAAAAAAGGCATTCGCCAAACCCGCCATCGCAAAGCGGCTGTCCTTCACAATGACTTGCGGAAGGTCTATCTCAAGCTTACGCTCAACGACCAAGGCCGCAGCGCCTTGGTCTGCGGCCTGGGCTGCAAACTGGTGTCCATCTACCGTATGGCCCGGCAGACAAATGAACAAATCCCCCGCCTTCACTTGTCTCGAGTCTGTTTCAATCCCCGTTATTTCAACATCTCCGGATCCCTCGATAACAGCAGCAGCCAATACGGATGATAATTGCTTCAATTTCATTTGTTATCCCTCTCTCTATATATCTGCACCATCCGTCCTCACTCGTGAATCGGATGATGCCTTAATGTTCGTGCTTGGATTCCTCCGGGTCTTCGCCCATATAAATCCGAATGGTGGACCCTCGCTCCACCCGGCTTCCCGGCTTCGGCGCCTGGGAAATGACCGTGTTGCCTGTTCCGGATTTGGCCAGCATGAAATTCATATTCAGGTCCTCATACAGATCCTGAACGGTCGCTCCGACCAGGTTCGGCACAGTCACGGTTGGCGTCTCGCCATATTTGTATTCACGGGCAAGCTGATCTTTACGCGGCGGGACATTCATGTAATGCAGCGCATCCTCCAGGATGTTCTGTACGATGGGAGCAGCCACGACTCCACCGAACTGAATGCCCTTCGGGTTATCTACCGCCGTGTACACCACAATCTCAGGATCATCGGCAGGTGCGAATCCGATAAAAGATACGATATGCTCGGTTGAGGAGTATCTGCCGTTAATAACCTTCTGGGCGGTACCCGTCTTCCCTCCGACACGATAACCGTCGATGAAGGCCGGGCGTCCGGTCCCTTTGGCAACGACGCTTTCGAGTGCCTCGCGAACTTGCTTGGACGTTTCCTCCGAGATCACTTGTCTGACAAGCTCCGGCTTGATTTCCTCGACCGTATCTCCCGTTTCTGGATTGACCCACGCCTTGGCCACATGCGGCTTAAACAATTTGCCGCCGTTAATGGCGGCGGATACTGCAGCAACCTGCTGGATCGGCGTAACCGATACCCCTTGCCCAAATGCCGTTGTCGCCAGTTCAACGGGACCGACGTTGTCGAGTTTGAACAGGATGCCATTCTCTTCCCCATTCAAATCGATGCCCGTCTTTGCCCCGAAGCCAAAATCGCGGATATACTGAAACAGGCTTTCCTTGCCCAGCTTCTGACCTAACGCCACGAAACCCGGGTTGCAGGAGTTCTGGACAACCTCCATGAAGGTCTGGCTGCCATGGCCGCCTTTTTTCCAGCAGCGCAGTCTCGCTCCACCGACCTCTACCGCTCCACTGTCAAAGAAGTGGTCGTTCTTCAGGTCAACCTTGTCCTCTTCAAGGGCAGCGGCAAGCGTAATAATCTTGAATGTCGAGCCTGGTTCATAGGTCATCCAGATCGGCAGGTTGCGGTTGTACGTCTCGGCTGAAAACTCCTGATAATTGGCAGGAGAATACCCTGGCCTGCTCGCCATTGCCAAAATCTCGCCAGTCTTGGGATTCATGGCGATCGACCAAGCCCCATTCGCCTGATACTTCACCATGGCCTGGTCAAGCTCCCGCTCCATAATGGACTGAATCGATTTATCGATCGTTAGCTCCAGATTCAGACCATCACGAGGCTCGACATACTTTTCCGAGGAGCCCGGCATGATTCTTCCGCCTGCATCGGACAGATAGGATATTCCGCCTTCGAAGCCTTTCAGCTTATCGTCATGCATGGCTTCCAAGCCGGTAAGTCCCTGGCTGTAGGCCCCCGTGAACCCCAAAATATGGGCTGCGAGATCGCCATAGGGATAATACCGTTTGTTATCCTCAGCAACAACGATACCCGGCAGCTTCAAATCACGAATTTCCTGAGCCAGCTCCATCGTAATTTTTCGTCCACCGGGATTTATCCGTTCCAACCTCGAACGTTTCGTAATGATTTTCTTGATATCGGCTTTGTCCATGCTGATTAGCCCAGCCAAGGTTTCGGCCGTATGGTCCGGATCTTTGATTTGTACGGGAATCGCCCAAATGGTCGGTGTCGTTATATTCGTAACCAATGCGGTTCCGTTACGATCCAAAATCTCACCACGCTGTGCCGCAAACGGAATGTCGCGGCGCCAGAGATCCTCCGCCTTCGCCGACAACTCCGCGCCTTTCCCAATCTGCACATAAGCCAGTCTGATAATCAGTGCTGAGAA
Source organism: Paenibacillus lautus NBRC 15380 (assembly GCF_004000945.1). Lineage (GTDB taxonomy): Bacteria > Bacillota > Bacilli > Paenibacillales > Paenibacillaceae > Paenibacillus_AQ > Paenibacillus_AQ lautus. The sequence goes on from NZ_BIMF01000004.1 coordinate 297,464, forward strand.
CAGCAGGAGCAGCAGCAGCAGGCTCCAGAGCAGCCTTCTCCGCTGCGATACCTTGGATACTTTCACCTAAGCTTCCCTCCCTGTTTGAACCCGAAAGCTCATGATATGCGTTCTTCACATGAGTATTCGGGACAAACCCGGGTTAGAACAAGCTATTCCCCTTCTGTCTTGCCTTGTCCTTGGTCGGTTGCATCGGCATCGTTATCGGCAGTTCCTTCCGACTCTTTTCCACCGGTTTCTTCCCCGTTCGCATTTTCGTTTCCAACGGAGGAAGTTTCATCAGAACTGCTGCTTCCCGTTATCAACTCTTGAGCCGATTTGAGCGTTAACTGCACGATTCGTTGACCATTCTCCTTGGCTTCCAACTGCGAAACAACGTAGCCCTCACCCTGAACATTAACCTTTACTTTCATCAAAGTGAGCACTTCCATGGCGTCCCTGAGCGATTCACCCTCTAAATTCGGGATTTTCATCGTCGGGCTATCCTCTGTAAGAAGGTAGATCCTTTGACCTGCACTAATGATCGCATTGGCAGGCGGGTATTGCTCCTTCACCGTGTTTCCGTTGCCCAAGGTCTCAAACGCCACTCCATCCTTCAGCAGCTTGGCTTTTACTTCACTCAGCTTCAACCCCGTAAAATCTGGTGCTTTCAGGGAATCCGTCAGCGTTGTTCCTGATTTCGTTTTTTCCTTATCCTGCTTTGCATTCGATTTGGGAACACCCCAATAATTCAATGTTTTGGAGACGATCTCTTTGAATATAGGCGCTGCCAGCGTACCGCCGCCCTTTTCCACGTTCGGTTCGTCGATAATGACCAGCACGGCTATTTTCGGATTCTCGACGGGAGCGTACCCAATGAATGAAACCACTTGTTTCGAACGGTCTTTATATCCGCCTCCGGATTTTATAGCGGTACCCGTTTTGCCGGCAACACGATAGCCGTCAATATATGCTAGCTTACCTGTACCATTTAATTGGTCGGCTACAACCTGCTCAAGGTAAGTCCCGGTTTCTCTTGCTGCTTCAGGAGAAATGACCTGACGCACGACTTCCGGCTCGATTTTCTCAACCTTGCCGGTGTTAGGGTCCTCAATCTGCTTGACCATATGAGGCTTCATGAGCTTGCCTCCGTTGGCCACTGCCGAAATCGCAGCAATCTGTTGAATAGGCGTTACGGATACGGCGTAACCGTAGGTCATGGTCGAAATATCTGAATCATAAGTCATGTTCACGCTGCCTAGAATTTCCCCCGGTAGGTCAATTTCCGTTTTCTGCGTAAATCCAAATTCACGAATATAGTTGGTAAATCGCTCCTTACCAAGCATTTCGTATCCCAATTTTACAAAAGCAACGTTACTTGACTTCTTCACGCCCTCCAAATAGGTGATAGGGCCCCACCCTACGCTGTTAATGTCCCGGTGGGTTCTTCCACCAGCTCTTATGGATCCGGATTGATAAATAGCACCCGGGTTAAACAGCTTCTCCTGAACTGCACTGGCCAGCGTTACAATTTTGAAAGTCGATCCCGGCTCATAAATGGACCGCACGGCATGATTGTTAAAATTCTTTTGATTCCATTTCGAATATGTATTGGGATCAAAAGTCGGCATATTGGCCATCCCCAGTATTTCCATCGTGTTCGGATCCGCTGCGATAACCGTCATACTGATTGGTTTATATTGGTTATACGTGTCGCGCATCGCTTCCTCGATATAATACTGGATTGTATCGTCTGTCGTCAGTACTAAATTTTTCCCATTTATTGCAGGCTGGTATAATTCATCCTCGCTGGGCAGCTTGACTCCCTTCTTGTCGCTCTTGTAAGAAGCGAATCCATCGGTACCCTTCAGCATCTCGTCATAATATTGCTCAATGCCTCCGATCCCCTTTCCTTGACGATCGGTATAACCCAGCATATGTGCAGCCAATGTCTCTTTGGGATAGAAGCGTTTCTGCTCGCGTTGAAAGCCGATGCCCGAATCGGGAACTTTGCCTGCGGCCTTCAATTTATCATTCAAGCTTTCGCTGAACGCTTTGACCTCTTCCATCTTCTCCTTGTCAATCTTCCATCCTTCATTGCGGACTTCCACGCCCTTAAGGTATTCCCCATCCTTGCCTTTGGCTTGAACCATTTCACGAAGCTTGTCCTCATCCTTGCCGAGAGTTTCGTGCAGTCCTTTAACGACCTCATTCTCCATGCCGTTAGCCTGAATGACCGCAGGATTCACAATAACCGTAAATGCAGGCGCATCCATGGCAAGAATATCGCCGTCCCGATCCGTGATCGTTCCTCGCGTGGCCGGAAGATCCTGTTTTCTCGACCATTTCGATAAAGCTTGTTCCTTCCAGAAGTCGTTATCGATGACCTGCAGCCAAAACACCCGACCAATCAATAAAGCAAAAAAGAGGGTTATACATCCCCCTATTAGCACGGTACGCAGTTTGATTTTTTTTATCATCGGTCAAAACCTCACACTTCAATCATTTTGTCCCGAGTCCGAATTCTGTGTCTCGGATGACCCCGAGACCGGTGATAGATGGATTGTATTATTGTCATCAATAGGGACATAGCCCAGCTCTTTCGCCTTGTCCAATATTTGCGTCTCCAGTGTTTGCTTTTCCACCTGAAGCTGATTGATATTCCGTTTAGCTTCGAGTGTCTTATTTTCCGTCGACTGGATCTGCCGGTTCAAATCATAGGAATGAACATGGCTCATGCCAATGACACCCATGACGGCAACCACAAACACCACGGACAACAAATACAACAGCTTTTCTTTTTGCGGAAGCTGGGAACGACGCTTGACGACTTTTGTCTTCTCAAGATAAGCGGACTGCTGCGTTTCCTTCTGTCTCTCCTGTACGGCTAAATTGCCGCGCGTGTAAGCCATGGCTGATTCTCCTTCTTCAGGGATTTTATGTTTCTACAGTTTCTCCGCAATCCGCAGTTTTGCCGAACGCGCCCTTGGATTACTCTCAATCTCTTCCGCCGATGGGATAAGCGGTTTGCGGTTAACCAGCTTCAGATCACCTTGGCCGCCTCCGCATACACACATCGGAAAATCTGGGGGGCACGTACACTTGGGAATATAGCTGTTAAAAATCTGTTTGCATATCCGGTCTTCGAGCGAGTGAAATGTGATAACCGAGACTCTTCCTCCTGGTGCAAGACATCTCACAGCTTGGTGAAGCGCGTCTTTGAATGCGCCTAGCTCATCATTTACCGCAATACGAAACGCTTGAAAGCTTCGTTTAGCTGGGTGGCCGCCCGTTCTCCGAGCTGCGGCCGGAATCCCTTCCTTAATCATTTCGACAAGCTCGCCGGTTGTCTGAATAGGACTCTGTGCCCTTCTTTCAACAATGACCTTGGCAATTCGCCTTGAAAATTTCTCTTCGCCGTATTCATACAATATTCGTGCGATTTCCTGTTCCGGCCATTCGTTTACAATTTTGGCTGCGGTAAGCTCAGCGGATTGATCCATCCGCATATCCAGCGGGGCATCGTGATTGTAACTAAACCCTCTCTCCCCTTCATCGAACTGCGGAGAGGATACGCCCAAATCGAACAGTATACCGTCAACTAGCGGCTGCCCGTTCTCGTCAACCTCCACTTCGTTTCGGAGCACCTCCTCCAAATCACGAAAATTGGTTTTGACAAGAGTGATCCGGTCCACATACGGCTTCATGACTTCCCGGGCGTTATTCAATGCCCAATCGTCCTGATCCAATGCGATTAACCGGCCTTTCGAACTTAGTTGGGAAGCAATAAGCGAGCTGTGCCCTGCTCCCCCGAGCGTACAGTCAACATATATACCGTCTGGTTTAATGCGCAGCCCTTCTGTCGCTTCTTGCTTAAGCACTGTGATGTGATGGAACAAAGCTGCAGCCCTCCATTGTGTCTCATTCATGATTTTAAGTGTAACTTGTCCATTTCAATACGATGTTCCTACGCTTGTCATAAATCAAAATCAAAGTCTACCAGCTTCTCAGCAATGTCGTTGAATGCTTCCTCCGACTGCTGGTAGTAATTCTGCCACTGCTCCTTGCTCCAGATCTCCACTCGGCTCGATACGCCGATGACGACGCATTCCTTCTCGAGCTTGGCGAACTCGCGCAAATTGCCCGGCAAATTTACCCTTCCCTGTTTATCCCATTCACATTCCGTCGCCCCGGAGAAAAAAAACCGTGTGAATGCGCGTGCATCCGACTTCATGAGCGGCAGGGATTTGAGCTTCTGTTCCATGATGGCCCATTCATCTTTGGGGTATACAAAGAGGCAATTGTCCAATCCGCGGGTTACGATAAACGAGGTGCCCAGGAGGTCACGAAACTTCGCAGGGATAATGATTCTCCCCTTATCGTCGATGCTATGTTGAAACTCCCCCATGAACATCAGGCACTCCACCCCTTAACCCCGATTCCCCACTTTGTACCACTTTCCACCACTTTAGGATAATAGATTCGGCGTCAAGAATCAAATACCTTCTAACGAGCAGTTGTTTTTTTGGAACTTTCTCTCAGAACAATCGCATAAAAAACCTCCTTTTCATCCCGCTCGGAGATGGAAAGGAGGTTTGGAAATGATCTAAAGCTGCTGCTGTTTAGTGCTGTGCCCAGCTGTCCAAGTATGACTTCTGTTCAGCGCTCAGGCTGTCGATGGTAATACCTAGACTTTCCAGCTTGTATAAGGCAACCTGTTCATCCAATTCGTAAGGAACATTTACTACGCGGTTACCGATGCTCTTGTACTGATCATTCACGTGTTTGAGCGACAAGGCCTGAAGCGCAAACGTCATATCCATAATCTCTGCCGGATGGCCGTCACCTGCCGCCAGATTCACCAAACGACCTTCGGCAAGCAAATAAATCTTACGGCCATCTTTCAGATGATATTCTTCGATATTGCGCCGAACTGTCCGAACCGATTGAGAGCGTTCTGATAAATCCGGTTTATTGACTTCCACATCGAAGTGACCGGCATTGGATAAAATGGCACCGTCCTTCATGACATCAAAGTCTTCCCCGCTGATGACATCGCGGTTACCCGTGACGGTCACAAAGAAGTCGCCCAATTTGGCTGCTTCGCGCATTGGCATAACGCGGAAGCCGTCCATATAAGCCTCAACGGCCTTAATCGCATCAATCTCGGTCACAATGACGTTGGCTCCAAGACCTTTGGCACGCATGGCCACGCCCTTACCGCACCAGCCATACCCTACGACAACGACAGTCTTGCCTGCAACCACCAGGTTTGTCGTCCGGTTAATCCCGTCCCAGACCGATTGTCCTGTACCGTAACGGTTATCGAATAAGTATTTGCAGTATGCATCATTCACGGCAACCATTGGGAATTTCAGAGACCCTTCTTTCTCCAAAGATTTCAGACGCAGGATGCCTGTCGTTGTCTCTTCCGCTCCGCCTCGAATTCCTTCAAGCAGATCCGTACGCTCAGAGTGAAGGATCGTTACGAGATCCCCGCCATCGTCGATGATCAGATCCGGTCTGGTCTCCAGTGTTGAAATGAGGTGCTGCTTGTATTCCTCAGGATCCGGGTTATACTTGGCAAACACCGTGATCCCGTCTTCCACCAATGCGGCACATACATCGTCTTGAGTGGACAACGGGTTACTGCCCGTAATCGTCACTTCGGCTCCGCCAGCCTGAATGACTTTCGCCAGATATGCGGTTTTGGCTTCCAGATGCAAGGAGATGGCGACTTTCAACCCTTTGAATGGCTGTTCTTTCTCGAATTGTTCACGCACCCGGTTCAATACCGGCATATGCGCCTGGACCCAATCAATTTTCAGATGACCTTCCGGTGCCAGTTTCAAGTCGGTAATATTGCTGGTTTGTATTGATGATGAGCTCATTTAACAGCCTCCTATGATCTGATGATTGAATTCCTGATCGTTATACGTAAACGACCCTGTGAATGCCCGAAGCAACGTATGGGATTTCCATCAGGCGATCCACCAGATTCAATCCATAACGATTCATGTATTCCAGGATGTTGTACACCCTCTCCTGAGGTTTCCCTTCCGGCAGCAGTGTCTGTTCAATGCGCTTCCACTGTGCCAGTGCGGCCTCATGCTGCTGTTCCAAGGCATTCCGGGATTTACTTAACAGGTAATCCATCTGCTCCAATATTTTATCTTTATTGGTTAGACCTAATTTTAACAGTCCACTTTGCATTTTGCCAAGATCTTCTATTAAAGGCTGATACAATGCTTCAAATTGTTCCCGGGTTTGACTGAATCGTTCTTCCAGATTCAACTCATCCTTGCTGGCAAGCCAAGCCTCACGCTTTTCAGACAAGCGAAGCTGAACATCCTCGAAGGACAATCCGTATTTCTCCATAAGCTTATGGACAGTTCCATCTACGATGGAGAATGACATTCTCGGGATGATCAACGGCATCTGCAAACCCAAGTCGGAAAATGCATAGCGTGTAATCGCCCAATAGGAAATCTCGCCTGGACCGAGTATCGTCCCCAGCACAGGCAGCAGCGAATCCTGCATGATCGGACGGGTCAGCACATTGTTGCTAAATCGTTCAGGATGCTGATGCAAATCCCGAAGCAGTTCTTCTTCCGTCAGCTTAACGATGCCTTTCCGGTCTGAGAATACATGTCCTTCTCGGTAAAGCAGCAAGCGTCTGCCTTCATGCAAGTAGAACAAGTTGGCCCCATTCTCCGATACATCAGCCTGGACTTCGTAACCCAGTCCCGCGATATCCCTTGCCGCCTGATGGTACGAAAGTCCCAGGGTTTCGTTGCGGGTAATCAGCGATTCGAATATGGGCACTTCCAACGCCCGAAGTCCCGGGTCGGCGGAATCCAGGAGTATTAGCCCATATTTGCCGAACATACAGCTGATTAGTTTAGCGAATGCCTCGCTGAGCCAAGCCGAACCGTGAAGCGATTCCTTCGCGATTTTCAGCAGATCGGCCTTATATTCGCTGTCTGCCAACTGAGTCTGGAGTGCTGTCAGCATCGCATTCCAATCTTCCTCAGCAACGTCAGTATAACTAACCGACGTCCTGAGTCCGTCCTTGGCATCAAGTTTGATCTTGGACAGCTGCTGATCCTGACTCAGGAAGTACGTATGGTTGACTTCATCCCAATCATGATCCTCCCCGGCGATCCAAAATACAGGCACGACAGGACGATTCAAGCGCTCTTCCGCTTCGCGGGCCGCTTGAATGACGGTAATTGCTTTATATATGACAAGCAGTGGTCCGGTGAACAAACCGCTTTGTTGTCCACCAACCATGGTAACCGTTCCTGGCTGCTCCAGAAGTTGAAGGGATTTATGTACAGCGGGATGATCATTGTGTTTCTGATTGTACGTTCGAAGACAATCTGCCAGCGCTTTACGCTGAATTCGCTTGTCTTCCGAAAGATCCAGCCATTGTACCCGCTCTGCATAGCTGTGCTCGCCGCGGTAATCTTCACCGTAGAACCCGCTTACCCGGTCGAAATGATGAATATAATCCTGAGCGAGACGCGAAGCGAGGGATAATGGTTCCGGAACGATATTCATGAGGTATGCCTCCTATTCTACGTCGCAACCAAATCTAGATTGTGCATGGAATTTAATTTTTTCTATATCATTTTGCCTTTCTTGATTGTACCGAATGTTGGCATTCTGCGTCAAAGGAAAAGAATAGCCGCCGGCACGATGCCAGCGGCTATTCTTGAAGCAGCTTCCTCATATTGAGGTTCGTTTATTCAAGCGTAGGCTTTTGCAACCCAGTGTCCTTTGGACACTTCGACCAATTCCGAATCCTTCACGTCCAGTTGAACCGTTCCGTCTTCGCCTTTGGCAGCCGAGATCGGCCCCTGCGTATCGTCTTCCAGCTTGAGACGCTTTTTGTTAGCCTCAATTTCCGGATCCGGAATCGGAATCGCGGACAGCAGGGTTTTGGTGTAAGGATGGATCGGATTCGCATACAGCTCTTCACTGTCTGCCAGCTCCACCATTTTGCCCAAGTACATAACCGCTACCCGGTCACTGATATGCTTGACCATGGACAGGTCATGCGCAATGAAGAGATAGGTCAGGCCAAGACGATCCTGCAAATCCTTGAGCAGGTTGACCACCTGCGCCTGAATCGAAACGTCAAGCGCCGAGATCGGCTCGTCACATATGATAAATTTAGGGTTTACCGCAAGAGCACGTGCAATCCCGATCCGTTGACGCTGACCGCCCGAGAATTCATGAGGGTAACGTGTGGAGTGGTCACTATTCAAGCCGACCATATCCAGCAGTTCCTCAATCCGCTTCTTGCGTTCAGCCCGGCTGCCGGCCATTCCGTGAATATCCAAAGCTTCTCCGATAATATCCGACACCGTGAATCTTGGATTCAGCGAGGCATACGGATCCTGGAAGATCATCTGCATATCGCGGCGCATCGCCTTCATCTTGCCCGGAGACAGCTTGTATATATCCGTTCCGTTAAAATTAACGCTGCCAGCCGTAGGTTCATAGAGACGGAGAATCGTCCGTCCTGCTGTTGATTTACCACAACCCGACTCTCCCACCATGCCAAGCGTTTCGCCTTCACGAATATAGAAGTTCAGATCGTCAACCGCTTTAAGAACCTGGCCTTTGCCTACGTTGAAATACTTCTTCAGGCCCTTTACCTCAATCAAGTGGTTATCCTTCATGAACCTTGCGCCTCCTTCGCCATCGGATGCAGATTCCAGCAGCGCGCCATGTGCGTGTCACTAAACTCTGTTGCGCCCGGATCCACCCGTTCACAAATTCGCATAGCTTCATCACAGCGGGCGGCGAACGGACAGCCTACAGGCGGTTTAATAAGGTCCGGAGGTGTTCCGATAATCGGAATCAGCGGTTCGTCTTTCTTCTGATCCAGACGCGGCATGGAACGAAGCAATCCTTTGGTGTAAGGATGCTGCGGATTTTTGAAAATCTCCCATTTCGTTCCCGTTTCCACCACTTCACCTGCATACATCACGATGACACGGTCACACATGCCGGCAACAACGCCGAGATCATGCGTGATCAGAATAATCGAGGTGCCCAAGCGTTCCTGCATTTCCTTCATAACATCCATAATCTGTGCCTGAATGGTCACGTCGAGTGCTGTCGTCGGTTCGTCCGCAATCAGCAGGGTCGGCTTACATGCAAGCGCAATGGCAATCATCGCACGCTGCCGCATACCGCCGGAGAACTCATGCGGATACTGATTGAAGCGCTCCTCCGCATTTTTGATACCTACCAGCTTCAGCATTTCAATGGCGTGCTTTTTGGCTTCGGAGAAAGACATCCCCTGGTGCTTGATCAGCACCTCCGTGATTTGTTTACCTATTCTAATGGTCGGATTCAGCGACGTCATCGGATCCTGAAAAATCATCCCAATATCCTTACCGCGAATCGCTTCCATCTGTTTATTCGTTTTTTTGAGAAGGTCTTGTCCTTGGAAAATGACCTCACCCTTTTTTATTTCTGAGGGCGGGGACGGAATCAATCGCATAATGGTCTGGGCGGTAACACTTTTACCGCTTCCGGACTCACCGACGATGGCAACCGTCTCCCCCTTGCCGACTTCAAAATTCATGCCGCGGACTGCCTTTACTTCACCGCCGCGAACACGAAACGATACGTTGAGGTCCTTCACCTGCAAGATCGGTTCCATACCTTCCCACCTCCTATTTTTTCAATTTCGGATCAAGGGCATCACGCAATCCATCACCGAAAATGTTAAATGCTAACATCGTCAAGCTGATAAATAGAGCAGGGAACAACATCCGCCATGGATAGTACATCCATCCGGACAGGGCATCATTAATCATGGAGCCCCATGAAGCAACCGGTGCTTGAACTCCAAGACCAAGGAAGCTCAGGAAAGCCTCGGCAAAGATCGCACTTGGAACCGACAGGGTCAATGTAACGATAATCGGCCCCATTGCATTCGGAATCAAATGCCGGAACAATAGACGCGCAGTTCCCGCACCCATCGAACGTGAAGCGAGGACATATTCTCTGCTCTTAAGCTGCATAATCTCGCCCCGCACAATCCAGGACATGTTAATCCACCCGGTGATGGTTAAGGCGAGTATGATCGTTCCTAAACTTGGTTCAAATACAACCAGCAGCAAAATTGTAACGAGCAGATAAGGAATGGAATACAAAATTTCTGCAAACTTATTCATGAACTCATCGACACGGCCACCGAAATAACCCATGATGCCGCCATATATTACACCAATCATCAAGTCAATCGCAGCTGCTGCAAGACCAACGGTCAAGGAAATCCGAGCTCCCATCCAGGTACGTACAAAAACGTCGCGGCCCAGATCGTCGGTTCCAAACCAATGTTCTGATGAAGGCGGCATATTCGTATTCATCAAATCATTCGTTTCATAATCATAGTTAGAGATCATCGGGCCGATAATGGCCATGATGACAATCAGAATCATAATAACCAAGCCCGTCATAGCAAGCTTGTTCTTGCGCAATCTTTCCCAGGAATCTCTCCAGGAGGACAAACTTTCACGCTGTATTACCTCGGATTGTTTCTCATCAGGACCAATCTTCTGAAAATCTTCAGGCTTCAAGTTGAGTGCCGCAGGATGAGGCATACGTTGTTCTTTCTCCATGTCTACCTCTCCTTTCCGCCGGTCAATTTAATGCGTGGATCCACAAATACATACACGATATCTGTAACGAAACGCGCCAGCATCAGCAAGATGCCGTAGAATATGGTAATCCCCATAATGACTGTATAATCGCGGTTTGTGATACTTTCAACGAACTGCTTGCCAATGCCGCCAATACCGAAGATCTGTTCAATAACGACCGAACCGGTAATGATGTTCGCTGTCATTGGGCCGACGTACGTTACGACCGGCAAGATGCCGTTACGGATAACGTGACGGAACATAATGGCGAACCAGTTAAGGCCCTTGGCCTTCGCCGTCTTGATATAATCCGAATGCAGTACTTCCAGCATGCTGGATCGCGTTAATCGCGCGATAAATGCAATCGGTTGAGCAGATAGGGCCATTACAGGAAGCACATAGTCAAGCGGTCCTTCAAAACCCATAACATTGAAAATGCCCGCTTTCTCTGCGAGAACGAATTGCAACAATGACGCGAGTACAAAACTCGGTACTGCGATGCCGAGAACCGAGATAATCATGGCGATGTTGTCAATCAGCTTGCGGTGATACAGAGCTGCAAGCATCCCCAGCAGGACACCCACGATAACGGATACTACGATCGCGATAAGACCCAATCGGAGTGAAGGGCCAAATGTATCAACAATAATATCAGTGACGGATTGCCCCTGTTTCTTCATAGACAAACCAAAGTCACCCTGAACGATATTGCCCAAGTATTTCGTATATTGCTGAAATACCGGTTTATCTAAATCATACTGCTCCATCAGCCTCGCCAAAATTTCAGGCGATGGCTTTTTCTCTCCCATAAACGGATCGCCCGGTATGGCTTTCATAAGAAAAAAAGTGGCTGAGATCAGTATGAACAACGATACAAGCATATAAAAAAACTTACTCGCCACATACCTCAGCATTTCGCTAGCCTCCTGATCAGTTGTTCTAAACCAAGCCGTCTATATAATTGTATTATTCTAGAACGGACCTGGCATCCCTTAACTTTCACCAACGGACACAAGATTTGGAAACCTTGTGCTCATACAAAAAAATCGGGATATATATGAGGTTTAAATGCCCCACATATATATCCCGAACCGTAACCTTTTATAAATGGCTTACAAAAGACTACTCGATATATGCACGTGTGAAATCGATATCACCCTTATAATCCAGATGAAGGTTCTTCACCCATGGTTTAACCAGGGACACGCTAGAGTAATAGTAGATCGGCATTACAACTTGGTTGTCTTCAACGAGAATTTTCTCAGCTTTGGACATCAGCTCCATGCGTTTAGCGTTATCGCTGGTTGCATAAGCATCCTTCACAAGTTTGTCATATTCTTCGTTCTTGAAGCCAGTATCGTTGTTACCGCCGTTGGATGTCCACATATCGATATAAGTCATCGGGTCGTTATAGTCTGCTCCCCAACCGGAACGGGCAATTTGATAGTTCAAATCCGTACGGTTCTTCAGGAATACGCCCCACTCTTGGTTTTGTACCTTCACAGTAACGCCGAGGTTATTCTTCCACATATCTGCAATAGCAAGCGCAATTTTCTTGTGGTTGTCATCAGAGTTATGGATTAGAGTAACTTCCGGTAATGTGGTATAGCCTTTTTCCTTCATACCTTGCTCGAGCAGTTTCTTAGCTTCTTCAAGATTTTCATCGAAGTAAGTATCCGCTACCTCTTTACGGTACTCGTCGGACTCACCCTTGATACCAGGAGGAACAAATCCAAAGGCAGGAAGCTGTCCACCTTGTGTGATTTTCTCTACAATCGCCTTACGATCAATCGCCATGGCGAATGCTTTACGGATGTTCACATTGTCAAACGGTTCTTGAGTTGTGTTAAAGATATAGAAATACGTCGATGAAATACCTTTGATCATCAGTTCATCGCCCAATTCCTTCTTGATCGCATTCAGCTGATCCGTCGGAATATTTCCTGTTGGATGTCCTGCATAATCCAATTCATCGTTACGGTAGCTTGAAAGTTCCGTTGCAGAGCTGTTCACGATACTCATTTGAACTTTTTCAAGTTTGATTGCATCCTTATCCCAATATTGGTCGTTCTTCACAAGCTCGATCTTTTGACCTTTGGTCATTTGTGAAACTTTGAACGGACCATTACCGATCAATGTATCCGGTTTGGTTGCCCAAGAAGCATTACCTTCAACGGAGCTGTGAATCGGGAAGTAGGTTTGGAATGACATCAAGCTGAGGAAGTATGGCGTTGGGTTTGCCAGCGTAACTTCGAGCGTATAATCATCGGTTGCTTTTACGCCGACTTCATTAGCGTCTTTGATCTCTCCAAGATTGTAAGCTTCAGCATTTTTGATGTAATAGAGCTGATACGCATATGGTGATGCAGGAGTAAAGTTCGGATCAAGTACGCGTTTCCATGCATACTCAAAATCTTTTGCCGTTACTGCATCGCCGTTACTCCATTTGGCATCTTTGCGAAGGGTGAAGACATATTTCAATCCATCTTCAGAAACCTTCCATTTTTCGGCTACGCCAGGCTCTTCAGAACCATCTGCACCCTTGCGAACCAAACCTTCAAATACAGCACTGATTACCGTATTCGACGTATTATCCTGAGCCAAGCCCGGATCCAATGTAGGAGGGTCGGAAGCAAGGTTCATCCGGAAGACTTGCTCTTTAGGCTTGTCCGCCGTTCCGCCGTTATTGGCGCCTTCGTTCTTGTCAGCTCCACACGCTGCCAAAACTGAGCTGAAAGCAAGAATTAGCGTCATGAGAAGCAGTAATTTCTTTTGTTTCTTCATCTTGCGGTATCCCCCTCATAGATTTTAGGTATATGCTTATCGATTATACAACCAGTGGTCAAAAAAATCCAGAAATCAATAAATTGAAAAATCTGCCTGACCCAATGATCAAACAGATTTATCATATAATTCTAGTTATTAGATTGTTCTTACATCATCTTAATTATGTAGGAGAGGATGCCAAAAAATGTGAATATGATGTACCCGAAGCTCATGCTGACAAACCCGAGACGCCACACGGCGCGCAGCAGCCTTTTACCGTTAACCTTGCCTTTCCAGCGGTTCTGCGCACTGCCGATCAGCCCCGCTGCAATGAGCAGCATGAGGAGAATGAGATAGAAACCGAATTTGGACTGGAATATATTATTAAACAAGGCGGAGACCGAAAACAGCATAAAAAATGTGGTGACATCCATGGCCAGCTCCAGCGCTTGCTTTCGATTTTTATTTCTTTGCAAGACAATGAAATAAACCAGTAAAAACGGAATGAACGGAAAAAGACTTAATGTATGAAACAGCCCCTGCAAGAAACCCATGCTAAGACCCCCTATGTATTCATCCCCTCGATGAGCTGCGTTATCAGCTCGTGTGTTGGCACTGAAACGCCATATTTTTGACCCAGACGGACAATACTGCCGTTAATCCAGGCAACTTCCGTCGTTCTGCCGTCCATTGCATCCTTAAGCATGGAAGACGTGTTACCTGAAGTCGATTGGCAGACGGATACAATCCATTCCCACAGCCCGCTTCCATAAGGAATTCCACCCGCGTCATATACGGCGATCCCTTCATTATATAACTGCTTCATAAGCCTGACTCGTTCAGGGGAAGATAACAGCTCTCCGTTAGGAATCCGCCACAATGCAGTCAAAGGATTAATGACTGCGTTCATCAGCAGTTTGCGATAAATCATCTCATCCATTTCATTCGACAAAAAAGCTTCAAATCCTGCTCTATTCAGCTGTATAACAAGCTCAATTTCATGATCTTCTTTAGAGAAAGCATCTAATGGGCTCCCGGCGGGCATCATTTTGCCGATTGTCGTCGTTCCCTGACCAGCGTGCAAAACGGAGACGCTGCTTGTACGCTTGGCCCCTTCCGTAGTAATGGCTGCGTAGATCGTCCACATCGGCAGCAGGCCTTGAAGCCGCTCCAAATGGCCTGTACCGTTCTGAAAACATAGGAGTCTGCGGTGATCTTGCCCAAATAGAGCCAGCATCTCCGTTGCCATCTCTTCGATCCCTTGCTGCTTCAACATGAGGAAAAGATAATCCGCATCCGCCGCGCCACCCGACTCGGAAAAGGTTGACCATGAGCAGACCGAAAAAGTATGGGCGTCAACGACCTGGTGCTGACCAGTGTCTTCGATGGTTATGCCGGAAGCCCGAAGCTTGTCCGCCTGCTCCTCGCTGCGGCACCATAACGTGACACGGCAGCCTGATGCCGCAAGTTTGCCCGCATATAATAACCCCAATGAGCCAGCTCCGATAATATGGATATTCATGATAATCCCCCATTATTGTAATCGAACACGAAGTACTAGTCCTAGTATATATCAGAATAATCTCCTATACGCACAAATAACCCGCCAAAGCGCATGAAATGCACTAATGCGGGTTACGGCTAGAGCAAGATAACCTTTACCTATTCAATTCGTTCCAGATTACCGTTTGCGTCCATTTTGAAGCGCGTCTTCAGTTCCTCGTCTTCTTCATTTAAGAAAGCAAGCCTGCGTGCCCGATCCATAATCTGAATCAGTGCCTTATAATCGTCATTGACCACATGATAGTCCGTTTTCACTTCGCTGACTTCCTTCAATAACCGTTGATTCTCACTGCGGAGCCTTGAAAGCTCTTCCTCTTTTTCACGCAAATTCTTCTCGAGCAATTTATACTGACGTGAACTTTCCTGAAGCCCGCCCTTCCACTGCCGAAGGAAACGGATAACGGCATCGATGGACAGTGTCTCTTCACTTGCACCATCATTCTTATAGACATCGTGCTCCAGTTCCTGAGCAGCCAAGCCGGCAACCTGCGGTCCGCTTACCGAAGGCTGTTTTTTATAATAACTTCTCTTTTGACGCTGAGATTTCGCCAAGCTGATGGCATCCTCATATTTCTTGCGAACACAGCTATTCCAACGAAATCCACAAGCTGCCGATGTCCGGCCGATTCTTTCTCCCACTTCCTCAAAGGCAGCCAATTGGGTGCTGCCCTCACGAATATGACGAAGGGTCACCTCCGCCAATATCAGGTCGTCCTCTGCACTCCATGCATCCTGTCTCACTGCTGACATACCATAAAACCCTCCTAACGACATCCTAAAATAACCGTCTTCAATACCGTAAATCGGCTGCTGAATAGGGTATAAAAACTGCTTAATTCATTTCTATGCCTCTCATAGAGTTCATAGAATCTATTTGATACTAAAATGTATTTCCATTTTGATTACAGATCATACTCTTACGAAGGGAAAAGGGAAGATTCGTCCAAATTTATTCACGAATTCAATGTCTTGTTTGTGGTTAATAATAAAAAATAAAGGGTTTTCTTGAGTTAGGCGTTTACACGTTTTTCCCATAACGCTATAATGTTCATAGCAGCATTATGTGCGTACATACGAGAGGAGGATATAATCGTGGCACGGATGTTTCGAGTCCTTGGCTTTTTTACCCTGACCATCGGGTTGATGGCCTTTGCCGGAGATCATATTGAAATGGCACTGCTTTTCTTCCTGCAGACTGCATTTTTCGTGATCCTGGGATATTTGAAATTCACGGAGAGAACCTATATTCTTCTCTTCTGGGCTTATATGATCGTGACCTTCACAGGCTTTAGCTATTGGACGGTCTTCATTATGGGCAAACCACTCTAATAGGTAAACCATGCAAGCGATGCTTGAAATCCGCCGGCTCAACTTGGACAAACTGAGGAACGCTGGTGGTTTTTCCTTGCAATTAGAGAACGAGAGTACTTAAAAGAGCGATCAGGTGCTTTAGCTGCCGGATCGCTTTTTTAATGCCTAAAGGTTGATAATTGAGTCGTATACGTCATATATTGGTTAAAATGAAGGGACAAACAGCGGTTGGATTCCTTTCGACTAACAACCATTCAAGGAGGACTCCCGTTTGAATGTACGAGTAAAAAAACCTCTCCTCCCGGTCATGCTGTGTATAACCCTGTTGTTCTGCTTCATAGGGACGCCCGCTTCCGTATATTCCGAGCAGGAACTAAGCCCGGTTATGCCTGATTCGGAAGAGGCGCGCAAACTTCTGGAGGACAGCCTCTCCATCGTGGAGATTGATCATGAAATCGAACGGATAACCAAACGCATCGCCGAATTGCAGCTTCTCCAGAGCGAACTGCAAATCAAAATTCAGGACATGGGCTTGCGTATCGAAGACCGCCGCGATCGGGCGGGAGCTGTTCTTCGGTCTTATTACATGGGTGAACGGGATCATTTATTCTTCATGCTGTTGTCTGCAAAAGACGTAGCCGGTTTTTTCCGGATCATGGACTTTTACGATATTATCATTCAAAACGACCGGGATACCCTTGCGGTATATAACAATCAGTACCGCTCACTTGCCTCCGCTCAGGCTGAAGCGGAACGCAATACAGCTCAGCTCGCCGAAGTGAAGGACAGCCTTGTCAAGCAGCGTGAACGGGTGCTGGCGCTTGAACAGCAGGTTAACGGAGCACTGACAGCCAGCGGTAACCCGGATGCTATGAAGAAGTTGATTGAGGAATTCACCCTCTACTGGGAGAACGTGGGGCTGTACGAAGTAAAGCGTCACTTCCAGGCTCTGGCTAGCGCCATGGAAAATCTGCCGCAATTCGTCCAAGGAAGCAAGAATATGCTGAAGACAAACGGCAAGGAGTACACCATCGATATCCATGAGGATGATCTCAACGCATTTTTAAGATCCGAAGATGAAATCTTTAACAGCTTTGCTTTCCATTTTGACGATGGAAAAGTAATAGCTTCAGGTGAGAGCGGAAATCTATCGCTGCTGATTGAAGGAAAATACACCGTGATTAACGAACCGGAGAATGCCATCATGTTTCAAGTCGACAAACTTGTCTTCAATCGACTGGAATTGCCTGACACCACACGCAAGGCGCTGCAGGAAGAATTCGACATGAACTTTTATCCTAAGCAGTTGGTGTCTTTCTTAAAAGCAACGCAGGTCTCCAGCCAAGAACAACGATTAGTGGTCAAAATGGAGCTGGATTTATAGAAAAAAGCTGCCCCTCGCTGGGCAGCTTTTTCTTTCATGGTTGAGCAGGCTTGTACAATTCTCTATATTCTTCTATCGTGATTTCGCCATGCAGCAATCGATTCGCTGCTTCGCTGTACGTTTGAAAGCCTTCCGAATCGCCGAAATCCAAAGCTGCCGGCTCATTTCGAGAGAGCAGCACTTGGGCTGGAACGGCCGCTTTTTGCCAAATGCCCCGGTCGCTTAGGTTGGTACCCGTGACATACAACTCAGAAATAACGGGAAGCGTTCCTGTCGCTCTGCTCCATTCACGCTGCATTTCTTTGCCAGTCATATACGTAATCCATTTCATGGCAAGCGACGATGATTCCGTGTGTGCTGCTACCGCAAAACTTCGGGTTCGGACAACGGGCGTATCCAGTTGCGCCTTCCCCATCGCCAATGCAAGCGACACTCCATCGGTGTCTTGATCTGAAAAGCTCGAATACGGCTCGATGACCACAGCTGCTTCCGCCTTACTGGAGGTGGTCGACGCTTGGCCGTTATCCTCTGCATCCGTCGCGTCTTGCACGGATTCTGCCCGTGTTCCATGGTTGCGAATCAGCATATCAAGCACCTCATGATCCGGCTTGGAGGGATCACCTTCGAGCAAATGAACCGCCGCACCGAACGCGTAAGGATCATTCCAATCAAATGAGAGGATAGGGCTTACCTTATTCAGCTTCAAATACTCCTGCCATGCCTGACGGCTCTCCGGCACTTTAAATGGTTCGCCGTCCTTCCCCTTGGTCTTCCAGGTCATAATATAGGGGTCTATATCAAACGGCATTCCCCATTGATATCCGTTCCACTGCAGCGGTGGCAGAAGGCCATTTAAGATGTCTTCGCCCGGCATCGTGCCCTGGGAAGAATCAACGGGCAATAAGCATCCATTCATTGCAAGCGCTTTAATAAAGTGTGAATCCGTTAATACAATATCAGGTCCTTCACCAAGAGACATCTCGAGCAGAAACGACTCTTTGTGTGCATCACTGATCACCAGAGGCGTAATTTCAATCTCAGCACCGGTCTCTTCCATAAAACGCTCATTAAGAGCTTTTAGTTGTCTCAGTTCATCCGGGTTTAACTGAACACCGACCTTGATCGGACCCAGATCGGTCTCCGGTACCTCCGGCCTTTGCAACGGAGGATTAGGTTCATCCCCCGGTGGCTCTCGTCTAGTATGGTGAGTGAAGTCAAAGCTGGGAGATAAACTGGATAAAGACAACAGTAAAATGGCAAACAAGAACCAATACTTCTTCCGCTTCATATCCCATCTTCACTCCTTCAATAGTCGCATGTCCTTATTTTACCAAACTTCTAGTGCTCTTGTCCTATCTTTTTTGTTAATAATCTAGTCCAGATTTTACTAATAACGATAGGAAGGAAAAAAGACTGTCCTATGAATCTTGAACAGTCTTTATCCTGCAAGTTATTTTGCCGTAATCATTTCTCGGGAAATATATGATTATAACAAGTCTGCAGCCAGCTGAGCCAGCTTGGATCGTTCCCCTTTTGTCAGCGTAATATGCCCGCTGAGATTTTCTTGCTTGAAGCGTTCAACCACATAGGTCAACCCATTGCTCACAGCATCCAGGTAGGGATGGTCAATCTGCTCCGGGTCTCCCATCAGGATCACCTTACTCCCTTCTCCCGCCCGGGATACAATCGTCTTAACCTCATGACGGGATAAGTTTTGCGCCTCATCCACAATGATGAACTGACCTGGTATCGAGCGGCCCCGGATATAAGTCAGTGCTTCCACCTGGATGCTGCCGAGTCCCATCAATATTTTATCGATATCACCCGATTTTTTGGTGTCGAACAAATACTCCAGATTGTCATATATCGGCTGCATCCATGGTCTTAATTTCTCTTCCTTTTCGCCAGGTAAATAACCGATATCCTTCCCCATCGGAACAACCGGACGCGCAATCAGCAGTTTTTTGTATTTATGCTCATCCTCCACCTTGGAGAGGCCTGCTGCCAACGCCAACAAGGTTTTTCCCGTTCCGGCTTTCCCGGTAATGGTGACAAGCGGAATATCGTCATTCAGAAGAAGCTCAATCGCCATACGCTGTTGGGCGTTACGGGCGCTGATGCCCCATACAGGTTCGTTGCTTAAATGGAGGGGCTCCAATCTGGTTGCGTCCTCATTCACATGAAGGAGAGCTGACTTTCCTGACCCCATCTCATCCTTCAGAATAACAAATTCATGCGGATAAAGCGGATAAGACAATTGAAGAGGTTTAATCGGCAAGTAACGATAGCTGTAGAATTCATCGATCACCGATGGATGTACCTTTAATGTAGAGAATCCAGGATACAATTCACTTGGATCGGCTGTACGGTCCGATAAATAATCCTGTGTTGTGAGTCCGAGCACATCCGCTTTAATTCGAACAAGCATATCCTTGCTGACCAGAACGACGAGGCTTCCGTCCTCCTTCGGCTCCTCCTCCAATTTATAATTTAACGCGACAGCCAAAATTCGGTTGTCGTTGGATGCTTCGCTAAATAACTCCTGTACCTTGACGAAGCTGCGATGATTAAGCTCAACCTTCAATGTCCCGCCATTCTCCAGAAGAACCCCGTCATGAAGATGACCATGTTCTCTTAACCCATCGAGCAATCGGGAGACCGTTCGGGCGTTGCGGCCGATTTCATCAGCATTTCGCTTCTTTGAGTCAATCTCTTCAAGAACCACCGCAGGAATGATGACTTCATGCTCCTCGAATGCATAGATCGACTGAGGATCATGCAGCAATACGTTCGTATCCAGCACAAATATTTTTTTCATCTTATCCCTCCACTGCTTCTTCATCAGGTACACACATAAACCTTTCCGTCCCGGACATAATAAGCGTAGCGACTGGAGTAATTTAGTGAACTCTACTACGAAAGGACAGATCAATCCATGAGAGCTGCTCTATCCATAATACTAGCGGTGTTGTTGCTCGCAGGCTGCGGGACCGCCAATCAGAATGCATCACCCTCTCCTCGTAATCAAACCAATGGAACTACTGCTAACAATGTTCCCAACATGAATGGGAACAGAGGTTATACCACTAACAATGCAGACGGTTGGGCTCCGGATAACACGAATACGGGACGAGTCGGCAACGCAAATGATAACAACGGACAAGTTGACGCTACAACCGCAAATCACCTAAAATCACTAGCCGAGAGTGTGCCCGGCGTAAAAAACGCGAACTGTGTTGTCATGGGAAATACGGCTGTTGTTGGACTTAATGTAGATGGAAATTTAGATCGGGCAGAAGTCGGAACCATTAAATACACAGTCGCGGAAGCCCTTCAATCCGATCCGGCAGGTGCCAATGCACTTGTTACGGCTGATTTAGACGTTACAAACCGGATTGCCGATCTTGGCCGGCATATTCAGGAAGGAAACCCCATTTCAGGACTTGCCAGTGAACTCGCTGACATCGTGGGCCGCATCATTCCTCAGTTGCCTAAAGATGTAACACCTCGAGATCGTAATGCACAAGATAACGGTGCACAAACGGTAAAACCGAATAACCGAAGCAACGCACCAGCCAATCCACACCATAATAAATAGACCCATGTTGAGCGTAAACCCGCCTATAAGCGGAAGACAAATCCGGTCATAACCCGAGTTTGTCCGTCACCCATCTCCAAATTTCATACAAAAAAAGCCCAGTGAAGCTCACTGGGCTTTTTTTAAGGTCATAACAACGCCACTAGCGAGCATTTCTGCTTCGTCAGAGACATGACCCCTATCATATTCAGAGTTTTGTTGTCTGTTCGGTGTGAAATTGACACCCATGTCGAATGAACACGCCTGAGAAGACATGGAATCAGAAGGATGACATTTGAAAGGCTCCCATCCCCAAATGGAATCTGCTCGCACAAATGCATGGGCAAGGTAATCCGTCTGCCGATTACAGATCAATGGGTGTGTCGTATGCATCATAAGGTAGGACATGCCTTCGGCCTCCTGTACAATGATCTCCATCTGATACATTGTATTATAGCATACAATAAAACTTGCCTTCAATTGTCACGGAGTTGTTGCAGAATCCGCTTCTGTCCCCTGCCCGCCAGCGTTATGCTTGCCGGCAAGCTCGTCTTGCAGCGCTTGTTTGGCTGCATTGAGTTCATTGTCGTCAATGTAAACGTTAGGGCTTCTCCACTCACCGGTAATCGGCATAAATTTAACGTCTTCTTTTCCAATATCGTAATATGTCTTCAGAATATTGCGGATCTGTTCCTGTTCAAAATCGGTTGTCATGTTGTCACTAACCGCGTCCAGTGCATTACCCACTTTAGTTACGCCGCCGAAAGACTTCATTTTATCGAGCAGGGAGTGTAGTACCTCACTCTGACGAGCATTGCGATCAAAGTCATTGGATTCCTTCGTCTTCGGCGTACAGTTTCTAGATTTGCGGTAACGGACATAATCCAGCGCTTTCTTGCCATCCAGCTTCTGAGGACCCGCCGTAAGGTTGATATCCGTTCCGTCCGCAGAATCGCGATAACACATATTGTATTGAACGTTAACATCCACTCCGCCGAAGGTGTCCACTACGTCACGGAATCCCTGGAAATCGATAACCGTTACATAGTCGATATTAACGCCAAGATACTTGCTCATCATGACTTTCATTTCTTCTTCAGCCGAAATGCCGCTTCCCGGTTCCTTTTTCTCGGCAGCATTGTAAGCCGCTTTAAATCTTGGGTAATAAGCGTTCAGTTTCGTCGCTTTATATCCTTCGAGTTCAATCAGCGTATCCCGCGGCAAAGATACCAGCGTCGACGTATTGGTTTCCGGGTGCATGGAGGCGACCATGACCACGTCCGTCAGATAAGTCCCCGTCTCCGGACGATGATCCGTTCCCAAGAGAAGCACCGTAATTGGTTTTTCCTTAGCGGATTGCCCTGGAGCTACAGGTTTGTCGATCCCGCTTTTTTCAATGACCTCATTGCCCTTGATGTACAAATATCCGGCATAACCTGCTGCAGCCAGAACTGCAATTAACAAGACGATAAGAATAAGTTTAAAAAATGATTTCCATACGCTTTTTTTCTTTTTTGGAACTGGCTGTTTCTTGCCCTTCCCCCCACTTTTGGCTCTCGGAGGGAGATTGGTATGAGTAGGATTCATATCATAACACCTGATTTCATTCAAATTAGATGAATGTCCGATAAACGCTTCAAATTTCGAAGCATTTACCGGACCATGGTTGACTTCTCTCTCTTATAAACGATGGGGACTGACAAAAAGTTGCCGTATTGTTGTTACCTGAGTTGCTAAAATTCTACAAAGCTTATGACTTCGGCTCGGCTTGAGCCTTCTTCTTCTGACGATCTTCAACAAAATATCGAATACGCACCATCAGCATCAATGCCACAGCTACTAACAAGCACTGGATAATCGGCAGCTTATCAATCTGAAACACAAGCAGTATCGCCGAACCCAAGGCCATCAAGATATACAGGAGAATCTCCTTCAACAGAGGGAGCTTCTGCTTCACCCGGAATACCTTGTTGTAAACGTAGGTGATCAGCACAAAAATCACGATATAAGAGATGAGTGGGTGCGCGGCAAACCATTCTTGCATGATAGGTTCACTCCTTTTGGACAAGTAGATCTCTATCTATTATAGATTTGCTTGCGCCATTTTACGATGTTTTTCTGCACGTTCGCGCTCACTCTTGTTCAAAATCTTCTTGCGAAGACGAACGGACTTCGGCGTAATCTCACAATACTCGTCATCGTTCAAGTATTCCAGTGCTTGCTCCAGTGAGAAAATAACCGGTGTTTTCAATTTAACCGTGTCGTCCTTCGTTGCCGAACGAACGTTGGTCAATTGCTTTTCTTTACAAATATTAACGACGATATCGTTATCGCGGGTATGCTCCCCGACGATCATGCCTTCATAAATCTCAGTCCCCGGTTCCAGGAACAGGGTTCCGCGGTCTTCCACCGACATCATGCCATAGAACGTTGAAGATCCGTTCTCCGTGGAAACCAGCACGCCTTGGTGACGTCCACCCACTTGACCGCCGATAAGCGGACCGTAGCTGTCGAATGCGTGGTTCATAATACCATAACCGCGTGTCAGAGTCAGGAAATGGGTACGGTAACCGATAAGTCCGCGAGCAGGAATCAGGAATTCCAAACGCACTTGTCCATTTCCGTTATTCACCATGTTCACCATTTCAGCCTTGCGTGTTCCGAGGCTTTCCATAACAGAACCCATGCTTTCTTCTGGTACATCGATCATAAGACGTTCGATCGGCTCCATTTTGACGCCATCAATTTCTCTAACGATAACTTCCGGCTTGGATACTTGAAGCTCATAGCCTTCACGACGCATATTCTCAATCAAAATACTGAGGTGAAGCTCACCGCGTCCCGATACGATATAAGCATCAGGGCTGTCCGTCTCATCCACTCTCAAACTTACGTCTGTTTCCAGTTCTTTGAAGAGACGGTCACGCAGCTTACGGGATGTTACCCATTTGCCTTCGCGCCCGGCAAAAGGACTGTTGTTAACAAGGAACGTCATTTGCAGGGTTGGTTCGTCAATTTTAAGGACAGGGAGTGCCTCCGGATGCTGTGGATCCGCAATGGTCTCTCCAATGTTGATGTCTTTGATCCCTGCGATAGCCACGATGTCGCCGGCGCCTGCTTCGGCAACCTCGATCCGCTTCAGTCCCTGGAAGCCGAACAGCTTCTCGATACGGGCATTCTTGGTGGAGCCGTCACGAAGCATAACGGTTACCGGTTGGCCTTGCTTAATAACACCGCGGTTCACGCGGCCGACGGCGATACGGCCCAGATATTCATTGTAATCCATCAAGGTAACGAGGAACTGGAGAGGCTCGTCCACTTTCTCAGTAGGGGAAGGGATATGGTCAATAATGGTTTCATAAAGAGCAAGCATGTTATCATCTTGCTTCTCTGGATCCATGCTTGAAGTACCGTTTAAGGCTGATGCATATACAACGGGGAAGTCCAATTGGTCGTCATTCGCTCCAAGCTCAATGAACAGATCAAGCACTTCATCGATCACTTCTGCTGGGCGGGCGGCCGGACGGTCAATCTTGTTCACAACGACGATTGGAGTCAAGTTATGTGCAAGAGCTTTACCAAGAACAAACTTGGTCTGAGGCATACATCCTTCATAAGCGTCAACAACGAGCAGAACGCCGTCGACCATTTTCATAATACGCTCAACTTCACCACCGAAATCGGCGTGTCCAGGTGTATCCACAATGTTAATCAAGAAATCTTTATACGTAATAGCCGTATTCTTGGCTAGGATGGTAATTCCGCGTTCGCGCTCCAAATCATTGGAGTCCATCGCGCGTTCCTGCAGTGTCTCATGCTCCCGGAAAATACCGGACTGCTGCAGCAGTTGGTCTACAAGTGTTGTTTTGCCATGGTCAACGTGAGCAATGATGGCAATGTTGCGAATCTGATCTCTTGATTGCATAAATATATCTCAAATCCCTTCTGTTCGAATGAGCCACAAAGAAAGCGCCGGACGACATGCCGACGCTTCAACATACATCCTATAATATAGGTAAACGAGCGGGAAAATCAAGTCTTTTCAGAAAACTTCCAGCAACTTTTACCTCTTATCAACTACCAACCTCTGCTCCATTTATTATTGCGCCCGGAACGATTGCGGCCGAAGATCATCCAAATGCCCGCTGCGATCAAGATCAGGGCAATAATGTAGAACGCCCCAGTCTCCAGCCAGGTAAAGATGAAAATCAAAACGGAAAGCACCGTCAGTCCAAGCGCAACCGGCAGAACTGCGCCAGGTCGCGGGCTCTCGTACAGATAATATTCATACAAGCCGACAGCCACGCCAAGAATCAAGACAGGCCATAAAGAAGCCATCAGTCCCCATCCCCCAATATTACATATGAAGAACAGAAGGCCATATACCGTCAGAATTCCGCCTGGAATGAGAATTGCAGCAGAGGCACGGCGACCAAAAAACATGATATGCAAAAAAATACCCGGCAGCAGCAGGACGAGCGGCCATAACGTTCTTCCCAGAAATCCAAACACACCAAGCTTACCGAGCAAAATAACAACTCCAGCAACAACGATGAAAATACCCAGCGCCAAATCTTTTCTGGAGGACATTTGATCACCCTCTCTTCAATATATGTATCACCAAAAATAGCGGTTTCTAAAAGAAGCAGTTACGTTAATTTTAGCCCAAACCGACAAAAAAAACCATATCCCGAGCTTGTTCCACTTGAAATAACCTTGGCCCGTCCCATATACCCGCATGAACCCAACAAAAAATGGACGACTGCACGAAACAGTCATCCATCTTTTCCTACGCACTCCCTTACGCCAATGGGTTGTTTAATAAAATCCCGTTACGTGCCGGGCCGTCTTACTGTCTGTAATCCGCCAATGAAAACGACAGCCCCTGCAATGACAATCGGCAGCAGACTGTGCGCATATGGCATCCAGTAAGCCAGAATCAGCCCTACGCGGGAATCCTGTATGAGCATTTCGCCTGCTGTAAAAGCTAGAATACCGGCACCTATGTAAAGCAGCACGGGAAACTTGTGAAGCAGGCTGGAGATCATCCCGCTTCCCCATACAACGATGGGAATGCTTAATAATATTCCGATGACAATCAAAGCGAGATCGCCTTTTGCCAGCCCCGCAATGGCCAAGACATTATCCAGGCTCATCACGAAATCAGCAATCAATATCGTATTGACTGCGGCCCATATCGTTGAAGCTTTGGCCAAGTTTGCATGGTCATGCTCCTTTTGCATCATGAGTTTGACTGCGATCCAGATCAACAGCAAGGCGCCGCCAGCCTGCAAAAATGGAATTTTCAGCAGCAAAACCGCCAAAAAAGTCAGAATACACCGTAAAAGAACAGCCCCTGCAGTCCCGATCCAGACCGCCCGTCTGCGGTGTATTTCGGGAAGGTCTTTGCTGGCCATCGCGATGACCAGGGCATTGTCGCCACTGAGTACAAGATTGATCATCAATATCTGTCCCAACAAAAAAATCGTCTCCACCAGAACAACACCCCCACTCTACACATATGTGGTAATTGTCCAGGCTATGCTTGCACATCGGGAAAAATAGGCCTATAATAAATCCACTTTGTTTAAGTGGTGGAACCGTATTCTAAGAGGAGTGACATTCATGGAAACCACAGCCGCTGAATTTTTTCTCGCATTAATCAACATTGTATTTTTGGATCTGATCTTGGCCGGGGATAATGCCATCGTGATCGGTCTTGCAGCACGCAATCTTCCGAAGGAAACCCAGAAAAAAGCAATTATCTACGGTACGGCCGGAGCTGTTATTCTTCGTATCATTGCCACCATCCTCGTTGTCTGGCTGCTTAACATCCCGTGGCTGCTGCTTGTGGGAGGAGTACTCCTGATTGGCATTGCCTACAAGCTGATGACCGACGACAATGAAGACCACGGCAATATAAAGGCCGGCAAAAGCCTCGGTGCTGCCATTCGTACCATCATTGTAGCTGACGCTGCTATGGGTCTTGATAATGTCATTGCCGTCGCCGGCGCAGCCAAACACAATATGATCCTTGTAACACTGGGCCTGCTTATCAGCGTACCTATCGTGGTATGGGGCAGCACTCTGTTTATCAAACTGATCAACCGTTTCCCATGGATTATCTATGTAGGCTCTGCGGTTCTTGCGTACACAGCGTCCTCCATGATTACCGAGGAGAAGCATTTTCTAGGATATTTCGAAGCGCACCAGATTATAAAATATCTGTTCATTGCTGCCATCATTATCGGTGTGCTGACTGCAGGACATCTGAAAAAAAGATCCGCTGGACGCCGTCATTCATCCAGCCAGTCATAATTTAAATCCATGAGCACAACAAAACACCCCAAGGCTTCCGAGAAGCCTTGGGGTGTTTTAAGTTAGGAGATCATCGAACGGTGCACATTCGTTCGCTTCGCCGCAACATAATGTTGACCTTCGTTCGATACTCGATTAAAACCAGTCTTCGTTTACCACGGGCTCCGCATGCTTCTCGCCAAGCTCACCGATTGTACTATCCGGGGTTATGATCACGGTCTCCGTACCTTCAATCGCTGCCTGGATCCGTGCAGGAAGCTCCGTAATGGAAGCCTCCACCTTCTCGATGATCTTCAAATTCGGATTCGTGGTGGGCGATTTAGGCACAAACAACGTACAGCAATCCTCATACGGCAAAATCGATGTCTCGAATGTGCCGATGTCCATCGCGATATTGATGATGTCGTTCTTATCCATCATGACGAGCGGCCGCAGCAGCGGCAGCTCGGTGGCTCTGCCGATCACATTCATGCTCGGCAGCGTCTGACTGGCGACTTGTCCGAGACTGTCCCCCGTCACGATCGCCAATGCCCCTTCCCGCTCAGCAAGCGAGGAAGCAATCCGTAACATCGCTCTGCGCATAAACGTAATGATCAGATTATCCTGGCCGATGCCGACAAATGAAGTCTGTACATCGGTAAACGGAACGAGGTGCAGCTTGATTTTGCCCGTGTAGCCTGATAACAGCCTTGTTAACTCCATTACCTTTTCCTTCGCTAGTTGGCTGGTGTAAGGGAAGCTGTAGAAGTGTACACACTCAATTTCAAGCCCTCTGCGCATAGCCGACCAGCCCGCTACAGGACTGTCAATCCCGCCCGAGAGGAGCAGCATTGCCTTCCCATTCGTACCAATCGGGTACCCGCCGGCGCCGGGAATCACTTCATAATAGAGATACGTCTCGTTCTCCCGAATTTCCACACGAAGCTCCATATCGGGCTGCTTTACCTTTACTTTAAGCTGGGGATAGGTTCGCAGCAATGGCGATCCAACTAAATGGTTCATCTCCTGCGAGGAGTGAGGGAATTGTTTCCACACCCTTCTCGCGTTGACTTTGAAGGTCGACGGGTCTGCTAGTTCCTTCTGTCCCACAAAATCAACCGCTGTTTCGATAATGCGGTCAAGTTCGGAAGGACATACGCGAACTGGACTGATGGACACAAGGCCAAATACTTTTTTAAGGACATGGATCAGAGCCTCGGGAGACTCCCCGTTAAGCTCGACGTACAAGCGGCCGTACTCCTTAACGATTTTCGCTCCCGGAAACGGTCTTAGCACGCTTCGAATATGATTCAATACCGATCTCTCGAATCGGTTGCGGTTTTTGCCTTTTAGGGTAAATTCGCCAAAGCGAAGCAGCAGTTTATCGTAAGTCATCATTTCCGGTTACCCTCTCTTTCTATAATGGGACGCAGGTTCCCGCAAACTTTAGCCAAGACTTCGACTAGTCGCGCTGCATCGCCCAGCTGATGCTCTTTGCCAAGACTGATACGAAGTCCAGAGGATGCAACGTTCATGTCCTTCCCCATCGCTAACAGGACCCGGCTCGGTTCGCTTAATTTAGAGGAGCAAGCGGATTTGGTCGATACGAGCATCCCCATCTCTTCCAGAGCATGGACCATCACCTCGGGTTTTAATCCCGGATACGAAAAATGGATGATATGTGGTGCAGTCTGCTCGCTGCTGTTTAAGACCAACCCCGGAATTTTTTCGATGCCCTGAAGCAGAAGCTCCCTTAATTCCGTCATCCTTGCATAAAACTCGGGCTGACGTTCTCTGGATAATCGCATGGCCTTCGACATCGCTACCGCTCCGGCAACATTCTCCGTTCCTGCCCGGTGCCCATTCTCCTGCGATCCGCCCGATACCAACGGGAACAACTGCACGCCTTGCTTGACGTACAGCACGCCCATTCCTCTCGGACCGTTGAATTTATGTGCAGACAGGCTGTATAAGTCGGCCTGCCACTGGGAAAGTGTCGCCGGCAGCTTGCCAAATCCCTGTACGCCATCGATATGCAGCAGCGTTCTTGAATTTCGCTCCTTGACGATACGCCCCACTTCAGTCAGCGGCTGAACGGTCCCCGTCTCATTATTGACATGCATGATGCTGACGAGCACGGTATCTTTGCGCACAGCTTCCGTCAGGGCAGTCAGATCCACCACGCCGGCGGCATCAACCGGCAGATAGGTCACTTCCCATCCGAGTGTTTCCAGCTGCTTGCAGCATTCATATACGGAAGGATGCTCTGTCCCCGTTGTGATGATATGCCGGCCCCGGCTGCTGTACTGCATCGCAGCCCCTTTTATCGCCATGTTGTTGCCTTCGGTTGCCCCGGATGTGAATACGATCTCCGTCGGCTGAACGTCCAGCGCGGCTGCACACACCTCTCTTGCCTTTTTCAGCAGTTTAGCGGCAGCTTCGCCTGAACGATGAAGTGCTGACGGATTAGCATAATGCATCTTCATCACTTCCGCCATCGTGTCCACTACTTCATCATAGGGAGGGGTCGTTGCAGCGTGGTCCCAATATATCAAGGTAATTTCCCCTTTCCATCATACGCATCGCACGTTGTAAAACTTATTATTCCAGACCTTTATATTTACACAAAAAGACCAAACGGTAAAGCCGCACTCCATCTTTAGATCGGACAAAGTGGCGTTTATCGTTTGATCCTCTATCAGGTTACTATTGATCCCCATGCGGGTTTTATAAAGTGTATTTGGATTGTGCATTCATGACTTTACCAATGTATGCTTGGGTTTCCTCGGGTAATTCATGTGCAACGGACATCAGCTCTTCATCACTGGAGACACCCAAATTCGCGATACGGGTTGGACCAGCATTATACGCTGCGAGTACCATAGCCATTTCTCCGCCAAACCGCTGAATCAGATTGGACAGATATTTAGTACCGCCTTCGATGTTCTGAGCCGGATCAAAAGGGTTGCTTACCCCAAGTCCCCTTGCTGTTCCGTCCATCAGCTGCATCAGCCCCTTGGCTCCCGCGGAGGACACCGCATTCGGATTAAAGGAAGATTCCGCATCAATGACCGCTTTGATCAGCGATACCGGCACTCCGTATCGTTCCCCGGCCGCCGTAATTAAATCCTCAAAGGTCGTTGGCTTTGTTGCCCCCGTGTCATGCATGGCCCCCTCGATTGGTAAAGACGAAGCGGACTCATCCACAGCACCCAGCTGCTGCCATAACAGTCCATCCTTAAAGGTTACGCCAGGCGCAAGCTGTGTAATCGAACGTTCAACCGGCTTGGAGGCGGAATCTTCGGTAAGCAGGCTGCTTAGCACATTGACAAATCCGGTTGCCGACTCGGTGGAATTCGTATTCATCTGTGGTATATCCGTCATTTGCTTCCATGATATCGGATCTATTTGCATCGTTTAACTCACTTTCTGCAGCAAAATTTCAAACTTGTCCTTTATTTTATCATGGAACTGGAACAATCTGCTATACCTATTCGGCAAAAAAAATAAGCGAATCAACCGTTCTGACTAGTTGACCCGCCCATATTTTCATCATTACAAAATGAATTATCTACTGAAAGGAATCAAGATAAAATAACTGAGCGTTGCCAATATGCCGAGTCCGATCGACCACGCGCCTGTCGTTCTGCTGCCTTTGCTGTAAGCGTAATATCCAACAACGGCTGCGATTGGCCCCAGAATTACCGACCACATGAACAACGAGGCAATGCCTAATACCAAGCCCACATATCCGACGGTGCGACCCGTAGACACGTCTGCCTTATCCTCGTCTACTCTTCGTGCAGAGGCACCCATAGGGGGAGCAACCTCGGTTGCATATTCTTCACGGTGATCTTTGCGCGGGAAGTCTACCCTGTTTCGCTTGCCTTCAACAACCTTCATTTTATGCTTGCGGTGTTTTTTATCCATAAACTAGCTTCCTCCATTTCCATCATCCTAAAGTGCCCAGCACCCGGACTTTATCCGGCTTATCTCCCGTCAGCCCTTCGGCTTGAAGGTCAAACAGCAGGTCTCGGAAGACTTGTCAGCAACATCCTGATGGTCGTCTACATAAGGCTCTGCTCCATACTCTTCATTGAGTTTCACATTCGCATGACGGTCAATTTCAATCATAATCATCTCCGCATGACATAAGTTCTGTTCTCCCCAGTAATGGCAATTGCTGACACTGCACTTCACTAATGGTTTGGCTTCGTTGGCCATTTTAGCATCACCTCGTCAACATTTTTTCCTTAGTTTACTGCCGGTATGCACAAGAACGATTGTCAGTTGGTGCCTAAGGAGCGAAACGAAAAAAGAGATGCCAATGGTTGGCATCTCTTACGTATTCCTTTATATGCTAGGCGTGGCTTTTCTCTGATTGCATCCGGCGTTCCGTTAAATAATCGCTTTCGTAGTAAGCAAGATCATCACGGAGCTCTTCATAAATCTTGGTAATGTTCATAATGACATCACGGGCAGGACGAACCGGCTTCTTCCGGAAACGAATCGCATCCTGTCCAGTATAGGCGTAACGACCATCTTCGGAATAACTTTCATTTTTGGGATAGAAAAAACTGTTAACACAGCGGTGATACAAATTATACAAAGCCTTCTCGGCAAAATCGATATCAAAATTAGGGCGACGCTGTACAACACCTAGCTTCTCATAGGAAACTTCAGAAAATACAAGCAAATGGCGAACATCCGACAGAAATCCTTTGTAAAAATGATCGGTTTCCTCGTCCTGTTCCGTTACCAATTGGGATAAAGCATGTTCATTCAAAAACGTTTCCATAATCGAAATAGCAGATTTCAACTTTTCTCTGGACTCTGAGCATAATTTCTGAAGATTGTCTGCTGGCATTACGATAGATCCCCCTTAAATGGTCGTGACCCTACAGGTTATACAGCCTGACGGTCGTTATAATATGTACTATCCTAACACAAATTTTGGGATAACGAAATCCCTATCATGAATACACTTACAAGGTTATTTTTAGCACATTTCATTTTGCGCATTCACATCCGTTTTCCTCACGAATTGAACGCATAAAAAGGATTCACTCTTCCCACGCTAAGACTACTTAAATCATGAAATGCGGCGAGGAGGAAAATTTGTGAAATCTCGTACTCTGTGGAGCATCCTAGGTGCAGCGTCAGTTCTTGGCGCGCTTCTGATCTTACTGTTCATCCCCGGTTCGAAACAGCCGGCTCCAACGGCTGAACCAACACAGCCTTTAAGGCCCCAGCAGGAGAACAAGGCCAAGCACTTTACCATGTTAAGCGATATCCATGCAACGGATCAACTAAACCGTCTTGATGCAAAAGGTCACCTGCGGAAGATGCTGAACAATAACTCTTTGCGCAGCCCGGGTCAAATAAAAGCTTATACGCAAAAAGAACAAAAGCTGCACAAGCATTTTCAGCAAGTACGGTGGTATAACCTTAAACAAAACAAAATGACGGATATCCAGGGTCTGCTTCCCAAAATGAACAAAAAAGATAAAAATCTGATTACGCATCATTTTCAAATGGCGCAGCAGAAGCTGAAACGGGGAAAAACTTATGATTCACCCAAGTTCAATGTCGCGGGACAGCCTTATTTTGTAGTTGCCGAGCCGTCAAAGGATGGTAAATATGGCGCGGCCGCATTGGTTAATCAAGGCGTACTGCATGAAGTAAGCAATCACCAGAAGCGGAATCTTCGCTTAATTCCGTACCCGAAGGAAGGAAAATTTCAGGTCGAATCCATTCATGCGGATACCCTCTCCGACATCACCGTCAAAACCGGACATGATAATGAAAAAGCCAGTCACTTTTACGAAAATGAAATTGTGGTGTCCTTTCAAAATGAGCCGTCAAAGCAGCAGCTCCTCGATATCTCTAAGGAAATATCGTGTGAAACTCCAAGGAAACTTGGCTATGCCTATGTTTTTCGTTCCAAGGATATGGATTACCTTAAACTCCGCTCCTATTTCCAGCAGAAGTGGAAAACCAAATATACCGAGCCTCACTATATCTATTTAACCAATGACCGCCCCCCTCAATCCAGGGTAAACTCGGATTCCTTACCGGATGGAGCCAACGCGCAGGTCAATATCCCGAATGATTTGCTGTTTTCTCAATATCAATGGAATTTGCCCGTCATTGAGACGAACCGGGGCTGGGATCTGTCCAAAGGCAGTGAAGATGTGATCATTGCAGTCGTGGATACGGGAGTGGATCTTCAGCATTCCGATTTGGATGGGCAGTTGGTGGAAGGGTACAACATCGTAGAGAAAGACAAAGAGCCGCTGGATGATGTGGGCCACGGGACGCATGTAGCCGGGATCATCGGTGCCCTTGTTAACAACGGTGAAGGCGTTGCGGGAGTTAGCTGGTACAACAAAATCATGCCGGTCAAGGCGCTTGACGGATCCGGATCCGGAACAACCTATGCCGTCGCGGAAGGCATTATTTGGGCCACGGATCACGGAGCCAAGGTGATCAATATGAGTCTCGGCAACTATGCGGACTCCCAGTTCCTGCATGATGCCGTGAAATATGCCTATGATCGCGACGTTGTCCTTGTTGCCGCCTCGGGCAATGACAACACGGAGCGCCCCGGTTATCCTGCCGCCTATCCGGAGGTGCTGGCCGTCGCCGCAACGGACTCCAATCAGAAGCGGGCGGAATATTCCAATTACGGCGACTATATTGATGTGGCTGCTCCAGGGACCAATATCGCGAGCACCTTTCCAGGCAATCAATACGCGGCACTATCTGGAACCTCCATGGCCAGCCCCCACGCAGCCGCCATGGCGGGTCTCATTCGTTCCCTTAACCCTGAACTGACCAATCAGGAAGTCATGGACGTCATGATAAACCAAGCAGTCGATCTTGGGGATAAAGGAAAAGATAAATATTACGGTCATGGTCAGATTGATATTTTCCAATCCTTGAAGGCGGTTGGATCCCCCGACGTCCCTCTCCAGATGTGGCCAGGTCAAACGCTGCAGAATCTGGAGAAGGAGCTTCGCAAGTTAAACGGCTCAGGCTCAAACGAATAAAATTCACGAAATAAAGCAGCTTTCGCCTCCAGCGTTAGCTGCTTTATTCATAATCGGAGGCAAAGAGCCGTTACATTTATTTCTTCCGGCGGGAACGGCCAGTACGTACTGCAGCTTTCTTCGAACGCTTGCCGGATACCGTAACTCCGCCATAGCCTCCAGGGCCCTCTACAACTTCTTCTTCGCTGTAAGTGTACAGATGTTTTTCTACCGGTACGCAGTGAATCTTATCCACCACTTTTATCGGATGAATAACAGGCACGATTTGCGGTACATAATGGTCTCTAACAACAACGATCGGTTCGCATACAATCGGTGACACAGGAGGACATGGGTTTTCGTTATGACAAGACATGTTTTTTGCATCTCCTTTCCCTTGATGATTATAGCTTATTATCCCGGGGGCTATTTGGTATGGACTATTATCCTTAAAGGGCAGATGAACTACCAATATTTTCACGAAACCATAAGAAAAACGTCTATCGACGTACTTACTCAGAAGACAGACCGCGGTTAGAGGAAGTTTTTCTTGCGATATCAGGAAGACCCAAGCTTCGAAGTTTATACTTTCTGATATCTTGAAAAAACGCGCATTTCCTTTACACACCTGACGAGGAATGTAAAGAAAATGCGCGTTTGTACCATTGCGGTATCCGTAAAGCAATATGTTGTTCAGTTGGGAAAGCTTTCCGTAAGCCGGGTTCTGTGCTCTTCGTGGTCATAGCGGGAACTACCCTGCCACCATGAGCGACAATCATCTATCTAGGCCGATCATTACTAATCGACTCAAGCGACCAACCCGGACGCGCCTCGGGCTAAGGCTGTCTCCTCGAAGGAGACTGCGTCCCATTAGGTCTTGCTCCAGGTGGGGTTTACCAGGAACGAAGTCACCAGCGTTCCTCGGGGTCTCTTACACCTCGGTTCCATCCTTGCCTGTGCCGCCCTAAGGCAGCCATCGGCGGTCCATTTCTGTGGCACTATCCTTCAACTCGCGCTGACTGGACGTTATCCAGCACCCTGCCCTATGGAGCCCGGACTTTCCTCTCGCGGCTTGGACGCCGCCAGCGATTGTCTGTCAAACTTTCCGGACAACATTATATATTATACAGTGGTTTGAAGCGGTACACAACCCATTAAACATTAACAATAGCTGATTAATTTCCCAGCACGGATGCGATACTCTTCCTGGCCAACGGTGTCAAAAAGAGACCTCTTTTCCTTGCCTCACAATTCTGTTCTTCAAACGAACTGGAACGGCTCTGTATTGATACGGGAAGCAACCACCCGGGTTTCGTACTTATGTTCCTGCAGCTTCTGCTCCATCCACTCGGCAACTTTGACCTTCATGATCTTCTCGGCATTATGACCCGGATCAATGATCGTAAGTCCTGCTGCGAGCGCATCCTGTGCCGTATGATAATCCACATCTCCCGTTACCAGCACATCAGCCCCACGGAACAGTGCTTTCATCATGTAGCGTCCTCCGGAACCCCCTATGACGGCCGCCTTGCGGATGGTGCGGTCGAGTTCTCCCACGACACGAACATGAGGGACCTCCAGCTTCTCTTTTACCACGTCTACCAGCTCAGCCAACGTCTTAGGCTCTTTTAACTTGCCAACCCGGCCAAGACCAAGGGATCTCCCCTTTAGGTCCATGGCATACAGATCATAAGCAACCTCTTCATAAGGATGTGCCTTTAGCATCGCCTGGATCACTTTATTTCGGATGGCATGAGGAACAATCGTCTCGATTCGAACCTCATTTGCACGTTCCATCTTGCCTTCCTGACCTTGAAAAGGATTACTGCCTTCTCGCGGGACAAAGGTGCCAAAGCCCTCGATGTTGAAGCTGCAGTGGCTGTAATTTCCGATCCAGCCTGCACCGGCGCCGAGCACGGCATCCAGCACCTCTTGATGATGGCTCTTCGGAACAAATACCACCAGCTTGGACAGCTGTTCATTATGCATGTCATGAATAGGCGACGTATTCTCGATTCCCAAGGCCTCCGCCATCCAATCGTTCATCCCGCCTTCGGTTACGTCCAGATTGGTATGACTTATATATACCGCAATGTCGTGTTTGATCAGCTTTTCGTATACCTTGCCCATCGGCGTATCCGTCTGCAGTTGTTTCAGCGGACGGTATATAATCGCATGATGGGCGATAATCAGGTCAGCCCCAAGCTCAATGGCTTCATCCACCACTTCATCATTAACATCCAATGCAATCAGCACCGTTCGAATGTCCTTTTGCAATGTTCCAAGCTGGAGTCCGATCCGGTCATCGGGTTCGGCCACGTGCTTCGGGGCCAATTGCTCCATATATTGAATTACGGTTTGTCCTTTGGCAAGCATGCCAGCACCTCCTGAATAAACTCGATATCCGATCGAATCTCACTCGCCTTATCGGCGGCCGTGGTGAGATCTGAACGCGAAAGCGATTGAAGAATATACCCCATCTTCTCCATCTCCGACTTCCATTTCTCACTGAAAACCGGATTTGGGGACTGCGTCAGCCAAGGTCCCATACGGAAAAGCCAGTCCGTAGATAACCGGACACCGCCACCAATCGCCCTTTCCGTGTAAACCTGCTCATTCGTCAGGTCTGTTGTTTGCGTAGGCTCGGCGACCAGCACTTCGTAAATTTTGCCGTCTTCCTCCAGGATCATTTCCTCGATCAGCACCCAGCCATGGGAATACAGCCATCTACGCAAGATATCTTCTCCCACATTCGGCTGCAGGACCAGCCTGCGGACGCCTGCCAGCTTATCGATGCCGCGGTCCAAAATCGCTGCAATCAAACTGCCGCCCATACCGGCAATCGTAATGACGTCGGCCTCACCGGCTGAGAGTACGTTCAAACCGTCTCCTCTTCGCACGCTGATGACATCCGTCATCCCTGATTCGATGACCTGTTTGATAGCAGCATCATACGGGCCGGGATTGACTTCACCGGCGATCGCTTGAATTGCAGCCCCGCTCTCTACGGCAGCCACAGGCAGCAGGGCATGGTCGGAACCGATATCTGCAAGTCGGCTGCCGCGCGGAATCTTCTCCAGTATTTGTGTTAATCTTCTTGATAATTTCACGGTTGACACACCTTACCATTCCATATTTTCGTCCAAATCACGACCTATTCCTTACCCTAACAGAGACGATACCAAACTGCAAACCGGGAAATCCGGTGAAAATAAGTTATGCCTCGTCATTTGCAATGGGTCCGAAAAAGAGCTAAAATAAAGACCAATAAAACAAATGCAGGAAGAAATTCCATAACCAAGAAACTTATACATGCCATGCATGAATTCGAAAAAAAGGACCTGCTGCGATTACTGCAGAAGGTCCGTGGATTAAGCTATTCGAGGAAATCCTTTAACCGCTTGCTGCGGCTCGGGTGACGAAGCTTACGGAGCGCTTTCGCTTCAATCTGTCGAATCCGTTCGCGTGTAACACCGAACACTTTGCCGACCTCTTCCAGTGTTCTCGTGCGGCCATCATCGAGTCCGAAACGAAGACGAAGTACGTTCTCCTCGCGCTCAGTCAGCGTATCCAGCACATCTTCGAGCTGTTCCTTCAGAAGCTCGTAAGCAGCCGCATCGGCAGGAGCGAGTGCTTCCTGATCCTCGATGAAATCTCCGAGATGGGAATCATCTTCCTCACCGATCGGCGTTTCCAGCGAAACGGGCTCCTGAGCAATCTTCATAATCTCCCGGACTTTCTCAACACTGAGTTCCATCTCGGCAGCAATTTCCTCCGGCGAAGGCTCACGTCCGAGCTCCTGGAGAAGCTGTCTGGATACACGAATCAGTTTGTTGATGGTCTCCACCATATGCACAGGAATTCGGATGGTACGGGCCTGGTCAGCAATAGCGCGCGTGATTGCTTGGCGAATCCACCAGGTCGCATACGTACTGAATTTGAAACCCTTTTTGTAATCGAACTTCTCCACGGCTTTGATCAAACCCATGTTGCCCTCCTGAATCAAATCCAGGAACAGCATTCCTCGTCCGACATAACGCTTCGCGATACTTACAACGAGACGCAGGTTGGCTTCGGCCAGACGGCGCTTGGCTTCCTCATCCCCCTGTTCAATCCGGTTGGCAAGTTCAATCTCATCATCAGCTGACAACAGCGGAACCCGGCCAATTTCCTTCAGATACATC
This sequence comes from Paenibacillus lautus NBRC 15380, assembly GCF_004000945.1. Taxonomy (GTDB): domain Bacteria; phylum Bacillota; class Bacilli; order Paenibacillales; family Paenibacillaceae; genus Paenibacillus_AQ; species Paenibacillus_AQ lautus. Next base: position 336,223 of record NZ_BIMF01000004.1, read on the forward strand.
CGTACCGGGTCGTTAATCTTGATCCCTGGAGGCAGTGAAAGATCGTCGTCAAACCCAAAATCCTCATTATCATGGGATTCGGAATCTCCCGATTGCCGGTGGGTACCCTCTTCGTCATTCTCATTTACCACATCGATACCCAGGTCGGCCAGCTGCTCGTAGAACTCTTCCATCTGCTCCGTGTCCTGATCAAATGGCGATAATTTCTCCATAATGTCTTTATAGCTTAATACGGATCTCTTTTTACCCTGTTCAATCAACTGATCCTTGACTTGATCCAGCGTAAATTCCGTTTCTAGTTCAGTATGCTGATCATTCGCCATCATTCGACTCCCTCCTCCCTAGAAACAGCAATGTGCGGGGCTTCATTGTCTTTCTAGGGCGATAATCTCACTTGCAATTTGCGCGGCTCGCAAAAAATCACCTGAGCGCTCCGCTTTTATCATTTCTTCTTTTTTCTGGTCGATCTCTCTCTGCTGCGGAAATTTCAGCACCTCACGTATGCAATCATCGAGCACTTGAACATTCCACTCGGCTGGTGCTTCCATCATCATGATCGAGCTGACCGTCATTTCCAAACGATCGTCGTGGAGCGATGACATGAAACGGCTGATATCCGGAGATTTACCCTGTGCGTAAAAAGCATATAGATAAGCAGCAATTGCCGCATGATCTTCAATATTAAACGCTTCTCCCAGGCGATCGCCTACGTATCGCGCGGCCTCCGCATCCTGCAGCATCAGCGACAGCAGCCGCCGCTCTGCGGCATGGTAAGCAGGCAGAAGTACCGGGGCGGGCTGGCGCCCTTTTTTATGCCTACCATTATTCCACCTTTTTTCCTTATTATCCCCATCACCCATCTTTTTTTGCATCGATTGCCGAAGCAGATTGCAATCCTGCTTAAGACTCTCGTAGGAAAGATGGAGCTCGGAGGACAATTCCCTCAAGTAAACTTCTCGTTCAGTCGAGGAATTCAGTACGGCGATAATGGGCAGTGCCTCTTTGGCGTACGCAATCTTACCATCTTCTTCTAGCAGTATATGGTTTTTCTTCAGATATATAAGTTTAAATTTTGTTGTTGAAACAGCTGTTTCTACTACATGCCTGAAACGCTCGGCACCGAATTTGCGGATGTAATCATCCGGATCCATTCCTTCGTTCACCAAAGCGATTCGTACCCTGAGACCAACGCCTTCCAGCATTGGAATGACTTTTAACGCAGCAGCCATACCGGCTTTATCACCGTCATAGACAACAACAACTTCTTCAGCCACCGATTTCATGATTGCCACTTGGTTTTCCGTTAGAGAGGTCCCCATGGTTGCCACACCGTTGTGAAGTCCCGCTTCCCATGACGAAATTACATCGCCGTAACCTTCGAATAACAGAATTTGACGCAATTTGCGTATGGATGTCTTCGCCTGGTGCAGGTTGTACAATGTGCGGCTCTTATTAAATAGAAGTGTCTCCGGGGAATTCAGGTACTTCGGTTGACCGTCCCCCAGTATTCTGCCAGCAAACGCGATGACCTTCCCGCTGCGGTCATGTATCGGAAACATGATTCGTCCGCGAAAACGGTCGAGATAGCCTTCTTGTTCATGTCTTGCGGATAATAAACCGCCCTTTTCCATCTCTTTCAAGTCAAAGGATCGCTTCGTCAGGAACTGAACGAGCGTGTCCCAACGATCTGGCGCATAACCGATTTGGAACTGGTCAATCATTTTGTCGCTCATTCCGCGGGATCGTAAATACTTCATGGCTTCCGTACCATGCTCCGTATTCTTCAACAGAAAATGGTACAGCTTGGCGCTAAGCTCATAGGCTTCATTCAAACGTTCTTTTTCCGGATTACGAGGAATTACGGGAACTCCTTGACCTTCCGGTAACGAGATATCATTCTCTTCTGCCATTGTCTTGACGGCTTCGGGAAAAGAAAATCCTTCGATTTCCATTCTAAATTTAATGGCGTTTCCGCCCTTACCGCAGCCATAGCAGTAAAAGATTTGGCGTTCCGGTGTAACCGTAAAGGAAGGAGTTTTCTCTGAGTGAAACGGGCACAAGCCCTTCAGGTATTTCCCCTGTTTGGTAAGATGCACGTATTTGCTGACCGTGTCCACAATATCGCTTTTGGCCAGTACTTCCTCAATGACATCATCCGGAATATTACCTTGTCCGGTACTCATCCAAACCACCTTCATCTCTTTTGGCACGTAAATAGTATTCGCTACGGGTGGACATTCTCCTGCAATTCATGCAAAAGTTTTGTCAGTTTATGTTGAAAAAAACTCCGGTCTTCGTCAAGCAGCTTTTTGGGCCCTTTGCCATACTTTCCTTGCTTCCTCGCCTTCGCCTGATGGTGACGGGAATCCAGCATGAAATCGATATCCGTATTATGAAAAATACGACCGCGAAAGGATATCACGTGGCATGATTTGGCAAGCGCAAGTGCAGCCAGTCCATAATCCTGCGTCACCACGATATCCCCCCTGGATATGTGGTTAGCGATGTAGAGGTCCGCACTTTGATCACTCCGATCCACCTGGATCGTTGTAACCCCTTCTTCTGCCTGCTGCAGATGATCATAGGAAGAAACAAGCAGTACCGGCACACGAAATGTACGAGCTGTCTCTGCGATTTCCTTCTTGACTGGACATGCATCACCGTCAACCACGATCGAAATGGAGTTGCTTTCGTTCATTCGCATCACCGGCTCTTATCTTTAATCTTGGATTCATCTTTATGCTGTATATTATTATATACGTCTTTGGCAGATTAAAATCCTTCTTCTTAAATAAACAATGACCCTGCCCTTGCTTGATTCAGGCCGTTCATAGCGAAAGCGCCATCCCGTGCATAACCGCGGGCTGTCGCTTTCACTGAACAATGCATTATAACATTAGTAAAATCATGCTGTCACTACTACCACACCAATTTCGTGAAATCGGCGTATCGCTTCAAATCTCCATCGATGCCGGAGAGCAGTGCGAGACGATTGGCCCGAACCGCTTCGTCCTCCGCCATGACCATAACGGAGTCGAAGAACCCGGTAATCGGTTCTTTGAGTCCACCCAGCAAGGACAATGAACGTTCGCCGTCAGCGGCTTCCAGCGCGGCATGGTAATCTTCGCGAATCGCGTTCCAAGCTTCATAAAGCTTGCCTTCTTCCGTTTCCGTGAACAGTTCAGGATTGACAGCAGCCTTGCCGGCCTTGGCCGCCAAATTGCTGACCCGGTTGAAGGATTCTACCGTTGTTTTGAAATCCTGGACATGATCCACAGCATTCATCAGCGCATGTCCGCGGGACACAACCGACACCACATGATCAAATCCAGCGGTAATGACGGCATCCACCACATCATAACGCTGATCTTCGGACAGAAGCTTCTTCACGCGAAGTCCGAAGAACTCTTTGAGGTCCTTGCGGATTTCGTCCGTCGAGCGCTTCAAAACGCGAATGTTCTCGTGAACCTCCAGGGCCACACCGAAGACATCCGATAGCGTCACCGGGAGTTTGTGCTCCAGGATGATCTGAACGATGCCCGCCGCCTGACGGCGCAGTGCATAAGGATCCTGGGAGCCTGTCGGAATGATGCCGATGGAGAAGCATCCCACGATCGTGTCGATTTTATCCGCGATACTTACGATGGATCCCACCGAGGTGGAAGGCACCGCGTCACCGGCGAAGCGAGGCTGGTAATGCTCAAACACCGCTTTGGCCACCGGCTCCTTCTCACCGGCTTTTCTTGCATAATCCTCTCCCATAACACCCTGCAATTCAGGGAATTCATAAACCATCTGGGTCACCAGATCGAATTTGCAAATATCGGCTGCACGGCTTACAGAATCTGCTTCGTCAGCCGAAATGCTAAGCTTCGCTGACAACTGATCGGAAATCCGGCGGATTCTGCGGACTTTATCGCCGATGGTCCCCAGCTCCTCATGGAAAACGATGCTCTCCAGCTTCGATAAAGCGTCTTTGATCTGAAGCTTCTGATCTTCCTGATAGAAGAATTTCGCGTCCGACAAACGAGCCCGCAGCACCTTTTCATTCCCTCTTGCGATAACGTCCAGGGAACGGCTGTCCCCGCTGCGCACGGTTACGAAGAACGGAAGCAATTGTCCCTGCTTATCCAGCACAGGGAAATACCGCTGATGCTCACGCATTGAAGTAATCAATACTTCCTGCGGAATATGAAGGAATGAGGAGTCGAATGCTCCGTACAGCACGGTTGGGGTCTCAACCAGGAACAATACCTCTTCGAGCAAATCATCCTTGATGGCGATATTCCAATCTTTCTCTTGGGCCAATGCCTGGATCTGCGACACAATCATCTCTTGGCGTTCATTCACATCCACGATGACATGCTGTTCGCGCAATACGTCGCGGTATGCCGATGCCTCTGGAATAACGGCTTCTCCGCCAAGGAAACGGTGTCCACGGGTCACGTTACCGGCCTTCACGCCCGTAATTTCCAGATCAATCGTCTCACTGCCGAGCAAAGCGACCATCCACTTAATCGGACGGACGAATTTAAATTCGTGCGCCCCCCAGCGCATATTTTTCGGGAAGGTCATCGAAGTCAAAATACCAAGAAGTCCTTCGGACAGGATCGACTTCGTATCCACGCCGACGCTGTTCTTCGTCACATAGATATACTCTACCCCGCCGAGCTCCTTGAACGTAAAACTCTCGGGATCCACGCCCTGGCTTTTTGCAAAACCAAGCGCAGCCTTGCTCCACTGTCCGCTATCATCCAATGCGATCTTGCGGGATGGCCCTTTCACTTCCTCGCTGACGTCCTCTTGTTTATCCGCAACGTTCTGTACCCATACCGCCAAGCGGCGCGGCGTAGCATATGCCGTTACTTCTCCATGTCCGATTCTGGAAGCATCCAGCCATTTGACCAATTTATCCTGAAGCTGTTCCATCGCGGCGCGCAGAAATCTCGCCGGGACCTCTTCCAGACCGATTTCAAACAATAAATCCTTAGACATGGTCTGCGCCCCCTTTCTTAATCAGCGGGAAGCCCAGCTTCTCGCGCTCCTCCAAATACGTAGCTGCAACCTGACGAGCCAGGTTTCGCACGCGCATAATGTATCCCGTTCTCTCCGTTACACTGATCGCCCCTCTGGCATCGAGCAGGTTAAACGTGTGGGAGCATTTTAAAACATAGTCGTATGCCGGGAATACCAAACTTTGGTTCATTGCTTTGTTCGCTTCTTCTTCATACATGTTAAACAGCGTAAACAGCATCTTAACGTCGGACACCTCAAAGGTGTACTTCGAATGCTCGAATTCCGGCTGATGGAATACATCTCCGTAGGTGATGCCGTCTACCCACTCCAGATCGAACACATTCTCTTTATCCTGGATATAGGATGCAAGACGCTCCATACCATAGGTAATCTCTACAGCGACTGGGCTTGCGTCAATGCCGCCAACCTGCTGGAAGTACGTAAACTGCGTAATTTCCATACCATCCAGCCATACTTCCCAGCCTAGGCCCCATGCACCAAGCGTCGGCGCTTCCCAATTGTCCTCAACAAAACGGATGTCATGATCGAGCGGATTAATGCCAAGACGCTTCAAGCTCTCCAAATACAGCTCTTGAATATTGTCCGGTGAAGGTTTCAAAATAACCTGAAATTGGTGATGCTGATAGAGACGGTTCGGGTTCTCTCCATAGCGGCCGTCAGCAGGGCGACGGGAAGGCTCTACATAAGCTACGTTCCAAGGCTCGGGTCCGATCGAACGCAAATACGTCATCGGGTTCATCGTACCGGCACCTTTTTCCGTGTCGTACGGCTGCACGATGATGCAATTCTGTTCCGCCCAAAATTGCTGCAGCGTCAAAATCATCTGCTGGAAGTTCATGATTTTAGCTCCTTTACATTCTTTTTCAAATTCTTTCCACCATACTTTTCCATTCTCTGTACAACAAAAAGCTCTCGCCCTACGCCTGTTGTACAGACATAGGGACGAGAGCTGTAGCTTCCCGCGGTTCCACCCTACTTGGTCCTGCTGATTCGCCGACACAATTCAGTCTTCAGCGATAAGCAAAACCCACTTTATCGTTTCACCATGCTCCCGGGTGCCCTGTTCATGAATATCTCCCACCAGGCTTCCACCGCCCCCGGCTCGCTATTTCGCGGATGATCATTCACTACTTTCCCGTTCAATGCATGTCAGTATTCAAAAAACTAATAAACTGATAAATATAATACCTCATTCTATATCTTACGTCAAATATTGTACTTGTCCATTTGGTCCAAAAAGTTTTGCGATTTCAGACGCAGCCCAAGCTGCATATCCATTAAGGCCCGCATGACTTTTTTGAGCTCGGCCTTGGTTTCGTCCTTCACATCCACATTGCCCAGCCGTCTTAAATCCAGCCGTCCAAACAGGCGCAGCAGCTTCAGAGTTCTGGGCGAGATCGCCATTGCCGGCGGATCCAGATGTTTGCAGTAACGGCACAGTACCCCGCCTAACCGGGGGCTCACCAACATATCCTCGTCTTTTCTGGGCTGATTGCACGATATGCACACATCCAGCTCCGGCCCGTACCCTGCAGTCTGCAAAATTTTCATCTCGTACAGATTGATGATAATTTGAGGATCCTTATCCTCCTGAAGCGCCTCTATACAGGCTTTGAGCTGATGAAACCAAAAAGCGCCCGTCTCCTCATCCTGCAGCACCCGATCCAAGAGCTCGCAGGCATAAGAAGCATAGGCCGCTTTCACAAGATCCTCCCTGAGCCCGTGGTGAGACTCCATGATCTCACCGGCATTCAAGTTGCCGAGCCCCGTACCATTTCGGAAGAAAACATACTCTCCATAGGTAAATAGCTGTGTCAGAGCAGCATGTCGGCTTTTCACCTTCTTTGCTCCTCTGACCAGCACGCCTACCTTGCCCGATTCTTTGGTGCAAAGTGTAATGATTTTGTTCCCTTCACCGTAGTCCATGCTGCGGATGACAATCCCTTCCGCCCGATATAGCATGCGCTTTCCCCCAACCATTCCTGGAACAACCAATAATTACTCGTCTTCTTCATGCGGGGCCGCCTCATCTTCAACGGATGCAGCTGTAAGAACCGACTCACCCTCGGTTTCCTTATACAGCAAATACGCATCGACATCTCCAGTCATCGCAAAATACTTCCACGAAAAATCTCGCATTCGTATTCATCCTCTCTTCGGAAATGACGTTTCGCATCTACGAAAATTAGGATGTGCGCCTAGAGCAGATTTATGAAATGCAATTGTTGGCAGGCGGCGCCATGTATGATTTGCCTCCGATTTGCACTGCGGCTTTTATTACTCCCCGCGGTGAAATCCGAGATCGCGAAGAACGCGTTCTTGATTGCGCCAATCTTTTTTAACTTTAACCCAGAGCTCCAAGAAAATCTTGGACCCGAGCAGCCTTTGAATATCCTGACGGGCTTGTCTGCCAACTTCTTTTAGCAGAGCACCCTGCTTGCCGATAATGATACCCTTCTGGGAGTCGCGCTCAACAAAAATAACGGCTGAAATATATACGGTTCCGTTCTCCTCCACCCGCATATCCTCAATGGTAACCGCTATGGAATGGGGAATTTCCTCTCTTGTCATGTGCAAAATTTTCTCGCGAATCAGCTCTGCGCACACGAACTGCTCCGGATGATCCGTCACCTGGTCTTCAGGATAATACTGCGGGCCAGGAGGCAAATACTTTTGTATCTGTTCAAGCAGCGTGTCAACATTGCTGCCGAGCTTCGCGGAAATCGGGACGATCTCTGCAAAATCATGCAGCTTCCGATACTGCTCAATCAGAGGCAGCAGCGCGGGCGGCTCAATCTTGTCGATTTTATTCATCACCAAGATGATCGGAGTCTTGATCTTCTGCAGCTGCTCGGCGATGTAACGGTCTCCCCCGCCGATGCCCTCCGAAGCGTCTACCAGAAATAAGGCGGCTTCCACTTCGCCCAGCGTGCTCAAAGCAGTCTGATTCATGTAATCCCCGAGCTTGGATTGACGCTTATGAATCCCCGGCGTATCCAGAAAAACCACTTGGGAATCGTTGGTCGTATATACGCCATGAATTTTATTTCTTGTTGTTTGCGGTTTGTCCGACATGATGGCAATCTTCTGACCGATCACCTGATTCATCAGCGTTGATTTTCCTACGTTCGGTCTCCCGATAATAGCCACAAACCCGGACTTAAATTGTTTTTTTTGCATACCATTCCTCCGCTACTGTTCCTGTATCTACGTGTTGTGTAAACCTTGATTTGATCCTATTCATTTGCAGACTTACTGCTTGTTTAAATCCCATGGACCGAACGCTCCCGGCAGCAGTTCGCTGACGGTCGTCTCCTTGATGTCACCCTTCATATTGCCCATGATCACCAACATATCCGGCTTGCACAGCTCCACCAGCACTTGCCGGCATACCCCGCATGGCGTGCACGGGCCGTCCGTATCGGCAACAATGGCAATCGCTTGGAAGCTCCCTGCTTCATGTCCGTCGGCAATCGCACGGAACAATGCGGTGCGCTCAGCACAATTGGTAGGACCGTATGCGGCATTCTCTACATTACAGCCAAGATGTACCTCTCCGCGCGAATCGAGCAGGGCTGCTCCCACACCAAATTTTGAATAGGGTATGTATGCCCGCGTACGTGCTTTAATCGCTTCCTGCATTAACAATCCTGCTTCCATGTCTAGTTCCTCCTATTTATTCAACTTGTCATTGATTGTATCCATTCCCATACCGGTTCATAGAAGACCAGAATGCCGATCACGACGGCAAACACCGCTGCAACTAACGCTGCACCGGCTGCTGTATCCTTAGCCACCCGAGCTAAAACATGTTCTTCTGGCGAGATCAGATCGATAATGGCCTCTACCGCAGTATTTACCAGCTCCGCGATAAATACGAGGGCAATCGCCAATACCAAAAATAACCAACCCACTCGGTCCAATTGCAGCAAAGCTGCTGCGATGAATACAATCAAGGCAGCAGCAATGTGGATTTTCATATTGCGTTCCGTTTGTACAGCCGTCAAGATGCCCCGTATCGCGCACCCAAATGCCCTGTATAACGATTGTCTGTGCGGCTTCACTATCTTGTCAATCCTACTTCTGCAAGTACAGCCTCCTGCTTACCCATCATTTCCGCTTCGCTCGCCTCATCTTGATGATCATATCCGAGCAAATGTAGAAATCCGTGAACAAACAGAAAACCGAGTTCCCGTTCCAACGAATGGCCGTATTCTTCGCTTTGCAGCTTGGCCCGAGGAACCGAGATAATGATATCACCCAGAACATCCGGCACGCTCTCCAGTTCTTCTCCCTCTTCCAGCTCATAAATGATCTCGAGCTCATCGTTCGTAATTTCATTCATCGCAAAGGAGAGAACGTCGGTCGGACGATCGATTCCCCGGTACTCCCGGTTCAATTCATGGATCTGTTCATCATCGACAAAGGTCAGATCCACCTCTCCATCGGTTACTCCTTCAGCCTCTCCGGCCTTCTGAAGAATCACTTCAAGCAGGGCGATCAATTCCTCGCTAATCTGAAAATCCTCTTGTTCATTATTCCATGCCAGCTGCAGGCTCATTCTTATACGCTCCTTCTCTGTTCCTCACTCGTTGCGGATGTCTCGGAAGCAGTCGATATATCGCCATTTGGGGCGGACGGCTTGGGACGCTTCACATCTTCCGGGTATTCGATCCGGGAATGGAAAATCCCCATCACCGTCTCCTTTAACGTCTTCGCGATAATATCCAATTCCTTCATCGTTAAATCGCAATCATTAAACTGATGGTCATCCAGGCGGCCTTTGATAATCTTCTCGATCATCGATTCAACCTGTTCCACCGTCGGTTTACGCAATGAACGGACAGCCGCTTCCACGCTGTCGGCTATGCCGACAATTGCAGACTCCTTGGATTGAGCCTTCGGCCCTGGGTAACGGAAATCATCTTCGGTGAAATCCGGTTCGATGCCCTGCTCCTCAGCCTGGCGAACCGCTTTATGATAAAAATAGTGTAAAAACGTTGTGCCATGATGCTGCTCTGCGATATCCCGTATCGGTTTAGGGAGCTTGTACTCCTTGAGCATTTCCACGCCATCCCTTGCGTGAGCAACGATAATGGATTTGCTCAGCTTCGGTTCAATGGAATCATGCGGGTTCTCCATATTGTTCTGGTTCTCGATAAAATAGATCGGCCGCTTGGTTTTTCCAATATCATGATAGTAGGAACCGACGCGGCACAGCAGTCCGTTGGCGCCAATCGCTTCCGCCGCAGCTTCGGACAAGTTTCCGACCATGACACTGTGATGATAAGTGCCTGGCGTCTCCGTCAGCAGTTTACGAAGCAGCGGATGGTTCGGGTTCGATAATTCCACCAGCTTCAGTGCCGACAGAATACCGAAGGTGACTTCGAAGAACGGCATTAACCCGATAACCAGGATGGCCGTTAACAATCCGCCCGCGATGGCAAAACCGATCGAATACAGCGTTTCGCTCGTAGTCCATGTATCGTTATTGAGCAGCAGCATAATAAACACGATCAAGGCGCCGAAGAGAGAAGCCATAATGCCGCCCTTCAGCATCGTCGACCGCTGGCTTGCGCGGTGAATCGAGAAGATCGCCACGCAGGAAGTCACGGCTGCGAATAACCCGAATTTGAAGTCAAACAATTCGCCTTGTACGTTCAATATGACACTTGCCATGATGCTGAAAATGATGACGCTGAAATAGGCCAGCGAGGTTTCCAGCAGCAGGGTAACCAGAATCGCGCCAATCGCAACAGGCGCAAGATATCCAACATACATCTGGGAATCGCTCTGCAAAAATGCGGTCAAGTGCATAGGGATCAGCGTGATCACATACACCAGAACCAGCATCAACAACTGCGAGTTGTTGTATTTAAATTTGCCAGGTTCCGACTGCCGGATGAACGTCAGTATGCCCAGCGACAGCAGGACAGACAGGAGAAGAACTCCCAGCTCCGGCCAGTAGTTAATGTCGTCCTTCAGCAGACCATTTTTGCCAAGCAGCTCGTACAGCTCCGGTGTGATAAGCTGACCCTTCGCCACGAGGATATCCCCTTGTTTGATATAGACAGGGTCAGCTTCTTCACGGGCTGCAACCTTGGCTTCCTTCGTCGCCACCTCATCCAAAAACTTGTTAGGCGTAATAGCTAAACGAGCCAATTCTTGAACGACTTCCCTAGCTGTACGATCATCCAGGTTGCTTGTACTTACCATCTCTGGAACCCGTGCTCTACCCGTTTGCGCATCTACCATTTCATTCAAGATCAGCCTGGAAACGATATCTCGAGCGGTTGATTTCATTTGAGGAATATCCTCCAAATTCAATCGCGGTATCTTAATAAAGGTTTCCTCTGGAATCTGATAGGTTTGTTCCTCAATGGCTTGACGCATTTCTTCCAGCAGTTCCGGGGAATATGCTTCGTTTGTACTGTTTGCAGACAGGTAATTTCGTACAAATCGCTCTGCTCTTTGGGGAATTTCAACTCGGTAAATACCGATTTTTTCCTGAGTAGATACATCCGCATCCTGATTGAGTTGTTCAATTCTGTCCAGAATCTGGGAAACCAGAACATCACTCCGAAGAGGGATATAGGAGTAAACGGGTTGAACTGCTTCCGCCTTTTGCTCCTGCGCCTGCAGCGTTGCCTTGCTGTCCTCAATTTGCACGGGCGCCACGATATTCTTTTCGCTTTTCGTATTGACCTGTATGTCATAGCGTTCCGGCAAAAGTTTGGATGCTAGACTGATATAAAAGAGCAAAGCAAGCAGCAAAAACAGAATATAGCGTGTTGCCACGCTATATTTCCATCCGCTGTTTCTACCCCATATGGACTTGTCCGTCGATGGTTCTTTGGAGGCCATTGCGACAATCCCCTTTAATCTTGGTTTTCTGCTGCTTTATCATATGCGACGATGATTTTTTGTACTAAAGAGTGACGTACGACATCCTGTTCGGCAAAATAGACGAATCCGACTTCCTCAATTCCGCTTAATATCCTTTTAGCTTCGATAAGTCCTGATTTCTTGCCTCGCGGCAGGTCAATCTGGGTCACGTCCCCTGTTATGACCATCTTCGAGCCGAATCCAAGCCGTGTCAGAAACATCTTCATCTGTTCCGGCGTGGTGTTCTGCGCTTCATCCAAAATAATAAATGAATCATCCAGCGTCCGCCCGCGCATGTAAGCAAGCGGCGCGATTTCAATCAACCCACGCTCTAGCGCCTTGGCCGTTTGATCCGGGCCCATAACATCGTATAAGGCATCGTACAGCGGTCTGAGATAAGGATCAACCTTCTCCTGCAGATCTCCCGGCAGGAAGCCCAGGCTCTCTCCAGCCTCTACTGCCGGCCTTGTCAGAATAATCCGTTTGACGGATCCTTCCTTCAGAGCGGCAACAGCCAGAACGACGGCCAAGTAGGTTTTTCCTGTTCCGGCAGGACCGATACCGAATACAATATCCCGTTTCTTGATGGTGGTCACATAGTGCTTCTGACCGATGGTTTTGACACGAATAGGCTTGCCCTTGAAGGTTGTCGTGATTTCGCCCTTGTACAGATCCAGCAATTGATCAGCTCTCAGATCCTTGGCGAGTTCTACAGCATAAAGGATATCACGCTCGGTCAAAATGTAGCCGTTACGCACAAGTTGGAGCAGCACTTCAAACAGCTGCTGAAGACTCTCCACATTTCGATGTTGTCCACGAATCGTGATGACCGCTTCCCGTGAATCAATCGTCGCAGGAATTTCTTTTTCGATTAATTTAAGAAATGTATCTTGTGGTCCGAATAAGGACAGACCTTCTGACGCGCTTTGAAGTAAAATTTGAATGCTGGTCGTTTGCTGTGACAAATAGCCTCATTCTCCTTGATCGTATACTATGGGAAGTTCTTTCGCGATGGTCTCTTCCACCTCAAAAAGCACTTTCATATAAACTTTACCATTCTCTTTCTTATCATGCAAAATTTTTTGGCTTACAAATCTTGAATCCGTGCCATATTTCGCCAAAATATCCCGGCGCGCCCCCTCGATTCCCTCTTTTTTCGCCTCATCCTCGGTAATGGTCCGCTGAACCTCGGTAACCTCCATGATCTTTTCCGTCATCCAGCCCAGCGGAAGCACGCGCGTCCTCCAAGTTAGCGGATCATAGAAGGTCAAAGTCTCCTGCTGCGAAAATGGAATATCCCCATAGCCCCACAACTGGACGGCCCGATCGCCAAATACGATATAAGAGCGCTTCTTCCCTTCCCCTGTATAAACCTTATGGGTCTTCACCAATGGGATTTCGATATCGTATTCATGCCACACAAGGCCCTTCACTTCCCCTTTGGCTACAATGCGTTCCGAATTTTCCTCGTCCCCAAGGACGCCGGAAATCAGTATGTCGCCCTTCTTCACCCGGCTGTTTATCCCTACTTTAGGGACTCCCTTCTCAGCGTATATATGGGTGATGACGGCGTCCTGCGTACTGATAAGATGCCTCGGGCTCTGGAGCGGCGGTTTGTCCGGTACGGCCGCCTCTACAATCTGTATGCGTATGCGTGTCCCATTGCGTTCCACCCCTACCCATGAAGTTCCCGGAAGGCGGGCGGTCATATTCCCGGACAGCTTGTCCATCGATTGCAGCTTGAATATCCATTGAAACGGATAGATGCCTTCCTGCTTCGCCGCATCAAGCACATCTTCCGAAGCGATCGTTTCATTCCCCTCGACTTCCACGTTCCACACCATCGAGGAAAGCGTCAACAGGATCATAAAAAACGCAACAACGCCAATAACAAACGCTTTGCGTTTCAACAGGCGGCGGGCTTTGAAGGGGGATCCGTAGCGCCCCTTGATACGCGTACGGCAGCCTGTCCGTTTTAACAGCGGACGGAGCCCTCTGAAATCCTTCAGCAGCAGCTTAAGCTCTGCTGAGTGGGCTCCTGTCGGTGTTACATCCCAAACCGGAATCCCCGCCTCCGCCAATGAATTAATGAATGCTTCCACATGCTCACCGCGAACAGCGAGCTTCAAATATCCTCGAAGATGGATCATCGTCGGAATCTTCACGGTTTCTCCCCCGTTCCTATGTATTGAATATGATGAATGATGCCAATGATGGTCACTTCATGACTTTGAATAGCCTGAATCGCAAGTCCGGTCCCCGAAATCTCCAAAGAACCCTGCGTTAAAGACAACACAAGTCGTTCCTCGGAAAAATGCCGGACTCCGCGATGATTTTCGATATGCAGCTCTTTATTGCCAATCAGGGTCAACCGCGGCAAATCAAATAACAGGTCCTGTGGCAAATCAAGCATTTCTTGGGTCCATTTCTGCAGCTTGCGGCTGATGCGGGACATATGGAGACTTTCCCCCTTCCTGTACTGTACACCTTATGCCCCAAGAAGCTGTTTTATGAGATCAAAAGTAAAAAGACCGCCCCGTCAAAAAAATCTGACGAGGCGGTCTCCCGCTTCTATAAATCTATGAATTGAGTCTAATTTACGCTGATCCTGTACAAGAAATTTGGCTCGAAGAGCTCGAAAGAATCCGCTAATTTAACGGCGAGTATTCATGGGGCGCTTGGCACGCGGAGTTCCCAGAATTTCGGCCCAAACAATGCCATTTCGAGCTTGTTCTGCAAGAAACGATCCACTGCCCCTAGACTGTTCACGATCTTCATCTCGGCTTTCGACAACCGTTTCAGGTAATGCGATGGTCATCTGGTTCAAATTCGAGTGAATCCGGTTCAAATCCCTCTCCATCATCTCGATTCTATGATCTATGCTATCGGGGTGAGATCTCATCTCTTCCTCACGTCTCGCTCGATCAATCTCTTGATGTTCCAGAGAGTATCCGTTCCCGGTATCCATTTCTTCTTCATCCATCCGCTCGATCCGGGTGCTTTCCTGAACAGGTGCCGGACGGGAGACTTGCGGAGTCGTCTGTACCCGTCTAACTTCAGGCCGCTGAGGCCGCTGCTGCCCCGGTCTTGCAGGACGGTCCCCTTCGCCGCCGAAGGACGGCATACGGGGATTTTTCCCCTCCTCAGGGTTCTTGCCGCGTCTTCCGAGGGCGGAGATGATGAAGAAGCCTATAACAGCTACAATGTAAAAATTTTCGATTAACCAGCTCACTATAGGCTCACCTCATCGTTACTTGGTTTTGTTGTCACCAGGATTGTCATTATTCTCACCCATCTTACCGAAGGAACCCCTCATTTGCGTGTCGGCTTCGATATTCTTCAGGTTCATATAATCCATCACGCCCAGTTGGCCGCTGCGAAGCGCTTCAGCCATAGCCAGCGGAACTTGGGATTCCGATTCCACAACGCGTGCTCTCATCTCTACGACGCGAGCCTTCATCTCTTGCTCTTGGGCTACCGCCATCGCGCGGCGTTCTTCCGCCTTCGCTTGGGCAATACGCTTGTCGGCTTCCGCCTGTTCGGTCTGCAAGTACGCGCCGATGTTTTTGCCTACATCCACGTCCGCGATATCGATGGACAGGATTTCAAATGCGGTTCCGGCATCCAAGCCCTTGGACAGCACCGTTCTTGAGATGGAATCCGGATTCTCCAGAACATCTTTATGAGAGTTACTCGAGCCGACGGTAGTAACGATACCTTCACCTACACGGGCGATGATCGTTTCTTCCCCGGCACCCCCGACTAAACGGTCAATGTTGGCACGCACGGTTACACGGGCTTTAACTTTCACTTCAATACCGTCTTTTGCAACAGCTGCAACAGTTGGCGTCTCAATTACGCGCGGGTTAACACTCATTTGAACAGCCTGCAGAACATCGCGTCCCGCAAGGTCAATAGCGGCAGCCCGTTCGAACTCAAGTGGAATATTTGCACGTTGAGCTGCGATCAGCGCATTTACAACCCTGTCTACATTACCACCTGCCAAATAATGGCTTTCCAGCTGGTTGATGTTTAGACCGAGACCCGCTTTTGTCGCTTTAATCAGCGGATTCACAATTCGGCTTGGCGTTACGCGCCGCAGACGCATAGCCACCAATGTAATAATCCCCACGCGAACGCCAGAAGCGATCGCCGAGATCCAGAGCATCAACGGGAAGAAACTGAAAAACACGCTGAGCACAATGATCGCGACAACCCCGATCAGAAGTATCGGTATCAAAGAACCGTCCATATTCACTTCACCCTCCATTTTTAAAAATATTTGCACTCATAACTTAGAACGCTTAAAATACTATCCCTTGTAATACTACACAATTCCGTGACGAGGTTCACCCTTTTTCTTCCTCTACCACAATTCTAGTGCCGTCCGTCCTGATGACGCGGACCGGGCGGCCGGAATCGATGAATCCTCCAAGGGTAACCACATCAAGTCGTCGTCCCTCTAGCTCCATCGTTCCAGCTGGCCGCAGCGGCGTAAGCGAAGTTCCGACCAGACCGATCAATACATCTCGGTCTTCATTCGGAATATACCCCTGCTCTTTGGATAAGCTGTCACTGAGTATGAACTTCCGCCATATTCCCCGTTCCTTAAATACGAGGGCGACCACAATGATAGCCACCAGTGCACATGCCGCTGCAATACCTAGAGACAGCGCGACATGCGACGTGCTGTATGCCGCCATGACCACGCCGGCAATCAAGCTGGCTGATCCAATGATGCCCAGTATCCCGAAGCTTGGCACAAACAGCTCCATCGCCAGCATCACGATACCGATGATAAACAGCAGCCAGGTCTCCCAACCGGCAAATCCAGCCACCTGGTTACCAAAGAAATACAGTACGAATGCAACCACACCAAGAATTCCCGGCACACCAAAGCCCGGAACGATCACTTCGATAATGACACCTGCGATACCAATGAAGAGCAGGAGCGTCATCACGCCAGGGTGCGTAAGAAAAGTAGCCAGTTTCTCCGAGAAGGTCGGCTCCATCCGGAATACATCCTGCGTGGAATAATCCATCCACGTGATGACTTCTTCCGTGCTGCTTGCAACCGTATCCGCATAGCCTGTCTTCAGCGCTTCATCATGCGTCAAGGATATTATATCGCCTGGCTGCTTCGTTAAACCGATTTCAGGCACTTCAACCTTTAAATTAAGGTCAGCCATTCCTTTGGCGATCTCCGGATTTCGGCCCGAAGCTTCAGCAGCACTAGCCATGCTGGTTTTCCACCAGGAAACCATCTTGGCATCCTCGATCGGATTCCCCCTGGCATCCACCATATAAGCCGCGCCAATCATACTGCCTGGCGACATGGCAATCTTGTCTGCGTTCAGCGCAATGTAACTCCCAGCCGATGCGGCATCACCCGTGATGTAAGCCACAATCGGAATATCACTGGCCTTCATCAAGGATGCAATTTTACCCGCTTGGTCGACCAGACCACCCGGCGTATCAATTTCCAGGACGATCAGTCCTGCCGCCATCTTCTCGGCTTCCTTAAATCCACGCTCCATAAAGCTGGTTAAGCCGCGCTCGATCTGCTGCTTGACCGGAATGACATACACCGATCCGATGTTCGCAGCCACCGCGGATTTCACCGGACCTACATACATTCCGATGGATATCAGCATCATAACAACAGCTGCCGTGAATGTCAGTAATTTGCGGATCCAAAACGGTTTGCTCAATCTGTTCCCCTCCTTTTCGACGTATTAAGCCATCTGAACCATTACTTCGACAAATAGGGTTCAGCGTCCTGCCTGTTGCATAAGCATATGTATCTACTTGCCCTCATATGGTAGTTATTACGAATCAGAAACGAATTCGTTTCAAAAAGTATTCCCATTCTTAAAAAAACCATCGCGAAGAGGCGGTTCTCGAAAACATCCCCCGGATAAAAAGAAAAAACACCCCTTGAGAAAACAAGGGGTGTTTCACTTATGTTGTTACAGAAATTGTTGAACAACTTGATTGACAAGCTTTCCATCTGCACGCCCTTTAACTTTCGGCATGAGAGCGCTCATTACTTTACCCATCTCGGCTTTTGAAGAAGCACCGGTTTCCTGGATGGTCTGCTGTACAATGACTTTAATTTCTTCTTCAGTAAGCTGTTCCGGGAGGTAGGCGCTTAGGAGCTCAATTTCTGCTTTTGCATCGGCGGCAAGATCGTCGCGTCCCGCTTTTTCAAATTCTTGGAGGGCATCTTTGCGCTGTTTGATTTCACGACTAAAAATATCAAGCACTTCGTTGTCATCCAAACTTCGTTTCAAATCTATTTCAAGATTTTTTATCGTCGAACGAACCATTCGAATCGTTGAGAGTTTGAACTTGTCCTTACTCTTCATCGCTTGCTTCATATCTTCGTTCAATCGTTCGCTAAGATTCATGCTAGTTCAGATCCTCCTAAAACTTTCTCTTACGAGCAGCCTCGGACTTTTTCTTGCGCTTTACGCTTGGCTTTTCATAATGCTTGCGTTTCTTCACTTCAGCCAATACGCCATCTTTAGCAATGGAACGCTTGAAGCGACGAAGTGCAGCATCAATTGTCTCGTTTTTGCGAACTTTAGTTTCAGACACCAGTTTTCCCTCCCTCCGACCAGACCGTCCAAGAGCATTAACACGGTTCATCAAACTTCATTATAGGGCAAACGGAAATAAGGTGTCAACCTTAGGCGTCTATTTTACGATAGTCGAAAGAATTGGAACAACCCCGCTGCGACATTGGACAGCGAGGCTGATCTATTTCTTCATTGGCCCGATATTATGTATGAGCGGGCGAAATGCCTGTTAAAGCGCCTAAACGGCGACCGCCCATCAGATGATAGTGCACATGAAACACCGATTGTTCCCCATCGGGTCCGCAGTTGTTAATTAATCGGTAACCGCTCTCCGCAATGCCCAGCTTCGCAGCGGCTTCTTTAGCCGCTTTGTGCATCTCGCCAATCAGCAGCAAATCTTCATCCTGAATATCGTTCATGGATGCGATATGCTTCTTGGGAATAATCAGGACATGAACCGGCGCCTCCGGATTAATGTTTTGAAATACAAGCACCTTATCATTTTCGAGTACCTTCGTGGAAGGAAGCTCACCCTCTACGATTTTACAAAAAAGACAATCCATCACGGTTACCCCTTTCATACGTTTACATGCTTTTATCATATAAGAAATTAGGCAATGCGTCCAATAGATGACAATTAGGGACGACACAAAAAAAAGAGAAGCACCCCTGGAACGCAGCTGTCCAGTAAGGAGGCGCTTCATCACGAGAGCAAGGGAAAAGATAGGAATCTCTCATGATCAAGCGCCTGCCCGGTGCTTCTTATATATGTCGGCTTATCTGTACTATAACAGTGCCATGTTGCTGTTTCCGTGATTTAGATCACATTATCCATGGTTCGCTGCTACATCGATTCGATTGCAAGCTTCGAGCCCGCACCCGCTTGCTCTGCCGGCCGTACGACCAGCTTGCGCGGCAGACGCGCCCGAAGCTCGGGCACATGACTGATGATGCCAACGGTCAGCTTATCGGTATGGAGCCGCTCAAGCGCGGTGATGACCGTTTCCAGCAGCTCCGGATCCAGCGTACCGAACCCTTCGTCGAGGAAAAAGAACTGCAGCGGATATTGCCCGCGCAGCTGAATTTGTGCCGAGAGTGCCAAAGCCAAGGCTAATGAGGTCAGGAATGTCTCGCCGCCGGATAATGTGGATACCGGACGCCGGACGCCGCCGTTGGCATCGTCCCGAATGACGAATCCTCCGCCGGAATCCACCTCAAGCGAGTAGCGCTGTTTGGTCAAGTAGCGAAGACGCTGGGAAGCCGACTGACTTACCTGCATCAGCTGTTCCTCCGCAATGTATTCAACAAACGCGTTTCCGCGCAAGCAGGACTGCAGTTTGGACAAGCGCTCGCTCTCCCGTTGAAGGCTAAGACGCTGCTCTTCCAATTCCATAAACCGGATGTGACGTTTATTCAGGTCTTCCAAGTCCCGCTCGGCTCGAGCCCTCGCCTGAAGAGCCTCCTCATCGGCTGTACGGGCCGCCTGAAGCTCGGCTGAGCACCGTTCCCACTCCTCTTCATGAAAAGGGCTGGCGCCAAGCTTCTGTTCGACGTCGCGAAGTCTCAGCGTCCATTCCCGCTGACCTTCCCGGTGTGCTTTCACTAACTGTACACAACGTTCAATTTCTTCCGCGGTTAAACAGGCTTCCATGACGGCATGCTCCGTAGCGAACGGTGAGGCTGCCAGTTGGTTCTCCCAAGCAAGCTTGGCGGCTTGATGCTGCTCCTGCGCAGCTCTCTCAGCCTGTTCCGCAAGAGCCGCTTCCTTGGCTGCATGCTGAGCCTTCTCTTCTGCCTTCCTGCACTCGCTTCTGGCTTGTTCAGCGGATTCCTTCAGCATCGTCATTCTGGTCCGGCATTCGCTCAGCAATTCCTCAGCCGACCGGTCACCAATCCATGCCTGAAGGCGCTCTTCTTTATCCTTCAGCCCCTCCGCCTTTCCTTCACGCTGCGCGTCCCATTGAATCAGCTGCTTCTCCAGCTCACGAAGCTGCTGCTCCAAGCGAAGGACGGCCTGCTTCTTCTCCTCAATAAATGGTACGCTGCGCTCAAGCCCTTCCTTAATCGACTCGGATTCCGCATCCTTCTCCTGCATGAGCTGAAAACGGCCGGCTGCCTCCTCCAGAGAGAAATCCGGCTTGCCTTCCTGCCAGGAATTCAGAATGCCCTCAGCTTCTGCTTCCAGTCCTGCAAGCTGATCCCGCTGCTGGTTCCATATCATTTGACCATTCTCAAGCGCAGCGTTCTGTTTCATTAGCTCCTGCTGGCATGTAAAGAGGCTCTGCTGTACCTTGGACGCTTCCGTACGGCATTGCCCGATGGCAGCAGCCTGAGTTTCGGCTGCTTTCATGAGCCAGGCCGTATCGGAGGCAAGCCTTTCGACATCGTACGCTTTATCATCGGCAGGTATAGCTGACACTGCCGCTTCCATCCATCCGCGTTCCTGTTCCTGCCCGCCGGGTTTGACGGCAAGCAGGTCGTCATCTGCGTACGGCTCAATCTGCGAACGCGTTTGGCTTGCCAGCGCTTCCGCTTCGTTAAGCTGCCCCCGCAGGGTTAATCTGACCTCCTGGATCTGATGAGTGATCTGCGTCAGCCGATCCATGCTCTCATCAAGATCATCTTCAGGCTGCCCTGATGAGGCAGCAGGGAGAGGATGATGTTCACTTCCGCAAACCGGACAAGGCGCTCCTTCCTGAAGCTCGGCGGCCAGTGAAAGGGACAGCGCATGAAGCTGTTTGTCGCGAAGCGATTGGCTCATCGCCTGGTTTACATGAGCTGCCGCGGCTGCCATCCGATCGGCAAACGACGAGGCTTCGGCTGCATCACGCTGCAAGCTGATAGCTTGCACGGAGAGCTGTATGTAGTGCCGTTGCAATTCTTGCTCCTGCTTCTGCAGGGCAATACGTGTTGCCTCTTGCTCCTTCAGCCTGCTCTCCTGCGACTTTAACTCGAGCTCAGCCTTTTGCTTCTGTCTGCCGGCTGACTCAAGCGCTTGAACCTTCTGCATCGCCATATGAAGCAACTGGCGATCACCAGAGCGAGTCTCAAGCCCTTTCAGCTTGTCCTGCAGCTCCTCCTGCCGCTTTCGCCCTCGTTCGAGCAGCTCCTGCTCCTTCTGCAGCTGGGCAGTTACCCCTTCAAGCTCTTTACGGGCATTCACTCGCTGTGCGTCGAGTCTAATCAGTTCGTCCCGTAATCCATCACGTTCCCGCTGCAATAAAACAGCTTGCTCCAGCTGCTGCTCCCGAAGCACCAGCTTCGGCTCCTCGGCCCGAAGGGCTGCCTGGGCTGCTTCATCCGCCTTTACAGCCTGCTCCGCCGCCTTCTGAGCGGATGCAGCTTGCGCGGTGAGTCCTTCGGCAATCTGCCGCCGATGATCCCAGGCCTTGCCGGATTCGCGCCATGCTTCAAGCGCAGGGAGAACAGCGGCTGCCGCCCCTGTCAGCTCAAGCCGTCGTTCCAGCTCCTTCATCTCTTCCTCATGAAGGGCTAGTTCATCCAGCTTCCCCTGCAGCCGCCGTTTTTCCATATCCAGCTCACGGATTTTCCCCATAGCTTCATGGGCTTCCATGGCGGCCTGAAGAAGGCCCCGGGATGACGCCGCGTGTTTCTTGGCATCTTCCAGCACCGCAGTGGCTTCCGCCAAAGCTTCTTTCCCTGCACTGCCCAACCCCTGCTGTTCAGCTTCGACGGATTTCAGCGAACCCTCTGTATCCTTAACACGCCGGCTGAGCTTGATTGCGAGCTGGTCTCCGTACCGCTCCAAATGAAACAGCCGCTGAAGCATCTGCCGACGCTCACTCCCCTTCAGGGAGAGGAATTCGGCGAACTTTCCTTGAGGAAGGACAACCGCGCGGGTAAAATCATCCATTTTCAGTCCAATTTTCTCTTCTACGCAGCGGGTGACTTCGGCCAGTTTATCCGCCATCACCTGATCCCCATCGGGAGTAACGTGGATAAAACGACTTATTGTATTGCTTATAGAGAGCTCGTTGACCCGTTTGAATCGGCGCTCTACCCGGTATCGTTCCAGCCCGGCAGCGGAAGACAACTCAAACGTAAAGGAGACGGACAAGCTGTCCTCTGAATGGTTCATGATGCCCTGGGTTCCGTTAACCGCACGCTCCACCTTTCCGTACATGGCTAAAGTAATAGCATCCAGCAACGTGGATTTCCCGCTTCCCGTCGGTCCGAAAATACCGAAGAGTCCGGTTTCGCACAACGTCTCAAAATCAATCTCCTGCGTATCTCGGTAACTCTGCAGTCCGGATAACTTCAACAAGATCGGTTTCATCTACGACTTCACCTCCATCCCGTCAGACTCCTCTTCCTCTACAAGCTCCAGAAACAAATCGACCAGATGATCCTCGGGCTCCGCCCCGCCGGTTTGCCGCTGGTAGAACTTTCGGAACAGGTCCGGCAGCGGCAGTCGGGAGCGCTCGCTCTCCAGCTCCAGCGCCTCCATCTCCGGGTAAACCGGACGGATGTGAACAATGCCGTCCCTGCTCTTTCGGAGTCGCTGAATGTCGGCAAGCCCCATGGCCTCCGTTAGGGATACCTCCAGATCTATGAAGGCTTCGGGATCGCGCCCTTCATCAAGCCAACGATACACTTCTTCCAAGCCGCCCTTGGCCTTCCAGCGAACAAGCGGGCGGCCGCTGCTAAGAAACAGCTCCTCGATCACGGGGGCTCCTCCTGGCGATACGTCAACCAGAGTCACCGATTTGGCCTGTCCCGCTTCCGAGAAGCTGTAGGCGAGAGGTGAACCGCTGTAGCGGATAATTCCCTCTCCTTTTACTGCCTGAGAACGATGCAGGTGACCAAGCGCCGTATAGGATGCGCCTACAGAGAGTGCCAACGGATCAACCGTGTACGCTCCACCGACCTGAATCGGTCGCTCGGAATCGCTCTCGACGCCGCCAAGCACATAGATATGGCTCATGGCCAGATTGACCGTCTGCGGAGAAAAATCCCTTGCCATCATCCTCATCAGTTTTCCGACTCTCTCGCTATAGGCACGCCGGAGCTGATCCTCATCTCCATCGATGGAAAGCAGCTCGTTGAGCCTGGCCTCCGACGGATATGGGAGTGCTGCAATCTTGGCCGTTTCTCCGGTACGTGCCGCTGAAACAGTGATTGCATCGGCAACAGGGGTACCAATCAGGGTTATGCCCCTGGTTGCAACAAGCGGCGTGACCGATGCAACCCGTTCCGGCTGATCATGGTTGCCCGCAATGACCACCATAGGGCGCCCCCCCTCCGTAAGTCTGGCGGCCGCATCGTAAAACAACTGCTCTGCAGCCGCAGGCGGATTGACGGAATCATAAACGTCCCCCGCCATGAGGATCAGATCGGCCTGCTCTTCATCTGCCAGCTTAACCAGCTCATCCAAAAAGCGCTCCTGCTCTGCAAGCCTGCTCCGACCTTCGAGTGTGCGCCCCAGATGCCAGTCTCCGGTATGCAATATACGCATCGCTAATCTCCTCTCCCGCTTCAAACTTCCAAATCAAACCAATAGAAATGACTATAATTGAACGGCATGTCCCCCATCAAAAAAGTACAGCCATTTTTCATGCACGGGCTCGTCTAAAATATCCTCCAAGGCCTTCGCATATAGATCCAGCTGAAAACGATACTGCTCTGCCAAGGCCGAAACGCCGCCGCGATGCTCCAGGACCCGGTCCGTTTTATAATCCAGCAGCACAAGTCTACCACCCTGCCTGAACAGGCAGTCCACAACCCCTTGGATCAGCACGGTTTCGTCCTGAAGGAGCTGCACATCCGGTGCTGCTTCGGCCGCTTGGTCCGAGATTTGGTCCATGAAAGCGAGCCCTTGGTATGCTTCAGCTGCCGGGAGTGCATATGAAAACGGCATCTCGCGCCAGACATCCTCTGCTGTCAGCAGCTGCTTCCCTACCTCGCAAGCGAACAGGCCGCTGATCTCCGTGGCTTCCACCGCGGCTGCCTGCTCACCGGTTAAGATTTCTTTTTCCACAAGGTAGCGGATCGTGTCTTCAATCTCCGGCGTCGGTTCCGCGGCTCCCTCCAATCGTTCAAGAGGCACATGCTGCATGATCGTATGATACACGGTTCCCCGTTCCGCGGGTGTCAGCTTTGTTGACTCCATAAATTTCGGCCGCCGCAAGCTTAGTGTGAAGGATGAGCCTGCCCCGATATTTTCCTTGCTCTGGCGTTTTACGGCCTGCTCCTCCAGCAGATCCAGGGAGGGGCTGTCCTGCAAGGCAAGCAGCTTCTTCATCTCCGTTACGGACGTTTTGGCGGATATTTGGCTGACCGTTTCATAACGATATTTCCAAGACAAGCGCTCATAGATGCTTGCACGTTGACCATCTGTGCTTTTACCTTCCGCTTCGGCCATAGTAGCCAGCGGACCAACCGGCTCGAGCTTGCGCAGGGCATTCAGCTTAATCAACCGATCATCGCTATCCGCCTGCACGTCATCCTCAATGCCGGTCATGCCCTGCGCCAAGGATTCCGGCGTCTCAATCGAAATTATCCATTGCGATCGATCTTCCCTCAACACGCGTGAGCTCGTCTCCCCGGGTAATCCCGCCTTTTCGCGGAGCACACCTGCGGATGGATGGCGTATCACGGCCGGGCCGATCCAATCCAAGTAACTCCGGCCACGGGCAAGGACGTAATCCGGCAGAAGAAGCTCCGGGTTAAAATCGGCTTGTGCCCACACAGCCGCCTTCTTCGGCAAATCCTTCACCGTACCGACCAGGATCATTTTCTCTTTGGGCCGCGTAAGGGCAACATAGAGGACGCGCATCTCCTCAGCCAACAGCTCCAGCTGCGACCTGCGCCGGATCGCCAGATTAGGCAGCGTCGGGTAGCTAACGCGCATGCCTTCATCCACAAACTTCGGTCCAAAGCCAAGCTCCTTATGCATCAGGAATGGGGAGTTCAAATCCTGCTGGTTGAAATTTTTGGACAATCCCGCTACAAAAACAACCGGGAATTCCAGCCCCTTGCTCTTGTGAATGGTCATCAGGCGCACTGCGTTGCCCTGACTTTCCGTACCGCCGGCCGTGCCGAGATCCCCGCCTCGCTCCCGGAGCCGGGAGATAAAGGTCAGGAATCGGAAGAGACCTCTGGAGGCGGTATCCTGTTCATACTGCACAGCCCGGTCATACAAGGCGGTCAGATTACCCTGACGCTGCTTGCCGCCGGGCAGACCGCCAACCCAATCCAAATAACCGGTTTCGCTGTAAATTCGCCAGATCAGATCGCTCAAACTTCCTTGGCGCGCTTCCTGCCGCCAGCGCTGAAGCTGATCCATAAACAATCCAAGTTTTGAGCCCAGCTCCGGAGATATTTCGATATTCTGACTTTCCGCTGATAACGGAGCGTCCGAAAGAAGGCTGCCTGCCACGAGCTCATGACCTGCTGCTGCTTCGGCTAAGCCTTCCAGTTCTACGCCCGGTGTCCATTTGCCATCCACGAAGCCCACAGAGCGTGCAGAATCCATGACCGGCGGGGCGACACTTAACGCGACTGCTGCCTTAAGCGCATCGTAGTAAGTCCCTTTGGCACACAGACGCACCTGTGCCATCTCTTCCTCGGATAATCCAAGTATGGGCGAACGCAATACGGAAGCCAGGGGAATATCCTGGCGGGGATTATCAATCACCTGCAGCAGCGATAAGATGATCTCCACTTCCGTCGCCTGAAAGTATCCCTTGTTCTGCTCGCCGAACGCCGGAATGCCTTCCTGCCGCAGCTCCTCCATAATCAACGGTGCCCACACCATGGCTGAGCGCAGCAAAATGACCATGTCTCCATATCCCGCGGGCCTCATCGATTTGAGTCCCTTATCGTACACCATAAGCGGCTTCCCGCTTTCGCCTGTCATCTCTCGGATTCTACGGGCAATGGCGCGTGCCTCCAGCTGGGCGGTTTCCATTTCAAGCGCCTCAACCTCAAGATGTACCCCATCGTCTTCGGAAGCCGATTCTTCGGGCTGCGCCTCCGTCCCTTTTCCAAGACGGTCGATCAGGAGTAATTCAGGGGTGTAAGGGTTCGTGCCACCCTGAACCTCCTGCTCCGGAAAGGAAGCGCCGCATACAAGCTCTGCCCGCTCGTCATAGGCAATCTCGGCTACGGATTCATTCATGATCTGCCGGAACAGCAAATTGACGGCATCCACTACTTCCGTTCGACTGCGGAAATTACGGGCCAGATCAATCCGGATACCGGCTTGGGCAGTGCTTGCGTCAGAAGAAAACGTCTTATATTTATCGAGAAACAATCCCGGCTCCGCCAAGCGGAACCGATAAATACTCTGCTTCACGTCTCCGACCATAAACCGGTTGCCCGGCATTTCCCGGGAGATCAATCGTACAATGTCTTCCTGTACGCTGTTCGTATCCTGGTATTCGTCCAACAGCACTTCATCAAACTGCTCGCGGTATTCCATGGCCGCATCGGAAGGCATCATATGGCCCGGCACGGAATCGGGGTGGCGAAGAATATGGAGGCAGTAATGCTCAAGGTCATTAAAGTCGACCATACCTTTGGCCGCCTTGGCCTCCCGATATCGCTCGCTAAAAGCGATAACCGTCTCGGCCAGCTCCATCATCAACGGCGCTGCCGTGTGAAGTTCCTGCAAAAATTCCGATGCCGGACGGCCAAACAATGCACTTTTCAGCTCGTTGACGATTTTCTTCACGTTGTCGCGCAGTTCCTTAACCTGTTCCTGAAGCTCCGGCAGCACCTCATCCTTCCGGACGGATTTGAGCTTGCCGAAAGAAGCCTCGCGGAAAATGCCGTACAACGATTCCCACGGCGAAATATCGATGGCCTCAAGCAGGGAGGCGACCAGCCGCAAGTCGTCATCCAGATTATCCACATACGGTGCAGGCCCTCCCGGCTGCATGGCGATCGCCCTGGCTTGCTGCAGCAAGCCGGCCGCTCCATTCAAGGCCAACCGAGCATCCGCCAAAATGCTTTGAACCCATGGCGTTTGTCCGAGAGCCTCCGTATCTTGTACCTGGAAGCCGGCAGCCGTTTCCCTAAGCCAGTGTGCCGGCCATGAATGGCTGCGGGAGAAATCGTAGAGGCGCTGCACGAGACGGTACAGCGCGTCATCCGTGCGCTCGCCGCTGAACCAGTCCGCCAATCGCACAAAATGACTCTCCGGATCGCCCTCGGCCTCGCCGTATTTCTCCTCGAACAGCTCCTCCAGCATGTCCTGCCGCATTAAATCCGCCTCATGTTCATTCAGAATGCGGAATCCCGGATCCAGAGGTATTAACTGATAATATCGCCGAATGACTTCCATGCAAAAGGAGTGCAGCGTCGTAATGGACGCCCTGCCAAGCAAAGCGAGCTGACGCCGGATATGCTCATTGTCCGGATCCCGGTCCAGCTCACGGTCCAGCGCTTCTCTAATCCGCCCCCGCATTTCGGCAGCAGCGGCCTTGGTAAACGTAGCCACAAGAAGCCGGTCTACGCTGAACCCTGCGGAATCGTCGAGGATTTTGCGAATGATCCGTTCAACCAGCACGGCGGTCTTCCCTGAACCTGCTGCAGCTGCAACCAGCATGTCATCGCCCGACATTGCGATGGCTTTCCACTGGTCGTCACTCCACATGCTGCCCTCGGGTTTTGCTATCATCTCTCTCACCGGCCATCTCCTCCCTTCGGATGTCCGAGCAGATCCCAAACCTGATCTTTACCCGGTTTACCCAGCAGCTGATACTCGCTGCCCTCAATCGCGTCGTCGAACTGGCATACCGGCCGGAAGGAACAGTACGTGCAGGCAGTCTCCTGCTGAATCCGGTATGGCACAATCGCGACATCGCCCCCCGTAATTCGGGAGCCGATATTCAGCATGTTCTCCCGCGCGGCGGACAACAAGGTCTCCCACTGGTCAGGCGTTGCAACGGCTGCGCTGCTGTAGAAGCTGCCGTCCGTTTTGACGGCGACAGGCAGAATGGCCGAGTGCCCTTTTTCAAGGAACGAATCCATAAGGGAAACCGCTTCGCGGTCTGCCAGCAGCAAGCCCTTCATTTTGTAACGTTTGAGCAGCTCCTCTGCCGCCTGCTCCGGCGTCATGCCGTTTGCGGATTGCAAGACAGGATCATGAACGTGGAAATACAATGTTCCCGCAGGCAACGCCTGTTCGCCGAGCCAGTCCTCGGCAAACGTCAGCAGCACGTCCAGATAGGTCAGCATCTGCAAGGATAAGCCGTAATAGACCTCATGCAGCCGCAAATCCTTCTGGCTCGATTTATAATCAATGACGCGCAGCATGATCCCATGCTCTCCGCGTGCCATGTCGACGCGGTCAATACGCCCGACAATCTCCATCTTGACACCGTTCGGCAATTCAAACGTCAGCGGCGGCAGCGGCTTCCCGGGACCGAAATCAAGCTCGAGGCCGATCGGCTCGAATTTGCCGCGCCTTGCTTGTTCACCCAAAATCACTGACGCTCTGCCCACGATGTTTTTCAGCTTGCGCGAAATATATCCGTATCGCTTGGAGCTAAGCAGGATTTCACCCTGCAGCATCGGAGCAAGCCGATCGACCGTTGCTTCCGCCTCGCGCAGGCATTCCTCCGCGGTCAAGTCTCCCCAGCTTCGATGCTGCGATTGAAACTTCACGGCCATGCTGCTTAAGGCCGCATGAAATAGCTGCCCGATGTCAGGAGCCTGAAGACGGTACAGCTGACGTTCTCTCAGCTTCAACCCATGGGAGGCAAAATGGGAAAACGGGCACGCAACAAAGCGCTCCATCCGGGATACGCTTGTCCGCAGCTTCGTTCCGTACAACTGCCTGCTGGTTTCCTGCTTAAGCGGCCGGGCTTCATTCCGGTAAGACAAGGATGAGAGCATCGAAGAAAGACGCGGTCTTACCTCCGGCTGCTCCGCATACCAATTGTACACATGCCACCAAATGTCCGGGATCTCCTCTCCATTCCTCCAGTCGCGAAGCCGACCCGTTAAATAAGCAAGCGTCTTGTCCGGACGGGCCGCGTAATGCTCCTGCTCGCTGGCCGATTGCCCGGCATGCGGTCTTGGAAACAATGGCACCTCTTCCATCTGAAACATCAGCTTCAGATGACGGATGACCTCGGATGGCAATAACGTCTTGCCTTCATCGTCCGCCGCAGGATAACTGACCCATAGCTGCTTACTGGCCGAAGTCAGAGCATTATAGATCAGGAAACGTTCATCCAGCAGTCTTCGGGATATGCTTGGAGCAAGCTCCAAACCGCGGTCTTCGAGCTGAACACGCTCCGGTTCTGTCAGGATACCATCGTCCTGAAACTGGGCTGGGAGAACACCATCGTTAACGCCGAGCAGAAAAGCATATTTCAGGCCGCCCGTCCGTGTCCGGTCCATGCTGCCGATCAGCACTTGATCCAGAGACGGAGGCACCAGAGCCATTTTCATCTCCGTAAGTCCCGTACCCAGCACGCCCGTGAACATTTCGGTGCTTAACTTCTCCGCACCCATCATTTCCACAATCTGGTCGAGCAGGTCAAGCACAGCCCCCCATACCTGGCGGTGCTCCCTGGCTTCCTCAGGACGCCCGGCATCCAGAGCTGCCCGGCTTAACAGCTCCAGCTTTTCAGGAACAGCGGTTTCCTCCAGAAGCCGATAGACTGCGGTGCTCTGATCCATTGCACTTGCAGCCTTTTTCATCCGTTTCTCAAACGCATGCAGCGGCTCCGTAATCGCCTTTCTGGCATACTCAATCACCTGCATGCCATCGGGATTTCGCACCTCGCTCTCCCCGTCTTCTAATGAGAGGCTTGGAATTCCCTTCCACGGACGGCCATCCGTCCAGCGCGTGCCTTGGATTCCGGAAGCCAGCACATGGTTCTCCAGACGGTCCATGTCCTCACGGGTAAGCGAACCGTCAAGCGGCAGCAGCAGATCTGTCTTCACGCAGCGGAATACATCCTCATAACGCCAGCGGCGTCCGATGATATCGAGCGCAGAGCGAATAAATTCGACCAGCGGATGATGCAGCTCGCTTCGCTTCTGATCCAGGAAATAAGGAACGCCGTGTTCCCTGAACAAAGGACCTATCAGATGTTCATATTCCCCCATATTCCGGACAAACACGGCCATTTCCCGGTATCTTGCTCCTTCTTCCCGGGCGAGACGCACCATTTCACGTAAAGACCCTTCAATTTCGGCCCGTCGGTGACTGGCAGCATGAAGAAGAAGACCTGCGCTTCTACCGTCCGGATTGCTCACTGTAACTCCGTCCCGGGCAGCTTCAGTCCAACGTTTCTTCCGATCATAACCGCGTTCGAGGTGGGCAAGCAGAGGGGATTCTTGAAACCGTGGAAGAACATCGGGTTGCAGGATACGGTGCTCCGTATCCACCCCCATCTCATCGGCAATGCCTTTAAGCTTTATGTACGTCACTGCGGTAGGATGAAAGAGATCCAGCTCATGCGGAGCCTTCCCGTTCGTATAAGGCTTGTCCAGTGTCAACGCGATCGTTACGCGGTTGGCATGGGTCATAATCTCCTGGAGCACCCGGTACTCCTGCGGCGTAAAGCCGTGGAAACCATCAATCCAAATGTCGGCGCGCTTGATATAGTCCGATTGGGTCACGCCCTCTGCCAAAGAGGCCAGCGTATCTTCCTCATCCATGTATAACCGTGAAATCTCAAGCTCAAAATCGCGAAAGACTGTTACGATGTCCTCCAGCTTGCGTCGAAGCATCGGTGAATTCCCGGAGCCTGATACCATCTGTCCCAGCTGCTCCTCCACGCAGGAAGCGTCAATGCAATAGCGCTTCATTTCCGTATACAGCTCGCTCAGCTTGCCGACAAAACCATGCTGCTCCCCCGAAGCCCCGAACAATTGGAGCTCTTCTTTGCGCCTCCGCAAAATTTTATACAGCAGCATGCGCTTTCCTTCTTCGCTGATCGCCACTTTCGCGGCCCCGCCGGTTTCCTGCATGACACGGTAAGCCAGTCGACGGAAACTTAGCACTTGCGCGCGCATCATCCCGCGAATGCCTCCCGCATTAACGAGTGCATGCTCCGCTTCATAGGACCCTTGCTCGGGAACGATCAGTATCATCGGATTCCCCTTGGGATCTTGCTCCAATCGCTCGATCATCTCTTGGCGGATCGACGTGCTTTTGCCGCTGCCCGACCTGCCGATAACAAATTGAATGCTCATGCTATGCCCCCTTTACATCGTCTTTCGAAAGGGACTCCTTCACCTTCAAAACAAGCTGCGTGCCCGGTGAAATCATGCCCTTGAATCTATTGGTCAAATCTATCAAAATTCATGTGAAATCCACGTCTTGGTTCGTTCTCTATCAAAAAAGATGCTGATTACTAGTATAGCATAAGTAATGTTTAATGGAACATACGTTTGGATTTCATTCCCATTCCAAAATATTGCGGGCATACAAAAAAGGACCCCGCCATCGTGGTTCACCCACCATGGCAAGACCCTTCGCATTAACCGCGAAGCTGCGGCAATTTAAAGCTTTGATTTGCTGCGCACTTCGAACACGGCAAATTTCAAATAATGGCCCTCGTCGACCCCAAGAATTTGCGGATGATCCTTGCCAGCCGCACGCCATTCCACAAGTCTTAAAATTTTGCCGGCATCTTTTGCCGCATCCTGAATCGTCTCCAGGAACAAATCCGGCCGCATATGGTACGAGCAGCTTGCAGTAACCAAATAACCGCCCTCATTCACCAGTTTCATGCCATGAAGGTTGATATCCTTGTACCCGCGGCAAGCCCCTTTGACGGCAGACCTGGTTTTGGCAAACGCCGGCGGATCCAGGATGACCACGTCCCAGGAACGTCCACCTCCCGCGGTCAGCGGTTTGGAGGTATCCACTTTCTGGTCCCCTTGCGCACGCTGCTCACGTTCTTCCAAGCCTCTTACCTGGTTGCGCAAATATTGGAAGGCGTCGTCCACTACAAACTCCACGCGATCCTGGAATCCGTTCAATTCCACATTCTCTTTGGCGCTTTCAATGGCATGCTCCGATATGTCAAGACAGGTTACTTTCTTGGCCCCATAAAGGCATGCATGCAGCGTAAAACTGCCCGTATGCGAAAAGCATTCCAGCACCGTGGCTCCGTCCCAATAGGGAAAAGTGACTTCTTTTCCGCTTTTGTTCACCGGTAAGGTCTTCATCTCACCGTCCCGTTCCACAGTCTGGAGCGTGATCCCGCTGCGGCTTCCCCAACCATTCATTAAGGGTTTAATGGATGCCCGATTCTCCCGTTGATCAAAGAAATAGCCCGTCTTCTGCCCTTCCTCGATATCCACCTTGATCTTCAAGCCGTTCTCCGTCACCGTTACGTGGCGCGGACACTCCCCGTAGAGAATGCCTGTGCGCTGCTCCAGCCCTTCCAGTTCCCGGATGGATACATCGCTTCGTTCATAGATTCCTTTCGGCTGCACCACCTCGACAAGCGCGTTCACGATATCCTCACGGCAGCGATCCATGCCCAGCGTCAGCAGCTGCAAGACCAGTACATCATCAAAACGGTCCACAATCAGCCCCGGCAGAAAATCCGCCTCGCCATATACCAGCCGGTAGGCGTTCTCATCTCCGATAAACCGTTCCCGGTGTTTCAGGCATTCCTGGAACCTGGCGATGAAAAAAGCCTTGTCCATCGTCTCAACCGGCTCATACGAAACGGTGCGTACGGTGATTTGAGATTGCGGGTTGTAATAACCGGAGGCGAGAAAACGGCCCTGATGGTTTAACACCGATACGATATCACCTGGCTTGGGTTCACCCTCGACAGAGGCAATCTCGCTTTTATAAACCCAGGGATGCCCCTGCTCCAGTCTCTTTTTTCGACTGCGCTCCAAAATTACCGATGGCACTGTATTTCACTCCTTAAGTTATCCCCTGGCCATTTCAATAGGCATGCATGTCCGCCAAGGGTCATATACGTAATTAAGAAAAAAGTCTATCGCCGGACTTTCACAGTAGCGGTTGCTTCATATCCAATCCACCACTTTATTTCACAAAAAGGAGAACATCATGCTATCCTCACTCTGGTTTCCTATCTGTTATGGTCTTGTCCTGTTCCTGTTCGGCATGAAGGTCATGGAGGTTGCCCTCCAACGCTGGGCCGGTCCACTGTTGCATAAGTGGCTCCATAAAGCGACATCCACGCCCCTTAAAGGCATGATCGCCAGCACAGCGGTCACGGCCCTGCTGCAGAGCAGTACCGCCGTTACCGTGCTGGCTATAGGTTTCGCCAATGCCGGATTGTTAAGCCTCGCCGGTACCCTGGGCGTTATCCTTGGCACGAACATCGGCACAACGGTAACGACCGAACTCATCAGCCTGCAGATTGGACAAGCCGCCATGCCCCTGCTTGTCCTCTCGCTGATGCTATGGGTCGGGGCCGTCCTCGTCAGCGAGCGCGTGCCTCCGAGCTATGACAAGTTAAAAAACAATTTGATCCGCAGCCAGTTTTTATGCCTTGCTGTCGCCGGGTTCTCGCTGGTGCTGCTTGCTATACAATTCATGCAATCCATCGGCCCGACCCTTCAAAGCCTCGGTTTGTTCCAGTGGTTCCTGGACCACGCTTCGCGAAGCGTCCTCTGGGGCATTGCAGCCGGAACGATATTGACTGCTTTGATGCACAGCAGCGCCGCTGTCATCGCTATGGCTATGGGACTTGCAGCAAGCGGTGCGCTGCCTCCGGAGATCGGCGTTGCCATCGTTCTGGGCTCCAATGTCGGCACCTGTGCAACAGCACTTATAGCAGCGATTGGCAGTACTCGAGCAGGACGATTCGTGGCCTGGTCCCATATGGGGCTGAATATCGGCGGAGTCCTGCTCTTTACTCCGTTCATAGCGGGTTTAACCACCGTATCCGGATGGTTAGCGGCGGATCCGGCCGGACAAATCGCTCATGCGCAAACCCTGTTCAATGTTGTATGCTCGCTCATCGCGCTTCCACTATGCTATCTGCCCTTCTGGAACAAGCGGGCAAAAATCTAAAATTTCATATCTTCATCCGTAGGAATGCTAACCTCAAGCAGCGTTAACGCTTTACGCAGGATGATATCATTGTTGTTGTATCCGTTGCTGCGCTGCTTCCTCCAAGCGGCCAGAGGCTCAAACCAGTCCACCCCGTTGATTTCCTCAATTTGGGGCTTCAGGTTACCTTTTTCTGCCTTAACCAGATAGTAGTGAACTTCCTTGTCTACCTGGCCGAATTCGGGATGATGGTATTTATATGCAATAATGTCCACTGGTGAGGTGATGGATCCGACTATACCTGTCTCCTCGCAAATTTCTCGAAGTGCAGTCTGCTCGACGGTTTCACCGGCTTCCATCTTGCCCTTGGGAAGCGAGGTTTTTCCATAACGGTCCAAAATAAGCTGGATCTGAAGCGCCCCTTCATGATGACGGTATACCACGCCGCCTGCGGAAATCTGTGTATATGTCATGTCCTTTTCCTCCTTCATGTACAACAAGGATTCCACTTCCGGTAGCCAGGAAATGAAATCCTTGTCTGGTATGGCCGCTATGGGAATTACTGAGCAGCTGCCTTTAGTCCATGATCCATGACGCTCAGGAGTTCGCCCTCGCATTCATTTACACCGGCTTTGGTTACTTTTACACGGCACAGTTTGCCTTCGAGATCAGGCGATCCGTTGAATACAAGCTGCAGATAATTATCGCTATAACCCTGCATCTTTCCGCCCTGAGGAGCACCCTTGTACTCACGTTCCGGTATCACTTCCAGAATCTGACCCACAAAACGTTCAGCATAAGCAAGCTGCAGCTGCTCCGACAAGTCAATCAGATCATGGACGCGTGCATTCTTCACTTCCTCGTCCACCTGATCCTCCATCCGTGCTGCCGGCGTACCGGTACGCTTCGAATACGGGAATACATGCATTTCGGAGAACTGAATCGCCTTCATCAGGTCATAGCCGTTACGGAACATCTCATCGGTTTCGCCAGGGAAGCCAACGATAACGTCCGTCGTAATGCCCACATCGGGCATCGCTTGACGAATCAAGCCCATCTTGTTATAGAACTCTTCGGTTGTATATTTACGGCGCATCCGTTTCAGTACCGTATCATCCCCCGCTTGCAGCGGAATATGAAGGTGGCGGCACATTTTACTGGAGCGGTTCAGCACATCCAGCATCTTCTCATCGATCTGGCTTGCTTCGATGGAGCTGATGCGGATCCGTTCCAAACCGTCTACCCGGTCAAGATCCCACAGCAAATCGGACAATCTGTAATCTTCAAGATCATCTCCATATCCGCCTGTATGGATTCCGGTCAGCACGATTTCCTTATAACCCGCTCCAACCAGCTGATGCGCCTGAGTGATGATGCTCTTCGGATCACGGCTGCGTGACAAACCGCGGGACCAAGGGATAATGCAGAACGTACAGAAGTTGTTACAGCCGTCCTGGATTTTTAGAAATGCACGAGTGCGTTCAGCAAAATCCGGAACGTCCATTTCTTCAAATACCCGGGTCTTCATAATGTTGCGAACCGCATTAATCGGCTGGCGCGTCTTTTCAATATCATGGATGAAATCCATGATCTTATCGCGATCCTGGTTCCCGATGACAAGATCCACGCCCGGTATGTCCAGAATTTCTGCAGGCGAGGTTTGAGCGTAACAGCCCGTTACGGCCACGATGGCCTCGGGATTGCGGCGAATCGCGCGTCTGATCATCTGACGGCTCTTCTTGTCCCCTGTATTGGTAACGTGGCAGGTGTTAATCAAATAAACATCTGCGGTTTGTTCGAAGTCCACTTGGTCGTAGCCTTCATTTTTGAAGTATTGCCAGATGGCCTCGGTATCGTAAAAATTGACTTTGCAACCCAACGTATAAAACGCTACGGATGGCATGTTCAAACGCCCCCCATTTCTCCAGATTCGTATAGTGCGCAGGCAAGCGCCGTCATGCCGGCAGTCTCGCAGCGAAGGATCCGCCTTCCAAGTCCAACGGATACGGCTCCTGCATCTTCGGCCGCTCGGCATTCCTCTTCCGTAAAGCCGCCCTCGGGTCCAACGACCAGCAGCAAGCTGGCCTTCTCGGCCGACTCCGGCAGCGCCTGCTCTACAAAAGGCTTCAGCACGTCCCTCAGCTGGGAGCCATGCTCTTTTTCATAACAAAAATATACGGCATCATAGCCGGCAAATGCTGCAAGCAGATTTTTCCACGACAGAGGCTGTTCAACAGACGGTATCCGGTTACGATGCGCCTGTTCAGCCGCCTCCTTCGCAATCTTGCGCCAGCGCTCCAGCCGTTTCCCTTCCTTCTTGGCATCGTACTGAACAATCGTTCTGTCCGATAGGAAGGGCACAAAGGACACCGCTCCAATCTCGGTGCACTTTTGGATGACGGTCTCCATCTTGTCGCCTTTCGGCAAGCTCTGAGCGATGCTAACTTGCAGACGCGGTTCCTGCGTCATCTCCATGGGTTCAATTACAACGGCAGTGACACTGGCCGCTTCGATGCTTTCAATCTCCACCATGGCTTCGCGGGATACCCCATCGCTTACAATCAATTTATCACCAAGCCTGCCTCGCATGACCTTGGTAATATGACGGGCGTCGTCGCCCGTAATCTCAACACGGTCTCCCTCGAATTGTGCGGGAGTCACAAAATATCGCTGCATCTTTATCCTCACCTAACTCCAAAATCGCCAAACCCCATCATACAACTTTTCGTGCAAACTGACCAGAGAAAATCAGCGCCTCTTACCCCCCGAACATCTTAATGAACAGATTCAAAAAGTCGATGGATAATGCATGCGCCGCATCATATAATGGCTTAATCGTATATCTCTGAAAGGTTGGCAGCAATATGATCAATAGGAATATAAGTATCGACCACTGCTCGAACTTCTGAATCCTCGCGCTTACGCGCGGAGGAAGCACATTCTCAAGAATCCGGTAGCCGTCAAGCGGTGGCAACGGAATAAGATTAAAGAGGCACAGAAAGAAATTGAGCAGTATAAAGGTATTGAAAAACAAATGTATCGCTTGATCTGTTTTGGTAACGCCGATCGGCTCGATCACACCGAACTGATAGAGTCCCGCATAGATCAGCGTTCCAAGTATACCTAACATGAGATTGCTCAGCGGGCCAACCGCCGCCACAATGATGCTCATACGGCGCGGGTTGCTGAAGTTCTCGCGATTGATCGGTACCGGCCGTGCCCAACCGAAACCTGCTATCAGCAAGAGAACTATCCCCAGAAAATCAAAGTGCACCGCCGGATTCAGCGTGACCCTGCCCAGCAGCTTAGCCGTTGGGTCTCCGAATTTATTCGCAAAATAGGCATGCGAGAACTCATGCACAGTAAAGGCAATAATTAAAGCAATCAGATAAAAAGGAAGTTGTTCCAGCGGATAAAATAACAGTTGATCCAAAAAATCCATAATCAGTTTTTCCTCGCTACGAACGCAACCCAATCATCCTCGCGGCAGATGTCGGCAATTTCGAAACCGGAGGCAATCAGCGCCTTCTCTACGATCTCTTCTTTGTTCTTGTAAATGCCCGAGGCAATATAAGCGCCTCCCGGCTGAAGAGCCTGGTATACATCGTCTACAAACAACAGGATGACCTCAGCCAAAATGTTAGCCACTACAACTTGTACCGGCAGTCTCACGCCCAGATCCGATTGATCGGACGAATGGGTGAGTACCGATAGCAGATCACTTTCCTTCACCGTAATCCGATCTTCCAAGCCGTTAAGACGGGTATTCTCCATTGCGCTGGATACGGCAACCGGGTCCAGATCGAGAGCCAGTATCCGTGAAGCTCCCAGATGCGCTGCGCCGATGGAGAGAATGCCTGAGCCTGTCCCCACATCGATGACTTCCTCTCCGCCCTTGATCACCATCTCCAGTGTGCGCAGGCATAACGAAGTTGTCGGATGCGTTCCTGTGCCGAATGCCATGCCCGGGTCCAGCTCAATGATCGATTCTTGATCGGATTCCGGCGTGTACTCTTCCCATGTCGGCTTGATCGTTAACCGCTCGGACACGCGGATCGGCTTGAAATACTGCTTCCAGGCCGTTGCCCATTCATTCTCATCGACCGTCTTCATCTCATACTTGACTTCACCTGTATCAATCCCGAATTCCTTCAGTTCAATCACGCGCGGGGCAATCTCATCACGGATCGCTTCCAGGGTAACCGTCTCATCAAAGTAGCCTTTAATAACGGCTTGCCCTTCAGGAATATCGTTAAACGGAACGATCTCATCAAACCACTGTCCAAGGGATGTGTCCCGCTTTTTGTTCGTCGTACCGGATTCTTCAATCGAAACGCCGCCGGCTCCCGCCTCATGCAGGAAATTCGTAATCATCTCCACGGCTTCCTCCGTGGTATGTATCGTTAATTCATGCCATAACATGTGCTACTGTTCCTCCTCATTCATACATAAGTATTATTGTACTATATTGAGGACCCCGGATACAAAGTTTGTACTAAAATACCATCATGACTTTTCTCGCAAGGCGTTCGAATAAGAAAAACGCTATCGACGTACAATCTCAGAAGACAGACCGCTTATGGCGGAAGATTTTCTTGCGAACGAACGATGGTAAGCCACCGATGTTTATACTTTCTTATCTCTTCAAAAAAAGCCCTGCTTACCACCTCCGTAACAAGAAGGTAAGAGGGCTCTTCATAAGCTATAACCATAACGATTAATCTACATTTTTACTGGTTTCATCGAGAATTTTCTTCAATTGGCGTTCATCCGCAGCCTCGCTTCTGCGCAGCGCTTCCACATCATCGTGGTCGGCTGCCATAGCCGAAAACTCAACATCCTCCGCCTTGGCGGATTGCAGCGCAATCATCTTCTCGGTTTTGCTCGAGATCTTCCCTTTTTTTACGCGTCTCATCATGGGTGTTATTCTCCTTTCCGATATAAACACTCAGAGCTGTGCCTGTGACCTCAAATCATACCGCCGGATTCTTCGATTAACCGCATGGCTTGCGGGAAGACGCCTTCGTCCAGTACAACCGTCAGCAAAATATCCCGGCCTTCGGTTCCGTCCTCACCGGCGCTGCTCATCCCGCTGGCGGACGGGTCCGCCGCCCCGAGAATACCGGCCCCCGGGCCCGAAATATCCGCATTTAAGGTCAGTGTTGTTAAGCTTGCAATGTTGCCTGTCAACGGATTCATCGGATTGTTGAGCTCCCCGCCGGGATCAGCGCTAAACCGGTCGATGGACATATCCGCAACGCGCAGCGACTGTAATTTGCGGGCTGCATGCTGGGCTTCTTCCGGACTTTTGAAATATGCCAAAATATTTTTCTCTGCCACTTCGTATCACCTGCATTTCCTATTCAAGATTGCATCTTCCGAGATGGAACTACCCTAGGTTGCTTCATCGTCAAGCGTTTTATTCTTGAGAAACGGGCCTGTTTAAGCTGGCAGACACTCCTGCCGCTTCCTTCCCCCAAAACAAGAAAACAGCAGACCGAAGGTTGATCACCTTTAGCCTGCTGCTGTTCTTTATGCTATGAGGGGAGTTAGCCCCATAAGTTTGTATTAGTCACCACGGAATGCTTTTTTTACACGGTCAAAGAAAGACTGTTCCTGTTCATGGGTCTGTTCGCCATCAAGTGAAGCAAACTGCCGAAGCAGCTCTTTCTGTTCATCACTCAGCTTGCTTGGCGTAACAACCACAACCTTGACATGCTGATCACCCTGCCCCATGCCGCGGAGCCGAGGTACCCCTTTGCCTTTCAACCGGAAGAAGGTCCCCGTCTGCGTGCCAGCCGGGATCTTCAGCTTCACTCTCTCCGTCAGCGTCGGGATCTCAATCTCGTCGCCAAGTGCAGCCTGCGCAAAGGTAAGCGGCACTTCACAATAAATGTCGTCCCCTTCGCGTTCGAAGAAATCATGCGGCTTCACGCGGATTACGATATACAAGTCACCGGCCGGACCGCCGCGGAAACCGCCTTCGCCTTCACCTGTCATGCGAAGCTGAGCTCCGTCGTCCACGCCGGCAGGCACGCGAACATGAATCTTGCGCTGCTTCTTCACTTTGCCGTTGCCGTTACAGGTCGAGCAGCGGTCTTTGATGATTTTCCCTGTTCCGTTACAGTTTGAGCAAGCACGGCGGTTTACCATACGTCCAAACGGCGTATTTTGCACGACTTCTTGCTGCCCGCTGCCGTTACACACCGAACATGTATGCGGCTGCGTGCCCGGCTTCGCCCCGGAACCGTGACATGTATCACATGTCTCCGTTCTCGGAATGGTAATATCCGTTTCCTTACCGAATACCGCTTCCTTAAATTCAACCGTCATCGTATATTGCAGATCGTTCCCCCGCTGAGGCGCATTCGGATCACGGCGTCCATTGCCGCCAAAGAACATATCGAATATATCTCCAAAACCGCCGAAATCACCGGAGAAACCGCCTCCGCCCATGCCTTGGTTCGGATCGACATGACCGTACTGGTCATAACGCGCACGCTTCTGACCATCGCTCAATACGTCGTAAGCCTCTTTCACTTCCTTGAATTTGGCTTCCGCGTCAGCCGCTTTGTTCACGTCCGGATGATATTGGCGGGCCATTTTGCGGTACGCCTTCTTGATCTCATCGTCCGATGCATCCTTGCCGACACCGAGCACCTCATAATAATCACGCTTATC
Organism: Paenibacillus lautus NBRC 15380; assembly: GCF_004000945.1. Lineage (GTDB taxonomy): Bacteria > Bacillota > Bacilli > Paenibacillales > Paenibacillaceae > Paenibacillus_AQ > Paenibacillus_AQ lautus. The sequence continues at coordinate 377,380 of NZ_BIMF01000004.1, forward strand.
AGCCACGGTTTCACCCCAATCTCTTTATTACTCTTTTACATAAGGAAAGCCAAAGTGCGAAGATGCGCAGCTTTGACCTTCCCATACAATCTATTCAGATTAACCTTTGTTTTTATCTTCGTCAACAACCTCGTAATCTGCATCTACGACATTGTCTTTATTAGCAGCACCTGAGTCGGCGCCTTCAGCACCCTGCTGCTCTTGTGCTGCTTGCTCATACAGCTTCACGGACAGCTGCTGTACGATTTGAGTCAGCTCCTCTACCGAAGCGTTAATTTCTTCGAGGTTATCGGATTCAAGGGCCTTCTTCACTTTGTCTTTCGCTTCGTTCGCTTTTTCCACTTCGGAAGCATCGACTTTGTCGCCCAGATCCTTGAGTGTTTTCTCGGTCGTGTATACGAGTTGGTCCGCATTGTTGCGAGCCTCTACCAGCTCTTTGCGTTTACGGTCTTCTTCGGCATGAAGCTCGGCGTCCTTCATCATTTGTTCAACTTCAGCATCGCTCAAGCCGCTGGAGGACGTGATCGTGATCTTCTGGCTCTTGCCTGTACCTTTATCCGTCGCCGAAACGTTTACGATCCCGTTCGCATCGATATCGAAGGTAACTTCGATTTGCGGCACGCCGCGTGGTGCTGGAGGAATGTCTCCAAGCATGAAGCGTCCCAGCGTTTTGTTGCCGGCAGCCATTTCGCGCTCACCTTGCAGCACGTGAATTTCAACGCTCGGCTGGTTATCGGCATACGTGGAGAATACTTGGGATTTGCTTGTCGGAATCGTGGTGTTACGGTCGATCATTTTGGTGAATACGCCGCCTGCTGTCTCGATACCGAGGGACAACGGAGTTACGTCGAGCAATACGACGTCTTTAACGTCACCTGTCAATACGCCGGCTTGAACAGCTGCTCCAAGCGCAACCACTTCGTCAGGGTTTACGCCTTTATGAGGCTCTTTGCCTGTCAATTTCTTAATCGCTTCCTGTACGGCAGGAATACGAGTGGAACCGCCGACAAGGACGATTTTATGAATATCGTTAGCTGTCAAACCTGCATCGCTAAGCGCTTGACGAGTCGGGCCAAGCGTACGCTCTACAAGGGAAGCAGACAATTCTTCGAATTTAGCACGAGTCAGGTTGATCTCAAGATGCTGAGGCACGCCGTCAGCAACCGTGATGAACGGCAGCGAAATCGTAGTTGTCAGTACGCCGGACAATTCCTTTTTCGCTTTTTCCGCAGCGTCTTTCAGACGTTGAACGGCTGCCTTGTCTTTGCTGAGATCGATGCCTTGCTCTTTCTTGAATTCGGCTACCAGGTAGTCAATGATCACTTGGTCAAAGTCGTCGCCGCCAAGCTGATTGTCCCCGCTGGTTGCTTTTACTTCGAAGAAGCCATCGCCCAATTCCAGAATGGAAACGTCGAATGTACCGCCGCCAAGGTCATATACCAGGATGGTTTGGTCTTCGGATTTCTCCATGCCGTAAGCCAATGCAGCAGCAGTCGGCTCGTTGACGATACGCAGAACCTCAAGACCCGCGATTTTACCGGCATCCTTGGTCGCTTGACGCTGGCTGTCATTAAAGTATGCAGGAACCGTAATAACCGCCTGGGTTACAGGTTGGCCCAGGTAAGCTTCCGCATCGGATTTTAGCTTCTGCAGAATGATGGCAGAGATTTCTTGCGGCGTGTAGTCTTTGCCGTCGATCGTTTCTTTGTGATTTGTACCCATATGACGCTTAATGGAGATAATGGTGCGATCCGGGTTGGTGATCGCTTGACGCTTCGCTGTATCCCCAACGATACGCTCGCCGTCTTTCTTAAATCCGACAACGGATGGAGTCGTACGAGCACCCTCCGGATTCGGAATAACTACTGCTTCCCCACCCTCCATTACGGCTACGCAGGAGTTGGTTGTTCCTAAGTCGATACCAATAACTTTGCTCATGTAAAATTTTCCTCCTTATTCATTCACGCGAATCCTCGCATGATCTTCATCAATTTTTATATGATAAACGACTATCGAAAGTCGCTTACATGCTCACTTTAACCATCGCAGGTCTTAATACTTTATCTTTTAGCATATACCCCTTCTGCACTTCCTCAACCACGATGCCTTCCTCGTATTCATCGCTTTCCACCTGCATGATCGCTTGGTGATACTCCGGATTGAACGGCTCGCCTACGCTCTTCATTGCCGTCAAGCCTTCGGTAGCGAGGACCGATTCCAACTGGCGGAAGATCATGCTGACTCCCTTGGAGAAGGATTCAAACTCCGGATTCTCCTCGGATGCCTGAAGGGCACGCTCAAAGTTGTCGATGACAGGCAGAAGCTCCGTAATCAGTTTGGAGGAAGCATATTTGCCCAGATCTTCTTTCTCCTTCTGGGTGCGACGACGGAAGTTATCGAAATCCGCTTGTACACGCAGGGTACGCTGCTGGTGCTCCAGCACCTCGGCCTGAAGCTTCTCAAGCTCGGCTGATCCGGCTTCATCAGCCGAATCCGTTACAGGAATCTCCTGTTCGGGATTTACGGCTTCCTCCGCAGACCCGCTCTCACCCGAGTTTGGCGTGTTTTCCAAAGATTCTTCAATCGTTTCTTCTGTAACTGTATCTTGAACGGCATCCTTATGCTCATTATTCAAGACGCCTTCACCTCCTTCATATTGTAAAACAGACTGTCTGTGATTCATTTTATCCTTTAAGCGTTATTCGCCTATTTCTTTCATCTTGATCACATGGTGAATCCGCAGCACGGCTGCGGCAACTTCGCCGGCTGCCCGCAGGCCGTGAAGTTTGACCGGAGCCGGATCCAGCACGCCCAGCTCCTCATAATCCACAACCCGGCCGCTGTCGCAATCAATGCCCATGCAATCCGAGTCTGCACGGATTTGCGCTGCTCGAACTTCTTCCATCTTCTCGAGCGGATTGTAACCGGCATTGAGAAGTATCTGCGACATCGGCTTGCGCAGCGCCGCCGAAACGGCTTCCATGCCGAAGGCTTCCATGCCTTTCTGAGCCTCCCGGATTCGTTCCAACTCGTAGGACACCGCGAGTTCGCTTGTCCCGCCGCCCGGAAGGACACCGCCGGAAACGGCAGCCTGCAGTGCCGAGGCCGCATCTCCTGCAATTCTGGCCGCCTCGCCCACTACTTCCGAAGTGCTTGCCCCAACAATGACCGTCACGATACGGTCCCGGTCTTGGCTGCCGCTGGCCAGCCTGATTTTCTCGATGCCTTCATCATAAGCGACACGCGGGGTATCACCCAGAAGGGCTGCAAGCTCCTTCGAGTCTTTATGTAACGCCTTGCGGCGTACGGGAGTAGCTCCCGTCATATCGCTTACCCGGCGAAGATCCGCACGTGACACGCGCGGCACAACCATCATGCCGTGATCCAGGCAAAACTGCTCCGCATCCGGATGGATGCCTTTTTCAAGCAGGATGAGTTTTACGGACAGTTCGGACAATCTCTCTAAATCGGAAGCAAACACTTTTCGGAGGTCCATATACTGCGCAAATCCGGCTTCGGTTGTGAGCGCCTCTTCATCAATCTCATCCGGCTCCAGGGAATCAAACAGCACCAACACTTTTGCATCGTCATAAGACTTGGACTCGCGGGCGAAGATCGGCCGCTGCCGGAGCAGCACCCCCTCGAACACTTCATTCTCGGCATTCTCCAGGGCAATTATACTGTCTGCAAGCGAGTAGGATGAGTCCTGAAGACGGGTGATTCCGGCTTTCCGCGCGGCTTGCATAATCAGCTCCACGATGTCCTTCCGTTCCCGCCCCGCAACGTACACCGTCCGTTCCAGAAGCGGATCATCCAATCCGTCAATCTGCCGAACCCGTTTGGTTAAGAGCTGCATCGACTTCTCAATTCCCTGACGCAGTCCTTCCACCACCTTGGAAGCAGGCACCCCGCGGGTTATGCGGGAGACTCCTTCCTGCACGAGTGCGCCTGCAAGCACGGTAGCGGTTGTGGTTCCGTCGCCGATTTTCTCCTGCTGCGCTCGTGCCACCTGAATGAGAAGGCGCGCTGCCGGGTGGGTGACATCCATTTTATCCAGAATTGTCACCCCATCATTCGTAATGACCACTTCGCCGCGGGGACCCACCAGCATCACGTCGAGCCCCTTGGGACCAAGCGTGCCTTCTACAGCGGACGTGACGGCCCGGACGGCATTACTGTTGTTCAATAGCGTAGAATAACGTTCATCTCCGTCCACTTGGCTATGTTGTCCTTGGCTCATCTGTCTCACTCCTTTATTTGTACCAGTGTGACAGCAGCTTCGTCAGGTCATGGGATAACACATTCAAGATGCCGATCACCCGTGCATATTCCATTCTTGTAGGACCGAGAATGCCAATCGAACCTAGCGCTTTTCCGTCGATCGAATAAGTCGCAGTGATCAAACTGCAATTGGAAATCGCTTCATGCGTATTCTCCGTACCGATCTTCACCTGGACACCATGCTCACCGGGAGCAGGGGCCATGAGCTTCATCAGTGCAGGTGTCTGCTCCAGAAGCTCGAAAATTTCCCTTACCTTATCAACATCCTTGAACTCCGGCTGATTCAGCATGTGGGTCGTGCCGCTGAGATATACGCCGCGATGGTCTGGTTCATTGTTGAGGGCGATATCCAGCATACTCATGAGATCTTCATAATGTGAAATATGCCGCTGCATTTCCTCGCCAATCTCCGTATACAAACGGGTCTTGAGTTTATATAGAGGCACATTGACCAGCTTTTTGTTCAGAAGATTTACCACTTGCTCCAGATCCGAAACGGATACACCCTGCGGAATCGAAACAATTTTGTTCTCGACTTGCCCTGTGCTGGTTACGATGATGGCTACCGCTTGATCCTCATGAAGAGGAAGAAGCTGGAAGTGACGCAAAGACGTATGAAAAACTTCCGGTCCCAGCAGGATGGAAGTGTAATTAGTCATCTGAGACAGAATGCCGGCTGTATGCTGTATCATCTGCTCCATCACGTTCAGCTTTTCTGCAAAAAAGGATTTCATCATATGCAGTTCCGCAGGGTTCAAGGAAAACGACGACGTGAGATGATCAACATAATAACGATATCCTTTATGTGACGGAATTCGTCCAGCTGATGTATGAGGCTGCTCCAGAAAGCCGAGTTCCTCCAGATCAGCCATCTCGTTACGAATGGTTGCCGGACTGTATCCGACATCCCCGCGTTTGGAAATGCTTCTTGAACCAACCGGTTCGGCAGAACGGATATAGTCATCCACAATGGCATTCAAAATCATGCGTTGACGATCTGTTAACATGTCGCTCCCCTCCTTGCTGACTGCTTATTTTCACTTTCGTTAGCACTCATCGCCATCGAGTGCTAACCGATATAACAAAAATACCAAACCGACCTGAGGATTGTCAAGTCAGTTCAGTACTTTAAGAACAGCTATTTCGTCACATGCATGCTGCTTCTTGCAGTGAATGCAGTCGGTCCATACTTTCTCCGGAAAAATCTCCTTCTCCACGACGGCAAAGCCGTTTTTGATGAAAAAGGATACCTCATACGTCAAAGCCATCACTTTCGGAAGCTCACGACGTTTCGCTTCTTCCAGAAGGGAGTCCACCAGCATGGAGCCGATTCCTTGCCCTTTATAACCATCAGAGATACCGAGTGAACGAATCTCCACCAGATCATTTCCCAGCTGACACAACGAACCGCAGCCGATCACGTTCCCTTCGGATTCGGCTACAACGAATTCCCCTATTTGTTTCTCCAGCACTTTTTTGGACCGGGGCAGCATAATCCCCTTTTCCGCATAACCCTGAATCATCTGATACAGCGGCTCGACATCTTCTAACTTCGCCTTTCTGCATACCGCCGACATGGTGTCCGTCTCCCCTTTACACGCTCCGTCATGTTATGAATAAATATACAACAGAGCGCATATAAGTTCAATAGATTAATTTGCTGACAAGCTGCCTATAAATTCGGCGAACACATCGTTGCCAAACAAAATGCCTTTACTGCTCAGTTTATATCCGTCATCAGTGGAGTCGAGAAGTCCCGCACCTACCATTTTATTAAGCGGGCCAGCGAATACTTCTTCCATGGAAGTCCCGAATTGCTGCCGGAATCGGCTGCGCGACACGCCATCCAGCACTCGGAGCCCAACCATGAGGAAATCCTCCATCGCTTCTTCCCTTGAAACCTCAAAGCTCTCCAATCGCGGAAGTCCTTGATTCGCTGCTTCATTATATGGGTTGACGCCTTTGATGTTCACATGGCGCTGCCGACCGACGTATCCGTGCGCTCCCGCGCCCAAGCCATAATAATCCTCGTTGCGCCAGTACGTCATGTTATGCCGGCTTTCAAAGCCGGGTTTGGCAAAATTACTGATCTCATACTGTTTATATCCGGCAGCCTTCATCCGCTCCATTAATAGAAGATACATATTCAGCTCGTCCTCCTCATCCGGAAGCGGCAGCTGGTTTCGCTGGTACATCGTATGGAACAGCGTATTTTCTTCAACCTTCAAGCTGTAGATTGAATAATGCGGGAGTCCAAGCTCTAGCGCCTTATCCACGCTTTCCGCAAGCATGTCCAGCGTTTGGTTCGGGAGACCGAACATCAAATCAATGGACATGTTATCAAAGCCTGCTGCTCTGGCGTTCTCGAGACTTCGATACACATCATCCGTATCGTGAATTCGGCCGATGCCGGTCAGCAAGCTGTTCTGGAAGGCCTGCACCCCGAAGCTGATCCGGTTCACGCCGCCTTCACGCATGACGGACAGTTTCTCCAAATCCGTGGTGCCGGGATTCGCTTCCATCGAAAATTCAATACGATCGGACCATTCCGGAAAATGGCGCTTCACGCTCTGCAGGAAGTATTCCATTTCATTTGGCTTCAGCACCGTAGGGGTCCCGCCGCCTACAAAAATGCTTTTGATTCGTCCCGGCGGGTTGGCCTGAACGGTCAGCTCCATCTCCTTATCCAGCGCCCGCAGATAATCCATCACCGGCTGATCCTTCAATACATAGGAATTGAAGTCGCAGTAAAAACATTTATTGGTACAAAACGGAATGTGAATGTACACCGCTTCCGTCCGTTGATTGTTTGCCGTCATTCTTTTCTTGCCCCCTCATGTACACCTCTGGCATGACTTACTTAAAGTAACTTCTCAAAAGTTCCTTCTCTACTATAACGCTATGCCTCTTGGAATGAAAGAAAGGAAAGCCGAGAATCGGCTTTCCCCATCATTTACTTCATCAGACTATATCCGTAGGACCAGCCCAGCCCGTTACCTCGCAGGCCTGCCATTCCTAGGCAAAATTACTTGTCGTCGATTTTCAGTACCGCCATGAAGGCTTCCTGCGGCACTTCCACGCTGCCGACTTGCTTCATCCGCTTCTTACCTTCCTTCTGCTTCTCAAGGAGTTTCCGTTTACGGGAGATGTCACCGCCGTAACATTTGGCAAGAACGTTTTTGCGCATCGCTTTAACCGTTTCACGGGCCACAACCTTGGTACCGACAGAAGCTTGAATCGGCACCTCGAACATTTGACGAGGAATCAGCTCGCGCAGCTTTTCGCAAATCGCCCGGCCGCGGTGGTATGCACGGTCCTTATGCACAATAAAGGACAAGGCATCCACTTGCTCGGCATTGAGCAAAATATCCATTTTGACCAGGTTGGATCGACGGTACCCGGACAGCTCGTAGTCAAACGAAGCATATCCTTTGGTGCTCGACTTCAACTGGTCGAAGAAATCATACACGATTTCCGACAACGGAATTTCATAGGTAATGGTAACGCGCGTTGTGTCCAGGTATTCCATATTTACGAATTCGCCGCGTTTATTTTGGCAGAGTTCCATGATCGCCCCGACGTAATCGTTCGGAACGATAATGCCTGCTTTAACATAAGGCTCTTCGACATAATCGACCTTGCCGACCTCAGGATAATGGGACGGGTTATCGATCTGGATCTGCTCCCCGTTCGTCAGCGTAATGCGGTAAATCACGCTCGGCGCCGTCGTAATCAGCGGTATATTAAACTCGCGTTCAATCCGCTCCTGAATGACATCCATGTGCAGTAGGCCCAGGAATCCGCAACGGAAACCGAATCCGAGCGCGCTGGATGTCTCCGGCTCAAAGCTTAGCGATGCATCATTAAGCTGCAGCTTCTCGAGTGCCTCGCGAAGATCATTGTAGTCTGACGTTTCGATTGGATACAGACCGCAGAATACCATCGGGTTGATTTTGCGGTAACCCGGGAGCGGCTGGGCCGTCGGACGCTTGGCATCCGTTACCGTATCACCGACCTGCGTATCGCCAACGCTCTTGATGCCAGCCACGATGAAACCGACATCTCCGACGTTAAGCTCGTCCACGATGGACATGCGCGGCTTAAACGCCCCCACCTCAATGACCTCGAAGGTTTTGCCGGTGGCCATCATCTTGATCTTGGAGCCGGCTTTGATACTTCCGTCAATAACGCGGACATATACGATGACACCTTTATAAGGATCATAATGGGAGTCGAAAATCAGCGCTTTCAACGGTTCTTCCGAATCGCCAGTTGGCGCAGGCACTTTCTGAACCACCTGCTCCAGAATTTCCTTGATTCCGATACCCGCCTTGGCAGAAGCTAATACCGCATCGCTGGCATCCAGTCCGATGACATCCTCAACTTCCTGCTTCACCCGCTCGGGATCGGCGCTTGGCAGGTCAATTTTGTTAATAACGGGCAGAATTTCAAGATTGTTATCCAGTGCCAAATATACGTTGGCCAATGTCTGCGCTTCAATTCCCTGTGCAGCATCCACTACGAGCAGCGCGCCTTCACAAGCGGCCAGGCTTCGGGATACCTCATACGTAAAGTCGACGTGCCCTGGAGTATCAATCAGGTTCAATATATACTCCTCGCCGTCATCGGATTTGTAATTCAGGCGAACGGCCTGCAGCTTGATGGTAATCCCGCGCTCTCTCTCCAGATCCATCTGATCCAGTACCTGCTCTTGCATTTCACGCGTAGTTAATGCACCCGTAAATTCCAGGATACGGTCAGCAAGCGTCGATTTCCCATGGTCTATATGTGCAATAATACAGAAATTACGAATTTTTTGTTGTCTAACTTGTGCGTCTGTCATGCCTTACCCCCAACAACCACCAGATGTTTGAATCAACTTATTATACCAGTTGAGGGGATGCACAGCAATGCTGAGAATAAGGTGAATTTATTCCGTGATCGATCCGAACATCGACACGACCCAGCGTATGCTTTTGTCAGACAGCTGCTGGAGCAGTCCTGCCGTCTTATCGGCAAGCACATCGGCAGGCGGCTGCGAGCGTTCGGGAAGCAGGATGTCGCTTGGCATAGGCTCATATTCGGACAGTGTCTTACGAGCGTCTTGTTCTAGAACAGCGGACTCTGATACGGGAGGGTTCTTGCGTGTCCCTCCCCATCCATTCCCTTGGGCAGCCCCGCCTTGCGGATCCTGAATATGGTCTTGCTGCACAGTTTGCACAATTCCCGTACCGTCTCCCGGTACTGGTGCCTTTGCCCCACCAAGCTGCATGCCGACCAATATGCCGATGCCTGTCCATATGATAAGAGCCACCAACCGTTTTCCCATTCTTGACATCACTGAGTCCCTCCCCGATTTACCCGTTCACTCTTGCTCCGCAGTTGCCGCCGGCTGTTAACCTGCTTTGGCTGCTTGATCCTCCGTACCTTTTTTGCTTCCGCCCTTGGTTGCCGTCGAAGCGGACTGCTTCTTCGTTTGATCATTGTCTTTTTTCACGCTGGCTTTCTCCGCCTCTTGTTCCTGCCAGTACACATCTGCAATGATGTCCGCCAACGCTTCAGCCGTCCGCTGCAATTCTTCCTTCGTATTATCGATGCCGCCGATTTCAATCAGGATGCTGTTCGGTGACAGGGATTGATTATATTCCCCGTTCCCTTGATCCGCCGATTTGCCCCACACGCCCCGAGATACCCCGGGATAGGACTGTTCCAGCTTGGCATTGATTTTGCTTGCAAACGCCTCGTTCTGTCTCCAATTCTCGTTCGCATGTCCGATGATGAAGTAAACCTTGGCGTAGTTAACGCCGTTGACGGTTGCCGTCGTTTTGTTATAGCGCTGCGAATCCCGATGGATATCAATCAGGTAATGAATGCCGTCGTTCTGGGACATGGCCTCCATGACCATCTGGCGCGAGTATTTATAAGAAAAGTTGTAATTGTACCCTTCGATGGTAGATTGATAGTCGCTTTTATCATGCAGGGTGCCAATTCCGTTGGCTTCAAGTCTTTTACTCAGAAAGCTGCCTACCAGCATGACGTTTTTACTCGGGGATACAGCCCCCGGATTGTCAGATGGATGCGAGAGCAGCGGGTTATATGCTTCCTGTGGGTGAGAATGATAGATGAGAACGGCTTTCTTTCCATTCGTGGACTTTCCGTCCTTAGATGTGTTTCCAGGCTCATTCTTACTGCCCGGCTCGTTCTCTGTACCCTGATCCGGGGCATCCTCGCCATTGCCTTCATTGCCGATATCTCCCCGACCGCCTTGCGGCGGCTCTTCCCCGGCATCAGCAGGATCGCCTTCCGCCTGCCCCTCCGCGGGATCCGGCCGGTAATCCGCCGGTGCCTCCCCATCCTCATTTCCGGAGCCGTGAGACAGCTGTACCGGTTGATTTGCCTTCATGCCTGGCAGTTCTCCCGCAAGAAGGCTTTTCGGGTCCCTCGGGTTCACGCTCGTAAGCAGTTCAAAGACGAAGGTCGACATTTTCTCGCCGGAGAAGCTTGAGGTCTCTTTGGAAGCCGTCATATGCGGCATCTCCATGCCGATCATATCAATGAAAAAATGGCTGGATAACGAAGCCGCCAACCCTTTCATTGACGATACGGGCGAGGAATTCATCCGCTGTTCCGCCATCCCTCCGAGCCCTAGCAAAATAAAAAATATAAGAGAGCCTAGCATCAATATAACGAGCGTTCGACCCATGCTCAGACCTTCCATAACCTTTCGTTTCAGTCTGGCAATATTCCAGATGCGAAACTTGCGATTGTTCATAACGATGTCCTCCTCGGTTCGCCGGGAGCTATAACGGCCATCTTTCCGCCGTTCCCGCGACTCTGTAATCTCTTATATTTCAAATCTATGAACCGGGGAGAATCGATAGAACTAGATCCATGAAAAATATAAAAGCTCCGATAGATTCGGAGCTTTTATACCGGGTTAGTGAGTGTACGCGCCTACATTGCCGGGATCCACAGCCTCATGCAGCGCTGCGTTCAGGCCGGTTGCCACGATATTGGCGATGTCCTCTATAAATTCGTCAATCTCCTTGGGCGTTACGATAAGGTCATGGCCCAGCGGCTCCAGAACTTCCTTCACCAGCGCCAGACGGTCACCTTCAGGTATATCATGGAGCATGCCCATAATTTTGCCCGTCTCCGGCGCACCTTCGCCAAAATGGGATTTCATGAGCTCAATCGCGTTATTAACGATGGTGGAAGCATAGCAGACGGTCGGAACTCCGATCGCAATGCAGGGGACCCCGAGAATCTCCTGCGTCAATCCCTTGCGCTTATTGCCGACGCCAGAGCCGGGGTGGATTCCGATATCCGCAATCTGGATGGTCGTATTCACCCGCTCCAGCGAACGCGAAGCTAGAGCGTCAATGGCGATGATCAGCTCAGGACGGATTTGTTCCACAATGCCTTGAACCGTTTCGCTTGATTCAATCCCTGTCAGACCGAGCACGCCTGGCGCTACGGCACTGACCTGACGATAGCCTGGCGCCACGCGATCCGGCATCAACTCGAAATACTGACGGGTTACCATCACGTTCTCCACCACAAGCGGTCCCAGGGAATCCGGCGTCACGTTCCAGTTGCCAAGCCCGACAATGAGCACGCTTGCCTTGGGTCCGATCCCGATCCGGGACAAGAATGCCTCAAACTCACGTGCGAAGACAACAGACACTTGATCCTGAAGCCCCGTATCACCCTTGCGAAGATCGGGCACCTCCAACGTGACATAATGGCCCTTTACTCTTCCGATTTGCTTAGAGGCTGCATCGTTCTCCACGTCCAGCCTTGTAATCTTGATTCCGTCCTCCTGCACCACATCCTCCATCACACCAGGAATGGGCGCACTCCCTTTGCCTCCCGCCAGTTCTCTTGATTCCACCGCCAGGTCCGTTCGGACCGAATATTTTTGCAGATCCAGATCCATATAAATTCACACTCCTCCTCATATTGCTAGTAGTGTGCGAGAGTAGGGGAGAGATTATGCAGAAGTCCGAATGAGTATTGCTTTTTGTCCACCCCCATGCTAAAATATTTTAAGTTGTGAATCATTTCGCTCTATTGAAATGCCTTACAGGAGGTGAATGTAATGCCAAACATCAAATCCGCGATTAAACGTGTAAAGACAAGTGACAAACGCCACGCGCTTAACATTTCTCAAAAATCCGCGCTTCGCACAGCTGTTAAAACTGCTGACGTAGCGTTGAACGGTACAGAAATCGAAGCTGCTAAAGTTGCTTTCCAAGCTGCTTCCAAGAAGCTTGATAAAGCCGTTACGAAGGGCCTGATCCATAAGAACGCAGCTGCCCGCAAGAAGTCCCGTCTGGCGAAAAGACTGAACGCTCTTACGTCCCAGGCGTAAGTAACGTTTGTTGAATACGACATGGAAAAAGCCCTGAACAGTTCACGCTGCTCAGGGCTTTTTGTGGTATGTTGATCGACGTACTCTTCTCGGTAGACAACCGCATATAGCGGATTTTTTTCTCGCGAGATCAAGTTGGTAAGCCTCTGAAGTTCATACTTTCTGATCTCTAGAGAAAAAGAGCGTACGACTGCTCCCGCGGCCATACGCTCTTAACTTGTTGCGGATATGTTATGTTAAGCCCCAAGCCGCAGCAGAAACAATTCAATCCCCAGCACCTTATCCACGGCCCCCGTCTTCATCTGGTAATCCAGATTCGCCAGATGGTTGAGTATGCCTTCAAGGCGTGCCGTCTCAAACTTGCGGGCTTGCTCGCCCGCAATCTTCACCGCATAGGGATGCAATCCGATCTGGGAAGCAATTTGCTGCTGCGAGTAGCTCTGGGTAGATAGAGTCTTCACCTGCAGAATAATCCGAAACTGTCTGGTAATCAGCGCCGCAATCTTGATCGGCTCCTCGCGCTGCTTCAGCAGCTCGTAATAGATGCCGAGTGCCTTGTCCAATCGGAGATTTGCAATATCCTCTACTAGCGCAAACACATTCTGTTCCGTGCTTCGCGCCACCAGCATATCCACGGTTGCGACATCAATCGCTCCGCCAGCACCGGCATATAAACACAGCTTTTCGATCTCGCCTGACAAGGCCTGAAGACTGGTTCCCGCATTTCGCACGATCGCCTCTGCCGCACCTTCCCGCAGCGTGCAGTCACTTTTCTTCACCTGCTTGTCCACCCAGCGAATCAAATCCTCTCCGCCCAAAGGCATGAAGGACAATGCAACCCCCGATTTCTTGACTGCCTTGACTACCTTTTTGCGTTCATCCAGCTTTTCTTGTCCAACCATAAAGACAATCACGCTATAATCAGCAGGATTGGTCAAATAATCCAGCAAAGCCTCTGGACGATGATCCACTTTCCCGTTATCTTTTGCTGCGGTAAAAAATGCCGTATCCCTCACCATGATCAGTTTTTTCTGAACCATAAAAGGAACCGTCTCCGCTTCTTCAATAACCGTTTGAATCGGAACTTCCCCTAAATCCATATGAACAAGGGCAAAATCACGGTCTTCTTTCGGGATCAGCTGGGCTTCCAGAAATTCGGCGAATTCCTTCATTTGAAATTTCTCGCTGCCATACAACAAATAGACGGCAGATACATCTCCCTGCTTAACCGCCTTGGCCGCCGCTTTGGCATCCATCGGCGTCCCCCCTTTCTACTCTGTACACTATACCAAAAAAGAGTGCCTGAATGCGATAGACGACAAGCATAAAAATGAAATCGCCCATACGAAAACAAAGAGACCTCGGCTTTGGCAGCGGCAAGGTCCCTTCGTCCCAACACATCTATATAAACGCCGGCAAGTATGCTCTAGAAACACCTCGCCGCCGGTCATACGACGGTAGTTGGTATCATGCTCTCTCTAATATATAGTGTATTCATATCTCCCGGCATTGGTGAACCGATTGTATATATCTCTGAACATTTCTATGGTTTAGGCTGCTTCTGCCCCGTAGACGCCGGTGGCTGAGACTTCTCAACGGTATAGACGGATTCAACCAATTCGTTATGGGTCTGCACCTTGTACTTAAACGTTAAGCCGTCCTCTGACCATTGACCGGATACCCAGCTTCCGCCGAGCGGAATCGTCTCAACCGTTTCAACCGCCTCAGGCGAAGTTTGGCTTCCCGATGGCAGACGATAGATAATCAGATGATCGGCTTCAAGCGAAGCTCGGTAGAGACCGTCCGGGGACGACCACTGCTCCGGTACCATCGCCAGTCCTTGGTACGATCCGGTTGACCTGTCGGATGATTCCGTGCTTCCCGTGCCTGCATCGCCGGAAGGATCGCTAATTGGAGGCAGCATCTCTGACGAGGTATCTGCCGATTCCGTAGGCGAAGTCTGGGCATCCATGGTCTCAGAGTCCTGCTCAGGTTCACTGGCGGGAGGGTCAGACGGACTTGTGGTATTGTTTTTTGGTACCTCATTGTTGCTCGTTGCAGGTTGGTCTGACGCTTGAGGTTCCCCATTATCTTTCTTTTGGACCGAAGTATCGGGTGCTGCACCATCTTTCTTGGTACCATTAGCCGCATCCGTTGGTTCCGGCGTTGCCTTCGTATCATTCGGAGCAGGGTCGGAATTGGCTTCCGATGTCGATTCCGATGGCGAACTCCGCAGACTTGCGGACGGATCGCTTCCCTGATTCTCTGAACTACCACCCGTCTCCGCACCGCCATCGGCAGCGAACGGCTGAGCCATTTCCTGACTCTGCGTCGCAGCCGAGTCGTCATTCGCCCCGGCGCTGGTCGTGCTTGCCTCTTCGTATGGAATCTCCGCATCGGATAACATCTTCGGTTCATTATTAAAGATCGCTACGCCGAAAATAAGCACAGCCGCGGCGGCCCCGATAGCAGTTCTCCCGCCAATCGTGCTTAACCAGCTGCCCGCACGTCGCGGACGCCGCATTTCCGGCATCATTTCGGCTGACTCCTGGCTTTTCACGCCTGGAGGTTCAACAAGGTTCTGGCGATCACGGTCGATGGCATCCAGTCTAGGCATGATAGCGTCTACCAGACTGACAGGCGGGGTTACGGCCGGAAGATCCTCAAGCTCTCTGTTCAATGATTTCAATATATTAAAGGTCTCCGCACACATGGGGCACACGGCAATATGCTGGTACATTTGGGCCGTCTCCTCCGAAGTGAGATCCCGGTCCAAATACCGGTGCATACGTTCCACCACCTCTTGGCAATTCATCCTGATACACCACCTTTCTGATGCTCTTGGAGCATATTCTGCAGCTGCTGCCTGGCCCTGAACAAATAGGATTTCACCGTATTGAGCGGGAGGTTCAGACAATCAGCAATTTCGTTGTAGGATAGATCCTGCAAATACCTTAAGACAATGACCGTGCGATGATGATCCGGCAGTTGATTAATGGCTTCCTGAATATCCTGGGCCAAATATCCCGACATCACTTCCCGTTCTACATCGAGATTATCCCGAAACACCAGATCATGTTCATCGATGGAAACCGTCGGCTTGGTCCTGCGGAATTTATCAATGCATATGTTGGTGACAATCCGTTGGACCCAAGTTTTGAACTGAGCCTTCTCCTCGTAGGAGTTAATCTTCGTATATACACGTATAAGTGCTTCCTGGGCTGCATCCATGGCATCCTGTTCATTGTTTAAAATATAATAAGCAGTTCGGTAAACATGTTGCTCAATTTCTCGCAATAGGGTGATTAGAGCGTCGCGATCGCCCGATTGAGCGGCTCTTATGAGTCCCTGCTCCACCACAGTGGATCCCCCTCTCCCTGCATACATACAGACGGATAGAATAAAAAAAATGTTGCAGTATGTAACCTATTATTTTTTTAGAAACTTCATCTAACTATACCAAATATAAAGATGATAGTCACCGCTGCATTTTCCTATAAAAGATCATACTACGAATCGATGTCCCAAGGACAGCGGCTGCCTTTACGGAAGCTTCGTACGCGTCTCAATATGTCCCTCCTTGATCCTCATCTGTATTTCACCTTGAAGGTTGGTCTGATAGATGAGCGTCGAGGAACGTTCCAACCGTCCTACCACATCCGGATGAGGGTGGCCGTACATATTGTTGACGCCAGCGGAAATAACCGATGCCTTCGGCTTCCATGCATTCAGCCATAGCGCGGATGTCGAGGTTTTGCTTCCGTGATGGGCAACCTTCATGACATCGATCCGGTCATCGGCAGCAGCACGCCGTGAAACTAAATCATCTTGTGGAGATCGTTCCTCCAGGTGCAGCAATATTTTATGTTCGGCGGCTTGGTCCGTGTCACCTGTAAATAAGAAACGGCTGCCGTTCATTTGAAGGACAAATACTAGTGAAGCATGATTCTGCTCCTTAATCAACGGTAATGGTTTTATCGTTTCTCCACTTTCTGGGGAAACAGGAGCTAAAAATTGTATTTCCGTATGACTGTCAAGCTTCCATACTTCCCGATCAACTCCTGCTTCGTAAATGGGGATGCCCTGCTGAACGGCCGTTAACATCAGTTTTCCGAAGGTGGCGGATTCGGTCAAGGTCCCATTGAACACAACCGATTTTACGGGGATTTCCTGCAAAACCGCCTGCAGACCGCCTATATGATCCTGGTCTCCATGGGTCATGATGACAGCCTCAAGCTGGTGCACGCCCCGTTTTTTCAACAACGGAACCACCACCTTCGCTCCCACCTCGTACGGAGCCTTCCTTTCCCTCCAGGCATCCTTTTCCTTCCGAAAATTCACCGTTCCACCACCGTCAATGAGTACGTGCTTGCCTTCAGGTGTTGTTACCAATATCGCATCCCCTTGTCCCACATCCAGGAATTGCACTAGCCCCGCTCCGTGCATAGATGGAGATTGATAGCCGCCGTACAGCAGAAAAACCATAGCTCCGGACAGCAAAACGATCGCAGTTCTCGCTGCGTAGCGTTCGATATAATCACTGGCGCGAAGAAAACCTCTCCATCGCAACGCACCGGCCCATTGATCCACAAGCGGAAACACGCCGGTTGCCCCAGACAAGCTTCTTTTACTATCCAAGGGTACGTATCCTGCCAATGGAACGGTATCATCCGACCCGCTCCGCTCTTCTTCGCGACTTCCGGATCTCTTCTTCAGAATGGACAGCAATGAATACAGAACAACAAAATAACACAGAATCCAGGCTAACGACGGGGATGGCCACAATGTCATAAAAGCGGATGAACCATTCATCCATTCAACGATTCGGAACGTTATTTGGTTTAGCCATTCCGTTACAGCCGCCAACCAGCCAGCTCCTCCCATCCATACCCACCCCATCAGCAAAGACACCATTCCTAACGGAAGAACGACAAGGCTAATAACCGGAACCAGGATCAAATTGGCAAAGACCGATATCAGCGACACTTGGTTGAAATAATAAATGGTAAGGGGAAAGGAGATCAACTGCGCTACGACCGTGATTCCGACGGTTCCCGCAAGCCAGCGGGGCAAGAATGTCAGCAGCGGCATCAGCTTCGGTACGAATATCATCAAGCCCGCAGTCACGATGAATGACAACTGAAAGCTGACGTTTACAAGAAAATACGGGTTCCACAGCAGCATAGCGAGCGCGGCAACACTAAGAATATGCAGTCCATCCTTCAAAAGTCGCCGCCGTGCGGCATACAAACCGATCATCCCCATGATCCCGGCACGGACGATAGAAGGACTCGCCCCGGTAAGCAGGACATATACGGGAATCAGCCACATGACCACAGTCAGCGAGGTCTCCCTCGTCATTCGAAGGGTTGTGCATACGAATAAGAGGCATCCCACAACCACAGCCACATGCATGCCCGATATCGCAAGAATATGAGTCAATCCCAAACGCGAGAACTCCATAAACGTGTCGGGATCCAGATCATCCTGATTGCCAATGACAAGTCCCTTCATATAACCTGCATGGATTCCGTCGTACAATTGATCCAGCTTGCCCCCGAGCTTCTCGCGAACGGCATCAGTCCATCGTAGAATATGACCTAAATTCCAGCTGTCAGGCGGGGTAACCTGCGCTTGTTCAGAGCCTTTCACTTTGATCATCCAATGAATATTCTGGGTTCGCAAATATTGAAGATAATCAAATCCATCAAAGTTGCGGGCTTCTCCAGGTTTTTGCAACTCTCCCGTCAGCTCGATGCGGTCCCCGCGCTGCCAACGGTTAACGATCTCCAGCTCCTTTTTGTCCAAAAGTTTTACTTGAACCCTCACGATATCATCCGTCTTCAGCATGGTGCCGTTATCCGGATTCGCTTGTTTTTGCGGCGCTGGAGGCTCGGCTAGCGTGAGAGCTGCTTGATGCAGTGAAACATTGAAATCCGCACGGTCACCATCCGCTTCTATAGGGGATATGATTACACCGAACGCAGTAATGGGAACGGTATCCGTCGATGTCTCCCCGGAGAGGACCTTCTCGAGATCACTTACATTTGCCGCGTCATGCCATTCCCAGTAAGTACCCGACACGCACAAGGAGAACAGCATGCAAAGTGAAAAAAGACGCCCCGCCCCCGCCCAATGACATACAGCAAGCAGTATGAGAATCAGCCCGGCAGCAATCAAGGCCAGCCTCCATCCATCGTACAGGCATGCGGCACCACTGCCGATTACCCAAAACACGGTAAACACAAGTAACGGCCTTCGCTTCATGATCTGAACAAATCCCTTCATCATTAAATGAAAAAGAACCTTTGCCTGCATATGGCAGACAAAGGTCCTTCCTCTGTGACTTTCTATTCATTTTTTTCCGTAACCTTATATTCATGAATCATTCCGCTACCGTCATCAAGGTTTCGCGCGGCGGCTCATACGCTTCAAGCTGCCGGAACAAAATCCCCTTCTGTTCCATCATGCGGGACACCTTGCCCGAATCCTTCGGATAAGGACGGTGGAACACAACCTCGACAATGCCGCTGTTGGCAAGCATATTCGCACAGGTCCAGCAGGGCTCATCCGTCACGTACACCGTACTGCCTTCCCTATCGATCCGGTCCGTGAATAGCAGCAGATTCTGCTCGGCATGAATAGTCCGGATGCAGCGCTGTTTCTTCACCATGCTCTCCTTGCCGTCCTGTACAACCAATTCATAATCCTCAGCGATCATACAACCCGCTTCCGAGCAATCAGGCACTCCCATCGGCGCGCCGTTATAAGCCGTTCCGAGCAGTTTCTTCCCCTGCACCAGCACCGCACCGACATGACGACGCGGGCATTGAGAGCGGGTAGAAACCATAAAGGCAATATCCATGAAATAAGTATCCCAATCTTTACGTTGATCTGCACTCATCATCTGTCACCTGTTCCTTATCAATATCCCCTTTATTGTAGCACATAGCTAAAGTCCGACGTAAGGCTTCATCTTCTCCAGCATTTTGGGCCCGATGCCTTTTACGTTCATCAAGTCAGCCTGACTTCGAAATGGACCGAACTGATTCCGGTAATCAATAATGGCCTTGGCCTTCGCTTCGCCAATGCCAGGCAGCTCCATAAGCGCTGCAGCATCCGCCGTGTTGACATTAATCAACCCGGATGAATCCGGAGCTGCTGGTGGCTGCGCTGTACGGTTAACAGGGGCTTGTTGCTGTAACTGCTGACCGACATCTTCAGCCTGAGGCGGAACCGAGGACGAAGCAGATTGGGCAGAAGCTGAAGAAGGAGCCGTATGATCTGCTACACTGCTCCCTGCCCCACCTTGGTCGTGGTTTGGCATGGGGTCCTTCACGTTACTTGCAGGTTCGATTTGCCCAGCCTGAGCGGTCTTTGCAGCATTCTTCGAATCTGTTCCGGCTTCAGCAGAGGCTTCAGCCGGTTCCACATCCTTATGCCGGGAATCAGCCCCGGACGTCTTCACACCCGCATTATCTTCGATGGCAAACACCTGCTCCAGCTGATCGTTTAGCGGCTGCCAGCCCTCGATCCCCGGATCCGTACCGCCGGCAAACAAGATAAACCCACAGCCGGCTATCGTCGCGGCAAGACTCCAACCTAAAGATATCCGTTTCATCTATGACCTCTCCTTATCATTAAAGTTCATTTGGTACAAACCCATGAATATTCTTCGGTTTCCCTACCGAAATCGCATGAAAAACCGTCATGAATCGGCATCTTCCCCGCATACATTAAACGTAAGGACGGTACATTTCTGCCGTAAAGCGCGAAAGGAGGGAACATACACATGAAGGTCGGTTTTATCGGTACGGGCAGCATGGGTAGTCTGTTGATCGATGCCTTCATTCAATCGGGCGCACTCCTGCCTGAGCAGATTCGGGTCAGCAACCGAAGCCCTGAAAAGCCGCTGCAGCTGGCAAAACGTCATCCCGGTCTGACGGTATGCAGCTGTAACACGGAGACGGCTTCTCAGAGCGACCTGCTATTCTTATGTATCAAACCGCTTGAATTCAAATCTGTCATCAGCGAAATCAAAGGCCGGCTTGAAGCCCGGCAAATCGCGATATCCATCACGAGTCCGGTCCAATTGATCCATCTGGAATCATCACTGCCCTGCAAGGTGGCAAAAATCATACCGAGCATCACCAACTTAACTGGAGGCGGAGCATCGTTATGCATGTACGGTTCCCGAATAAAAGAAGAAGACAGGCAGCTTATAGAAAGCCTCCTGTCTTATATCAGCAGGCCCGTTGAGATACTGGAATCGCACACGCGAATCACTTCCGATTTCTCCAGCTGCGGGCCTGCTTTTTTAAGTTTATTCATGGAAAAATGGATCGACGCTGCCGTTGAAATGACCGGAATCGACCGCAGGACCCTTAATGCATTAGCCGGTGAAATGCTGCTTGGCACCGGCAAGCTGCTAACGGAGGAGGGCTTCTCCCCCGAACAGCTGCAAGAGCGGGTGGCGGTTCCCGGAGGCATCACGGCCCAGGCTTTGGCACTGCTGGATTCAAACCTGAACGGATTGTTCTACCAATTGATCAAAACCACACACGACAAGTATGAGGAAGATTTGGCAAAACTGGATGCTGCCTTCGGTTTTACGATTAACCGGCCACGATATTGACCAGTTTACCCGGTACGGCAATGACTTTGCGAATACTCTTTCCTTCCAGCGCCTGCTTGACATTTGGAAGGGAGAGGCTATGTTGTTGCATGGCTTCTTGGTCCATGTCTTTCGAGATTTTGGCACGTTCTACGATTTTGCCGTTAACTTGAACGACAATCTCAACTTCGGCCTCTACAGTCCAAGCCTCGTCATACTCCGGCCATGGCACGTAGGTTACGCTCTCCGTGTAGCCTAAACGGCTCCACAGCTCTTCAGCCAGGTGAGGGGCCAGCGGGGAAAGCAGCTGAACGAAGTTCTCCATCGCTTTGCGCGGAAGCTCTTCCGTCTTGTACCCCTCGTTGATGAATACCATCAGCTGGCTGATCGCTGTGTTAAAGCGCATATGCTCAAAGTCTTCCGTTACTTTCTTAATCGTTTTGTGCAGCGTACGTTTGAATTCGTCCGTACCCTCGCCTTCCGCGATTTTAGGGTTCAATTGACCGTCGTCCCCGATGAACAGGCGCCATACCCGGGAGAGGAAACGATGTGTTCCTTCAACGCCGTTGGTGTTCCATGGCTTGGTCGCTTCCAGCGGCCCCATGAACATCTCGTACACGCGCAGCGTGTCGGCACCGTATTCGTTCACAATATCATCCGGATTGATGACATTGCCGCGGGACTTACTCATTTTCTCATTATTGTTGCCCAGGATCATACCCTGATTGACCAGCTTCTGGAAAGGCTCCTTCGTATCGACAACGCCCAGGTCATACAATACTTTGTGCCAGAAGCGCGCATACAGCAAATGAAGCACCGCATGCTCCACACCACCGATGTAGAGGTCAACCGGCAGCCATTCCTTCTGCTTCTCCTTAGAGCACAATTCCTCATTATTACGGGGATCGATGTAACGCAGGTAGTACCAGCAGCTGCCGGCCCATTGCGGCATCGTATTGGTCTCGCGGCGGGCTTTCATGCCGGTTTCGGGATCTACCGTTTCCACCCACTCCGTAACGTTAGCCAGCGGCGATTCGCCGGTACCGGAAGGTTTAATCTGATCCACATCCGGCAGCAGTAATGGAAGCTGATCTTCAGGCACGGTCTTCATCGTTCCGTCTTCCAGATGCAGAATCGGAATCGGCTCACCCCAGTAGCGTTGACGGCTGAACAGCCAGTCGCGCAGACGGTAAGTTACCTTCTTTTTTCCCTTGCCCTCTTTTTCCAGCCATTCATTCATCGCCTGGATAGCCGCTTCATTGTCCAACCCGTTCAAGAAGCCGGAATTCACATGCGCGCCACTGCCGCTGTATGCTTCCTCCTCGACATTTCCACCCTGAACGACTTCAATAATCGGAAGACCGAATTGCTTCGCGAACTCCCAGTCGCGGCTGTCATGACCCGGAACCGCCATAATGGCCCCCGTTCCGTAGCCGGCAAGCACATAATCCGCGATCCAGATCGGCACCTTAGCACCGTTTACCGGATTGATGGCGTACGCACCCGTGAATACACCGGTTTTATCCTTGGCCAAATCCGTCCGTTCCAGGTCACTTTTACGGGCTGCTTGATCTTGATAAGCCTTTACGGCTTCACGCTGATCGGCTGACGTAATCTTATCCACGAGGTCATGCTCCGGCGCCAGGACGCAGTAGGTTGCCCCGAACAGCGTATCCGGACGGGTTGTGAACACCTCCAGATGACCATCGTAACCTTCGATGTCAAAACGAACCTCAGCGCCTGTGGATTTGCCGATCCAGTTGCGCTGCATATCCTTCAGGCTTTCGCTCCAGTCCAGTTCATCCAAATCCTCAAGCAGACGATCCGCATATTCGGTAATACGCAGAATCCATTGGCGCATCGGTTTACGTACGACCGGATGGCCTCCGCGTTCGCTCTTGCCGTCGATGACCTCTTCGTTCGCAAGCACGGTACCGAGCGCTTCGCACCAGTTCACCGGCACTTCGGCCACATAGGCAAGGCCGCGCTTATAGAGCTGGATAAAGATCCACTGGGTCCATTTATAATATTCCGGATCGGTTGTGCTGATCTCACGGTCCCAATCATACGAGAAGCCGAGAGATTTGATCTGGCGGCGGAACGTATCAATATTCTGCACGGTAAACTCGCGAGGATGTTTGCCTGTGTCCATTGCATACTGCTCCGCTGGCAGACCGAAAGCATCCCATCCCATAGGATGAAGCACGTTGTATCCGCGCATCCGCTTGTAACGGGACACGATGTCAGTCGCTGTATACCCCTCCGGATGTCCTACATGCAAGCCTGCGCCTGATGGGTACGGAAACATATCCAGCGCGTAAAATTTCGGTTTGGATGATGAATCTTCCGTTTTAAAGGTTTTGTTCTCATCCCAGTATTGCTGCCATTTCGGTTCGATGGCCTGCGGCTGGTAGCCGTGGCCGGTTGGTTGATTGTCCGTCATACTTCATTGCTCCTCCTTCACAGTCGAGAGACAAGGCCTACGCCATTGCCCAAAAAAACAAAAAAACCTCATCATCCATAGCGCTGATCGCTAGGGACGAGAGGTTTGATTCCCGTGGTACCACCCTAGTTAGCCAAAGGCATGCTTTGCCTTTCACTCCCTTTGCATCCTTATCGCGGATGAGACGACGGTGCTTCAGCGGCCGAATCTGCCGGAATACAGCCCTCCAGCGGCCGGGTTAACACCATTGCTCCGAGGCGAGTTCATCCCTATCGTCAACCGGTTTTCACCAGACACCGGCTCTCTGCATGATCGAAAGTGGAACGATTGATCCTCATCATCGCGTTCATATTACCGTTTTAATGTGGCTATTATACCCAAAAAGTCCGATCAAGTCAACGGAAGCTCTTCACCGCTTCTGCGATAATATTCCGGCGTCGTCCCGACCATGGCCTTGAACATCCGGCTGAAATGTGCCAAATGCTTGAAGCCTGCCGCCTGGCTGATTTCCGTGATGCTGAGATGCGGGTGGAGCCTGAGCAAAATTTTAGCTTGGTTAATCCGCCGGTGATACAAATATTTAAACACCGTCGTTCCGGTAACCTCCTTAAACAAGGAGGATAAATAGTGTTTCGTAATATGCATATCGCGGGCGATTCGCTCCAGCGTCAGATCATGCATGTAGTTTTCCTCGACAAACGATACGACATGCTGGACATGCCGCTCTTTCTCGGAGATGGAGTCCTGATCCTGCACAGCGTCCTGGCACCAATCCGCGATGACATACATCATCTCCTGAATACGCAAGGTCATCCGTTCCTGGCGGAAACCGGCCGTGGATGCCGAGAGGCGATGTATATCAGCCAGCATCCCTTCGAATTCGTCCCGGTTTGCCCCTGTCAGTGTCATGCGATGATTACGCAGCGTTTCGAAGGGGTCCAGCAATATCGATCTGGCCGTCTCCGAAAGCCCCTTGCAAATCCAGGCTGGATCGAAATGCAGAATGCTTCTGACGTATCTGGCATCAGGCTCTACATTCGGACAATGGAGCGTGAGTCCGTTCATCAGGAGCAGATCCCCCGGCTTCAGGGCAAAGATGGAATCACCGATCAAATAAGTGCAGCGTCCTTCGTGAAAATAATAAATCTCATAAAAAGCATGCGAATGAAACTGCCCGCCCGACAACGGCCGTTCATTGTAATAGATCAGATCAAACGGCGCTTGCAGCTGCATGCGATCAAATCCCGGCATCATATGGGAAGATGAGGTCATCTAGAGAATCGCCCCTTTAGCGATTTTGGAGTTATATAACCCTCAACGTATCGGGGTTTTCTCTATTATATATGATTTTATGGAATGCGCACGGCTTCATTTTGGGCAATCACGCACAATTCTCCGGCTTTGAAGGCGTGATCCTGGGACATGGCATGTTCCGTACGTTCCAGACAATCCAGGATAAGCTCTCCGAAGAATGGGTAGCCTACCTTGCCTCGAAGCTCCATATGAAACTCTCCCTCGCCATTAACCAGGTACAGATGATCGCCCTGCGGATTCCTTGCGATATCGATGTATTTGCGAAGCTCAATGTATCCTTCTGTGCCCAGAATAAAGGTTCTTCCGTCACCCCAGGTGCCTAGGCCTCCAGGTGTCAGCCAGTCGACACGGAAATAATTCGTAGCCCCGTTGTCTCCCACTAGCGTTGCATCTCCAAAATCCTCCAGCTCCGGGTACTCCGGATTCGCATAATTGCCCACCTTGCTGCTGAGCACCTTGGCATCGCGGCAGCCCGCAAAAAACAAAAACTGTTCAATCTGGTGGGAGCCGATATCACACAGAATGCCGCCGTACTGTTGATGACGGAAAAACCAGTCCGGACGGGAGGGCGCATTTAATCGGTGCGGTCCTGTTCCCATCACCTGCACCACTCGCCCGATTGCCCCGTCCTGGATCAGACTTCCTGCATGGACGGCACTCTCCACATGCAGCCGTTCACTGTAATAGACCATGTACTTCTTACCTGTCTCCTCGGCTTTCGCGCGAGCAGCGTTCACCTGCTCCAGCGTGGTGAAAGGCGTTTTATCCGTAAAATAATCCTTGCCATGCGACATGACCTTCAGTCCAAGCTCGCATCTTTCCGAAGGAATGGCGGCAGCCGCTACCAGATGAACCTCCGCATCCTGAAGCACCTGTGCTTCGGACGAAGCGACCGTTACACTTGGATAAGCCTTGCAAAAAGCCGCAACCTTCACGGGGTCTGAGTCATACACCCACTTCAACGTCGCCCCGGCCTCAATTAATCCGTTACACATGCCGTATATATGGCCATGCTCCAGCGACATGGCGGCAAAAATAAACTCTCCGGGCTTGCACACCGGCTGGGCTTTGCCCACCGGCGCATAGAGCATTCCATTACTGCGGTCCATACCACGCGCCCCCCGATTTTGATTTAGTAGGATCCAAACGTTTTGCTCATATCCACTGCCCCGATCTCCTTGACCGTTTTCTGAGCGGAAGAATGTGTGATCCGTTCCTGCAGCATTTCGTAATACAGGTCTTCGTTAAGAGGCAGATCAACCCAATTGTCGGTCCAGGTGGACAGATGCATGGCATTGGACAGCGTCAATCCATGGATTCCCTCTTCACCCGGGGCAATCAATGGCGTTCCATGCAAAATGGCATCCGCAAAGTTCTGGATAATACCGCTATGATGCGGATTATCCCCCCAGATCGGCACCTCGCATTTCCAGCATTCCGGTTCGCCGAAGCCCCCGGTAAACTGCCGATTGAATTCCGGTTCAGGCACACGAAGGCGCCAGAAGGTAAGCTTGCCGTCCTCGATGACGATTTTTCCGCGGTCCCCCGTCACTTCATATCGGTTAGTGCCCGGCGCTTCACCCGTTGTCGTAATAAACACGGCGGTAGCACCATTCTCGTATTCCGCATAAGCCGTCACGTCATCTTCGACTTCGATGTTCCGGTACTTGCCGAAGGCGCAAAATGCACGAATTCTCTTTGGCATCATGCCGGTCGTCCACTGCCAGAGGTCCAGCTGATGCGGGGACTGGTTAATCAGCACCCCTCCGCCTTCTCCGGCCCAGGTAGCTCGCCATCCGCCTGAATCATAATAGCTCTGGGACCGGTACCAATTCGTTATGATCCAGTTCATCCGCCGGATCTCCCCGAGTTCACCGTCTGCTATGAGCTCTTTCAGCTTCTTGTACAGCGGATTGCAGCGCTGGTTGTACATAATCGAGAATACTTTGCCGCTGGCTTCAGCCGCGCGGTTCATTTCCCGTACTTGCTTCGTGTAAACGCCTGCCGGTTTCTCGATCAGGACATGGAGTCCATGATTCAGGCACTCGATCGCCACTTGAGGATGGGCATAATGGGGCGTCGCAATAATGACTGCATCGATCTCCCCCGATGAGATCATAGCGCCCGTATCACTCCAAATTTTCACGTCCGAAGGCAGCGTTTCCCTCGCTTCTTCCTGTTTGGCAGGACTCAGATCGCATATCGCGCTAAGCCGCGCGCCCTTGATCCGCCCGGACGCTAGCGTTCTGGCATGCGAAAAACCCATCCCCAGTCCAATAACCCCTACTCTTACCTGATCCATATCTGTAGCCTCCTTCAAAAGTGACCTACGCGTTTTGTTTCTGGTCTGACCACATCTTCATCTGCTCGGCAAAACGAACAAGCATCTCCCTGGACTCCAGCGTTCCGCTAAAATCTTCGATTCCGTAGTAACCTTCATAGCCAACCGATTGCAAATCCTGTATGACCTGCTTCCATGGCACGGCCCCCTGGGCAAGCGGGACCCATTCCCCGGACCACGACGCCGAGGTGCCATCCTCGGAAGGCGTTTTGCGGTAACCTCCGTTTTTCACGTGGACATGAGCCAGGTAGGGACCCAGAAGCTCCAAGCCCATCCGGTAGTTCTCGTAACCTTCATGGACCATGTTGCCTGGATCATACAGCACGCCGATATGCTGCGGATTGAAGTGGGATACAAGCCGATGCGTCAGTCCGGCGCTCGGGGTGATCGTAAGATGATGCGTTTCCACCACTCCCTTGACCCCGTAAGCCGCAGCGAGATCCTGTACCTCATGCAGGTAACGGACCGCCTGGTCGTACAGCTCGTTGTAATTGCGCTTTCGGTCATATCCCGGAATACCCACCCGAATAAAGGAGGCTCCGATCAGCTTGGCCGCCTGCATGACCTTCTCCGTTCCTTCCACATCACCGCATGTCAGATAAGGAACGACCGCCAGACTGCGCAGTCCATGCTTGTCGGCTGCTTGCTGAAACCTGAGCCAATCCTCCTGCGTGCCGTTCGGATCCATGGAGCAGCGGTTATGCCGCCAGAAGGAGGGCTTCTCCTCGGCAGCATCGGCAGGAATCTCTTTAAAGCGCCATTCGATCCCTTCAATACCGGCATCCGCCGCAGCTTTTGCCAACTCCTCAGGCTGTAAATCAGGGGTTGCGACTGTGAATACGGACAGTTTCATGACTCATTCATCCTCTCTTAACCTAATGAACTAGCTTATGCATCATTTGACCATCATTGAACTCAAATACTGACATTCAGAGCGTACCGGATGCATAGAATCATTCTTTTAGATAGCGCTCTCATTTCTGTACATCTTATCTATCCCTCATCGTAGCACAGTCCTGGAAGCAAACCCATATCCCTTCCAATGAACCTTAACCACAGTCAAATAAAGCAGAAAAGAAATGTCTTTGAATATAATGAATTCATACACAACGAAAAGAAGCATTTTCTTTCATCTGTACAGACGAAAGAAAATGCTTCTCGTAAAAGGATATTCGTTTATTTTACGGCAACGTAGAACAGCCGGGATGCATCCTGGCCCGCTTCCATCCACTCAAAATCGGCATAACATTTCACATCCCGGAATCCGGCCTTAACCAGCTCGACCTTCATCCATTCCGGTTCATATCCCCGCTGCACATGCGTTTCCTCAAAGCGACGGTAGACCGTAGGATCTTGGTTATCCCGCGCAAAGATGGAGAGATGATGTTCAATCTCCATCCGGCGTTCATCCAGGTCGCATGTCCAAATGTAGGATACTTCCCGTTCATCCAGCACAAATGGCTGTTCTACGTCGTATCGTAGGAGCGTGTTCGGGTGATGCACATCAAACAGGAACGTGCCGCCATCCTTGAGACCGTTGTAAGTCCTGGCAAAAGCGGAGCGTATGTCTTTTTCTTCCAGCAGGTAGTTCACACAATCACAAAATGAAATGACGGAATCCACCTGCTCGGGCAGCTCCCACGAACGCATGTCCTGTTGTACCCAGCGGACGCTGCCTTCCCGGAACAATCGATGCCCCTGGGGTGTGCCCTCCAGCTTTCGTCTGGCAACCGAGAGCATATCTGCCGACAGATCTATTCCTGTTACCTCGAAACCGGAGTTTACGAGCGGAATGGTGATACTGCCCGTCCCGCATCCAAGCTCAACGACGCTTTTTGGCATTCCGTGCTTATCCCAGGCGGTTCTCGCAAAGCGAATCCAATCCGGGTACGGCATGTCTTCCATGAGTTGATCATATACGTAAGCAAACTTGCGGTAAGACAACATGATGACACCACTTTCCTTAGAAGCTTCCCCTACCTTGCCGGGTTATTCGTTTGAACCGGAGTTCTCCTCTTGATTGACCATGTACGTCCAGCTGTCCTTTTGCTTAACCAAACCGTCCTTCATCAGCTTGCCAAGCGCGCGTTTAAAGGCGGATTTGCTAATGCCGAACCGCTGCTTGATGATGTCGGGCGGCGTTTCATCCGAATACGGCATCGCATGGCCCGGACGCTCCTTCAGAAAAGCAAGCAGCCGATCTGCATCATCCGTCCGGCCGATCTCTTTTTGCGGAACCATCGACAGGTTGACCCTGCCATCTTCCCGGATATGACTGACCCGGACCTTCACCTCTTCGCCAAGCCGCAGCATACGCGTCCGTTCCGAGGAGTGGATCATGCCGATCGCGCCGAAACCGATCACACCGCCATCGATGATGACAAACGTGCCCATCTGTAGCGGTTTGTACACCAAAGCAGTGAACCATTGGCCCTTCCAAGATTCAGGCGCATGGAACGCAAGCGGAGTTAGCTCTTGTTCTCCGGCGAGTTTGGCGCGAAGTCGTCCTTGCTTATCATGCTCCATGATGACAAACACATGATCTCCCACTTGCGGGTGAAGCTCCCGCATCTCCGGCAATTCCCGGATCGGAAGCAAAAGTTGTCGGCCCAGCCCCATCTCGAGGAAACAGCCAAGGCGCGGATGAACGTCCGCCACCTCAAGCTTAGCTGTTTCACCCAGCGTAAGGTAAGGCTTCTTCATCGTTGCGGCCAGGCGGTCTTCCGTATCGAAGAAGATAAAGACCTCTACCGTATCCCCAGGCTCAATTTTACCCGTGAGCTCCGAATAGTGAAGAAGCACATCCCGATCTCCGCCATCCAGAAAATAACCGTAAGGGGACACTTCTCTGGAAACGACGAGTTTCGTTAATGTGCCGGCAATCAAACTCATACGTTCTCCACCACTTTAGCATCCGACCACAGTCGCTCGATGTTGTAATATTCGCGTTCATCGCGATGGAAGATATGAACGATCACGTCTCCGAGGTCCATCAGCACCCAGCGGGCTGCATCCATTCCCTCCAGTCCGCGCAGAGCTACTCCCGCATCATGCGCCTGTTTACGGATTTCGGTTGCGATTGCTTGCACCTGTGTATCCGAGTTACCGTGGCAAATGACAAAATAATCTGCGATCAGGGAAATTCCTCTGAGATCCAGGACCACGATATCCATCGCTTTTTTATCTTCAGCGGCAGTTACTGCCACATTTAACAATTCATTCGGGTTCAACGTCATGAATTCGCCTCCAATTGCTTAATTAGATCGTTGCGGGCTTGTACCGTCAACGGAAAAATGATTTGTCTGCGCGAAAGCAGATGTCCGATCGTCGAATCAAAACCGGCTGCAAGCGCCTCTTCAAGGCTATGGTTGGCCAGTTCGCGAATATTATTCACGCCGGGGAAATCCCGTCCCGGTTCCATATAATCCGCAAGGCAGACCACTTTGTCAAGCAGCTTCATGCCTATGCGCCCTGACGTATGGTAACGGATGGCATCAAGCACCTCCGCATCCGTCACGCCATATTCGTGCTCCGCTACGAACGCACCGACCTCAGCATGCCAAAGCTGCTTATCGTAATGGAGCAGCTCTTCGGAAAGCGCGTGCTCCACCATCATTTGATGAAGCTTTTGCACGGGCCAGTATTTGGCCACATCATGCAGGATGGCGGCTAATTCCGCCTTAACCGGATCGGCCCCGAACCTCTTCGCAAGGATGACCGCGGTTTCCATTACGCCTTTGGTGTGCTCCCAGCGCTTCGCGGGCATCTGAGAGGATACGGCTTCAATGAGTTCTTCACGGCTGTACTCCATAAATACCGCTCCTAACAATATAATCGTATACACGGTCCGGCACCATATAACGGATGGACGAGCCTGATGCGGCTCTGCTCCGAATCAGGGTGGAGGATATTTCGATCAGCGGCATTTCCGCTGTCACGACCACCTTTTGCAGGAAATCAGGCAGATCATCCACCGATAGTCTGGTTCCGGGACGGTTAAGCCCAATAAAAGTCAGCATTTCCGCCAGCTCCCCGATCCGGTTCCACTTGGGAAGATACGCTACCATATCCGCCCCGATAATGAACGAGAAATCATGCTCGGGATACGTGTTCCGCAGCTCTCTTACCGTGTCCACGGTATAGGATACGCCGCCGCGTTTCACTTCCCAATCCAATGTACGAAAAGATGGATGGTCGGCTACAGCCTCAGCGGTCATCTCCAGCCTCATCAGGCCGGTTACGCCGGCATCTTCCTTGTGCGGGGGAATGTGGCTGGGCATAAACCATACCTCTTCCAGATCGTAAGCGTCCCGCGCGCACTCGGCTGCGAGCATATGCCCGATATGAATGGGATCGAAGGTTCCGCCCATTATCCCTACCTTCATCCGGGTTCACCTCCCCTAATAAGAGAGTTATTCTATATCCGCCAAGCTGGAGCCATCAGGGCTCCCTTACGGCAATTCGATGGTTTTGTGGTCTTTCGATTCTTTATAAAGCACGATCGTCTTGCCGATAACCTGAACCAGTTCCGCCCCGGCACCTTCAGCAAGCTCCTCGGCGATTTCGCGGGGATCTTCGAGACAGTTGTTGAGCACGGATACTTTCATGAGCTCCCGCTTCTCAATCGCCTCGGAAATGTGCCGGATCAGATGCTCATTGCTGCCTCCCTTGCCTACCTGGAACAGCGGATCCAGATGATGCGCAAGCGAACGTAAATGTCGTTTTTGCTTTCCTGTTAACATGCTTGGTCATTACTCCTTAAATATTCAATTATTAAAGCCTGCTGCTTGTCGAAAGCTATATTGTAGCTTTTGCATAAGCATTAATCAATAAACAAGATATTAAACCTCGGATTGGAAGCTGGTCAGAACCGCTTCCTTCATAGCCTGTACGGGCGCCGTCAGACCTGTCCAATATTCGAATGCATACGCCCCTTGGTTGATGAACATCCCGAGTCCGCCATGCACCGTGCATTGCCGAAGCGCGCTTTCCCGTAACAGCTCGGTCTTCAACGGATTATAGATCAGATCGCTGACAACGATCCCTTCCGGTATATATTCCGCTGGAACGGGAAGCTCGGAAACCCGGGGAAACATGCCCACCGAGGTGGTGTTGATCAAGACATCGGCATCCGACAATGCCTCTCTGGCATGATCCTCTCCGTATCCCCTCAAGTCGGCGAGCGCACTCCACTCCTCGGCCAATGCCAGCGCTTTGTCGGATGTCCGATTCACAATGGAAATCTTCTCGGGCTCTTCAACGGTAAGAGCATAGATGATCCCCCTGGCCGCTCCGCCGGCGCCGATGACGACGATGCGTTTTCCCTTAAGATCGGGACAGGCTTCATCTTTTAATGAACGAACATAGCCGATGCCGTCCGTATTATAACCGGTCAATTTGCCATTGTCGTTGACGATGGTATTCACGGCACCGATGCGCCGCGCCCCTTCATCGACGACATCCAGATACTTCATAACCTCCACCTTGTGCGGGATCGTTACGTTCACTCCGCGGAATCCCAGCGCTTTAACAGCTTGGATGGCGTCACCAAGCCCCTCCGGACGTATATGAAAGGGTACATAGGCC
Organism: Paenibacillus lautus NBRC 15380; assembly: GCF_004000945.1. Classification (GTDB taxonomy): domain Bacteria; phylum Bacillota; class Bacilli; order Paenibacillales; family Paenibacillaceae; genus Paenibacillus_AQ; species Paenibacillus_AQ lautus. The sequence goes on from NZ_BIMF01000004.1 coordinate 410,333, forward strand.
CCTGACAAACCCAGGGCGGTAATGGCCGCATGATGCATAGCCGGTGATTTCGAGTGACCGATAGGGTCCCCCATTACGCCAAGGAGCAAATAATCACGCTCGATCATTGGATTCACTTTCATTTCTCCCCTATCTCTCCCATGATAAACCGGGCGGTGTACCAAAGCGATTTTAACACTTATATCAAGGATGGACGCGACAGAACTTTGATTCCTTTAGGTGCATGAACCGCCACGAGCGCTCCTTGTTCACCATTGATCTTGATCCAGCCGAGCCCCGAGATAAACACGTCTTGGCGGGTCCCCTTAGGAATACGAATTTCATGTCTTGTCCACTCCGGCAGTTCTTCAATTCGTTCCTTGGTCGGCGGTGAGAGGAGCTCTCCGGCATGCTCGGCAAATAACGAATCCGCCCGTTCCAGCTTGGTCCGATGAATGCCTAATCTGCCGCTGATAAAGCAAGTAAAGGATTGGTGCTCTCCTTGCAGAAAATCAAAACGGCCGAAACCTCCGAAGAAGAGCGTCTGTCCTTCGTTCAACTGGTATACCATCGGCTTCAGCGGATTCTCCGGCATGACCGTCCCCAAATCCTCACGGCTCACAAGCTCGCTATAGCGCCATGGGTACACAATGCCTGGCGTATCGATAATATACCGGCCGTCGTCCAGCGGAATATTGACCATGTCCAGCGTCGTTCCCGGATAACGGGAAACGGTCAGTTCCTGATCCAGATCGCTGTAGTCGCGGATCAGACGATTAATCAAGCTGGATTTACCCACATTCGTGGCGCCAACCACGTAGACGTCCCGGTCGCCTCGGTAATGCGCAACCGTCTCCAGCAGCCGCTCAAAGCCTTGATTCTTCTTCGCGCTGCAGAGCACGATGTCTTCGGTTCTCAGTCCATGCTCCTTGCACTGCTTCTGCACCCAATTGAGAACTTTGTTCCAATTGGTGACCTTCGGGAGAAGATCGGTCTTGTTAACGGCCAGAATCACCGGATTGTTGCCGACAAACCGCTGCAGTCCCGAAATAAGACTCCCTTCAAAATCGAAGAGGTCCACGATATGAATGACAAGCGCGTTCTTGCCGCCGATCTGTCCCAGCAGCCGTAAAAACTCATCCTGGTCTACGGCAACCGAGGACGCTTCATTATAATTCTTAATCCGGAAACAGCGCTGGCAAATAACCGGGTCGCGGTCCCAAGCCTTCTCCGGCAAATAGCCCGGCTTGTCCTGTGCTGCACTCTGTAGCTGTATGCCGCAGCCGCTGCACTTCTTGATGTCTTCTCCGCCAGTAGGCAACGTCATGATTTCGGTTCCTCCTCCATCCATAATCCTTTCTTGCGCAAACGGGTCAATGCGATGCGCTCCACCCGGCGATTGACCAGGCGCGTAAACCACCCCTCATCGTTGATGGCGATGGGCATAACCAATACCGTATACAGACCCAGCCGATTTCCGCCATATACGTCGGTCAGCATCTGGTCGCCGACAACAACCGTTTTATCCGGCGTGAGCTCCATCATCTTCATCGCTTTGCGAAACGGGGTATTGCTTGGTTTACGGGCTTCATGCACATATTGGATATCCAGCGGCGTCGCAAATTTAGACACGCGTTCAAGCTGGTTATTCGAGACGATGATAAGCTGGAAACCGATCTCCTTCACCCTTTTGAACCAAACGACCAGTTCCGGCGTGGCTACCGGTGCCTTGGCCCCCACAAGGGTATTATCCAAATCGGTAATGATCCCCCGATACCCCTGCTCATATAATTCCTCTAGGTTAATATCAAAAACCGTATTGACACGGAGCTTTGGGATTAACATTTCAAACAAGTTCGTCACCTCAATTTCATACGAAAAACTATACCATATTCCGGTTCCTTAGTAAAAATAATCACGAGCCTTTTTCTTCCCTTATACCACATCGCTACCTTCACCAGCAAAAGACCACCCGGCGGCTGTTTGGAAGCGGACCGGGCGGTCTTGAAATGATCGGATATCAGAACGTGTATGCATACCGAGCTATCCTGATACACCCAACAACAACCACCATCACGCGGTCTGTCTTCTTGGATTAGGTTGATAGACGTTTCTCGGGTACGATGCGGACCTTCTTAATGGACTTCTTCAGCTTCTCAGCATCATGTTGGACGGAGCGCCACTGCTCCTCCTTCACTTCAGCCGGGCTGTAACGAGCGGCTTCAAATTGCTGCAGCAGCGGTCTCATCTCCGCTCCCAGCTCAGGGTGTGCACTTACCCAGCGGCCAACCGATTCACGGAGCGTTTCATGTTCCTGCCTCACCAAGCCTCTGCGCTGCACGGAACGAATCCATCGTTCGGTTTCGGCAATGACTTTATCCGCTGCCGTCAGCGGCTTGCCAGCCCGAATACGCGCCCCGGCAAAACGCAGGCTGATGCGCATTCTCCATACGATGTACAGAATCCACAATACGATAACAACCACCGCGGCCGTTACAACAACTTTAACCCACCCGGGCTGCTGGTGATCAGAGGTTGCTGCTGGCGTAGTCTTGTCCTCTGCGTTCTCTTCTTCTTCAACTTCTTCCTCAATGACAGGCTCAGCGTCTGTGTCTGCCGTCAGAATCGGCATGCTGAAGCCCGGTGTCGCTTCAATCGGAACCCAGCCGTACTCGCCGAAGTATACTTCAACCCAGGAATGAGCGTCGGCATTCGTAACGGTATAGTTTCCGGGCTCAATCGAGGTTTGACCATCGGCCGGTACGTACTCCGAAGCCGTCATTCTTCCCGGCGCGTAGCCTTTGACCCAGCGTGCAGGGATATCCAGCGACCGTGTCATCATCACCAAGGATGTCGAGAAATAATCGCAATACCCTTCCTGGATTTCAAACAGAAACGCATCCACAAAATCATCGCTCTGCTTACGCGTAAGATCGGGCGTGTTGGTATAGGTAAAGTTGCTCGATAAATATTGTTGCAAGAGCATGACCTTCTCATACGGCGTATCTCCGCCCGCGGTAATTTCTTCGGCGAGATCGGAAACACGGTCAGGGAAGTTTCTCGGCATCTGGATATAAGCATCGTCAATTGAGCCGGAATATAGTTCATCATAAGTTCTGGTACTCAGCTCATCGATTGGAATCACCGGCACTTCCGACGTTAAAGTATAACTCTTCGGATAGTCCGCATTACGAACGTCGTCCAGATGCATTTCCGCGCCTTCCTGCAGCCAGCTGAGCCGATCCGGATCGATATCCTCATCCATACTTTCCAACTGACGCACGGTATAGGCACCGAACAATACCGGATACACCGTATCACTCAGCATCGTTACGGACTGCTCCAACGTTTTGGTAGGAACGGATGCGCTGGCTTCTCCCGGCAATTCCTCACCGATGCCCACGCCCGTGCCGGAACGCCGGCTGTTGGCTCCGTCCGCCCAACCCGTTCCCGAATATACAGCTCTGGTTTCCCCTCGCCAATAGCTGCGTTCATCCGAGGTAATCGACATCACCGGTGAATAGTCAAAATTAAAACCGCCGCCAAGGTCGTTGTCCTCACGTCCATATCCGGACATGCTTTCAGACGGTGACTCGATAAGGGTTCCGGTTCCGGTTGTACTGCCGCCGGATAACGGTACCCCGTTCCACTCTCTCCACGCCGTGTAAGGATCCGTTAACGTGGGCTTCACATGCGGCATGTTCACGCCGGCCACAATGATCAACGAGAAGATGACCAGAATGTTGGCGATAATCTTAAAGGGATACTTCGATAAATTGACCCATCCCTGCGGAAAGCGTCTGCGAAACCGGTTAAAATGGCTGGATACGAGCCAGCCCATCCCCGCTCCGACAACCCAAGCGATCTCATCCCACAGCACGATTTTCGTAAAGGAATCGAGCACGGCAAAACCGATGACGTTGATCCCGACTACAAAAAGCACGCGCCCCTTGGTTTTGGCCCACCGCGCAAGGAACAGAAAAGCGGCCCATGCGGCGATAGCAAACCACAAATAAGGAAAAAGATACATGATTTCCTCGGTCAGAGCCCCTTCAGCGCCAAAGGCAGGAACCGGATTACCATAAGTTTTCAGCAAACTGTATACACAATACAGGATCAAAATAAACTGGATAAGCACCCGGTACCCTTGCTTGATCGGCAGCAGCGCTTCGGTAACCGCCGTAATGGTTAACGCTGCAATAACGATGGCTGTCGTTTCCGAGAGCCATATCGTCTCCGTAAAGGACACCCACTGCATCCCGATGATCCAGATCCATAGCATCGTTAGCGTACTAAAGAATGTCGTAGATAGTTTGTCCAGCCATAACTTCATCATGCACCACCTCCCAGCGCAGCCGGAAGCTCGTCAAGAGAAGCAACCGAATAGCTTGAAATCCCCCGGGATTGCAGAAGCGAAATGGATTCATCGCGTTTATTCGTTTCATTGGAATTGGTTACTTGCAAGAAGCAAGGGTTCATTCCCCTGGTCTCCACCCAGCGCATGATCTCCGAAGCGTCCTTGCCGCTCATCGGACTGATCAGCAGGAACAGGGCCCCTTTTGGAAAATGGCGATAGGATTTCTCCAGGGAAGCAATCAATTTGGTTTTTCGGTCATAATCCACGTCAACCAAATGCTGAATCATGCGCATCCGCTCTCCGGCGTGATCGGCGGGAGCGAACATCCGAGCTTCGCGGGTAGCCGTGAACAGGCCTGTACCCGCATGCTCCTTGGCGCCATATTCGATCAGCGACGCAGCTGCCGATACAGCCAATTCGAATTGCTGGGCATGATCATATCCGTCCGCGGTGCAGTCGAGCACGATCATCGTTCTGGGAAAGGATTCATGCTCAAATTCCTTCGACTTCCACGAGCCGGTCTTCGCCGTTGCATTCCAGTGAATCCGGGAGATCCGGTCGCCATATACATAATCGCGGACCCCGTTGATCTGCGTTGTTTCCCGTCTTGAAGCCGAAACTGTTGTATGCGTGCCGCCCAACCTGGAATTCCGTATATTTCGCTGCCATCTGGGAATATATATGGTTCTCGGCAGAACGCGGAAATCGGTCTGGACTTCAATGCGTCCCTTGTGCTCCATTAATCCGAATATATCCTCGCTAATGCATTCCGTCTTTGAAAAAGCATACCGCCCCCGTTCAAGCGGAGGGGTCTGAAATACAAGCTTGCCCGCACCGCGGAGGTTCGGAATGACGCTATCTTCAAAAGACCAGGAGTCGCCGTTGTGCCTCTGCAATACTTCACGCACGATCATATAGGGCATCGGCAGCAATCCCGGAACATGGACCTCCAGCTTCACGCGGACCTGTTCACCGGCATGAAGATGTTCTCCTCCTCGCTCCGATCCTCCCAGCACGCTTCGCCGGGCTTTCACGCGATTGACTCCGCCAAAGCCTGCACCGATCAAATAGATTGTCAGAAGGCTGACCATGGAGAAAAGCATGAGCGAGGTTTTGCCCCCCTGAAATAAAACATACAAAAGACATAGGCACCACACCGCCAATACCGCTGCGAGTCTAGACGGCTGCATGCCATTCAAAAATAACGAAACCGCGCGGCGCATGCCTATCTCCCCATCTGAACAGGCACTTTGACCTGACGCAGTATAAACTCGAGCACCGATTCGGGACTCGCATTGTCGAGCCTGGCTTCCGGACGCAGCATGATCCGGTGCGAAAGCACGTATGGAGCCAGCGTCTTCACATCATCTGGCAGAACGTAATCCCTCTCTTGCAGGAAGGCATAGGCTTTAACGGCATTCATGAATGACAGCGTCGCCCGGGGACTTGCGCCCAGCATAACGGAAGGGTGCTCGCGGGTCGATCGGGTTATATTCAGCAAGTAATCGGCGACGGGGTCACCGATGAATACCTCGCGAATTTCACGTTGAATAGTCGAAATCTTATCCATATGCGTCACCGGCTGAAGTTTGTCCGCCAGTTGACCGTCGCGCGAACGGTACATCAGCTGCTTCTCCGTGGCAGCATCAGGGTAACCCAGGCTCAGCTTCAGCATAAACCGGTCCAGCTGTGCTTCCGGGAGCATATAGGTGCCTTCAAAATCGATCGGGTTCTGGGTCGCGCACAGCATGAAGGGATGAGGAAGTTCGTGGGTAGCCCCATCCACTGTTACGCTGCGCTCCTCCATGACCTCAAGCAGGGCCGATTGCGTCTTGGTTGTCGCTCGATTGATTTCATCCGCCAGCAAAATGTTGGTCATGACCGGACCTGGACGGAAGTAAAACATTTCATCTCTCGGGTGGAATACCGAAACGCCCGTTATATCACTCGGGAGAATATCCGGGTTGCACTGTATGCGGCGGTAGTCTCCCTGCATGGATTTCGCTAATGCTTTGATCAATTGGGTCTTTCCAGTGCCGGGCACATCCTCGATCAGTACATGTCCGCCAGCGAGCAGCGCCGTAAGGAGCAATTGGATCTCAAATTCTTTGCCTAGCAGGCACGACTCCAGATTGGTTCGCACCGAGGTAATGATTTTCATGGATTCTTGGCTTACGGGCATGTATGACTAACCTCCTGTAAGGGAATAAATACTTATTTTAGTACTATTGTACATGATCGAGGTCCCGGAGTACATTCGAAGAGATATTTTGCCTATTCACCTTTTTATTGTCCCTCTCAACAGAAAAAGACCCCGGCATGATGCCAGGGCCCTCTCCTTCTTGATGATTCAGTTTTATCCCTTCGGACGGACGAACAGCGCCGCCAGGAAAGAGAAAATGATGGCCGAGGATATTCCCGCACTGGTGACTTCGAATATCCCCGTCACGACCCCGATCCAGCCGTCCCTCCCCAGCTCCGTCAAGGCGCCATGCACAAGCGAATTACCAAAGCTGGTGATCGGAACGGAAGCTCCCGCTCCCGCGAATTTAACAAGCGGCTCATACAATCCCAACCCATCGGCGATGGCTCCGGCGACCACTAACGAACTCATTGTATGTGCCGGAGTCAGTTTAATAACGTCCATCATAATTTGCCCAATGACGCAAATCAGGCCGCCAATAATAAACGCCCATAAAAACTGCATGGTGTTATCCTCCCATCTCTAAGGCTACAGCGTGAGCGATGCACGGAATGCTCTCACCCTGCTGGTAAGAAAGAGGCGACAGCAAGGCCCCGGTTGCAACGACCAGCACCTTTTTCAATTCGCCTTTACGCATCCGTTTCAAAATATGGCCATACGTAACAACAGCCGAACAGCCGCAGCCGCTGCCCCCTGCATTAACGTATTTCTGCGTTTCCAAGTCGTAGATCATTAAGCCGCAGTCGGCAAACACCGTACCGTCCATGATGACATCATTTTGTTTCAAAAGATCTTTGGCTATCGGAAGCCCAACGGAGGCCAGGTCACCGGTCACGATCAGATCATAATCCTTCGCTTGCCGGCCTGTGTCTTTAAAGTGCTTTGTTATCGTATCGGCTGCCGCCGGAGCCATTGCCGCCCCCATATTGAACGGATCCTTGATGCCCAGATCAACCACTTTGCCGATAGTGGCATACGTGACAGCAGGACCGTCTCCCTTGTCCGAAATGACCGAGCAGCCTGCTCCGGTAATCGTATATTGCGCATACGGCGGTTTCTGCGATCCGTACTCAGTCGGATAACGAAACTGCTTCTCGACCGTACAGTTGTGGCTCGCCGTGCCGGCCATGACATACTTGGCCCCTCCTGAATCCACGAGCATGGAGGCCACCGCGAGGCTCTCCATCGATGTAGAGCAAGCTCCGAATACGCCGATGTAAGGCACACCCAACTGTCTTGCGGCAAACGAGCTGCTGATGATCTGGTTCATCAAGTCCCCGCCCACAAAAAACTGCAGCTGGTCTTCCTTGATGCCAGCCTTTTCGACCGCCTTGCTTGAAGCATCCTCCAGCAGTTTTCGTTCCGCTTTTTCCCATGTTTTTTCGTTGATCTCAATATTGTCGTAGATATAGTCGAAATCATCGGCGAGTGGCCCTTCGCCTTCCTCAGGTCCTACAATCGTCCCCGTGCCGATAATGACGGGTTTGTTCTCGAACTGCCAGGTTTGGCCGATCACCTTCATTTCTCGTTACCTCCCCTCGATGCCAAAAATAGCGTAAATGATACCGATGATAAACGCAGCGACGGTACCAAATACAATGACTGACCCCGCCAGCTTAAACATGCTGGCCCCGACCCCCAGTACCAAACCCTCCGCGCGGTGCTCAAGCGCTGCGGAGCACATGGAATTCGCAAACCCCGTAACCGGCACGGCGCTGCCTGCTCCCGCCCATTGCGCGATTTTGTCATACACGCCGAAGCTGGTCAGAATGACGGAGAGTATAATCAGCACGGCTACCGTCGGATTGCTCGCTTCCGTGGTGCTCATGTCGAATACGGACATAAAAAACCGCTGAATGCATTGGCCGATCAAACAGATGAGACCTCCCACCAAAAAAGCGCGCAGACAATTTTTAAGTACGGCGCGGGGAGGTTCATGCTTTTTGGCAATCGCCTGATATTCCGCCGAGCTCATTGTGGTGATATCTGACTTAGGCTTTTGGTTAGAGCCTGACATTTCAATACACCTCCGCTTTATTTAAGTATGGAATCCTCAAAAAACGCTAAAGAGCCGCTATGGATATCACTCGATATCATTATGCTTTGAATGAACTCCCTTTATGTTTGGAAAATCATCCTTCTCACTTGGTAATCACAGCTTGTCCTAACGCCAAGATTGCCCCACACGAAAATCAGCCTCCAGGAGTATCCCTGAAAGCTGAAATAAGAGTCGCCTGCCATCATTGCTGGACCCGGTCATTATATAAGAATGTATTTCAGCAAAATGACGAGGAGGATGAACAGAACCATAATGAGCAGAAGTTCTCTGACTTCGGCATGATAGACATTTACCTCAATCCCATGGTGCTTCATACTCTGCTCCTTCCCTCAGACAGCCAAAATTCCACTTCGTTTCTACATGGTATTCCTTTCCCGGATGCAGGGTGCTTGTTCCAATTACTTTTAAATGACGTGTCCTTAACGGCACGGGTTTTGTAGACTTTTCAGATATATAGGGGCATACTAGAAAAGGAAAAACTCTTACATACCTTTTTTAAAGGAGCGATTTCGTAATGAATGAATCAACACTGGAATTATTTCGTACTTTGACGGAATTCCCGGCTGCACCGGGCTTTGAGAGGGAACTTCGTTCCTGGTTGAAGGATGCCCTCTCTCCATATACAGATGAGTTCGTGCAGGATCGGCTGGGCAGTCTGTTCGCCGTTCTTCGCGGTAACGATGAAGGTCCGAAAGTCATGGTGGCCGGTCACATGGATGAGGTCGGGTTCATGGTAACCGGCATAACCGAAGCGGGTATGGTCCGTTTCCAGCCGCTCGGCGGCTGGTGGAGTCAGGCCGTGCTTGCTCAGCGCCTGCAAATCATCACGGACAACGGCCCTGTCGTCGGAGTTGTCGGCTCCATTCCTACGCATCTGCTGGATGAAGCGCAGCGCAGCAAGCCGGTTGACATCAAGACCATGTATATCGATATCGGTGCCGACAACAAGGCGGAAGCGGAAGCGTTTGGCATTCATCCCGGATTGCAAGTGGTTCCGATCTGTGAATTCACGCCGCTGGCCAATCCGAAAAAAATCATGGCCAAAGCGTGGGATAACCGCTATGGCGTTGGCCTGGCGATCGAGCTGGTCCAGGCGCTCCATGGCGAGAAGCTGCCTAACACCGTTTACGCCGGCGCAACCGTCCAAGAAGAGCTCGGACTGCGTGGAGCACGTACTTCAGCCAACCTGATTCAGCCGGATATTTTCTTCGGATTGGATGCCAGCGCGGCAAACGACATGATGGGGGACAAGAGCCAGTTCGGCCAATTGGGTCAAGGCGCACTGCTTCGCATCTTCGATCCGACAATGCTGACTCACCGCGGAATGGTCGAATACGTTCAAGATACGGCGGAGACAAACAAAATCAAATACCAATACTTCGTCTCGCCGGGCGGCACGGACGCAGGCCAAGTGCATCTTAGCGGCATCGGTGTTCCGTCTACCATCATCGGCATTTGCTCCCGCTATATCCATACATCTTCGTCCATCATCCACACGGACGACTACGAAGCTGCTAAAGAACTTCTGATCAAGCTCGTGAAAGGTTTGGATCGCACGACACTCCAGACGATTCTCGACCGGGCGTAATCTATAAGAAAAGGGTATCCTGCAGGTCTCAAAGAGACCGCGGATACCCTTTTTCTTACTTCTTCCTTATGAAGATAACGTCTCTTTATGCCGTGCGAACCGAAAGGATAAAATCATCGTTAAATAGACAGCAACAACCAGCGCTGTATTCAGCACAAATATCATGCGAAATCCCATAAGTCCCACTGCCGACTGGCCCGGGAGCGCCAGCATGGCACCCCCCGCCGCCGTACCAAACATCATCCCCAGATTTCGTGACAGCGCCAAAATGCTGCTGATCAGGCCGAGGTCCGTTTTGGCTGTCCTGCCCATCACCAGGGAATTGTTCGGGGGCGTAATCATGCCCATGGAACCGCCGAGCAGGACGATAAGCAGAATCAGAAAGAAGATCGGATATGCCGGCGATACAAAACCGAGCACGAGTAACGCTGCCGACATGACCAGCAGGCCGGCAGACAATAACGGGAATGTCCCCAGCTTGTCCGACAGGCTCCCGCTCAGGGGCGAGAAAATAATCAGGGACAACGGATATCCCATCATGATCAGCCCTGCCGTGGCAGGTTCAACGCCCAGCTCGCTCAGCAAAAACACGGGCAGCACAAGCTGAGCGGAGAAGGCCGCCATATAGGTAATGATAGTAATGATGATTCCTACGCTAACGCCTGTATCCCGAAACAGATCCAGCTTCATAAACGGGAGTTTCCCCTTCCCTCCTCGTTCCCACCGCGACGATAGACACCACCCGATGAATGCAGCAGCTCCCGCTCCAAACACGATGAACAGCACCGCAACCTGCCATGAACCCCAGCCCCACTGAGCCCCCAAATTTACGGCCGTAACCAGTCCGGTTAGGGATGTTGCAAAAAAGGCAGCCCCCGGGACATCCAATCGGCTTACGCCTTTTTCCGGTTCGTCCTTCGGAATGAAGCGCCGGGCAAACAACCATGCAATCAAGGAAATAGCCGTCAGCAGCCAGAAATTGCTCCGCCACGAAAACCACTGAATCAATATCCCGCCAAGACTCGGTCCGACCATCGAGCCTGCGGCAACAAACGTGCTGATAAGCCCGAGCGCTTTGCCGCGCTGTTCCTTCGGAAACACGGAGATGATCAGCGCCATATTGGTGGCTTGATACATAGCCGCTCCTACGCCTTGTAGAATTCGGGAAGATACCAGTCCGTTTAATGAAGGAGACAAGGCGCAGCAGAGCGCCCCTGCCATAAACACAAAATAGCCGATATTGTGGATTTTCCGCCTGCCCAGCATATCCCCGAGTTTCCCCATGACCGGAAGCAATATGGAGATAACAAGCAAATAGGCGGTGACGATCCACTGGGCCGTAGGGATGGTGGAATCAAACGTTCTGGCGATATCAACAAGCGCAATGTTGAACATGCCGGCCGACAGATTGGACAGAAATGCCCCTAAACAAATGGTATATTGGACGATCATCCTTGATCTGTTATTCATGCAGGACTCACCAGCTTTATTCATTAATTTCTGTGCCGTTCATAGAAAAAGCTCCCGCATGCGGAGAGCTTCCCTCTGTTAGAACCACGTTCTGACAAGCTAGCCGATGGCCGGCTGAGCCGTCGACATCGGCCGCAGCGGTTCCTCGGGCATTTGATCCATCCAAATATCGATAAGCTCCGCTACCTCACTAACTTTCCCGAAATAGCCTTCAATATTCTCGAGCGTCATTTCATGGGCCGTTGTCGAATACGATGCGCAAGCATCGGCTACAAGCACGATATGATAATCCAGCATAAACCCGTCCCGGGCCGTCGATTCCACACACACATTGGTGCTGACCCCCGTCATGATCAAGGTCTCGATCTTCAGCGTCTTCAATACCGAATCCAGCCTTGTATTCACAAAAGCGCTGTACCGGTGTTTATTGACAATAATATCGTCCTCCTCCGGCGATACCTCGTAAAATTCCGCTCCCCAGCTTCCCCTCCGGCATACGTTAGCCGAACGTCCCGAGGATCGGGTGGTCCATGCGTCGGAGTCCGTCGCTTTCTCGTGAAGTGTCTGAATGAAGATAACGGGCACATTCAGCTCTCTGGCTGAATGCAGCAATCTATGCAGCTGCGGCATCATCGCTGCCACCCCGCTAACATCGCATCCCGCGCGAGGCAGTGCCCCCTCGGGATGGCAATAATCATTTTGCACATCAACGACAATGACAGCCGCTTTACTCCCAAGCATCAGCTGATTTAAAGATTTCATCGTGACTCTCTCCCTTCCGATCTGTATTGGTAAGAATGAACCCTGCCGCTTACTTGTTGGAATGGTTCACAAACTGCATATCCACCAGCGCATCATAGGTGTAATCCCCTTTAAAAATCCCGGTCTCGATCATGACATCCATATCATGCTTCAACGCCTCTTCCGAGATCATCCCGTCCAAGCTCCAGAGATTGTCTGCATAGGCCCGGTCCAGCGCAGCTTGGATGGCATCATCAGACAACGTCGGGAATTCGGCTTTCAGGTTCTTCTTGGCCAGCTCTTTATCCGTCTGCACGACTTCCAGCGCTTCGATAATGGCATCGGTAAAGCTTTGCACGGCTTCCGGATCCTTCTCGATGGTAGACTTTTTCACGCTGAGAACCGAATACGAGAAATCTCCCAGATCATGAAACTTGTAAAACGGCTCTTCCCATACGTTCTTCGATATCCCGTCACTGATCTGCGGCTCGGCTCCGTTCGCTATGTCGGCTGCACCCTGCTGGACCATCGTCACCACCGTTGAGCCATCTGCCGGCTCCAGCAGCTGCACATCCTTTTCCGGATCGAGTCCAAGCTGAATCAAGAGATAGCGGGTCAGAAGGTTTGGCGTACCGCCGTGGCGACCGGCGTTAATCTTTTTCCCTTGCAAAAATGCCTTCAGGTCTTCGGGAGAATTGCTCGCAGGCGCAGTGCCTTTCTTGGCCATTAAATACACGTTCGCCCGATTGACAACATTCACGACCGAGATGATTGGATCGGAATTGTTGTTGTTAGCCAAGGCGTTGGACTCTGTCCCGCCGATAACACCCCAGGCATCTCCGCTGACCACGGCGGTTACGTGCGCCCCTCCGGCCGCTTGGATGACCTCGACGTCCAGCCCTCTTTTCTCAAAGAAACCTTCGCGCTGTGCGACGTACAGTGGCAGATAGCCCGTGGAGTGAAGCGGCTCGGCGATCACGATTTTCTTCAGCTTCCCGTCACCCGAGGCGGACACGGTGCCGGCGTCGTTTTTTTCATTACCGCAGGCTCCAAGCAGACCGGTGACCATGACCAGTGCAAACAACAGTGACCGTTTCCTCATTTTTTGGTTCATATGAATTCCCCTTTTAATAGAAATAATTAGTTCGATTATTGTGTCTATTGTTTGGTCAATCCCTTGGATAACCACTTCTCCAGCACGACCACGCCCCAGTACATCACCATGGACAGCAGCGACAGGACAACGACGCCCACCCACACGAGATTGATATCGAGTATCGTCCCTGCATACATAATCATTCGGCCGACGCCCTGACTTGAAGCGATAAACTCCCCTACGATGGCACCTGCCAGCGCAAGGGCAATGTTAATCCGCAAACTGCTGATAATCCAGGGCATGGACCAGGGGACAACGACCTTGGCAAAGACCTGATGCCGCTTGGCGCCGAGGGAATACATTAGCTTCTCCATATCCGGATCCACGCTCTTCACACCGCTGTAAGCAGACAGCGCCGAAACGACAACCGTCATGGAGAACGCCAGCGCCACCTTGGAAAAGAATCCAATACCCAGCAGTATGACGAGTACAGGCGCCAAAGCGAGCTTGGGCATGGCATTCAAAATGATAAGATACGGCTCGCTGATCCCCGCATACGATCTTGACCACCAAAACGATAGCCCGAGCAGTGCACCGAGGAAGGTGCCGAACACAAATCCGAGTATGGTTGAGCCGGAAGTGTACGTAATATCCCTTAACAAGGTCCCCTCGTTAATTTGGGTCCAGGTTGTGCGAAGGATCTCGCTGGGGCTGCTCCAATAATAGGAGTCCAGCAGGCCGAGCCGGGTGAACACCTCCCATACCAGAAAAACAAGTACGGCCACAGCGGCCCGCCCCCAGACGATCCGCCTGCTCCTCCGGCGCTCCATCGCCTCTTCATCCAAGATGTAGGGCACAACCTCCGGCCGTTTGGATGAACCCGTGGCAGGTTCCGCTGGTGTTACGGCATGTACGATAAAAGCCTCTTTGCGTGCAGTTTCCATCGGTTTCCCTCCTCATTCGTTCTTATTCCCTACGATATTAGTTCTTCATCATGTCCGGCTGACAACAAATCCATAAGATGATGCTTCAGCTCCATGAATGCCGGGGACGTCATGTCTTCGGTTTTGCGCGGACGCTCCATCGTTACGGTGATTTTGGACTTGATCCGTCCGGGTCTGGAAGAGAACACATAGATGTCATCCGATAAATAAATCGCTTCGTCGATGTCATGGGTAACAAACAGCACCGTTTTCCCAAAATCCTCCCAGATCTGCAGCAGCCAGTTCTGCATGGTCAGCCTCGTTTGGGCATCCAGTGCGCCGAAGGGCTCGTCCAGCAAAATGATATCCCGGTCGTAGAGTAGCGTCCGCAGCAGCGCGGCACGCTGTTTCATCCCTCCCGACAGCTCCTTCGGATAATGCTTGTCAAAACCCTTCAGTCCATACTTTTCCATCAAGGGCAGCGCCCTCTCCACAGCTTCCTTGTAAGGAACGCCTCGGACCTCCATGCCTAAAATGATGTTGTCGAGGATGGTGCGCCAAGGCAGAAGCATGTCCTTTTGCAGCATATAGCCCACATAACCGGTGGTGCCCACGATGTCTTTGCCGTCAGCCATCACCTTGCCCGTGGAGGGCGGCATCAAACCGGCGATAATGTTAAAGAGGGTGGATTTGCCGCACCCGCTGGGGCCGATAATGCTGACAAAACGCCCCTCCTCAATCGCCAGACTCGTCTCCCGCATGGCCGCAATCTCTTCCCCATTTCTGCGGAACCATTTGCTGACGCCCGAAATTTCAATTTTGTGAGTCATGCCCCTTCCTCCTCTTTTTTGATTTCATGATTTTTCAGAAACATCAAACATGTATTTTCAAAAGCGGATGTAACAAAAAATCGCCAGTCCAGCCCCAAGCCGCACACATGTGTGTACCTTGGTACCAAACTGACGATCGGCCCGCTCTCTACTCGAGTTCCGGCATGTCGTTCAGATATGCTTCTACATCCTTCTCCAAAAATACGATGGTACCGGAAAACTCGGTCTCTGCATCATAGTCTTTAAGAATGGAGATGATTTTAAATTGAAACTGCTGTTCCAAGGAGGCCCTAATCTCCTGCTTGAACACCTGAAATAAAAGGTGGTCCAACTGCCGGGTAGAGAGGGGGTAATTCTCATCCAGCAGTTTGAGGACGGGGACTCTACTATTCCTCGATACAATGATGATTTTGTTGCCAACGAAATCGACTTTTTGCTGCTTTACACCCACGTTAAATATTTTCTTATTTATCGCGTTGTAAACCCTCAAAAGATCCTGTTTGAGTTCGCCTGCTGTCATCATGGTTCAACATCCCTTTTGTGTAAATTAATATTACATTGACCGGGGTAGGTATAGGGTGTTTATCGAGTTTTTTCTGTCCTTGGGTATAATTATAGGCGATATCAGGCTGTTGTCAATACATAAACGTCAAAAAAGATAACAAACACTTAAATAGTGTTAGTTTATATAACATTAACATACCAAGATTTTTGAGTGTGATTCCGTTTACTTCTGCCCTCTTCCTAAATAAAGAGTCATCCTGAGCGAGCGTCGGTTCCCGTGCCCGTGCCCACGCCCTAAATCTATCACCTTGTTCTATTCCCCGTTAAAAATCCGTTCCAGGAACAAGACGCCCTCCCGCTTCTGGTGCTCATTGACTTCATGGCCGGAGAACGGATAGTCTCTTATTTCTTTTGCCGATTTCATTCGGTTGTATGCTGCATATATGGTTTCAGGCATGCAGACCGTATCCTTCCAACCGACGGATACCATGACCGGCACCTGGATTCGCGGCGCTAGATTCAGCATGTCAAAGTACGATAGATGCTCCAGGATCTGATCCAATTGCTCCGGGTACCGCTTTATGTATTGGGCGATTTCGCTCAGCGAGCTGACCGAATGCAGAATCCCGTAATCCATTCTGCACATGTTGGGAATGTCGGCCACAATGGCCGCGACCTTCGGATTCAGGGCCCCTGCCAGCAGAGACAGTCCGCCACCCTGACTGCCGCCTACCACGGCAATTTTTTTCGGATCCACTCCGGGTTGCTGCGATGTCGCATCCACCGCTCTCACAGCATCCATAACGACTGCCATGTAATAGGAGCGACGAATATCTGTAATCCCCTGTGTCACCCAGCCCTTAACCACGCCGCTGTCCAATGGCAGCAGATTCCCGGTCTCCCCGCCCTGTCCCCTGACGTCAGCGGCAAACACCGTATAACCCAACATCAGCCAGTGAGCATACCGTTCTGGAAATCCGCGGTCTCCGGAATAACCCGGGAAGGTTACGATACACGGTCGGGGTTTTTCGTCCGAAGGTTGCATAGTTGGAGCGATATACCAAGCATGGATAGGCGTATCATCATAACCATGATAGGTTACCTTGGATACCTTCATATGGGGATATGGCGTCGCTTCCGGCTGACTGGCCATGTGAAGCGGCTTGTCGCTATACGACTTCAACACTTCCTCCCAAAATCGATTCAATACCTCCTCGTTGATCGTAGGTTCCGGATACAGGTTGCCAAGCTCTTTCTTACGCAGCTTAATGGTATTCATTCTGATTTAAATCTCCTTTTCGCGAGTGAAGTGAAGGTTCTTGTAACATGGTTATTTCGGCAACACATCCGAAATCCCTTTCAAAACGGTAGGAATTCATGCCGGTTTATTACGTATTTCTCTCAAAATAACGAATTGATCGGGGTTCCAATCGTTATCTTTTCTAAAAAAATTAAAAAGCGATCATAGATTTATAGAGTTGAACATATCATAATAGAAACTATGAAAAACCAACGGGTTGATATAAACGATGCGCCCGCCAGAGCAATACGACATCTTATAGCGAATGGAGACGATGAATATGCTGCAAGGTTTAACAAGCGCAGGACTCGGAAAGCTTGAAAGCGATTTACAGTTTATCGAGCTCGCGGCCAAATATGAATTCCAATGCGTCGATATCGATGCCAAAGGTCTTGTAGACCGCCTAGGCACAGGAGCGGCAGCCGATATGCTGAAATCCCGCCAACTGGAAATCGGGGCGATCGGCCTTCCCGTGGAATGGAGAGGTTCGAACGAGCAGTTCCTAAGCGGACTTGAGAAACTGCCGGCAGCAGCGGCAGCGGCCAGGGCCCTTGGCTGCACTCGCTGCTGTACATACATTCTTCCTTCCACCGATGCACCCGCAGCTCATTTCATGGCTCTGGCCACCACAAGGCTGCGGGCTTGTGCCAGCATTTTGGGAGCATACGGAATTCGATTGGCCCTGGAGTTCGTAGGCCCGCATCATCTGCGCACCCAATGGAAGAACCCGTTCATCTGGACGGTACAAGAAACGTTGGATTGGATCGATGCCATCGGGGAACCGAATGTCGGGCTGCTATATGATGCCTATCACTGGTACACCAATGAGATGACGGTTTCGGATATCCGGCAGCTGCGAGCTGAACAAATCGTTCATGTCCACATTAATGATGCGAAGAATATTCCCGTGGGGGATGTTCTCGATAATGATCGGGTTTATCCGGGTGAAGGCGTAATTGATCTGCCAGGGTTTCTTCAGGCTCTGAACGATATCGGCTATGCAGGCCCGGTTACACAAGAAATTCTGACGCCTTCCACACCAACGGGCACGCCGGAAGAACTCGTTGCCAAATCACGTCAAGCCTTCAACAACGTATTCGGGGCTGCAGGATTATAATTAGAGGTTCCATGCATGCTGAGAGCGGTTAACTGACTGGCAGATACTCAGGACCGGCAAACTCTCCATGTCACGCGGTGGGGAAGCCACGTCACATAACGGAATGATTCCACCTGTTCAGGGGAACACTGAAATGGTAGGTTAAGCACCTTTTCAGGAGGTCTCAGGAATGAACGGATTTAAGAAGGAAGAACGGGATAACTTTACGGATCTGTCTACCGTTGAGTCACAGCGAAACGATCTGGTGGCCGAGGAATTTCCCGAGGGACCTTACGGTTCCGATCTCCGCAGCGATTCCCTTGGAAAGAGCACCCCATGGCGCAAGGATCAGCGGCCTCCGAATCGGTTTGATTATGAGGATCGCAGCCTGCACATGGGCATCGAACGGGAGTATCCTGGCGAAGACGAGAGCATTCAAGCAGACCCGGGACAAAAGAAACCCGAGTAGAGCCAACCTAAAAAACCAACCGTCGTTCTTTGGACAAGACGGTTGGTTTTTGTCGTAACCAGGCTTGTAACCTCCGCTTCGTAAGCATAATGGCCTATAAAAATACATAAGATGGCAAAAGAAAAACGCCGATCATCATACTTTCTCAAAAAGACAAACCGCATGTGGCGGATGTTTTTCTTGTGAGAACCTTCTATCGACTCGCGGTCCCAAGAAGAGATACACCGTCGGCTGCGGTTAGAGAGAGAGGAAGGAGTGGGGGGGAGGAGCACATGCCTATCAAAAAGGAAGATGAATTCGTGATTTATGTTATCACGTTATCCAGCGTAAAGCGCTATATGTCCATTGAATTTATCGGTGGGTCTTGCGGTTATATTATCGCTCAAAAAGCGCTCCAATCCGATCTGCTCGGCATGATTGGCAGTATGATCGCTCCAATGGCGATTCGCCGCGTGCTGCAGTGGCAACAGCGCAAATCCGAGCGTCAGGTGCGCTTTGGGCTACATTCACTGACCAAGCCGAGCAAGCTGAGCCCCACATAAATCAAGCGAGCATCCCACAGGCTGCCCAGAACAATCATCTGAATCCGTATGATTGAAGCTTCTTGCCAAGCGGTTTGCAGCCCGAGAAAACAAGCTAAAGCCACTTCCATCACAGGAAGTGGCTTTAGTAGCTCTATATCGACATTCCCGTTTCGGTGATCAGTGGTTAACACAGCTTGCTTCCTACCGTTTCTGCTTGTAAAACTCATGATACAACTTCATCAGCGCCCGCTTCTCGATCCGCGATACATAGCTGCGCGAAATGCCGAGTTCCTTGGCAATCTCACGCTGCGTCCGTTCTTCTCCGCCAGCTTCCAGTCCGAAACGTCCAATAACGACTTCCTTCTCCCGGTCGTCCAATATATCGAGGTTCCGGTAGATTTTACTCTTCTCAATCTTCAACTGCACGGCATCCACGATATCATCCGCTTCGGTCCCGAGGATATCGATAAGTGTAATCTCATTCCCCTCTTTGTCCGTTCCAATCGGATCATGAAGGGATACGTCTTTTCGTGTCTTCTTCAAGGAACGAAGATGCATAAGTATCTCATTTTCTATACAACGGGCAGCAAATGTCGCCAGCTTCGTTCCTTTATTCGGCCTGAAGCTTTCAATCGCCTTGATGAGTCCTATCGTCCCGATGGAAATCAAGTCTTCTAGATCCTCGCCGGTGTTATCGAACTTTTTGACGATGTGCGCAACCAGCCGAAGATTATGCTCAATCAGTTTATTGCGCGATTGAGGATCGCCTTCGGCCATTCGCTGCAGATGTTTAGCTTCCTCTTCCTCGGTCAGAGGCTGGGGAAACGCGTTGTTTTTCACGTACGAAACGAGCAGGGTCAACTCTTTTATGAACAAAGCAATTGCGGTAAACAATCCAGGCACTTTAGGACACCTCCTGCGAAGTTACAATGCAACCGGCCCTTATCGCGCTCGGTCTCTCGGTCTTCTCATTGTATGTAGGCAACGGCCCAGAAGTGCCTGTACGCGGGAAAGTGATTCGTAAAAACGTTTAATCTCCCATATCTGTCCGACCATTCATAAAAGAAGGCCCGCAATTATACGCCATTTGTTTTTTATTAATTCCTCAACCAAGCAACGAACTACCGCAACTAGCGATCATTTATTTAACACATACCAATATATCATGTTATAAAAATAAGCTATAACAACCGATGAATTGCATTTACCGCACGGTATATTCCTAATCTAACACAAAACTTTTTGGCTCAAATCAATCATTCAAGGCCCAGCATCTCTACCCTCATAACGAGGGAGATTGACTTTAGGTAAATATAAGCGACGGCCCCACAAATTGACCGATAAGATATTCATTACACCCACATAATATAACAGCCATAATTTTTATCAATATAATATATTGACATTAAATTGGTATGTAATTATATTAAATGTAAGCGTTTTATATAATGACCTGACAAAACGATCAACACCCTGAAGAATGGAAGGGAGAAGAGCTTACATGTACACGTTGGACTATTTTTCTGTACTGCATGATTTGAACCGCACGATAACCGAAGGCACCTCAGCTTACCCGAAGCTCGGACATATGTTCAGGAGCATGCTGGACAATACGCTGGGTTCGACCATTCAAAAACAGCCCGACGGTACCACCTTTGTCATTACCGGCGATATTCCGGCCATGTGGCTGAGGGATTCGGCTGCGCAAATCCGGCCCTTCCTCGTTCCGGCGGGCCAAGACGAGAAGCTGGCCGATTTGATCGAGGGGCTCGTACGCAGGCAAACAGCATTCATCCTGCTTGATCCATACGCCAATGCATTCAATGATTCGCCTTCCGGTCAAGGCCACCAGAACGACCGCACCGCCATGAATCCATGGCTATGGGAGCGCAAATATGAGATCGATTCGTTGTGCTATCCCATCCAGCTTGCTTACCTGTTATGGAAAGAAACCGGCAGAACCTCGCATCTGGATCAAACGTTCCATTCAGCCGCCAGGGTCGTTCTGGACATCTGGCGAACCGAGCAGCATCATGAATCGAAATCGCCGTATTACTTCGAACGCTTCGATTGTCCTCCAAGCGACACGCTGCCGCGCGGCGGAAAAGGGACGGAGGTGGCTTATACGGGAATGACCTGGTCCGGCTTCCGCCCGAGCGACGACGCTTGCGCCTACGGATACCTCATTCCATCCAATATGTTCGCCGTCGTTGTGCTTGGATATCTGGCGGAGATTTCCCGCGATGTCCTGCGCGATTCCGAGTTGGAAGCAGAGGCGGAGAAACTTGCCGGAGAGATCCGTCATGGCATTGAGTCGTACGGCGTTCTCGAGCATCCCGAATATGGCAAAATTTATGCCTATGAAACGGACGGGATGGGAAGCCACCTGCTCATGGATGACGCCAACGTCCCCAGCCTTTTGTCCATTCCGTATTTGGGTTACACAAGCGCTGATGACCCGGTCTATCAAAATACCCGCAGGTTCGTGCTGAGCCACGCCAATCCGTATTATTATCAGGGCACTGCCGCTGCGGGCGTGGGAAGCCCCCATACGCCTGATCGTTATATCTGGCCGATTGCGCTGGCGATTCAAGGCTTGACGACTACCGATCGGGAAGAGAAATTTCGGCTGCTTCGGCTGATGGCGGATACCGATGCAGGCACCGGCATGATGCATGAAGGATTTCTGGTCGACGACCCTGCCCGTTATACCCGCCCATGGTTTTCCTGGGCTAACATGATGTTTTGCGAGCTGATCATGGATTACTGCGGCATTCGGGTCAAAGCGAAAGATATTGGAGGAGGTCATCGAGATCACCATGGGAACCAATAGGAAGCTTCGCGGCTGGGTCATCGGATATCTGTTCATTTTACCGTCCATTATCGGCTTCAGCGTTTTTGTCGCCTACCCCCTGTTGTCGTCCATGTATTACGCCTTGACAGAATGGAGCGGGTACGATTCCCCCCGTTTTGTCGGCTTCGAGAACTTTAGATACCTCTTCACCGAGGATCCGGCTTTTTGGCCTTCGATCCGGGCAACGTTTTACTTCGTGATCCTGAGTGTTCCTTTATCGCTGATCCTAGGCCTGTTATTGGCCATGATGCTGAACAAAAACTTGACCGGCATCAAATGGTTCCGCACGATCTTTTATCTTCCCGTTGTCGTTCCCTCCATCGCCACGCTCACGTTGTGGCAATTTATTTATGAGCCGCAATATGGTCTGGCGAATTCGCTGCTAAGAGAGTTCGGACTGCCGCCGGGCACTTGGTTGACCAGCGAAACGACAGCGCTTCCATCCATTGTGTTAATCGGTTTATGGCAGGTCGGATCCAGTGTCATCATTTTTCTGAGCGGTCTGCAGTCGGTTCCCCAGGAAATGTATGAAGCGGCGGAAGTCGACGGCGCCTCCAGGTGGCGGATGTCGTTAAACATTACGCTGCCCATGATCACCCCGATCCTGTTCCTGCAGCTTATACTCGGCATCATCGGCTCATTCCAGGCGTTTAACCAGGTTCAGGTGCTGACCGGAGGCGGTCCGAACTTTTCTACCTCCCTGCTGAATTACAAAATCTATACCGACGCCTTCAACGGAAGAATGTTTGGTTATGCAATTGCGGAGGTGTGGGTACTGTTTGTCATCATCATGATTTTTACCGTGATTTCTTATCGGTACTCCAACCGGTTCGTTTATTACGAAAGCGACAAATAAGGGGGTAAGAGGTGATGCAAGCGGAAGTACGGCCCAAACAACGAGGAAATTTGAATACATCGGACATACGAGTAAAGCGAAGAGTACGGTTTAACTGGATAGACGCCATTCGTTTTATCTTATTGGCGATCGGCGCCATTGCGATGCTGTTCCCCCTCTTCTGGATGGTTACCATTGCGTTGAAGAGCAACAATGACGTGTTCAAAATTCCGCCCGAATGGTTTCCGCGGGAATTTCATTGGTCCAATTTTGTCACCGGAACAAAAGAAATCAACTTTTGGCAAACGTTTGGCAACTCCCTGTTTATCGCGATTACCTGCACAATCGGACAGATTATAAGTTCGGTGCTGGTGGGCTACGGGCTCGCACGGCTCAAGTTCCCGGGACGTAAGCTGTGGTTCTCGCTTTTTATAGGGAGCCTTATGCTTCCCGGATTTGTAGGCATGATCCCTATGTTTAACCTGTACACCAGCATTGGATGGTACGATTCCTGGCTGCCGATTATCGTGCCCGCCTTTTTTGGAAACGCCACGTTCTCGTTCCTGTTTGTCCAGTATATAAAAACAATCTCCGTTTCATTTGACGAGGCTGCCAAAATAGACGGAGCATCGGACCTTTATGTGCTGCTCAAGGTATTGGTGCCGATGTCCATGCCGGTCATCATGACCATGGTAATATTTGCGTTCCAAGGGGCATGGAATCAATATTTGGAACCTTTGCTCTATATTATCGATCCAAGCAAATGGACGTTGTCGCTGGCGATGGCTACCTATACGGGCACCTATGCGACAGCCTGGAATCTGTTCATGGCCGCGGATTTAATTTATATCCTGCCGATGCTGCTGCTCTTCTTCTTTGGCCAGAAGTTTTTTATGCAGGGGCTGGGCTCCATGAATTCCGCGGGTTTAAAGTAAAGCTTGCGACCATATGGGAGGTGATGCCGACCGGGATTGACTGAAGTAAACAACAGGTGATGTTCAGTTCATTAAATTTACCATTGGGGAGGTCTTTCAATGAGACAGGGTGCAAGAAAGTGGGCCAGTGGAATCATCGCTTTACTGTTATTTTCAAGTCTGCTAGCCGCTTGCGGCGGCAACAGCGGCGGAGGCTCCGGTTCGGCGAGTCCCGGGAACACACCATCCGGAGAAGATAACGCCGGGTCCAAGAAACCCGTCGAAGTCACGATGATTACTTGGGAGTCGGCGGCCATGAACGAAAAAATCATGGCATCCATGAAAAAATTCGAAGAGGATAACCCTGACATCAAAGTAAAGCTCATCCCTACTCCATTGGACAATTACGGTGTCAAGATTAACGGAATGATCACGGCGAAGAAAGCACCCGACATCTTCATGACCGGTAACGACATGCTGCTCGATAATGCCGGCAAAGGACTTCTCTATGACTGGACGGAGCTTGCAACACAGGACAAAGCGTTCATGGAGGGCTTTTACGATGGCGTGGTAGACAGCTGGTACTATGAAGGCAAGTTGGTCGGATTGCCAGGCCTTTTGAACACATACGGCATTTTTTACAATAAAAAATCATTCCAGGATGCAGGTCTTCCGGAACCGAAGATTGGCTGGACCTATGATGAATTCTTCACGGCGATGGAGAAACTTTCGAGCAATCAGGGCGGCGTGCAGCAATTTGGTTATTATGCCCCCCTTGACCCCTTCCATGTCTCTCTCTATTCGGTTTCCGCAGGCGGTGCTCCCTTCGCTGATGCCATCATCAATCCAACGAAGGTGGAAATCAGCGACCCGTTCAGGGAAGGCGTCGAAAAATATAAGGCTGCCATTGCAAATGGTTACATGAATCCTCCTACCTTTGATTTAACGAATGCCATGAGTTCGTTCAAACAAGGTAAAGTCCCGATGACCCTGCAAGGGCAATGGGTAGCCGACGATTTGATCCGTACGGCTCCGAAGGAATTGGAATGGGGCTACGTGCCGATGCCGGTGGTTAACAGCCAGACCGAGATTTATGACGCCGTAGGCTGGTCCAGTCCGGCAACGCTCAAAAATCCGGAAGCGGTATGGAAAGTGCTCAAGTATCTGGATTCCAAAATGTACGAGGAAGTTCTCCCTTCAACCCCGGTGGCTCCCGCAGCCTATCAAGCATCTTCCGCAGCTTATTACGAAGCGCTGAAAACGGCCGGACATCCTGAAGTGGGCGAAGGACTTGATCATATCCTGAAATCCCAGAATACGCAGCCGGTTCGTTTCCTGTCGACATGGGCAGGCAAAGCGTACCCGTTCATTGAAGCATCATGGAAAAACATTCTGATGGGCAAAGCCCCGATCACCGAACTGGATGTGATGGCCGAAAAAATCAACAAAGTGATTACGACCGGCAAGTAGTAACCGGAACCGTTAAGCTCATGAAGCCGATCGTGAATGGAACGGATCGGCTTCGATTTGAAAATAGAGGAGGAACATTCATGTCACTAAGATCAGGTCAACTTTTCAGGTTTCTGGCGGTGCCTCTGGCTATCGCGCTCATGCTCGGTTCCATGCCGGGCGTCGGAACGTCCAAAGCCTACGCCTATACCGCATCAGATGGGGATACCGCGATGAGAGCTTTTAACGATACATTTTGGGATCCGAACGCCAAGATGTTCTGGAAGGACTCGAAGCGCGAAAAGCATCAAGACTTCTGGGTGGAGGCCGAGCTGTGGGAATTGGTCATGGATGCGTATCAGCATACATCCGATCCTGCTTTGAAAGCCGAGCTTAAAACGCAAATCGACGATGTATATGACGGCACCGTCGCCAAGTACGGGCAAGATTGGACGAATAACCCGTTCAATGACGATATTATGTGGTGGGCGATGGGAAGCGCCAGAGCCTATCAAATCACCGGAAACCCAAGATATTTGGAAGCCGCGAGGGATCATTTCGATTTTGTGTACGATACGCAGTGGGATGAAGAGTTCGCAAACGGCGGCATTTGGTGGTTGAACAGCGACCATAATACCAAAAATGCGTGCATTAATTTCCCGGCGGCGCAAGCAGCGCTTTATCTTTACGATATTACGAAAGATGAGCATTATCTAAACGCGGCAACCAAAATATTCAGATGGGGCAAAACGATGCTTACGGACGGAAACGGAAAAGTGTTCGACCGCATCGAAATTGAACATGGCGCGGTTCCGGATGCCACTCACTACAACCAGGGTACATACATCGGGTCGGCCGTCGGATTGTATAAAGCGACCGGAAATGCCGTTTACCTCGATGACGCGGTCAAAGCCGCTAAATTCACCAAAAACCATCTGGTGGATTCAAACGGGGTGTTGAATTATGAAGGCCCTAACGGGGATCTGAAAGGCGGCAAAACGATCCTTATGCGCAATCTGGCCCATCTGCAAAAGACACTGGATGAAACCGGCCAGTACCCGGAATTCAGTGCTGAATTCGATGAATGGCTTGCATTCAATATCGAAATGGCCTGGAGTCACCGGAATTCGGATCATATCGTGGATGGAAACTGGGCGGGACAACTGCTGTCCGGAACCTATGAATCCTGGTCCTCGGCCGCAGCCGTTCAAGCTTTAAACGGTATCAAACCGATGGAAGCAGAGCTTCATTATGGCGTTAAAAACCCCTTCGATAAAATCGAAGCGGAACGCTACAATATCGGGTCCGGTTTCGTTCTGGAAGGCGCGTTCGAAGGTTCGCTGCAATTAGGTGGAATACAGCATGGCTCTTATGCCGCTTACAAAAATGTGGACTTCGGATCAGACGGTGCGATCGGGTTCATTGCCAGAGCGTCCAGCGGAACGGGCGGAGGTCAAATCGAGATCCGGCTTGATTCCAAGGATGGCCCCAAAGTCGGGACCTTGAACGTAGAGGGAACGGGCGACTGGAATCGTTATATCGATGCCGTCACCCTCCTTAAAGATGACCAGGGAGCGCCGAGCACTATAACCGGCGTCCATGATGTGTATCTTGTCTTCACCAAGACGAACGACGATTATTTATTCAATTTGAACTGGGTTAAATTCACAACGACGGACCCGACGGAAACCGACGCCTATGCCAAGCTTAAGGCCGGAAATTACGACAGCAGCGAAGGACTTAGTAAACATGCCGAGTTCGGATATTTGGACGCAATTCATCACAATGCCTATGCCTCTTATGAAGGAATTGATTTCGGATCTGGCGCGGCTGGTATCACGGTGCATGTGGCCAGCGGCAATCAAGGCGGCACGATCGAGGTTAAATTGGACAGTCTGGATGGGCCTACCGCAGGTGTCATTCAAATTCCGGCGCTGGGAAGCTGGGATAACTGGGTCGATATCATGGCGAATATCGATGACACCTTAGCTGTAGGTGTTCACGACGTATACCTTGTTTTCAAGGGAGCGAACGGCAGCGACTACCCTCTCAATCTGGAGTGGTTCACCTTTACCACCATGAAAGGAAAAGCAAGGGATGCTTACGACAAGCTGGAAGCCGAAAACTATACAAACGGAGTAGGCTTCGGCAGAGAAACCGGCGGCGGGGAAACTTACCTGGCCGGGTTGTTTGGTCCGAATAACCCTTATGCTATGTACAATTACATCGATTTTGGCAGCGAAAGCCCTACCCAATTCCATGTCAACGCAGCCAGCGCCACGGCTGGCGGGACAATCGAGGTCAGACTGGACAGTCTGGGCGGTCCGGTCATTGCAACAGTCACCGTCTCAGGAACCGGGGGCTGGCAAAATTTCAAAGTTTCCTCGACGGATGTAACGACCCCTGTAACGGGAAAACACATTGTATTCCTGTCTTTTAAAGGCGGAGACTGGTTATATAACTTTGATAAATTCACTTTTGGCGATCCGACCGTATTCACAGAGACTCCAACTCCCCCTATGCCTGAAGAGGACCATGTTGCTCCGGGCGAGGTAGAGAATGTTCAGGTGAAGCGCGGCGAGGGCAAGATGACGCTGTCTTGGGATGGTCCCTACGATATCGATGCTCAAAAAGTGCAAATTACGCTGCGGAGTAATGGACAGCAGGTCGGCGACGTCATCGAGGTAAATCGGGGAATTCAAACAGCGGTGATACAGGGAATCGAAGCGGGCAAGGACTACTCGCTTTTCATCCGGTCCATTGATCGGTCCGGGAATGCTTCGCAGGGAGTCACCATCGAGGTTACCGATTCTCCTTCCTTCTCTTTGACTGTTAATGGCAAGAGCTTGGAAGATGGCGATTCTTTGGAGGATTACATGGCCCTCAGCTTCAAAATTATGGACACTTCCGCCATCCAATTAGCCGAAATAACCATCGGCGATAAAGTATATACGCTGGATCCATTGACCAAGGACGCTATCGACATCGATTTGGCCGGGAATTTGGGCGACATAACTGCAACGGTTACGACTGAAGACCGCTCCGGTAACAAAACTCAGAAAACATTCCAGTTCCGGGTCATGACCAGCGTGTTTTCCATGAAACAATTAATCGACCGATTCGCGGATTCTGGGGATGTAAGCGGAGCGCTCATTCCTCAGCTGAACAACGCTCTTAACCAGGTACAGCATCAACTGGATCTGGGAAGAGTGGATCATGCCGTCAAGCATATGCAGAATTTCACCAAGCACCTGAATAAGGAGGCGATGGGACGCAACGTCAGCGATCAAGTCAAAACGGTATTGAATACCGATGCGAACTCCCTGCTCCAAGATTGGCAGGATGGCTTGGAGTAAACATAAAGCGCTATAGCGGCGACCATGCATAACGTATAAAAAAGGACTCCTGATGATTCAGGAGT
>NZ_BIMF01000005.1 GCF_004000945.1 Paenibacillus lautus NBRC 15380
GAGCCCTGTATAGGGCTCCCCTTCATTTCATTTTACTCATAGATCACGGCTTTGATCTCGTCGCTGTCGATATTGTTTTTGTCGTACCAGTAGAATCCCGTATCGATCTGTGGCTCGACCTTCTCCCCTTTGACGGCCGCCACGGCGGCTTTTACCGTCTCATATCCGATGCCGACCGGATTTTGCGTGATGGCTCCCGCCATGGTTCCGTTCTTGATCGCGTCAATCTGCGCTTTTCCGGAATCGAACCCGACCACGATAATCTGGCCTTCCTTCTTCATCTCCGTTACCGCATTAATGACGCCGACGGCGGAGCCTTCATTCGCCCCGAATATCCCCTTCAAATCCGGATGTGCCTGCATCATGGCTTTGGCCAGGTCCGTCGATTTCAGATGATCGCCGCCTCCATATTGAATGTCTACGATCTCGATTTTCGGATACTTCTCTTCAATCTGCTTCTTAAAACCGTCGCGGCGGCTAACCCCGGTTACGCTGGTCTGGTCATGGACCACCATCGCGATTTTGCCTTCATTCCCGATGAGCTCCGCCATTTTGTCTGCCGCAAGCGCGGATGCAGCCATATTGTCCGTCGATGCCGTCGTGACCGGAATGTCGCTTTCCACGCCCGAATCGAAGGCGATGACAGGGATGTTGTTTTCCTGGGCTTTTTTCAGATAAGGTATGGAGGCCTGGCTATCCAATGCGGCAAAGCCGATTGCGCTTGGTTTCTTGTCGAGTGCTGCCTGCAGCATTTCGATCTGCTTATCCACCTGGGATTCCGTCTCCGGTCCTTCAAAGGTAATCCGTACGCCAAGCTCTTCCCCAGCTTGCTCGGCACCGGCTTTTACCGCCTGCCAGAACTGGTGCTGAAAGCCTTTGGAAATGATCGGGATGTAGATTTCTCCTTCGGCTGCAGAACTGGAACCTGAACCCGATCCGCCCTCGCTTGGACTGTCGGTTCCTCCGGCAGCGTTATTGCCCGATGAACCGCAAGCCGCCAGCATACTTGCAGTCAGCATGAGAATCAGAGCCAATACGGATAGCTTTTTCATAATCTTCATCTCCCCTTGTTTATCAAAATAGTACATCTATAGAACTTCCATCCAAGGAAGCTTCTAACCCGTTAACATTCGGCTAACTTAGCGCGGAACGCAGCTCTAACAAAGGGCTTACGCTTTGCGTCTGCGCAAAATATCCGCATACACCGCGAGTATGATAACGAACCCTACGACAACGGTTTGCCACTCCTGCGGCACGGACAGAATGCGTAATCCATTCGTCAGTACACTCATGATCAAAGCTCCGATCACGGTACCGATGATGGTCCCCTTCCCTCCGCTGAGCGAAGTCCCCCCGATCACGACCGCCGCGATGGCTTCCAGCTCATACCCGGCACCCAGGGCCGGATTAGCCGAGTTCAGCCTCGATGCCATCATGACACCGGCCAAGCCGGTAAAGGCGCCGGTTAGGGTGTAAATGACGATTTTCCAGAAGCCCACATTGACGCCGGACAATCGGGTCGCCTCCTCGTTGCTGCCCAGTGCAAAGTTATACCGGCCGATAATGGTCTTCGATAAGATGAGGTAACCCACAACCGCCGCAATGAAGAAAATAACGACCGCATTCGGAATATCGAGGCCCGGTATGAGCCAGCCCAGCACACTGCCTTGGGACACCTCGGCAAAGCTTTCGGCGTCGTTGAAATAGACTGGCTTGGCTCCGGAGATAATCAGTGCCAGTCCTTTGGCGATCATCATCATCGCCAGCGTTGCGATAAAAGGCGGGATCTTCATCTTCGCCACCGCCGTTCCGGACAGAAGCCCGCACAGCGCGCCCGTCAAGATGCCGCCAAGGATGCCGACAGGTACGGGCAATCCCCAGAAGGTGATGCATACGCCGGTCATAACGCCGCTCAGTGTCATGACCGTCCCGACGGACAGATCAATGCCGCCGGTAATGATGACAAAGGTGGATCCCAAGGCCAGCACGCCGATCACTGCAGTCGAGAGAAGAATGCCCACGATATTGGAGAACTGAAAGAAATTGCTGGATGAGAACGTAAAGAATAGAATGAGAACGACCAGGCTGGCTAGGGCAAGCACTTGTTGAAGCGCACCCGATTTGATTTGAATGTTCATCTGCTTATTCCTCCTAACGTGTATGGATAACGGCTTACATTCTTGCTGTAGCCAGATGCATAATGCTTTCTTGGGTCGCCTCTTCTTGATCCAGCTCGCCCGTAATCCGACCCTCACACATCACGAGAACCCGATGACTCATCCGAAGAATTTCCGGCAGCTCTGAGGAGATCATAATGATTGATTTGCCCTGTGCCGTTAGATCGTTCAGCAAACGGTAGATTTCGCTCTTGGCCCCTACATCGATCCCGCGCGTCGGTTCGTCGAAGATCAGAATGTCGCAATCGCGGGTCAGCCATTTGCCGATGACGACTTTCTGCTGATTGCCGCCGGAGAGGTACTTTACTTCCTGGTCCACATGCGGTGTTTTGACCTTCAGTCGTTCGACCATATCCTCCGCCTGCTTGCGAATCCTGGCCGTACTCATCCAGCCCCCGGGACGCACGAAGTTACCGTATGACGCAATAGCCACATTGCTCTTCACATCCAGATCGACGACGCATCCATAGCGCTTACGATCCTCGGATAGATAGCCGATCCCTTGCCGCACCGCATCGTGGGGGCCCTTGATCGTTATCTTGCGGCCATGAACGTGGATCTCGCCGGATTGAATACGGTCGGCACCGAAGATCGCCCGGGCAAGCTCGGTCCTCCCCGCGCCAACCAGCCCTGCAATGCCAAGGATTTCTCCCTTTTTCAGAGTGAAGTTAATGTCCTTCAAAGTTCGACCTTGATTCAGTCCTTTAACCTCCAATACCGTCTCACGTTCACCTGCGCTCCTCTCCGGCTTCGAGGTCTCGTAGATTTGCCGGCCAACCATCTTGGAAATAATGTCCTGGGTGGTAACTTCAGCTGTGGATACCGTATCGATGTACTGTCCGTCACGCATTACCGTAATGCGATCCGTAATTCGCTTGATCTCATCCATCCGGTGGGAAATGTAAACGATTCCAACTCCGCCTTCGCGAAGCTGGCGAATGATGCGGAACAAATCCTCAATCTCGGTTTCGCTTAAAGCCGCCGTAGGCTCATCCATGACCAGCACGTCGGCGCTATAAGACAACGCCTTGGCAATCTCCACCATCTGCTGCTTGGCCACCGTTAGTTCCGAAACCTTGATGGATGGATCCATGTCCAGGCCCATCCGCTCGAACAGCTCCTTCACTTGTCGGTTTAGCGCCTGATCATCCAGAAACAATCGGAGCTTTCGCCGCGGCTCCCGCCCGATGAATATATTCTGAGCAACTGTCAGATCGGGCGCCAAGTTCAATTCCTGATGGATCATGCTAATCCCCGCGTCTTGTGCCGCTTTCGGATTCGTTAACTCCACGGGCTGCCCCTTGTACGTGATCGTTCCTGCATCTTTCTGGTATACGCCGGTCAAGATTTTCATCATGGTTGATTTGCCAGCACCGTTCTCACCCATAAGCGCATGAACCTCACCACGCAGCAGTTCAAATCGGCAGTTATTTAATGCAAGCACGCCCGGAAATTCCTTCATGATTCCTTCCATCTGTATCAATACTTCGCTCAAAGCCCCTCACCTCTCTAGCTGGCACCTTTTATGAATCATTGTACAAAGCGTTCCCCTTGCGGAGGAATGGAATATTCTCTGATCGATGTTGAATAATCTATGATCTGTTAACAGGACCCCCTAAAGGAAGAAGCTACTCTTCCACAAAGGGAAAGAGCAGCTTCTGGTTCTCCTCGGTATACATATTGTCTTTGTTGATGACAACGGAATCGGTGTACACGTTGCGTGACACATTGTCTCCTTCGATGATGGATACGGCTGTTTTGATGCCTAAGTAGCCGATATTGAAGGGTTTCTGAACGATCGTGGATTGCAGGACTCCCTCTTCGAGCAGCTTGACTTCCTTCACCGAGCTGTCGAATCCGACCAGCTTGACCTTGCCCCTCAGCCCCAATTCTCGAATCGCTCTGCCTGCCCCCACCGTTGAAGGCTCATTCAGTCCCACGATTCCATTCAGATCAGGCCTCTCCAGCAGCAGCTTCTTCGTGATTTCATAGCCTCTCTCCTCCTTGCCCTCGCTGTAGTAAGTACCCACAATTTCCGTGCCGCTGCGCTGCTCCAAAATGCTTCGAACCCCTTGTTCCCTCTCAATCTGCGTCGAGGTGCCCCGTACGAAACTGATAATAGCAACCTTGGCATGTGCCGGCAGCCGCGAGGAAAGCTCCTTGCCTGCCTTCTGTCCCGCATGAACATTATCGGTCGCGATTAAGCTCTGCGCATAATCACCGTTAACGGCGGAATCAATCATAATAAGCGGGATGTCAGCTTTGCGAATCGACTCCGCAACTGGAACCAGACGGTTATAATCAGCGGCGGCCAAAACAATCGCATCCGGCTTCTGCTTGATGGCTTCCTCCAGCAATTGAATTTGCAAGTCAACCTCGATTTCCTGAGACGGTCCTATCACCGAGACGTCCACGCCGAATTCCCGGGAAGCCGTGTTCACCCCTTCAATCAATACCCGCCAGAATTCATTCTCGTCCAGTGCTTTAACGCCGACGATGATCTTCTTGGTACCGGGGTCTTCCTTGGGCCATTGATAAACCGCATAACCCAGAATAAGCACCGGGATCAGCAGCAATAAAATATATCGCAGTCTCATGTACGACTTCATGGCACATCCCCCTCCAAGCTCCGCCATTCATCCGGATGAACAGCCGGAATAACCAGCGTTACGATTGTCCCCGATCCCGGCGCGCTCGCATAGCTAAGACCATATTCCGTACCAAAATATAACTGAATCCGCTGATGAACATTCGCAATGCCAACGCTGTTTCTCGATTGTTTGCCCCCTGTAGAGGTTAATAATGTCTCAACTTTGGACTGATCCATCCCGATGCCGTCGTCCTTGACTTGAAACTCGATGCGGTTATCTCGACGCTTCCCCGTAATCGTGATCGTACCCGGACCTTCTTTGTTCTTGATACCATGATAAATGGCATTCTCCACCAGCGGCTGCAGCAGCACCTTCAACGTAAGATAAGGGTAAAGTTCGCGATCCATATCCAGAGCAAACCGGATTTTGTCCTGGTATCGCATTTGTTGTATTTTTAAATAATTCGTTATATGCTCCACCTCGGTAGCAATCGGGATTAATTCCCTCCCTTTGCTGAGCGAAGCTCGAAACAGCCTTGCTAAAGACGATGTCATCAGAATCACCTCATCATGCTTCTTGCTCTCAGCCATCCATATAATGGAATCCAGCGTATTGTAGAGGAAATGGGGATTGATTTGGGCTTGCAGGGCATTCAGCTCGCTTTTTCTCTTAATCTCCTGCTCTACCACGATTTGATACATCAATTCCTTTACCTTCAGCACCATCACATTGAAGCTGCGGGCTAGGCCCGAGATTTCCCTGGAATGCCCCACGGGAACCCGGATATCAAAATTCCCCTTCTCCACTTCCATCATCTTTTCTTGGAGCTTCTTGATGGGACGCGTCAAGTTGCGGGAGATGACGACGGAGAACAGCACGCCGACGCCAAGGCATAACAACCCCGCTATGGCAAAAGAAAGCTGCATCTGCTTCTTATTGTCCACCAGCTCATTCTCATAAAAAACGCCGACGATTTTCCAGCCGAAATCCGTATCCTTGATGCTGTATATCCGGCTTGCCCCGCCCTCCTTCACGACAAATCCCCCTTCCTTGTCCTGAAGCACCTGCTCTAATCTCTCCGTCTTTAAATTGCTGTAGAGCAGCTGCTGCTGCGGGTGATACACAATCCGCCCTTGACGGTCAATCACGAACACATAGCCCCGGTTCCCCAGATCCAGCTTGCTGAGCATATCGTTAATCACCTTGAAGTTAAGATCGATCAACAGAATGCCAAGCCCATTCGAAGGATTCACGCCGCTGAGCTCGCGGCTCAGTGATACGACCCAGCGGTACTCTCCCTTGATGACCGGCTGTACATGGGACGAAGAGATCACCGTCTGTCCTTTGTTTTCCTTCGCCTGCCGATACCAGGGCTGCTCCGATACCACAATATAGGGATTCAGTTCGGCATCCGCCCGATCGGAGATAAAGGTCCCGCCCGCTCCAAAAATATTAATCGACGCAATATCTTTGCGCGAAACCCGAATCGAGTGGAAATATTCCGATATCTTCGCTTTCAATATGGCAAGTTCCGTAGGCTGCAGTTCATCGGCCAAGGCAAGATATTCCCTCACATTCGGGTTGTTCATCGCCGCCAGCGAGATGTCCTTCATCCCCGTAATATAGGTTTGGATATTCGCATTGACTTGATTGATCAGTTCGGAGGTATAACTCTCCGCCGTTTCGCGCACAGCCGATTCGGACAGCCGATAGGAGATAAAGATCAGCAGCAGCGCCGTAAACAGCACCAGCATCACGAAGGAGCTGGCAATCCGGGATTGAATGCTTTTGATTCGCTGGGGAGCCTTCATGGACTAACCCTGCCTGACGTCATTTTATTCCGGTACTCCGTCGGGGTATCTCCGGTATGTTTCTTAAACAGCACGCTAAAATATTGAGGATCCTGATAACCGGTTTTCGCCGCAATTTCATAGGTTCTCATCAAGGAATGCTTCAGAAGTTCCTTCGCTTTCTCCATTCGGACTTCCGTTACGTATTCAACGAAGGTCTTCCCGGTATGCGACTTGAACAAAGCGCTGAAATAACTCGTGCTCATGTAGATCCGGCTGCACACGGTCTTAATCGATAACTCCGCATCCTCGTAATGCCGCTGAATGAAATCGACCGCCTCCAGCATCTGGGAGCGGGTCATGTCCTTTCTCGTCTTGGCAACGTCCCTTAGCGCTTGTTCACACACCTCATTTAACCAATGCTCAATCTCATCCAGTGAACGAAAAGAATACAAATCGGACAGCAGCCTCTTCTCCTTGCCGATCAGCTCATTCTCATTGCTGCCGATTTCCATCAAGGTTTGAAGAACTGCAAGCATCACTCGTACGATCCGCACATAACATAGGTCG
This sequence comes from Paenibacillus lautus NBRC 15380, assembly GCF_004000945.1. Taxonomy (GTDB): domain Bacteria; phylum Bacillota; class Bacilli; order Paenibacillales; family Paenibacillaceae; genus Paenibacillus_AQ; species Paenibacillus_AQ lautus. The sequence continues at coordinate 7,129 of NZ_BIMF01000005.1, forward strand.
ATCGAAATTGAAGCGCTTCCAATTTCGTTGATCAGCTGCCGGATGCTCGCCTTCACTTCAGCGTCCGTACCTGCCCGGATCGCAGAGATTAGCGCTGACTCGGTTTCGATCCCATCCTGGAGAGGAGCGTCCCCCCGCTTTTCAAGATCCGTGATATGGATCACCTGATCGCGGCCGATCAGGAGCCGGTATTCCAATGCAGCTTCCGAAGCTCTGCAGGAATAACGGATATCCTGAAGGTCGCGGCACATCGTTCCGATGCCCAGCGTGACCGTGAATTTCATGAACTGTTTCGTAGATCCGCGAATTTCCTCCGCCAGCTTCTGGGCCCGAGCGTGCAGCTCCTCCTCGCCGGAGCCCGATAGAATGGTCATGACTTTGTTCTCCTTGTAGCGAAAAACGGCTGTACCGGGCTCTCCCGCCAATATTTCCTGAATGATGTTGTATAAGGCAAAAGCATACAGCTCATTATCAACGTGCTGTTCATCCGAACGAAGCTCATCCATATCCGCTGCCATTGCGATATAAAGCGGCCCCGAAAGCGGAATATCAAAATAAGACAGCTTGCTCTCGATCTCGAATCGCTTCATCGGCGATGACGCCAGTCGTTCAAGAAATCGTTCCTTAAGCAGGACCAAACTCTCATTCAACTGATGCTTGAGCCTCTTCAAGTGCTCCGTATGTCCGCGTTCCTCATCCATTTCCAGCTTGAGTTTATCTAGCATCTCCCTTAACTCCGCCGAAGTAACCGGTTTCAAAATGAAATCCGTGACCTGCAGCTTCACCGCCTGCTGGGCATATTCGAAATCGTCAAACCCGGTCAGGATGATGATCTTCGTCTTTGGAAAACGTTCCGTAATATGGCGGGACAATTCCAGGCCATCCATGTACGGCATGTTGATGTCCGTTAACACAACATCGGGTTGATCGCGGGTTACAGCCTCCAATGCATCCCTGCCGTTCTCGCAATCCCCGATGCATTCAAAGCCATGATCAGCCCACTGAATCCGGTTTCGGATCCCTTCCCTTACGATCGGTTCGTCGTCCACAATAAGAATCGTATACAATCAAAGCCTCCCCCGTTCAAAAGCAAATCCCATTTGCTTAGGTTATATCGTGTTACGAGGTGAATATTACAGGAAAAGCCCTTTGGCAGGCAACTGCCAAAGGGCTCCATGACTACGTATTTATTTGCGGGCGTTCATCCACGTAATGAAATTGTTCACCACGATATCGAGGAAACCGATCGTCGGCTCATGAATCAGCTTGCCGGACTCATCCATCTTCTCATGTACCGCTCCGATATATACTTCATTGTTCGGAAGCAGCGGCGAAGTAATGCCAACAGAAAACAGAATATCCCGGAGATGTTCTTGAGCGCGAACGGTTCCAAGCTGTCCCATCGACGCCCCCATGATCCATGAAGGCTTCCCGTTCATGACCTTATCGACGCGCGATAACCAGTCGAGGGCGTTCTTAAGTACGCCCGGTATGGAGTAATTATACTCCGGCGTGATCCACAATACCGCATCGGCGGCAGCAATCCGCTCTTTGAAATCCTTGACGACCGCAGGAGGGTCCAGCTCAATGTCTTGATCATAAAACGGAAGATCTCGAAGCGCCAAGATTTCAAACGCAATCTGATCCGAGTAGCGCTGCTTCAAATATTCCGCCAGTTTCATATTGTACGACTCTTTTCTAATGCTTCCTACAACGATTGCGACTTTCATGATACCCTCCAGTTCTATGCCTTCTAAGCATATTTCAATCTATTTTTAACAACTAATTTTTAGCCTAACACCATATTTTACCAATGTCAAAATGTCCTTTGTCCTACTTCATCAACGAGAGTAGTTTACACACATCTCGCTCCATATCTTCTCTCCGTTCAGGCGGCACATATTGGAGCAGAGCCAGTGCCGCATAAGGCACTTTGATGGCATGCGGATCTTCATACCGTTTACTCCAATAAGCCGAATCCATAATCGAAACTTCTTCAGGTGCCTGAACCCCCTGATTCAAAAGCGTTTGTGGCTTTAAACGGTTGAGTTTCATTTGCAGCCGGTGATTGCTTTGACCAAGCTTGGCAAGCTGAGCATATCCGAGCCGTTCCAGCTCAATCAATGCGTGGGCGTGGGTAATTCCATGCTCAAGCTCACCTGCAAAAAAGTAGTACTTTCCTTCAACGTGTTGATCCGGCAGCACGTGATCCAACTCGGATAAAGCACGCCCAGCCAGATCGGATGCATTCCGGTACGGCGGCTCGTCCGAGAGCCGGATTTCGGAACGATCCAGCTTCGTATAATCTTCGATTCCGTAATACCTTGCAAGCTTATGTTCAACGGCCGCATCTTCCATCAGCTTGAGTAAGCCTCGAACGACAGACGGCGTCAGTAAGTCCGGACGGTCCCGCAATGCTTTCAGTCCCAGGACGGCCAGGGTAACACCATGTCCGGAGGTGCTCAGATTCGTCAGATTAGGCAGCAGTCCTTCAATCAATTGATTCATTAATTCAGGCTGCGCAGGCTCGGCAGGATAGGGTTCGAACCAATCTTCATGCTGACTGCGCAAATGCCGGCAATTGGCGGCCAACCCCTTCCGTACATCTTGCGGCAAATCAAACTCCTTCTGCATGTAATAAGCCGCCAAATACGCCCCCCCGACATGTCCTTCAAACCAGCCAACCTCGCCGCCGCGGCTCAAGGCCGTAAGACCATCCTCCAAATACCGGTCACTAATGACCGAATTCACCTCCTTCCCTTCGATTGCACTCGGCAGATTCAGCCGGGCTGCAATGTCTTTGGGAAAGTTTGTTATCTTCATTCGGATGCTGTAACCATACATTCTAAAATGCAATCCGTCCTCGTTATCCGAAACGATCATCCGCCGATCCAGAGTGGAACGAACCCGGTCCAGAAACCGTTCGTCCGTTACTCCATAAGTTATCTCCAAGGGTGGTGCCAGCGCATACATCGAAATCGGAATCCATTTGCGCTTTGTTGATACAACAACGGCATGGGCTGTTCCTCCAATGGCAAAAGCGAATTGCTCCGACTCCTTGGCGATCGTTAATCCGAGCGTCCGCTTCATCCACAATCTTGCGGCTACCGGATCTTCCACGGGCAATCCCACCTCCCGCAAATACAGGACGCCATAGGTGCCGTTTGGCGCCAGTACCCCTTCCTTCAGATCATCATGCGCGATAAACTCAAGCAAGTTTCCATCACCATCCTTGAAGTACACGTTCACACCGGCTTCGAAGCGCTCAACCACTTCGCCATCAGGCCATTTCAACAAAGGTACCTGCTCTGCAAGCTTCTGGATCAGGGATTCAAACTGAGAATAAGGCACTTCAAACGCGATATGGGCAGGAACTATAGGTTCATACGCTTCTTCAAAAGCGAGCGTGAAATCCGGTGTAGGCTGAAATACGACCTCAACCTCGCTTTCACTTGCAATCGGGAATTGAAGCAATCCGTTGTAGAATTGTTTCACGCCCTGAATGGAGACCGTTTTTAATTTCAATCCGGCAAAATGAGTAATCATGAGGTTTCAACCTCCTCTTTACTGCTGATCTTCTTGACCAGCTCCATAAAGATGGATAGCGCCTCTTTAGCCCGATAATCCAGCACAATCGTGCCTTCTGCCGCTTCGGATTCGTAAATGGCCCGCTGAGAACCGCCAATGGAGATCCATTCCGGACTATTAATTCCGTGCAAATTGCGTATGGTAGCCTGCATTTGCTGCAGTGAACTCACGCCGACCGCCCCTCCCGCCGAGCTTACCGAGAGAACCGGTTTACCCGAGAAATGTATCTGCCCCAAATGATCCAAAGCGTTCTTCAAAACCCCGCTCATCCCTCCGTGATACTCTGGGGTAGTCAAAATAATGCCGTCCGCCTCCATTAATAGGCGCTGCAGCTCGCGCACGCCATCATGGCGGTTGAATATCTCGTCAGGCGAATAGAACGGAAGCGGTGTTTCATACAGGTTAAACAGCTTCACTTCCACGAACAACCGATTCATTTGCGCTTCCAAGGCTTTGGCCAGAACGGTGCTTGTTGCTTCCTTACGATTGCTGCCAGCTATAATCACGATCTTCATGGTACTGCCTCCCTTATTGGTATCCAATGTTTTGTTAAGTACATTGTAGAGGAGGCAGGCCATGGAAATCGTCAACATTTAGAGTGATTTTACGGGCAAAAGCTCTCATGCCTTCGGCTGAGAGCTTCTACAACTATAGTCTTAGATATTTACCGTTATGTACGCCAAATACAGCAATCCTTATACGATTCCATGCTTGAGCGCATAAATGGCCGCCTGTGTCCGGTCGGCAACCCCCAGCTTATCGAGCAAATGGCTGACATGGGTTTTAACCGTCTTCTCGGTGATGTAAAGCGCTTCGCTGATTTCCCTGTTGTTCATACCCGATGCAATCAGCTGCAGCACCTCCTGCTCCCGGCGGGTAAGTTTATCCAGCTCCACAGACTCTTCCTGATGGCCGGAACCGCTGGTCTCATCTGCTCCCGCCGGCGATGTAACATGCGTCATGAGCAGGCCTGCCGCATCCGGATGCAGTTCGACTTGGCCTTCATATACGCGCCTGATCGCAGCCACCAGATCTTCAGGCTCGATATCCTTAAGAAGATAGCCGCGTGCGCCTGCCCGAATGGCTGGCAGAACATGGCCATAATCGATAAACGAGGTCAGCACGATGACTTTAATGTGAGGCTGTTCTTTTTTTAACCGTGCGGTTGTATCGATTCCGTTGAGGATCGGCATATTCAGATCCATTAACACGACATCGGGATTTAGATGTTTGGCCGTCTCCAACGCCTCCTCGCCATTCGCGGCTTCGCCAACCATCTCGATATCCGGCTGCGTAGCCAGAAAAACCTGAAGCCCCCAGCGTACCATGGCGTGATCGTCAGCGATCAACAATCGGATCATCCGTTATCCCCCCATTCTCTGTTGACCTCACCCTTAAGGGCAGCGAAACCTCAATGATGGTTCCCTCTCTGTACACACTGTATAGGCGGAATTGTCCTCCGAGCGATTCGGCCCGTTCCCGCATGCTGGACAACCCTATCGAATGTCTTGTCAGCTCGTTCAATCGTTGCTTGGTAATCCCGCGGCCATGATCTTCGATCCGAAGTTCAACTTCATTTTCCTGCAGGGTTAATACTACCGTTACTTCCTTTGTATCCGCATGCTTGCTTACATTGTTCAGCGCCTCTTGACCGATCCTCCACAACGCTTCCTCCACGATCCGGGGCAGGTCCCGTATCCCGCTGATATGTGAACTTACATGGAGCTTCAAACGTTCGCCGTATTGTTTCAGGCCTGTCATAAGCCCTTCCTCAAGTCCGGGTGGGCGAAGCTGCATGATCAGTTCCCGCATTTCCTTCAGAGCGCTTTGCGATAACGACTGAATATCGTGGATCGTGTCCTGGAGCAAGCTTCTCTGCTCATGCGGCTCCGCAGCAAGCATACTCCCTACACCCTTGGACATCATCACCAGCGAGAACAGGGTTTGACTTACCGAGTCGTGCAGGTCTCGGGCTAGACGATTTCGTTCATCCATTCTTGCGAGCTCCCGCCGGTTCTCCTCTAGACGAATGCGCTGAAGTGTCATGCCGATATGTTCAGCCAGTGCCTCAATCACCTCCATATCCGCCCGGTACGAATTCCCATGATGATCGTACCCTACCAAAAGCAGTCCAAAAGAGGTGTCCCCGGCAGCCACCAGCGGAACCGCAACTGCTCGGGCGATGGATGATATCCATCCCTGTTCCACCAATAGATCCGAAAGCCGCTGCGCGTCATCGGCACTGACCGGATCCGCAGAGGTCTTTCCCTTGCCAGAACGGGTTCGTGCGGTTTCAGCAAGCGGGAATTGGGCATGGGGCAGCGTCGTCTGCCCTCCGCTGTATAGGGCACGAAGTGTCATTTCGTTGCCGATTGGCTCCAGCAATGCAGCAACCGGCCAGTCAAAGTAACGGCCCATTAAACTCATGACTTGCTTCGTTAATTCGGCCCGATTAACCGCTTGGGAAGCATAAGCACCGAGAGCGCTGCTATATTCACCAAGCCGGGCAAACAAATCCGCACGGCGCTGCTCAGCTGCGTAGAGGCGCATACGCTCAATGGCGCTGCCAATTTGGTAGGCTACCGATTCCAGCAGTGCCAGTTCCTCTTTGGTGAAATGCAGCTTCCCGGGTGCAGCCACATTCAGTACGCCGAACCTGCGGCTGCCCGATCGCAGCGGAACGGTTGCATGGTGGGTTATGCCTTCTGTATCGCCCCATTGATACCGAACGGCGTTATCCAGACGTTTGCAATTCAAAATGTTCACTGCATTTTTCAGACGTCCGTCATCGTAACGCTCCAGGCACCAGCAGCTGCCGCATCTCATGGGTTCATTATCATCCCGGCTCAGGGCAGGTGGCAAATTCCGGCTGGCTACGAATTCATGCGTTCCCTGATCTTCCACCAGGAACAGCCAACCGGTCGTAAGTCCCGTTAGCTCCAGCAGCTTGGCAATAACAACGTCCAGCATGGGGGCAAGCTCATTGGACTCGTTCAACGTTTCTGCGATCGTCTTCAGCGTGATTAACTCCTGAATATGCGGATCGTGATTGGACATACACGAAAGCTCCTTCTTTTTTGCATTCTGAAGTAACTATATTATATAATCCTGTCACACACCATCAAAATTCCCTATGAGTCCTTCGGGTTTTTCTCAGATCGTTCACCTCATGAATTTTGGTAAAAAACAATTAATATTGTTTTATCTCTTGCAAATTTCCATCTACATATGGCTTAATATAGAAGTCGGGGCCGACGAAATGAGCTGAAAGGAGGCTGATTGCAATGATTCAGATCCGTGAGGTGGTATTCGCGTAAAGCGAATATCCGTTAAATGGGAGCCCGCTGCGGGCTCCCTATATCTATTTTTAAATTCAAAAATCCAACAAATCCAAAAAAACCAATTTCACGAAAGGAGGAGGGCAAGCATGATCAATGCAATTGTTTTGAAACTCAGCGATAGCTTAAATATGTATACAGAAAGAGGAGGGCATCGATGGGCCATTACAAGAACGGAAGAGAAGTGCTTCCCCCCGAGCTGCTGCAGCAAATTCAACAGTATATAGATGGAGAATTACTCTACATACCGAAACAGAGCGAGCAAAGAGCCGGCTGGGGAGAGTTAAGCGGTTCCAAACAACGCATCGAAAGTCGAAATAAAGAAATGTATCGCGCTTATTGCAAAGGACGGTCCATTGAGGAATTGGAACGGACCTACTTCCTATCTGGAGAAAGCGTGCGCAAGATCATAAGTAAACTTACCCGCGTAGGGACCTGAATCGATGAGATTTAACGGTCTGCATACGGATTAACATAGGACTGTTCCCCTGGGGTGCAGTCCTTTTCATTTTATATGAACGTTACTCCATCGTAGAAAATGCCCGACTGTAGGCGAATCTACAGTCGGGCATTTTTTATACCCTAGTGATCTTCCCGCTTCTCCCCCGCGATATCCCAGCGATGGCGAAATTTCTCCAATCTCGGGTGCAAGTACGGCGGCTCGGACAAGAGGATTAGCCTCAGCTTCACGATCCATTCCTCGAATGAAGAAAAGGATGCAAACACATTAGCTACTTCAGGAGTCAGGATCAGAAAATGGGGACTTCCGTATTTCTCTACCAGATGACGAAGCGCGGTATCGATCGGCGTGTATTTTTTCCGTTTCGACTCGAAGGGTTCAATCACAACCGATGATCCCCCATGCTCCTCTACCCATTCCTGAAGCTGTTTCTCCCGCTTGTAATAAGGGCTTACCGGCTCCTTGAACATCCGCTTTGCCGTCTCTTCATGCAGCGGATACAACACCAATTTTACAAATGACCGTTCTTCTAAAATGGCAGCAGCCTGCTCCAAATCCTTCTGCACCTGCTCGAAGAGGTCATAGAATATTAAGGTTCCTTTAGTGGTTTGCTTCGGGGGTTCGTAACCGTAAGGAACATACTCCAAATTGCGCGGCATGATGAACTTCACCTCTCTTTTACTCTGATGACTGGGGTGACAGCTTCGGTGGTACGCGATGCTGGGTAGCCTGCTCAAAGCCGTAGGCTAATTGGATCAGCATGGGCTCGCTATATGCCGTCCCGATGAACGTAATGCCCTGTGGTCCCTTCGTAATATATCCTCCCGGTGCAATGATGCCATTTTGGGCATAACCGCCGGGAACGGTTACCGATGGATACCCTGCCCGGGCAGCCAGATCCGGTCCATATTCATTACCCAGAAACAGCAGGGCGTCAAGCTGATACGTCTGCAAAGCATGGTCAATCCCTCTCGCTCCCGCCATTTCTTTATTCTTCTGCTTGCTCTCAAGATACTCTGCTTCGGTCAGCGTGCCGCTCGTTTCCTCGGCCCAAATCAATGTGCCCTGTCCATATTTCAAGGCCACATCGGCATGTGCCTCATTATAAGCGATAACCTCGGCCAACGAATGAACCGGCAGGGACGCATCCACGTTTGCCAAATAATCATCGACGTATTTCTTGAACTCATAGCGAAGGACATTGGCATCCCATTGGGTATCCTGGCAGGGCAACTCCACCGGATCAATAATGGTGGCTCCTTGATCCCGCAGCACTTCAATGGCCGACTCTACAATATTTAGTCTATCCCGATCCAGGTGCTTATAGTAGTATCGTGGAATCCCGATTCGGGCTTTCCTCAAATAACTCGAATCCAGAAACTTTGTATAATCCTCAACCCTTTTTTGAGGATCTACCTTGGTCACTTCGTCCAGATCATCGCTTCCCGCGATCGCGCTAAGCAGAATCGCGGCATCTTCCACCGTTCTGGTCATTGGACCTGCCGTATCCTGCGTATGGGTGATGGGTATGATGCCTGACCGGCTTACCAGTCCGATCGTCGGCTTAATGCCAACCAGACTGTTCTGGCTGGAAGGACTGATAATCGATCCAGATGTTTCCGTCCCGATGGCGGCCGCGGCCAAATTCGCCGCCACCGCAGCACCGGAGCCTGAGCTTGAACCTCCAACAAACATTTCGCCAGGGCCGTAGGGATTTAACGTAAGCCCATGTCTTGACGAGAATCCTGCCCACATCGTCGGTGACATGAAATTCGCCCACTCGGTCATGTTGCTCTTGCCCAAAATAACAGCACCCGCCTTACGCAGCTTCGCAGCAACAAAGGAATCTTTCGCGGCAAACGAATCGGCAAGAGCGATGGAGCCGGCGCTCGTATGCAGCCGATCCCCGGTGTCGATATTGTCTTTGAGCAGGATGGGAACTCCGTGCAGCAATCCTCTTGCACCCTGGTCCTTGCGCTCTCGATCCAGCTCCTCGGCAATTTGCAGCGCTTCAGGGTTCACCTCAAGAATCGAGCGGAGAATTCCATCGTATAACCCGATCCGCTCCAGATACAATTGAACCAGCTCTACTGAGGTCATCCAACCCTCTGCCATCGCATGCTGCATATCCGAAATGGTTGCTTCCACAATCCATGATTTTTTATCCATGATCCTATATAGTCCCCCTGACTTATCTTTCTGACCTTACGGTGGGTGGTGGGGATTAATGTTTCATATTGTAGCCTCCAAACGTTTCAGGTTCTTAATGAAATTCGGGATTCAGGGGTAAAATTCCTCTAATATGTAACCTTGAGCCTCCTTCGTTATGAGACCGATTTATCATTTATGACAATAGTAAAACCTTAAAGAAATTAGTAGAGTATTACCTCATATTAGAGAAATTAATAAACAAGGGTTACCCCTTTCTTCTTGATTTAGGGGCAACCCTTGGTTTATATCCGCTTCGATTCTATTGTTAACTGATGATCGTAATGACCGGTGCCGATATTGTCGGCTGTGTCGTGATCGCGGATGTTGTGTTTGTGAAACTGGCGATTTCCAATAAAACCGGTATCCCCGCGGGAACGTCCGTCGTATCGAGGACCAAACTCGCGGTTGTTAATGTCGATAAGGCAAGTTGTTGAAGCATGCCGTTGATATACACATTAAAGTATTCTGTACCTGTCAATGCGGGGAATGCCGTCACGGGTGCTTCAGCATCATCGACAAAGCTTGTTGCCGGCATGGTAATGGAATCTGCTCCGATCATAGCTTCGGTAATCAGCGCAAAATAACGAGCTACAGTTGGCGTTACCGTTGTGGTGATTGTTCCGCCTGTTGCAACAGGGGGCGTTGCGACAGCGATAATAATAGGTTTGATAACTGGCATATCATCACTCCTCTCCTGTCGGGATTGAAAAATATGGCTGTGCCACATTATCATTAAATGATAGTTTTTGAGTTTTGATTCTGGCATTCCCCCAATTATAGTAAAAATAATATAGGAAACTACCAGCTTTCCAGTTAATATATCCTTGAAGAAAGGACAAATGTCCATTCCACTCCCCTTCCGATGACATAAATTAAGTACATACATTCATCCGGGACGGTGATAAGACTGAAAACTCTCGTGATTAAACGGAAGCGGTATTCTGTACTAAAAGCTGCTGGGCAACGAAAACGCAGGAACTTCAAGAAGCGCAAATGCAAGCAAGTCGTGTCACCAAGCAACAAAAGAAGGATCAGGTCATGCAAATCTGGATTCGATCATTCGGGCAACATCCCATCTGAATTGTCGGAAAGACAACGGGGAAGGAGCTTAGAGGGATTACCTGGATTACCTGGATTACCTGGATTACCTGGATTGCCTGGTCAGCCAGGTAATCCAGGGCTTCAAGGTGATCCAGGCATTCAAGGGCCTCCAGGCGCGCCAGGTCTTCCGGGATCCGCCGGACCAGCAGGTATTCCGGGTCCGATGGGTCCCCAAGGACTGCCGGGTGTCCAAGGTATTCCCGGGGCACAAGGCATACAAGGTCCTCCAGGTCTCCAAGGGCCTCCAGGCCCCCCGGGTCCGCAGGGCATCCAAGGATTACCGGGAAGCGTGATTGTGCCGGAGATCATGGTGCTGCCGACCACGCTTCGTTATTTTTACGTATTGATGTCCGAGGTTAAACTGGATGCTCCCTTCGTCATATCTGCCGGGCAATTTACGGATGACAACGGAAATCCTACATTTCAGAGCATAGAGGTCGGTCCGAACAGCTCCTCGACTGTTTATATCAACGGCATGATTCAGGAAGGACGAATATACACCCTCACGCCGGAAGCACTTACCTTGTATTCTCCAGGCGATGTGCTTCTGGCCGGAACGCCGATTTTACTGGAGGTCCTCTATCTCACCGTTCAGGTGGTGGCTTAGAACGTACAAAGAACCCCACTGTACTCAGGCAGCGGGGTTCTTAACATTCCATTATTAAATGACAACGCCTTTTTTGAGGATAACATTTGCATACAGCGCTTTTTCGCCTGTCGACACGATGGCATAAGCATTCTTCGCCCGTTCATAGAACGAGAATCGCTCTACCTCATCAAATTCTATGGGAACGGCGTGAAACTGCTGCACGATCTCACGGTATTCATCCCAGATCGGCGTTTCCACGGTATCTCCCGGCGTCACGGCCATCAGCGCTACCGGGGACTCAACATACGTATCCAGTGGAAATAACGGCAATATCGCGTCTAATAATGCAGGGATCCCGTGTCCGTCTGCCCGGACCAACCGCTGGGCGTGACTGGCTGCCGGGAAATTGGCATCGCCGAGCACAATTTCATCCGCGTGGCCCATCTCCATTAGAATCTTCAGCAGCTCAGGAGAGAGCAAATGAGATATGCCTTTTAGCATGATATGACATCCTCCTCTATCGAATTTAGATGTAAGGCTTGGATATGGCAGGAGAACGTCATTCTCTAAGAATCCCGTAACCTCACTGTTGTACCTGCTGCTGTTCGACAATGGTCTTGTAATGTTGGAATGCTGCCTCCCAATCCTCGTTGGACTCAGGGTCGTACCAGGCAAGCGGAAAAGACCGCTTGACGAGCTCTACTCCCTCTTCCCGATTGCGTAATGTGCCATTCGCCACGAATTGAACCAGCATGTTCCCAATGGCACTTGCTTCGACCGGACCGGCCCACACCGTTCGGCCCATGGCATTGGCCGTATACCGGCATAACAGCTCGTTTTGAATGCCTCCGCCAACCATATGGAGCCCATCGTAACGCTGCCCTGTAAGGACCTCTATCCGTTCAAGTACTTCCCGGTATCTTAGGGCCAGGCTCTGCAATATGCACTGGACATACTCTCCGATGCTATGCGGAATGGGCTGCCCGGTCTCCCGGCAGTAATCCCGAATTTCAGCCGTCATATCCGCCGGAATCATGAAGCGCAGGTCATCGGGGTTTATGAAGCTGCGGAACGATTCCGCGTCCTGTGCGAGTTCAACCAGCTCTGCAAACGAATACGTCAATCCTTGATTCTCCCATTGCCGCTTGCACTCCTGAAGAATCCAGAGGCCCATGATATTCTTCAGCAACTGAAAGGTCTGATAAGCTCCACCCTCATTGGAGAAGTCTTCTTTCAGCACGTCCGTATGGACAAGCGGCTCCGGAAGCTCGGTTCCGAGAAGCGACCAGGTTCCGCATACAAGATAGGCAAAACGGGATGTGTTCGCCGGAACGGCTACCACGGCGGATTCCGTATCATGCGATGCTACAGCAATCGCTTTAATCGCCGGAATGCCTAGCTCTTGCGCCACCGTATCCTGCAGTCTGCCAATCACGGTTCCCGGCTGTACGGGTTCAATGAACAGGGGTACGGGAAGCCCCAGCTCCTCCATTAGTGGTTCATTCCACTTGCCTTCTGTAACATGGTATAGCTGGGTAGTGGTGGCCATGGTGAACTCGCACGCCTGGACCCCGGTCAGAAAATAGTTCAGCAGATCTGGAGTGAGCAGAAACTTATCCGCAATATCCAGCATCGGAGATTTTGACTTCAGCATCGCATTTAACTGGAAGATCGTGTTAAACGGCATGAATTGCAGACCGCTCTCTTGAAACAGACGTTCTCTCCCGACCTGCTCGCAGGTTTGCTCCACCATGCCTTCCGTGCGCAGATCCCGGTAATGATAAGGAACTCCGATGAGCTCCCCGTTACGGTCAATCAGTCCATAATCGACGCCCCATGAATCGATGCCATAACTGACCGGTTGATGGCCGGTCTGGAACGCTTTACGGATGCCATGCTTAACCTCCTGCAGCAGCATCGGGAAATTCCAGTGCAAATGCTTTCCCATCTGGACGGGTATATTGGCAAAGCGGTGAATCTCCGTAATCTTCAGCATGCCGGGGGAGTCATGATCAGAAGCGGTAATTTCGCCAAGCAGCGCCCGGCCGCTGCTGGCCCCCAAGTCAAACGCAAGCACCGCAGATGAATTGCTCATACGCCGCATCCTTCCTCACCTTTAGTTCGATACCTATTCAAATTCCAACCACCCGAGATCTGAACCTTAACCAATATTTATTTCATCTTCTGCAGAAGCTGAATACGATAATCTTCGCTCTCCAGTGCAGCGATATCATCCACTTCCTGGTCCGTCAGCGGCACCGGCGTGCCGGCCGCCTTGGCGCTCAGATAAATTTTGGCGCTCTCTTCAACCACCTGGGTTCGGTAATATGCTTCGCGCAGATTCCGGCCGGTTGTGACCAGTCCATGGTTACCAAGCAATATAGAACTGGCCGTAGTCACTTTCTCCGCGACGGCATCTGCCAGCAAATCTGTCGTAGGAATGATGTAAGGAATGTATGCGGTACGTCCAACCAATGCCGCCTGGTCCGGAAACATCACCGGCAGTTCCTTCTCCACCAACGTAAAGGCAATGCAATGGGATGGATGTGTATGCACCATTGCCCCGATATCGGGGTTGCTTCGGTATCCGTACAGGTGCATCAGCACTTCGGACGATGGCCGTAGACCTATATCGGTAATATCGCCAGTCGGGATATCCACTTCAATCCATTGCTCCGGCTCGATCTCCTCCAGTGCAAAACCGCTCGGGGACAAATACATTTTGTCCCCGGCTCTGGCGCTGATGTTTCCTCCCGGTCCTACAACGAGTCCGCTGTCGACGATTTTTTTGGCATATTTGCAGAGCTCGTTTCTCGTTTCTACATTCAGCATGATTCGCTCTCCTCTCGAATGACCTTATTTATATAGAGGACCGAAGTTCTGGCAAGCGCGGAAATCGGCGCTCTCCGGATCGGATGTTCCGAACATTCCCCATGCGCGTGGACGGAACACCTCTTCGGCGGGCACATTATGCATGTTGACCGGAATTCGCAGCACCGAAGCCAGCGTGATAAGATCTGCTCCGATATGTCCGTAACTGATCACGCCATGGTTAGCGCCCCACTGGTTCATGACCTCATAAACGCTTGAGAACGCACCCTGTCCCGTGAGGTTCGGTACGAACCAGGTCGTTGGCCATGTCGGATCCGTACGTTTATCGAGCGTATCGTGCACCTCCGCCGGCAGGTCCACAGAATAACCTTCCGCGATTTGCAGGACGGGACCAAGCCCTTTCACCAGGTTAAGACGGAACATGGTCATCGGCATGCCGCCGCGTGTCAAGTAGTCGGTCGAGTAACCGCCGCCCCGGAAATACTCAAGGTTAGCCGGTCTCCACTGCGTGGCCTTGAGCGTGCGATCAACCTCTTCATCCGTGATCTCCCAGAACGGCTTCATAGCCGGTTTGCCGTCAATCTCCTGCTCGCCCGTTCCATCCAGTGCAGCCGAGCCGGAATTGATCAAATGCAGGATACCGTTCTCCGCTTTGCCTTCCAGCTTATAGCCGGTAACCCGTTCCACCGAAGCCGGACTCCAGTACGTCCGAACATCCGCAAAAATCTGTGCCGTATTGGTTAACAGGTATCCGAACAGCATGCCGACTCCATTGAGGCTGTCATTCTCCGTTGCCACGATATACGGCGAACGTCTGCCGTTCCAATCGAAGGAGGAATTGAGGATGGTCTCCAGGAAGTCACCGTTAGGGGAATGATCCGTCCACTGGCGCTGACCTTGGAATCCGGAAGCGATTGCGCTGTGGCCCTGAGCTTCCTCTTCGAAGCCAAGCTCCTTCAGACGCGGATTGCCAATCATCAAATCGCGGGTGATCAGCGTCATTTTAACGACGGTTTCCCACTCCAGATCCTTGCGCTCCCGGCTATTCTGGAGATGATCCGGGTTGTTATCCGGTCCTTCCGTGCAGTTCTCCTTCACCCAAGCAAGCGCCTGCTCATACTCCTCAGGGTCATAGATGCCTTCTTCCAAACGGCGCGTAAACTCGCTCATGTCGACGTATTCATTCCGCATGCCCAGATACTCCTGGAAGAAGCTGTCGTCCACGATCGAGCCGGCGATGCCCATCGACACCGAGCCCATGGACAAATACGATTGTCCGCGCATATAAGCAGCAGCCAAGCCGCTCCGTGCAAAACGCAGAAGCTTCTCTTGAACGTCATCCGGAATGCGGGTATCCCCCTCATCCTGAACGTCTTCGCCATAGATGCCGAATGCAGGAAGTCCCTTCTGCGCATGCGCGGACAGTACGGCGGCCAGGTAAACCGCGCCTGGACGTCCTGTTCCGTTGAAGCCCCATACCGCCTTCGGACGCGAAGGATCCACATCCATCGTCTCGGTGCCGTAACACCAGCAAGGCGTAACGGTTATGGTCAGGCCGACCTCGGCATTCTTGAATTTTTTGGCAGCCGCAGTCGCTTCGGCCACGCCGCCAATGCAAGTATCCGCAATCACGCATTCAACCGGCTCGCCGTTCGGATATTTGAGCTCCTTCGTCAACATCTCGGCGACGGCCTTGGCCAGATTCATGGTCTGTTCCTCGAGAGATTCCCGTACCCCTCTCCGTCTTCCATCTATCGTAGGGCGAATGCCGATTTTCGGAAATCCGTCCCGCCATCTGTAATCGTTTTCAATTGTCATGTATGTCACGCCTCCCTATAAGGAATATGACATCATTGTAAGATTAATCGGTGCAAGAGATAACCCACTATTTTGTTATATCGAATCCTAATTTCAGCAAGACAGTGAACCATTCGGAACAGCCGATGTATACGATTTCCGCATCGAAGGGCGTTTTGCATTATAATAGGTAGAGGATGTTGCTTTCCAGGAGGGACCAGAACGTGCCAAAGATCGAAATCTCGCATAGTAAAAGCGATCACTTCCGCTTCATTAAAAATCCACAGCTGCTCTTTGCCGGGCAGGTCGTGGACGAGGACTTCTTTTATGGACCGCCGCAAATTCATGATTTCTGCGAGATCATCTACGTAGTAGAAGGACGCGGAGAATTCACCATTGCAGGAAAAATATACGAACTCAACAAAGGCGATGTCGCGATTTATAATCCCGGCATTCCTCACGAGGAGAGATCCATCACGGACGGGCCTTTTAAGGTGATCTACTGCGGCGTGGATTCGCTTCACATTGAAGGGGTTCCCCAAGGAATGCTGCTCCCGGCTTATGTGGAGCCGGTCATATCCTGCGAGAAATACGCTTATAAAGTGGAGAGCTATCTTTCCGAGATCCTCCGCGAATGCGATTCGCAGGTGCTGGGGTATGAAACGCTTAGCACCAACCTGCTGATGTCATTGATTACCGTGATCTATCGCATTGTGGATGTTAAACACCAATTCCAGTCCTTGAAGGGCAAGAACGAAATCGCGCTGCGGACCAAACACTTTATCGACACCAATTATACCCAGAGCATCAGTCTCAAGGACATCGCCGATACGATGTATGTCAGTCAGCATTATTTATCCCATCTGTTCAAAAAAGAAGTCGGCGACTCCCCCTTCAATTACTTGATATCCCGCCGGATTGAAGAGGCCAAGCGCCTGCTGGCAGATTCCGAAATGCCGATCCATGAGGTTGCTTCTCAAGTGGGATACGGCAACGATAAGTACTTCTCGATGTTATTCAAGAAAATTACCGGACAAACGCCGAGTTCGTTCCGGGAACAAAGCAAAATGGCCATGGAGTAAAGGGATTCATATGTGTAGACAGTTTAACGTGAATCCTCCTTTAAGCAGCCTAGTTCGGTACTCAACCGCACTATGGTTGTTTAATTTTTCATGAAAAATGATTTTCCCTTGCGACATACTCGCTTTCTACGCTTCAAAAAGGCATGCAAAAAAGGCTCATTTCTCCTTATCCAAGTTGAAATGAGCCTTTGAAAGTTTATCAAGTGTTGGTTACTTAAATGATTATCCAAAACTTTCTCTAGGATTTTTATAACACCAATCTGAGTCAAATGGTAGTGATTTTAATTGTTGCACGTCTTCCCAGCTGTAAACCCAATCATAATCCGCAACCCAAAAATAGTCGTCAGGATTTATTTTGAGATATTGATATATAAATCGAAATACCAACTCTTCGACGCCAAAAATATCTTCAATTGCCCCTACTTGATATAGTTTATGATTGGAATCCAAACCCACATCCTCATAATAAAAAAAATCAAGTTGTGGATTATCCAATGCATCTACATAAAGTATAAACGATTCATTATTTTCTCCTACTTTCTTATCATTAATATTCAACGTCGTAGAAAGCAATTGTCCATTGCTGGCATAATTTTTACTGTTATGAAAGTTCAGCATGACATCCGCATGAAAAGCAGAAATAATAGAATCAGCTAAAAGACGCTCCGGTGAATATTTTTTGTGGTTCATTAAGATAAAAGCAGAAGTCCCCATCCGATTATATAACCTCCTTCAACTTCTCTAATGAGTTAATGATCGTAACGCCTTTAGACTTTATGCTTTCCAGCATGGCTTGTTGTTCGGGTCTTAAATTACTCAAAGGTTTATCAATATACAAAATAACCTTTTTTTGATCTGGATTAAAGAATAAATCATGGGTTGGATCCGTAAATTTATTCAATTGGTCTTCTTTTACCGCTTTAATGGATGCTTTGACTTCAATAATCGCATCTTTTGTTACGACGTCTAAATCACCGGCAGCTTGACCATCACTCCTCATGACTTTTTGTGCATACGCTTTTACGTCTGTTTCCTTTCTTACAAAGTCCGCAACCTTAGCCTCAGTTGCTTTACCCACGTCTTTACTATTTAAGAATTGGTCAATATCTCGATTAATATTTTTCGGAGATTGATCAACCCAAGTAAGTTCATTTCCAGCTGGATTCGTATATTTCGTTTTATTTCCTTCCTTTACTACGTCTCCAATGGTCTTATCTTGTTCCGTCCCCTCATCGGCTTTATCCTTATTCGGCGGATCGTCATCCGACTTCTTGGGATCGTCATCTGGCTTCTTCGGATCATCATCCGTCTTCTTGGGATTGTCATCCGGCTTCTTCGGATCGTCCTGATGCTTGCTCGGGCCGTCATGCTTGGGAGGTTTCGGTTTAACCGGGACATCTACAACCGGCTTCCGGGAACCAAGCTTATCCAGAAGTTTGCTCACATAATGGCGTCCTTTTTTTCCTGCCCAGCTTAACGCTTTGCCGAATGGAATTCGGCTTAGTACAATGCCGATAGCGATAGAAAGCGCCTTTTCGGGAGTAAACAACTTCTTCGGATCGCGGATATAGCCGGCTATCTCATGCCCGCTTCCGGCGATTCCCATCCCCGTCATTGCAATGCCAAAAGCCGGCCAGAATCCGACGAACAGCAGTGACAAGGCAAGGACTCCAAGCAGGATCGCTCCCTGTTCATACCAATCCAGCCGATCCCACCAATCTTGCAGCGAGTCGAACATACAGGCGAAACATGCCGTTTCTCCACCGCTCGCATAGGTCCCGATGCCTGTGAACAGACCGGCCACGAGCAGAATTATAACGATTCCGGTTAGCACCTGGTAAAGAGCTTTTACCCGAGCCTGGACAGGTTCCTGTCTAGCGACTGCTTCTTCATTTCCATAAAGCAAATGAAATCCAAGCTCCCTGCGCTCCCGGTAAAAGCCTAGCCAATATACAAATTTCCCTCGGTCCACACAAAAAGAGCGGGTCATATTCCACAGCTCGGTAAAGGGATTAATAAGCGGCTCGCTCGGCGGCGACGGCAGTTGGTTTCTTATTTTGTTCAGCGACCAATAATCGGCAGTAATCGATGCAAGCAGCATCAGCAGAAAGGCCGGCTGAGTTTTATAACCGCTGCCGGTCCAATCATGAAGCCCTAACACCCAACCCGGCAGTTGATACTGACCGTTATAAGCCGCGTGATCCAGGATGGCCCACACTAACATGATTGCCGGGAACAGAAAAACCCATTTCGTCAGTTTTGTCCGCAGCCGATAGGCTATTCCGCATGCGAGCGCGATCATGGCGGTATGTACAGGATGACCGACGGTCATCAGCGTCGGAAACACACTTTCTTCGAAACGCCCGGGAAACAGCGAGAACAAATCCCAATGTATGGTTTCGCCGCCCAGCCACGTAAAACTGTAGCCGAACTTTTCGGCAAGCGGGCCGGAACTTAGCCATCTTCGGGAGAGCTCTTCCATCAGTTGGAAGCCAACACCGGACGCCGCGCCGATAAGCGTGTAATCGCTTAAACTTAAAGCGGAAGCTCGACGCGAGAACAACAGAAATATGCCTAGCGGAAGGAGCTTCCACAATTCTTCGAGAATTGGCGTGATCACAGCAATGGACCAGGTGTCAGATGTGCTTCCGCCGAAAAGCACGTGGAGAGCATTGACCGTAAGCGTCGTAAAAGGTACGACAAGAAAAACGCCCGCCAGAACAAACAGCACAATCTGCTTCCACGGTATCGTTTTGCTTCGGCATAGAAACCAAAATTGCAAGAGTACATAAAACGACCATAAATATTGAACCATCATGGTACGCGATTCTTTAACGAAAAACAAGCTTAAAACAAACAGGATTAGCGACAACCAGGAAAATATCGTATACGCCGTTTTAATAAATGGATATTTCTCAATCCAGGACCGGCCAGTTCGATAGATAGACTCCAGGAAATCCCGAATTCCGGTTCGGATGGACCAGATCAAATTCATAACGGTCGCCTCCTTTGAAAGCGGCTTCGTGCGAGCAGGACGTCTCCCTTGAAGTCGGTCCGGCCACGAGTAATGATAAGAACTCATAAAACCAAGGTCACCGATCGATCGCAGCGGAGGTTTTTTTGAGTTTCTCCGCAAATTATCTATAGTCTGTTTTTTACAAGATATTAGTAGTATAGTCATTCTAGTAAAATGTGGCAAAAGGCGCTGGTCTCATATCTGATGAATATTTTCGACAACATTCCAGGAAACGAAGTGAATTATCAAGGGTGGCTTACTTTTGTTCCCCATGAAAAATCCCATCCAAGTAAACGGATGTGCTCTTTCTACGCACTGTCTACTTGAAGGGGATTATGTCCATTGTACGGCTGCCTGATTTTTTAAATATGAACGGCATCCGTCTTCTATGTCATCAAAAGTATGGGGAATGCTTGATTTTGATGGGACCGACCGCTTCGATCTTGCTCTGGCATCCCAGACGATATCCTTCTTCGATCTCCTCAGGATCCAGGCGTTGTTCTTCGGCCAGATTGGGCTCGGACAAATACTCGATTCCCTCCGCCACCATGCAGCGGCAGCGCGCACAGGTTCCTCTTTTGCAAAAAGAGTTCCAGTCCACGTCATTCCGCTCAGCCAAGTCAAGCACCGTCATGCCTAGAACGGGCGCCACGCTGCGCTGAACTTCGCGGCCTGTAAGCTCAATGATCGGATCCGGTACGGCTTCGATCATCTTTTCCACTGCCGGGTTCAACGATTTATCTCTTCGATCCCCGCCCTTTTTGTTTTTCCAGAATTTAAACACGCGTTATCCCCCTATGCATGTAATCATCAGGTTATGTAAGAAATCCTTCATTTATTATACTGGAAAGTTTAAAAATTCAACATGCTTACTCTTATCTATTCTATGACATTGACATCATGGAATTGGAACTCTATGAAAATTTTGCTATACTAGCGTATGCTAGACCAAATTCCATATTCTATGAAATCATTCTATTATTTAATGGATCGGAGGAAATACAAAAGCATGCTGCATAAACGAATAGGAAAAACAGCTGTCGCTGCCGCTCTTGCCTTATCCTTTATCGGAACCGCACCCCATATCGGTCAGGTACATGCTGAGCCTGCCATTTCGGTAAAGCTGGATGATGTGACACTAACCTTCGATGCGGCTCCGCGGGTAGACAAAGGGGTCACCTACGTTCCATTCCGGACGGTCGGTGAAGCACTGGGCATTCAGATCACGTGGAACAGCAAGACGCAAACCGTTAAGGCTATAGGCAAGGTGAAAGGTCAAACGACGGAAGTCCTGCTTCAAGTGGGAAGCACGACGGCGACCGTCAACGGTAAAAAAGTAAAGCTTGCAGCTCCGCCGGTGGAGCGGGAAGGCCGCGTGCTGATCCCGCTTAGCTCTTTCAGCAGCCAATTCGGTGTCGACGTCGGCTGGAATCAGGCGACTCGCACGGTCTCTCTCGTATCGCCTCAGCGCGAAATGCATTTGAGAGCCTTCTATGCTTTGCAATCTTTCCAAGAACGGGATCTGGTGGGATCCATGAATTCAGTCGCTTTTGGCTGGAGCCGCATCGATCGTGATGGCCAGTTTACGCTTCAAGGCGACGAGTATCGTCTGCCAGGGGCGGCCGGCGACGTGACCCCGCAATCGATTGTTGCGGATGCGGCGGATCGGGAGATTAAACCGTACCTTATGGTTTATGCTCTGGACGGAAACGGCGAATTAACCAAAGTCCTGAGCGACAGCAGTCTGCGCGAAAAATCCATTGAAGGCATCACAACCGCGGTTGCGGATCACGGGTTCGGCGGCGTTGTGCTTGATTTTGAAGGACTCGGTTTTAAATTGGATGCCGTGAAGCAGCAGAAGCTGCTCAATGATTACGTCAAGCAATTGAAGGCGGCATTGCCAAATGACATTGCCCTGTCCTTAGCGGTCCCGCCATTGAATAGCGCCTATAAAGGCTATGATTACAAGACGCTGGCTTCCATCGCCGATGATCTCATCGTTATGGCTTATCAGTACAATCCGGTCGGAACCAAATCTCAGGTTCCCGAACCAAACAGTCTGGTGGACCAAGCGATCCAGTTGGCACTCCAAGCAGGTGTCCCGAAGCAGAAGCTCCTGCTCGGCATCAGTTTAAGCAGTGAAACCGCCGCTTCCATTGACGATAAGCTCGGCTTGGCCAAGCGTTATGATCTGAAAGGTGCTGCTTTCTGGCGCCTTGGCTTGTTCCGTCTCTATAATAATGGAATAGAAGCTGCTGTGAATGCCTCTGTTGTTAAGGAGTAACCGAACACCTCTGTGGGATGATAGACTTATAGTAAGAAAAACGTCTATCGACGTACTTTCACAGATGACAGACGCAGTTAGTAGAAGTTTTTCTTGCGATATCAGGAAGTCACAAGCTTTCGAAGTTTATACTTTCTGATATCTAAAAAAAGAAAGCCTGACAAGGGCATCCCTTTGTCAGGCTTTCTGGTTATGTATCGAACCTTAAACTGCAATGTAATCCAATTAGCTTGCGCTTCCTACCAGCTTCGCATAGTTTTCTTGACTCAACACACGACGCGCCGTGACATAACGTGGCTCGTAATATGAATCGCTAAGCTTGCTGATTCTGACTCCCTTGCTGCTGGAAGCATGCGCAAATTGTCCGTCACCAATGTAAACGCCTGCATGAGAAATTCCGCTGCCACTTGTATTGAAGAATACCAAATCTCCGACCCGCAGATCTTCGCGATCCACATGCTCACCGGCTTTAGCCTGGCTTTGGGAAGTGCGTGGAAGATCCATATCGAAATTTCTAAACATGTACAGAATAAATCCGGAGCAATCAAACCCGCTGGTAGTCGTTCCGCCCCATTTGTATGGAGTTCCTACCAATTGCTTCACTTGATACTGAAAATTCGGTTGTTGATCAGCAAATGCTGATACGGCACCAGAAGAAAAAATAATTGCAGACCCTAGCAAAGTGATGACAAACTTCTTCAAAATATGTTCTCTCCTTCGATGCCTACGGAGTTAGCTAAAGGTTCGGTTGAAGGTTCCCTATACTCTATATACAAGAGTAATTCACCCAAGACGGTTCCCCCGTTTTCACAAACGAAATTCGGCAAAATTCATTAACGTTTTGTAACCTTCTCTTAATATAGTATACAAGCAAGGATACTGTCAATCATATCCTAAGAATCTATCGTTTTATGTTTGGAACTGTCGTAAAGATGGTTAATTTCGGGCGTCTATTTGTTAACCATCTCACACAGTCATGACAATTATGTAACTCTGCTTTCCTGTTCGAACTGCTTTTTTTTAGTAATCTAGCAACTTTTAACAGATTTATACGTTTACATATTCAGAAATGAAATTAAAGAGGTGATCGATCACTTATGAGTCAAATTACGATGGCTGAAGCTTTGGCTGTCCGGGCAGCAATCAATCGTCTCATGAATCAATTGATGTCGGAACGCTTGAACAACAGCAGCACGATCATTGAAAAAGGGGAAACGGCGGAATATCCTGCACGCAGCGTGGATGCCATTACGGAAGAGATCGAAGCCGCCGCGGCGGATTACAGAAAGCTGGATTTGCTGATGGCAATCTCCAATACAACGCAAACCATTAGCTGGAACGGCTCCGACATGACCATCATGGAAGCGATCGAGCTGGCCAAACAGATACGCAGCGATATTGGACAGCTTGCTCATCTCGGCTCCCGCAAGAAGCTGGAGCGGCAGAGCAGCCGTGGCAGCGGAGACGGTGCCGTAACGCTGTTCAACGTCGCCTTATATGATCCGGAAGTTTATCAGGCGCAAGCGCGCAAGAAGGAACGCGAAGTAACCAAGCTCTCTTCACTGATTGAACATGCCAATCATACGTCCATGGTTACGTTTGACGCATCGAAGTACATGGAATAGCGGCAGCCGCCGGCTCCAAGCCTGCAGATCACTCCACGTGCGGGTTTGGAGCCGGCGGTTTCCGTCGGCGGGCGGGAAAGTGCGAGCAACCGCTTATTGTTTGTCGGATACAAACAAACCTAACTAGGAAACCAAAAACAAGACTCCAGTGCAAAACGGATGACGGCTTACAGTTCACGCCTATCACCTGTCACAGGTTACGGACTTCTTACGAAAAAAATGATCGCTCCGTTTCCCGCTCTCTCCATAAATAATTGGAAAGCCGCCCCTGAAGGGCGGCTTTTGTCTAATTCGCTTAAGCTCGGTTAACATGAAACTATGTTGCCGGTCCAAACGTTCTCTATCTAACCTCTATTTCATTCTTTATCCTATCCGTAACGTACTCTTTACACATAGGCTACTGGAACAAGGCCGCAGCTCCAACCAGACCCACATCGTCCCGAAGTCCTGCAGGAACGATTTCGTACGTACCTAGATAGGATGGCATGACCAGCTTATCTGTCATTTCCCGCAGCTGCGGGAATAGAAGCTCGCCTGCTCTGCTTACTCCCCCTCCAATCACGATACGATCGGGGTTAAAGCTGTGAATGACGTTAACCAGACCAAGCGCCATGTAATAAATAGCACGATCGATGACCTCCACAGCGACGGGGTCATGAAGACGTTTAGCCTCGAATACATGCTTGGCGTTCACGCCCGCCTCAGCTGCGGCCAGTTCAGAAATTACGCTGGGCTGGGTGAGCATCCGCTGGGATGCTGCCAAGCCGATGGCCGTTCCTGAAGCAAATACCTCCCAGCAGCCGTGGCTGCCGCAATTACACTGCGGACCGCTCGGATCAATGATATGATGCCCAAGCTCCCCTGCAAAAGAACTGCTGCCCAGGAACAGCTTCCCGTCCAGCACGATGCCTGAACCGATGCCGGTGCTTAACGTCACGTATATCATGTTCGTCGACCCTCTTCCGGCACCTCTTACATACTCTCCCCATGCAGCTGCATTTGCGTCATTCAGCACCTGAACTTCCGTATGCAGATCGCGTTCCATCCAAGCTTTGAGAGGAACATTGGTCCATTCCGGCAGATTCGTACCATGAATGACAATCCCCTCCCGGCTGTTAACCGTTCCGGGTGAAGCCATGCCTACACCTCGAAGCGGTTGGCCGCCCGACACGCTGCGAATCATGTTCGTAATTCTCGCGACCACTTCTTCGGCTGTACGCGCACCCGCTGTCTCCATTTGCTCCCGGTTCAGCAGCTGTCCTTCGGAATCAAAGAGCGCTGCCGCGATCTTCGTACCCCCAAGGTCAACGCCAACCACAAATTCTTGCTGTTTATTCCATACGGTTTGCAATTTTTGTTCACCTGTTTCCGATAGGTTTGCTACTTCTATTGATGTAAGCTGTCAGCCAATGATCGCAGCTCAACCGGATCAATGGGCTTCAGCCCTGATCGACCATACCGGACGGCTGAGCCGAAATGCACCTCGCTCACACCGGTCTGGTCGATAAAATCGTGTATGATTTCCCACTTCAGGCCATTGCCAGCCAATATTTTCAGCTCACTGCCTGCCGTTTGTTCTACAAGCTCCCGAATTCTTGGGATGGCTTGCGGTGCAGGCTGCGGTCCTCCCGACGTTAGGACGCGGGTAACGGACGGGTATTTCTGCAAGGTACGCAGCCCTTCGAACTGATCCTCCAATTCATCAAAAGCCCGATGGAACGTGACCTGCATATCACCTGTCCATTCCAGCATTTTGACCAAGGAGACCTCGTCAATCTTCCGTTCCGGAGTCAGCATACCAAGCACTACGCCAGCTGCACCTGCCTTGCGGATCGCCTTAACCTCCGCGATCATGGTAGCAATATCATGTTCGTTGTACACAAAGGATCTGCTATGAGGTCTGACCATGACATGAACAGGAATCTGAACAGCTTTCACAACCTCTTCAACGAGCCCGATTCCTGGCGTAAGCCCGCCTTCGGTTATCGCCGTGATTAATTCCAGACGATCCGCGCCATTCTTCTCTGCCGTGATGGCATCATCCACGCATGTTGCGATAATTTCAAGCAGCATCGTCGTCACTCCTTACTGAAGTTGATTCTTTAAGATGTTGTTCAAAAAGTCCGCTTTTGATCACGAAGTGAATCAGGAAGTGGGCTCGGCATCGAATCTTAAATTCAGCCGGGTCTAAGCAGATGCTTCCGAGGTATGTTTCCTGTGGAAACATTTCAGGTGCTCACGTACCCACAACGTACGCTCCGCTCCTTTCGCCCCTAGCTTCATCCAACCTTCTCGGTGCTGAAAACCGACCTTTTTGAACACGTACTTTAAGCATGGAGAAACTGCTTCTCCACATAATCCGCCAACAATCTCGCGCCATATCCGGTAGCCCCCGCTGCGGAATGGGGGAATTCCCGTTTATACTGGACCGTGCCCGCCATATCGATGTGCACCCATTTCATGGAATCGGCCACAAAATGTCGGATAAACAGCGCGGCCGTTATAGCGCCTGCCAACGTTGACGTACCGACATTTTTCAGATCGGCATAATCGCTTCTAAGATCCGATTCGTACTCATCCATCAGCGGCATAGGCCATAGACGCTCTCCATTACGCTCACCGATCTCAACCAAATCGGCCGTAATCTGTTGATCGCCCCAGATGCCTGCAATTTCCAAGCCCAGTGCGGCTCCGACATTACCGGTGAGGGTTGCGATATCAATCACCTTATCTGCGCCAAGATTTGCAGCGTGCAGCAGTGCATCCGCAATGATCAATCGACCTTCCCCATCCGTATTCGCGACCTGAACGCTTAAGCCATTCGGATAGTGAACGACGGAAGAAGGAAGCATTGCATCCGGTCCCGATAAATTATCAGCAACGGCTATCAGCGCCGTTACTCGCACCGGAGCTTTTTGCGATACGAGGATATCCATGGCACCCACGACGGCTGCAGCGCCGCCCATATCCATACGGGCATCGCTGATGTCTCGGCCAATTTTGACGTTCATCCCGCCCATATCAAAGGTTACGCCCTTGCCGATGAGCACAATATGAGGGCTCCCCTTCTCGGAATCCACTCCATTATAGGAAATCTCAATCATGGCAGGCTCATATTTACTTCCAGCGCCCACAGCGATTAGTCCGTTCATCTGCCGGTCATGGAGCTCTTGTCCGCTATACACATGAAGCTGAACGGGTGCCTTCTTGAAACGATCCTCGACCACTGCAACGAATGCTTCCGGGTTTAACGTTTCCGGAGATTCATTCACCAAGTCTCGAGTGAGCTGTGTCCCTTCGATTCGGATTCCTGCCGTCTGTATGATGGCTTCCATCTCTTTACGGGAAAGCCCCTGCCAATCTTCTTGTCGAAGATTTAGGGACAGGGCCTGCAGATTGGCCGTGACCCCGCGATGCTTATTGAATTGATATAATCCGTACATCCAGCCTTCAATCCACGCCTGGAGTTCTTCCTCCTCCGAAATCCGGGAAGAACCCCTGCCATCCCCGTTTGTTGCGCGGATCAGCACTGCGCTTGATTTATTCTCCTTGAGCAGCGCTCTCGCGGCTGAAGCGCCCGTTCTGCGCACTTGCTCCAACGTGAGGTTCGAACGCTGCCCCATGCCGACAACGAGATCGTCCGCTTCTTGATCGGAGCGGCCATAGAACCACGTTAGCGTCATGCTATGTTTACGAGATTCCTTTAAACGAAAATGAGACTCCTCGCCCTCATAAACCACATATATCGAAGTTTCTGCCAATGAAGCTTCATCGATTGTGATGTTCATATCGAGGCCTTCCCTCCTTTATAAGAGAATCAACGCCGTTATGCGTTTTTCATGATTTCTTCGTCATATAAATGGCAAGCCACCTGATGCCCTGGCTCAACCTCACGGTAAGCAGGCGTGATCTGTTTGCATACTTCCATGCAGGATGGACAGCGTGTATGGAAGCGGCAGCCTGTCGGCGGATTCACCGGACTCGGCAGATCGCCCTTCAGAATGATCCGTTCCTTCTTCTGCTTCGGATCCGGAACGGGCACCGAGGACAGCAGCGCTTGAGTATAAGGATGCAGCGGGCGATCGTACAGCGTATCCTTATCAGCCGTCTCCACGAGCGCGCCCAGATACATGACGCCGATCCGGTCGCTGATATGCTCAACCACGCTGAGATCATGGGAGATGAACAGATAAGTCAGGCCGTACTCCTCCTGAAGATCCTGCAGCAGGTTCAGCACCTGCGATTGGATGGAAACATCCAGCGCGGAAACAGGCTCGTCGGCCACGATCAGATTCGGACGCACGGACAGCGCTCGAGCAATGCCGATCCGCTGACGCTGCCCGCCGCTGAACTCATGGGCAAAGCGTTCGGCGTGGAAGCTGTTCAGTCCGACCGTTTCCAGCAGCTCACAAGCCAATTTATCCCGCTCTTTGGTGCTCAGCTTGGTATGAATCAGCAAGGGCTCCGCGACCAGTTCTTTGACCTTCATTCTTGGATTAAGGGAAGCATAAGGATCCTGGAAGACCATCTGCATATCTTTCCGCAGCGGCCGCATCTGATTCTCGTTGTATCCGCTAATATCGGTTCCGTTAAAAATCACTTCGCCGCTATTCGGCGTCAGCAGACGGGTTACCAAGCGGCCGGTGGTCGATTTACCGCAGCCGCTCTCGCCAACCAGACTGAAGGTCTCGCCCTTATGGATTGCGAAGGAGATGCCATCCACGGCACGAAGCTGCTTGGATGTACCGAAGAACCCCTTTTTCACCGTGAATGATTTCTGCAAATTCTTTACTTCTAATAGAGGTGTTTCTTTCATGCGGTTTCTCCTCCCTTCGAGTGACCTTCTTGTGTCAGCCAGCAGCGGCTCTTACGATGTTCCTCATGTGCGACAGGGAGAAGCTCCGGCTCCTGAGAGAGGCACTGCTCCATCACGAACGGACAACGCGGAGCAAACTTGCAGCCTTTCGGCATGTTCCTTAGATCCGGCACATTCCCTGGAATGGATTCCAAACGGCGGACCTTTTGTCTAAGCTTAGGCACCGAGTTAATAAGTCCTTTGGTGTACGGATGCTGAGGATTCTCAAACAATTCCTCGACTGTCGCCTCTTCCACGACTCTGCCTGCGTACATGACAACCACCCGGTCGCACATTTCCGCGACGACGCCAAGGTCATGGGTAATGAGCAGCATGCCCATTTCCTGTTCGGTCTTGAGTCGGTTCATCAGATCAAGGATCTGAGCCTGAATCGTGACATCAAGGGCGGTGGTCGGCTCATCCGCAATCAGCAGCTTCGGATTGCAGGACATCGCCATCGCAATCATAACCCGCTGCCGCATGCCGCCGGACAATTGGTGCGGGTAGTCATCCACAACCTCATCGGCTCTCGGAATACCAACAAGTTTGAGCGAATCGATGGCATGCTGCCGCGCTTTCTTGCGGCTGTACCCCAAGTGCAGCATAATGGCTTCCTCCAGCTGCTTCCCGATACGAAGGACGGGATTTAGCGACGTCATCGGCTCCTGGAAGATCATGGCCAGCTCATTTCCGCGATAGCGGCGCATTTCTTTTTCCGACATTTGCACGAGATCCTTGCCCTCAAAGCTTACCGAGCCCCCGGATATTCGGCCGGGCGTATCTTTAAGAAGCCTCATGATGGACAGGGAGGTTACGCTTTTGCCGCATCCGGATTCACCAACGAGCCCGAGCACTTCGCCTTTATTGATGTGAAAATCCACTCCTGCTACGGCAAGCACGGATGAGCCATCGCGTTTGAACTCGGTTTTGAGACCTTTTACTTCAAGCAATGTTTGCGTCACGATCTATCCCCCCTATTAGTTTTTCGTCTTCGGATCAAGGGCATCATTCAGTCCGTCACCGATCAGGTTAAATGCAAGCACGGTCAGGAATATGAGAAGTCCCGGATAATACACGATATGAGGTGCAATGCTCAAGTAATCGCGCCCCATGCTGAGCATGGCGCCCCAGTCCGGTTCCGTCGGCTTGGCTCCAAGTCCGAGGAAGCTTAACGAAGAAGCTGCCAGAATGGCTCCGCCGATTCTCATCGATACGTTCACAATGATGCTGGGAACCGTCTCGGGAAAAATATGCTTCCATATAATCCGGTTATGCTTGGCGCCCATGGACCGTGCTGCCTCTACATATAAAGACTCCTTCGCGGAGAGTGTCACGCTTCGAATGATTCTGGCAAACGACGGCGTCCCGAAGACCGCCACCGCGATCACCACATTGGATAAGCCCGGTCCCAAAATCGCCACGATTCCGATGGCAAGCAGCAGGTCAGGAAATGAGAACATGACGTCACTCCCCCGCATAATGAGACGGTCGATCCAGCCGCCATAGTAACCGCTGATCAGACCAAGAATCGTACCGAGAATTGCGGATATAAATACAGCACTTAAACTGACCGCCATGGTCAACCTTGTTCCGTCGATCAAGCGGCTCAGAATATCACGGCCGTACTCGTCCGTACCTGCCCAATGGGCAGCCGACGGGCCTTGCATCATCGCATCATAGTTCGGCTCATTCGGAGGATACGGAACGATTTGCGGACCGATCACCGCCAGCACTAACAATAACAAGATAAATCCGCTTGATATAACGGCAAGCTTTTGCTTCATGAATTTAGACGTAAACGCTTTGAATTTGCCAGTTGCCTGACTCTTCGCAAGCGTATCCTCCGGTACGGAGGAATGGACCGTCACTGTTGAATTGTCGCTCATGGGTTCCCCCTCCTATTTCGATGCATACCGGATTTTTGGATTCAGTACACCGTACAATAAATCGACAATCAGGTTAATCAGGATAAATTCGGCTGCAAACAGCAGTAAAAGCGCTTGAATGACGGTATAATCCCGGAACGCGATCGAGTCTACCAAGAGACGCCCCATGCCAGGAATACTGAATACCGTCTCAACCATAACCGAACCGCCCAGCAAAAATCCGAACTGCAGCCCAGCAACGGTTACGACCTGAATCAGGGAGTTGCGCAGCGCGTGTCTGCCGACAACGACGAATTCCCGCAGACCCTTCGCGCGTCCCGTCCGGACATAATCCTCACGCATCGTCTCCAGCATCGAAGTACGGGAGTATCTTGCCAGCATGGACATAATCCCTGCCCCCAGCGTAAAGGATGGCAGAATGTAGGACTGCCAGCTGTCGACACCGCCTGTCGGGAACCAGCCCAGCTCAACGGAGAAAATTTGAATAAGTACCAGACCAAGCCAGAAACCTGGCAGGGAAATACCGGATATCGCAGTCAACATTCCGATATAGTCCGGCCACTTTCCGCGGTTGACGGCAGATATGATACCAATGATCAGACCAATGACCAGTGCCCAGCCAAGGCTGGTAAAGGTCAGGACAATCGTTGGGAAAAAGCGGCTTTCCAACATGTCCGTCACCGGCAAACCGGAAGTAACGGATACACCCAAGTCACCCTTCAACAGATCACTCATGTAGTTCACATACTGCTGCCATAGCGGCAAGTTTAAGCCTAGCTGCTCTCGAATCCCGTTGATCTCCTCAAGGGTGGCATCCTTACCTGCAACAAGTCGTGCCGGATCTCCAGGAATAAGGTGAATGAACATAAATACAAGAATGGATACAACGAACAACAGTGGGATAACACCCAGCAGCCTCTGAATTGCATATCTTCCCAAAGGATGTGCCTCCTTTCAACATGCCAGCTTTTTAAAATACGATGGGCCGCTTCCTTATTGATTCAAGAGGCGGCCCACCACAAGGTATACGTTTAGCAAGCTCTTCGCTGCCTGATTATTTTACTTCTGCGTTGATCACGCTGATCGATCCGTCCGGAAGGGCTTTAACGCCTTCAAGATAAGCTCTCTTGCCGGTGATGACCTGATCGACCCCGAGGAATGCCCAAGGAGCGTCCTCCCAGATTTGTTTTTGGATGTTCGCATAGATTTCTTTTGCATCCTCAGCTTTGACGGATGCGTTGGCATCCTTGATCCATTGGTCTACATTCTCGTTCTTGTAGTAAGCCGTATTGGAACCAGCCGGCGGGAAGAACTCGCTGCTGAACAGACCTTTTGTTGCGCCGTCAGCATCACCTGACGAAGGGGACCAGCTTACATACCACATTTGAATTTTTGCGTTTTCCGGTGTAGCCGAGTTAATCTGATCGGACAGGGTTGCACCCTCCATCGATTTCACGTCGACTTTGATTCCGACAAGAGCCAGCTGCTGCTGAATGAACTGCATGCCTTTCATCGTTTCGGAATCGTTCTCTCCCCAGAGCTCTGCTTCGAATCCGTCCGGATAGCCCGCTTCCGCTAGGAGTGATTTTGCTTTCTCCAGATCGTAATCATAGCCGGATTGCTCGGAGTAGTGCTGTGTCATAGAGGACATGGAAGACTTCAGCTTCGAACCCAGTCCGGATTTAACCACTTTAATGTAAGCATCTTTATCAATGGCATAGTTGATGGCTTGACGAACCTTCAGATCGTCATAAGGCTTCTTCATGGTGTTAAGCGTGATATAACGAACGATGGTGGAATCGATTTTATCAATGACAATATTGGAATCGCCTTCTACTTCAGAGACTTGCTCGGTTGGCATTGGATAGATGAAATCCGCTTCGCCCGTCTTCAGCATTGCGATCCGGGAACCGTTCTCCGGTACCGGTTTGAACGTAATGCTGTCTACCTTCGGAAGTCCTTCTTGCCAATAATCTTCATTCTTTACAACAACAAGGCGGTCACCTTGAATCCATTCCTTGAACTTGTATGCCGCTGTACCTACAGGGTTCTTCGTGATGTCGGCACTTTCTTTAAGCGCCTTCGGGCTGATCATCAGCGCCATCGCTGTCTTGTTCAAGAAAGCGTTATACGGCTGGCTAAGGGTGATGACAACCGTGTGGTCATCCGGAGTTTGAACATCGGCGACGGTAGAGAAGCTTTTACGCATTCTAAGGTTGTTCTTTTCATCCATGATGCGATCCAGGTTGACTTTTACAGCTTCTGCGTTGAAATCCGTTCCATCATGGAACTTCACGTTCTGGCGCAGATTGAATGTGTACGTCAGGCCGTCTTCGCTGATCTTGTAGTCTTCAGCCAGCACAGGAACGAGTTCCATCTTGTCGTTAAAGCCCATCAAACCTTCGTACATTGTGCGTGCACCGGAAATGGAGTGCGTGTCTCCGGCATTGTGAGGGTCAAGTGTAATGAAGTTGGCGTTAATCGCAATGACAACATCTTTGTTATCTTTTGTCACCGGCTTGCTCTCGCCGCCGCCTTCACTTGCCCCTTTGCCGCTTCCGCTGTTTCCGCCGCAGCCTGCCGCAACTATCGTAAATGCGAGCAGCAGCATGAGCAGTGACCATGTTCTACCTTTGAATCTCATTGTTTTACTCCCCCTTTGATGTAGTGAATATCTATAGATTCACTCGCCGCTTCAGCATATAACATCCTGCCGATCGCCTTGAGTTCCTCACGGCTCAAACATTCCATTCGTACACCGCGCGTCGCTTCCCAACCAACGTACCGCCATCATTGAAAATCTCATTCGGAACCAGCGCATACAAGCGGTCGATCGTAGCCTGATCGCTGTAACCCAGGCGCTCCAGGATGGAAGCGATGATGCATGGCCATACTTGCTCGGAGCCATCGGACACTTTAAGCGAGATCGCCAAGCGTTCTTTCCGAAGACCGATGCCGTACACACCCTTGGCGCCGCCCTTGGCAGTCAGATTGTGGTCCCGGAGCAAGGCTGAGCACACAAACTTGGTGTCTGCAATGATATCCGGATACTCATTCATCCGTTTTGCCATTCTGGCAGCTGCTTCGGCTGTCTCTGGATCCTCGATCAAATCCGGGCATGCCAGCTTGAGGAAGGAGTAACCGATGCGGTCCAGCGGAAGCGCGAAGATAGGAAGACCACAGCCGTCAATGCCTTGCGGAATCGAGGAAACCGGAACCTCGGCAAAATAAGCCAGCGTCTCAATGATCTCTTGCTGAACCGGATGCTCCGGCTTGTAATACGTGCTCTCGTCCCAGCCCATATGCTTGCATAGGGCAATCAAGCCGCTGTGCTTGCCTGAACAGTTATGGAAGATTCTGCGCTTGTCCTCATGATCGCGATGGCGCTGCGCCTTGGCATCCTCGTTCAATGGATAAGTTGCACAGCAGTGTAGCGCATCTTCCTGAATCCCGGTTTTCTTCAAAATAGATTCCAAGGCATCAATGTGGAAGCGTTCGCCCCGGTGTGAAGCGGCAAACAAGGCCGTTTCTTCCCCTGTAAGTCCGTACACCTCGTCAATCCGGCGTTTCATTACCGGTATTGCTTGGAACGGTTTAGCCGCCGATCTCAGAAAGGTCATATGATGCGGATCACCCGCTGCATAAACCACCTTTCCGTTCTCGTCTACAACACTGATCGCTCCGTAGTGGATGTTCTCCAGTACGTTTCCGCGATACTCCTCTACCAATGGCACAAATCCCATGATTTTGCTCCCCCGATCTCCAGATGAATTAATTCAATTGAAAATAACGATCCTGTGCGACAAGTCCCGACCCTATGATGACCCCATGCTCGTGAAGCTCGGATCGGACAATTGTAAAGGAATCCTGAAGCGGTTCCCAGATATACTGTGAGTAGCACAGCTCGGTGATCTCTTCATATACTTCAGGGAACTTGTCCAGAATCTCACCGCTCAATATGACGCTGTCCGGATTGTACATACTGACGACGTTATTAATCGTAATCGCCATATATGCAAGGGCCCTATCGATTAAATAGGTCGCCCATCGTGTTCCAGCCCGTCTTTCCGCGAACAGTTCCTCAATCGTACGAACGGGTTTAATCTTGCTGGCTTCCGACAACAAGGAGGGTATATTGATATATGTTTGAAGGCAACCGGCTTTTCCGCAGTCACACATCATGCCTTCAGGGTCTACGGTCGTGTGTCCGATTTCCCCCGCACTATTGGTCACCCCGCGGTAAATCTCCCCTTCCAGGATCAGCGCTGAGCCTACGCCATTACCGAACCCAAGGAGAACCGTTCGGTTGGAGCCGTATGCCGAGCCTTTAAGCTGCTCCGCCAATGCTTTTACCTTCAGCTCATTGTCTACGACTGCTTGAAGCCCGGTTAATTCCTTGAGCCTCTCGGCAAGCCTCACATTCTTCCAACCAAGCTGTACCGAGAAATTGACCACACCGGCATCAACATCGATGATGCCCGGCAGTCCCACGCCAATGCCCACCACCCGTCTGCGATCGATATCGCATTCCGCGATGAGTTCTTCAATGGTGTCTGCAATTCGGGCCACCGTGGCTTCTGCCGTATCCTCCGACGATCTCGGAAAACTTCCGCTGCACAATACATTTCCCTGAACATCGATAAATCCAATATTAGCTTGATGGCGATCCAGCTCGACGCCGATCGAGATGACCGCCGTATCCAGCAGCCTTATTAAGGAAGACTTTCTTCCGCGGCCGGCCGAGGCTTGTTCTTCTGTTTCGTGAACGTATCCTTCTTCCGTCAGCTCCGATACGATCCGGCTGACCGTTGTCGGACTCATTCCCGTCTGTTTGGCAATGGCTGCTCTTGAAATCGGCTGTTCGTTCTTGATGATTTGGAATACTGTGAGTCTGTTCTGCCGCTTCATAAAGTCTTGATCATGCTTTTTCATGAAGACATCCCCTATTTAATTTCACCAGTAGATTAATTAGATCATTTTTCCAAATAAAACGATCCGAAATCATCAAAAAACCGTGATTATTGTCAAATTTATTATTTTTATTCTCCAGTGATATTAATAATAAAACGTGTTTTGTAAATGTGTCAATATATATGACACATTTAAATTATTATTTTTTTGATTCTGGAAATGTAAGTGTTTCAATATTTTGCGAAAGAAATCCAATCTCGTGTATACATACAAATGACCGTGCTTCACGCACAACATGACATCAACTTGACGCAGAATCTCCTAAAATGTAGATAACAACGTCTTTCCACCCTATGAATAAAGCCACCCGAGAAATGAATGATTGGAACATTCTTCATCTCGAATGGCTTCAAAAAAAGGAAACATATGATTTTTTCGGTGTTGTCCCGGGTCTTTAGGTGCTTTCTTGCTCGATCTACCCACAACGAATTAAACCACCCGAGAAATAAATTCGAGGTGACCCTCAAATAATCCCGGATGGTTTATGTATATAGAAACTTTATATTCATATTGTTCTGATTCTTGATACCATGCACTGAACCTACAGGCTATTAAATGTTTGATCCTGAATTTTAGAATACTTTGACCTTTAAGTCTATTGGATGTTTATTATAGCCGACTCTCTTTTTCATCTCTTAATAAATGTCTATTTCTTTTAATCATTAGTCTTTTATCATTACTTAATCTTTTAATTGTTACTCTGTTCTCTTTTCTCTTAAGCTGTTAATCTTTTATCTTTTGAACTTTTTCCCACCAGCGGAGGTTTGAGGATAGCCGATCCTTTGGAAGTCCGTTTCAACCTTACCTATTTCATTCGAGAAACAGGCGGACAACAGAGCGGATAGACTCAAACCGGAGCGCACGATAGCCGATCCTTTGGGAGTCCGTTTCTACCCTACCTATTCCAATTCCGGAAACGGACGGACAACAGAGCGGATAGACTCAAACCGGAGCGCCCGAGCGCCCTACTTGTGCTTGTAATATTCAACCGCTTTATCGAAATAATGCTTCTGGTCTTCCGGCAGATCCTCAAAATAGAAAATGGCCGCCACCGGACAAGCTGCTTCGCAAGCCCCGCAGGAGATACAAATATCGGTATCGATGTAAAACTGGTCATCTCCTTCTTCGATACAATCCACAGGGCAAACGTCAACGCATTCTCCCGCTTTCTCTTCGATACAAGCTGAGCCAATAACATACATTCGTGATTCCACCTTCCCGATTGTAATAATTTTTTCAAACTTTCGACTGGCTATCATTGCAAAAAGTCGATCTTCATAGATTCCTTGGTTTTCTATACTTTTTATACTAAAATATATCATAATTATGTGGTTAATCATGCCAATTGTCAATGAACCGCGTAAGAACAGCCTCAAAAACAGCTATTCCGGTTGACTTATAGAAGGTAAAGACATAAGATGAGACATATTGCTTTTTAACCTTTTTAGTTGAAAAAGAAAGCATTCATCGAGAAACAAGGCGGTGATTATAGTGGATCAAGAAGTCGCATACAGTACCCGCGAGTATATCATGCAAATGTTAAAAATAAATGGTGAACTCAGCACGAAATCCATTACCGAGGCGCTGGGCATAACAGGCATGGCCGTCCGGCGCCATCTGGAGAGCTTGAAGAGTGAGGGTTACATCACCTATCGAACCGTGAAGCAGCCGATGGGAAGACCCGTCTCCTTATACAGTCTTACTGAATCAGCTGAGGATTTTTTCCCTAAGAACTATCATGCGCTTGCACTCGATCTGCTGAACGAGCTGCAGGACGAGGCCGGTGATGAAATGATTTCACGGTTGTTCGACAAGCGCAAAGATACATTGCTGAACAAGTATACGCCTACGGTGAAAGCCGATGCTCTCGAAGATCGCGTTGCAGCCCTTGCCCAGATTCAGAATGACAACGGATATATGGTGGATTACAAAAAAGTCACCGAAGAAGAATACCTCCTCGAAGAACTGAACTGCCCCATATCCCAAGTAGCCAACCGGTATCAACACGCATGCCGCTGTGAGCTTGACCTGTTTCAATCCTTGCTGGAGGCGGATGTGGAACGTACCGAGTGCCTTGCCAAGGGCGACAAAAAATGCGTGTACCGTATTCGAAAACAAACCGAAGCCATGCAAACATAATATCTGTTATTGCCACTTCAGGCTCCTTCCATACAGGAAGGGGCCTTTTTTGTACTTGTCCTATCCTATTCTCTTAAATCGCAAGACATGTACAATTCTTTGAATTATTTCAGCACCAGCAGTCGATCATCCTGATCGGAGGGCACACCCCTGCCATCGGTATTGTTGGTAATGACATAGGTTTTGCCGTCATGGACTTTGACGTCTCTTAATCTGCCCTCCCCCTCCAATACCGTCTCAAGCGAGGCATCCTCCGGCCGAAATCGGTACAGCTTCTGACCGCGAAGGGTCGCCACGTACATGTAATCCTCCTCATCAAAAGCGATGCCTGAAGGAGCAATAGCCGTTTCGCTGCTGTGGTAGAGCGGAGTATTCATGCCCTCTTGCTGTTCATCCCCAATAATCTCGGGCCAGCCGTAATTGCTGCCGGCCGTTATCTCATTAATCTCATCATGTCCACCGGGTGTGCCGGACGGTCCATGCTCCGAACTGTAGAATTCACCATCCGAATTCCAAGCCAAGCCCTGCGAATTCCGATGCCCTAACGTATAGACATATGAGCCTGCGGTCGGATTATCCGCCGGGACCTTCCCATCCAGCGTCAATCGCAATATTTTGCCTGCTAGACTTTCCTGGTTTTGCGCAAGCTCTCCTTCTCCCGAATCTCCTGTTGTTACGTATAGCATCTCGTCAGGTCCGATCGCAATTCTGCCTCCGTTATGCACATTGGAGCCAGGAATACGCTCCAGGAAGACTTGCGACTCTGTCCAATGATTCCCCTCCTGCTTCAGAAGGACCAACCGGTTCATGACCTTTCCATCCTGATCATAGGTGTGGTAGGCAAAGGCCTTGCCGGAATCCTGAAAATCAGGGGCTAACGTAAAGCCTAAGAATCCACCCTCTCCTTGATGGGCGACCGGCTTCTCGGTATGTACCGACTGTCTGGTTAAGGTGCCGTCCTTGATCTGAATGATATTTCCTTCCCGCTCGCTGATATAAATCGTATCGCCGTCTAAATCGATAGACCAAGGTGTCCTCAACTGCTCTGCAAGCACTTGATAGGAGGAATCGGTTTTTTCCTCCCTATGTTCTTCCTGCCTCCCCTCTTCCTCAGCAGGGGGAGACTGTGTACAAGCAGCAAGAAGCAGCAAAACCGCGATTAACGCAGCACCAAACACCGTTCGTTTCAAAATCCAGCACCTCCCGGGTAATTTTATAGCTCCGGTGTCATCATCTGGATGCCTTGCTCCATGTCCTGCAATGAACGCAGCACAATATCCTCATCGCTAAATGATTCGATCTGGCTGCCTGCTACATAACGGGTCTCATGTCCTCGTCCGGTAATAATGATCCTGTCCTCGTCACCGGCCAATTCCACTGCTCGTTGAATGGCTTCTTTACGGTTCAGGATAACCTCCCATTTCCCCGCATCATGCGAGGATAAGCCACCCAGCATCTCTGCCATAATCTGCTCCGGATCCTCCGAGAACGGATTGTCCGTCGTGAACAACACATAATCCGAATACGAAGCGGCAATGTCCGCCATGATCGGACGTTTCAACCGATCCCTCTCGCCCCGGCAGCCCATCACGCATATCATTTTGCCCGAAGTGATTTCCTTGGCGGATTGTAATGTTGCCTTAAGTCCATCCGGATTATGCGCATAATCCACAACCACGCGAAATCTCCGTCCTGTCTCTATTTCTTGAAATCGTCCATGAACCCCTGCAAATTGTTCAAGACTTCTGCGAATTTCTTCAAGCGGTATCCCTTCCAGCAGGCAAGTGGTCATGGCAGCAAGTGCGTTATATACATTGTGAACACCATGCACCTTCAGTCTGAAGTCACCCTGTCCCCATGGCGTTTCTACATGAAACGTGCTGCCCTCCGGCATGTTTTGAATGTGCGTTGCCCGAATATCTGCCTCGTTATGAATGCTATAGGTTACGATCTGTGCGGATGTACGTTTTGCATAATAGGACGATGCTTCATCATCCGCATTCAGGACCGCCTTCTTCAGCATGTCACGGTTACTGTTACCCAGCTGGGCAAACAACAGCTCCTTCGTATTGCGATAGCTCTCCATATTCTGATGAAAGTCCAGATGATCATGCGATAAATTCGTAAAGACTACGGTTTGAAAATCACATCCGCGCACTCTCCCCATATCCAATCCGTGCGAAGACACTTCCAACACGGCATAGTCCCCGCCATGGGTGACCATCGTGTGAAAATAACGCTGCAGTTGGATCGTATCCGGCGTGGTATTCAGTGTCTTCTCCATATGATCTCCGATCTTCATATACAGTGTGCCAATAATGCCCGTTTTGCGGTGAGCGTCGTTCAGTATCTTTTCTACCATATGGGTTGTCGTTGTCTTGCCGTTTGTCCCGGTAATTCCGATCAGTTTCAAACGCTGTGTGGGATCTTCAAAAAATGCGTTTGCGAGAATCGGCAGAATTCTTCTGGTATCCGGTACTGTTATACGCGTTACGTTTCCTGGAAGCACCGGCAGCTCCCGCTCAGCTACGATGGCAACAGCGCCGTTGCGTATCGCATGCCGGGCATAGTCATGGCCGTCCACGTGAAAGCCCGGAACACAGACGAACAGGCCGCCAGGCCGGATCTCTCTTGAATCTGTATTCAGGTTCGTGATATCCATGGAAGTACTGCCCGTTATCGTCTTAAGTATCAGCCGCTCCGTCAGTGATTTCAGAATCATGTAAGGTTCCTCATCTCGTGATGTAATCAAAATCCCATGGTCAGTGGCAGTGTGATATATAAGATGTAGAATTTACGACTATGTATCGTTTTAACCAGCATTTCTTATTAACCTAACCAAGCAAACGCGTTCTGAAACTTAAAAAGGCACTTTCCGTGGTGATTAAACACCCTACCACGCTTTTGCTGACACCATCCGTTCTGCGAAAGTTGCAGTCACTTTATTTGAGGATTTGCCACTGGTCAAGTCCTGCCCAAGGTAGCGGATAAATGACAATCCAAGATGAACACGTTCTTCGTTCTTCTTATTCCGTACCACAACAACAGAAAAGCAGCTCCATAAGGAAGCTGCTTTTCGCCTGACCAAGAATGAATTTCACTTCTTAGTTTGCTCTCTTTTGGTATTTCTCAAAACTAGTATAATCCTGTTCAACGATTTTTAGGCGCGATGCTTTTTGTGCTTTTCACACTTTACAATGACCTTTTGCCCAGGTTTGAGGACAATCACTTTAACCTTATGATGACGTTTTTTCATAAAAACTCCCCCTTTCGAAGAAGATAATTCATTATATGCAGAATCTATAAAAATGAATTGGACTAATAATCAATGAAGATAAAGTCATGAAAGGATCAGTAAAGAATCCCTCCATGCTCTCAGTACATGATATGCCCAATTCCCTTAAAATCTTCCGCCGGGTGGAGTTGCCGCTAAAGCTTGGTTATAACAAAAACCCATTCATGCAGCCGGGCTCGTGAATAAGGCATCCAAATTTATTTTGGATGCCTTTAAATGTTAACCCTGATATATTCAATGCGCGTAAGTGAGAGCCTCTATAATGTATTCACTTAAAATCCCCAAGTACGGAGTATTATTACAAGTAGAATAAAGAGAACGAGAATAACACCAAGACTACTACCATACCCAGAACCTTCATAGCCGCTCATTCATCATTACCCCTTTCCAATTGGAATAATACATCATATGAAAGGGAATCTGATATCGCAAAGGCAGGAGGTAATAGTCAGAGGCATAATTTATAATAACAAAAATGCATCAATATGAAGTAGCTGGATAGCCCTGTTCGTTACCTGTGTTTCCACTATATCGATGAGCATGTGGAATCCTGCCATCTACTGTGGTATAACCTTCAAAATAATGATAGTGCCCACCACCTGCCAAGGGAATGGCAGGGCCAGTTGTTCCTCTGATCATGTGCTTGTGTTGGTCATTAAATGATGTTTGGGCATGATAATTATGGACGTGTGGAACACCACTTGGAGCTGGTTCAGTTACACCCACGTAATGATGAAAATGTCCAACATCAAAGGATGTATCTCCTTCAAAGGGATGCACATGAACGTTAACCGGTCTTCCATCCCAAGATGTAAGAAAGAGTTGATGTGAGTGTCCCGAATCGGAGTCATTGGAATGAACAACAAACCCCGTTATTTGTATTTCCATCGAATAGATGCCTCCCTCATATCATGATTTCTTTCGTGCCTTCATGCCACACCATATCCCACCTTTCGGCACACTTAATAAGACAACCATTTATATTTGCTTGATAGCAAAGTATATGGGGATGACAAGTTTCAATATGCTAGCTTGCATGCATCAATTCTTTACGTTTTTTCTTATGCTGCTCCCTTCCTTGGAAAGAATGCTCATTCAC
Source organism: Paenibacillus lautus NBRC 15380 (assembly GCF_004000945.1). Classification (GTDB taxonomy): domain Bacteria; phylum Bacillota; class Bacilli; order Paenibacillales; family Paenibacillaceae; genus Paenibacillus_AQ; species Paenibacillus_AQ lautus. The sequence goes on from NZ_BIMF01000005.1 coordinate 49,297, forward strand.
CTACCATATACTGGAACCTCCATTTGACTCCTGCGTATTTAACCTCAAGGGGCTGATCTTATGTTTTTACTAATACTCGACGTTCTGATCATATCGGTCAACGTTCTGATCATTTTGTTCGGTCTGTATGTCTTCAATCATCCAGATAATGATTGGTTACGGATGTTCAATGGAATCCCTGATGATGTAGAGCAAGATGATATTGATTTATTGAAAATTAAATTTAGGGCTGTAGTTGCAATCATACTCGGTCTGATCATGGGTTCATTTTCAGTATTGCAGGGCATCGTCACACACATGGGGTAGGGAGGTAAATCATTTGTTTCTAATGCTTGTTGGTGCCATTAATATAGGGCTCGGCATATCCATAATTTAATAAATGAGGTGAATATATCATGAAAAAGATGAACTGGCCCGGACGAACCAAGTTGGAAAATTTATCTGGTAACGCCACCCTGATTCTGGATGTTATTCTCCATATCCCTCGTTGGATAATGAGGCTTTTATAATGGGGGATTCCCTCCTCTGGCGTTAAATACTATTCACAAGCAGCCGTCGGTGTATTTTATCTCCCCGGGGGGGTGTACCTTGCTGTTCTGGTAACTTGGCTCATACAGCTCTTTCTTGATCTCGTACTCCTTACCAACATAAAGAATATGATGACTGGAAGCGTTAGCCATGTTACGCTGGAAGTAAGCGGTTGCAATCCTGGAATTAAAGAGGGGTTAATGCAGCCTGCCGTATATAAAACGCGGACAGAGGATCCGCCCCGCTACATTCATTTCTGCTTGAAAGGAGAACCATCGATGGGACCGTTCACTGACGATTTGCTTCAAAATAAAGTCGTACTGATTACGGGAGGCGCCACCGGGCTTGGGCGCGCCATGGGAGAGAAATTCGCCCAGCTTGGCGCCAAACTCGCCATATGCGGACGCCGTGAGGAAGTTCTGCAGCAAACGGCTGCAGAACTAAGACAGCAGGGCTGCGAGGTATGGTACAAGAGCTGCGATGTTCGGGACCCTGCGCAGATCACGGCTCTTGTCGAAGCGGCAGAGCTGCATTACGGCGGCATTGATGTGCTTGTCAACAATGCGGCCGGGAATTTTATCAGCCCCACGGAACGTCTATCTCCTCGGGCTGTAGATGCCGTGCTGAACATTGTGCTGCACGGCACCTTCTACGCAACCCTTGAAGTTGGCAAACGCTGGATTGAGCAAGGCAAAAGCGGAACGATGCTCAACATCGTCACGACATATGCCTCAACAGGCTCTGGCTACGTGGTCCCTTCTGCAGCCGCAAAAGCGGGCGTGCTTGCGCTGACTCGGTCCCTCGCGGTGGAATGGGCCCCTTACGGCATCCGTCAGGTAGCGATCGCACCGGGTCCGTTCCCGACCGAAGGCGCCTGGTCAAGATTATCGCCCACGCCGGATCTGGAGCAAAAAATGATCGACCGCATCCCCCTAAGGCGAGTTGGGGATGCAGAGGAACTAGCCAATCTCGCCGCATATCTCATTTCCGATTATGCCGGTTACATAAATGGCGATGTGATCACTATCGACGGCGGCGAATGGCTGCGGGGTGCGGGGCAGTTCAACGACTTGGCGGAAGTGACCCATGAGCAGTGGGATCGGCTGGCCGAGCTGACGCGCAAAGGAAAATAACCTCATACGTAAAAACATCCATCTATCGCTGTGCTTTCATAGTAGACAGAATGGTGTGGATCGTAGTTTACAGCTTCGCTGAGAACTTATACATTCTATAATCTAAATAAGCCCCTAGCCGTGAGCATCATGGACTGCTCCTGGCTTGGGGCTTATCTTGCGTCAGGTGTTACGTTATTCGTCGTAGGAGTCTACCAGCAAGGCGTACACGATGCCTGGCCCGTGAACGCCAATCGTCAGATCGTTCTCAATATCGGCAGAGCGGCTCGGGCCTGAAATGAAATGGATTCCCGCCGGCAGCTGCTCGCGTCCGGCTTGATCGAACTGAACCAGAATCTCGCCTAGCCGGGTAACCATTCGCTCTATTGGGATGATAGCCATCAACACGGTGGGCAGCAGGCTGACGGATCTGCCTTTATGCGGGGCCGATTTCACCGTAATCGAACCGGTGTAAGCCGCTGCGTAATCCGCCATGACAATGCCAAAATCGGCTCTGGCAGCTACAGCCCTCCAGTCCGTGTCCGCTGCATCATTCCAGGAGAGAACAAGTGCATCCGGCAAGCTTTGTTCCAGCCCCAGACGGTCCAGCGCATCCTCCTGCTGACGAAGAATCGTAGCCGCACTCATCTCCATCGCTTTGTCCCTAATAAACCGGCTGACCCCTTCGCGATGGTTCAGCCTTACAACATGGCCCCCGGCCGCTTCAAAGTTGGCGGTAAACTGCGTAATCCTCTCCTCGAGCGGCCACTCAAATTCTTTCCAGAAGTCGGGGGCACCGCGAAAAGGGTGCTCCGGAGCGGTGCGAACCCGGTCTCTCCCCAGCTTCGCGGCGATTCCATCCATGAACTGCTCCTGCTTCTTGCGAGACTGTTCTTCAAGACGGCTCAGCCAGCTGCGATTGGTTTCTTCAGTCATGGGCATTCTCCCCCTTCCCGGACTTCTGCTGCTGAAGCCGCTCTTTCAATCGGTTTGCAATTTCAGGGTCCATTGTCCCCGAGGTGCTTCGAATATCCTGCTCCATCTCCGGCCATCGGTCACGGAAGGATTGCTTGGGAAGACTCGGGGTTACCCTGTACGAATTCCACCCCTTCAAAGGACCGATCCGCGTTCGGATCTCCCCGCCTCGCACTACCAATTTCTGGCCCCACTTCCCGAGGGATACCACGCTGCGGTAACGCTTGGCATTCCCCATGATCGCCGAGAAGCCCTTCATTCCCATTGCTTCCAGCTTGTCACCGCGCCCGGCTTCAATCTTCCGGCGGCGCAGGGATACCAGCATATCATGCAGCGGAATCTTCACGGGGCATGCTTCATAACAGGCACCGCACAGGCTGGATGCGTTGGCGATATCGTCCCATTCCGCGACATTCTTGTTTAAGGCCGGCGTTAATACGGCGCCGATTGGGCCGCTATACGTGCCTCCATAGGCGTGCCCGCCAATATGGCGATATACGGGACAAGCATTCAGGCATGCGCCGCAGCGTATGCAGTTGAGCAGCTCCTGAAATTCGGGATCGCCGAGCTGGAGAGAGCGTCCGTTGTCGATGATGATAATATGCATTTCGTCCGGCCCATCGGCGTCCAGCTCTCTCTTCGGTCCGCTGATGCCGGACATGTATACCGTCAGTTTCTGACCGGTTGCCGACCGCGGCAGCAAGGTAGCCATAACTTCGAGATCCGCCCATGACGGAATAATCCGCTCCATGCCCATCAGGGTGATCTGTGTCTTCGGCACGGTTGTCACCATACGGGCATTGCCTTCATTCTCGAACAATACCATCGAGCCCGTTTCGGCGATCGCAAAATTACAACCCGTCATCCCAATGTCCGCTTCAAGAAACTTCTCGCGCAGCTTCATGCGGACGAACCCCGCCATAATCGCCGTATCGGGCGGCAGCGTTTCACCCGCCTCTGCTGATAACAGCTCCGCGATCTGGTAACGGTTCTTATGGATGGCGGGAATGATGATATGAGAAGGCGTCTCATCCGCAAGCTGAATAATATACTCGCCGAGATCCGTTTCCACGGCCTCTACCCCGATCGAGTCGAGCGCCTTGTTCAGATGCAGCTCCTCGGACACCATCGATTTTGATTTCACGACGGACTTGGCCGACTTATGCTCCGCAATCTGCAGGGAGATCGCGACCGCTTCTTCCGCCGTCTCCGCAAAATGGACATGGGCTCCGTTCGCCCTGGCCTGTTCGGCAAACTCATTCAAATAGTAATCCAAGTGCGCAATGGTATGGAGCCGAATTTGGCGTCCCCGTTCCCTCCACGCATCCCAGTTGCCATGCTCCTCCGACGCAAGCTTTTTGCCGAGCCGCAGCCGCTCTGTCGTAAACTTCACCGCATTGCGCAGAAAATCATTATTAAGGGCATAACCTGCACGCTCCTTAACCGTCTGCGCTCTCGTCTCAGCTGTGCTCATGCACGCTCACCCCCTCATACAGAAGCTCGGCTAAATGTTTGACCTGAACCTTCTCGCCCCGGTGACGCAGATTGCCGGCAATGTTTAAGAGGCAGGCCATATCAAGTCCGACCAGCACGGACGCCTCGGTTTCCAGCACATGATCGCTTTTCTCCGTTACCATCGCGCCTGAAATATCCGCCATTTTCACGGCAAACGTTCCCCCGAACCCGCAGCAATCCTCGGCAAAAGGCAAGGGAACAAGCTCCAGGCCCTTAACGTGGCTGAGCAGTTTCATCGGCTGCTCCTTAACGCCGAGCAGACGGCTTCCGTGACAGGATGGATGATAGGTAACCTTTTGCGGATAAACGGCGCCTACATCAGTCACCCCCAGCACGTCAACAAGGAATTGCGTAAACTCATAGCATTTGGATTGAAGCGCTTTCGCTTTATCCAGGTATAAAGGATCGTCCTTGAACAAATCCGGATAATGATGAATCATATACGTGCACGAGCCGGAAGGGGACACAACGAAGTCGCTATCGTCAAAAGCGTCCAGAATCGTCTTGGCACTTATGCGAGCATCATCCCAATAACCACTGTTGTAGGCCGGTTGGCCGCAGCAAGTCTGGATTTCCGGGAATTCCAGCTGCACCCCGTACCTTGCCAGCAATCTTGCCATCGATTCAGCCACCCGCGGGAACAAGGCATCGCTGAGACAAGTGACAAATAATGAACTCTTCAACATCTTCACCCCGCTAATCATCAGGATATGGACCGAAGGATCGGCCTCTAGCAAGAACCCCCCGAACGGGGGGGATTCCATGTTGATATGTTATAGTAGCTTGCTCTATACAGATTCGATCTTGATGCCCAATGCTCGATAAGGTGTCGCTTCCTCTTCCGTCAATCTCCGATCGGTGATGATCAGATTCACTTGGGAGAGATCGGCAACCTGCGCAAAAGCCTGCGTACCGAATTTGCTGGCATCGGCGAGCAGAATGGTCTCATCCGTCATTCCGATCATTTTATGCTTGATTCTCGCTTGAAGCTCATTGGATTCGCTGAGCCCCCGCTCGATGTGCACACCCTTGCATGACAGAAAGGCTTCATCCACGTAGTAAGCATCCAGCGAGCGTTCCGCGAGCGGACCGACAAAGGACAGGGAGCGATGAGCCAGAATACCGCCTGTGGAGATCACCTGAACCCTCTCCTTGGTGCTCAGCTCAGCAGCTACCTTAATCGAATTCGTCAGCACGGTAATCGGAATATCCGGTATGATTTTCGCCATATACCAAGCCGTTGAGCTTGCATCCAGCAAGATGCGATCATTCGGATGGATTCGCTTGACCGCTTCCTCCGCGATCCGCTGCTTCTCCAGCGCATGCATGATTTCCCGTTCAGCATACGGTATTTCCGGCTGCGACCGCTGAATTTCCGGTTGATCCTTCACGCTAACCGCTCCGCCATGGGAACGGCGCAGGCGCCCTGCTTGCTCCAGCCTGTCAAGATCGCGGCGGATCGTTTCTTCCGTTACACCGCAGAGCTGACTCAGCTCGGAGACTCGGATGCTCCCTCTTTCGTTGACCAACTGTACTATTTTCTCATATCGTTCTGCAACCAGCATCATACCGCCCATCCTTACTGTTCTTATATTCTATCGCTTCCCGGTCCGCTGTCTGAACACTCCGTAAGCTTCCTCCCATAAGGAGGCATCCTTCGGCTCGTAAGTCTTGACCGGGAAGGACTCTCTAATGACTGCACGTGCTTCCCATATATCGGATAGCTCGCCTTGAGCGATCCACTGCACGATCATATTGCCGATGGCACTGCCCTCCGCAGGTCCCGCCCATACGGGCTTCCCTATTGCATTCGCAGTCCACTGGCATAATGTTTCATTATGAATGCCACCGCCTACCATATGCAAGCCCTGAAATTTTCGCCCGGACAATTCCTCGGTCAACTCGAGCACATAACGGTATTGCATGGCCAGACTCTCCATAATGCACCGAACAAGAGCGCCTACACCCTGCGGAACACTCTGGTTCGTGCGGGCCGCATATTCCATTAACCGCTTCGGCATATCTCCCGCAGGGAGGAATACGGGATCATCGGGATCAATGAAACAAGCAAAGGCCGGTGCCGCATCCGCCATGTTAACCAATTCGGGATAGGAGTACGATAACCCTTCCCGTCCCCAGGTCCGCTGACATTCCTGCAGAATCCACAGTCCCATGATATTCTTGAGCAGCCGGTACGTGCCGTATGCTCCTCCCTCATTCGTGAAATTCAGCTCTCTGACCCGTTCATGAATGACAGGCTGATCGACTTCAGTTCCCATCAGCGACCAGGTACCGCAGCTTAAGTAAGCAAACAACCGCTCCAGAGCCGGAACCGCAACAACAGCGGAAGCCGTATCATGTTCTGCAACCGTATAGAGCGGAATCGGCGGGATCCCCAGTTCCTCCGTGACGGAGGATCTTAAGCTGCCTGCTTGCGTGCCAGGCGAAACCACGGGTTGGAACAGTTTATGAGGGATATTTAATGATTTCAAGAGATGATCATCCCAGCTGGCCGAAAGCGGGTTATACAGCTGCGTTGTGGTAGCGTTCGTAAATTCGTTTGCCTTCTCGCCGGTGAAGAAGTATCGCAGCAAATCGGGAATCATAAGAAAACGCTCGGCTTCTTGAAGCAGGTAGGGCTTCTGCCGCTGCAATGAAGCCAGCTGATAGATCGTGTTGAACGAGAGGAACTGAATCCCCGTCCGATCAAAGATCTCGGCAGGCGACACTTCCCGGAAGACCTGTTCCATCATGCCATCCGTGCGTATGTCCCGATAATGATACGGATTCATGAGCAGCTCCCCGCTCCGATCCAGAAGACCGAAATCTACAGCCCAGGTATCAATGCCGATGCTCGACGGCAGGGTATGTTGTCCCTTCAACCGGAGCAAGCCCTGCTTCATCTCATGGTAGATCCGTAATATATCCCATTGAAAGCGGTCGCCGATTCGAACCGGATCGTTCGGGAACCGGTGAATTTCCGTTACGTCGATGGTGCGGCTGTTCAATTGGCCCAGCATCGCCCTTCCACTGCTCGCGCCCAAATCAAATGCAAGAACGCTCAACGCTCCCCAGCCTCCTTATCAGAGAAATATCAACGATTCGGGCCCGAACCCGATTGGTGTTCCGTATCTCTTCATGCTTGCGAACGCTTCAGCAATACATTCTGTTCATACTGTTTCACTTCGGACAGCCACTCTTCTCGGACAGGTACACCCATGCGTTCGCAGTAATAATCCCACACCGCTCCGAACGGATAGGATTTAAATTCTTCCACTAATGCCAGGCGGGTCGTGTAATCGCCTTCAAGCTCAGCCTGCTTCAGCCTATCGATCGGTTCCAACTTGGCACGCAGCAGCGCCTTGATCGTATTCCGGGTACCGATAACCCACGCCGCGATGCGGTTAATGCTGGCATCAAAAAAGTCCAGTCCGATATGGGTAACATCCAGCAGGTTATTGCGCACCAGCTCGCGTCCAATCTCGGTCAGTTCATCATCCATGATGACAACATGGTCGCTGTCCCAGCGCATCGGCCGGCTGACATGAAGGAGAAGTCCGTCGGTGAAAAGAGCGAGCGACGACAGTTTGCCGGCAATGCTCTCGGTTGGGTGGAAGTGACCCGCATCCAGGCAGATCAGCTTGTTGTTGCGAATGCCGTATCCCATATAGAACTCGTGCGAACCCACAACATAAGCCTCGGATCCCAGTCCGAACAGCTTGCTCTCGACAGCATCCAAATTCCATTCCGGATTGATTTCTTCAGCAAAAATCTCATCCAGCGAATCCTTCAGCCGCTGCCTCGGCGCCATTCGGTCTACCGGCATATCCTTGTAACCATCCGGAACCCAGATATTCGTCACGCAGGTCTGACCCAGCTGTTCCCCGAAGTAAGCCCCGATTCTTCGTGAGGCCTTGCAATGCTCAATCCAAAATTGACGAATCGCCGGATCGGCATGACTCAGCGTAAACCCGTCCTTCGATTTGTCGTGAGAGAAGCAGGTCGGATTAAAATCGAGTCCGATTCCCTGCTCCTTGGCCCAATCCACCCAAGACTGGAAGTGCCTCGGCTCCAGCTGATCCAAATCAACGGACTCGTCGGTATCCGCGTAGATGGCATGGAGGTTCACCTTGTGGGATCCCGGAATGAGCGACATCGCTTTTTCCAGATCGGCCTGCAGCTGATCCGGTGTACTTGCAGCCCCGGGATATTCCCCGGTCACCGAGATGCCCCCGGACAGCTCCTGATCGCGGAACAGGAATCCCCGGACATCATCTCCTTGCCAGCAGTGTATCGAGATTTTGATGCGTTCAAGTTCCGTCAAAATTTCGTCTACGTTGATGCCATGCTGCCCATAGAGCTTTTTAGCCTCTTCAAAGTTCCTTGCAACATCCTGCCTCATCACATATCCTCCCGTATGATGAGGACAGCCGGGTCATATCAGACCCAGCTCCCCATCTTATTAAGAAATCTTGATTTCTTGCGGTAGATGCGTCACATCTTCATTCGATAAAGATTAACGAGTAAACGCTGCTGGCACTCCGCCATCAATCGTCAGCATGCAGCCGGTCGTCTTCGAAGATCTGGATGATGCAAAATAAGCGATGCCTTCGGCAATATCCTGCGGATAGATGTTCACAAGGAGTGTTGTGCGTTTGCGATAGTGCTCTTCCAGCTGATCGGGTTCAATCCCGTAAGCTGCTGCACGCTCGTTTCTCCAGTTCGAATTCCAGATGGCGGAACCTTGCAGAATGGCGTCCGGCAAAATGGTGTTGACTCGGATGCCGTATTCTCCGCCCTCAGCAGCGATGCAGCGCGCCAGATGTGCCTCCAGTGCTTTTGCGGAGCTGTATGCGGTCACGTTCTTGCCGGCATAGACCGAATTCTTCGATCCGACAAATACCATGCTTCCGCCAACGCCCTGTGTCTTCATTAACGAGAAGGCTTCTCGCGCTACCAGGAAATAACCTGTGCCCAGCACGTTCATGTTCAGGTTCCATTCCTTCAAGGATGTCTCGTCAAACGGGCTGGATGTTGCAAGGCCCGCATTGTTGACGATAATATCAACACCGCCATAAGTGATGGAAGTTTCTCGATAGGCGCTTTGAACGGCCTCTTCGTCGGTTACATCCATTTTAACAGCAAATGCCCGATTCTCTCCGTATTGGGCATTGATCTCCTCGGCAACCTGCTGTGCTCCTTCCAGGTTCAAATCCGCCAAAACGACATGCGCGCCTTCAGCTACCAGCCTGCGGGCTGTGGCACTTCCGATACCGCCCGCTCCCCCGGTGATAAAAGCGATCTGGCGGGAAAACTCCGCCTCGGCCGGTGCAAGGCTCAATTTATACAGCTCAAGCGGCCAATATTCCACGTTATAGGATTCATTTTCACTCAGGGATACAAAATCGCCCAGGGCCGTCGCACCGCGCATGACCGCAATTGCCCGATGATACAGGGCGCCGCTGACTTGCGACATCGCCCAGCTCTTGCCCGTGTTGATCATTCCGATGCCCGGAATAAGAATGACGCGCGGAGCTGCCTCAAACATGACGTCGCCTTCGTGATGGTTACGTTCAAAATAAGCTTTATACTGCTCTTTGTAAGCAGCAATGCCATCGATAAGCTTGGTCTTAAGGCCTTCCACATCTTCAGCGTCAGGTATCCAGTCGATGAAGAGAGGAACTACTTTGGTATGAACCAGATGATCGGGACAAGCTGCGCCTACCTGGGACAGCTTCGGCGAATCGGCCCCGCCGACAAAATCCAGCACATCATCTTGATCATCAAAGGACAGGATCATTTTCTTAGCGTCGCTGACGGCCCCACGAACAGCGGGCATCACTTGGGCGGCGATGCTGCGGCGTACTTCCGAGGCCAGCGGTGTAAACTTCCGGCCGCCGAACAGCTTGTCGTTGTTCACTCGTGCTTCAATGAAGGCTTCCGCTTCACTAATGATACGAATTGTTTGTGCGTAACAGGCTTCCGAAGTATCGCCCCAAGTGACAAGCCCGTGCTTCTCCATCAGAACCAGCTCGGCCTTCGGATTAGCCAACACCCCTTCGGCAATCATCTTCGACAAGGTAAATCCGGGACGAACGTAAGGAACCCACACAAATCGGTCGCCAAAGATCTCCCTGGCTAATTCTTTGCCGTTATGGGCACAGCATAAGCTGATAATGGCATCCGGGTGGGTATGGTCCACATGCCGAAACGGCAAGAACGCATGCAGCAGTGTTTCTATGGATGCTCGCGGATGCTTCGCATCGACCATGCAATGACCCAGGTATGCCACCATTTCCTCGTCCGACATCGAATCCCTTTCGAATAACGGCCGGATATCCTCCATGCGCAAGCCTGTGAAATTGCCCGATTTCATGGTAGCCAGATCGGATCCGCTGCCTTTCACGTACATAACCTCGATGTCTTTGCCGCGAAAATCCTGAATCGTTGTTTTGCTGGATGTATTGCCGCCGCCCCAGTTGCAGACGCGCCGGTCGGAACCGATCAAGTTCGAACGGTAGACCAGCTCATCCAATGTATTTTGTGCCTGCTGTGCCTTTGACTGTTCCCATAAGCTTTGAACCATGAAGTTTCCCCTCCGATTGACCATATGAATTTGCTTTCGTTTGTTTTCCATAATATCACGCCCGTTTATTTTTGAATAGTTAATTTTCAAAAATAAACACAGATTTATATCGGTTTATTTAGAATTCCATCTTATAAATCTATTACAAACAAAAAAGCAGCCCTGCCCGAGTTATCTCTGGACAGAGCTGCTATATTACAATCTAGGATGGGTCTGAGCCTGCGGCTGCCATTTGATCCGCCTTTGCAATTCCCTCGATCAATGCGTCACGAAAGGCAATTTCATCTTCATTGACATAACCCATAAATACAATTTCCGAAATCTCCTTATGGTTGAAAAAGATATTGGAATCTGCGGTAAGATTTCCGTGAGGGTAGAAGCAGGCCACGTAATCCCAACGCTTCAACGTCTTGGAGTCGTTCTGCATTCGGCCATAGATCATCAGCGTCTGGTCCCACTCCTTGAACTTGACTACAGATCCGATTGGCAGCAGCTTCTGTTCCGTTTGCTCATGCTGTTCCATATACATCAACCCTTCAGTATTTTTTTACCGATCCAATATACAATCGACACTACGAGCGGTACTCCAATCAGAAAGGACAGGCAAATGACTGCTTTTTCCGCAGCTGCGTAACTCGTGTCAAGCAGATTAGGAATCACGGTCCCCAGTACACCGACAACAGCAATGATCACCATTATGTATTTGAACCGTTTTTGTTTATCGCTCATCGGGGGTGCTCCTCCTTCTATTTTACCGTAATCGCTCCTCCGACCCCGACAAGGCTTGCCCCTGGTCCTAACGGCACGTGGAACTTTAAACCACTCTTCCCTACCTCAGCGGATGCGCCGAGTACGCCGAGTGAGGCGGAACCTCCGATATGCAGCTCCTTATCCGTCCATGGAAGCGGAATATTCACGCCGCCTTCATATTTGTTTAATGTAGCTTCAGCCCCAACACTGAGTGTGCCATCCTTGACAGCTGCCTCAACCTCGGCCTTAACGAGGCTAACTGATCCTTCGACATGATCATTAGCATAGCCCGCTTCTACAACAGCCCCGCTGGCATGCGCTCCTTCGGATAAGCTTGCTCCCGCACTGCCTGTTATTGCTTTGGCATAAAGTCCATTCTCTTCGTGCTTGATTACGCTGCCTTCCACTTCAACACCTTCAAGCGCTGCGTCCAGCGGGTTGCTTGAGGATTTGGCAGACACGCCGGAAGTCTTGGTTGCAGCTGCCGCAGCGATGCCCGTTCCGGTTGCCGCCCCGGCCAGAATGCCTGCGCCTGCTACGGCTCCTCCAGCTGCAGCACCGTTCACCATTTCATCCGTGGAACGGAATTTCACGGAAATTTGCTTCAGTTCGGTGGATATCGATTGTAAGCACTCTACGAACTTGATCATGGTCGCCCTGGCTTGCTGGTAATCCCCGTAAAACCGCTCACGGGTCATTCCCTGCCATTGACCTTCCATTTCTTGAATGCTTCGTTGAAGCCGCTCCACCATATCGCTGCTAAGTTGCCCTGACTGCGCAAATTGCGTGGATACCTGCTCCAATTGCTCGGGTGTAACTAAAATTCGATTGGACATGAATATGGACGCCCCTTCTGTCTTGCTGCCTCTGCTTTTCAGGCAGTCTATATGCAAATTTCGATTCCATAACCTACTTAAACCGATCTACCGGGTGAATAACCACATTTTACAATTTTAGTAGGTATACAGGAAAGGAGCAATCAAGCGAGAGGTTCATTTCTTAGTAGCTAATCTAGTAAAAAAGAACTGGCATCCTTTCTCTCCCGTCCTGAATAACTCTCGCTTCATCCCCGGCTTTAGTCCAGCACTGAAATCATTCCGGGGTACAGGGTCCCGTTACATCCCCAGCCCGTTAACGTCACCCTCATTCTCCTGTAAATTATAAACAATTCATTATTACGGAGAGGGTGTCATTCATATGAATCAACTTGCACGTGAAGCGACCAACTGGGCGTTCAAGCTGTATAAGCAGGAGACTTGGCTTTTACTGACGGGGCTGCTCGGGTTTTTGTTAGCCGGAATATGCGGGATCTGGGTATTGCTGAATGGTGGGCCTGTCTCGCCTGATGGAGATATCTCCAAAGCGTTTTCCTTCAACGCGGCCCTGGGGATATTCATCCTATCAACCGCAATCATTTTGCCGGTTTCCGGTATGAGGCCACGAAGCAAATCGTTCTACCGCTGCTGCTATATACCGCTCGTTCTGTTCTCCTATTTCGCCGAGACCGTTCAAAATTTCCGCGGTGTCGATCCGCGGTTCGTTCAGAATGGCTCGCCCTTTGATCATGTCATCTCGACTATTTTCCCTGCCGTTGCGCTTCTGCTTATCGTGTTCTACCTGATCCTTGGCGCCCAGTACTTCCGCAAGCGTGTAATTGAAGCCCATCCGGAACTCGGACTCGGCATTCGTTATGCCATGATCGCGGTGCTGGTATCTTTTGCAGCCGGCCTATGGATCTCCATCAATGCGGGACGCTTTACCGGGATCGGCGGCAATATCATCTGGCTGCACGGACTAGGGTTTCATGCACTGCAAGCGATCCCTTTTGTAGCGTGGCTGTCCACGAGGAAATCCGTCAATCCTGCAGTTAAACCGATTCTGATCCACATTAGCGGTCTGGCATATTTGCTCGGATTGATTGCCATCGGATGGCAGACGCTTCTCGGATACTCCATTGCCGAATGGTCCTTGCTTCCGATTCTGGCTGGCAGCTGTTTTCTCGTCGCATTCACCCCGGTTATATGGCTGCTAAGTCAATCGAACACATCCGCTGAACCAGTCCACAAAGCCCAATCCACACGTAGTGTATAAGACTTGCATAAGAAAAACGTCTATCGACGTACATCCTCAGAAGACAGACCGCGTTTATAGGATGTTTTTCTTGCGATATCAGAAAGGCCCATGCTTCGAAGTTTATACTTTCTGATATCTAAAAAAAAGAGACAGTGCTGGGATATCCCCCGCCTGTCTCTTCTATAAAAACACTGCGCCCGTGATCTATAATCTATGACCGTTTAAATAAACAAAAACGGAATGAGGAACAACAGCGCTATGGCTTCCCAAGCAAACACATTGGCTCCCCAGCCATATCCGCCGTATGCACCGTAGCCGTAAGGTCCAAATGCGGACGTTTGCGCACCGCCTTTAGCTGACTTCGAAGATTTTTTGCCCTTTTTACCCTTTGTGGACAATATATATGCGGATGGGTTCGCAAATTCGAGTTCAAGTCCTCGATCATGTACACCTCGAATAGTCCCCACAACTTCCGTTCCATCACGCATGACAGCGCAAACGGTTTTACCGATGTAACCCCTGCATCCGTCTGCCGAAATTGGTATTGGCTGCACTCTATTTCCCCCTCCCCAGCGTTTGTGTATTATATTCCTACTGGGGAGAAGGCGGCAGAGATAGATGTCCGCGTCACCAAAAATCCGCAATTAACCTTACTTAATTACTAGCCTTACGGTAGGCTCTGACCATTAAATCTTCGTCTATCGCGCCTTGAAACCGCTCGGAGATGATGCCGTCTGGAGAAATTACATAGGTAGTCGGATAGGCCACCACCTCGTATTGTCTGGTGCTTGTTCCATTCTGGTCGTATAGGACAGGGAATGTTAAGCCATTCTTCTCGACGAAAGACTGTACCTCACTCATGCTATTTTCCAGGTGCGTCATATTAACAGCTAAAATGATCACATTCTCATCCTGATATTTATCGTAAAAATCCTGCATATAAGGCATTTCAACCTTGCAGGGCGGGCACCAGGATGCCCAGAAGTTCAGAAGAACGGTTTGCCCTCGATAATCGGACAGTTTGATCTCCTGCCCTTCCCGATTCATCAGCGTAAAATCCGGTGCGCGAAGCCCGGGCTTCAACCCTTCAGCAACGGCTTCCGGTTTGCCTTCTACATTCGGAGATACGATCGCTTCTTTCTGGCTGGCCGAGGTAGAAGCGAAGTCATAGATTACCCAGACGAAGAGAGCGCCTATAATGAGCAGCACCGCTCCATTTCTCCCTAATCCCAGGGTAAGAAAACGGGTGAGAGGAGAATGGAATTGAAGCCAGCTCATCGTCAGCAATGTACCGTATAATAGCATATAGAATAATGAAGAGTTTAGTCCAACCCCGTCCGCCCACAACCACTGAAATACATACCCGGCCCATCCGCTCGCGAATGCCGATAACAGAGCGGACTTCAGCAGCAGACCTGAATCTTCCCTTTTTTTGTTCCAGCGCAGAGCTGCGTAGATCAGGGCTAGAACAGTCCCAAGCCATATCCCCCTGGTTCCGCCCGTCATGTAAATAAGCGAGGCCGGATGCTGAAAGGTGCGGATCGGATCGAACACCAGCATCCCGAATTTCCATGAAATAAAACCGATGATAAGTACAGATAAATAGGTGTCCAGGATCCATTCCCGCTGCGGCATCTGACGCAAACGAATTCGAAGCGCAGCGAAACCGGCCGCCGCGCAGATCAGAAAAATCACAATGTCGGCCCTCATCATAAAAGGACCTATCGGAATTATACTCAAATGCGAACCTCCTCAGGTCGGCAAAGTTTTGCAATTACCCACCGGGGTATATCCTCATCATAGTAGATTCCCCCTCTAATGTAAACTCACGAAACTAGGAGAAGGACCGAATCCGGTCAATGGAACTCCACAGCAGCGCCGTTTCTGTATGTGTTTTTCCGCCGATTACAATCTCTTTTCGTTTCAGTTCCTGGCCGCCCATATGTTTATAAAAATGTTCAGCCTTATTGCCTTCCAGCACCCAGACCAATAAAGAACGATATCCTCTCACTTGCAGAAATTCCTTCAGCCTCGCAAATAGCTGATTCCCCCAGCCCTTCCCCTGGATCTCTTCCAAGAGATAGATCGCGTAAAGTTCTCCTTCGTGAGAAATCTTCTGCTCTCGCTCCGTGCCGTAAGACATGAACCCGTAAACCTTGCCATTTTCATCTGCAATGACCAGAAGTTGTTCGTCCTCCGGCATATTGGCAAGTTTCCAGCGCCAGCCTTCGATCCGATCCGCAGCAGACAAATTTTCTAAGAAGCTATCATCCACGATCCCTTTATACGTCGTTTTCCAGCTATTCACATGGACGTTAGCGATGCCTGCTGCATCCTGTTCATTTGCGTGTCTAATATGCATGTACTTCCACTTCCTCCTGCTCATATCTTAATCCTTATGTAATTCGCGGAACACGATCTGCGATCCTCTTTTTTCGTGAACGCTTCATCCCCGATGACGCAATGCCTATTCCGGGCATAAATATATCGGGATCGTTATCTCCATCAGCTACCCATGGAAGGAGCGCATCTTGATGAATAAGGCATTGATACGGCTTGAAGATATCGGCCCGGGCGGCTGGTATGAGACGGAGGAACAACAGGCGAAGCTGCTGGTCATCGCACAGTTCCTGCACCACCAACGGATACCCTTTCACCTGGCCGTCATACCGCGATATGTCGATCCGGCTCACCATACGAACCGGTCGCTAGATGATCTGCATGATGAAGTTTCCCTTCGATTTGTCCGGCTGCTACGAACGATGGAAGCCCTTGGCGCCTCGCTTGGTATTCATGGATATACGCATCAGTACAGTGGATCGGTAAGCGGTGACGGATTCGAATTTGCCTATCCCGAATGTTGTGCCGATTGTCCTCCGGATGATTCGCCCGAAGCAGTCCATTCGCTCCCGCAGCTGCAGCGTTCCTATGCTTATCAGCGGGTGCAACGGGCACATAAGATGTTTCAATCGGCTGGTCTTGCAGCGGTCTGGTATGAAACTCCCCACTATACCGCTTCATCTGTCCAGCGGCACATTATTGAGATCTGTAACGGCATCCTCTATGAATCTCCGCCTTCCAGCCCGGATGCAAGGACAGCCGGACTCCAGCACACCCCGGACGATCCGCTGACGAACGGAACGATCTACGTTCCCACACCGCTTTATTATGTTGCAGGTGACAAGATCGAGGAAGAAGTCACTCGTATGGAACGGTCATTACCGGATTTCACAGGCGATCACGAACTGGCTTCGTTCTTCTACCACCCCTATCTCGAATTTCCCTATATCCGCTTCCTTGCTGACGGCACTGTGCATTATGACGAGCATTCGCCGCTTAGAAGAATCATTCAATCCTTCAAAAGGGAGCGTAAATCGTTTGTGTCCATATCCTCAATCTTACCCTTCATTCCGGATTTCAGGGAAACCCGATTGCAGGACAGGATG
Source organism: Paenibacillus lautus NBRC 15380 (assembly GCF_004000945.1). Lineage (GTDB taxonomy): Bacteria > Bacillota > Bacilli > Paenibacillales > Paenibacillaceae > Paenibacillus_AQ > Paenibacillus_AQ lautus. Next base: position 66,282 of record NZ_BIMF01000005.1, read on the forward strand.
ACCATGAAACTCCCTAAGCTTCTGCACGCCCCGAGAAAAGGGCAGCCAGATCGATGGATCGTCCACGACGAGGCCAACAACCTATGGTACGACGCTGCTCTTATGGTTCTGTCCCCCATTAAAATCCATAATGGCATACAATATATACGCCCAATGTTGGCAGACTGGCCGCTTTACCCGGGTGGGACTGCGATGGCAGGCGATTATGATGGAAATGGCAGCATCGATACGGCTGTATGGAATGCCAAGCTGGGGATATGCGAGATTGCCTTGGGCTCAGGCAGCCGTTTAGTACCTTCGGGTCATTGGCTCTGTGAATCTGGAGCTATGGACTGGAAAGCTCTTACGGGGGATTTTGACGGGGACGGCAGACATGATTTATTTCTATGGGACCCTGTCACAGGGAAAGCCGCCATTGCTTATAGCTCCGGGCGTGATTTTTATTCTCCCCTCATTCAGCATGAGGTTTCCGTACAGGGTAAAGGCATGATTCCCTCCATCGGAGATGTGAACGGCGATGGGCTGGATGACCTGGTTGTGTGGAACTCCGACTCGGGCACATGCCAGGTCTGGTTAAGCAGCGGGAAACAGCTCGTGGACGCCGGAGATTGGTATTCCGCCAAGAGTCCCATGGGCTCGTCCATATCCATGATGCTAGGTGACGTGGATGGCGATGGGTTGGAAGATTTGGTCCTCGTTGAACATACCGCAGGGAACTGGTTCGTTCTATATAGTTCGGGGACCGCCTTCGGGCGGCAGGAAGAACGGTTTGGGCCCTGGGTTGCCGGAGAACGGATGATGCCTTTCGTTGGTGATCTGACGGGCAATGGCCGTGTCAGTCTGCTGGCATGGTCTCCGAATCGGCTCGGCGGAACCTTGGACGCCGCCATCAATTCCAGGGACCGGACAATCGAATAAGGACATGATATACTTCTATACAACAAAACCGGGTTTATTCTGATCATCTCTATACTTATTTCTATGTTTGGAGGAGAAATCATGTCATCCAATGGCAAAAGCAATACTAACAGCAATACAGCCAGTCCATCACCCCCAGTCAAAATCGTGAAACCCAAGCTCCCCAAGCAGCTTGAGCCTATGATTCTATCCGATTTCGGCGTTGACGATGAATCCTCGTTCATTCAATCCACTTGTCAGGACGAGACCCTGTCTTATATTTCAGCCGACAAGGTTCAATTCGATCAAATGATATTCCATAACGTTACGTTCCAGCACGTCACGCTCCACCATGCCGAGCTAACAGACCTTGTGTTTAACCATTGCGACTTGTCCAACGTAGATCTCAGTGAGGCCATTATGTACCGCGTACAATTCAATCATTGCAAAATTCTGGGGCTCGACTTGACGGCAGCTACCATCCGTAACGTCGTATTCGATCATTGTACGGGCGACTACGCTACGTTTCGTTTTGCTAACATGAAGCAGGTGTCCTTCCAATCCACCTCCCTCGTAAAGTCGGACTTTTATCATTCCGAATTAAGTAAGGTGGAATTTGCAGATTGCCAGATCGATCAATCGCAGTTCTCCGGCACGAAGCTTGCGGGGATCGACTTAAGCCGAACGGATTTCCATAATATTGGCGTGACCCTGGAGGATCTTCAAGGATGCATCATTTCACCGCATCAAGCCATCCCGTTAACCAAAATATTCGGTCTAGTCGTAAAAGAATGACCGTGAGTTATATGTGCCTAAATCATCGAGTTCGTTCGTTTATATGGAGAACGTATCCGTGCATAGCATAAAGCGGCTTACACCGTGGTCCGTTGGACCCTTCGGGATAAGCCGCTTTTTTACGCCATTCTATTATTGATCAAGAGTATACTTCTGCAAATCCAGCGGCAGTGGTGCCGGGATGTCACAGGTGCTGACCATCTCATAGCGCTTGCCTTCATCGGAAGCATCATGGAACCCCCACATGGCTTCAAGCACATGATAGGCAAGCTCGCCGCTCGCACGATGAGCTCTTCCGCTGCGGATGGCGTAGGCCATATCCGCGGGGCCGATCCCTCTCGTATTTTCGTTATACCCCGGAAGCAATGGTTCTTCCGTCCACTCGGTTTCTCCGGTCAATCGATAATTAACTGAGCCGCCAAAGCCGTTGGGATCCGGGACGAGCATCGAACCCTTGGTGCCGTAAATTTCAATATTAGGAAGCGTGCTGCCTCCAAATACATCAAAACTCGTAATCAGCGTGCCAATCGCACCGTTATGAAACTCCATAAGTCCAGCCACGTGAGTAGGAATGTCCACCTGAATCTTCTGACCATGTTTCTTCTCACTGGTGATGATCCGCTCCGTAAGGGCCGTTCCGGTCATACCGCTAATACGACGAATCGGTCCCAGCAGCTGAACCAGCGCTGTCAGATAGTAAGGCCCCATGTCAAACATCGGACCACCGCCGGCGGCATAATAAAATTCAGGATCAGGATGCCAATGCTCATGTCCGCGGCTCATCATAAATGCAGTCGCTGCGATCGGCTTGCCGATGCGTCCGTCTTCAATCAGCTTCAGTGCCGTTTGGATACCGGCTCCAAGGAATGTCTCGGGAGCGCATCCGACAAGCAGCCCTTTGGACGCGGCCATATCCAGCACCGCCTTTCCCTCTTCTCGGGTTACGCCAAGCGGCTTTTCCACGTACACATGCTTGCCGGCTTGCAGTGCATCCAGCATAATTTGCGCGTGAAGTGCAGGTATCGTCAGATTAATGACCAGCTCAATCTCCGGATCTGCAAGCAGCTCCTCGGTAGTGTATACATTCGGGATATTATACTTGGCAGCCTGTTCCTCGGCACGGGCACGATCGATATCCGCACAAGCCGTCAGCTCCAAAATATCGAATTTATGGCAGTTTTCCATATATATGCCGCTGATTTTTCCGCAGCCGATGATGCCAACCTTTACTTTCTTCATGATCCAAGTCTCCTTCTGCCTTATTGGCTGTCTCCCATGCCTGTGTAGCCTTGACCTTCCGTAAACAAACTCATGTCCGAACCCGAATACAACGCTTTGCCTTCAGCAGCCCAGAGCAATCCCCTGCGCATCATTTCCTTCACCTGCGGCATATCGACGATATCGGCATGATGGCCGAGGGAATTGTAATAGACCCGTCCATATCCCCAGCGCTTCGTCCATACCACCGGCATATCCACAGCTTTGTTCAGCAGATGCGGTCCGGCCACAACCGGAAAACGGGTGGTTGCCAGCACTTCAACGGCCGGATCCACATGCAGATAATACTGCTCGGAGACCACCGTGAAATCCTGCATCCCTTCCACAAGCGGGCTGGTGCTCGATTTAATCTCAACCTGGTACTTCACGCCATCATTACCCGGATGCGCAACCCATTGACCGCCGGTCATGAACTGCCAATCCACATTGTTGCGGAACGAATCGCACATACCGCCATGACACCCCGCCAAACCGGTTCCCTTCTGCACGGCAAGCGATACGTTGCTCACCTGCTCCTTCGATATTTCTCCCATCGTCCATACCGGCACGATCAGATCCAAAGCCTGAAGCTTCTCTGCATCATTCAAAGCATCCAGCGTGTCGGATACCTCAACCTCATATTGCTCAGCCCGAAGCAATTCCGCGAAAATGCCGGCAACCTGCTCAGGTTCATGTCCGTCCCAGCCGCCCCATACGATTAATGCCTTTTTCATGCATAGCACTCCTTTTTATGTGTCCGGCCTAGTTAGGCCGAATGACTTGATTACATTTCCGACAGCTGCACCCAGCGGCGTTCTTCAATGGATTTATCCACGGCTTCCAGCACAGCCTGACATTTCACGCCATCCTCAAAATTGGGCACAGGCTGCCTTCCCTCCGATATAGCGGTCGAAAGCTCCAGGATTTCATGCGTAAAGGTGTGCTCGAAACCGATCGTATGTCCCGGAGGCCACCATGCTTCCATATAATCGTGAACGGGATCGGTTGCCAATACGCGGCGGAAACCCTGAACGTCCTCATCGTCCGACGTAAAGTAAACCTCCAGCTCATTCATCCGTTCAAAATCGAATTTGACGCTGCCCAAGCTGCCGTTGATCTCGAAGGAATTGGTGCTGCGGTGACCCGCGGCAAAGCGCGTCGCCTCAAAGCTGCCAAGCGCCCCGTTCTCAAAGCGGGTCATGAATAATGTAGCGTCATCTACCGTCACTTTCCCCATGGGACCGCCTGTGCTTCCTTTTGCGCTTAACCCGGTCATTTCGCTGGCAATGGGGCGCTCCTTAATAAAGGTCTCGCTCGTTCCGATCACTTCCTGCATATCGCCGACCAGATAATGCGCAAGATCGATCAGGTGAGCGCCAAGATCCCCGTGCGATCCGGACCCGGCCACTTCCTTCTGCAGCCTCCATACCAACGGGAACTGCGGATCCATGATCCAATCCTGCAAGAACCAGGCACGAAAATGATAGATCTGACCCAATCTTCCACTTTCAACCAGCTTCTTGGCCAGTCTTACGGCTGGCGAAAATCTATAGTTAAACCCGACCATATGGGTGACTCCCGCTTCTTCCGCAGCCTGCAGCATCTCTCTGGCGTCCGCTAAGGTCAAAGCAAGCGGCTTCTCGCAAAATATATGCTTGCCCGCCTTGGCCGCGGCAATGGCAATCTCCTTATGGGCATCGCTTGGGGCATTGATATCGATCAGATCGATATCTTCCCGATTGACAAGCTCCTTCCAATCGGTAACGCTTTCATTCCAGCCTAATTGATCGGCTGCTGCTTGCACGGCCGACACATTGCGGCCGCAGATCGCCACCATTTCAGGCTTCAGCGCCTCCGGAAAAAACATCGGTAGGCTCCGGTATGCATTGCTGTGAGCTTTACCCATAAATTTATAACCGATCATGCCGACACGTAATTGTTTCATCCTTCATTCCTCCTTGAATAAGAGTTCATTCATTTCGATGAAGCGAAGATGCACGGATTACCAGGCGAGTTGGCAGCTGGCGATGAAGCACTGCGTTCGTTTCGTTGCCTTCTGGCAGATCGGAGGCTTCCAGCATGCGAAGCACATGCTCTGCTGCAAGGCATCCCAGCTCATAGAACGGAACTCTCACGCTGGTAAGCGGCGGGGTGCACAGCTCGGCGGCTTCCGAATCGTCATACCCGACAAAGGCAGGCATCCGCTCTTCCGAAATGCCTAACGCACGCAGGCCCTGCTGAAGTCCAATCGCCATGCGGTCATTGGCGGCAAATACGGCTTCTATCCGGTCTAACTTCCCGGCGATTAACTCGGCTGCGGCATAACCGCTTTTGCGGCTGAAGTTACCTTCGAACAGCAAAGATTCATCCAGCACGATTCCCGCTTCATTCAGTGCCTGGCTGTACCCCTTTAACCGGTCGCGACTGTTGGAATACTGAGGCGGCCCATTAAGAAAAGCAATTTTCCGAAATCCCTGCTGTGTCAAGTGATGAACGGCTTGATAGCTGCCATCCACATGATCGGCATCCATAACGTGAAACGCCTCACCGTCAAAGTATTGATTAATCAGGCAATAAGGGTGATCCGCTTCACTCAGCTGTTTGATGGCCGCATGTTCGCCTTCATCATCCCGGGCGCCAAGAATAATGCAGGCATCGACCTTCTGGGTCCGGAACAGGTTCAAGTAGTCCATCGAACCGCCGGGCTCACGGAACAGCATCAATAGGTCATATTGGCTTTCCAGCGCCTTACTGCCAATACCGCTTAATATTTCGGAAAAATAGTACGCGGAGAATATGCGGGCTTTCGGCAGGTAGGGCATGACGACACCCAGGTTACCGCTTCTTCGGCGGGCAAAACTTCGGGCAAGCGCACTCGGGGTATACCCAAGCCGATCCGCCGCTTCCAGCACCCGCTGCTTGGTCTCCTCCTTGATGGGTCCGACCCCGTTCAGTACACGGGATACCGTTGCTTCCGAAACGCCGGCAAGCTGTGCTACCTCTTTACGACTAGCGATATTCATCAAGCCTCCTGCAATTTATGTACGCGCGTACATTTTCTCATGGAGCCTCGCTGTTGTCAACTGTCTTAACCTAATTTCATGTATAATGGGGAGATTGAGATTAAACCACGACGAAAGAAGAGACACATATGAGCATTTTCATCACGATGTTATTTCTGGGCGGTCTTCTCGGGTTTGTCGGTGCCGGCGGATCAGGCTTCATTATTGCGCTTCTGGTTACCGTATTTCACATTCCCGTACATACGGCGCTGGGCACTTCCATCGCCGCCATGGTATTCACCATGATCTCCGGTTCCATCAGCCATCTAAGGGAAAAGAATGCGATTCTATCCACCGGGCTTGCCGTCGGACTGTTCGGAGCCATCGGCGCATATGCAGGCAGCCTTGCCGCCCGGATCATTCCGGAGGATCGGCTGGTATGGTGTACGGCGATCATGCTATTTTTGTCCGGCCTGCTCATTATGCTCCGGACTCGCATGCAGTTTTCGCCGAAGCCCATGTTGACCTCTATCCGTTCCTCACGATTCTGGGTGATGGCTCTGATCTCCGGCTTGATCACCGGCGGCATGTCCGGGGTGTTCGGCATCGGGTCGACCCCATTCATTCAGCTTGCCCTGATGATTCTGTTTAACTTGCCGATTGCGCTGGCCGTAGGCACAACCATGATGGTTATTATGCCGATTGCCCTCTTTGGCGGCATCGGTTACTTCCAAGCAGGGTATATCGACTGGCAGCTGCTGCTGCAGGTCGTTGCCGGTACGATGATCGGTTCGTACATCGGCGCGAAGTTTACAAGCAAAGCGCCAAGAACGCTGCTGCGGTTCTCCATGATCCTTATGCCGATCCTCGGCGGTACCATCATGCTTCTGCGATAATCTTATACCGCTTCTGGAATTAGAGCGTCCGCATCCCTTATCCTTTGTTGCGAACGTTCTTTTTTCGTCCTCCGGATACCCTCCGATATCATGCAGCAAAATTGTTCTTGCACCATGTTTTCAGATGTGCCATAATCATCTCCAGACACTTATTAAACACGTTTAAAAAGAAAGGGAAGTGGTGATGACAACGCGCAAAGAAGCTTTACCGACACCGCAATCCATGAAATATGCCGTGCGGCGCGCGCTCCGCGCTTCCCTGCTGGAGCTCGGCAGCGGAACGAAAGCGGAGCTGAGTGATAGGCTCGGCATCAGCTTTCCTACGGTAAGCAAAGTTCTGGAACAGATGGCGCAGGAAGGCGAAGTTACCCTGCTCGGATTGGATGAGTCCAGCGGCGGCAGGCGTGCAAACCGCTACGCTTTTAACCCGGACTATATGCTGGGTCTCGCCGTTTATTATGAGAAGGAGCGGAGCGTATACACCATTTTTAATTGGAACGGCGATCTGGTCGAACAAAAAGTAGAAGAAGGCATACTCCAGCTTGGACCGGAAGCGCTGGCTTCCCAGCAAAGAAGCTGGATCCGCCGTTATCCGAAGATCCGCTCGATCGCCGTCGGCATGCCGGCTGCGGTGCGTGATGGCGTTATTTTTCACGTTCCGTTGTATGGGACATTCCAGGATTACGACCTCAAATCTTACCTGGAGAACCTGTTCTCCATTCCTGTCATCGTGGAGAATGACATGAATGCGGCCGTGCTTGGCTATCAGAATCTGAGCCGCTCGGAGGAGGCCTCCCTTGTATACGTGTATCTCGGACACAATGGGCCGGGGGCGGGACTGCTGATCAACGGAAACGTCGTTCGGGGCAAGTCGTTCTTTACGGGGGAGATCGGTTATGTACCGATGAGCAAAGACAACAATTTTCACGATGTATTGGATCGCAAGAGTTCTGTCATGAGCCGTCTCATCGAGCCGGATGAGGAGCAAATCGATGCGTTAAGCCGATTAAGCGCCGCCTTCACCGCGATTCTCAATCCGGACGCCATTCTGTGGTGTGAGCATAACCTCCTGCCCTCTACCCTGCTCTCCATCAAAGACCGGGCTTCCGCCTACGTACCGGAACGGCATCTGCCCGACATGCTGCTTCGCGAGTGGGAACATGACTACATAGCCGGCCTGCAGCGGCTTGCGCTGGACATGATGATATCCGATACAAGTGCAATGTAAAATTCAACGATGACGATTGGGGAATAACCGTGAATACAGACCTTCAAACGAAAGCAAAACCTAAATTCAGCAAAGACTACACCCTTCATTTGGCAACCATTTTTCTCGGCTTTATCATTTTCGGAATTTCGGAAAATATTAAGGGGCCCGCCATTCCAAGGATTCAATTCGATTTCCATCTGGATGAAATGCAGATCGGCACCTTGCTATCGCTGAACGCGCTCGGGTACTTGATTGCTTGCTCTTTCACCGCGCTGTTAACCCGGAAGATCGGGATCAAGTGGGTCAGTATGGCTGCCTTCGGTTCGATGGCCATCTCGGGTGTGTTTATCTTCCTGTCGCACAGCTACCCGATGTTTACCGCATCCTACTTCTTCATGTACATTGGAAACGGTATGCTGGAGATCGGCCTCGCCATTTTGGCGGCCCGGATCTTTGTGCGAAACACAGGCACGATGATGAACCTGTCCCATTTCTTCTACGGAATCAGCTCAACCGTGGCACCAATGATTGCATCCGGCCTCATGACGGTAACCGTGTTTAATCACACGCTGGACTGGCGGGGCATGTATCTGGCCATGCTGATGTTATCCATACTGCCGATGATACCGGCACTCATGAGTAAGTTTCCCGGGGACGATCTATCCGAAACGGAACGTACTCCGCTCAAGCTATTAGTTAAAGATCCCGCGCTGTGGCTTGTTGTCATGATTCTATCCTTCGGTGTCGTATCGGAGATGGCCGTTGGCGGTTGGCTCGTAAACTTTCTTGAAAAATCGTACAAATGGGAACCTACGGCTGCAGCCGGGATGCTGTCCGCCTTCTTCCTTTGCTTCTCGGCAGCACGCCTGCTGCTTGGCCCGATAACGGACCGGATCGGTTTCACGCTGTCCATTATCATCCTGTCCGCGTTGACCGGAGTATGTACTTTTGTCGCGATCTTTGGCGGGGAATCCTATGCCTTCCTGTTCGCGGCTGCAGGCATTGGAATTGCTCCGATTTATCCAACGGTCATGGCTCTAATTGCCAAAAGATATCCGAGAGAGAGCGACACCGCGATTACGTTCATCGTTACCATGATGGGAATCGGCAGCGTTATCGGCAATTACGCAATCGGAGCGATCACGAACGGATTCAAGCAAATGTACGGCAGCGGAACAGAGCTTGGTTTGCTGCGTGGGCTGCAGGCCGGCTATGGCTTCATCGGATTGTGTGCCATCCTATGCTCACTCTTTGGCATCATTCTGTACCGTTATTTAAAAGTCCGTAAGCAGTTGGTCTAATCCTATGATTCCTTGAAACACAAAAGGGAGCCCTCTCATGAGTACGAAAGGGCTCCCTTTTATTCATTATTATCGTTTGTCTACTTACACCCTAATTAGCCCAAGTCGGGTTGATCGACAAGTTCGATGCTTGCTGTTTCGGCATGATGCAGCTCAAACACCAAGATTTCATTGCGGCCCTGCTTCAGCAGTGGTCCAGGCAGATAAAGCGCTGCCTGCGGTCCCTGTTCCCAGTAACGCCCCAGGTTAAAGCCATTGACCCAGACCACCCCTTTTCCCCATCCGTCCAAACGGATAAACGTATCTCCAATGTCATCCACCGTGAATTCACCCCGATAGAAGGTTGGGCGATCCCGCTGTTCAAGCGGACCCTCCAACGGTTGAAACGGTGCCGCATTCGGATGTTCAAGCGGCAAAGGATAAATGCTCCAGTCATACAGGAACTGGTTGTTCATCCGGACTCCCTCAGTGATCCCTTTATAGTCCTTCAGCTTCGGGCCGTAATTAATACGCCCCATATTCTCGACAACGATCTCCAGCTTCGCGCCGGCTGCCGGAACATCGATCTGCAGGGCTTGGGGATTCCAGCGTTCAACCGTCCCCTGATACTTACCGTCCAGGAATACCTGTGCCCGGTCATGCACCTCTTGCAGATACAGCGATTCTCCTTGACGAGGTCCGGAGATATCCGTTGCATAAACGATGAAGCCATAGCTTTGACCCAGCAGTTCCATCGGTACAGGTGTCGTACGTTTCACCGGCTCGGATAGCACCGGCAGATGTTCCAGCAAGTCGGCATAATGGGTCATGCGAACCGAACCATAGCTTTTTTTCTTAACGGGCTGAGGCAGACTTGGGAAATCGGAGGGCTCTTTCCCCTGATGCTTCGCAATCGTGCTGCGAATGGCCTCGAATTTAGCTGTTACATCCCCAGACTCCGAAAGAGGCGCATCATAATCGTAGCTGGTTATCGTCGGTTCATACTTCTCATGAAAATTCGCCCCGTTATAGAATCCGAAATTCGTTCCGCCATGAAACATGTAGAAGTTCACGGATGCATTCAAGTCCAGCATCTCCTTGAACACAGCGGCGGCATCTTCCGCGTCCCGGGTATGATGCGGTTTCAGCCAATGATCAAACCATCCATTCCAGTATTCCATGCACATCAGAGGGTCTTCTGCGCGATATTCCCGCAGTTTATCAAAAGCCTCCTTCGTTCTTGAACCGAAGTTGACGGTAGCGAGCACACCCGGAACGGTTCCGCCTTGCAGCATGCCGTCTGTGGGACCATCCGAAGTGAACAGCAGTACATCTACGCCTCGATTGATCAAGCCATCCTTCAAATACTCCAGATATGCCGTATCATTTCCGTAGCTCCCGTACTCGTTCTCGATCTGCATTGCAATCACCGGACCTCCATTGGAGGTTAATAACGGAACCAGGCGCGGAATCAGCTCATCATAATAATGGTCAACTTTCTCCAGAAACACCGGATCCATGCATCGCAGATGGATATCCGGATACTGCAGCAGCCAGGACGGAAGCCCGCCAAATTCCCATTCGGCGCATATGTAAGGGCTCGGCCGAAGGATCACATGCAGCCCGAGATCACCGGCGATTTGAACGAATTTCTCCAAGTCGGCGATGCCATCAAACGTAAATTGTCCTTCCTTGGGTTCATGCAAATTCCACGGAATATAGCTTTCCACGGTGTTCAATCCACAACTTTTCAGCTTCATCAGTCTGTCTTCCCAATATTCCGGTACGATCCGAAAATAATGTACGGCACCCGACAGAATCTGTATTGGCTCATCCCCGAGCACGAACTGTTGATTAACCGCTTTCAATTGAGCTTTCATATCCTGTTTCCTCCCTGCGCGTATCATTTCGCTTGCTATTGTCATCATCTATCAAAAGCTCGTGCTGCTCAATCTCCAAATGGATCATTCTTTATACCTTTTGTGCCGAATATTCCAATTCGCAAGATCCTATTATGATAAAATAGATGGCATAATCACTGGAATTTTCGATGCCAAAGGAGCCTGCCCATTATGGATATCGCTTTTCGCTTTCCCAATATGATTCACACGCTTCAGGTAACGGGATGCCATTTTGATTCCCAGCCGCCCGGCTGGAGTTATCCGAGGCATCATCATCACCTGTTCGAGCTGCTGTACTGTCTGGAAGGCGAGGTCCTGCAGGAAATTCATCGGGAGTCCTTTACGCTGCGGCAAGGGGAATGGCTTTTGATCAAATCCGGGGTGCCCCATCAAACCTCTAATCTAGCCAACAGGCCGTATGGATACTTCAATGTTCATTTTGATCTCGATGATCAGGAAATTCGGAGCTCTTTGTCCGCTGCCCCTTACCGCCACATTCGCCAGCAGGAAAGCGAGCACAGCAATCTGAATACATACGTAGAAGAGCTGGAGGGAATCGTTCGGCGCAGTCAGCCGGCAGCCCATTCGCTTCACTCGGAGAACCCGAGAGCCGAATACAATCTCACCTTTGAAGACAGGCTGCTGCTCCAATCCTATACATTGCTCATCATCCACGATGTGCTCTCTCTCCTGAAGGTGCAGGACGAAGTAAAGCTGCCTTCGTCGACACAGGCTGTATCAGGCTCCCACAAACCGTCTTCCTTGCTTACTGCCGATGCGGCGCATGCCATTGAAGAGAAACTATCATCGGGGCTCACAGAGGAGATCTCTGTCGCAGCGGTATCCAAAGAGCTTAATTTAAGCCGCAGCCAATGCAGCAAGTTGTTTCGCCAGGTTTACGGAATATCACCAAGACAATATATCAGCCGTCAAAAGCTCACCCTAGCCAAGGAGCTGCTGGTCACGACCCATCTGCCAATGACGGCGATCGCCGACAAACTCGGATTTCGCTCAGCCAGCCACTTTTCAAGGCAATTCCGCCGCTGGACCGGGCAGTCGCCGACGGAATACCGTCCCAGACACTAAATAGTGGAATTTGATTATTTTTAGTAAGTTACTTGACAATTAACAGCATTATTAAGTATGATACAATCTATAGTTTCAGCTATACAAAAGTTAGTTGATAACCATTTAAAAATAAGGAGCTGTTACCATTCATGCGTAGTTATTCTTCTACGGGTACTTTCATTATTCGTGTTATTCTGGGCGTCATCTTTTTGGCTCACGGTTTGGATAAATTCCAGAGCGGCATTGGAAACATCGAGGGCTTTTTCGCCAGTTTGGGAATCCCCGCATTCATGGCAACCGTTGTGGCCATTATCGAAATTGTGGGTGGTATTGCATTGATTATCGGTTTGGGAACGAGAATTGCCTCCCTTGTTCTTGGCGTTGTGCTTGTCGTTGCTATTTTTCAGGCAAAGCTGGGCATGGGCTTCCTGGGTGGCTATGAATTGGATATCGCCCTGCTGGCAATGGCTGTTCACCTTGCCCTTAGCGGCAGCAGCCTGCTCTCGGTTGATTCATTGTTCAGCAAGAAGAACAAAGCCTAAAGTAATCGTTAAGGTTCGCCGGTACCACGTTTAGCGGTAGTTTTTCTTGCGATATCAGGCAGCAGATCCTCCGAAGTTTATACTTTCTGATATCTTAAAAAGAGCCGTACCTGACGATCAGTTTCCATTGAGACTGATCCAGGTCCGGCTCTTTTTATAACATGTTATGAAAAGTTGCTGCCGCCCGTTTCTGCCGCTAAAGGCGAATTCCTTTGCAGTCTCAGGAGTGTGAACGACAACCCTGCGGATATCGCAATACAGATTGAACCTGCAATGTACACCATGCGAATGCCGAGTGTATCCGCAATTAGACCAATGACGGCAATTGATAAACTCGTTACCATGGACAGCAAGATATCACGCGAAGCGTAAATTTTCGGCAGCATCTCTTGATCTACGCTGGATTGGAGCGCGGTTTGCTGCGCCACATCCCGCAGCTGGTAGGCGGGTCCCATCGCGATGCACAGGATCAAAGCCACAATCGGAATACTGTTCAGGCCATACCACAGGGTAAGCAAACTGAACACCGCTGAACCAACAGCCATGCATAGAATCAGATTTTTCTGGATAAAGGAAGACAGCAGCAGCATCAGTAACCCACCAGCAATGGCGCCTACATAATAACTGGCGTTAATAAAACCCCACCAAGCTTCGCCTTGATGCAGCACTTCCTTGACATACACCAGCGTGATCGCGCCCACCCAGATGGTTCCGGCAATCCCTTCAATCATATCCATAATCGTGACGATTCTTAATGTAGGATTTCTCCACAGATGCAACCAGCCTTCACGAATCACTTCCCAGCTTGGTTTCGCTCGTCCAGCTGCAGCCGGTTCCTTCTCCTTCATGGAGCCCGCTGCGATCCAAAGGCACAAAACAGATATCCAGATGAGTACGCAGCTCATGATTAAAGTCGGCATATGTCCAAACCGTACAACGAGAAAGCCCGTAAAGGTATATCCTGCAATCTGCAAGGATTGGCTGGTCACGGATAGTGAGCTGTTGGCCTTAACCAGCCGCTCAGGTGCAACCATTCTCGGAACCATGGACTGGATAAGCGGGTTTCCCCATCCTTCGGTAAAAGCAATGAACAAGATAAACACACACAGTATAGCAACCTGAGATGATATGTATGGGAATGAAATGACCAATGCGGTTAGCAATAGGGCTTTCATGACTTGAAGCCTCACCAGAAGCTTGGAGAAGCCAAATTTCTCCATGACAAGCGGAGCTGTAAGGCCGGCGACAAACCGTGCGACTGCGTTAAACAGCGGGAACAACGCGGCAATAAAGGCCGATCCGGATTCTTGATACATAAAGGTAGTCAGTACCATGACGTAGACAACGCCTGCCAGCGACAAACTCGAATGCGAGGTCCAGTAGTATAGAAACCCTCCTCTTTTCATGTTCACACCCTATCCTGTTGATCTTTTATCTATTAGTCATAACATAGGTTGAAAGTTGCTGTAAAGATAATGGAAGTTCTCCCATACGAAAAAAGGCCTGCTCCCATGATCCATCCATGAGAGGCAGGCCTGTGAAACTGTATTTCAAACACTAACAGCAACCGCCCAACGGTCCTGTCCCGGATAAGGACATCGCTTGTCTTTCAGCTTTGCAGTGATCTGTACGATGCAGCCGCACAGCGTGCATGTCGTGTCCCCTTGCAGCTTTGGACAAGAGAAGCACGCACGAAGACGGGCATCATACTCACCATCCGGCACGCAGCGGTCAGACGTAAACATAGGAGAAGATAGGACGCGCGTAATTTGTTCCTCGTTAACCAGGTAATCGTCATGACAACCTTTACACCGATTATCCGCCATCCCTTCGTTTATCCTGCCGTAATCTCGAGAACGGTAACGGACATCGGTGCGAGCTTGGCACGCAGAACGTCGCCTTCCTGTTCAAAAGCATGGAATGCAGCCGGCTTCAGGGTCTCCGGCGATTCAAAGGTGTTATGAGCGTCCAGCGAATCGGAGGCAAGCTGCCGGCCTACGATCTTAGACACCGCTCCGCTTAATCCCCGAAGCTGAATCGTCACGTCACTTTGCTCCACATGACTCACATTACACAAACTCACATGGATTTTGCCGGCTTGATCCTTCGAGGCCGTTACGGATACTTGCGGAATCTTCTCGCCGTCCATCTCATAATCAGCGCCGCTGTAGTTGGTAGCCAAACGTTCTGCATCCTGATGCACTTTATACATATCAAACACATGATAGGTTGGAGTAAGAATCATCTTATCGCCTTCGGTTAAAATGACGGACTGCAGTACATTGACAATCTGCGCAATGTTCGCCATCACAACCCGATCATTATGCTCATGGAAGATATTCAGCGTTAAACCCGCCACCAGAGCATCACGGATCGTATTCTGCTGGTACAGGAAGCCCGGATTGGTGCCAGGCTCAACGTCAAACCAGGTCCCCCACTCATCTACAATGAGGCCGATCCGCTTGTTAGGATCATACTGGTCCATGATCGCCGAATGTCTTGTAATCAATTCATCCATATGAAGCGCCTTCTTCATCGTGGTGAACCATTCCTGTTCGCTGAATCCGGTAGCAGCGCCTTTGCCTGTCCAGAATTCGCCCGGAATGGTGTAATAGTGAAGACTGATGGCATCCATGAACGGATGTGCTTCTCGCATCACGATTTCCATCCAGCGGTAATCATCCACGTTCGGGCCGCAGGCAATCTTGTAGATCTTGTTGTCGCCATAGTTGCGAACATAAGTCTGATAGCGTCTGTACAGATCCGCATAATACTCCGGCCGCATATTGCCGCCGCAACCCCAGTTCTCGTTCCCGACGCCAAAATATTTTACATTCCATGGCTTCTCGCGGCCATTCTCCTGGCGCCATGCGGCCATCGGCGACACGCCATCAAAGGTCATATATTCAACCCATTCCGACATTTCCTGCACGGTGCCGCTGCCGACATTGCCCGATATGTATGGTTCACAACCCAGAAGCTCGCAAAGACGCAGGAATTCGTGGGTGCCAAAATGGTTGTTCTCCACAACGCCGCCCCAGTGCGTATTGACCATTTGCTTCCGATTCTCTCGCGGACCGACGCCGTCCTTCCAGTGGTACTCATCTGCAAAACAACCGCCAGGCCAGCGCAGCACCGGTATGTTAAGCTGTTTCAGCGCCTCCAGGACATCATTGCGGATCCCCTCCGTATTCGGAATCGGTGAATCCTCTCCCACCCATATGCCCTCATAAATGCAGCGACCCAGATGCTCGGAGAAATGACCATAAATATTGCGGTTGATCTTGCCTTTGGATAAATCCGAATGAATGGTAATAACATGACTCATAACTTATTCCGCTCCTCGCTGTGGTTTTATAGATATTTATATGAAACAGTTTAATAATCTTTAAAACAATGATATCGACCAAACCGTATTCCGTCAACCCGTAATTTAAACGCTTTCACGAAATAGCCTTATTTTTCACCAAAAAAAACCGGCCCAAGCCGATCTTCCGATCGGGCTTTGAGCCAGTCTCTCTTCAACGCGTCGCCCGGATTAAAAATTCCCGGGTCCGCTCTGCCTTCGGTTGGTTAAATATTTGATCCGGCGTGCCGGATTCGACGACCTGTCCGTTATCCATGAAGATAATTCGGTCCGCCACTTCTTTGGCAAAACTCATCTCATGCGTAACGATCACCATCGTCATATGCTCCTCGGCCAGCTGCTTGATAACCGCCAGCACCTCGCCGGTCAGCTCGGGATCCAGCGCCGATGTCGGTTCGTCAAACAGCATGATGTCCGGATTCATCATCAGAGCTCTCGCAATGGCCACACGCTGCTTCTGTCCGCCAGACAGATTCCCGGGGTATACATCTGCTTTATCAGATAAACCGACCTTCTTTAGTAGAGAGGCGCTGTTTAACCTAACTTCTTCCTTTGATTGTTTCTTTACATGTTTAGGTGCCAGTCCCAGATTCTCCTGTACCGTGAGATGAGGAAACAGGTTGAAATGCTGGAATACCATGCCCATCCGGGATGTGATCGCTTTGATCCCCGGCGGGCTGGCATACACGCCATCCTTCACGAGATATTGATCCTGCAGCTTGATCGATCCGCCATTAATCCCCTCCAGATGCACCAGGCTCCGGAGCATGGTGCTCTTACCCGAACCGGAAGGTCCGATGACGGCAATCACTTCATTCTTCTGAATTTCAAAGCTGACGTCCTTCAGCACGTCCAGCTGGCCGAAGGATTTTTTTACATGGGTTACTTCGATAATTGCCATTACACGACAGTCCTTCTATTCATATTTAAATCGGCGTTCCAGAAACTTAAACAACATGGTTAACACTAGCGTCATTAGCAGGTATATTACACCTGCAATGAAAAACGGCATAATCGTGACATCGCGATTGACCGCCGTATAGGCGAAGTGCAGCAACTCCGGAACCGCTACGGCATACAGCAGCGCCGTATCTTTTACCAGTGTAATGGATTCGTTGGATACCGCCGGCAGGGCTACGCGAAACATTTGGGGCAGAATCACTTTCGTGGTCGTTTGCCAGCGGTTCAGGCCCAGCACCTTGGACGCTTCATATTGACCCTTGTCAATCGCCAAAAGGCCTCCCCGGAAGATTTCCGCAAAATAAGCGGCGTAGTTTAGCACAAATGCCAAACATGCGGCTACAAAACGATCCAGAACGAGATACTCTCCAATCACGGGCAGCACCGGCAGCCCGAAACAAAAGAACAACAGCTGCAGCAGCAGCGGGGTACCACGAAACACATAAATATAGGCATTGGCCAACCAAGCCAGCGGCTTAATTGCGCTTCGAACCATTAAGGTGAACACAAACCCGAGCGGGATGGAGACCAGGATAGCAATTAAAAACAACAGTATCGTTGTCTGTGCGCCCTCCAGCATCGGTTTGCCGATTTGAACAATGTAATCCATACTCATATACGCTTAACTCCTAATGGAAAAACTTCTTGAGATGCTTGAAGTTCTTCAAAAATATCGTAGACCCATGGGGAACACAAAACCGGAGCCTTTGGTCAAAGTCCGGTTTCTTGGAATACCTATGGAAGGATGAATAACCATCCTTATGAAGCGTTTTACTTCAACACTTTGTTTTCGCCAAACCATTTCTCGGAAATCTTGGCTGCCGTGCCATCGGCATTCATTTCGTCCAGTGCTTTTTGCAGGCTTTGAAGCAGCTCCTCGTTGCCTTTTTTAACCCCGATCCCATACTGCTCCGGTGCCAGTGATTCCTCGAGAATCTTATATATTCCCTCTTCCTTGGACATGAAGTATTTCATCACGACTTCGTCTATGACCACAGCCTCTACGCGCCCATTCTTCAAATCGCTCAGAGCCAGCATATTGTCAGGGAATTCGTTGATCTTCTTCACTTGCGTGTGAATCTCGTTGGCGCTTAACGCATCGGCAGCCGAGGACAGCGACTGCAATCCGATCTCTTTGCCTGCCAAATCGCTGATCGAAGTTATATCCGAATCAGCCAGCACAGCGACGACCTGGCTATTCTCCAGATAAGGCTTGGTGAACAACACTTTCTCCTTGCGCTCATCGGTGATGGTATAGCCGTTCCATATCAAGTCAATGCGGCCGCTGCTAAGTTCGGACTCCTTCGATTTCCAGTCAATAGGCTGGAACTTGACTTCCTTGCCCATCTTCTCAGCTGCTGCACGGGCATAATCGATATCAAAGCCGACAATTTCATTGCTCTCGTCACGAAAGCCCATGGGCGCAAACTTGTCATCGATCCCGACAACCAGCTCATTGCCACCGCTTGCTGAGCTTGAACAGCCGACTACGGTTAATAAAAGCATGAAGCCTGCTAATACTGATGCTATCTTTTTCACCAAAAAATCCCCCTCGTAGACATTAAACGCAGCTATATTCTGGATGCAAAGGAATTCGCATCAGATGCAAAAACTGCTTTTTCACTTTAGTACGTTATCAAGACTCCATGATACCATATTAGCAGAGAAGAGTCGATAGTTTCATAGAATGGTCAATTTTCACCACCCGATATGAAATTTATGTATTTTCATCCTATTTTAAGGTTATTTTAAGGATGATTTCAGTTTAGCGGGAAAGAATGAAGGACTGTAAGACCAACATCTAGAAAGGCGGTAAACAACAATGACAACCCACTTGAAGTCAGTGAAGCGGCTGGTGCTTGTCACCATCGCTGTAGTCATGGGCCTTGCTTATCTTCCCGTCTCGGTCTCAGCGGAACCGATCGGACAGCAAACCGAATCACCGGCTGTTCCTTCTTCCAAAGACGAACGCGGGCAACATAAACCCGGTCATATGTTCAAGGCAATCTCCGAATTTCTGAAGCTGGAACCGCAAGTTCTTCGAGATAAACTCAAAACCTCGACGCTCGCGGAGATCGCCAAGGAACAAGGTATATCTAGAGATGCTATGAAAGCCAAGATCGTTGAGCTGTTGAAGGATAAAATCTCCTCGCATCCGAAGCAGCTGGGCAAATCCATCGATTACTCCGCTGCGGCTGACAAGCTGCTTGACGCCAAAGGCGGTTGGCATCAGCAGCGGATGCACCAGCGTCATGGCCGGCTGATCTCGGATAGCGCCGAACTGGCCAAGCTTCTGAAGACGACGCCGGAAGCACTCAAGCAGTCGCTCCAATCCGGAAAATCACTGGCTCAGATCGCGAAGGAGCAAGGCGTGCCCGTCCAGGCCGTTATTGATCAACAAGTCGAGGCACTCACGAAGCGCCTGGATCAGAAGTTGACCGAAGGCAGGCTGACGAAGGAAGAATACGAGGAGCGCAAATCCAAAATTGCTCCATTTGTCAGCGATGTGGTGAATGGTAAACTCAAACCGATGAAACACAGCCGGTAAAGTTCCCGCTTGCGCTTGACCCTTTTGCCATTCGATAAGAAAACGTCTATCGACGTACTTTCTCAGTAGACAGACCGCATTTAGCGGAAGTTTTTCTTGCGAGATAAGGATGCTAAGCCTCGGATGTTTATACTTTCTTATCTCTTAA
This sequence comes from Paenibacillus lautus NBRC 15380, assembly GCF_004000945.1. Taxonomy (GTDB): domain Bacteria; phylum Bacillota; class Bacilli; order Paenibacillales; family Paenibacillaceae; genus Paenibacillus_AQ; species Paenibacillus_AQ lautus. The sequence continues at coordinate 86,153 of NZ_BIMF01000005.1, forward strand.
CACAAGAGCCGCTCCATCGGTTAGGAATAACCAATGGGAAGCGGCTCTTTATCATTCTATTCTATTTATCATCCATATTAAGGCACGTATTGTTGGATCATCTTCACAACGACGCCATCTTCAACGGTGATATGAAACGGAAACCATTTCATGTCTACGATATCATCCTTTTTGTAGATGTTCGTGAATTTGTCCAGGCTTACCATCTGATTCCAGGAAATTTGAGCATCCTCATACCGTCCGGTATGATCGTACAACTGAAGCAGCACTTCTGCATCGTCTGCCACAGGAAGTTTAATCTGTTCTTCCGTATCGTTTACGATATAATAGCCGTCCGGAGCCTCCGTCATCTCAGGGTCCTGCTCCCGTTCGCGGAACACCTGATTCGCTTCTTCTCCCTCGTACCATTCAATCGGATCGACTTGCAGATAGACTTTGCCGTCTCTAATCTCAAGCCCGTTAATATAGACAGCTTCCTGATTCGAAGCTTTCGGAACCGGCTCATAATTGTTGCCTGAGGCTACGCCAACGGTTGTCATCATGATCAGTACCAGCAGCATCATTGCTCCCAATTTCCAAGCCGACTTCTTCATCTTCTCATCGCTCCCTCTTCATCCTTCTATTGAATAGATTCAGCTCGTGAACCCAACTCGACATTGTACATTAAACATTATTAACCCAATTCCTGGATATTTGAAACGTATATGTATTTTATCATTTATATCTTTATTATAAGAGCCCACTTGGTAAAAAGGATGTCAATTCGATGTAAATTCATTACAATATTTCAATCTTGGTAAGCGCTTAAAAATGGGAACGAGGAAGGATCTTCTGTTATGGATGAACCAGGAAACACCCATAATATAAAAACAAGCCCACCCCGCTGATTCCTCAGTCGATGGCAGGCTTGTTGATACTCACCCTATATTATTGATTGAATGCTTCGGTCAGAACAGGAACGATCTGCGATTTGCGGGAAACCACACCTTTAAGAAGGGCCTTGTTCTCTGACAGAGACACATTATATGCTTTCTCAATAGCTTTGGACTCTTTACCGAGTGCAAGAGCGATCGAATCGTTGTTCAGGATATCCGTCACAACGAAAACGAACAGGTCAAGATTTTTGTCGGCGATAATCGCTTGAATCGCATCTTCGAGTTCGGCTTGACGGGACAATACATCATTGGTATCGACCGCGTTAACCTGGGCGATTTCCACTTTGGCTCCGCCCATTTGGAATTCCTTGGCGTCCAGTGAGATCAATTGTGCGATGGTTTTGTCGCTCAGATCGGCACCTGCCTTGAGCATCTCCAATCCATACCTGTCCGCATCCACGCCAGCGATCTCAGCCAGCTCGCGAGCTGCTGCGATATCTTCGTCCGTGCAGGTTGGGGATTTGAACAACAGGGAGTCCGAGATGATGGCGGACAGCATCAGGCCAGCAATTTCTTTACGAACGGCCACACCTTTTTCCTTGTAGATCTTGTTCAGAATGGTAGCTGTGCAGCCGACAGGCTCAGCACGGTAGTATAACGGATGGCTTGTCTCAAAATTCGCGATGCGGTGATGGTCGATAACCTCAATCACGCGAACCTGATCAATGTCGCTTGCGCTTTGCTGACGCTCGTTATGGTCCACAAGAATAACGTCTTGCGCTTCGTTTGCAACCGTCTCAACGAAACGAGGTGCTTCTACCTTAAAGTAATCGAGCGCATATTGCGTTTCACCGTTAACGTCTCCAAGACGTACAGGCTCGGCGGAAAGGCCGAGCTGGTTCTTCAAATCAGCATAAGCAATAGCAGAGCAGATCGTGTCCGTATCCGGATTTTTGTGTCCAAAAATTAATGTTTTAGCCATGTGTAATGCCCCTCTCGCAACAAGAATTTCATCGTTTATATCGATAAACAGATGATCACCTATCTGATTATATCGTTAAATTCTACTTATTCCAATTCCTTTACAGAGATTATTTTCTGGCTGTGTTATACCAGTACAATTTCCGGTTCCGGAACGAATCCAAAATGGTTGTTAATCGACTCCGAGATCAGATTCATCAAGTACAGGATGTCCGTTGCTTTGGCATGCTTCTGGTTCAGAATCATGTTACCGTGATGCGGAGAGATGATCGCGCCGCCATATTCGGTTCCTTTCATATTCAGCTGATCCACAAGCGAGCCGACGGCTACCCCATAATCATAATTATTTTTGAATACGGAACCGCAGGACGGGTAATCGAAATGGCGTTTACTCGTCCGGTACTTGATGATATCAAGCATCGACTGCGGCGTCTCAATTCCCCTTCCTGCCAACGCGTGTACCTCACCCAGGAAGAATGAGAAAAAGGACGGCAATGATGATGGATGGCTGCCGCGAGTTTTCCACTCCGTAAGCAGCTCGGACGTCATGCTGATCTGCTCCTCCGAGCTGACCGGAATATTGAGATCGGCCCCTACGATGATCCAAGGGTGCTGCTGGAAGATGGATTGCTTGTATGCAAATAAACAGTCCGCCACGGTAATGGACTGTACCTTTAAGCTCGAATCCATCGTATCAATATAATAAACGGTATCCAGAATATCGCAGATTTGGCGCGCATTATATTTGGCGTTCATATAGATGCCGGCCCCTACGCATCCAGGCAGCAAAAAAGTAAAGTCGAGCAAATCCGTTCCGCCCATTAAACCCATTAAGGACAGCAAAGACATCGGCGCGCCGGATGAAACGTACCATTTATCTCCCGACACCCGCAGCTCTACCAGGTTTTTGAGCGATATAAACACCAGATCATGCTTCGGTTCATCCGGGAACAGGATATTGGAGCCCATTCCAAAGATGTACCATGGCATCCCGCGTTTCCTGCAGTCCTGCAGGAGATCCGCCAGATCATTTGCCGTTTCAGGCATGGCCAGATAATTGGCTGAACCGCCGATCCCATACGTCGAAAAAGCAGACAGCTCCACATTGCGCTTGCACAATCGGTCGATAGCAGATGTATGTAAAGTCATCGTAGACATGTCACTCCCTATTCTTCACATTAGGCATAACAATCCTTACTAAATGTGGGGATGTTACATCATTATGATCCAACTGCTTAGGTGGTGTCAATCTGGGGCGGAATCCTGGCTAAATAGCAAAAAATCCCTGGATTACAGCCCGTAGACCGTAACCAAGGGATTCATTCATAATCACTTTATTCGTGCCCAGGATTTATTCAAGGAAATCCTTGAGACGTTTGCTGCGGCTCGGATGACGCAATTTACGAAGCGCCTTCGCCTCAATCTGCCGAATACGTTCACGCGTAACGCCGAACACCTGCCCTACTTCCTCCAGAGTTCGGGTCCGTCCATCCTCAAGTCCAAAGCGCAGCCGGAGCACATTCTCTTCACGCTCGGTGAGCGTATCGAGCACTTCCTCCAGCTGTTCCTTCAGCAGCTCAAACGCCGCGGCATCTGCCGGTGCCAATGCGTCCTGATCCTCAATGAAATCACCCAGGTTGGAGTCGCTTTCCTCGCCGACCGGCGTTTCTAGGGACACAGGTTCTTGGGATACCTTCTGGATCTCACGTACTTTTTCCGGCGTGATATCCATCTCTTTACCGATTTCTTCCGGTGTCGGTTCGCGCCCCAGCTCCTGAAGGAGCTGCCTGGAGACACGGACGAGCTTATTAATCGTCTCTACCATATGCACCGGGATCCGGATGGTTCTTGCTTGGTCAGCGATCGAGCGGGTTATCGCCTGACGAATCCACCAAGTGGCATACGTACTAAACTTAAAGCCTTTGGAGTAGTCGAACTTCTCCACCGCTTTGATCAGGCCCATATTGCCTTCCTGTATCAGATCAAGGAACTGCATTCCCCGACCAGCATAGCGTCTTGCTATACTTACAACGAGACGAAGATTCGCTTCGGCCAAACGGCGTTTCGCTTCTTCATCTCCCTCCTCTATTCGTTTGGACAGTTCCACTTCTTCATCGGCTGTAAGGAGGGGAACACGACCGATTTCTTTCAGGTACATGCGAACCGGATCGCTAATCTTGATGCCTGGTGGAAGTGAGAGATCGTCATGAACCGAAAAATCCTCTGTCGGAGAATTAGCCGCTTTCTCTGTATCCGTAACCTCTCGTTCCAATGCAAAATCCGCACTTTGACGGTTCTCCATTCTATGCCCCCCTGTTGACAATCCCATATTTTCATGCTAATCTAGCATTAGGTTATTATGACATTAAGCCAATAGTTATTTATCCTTCATTCTAGCATATTTTTCACACTATATCAACTTCTAATATATTCTAGTTCATTTCACCCGATCTCACCCTGAGACCGGGTTTTTTATGTTCCAAATCTGCCTTAGGGAACTAGTCATTGCCTCTTCGCGAACAAGTACAAGTCCATCCTCTTACAATATATATGCTACGTTTATTTAAGCTGATCTAGTACAGCTTTCGTGTTCTGATTCAGCGGTTTCACATCGGGAGCCTTCACGGGCTCATCGCTCAGCTGATATTTGTGCTTGAGTTCAAGCGTTGCCCTCACCCGGTCATTCAGCATCTCTTCCGGGATCACGCCGCTATGGGCAGCCTCGGTCAATGCCTGAATGACGGCTTCCTCCAATGCATATTCATGTCCGATCAGAATCATGTTGCTCCCTGCGACAACGGACTTCACGGAAGCCTCTCCTACGTCCGTACTGCCGGAAATAGCCCCCATTGTCATATCATCCGTGATAACGACACCCTTAAACCCCATATCTTCCCTTAACAAATCATTTATCACGGGTTTCGAATAGGAGGATGGCGTATCCGGATCGATGCTCTTCATCAGCAGATGCGCAACCATAACCACATCGGCCCCTTCATCAATCGCTTGTTGAAACGGTACCAGCTCCAATTCATGCAGACGCTTCAGATCATGATTAACAACGGGCAGACCGAGATGGGAATCGACCGAAGTATCGCCATGCCCTGGAAAATGCTTCACTACAGGTACGACGCCATGCTCCTGTATCCCCTTCATGGAGGCAATCCCCTGCGCGCTTACGGTTTCTGCTGTATTGCCAAAGGATCGATCGCCGATGACCGGATTGTTCGGGTTGCTATTAATGTCCAGCACCGGGGCGAATACCATGTTGAGCCCGAGTCCCGCTACCTTCTGCGCGATAAGACCGCCAACACGCTTCGTCAGCGCAAGATCCCCCTTGCTTCCGACTTTGCCGCTTGACGGCAGCTTCACATACTCATCGGGAAAACGCGTAACCCGTCCGCCCTCCTCGTCTATACTCAGCCACAGGGGCACCGGATTCGCTTCATTCGCTTCCTTCAGATCGTTGAACAGCTTTACTGACTGCTGGACGCTCTCGATATTATCCTTAAAAAAGATAAATCCGCCGACATGGTAATCCTCCAGCAATCTGCGCGAGGTATCATCCAGGGCAGTCCCTTCGATTCCAACCAGCACCAGTTGTCCGATCTTCTCCTTGACGGTCATGCTATTCAAAAGCTCGGCTACCGCATCATCCGTCTCGTTCTCAGGCAGATTCCCTTCCTCGCCTTCGTTGTCCGTGCTGCCTGATGGAGGCGGTGTCCCGTCTTCATCTTCTGGAGATGGAGTCTGCGGCTCCTGCACTTGCCCGGGCGGCGAAGCTCCTGATCCGTTATCTCCGGGGTTGCCCGGTTCGGCTCCGTCCCGACAACCTGCCACAGCCAACAGCAAGATGACAACCAACATCGTTAAGCACATCCATTTTGTCGTACGCTTCAGCATTGTCACCTTCCTTCAAATTCACACTACTATATTCGTCCTCTGTTCCACAGAGTCCTTCCATCATAACATGATTTCCTTACAGCCCAAACCAGCTGAAGCTGCCCGGCCAAGAAGAAGCAATAGCCGCATCGACAGCGGCCCTTGCTCGCCTATTTAAGCAATCCGAGCTTACGGGCTTGCTCCTCTGTTAATATAAACTGCTCCGTCTCCCACACTTCATCCTCATCCGTTCTTCCGAACATCAGCATAATATCATCCCATATATTCTTTTGCATCGCCTCAGCTTGCGTGATAATCACCTTCATGTTAGCATCCTTCCTTTCCTTGGAATCATCTCCTACTACATATACAACCATCCAAGGTCGTATAGAATCGATAAACAAGCAAAAGCCTGCAGATAGTATCTGCAGGCAGGATCTGTACTATAACTAGGAATAAGCAGGATGATATTTAATCCACGACATAGCAATGGTCCCTTCGCCGGCATGAATGCCCGCAACAGGAATAAAAGTCATGATTTCGGTTTTTAACGCCGGGTGGGCCCCGCTGATCTCCTTCTGGATTTCTTCGGCAACTTCTACGTTGTTTGCGTGCATGATGCAGACCTTTTTAATTTTCTGTAAATCCAGTTTCATAAGTTCCAGCATTCTCTGCTTGGCCTTCTTGAACGTCCGGATCTTCTCTTCCACAATGACCTTGCCTTCATCAAAACGCAGCAGCAGATGAATGCGGAGCAGGTTGCTGAGAAGAAGCTGGGTGCCGGATACCCGGCCGCTGCTGTGAAGCCGGTGCAGGCTTGCTGGAATAAGGTAGAACGACATGTTTTGCACCATGGACTGGATTTTATCTTTTATTATCTGCACGGTATCCCCTTGGCTATGCCAGTGTATCCCGGACATGATCATTTCGCGTACCGGAAACGCTCCCGCTTGAGAATCGATGCCAACCACGGGTACCTCGGCAATCTCTGCCGCCTGCATAGAAGAATTCAATGTTCCACTGAGCTCGGATGAACAGTGAATGGCGATAATATCATCATACTTCACTTTCAGGGATTCATATAATTCGATGAATTCACCGATCGGAGGCTGTGAACTGCTGACTTTCGGTTCATCTTTCATTCTTTCATAAAAGGCCTCTGCCGAAATGTCAATTCCTTCCCTGTACGCCTCCTGTCCAAGTATCAACCTCAAAGGTACAATATAAATATGATTTTCCTTGGCGAATTCAGGATCGATCGTACTCGTGCTGTCGGTTACCCATGCTATGGATCTCATTATCGTGTTCACGTCTCGCTTTCGTGTAGTAAAAAGTAGGAAAGGAAGCGATTTAAGCCGCTAAATTCATCATATCTTACCCTTACAGCGCTTTGCAAACGAAAGGAACGTGATTTCATATCCTACACATAGGTTCGCCACACAAAAGCCTTATTTTCTCTCTGCGTTATACCCCTTCTCTCCAAAAGGTTCCAGCTGTTCAATCCAATAGGCTTCCCGTTTGCTGACCGCATCCTTCAGATCATAGAACGGATCTTGCTTCGGCTCCATGGTCTCTAGAATCTCAAAGACAAACGCATCCTCGCCATACTCATTCCATTCCCGCTGGAGCGTCTTATTGTAGCTTGTTCCCATCTGCAGCTCGAATCGTTTGCCGTTCATGGTCTTCAAGTTATTCGTTCCGGCAACAAATACTTTGCCGTTCTTTGTGTTTCGAATTTGATACACGCCTGCTTCAATCTTGATTTCCTTATACATTTGATTTAATTCCTGTCTGCGATTCATGGCGTTAAATCCTCCTAATCTTAGCGTTTAAGTCGTTAACCAGTACTGGCTTCCATCGTCCTTGCGATCCAAAAAACCATATTCAATCAAATATCGGCGAATCGTCACATAATCGGGATGGTCCCTCCCGATCGTATCGTTGATTTCTTGTTCTGTATACTTGACACCCGGTCTAAAACGAGCCGCGATTTCTCGCAAAACGACGTATTTCTGCTTCTCCTTGAGCTTAAATGTCTTCAGCGGACCATCGGTCCCTTCGGGAAATACCTTGGCCAGGATTGCTCGCCTTTCTTCTTCCGTAACATTGTAGCGCTCATCCACCATCTTGGCCTGCTTGGGAATCTCAACAAATGCCGGTGCGTGGTCATCCTTTTCCTTCAGCAGCTCCATTAAAGTCAGCAGCACCTTGGACTGTCTTTCCTTCTCCTTCAAGGCAAACCGGTGATTGCGAATCGTCGATGCGCTGCCTATGCCGAGCTCCTGTTGAACCTCTTTATCGTTCATGCCTTGATAGAAGAGCTGCAGCAACCGATTCTGATGCTCGGTCAGTCCAGTCAGCTTCTTATCGAGCCCCGACAGATACTGAAACACCGAACCATGCTCCCGGCGGATATGAACAATCATGTATCGTTCTGACTCATATAACACATCTTGGTCCGGGTAGATGATCCCTTTCTCGATCGTCTTGCCGCACAGGAGGCATACCCACACGGGGCCTTCATCGATATAGCCTTGTTTAAGTTCATCTATAGAAGCATTCCAGAAACGCTCGTTCGGATCCAATGCAAACACCACTTTTCAATTAGTTATTTATATAGACATTTTATATTTTTGTCTATAACATGTCAATCGTGCTCCACTTCGATATAATATTTCTTCCTCCCTTCTGTGGAACCTGCTAGAATAGAGGTTGCTGCTGTAAAATTTAGGGGGTATCATCATGAGTTTCATCCAACAGTCGGCAAAAGAAATGCGTTCTTGGCCGCGTAACATCAAGCTTTTTTTTCTAGCTAACGTGCTGTATCAGATCGGTACCGGCATGTTTAGCGTGCTCTACAATTTATACATACAAGGCCTTGGGTATAATGACTCCATGAATGGAACAGTGGTCAGTATTCAATCCCTGGCAACGGCATTGATGTTCATTCCGATCGGCCTGATCGGAGACCGTGGCAGCCGCAAACGAATCCTCGTCCTTGGGGCGTTGTTAAGCGGTGCAGGACTGATCGCCCGCGCTTTTCTGGAAAGCGAGTTCAGCTTGCTTGGTCTTGCGATATATACCGGTCTGTTCGCATCCTTCTTTCAGGTGCTGGCGATCCCCTTCTTGGCGGAAAACACGGCGAAATCGGCTCGCATGCGGATCTTTAGCATCCACGCCTCGCTTGTTCTTGCTTCTCAAGTGCTCGGAAGCATGGGAGGCGGATTTTTGGCGGATGCCCTGCAGGCCGTTGGTATGAACAAGGTCGGCAGCTTGAAAACCGCGCTTTTCATAGGCGGCCTGGCAACCTTTGCGGCGTTTATCCCGCTCTTGTTCACAACCGATCAGAAGGCCGAGGAGATTCAGGCACTGGATGCACCGTCTACGGCTCATCAACCAGCTCAGGCAGGAGGAGCTGTTAACACCTCCGGTTTGGGGGATTACAAAGTCATCGGTCAGTTCGCGCTCGCCCAATTGTTAATCGGCCTGGGCTCAGGGCTTGTCGTGCCTTATTTGAATTTATATTTTACCAACCGCTTCTCGGTATCGTTATCGGCGGTCGGCATTCTGATATCACTCGGACAAGTCATGACGATTGTATCGATGCTGATCGGACCAACGCTGGTGAATCGAGTGGGAGCCGTCAGGGCCGTGGTGCTCTTTCAAGTGCTATCCTTGCCCTTCCTGCTGTTAACCGGGTTCACGAACGTACTCCTCATTGCATCGGTCGGCTTCCTGTTCCGCCAAGCCCTGATGAATGCCGCCAATCCGATACAATCCTCTATTCTGATCGACCGCGTACCGGATCACCGAAGAGGAATCGCCAATTCCGTCACGCAAACAGCCTTCATGCTAGGCTGGGCCACCATGGGACCCGTACAATCTAAACTCGTCACCACTTACGGCAACTATTGGGGATATGCGATCACATTTTGTATTACCGGAACGCTATATGTTGTATCTTCGTTTCTATACTACCGAATGTTCCGTGAGCGCAGAGGCAGCAGTCTCTCCTCCTCTGAAACCGCCGCTACTCTCTAGCCTCAACCCGCAGTGGTTTCACATGGAGCGGAACAGCTCCATCAGCTACGGCAATGGTCCGGGCCTGAAAGCTTCCCTTATACCGGAAGACAGGCCCCAATATCGGATTGTCTACCTCAACGGATATCCGGTATTGTTGTTTCCCGTCATCATACCATTCGTTTACATCGGCTGTTCCGGTGAACCACCGGGGAAATCGAAACTGCAAAAGCCCCTCATAAAACCTCTGCTCCCCCGATTGAATGCGAATTCCGCCGTTAGCCCCTGTGGCTATCCGGAGATCGACCGCCAAGTGCTGTTTATTCCCTAAATAATCCACGACTCGGCTGCGCTGCGTACTATAGATCATCGTGGCATCAAACCGCCTTTGGACACCCGGAAAATCAAAGCTGCGGCACCACGTCACCGTTTCTCTTCCCCATTCATCCCGATACGCATAGTTCTCGATCCGAAACGGAATCCCTTTTCCGCGATTCGGAAACATAATATGCCGCTTCGTGCCTATATACAGAGGCAGCGCGGCCCAAGGCGCGTACCAGATCTCTTCCATAATGCCTTCGCCAATCGAAGCGATATGATCCTTGCTGTCAAACCCGAACCGCTCCCGAATTTTGGGATGGAGCATTTGAAATTGCAAGCCCAGCGCTTGTTCATAGATCGAGGTCATGCATCTCCCCTCCTTTACGGGAGTTATACCCGGGGACGGGTCTTCGTGCGGGGCGGTAGGCACTCGGTAAATCTGCAGCAGACAGCAAAGCCATGAAGCATAATCCCATCATGGATCCGCTAAGCGTTAACGGATTGAACGGAGCCTTCATTAACTGGGGGGCCGTCATCCATGCTCCAAGCATCAAGACCGACAGCAAGAGAATTTGCAGCCTGTACCACAACCGACTCTTATGGAAGAGCAGCGTCAATAACCCAACGCCAATCTCGGTTATGCCTAGAAATGTCAGCACCAAGCCCTCCTGCCCTCCTGCCAAGCCCGACTGCCGCAACAGATCAAGCTCACCGGCTTCCGGGAACAACAGCTTCGGTACCAGCCCTTCATAACACCATAGAATGACCAGCATAAGTACGCTCAAGGCATGGATGAGTGCCTTTGGAATCGTTGCCGAAGGCGGAATATCCTTCTCTGCCCACAAACGCAGCACATCAAAGCTCCAAGCCGTCGCCGCGCCGAATAAAGGCCGAAACAGCAACCGGTCAAACCACTCGCCTGCCATTCCGAACCGTGTTTTGTAATCGTATTGGGTAGAGAAGCTTATGATGCCGCCCCCCTTGTCCGCATACTTCCAATAGCCGCTTCCCTCCCGAATCAGGGAACAGCGCTGATCCGAGCCGAATCGCAGTACCGAGATGCGATTCCCCGTCTTCGGGTGCACGGCTGTTTTCGCAGCTCCCGTCCCCGTAGCTTCCAATCCGAAACCAATGCGGGTTTTATATAGAAACTGCTGGATGTCCGAATCAGCCTTCGGCAAATAATGGATCTCGGAAAACCGCAAATCCCACTGTTGATGCAGCTCAGGCCTCTGCGTCAACGTCCACAGCTTCTCCATATCCGTCTGGATATCGAGCTCGACATAGATCGGTTTTCTCTTCATGCGCTTCAGCTCCCCTTGGGATGTCCTTTAGGTCTTCTGCCGGACACCTCTCTATTTACAAGCCATTTTACAGCCGTGGGGGGACTCCCCGTTAGACCTCTCTTTTGTAGAACATACCAAGAAGAGGTACTACGTTTCGTAGTACCTCTTCCGGTCCTTCTATATAATCCGGCCATAATTGATCCTAGAGCTAGTTGTCGTTCTCTCGCACGATCCCTTTGCGGCGGACCTTCTCCACGGCTTCCTTGCTATTTCTTACCCCGAGCTTTTTCAAAATTTTATTGATCTGGTTCTTGAGCGTGCTCTCGGTTTTGAACAGTTTCTTCTCCATCTGGGAATGGGTGTACCCTTCATCCAATAGATCAAACACCTCACGCTCCGCAGGCGTCAAGCCGCGCAGCTGCTCTTCGCGCTTAAGGCGGGCGAATTCCTTGAGCAGCACCTCCATCGATCCCGGATGAAGCACAGCGCTTCGGATGGCAGCCGGCAGCTCCTTAAACTTCGACTTCTCAATATAATTGACGGCACCGGCCGTAAAGGATTGCGTGATCACCTGCTCGTCACCCAGTGAGGTCAACATGATGGCCTTGGCCTGCGGCTTGCGCTCAAGAATTTCGGCGGCCGTGTATATCCCGTCAAGTCGGCCGGCAGTCAGCTGAATATCCATTAGCACGATATCAAAGGATAGGATTTGCGCCATCGCAATCGCTTGTTCGGACGACTCGGCCGTCCCGACAACGATCATATCCTCCTGCGCATTTAGAAAAACGGTCATCGATTTAATCCAATCCGGATCATCCTCTACCAAGAAGATTTGTATGCGATTCAAGCTTCTTCCCTCCCGGATAAACGAATGATTTTACTGCGCGGAAAATATAACGTAATCTCCGTACCAACCGCTTCGCGGCTCTCCAGACCTACGGAGCCTCCGCTTTTCTTCATCACGTTATAAACATACGACAAACCAAGCCCGAAGTTATCCTTCTTATGGCCCTTGGTGCTGTAAAAAGGTTCAAACACAAGCGCCTGCTGCGCTCTCGGAATTCCAATCCCGTTATCCTTAACGGTAATCGCCGCTCCTTTGCGGTCTGCCGTTATCGTTATCGTAATCAGCCCTCCCTCAGGCATCGCCTCCACACTGTTACGCATGAGATTGCTGATCGCTTCCTTCAAATGGACGGGATCTGCGAGCAGCCAAGGCCGCTGACGGCAAATCACCTTCAATTCAACACCATGCCTGCGCAACAGATCCTGTTCGCGGAGCTGCAGCTTCGCAAGCAGCTGATCCACGCGGAGAGGCTGTTCCACAAGCTTAAACGCCTTCATCTGCTGCTGCATGCGCCCCACCATGGCAAGCAGATGGTCCGATGAGTTCGCTATGACTTCAAGCTGTTCGATGGCAACGCCGTTGTCCAGTGGCAGCAGCTGCTTTACATTTTCGGCGCTCATCGCAATCTTCCCGATTTCGTTCTTGATGGTATGATTCAGCATGGAAGTCCCCGAGCTGACGGCTTGCATTGTGCGATCCAGCGGATCGCGCTCAAATTTCAGTCGTACGCCCAGGACGCCGTACACAAAGGTACAGATGACGGCAACGCCCAGCGAATACAGAATGAACAGAGACACATACCGGAACGAATCATAACCGGGCGAGATCAGATTTCCAACATTAATCAACAGCATCACGCCAAGCAAGGTAGGCACCATAATCCAGGTGGTAATCCACATGCTTTTGCGTTTTTGTGGATTCATCTCATGCGACAACGCGCGAATAAGCAAGGCACAGGCGGCCACATAATAGGGAACCGTCCATACGAATAACCATCCATAATGAATTCGGTAATCTTCCGTCAAAAGCACCTGGGCCAGCATCGCCAGCACCGGCAAAAACAAGCCTATTTTGAAATCGCGTTTTCTCTTACGCTGCCCGGGCGTGCGTGTATACACCAAGCAAAATATTAACACGCAATACGGTGTCAAGGTATGGTTTAGAAATTGAATCCACGGCTCGTACCCGGCCGCAATAAAACCGGAAGGCGCAAGCAAATCCGTTAAACCCCCGATTCCTGCGCTCCACAGAAAAAAAGCTGCCCAGCGGTTCACCTCGCTCCGAGGCTGATTGAACAGCAGCACAGCCGCCGCGCTCCAAAGCGCTACCACATAATACATCATGAAACATCGTCCATTCTCTTCCCGAATATAGTTTCATCCTACCACAATTGCGACAGCTGCGGGGGCCTCCTACCTATCTTCACGAACAAGTCGGATCCATCGAATCATGAAATTGGTTTACTTCATAGCTTCGATTTTTACATAGCGAAAACATTCAGTTTACATTCAGCCGCGTTTAAGAAAGATATCAGGAACGATTGATAGGATAGATCTCGTAAGCAAACAAGCATATGCATGACAGAGAGAAACGAGGTGGAAACATGACAACCCCATTGAAATACCGGAACGAGCTGAAGTTTTTTGTGAATCTTCACCAATATCGGATCATCAGTCAACGATTGAAGAATCTAGTGACCTACGATCAGCATGCCGGACCCGGCGGGGAATATCACATTCGAAGCTTGTACTTTGACGATATCAACAACAAAGCATTATACGAGAAGCTGGCGGGCGTCCGGGATCGGGTGAAATACCGCATCCGCATCTACAACGTAACCGACGACACCATCCATTTTGAGAAGAAAATCAAATTCCGGGATTACATCACCAAGCTGAAGGAGCCGCTCACAAGGGAAATGGTCGATCAGATCATGACCGGTCAATACGAATGCCTCTATCAGCCGGATAAACCATTAATGATGGAGCTGTATCACGAGATGAAGCATAAGCTGCTGCGGCCCAAAGTCATTGTCGATTATGTCCGCGAGCCGTATGTCTGCGCTAACGGAAATGTCCGGATCACGTTTGACAAGGAGCTTCGAACCGGCCTGCACTCCACGGATCTGTTCAATCGGAATCTGCTGCCCATCCGGGCGATGGATGAGAATCTGATCATACTGGAAGTCAAATATGACGAGTATATCCCGGATTACATCAAAATCGCGCTGCAGTTGGAAGGACTGGGCCGTCAATCGGCCTCTAAGTATGTGATGTGCCGTAAATTTCTGAAATATAACACATGGGAGGATCAATAGTTCATGAATACTACGACTTCAAGCAATACAAATACCACCAATTTTTCGGATATCATCAAAAAATCCGTCATGGAAAATTTCGTATCCGACATCAGCATCGCCAAAATTCTGATTACGCTGGCCGTTGCCTTTGTTATCGGACTATTTATTTATCTGCTCTATAAAAGAGTCTTCAGCGGCGTGCTGTATTCCAAAAGCTTTAACGTGTCTCTGATCGGGATGACCATGATCACGGCCGTTGTCATCATTGCCATCAACTCCAATCTCGTGCTCTCGCTCGGTATGGTCGGCGCACTCTCCATCGTCCGTTTCCGTACCCCCATCAAGGACCCAACCGATCTGATCTTCCTGTTCTGGGCCGCGGTTGCCGGGATCGTCACCGGAGCCGGGTTCTATACGCTGGCTGCCATCGGCTCCGTCGTTGTCGGTCTTATCCTGTTCTTCTTCATTAAGAAAGCGACAGTGGATACCCCTTATCTGCTCGTGGTCCATTGCGATCATGAGCAGAGCGAGCGGGCCGTAAAAGAACAAATCGGTCAAGCCGTGAAGCGTTATAATCTGAAGCAAAAAACCGTGACGCCAGGCAGCATTGAAGTGACGCTGGAAGTAAGGCTGCGTGACGCCGAAGGCCAGTTCGTAAACAAGCTGTCCCAGCTCCCGGGCGTTCATAACGCGGTACTGATCAGTTACAGTGGCGACTATGTATCCTAAGTCAGGCGGTGGTCAGAGATGAAAAAGAAAAGAATGACGCTCCTGCTGTCCCTAGCGCTGGCCATAGTCCTCCTAAGCTCCGGCTGCCAATGGACACCCACACCTGCCGAAACGATGAGCAGCACGGACAGCGATGCCCAGCAGGAGCAAATCGATTCGGCGGTTTTTCCGAAGGATAAGGTCATTGATGTTAAAATCACGATGGACGAAGCCGATTTTCAGGATATGCTGGACAACGCCAGCGCCGAAGAATACAAAGAAGCATCCGTCAATTACAACGGCATGCAATTGGATCATGTCGGCATTCGCACCAAAGGCAATTTAAGCCTGCGCAGCGTAGTCAATTCAGACTCCGACCGCTACAGCTTCAAACTATCCTTTGACGAATACCTCAATCAAACCTTGAATGGAATCAGTAAAATCAATCTGAACAACAACTACAGCGATGCCTCGTATATGCGGGAATTCCTGACCTACGAGCTGGCGGATTCAGTCGGATTGCCAACACCCGGCTTCTCTTACGTCAATGTATACGTTAACGATGAATTATGGGGGTTCTACCTCGCGATTGAACAGATTGGCGACTCCTATCTGGAGCGTCATTTCAATAATTCCTACGGCGCGTTGTACAAGGCCGAAATGAACGGTGCGGGCAGCGATCTGACTTGGCTTGGCAATGACCCCGATTCCTATACCGGACTTGTCATGAAATCCAAGTCCTCCAATGACGATGTATTGATCGATATGCTGGACGAGCTCAATAACGGCTCCGATTATGAGAAGGTCCTGGACGTGGATAATGTACTTAAGTACGTTGCCTTGAACGTCGTTGCTTCCAATATGGACAGCTACCTGGGGATGAACAAACAGAACTATTATCTGTATGAGAACAAAGGCGTCTTCTCTGTCCTGCCTTGGGATTACAATATGGCATTTGGGGGATTCGGCGGATCGGGCATCCTTATTGACGAGCCTACTCAGGGAGCCTTGGCGGAACGGCCCCTGATTGCCAAGCTGCTCGAGGTTGACAAATATAAGGAGCGCTATCACGCCATCCTCTCGGAGATGCTGGAGGGCTACATGCAGCAGGAAACATTCAATGAACGGGTGGCGCAATTACAAGATTTAATTTCCGGGCACGTTAAGCAAGACCCGAGACCTTTCTACACCTATGAGGAGTACGAGCAATCCATCCCGACATTAACTTCATTCGTGGAAGAGTCCATGGATAATATCCAGCAGCAGCTGGATGGAACGATTCCTTCCGCAGGCGATGGAACCGGCAGCGGCGGCGGCATGGGTCCGGGCGGTGGCGGCGGTATGGTACCTGGCGGGAACACGCCCACCAACAACGAAAGAACAACGGTTGATGCTGCTCCAGCCGTAAATACAGAACCATCACAAAATGCAGAAGAGCTTCCTGAAGATCAAACCCAATCTTCGGATCAGCCCCCTTCTGATGGAAATCAACCGGTCATGCCTCAAGACCCTGTCCAGAATGGTCAAGGCCAAGTGCCGGATTTCCCTCAGGGGCAGATGGGGAACGGATTCGGCGGCGAGTTTGGCGGTCAAATGCAGGGAGGCCCAGGAATGGGCCGGCCGGGCGATCGGTCAAACGGGAATGCCGAGGAACAAGGCAGTCCCAAGGAAGCCTTGTACGCCGGAGTATCCATCGCCCTGCTGCTTCTCTCTTGTCTCTTCGTAACACTGTATAAACGTAAAAGACTGTAATCATCTAACAAGGGGCAGTTCCCAAGGTCGATACCTTGGGAACTGCCCCTTTATCTACGATCGTTTGAGCCTATGACCGATGGTTTACACCTATTATACAATGAACCACGTGATCATGATGGGCGCTCCGATCAGGATCATGCCCAGCGCCATGACGATCCTCGTCGTATTTCTAGACAGCTTGTGCTGGGTCGCAGCTGAACGATACCAACCGCTGAATTGCAGGCGATTGCGATAAAGGACCAGAAACCACAGTACATTCCCCACGAACAGGAACAGGAAGTATAGTCCTTCCCAAGGTACCCAGTTCTTCAGTATTTGATGTTCTATGTTGCCCAGAACGGTTACAAAGATCATCATAATGATCATCATACGAATCATTTCGAGAATCGATGAGGCCAATTTGGTCATAACACTTACTCCTTTTTAATCATGCTGGTACTGGTTATTTTTCCATTATACAGCAAAAATAAGTTCATGATAAGCAAAAGGGCGATATGGCTAGTGCACCCATACCGCCCGCTTTAAATTTTGAGGCAAATCGATAACCTGTTTTGGCAATATAACCATTCCTAAATAAGCATCACGGAGTCGGCTATTTCATGGGGCCTAACTCTGCTTGTTGATCCTGAACCGATTGTTTTCTTATAAAATATGAATCCAGCTTCCGACTGACCCACAAGGACAGCACGATAAAGGCAAGGACACCGAACAATTTAAAAGGTTCAGCAATAAAATCGGACAGGTTGGCACCGATGTAAGAGACACAAAACACCATAATGCCCTTGCCCAAGGTTACAGCCATCAGATAGGACATCAGGTTCATTCGGGCCAGCCCGGCGGCCACATTGACAGCGACAAACGGCCCTACGGGAAGTATGCCAAGCAGGAAAACGTAACTGAATCCGTTGCGCTGAATCCAGCGCATACCGCGCTGAACTTTAGGTTTATTCGCCCAGCGTTCGATCAGGGCCGTACCGGATATTTTGCGCACGATGAGAAAGGTCGTTAAGCATCCTGCCACCATACCGATCCAGGAGTAAAGAAACCCGGCCCAAAGCCCATACACCGCCGCATTAACACCTACGATCACGATCGTGGGCATCGGTGGAATGAAGGATTTCAGGAAAGTCAGAAGGATGCCCGGCAGAGGACCTAAAGCTCTAAACTGTTCTAACCACCATTCCAGATTGCTCTCTGTAAAGTAAGACATGATGTCCAAGTAGCCATTCAATGACTTCACCCATTTCTGCTAAGTATTGCCGACTAGCCGACCTGAAGCGCCTGATTCAGCTGAGCCAGATGGTGGTTGTCGTGCCAGATGAAATCCCGCATAAATTGCGCCACCTCAAAGGGATGCCCGTCACCGTCCGTGTACCGCAACTCATATGACGTTTCAGGCAAGGCTTCAATCACCCGAATCAGTTTCTCCCTTGCGGTTATCGTCTGATCCACCAGCGCTTCTGTCGATAACGTCTTGGCATATTGCCTCGACTCTTCATTAAACGTGTCATAATCCACATGCCGGACGGTCAATGCATCCCCTGTAGAGATTTTGGCAATGGCTTCATTGTAAAAATACTCATCCCAGCGCATGATATGGCATACCACATCACGTACGGCCCATTTCCCCTCTGCAATCGGGGTGCTCCAATATCCCTCTTCCTGTTCCGCGAACTCTCTCACTTTGCCGATCCATGCGGAATACTCATTCAGCAGCTGCTGTTTGTCACTCATATCCATCCTCCTTGTCCATATAAGATTTAATATAGGCGTCAAGTCGATCCTCCGGCCAGTGATACATCTGGAGCAGCTCTTCATAAGGATCGCCCGAGATATGTAACAGCTTCGCAAAGGCAGGCTCCGTCTTGTAACCCGACCTCTTCAGCTCGATAATCTCTTGTCTTGCAGCTTCACCGAGTTGCTTCAGAAGCTTGTATTCCACGATCATATGACGGTAACCATTCTGCTTCGTAGAAGGTAATGGCTGCGCAAAAATCTCGAACTCCCATCCTTTATACCGAAAACGCGCTACCGTTCGATCCACGTTGTTGACCGTACGGGATGAGCACGTGAAATTCGAAACAAGTTCGCTATAACGCGTCATGAGCTCCCGCTCAAAACGGGCAGAATCCGTCACATGGCAGATGATATCAAGATCGCTTGAAGCGATGTGAATCCCGATAGGAATCGTGCCCACCAATATCGGGTTACAAGGTTTCAAATGATCCCATAGTCTAAGCTCGTCTATAACCATGGCTGCTTGCTTCTGTTTATCAGAGCCTAGACGTAAGTATTCCAAGTTAAGAAAATCCATAGGTTCTTGCATGGCTGCCTCCACCTGCCTTACTCCGCTGAACTTTCAGGTTAGCGCTCGGTCCACGTCGTCCGAACATAGCCCAGCTTCATGCCGACCGATTCCATGTTACGATGACTCTGCGATAAGAAAGCGCACTGCGAGGCAACCAGGTCGCATCCTGCAAGCTTCGCCTCCTGTATTCTCCTGCGAAGCAGCTCCCGCTGCAAGCCCTGACTACGATGCTCCGGGAGTGTTGCCGCAAATGTTAGTGACGCTGTCGATTGATTAACATACATGACGCCAGCTGCGGCCGGCTCATCTTCGACATAAGCCATATAGAAGCTCCATCCCGGTCGTGAACACAATACACGATTATTCGAGGCTACAGATGGAATCCCTTGATCAGGCAATCCTGTTCCACGGCAATGAACTTTAGCATAATCCTCAAATTCATCTTTGTCTATTGTTCTGATCACAATTCCATTACCTTGCACCCCCTTCAGCTCTTGCGGGTTCATATACATTGCATTATGAAAAGCAGATTGATAGAATCCGCGATCGGCAAGCGCAGCTAGAACTTCCTGATTCACCAGGCCGGGTACGATCTCGAACTGGAATTTGCGATCCTTCGATTGATAAAAGTCGATGATATCATCCAAGTTATATAGATCCTCTGAACGCAGTCCTTTCACCGTGTTAAAAGAAAGCCAAGGCATCGTCTTGCTATACAAGCACAGCGCATGGCCGAAGCGCTTCATTTCGACCCCTTCGGGATTTCCGGTCCGACCTTCGATTGCTTTCATTCGATCAAACATATAATCCGTTTCCGAATCCTGAATTCGATGGATAAGTTCCTCAGATGGAAGATGCAGCATATTGCCTCCTATGTATTAATGATTAGTTCTCCTTAACGGGATAAATAGAGCCCGAAGATCGCTTGCTGATGCTTCGGGCTCTTACTTGCTGTGTATGTTTTATTTCGCGCTGCCCGGCAGATCGCATGATCCGTCGGCGCACATGCCGTCGCTGCTGTCGGAATCATTCACCATCACTAGCGGATTCGCTTCACGATAAGCCTTATCTAAAGCGTCCGTGAACACTTCCAGTGGCTGCGCGCCGGACACGGCGTATTTGCCTCCCAGCACAAAGAACGGCACTCCCCGAATTCCCAAATTTGCTGCTGCTGCTTCGTCTGCCCTTACTTCGGACTGGAAATCGTCACTCTCGAGCGCGGCCACAGCCTGCTTCCGCTCCAGGCCGACTTCAGCCGCCAGATCGGCCAACCGATTCTTATCACCAAGATTCTCGCCGTCTGTAAAGTGTGCACGGAACAGCCGCTCCGTCATTTCTTTCATTTTACCATGCCCGGATGCAAAATGAACCAGGCGGTGTGCATCAAATGAATTGGCCGGGATGACGCGATCCATGTGATAAGTAAGCCCGACGCTTGCCGCTTGCTGGGTAACGTTGGCGTTCGCAGCCTTGGCCTGTTCGATACTCATGCCGTATTTGGATGCCAATATCTCGTCCATGGAAACCCCGGCTTTATACGATGCATTGGGATCAAGCTCAAAGCTGCGGTATACCACTTCAACCTGATCTTTATTAGGAAATTGTTCCAAAGCTGATTCGAAACGGCGTTTACCAATATAACAGAACGGACACATAAAATCCGACCATATTTCCACTTTCATTCTTTTCGCCTCCTAGCGAGCATGAATACTAACTTACTTATTGTAACCCGCTTTCAGCATGACATCAACACCTCACATGAATATGGAAAGGTCTTGCAAGAATGTTCAGGATACCGAGTACAAACACGCCGGTTATCTAAGCGGGGCTGTTCTCCTCTAATCTGGCAAGAACCCAATCCGTCACAACCTTTAAGCCTTGATTTCCCTTCAGGGAACTATTGATCACCAGATCCGCATGCCAGCGGGTAGGCTCAACATATTCATCGTGCCTGTATCTTACAAGCTGCAAATATTCCTGAAGCACACTTTCCTCGCTATGCCCTTTTTCTATAAACCACCGGTTTCTGCGAAGCATCCTTTCATCCGCGGGGCAATCTACGAACAGCTTCAAATGAAGAGAGTTCCTAAGGGATTCGAATTGATACAAGAGAAATCCTTCAACAACGATTACATCGTATTCGCCACTATGGACGGCGTGCTCATAATCCTCGGTCAGACGCTCGATATCGACGGCATCCGGATGGTTAAAATCCTCAAATATTTGATTCGTGAAGGGCGCCTTGGCCAAGGGCCTAACGGACTTATAGTATTTATCCATATGGAAGATGGCCACCCGGTACTCGCTTAACCTCTCCTTGAGATTAAGACTTAGCGTTGTCTTGCCGCTGCCCGAACCTCCGCCAATCCCGATCCTTAAAGTCTGCCTACGCTCCATATCCTTTCATCTTCCTCCGCATGTATGTCCAATGTATAGGTTCCATTATTATACAACCGATCCCAGGAAGTTGAAAGTTCCAGCGTTACAGAAAACACGTCAATCGGCGTACGTTCACAGAAGACGGACCACGATTAAACCAAACAAAAAAACAGACAGCATACCGCCGCCTGTCACTTATATTTTTTCCAATCCATCTCGCTGTGTTCCAGTAAATATTCAAAATCATTGTCGCGCCGCTTCTGTTCGGCCTTGCGCACAGCTTCCCGTTCCTGTCTTTCCTTCTCAAGCCGCTCGGCTTCATTGGCTTTCAAGGATTCGGTTGTTGCCTTCAACTTCGCCAGAACTTGAGGGTCCAGCATATCCTTTAACGTAGCGGGTTTATCGGCAGCTTCGGTTCGCGGCAAGGGGGACTTTTGTTTCTTTTTTGCCATGTTCATTCACCTCGATTTTCACATTATTATATCATCTTATGAAGGACCTGGCATCTATATCTGCTTGATTATAACCACGAAAAAAGAGAGCCTCTCGGCTCTCCTTCTCATTATGTATACTTTAATTTTGAGGGCGATCGATGGGACTTGAACCCACGAATGCCGGAGCCACAATCCGGTGCGTTAACCCCTTCGCCACGACCGCCATGACAATGAGCAATGGATATGCCCGAGATCATAATTTATCAGATATTTAGCTATTTGGCAAATTGTAATTTCTTACATCCCATTCTTGATTTCAACGGAAAGAACATACTATACTTACTTGATTCCAACTAGATAATAGCGCCCTTATTCGATACAACATGATGATATAAGCACGGGAGGAAGCACAACGATGATCTATCATATTGACTATGTCTCAGAGGGATTGCATGTCAAGGGGTATCTTGGTCTGCCGCCGCAACTGCCCCGTTCGAGCGCACATGAGATGTCCAAAGCGTTCAACGCAATTCACGGCGTTTCAATAATCGGCACGCTGGCATGCTCCTTAAATAAGGACACTATCCGGGAAGGATTCTCAGGATCGACTGCCCCTAAGTTGCCGCTCGTACTGTATTGCCGCGGTGGCATAGGCCGGATCGGCGCGGTAAGGTTGAAGTGGGTTGAAGAATTCGCGGCGCAAGGATATGCCGTGTTTGCTCCGGCCTATCGCGGAAACGAAGGCGGCGAGGGCAGGGATGAATTCGGCGGTGCCGATACGATGGATGTGATCTCCGCAATCGAATGGCTATCACGCATTTCATGGATAGATAACAGCCGTATTCATCTGTTGGGCTTTTCCCGCGGTGCGATCAATGCTGCCGTGGCAGCTGCTCTGTCACCACATGTATCCAAAATGATTCTCTGGAGCGGTGTCTCCGACCTGGCGCAAACCTACGAGGAACGGATCGATCTGCGCAGGATGATGAAACGCGTCATTGGCGGTACGCCAACCAAGTTTCCGGAACGATACCTTCTTCGGTCCCCAATCCATTATGCGGCCCGAATTCGATGTCCCGTTCTGATTGTCCATGGGACGCGGGACGAGCAGGTCCTGGTGGAACATAGTTACCGGATGCTGGATAAGCTTCAAGAACAGGGACACCAGCCGGAAGCCCACCTGTACGAAGGGCTGGGACATCATTTCCCGCCACCGCAGCATGCAGCGGCGATCAACCGGATGTTCGACTGGCTGAAGAAATAAGGAGAAGTTGAGGAGCGCGCCTCTCCTTCTACTTTTCTCTCTCCAAGCAATTGTTGATTAGCAAGGCTTCCAACTAGTTGTGCCCAGCAGCCGTCTCAATCCAGTATTTACACGTCCCGTTCGTAATGGAACTTAACTCACCGTGATTCGTTTCAATGATGCAACGGGAAGCCAGGTTGAATTCATCGCAGGTCAGAAGGACACGGCTTATGTTCTTCTCATTGGCTTTCTTGACCAGCTCCGCCAGCAGCCGCTTGCCATATCCTTTCCCACGCTCCGACGGCCTGATGACATACCCGATATGTCCTCCTAGCTCTAGCAGATTGTCATTCAAGCGGTGTCTCAGCTTACCATATCCTACAGGCTTGTCGTTATCGTACAACCAAAATATCGTCTGGGAAACATACTGATCCGGCAGATCGATGCCTCTGGCCATTTCGTAATTGCGCTGTACCTTGGAAGCGAACTCTTCCATGCTCCCGCTATTTAGTCCATTAACGAAGCCGTTCCCGCCCTGGCCGATTTCCTGGACCATGAGCAGCAGACTTTCATCCTCCTTCACCTGCAGCTCCCTTAATGCTAATGCCATGACTATTCCTCCACTTGAAAGATCGAATCTACAATGACGGGCAGCTGATCCCGTAAGGATACGGCTCCGAATACGGATCTGGCGTGAATCCCTTGGTCCCCGAACACCTCTAGCATCAAGTCCGAGAATCCATTCAGCACCTTATGATGCTCCTCATAGTCGGTTGTTGCGTTAACGAAGCCTTGAACCTTAACCACGCGCTTCACTTTATCAAGTGACCCCAGCCCTTCTCTTAATACGGCCAGAACTTCAATCCCGGTCAGACGGGCATATTCATACCCCTGCTCTGTTGTGTAATGCTCCCCGAGCTTCCCTCTCGGCTGTCCTGAGGGCCCCTTGCCTGAAACATACATCAACCCGTTAACGATGACATAGTTGGCATACTTGGCTGCTGGCGAGCCTGCTTTAGGCAGGCTGATACCCAGCTGCTCCAGACGTTCCTCGGCATGAACGGTCATGTGATCACTCCTACAGGAAATATATTCTATCTAAATTTCAATTATTGTATCACGGAATGACCTTTTTACAAGTAAAAAAAAGACCAACCTCACTCTTCGAGGCTGGTCTTAAATTCAACATGTCGGATGTTTAGATCCGGAACGAATAATAAGCATAACGCTCCGCATTATGAATGGCCTGCCATACGTCCGTCGTCTCGGCGCCCGGATACCAGTAGGCATAACCGGCAATCTGATATTTGGCGGCCATGAGATGTTTCATGGATAAAGAGCGGGACTCCTCGGTCCATATGCGATGCGGAATGCCGCCGCTGGTATAAGCTGCTTCATACTGCGCCACGCTCTCATTCCATGTGAATGAAGCCTTGTTCAGGCGAATGCGATGTCCTTGCTCAACCAAACTGATGTCATGCGAGGATACCGACGAAGCAATCTTCCAATCTCTCGTGTACAGCGGATACGCGATGATGCTCTTCTTAGCCGGAACTTGGGTCAGCAGCTTGCTCAGCCCAGACTCGCTCCAAGGGAGCGAGGAAACGGAGCCCGCTTTGGGCGAACCGCCCCAGTGCTGGTCATAACTCATGAGCACCATATAGTCCACTTGTGTACCAAGGGTTGCATAATCGAATGCAGCCGTCCAATCCGTTTTCAGATCAGGGGAAACATCGATGGATAACTTGGCTCCAAGCCGTCTCATCTCTATGGATAACTGCGTGATAAAGGCCGTCAGATTCTGCCGGTCCTGAGGCATAACATTCTCAAAATCAATATTGATCCCATCCAATCGATACCGGGATACACTCGCTGAAATACTGTCAACGACAGACTTTCGGGACTGTGCGCTGCTTAAAACTTGATTAGTTCCTTCCGCATTCCCGCGGTTCCCCACCATAGCCCACACCTGCCGACTGTTGTTATGAGCCCAATTCAACAGCTCCTTGTCGGTATGGTCCGTCACCTTGCCATTAGCCTCCATGTAGTACCAACGCGGTACCAGAACATTCAAGCCGGCCCGTTTGGCATAGGAGATGTATTGCTTCGTTGTACCGTTATATAACCAGCCCATATGGATATTTGCGGGGGTCTGGCTATCGATCATGGACTTCACATTTCCCGATTGGAGGACCCTGTCCAGCAGCATCGCCGTCTCTTCCCGGGTGATCGCGTCCTGCGGTCTGAATTGCCCTTTGCTTCCTTGCAGCCAGCCTGCATTCGTCGCTTTGCCAACCGCACTCCATGCCCATTCCGAGATCCAACCCGAATCCGTATATAGGCCGGCCGTATTTCCATTATCATAACCACTTTCTTTCATGGCACGAATAACCATGACCGCGGCCTCTTGTCTTGTTATCGAAGCATTTGGAAAGAACTTGTAGCCGTTCCCCTCCACGATGGATAGATTAAGTCCTGCATGAATCCAGCCGTAGTACCAAGCTGATTTGGATACGTCCTGAAAGGCAGACAAATCATTTGGAACGGGCTCCATCTTGAGCATTCTGGCAACCATGGCCATGAATTCGGCACGCGTAACCGGATTACGCGGCAAAAAAGCTCCTGTGCCATCCCCGCTTACGATACCTCTCTTGGCTAGACGATGGATCGCGTCTTTTGCAAAGCTTGCCGAGATATCGTGAAAATCGGTCGGACTAGGAGCTTGAGCCGCTGATGCCTGAAGAGAGCCAAAAAGCGATGTAAAAGACAACAGCAAACAAAGTGAAAGGAAATATTTCTTCAAAGGGACGCCTCGATTCTATTCTATCATCTGATACCATCAGCATATCAGATGATCATAGACTCAGGCATTATTCATTTCTTGGTAATATTCACTGCCGGTATAGATTTAACAGGATAAGATAACCGCACCGATCCCTTTTACAACAAGGGAATCCCCGGTTAAACGCGTAATATGCTCTTCGCCAAGCAGAATCTTCCATTCGCCCAGCTCAGGCAAAACCAGGGAGGACTCTCTCCGTGCGGCATAATAGAGCACATAGATATGTTTCTGTGGGTCACCGCCCGCATGATCACGAAGCGTGTAAGCGACAGTATGCTCAGGACATCGTTCAAAGTGAAGATGCTTACGAATCGACGCGGTATCCCTTAATCTGAATGCTGGATGTTGCTTGCGGAGCTGAACGAGCCGTTGAATGTATTTCACACCATCCTGGTGCTCCGATGCCATACCCCAGTCCAGCCGATTCACTTCATCACTAGCATTGTAGCTGTTCTCCACTCCGTTCTTGGAACGGTAATACTCTTGACCAGCGTGCAGGAAAGGGATGCCTTGACTGGTCAGAATCATGGCCGATGACAGCCGGTGCATATCGCGGCGTAAGGCATCATTCTCCCCTTTGGTCGACAGCATAATTTTGTCCCATAGCGTATGGTTATCATGACACTCCACATAGTTTACGCACTGATCCGGCTCGGAAGCAAACGCCTTGATATCTTTGGAATACGGAATGGCGCCCACAATGCCTTGCTTCACCTTGTCTTCAAATCCATCTCCGCCGCTCACAAAGCCTTTATAATCAAAATGAAAAATATCTCCTTTGACCGCATCGCGGAATCCGTCGTTAAAGTGAGCGATACGCGGCATCACGGCTGCCTGCTGCTGGTTCGCTCGCTTCCTCTCATCCAGCTCGGTATTCATGACCCAACCTTCGCCGATCGTGATGATCGACGCATCGATCTCGTCCAGGCGCGCCCGGATTTCATTCATCGTCTCCACGTCCAGCAATCCCATCAGGTCAAATCGGAAACCGTCAACCCGGTATTCCTTCACCCAATGCAGAACGGATTCCACAATGAATTTCCGCATCATCGGACGCTCGGATGCCGTGTCATTACCACACCCGGATCCGTTGGAGAATTTGCCGTCCTTCGTATAGCGCAGGTAATATCCGGGAACCAGCTTCGTGAAATTGATCAGATACCCGTCATATACATGGTTATACACCACATCCATAATGACTCGAAGGCCTTGATCGTGGAATGTCTGAATCAGCTGCTTCAGTTCACGAATCCGAACCTCCGGCACGTACGGATCCGTAGCATACGAACCCTCGGGAGCATTGTAGTTCTTCGGGTCATATCCCCAATTGTACTGCGGCTCATCAAGCCTGGTTTCGTCCACGCTTTCCGTTGCAAAATCGTAGATCGGGAGCAGCTCCACATGGGTGGCCCCAAGCTCGACAATATGATCAAGCCCTGTACGAATCCCTCCGGGACCTCGGGTACCTGTCTCCGCCAGACCTTTAAACTTGCCTTTAAACTTAACTCCGCTGTCTTGATGAATGGTGTAATCACGAACATGCAGTTCATAAATCACGGCATCTAGAGGACTATGGAATGGCGGTTTGTCTTCTGTCCACTGTTCTGGATCGGTCGAGGCCATATCCAAGATGTAAGCACGATCCCCATTGACGCCTACAGCGGCGGCATAGGGGTCGACAGCTTCGTTCCATTGATCCCCGATAAGGACCTGATAGGTGTAGAACATGCCTTGAAGGTTTTCTCCTACTTTCAGCAGCCAAGTTCCCTTCACATCACGAGTCATCGCGAAACGCCGGGCTTCTGCTGCCTGCCAATCCGGATAGAGCAGAACGTATGCCTCACTAGCCGTCGGTGCCCACAGGCGAAACGTGGACTCTTGAGGTTGGTAAGTTAAACCCAGATCCGTTCCATCGTAATAAAATAGCTTGTCAAATTCCTTATCAAAGACGGAGACTCCCCCGGTGACCGCGGGATCTCCGTAGTGAATAACAGCGTTGCTTTCTTTTTGTACCGACAAGATGTTCACTCCTCATGTATGCTTCCTATCCAATCGTACCTGTTCAACTTCTTCTTCCGTGATGGTACGGGTACCATAGCGGGCTTCCTCGTAAAGCTCAATCAAGGATTGTGGAATACGTTCCTTCCGCCCGTCCCATTCCTTAAGATCGCTTTCGGTTTCCCGCGGTGTTAGCGACGCTTTCCAATTATAGCCTTCCCTGATGCTTCGGGAAAGTATCATGCGATACATTTGGCGAATTTTCTCATTCAAATGCTCCGATCCTTCTCCCGCCCGAAACTTTCCACCGATACGCATGCCGGACAACAGCCGTTTTAGCCGCTTGGATGCCGGGTCATGTTCAATATTCTCCACTTCATCCTCATAACCTAGCGAGGGTTGAATGTTCTGTCTGTTCATCATCCTGTTCATCCATGCAGAGAATCTTCTATACAGCTTAGGCAGTATTTTGCCAAACCTGAATAGAACATACAGTATCC
Organism: Paenibacillus lautus NBRC 15380; assembly: GCF_004000945.1. GTDB lineage: Bacteria > Bacillota > Bacilli > Paenibacillales > Paenibacillaceae > Paenibacillus_AQ > Paenibacillus_AQ lautus. The sequence goes on from NZ_BIMF01000005.1 coordinate 114,831, forward strand.
CGATCCCTATAACGGTGAACACGCCATAGATCAGCACTTGCTCCAATACTTTCATCCATGGGCTCGGCGGCTTGGTTTCTTCATCGAGAAATGACATTTCGGGCGGAGGCTCCGACATCGAAGGCGGCTCCGGGGCCTGCTCCGCTCCGGAAGCGAACCATCCGGAGATCCATGCAGCGATCCCCCGCGCCATATCAGAGACCCATTGCTGCAGCTGCGGTAGAAAAGCGACGACCGCAACAAGAAGCAGCAATACGATGATAAACCAGCGATTGTAGCGCAGCACGCGCCGTTCCAATACGGGCTGATCATTGCCTGGCAGGGTCTCATCCAACACCAACTGCCGATTGATAATCAACAGGGTCAATCCTAACGCGGCTGCCCCCATCCATGTCAGAGAAGATATTCCACCACGGAACGAATCCATGAAACTTAATATGAAACTGCTGACCCCGTACAAAATCAAACCGATTAAGAAATACGTCCCCGGAAACATCAGATTCCAGCTTACCTGCTCCATTCGGCTTCCGCGATAACTGGCAATAAAGATCAAGGGGATAAAATAAGCTAGGGTAATATCGACGCCTATAAATGCGATGGATACCGCAATGGAAACCAGGCAAGCCCATAAGGTTGCCTTAAACTGACGATCCAGCTTGAACCATTGCGCACCTGTATAGCCAAGTAAGTACCCGCCTAATACTAGGGCAGGCCATATCCATCGGTACGATTCAGGCAGCAGATAGAACGCCGGAATAAAGAGTACCGGGAAATAGAGCACGCATTCCACGAATCCCTGCAAGAACGTTGTTATAAATCCAGTGTCTCGAGAGGTCATGCAGACACCTCCTTCGCAGGAGACGACACTTCACCGAGAGGAAATACCTGAATCGTGTGCCCATGGTCCCGAAAACGCTGAAACATCTCTTCCAGTCTGGGGCTGACGTAAGTGCTTAGAATGAGGATATCTCTTGCCTCTTCATGCCGGGACAGTTCAGAGGCCAGATAATCATGAAAAGAAGCCTTTCGGGTCAACTCCAGTCTCGCCAGCATTTCAAATATCAGATGCTGCTGTGTCATGCCGCCTGCAACCGGGACGAATGCTTCATCGGTTGAATCCTCGCCAAGCGTTCCGTTTGTCCCCATTCCGATCTCCATGCCCTGCGACAATAAGTGAGCTGTAATGCCGGCCGCCAGACGGATGCCATACTCGATCGGCTCAGGCCGCGTCGCTTTGCTCCACATCTGCTCATGATCCTCTATATTCAGATAGATCAAGAGTCGGCTGTCCGCTGTGGTATCCCGCCTGTGGACCTGCAGCGTGCCCGTCCGTGCGGTCGCTTTCCATTGAATATCCTTCAGCGGATCGCCGTCGCGATATTCGCGTACGCCCGATATCAGGAAAGGGTCCTCCAAGATCCATCTTCGGACCAGCATTTCGCCCATCCAAGTCTGGACCGGGAGGGCCATGTCCGACACATCCATCGGCATCGGGTACACGATAATTCCACCGGACAACGTCTTGCTCTGGACAATCGACTCCATTCCGACCAAATCACCCGTCGTCATCGATACCGTACCCAGCTTGTACAGACCTCTGCGCTTAGCGATAATCCGATGTCTGCGAAGGATTTTGGTCCAAGGCAGAAGACTGAAGAAGCTCTTGTGGTTCTGATTGAATTGCCCCTCACTGATATCCAGGTTCAATTGGTTATCAAATGCCAGTCCCGAACGAAATTGGGATTCTACCCTTAACCAGGGTACAGGCAATGCTTTGCGGTTCTCAATGATTTCGATCAATTCCACGGAATCTCCCTCATAGCAGGTAGACACCTTAAAGGAACGGCTGTAGTTCAGCCTTTTCAATGCCATCCGTTTGAAAAGCTTGCCCTGCACGACTACGACCACAGCGGCGATTAACAATATCCAGTAGGCTCCCATAGCAATCCGCCCCCTACGACGAAATGCCTTCTTCTGTCGGTACGGAAACCTGCTGCAGCAGCCGTTCGATCACTTCTTCCGCCGCGGCAGCGCCGCCGCGGCTGTGGAGCGTCCCTCGAAGCTTCAACCGGTGCGCCCATGTCGGCACAGCCAAATCTTTTACATCATCAGGGGTAACAAACTCCCTGCCCTTCAGGACGGCTTGTACCTGCACAGCCTTCAATAATGCTTGGCAGCCCCTTGGGCTTACGCCGGAGGCAACCGCTTCATCCCGTCTTGAATGCTCGGAAAGCGCAACGATGTAGGATAACATCTCATCACTGACATGTACTTTGCTGACGATATGTCTGGCTTGTACGATCCGCTCAGACGTTGCAATCGCCATTAGAGACTCCAAGGGCTGCTCCTCTTTAAATCGCTTCAGAATATTCACGCTTTCCTCTGAGGTAGGGTATCCCATATTCAGTTTGAACAGAAAGCGATCCAGCTGTGCCTCCGGCAGCGGAAACGTTCCTTGCTGTTCCAGCGGATTCTGCGTCGCGATAACCAGAAACGGTTCTTTCAGCTGATGGGTTACCCCGTCAATGCTGATCTGGCGTTCCTCCATGCATTCCAATAGACTGGACTGCGTACGAGGTGTCGCCCGGTTGATTTCATCGGCTAGAAGGATATTCGTGAACAGAGGCCCCGATCGGAATTCAAACGTCGCGGATTGTTGATTATAGAAATAAATGCCGCTCAGATCCGACGGCAGCAAATCCGGCGTAAATTGTACTCTCTTAAACGTGCAATCAATCGACCTCGAGATGGATTTGGCCAGCAATGTCTTACCTGTACCCGGCACATCTTCCAACAGAACATGACCTGAAGTGACCATGGCAATAAACAGTCTGTCAATCAGCTGCTCTTTACCTACCATAACTTTGGAAACGTTTGCCCGAATGTCGTCGGCAAGACGGCGAACGCCATGATAATCTATAGTGATTGTAACCACCCCTTATGTAGTTTAACTTTACAACAAAGTTCGTCATGACATCCCATAATTCCTGTTATTCGGGACAAAATAAGACCGATTGCTGGATATTCGGCTCCCCCGTCCTTTCAAATACGGCAAGAAGCTGTCCAAGGACAGCTTCCGAGAATGCACCCTATTGACGTATGACCTGATATGTTTAAGCCCTGATTATTCTGCCGTCCTTTCTTCATGGGAAGCTGAATCTGTCCCGCTTTCAGGGATCAATAGTTTCGTCAGCTCCGCCTCAGCCTGCTCGCGGCTATCGATCCGGATATCGATATAATGCCTAACCTCAGGCGGCCGGGCATAAAACGGCTCCAGAGACGCAGTCCATAGCTTATAATCCGGATGTCCGCGGAAGCCGATCAGGCGATCCTTAATACCGCTCCAACGGACGAGGAATATATATTCATCCCGGTTCTCCACGCACTTGTGAAGCTCATGGCTTACATATCCCTTTTTCGTTAACAGAACGCCGGAAACTTCCCGAAAGACACTTTCAAACTCGCTTGCCAGCCCCGGTTTGATATAAAGTATCGCTGATTCCAGTATCATATCGTATCCCCCTCTTCGATATCCATCCGATCAACGGTAAAAAATAACGCTTGTATTTGGCAGCGCCATGCTAGGAAAACAAGTAGGTGCAGTCAAGTATATGCTGATATAATGAGAAGCATGAATACACTTATAAGGATGAGACAAACATGGCATTCGGCATCTCGAGACAGGAATTGCAGCAATGGAAGCAGAAGGTCGCGCAAGGAGACATCGCTTTTTTGACCCATTATTGGTACGACAAGCGGTTTCCGGAGTTCCATACCGTAACCAAAGTAGGCTGCTCGAACATCCAGCGCCTTGAGGACTGGTGTGTATCCAACGGGCTTAATCCGAAATATATCCATTACCGCCAACCTTACCCGCACTTTGATCTGATCGGTCCCAAGCAAACCGAATTACTGCATAAGTATAGGCTCGATGAGCATATCACCCGATTCGGTCTGTAAATGCCGATCGGCGTACATTTAACAAAACCCGCCTTGATCCGCCGGCCGTTCTCGCTCATGCCGTGTCTGATCAGGCGGGTTTTTTAGAATGCTTCATCGATTGGATCGTACCGAGGTTTTCTAATGGTTCTGTTTCTTTTTCTATAGCATCATGTAACCGCTCCGCTAGTCATCTTCTTTAGTGTCTTGTTAATCCAGATCGCAGCCGTTGCGCCTTCTCCCATCGCCACGGTGGTTAATTCGGAATGAACGCCCAGATCACCGGCGGCCCAGAGTAGCTCGACACTCGTCATTTTGGACCTTGGATCGGTCTTGACATGCCGGTTGTGCTCCAGCTCTGCCCCCAGCTGATCGGCCAATTCGGAATAGATCATATTCCCGCCAAAAGATATGAAGCCCCGCTCCGCGGGCACGATGCTCCCATCCTCCAACACGACCGCCGATAGGATGCCGTCCTCCTCACGAATTTCCGACACCTTTTTCTCTATATACGGAATCCCGAGATCCGCCAATTGGGACATATGCTCGGAAGAAGCCGGCTCCCGCTCATGATTGATGTAGATGATATCCTTGGTCCGCTCCGATAGCAGCACGGCCATGCTGGCACCGGGATCGCCCGATCCCATCACGACGGTCTTTCGATCCTGAATTTCATAACCATCGCAATCGGGGCATACAAAGACGGATGTGCCCAGCGTGGACATCAATCCTGGAAGCTTGGGAAAACGGTCCATCACGCCTGTTGCAAGCAGCAGGGTTTTGGTCCTGTATTGAACGCCGTCTTTACCGGTTAACACAAAATATTTCGCTTCATCCCGTTCCGCTTTCCGGATATCATCGGCTGCAAACGTAACGCCGACAGACTCCGCCTGCTGACGTCCCCGCCCCCTGAGCTCTTCACCAGATACCCCATCCGGCCATCCGAGGATGTTGCGGTAGCTCTTGCATATGGTGGAACGCCCCGTTCCCCGGTCGATCACCAGGACATCGTAGGCAGAATACCGCCCCAGCTGTATAGCCGCCTGCAGACCTGCAATTCCGCCGCCGATGATAATGCAATCTTTCACTTCGGTATCCAACATGTAGGTTTATCCACTCATTTCTATATCGAATTAAGGCTGGAACTCTTGGCATCAAGATTTTCAAGAAGAGAGGTACACCCTAAATATTTAACCAATCCGCCGTGATTTACTCCTGAAAAATCAAATAGACCCCGGCGCATTGCGCCGAGGTCTAAAAATCAATGAATCACAGGAGTAGCTGTCCGGCTAATGCACCGGTAATCACAACAAGCCACGGAGGGCTCTTCCAGAACATCAGCATCCCGAACAGACCGGCGCCGATCACAAATTCAAGCGGACTATGGATGGAGGATGTCCATATGGGATGATACAAAGCGGCCAGCAGAATTCCGACCACTGCCGCATTCATGCCTGTCAGCACGCCTTGCAGTTTAGGGTTTCTGCGGATGCTGTTCCAGAACGGCATGGCCCCTACGATGAGCAGAAAGCCAGGCAAAAAGATGGCGAGTATAGCAACGACACCTCCGGGTATCCCCTGAATCAAGACCCCAAGGTAAGCGGCAAAAGTAAATAACGGACCGGGTACAGCTTGTGTTGCTCCGTAACCCGTCAGAAAATCCTCTTTGGACATCCATCCGTTCAGCACCGTCTCACTCTCCAGCAGCGGGAGAACGACGTGCCCTCCGCCGAATACAAGCGATCCGGCTCGGTAGAAGCTGTCCACAATGGCTACCCAACCATTATCGGTCAGCCCTTTAAGGAGCGGCAGACCCACTAATAACACGACAAACATGCCCAAGCAAAAGAGTCCGGCTCTGCGTCCGATCGGCATCTTGATCTCGGGTGCTGCCTCTTCGTTTGCTTGACGCTTGAACAACCACAGTCCCGATATGCCGGCAAGAGCAATGACCGTCACTTGAGAAACGGGACTCTGCCACAGCAGAACGACGGCCATGGCTATTAACGCTATACCCGCCCTTACAGGACCTGAGGCCAGCTTTCCTGCCATACCCAGAACCGCTTGCGCCACGATGGCCACTGCAACAATTTTCAGCCCTTGAATCCAGCCTGCCGAGCCGGGATCGAAGGTTTGCATCAAATAGGCGAAGATCATAAGCATGAGCACGGACGGTAATGTGAAGCCGAGCCAGGCGACGATACCGCCCCATATCCCCGCTCGCATCATCCCAACACCAATACCCACCTGGCTACTGGCGGGTCCGGGAAGGAATTGGGCCAGGGCCACCAGATCCGCATAGCTTTTTTCGTCCAACCATTGCTTGCGGCGCACATAAGTCTGGTGGAAGTATCCAAGATGTGCGATCGGTCCGCCAAACGATGTGAGCCCCAGCTGCAGAGCGGTCCACCAGGTTTCGCCGAGGGCACGCCACCTGCCAGAGGGCTGCCTATTGCCAACTTGAGTTTGAACTTGTTCTTTCTCTGTCTCCGGATTCAATATTCATCGCTCCCCATATGCTTGGTGTCATGTAATAGAAATCGTAACCCATTCACCCTTAGGTATACAGATCATCTTTATCAAATTTCAGAGTATATCAAGTCCTCATTGTCAATCTACCCATTTATGTAAACGCTATGTAAAATCTATAGAATTTTTTGAATGCTATCGAGTGAAAACCGGACATGCTCTAAAAAAAGAGCGACCCAACAGAACTTATGTCCATGGATCGCTCTTATGATCATATTTACTGTATGCGTCACTATAATGTGACCTCTATACCTTTAAGCCTCCGGCTTCGTTTCGTTCGGCACGGAGAGATAACCTGGCTTCGCTGCGCCAAAACCGAAGATGAACAATACAAGGACAATGGCAGACAGCACTGCCAGAGGCACCTTCCATCCTCCTGTCGCATCATGCAGGAACCCGATGAGCAACGGACCTACAGCAGCCAATAAATAACCCAGCGACTGGGCCATACCGGATAAAGCGGCAGCTTCTTGAGCCGATTTCGTACGAAGGGTAAAGAACATCAGGGATAAACTGAAATTCGCCCCGCCAGAAATACCTACCAGCATCACCCATAGCAGATTCAAAGAAGTCATACCGGAAAATAAGCCTGCGTATCCGGTCAGCATGGACAATGCAGAGATCGTCACCAGCATACGCTGATTGGGATTCCGGCCAGCCAGAACAGGAATAATGAAGGAAAATGGCAGGCTGACAAATTGGAGAATCGAGAGCATCCATCCCGCAGCACTATAATCCATGCCTTGGCTTCTCAGAATCTCGGGCAGCCATGAGATATTCACGTAGAACGTAAACGATTGAAGTCCCATGAATAAAGTAATGTACCAAGCAAGCGGTGACCTCAGCACACTCTGATGTTTGGTAGCGGTCGAACTGACCTCAGCGGTTCCTCCGGAGCTCCGGCGCTGGATGATCCAGACGATCAGGGCTAACACGGACAATGAACCCCAGATTAATAGGGATCCTTGCCAGCCAAGGCCTGCTTGGGTAGCCAGTGGAACGCTGATCCCGGATGCGATCGCGGCGAGCAGGTTCATCGAGGCAGAGTACGTACCCGTCATCAATCCGATATGCCGCGGGAAATCCCGCTTGACCAGACTTGGAAGCAGCACGTTCCCAACAGCTATAGCCATTCCGAGAAATGCGGTACCGATTAACAGTGTATAAGGGGATGATATCGAGCGGATGCCGATGCCGAATGTCAGCACCACCATACTTAGTAAAAGAGTAGTCTCCAGCCCCCATTTTTTAGCCATGGCCGGTGCCATTGGCGACAATAAAGCAAAGGCTAATAGCGGCAGCGTAGTGAGCATACCCGCCAACGTGTTCGAGATTCCCGTATCGTCGCGGATGATCCCGATCAGCGGGCCGACCGATGTAATCGCCGCTCTCAGGTTAATGGCAATCAGGATAATACCTGCAAACATCATCCATGTGCGCCCAGTGGAAGTTGTGTTTTGATCTATTGATGTTCTTGATGTCATGACATGAACTCCTTACTTTCAAGCGATATGTAAAAATAAACTTATCCGAGTTTATCACAAACCCGAATATTAGGCTATAGCCTCGGGAAGCTTCATGGCAGCTTTTAGGGCCAGTCTGGCGCTTATTCAGCGATGTACATTAACCTGTAGACGCACGTATAGAGCCCTACACAAGCGGGCTCCAAGCGTAAACGGATAATTTTTGGACATCGCGAATGAATTCATTATAACGTTTCTGTATTTCCTCGGGTGCGTACTGACGGAACTGCTCGAAGATGCCCATGCACCGCAGCATCCCGTTATCACTTTTGATTCTGATCGAATACTCGAGGCTGTCCAGGATGTAGGATAACCCCCGATCATACTGTTTAGCATTTAAATAGTATATCCCTAACTCGGCGAGGAGGCGAGTGTATTGATTTAATGTGACATGCTCATTAATGTTACTGATTTGGTTTTTCTGAGGTTTGTAGGTGAGATACATTTTAAAACGTTCAAGTATATAATCCACATTGAGCCGGTGTCGATTTGCTGCGAGTACAATATGACACAGTGCTACAAAGATTTCATCTTCTCTTGATTCGATGTATTTCACATAATCAGGCAAAACGTTATAGTCTCCGGCCAATATGGAGTGCAAGTATCGGTTGGCTACAGCCCATTCACTAAACTGCTTTATGACTCTACGTTCATCTTCGGTAGGGTCTGTAATCCAATCAGGACTTTCGTATAACCGTATATAGGACAAAGCTTGTTCATAATTCCCACGTTCACTATAACTATTTTCTCGAGCTAAGTATGAATACAAGATATAAAAAACTAATGGATGATTACCTGGGTACTCATTTTTTTGATTCTGATATCTAGTCATGGCTTTAGATCCCATTTTTACAGCTAAATAATCCACTTTATCCCACTGACCCAATGAACCGCTGACATTTATTAACTCTACATATGCTGCAAGTTGATACTCTTCATCCAACCGTTCAATGTACGGCTCAAATAACACAACAGCCTGCCAATTAGATTCTTGATTATCACTTAATCTTTGTAAAAAGAGACGGTAGTGACAAAGGGCGAGCCTTTCAGAGTGTTGAAACTTTTCACTTTCAGCAACACATTCATACAAAGCGGCGGCTGCGTTATATTTTTTTCCGTTATAGAATGATTCCGCCATTTCAAATAACATCGGTGCGTAAGTAATGTTTTCCATTGCCATTCGAGCAGCTAATTGTAAACAATCCAGTTTATCTAACTCTGCACATCGTTCAAGAAAAGCTCCTAGTCGCCTCCAGTCAGGGGTAACATGAAATATACATTCAAAAATATATTTATCGTAAAAGTGACCTTCTCTAAATCCAATACAGGAGGTGATCTGATCCAGTTGATTCATGGACATTGGACGGTTTCCATTAAGTATGCCGCTTAAAGATCCACTGTTTATTTTTGATATTTTCGCAAACTGATTAATTGTCAGACTATGTTCTTGCAAATATCTAGCTATTGCTCCGCGAATCGTGGCTGTCGTCTCCAAGTAACAACACCCCCAGAAAAATCTTTAATTAGCATTTCCCCTTACACAAGCGGGCTCCAAGCATACACGGATAATTTTTGAACATCGCTAATCAAATCTTTGTATCGTTTCTGTATTTCCTCGGATGAATACTGACGGAACTGCTCGAAGATTCCCATGCACCGCAGCATCCCTCTGTCGCTTTTGATTCTTATCGAATACTCCAAACTATCTACAATAAAAGTTAAACCACGATTAAATTTTTTGGAGTTCAAATAGTATATTCCTAGCTCAGTAAGGAGGCGAGCGTATTGGTTCATCGTTACTTGCTCACTCATCTTGCCGAGTCGGCTTCGTTGTGGTTTATATGCCTGGTACTCTTTAAACTTCTCCAGAATATGATCTATGTTGAAGCGATGTCGATTAGCAGCTACTGCAATATTGCATAAGGCAGTAAAAATCTCATCTGTTCTGGATTCAACATAGCTTACATATTCAACAAGAACGTCAGAGTGTCCAGACATTAACCTGTATAAGTATCGATTCGCTCTTGCCCATTCTTTAAACTGATTAATTATTATTTTTTCCTGATCGGAAGGCGCCTTTATCCAATCCGGGTTTTCATACATAGACAAATAACTTAAAGCTTCCTCAAAATTTCCTGCTTCACGACGGACATTCGCTTGAATTAGAAATGAATAGAGTATGTAAAAAATTACGGGCTTTTCCTGTCCATCACTCATAATCGCGAATTTACAGTTGTTCTTATATTGTAATCTAGCTTTACGACCCATTTTTCTAGCCAGTACTTCCATAGTGTCCCACCGCTGAATAGAGGCATTTACATTTATAAGTTTTCTATAGGCATCTAATTGATATTCATCCTCTAACCTGTCAATATAATGCTCAAAAGATACTGCCAGTTTTAAATTAGCTTCAACATTGTCACTTAACTCCATTACAAAGAGACGATATTGGCATAATGCAAGCCTTTCAGAATGCTGGAACTTTTCACTTTCAGCCACACATTCATACAACAATGCCGCCGCTTTATATTTCTCCCTGTTGAATAATTCCTCCGCCATTTCAAAAAGCATTGGCCCATAATTGAGGTTTTCCATCGTCATCCGTGCTGCTCTATGCAAGCAATCCAGTTTATCCAGCTCCGCACATCGCCCCAGAAAAGGTCCAAGCCTACGCCAGTCGGGAGTCGTATGGAAAATGCTCTCCGTTATATAAAGTTCATAGAAATGTCCATCTTCCAGACCCATACCTTCGGTAATCCGGTCTAGCTGGTGCATAGACATGGGACGATTGCCATTTATGATATTACTGAGTGTTCCACTGTTGATGCCCGATAACCTGGCAAATTGGTTAATCGTCATACGATGGTTCTGCAAATATCTAACAATTTCTCCGCGAATCGTGGCTGTCGTCTCCAAGTAACAACACCCCCAGATGGCAACCCAAATATTAGTAATTACATGCTATTATTTTGTAGTACTAGGGTCAACCATTAATATAAAAAATCTCTGGACCTAGCCCCAGCACAGTTGTATATAACCAAGACGTAAATAAAAAATGGCTTCAGAACACCCGAAGCCATCACATTAAGATCATCTTGTATAAAATTTTCAAGATACTTAACAACGTAAAAGAATTAACCTGTTCCTATTCCATGATTACTAAGAGGCCTCATCATATCTTGAGGACTATTACTTTCAGCATTTACAGTTAAACTTGGAGTTGCAATCGTTAAAATAATACTACAGACGATTAATAGAGAAGCCAGTCTTCTTTTCATCAATTTATTACACCTCACTATTTGATTTATCGCTTCTTTACCCAATTTAGTGAAATACGGCGAAACTGCGCAAATATTCTCGCATTGTGCCTTGTATAATTGTAATAGAATCTATCAGGCTTTCCAAGATGATTATGCTATGTTATGAAAACAAAAATATTAGACTTGAAGAAATTCATTTATTTAATACTTAAGAGAAATACCTATTTTTTTCTCATTCAGCTTTTGTACTTTATATACTAATTTTCTATATTTTTGTTGCAAGTCTATTGTAGAAAATTCACGGAATTGTTCAAACAATCCCATACATCTTAACATTCCATTATCACTGTTTATTGCTATGGACTTTTCCAAGCTATCTAGAATAAGTTGTAATCCTTTATTAAATTGCTTTAAATTCAAATAATATATTCCCAATTCTGCTAACAACCTCGTATATCGATCAGCTGTAATTTGTTGAATAATTTCACCTATATGATTCCGTTGCTCTTTTAATTCAATATATCCCTTAAATCTATCCAGAATATGATCGACTTGTAGTTGATATCTATTCGCAGCAATCATAATATTACAAATTGCAAGAAAAATTTCGTCCTCCTTATCAGCAATATATTTTACATACTCAGATAGTGCCCCGTCATTTCCAGCCATTAGTTTATAGAGGTATCTGTTTGCCTCAGCCCACTCATTAAACTGATTAATTATACGAAGTTCTTCTTCATTTGACTCCTCTTTAAGCCATTCAGGTTCGGAGTACATTGAAACGTATTTCAATGCTAAATCAAATGCTCCACGTTCATAACACACAGTGGCTTTTACTAAGTATGAATATAACTTATAGAAAACGACCGGTTTCTTCCCTCTTACTTCTTGTCCAAGCCTACCTACTTCGTATTGATACTGAATTGAGGCTATTCTTCCCATTTTATCAGCTAACTCATCAACTTTGTTCCACCTATTTAACGATACGTTTAAGTTAATAAGCTCTTTTAGCGCATCCAATTGATAAACTTCATCTAATCTATCAATATAAGGTTCAAAGTATACTGCAGCCCTTGAGTTAGCCTCCTGATCATCACCTAACCCAAGCGTAAACAACCGATACTGACACAGAGCCAACCGCTCTGAATGTTGAAATCGTTCACTCTCAGCCACGCTTTTGTAGAGCAAAACTGCCGCTTCATGCTTTCCCTCTTTGAAAAAAAACTCTGCCGTTTCAAAGAGTAAGGGTGAATAAGAGATATTATCCATCGTCATCCGGACAGCCTTGTCCAGACAATCCAGCTTCCCCAGCTCAGCGCATCGGTGAAGATACGGACCCAGACGACGCCAATCCGGCGTAGCATGGAAAATGCATTCATCTATGTACAGCTCGTAAAAATAACCCTCTTCCAGACCCATACCTAACGTAATCCGGTCTAACTGCTGCATGGAAATCGGGCGGTTCCCATTCAGAATATTGCTGAGCGTGCCGCTATTGACACCCGATATCTCAGCAAATCGATTAATCGTCATTTCGTTCTTATGTAGAAACTCTTCCATTTGTTCGCGAATCGTGGCTGTCCTTTCCAATCTAACACCACCCTCTTAGATCGAACCCAAATATTAGTATATTTCTCTATACAGCAATCATACTTGATTAATATTCCAGTGGTCAATACTTATTTACGTCATTTTTTTACAAAAAATATCCAATATAATTTAAAAATGCCAAATTCAACACTTTTCTTTATAATTTATATATCGTCAAATTGATGACTACGATGAGAAAAAGCGCTCCGAAATTTTCGGAAGCGCTTTGAAAGTTGGACAACAATAACGGCCCCGACTTCAATCATGTCAGGGCCGATTACCTACGATATACTCTCCTAGCTCCTTCTTGCCTGAATTAAGGTGAACCAATTCGTATCCCCATTAAATACACCGTGTACTCTGTATACAGGCTGATAGAAGTTCTTTGTGTCATATATGAATGATAGCTCAATCCCTGTTATATCAAGTCGGTCACCTTTTTTAATAACGAGTTGATCCGGCTTTAATATTGCATTTCTTTTGATTTGAGGAAATTCACCATTCTTTATACGCTCATATACCTCTGCAGGAGACAGTATATCCACTTCCTTCATAAATTGATTCTCTTGAAGCCCATTATTTATCGAGTAGATACTGCCATCTTGTTTAAGACCGAGTAACAGTTCGCCAGTCCAATAATTTTCGTGTACCCCCGCTTTATCCGGGAGGGACCATTGAAATTCTCCGCCCTCCAATGCTGTACAATCAGCGTCTTGAGGGAGTAGGCCAAGATCGGCCATTATGGTTTTGGCCTTCTGTGATAGTAGTTTTTGGTCATTGAATGAAGTTCGCTCCGGTGTATCATTGTTCTCGGTTAACGACCAGTTTCCCTCTTGGGATTGATAGAATGTATATGGTGTTCCTGATTTATCTTCCAATAGAACCTCACGATCGCCATCCCGTTCCTTAACCTTCAACTCAGATAATCCTAACTTCTGCTGCAGCAGGGCTTCTACTCCATCCGGCTGAGTGATTTTCTTGTAGACGGGGGCCACTGCAGGTGCCGAGCTTAGCTGAAGGGATGTTGTTACATGAACATCTTTCATATTCCATTTGGTAAACGAGTTTATGGCCAGGTTTCCGAACTCCTGCTGGAAGTAGACGATATTCATGCCGACAAATAACAAACCCATCAATAAAGGGATCGCCAGGTTTCCCAGCAGGCTTTTCATTCTTACTCTTTTGTTATGAACAATGGAAGCAGCAAGTCTGTATAACTGATATCCAAAAATACCACCAAGCGTGTTGTTCATGATATCAGCAAGCTCAAACAGTCCTGCACCTGACAGCGTCTGATAGGTTTCAATAAAGAGCGTAGAACTTACAACGACTAGAAGAAGCCACTTAAATGCTTTAAATTTCCGGCTGATGAAGGGCAGCAATATTCCCATCGGGATAAACATGATGATATTAAATATGCCGTTCTGAAGATCACGTAAGGAATACTTATTCCACGCTTCGATATAATCGCTGAATGGATGGAGATTCATCTGCAAGAAATGGGAATGGCCGCGCCCGAGCATGGTCAGCTCGAGCACAAAAACAACATATCCGATGAACAAGGCACCGAGAAAAAGCTTTTTCATATGAATCCGAGGCTTTCCCTCTGATTGTTGTTTTCTATAATAAAGGTAATAATATAGCCCGATTAGAACGAATTCGATCCCGATAATTAATATGACCGGCAGCATTAAAAAACGCAGATTAATGTAGATTTCATCGATCCCCAAGACGAGATCCCCCTTATGACTTTATTCTAATGATGGTTACACTGTCTTTCCTTGCAGCTTCAAGTCAGAGTCGGTCACTTTTATATACTCTCCTGCTTTAACGCGTCGATAATGTTTTCCTTTTTAACTTTCGCGCTGGAATATAGCATGGCAGAACCGACAATGACAAATACGGCGGCAATGACTGACAGAATACTCATCCAGGGAAGGACGAATCCGTAGCTAAACTTGTTCGTAAATGCCATATAGATCAAATACATCACAATGAAGCTGATAGGAAGCCCGAACAGCAGCGATTTGGCCCCATAAAAAACACTTTCGTAGTTCATCATTTTCGCAAAGCCTTTTGGCGTCATTCCAACGGATTTCAGCATCGCAAATTCCCGCTTTCGAAGAGCGATGCTCGTTGAGATCGTATTAAAAATATTCGCAATAGAAATCACGGAAATTAATACGATAAAGCCATAAGAAAAGACGGACATCAATAGTATCATCTGTTCTTCCTGTTTTCTGGATTGGTACAAATTGTACACATACAGATTAGGCTCTTTCATTTCTTCGATTTCCTGCTGCGTTTTCAGCGGGTCCGCACTTTTCAGATTGAGAAAGGTTTGAACGAACTCCCCGCTCTTATCGTCTGCCAGTTGATTCATGACTCGTTCCGAGACAACGATATTTAACCCGCCTGTTCCGATTGAGTTCATCCCCATCGGAGATTGATCCGTCAACGCCGCAATGTACACTTTACTTACATCCGTCTCTTGTTCCATTTCCTCATGGATCGTTGTCAAATCGAGACTTTGCCCGACATTCGCATGAATAGCCTTCGTTTGGACGTATTTTCCCGTATCCATATCTTTATAATCGATGGTATCGATCACAATTGCGGCGGGACGATCCGGATCCGTCAGTAGCTCGTAATCTGCGCCGACTGCTTTGGCATAGGCTTGCAGGTTCGAATCGTTTAATGCATTGATTTTAATATCGTAAGGATATTTTCCGTCCTTCAGGATGCTCTTATCCTTCTTGACCGCCTCCTGCAATTCATCGGCGATGGACGCTTCTTCGATCCAAGCGTTCCTATACAACTCATGAATCACGCTGTATTCCGATACATCCGAAAGGGATGCAATGGACTGAACCAACCGATCGTCTATTCTTTTTTCATTGCCGTAAGATAGTTCTATATCATAGTTGACGCCTTCCTGCGACATGGCCAAGGATTGTTTCAGATTACCGGTAAAAAATGATACCGTTAAAAAGAGAACGATGCTGATCACGAGCGAAAATACGGTGGCATGGTATCTCCGCTTGTTCCTTTTTAAGTTTTTCAATCCGATCTCCGCTTCGATTCCGAAGAGCTTTCGAATCCATTTTGACGTTTCCACGCTTTTGCCCGTAAGCTTCACATCGGTTGTTTGACGAATCGCATCCATGGCGGAAATCCGGGATGCTTTGACGGCCGGGAGATACGTCGAAATGAAAATCGTCAACATGGAAACAGCGCAGGCAATCAAAAGCGATAACGGCGTGACGATTACCGTTAGCCTTTCAGTAATGCCTAAAGCCCCTTGAATGATAACATTAATGAATTGAAAGGTAATGCCGATCCCGGCAAGACCGCATAAGATCCCAATGGGAATGCTGATTAAGCCAATAATGACTCCCTCAAAAAACACCGAATTTCTCTTCTGCCTTTTCGTAGCCCCCACGCTTGCAAGCATCCCTAAATGGCGGGAACGTTCCGAGACGGAAATTGCAAAAGCATTATAGATCAGCGAAACCGAGCCGATCATAATGACCGCCATCAGGATCACCGATAAGGAGAACATCGTGCTGTACGAGGCTTCGCTTTTGGAGACGCCATAATAATGAAGCAAATCGTGATGATATTGGACCGTTTCGATATGGTTGTTCTCTGCCAAATTTTCTGCATGAGCGAACAAGGATTGATTAACTTTTTGTAAGACGACCGCCGCATGGACTCGATCATTTGCCCCGATGATGTTTTCATCGACATAGCTAATGGCCGTATACCCAGGGGCCCACGCCGGTTCCCATACGGGAGGTTTGATAAAGCCTACGACCGTGTAATCCCTTGTCATTGTATTATGCAGCGTTTCGTTCTTTTTGTTATCTACGAAACGCAGCGATTCGGTTTGACCCAGCGGTTGATCATTCCCTGCCTCGAATCGTTCGCCGACGCGGAGAGTGAGACGATCCCCGAGTTCGTAGTTCACCTTGGCGTTTGTCGCAGCGGCTTCAGAAATCACAACTTCCTTGTCGGTTTGCGGCAGACGCCCCTTGCTCAATTCAATCGGAAATTGCGCTAAACCTTGAGCATCATACGCCTTGATGAACAAATACGGCTTATTTGGATTTTGTCCCCCTTCTAAAGGGGCATAGCCAAGATCGTTTGTGATCGCAAGGGTCTTGGTTGCCTCATCGTTTTTTATCGCTGCAAGCTGTTCCTTGTTTACATCTTGATATAGGACATGCCATTCCCCTTCATCCGCGATGGTTTGCCTTTTCATTAAATCCAAGTAAGAAAAACCAAGCGTTGCAACAGCCGTCACCATGGCAACTGACAACATGACACCTATGATGGTTACAAGCGTTCTTCTCTTGTTTTGCCTCAAATGTCTGACGGTGAGTTTATTGACAATATTCAAGGGCGAATCACCTCGTCTTTGGCAATCCTTCCGTCTTCAATCGAAATGACTCTGTCAGCTTGCAAAGCGATTCGTTCGTCATGCGTGATCACGATCAATGTCTGGTGATAGGTTTTATTCAACATTTGTAATAAGTCGATGATCTCGCTGCTATTCTTGCTGTCCAGATTCCCGGTCGGCTCGTCCGCCAGCATAATGGCAGGATTACTAATGAGCGCTCTGCCGATCGACACCCTTTGCTGCTGTCCCCCTGATAATTGATTAGGCAGATGGTTTAAGCGATGTTGCAGATTCAAAGTCTTCACGAGACCGTCCAACTGCTTTTTGTCTACCTTTTGGTCATCAAGCAGGAGCGGCAGCGTAATATTCTCTTCCACTGTCAGGACGGGAATCAGATTAAAAAACTGGTAGATCAGGCCGATTTGTCTGCGCCTGAAGATGGCCAGCTGCGTTTCATCCAAGTTATACATGTCCGTATCCTCTACGAGGACTTTGCCGCTCGTCGGCCGATCCACACCGCCCAGCATATGCAGAAGTGTGGATTTCCCCGATCCGGACGGGCCGATGATCGCGACAAATTCACCTTTTCGGACCGAAAAGGATACATCGTCAAGCGCCTTTACCGCCGATTCGCCTTTACCGTATATTTTAGACAGATGATCTATCTTTAAAATTTCCAATGTAAACCCTCCATCTCTTTGCTGATGGATATCATTTTACCTGTCCAAAATGACTTTCAAGTGACTGCGAAGATGACTATTTAGTCACATACGGTTAAATCACTTGTTTATAAAACTTCATTCGAAACTGTGTACCCTTGTCGCTGCTGCTTGTCACATCGATCACTCCGTTCTGACTCGCAATGATGCTGTAAGCCATCGCTAGTCCGATGCCGATGCTCCCCTCGCTCGCATTTTTCCCTTTATAAAAACGTTTAAATATATACGGTAAATCTTCTTTTGGAATTCCTTTTCCGTTATCAGCAATGATAATTTCCGTAAATAACGCATTTTCGGAAAAAGAAATGGCTATGAGTCCGCCTTCATGCGTGTGCTCGACGCCATTTTTCAAAATATTGATAATCGCTTCGGCCGTCCATTTGAAATCACCGACAAAAGAGACGCTGTCATCGCCCTTGATGGAAACCGCTTGGTCCTTGATTTCCATCGGAATCAACACCGGTTCTAATGCCTTTTGTATAAGCTCATTAACGAATACCTGATCTTTTTTGAACTGGATTGTCTTTTCTTCGATTTTCGATAGCTTTAATAAGGAAGAAACAAGCCAATCGATTCGTTCAAGCTGAATACCGATATTCCGTGTGAACTTCGTTCTTTTCGCTGGAGGCAGGTCGGGTTTGCTTAACAAATCCGCCATCACCGTCATGGAGGTAAGCGGCGTTTTAAGCTGATGAGAGATATCGGAAATGGCATCCGTTAGCCCCGTTTTGTCTCGCTGCAAAAGCGATCGCTGCTCTGATAGCATGAGCGTCACTTTATAAATATCATTCTTTAATATGCTAAGCTCGCCTTCTTGATTATCACGAGCGTCAAGCGAATAATTGCCGCTGCTAATTTCACGCAAATAGACGGACAGCTTTTCAAGTTCGCGGTATCTCCATCTCGTGAATAATAGACTGCTTCCCATAAGTAAAATAGACATGATGAAAACGAGCGCCGCAGCAGCAGACGAAATGAAAGCAGCGGCAACGCCCCCCGTTAAACTGATTGAACCCATGATCAACAATAAAATTTGAATCTCTCGATTACGCAGCATCTAATCACCAACCTTATATCCTAAACCGCGTACCGTTTTGATCATCGTGGGATGCTGCGGATCATCCTCCAGCTTTTCCCTTAGCCTTTTGATATATACCGTTAGCGTATTGTCGTTCACGAAGTCGCCTGCCACGTCCCAAATCTGCTCCAAAAGCTGATTTCTTGAGAGAACTTGTCCAATATGGTTGCCAAAGATCAACAATAAGCGATACTCCAAAGCGGTCAATGAAATTTCGGCGCCGTTTTTATATACTTTTCCTTCCAGCGTATTCATGCGAACATGATCAATGCTAATGATAGCTTGGGCCTGGGACGGCTTATGGTATCTCCGCAAGACGGACTTGATCCGCGAGAGAAGCTCGCGAATACGAAAAGGCTTTGTAATATAATCATCGGCTCCCATGTCAAGCCCCATCACGACATTGACCTCATCGTCGATCGCCGTTAAAAAGATGACCGGAATATCTTGTCGTTCTTTTACCATTTGGCACAATTCATAACCGCTTCCATCCGGTAGCGATAAATCAAATAAGCATAAAGCAAATTGATCTATATCTTCAGTGAGCACTTTTTTTGCAGAAACGACATCATAGCAAAGAACGGTAGAAAAGCGATCTTGCTGCAGCGAATATTCCAGACCGGACGCGATCGTTTTATCATCTTCCACTAATAATATTTTCATTTGCAGATCATCTTTATGAACGACCATGGAAGAATAAGCCTCCTACATTCAAATGTCCGCTAGTTTAAGATTAGCGGTCGTCAGGTATTTTCAAAGCACACTCTTGATCTTTATCCGATAAAAGATGTGGCTCACCCAACATTAACACGTTAGCAGGAATCCATGCAAAAAGCGATGGAACTGAAACCAGTCATATTATTAACCGACCTCCATAGTTTACTGGCCAGGAAAAAATTAGCGTATAAAAAAACGCTAAGCCTGTCAAGATTGAAGGCTTAGCGTTATATTCATTAAAATGTTTCCCGTCTCAACGGAAGATCCTTACCCAAGAACCAGACGATCATCCGACAGCTTATGGCCGCTAATCTGCTCGAATTCCCCGAGCAGCTGCTCCACCGTCAGCGATTTCTTGCGCTCTTCGTCCACATCCAGAATGATGCGCCCCTTATCCATCATAATGAGGCGATTGCCAAGACGGATGGCTTGCTCCATATTATGCGTGACCATGAGCGTGGTCAGCTTCATGTCGCGTACGATGTCATCGGTAATCCGGGTGATCAGCTCCGCACGCGCCGGATCAAGCGCTGCCGTATGTTCATCCAGCAGCAGGATTTGCGGCTGCGTGAAGGTCGCCATCAGCAAACTAAGTGCTTGACGCTCCCCTCCGGATAGCATCCCCACTTTGGCCCGGAGCCGATCCTCAAGTCCAATGCCGAGACGCGCTAAATGCTTGCGGAAGCCCGCCCGCTTGGAGGCTGTAACGCCAATGCTGAGCCCACGGGACTGACCGCGACGATGAGCCATCGCGAGATTCTCTTCAATGGTCATATGCGGCGCAGTGCCCGCCATCGGATCCTGAAATACCCGGCCAATCCAGCGGCTGCGACGGAATTCCGGCAGATGGCCGATCGAAGTGCCGTCAATGCGCACTTCGCCTGCATCCGGCTTCATTACCCCGGAAATAATATTCATCAGCGTGGATTTACCTGCGCCATTACTTCCGATAACCGTTACGAAATCCCCCGGCTTCAAGTGAAGATTAACATCCATCAAAGCGATCTTCTCATCCACCGTTCCCGGATTAAACAGCTTGGACACACGGTTCATTTCCAGCATCAGAGCGCACCTCCTTTGGTCTTCCCTTGCGTAGCCAACAATTCGGTTGAGCGCCTCCGTGCCTGTGAACGCTGTTTCATCGCCCGGTTGATGGTCGGAACCACTAGGGCAATAATGACGATGATCGCGGTGATCAATTTCAAATCCGAAGCTTCCAGCCATGGAATCTCATACGCAGCGGCAACGACAATCCGATAAATAATCGAACCGCTGACCACAGCCAGCGTCGTCCGGAATACCGAACCGGTCCCAAGCACGGCTTCGCCAATAATTACGGATGCTAAACCGATAACAATCATCCCGATACCGGAGCTAATGTCGGCAAAACTGGATTGCTGGGCGACAACTGCGCCAGATAAGGCCACCAGGCCGTTTGAAATGCTGAGCCCCAGAATGGTTGTGGTGTCCGTATTCGCACCAAAGCTGCGGATCATCCGCTTGTTATCCCCTGTCGCACGCAGCGCAAGACCAAGATCCGTGCGGAAGAATGCATCCAGCAGCAGCTTCCCGATGATCACAATCACCAACATAATATAGATCGGATCAATGGATCCAAAGATATTCGCTTCCTGGCTCAACGAAATATTTGGCTTACCCATAATCCTCATATTGATCGAATACAGGGCAATCATCATAATAATGCCTGACAGCAAACCGTTGATCTTGCCCTTGGTATGCAGCAGGCCTGTGCAAATCCCCGCTAACATGCCTCCGGCAAATGCTGCCAACGTAGCAAGCCATGGATTCACACCGTTGGTAATCAGAATCGCTGCAATCGCTGCGCCTGTCGTAAAACTTCCATCCACTGTTAAATCCGGAAAATCCAAAATTCGGAACGTAATATATACGCCGAGTGCCATCAGCGCATACAGCAGCCCCAATTCAATCGGGCCATCCAGCCTCATCACGAAATCCAGCATGTCATTGACCTCCTTAAGGATTAAGAAGTAAGGCGCGGGCTGTTATCTCCGCGCCTTACAGTTACTCGATGATGTTGTTGTCCGGGTCTTTGACTTCCTGTTTCATGGCGTCGGTCACTTCAATACCATAGTCAGCCGCAACCTTCGTGTTCAAGATCAGATCCAGCTTATCCGGCTTCGTCACTTCCATGTCCGCCGGATTTTTGCCGTTTTTCAGGATCTCTACCGCCATCTGTCCAACCTGATATCCGTGGTCGTAGTACTTAAATCCGACGGTTGCAAAAGCCCCCTTCTCCACCGTATCGCGGTCGCTGGAGAAGAACGGAATTTTATTCTTTTGTGCCGTCTGGATAATCGCGTCAACGCCGCTGACCACGACATTATCCAACGTGATATAGTAAGCATCTACCTTACCGACTAACGACTCCGCGGCCTGTTTCACTTCCGATGTGTTTGTGACAGCTGCCTTAACCAGCTCGATGCCATGCTCGGCAAGCGCCTCTTCAGCCGTCTTTGCCATAACCACTGCATTGGCTTCCCCTTCATTAATGACTAGGCCAATCTTCTTCACGTCCGGGAAGTTGGTACTGATGAAATCCATCAGCTGTTTAGCTGCCTCCGGATTCGTATCCGATGCCCCGGTGACGTTGCCACCCGGCTTCTGCAAGTCGCTCACAAGCTTCGCGTCAATCGGATCCGTCACCGCTGCGAACAATACCGGCCTTTCCTTCACGTTCTCAGCCACCGCCTGCGCGGACGGGGTTGCGATTGCGACCACCAGATCCGACTTCGTATCCTTCAGCTTCTGGCCGATCGACAAGTTGTTCGCTGGATCGCCTTGGGCATTGTTGTAATCGATTTTCAGCGTATTGTCTTCCTCGGAAATTCCGGCTTCCTTTAAAGCCGCCAGAATGCCTTCCCGCGTTGCATCCAAGGATGGATGCTCTACGATCTGCGAAATAGCGATGCTATAGGATTTCTTCTCCGCTTCTCCGCCGCTTCCCGTTTGAGTCGTACCGCCGCCTTCCGGCTTGTCCCCGCATCCTACCGCTGTAACCAGCAGTGCGGAGAGTGTAAATGATAACCACATTTTTCTCTTCATTATGAATCCCCTCTCTTTAATTAACCGCTTCAATAATTTTCTACATAAAGCGACAACGCTTCCCCGCTTTCATAGACGAAAGCATTAAAGTCAAAAAATAAGTCGTTCCTATTGAACAACGGTCTATTATGAACATTTTATATGTACCCAATTGTTTTCGTCAATCAAGATTTTATAAAGCATGTAATGGTTTACATAAAGAACATCCCCGGACGTTACACGCTTCCGGGGATGTCAGCTAAACGAAATATGATTTATATAGTAGAAAAAATCCGGAGCGTCTACAAAATGGACCGGCCCTGCATCGTCGCTAGCCACGCTTCTGCCATGAGCGCATGACCTGCCGGGGAAGGATGAACTCCGTCAGATGCCCAATAACTCATCTCGATCTTGGAGCTGGCTGCAGCAAAAATGCCGTCGAGCGGAACGTACAACGTCTCAAATTCTCGCGATAATTCGCGAACGGCCTGAATTTTGGGATCCAGATCCTCCCGCCATTCCTTCTTCGCTTCCGTAACAGGCAGCAAGAACGGCTCCATGAGAATAAAATTCGCGCCGGTTAACTCGCGGGTTTGGATAAGCAGCTCACGATACCCTTCATAGTAGGCTTCCACGGACGTTGCTTCACCACGGTTATACTTCCTGCCGGTCTCATTAATACCGACAAGAATGGATACCCATGTCGGATCCAGGTCAATGCAATCTTCCTCCCAGCGCCCCCGCAGATCGACAACCCGGTTACCGCTGATTCCGCGGTTTACAAAACGCAGCCTTTTCAAAGGCAGCTCCATACCAAGCCGGGCAGCAGCCATCAGCGCATATCCATGCCCCAAACTGTCCGACTCCTCGTAATTTCGCCCGCAATCGGTAATACTGTCGCCTTGAAACAATACGAGTGCATTTTGCTCGATATGTACCATGCTGTTCAACGCCTCCAATAATTGAAAGTGTTCTCAAGCTCACCCCTTCATCATAACCGCTTTCCTGCAATCGTGAAACCCCTTAAATTCACATATCATGGCAAACTTTCTATACATTTAAGTTGACTATGTGGAGTGAATTCACTACAATTCTATAGGTACACGTATGGCTGAATATATAAAAGAACAGGTGATTAAATCATGTCAGAGCAACAGAACTATCAGATCCTTCTCTATTATAAATTTGTTCAAATCCCGGACCCTGAAGCGTTTAAAGACGAGCATCTGCAATACTGCAAAGATCTTGGACTCAAAGGACGTATCCTGGTTGCCTCCGAAGGCATCAATGGTACGGTATCCGGTACGATTAAACAGACTGAGCAATATATGCAGGATATGCACGCCAACCCGCTATTTGCGGACATGGTGTTTAAGATTGACCCTTCCGAAGGGCATGCATTCAAGAAGATGTTTGTCCGTCACCGCGAAGAACTCGTTACCTTCCGGGTGGAGGATGAGCTCGACCCTAACGAGATCAGCGGAACCCGTTTGTCGCCTCAAGAATTCTATGAATACTTGCAGCGTGATGATGTGATCGTCATCGACGGACGGAATGACTACGAATACGATATCGGCCACTTCCGCAATGCGATACGTCCAGCGGTTCAATCCTTCCGAGAGTTTCCGGAGTGGATTCGCGAGAACCTGAGCGAGCACAAGGATAAAACCATCCTGACTTACTGCACAGGGGGCATTCGCTGCGAGAAGCTGACCGGCTTCATGCTGAAGGAAGGCTTCAAAGACGTTGCCCAGCTTGAGGGCGGCATTGTCACCTACGGTAAAGACCCTGAAGTACAAGGCCGTCTGTTCGACGGGAAATGTTATGTATTTGATGAGCGTATTGCCGTACCGATCAATCAAACGGACGAAGATATCATCGTTGGTAAATGCCACCATTGTGGGAAGCCGGAAGACCGGTATATCAACTGCGATAATGACGCTTGCCACCTGCAGCATGTATGCTGCGAAGAGTGTGAGGAGCTTCATCATGGCTGCTGCTCTGCGGAGTGTGAAGAGATTGTTGCTGCAAGCCACAATGCTTCCTGAGCGAAACCCAGCCATAAATAGTTAAACCAAACGAAAGGGCAAGGTGCGATTCACTCGCACCTTGCCCTTTTACTATACGATCTCGTCTGCATTCAGACGTATTAAATATCATGGAAAACAGCCAATTCAGCTTCGATAGCAGCTTTGATCTTCTCGACGCATTCTTCCGTCGTTGCCGCGAATACACGTTTACCATTCACCAATGCATATGGCCGCAGCTTGCACAGACCGCAAAGATTCATGCAATCCGCCCGCAGGACAGCGATTTCGGGATACAATTCCTCAAGATGCTCAAGCTCCAAAGCACTCATCAAGTTGCTGTCGCATATTTCCACAACGACAATCCCCATCCCCATCTTCATCACCACTATTCAATTTGACAATACGTTCATTCATTATGAGGAAAACGCCTGGTTTTGTCAAATCGGTCTTTGTTGAAGGTTAATGAATGAGGGATTCCGCTCCGTCGATATAAATTTCAGTGCCGGTAATATGGGAAGCATCATCCGATGCAAGAAATGCTACAAGCTGGGCAACCTGTGATGGCTGTCCCGGCCCGTCCGCCAACGGCTGGTCACCTTCCGGATATTCAATCGGGATCGTCACCTCGTCGAGCTCTGGCTTCTCGATGGTGCTCTCATCAATGTTGGTTGAAATCGCGCCGGGACAAATGGCATTTACCCGAATTTTATAACGTGCGAGCTCCAGAGCCGCCATCTTCATGAAAGCAACCTGTCCGGCCTTCGTGGTGCTGTATGCGGAGAAACCAAAGCCGGTAAACACCCGGTTACCGTTGATGGAGCTGGTAATGATGATGCTGCCTCCATGCTCCTTCAAATAGGGAATGGCGTATTTTACCGTGGCAAACGTTCCTCTTAGATTGGTATTGATCGTAGCATCCCATTCATCAAGCTCCATGATCTCGATTGGAGCCTTGGTCCCATTGATGCCGGCGTTGGCAAACACGATATCCATCTTTCCCCACTTCTCGGCAGCTTGGCTGAAGCAATCCTTTAGCGATTCCGCCTTGGAAATATCACAGTTGCCGGTCAGCGCTTCGCCCCCGCCTTGTTCAATCGTTTGCTTAACCTTCTCTACGCGCTCACGATCAATATCGATCAACAGCAGTTTAGCTCCTTGCTCCGCCAAAAGAAGGGCTGCGGCCTGGCCGATTCCGGAACCAGCACCGGTTACGATGGCTACTTTACCATCCAAACGTTGTTTTGTTGACATTGCCACAACCTCCTCGTTTAAGTTTTCCTGATTATAGATAACCCAACGAGTCCGTGTCTGAATCTTGGCTGCCTTGAGCTGCCTTTGATGCATGTACGTAATCAATCTTCTCTCTGCCCAAAAATGTCCAGTCCATAAAAAGAAATCGTTCCCCGGCTTATCATGGTAAACATACCAAGAGTCCGTGGGAACGATTTCTGAAATCATTCGCTTTCGATGACTAGCATTTCCAATCCTAAAGCTGGAATACCGCCGGTTTTACACACACCGGTTTGGATTGCGAGACTGTATATCCCGTAAAGGCAAGCTTGCCGTCTTCCGGATTCACATCAAACAATACAAGATTATTCCCGTCTCTATTGGCGACAACCAGGAACTTGCCCCCAGGCATCAGCGCAAAATGACGCGGGTGTCCGCCTTCTGTCGAAATATATTGAACCGGACTTAAGCGACCGGTATCTTCATGCACGGAGAATACAACAATGCTGTCATGTCCGCGGTTAGACCCGTATACCGTTTTGCCGTCCGCAGACACGGCAATCTCGGCGCAGTAACTCTCCCCGTCAAAATCCGCAGGCAGTGTCGATATCGTTTCCAGTATTTCTAAACGCCCCTCGTTCGGGATGTAGCGAAGCACCGTGACACTGGAATTCAACTCGTTGATGACATAAGCGTATGCACCGCTTGGATGGAACGCTAAATGACGGGGGCCTAGGCCTGCTTCCAGCTGGGTTTCGCCATGAAAGCTCAATTCTTGGGTATTCTCACTTACCGTGTAAGCGAGAATTTTATCCAGTCCCAAGTCCTGTACGAACACGAATCTACCATCCGGACTGTAAAACGCCGAATGCGCTCTGGATTGCTGATCTTCCCGTACAGAAACGAGATCCGCGTGTTTCTTCTCATCCAGAAGTTCACCGGCTTGTCCATCCGTACCGATTGCATGAAGGCCTACCAAACCTCCATGATAACTCGAAACAATCAAATGCTTGCTCGCTTCATCTCGCTGGATATGGCAAGTAGAGCTGCTCACACTGCGAACCCGGTTCCGTTCGGTCAGCTTGCCGGCAATAGGGTCGATCTCAAAGCTGATGACCTCGCCAGTCTTTCCGCCTTCCTCTGTAATTTCGCCAATGGCATATAAACGTCTGGCTTCCGGGTCTACGTTCAGAAAGGTCGGATTCTTAATGCCGGATACCTCATCAAGCAGCTTCAGTTCGCCGCTATCCCCGTTAAATTCATATACGCATACTCCGCTTTGGTTGTTTTCCGCATACGCACCTGTAAACAGCAGCGTACGTTGTGATGGATTCGCCATAATGCCTATCTCTCCCCTCATTTATCTATAATTTTCATGTTTTATGTAATGGACTATCAGATACCATGTTAACTTCAACCCCAATGAAAATCAAATGACTTGATGTCTGATGCCTGTTTGTATTTTGTCATACCGGGTATGTATGTACTATATCGACTGAAGGAGGTATTCCCATGAAACAACCGAACAGCGAGGAAGTACGCAATCAGCAGCATACGGAGAATGACTCTCAGGAGCAAAGGGACAAGGTGAAGAAACATCAGGATGTGGAGCCTCAGGCTGAGAATTGGAACCCTCGGGATCTCCCCGATCCAAACGATAACAATAAATCAAAATCTTAATCGCTTATATAAGAAGGCCGCATGGTAATGTCCATGCGGCCTTCTTATTATGAATATGTCGCAAAGCTGAGATGATTAACCTTCCAACAGCAGCGACTCTGGATCTTCAAGAAGCTCTTTAACCGTTACCAGGAAGCGAACCGCTTCGGAACCATCAACGATCCGATGATCATAGGACAGTGCGATATACATCATAGGACGATTCTCCATACGCTCTGCATCAATGGCTACCGGACGAAGCTGGATTTTGTGCATGCCGAGGATACCCACCTGAGGCGTATTCAGGATCGGCGTAGACAACAGCGAACCGAAGACGCCGCCATTCGTGATCGTAAATGTACCGCCTTGCAGCTCAGACAAGGACAGCGCATTATTGCGAGCCTTCGCAGCAAGATTGCCGATTTCCTTCTCAATCTCGGCGAAGCCAAGACGATCAGCATCGCGAACGACCGGAACAACAAGTCCTTCTTTCGCGGATACCGCAATACCGATATCATAGAATTTCTTCACAACAATATCATCGCCATCGATCTCGGCATTAAGGTGCGGGAACCTCTTCAACGCACCTACAACCGCTTTGGTGAAGAAGGACATGAACCCGAGGCCTACGTCATGCTTCTCCTGGAAAGCTTGCTTACGACGCTTGCGCACATCCAGGATTGCTGTCATATCCACTTCATTGAAGGTCGTCAGCATGGCAGCCGTATGCTGCGCTTCGACCAAACGATTCGCAATCGTTTGACGACGGCGGGACATGCGTGTGCGTTCTACCGGCTTTCCATACTCAGCGGCCGGAGCTTGTGCTGCCGGTGCAGCCGTGGAAGCTGCTGGCTTGCTTGGTGCTGCAGGCTGCTTGGCTTCATTATGATTCTTCACATCATCATGGTAAATCCGACCGATCGGGTCGCGGCCCTGTACCTGGTCTAGATCAATCCCGCGTTCACGAGCCAGTTTGCGTGCGGATGGCGATGCAGTCAGACCCGCTCCTTCCTCGTTCTGAGCCGGTACCGGAGCTTGCGGCTTCGGCGCTTCTGCCGCCGGTGCCGGAGCAGCCGCCGTTTGCGCGGATGCAGGAGCTTCAGCTGCCTTCGATGCCGGTGCGCTTGCAACGCCTTCCTGCGGAGAAATTTGACCGATCACTTCACCGATCGTTACATTCTCCCCTTCTTGACGAAGGATTTTTTCCACAACGCCTTCTGACTCTGCGCTAATTTCAAGATTAACCTTATCCGTTTCTAACTCGAGCAGCACATCACCGATGTTAACGCTATCCCCTTCTTTAACGTGCCATTTGAATATCGTTCCTTCGGTGATGGATTCGCCCATAGCTGGTACAGTAATTTCGCTCACAGCCGCTACCTCCCCAATGAGATCTCTTGATTTATAGTTTTACGATTAAGGGCAAAAGAAATGATGGTCTGTTGCTCATAAGCATGAACATCCTGATAGCCGCTAGCAGGGCTCGAACGCTCAGGACGTCCGCTGTAACGGACCTCTGTGCCTTTAGGTGCAATTTCACGAATTCTTGGTTCCATGAAGCTCCAGCTGCCCATGTTCTGAGGTTCTTCCTGAACCCACAGAATCTCTTTCAGGTTCGGATACTTCTGCAATACACGGGAAATTTCTTCTTTAGGGAACGGATACAGCTGTTCCACACGAAGAATATGAATCCAGGACTGATCCTGATCCTTCTGTTTATCCAGTGCATCCTCCAAATCGATCGCAACTTTCCCCGAGCACAGCACCAGGCGTTCCACCTTCTTCGGTGATTGGCCAAGACCCGGCTGTTCCATCACTTTCTGGAAACCGCCCTCACTGAACGCGTTCACAGGCGATGCCACGCGCGGATTACGAATCAAGCTCTTCGGAGCCATAATCACCAGCGGTTTGGCATCTTCCGTTTCGGTCAATGAAGCCTGTTTGCGCAGCAGATGGAAATACTGGGCAGCGGAAGTCAGATTCGCAACCGTCCAGTTGTCTTCTCCACTCAGCTGGAGGAAGCGTTCCAATCTTGCACTGGAGTGCTCAGGACCATTCCCTTCATACCCATGAGGAAGCAGCATAACCAAGCTGGACTTCTGTCTCCATTTCGAGCGGCCGGCTGTGATGAACTGGTCAATGATGACTTGGGCACAGTTAACGAAATCGCCATACTGCGCTTCCCAGATAACCAAGGTCTCAGGAGAGTACACATTGTAGCCATATTCAAATCCAACAACGGCTGCTTCGGTTAACGGGCTGTTATGGATCGCGAACGAAGCCTTGGCTTGCGGCAACCGGTGCAGCGGGCAGAAGGTCTCCCCATTAACCGCATCATGAAGCACGAGGTTACGATGGGCAAATGTTGCACGTTCAGCATCCTGTCCCGTAATCCGGATCGGCTTGCCGTCTGCAAGAATCGTAGCGAATGCCAGCGTTTCGGCATGGCCCCAGTCCACCTTCTCGCCTTCGTCGAGCGAGTTGCTGCGGCGCTCGAGGATACGTTGAAGCTTCGGATATACCGTAAAGCCTTCCGGCCACTGCAGGAGCTCGCGATTAATCCCGCGCAGCACTTCTGCAGATACATTCGTAGCTGCTTCGGTCTTGGATTTACCGTCCGTAGCGTTCAATCCAAGCAGGATCTGATCAACAGGATCCTTCAACTTCACGCTCTCGTAAGAATTCTTGAGGACCTCCAGGACGCTATTCTTCAGACCGTCCACTTGTTCTTGGGTCAGAATGTTTCCATCCACCAGCTTCTTCATATAAATGGTGCTGACGGTTGGATGATTCTTCACCTTCTGATAGATCAGCGGTTGGGTTGTTTCCGGATCATCGGTTTCGTTGTGGCCATATTTCCGGTAGCCCACAAGATCGATCAGAATGCTCTTCTTGAACTTGTTGCGATAATCGCTCGCAAGACGAGCAACCGCGATACATGCTTCCGGATCATCCGCATTCACGTGGATAATCGGAATCTCATATCCTTTCGCCAAATCACTCGCATAATGAGTCGATCTGGAATCTCTGCCTTCCGTCGTGAATCCGATACGGTTATTCACGATAATGTGAATCGATCCGCCCGTACGGAACGCCGGCAGTTTATTAAAGTTCAAGGTTTCCGGCACGATCCCTTCCCCAGGGAACGCGGAATCACCATGTATCTGAATGCTAAGCGCTTTGTTTACATCCTGCTTCGGATATCCCGCTTCACTGCGATCCTCCTGAGCAGCACGAGCAAAGCCCTCTACCACCGGATTGACATATTCCAGGTGACTCGGGTTGTTCGCGAGCGTAATGCGAACCTGCCGTGCTTCATCCTTCTTCAGATAACGGTCCGCACCCAAATGATACTTCACGTCCCCTGTCCAGCCGTAGTTAATGCCCATGGAGCCTTCGGATGGAACGAGATGTTTATTCGGAGAGTGCATGAACTCCGAGAAAATTTTACTGTAATCCTTGCCCAGCACATGAGCCAGGACGTTCAAGCGACCACGGTGTGCCATCCCCACGAGGATGGAGTTAACATCCACTTCGGCCATTTGGCGAACGATCTCGTCAAGCAGCGGCACGAGTGCTTCGTTGCCCTCAACCGAGAAGCGCTTCGCACCTACGAACGTGCGGTGCAGGAATTCCTCGAATTGCTCGGCCTCAAGCAGCTTCTTCAAAAGCCCTTTGCGCTCGTCTACGCTCATGCCGGACAAATAACGTCCCGATTCAGCCTGCTCGTTGAGCCATTTGCGTTCTTCTTCATCATGAACGTGGCTAAATTCATAGGCAATGGAGCCTGTATATAGTTGTAACAGCCGCTGGATTGCCTCTAAGCCATTCTTGATATCGCTAGGAGCCTCCTCCCAGACGATCTCTGCAGGCAGGGCTGCCAAATCCGCTTGGCTGAGTTGGTAGCTTTCTGGTTGAAGCAGACGCGTGTCAGCTTCGTTTCCAATTCCAATCGGATCAATGTCGGCGGCCAGATGACCGTAGGTTCTAATGTTCCATACCAGTTTGCCGGCAGCTACCCCTTTTTTCAGTAATTGCGGGTCGTAGCTAACACCTTGTCCCTGCGAATCCGCTTTCTTTTCATTGTTTTCCAAAGATGGAGGCGGTCCCCAGCTGGCGAACAGCTCACGGTATCCTGGCTCCACAGATTGCGGGTCTTGCAAAAACTTCTCATACTGATCTTGAATGTACCCCAAGTTCGGACCGTGATATTTCTGCCAAGGTCCCTCTGTCATTCTGTCAAGGGTCTTCATCGCTGACTCCCTCCGTCAGATTATTTTGATTGCTCAAGGACGGAATTTCATATTTTACATTAAATAAACGTTTTCTTACAATTACATTATAATACACTTGGCCTCAATACCGAAAATACCCTTTATATATAATAATGATCTCAGAAACAGATGAATTTGCGTCAATTTTTTGACGATTTGTCCGTGACCCTCCCAATTCCCTGTACGGGATTCCAATTAAAGTCATTTATCTGAAAAAATATCCACTTCCAGCCAGTCCATCTGCCGCAGCGGTTCGGGTCCGGTATCCATCCCCAGCAGCTGGAGAAGCTGTTTGGCGTTGTCGGAAGCATCGCCTCCCGAATTGTTATTGAATATAATCCAGCACTGCTTTGACTTCTCAAGCAATTGCTCTATCCATACCTTCCACTGCTCCAATTCCTCTAAACTGTAACGGTATAAATAGCGCACCTCACGCCAGTTGGGCTGACCGCTGGAATGCCACCCTTCGGCGTTACGTCCATGCATCCGGATCATCACAGCCTCTGTACCCGATGTCTCAAGCACGACCGGTACGGATCCAATGCCTGCTTGCGGCTCGTCGGCTATGCTGTGAATCCAGCCCTCGCTTCGCATAAACTCAAGCGTCTTCTCCCGAAACTCCCGCGCATACCAGCTCTGATGCCGAAATTCCAGGGCTATCGGAACATCCTTCATCCACTCCCGCGTACGCTTCAGAATGTCCACATGTTTGCGTTCACAACCGAACCATGGCGGGTATTGAAAAAGAACGGTTCTTAATTTACCCGCAGCCCGCAATTCCTCGACTGATGTGAGCAAATGATCAAACATCGTTTTGACGCTCGGGTATCTGTCCTTGCCCTGGCCGCGTGCATGACCTGTCATGCCTTGATAAGCTTTAACAATAAAACCAAAGTGGTCTGGGACGGCAGCTGCCCACTTATTCATTTGTTCCGGTGAAGGTATGGCATAGAACGAATTGTCCATCTCCACGATGGGAAAATGTCGGCTGTACATTTCCAGCCTGTCCGAAGGCCTCGCCCCTTCATCATACAGCTTGTCATGATCTCCCCATCCGGACAGCCCCACCTGAATCACATGTTTATGCTTTTCTTCCTTTAACATAACAATCCTCTCATCCACATGATTTACCATATCGGGGACTTCTATTAATTAACCTCATACGGGATCTTTCAAAAGCAGGCAACCCCTTACTGATTTTACCAACGCCTTTTAAACGTTTACTTCTAATCGTAAAAAATATGATGCGCCTCCAGCATTCCGTTCAGGATGAGAATCCTTCCATAGGAGTACCGGGGCTGGCGCCTTTTATCCGTGGCGGAACCGGGATTGAAGAGCAGCACCCCTTGTACATGTTCTTTAAACGGGATATGGGAGTGACCGAACAAGATACAATCCACCTCCGTGTCCGCAAAAGCTTTCCTTGCGCGGGAGGGGGTTGTTCCTCCTTGTCCGTGCCCATGCACAATACCGATGCGTTTGCCTTCGATTTCGACCAGCTTCTTGTAACCTAACCGTTCTATGATCCGCTCGTCGTCAACGTTTCCGGCTACTCCTTCCACCGGAGCATATTGACTAAGCTGTTCATAGAGCTCCCAATTGGACCAGTCTCCAGCATGAAGAATAAGATCCGAATGTCTTGCATCTTCAAGCAGCGAGGCTGGAAGCTCTTTCGCTTTTCTTGGCAAATGGGTGTCTGACAATACCGTAATCCGAAATGGATGACTCATCTTGATTGACCCCTTCTTCATGATATGAAATGCTGGGATATCTGCTTTCTGTCACTAATCTATATCCTACCAAATAAACGAATTCAAATAAAACCGCGCAGGTGAACTGCGCGGTTTGTTGGTCTGTTGCGGACAGAAAAAAATTTCCAACCATAAGTTTTAGTTTGTCCTGGTGCTGAATACAATGTACGAGCATGAAGGTACAAGCTTTCTTATCCATGTTCATGACGAGAGGTGGAAGTCAATGAGTATTTTTATTAGCTACATGATTCTGGGACTTTCTCTATCAGCCCCCGTAGGCCCGGTCAATGCAGCGCAGCTCGACAAGGGGATCAAGAAAGGTTTTTGGCATGCATGGCTGTTCGGAATCGGTGCGGTCCTGGCGGACATCCTTTATATGATCCTGGTCTACCTGGGCGTTGTTCACTTTCTGAATACACCGTTCATGCAGACCTTCCTGTGGCTGTTCGGCGCTTTTGTTCTTATCTATTCCGGGCTGGAAAGCATCCTGAATGCCAATAAAGTGACGATCAGTCAAGACAGCAATGAAGATTCGTTGTGGAAAAGCATGCTCTCCGGGTTTCTCATGTCCGTGTCCAATCCGATGACGATCCTGTTCTGGCTGGGCATCTACGGCTCCATTCTCGTAAAAACCGCAGCGGACGACGGATCCGCCAATCTGTTTCTCTACAGCGTGGCCGTCATCGCCGGGGTTGTGATATGGGATTTGTTCATGGCTGCGCTCGGCAGTGTATTCCGCCGATATTTGAGCAATAGAGCGCTCTCCCTGGTCTCCATTCTTTCCGGAATCTCGTTGATCATCTTTGGCGTCTATTTTGGAATTCGGGCTCTCGCCCTGCTATATCCGCTCATATTCTAACGGGCCGGTTTGGGACGAAGCTTGGGCTTGTCCGCCTCCCTGGCGTGGCCTTGGCCGGATTTCTTCCACACGGAGCGCATGCATAGGACAACCAGACCGATTACGAGGATAAACCCAAGACTGATCCAGAGCCCCGGGCGACTCGTAGGGTGCAGTGCGGTTCCACTGACGGCTGCCGCGATCAAAAGCATCCCGATGTATCTTTTGATCTTTCCCCAAACCGTAAGCTCTATGAGTCGGCCTGCCGATATGAGGATGAAGAACCAGTTATACAGCAGCATCAGTCCTGCACCCGTGGTCAGATACTCATAAATCTTGCCTGGCATGAGCAGAGACAACACAATGGATACAATCAATCCGATAGCTGTAAGGGATAGTGCGTATATGGGCGTATCCCTTTTAAACTTTTTCCTGGAAAAAAGCTTGGGAGCGTCCTTATCTTCGGATAACGTAACGAGCATTGTGGTCACAGCATACAGCGAAGCCACCATGGTTGAGAAACCGGCTATAATCAATACAGCATTAAATATATGCGGGATAAAAGGAAGCTGGTAAGAGCTTAGCGCCACAACAAAGGGACTTTTCGTCGTGGAGAATTGGTTCCAGGCCACCATAATCACCGCCATGCCAATCGAAAGTACGTATACGATGGATAGCAGCAGAATCATCACTCTACCCGCTTTGGGCGCTTCCTTCGGATTCTTCAAGCGAATCGCCATGACCCCCATGACTTCAATTCCGCCAAAGGCATAAAATGCAAAAATCAGAGACGACCACATGCCCATGCCACCTGCCGGAAAAAAGGCATTGAAGCTGCCTGGAACGTGCGGCTTCGTCCCTCCTTTTAACCACCCCATCAAGGTGGCAGCAGCAATAACGAGAAACATGACAATCGCGGCGACCTTAATCACAGCCAATACATTCTCCAGCCGGTCGAAGCCTTTGTTCCCGATCCATATGACAAACAGTCCCAATACGGCAAAACCTGACGCAAATATCCACATCGGAACGCCTGGAAACCAAAAACGCGAGAATATCGCAAGCGCCGTCATCTGGCTCCCCATAATCAACACTTCGGAACACCAGTACATCCACCCTGTAGAGAAGCCTGCCCATCGGCCATAGGCTTTTTTGGCATAGGTCCGGAAAGAGCCCTTCTGCGGGTCGTCGGCCGTCATTCGTGACAGCACATCAAACACGAAGAAGGTGGCTGTCGCCGCCAATATAATCGAAAGAAGAAAAGCCGGTCCTCCAAGCCTGATCCCTAATGCGGATCCAAGAAAATAGCCTGTGCCGATCGTTGATGCAACCCCCAGCAGCGATAGCTGCCACCATCTCAAGTTCCCTGCCTCCGTCTTCGCCCCTTTGTTCACGGTTCAGTCCTCCAGATTATTGTTATGGGTTCGTTCAAAACTTTCCTTATTATGAAGGGAACCTCCGTGATTTATGTACCGCGGATCCCAACCTAAAAATGCCTTTTGGCAAAAGAGAAGCCATGGAATTAAGCTCATATCCAGCCTGTGGCTGGGTGTTCTCGCATATTTTGGTTGTTCCCCGAGAAACCTAATTGGAAGAAAGCTGAAATGGGGGAGCACACATGTCAGGAGCTCGGGGTATTCCAACAAATCAGGCGTTTATGATTATGATGCTTACGGCCGGCTTGACCAACCATGTCATGATCATACCCGTGCTTCTGGAGAAATCCGGACGGGATGCCTGGGTCACCATTATCGTGTCAGCCGTATTATTCATGCCCTGGATTCTGCTTATTTACCGGATCATTCAAAAGGTCGGCAACCGTTCCATCACGCAAGCGTTGGACGAAAGCAGCGGCAGAGGCGCTCGAATACTGGCGATGAGTATGTCCGGTTTGTATTTTTTCACTTTTGCCTTTTATACCTTAAAGGAAGTTATCGATTGGACAAAGTCGACCTATATGATCCAAACTCCTGTTATTGCTACCGCGTTGATACTCATGGTGTTATGTCTTGTCAGCGTAAATCACGGCATAAAGACCATCGGCGTTTCAGCCGGAATCTTGCTTCCTTTCGTGGTAATGCTAGGCATATTCGTATCCTTGTCCAACCTGAAAGTGAAAAATTACAGCTATTTGCTGCCTGTCCTTGAAGACGGCTTCCTGCCGGTCCTCAGCGGGATCCCCGTCATGTTCGGGGGACTGTCCCAATTTATATTAATATTATTTCTTCGCCCTCATCTTCATAAAAAGCCCAGTTTCCTTACGATCCTGCTGATCCATCTTGTCCTCATCTTCCTGACGTTTGGACCCACGATCGGCGGCATTGCCGAATTTGGACCGGAAGAAATGAAGCTTCAGCGGTATCCTGCCTATGAACAGTGGCGTCTCGTAAAGTTAGGCAAATTCGTGGAGCATGTCGATTTTTTATCGATTTTCCAATGGCTTAGCGGAGCTTATATCTCCATTTCGATTTCGATATTTTTTCTTTGCGAAACCCTGCTTCCCAAGTCCAAGCAAAGTGTCGGCGTATTAGCCGTCTCCACGCTCCTTATTATTTTGTGCGCTTCCCCGATCAGCAATCTCAAAATGTATTATGTAATGGCTGACTATTTTTTACCGGCGTCCACTCTCTATATCACCGTCTTAAGTCTCCTCTTGTTCTTCTTGATCCGTAAGCCGCAACAACAACAACAACAACAACAACAGAGTTCAGCGAAAGGAGAACCTCAACAATGACTATAACAGAACAACAATTCCGAGAGCGTTATGCCGATTCCGATGACATCTATATTACGTCTTATCCGGGTGCCGAAGGCGATACGCTGCCATGGGCGATCATGCTTTACAGTCCGATGATGTGCGATTCGCAGATGATGTCCAAGATTCTGCTGCCTGTTATCAGCAAAGAATGGAATTTATCCGTTCCCCAAATGCAGCCGTTCGATCCAAAGCATCTGGAATATCATCTTACCCTGGACACTTCCGAGTCCAACATGGAATCGGTCGATGATATTGTTTACTCTGGCTATGTTGCGTTGTATTTTCCAAAGGACAACAAGCTGTATTCTTACAGCGCTAGTAAAAGTATTGGACGTACACCGGAAGAGAGTGCCTCCGAAACCTCTGTCAAAGGACCCCGCGACGGATTTATCGAGGATCTGGATATCAATGTATCGCTTATAAGGAAACGGTTGAAATCTCCCGGGCTTGTCTATTCCTCCTTTAAGCTGGGCGACAAGAGCAAAACCTCCGTCGGCATCATGTATATAAAGGACAAGGTGGTACCGGAGACCGTCAAGGAAGTCGTGGATAAACTAAATAATTTCACCGGTGACCCTCCCGTGGGCATCGGCGAGCTTGCAGAACATTTATCGCCGTATCGCTTCACGGTACTCCCGATGTTCGATTATACGGGCAGGACGGATTTAGCATACGATTCTTTAACGCGCGGACGTTTAATCATTATTATGCAGGGAAGCCCCGTGATATTGATTGCGCCTGCCAGCTTCATGCAGCTGCTGTTTGCCGCGGAGGATCCCCAAATGCCGTTTTATTTCGTCATGCCCTGGAGAATTTTGAGGCTGGTTGGATTCTTGATCTCCGTTCTGCTCCCAGGATTTTATATTACTTTGATGTCGTTTCATCAGGATCAAATTCCTTTTCCCTTGCTCGCAACCATCGCCAATACCCGGCTAGGAATGCCCATACCGACCGGAATCGAAATGCTGGTCATTCTGTTCCTGCTCACCTTGCTGCGGGAAGCCGGTATGCAGATGCCTTCTCCAATCGCGTCAACCATAACGGTCGTTTCCGGTATCATCATCGGCGACGCCGCGATACGTGGCGGTTTTTTCTCCCCGACGATGACCGTGATCGGCGCACTGGCCTTTGTTGCGGGCTCTACCCACTCCAATCAGGATTTTGTTGTCTCTCAGACGATTCTTCGCTTTTTTGTCCTTACCCTTTCCTCCCTATTCGGGTTATTCGGCTTCTTCATAGCGGTCTTTATCATCGTTCAGTATGCAGCCCACCATAATCCCTTCGGACAGCCATACCTTGCCCCCTTCTCCCCCTTCTCTATATCCAAAATCTTGGGCAATCTCATGCGAGTTCCGGGGAAACGAAAAAAAGGCGGAGCGCTATGAAACGGGCATGGATTCTCGTATGTATAGTATCTTTGCTGCTCTCAGGCTGCTGGGACAACAAAGAAGTTCAGGATATCAACTATATTACGGCTATGGGCGTCGATTATAAGGACGACAAGTATATTATCTATGTGCAGATGCTGGACTTCGCAACGATTGCCAAACAAGAAAGCAGTAAGCCAACTGAGAAAGCGCCGATTTGGGTCGGCCGAGGAACCGGCACCACTTTGACTGAAGCCCTGATCGATTTATATACATCGAGTCAGCAGCGGGTCTCTTGGGGCCATGTCACGGCTCTGGTCCTTTCGGAATCGGTGTTAAAACCTCAGCAGTTGTCCCAAGTGTTCGACTTGACTAATCGTTCGCAGGAAATCCGTTACACGAAATGGATTTATGGCACCAAGGACAAAATGGAGGATCTCTTTTCGGTGTCGCCGTTCTTCCAGCTCTCACCCCTGCATTCGCTGCTTCATGAACCCAGAGAAAGCTATATCCAGTTCTCGTTTATACGTCCGATTCAATTCGTGAACTTTATTCGTCTCTACCGGGAAAAAGCCGCTACCGTCGTGTTGCCCTCCCTTCATATTTCGAATCAGAACTGGTCTGAAAATCTGAAGCAGCATCCGATTTTGGAAGTGAACGGCGGCTTTCTGATCAAGAACAAGGAAATGATGGGCTGGCTCAAACGATCCGATCTGCTGGGCATCCGCTGGTTAGCATCGCCTCAAACCCACGCTGCCATCGTTGTTCAGACGAATGGCGAAGCGATCGGAAGTATAAAACTGGAGAACCCGCAATCCTCGATTGATGTTATCCGCAGACCCAACGATGCTTCATATCGAATC
This sequence comes from Paenibacillus lautus NBRC 15380, assembly GCF_004000945.1. Taxonomy (GTDB): domain Bacteria; phylum Bacillota; class Bacilli; order Paenibacillales; family Paenibacillaceae; genus Paenibacillus_AQ; species Paenibacillus_AQ lautus. Next base: position 154,421 of record NZ_BIMF01000005.1, read on the forward strand.
AAACTTAACGTAATCGGGACGGTGCAGAATATGTACAAGAAGGTGGGAATTAAGGAGATGAAGCGCCTAACGGAAGATACCCTGCGAAAAGAAATGCATAATACCTTCCATAAAGCAGCATTGATCCACGCGGATCCCTACGACCTATGTCTTCAATTGTACCGAACCGATCCGAAGCTCTGGAAGAAATTAGCGAAAGATAAAAAGGATATCTACGACGAAACGGCGCTCGAGTTTGACATCGATGTCAATATCCGATACTGGGGACAACGCAAAAGCCTGAACCGATAAACGCGCGTCCTGATCTAGCTGCTTTTGCCCGAAATGTGATAACAACAAAAAGAAGCAGACCTTTATCGGCCTGCTTCTTTTGCTGTTCGTTTATTTCTTCATAATTTCCTTGATGTCGTCTTTAATGGATTCCGCCTGCGGTCCGAATACGACCTGAACCGCACCCTGACCCAGACGCATGACACCGGATGCTCCTAATTTTTTCAACTCCGAATCCTTAACGGCCTTCTCGTCCTTAACAACCAGACGAAGGCGTGTGATACAAGCATCGACGCTGACAATGTTATCTTCTCCGCCGATGTTTTGCAGAACCTTGGCCGCCTTGGACTCATTGGATACTGCGCCGGAAGGGGACGGGGCATCTGTATCAGCATCGTCAGAAACCGTATCCAAGTCGTCGTCCTCCTCGCGTCCAGGCGTTTTCAAGTTCAGCTTGACAATGAGGATTCTGAACAGCAGATAGTAAACGACACCGAAAGCCAAGCCTACCGGCAGGAGCAGCCAAGCATTGGTAGACAGCTTCAGATTCACCAGGTAGTCGATCAGGCCCGCCGAGAACGAGAAGCCCAAATGCACATCCAGGACATACATGATCAGTCCGGAAAGGCCTGTTAAAATCGCATGCACCACATATAATACAGGAGCAATAAACATAAACGCGAATTCAAGCGGTTCGGTGATACCGGTCAGGAACGATGCCACTGCCGAACCGATAAAGATGGAGCCGACGAGCTTGCGTTTGGACGGCTTGGCGGTATGCATAAAGGCCAGCGCCGCAGCCGGCATCGCAAACATCATGATCGGGAAGAAACCGGACATGAACATACCAGCCGCCGGGTCTCCCGCAAAGAAACGCCACAGGTCGCCATGAACGACTTCGCCCGCGGCATTCGTGTAATCGCCGATCTGGAACCAGGCGATGGAGTTTAATACGTGGTGCAGACCCAGAGGGATCAGCAAGCGGTTGGCCGTACCGAAAATGAACGATCCGATGCCTCCAAGGCCGACAACCCAGTTGCCGAAGACGGAAATGCCATCCTGGATTGGGCTCCAAATCAAACCGATCAGAACCGCAAGCACCATCGTGGAGGCTGCTGTGATAATCGGAACGAAGCGTTTACCTGCAAAGAAGCCCAGCCAATCCGGCATTTTAATCTTGTGGAATTTATTATACAGGTATGCGGACCACATACCGACAAAGAGACCGCCAAGAACGCCCATATTCAGCTTCACGTCATCCGGTATAAACGGCATTTGCAGCGGCACTTGTTCCAGTACTCTAGTAAGCACCATGTACCCAATAAGAGCAGATAGAGCCGCAACGGCGTCTCCGGCGAACCCGATTGCAACGCCGATTGCAAAGATAAACGGCAGATTATCCAGAATCGCAAGGGCACCAGAGGTCATGAACGGAGTTACATATTGATTTAGAAAAGCGCCTAGGGCACCCAAAGGTATATCTTTTTGATAGTCGATCATTCCAAGCCCCTGCAAGATACCTGCCGCAGGCAAGGTGGCCACCGGCAGCATAAGGGACTTACCCAGCTTTTGCAATTTAGCCAGCATGTCAATCATCCTTTCAACTTCAATAATTTAGCTTTTACTGAAACCGTTTACATAATGCGTCGAATGAATAACCATTTATTCCCTTCGATCAAGGAACAAAAAGACTCAGAAAATCCTCCTCCTTGGTAGTACATGTATTCATCATTTTAAGGCGGCATGGATGCCATCATGATTCTATACCAACAAAAAAAGCCAAGAAGCACGGTAACTATAAAAGTTATAGTCCGTTTCTTCTTGGCTCATGCCCATGTTTATGGTAACACGCCTTAAAACGTATTCTTTTGATGCTGTTATCTTAATTCACGTCTTCCTGTTTTGTCAATAACCAATATTTAAATCAATCGCCTATAGAATTGAACTATTTCAATTCAATGGTCATGACAGGATCCTGGCCGGACACGACACTGCCGGTCTGACCGTCAACCTTGGAAGCCACCTCATCCGCATTGGTCACAATAATCGGGGTAATCGTCGGATAACCTGCGGCTTGGATTGCAGCCATGTCGAATTCGATGAGCGTCTGACCCGACTTCACCTGATCGCCTGCTTGAACATGGCTTGTGAAACCTTCACCTTTCAAACCGACTGTATTAATCCCGATGTGGAATAAATACTGCAAACCGGTCGCCGGATCCTCCAGCATCACGGCATGCTTGGATTTGATGACATGCGCAACCGTCCCATCAAAAGGCGCAATTAATTTGCCTTCGGAAGGCTCGATGGCAATGCCTTGGCCCATATGACCAGCAGCAAATGCCTCATCGGGTACTTGTGATAAAGGCACAGCTTTACCCGACAATGGTGCTGTAAGTTGAATGGCAGTAGCTGTTTTTTTCTTTTTCCAACGATCAAACATATTAAGATTCCTCCCTGGGTTGATTCTTTTGCTGTAGCCGGCCTGTGAAGAGCCGATATAGATGCATCGCTAGAAAGCAAACCTCCGCTTCAGGTACTTTCTTGCCGAGTTCTTTCTCCATCATGCCTGCGAGGCGTGTAGCCAGACCATACTCATTCGTGAACTTGGAGCGGATCTGGTCCGCGAACGGATTATCCACATGGATTTCTTGATTCAACATACGGTCTACCGAGAACCTCAAATGCATCAGAAGACGGACATAGTCCATGCTTCCCCGGTCAAAAGCAACCTGCCGTTCCTCTTCAATATACCTTACCAGGCTTCCCACCACATTCGATGCCTTCACCAGATGGCCTACGGGCACATGGCTGACAGCTGAATACACATGATAGGTCAAAAAGCCGATCTCATCCTCCGGAACTTCGATATCGAAGGTCTGGCCGATCAATTCCGCTGCCTTGGCTGCGATATCATATTCTCTTGGGAAGCTGATCCGGGTTTCTTCAAGGAAAGGATTAATAATATCCATGCCTTTACGGATTCTGTATATCGTAAACTGGATATGGCTTGGAAGTGCCAGGTACACCTTGTCATTTAATGTGCCCGGAAATTCCTGTCCAATGATATTGAGTATCTGATCCGTGATCTCCATTACCAGTGGATCAAATTCTTCCAGCAGATGGTGAGCTTGACTCCACTGCTCCCGATCCTCCAGCCTGAAGAGCTTCTCAATCCGCTTATCATCCGAAGCGATCGTTCCGCCTGCTTTGGCGCCGAAGCCAATGCCTTTGCCTAAGATGACGTATTCCGATTCTTTCTTACCGCCGGTGACCATCACGACATTGTTACCAATAACACGTACGACTGTAAACAACTCGATCCCGCTCATAAACTTCCCCCTTTCCTTTAAGTTTAATCAGTGAAACGGCGAAGGATTCATGTCCATAGAAATGCTGCTATACTTATTCCCCAAAACATTAAAAAAGCCAAGAAAAGACCCCATGTGAAAGCTGTCTCTTCTTGGCTCATGCCCTGTTAAGGTAACACGCCGCTTTATGTTGCTGCTATGAATCCATCATAAAACAATTGGCTTGCATTCGTCAACTTACGACATCACAACATAATCCTAAGCTACCACCACAGGTAAAACATACGATTGATTCCCTTAATCCCCAATCCATTGTTGAAGCGTCTGGATCACTTCTTGGATATGAATGGGTTTGTGAAGATATCCATTCGCGCCGTCTGCAAGAAATTGATCCGTATCCCTCATCGTGTTGGAGCTCATCGCGATAATGGGAAGTTCCGCCCATTCCGGGTTCTCGCGAATCCGCTTCATCGTTTCGACTCCATCCATTTCCGGCATGACCATATCCAGCAGCACCGCATCGATGGTTTGATGTTTGTATAACATCTCCAAGCATTCAAACCCGTTCTGAGCAGTATGCACGGTCATCTGGAGTTTCTCTAGCACATTGGTCAAACCGTACACGTTCCGAATATCATCATCCACGATCAATACGGTTTTGAGCTCCAATCGGCTAGTTACTTCCATATCGAATGCCTCCATAGGGAGATCACTCCAACTGGCGTTGCTTGAAGTGGCAGCCACTTCAGGCAGCATAAACATACTTTCGCTGGTGCCATATTCCGTTAGCAGCGGTAAATATAAAACAAACGTGCTCCCGATTCCTTCCTCGCTCTCCACGGTAATATACCCGCCCAGCAGCTTCGCTAAATGCAGCGAGATGGATAAGCCGAGGCCCGTTCCCCCGAATCTTCTGGCGGTGGTCTCTTCGCCTTGCTGGAACGCTTCGAAGATCGGTTGAAGATGTTCTGCGGCAATCCCGATGCCTGTATCCTCAACGGAAAAAGCAATGACGTCGCCACTGATCACAAAATCCGAGGTAACAATCGAATTCATCTTCTTCACCCGTAATTTAACGCTGCCGCTCTCCGTGAACTTAATCGCATTCGAGAGCAAATTACGCAGAATTTGATGCAGCCGCATCCCATCGCTGTACATCATGTCTGGTAAATCGTTGGCCATCTCAATATCAAATTTCAGATTTTTGGATTCCGCGCTTTTGGAGAAATAGCCTTCCATCAGTTCTGGGAGCTCCGTCAAATTCACCAAGTCCATTTCGATCTGCATCTTTCCGGCCTCGACCTTGGACAGATCCAGAATATCATTGATTAAATTCAGCAATTCACTGCCTGAATTATGAATGACGGAAGCGTAATGCTGCTCTTCCTCTGTCAGGTTCCCCTGCTTGTTCTCAGCTAAAATCTGGGAAAGAATTAACATGCTGTTCAGCGGTGTCCGCAGTTCATGGGACATATTGGCCAGAAATTGAGACTTATATTTCGAACTCTTCTCCAGCTCTTTCGTGTATTTTTCCAATTCGCTGGCTGCAATTAAAGCGGCCTCCTTCTGGGCCCCTAAGCGTTCGTTCAGCATATGCATTTCTGCGGAATGGGTTTGCAGCTCCTCGGTCTGCGCCTGCAGTTCTTCGGTCTGACTCTGAAGCTCCTCATTCAGCGTTTGGGATTCATGATACAATTGCTGGATTTCCATTTTGCTTTGAATCGAGTTCAAGGTTACCCCAAGCTGAAAATTCAGTTGTTCGATCAGCTGAATTTCCAGCTCATCGAAGGGCTTGAACTTGGCCAATTCAATCACACCAAGAACTTGTCCTTCAAACATAACGGGCGCCAGCAGCAGCGTAGTAGGCTCAGCATCACCCAGCCCCGATTCAATCCGCACATAGTTAGGTGGGATATCGTCCAGAATAATCATTCGCTGCTCCAGCATGCATTGTCCCACCAAACCTTCACCAGGCAAAAAGCGATCTCTGACCTTGTTCCAAGGCTCGCCATCCGGATCGGCAAAAGCAGCTGCCTTTACCAGTTCCGATCCACCCCGGTTAATAAAAACGGCACCGTACGGCAGCTTCATAATTAAAGCCAGCTTATGGATGAAAAACTGTACGGCCGTCTCCACGCGATCGGACGATTGAAGAAGCGTTGACATAACCGAAATATGATCCTTGGCCCAGTTCTGTCTGCCGACCTGTGCAAGAAGCTCGTTGGTTGTGTCGGCCAACTGGCGGACCTCATCATTGGATCGCACCTGAATCCGTTGGGAGAGGTTACCGCCTTTGACAATATCAGAGATGATATGGGTTACCTGAGTGATCGGCCTTACGATGCTCTTCGATATCACCAAAGCCCCACATATGGTAATCAGCGCTGCCCCAGCCCACAGGAGATACATCGTATACAATAAATGGGTATTGCTATCCTTCATCTCTTCGATCCTGCTGGTTGTCAGTTCACGTTCCTTGCTTCTAAACGAAAGGAACAGCTCATGAATGGAGTTCATGGCTTGCTGGCCGGGATCGTTAATAAAGAAATGAAGAGCCTCCTCATCCTGTCCGAGCTGCTTCAATTGGACCGCAGGCTGGCCGGCGTTGGTGATCCACTCCTTGATATTCTCCTTGATATTTTCCAGATGATTGGCTTGCTCCGAATTATCGCTAACAAGCTTGTACAGCTTGTTATAGTTAATCTGCCAAGACGACAGCGCTTGGTTGAAAGGCTCCAGGTAGGTATCATCCCCCGTTATGACATAACCCCTCTGGCCAGTTTCCATCTCAAGTAAATTTTTCTCGATTTCGTGCGTAAGATTATGTACTTCGATATCATGCTTCTCTATAAAATCCGCCTCTTGCTGAAGTGAAGAGATGCGGTCTGATACAATCCAGAGAAAAGCTCCAAGACATAATAATATCATTAAATATCCGACTACAATCTTGCTGCGGATGTTGAATTTCAGGTTGTTAGACAAATGGCTAACCTCCCTTGTCATCGATCAGTCTAAGTCTGCTCCTATTCTCATAGTAATTGTTATGAAAATGGTTTACAAGCAAAACCAGTTTGGATGACATCAATGATTCTTTAGTCGTAGGCAGTCAGATTTATAAACCTTTGAGCATATGTTAGAGAGGGATGACGCTTGTACAACATAATAAGTTCTCATTCACAAAAAGGGAGGAGTCACTCATATGATGACCTTAAGCGCGATTGCGGGGATATGGCATTGACGAGGCATGTTTATCATTCCAGGAAACAGGCTGAGCGCATAACGGGCCTCGGAGTTGCGAATGTGTCGTCAATGGAGCTGCCCCTTCTTCAAGGCATGATGATGTCAGAAATTCACCTTGAACGCGGCAAGGGCCTTTCTCCCCATAGCCACCCGGACACGGACGAATTGTGTTATGTCATTCACGGAGAAATCAGCTATTCCCTGGTTGATCCGGATACTCATCAGAATCTTGTATATCAGCTAGTACCAGGCCAGGTGATACACGCCCCCATCGATTGGTGTCACTGGATAACAGCGCTAACCCCCGGAACGATCTTGCTATTGATCTATAACACCGAGCATCCACACCAAATGGACATTGCGCCGGTCTGGGCCTATACCCTCATGGGTTCAGAAACGTTGCAATGCAATGGCACGAACATGAAACCTCATTCGAAGGCGCTTGTTGCACCTGTCCCGCTACACAAAAAGATAGAGAGTGACGCTTCGGACCGGCCTCTGCCGGCGCCACCCTTACTCATAACCGGGCACCCAAACAACAAAACCACACGCAGCCGGTGATCGGCCATGTGTGGTTGTTGTTATAGGGACACTTCTTATGTAATGATTTCGCTCGCAACGTATAACATCAATCAATATAAAATCTTTGTTCAGGACGGATCTGCTTCTTAAGCAAACGCAAGTCGGCTTCAAGCTTCGCCACCGTCTCTTCAATCTCTTCCGGATTCAGTGCCGGGCGTTCTGCTTCCGGCTTAACGCCAGCCCTAAGATCGCGAATCGTGATTTGCTGCTCCTGCCATTTATCCATAAGATCGGAGATGGTGGCATAAAACCGCTCATAATCCTGAATCACTTCATCCAGAAAGGAATCCACTTCCTCCTGATCGTAACCCCGCAGTTTATTCGAAAAATTCTTTTCATGGATAGACAAAGCGTCCAGTTGAATGCCTAGTTGCCGAAATAGCTTTTTCTGTTTATCCAATCGGCGTTTCATGTGTTCATCCATAATGATTTACCTCCAAATATTGGTGCAGCCCTACTTTTTTAGCCTTCTCTCTCTATCTTTGTTTATATCATATTAAGCACCGGGATTAAAACACTCCGGGGCTTTTTTGGAGAATGTTCCAAAAACGATAGGCTGCCGTTCCCATGATTCATGTGATTGTTACCAATCGATTTCGGGTATTGATTTTACATAAGAAGCTTTATTTGTACTTAGCGAAAGAGAGGAGCGACTTTTATATGACGACGATGACGAAACAACAATACAGTGAACTTAAACGACGGTTGCTCAGTGATAAAGAACGATTGGAAGAACAATTGAAGTCCGGCGATGAAACCAACAGGGACCATTCCCTTCGGGACTCCACGGGAGAACTAAGCGCAGCAGATAACCATCCCGCAGACGTAGGGACCGAGGTTTTCGAACGCGGACGGGACCTGGCCATTCAGGAGACGCTTGATCATGAATTGGAGCAGATCGTGTCTGCCTTGCAGCGAATGGACCAGGGCGAATACGGAACCTGTGCCGAGTGCGGCCTAGAAATTCCGTACGAGCGGCTGGAAGCTTTGCCTTATACGGCCTATTGTCTCGAACATACGCCGCGGAAAGATATCAACGACAACCGGCCGGTTGAAGAAGATGTCATGACCCCGCCCCCTTCCGGAGCTGGCGTCAACCGCCAAGAGGCCGACGGTAAATTTGATGACGCTGGCGCGTGGGACGCCGTTGAGGATTACGGAACGTCGACTTCGCCCGGCATGTCCATTAAACCCGGACAAGACGATTATAAGAAGAATGTATGAATTGATTTTGCAAAATAGACGGGAAAGCTGGTACCTGACCTTGAGGTACCAGCTTTATTTGCGTGATCAAGATTCTCTATGAGTCCGAACATTGGAAGCAAAAAACTCATATTCGTCGTAACCTTCCCCGCGTTTCTTTTTATAAGGGGTCAGCATTTTATCCAGCTCAACAAAAAACTCACGCGCTTCATCTTCGCTCATATACAAGGTGGTATTGGTTAACATGGACGTTGTTTCGCCATCTTGACTCATATTTTTGAAGAAACGGTCTCTATTCTGGTCAAACAGCTCGGATAATAATTTGTTCGTTTCAGATCGAATTAATTCCTTAATGACCGGCTCGTCGGAATCTGCCCCGCGTTTGATCTTTACCGTCCCGACAAAAGGCTCATAATATTTAGCAATGATTCCGTTGATCTCCTTCGTGGATACGATCTTGACCAGTCCGATTCGCTCCAGCTTTTTCATATGATAATGAACTTTAGCAGGCACATCCCCGATCTTGTCCGCGACTTCCTTTACCGTTGCCGGACGGTCCATCTTATTCAATACATTCAAAATCTGGAGCCGATATGGATCTGAATATATTTTGATCTCTTCCAGTGTAGTCAGTTCCTTCGTTTCCACACCGTACACCTCAGCTTCATGTTATTTTTCGCTTCTTTTCATTATAGGCCGAGAATGTCGAAATTACAAAACGCGAAGGATTAAATGGCACGGAAACCCTTCTTCCGAAAGAGGAATATAACGGGTAGCATCATGATGAATCCCATGATCGAATACATAATGGGAGGGGATTGATGCTCCGCTACGAATCCAGTAATCAAGCTTCCCACAGGTATGGCAGCCGTGCAAGCTACCGTCATCAGAGCACCTATTCTGCCAAGCATATGCCTAGGCGTTACTTCCATCAGATATGTGGAGATGGGGGCATTCAGCATGGAGACGGCAAAACCGGTAATGAACATGCAAACCGCCGCAGACTCCACGCGCCATGCAGGCAGATGCCCTGGAATCCCTAATGCAAAATAACCGATTCCGAGCAGAATAGACCCTGACATGATCAGCGTGCTCTTTTTGAAGCTCTTCCCATAACGTCCAATCCATAGCCCGCTGCAAATCATGCCGATCAGGAGGGCCGTTCCTAATACGCTCAGCCCCCCGGCTCCGGCACCCAAGGTCTCCTTGACGTAGACGGGCTGCAGTACATTCAGGGGGGCCAAGCAGAAATTATTGATCATGGCGAGCACGGTTGTTATGAGGAGCAGCGTGTGCTGCTTCACAAAAAGAAGAGCTTCTTTAATATCGCCGAAGACCGTTTTATTCATCTCTGTCTCCGGCCGTGCGGAGGCCTCCTTGGCCTCAGCCTGTTCGGCTGCCTCTGGATTCGGCATAAAAGCGATAATCGTGGCGGCAATGAGAAATGTTACGGCATCCATCAGGATCGTTCCCGAAATTCCGATCAGAGCGATAAGGGCTCCGGCGATGGATAAACCGATTAATTCTGCGCTCCGACTTACGGAAGTTGAGAAAGAATTGCCTGCAAGCAGTTTATCCTTGGGCAGCAACCGGGGGACGATGGAGGTCTCGGCGGGTCTGGAGAAGCATTCCAGGGTTGAATTTAGAAACGTGAACAGGAACAAATGCCAGACTTCAAGAGAACCCACAGCGTACAGAAAAGCTGTTATCGAAACCACAATGCCGCGGCTGAGATAGGTTAAGGCAAGCACTAGTTTCTTCGGCCAGCGGTCTACATAGGTCCCGGTAAACAAACTAAAAAGTAACCCAGGCAGAAAATTAAAGGCGAACAATGTACCCATTAATAGTTCTGAACCTGTGAGCATATAGACCATCCAGCTGTAAGCGATGGAATCCAGGGAATCCCCGAATCGGGTAATGGCCTGGGCAGATAAATAAATCAGGTAGGGACGGATTTTCAAGAGCTGACCAAATCCTTGCTTTTCTAAAACAGCGGCATTTTGCATGGTTTCCTACTCCTCTTCGTTAAATGGATAACAACATTAAACTTTTTCAACCCATTAAAATAATATTTACGTTAAAATTATTTTATCGTTAAGTTTATTTTAATGATTTCGAAGAGGAATGCAATAGGTAAAAAAAAATAAACCGCCATGTTGGCGATTTATTTGGTCTAACGGATATTTTGACCGAGTTGCATCTTTATTTAATGACCACTCGCGATGAGGATCTGGCTGCTTGAAGACACGCTTCAATGGCTCTGACATTGCTGATGGCATCTTCCGGACCATATGGCAGCGGCGTGCCGTCCATCACGGCTGCTGCCATAGCATCCGCTTGCAGTGCAAAGTGGTTGTATATCCCTACCTTCTCCTCACGGGATCCCTTAGCCGTATGAACGCAGATCTGGGCCATGTCCTCCATCCTCTCCCATCCAAAGGCTGAAGGAAGCTCAATCCTGCCATCGGTTCCCGCGATCTCTAAAGAGCATCGGGAATATGTCCACATCCCGCACTCAAAGGTAAGCCCCAGTCCATCTTCAAATTCCACCATTCCGTGGACCATCATGTCCACTCCGTCATGCTCCTCAGAAAAAAAAGCATGGGCCGTTACAGCCTTGGGCTCCTGCCCATAAATCATTCGCGCCGCCGAGATGGGATAGCATCCCACGTCATAGATTGAGCCTCCGCCCATATCCTTGCTGTAACGAACATTGCTTTTATCCTCCGCATTGTTGAAGGTGAACGATCCGTGAATTCCGCGAAGCTGGCCGATTTCGCCGCTTTCGATGATTTTGCGTACACGTGCGTGTTTCGGATGATATCGGTACATAAAGGCTTCGGCAAACAGCACGTTGTGTGCTTTAGCAGCCTCAGCCATTTCACGGACATCCGCTTCGGTCAGGGCTGCCGGTTTTTCGCATAGGATATGCTTGCCAGCTTGTGCCGCTTTGATGGTCCAAGGTTTATGCAGGTGATTCGGCAATGGAATATATACCGCATCGATGTCGGGGTCCTCCAGAAGCTCGTCATAGGATCCATAGTATTTCCCGATATGATATCGCTCGGCAAGCTCACTAGCTTTTTCTGCATTGCGGCTAGCGACCGCCCCGACTTCACAGCGTTCCGATTTCAATATGCCTGGTATCATTGAATTTCTTGCAATCCGAGCAGTACTCATAATTCCAAAGCGCAGTTTCTTGCTCACGAGGTCATTCCTCCTTTGGCTGCATTCCATTCCGATGGTTTTTTAAAAATTATCGTTTACCGCTTTATGAAGGATCCCCAAACATCGATCCAAATCTGTTTTAACCTGTTTTTTGTAGAGTTTAGCTTTCTCGGCACCATCATCGGTAAAATGATAAAGAACGATTTCTTGAAAATCGACCCGCGGATCATTCCCTTTCAGCTGCTTGGTACGGTATAGTACACCCTCCTGCACCAATTCATGCAGAGCCCGGTAAATTTCGCTTTGCGGCGGTGAATACCCATGGCTCTTGAATTCTTGCCGCAGTTCTTCCAGCATCTGATATCCGTATCCGCGCTGCTGCTCCACCATGGTAATGAGATATACTTTGATAAAAGCACGCTGGGCGATCATAAATGCCATCTGGACGCCTCCTCCTTCACGAGCTACTTGTCCCATAATATACCTAATTATAACCCACAGTTTCCCAGTTTGCACAATAGGAAGCATCCCCCTCTTTTTAAACCAAGAAGGCGTAGCTTGAAACGTTGTCGGGTGTTGGGTGAATAAGAGTGATGCAATGGCGTCTATGTTTTAATTGTTGTGAATTTTTCATATGTTGAAATTATATAGTATATGATTTTTCATCTGCTGTTTTTTGGGTTGTTGGCGTGGATCGAAGGGTTGGTATCACAAAAAACCCACCCTCAAGGGTGGGTTTAATTCTTCACATCCCGGTGGATGTACCGGTTGTGGGGTGTGATTTGCCGTATGGACGAACACCGCCATTTTTTCTTGTTCCAGCGATTCCGACAAGCCACTTCCCGAACGGCAGCTTGACGAGCAAGCGTGTGGCACCGTAAGCCACGCCCACGCTGATGATCCATGAAGAGAGTATCCGAACCAGAGGGTGCATGCTGATCAGCAAAGATTCATCGACTGCATAGCTTATACGCAGTGTCAAAAGATGCATCAGGTAGGCACCATACGAATAGAGCCCAATGGAGGCAAGAAGCGCATTCGCTCCCGCCCCGGCATGACGACATATCCAGCCGGCCACATCGTACATGACCAATATAGAGCTAATCAGGAAAAGTGCCATCATCGGGCGAAGCAGTGATAAGGAATAGAACGTGATTGTGCCATTCGCAGCGGAACGAAGTTCATTAACGGCCTGCATGAGCATCCATCCGAACAAAAACGCGAAGATGAGCCATATAGCCGGCCGTGCCTTTTGCAGCCATTTTTCCCAAGAGTCATGGTATAAACCGGCGGCCGCACCCAGCGCAAAATAGAAGAAATAATAGAGTGCGTTCCGATCCGCGTAGGTTGTAAACAGCTCGCTCCATACCGGAATTTTCAAGCTTCCCATCCATTGGCCAATATCATTAATTATCCCTGTTAAACCCACGTACAATAACCCGGATAAAATCAATATCGTAAGCTGCGTCTGCCAGCCCCATCGTTCCTTCACTCCCAATATCGCGGAGCGGAACAGGGGGTACAGCAAATAAAATTGAAATAACATAATAATATACCAAAAATGCGAGCTCGATTTCCCGCTTAACCATACTTCCCCAAGATACTTCCAATCCTCAATGACAGCGGGATTAAATTTATGATTGATCAATAAAGTAATCAAGGTCCAAACCGCAAATGGAACGTAGATGTCACCAAAACGCCTCTTGATAAACCCTCCGTAATGCAGTTGACCTTTATCGTTATAGAACAGCACCATGCCGGTAATAAAAATAAAGACGGGCACAGCAAATTTCGTCGCCATCAGAAGAACTGCCATCATCAAACCATCACCTGTCGTCATTCCCGGCGCGACAGAATAATGCGCAATGGAGTGCTGTAAGACCACGGCTAGAAAAGCAATTCCCCGCAGGCGCTCGATTTCCGGTATTCTTTCTTTGGGCATACTGCTCCCCCTTCGTCTGACTTCGTGTGAACACCCCTCATTGTAAGGGAGACTGCCCTTGATCGGGTAATCCAATTATTTACTGATGCTAATGTTATAAGCAAAATGAAGTATGATCTATATGGTTATGTATCTTAAGAAACACATCAATCAAAAGTACCTTAACAGAAGACAGAACGTGGTTGATATCTATAAAAAAACCGGCTCCATTCGGAACCGGTTGATGTTTCCTTACAGCAGCGTAGTCCCTCGCGGCGGAAGCGTGTCGTCTCGATCCAGATCTACCGCTCCGGCACGGCCCTCGTTTCTGTAATCATAATCGCGGAATATATCGTAGATGCCTGTATTTTCTTGATCAGCATCAACCAAAACCAGAATCCGTCCTTGCTCGATATGAGACTCGTACTCTTTCGCCTCGTCTTCCGGAATGCCAAGGCCGATAAAACCACCGACCAACCCGCCGGCTCCCGCACCGACTGCTGCGCCGGTAAGCGTCGCTGCTATAGGTCCTGCGGCAAGAATCGGGCCGATGCCGGGAATAGCCAAAGCCCCAAGTCCTGCCAGCAAACCTGCCGTACCTCCGAGTATGCCGCCTGTTGCTGCACCTGCAGCTACCCCTTCAGGCGCCATCGTCCCCGTCTGCTCGGCAATCATATCTGCTTCGCGTTTATCCTTCGCTATAATGGAAATGGCATCGTTCGGAATCCCATGCCGTTGAAGCTGCTCGATGGCTTGAGCCGCTTCCTGTTCCGAACGGAATACTCCAACAATTTTCTTCTCCATGATAAACCCTCCTTATCGGTGGTCGTTCCTATTTAACATTACCCGACGGAGGGGGAAATTAAACGTGACACTGCTGTGTTAAGCCTTGGGCCGGGTCCGATGGGTTGCAGTCGCCTCCATGGGATCATCAGGCCAATAATGTTTAGGGTATCTCCCCTTTAAGTCTTTTTTCACCTCGAAATAGCCGCTGCGCCAGAAACTGGATAGATCCGAGGTCACCTGAACGGGCCTTTGGGCGGGTGACAACAAATGCAAGGTCAAAGCAACCCGACCCTCGGCAATCCGCGGCGTATCCTGGAGTCCGAACATCTCCTGCAGGCGGACAGCCAGGAACGGTTGTTCAGGGTCACTGTAGTTAACTGGGATCAAGGACCCGCTCGGCACCCTGATATGAGTCGGCGCTTCCTTCTGAAGCTGCTGCTTTTGCTCCCAGCTAAGCATATGCTCCAAGAGCGTTCCCGGAGCAAGACGTCTTATATCATTTCGATTCCGCAGCCCTTCCAAATAAGGGAGCAGCCACTCCTCCGCTTGATTCAGCAGGCCCTCGTCCGAAACATCTGGCCAATTTCCCTCGGGATCATGCCGGAACATAAAGGCCAGCCGCTCTCTCAGCTGCAATGCTGCCTTGCTCCACTGCAACAATCCAAGGCCCTCCTGCCTGATCCCTTGCAGCAGGGCTAGCGCTATTTCCTCCCCAGTCGGATTCGAATAGGCTTGTTCCTTGATAACGAGGGCTCCAAGCATCAGCTTCTGCCTCGCCCTGATGCTGCCGGAAGCAGAATCCCATACGACCTCTTTACGCTGTTCCATCTCGTCAAAATAATACTTATCAAGCCATAATTCATCCATTTCAGATGCAAGCTGAATATTCCCGTCTGCGCCTTGATCATCAACGGCAGCGACCACAATATACTGGGCACGGCTCATAGGCTGAACCGACACCAATTTCACGCCTCTGCCGCTGCGCATCAGGAACCCGCTTCCTCCCCTGTTCTTCGCAATCCGTTCCGGGTAGGCAAACGACAGTAATAGGCCGCAGAAATTCAGGTTCCCGCTTATCGTATATGCGACATTTAGCTGTGTATGCAGTTTCCTGATCTCTTGTTTCATCCGCTGGAGCACGGCTTCACTTGTCATGTCTTGCTCAGCCGATCGCTGACCCTGGCGCTCAAACAAGAGTAGACGTTCCACACGTGATCGCAAATCCTGATCCCGTATGGCCTCACCTCTGCTCATGATATCACGCTCCTGAAGCAGTACAGCGATTCGGATGGCCAGTGACGCCTCACCTATTTCTTGTGCCCTTATCAGCATATGAGCCAGCCTCGGATGGAGCCCAAGCAGGGCCATCTCACGGCCATGCTGGGTGATACTTCCCGAATCATCCAGAGCCGACAGCTGCCTCAATAAAGCTTGTCCTTGCGTAAGAGCTGGTCGCGGCGGCGCATCCAGCCAGGCAAGCTGCTCCGGATCACGCGTCCCCCATACCGCCAATTCCAAGGCCAGCGGCGTCAGGTCGGATTCACGGATCGCCGGAATGGTGCTTTCCGGCAGATGGCGATGCTCTTCCTCACTCCATAAGCGATAACATACACCAGCCGATACACGTCCGGCCCTTCCCCTTCTCTGATCCGCGGATGCCCGGGATAACCGTCTCGTAATCAATTGCGGCAGTCCCGTTCTCGGCGAGAACACCTCCGTGCGCATATAACCGCTGTCAACGACGGTCTTGATTCCCTCGATCGTAATACTGCTCTCGGCAATGCTTGTAGAGAGTACAATTTTACGCCTGCCGTTCGAATCGCGTCTGATTGCGTCATCCTGCTTCTCCGCTGGAAGCGCGCTGTATAACTCCCGAATGACGACATCTTGGCTTAAACCCGTTCTTAATAATTCGTTAGCGGTTTTCCTGATTTCACGGGCTCCCGGTAAAAATACAAGGATATCGCCTTGCTGTTCGGAAAGTGCCCGCAAGATGGCATTCGCCGCACCTTTATGCAACTCGTCGAGAGAGAATGAGCGTAAATAGTGAGTAGATACTGGAAAAGCACGCCCTTCGCTAACGATGACCGGTGCGTCGCCAAGAAGCCTCGCGACTGGCTCAGCCTCAAGGGTAGCAGACATGACGAGCAGCCTTAAGTCTTCCCGCAGCACCGACTGGGATTCCATCGCAAAAGCCAGGCCGGTATCGGCCTGTAAATTTCGTTCATGGAATTCGTCGAATATAATCATACCGATGCCGGTTAATTCCGGATCATCCTGCAGCATGCGCGTCAGGATGCCTTCCGTCACGACTTCGATCCGAGTGTTCTGACCGATCTTGCTGTCCATTCGGACGCGATAACCGATCGTCTCACCAACGGCCTCTCCCAAAGAGGATGCCATATAACTCGCGGCCGAGCGCGCTGCAATTCTTCTGGGCTCCAGCATGATGATCCGCTTGCCTTCCAGCCAGCTTTCATTCAAAAATGCTAAGGGCACCTGGGTCGTCTTCCCTGCACCCGGTTCAGCAATCAAAACCGCATGGGTTCCAGTAGATAAAGCCATTTTCAATTGTGGAAGTATGCGGTGAATCGGTAATTCAGTCATGGATACATCTCCGTTATCCTATCAAATATCAATATAATCCCTTAATTATATAAAACAGCTGATGTACGTCAAGGGGAGCTGCTTGTGCCACGGCTGGAAAGTATCGATATAATTGCGATACAATATGAATATCATTCCCATGTAAACATAAACATCAAGATTCATGTAGTCGGAAGGTGAAATGTATGGAGTTGCACGCCACATTTCGCGGCCGCTTTGCCCCTACGCCATCAGGAAAGATGCACATCGGCAATGCGTTGACCGCTTTACTTGGATGGCTGCAAATCAGGAGTATGGACGGACAATATATACTCCGTATAGAAGATATCGATGTGCAGCGTTCTCGCCAGGAGCTTGCCGTGGAGATGATGAGAGATCTGGAATGGCTCGGCTTGGATTGGGATGAAGGTCCCGGTCTTGCCGGGGCCTACGGACCTTATCATCAGGCGGCACGCCAAGCGTTATACGAACGGGAAATCACAAAGCTGAAGGAATCGAATAAACTGTACCCCTGCTATTGCAGTCGGGCCGACATAACGGCTGCAGCCAGCGCACCGCACGGCATTGCATCGGAAGGCCTACGCTACCCGGGAACTTGTAGAGATTTATCTCGGGAGGAAGCGGCGCTTAGAGCGCTTCATAAGAAGCCTTCGCTGCGGATGAAGGTACCGCAAACCAACGTTTCCTTTGTTGATGGCATCGCCGGAGAGCAGTCCTATCGGCTATCCGATGGGGGAGACTTTGTGGTTCGCAGAGCAGACGATATCATCTCCTATCAACTCGCGGTGGTCGTTGATGATGCGTTAATGGGCATAACCCATGTACTTCGAGGAGCCGATCTGCTAGACTCCACCCCACGTCAGCTTCTCTTATACCAAGCGTTGGGCTACAAGCCGCCACAGTTTGCGCATACCCCATTGATGGTAGATGCGGAAGGCAGAAGGCTCGCCAAGAGAACCCGCGGACTTAGCCTCTCATTTCTTCGCGGCCAGGGCATCATGCCCGAGCGCATCATCGGCTGGCTGGCTTGGACCGTCGGTCTCCTGGAACATCCGGAATCCGTTCGCCCTGCGGATCTAATTCCTGTTTTTGACTTATCAAAAGTACCTCCTGCCCCGATAAAAATAACGGATCATGTCAAACGTCAGCTGTTTGAATCCTGATTGCGATTCATCGAAATAAGGGATTCATGAGCAATATTCCAATTACGTTCCTTCGTATCCTGATAAACAATCAGCGCCAGCACTTTCATCCTCAAAAAGAGAAGAAAGGCTGGCGCTGTTCTGTTATTCCTCATGGGTTAATCGTTCCCTGACCTTGGACTCATACTGCGTAAACGCGCTATTCCCGCTAAGCCCCCGCTGTTCCATCAGCAATTGCAATCTAAGATGCTTTTCATTCAGCTTGCGTTGAAGCCGCTCCTGCTCACCGTCGTTCCGGGCAGCACCGAGCAAGTCATACAGCTGAACGCATTCCTTGCGAAGCGTAACTTCTTCAGGGACATAACCCGCATTTTTCATGATGCGGTAGGACATTCTCAGATCCTCCGGAATGTGTGAAAGATCGTCGATCGGAAGTTTCTTCCCGGCAAGAGGCAAATGATCGAGCTCTCCGTTGCGGATCGCTTCTTCGATCTTCTGCTCAGCCAATCTGGAAAAGATGCTCATGATTACCCAGCCTCCTCCTTTTTTCCTTCGTCCTCCTTATCATATAGCAGCGCCTTTTATATTCCAAGTTCTAAATGCAGGGAACCCTCAGGGTGTTTTTCCTGCTCCATTTACAAGAGCGATTCGGCTCCATCTATGAAGATTTGCGCCCCGGTAATATGTCTGGATTGATCGGAAGCGAGAAACGCCACCAAATCAGCCACCTCTTCAGGTGTACCCGGACCGTCTGACAGCGGCTGACTCCCCTCGGGATATTCCACCGGAATCACGATCTCCTCCAGATCTCCCTGTTTCTTCGTGCTTTGATCAATGTTGGTGGATATCGCGCCGGGACAGATGACATTCACCCTGATTTTGAATTTCGCCAGCTCCAACGCGGCCATCTTCGCAAAAGCCACCTGTCCCGCTTTAGTTGTGCTGTAGGCGCTCATCCCAAAGTTGGAGAAGGTTCGGGTGCCATTGACGGAGCTGGTAATGATAATGCTGCCCTGTCCCCGTTTCTTGAGATGCGGAATCGCATATTTGACCGTCAGAAACGTACCGTTCAAATTCACGTTCAGCGTCTTGGTCCATTCCTCCAGCTTCATTTCATCAATTGGCGTCATCACGCCGTTAATCCCTGCATTGGCGAATACGATATCGACGCCGCCAAAAATCTCCACTGTTTCGAGGACTGCCTTCTCTACCCGGTCAGGATCTGTGGTATCCACGTCAAAGGCTCTGGCGGAACCATCGCGAATCAAGTTGATCTCCGATTCCGCTTTATTCGTTCGGTCATCCAACAGATCGAATAAGGCAACATTTGCGCCTTCCTTTGCCAGCTGAATGGCCGCAGCCTTCCCAATGCCTGATCCGGCTCCGGTAATGATAGCTGTTCTCCCATGAAAACGTCCGTGTCCTTCATTCATTATTCACACGCTCCTTTTTATCGTAATCCGATATGCATTCATCTGTCACAAGATTACCCAAAAGGAGTTGTTTTATAATCAAGATTTCTAATTTTTTGAACAAAAAAGCCGGACCTTTGGGTCCGACTCAGCGTTTATCCTAAAAAACATTCTTAGAAACCTACCAAACAATCTCCAGAAAGGAAGCATCATCTTCCAGACCGTCGGTATGGCGAGCATTCATTAATACTTGCACTTCCTCATCGGGAATCGGCTCCTTCATGGGATCTAGGTCGTTGAGCCCATCGCTGTATAGCTGAAGCCGATATTCGGTCTCCGGGTCTAATTTGCACGAAAACACATGAGGACTGCCTCCGATCGGACCACTTCGGGAAGACCAGCGTTCCGACGTTCGGAAACGATCTCCGAATACCGAGGTGATCTCGTCTTCCTTGCGCCACAAGCGTACCCTGGAGTCACCCTGCCAGGCGAGCCACAACCTCCCTTTGCGACGAAAACCCGAAGAAAGCTCGATGCGACCGCAAATGTACATGGCTTCGCTTCCCTTGCGCTGCTTCTCTTCCAGTACTTCTCGAAGCAGCTTGGGCGTTTCGGAGCTCAGGGAATGAGTCCGCATTTCACGATCAGCTTCATGCGTAAGTTCTTTCAGTTTGCGTTCAAGCGATGCGGTTGTGAGTTCCTCAACCGTTTCCAGCCAGTTCATCAGCCCCTGACCTAACAGACGTGAGGCCACATCCCCTCGATAACTCAATCCGACACCATCACACAATACAAAATGGCACACATCTTCATTCATCTTTAATGCAATGAAATCCTGCCCCATCTCGGAGAGCATGACAGACTCTGCCGCTCTGCCATACGCATAACGACATGTGAACAAATCTTTAATCTTCGTAATCGGTTCTTCCACGGTCTGCTTGCTCTCATAATAAAACGATGCTGCTTGAGCCTTCCGCTTACGAATGCCCAACGATTCCATGCTTCTTGCGTATGATCGCTTCATCTTTGTGACCTCTCACCTTACCGGCGTGGCAGCTGACATCTGAAACCCGATGGACACCAGCTCAGAGCAAGTGCCTGGAAGCATCATCAAAGCTCCCGGGCTCAGTTGATAATCCGCCTCAAGCAGCATTTCTCGATAACTTTCGGGAAGAACGGAAGACATCATTTTAAGTTTGCGCGCATGTTCATCCTCAAGCGAAGTATCAGCCGAAATCCCTTTCCAGCGGCGTGGTTCGGATATCGGCTGATTCATCAGATGATCAGAAATGAAAATATTCTCCACGAGCACGTTACCGTCCGGAACGCTCATGTTCATGATGCGGCGGGCGATCGGTTCCGGATCCTCTCCCGTAGCCACGCCATCCGTCATATGGCACACGAGCGGCGCAGGACAATCCTGCATATTCGGAATCTCCGATTGCAGGATTTTCTCGGCCTGAAGGAACGCTTTCGCCGAATCGGAGAACCGCTTCGGCGTTAAATCCGGAAGCGAACCGATCGCCGCAATTTCGTCAATGCCCTTGATCCCGTTTAACAAATCATAGACATCATCGCTGTATGCAAGGATGGCAATCCGGTACCGAGGCGTCAGCCGATTGCCCTTGGTGGAGCGAAACACCATTTGCCGAATGGCCAAGGACAATGCTTCGTAAACGACGTCGATCCGCCTACGGTCCTCCATCAGCATATTCATGGACGCGCTGATATCAATCAGATATATAATGAGCGCTGGCGTGCGCTGTGATGCTTGAATGGTATAGTTCATCGTGAATAACATTCACCCCTGCATTTTCGTCATGTTTACTTCTTTACAGTTTTGGTATCCAGTGGCTGTCGTCACTTATGAATTGCTGCAGATTGTTACGGCGGGTGCTCATTTTACCAACCGTCTTATAATAAGCCTTATCCTTGTTATACAGCTCTATGAATTCACGTGCGGCATTCTTAGCACGGTCTTTGTTACCGGCTACCTGCGCATTATACGCCTTATTATATAGGGCAACCAGTTCTACAACGTTTTGGGAACGCTGCTTCTGGAGCATTGCGGCTTGGGCTTCTTGGGCAGCTCTTGCTTTCGCCTGGCGCTCTGCCTCAGCTTTGGCAGCCGCTGCTTCCTGGGCCGCTCTTTTCTTCTTCTCTTCCAGCTGAGCTAAGTACGCTTCATACTTGGCTTGATTGTCATATTTCTCCTGCAATGCCTGCTTCTTTTTCTTCTCTTCAAGCGATGCCAGATAAGCTTCATACTTCGCCTGCTTCTCATACTTAGTCTGAAGCTCGGCTTTCTCCTGTTCCTTCAGAGCCTGCTCAGCTTCTTCAGCCTTCTTGGCCTCTTCTGCCTTCAAGCGCTCCTCTTCCGCTTTCTTAGCCTCTGCTTCTTTCCGGGCAGCCTCTTCCTGCTGCTTCCGCGCTTCTTCTTCTTGCTTACGCGCAGCTTCCTCTTTCTCCTGCGCTTGCTGCTCGGCTAATCGCTGGGAATCCAACTGACGGTTCTCTGCTTTCTCCGCCAAAATCTGATTCACCGTAATCGCAGAACCTGCCAATATGACGATAGCCGCAGCGGTCGAGAGCATGAATTTACGGGATAATAACAGTGCTTTAAGGCCTTTGTTGGATGATTCTTCAGCCGGACGAAGCTGCTCCTCCAGCCCCTGTATAGCGGCGGCAAGCTCCACTTCAAGCGGACTGTCCTTCTTTACGAAATGATACGCGGATCGGAATATTTCCAAAGCACCGGAAAGATTACCCGCATCCTCCAAATCACGCGCCTGATGAAACAAGCGTCCAACCACATTATCGTTGACCTCCCGGGTGCCTGGCTCAATTCCGAGCGATGCCATAATTTCGGCCGGTACCTCCTGGGGAGTTTCAAAACGGGCTTCATTCGAATTGTCGTCATGGGCGGCAGCAGCGGCTATAACGGCTGGGACTTCCTCCACCACTTCTTCCTCACTTAATGATGATAATGCAATCAGCCACTCACCAAAGGTAGGGCAGCTGCTCAAATCCTGACTGTCCCAGGTTCTGCCGAACAGATCCGAAATCCGTGTACCCCAACGCTGACCCAGCGACTTTTTCAGTAAAAAATAACGCTCGCACGGGGTCTGCATTTCATGCTGATCAAAATAGCTTTCGCCCCATGCCCGATTAACGATTGCCGGATCGCTCCATCCCAGCATTTCCGCAATGATAACAGCACCTGCGAAACGATCAGCATAAGAACTCCATAACCCGCTATGCACCGTTCGATGAGCCGCATAACCAGGAGAGCCAGCAAGCAAAACATCAGGTCGGTCCATTTTTGGACTGTACATCTGCTCCACATCGACAAGCTCAACGGCGGCAGCGCCTTCCGGCAGCTTCACTTCCGAAAAAAACGGAAGCATGACATTAGGCGCAGACAGGTCGCAGTGGGCTAATCCACGCTGCTCCATGCTTGAGCCGATGGCTGCCAATGCCTTGGCAAGCATCAGACTTTCAGAACGTCCAAGATTACGCTGATCGCTTATAACGTCAAACCAAGTACATCCATGAATCCATGGCATGATGACCGCGTAGAGCAAATCCGGATATTCCGCTATCAAATCTCCGTTTCTTTCGGGAGTGAGCACCTCTCGACTGCTTACCTGCAAACCCGGTATCTCGCGATAATTCCCCATATGTTCGGATTGATACACCATAGCCGGAATTCTGAACTTAGGAAAAAAGACTTTTAGTGCTTTGGCTTCATGCAGCTCCCCATCCACAGGGATCAACTGGTAGACGATTCCCTGCCTCCCAGCTTGGGCATAGGCTACGCCTGGCGCTGCGGGATGCTGCCCTACTGTATAAGCCGTTCCATTTACAACAATCCCATCGCCCGGGTTTGGCTGAAATGTCATGAACGTCATCCTCTCTTAACTCCGTTACCTAACTCTATAACTCTATTAACCAGAATGTTATATTCTAAACATCCAAAATTGCAAGAAAACCGGGTTATCTTCCACCCGGTTTATTCTGCCTATTAAACTATTATAAAGCAAAAGTCTCCGAATGGATATTAACGGGATTCGTCAGCCATACGGAATTTCTGAGCGATCGCTTTCAGCTCATTGCTGATGCTGTCAAGCGTTTGTACGAAGGAGTTCATCAAGCGACTTGCTTCCTGGAATTCCTGGAAAAAGCGCTGCTTCGTCATACCATCCCATTGACCTTCCATTCCGTTGATCGATTGAGTCAGGCTGTTAACGATTTGCTGACTTTGATCACCGCTCTGTTTAAATTGGTTCGCTACTTGCTCGACTTGCTCTGGCGTAATTAAAATACGTCCTGCCATTTATGTAACCTCCTAGAAATTCGTTTTCTGGTGACACTTGACATCTTAGCCCAAGAGCCTCAGTTTATCAAAATGTCCTCAGACCTAATTTCCAGTTACCCTATACGTCCCAATTTGAAACATTTACCATCCCGATTATCCCGAAAGGAATAGGGATTTAGTTGGCAATTCCAAACGAAGACGGATCGGTAAAGGTCCAGCCTTGCCCGGATAATGCGGCTTGTTTGGCCGAATCCCCGTTATCTCCACTGGTCATGCCCACGGCAGCGGCTACCGAACTCGGGTTCGATATAACCGTGCTGGAGTTTCCATATTCCGGAAGTATGGACGAGCGTCCATCCATCCCGGAAGCTGCAAACAGAGCCGTCGGTGATACGGTACTTACGATTGCATGCTCCAAAATCGTATGGTACTGATGATCCGTTTCTTGAAATTGATCGGCTTTGCTTTGAAGATGCTTGCCCAGCTGAGCAAGAAGAGCTCCCAGATGCTCTCCAAGACTCCGGGCAGACTGCCACTCATCAATAACCGCCGCTTTGAGAGACGTCTCCCAAACGAGTGATTCCATAGCTTGGTTGAGCGTTCTCGTAATCGCTAAATATTCATCGCCACTATGCTGCAGCTGACGGCTTAACGTCCGGAGAGACTCCGGCTCGACAGAAATACGCATTGGTCCTCACCTTTCATACAGGCTCTGTTACTGTTTCAGCCACATGAGTAGCATATGACGAAACTGCTCTTTGGTCGCTGGCGCTGCGGTTAACCAGTCCTGGTCTCCCTCCAGGCTCATACGCAGCAGCCAATTCATGGACTCGTTCACTATAAATGCTGCATTTTGACTTTCCCAGCTGATTCCGTTCCATATCGACAGCTGGAGTTCCCCCGAAGACACCTTGTTTTTCATACATTTCGCTAAAGCGATGGAACCCTCCGCATCATCCGTCAACCTGGCCAAGCGATCGCCGATATCATCGCTGTTCTGTTCGGAAACGGAGGTGTAAATATCCCCGAACTCCTTCCGGCTAAGCAATAAAGCCGGAATATCCCCCCAGTTTTGGTCGCTTAGGGCCAGATCCTGCACCAGTTGATCGCAGGTTTGTTCAATGGTACCGAGTTCGCTAAGCATGTAACACCGGTTGTCATCGCCGCTTCTGCATACTTGTATTACCCGTTCGTCAGTAACATGCAGATATCCTTCAAATGCCGAATCCTGATTTTCATATTTCAACCAGCACGCTCGTTCCGCAAGTCCGGCAATAGCCACTCGTGAGAAGACTTCGGGTGGAATCGACAATTCCCCGCCTTCCTCTTGAATCAAATATTGCTTGCTTAGGAGCGATTGTTTGGTTTTCTCCCACTCAACCGCGATTTCTTCCGTTAAAAATCCTACAAAAGGATCTTCAACACCAAGTAATCGGTCCGATCCGATAATTCCAGCCAAGAAGAAAAATTCCTTGTCATTCAGCGTGATCGTTTCTTGTTTGGAAGCATGAATTGTCAACATTATGAGCCACCTCCCCTCAAACTACAACATGCCATCGGTCGCGAATTTCTGTGACCCATCTCTGGGCGTTCCATTCATCATCAAACGGAACTGCGCCTTTTATTCTGGAAAATTTACGTTTTACGTAGTACCCCTGTCCTGGCGGAAGTATTTTTAGTCCTCCAGGACTATTAGAAGATTCGGAAAAAGGAATCCGGAAGAACGATAAATCGTTCGAATCCAATGTTCCGAATAAAAATCCGTTTTGTGCAGCCTTGATATCGGTAAACCAATCGACGCCATACGTCGGGAAATCCGCCGGCACGCCGGCAACGACCACATGTATCCTGCGGTCCCTTCCCTGTCTGACGATGGCTGACAGCTGGTCCTTCAAGGTGAAATCCGAAAGCTGCTTGCTGAGCACGTCAGCGTCATCAATCATAAGCAGGATAGCCGGATCCTCACTGTCCTTCGATCGGGTCTGAACCCGTTCATAAAGGCCTGAAATGAGCGGAGCCAGGTCTTCCTCATTCTCCGCATGCCCACGGACATGCGGAAGATGGTTCATCCGACTCAGACCGCTGCTTCCATAGCGCGTATCTACCGTATAGATTTCCAGCTCATCCGGCGATGTATGATATGCAAGTGATAACATCCAGCTTAGGAGGAATGACGTTTTACCGCCTTCCATCGGACTCGCAACAATAAAATGCGGCCCATCCTCCAGATTGATCGCAAAAGGAGTTAAATCATCCGTAGCCACACCGACAGGAACCTGATACTTCACCGTTACTGCCGCTTCATAAGGCTTTTGCACCTTAAGCAGCTGATGGAGCGGAATCTTATCCGGCAATGATTCGATCCGCGGCGCTTTTTCACCATGCCATGATTCCCGGTATACGCGAATCATATCGCGAAGCGCGGCCGAACGGTCTCCCTCTTCCTGGCCGGAAGCCGGCAAGGCCGTTTGAAATTCAAGCGGCGGCACCTGGCCTTTGACCAGTCCTCTTCCTGGCGGAAGCTGGCTTGGGGCTCTTGTAGGACGACCCACCGCATAATAATAATCGGCCGGATCGGCAAGTTCGTACGATACCGCTTGTGAGATATTGCTCCGGACCTTCTCGAACATATCCGAAATCCGGTTTGCCGTAATGATAAACGTGATCCCCAGACTGCCGCCTTCTCGCAGCAAGTATTCAAGCATATCGTTCTCATCCGGATAGGAATTCCTGAAATTCAGATAACCGTCAATAACGACAACCAGCTGCGGAACCGTCTCCGTGCTGCCACGGCGGTAGGATGCAACGGTCTTCACGCCAGCCTCGGCTATCATATCCTTGCGAACCGCAGCCGTTTTCGTAAGAAAACGGAACAGGCGCTTGATACGATCATCTTCCTCTGCAGTCATGACCCCTCCGATGTGAGGCAATCCTGCGAAGTCCCGCATCATTCGGCCCATATCCACGATATACCCATGCCAAAAGTCCGGGGTGTACCGGCTGGCCAGCGACATCAGCATCGTTTGAATAAAGGTGGTCTTACCGAGTCCGGGCATCCCATATACGGCCCAGTGGCCTTGCTCCAGATTGAGCACCAGCGGCTTCTGGCATTGGTTTGGCAAATCGTCAACCATCCCGACATAGGACACAAGTGCCGAATCGCCGTACGACACCGGCTGTTCGATGCCGGACTGTACTCCGTCCAGATCCAGACTCTCCGGAAGCGGTGGAAGCCAAGGACCCTGGAGCCGTTCGATCCCTTGCTCCTTGGCCACTTCCGCTACATGGTCAATAAACACCTGCAGCTGTTTGGGCACTTCCAGATGTGCCCCCAGGGATGGAGTGGACGCAAGCAGCGGCTCCGTCTTCCCGTTGATCCGGACCTCGCGGATCGAGATTGCGCCAGGCGTATCCTTCTCTTCAACGTAAGGAGCGCCGCTCCAAGCAAACTGCATTTCTTCAAACACTTCATCGCTGCCCACCTGGAAGTAGCCTCGTCCGGGCTTGTTAATCCAGGCTGCATTCGGAATCTTCAGCATATCACGGCTGTCGCCCTCGCTTTGTACCCGAAGACAGATCCGGAAGCGCGAGTTACTCCAAATTTTATCGTCTACGACGCCTGCCGGTTTCTGAGTCGCAAGAATCAGATGGACACCCAGCGTTCGCCCGATTGCGGCAATGCTGATCAATTCATCCATAAATTCCGGCTGGTCTTTCTTCAGCTGTGCAAATTCATCAATGATAATCACGAGATGCGGGAGCGGTTCGCCATGCCGATTGCGCAGCAGCTTGTAATACTCGTCGATGTGCTGCAGGTTTCCCGCATCGTTCAATATTTTCTGGCGGCGGACCAGCTCGGCTTTCAGCGACACCTTCGCCCGCTCGATCAGATTGTTGTCCAAATTCGTTATAGTGCCTACCACGTGGGGAAGGTTGACAAACGTATTGGACATGCCGCCGCCCTTATAGTCGATAAGCATAAATGCCAGGTCATGAGGGTGAAACTCCGATGCCAGGGAAGCAACGATGGATTGGATAACCTCACTTTTCCCCGAACCGGTCGTTCCCGCGATCAGACCATGCGGTCCATGACCTTGACGCTCTATTTTATCATGAAGATTCAAATTAATCTTCTTTCCGCCCGCCCGGACACCCATGGGAACGGGTAATGAATCCGGATATCGGTTCTGCTGCCAGCGTTTGGATACATCCAAATCGTTGATTTTCTGAATATCCATCATCTCGAAAAGTGCCAAAACGCTAGGGATGTCAGATGCAGAAGATCGCTTCAGCCGAATCGGCGCCATATACCGGGCCAATGCTTCGATCTGTTCCCTGCTGACGTGATGGGATTGGAAGGATTGCTTGGAGACGGTGCCGTCCGGTTTCTTAATCGTGTACGCCGCCTGCTCCCGATCAACCTCAACGATAAGCTGGCAGTGCATCGGCAAGCTTTCTTTCCGGTCGGACAAGATGATGGTGACGGCATCAGCCGCATCGGCATCTTCCATCAACAGAGGCAGCAGTGGTTCTTCCTCAATTAATTGGGCAGCGGATAGGATCACGACATAAGCCGGCGTCTCAATCGATTTTTTTCCATGTTCGGAGCGATTGTTTTTACGCCGGTATAAATGGGTAAATATTTCATCAGCAAGCTGATGCGCATTGCTCCGTCGATCCGCAAGATAGCGGCTGGAACGGTCATCATCCCAAGTATGGGGCAGCCAGCGCAGCCACTGCCATTCGCTCGCTTCCTTCTCCTCGTAGAAAGCGGCGATTTTCACTTCGTCAGGCGAGTGCCTTACGGAGGTTTGGGCCATCATGACGCGAAGCATATTTAATACGCGTTCTCTTCCGCCGACGATCCCTATGACCTTGGATTCGAATAACGGCAATGCAATGGAGGCATCGTCGACCGTCTGGAACTCGGCTGACAGCAATTCGGCTGCTTCGATTAACGGGTCCTTATCATACCCGTCCGCACGGGGCGGCTTCACATGAATGTGAAACGGTACTTCCCCCTTGCCCACACAAATTTCCAGAAAGTCCTTGTCTTCCGGGGAACGTTCCCACAAGCTGCTGCTCCGGTTCTTCACAACGTTGTAACAGACGTCCGGATCCCCATGGATATCAAACAGAATATGAACCTGATCCTCCTGCCGCTCCTTCAGCTCTTCCCGATGCAGATCTAGCTGTGCCCGGTACTTCTGATTGCGTTCGGCCAGATTCTTCTGATAAGTCTTCTTGTTGCTTAAATACATGAAGAACGGCAGCGTGTAGGATGTAAGCATCATAAAGATGGAGAGCATCTGGAACATCATGTAAGTGGGATTCCCCATCTTACCGCTCACGTTCATATAGACATAGAAACCAATTGTCGCAGCCGTCATAATAATCGGGATAATGATGGCAATCATCGAAAACGACGGTTTGCTTGGCTCGGACGGCGGTCTCAGAATCTCCAAGTCTTCATTCGGTAAAGCCGGTCTAATACGCGGCGAACGTTGGTACAACACGTTCATGTGTCACTTCCTCCTAATCCAGAGCATCTGAAATGTACAATTATGTATTTTGCTGTTTCAATCAAAACCAATCGGTTATTTACCCAATCTTAGCTTTCTTGAAACAACGATCTTCTGCCGTAGACAGGAGCTTCCTCGGTTGTTGTTGAGAATGCCCGTTGTAAACGGATATAGGAGCCTTCTCTAAGTCCTGCTTCAACCAGATTAGAATGGCCCCCCACCGTAAACCACAAGCCTTCCGGGAACTTTGCTTCTAATATATATTGAATCCCTTCACCCGAGGGTTCACGAAAAAGACGTAGCCCCAGCAGCTCATTCAACCGTTCAATGGAGCACTCATCGGGTACGTCGATATCAAACCAATCCTCTTCATTTCGCCCGCTGATCACGGTGAGTATCATCTAAGTCGACCCACTTTCCCAAAAATGGTAATCCTTATGTTTATTCCATATGCGAAGTCCAATCACCTATTTCAATAGTTACAAAAAATAGTTACATTATTGTAATAATATCATTCCAAGGTTAGTTCTGTCAATTTGTGTCATATTTCCTATTTCCTATTTTTCACGTGGGTTTGTTAGTCCGGAGGGACTATTTATGTATTGATTATAGGGTAAAACCGGGTTTTTCGACGGTAAAATATTGTCGTTCACAAAAATGTCACGCTCAGAAAAATGATGCTGATTAATTCTATGAATTTAAGGTTATTTTAAGATTGGCAATTTATAATGCAAATATCATGAAAAATCTTTCGTGAGGTGATTGATATGAAAACACTAATCATGTTCCAAAATAAGCCGGTTCCCGTATACTTTACAACGGATAGCAAGCAGCCGGTACAGAAGGTACTAAAACTGCTAACCAGCGCGCTTGACCATAAAATTCAAACCGGCAAAAAGGCGCTGCAAAAATGCCTCAATTCCCTGATCAGCATTGAAATCGAGGGATCCGAGGCAATTCTTCACAGCAAAAGCGAAAACGACTCTCTTGCGCTATCTCTCTTTTAAAAAAGAGGGGTAGCCCTTTTTTTGTTTAACCCCATTATAACCCGTAATGACGATCCTCGGCTATCTGCGCTCTCTGAATTCGGATTTGAAACAATTTTACGAGATTTCTCCGCGTTGTGATCTCCTGGCAACTGTTCAATTTTTTTAATATAAACCGATCGATGGACATACTGTTCATCCCTCCATTCTTATCTTGGAAAAACGACCCTATGTTCTGATAACTTCTATTAACCGTGCCTTTTGAAGATTAAACGAGACTTCCTTTCGTTTAACAAAGCTTCTTATCATTCGACGATTTTCTGGCAACAACCCATTTTATAATCAGTACCTTGCATTATTCAGTACTAAATGATATCTTATTGTAGACCACTACTGAATATTAATCACTACCTCGTGATGAACAGCATGATCAAGGACTTATGAAAGGAGGTATCTGCCGTATGAATGTCAGTATTCAATTCAAAAAAGGCGTTCTCGAACTCTGCGTGCTGGTGTTAATCCATCGCAAGGACCAATATGGGTACGAGTTGGCTCAAGCGGTATCGAGGCATATTGAAGTTGCCGAAGGGGCATTGTACCCTCTCCTTCGCCGCCTCGTAAATGAAGGCTATTGTACGACGTACCTCCAGGAATCGACCGAGGGTCCGCCCCGTAAATATTATAAGCTGACGCCCAGCGGAGTGATTTATATGAAAGCCATGGTAAAGGAATGGCAAGCTTTTGTGGGCAATGTGACCAATCTGATAGAGGAAGGGAATTTGTATGACTAAAAAACAGTTTATTTCGATTTTGGAGTCGCGGCTTTTAACGCTTCCTCCCGACGAACGACAGGAATTCATTCAAGATGTGGAGTCCCATTTTATCATTGGCATGCAGAATGGACGAACCGAAGAGGAAATCGCACGTGAGCTGGGAGATCCTTTTGAAATGGCTAAAGAAGCGTTAGGCGATCGGTATGTGGATATGGATATGCCTGCTCCGGCAGTGATCCGAAGACCGTCTTCAATTGGCAAATATGCGACTATGGTTGGAGTGTTCTTCTGTGGATTGGTGGCTGTTCCTTTTCTGGCCGCATTGTGGTCCGGCGGTGTCGCCATTGCTCTGGGAGCCCTGGCAACCTTGCTGAGCCCAGTGCTCGTTCTGCTTGACTATATCGTAAACGGAACGTTTTATCCGGCCAAATTATTCTTATCCATCTCTTTGATCGGAATCGGCATCTTCCTCGGATATGCCACACGCTCAGCCATGGTTGGATTGTTATCGTTAACCTCGAGGTACTCAAGATGGAATACACGCTTGTTGAAAGGTCGTGACGCACAGTGAACAGAAAATGGTTGTTCAGTTTAGCAATCGCACTTATATTGGTAGGAATCGTCGGCATGGCTGCGAACAAGTTTAAATTCGGTGAAGATCTTGTCAGCTATCAGAATCGATGGGATCTGCAGGATGCCGTAAATTTGAAGAAATTAACTATTGCCAGCAATATTAATATCAGCTTCGCGTTTGAGGACAGCGGCGATTCGAACGGGTATATCGCTTTTGACGGCAAATTAAAACCGGAGCATGTCGATATTCTTAAAAACTTTAATCCATCGGGCCCTGAGGTGGAATTGGATCTGACTACTCCTTCCACTTTCCAGTTGATGAGTGTGGACTTTCGTTCACCGAAAGGAAAACTGACCATTGGGCTTCCATCAAGCACGCAACTCGACGAACTTGATTTATCAACACTCTCAGACAATATCCAGGTAAGCGGAGCTTCCTCCAAGATGGTTGACATCTCCGTGAAGTCAGGCAACATCAACATGAGCGACATACGAGCCGATCAGTTGAACGTAGAGAATATTTCAGGCAATATTCGCGGCTCCGTCATTCAGGCCTCCACGCAAATCGTCAATCATTCGGGAAAGGTCGAATTGAAAGATATGGAAGGCCCCTTGGACATCGAGGTCACTTCCGGCAATGTAAACGTAGGATTGCTCGGCGTTTCATCGGTAAATATCCTGTGCAGATCCGGCAACGTGAAAGTGCAGCCTGACCCTTCATTCCGCGGATTCTATGACCTTAAGTCGCTCACCGGATCCATATCGGCGCCGGAATCGTTGAAGGAAACAACCGATACCATCCAAGTGGAATCGTACTCCGGAAATATCGACATCGTACAGTAAGACGTTGTTGACAAACAATAAAAATGAAATATACTATACTTTATAAAGTAAACCATACAACAAGGAGAGTTTTCATACATGTCTAATGTACTATTCATCAAAGCAAACAACAGAGCGATCGAACAATCGGTAAGCGTCAAAATGTACCATGCATTTTTGGAGTCCTTCAAAGCAAGCCATCCGGAAGACCAAATCACGGAGCTTGACCTTTTTGCAGAGAATCTTCCTTATTATGATAGCACTGCCATCAACGGTATGTTTAAAGCTGCCCAAGGATTGGAAGCTACCCCGGAAGAGCAGGCGGCTGCTGCGAATGTGAGCAAATATCTTGACCAGTTTCTTGCTGCAGACAAAATCGTGCTCGCGTTCCCATTGTGGAACATGACCGTACCTGCCGTTCTTCATACCTATATCGACTACCTGAACCAAGCAGGCAAAACGTTCAAATATACGCCTCAAGGCGTTGTTGGTCTCGTAACTGGCAAAAAAGTCGTTATCCTGAATGCACGCGGCGGTAACTATTCCGAGGGACCTATGGCTGCGGCTGAGATGGCCGTTAACTTCGTGATGGGCAATCTTCGTCAATGGGGCGTACAGGATATCGAAACCCTGATCATCGAAGGCCACAACCAATTCCCTGATGATGCGGAAATGATCGTTCAGAACGGTCTTGAGCTCGTTAAAAAGGCTGCTGCCGGTTTCTAATCGAACTTATACGTACTAATATCACTGATCGTTATACACAAAAGCCACCTTCCACTGTCTTAGGCAGTGAAAGGTGGCTTTTGTGTTCATCCCGTTTAAACCTTTTCCCATCGGGTCCATAACTCACGCGGGTTACGACTATAGATTTCGTGGTCACGGTTCATATATTGATGAATGATAATTTCCCGCCGGATGGTCGCATAGTCCGCATGATAACGCTTGATAAACGCATTGATGTCCTTTTCCGGATACTCTTTCCCTGCTTCAAGCTGTTCTACCAGATATTCCAATATGACGAGTTTCTTCTTGTACTGGGCCGGAATGGAACGCAGCGTTCCGTCTTTCGTTATAAAATTCCGGAGAACGGATGTTTTATAGGCTTCGCTAGCAGTCGTTTCCATCATTTTTCTTCCTCCATTCTAGACATAATTTCGCAAACATCTAATTTAATATTCATCTAATTAGATGTTAATCGAATTTGAAATGTTTGTCAAACCCTTTCTGCTTTACGTCAAGTCAGCCGGGCTCCATACCGTCAAATCTGGATTTATCCTTTTATTTGCTGTAGGATTATTATGCTGATCGATAACGTAAGGTTAATACATAAGGAGGTTCACCATGCTCGACGTCTTAATTATCGGCGCAGGCCCATGCGGTCTCTCAGCTGCCATTGAATGCCGCAACCAGGGCCTCAGCTGCGAGATCATCGATAAACACAATGTAGTTCATTCCATTTATCTCTATCCGACGCATATGCAGTTTTTCAGTACGGCTGAAATGCTTGAAATCGGAGATGTTCCGTTCGCGATATCGAATGATAAACCGTTTCGGCACGAGGCTCTGGCCTATTATCGCAGAGTTGCCAGTCACTTTAATCTGAAAATCTCCCCATACGAAGAAGCGCTCACCATAACCAAGCAGCCTGACGGCAGCTTCCAGGTAAAAACCCAGCGCCGCGGTGGTGTAGAGTCCATGCGAGAAGCCAAACACGTAGTCATTGCTACGGGTTATTTTGATCATCCGAATTATATTGGCATTCCTGGTGAAGACTTGGAGAAAGTAACCCATTATTTCCGGGAAGCCCATCCGTATGCAGGGATGAAAACCGCGATCATCGGCGGCAGTAATTCCGCTGTGGATGCTGCCATGGAGCTTATCCGTGTCGGAGCCGAGGTTACGATGGTATACCGGGGTGAGGAAGTTTCTCAGAACATCAAACCTTGGGTACGTCCTCTGTTCGACAGCATGGTGCAGAAGGGACATATCCAGCTTCACCTGAACTCGCGTGTCGTCCAAATCGCGGAGTCTTCCATTACCGTTCTGTCGAATCAAGGCCAGGAAACGATTATTGAAAATGATTTTGTACTGGCATTGACCGGATTCCGTCCTGACCGCAAACTGCTCGCCTCCTCCGGCGTCGAACTGGATGAAGACATGGAGAAGCCCCTCTATCATCCGGAGACGATGGAGACTAACGTTCCGGGACTCTATGTCGCTGGCGTCATTGCATCCGGTCGGAATGCCAATGAGGTGTTCATTGAAACAGGCAGACTACACGGTCGTTTGATTGCCGAGCATCTGGTCTCGAACGCTTAACCAAAAAGTCTATCGACGTATATTCTTAGAAGACAGACTGCGTTTAGATGAGTTTTTCTTGCGATATCAGGAAGGTTTACACTTCGCCGTTTATACTTTCTGATATCTTAAACATAAGGAGTGATTCCCCATGGACGTAACTTCACTCATCCTGCTGGCGATGGCGGGACTTGGTATTATCAGCAGCAATTCTGCAGTGACGATTGCGATGCTGGCACTGCTGCTTATCCGCGTAACCGGCTTTCAGCAAGCATTCCCATGGCTGGAGAAATACGGACTGACTCTAGGCATTATCATTCTCACCATAGGTGTCATGTCACCGCTGGCCAGCGGCAAAATGAGTCTGCAAACGATCGGCGAATCATTCCTGAACTGGAAATCGCTTTTGGCCATCGCCGTCGGCATGCTTGTCGCTTATCTGGGCGGTCGTGGTGCCACACTGATGGGAAGCAATCCTACCGTGGTTGCCGGTCTTCTCGTTGGCACGGTGCTTGGGGTCGCCCTGTTCCGCGGCGTACCCGTCGGGCCGCTCATTGCTGCCGGTCTGCTGTCCCTGCTCATCGGCAAATCGTAAGGAACAGATGCAGCTCTTTTTTATCAATAACATAAATAGAACAATAACCTCCCTGCCGGTTCATGAACGTTTGGGGAGGTTTATTTGTTCTATATTCAAGCCTTGTATCAGACGGCTCATTACCATATATAGTCTGTTTTATGGTATGATAGCTATCGTGTTTTAGCGTTTTTTCCCGTAATCCCTTATGAAATATGATGTATCAGGAGGTAACACACTTGTCTTCAACGAATACCGAATCGGCTGCTGCTCCCCTTAGGCAGCTTCCCATGCTGCTCTTCAGGCAGCTGCGGCCAAAGCAATGGACCAAAAACCTGCTTATATTTGCAGCCCCCCTCTTCTCATTTGAAGGGGTAAATCCCGGCGTGCTCTTCGACACCTTGATCGGTTTTTTCCTGTTATCCTTCGTATCCGGCTGCGTCTATATTGTGAACGATTATGCCGATCGCGAAGCGGATCGCAACCATCCGGTGAAAAAATACCGTCCCATGGCCTCGGGTGCGCTACCGCCTAAGCTGGCTATTATATTCGGGGCTCTGCTGCTGATAGCCTCGCTGGCCGTATCTTATTTACTCAATCCGCTGTTTACCGTGTTATTGGTGCTCTATTTTGCCATGAACGTAGCTTATTCCTTCAGGCTGAAGCATGTTGTCATCATTGACATCATGATTATCGCGGCCGGGTTTGTGCTGCGCGCCATCGCAGGCGGACTGGTCATCCACGTCCCGTTCACGCCATGGTTCCTTCTCTGTACGATGCTGCTATCGCTCTTCCTGGCGATCGGCAAGAGACGGCATGAGCTTCATCTGCTGCAGCATGACAAGGGCTCTCACCGCAAGGTGCTCGATCAATATTCGTTCGATCTGCTGGACCAGATGAGCAGCATTGTCACAACAGCAACGATCATCAGTTATTCGCTGTTTACCTTTACCTCCGGCAGAACCGTTCACCTCATGTGGACCATACCGTTCGTCATTTACGGAATGTTCCGCTATCTTTATCTGATTCATATCGAGAAAAAAGGCGGGGCTCCGGACCGGGTGCTCCTGGAGGACACTCACATCCTGGTCACCGTGATTCTCTATGTCATCAGCGTTATCGGAATTTTGGTATACTTTGAATAATACAGAATCGGTAAATTGAGGGAAACTATATGAATCAGAAATTCGCAATCTTTGACATCGACAAAACGGTCATCCATACGGACTCTATGTTTCGATTTTTAAAATATGGCATACGGAAAAAACCGTCCACGGCACCCATCATTCTGAAAGTCGTGCTGCATTCCGTGCTGTACAAGCTCCGTCTTCTGGACGCTGAAAAGGCAAAGAGCGCTTATTTCCATGCGATGCGCCATATGGATGATGCAGACCTGAAACATTTTTATGAAACGGAGTTGAAACCTGCCATCTTCCCGGATGCGATGAAGGAAATGCAGCGAAAAAAAAGCGAGGGCTACCATGTGCTGCTCGTAACGGCGTCCCCTGACGCTTACATGAGATACTTTGCTGAGCTTCCTTGCGTCGACACGGTGATCGCTACGAAACTTTCCGTACGGAACGGACGCTTTACGTCGATGATCGAAGGGAACAATTGTAAGGGGGAGGAAAAAGTGAACCGGATTCAGCAGTACTTGAACGAGCGGCAGCTGACCATTGACTATGCAGCTTCCTGCGCTTACTCCGATTCCTTGTCCGACCTCCCGATGTTCGGGCTCGTCAAACACAAATATTTGATCAATCACAAATCCGCTCAGGGATGCGAGGGATTAACATGGAACAGATAAAAGCGCAGAGCGCCCCGCGCCACCTGGGCAAGCTGTTCATGGTCTTATCGGCTTTTTTGACGGCTACCGGCCAGCTGTTCTGGAAATGGGGCCACGCCAACTTGCTGTACATGGGAATCGGTTTTATCTGCTACGGCCTCGGGGCCATTCTCATGATCAAATCATTTTCCCTGGAGAAGCTGTCCGTGGCCTATCCTCTGATGTGCATCAGCTATATTGTGGCTCTGTTTTATGGTGATTTTTTCCTGGATGAACCATTGACCCTGCAAAAACTGGCAGCCGTCGCCCTGCTTGGAATCGGGGTGACATTAACTTCCTATGAAAAATGACGGGTTCCTGTACTTGCTCCTGCTCCTGATGACTTTGCTTGGCTCGCTGGGCAGCGTATTCTTCAAGGGGTATACCGCAAACAAACAAATCAAGCTGCTGCTGATCGGCTTTCTTAGTTACGGACTAGGAGCATTATTAAACATATACCTTCTGGGGGAGCTACCCTACACGCTGGTTATGCCTGCCAATGCACTGACGTTCCTGTGGGCCTTGCTGTTTGCCAAATGGGTATTCAAGGAAACCATCGGGATCCGGAAAATCGCCGGCATCGCTTTTATTATATCCGGATTGCTTCTGCTGATCTGGTAAGCGAATGCAGCTAAAACCTATTCAGAGTACATATAATGGAAAGATTGGTGGAACGAAAAACATGACTTTTTTCAGTTATTTATTTCGACATAAAAAAGATAATTACACGGCGATCGGCCTAAGTATCTGTCTTGCCCTATGGTATGTTTTCATGAACCTTCCGTTCATAGCCTACATCAAGGATCATGCAGCCGAGTTAATGCCGCACAGCCCGTTTTATGGTGCGCCTTTCACATTGAATCTGTTCAACTTCGATCCTTCGATGGAATATGGACCGGAAAATATCTCAATCATCCATCCGTTCATTAATTTTCTAACCAGTCCGTTAACGACGATGATCGGGAGCGCGAACCTCCCTTATCTTCTGATTCAATCGGTCTTGAATGCCTTTAGCGCAGCGCTGGTCTATTACATCGTCCGAAGAAGCGGCGCCGGCTGGCTGTTGTCCTTCGTAACGGCGGCTTTTTTCGGTATCAGCTCTTATACGCTGTTCACGGCGTTCATACCGGATTCCTACGCTTATGCGCAGTTTATGATCATTTTATCAGCCGCTTACTTGCACTATTGCCGATTGGAGAATCGGTTTGCCGTCCTGCTGAATGCCTCCCTGGCCCTGATTAATTTCGGCATCACGTCTACGAATGTTGCAACGTTCGCAGGAGCGCTGCTGATCAGCCAGTTCGATAAAAGACAGAAGGGCACGTTTAAACGGTTTATCATGATCATGCTGGTTTTTCTGGGAATGGCGGTGATCGTAACCCTGCTTCAACACTTGCTGTTCTCAGGTAAATCGTGGATCGCTAACGTGTTTTCAAGCGTGCAGAACGGTGCCCTCAGCTACGTTTCTCCTTTTTCATTCGAGCACCATTCACGAGTCTTCTATATGCTGTTTGTAAGTCCCATCCTGTCGCCTGAGCTTGCCATGATCGATCCGGGAATCGCGGCATTTGTGACGAATTTGGCCAAGCCGTATCCGATTCATGTCCATATCGTCGGTATCGGGATGCTTGTCCTTGCGGTTCTATCCTTCATGAAGGGTATCCGCTCCCGCGATACCTGGGCATTCAGCATCTATATCCTGTTCGCGATTCTGCTGCACATCATCGTTGGGTTCGGTTTGGCTACTTATGCTTACGATCTATACTTGTACGCAGGACATTATCTGTTTGCTCTGTTTGTGCTTGCAGCACTGTTTATTGCCAAAACGAAGAACCACCGGATTCAACAAGCTCTGACCGGCATCATGGTACTGTTCCTGCTGATCACCTTGGTGAACAATATCGTGTTGCATGGACAGACGCTGGACTATATTCAGATGACCTATGACACGGTGTTCAAAAATATCGAGAAATAAGCCTTTAAACACATCAAAAGACCCGTCCCACTGAAGCATGGCTGAACACCATGCCTTAGAAGGACGGGTCTTTAATATTAATTCTCCAAATGCTGCACGTTGTATAGTCTGGCATAACTTCCATCTTGATTCATCAGCTCGCCGTGCGTGCCTTGCTCTGTAATTCTGCCATTCTCCAGCACCACGATTTGATCGGCATGCGTAATGGTTGAAAGGCGATGAGCCACGATCAAAGTGGTGCGGTTGTTGGACAAGGACTGCAGCGCCTGCTGTATCAGATGCTCGGACTCCAGGTCCAGCGCCGAAGTCGCCTCATCCAGTACCAGAATGTCCGGATCCTTGAGGAAGACACGGGCGATCGCAAGTCTCTGCTTCTGCCCACCCGAGAGCTTGACGCCACGTTCACCCACTTCCGTCTCATAGCCCTGCGGCAGCTGGGTGATGAAATCATGGGCATTGGCGGCTTTGGCAGCGGCGACGATTCTCTCTTCATCCGCTTCCGGATTGCCAAACAGAATATTTTCACGAACGGATCCGCTAAACAGGAAGTTGTCCTGCAGTACCATGCCAATCGATCCGCGCAAGCTGTCCAGCGTCAAATCCCTGACATCGTGACCATCCACCTTCACTGCTCCCTGCTGTACATCGTAAAATCTCGGTATCAATCCGATCAGGGACGATTTGCCGCCGCCGCTCATGCCGACAAATGCGACCGTTTGCCCCTGCTTGATGGTCAGGTTAATATCTTGCAGCACCCAGCCCGCGGCATCATTGTACTTGAAGCATACGCGGTCAAACTCGATCTGTCCCGCTGTCTTGAGCGTTTTGGCATCGGGCCGGTCCACGATGTCATATGGCTCGTCCATGAGCTCCTTGACCCGCTCCAGCGACGCTGAAGCCTGCGTCAGCACCGTTGACGAGTTGATCAAGCGACGTAGGGGTGCATACAGCCTGTCGAGATAGCCAAAGAAGGCAACAAACGTACCCAAGGTCAGATCTCCCTGAATCACCCGGTACCCCCCGTAACCGATAACCAGAATAGGCGCAATATCGGTCAGCGTGTTGATGATCGAGAAGGTGAGCGCATTCCAGCGGGTCTGCGCCATCGCTTTTTTCAGGAAATTACCGTTGATGCCTTCGAACTTCTTCTGATCATAACGCTCGAGGGTGAAACTCCGGATGACCGAGATCCCTTGAATCCGCTCATGCAGGTACGCTTGAATGCCGGCGAGAGCCTGCGACCGGTCCTTGGTCAGACGCTTAAGTCGCTTATACAGCAAATTCACCGCTAACCCGTAGAGAGGAAGGATCGAGATGGCAACCAGCGTCAGAACGGGATTCATGAAGAACATAACGATTAATACGAACAGCAATGTAAACATATCCAGCCAGATGTTCATCATACCGACTTCTACCAGGTTCTTGGATTGTTCCACATCATTGATAAAGCGCGATATCGCCTCGCCTACCTTGGTATTCTGATAGTAACGAAGGGATAGACGCTGCAGATGGGCATATAGCCGATTACGCATATCAAATAAAATACGACTGGTAATGAATTGGGCAAAATACTGCCGCAAGTATTCCACCGGACCACGCACAACGACAAACAGCACCAGTGTCCCGGCAAGAATCCACATCAGATCCTGGATTTTCTGTTCGATGGTCATCTGCTGGTTGATCAGCAGATCATCCACGACATATTTCATGATCATGGGCAGCAATAACGGGATTGCAAATTTGATCATGCCGATAATAAGGGTCAGAATGATCCACTTCATATAGGGCTTAACGAATGGGTAATAGATTTTCCATGATTTCAAAGGTGAGCACAGCCCCTTTCTTAAGCAACTTCCACGCGGTTGTTAGGCGACGAGCAGTTGACATTTATGAACTTCAGTGCTTTATTAGTTCTAAACTTATGAATTGTATCACGTCTTGCAGGAGGATTTAGTCATGACCAGAATTTTCGTGACGGAGGCCGTCATGCTGGCCATTTACGGTCAGCTGTTAGTACCACTTAAACCCGTCGAGTATATCATTCCGTACACTACCATTTTGGAATTATATGAGCTTCATACCACCGAAGAACATCTCATGAATAGTAGTGCTGATGACCAGCACGTCAAGATAAAGATCGGAGAATTGATTTCCTATTTTGAAGAGCCGCTGAACAAAAAGAAAATTGAGCGGGCCCTGCAGGTTCCCTGGTCCAAGAGCCCTACCATTCCCGTGAGTGAAACTACCCGGGTCTCGGTAATGAACACCATGGACACCGCACCCTATGGGGAATCCTTCGATCCTGTCGAAACCGAGCTGCTGCTGGCATCCCAAAGAGCCGAGGCTCCCATACTGACTGATCAATACGAATTGATTCAGCGTATCGTCGAAAGCGCTCTTCCCGTTCAGGTATATGATATCGACGATTTTGACTTTGCTTTGGAGGTCCCGCTGTCCGGGCAGCCATAATGAATCATAGGTACACACCTTCGCATGGCAAAAGGAGTCCCTTCCCCCCGGTTTGAATGGGGCAGGGACTCCTCATGTTGACCGAAAAAAATTCCCCGTGCGGGGAATTTAAGGCGTATAAAACTGCCACCACTAACTTAGCCTCAGCTGTTCTTATTTATCTTGTCCAGCAGGCGGACCGTGATCGCATCCATTGCGGGCAATGCTTGAAAATCAAAATATTTAAGAGACACTTCCGTATTAGGGGACAAATGAATGGCACTGTGCAGACCGGTTGCCGCGTACACACCTATCACATAATACACTTCATCTCCACCAATTTGCTTCTTCATATACTCCGGACCAGACACAAGGTCCAAGAGTCGCATATCATCCGCTGTCAGGCCG
The DNA here is from genome assembly GCF_004000945.1 of Paenibacillus lautus NBRC 15380. GTDB lineage: Bacteria > Bacillota > Bacilli > Paenibacillales > Paenibacillaceae > Paenibacillus_AQ > Paenibacillus_AQ lautus. The sequence goes on from NZ_BIMF01000005.1 coordinate 196,588, forward strand.
CTCTCCTCCCACAGCTCTCTGGACGCTGTGTCTTCAAGAGCTTCGCCGGGCTTCAGGTTTCCGAGTGGAAGTCCCCACTCGTCCTTGTTCTGCCGCTTCAGGAGCAGGATCTCTCCATTATCGTTCAGCACAAGCACCGCCGCTTTTACGCGGACCACCGAACGTTTGCCGATGTATTGGCGAATATCACGGTGATATACGCTCATCTTGGGAACCTCCTTTCCCTAGATGGCGCTGCAGTCTCTCATCAGGTTAATTTACTGCGCCCTCTTCTTCATAAATATACGAAATGTCATCCAAGGATTCCTCATATTTCACGCGGAGCGTATACCCCTTCAAATACCATAAATCCTGTTCTTCCATAAAGAATGTTACCTCTTCGGAACGCTCCGTCAGTCCCGCTTCTCTTGGTTCTTCTACCGAAATACCGAGCGAAAAGCCGGGATGGAGGCCTCCGCCTGAGCTATATCGTGGAAAGAAGCGAACGAACGTGCCTGCCTGAAGGTCAAGTTCCTTCTTGTACCAACGTGCCGCCTGATCGCTGACTTGAATTTGCATGTGTCGTACACCCTCCTTAGACGTCATATGATGTTGACCCCTATCTGTTAGCAGACCGGAGATCTTAGGAACGGTATCCATATTTAGTTGCAATATTATCATAACGCATACGTACGTTAGGATACAAATCATTTTGATAATAAAATAGTGACATAAGGTTCTAACCTACCTTCACTATCAAATATCTTACGATGATCCTGAAAAATAAGTTTGACACATTCCAGTTCATGGTGATAAAATTCAGTCCATACGAGAGCGATTTGAATAAAATGTAAATTACGAAGAAAGGGTGAGTGACATGTTTAAATTGTTTGCGATGGATCAAGATCATCAGGATCATCATTTCCTACAATTAAATATGGATCGACTCCCCAATGGTGCTGTCTCATCATCATCATGCCTCGTTCATTCATTGCCAGAATGATCAGAACGAAGCTGCTAACCGTTGCACGGAAGTCATGATCACCGTGCGTATGATAAGTTCAAAATTAATGAAGCATATCGTCCGTCGCCGGATGATGTGCTTTTTTTGGTTTTTACGGATGATATGATGCCAGAACGACCTACGAAAGGAAGGGATAATGTGTTTGCCGTACTTAAAAATTTAGGCTGGTTTTTCAAGCAAGAGAAAAAGCGTTACTTGATCGGCCTTGCGCTTCTCATCTTTTGCGGACTGGTAGAGTTACTGCCGCCGCTTCTGCTCGGAAACGCGATTGACGATATCGTCAGCAGTTCTATAACGTGGGCTTCCCTCGTCCAATATCTGTTCATGATTCTCGGTATCGTTGCTGTCGTGTACTGTGCCACTTACATATGGATGCACCGTTTATTCGGAGGAGCGAACCTCGTGGAACGCCTGCTCCGTACCCGGTACATGAACCATTTGCTGCGGATGCTTCCGCCGTTTTTCGAACGTAACCGTACCGGAGATCTCATGGCAAAAGCCACGAATGATCTTCGCTCCGTGGCAGCAACCGCCGGCTTCGGGATGCTTGTTATGACCGACTCCACCATCTACTTGATTGTCGTTCTCTTCGCTATGGGTTTCATTGTCAGCTGGAAGCTGACATTGGCGGCCATTCTGCCCATGCCGATCATTGCCATTGGCATGGTCATCTACGGAAGAGCCATTCATAAACGCTACACGCTGGCGCAGGATGCCTTCGGTGACATGAACGACCAGGTTCTGGAGTCCGTAGCCGGTGTCCGTGTCGTCCGCGCTTATGTACAAGAACGCGCCGATCAGCAGCGCTTCCAGGACATTACGGATGACGTATATCGTAAAAATCTGGCGGTAGCCAAAGTGGACGCCTTATTTGAACCAACCATCAATTTCTCCATCGGTCTCAGTTACGTCATCGGTTTAGCCTACGGTGTGTACCTGGTGTTCCAGAATCAAATCACACTCGGAGATCTCGTATCGTTCAACATGTACCTCGGGATGATGATTTGGCCGATGTTCGCCATCGGGGAATTGATTAACATTATGCAGCGCGGAAACGCTTCGCTGGATCGGGTCAACGAAACCTTAAAGACCCCGCCGGATGTTACCGACGCCGCAAATCCTGCAGACGTGAAGGTACCGGATACGATTCAATTTAAGGATGTCACTTTCCGTTACCCGACCTCTACGATTGATAATTTGAAAAATATTAACTTTACGCTGCAAAAAGGCCAGACGCTCGGCGTCGTAGGACGCACGGGCAGCGGCAAATCGACGCTGCTGAAGCAGCTTCTTCATGAGTACCCTACCGGGACCGGCGATATCCTCATTTCCGATATACCCATGGAGATGCTGACGACCGACCAGCTCCACAGCTGGATCGGGTATGTGCCGCAGGAACAGATCTTGTTCTCCAAGACGGTACGTCAGAACATCCAATTCGGCAAAAAGGATGCCAGCGACGAACGGATTATGGAAGCCATCACCACCGCCGCCTTTGACCGCGATTTGGTTACCCTGTCCGATGGCCTTGATACCCTTGTAGGCGAAAAAGGCGTTGCGCTGTCCGGCGGGCAAAAACAAAGGGTCTCACTGGCCCGGGCTTTTATCGGCGACCCTGAAATCTTAATATTGGACGATTCCTTGTCCGCTGTGGACGCCCGGACGGAAGCCAGAATCATCGATAATATCCGGAGCAAACGCGCCGGTAAAACGACCCTGATCTCCACGCATCGACTCTCGGCCGTTCAGCATGCCGATATGATCGTGGTGCTGGAGGACGGTCGAATCACGGAGCAAGGAACCCATGATGAACTGCTGGAGCTCGGCGGCTGGTACCGTGAGCAATTCGAACGCCAGCAGGTAGAAAACAATCTGACCTCGGAGGAGGTGTCTTAATTGACTCCAAGCGATACAACCATTTCGAATGAATCCGGAATTGCCAAACGGCTGTTCCGCTATGCTTTAACGGCCAAGGGCACCTTCATTGCCGCCTTGATTCTGCTGGCCATAGGCGTTGCCGCAGAGCTTGCTGGCCCCTTCATCGCAAAAACGATGATCGACGAGCACATCCTGGGCATTGAGCGGCCTTATTACGAGACGACACAAGCCCAAGGCGCCGCATCCTATAACGGGACTTATTATAAACGCGAGGATCGCTTTCAAGTAGGCGAGACGCGAGGACAGGAAGTACGCCTTGTTCAGGCTGGCCGCAGCTTCTATTTCATTGATGAGCCGGTAACCCGAACCGAAGGAAACCGCTCCTTTCAGGACGGTGTATTGACGATTTCCTACGCCTCGGAGGAGCTCCAATATCCGGCCATCAAATTAACCAAAGAACAGCTGTTTGAATTTTATAAACCCGAGCTGCCCAGCATTTATAAGCTCGTCGGCCTGTTCCTGATCTGTCTGCTGATCTCCATGATTACGGTATTCGGCAGAACCTACTGGCTGCAATCGGCGGCCAATCGGGTCATCCAGAAGCTGCGTACCGATGTATACGCCCATATTCAGCGGCTGCCCGTCAACTTCTTTGATAATCTGCCGGCAGGCAAAGTCGTTTCCCGGGTAACCAATGATACCGAAGCGGTAAAGGATCTGTTTGTTGCGGTATTATCCAACTTCAGCTCCGGTGCCGTGTATATTACGGGTGTCTATGTCGCCTTGTTCCTTCTGGACGTCAGACTGGGCTTGATCAGTTTGTTTGTTATCCCGATGTTGATTGTATGGACCATCCTGTACCGCAAATTTGCAACCAAATACAATACGGTCATCCGCTCCCGGCTGAGCGAGATCAACGCCATCATTAATGAATCCATTCAGGGCATGGCCATCATCCGTGTATTCCGCCGCCAAAAAGCGACCCAAGAAGAGTTCGAAGCGCTGAATGCGGACTATATGGCTCATCAGAACAAAATGCTCAATCTGAACTCCTTCACCACGCACAACCTGGTAAACGTACTGCGTAACGTTTCGTTTGTGGTTGTTCTCTGGTATTTCGGTTCTGCATCATTGAACGGTGCCGGCATCGTCTCGATCGGCGTCCTCTACGCCTTCGTTGATCTGCTTGGCCGCATGTTCCAGCCGATAACGGGCATGGTTAACCAGCTGGCCGCGCTCGATACCTCCATCGTCTCCGCCAAACGGGTATTTGAGCTGATGGATGAAACAGGCGAGAAAGTAACGGACGGCAGCATGCCGCGGTATTTAGGAAATGTGGAGTTTCAAAACGTATCATTCGCGTACAAGAAGGACTATGTGCTTAAAGACATTTCATTTGAAGCGAGGCAGGGTCAAACCGTGGCGCTTGTGGGTCATACCGGCTCCGGCAAAAGCTCCATCATCAATCTGCTGTTCCGCTTCTATGATCCGCAGAAAGGCACGATTACCATTGATGGGCAGCCCGTTACCAATATTCCAAAGCAATGGCTCCGCAAGCATATGGGCATCGTGCTGCAAGACCCCTACCTGTTCACTGGCACGATTGCTTCGAATGTCAGCCTGGGTGATCCGGGCATTACACGGGACCAGGTGGAACAGGCGCTGCGCGACGTAGGGGCCGACCGGCTGCTCGCTCATCTTCCGCAAGGCTTCGATGAGCCAGTACTAGAGAAAGGCAGCACACTGTCCGCCGGTCAACGCCAGTTAATCTCCTTTGCCCGGGCTCTTGCGTTCAATCCGGCCATACTGATTCTCGATGAAGCCACCGCTAACATCGATACGGAGACGGAAGCCTTAATTCAGGAAGCCCTGGAGGTGCTGAAGCGAGGACGCACGACCTTTATCATCGCCCACCGCTTATCCACGATCCGCAGCGCCGATCAGATTCTGGTCCTTCACCGCGGAGAAATTGTGGAACAAGGTTCCCATGACGAGTTGATGGCCCTGGGCGGAAGATATTTTAAAATGTACCAACTTCAGCAAGGAAGCTCGGCTTCGGTTCCAGAGACTAAGGAAACGGTGCTTACCGCTTCCAACAGCAAGATGGCCGGTGGCCACGTGTAGACCAAGTTAGGTGAAACTAACGCAGTGATATTATAAAAACGTCTATCGACGTGCACAGAAGACAGACCTCTGTTCGCGGTAGTTTTCCTGCGATATCAGGAAGGTCCCTGCTTCGAAGTTTATTCTTTCTGCATCTAAAAAAGGCTGTTCCCAAGCGAATGTTACATTCGATAGGGGACAGCCTTCTTTTTTTAGATTGTATTCTGGCGGTACATTACAAGCCTTACTTTGCCGAATCAAGGGTAACTTCAGCTTTGACCGTGATTTTGGTGTACTTGGAAGGCACGAGCACGTCATCCGAAGATTTGGAGATGACTTGCGGATACATTTTGTCCGGATCGGGTTGAAGAACTTTGTAGTAGATCACGGCTTCGGTATCGCTAACATAGTCGACCGAAGTAATTTTAATGCCGTACCCCGGATTCGGTAGGTCTTCCTTGGTTACCGTGACTTTGTTCTGCGCATCATCCACCTTAACGACGCTTGTACTTACAGACGGGTCAGATTGTCCCGGCTCCTCGGGTATCATGTTCTTCTGATGCTCCTCAATGAATCGGATGGAATTGTACGCAAGCTCTGCCGCTTCAATTCGCGTTAAACTCTTCGTTGGATGGAACTTGGCGTTAGCGTCGAGCTCAGCAATCTTGGTTAACAGCAGGAACTGCACCGCTCCTCTGCTCTCCTCTTTCATCAGATCCTCGTCGGCCACATGCAGATACATCATGACCACGGGATAATTTCCGGTCTTCTGAATCGCTTCCGAGAGCAATGTCGCAAACCCAACACGTGTTATCGGCTCATTCCATTTCATGTCTGCCGATACGGACAATCCGTTCTGAGCCGCTATATTCACAGCATCAGCGAACCAGGCATCCTTCGGCACACTGTCAAACGAACGGCCCGTAAAATTCGGTTGCACCTTCAGATCGGCAACATTCACAATCATCTGCACCGCTTGTGCCGTCGTTATTGTTTTGGCCGGAGCGAATTTGTCGGCACTAATCCCTTGAACAATTCCTTTCGATTGCAGCTCCTTCACCATTTGCAATGGCTTCTCCTCTTGAATATCGTTGAATGCAGAGGCGGCGCCGGCCCCGAGCAATGACGAAGTGACAAGCATTGCAGTTAACAATTTCGTAGTTTTTTTCATAATTACACCTCCTAATCTTTCTGACGCAGAGGTGCTGGAATATGTTTCATCTCAGCCCTAATTTATTTTACACGCTTCTTTCGCTGTCCAGGCCAAGCTTTACATACATTTCACGGGAATAACCCTGCAGCTTCTGCTCCAGCGCCTGAGCCTGGTCCTTAAATGCGGTCAGCTCCCGAATCATTCGGGAACGGCCAGCCGGGCTGAACGTCTCATGAATCCGCTCTTTGAAATAATCATGAACGATATAGTTACGCTGCTTCCAGACCTCTTTTAACTGAACCGTTTCTTCTTCGGAGAATGGAAAGTAATGCTGGATCTCGTGTACCAGTTGGCCCAGAGAGCTGCTTAATTTCCGCTGATATAATTGGGTGAAATCTTCTTCTGAAGGCACATTTCCTTGGGAAAGCTTAATCAGCATCAACAGATTCGCGAGCTGCTGCTCCAGCGCCTGTGAATAATACACCGCTAATCCGAAATAGGCAAACAGCTCTTTGGAGTGGTCACTGTCCATCAGTCGAGATTGTTTCATGGTATCCTCCTCTAGTATTGGCTGTCTTTACCGTTTCTATTTGTGTATATCCCTATGGTAAAGGAAGATTACTCCTACTTCAACCTACTTTTCGGATCATGCTTGCCGCATCCTTACGGCAGGCGTTCCATAGATAAACAGCCAGCAAAATGAAGCTGTATATGAACGTATATGCAATCGTCATGAATAATACGGACCGGGAACGCTCGTCAGCATGAATGAGCATATCAATCATAACAGAGACAGGCGGCAGCACATAAGGAACCATTCTCAAATAGACAAGATCATCCTGAACGATGGATTGCCCGGCTAAGGAAATAACGATAACGATTAACAGCAAACCTGCCGCTCTTCCCTGATTCTCCATAAAGCCAAACTGAAAAAATACGGAAAGTGAAATGCCGAGCAAGGACAATGCAGCATGGCCCAGAAAACCCAGAGCAAACTGAGATAATGTCATCGGCTTATCAAACATTCCAAATACGATCGGATAAAGGACAGCAAATAAACTGAATAGAATAGATAGAAGACTTACGGTTAAATATTGGGCGGCATAATATCGTATGGCCTTCCCGCTATGAACGATCAGGAGCATCGTTTGACGCCCTTGATCATGATTGAGAAAGTTCAAACCAAGCCAAGCTGAGCCGACAAACAGAAATGCAGCCGTTACGGCATAACTGTCCATGATCGGGTTGGGCCGGTAGGAGTAGATAAACACCACCGATATCAATATAAAAGCAATCGGCGCAAAATATCGATAGGATCTCGTGTAGCTGGCAAGCATGTAATGAATCAATGATCCCATTATGCTCCCTCCCCTTGCATTGATTGACCGGAAGTTGGGTGCACTTGCTCTGCCCTCTCTCCGCTCCAGGGCTCCAGCCGTGTCAGCGAACCGCCTGACTGTAAAATATCCAGCAGCATTTCATCCGCGACCTGCCGTGACACTACCATCGATGCAGGATTACCTCTCGATATCCAATAGTGAAATCCTGAGCGGCGTTCCAGTTCCATCATTTTGTCCTGGGTAACACGCGTGAATTCCAGCATCATCCGTCCCATCTCCGAACCGGTTTCCAGCATTCCGTCCCGTTCGATCCGCCCCCGGCGGAGTTGCGTTACCCGGTCGGCCAGCGAAGCAATAAGCAGCGGCTCGTGTACGGACATCACGATCGCTGTCCCTTGTCTTTTGATTTCACTTAGTATGCCAATCATCTCCATTTGGGAAGGCTCGTCCAATCCCGATAGTGGCTCATCCAGAACCAATAGATCGGGCTGACGAAGCAGGGCCTGCATGATATTGACTTTTTGCAGCATTCCCTTGGAGCATAATGTCATCTTCATGTCCTGAAGCTGAAACACATTCAGCATCGCATTAATTCGCTTCCCGGCTTCTTGCTTGTTCATGCCCTGAATGCTGGCCATATGACGCAAATATTCGGAAGGATGAAACCGAAGCGCAGGAAAGCGCTCCGGAACATACCCGACGCGAAGCGAGGATTCATACTCGACCCGGGATCCTTCCGATGGGATAGCAAGCCCGGCTATTATGTGCAGCAGGGTGCTCTTTCCCGCACCATTGCTTCCCGTAATAGCGACGCATTCGCCTCGGGAAATGCTCCAATTGATGTTATGTAAGACGGCGAATTTGCCAAAACGCTTGTTTATTCCGTTCAATTCCAACAGCTCCTGCAAACATTTCAACTCCTGTTCACGTATTCTGGTGCTGTATGTATTGTAGATCTATTTTACCTGTAAACACAACCTCTCAAGCTCGGTGGACAAAGGTCTCATCCTGACATGACAGTAACACCACATATATGTACTTCAAGACGGCTCTATCTTCCGAAACTTGACATAAATCCAGAAGATTAGCGTTAGGTTGCCATGATCAAAATGGCATTCGAAGCACCGATCAGGAAAGACGATAAAACATAGCGAAGACGGCCCAGAAGGCCGCCTTTTTGTTTATTCGCTCTTAAGTTCAACTTGCCCGAACTCAGCTTGCCTAGAACGCGGGTCTCCGGCTGGCCCCATCCGTTTCCTTGCCATTACCGCAGCCGTTGACCTGCCAATTCAAACGATTCAATCTCTCCTAATCCTACGGCCGCGCTTAGGGCTGCGCCTACGGCGCCCTCCTCGGCATATTGCGATACATGCATTCGAAGCCCAAACCGCCGGGCTGCTTCATCCCTTAACCTTTCGTTGTTGCGGATGGCATTTCCGGCTCCAACCAAGGAATTGACACTATGACGTATAACTCCCGGCAGTCGCTCGAAATACGCATGCAGCTCCTCGACCATCCCCCGGTTGAAGCCATCAATCAACGGTCCAGGGAAAAAGTTATCCACAGAAATGTTGCCAATCTGTCCTCGCTGACCGGGGTCTTGCCTTGTTCCAAGGAATTGGGTATTCACGGTCAGGTTGTTACTAGAAGAAGAACTTGCTTCGCTTGCTGCTCGTTCCATCCAGGCGTAGACCTGCCCTGCGGAGACGGGCTCTCCAGTATATGAGGAAATAACCTTTCGAAAAAACTGCTCCAGTAACGCATAGGCTTTACCACCACAAAGGGACGAACCGACTAGCAGCCTGCCTCCACCGGGAAACGGTCTGGCTTCCATCCCTTCCGGGACCGTCCGGCCTTCATGCAGGTCATAGATCGAAAGCTGTCCTCCGGTTCCGATATTCAACAGCACCGAGTGGTGAATGTCTTTCACGCTGCCCAGAAAGCTCGCCTGGTTATCGCCCAGCGATACATACACCGGAACGCCGCCCGACGATCCTGCCTTCGTTCCCGAAGCTCGAACCGATGGAAGCCAGCTCCGCTTTATTCCTGCTCGTTCCAGCGCTTCGGAATCAAAATCTTGTTTTTCCGCAGAGTAGCAGCCAATCCCTGCTGCATGTGTCGGGTCAATTAGCGGATCTTGATTGCCTGCCAGCTTCATCACGATATAATCCGAGATCGTGCAGATGCAGCACGCAGACGGGGGTATAAGATGATTCATCCGGTTGTAAAAATGCGTGACGAGACCATATCCTGTCGCCAGCGTATATCCCGTGAGTTCCGATAGTCGCTCGGCGTAAGTCCCATGATGAAGCCGCTCTGTTCCGCGTTGATCCTGCCATGTATACAGGGGACTAACCGCTCTGCCTAGTTCGTCCAGATACAGAATGCCATGCATTTGGCCTGTTACGCCAATGCCTCCAATATCCGGATGCTTCTGTAACAGCTGTCTTATTACCGTTTCCGCCTGCCGCCAGATCACCTCCGGGTCTTGAACCCTTTCCCATGGGTAACCCCCACCCTGTCCTGCTCGGTTGGTTTCAATCACAACAGACGACAACTCGCCATGTCCGACGTCGTATACCACTCCGCATATACTCGTTGTTCCGATATCCAATCCAACATACTTCACCGGCATAACTCCTGACATCATCGTATTCCTGTTCATGCCAAGGACTGCGGGTGATCGAGGCATCGCAGCATTTCTTCACTGTTATGCTCGATATCCAGCGATAACGTTAGCGGCTGCGGTGCAAGAGATTTTTCCCGCAGCTGCAACCATTCTCGCCATACCTCAGCTGACTTCCCATAACGTTTCCCGCTAAGCCTCCGCAGTTCAAGGAGCGCCCCTCTGGACAACAGCGACCGGCTGTCATCTAGATAATCGCTCAAGATTTCATATCCTTCCTTGCTTCCCGATCGGGCCAAGGCTCTCCCAACTGCCAGCTCCAGCATCGAGCGCCGCTTCAGAAAGTAATCGGCCTGCGCTCCCGTTTTACAAGTTTGTCTCCGCAGCACAGGAATGCTATGGAGCTTTAACAAGACCGAAGCTGCTTCCCTTGATCCTAACCGTTCAGCTCCTTGGCAAATCGCATCAATATAATAGTAGATTCCCTGCAAGGTATCCTTGAAATCCTCCTCATCGGGATGCAGCAACCCGGCCACCCGCTGCCATACCATTAAGCTGCGCGGATCCCTTGCCGCGACTAGGGAGTACAACCAATTGGCGGCCTCGGGCATCGCTCCGTGGTCCGGAGGCAGCTGCACATACATGATAACAGGCTGAATCCACCTGCCCGATTCCGAGAATATGAAGCTCCGTCCCACCGTTTTTGTTCTGTGTCGTCCATTCCATTTTTGCGTCTCGGCTCCATCATTCGTTATAGATCCATCATCCAGCCGGGGAAGAGTCGCTAGAGTCGATAAAGCTCCATTAGATTTTGGCGGAATATCCGGTCCGCAAACGTCATGGCTTCCCGTTCGTTCAGCGAGCCTTCACGGACCTTCTCCTGAAGAACTTCCGCTGCGATCTGCCGTGCCAGCTTTTGATGGGCATAAGTGCCTTCAACGAAATTGTAGTCGCCGCCGAAGCCCTGAATTTTGGTACCCGGCACCATTTCGATCATCTGGCTTAATATTTGCTTGGCCGCCGTCGGCGAAATAATGTAAACCCAGGTGAAATCCGCATAGACGTTCGGAAAATTTTTCGCTAAACTCAAATATTCATTCTGGTATGGCAGCCCGCAATGCAGCAGCACAAACTTGGCTTCCGGGTATTCAAGCAGCAGCGGTAGCAGGCCGGTCACCCTGGAATTCGTAATGATATTCCCGTTGCCGGAAACGCTGGTCTCGTGATGGCCGGTATGGATCTGAATCGGCAATTCATAGGCAATGGACCGACGGACGATGAAATGAATGAGGTAATCCTGAAGAGGCAAAGTATCCGCATGACTTAGCGGCTCATCCAGCGTATTAACCATCAACCGGTTAAAAGCTTGTTCCGCCTCAAATCGTGTCGGTTTGCCGCACGCCAGACTGCGCCAGTAAGCGTGACCCAGCTTCGTGGCAACCATCCCTTCCTGAACGTATCTATATAGTAAGGAATCCACCGCGTTCAAATAATCCTCCAAGGTATGAACGGTTACGGCAGCCGTGCGCTCTACCGCCTGAATATCCTTTAATGTTCGCAGCTTAAAAGCAAAGTCCAAGAACATGATCGGCCTCAGCAGCTCGGTGTTCATCTCGGTTGTCTGAATCAGCGTAAACGCCACGTCGATTCCTGATTGCTCGCTTAGCACCTTGCGGTACCAATCATCGTTGGCGGAGGCGGCTTTCACCTTCCCGTCCAATTCCATGATGCCCTGCACGCTCCAATCCCCGAATCCGTACAAGTCCTCTAGTGCGGTCTTAAACATCCGGGCATACGTCGTATTATTCGTACGGTCCCAATAATTCAGGAAGGTGACCGCTTTCTCTTCATCGCTGGTTTTGCTTCTTGGGCTTAAAACATCCCGCGGCATGCCTGCCGTGGTCAAGTCCGAGTCCAGGTAATGAAGCAAGCCGAAGATACCCGTATTCTCCTTTTTCCGAATGGCCGGCGTGGCCAAATGCTCGTGTCCGTCAATGATGCGGATTTGTTGTATATATTCCTGCAAGCTATTCATCCAAGGTGTCTCCTTCCACTCCATAAAAGGTCTTCATCCTAAATTCCCAGTCTTTATCCTTCACGTTAAAAGGACAGGAAAAGGCTGCCTCGCGAAGGAAGCAGCCTCCCCCATCAACCGCGGTTGTGATCCGTGCCGTGTCTTAATCGATTTGCAGCTCAGGGAAAGAATTCTTTACTTCCTTTTTGAAATCGGCCAATACTTCGTCATAACTCCGATTGTTGGTGACCCCTTCACCGGCAACCTTTCTCCACTTGCTCAGAATTTCCTCGCCAAACTTGTCCGCTGTATGTCCCGGCATTTGCTTGACCGTCTCATAATACGGAGCCAGTATGTTCTGATCCCCGAACAGTGGAGACTTGAAGTGGTCCAGATTGTCTTCATAGACTTTGCCGGAAGCCGGCATATTGCCTGTCTTCTCCAGATTGTGCTGCTGCCACTCCGGTCCGGCGATGTATTTGATAAATTCAAACGCCAGCTCCTGATTCTCGGATTTGGAATAAATGCTGCGGTACGTTCCTCCGCTGTAGAAGCCTAACGGCGTCTTGGCTACCCCATATTTCCCTTCGGCCTTACCATCCTTGTTATCCACCATAAAGCCAGCCCATGCCGGCATGGAGGTCAGCACCACGCTGCCGTCATTCAAGGCATTGCCCCATCCCGCCGACATGAACGGCAGCTTGGCATCGACGTTGTTCTGACGAATCTCCTTCTGAATCTCGTAGTATTCCTGCCACTGTGGATCCATGTTCAGCTTGTTGTCCTTCACCCATGGTTCTAGGTTATAGGCAGCGATATCAAATACGTCGCCGGCGTTTGCGATCAGGTGGACCTTGCCGCCGCTCGCCTCAAAAACCTGCTTTCCAAGCTGGATGATCTTGTCCCAACTGTCGACCATTCCGCTGATTTCGTCGGGATCATCGGTTCCGAGGTACTCCTGCGCCGTCTCGCGCAGATACCAGAATCCGCCCGGCGACGAATGATCCGAAACCGCACGGATTTTGCCGTCCGACCCTCTTCCGAGTTCCGTTACGTATGGAATATTGTCCTTTACCAGCTCATCAATGCCCATCGCCGATAAATCCGTCGTGAACTTGGAATCGATGAATTTGCCGATGTATCCCCGCTCCAGATCAAAGATATCCGGCGTATCCTTGCCGGTCTGCAGGGCCGTCAGCAGCTTCGTCTGATACTGGTCACCCGGGAACATCTTCACCTCGACGGTCACTCCCGGATGTTTCGCCTCAAACTGGTCTGCCATGTCCTGCACTTGATCAAAGAATGTCCATATCACCAGTTTGCCTTGAAGCTCTCCGTTCTCGTTTTTGGCCGGAGCAGCTCCTCCCTGACTTGCTCCGCTGCCGCCGGAGCATCCGGCGAGCAGTCCGGTTAACATGATGGCGGACAGCAGCATGCCGATTAACTTCTTCCTTTTCAAAACAATCTCCCCCTATACGTTTCATTCGTTTCCAGACAAACATCGATTGAATCCATCCGAAATGATTTCATAAAGAAGCGAGAAGCAGGTCTATGTCGGGGCATCCCCCCTTTCAGACTCCTTGCCGGCCATCATCCCTTGACTGCCCCTGCCGCAATTTCGCTGATTACTTTCTTCGACATGATCGAAAATACGATCAGTATCGGTATGGTTGAGATGACAACGCCGACGTATTGTGCGCCAAAGTCCGAGGTGAACTGGGATTTGACGCTCGCTATCATCACCGGAAGCGTTTGCAGCTGATTATCGAACAAAATGATCATCGGGGTCAGGAATTCGTTCCAGCTGCCAATAAAATTCAGAATGCCGAGTGTGGCAATGCCGGGAATCATCAACGGAATGACAAGACGGTGGAAAATTCTCAGTTCCCCGTAGCCGTCGATCCGGCCCGATTCCATAATCTCCGTCGGCACCGAGGAGTCCGCGATCTGCCGCAGAAAAAAGATGCCGAATGCGCTTGAAATGGAAGGCAGTATCAACGGCCAGTACGTATTCAGCATGTGGAACGTATCCATCAGCTTGTAGAAGCCGATGATGCCAAGCTGTCCCGGAATCATCATCGTTCCCAGAACGGCTACGAAGAGAATGTTCTTATGCTTGAAGTTGTACTTGGCAAATCCGTAGCCGCCAAGAGCGGCGAAATATAAGCCGATGGCTGTGGATACTACGGAAATGAAGATCGAATTGGCAAACCCGCGCCAAATGTGGACCGTATCGATCAGCCGCTCATAGTTGACCAGAAACTGGTCCCCCGGAACGACCAGCAGCCTCCGCGCGATATCCGAATTGGCATGCGTCGAGGTCATGATCATGCTGTAAAAAGGAATGAGGCAGGTTAAGGCGATCACAAGCAGAAATAGGTAGAGCGCCATTCGCCCGAGAATAATCTTAACGTTGTTTTGTTTTACCGCTTCAGCTCTCATAAGTTCTAGCACCCCCTAGTCCTTCAGTCTCGCAGCCCGAGCCGTAATCAGCGAGAACAGCATAATCACGATGAAGATCGCGTAGGCAATCGTTGCCCCGTAGCTGTAATCGAAGTTAAGGAAAGCTGTTTCATACAGATACATCGCCATGGTCCGGGTCGCATTGCCTGGGCCCGATCCGAGCATCAGCGGTGCATCGAACAGCTGCAGGCCGCCGATCACCGACGTAATGAGCGTGAACAAAAATACCGGCCGCAGCATCGGGAACGTGATGCTCAGCGCCGTTTGGAACTTCGTCGCCCCATCCACTTCCGCAGCCTCGTACACTTCGGACGGAATCGATTGAAGCCCTGCGATGAATACGATCATGTTGTAACCGAAATACTGCCAGCAGATAACTCCGGCGACAATCATCCGGGCGAGCCACGGATGGTTGAACCAGTTGACCGGATCATCCACCAAACCCAACGCCATGATGATCTTGTTGATGCTTCCCGTCTGCCAGTCAAACATCAGACTGAACATGACGCCGAGTGTAACCGGCGTAATGATGTGGGGAAAGAAATAGACCGCGCGGAAGAAATGTTTGCCGCGAATGAACTTCTCGTTCAGGATCATGGCCAATATAAGCGCAATCGTCAGCTGCGGTATGATCGACATCAGCCAGATGATAAGCGTATTCCCGATCGACTGATAAAAGAAGCTGTCCTGGAGGATTCGCTCATAATTGGCGATACCAAAAAATACGGGATCGTCGAACCCATCCCATTTCGTGAAGCTGAGATACAAGGTGTATAAAATCGGCACCAAACCAAAAATAAAGAATCCGATAAAAAAAGGTGAAATAAACAGGTAGCCGTAATTCGATTTATTGATTTTTGTTTTCACCGGGCGTGCCTCCCTTTACGTGTTCGCGCAGGAATTCCGAATAATAAGCTTCGGTCTTAATAAATGACTTGCGCGCTCCCCAGGCGGCCTGCCGTGAATCTTATCGAACAGGCCGACTGCCGCTTTGTTACCGATTTCAAAAAATGGCTGGCGAACCGTTGTCAAGGCTGGATAAACCCACTGCGCGATGGAGATGTCGTCAAATCCGACAATGGACATATGCTCCGGCACACTGCGACCGCTTTCCTGGATCGCCCGCATGGCACCGACAGCGGTCTCGTCATTGGAGGCGAGAACGGCGGTAATCCCCTCAAGCCTGTTGATCTCCAGCATCGCCTCATACCCTCCCTGATTGCTCCAATCGGATGTCACCACCCACTCCGGCCGGTATGGAATTCCCAATGCCTTGAGCGTGTCGACGTATCCCTTCAGTCTGTATTTGCTGGCAGCTGCATGATCGGGCCCGGTAATATAAGCCATGTTCCGATGTCCAATCGAATGCAGGTAAGTGACCAGCTCGGACACACCGAACGCATTATCGACGTCGACGGAGAAGATGTCGTCCATCTCGCCGCGGTCACCGATGAGAATCACCGGCAACGGAGACTCCCGGATTTTTTGCAGTTCTTCCTCCTGCCTGCGCCTGAAGCTGACGAGAATCAACCCATCAATCTGTCCTTCGTACAGCAGATCCAGGAAAGATATTTCCCGGTTGAAATTCGAAGTCCAGCTGTAATAGATGCAGTTATAGCCTTCTTTTTTGACTGCGTCCTCGATCCCCTTGATCATCCCCGGGTAAAACACGTTGGAGATGTCGTCGATGGCGATGCCGATCGTGAACGTCTTGCTGGTTACCAAACGGCGGGCATGGGCGTTGCGGTGAAAGTTCAACTCCCGTATCGCCCGGTCGAGTGCCGCCTGCGTCGTTTTCTTAACCTTCTGGCCGTTTAAGTAGCGGGATACCGTACTCTTGGAGGTATTCGCCAGTTTGGCCACGTCATGAATAGTAGGAACCATAGCGAAAAACGCTCCTTTTTCCTAGTGATGGTTGAACGGACTCCGGCAATATTAAATTCCGGGAACGTTCCCAAAATTGGAATCGCCGAGGAAAGGCCGTTCCTAAACTGGATAAGCTCAGGCTGACAGATGACACCGGCCGCCTTTCCTTAGCACATTCGGCATCAAACCTTTAATTCATGGAAAATCTCAATGACAAGCTCCCCCTCTACTTCGCAGCAATCAATCTCATACAATTCCCCGCTTTGGACCACCTTTACTGCCAAGCCATTAACCGCAGCCTTCACAGTGTGGGCAGGATCCACGGTAAACCCGAAGATGCCGCCTTCAACCAAGCGAACCACCGTTGTCTTAGGATGCTCTTCAATCTGCAGCATAGCGTGAGTGGATAGAAACTTATCCGTCAATCCGATGGGCGTGCAGGATTTCCGAGCCGGGATCACGTTGTAGACCGCAACTTCACCCGGTTGTAAATGCAGGTCCAGCTCCTCGTCTCTTTGGAGCATGCGCACCTTCCGCGTGAGCGGTTCAAACAGCGCAAAAGCTTCGCCCTCGAGGCCCGGTACATCGCTCGGACAGACGCTGCCCTTCACGATAGAGTTATCCAGCGCGATGTTAAAAGCGGCAATGACGCCCGACGGCCCGACCCGGTTCCATACCTTTAACGGAATCGGCTCCGTATTCGGATTGCGGAGCAGGCAGTCCTCCGCCGGCTGGGCCGGCAGGTCTCCTCTCACAATCCGGCCATCCCGGTAGATCATGGGCCATACCAGATCCGGGTCGGTGGTACCCACGGGATCGCTGAAATAGACCGGTCCGCCGCTGATTGCCCTGAGCACGGCACTCTGTAGCGCATCCTCATGCGATGTCCAGAACATGTCCCAATCTCCCCAGTAGAACTGTCCATGATAATAGGAATTGTAAACGTTCTGAAGCGCATGCTCTTTGAAGCTGCCAGCTTCCTGCGGCACAAAGTCATCGCTGTTCCTGGACATGGAAGAGGCGGGTCTATGCCACACGTTCTCCGATCCCATGCCCATGCAGTTCATGATGTTTCCGTCAAAATGTTTATACACGGAAGCCTCCAAAGCCTCATGGGCTCCAGCGGCGGCTTCGCCGGCCGTCATATTGTACATGGTCATGTTCGTAATGGAATTTTGACCGTCGACCTTGACGAAATCGATGCCCTGTTCCTTAAGCTCCCGGTGCCAAGCATCCCAGAAAAAGAAGCCCTTGCTTCGTTCCGGATATGGAATCAGCCTCCCATTCCGTGTTTCGTGCAGGAACTCTCCGTACTGCGCGGCCAAGTCGCTTCCTTGGGATATGCCGCCCCAGTAACCGGCAATCGTATGCCATACACCGACCCAATCCACGCCATATTCATCTTTAAGCTGCCGCGTAACGGGAAGAAGCCCTCCCGGAAACTTTGTCCCGTCCGGCTGCAGCGATTGGAGCCGCATCTCCGACACATCGAGCCAGCCGTCATCAATCATGAACCACTTGACCGGCAGTTTCAGCTGCTTCAGCTCCTTGGCCTTCTCCAGTATTCCGTCCGCATGAACCTCATGATAGAAAGCATCCCAGGAACAAAAGCCGATATGCTCCATCATCGGCGGGTATTTCTTCCCTTTGCGATGCACCCGGCTCAACGCGTGAAGACCTCCCGACGAAGCCTTCTCCGCAAGCGCGTAAGGCTCCCCTCCGCACGAAACCGAGAACGCCAGCGTCGAGATGGAGTCATGTCCGAGAATCAAGGGCGATACCACGGCTTGAAGTCCGCTGTCGTCCCCCTGCAAATCCGTTCGGCATTGGTCATCGCATACAGGAAGCAGATACAGGTACTGATCCGGGGCCGTTCTCCACACCAGCGATTGGGTGCGCCGAGGCAGCGTATCCCACCCCGGGCCAAAATGCGGACGCGTCCACCAGTCCTTATGCCGGTAATTCGCCATATACCCTTCATGAACAGGATGACCAAAGCTTAAAGTGACCGCCCCTTCTGGGCTAAAATAGCTTTGTTTGCCAAACAGGCTCTCATTCACCAGCTTGGCATCCACATAGGCCAGCACGCTCTCTTCCGTGATCACGATCCGCATATCCGCCGAAGCGGTTCCATCCTCACTGCGATAAGCATACCGAAGACAGCCGTCCAGCCTGGTCTCATCCGTGTTGCCGCGCGATGCGAAAGCGGCCTTGATATGGCTCACGACTGCATATCTCGATTCGGCTGCGTCCTGCACTCTATCATCCGAGACGCCTTCTTCCTTCGTATTCGTTGCCGGAATAACTCCTTCTTCGAGTGCTGGGACCTCATCATCGAAGCCGATCTCTTGAACGCCAATGAACTCTAACGGAATGCGTCCGCGCTCATAGGCATGGATGGAAACCGTTATTTGATTGATCAGATCAAGCACGTGTTTGCGCCGATCCAGCAGGTCTTGCCTGTTAACCTTCGTGTAGGTTGCGGACATATCCGATATTCCCCCTCTTCGTTTCATCACTGCAGCTCGACGGCTTCAGTATCAGCCAGCAAAGATAGTGCGTGCATGGCGACTGACAGACCCGCATAATCTCCGACCCGTTCGCCCAGCGCTGCCGGAACCACCCTGCATACCGACAAAGCCCCAGGTAACGCTTCCCGCTTCAAAACTTCAAGAGCAACAGGCTCCAGCAGCTGTTGCTGGCGGCCGTAAATACTACCGATGACAATCATTTCAGGATTCAAAATATCCACCAACACGGACAATCCCCGCCCCAATTCTTCTCCCACGAGATGAAAAACCTTCAGGGCCGTAGGGTCACCATTCTGGGCCGCTTCGCCTACCGCTTGGGCCGTAATGGAACCGAGCTGTCCCCTATCGCTGCAATAGGAGGTCGTACCTCCGGCATTCAGCACCGCTTCCGCATGGGAGGCCGCCAATCTGGCAATCCCGCCCCCGCTGCAAAAGCCTTCAAAGGATCCGGCTTTGCCATAGCCGACCGGACCGTCATGCTCCAGCCGGATATGTCCGACCTCGCCGGCCATATCGTTCGTGCCGGTATACAGCCGACCGTTCAGGATCAGGCCGGCTCCCATGCCGGTTCCGAACGTCAGGAACAGCATGTTTTTCGTGCCCCGTCCAGCCCCCCATCTCCATTCCGACAGGGCGCACGCATTGGCATCGTTTTGCAGGCCGACCGGTACCCGGAATCTTTCTTTAACCGGACTCACCACGTCAATTCCCTTCCAATGCGGTAAATTCGGCGGACTGTTCACAAGCCCGAGCTCGCTGTTCAGCGGACTGCCGCAGCTGATGCCAATCGCTTCAACGCCGGGAAGGTTCAATTGCCGCAGCATTTGCTCAAGCACGTTCATCATGACGGATAGCGCTTCCTCCGGATCATGAGGCGTTGGAAAGCGTTCTTTGGCCAGAATGCTCAGCGTTCCGTTGGTCTCCTGTTTGCCAAGGGACACCGAAATTTTTGTGCCGCCTATATCAAAACCGGATAAGTAGGTCATTCGAAGAACGCCTCCTCCAGCATCAGACATAAGGCATGATAAACCGGAAGATGCCGTTCCTGGATGTCCGAGGTCTCTTCCCAAGGAACGCAAATCGTGACATCGCTGATTGTTTTCAGGACACCGCCGGCTTTGCCCGTCATGACGATGCTGATCATCCCCGCTGCCTTCGCCACCTGTACCGCCCGGATCACGTTGACGGAATTACCGGAGGTGCTGAGTCCCAGAAGGACATCGCCCGGTTTGCCGTATCCGTATACCTGCTGGGCATATACCATGGACGGCTCCACGTCATTGCTGAACGCGCTGATCAGACCCTGTTGGCTGACGAGCGATATAGCCGGCAGCGCGCCCTGCAGGTGATCAGCCATATAATCCCCTTGTTCGGGGTCGACCTCTATTAATTTGGTGCGAAACGATGGAGGCACCGGACGCTTCATCCGGAACCCCTTCATCAATTCGCCGACGATGTGCTCCGAATCCGAAGCGCTTCCCCCATTGCCGCAGATCAACAGTTTGTTACCTGTATAAAAAGCCGATTTTATAATTTCAAAAGCACGCAGAACATCGTTTGCGCAGCCCGCAAGCTCCGGGTATTTGCGCTGCATATTCACCATGATTGCATTCATGTTAGCCTTCACTCCTCATCCAGCTCATTTCCGTAATCTAAGATGATGGCTGATCGGAATATATTGAGATTCGTAAATGTCACGGTAAGCCGAATGCTCCTTCTCCCGAAACGGGATGCTCTTAGTTCTTCTCGCGATATTTGCGTGAGTAGCTGCCTCTTGGGGCGATGAATAGACGCCCGAACCCGCGCCGCTGAGCAGTGCCGCTCCCATCAAGGAAGCCTCCCGGATTTCCGGCACCTCCAGAGAGCGTCCGGATAAAGCCGCTTTGATTCGCAGCCAGGGGGCAAGCCTTGTACCACCGCCCGTCACGCGGATCCGCTCCATCGGAGCTTCCAGCAAACCCGCTGCCGTTTCGCGTACGCGTTCCATCTGGTATGAGGTCCCTTCCAGAACCGCTTTGAACAGATGACCGCGGGAATGGCCTTGGGTTAACCCGATGAATGCAGCCTTGGCCTCCGCATCGGGTTTCGGTGGACCGCTTCCCGCCAGAAACGGATAGTACAGAATTCCGGTCGGCCCCTGCCCGCAGTCGAGCACCTCTTGTTCAAGTGCATCGTATGTCAGATGCGGAAGGCCCATAACCGAGCGTATCCATTCCACAGAGCCTCCGGATGCCGAGTTGCTGCCCATCCAGAACATGCGCCCCTCCACCGGATGGAGGCCGAACGCAAGCTTCGAATCATAATCGCGCGAATGGAGCTCTCTTTCCTCCATAACGCCCACCAGCGTCTCTGCGGTACCCATAGAATTGTATACATCTCCCGGGTTTAAAGCTTCCACCGCCAGTGAGGCGCAGAGATGGTCATGACCGCCGATGCATACTACCGCCGAGCGGGGCAGGTCGAGATGGGCTGCTGCGCCAGATACATGGCCAATGACGTGACCGCTTGGAAACGCCTCCGGAAACAGGTCCAGCGGAAGCTTGAGATGGCCAAGCCACTCCTTATCCCACGTTCTGGTCCGGATATCGAAGGCATAGGTTCGGGCCGCAAGGGTATAATCAAAGGCCATCACGCCCGTCAACCGGTATGCGATATAGCCGGCAACCGATAGCCACACTGCATTTCTCAGAACTGTTGGATCACGCTGCTTCAGCCACAGGATTTTGGCCAGGCTGAGCTTGTATGAAGGTTGCAATCCGCTGGCGAGAAACCTGGCAAACGGATCATCCTCCGCCTCCAGCAGCTTGGCTTGCGGAGCGGAACTTGTGTCCGACCAAGGCACAATCTCCGTTATGGGCTTTCCGGTGCTCCTGTCAAGCAGCAGTCCGCTTTCCGCCATGCTTGTGATACCGATCGAGACAATCCTTGCAGCATCCACCTTGGCGGCCGTTTCCTTGATCATGCCTGCCACATCGGCCCAAATGCGGAGCGGATCGAAGTAGGTGCTGGCATCCCCGTGAACATAAAGCTGGGTTTGACGGCTCGCTTGGGACAGCATCCTGCCCGATGCATCAAAGATACCGACCTTGCTGTTGGTCGTTCCGATATCAATGCCGATCATGAGCATGCCAAACCCTCTCCCTTATTCGTTTAATACAGCCCTCGTGTGCGAATTCATTTCAATCTGGAGACATCCTCCAGATCCCATTCCATCAGATTGATTTCCTTTACTGGTTTTTCTGGGTTTTTCGGTATGCGAAAGGTCTTGATCTCGCTTGGCCCGAATGCCGCCTCGATGCTGCGGTTCCATTTCGGCAGCCGGATGACGGCCTCAGTTCTTACCCGGTTGCTCTCGTAACAACGGATCACCAGATCGTCATTGTCCTCAGCCTGCTTCACCGCACTCACGATGATATTGTCCTGATCCACCTCCAGCAGTGAATCCTTCTGCGGCAGATCGCCATCATGATAGGTCTCGATGACAATCGTCGGCCGCTGATTAAGCTCCAGCGCCCGCTTGACGGTGCCGGCATGTTCCCATGTTCCGGCGTGGGGAAGCAGCCGGTATTGAAACTGCTGGATGCCTTGGTCGATGAAGGAATAGTGTCCGTCCCGCTGCGGCACATGCGGATCGTGGTGGGCATAGATCGGACTCCGGAGTACGGTTAGCGCCAGCTCCTTGTTATGGATGCTGTAGCTGTACTTCGCATCATTCATCAGCGACATACCGTAGACGCTTTCGCCCTCGCGGACAATACCGCTGAAATCGACCCAGCTTTGGCCGGGCTCCTCTTCCCCGTTCCCTTCGCGTTCGATGTACCCGAACGGAATTTCATAGCTGTGACGGGTAAAGATCAGATTCATCGGAAAGACGAGTTTGAGCATTTTAAACTGCTCGCGCCAGTCCACGTGCACCTTGACATCAATGTAATCAAGCTCCTTGTACATCGTGAAGTCCTGCACCAGACGCGAAGCGCCGTATTGGCTTGTCACCCGGATGACCGACTTCACCGGACCATGCTCGACGCGCTTCACCGAGACGGCCTGAAATTCACCGATCTTGTCCTGGAAATGCAGCACCTCGTGACTCCATGTATCCGACTCGTCCTTCATGACGGCCGGCACGGCAGCCGGCCCCTTAAACAGCTCGAAGCCGACCTTTTTGTCGTAGAGGCTGCTGATAAATCCGGTTGCCGGATCAAATTCCAGCCGGAAGCGCTTGTTCTCCATCGCGAAGTCGCTGGCTTTCAAGCCTTCCGGTTTAGCATCGGTGCTGCCGGCAAGCTGAAGCAGCTTATACACGCGGTATCCCAGGGACGGCAGTTCAGCCACGAAGCTCAAACGGTAGCGTCCATTGGACGTGGCATGGGGCTGCACCGTCTGATATGGGATCGTTTTCCCCGTTTCATCCACCAGAACGGCCCCTTCCTTCAAGCCGCCGATCTCCACTTCGACATTGACGCTGCTTGCCCAGGCATGCGGGTTGAAAACCACGAACGGTTTCATTCCCTCCTCATGCTCGATGCCGATATTCCACGAGAACTTCTGTACCGCATAATTCAGATTGCGCTCGGCAATCGACATGGCTTCCCCATGCATATTTCGGGCATCCTCATAAGCGGATTCCAGGCTTGTGCCGGCCAGAATATCATGGAACTGGTTGAACAATACGTTCTTCCAGGCGGTTCCGTAATCGTGCGGATAAGGCTGACCCAACAGACGTTCCGCGAGAGCGGACCATTTCTCTGCAGCACTCAGCTTGTTCTCGGCTTGCCGGTTCCACTGCTTGATGCCGGAATGGGCTGCGTAACAGCCGCTGGCGTGGTGCTGGAGATCGTCATGAACGACAGGCAGGGAAATCCCCAACTTCTCCATCTCTGCAAAATATTGATTCGGCGTAGAGAATACCAGCTCCGGGAAAGTCTCATCATCGTTCAGCCGCCGGATGCTCTCAATATTTTCCTTGGTCGGTCCGCCCCCATGGTTGCCAACGCCGTAAAACACCATAATCTCGTTGAGGGGATCCTTAAGCTCTGTCATGCAGCGGCTGACGTGCCGATCCAGATCCTTGCCCCAGGACAAATATTCGAACGGAATCCGGTAGGAAGTAACCCGGCTCCCATCGCTGGACTCCCATAGAAACAATCGGCTGGGCAATCCCTTCTCGCTTGGCATCGGACGCATGAAAATATAGGAATCCATCCCGCTTTTCTTCAAAATTTGCGGCAGCATGCCGTTATGGCCGAAGCTGTCCACGTTGTAGCCGACCTTGGCCGTCACGCCGAATTTTCCCAGAAAATATCGCTGTCCGTACAGGCCCTGGCGGACGAAGGATTCGCCGTTGGGAATGTTGCAGTCCGGCTGAATCCACCAGCCGCCCACGATCTCCCAGCGACCTTCCGAGATACGCTGCCGAATCTCTTCAAACATGGCGGGATCGTTGTTCTCCACCCATTCGTACATGGCAGCCGAGCTCGACGTATAAACGAAATCATCATACTCGTTCATCCGATCAAGCACCGAACGAAAAGTCGCCTTCGTCTCCTGAAAACCTTCCTGCCACTGCCACAGCCACACTGGATCCAGATGGGCATTGCCAATCATGTGGAGCTTCTGCTTTTGCTTCATATGTGTGAACCTCCTGTAAGTTCAAAGATTGAATGTGTATCAACGATTTAAGTGCATATGGTATTTCAGCAAATGCGATTCTTTTAAAAATGATGTTCTTGAAGCTCGCTGTTCAGAACATGGCGGATTTTCTCCATCACCGTGTCCGCGACGGCTTGCTGGCCCAAAGCCAGCTCGGCTGCGTTTAACTGAAGGCATTCCTCGTTGGTCATCCGTTCCTTCCGGTTCAACGCGCCCAGCAGCGCCAGCTCCAGATCGGTCGCGATATTCACCTTGCTGACACCGCCATCCGGCAGCTTAACCGCCTTCTGGACCATGTCGGCCGGCACGCCGGAACCTCCATGGAGGACCAGATGGACGGGAGTCAGGGCCCGAATCGCCCGGAGCCTTCCATAATCCACTTTGGGCTGCTTTACCATGTAGACGCCGTGAGCTGTACCGCATGATACCGCGAGTGCATCCACGCCGGTCTGCCGGACAAAATAAGCCGCTTCCTCGGGATCCGTATACAGCTCCTCGTCCTTGTCGGTCTCCACGAAATCCGTCGTTCCGATCATGCCGAGCTCGGCCTCGACCGAGACGCCCTTGGCATGCGCATACTCCGCTACTTCCCGGGAAATGGCGATGTTATCCTCCAGGCTTTTCTCCGAAGCATCGATCATGACGGAGGTGAAGCCTGCCACTATTGCTTCCTGAATCGTTCCCAGCTCCTTCGTATGATCCAGATGCAGCACGACCGGAACGGTGATGTGATCCGAGTTCAATCGCTCGTAGAATTCATCCGCGAATTCGGCCGGCGTTATGCCGTAACGGATCAATTCTTTATGGGAGATTTGCACGATCGCCGGTGAGCTGCTCATCTGAGCTCCGTTTAATACGGCCGCGATCATGGGCGTATAGCGCGGCGAGAAGGAACCGATGGCAAACCGGTTGATCTCGGCAATCTCCAATGCTTTTTTCAGCGTAAGTACGTTTTCTGGCTTGGTTGTGCGAGTCATGATTTCATCTCTCCCTATCCTTTTGTCTATGTGAAATAAAGCTGCTTCAGCCGCTCCATTCCTAACCTCGGGCTGGTTAACATACGCGATCCGATTTCCTCCGGCAAGGCCGGTATGACCCTGGACATCGATGCCTGCGCCAACACCACGACATCACACCGCTGCGATAGCTGCTGAAGCTGCTCTGCAAGAAGCTCATCATGCCCTTTCTGATCCCCGTCCATCAATTTGGCATAAGCCTCGGAAACAACCAGCGGAATGAGTTGGATGGAGTCCTGTAGATTAGCAGCTTTCCTTTGAAGCAGATTCAGGGTAGGCCTCATGGTCGTCTCCAGCGTTGCGGCGACGCCGATCCTCCGGCCCCTCGATACTGCAAGATCTGCCATGGCATCATCGATGCGAATCACGGGAACGGTGACCGCTCCCGCTGCCCTCTCGGCGATGTCGCCAACGGAGGAACAGGCAGACAGAATACATTCGGCCCCCGCTTCTTCCGCATACCGGGCATAGGTGGTCCATTTGTTTGCCACGGTTTGGACGACTGCTTCATCACCATCCCTCAACTGCGGCAGAATCGAATCATCCAGCCAATGAAGGAGCGTGCAGCCGGGCAGTATTTCGGAAGCCAGCTCTTTCAACAGTGGGATCGTGACCGCCGTCGTATGGATAATGGCTAATTTGTTCACGTTCGTGCCTCCTTGTCGATACCTCAGGTTGTCATTGTGTTTTTATTTTTGGGAACGTTCCCATTCGTATTAAAAAGCGCGGATGGAGTGTCTTGATGCCCCCATGCCCATGGACATGGGAGCTGCGGTTACGTAACCGTCATCAAGATGTCTCAACCCTTCAGGGCTCCGTTCAGATTCATGCCTTCAAGGAAATATCGCTGGAACAGCAGGAATACGATAATAATCGGAAGCAGCACCATGCAGGATGCGGCCAGCAGAAAGTTCCACTGCGTGTTCAGCTGTCCGATGAACACCTTCAAACCGATGGGCAGCGTAAAGGTTGCCGGGTCCGTCAAGTACAGCAAGGGACCCAGAAAGTCATTCCAGCTGCCGTTGAAAGCCAGCACTCCGACGGTGGTCAAGGCCGGTGCGGACATGGGCACAATCAGTTTTCGCCAGATGTAGAAATTGTTAGCCCCGTCAATGTAAGCCGATTCGATCAGTTCTGTAGGTATCGTCATGTAGAACTGCCGCAGCATAAAGATGAAGAACGCGGAGCCTAGAAACGGCGGCACGATCAGCGGCAGAAACGTCCCCACCCACCCAATATTCGCATAGAGAATATACTGTGGAATCATCGTGACGAATCCCGGGATCATCATCGTGGCCAGGATGACCGCAAACCAGAAATTCCGGCCGACAAATCTCATTTTGGCAAACCCGTACGCAACGAGCGAGTTGGACAGGACGGATCCGACCACCGCAAAGGCGGCGACGATGACCGAGTTGCCGAGGTAGCCGCTAAACGGGGCCGCCTGCCAGGCTTCGCCGAAATTGCTCCATACAAATTCCGTAGGCCACCATGTCGGGGGATATGCATATACCTCCTGCGATGTCTTCACGGCCGTAATGAACATAAACCACATCGGCAGCAGGACGGTTAACGAAAATAACGACAGCAGAATGAAATTGACCGCCATCAGCATGCGGTTGGTCTTTTTCACGCTCGACAGCCGTTTCACCTTCGAGGCTCCTTTGGAGGCAGGCACGGAATAATGGGGAGTGCTCATCGATTGTCACCGCCTTCGTAATGAACCCAATATTTCGAAGCGGACATGTTGATGACCGTGATGATCATGACAATGACGAACAGGAACCATGCCATAGCCGAAGCATATCCCATCCGGTAGTCCACGAACGCCTCATTAAACAGATGCAGATTGTAAAACAGCAGGGAGGAGGCCGGACCTCCGGCCCCGTTCTCGGACATGACGTAAGCTTCCTGGAACACCTGGAAGGCGCCGATCATCGTCGTAACGACGTCAAAGAATATGATGGGCGTAATCATCGGAATCGTAATTTTGAAAAAGCGCCGTATTCTGCCCGCTCCGTCGATCTCTGCGGCTTCATACAGCTGCTTCGGAACGGAATGGATGGCGGATAGGTAAAGCAGCATGCTGGTCCCGATTCCCCACAGCCTCATCAGCACGAGCGAAGGCTTCGTCCATGCCGGATCCGTCAGCCACGAAGGGCCTTCGATCCCGAAGAAACGGAGAACCGTATTGATCAGGCCGGTTTGAGGTCCGAGCATTTGCATCCACAGCATATACATCGCAACGCCCGCCAGTACGGTCGGCATATAGAACAGCATCCGGAAAAATCCGCCGCCCCATACCTTCTGGCTTAGCAGCGCGGATACGGCAATCGCCGCGATGGCTGAGAACGGTACGCCAACGGCTACATACCACAATGTGTTGGATATCGATTTCCAGAACAAAGGATCCTGAAAGAACATTTCGGAATAATTGCTGAGTCCGATCCAATCCCGTCTGGAAGTAATATTGTAGTTGGTAAAAGAGACATACAGGGAAAATAGCAACGGTCCGCCGGTTAGAGCGAAGAACCCCAACAACCAAGGCGAGATAAACAAGTAGCCCTCCAAATTGCTTCTTAAGCCGATTCTTGGTGCAGCCTTCTTTCGCATCTTCATCACTTCCCGCTTCTAGTTAGTGGTATATCCGCAAAAAGGTATACCTCAGAACGCGCCCTTTTGCGGATTATACGGTTATGATGCTTACTTCTTGTTTCGTTGCACGAGATCCTCAACCGCTTTTTGTGCTTCGGCCATGGCTTCTTCCGGCGTCTTTTTGCCGATCCATACTTCTTCCACCTTCGGTTTCACGAGATCCATATGGCTTGGCGCAAATACCGGGAACGGCGTCAGCGCGGTCCACTCCATGTTCTCCGTCGCTTTTTGGAATACCGGATGAGAGAGCGCCTCGTCGCTCTCCGCGGCTTCGATGTTCGCTACGCTGTCGTATACTTGCGTCGCCCAATACGTTTGAGCCTTCGTATCCGTCAAATATTTGACGAATTCCCACGAGGCATCGGGATGTTTGGCCCCGACCGGAATTTCGGCCGTAAAGCCGCCGCCCCAGGACCAGTGCCCGGAGCCTTCTTTAAACTCGGGGATGAAGGCCATACCGTAATTTTTATCCGGCGCGAAATCGCGGACCTTCGTGAATTCGGTAGCCGTTTGTGCAATCATCGCTACCTTGCCGGATACGAACGGATTGGTCATCCCGTTGCCGAACTCGGCTGTAAACGCATCCAGTTTTCTTTTGGTGTAATAATCAAAATAGTTCTCTTTCACCCATCTCACGGCTTCCAGCTTCCCCGGCGTGTTCACGGTCACGGTTCCGTCATGCTGGAGGAAGGACTTTCCGCCGTCGGCGTTCAATGCCCAGAAATCCCAATCGACATGGGTCAACGGATAGAACCCAAGACGTTCGATATTTCCGTCCGCATTGACCTTATCGAGCTTTCTGGCGGTCTCGAGCAATTCATCCCAGGTCGTGGGAGGAGCCTCTGGGTCCAGGCCTGCTTCCTTGAACATGTCCTTATCGTAGAACAGCAGTCTCGTATCTGTGGTGAACGGGATGCCGTAAGAATGGCCTTCATGTACGGTAGCATCCCATAGCTGCGGATAGAACTTATCTTTGAAGCCGGGCTCTTTATCGATATACGGCTGCAAATCCATCGATTGCTTCGCGTCCGCTCGGGTTGGAACGCTGTTAATATCCTGAATGACAATATCCGGGGGATTGCCTGCTGCGGTAGCGGCAAGCGCCTTCGTCCATACATCGCCCCAAGGATAATGAACATGCTTGACGACGATTTCATCCTGGGAAGCATTGAAATCACTCACAATTTGCTCGATGACGGCTTTATGCGTGCCGTCGCCCCACCAATCCCATAACTCGAGTGTGATCTTGCCAGCATCAGCCGGATTTGCCGAAGAATTCGTGTCTGTCTTGGCGCAGCCGACCAGTGCAGCAGACATCAAAAGCGTAGAGATTAACAGCATCATGCCAAACCTGATCCTCTTCATCATCATTGCCCCCTGTACTTGGTAGTAGTGAACATTTTAGACTCCTACAATTATTAAACTTTATTCAATAATTAATGAGTGATAACGAAATTATAAACGCTTACATAATTAAAAGTCTATACTTTTTTGATATTTTATACAAAATTATTGAACTATCTTTAATATTGATGCGGGTGAGGGTCTCCTTTTCCCCTCTACTCGCTCATTTCATTCAGGTATTTTTCAAGCACGATCGTTCCGGCCCCAATGATACCGGCATGCTCTCCCAACTCGGATGGCTGAAGCACGATTTTATTATGGAAGCTGGACAGGCTTCTGTTATAGGATGTTTCTTTTACATATTCGAAGAAATCCGGGTACCGGTTAGCGAGAACCCCGCCAATGATGATGGTCTCCGGCGTCAGCAGATTAATGACATTAGCCAGCGAAATGCCGACATAGCGTGCCGATTCGTTCAGCATATTGGCAGCTAATTGATCTCCATCCAGACCGGCCGTAATCACATCGGTGACGTCCAAACCGCGGTCATTGCCATCATACGAGGATTTAAGAGAACTGGCAGCTCCGCGCCGCAGCTCCTCTCCGACTCTGCGGACAATAGCAATACCCGATGCAATCGCTTCAAGGCAGCCGTAATTGCCGCAATTGCAGCGCGGACCGTCAATATCGATCGTACAGTGCCCGATCTCACCCGCTCCAAAAGGGTAACCCTGATATATTTTTTGATTGAAGATCAGTCCGCTCCCGATCCCGATATCCGCATCCACGTACACCAAATTGTTGAAATGCCTGCCGTTACCGTACCATAACTCACCGAGTGCCATAACGTTAGCGTCCTTCTCGATTTGGGTTGAAAGCTCCGTATTCTCCTCGATCAGTCCCTTTAATCGTACCTGATGCAGCCCGGGAAGGTTGGGCGGTGTCAATATCCTGCCTTGTACCGGATCGAGCGGTCCCGGAGCTCCCACGCCAATACCAATGATTTGGGACTTCAGGCCCGACTCGTCCAATACGGCTTGAATCGTGGAGATAATCATATTCACAACGCTACCGCGATTGGTATTATCTTCGAAGGCGCAGCGTTTCTCCATCATCGCTTTTCCCTGCAAATTAATGACGGCCGCCCTTACGGAGGATGCGCTGATATGTACTCCGACCGTGTAAATATCGCCGGGATTCAAGGAGATGAGTTTGGGCTTCCTGCCGCGGCTGGAATCGTCATAAAATCCGGCTTCAATGATCAATCGATCCTTCATCAGCTCTTCCACCAGATTATTAACGGCAGTAAATGTTAAATTCATCTTGGCCGCGATTTCCGCTTTCGTTAAACTGCCGTAGTCACGAAGCAGCGCGATAATGCCGATACGATTCAGGTTCCGGACATGCCGATTGTTCTTACCAACTGATTTGTTCATGTTAAAACCTCATTCTTTTACCAATAATTGTACTTGCTTTCTCACACATCTATCATAGGGGAAAATTCGGAGTTAGTAAAATCCATTCCCTCAGGCTCCAACTAAAAAGCCTGATTTCCTCTTCGGAAATCAGGCTTTGTTATATCAAACGATGGTGACTTGTTGACTTACATGTGATTTAGCATTTCGCGGCATGCTTCGGCACATTTCCGGCACGCCTCGGCACATTGTTTGCAATGCTCGTGATCATGCTTCCCGCACTCTTCGGCGCAAGCAAGACACGCCTTCATGCACAGCTCGCAAATTTCCTTAACGTAAGGGCTTTTTCGTGACATGGCTTGAGCCGCAAACGCGCATATATCGGCACATTCTCTGTCGAGTGATATACAATCGCGAAGCTTGGCCAGTTCGTATTCTTTCAGACAGGACACATAGCATACATTGCAAGCGTTCATACATTGGAGACATGCTTCGATGCATTCTTTATATTTGAGTTCATTTAACATTGGATAGATCCTCCTTGTAGTTATTACGCTATGCCTTTGTATTAAACGCTCGACTGCCCTCTGAATCAAACATTGGCCAGAAAGACCTAAGGTACAATTGCCCAAAATGATCAGGAGATTGTTGACTTATGCCCGACTTGCCTTCCCCTCCAGCATTTCAAGCTGCTCCCGCAGCAGCGATTTCTGAAAATGCTCCCCGATAAACACCACCACATCCGGTACTTGGCCCTGGGGCGTTATTTTCATAAAATCGGATTCGCGGAACGCGTACTGGAACAAAAAACGGCTGTTGGTATCGCTAAAGGTGAGAATCCCTTTGGCCCGGTATACATCCCTTGGCAGGCCGGCTATCAATCGTTCAAACTCCACGCTGTTTACCGGATGGCTGAAATAGTACGTGTACGACATGACATGATCATGAGAACCATGATCATGTGCATGGTCGTGGTTGTGGTCATGCTCATGGCTGTGGTCATGCTCATCCCTGTGGGTATGTTCATGGTGGTTGGCATGCTCGTGCTTATCTGCATGCTCTCGGGCATCCCTGCCCTCTCGATCATGCGCATGCGAATGCTTATCCTGGCCATGTGGACCGCTCTGCAGCAGTTCTTCAAGATTCATGTCGCAGCGCACCGCGGGCATAATCGGAGCATACGGATTCCAGCGCTCGACCAGCTGCTGAATCGTCTCTTTGTCCTGATCGTTCACCTGGTCCATCTTATTGAGGACGAGCGCCGAGGCTGCACGAATCTGCTCTTGCATCAAACGATAGGTCTTCCCCTTCTGCTCTATGTTCAAATGCAGCAGATGCGCGGCATCTACGACGGTGATTAGTTTTTTCACGTCAATTCTCATGTATAAAGCAGCTTCCGCGGCCGCGTCCAGAATTTCCATCGGATTGGCGATCCCCGTCGCTTCAATGACGATGACATCCGGCTGTTCCCGCTGGATGAGCTTCGCGATTTCAGATGATAAATCGGATCGAATGGTACAACAGATACAGCCGCTCAGCATTTCTGCCGTTGGTACCTCTTCATCGGTGACAAGCCCTTCAATGTTAACCTCGCCGATCTCGTTCATGACAATGGCCGGCCGCAAACCCTGCTGCTTGAAAGAGGCAATGAGGCGGCTAAGCAATGTCGTTTTTCCACTGCCGAGAAAACCTGATAAAATATAAATGGGTGTTACGTGCTCCACGTTCCATACTCCTTTGCGCGCATCGTTTATTATGCTAGCGAGTGTACTACATTTCATCCATCTACTGCAAGCGTCCCGCCATTAACTTAACAGGAGTTGTCATCGCAATGAATTCAGCGCAAGAACATAAACAGCAATCCCCCGCTTCCGTGAACTGTATGGTGATTACGGTCTCGGACACGCGGACCAAGGACACGGACAAGAGCGGTAAACGGATGATCGGCTTGCTTGAAGAAGCCGGGCATGCCGTTGTGGCCTACAGCATTGTACAGGACGACTATGAAACGATCCGTGAAACGATCTATTCCGCGGTTAGCCATCCGGAGATTGATGTCGTCCTGTTAACAGGCGGTACAGGCATATCCAGCCGGGATACCACCTATGAAGCCGTATCTTCACTGCTCGATAAGGAACTCCCCGGATTCGGCGAAATCTTCCGCTTCCTCAGCTTTACTGAGGATATTGGGTCTGCGGCCATTTTGAGCCGCGCGATCGGTGGCACGTTAAGCAACACCGCAGTCTTCTCGATGCCGGGTTCTACTGGAGCTGTGAAGCTTGCGATGAACCGTATTCTGCTGCCTGAGCTGCGGCACATCAAATATGAGCTGGATAAACACAGATCATAACAAAAGCGGGCACCATGCAAAAGGCCGGATGCATACGTGCATCCGGCCTTTTCTCCACTCTAACTGCTGGCGCGTCGTTGATGTTTGGCGAGCAGGGAGGGCGCTATTTTTTTGACCTGGTCATAATAGTTATCCGTTTTGTCGCCAGTCGAGGTATATACGATGGACGTTTCCTGGTCGCTCACGATCAGGTTATGCCCGCCGGCCGCATTGGCATCCCCTTCTGCAACGCCGTATATCTCCTTGATCCCTTTTTCCCTGGCCGCTTGATCCTGATAGACATACACGGTAATAAACTGGCTTGCATCATAATTGATCCGGTATTGATACGTGATATTGCCGACGTTGTCCTCCGCATAGGTTTCATTGGTCAACGGCATGCCTACCTGGTTGAACGAGGCTTGGAGATCCTCAAGGAATTTTCCGTTCAAGCCCCGCCCCGATATGCGGGCCTCCCTGGAACCTTCCTCGTAAGCCCTCATGTTATATAGGCGCATCTCGTCCCTGGCCACCTGCCGGGAACAACCGACCGATATGACAAGAATGGAACAAAGCAATAAAGCGGTAACGATTCTGCGGTAATTCATGTTCACTCACCCTTCCTTAGGTGTCAAAGGTTGCCTTCCCTTAGGATGCCTGCGGGTGAGGAACATTATGCGAATTTCAAGCCAATTATTATAGAGCGATGACGCTTCTTCCAACCGCCCCGCCCTGCAGGATGGTGTTCAGCACTTCAGGCAGATCGGTTAGTCTGTATTCCGTAATTCCTTCTTGAAGCACGGATGCCGGCTTCCATTCATCGGCCAGCTTCGACCATACCGAGCGGCGGTAGGCCATAGGGCAGTATACCGAATCGATTCCGAGGAGATTGATGCCTCTAAGGATAAACGGAAACACCGTCGCATCAAAAGCACCGCCGCCTGTCATACCGGAAACAGCGACGCTTCCTCCATATTTTACGCTTTTCAGAAGTGAACCCAGTTGGTTGCCTCCGACCGGATCTACCACTGCTGCCCATCGCTCGGCAGAGATGGCTCCCTTGGAGGCTGCCGCAGCTTCTTCCCTTGATATCACTTCATGGGCTCCCAGCTGTAAGAGCCAGTCCCTCTGACTGGATTTTCCTGTGGATGCCGTCACGCGATAGCCTAACTGACTGAGGATGGAAACTGCGAAGCTGCCCACTCCCCCCGTCGCGCCCGTAACCAGGACGGGACTCTGCTCCTGCTGCAGGCCATTCCGTAACAAGGCCTCTATCGATAATGCAGACGTAAAACCTGCGGTTCCGATGGCCATCGCATCACGCGGGGACAAACCCTGCGGCAGCGGGACGAGCCATTCTCCCTTAACCCGTGCGTACTGGCTGAACCCGCCTTCGTGAGAGACCCCTAATTCATAACCGGTACAGAGGACGGAATCGCCTTCCTTGTAATTGGCATGAGTGGAATGCACAACCGTTCCTGTCAGATCAATGCCCGGAATGAACGGGTACCGGCGAACAATTTTTCCTTCCGGTATGCTGGCCAGCCCGTCTTTATAGTTAACACCGCTGTATAACACCCGCACTATAACGTCACCTTCGGGCAGCTGCTTCAAACTCAGGTTCTCCACGCTGCCGCGAACCCCTTGCTCATCTTGACGCAGCACGTAGGCCTGAAAGTCGGTTTCGTTGTACACACGGATCACTCCTTTGGTTAGTTTAGGTGCTGCATATCAATCTGGATCTGCACCATGATTGTCGAAGCTTCATAAATGCTCTCGGAATATGGCGACTTGTGCGCTTTCCCGAGAAATGATCCAGTATCGTCATTTATAATCAAAGTGTACGTACTAATCGGCCTCCTCTTCATTTTGATGGCAGGGATCTACGAATACACAAGCACACACCGCTCGATCGAAGCGGCGGTATTCAACGAGAAACATGCTTTTCTTGAAGCACCTTTCAGCATTGATCATGCTGAAATCATACAATCCGAATTAACCTCTGAGAAGGCTTATGCTTTCGTGGTGACATCTAGACTGGGACTACAATTATCTACCTATACCAAAGGATGGTTCGGATGGAATATGTCCGCCGTATCTACATTATACCCTTCTGTCGAGAATCCCTCTTCTCCGTCCGTATTCTCGGAGACAAGCATGGATTCATCACTCGTATTTGGCCTGTATAGAAGCACAGAACCCATTCAGATTCATGTAAATGGTCAGCCGGCACATACCATACCCTACCAACAACTGAGGCCAGATGTCAGTGAAGATTTGTACATGTGGTATTACGAACGCCAGCCCGACATGATAGAGAACATGGATAAGGTTCATCTTACCGCACGTGATGCCAGCGGAAGCATGGTGGATCGACTTGACTTATAACCAAGTACAAAAAGACGCTCCTTCGCCTGCCAAGTGGCAAGATTGGGAAAGCGTCTTTTTCATTGCTGTATTTTGATAACCTAATCTTCATGCTGTTCCATGAACTCGGCCATCATCCGTTGTTTCACTTCCCAGACCTCTTCACTCAGATTAACGCGGTAAATTTCCGGATTCAGCTTCCGCAGATACTCCGGCCAGAACTGATCCAGCTGAGCATCATGATAACTGCGAATCTCTTCCAGCTTCGGCAGCTCATACACCAGTTCGCCATTCACAAACACCGGTTCAAGCATGGACACCGCTTCAAAGTTCTTTACATTCTTACGCATGTAAGGATGCAGCGGATTAAACAGCTTTAATTTGCCGTTTTCCGGCGGCATCTCTTCTTCCGGGAAGCAGATGTAATCGGCGATCGCTTTGCCGCTGCCCTTGGATATGATGCGGTATACCTCTTTTTTGCCTGGTGTGGATACTTTTTCGGGGTTGCCCGAGATTTTGATCGTCGGCACCATTTTGCCGTCAACCTCTCGCTCCACCAGCTTATAGACGCCTCCCAGCGCAGGCTGGTCGGCTGCCGTAATCAATTGAGTCCCGACGCCCCAAGTATCCACTTTAGCCCCCTGTGCCTTAAGATCCAGAATCGTTCCTTCATCCAGATCATTGGATGCCACGATGCCGACGTAATGAAGACCAGCCTCATCCAGCATCTTTCGTGCCTGAATCGACAGATATGCCAAATCCCCGCTGTCGAGACGAATGGCATTCATACGCTTCCCTTGGGCCTCCAGCTTCTTCGCCGTTACAATGGCATGGGGAATCCCGCTTTTTAACGTATCAAAGGTATCCACCAGCAGCGTCACTTGATCCGGCATAACCTCGGCAAAGATATCAAAAGCCTCCTGCTCGCTCCGGAAGGTCTGCACCCAGGAATGCGCATGCGTACCTTTTGTCGGGATTCCGAACTTCTCGCCTGCCAGCATATTCGATGTGGCATGGAAACCGGCCAGATACGCAGC
Source organism: Paenibacillus lautus NBRC 15380 (assembly GCF_004000945.1). Taxonomy (GTDB): domain Bacteria; phylum Bacillota; class Bacilli; order Paenibacillales; family Paenibacillaceae; genus Paenibacillus_AQ; species Paenibacillus_AQ lautus. The sequence goes on from NZ_BIMF01000005.1 coordinate 233,377, forward strand.
ACGCGCGCCCCAAACCGCCGCATCCGCTTCCTGTGCACGTCTTGTGCCAAACTCCAGCAAGGTATCACCGCTGGCAACCTGACGGATACGGGATGCTTTCGTTGCGATCAAGGTTTGAAAGTTCATGAAGTTCAAGAGTGCCGTTTCAACCAGCTGTGTTTCAAAAATGGTGCCTTCCACTCGAATGAGCGGTTCATTCGGGAATACCAGCGCCCCCTCTTTCATGGAATGAATATTCCCTTGAAAACGAAACCGGCGAAGCTCCTCCAGAAATTCAGGTTTATACTTCTCTTCCTGTTTAGCCAAATACGCTATATCATCCTCCGAGAATCGCAAGGACTCAATATAATGTACAATCCGCTCAAGACCGGCAAAAACCGCGTACCCGTTGCCGAATGGCAGCTTCCGGAAATACCCCTCAAACACCGCACGCGTATGGTGAGAGCCATTAATCCAGTGAGCGTACATCATGTTGATCTGGTATTTGTCCGTATGCAGTGCTAATCCTGCTGTCAGCATCACGATCATCCTCCACTGTTCCCCGGTTCAACTCTGCTTCCGGGTGTTCAAGCTGTCTATTGATTAAGAACTTCCTCACTTCGTACTACCGATGCCCCGAGACTTCCTTGAAAGTGGCTTAACGCCCACTTGTGTCCTTCCGGATTGAAGCTTGCAACGGCATCTTCATAAACCGTAATCCGATATCCGTAATTATAAGCATCCACTGCAGTATGCAGCACGCAGATGTCCGTGCAAACGCCGACGAGATCGACTTCGGTAATCCCGCGTTCCCGCAGCTTCTGATTCAGATCCGTACCGCAAAATGCGCTGTATCTCGTTTTATCCATCCAGTAGATGGCCTCCTTGCGTTCCTCATATACCTGCTGAAGTTCACCGTATAATTCCCGCCCCCGGGTTCCCCGAATGTTATGCGGAGGAAACAGTTTGGTTTCGGGATGATAAGCGTCATTGTGCTCATGCAGGTCGACGGCCATTACAACAAAATCACCACGGTCGCTGTATAGCTTAGTCAGCTGCGCGATTGTGCTTTGAATATTGATGGCGGGTTCGCCTACGGGCAGATTGCCATCCACGAAATCATTCGTGAAATCTATCACGATCAAGGCTTTCATCTGACACACTCCTCTGCAACATGATTAATGTGATCGATAAAATAACAGCGGTTGAATCCATCCTACGTATAAATCGATAGCAGTGGTGCATGATCCGTAAATCGATACAACTGGGCCGGACGTTGGGAATATTGATTGGAGTTTAGCGGCTTGCCGTTCTCATCCCGGGCTTCTTCCAGTATCCCCTGCCTGCTGCGGGTCGAGGTGATTTTGCGGATAAAGTTGGGCTCGTTGAACTCGGGCACAACGGTCTGGATGACCTGATATAACTCGCTCAGTGTAAAATGCTCCGGTAAAAACTGCCGCGCAATCGTCGTTTGCAGCATTTGCTGCTGAATCTTGCGGTATGCATCCATAATGATATCCCTGTGGTCAAAAGCAAGCTCCAGTTCCTCCAAAGCTTCCGCAACCGTAAACAGACCCACTTCTTCCGCATCATCGGCAGCCTGGCGGTGCTCCAGCATCCATTCTTCTACAAGCGCGTAGAATGCATGGCTGATAATCCAGCCCCTTGGATCCCGTCCCGGTGCGCTGTACACGCCCAAGTACTCCAAATGGCCGCCGTCCACCCCGGTCTCTTCTTTCAGTTCCCGTTTGGCGGCATCGTAAATAGACTCACTCTCACGGCAAAACCCGCCGGGGAGTGCCCACATACCCGCACATGGCCATGATCTGCGCCTGATCAGCATCACCTTAAGCTCACGTATGGGCAATGTCTTGGTGAAGGTTTTCCGTTCCCGCTTCGTCAAGGTAAACATGACGATATCGGCGGGCACACCATCCGGTGTTCTGTATTTCTTGGCACTGCTCTTTGGCGTCTGTTCGCGATCCGTCATTTCCATCACCATAACTATTATTTTGATAATTTCATTATGACATATTTAAAGATGATGTCAAGGATTTCCTGACCTCATCCTTTTTATAAGTTTACTATGCCCTATTCATTCCCATTCTGTGCATTATGTAACAGGAATAGAAAAGGTGCGGAACCATTCCGCACCTCGTTTCATCTATCCGCAGCTGCTTGGCGGCGTATCTTTTCCTGTTTCCACATTCACTTTTTCCGAAACGGTATCATGAATCACGGATACGACCAGCTGAAGAAGATAATTAATGTCGCTTTGACTTTGCTGGAACTCCATCACGAGCGGAATACCGTCAATCTCCTCTTGCAGTTCTTCGATCTCCCGTTCGATTTTGGCGACCATATCCTTGTTCTGGAACGTTTCAAAGGCTACGATTTCTTTTTGCTTTTTCTTAATGGTTTTAATGAGGTTTTGAACACGTTCGTGATTCTGGATCTTCTCTTCTGCTTGCTTAAACATCTGAACTTCCTCGCTAGTGGATATTAAATCCGCCAGCTCGCCGGCTTTTGCCAAAATATCGTCGCGTATAATCAATTCACGTGTATTGTAAGTGGACATACCGTATGTGTTGGTACGAACATGATCATGTGCCAAGGTTCATCGCTCCAATTCTTCATCATCTATATGGGAATATGCAGCACCGACCGGATTCAACTCGCGGCCCTATGCTGCATTTGAATGCTGCCTGTTCCTCTATTATACCGCATCCGAGGCAGGAATCGTGTCCGGGATCATATCCCCTTTGATATACCAGGTCTTCGTATCCGTAATTCGGACATTCACGAAGCTGCCTACGAGGTCCGTTGAGCCTTCGAAATGCACCAGCTTGTTCGTCCGCGTCCGTCCCGACAGCATGGAGTCATTGTTCTTGCTGACTCCTTCTACCAGCACTTCCACCGTGGATCCAAGCAGCCTGTCGTTGCTCTTGCGGCTGTACTCATTAATGGCGGCATTCAAGCGCTGAAGACGCTCGCTCTTGACCTCCATCGGTACGTTATCCTCCATCACCGCCGCTGGCGTTCCTTGGCGTGGAGAATAAATGAACGTGTAAGCGGAGTCGTAGCCCACCTCCCTAACCAGGGACAGCGTCTCCTCAAACTGCTCATCGGTCTCACCGGGGAATCCGACAATGATGTCGGTAGTAAATGCTACATTGGGAATCGCCTTCTTAATCTTATGGGCCAGCTCCAAATACGTCTCGCGCGTATATTTGCGGCTCATTTTTTTGAGCACTTCCGAGCTTCCCGACTGCACCGGCAGATGAATATGCTCGACCAGGTTACCACCCTTCGCCAGCACCTCAATCAGATGATCATCAAAATCCCTTGGATGGGATGTCGTGAAGCGAACACGCGGGATATCAATCTTGTGAATATCATCCATCAGATCGCCGAAACGATACTCGATATCTTCAAAATCCTTGCCGTATGCATTCACGTTCTGACCGAGCAGCGTAATTTCCTTATACCCTTGCCGGGCTAATTCGCGAACCTCAGCAATGACATCCTCCGGACGCCGGCTGCGTTCCTTGCCGCGGGTGTAAGGGACGATGCAATATGTACAGAATTTATCACAGCCGTACATAATGTTGACCCAGCCGCGGAGACCTTCTCTCTTTTTCGGAAGATTCTCAACAATGTCGCCCTCCTTGGACCACACTTCAACCACCATTTCCTTGCTGAAGAGCGCTTCCTGAATAAGGTGAGGCAGACGATGTACGTTGTGCGTACCAAAGATCAAGTCCACGAAGCCGTGCTTTTGGAGAATTCGATTCACGACCGATTCTTCCTGCGACATGCAGCCGCAAACCCCAAGCAGCATATCCGGCTTCTCCGTCTTCAAATGCTTCAGGTGACCGAGTTCGCCAAACACTTTGTCCTCCGCGTTCTCACGAATGGCACATGTATTGAGCAAAATGATGTCCGCTTGCTTCCGATCCTCGGTTGCCCGGTAGCCCATCTGCTCCAGCAGTCCCTTAATCGTCTCGGAATCATGCTCATTCATCTGACATCCGTACGTATACACGATATAAAACTTGCCAGCCCCGATGGTTCGAAACTCTTCCGGCAGCTCGGTATCATACAAGACTTCGACACTCTGCTTGCCGCGCTGTTTTTCCTGTCTATGATTAGGCTCCGAAAGAATGTTGATTTCCCGGCCATTGATGCGAATTCTCTTCCCGTGTTCGTCTTCCGAGAGAACTTTGGCTCCTGAAAAATCAAAATACTTGGAGTAGTCCTTACTTTCCTTGGACATGCTAGGTCACTCCTTAGATCCGCAAAATCTCTGGTTTAACATGACAAAATATCTTAAATAGTACGTGTTCAAAAAGTCAGGTTTTCAGCACCGAGAAGGTTGGATGAAGCTAGGGACTGAGGAGCGGAGCGTAGGCAAAACCTACGTGAGCACCGGAAGGCCCGGCTGAATTCAATATTCGATGTCGATTAAGCTTCATGTGCTGCTTCGTGATCAAAAGATGACTTTTTGAACTACCTCTAATAGGCACTGTTTTAAATTATATCATGATCTTATTGCCTAAGCTACCACCTTGGCGTTATTGAGGCCAAACCTAAACAGATGCTCTCTCTCTTTCAAATAGGCTCCCCGACATTGAACCCTTGGAACATTTCAAAAAAGAGCCTGAGATCGAAATGAATCGACTCAGGCTCTTCCAGCTGCGAACGCTTAACAGCAGCACATCGTGACACATACAGTATGTTCATGAAGGTTTACTGAAGCTATAGATTAATCAATAATTTCAGCAGTGTCTCCGTTTTTGGCGCCAGCAGCGTTAGCTTCATCGGTATCGATGTGCATGTCGAGCGCAAAATTGTCGGATACGCGGGCAATGACGTTCTCCAGTACAAGACCGCGTTCGCCGCCTAAGCGCACCTTCAGCAGGTCCTTGTCTTTAATCCCCCATTGATCCGCATCGGACGTATGGAAGTGAATGTGACGAGCGGCTACGATGACGCCTTCGTCCACCGTTACTTCACCTGCCGGGCCTTTAATCGTGATACCCGGGGTTCCGGCGATGTTTCCGGATTCGCGTACGGGTGCTTTCACACCGATCGCAAAGGAATCCGTGCGGGAAATTTCCAGCTGGGTTGCAGGACGTGCAGGTCCCAAAATTCTTACTTTATCGAATTGTCCCTTCGTTCCAATGACCGCTACCGTTTCGTTGGCTGCGAATTGTCCTGGCTGGGACAATGGTTTGAACTCTGTAAGCTGATATCCAGGGCCGAACAATGCCTCAATATGCTCTTGGGTTAAATGAATATGGCGGGCGGATACACCCACAGGTACAGTTTTACTCATCTGTCTCACTCCTTGTTTTTCTCTATATGCTGTACATGCCATCACCTATTATACTCTCTATTACCCAAAAATAAAAAGGCAACCCGGGTGATTCAGGCCGCCTTCTTCCGTTTCTTGAGCAATCTGCAACAGGATTGTCAAAGTTATCCTCGAATCATGGTCGTTATGCGAAATTACTATGCTTGGGCTGACAATGAAGGCAAATTCTGCTCAAGAAAATGGAGGGCACCCTCCGACATCCAGCCCTTTACCATCGATTCCGGATAATGTTTAAGCAGCAGCTCTTGAAAAACCGGATACCGGCCCGGATGCTCGAGTCCGGCGACCCATTGATCAATCCCGTCGAAATCCGAACCAAACATGATGTGCTTCTCACCGCCCAGCTCACAAATTTTCTCGATGTGCGGCAATACGTCCTCCGGCTGCACGCGCTCTACTCCGCTGCGGATAAACCAGGGCACAAACGTGATGCCGATCATTCCGTTCAGCGTGATTAATGCCCGTATCTGTTCATCATTCAAATTCCGGGGATGCTGGCAGACGGAGAACGCATTGGAATGCGAGGCTATGATGGGGCGCTTGGTTAGCTCCGCGAGCTCCCAGAAGCCAGCTTGGGACAGATGGGACACATCCAGAATGATGCCTATCGAATGGCATAGCTCTACCAGCTGACGCCCCCGTTCCGTGAATCCCCCATTTCGCTGCTCCAATGCTCCATCTGCAGCCCAGTTCGCATAATTCCAGGTAACCCCCATAAAACGCACGCCCAGCTCAAACAAAAGCTGGACATAATACAAATTCCCCTCCAGCCCGTCAGCGCCTTCCAGCGACAGAACGCCGAACCGTCCCTGCTGCCCTTGTCTGATCTCTTGAAGTTGTTCCTGCCAGAGCAGGGGCTTAAGATGACCCGGTTTCACGATGCGGCTGCGATAAGTATCGATTTGTGCCAGCACCCGTTCAAAGGACGGTCTCCCCCAGTTCTCCGATAAAAAAACAGCGAACACCTGAAGGGCAAGATCGCCCTCCTCCATGCGCTGTTTCGTTACATCCAAATGCGGGTCATCCACAAAGGAGGCTTGTGGATCTTCCCACATTTTGCTCAAAACGTCACAGTGAAAATCAACCGTCCGCATCGCGCCGTCATCTCCTTTATAAACTTGTCACAGCAAAAAGCCTGTTTACACCACGGAGAGTAAACAGGCTAATACCTCAACATTCGAAATTTATCTAGGTTCTACGATCAATTTAATTGCCGTCCGGTCTTCGCCATCAATCACAATATCCGTAAAAGCAGGGATGCAAATCAAATCCACCCCGCTCGGTGCTACAAATCCCCGGGCAATCGCTACCGCTTTAATGGCCTGGTTCAGTGCTCCCGCCCCAATCGCTTGCAGTTCCGCTCCGCCCCGCTCCCTAAGAACTCCAGCGAGCGCCCCTGCAACTGAATTAGGATTGGATTTTGCTGAAACTTTTAATACTTCCATGGTAAGTACCTCCCCTGGGAATGTTGAGTGATGGTTTGCTTCCGCTTACTAGATGTTATTCGTGAGAGGGGAAAAAATTCCTGCTTTTTACCATCCGTTCCTAATTTAATTAAACGGATTCCGCCTTTTTTAATCCATCCGCCATTCGTCTTCGTACATGCGGATTTTCTGTATCTTCCGGGCTCTTCCCGTTTCCTCATCCATATCCACGCATACGGCATGGAACTGCCATTTGCCTTCGTCGACCTGGAAACGAGCAGGAAGCTGGGTTTTGAACTTATACATCACCGCATCGCGCTGCATGCCGAGGATGCCTTCCTTGGAGCCTACCATGCCGGTATCCGTAATGTATGCTGTTCCTCCCGGCAGTATGGTATCATCATTGCTTTGCACGTGGGTGTGCGTTCCGACCACCATCGAGGCCCGGCCTTCCAGATGCCATCCCATGGCAATCTTCTCCGAGGTGGCCTCGGCATGGAAGTCCACCAGAATGCACTTCGTCTTCTGACGCAGCTCATCCACAATGTCATCGGCTGCACGAAATGGGCAATCGATCGCTGGCAGGAATGTTCGTCCCTGTAAATTCACGATCGCCAGCTGTTTGCCGTTTGCTTTGATGATCGTGTATCCGCGGCCCGGGGTGCCGGGCGGAAAGTTTGCCGGACGAATCATGCGAGGTTCATCATCGATAAACTCAAAAATATCCTTATTATCCCACGTGTGGTTTCCCAAGGTGATGCCATGAATGCCCCAATTGAAAAATTCATTGGCTATGGCCGAGGTAATGCCGCGTCCTGAAGCTGCATTCTCCCCATTGGCAATAATGATGTTAGGATTATATTTGGACTTCAGCTCCGGAAGGGAAGCCTTCAGAGCTTTGCGTCCTGTACTGCCGACAATGTCTCCGATGAATAATACTTTGATGTCAATCACTCCTTCAGGGATGCTTGTCCTGATTCCCGGCAGGACCGATCCCGATTCATAAATATCCGAAACTGTATTTTCGGATTTCTTAAAGATAAAAAGTGGCCGGATTGCGGCCACTTTTTAAGGTCCAAACTCTATTTCGCGTAATCCACCGCTCGGGTTTCCCGGATAACGGTGACTTTGATATGCCCCGGATAATCCAGTTCATTCTCAATCGTTTTGGTAATGTCGCGTGCCAAGCGGAATGCTTCGGCATCATCGATTTTCTCAGGCTGTACCATAACACGAACTTCACGTCCCGCTTGAATGGCATAAGATTTCTCAACGCCTTCAAAGGATTCGGAAATTTCTTCGAGCTTCTCAAGACGACGGATATACGTCTCAAGCGTCTCTCTGCGTGCTCCTGGTCTGGCAGCGGACAATGCGTCGGCTGCGCCCACCAGCATGGCAATAACCGAAGTTGCTTCACAATCACCGTGATGAGAGGCAATGCTGTTGATAACCACCGGATGTTCCTTATACTTCTTCGCCAGCTCCACGCCGATTTCAACGTGCGATCCTTCCACTTCATGATCCAGCGCTTTACCGATGTCATGCAACAGTCCTGCCCGCTTCGCAAGCACGATGTCTTCGCCCAGTTCGCCGGCCATCAGGCCAGTCAAATAGGCCACTTCCATGGAGTGTTTCAACACATTTTGTCCATAGCTCGTACGGAATTTCAGTCGACCCAGAATTTTGATCAAATCTGGATGCAAACCATGAACGCCAACCTCGAAAGTGGCTTGTTCTCCATACTCGCGAATGCGTTCGTCCACTTCCTTGCGGGATTTCTCCACCATTTCTTCGATACGAGCCGGATGAATCCGTCCGTCTGCCACGAGCTTTTCCAAAGCTGTACGGGCAATTTCACGGCGAATCGGATCAAAACCGGAGAGAATAACAGCTTCCGGAGTATCATCGATAATAAGGTCAATCCCTGTAAGGGTCTCAAGCGCACGAATATTCCGGCCTTCACGTCCGATAATCCGGCCCTTCATTTCTTCATTCGGCAAGGTGACAACAGATACCGTGGTCTCAGCTACGTGATCAGCCGCACAGCGTTGAATAGCCAGCGTGATGATCTCGCGTGATTTTTTATCTGCCTCTTCCTTCGCCTGCTGCTCGATTTCTTTAATCATCTGAGCGGTTTCATGACGAACTTCCTGCTCAACATTACTGAGAATAATGCTGCGGGCATCCTCCATCGTCAAGTTGGAGATGCGCTCCAGTTCTGTCGTTTGTTTCTTGTAAATGGCATCGATTTGCTGCTGGGTTTCCTCTATTCGTTTCTCTTTGTTCGCCACTTGTTCTTCTTTACGTTCCAAAGATTCTATTTTTTTATCCAGCGACTCTTCCTTTTGCAACAATCTGCGCTCCTGCCGTTGAATTTCATTCCGGCGCTCGCGAGTGTCTTTTTCAGCTTCGGCTCTGATTTTATGAACTTCGTCTTTTGCTTCGAGAACCGTTTCTTTCTTCAATGCTTCTGCTTCCTTCTTCGCACTTTCTACGATCTGCAAAGCGGCATGCTCGGCACTGGAAATTTTAGCTTCTGCAAGGGATTTGCGAATAAAATAACCGAACCCAAAGAATATAGCGGCTACAACGAGAACGATTACGATCCAGATCCATGATTGCATCTGTTCACCTCCTCGTTGGTTCCTCCAAGGCATTCCTTGGGAAATGTTCAATTGTCAGGTTACTCATTCATACATAAAATTTTCCGGCAGTGGAAGCTGCCGTCCATACTGCGCACGCCGTATCACGTACGCAAATCCCGCCTTAGCCAGCGGAATACATTTCACTATGAATAGGCGTTTCAAGAATCTTTCACAAAGTAGTCACTTTTTTGGAAGGAAAAAGGATTCTAATTTATGATAAAAAGATTCATATTTATTTTAGTATTTATAAAAAGATATTGTCAAGGGAAAGCAATGGGTAAACGTCAGTTTCATCCAATGAAACCATTTCTTTCACGAAAAAGTATCCAAATTGCCCTTTATTCGAAATCTTCCAGCTCGTCGTCCCACTCGCCCTTTTCCTGATCCTCATCAACCAGACGTTTAAGTACCTGACGCACCTGATCCCCGCCGAAGCCCCTACGCATTAAATATGCTCCCGTTTTACGTTTGCGATCCAGGATCTCCCCATGGGTTTGCTGCCATTTTTTCCGTCCTACGGCGAGCGCGCTCTCCAATTCGGCATCTGCACTAATCTCGCCCAAGGCCTCGGTGATCAGCTCCGTGCCGATTCCCTTCTGTCTCAGCTCCTGTTTGACCCACAGCCGCCCCTTCTTATGGCTCGTCATTCGCTGCTCCGTCCACATCTTGGCGTATAACGCGTCATCAATCAGCTTGTCCTTCTCCAGACGCTCCAGCGTTGTCTCCACGCTGCTCGGCTCGAAACCTTTTTGCTGCAGACGCTGGGTGATCTCCTTGGCTGTTCTTGGTTTCCTGGCCAGATGATTCAGCGCCTCTACGTATGCCCGCTGTCGCTCATCGGCCACGATAATTTCTTCCAGCTCTTCCTTGCGAAAAACATTTCCCTTGAACATCCGATATTTCAGCATTACATCTTCATGAACGGTCATGAGGTACGGACCAAACGCGATTTGGTATCGGTGTTTGGGCTTTTTCAGCATTTCGACTGACGTTACAACCAAATCCTCGTGAGCCGGGAAATGCTCAATACCTGATGATTCTCCCTGCTCCGACATTTCTTTGTTCTCTTCTTCCATATGTCGCTCCTCTCACTACCGCGCCATCTTGAGTAAAATAACCAAGACTGACTCTCAAGTCTGGATAAATGCAAAGAAGACCGTCTGGCGTTACAAACACCGGACAGTCCTCAACACTGTAATCGTTAACCAGCAATTTACTACTCTACTTTAAACAACTCTTGCTCTTCTATTTCCTCTTGTTCCTTATCCTTCTCGGAAGGCTCAGGAACAGCCGTAGTCAGATTGCTCGCTTCACGGATTTTGTTCTCGATAACACTAGCGATCTCCGGATTCTCCTTCAAGAATTGCTTCGCATTCTCACGTCCTTGGCCAAGACGGTCACCTGCATAAGAATACCATGCACCACTCTTATCCACGATATCGAGATCCGTTCCGATATCGATTAGGCTTCCCTCTCTAGAGATGCCTTCACCGTACATAATATCAAGCTCAGCCTGTTTGAAAGGTGGCGCTACCTTGTTCTTAACAACCTTAATCCGTGTGCGGTTACCCACCACATCGTTCCCCATCTTGATGCTCTCAATTCGACGCACGTCCAAACGAACCGTCGAGTAGAACTTCAGAGCACGTCCGCCTGGAGTCGTCTCAGGGTTACCAAACATAACACCAACCTTCTCACGAAGCTGGTTAATAAAGATGGCAATCGTTTTCGACTTATTAATAGCACCCGACAATTTACGAAGAGCCTGGGACATCAGACGAGCTTGCAGACCCACGTGGGAGTCACCCATGTCGCCTTCAATTTCAGCTTTTGGTACAAGCGCAGCAACCGAGTCAATAACGATGACATCAACTGCACCACTGCGTACCAGAGCTTCCGCAATTTCCAGCGCCTGCTCACCCGTGTCCGGTTGGGAGAGCAGCAATTCATCAATATTAACGCCCAGTTTGCTTGCATACGATGGATCCAGAGCATGCTCGGCATCGATAAATGCAGCCTGTCCACCAGCTCTCTGAACCTCCGCAATAGCATGGAGGGCTACTGTTGTTTTACCGGAGGATTCCGGTCCGTACACTTCAATAATCCGGCCTCTAGGCAAGCCGCCGGTTCCTAAAGCTATATCCAATGCCAACGATCCGCTCGGCACAATCTCTACTTGCATGTGGGTGGATTCACCCAGTTTCATGATGGAACCTTTTCCGAACTGTTTCTCTATCTGACGAAGCGCCATTTCCAGCGCAGCACGACGATCTGACAATTGTTCCACAACCCTTCACTGTTGATAGTCATATCATACCTTGTTTTGACACGTTTGCCAAGCTTTTTTTCGAACATACATTCGTTTTTTTTTATTCAGCTCCCCTTCCCGTATATGCTCCATACCTTATGTATAAACAACAAGAACCGTGGCAACATCATTCGATATGCCACGGTTCTTCCGTATTTCCCATTATACTTGGAACCGTTCGTTAATTCAAGAAGAGGTACCAAGCAAGGTGTAAATTATTTACTTTTCTTGAAAAGCGGGTTTCTCTATTCAACAATACTAAACCTGTTTGGAGGCAACAAGACGCTGCCAAAGCCGGTAGAGCAGCGCCTTCGTTGCACGGAGCCGGATCGTCTCACGGTTCCCCTGGAGGTGCAGCTCGTGCACTTCCGTTTCTTTTCCCCGTTGAGACAATCCGATGTAAACAAGACCTATAGGCTTGCGTTCAGCGTACCCTGGACCTGCCACGCCCGTTACCGATAAACCAAAGTCGCTGTCGGTCACCATTCGGACATGATCCGCAAGCGCTTCGGCAACCTCCGCACTGACGGCTCCCGGCGCATCATCCCCCTCAAGCAGCGCATGCGGGATATGAACAAGCTTCTCCTTGATCTGATTGGTATAACAGATGATCCCGCCAAGGAACATCGATGCGCTGCCGGGGATGGAGGTCAGCGTCTCCGCTACAAGGCCTCCCGTGCAGCTCTCCGCGGCGCTCAGCGTCCAGTTATGATCCGCCATCATATCCACGATGACCTTCTCTATGGGCACATCCTCATTAGCATACATAAACTCAGGACCTCTCTCCTGGATCCGGGCTTCCAGTTCATTCAGCCGGACCATCGCCTCAGCCTCGCTGGCGGCCTTCGTGGAGATTCGGACGGTGACCTCCCCCTCCTTGGCATACAAGGCGATCGTCGGATCGGTCTGGGCCGTAATCAGGTCCTCCAGACGCTTATCAAGCGCGGACTCCCCGATGCCTGCGAATTTGAGCATCTTCGAATAGATGGGAAGCTCTCCCGTAAGCACATGCTGCAGAAGCCAAGGCTTGGCCTCCTGTTCAAACATCGGCATCAGCTCTTTCGGCGGTCCCGGCAAAACAATATAATGAGTGCCTTCATAGGATACCGCGTTCCCGACGGCGAGGCCTGTTTCATTCGGAAGCGGAGTCCCTCCCTCAATGGCCAAGGCCTGACGCCGATTGTTCTCGGTCATAACGGATCCCCGTTCATGGAAGAAACGTTCAATCCGGTCCATCGCCATCCGATCAATATGCAATGAACGATTCAGAAAGGATGCGAGCGCATCCTTCGTCAGGTCATCCTGTGTGGGGCCCAGGCCGCCGGACAGAAGCACGATATCGGCTCTGCTGCTGGACAGCCGCAAGGCCTCCTTGAGCCGCTCCATGTTATCCCCGACAACGGTTTGATAGTATACATCGATTCCCATTGAAGCAAGCTGTCTGGACAAATACTGTGCATTGGTATTCACAATCTGTCCAAGCAAAAGTTCGGTTCCAACTGCAATGATTTCTGCTTTCATGATTCGTCGATCCTCCTGTATCTTCTATCTCTTCACCAATACTCGCCTTCACTATGTTCTTACCCTACGGAAGAAAAAAGCAATAGGATAGCTCCTATTGCCGTTATGCCCCGGTACCTTTGAGCAGGTGCCTGTTTTGGACAAAATATTCGATTCCCGAATAGATCGTAATCATCGCGGCAGCCCAGATTGCAATGACATCAAACGGAATTCCCAAGAATACAAACGGGAAATTATTGATCAGAAGTGCGACAATCGCCACAATCTGAATCACCGTCTTGATTTTTCCTGATTGACCTGCTGCAACGACGGAACCTTCCAGGAGCGCAATTTGTCTCAAGCCAGTAACCGCGAATTCTCTGCTGATGATGACAACAGCAATCCAGGATTCGCATTTCCCCATCTCCACAAGCGATATGAGGATGGCTGCCACCAGCAGTTTGTCCGCGAGCGGATCCAGAAGTTTACCCAGGTTCGTCACCATATTGTTCTTCCGGGCCAAATACCCGTCAATCCCGTCCGTGCTTGCAGCAAGTATGAATATCAATGCTGCAATCAATTGGTTGTAGGGAAGGACAAAATCATTCCACACAATAGGAGCCGGATAAAAATCAAAATCCACCAGCAGAAAAATCATCATGACAGGGATCAAGAAAATGCGGGCCAACGTGATACGATTGGGTAAATTCATGGGGCAACCTCCCTTGCAACGGGGTGTCTTGATAATTCGGCAGACCCCGCGACTGATATCCATCTGTACTTCAATAGGGTCGCTCTTCCCAAGAGCCTAAAGGGTTCGAAGCGTGAAGCGCTGTCTGTCATATTCATCCCCCAGTAATCTATGTATACGTTAATCCTTATATATCGTTTTTTAGTATAATATTTCCGTTGACACCCTGTCAAAAGAAACAAACCTGTCCATCCAATCCTATATGAGCCGTATGGCGGCGTTTATTTAAAATTGGTGAACTGCAGGTCCAGCGAAAGATCCGCTTTGCGAAGCAGCTGCATGATTTGTTGGAGATCATCCTTGCTTTTTCCGGTTACCCGAATTTGGTCACCTTGAATCTGACTCTTGACCTTCAGCTTGGAATCACGGATCAATATATTGATCTTTTTCGAATTTTCCTGATCGATACCTTGCTTTAAGGTCAAACGCTGGCGGACGGTGCCCATGGAAGCCGGCTCGATCTTGCCGTACTCCACATTTTTCAGCGACAAGCCCCGTTTCACCATCTTCGTTTGCAAAATATCAATAACGGCGTTGAGTTTATACTCGTCATCGGATGCAATGACCAGCGCGTCCTTGTCCAGCTTCAAGCTGCTCTTGCTGCCCTTGAAGTCAAAACGGTTCTCGATCTCCCGCTCCGCCTGATTAACTGCATTGCTAAGTTCCTGCATATCCATTTTGGATACGATATCAAATGAATTTTCTGAAGCCATGGTGAATCCTTCCTTTCATTGGCGATAATGCTTCTATTATAGGTAAAACCATGAGCCAAGTCTAATCCTGTACCCGATCAGCAGATGAATGTGGAACGAAAAAGACTCCGCTTATCGCAAACATCCTGCGAAAACGAAGCCTGTTCCGTCAACTGCTAGCTTTCTCATCATGCACCGGACGGCGGAACATGCTAAGTATACCGAGCAAAATATGTGCCAGTCCAAAGCCTAATATGCCATATCCCCAGTCACTTGGAATCAAGTAATAGCCCAAGAGGCTGACGATAACGCCTAATCCGAATATAATCCAGTTAACCGTCACGAAAGCATCACCTCTTCCAGGAAGTGAAATAACAGCATGCAGCTGCATGCTGTTATGATGGCCCGGAGGAGAGACAATTATTCTACATCGGTGGTGCCTGTCGTGTCTGTAGTCCCTGTAGTGTCCGTAGTGCTGGTGTCCGTAGTCCCTGTGGAACCATCTGCCGGCTCCAGCAAGATACGCGACGTTGATTTTCCATCCGTTACGGGCTGGCCGCCAACCGTAATGGTGGTTGCAGCGGAATTCCCCGATTTCACGTAGAGTCCCTGGCTATCCAGATCAAAGCTCAGCGAAGCACCATTCTCAAGCATTTGGAAAGCCAGCTTCTCTCCGGAAGTATTGTAACCACGATACACTTCTACCCAGCTTTTTCCATCGCTGGTTGCCACAATCTCAACCTTCACAGACGAGCCTGTTACCTTAAATACGGTGTTCTTGCCTTCTGTCCGGTCCTGCGTCACCGTAGTTTCTCCAGGCGTTGTATTTCCCGGTTCATCGATGTCCGTGCCATCTGTTCCATCCGTTGCGTCTGTACCTTCACCGTCTGTGCCTTCGTTACCCGTATCGTCCGTGGCGTTGTCGCCGCCCTGTGCTCCGTCGCCTGGCGTGGCGGGATCCGTATTGCCTGTGTCTTCCGGCTTCTGCGCTTGATCTGTCTGCGTCTGATCATTATTGCTAACCGGAGGTTCATCCTTAGGTTCATTCGAATTGATAGCCACCAAATAAATGACAACAACGATCAGAATCGGGAATGTCCACATCAGCAGTGTAGGCAGCCATTTCATGTTCCGTTCGGCTGAAGGTCTGGTGGCACGTTTTTGAATAACCGGTTCCATGGTCGCTTCCGGTTCGGATTTAGGTACATCCTGTTTATGGCCTTCAAGCAGTTCGTCCGGGTCAATCCCCACCGCTTCCGCATAGGTTTTGATGAATGCCCGCACGTAAAAACTGCCGGGAAGTACTTTGTAATCCCCTGCTTCGATGGCTTCCAAGTATCGCTTGCGTATTTTTGTCATTTCCTGCACATCATCAAGGCTCATCCCTTTTTGTAGACGCGCCTCCCTTAATTGCTGTCCCAGTTCGGACATGCCATCACCTCCTACTTTAGAATTTCGTGGTCAAAGTCAAAAAAATATTATAAATCGTCACTATAAGAGCCCGTGAACGTATCATAAACGATTTCCTCTTCCGGATTGTTTCGCAATTCGATTATAATGTCGAAATCCTCATAGGAATATTCGGATTCACGAACAAAAATATCCGGATGCTCGATCACCTTCGTGCTCTCCATCCCCATAATATCCTGCAGGAGCTGATAGTGGCGCTCATTCGATCGGATTGTGCTGACAATCCCGTCAATGATAAAAATGTTGTTCGAATTCATCTCGTCCTCGGAGAGTTGACTGCGAATGGTTTGGCGAAGCAGCGTAGAGGAAACAAACGTCCAGCGCTTCATCGCACAGACACTGCCCGCAATAATGGACTCGGTTTTGCCGACACGCGGCATTCCGCGAAGACCGATGACCTGATTACCTTCCCTTTTGAACAATTCACCCAAAAAATCAACAAGTAAACCGAGCTCATCACGCGTAAAACGAAACGTTTTACGATCATCCGAGTCCCGGTCAATATATCGTCCATGTCGGACAGCCAAAATATCCACCAGTTTCGGGGGTCTCAAGGCTGTTACCGTAATATTTTTCATTTTGTTTAACATTTTGCCCATCAGGATAATTTTTTCTTCATCATCCGTTTCCAGCAGCATTCCGCGAGTTTGGCCTTCCACGCCGTTAATTGTCAGTATGTTCACTTCGAGCATACCTAACACGGATGCAATATCACCGAGCAAACCAGGCCGGTTCTTATGTATCTTGTATTCCATGTACCATTGGTTCGATTCCACAAAGACACCTCTTTGCACTTCTTTTCCATCAATATTCGACAAATTCCAGCGAAAATTGCACGCAAAAACAGGTCAAATTAAAAATGGGTCACGTTAATGATATATAAAATAAAAATGAAAGGCAAGTATTAACGATGACATGAAAATTACATTCTTTTTTCTTGACAAAAAGCCCCCGTTGGCGGGGGGCTTTTTGCAAGAGGGTTATGCGTTGTTCTTGGCCAGTTTCACCATCAGGCGCGCGATAACGTGGCGTTCTTCCTCGTTACCTACATCCCACAATTCTTTCAGTGCCCGGTTGGATGAGTTTTGCGGATCAATCTTCTCATCGAGGAAATCACCGATCTCATAAGCCAGCTGAGAAATGGTGTCTTCACTCATACCCGCTTTCTCGGCTTGAACGACGCGCTCGCCCAGAAATTTCTTCCAGGAATCAAAGTTTTTGATTACGGATGACATGAATTAAATCCTCCTTTTGCGTGGTGGCAATTCAGATTTAAAGTAACAATAGTAATATGTCCCCGTAACCAATACCTTATGAGTGGTGAATTGCACCACGAATGACGATCAGGTTACCCAGCCGCCATTCGGGCTGATCACTTGCCCGGTAATGTAGCCCGACTCGGGCAGCGCCAGAAAATACACCAATGAAGAAATCTCATCGGGCTGCGCCAATCTGCCGACCGGAATTTCATCCTCCAGCATGCGAATCTCATCCGATTCCAGATGCCCCAGCATGGACGTGTCCACCGCACCGGGTGCAACGGCGTTCACCGTCACGCCTGATGGAGCAAGCTCCTTCGCAAGGGCCTTCGTAAAGGCGTTAACGCCGCCCTTGCTTGTTGAATACAATACCTCGCAGGAGGCACCCGATAAACCCCAGATCGAGGAAACATTGATAATCCTGCCAAAACGCTGGGAGATCATACGCCCCATAAACGCCTGGGAACACAAAAACATCCCTCTCAGGTTAATGGACATCAAAGTATCCCATTCTTCTTCCGTCACGTCGGACAGAAGCCCGTAATGGGATACCCCGGCGTTGTTTACCAGGATATCCGGCTCCATATCATGACTCTGAAGCTTCTCTTTCATGCGCAATATTTGCTCTTTGTCGCGAAGGTCTGCGGATACAGTTAATACCTTAGCCCCATAGGCCATACAGCGGCGGGCAACTTCATTGGCCGCTTCATGCGAATTCATATAGTGAATAACCACATTCATGCGTACCGAGGCAAAGCGCTCGGCAACTGCCGCTCCAATGCCTCTGCTCGCACCCGTGATCAGTACCGTCATTTCCCCAATCGGTTTCAATTCTCTTCCCATGTCTTGCTTCATTACGGACTCACAACGATCGATACGGCCAATTGCTCCCAATCGACATGCTCCTGCAGTCGGCGGTTTACATCCTCTAGGGTAATGGATTCATAAACCGGAAGAACCTTGAAGAAATCCGCCCCGCGGAATTGGTAGCGTGTGAATTCATGAGCAATGTTTTCCGGGGAATTGAGCATGCGCAAGTATCCGCCCATTTTCTTTTTGCGGGCACGTTCAAAGTCGGAAGCCTGAAACCCGGTTCCCTTGAGCTCATCCACCTCAGTGCGGATGCGTGCCAGAAGTTGATCCGGATCCTTCGTATCTCCGCCAACCGCAGAGAATGCATACTGGGGTGAACTATTATACTCATGGCCGAAGCTGTCGGAAATTAAATCTTCGTCATATAACTGCTGATACAATTCCGTGCTGGATCCGAAGAGGAGGTCCATCATCAGCTTCGTTGTCAAATCGCGGCGCAGCTGCTCCTCGGCTGTTAAGCCGACCTGCTTCTCCTTGAAGCCGAACAGGCATTTCGGCAGCGATACGGCCAGGCGGCTCTCTCTTCTCTTCTCTTCGACTCCCTGCGGCTCCGGATCGAATATGCGCTCAATGGAACCTTGCTTCTCATATGATTTCCCGGCTTGATTCGAACGGATCAGGTTCATCGTTTCCTCGGGATCGACGCCACCCACCACGAATAGCAGCATGTTGCTCGGGTGATAAAACGCGTTGTAGCACGTATACAGATCTTCCTTCGTAATCGTCCCGATGGATTCTACCGTACCGGCAATATCGATATGCACCGGATGCACCTTGTACATCGCTTCAATAAGACCGAAGTACACGCGCCAATCCGGATTGTCCTGATACATATTGATTTCCTGCCCGATAATCCCTTTTTCCTTCTCTACGTTCTGATCGGTAAAGTAAGGGTTCTGCACGAAATTGATCAGCGTCTCCAAATTTTCATGGATGTTCTCCGTAGCCGAAAAGAGATACACGGTCTGGTCAAAGCTTGTAAAGGCATTCGCGGAGGCGCCGTTGGAGGCAAACTTGGCAAATATGTCGCCTTCCGGCTCCTCAAACATTTTGTGCTCAAGAAAATGCGCAATGCCGTCAGGAACGCGAGTTTCGGACTCGCCTTCGACCTTGAAATGGTTATCCACCGAGCCGTATTTGGTTGCGAAGGTCGCATAGGTTTTCTGGAAGCCGGGTTTAGGCAGCACATACACGTGCAGACCGTTATCCATCACTTCGTAATACAGCGTTTCCTGCAGGTTGTCATAATGAATGCTCTCCACCGGCTATTCCTCCTTTTGACCTTTCAGGAAATAGATCGTATCCAGCGAAAATGCCGCAGCCGCCTGCTTCACATCATCCACTGTAATGCCTTCCACCTGCTGCAGCAGCTCATCCGGCGTACGTTCCCGACCCGATAGCGTGCGGTTAAAGTCATAAGCGATCATCTCAAAGGCCGAATCCTGCATTTCCTTAATTACGTTGCGGATCATGGCTTTCGTTTGGGTCATTTCGATATCCGTAATGGTACCCTTGGCCATGTCTTCGAGCTGCTGCCGAATAATTTGGACGGCCTTCTCAAAATTTTGAACCTCGATGCCGGACTGGATGGTAGCAATCCCTTTATGGCCGTCATATCGGGACGACGCGTAATACGCCAGGCTTTCCTTCTCCCTCACATTAACGAACAGCTTTGAATGCGGGTAACCGCCCAAAATCCCGTTATACAAGAGCGCGGCGGCATACTCATCATCTCCGTAAGTAATCGTGCTTCTCAGACCCATGTTGAGCTTGCCTTGATTAATGTCCAGCTTCTCCACGACCGTCTGCGTCTCGTTTGCGGCCGTTCGTGTGGAGGAAGGAACATAATCCTTACTTCCTGTTCTGTTCAGTTTAAAATGCTCCTCTACGAGCTTCTTCACCTCATCCAAACTCGTATCGCCTACCACATATAAATCCAGAACGGATTCATTAAGCCAATTCTGATAGGACTCGTACAAGCCTTCCGGCGTGATACCGTCAAGATCCTTCCGTTCTCCTAGCGGATGCAATCGATACGGTTCGTTCTTGCACATGACCTCAATGCAGCGCTCCGCAGCGTAACGAATCTTATCATTGACGATGGACTCCAACTTCTTGCGGACTGTGTCACGCTCGGTCTGTACATAAGATTTGCGGAATGCTCCATTCTCTAACACAGGCTGGGTGAAAGCCTCGCCCAAAAAAGCAAAGGAAGAGCGCAGCAGGCTCTCCGGACTCTTAACAAAAGAGTCATTGATCGTATCCATGCGAAAGTGCACGATCTGATAATCGCCGCGCTTATACACGTCAAATCCAAATCCGGCGCCGTACAGCTGCTCCAGCTGTTCTCGGAAAGCTCGCGTTTCCGGGTAGGAAACGGTCCCTCTGCGCAGCACAAAAGGTGTCAGCGCGGTCGAGGTCACGGTTTCTTCTGCTAACGGACTTCCGGCGTAAAGCGATATCGCAAATGTCTTGAATCGGTTGGTCGGCAATACGTGAATCCGTATTCCTCCGACTGTACCGTGTTCAAATTCCGTTTTCGTCAAGGTCCATATCCCCTTACATCATGGATTGTCGTTGCCAAAATTTACTTCATCGATAACTTTCATTCTAACCCATTGCAAAGTGAAGAAGCAACCGAAGACAGGCCCCGGTTGCTGTTGTTTACGGCTTACATACAGAAGATATGTTGACCGATGGTTTTGACTTGAGGACGGGTCCATATCCATGGCGAGGTGGCCGTTTTCGGATTAAAATAGTACAGACAGCCCCCTGTCGGATCCCAGCCGCTCAGCGCCTGCTGTACTGCTTTCTTCGCCTGCTCGTTCGGTTCAAGCCATATTTGACCGTCGGCTACTGCGGTAAAGGCTCTCGGCTCAAATATAACCCCATGCGGCGTGTTCGGGAAGCTTGGTGATTTTACCCGATTGAGAATAACCGCCGCTACGGCAACCTGGCCTTCAAACGGCTCTCCGCGCGCTTCGCCATAAACGGCATTGGCCATGATTCTCAAATCGTTCTCTGAAAGGCCCATTGAATCAGATGAAGCTAGGTTGTTATTGCCGCTTTCTTTGTTTGCTGAACCGCCACCACCGGCTCCGGCCGCTGCACCGCCGCCGCCTTCATGAAGCTTCGGAGCGGTTGGACGGAAGTCCTTGGTAGCATTATACAGTTTAAGCTTGACCTTCGGACCTACGATACCGTCGACCTTCATGCCAAACTCCGATTGGAACCATTTAACGGCTCCTTGGGTTTTGGAACCAAATACGCTGTCGATTTTTCCATGATAAAAGCCCAGGTGTTTCAGACGGCCTTGCAGCTCATACACATCTTCGCCGGTAGAACCGAATTTGATGGTCTGCTGGCTAAACGTTGGCAAAGCTTCCTGAAGATTCGAATGATCTGCTTTAAGGCCTCCCTGAGCGAAGACAACGGCAGATAACAGAATCGCAATGCTTATCAGAATCCAGATCCTTGAGTTTTTCATGCTGCGCTCTACCTTTCTCTTGTGGTTTAACAAGCCTCGCTACCGTTATTATGACAAGCCTGCCAGTTTCCTATGCACCTGTTCCCGAGAGGAGCGGATGAAGACAGCACATCATCGCAGCACAAAGAGAGCTGTTCCTCAAAGGAACAGCTCCTGATGTTTGGAATGGATTTAATTGATCATACAAGGATTTATCCAGATGTTCTGCCAAGCTCTACACACGCCATAACCAACGCGCCAACCCCATGAAGATCATTCTCGCATTGCTGCCTTTCCACATAGTGCTTATAATCGCCGACACCTGTCCCGATGCAGATCTTGGGCATAACCAGATGTCCCTGACCATTCATATATACGGATTGAGCCAGGCCGTTAAATCCGTGTCTTGCATGCGAGATCAAGGAAGAATCCAGATAACCGAGACGGATTCCTTTGGCCAAGGTATATATGAAGAGACTGGAGCACGAAGTTTCCAGCCAATTGTCCTCACGGTCCCCTTTATCTATAACCTGATGCCACAGCCCGGTAAGCGGATCCTGATAACGCACCAGCGCCTCACTTAATTCACGGAGCACGACAGCGAGTTCTTCCCTCGCCGGATGATCCTCAGGCAGTAAATCAAGGAACTCCACGATCGACAGCGCGTACCAGCCTAACGCGCGTCCCCAAAATTCCGGGGATTGTCCGCCAACCGGATCAGCCCAAGGCATCGTTCTGCTCTCGTCCCAAGCATGATAAAATAACCCGGTTGCCTGATCCTTGGTATGGGAACGCATCAACCTCTCCTGGAACAGCACCTCATCAAATAAATGCGGCTCGTTATACTGCTGTGCATATTTCATCGTGAACACGCCGCCCATATACAAGCCGTCCAGCCACATCTGGTAAGGATAGCGATCCTTATGCCAGTATCCTCCTTCCGTGGTCCGATTCAGCGTAGATAACAGACGGAGCAGCTTATCCGCGGCAGCCCTGTACCGATGTTCGGGAAACACAGCATCCAGCTCCATCAAGAGCAGGCCCGCTTGCACGGAATCCAGCTCCCCCCGCTCCAACAGCAGATTCCCGTTGGAATCCACCAGATGATCGACATAACCCTTTACGTAATCCAAAAACTTTGACTCCCCGCTAAATTTCCACAATTGAGACATACCCACCAGAAATACGCCCTGGTGGTAATGCCACCGCCCTGCGGGCGGCAGCTGCTCGGGCGAATACGTTTCCATGATCGATTGGCAAGCCTTGGTGCCGAGTTCTAAGGGTGACAAGGTCCGATGTTCTTGCTGCTGAGTGGGATTGGACATATGTGCGCCTCCTCTTTTTTCTAATCATGTTCCAACAACTCACGCTATAAAATGACGCCATCCTTAAAAATGGATATTTCCCGGAAGCCGTTGCGTTCATTTCTCGTCTGTTCAACGCCCGAGGCTAATTGGACAATATGATTCATGAGTTCCTCATGAAGCTCATCCATGCCTTTACCTTCCAGCAAAGCACCTGCATTAAAATCAATCCAATGTTTTTTGCGAGCGGCCAGCTCGGAATTGGTCGCGATTTTGACGGTTGGGACCGGACCGCCAAACGGCGTCCCCCTCCCTGTCGTGAACAGCACGAGGTGGGCGCCCGCTGCAGCCAAGGCCGTAACCGATACGAGATCATTGCCTGGCGCTTCGATCAGGTTTAACCCCGGCTTTGTTGATCTCACGCCGTAACGGAGAACAGCGGATACGGTGGCATTTCCCCCTTTTTGAGTGCACCCCAGTGATTTCTCTTCCAGGGTTGTGATGCCGCCGTCTTTATTCCCGGGCGAAGGATTTTCATAGATTTCCTGTCCGTGCGATACGAAATATTGCTTGAAATTGTTAATCAGCATCGTAATATCCTTGAACACCTGTTCGTCGGCGGCCCGGTCCATCAGGATCGTTTCGGCTCCAAACATCTCCGGCACCTCCGTCAGTAAAGCGGTGCCACCGTGAGCGGTGATGGTATCCGCAATGCGACCCGCCAGCGGATTGGCTGTAATGCCCGACAGACCGTCCGAGCCGCCGCATTTCAGTCCGATCTTCAGCTTGGACAGTGGAACCGCCGACCTTTTGAAAGTCTCTGCATATTGCACGAGCTCCGAGATGAGGGACAACCCCTCCTCCAATTCATCCTCCATGTCCTGAGCACGCATATATTTGATCCGTTTCCCGTCCTGCTCCCCAATCATGGCCTGCATTTGATCAATCTGATTATTCTCGCAGCCGAGCCCGATAATAAGCACGCCTGCCGCATTGCCATGCTGGGCCAGGGACGAGAGCAGACGCTGGGTATGGTTTAGATCATCCCCAAGCTGCGAGCAGCCGTAGGGATGCGGGAAGTGATAAACCCCGTCAATATCTCTCCCTTGAAACTGCTGCCCGGCCATGCGCGCTAACAGCTCGCAAGTTTTGTTAATGCAGCCGACGGTGTTGATGATCCAAATTTCGTTGCGGATCCCAACCTCACCGCTCGGTCTGATATACCCCTGGAACGTTGGAGATTCCACCATAACAGTCGGCGAATCTTCAGGTGCTGCTTTTGCACCAGGCTTATACTGATACTCTACTTCACCGGAAAGTCCGGTTTTCAAATTATGAGTATGGATCCATCTCCCCGGTAAAATGACTTCCTTTGCCAGTCCGATCGAATAGCCGAATTTTAGTACATGGCTGCCCGGCTGTATCAAGCGAAGAGCCACCTTATGACCTTTTGGCACGTTCTCGGTTAACTCGATCGCATGCTCCTTCCCGTTCAGAAGCCCGATGGCATGTTCTCCTGCCGACAAAGGACGAAGCGCGATACCGACATCATCCTTGTTGTGAAGTATGACGATATCGCTCATGTCTCGATCAGCTCCATTTCTTCGATATAACTGCTTACAACTTCATGAAGATGGGATATCCGGTTCAAATCCTCGCCCCATAAAGCCTGATTGCCAAGAATGGATGCCACAAGCTGACGTATACTCCATTCCCTGTCTTCTACCTTTTGCCACGCTTGATAAAATGTCATCAGGCTGTCCGGATCATCTCTTAACAGCATCTGTTCACCATCAAGACGCATTCCGTACCACTGCCCCTCTATCGATTTGGCATGATACAGACGGATCAAGGAGGCCAATCCCCGTGTCATGAAGCTTGGGAGCGTACTGTGCGAACGGACATATTCCTTTAAGCTTGGCAAAAGCCTCACCTTGAACTTGGAGATGCTGTTCATGCCAATATCCTGGAGCTTGTGCCGAAGAAAGGGATTGCGGAATCGCTCCCATACCGTGTCGGCATATGCCTTTACCTCTTCCGGCGGGAGAGGCACCAAGGGGACGATCTCTTGCAGCATTGCGCTGCGAATGTCTTCTCCCCATTCCGTGCTCTCTGCGATCTCTTTCACTTCAGTGAAACCGTGAAGCAAGCCGATGGAAGCCATTAGGGTATGCGTTCCATTCAAGATCCTTACCTTTCTCACCTGGTACGGGGTCAGATCGGTTACCCACCTCACCTGGAGACCCGCTGACTGTAGTGGCAGCCTGGACTCCAATGACGGATCGCCCTCAATAGCCCAGAAATAATAGGGCTCCGCCGTGTTCAACAATCGGTCTTCATAACCCCATTTGTCAAAATAGCGCTCGGCGTCTTCCGGATAACCGGTTACGATCCGGTCCACAAGCGAGTTCAGAAACAGGTTGGACTCCTCGACCCAGCTCCGAAAAGCTAGCGAAAGCTCCCAATCCTCAGCATGCCGCAGCACAATCGATCGCAGGATATCCCCGTTTCGTTCCAGAAGCTCGCAGGGTAGGATCAACAGCCCCTTATGCGGCGAGCCCTCATAACGCTCATAACGCCGATATAAAAGCATGGTCAGCTTGGCGGGGAATGACATCGGCGGTTCCGACGGATTCCAGTCACTGCGCTGATAATCGAGACCAGCTTCCGTTGTATTGGAGACTACGATCTCCAGGGAATCCAGCTCGGCGACGCTCAAGAAATGCTCCCATTCGGCATAGGGGTCAATCATCTCGGAGAACACCGTGATCCATAACTCATCCTCAATCTTCCGGCCATCCTGCAGCCCTCGGGTCAGCAAGCCGTAAATCCCTTCCTGCTCCCGCAGCTGCTCCAGCTTGGGCCGTCCCCCTGGTCTTGGCTGACTGACGGCAACGCTCCCTTGGAACAACCCCTGCCGGTTGCATTCATAGATCATCCAATCGAAGAAACCTCTTAGAAAATTGCCCTCGCCTATTTGAAGCACTTTAACGGGGTAGTTCAACATATCCAACTGATGCTGCTGTTGTAATGGTAAGGAATCCCTTCCTATAAGCTTCAACGCTCGGCCGCGGTCTGTGTTTGCATCCATGCTCTATCTCCCTTCCGTCCGGCCAAATCGGAAATAACTCTCGGCGTTGTTGTAACAAATATCCTTTACGATCCCCCCGAGCCATGGAAGATCATCCGGCGCCTCTCCCCGTGTAACCCACTCTCCGAGGAGATTGCATAGAATCCGCCGGAAATACTCATGCCGGGTATAGGATAAGAAACTTCTGGAGTCGGTCAGCATGCCGACAAATCGGCTTAACAGCCCCATATTGCCGAGTTTGCTCATCTGGTCGACCATGCCGTCCTTGGTATCGTTGAACCACCACGCGGATCCGAACTGGATTTTGCCCGGAATGCCGTCGCCTTGAAAACTGCCGATAAGTGCTGCGAGAATATCGTTATCGCTTGGGTTAAGCGAATAGAGAATCGTTCTCGGAAGTGCCCGCTCTTGATCAAGCCGATCCAACAGCTTCACGAGTGGTACCGCGATTGGACTATCATGAATCGAATCATAGCCGGTATCCGGGCCTAATTCTCGGAACATCCGGGTGTTATTGTTGCGCTGGGCGTTAATATGAAATTGCATAACCCAGCCGAGTTTCGCGTAAACTTGGCCCAGATAAAGCAGCGTATACGTTTTGAATTGCTCCTCTTCCTGACGGGAAACCCGCTCCCCTTTAAGCGCTTTCAGGAATACGTCAGCCGCTTGTGTCTCCGTAACCTCTTGATAAGGCACGTAATCCAGCGCATGATCGGATACCCGGCCACCAACGGAATGGAAAAACTCAGCCCGCTGCTCAAGTGCCTTCAGGAATGCCGAATACTCCGTAATCTCCATCCGGCTTCGCTCCGCCAACAATTTTACCCACGGAAGGAATGTCTCCCGGTTAATCTCCAGCCCTTTATCCGGACGGAATGATGGGAGCATCTGAAATCCGGCATCGTCTTCCTCCGCCAGCTTGATATGATATTCCAAGCTATCCGTTGGATCATCTGTCGTACAGACCACTTTGACGCGGCTTGAAACGATCAATCCCCTGGTTGTCAAATCATGTTCCTGCAGACGCTTGTTTGCCGCTTCCCATATCTGCGGAGCATTCTGTTCATTAATGATATCCTTAATGCCGAACAGTCTTTGCAGCTCCAGATGAGACCAATGGAATAACGGATTGCCGATCGTCATCGGAACGGTGTGCGTCCAAGCCAAGAAGCGGTCATAATCGCTCACACCCGGTCCGCCCGTAATGTATGCCTCTTCCACTCCAGCGGCTCGCATCGCCCGCCATTTATAGTGATCGCCGTTAATCCACGCTTCGGTCAAGTTCTCAAACCGGTGATTGTCAACGATCATTTGCGGACTCAGATGACAATGGTAGTCGATGATGGGCATGTCTTTTGCATAATCGTGGTATAAGGTACGTGCAGTCTCGTTGTTAAGCAAAAAATGTTCATCCATAAAAGGTCTCATGTTAACACCGCCCGTTTCTGTAGATTTATCTACTATGTTACGGCATCATCAGTTGGATTTCTTCACGTTTATTGCGAATTTGAGGGATTATTCAACATATCTTGCTTTGTTTTAGTCAGTAGAAGTTGTTACAATATAACTAAAGAGTTGAAATATACCTCACCATGAAGGCATTGAAACGAAGCGGGGGCGATTATGATATCCAGCGATATCCATACCGTAACCTACGGGGAAGAAGAAGGGGAATTTTACTACCATCGAATTCATCGCACAAAGCCCTTTGAACGAAATAACCATTACCACGGAACCTATGAAATCTACTATCTGGTTTCTGGCGAGCGCAATTATTTTATAAAAGAAAAATTGTACACCATTCGGGCGGGTGACCTCATTCTCATCAATAAATTCGACGTTCATAAAACGTCGGGTCAAGGCGATCCGGAGCATGAACGTATCGTCATTAATTTTAGCGATTCTTTTCTCGGGAAAGGCCACCCCTTGCTGGTATCCGGATTGCTGGGCATGTTTAATCAGGATCGGCCGCTGCTGCGTTTAACCGTTCCAGAGCAAGCGATCATCATGCAAATTTTGAATAAAATGGCCGATGAGATCAGAGAAGGCTCCGCTTCGTACGAGTACATGCTGCAGGTGCTGCTTACGGAGTTATTAATCAAAACCTCTCGGTTAACCCATTCCGCCTCGCTGCCTGCCCACACTTCCTTGAATCCGCTCCATCAGAAAATCACAGACGTCGTTAAGTTTATTCACGCCCATTATGCTGACAAAATCACGCTGCAGCAATTATCCGAAACCTTCTACATCAGCCCGTTCTACCTGTCCCGGATATTCAAAGAAATTACGGGCTTTACGATCATTAATTATCTGAACCTGACCCGCATTCGCGAGGCGCAGCGCCTTCTGACGGATACGGACCTGAAAATCGTGGACATCGCCGAATCGATCGGTTTTGAAAGCCTTACGCATTTTGACCGAACCTTTAAGAAAATTATGAAGATGACGGCAAGCAAATACCGCAAAATGAATAGCGTCCCGTGAACCAACAAAAAAGGAAGCGATCCACCCGAAATTTGGGGTTGTTCGCTTCCTTTTTACGAAGTTACGGGATTGGATCCCTTAACTGATTCGATTCTGCTGTTGTTGATATTGCTCCATGGACATCAGCACTTCCCGCGGTTTGCTTCCCTCATAGGGTCCGATAACCCCGCGTGCCTCCATGGAATCAATGAGACGCGCTGCACGGGTATAACCTACCCGCATTCTCCGCTGCAGCAGCGATACGGACGCTTGCTTAGCTTCCAATACGATGGTCACCGCCTGCTCATACAGCTCATCCAATTCTTCTTCATCTGAATTCGAAGATTCCTCAATTTCAGGCACCAACGACTCATCATACTCCGCTTGCCCTTGATCCCGGACAAAATCCACGATGTTCTCGACTTCATGATCACTCATGAAGGCTCCCTGCACCCGGATCGGCTTGGAGGAGCCCATTGGCATAAACAGCATATCCCCGCGGCCGAGCAGCTTCTCTGCGCCCGCCATATCCAGAATCGTTCGGGAATCGACCTGCGACGACACGCCAAAGGCAATGCGCGACGGGATGTTTGCTTTAATGACCCCGGTAATAACATCGACCGACGGACGCTGCGTCGCGATGATCAAGTGGATCCCGGCAGCACGGGCCATTTGGGCCAGCCGCGTAATCGCGTCTTCCACATCGTTGGCTGCAACCATCATCAAATCGGCCAGCTCGTCCACGATAACGACGATATAAGGCAACACTGCAGGCAAATTATCCTTCATCAGATTGTTGTAGCCCTCAATATTTCGCGTCCCGGATTTGGAGAACAGCTCATACCGTTTCTCCATCTCTACTACGATTTTCTTAAGTGCCAAGGATGCCCGTTTCGGATCGGTTACCACCGGTGCCATCAAATGCGGAATCCCGTTGTAGACATTAAGCTCAACCATCTTCGGATCGACCATCAGGAACTTAACCTCATCCGGCTTGGCTTTATACAAAATGCTGGTAATAATGCCGTTGATACATACGGATTTACCCGAACCCGTTGCACCTGCAACAAGAAGATGGGGCATGCGTGCCAAATTACCGACAATCGTCTGACCTGAAATATCACGGCCAAATGCAATCGACAGCTTCGATTCCGATTCCTGGAACGTTGGCGTCTCCATAACCTCTCTCATCGTAACAAGTGAAACTTCGTTGTTCGGCACTTCGATCCCGATGGCTGATTTGCCGGGAATCGGCGCTTCCATCCGAATATCCTTGGCCGCAAGCGCGAGTGCAATATCATCGGTCAAATTGACAATCCGGCTGACCTTAACCCCGATGTCCGGCTGAATTTCATAGCGGGTGACCGACGGCCCCCGGACAACCTCCAGCACCTTGGCTCGAACGCCGAAACTTTCCAGCGTCGCCTCCAGCTTGCGGGCTACCTGCATATAATCGTTCTGGTCTCCACCCTTGCCGCCATTGTTCGGTTTGGACAGCAGCCGGAATGGAGGCAGCTTATACGGCTTGGGAGGCGGAGCGGGAGGCGCTGCCGGTGCCGTTCCCTCTTGCGCCCCATCTACCGTAATGGCTGCATTCGACTCGTCATTCGACGTCTCAGGATCTCCCATGGGCTCCGGACTCGCTGCCGTGTTCCCCAGAGGTTCCTCTTGTGCCGAAGGTATCATCGCTTCGTGATCGTCGTACTCGTCATCCAGGCGCCCTTCTTGTTTCACTTGCTCGAAGAAATCACGAATAATCGGCGATGAAGGCACAGATTCTGCTGCAGGAGAGATAATCTCCGCCTCCTCCTCCGGTTGAACCGGACTGTTGAACAAGACGACCTCCTCTTTCTCCTTAGCACCATGCCCGTTACCAACCGTAAATACCGGAGATGCCTCATCCGCATCATCCCTGGCCTCTTCCACTGCTTCGTCCCGCTTGTTGCCTTTGGAACCGAACAGCTGGAAGAATTGCGGCGCTTTGCGGCGCGGCAGCCTCATGCCCTCCATATCATCCAGATCATCATCCTCATCCAGATCCTCCGGCAGCTGCATGCGTTGTTCCTTCGCGCTTGATTTCGCCGCCGCTTTGGATTTCGTCTGCTGGCTGTTTACTTTTTTCTGAATCCGTTCTCCGGCTTTTACAACCCTTACGCGGAACATCCGCATTAAATCAACATAGGACAGATTGGTAATCAGCATGAAGCTGATCACTAGCATGACAATCATAATCAACTTTGCCCCGATGCTGCCAAACAGCATTAACAGAAAGGCAAACTGCAATGCTCCAACGTAACCGCCGCTGATGTCTCTTCCCATGACGGGATGATGTCCATCATCTGCGCCGGCATGAAGGAGCTCGCCTTGCAAATCACTATGTATCTGGCTCATCGCATTTGACGCATTCAATTGTCCAATCGGGGCCAGCTTCGACTCCAAACCTGCAATACTGCTCATTAAAGTGAGCGATAATACCAAGAGAAGGACACCGGTGCGTCTGCTGTTCCACCGTTTGGGCCATTTCCGGTGAATCATCACCATTAACCCGTAATAGATGCCAATTAGGGGGATGATAAAATAATACTTGCCCAGCAGATATCCAGACATCTTGGACAGGGAACGCCCCACCGGTGCTTCTCCGGATAATGCGATGACCGAAAGTGTCATCAATACAATCCCATAAATTTCATACTTCAATACGGCTGCAAAGGCTGCCTTCTTCTTTCTTTTCCGCTTTGCCAAAAGTGTCACCCCCGAATCCATATTATAGCATAATATTCGGTGGCGTACCTATGTTCTGTTTTCAGCCTTTAGCCTCATTTTCTACCGTCGGAATATAGCGAATTATTGCCCCCGGAGCGTAGCGTGGATTCAAGTAATCTTGAAGCCCGCAGTCCAATAAACGGACAATTTTCGCCTGATCCTCTGCCATTGGTTCAACTTCCATCAGTATTCCTTCCACCCGAACTTCCCTGGACGTGACGGCTGCCTGCTCCCCTTGCAGCATCCCGATCGGATCCAATGGCATGACGCTGTACCATATCATTGCGTAATCCCCCCGGGGCTTATCGTTTTACGTTCTGCAATCATGCTGTTCAACCGGCTTAATGCCTGCCCGATTCCCCCCACTTCGTTCATCAGGCCATATTTTACGGCGTCTGTACCCGAAACCGCGGTGCCGATATCCCTGTTCAATTCACCGGTTTTGAACATCAGATCCTTAAACTGTTCCTCCGTGATCCTCGAATGGCTCGTCACAAAGCGCACGACACGTTCCTGCATTTTCTCCATGTATTCAAAGGTTTGCGGCACGCCAATGACTAACCCGCTCATACGTATCGGGTGAATGGTCATCGTCGCGCTCTCCGCGATGATCGAGTGGTCTGCTGCTACAGCGATAGGGACGCCGATACTGTGCCCCCCTCCGATGACTACCGTTACGGTCGGTTTGCTGAGCGATGCAATCATCTCGGCAATGGCAAGTCCGGCTTCCACGTCACCGCCAACGGTATTGAGGATGATCAAGAGCCCTTCGATCCGCGGATTTTGTTCAGCTGCCACAAGCTGTGGAATCATATGCTCGTATTTGGTGGTTTTGTTTTGCGGTGGAAGCACGAGATGTCCCTCGATTTGTCCAATGATCGTCATGCAAAAAACGTTGGATTCCCCGCCGTTGGGCAGTCCCGTCTGTCCAAGCTGCTGTATGGTTTCCGTTACGGCCGCTTTCTTGCCTTCCTCGGTGGGGACGACCGGAGGCGCTTCCGTCTCACCAGTCCATCCTGCTTTTCTGTTGCCGGTAGTCCATTGATCGTTGTCCACTGCGCATCCCTGCCTTTATCTTAATGTCTAGCTGCTGCAACCAACACATAGCTAACCCTTAGTATGGCAAATGACGGGACTATTTTATGCTTATAGGGTGCATTCAGCATGAAGTTGTAATTGCAGCGGCCACAAAAAAACTCCTGCCGAAATGACTCGGGAGAAGTTTTAAGATCAACCTATAAAAAGCCCCTCTTTCGCGGGAACCGTCCAATTATTACCTGCGAAAAAGGGGCGACTGTGTGCCTGATTTATTTTGTTATCTTGTATCAGACTTCCATAATGATCGGCAGGATCATCGGTCTGCGACGTGTTTGTTCATACAAGAAGCGTCCCAATGCGTCTTTTACGCTGGTTTTCAGTGACGCCCATTCATTCACGTTTTCACTCATCAGCTTCTGAAGCGTGCTGGAAACGATACGGTTGGCTTCATCCAGAAGCCCTTCGGATTCCCGTACGTATACGAATCCACGCGAAATAATATCAGGACCGGATACGATGGAACCGTTTTGCTTGCTCAAGGTAACGACAACGACCAGAATTCCGTCCTGGGACAGAAGCTTGCGATCGCGGAGTACGATGTTTCCTACGTCACCAACGCCAAGTCCGTCAATCAGAACATTGCCAGCGGTTACTTTGCCGGCTTTGCGGGCCGAGCCGCCTTGAATTTCCACGATTTCACCGATATCGGTAATAAAAATGTTATCCGGGTCAACACCAACGGACTCTGCAAGCAGAGCGTGACGGCGCTGCATCCGGTATTCACCATGGACAGGGATGAAAAATTGCGGTTTCATCAGATTCAGCATCAGCTTGAGTTCTTCTTGGCTGCCGTGACCCGATACGTGGACACCCGAATTGGATCCACTATAAATCACGTCTGCTCCAAGACGGAACAACTCATCAATTGTACGTCCAACATATTTTTCATTACCTGGAACCGGTGTCGCTGCAATGATGACCGTATCTCCTGGCAGAATGTCCACCTTGCGGTGAGTAGAACGTGCCATGCGTGTGAGCGCTGACATCGGCTCTCCCTGACTGCCTGTACACAATACGACAACGCGGTCGGCTGCCATTTTGTTAACCTCTTCAGGTTCGATCAGCATGCCGTCCGGAATGTGCAAGTATCCAAGCTCAGCGGCAATGGACACCACGTTGACCATGCTTCTTCCGATAACCGTTATTTTGCGGCCAGTGGATTCGGCTGCGTTGACAACCTGTTGAATGCGGTGCACATTGGATGCAAACGTTGCAACAACAACCCGCTGCTCGGCCTTGCGGAAAATATCTTCCAGCACGATACCCACGTTTTTCTCAGAAGGCGTGAAGCCTGGTCTCTCTGCGTTCGTACTATCTGACAGAAGAGCCAATACTCCCTTACTTCCGATCTCAGCCATACGCTGCAGATCTGCATACTGGTCATTTACCGGAGTATGGTCGAACTTAAAGTCCCCCGTATGCACAACATTGCCTTCCGGTGTTTCAATACAGATCCCTACGGAATCCGGAATACTGTGATTGGTCTTGAAGAAGGTCGCTTTCAGTGTGTTTCCGAGTTGTACTTCCGAATCCGCATGGATCAGAATCCGTTTCGTCTCACCAAGCAAATTCGCTTCTCTGAGCTTGTTTTCCACCAATCCGAGCGTCAATTTCGTTCCGTATACAGGAACATTCAAGTGTTTCAATACGTATGGGAGGCCGCCGATATGGTCCTCGTGACCGTGAGTCAGCAAAATCCCTCTCACTTTGTCGCGATTCTCCGTTAAATAGCTAATATCAGGAATAACAATATCAATCCCAAGCATATCTTCTTCTGGGAACTTCAATCCCGCATCCACGACAACGATGTCATTGGCATATTGAATGACATACATGTTCTTCCCGATCTCACCGACGCCGCCCAAGGCAAAAATCGATAGTTTATCGTTGCTTATTTTCTTAGACAAATGTATCTAACCCTCCTATAGTTTTGGACGTCGTACCATTGTTATATTAAATTTCAAAAAAATACCGCACCCAGTCACTTGAATTCATTATACATGATGAAAAAGTGAAAACACAAGTCAACCACCTTCGTGAGCCATAGGATACCCAGAAACAGAAGGGTTTAAAACGAAGAAAGCCACTGCCTTCATTGAAGGCAATGGCTTAGGTTTGGTAGGTGCGCAGGTTACAAGGAAGACAGCATCTTACGGATAAATGCAGCCTCATTCTCACTAGGAGAAACAAGCGGCAGACGAACGCCGCCGACCTGATAGCCCTGCTCAATCAAAGCGAATTTAACTGCCGCCGGGTTCGGAAGCGGGTCAGGACATTCAAACAGGCCCTTAAACAGCGGGAACAAGGATTGATGCAGCTTGGCGGCTTCCTTCACGTTTCCTTCCACATAGGCTTGGATCATATCCTTCATGCGGGCCCCAGCGATATGGCTGGCTACGCTTACGATTCCGTAAGCACCTACGGCCAGAGCAGGAAGTGCCGCGGAATCGTCGCCGGAATAAACGATGAACCCTTCCGGAGCTCCTGCGGCAATGCCGGTGACCTGGTCAATCGAAGCACATTCCTTGGTCGCAACGATGTTCGGTATTTGAGCCAGACGCAAGGTTGTGGCCGTGCTTAGGCTGATGCCCGTCCGTCCAGGCACATTGTACAGCATGACAGGCAAGGAAGTTGCCTCAGCGACCGCCTTAAAGTGCTGGTAGAGCCCTTCCTGGTTCGGCTTATTGTAGTATGGAGCGACAAGCAGAATACCGTCGACGCCGCAGCTTTCCGCTTTTTTTGTCAATTCTGCAGAATGTGCCGTATCGTTGCTGCCTGTACCTGCGATGATCTTGCTCCGTCCACCTGCCTGTTTCACGGCGAACTTAAACAATTCTAGCTTCTCGTCTTCGCTAAGCGTTGGCGATTCGCCCGTCGTTCCTGCAATGACCAGGGAGTCCGACTTTTGTTCCACAATCAGGTGCTCAATCAATCTCGCAGTCTCGTCCCAATTGATCTCGCCATTCTGATCAAATGGGGTTACCATAGCCGTAATCAATCTTCCGAAATCCACAATGATTCCTCCTTAAAGCTGTCCCAAATGGGCAAGCTTCCTTCGTAAGTAATCTTATATATAGTATTTCCTATCAAACGTTTAACGAGCAGATTCATCTTATGTGCTTATCGGTGAAGTTCGAATTTGTGATGCAAAGCACGCAGCGCTTGAGCCATATCTTCCTTCTTCACAAGCACCCAGATCGTGGTGTTCGAATCTGCCGATTGCAGAATCGGAATATCGTGCTCGCTCAACGATTCCACGATTTTGGCCATGATGCCCGGAACCCCGTTGATGCCGCCGCCAATGACGGACACCTTCGCACAACCGGACAAGCTTTTTGGTTTCAAATCCAGGCTCTGCAGCACTTCAATCGCCTTCTCCGAATCGCTGTCAAACACCGTATAAAGGACTCCTGTAGGGGTAACATTAATAAAGTCCACGCTGATGGAATGCTCCGCCATCGATTTGAAAACCTTCAGTTGAAGACCTTCCGTGCGATCGCACTCCACTGAGATTTGTGTAATATTGCTTACATAAGCAACTCCCGTCACAAAGCGGTCCACGATTCCGGATTGTATATCTCTGAAACCTTCCGGCTGGGTAACCAGTGTTCCCTCATTATCCGAGAAGGTTGACCGCACTCTGACCGGAATATGGGATTGCATGGCAATCTCAACTGCTCTAGGATGAATAACCTTGGCACCTTGATGAGCCATATTGCAAATCTCCGTATAGCTTACATAGCTGAGCGGCTTCGCATCCTCGACGATGCGGGGATCCGCTGTAAGGATGCCGTTGACATCCGTGTAGATATCAACCATTTCAGCCCGAAGCGCGGCTCCAAGTGCTGTAGCCGAGGTGTCGCTTCCGCCCCTGCCCAGCGTCGTAAAGTCACCCGAATCGGTCTGCCCCTGGAAACCGGTCACGATAACAACCTGATAAGACTCCAACTCTTTCAAAACCCGTTCAGGTTTTACGTCCTTAATGCGTGCATTTCCGAAGTGATCGTCTGTAAGAAATCCGGCTTGGGCACCCGTCAACACCGTCGCGGTTATCCCTTCATGCTGAAGCAGGCTGCACAGCGTTGTGGCTGAGATAATCTCACCGCAGCAGAGCAGCAAATCCCGCTCTCTGTCTGGAAGCGCGTTTCCGTTATGACCGATCCAGTCCAGGAGAGTATCTGTTGCGTAAGGCTCCCCGCGGCGTCCCATAGCCGATACGACCACGACCAATTGGTAGTGATTAGCCAGTTCGCGCTGGATGTGTCCAATAACATGGGTTCTTGCTTGCGGTGTTGATAATGAGGTGCCGCCGAATTTTTGAACTAAGATGCGCATAAAATATTCCTCCGTTTATATATGCCCAGGAGACGTAAATTTCGGGCCGACCGACTGAAACGGCCGGCTACTAAGCCTGGCCGTTCCGTTTGTTGACGATGATTTCCGCGATTTGCACGGCATTCCATGCAGCACCCTTCAGAAGATTATCTGAAACGATCCACATGTTAAGTCCACGCTTATGTCCCAGATCGCGGCGAAGCCTTCCTACGAATACATCCGGTTTCCCCACGGCATCCGTAGCAAGCGGATACGATTGTGCCGCTGGATCGTCAACCAGCGTAACACCGGGTGCATTCGACAGAAGTCGATGAACTTCTTCCAGATCATAGTCATTCTTGAATTCAACATACACGGATTCCGAATGCCCTCTAACGACCGGGATACGTACACAAGTAGCCGTCACTTCGATGGATTCGTCGCCCATAATTTTTTTGGTCTCGCGAACCATCTTCATTTCTTCCAAGGTATAACCATTCTCTGTAAATTTATCGATCTGCGGAATCGCGTTAAAGGCGATTTGATGCTTCACAGGCAACGATCCAACAGGTAAAATATCAGGCTGCACCTTTTGGCCGCCAAGAATCTCTTTGCTCTGGCGCAGCATTTCATCAATGGCTTGATGTCCGGCGCCAGAAACGGCTTGATAGGTTGAAACGATAATGCGGGATATGCCGTATGCGTCATGAAGCGGCTTCAGCGCGGCTACCATCTGAATCGTAGAGCAATTCGGATTCGCAATAATACCGTTATGTTCATCAATCTTCTCGGCGTTTACCTCCGGCACGACCAGCACTTTATCCGGATCCATGCGGAAGGCGTTGGTGTTATCGATGCATACCGCTCCATGGCGTACCGCATGTGGCGCAAGTGCCTTACTTACATCGCCGCCCGCACTGAACAGCGCGATATCGATTCCCGCAAAACTGTCAGGGGTTGCTTCTTCCACAAGGATCGCTTGGCCTTTGAAGTTCAAGACTTTACCGGCGGATCTTGCAGAGGACAACAGCTTTAACTCCGCAATCGGAAAATGACGCGACTCCAACAGCTTGAGAATCTGTTGCCCGACTGCGCCGGTTGCTCCAACAACGGCCACATTATAATGATGCTCGGTCATCTGGCTAAACTCCCCTTCATGAATGGAACTGCGGCTGTCACTTTTCTATGTTGCCCTTGTTGTTCAAAAGGCTTAAACGCGGTTAATTCGAATATTCTACGATCATCGGCTGCAGCTGTTTCCCTTCCAGTGCCGCATAACAGGCTTCCGGAATCAAATTCATTTTGGCGACAAGCGAGTTCGGCTTCTGCTGCGGGTTATCCTGTCCGTACGGGACAAAATATATGTTTTTTGTTACAAGCAGCTTAGCGATATTCGC
This sequence comes from Paenibacillus lautus NBRC 15380, assembly GCF_004000945.1. Taxonomy (GTDB): domain Bacteria; phylum Bacillota; class Bacilli; order Paenibacillales; family Paenibacillaceae; genus Paenibacillus_AQ; species Paenibacillus_AQ lautus. Next base: position 271,551 of record NZ_BIMF01000005.1, read on the forward strand.
CGCATTCAGTCCAAGGCCATCATTCGTTGAAATTGCCAGAACCAGCGGTCTGCAATTTCTCATCTGCGCCTTGGCTGCCATTAAAACAGGGCTGTCAGTCATCGCATTGGCCAGCTTGCTGGTCGTGTTTCCCGTGCATGGGGCGATAACCAGAACGTCAAGAAGCTTGGATGGACCTAGCGGTTCCGCCTCCACAATTGTAGAAATAATATCATTCCCGGTTATATCTTTCAACTGTTTCTGCCAATTCTCCGATGTGCCGAATCGGGTATCGGTTGTCATGATGGTGCTGGACACAATCGGCACCACGTTCGCTCCACCATCCTTGAACCGCTGGATCTGCGGCATCACTTCTTCAAGCGTGCAGTGCGATCCTGTCAGGGCATAACCCACTGTTATTCCATTCCAATTCATCTACGCATCCCCCCGAATCTTGATTTCTTCAGAAATCAGCTCCACCAGCGTGTTGGCCATAATGATGCCGGCTGTTTTAGGAGCCACGATTCCGGGTAGTCCGGGTGCGAGCATAGCTTTGATACCCCGTTTTTCGGCATAGCGAAAATCGCATCCGCCAGGTGCGGAGGCAAGGTCGATGATGACAGCCTCCCGAGGCATTTTCGAGATGATTTGTGCTGTGACTATCATAGTAGGAATCGTGTTAAAAAGCAAGTCAATATCCGACACATAAGAGCTCAGATCCCTTACCAGGAAGGGCTTCCAGCCCATTTCCTCAGCTCTGGCATAGTGCTCCGATTTGCGTACGCCCATCCGAATTTTGGCACCCAGGCCTTGCAGGCTGCGTGCCATTGTGAATCCTGTCCGTCCCATGCCAAGCACCATGCTAGTTGATCCGTGAATCGTAAAATCCGTGTTTTGGATCGCCATCATCAGTGCCCCTTCCGCTGTCGGAATGGAATTATAGATGGCTACATCGTCCCTCTCCAAAATCTCTACCAGCTTGATCTTATATTTGTCACATAGCGAGCGTAAATAGGGTTTCGCCATGCCTGTATAGATCACTCCATGTCCGGGCATCGCTGAGATATGTTCCTCCTGCAGTCGCAATGGCCCTTCTGAGAACAGCGCGCTGACACGTCCCTCATCATCACATCCCACGACAGGCAGGATCAGAGCATCGGCATTCGATAACAGCTCTGGCGTGAGCGGCTCGCGAGTCACTCCCTGAAAAGAATCCTGCAGTTTCTCAAACCCGGCGATCATGACAGAGGCATCCATCTCAGCGCATTTTCGTATGACCTCAATTTGCCTTGCGTCTCCTCCAACAAAGACGGTCCGGACTCCAGTCAGCATGGAAGGCCTCGCTCCTTTCTTCTAACCAATGTATAAACCATCTTATGCCGCCGCCTATATGGTGGTGAGCGCATTTCAATTAAACTACCGCCTTAACGCAATAAATACCGCTATAAACGACGAGGCCGGAACGGAATCCATTTTCATGAAGGCTAATGTAAAAAAACACCGCCCGGCATAAGCCGGAGCGGTGTGCGTGGTAAAACCATGATGATAATCCCCTAAATTGTACATGATATGGTTTACTTCCCGGTGTGACCGAATCCGCCTGCACCCCGTACGGTGTCCGACAACTCGTCAACTTCCATGAATTCTACGGCAGGGACGGTTTTGAACACCATCTGGGCAATGCGTTCATTACGCTCAATTGCAAACGGTTCTTGTCCCAAATTCACCAGCAGCACCTTCACTTCCCCGCGATAATCAGCATCAATCGTACCCGGAGCATTCAGGCAGGTAATGCCATGTTTGTAAGCCAGTCCGCTGCGCGGACGGATTTGAGCTTCAAGCTCGGCCGGCATGGCAATCGCAAAACCGGTCGGGATCAATTTGCGCTCACCGGGGTTCAATACCACCGGCTCGTGAACCGCCGCATGCAGATCAAAACCTGCGGCTAGTTCGGACATTTTTACGGGAAGTTTTACATCTTCATTACCTGGCAATCTATTGATTTGAACGTAGTGCAACAAATTCATTCCTCCTAAGTACATTCAGTGCTTTATCTGAAGTTCCTACCATCGCTAGTGCATATGGAGTCCCAAACATACGGTCAAGAACCGCGTCGACATCCTTCATCTCCACCTGTTCAATCCGCTTAATGATTTCATCGAGGCTGAAATGGCGACCCAGCATCAATTCGTTCTTACCCAAGCGATTCATGCGGCTGCTCGTGCTCTCCAAACTCAGGATGAGACTGCCCTTCAGTTGTTCCTTCCCTTTGCGCAGCTCTTCCTCCGTCATCCCGTTCTGTGCCAGATCTTGCAGCATTTCCGTGGTCAGCTGAAGGACTTCCTTTGTCTGCTTGGGCGCTGTGCCTGCATAAATGGTGAACATCCCGTTATCTGCGTGCGAACTATGATAGGAGTATACCGAATAAGCCAATCCGCGCTTCTCCCGGATTTCCTGAAACAAGCGTGAACTCATGCCGCCGCCAATGGCATTATTCAACAATACCATTGCATACTGAAGCTCGTCTCCGATGGAGCAGCCGGGAAACGACATGCAGATATGATTCTGCTCTGTTTTCTTCTTACGGAATTGAACACCGTCCAAAAAGGCGGGCACGGCCAGCAGCTCAGAGCTGCCGTGATTGGAAAAGCCGCCAAAATGACGTTCTAACAGCTCGATCACTTCATCATTAATGTTGCCTGCCAAGGCAATCACCGTGTTCTCAATGGTATAGTGTTTGTCCATGTAAGCTCTCAGCGCTTGCGAATCCATCGATTCAAGCCGTTCCTTCGTGCCGAGAATCGGATAAGCCAGCGGATGATCGCCGTACGCCGATAACGACATCAGGTCATGAACCAGATCATCCGGCGTATCCTCATACATCGCGATCTCTTCCAGAATGACATTCTTCTCCTTGGCTAACTCGCCCGCATCCAGCTTCGAGTTGAAGAACATGTCGGACAATACGTCAACCGCAATCGGAAAATGCTCATCCAGCACCTTGGCGTAATAACACGTATATTCCTTGGACGTAAAAGCGTTGACGTTTCCGCCGATAGCATCAAATTCTTCAGCAATGGCGCGGGCGTCAAAACGCTCCGTCCCTTTGAACATCATGTGCTCTATAAAATGCGTAATCCCGTTGATGTCCTCCGATTCATTGCGGGATCCGGTCTTTACCCAAATACCGAATGAAACCGAACGACTTGTCGGGATTTGCTCCATAACCACTCTCAGGCCGTTAGACAATTGTATTTTTTTCACGAGGGCCCCCCTAACTGTTCCATCCAGGATCACTTTAGCTGATTACCAGCCTCATGCCATCCATTCATTCTATCAAACTTTACCATACGGCTCAACTTCCCTTCGGCATGATTCGCTCAGGAGAAAGCGTCTGGCTGACGGTTCCAATTTCCAGCCCTTTGGCCCGTATTCCGTCAATCATTCCCTTTAATGCTTGGGACGAGGAATCGGTGGGGTGCATCAAAATCAGGAAACCCGGCTCCACCTTCGTAGAGATCTTCTGTACGACAGCATCCGGTGCAGGATGCTTCCAATCCACCGTATCGAGCGTCCATAGGACCGTCTTCAATCCCCTTGCCTGGGCGATGGATACGGTCTGCTGATTAAAATCACCGGAAGGCGGCGCAAACCATTTGTTCTCCACACCGAGGCTTTCTTTAAGCAGCTCCTGCGTCTTCGCAATTTCCAGCTCCGCCCGATCCCTGCTGAGACGACTCATATTCGGATGCGTATAGGCATGATTCTCCACCTCATGACCTCGTTTCAGAATTTCACCGGCCAGCTCCGGGTTCTTCTTCAACCAGCTCCCATCCAGGAAAAAGGTCGTCTTCACGTTCTCCGCATCCAGCGTGTCCAGCATCGGCACCAGAAATTCATTCCCCCAGGCCACGTTAATCATCAGCGACACCATCGGCTTGTTGGGGTTGCCTCGATAGATCGGTTGATCTCCAAGATCATGAAGCGTTACTTTGGCCGGAATTTGCCGGTATACATAAGGGATGGCCTCTCCGGCTTTTCGCTTTTTCGACGATGCTGCTTGGTATGTAGCTTCAATATCGATTTCGAGTCCATTATAACCGGGAATCGCTTTCCACACGGAGTCCACCCTGGCATCCACCGGCTCAATGCGTGATTTTGCCGCGGCGGCTTCGATTTGACTCAATAAATCCAGGTCTACTGCCGTCTCTGAACCGCTAACAAGTTGCCCCTCGGGTTTAATCTGCAGTCCCGAAACATATCCCCAGGCCCCGCTGAACACAGCAACAGCCGACACCATTGCGGCACCGGTTAGCAGCACAACCATCTTTTTTCCATTCATGGGCATATCCACCCTCCCCTTGAGAAGCTTTGTCCCATTTTATGTAGGTTCAGGAGGAAATATGTGCCGCAAAGTGGGCTTACGCTGTGAAGCCTGTTTTAGATGCTTGTCCAAGAGCTTACGAATCCCATGAGCCGTAATGATTAAAAAAAGAGCCAGAATGATAGGTTCTGCCTCTTTTTGCTTCTATCTATATGCTGTTAAACAAACAAAGCGCGGATTAAGATCCGCTCTTGTTTGTTTCCGCAGTCAAAACCGCTTTGCGAGACAGGTTAATCCGTCCCTGCTGGTCGATTTCGGTAACCTTCACGGTAATGACGTCACCGATGGCAACCACGTCCTCTACCTTCGCTACGCGCTCAGTCGAGAGCTGGGAGATATGAACAAGCCCGTCTTTGTTAGGCAGGATTTCAACGAAAGCACCGAATTTCTCAATTCGTTTTACAGTACCTGTATAGATTTCGCCAACAGCTACCTCACGCACGATGCCTTCGATAATCGAAAGAGCTTTTTTGTTCATCTCATCGTTGGAAGATGCAATAAACACGCGGCCGTCTTGTTCGATATCGATCTTCACGCCGGTTTCTTCGATGATTTTGTTGATGATCTTGCCGCCGGCGCCGATCACGTCGCGAATTTTGTCCGGATTGATCTGCATCGTAATAATCTTAGGCGCATATTGGGACAACGTTTCTCTTGGCTTTTGAATGGCTTCTGCCATTTTTCCAAGGATATGCATGCGTCCTTCTTTTGCCTGCTGCAGGGCTTCTTGCAAAATCGCGCGGTCGATACCGTCAATCTTGATATCCATTTGAATGGCGGTAACTCCGTCAGGTGTCCCTGCAACCTTGAAGTCCATGTCGCCGAGATGGTCTTCCATCCCTTGAATATCCGTTAAGATGGAAACATGATCTCCGTCTTTAATCAAGCCCATCGCCACGCCGGCTACAGGTGCTTTAATCGGTACCCCTGCATCCATCATAGCAAGTGTGCTTGCACAAATACTTGCTTGGGAGGTCGAACCGTTCGATTCAATAACTTCAGATACGAGACGAATCGTATACGGGAATTCCACTTCATTCGGAATGACCTTCGACAACGCACGTTCACCGAGTGCACCGTGACCAATTTCACGACGGCCCGGAGCGCGAAGCGGACGAGCTTCCCCTACGCTGAACGGCGGGAAGTTGTAATGGTGCATGAAACGCTTGGTCTCTTCCAGATCGATTCCATCGAGAATCTGTACATCACCTAGAGCACCTAGTGTACATACGCTAAGAGCCTGGGTTTGTCCACGTGTAAACAGACCGGAACCATGCGTTCTAGGCAGCAGGCTGGTATCGCAATCGATAGGACGGATCTCAGACAGACCACGACCGTCCGGCCGAACCTTGTCATGCGTGATCAAACGTCGAACTTCTTCCTTCACGATATCGTGAAGCACTTCTTTAACATCCTTCAACAGCTCAGGTGTCTCGATATACTTCTCTTCAAATACGGTATATGCTTCATCATTGATAGCGTCAATCGCATCCTGGCGGGCATGCTTCTCCTCAATGCGAACAGCTTCAACAAGACGAGCTTCGGCAAAATCGCGCACTTCACGATTCACCGTTTCATTGACCGCATGAAGTTTAACCGCCATTTTCTCTTTACCGCAAGCGGCCACGAGTTCTTCGATCTTGGCTACGATTTTCTTGATTTCCTCATGCCCAAACATGATTGCTTCCAGCATGACTTCCTCAGGAACTTCGTTTGCTTCAGCTTCAACCATCATGATTGCATCTTTGGTACCTGAAACAACAAGATAGATGTCACTTGCTTCCTGCTGCGCAATATCCGGATTCACCACAAAATTGCCATCAACACGCCCTACGGCTACGCCGCCGATCGGGCCGTTAAAAGGCACATCCGAGATGCTCAAGGCAGCGGAAGTACCGATCATTGCCGCGATTTCCGGCTCGCAATCCTGATCGACGCTCATGACGAGATTCAGAACCTGTACATCATTACGGAATCCTTCTGGGAACAACGGACGAATCGGACGGTCTGTCAGACGGCTGGCAAGAATCGCTTTCTCGCTTGGTCTGCCTTCGCGTTTGATGAATCCACCCGGAATTTTACCGACAGCGTACAAACGCTCCTCGTAGTTGACCGTCAATGGAAAGAAATCCAAATCCTTCGGTTCACTGGAAGCTGTCACTGTACACAGGACTGCCGTTTCGCCGTAACGAACCATCACAGCCGCATTTGCCTGCTTCGCAAGGCGCCCTGTTTCGAACACGAGGGGTCTTCCGCCAAGCTGCATTTCAACACGTGTTTCCATGTAATCCCTCCTCATGGGGATAAATTTTTTTTAAAATCTTCTACCACCAGCATGTCTTTTGCAAAACGCTGTCCACATTTCCTAACCAGAGCCATCCAAACGGTCGAAATCGCAAACCTATGTACAGGAACAACCCGAACCGTATAGAACATTCTCCGTATAGATTGCCCCTGGTTATACTAATTAAGCGAAAATTAGCGAACAGACCACGCCTACAATCTGTAAAGAATCTATATTAAGATAACCCCACAAAGTGGAGTTTAGGCTATGAAGCGTACGCAGTACTTTGTGGGGAAGCTCGAAAACGGTAAATTGTACAATACTTAGAAAAGAGCCCGGCTGTGCCGCTGTCGTTCCAAGAAGGACAGTGGACAACCAGGCTGTTTTCGGCACATCTTATGGATGATTAGCGACGCAATCCAAGCTTCTCGATCAAAGCACTGTAACGTTTAACATCCTTGTTTTTCAAGTATGCAAGCAACTTACGGCGTTGGCCGACCATTTTCAACAATCCGCGACGGGAATGATGATCCTTCTTGTGTGTACGCAAGTGGTCAGTCAAGTTCGTAATGTTTTCCGTTAGGATAGCGATTTGCACCTCTGGAGATCCTGTATCGGACTCATGAGTTTTGTGCTCGTCAATCAGTTGTTGTTTACGTTCTTGAGTTAATGCCATCCTGTTCACCTCCCTCATTATAATCGCCGTTGGCCCAGGTACCGACGGTGAGATCGAACATCCAAGCCAAGGTTAGAATTGCCCAATCTTCGGGCAACCTCTAAGAGTATAGCATACTTTACCTGAAAAAGAAAATCCGTTTGCGGACAATTTGTCCCAAAACGTTTATTCACTGACTTTCAAAATTTTGCGGGCCTCGACGGCATCTCGCTGAATCCATTCCACAAGTTCCTGAACCGATTCGAATTTATGCTCCTTGCGGATATATTGAACGATATCTACCGTCATGATCTGATCATACAGATCCCCTTCAAAATCAAACAAATGCACCTCAAAGATAGGCTCTGTGATCCCTTCATGGAACGTTGGCTTCACGCCGATGTTCATCACGCCCGGAATCCAGTTGTGATGCTGATCCGTCCGTGCCCGAACGGCATAGACACCTAGTGCCGGTACCACGAACGGATCCGTCAATTCCAGGTTAGCGGTAGGAAAACCGATCTTCCTCCCCCGCTTCTCCCCATGAATGACCGTGCCGCGGATATGGTAATTCCGTCCGAGCCAGCGATTTGCATCCGACAGCTGCCCCGTTTTCAAGGCAATCCGTATGGATGAACTCCCCACCTTCTCGCTATCGACCAAGAACGGCGGAACCGTAACGACAGACATCCTGCCTTCACCAAGTTCCTGAAGTTTGACAGCATCACCGGCGCCTTTATGGCCGAACCGGAAATCAAATCCGACAACCGCCGTTTGAAGATTCAAGGGAAACAGCATCTCTTCAACAAACGTTTCCGGACTCACCTGGGAGAACTCTTTATTAAACTCGACAACGTACAAAATATCGATGCCCATCTCCTCAAGCAGCTGCTGCTTGTCAGGTTGAGGTGTCAGATAACCCTCATAGCTCCCTTTACCAATCACGTCTTTCGGATGAGGATAAAAGGTAATGAGTGCGGCCGGCACTCCATTCTCCCGCGCGATATTGACAGCCGTTGAAAGCACGCTGGCATGTCCCAGGTGAAGACCGTCGAACTGGCCGATTGCAGCTACCTTCGGCTCGGCAGCTTCTCGTACGATATCGGAAGATACAGGATAAGATAAAGAAACAACCCTCATAAAATACTCACCTCCACTCACTAAATCCAGTCGTGCTTAGGAAAATACTTTCACAGGAACGATAGCCCCTGTCTCCTCTTGCCGCTTATAGATTCCCAGAAAGTTTTCCTTTATATCATACAAGCGAATAGGCTCCGAGCTGTCAACAGGCGGTTCCACCGCTCTTGATGACAAGCGCTGTCCCTGCAGGGCAGCATCCGTTTTCTCTTCAGAAACCGTATGCTTCGGCAGATAATCAATCGCTTGATCCACGGGAATAAGCCGGGTGTGCAGCGTTTCATCCTTCATGAACTGCTCAATTTGCTCCAGGGTTAAGCACTGCTCCTCTGAGATTCCCGCCGATACCGTGCGTACCAGCTTAACCATGACAGATGGCACGCCGAGCTTCCTCCCGATATCCACACAAAGCGTGCGGATGTATGTACCTTTGGAGCACAATACCCGAAAAGAAATTTCCGTATAATCCCCTTCAGCATCAAAATCCGTCATCTCGATTTCATGAATCGTTACGGTCCGGCTCTTGCGTTCCACTGTTTTACCTTCTCTGGCAAGCTCGTATAATCGTTTACCATTGATTTTAACAGCGGAAAACATGGGTGGGATCTGAGAGATCTGGCCTGTAAAAGATTGAAGCGCTTCAAGCGCCTCCTCCCTGGTCACATGAACATCATCTGCCGTCTCCACCACATTCCCGGTAATATCCTCGGTATCCGTCGAATATCCGAGGCGGAGGACCGCATGATACTCTTTAGGCAGTTCCTGCAGGTATTCCACAACTCGGGTAGCTCTCCCCAGGCATAACGGCAGCACGCCCGTGACTTCGGGGTCCAGCGTACCCGTATGTCCGATTCGCTTCAAACGAACCATTCCCCGAACCTTCGCGACCACGTCGTGGGATGTCCAGCCTGCTGGTTTGTGAACGGCCAAGATGCCTTCTAATTGCGTCATAGCTTTAATCTCACCTGCTCTACTACTTTAGGGATGATGTCGTGCAGGGAGCCTTCAATGCTGCAACCGGCTGCCCGAACATGGCCGCCTCCTCCAAATATCTGGGCTAATGCAGCAACATCCACTTTTCCGGCTGACCGCAAACTCGCCTTAACCATTCCGGACTTCAGCGACTTGAACAGAATCCCGACTTCAACACCCTGAATGTTTCGGGGGTAATTGACTATCCCTTCCAGATCCTCGCTCACGGCGCCGCATGATTCCATATGCTCAGGCGTTACGTATACCCAGGCTATTTTGCCGTCATCCGACACGCTTAACGTATTTAACGCCTGAACCAGCACCTTCATCTGTGGAAGCGTCATTTCCTCTAGTAACGTTTCCGCAATTTCGGGTCCGTTCACGCCGTAGGACAACAAATTGGAAGCTATGCTCATGACCTTGGGCGATGTATTCGAATAACGAAAACCGCCGGTATCCGTTAGCAACCCCGTATAAATCGCCGTTGCAATTTCGGCATCCCAGTTCACTTCAAACAAATTCAACAAATCATAAAGAATTTCTGCGGTTGCTGCCGCTTCCGGCACGACCAGGTTGACGGCTCCATATCGATCATTCGTTGGATGATGATCAATATTAACGATGCTTGCATGATCGGCAAATACCTGCTTCGTATAGCCTACTCTAGCAAAATCCGCACAATCGACACAAATGACGTGTGAGAACGTTCTTCCTGGCTGCTGTTCAGACAGATTGAGAATGTCTTCTGCATGCCATAACATTTTCATGCGTTTTGGAATGGGCCCCTCATTAATCATCGTGAATTTCTTGCCCAGACATGAGAGAAGCCAGCCCACCGCAAGGGTGGAACTGACTGCATCTCCATCGGGCTGAACATGCGACACAACCAAATAATCATCGTGCTCCAGCAGGAATGATTTCACCTGCTGCAGCTCTTGTTCATAGGTCTGCATTCGCCCTCTCCTTTATAAAAACGAACTACTCTATTTCTCTTCGCGATCCACGATTTCGGTCAGCAGCTTCTCGATATGGCTGCCATACGCAATGGAATCATCGAATTTGAAGATCAGCTCCGGCACATGCCGGAGTCGAATCCGCTTGCCCAGCTCGGAGCGGAGAAAGCCGCTTGCCTTATCCAACCCTTTCAAGGAAGCTGCCTTCTGCTCGTCGTCGCCGAGCACACTCAGGTATACCTTCGCTTGAGACAGGTCATTTGTAACATCAACACCGGTCACTGTAATGAAACCGATTCTTGGGTCTTTCATCTCCGTTTGGATCAGTTGGCTGAGCTCTTTTTTAATCTGCTCGCCTACGCGCCCAGTTCTGATTTTTGCCATGGTCTGATCACCTCATTCGTTAGCGCTCTACCGTCTCCATGATGAAGGCTTCGATTACGTCCCCTTCTTTGACGTCGCTATAGCTTACCAAGGTAATACCGCACTCATAACCCTGTGCCACTTCTTTAGCGTCATCTTTAAAGCGCTTGAGGGAATCGATCTTGCCTTCATGAACGACAATGCCGTCACGGATCAAGCGAGCTTCTGCGTTACGCGTAATTTTACCGGATGTCACCATACATCCTGCAATCGTACCCACTTTGCTCACTTTAAAGGTGCTGCGGACTTCCGCATGACCGATCACGGTTTCTTTGTACTCCGGATCGAGCATCCCCTTCATAGCTTGCTCAATTTCCTCGATTACATTATATATTACACGGTGCAGACGAATATCAACCTTTTCCTGCTCGGCGGTTTGCTTCGCTTGAACGTCCGGACGAACGTTAAAGCCGATAACAATCGCGTTGGAGGCAGCTGCCAAAATAATGTCGGATTCCGTGATCGCCCCGGCACCGCTGTGGATAATTTTGACGCGAACGCCTTCCACCTCGATTTTGTTCAAGGAACCTTTCAGTGCCTCAACAGAACCTTGTACGTCACCTTTGATAATCACGTTAAGATCCTTGATCTCACCGTCTTTAATGTGTTGGAACAGATCATCCAGCGTCACGCGGGTATTCGTGTTCAACTCGGATTGACGATGGGTAATCGCACGCTTATCAGCGATATTACGGGCTTTACGCTCATCCTCAAACACCATAAACGGATCGCCGGCGCCCGGAACTTCAGTCAAACCGGTAATTTCAACCGGTGTTGAAGGACCCGCTTCTTTTAATCGACGGCCTTTATCGTTCACCATCGCACGAATACGTCCAAAGCAGTTGCCCGCTACGAAGGCGTCGCCCACTTTCAATGTGCCATGCTGAACGAGAATGCGTGCTACCGGACCTCTGCCTTTATCCAGCTCAGCCTCAATAACGGTACCGCGTGCGCGTTTGTCAGGGTTTGCTTTATATTCATTCACTTCTGCTACCAGAAGGATCATTTCAAGCAAGTCTTCCAGACCCATCCGCTGTTTCGCCGAAACGTTAACAAAGATGGTATCTCCGCCCCACTCTTCGGGCACTAACTCGTATTCCGTCAATTCTTGTTTGACTTTATCTGGATTAGCGTCCGGTTTATCGATTTTGTTCACGGCAACGATGATCGGCAAACCTGCTGCTTTCGCATGGTTAATTGCTTCGACCGTCTGTGGCATCACGCCGTCGTCAGCCGCAACCACGATGATTGTCATATCCGTTACTTGTGCACCACGGGCACGCATAGCCGTAAACGCTTCGTGACCCGGTGTATCCAGGAACGTAATCTTCTTGTTATTGATCTCGACTTGGTAAGCACCGATATGCTGCGTAATACCGCCTGCTTCGCCACTGGATACGTTCGTGGAACGGATCGCATCAAGCAGCGTCGTTTTACCGTGGTCGACGTGACCCATAATGGTAACGACCGGTGGACGCTCTTTCAGTTCTTCCGGAGCATCGTTTTCTTCAACGGTCTCAAAACGATCTTCCTCTACCGGAATTTTCACTTCGACTTCTACACCGAATTCGCCAGCAAGCAATAGAATCGTATCGATATCCAGCTCCTGGTTAATGGTGGCCATCACGCCGAGGAAAATCAGCTTCTTGATGACTTCGGAAGCGTCCTTATGAAGCAGCTTCGCCGTTTCACCGACGGTCATGTTGCCACGGACGATAATTTTCTTCGGCGTGTTGTCGATTTTCTCACGAGGCGGCTGCTGATTATGTTGATTCCGACCGCGGTTGTTCTTTCCACCGCGATTGTTGCCACGGAATCCTCCCTGACGGTTGTCATCAAAACGCTTGGAGTCTGAACGATTGTTATTGTTGTTTCTGGAACCGCGGTTCTGGCCGTTGCTATTATTGTTATTGCTATTAGCTCCTGAGAATCCGCCTCCGGTTCCACCCGGCTTGCTCTGCGGACGAGCCCCGCCTTGGTTGTTGCTGCCCTGAGGACGCGCTCCACCTTGATTACTACCTTGCGGACGTGCTCCGCCTTGATTATTGCCTTGCGGACGTGCGCCGCCTTGACCTGCGCCCTGAGGACGTGATCCGGTCTGCGTGCTGCCGCCTGGTCGAGATGCTTGGCTACGATTGTTCTGCTGACTTCCTTGTGCGGATCCAGACTGATTTCTTCGGGTATCCTGCCCTCCTTGGGGACGCTGGGAACCTGAAGCATTCTGAGTGTTTTGATTCGTTCTACTATTCATACCTACCTGCTTTTCCTGTTGTTTTTTGGGCTGGCTTTGACCTTGTTGTTCTGGTGCTTTCTGTCCTGAATTACGCATACCGTCCTGCCCATTACGGTTGCCTTCGGCACTCACGCTAGCGGAAGTGCCTTCTGTTTTTGCATTGGATACAGTTGCAGCCGCATTGGCTCCGGAAACCGCTGGTTTACGATTCTCGGTTCGGGAAGCGTCTCCACTATCCCGCTTGGCTGCTGCATTCGATTTGATATCTTTGAAGAACTGCTCTACCTTGGACACCGTATCGTTTTCCATTACGCTCATATGGTTATTGACCGGAATGTTCAAACGTTTAAGGATCGTGATGATTTCTTTACTGCTCATGTTCAACGATTTAGCATATTCGTATACTCGAAGTTTATTGTCTTTGTTTTCCTGTTTACTCAATATACTCCACCTCCGACATTGTCTCCAGTTTCTTGGAGATCATTTCTGCGAATCCTTGATCCGTAACTGCCAGCACAACCCGCTCGGGTTTACCTACACTTGTGCCCAGACTTTCCCGGTCAAATCCGATTACCAGAGGGATATTGTAAGAACCGCATTTATCGCGGAACTTCTTTGTTGTATTAACTGAGGCGTCACCCGCCAGAATAACCAATTTTGCTTCAGAAGACCGGATGGCTTTGAGCACGATCTCATCCCCGGTAACCACCTTACCTGCCCTCATGGCCAGGCCGAGCTGAGAAAGCGCCCTATTCATCATCGGCAGCACTCTCTTTTGCAGCGAGGAATTCATCTTCCACCTTGATGAAATCCTGTGCCAACTGTTCATAGATCTCAGGTTTCACATGTTGTTTCAACGCTCGATCCAGTGCTTTATTTTTGTGTGCCAGCTTGAAGCAGGAAACTTTTCCGCATAAATACGCTCCCCGTCCCGACTTTTTGCCGGTGAGATCAATCAGAACAGCATCTTCGGGCGTCCTAACAATCCGGATAAGCTCTTTTTTCGGCATCATTTCCTGACACGCTACACATTTACGCAGCGGTATCTTTCTCTGTTTCAAGACGACAACCCCCTGTCATTTGGAATTAATCGACAGAGACGGAATCCTGGTGCATTTCACCTGATTGGGACTTCGGTCTGCCAAATTCCTGCTCCGCCTGACTTTCGCTCTTAATATCGATCTTCCAGCCTGTCAGCTTCGCCGCAAGACGAGCATTCTGGCCTTTGATCCCAATCGCAAGCGAGAGTTGATAATCCGGAACAATTACGCGCGCCATCTTCTCATCTTCAAATACTTGAACTTCAAGTACTTTGGATGGGCTCAGCGCATTGGCCACGTATTCTTCAACCTGATCGGAATAACGCACGATGTCAATTTTTTCGCCGCGAAGCTCATTGACAATCGTCTGTACGCGCATGCCCTTAGGTCCAACGCAAGAACCAACCGGATCGACTTCATCGTTACGGGAAAATACCGCAATTTTGGAGCGGAATCCAGCTTCGCGCGCAACCGAGCGGATTTCAACAACGCCGTCAAAGATTTCCGGCACTTCAAGCTCGAACAGGCGCTTCAAAAGGCCCGGATGCGTACGGGACAGCATAATTTGCGGACCCTTGGTTGTGTTCTCAACCTTGGTAATGTAAGCTTTGATCCGGTCGCCATGCTTGAACTTCTCGTTAGGCATCAACTCGGTAAGCGGCAAGGCTGCTTCGATCTTGCCAAGGTCGATATAAATGTTACGTAAATCTTGACGCTGCAGCGTACCCGTTACGATATCATCTTCCTTGTCAATAAAAGCGCTGTAGATCAGGCCGCGCTCGGCTTCTCTAATGCGCTGGGTAACAACTTGCTTTGCCGTTTGAGCTGCAATCCGTCCAAAATCACGCGGCGTAACCTCGATTTCCGCTATATCTTCAATCTGAAAATGCGGATTGATTTCCCGGGCCGCATGCAGCGAAATTTCAGTCCGCGGATCCAGCACCTCGTCCACAATCAGCTTCCGCGCGAACACCTTGATGACACCCGTATTGCGATTCATGTCTACCCGTACATTTTGCGCCGTGTTGAAATTGCGCTTGTAACTTGAGATCAGTGCCGCTTCAATGGCTTCAAACAGCACATCCTTGCTGATGCCCTTTTCTCTTTCCAACTCATTCATCGCTTCAATAAAATCCATACTCATTGAAAATCGGTTCCCCCTTTCAAAACTTCTGTTTAAAAAATGATGGCCAATCTGGCACTGGCTACTTTTGCATATGGAATCACGTGCTGCTTCTTGACGGTTTGAATGACTAGCTCCTCATTATCAAAGGATTCCAGCTTGCCTTCAAACTCTTTCAACCCGTTAATCGGCTCGTATACCGTAACAAACACGTTCTTGCCGACCGACTTCGCAACATCCTCTTTTTTCTTAAGGGGACGTTCCGCGCCAGGAGAAGAGACTTCAAGAAAATAAGCTGTCGGGATAGGATCGTTCTCGTCCAGCTTCTGGCTCAGGTATTCACTGATTAAACCGCAATCGTCAATGTCAATGCCGCCGTCTTTATCAACAAACACGCGCAAGAACCAGTTGCTTCCTTCCTTAACGTATTCCACATCTACCAGTTCAAAGCCGTGTTCGTCCAAATACGGCTGCACCATTTCTTCCACAGTCGTTTTAATCTTTGATGTGCTCAAAGAACATAACCTCCAAGTTGATTTCCTATATACCAAAGAGTAAAGAGTGGGTTGCCCCACTCTTTACACAACGGTTTTATCTCCATGATTACCAAAAAAATTATAACATAGTCTGGTAATAGTGACAAGTATGACTCCTTGACTGTCAAGGCGTCACGGCAATGACGGGATGACAAGAATCAGAACAATGATAACTGATTGCTCTCCGGCAGACCGCGGAAGCATCCCATTTGGGTCAACAGCTCCACGGCGGTTTTGCTTGCCTTCGATTTTTGCTGGAAATCCTCTATGGAGAGGAATTCACCGAATTCACGTGCGGCAGCAATATTGCGGGCGGCATTATCACCAATCCCCTGCAGTGCGGAGAACGGCGGAATGAGCGAATCTCCATCCACCTTAAATCGGAGCGCATCCGATTCATACAGATCGATGTTCTTGAACGTGAAGCCCCTTGCCGTCATCTCCAGCGCCATCTCCAGAATCGGCAGCATTCCTTTTTCCTTCGGGCTTGCTCCGAAGCCCAGTTGCTCGATCTCTTCAATTCGGCGATAAATCGCCTCATAGCCCTGACAGCATAATTCGATATCGAAATCCTCGGCTCGCACCGAGAAGTACGTTGCATAATATTCGATCGGATAATAAAGCTTGAAATAAGCCGTCCGCACCGCTGAGATTACATACGCGGCGGCGTGGGCTTTCGGGAACATGTACTGGATTTTGAGACAGGAATCAATGTACCACTGCGGCACTTTGCATTTCTTCATCTCGTCAATCCATTCCTGTGACAGCCCCCGGCCTTTACGCACGCTTTCCGTAATCTTAAATGCGAGGCTCGCGTCCATGCCCGCCTTATAAATCAGGAACAACATGATATCGTCGCGGCAACCAATAACGGTTTTGATGTTGCATGTGCCATTCTTGATGAGCTCTTGAGCGTTGCCGAGCCAAACGCCGGTTCCGTGTGACAGACCCGAGATTTGCAACAAGTCGGCAAAACTCGACGGCTGCGATTCCACCAGCATCTGGCGGACGAATTTGGTGCCCATCTCCGGCACGCCGAAGGTGGCCACCGGCGAGCGTATTTGCTCCGGCCTCACGCCCAGCGCTTCCGTTGAGTTGAACATGCTCATCACTTTCGGATCGTTCATCGGAATGGTCGTTGGATCCACCCCTGTCAAATCCTGGAGCATTCTCATCATCGTCGGATCATCATGCCCGAGAATATCCAGCTTGAGCAGATTCGCTTCAAAGGCGTGATAATCAAAATGCGTCGTTTTCCACTCTGCGTTGACATCGTCCGCGGGAAATTGCACCGGCGTGATCTCTTCCACTTCGATGTAATCCGGCACAACGACAATACCGCCGGGATGCTGCCCTGTGCTCCGCTTGACACCGGTACAGCCTGATGCCAGCCGGTTCAATTCCGCGCCCCGCCAGCGCTTGTTGTTGTGTTCCTCATATTTTTTGGCAAAGCCAAACGCCGTCTTCTCTGCCACGGTGCCGATGGTACCGGCACGGAATACGTTCTCCTCGCCAAACATCTCTTTGGTGAAATTATGGGCATGCGGCTGATATTCACCGGAGAAGTTCAAGTCAATATCGGGAACCTTATCCCCTTTGAAACCCAGGAAGGTTTCGAATGGTATATCCTGTCCCTCGCCTTTCATCATGTTTCCGCATTCCGGACAAGCCTTGTCCGGCAAGTCAAATCCACTTGGCACGCTGCCGTCCAGGAACCATTCGCTGTGCTTGCAGTCGCTGTTCAAGCAAATGTAATGGGCCGGAAGCGGGTTAACCTCGGATATGCCGAGGAACGTAGCAACGACGGATGAGCCTACGGAACCCCGTGAACCAACCAAATAGCCATCCCGGTTCGATTTCTTCACCAGTTTCTCGGAAATCAGATAGTTCGCTGAGAAACCGTATTTAATGATCGGTTCAAGTTCCTTCTCCAGCCGCGCTACGACAACTTCAGGCAGATCCTCACCATAGATGGATTTTGCCGTCTCATAACAGGTGTTGCGTATTTCTTCATCCGCGCCCTCCAGAATCGGCGTAAACAGCTTATCCGGGAACAATTCCAACTCTTCAAAGCGGTCGGCCAGCTCGCTAGTGTTCGTCACAACGACTTCATAACATTTGTTCTGTCCCAAAAACTCGAACTCTTCGAGCATCTCTTCCGTAGTCCGAAAATGCGCGTCAGGCTTGCGCATATCCTTGAGCGGGCTGAAACCGGTAATCCCATGGATGGTAATGTCCCGGAACAGCTTATCCCGTGGTTCAAGATAGTGCACGTTTCCTGTGGCGATGACCGGCTTGTTCAGCTTTTCGCCGATGCGCACGACTTTGGAAATTGCGGTTTTGATCTCTTCGGGACTGCCTACCAAGCCTTTGTCCACCAAATGCATATACATCGTCAACGGCTGAATCTCCAAAACATCGTAGAAGTCCGCAATCTCTTCGGCTTCCTCCTCCGTTTTGTTCAGCACCGTTTCGAAGAACTCCCCTTTTTCGCAGCCGGAAAGCACCAGTAACCCATCTCGCATCTCTTGAAGCTTGGATTTAGGAATACACGGCACTCGCTTGAAATATTCGGTATGCGACATGGAGATCAGCTTGTACAGGTTTTTCTTGCCCGTCATATTCAAAGCATAAATACCGCAGTGGAAAGGACGGGTATTGGACAAATCCGTACCGACGTAATCATTGAGGCGGTCCAGCATTTTGACGCCTTTGGTTTTGTCCACATCGCTAAGGAGCCCGTTCAGGATTCCAGCCAGCGCTATCGTATCGTCAATCGCGCGGTGATGACTTTCGAGCAGTACCTTATACTTATCTGCCAATGTGTTAAGACGATGATTCTTAAGGCCCGGATGCACCAGACGTGCCAGCTCCAGCGTATCCAGATAGGGATTGTCAAGCGTGTCCATGCCGGCATTCTTGAGTGCTGCCTGAATGAACCCCATGTCAAATCGAGCGTTGTGAGCCACAAGCACGGCATCCCCGACGAATTCAACAAACTCTTTCAATACCGGCTCCAGTTCAGGAGCATCCTTTACCATATCGTCATTGATGTTCGTCAATTGCTGAATATGGTACGGGATTCTCTCGTGTGGATTAACGAAGGTAGCGTATCGATCAATCTCTTTGCCATCGTTCATCTTCACGGCAGCAAGCTCGATGATTTTGTTCGCGGTGATGGACAAACCTGTTGTCTCAATATCAAATACAACATAAGTCGCACTGCTGAGCTCGATCGGCTGCGCTTGCTCCACAATGTTGACGGCATCATTCACGACGTTGGCCTCAACACCGTACATCATTTTAATGCCATGCTTCTTGGCGTTCTTTGCTGCATCAGGATAACACTGTACGCCACCATGATCACTTACGGCGATCGCTTTATGTCCCCAGCTCGCTGCTGTTTTGATATAACGGTCAATCGGTGTGACCGCGTCCATCGTGCTCATCGTTGTGTGCAGGTGGAATTCAACCCGCTTCTCGGCGGCATTATCCTTGCGCGAAGGCGGCGACGGTACCTCATTGAGGTCGGACGGGATCATCACCAGCTCCGGCACCTGCATAAACCGGTCATATTCTACGCGTCCGCGCGCCTTCACCCATTTGCCGTTCTCAAGAAGGCTCAGGACCTTCAAGTCGTCCTTCGTCTTGCCAAACATTTTCATTTGCAAGGAATCGCTGAAATCCGTCAAATAGAATGTGAATAACGTACTTCCGTTACGAAGCTCCTTACGATCCAATCCGAAGATGGTCCCCTGAATCGTAATTTTCTTCTCTTCGTCTTGGATCTCCTGGAGCGGAACCGGCTGATCCTTGATATCATACCCAACCTGCAGCCGAACAGCGCCCTCTTCCTCATCCTCGGCATCCAGCTCAGCTTCCATGCTGCTCATGATCTGCTCGATGACCTCTCGCTCTTCTTCTCGCTTCCTCTGCTCGAACTCCTCATAAGCCGCCTGGCCATTATCGCCGACCTGCATTTTCACGCGCAGCGTCAGATCAAAATACTGCCCGAAAAAGCGGGTAATGGCGGAATCGATCTGTTTCTTACGGGCAAGCTCCAGCGACATGCCATCCGACATGGAGAGAAGGACTTGCCCATCTTCCACCTCGTATTTAGCCCTTGTCATCCATCCATTAACCGAAGGGATCTCCCGATGTGCCCACTCTAGAAACAAGCCCCAGTATTCTTGCACGATATCTGCTTCGGGAACGCCGCTTCCATATCGGAACACAAATTTAATCTTCGCAATATGCCCCATCTTCTCCTGAATTCTCAGACAAAATGTGCGATAGACCTCAGCTGGAACCAAGGTCTCCTTCAGGACGGTTATTCTCCAGTCCTTACTGGCCTTGCTAGTCTCTACCTGCTCAATCACGCCGTCCAAAAAATAGGGTTCCACCAGATTGGCCGGAACTTCTCCCTGCTTGATCAGCAGTTCAAATCGCTTCCTTTTATCTTCTGTTGTGCCCATGGTTCCCTCCCCCTGCAATGCATAAAGCTATAAGAAAAACTTCTAACTTCTAACTTCTATCGACGTACTTCCAAAAAAGACAAACCGCGTTTAGTGGAAGTTTTTCTTGCGAGAATCGAAATCGTTCCGCTTCGCTGAAAACTTATAAATTCTATACTCTTAAATAAATAGAATAAAGCCTCCGCCGGCAGCACCCATTCGTCCTGCCCCAAAAAGAAGAGCGTCCGCCATACTGCCATCCGGAAGCTTCCTCCAGATGATGAATTCCGGTTCTGGACGAAGGACTCCTCCCCTCGCCCAAACTTGCCGGAAATTCATAATATCGATTTACTAGTACGCTCTCGCGAACAGCACCGTATGTTTTGCATCTTCACCGCATACGAGGCACTTGGTTTTCTTCTCGGCCGGTTCAAACGGAATGTTTCTGCTCGTAGCGCCGGTTTCTTGCTTGACGGTATCTTCGCAAGCTTCCGAACCGCACCATCCTGCCAAAGTAAACCCGCGTTTTTCCTCCATGCTTTCCTTCATTTCATCCAGCGTTTCCACCGAATAGAAATGATCCTCACGGAACTGCTTCGCGCGCTCGAACATTTCCTGGTGCACCTGCTCCAGCATATTCTGTACTTCCTGGGTCAGATTGGCTTGCTCTACGATTTTCTTCTCGCCTGTAATGCGGGAGACAAGCACGCACACGCCATTCTCCATGTCGCGCGGACCAATCTCCAGACGCACCGGAACTCCGCGCATTTCATACTCATTGAATTTCCAGCCTGGACGCACATCCGGATTGTCGTCAACGCGTACGCGGATGCCTGCGGATTTCAGTTCACGGAACAGCTCATCCGTACGACCCACAACCGCGTCTCTCGTCTTCGGTGGACCGATTGGAATCATAATCACTTGCGTCGGTGCGACTTTAGGAGGCAGCACCAATCCGCGGTCATCCCCGTGGACCATAATCAAGGAACCAATGAGGCGCGTGCTGACGCCCCAGGATGTCGTATGAGCGTATTCCAGCGTATTTTCACGGTTCAAATATTGAATATCGAAAGCTTGCGAGAAGTTGGTCCCCATATAATGCGAAGTACCTGCCTGTACAGCTCGTCCGTCTTTCATCATCGCTTCGATCGAGAACGTATCCACGGCGCCCGCGAATTTCTCCGAAGGTGTCTTCTGCCCTTTGATTACCGGAATCGCGAGATAGTCCTCCACGAACTGCTGATAGATATCCAGCATTTGCATGGTTTCCCCTCTAGCCTCAACTTCCGTTTCATGAGCGGTGTGGCCTTCTTGCCATAAAAACTCGCTCGTGCGAAGGAACGGCAGCGTGCGTTTCTCCCAGCGGACCACGTTGGCCCACTGGTTGATCAGCACAGGGAGATCACGATAGGATTGGATCCATTTGGAATACATGTGCCCGAACATCGTTTCAGAAGTCGGTCGGATCGCCAGACGTTCTTCCAGCTTCTCTCCAGCCGCTTCCGTTACCCATGGCAGCTCGGGATTAAATCCTTCGACATGCTCCTTCTCCTTCTGGAAAAAGCTCTCGGGAATGAAGAGCGGGAAATACGCATTCCGATGGCCCGTCGCCTTAAAGCGCCGATCCAACTCTTCCTGGATATGCTCCCAAATTTCATAACCGTCCGGTTTGAAGACGATGCAGCCTCTGACTGGAGAATAATCCATCAGGTCCGCTTTTTTGATGACATCGATATACCAGCGCGAGAAATCTTCCGCTTGCGGCGTAATCTCCGTCACGAATTGTTTATCCTTCGATTCCTTAGACATATAAATCGTGTGCCTCCCATTAATAAAACGCATGGTCAAAGCCCCTGATTCAAGCGGCTTGACTGGCGTTATTGGCGATATGTGTGAACGAGCTGCGACTATGAAGCCCGCCCTTATTATAGCAACTCCATTTGCTAGATATCGTTATGCGTGAAACTCTGCTAACCATAGAAAAGGTACGGCTTTCGTTGCGGCTGGCGCACCGAGCCGTACCTTAGGGTTTATCCGTTGATCAAACGCAAAATATCGTTATAGGTGACGGCAATCATTAACAGGAACAGCATCGCAAACCCGATAAAATGAACCATGCCTTCTCTGTTCGGGTCAACTGGCTTGCCCCTTAAGGCTTCGATCCCTAAGAATACGAGCCGGCTTCCATCCAGTGCCGGTATCGGCAGCAGATTGAATATGCCCAGATATAAGCTTAGAATGGCTGCCCAATAGGTCAGCTGTTCGATACCCTGTTTGGCGATTTGTCCCGTTACTTCGAACGTCCGCACAGGACCGCCAAGATCATCCATGGAGAACTTCTGAATCAACTGTCTGAAGCCCTGGAAGATAATATTCGTTGTATCTACCATCGCGGTCCCGGATCCGGCAATCGTCTCCCCAATCCCTGCGGATCGGGTCGGAAGCTCAGGAACAATCCCAACCTTGCCGCCTTCCTGGCCCTCCATCGTCCGCGGAGTTAAGGTCAGATCAAATGATTCCTCACCCCGGCGTACGGTCCATTCCATCGGCTTGTCCTTGGAAGCTGCAATCAATTCGATCATCTTCTGATAATCGGCACCAATGGCGGTTCCGTTAATGCTCTCGATGATGTCTCCCTCTTTCAGATCGGCTTCATCGGCAGGCATGCCTTTTGTAATCTCGCCAATCTGCACATAGGTTGGATTCTCAACCGGTATGCCGGCCATTTGAATGTGAAGGGCAAACAGCACGAAGGCCAGAATGAAGTTCATGACAGGACCGGCAAAAATCGCAAGCGCTCTTTGACCAACAGTTTTGCTGCCGAATTGG
This sequence comes from Paenibacillus lautus NBRC 15380, assembly GCF_004000945.1. GTDB lineage: Bacteria > Bacillota > Bacilli > Paenibacillales > Paenibacillaceae > Paenibacillus_AQ > Paenibacillus_AQ lautus. The sequence continues at coordinate 294,553 of NZ_BIMF01000005.1, forward strand.
CGGTCTCTCGGTGCGATCTGCGTCTCGACACCTTTGGCTACCGTTAAGGCTTGCGGATGGATTTCAAATTGTTGGAATTCACCATCCACATCAAGTCTAACCGACAAACGATCCACCATATCCATAAACTGGACTTCGCCGCGAATGACATTTTTACGGTTGTCGAGTTGATCCAGATAAATCTTTTTTACTTGATTCTCTGCATTCAATCGAACCGCAATCGTCTGACCGGGCTGAATCTCGACAAGTTCAGGATCTTCCCCGGCCATACGGGCATAACCGCCGAATGGAAGAAGACGAAGCGTAAACTGCGTTTCATTGCGTTTATATGAGAACAGCTTTGGACCAAATCCAATCGCGAACTCGCGTACCAATATTCCGGCACGCCGGGCAAAATAATAGTGACCCCATTCGTGCACGGTAACGATCACAAAAAACATGAGCACCGTTAAAAAAACGACCCGAACCATTTCCAATTATTTACATCCCCCTTTTCCTCTGAGAACGCAGTATGTCCCTATAGATTATCATTATTCTCCTGTCGTCCACAAGAGAATCACAAGCTGTCCGCTTTTTTTCAAGGGAGATTTCAAAAACACTTCAAATCCTATAGTCGGGAAGCTAATTCACGTGCGATTCGATCATTCTCTTCAATCGTCTCCAGTGCCGGTTCCGGCGCAACACGATGGCTTTGCAGCACTTCCTCAATGATCTCTTCGATTCGCAGAAAAGAGATTTCGCCGCGGAGAAACCGGGCGACCGCAATTTCATTGGCAGCGTTGAATACCGTTGGCGCTGTCCCACCCATTTTACCACATTCATAAGCAAGCCTTAAACAAGGAAAACGTTCAAGATCCATCTCCCGGAAATGCAGCTTGCCCGCTTCTGCCAAAGATAGCCTTGGCGCAGGCGAAGACCACCGCTCCGGATAAGTCAGCGCATATTGAATCGGAACCCGCATATCCGGGTTGCCGAGCTGGGCAATGATACTCGAATCACGGAATTCCACAAAAGAGTGAATGATGCTTTCCGGGTGCAGAAGCACAGAAATGTTGTCATAAGGAATTCCATACAGCCAATGGGCCTCGATCACCTCAAGCCCTTTATTGACCATGGTGGCCGAATCAATCGTGATTTTGGCACCCATGGACCAGTTTGGATGTTTAAGCGCATCCTCCACCGTAACGTTGACCAGCTGCTCCCGGGTGTAATCCCGGAATGAGCCTCCGGAAGCCGTCAACGTGATCCGTTCAATATCTTCATGCCGCTCTCCGTTCAGGCATTGGAATATGGCGGAATGCTCGCTATCGATCGGCAAGAGTTTTACCCCTTTTGCAGCCGCTCGAGCCGTAACCAGGTGACCTGCGGTTACCAACGTTTCCTTATTGGCAAGCCCGATTGTCTTCCCCTCATCGATCGCTGCAAGCGTAGAGGACAGGCCCAAACTTCCAACGACCGCTGTAACCACCATTTCCGCATCTGTCGCTGCCGCAATCTCGATCAAGCCTTCATGACCATGGAACACTTCGGTTCCGGCAGGAAGATCATGCCTTATGCTGTCAGCAAGCTCTTTTGTGGCAACGGACACTTTACGCGGAGAAAACTCCTTGACCTGCTGAAGCAGCACTTCCTTATTACTCCCTGCAGCAAGGCCCTCAATCTGAAAATGTTCCCGGTGTTTCCTCACGACATCCAAGGTCTGGGTACCTATGGAGCCAGTGGAGCCGAGTACGCTGATCTTCTTCATGCACATCTTTCCTTTCATCAGTAAGGCAGGAGACTCAATATATGTACAAACGGAAATACGACGATCCAACTGTCACATCGATCCAGTATCCCTCCATGGCCCGGCAGCAGTTTGCCCGAATCCTTGATGTCATACACCCGTTTATAAGCGGATTGCACCAAATCGCCGAGTTGACCGATAACAGCGCAGGAAAGTCCGATCAGAATCGCTTGTCCAGCCGTCAGGAATCCATCTGAGAAGAATGAAAAGAGCAGTGATGTGAACACGGCAATGACCACACCGCCGAGCGCCCCCTCAACCGTTTTGTTCGGGCTTATGGAAGGCCATAATTTATGGCGCCCCATGGCGCGTCCGACAAAATACGCTCCCGCATCACTTGCCCAGATCGAGGCCAGAAGCAGAAAAGTCCAGAATACGCCATGGCCGTCAGGAGCATGTCGTGATTCGGCGATAAAGGAAAATCCGATTCCGATATACACCGATGCCAAAAACAATAAAGAAACCCGTTTGATATCAATTACATTCTTCGTCGTCACGGTCGCCAGCAAAAATAAAAGCAGCAGGAGCCAAAGCACATGTTCCCACGGGATCTGAATATTCAAATGAAGCGGACCCCATGGAAATACAAGCAACAGCACCCCCGCATACCCAATCCAAGCCGTTCCCCCGAATGGTGCCGTATTGGTCATGCGCACAAACTCATAATAACCGATTAGCGCCATCGCCAGAATAAGAAGATGGTACCACAGACCGCCTATGAAACATAATCCTAAAAAGACCGCTCCCGCTATAATTCCGGTAATCAATCGCTGTTTCAAAACGTTCCATCCTCCATCGGCTACGAAAGTCCACCGTAGCGCCTTGTTCTTTGTTGATAATCGGCTACGGCCTCCACCAAATGCTCTTTGGTAAATTCCGGCCAATAGGCATCCGTAAACCATAGCTCACTATACGCGAGCTGCCACAGCATAAAATTACTCAGCCGCAGCTCGCCGCTTGTGCGGATCAGTAAATCCGGATCCGGCAATTCGCCTGTGAGGAGCCGCTGGCCAATCAGTTCCTCTGTAATATCCTCAGGACGAAGAATCCCGTCGCGCACTTCTCGTCCGAGCGCCTTGACACTTTCGGTGATCTCTTTCCGGCTGCCGTAATTGAGCGCAAAGTTAAGCACAAGCCCGTCATTGCCGGCTGTCTTCGCAACTGCTTCTTCCATCGCAGACACGGTATGGGACGGAAGGTCTTCCGGATGCCCCATCATGCGGACCTGGACATTTTTCTCGATCAGCTCCTCCAGCTCAATGGCCAGGAACTCTTGCGGAAGCTTCATCAGAAAATCGACCTCATCCTTCGGACGCGTCCAATTTTCTGTCGAAAAAGCATACATCGTCAATATTTTGATTCCCAAATCATCGGCGGCAATGGCCGCTCTTTTGACAGCCTTCATGCCATTCTGATGGCCAACGATTCGCGGCATACCGCGCCGTTTCGCCCAGCGTCCATTACCATCCATGATGATGGCGACATGATGTGGGATGTTGTCCGGAGAGAGCTGATGCGTCTGCTGACTGTCCTCCTGATTCAACCACGATCGAACCCGTTTGATCATTCCATTTCCTCCAGGCATCTTTCTGCAAAAAAAGAGACAAACCCCACCATTGACAGGAGGGGCCACAAGTCTCTTATACTTCCATAATCTCTTTTTCTTTAGCAACGAGGACTTTGTCGACTTCTGCGATAAATTTATCCGTCGCTTTTTGGATATCTTCCTGATGTCTCCGGGACTCGTCCTCGGAAATATCTGTTTTCTCCAATTTTTTGATGTCGTCGTTGGCATCACGGCGAATGTTGCGGATGGCCACTTTCGCTTCCTCGCCGAATTTCTTCGTCATTTTCACCAGTTCGGTTCTGCGTTCTTCCGTCAGTGCAGGTACGACGAGACGAATTTGATTACCATCATTCGCCGGCGTCAAACCGACATCCGATTTCATGATCGCTTTCTCGATATCGGCCAAGGACGACTTGTCCCAAGGCTGGATCATGAGCGTTCTGGAATCCGGCGTGCTGATGTTAGCCAGCTGATTCAGCGGGGTTGGCGCCCCGTAGTATTCAACCGTGATCCGGTCGAGTAGCGCTGGCGCTGCCCGTCCTGCGCGCAGCGTTGCCAGGTCACGTTTCAAAGACAGGATCGCTTTTTCCATGCGTTCTTCTGCATTCTTTTTCACCGATTGCGGCATTAGTCTACACTCCCTTTGACGATCGTTCCGATTTTCTCGCCCAGAACGACGCGCTTGATATTACCTTGCTCCGTAATAGCGAAGACGATGAGCGGGATGTTGTTGTCCATACATAACGATGAAGCTGTAGAGTCCATTACCCCAAGGTTTTTGTTCAATACGTCTAGATACGTCAGCTGCTCGTACTTCTCGGCAGTTTCATCCTTAAATGGATCAGCGGAGTACACTCCGTCCACCTTGTTCTTCGCCATGAGAATCACTTCTGCTTCGATTTCCGCTGCGCGAAGCGCTGCAGTCGTATCGGTGGAGAAGTATGGGTTACCCGTTCCTGCCGCAAAAATAACGACACGACCTTTTTCCAAATGCCGAATGGCTCTGCGGCGAATATACGGCTCCGCAATTTGCTGCATTGAGATAGAGGTTTGCACCCGAGTCGGCACATCGATCTGCTCCAAAGCATCCTGAAGAGCCAAAGAGTTCATCACCGTTGCGAGCATTCCCATATAATCTGCTGTCGCACGGTCTATTCCGTTCGCGCTGCCAGCGATACCGCGCCAGATGTTTCCGCCGCCGCACACGATCGCGACCTCCACACCAAGCTCGACAACCTCGCGAACCTGCTCAGCGATCGATGAGATCGTCTCAGCATCAATACCATATCCATTCTGCCCTGAAAGGGATTCCCCACTGACTTTCAATATCACTCGTTTATATACAGGCTGTTCCAAATGATAACCCTCCACTTTAAGACGGCGCCTAAGTATACGACGCCCGTTTGAAAAACGACAGACAGACACACCGGCACTGCTTGACGGTTTATAAAAATCGGGTAAAAACATCCGTCTCAAGTAGAAACTTCTGGTCGTCTCATCAAGACTTGAGTCCATTCTTTCTTGTGAGATAAGGGGTGCCTTTACTCCGAATTTATAACAATCTTATCTCTCTTATGCCTTATATCTCTTAAAAAAGAAGGAACACAGGTGTGTTCCACTCTTTTCTATAACTTATATTAGCCCATTCGGCTTATTTATTCACCTGGGACATAACTTCTTCAACGAAGTTGTCTTGTTTTTTCTCCAAGCCTTCGCCGAGTTCAAAACGAGCAAAACGACGGATGGAAATGTTCTCACCGATCGTGCTGATTTTTTCATTAAGCAGCGTGTTGATTGTTTTGTCAGGATCTTTGATGAAGGATTGCTCAAGCAAGCAATATTCTTCATAGTATTTGTTGATGCGGCCTTCAACCATTTTCTCAACGATTTTTTCAGGCTTGCCTTCGTTCAGAGCTTGGTTTTTCAAAATTTCTTTTTCTTTCTCAAGGTCTTCCGTTGGCACTTCTTCACGACGAACATATTTAGGATTTGCAGCGGCAATATGCATTGCGATATCGCGAGCAAACTCTTTGAATTGATCTGTTTTACCTACGAAGTCGGTTTCACAGTTGATTTCAACGAGAACGCCGATGCGTCCGCCGCCGTGAATATATGACTCTACAACGCCTTCAGTTGCAATACGACCCGCTTTGTTTGCTGCTGCAGACAAGCCTTTTTCGCGAAGTACTGCGATCGCTTTGTCGATATCACCATTTGTTTCATCCAGCGCTTTTTTGCAATCCAGCATGCCCGCGCCTGTTCTTTCGCGAAGTTCTTTTACCGCACTAGCTGTTACTGCCATTAGAATTCCCTCCAAATTGGTATGATGAAGTTTTGCGTTTGGACCTCAAGAAAATCGTCTCTCTTTTCTCTACAAGATTCCAGACAGCATTAAGTAGTTGTTTTTCCCCTGCGATGCCAGGCTCCGAATTCCACACGTTATACGCACGTTATCCGTTCTAACATCTTAAAAAAAGGGCAGTGAGAGGTTATACACCTACCAACCACCCTTTTCATTTAATTCATGGTTTATACGTTTAATCCCGATTAAGCAGTTGTTTCTTCGCCTTGGTGAGCTTCAACAACGGCATCGGCCATTTTACCAGTCAACAATTTAACAGCGCGGATCGCGTCATCGTTACCTGGGATTACATAGTCGATTTCATCCGGATCACAGTTCGTATCAACGATACCAACGATTGGGATACCCAATTTGCGAGCTTCCGCTACTGCGATACGCTCTTTGCGAGGATCGATAACGAACAATGCGCTTGGAAGACCCTTCATGTTCTTGATACCGCCCAAGAATTTCTCAAGACGATCTTTCTCTTTGCGGAGAAGGATTACCTCTTTCTTAGGCAATACTTGGAACGTGCCGTCCTCTTCCCAAGTTTCGAGCTGCTTCAAGCGGTTGATACGCTTTTGGATCGTTTCGAAGTTAGTCAAAGTTCCGCCGAGCCAACGTTGGTTGATGTAGTACATGCCGCAACGCTCTGCTTCTTCCTTCACGGAATCTTGAGCTTGTTTTTTCGTGCCGACGAACAGGATTGTACCGTTCTCTCCAGCTACGCTTTTTACGAAGTTGAATGCTTCTTCAACTTTCTTGACCGTTTTTTGCAGGTCGATAATGTAGATACCGTTTCTTTCAGTGAAGATAAATTTATCCATTTTCGGGTTCCAGCGACGAGTCTGGTGACCGAAGTGAACGCCAGCTTCCAAAAGCTGTTTCATGGAAATTACTGCCATCTTCACGCACCTCCTAAGTTTGGTTTTTGTGTGTCCCTCCGCCAAGATCATTTTTCATTAAGACTCCCAGTCCTGGAAGCACCCTTAACGAAATCACTCTAGCGTGTGTTTTAACACCGTCAATTACTATAACATAACCATGGGCAGGTTGCAATGTCTTTTGTGTGCTTGATCAGGTCCATTCTATCAACGGCTGCAAGCAGATCCCGCAAAGAAAAAAACCACTCTCAACCGAAGTGCTAGTTGGAGGGTTTTGTAGTGATCTTCGTGATGATCGAATTGTAGCTCTCACCTGCCGTGAACGAGTATGTACCGCTCAGGATCCTGGTATTGATTTTATTCTCGGTAGCTTTAGTGATGAATGCCTGTTTGTTGTCAATGACGCCAGCATTCAAAAGACTGTTTGCCACATCACTGAGATTGTTTCCGGATTGAATGTTAACTTTAATATGCGCTTCCGCTTTGGCAGGTGTTTTCGGCTCCGCCGGATTCGTCACCCGGGGAGATTCCTGTTTCTTATCCACGCCTGTTTCAGGCTTCTCCGGCTGCTGCGGTGCTTCCGGCTTTTCCGTCCCCGTCCTCTGTGCAGGATCGGCTCCTTCGGACTCACCAGCGCCAGCAGAAAGCCGTTTCTCTTCCCACTGCTCCGCTGTCAACAGTTCTTCCGAGCCTTCGAAAACTTGCATATCCATGGCTTCCGCTGCAGCCATCAGCTGCTCCTTCGTTAATTCCTCCGTCGTTGCTGCGGTGGTGCCTTGACCGATCCACATCAGCTGAAGCAGCACCGCGCCGATCACGAGACCGCTCCCCAGGCCCATCATAAATGTACGGTTCTTGATCACACGGATTCCTCCTGTTTGGCCAACTGGATAATAAGTTGAACTTCGCCTCGCTGAAGCCCCGTGGTCTTGGCAATCATATCGATGGACTTTCCTTGTTCATATAGATCAAACAGCTCCGTGTATCTGGATTTGATGGAATGGACAGGAGGTGCAGGTTCAACCTCGGAAGCCGCTGCAGCCGCTCCTGCAGACAATGAATCGGCCTCGGCGGCTTGCGCCAGCTTCTCTTCCGCCGTTCGAATTCGCGTTTGCGAATCGGTCATTTTCTGCTCCATGGCCAGCATGCGCTGCCGCAAATCACTGACCTGCTCTTGATGTGCTTGCTGCTTGGCATCAAGTTCTTTCTTCATCTGACTAACCAGTTCCACCAGCTGTTCGTTCTCATTCTGGATTTCCGCCATATATCCTTCAAGCGTGTTCTCCACTTCTTTGACAACCCGCTCGCTGGACACGGTCTCTTCACGGCGTTTCGGCAGCATAAAAGCATACAGCACGGCGGCAATGCCAAGCAGCACGATATATATCCATGGTTTCAAATCCATTAACTCCTTTGTGCCTATAAATTATCTAGAGCGAAACATCGAAATTTTTGCCTTTATAGGGATGCTCTGCCGGCTGCTCCACGATCTCGCCCGATTCCGCCGTTCCCCGGCCTTGCTGCTGCCCAGAGGATTGACGACTCCCGTCATCGCGCACGGCTGTTTCCGCCGTCTCACTCACTTCCGTGCTTCGCTGGGCTTCCGCACGGCTGTTCTTGTTTAACTCACCCGCAAGCAGCGTCTGATCATTCATCGGGCGCTGCTGGGTTTCATTATGCATCTTGCCCGCTTCATTGGTTCTGGGGACCGCAATTTGCATCTCAACCGATTTCAAACTCAATGGAATCACCTCATGATATAGGATCATGTCCACAAGCATTTAACACGTATGTTCTATCCCTACAAGAGCGGCACCATGGTGATATCCCCTTCATGATAGTAAAAAGAAACCCGCTGCGTGGGGTCCTTAACAAAGCGGGTATACCGCCCTATGACAATTTTGGCTCCGCCGTAGATCGTCTTTACCACATTCACTCTTGCTTTGCCGGTATCCTCAAGCATCTTCTCGATTTCCAGCATTCGGTCCTTAATATCGGCTTGTTCTGCCATGTTGGATTTCTTGGTTGCATTCAGCTTGATTCGCAGCGCCAACTTGTCTGGCGACAATTGACCCGAGGAAGCTAACTGATTCAGGAGATAAAGCGCTTTATCGGTTTTGTCCATACTTTCTAATGACTGCTTCAATTGGGCTCTAAGATCTGCCAGTTCATTCCGCAGCTCGGGCAGCACACCAACTTCAACTACGGTAGCCGTCGACATGCTGTTTCCGATCGTTCGGGCAACCACTTTTTCCCCCGCCTGCAAAATGCCGCCTACCACAAGGCCCTTCATACCGTTGCATTCGATATTCTGGACCGCCCGGATATTGGAGTGCATGATGCTCTGCGAGACGAATACGCTAGCACCGGCGATGACGTTTCCATCCTGGATGAACGAGCTTTTGACATCCTGACCCGCCTTTACATAACCCTTGTTGTAACCGATGATTCCGCCGGATATATCGATCGAACCTTCAGCCTCCAGCTCGGCTCCCTCCACAAAGCCAGTGACTCGGATATCCCCTGCTGCCTTGATTCTGAAACCGGTAAGCACATTGCCGCGAATGACCACCGTACCGACAAAGTCGATATTGCCTATACTGTAATCAACATCCCCGTTAATCTCATATACCGGAAACACATTGATTTTTCCCTTTTCCGTTTTGGTGAGGAGTCCGTCAAGCGCAGCGTACATTGCAGTTTTCTCCGCGTTAACAACAACGTTCTTCCCAACCTTGAAATGAGCTTCCTTTCCCGGTTTGCTCGGAATCTCCTCTCCGGTCACCGCAGTTCCGGGGACTCCCTTCGTTGGGGGGATTCGGTTGGCAAGCAGCTGCCCCTTCTTTACATTATTTAAACGAATCACTTCTTTATAATCCACTTTGCCATCTTCGATCTCCAGCGGCTTCAGATTCGTCTCATTCCCAAAATTAACGGTAAATTCGATTCTGCCGTTCTGTCCGTGCACAGGTTCCGTTCCCATGGCAATCGGCGTTCTACTATATTGATATTCCTCCGCATGATCTGCGATTCGCCGCAACGTATCATGTTGAAGTCCATATCGTACCTCGTGACTTCTCAGAAATTGCTCAAGAGCTTCTACAGAGCAAGAGAAATCCTTCTCCCACTTGGTGAACTGTATATAGGCGACGACCTTGTCATCCGATAGCGTAACGCTAAAGTACTGATCCAATGCATAATCTACAGACAATCCAGGAACCCCCTTCATAAATGGCAAGCGTCAATCGTTTTGCATCAGCAAATCCCGATCTTTATCGAGCGCGCCCCGAAGTCTCAATATCGCTTTGGAATGAAGCTGAGATATTCGTGAAGGTGATAGCGACATCACTTCAGCAATTTCACTGAGTGATAAATCCTCATAATATAATAAGGAAACTACGGTCCGCTCTTTCGGGGTCAATTTACCGATACCCTTCATCAGGGCTTCTCGCAGGTAAAATTCATGGACCTTATGATCCGGATTCTTCGCTTTCTCATCAACCAGGAGCGACATTCGGGTCTCAGACTCCTCCTCGCGGATCGGATCCTCCAGAGATGTCAATGTCATGACCGCTACTTCCTGCAGCATGTGCCGGAACTCCTTCTCGGTCACGTCAAGGTAATCACTCATCTCGGAATCACTGACGCTGCGTAAATACTTCTGTTCCAACTGCTGATATGCAGTTTCAATCTTCTTCGCCTTCTCGCGGACGGAACGAGGCACCCAGTCCCCTTGACGCAGCGAGTCCAGAATGGCCCCACGCACACGCCAAGAAGCATAGGTTTCGAATTGCAGCCCTCGTTTGTAATCAAACTTCTCGATAGCGTCAATCAGACCCATTACCCCATTGCTGGCCAAATCTCCCTTAGAAACGTTCTTCGGAAGACCGATGGCCAAACGGCTTGAAACATAGTCAACGATGTGCAAATGATATTCGATTAGTTTCTTCTTCGCTTCATGGTCTCCATCTTCCTTCCATGCGCTCCATAAATCCGCATGATTTAGCACAGAAGCTTTACGTTCGTCCAATTGCCTTCACCCTCCTTATTCTTCCGTAAGGTGACGAACGGCCTTGGCCAGTTCTTCGGGTTCTTTCGTTGAAACCAGCTTAGGAGGATTTAGCGGTACAAAGTCTCCATTCTCTTTGCTGCTGGATTCGGAATGGATTAAATCCATCAATTCCCGATCCTCATCAGGGGTGGATAAATCAAGAACAGTTCCTCGGTTTTGCTCCCGCTGCGTGTCGTCGTCCCCTTGAACAGTGGCTCGCGGACCCGTAATGGCAGCAAACATCCAATTCAACAGGAACGCCAGGAGAAACCAAATCGCACATGCAATGAGAGCCCGATACATGCTAGTCATCCACAGATTGTTACGTATGGAGAAAATAAATGTGAACACAAATCCGACAATTCCAGTCATCAGATAAAAACGGAGTTTTCCCATTAGCTACAATTCCTTTATGCCCTTTTGTACGCTTCGTATTGTAAACTTACCCGTTGTACAGTCCAACTCAACGGTTCTTCCGTAATTTCCTCCGGTATCCTCGGCAATTAGCGCAATCCCCATCTGCTCGAGCCCAGCCTTGCAAGACTCCACATTACGAGGTCCAATGCGCATGGTATCACCGGATCCGGCAAAAGCAAACATTTGAGCTCCCCCTGCCATTTTGGCTACCATACGTGCCGGAGAAGCACCCAAATTCCTCATCTTGTTCAACAGGATCGGAAGAGCCGTATCGGCGTATTTTGCCAGATTCAGCTGCCCTTCTCTGGCGATCGCTGAAGATGGAAGCATCACATGCGCCATTCCACCAATCTTCGTCACCGGATCATACAACGTCAGTCCGACGCACGAGCCGAGTCCCGTTGTTCGCAAAATACCGTTTGGACCTGCGACGTTCAGATCCGCCATGGCTACTTTCACTATGCTTTGTTCTTCAATCATGCTCTAAAGGCACTCCTAAAGCTTCGAAAATTTGAGCAAATGATTGTGGATCAGGTATCAGGAAGAACTGGCCTTCCACCTCGTTCTGCCCTTCTAGGAACGTCGTGTTGATTAAGAGGGCATCGTCTCCCATTTCTCCGAACTGCAGCAGTCCATAACTTAAGATGGCACCTGCCATATCCATTGCGAGAGCCGGCACCGTAGGTGTCATGGACAGATTGGTCAAATCAGCGAGCGACGATAAGTACGAGCCTGACAATATGTTTCCGATCTCGCATAATGCGGACTGCTCCATCTCGGAGAATTGCTCCTCATCCGAAACTTCAAAACCCGCCAGATTCTGCAGCAAATTCTTCCCGGCTTCCGGACTCATAATAAAGAAGAGATTGCCCGGCGCACTGCCTTCTACCCTTAAAAATACGGCAAGAACGAGTTGTTCGCTCCCCCCTACACTTTCAGCAATCTGTTCAAACGGCAGGAGTTGAACTTTTGGAACAGCCATATCAATAGGTTTGTTAAGCAAGCGGGAGAGGGCGGTTGCCGCATTGCCCGCTCCGATGTTTCCTACTTCCTTCAAAACATCCATTTTGATTTCCTTGCCATGCTTAAACAGCTCCACTGTCTACTCCTCAAGGCCTTCCAACTGAATAATCTCACTCTTGTTCAGCACTTCGGACAGATTCAGCATAACGAGAAGGCGCTCCTCTCCTACCTTCGCGACACCGCGAAGATATTTCGCTTTAATTCCGCCGACCACCTCAGGTGGAGAGTCAATGCTGTCCGTATTCAGATCGATTACATCACTGGCGGAATCCACGATAAAGCCTACCTGCATGTCATTGACCGCTACGATGATTACCCGCGTTTGATCGGTTGCTTCAACCTCGTCCAATCCAAAACGGCCGCGCAAATTAATTACAGGGATGACAACACCTCGAAGATTAATAACCCCTTTTACGAAAGCATAGGTCTTGGGAACACGCGTAATGGGCATCATTCGCTCAATGGTCTGAACCTTGTCTACCTCGATGCCGTATTCTTCCTCGCCAAGTTTAAAGACAATAACCTTGATTTCTTCTCCCATGATAAGTCCTCCTTCAAAATGTGTGGCCTGCCGTGCGTAATAGCAACCCTTTATTTGATAAATGCATTTGCGTCAATGATAAGAGCGACTTGTCCATCCCCTAGGATGGTTGCTCCGGATACCCCCTGAATGGCAGGGAGATATTTACCGAGATTCTTAATGACGATTTCACTCTGTCCGATAAAATCATCGATGGTGAGTGCCGCCAAACGATCCCCCTTGCGGATTACAACGATCTCTGTTTCTTCTTCCAGCTCTTCGTCAAAATCCGGAACTTCAAACAGACGGCTGAGCGAGATGACCGGAATCAGCGATTCCCGGAACTGGATCATGCGGCTGCCGTGAACATGTTTGATTTGTCCACGCTTGATGATGCCCGTTTCAACAATGGAGGAAAGCGGAATTGCATATTTTTCGGATCCCATCCGAATCAGCATAGCTGCAATGATAGACAGCGTTAATGGAAGCTGAACGGAAAAGTTCGTGCCTTTTCCCGGTGTCGAGTAGATGGTGACGTTACCGCCCAGAGCAACGATTTTGGATTTAACAACGTCAAGCCCAACGCCTCGGCCTGATACATCCGAGATTTTCTCTGCGGTACTGAATCCCGGTGCAAATAGCAGTTGATTGACCTCGTCATCGGTCATGGTCGCTGCTTCAGCCTCCGTAACAACGCCCTTTGCCAATGCGTTCTTCAGAATTTTGTCACGGTAGATACCGCGTCCATCATCCTCAATCTCAATGAAAACATTGTTGCCGCTATGGAACGCACGCAGGTGCACGGTACCGGTCTCCGGTTTACCGGCAGCGATACGGTCGGCTACGGGTTCGACGCCATGGTCTGCCGAGTTCCGCAGCAAGTGGACCAGCGGGTCACCGATCTCATCAATAACCGTACGATCCAGCTCCGTTTCAGCCCCGGTAATAATCAAATCAATCTTCTTGTCTAATGTTTTGGCAAGGTCCCGTACCATCCTAGGAAAACGATTAAACACCGTATCCACAGGGACCATGCGCAGCTTCAGGACGATATTCTGCAAATCGCTGCTCACGCGGCTCATATGCTCAACGGTGTCCGTCAGTTCCTGATTCTTGGACTCACTGGCCAATTGTTCTAGCCGTACCCGGTCAATCAGCAGTTCACTGAACAGATTCATTAATACATCCAGCCGCTCAATATCAACCCGTATCGTTCTCGAAGGATTACCTCCCCCTGCATTTCGGGCAGGTGCCTTGGACTCTTTGGCAGGTGCAGAAGTACTCTTGGCTTCCGGTGAAACCGTCGCCGCTGGAGCTCCCTCTGAAACTTGCGGTTTAACAGCTTCTGCTGTAGCCGCGCTCTCCTGAACCATTTGCTGCAAAGATTCATGATCGAGCGCCACAACCGTAGTCGTCTCGATCTCCGAAACGCCAAGAATCTGGCTTTCAATGTCTTGCGTTTCTCTTTGTGTTATGTAATACAACGAAAATACGCGATCGAATTCACCTTGTTCAATCTCTTGAACGTCCGGATACGTCTTGACAATTTCCCCGGATCTTTCCAGCGTTTCGAATACCATGTAGGCACGAACCGCCTTGAGTTGGCAATCCTCTCGCAATGTCACTTGTATATATAGAACCTTATGTCCTTCCGAAATCGATTGATCAAGCACGGAGAATTGAAACTCATCCAATTCAATTCCCTGGACGGCCGCAACGGAGTTATCCACTTCGGCAGCACCACCGCCAGTCGAAGCTCCTTCTCCACGTACAATCGACTGCAAGGAAGCCACGATAGAGGAAACATCCGCTTTCCCGTCCCCGCCTTCGGTAATATCCTGCACCATCGATTCAAGAGCGTCCAAGCTTTTGAAGAGCGTGTCAAAGATAAAATCCTGCATCTTTAGCTTTTCGTTCCGGACAAGATCCAGCACGTTTTCCATCTGGTGGGTAAGCGAAGCCAGATCTTCGTATCCCATCGTTGCTGCCATACCCTTGAGCGTATGAGCCGATCGGAAAATAATCTGTACGATCCCGATATCGTCCGGGTTGCTTTCTAATTGAAGCATGTTTTCATTTAATGATTGCAGATGATCATTTGACTCATCAATAAACATTGTCAAATATTGATTCATGTCCATTGAGAGACACCTCCTCTTCAAGTTCACTTTCCGTTATTTACAGCTTGAACCATTCTAGGTGCAATATCATGAAGTGGCAGAACGTGGCTTACGCATCCGAGCTCAACAGCTGATCTCGGCATCCCGTATACGACGCAGGTTTGCTCGCTCTCCGCATAGGTCGATGTCACCCCTGTATCGTAAAGCTTCTTCATCATTCTCGCTCCATCGCTTCCCATGCCGGTCATCAGTACCGCATGACGCTTGATCATGGTCAACGGCACCAGGGATTCGAACAGCACATCTACGGATGGACGGTGACCGTTGCGGGTCTCATCCTCACTTATCCTAATTTGGTAAGTGCCGCTGTCCGAGCGGTAAACCCTCATATGGCTGCCTCCCGGGGCAATGTAGGCTTTGCCTGGTTCCAATACCATTCCTTGTTCTGCTTCCATGACCTCCAGCTGGCTGAATGAATTCAGGCGCTGTGCAAGCGATTTGGTAAAACTCGGCGGCATATGTTGAACGATGACAATCGGGGCACAGAAGTCACCGGGAATGGGCTCGAGAAAAGCCTTCAATGCTCTTGGCCCGCCGGTCGAACAGCCCACCGCAACCAAATCCGTCAATTCCGTTGACTGCGGTATCTTTGCTTCATGGCGCTGACGACTCTCGTTCTCTGGAAGCACGACTGGAGCTAAGTCCGTAACTGGCTTACGATCTGCCCGTTTTCTCTTTGATCCAGAGGGCTCTGCTCCTTCCGTAGCAGTAGACACCTTCTTCTCAACAGTCCGAGATGACGGCATACGAGGTGAATCCTTTAGTTTGCTCCGTTGGTCAGTCTCGCTGACCGTCGTTTTAGTCTCATTCACCTGCGGCTTCTTGTTCAGCGTTTTGTCAGAAGGCTTTGGCGAAAGAGGAAGCGTTATGTCCGCGCTCCGTCGTCTCTGCTCTTCTTCTTCCCACAATGCCCTCCGCTGTTTAGCCTGCATCGCCGCATTCAGTTGCTTCATTAGTTCTGAACGCACCTGCTCAATATCAAGCGCATTAGAAATGGAAGGCTTTCGTATAAAATCAAATGCTCCTGCCTCAAGGGCAAGAATGGTCTCTTTCATGCCTTGCTCATTAATGCCGGACAACATAATGACCGGACGGGGGCCCGAATCCATAATTAATTTCAGAGCATCCAGGCCGTTCATTTCCGGCATTTCTACATCCAGTGTAATGACATCCGGATTCAATTCCTTTACTTTCCGAACGGCATCAAGCCCGTTATCAGCTGTTCCGACAACCTGAAAAGATGGGTCGCGCTCGATGAAATCGGAAAAGATTTTCCTCATAAATGCGGAATCGTCAACGACAAGCACACGAAAAGGCTTCATAGATGTCCACCTCAGTTTCCATTAATCCAAGCAAAGAATCATTTCGTACGTTTGAGCCACCGATGCATAAATCCTTTGATTCCCTTCGGAGCTTCCGGCTCTGTGGCAGCAGGAACGGTCATGTAGCGGAGCGCGATCCGTCTGATATCACTAGAAGCGTTACATCGCGGATAAGCTGCTGTGAACGGGACCTGCCGCTTAACCGCCTGGACAACATGCGTATCATCGGCAATCGAACCGAGCAGCTTGATGTCGATATCCAGGAAACGCTGGGCCGTCAAAATGATTTTGTTAGCAGCTTCCCGAGCCTCCTGTTCATCACCCGCACGATTGACAATCAGGCTGAACGGAACCTGGTATTCCGTGCCGTGTACCACCTTGATTAAGGCATAGGCATCCGTAATGGATGTCGGTTCCGGCGTCGTGACGACAAGGCATTGATCAGCGGACGTGATGAATTTCATATTTTCCTTGGATAAGCCAGCTCCTGTATCAAAGATGATATAGTCCATTTCCGAGGAAATAATTTCAATCTGTGAAATAAAATAATTCATTTCCTCTTCAGACAGGGACATCATGTCAGCCAAACCGGAACCTCCAGCAATGTAGGGAAGCCTGTCCGGCCCGTACTGAATCACTTCTTCAATGCTCTTCTCCCGGCGAATGAGATGATATAGGCTGTACCGGGAGCTTACGCCCATAAGAACGTCAATGTTTGCCATCCCGATGTCGGCATCAAACACCAATACTTTTTTGCCCATCGACTGCAAAGTCAGCGCAAAATTCAGTGTGAAATTGGATTTGCCAACCCCGCCTTTTCCGCTGCTGACCGTTATAATCTTGGCAGTTCTTGGAGATGTTGCCATACCGCTGTTCCCTGACTGCTGGGAAGAAACCAGCTTGCGAAGCGAATGAGCTTGATCCGTCATGTACGAATCTCTCCCAGCAGCAGATGGCATAACCGCTCACTATCGGCCATCAACAGATCATCCGGCACATTTTGACCATTGGTCATATAGGACAAGCGAAGGTTATGGGCATCAATCAGATTAAACAAGGAGCCATAGCTTCCGGTTTCATCCATCTTCGTGAAAATGACCTTATCGAGTTCGTATTTGCTGAAATGATCCGCGATTTCGATCATATCGCTGCTCTTGGAAGTCAAGCTGAGCACCAGATAGGTTTCGCTTTGATCGGAATGGGAGAACAAACTTTGAAGCTCGGAAACGAGCAGCTCATTCCGGTAGTTCCGACCCGCTGTATCCATTAACACCAAATCACAATCCTGCAGCTTCTGAAGGGCCCGCTGCATATCACCAGGCGATTGCACGACTTCCATCGGCACATTGAGAATGGATGCGTAGGTACGCAGCTGTTCAACGGCAGATATCCGATACGTATCGGAAGTGATCAGACCTACCTTGCGTTGGTTACGGAACAGCTGCTCTGCAGCGATCTTCGCGATCGTGGTTGTCTTGCCGACCCCTGTCGGTCCGGCGATATACACAATCCGCGTCTCGGGCTGAATCCCGCCGCCGATACGACCCTCAAGGAACGCCTCGGCTTGCTTGTAAATCACGTTCTGCAGCTCGGCCTCGCTCATCTGCATATGATTAGCTTTCCAGGCTTCCTCCGCGGCTGTGAGCCACTCTTCCGTCAGCTTGGCCGAAAGATCCTGCTTGAGCAGCTGATCCCGAATGCTTTGCAGCGGCTCGGGAAGATGCTGCGCTTCAAGATTTTGCCTGGATAATCGCGCAATCCATTCCTTCATTTCCTTAAGCTCTTCAAGGACTCTTTGTTCGGATTCGCTAATTCCCAGACGGGAACTTAAAGGCTCCTCCTGTCTCCCACGGGATGACTTAACAGATTCAACAGACACTGCTGTTTCCGTTTGATCGCTTCGCATCGCTGCTTTTGCAGCTGCTGCAGGGTGTTGCGCGTGGTCCAATTCGTCCTTTTGCCTGTCAACCATCTCCTCGGAAGCTGCAACCTGGCTGAGAATCTCTGCAAAACGACTATAGTCGTCCTCATGCTGTACGCCGGAAGCTGTATCCGTGTTATTCACAGAAATCGTGGAAGCCTGTGAACCTGGCTTCGAAATTTCTGCTGTTCGTTGATAAGCCTTGGGTACGGCACCAGAAGGTACAGAAGGCGTAACTTTGGACTTTATCGGAGCAGAACCTTTGGATTTCTCCGCTTGTTCTACTGCCGCGATCACCTCGATCTTCTTACGGGTAAACATACCCAGGAATCCGCCTACCTTGGTTTCCTTCGTACTCAGTATGACGGCATCCGCACCCAAATCCGTACGAATGTGCTGCATCGCCTCAGGCATCGTGTCGACGATATACCTCTTCACTCTCATAAGTTCACCACTCCGACACTTTGAATTTCGACGTTCGGCTCCAGCTCACTATAGGACAACACCGGAATATCCTGCATGCTTCGTTCAATGACCTGCCTTAAATACATTCTTATGGCCGGTGAGGTAAGCAGAACAGGCTGCTGTCCCATCTGAATGATCCGGTTAACCTGTTCACTGAGCTTCTGAAACACACTCTGTGTCGATGCCGGGTCCATGGCAAGATAGCTTCCTTGGTCGCTCTGCTGGACGCTTTCGGCGATCTTCTTCTCCAGCTGTGGTCCAACCGTGATGACCCGCATGGCCTCTCCCTCTTGAGCATATTGCTGGGTAATCTGGCGCGAGAGGGCTTGTCTTACATATTCGGTAAGGACATCGGGATCTTTCGAGTAATGTCCATAATCCGCAAGCGTCTCGAGAATCGTGACCATGTCCCGGATCGAGATTTTTTCGCGGAGAAGCTTAGCCAATACCTTCTGCACTTCTCCAATGGTCAGCACGGAAGGAATGAGCTCATCCACAAGGACCGGATAGCTTTCTCTAATGTTGTCAACCAATGCCTTGGTCTCCTGGCGTCCAATCAGCTCATGGGCATGTCTCTTAATTAACTCGGTCAAATGGGTAGCCACAACGGACGGTGGATCGACAACGGTATAGCCCGCAAGATCCGCTCGCTCTTTCATGGCTTCATCT
This sequence comes from Paenibacillus lautus NBRC 15380, assembly GCF_004000945.1. Classification (GTDB taxonomy): domain Bacteria; phylum Bacillota; class Bacilli; order Paenibacillales; family Paenibacillaceae; genus Paenibacillus_AQ; species Paenibacillus_AQ lautus. The sequence goes on from NZ_BIMF01000005.1 coordinate 313,699, forward strand.
ATCCAAAGAGCAGGTAGCCCAAAAGCCGGTTCGGTCGTTTCGATCCCCGTTACGGAATCATCCTCGTACCCAGGGCTCATGGCAAGATAGTGATTTAATAATAATTCACCGCCGCCGACAGCATTCCCTTTTATTTTTATGACATATTCGTTCGGTTTTAGTTGAATATTGTCGCGAATTCGGATAACCGGTACGACGAGTCCCAGCTCAAGTGCACATTGTCTCCGAATCATAATGATCCGGTCCAATAAGTCTCCACCCTGCTGCGCATCTGCGAGCGGAATCAACCCATACCCGAATTCGAATTCGATCGGGTCAACCTGCAGCAGATTGATCACGCTTTCCGGACTTCGAACCTCTTCGATTTGCTGTTCCTCCTCCAGCTGCTCCACCTCGACCTGCTTGCGGTCCAGATTGTTCTGCATCGTCCTCGCCGCAATAAATAAGACGAGTGCAATTGGTGCGGTCGTAATCAGATGAATGGGTGTGAAAATCCCTAGCAACAGAACGGTACCTGAAACAATGTACAATAGATGAGGGTATGAGAAGAGCTGCCCTGTCAGATCCTCCGCCAGGTTCCCTTCCGAAGAAGCTCTTGTAACAATCAGCCCCGCTGCAGTGGAAATTAGAAGCGCCGGAATCTGACTGACCAATCCGTCCCCGATTGTCAGGATGGAATATGTGCTCATCGCGTCTCCAAATGACATTCCATGAATCGAGATCCCGATGATAAACCCGCCGATCAGGTTGATCAGCATGATGACAATCGTGGCGATGGCATCACCCTTAACGAATTTACTCGCACCATCCATAGCCCCGTAAAAGTCGGCTTCCCGCTCGATTTTTCTTCTGCGCTCCCTGGCTTGCTGCTCATTGATCAAACCTGCGTTCAGATCCGCATCGATACTCATCTGTTTACCAGGCATCGCATCGAGCGTAAATCTTGCCGCAACCTCGGCAACCCGCTCCGAGCCTTTGGTAATGACGATGAACTGTACGACAACGAGGATCAAAAAGACGATGAATCCAACCGCAATTTCGCCATTTGCTATCCACTTACCAAACGTGGCTACAACCTCACCCGCATTAGCTTCGGACAGGATCAGCTTCGTAGTCGAAATGTTAAGCGCTACACGAAATAGTGTCGTGATGAGCAATAAGGAAGGAAAGATGGAGAAGTCCAAGGCTTCCTTCGTATTCATGGCCACCAGCAAAATAATAAGCGCCAGCGAGATATTGATAATCAGGAGTACATCGAGCAGCCATACCGGGATCGGAAGAATCATCATGAGTACGATGCCAATGACACCCGCAAGGACAGATAGATCTTTTATTTTCACTGCACTGACGCCTCCGGTCCCTAATTATTTCACTTTACCTTTTAGTTTATATACATAGGCCAGCACTTCCGCTACGGCCTGGAACAGGTCTCCCGGAATCGAATCCCCGATTTCCGACCGTTGGTACAAAGCGCGTGCCAGCGGCTTGTTTTCCATCGTTATAATTCCGTGTTCCTTCGCTATTTCTTTAATCCGCAAGGCCATGAAATCCTGACCCTTCGCAATGATCTGCGGTGCTTCCATCATGGACCCGTCATATTTGATCGCCACTGCAAAGTGGGTCGGGTTCGTGATGATAACGTCGGCATTCGGGACTTCCTGCATCATCCGCTGAAGTGCCATCCGACGCTGGCGTTCCCTGATCTTTCCTTTGATCAGCGGATCGCCCTCCATCTTCTTGTACTCGTCTTTGATGTCCTGTTTGGACATTCGAATGTTTTTTTCGTAATCATATTTCTGATACATGTAATCCAAAACGGCCAGAATGATCAGCCCGATGGCAATCTTGAAACCCAGTGACATGGTAATATCGGACACGAAATGAAAAATGGTGTCAGGTCCCATCGTCGACAAGGACGATAATCCTTCCCTGGCAGCCCACAATGTGGTGTACACGAGGTAACCGATGATGGTCAGTTTAATGACCGATTTCAAAAACTCGACCAACGAACGCATCGAGAATATGTTCTTGAACCCCTTGATGGGATCGATTTTGCTGAACTGCATTTTCAGCGTCTCGCCGGTTAACATAAAACCGACCTGCAAATAATTAGCGACCAGCGCTATAACGAAAATCGAAATGAACAAAGGCGCCAGCAGAAGCAAGATTTGTACACCATACTCCCCGAACAACTGCATCACATTGTTTTTCGTTACGTCCATGGAGAGCCGATTAATATAAACGTCGGTAAATAGTCGAACGGTGCGGTCTCTCATATAACCGCCGAAAATCAACAAGCAAAAGAATGCGGCCAGCAAAACCGATGCACCCGATACCTCCATACTTTTGGCAACTTGGCCTTTCTTACGTGTATCCTGGCGTTTCTTCGGCGTGGCTTTCTCCGTCTTTTCGCCAGCGAACAGCTGTAAGTCGACCGGATACCGGTATGACATCCGCTTCACCTCCATCCTCCTTAAGTCGGCTCGTCGCCAAGAACGCCGAGCAGCTGCCGGAGCGCTTCAAACATTTTGGCAAACAGATGATCAAATAGTGACACCAGCATCGGCATGAGCAGCATCAGCAGCACGAGTCCAACGATGATTTTGACGATAATCCCGATCACAAACACATTGAACTGCGGTGCCGTCCTTGCCAGAAATCCAAGCCCGACATCCGTCAGGAACAGGGCTGCTACCAGCGGAGCCGCCATTTGAAGTGCCAGTACAAAAGAGTGCGAGAATGTCCGGACGAGAAAATCCGTCACATTGCCGTCATGGATCTTCCCAAACACATCACCCGTGATCGGAATCCAATCATAGCTGTACATAATCGCATCGAGCAGATAATGGTGACCATTCATGCTCAGGAATACCAATAGAGCGAGATAATACTTGAAGTTGCCGATTAATGGGGTGGAAGCCCCTGTAAAAGGATCGATGACATTTGCCATGCTGAACCCGATCTGAATGTCAATTAACGCTCCTGCCGTTTGGACGACGGCCATAAAAAGATAAGCAGTGAAACCAAGCAGCAGTCCCACTAATACTTCCTGGACAATTAATATGACGTAAGACAGATCTTGCGGAACCGTTTCTCCGAGCCCGAACGAAAAATATACGATCAGGGCGATGATGGCCGAAAGGCCTATTTTGTAAGAAGGAGGTATACCGCGTGAAGTGAACACTGGCGATATTACAAAAAAAGCTGTTATTCGACAAAAAATAAGCATGAAAACAGGTAAACTTTGCTGCAACCATTCCATGGACACTCAGCCTATCCGATATATTTGTAGAGATTGTCCAAAATACCGTGGGTAAAATCCACTAACGTCGTTAATATCCAAGGACCAAACAGCAGTAATGCTATAAGAACGATTATAATTTTTGGTACGAAAGCCAGCGTCTGTTCCTGGATTTGTGTTGTCGCTTGAAAAATACTGATGATAAGTCCGACAACCAATGCGAGAACCAGCATCGGTGCGCTCACCTGGAGCACAATATAAACCGCTTGTCCTGCCAGACCGATAATAAATTCAGCGCTCACGGCGAGTCCCCCTGTATTCGAATTACTTGCCGCTTATTGCTACGTGTTAAAGCTCATCAGCATGGATTTCACTACCAGATACCAGCCGTCTACCAAAACGAAGAGTAAAATCTTGAATGGCAGCGAGATCATGACCGGCGGCAGCATCATCATACCCATCGCCATCAGCACGCTGGCGACCACGATATCGATGACCAGAAACGGAATGAATATCATAAAGCCCATTTGGAAGCCCGTCTTCAGCTCACTAATGGCAAATGCCGGTACCAAAACCGTTAATGGAATATCCTCGTAAGATTCGGGTTTCTCTGCGCCTGTGTAATTCATGAACAACAATAGATCCTTTTCCCGCGTGTGCGCGAACATGAACTTCTTCATTGGATCTTGAGCCTTATCCAGCGCTTCCGCTTGGGTAATCTCACCTTTAAGATAGGGCTGCAGCGCTACATCATTTATCGACGACAACGTTGGAGCCATTACGAATAAGGTAAGGAACAGAGCCAGGCCGATCAACACTTGGTTTGGCGGTGTTTGCTGTGTGCCGAGCGAAGTACGGACAAAGCCAAGCACGATAACAATCCTTGTAAAACTCGTCATCAGCACTAGGATCGCCGGTGCAATGCTAAGAATGGTGATCAGGAGTATCAAGGACAAGGAGCTTGTCCCCGGTGTGTCTCCCTCATTGCCGATTTGAATATCGATGTTTGGAATCGGATCCGCAAATGCCGTATGGGTAAACAGAAATCCAAACAATATGAAAATCGCGATAGCGTACGAGATCTTTTTATTCATGAATCTTTATGATCCTCCCGCAGCAATTCTTCGACCTTTTCTTTCCGGTTCGGTACGCTGCGCAGCTTGGATTCGAACACTTCATGGAAAGAAGATGTATCGTCCAATTCCATTTCTTCCGGTGGTTTACCTTTACGGAGTTTTGCCGCCAGTTTCGTTACAAAAGGCGGCAGTGCCCCATTATGTATTCCAGAATCCTGTTCAAATGCAGCTTGGATAAGCGCAACTTCAGCTGGATCAGAAATTTTGTCCACCAACCGGACGTCTTCGCCAACTCCGATCACATAGATACTGCCCCCAATTTCGACGAGCTGAAGGGATTTGTTAGGGCCCATCCCAACCGCACCCAAAGTACGAATGGAGCGGCCCTGCATCCAGCTCTGATTCTTTCTGCTGAGAAAGCGAATCAGGAACACGATCAACGCAACGATGATGGCAAGTACGATAAAGACATAAAACAACTGTAAATAATACCCGGTAGTACTACTTGAGCCTAATCCATCAGAAGCTGCCATCATCATAAGAAGAATCCTTATACGCCAAGCGTCTTATTGATGGCTTCAATGACTCTGTCCGATTGGAACGGTTTAACGATAAAGTCCTTGGCTCCAGCCTGGATCGCATCAATCACCATCGCTTGCTGGCCCATGGCAGAGCACATAATCACTTTTGCGTTTGCATCGACTTTTTTAATCTCTTTCAGCGCAGCGATACCATCCATTTCCGGCATCGTAATATCCATCGTAATCAGATCTGGACGAAGTTCTTTAAATTTCTCGATTGCTTGCGCACCGTCCTGTGCCTCTCCCACAACCTCGAATCCGTTCTTGACCAATATGTCACGGATCATCATTCTCATAAATGCAGCATCGTCCACAATCAGAATTCGGTTAGCCATTGATAAAAATCCTCCCTAAAATGTTTGTGCTATTGTAATTTTTGAATCCGGTCCCATTGGCTTACGATATCCGTCACGCGTACACCAAAGTTCTCATCGATGACAACGACCTCGCCTTTGGCGATTAGTTTATGGTTGACAAGGATGTCTACAGGCTCACCGGCCAGCTTGTCCAGCTCGATGATCGAACCTTGCGACATTTCCAGGATATCCTTAATTTGCTTTTGAGTCCTCCCTAATTCTACGGTGACTTTAAGGGGAATGTCCATCAGTAAGTTCAGATTGTTTTCATCCACCTGGGTGTAAGGCGCCGATTGCAGATTCGCGAACTGTACGGGCTGTACATTCACATTACGATTCGGCATGCCGCCATACTGTTGCGGCTGCGCTTGGTAAGGCATCTGGGGCTGTCCATATGGCATGGATTGCGGGATCGGTCCTCCCTGTCCTTGCACTGGCTGGTGGTAGCCTTGTCCGTAGTCGTATCCTTGGCCCATATCATTGCCATTAACAGGGTTAGCCGGTGCTTGAGCCGGTTCCTGGGTATTAACAGGTGCTTCCACTGCCGGGGCGGCTTCCTGCTTCGCGGGCTGCGGCTCTTCGGTTCCGTTGATCAGCATGTGAACCATATCCTTGGAAAAATGAACGGGAAGCAGCTGCATAATGGTTGAATCAATAAGGTCACCGATAATTAACCGGAATGAAATCTTAATCAGTGTTTCATCCTGCGGAAGGTTGTTGACTCCTTCACCATTCGCCATGTTCAGAATGTCGATGCCTGGCGGCGAGATATTGACAAATCGGTTAAAAATCGTCGACATGCTCGTTGCCGAAGAGCCCATCATCTGGTTCATCGCTTCCTGAACGGCACTGATATGAATCTCGTTTAGTTCCTCTTCCACGGGGTTGCCTTCCCCGCCTAACATCAGATCGGCAATGACCTGAGCATCACGTGTTTTAATAACTAGAGAGTTGATTCCTTCAAATCCATCCACATAAGTAACATGTACCGCTACATGCGGCTTCGGAAATTCTTCCTCAAACTCGCTTCGCTTAATGATCGAGACTTTCGGTGTCGTGATATCCACTTTTTTGCCCAGCAAGGTAGACAGAGCGGTTGCAGCACTGCCAAAGGTAATGTTACCAATCTCACCAAGCGCATCCTGCTCTAGAGGTGTTAATACATCATCGACAGTCGCCGCCGAAGGAATTGATGCTGGTGATGCCATTTCCGACTGTTTTAACAAAGCGTCGATTTCTTCCTGGGATAAATAGTCTTTACTCGTCAAATTCTTCAGCTCCTTCGATGACAATTTCATCGATTTGTACAGCAACCCGGTCTTTTATCGTTCCGGGACTGCCAATAAACTTTAATCTGTCCCCAACCTTAATGGAAAGTCCATCATGCATCGGCTTGTTTAATGAGATGACGTCACCGACACTCAGTCCTAAAAATTCGGACACGGTAAGCTGGGAAACGCCAAGCTCCGCAACAATCGGAAGTTTGGCTTTACTTACACGCTGCTTAAGAGCATCTACTTCCTCTGGAACACTCGCTTTTTTCTCCGAGATAAACCATTGATGCGCGGATAGCTTGGACATAATCGGTTCCAGCACCACATGCGGGATACACAGATTAATCATCCCCGTGGTATCGCCGATTTTGGTGCTAAGGGAAATTAGCGCAATGGTTTCGTTTGGAGAAACGATCTGCATAAATTGCGGATTCGTCTCCAATGCTTCAAGGCGCGGCGATATGTCGAGCACCGTTTTCCATGCTTCCTGCAGACTATCGAATGCCCGGCTGAAAATGCGCTCCATGATGATCGTCTCGATTTCGGTCATCGAGCTGATTGAAGAAGGAGCAATGCCCGTTCCTCCCAGCAAACGGTCCAGCATCGCGTAAGCAATGTTCGGATGGACCTCGAGCACCATGCGCCCGACAAGCGGTTCCGCCTCGAATATATTAAGAACTGTCATTTTGGGTATGGATCGAATAAATTCATCATATGGAAGCTGTTCAACCTGCACCACGCTGATTTGCACAAAAGTACGTAATTGTGCTGAGAAATAAGTGGTCAAATATCGTGCAAAGTTCTCGTGAATGCGGGTCAAGCTCCGAATATGATCCTTGGAAAACCGGAGTGCCCTCTTAAAATCATAAGAACGAATTTTCTTTTGCGTTTCCTCTTTTTTCAGTTCTTCAGCATCCATTTCCCCTGAAGAGAGAGCGGCCAATAAGGCATCGATCTCATTCTGCGATAAAACATCAACCATCTACTCACCCCCTTACAGGTCGTCCGACGAACAGTCTAGATTTCTGTGACGATAACATCTGTCATTTCAATTTGAATTAAACGTCCAGACGTTAACGACTTATTAACCAGATTCACCAGCTTAGCGTTAAATTGTTCGCGCCCCTTCGAATCATTCAGTAATTCGGGCTTCGTATCGGCTAACGTCTTGATAATAATCGGTTTAATCTTGATATTCTTGATTTTTTCGAATTCTTCCTTTGCTTTTTTATCACTAAGCTGAAAAGCAAAGGACATCTGGGCGATATAGTTTGGATCGGCTAAATTCGTCTTGATCCCGTCGATTTCCGATGTCATCGCCACGATCTCATCGGCAGACAACTTGGGTAAAGCCGCCGCATTGGCTGAAGCCTGACTTTTACCGTTATCGCCAAGCAGCTTGTCCGACAACAGGAATATAGCCAGAACAATCAACGTAATAGACAACAGGATCGTAACTAACCAGGGGAGCATCTTTTTCATGAAGGTTCCTCCAATTGCTGCACTTTAATGGTAGCTTGATGAATGCCTACCTCGTGATGATACGCCTTAACGGAAGCGATGATTTCATTTGCACTTTCAAGCACAATCATGCGTTTTCCATTAATCAATGTAATGTAGGTGTCAGGAGTCTCCTCAACCATTTCTATCAACAGCGCGTTAAGCCACAACTGCGAACCATTTAACCTCGTTACCGATATCATGGACAGCCTCCTTGTTTAATCAGGGAGGGGATTGCCCCTCCCTATCCATCCTTATCGTTTCAGATTGACAACTTCTTGAAGTACTTCGTCCGAAGTCGTGATAATCCGGGAGTTGGCTTGGAAGCCGCGCTGAGCGACAATCATTTCCGAAAATTCGCCTGTCAGGTCAACGTTGGACATTTCGAGCTGGCCAGCAATAATCGCACCAGTCCCTTCTTCAGCGTTGTTCCCTTCAAACATAACGGCATCCAGATCGCCATCAGGGACTGCATTAAGCGTCACGCGATACATATTGCCGCCGATTTTCTCCAGACCTTCCGGATTCGGAATTTTCGCAACGCCGATGATGGCTCCCTCTTCCGTTGATCCGTCACTCATCTTCTGAACGATGGCGCCATTCTGCGCTATCGTGAATGCCGTTACATCATCGTCCAACTGGATAGGTTCACCAGTCGCATCGAGAACGAGCATACCGTCCGAAGTTACCAAATTACGCGCTACGTCTACATGGAAGTCGCCTGCACGGGTCAAGAAAGGCACATCTTGATCCTCGCTAAGCTTCACCATGAAAAATCCGTCTCCGTCAATTCTCAGGTCCGTCGGATTATTGGTCATCATCGCGCTGCCTGGTGTATGCAAAGTATCGACCGATCCGATCGATACACCAAGACCGATCTGCTTCGCGTTTACACCACCGGATGGATCGTCGGTTCCCGGCGTAACACCGGACATCGTTTGACTTAGTACGTCTTTAAACATCACTCTTCCCGCTTTAAACCCAACCGTGTTTACGTTGGCAATGTTATTACCAATGACATCAAGCTTGGTTTGGAAACCTCTCATTCCGGAAATACCGGAATACATGGATCTTAACATCGATTTTCCTCCTTCTGTTATGGACCGCTTCTGTCGATCAGCGGCCGCCTGGCTTCCTCACGGGCCAGCCAGATTTACGAAATAATAACTGCACTATCAATTTGCGTAAACACGTTATCCTTCATCGCGTTGCCATCCATTGCAGTGACCACGGTCCGATTCGGAATATTCACAATGAGAGCCATATCCTTCATCAGAATGAGTGATTCCTTGCTTCCCTTCGCAGCAGCTTTGTCCACAGCGCTCTGAATCTGCGCAAGCTGATCACTCTTTAATTCAATGCCGCGCTGCTGGAGTCTCTTCGCCGCATGATTGCTGATTTTTAGAAGATTCTCATTTAAAAGTTCCTGGAACGTCCCGGCGGGTGGATTCGTCTGAGCTTGTGCTGTTTTTCGTTCATTATGAAGTGCTGCGGGATGTATCTTCCCAGGGTATAAATGCCCTATCATCATACGGTCACTCATGACGCTGTTCCCCCAGGCTCTTCTACCCCTAGTCCGGAATCTCCGGTCTCAGGAGCTGTCGGTTCGGGATTGCCTGTTTCGGGTACGGAAGGATCCGGATTGGTTGTGTCAGGTACGGCAGGGCCGGAATTCAATACTTCTGGATCATTCTCAGCTACCGAGTTCTCGATTTTCACGATCTGGTCAAGCGATACTTCACTGTCACCGACTTTGGCATAATGGACGCCTTCACGAACCATGATGGAATCTACAATACCGCTCTTCATGACCGACTCCGAACCATCCTCCGGCTTGAACATCCAGCTGATCTGTTTACCGATCAAACTTGAAGCTGCACCCAGAGACTGACTCATCGCTGTTAATTGAGTGTTGATATTCATCAGCTGCTCCAGGGAAGTAAACTGGGCCATTTGGGCAATAAACTCCCGGTCCTGCATTGGCTGAAGCGGATCCTGATGCCTTAATTGCGTAATCAGGATGCTCAAGAACTGATCTTTTCCAAGCTCCTGGCCGTTTCCGCTTTTACTGCTGACATTCCCTTTAGCATAATTGGGCCACATATTATTCGTAGATACCGGATTAGTTGCCATCCAAGCTCACCTCCTCACTGTTAGGCTTTTGCGGTAAATGTTCCTGCTTGCATCCGTTCATCGTCGGCTTGATGCTCAGCAATCCAATCGTTTAATTCTTCTGTCAAATTTGCTGCCAGCACGGCATCATCGGATGGTCTGTCCTTCTCCTTTGAGCGATGCTGTGACTGCTGCTGGCCTGATCCAGGCTGACGGCCATCTTGATAAAGATTCGCATTGGAAGGCTGGCTGCTCTGTGTAACTTCAATTTTCTCGACCTGCAGTCCCTGTGCAATCAATGCGCTTCGAAGCTGTGCCATTTGCTGGTCAATCAGCTCTTTAGCATCCGTCGACCTTGTCATGAACTGGGCGATTAATTGGCCATTCTGCATCGTAAGTTTGATATCTACTTGACCTAGATGTTCCGGATTCAAGGAGATTCTCGCTTCCGTAAAACCGGTTTGTTTCACGATTTCGAGCTTATTAATAATGAAGGAAGTCATTTCGCTTGCGAAATTCTCAACAGGCACCGGCGGAGCTGCAGGTTTTACTGCAACTTGCGTTCCCGAACGCAGGGCAAGCTGACCGGCAGTGACCGTTCCTTGCTCCAACAGCGAATCTCCTTCGTTAATCACGAACTCGGATGCTGTACCATCAACTTGGGTACTTGTTGTCAGTGATGACCACTTGGCATTTGCTTGACCCGTTGATTGAGATGAAGCCGACTGTCCCGAGGTATTCGTGGATACGTTAGGCTGAACGGCATCCGGCTGCTTTTGGGTTAGGATGTTATCAAAACTGCCGCTTGTTTTACTCTCCCCGGTCCCTGTTCCTTGACCAAGCAGGCTATGGAAAGATTGGACAAGCTGTTTGACTGCAGCTTCGGTATTCAAATCCACCTGACTCGATTTGGATAACATCGACGCCAGCTGGCTGATCGTATCCTGTACCGCAAATCGAATGGTCTCAGGTCTGGAAGCCAATGGAGACATCGCATTCCCATCCGTGTTTTCTTGTGCTTGGGGAGCAGCTCCGCTCAACATAAGATTCGCTTGCGACAGCCAGTTCTGCAGCTCTTGCAATAGGGATGGATCCTCCATTAATGCCTCGTCCATGGTGTCCAGTTCCTGCAGCAAACCTTGAAGCAATTCCATCAAGCCTTCAAGCGATCCATCGGTTTCCGAAGAATACTGCGTTAGCAAGGATTCCAGCTTGGCAGCGACTTCCGTCGAAGTTGTTGAAGCGTTGTTCCCGCTGCTGCTCATCTGGTATGCCAGTGTCGCATCAAAGGAAACACCTACTGTCGTTTGACCCGCCGCGCTTGTCTTTCCGCTTCCCGAGGGAGTGCTTACGGATGAAGACATGTTTTGTACCGTTATTGTCATCGTCTTATTTCACCTCCTTTCCTGAGGATGGAGATTCATTTCAGAGCTTATTTAGAGCCCATCAGGCGATTCAATATCTTTGCTGCCAGCTCCGCATCTTTTGAAGACATCGCATTTAAAATACGTGAACGAGTAGCATCATCCACTGTATTCAGAATGGTCATGGTCTTAGCGGGGCTGATCTTATACGTCTGCATCAGCAGTTCGGCAGCGTTGGCAGGTGTCATTCCGGCAAAGGTCTGATTCAACTGGTTTTTATCCAGATTGTCGGATGTCTTCTTCTGCGCCGCTTCCGTTTCGTTCTTCTTGAGCCTGGATTGCAAAGCCGCGATGGCCATATCTTCAGAAGTCTCAGCATCTTTAAGCATCATGGTTGCGTCCGCGGCCGTTTTCGGATCCATTTTCTGCAAAATGGCAACCCGGTTGCTGCTCTTCATCTGGCTAAGCATAAGCACCATTTCTTCCAGCGTAAGGTTTTGCATAATCGGTGCGGCTTTGCTTGGACTCATGTCGGCGTAAAGCTTGGACAGTTCACGAATCTGCTTGGTATACGCGTCCTCCTCTTCGGTCTCACCGCTTGTCGATGTGCTTTGCATCGAATCAATTTGGGTTTCCAGCTCTTTCACCTTGTTTTCCTGCGCCGCTTTTTGCTCCGTTACTTCATTTAATGTTTCTTCGCGTTCCGCAAGCTGCTTCTTGAGTTCAACAATCGTTGCTTCCGCGCTTTCTTCCTGCTGCTTCGCTTCTTTGAGTTTCTGCTCTTCCGGGGTCAGCACCGGATCCGGGACCCAGTTCTTGACGACCGGAATTTTATTGGCTACATCGATTAGTCCATCCCGCACATCGGCTCTAAAAAATACGGCAAGCGCCCCGAGCAGAACGATCGTAAATATAGCAGGTACCAAAATCAACAGTATCCGTTCAAATCCTCCGCCTGATTCTTCCTTATCAAGCGGCATGTCTTTTCGTGCCACTCTCATTCCTCCTTCGCGGTCATAACCCTTCAGTGTTTGCAAACCTTATCGGGCTTTGATCGCAAAACGTACCGTCGCCATTTCGTCCAGCTCGTTTTGTTCCCGAAGGAGACTTTCATGCCGGAACTTTTCTTGGGATTTGTCTCTTGCTTTCAGCCACACTTTTTCGTCAAGCATCTTGTCTGACAATACCTTTTGTTTTTTCGTTACATTGACATGAGCGATCCTTATGTCATCCCGCTTCCGCTCAATGCATTCTTCCAAGTGCTCTGCATATACCTGAATGTTTCGGATCTCAGCGACCGGCACGCACCGCGATGCCGCCTCCTGCTGAGCATGATACATTTGATCCCGCATCTCATACAGCTCATTCAGACTTTTCTCTTCCGCCTGCAGCTTCCCGATGGCACTTGACAGCATCCATTCGGCTTGCGTTTTCTCGTTGCTCTTCAGGTCTACGATTTTCTGGAATGCATAATGAAATTTCATTCTTCAAAGTCATCTCCTTGAAAACTCGGAAATCAAACGTTCCTGAACCTCATTCAATGTTGTCTTCTCATTCACTTTTTGCTTCGTAAAATCCCATATTCGCCCGATATATTCAATCGACTCATCGATATCGGCATTCGAGCCCTGTTGATATGCCCCAATATTAATCAAATCCTCCGAGTCCTTATATATCGCCATCAGTCGCTTTACGTTCTCGGAAGCATCGATTTGTTCCTCTGGAGAAATATCTTTCATCACCCGGCTAATGCTAGCCAGCACATCGATAGCCGGAAAATGCCCTTTGTTTGCGATATTTCGGTTTAGAACGATATGACCATCGAGTATCCCCCTGACCGCATCCGCGATCGGTTCATTCATATCGTCACCGTCTACCAGCACCGTATAAAAAGCTGTAATCGAGCCCGTTGGCCCTGTGCCTGCGCGTTCCAGAAGCTTCGGCAGACTAGCAAAAACAGACGGAGTATAACCGCGCATGGCCGGCGGTTCTCCTACGGCAAGCCCTACTTCTCGCTGCGCCATCGCATAGCGGGTAACAGAATCCATCATCAGCATCACATTCAGGCCGCGATCCCGGAAATACTCAGCGATCGTTGTAGCGATCAAGGCCCCCTTAATACGGATGAGTGCCGGTTGATCCGAGGTCGCTACAATCACGACGGACCGCTTTAACCCTTCGGGACCCAAGTCCCGTTCAATGAAGTCCAGCACCTCTCGTCCACGTTCCCCGATCAAGGCAATGACATTGACATCGGCAGAAGTGTTTCGGGCAATCATTCCCATCAGGGTACTCTTACCGACACCGGATCCGGCGAATATACCGACCCGCTGGCCTTTGCCGATGGAGAGCAATCCGTCAATCGCGCGGACGCCGATGCTGATCGGCTCCTGAACCCTCGGCCTATTTAGCGGGTTCTGAGGAACATTATGGGTTGAATAATGCGGCATACGCGCCGGAATGATAGAGCCGTCCAGCGGTTGTCCCAATCCGTCCAGCACTTTGCCAAGCAGTTCCGAACCTACCTGCACGCTCAACGGTTTGCCGGTCCCGACTACGTCACAGCCGGGACCAATGGAGTGAAGCTCACCGAGAGGCATCAGCAACACTTTGTTGTCTCTGAAACCCACGACTTCCGCCTTGAGCGGCTTGGACTGCTTCGTGGGATAGATATAACAAACATCGCCGATGCTCGCATCCGGTCCCTCGGACTCCACCATCAGTCCGATAACCTGTGTAACTTTGCCGTTGATGCGAACGGGGTCCAGATGTTTCAGATGATCCATGTACCGTGCGCTATTCAGCTTCTTCATCTTGATTTCTCCGTTCCTCGTCATCAAGAGCGAACCGCACCAGTTCTTTTTTGATCTCAGATAGCTGTGTATCGATGCGGGCGTCCACGCTTCCGAAGGAAGACCGGATCACGCAGCCGTGATCCTTAACCGTGGAATCCGGCAAAATTTGAAGTTCCGCCTGAGAATCGATCGATAATCCGAGCTCTTCCCGTGCCGCGTATACAAATTCGAATTGTTCAGGAGCAACGCAGAGGGAGATGACTCCTTTTTCCCGTTTGCGTGCCAGATTCTTTCGAATCAGCTCCAGCGTGAAATCAGGTTCAATCGTAAGCTGACGATCCAGTACTTTCTCCGCTATGCTGCAGCTGAGCTCCACCAAAAACGGCTCCGCTTCCTGAATCAAATCATCTTTCGCTTGATGGGCCAGTTGAAGCAATTCACTCGCTTGTAATGTCGCTTGCTCCATCAGTTCCTTCATCTCAAGTTCTGCCTTGGTCGAGCCCTCGGCGTACCCTTGGTTAAATCCTTCCATCTTCAGCGTTTCGGACAAATCCTCGTCCTGAAGCCTTCTTTCGGTCCACCACGCTTCAATCTGCTGCTGTGCTTCAGTCAACAGCCGCTCCGCCTCTTCCGAAGCCTCACGGATTTGTCGTTCGGCAAACTCCTGAGCATCCTTCAGCATCTCATGCTTTAAGCGTTCAGCTTCAGCCAGCGTCTGTACGACGGCCGGCTCGGCAATCGGCGGAGTATATTCCTCTACCGTTTCCTGGGTCGGTGAAGCGTAACGACGAGCAAGATCCAACTCTTTCAACACATCCATCGGTTTATAGTGGGACGATTTGATCAAGTTAGACAATGATGTCATCTCCTCCGCCACGGGCAATAATGACCTCGCCCGCTTCTTCGAGTCTTCGGATCGTGCTTACAATCCGAGTCTGAGCTTCCTCTACATCACGCAGCCGCACCGGTCCCATGTATTCCATTTCTTCGCGGAAGGTTTCGGCCATACGCTTGGACATGTTGCGGAAAATGACATCCCGTACCTCTTCGCTTGCCACCTTGAGTGCAAGCTGTAAATCGGCGTTCTCGACATCGCGGATAATACGCTGTATCGAACGGTTGTCCACGTTGACGATATCTTCGAATACGAACATCCGCTTCTTGATTTCTTCAGCGAGCTCGGGATCCTGGATTTCCAGGGAGTCGAGGATCGTTCGTTCCGTTCCGCGGTCCACACCGTTCAGAATTTGAACGATGGATTCAATGCCACCCGCACTGGTGTAATCCTGGGTAACCGTCGCCGACAGCTTCTGTTCCAGCACGCGCTCCACCTGGGCAATGACTTCTGGTGAAGTACTGTCCATGACTGCAACCCTACGAGCTACTTCGGCCTGCTTCTCTTGCGGAAGCGAAGATAGGATCGCGGATGCCTGCTCGTATTGAAGATATGACAAGACGAGTGCAATGGTCTGCGCATTTTCGTTCTGGATAAAGTTCAGAATTTGGCTTGGGTCCGCTTTGCGGGCAAAGTCAAACGGTCTTACTTGAAGCGTTGCCGTCAGTCTGTTGATCACTTCCATCGCTTTTTGCTGTCCAAGCGCCTTCTCCAAAATCTCTTTAGCGTAATTAATACCGCCTTGGGAGATGTATTCCTGGGCCAGACAAATTTGATGGAATTCCTGAATAATGCTATCTTTCTCATCACTGTCGACTTTGCGAACATTCGCAATCTCCAGCGTTAATTGTTCAATTTCTTCATCTCGAAGATGCTTAAATATTTGAGCAGACACTTCCGGGCCAAGTGTAATGAGCAGTATAGCCGCTTTTTGACGTCCGCTTAACAGTTGGTTATTTCCCTTAGCCAATGCTTCCACCTCTATTCCTCAGCTAGCCATGTGCGAAGTAAATTCACGAATTCATCTGGCTTCTTCTTCGCCAAGGTTTCGAGCTGCTTACGAACCTGGCTTTCATTGGTTATACTTTCGAGATTAATCGATGGGAATTCCGTAACCGGCGGAAGTTGAATGTCATCTTCAAATTCTTCCTGCTGCTGTCTGCGTCTGCGGATTATGAAATAGGTTCCTCCAGCAATTAACGCCAACGCAGCGATACCAATTCCCCATAATACAGGCTGTGAAAATACGGTTTTCGGGTTTTCATCCGCATTTACATTAAATACCTGTGAAATAACCGAAACTTTTTTGGACAAATCAGCGTCTGTATAAGTAGAGCCTGTATCCGAGAGCGATGCTCGTACGATATTAACCAGAATGTTCTGTATTGCCGTTCTTGTTGCGTCATCCAAAGTTTGTTGTCCGGCAGGTGGTTCAACCGAGACATTAATGGTTAAATCTTTAACAGTATATGGACTAGCTATGATATCCTTCGTAATCCGGTTAACTTCATAGTTAACGGTTTTGGAGAGCTCTTCCGAGTTCGTTTCCCCGCTTCCAGAATCGCTTGGATATCCCGGAACAGCTTCTTCGCCTACACCGGCCACTCCGCCGGTTGGACTACTGGTTCCCGAATAGTTCTTCTGGATCTCCTGAACACTGAGCTCAATCCCCTTCATTTCTTCTTCATCAACAGGGGTTACGATGTTTTCCTTGCTTTGCACCTGATCAAAGTTCAGTTTGGAAGCAACCAGAACATTGACTTTATTCGATCCCATGTATTGCGAGAGGAACTGCTGAACATTTTGCCTAACGTCGCTTTCGAATTTTTTCTGAAGCGCGAAGTTTTCTTCCACCTTACCAATCAATCCGCCTTGACCGCCTTTAGCTGTTGCGAGCAGCTCGACTTCGTCATTGGTGATTGTAATGTTCTCAACCGGTAAGTTCGGAATGGCCGTCTTCACGAGGTTGTAATACCCGTCAATGACTTCTTGATTAGGACGATAGCCCGGTTTGAATTGCACAACTACAGAAGCGCTGGCTTGATCTTCGTTTCCGTTTTTTGCAAATACACTTTCTTTAGGCAGATTTAATAATACCGTTGCATCTTGAACGCCCTGCATCTTCTCAAGCAGTCGTTCTACTTCGCCATTCAGTGCATTTACATATTTCACTTCGAATTCGTTATCTGTCATCCCGATGGCTGATGCGTTCTTCTCGAAGGTTTCGAATCCGATCGTACCATTCTGTACAAGTCCTTGAGACCCTACATCAATCTGGACTTTAGCTGCGCTCGTACTCGGAACCAGGATGCTTCTGCCATCCTCGCTCAGCTTGTAGGAAATCCCTTGGGTCTCCAGGTGGCTGATGATTCCTGCGGCGTCGCTGGAATTTAGATCCCGGAATGCTACTTCGTACTTCGTCTTAGAGAACTGCATCGTTAGTACGATTAGAGCAATCAAAACAAATGCTATTGTAGCGATTAACATTATTTTTTGTTTGTTGCTGAATTGGTTCCAATACTGGGTCATTCTCTCCCGATACTGGGTAATTCTCTCGTTCACATTGTCACCCCATCCGAAACTTTGCTAGAAACATTTAGATTTGCGTGCGCATGATCTCTTGATAGGCTTCTACCACTTTGTTTCGGACCTGTGTTGTGAGCTGAATGCTCAACAGAGCCTGTTGGGCGGATATCATCGCCTGATCTACGTTTACTTGTCCAATCATTAATTTATCGCTCATGACATGTGCATTTTGCTCCTGTGCTGCCACAGAGTTCAGTGCTTCATTCAGGTAAGAGCCAAAATCGCGAATCGATTCGGATGGAGTCGCTCCATTTTTCACTTGCTCCTGCATTTGAAGCGGCTGTACGCCCTGAACACTGAACATTGCATTTTGAATCATCTCTCTCTCCTCCTACAATATGGGCTTATGTATTTACCGCTGTGCTATCTACCGATCTCCAACGCCTTCATAATCATCGCTTTCGAAGCATTTATCGCAGTAACGTTAGCTTCGTAAGAACGGGTAGCTGCCAGCATATCCACCATTTCCTTCGTAATGTCCACGTTAGGCATAAAGACATAGCCTTCCGCATTCGCATCCGGATGTGTAGGGTTATATACCTGTTTCAGCGGGGTTTGATCTTCCCGCACCTGCGCAACCTTTACCCCTTGTCCCACATTCTGACCATTCATCTGAGCTCTGAGAAGCCCTTCAAATGATTCCTGCTGCGGCTGTAACACAACCGTTTTACGGCGATACGGGACGGCTTGGCCGTTCTCGATCCGTGCGCGAGTGGTTTCCGCATTGGCTATGTTGGAGGAGATGACATCCATTCGAAGCCGTTGTGCTGTTAGAGCTGATGCATTAATACCGAAGCTATTGCTAATATTCATGAACCCTATCTCCCTTCAATAGCTGTACGCATCATTCGAATCTGCTCATTTACAGCTTGTATGTATGAATTATAACGGAGCTGATTCTCTGCAAGCAGCGACATTTCTCTGTCTGCATCGACATTATTCTGGTTGTTATTCATGGAACTGCTGCCATCCTTCATGACCGAAGCCTCAGGAATCCCCCCGGTTGGACCAATGACAAAATGCCGGGGATCCGTTCTTCTGCCCTGAAGCGACAATTGGGCCCCATCCATTTCTTTTTTCAGAAGACTCTCAAAGGATACCTCGGATCTCTTAAAATGAGGAGTATCCACGTTGGCGATATTGTTTGCAATCACATTGTTTCTGAGATTCGCTGCATCCAAACCGCTTTGAAGCCGTTGAAAAGAACTATTGTTCAACAGATTCACTAGCTCATTCCTCCTGACTGGACTTTGCAGAAAGGTATTCCACTCTTCCTAGCTAAATCCTCTTTTTTCGACAAATCATATAATCCGTATGAACTAACCTAGGTCTTAAGTAGAAAAAGACAACATGATGTCACATAAACTAAGTTTCTTAAAGATTGGGACTTTTTACAATAAGAAAAAAGCCCTATCTTTTACCAAAAAGAAGGGCTTTGTGTTCATTTTTATCCGGTTTTTTTCTATATTATTGCAAATCGTACCACTAAATCTGTAAAATTTAAGCGATTTTTCCCGAAGGGTAGGTCCTGCTACGACCCATAAAATTCACAAAAAATTACGAAATCCGTCCCGATTCCTTCCAACATGCGAAAGCGCTTCGACAACTTGCTGCGAGGATCGGGATGAATATCGACAATTATTTCCTTTCGCATACCCGGCAGATAGACCTATATGAAATGCAACTACAGGATATACTGACTCAAGTCCCGGTCCTGGGCGATACCGGCGAGTTTCTCACGGACATACTGCGGCGTGATCACCATGCGGTCCAGCGTCAACTCAGGCGCTTCAAATGATAAGTCTTCGAGGAGTTTCTCCAATATCGTATGAAGTCTCCGCGCGCCTATATTCTCCGTGTTCTGGTTAACCGAAGCGGCAATTTGGGCGATCTCCCGTATAGCTTCTGGGGAAAACTCAACCTCAAGATCTTCAGTACGCAGCAGATTGACGTATTGCTTGGTCAGCGCATTTTTCGGCTCAGTCAAAATGGATACAAAATCGTCGAGTGACAAGCTGCTGAGCTCCACCCGAATCGGAAAACGCCCCTGAAGCTCGGGAATCAAATCCGATGGCTTCGCAATATGAAAAGCACCTGCAGCGATGAAGAGGACAAAGTCCGTTTTTACCGGCCCGTATTTGGTCATAATGGTTGAGCCTTCCACGATAGGCAAAATATCGCGCTGCACGCCTTCTCTGGACACATCGGGACCCGATTGACGGCCCTGGCTGGCAACCTTGTCGATCTCGTCGATAAAGATAATGCCGGATTGCTCTGCCCGACGAATGGACTCCTGAATGACATCATCCATATCGATGAGCTTGCCCGCTTCCTCTTGCGTCAGCACTTTCCTGGCTTCCTTGACGGACAGCTTGCGGCGCTTTGTGCGCTTCGGCATCAGATTACCGAACATTTCCTGCATGTTCATACCCATTTGATCATTGCCCTGCCCCGCAAACATATCAAACATGTTCGGAGCAGCATCCTCAACATCAATCTCAATCGTTTCGTCTTCAAGCTTACCGGACAGCAGGTTAAAGCGTACCTGTCTCCGTTTCTCTTTGAGACTAACGTCCTTATCGTCCGCATCCTCATCTTCGGCCTGGGTATCGTTACTAGCACCGCCAAACAGCATCTCAAAGGGATTTCGCTGGCTCTTCTGGCCTTTGGTTGAAGGCGCCAACAGCTGAACGATCCGCTCGTTCGCCATTTCCTCGGCTTTGTCCTTTACCTTCTCGGTACGTTCCAGCTTCACCATCCGGATCGCGGTTTCCACCAGATCCCGGACCATGGATTCCACATCACGGCCGACATATCCAACCTCGGTAAACTTTGTCGCCTCGACCTTGACGAACGGTGCATGGACCAGCTTGGCAAGCCTTCTCGCAATCTCCGTTTTGCCGACGCCGGTAGGACCGATCATCAGAATGTTCTTCGGTACGATTTCATCCCGCTCGTCATCCGTAAGCAAACTCCGACGATAGCGGTTCCGAAGTGCTACAGCGACCGATTTTTTAGCGTCCTTTTGGCCTACGATGTATTTATCCAGCTCGGATACAATCTGTCTTGGCGTCATCGATTCTTTACTCATCGCGAATACCTCCACCCCTGATATGGCTATTTGTTGCTGTATGGCATCCTTACAGCTCTTCGACAATAATATTGCTGTTGGTATAGACACACACCTCAGAAGCGATCTGAAGCGCTTCTCTGGCTATGTCTTTCGCTTCCATATGTCCGGCATGACGCTTAAGCGCCCGACCTGCCGACAAGGCAAAATTGCCGCCTGACCCAATGGCCAGCACATCATCATCGGGCTCGATGATTTCGCCGCCGCCTGAAATCAGCAGCATCCCTGTTTTATCCATAACAATCATCAAAGCTTCAAGTTTGCGAAGCACGCGGTCTTGACGCCAGTCCTTCGCGAGCTCAACAGCGGCACGCTGCAGGTTGCCATGGTGCTCTTCCAGCTTGCCTTCGAATTTCTCAAATAACGTGATTGCATCCGCCACAGAACCGGCAAAACCGGCGACAACTTGTCCCCGGTAAAGACGGCGCACTTTCTTGGCGGTCTGCTTCATCACTACACTTTCACCAAATGTAACTTGGCCATCGCCGGCAATAGCTGCTGTGCCATTATGCCGTACTGCGCAAATCGTAGTGGCGTGAAAAGTCATTTCCATGATGGCAAGACCTCCCTAAGAAAATAAGATTAGATTGTATTTAGTTCGTTAGCATTAATAAATACTCGCACTCCGTCAAGAGCTCGGCTCGCATGTGCTTCATTTTTTTCCTTTTTGTTGCGAATGCGCTTCTCGAGACTTGGAAGAAGACCAAAGTTCGCATTCATCGGCTGGAAGTTATCGGGATCTGCATGGGTTATGTAGTAGGCCATACTCCCGATGGCTGATTCCTGAGGGAATACGATCCCTTCCTGCCCCTGAGCTGCTCTTGCTGCATTGATCCCTGCAATCAATCCGGATGCCGCTGATTCTACATAGCCTTCGACACCCGTCATTTGTCCCGCCAGATACAGATTAGGCCGTGTTTTCACCTGATAGGTTTGTTCCAGCAGTCTAGGCGAATTGACAAATGTATTGCGGTGCATGACGCCGTAACGCACAATTTCGGCGTTCTCGAGTCCCGGAATCATGGAAATGATCCGCTTCTGTTCGCCCCATTTCAAATGAGTCTGGAAACCGACAAGGTTGTAAAGCGTACCTGCCGCATTATCCTGACGGAGCTGCACCACAGCGTGCGGCAGCTTGCCTGTATGCGGGTTCACCAATCCAACAGGCTTCATCGGGCCAAACAAGGCGGTTTGTTTACCACGCTTCATCATGACCTCGATCGGCATGCAGCCTTCGAAATAAATCTCCTTCTCAAACTCTTTCAATTGAGCGACTTCGGCATTGATAAGAGCGTCATAGAAAGCGTCAAACTCTTCTTCCGTCATGGGACAATTTAGATAAGCCGCTTCGCCTTTATCATAACGGGATGCCAGATAGACCTTACTCATATCGATGGAATCCTTTTCCACGATTGGAGCAGCCGCATCGTAAAAATAGAAATAGTCCTCACCCATCAGCTCACGAATCTGTGATGACAATGCGGGCGAAGTCAGCGGCCCTGTGGCAATAACAACGATGCCTTCTTCAGGTATATGCTGAATTTCTTCATTTACAACCTCAATTAAAGGATGCTGATGCAGGGTTTCCGTAATTTCTCCCGAAAAACCGTCGCGGTCAACGGCCAATGCGCCCCCAGCCGGGACGGAATTGCGATCTGCCGAACCGATGACAAGCGAGTTCAGCATCCGCATCTCTTCCTTCAATACCCCGACTGCGTTGGTTAAACCGTTCGCCCGAAGCGAATTACTGCATACAAGCTCAGCGAACTTGTCCGTATGATGAGCCGGCGTCTTAACGACCGGCCGCATCTCATATAATGTAACGGGTACGCCGCGGCTAGCGATCTGCCAGGCAGCTTCACTGCCTGCAAGCCCTGCACCGATAACCGTAACCCTCTGTGAATCTGTCAACGTCATTACCCCCTGTATGCCTTACAAATCTGCTGCATCGTCCTGTTCCTCGACCATTTCGGAATAATCACAAGAAGTACATTGAAGCTTGATGCCTTGCTTGCTTTTCTTCTCTACCATTAAACTGCTGCAATTCGGACACGGCTTCGTTGATGGTTTATCCCATGATACGAAATCACATTCGGGATAACGATCACACCCAAAGAAGATGCGCCCCTTCTTGCTCCGGCGTTCCACCACATGGCCTTCCTTGCATTTCGGGCACGCCACGCCGATATCTTTCACGATCGGCTTGGTATTCCGGCAATCCGGGAAACCCGAGCAGGCAAGAAACTTGCCGAAACGGCCCAGCTTATACACCAACGGCTTACCGCATTTTTCGCAGATCTCATCGGAAACCTCATCTTCGATTTCGATTTCCTTCATTTCTTCCTCTGCTACTTCAAGGCGCTTTTCAAAGGATTCATAGAACTCTGCCAATACTTTGACCCAATCTTCGGAGCCCTCCTCCACATGGTCGAGGTCCTCTTCCATGTTCGCCGTAAACTCTACATTGAGAATTTCCGGGAAGAACTGCTCCATCTGTTCGATGACAAGTTCACCGAGCTCGGTTGGCATGAATTTTTTCTCTTCGATGGCAACGTAGCCTCTCTTCTGGATCGTCTCCAGCGTCGGTGCATACGTACTCGGACGCCCTATGCCGAGCTCCTCCAGCGTTCGGACAAGCCGTGCTTCCGTATAACGTGGAGGCGGCTGCGTGAAGTGCTGCTTCGGCTCAATATCCTGCTTCTCCAGAATGTCGCCACTGTGAAGCTCTGGTAGGTATTTGTCTTCCTCCGTCGTCCCATCGTCGTTTCCTTCAACATAGACTTTCATGAATCCAGGGAAACGAACCTTCGAACCGGTTGCGCGGAAGACAGTCTTACCAGCGGTGATATCAACAGAAAGCGTATCCAGCACAGCAGAAGACATCTGACTCGCCACAAAACGCTCCCAGACCAGTTTGTACAGGCGAAGCTGATCACGGCTCATAAACGGCTTCATGGATTCAGGATCCCGCAGCACCGAAGTAGGACGAATCGCTTCATGCGCATCCTGAGCGTTGGCTGCTTTTTTCGAGTATTGTCTCGGGCTCTCCGGAGCGAACGGATCACCATACTTCTCGGTGATATATTCTTTTGCTTCTTCTTGAGCCGTGCCTGAAATGCGTGTGGAATCCGTACGCATATAGGTAATCAAACCCACGGTGCCTTCCTTGCCAAGCTCGACGCCCTCGTACAGCTGCTGGGCAACGGACATGGTCTTGGCAGCACGGAAACCAAGTTTACGTGCTGCTTCCTGCTGCAAGGAGCTCGTCGTAAACGGTGGAGACGGGTGGCGCTGACGCTCGCGCTCTTTTACTTCGCCGACTTGGAAGGAAGCATCCCGAATCGCTTCGAGAATTTCATTCACTTCCTGTTCATTGGTCAGCTCCTTCTTCGCGCCGTTAAGCTGCGTGAATTTGGCTTCGAATGCGGATCCTTTAATGGCCAGCTTGGCCGTAATGGTCCAATATTCTTCCGGAACGAAAGCGCTTATCTCATTCTCGCGGTCGAGAATGATTTTGACGGCTACCGACTGAACGCGGCCGGCAGAAAGTCCCTTTTTTACTTTCTTCCATAGAATAGGGCTGATCTTATAACCAACCAAGCGGTCCAGGATACGTCTTGCCTGCTGCGCGTTAACCAAATCCATGTTAATTTTGCGAGGCGTCTTGAAGGCATCCTTCACGGCCGTTTTTGTTATTTCATTAAATACAACCCGCAGGCTTTGAGTATCATCCAGCTCCAACGCATGCGCAAGATGCCATGCAATGGCTTCCCCTTCGCGATCGGGGTCAGCTGCGAGGTACACTTTTTTCACCTTTTTGCTAGCATCCTTAAGTTCCTTTAAGACAGAACCTTTTCCGCGGATCGTAATGTATTTCGGATTGAAGTCGTTTTCCACTTCAACCCCGATCTGGCTCTTCGGCAAATCGCGAACATGACCCATCGAAGCCTTCACGATATACTTGCTGCCGAGATATTTGCCAATCGTTTTCGCCTTAGCAGGCGACTCTACGATGACGAGTGAATCCGCCACAGGTTCATCCTCCTCTCCAACATTCAAACTTTCCCATTAAATGATCTTATATATAGCACCGGGTAATTGGGTAATCTGCTTTTTTATGATTAAAGATAACAGAACTGAATGCAAATGTCCAAAATCCCACCGGGTTCGCTCGATCATCTCATCCAGCGACCCGGGACCCTGTTCGAGCATATGGTATATTTGTCGTTCGTCATTTGTCAACCCGGCTAGTACATCCGGTTGCTCCTGACAAGGGGCCTGCCGCTCCTTATTGTATGTATCCGAGGCCACTTTTGGCAACCAGGAATCATATTCTTCTATTATATCCCCAGCTTCCGTAACCATCTTGGCCCCTTGCTTGATCAAATCCAGGGTCCCTCTGCTCTTGGGTGAAGTGAGAGGTCCCGGAACGGAAAACACGTCCCTTCCCGCCTCCAAAGCTAAATCCGCCGTGATCAACGATCCGCTGCGGGCATCCGCCTCCACCACCACGGTACCTAGCGTGAGCCCCGCGATAATCCGGTTTCGCTGCGGGAAGAATCCCGGGAGCGCCTTGGTGCCGGGCGGGTATTCGGAAATGATAAGTCCCTTAGCCGCGATCTCTTCATAGAGCGATCGGTTCTCCGGTGGATATATAACGTCAATGCCGGCCCCAAGAACTGCCAATGTCGGTCCCCCGCTTCGCAAAGCCGTATCGTGGACAACGCTATCAATGCCTCTGGCCATGCCGCTGACAACCATGAACCCTGCCCTTGCCAACTCCTCAGATAACATCGTTGCAATCTTGCGCCCATATGCCGTAGGCATTCTTGTACCTACCATCGCAATTCCTGGCCTGGACAGCAGATGAGGATCGCCTATGCAATACAGCACCCAGGGTGCCTGTGGCGAAGATTTTAACGTGTCCGGGTAGATATCATCAAGGGCTGTTATAATACGTATTTTTGAACGGTTTGTCAAATTCCATACCCCGGCCTCATATTGTCGAAACCCGGCATGATCCGCACTCGACAGATCGACCTGCTTACTTTCGACAACGGAAGGAAAGTCTTTGACCAGCTTATTCGCTTTTTCGACAGGTAGACCACAGGCTCTCCAATCATTCGCATCATATGACAGCAGCCCCTCATGCAGCTCACCATTCGATATGATTCGGTTAATGGTCTTCCATCCGATACCTTCGCTTTCATGCAATGCAATCAGCAGTAAACTGTCCACCTTCATAACGGGACCTCCTTAAAATATAAAATCGAAAACAAAAAAGCAACCCTTCATTTCCTGTTTAGGAAATAAAAGGTTGCTTACCTCAAGTAAAAACCATTGACTTAGTCTAGTCATGCATCAGAATCTGATTCTAGTGAGTCGTGCAAGACTCCAAAAGACCTTTCTCCTCAAGCACACTAACCAGAGTTGAGCCCATTTCAGCAGGTGTAGGAGCTACCTTGATACCACAAGCTTCAAGTACAGAGATTTTCTCCTTGGCTGTTCCTTTACCGCCAGAAATAATCGCGCCTGCGTGGCCCATACGTTTTCCTGGAGGCGCCGTTGCGCCGCCAATGAAGCCTACCACTGGTTTGGTCATGTTCGCTTTGATCCATTCAGCCGCTTCTTCCTCCGCTGTACCGCCGATCTCACCGATCATAATAACCGCTTTGGTGTTAGGATCTTCATTAAAGAGTCTCAATACATCGATAAACTCCGTCCCTTTAACCGGGTCACCGCCAATTCCTACGGCGGAGGATTGTCCGATGCCGCGAGCCGTCAGCTGATGAACGGCTTCATAAGTCAGGGTACCGCTGCGCGATACAACGCCGACATGTCCTGGCGTGTGAATGTAACCAGGCATGATGCCGATTTTGCATTCGCCCGGTGTAATGACACCCGGACAGTTAGGTCCGATCAGACGCGTTTTCTTGCCTTCCATATAACGGGATACTTTCACCATATCCAGCACCGGAATGCCTTCCGTAATACAGATAACCAGATCCATCTCGGCATCAACGGCCTCCAGAATGGAATCGGCTGCAAAAGCCGGAGGCACATAAATTACGCTAGCGGTTGCGCCCGTTTTTGCTTTGGCTTCCTCAACGGTATTGTAAACCGGCAATTTGACGGTTTCGCCGTTCTCAAGCGTAATTTCGACTTCGGTTCCACCTTTGCCAGGGGAAGTTCCCCCGACCATCTGTGTACCGTAATCCAGGGCGCCTTTTGCATGGAAAAGGGCTGTTTTACCTGTAATCCCTTGCGTGATAACTTTTGTATTTTTATCGATCAAAATACTCACGATTGATTCACATCCCCTATTGTTATTTGAAAATGAAAGCAACCGCACGGCAGGGCTAAGAAGCCCATCGTGCCATGCCCCTTCAGGAATGAAATATTACTGAACGAGGGAGACGATCTTCTGTGCTCCGTCGGCCATGGAATCAGCAGGTACGATATTAAGACCGGACTCAGCCAAAATCTGCTTGCCGAGGTCTACGTTCGTTCCTTCCAAACGTACAACAAGCGGACGAGTCAGTCCCAGCTGTTTCGCTGCTTCGACAACACCGGTAGCAATAACGTCACAGCGCATAATACCACCGAAGATGTTGACAAAAATTCCTTTTACTTGAGGATCGGACAAAATAATCTTGAAGGCTTCCGTTACCTTCTCCGTTGTTGCACCGCCCCCAACATCAAGGAAGTTAGCAGGGTCGCCGCCATAGTACTTAATGATGTCCATCGTAGCCATGGCAAGACCGGCACCATTAACCATACAGCCGATGTTGCCATCCAGAGCTATGTAACTCAAGTCGTATTTGGATGCTTCGATCTCCTTCTCATCTTCTTCGTCCAGGTCACGCAGTTCAAGGATGTCTTTATGACGGAACAGCGCATTGGAATCAAAGTTGAGTTTGGCATCCAGAGCCATGACGTTTCCGTCACCGGTTACGACAAGCGGATTGATTTCAGCGATAGAGCAATCCTTCTCTACGAATGCCTTATACAAGGCCAGCATGAACTGAACGGCTTTCCCTACCAGTTCATTCGGAATATTAATGGAATACGCTAATTTCCGTGCTTGGAATGTTTGAAGTCCGATCGCTGGATCTACGACCTCTTTGAAAATCTTCTCGGGAGTTGCTGCTGCAACCTCTTCGATCTCGGTACCGCCTTCTTCGGACGCCATCAAAACGACACGGCCGGTAGCACGGTCAACGACCACACCGATATAATACTCTTTGCGAATATCGCAGCCCTCTTCAATGAGGAGACGCTTGACTTCCTTGCCTTCCGGACCCGTTTGGTGAGTCACCAACACCTTGCCCAGAATTTCTTCAGCATAAGCACGAACCTCATCCAGGTTCTTCGCCACTTTAACGCCGCCGGCTTTACCCCGACCGCCTGCGTGGATTTGTGCTTTGACAACGGTTACGGGACTGCCCAAAGATTGTGCAGCTTCAACTGCTTCTTCTACCGTAAACGCTACCTTGCCGTTCGGAACAGCTACTCCATATTGCTTCAGTACTTGTTTTCCTTGATATTCATGGATATTCATTCTCGAATCCTCCTATCAACATGACTGGAACAAGGCTGGCTGACACGGAACGAATCTATGAAAGATTTCCCTGTCAACCTTTATATATTAAACCCAAGCTATTGTAACATGTTTTTAAAACGCTTACCTTAAAAAGTTCACCGTTTATCCACTCTATTTGGCATGGGTATGATTCCTTCCAGATATAAATTGGAGAAATATGTAAAATCATTTGTTTTTTCGTGCAAAGCTTATCAATCCGATAATCCCCAATACGACAACGGCAATGCCTAACAATCCTGCAACTAGTGTAATGATGATATTTCCCCATAATATGGTCATCTCGATTCCCTCTCCCATCCCCATAATAATTGGTACATCCACTACTATTATACCATTAAATCCCTTTTTGTTTGTGATAAACTGTGACGCAAAATAAAACTCTTTATCCTTTTTCTGCTATCCGTTAGAATGATTGAAAGATTAGTGAACGCATTCATAAGGAGATTCAGCATGAGTTGGTTGAAGTCATTTTTCCCGCTGCATTCATTATTTGTCAAAATGCTGGTGTATTTTCTCGTCGTGATTTTCCTGCTCTCCTCCTACAACCTATGGTCGATGACATTCTACTCCCGTCATGTTCACAATGAAATTGTCAAATACAATCTGACCCTGATTCGAAATACCGTAGATCATTTTGAGAAACAATACTCCACTTGGAAGAATCTCCTCCTCAACCTTCAGCACGATGAATTTGTCGGCAATATCAGCAGGCAGGCCGATTCCGGCGGAAAGAAAGGCATCGATTATCTGCAGGTGGATATGGTGATGGATCAGATCCGGACCCTGGTAAGCCAGCCTTACTATCACTTGAGCAATGTCATGATCTACTACCAGAATCAGTCCTTCCTGCTTGAACGGGATGGCATTGTCGATGATGACCGCATGTTTAACCATTACTACGTAAGCGACTCCTATCCGTACGAGTTCTGGAAACGGAGTGATCACACAAACGGCTTTCTGCAAATGTTCCCCAGCAGCACTTTCTCCATCGGGACAGAGAAGAGTGACCTGCAGCTGATGCCGCTAATTACAAATGTACAGGGCAGTCCCTGGAAGATCATAGCTTTCGTAAATATGAAAAGCTGGTATGAATCCTATAAAGGAATGGCCGGTTCCCGTTTTCTGCTGGTGGACTCGGAGGGAACTACCCTGTACGAATCCGCTCCGGATGCGAAATCCCTCCCACTGCCGGAATGGGACGGCCAATCGGAATGGATGATCGAGAAGGGATCCTATTACTTTTTCGAAAAGGGCGCCCGCTCCGGTCT
Organism: Paenibacillus lautus NBRC 15380; assembly: GCF_004000945.1. GTDB lineage: Bacteria > Bacillota > Bacilli > Paenibacillales > Paenibacillaceae > Paenibacillus_AQ > Paenibacillus_AQ lautus. Next base: position 343,480 of record NZ_BIMF01000005.1, read on the forward strand.
TACCTATATCTCTATTATCCCGCATAACGAGCTTAATCAAAGCATCAGCCGCATGAACTGGATTGCCGTGCTGTTATTTGCTGCTACCCTGCTAATAGGCACGTTGGCATCATGGGTCTTCTCTCGCAATATCAACCAACCGTTAAAGAGAATGGTGACGGGACTGGGGCAGGCGGAGATGGAGCTATATCAAGGGAGCATTGCCGAATTCAGCGCCATTTCCAACCACCTGAAGGGTTTGCAGCACGAACGGAAGATCATCAAGGAATGGATGGACCATACCAAACCGTTGTTGACCAGCTACCATTATTTGGCCCAGTTCAAAAACATTGCCCTTGATACCGCTGCTTCCAAAGAGCTTTGGGTCGGCGAGGGTGCATTCATGGTTCTCGTTTATCAGTTGAGGTACCGGCACGTCCCTTCTCGTCAGCTTGATGCCTTAATGACACGGGCGACCGGCAAGATCAAAGATATGATCACGCTGCAGATACAAGCATCGTTTCCTCTATCCCACACCCTTCAGATGGAGGGCAAGCAAATTTTATCCATTGTGTATACACATGAAAAATCTGACATGCTGCAGCAGTGTCTCAGTCAGCTCAAACAGATTTTTGATCAAGATCAAAGCACCTATCTCGTGAATATTGCGGTTTCGTCCGTGTTCCAGCAAACCTCTGATTTTGACCGGGCTTATGCAGAAGCCCTGTCGCTCCTGCAACAAGCCATGCCGATTGAGGAAACTCAGATTATCTGGGAGAAGGAACGCCGTGAAGATGTAACAGGATTTACTGCCGAACAGGAACACGAGTTTTACGTGAATTTACAGGCCGGCAACGAGAGCAGCTGCCAATCGCTCATTGAGCGCGCCCTGGATCGATTGCAGAGGCAAGAGGCCACGGCCGATCAACTAAGCCACTTTGCCAAATCGGTCTCGGTCCGCATGAGAAGGACAGTAGAACTGCTGAAAATCAATACCGACGCGCTTCCGGATTACGCCGAAAGGCTTGCTTACAGCATAACCCCCGAGCAATACCGGGAAGTCCTACTCGACGAGCTCGCCCATGCAACCCATGCGATCCGTCTGAAACGGGAGGAGCATTACGATATCATTCAATTTGTCATTCATTATCTGGAGTCCCATTACGCTGAAGAAATATCACTTGAGCAGCTTGCCTATAAACTCAACATGTCGCCTACTTATCTGTCCGGGTATATTAAAGAGAAGACGGGGAGCAATTTCAGCGACCAATTGAATGCGATTCGAATCACAAAAGCGAAAGTACTGCTGGAGACGACGAACATGCCGATTCAGGAAGTAGGCAACCGGATCGGCTACCGTAATGTCACTTCCTTTATCCGCATGTTCAAAAAAATAACCGGCCAAACACCCGGTGATTACCGGAAAACCAACTGGGTCCGATAACACACAGGTGAGCGGCCGGCCGCTTTAACCTTTAACAGAGCCAATCAAAGCCCCTTTTACAAAATACTTCTGTATAAACGGATAGACAAGCAGGATCGGCAAGGTGGACACCATAATGGTAGCGAATTTCAAGCCATCCTCCACCACCACGATATCGCCCACAACCGGACCGTCCGTTCCCGTCAATTGCCCCGACAGCACGATGTTTCTTAAAATCACCTGGAGGGGCTGCATATCGGCATCCCGCAGATACAGCAGCGGCCCCATGAAGTTATTCCACATCCCTACGGCATAATACAAGCCGATGGTGGCCAGCACCGGCTTGGATAGCGGGAGCACAATCCGGAAGAAAATCCCGATTTCAGACAGTCCATCTATTTTTCCGGATTCCTCAAGCTCTTGAGGCATGCCCATGAAAAAAGTTCGCATGATAAGCAGATTCCAGGTGCCTACCGCTCCGGGCAGCACCATGCCCCATAGGGTGTTGACAAAGCCAAGCTCCTTCACGACCAGAAACGTCGGAATCATCCCGCCGTTAAAAAACATCGTAAAAACGATCAGCATCAAGATCGGTTTGCCCATGACCATCTTGGTCTTGGACAGCGCATAAGCCCCAAGTGCCGTTACAATCAAAGAAATGGCGGTCCCTATAATCACATAAATCAGGGTGTTCTTATATCCTTTCAGCACCCGTCCGTCCTCGAACACATACTGATACATATCCAGGTTGAAGCCCTTCGGCCATAACCATACTTCCCCGGAGGCGATCGATGCGGAATCGCTGAGGGACACGGCCAGCATATAAACAAACGGGTATAGACACGCCATCACAATCCCGGAAAGAATCAAGGCATTGAGCGCGTCAAACCAGTTCCATTTCGGTTTCATTACGTTCCTCCTTTACCAGATGCTGCTTCCGCTAACTCGCCGGCTGAACGAATTGGCCGCGATAATGAAGATAAAGCTGATGATGCCGGTAAACAGATCAATCGCCGTGGCATAACTGTAGTTGCCTTGCGTTAAGCCGACCCTGTACACATAGGTGGATATAATATCGGCTGTCTCGTAAGTGGCCGGAGTCGCGAGCAGGTATACTTTCTCAAAGCCGATCTCCAGTATTTTTCCGATATCAAGTATCAAGATGATCACGATTGCTGGCGCGATGCCGGGAAGTGTTATGTTCAGCGTCTGCTTCCACCGGTTAGCCCCATCTATCCGTGCCGCTTCATATAATTGCGGATCGATTGCCGTCAAAGCAGCCAAATAGATAATGGTCCCCCACCCAATATGCTGCCATACGTCGGTCGTTACATAAATCGACCTGAACCAGGAGGCCTCAACCAAAAAGTTGATTCGTTCGAGTCCGATCGCACTCAGCAGCTGGTTGACCACCCCGCCTGTCGGAGATAGGAACATAACCGCGATCCCCGCTACAACCACGTTGGATATAAAGTGCGGAAGATAGCTGACCGTCTGGACAAACCGTTTCAAAAACGATTTGCTCACTTCATTAATGAGTAACGCAAGTATGATGGGGGCCGGAAAGCCGAAGATCAGCTTGTATAAGCCCAGCAGGAATGTATTTCTGAGAACTGGCCAGAAGTCAGGCGTGCTAAAAAACATGCTGAAATATTTAAAACCTACCCAGTCACTCTCCGTGATCCCCTTAAATAAGTTGTAGTCCATAAAGGCGATCGAAATGCCGAATATGGGAACATACTTAAAGATGATGTAATAAAGAGCACAGGGCAGAAGCAGCAGCAGCAGGTATTTGTCCCGCTTCACTTTCTTCAAGAAACCCGGATTCTGTGCTTGCAAAAAACGTTTCCTCCTTTTGCAGCGAAATCCATGCTGTATCTGCAAGCCGCTCCCCTTGCGGACCGGGACCAGGCTTGAAACGCATCCGAAGAGCCGGTCCGTAAAAGAGAGCCCCTGCGTTCATCTAACGGCATGGCATTCCGTTTAAATTACTTGGCTTCATTCAAGAACTTTTGCGTCCGCTCATAAGCACTCTTATGAACATCCAGCACCTGCTGCACGCCAAGCTTGTTTATTTCATTAACGTAAGCATCCCAATCATCCATCGGTTTCTGTCCTAGAATGAACTTGGCAATCTGCTCCTCATGGAACTTTTTCACGGTTTCGCCGACCATGCTCAGCACTTCATTTTCTTCATTCGTATACGCAAGCCTTGGCTGCGGTTTCGTTTCATGGTCAGGCGCGATTTTCATCGCTTCCCGCATTTTTGGGGAATACATAGACTCGTAAGCCGTCATATCCAATACCGTATGTGCTCCGATTGTTGCGATGCCCGTCTTGGTTCTCAAGTCCCCGAACTCTTTGTAATCCGTGTTGAATTTGCGAACCCCGTTCTCGGTTGTGAATGTCTCCCCTTCCCTGCCCCAGGTTGCCAGCTCAATTCCTTCGGGGGAGAACAAGAAATCCAGGTACTGCAGCAGCCGATCCCGCTCCTTGGAATTTGCCGCCACCGCAAAGCCGTCGGACTGCAATCCGGCAAATACATTGTGGGACTTGCCATCCGGCGTTCCAACAGGAGGAACCATATAATCGAGACTAAACTCGGATGCCTTATCCCCAAGCATTAACGGAAGTTCGTCCATGATGCCAATATAATCGCTGGCAATAAACGATTTGTTCTGAAGCAGCAGATCATTAAATTGCTTACGTTTATGTGCCATGAAGTCGGGCGCAACCAATCCCTCCGTGTAAAATTTATTCATATACTCAACCATTTTCTTGTAGTTGTCCTCTGTCGGACCGTAGCGCCATTCATTCTTCTCGAAGTCGTAATAGTAGCTGCTGTTGGTATTAAACGCAGGTGCCATATTGACCAGCGGACTCAAACCGTTAAACACGGCAATCGGGAAGCTGTCCGGATACAATTCCTTTAATTTTTTCGCGACGGTATACAGCTCGTCGTAAGTCGTCGGTGGCGTCAGATTGTGTTTTTTGAATACATCATCCCGGTAAAGCCATGACCGCCTGGATTGCTGCTCGAGTCCGTACAATGGCATAAAATAGTTCTTCCCCTCAGGAGACAGAATAGCTGCCTTCACTTCAGGATGGTCCTCGAGAAACTTCTTATAGTTTGGCATCTGTTCCAAATGCTCGAAATAGTCGACAAACGCTCCACTGGCCCCGTGGGTATTGGCGGCATTCAGACTGTTGACCATCATAAGATCCGGTATCTCGCCCGAGGATATCGCCAGGTTCATCGTTGTGGTGTAATCGCTCATCACGGGTTGTACCTTGAAGGAGATGCCGGTTTCTTCTTTTAAGTACTTATAAATCGGCCAGTTTTCCTTATAGGGCCAGTTCGTGTGAGAGAAGGTCATCATCTCTAGTGTGACTTCCTTGCCTAAGGCGGCGTTTTCAGGATTCTCCTCTTTTACCGCGTTTTCTTTTGAGCAGCCGCTCAATAATGTGCCGGTTATAACGGCGGCCAATGCCACCAACCCGAGCTTTCGGTTCCAAATTTTCACGCAACCCTCTCCCTTATGTATTGATGATGTTACGCCAGCCGCTCTTAAGGCAGCATGTCGTTTATGATTTTGATTCTACTTGCCGGACCCGTGCTTTGACTACTTACATTCCTTCCCGTTATTGCCTGAAGCTACGATTCTGAAAAAGTGACAACTTTCTGAACCACGGTACATTCACCGCTCAGATCCCGCGTCGTGGCTGGGTCATAGCCTATTGAATGAAAGCACCCTTTGGAATGAAAGATGTTCTACAACGATGACAAAGCGATAGAAACTGGTAGAAATCTCATAAGTTTATGAAAAAAAGTCAAGATCCGAAAACGGATCTTGACTTGGGAGGTGCAATGGAACGTTCACTTTATCTAACACAAATAAGACCGTGATTGACTGGGCAATACATACTTCAATTTAAATTGGCGGATGAACATCGAGTTACAATCGCCCCTTTTTGGATAAATGGACTTCAGACTAGTAATTCCTTAGGTAGCCATCTATTCATTCTCAGGTTATGTGACATATCCTGCAAGTACATCCTAAGGAGGTGCTCATATTGAAAAGTTCTATTGGAAAATTACACAAAAAACCACTAAAGAGATCTCTCACCTGTTGTAAAGGGAAGAAGAAAAAAGAAATCGTATGTAAAAAGAGAAAGGTTATAAATCTCTCCTGCCCGCCACCTAATATTAATGTAAGACCTGTCCCTGGACCTCAAGGACCTCAAGGACCTGCCGGAGCACAAGGTATTCCTGGTCCTCAAGGACCTGCCGGGCCACAGGGACTTCCTGGAGCTCAAGGAATCCAAGGACCTGTTGGACCCGCTGGAGCCCCTGGAGCAACTGGAGCAACTGGAGCGACAGGGCCGGCCGCCGTTTCATCATTTGCTTTTGTATGTAGTACGGAAGCGCAATCTCCAGCCGCTGCTCCAGCACCTGGTGCTCAAGGAGGCGCAGTGACCTTCAACAATCCTCCTATAATTGGTGGAACAGCCCTTACGTTCACTGCTCCTTCAACATTTACTGTCAATGAAACAGGCGTATATAATATAAGTTGGGAGGTATTCCCAACCCCGGGTGTGAATGCATTTGGTTTGTTCTTTGATCCAGATGCAGCCGGTCCGGCAGTTCCAGCCCTGGTTCCTTGCAGCAATTATGGAACGAATGCAGGCAATCAGCCATACCAAGGCCAGGTCGTAGCCTTTTTAACAGCTGGCGGGGTCTTGACCCTGAATCGTATGGACAATATGGGAGCATTAACTTTACAAGGCGATATCGGTGGAGGTACGCCAGTCGTAAGTGCATCTATTGTTATTGAACGTTTGGCATAACGCAGTTTATTAAATGTTTTATACAAGAAAAGAACCCTTCTATATTTAAGGGTTCTTTTCTTGTAATTCAAAATCCCTCATCCGACTGAACGATCTCATCGATCTTGATCCGCTTTGCGATTTAAACAGCATCACGACTGGGCTTTTGCCTGCCCGACAAGGTTTTGGAAGAGGATCACGAATTGACATGTAGGAGGTAAACTTTTACAATACGGACTAGAATCACCCAGCGAAAATGAGGAAGCACCCTTTTCGATTCATGGATGTTCTATTACGATTCTATCCACTGATATCTGAAAAGAGGTGCTTTTATTATGTACGGAAAACTTCACAGCGCTTGCTTGCACGGCATTGACGGCGTTGTCATCCAGGTGGAGGTGGACTTGGCGAACGGACTGCCCCAAACCTCCATCATCGGTCTGCCCGACTCCTCCATCCGGGAATCCGTCGAACGGGTACGGGCAGCGATTAAAAACTGCGGTTTTGCCTATCCCCTAAAACGGGTAACCGTCAATCTCGCCCCGGCAGATCTCCGGAAAGAGGGTTCTTCTTTCGATCTGGCAATCGCTGTCGGCATTTTGCTAACAAGCGAGCAATGGACCTTTTCAAATGCCGGACAAATGTTGATCATCGGCGAACTTGCGCTGGATGGCACGCTCAGGCCCGTTACGGGGGTTCTGCCGATGGTAGAGCAAGCAAAAAAAGAAGGGTATGCAGGTGTTCTTCTCCCGCTAGAAAATGCTGCGGAAGCCGCATTGATCGGGGGAATCGAGGTCTATGGGCTCCAGCATTTAAAGGAGCTTGTCCAGGAAGAGCCCGATGATAACAGCCATAATAGCGAAACTGGGGGAGCTACAAGCTTTACCGTTTCGCTGTCCAAGCTCAAATATGATCGGTCAACGCATTTAAGCAAAACACAAGGGGACGGCCTGCAGGACAAGCAGATGGAAGACTATAGAGATGTAATCGGTCAGCAGCATATCAAACGCGCCCTGACCATCGCAGCCGCGGGCATGCACAATATTCTGCTTATTGGGCCCCCGGGTACTGGAAAAACGATGCTCATGAAGCGCCTCCCTACCATACTGCCGCCGCTGGCGGATCAAGAAGCGTTGACTACAACGAAAATCTTCAGCGCTGCCGGAAAGCTAAAGCCATCCGATGGATTGATGACAAGACGTCCCTTCCGGTCTCCTCACCATACCATTTCGGCCGGCGGGCTCATCGGAGGCGGCACCATTCCGAAGCCGGGGGAAGTCAGTCTGGCCCATAAAGGCATTTTGTTTCTGGACGAGCTTCCTGAGTTCTCGAGGCATGTGCTGGAGGTACTGCGCCAACCCCTGGAGGATCGTGAAGTAACCATCAGCCGGGCACGGGCGGTATTTACCTTCCCGGCGCATTTCATGCTCGCTTGTTCGATGAATCCCTGTCCGTGCGGTTATTACGGCAGTGATCACCCCCATCAGCGCTGCACGTGCAGCGTTACACGAATTGCTCAATACCGCGCTAGAATATCAGGGCCCTTGATGGATCGGATCGACCTTCAAGTGGACGTGCCGCGGCCCAAGGAATGGCCGGGAAGCGCGACACCTATATCCTCCGAACAAATGCGGAATCATGTCTATGCGGCACAAAAGATCCAATTGAAACGCTACAGCAGGCTTCCGTTCAGCTGGAACAGCGAACTGTTCGGCAGCTTCCTGAGGAAACATGCGGTGCTGGACAAGGACTCGGCTGAGCTTCTGCAAGCAACAATCGATACGCTGGGCCTGAGCATGCGCGCTTATGACCGCATCCTGAAGCTGGCCAGAACCATCGCCGATTTGGAGGCATCCGATGAAATACAGAGCCAGCACGTCGCAGAAGCGATTCAATACCGTCAGCTGGATCGCCAACTTATCACCGCCGAAGAAACAACTCGTTTATAAAAATGGAGTCGATAACCCACGGGGGAAGCGAAGTACTTCGAGCCGCGACATGCCCTGTTTAATTTTATGTCTCCAATGTCGAGGAGGCTTATCAGCATCTGAAAGAAAACGGAGTACGTGTCGATATTATCCTGGAGTAACGGGGCAACAATTTCACTTTCTCTGATCTGGATAACAACTGTCTGGAAGCTTGCTCCTATTGAATAAAACAACCTGTCCTACGCAAATAAGGTGATAGAGCTCAGCTCCATCACCTTATTTTTTATTGTAATCCTTATAGATGCGCACCCATCTAAAATGCATTCTCGATATGATCCATCGAGACAGGCGTCAGATCTGCGCGAAGCATAACCGAGATAACATCAAACCGGATCGGCCGTTCATAATAACGCTTATGATGAACGTACTGCTGGGCCGTGTTTCGGACCTGCATCACTTTGCGGGCGTTCACGGACTCGGAAGGCGTACCGAAGCTGGTCGTTCCGCTCCGGCTTCTGACCTCAATCACCACAAGGGTCTCCCCTGTTTCGGCAACGATGTCCAATTCTCCAGTGCGGCAGCGCCAATTCCGGTCCAGAACCCGGTATCCTTTTTCAATCAGGGCAGCGGCCGCCAGCTCTTCGGCAGCCGCTCCTTTTTGTTTGCGGTTGTCCTTTTTTCCGGATGGTGAGGTCATTACGTCATCATCCCTCCATCCTTCGCTTGACGATCCGCACGATAAACATATGTCAGCACTTCAGCAACCAGCTGGTACAATTCCTCCGGAATCTGCTGATCCAGATCCAGCTTGGAGAGAATCTCCACCAAAGCGGCATCTTCCTGGACAAGGACGCCATGCTCTTTGGCCTTGTCTAATATAGACTCCGCCAGTTTCCCTTGCCCTTTGGCAACCACAACCGGCGCTTCGCTCTCGCCGGGCGTATATTTAAGGGCGACCGCCTTTTTCATGGCCGTTAGTTCCCCTTGCTCTTTCTCAAGCTTATTCATATTCGCATATCCACCCCTTTGTAGGTTTGCGGGGTGTATTCTGCTGCCGTTCCCTGCACGGACGTGTCTGAAGTAGGCGGCGCAGCTAGGGGCAGCGGTTCTGTTTTTACGCTGAGCAATTGGTAGCCGATAGACGAAACAGCCTGAGCCAACTCTTCCTTTTTCCCCTCAAACAGCTCAGCGGCATAACTTTGATCATTCCGAAAGTTGAGGCTGACAATCCGGTCAACGACCTGCACATCGATCAAGGTCGGACCCAGAAATTTCATGTCCAAGTCGAACAACAGCCTGCAGTTGGTCGCATCCAGCTCGCCTTTGCGGCCTCTGCGCGATTGAATATGTACGGATGCAGTCTGTTCCCCGTCGACACCATGCAGAGGTATGAACATCGTGACCTGCGCGAACGGTGCCGTTCGATCGGTGTTTAACAAGAGCTGCTGGCCCGTTAAATGCTGAACGACTTGCTGTGCCGCTTCCTTTAGGGCAGGCGGTGCATCCTGGCTGGATAACACCTGAAGCAATACTCCCTTCAGCGTGTCTTGCAGGGCAAGCGCCGATTCACCAGGCGGCGTTGAGGCCATAATGGCTTGCTGTACGCCTAGGGCGATATTCTGCTGGCCGGATGGCACAACCGGCTGTGTTAAGCCCGGCTGAGTCACGGCACCGGCCTGAGCATTCGGGACAGCTTGCTGGTTCGCATTCGCCGGACTCCCTGGCGTGGCGAGGGCCCCTGGTGTAGTCGCTGCTGCGCCACTGGTGACAGGGGCAGGTATTGTAGGCAGGGAGGCCGCTTGTCCGCCTGCTTGACCTGCAGCAGCAGCGGTTGGCTGAGCTGCAGGAGGCGGCGGTGCAGCAGCTCCCGCAGCTGGAGCAGGAGCGGGTGCGGGCACTGTCGCATTCGCTCCTGGCGCGGCG
>NZ_BIMF01000006.1 GCF_004000945.1 Paenibacillus lautus NBRC 15380
AAAGGACCTCCGGTTAACCGGAGGTCCTTCTCTCTTAGAAAATATCCATGCTCAAATACCGCTCTCCTGTATCCGGGGCAATGCAGACAACCCGTTTCCCTTCCCCCAGCTGCTTCGCTACGCGAAGAGCAGCGAATACCGACGCGCCGGAGGACGGTCCTACCAGGATTCCTTCCCTGCGAGCCAAATCCCGCATCGTTTGCAACGCATCCTCGTCGGCGATCTGGATGATCTCATCATATACGCTCGTATTCAGAATCTTCGGTACAAAGCCCGGGCTCGTGCCCACCAGCTTGTGCGGTCCAGGCTGTCCGCCGGAGAGCACGGGCGAGCCCTTCGGCTCGACTACCGCGATGTGCAGGTTCGGCAAGGACTTCCTCAGCTCTTCTCCGGTTCCGGTTACGGTGCCGCCCGTTCCTGCCGTCGCCACAAAGGCGTCCAGCCGTCCTTCCATCTGCTCCAATATTTCCGGCGCTGTCGTCACCCTGTGAATGTCCGGGTTGGCCGCATTCTCGAACTGCTGCGGAATGAAGCTTCCGGGAATCTGCTCCCTGAGCTCAAGCGCTTTGGCAATGGAGCCCGGCATGCGTTCGCTGCTCGGTGTCAGCACGACCTCCGCGCCATACGCCTTCAATATATTTATCCGTTCCTTGGACATGTTGTCCGGCATAATCAGGATAGCCCGATAGCCCTTGGCGGCCGCAATCATCGCCAGGCCAATGCCGGTATTCCCGCTCGTTGGTTCAATAATGGTGCCACCCGGTTGGAGCAGGCCCTGTTCCTCTGCGGTATGAATCAGATTATACGCCGCGCGGTCCTTTACGCTGCCGGAAGGATTGAATCTCTCGAGCTTTACATAGATATCGGCTACGCCTGCAAGCACTAATCGCCGAAGCTTCACCATTGGCGTCTGACCAATCATATCCACCACACTATTATAAATCTCCATGATATTCTCCTTTATATATGAAGTGAAATCATTCTCCACGAAACGAAAATCACTAACAAAGACAATAAACTTACTCGGATTATAACAAAAACGTGGATCGGCGTACACTCCCAGAAGACAGACCGCATTTAGAAGAAGTTTTTCTTGCGATATCAGGAAGTCACAAGCTTCGAAGTTTATACTTTCTGATATCTTAACAAAAACGTCGATCGACGTACATTCCCAAAAGACAGACCGCAGTTAGAAGAAGTTTTTCTTGCGATATCAGGAGAACATGTTTCGAAGTTTATACTTCTGATATCTATTGGGGGCTCCTCCCTTATTATCAATTGCCCCTCGCAAGAGGTGTAAGCTTTCAGGCCGACGTTGACCGATTGCCGTGAGCTTGCTCAGGCAGCGAAAGTCCCCAACTCAGAAAGGCGAGGCTCGCCGCTTCTGTCTGAATTTATGGTATGCTGTTCAGAGAAAATAACGATCGAGCTCCCCCTCGGAAGACAAAATTCTTCCATGGTCTTTTGCACGATCCATATGTTAGAGGAGGCGCAAGAAAGCGTGAATATTCCGCTGTCACTACCTGAAGATCAACCCGTCCTGCTGCTCGACCGGACCCACGATTTATCGCACCAGGACGTGCTGTACCATTTTGCGCTGGATGAGCTCCTATGCAGGCTGACCGGAGAAGGCGGGCCTGCCGTCTGCCATCTGTGGCGGCATCCGCGTTCTTTTGTGATGGGCGTCCGCGACAGCCGTCTCCCCCATGCGCCGCAAGGGGAAGTCATGCTTCGCTCCCTCGGCTATGACACTGCCGTCCGCCATTCGGGCGGTGCCGCAGTACCCTTGGATGCCGGCGTGGTGAACCTGTCCCTCATCCTACCCTTTTCCTCTGCGGGACCGGCGCCTGACTTTCATCAAGACTTTGAAATCATGGTGGCGCTGATCCGGGAAGCCCTCCGCGGCACCGGACAAAACGTAGATACCGGCGAAATTGCCGGTGCCTTCTGTCCCGGAACGTTCGATTTAAGCATATGCGGCTTTAAATTCTGCGGCATTGCCCAGCGGCGGCAACGTAAAGCCTTCATTATCCAGGCTTTTATCATCGCCGAGGGTTCGGGCAGCGAGCGCGCCCGGCTGGTTCGTTCCTTCTATGATATTGCCGCTGCGGGAGCAGACCCCAAGCATTATCCTCTAGTAGAGGCCAACAGCACCGCCAGCCTTGAGGAGCTTACGAACATCGGGACCAGCCAGAACGCCGTACGCCAGTTTACGGCAGCCGTCAAAAAAGTCATGCGAGGATGGCAAGCAGGCACGGATTTGGCTGAAGCAGCTTCCAGGTTTACGATGCCAGGCTCTGAGGAGATTCGTGTCATGGCTGAGCAGATGCGGCAGCGGTATAACCTTAATTAAACATAATAAAGAACCATATAGGCTGATTAATCAGTCTATATGGTTCTTTATACTGAAAGGGGAATCCCCTTCTTATTATATCTTGATCCGCACTTAGTGTGGATCCTCCGTCCTCAAAACGTTGCACCAGTCCAATATGATCCCATACCTATAAACTCCGCTTGTATTGCAGTACTGACGGGAGCATGCAACAGTTCTTGCAGATATCCAAGAGACGAATAAACAAACTAATGGACACTAGATCCGTTATTTCGAAAAAAACAGCAATTTTCCCCGTACTTCCGGACTCAGAATCCGCTATCTACTATAAATACCACGATTAACAGCCATATTCTATGTAATAACGGATCTGGTGTCCTCATTAAACCCCAAACCCACCAATCGAGACGTAATAGCGGAACCTCTGTCCTCAAATCATTACAACAGTCAATACGCTCAAGCAGCGCCTGGTATTCCGCGGACAAACAAGCCTCCCCCTATCGATACAATACGTCCATCAATCCATTCGCGTCCTTCGATTCATTCTATCCGTTCGACACGTGAGGTTAATCGTTACAAATCGGACGGTCGGTTGGACGGTCGGTCGATCCACACAATCCATCCATCAATGCAATCCAATCAATTCACCCTAAAGCCCAAATAACTGAATCTGTTCATTCTGGCACCATCACCTGGCAGTTAGGCCAAGTTATTAAAACTAGAATCGTGTACCATACCAAGATGACTTTATTTTTACAATTCCACCATTCACCGATGATATTCCCTTAACACTTCCCCTATAAACTTGTCCTGATGGCAATTTATACATTAGGGGTGGATAAGCTTGAATAAAACGATGGACCGCAAAACGTTTCTGTCTTATCTGGGTACGGGCGCAACCGCATTGGCAGCCGCTTCCGCAGGCTTAGGTGTATTGGAAGGGAAAGCTTCGGCCATGTCCGGAACCGCAAATCATCTGTTCGGATTCAAAACGAATCGGGTCAGCGGCTACTTCGAACCAATCGAACCAACCAAAGCAGACCAGCTCGTCCTGCCTAAAAACTTTAAATATGATGTCATTGCCGCTTTCGATGACGTGATCAACCCGGCTGGCGAAAAGTTCGGCTCCGGCTGTGATTACAACGCATTTTTCCCGCTTAAGGGCTCCAACGTCCGCGGCCTCCTGGTCAACAATCATGAATACTCCACCATCTTCTCGATCGGACCTGTGAAGGACGGGAAGATGACGGCGGATCAAATTCATAAAAACCTGTATTACCAAGGCATGTCGGTCATCGAAGTATACCGTGACGAGAAGGGCGTTTGGAAAATGGACACCACCTCCACCCATGCCCGCCGCATCAACGGCTTCAGCAAATTCGATATCACCGGCCCAGCCAAAGGCATCCCTGCCTTGAAAGGCGCAACGACGGCTACCGGCACGTTTGCCAACTGCTCCGGCGGCGTGACGCTTTGGAATACGGTCTTGTCTTGTGAAGAGAATTTCGAGGACACCGCAGCGGTCTCTAACTTGCCGGATACGCATTACGGCTGGGTCGTTGAGGTCGATCCGTTTGATAAATCCTTCTTGAAAAAGCACACCGCTCTCGGCAGATTTAATCATGAGAATACCGCAATGGGCCTTGCCGCAGACGGCCGGATCGTTGTCTATATGGGCGACGATAAGAAGGATGCCTGCGTCTATAAATTCATCAGCAAGAACAAATATGACAAGAGCAAAGGCCGCGCCAACTCCGCGCTTCTGGAAGACGGAACCCTGTATGTCGCCAACCTGAAGTCGGGCAAATGGATGCCGGTCACCTTGGAAGCCGTAGCCAAGGCCGCCGCAGAGGATAAAGAGGCCCAAGCCAAATTCAAGTCCCAAGGCGACGTGGTCACTTTTTGCCAGGAAGCTGCACGTCTTGTCGGCGGAACACCAACGGACCGTCCGGAGGACATCGAAATCTCGCCGTTTGATAACACCGTGTTTGTCTGCCATACGAACAACGACAATCACGGCAACATCCACGGTCATATCACGCGTATCTTTGAAGCGGGCAACGATCTGGCCGCCATGGAGTTCGATTTTGAGATCTTTGCTGCAGGCGGACGCCAATCCGGATTCAGCTCGCCGGACAACCTGGCGTTCGACTCGAACGGTGATCTGTGGGTCGTGACGGACATCTCCAGCAGCAGCCAGAACAAAGGCGTTCACAAATCCTTTATGAATAACGGACTGTTTGTGATTCCAACAAGTGGGCCGGATCAAGGGGTCGCACTGCAATTCGCTTCCGGCCCGGTGGAATCCGAGCTTACAGGTCCTTTCTTCACACCCGACGAGCAGACGCTCTTCCTGTCCGTTCAACACCCGGGCGAGAATACGGAGGACCTCAGCAAACCAACCAGCACATGGCCTCACCGCTCCGGCGAAAACATGGCGCGCTGCGCCGTCGTGGCGATTAGCGGCTTCAAACTGGAATAATACCAATCGAAAGGAGCGAGGATCATGCCGTTTGGCAATATCGGAATCGGTGGTTTAATTCTTATTTTGATTATCGCACTTATCATATTCGGTCCCTCCAAGCTTCCCGAGCTCGGTCGCGCTTTCGGGCGGACCTTAAGCGAATTTAAGGGCGCAACCCGCGGCTTGATGAACGGAGACGACGAGAATGGAAAAAAAGACGATGCTCCGCAAACTGCTGCAGCGGTCAATAAGCAGCACAGCTAATCCGAACGACCAGAGCGCGATCGAGCATCTGGAAGAAATGCGGAAGCGCCTGATCCGCACCCTGCTTGCGTTTCTCGTCGCGATGGTGGCCGCCTTCATCTACGTCGAGAAGATCTACCACTGGCTGGTACGAGGCATGGACAAGCAGCTCGTTCTGCTCGGTCCCTCCGAAGTAATGTGGGTGTATATGATCATTGCGGGCGTTGTGGCCGTCACCGTTACACTTCCCATTGCCGCTTATCAGATATGGCGGTTCGTGCAGCCGGCGCTGCCTGATGGGACTCACCGTTCGGCCGTGCTGCTCATTCCCGTAATCAGCGTGTTATTCGTTGCCGGTATCTGCTTTGGATACTTCGTGTTGTTCCCGATGGTGCTGCAGTTCATGCAGCGTATGGCCGAAGGTACATTCCAAACGATGTATACCGCGCAAAAATACTTCACGTTCATGATTCATATGACCGTTCCATTCGGATTCCTGTTCGAAATGCCCGCCATCGTCGTTTTTTTGACGAAGCTCGGCATCGTGAATCCGCATCGGCTGGCCAAGATGCGCAAATCAGCCTACTTCCTGCTCTGCATCGTGGCCGTCACCATTACGCCGCCGGATATCATGTCCGATTTGATCGTGATCGTCCCGCTGTTCCTGCTGTACGAAATCAGCGTTTCGATCTCCAGATTCATCTATCGCAAGCAGCTGCAGCTCTCTCAAGCAGAGGGCAGCGCAACCTAATACACGTCCGTTTCCCCCGAAATTGGACGGAACCTTCAAGAACCCGTGACTAGACAGCCTAAGCAAGCAGGTTGTTCTGGCAACGGGTTCTCTTTTATATTCATTATGTTAGATAATATGACACTTATAATGATGTATCTAGTAAAAATTAATTGACAGCTTGGATATATTGTTTTAGTTTTACTTTATAATAAAGAAATTGTCTTAATATATCACGATGATTATGTAATGTATCCGAGGACATCTTCCATAATGAGTATAATCTATCATATATATGTTATAAATGATTACATTTTCAAATCATCTACCGAAATCCCCAGCCTCATCCTTTGCCTCTCTCTCTACTCATGTGCGTCGGGAGCCCGTTACATAAATCCCTCATCTGAGACTTTTGGCATGATTCCAATGATTTTTAGAAATGATCCATTGATTTATTAGTCGAGTTCTCCTAGTATTTTTAGTAGGATCATCTAACGGTTTGGCATTTGGGCTATGACTTTGCCGTCATTTATGATAGCGCTACCAGTTTCTACAAGAAAAAACGACTATCGACTTTCATTCTAGAGAAGACAGACTGCGTTTAGATGTTGTTTTTGTTGCGATATCAGGTAGGCCATGTCTCGGAGTTTATACTTCTGATATCTTAAAGAAACACGTCTATTAACGAACTTTACAAAATACAGACTGCGATTAGAGGAAGTTTTTCTTGCGATTATAGAATTTGCTCAGCTTCAAACCTTATCATTCTATAATCTAAATACCGGGAGGTTGCAGATATGAAATGGAATCACTTCAAGTCCAAGCTTCTGCTTAAATACACACTGTCCTACATATCCATTTTCCTGATACCTCTTGTTATATTAACCATCATCATTTACCACAATGCCGTGGATACGCTCCGTTCCGAGATCGAGCAGACCAACGTCAATCAACTGACCCAGGCTAAAACCGTCATCGACGAGCGCATGAAGGAGCTTCAGGATATCGCCTTTCGGATAGCCTACGACGAGCAGCTGACCCGCTATTGGACCCACCATCCCTACTACAGCCGGGAATCCATCGGGGCCTTGGTCAAATACAAAGCCACCAGTTCCATCATCGATGAGCTGTTCCTCTTCTTCCGCGGAGATAACAGCATTTACTCGTCCCAGGGCTTTGAGAACCTGAACGTCTTTACCGACCGCTACAAATTCAAGAGCTGGAACGAAACGGAGATGGTCCGGGATTTAAACTCCGTCCAGATCCCGACCATGCGTCCGGCGGAACAAGTCGTGCAAGGGACCAAAACCCAGAATTCCATGCTGGCATACCTTGTGCCGATCGCACCCAACAATACGCCGGCTCACGGCACCGTCATGTACTTCATCCACGAATCCAATCTGACGGGATTGATCGACTCCATCCTCAGCGATTATCATGGGATGACTTATATTTTCGATAATTACGGACAAGTCCTGGCTGCCAATTACAAAGGCGAGACCATTACCGAGCAGGAGGTCAACGCGCTGTTCTCGCTTGAGCCGGGAACGCACAGCCTTTCGTTGAACCAAGAGCCCCATTCGGTTGTGTCCGTCAAATCCGACACGGGCTGGACTTATGTCACCGCGATGCCAAGCAACCAATTTTTCGGCCGCATCGTTCATATTCGCACTTTTATCGTTCTGGTATTCTCCTTCGTGGTGATGATGGGCACCATTCTGGCCATCATGCTGGCCCGCAGGCAATACCATCCGATTTCGGATTTGATGGAGTTCATCCGCTTGAAGAATGATCCCGAACCGTCCACACCCAGCAACGAGCTGGAATGGATCAAGAAGACGCTGCATGATTACAGCCAGCGCGTCGATCTCCAAGAGCCCTATGCCCGAAATCATATTCTGCTCATGCTGCTGAAGCACGGCCATACCGGGGAATTCCCGGCCGAGTATACGGAGAAGCTGGGCATTCGCTTCAGCCGCTCCCATTATTTTGTTGTGACCATGGGCTGGGAGTCGCACGCCCTTCCCATTGGTGACAATCCGGAACGGCGGCCTGTCATGCAGCTGATGAACGATGTGGAGCTGACGGCATTTTCCGCATACGCCTATGGAGTGGAGCTGCCGCAGCCTGATCAGCTGGCCCTCATCGTCGGATTTGATGCGGAAACCGGGCATGAAGCGAGCCTTAACGCCCGGATGGAGCCGATCGCCCTGGCCCTGCAATCGATCGCTGCCGAGCACACAGGCGTCTCTCCAGCGATCGGGGTAGGCAACCGCTACAGCTACCCGGAGCAGTTAAATCAATCCTTCATTGAGGCAACGACCGCGCTGGAAGCATCCATGCTGCATGGACAGGGCAGCAGCACCTTCTTCAACGCTCTTTCGGGTTCCGGTGCGCAGGATTCGTCCTTCTGGGTCCCTAAGGATGTGCTCCTGAAGCTGGTTCAGAGCTTGAAGCAGGGCAGTTACGATGTGGCGGTTCAGATGGTATCCACCGCATTGAATACCCTGAAGACGGAAATGCCGTCCGTACCGCTGCTGCGCTGCATTTGCTTCGATATTCTGAATACGATGCTGAAGACCGCATCCGAGCTTGGCATCCATCATGTAGTCAATCAGCTGCCACGGGTCACTTCCTATGACTCGCTGGAGGATTTGGAGAAGAAGCTGGCAGGCCTTGCCGCGGAAATCTGCGCCCATGTCGAGGCGAAGAGCGAGACGGAAGAGAGCTCCCTGATGGATGAAATCGTCGCTTATATCGACGCTAATTTCACCGATTACGACCTCAGCCTGGGCACGATCTCGTCCAAATTCTCTATCTCTTCATCGTATTTCAGCCGCTCCTTCAAGGAGAAGATCGGCATGAATTTCACCCAATATATCTGGCAGAAACGAATCGATGAGGTCATCCGGCTGCTGCTGCACACAACCGATCCATTGAAGGATATCATCACCCGGGTCGGTTACCTGGATACGCCGAACTTCATTCGTAAATTCAAGAAAGAAACAGGTTACACGCCTGGCCAATATCGCAAAATGCACAGCCCCAACGCTGCCGACTCCGCGGATGATGACGACGAGGAGTACATCGGATAACGGTTTCCGACGTTGGCGTCGAGGAATGCGTCGGATAACGACTTCGGACGTCGGCGTCGTGGAGTGCGTTGGAT
Organism: Paenibacillus lautus NBRC 15380; assembly: GCF_004000945.1. Classification (GTDB taxonomy): domain Bacteria; phylum Bacillota; class Bacilli; order Paenibacillales; family Paenibacillaceae; genus Paenibacillus_AQ; species Paenibacillus_AQ lautus. The sequence continues at coordinate 8,939 of NZ_BIMF01000006.1, forward strand.
TACGATTCGGACGTTGGCGAATAAGAGTGCCGGTTTTGCCGGATAAAACAGAAACCTCCCCTGAGCAATACCGTTCAAGGGAGGTTTTCGTATGTTTTAAACTCATATCGAGCGATCCGATCATCACGCACCGCCAGCTTTTCCTATTTCCCAACAGGGTTGCTCTGAAATCCTTGATGCATAGCGCCCAACAGGCGATGGGTCGGGTCGCATCCGTATTCCCAGAACATAATCCCGGCCAAGCCTTGTTCCTTCACATAATCGCATTTGCACTGAATCGATTCCTCATCGTCATAAGAAATCAGGCTGGAGCCATTAAAGAGGTAAGGTGCACAGGCTTCCTCATCCCAATAACGAACGTAGCCGTTCTTGTTGATGTAATCCGCAGCCAGCTCGGCAAAGGCCGGACCATAGCCGCCAGTGGTGCCGGCCATTTGGTGAAGGCCGTGGTTTCGGTCCGGCACCTCGTTCCATACACGGGAGTAGAAAGCGGCACCGATGACAATCTTCTCCTTAGGGACACCGGCACGGACGAACAGGTTCACGGAAGCATCCGTACTGATTCGGAACAGATCGCCGGTTGGCGTGTACAGATTCGTATGATGTCCGGTCAGGACCTGAAATCCGCCTCGCATATCATAGGTCATCAGCTGTACAAAATCCAGGTACCGCTGCACCTCGGCCATCTCTGTGCCATCTACATAGTACTGGTCAGCCCCCGCCGCAATCGTAAGCAGATAATGCCGGCCATCCTGGGAGCCCTTGGCATCCAGCGCCTCCCGGATCGTCTGGAGCAGAAGGGTGAAATTCCGTTTATCGTCCGGGCTGGACGCTATGCCGGCCTCCCCATAGCAAGGATACTCCCAGTCCAGGTCGATCCCGTCAAAAGGGTATTCCTCCAGCACCCGTATGGCGGAAGCGGCCATGCTGCCCCTTCCCTTTTCGGTTGAGGCAGCTTCCGAGAAACCGCCCGCACTCCAGCCGCCAACGGACAGCAGCACCGTAAGATCCGGGTGGTCCCGTTTGATGTTCCGGACCACCTCGCCATTCTTCAGATGCTCGGTCGTGATTTCATCGTTCTTGACATGGCCGAAAGCCACGTTCAAATGCGTCAACTTCGATAGATCCTCATGCGTCATGTCGGGAAGAACCGAATCGACGGCGTATCCCGCCGTAATATACTTCGTCATTACTCTTCACTCCGATCCCTTCTAGGGTTGTAATATCGCGGATGCAATCTGCAGGGCTTCCTTCCCGGTGCCGATCTTGTATCCGGAAGCCGTATAACGGATTTGATCCTGACGGTCCAGGACGAACAGATGAGGATAACCGGCTTCATGGGCTGCCGGATTCGGGATGAAACCCGACAAGGAAGCATAACTGGAATCACGTACAAACATGGTGCGTGCCGGCAGCTTCGGATAGCTTGCGGGATCAAAGGAAGCCGTCCATTCCGCATCCCCGATTACCAGCACAATCGGCAATCCCAGCTTATCCAGCGGCTCGGCCAGCTCGCTGAGCTCGCGGAACAGATGCTTGGTCGGCTCCCGCTCCGGTTCGATCCAGGCAGCGATAGCGCCCTCGGACCCCAGAAGATCCTTAAGATCCGCTCCCGTTCCGTCTAATCGGGTAAGCGTACTGCCCGGCGCCAGTTTGCCCAGCACCGGAATGTCGACCGCCGTCTCACGATAGGTCAGCGCCACGCGCGTGGTGTCTCCGGCACGAACGGTAAAGTACGTGAAGCGCACGCTTACCGTTCCGTCCTTCAGCCGGATGCCCGACGTTAGACGGTACGAACCCGGCTCAACCTCATACGGTTCGTCGTAAACATCGGTGCTGCCATAAGGATACACCAGCGTTTTGTACACGCCGTCTTCCAGGCGGGCGAAGGTAAAGTTCTCGGCATAGGATGCGGCCGGCGTATCCTGCGAAACCTCCGAATCCCTGAGGAGCTGCAGCATCCCCCAGCTTGAGCTCTCCTGATTCCGGGGGGAGCCCAGACGGAAGGCTGCATCTTCCCAGCTTCCATCAAGTAAGTACTGCGGCTTCTGCTCGCTCGGATGCAGTCGGGCGGGAATCCCCAGACTACGGCATACAGCCACAAACAGAATGTCCAGCGACTGCTCGTCTCCCTTCATGAGACTGTACGTGCCTGCCGGATTTCCCTTACCCTTCAGGTTGGGAAGGTCCTCAGCATAGGCATAGCCCTGCTCCAAATGCCCGGCAAGCGTTGAAGGATCCTTCCTGAATGCCGCAGTCTCCGCCTCCGTAAAGGCATCAACGAATACACGGCGATACGGAACCAGCATTTCATAAGAAACCCGCGGACACAGGATGTACTTCACGAAGGTATCCTCATCCCACTGTCCACGCTGTGAGAGGGCACCCATCAGATGATCATCCAGCGTAGGCCGGAAGGTATCAATCAAATCTTTTTCGTTCAGCGACTCCAGCAGCCGCAGCGGCCACTCGCCATATTCGCCGGAACGCTCCTCCAGGAACGCGGCGATTTCCTTGCTGTTGCCTCTGGCTTTTCGAAGGACGTCCCACACCCGCTCGGGAGGCAGTCCTGATGACTGGGCCAGTGTGAACGCCTCTTCTTCGCTCAGGAATGTACCTTCATATTCAGTCCGGACCTTCGTCCCTTCCTCCAGACGGTGGTTATGAGCCTGGGTCTTCTCCTCGGATAACGCCGTCGCGGCGTCCCCTTCTCCTTCCGGTGGAGGAACCATATCGAAATCCACGATCCCTGACGGTTGTTCGGATGAATCAAGCACAAGTTCGATATGTCCGCCGTCCTGGGCCTTGAACAGGACTTCACTCCACTTGCCGCCGCTGACCGCACGAACCAAGAGGTCGCCATAACCGGTCTTAAAGGAAGCCTTCCCTTGCTCATCGGTCTTGATTTCGGCAATCGGAAAAAATTCAGCCATATTATACAGCTCAAATCGAATGCTTGCGCCGGATACAGGCTCTCCCTGCTTATCCTTCACGCTCACGTAAAGGGTGCGAGCCGGTGCATAGTTCTCCAGCAAATTAATCTCCGTAAACCCCTTTTCGCATAGGGTAATATCCTCCGGTCCGGGGTAATCGGCAAAAATTCGCGTATTGATCAGCATCGCCCTGCGTGCCGGCGGACTGAACCAGCCTTGATTCAAGCGGGCTTCCGGTTCGCATGCCCCGATGTAATACCACTGGCCGTCCGCCCATGCTTCCACCCAGGCATGGTTGCTGTCGCAATGAGCCCAGCGCGGCGTATAGACCTGACGCGCGGGGATGCCGATGCTACGAAGCGCGGCCACCGCCAGCGTGGACTCCTCGCCACAGCGTCCGCGTGCGTTCCGGATCATCGTCAGCGGCGATATGGTTCGCAGATCGCTGCCGATGTAGGTCGCCTTCTCATGGCACCAATAATTGGTTTCCAGAATGGCATCCGCCATCGATAACTTCGCCGTCCGTTCGGCCAATTCGTTGTAGAGAATACCGCGGTAATCCTCAATATTCTCCGTATTAACCCGGTAAGGAAGCACAAAATGCAGGAACAGATGATCCGGCACGCGCTCGCTCCAAGGCACGCGCTTACGGATGTCCAGGGCTTGGCGCACATGATTCAAGAACAATTCTCCATCATAGTCGGCCATGTCGTTCACCGGCATGTAAGCAAACAAATATTTCAGGGCCCAAATCTCTTCATCGGTCAGTTCCTGCTCAAAAACATGAAACAGCTTATCCTTGCGGGCTTCCGCAAAAATGATCTTCTCCTGAAACTTTTGCTCGATCCGCTCCAGCGTCTGCGAATCCAACGAGAACACCATGGTTTGGCTGGTCATCCTCCGTTCACTCCCTCCATAACTTTCCGTCTTCCCGAATGCAGATTATAGCCGTTCCGTCCGATGAAGGCGCGCTAATCTGGAACAGGCTCCGGGTCGTTTCAATCACGGGCTGGATGCTCCATGAATCCTCACCCATGAGCCGCTTCGTTTCCTGCGTAAATTCACCATGGGCTTCATAGTAATTACGCTGCCGGTAATAGAGCCTGCGCAGCTCCCATTTGATCCGTTCGTCCTCCGGAAGCTTAAACGGCTGGTGCCCCTCATCATCGGCGAATACGACGTAACCCCACAGCTCCGGGTAATGCATATTGATGATGCCCATCGGCGACCATACCCAATTGTCCTCCGGATAAGGCTTGCCTGTCTCCGGATTCAGCACCTTGCGGTACTCGCCGTCTTGTACCTCGGTCTGCCATTCCACGCGCGAGAAATTGACCCGCCAGAACTCACCCGGTGCAGGACGGCGGCCACCTTCGGCACATTCCTTAAGACTGGTCCAAGGGATCGCTACTTCCACGCTCCATTTCCGGTTGTCGGCACCCGGACGGTTCAGCTCCCCGTCGATAAACACCGCCGTCTTGAGACCGCTGATATCCCAGCCGTTGACCGGAGGTCCGCCATCCCGGTACGGTTTCACGAGCAGCAAGTCCCAAACGGTGTTCAAGGCATTGATCTCGAATTCATAATATTGATGGCTGTCTCCGTCCGGATCAATGAATATTTCAAAGTCATTATCATAGAAAATAACCGAATCGCGTTCCGTCAACGTCGCCCATATCTGATCCTCGATCAGCTCGGCGGCAAAATAAAAATAGTCGTCGTCCCACAGCATTTTGACCCGGGTCCGTTTTCCCGGCTTCGGACGAAGATCCCCTTCGATATCAACGAAATCGTCGGTCCACTCCGCCGCATCCCAGAACGCCTTATCCACGCGGCCGTCCAGCACGAGCGGCTGCCCCGCACGCTTGCATATATAATGCTTGGGAGCATACTCAATCCTCGGCTCCGGCACTCCACTTCTGTTCATGTCATTCTCTCCGCTTCATGAGGGAGGAATGAGCACTTATCAAGCGCTCCCTCCCCGTGATGGTTAGTTATGCGTGACTACGGCTCCCGAGCCGCCGTACATCTCCAGCTCTTCGTCAAACTCCAGCTTAAGAACAGTCACCTGCTCATGCGCGTCTTCAGGAGTCATCTTGATCCACGTCGTCCCCGGGATATTGAACCAAGGCACGCCTCCATGGATCTCGTGGGTAAGCTCTTTGCCCGAATGCAGCACGGTAATTTTCTTGATCGGGTTGCACAGGCCCTTGATGCACACATTCTCTTTCGGATCGTCATAAACAAACAGGTACAATGTCTTTCTGTCCTCGGAAATCGTGCTTCCCCCCAGATAATAGCGGGTCATAATGCCCTCGCCCGTTCCGAATACGGCCTCCTCATGGGTCCGGATCCATGCTCCCAGCCCAAGCAGAATGTCCTCCTGCCTTTGATCGATAGTGCCGTCCTCGCGCGGACCGATATCCAGTAGCATATTGCCGCCCATCGAGATGCAGTCGCAGAACATCCGAATGATCTGGTTCAATGATTTGTATTTATGATCGGTCGGCACATAACCCCACGAACTGTTGATTGTCGTGCAGAATTCCCAAGGTCCCTCCGGTCTCGTGATCGGAATGCCCTGCTCCGGCGTTTTATAATCACCGTGGCCCTGCAGGCGCGAGTTAATGATGATGTCCGGATTGAAGGATTGCAGGTAATGCTTGAACTCCGGCAGATTCCACTGCTCGGCACTCCGTTCCCAATCGCCGTCGAACCACAGCAGATCCACCTTCCCGTAATTCGTAAGGATCTCCCGCAGCTGGTTGTTATTAAACTCCAGGAATTTCTGCCACTTCTCCTGATCCTGAACACCGTCCACGGGACTGGTGTGCGGGTTGACCCCGCTGAGATCCTCCGGTACCCTGCCTCCTTCGAACACGCTCGGATAATCCGGATGCGACCAGTCAATCAGAGAAAAGTACATGCCCAGGTGAATCCCCTTCTCCCTGATCGCTTCGGCATACTCCCGCACGATGTCCCGATTTGCCGGCGTCCGCTTGACCACGTTGAGATCGCTGTACTGCGTATCCCACAGCGCAACGCCATCATGGTGCTTCGTTGTCAGCACGGCATACCGGGCACCGGATTTCTCGATCAAATCCGCCCATTTCTCCGCATTGAATTTCGATGCCGTAAAACCGTCCAGCTGCTTCATGTACTCGTCGTACGTGATCCTCCCATTATAGAAGGACCAAGATTCCGAGACTCCGTCCACGGCATAGATGCCATAGTGAATGAAGATGCCCAGTTTGGCTTCTTTGAACCATTTCTGCATATTTGTCCACACCTCTTCTTGAAGTCCTTGTAAGTGAAAAATACGTTTATGAGGTTGTTCAAAAAGTCCGCTTTTGATCACGAAGCGAATCAGGAAGCAATTCGGCATCGAATCTTGAATTCAGCCGGGCCTTCCGGTGCTCACGTACCCAAAACGTACGCTCCACTCCTCAGTCCCTAGCTTCATCCAACCTTCTCGGTGCTGAAAATCGACCTTTTTGAACACGCACTTTATATAACCCGTCTCTTAACGAAACCGCAGTACATGCGCAATCGGCGCCAGCCCCTGACGCTCCTGATCCGGAAGTCGGACCGCGACGCCATCGTCCGTGCGGCGATAATCCAAGGCCTCCTGACCCCCGACCAGATCAATGCGGCTGAACGCCGTTTGAATTGGAATGTGCAGCTCCTCAGGGACGGCTTCTTGCTCATTTCGATACAGATGGATGGCATAGGTCGTATCGTCTTTTTGGGTAAACTGGACCGCTCCGGAGGAATACGGCTCGCAGATACGCGTGCCATAAATGGCCTCCCCATAAACTTTCAGCCATGCTCCCATGCCCTTCATTCGTGAAATAGCCGTCTCGGGCAGCCTTCCGTCCGGCTGCGGACCCACATTGAGCGCGAGATTTCCACCTTTGGCCACGATCTCGACCAACAGATGAATGAGCTGACGCACCGTTTTATAACGATCTTCGTAGCGGAAAGAGAAGGAAGTTCCCATCGTGATACAGCTCTCCCAAGGCACATGAAGGGCTCGCTCAGGGAGGGTCTGCTCCGGCGTAATCAGATTCTCGTAAGGCCCGCCGACCGTACGGTCCGCCGAGAGGAGCCAAGGCTGAATCTCACGCGCCTTCTCTACCACTTCACCCAGCCGGATATTCTGGTCCCGGTAATCGTTCACCCAGCCTGCATCCAGCCACAGCACATCGATGCGGCCGTAACGGGTCATCAGCTCCATGATCTGCTCATGGGTAAACTGGACAAACTGTTCCCACAGCCACGGGTATTTCTTCGGGTCGTAGCTTGGACCGCGTGACGTAAAGCTTCCTGCCTCCATTCCCGGGGCCCAGTAGTATGGCGTATGCCAGTCGGCCTTCGAGAAATAAGCGGAGATGCCGAGTCCCTTGGCACGAAATGCCTCGAACAGCTCCTTCGTGATATCGGCGTATTTATGCCTATGGAACGGACATTCCGTTCCGGTGACACGGTAATCGGTTGTATGCGTATCCCACATGCAGAATCCGTCATGATGCTTGGTGGTAAAGTTCAAATATTTGAAGCCGTTATCGGCTGCCAGGTCAGCCCACAGATCAGGCTGAAAGCGGAGCGGATTGAACGTCTTGTTCAGGTCGAAATACTGCCGCTTAAGCTCCTCCGCTTCGATATCCCAGTCAATGCCGTCACGCGACCAATCCGCGTCTTTATCGCTCAGTGCCCATGATTCAACAAGGCCCAGCTGGGAATACGGTCCCCAATGCATCATCAGGCCCAGCTTCTGGTCCTTGAACCATTCCAGGCGTTCCAATAGCAGCGGATCCTCCGGCTTGACCCATTTGTCCTCACTGCTGAAATTGTGCACGCCCTGCTCCACTACCGCTTGTTCTTCCTCTACCAGCTTGTTCTCCGACATGGTGTACCTCCAATAGTCATTTGTTGATAACGATATCTTTGAAGACCGTTGGAACGGGCCTTCGCCTGCCCCCTAAAAACAATAGCCAACCCCCGGTCATGAATCGACCGGGATACGTTGGCTCTTTGTTTTTCATCTATGCATCTGATTATTGCTCGGCATTCCAGCGATCATATGCGCCTTGATAAAGCTCGACGAGACGGTCGCTGCCCATTTTCTTGACTTGTGCTACGTATTTATCCCAATTTTCAAGCGGCTCTTGGCCTGTCACGAATTTGGCTTCCATCTGTTTCACGTACGTTTCCAAATCGGACAACAGCGCGGTTGCCTCGCTCTGCTCTTCATTCGTCAAATACACGTTAGGGAACGGCGATTTTCCGATCGGCACCAGCTTCTCTTGATTCTGCTGATCGATCCACTCATCGAATTCGGTGCGAAGACCTTTCGCAACATCCGGATCATTGACGCCAGGCGTCAAAATACCGTAGTTCGGCGTGATTTTGCCGCGATACTCCTCACGATCACCGCCGCCTGGCACCGGAAGCCATTCTTTCACGCGGTTTGCCTCATCCTTGAACTTCCACAACGTGCCTTCAGGCCCTTGGTTAAACAGCGTGGCACCTTCATAGCTGTACAGGTAATCGATCCAGCGCATGGTAGCTTCCGGAGCCGGGTTGCTGCTTGAAATGGCGAATGTGCCTCTTGCCGACATGCCAGGATGCATGCCGTATACAGGAGAGTCGGCGATTTCACTCTTCACCGGCGTCATGAGCGGATGCTCGTCGCTAGGCTCGCCACCGAGCGTGAAGTACGCATGGTAGTCGTTAAACAGAGCTAGCTGATTGTTTTCTCCCTTGGCTTTTTTCTGATCGCCTGTTTGCGAGAAGGTTTCATGATCCAGCAGTTCTTCCTTCCACAGACGGTTCATGAACGTCAGATAGCCTTTGTAACCTTCTTCCTGGTAAGGATAGTGTACTTTTCCATCCTTGTCGGAATAGATTCCTTCGTTGTACATTCCCCAGAAGCCGAAGAAGTACATGCGCAGGTCATCCAGCTTGACGGAAGTCAGCGGAATCTCGTCTTTCTTTCCATTTCCGTTAGGATCTTCTTCCTTGACGCGTTTCAAGAATGTATATAATTCCTCAGTAGTCTTAGGTTCGGACACGTTTAGCGCTTTTAGGAACTTGCCGTTGTACCACATCGGGCCTCTGTACCATACGGCGGCCTTGTCGACGAATGGCAGGGCGTACATATGTCCGTCCGGGGTCGTGAAGGATTTGCGGACATCCGGGTTCTCGTCCAAAATCTTTTTGATGTTCGGAGCATAACCTTCGTCAATGTACTTCTCCAGCGGAATGAGGATGCCTTGGCTGCCGTAAGTTACCTGCTCGGCAGGCTTCAGATCCGCCGCATAGAACATATCGGGCAAATCGCCGCTCGCAAACACCAGATTTTTCTTCGTTTCAAAGCTGTCAATCGGAGAAAGCTGATATTCCAGCTTGATGCCTGACAATTTCTCCATCTCTTGTAGTACGGGCATCGTATTCCAATCGGCTACACCGGCATCCTGTGACATGACCGTCAGCGTGATCGGCTCATCCACAATCGGGAAACCTTCCTTCTTTACCCCTTCCGTGCTGGCCGTCCCGGACGGTGCTGTAGCAGCGCCATCTCCTTTAGGTGAACCACAGGCTGCAAGCATTGTTGCTGAGAGGGTGAGGCAGAGTAAAATAGATGATGCCTTGCGAAGCTTTTTCATGACAACAACTCCCCTTTTTTGGTGTGGATTGTATGGTTTAAGATCAGCCCTTAACGGAACCAATCATAACACCCTGCACAAAGTAACGTTGAAGGAACGGGTAAACCGCAATAACCGGAAGTGTCGCAACGATAATGACCGCATATTTGACCAGTGCGGCAATTTCCGCTTTGGAATTCATCGCTGCTGCGGATGAGGCGTCAATCGCCCCGCCGCCCTGTGCCGCCATCTCCTGAAGAACCAGGATTTGACGCAGGAAGAGCTGAAGCGGGTACTTCGCGGCATCATTCAGATAAATCATGGCACTGAAATAACTGTTCCAATGTCCGACGCCGTAGAAAAGTGCCATAACGGCAATAATCGGCATCGAGAGCGGTAATACGATTTTGATGAATAACCGGAAGTTCGTACAGCCGTCGATATGGGCCGCTTCCTGAAGCTCCTTCGGAATGGTCGATTGGAAGAACGTCCGGGACACAATAATATTCCAGATGGACGCAGCTCCCGGCAGAATAAGTGCCCACATGCTGTTGACCATGCCAAGATCTTTAACGAGCAGGTAACTTGGAATCAGTCCCCCGCCGAAAAACATCGTAACCAGGAACACCGCCATAAAAAATCCTCTGCCCACAAAATCGGAGCGGCTTAGCGCATAGGCTGCAGGCAGCGTGACAATCAGATTCACGATCGTACCTATCACTGTATAAATAATCGTGTTCTTGTAGCCAATCCAAATGTTGGCATTCTCAAACACCCGGGCGTATCCATCAAAAGTGATCCCTTTCGGAATCAGCCACATTTCACCTGAGCTTACGTACTTCGGATCACTGATGGAGGCGCTGACAATGTACAGCAGCGGGTACAGTACGATGATCAGTGCAATCGTCAGATAGATGTAGTTGCATAGCAGGAATAATTTATCCCCTTTGCTTTCCCTTACCGTGGATGACATATGTTATTCCCCCTTCTACCACAGGCTGTTTTCGCTGGTGCGACGAGCGATTTGGTTCACCGCAATCAGCAGAATCGCATTAATGACCGAATTGAACAATCCGACGGCGGTAGAGAAGCTGTACTGTGCGTCAACCAGACCGGAACGATAAACAAAAGTCGAGATGACATCGGAAGAGCTCATATTCAGCGGGTTCTGCAGCAGCAGGATTTTCTCGAATCCAACACCCAAAATGCTGCCCATATTCAGGATCAACAGGATGGTGATCGTAGGTACAATCGCCGGAATGTTAATATGCAGAATGCGTTTGAATCGGCTCGCACCGTCCACGACGGCAGCTTCATGCAGCTGTGGATCGACACCCGACAAAGCGGCCAGATAGATAATGGTACCCCAGCCTGCGCTCTGCCAGACGCCCGACAGCACGTACACAGTCTTAAACCAAGCGGGATCTGTCAGGAATTGCGGCGGCTGAAAGCCCAGCATTTCCACAAAATTTACGATCATGCCGGACGAAGGCGACAAGAAGGTAATGATCATACCGGACATAACGACGACGGAAATAAAATGCGGCGCATACGTGACGGTCTGTACCGTACGCTTGAAGAATGAATCCTTCACTTCGTTGAAGGCCAATGCCAGAATGATGGGCAGCGGAAACCCGATGGCCAGCTCATACAAGCTGATGCTGAGCGTATTCCAGAGCAAGTCCCAGAAGTAATAAGAGTTAAAGAAGCGTTCGAAGTGGTCGAATCCGACCCACGGACTTCCCGTTATTCCCAACGTCGGGATGAAGTTTTTGAAGGCGATTTGGATCCCGTACATCGGACCATAATGGAAAATGACAAAATACAGAAATGCCGGAGCAATAAACAAATACAGCTCCCAGTTTCGAATCATCCTCCTCCATAATGTATTTTTCTTACGATTCGGCATCGTGTTAACCGATAAGCTTTGCGACAGGGCGGATTGACCATCTTGCTGCATAGGTTGCCCCCTCCTTTTCTAATGAAAATCCGGCCATTTTTTTTCGGAAAAGCACCCCTGTTTAATGTATAAGAAAGAGCCTTCCTGACCACTCCTCAGCGTGCGGCTTTCGCCCGCTTCAGAAATGTTAACGCTTACATCCCAAGTGTATGGACCGCGGCTCCATCCGTAAATATGTCATTTTCAATGGTCTACTCGAAATGGCTCCATGCATTGATATGACGGGCTTTTCACGTCCTTCCCACTCTTGTCATTGTCGTTTTCGGGTAAGAAAACATGTGGTTTTTGACCCCGTCTCCTCCGGTAAATTGTCATCTAGGCTATTGGGATGATCCTTGACAGATGTCATATCTGACCGTAAGTTGGAAAAATAAACTGTAAAAGCAAAACTGACATATTCTAAAAGAAATGAGGTATTACGCATGCAGCCATCATCCTGGATTTTAGCCGGCTACGCTGGACGCAAGATCTTATCCGAGATCACGGCCGAAGATGCCAAGCGGCTCACTCACATGAACATCGCTTTCGCCCATATCCAAGAAGACAAGATTACGTATACCGACACGAACACCATTCACGAGATCCAACGCCTGAAATCCATCAATCCCGAATTAACCATACTATTGTCCGTTGGCGGCTGGGGCTCCGACGGGTTCTCGAAAGCTGCAGCTACACCGGGAGGAAGACAAAGCGTATGTGAATCGGCGATCAAGCTGCTGCAAGAGTTTCCATTCGACGGCATTGACCTGGACTGGGAGTATCCATGCTACTCGATCGCCGGAACGGCGGCATCGCCAAGCGACAAGGAGAACTTCACGCTGCTGCTGAAGGAGCTCCGGGAAACGCTGGATCAGTACGGAAGGGGCAAGAAGCACTATCTGTTGACCATCGCGGCCGGAGCCGATCAATATTATATCGATGGCACCGAAATAGGCGACATCCACCCCTATCTCGACTTCATTCAGCTGATGACGTACGACATGCGCGGCAATTTCCAGACGCTGACGGGCCACCACACCAACCTGTACACCTCCACCGGCGATCTGTTCCGAATCAGCGTTGATGCTTCCGTCCGTTTGTTTACCCTAGCCGGTGTGCCGCGCGAAAAAATCGTGATCGGCGCCGCATTCTACTCCAGGAAGTGGAAGGATGTGCCGGATGTGAACAACGGCTACCTCCAGACTGCTCCATCCTCCGGTGGTTATGGCCCTACCTATACTCAGCTCGCTGCCGAATATCTCAATAACCCTTCATATAAGCGGTATTGGGACGACGAAGCTAAAGCGCCTTATTTATTCGATGGCAGCAGCTTCATCACTTACGATGATGCCGAGTCCCTGACTCATAAATGCAAATACATACAGGAGCAGGGACTGGCCGGCATCATGTTCTGGGAATACAGCTGTGATGCGACGCACAGCCTGGTGGATGCCATGTACAAAGCATTCCGCGCTCCTAAACAGAGCGGGAACCTGCCTGAGTCGTAACAGCCTCACTCCCCTTCAGCAAGTCTTTATCTAGCTAATCGTTCCGGACTCTTTCCTAATGGTGAAGGAGTCCTTTTTCACTGCTCACGCAAAAAAGAGGCTGACGACAGATGAAGTGTTATGTTATCTGTCATATTATTAACTTCTGATGCTTGCGCTGCAATGGCTTGGCTTTATTCTATGAGTTTCTGCCGAACTCCGTAAATATGTCGTTTTTATCTTTAACTATAGAGCATGCAAAGCCTCATAAACACTGGAAATTTCATACTGTATATGTTGATCTTGCACCTTACATGAGGATTCCAACTCACTGACAATCTTGGGATTTGGACAGAAAAAAAGCCGTTCCTGAACACGGAACGGCTTTTTTCATCTATGAGAGTATGGATATTTCTCTTTATTTATGTCATTTATATGTTATTAAATGTAACTTATCTAGCTGTGTTTCGATCGTCATTCGTAACATCACCAAAGAAGCGGATCGAGTACAATGCACACAGACCGACAATCGTATAGATAACGCGGGACCCTACGGAGCTCTGTCCTCCAAATAATGCAGCTACCAGGTCGTATTGAAACAGGCCGACCAAAAGCCAGTTAATGCCCCCGATAATCAATAACAGTAAAGCAATTGTATTAAATGTTCTCATCGTTTAACCCCCCTTACGTCCGATTTTCACATCATTCGTTACATGGTTTGTTTTTCTAGGATTTTAGTATCTATTTTTAACCAATTATTGCGTTTGTAATCATGTCCGAACAAAAAAACATCCCCTTAATGGGGATGCTCTTGCACCGAGATCATTCTCTCTCTCTTTAGACTTCTTTGGGGAAACCGCGTTTATGGTGCAAAAGCTCGAGAAATACCTCAACAGCCTTGGTATGATAAGGTGTCTTCTGTGTAATCCAGGAGAACTGCCGGGCCACCGGCTTGCCGTTCGGTACCAGCATATGCAGCGTCCCGAGCTGAACCTCCTTGCGCACCGCCCATCGAGACAGCAGCGTCACGCCAAGGCCTGCCTCCACGGATTCCTTGATCAGCTGGGTGCTTCCGAACTCCACGATATGCTGAGGGTGAATATGATACCGTGAGAACATCCGCTCCGTTGCCTCGCGGGTGCCTGATCCGGCTTCCCTGACAATCCAGGTCTCATTCGCAAGCTCGGACAGCGGCAGCTCCTGGAGATGGTCATACCGCCCGTCCCGGGGAACCATCACCACCATTTCATCCTCTGCAAAAGCCTCGATATGCAGCTTCTCATCCTGATAATCCCCCTCCACGATCCCGATATCCGCCTCATGGCGCAATATCATCTCCGCCACCTCCGTGGTGTTCCCGATCGTGATCGATGGGCGGATCAAGGGATAATGCTCCCTCATATAAGCGATCAAATGCGGCAGCATATATTCCCCGAAGGTGTAGCTGGAGCCAATAGACAGATTGCCGCTTGCCCGATGCATCAAATCGTCCACAAGCGTGTTCATGCGGGTGTACAGACCCAGAATGTCCTTCGCATGATGATACACAATCTCACCGGCTTTCGTCAGCCGGACATATTTATTGGTTCTCTCCAGCAGCTTGGTCCCGACAGACCGCTCGAGCGCTTGGATATATTGACTTACCGCGGGCTGTGTCATCAGCAGCTCCTCGGCCGCACGGGTAAAATTCCCCTTCTCTACCACCGTAACGAATACCTCCAATGGTTGATCCACGCTTTTGGCCTCCTTCGTTCGCAATATTCACGAATGGTTAAGAGTTATATTATCATAACTTTTTGCTTATGATGATCATCATAATGATTTATTTTTCTTATCCAGCGGAATGAGCTACGATGGAATCAGACCAACCGAACGAATCGGAGGTTACATCTTATGACAGAGCCAGCCTATTCCAAATCACAAGAACACGTCCATCGCCTGATCCGATGGACACAGCATACGCTGCCCGCCGCCGCAGGCGGCATTGCCTTTACCTTTGTCATCGCCCTTATCGGTTACGTATTAGCAAGCGTGCCGGGCCTTGGCTACCTTGGCCAGCTCGCCTGGGCGATTCTCATTGCCGCGTTATACCGGCAGCTGCGCGGTTACCCGGAGAGACTGCGCATTGGAATCCAATTCACGGCCAAACGGCTGCTGCGCCTAGCGATCATTCTATATGGCTTAAAGCTGAATATCGGCATCGTGTTCCAGCAAGGCCTCGGTTTAATGATGAGGGATGTTATCAGCGTCGTATTTGCCATCGCTCTTACCCTGCTGATTGCCAAATGGCTGAAGGCCGATATGTCCCTATCCCTCCTGCTCGGCATTGGAACCGGTGTATGCGGTGCGGCGGCCATTGCTGCCGTGTCCCCGATCCTCAAAGCAAAGGAGAAGGACACTGCGCTTGGGGCAGGGCTGATTGCCTTTCTTGGAACCATCGTAGCTATCGGATATACCCTCGTCCAGCCGCTGCTTCCTTTAACAGACACTCAGTACGGCGTGTGGTCTGGCGTAAGTCTTCATGAAATCGCCCATGTGGCACTGGCAGCCGCTCCGGCAGGGGAGGACGCCCTTGCGATTAGCCTGCTTGCCAAGCTGGGACGCGTATTTCTGCTCGTACCGCTCAGTATTGCGCTCATGGTCTGGATGAAGCGCACCGGGCGCTTACAGAGTCAAACACGGATGGAGTTTCCCTGGTTTCTGCTGGGCTTCATGGCAGCGAGTGTACTGGGAAGCTGGGAATTTACCGGACAACCGATCATTCCCCTGCCGATCAAGGATTGGATTTCTCAGGCGGCCTCCTTCATTCTTGCCATGGCCATGGTCGGACTTGGCCTGAATGTCCACTTGAAGGATGTACGCGGTGCCTGGCGTCCGCTGCTGGCCATGTCCATCACCACCGTGCTGCTGATCCTGCTTACTTATGCCATGGCATAAACAAGCGGGATGCGCGGTCTGTACTGTACCAACAAAAAACCATCCCCTGCGTCGGATACCCCGGCTGGGGATGGTTTTTTGTTGTGATGAAAACCGATGCCCCATTCCTATCCTCTAACGCTGGATCCAGGCTATTTTAGGATGGCTGCCAATACGACAATCCCTGTCTTTTTCTTTCCATTTTAGGGTAAAACTAAATGTATGCGGTCCGCCCATTCCGGGTGGAAGGTTTAGCTCCCCTGCTTTCTTGGGTATTTGAGCTTAGTATGCAGTAAATATGCAGAGCTATCATGATAGAGGAGATGGAAGTATGCAACGAAATCATACGATTATGCAATTCTTCGAATGGCATGTTGCAGCCGATGGCTCGCACTGGAACCGACTCAAGAACGCAGCCCCGGAGCTGAGCAAGGCTGGGATCGATGCGGTATGGATTCCTCCGGTGACAAAAGCATCGTCCGCCGAGGATAATGGTTATAGCGTATACGACCTGTATGATCTGGGAGAGTTCGATCAGAAGGGAACGGTTCGCACGAAGTATGGAACCAAGCAGGAATTGATCGATGCCATCGCGGCCTGCCACAAGAACGGAATTGCCGTCTATGTCGATCTGGTCATGAACCATAAGGCGGGTGCTGATGAAACCGAGCGGTTTCGGGTTGTGCAGGTCGACGAGATGGATCGGACCAAGGATATATCCAAGCCATTCGAGATTGAAGGCTGGACCAAGTTCACCTTCCCTGGCCGAGGGGATCAATACTCCTCGTTCCAATGGAATTTCACTCATTTTAACGGTACCGATTACGACGATTTCAGCAAACGTTCCGGCATTTACCGGATCGTCGGCGAGAATAAATCATGGAGTGATAACGTTGACAATGAATTCGGCAATTACGACTACCTGATGTTTGCCAACATTGATTACAGTCATCCGGATGTACGCAAGGAAATGGTCGCATGGGGCAAGTGGCTGGTGGATACGCTGCAATGCAGCGGATTCCGGCTGGATGCGATCAAACATATTAACCATGACTTCATTAAAGAATTTGCCACCGCCATGAAGAAAAAGCGCGGAGATGATTTTTACATCGTGGGCGAGTTTTGGAATCCCGAGCTTCAAGACTGTCGAAACTTTCTGGATACGGTAGATTACAAGATAGATCTGTTTGACGTGTCTCTTCACTATAAACTGCAAGCGGCTTCCAAAGCCGGCCGTTCCTTTGATCTGCGGACGATCTTCGACGATACCCTCGTGCAATCACACCCGATGAATGCCGTCACGTTTGTGGACAATCACGACTCGCAGCCGCAGGAATCGCTGGAATCCTGGGTGGAGGATTGGTTCAAGCAGAGCGCTTATGCGTTGATCCTGCTGCGAAAGGACGGTTATCCTTCCGTCTTCTATGGCGATTATTACGGAATCGGCGGCGAGAAACCCATTCCCGGCAAAAGGGAAGCGATCGACCCGCTGCTGTATGCCAGAGCGAATCGGGCGTATGGCGAACAGGATGATTATTTTGACCATCCGAATACGATAGGCTGGGTTCGCCGCGGCATCCCGGAAATCGAATGTTCCGGCTGCGCGGTGGTCATTGCTAATGGCGAAGCCGGCGATAAGCGGATGTTTGTCGGCGAGCATCGAGCCGGAGAGGTATGGGTGGATCTGACCCGTACCCGGAAGGATCGCATTACGATCGGCAAGGATGGTTTCGCTCTTTTTCCGGTGAACGGCGGCAGCGTGTCCGTCTGGGCACACCCGGATATTCCCGTAAAAGCGTAAACAGCAGCATTTTACATGAACAAAAAAAGGCCGGAAGGATCGATTTCGCCAGGTGCTCCTAATGTGTAGGAAAACACCTGCGAAAGCCCTCATCCTTCCGGTTTTTCGCGTTAGCGGACACGCACCGATCAGCCTTTAACCTGGAAACGACGGCGCAGGCCCTCGCCTAACAGGTTGAACGTAATGATTAGCAGCATCATGGCAAATGCGGGATAGACTACGAATTGGAACTTCCCTAACCAGATGTCCGCTCGATGCTTGGACAGAATCGTCGCCCAGTTGTACCCGGTCTCCACGAATTCCATAACATAATAATTAACTTCCTTCCACTCATGACCAAGAAAGATATTCACGATCGCGAGTTGACCAAGCAGCAGCATGACCTTTCCCATGTCCAAACAGAAGTTGACGATGACTTCAGGGAACATGACCGGAATATAGTAATTCTTTGTCAATGTCCTCGTGCGAAGTCCTAACGCGGTTCCGGCCTCCATGTAAGGCTCGCTGGCCATCTTGTGGGCCTGCTGTTGAATCGTGATGGCCACCCGCCCGGCTTCGACGCTAGCCAGAATCAGAATGGCCCAGCCCATCCGCTGCTGGGAGAAGAGAAAGAACGGAAGCGCAAGCAGCAGCGCCGATGCGAAGACTGGCGGCAAATAGGAGCACAGCTGGTTCCAGAAGGTAATGAGCCGGTGGGTGAACCCCTTTTTCTTGCGGGCAATCAATCCCAGGGGCACGCCTATCGTATATCGGACAGCCGTAATCGCAAGCACAAGCAGAATCGTATCCTTGGCGGTCACAACCAACTTGCTCAGGTTATCGACCCCCCTCTTATCCGATCCAAGCCAGTTCTTCGAGGAAGGTTTATAGGGCGGAAGGGTCAGCTTCTGCTTTCCGTCCTTCATGACCCATCTGGAGGGTTCCTTCTTCAAATCCTTATCAATGAAGGGCATGTAAGGCCCCGCCAGCATAACGAAAACAAAGAAAGCAAGCAAAATGCTGCCTATCCATAAAGGGAAGTTCTTCAAGACGACTCACCTCATTTCTTATCGTGGATCAAAGTACTTGCGTGCCGAATGACTGATCCATTGGACGATCATGAACAGCACCATGAAAGAAAACGCGATATAAATAATGACCCCCGGCTCATAATTGCCGCCGGTGCCGCTGAACGTGTTGAAGTCCAGCGCCTGAAACAGTCTCCATGCCGCTCCCGGATAGTTTCGGTAATATTCCACGACGAGCAGGTTGGACAATATGAAGACGAGCAGGCCTGGAAGATGGGTCAGGATGGTCGCGATGCCGTTGCGCAGCATATGTTTATATACGATCTTTCGGTCACTCAACCCCTTGGCTTTAGCCAGCAGTATATACATCTTGCCTTCCTGTGCGAGCAAAGAAGCCGACGTGATTCGGGCAATGAAGAAAATCGGGTAAATCGACACGAGCAGCGAAGGCAGCACGAAGGCCTCCCAGCCGTCAACCGCAAAATAACGGATAGCCGGTACATGCTTAACGAGCACCCACTGGGCGATCAGCATCAGGAAAAAATCCGGAACGGATTGGAACAGCCATGTCGTCCAGTGTCCCAGCACGCTAAATTTGGTCTTGGACAATTTGTAGTCCAGGACTCCCTTCAGAATACCTAACACGAATCCTATCAGTAAAGCGGATACAATAACGAGCAGGCTTTTGCCGACGGCTCCGAAAGCAGCCGCTTCCGAAGACTGGTCGATATACCGCGTTTCTCCCAGCGTCCCGTTCTGAATGGCGGCTGCAAAATAATCCCGTATATACGTAACATACTCACCCAGATCAAAGGAATAATTCGTCACCCACAAATTGCCGTCCAGCGACAGATTCAAATCCCTTGGAACCAGGACAATGAGGACGATAAATATAAATGCGAACAGGCCGGTTACCGTCGTTTTGAACATTTGTGTTCTTAATCTCATAAAATCCTCCCACACAAGGTTTCAGCCGTACCCTCTTGTTTCATCTGCTTCAATACTTATTCTACTACTACCATATATCTCCTAAATCCGTCCAGATGAAAATACAAAATTTTACTTCTTATATTTCCGCATCATGTATTGCATTCCAACTTTTGTCATGCATATAGCACTTAACTGCCGCTTGCCGTTCCTATCAAATTGCAATCCATGACAAAAGAATATACTCTGATTGTATATACATCTCATTGGAGGAGGTTCTACGGCGATGTCCATCTATGAATATGAAGTAAAAACGATACGCGGCGAGTCCCAAACGCTCAAATCTTATGAAGGCGACGTTATGCTCATTGTCAATACAGCGACCAAATGCGGCTTTGCCCCTCAATTCGACGGTCTGGAGAAGCTGCACCAAACTTACCGCGACCAAGGATTGGCCGTTCTCGGTTTCCCCAGCAGTCAGTTCATGAATCAAGAGCTGGAGGAGGACTCCGCGATCGAGGAGGCCTGCAAGCTCAATCATGGCGTCACCTTCCCGTTGTTCTCCAAAATTGATGTGAATGGCACGAGCGCTCATCCGCTCTACAGGCATTTGACAAGAGAAGCTCCCGGCGCATTGGGCATTAAAGCTATTAAATGGAATTTCACCAAGTTTCTTGTGGATCGCAGCGGCAAGGTGGTCAAGCGCTTTGCCCCAACGGATACTCCGGAGAAAATAGAAGAGGATATCAAGAAGCTGTTATAAATGCAGGGAAACACCTATCCCCATATCCTTTGGAGCAGTCAGTTCGAATCAAACCGGAGACCGCGGCAAATACAGGCAGCCGATTCGGCTAAAAAAGGGCTTGCCCGAGGTCCATCGACCTTGGGCAAGCCCTTCATGTTATGCGGTTCGGCATCGTCAAGCTTTGCCATTGCATCCTTTGTATGCTGGCTGCTCTGTCAACTCCCTACTCGGGGAGCTGACTGTACGATCTTCATACCGTGTGCGGCAGCTCGCGCACCCAGACGGCCATTTCATTCTCGCCGCGGTTGCCCCATAAATAGTACGGAATGGCCTTTAATGCCGCGGGAAGCATCTTTTTCGGAGAGGAACGATACAGCTCATCGCCCCAATCATCAGACTCTTCAAGCCATCCATCCCCTTCAATGACAACGGCCCCGCCGAGAAGATCCGGATCGAATCGCGAATGAAGCTTTGGATCGCCTGCGAGCGACAGCGAGGATACCGGCGCTCCATGATCGACGCTCTCCAGGCAGTATACGAGCGGCCCGCGCTGAATCGCGGCCTTGCCGGCATTCCCCCGAATGTGGGGATTGGCTCTTACTTGATGGATCTCCATGGAGAAAACCAGTTCCACGGTGTCTCCCGGTGCCCACACTCTCTTCACGTAAGCATAACCGTCTTGGGTAATATCCTCCACGATCACCTCTTGCCCGTTCACCCGCATAACGGCTTTGCCGCGCGACCAGTCCGGAATACGGAGAGCGACGGTCCACTCGGCGGCCTGCTCAGGCTCCATCGTAAGCGTAACATTCCCGTCCCATGGCAGCGCGCTGGTCTGGGTTACCTTCACCGGCACGTCCCCGAACCGGATCTCCGATTCACCGCCGATATACAAATGGGTATACAGCGTATCGTCATTCATCGTATACACGTATTCACCCATCGACGACAGCAGTCTCGCCACGTTCGGCGGGCAGCAAGCGCAGGCGAACCATCCCGGCCGAACCGGCTTCACATGGAACTTGCCCGGATTATGACGGCAGGCTGTAGGCCATACCTCAAGCGGATTCACATAGAAGAAATGCCGTCCGTCCTGAGCCATGCTGCCAATGACCGTGTTGAACAGCGCACGCTCCATCACGTCCGCATACTCCGATTTGGGTGACAACTGCAGCATACGCTGGGCAAAAAAGATCAACCCGATGGATGCGCAGGTCTCGGAATATACGGTATCGTTCGGCAGATCGTAATCCGTCGTAAACGCCTCGCCATGATGAGTGGAGCCGATCCCCCCGGTAATATACATCTGTTTATGGACCATGTTGCGCCACAAGTTATTGCAAGCCTCAAGCAGAGCCGGGTCCTTCGTTCTGGCGGCCAGATCCGCCATCGCCGTGTACATATATACGGCCCGGACCGAATGCCCGACCGCCTCCTTCTGTTCCCTGACCGGCAGGTGGCTCTGATGATAAGCCAAATGCGGTGCGTGCAGTACCGAGCGATAGAAGGATTTCTTCCCGCGCTGTTCCCACTCCTGAAGGAAGAAGTGGGGTTCTGTCCCACGCTCATCTATGAAATACTGACTCAGACTCAAATATCTCGGCTCTTGGGTTACCTCATACAATTTGACAAGTGCCAGCTCAATCTCCTGATGGCCGTCAAACCCATGGATTTTCCCATCCTCGGGTCCAAAGACGGTATCGATGTAATCCGCCAAGCGGCACACCACATCCAGCAGCTTCCGCTTCCCCGTCGCCCGGTAATGCGCAACTCCGGCTTCTATCATGTGGCCGGCGCAGTACAGCTCATGGCAATCCGTCAGATTGGTCCAGCGCTTCTCCGGCTCCTTCACCGTAAAATACGTATTCAGATAGCCATCCGGCTGCTGGGCAGCGGCCACAAGATCGATCAGCTCATCCACCTGCTCCTCCAGCTTCGGATCCGGATGAATGGCAAGCGAATACGCCGCAGCCTCAAGCCATTTGGCGACATCGCTGTCCTGAAACACCATACCGCCAAACTCCCCCTCGCCCCTGCCGGCAGCAATTCGAAAATTGGACACGCCATAACTCGGCTCCACGCCCGGAATTCGATCATGGAGGGCTTCATATTGGTATGGGATCACCACTTCCCTTACCAGCTCTATGTAACGGGACCAGAAAGGGTCCGTCAGTTTCACTTGCTTAAGGGGGACGGCAGCTGAACGCGAAGTAAGAGTTATCATCTTGGATACACACTCCTTTTGGAATTCGATAGGATAAAGCCTCGACACTTCCCATTCTACGTTCTATGATAGGATGAAAACGATAACAGAATTGACCTAATTTCTTATACGATTTCACACTTCCCTGGAGGTGTTACCATGACGGAACGGGGTGTTCTTACCTTTCCTTCGCCGCCGCTCCCCTACTTCCTTGAATGCGGAAAAACGCATTATATGCCGGGCGAGTCGCATCCCAACCGGAGAAACCTTGGCGTCTTCGACCTCATCCTCGTTCAACGCGGCTGCTTGTTTCTGGGTGAGGAGGACATGCAGTGGGCACTGCGTGCCGGGGATATGGCCGTATTGATGCCGGACGCGCACCATTACGCTGTACAAGGGTGCCAGGTGGAAACCTCCTTTTATTGGCTGCATTTTCAGTCCGCGGCATCGAGCACTGCCGATCATGAGTCGATCTCACACAATATCAAGCTGCCAAGACAAGGCCCTGTCCCTTATCCGGAGCAAGCCTATCATCTGTTCGATTCCCTGCACCTGCTGGCAACGGAACCGAGATCCACGGCATTTTGGCGGGAACAAACGCTGTTTATCGAGCTGCTGGAGCTGCTGGACCCGTCGAGATCGGATCAGGAACAATCGCGGGTACGTAAAATCGCGGAGCAGGTGGAGTCCTATATCAAAATGCATTACCGTGAGCCCATCAGCAACGCACGTTTATCGTCCGACCTGCATTTCCACTACAATTACCTGACGCGCTGCATGAAAGATTCGCACGGCTTGACGCCAACGGAATACCTGCTGCAATACCGCTTGGACCAGGCGAAGCGGCTGCTGCTGACCACCCAGTGGTCCATGGCGCGTATTGCGGAGCATGTGGGATTTCAATATCCGCCCTATTTCTCGCGCCGCTTCTCCGCGCGTTTCGGCCTGTCGCCGCTGCAATTCCGAAAGCAGTACACGGAGTAAAAAGCCGTATGGGACCTCGGTCTGCGCCATTTGCAATATTCTGCCGTTCGGTTGGCGTTTAGGATCCGCGGTGCCTTGCGGAGCAGCGGGCTAGCGATGCGTTATCAGCGCAAAAAGAGACGGATCCCTCGCGGGCCCGTCTCTCATGGATCGATTGCGTAACGTTATTACGCTTCATTCGGCAGATTAAGCTGCCAGGATACGCCGAACTTGTCCGCGATCCAGCCGAATTTTTGGCTAAAGCCATAGTTGTCCAGCGGCATCATCGCACCTCCGCCATCAATTAATGCCCCATACACCTTCTCGATCTCCGCTTCCGATTCGCAAGTCAGATAGATGGAGAAGGAAGGCGTGAACGTGAAATCATGCTTCACATTGCTGTCGATGCACATAAACGTTTGCCCCTTCAACGAAAAGGCGGCATGCATAACGCTTCCCTCGGCTCCCGGCTGATTGGGGCCATAACGGACAATGCTTGTAATTTCGGAATCCTCGATAATGGAAATGTAATGGTTCATGGCTTCTTCGGCATTACCTTGAAACATTAAAAACGGGGTAACACTCTTCATGGCAAAACACTCTCCCTTGTTCATCAGATTAGGATGGGTAGTTTATCTTTCCTGTCTCAAGCAGCTGCTTCAATCCCTCAAACATATAACCCCATCCATGTTCGGTCTGGGTATGATACTCCGTCAGCGCCTTCTCGATATCCTCTGCGGTCCAATCTTCCTCGTGAGGGACAACGATCTCTTGCGTGAATGTCATTTCGCATCCCGCATCCACGGCTTTGAACTCAACCGTTATTTGGTCCACGGTTTCGCTGAACTGGGGCATCCTGAAGGTAAGCACCAGCTTGTGGGGCCGATCGATTACAAGATACTCCCCAATGGCCCGGTACTCCTTGCCTTCCCGAACGTCAACAATCTCCCAGGTTCCGCCTACCCGAGGATCATTACGGGCGATCTTGTTCGTCGTTTCCAGCGTAAACAACCATTTGCACATCATGTCGGGGTTTAACCAGGCATCAAATACTCGTTCCGGCGCTACCTCAAACAAGCGTTTCATGACCAGCGTGGTTGTAGAGGCATTCTCCAATGTTAATCATCCTTCTCATATTCAAAGTGGTATTCCGTCTGTTTCCCTACGTTCTCATCGTTGTCCAGTATGTCCAGCCGTATTCCTAATGCTCCTCCTTCTTCGCTTTGTTCAGCTCGTGTTCCAATGCATCAAATTGCCGGGTCCAGAATCGTTCGTAGAATTGCAGCCATTCCAGCGCCCTGGACATGACGCCCGGATTGAGGCGACAGGTATGTGTCCGACCCTGAATGGATCGATCCAGCAGGCCGGAGCGCTCCAGCACCTTGATATGCTTGGAGGCTGCCGCAAGCGACATGTCAAACGGCTCGGCCAGCTCGGATACGGTCATCTCCCCCGCAGCGATCATGCGCACCATCTCTCTTCGGGTCGGATCAGCCAGCGCGTGGAAGATGTGATCCAGTTGTTCTTCGTTATTTTGTTCAACCATATGGTTAACTATAATGAACGGAACTCATAAAGTCAACCAATCGGTTGAATATTAAGCAACAAAAAAGCCAAACCCTCCATTTAAAGGGCCTGGCCACGATAATTCTTTAACTTAGTCCTGCTCCGGTAACACTTTACGCTCGCCGCAGCATTTTTTATTCGATAACCTCATCAAGCAGCCGCTCCAGCTCGTCATAACTCGTCACGGTATGCTGTGGTTGATGCTCCGATTCCGGCCCTACGCTCCGGTGATTGAACCAAATCACATGCCAGCCCGCAGCTAGGGCGCCAACCACATCATTGCGCCATGAATCCCCGATGTAATAAGAGCCCTCCGGCACCGTTCCGGTCAACCGATTCACATGGTGGAAGATTCGCGGATCGGGCTTGTCCCAGCCCACCGCTCCGGATACGAATAGACGCTCCTCCGGTATGAGATCACCCAGCTGCATCGCTGCTATTTTGTTCATCTGGTGTTCTGCCGGACCATTGGTAATCAAGCCAACGACATGCCCGGCATCCGCCAATTTCTTAAGAAGCTCCCGGGCGCCTTCAAACATCGTGATGTTATACTGCCGGTCCAGATAGGTCTGCTGTACCGCCTCAGCCTCCTCGAGGGTCAGCTGTATGCCGAATTCGGCCAACGCGAATTGGAAACGACGCCTGCGCATATCTTCAACCGCTTCCCCGTAAGCAGCCGTGCCAGCCCCTCCGAGCTCTACGGACAGCTTGTCGCTGTAATAGCGCATCCGGTGATAGGCGGCTTCATAAGGAAAAGCGACATCGGGCCTGGCAACCTCCTGAACGGCATCGCGAAAAGGCGCCAGATGGTCATACAATGTATCATCCACATCGAAGAAGATTCCCTTCGGTGATATTGGTGTCTTCATACGCATCCCTCTTCCTCATTCGATCTCTCTATTGTACCCGCATCGGCACTACCCGGGTCAAGCCTATCTGTTAATAAGTTCCTTTCCTATGATATGATGGCATTAAAGAGGCAGGATACATCAACTGGAGCATGCTACTTACCTACGGCAGCCAAGACCTCCAATTGTAATGCCCGATTATGTACCCGGATAAGGAGATGAATAATGATGACCAAGGATATGACCGAAGTGTGGAGTAAGGATTTCGTTCCCGAGGGCAACCGTGCCAGCAACGTGGATCGTTTCACCGGCTTTGAGGATACCTATGATCAGCATCGCCCCGAAGCTCCCCAGGAGGTTGTCGCCCTGCTTACAGGCTATTTAGAGCGCAAGCCCTCTCTCGTTGTCGACTTGGGATGCGGCACGGGACTGTCCTCGTTTGCATGGAAAGACGCAGCGGACCAAGTCATCGGCGTCGAGCCGAATGACGATATGCGGGGCAAGGCTATGGCCAAACTGCAATCGCTGCAGCAAGAGGGCGACGCCACTCACGGTGTGCAGCTTGCCGACATCAAGTTCGTCTCCGGCTACTCGAACCAGTTGGCGCTCCCGGATCAGTCCGCGGACATCATCACCTGTTCCCAGTCCTTTCACTGGATGGACCCGGCCAGCACGTTGAAGGAGGTTTCCCGCGTTCTGCGTGAGGAAGGGATATTCGCGGTATATGATTGCGATTGGCCGCCGAGCCTGACCTGGAAGGTCGAGCAAGCATACCAAGAGCTGATTGAACGGGCAGAGGCTATCATCGACCGCCATGTGGAGACACAGGAGAAGGCTTATAAAGGGAATAAGAACGAGCATTTGAAGCATATCCGGGAGAGCGGGGTATTCCGGTTCTCCAAAGAGATCGTATTCCATCATAGGGAGCCGTTCACCGCCGAACGTTATACCGGCCTTGCCGTCAGTCAAGGCGGTATCCAGACCGTGTTCAAGCTGAAACAAACCGAATTGAACGATAAAATCGCACAGTTCCATGCGCTGGTCGAGGAGCACTTCCAAGGGCGGACTCTTCCCGTGATGCTCAGCTACCGCATGCGGCTTGGCATTAAATAAAGCAAGAAGCATCGAAAGGGATAATCCCGAACTCCTCGCGCATCCTGCGGGGGAAGGGATATGAAGTATAACCGGCGTGTCTGAGAGGTTTGTGGTTCACCGAACCAACTCAGCGCGCCTTTTTCGTTAGCGAATAGGTCAGCCCCTCCCGCATCTACTCCCTATTAAGAATGATTACTTGTACAAGGAAATCATGAGACGGACGATATTCTCCGACGTTCTCTCCACGTTTAGCTGTCCGTTGTCCAGCGCCTCCGCTAGCGTAACAGCGCCTGGAACGATGCCAAAAATAGCGTCTATCCCTTGATCATGCAACACCTCGATCCCGTCACCGATCCGTCCGGCAAGCGCGATAACGGGCTTGCCGTGCTTTTTCCCCACCATCGCAACACCCAGCGGAGTCTTGCCGTACTGCGTCTGGTAGTCCATCCCGCCTTCGCCGGTCCACACCATATCCGCCATGCGCACTTTCTCCTCAAGTCCCGTATAGTCGATGACCAGTTCGATTCCCTTCTTCAGCGTCCCGTTCAGGAATACCATGAGGCCCCCGCCAAGACCGCCTGCCGCGCCGGCGCCGGGATAATCGGTGATATCTTTGCCCAACTGCTGCTTGATCACCCCGGCGTAGTTCCGAAGATTGCGATCCAGCTGCTCGACCATCTCCGGCGTGGCACCTTTCTGCGGTCCGAATACATGGGAGGCCCCCGTCTTCCCGCAGAGGGGATTGGTCACATCGCATGCGACCTCGACCTCGACGTGCTGCAGTCGAAAATCCAAGCCGCTTAAGTCAAAACTTGCAAGGCGACCCAAATCTCCGCCGCCAACGGCAAGCTCTTTCCCTTCCGCATCCAGCAGCCTGCCGCCCAGGGCCTGAACAACCCCGGCTCCGCCATCATTGGTCGCGCTGCCGCCAATGCCGATCAACAACCGGCTCACCCCATGATCCAGGCAAGCCCGGATCAGTTCACCTGTCCCATAGGTTGTTGTCACCAGCGGATTCCGCTGAACTGGCGGTACCAAGTGAATCCCGCTTGCGCTGGCCATTTCCAGCACCCCGGTGCCGCCATCCCCTGAAATACCATAGGCCGCCTCCACCTGATCCCCCAGCGGACCCGTTACCATGACGGTATGCACCGTACCTCCCGTAGCGTCAACCAGGGACTGCATCGTACCCTCACCGCCGTCCGCCATGGGCACATGGATACAGGTCGCCTTCGGATTTCCCTTCTTGATGCCGCGTTCCATCGCCTCACAGACTTCTTTGGCGGTCATGCTCTCCTTAAATGAATCGGGTGCGAGTACAATTACACAATCCTGCTTCACCGTTATCCCCTGCCTCTCCTTCATCATTCTTATGTAGGAAACGTTATCCCGGCTCGCGGGTATGAATCTCATCCGGGGCCACATGGGCAATGGCCTGCATCGTCTCGAATTGGCCGCTGGAGCCGACTTTGCCGGATAGCAGGGTACCGAGGATGCCGCCCGCGAAACCAATCGGAATGGACACGATGCCCGGATGCTTGAGCGGGAAGATCGCTTCCGCCCGGATCCAGCCGGCCCCGGGATCCATCACGTTAGGCCCCACGGCCATGAGCAATAAGGAAGATATCAATCCGGCCGCAATGCTCGACATGGCCCCATACGTATTAAATCTCCGCCAAAATAGCGTGAACAGCAGCACCGGCAGGTTAGCCGAGGCAGCAACCGCGAACGCAAACGAAACGAGGAACGCCACGTTCAGCTTCTGCGCGCCGAGTGCGAGCACAATCGAAGCGGTGCCAACCACGATGGCCGAAAGTTTGGCCACTCTCATCTGCTGTGCCTCGGTCGCCCGTCCCCTGCGGAAAATGCTGCTATAGACGTCATGAGCAAATGCGGAGGATGCCGTCAGCACAAGCCCGGAGATCACGGCCAATATGGTTGCGAAGGCAACAGCCGATACAAAGGCCATTAAGAATTCGCCACCCAAAGCGCTTGCGAGCAGCGGCGCTGCCAGCTCAACCCGATCCGACAAAACGGACCAATCGACGAAGGCTGCTGCCCCAAATCCAAGAAAAATAGTCATGGCATAAAAGATGCCGATCGTAAACGTTGCCGTTTTTACCGACGAACGGACCGTACGCGGGTCTCTTACCGTGTAGAAGCGCGCAATAATATGCGGAAGGCCCGCTGTCCCCAACACCAGCGCCATATTAAACGACAGCATGTCCAGCGGGTGGTCGAACATATTACCCGCCATCAGAAACCGCTCCTGCAATGGGGTCGCCCGCTTCATGGATTCGAATAAGCCAAGCAGATTCCAATCGAACCTTGCCAGCACGATGAGACTCACGATAAAAGTGCTGCTGACCAGCAATATGGACTTGACGATCTGCACCCAGGAAGTCGCGAGCATGCCGCCGAACGTGACGTAGACGGTCATTAAACCTCCGACCAGCACGATGGCGAGCGACGTTTCCAGCCCGAACAGCAAATGGACGAGCCACCCCGCACCGACGAGCTGGGCAATCATGTAGAAGACAGTGATCATCATGTTGTTGACGGCGATGCATCCACGCAGCCGTTTCTCGCTGAACCGGACCGCCACCGCATCCGCCATCGTATACCTGCCCAGGTTATGAAGCGGCTCGGCGATGATGTACTGCACGATCACATAGGAGGCAAGGAAGCCGATCGAATAGAAAAAGCCGTCGAAGCCGTACACCGCAATGGATCCCGCGATGCCAAGGAAGGACGCCGCGCTCATATAGTCACCGGAAATGGCCAAGCCGTTTTGCAGCCCGCTCAGGCGATTGCCCGCTGCATAGAAATCATTCGTGCTTGTTGTTCGCTTGGCGGCATAATACGTAATCATTAACGTGCCGACCACAATCGCCAGAAAAAAAACGATGCCGGATATGTTCATGTGGCGTGCATGCCTCCTTCCGCTTCAGCCTGAAAGCCTGTTATTCCTTTATTTTACGATAAAATGACAAAAAAAGGGCGGTTCCCTGCGCCGCTAAGCAGCTGGATACACCCTTTTTGGTCAAAGAATTAGATCCCGATTACGCGCCCGTATTGGCCTTGACCAGCACTTCGGCATACTTCGCTTCATCCTTGGAAGAGGATAACAGCGTGCCGACATAAGCTGCCAGGAAGCCAAGCGGAATGGAGATGATGCCCGGGTTGCTCATCGGGAAGATCGGATCGCCAATCAAAATCGCTTTGCCGGCCGGATCCCATATATTCGGACTAAGCGCCACAAGAATCACCGTGCTGATTAACCCTGTCAGCATCCCGGTAACCGCGCCTGTCGTATTAAACCTCTTCCAGAATACCGTGAACAGGATAACTGGTAAATTCGCGCTGGCCGCAACGGCGAAGGCGAGCGAGACAAGGAATGCCACGTTCATCTTCTGGGCAAACAACGCGAGCAGAATGGAGACAATGGATACGCCAATCGATGCGTACCGTGCCATCTTCAGCTGCTCCTTCTCCGACGATTCGCCGCGGCGCACGATCTGACCGTAGAAATCATGGGCGAAGGCCGATGCGGCGGACAGCACAAGGCCCGTCACCACCGCAAGGATCGTCGCGAACGCAACCGCCGAGATGAGCGCGAACAGGAAGTCCCCGCCAATCGCTTTGGCCAGGAGCGGCGCAGCCATGTTGCCCGCTTTATCGACCTCGGTAATATCCGCCGCGCCGACGAAGGCGGCAGCCCCGAAACCGAGAAAGATCGTCATGACATAGAAGATGCCGATAATCCAGGTAGCGTAGACCACGGAGCTGCGTGCCGTCTTGGCATCCTTAACGGTAAAGAAACGGGTCAAAATATGCGGCAGACCTGCCGTGCCGAGTACGAGGGCAAGGTTGAGCGACAGCGTCTCCAGCGGGATTTTGTATTTATTCCCGGGGTTGAGGAATGCCTCCTGCAGCGGCGTGGCCGTCTTCATATGATGGAACATCTGGGTCAGGCTGAAATCGAATTTGGCGAAGACGATCAGCGAAATGATGAACGTGCCGGCCATGAGCAGCACGGCCTTCGAGATTTGAACCCAGCTCGTGGCATGCATGCCGCCAAAGACAACATAGATGGTCATGAGCACGCCGACAATCAGAACGGACGTGACATAATCCAGTCCCAGCAAAAGCTTAATCAGCGCACCTGCTCCAACCAGCTGTGCGATCATGTAGAAGATGGAGATGGAAATCGTGTTCAGCGCTGCAACGCCGCGCACTTTCTTGTCGGAGAAACGAGCGGCAATCATGTCCGCCACCGTATACTTCCCGAGATTCCGCAGCGGCTCGGCGACAAGGTACAGCACCACCAGGTAAGCTACGAGGAAACCGATGCTATAGAAGAAGCCGTCAAAGCCGACTAACGCGATCGAGCCTGCGATACCAAGAAAAGAGGCAGCAGACATATAGTCGCCGGCAATGGCTGTCCCATTCTGCCAGCCTTTGAGCCCTCCACCTGCCGTATAGAAATCGCTGGTGTTGGTTGTTTTCTTGGCAGCGTAATACGTTATAATCAGCGTGAGCATTACAATTCCGCAAAACAACGCGATAGCCATAGTCGATTACGCCCCCATATCCTTTTTAATATCGTCTACCATACGGTCAAACTGAGCCGCCTTGCGGGAGTACAGGATGCACAAGACCCAAGTCATGACAAACTGCGCGAATGCAAATACCCATGCCCACGTGATTGGGCCGATCGCAGGGTGGTTCAACACGTCGGTGTACGAAGTGAGAATCGGCAGCGCAAAGTAAAACAGAAGA
The DNA here is from genome assembly GCF_004000945.1 of Paenibacillus lautus NBRC 15380. Lineage (GTDB taxonomy): Bacteria > Bacillota > Bacilli > Paenibacillales > Paenibacillaceae > Paenibacillus_AQ > Paenibacillus_AQ lautus. The sequence continues at coordinate 40,798 of NZ_BIMF01000006.1, forward strand.
AAAAAGACGGTCATCGGAATAATGAACCGTTTCTTGCGGGAGAGCAGCGTTTTGAATTTTTCGGAATGCCATACTTCGGTATAGCTTTTTTCTTCCATTGCCTTTCCCTCCATTAACGATCAGGATCTATTGCGTCTCCCATGAATGAAAGCGCTTTAGAATGATTATATACAGGAGGACTGCCTGCGACCACAGCTCCTGCGTGAAACGTCCGATAGGGTGCGTGAAAGGGCGGATATGCCGCCTGAACGGGGAGACATCCACCGTTCCCCACGCGTGCTTCTCCCTAGGCCTCTCGAAGCAACCGGAACAAATCCCGGGCGGCCTCGCGAGACAAGGGAATCATCGTCCGCTGCTCATCCTTTAACACGATATTGTAAGCGCCGTTCTGCCAAGGGGACAGCTCCGCAATCCGGTTCACGTTAACCAGGTAGCTGCGATGAGGCCGAAAGAACGAGTAACTCGCAAGCTTCTCCTCCAGCTCCTGCAGCGTGCTCTTGCTCGTAATCCGCTGGCCTTCCGCCGTCCATATGCGAATAACCCGTTCCTCGCGCACCGCGTACAGGATCGCCTCAGGATCGACGAGCACATGTTTGTCCCCATCATCGAATAGCAGTTTGCCGCGCATGCTGCGAGGAGCAGCCTCAGTGGAAGGATACGAAGCTGCCTGGAGGGCGACATCATAAGCTTCCTCCTTTGGGGTGGCTTGCCCTTCTTGAACCCTGCTGCGAATTCGCTGCAGCGTTTCCTTTAATCGCATATGGCTGTAAGGCTTTAGCAGATAATCAATCGCATTCAGACCAAACGCCTCGACAGCATACTCGTCATAGGCTGTCGTAAAGACAATTAAGGGCGAGATCGGGGAGGCTTTCAGCATTCGCGCAGCCTGCAATCCTTCCAGCTCCGGCATATGAACGTCGAGAAAGACGACATCCGGCTGCCGTAAGGGAACAAGCTCGAGCAGTTCCCTGCCGTTCGCGGCATGAGGAAGCAGCTCGATATCGGGCTCCTGTTCCAGAAGATAAGCCAGCTCCTCCCTTGCCAATCGTTCGTCTTCCGCTATCATCGTTTTAATTCGCTTCACGGTACCGGCTCCCTTCCGATAGACTGCAGGGGATGCTGAAGGATATGCTGCATCCGCCCTCTGCAAGATTCTCTACGATGAGTCTGGCTTCCTTGCCAAACATGCTGATTAAACGCTGATTGATATTGTAAATGCCGTTTCCCGTACCCTCGCTGCCGATGATCGGCTGTTCGCCGAGGCTGTCCAGCACCTCAGGCGAGATGCCAGCCCCGTTGTCCCGCAATTGTACAACCGCCATATCGCCCGCCCGCTTTAGGGTCAACTGGATGAGGCCCCCGCTCGCCTTATCCCGCAAGCCGTGCTTGATGCTGTTCTCCACCAGCATTTGCAGCGTCGCGGGCGGAATCATAAGCTCGCCAAGCACCGGATCCAGCTGGCACTCAAACGTGAACTGATCCTCGAACCGGATTTGAATAATGTCCAAATAGGCATTCAATAGCTCCATTTCCTCACGAATGGTTGTTCTGCGGGAGGCCATGACCTTGACGTTCAAGCGCATGAACGCCCCCAGCTGCATCGTGGCATGTCTTGCCCGCAGCGGATCGCTCCGGATCAACGAATGGATCGCATTGAGCGTATTGAACAGAAAATGCGGGTTGATCTGCGCCTGCAGAAGCTTAAGCTCCGCCTCTTTCATTAAATGGCTCATCTTCTCGTGGGCCGTGGCCCCGAGCTGATAGGAAATCAGCTGTCCAAGCCCCTGGGCCATGACCAGCTCCACGCGCCGAATATCCTGCGGCCGCTTGAAGTAGAACTGAATGACGCCTACGATCTGGCTACCTTCGATCATCGGGACCAGAATGGCCGCACCGAGTGCCGGATGCCGGGGTTGAATATCTTCCGCATTCTCTATGATCCGAAGCTCGCCGGTCGCGATGACATTCTTGGTCAAGTCGGATCTGATCTCTTCTCCGGGATCAATGGTACGGCTCGCGGCGCCGGCATGGGCCAGAAATCGCTCCGTGTCCGTAATGGCGACTGCCGTTGTTTTCAGCTCGCGCAGCAGCAAGGTCGCCACGGCCTGAGCCGTTCGGTACGTCAAGCCCTGCTTCAGATGCGGCAGCGCCGCTTCCGCGATATGGAATGCCTTCTCCGTCTCGTAAGCCGCTGCCCGCTCTTCCTCGGTGAGCGCAACCCGCAGCATCGTCGTGAAGATCGCAATGGATATGCTGTTGGTCAGCACCATCGGCAGACCGATCAGGTTGACCAGCTCCACCGCGCGGTCCGGCTCATCTGAACAGATCAAAATAACGCCCATGTGCAGGATCGGAGCGAACATGCCGACGAATAACGCTTTTGCCGGCGAGATCACCCGCTCCTGCGAGAAGAATCGGGCTACGCCCCCGGCCAGGGCACCCGTAAGCGGTACGGCGATAGCTCCTGCCAGCCCCGTGTAGCCGCCGATATACAGGAGATGAGCTCCCGCCAGAAGCCCGCCCCCGATGCCGACGCGGGGCCCGCCGATTAGCCCGCCGATCACAACGCCGACCAGGGCGGAGTGGGCCAGCGCCTGTTCCCCGGTCAGCCGCACCAACCAGAAGGAGGAGCTCGACTCGCCATTCTCCACGACAACGCCTGCATACGCCCCGAGGATGCCGAAGAGTCCAAACAGGCAGGAATAGATGAACATTCGCGTGCCGGACATCTCTTTGCGGTCCAGCAATTGGCGGAACAACGGAATTCTCGTCAGTATAAAAGTCAGGATGAGCAGCATGCCCATCCGTTCGAACAGATGCAGCGTCAACTCCTGCATGGACATCCCTCTTCTTTGATGGAGTAGGAATCTTCATCTGACGGTCAGTGGACGGTATCGATAAATATGATAAGTGTGAATGCGGTTTCATTTCATGCAGTAAAGATTATATAGTACAGCGATGATTTGGACAATAAAAAGGAATAACATGAAACTTATGTAAAAACATTCGAGCGGAGATCATATCCTAACGGGCACTCCAAAAAACCGTATCCCCGCGGTTAAGCGAACGATACGGCCAGTAAACAGCTGCAAGCCAAAACAGCCAAACATATCCCCTCATTCTGATGTGTAAGGTCACTTTGGAATCACAAGGCCTTACGAGCCGGTCGAATTGGGTTTTCCAGCTCTTCTCCGGGATATCGACCACTTCCGAATGATCTGATTCGTCACCTCCGATAGCAGCAAACCCAGCGCGATGGCACCTGAAATCATGAAGGCTTGCGCCCCTAGCTGAACAGCCTGATCAAATTGATTCTGGGCGACATGCCGAAGGGCATTATAGGCGACTCCGCCCGGCACCAGCGGAATAATCCCCGACACGCTGAACACGATAATAGGCGTCTTGTATTTTTTGGCGAAAAAATGGCTGATGATCGTTACGCAAAAAGCCGCAAACACGGTGGCCGTCACCGGCTCAACCATCATGTTCTGCAGCATGATGTAGAGCAGCCAGCCCACCATGCCGGCAAACCCGCACTGCAGCAGTGCTTTTTTGGGTACGTTAAATATGATCCCGAAGGCCGCCGAAGCAACAAAACTCGTGATGAGCTGCTGTATATAAAAGGTTGCCACCATCTTCACCTCCACTCACACATCTCTTAGAATGACAACGTAAACGCAATGCCCGCGCCGATGGCAAAGGACGTAATAAAAGCCTCCGCGCCTTTGGACAAGCCGGATATCAGATGCCCCGCCATTAAATCGCGGATGGCATTGGTGATCAGCAAGCCCGGTACGAGCGGCATCACGGAGCTGATAATGATCGTATCCAGCTGATGGCCGAATCCGTATCTGACCATCCATACGGAGGTGATGCCGATGACCAGCGCTCCCGAGAATTCGGCGAAGAATCGCACCGGTATGACCCGATGCATGAATACAAAGCAGGAGAAGCCAAGACCGCCCGCAATGGCCGCCGGTACGAAATCCGGCCAGATGCCGCGAAACATAATGAGGAAGCAGCCGCTTGCGATCGCTGACAGGAGAATCAGCAGCCATGTCGGATAGATCGCCTGCTCATGCTCGATTTTCTCAAGCGCACGATGAGCCTCTTCAATCGTCAGCTCACCGAGGCTTATGCTCCGAGATACGCTGTTGACTTGATCGATCTTATCGAGATTGGTTGTCCGATCTGAAATACGAATGAGCCGCGTAATATGCTGAGGCTCCTCGACCGAGAAGATAATCCCGGTCGGAGTCATATAGCTGTGGCTGTTCTCCACGCCGAAAGCCGCGGCGATCCGCATCATCGTATCCTCGACCCGATAGGTCTCCGCACCGCTTTGCAGCATGATTTTGCCTGCTAACAAGCAGACCTTGATGATGTCATGCTCCCGCTTCAACAAGTCATTCAAAACGACAATCCTCCTGCTGAACACATTTCGATTCAGAATCTTTGCCTATATTATAGTATCATTGCCATGATAAAGCATAGGATATGCTTTAAAGCAGCACTGCAGCAGCTGCAATCGTTCTGTCCAATGCCCATCATCGACCACAAAAAGCCCCCCGAACGATCGGGAGGCTTCTTTACGATTTATCCTTCGAATCGGCTTAATAGGCACCGCGAATGTGCATGGCTACCTGCTCCTGATAGAAAAGCGCAAGGCGTTCTTTCTCCTCCATGCTGAACGAAGGCACGTCCAGCGTGCCCAGGTTGTCTTCGATCTGGCGGACGCTGCGGAAGCCGGGAATCACGGCAGTGACCTCCGGGCAATCCAGAATCCAGCGCATGGATGCACGGGCCATGTCGCCTCGGCCCTCGGCAATCCAAGCGAGCTCTCTGGCGAGCTCGACACCCTTTTCGAACGGGAGTCCGGCAAAAGTCTCGCCCACGTTAAACTGCTCGCCGTTGGCATTGAAATTCCGATGATCCCCTTCGCTGAAGGTAGTGCTCTCCGTAAATTTCCCGGTCAAGAGACCGCTGGCAAGCGGCAAGCGCACCAAAATGCCGACACCCGACGCTTTGGCCTTCGGGAGCAGCTGGACCAGCGGTTTTTGGCGGAACAGATTAAAGATAACCTGCAGGGACCTCACCCCCGGTACCCCCAGGCAAAACAGTCCTTCCTCCACCGTTTCCACACTGACGCCATAATGCCTGATTTTCCCCTCGGCCTGCAGCTTGTCCAGCGCTTCAAACACCCTTCCGTCCTTCAATACCTCGAAGGGAGGGCAGTGAACCTGATAGAGATCAATCCGCTCCCGCTGCAGCCGCTTCAGGCTGTTCTCGCAATAACGGCGAATCGACGCCTCCGAATAGGTCTGAAGATCATGAATATCTCCGGCACGGCAAAATTTGGTGGCGATATGCACCGAAGCCTCCCTGCCTTTGGTTGCGCGTGCGAGCAAATCCTCCGCATGCCCATCTCCATATACGTCGGCCGTATCGAAGAAGTTCACGCCTTCGCCAATGGCGCGATCCAAGCCCTTCAAGGCTTCCTCATCGTTGGTCTGCCCCCATGAACCTCCGATCGCCCAAGTGCCGAAGCTGACCTCGCTAATGTGAAGCTCCGTATTTCCCAATTGTCTGTAGTTCATCGACGATATAGCCTCCTCATCCAACTGCCATACTAGTTCACACTACTAGACTAAACGTTAAATCGCTTTCATTCAATCCATATATGACATTTACCTATTTTGCCACGGGTTGTTGACAATTCATTCCATCGCTCCTATAATTACTATCATTAGATATCCAACGTTGGATATCCAGTTGTGAAATTTCCCTTCACATACACATCCTAAGGAAGTGACCCAACATGACCAACCTCATCCTGCTCTCATTCCTGCGCCAGCGTCCGATGCACGGCTATGAAATTCAGCAGCTTATTCAGGCCAGCCGCATGGACCTATGGACGAATATTCTGTCCGGCTCCATCTATTATGCACTTAACAAGATGGAAAGCGACGGTTGGATTGCAGCCACCGCTGAAGAGCGGACCGGTGCAAGACTTCGCAAAATTTACAGTATTACGGATGAAGGCGAGAAGTTATTCCAGAAGATGATCCGCGAAACCTTGACGCTTCCTCCCCACACCGTCAAATCCGACTTCTCTCTTGGTTTGGTCTGGATCGAGAACATTCCGAAGCAGGAAGCGGTGGAATTGCTGCAGCAAAACCTCAAGCAGGTGGAAGAATCGCTGGCACAATGGCATTCAGGTAAAGAAATCAAGGGACAGTACGGCTTATCCAAGATCGCTCTAGCTACCTTCGATAATGCAATCTCGATCCTGGAACAGGACATCGCCTTTCTCAACAAAATCATAACACTCGTTCAAGAATAAGCCTCAGCATCAGCTGCGGCTTTCATTTACGGTATATACCCAACATTGGATATATAATATGGTTAGATCGGCGCAGCCGCATGGACCTTCCGCCCGGATGCGGAGCAGCCTGCCGTATGGAAGCAAGGAGCCGCGAAGAAAGCTGCATCGATATAACGGCGTATAAAATCCGATAAGCCCCTTGTATAAAAGACATCTCATGCGGTATACTGAACAACAATATCAACATCAGGCCGATGAAGAGCTTCCAACTCCGAGGCGTTCTCGTCAAGGGGATCCGATCCTACAACCGATCAACGATCCCCCTAAGTTAACCGGACCCGCCCGTTACCGCGGAATCAAAGTGGATTGAACACGGACCGCCTGTTTCGTGATTAGGTTACGGTTCAATCAATTTGGGTGGCACCGCGAGCGCATAAGCGTCCCTCGTCCCATATGGACTAGGACGCTTTTTTATTTTTTTCAGAAGAAGGAGCGCGGTGATTATGCTAGATATGAAATGGATCCGAGAGAGCACTGAGAATCAGGAAGAACTGCAGCGAGTGGCTGACCAGAAAGGCATCGCCCTGTCGGTTGCCGAACTTGTCCGGCTGGATGACCAGCGTCGGACGCTGCTGCTCGCCGTGGAGGGATTGCGGCAGCAGCGCAATGCCATCTCGCAGGAGATCAGCACGCTCGTGCGGCAAGGAAAACAGGAAGAAGCCGAACGGACGAAACAGCAGGTCAAGGACATCAACGATCAGTTGGCCAAGCAGGAAGAGTTATACCGGGAGGTTGAGGACGCCTACAACAAGCTGCTCATCCTTGTACCGAATATCGTTTCGCCGGATACGCCGATCGGAGCTTCGGATGAGGACAATGTAGAGATCAGACGGGTTGGCGAGCCCCCCGTGTTTGATTATGAATACAGGGATCATGTCACGCTCGGCGAGCTGCACCGGATGATCGACATTCCCCGCGGCGTCAAAACCGCCGGCACGCGCAGCTACTACCTGACCGGCGTCGGCGCAATGCTGCATCGAGCCGTTCAGCAGCTGGCGGTGGATATGCTGGTCGCCAAGGGTTTCACCCTTATAGACGTGCCGTTAACCGTAAGGACGGAGGCCATGCAGAATACAGCCTTCTTCCCGCTTGGTCAAGATCAGGCTTTTCAAATAACGGAGCAAGATAAGTGGCTCGTCGGTACGTCGGAAGTGCCGTTGGTATCGTTCTATAGCGGCGAAGTCGTCGATGTGGCGCAGCCGATTCGCCTGGCTGCAGCATCGCTGTGCTTCAGGAGCGAGGTCGGCTCGGGCGGCCGGGACGTCCATGGCTTGTACCGGGTGCATCAGTTCGCGAAGGTGGAACAGGTCGTTCTCTGCGAAGCCAGCGCGGAAGCCTCGGAGCAGCTTCTGCAAGAGATCACGGCCAATGCCGAGGAGCTGCTGCAGAAGCTCGAATTGGCTTACCGGGTCGTTGCCGTCTGTACCGGAGATATGTCGCAGAAAACGTACAAGCAATACGACATCGAGACATGGATGCCAAGCCGGAAGGCTTATGGGGAGACCCACTCGTCGTCGAATCTGCTCGACTTTCAGGCGCGTCGCTCGAACATCCGCTACCGGGACGCAGAAGGCAAGCTGCGCTACTGCCACACCCTGAACAATACGGCCGTGGCTTCGCCGCGAATTCTTATCCCGCTGCTGGAGAACCACCAGCAGCCCGACGGCTCGATCCTCATTCCGAGGGCGCTCAGACCTTACATGAACGGGATGGAGCGGATTGAGCCTCCAGCCGATTTAGTCATAGGGTAAGAAGCTGCAGTACGAATAGGGTGCGAATCCGGCCCTGTCATCTGAGACAATCCATCCGCAACGACGCATAAAGGCAGCCGGTGATCCGGCTGCCTTTACTCTTGTTTGTGTTCTATGGTCCGCTATGCTGTTCTCGCCAAACCTTGCCGCTGGACTGGAGGATCCCGTTCTATTCGAACGGCTCGTCAATTCGACTAACCCGGTTTTTTACTCTTCCCCGTATTCAGCCGTCAGCTGATCGTAATACAGCACCCCGGCCTGCTTGTTGTTCACATTCTTCTCTTCCATCGCAATGTTGCGTACCGTAATCGGGAATAAGGTATCCTGCGGCACATCCAAGCTCACATAACGCCATTCCCCCGTCCAGTTCGTACCGCCAATGGAGGTGAAGTTCCACAATTTATTCGCCCCGCTTCCATCCGTAACGCCAAGCCGCAGCTGATGCATGTTCCCGTCGCCATAGACCCAGAGCCCGATACGCTTCGGCCTGCCTTCAATAATACGGCCAGGCTGGCCTGCCGCATTCAGCAGATTCACATAGGCTGCTGACGTTCCGGATGTTCCGGTCAAATCATATATCAGCTTCCCGGACGACTGTCCGAACTTGACCATGTTCGGTTCCGTCACAAGCGAAAGCGCAACAGAGCCTGGAACCGTCCGCACTTCGGAAGCTGTGATGCCATCCAGGTCCTCGAACGGTTCAATAACCGGGGATGGGCCTACGTGCACCTCAGCCGTTGCGGAATGGTCACCATACACGGTGGTGATCGTACCTTGTGCATCTCCGCTTCCCGCCGTGAATACGCCATCTGGACTAATGGAGCCGATCGCGCCATCCAAAGTCCACGAAGCCTGATTCGCTGAAAGCTGAATTTCTCTGCCTTCGGCGTCATACGCCTTCAATGACAAGGCCTGAACCGAACCAGGCTCCGCAACAAACGCGTCGTGAGAGAGCGCGATTCGCGCAATCCCGTTCGTCACGGTGACATCGACTGTCTGCTGTATGCCGCCTTTCGTGTGCACCTTGATTTGACCTGAGCGCTCCTTGGTCCCCGCCGTAAATACGCCGTTATCGTCCACCTTGCCAATGCCGCCGTTGACCACCCACTTCAGATCCTTCGCGGAGACGGCTACCGGATTATAGTTCCGGTCGATTCCCTTCGCTTCAAAAGAGACCTGGCTGCCCGGCGCCACCTGAACTTGGCGGTTCGGTGACAGCACCAGCCCATCCAGCTGCTCGGTTTCAGCGGTTGATACAACGATCAATGCATTGCCGACCGGCCGTTCCGATCCATCCGACGGTACATTGAGCAGGGATGCAGCAGCATCTCCAGGCTGGCGCACATAATAGGTTGATGAACCGCCCCCGTCAATGTTGATCGCATTCACCGCACCCAGCGATTGGAGATACCCCGCTTCCTCTTCAAAGGTCATGCCGTCGGCATACCCCGGCATCCGGCCGTCGGCCACAACGATGATCAGCTTGCCTTCCGCCGTCACGCCCAGCATCGTGCGCGGATGGCGGTCAAGGTTAACGGCTTCCCCCGGATCGGTAATCTGGGCGGGAATTTCCCCGTTCTTCAGGAGAATCCGCCCCAGCGTAGAGTTCCCGGAAATGACCTCCTGCGCCTCATTGATTCCTTTGTCGAAACTGACGGATATTTCAATATTATCCCCGGCAGCAAGGGTATTCCGTACCCAATCCGCCTTCGTGCCCGTTGCCGAGAGAACATACTGTCCTTCCCCGATCAACGTATCGGCGCGGTCGCCGATCGACTGGACCACAGCTTTAACCGGCTGACCCGCAACCAATTGCTCCTCCTCTACACCAAGAACCACCTCTACGCCTCCAGCCGGCGTACGCGTAGAATCACCGAATCGGCTCGTGAACAGAAAGGCCCGGTCATTGTGGGAAGGCACCCGGCTCCGGTTGACCATATCGATGTCGAGTGCCATTCCGCTCCCGGTCCGAACAACAGCGGTCATCGTCACATTTTCTTCGATATGTACGCTTCCGTCCGCCAGAATATACATGAGCGCTTTGATGGAACCCGGGGAGGAAATTAACTCGCCATTCGATATCTGAAGCCCTGACGGCACGCCGACGGAGCTGAAGAAATCGCCATTGACCCCGCCCACCACGCGATGCCCCATCGCCTCCTGTTCGCGGATCATATAACCGACGGTTTCACCTCTGGAAACCTCCATCCGGGAGGATACGGCTTGAACCTGAATATGCGGAGACTTCGGATCGACCTCCATCACCTGAATCGCCTGCCGGGAGTCCGGCTCATCCAGCGTGATGCTGGTATGCTTCACGCCAGGCGCCGCCATGTAAGAAAATTCATCTGCGCCAGTAGCCTGCAATCCCTCAGCATGTACCTTTACGGGCTGAAACGGTACCGATACGCTTCCTGCAACCAACACAGCGGACAGCAGCAGTAGGCTTAACCAATTCTTCACTCGTGATTGGATCATCTTCGTAAATCCTCTCCTTCGCAGTCAAGATTATATAGTCTTTACTGTGCTTCTATAAAGATAGAAACTCCCACCCCACTTTCCTAAACGATCCCGAAAATATGACGCTGAATCGCCTTGGCACGCCATCCTCCGCATTCGTGTCCGTCTGCCTATCGGCAACCGCCTTAGGGATAAATCATTCTCCCTTGATTGAGCTCATTCTTTATTTCGCCTCCTTTTTTACATTTGTCGATTAGCATACATGCAGAACTGGAGTGCAATAATCAATTTAATTGATTAATTGTATTATAAGAATATCCGAACGATGATGGCAATCTTTTTTTACTTGGATCGGCATAGGAAGCATATATTAGATGGAGCGGCTTTTGCGAAGGTGCATCGATGTACACTTTTCTTTAGATTATCGAAGCTATCCGTTTTCAGCGAAGCTGAACCGTTCGATAATCGCAAGAAAAATTTCCTCTAATTGCAGTCCGGCTTCAGTGAAGTTCTTCGATGTACATTTTTCTTATGGATTAAGTAGGTATATAATGTTCGTTATATAGGGATACCAACTATCGATAAATAGATTTCATTTTTTTCGGCATCCACTCAAACGGATGTCTTCTCCCTATATAAAAAACTTACCGTGCCGCGCACGAATAAGGAGGTCATACCCTATGACAGAACCTAATCTTGATCATACAGCGCCCAAAACGCTTCGCGATATCCCTATTTCCATCCTGGATCTCGCCCCGATTACAGCGGGCAGCACCGCTGCACAGTCGCTGCGGAATACACTTGATCTGGCCCAGCATGCCGAGAAGTGGGGGTATAACCGCTACTGGCTTGCCGAACACCACAATATGCCGGGGATCGCCAGTTCGGCCACCTCGGTCGTCATTGGCCATGTCGCCGGGGGCACGAGTAAAATCCGCGTCGGTTCCGGCGGCATCATGCTGCCGAACCACGCTCCGCTGGTCATCGCCGAGCAGTTCGGGACCCTTGAATCGCTCTATCCCGGCCGGATTGATCTCGGTCTTGGCCGTGCGCCGGGATCGGATCAGCTCACATCCCGGGCGCTCCGCCGCGGTCCCGGCAGCGACGGCCAGGATTTCCCGGATCGTCTCGGCGAGCTGCGGAATTACTTCCAGCCTACCTCCGGCTCGTCCATGCGCATCCGGGCGATTCCCGGTGAAGGCCTGCATGTACCGATCTGGCTGCTCGGCTCCAGCGGTTTCAGTGCGCAGCTGGCAGGACAGCTGGGGCTTCCGTTCTCTTTTGCGAGCCACTTTGCTCCGGATTATCTGATGGCCGCGCTTGACCTGTATCGCACCAGCTTCCGTCCTTCATCGGAGCTGAGTAAGCCTTATGTCATGATCGGCGTGAACGTGATCTGTGCCGACACGGATGAGGAAGCGCAGCGCCTGGCTACCTCGCCGTACCAGCAGTTCCTGAATATCATCCGGGGCCGAACCGGCCAGCTGAGTCCACCGGTGGACAGCATGGATGATCTGTGGAACCTGCAGGAGCAGGCCATCGTGAAGCGCCAGCTCAGCTTCTCCGCCATCGGCAGCCCTGCAACCGTCCGCGCGCAGCTGGAGCAGTTCCAGCAGTCGACGAACGCGGACGAAATCATTGTCGCGGCCGCCATCTACGATCATGAGGCGCGCTTGCGTTCTTATGAGCTGCTGGCGGATGTTGTCGGCATCAAATAAATGTTATACCAAAAAGACCAGTCAAACCCGGAACTCCGGTGCTTGACTGGTCTTTTTTCAAATATATATTACAGCGTCAATCCGCCATCAATTGTAACCAGCGAGCCTGTCATGTAGCTGGAGCCCGGAGAAGCCAGGAAGGCAACCACGTTCGCGATTTCATCCGCCTCAGCCGGACGGCCCATCCGCATGTTGCCCACTTCCTCAGGCACGTAGCCGCCTTCCATGAAGGACTTGGCCACCGCTGCCGTAAGCGGCGTCTGAACGCCGCCCGGGCAGATTGCGTTCACGCGAATGCCCTGCTTCACGTATTCCAGCGCTGCTCCCTTCGTCAAGCCCACCACCGCATGCTTGCTTGCCGAATAAGCGGCCGCACTGTGCTCGCTGCGGATACCTGCCGTGGAAGCGGTATTGACGATATGTCCGCTGCCCTGCTCCTTCATGACTTTCAATACATACTTCATCCCGAGAAAAGCGCCCTTGACGTTCACGTTCATTTGACGGTCAAATTCGTTCTCGTCGATGTCGTCCAGCATCGAGAACTTCTGCACGATACCCGCATTGTTGAAGAAAAAATCGATTCTGCCATAGGCCTTAACCGCCTGATTCACGTAGTTCTGGACATCTTCGGTTTTGGTCACATCCGCTTGCACGAAGATGCCCTCTCCGCCCTGCTCCTTGATTAAACGCAGCGTTTCCTCGCCGGCTTCCTTGTTGAAATCAACGAGCACTACCGCTGCACCGTTCTCAGCCAATTTCAAGCTGCTGGCTCTGCCGATCCCGCTGGCTGCCCCGGTAATGACAGCGATCTGTTTGTTATCGGACATGAAACAACACTCCCCTTGATGGAAAAATAAAATTAGGCCTGACCGAGTTGTATCACGATCATTTCTGCCGTCTATCGCTTATAGACAAGCCATTGGAAGGATGAATTACTTCGCGAAATATCCGCCATCGATCGGCAGCTCAACGCCTGTAATGTAAGAAGACTCATCCGAAGCCAGGAACAATACGCCGCGTGCGATATCTTCCGCTTTGCCCAGGCGTGGAAGCGGAGTCTGGGATTGGAACCACTGCATCATTTGCTCATCCTTGAAGAGATCCACGGTCATTGGCGTTTCGATGTAGCCAGGGTGAACCGAATTGCAGCGGATGTTATGCTTCGCGAAGTCAACGGCCGTGGCTTTGGTCAGCATGCGTACCGCGCCTTTGCTTGCCGTGTAAGGACCGGCGCCGCTGCCGCCGGTCAGGCCGGCAATGGAGGAAATGTTGACGATGGAACCGCCGCCGGCTTCGATCATGTGCGGAATAACATATTTTTGGCCGAGGAATATGCTCGTAACGTTAATCGACATGGTCTTCTCCCAGCCTTCGACCGTCAAATCCATGAACGGCGTTGCATTGGAGACACCGGCATTGTTGACCAGGATGTCGATTTTGCCGAATTTTTGAACCGTCTCGTCTACGACACGAACCCAATCTTCCTCGGAAGCTACGTTGTGCTTGAATCCGATCGCTTCGCCGCCAAGCGCTTCAATCTCGGCTACGACGTCTTTGATCTTGTCTTCCTGAAGGTCCGTAATCGCAACCTTGGCTCCCTCCTGCGCAAACAAAAGAGCGTCGGCTTCACCCATACCACCTGCTGCACCTGTAATGATTGCTACTTTATTGTCTAATCTCCCCATGAGAATACCTCCTGAAATACTAGTCGTTGGTTTGGCTATCTTCATTGGACCGCCCGATCTTAAGCTGCAGATGTTCAATCATCTTCTCGTATGAAGCGATCAACACATCCATCTCCTGATCCGAGAAATCCGACCATAAGCCTTCATTCAATTCACGGTACTTCGCAATCATCCGGGCTTCAACTTCACGGCCCTGCTCCGTAATCTTAAGATAGACCTGACGCCTGTCCTCGCTGGACGCCACCCGTTCAATATAACCCTTACTGACCAGCTTGTTGCTCAAGTTGGTCACGGCCGACAGCGTAACATTTAAGGCATTGGCAAAATACGAGCTGGTCTGCTGCCCCTCATACGCCAAGGTCTGCAGCACGTAGTACTGGGGGCCGGTCAAATCATTGTCCAGAATCTTGGCATAGTTCGCCACAAGCGTCATCATCTGACGGGCTACCATGTTAGATAATTGTTCCCTCTTATCCAGTTTCATCACCTCGATGCACAACGAAGTCTTACACATATATTACAAATTTAAATAGTTAAAAGCTTTTAACAATATAAATTGTATACCCTTGCACATCGCTCGTCAACCACGATAAAATGCCCGATCTGGTTGTTATTCCCACCGTCGCAAGCAGAGAAGACGAAATGCGCTCAGAGTGGATCTCGCTTGATCGAACCAAGCAAAGATTCCAATGGATAGCACGTTTTATCTATAGAAAAAAGAGCACCCTCAGGTGCTCTTGAAAGTATATCCATCCTCGTTTCAGTGTATCCCGATAGAGGAATAGCCGGTATATTCAAAAGTATCGTAGTCGGCGTGAGCCGAGCTTTCTCTGCTATTCCCGGTAGTGTAGCGAGCGATCAGCGCTAGGATAAATCCGCCATTCCGATCGGACGAGACAATGGCGGCTGGGGCAGATGCGATTCGAATCCATCGGCTGCCGTCTACGTCACCTGACAGGGAATCCACACAAAATGGGAGATCCCTAATACGCACGTTGGTGATGGAAAAAGGCACCACCCCAGGTGATGCCTTCTTAGCCTTTCGTTCATCCTGCCGTATCCATCCGCGCATCCAGCGTGAGTTGACGCAGTTGGTCGAGCGTCATGCGGTCTACGAAGCGCGAGAACTTCTCTTTTTTCTTGCCATGCTCCTGATAGATAGTGATCAGCTTCAGGATGATTGGAGCCAGCTGCTGCGGTGTCAAATCCGTATGCAGTTGCTTGGCTAGAGCAGCCTTCAACCCTCTCGGCTCTCCACCTACATAGATATCATAGGTATTCCGCATCTTAATAACGGCAATATCTTTAAGCAGCGGTTCACTGGTGCCGAGCGCACAGCCCGCGTAACCGATCTTTAGCGGATTTGGTACAGGATGATCGGCGATTACTCCATCCAGCATCTTTGCAACGTCCAGTCCCGAATCCTCCGCCCCCCGGCAGAAGTTGCAGGTGATCAGGCTCTTGGAGACAAAGCCCGCGGGATGAACCTGAAGTCCGGCGGCTTCCAGCTTTGCCTTGGCTTCCACCACCCGATCTGCATCCATCTCCACGTACAATTGCTTAAAGGTTGTCATCTCAATACGGGCATCCTCGCCTACGATAGACCCCAAGACCGCCAGCTGATCCGGGCGGAACAGCGTTCCGCCCACCTCAAAGCCGGGTGTCACTGCAAATTTTTGCGATGCCAATGTCTACACTCCCATCAAGTCGCCCTTATTATCGTTTCCTTGCTAGGTTTGATCCACGCTATATATGAACGGTCTCTTTGCTTCCGTTATACCTTCATCCGCTGCAGGCGAAGGGCATTCAGCACAACCGATACGGAGCTCAGTGCCATGGCGGCCCCGGCCACCCAAGGTGCCAGAAGACCGATGGCGGCAATCGGAATGCCAAGCGAGTTATAACCCAACGCCCAGAAGAGGTTCTGACGGATGTTGCTCATCGTCTTGCGGCTCATGTAGATGGCATCCGGAATGCTGTTCAGATCCCCCTTCATCAGCGTCACGTCAGCGGCTTCCATTGCCACGTCCGTACCTGTACCGATAGCCATGCCGATGTCGGCAACCGCAAGTGCCGGCGCATCGTTAATGCCGTCGCCAACCATGGCGACCTTCTTGCCCTGCTGCTGAAGCTTCTTCACTTCATCCGCTTTGCCTTCCGGCAGTACCTCGGCCCGCACATGGTCGATTCCAACCTGCTTCGCGATGGCCTGTGCCGTGCGTTCATTGTCACCGGTAATCATAATGACTTCGATGCCCATTTCTTTCAATCTCGCTACGGCAGCACGGGACGTCTCCTTGATTGTATCTGCCACAGCCACAAGACCTGCATATTGGCCGTCTACAGCCGTTAACATGGCAGTCTTGCCCTCGGTTTCAAGCTCTGACATTCTGCCGAGGATCGCATCAATCGGCACGTTATGCTGTGCCATCAGCTTACGTGTACCGACCAGCACCTCGTGTCCTTCCACGCTGGCACGGATGCCATAGCCTGGAATGGCTTCAAAATGCTCAGCTGCCGGAAGCTGCTTTCCTTTTGCCTCAATTCCGGCCACAATCGCTTCAGCAAGCGGATGCTCGGAGCTCTTCTCAGCAGATCCGACCAGACGAAGGAACAGCTCTTGATCAAAGTTATGAACTTCCACATCGGTCAACTCGGGTTTGCCTTTGGTGACCGTCCCTGTTTTATCCAGAATAATCGTATTGATTTTATGGGTGGACTCCAGATGCTCTCCGCCCTTGAACAGAACACCCAGTTCTGCAGCGCGGCCCGAACCCGCCATGATCGAGGTCGGTGTAGCCAGACCCAACGCACACGGACAAGCAATAACCAGAATCGCAATAGCGATTTCTAAAGATTGAGCGAAATTACCAGGCGTTACCCAGAAGTACCACACGAGGAAGGCAACAATCGCAATCCCGACCACGATCGGAACGAAAATGCCGGAGATGACATCAGCTACCCGCTGAATCGGAGCTTTGGAGCCTTGCGCTTCCTCAACCACCTTGATAATTTGGGCTAGAGCGGTCTCCTTACCCACTTTCGTCGCTTCAAGCGTCAAGCGTCCGTTCTTGTTTATGGTGGCGCCGATAACAGCATCGCCCGCTTTTTTCTCAACCGGAATGCTTTCACCTGTCAGCATTGACTCATCTACCGCCGACGTGCCCTCCACGACTTTACCGTCTACCGGGATTTTCTCACCCGGCTTTACCAATACGAGATCACCCACCAGGACCTGTTCCACCGGAATGGTCATCTCCTGACCGTCACGAACGACCAGCGCCGTTTTGGCTTGAAGACCCATCAGGGTTTTGATAGCCTCCGAGGTACGGCCTTTAGCCAGGGATTCGAACAGTTTCCCCATAATGACCAGCGTGATCAGCACCGCACTGGTTTCATAGTACATTTCGGGCCCATGGTGTACATTGGCTCCGGCAGCGGCCCAATCAATCGTTAAATACAGACTGTAGAAATAGGCTGCCGACGTACCGAGTGCGACCAGAACGTCCATATTGGCGCTTTTGTTGCGAAGAGCCTTATAGGCTCCCACATAGAACTGTTTCCCGATAAAAAACTGCACCGGCGTTGCCAAGATCAACTGGAACCAAGGGTTCATAAACAGATCCGGCATCCAGATCCAAGAGGTGAAGGAGAAATGGCTCACCATGGCCCAGAGCAGCGGCAGAGACAGAATCGCCGACAGGAGCAGCTTCCGCTTTTGCTTGGTGATGGCCTCCTTGCGGTGACTTTCCTGATCAAGCGTCTCCTGTTTGGAAACCGCCTGATACCCGAGCTTCTCCACACGCTGTTGAATATCGCTAAGGCTTACCTCTGCGGGATTGAATTCCACCCGGGCCGTCTCCAGTGCAAAATTGACGTTGGCCTGATTAACACCTGGCATCCGGCTTACCACTTTCTCGATTTTCGAAGCACAGGCAGCACAGTACATGCCAATCAGCTGCAGGTCCACGGTTTCCTTTGCTGTTCCGTAACCCAGCTTTTCAATTTTCTCTTCCATTTGCTGGACGGTAACCACATTCGGATCAAATGTAACCGACGCTTTTTCCAGCGCAAAATTCACATTCGCTTCCTGGACGCCCTCCATTTTGCTTAGACCCTTCTCAATCCGATTCGCACAGGCGGCACATGTCATACCCGTTAACTGCAGCGACGTTTTCTTCTGTTCCATTGTTGCTTCTGCTCCCATCTTCTCCTCACCCCTCTGCATCCTCGTGCCGTATAGTTAAACTACGTTGTATCCTTGTTCCTCGATAATTTCTTTGATTTTATCCAAATTGACTTTGCCTGCGTCGTATTTGACGGAGACAGTGCCTGCCTTCAAATCCACATGACCCTCGATGTTCTCATTCTTTAAAGCTCCTTCAATGGAATTCACGCAATGCATGCATGACATACCTTCTACTTTTATGATTACCTGTTCCATGTTCAATCTCTCCTTTGGATTATGTTTTATTGTGAGCAGCCCTTCTAGAAGCATGCCCGGAATAAGTTTTGAACTGGTTGTGCTCGTTTCTTGATGTTAGTATACCCCCCTACCCTATATTTAGTCAATGGATTTTCTCACTTTTTCTGAAAAAATGTTCCCCGCTATGCTTTAACCGCTTAACCGTGCGGTATTCTTCACCTTGAATAAACACCAACTGCCACCTTTAGAAGGTGGCAGCTCCATGGACACTCATCATAACCAGACCGTCTCCAGCCAGGAATTCCATTATTTCATTAACTTGTTCATGGTTGTTAACAGCTCGGTAATAACATCGTCGTCACCTTCCTGCAGGCGTTCCACCACACAGCTCTTCATATGATGCTCAAGCAGCAATTTGCTGACGCCGTTCAAGGCCGACTGGATCGAGGAGATCTGGTTTAATACATCATCACAGTACGTATCCTTCTCAATTAAGCCCTTTACACCGCGAATCTGTCCTTCAATCCGGTTCAACCGGCTGACGAGATTGCTTTTCGTTTTGTCGGAATGATGGCTCTTCCGTTCACTGGTTACCGCGCATGCGTCATGTACATGGTTCTCGATTGTCATACCCATTCCCCCCTTGATCACGTTACTTCATCTTATTCTAACCCTATTTCCATTATATCATATAGCCCCCCACCCTATAAAGCCCAGCTTATGGAATGAAGATTGGATTCCGAATGATCATTACTTTGTGATGGATGATAACTGGTGGCGAGGTGTTGACAGTCGGCACTTCGGCCCGCTTGCTGCTGATCGGATTGAAGGCAAGGTTGTCGGTGTGACGGAAGATTATCGCCAAGTCCTGAATCATTTGCCGGAGGACGCGTAATAACTATCAAGAAACAGAAAGGTGTCCGCTTGCCCTTTATGGAACATGGATGAAAAAATAAAAATATTCCGCGCCTCTTCTTCTGTTTCGGGCGAATTTTTCTCCAGGAACTTTCCTTTTTTATAGTCATAGAAGTAATCCAGGATGTCATCGGACTGTGATGGCTCATATTGCTCCCCATATCGTTTCTTGATCTCGCCAATTTGCATTCCTATTTCAGCACCGCGCGTTGTTTGATAATGACCTTTCGATTCTTCCTCCATCCTGATCGCAACAATGGCATCATCTCTGTAGAACACCGCGATCCCGAAATCGTAGTCAAATACACCCCTGGCATGCTCTTGTCCCGTGCCAAGCACTTTTTCAGCATCCGCACGATTCATGCCGTAGTGTACCTTTTGGCCATTATCTATGCGCACGATCCCCATGTCTTCTTTGGAAAACTTCTCCGTTGGCTCACCGCCGCCGCTACAGCCTCCTAAGACCAGGATCAATACTATCAACAAGCAGAAGTATCTAACCATGTAATCCTCCTCTAGAGTTTTTTTCAAGATTTTACCATATAATGCTTTACAAAGGGCACTATTTCTACCTGGGCGTGCATCAAAAGTACATGCTCACAAAAAGATTCGGCTTTCGAAAAGTATCCAGCCATGAAAAAAGGATGCCCATCAGATCCAACATCTGATGGGGCATCCCCTAATTTCCACGTCCAGTTATAAAATGAACTTAGTACATCGTCCGCCCCTGCTCATCCGGCACGCCCGATTTACGGAAGAAATACGTGTTGATCACGTCCCGCCAGTGCTTCGCATGCTCCGCCTGATCGGCCAGCCGCTCGGTTACTTGAATGAAACGCACCGGATCGACTTTATCCTCTAGCGAGGTCCATGCGTCGAGCAGTCCAGCCGCTGCTTGCGCCCCGGCAAAATGTGAGTCATAAATATGCTGAATCACCGTTTTACCGGATTTCAACACATGGGAATACGGCACATGATGGAAGAACAGCAGCAGCTCGTCAGGACAATCCGCCAGCGAATCATATCGGGCCCTATTCGGCTCGAAATACTGTGCGGTATAACCCGTGCCTGTCGCCACCGTGCGATCGACGCCCATCCCGTCCCGATCGGCAAAATGGTACGTACCCCACCTTGAATATTCATAGCCGTCCACATCCGGGCCATAATGCGTATGCGGCGTAATCATCCAGCCCACCCCGAGCGGGGAAGTGTAGCTTTCATAGATCGGCCACGATTGCATCAGCATATCGCATACCGTGTCGACCACCGGTTCGTCATTGCCGAAGGTTAGCCTCGTCCATTCTTCCGCGATCCCCTCGGAGGACAATTCCGGATCCCAGATCAGGCGTCCGAAGCCATACAGATTCGCCTGCGCCAAGGTGTGACCCGTCCAGTTCTCATCATTTCCGATGTTGGAAACGGCGGCGATACCGCTGAATGTCATGCCGTGCAGCGAGCCGTCCACGATCTTCTTAATCTCGGAGCCCGGTCCGTTCGCATAGGTATCGAAATCCAGCACCTCTTTCCACTGCGGTACCAAATAGCATACGTGACGCTGCTGCCCCGTATATTCCTGCGCGATCTGGAACTCCAGCACCTGATTGGTCTCTTTCATGCTGCCGAACAGCGGTGATACCGGCTCCCGTACCTGAAAGTCCATCGGTCCGTTCTTGATCTGCAGCAGTACATTGTCCTTAAACCGTCCATCCAGCGGGGTAAAATGATCATAGGCCGCACGCGCTCGGTCCGTGCTGCGGTCGCGCCAATCCTGCATGCAGTTGTAGACGAAGCAGCGCCAGATGACAAGCCCGCCATGAGGCTCCAGCGCCTCGGCCAGCATATTGGCACCATCGGCATGGTCCCTGCCATAGGCAAACGGGCCCGGTCGATGCTCCGAATCCGCCTTCACCAGGAAGCCGCCGAAGTCCGGGATATGATCGTAAATCTCATTCGCCGTGTCCTTCCACCACTGCCGAACCTCTTCGTTCAGCGGGTCGGAGGTGGACACGCCGCCGATATGCAGCGGAGCCGCAAAGTTAATGCTCAAGTACAATGTCATGCCATATTCCCGGAAGATATCCGCGATCTTCGCAATCGTCGGCAAATATTCCGCAGTAATGAATTTCGTCTCGATCTCGTGCACATTGACGTTATTAATGGAGATGGCATTCATGCCCACGGAAGCCAACAGGCGGGCGTAGTCTCTTACCCGATCCAGATTTTCGGTAAACCGTCCGTTTTCGTAAAAAATCGAGCTGCCCGAGTACCCGCGTTCCACCGAGCCGTCGGCATTGTCCCATTGATTGATCATCCGCAGTCCGTTCACTGGCTGCTCGGTCACGTTCAGTCCGGTTAACGGTTGGTGGGAGGCCAGCAATCTCAATAAATGAAACACCCCATATAATATGCCTTTACCGGATCCACCGGTCAGTACCAGCTTCTCCTGCTGCCCTTGGCCTAAAGCTAAATGCTCCAGCTGAAAGCCTTCTGCGCCTAGCCGGGCTTCCTCCATCCGGCCCTTATCCCCGCCTGAGCCGACCCCATCCATTTCTCCCATGTCTGCTTCAGCTGCCGCAAGAATGCGTACCTCGAGATAAGATGAAGCCGGGGCCTCGGCCGTGATGACCGGTACGATACCGAGCATGGATTGGCACGCCCTCTTCAGCTCCTCCATGGCGGCGTTAGCAACCCGCGACTGCTGCAGGTCCGACACAATCGTGCCGAGCAGCCTGCCGTATCCGGCGGCAAGCTTGCGATCCTTCACGGGCGCATACTGCAGCCACGCTTTATATAAAGTGCTGTTCAATGTCAGTTCCTCCTTCTTTGGCAAAAAGCCAGTGCCATCTCTTCGGATTGCCGTTGTCTTAAACTCCTGCTTCCCATCAGAGCCAAAATACAGATGCCGGCCACAAGGACCGGCAACATGACAAGCTGATGGCAGCCTTAACCGCTTATATTGCTTCGTATTTGATTAGGATGAATGCTGATCCGCGCCATAACGGATTACACCTTGGCTGTAATCTCCACCAACCGGTGAAACGCCGGTTTCGGCTGATGCCGCTCATCGAACAGGAAGGGCCAATTCTTCCGCCCCCGTACCGGGAAATCGTCCAGCCAAGTGTAATCGTCGGCTGCGCCCCAGAAGGTAACGGACGTAATATGATCCCGGTACTCCTTCAGAATGCCGAACATCGCCTCATACCGCTTAGCTTGAGCCTCCAGAAGTTCTTCCGGCGCTTCGGTCAGATCCTTCCGCTTGTCGTCAAACCGGAACATCGACACATCGAGCTCCGTAAGCTGGAGCTGTAGGCCGAGCGACGCGTACTTCTCGATCGCCGCCCGGATATCGTCAAGACCCGGGTCGTACAGATTCCAGTGCGCCTGCAAGCCTACGCCATGGATCGGCGTTCCTTGATCCAGCAGCGACTTGACCAGCGTATGGATTTTGTCCCGCTTGTTCGGATGGGACTCATTGTAATCGTTATAGAACAAGAGGGCCGACGGATCGGCTTCATGAGCATACTCGAATGCCTTGGAGATAAAATCGGGACCCGCAATGTCCAGCCATTTGGACGGACGAAGAAGTTCGGCACCTTCATCGGAGATTACCTCGTTCACGACGTCCCAGGCGTAAATACCGTCCTTGTATCGCTTCACGACCGTGTCGGTATGCGACTTCAGCCGTGCGTACAGCGTGGCTTTATCTACCAGGCTCCCGTTCTTGTCCTCAAACAGCCAGTCGGTCGTTTGGTTATGCCATACCAGCGTATGGCCGCGCATCTTCATGCCATGCTTGCGGGCGAAGGCGGCAAGTCGGTCCGCGTCCTCGAACGTATACGTATCCTCCGCCGGATGCACGCTGACAAACTTCATTTCATTTTCCGCTGTAATGCTGTTGAAATGGTACGATAGCAGTTCCTCCTGCGTTTCGATTGTCCGCGGGTTCACGGCCGCTCCGATGAGAAAGTCATCCGCGAACATTTCCTTAAGCCTCGGTTCATTTCGATGCGTGTTGGACATACGCAATCCCTCCTTGAAATAGAGATCATAGCAAGATTGATGGTTTATGATCATGATGCCAACGGCATCGTTGGTCGGCAGCCATCCAAGCATGCCCCTGACCACGTACCGTGTGCTCGGGGAGCAGTTGTACATATTTAGCGGTCTTCCGCAGCTTAACCTTTCACCCCGCCAAGGGTCATTCCTTGCACAAAGTATTTTTGCAGGAACGGATACACCAGAATGATCGGCACGCTGGCCACGATGGTCATCGTTGCCCGAATGGAAGTCGGCGTCACCTGATTCGCGCCGCTTTCCGAGCTTGCAAACTGGCTTGCATAGTCGTTGCCCGAATTCAGCGAGGAATTCGAATTCTGGAGTATTTTCATCAACTCATACTGCAAGGTGCTAAGCTCGCTGTATGAAGAGTTGTACAAGAATACGTCAAACCAGGAGTTCCACTGGGATACTGCCGTGAACAGCGATACCGTAGCAAGTACGGGCACGCATAGCGGAAGCACGATTTTCATGAAAGTCGTGAATTCACCGGCGCCGTCGATCCGGGCCGATTCCAGAATTCCCTCCGGCAGTCCTTCAATGAAGGAACGGATAACGATCACGTTAAACACGCCGATCAGGCCCGGAATGATGTACACCGAGAAGGTACCCAGCATGCCCAATTCGCGAATCAACAGAAAGTTCGGAATCAAACCGCCGCTGAAATACATGGTCAAGATGAAGGCAATCGATACGAATTTGCGCAGCACATATTCCGGACGGCTAATCGTATAGGCCACCATGGCACAGCAGAATACGGAAGTGATCGTTCCGATCAACGTACGCAGAACCGAGATGAAGGTAGCGTGGAATATCGTGGCTTCGTTAAATACATATTTGTAATTCTCCCATGTGAAATCCCGCGGCCATAAATAAATGCCGCCTTTCACCGAATCCGTCGCATGGTTGAAGGAAACCGCGAGCGTATTGATGAACGGGTACAGCGTGACGATCATGAGACAGATCATGAACACAATATTAAAGGTATCGAATAACCGGTCCGCGGGAGACTTGAACCGGGCGTGGGCCCGCGGTGAATCTGAAATCTTCGCCATATGAATCCTCCTGTACGTTTTCTGATAGAGAACGGTCCTCGCAAGCTTCGCTTAGAACAAGCGATCTTCGCCCAGTCTCTTCGCGATATGGTTAGCCGTGAACAAGAGTATGAAGCTGACGACCGTCTTGAACATGCCGGCTGCAATCGAGAGCGAGAAGTTGCCCATCTGAATACCGTATTTCAGCACGAAAATATCCAGGTTCTCGGAATAATCCACGTTCATGCCGTTGCCAAGCAAATATTGCGGTTCAAACCCGGATTCGAGCAGGTTGCCGATATTCATGATCAGCAGGATGATGAATACCGGTTTCAGACCCGGCAAGGTGATGTTCCAGATCCTTTGAAAGCGTCCGGCGCCATCGATTTCCGCCGCCTCGTACTGCGAGGGATCAATCATCGTCATGGCAGCCAAATATATGATGGTGTTCCAGCCGACATTCTTCCATACCTCCGAAACACCGAGTATTCCCCAGAAATATTCCCCTTCCCCAAGCCATAGGATCGGTTCCTTAATGATCCCGAACCACATGAGGAGTTCATTGATAATCCCGCCGTCTGCGGACAGGGCCGTCGAAATAATGCTCGCAGCCACAACCCAAGAGATGAAATGGGGCAAATAACTGATCGTCTGCACGACCCGTTTAAACATCAAATTACGGAGCTCATTGAGCAGGATCGCTAACACAATCGCCGTAACAAACCCCAAGACGAGATTAATGAAACTCATGGCGAGCGTGTTGCGCATCACCCGAAGGAAGTGTTCGTCCTGAAACAGAAAGGTAAAATGCTGCAAGCCCACCCATTCCTGATCGAATATCTTTTTGGCCGGTTTAAAGTCCTGAAACGCGATGGTCCAGCCCCATAGCGGCAGGTACTTAAAGACAAACAACCATATCAAAAAAGGAATCGACATGAAGACCAGTGCCTTCTGCTGCAGCAGCTTCTGGAAGAAGCTTTTTTCGCCTGTTGGCGGTCTATTGTTTAATCCAGTATCGTTTTTCCGTTGTTTATTGAAGAAACCTTTCGATACCGCCGGCGTTTCGCGTAACGCCGTAGTCTCTGCAGGTCCAATCGGGTTCGCTTTATCCACGGTTTCTTCTCCTTCCTATCCAGCCCTTACAATTATGCTAGTTATAGAAGAGGAGGGACGGATACAAGCATTTCGTGTGGTCCGTCCCTTGCGCCTCTCCTTCATTTATTATTTTCCTTGGGCATTTGCGATTTTCTTGGCTACTTCCTCGGTGATCAGATCCTCGTACCCCTTCACATCCAGCTTGCTGAACTCGCCAACATATTCGTTCCAGATACCGTCAAACTCCGCAGGGTTTGCAAGAACCAGTTTCGGGAAGTATTTACGCTGCAAATCGCTCTTCTTCTGAGTGAAGATTTGGGCTGGTGAGCCTTGATCAATCGGAATGCTCCAAGCCGGGTACCATGGACGGTCGTCCGGTGCCGCAAACAATTGCGAGAAGGAATCGATATCGTATGCTTCCAGCAGTTTCTTGTCCGGTTCGGAGTAAGACATCTTGGCAACCTCAGGCTGGCGTCCTGCACCGACAGAGTTACCGTCAGGCAGCGTGGAGCCGTTGCCGTAGCGAGGCCAGTTGTACTCGAAGTATTTGAATCCGAACGTCTCCCGGAAGGACTCCGTATTGGTCTGTGCAATCTGCTCTTCCGTACGATAGAAACGACCATTCTCATCTACGGAGTATGTCTCGTCCTTGATGCCCCAGTTGGACAGAATCTGGTTCTCGTCCGTCAGCAGGTTGTTGAAGTATTTCACAATGCGCTCCGGATCCTTCGCGCTGACGGAAATCCCTACGCCGCGGTTGTTAACAAAGGATGGCGGATCCAGATATTGATCCTTGATGTTCTCATCGTACACGATCGGCAGCGCCATATATTCGAGGTCGTCACTACCCGACTTGTTGGCTGCTTCACGCAGGTTGTTGATCGCTTGGCCTGCCTGCCATCTGTAATCGAAGAAGCCAAGCACCTTACCGGAAGCCAATTTGGCAAGGTATTGATCATAGTTGTCCACAAAAGAGGATTTATCGAACAGGCCTTCCGCATTCAGCTTGTTCAGCTCCTGCAGGTAACGCTTCGTTATGTCATCGTCCGCGTAGTCGTTCGCCACGTGGGTTTCCATGTCAATGATAATGCCGCCATCGTTCGGATAGCCGGCCAAGTGCATCGGAGCATTCGTGAAGGCAAAGAATTTATCCTGCGTCGTCAGTGCCAAGTACCCGGTCAGGCCTTCCTCCGGATGTTTCTTCACGTAGTCGCGAATCAGGCCCAGGTAGTCGTCGAACGTCTTAATCTTCGGATAACCCGCTTCCTTCAGAACGCGGCGCTGAATCCAGAATGCGCCCTGTTCAATGTTGGGAGCCGACGTGTACTCTCCTACAACCGCGCTCAGCGGGAGGAAGTAAATGTTGCCGTCCTCGGCTTTCATCAGATTGTAATACGGCTCGTACACACGCTTGATGTTAGGGCCGTACTTATCGATCAGGTCATTGAGCGGAATGAAGGCGCCCGCCCCAACCAGCTTATCGATCGAGCTCCCCGGCACAATCACATCGGGATAATCGTTACTGGCAATGAAGGTTCCCACCTTGGTGTTCTCGTCTCCTACCAAATGCTCCATTTTAAAATTCACGCCGGTTTGATCTTCGAAAATTTTACCGATGGTCGTTTCGTTCGTATTTTTGTCTTTACCTGCTGCGGAGTTGAAATAGGTGAAGGTGACCTTCTCTTCTTTCTTCTCGCCTTCCCCGCCGGCAGCCGGTGCGTTATCCGCTGCCTCTTTACCGCCGCCGCAAGCCGCCAGAAGCGATACCATCATAACCACGGTCAGACAGCTTATCCAAAATTTCTTGTTCATGCTCTGGACCTACCCCTTTCGGTCTCGTTAATTTGTAAGCACTTTCATTATAAGAGAGCTCATGAGCGATTTTCACCCGTCAATCTTTAGGTGATACTTAGAAAACTATAGAACCGTATCTTTTGTTGTGAAAAATGGCAGCTCCCAGCTCCGCAGCCTTCCTGCTGCACTCCTGCCGTCTAACGAACAAATCCTGCTGTAGTCACTCCGAATCGGAATGCCAAGCAGGATTTGCCGTCGTTATGTTTCGATGGGGATGGACAGCCTGACCCGGGTGCCTTGTCCGGGCGAGCTGTCGATGTCAAACCGGAACCGGCTGCCGTAGTACAGCTTCAACCGGTAAATGACATTCTGAATGCCGATCCGCTCGCCCATCTCGTCCTCGGTATCCAGATAACGGCAGATGCGTTCTACCTTCTCCGCGGACATGCCTGCCCCGTTATCTTGGATGGTACAGATTAGGGATTGGCCCTCGCGCACAATCTGAACTTCAATGCGCCCCCCGTGTTTGAGCGGCTCGATGCCGTGAATGCAAGCATTCTCCACAAACGTGACGATGGCCATCTTCGGTATTTGCAGGTGTCCCTCTTCGGCTGGCGCATGGACCGAATAATCAATTTTGTCGCCAAACCGGTATTTCTGGATCTCAAGGAAACAATGGATAAACTCCACTTCTTCCTTGAGTGTCACCATGTCTTTTTTCCAAACGAGCGAATTGCGGAAGATCTTCGCCATATTATGAATGATTTTTGCCGTCTCATCCTCATCCTTCATCAGGCTGCGCATGCGGATCGTCTCCAAGGCGTTAAAGAGGAAGTGCGGATTAATCTGGCTCTGCAGGGCGTTCAATTGCGCATGCCTCCGCTGCAGCTCCAAGTTCTTCTTCTGGATATCCGCTACGTACACGTCATTGATCAGGCTCTCGAGCTGCAAGGTCATCCGGTTGAATTCACCCGTCAGTTGACCGATCTCGTCACGTGCTTCAGCCTCTTGGATCGTGTCGTAATTTTGGTTCTTGACCTTTTTCATATGTTTGAGTATCCGTACCAGACGCACGTTCAGGGACCGGCTGATCCAGACAATCACCAGGCTCGGAAGCAGGAAATTGAGGCAGGTCAGCACAATGACGAACCGCAAGGACTGATGCACGTCACGCAGCACTACATCCTCCGGCGTCACGGCCATAATCGTCCAGGTGTTCAGATTGTTGGTCGTGAACGTATCGGTATGAAACTCCAGAAACTTGTCGCCATGTGCGATGCTGCTGTACGGTACGGAGCCCTGCATGACATCGACCTTCGGATCCGTGGTATATTCAATATTTCCGGCTCCGCTCAGCAGGTATACTTTGCCCTGCACATTCAGATTGCTCATGATCTGACGGATTGAGGGCATCCGCATATCAATCTTGAGATACTTGGTATGGTCATCCTGGGAGCTGAAATAATTCATGCTCCGGATGATGCTGAAGCTGTCCAATTGGCCGTTGTTGCCCGTACGCATCACGATCGGCTGGGTTACGTTCTTGCCCGCGATTGCCTTGTACCAAGCCTCTTCCTTCACCTGGTCGCTGATATAATTAATGCCGCCGGAATACAGCAGGGTCGGATTGCCCACATACACCGTGATCTCGCTGACCGAATTGTATACGGCACTGCCCGAATTCAGTATGCGGCGGAGATAGGTATCGTAAGCCTCGATATAATCGGCCGGATGATCGTACACCGTTTCCATGATCTCGTTCAATTGAACGTCCGTGTAGAAGACCGAGGAGATCTCCAGGGCGTCCTCGACTTCTCGGCGGAACTCGTTTTTCATCTGCTCCAGCGCTACGGTTATATCCTGGATCCGCTGCTCCCTCACGCTGCCGGATGTCACGTTGTAGAAGATGAGGTTGGTAATCAGGATCGGTAAAAATACAGCCAGGAAATACAATAGCAGCATCTTGTCCCGCAGACGGACATTATTTAGGCTCGGCTTCATGCATTCGTCCCTTCGGACGCGGCCTCCCTCATCAAGCGGCTCCGGTACTCGCTTGGCGTCATCCGTTCCATCTTCTCGAATTGCGTAACGAAATAGTCCGGATTGCCGAAGCCGACCCGCTCCGCCACCTCATAGATGCGCAGATCCGTCTGGCGCAGCAATCTCTTCGCTTCGTTCACGCGCAGCTGCAGCAGGAAATCATTAAAGTACATACCGTACGCTTTTTTGAACAGCTGTCCCAGATAAACCGGGTTCATATAGAATTTCCCTGCAATGCCCTTCAGACTGATGTTCTCATGATAATGGGCCTCAATGTAAGCCCGGATCTTCTGGATTCCGCCCTTGTGCTGCTCCTTGCGAAGCTGCGCAATATAGTTCGCGCTTTCAATCGCAAAATCCGTAAACAACCGCTTCAGCCCATGAAGCGACAAGTTCCGGTCATGCCACTCGGTCATCTGCTCCAGACTGGACAGCCGGCTTTGATCCCCATCCATGCTGCTGAGCACCCGCACCACGCCCAACACGCATTGGTTGATCGCCGTCTTCACCGCTTCGGGAGCATACAGCTGCTCCTGAAAGGATTCAAACAGCGAGCGAATCGTCCCCTCCAGCTTCTCGAAATGCAGCTCCTCGATCTGCTCCAGCAGCTGTTGATAAAGATGCTCTTCCAGCCCGATATATTGCAGATCATGCACCGAGGCTTCCTCATGGATCACCATGCCGCTCTCATCATAGATGTACTTGTATAGGAGCGCTTCCTTGGCCGTTTCGTAGGCGTCCTGAATGAGGGACAGTCTCGAAACCGGCCGGCCGAAATAGACGAAGATTCGTTCATGCTCCGAATCGGCGAGTGATTGCTGAATGCGCCTAGCAAATCCCCGCTGACACCCCTGGAACGATTGCAGGATGCTCCCCGGAACGATGATGCCGATTCGATTACGGTGCTCATGCAGATAGAAGGGCTGTTCCCCATTCGAGATCGCAAGAAGGGCCGCTTCCACCCTGTCCTTGAATTCGCCTCTGCCCCCGTCATTGTCGTTAGCCGAAGCCAGCGGATGGTCATTCCGTTCGACAAAGACATAGAACAGACGGTCTCCCGGCAAGAGTTCAAGGCGTTGCTCCCATTCGTATAGCAGCGTCTCATCGGCTTCCCCTATAATGAGCGATTCCATCAAGGCTCCGGACAACAGCCTCTCTTCTCGCACGCGAGCCTCGCGGTCTGACTCCAGCCGTTCGCTGAGCCGAACCAGCGCATGGCTGAATTCCGTCTCGTCAATCGGTTTCAGAATGAAATCATGCACGCCGTAACGAACAGCCTGCTGGGCATAGTTAAAATCATCGTATCCGCTTACAATAATGAAATACGGCTTCACAATATCGTCCGTAACGACACGCCTGATCAGCTCGAGTCCATCCAGCACCGGCATACGGATATCGGTAATGACCACATCCGGCTGAAGCCGTTCAATCAGTTCCAGCGCATCTTCTCCGTTATCCGCTTCATCCACAATTTGAAAGCCGCAGGCTTCCCAATCAATCAGCTTCAGGAGCCCTTTGCGCGTAAACACCTCGTCATCCACCAATATCGCCCGGTTCCATTGCACGGTATGTCCCCCTCGCCTATTCGTGCACATCTGCCTGTCACAGATCTTCTATCCATCCACCAGCAAACGCTTTCATATAGTAAGTCTATTGTTCATGCTCCGCACAGAATTGTCAATGGATTTGAAAATAGCGCTCGGCATTGTGGTAGCAAATATCCTGGATAATGGCACCGATATATTCATAATCCGCGGGCAGTTCCCCTTCCTTGATCCAGTCCCCGAACAGGCGGCACAGCACTCTGCGGAAATACTCATGCCTCGGGAACGACATAAAGCTCCTGGAATCGGTCAGCATGCCCACAAAGGTGCTGATCAGCCCCATGGAAGACAACGCGGTGAGCTGCTTCAGCATCCCTTCCTTCTGATCGTGGAACCACCAAGCGGAACCGAGCTGAAGCTTGCCCTCGACACCAGCGGACTGGAAATTCCCGATCGTGGTAGCGATCATTTCGTAATGAGAAGAATACAGGCTGTACACAATGGTCTTCGGCAGCTGATCGTTTCTGTCGAGCCTGCTCAGAAATCCGTTCAAGCTTTCCGCCAGATGAAAATCGAGAATCGAGTCATACCCGCTGTCCTTGCCGATCTTCGCGAACATGCGCGCATTATTGTTCCGAATCGCCCCAATGTGCAACTGCATGGTCCAGCCCTTGGCGTGGTACATTTCTCCGAGCTTAAGCAGGGTGTAAGTGCGATATTTCCGTTCCTCAAGGGGTGTTAAGCTGCCCCCGCTGATCGCTTTGCCGTAAATGTCCGCAACCTCTTTTTCATCGGCTTGTTCGCAAGGAAACGCGCCAAAGCCGTGATCCGACAGGCGGCAGCCATGATCGTGGAAATACTGAATTCGTTCTTGCAGTGCATCCAGCAGCCCTTGATAGGTATCCACGGCTAAACTGGCCGTCGTTCCTAAAGTCTCCACATAGGATGTGAAGTCCGGGTTCGTGATATCCAGCACCCGATCCGGACGGAATGCAGGGGCAACGACGGTGGACAGCTCCCCATGATCGCGAATGGCACGATGAAACTCCAGCGAATCAACGGGATCATCTGTCGTGCAGGCCACTTTGACTTTGAATTTTTCCAGAATTCCGCCTGCCCGCAAGGCAGGAGCCTTCAGCTTCTCATTGCAAGCGTCCCAGATCTCCTTGGCATTCTCCGCGGTCAACCGCTCCTGAATCCCGAAGTAGCGGGTCAGCTCCAGATGGGTCCAGTGATAGAGCGGATTGCCAACCAATCGCGGAACGCATTCCGCCCAAGCCATAAACTTCGCTTCGGCGCTTGCGCTGCCGGTAATCATCTCTTCGTCGACGCCAAGCCAGCGCATCGCCCTCCACTTGTAGTGATCCCCCTCCAGCCATAACTCCGTCAGGTTATCGAACTGTCGGTTGATGGCAATATCCTTCGGGTTTAGATGGTTGTGATAATCGAATATCGGCATCCCTTCCGCATAATCATAAAAGAGTTTCTTCGCGCTGTTGCTGTTCAGCAGCAGATTTTCCGTGTCCAAACGGCTCATGTGATTGCCCTCCGATTCTTATTTCAATTTTCAGTTCCATACTACCATACAAGTATGGTAGTATGGAATACATTAGGAGGTGATGCAGTGGTAGAATCTTTGCGATTACAGCCAGGATCGGCCGGAAATATCGTGTACTCCCGGCTTAAGCAGCAGATTGTCAGTCTGGAGCTGCCCCCGGGAACGGCTCTGTCCGAGAAGGAGGTTTCCCTATCCTTCGAGGTCAGCCGGACGCCGGTGCGGGAAAGCTTCGTCCGCCTGGCCCAGGAGGACCTTGTGGTTGTGCTTCCCCAGCGCGGCACGCGCGTCTCGCTCATTGATTCGGAGCTGGTCGAGGAAGCGCGCTTCATGCGTGAACAGCTGGAAAAAGCAGTCGTCCGGCTTGCCTGCGAAAGCTTTCCCGAGGACAAACTCGCCGAGCTGGAGCGAAATCTGTCCGAGCAGCGCGAGAGCATCGAGAAGCATGACGGCAAGCATATGTTTGAGCTGGATGAGATCTTCCACCGTATTTTGTTCGAAGGCTGCCGCAAGGTCGGCACTTGGAACGTGCTGCAGCAGATGAACGCTCATCTGAACCGGAGCCGGATGTTATGGCTGTCCGCCGATCCGAATTGGACCAACCTGTACGAGCAGCATCGGGAGATCGCGGACGCGATTTCACGTCATGAAGCCGATCATGCCGAACGGGAAATGCAGGCACATCTCAGCCTGATCATCTCCAATCTGGCCGTGCTGAAAGAGAAGCATCCCGATTATTTTAAATAAGCCTATGCCGGCGGATAGACTTTATCCGTTCGCAGGCTTCCATCTTGTTGGTTCACTCGTAACCGCAAAATTCCCATCAGCTTTGCGTTAACTCCTTAAACTTGTAAAGGCGGTGAAGAAATGCGCATGGTATTCAGATGGTTTGGCGAGGGCAACGATACGGTCTCGCTGGATCAGATTAGACAAATCCCCGGCGTGGAGGGCATCGTATGGGCACTTCACGATATTCCTGTCGGCGAGGAATGGCCGATGGATCGAATTGAGGAAATTGTGGACCAAGCCAAAGCATACGGGCTTCATATTGACGTCGTGGAAAGCGTGAATGTGCATGAGGATATCAAGCTTGGACTTCCCTCACGGGATCAGTACATAGCCAACTACATCCGGACGATTGAGAAATTGGGCCAGGTCGGCGTCAAAGTCATCTGCTACAATTTCATGCCGGTGTTTGACTGGGCTAGAACCGATCTTCATAAACAGACACCTGATGGTTCGACGGCTCTCTTCTTCGAGAAGGCCAAAATCCACGGCATTGATCCGATGGAGCTGGTTGAGACGATCAACCGGAACAGCACGCTTACCATGCCGGGATGGGAGCCGGAGCGTTTGGCGCATTTGACCTCCCTGTTCGAAGCATACCGCGGCGTTACCGAGGACGATCTGTGGCGCAATCTCGAATATTTCTTAAGCGCCGTCATCCCGGCTGCCGAGAAGAACGGCATTCGAATGGCCATTCACCCGGATGATCCGCCTTGGCCGATCTTCGGCCTGCCGCGGGTCATTACCAGCCAGGAGAATCTTCGGAGATTCCTGCAGTTGTACGATAGCCCGGCGAACAGCCTGACCCTGTGCAGCGGCTCGCTTGGCGCCAATCCGGACAATGACATCGTCTCCATGATCCATGAGTTCCACGACCGGATTCCGTTCGCGCACATCCGGAACGTACGCGTCTACGAGAACGGCGATTTTATCGAAACGTCCCACCGAACCGAAGACGGTACCGTCGATATTTCCGGCATCGTGCAGGCTTATCATGACAACGGTTTCACCGGATATGTAAGACCCGACCACGGGCGGCATATTTGGGGTGAGCAGTGCCGTCCGGGTTACGGTCTGTATGACCGTGCCTTAGGCATCATGTATCTCTGGGGGCTGTGGGACGCTTACAGCCGGGAGCGTGCAGGAAGCGCAGCTCAGCTGAAGGAGGCTGTTCAATGAGTGAGGTAAATCAACATGCAGCGGGTACATCTGAACCCGGATCAAGTGGAGCTTCTAATGAATCCACGCCGCAAGGGACCCTATCCCTTCCCATTCATCCGTCATTAAACGGGAAGACGGTTGTCATAACAGGCGGCTCCGGGGTGCTGTGCCGGGCAATGGCTCTGGAGCTGGGTCGGCAAGGTGCCCGGGTCGCCGTCTTGAATCGTACGGCCGAGAAAGGGCAGCAGGTCGCGGATGAAATTACGGCTGCCGGTGGAACAGCGATTGCCGTTCCTTGCGATGTAACGGATACGGAAAGCGTCCGACAAGCCGAGAAAGCGGTGCGCGAGTCTTTCGGACCCTGCGATATCCTGATTAACGGAGCCGGCGGCAACCGGAAAGACGCGAATACAACCAACGAAATTTTCCGTCCGGAGGATGTGGGGCAGCCGGATCTGACAACCTTCTTCGGGTTAAGCGTGCCGGGCTTCCGCAGCGTATTCGATTTGAACTTCATCGGCACGCTCATACCGACGCAAATCTTTGCGGAAGGAATGCTGGGGCGTCCCGGGGCCGTCGTGCTGAATATCTCGTCCATGAGCGCACCCAGCCCGATGACCAAGGTTCCGGCTTACAGTGCAGCCAAAGCAGCCATCAACAACTTTACGCAGTGGCTGTCCGTTCATCTCGCGGAATCAGGCATTCGCGTGAACGCGATTGCGCCAGGCTTCTTCCTGACCGAGCAGAACCGCAATCTGCTGACCCACAGCGACGGTTCATTAACCGAGCGCTCTCATAAAATCATCTCCCATACCCCCATGAGACGGTTCGGCGTGCCGGAGGATCTGCTTGGCACCCTGCTCTGGCTCGTGGATGATCAGACCTCCGGATTCGTCACCGGAACGGTGATCCCCGTGGACGGCGGCTTCATGGCTTATTCCGGCGTATGACGGACTACATGCAACAGCCAGTTGGCGTCAAAAGCTTGACTGGCAGGACCATGATGAGTAAAGCAGATGAAATGCTGGAGTGACCTCCGCGAGGAGTATCTCCTGTGAATTTCCCAGCTTGATACAGCAGAAGGGCCGACTTAAGATCCTATGATCTTAAACCGGCCCTGTTTTTTGCATCACGGCAACTGTATATGCCTGAGTTTATCCGGATTTGCCACGGTATAAATCGTCTCGATCCGATTGTTTTTAAAGGCAAAAGAATAAATGAATTGGACACCGTGATCCAACCAGATCCGCATTCCCGGCAGACCATTGACGGTAAGATAAGAGTACACATATTGCCCTTCATACATTTTAAGCAGGTTCAGATGCAATTGGATCACTTTATGAACTCCAACCACAGGAATTTGCGCCGCTCTGACTTTACCGCCACCGTCCGAGTAGAGAACGACATTTTCGCTTAACAGCTCCAGCAGCTTATTCGTGTTCCCCTGTAAGAGGGAGTCCACAAATTCCTTGATTTGCGCCTCCGCCACCGAGATTGATGGTCTCTGATCAGGATCAAAATGAATGCTGCTCTTAGCACGGCGAAAGATTTGACGGCAATTGGTACTGCTTTTTCCCAGGATCTCAGCAATTTCATCATAGGAATAATGGAAAATCTCACGGAGAAGAAAAACGGCTCTCTCCACCGCGTTAAGCTGCTGAAGGAGCAGCAGGTATGCTGTAGAGATGGACTCTTGCTGCTCTACGATAAGAGAAGGGTCCGTCTCTGACGCCATATTCTCGATTAGGGGTTCCGGCAGCCAGGGGCCGACGTACAGCTCGCGCTTTTTGGCAGAAGAGCGCAGCAGATCCAAGCAACGATTCGTTACGATTTTGTACAGAAACGCTCTCTCATTGCGAATGTCCTCCGGATAGGGCAATTGGTTATAGCTGATGAAGGCCTCCTGTACGATATCTTCCGCATCCATCACACTTCCCAGCATCCGGTAAGCTAACGAGAAAAGAGCGGATCGATAGCTTTTATACAATAACTCTGTGCTCATTCGGGGTCCTTTCCTCACTTTCAAGCGAGAGTATATGCTGTACAGCTCGCTTGGCGCTTGCCGTTGCAGCATCAACTAAGAGTTCGCCATGCGCTGCCCATTCTCCCGCTACATACAACCCGATGATTTCCGGGACGGCTGGACCCGGGTTCTCTTGGCGGTTCACATGCATAAAATCGTGGCAGACCGTGATGTTAGGAAGGTATTGTTCCTCAATGAGCTCGCTGCGCCAACCCGGCTGCACCAAGTCTAAGGTTTCTTCTAATTCCTGCAAATCCCTTCTTGCATCCTTCTCCTTGCCCTGATACTTAAGCAAGGTTATGACTTGTGCGCCATCTTCACTCAGGTAAGCCGCTCGGGATTGATTCGAGAGAAAGACGGTTTGATCAATGCCGTACACAAACTGCTGCTTCGGTTCCGTAAGACGGCGCAGGGCTACATCCAAGCAAGCCGCTGTCACTTCGACCGCCTGCTCTTTCCAAGTATGAAGGGCGGTTGCTTCTGCATGGGGCACCAGTTCGTGAGCGACAGCTGGCGGTGTGGTAAGAATAATATGATTGGCTTCTATTTTCATGCCGTCCCTGCAAAGGACGTGCCGTACCCTTCCCTCGTGGTGATCAACCGAAATCACTTTATGCTTCGTTACGATTTGAACCCCCTGCTCCAGAGCCTTTTGTTTTAATTCATCAACCATGGTCCCCCAGCCCCGATCCAGATACAACACCCCCTTCAGCGCATGCTTAAGCTGCTGCAGTACGGGACCGGCAGCCTGCAGGTCAGGGGCTACCACATAACTCGCTGTACGCAATAGCGAATAGAATAAATTTCGCACCATGGGATCCTGCACGTTACCTTCAATCCATTCGCGCACACTTATGTTATCGTACAGCTGTGTATCCAGTTTACCTAGTTTCACAAGCCAGGCACCGAGCTCCATCTTGCCCTTCCAGGTTAATAGAGGGGTGGTGAATAGGGATTTCACGCCCATGGGTAACGGACTTAGTTTCCCTTTCCATATCCCGTACCCGTCAATCGAAGGTTGACCTCCCGGCAATTGGAGCCCTAATTCGCGAAAGGTTGAAAGGGCATCTCCATGATATAAGGCGTGCCCGCCCAGATTGAAATAAGCTCCCTTCTTCTTATGGGTCATGGCCCGGCCACCTAAACGTTCCTGCTTTTCAACGAGTATCGTTTGCTTCCCGGCTCTTGCCGCATAGATTGCAGCTGTTAAGCCGGCTACACCTCCACCTACAACGGCTACGTCATATTTTAGCATCCGTCATCATCCCTTTTTCGTTTTATACGGGTATGACGGGGGAGGGCATCGGGATGTGACAGGAATGAAGAGCAAATCCGAAAATTCATATCCGCAGTTAGAAGAAGTTTTTCTTGCGATATCAGGAAGTCTCATTCGAAGTTATACTTTCTGATATCTTCAATAATGCCCCTCTTCAACACGAAGAGGGGCTTGCATGGCTCTAAATTATAACTACTGCACGTTTGAACTTCATTCCGGTTTACTGCACGGTCTCCGGCTTAAAAAAAGCAGGCAAGTACTTTTTGTTCGCCTCCAGCATTTCACCCAGCAGCTGCTTCGCTACACTAACGGAAGGCACCAGCGGATGGTGAACCAGCGCTTGCAGCGCAATTCCGCGATCGCCGGTAATGGCCGCTTCAATCGTCAATTGTTCATATACTTTCACCGCATGCATCAGTCCTTTCACATGGGAAGGAACGTTCTGCGGTGTAAGCGGAATCGGCCCTTGGCCTGTTACCACGCAGTTGATCTCGATGCTGGCATCCGCAGGCAGGAAGTCATAGATATTGCCGTTTGCGACATTCAATGTCTGGATGTCATGGCGGTCATTGTAGATGGATGTCATCAGGTTGACTGCCGCTTCGGAGTAATAAGCACCGCCCCGCTGCTCCAGCTGCTTCGGTTTCACGGCCAAATTCTCATCCTTGTAGAGCTCAAACAGCTCCTGCTCTACCCGGCTGACAACATCCGCTCGGGTTCCGTCCTTCTCCAGCGATGCCTTCATATCGGCAAACATCGTATCGGTCATGTAGAAATATTTAAGATAATACGTCGGGATTGCCCCCAGCGAGCGGATAAAGTCCGCATCCCATCCGAAGGTCGGCACGTTCTTCGCCGTATACGATTTCCCGCCGTCCAGCAGCTCCGGCATCTTCTCTTCCCCGTTGACGATCGCCGACGTCACCCAGTGAAGATGGTTAATCCCGACAAACTCGGCCAGAACGTCCTTCTCCGACACGCCATACTCGGCCGCCAGGAACTTCTGAAAGTTAATCGGCGAGTTGCACAAACCAACGGATTTCACCTTACTGTGCTTCGCAACCGCCTCCGTGACGATACCCGCCGGATTCGTGAAGTTCAGCATCCATGCATTCGGTGCCAGCTCCTCGATATCACGGCAAATGTCCAGAATCACCGGAACCGTGCGCAGCGCCTTCAGCATGCCGCCCGGTCCCGTCGTCTCCTGCCCGATGACGCCGTGTTTAATCGGAATATGCTCATCCTGTTTACGTGCCGCGAGCAAGCCGACACGCATCTGGGTCGTCACAAAATCGGCACCCGCAATCGCTTGTCTGCGATCCAGCGTTAGGTGAACCTCGATCGGCAGGCCCGACTCTTTCACCATGCGTTTGGCCAGATTACCTACAATCTCCAGCTTATGCTTGCCTTCTTCAATATCGACGAACCATAGTTCGCGAATCGGCATTTGCTCATAATTGCGAATGAAACCTTCAACAATTTCCGGGGTATAGGAGGAACCTCCCCCGATGACCGCTATCTTCAATCCTGCTGCCACGTTAATCGCCTCCAAGGTATGATATCAATCCGTATTTATCAGGTTCTATTCCAACGATAAACGGATCAGGCTGTAGTTACCTGTTCAAACGTAAATGCCTTCAGTTTGGCCTCCGTCGCTGCATCAATGGCATGACCGTCGGCATCCATCGCGCAGAGAAGCGCGCCGGAAACCGGATCGGATGTCAGTCTTACACAGGCTGCATGTGGTGCCCGGACCGCAACAATCCGTTCGATCGCATCCGTCAGGATCGAGCTGTTCGGCCTGTTCAGCACACTGCCGATATAGACAATGTCAAACGCTTCATCCGTCATGTCCAGCCGCCGAATCAGCGTACATACTGCATTAGCCAGCTCTTCGCCTTCATACTCAAGAATTCCGGTTGCCACCTCGTCACCTGCTTCAGCTGCCTGGAACAGCGTCTTAACCAGGCTTGGCGGAACCTTCGTCTTACCGTAGAGGACATCCTCATACATCAGTTCTACAGACGTGTATCCCATTTGCTCCAGTACGAGCGATGTCAATAAGGTTGCCGGTCCCCGCTCATCCCAGGCCCGAATGACTGCCCGAAAAGCCAGCGTGGCAAATCCGGAACCGCCCGCGTAGCCGTCTCCATACAAGAAGCCAAAGCCCCCATACTGCAGCTCTTCTCCCGCACGGTTGCGGGCCGCGCTGTTGAAGCCCGTACCGCAGATCAAGGCGGCGCCATACGGTCGGCTCGTTCCAGCCCGCATCCCGATAATGGTATCGCATGCGATATCATGC
Organism: Paenibacillus lautus NBRC 15380; assembly: GCF_004000945.1. Classification (GTDB taxonomy): domain Bacteria; phylum Bacillota; class Bacilli; order Paenibacillales; family Paenibacillaceae; genus Paenibacillus_AQ; species Paenibacillus_AQ lautus. The sequence goes on from NZ_BIMF01000006.1 coordinate 80,804, forward strand.
TTAGGATAACCGAGGGCCCCGATCATCGGACGCAGGATCTCATAATCGGCTTCCCGATCTGCCCCGGCCAAGCCAAAATAAGCATAACTGATATTTTCTTTGGCAACTCCAGCCTCTTGAAGAGCCGCATTACAGGCTTCCTCAATGTTACGGGCCGCATGTTCACGGTGAATCTGGTGATTGCCGTTCCCAGACGCTCCCTTGCCAAGAATGTTCCCATGCTCATCGCAGATCACGGCGTGTGTCTTACTACCGCCGGCATCTACACCCAGATACAAACTCATGCACTTCACTCCTACCCGCCTTACAGCGGCGTCATGTGGTGGTATATATTTAAGATACCGCTTCCACTGACATCCATCTACTGTAATACGATCAAAGAGTGATACTATCTTACTGTTTCTTGGTTTTTGTAGTGGAGGGGATTACGGGAGTGCCTGCATAAGCACGCTCCCGAATTTCGCTTGGCGATGCGCCGACATGCTGCTTGAACAGACGATTGAAATTGGAAAGATTCCGAAACCCGCAGGAGTCCGCAATCTCGATAATCTTCTGGTCCGTCGTCTCTAGCAAGTGCACGGCATGCGTCAAGCGCAGCTGAATAAGATAATGGTGCGGTGAAGTGCCGACCGCCTGCTGGAACAGAGCGCTGAACCGGGAAGGGCTCAGATGCGTTAAATCGGACAGCTCCTGCAGCGTCCAGCTATAGTCCAGCTGAAGCTCCATCGTGCGCAGAACTTCTTTTAACGCATGCATCCCCCTGCCCTTGATCGGCCTGTTCGCTTGAGTCGGAGTCGACAGATGACGGTTCGCCAAACTCAGGAAACGAATGAGATCCGAACGGATCAGGCTCATATAAGCGGTACCTCGGGCTTCGTACTCTTCCATCATGCGCCCCAGCAGGTGAGCCAATTCATCGTGTACGGGGGACTGCCTGTCCATGTTTCCGAGCGAACGGAAGGGAGCCATCAGATCCGGATCGAACTTGAGGTCGATGGATAACAGCGAAGGCTCGAACATAATGACATCCATCACCAGGTTCTCGGTCTCATACGCCCGGTGAAGATCATTGCTGTTGATGAAAATAATATCCCCCTGCTGAAACTGGAGCTTCATCCCGTTGATCAGAATAAATCCGGTCCCGCTCTGAATATAATTGAGCTCCAAAGCATGATGCCAATGCAGGCGCTGGGCTCCGGCAAATATGCCGTGCGTGGTCGACGCGGTAAAAGGAAAGGCAGCGTTCGTAAAATCTATAGCATCAGGAACGACACTCTGCGGACGATTCACTAAAAAAGCACCTCCATGCCTTCGTACATCAACGTGTCAAGAATTTACCCTCATCGTAACATGAGCGCTTATCAGAAGAAAAACGTCTATCGATGTTTTTATCAGAAGACAGACTGCATTTAGGGAAAGTTTTTCTTGCGGGATAAAGAGGGTAGCGTACACCTGAAGTCTGTACTTTCTATCTCTTTTAAAAAAAGGACCCTGCCTCAGTATGCCTGAGACAGGGTCCTTAAAGGTTCATTTAAGATAATGCAAGCTCCACCGTCCAGCCGAACGGATCCTCAACCGTTCCGAGCTGAATGCCCGTGATGGCGTCATATACGCGCTTGGAGAGTTCGCCCGTTGCTCCCTCACCAATCTTCAATTGCTCATCCTGCCATTCCAGGGAGCCAATCGGTGAAATGACCGCTGCCGTGCCGGTGCCAAAAGCTTCGGTCAACAATCCGCTGCGGTGAGCCTCCACGATTTCATCAATGGAGATGGCCCGTTCTTCTACCGGGATGTTCCAATGCTGAAGCAATTGGATAACGGAGTTCCGGGTAACTCCATCCAGGATGCTGCCATTCAGTGCCGGGGTTACGACCGTATCGCCCAGCTTGAAGAACACGTTCATGCTGCCGACTTCCTCGATATATTTGCGATGTACGCCATCGAGCCACAGCACCTGCGAGTATCCCTTCAGCGTTGCTTCATCCTGTGCCTTCAAACCCGCCGCATAGTTGCCAGCCGTCTTGGCATTGCCCACGCCTCCGGCTACGGCACGCACGTATTTCGGCTCCACGTAAATGCTGACCGGATTGATGCCTTCCGCATAATACGAACCGACCACCGACAGGATAATCATGAACTTGTATTGCAGCGATGGCGCTACGCCAAGCACGGGCTCGGTTGCGATTACAAACGGACGGATGTAGAGCGATGTGCCCGGCTCGGAAGGAATCCAGTCGCGATCCACGAGCACCAGCTGCTTGAGCGCTTCCATAACGAGCTCCTCGTCCAATGCCGGAATGCTCAGGCGCTGGTTGGAAAGGTTCAGCCGCTGAATATTTTTGTTCGGGCGGAACATGAGAATCCGCTCATCTTCCGTCAAGTAAGCTTTCAAGCCTTCAAACACGGTCTGCCCATAGTGAAATACCTTGGCGGCAGGGTCCAGTTCGATCGGCTGATACGGAACGACGCGCGGATCGTGCCAGCCTTTACTGGCCTCATAATCGAGAATAAACATGTGGTCCGTAAATACCGTGCCGAAAGCCTGTTTATGATGGCTCGGCTTTGTCTTCGGGGTGGTCGTTAATTCCACGGGTATCGCGTAAGTCATGTGCACACATCTCCTTATTTTGTAAACGTTATTAGTTGAATCATATCAATCGATGCCCTATATTAAAAATATCTGATTTATAGGGATACCATACCTTATAGGTATGGAGAGGGGGTATGAACATGGATATTCGGCAGCTAAGATATTTCCTGACGATTGCACAGGAAGGACAGATCACGCGTGCAGCGAAACAGCTCAATATGGAGCAGCCTCCATTAAGCCGTCAGCTGAAACTGATGGAGGAAGAGCTCGGGGTTCTGCTGTTTGAACGCAGTGGCAAACAGCTTCAGCTCACCCACGCAGGCGAGCTGCTGCAGAACAGAGCCGCGTCCCTGCTGAACCAGTTCAATGAAACGCTAACCGAGGTAAAGGAGATCCACGCGGGAATCCGCGGCATGCTCTCCATCGGCGCCGTCGTCTCCTGTATTTCGCTCCTGCCGCAGCGCATCCATATTTTCCGGCAGCAATATCCCGAGGTCACCTTCAAGATTCGGGAAGGCGATCACTCCCTGCTGGCGGATCAGCTCGACAAGCGGAATATCGAGCTCGCGGTGACCCGACTCCCTTTCGAATCCAGCTTCGGACCTGAGCGTTATGCCGTTCAGCCTCTGCCCTCCGACCCGTTCGTCGCGGTCCTTCCAGGCAGCTGGGAAAGCGTATCCTCCCAATCGGAAATCTCGATGCGCGAGCTGGCGGAATATCCGTTCTTGTCCTTAAAAACCGATCAGACGATCGGGATGCATGAGCGGGTCATCCAAGAATTTAAGCGCGGCGAACTTGAACCGCGTGTCATATGCGAATGCTCCAGCGTTGCCATTATCGTTGCTTTGGTAGCTGAAGGCATCGGTGCCACCATTTTACCCGAGTCGGTCATGTCCTCATTCGCGATCCCCAACATCCGGACACTGTCCATTACGAGCGCTGATTTCCAGTCGGACGTGGGCATTGTCTGGCTCAGGGATCATGTCCTATCCAACCGGGCCCGGCATTTTTTAGCTACCTTTATAGAATAACATTTGTTGATGCCCCTCGTCTTCCCCGGCTTTGTCCAAGCCGTGCCACTTTATGCATTCGTTATTCATTGTTAACAAACTTGAAGTCACGAATCGTCCCGCACCGGCTAAACCCGATATGTTGATACAATCGATTGGAGTCCGGGTTGGCCTGATCGGCATACAGCATGGGTACTAAACCGTCCTGCAGCAAACGAAGTCCAAGGTCTGCAACCAAGGCGCTGGCATAGCCTTTTTTTCGCTCGGCCCTCGGCGTGTATACAGCGTTTATACGACCGTGCCTTGGCGACCGGTGTGCAACATTGGCCATCGATACCGCTTTGCTGCCGGCTATCCATAAATATAACCCGCCCTGTTGGATGAGTCGCTGCGCTGTCTCGACCTGGCTTGCCGCATTCGCGCGGACCCCATAAGCATCCTCCGAGAATCCGACCAGAAACCGGGCCACCAGCTGCGTATCTTCAGCAGCGGCCTGCCTGATTGTGCCCTCGACGAATTGAGGGGGCTTCACGGCGGGGGCATGATAAGACTCCATCGTCATATGAAGACGGTAGGTCCCATGACGTTCCTCTGCATAACAGCGTGCAAACTGCTCGGCCACATCCGGCTCCCCGGTCACCCCAGAGAGGGTCACCCCCTTAAGCTCGCTTACCAGCTCTTGGAGCAGGTGCTGCCGCTTATCCCCGGAAACCTGCCGGGAAATCCATAACCATGCGTTTCTACGGGGAGACTGCGCAAAGATCATGCGTCCATCCGGCGATTTCAGCCCGATGTTCTGCGGCGACCCGGCAAGAAGATGAATCAGATTGTATGACACCTCATCCTGAATAAAATCTTCCTGGTACAGCACCTCGTCCTGAGGCTTCAATTTCGCAAGCATTCGTACACTCCTCTCTTTTCCATGATCAATCTCTGTCCGTCCAAGCTCTAAACCAATCGAACGGGCACGCCAGCAAAATGTCGCCTAGGGACCCAGGAACGCAAAAAAGCCCCGTCCCTTGTAGGGACGGAGCCTTGTCTCCGCGTTACCACCCTGATTCGCACCGGAAAGCCGATACGCACTCTCGTCATCATCCATCAATGATGCCCCATGATAACGGCAGGGAATACCCGGATACGCCTCAAGTTATAAACGTTCGGCGGATCTGCTCCGAGGTGATGGCCATGCATCGCCGCTGACTGCTTCGCACCACCCAGCAGTTCTCTGATTCAGCTTCCTTTGCGACCCTGGCGTCCTCATCCTAGCATTTTCGAAAAATTTAACTCAGTTTACTCCCGGCGGCATCCAGCTGTCAAGCCCGATTCCCCATATGAAGAAATGCTTGCGACTCCATCTTATTTGTTATTAAAACGGAAGACCAGCATATCCCCTTTCTCCGGATGGACGCCATCATGCTCTGTATATCTTCCGCCCGTGTACGTGTTCAACGTTTTGCGCCAAAAAATCTGAGTACTCATATTGCGCTCGGTCGGATTCGTTTGCAGCTCCCATGCACCTTGGAACTGATCGAACACAAGCTCAGCCGCTCGTTGGGCTACACCTTGTCTTCGAAAAGTCCGAAGCACAAAAAAATCATTCAAGTAATACTGGATATTCGGCGATGGAATGTACGGGGTGGTGGCCACCAGGGCCAACCCTGCCGCAATGCCATCTACGGAGATTAGATAAGGAAAAAGCACCGATGGCTGCTCCCACCACACATCGAGCTGCTTGCTCTGTTCGCTTAGGGTCGGCACATCCTCTTTTTCAAATACACCGAACCGGTTAGGACGGACCCCCCATATCTCAGCAATGTCATGCAAGTACAGCGGATATATGTTATGCAGAATAAATGACTGTTCCTTCGGGCATAAACGTACCTCAATATTCACGGTCAATCCCCTCCCTAATGAATGATGTATGTAAGTTTAGTATGTCTAGGATAACATATTTACTCTTCCAAGAGGTTTACAGGTATGTAAATTGCGTTACGAATGTTGTAAAAATCCGTTAACCCTACTCCTTATTTCACCATGATTCAGTATATGTCCTACAGCTCATCCAAAATAATGTTGAATTCTGTTAATTTATATCATGCAAAGAGCCAACCGAATGTATGCATCGGTTGGCTTTAGTTTTCTTAGAGCTGTAAATCCACCTAGTTCTTAAGAAGCTTACTCCGTCAAACCCAGGGTATTCCGCGCCATCGTCATATACTCTTCTTGTCCTGTCAGAAGAGCGAACTGGGCGATCAGCACGGGATACGCGGCATGCTGCTCGACAATATGATCGAACATACGCGGCCACACCCTCCCTCCGGCTTGTGCATACCGGTCCAACAGGACACGGAGATTATGCTCGCCATAAATGGCGTAGTATAATACGAAGTCTTTGGCGGGACTTGCTACCTCGGACTCCGTCCAATCCAAGAGCCCGGTAACCTGCACGCGCTCATCAATCAGGATATGCGGGGGATGAAGATCCCCATGGATGAGGGCAGAATGCGTCGGCCAGTAGGAATCCTCCTCCAGCCATTTCTGCCATCTCTCCCACAGCGCATCGGAGACGCCCAGACGGTTTTTGATGTCTTCCATATTTTGCGCTGTCTCCACTCGAACCTCTTGGGGACTCTTCACCCGCAGGCCTGCCGCCCGCGCCGCATCATGATCGACGCCATGCAAGGCAACCAGCGTCTCAGCCAAGGAGCGGACAAATCCGTCACCCGGATTCTCATGATCCATATTCCATGCATACCCTTCCATGCTGACGGAAGCGGCAGGCTGCCCGCCAAGCAGCGGATAGGCGATGAGCTCCGGCGTGTAAATGCGCCAATCCGGCACATCAACCGGAAGATGGGACTGGATCAGCTTCAGGACCCGAGCTTCGTTGTCTGCCCTTTCCAGGACATCCGATCGTCTCGGTTTACGCAGAATCCACCGTGCTCCAGTCCCGGCTTCCTCTGCGAATCCAACAAGGAAATCCATGCCGGATTCATTCATTTCAATTCCCTCCGGATTCAATTTCACCCCGTGTTTTCCAGCAATCTCCAGCATCTCTTGTATCACTTGTGTATAATCATCATTTGGTTTTGCTATTGGCATAAGGAATCAATCCCCTTCCATATTTCATTGCATCATGGCAGTCATAACAACAAAAAAAGCACAGGCATCGAGCTGCCTGTGCTGGGTAACCGGAACGGGTCTTAGCTGTCCACCGTTCCTGGGAAATGCCTACTCGAATACACGTTCAAATAAGGGAAAAGTGAAGACACCTGTTATCCCGCACATGAAAAACATGCATTTCTATAGACATATCATAAAAATGGGTTACGTAAAAAAGACGGACCCATCCCGATTACCCTGCATCTGTGCAGGTCTCTTTAGCGCTATTTCATTAGCCGCGAAAAGATCTCAATCGGGAATAATCCAACATACGTAATCCTCCGTTCGTCGTAAGTTGTGTTTAATTTTACCAAAACCATCAACAGTCTGCAAGACCAACTACGGCAATGTTTCCACTTTCCATGGAAGAAGCTGTGATCCGTAATGATTCGGCACAAAATGACCAAGTCACCCCGCAAGTGCCTGCTTCTCATCTTCCGGCGGCTCTATTTACGCTTCCTGCAAATGCTCCCTGCAAAAAGTCATGAGTTCTTCCTCTTCCTCCGGCTCCATGTCGAAGTCCAGGTACTGATCGGTTGTCCGCTCATAGAAGTCGTACTTTACAATGCGCGAACGCTCTTCATCATCCAGGTAAATCACTCTCAAATAGACGCCATGCTCCGAATAAAGCTCATCATCTTCCGGCACATTCAGATCACATACAAACTCAAAGCGTTTACCTGTCAGGATTCCAAACGGATCCTTCACCAATTCAACGCTGTATTCTTTGATTGTCAGCATATTCCCATCCTTTCTATCACTCTACTCATTATACACAACAGTGCATTCATTCTTACACTCTTCTATTTATGAAAAGAAGCCGTAGAGAAAGGGCGGGGCCCTTCCCCATTTTCTACTCTATCAGCATATACCTCTTACGAGTGCTGCGTCATTCGCTTACGATATAGTTATGATTCCCATGTAAAAAGGAGATGAAGCGCGTGTCCCAAAAGGAACATCTGACCATCACGGTAGAGAAGGGCCAGCAACGCTTCTCCGTGACATCGCCTCTTGGAGGGGTAGGGCGATTCGTCTTTGTGGTGAACGATCAGTTCACCAATGCCCCCAACACCACACAAATCGCCAGTGGTTCCGGAAAAAGCAGCGCAGCGGGCAACAACGCAGCCATCAAATCACCGCACACGTATCAGCAACAAAGCGTTGGAGCCGGCGGAATCGCCAAAAATTTAGGATTGAAAGATCCCAAGGACCAGGACCATTTCTCCAAACATCATCCGAAACATCATTCGAAACATGGCAAGCATAGAAAACACCAAAAAGAAGTGGTATTCGTCATTAACAAGCAAGTCGTGAAGCTTCCGAAGGGAAGCAAAAATGCGTCGGCAACGCAAATTGCCAGCGGTGCCGGCAAATACAGCACAGGCGGCACCAACTCCGCCATTGAGAGCCGCGGCACCAGACAACAGCACGCCGTCGGCGGTGGCAGCGGCAGCAAAGCGATTAACAAAGACATTAAGCATAAGGATCGGAAGTCCAAGCACCGCGACTGGAAGTCCAAGCATGACCACCGAAAAAAGAAAAAAACGTATTAAGAAGACAAAATGACCCTCGAGGGGTCATTTTGCTTTGATACGGGCTGTAATTTAACTAAAATCGATCTGCCTATCGATGTTTGTCGTCATTTATCGTCCTCTTGACCCGTCCGTTCTTTCCCCTTCGCGGTTGCTGCGAACGATCTGGTCATGGACTTAATCAACTCCACTTTACGGTAGCGCATGGCCGACCAATCCTCATCGACAGCGATTTGCCGAACGGGCTCATAGCCTTCGTCAGCAAGAATTCCCGTAATGCTCTCCCGGCTGCAATCGGAGTTCTTGTAGGTCTTGGATGATTTCTTGGGATAACACAGCCACAGCAGGCCGTTGTCAGTCACGGAGCTGGCTGCGACCTTGGCTAACCGCTGCAATTCCTCATTGCTTGTCCCGAAGGCTTGCACGAAATCGTAAGGTACTTGCTGAGGCTCCGTATGGACTTCCCCTTGCAGGGAGTTGATGACCTCATGATAAGCCTGTGGTGCGTTTAGCATCAGAACCGGCTGGCCGAGGTCTTTGAATTGCAGCTTTTTGACGGTTGGATGTGTCTCCAGCATGTTTACGTTTCATCCCTCTCGATTCGATTTTTATATAGTACATTTTAGACTTCTTATGAAGAAGAGCATACCCATATGAATGGGTACGCCCTTGCAACCGGCCAATCCATACAGTGGATAAATCCCCCTGGGATTGCGCATTATTCTTGTTACTGCGCCTTCTTGATCTGCTTGCTGCGCAGCTGCCCGCAGGCGGCATCGATATCGGTTCCATGCTCCAGACGAACGCTGCAGCTGATGCCCTGCTTTTTCAAGGTATCGTAAAAAGAGGTAATCGATTCTTTTGTGCTGCGCTGATACTGGCTGTGCTCATCCACCGGGTTGTACGGAATGAGGTTCACATTCGCCAGATTGCGTCGCTCGCCAACAAGCTCTGCCAACTCGAGCGCATGCTCCCGCTGATCGTTCACATCCTTCAGCAGAATATACTCCAGGGTGATGCGGCGATTCGTTTTTTTCAGATAATAATCAATCGCTGCCATCAGCTTCTCGATCGGAATCGCTTTGTTAATCTTCATAATGCGGGTCCGAATCTCGTCATTCGGCGCATGCAGAGAGATGGCGAGATTTACTCCCAGATCGCTGTCCGCGAACTCGACGATTTTGTTAGCCAGCCCGCTGGTCGATACCGTAATATGACGGGGACCGATGGCAAGCCCCTTATGATCCTTGATCACACGAATGAAATCCGACATGTTCTCATAGTTATCAAACGGCTCCCCGATCCCCATCACCACGAGATGGCTGACCCGCTCGCTTTCGCCTTTTTGATCCAAGTGAAGCTGAACCTGCATGACCTGCTCTACAATTTCCGCTGCGGACAAATCCCGGCTTTTCTTCAGCAAACCGCTGGCGCAGAAGCTGCAGCCGATGTTGCAGCCGACCTGGGTGGTCACGCAGACCGACAAACCGAATTTATGCCGCATCAATACGGTCTCAATCAGGTTGCCGTCCACCAGCTTGAACAGGAACTTAACGGTTCCGTCCAGAGACTCCTGCTTGGTGTGCTCCTCCAGGGTCAGAATCGTAAAATGCTCCGCGAGCAGCTGCAAGCATTCCGGATGCACATCCGTCATATCGGAAAAAGCGGTGACCCGCTTCCGATACAGCCATTCCCATACCTGTGTTGCCCGAAACTTTTTATGTCCACGCTCGCCAAGCCAAGCCGTCAACTGATCTAATGTTAATCCATAAATGGATGGTTTATTCATTCATTGTTCCTCTTTCTATTCATAGTCCACTCCTTATTGTCCCAAAATTCCGAAGCGAACACAAGGGGAGTTATAGGCAATTCACGCTTCTAGTACGTAAAACAGGATTGACATATCCAATAAATACCTTTATCTTATCATTGACTGACTTAATCAATCATAAATATAAATAACAGAAGGGAGACATCGGCTCGATCTTCAACGAAGTTCACCGCTATTAGTCCTGCCCCTGTATTCCAAGTTTGAATTTCAGAAGGAGTTTTTGTGTTTGTTATTGACTGACTAAATCAATCTATATTGGAGGTCTTCGAATGAAAACAAAAGGCAAAGCGCTCATTCTAGGTGGAGGCATAGCCGGACTATTCGCTGCAACCGTGTTATCCAAGCATTATGAAGAGGTGATCATTACGGATCGTGATGAGTTTCCGGCAGGACCGGAAACTCGGGCAGGTACGCCGCAGGCCTATCATCCGCACCGTTTCCTTGAGCGCGGCAAGATGATCGTTGAACGTTGGTTCCCTGGCATAACCGAGGAATTGCTTCAGCAAGGGGCTCATTCCCGAGGGCTGAAATCCGTTAAAATGACCAACCGCTTCGGCACGCTGGAACTGCCCGATGAGCCCAATGCGGGATGCAGCCGATCCCTGCTGGAGTGGACACTGCGCAGCAGAGTGGCCAAACTGCCCAACATTACTCTCTTACCGAAACGGACGGCGCAACAATTGCTGTTTGACCCCGACAAGAATGCCGTTACCGGCGTTGTGTTCCGGGACAGAAGCGTCAAGGAGCCGGCGCTCCTTCATATGAATGCGGATATCGTCGTGGATGCAAGCGGGCGTGGGTCCAAGCTCGCTGATTGGCTGCAGAACCTCGGTTATGCGATACCGAAGGCAGAAAGGCTGCACATATCTCTCGGTTACAGCACGCGCCACTATAGAGTTCCGGAGGAAATTCAGGCTGTGTGGAGTACCATCCTGAATGAAGGAGATCCCTCCCTTGGTATCGGTACGGCCGTATTCAATCCGATCGAGAACCAGATCGCGGAGGTGGTTCTGTACCGCGCGGGAGGAGCTTCCTATCCGACAACCGACCATCAGCTGTACGACCAGGAAGCACAAAATCTATTCGGTACCGCCATGGGAGATTTGCTTCAGCAGCTCGAACCGGTCTCAAGCCCGCGGGGCTACCGGATCGAGGAATGTGTGAGACAGCATTTTGAGCAGATGGAGGATTGGCCTTCCGGTCTGCTGGTGCTTGGCGATGCCTTCTGCAGCTTCGATCCGATATTCGGCCAGGGCATGACGGTGGCGGCCATCCAAGCAGATACGCTGGATCAATGCTTGCAATCGATGCAGAATGGAGTCCTGCTTGAGGAGGGATTCGAACGCTTCGCCCTTCTAAAGATTCAATCCGCCATGGAGCCTGCATGGTGGCTTAGCGCAGCTGCGGATCTCAGATGGCCGGGCGTGACATACGAAGGCCACCTGTCCGCCCAAGGGTTCTCTTTTGCCCAGAGCCTATTCGACATATGCCAGGAACTGGCTTACAGCCATCACGATATGGCCGTATTCGAACAGTACATGATGGTAACGGGTCTTTTTGCCTCGCCGCAGGCTTTGTTTAATGCAGAGTATATCACCTCGCTTGTGAATGCGGACCCATCGGGAAAAGGTAAAGCTTGGCTCCATCAAGTATTACAGGAGGCAAATTTGCCGCTGGAGGAATTACTCGCGCGGATCATCCCGGTCTTTAATAACGAATTCCTGCCCTTATCCATGGGATTGCCCGAATAAATCAAATGCGTTATTGTTGATATCAGCAAGAGAATACCATGATGAGGGATGGACGCAATGGCCCCGCTAAACGAAGAACAATTGCATCAAATACGCGACGAACGAAAAGAACAAATCATGCAAGCTGCCATCAAAGTATTTTCTAGAAGAGGTATTTTCGGAACCAAAATGAGCATGATCGCCAGCGAAGCCGGAGTCAGCCATGGACTTCTCTATCATTACTTTAAATCCAAGGACGAGTTGTTCATCACGCTCGTTCAATGGTCGATGGAGGAGGCACGGCTGGCGCTCTCCGACATCTATAACGTGCCCGGTACCCCTCTTGAGAAAATTACATTGCTAACCTCCTTGATTCTCCAAGAGGACGATAATTCGCACTTTATGCTGATTCAGCAAGCACGTACCTCAGATGGCGTGCCCGAAGAGGCCAAGCGGATTATCGAGAACTATTCCATCCATGCCTTCGTTGACCAGCTGATGCCGCTGTTCGAAGCAGGGCAGGACGCCGGAGAGATCGCGGCTGGCGATCTGAGAGAGCTGGTGGCCTGTTATTTATCCGTGTTATCGGGATTAATGACACTGAAATCCCAAGGGGATCCGAGCTATACGCCCCCTAAGGCGGAGCTGCTGCTGCGACTGCTTACGAACGGATAAGGATCATAACGCAAACCAAACACACCTCCCATGAAACCACCCGGATTATTTCCGTACATTTCATAAGAGGTGTGTTTTTACTATTGTCGTATATCAGAGGGATGCACCGGGTTCATGCTTCTCCTGCTCCCGTATCTGCGAACCGTCGCTCAGCGTAATCCAAGTGTCGAACTGCCGCTGTCCTTCATGCAGGCGAATCACCCTCGCACCACGGAGCATGCCTTCCCGGCCATATGTGCCATAACCGGTAGCTCTGCCGTAACAGAGACGAATGCCGTGCAATTCACCCCAGTAATCATTGATATGATCATGTCCAGCGAACGTGCCCATCACATCGCCCCGCTCCAGCATGGCCGCGAACAGTCCGGTATTCACTTCGGGACAGCACACCCTCTCGAACTTGCTCCCGTAGCACGTTCTCCGTTCCCAGACTTCATGATACTCCGGCAGAGGGATATGGAAAAAAGCCAATGCGGGCAGCGGATTCCCTTCAAACTTGGCGCTGTAAGCCAAGGACGCCATTTCATACCAGCGGATCTGATCGCGCCGAATCCAATCGTACCCCTGAACAGCAGGATGTTCGGACTCTCTCCCTGAATCGAAGAAATACAGAACGGCCGCCGTGTCTTTCCCATGACTGTCGTATAAAGGAATCGTATAATTACCAACGCCGTGAAGTTCCGGCGAGCCGTGCTCTGCACAGTTGTAGGTGTGCTGCAGGGCTGCATTCATAAGTTCTTCACGCGTGACGTCCCCTTCCGTATCATGATTCCCGAATACGAAGGCCCAGCGTATTCCGCGTGACTCCACCGTCTTGACAACATCCTTGAAAGCCTGCACCGGATCCTGGCACCTTTTCCAGCCGGGATCAGCTTCCCCGGAATAAATAAGATCGCCCGTAAATACCACCAGATCAGGCTGCTCCAGGTCCAGCACCGTTTCCATACAGCGCCGGCTCATCTGGTCCTCCGGTTCCCCATTCTTCCAATGAATATCTGTGAACTGCACAATATTGAAGGTATGATCGTCTCCGAATCGAAGAGTTGGCTTCAACATAACCGTCTCCTTTACATGGACATGTGGTTTTTTAATGGATTGTTGTGATTTTATGTGTATATTAGAGGAGGAAACGCCGAAAAGTCAATGATTTTTCGTTGACAATATCGTTTTGTCAGCCTAATATAAGATCAAATCCACATCTTCGGTCAACATCAGTCATATACAATATTGAGGTGAATGAATTTATGTCTGTAACCTATGAGGAACGCAGGGGGAAGATCTTAAATCAATTGGAGCTTGAAGGCAAGGTGAAGGTCCACACCCTTGCGGAGCAGCTGGAGGTATCCGCGGAAACAATCCGGAGGGATTTGGACCGGTTAGAGAAAGAAGGCAGGCTGCGCAAAGTTTACGGCGGCGCCGTCAAATCGCGTTCCGGGCATATCGAGCCGTCCTTCACCAGCCGTTCCCAGACCTGCACAGAGGAAAAGGCCGCGATCGGTAAACTCGCCGCTTCTCTAGTCAAGGAAGGGGAGACCATTCTGCTGGATAACGGAACCACCACGATTGAAGTTATGCGTTATCTGAAGGACCGGTCTGATGTCACGGTCATCACCCATTCGCTGCCTATCCTGAATCTGGCAATGGAGATTTTTCAGGGAAAGATTATTTATATCGGCGGGGATATGGACCGGACCAAACAAGCCGCTACAGGTCCTCTGACCGAATTGCTGCTGGAACAGTTCAAGGTTAATAAAGCGTTTATCTCGGTCGGCGGTATTTCATTAACCGATGGCATTACCGATTATGATCTGGATGAGGCCTACATATCGCGAAAAATGCTGGAGCGTTCGGAGGAAGGCATCGTTCTTGCCGATCATACGAAGCTCGGGGTAACTACGTTCTCGAAGCTCGCCAAACTGGAGGACATCTCCATGGTTATCACAGATCCGGGCTGTTCACAGGAATGGGTGGATAATCTGTCCGCCCGCAGCATTGAAGTCCTTATCGGACATTTCTGATGGAGCTGCTATCACTGCTGCTGGTGCTGTCTTCCGGTCTGACCCATGCCCTGTGGAATCTGTTCACGAAGCGAAGCATTCATAAATCGGTGTTTCTGTGGTGCATCCATTCTGTCACCTTAATCCTCCTGATGCCTAATTTTCTCATGGAGATGTCAGGGCTGAAGCTGGAACCGCATATTTACGGACTTATGCTTCTGTCCATGACCATCCAGGGCTTCTATATCACGCTGCTCTCCAAAGCCTATACTCATGGCGATATGTCCCAGGTATACCCGTTTATGCGAGGGCTCGGCGCCATGCTGACTTCGCTGTGCAGTCTCGTGTTGTTCCATGAGCATCTAAGTGCAGCAGGCTATATGGGCCTGAGCATCATTATCTTTTCGTTGTTTGCTTTATCGGGTTTGAGATTCAGAGGCCCTTCCAGCCTGAACCCCAAAGCCTTGATCTATGCTTGCCTGGTCGGACTTTGCATTTCCGGATATACGCTGACCGACAAAGCCGTTCTGGATGCGGGGGTCTCCCCTATCGCGCTAATCCAATTATCCAATATCAGTTATTTCATCGCTCTGATCGTTCCCGTGATTCTGTCCAGACAGCTGAAACAGGAATGGTCGGTGAACTGGCGCACGATTCTGCTGGGCTCCATCCTGGCACCGGGTTCTTACTTGCTATTCCTGTTCGCCATGCGGCTCACTCCGCTTGCCCACATCGCGCCGGTCCGTGAAATTAGCACGGTATTCGGCACCATACTCGGCATCATCGTTCTGCGTGAGCAGCAAGGCTGGCGGCGAATCATTATGTCCGTGCTCATCACGCTAGGTATCATGACCATAGCCTTATGGGGATAGAAATCGCCATCCCATGTAAGCAATCCTGTACACATTTTGCATAATCGTCTTATTCAGCTTCAATGCATAGAGATCAAATGGTTCTTACCGAGGAGGATGTATCGATGGCTAAACGTGTCGTTATTCTTGGAATTGATGGAGCAGGCAGGTTCGTTCAAGAAGCGGACGCACCGCATCTTCACGCCCTGCTGCAAGCAGGAGCATACTCGTACGATGCTCAGACGGTGTTTCCCAGCATCAGCGCTGAATGTTGGGGCTCGTTGTTATATGGCGTAAACCCGGACCAACACGGTCTTGATAATGACCGGGCGATTCACCAGCATATTCCGGAGAGCTTCCCCTATGCGTCACTATTCAAGCTGGCCCGCCAGCAATGGCCGGACGCTCCCCTGTCTGCATTCAGCTGCTGGGAACCGATCAACACAGGAATCATTGAGAATACGATCAACGTTCATATGGAATCCAAACCGGACCCCGAGCTGACGGAAGCCATTGTCGATTATATTCATCAGCAGCCCGATTTCAAACTGATGTTCATTCAGTTGGATCACCCCGACGGTGCGGGCCACAAGTACGGATTCGGTACCGATAAACAGCTGGAGCAGATTGCCGTTACGGATAAGTACGTAGGTATGATTGTCAAGGCATTGGATGATCAGCAGCTGCTGGAAGACACCTGGATCATCACGGTCACGGACCATGGCGGCGGAGGCGCTCATCCTAATGACCACGGCAGCGACCACCCGATGGACATGACCATCACCTGGGGGATTACGGGGCCGGGCGTAAAACCCGGCCTTCTCGATGCACCGATCAGCATCATGGACACGGCGGCCGTCATCGGTCATGTGCTGGGGCTGCGCGCACCGGATTGCTGGGAAGGAAAGATACCTGACGGAATATTCTAATCCGGAAATCCGAGTTATGGCAAAAGCCCGTTCCAATTGTTGAATCACTTTCACTTACCTATCCAATATACTTTCTGAGAGCATAAAAAAAGCCGGCGATTACACGCCGGCTTTTGTCGTTAAGACGATCTCTTCCGTTGTTTTTAGGTCAGCAAACCATCTCAGGGTAGCATTCACATGATCTATGATCTGCTGCGCGGTTAACACTGAATTGTTCCAGGTGCTGTGGGCATCCGTCACCAGCGTGACATCATAGCCCAAACTGGACGCTCTCCTGCACGTGGTATCTACACATAACTCACTCTGCATACCCGCCAGAATGACATGTTCGATGCCCTTTCGTTTCAGTTCTTCCTCAAGCGTTGTATTAAAGAATGAATCCGGTCTAGTCTTCTGAATGATGGTATCCGACATCGCAGGCGCAATCTCGCGGTTAATCTTCCACGCCTCCGACCCTGCCTTCAAACCTTCGTCATTATGTTGTATGTAAAAGACAGGAATGCCGCCGCTTCTGGCTTTTGCGATCAGCTGCTTGAGATTGTGGAGCAATCGATCCCCTTCAAACACCGGATCATTCTCTTGAAACATCTCATTCTGCACATCAATGACCAATAGCGCACTCTTCTTCAACTACAACACCCTCCTGTACGATCAATTTACTCATCGACTTTATTATAGAACGAACGTTCCTGTTATGTATATGGAAATTTAAATCTCTCACCAAAAAATAGACCCACTCCACGCAAAAAAGGAATCCCTCTCTTAGGACTCCTCTTCGTCTCCTTCAGCTCCCCATCGTAAAGCCCATAAAAAGCAGCCAAGGCAACCTTCAGCTACTCTTCCTCGACGATAACCCCCGGGGTTGCCGACTTTTTCTTTACATTATACTGATGAAGCTTCCTCATCGTCTTGTAAAGTTGCTGCAACTCCTGTTCATCCAGAACGTCGAACATAGAGGTTTGGAAATCCGACAGCAGCGGGATAATCTCTTCCAGCAAGGCCTGTCCCTTATCGGTTAGCGAGATATACTTTACCTTCCAATCCTGCTTGCGGACAATCAGTCCCAGCTTCTCCAGTCGTTTCACCATATGGGAAACACCGCCGCCGCTAATGGAAAGATATTCGGCCAGCTCCTGCTGTGACAAAGGTTGGTGCGCGAAGACCTGGATCAAAACGTCGAATTGGGCAACCGTGATGCAAAATGGCTGTAAGAACTCATTCGAGAGGTGACTGCCGATCTGTTGAAAACGGGTAATCCGAATCCAGGACAGCATGGCTAATCGGTTCTCCTGATGAAATCCCAATTGTTTCATTGACTCCCTTCACCTCCCCTACCTTAATCACAGTCAATTTATCACTCAAGTGATGAACTGTCAAATCAACGTCCTCTGGAATATTTGATATACTAACCTAAAGCTATATCCTTTTATTATATATACCATTTTTAATCACTTCAATGTATTGGTGCCGGGAGTGTCTAATCTTGAAATATAACTGTGGAAACGATACTATGAACATAGAATCTTTGAACTAACTGCACCACGAGCAGTGTATTCCTCTTGTATATTCAAACATAACAACTGTAACTTTTTATTAAAAGTATCATTAGACTTTGACATAAACGCCACAAAATGATATATCAAATTTAGGGAGAAGATCCACTATGGAACAAATTCCACTATATCAACATATCGTAAATGCTCTAACGGCCAAGATTGAATCCGGGGAACTCCAAGCCGGAGATCAGCTTCCGACCGAAGCTGAGATTTCGAAAGAATACAACGTCAGCCGGATTACCTCGAAGAGGGCGCTGACCGAGCTGGAGAATGCCAAGCTGATCTACCGGATCCAAGGCAAGGGAAGCTTCGTGAGCACAGACAAGGCACCTCACAGGCCCCGGGGCAAGACCAGTAAGGAGATCCTGCTGATTCTGCCGTTCGCCCATAACCCGGGACTTGGAGATTATGAAAAAGGCATCAACGAATTTCTCGCAACGACCGACTATACCTTGAACATTCAGTCCAATACGATTGTCGGACAGCGGAAGCTGCTGGAGTCCGCGCTTCACAGCGCCAATTCGGGGCTGATTCTCTACCCGATCAGCAGCATCTCGGATCTTGGCATTCTGTATCAGTATCACCTGGCAAAGTACCCGCTGGTGACGATGGATAAATGCATTGAAGGCATTCCATTCCGGTCGGTTGTCTCCGACAACTTCGGCGGCGGATACCAGGCCTCCAAACATCTGATCGAGAATAATCATAAGAAAATCGCCTTTATCTCCTCCTTAAAGGTAGAGAACTCTTCCTCGATCCGAGAGCGGTATTTCGGTTATGTGAAGGCTCTTTATGATTACAGCCTGATCGATTACAGCGTCAATGACTTGACCGACCGGTACTTAACCCATGACAACGACAACGGCAGAGAATACTATATTCAGTTTATTCAATCCGTTGTGAAACAGGGAATAACGGGTATTGTTGCCGAGAATGACCTGATTGCGATCGAGATCATTCAGATTGCCAAAGAGCTGGGCCTGTCGGTACCGGATGATTTCTCTATAGTAGGCTTTGACAACATTCATCTCGCGGGCTTCGTTGAACCCAAGCTGACCACCATATCCCAGGACTTCGAACAGATGGGATATCAGGCTGCGCGAAGCCTCATCACCCTGATCGAGAATCCCCTGGATCACCCTCATGAGAATACCGTGGTTCCCGTTCGTCTCATTGAACGTCAGACCGTGAAGAAGCTGTAACACCTATTTTTATAAACCAAAGGAGACTCTAACATGCTGAATTATATCGATACAAGGCAAGGTACCAACAACCAATACACCTATTCCAACGGGAATGCGCTCCCTTATACGGGTGTACCTTTCGGTATGAACCACTTTGTTGTCCAGACCAAAAACGAGGGAAGCTGGTTCTTCAACCCCAATGACCGCGTCTTCCAAGGCATTCGCCTGACGCACCAGCCAAGTCCATGGATGGGCGACTTCGCCCACTTCCTGATGACTCCGATTGCGGACGACAAAATCAGAGGGTCTGTCTTCACCTGTCAAAGCTCCTACCGGCCCGAGGAAGCGATATTCAAGCCCCACTATCTCAAAGTGAAGCAGCAGCGTTATAACATCACCACAGAGCTGGTTCCCAGCACCTATGGTGCGGCAATGCGCATCAAATACAATTCCGGGCAGCAGGCAGGCTTCGTGCTGAACATTCATAACAAAAGCGAGTTCCGCTTGGATGCAGCCAAGCGCAGACTAACCGGCTATGTCAGCAACTTCGCAGATTGTCACGATAAAGGATTCCGTATGTACGTGGCCATGAGCTTCAGCAAGGACATGGATCTCTCCACGACAGGTTATTATGACGCCGAAGGCCAGTTCTTCCCTGAGGTTGCTTTTGGCAATGTGGACCAGCATGTCGTCATTCGCTTCAATGACTGCGAAAGGGGCACGCTGGATGTTAAGCTGGCGACCTCCTTCATCAGCCTGGAGCAAGCGGAGCTTAACCTTGCACGCGAACTGAACACATCCCTGGATGAGCAGAAGGAATTGGCGGCACAAGCCTGGAATCATTACCTGAACAAAATCCGGGTCACTCACTCGAATGAAGAATATATGCGCACCTTCTATACTTGCCTTTACCGCATGTTCCTGTTCCCGCAGAAGTTCTATGAGCTTGATGCCAACATGGAGCCGGTTCATTACGATACAACCGCCCGATCCGTCAAAAAAGGCGTTCTCTATACCAATAACGGCTTCTGGGATACTTACAAAACCGTATATCCGCTCTATTCCATCATCGCGCCGAAGGAATATGAGGAAATGCTGGAAGGTTTCCTGAATTCCTACCGCGAGACCGGCTTCCTGCCGAAATGGCTGTCCCCGGATGAGCGCGGACTGATGCCGGGCACGCTTATTGACGCCGTCATTGCGGATGCAGCGGCTAAGGGATTGGCCCAGCATCTGCTGCCGGAACTACTGGAGGCCATGCTGACCGCAGCCACTACGCAGAGCGGGCAGAATTGTTATGGACGTCAAGGAACGCTGGACTACATCAAGTACGGTTACGTTCCGAGCAGCTATCACGAGAGCGTGAACCACACGCTGGATTACGCATACAGCGACTACTGCATCAGCCGCGTGGCCGACGTATTGGGCCGGTCGGATGTAGCCGAACAGTACAGACAAAGCGCGCTCAACTACAAGAATATCTTCGATGCGGAAACCGGGTTCATGCGAGCAAAAGATCAGAACGGCCAGTTCCGTCCGGATTTCAACGATACAAGCTGGGGTCTCGATTATGCCGAAGGAAGCGCCTGGCAGACCAGCTTTGCGGTATTCCAGGATTTCCAGGGCTTGATCGAAGCGTACGGTTCGAAGGAACGCTTTTTCGACAAAATCACCGAATTGTGCAATAAAGCACCTGACTTCGACGTGCGGGGCTATGGCTTTGAAATTCATGAGATGAGTGAGATGGCTGCCATTGATTATGGCCAGCTGGCGATTTCCAACCAGCCGAGCTTCCATATTCCTTATCTGTTCAACTATGTAGGGCAGCCCGCATCGTCCCAGGTTGTCCTCAAACAGCTGATGTCGAACCTGTTCAACAGCGGCTTTGACGGCTTCCCGGGCGACGAGGATAACGGCAGCATGTCCGGATGGTATGTGTTCAGTTCCATGGGCTTCTATCCGGTATGTCCGGGCAGCAATGAATATGTTCTCGGCATCCCGCTATTCGACAGCGTGAGCATTGAGCTGCCAAGCGGCAAACAGATGTTGATTCATACCGACAACAACAATCCACAGTCCAATTTCGTGGCGAACGTTCAATTGGAAGGACAGGATTACACCAAACTGTACATTACGCATGAGGATATTCTGGCAGGCAAGTCCCTTGAATTCCGTCTTGGACTGGCTCCAAGCTACCGTCATTACAGTGCGGAGGAACTGCCGTTCTCGATATCGAAAAAGTAAGAACTACAGCTTAACTTGCATAATAAGAATAAGGGGCATCCCATCAGGTCAGCGGCCTGGGGATGCTCTTTTTTGTGCATCCAGCTGTTTAGTCATTCTTTCATAATTGGGGGAGTCGGTCCCGTGGGTCCCCTTCTCTAATATTGAAAAAACAGGAATTTTCAAGATCACCTCGGGTAACAATACACATGATTCACATTATGATCCTATTGCTAAGAAATTGCGGGGTGATTTTCCGTTGTGGTCCGTCATTGTATCTCATATTCCGAAGTGGACGCTATGGGTTCAAGCCTTTCTACTCGTGCTGGTACCCATCCTCTTTCTGGTGTTAACCACTTGGCTTCGGAAATCTATTAATTCGAGTTACTCCCTCAAGCCGAGCGAGCCTTCTCCCCCCAAGAGGGAGGATAGTGTCTCGCCGCAAGTTCTTATTACAGGGCTTTACGAGACGGATTTAACGTCCGTCCGTAAAGCCATCGGTAACAATGCAGACGTGGAAATCAGGGAATTTACGATCCGGGGCACGGGAACGCGTGCAGCCATCGTTTTTGTTGACGGATTGATGGACAACGATCTTATGGACACCCATCTCATAAGACCCCTCATGTTGGGGGGAATTCCGGAAGCGGAGCAGGATAACTTCAATTCAAGTGACTCCATTAAAGCCTATATCAGCAGCCAGATGCTTCCTGTAAGTGAGATAAAGCATATCAGTGGACTATTGGAACTTGTACAAGCTGTTCTTGCGGGCACAACCGGTTTGTTGGTAGATGGAATGCAAGGAGCCTTTCTGGTTGGTTCAGCCAAGGGGAAGAGTCGAAGCCTGGAGGAGCCTCTATCCGAAGCCCTTCTTCGAGGTCCCCGTATCGGGTTTACCGAAAGACTGTCAGACAATACAGGCATGCTTAGGCTTCACGGAAAGAACGAAAGTCTTCAGCTCACCCGTTTCGAGGTAGGAAACCGGGTAAAAAAGGATCTGGTCATCGCCTATATGAAAGATATCGCCGACCCGAAGCTGATCGATGAGGTCGTTACGCGAATTCAGAAGATCGAAATTGATGATCCTCTGGAATCGGGTTATATCGAACAATTGGTTGAAGAAAATACAATGAGTCCCTTTCAGCAAGTGCAGAACACGGAAAGACCTGACAGGGTAATCGGGGCTTTACTGGAAGGGCGGGTAGCTATCCTCCTCGACGGAACGCCGTTTGCCTTAATTGTGCCGGTCACGTTCAGTATGCTGCTGCAATCACCGGAGGACTATTACGAGAGATGGATCTCAGGGTCCTTTGTCCGCTTGCTGCGCTTTATATCGGCCCTGTTGGCGCTTCTTGCTCCGGCACTGTACATTTCGTTTATTTCGTTTCATCCCGGTCTAATTCCGACCAAGCTAGCGTTAACAATTATTGAAACTAGGCAAGGTGTGCCTTTTCCTTCACTTATTGAAGCGCTCATCATGGAGATTGCCATTGAAATATTACGGGAGGCCGGTATCAGATTGCCCAAACCAATCGGACCTGCCATGGGTATCGTAGGTGGTCTGATTATTGGCGATGCTGCTGTAAATGCCGGAATTGTCAGTCCGTTTCTCGTGATTGTCGTGGCCGTAACCGCGATCTCCTCCTTCACCATCCCGGTCTACAGTGCCGGCATTACACTGCGCGTTCTTCGATTTACCGCGATGTTCTTTGCGGCAGTGCTTGGACTGTTTGGAGTCGTTATGTTCTTCCTTCTTCTCTGCAGTCACTTGGTCAGATTGAAGAGCTTTGGCGTGCCTTACGCAAGCCCCATGGTGCCTTACGGCATCAGTGACTTGAAGGACTTCTTCATTAGGTTCCCGCTGAAAGTGATGAAGAAACGACCTCAAATGTTAAAACCGAACGACCCTGACCGTAGAAATTAATCATCCTAAGCACGAAATGAGGCTAAGACCATGAGCAGCACAACTAACAGCACCCACGATCAGATCACCACATCTCAAGCTGCCGTCATGATCATTAACTACATGCTGGGTGCCGGTATTCTGACGCTACCAAGAACGACGGTCGAGGCTGCCAAAACGCCGGATGTGTGGATCTCGATCCTCATCTCCGGTTTGATCGTCCTATTGGCAGGATTGATCGTTGTGGCGTTATGCAAAAGATTTCAAGGAAAAACGTGGTTTCAGTTTGTGCCTGAGATCACCGGGAAATGGCTGGCTTTTGTTTTAGGTCTGCTGTTTATTGGATATTTCATTACCATTGCCGCTTTTGAGATCCGGGTTATGGCAGAGGTAACGGGATTATATCTGCTGGAAGGCACGCCCGTTTGGGTTATCGTGATGACCTTTATGTGGATCGGTCTGTATTTGACCACCGGGGGGATCAACAGCATCGCCAGAATCTGCGAGATCATTCTGCCGATTACGCTGGTCTTTTTCCTCATAGCGATCCTATTGAGCAGCAATATTTTTGATATCAAAAATTTAAGGCCGGTACTCGGCTCAGGGTTTATGCCCGTGATTCGGGGATTAAAGCCATCTTTGCTATCTTTTACGGGTTACGAGATCATGTTCGTTGCCATGGCGTTTATGAAGTCTCCCAAAAAAGGAACCAAAGCCATGGTCGTTGGCATTACGGTTCCCCTGGTCATCTATTTAATCACCGTCATTATGGTTATTGGCGGGCTGTCCATAAACGGAGTTGAGACAAGAACATGGCCGACACTGGACTTAATGCGGAGTTTTGAAATACAGGGACTAATATTCGAACGTTTTGAGTCCCTACTGCTTGTCATCTGGATCATGCAAATATTCTCGACCTTTGCGGTAACGCATTACGCAGCCTCACTAGGATGGTCCCAGCTGCTGAAGACGAAAATACGGCCCTTTCTCTTTATTCTGCTTCCTGTCATCTTCCTCATCGCGATGATTCCGAAGGATGTTTCGGAAACATTCAAGCTGGGAGATACCGTAGGCAACATGTCGATCTATTTATTCGGCGGACTGCCGCTCATTCTATTACTGATCAGCATCGCCCGCAAGAAAGGTGTGAAGCCGAAATGAACAGATATGCACGATATATGACGGTAGTAACAGCCAGCGTCCTGCTGCTGCTGACAACTGGCTGCTGGAGCAGCAACGAAATCGAGGATGTCAGCGTCTATGTAGGCTTGGGACTCGATGCAGCGAATGAATCCAAATTCGAACGGGATATCAACAAACAAGGAGCATCCTACCCCAAAAGGAAAGTGCTGACGGCAACGGTTCAGATTGTACCCCCGATTACGGGTAAGAACGAGAAGCAAGGCGGCTCCGGCTCGTCCTCGCCAAGCAAGGCCTATCTGAATGAACAATTAACGGGAGATTCCCTCATTCAGATCTTCCGCCAATTTTCACTGCGAAGAGACCGTCCGCTTATCGGCCATCATCTCAAGGTCATCGTGGTTTCGAGCGAATTAGCCAGAAAGTACAGCCTGGAACAAGTATTTGACTTTATTCTCCGCGATAATGATATCCGCCCTAGCTGCCTAGTAGTGGTAAGCCACCGAAGCGCGTTTGAAGCTTTAAGCTCCACTGAACCCGGGGAAATCCCTGCCTTCTATTTAACGGGACTCGTGGATAACCGGTATCGCTCCAACAAAATCCTCCCCCCCGTGTCACTGATCAAACTCGACAGCAACATGCAGTCAGGGGCGAGCTTTCTATTACAGAATGTCGTGACGGCCCAAAACGAGCATAAATTTTCGGGAGCGGCCATTTTTAAAGGGAAGACCAAAAAATGGATCGGGGAACTAAGCCAATATGATCTTGAAGGCTTATCCTGGATAAAGGAGGACGTGATGGGTGGGGCGCTGAAGACGTACGCGCATAAGACCGGGCATACCGTAACCTATGAGCCCAAGAATTCCCATAGCACCATCATTCCTAAGGTTCAGGGAGATGAAATTTCATTTCATATCAAGATCCATTCAGAAGGCAGATTAATCGAGGATTGGAGCTTTCCGGAAATCCCCTCATCCGGGCAATACATCAAAGAGATGGAGCAGCAGTTTGAAGATGAGGCCCGTAAACAGATCGAACAGGTCCTGAACAAAATGCAGCATGTCTATCATGTCGACGTTGGGGGCTTTGGCGACCAACTCCGCATCAAACATCCAAAATTGTGGAAGAAGGTAAAGGAGAATTGGGATGAAACCTTTAGTCATGTCCCCATTACGTATGAAGTCAACATGAACATCACCGACTTCGGTTCCTCAACAGATTAAACGAGCGCTGACGACATGGTCAGCGCTCTTAAATTTGCTTAGTTTACACCAGAAACATCGCCATCACGGTAGTAACGGCAAGGCCCAACAGCACCGGCTTCAGATTCCGCCTTGCCAGCTCGAACGGGCTGACTCCGCAGATGGCTGCAGCCGGGATCAATGCCCATGGGATGAGCGTGCCGCCGCCTACCCAGATGGCGGCAACCTGGCCAAGCGCCGTCAGGGTAGCCGCCCCTGAGCCGATGGCCGTTGCAAACAACTGCGCGATCGAGCCGGCAAGCGATATACCCGAGAAGCCCGAACCGTCAAGACCCGTTATAGCGCCGGTGATCGTCAATGTCACCGCACCCACCGCGCCGTTAAGCGGCACCGCATTCGCAAGGGCAACCCCCAGGTCGTTCACGATCCCATGGGATGCTCCCGGAAGCACGTTGCCGAACAAATCGGTGAACGCTGCATCCCCCAGATAGAAGAAAGCCGCAATGGGAATGACGGGACCGAATACCTTAAAACCAAACATAAGGCCCTCGATCAAGTACGAGGTGACCTTCTCCAATCCGCGGTTTCGATGAGCGACCAGTGTAATGACGCTGAGGATCAGGACGGCTGTTCCGCCTACCAGGGCCGTGGCGTCTCCGCCTTGCAGCTTTAGGATGAACATAGCCGCCACGTCTGCCGCGAACAGAAGCAGGATCGCGACGGCCAGCCATTTTTTCATGCCGGGAGAAATGGCAGCCGCGGTATCATCTTCATCGGTTCGCGTGGTCAGCGCATCTCCCGTGCTTTTGATAGTAACCAATCCATCCCTCCAGCTGCCGTTTTGCTGATCTCTTTTCATCATCCAAAATGCCGCCACGGTTGTCACCAGTCCCATCACGATCACGAGCGGCACACTCGCGGCCATGACGCTGGATACAGGCAATCCGGCTGCATCGGCAGTCAATTTAGGCGCACCCTGGATAATATAATCGCCCGATAACGCGATTCCGTGCCCGAACAGATTCATCGCCACCGCCGCTCCCAGGGCAGGCAACCCTACCCGGATGGCAACAGGGAGCAGGACCGCCCCGATCAACGCCACCGCCGGTGACGGCCAGAAGAAAAAGGATGTGACCATCATGATGATGCCGATGCCCCAGTATGCCATGGCGGGAGTACGGAGAAAACGAGTTAACGGGGCTACCATCGTCTCGTTGATCCCCGTCTTGATCAAGACCCGGCTCATCGCCACGATAATGGAAATGATCATGATCGTGCCCATCAGCTCTTTGGTCGCGTAGATGAATGAATGAAAGACACCGGAGACCGAGCCGCTCAGCGTTTCCGTTGCCAGAAGGCCAAGCGCGAATATTCCGGTAATGCAAACCAGCGTCGTATCGCGCCGCCGGATCAACAGCGTCATGATCAAGACGATAAACGCAAGGTACACCCAGTGAATCGCGGTTAAATGAATACCCATATGAAGCCACGCCCTTTCCCAGGCAGCAGGTTTGATGTGACTACATCTTATGCATGGGCCTGGGCAAAGGTTAATTCAGATCGAACAAGTGGTTGCCTCCCGTTCGTAATCTGGGACCATTGGATTTCCAACGCCATCTCTGATTCGGTATAGTAAGTACATGATGTAGTTTAGGAGTTAAAAGGAGCTGGAACCGTGTACACCATCCTGATTGTGGAAGACGATGAACGAATCGCGGATAAATTAAGATCTGCTATTTCCAAATATGATTTCAACGTACGGATCACCGAAGACTTCAGCCGTGTAATGGACATTTTTACGGATACAAAGCCGGACCTGGTTCTGCTGGACGTCAATCTGCCGAAATTCGACGGGTTCTATTGGTGTAGGCAAATCCGTACCCAATCGCACTGCCCGATCATCTTTATCTCGGCGCGCGACAGCGGCATGGATCAGATCATGGCGCTGGAAAACGGGGCGGATGATTATATAACGAAGCCGTTTGACATGGAGCTTGTTCTGGCCAAAATTCGCAGCCACCTGCGCCGTGCGGTCGGTGCCTATGCCTCCGGTCAGGAGGATGAGCAAACCGTCGAAAGCGCCGGTCTCATCATCTATCCGGAGCGATTCGTCGTGACCTATGGAGACGAGTCAGCCGAGCTTACCCAGAAGGAAACAGCCCTGCTGACGATGCTGATGGAAAAAGACGGCCGTGTGGTCAGCCGCGAGCGGCTGCTGGACCTGATGTGGGAAGATCAGCACTTCATTGATGACAATACGTTAAATGTTTATATTACAAGGGTTCGCCGCAAGCTTCGTGAGCTGGGCGCCGGAGATCTTATCGAAACCGTCCGGGGAGCAGGCTACCGGTTCATGACAGGCAGGGAGCCCCTATGAAACTTTTCTTGCGGGAGCATCTCCCGCTCATGCTGTTTTTTACCGTTCAAATGCTGCTTGTCCCCCTGCTGTACTGGCTTACCGGTGAAGGCAGACCCTTTACTGTCGTGCTATACGGGGTGCTGTTGAGCAGTGTCGTGCTGCTTCTCTATCTTGCATACCGGTATCTTTCCCATCGCACGATGTATCAAGAGCTTTCTTCCGAGGAGCTTTCGGAGAAGGAATTCTTAAGCCCTCCCCTGGGCGAAGCGCCGCTGCCGGAAGCGATCCACGAGCGGATCAGCCATTATGAACGCTTATACCGCGAGCAGCTGCATCGGCATCAAAGCGGAACCGACCAGCATTTGGCTTTCGTCAACCGCTGGGTACATCAGATGAAGACCCCGCTGTCGGTGATTCAGCTAACACTTGACGAAATCGAAGAGGCACCCGCCGAACATATACGGGAAGAGCTTGAGCGCATTCGCAAAGGCCTCGAAATGGTGCTGTATACCGCGCGCCTGGACCGGTTCGAGCAGGATTTCGCGGTAGAAGCCGTCGGACTCCGTGCTGCGGTAAGTCAATCCGTGGTCGAGAACCGCAAGCTGTTCATTCGTAAAGGCATTACGCCGGTGTTCCAAATCGATGATCAGATCTCCGTCTATACGGATGCCAAATGGTTTCGATTTATGCTGGGCCAGATTCTGACGAACGCCGTGAACTACTCGGGCAGCCCCGGCAAGAAGATTCAATTAACCGCAGAAGAAGCGGGGAAACACATCAAACTTCATATACGTGATGAGGGTATCGGCATTGCGCCAGAGGACATCAACCGGGTGTTCCACCCCTACTTCACCGGAGAGCGTGGTCGGCAATATCATGAATCCACCGGCATGGGCCTGTATCTTGTTCGTGAAATTGCCCAAAAGCTTGATCACTCCGCCCAACTAGAATCCACGCTTGGTGAGGGAACCACCGTCACCTTGACGCTGCGGAAAGCAGTAAATCAAGACGCATCTCCAACTTAGATGTGTCTTATTTGCATGGACAGGTTAATTTCATTTCGCGATATCCCCAGCATACGAACAGAATATACGAACATAACCTTATGGCAGATGTAAGCTCCGTTTCACCTAAATCCATAGCAGGGTCAGGTCCGTATACGATAGAGTTAGGTTACACTAAGATGTTGTTCAAAAAGTCGTCTTTTGATCACGAAGGGAGTCAAGAAGTAACTCGGCATCGAATCTTGAATTCAGCCGGGCCTAAGCAGATGCTTCCGAAGCATGTTTCCTGCGGAAACATTTCAGGTGCTCACGTACCCAAAACAAGCAGATGCTTCCGATGTCGTTTTCTACGAAAACGTTTAGCTCCGCTCCTCACTTCCTAGCTTCATCCAACCTGAAGCGTTTTGAAAAAAACACACATCGGAAGCATACGCTTCGGTGCTGAAAATCCGACTTTTTTTGAACTCGCACACTAATAAGGTATACAGAAAGGGGCTTCGGGGTTTATGGATATTCTTGAAGTAAAAGCATTAAACAAAGTATATGCGGGCAAAGTGGCGACACAAGCTCTTACCGATATTCATCTCACCATCAAAGAAGGAGAATTCGTCGGCATCATGGGCCCTTCCGGCAGCGGCAAAACCACCCTGCTGAACATGGTATCCACCATCGATCGTCCTAGCTCCGGCGAGGTTAAGATCGGGGGCAAAAATCCTTACACCATGAAAAAAAGCGAGCTTGCCCACTTCCGCCGCAGACAGCTCGGCTTTGTGTTTCAAGACTTCAATCTGCTCGATACGTTAACGGTTGCCGAGAATATCGTGCTTCCGCTTACGCTGGACCGCCGTCCGCTCAAGGACATGGATTTGCTGCTGCAGCAAACCGCTTCGCGGCTTGGCATCCGCGAAATTTTGAATAAACGCGTGTACGAGATTTCGGGAGGTCAACGACAGCGCACCGCGATTGCCAGGGCTATCATCGGCGCGCCTCTGTTACTGCTTGCGGATGAGCCTACGGGAGCTCTCGATTCCAACTCCTCACGGATCGTGATGGAGTCGTTAGCCGAGATCAATGAGCGGGATCGCACCACATTGATGCTGGTTACGCATGATCCTCTGGCCGCAAGCTATTGCAACCGCATCGTCTTTATTAAAGACGGCAAGCTTGCCGCCGAAATTCACCGCGGAGAGAACCGGCAGGCCTTTTTCCAAAAAATCATCGATACGCTATCGTTCTGGGGAGGGAATACAAGTGAGCTTTCCTCAATTCGCGTTTAACAACGTCCGGCGTAACGCGCGTCAATATTTCGCTTACCTGCTTAGCAGCTCATTCATGGTCATGATCTTCTTTACGTATGCGGTATTCATCTATCATCCAGCCATCGAGAATTCGCCCATGGGTACCATGACGCGTACGGGAATGACCATTGCCACCGTGATCGTCTATGTGTTTGCGTTCTTATTCGTGCTGTATTCGATCAGCGTCTTCCTGAAGTCGCGGAACCGCGAATTCGGCATTCTTACGATCCTCGGAGCGGAAGCCAAACAGATCAATTGGCTGATCTTCCTGGAGAACGTTCTGATTGGCGCCATTGCCATCGTAACGGGCATCGCCAGCGGAATGCTTCTATCCAAGGTATTCCTGCTCATCAGCACCAAGGTGATCGATATGGACGAGCTGCCGTTCTATTGGCCGGTCAAAGCCATGCTGCTGACAGCCGGTGCTTTCACTGCGCTGTTTCTCGTTATTTCGCTCTTCACCTTGTTGTTTATCCGGAAGAATCAAGTCCTGGAGCTTCTCAAAGGCACCAGCAAACCGAAAACCGAACCAAAAGCCAATCTATTCCTGGCCATCTTGGGCGTGGTGCTGCTTACCGTCGGCTTTACCGTCCTTCGCGTCAAAGAGTTAGATCCTGTGGGACTGATGATCGCTGCGGTAACCGGAATTATGGGCACGTATTTCTTCTACTCCCAGCTATCCGTGTGGATTGTTCGCATGCTGCAGCGAAATCGTGCGACCACCTGGAAAGGAACGAACCTGCTATGGATTTCCGAAATGAGTTACAAGATCAAGGATAATGCCCGCATGCTGTTTCTGGTTACGGTTGTGGTAGCGCTGGCTTCCATGAGCACCGGTTTTGTACTGGCTATGCAGCAATCGATCAAATCGGTGTATTTGGATAACCCGTACGCGCTTAGTTACAGCTACTATAGCAATGCCGACGAGACGAAGGTGCAGGAAGAATTGGCCCTGATTGAAAATCGTCTGCAGACAGAAGGGCTGGAGTATAAACGGGCGGATGTCGATACCATCTACTATCGCTTGTCAGCGAATGGGGAGGACTCCTTACACATCATGCCGCAATCCCAATACGACCATTTGGCGGCCATGATGAATACCAAGCCGGCTGGGACACTCGGCGAGAATGAAGCCTTATTGGCGGAAACCCCGAATGCAGCGAAAAAGAGTAAGGGGAAGCTAACGAGCACGGATATCGAATTATCCGGTCAGCCCTACTCTTTCAGCTTGGAGAACCGCACAGACCGGATTGCGGCTGTGGTATACAGCGGCAGGCTGCTGGTCGTGACGGACACCATGTTTGAAGAGCTACGGGGCGGGAAACAAACAGATGAACTCAGTGTGACTCATACGTATCCGTTTATTCTTCCCGATTCCCAAGGACTCCCCCAGAAGGATGATCCTGAAACCAAGCTCGGCCTTGAGCTGTCGGAATGGAACAGAAGTGCAATCAGTGAAGGTTATATAGAATCCAGGGCGGAGAACTATTACACCAATAAACAAGGATTTTCGTTATTCAGCTTTATCGGGGTGTTTGTCGCCTTGATCTTCTCGATCTCAACCGCAAGCTTCCTGTATTTCAAGCTGCATACGGAGCTTTCGGCCGACCAGGCGATGTACCATTCCCTGTCCAAGATCGGACTGAGCGCACGGGAGATGAACATCTCCGCAACCATTCAGATTGCCGTACTGTTCTTTATTCCCATCCTGGTTGCAGCCTTGCAGTCCTTGGTCGTGCTCGACCCGATTCTCGGATACCTGGATGTTCCGAATGTAAACGGACCTGTATTGGCAGCCTCATCGGCATTCTTGGCCGCCCAAATGGTTTATTTCCTGATCGCCAGAGCCCGATATATTAAATCCCTGAACAGGATGATGGTGTGATCATGCATGAAGAAGGACAACACGACACCGCGACTCAGCATCGGCCCGCCCTTGGAAAGGGACGATTACATTTTTTAGACCAGTTCAGGGGGTTTGCCCTGCTTGGTCTGCCGTTTGTTAACGTATTGGCGCTCTGGCTCATCGCCACGCCGGAAACCGCGGCTGATTTTTGGCTGCAGCGAGGGCTTAACTTTTTCGTGGAAGCCCGATTCTACACCATCTTCACGTTCCTGTTCGGACTCGGGTTCTATATGTTCCTATCCCGAAGCGCTGCAACGGATGGAAAGCCAAGGCTTCGGCTGTATATCCGCCGGTTAGTCATTCTGGTTCTGATCGGCGTCATACATCAGTTATATCAATCGGGCGAGGCATTATTCTATTATGCAGTTGTTGGTCTGCTTGCACTCCCTCTCTATTGGGCACCGCGGAGGGTTAATCTTAGTATTGGATTGGCGGGGTTTGTGATAGCGGCCGTTATGGGTGTCAAACTCCTGACCATCCCTTTTCTGATCCTGTTAGGGCTGGCCGCAGGCCAATATCGATTACTCGATGCGATCAACAATGGATTAAGATTACGCTCGTTGCGCATGATTTGGGTACTGTCTTTGCTAGGAACAATCGTCGTCATCGTCACAATGTGGCGGGTGGCACCTTCCGAGCCCATGCCTTCCTTTTTATTCGAGGTAGAAGGCGTGCAGCCGTCACCAACCATGGAAGCGGCCTTCACTCTGGCACATATCGGGGTGGCGACAGGCCCTCTCGTATCTGTATTTTATCTAAGCTCTCTCTTAATGCTTGAGCGTACCCGCCTAGGTGCGAAGATGCTGTATCCGTTGCAGGCATATGGGCGGATGGCGCTCACCAACTACATTGGGCAGACCGTCTTTCTGGTAGGTATTCAGCGCTTGATCCTAAACGCCTCGCCCACCACGTATGTCGTATCTACGCTCGTTTCCTTAGGGATTGTGGTCTTCCAGATCATAGCCAGCAATCTGTGGATTCGTTGGTACCAATACGGACCTCTCGAATGGTTGTGGCGTTACGGTACCTATTGGACCATCGTGCCGATTCGCAAAAAAACAGGAGTCCTATAGGGCCCCTGTTTTTTGGGTTTCTTTTTGCCGAGTGGCCATATAAACTCCCAATATCAGCGTCCATATAAAAACAGGACCTGAGGTGACCGGGTAGATGATAACACTGAGTTTCGGAAGCAGCAGTGCTACAGGTATTCCAAGCGCTCCCCACACCCCTGCTCCTATGCCTACCCATGCCATGACCGGTTTCATACTACCTTCAGAGAGCAGCGACATGCCAAGCAGGCTTATTCCGATCCAGGCCAGCATCATGGCAAAATCTCCGGCCATAATACCGAACGCAAATAACCCGACACCCAAGGCGGACGTTCCTGGATCTTGAACCGAGTCCCACTCCTCGGCCAGCACCGGGAGAACGGTTAATTCCATCGCGAGTACGAGCACCCATATCGTCATCGCCGCAATGAACAAGCGGGCAGCCATCATCGCAGCCGGACGTCTACCGGCCACAGTCTCCCCTAGAGACAGTCCTCCAAGCCATAATAATATAGCTGTCAGCATCAGGCTGTGATCCCATTGCCAATAGGTCAGCATGTCCGGAATCATAGAAATGACATGATGACCCGTCCACGGATCGGTAGCTGGAGGGTGCATAAGCGTAGCTATAACAAACAGCGCGCCGCCCAATAAAATGCTGATGCCTGCATAACGGCTAACTTGCGTATTTTCCTTCCATTTGCTCATGAGCGTTTCCCACCTTCTGCTTCGTCGTCTATCTATCCTTATACTTCCCGTTCGGTATTGAAACTAGAAGCTTGAGATATTCCGGCAACTTTGGTGAAAGGTGACCCTGCATAGCGCTCTTCTTATCCCTCCTGTTCCCTCCCGCTATTTCATCCTCCGCTCCAGGCGCCTGATCTCCTGTTCGATTACAGTCAATCCCGCCTCAATCCGGGGTTTCTCCACCCCGATTATACATAACCGGATCCGGTCATTTTGCTGATTCTCCGGCAGCAGATGCAAATCCACATTCGTAACCGAAACCCCTCTGTGCTTCAGGCGATCCTGCAGCACAGATGCCTTTACGTACTTCGGCAGGCGGAGGGTGATGAACACGCCGGAGGAAGGGCAAGTATAGGGAATGCCGCTGCCGAAAACATGGGCACATACCTCGGTGGCATATCGCATCTTTTCCTGATAATGGGCACGGATTCTGGCTGCATGGCGGCTGTACATTCCACTCTTTATGTAAATTTCAAGCGCACCTTGGGAGAGGATCGGAGATGAAATATCCGCAGCGTTCTTATGCGTTATGAACAAATCCAGCAAGAGCTCGGGAAGAATAACGGCACCCATTCGAATGCCCGGTAGAATCGTCTTCGAGAAGCTTTTGACATAGATGACATGGCTTGACTGATCCAGTGCGTACAAGGGATCCGCCTTCGCATCTTCCTCCAAATCCGCCAGATAATCGTCTTCCACAATATAGACATCGTACTGCCGGGCAAGCTCCGCGATACGCATCTTCTGCTCCAGCGAATACGAGGTGCCTAGCGGGTTGAGGAACCTCGGCACCGTATAGAAGAATTTGATCTGTCCACTGCAAAAATGAGACTCCAACACCTCCATGTCGATACCATGCTCATCGCGCCGGATTCCGATCACCGGACAGCCTGCAACGCGCGCCGCCGCCAAGAAACCGAAATACGTCGGCTGTTCTACCAGCACCGCCTGCCTCTTACCCGGAAAAGGCAAACGCGTCAGGATCGAGAAGGCCTGCTGCGCTCCAGTGACCACAACGATTTGATCGGGTTTCGCAAAGATCTGCTGCCCATAGAAGTACCTACTCAGCTCGTTCCTTAAAGAGAAGATCCCCTGTGGATCGGTGTAACCAAACAGCTCCTCCTTGTACACGGAAATCGCCTTACGCAGGCAATGCTCCATCTCCTGGAACGGCAAAAAATCGCCCCGGGGTGTCGTTGAGGCGAAATCAATCGGCTCGCTTTCCGTTCGCGTCGAGGTGCGGTTCTTCCCTTCTACAAGGTAGTATCCGCTCTTGGCTACCGGGTAGATGACATCGTCACGCTCCAAGGTCTGATATGCACGTACGACCGTGTTGGGACTGCAGGAGAACATTTTGGCCACCGCCCGGACCGAAGGCAGTTTATGACCTGACCGGATATGCCCCCCTTCCACTTCCCGGATCATATACGCAACAATTTGCTCGTGCTTCGTGTCCATCCGCTCATCCCCCTGTATTGATACAGTTGA
Source organism: Paenibacillus lautus NBRC 15380 (assembly GCF_004000945.1). Lineage (GTDB taxonomy): Bacteria > Bacillota > Bacilli > Paenibacillales > Paenibacillaceae > Paenibacillus_AQ > Paenibacillus_AQ lautus. Next base: position 116,170 of record NZ_BIMF01000006.1, read on the forward strand.
TATAAATTGTCCTGTTCATTTCCTGCCCCATGATTAGAATTAGCTTATTCCATGACATAGCGGAAGTAAAGACACAGGAAAGGAGCTGACGGCGCAGCGATGAAAAAAGACCGGGGTTATGCGTGGATCATACTACTGTTTCTATGGACACTTGGTTTTGCAGCGGCAATCAGCCGGTTTGTCATGTCTTATTACCAGCACGAAATGGCACGGGATTTGGGCGTGGACCTGACCTTTATCAGCTTCACATGGTCCTTCAACATTGCGGTTGCCGCTATCTGTTCTCCCCTCGGCGGATGGTTAACCGATAAATACGGCCCCAAAAAAATGATGCTCCTGAACGCTCTGTTTGGCGTACTGTCCATGCTGACCGTGCTTACGCTTCATCATCCAGCGGGATTTTTCATAGGGCTCGGACTGCTCTCCGGCCTCTCCGGCATGGCCGCAAGTACCGGATATGTCGTAGTTACAAGCTGGTTCAGCCGGCATAAAGCGAAGGCACTCATGATCATGACCAGTGCAAGCTCCCTCGGACTGGCCATACTGACGCCTCTATTTGTTAGCAACCGGGATTGGCTCGACTGGACAACGGCATTCACCATCACCTTATGGATTACGCTCATATCCATACCGCTCACTTTTCTTATCATGAAAGAACACCAATCAGGTCAGCACAAAGAGAAATCCTCTGTTTCGGATTCGCCCCCAACAACTGGACGGCTGCCGTTCCTCTCGATCGCCAGGGAGATGGTAAGCAACCGTACGGTACTCTTGGTGATCTTCGCCTTGTTCACTTGCGGCTTCAGCATGGGAACGGTTGAAATGCATCTGATGGCCATCCACCGGCATGATCATGTCGGCTCGGTGATGTTCACATCCTCACTGAGCATTCTCGGCCTGCTTGAGTTGGCAGGCGGGCTGCTGTTTGCCTTGCTCCTGGACCGGATGTCGAGAAGTTTGGCACTGTCCTTCCTGTACTTATTCCGAATTCTGGCTTTTACGATGCTGTTTCTGCACTTCAGTGTCTCTCCGATCGTCTTCTCGATCATCTTCGGAGCCAGCTATTTAGGGGCCATCCCCGGTGGCATGTTGGTAGCTAGCGAAGCTATGGGCAATCGCTCCGTTGGATTGCAGACAGGAACGCTGCTTATTTTCCATCAGGCGGGAGCCGTTCTCGGTTCCTTCGCCGGCGGATTCCTGTTTGACCTCACGAACAGCTACCAATGGTTGATCGGCCTCAACCTGATGTTCAGCGCTTTGTCGGCTATGGGCTACTATCAAATTCATCGTTCGTCGAATCGAAGACGTTCCGTCCCGAGTCCGTCGGCGGCCGAGGCTTAATAAAATCCCTATTGGCAGGTGCTCTTAATGAAAATGGCTTTTATTTTGTTCCATGGGATGACATCCCTGGACCTTATCGGCTTCACCGAAGTGATGACCAGGCTTTCCCGCATCCGTCCCGACTCGGAAATCTCCTGGGATTACTGCGCGATGAGCCCGCAAATTACGGATGATCGCGGACTGGAGTATGTCATATCCAAGGTGAGACCCAATCTGTCGGAATATGACCTGGTCTTCGTGCCTGGTGGCTTTACTACGAGGGAATTGAGATTCGACCCCAATGTACTGGCTTGGCTGCGGACAGCCCGGGAAGCAAAATATCTCGCATCCGTGTGCACCGGATCACTGCTTCTTGGGGCGGCCGGGTTGCTGGAGGGTAAACGGGCTACCTCCAATGGTTCAGCTTACGAGCTTTTGGCACCCTACTGCAAGGAAGTCGTTCATGCACGCATTGTACAGGATGGCCACCTCTTTACGGGCAGCGGGGTTTCCTCGTCCATCGATCTGGGCCTGTACGTACTGGAGAGGTTAACCGATGCAGCCGCTGCGGAACGGGTGCAGTCGGATATGAGCTACCCGTATTACCAGACGGGAACTTCATCCTCGGTCTATCATGCCAAGACGGGCGTGTAGATTCCGGAATTTAGGGACCGCTCCATTGCCCCCATTATCGAAGAAGCCAATAAGTTCTTAGACAGTGATAATCTCCATTAAGCATATACACGCAGCCGATCATCGATTAGACCCAGCAGCCATGCTCTTTCTCCAGGGACATCCTCTCTCAGCCTGGCTGCCGCTACCGGCAGCATCCAGCGGTCGATCTCCTCCATCTTTGCATGAGATAATCGACGATATTCATTCAGGTATATTTTATTCCACAGGATTCGGGCCATCCGAAGCGGAATCACCATAAGGCTCGACTGTTCGAGCGGATGAAAAGGAGATTGAAACATCAGGGATGTCCTGGCGACGTCGCATAGAGGGTCACCAATCGTGGCGTTATTCCAATCGATCGCCCGGTATCCGCTCTCCGCCACGATCACATTGTCCGGGTGGAAGTCGCCATGACAGATGGAATCCCCCTCAGGAAAAGAGTCCAGTACCTTGCATATGGCCTGCGCCTTTCCCTGCAGGATGCCGCTTGCATCAAGAATTGCATGCTCCAGCCTTTCTTTTTGCGGCGGCAGCAAGGTTGTCGTGCAGCCATGCATCGCATGTTGGAGCCGTGCCATCTCACGGGCGCACTTCGTAAGCTTGCGCGGTGACGATTGAACCTGATGCAGCATCGACGGTCCTGTCACCCGTTCATACACCAGTCCCGTTCGTCCCTCGATATCCACCATGTCAAAGACGGCAGGGGTAGGCACGCCCGCTTCCGCAACGATGCGGCCCATCTCCGCCTCATAAGTCACCCATTCCGGGGGGTGCCCTTCATAATACAGCTTTAAAGCCTGAGACTCTCCCCATTCATACACCTCTGCGCTCCTGCCTCTTCCAATCTGTATACCCTTCTTCAAAGCATTTCCTCCGCTTCCTACGTCAGCTGGATTTTGATTTCGAACGCATCATCAACCGCTGAATCCAGCCTGGCCTCTGAATCCGGCAGTTGTGAAATGCCGATATTTTCCATTCTCCGCTCTGTTTAATAAGCACGTTGGTATTCATCGAGAACCGACTGGTGGGCGGCTTCTTATGAAATCTTAGCTGAACTGCTCCTGTAGCGTGGGCTATCGCAAGCTCCGGGGTGAGGAAACGCAGTTCCGTTGGGGCGGGTCCCGCTACCAGCTGTGAATCGCGCAGCACCCCATTCCATAGCTCCTGGTGAACCTCATCTATCTCCTTACGGCCTTTCAAATGCTGTCCGCTAAATGTCACGTAATCCGCATCTTCCGTAAAGCATTCCGCATAAGCCCGACCGTTCCCTTCTCCCCATGCCTTGGACAGCGAAGCCAACAATGTTAGGATCGCTTGGCGATCCTCGTGCGTACCGTTCATCATCCTTATCTCCTTTCTCGCTCTTAAGCGGGATCACTGAACCTTCTTTAAACACATTGTACGATAATCCGGCCGAATTGAATTCCCGCCACGGGATGAAAACCGACTCGGTCTTGGGACCGAGTTGTTCCTTCAGATACGGCGCGTCAAGTTCTTTACGTAAGCAGGAGCGCAAGATATGATATCGTTATCCACGCAGACCGAATCGTAAAGGAGGTTGCAATCGGCATGATGAAGATCAGCGCTTTTGCCAAGGTCAGCGGCATTTCCATCAAAACATTGCGATATTATGATGAGCTGGGCCTATTGAAGCCAGCCCATGTTGATGAACAAAGCGGATACCGTTACTATTCCGAAGAGCAGCTTCTGACCGTTAAGCGGATTGCCGCTTATAAGGAACAGGGGTTTACCTTGGAACAGCTCAAACCTTTTTTTGAAGAGGATATAGGAACCGATGTCGTCAAGAACAAACTTGCGGATAAAATGACGGAGCTTCAGCATGCGATGCGGAGCCTCCAGCTGCAGTTGGATGAAGTGAACAGCAGGATGACGCGCTTGGAACGATCCGAAGCAGGGAATCCGGGTGGCCCCATTATCCGGGAAGTCCCATCCCAGCGCGCCGCTTCGATTCGCGACCAAGTCCCTCGCAGCCAACTATGTCTCTTGCTTGATGAGATTACGAAATACACGACCTCCTACGGAGAAGAGGAAGCTAGGCAGCTAACCATCCTTTGGCATGACCACGGCAGCGAGAATGCCGACATCGCGGACATCGAAGTCGCAGTCCCCATAACCAGGGACATACCTGCTAATGGCCGCGTCCGTGTGGACTTCCTGCCGGAGCTGAAATCTGCCGCATCTCTTGTACATCGTTGTGATCCATGCGTCTATAGCTGCCCCGTTATACCCGAGCTCAAGGCATGGATTTCGTCCCAAGGCCTCGTTCAGTCGGAATTGGAGCCGATCCGCGAGATCTATCTCACCTCGGATAAAGATATCTACGGCAAGAAGCGCCCTGCGGAATTGCTTATCCCCTTGCAAGGTAACGCGGAGTAACTCTTCCTTGCCGTGATAGGCTACCGAAACGAACCTCGACCCAGTCTTCATCCGTACTTGCAGAGGCAGTAATCCGAGATCTTTTTTTGTTATTGAAAAACTCTTCCCGCCCTCTTGACTCTCCCCTTAACAGGAGAGTGTACAGTAGCGTTAAATCGAACAAGAGGAGTGGGATTTCATGAAACGATTGGAAGACAAAATCGCATTGGTTACAGGCGGAAGCCGAGGAATCGGCAAAGGAATCGCGCTTCGGTTAGCGGAAGAAGGGGCTCTGGTCGTTGTGCATTACGGAACCCGCCGGGATGCTGCGGATCAGGTTGTCCAGATCATACAAGATCAGGGTGGGCGAGCTATCGCGCTAGGCGCCAAACTGGAATCGGTAGACGGTGCAAAAGGGCTGATTCATTCGCTGAAGGAGGAACTTCTTCGCGTAACGGGGGACAACCGTTTCGATATTCTGGTGAATAACGCAGGCATCGGAACCTCCAACACCTTTGAAGAGACGACCGAGGAAAGCTTCGATGAGCTGCTTGCCGTCAATGTAAAAGCACCGTTCTTCCTGGTCCAACAGGCGCTGCCGCTCCTTCGTGACGGCGGACGCATCGTCAACATCTCCTCCGGTGTTACGCGTATCGCCTATCCGCATATTATGGCTTACAACATAACCAAGGGTGCCATCAATACGTTCACGTTGCATCTCGCCAAGCTGCTTGGTCCACGCGGGATTACGGTGAATGCGGTTCTTCCAGGCATCGTGGATACGGATGTGAATGCTTCATGGCTGCATACGCCGGAAGGGCAGCAGCATGCCGCGGAGATGTCCGCGCTTGGCCGAATCGGTCAGCCGTCGGATATTGCGGATGTCGTAGCGTTTCTGGCATCAAGCGACGGGCGCTGGGTGACGGGACAAATGGTTGACGCAACCGGCGGCTCTCATCTGTAACTATAAGAACAACGTCAATCGACGTACTCTCAAAGAAGACAGACCGCGTTTAGCGGTAGTTTTCTTGCGATATCAGGCAGCAGATCCTCCGAAGTTTATACTTTCTGATATCTTAAAAAGAGGCGATCCTTGCCTGGCATCAACGCCAAGCAAGGATCGCCCTTTTTCTTGTTTCAGTTGTTTAATCGGTTTCGGCCATCCGCACAACCGACTTCCGCTCCGGGTTCCAGCGCCATGACGGCGCCTTACCCCGCACATCCAGGCCACCCACCCATTTATCGATGGTTCCGGTGTAGGCATAGTCGGCCTTCCCGGCTAGCACCTCCCGCCCCAGACTCGTCACTTGCAGCACCCGATCTTGGAAATGGGGTACAGCCAGCTTAAAGTCGGGAAACGGTGCTGTACCATCGATAACCAGCAAGGAATCCGGCCCCTCCGTCATCTTCGCCAGGTAATACCAGAACTCCAGATCTCCCATTCCGAGTGTATGGAGCTTATCACCTACCTTTCGGAATAACTCATAAGGCTTATGGATTCCGCCCGCTACAGCCTCTAACGTCGTCTGCTCGATGATCCCGAGTCCATGGCTCACAGAGGGCAGCCGTGCCAGATGAGCCTCGAATGCATCGCTTGCAAAAGGCAGTGCCGAGGAATCAACCTCCAGCATGCGCTGATGTTTCTCCGGCTGATCCGAGGTATAGGCTTCCCACACCATGCTGCCCAGCATAAGCTCTTCTTCTCCAATCGTGTGCCATGTGCCCGATAACGTCTCGAGCTGCTCCGTGCTAAGCTGCCCCAGCCCGCGAAAAAGCTCGATGCCTGGGTATGCGCCAATGCACAGCAGGCTAAGCCTCGTATTTCCGAGTGGCCGATCCTTAAACCAATGCAGCAAATAAGACAGCATCGTCTGGTCAAACAGATCATGCTCAAACCAGAGCACGACTTCATCATATTTTTTAAAATCCTGAAGCTTCCTCTCCTGCGACTCGCAGGTCTTTACATATTCCTTCTGCGGAATTCCCAGCGTTTGCTCCAGATACTGAGCTCTTGTGCTCCGATGATCCGGCTCGTCCATCTTCGTGAAGACCGGACCAAACGAATAAAGCTCCCTCCACACCAGGATATCTCCTTGAACGTTCCCTTGCTTCAGCTTATCCCCTACTGAATCCCCGTTAACGATATGCAGCATACGCCTGCCTCCCTCATACAGATCGGTGAACACCGATACAAAGTCGGCTACATGAAGCGTGTTCTTCAGCTTCCGCCGGGCATCAAAGAGTCTCTTCTTCAAAGCCGGCAAGGATATATCCAAATATTGCGAGATCTCCCGCAGGCGGTAGCCTTGAAAATAATAGAGCTGGACCGCAATCCGCATGCCGGGTGGCAAATCCGCGATCGTGGCATGCAGCTGACCGATCATCTCTCTCTTTTCCACGATCGACTCTAAGCTTCGCTGATCTCCAGCCGGCAGCTCAACCTCATGCAGCGGTAACGTCTGAAATTGCTTGCGGCGCAAGTCCCTGTAACACTGCCGCTCAACGATCACTTTGAGCCATCCGGGAAAACGCTGGGGATCCTGCAGCTTATGCAGATTCGCAAAAGCCTCCGTAAATGCCTCCTGCACGGCATCTTCCGCTAAATGGGGATCACGCAATTTATCGTAGGCCACAGCCAGCGCCATGCCGGTAAAATGCCGGACCAAGCTTTCCTGGGCCTCCGCACTGCCCCGCCGGGCTTCCTCAATCCACTGGAACACGTTCACTTAAACCTCCCTTCCCGGTGTCTCTAACACTTAAGTGCCGATTCGTATAAAAAAGGTTACCTCTCTTCAGGAAATGACCGTCTGCACCGGATGGATAATATATCGGAAATTCTCCATTGCCTTCGCCGGCGCTTCCGAAACACGGTTCCAATGATGATAAAAAACTGGCACCGTTCCCGGCTGCAAATACTTGCCGATCATCCCCCGGTTCTCCGCTGCCACAGCCTCTTCGACCTCCCCGGACAAATGGTTTTCTTTTATAAAAAAATAATCCGCGATCGCTGCCGCTCCGTAATGGGCTTGCCAAATATCCCCTGTTTGCCGTCTACTCTGCGACAGTATGGATAATCCGTCAACGAGAGTCGCCGTATTCTTATCTCTCATCATGAATCCTCCCCACACCCTCTTGACATTCACTTAACACCTATGTAATGATACTCTTCAACTCATCTTGTTCTCTCTTCAGATTCGAAAAGAGCTGCGCAGATGAATTTAAGAACAACATACCACACGGCGATGAGAAGAAATAGTAGCTTATCTCTCGGGGTCCAAGCGAACCGGCGAATGGTGCGAGGCCCGGTACCCCGGAATAAAGTGAATGGCTCTTCTCGCTTCAACCCGAACCTCCGGCTGTCCCGGGGCAGTAGGCCTTGACGGCGCTCCACCGTTATTTTGGGAGATATGGCAGGAATCATGGTGCATTTTCCCCATTTCCACGTCATGCTAAAGAGCGACCGTACAGTCGAATTCGGGTGGTACCGCGGAGTTACACTTCGTCCCATAGAGGGATGAGGTGTTTTTGTGTTGTTCACAAACAATCAGGAGGTGTGTTATGCAGCGATTATTGTCAGGTATCAAGCCGAGCGGAGATTTGAATATCGGCGGTTATGGTGGTGCTCTCCGTCAGTATGTGAACATGCAGCATGAGTACGAGTCCTATTTCTTCGTTCCGGATCTGCATGCGGTAACGGTCTATCAGGATCCAAAGGAGCTGCACCAGCGCACGCGGGACATTGCCGCTCTGTACATCGCGTCGGGCATCGACCCCGATAAAGCGACGATCTTTCTGCAATCCCAGGTTCCCGCACATGTAGAGCTCGGATGGTTGCTGGAGACGCAAGCGCATTTCGGGGAATTGAAGCGTATGACCCAATTCAAGGAGAAATCGGACGGAAAAGATACCGTGAGCTCCGCGTTGTTCACGTATCCGGTCCTGATGGCTGCCGATGTGCTGCTCTATCAGGCAACGCATGTGCCTGTCGGGGACGACCAGAAGCAGCATTTGGAACTGACTCGTGATGTGGCCGAGCGCTTCAATAACCGGTATGGCCGCACATTCACGCTTCCCGAGCCGATCATTCAGGATATTGGCTCCCGCGTCATGGGGCTTGACGATCCATCCAAGAAGATGAGCAAAAGCAACCCGAACAAAAACAGCTGCGTCCACATGATGGATACGCCGGAGGATATCCGCAAGAAGTTCTCCAAGGCCGTTACCGACTCCGATGGCCAGGTCCGACACGACTGGGAGCAGAAGCCGGCAGTCAGCAATCTGATCGAGATTTATTCCGTATTCTCCGAGGAAGCCATCTCCGTCATAGAGAAACGGTATGAGGGGCAAGGATACGGCACGTTCAAGAAGGAATTAGCCGAGGTGGTGATCCAGAAACTTCAACCGATCCAAGAGAAGTTCCATCAAATCGTGAATTCCTCCGAGCTTGATCGCATCTTGATGGACGGGGCAAAGCGGGCTGCCGAAACCGCCAGCACAACGCTTCTTGCCGCCAAGAAAGCGATGGGATTCGTCACGTTCTGAAAGAACCGCAGGGCGTCCCCTTGATATCTTCATCCTGCTTAGGAATCAGATCAAGGGGCGCCCTGCTTATTTTTTATACATAACTCTGAGTATCCCGATTCCGCCCAAACTTGTAGGTAGCAACCAGCGATAAGGCCAAGGCAAAAGCCAGCAGAATCGCCACATTTAGCATAATGTCGCTTAGCTCGCCTCCTTGCTGAAGCTTGCCGAACGTATCGAGCAGCCAATACTGCGGCAGGAAATCGGCGATTCGCTGAACCGCTTCGGGCATCACGGAGATCGGGAATAAACACCCTGCCAGCAGCGAAGTTGGCATAATCACCATCGTCTGGATTCCGTTCGCCATCATGGTGCTGTCCGAGAATGCAACAATGACCTGCGATAAACTGACCGCGACCAGAGCGAACAGCGACAGAATCAGAAACATCTGCCATAACGGAATGCCTGGCTCGATATGAAAGAACCGGGTCAAAACAAACAAGGTGGCCGCAATCTGAATCATCATCAGAACGATGTTCACGATGGCATTCGAGAAGACGTAGCTGCGGGCCGTAATAGGTGACGATAATAGCCTATAGTACGTACGATTCTCGCGATCCCGGATCGTCAATGCCGATAGATTCACGGCGGAGAATAACATGAACACAACCAAGTAACCGATCGTCCGGTTGGTGACATCATGATTGGCCGATTGATCCGCAACCTTAGCCGTAGACAAATGAAACGTTGAATTCTGGTAACCGCTGTATAGGTCGTTAAACGCGGCGGCATCGCCACCCGCTATCCTCCCCATGGATGAAATATTCTGGACGTATGCGTTCAGATATGACTTTACATACCCCGTAACCTGAGCTCCCTTAATCGATTCGATCCGAACCGGCTTGGGTGTCCCTAGCATTGCGCCTCGCGTAAACCCCTCCGGGAAGACCAGCACCGCGTCGAGCTCACCCGACAGAATCAAGTCATCCGCTTCCGATTCCCTAATGATCGAAGTCTCGGTATGTTCTAATTGAGCCATAAAATCGATCGTATCTTGCGTGACCTTCTGTTCGACATCGTGATTCACGATGCCAATGGTGACAGAAATCTCTCCGGAACCCTTGTAGATTAAAGTGGATAGCAGAATGCCGACAATAGGAAGCGCGATCACAAGCAGCAGATTTTTATAATCCTTCGACGAGGTCAATATCGTCTTACGAATGAGCCAGAGCATATCCTTCATCATTACAGCCCCTCCCTTCTTCGCATTGAAATCATGGCTACAGCTAATAGCAGGATGGAAAAACCGACGTTTAGCATCATCGCATTCATGGCTGCCGACCCGTTACCCGAATAAATCAGCTGCAGCAGAGCTTCATTGGACCAATGCAGGGGAGAATACGTTGCGGCCTCCCTCATGAACCCCGTTGTGCTCGCAACCGGCGTATACCCTCCGCCAAAGAACGCAGCCAGTTGAATAATGACCATGATGACAGCCCCGGCGGCATTTCCCTTCAGCACGTAACTGATCCCGAGCCCGAGACTGAGCGCAAACAGAATCTCGGTCAACAATACCAGGAATACCATGACCGGGTTCTCACCCCAATACGCATTGAACATATACTTGCTGATCAGCACAACGATGATGACAAATACGGCATTGATCAAGAGCGTGCCCAATATTTTTCCGGCAAAAATCTCGGCTTTCGTTACCGGTGAGGCCAATAGGCGATGCGCGGTATTTCGCTTTCGCTCACTATCGATTAATCCGCCTGCCGTCAAGGCGCTATACAGAATGATCATCGTAGTCACCGCAATCGCAAAATAATCAAGTGAACCCGGCTGCCTCGCTCCCTGAATGGAAGACTCAACCACATAGCTCTCTCCATCATTAACAAGCAGCTTGTTCTCATATTCCGGATCCATCTTTGCGGCTTCGGCTGACAGCCGATACCGATCGGTGAATGCAGACAGCATCCCCTGCACAATCCCGTTCTCAATGCTGCTCCGGCTGTTTCCCTCGTAGCTAATACCGTTAGCGCCAATCTCCACGTAACCGGTATACCGGTTGTTTCTTACTTCCTGCCCTCCGTCCATGCCTTCCTTGGCCTGCTCAAACATCATGCCTGATGAACGCTCCGACTCCTGCATGAATGTCTCCCATTGCTCCATAAGCGCGGGCTCTGCTCCGCTGTTATGGTATAACACTCGAATGTCTCCAATCGCAGTACTCCCGTTAAAAGCATTCGAAAGCGCCGTTCCCAGGATCAGAATGAGCAGCACCGGCGTTGCCAGCATGAATACCAGCATCCGTACTTCCCGGACGATCTTCATCTCCTTCAGCGCGATTCTCAGTACATTCATATCCTTCCACCTCCCTCTTCCCTGGTCTGTTAATCCCGGAGGCTCCGGCCGGTCAACGTCAGGAATACCGTTTCCAAATTCGGCTCGGAGGCTTGAACGGAACGAATTTCAATGCCTTGCGCCGTGAATTGTTGAATGATTTTATTCAGGTTATTCACCTCTGCATCGGAGCTGATGTGCACGATACTTTCCTTCACTTCAACCGCTTTGACGCCTGCAATCTCCTCCAACTTGCTCACTTCGAGATGGGCGGCCGATTGCACTTCAATTCCGATATCCTTCTGGTCCGTGATGATAGCCTTCAGCTGTGCCTTCGTGCCCTCCGCTATGATCTTGCCGTGATCGATAATGGCAATCCGGGTGCAGAGCTCCTCCACTTCCTCCATATAATGGCTCGTGTACAGGATCGTGCTGCCCATCTCGTTCAGCTTCCTGACCGAGTTCAGAATATAGTTCCTTGATTGAGGATCAATGCCTACGGTCGGCTCATCCATGATGATCAGCTTCGGTCTGTGGGCAATTGCGCAGGCGATGTTCAGTCTTCTCTTCATGCCCCCGGAGAAACTCTTCGGGTACATCTTATGTTTGTCACTAAGTCCGACGAACGCGAGCGCTTCTTCTGCCCTGCTCCTAAGCTCCGATCCTCTCAATCCATACAATCCGGCAAAAAAATGAACATTCTCATAGGCGGTCAGATCCTCATAAATCGCGACCTCTTGCGGAACCATGCCGATCTGCTGCTTCGCGAACTTTCGATGCTTCACCAGATTCTTGCCCAGGATATGAACCTCTCCCTTGGTCATGGGCATGAGCGACGATATGATATTGATGGTTGTGCTCTTGCCAGCTCCGTTCGCGCCCAGGAAGCCGAAGATCTCGCCTTCCCGTATGTTTAGCGACAACTGATCTACCGCAATGAAATCCCCAAACTTCTTCGTGAGCCCTTTGATCTCCAGCACGTTCATACGCGTTTCGCCTCCATATTCCATCCACGCATCAACCGGTGGACTTGATCTGCATTTATCGTACGAAAAAAGGATGCCCTTGCGATAGTGCACAAGTTCATCCTTACCCATGAGAATCTTCATGTTATTGAGGGCTCAAATCTTCACCCTTTGGGGGAAAGGAAGTCCCCTCGACCCGATGCCCCTCTTCCGCCAAATCAGGCTTACCAGTTGTTAGCTGTAAGGAATCAAAGTGGTCACTGAGAAGCCGTTGGAGCCATCCACGATCACGGTTCCATTCACGACCGCGGCGCGCTCCTCCATGCCTACGATCCCAAGACCCTTGATGACCTTCTGCATGCCCTTGCCATTGTCGCTGACCTTGGCCTTGATCATGGTGCCCAGAACCTCAATATGTAACGAGACTGCCGTTGCATGAGCATATTTCATCGTGTTGGTTAACGCTTCCTGGGTGTTATCCTGAATGATTTTCCACTGCAGTGGCGAGATTCGATCGACATTACCCTCATGCGTCAATACGGTCTTGATCGAATGCTGAGCGGAGAACTCCTCCAGAAATAAACGCATCCGGTTGATGCCGAGCTGTTCCGTAGGCGGCTTCACATTCTTCAGAACCAGCCTGATGCTCTCAATGCCTTCTTTGGAGATCGAGATGGCATTCTGCAGCAGCTCGGCGGACTTGTCCGGATTCGCTGCCATCAAGCGCTTGGCCGCTTCCATCTGAATCAATGCACCCGTCATGGAATGCCCGATTTTATCATGAATCTCCTGAGACAGCCGGTTTCGCTCTTCCAGCTTGAACATATATTCAAACTGCCGGATGTACTCATTATTTTCGCTTAGCCGCTCGGTCAGCCGATCCAGTTCAAGATGCATGTGCTCATTCTGCTCCTGATAGGATGCGACTCGGCTTACAAAAGTTCTTAGCATCGTGAGATAGATATAGGATAGAACGGATATAAAGACATAGGTAATGACAAGTTCGTGAGGCACCATAAGCGCTGGAACCAACAGGGGAACCAGGATCATCCAGCTCCTGCGAAGGTATAAAGACAGCAGCTCATACAGGTTCGCGGGAAGCAGCATGAACAACAGCGGATGGATGTAGAATGAGGAAGCCGCGACAACAAGAACAGCCAGTACCATGAAGAACGGCTGTGCATTCCGGCTCTTGAAAATATAGACGGATACATTCACGGACAGGTAGAGAAGCATGACCAGTATATACCATGGCGTAATCTCAAGATCAGAGGCATACGACTGGCTGATCACATACAGGAACAGAATCGTTTTAAAGCCGATGATCCACGATTCGGCATAATTTCGGCGTTCGCTCACTTATTCACTTCCCCCGTCAGATAAAAAATCGCAATCTGGGTTCGATGCTCAAGACCTGTCTTGCTGAGAATCGAAGTGATGTGATTGGCAATGGTGCCTTCGGAAATAAACAGCTTCTTCGAGATTTCCTTGTTGGCCAGCCCTTTGGCGATAAGCGCCATAATATCCAGTTCCCGTTCGGTGAACAGACTCCGGTCGAACTTGGTACCGCTGTCTTCCTTGTCCGGCTTCAGCCCGGATTTGATTTTATCCAGCACGACGTCCTGCAGCACATGATGGCCGTGGTACACGGTTTTGATCGCATCGCGAATCCGTTCCGGATCGTTATTCTTCAGCAGATAACCCTTGGCGCCGTTCAGGATCGCGTCGGTAATGTATTCATCGTCGTCGAAGGTCGTCAAGATCAGCGTTTTGGTCTTGGTATGCTCCGTGAGCTGTTTCGTGGCCTCAACGCCGTTTAGATTCGGCATCCGGACATCCATCAGCGCCACATCCACTTCATGCGCTTCGCAATAGGTGACCGCTTCCTGGCCGTCTTCAACCGTTGCTACCACGTCGAACTCATCAAACGTGGCCAGAATGATTTTCATGCCTTCCCTGATAAACGAATTATCGTCCGCTATGATCACTTTAATCTTCAACTTACGCTCACACTCCCTTATTCAGGATTATACAGGCTGTCATCTTGAAGAACGATAGTATTTTATTCACTTAAATAAAAGGGGGACCGTCACGATGCTAACCTTTGCCATGTCATGTTCCCGGCTAACATGTACCAACCTGCTTGAGCAAAGCAAAAAAGCAGTGCGGGTACATACCCCACACTGCCCATCACCAGCCTATTTTATTAAGAAGCGGTCATCGACTTTCTTTTATCGGAAAAGCTCCCCTTCTTCAGCACCGAGGCAAGCAGCAGAACAAGGAAACCTCCGGCAATAGACCATAGTACAGCAGCATTCGCGGAAGATGCGGAAACTCCATCAAAATACATCACATCTCTTAGTGCCGAAGCAGCAAAGCGGAGCGGCGTCCACGAGTACAGCCAATCCTGCGTTGCCTGCGGCAGAAACTCCGGCGCCATATTGAGAAGCGGCATCGAGAAGAACATCAGGAGCACCAGAATCCCCATTGCCGGGATTCCCATCCAGTTGAGCAAGGTCGACTGAAGGAGGAAAAAAGCGGAACCGGCCAGCCACAGCATCAACCATACACCGCCCCCGTCCGCGAGCTCCATGCCATACCAGGAGGATGCCATCCACACCAGAAAACCGGAAGCCAGACCGGCCAGCAGCAAACCTGCAGCGCCCTGCAACACGATCGTGGTTCCCCTGCTGCTGCCATCGGCCACTGCCTTCTGCAGCGCCTGGAACAAGAATACGCTAATGATCAGACACCCGATCCACAAAATCTGTACCAGCATGCCCGGCGCATTGCCGCTTGCATGGTTAACCCCGACAGGGTGAACAACCTCCTCATGCACCTCAAACGGGGTAAGGAGAGCCTGTGCTGTTGTTACCGGCAGCATATCCGTCTGCACGCTGATCATGGTCAGTGCCTGCTCGGAGAGCTGCGCTCCTGCCATCTTCATCGCTTGCCCGACCATCTGTTTCACCGCCGCGGATGCCTGCGTGCTCATCCCCTCGTTCACCAGCACTTGAACCACAGCGTGCTTCGGAGAAGGCGACTGCAGCGACAAGATGCCCGCGCTTAAGTCCTCAGGCAGCACGAGGGCTCCATAGTACTTCTGGCTGTCGAGCCCTTCCCGTGCCTCCGCTTCCGAATTCACGATCTCCCACTGAATGGGCATCTGCGAGTTTCCCTGCAGCATCCCCTTTATCATGTCGCCAACAGCAAGGGGTTCGCCGTTCGGTAACTCCGCCGGTTGATCCAAGACGACCAGTGCAACGGGCAGGGACTTCGGCTTCGCTCCCGCGATCGATCCCATCATGGCTACGCCGAAGATCGACAGCACCAGAATGACAACCAATGCGCCGATCCACAGCATGTTTTGTCTTAAGAAACCCATATCTACCACTCCTCGTTGTTAATGAACAAACTGTTGATTAATGATCACAGCGTTAATTATAATGAAGAGAGAAATATGTTCAATCATCAGCTTTCAGCGGAGTGTTCATTACTCATCAGTGTACGAGCATTCTGTTGATTAAGTGTTCAAATTGTACTGGAGGGGAATTCCTTGGCCAAAAAGACGGATCGCCGGCAAATCCGGACGAATCAGCTGTTGCGGCAAACTCTGTTTGAGCTCATGGACGAAAAATGCATTAGCGCGATTACCGTCACCGATATCGCCAATCGTGCAAATATCAACCGCGGTACCTTCTATCTGCATTATCGGGATGTGCCGGATATGCTGGATAAGCTCAAAGAAGAGGTGCTTCAGAAGATTAAGAACATCGTGGTCCATATCGATCCCAGGGATTCCAGGGACTATGCGGACAAGGGAGAGCCTTATCCGGCGTCAGAACAAATATTCGAGGAGCTCATGCGTCATGCCGACTTCATCAAGGCCATTGTCGGACCTAATGGGGACATGTCCTTCGTTCGACAATTCAGGGAGTTCATGAAGGAGCATATGTTTGCTAAGCATGCGTTCAGAATTCCCTCGGACGAGAATCAGATCATTCCGAGCGATTACCTGATTGCATATATGACCTCCGCCAATATTGGCTTAGTTATACACTGGATCGAGTCCGGCATGAATAAATCCGCAAGGGAAATGGCGATCATGATGACGCAACTGATCAACTACGGCCCGTTGATTACCTCAGGGATTATAAAAAAACAATAAGAACGCAAAAAAGAGAAGCGGGGATTCCCTTGCTTCTCTTCTATAGTTAAATAGCATATACACGCATGCACGCGTACGCTAATTGATCAATTGCTTCACTAATTCGCGATTGCGCTCCTTGAACATCTCGTTATGCGAAGAGACCATCGCGTATTTTTTGGCATCCGGTTCGATGAACTGCTTCGCGCTGTTCACCGCGTTCGCGGCATCCTGGAAGGCGCCTGCAATCAGGTGCAGCTTCCCGTCAAAATGCAGGATATCGCCAGCAGCATACAGTCCCGGTATGGAAGAATTGCAGCTTGCGTTGCCCGCGATATAGTAGTCATCCACGCGGTGAATATCAAGCTCGCTGTTCTCCAGCAGCGACATATCCCGTTCATAGCCATGGTTAATAATGACTTCGTCAACCGCCAGATAGGAAATTTCCCCTGTCGCATTATTGGTCAATTCTACCCGCTCAATTACCTCATGATTATCCGAAGCAATGAGCTTCGTAATCGATGTATTAAGTTGGCACGTAGCCGTGCTGTTCATCAGCTGCTCGACTTGGGCTTCATGGCCTGACAATTCGTCCTTGCGGTAGGCCAAGTACACCTTCTTCGCTACAGGCTCCAGCTCATTCGCCCAATCCACGGCTGAATTCCCTCCACCGGACACAATGACGGTTTTGCCTTTAAAATGCTGCAGGGACTTCACCGTATAGTTCAGGTTCGAAACCTCAAACCGCTCGGCTCCTTCAATCTCCAGCTTCTGCGGATTCAGGATGCCTCCTCCAACCGCCACGATAACCGTTTTAGACAAATGCACGCCGGAGTTCGCCGTATGTAATTCGAACAGCCCTTCCTCATTGCGGGCGATCGATTCAACCTTCTCGTTCAACAGCACTTCGGGATTAAACGTCAGACCTTGCTGAACCATCTGTTCGATCAGCTTCGCGCCCGGAACGGGCGTCAGTCCGCCGACATCCCATATCATTTTCTCCGGATAGACGTGAACCTTCCCGCCAAGCATGGGTTGATATTCTATAATCTTGGTCTTCATGCCGCGCAGTCCACTATAAAAAGCAGAATATAATCCTGCTGGTCCTCCACCAATAACCGTTACATCAAATATCTCTTTCCCACTCATGCATTTCACTCCCGGTCTATAGATTAAAAGGCTGCTTGTGATCACCTTGTAACGTAAATGATTATCATTATCAATTAGTATACGTTGCCTTCAACCTTTTTACAATCAAACATTTAGAAAAAATTCATATTGTCACAATTTCGCCTATATATAGGCATGTAACACCCAGCCAATCTATATATGGATATAATTCGGTTGAAACATGAATATTATTTAAAATTTCCATTAAGATATTTATTGACAATGACGCGGCCCCCCATTATATTTATGGATGAAATTGAGAATCATTATCGTTTGATAGCTAACTACTCTGGAGGTGAAATGATGATTCGCCTAAGTACAGATCGAATAAGCGTCGGTTACGGCGAGAATCTGATATTGAATCGTCTTAACGTAGATATTCCCGATAAAAGAATCACAACCATTATTGGGCCTAACGGCTGCGGCAAATCCACTCTTTTGAAGGCTGTTACCCGCATTATTCCTTACCAGTCCGGCGCTGCCATTCTGGATGGAGAAGAAATCGCCAAGATGAATACCAAGCTGCTGGCGAAAAAGCTGGCCATTCTGCCCCAGACTCCGGAAGGACCGGGCGGATTGACGGTTGGCGAGCTTGTCTCCTATGGCCGATATCCTCATCAACGCGGTTTTGGCCGCTTGACCAAGCAGGATATGGAAGTAATTGACTGGGCGCTGGAGGTTACCGGGACCCAGGATTACAAATATCGCTCGGTGGATGCTCTGTCCGGCGGACAGAGACAGCGGGTATGGATTGCGATGGCACTGGCTCAGGAGACTGAAATGATCTTCCTTGACGAACCGACCACGTATCTGGACATGGCGCATCAGCTTGAGATCCTGGAACTGCTGGAGAGGCTTAACATCGAGCAGGAGCGTACCATTGTTATGGTTCTGCATGATTTAAACCAAGCCGCGAGATTCGCTGATTACATTATCGCGATGAAGGATGGAGATATCATCCAGGCCGGAGATCCGGAAGCCGTCATCTCACATGACGTATTAAAGAAAGTATTCCATATCGATGCCGAGATCGGCCGCGATCCACGCACGGCAAAACCGATCTGTATAACATACAATCTTTTAAAAGGGGAAAAAGAGGATGTACTCAAAACACAGCAAAACGACACCTACGAAGAAACTACTCATCCCGTTTATAGCGCTGCTGCTCATTCTTAGTGCTTGCAGCAGCAAGCCTGCGGAAACGAGCAGCAGCAATACAGGAACCACCGAAACACCTAAAACGGAACAAAGCGAAACCCCATCCGGGACCATTACATACGAGTCCGAGAACGGACCCGTTGAGGTGCCTGCCAATCCGCAGCGCGTCATTGTGTTGTCCTCCTACGTAGGCGACCTGCTTGCACTCGGCGTCAACATGGTGGGCGTTGATTCCTGGTCCAAGGCCAATCCCGCATTTGCGGACAAAATCAAGGATGCCGAAGAAGTGACGGATGAAAGCCTGGAAAAAATCATCGAACTGGATCCCGACCTCATCATCGGCCTGTCCAATATCAAGAACGTGGATAAGCTGAAAGAGATTGCCCCAACCGTTACCTTCACCTACGGAAAAGTCGATTATCTGACGCAGCATCTTGAAATCGGCAAGCTGGTGAACAAAGAAAAAGAAGCCCAGGCCTGGATCGACGATTTCAAACAGCGGGCGCAAAAAGCCGGCGATGAAATTCGCGCGAAGATCGGGGAAGACGCCACCGTGTCCGTGATCGAGAGCTTTGATAAGCAGCTTTATGTATACGGCGATAACTGGGGCCGCGGTACGGAAATCCTGTATCAGGAAATGAAGCTGAACATGCCGGAAAAAGTGAAAGAAATGGCATTGAAGGACGGCTATTATGCCCTTTCTGCTGAAGTGCTGCCGGAGTATGCCGGCGACTATGTCATACTCAGCAAATTTGCGGATGCCGATACGTCTTTCCAGCAAACCGAGACGTATAAGCAAATCCCGGCGGTGAAGAATGGCCGCGTGTTCGAAGCAGACGGAAACCGGATTTATTTTAATGATGCAACCACGCTGGAGTACCAGCTCGAGTTCATTACGGAACACTTTTTGGGCAGCTAGGACATAGGCTGCTGCCATTGCTCCGATTTATTTAGTTTGAATACTCCAACTTTAAGATGAAAAGATGATTCCATGACAATGCCTACGAAACGGTCCATTCCTTTTTCCGTCAAATTGATTGCGGGCATCATCGTATTTATGAGCATGTTTGTCGTTGCGATGGTGTTCGGCGCAGCTGAAACCAGCATCCAGGATGTATGGCTTGCCCTTACCACCTCGATGGAGGGCGAGAAATTATCCGTCCTTCGCGAAATTCGCCTGCCCCGCGAGGTTGCCGCCATTTTGGTCGGAGCCGCGCTCGCGGTCTCCGGTGCTATCATGCAGGGTATTACCCGCAATCCGCTAGCGGATCCCGGCCTGCTCGGACTTACCAGCGGGGCGAATGCAGCGCTTGCCTTCACGCTGGCTTTCCTGCCGGCTGCCAATTATTTTGGCATTATGGTGGCCTGCTTCATCGGAGCAGCGGTCGGTGCCGTGATGGTCTTCGGCATCGGAGCCATGCGAAAAGGCGGCTTCTCTCCCTTGCAGATGGTGCTGGCTGGCTCAGCCGTATCCGCATTCCTGTATGCCATCGCCGAAGGAATCGGCATCTATTTTAAAATATCCAAGGATGTGTCCATGTGGACAGCAGGCGGTGTGATCGGCACATCATGGGGACAGCTGCAGACGATATTTCCGTTTATTCTTATTGGAATTATGATTGCCATTGTGTTATCAAGACAGCTGACCATCCTTAGCCTGAGTGAAGAAGTCGCCGTCGGTTTGGGACAGAACATTGCTGCTATCAAGGGCATCCTGTTTGTCGTGATTGTCCTCCTGGCAGGAACTTCTGTGGCCTTGGTGGGGAATTTGGCCTTCCTCGGCCTGATGATTCCCCATATCGTCCGTGGTATCGTCGGAACCGACTACCGCCATGTCATTCCGATGTCCGCTCTGGTGGGCGCCATCTTCATGCTGTTTGCCGACACGGTCGGACGAACGCTGCATGCTCCTTACGAAACGCCCGTAGCCGCTCTGATCGCCATCATGGGATTGCCCTTCTTCCTGTTTATCGTACGCAAAGGAGGGCGGGGACTGTCATGATTCATCCGTCGTTATTAAGAAAACAACGCATTACGTTTCTGGTCTTGTTGATCCTTACAGTGGTTACGGTCCTCGTTGGTCTGGGTCTCGGTTATTCGTCCGTTAGCTATGACCGGATTATTCCAACCCTGCTGGGCCAAGGCAGCTTCAAAGAGAAATTCATTATCTTCGATGTGCGCCTGCCGCGCATGCTCATTACTTTGCTGGCCGGAATGGCACTCGCCTTATCAGGTGCCATTCTGCAGAGCATTACCCGAAATGATCTCGCGGATCCCGGTATTATCGGAATAAACTCGGGAGCCGGGGTCGGCGTGGCCGTATTTTTCCTGTTCTTCCCGATCGAAGCAGGCTCCTTTATCTACATGCTGCCCTTGGCGGCATTTATCGGGGCTGTGCTGACGGCCGTGGGCATCTACCTGTTCTCTTTCCGGAAAGGCGAAGGCCTGCAGCCCGTTAAATTGGTGCTGACCGGTGTCGGGTTCTCCATGGCACTCTCGGGCGTCATGATTGTGCTCACATCATCTGCCGAGCGGACCAAGGTCGATTTTATCGCCAAGTGGCTGGCGGGCGGGATATGGGGCACCGATTGGCCCTTCATTGTGGCGCTGCTGCCCTGGCTGATCATCCTGATTCCGTTCACCCTGTACAAAGCGCAGCGCATGAATCTGCTGGGGTTAAGCGATCCTGTAGGGATCGGTGTCGGCGTCTCGATTGAGAAGGAACGCATTGTGCTGCTTCTGGCCGCCGTCGCGCTTGCAGCATCCGCGGTGTCGGTTACGGGCGGCATTACGTTCATCGGGCTCATGGGCCCACACATTGCCAAAGCGCTGGTTGGTCCGCGGAATCAGATGTACATTCCGATTGCCATATTAATCGGGGGCTGGCTGCTGCTGCTCGCAGATACGATCGGACGCAACATTGTGGATCCCGACGGTATCGCAGCAGGCATTATGGTTGCTATCATCGGCGCGCCATATTTTATGTATTTGCTGCTTAAGAAAAAATAATGGTTATTCTCTTTTCAACTGAACGCTTAAAGCCCCTATTGCACTCTTTCAGGTGCAATAAGGGCTTTTTTATATACAGTGAATCACTTCATCTCATACATAGAGTTCATAAATAAGGTAATATAAGGATAATTAACTCGGTAAGCAAAAGGGAGGTATTATGGCAAAATTAAAGGAAGTGATCGATTCAGCTGCAAAGCGATGGATGTTAACATTTCCTCTATGGATCATCGTGACGATCAGTTTACTATGCATATTCTGGATATTCGGCCTCTTGATCGACCTCGGGCTGCCTCGACAGACTGCAGGCTGGATCAACTTCGCCATCGTAGGAACGTACCTCACAGGTTACCTTGCCGGCGAGCTGTATGTCGATCTGGATCGAACATATGTAGATGGAGAGCAATCCTACACCCCGGGTGACAACATAAAGTCCGGATCCTTAAAGAAACGAATCCTCCTTCAGTTCCCCATATATCTCTTTGTGATCCTGAACATCCTATGTTTCCATTGGATACACGGATTATTTAAATCCCTTGGGCTATGCTCATGGTATGCCTATTACCTGCACATGTCCTTCTTGTGCTTGTACTGGTTTGGCTATGGTTGCCGTCTTTTCCGAGCCTATCTCCTTAAAAAATAAAAGGGCACCGCATGGATGCCCTCTATGTCACGCAGGTAATAAAAAACCTCGTTCCGCCTCGCGCTTATCTTCACTTCCTGCCCCGGTTGGCCGCTTCCTCCAGACGGCGGAACCGCTTCAGATCAGCCTTCCGAATCGGAATCGGCTCCCGGCTCAGCAGCCTCACTACCGCAACAATCATCAACAGCAGCAGTACCGTGAACGGGAAGGCCGCAATCAACGAAGCTGTCTGCAACGCTTCCAGTCCGCCCGCATACAGCAGGACGCCGGCAATGGCTGCCATGAGCGTGCCCCACACGATTTTTGCCATTTGAGGAGGGTTCAGGCTGCCGTAGGTGGTCATACTGGCCAATATATAGGTTGCTGAGTCGGCCGATGTCACCAGGAACGTCAGAATGAGTATAATCGCCAGCACGTTCATGATTGAAGAAAACGGCAATTGGTTGAACAATTGGAACAGTGCCGACGTGACATCTGCATTAACGGCTGCCGCAATCCCGGTGTTCTCATGAAGATCAAACCAGATGGCGGTCCCGCCAAACACAGCGATCCACAGACAAGCAATGACCGGCGGCACGACCATCACGCCCACAATGAATTCGCGAACCGTTCTTCCCTTGGATACCCGCGCCACGAAAGCTCCTACATACGGCGACCAAGCAATCGCCCAGGCCCAATAAAAGATCGTCCATTCCCGTACCCATGTGCCTTCGGCGTAGGGTTGGAGCCGCAGGCTGTACGATACGAAGTTTGTAATGTAATCGCCCAGTGCCAGTGTAAAAGTCTCCAGAATAAAAACGGAGGGGCCGCTAACAAACACAAACAATAAAAAAATGAGCGCCATAGCGAGGTTCAGGTTGCTTAAGTATTTAATCCCTTTATCCAGCCCCGTTGTCGACGAAATCATATAAGCCACAAAAATAATCCCCAGCATCAATAACTGCAACCCAACGCCATTGTTAACTCCCATGATGGTATTCAACCCACCGCTCATCTGCAGAACGCCAAGTCCAATAGAAGTAGCGATACCCATGACCGTTGCAATTACCGCGAGGATATCAATCGTATTCTTCACGCCGCGCTTCGAGCCGGTGACAGGCTCAAGCGCTGTAGACACCAGCCCATCCTTCTGCTTACGGAACTGAAGAAACGCGATCACAAGTCCGACAAGGGCAAACACGGACCACTGACTAATGCCCCAATGAAAAAAAGAATAGCCCATAGCCACACGTGCAGCGTCTACACCTTGTGCTTCGATGCCGCCGAAGGGTGTCTTAAAAAAATGGCTCATGGGTTCAGCCACACCCCAAAACACCAGCCCTACACCAAACCCCGCAGAGAACAGCATTCCGATCCAGGTGAAGAACGGATACTCTGGCTTCTCCTTATCTCCGCCAAGACGAATCGTGCCGTATTTACTGGCTGCCACCCAGATCAGAAAGATAATAATCACAAAGATCGAGAGCAGATAGAACCAGCCGAACGTATTCGTCGTGAACCTATACAAGTATCCTGCCACTTCACCGAAAGCTCCGGGCATAGCAGCCCCTAGAATAGCAAGAATGGTAATGATGACGGCCGAAACCGTAAACACGATGTTCTTGAATAAACTCCCTTTCATATGCTCCACCTCAGGCTATTAAGTCATCCATTCCTATACAGTATTTGTATTTAAACCAGAATTGATGTACTTAATCGCTAAATGTGTGCAGCATGGGGTTATTCTTCTGATCGAGGCTAACATGAAGTACTATTCGTTAGGAATCTGCTGAGAATCGATATACAGTTCGCCCAGAATGACCATTTGCTCAAGCACTGCTTTAAAAAGGGTACCGAACTCCGTTATGGAGTATTCCACCTTGGGAGGTACCTCTTGATACACCGTCCGTTTCACGATGCCGCTCTCCTCTAACTCCCGCAATTGCACGGTAAGCACATGCCTTGATACTTCAGGTATTCTCCGATGCAGCTCACCAAAACGCAGGGTTTCCCGAAACAGCTCATACAGTACTCGGGGCTTCCACTTCCCACTAATCATGTGCAAGCCCACTTCAGCCGGGCACCCATACCTCTCATCCTGATATGGCATATGTATTGCTCAACCCCCTTGGTTTGGTGATTGGTCATAAATAGATGACTATGTCATAAAATTGTGCGTACTTATCACAGCTTTCATTTTCAGATAGGCTATTGCTATCATCATACAGAAAGAGGAGATTCAATGAAACCATCCATTCCCGCAATCCGAGTCTGGAAGCCCGAGAATATGAATGCTGCATTTGCTGACGCGTATAACTCAGGGGACATCGATCAGGTGCTGGCGTTGTATGAACCGAACAGTATTCATGTCCACAGCAATGGAAGCTTGGAGATCGGAATTCATTCCTTCCGTCATACTTTAGAGGAACTGCTGCTGCTCAAAGGTACGATGATCTCCACCAATTTATACTGTATCCCGTTTGAAAATATCGCTATGATGCGTGCTCGGTTCACCCTGCAGACGACAGACCCGCATGGCCAACCGCTGGTGCTTCAAGGACATACCTCCGAGATCGTGAGACAGCAGCCTGACGGAAGCTGGCTGTACATCGTGGATCATCCGTTTGGTTCGGATGAAGTGGAATGAATAGTAAAGTCCATTATTTCGGCGATACAAAAAAAGCAATCCGCCCTTGTCGTAAACAAGCGGATTGCTTCTTGATATTCATTACTTTATTCCTTCACGAATTCCTTCGTGCTGCGAACGGTATCGATCGGACGAACCATACGCTCGATCTGCTCGCGCTTTGGCTCCAGGAACGGAGGCAGGGACAACTTCTCGCCCAGCGTTTCATATGGCTCGTCACCCATGAAGCCCGGACCGTCGGTTGCGAACTCAAACAGAATTTGCGGTGCAACTCGCGCATACAGGGACTGGAAGAAATAGCGGTCTACAAAGCCTGACGTATGGAACTGGAAGTCGTCCAGACGCTTGATCCAATGTTCCAGCACCGAGCGGTCCTCGACCCGGAAGGCCGCGTGATGTACGGTGCCGAAGCCCTGCTGAGCTCTGGGAAGCACGGCGTTGTACTCGACAACCACCTGTGCGCCATTGCCCCCTTCACCCACCTCAAACAGATGAAGCGAACCTTCCTTGCCGATTTCAGTAAATTGGAGTACTTTCTCCATCATTTCCTTGAAATTATCGAAGTTGGACACCCGTACAAACACCGGGCCGAGTCCTGTAATCGCATGTTCCAGCGGAATCGGTCCTTTCTGCCAAGGAGTTCCTGAAGCCACACCCTCGTTGTTCTCATCGGAGATGAGCTGATACTGCTGATCGTCAAAATCAACAAAGGCGAGTGTCTTTTTGCCAAACAACTCTTGAATGCCTTGATGCTTCACATCCATCCGGTCAAATCGCTTGACCCAATATTCGAGTGCTGCATCGTTAGGGACACGGAACGAGGTTTTGTAAATCTCGTCTGTACCATGTCTGCCCTGCGGGATCCCCGGAAAATCGAAGAAGGTCATATCTGTGCCGGCACTGCCCTTGTCATCTGCAAAGAACAGGTGGTATGTCTGAATATCGTCCTGATTAACCGTCTTCTTCACGAGCCGCATGCCAAGCACATAGGTGAAAAACTCGTAGTTCTTCTCGGCACTGCTCGTAATGGCTGTTACGTGGTGAATTCCTTTTAATCCGTTCATAATTAAATTCCTCCGTCTCTTCTATTTAGAAAGTGTTTGCCCAACCTTCATGAATTATTATTTCGATTTAAAACATCTTTAATTTAAGATAATAATATCACGACAATTCTGTTCCGTCAACCTTCTAAATTTATTACCCCAGTATAGCCGTGCATGATATACAAAAACGGCCGGACATAAAAACATCCGGCCGTTCTATTTTTTCTCATAAGAGACTCTTCATATCTGTCCGTTATGCCCCTGTATTGGATAACCCAATGATAGGAAACAGCTCGATGCGTTGATGCGTCTCCTCATGATACAACCACCCATCCCGTACATGGTCCACAAACAATATGCCGTTCAGGTGATCAATCTCATGCTGCATACATCTGGCCAGATAATCTTCGCCTTCTAGAATCACCGTCTCGCCTTGACGATTCAATGTCTTTACCTTAACCTTATTGGCTCTCTTCACATATCCATAATACCCTGGATAAGAGAGACAAGCTTCGGGGCCTATCTGTTCCCCGTCCATCTCTACGATTTCTGGATTAATCAGCTCGATCAATCCTTCTCCGCAGTCCATGACAATAAGTCTTCGTAATATACCGACTTGTGGTGCGGCAAGACCAGCACGCCCTTCGCTGTCATACAGCGTCTCAGCCATATCATCCAGAATCTTCAATGCTCTGGCATTTACGGTATCGACTGGCCGGGCGATCTTTCGCAAGATCGGATCACCGAATGGCACAATAGCTTTTACCGTCATTTCCTTAAGCCCCCTTAGTTCTAGAAGGAGGTGTATGCACCCATAAGTCACCTGGAGTACACTCTAAGGTTGTGCAAAGGGCATCTAACGTCTCTGCCTTCATCTGCCTGGGCTGGTTCGTCAGCAAGGCACTAATGGAAGCAGCTGACAGGCTGTAATTCGCCTTCTTTTTCATCAGCCGCGCCAAAGCCGCTCCCGACCATATCCCTCTCTCCGCCATCACATTACGTAGCATCCATTCGAGCAAAGGGTCCCCCTCCCGTTCCATTCAAATATTAGCTCACACCTTATTTTATTAGGTACTCCCTAATATCTCAAGCCTATTTTTTAGGGGTCTAACGAAAGTAGTTCTCTACAAATCTTGATGACCCTTCGGGACACTTAAGCAGGTTTGGATTCGTTCCGTTCGAGCGATTTCCGCCTAGCGCTCTTGGATCTCCCTGCAAGGCTTGTTCCGATCACGCCGATAATGACGAGCGCTGCCCCGATGACATGATAATAAGCCAGCTCTTCATTCAAGAAGGCGACACCTCCAAAGATCGTGACCACGGTGGCCAGATTGTTAAAGATGCCCATCCGGGATGCCTCCATCTGGGATAATGCGTAATTGGACAGTAGCGATGTTCCAAGGGAGGACAACACGCCAAGATACAGAACGGCCCATACGAAGGACGGATGCAAAAACGGGTCAAAATAATGTACGAGCGTCCCCTGCGCAGCATGTTGAGCAGCCGACATCAGGTTAAACAGCACGAATCCGATCAGTGACATGATGAACGTAATATCCAGTACCGACTGCTTCTGCGTCAACTTGCGGGCCATCACGCTGTATATCGCGTTGGAAAGCGCCGACAGCAGAATTAATACAATTCCGAGCGTACTTGATGTCTCGAAGGAAACGCCCTTCAGCACGAATATAGAGATGATCCCTGTCACTGACAACACGGTAAACAGCTTTTGTGCCCAACTGGAGCGTTCCTTCAAAAACAGTGACGCCAAGAGCAACGTAAAGATCGGTACGGTAGCGTGTATGATCCCGGCCTCGGCCGAAGAGGTGTAAACCAAACCGAAGGTTTGCAGCGTAAAGAACAGGAACGGATAGAATATGGCCAGCGGCACGATGGTCAGCAGCCGTTTCAGATCCAGCTTGACCTTTCTACGGGCCATGAGGAGCGCAATCGATGCAACAATGAACGAAATGGTGAACCGGTGTGCCAGCGTATCCAGCGGGTTAGCAACGATCAGAGCCAACTTCACAAACATAAACGAAAAACCAATGATGGCCGTATATCCTATCGCAGCGGCATAGGCACGGCTTGTATGCGATGTATTCATGATATGTGATCTCCTTCATCTTCTCTTTTGCATGACAACCAAAAGGTTGATGCATTTGCTACTTATCTTACGGCAGGAAGAACTCCGTTACGATTTGAAATAACACCAACTGTACCGGTACAGTTAAATGCGATGAAGGAAGTAATGACAAAAAGGCTGTTTCCATCATCCCAAGATGATAGGAAACAGCCCCCTACTTTAACTTGTATACGTGTCGTATCAGGCATACCTAGGCATGCCCGTTACCAATAACCATAATCATTAATCACGTTGAACCGAAATCCAGCCGTCGCCCTCCAGATGAAGCGTTGCACCGAGCGCTTCTGCCATAAACCGGAGCGGAACGTAGGTAGATCCATTGCTATGAACGAATGGAGCTTCCTGCAGCGTCACATTTTTACCGCCGACGCTGGCTGTTTTGGAGCCTACGGTCAATACGATTTCTTCCCCTGTCAGATCATTGATGACTGTAATTTTCTTCGAGCCTTTGGCCCACTTCACTTCGGCATCCAACTGATCTGCCAGGTAACGAAGCGGAACGAAGCTCTGATTGTTCTTCTTGATGACACCATATCCATAATCATCGCTCGAGGGGCTGAGGAACATCATTTTTTGCGTAATCTTCAGATCATCCTTCAACACATTATAGATGAGGGAATCCTTCTCAAAGTTCCGTAGCACTTGACCCGGCGTCACCGATTCATTCAGGACGTCCAGCACGCCTTTGGACGTGTCTACCTGATTGGCTTTTACCGCACCGCCGATGTTCCATGCTTCACTCTCGGAATAAACCTTGAAGGACTTCAATGGCAGTTCCTCGGAAGCCGGAAGTGCGATGTTCAGCTCCAGCGCACTCTTGCGTGTGTTCAGCTGGTCATCGAAGAAATAGTCCAGCTTGAGGATCGTACCCTTGCCGAAGACCGTTTCGGATCCCGGAAGCTCCTCCAATAGCTGTTCCTTCTGTTCATCATAGTTCTCCGTGAATTCGGTCAGTCCGCCATGCACGATATCGTAGAGCGACGCAACGACCTCTTCCTTGGATTCCTGCGGCAGGAGTTCTACGTCTTCGCCGTAGGCCTCGCCGATGCTGGTGATCATCGGATAAATGGCATCATAAGCATCGCCGATCACCTGCTTCAAGCCGGCTTCGTCTTTAAGCAGACTTTCGGCGAAAGGCTTAACCATGTTCAAGATCTCTTCGCCCGTCAGCTCCATATGGAGATGCGTCAGGTTCAAGCTTTCCCCGTTCACCTTCTCCTGAGCGGACTTCACCGTGATTGTCGATGGATTCGGGAAATGCTTCAGCACAAGCCCTGCCGCCTTCTTCACGACATCTTGAATCGCCTGCTCATACTGACTGGTATCAGGCAGCCCGGGAACGGTCGTATCCATCGATAGATAGAACGGCTGCTTGGCGCCTTCCAATTGAATCGCCATTCCTTTGGAATCCATGGATATATGAAGTGGAATCTTCTTGTCCGAATATTGGACACTGCCCTGAATGGACACCGTTTTGCTATCCTGTACGATGGCATGATCCATATTCAGGGATAACGAATTAATGAGATCAATCGCTTCTTTATCTTCAGTCGATAGGGCCTTGTCTGATGGCACCACCTCGAATCGAATACTTGCCTTGGATTCACTGGATTTAACATCAAGACTTGTAAGCAACGCCTTGTTGATATCCAGTCCCCCGACTGCCTGACATCCTGTCATGACAACCAGCACAGCT
This sequence comes from Paenibacillus lautus NBRC 15380, assembly GCF_004000945.1. GTDB lineage: Bacteria > Bacillota > Bacilli > Paenibacillales > Paenibacillaceae > Paenibacillus_AQ > Paenibacillus_AQ lautus. Next base: position 146,008 of record NZ_BIMF01000006.1, read on the forward strand.
GCAACGAGTACAGTCAACCATTTGAACTTCTTATACATAACGATATTTGTCCCCTCCCAGGTCATAGGCTCATTTCTATTATGGGAAGGGAGGAAATGTTTGTAAATAGGTATTTAAGCCTCGTCCTATGCGCACTCGCGGAAGGGTGCCCACTGATAGCACATATCGACATTTTGCTATACACTGGGAATGAAATGCTGATCGTAAAGTGCAAGTTCAACAGTCAACTTTTCAGCCGGGAAGGTTTGCAAAGGGGCTTTGAACAACCTGAACAACCTTATAAAGCGTGGTGAATCTCTTGTTTAAAATTATGTTAATCGAAGACGACGTGACCCTATTCCATGAAGTGCAGGAGCGCCTGTCGCAATGGTCGTATAACGTTTATGGCGTCCGGGATTTCAGCGCCGTACTTCAGGAATTTACAGCGGTTCAGCCCGATCTGGTCATTATCGACATCCAGCTGCCGAAGTTTGACGGGTTCCATTGGTGCCGAATGATTCGTTCCCACTCGAACGTGCCGATTATCTTCTTGTCTTCCCGGGATCATCCCACTGATATGGTGATGTCCATGCAGCTTGGCGCGGACGATTTCATTCAGAAGCCGTTTCACTTCGAGGTCCTGATAGCCAAAATCCAGGCCACCCTGCGCCGAGTATACAATTACAACACCGAGCGGACCGAGCTCAGAACATGGCGCGGAGCCACCGTTGAATTCGGCAAAAATACGATTAGCAGCCCCCAGGGCACCGCTGAACTGACTAAGAATGAAATGTTCATTCTGAAAATCCTCATGGAGCGAAAGAATCAAATCGTCAGCCGGGAGGATCTGATCAAGAGCTTATGGGACAACGAGCATTTTGTCAGCGATAATACCTTAACGGTCAACATCAATCGGCTGCGCAAGAAGCTGGAGCCCCTCGGTCTTGATCCTTACATCGAAACCAAGGTGGGACAAGGTTATATCGCCACGGAAGAGGCCCATGCATGATGATGGCCTACATCCGGGAACGACTAAGCTGGATTCTGTTCTTCCTGTTTCTGCAGCTGCTGTTCCTGTTTATAGCCGCAGTGGATTCCCAGATCCCGTTTCTGTCCATCCTCTATATCGTTTTTTTGTCGACATTGTTCTTCATCATATTTCTGGTCGTAAGATACAACCGGGAAACCAAATTTTACAAAAGCCTGCAGGCGTGGGATGACACCTACGATTTAGCCGCCATCAGCGAGCCGGAGCACCCCTTTGAGGCGGTTGCCATGGATATTCTCTCCCTTCAGACCGAGCGTTTCAAGAAGGAATCCTCCATGCGTCTGACGGAGATACAAGGGGAGAAGGACGAGCTGTTATCCTGGATTCACGAAGTGAAAACGCCGCTCACCACCATGCAGCTGATGATCGAGCGCATGGAAGATGAGACGTTAAAAGCGCAGCTCCAGTATGAGTGGCTCCGCATCCACCTGCTGCTTGACCAGCAGCTGCACCAGAAGCGCATCCCCTTTATCCGGAATGATCTGTTGATCGAGGTAGCCGCCCTTGAGCCGATCATCTTCCAGGAAATACGTGCGCTCAAGTCCTGGTGCATGCAGAAAGGCATCGGATTTGACGTTTCCCTTGAGGTAACGGAAGTGCTCAGCGATGCCAAGTGGCTGGGCTTTATAGTCCGCCAGCTGTTGACCAACGCGGTCAAATACAGCAACGCTTCGGACATCATCATCGAGAGCGATCTCAAGGATGATCATGTCAGGCTTACCATCCAGGATTCCGGACGCGGCATTGATCCGAAGGACATGCCCCGGATTTTCGACAAAGGCTTCACGTCAACCACCTCGCATCAGGACCATGCCGCAACCGGCATGGGGCTCTATCTGGCGCAAAAAGTAGCCGATGCCCTGCTGATTCGCATTCAGGTGGAATCGAAGCCGGGGATCGGCACCACCTTCACCTTGATCTTTCCGAAACGGAATGATGTCGTAAGCATTACCGGCATGTGACAACAATGTCACATGCTTTTGCGCTTTGTTCGGCGAATCGAAGGAAAAGGCCCCTCGACTCCTTTATGATAAGGACAGATAACAAAGGAGTGAGTGAAATTGGCAATTCTTGAAGCAAACCAAATTCATAAAAGCTACGGCAACAAATTCAATAAACAGGAAGTGCTGAAGGGCATCGATATCCGCGTGGATAAAGGCGAGTTCGTCAGCATCATGGGCGCATCGGGCTCAGGGAAAACCACGCTTCTGAACGTGCTCTCCTCGATCGATAAAGTAAGCCTCGGCAGTATCAAAATTGAGGGCAAAGAGTTTACGGGCCTCAAGGAGAAGGAGCTGGCGGAGTTCCGGAAGCACCATCTGGGATTTATTTTTCAGGAGTACAACCTGCTGGATACACTAACCGTCAAGGAAAATGTACTGCTGCCGCTCTCCATTAAGAAGGTATCCAAAAAGGAAGCCGATCAGAAGTTCCAAAGAATCGCGACCGAGCTTGGCATCTATGAGCTCAAGGATAAATATCCGAACCAGATCTCCGGGGGACAGAAGCAGCGGACCTCCGCGGCCCGTGCATTCATCCATGATCCGAGCATTATTTTTGCGGATGAGCCGACGGGAGCGCTGGACTCGAAGTCCGCATCCGATCTGTTGAATAAGCTTAGCGAATTAAATCAGAAGATCGACTCCACGATCATCATGGTTACCCATGATCCCGTGGCCGCCAGCTATTGCACTAGGGTGGTCTTCATTAAGGATGGACAGATCTATACCCAGCTGAACAAGGGCGACCAGTCCCGTCAGGCCTTCTTCAATGACATCATCAAGACTCAAGGCGTGCTAGGCGGTGTTCAGAATGAACATTAATTATCTGATCTACCGGAATTTGAAGAAAAATATCAAGAATTATTATCTGTATGTATTTGCGCTCATCTTCAGCGTGGGTCTGTACTTCGCGTTTGTCACGCTGCAATATGATCCGGCGATGGATGAAGCGAAGGGTTCTGTGAAGGGAGCGGCAGCGCTTGGCGCCGCCTCCGTGCTGCTCGTGGCAATCGTAGCGATATTCCTGCTGTATGCCAACACGATTTTCATTAAACGGCGCAGCAAAGAGATCGGGCTATTTCAGCTCATCGGACTGACCAAGGGCAAGATATTCCGGATCCTCAGCGCAGAGAACCTGATTCTGTATTTCGGCTCGATGGTCATCGGCATCTTTGCCGGGTTCGCGGGTTCGCGCTTGATCTTGATGATTCTGTTCAAGGTCACCGGCGTTGATACCAAGGCGGCTCTAACCTTCTCCACCGAAGCGATGATCCAGACCGTGATTGTGTTTGCCGTCATCTATGTGCTGATTATGATCATGAATTATACATTCATCAAAAGACAGAGCATTCTGTCCCTCTTCCGCGCGGTATCGACAACCGAGAACCAAATTAAGAAAATGTCCTTCGCCGAAATGTTGTTCGGATTGCTCGGCATCGGACTCATACTTCTCGGTTATTATGTGTCGACCAAGCTGTTCAGCGGTGATTTCACCACCATGAACGAGCTGTTCATGGCTATGATCCTGATCTTGGGATCGGTTATCATCGGGACTTATCTGTTCTATAAAGGGTCGGTCAGCTTTCTATTCAACGCAATTCGAAAGAGCAAGGGCGGTTACTTGTCCCTGAACGATGTGCTGTCCCTCTCCTCCATCATGTTCCGCATGAAATCGAATGCGCTGCTGCTGACCATCATTACGACCGTATCCGCACTCGCGATCGGACTACTGTCGCTCAGCTATATTTCTTACTATTCTGCGGAGAAATCGGCCGAGCAAAGCGTGCCCAACCATTTTGCGGTAGCGGACCAGAAGGATTTTGCCGCCTTTATCCAGGCACTTACGGATGAAGATATCGAATTTAAGAAGACCGAACGGGACGTAATCCAGGTAAATGCGGACCTATCCGACATTATCGGGGCCAGCCTGGAGATATCTGGGCAAGTGGATTCCAGTTCCATGATCATCCCGGTAATCAGTGATGCCAGCGTGAAGGGCAAGGATGTTTCCCCCGGAGAGACGCTGTTCACGGGATACAGTGACGCGATCCAGCAATTTATGGCGATCCAGACCACAGGAGAAATTGAACTCATAAGCCCTAAACAAAGCTTTAAGCAGAAGCTTATCGGCTTGGACAAGGAAGCCTACGTATCCTATTATTATGCAAGCGGCGGGCTGCCGACAGCGATTGTGGATCAGACCGTATTTGATAAGCTGGCTCAGGATTTGGATCCGAAGATCCAGAAGAAGACCAATGTCTATCTCGGCATTGATATTGTGGATCCAAACGCTGTAGATCAGGCCAATCAGATCTTTAAGAGCCTCGGCATTAGCGAGGAAACAGGGAACCTCTCTCAGACGGAAATGGCCTTCAACCAGAAGAGCAATATGGGCTTGATGATGTTCATCGTGGGATTCCTGGGACTTACCTTCCTGATTACTTCAGGATGCATCCTGTACTTTAAGCAGATGGATGAAGGTGAAGAGGAGAAGCCGAATTATACCATTCTCCGGAAACTGGGCTTTACTCAAGGAAACCTGCTGAAGGGGATTCAGATCAAGCAGCTGTTCAATTTCGGCATTCCGCTGGTCGTCGGGTTGTCCCACAGTTACTTTGCCGTTAAATCCGGCTGGTTCTTCTTCGGAACCGAGCTGTGGCTGCCCATGGTCATGGTTATGCTGCTGTATACGGCGCTGTATTCCATATTCGGGTTGTTATCGGTCATGTTCTATAAACGGGTAATTAAAGAAGCGTTGTAAGCGAGGTGCATGGTTGGGCCCAGGGATGATTCGGGTTCCATCCATGCATTTTTTTTCGTGTGCAGGCGTGAAAAACTGCGGATTACCATTCCAACTCTCTGCAGCTCTTCTGCAGCTTCCGGATATATACAATCTGACCGATATGATAGGCATTGTGCATGGCGGCATTGCTTATGATCTCCCACCACTTGGCCGGCTCCGGAAATCCGTTCACTACCTGCTCCAGCTTGCTCTCTGTCAGCAGCTCCTGCCACTGTAATAAGACCGCTATCAACCGGTCTCTCAACTCTGTAAAGGTTGCGTTATCCGGAATGATAAAGCTTTGATGATTGTCTCCAATCGAGGGCACGGCATCGATCCGCGATTTGCGGTACCGGGCCTGCCACGTTTCATTCCAATACAGCAGATGCTGTATGATCTCGACAATGCTGTGACTATCGTTGGCAGGTGTCCAGAACGCTTCATCCTCGGTCAGATGTTCCACGGATTGCTGGAATGGGATATGCCAGCTGGGATCATTCGCATTCGCTAACAGTTGATTCAATAGAACATCATTTGCATGCGCCATGGGTCATTCACTCCTTCATAGCCTCGTAATAAGCAGCATCACAAATCATGACTAATTTTACTATAGGATGAAGCCCTGTGATTCGCAGAAAATGATTAAAATCATTCTTTCTGGACCAGTCATGTCAGCAGAAGGAGTCTACCTTACATGGAACAAGTCCAAATAATACTGCGCCGTTGGCGTATCATTCTTGAAACGCAGCTCGATCTTCTCCCCGCTTCCCTTGCATAGGCCCACCGTAATCTCAAAATAGCTAGCCCCGTGCATCGCATCAACAGGACTTGCATGATGGTCATCCTCGGTCACCGTTGTCCGCTCGTTGATGGATAGAATCCGTTCGCAGCCAAAAGAAGGATAGGTCTCGTGCAATATATCCTGAAGTGATGATCGGATAACCGGGTATAACTGCTGCAGCATGGCCTTCTCGAGCTGCTCCTCTCTAGGCTTTCCTTCTGGTCGTGCATGCGCTGGGCTTTCCGAGGCTGAGATGAGGAGGACGCATAGAAGGAGCAAACAGAAGATTAATCTTGGATTCACGTGCATTCACCTTTTTCGTTTTCCACTTAGGATTTCCTTCCTCATCTTATTTAGCCCACCTTGCCTATTTGTTCATGACTATACAAAAAAAGACTGCCTTTGGGGCAGTCTTTCCTCCGTTTATATGGTGGATGATTGCACGACAGCATGCCCATCGTTCCCGTCTTTTTCTTTTTTTCCAACTAAGAAGTGATACAGTACAATACCCGCAGCGAGTAGGATCGCCATCGCGATGTACATGCCCCGGAAACCGACAAGCGGCGTCAGGAAGCCGAGAATAAAGGGACCGAACCCGATGCCCACATCTACGAAAATATAAAAGGTCGACGTCGCAAGTCCGATCCGGTGAGCCGGTGAACGCTTGATGGCCAGGGCCTGAGCGCTGGACTGCGTCGTACCGTAGCCCAGACCGACGAATACGGCCGAGAGCAGCAAGGTCGGACCATGATGGGCTTGACTAAGCAGCACCATGCCAATCGCAAAGGAAAGAATCGCGGGGTACATCACCACGTTGGCCCCTCTCTGGTCAAACCACCGGCCCGTAAACGGTCTCGACAGAATAACCACAATAGCGTAGACGATAAAGAAATAACTGGCTACTTGAGCCAAACTGATCTGCCCGGCAAAGATCATGAGGTACGTTAAAATGCTGGAATATCCGAAACCCATGACGAAGCTGACCAGCGAAATCGGTAGTGCTTTCGGTTCAATAAAGTTGGATAGCTTCAAGCCTTGCAGATCCTTCTTTTGTTCAGCGGTCAGCATCAGTTTCGGTACATTCATAAAGAATGCGGACAGCAAAGAAAGAACACCCAGTACCGCGCACAGCGTGAAGTTAGCCGTCATCGAAGCATGTTCGTTAATCATCAGGCCAATAAAAGGGCCTATGGCCGATGCGATAATGATACTCACCCCATAATAACCCGTACCTTCCCCCCTTCTGGAGTTCGGAATCAAGCTGGCGGCAATCGTGCCTGTAGCCGTTGAAGCGAGTGCAAAGGCCATACCGTGAAAGAACCGGACAATGAGCAGCACGCTTAGGCTGTTTACGATGAAATATAACCCGATAAGAACGCTGAAGGCGATCAGACCGGTAAAGAGAAGTCTTTTGCGCCCGACCCTCTCAATGATGCTGCCCCCGATCAACCGTCCAATCAATGCGCCCACGACAAAAATGCTGGAAGCCAGACCAGCCATTCCTGTTGATGCGTGAAACTCATTCTTCGCATACGAGGACATAATCACCACTAATAAATAAAAACATAAAAAGAGCAGGAAGTTGACGCCAAACACAATCAAAAAATCCTTGCTCCACAATCGATCTTGCGAGTCTGTTTGCTCCAAGTTAATCACCTTTTCTAATAATGTTGTCTCTGACCGTCTCCATCACACGGATAACCATCGCCTGATCCTCGTTAGAGACGCCTTCCATAATCTCCTGTTCATATTGGTCGAACACCTTGCGGACTTGCTGGACAACGCCAACTCCCGTCTTGGATAACTGCATGCGCTTCTCCCGTTTATCACGCACCGGAATTTGCTCCACATAGTCGAGTTTGATCAGCGCGTTCACGGTTCTGGTAACCGTGGGCTTCTCCACGTACAGCATTTTGGATAGCTCCACCAAAGTCATCGACTGGTAAACATCCAGATAGTACATAATGGACCACTGGGCATAATACAGGTTAAAGTCTTCAAGCTTACGGTTCAGCTCATTGACGAAAGGGCGATACAGCGTAAAGTATTTATGGAAAAAATGTCTGTGGGCGTCCATACGAGACCTCCGTTCAAAATGGTTACCTTGGGTAACTATTTATTGATTATAAAGAAGATCTTCTGCCTTGTCCATCCCAATTGATTTCCAATTACAAGTGCTAGCTGCTTGCGAATCAGCATAACTACACTTATTCTCCCTGTTTCAGAGGTGATCTATTCGCTTCTTGCCGCCTTTCGGGAGCGAACATCGAACAACAAAAAAATCGCCCTTGGGCGATGGGAAAACAGCCAGCCATCTAAGGGCGATTTTATGTAAGTTGATGAATAAGACATTGAATTAAGGATAGGGTTGAGCTATAGTAATGCGTTGATTACAGTCTCCAACTGTAGACCTCTTGAGCCTTTGAACAGGATTGCATCGCCTGGCTTCAACCTAAGCCGCAATGTGTGGAGCAGTTTTTCCTTATCCAAAAATGCTTGCACGTGCCCTTCTGGAAACCTATGTTCTGCCTCAGCAGCAATGTGCTGGCCAAGCGCTCCAACCGTATAAACATACTCTATTTTAGCAGGGTTAATATTCTTTCCTACGGCCTTATGATACTCCACTTCATACTCACCCAATTCCAACATGTCGCCCAAGACAGCATACTTGTGTGTATAACCCGATAAGTTCTCGAACGTTTGAATGGCAGCATTCATTGAGACCGGACTCGCATTCCACGCATCATTAATGATGGTAACTCCATTAGGTGTCAGTATCTTCTCCATTCTCATGCCTGTTAGTTGTAAGGCTCGGAAGCCATCGTTTATGGTACCGGGGTCTAACCCTACATTTTCTGCGGCAGCCATCGTGGCCAGTGCATTGGTGATGTTATGAGCCCCGATGAGAGGAATGTAGAACTTGTAATCATGAACTGTAAAAAAAGCACCTTCGGAACTGCTACCTTCAATAGAAGCTGCATAATAATCATTCGTTTTGCCTTCCCCAAAACTGATCGTTGTTATCGACTTTAACGATGATAGTTCCTTTAATTTGGCTGTTAGAAGCGGTTCGTCTCCGTTATAAACGAGCGTCCCACCATCGGGTATACCGCTTATGATTTCGAGTTTGGCTTCAGCAATGGCCTCACGGGATCCCAAGCTCGACATATGAGACACGCCAATCATCGTAATGATCGCGATGTCCGGCTTGGCTATATGAGATAAACGCTCGATCTGGCCGCGTTCACTCATCCCCATCTCAATCACCGCAATTTCCGTACTCTCATCCATATCCAATATAGTCAAAGGGACACCAATCTGACTATTCAAATTCCCGAATGTCTTATGGACCTGATACGTGGTGCCCAGGACAGCATTTAACATGTCTTTGGTCGTCGTCTTCCCATTACTGCCTGTAACCCCGATAACTTTAACAGCGAGCTCGCTTCGATAGGCAGATGCAAGATTTTGCAAAGCCAGCAGGCAATCATCCACATAGATGATTGGAACATCGTCAGGCGGATGGGGGTGATCCTTTTGCCATAGTGCTGCAGACGCACCCTTGGCAAAGGCCTCATCAACATAATAGTGGCCATCCAGGTTACGAATGATCGGAACAAACAGATTCCCTGATTGTATGGTTCTCGAATCAATGGACACGCCTTCCATTTCACGTTCCTCAAACCGAGCCTCTAGCCCGCTTCCTCCCGTCATTCGCTCGATATTTCTTAACAGCCTACAAATCATCATCTCACCTCACTTCGATCCCAATCTTATCCTCTAGCCAATATCACTGATCGAATCGGAGACAGGCCCGGATACATCGAACAGCCTGCCCATATAATCACTCAGCAGGATACCATCCGGGTCCAGCTCTTCCCGAACCGCACGGAATGCTTCCCACATCGGATACAGCTCCTTCAATTGAGCAGCCTCGAGACTGTGCATTTTCCCCCAATGCGGGCGGCCGCCATTCCGGAGGAATATACGCTCCATCGCATTGAAGTAGTCTTCATACGGCATGCCTTTGTACATATGATATCACCCACGCCGGCTATCTGTGCCTCGTAACCCATGATGCCGTCCAGACGAAGCCAAGGGGAGCGGATAATCCGTTCTACAATGGGATACATGCTCTCCCACGAATGGACGGGCGATCGCCATACACCGAAGTGGAGGCCGGGATAATGAACCGACATATCCAGATCGATGCATAGCGGAGTAACGGTTCTCTGTTGGTTGGCGAACTGTTCGATGTGCTCAACATGCTCCACACTGTCCACCATGAAGGTAATCGAGCGGCCTGCGCAATCGCCTGTGCATTGTCATCCAGCATGTCCAGATCCACCAAGGCGAACGGCCTCGGGATTTCCGCGAATATCTTTTTATAATACTCGTATGTCGACATCCCTCTATCAACACCTTCCCGTTTCCCCTCACGCCTATGCCACATGATATTCTCGAATGTTGCGGATTATCCTTCTGCGTACAACCATCCACACAAATAAAAAAGAGTCCAGCCAGTGGTTGGCTGAACTCCCCTTCTAATCTACTGCACCCTATCTCAAAATCCTTGAGCTGCTTCTGCCGCTTGCCGCAGTCCCTGCTCGATAATCTCCTCACTCCGGTCGCGGAATTGATTATGCCCTTCAATCACAAGGGTCGTCACGTTCGTAATGCCGAATACATTCAGGTGATTCTTAACGAAGCTTACCGCCATCTCGGATGTGTCTCCTTCCGCATATACGCCGCCTCTAGCATTCAACAATGCCGCCTTTTTATCGGATAAGAGCCCCACCAAGCCTTGTTCCGTATACTTGAAGGTTTTGCGCGGATGGTGCATGTAGTCCAAGTACGAATGCAGAACGGCAGGAACGGTCAGATTCCATAGCGGAAATGCAAACACGACCTTGTCTGCGGCTATGAACTGCTCCAGATGTTTTGTGACAATATCACTCATCGCCTTTTCTTCAGGTGTAAGGTCCATTCCCATAGCAGATTTGAAATTCCCGTTTATCATCACATCATCCAAGTACGGGATATGCTCTTTATACAGATCCACTTCAATTACCGTATCCTTCGGATGGGCCGCCTGATAGCTCTCCAGGAATGCGTCGTATAGTCTCCCCGTTACGGACCCTTGGCGGTTATTGGCTTTGATAAATAAGGTCGTTGTCATGTAAATCTCCTCCATAATGTATGATAATGTTGCATGAAATGCTTAATTTGGACTTTCTAACCCAATCCCCTTGGACTCTCTTTGACCGAACTGAACATAATAGAACAGCATGATGGCTATCAGCAGCACAGCCAAAGCGAGGTAGATGTTGCTATAGAGGTTCCCCTCCGTGTAGAGATGGACGGGATTCCAGTGGATGCCGGACTTGATATCCAGCATCTTGCCGTATACGCCTGAGGCCATGCCTGCCGATATAAAATTCAGCATCTGCATCAGTCCCATCCCGACTCCCGCTTGTTCCTTGTGCAGGCTGAGGGAAACGGAATTGGATAACGCAATCATCACAAACGTCTGCCCCACATGTCCGAAGATTAAGAAGATCGCGATCAGAACAGGCGATATGCCAATGAAGGTAGACAGCAGCGCAAAGCATGCCAGCAATAATCCGACGGCCATAAGGAAGAGATACGTGTTCCCCCGCCCATCCGCAAGTCTTCCGCCTGCTTTACCCAGCAAGGCTGACGCGATTGCAGCCGGTACCATGACAAATCCAATCCACCCCGGTGAAAGACCCTGCACCTCCGACAATAACAACGGACTTAGAAAATGCTGAGAAAACCCGATGCCGCTGACGATAAACATCACGATTAAGCGGATGGTATAGCTTTTGTTCCGGAATAAGCCCGGATCTACAAACGGTGCGGCAGCCGTGCGAATGCGTATGATCAACAGCCCCATAGCCATCAGCCCAAGAAGAGGCTGCCACCAGGATCCGTTCGTGACACCGAGCAGGAGAAAGGTGACCGCCGCCGCTAACAGCCCGCCTCCCAACCAATCGAATGGGCCGGAGGACTGAAGTTCTTCCTCCTTCAAATATTTTCGATATAAAGGAATCGTAATTAAGATCAGCAGCGGAATACTGAATAACCAGCGCCAGTCCGCAATACTGGCTACAAGCGAAGACACAATAGGACCCAGCGCACTGCCGATGGACAATCCCACGAATGCCGTCGCCATAGCCGCGCCCCTTCGCTCGGGTGCGATGTAGCGTACCGGAATTAACATCGCCGTTGCGGGAATCGCCGCAGCTCCGACGGCCTGCAGACATCTGCTGACCAGCACCATCCAGAACACCTGCGAGAACAGGCCGACCAGCGATCCGACCGCGAACAGGGGCAGTCCGATCGTAATCAGATTTCTAAGTTGAATCCGTTCCGTGAGCTTCCCATAGAGGACCGTTCCGACGCCATAGATCAAGGAGTATGAAGAACTGACCCAGCTGACTTGAGCCGTCGTCAGGCCGAATTCCTCCCGCATGTCCGGGAGCACGAAGTTAAACATCAATCCGCTCATGGCGGACAGACATAATGTGAACATCACGACGCGCATTAATCTCTGTGTTTCCATCTCCTGAACCACCTCTCATTACCTTCTTATGAATTCGATATGCAACCATATTGACTGTCAGCACTTACTGACATAGTGTTTGAAAAAAATACTAGGGGGTTAACGCCCTAGCAAAAATCCGTACACTTTCCTCGATAAAGGCATCCAGCGTCACGGAGGAGAAGAGTTCATCCGAGTCGAGCTCATTCATAAACGCCCCGAAGTTCATCATCATGAACGAAATGGCCCGCAGCTCCGGATCGCCTGGGATCACTTTGCCCTTCTCCGTCATCACGGTAAAATACTTCGTCAATACATCCATGTATTGCTTGGGATGTTTGCTGGTAATCTCCCGCAGGCCCGGTAAATTATCGTTCTCCTTCACGCTGATCGTGATCAGCTTCCGATTCCGAATCATCAGCTCATGGTACGTGCGGCTAATAAGCAGCAGGTCTTCGCTTAAGTCTCCTACCAGCTTCTCTTCAAACAGCTTTGTCATTTCTTGACCATAATGATAGCGTTCAAAAGCCGTTTCCAGGAGGTTCTGCTTGCTGCCGAATTTACGAAACAAGGTTTTCTCGCTTAAGCCGGCTGCCGTAGCGATTTCCATCGTGGTTACCCCGTTATAGCCCTTCCGAGAGATGAGGTCGATCGCGGCCAGCAGCAGCTTATCATCCGTGGTCAGGTTGTCACCATGCTTCATGAAGGCCCTCCCTCTTTCTACAGGAATGTCAGTACTTACTGTCATTTGATGAACTCATCATATTCCTCTTGGGGATGCTCTGTCAAGCTTTTAACAAAAAATAGCCCCATCTCCTCCTGCATCTTCTTCTCGTTGCTCTTATCATAGCAGTTGATCGTATAATGAGAAGGACATATGTCCAGAAGAGAAAGGGAGCAACCCAAAGATCCATGAAACGGACAGACCCTCTCAGACCCTCCGCATTCTGGACTGGAACGCCATGGAGGCGGCGTCGAATGGTATCCGCTATTAGTAGATCGCCCGGCTAAAACTTTTTTCTCAAGTTCTTGTAACGAATCGGCCACGGCCCGGTCATATAGGCAAGGAGGTGAACAGGTGGCGGATTTGCACCAGATATACCATCAACACTTTCAAGATGTGTATCTGTTCCTGCTGTCGCTTAGCAGAGATGAACATGTTGCGGAAGAACTCACACAGGAGACGTTTTTCAAAGCGCTGAAGCATATCGATTCGTTTCAAGGTACGTGCAAACTAAGCGTTTGGCTCTGCCAAATCGCTAAAAATACATACTTCTCCTATCTTGATAAGCAAAAGCGATATGAGCCGGCCCCGCAGGTCGAGCACAGCAGCGATCTGGATATCGCATGGCAAACCGTCGATAAAGCAGAGGCTTTCCGAATCCACCAGATTCTGCACTTGATGGACGAGCCGTATAAAGAGGTGTTCACGCTGCGGGTATTCGGGGAGTTGTCTTTTGGCGAAATCAGTCAGCTGTTCGAAAAAACCGAGAGCTGGGCAAGAGTCACCTTCTTTCGAGCCAAGCAAAAAATTCAAAGCCTGTACAAGGAGGAGAACCGAGCGTGAGCCGAGTTTCGTGTGATATTATTCAGGATTTGCTGCCCTTGTACTATGATGATGTGTGCAGCGCGGACACCAAGGCCCTGGTAGAAGGTCATCTAGCGGATTGCCCGGATTGCCGTGAGGTGCTGAGCCATATGAGTTCCCCTATGCCCTTGCCGGCCCAGACAATCGAGCAAAACAAACAGGAGGGAGCCGGTTTGCAGCAAGTTGCCGCCCAGTGGTCGCGCACCAAGTGGATCTCGTTTACCAAGGGTTTATTGATCACTTGCCTAGCGGTTGGACTCCTGTTCCTGGTGTATGTGGGCCTGTTCAAATGGAACATTACCAACGTGCCTACCCGCGTTATGCAGGTATCCGATATCAGCCAGCTGAAGGATGGACGTATTGCCTATCATGTAAAGATAACCGACGGCTACTATGTCAACCAAGCCAGCTACGACACGGATGAGGAAGGAAACTTCTATGTGACACCCAAGCGCCCCATCATCAAATCCAAGAGATTTGCGGGTATGGGGCTATCCAACATGTACTATACCAACGATATTAAAGAGCGGAATGCCTATGAGAAGAGCTTTGGCGACGGCGTTCAGATCAAAGCCCTTTATCTGGGGACGCCGGATGACCGGATTCTCATCTGGGAACAAGGCATGGCGCTGCCTGCGGCAAGCAAGTCCGTCGAGATGCAGTTTAATAGCGAGTAGATTGACAACAAGAGACCGCCAGGGTAGCCCTTTGGGCCCCGAAGCGGTCTCTTGTTGAACCTCAAACCGTCGTAACGGATCTATGCAATAATCTCCACTCGATCCAAGCGTAGACCGAGCCGACCACCCCGAACAGAATAATCGCGGTGCCGACATGGAGCTCATATTCCTGTATGAATCGAACCTCATAGAATTCGTAGAACAGGAAAGCTCCTGCCCCGGCCCACAGAACGGCATACAGCAGAGCGTACAGGTTGAGGGAACCTCTAACCCATCGAATCATGCCGATGAGCCACGATAACGGGAGCACGATCACCGGATATAGGATCGATGATAAGAAGATGGGGATGATCACCAACACCAAACCCATATTACGAAGGCCGTAATATTCCGTCGTTGCAATCTTATATCCTTCGATATACTCCAAGCCTACGATCGCACCGGTAAACATCAGTATAAATACAAACCACAGCACAAAATATCTGGCAACCCGCAAGATGTACACCACCTTGTCCGTTTAAGTCATAGAACGGTAGGGTCCGAAAAAAAGTTACGTTTATTTCCGTTTCATCGCAATAAAAGTGCTGCCAGCTTACTCCGCAGGTTCACCAGCCGCTTCCCAGCGGTCGATTTCCTTGCGCACCCGAGGGGCGACTTCGGTTCCCAGCAGTTCAATGGCTCGCATGACTTCATCATGAGGCATCGTTCCCACGGGCACGTGCAGCATGAAGCGGGTGATGCCCACATGCTTGCGCAAGTGAATGATTTTTTGGGCGACCGTCTCCGGGTCCCCCACATAGAGCGCACCTTCGAAGCTTCGTGCCGCATCGAATCTTGCGCGGTCATAGTATCCCCAGCCCCGCTCCCGTCCCAATACATTCATGCTGGCTTGGGTGGATGGGAAGAACTTGTCCGCTGCCAGCTCGGTTTCTTCCGCAATGAATCCATGGGAATGCGAGCCGATCGGCAGCTTCGATACATCATGTCCCGCATGCGCAGCCGCTTCTTTATACAGCTTGACCAGCGGCGCAAACTGCAGGGGACTGCCGCCGATAATCGCCAGCACCAGCGGCAAACCGAGCAGGCCTGCCCTTACGACCGATTCCGAATTGCCTCCGCTGCCAATCCACACCGGCAGCGGATTCTGAACCGGGCGCGGGTAGACGCCTAGGTTATGAATCGCAGGGCGATGCCCGCCCTGCCAGGTCACTTTTTCCGACTCGCGGATTTTGAGCAGCAGCTCCAGTTTCTCCTCGAACAGCTCATCATAATGGCTCAGATCATAGCCGAATAACGGGAACGATTCGATGAACGAACCTCTGCCCGCCATAATCTCGGCACGGCCGTTCGAGATGGCATCCAAGGTGGCGAAATCCTGAAACACCCGCACCGGATCAGCGGAGGACAGCACCGTCACCGCACTGGTCAGCCGAATCCACTTCGTCTGCGACGCAGCCGCAGCAAGCACAACCGCTGGCGAAGATGCCGCATAATCCTTACGGTGATGCTCCCCTACCCCATACACATCCAATCCCACCTGATCAGCCAGCACGATTTCCTCAACAACCTCGCGCAGCCGCTGCGCATGGCTCATCACTTCGCCTGTCGTCACATCCGGCCAAGTCTCTACGAACGAGCTAACTCCAATCTCCATCATGATTTCCTCCTATTATGCTTTGCCGCAGGGCAGAACCGCAGGCAAAAGGTTGTCGATGTTTCATGCCTTAGGGCAGTCAACATCGTTATCTATCATTCAATTATCTTTATATTGAACTTTTAGTTTGGATTTTTCAAGTTACAAGTTAACTGATAAATTAAAATCTGTGGATTCGATGCATAAGAAATTCAAAAATGGCCGGGATCCATGCGGATTCCGGCCATTTCATTTTACCTTTTAACCCTGTATTTGAGCTCGGCTTATTGCTTTGCTGCCAAGTATTCCTCCAGGCGATCCCAGGTTTGGGTAACGCCTTCTTCCATTCCCATATCCAGCACGGTTTTGAGAGCCTCCGGAGAATCGTACACTGCCCGGTTGATCAGCTTGGTCTTCCCATCCTGCTCCACAAAGGTGATCGTAGAGATAGGGGCAGGCATTCCCTCAGCAATGGTGCCTTCCGCATCGGAGAAATAATCGATAAGAACAATTTTCTCCGGCTCTTCAATCTCCTGGTACACCGATTTACCCCAGGATTCCATGCCGTAGAAATCCCCCTGATTCTTATCCAAACACTTCATGCAGTAATGCCACGAGCCGCCTGGACGGAAATCCATGTTGGATACGGTAACCTCCCATCCTCGAGGCCCCCACCACTGCTTCAGATGCTCTCCATCCGTAAATACCTTGTATACCAGCTCCCTTGGTGCATTAAACACACGTTCCAATACAAGTACTTCCCCTTCAACCCGCGTAATCATTTGGTTTGTCATGATCAATTCCTCCTCATATTAGGTGTTAATCCTGTTTCTTACCTGTTCCTTCCGATTGCAGTTTCTCTAAGTAGTTATCCAAGTTGTCAAAGCGCTCGTTCCATATGCTTCGGTAATTATGGAGCCAATGGTCCAGTTCTACAAAAGGCTCCGACCGCAGCATGTAGTTCCGCCGGTTCGCCTCCGCCCTTACCTCCACCAGCCCGGCTTCCAGCAGCACCTTCAGATGTTTGGAGGCTTGTGGCTGCCGAATATCAAGACGTTCAGCGATTTCTCCAACCGTTAAAGGCCCCTTCAGCAGGAGATCCACAATACGAAAACGGTTCGGTTCGGCTAAAGCGTTAAATGTTGTTAGTTCCATCTTGTTGTGATGACTGGTACAGACCCGCTGCTATAGCGTTTACGGTGATGGTCTGTTCTCTCTGTCCATGCCACCATCATCACCTCTTTTTTTTTGCTGATTTAATGGTGCCGTACTTCCTGATAACAATATACCACGATAGGAATATTCCTGTAAAGGAATATTTAAATTTTTCTTTGATTTTTTTTATCACAAATGCAAAAAAAGCAATAAACGCGGGACTTTACTTGGGCCACGTCTATTGCTTCTTGTTTTTTATCCTTCGTATTCCTTACTTAAAGAACACCTTGTCTACATTATATTTGGCCTTGAATTCATTAATGATATAGGTTTCATAGATCTCTCGATGAACGGCGTCTTCAATGACGCAGACCTCGATTCTTGTCACTTCATCCCGATGCTCCTTGATCGGAGAGACGTTATCTTCAAAATGCTTCTTGATCCGCGGTCTTAGCTTTCTTGCTTTGCCAACAAACAGGAGTTCCTCCTTGCTGTTATAGAACATGAAGATCCCGCCCCGATCTCTTGGAATCAGGTGAAAATCCGTAAATCCGTAAATGTGGCTCAACTCCGGAGCAGCCTGCTTGGTAATGGTAATGTCCACCTTGGGAATGGTTATATTGATCACGACTAACGCTCACTTCCTCAATTCATATATTGATCTAAATCGTATCACTAATCTGCTTATTTGCCCATGCGGGAAATTCAAGAGCACCCCTCTCTAGGCATCCGCATAGGATGGAAACTAGGTATGACTAATAATGATGGGGGTCTTTTTCAATATGAGCATTCAATATCCCGGACACCAGGAACAAACCTTGTATCAAGCTGAACCCAACATGATGCACAACATCAAATCGGTTCGCGATCATATTCACCGTCTTTGCAAGCAGCATGCGAATCAGCTGGTTCGCGTCGAAACGCTCGACGGTGATGTTTTTGAAGGGACGATCATGCATTGCGAGAAGGGGATTCTGTATTTGAGTCTGTCCGGATACGAACACCAGCGCGGCTTCGGCCCCAGTTACTATAATAATGTCATCCTTCCCCTTGTCCTCTTCGAATTGCTTGTCATCACGCTGCTGTACACCTAAACCCATATAATAATCCGATTAAGGAGTGAACCCAATATGTCATTTATGCCGCCGCAAGGACCTCAGGGACCATTGCAAGGGCCCTTATCCCCGCCTCCAACCACGATCCCCCAACAACCTATGGCCAGTACCTTTGCTGTTGACCCGGGAGCGATCACAGGATGTTTGTTTCGCATCACCTATATTTGGCCGAGATTCGGGCCTGGCTTCTGGTTTTTTCCGACCTTCGTCGGCCGCACCTCGGTCGCCGGCTTTCGATGGACAGGAAGAAGATGGGTCTACTCGGGGTTCGATTTAAGAAGAATCGAGTCGTTCACCTGTTACTAACCCTGATATTCAAGGGACGGAGTCGGGGTACGATCCATGGCCCTGGTCATCCGCCGCTCATCAAGAGAGTGCCCCTGCGGCGCTCTCGAGCTCTTGCATAATGGACAAGCTTTCCTTAGCAGAGGCTTCCTTTTCAGGATATCCATTTTCCCAAAAAAATAAAGTTCTTGATTATCCTCCGACAACATTAAATAATATGTAACAGTCCCTCTATAAAACCGATAATGGAGATTGGGATTATGACTTTAACAAACACAGCAGAAAGGTTGACTTGAACACCATGGATCTATCGCAACACGCTACTGGGAAAAAAGGCGCCAAAGAGCCCTTTCCCATCTCTATACTGTCTCTCACCGTTGGCGCTTTTGCCATTGGCATGACGGAGTTCGTCATCATGGGAATACTCCCTAATGTCGCGGATGATCTGAATGTCAGCATTGCATCGGCTGGGCAGCTGATTACGATGTACGCCCTCGGGGTAGCCGTAGGGGCCCCTATTCTAACGGTTCTAACCCACCAAATACCGCAGAAAAAGCTGCTCCTGCTGCTCATGGGCCTGTTTATTCTGGGTAACGGTATTTCGGTCTTCGCTCCGAGCTATGCCGTTCTGATGGGTGCCCGAATGCTGACCGCGCTGACGCACGGTACTTTCTTCGGTGTGGGAGCCGTCATCGCTTCGAACTTGGTGCGGCCGGACAAGCGTGCCGGGGCGGTGTCCATCATGATGGCCGGATTAACGATAGCCAATATCATCGGGGTTCCGATCGGCACCTTCATCGGCCAGACGATGGGCTGGCGCGCTTCATTCGGCGCAATTGCCGTTATGGGGGTGTTGGCATTGATCGGCATCCTGATCTTCATTCCGAAGCTACGGCAGGAACAAGCTTCAAGCATCGCTCAGCAAATCACAGCCCTTATCAGACCGCAACTCCTTCTCTTCCTGCTGATCGGCGCGCTTGGCAACGCCGGCCTGTTCGCCGTCTTCACTTATATCGCACCGCTGCTGATTGAGATCACCGGCTTTGCCGAACCCAGCGTCACCTGGATTCTGATCCTGTTTGGTATCGGCGTAACCGTCGGTAATATCGTGGGCGGAAGGCTGGCCGACTGGAAGCTGCTGCCTTCCATTCTGGGCGTATACTTTGCGACAGCCGTCATTCTGACCATCCTCACCGTGACGATCCATAACCCGGTCACGGCCGTGCTGACCATCGTCTTGTGGGGAGCTGCCTCTTTCGCCGTTATGCCGGGAATGCAGGTGCGCGTCATGAGTCTGGCCCAGTCCGCTCCTGCTCTTGCCTCCACGGCAACCCACTCTGCGGGCAATCTCGGAAATGCAGCGGGAGCTTTTATCGGAGGGTTGGTCATTACCCATCTGAGCTTAACAGCCCTGCCTTGGGTGGGCGCTGGTTTGGTGGGACTCGCCTTCATTCTTGGAGCAGCCTGCTATATGTACGAGCGCAAAGTCGTAACGGCTAATGCTTAATCTGTTCCAATAGCTGCAAAACTTTCGATGCCATACGGGGCACGAACCATGTTCAAAAGGCGTAACCGGATATTGCACCCCGGTTACGCCTTTTATTTATATATTCTTTGATCCCTCTGCGATTACAGAGCTTTGATCTCCAGCAGGTCGTACTTTACGATACCCATCGGCGCTTCCACGTTCACTTGATCGCCTACCGCTTTGCCCATTAGTGCTTTGCCAAGCGGACTTTCATAGGAGACTTTGTTGTTCAATACGTCTGCTTCGGCGGGTCCTACGACCTGATATTCAAGCTTCTCTGCAAACTCAATGTCGTTCAGGACGACATTCGAACCAACATTCACCGTTTTCGAGCTTACATGCTTGGCGTCGACAATCCGGGCGCTGTTGAGTGTTTTTTCTAGGATGATGATGCGCGTTTCCATAAACGCTTGGTCGTTCTTGGCCGAGTGGTACTCGCTGTTCTCCTTCAAGTCACCATAGCTGATCGCGAGCTTGATCCGTTCCGCTAACTCTTTGCGTTTTACATACTTGAGGTCATCAAGTTCTTCCTGGAGTTTATCATAGCCCTCCTGGGTCAAGATCAGTTCTTCTGCCATGTTCATCACATCCACTTTTTAATTTCTTACTTCTAGTGTACTCTTTATTTCGAAAATAAGCGAAAACTTTCTGAAAATCGATGGATGGAATATTTGGAATTTACCGCCAATGGCGGGATTGCCGCTGCCCAGATTGAACCACTTGGACAGCTATATATGAAGGATTATTTTGAACAAATCAGGATCGTTGTATACCCTGAGTTAGAACCATAATAGCCCCTGATTTCTCCGCAAGGAGAACCAGGGGCTACATAAGATAGATAGAATGCCGTGGCCTATCGGCACATGGCATCGGCCTGCTATGATATTCACCGCCAATACCTTACGAACCCGCTTCGATATCAGCCTTCAACGCATCATACTGCTCCATCAGCTCGCCCATGATCGGATGCTCACCGGCAATGCCGGTATATTGGGAAGCCGTGTCGCTTGCACCGATATCCCGGACCGATGCTTGCAGCTCCACGCTTTCCGGATCTTCCGGAACATCGAACATCAGAGCCGCTGCCATGGATTTCGCCAAGCTCTTGTACGCAAGCCCGCTTTCGAATGCCAGCATGGCTGGCGACACCAGACGGTCGCCCGGGGACAACTTCCGGATCGGGGAGCGGCCAACTCGAGACACCTCATCGGTCAGCGCCGGATTGCGGAACCGCTCCAGGATGGTATCGATATAGGCTCCATGCTCGGAAGGGTTGAAGCCGTGTTTATGCACGAGCGCAGCTCCCGTCTCCTCCAGCACAGCGCGGACATGACTCGCTACCTCTTCATCCTTCATGGCGTCCTGGATGGTCTCGTAGCCTTTTAGAAAACCTACATACGCGGCCGAGCAGTGTCCGGTATTTACCGTAAACAGCTTGCGCTCGATGTACGGCTCCAGGCGGTCCACGTAGTGAATGCCTTCCACAGGGACATAATCCTCAAACATCTGCGAGCGATCCACCGCCCACTCATAGAACGGCTCCACCACGACCTTCAGACGGTCCTCATGCTGCTGCAGCGGCACAATCCGGTCAACGGCCGCATCGGGGAAAGCCACGCGCTGGTCGGCCTTCTGCTTCGTCTCGTCATCAAGCTTCCCGTATACGTGCTCTTTCAGCTGCGTACTGCCGCCGATGGCATTCTCGCATGCAATAATATGAAGGGGGGCAGCAGACTCCGCTTGCAGCCGAAGCTTCAGCCCCTCGGCAATGGTGCCTGCGATAAACTTCAGAATGTTCACGCCTACCGCTGTCGTCACGAGATCCGCTTCCGCTACTGCACGTGCGGCAGCTTCGGGCTCCGAGGCGCTGTTGAGTGCCGTGATGCCTTTAACGATCGTGGTCTCCTGCCCTTCGCTGGCCAAGGTGACGGGATACTCCCCGCGTGCTTTCAACTCCGATACCAGCTCTTCGTTCACATCGATAAAACAAACCTCATAACCGGCTTGTGACAGCAAGAGCCCTATAAAACCGCGCCCGATGTTGCCTGCTCCGAAATGGACTGCTTTCATGCGCCCATTCCTCCTTCGAAGATCGCCAAAATCTCCTCTTCGCTGGAAGCGTTCATCACCTTCTCAATGCTTTCGTCATCCGTGAAGATCATGGCCACATTCGTCAGAATCTCCATGTGATCACCGCCGGCAGCCGCAATACCAATAACAATAAACGCCGGCTCATCCCCTCCGAAATCTACGCCTTCTGGGAAGCGGACGATCGACAATCCCGTGGAGATGACCATGCCTTTCGCCTCTTTCGTGCCATGGGGAATCGCGAGTCCTCCGCCCATATAAGTGGACGCAATCTCTTCGCGTTCCAGCATTTTATCCACGTAATCCTCGGATACATGGCCTGCCTGTACAAGCAGATTTCCCGCCATGCGGATGGCCTCGCTCTTGCTGTCAGCCTTTGCGTTCAGTATGACTTTATCTTTGGACAGTATGTTATTCATGTTGATCTCCCTCTTTCTATGGTCTGTGATTGAAAAAATGCTGAAGCTCTTCCGCCAAATAGGATCGGATTTCTTCCTCGCTGCCCCGCTCCATGAGCTCAATCAGCTCGGAGTGAAGCAGCATGGCGCTGATTTCACTGAGCACCTCCAAGCTCTCCTTCGGAAGCTGCTTCGGTGCCAGCATCAGCAGAATGACACCCGCCTCCGCCCCGTCCTCCAGCGGCGCTCGGTGCGCCAGCCGGAACAAGGTTAGAGACGGCCAGGTAATATAGCGGCTGCGCGTATGGAACAAGGCCAGCGTCGTATCCGGAATGAGCTGGGTGCCCATCCGTTCGCGCTCAAGCAAACGCTCCTTCACCTTCTCCGCATCACGGACAGCCCCGCGTTCAACCACCTTAGCCAAGGCTTCGTTCAATGTGCCCTGCAAATCATCCTGCCGATTATCCAGGTGGTACACATGGAAGCCACCCAAAAGCGTTACGATCTCGTTCATCAGGGCAGCCTGCATGCGTAGACGCTCGAATGATGCGACCTTACGTTCTTCCTCGATTCGCTTATCGGCAGCCATGCCTCCGGCCGGTTCTAAGGATGTGCTCTGGATGAATTGCAGCAGTGCCTCTTTATCATCCGCCGTGAGCAGCGGACTTAATCTCACATACCGATCCTTCGGCAGCGGAAGATCAATGGTCGATATAATGAGATCATATTGCTCCTTCGGTATCCGGGCCGCTTCATACCACGAGACGTTGCCGAGCACCTCAATCTGCGGCATCTCCTTATTCAGTCGTGTCCCGAGAAGCCTTGAGGAGCTAAGGCCGCTGGAACATACCAGAATGGCCTTCAAATGGTGCCCCAGTTGGTTCAGCCGTTCGCTGGAAGCACCGAAGTGCATAACCAGAAACCCGATTTCTTCATCCGGGATGGTCAAACCCAGCTTCAGCTCGTCAACCGAACGACGGACGATTCCGAACAGCTCCTCATAATCCTTCCGAATCGGGCTCAGCAAGGGATTCCGGATCCGGGTCCCTTCCCGAATCCGTTTCATGGCAGCCCCGATGTGTTCCACCAGACCTGCCCGCAGCGTACGGTCCTCCTGATACGGAATGCCGGTGCGCCCCTGAACCCGTTCGATAAGACGTTGGGCGATCTCCACCATCTCCACATCCGTGTGAGCTAGTTCGCTGACCTCGGACATGTCCTTCGCAGATTCGAACAAATGAGCGATATATTTCATTTCAGGATCGTGAAAATCAATCTTCAAGGTTTGGCCAAGGCGACTCGCGAAAGCCTTTGCCTCCTCCACTGAAGCGGAGGATTTGCCATATCCCGCAATATCCGTTGTCTCTATGCTCCGACCCTGCTTGATCCTGTTTACGGAAACCGATAACGCTATGAGCATCGCGGTATAAGCACCTTCGCTAAGCCCCTCCGTCCAATCCCAGTTCATATCCCATAAACATTTCTCTACATCCAGCAGCACCGGTTTATCAATCATGGAGAGCAGACGAGCGGTCACCGGCTGGCTTTGATCACGATATCCATCCCCGACCAGATCGGAATAATCCAGATATTCCTCGACAAGCCGACAAATCGCCGATCGCCTTACACCTTCCGAACCTTCAATCTCGATACCATAGCCTCTGCGGCGAATAAGGTTAAGGTTAAACCGCTTCATCCATGGCTCCAGTTCATCCAGGTCGTTACTGATGGTCGGCACGGTTACCTTTAAACTGTGGGCCAAAGCAAACAATTTGATGGGTTCATTCGCCTCAAGCAGGGCGCACAGCATGAGGATTTTGCGCTCTTCCACGGAATAATCGGCCGGCTTCCCTGCGAGCAGTCGCTTTCGCAGATGAGCCATGTCCTCTGGCGTTTCCTCTTCCAGCCGGATGCCCGTTCCCGACTTTTTATGAAGCAGAACGCCCGTACCCTGCAGTCCCTTCTCGATCTCCTCCATTTCCCGGTGAACCGTCCTGACGCTGACCCCGACCTCATCGGCTATTTCTGCAGCCGTCATGCCCTCGTTCCTGCTCATCAGGAGCAGAAGGATTTGTCGCTGGCGGGCAGTGATGTGTCCCAGACGCATGGCCCCCTTCTTCATGAAATGAAAGACAACGCCGGCGTTACTACGCCAGCGTGTCATATGGTTTTAGGCTTATGTTAGTCTTTGAGTCGTTCCACCAGCTCATCATATCTCGGACTCTTCAAGAAGTTGTCGATGGAGATATGCTCCGCATTCGGATTCTTCGCGATGGCCCGCTCGGTGAGTGTCTTCTGGGTAATGACGATATCCGCGTCATCCGGTATTTCGCTTACCGCCGAGTTCACAACCGTAATGTCGACGCCCGCTTGCTGCAGTTTCTTTCGTAATACCGAGGCGCCCATCGCGCTGGAGCCCATGCCGGCATCGCAAGCAAACACGATTTTATTCACATTCTCTTTGTCCAGATTAGCTACAGCCGCCGAAGCAGGGGCGACTTGGTCGTTCATGCCGCCGGTTTTCATTTCTCTCATCTTGGCGGATGCTTCTTCCAAATTCGGCTCTTCTTCGGTCTGTTTGCCTGTTCTGAGCAGCAATGCCGCTACAGCAAAGGAGACAACCGTTGCAACAAGAACACCAGCCAGGACCGAAATCAGGCCGCCTTTAGGCGCCATGGCGAAGTAAGCAAGGATACTGCCCGGCGACGCAGGACCCACCAATCCGGCTCCAAGAATCTGGAAGGTAAAGGTTCCGGCAACACCGCCTGCAATAGCAGCCAGGATCAGAACCGGCTTCATCAGAATATACGGGAAGTAAATCTCATGAATACCGCCCAGGAAGTGAATGACAACCGCCCCCGGCGCGGAAGACTTGGCAGATCCGCGTCCGAAGAACCAATAGGCAAGAAGAATGCCCAGCCCCGGACCGGGATTCGATTCCAGCATATACAGAACCGATTGGCCGATACGTGCTGATTCCTCTGTGGCGATCGGACTGAAGATCCCGTGGTTGATCGCATTGTTGAGGAACAATACTTTCGCAGGCTCAACGATAATGTTGACCAGCGGAAGCAGGTTGGCATTGACCAATACGTCAACACCGGCAGACAGCGCTTGGGTAATGCCCTGTACAAGCGGCCCGATTCCGGTGTACGCCACCAATGTCAGCGCGCCGCCAATAATGCCGAGCGAGAAGTTATTCACCAGCATTTCGAAGCCGGATTTGATTTTGCCTTCAATCAGCTTATCGAACTGCTTCAATACCCATGCAGCCAGCGGACCGACAATCATGGCCCCGAGGAACATCGGAATCTCCGCTCCGACGATAACCCCGACCGTGGCAACCGCGCCAATAACCGCACCGCGTTTGCCGTGGATCATCTGTCCGCCCGTGTAACCGATCAAGAGCGGGAGCAGGTACTTGATCATCGGATCAACCAGCGCGCCCAGATTCTCATTCGGGAACCAGCCGGTCGGGATGAACAGAGCCGTAATCAGCCCCCAAGCAATAAACGCGCCGATATTCGGCATCACCATACCGCTAAGGAGACGGCCGAGCTGCTGTACCCTTACGCGAATGCCTTTGGAAGCGTTTGTATTTGTCTCGTTGGACATCGTATAGACCTCCTAGTCATATTTGAAAATAAATCGGAATGTTGTTGTGTCGCTATCATCTGACATCTCTATGTTAAGTCAGCCCGGCAAAAGGCTCAACGAAAGGAAAAGCGGGTTTCGTCAAGAATATTGTTGACAACTTTTAAAAGGATCATGTCGTTTTTTTGAAAATACCGCTGCACCGCGGTTTCATTCGCTTCCCTTGATTCTGTATTTTCCAAGCTTTCACGCCTAAGCCACGTAATTTCACGGATTGCGTACATCCCCGTCATAAGTTCACAACATTCCTTCGGTAAACTGAACCTCATAACGGATAACAGCGTGAATCCGAACTTTCAACGATGGAGGTTTTCCCGCAAAATGAACACACCAGCAAGAAATCACATCGGCCTATCGATGTTTACTATCATTCTGTTGGCTTTGCTCGGTATGCCCCGCGTGATTGCCCATGATTTGCAATGGGTCGATCCCCATGGGTTCATCAACCGGCTGCTTGTCTTTATTCCCCCGATCATCTGGATTCTTTATGTACTCGAGAAGCGGCATAGCGTTAAACATCCTTTTGTCCCCTTAATGGCCATCGGCGCAGTCTATGGATTGTTCTTGGGCATTACCCATCAGCTATTGTGGAATATGGCATTCGAAACGCCGCCGGCCCTAGGCGGCAACCTGGCTGATCTACCGGCAGCAGCTAACAGCTTTCTGACCAGAGCCTTTGCCTTTATCAGCAGCATGGTGACAGGTACGGTGGTCGGCATCGTCTCAGGCATGGTGGCCACGGTGCTTCATCCGCTGGTGAAGGGGCGATCAAGACGCTAGCCTTGAACGGGTAGATACAAAAAAAGAAGCGTCGAGAGTCTCTCGGCGTTTCTTTTTCTTTAGCATGCTTTATGCTTCTACACAAAATGAGATAACACGAACACAGCCGGCGAATTCCAATAGATGGCTACCTCGTTGGTAGAATAGCTCTCCATCACATCGGCAAAGGAGGCTGCGGACGCCTTGCCGGCCAACTGCTCACGCGCGTAATCATCATGAAGTCCCTTGTTCGGTCCGCCAGAGAGTAGACCCGGGACTGGATCTTCCACGCCATCGCCTTCGGAAGGACGATGATGCGGGTGCAGGATTGGCTTAGCCCCATACCCTGTTACGTAGCTCATCCCCACCACGTTAGCCCCGAACACATAGTGTATGTGCTCGTGCACATGACGCTCATAGTCTTCAGAGCCAGACAGTCTTCCCGCCACCAGCAGGAGCATTGCATGATTCAATACCACCATATTGCTGCCCCAAATATATTGATCCGGCAGCAGCGAGATCCCATAACCGTCCCGAGCACTGACAGCGGCAAGCTCATCCGCACGCTGAAGCAGGCCCGTCATCAGTTCTTTCGCGAGCTCCGGCTCTTCTTCCCGCTCCGACATCAAATAGGCGAAGGTTCCATAGCCGCCCATGTCCGCCCATCCCAATTCGTATTTTTCGAAGGAGTCCTGCTTGGCTAAAGCTTGAAAAGCCTCATGATACCTCGCCTCCCCCGTTGTACGGTATAACTCTGCCGCGGCCCAGTACCGTTCATCCGCATCCTGGGCGTCACCGTACTCACCTGTAGCGATATCAGCCGGATTGCGGAAGCCC
The DNA here is from genome assembly GCF_004000945.1 of Paenibacillus lautus NBRC 15380. Taxonomy (GTDB): domain Bacteria; phylum Bacillota; class Bacilli; order Paenibacillales; family Paenibacillaceae; genus Paenibacillus_AQ; species Paenibacillus_AQ lautus. The sequence goes on from NZ_BIMF01000006.1 coordinate 173,881, forward strand.
GGCGCGTCCGGATGTTCCTCCAGCCATGCCCAAGCGCGCTCCGCTGCTCTCAGACAGCTCGCGGCGAAGGTTTCATCATAGTGAGAATATACCCGCGCCGACATCGCCATGGCTCCGGCAAAACAACCGGTTGCCGTTGCGGAGATTGGCGACAGGTACAGCGGGGCCGTATCGTCCTCCGGCATCACGTCTCCCGCCGGAAACCGCAAGGTCGTGAGTTTATGGAACACGCCTCCCGATGCCTCATCCTGCATGCGCTGCATCCATTCCAGCTCATACCGGCATTCATGAAGCACGTCCGGCATGCAGCTGTCGCTTTCCGGCAGTGGCAGCGGCTGAGCAAACGCCTCCGGGTAAAACTCGAAAGCCAGCAGCAGGTCGGCTACCGCTTTGGCACCAGGCACGACATACTTGCCATAGTCGCCGGCATCATGCCATCCTCCCCAGGCATCCACCTGCGGCGATTCGTCTCCATGGACGATGGCAGGCGTAAGATGACATGCTCCGTGCTGCCAGGGTCCGGCATGCAGCTCATCAAGTATCGTCCCGCAGCGGAAATAATAAAACGCTTTCAATAATGCACGGTGCGCATCCTCGTATACCTCCTCGGCTATGACAAAAGGAACCGACGCTTGCCCATTCTCCGTCTCGATCCGATAAGTGCCGGGCATTGCCCATGCGGTGAAATCGCCCCGGCTTACGGTCTGCCCGCTGGCAGCATCCTCGATGGCCGGAGAGGTTTGCCCCTGCCAAACCACCTCGCCATTCAGCGAATCGACGACGTGAAACCGACCGCCCTGACCGGCAATAACGGCAATCTTAGCGTCCCGGCTCCGATAACCCAACTGGTTAACGGCAATGCCGTTTTGCTGTACGTGCTCCTTGTTCATCTCCTCTGCTCATCCCTTCCGATTGTCGATTCGAAATTTCCATGCTTTACAACTTCGATAGCTATGGTCATTTCCCTCTTATCCGCTGATAAATAGAACTGGAATGAAAGCAAGCCCTTCCTGCCGGTGAGGAAGAGCTTGTCTCTCATGTTTTCATCTTGAGTTCATCGTGTACTTGCGATCACGTTTGTCCATCCGCTTGTGTTTGCAAAATATAACCCTTTCCCCGGATGCTTTCAATGTCCAGAATGCCTCGCGTCTTCTTACGCACCCGATAGATCAGCGCATTCAGCTCCTCGGAGCTGACATCGGGCACTTCATCCGTTCCGCAGCTTCGCTCGGGCCAAATGTATACCTTAAGCTGATCCTTGGACACGAACTGCCCCTGGTGGTGAACCAGCAGCTCTATGCATTTGTACTCTTTTTCCGAAAAAGTATACACATCCTCGCCGTATAGCAGCTCCTGCTTGAAAGGATTCAGCCTAAGCCCGCCGGAGGCCTCAACCGCCGCCAGCTGCTTGATCAGCGGGGTAATGTCCATCGTCTCATCCATGCTGAGGATGGAGAAGGACAACACGATCAGATCTCCAGCGAGTACAATGGTATCTCCATGCTGAAGGGGAATTTCATCATGGGGATCCAGCCGTTTCTGATTGACGAAGGTACCATGCTTGCTGTTCAGATCCTTGATGCTGAACTTCCCGTTTCGATACAGCAGCGCTGCATGCCGCCGGGATACAAAAATGTTATCAAACGCGATATCCGGATCAAAGTGTTGGCCCTTGCGGCCAAGCACCGTTATGGGTTTGGTCAAAGCTATGACGTCTCCACGCTCATAGGGGTTCCCCCGCTCCACCATCAAAAAGGAGGATTTGTCCATCATGCTCCCTCCCGTTCTTATTATAACTGCTCATTGTGTTTATCAGTTCGCTATTATGCAATTGTTATGGTTCAGCTATTGAGTATGCGCCCAAAATCACTAAGATTTAGGAAAGAAGGATTTAAATAGAGAACTTAATTAGAGATAGAGATAAATATAATCTACTACTGCATATTGTATACGATTTTGGGGGATTGGATCATGCGAAAACTAAAAAGATGGAAGAAGATCATACTGTTTGCTCTTGTGCTGTTTGTATTTCTGTTTGTAAATAATACATCCCTGTTCACCAAAGACCGTGACGCCCAGCCACTGCTGCTGGCGCACCGCGGGCTTGGCCAGACCTTCTCGATGGAAGGCATTCAAGCTGACACTTGCACCGCCTCCCGCATCTATGTGCCGGAGCATGCTTACCTGGAGAATACCATTCCGTCCATGGAAGCCGCATTCGAAGCAGGCGCCGATATCGTGGAACTGGACATCAAACCAACCAAGGACGGCCAGTTCGCCGTGTTCCATGATTGGACCCTGGAATGCCGCACCAACGTGGAGGGCTCGGTCAAGGATTATACCATGGAGCAGCTAAAAAACATAGACATCGGGTATGGCTACACGGCCGATCAGGGAGCAACTTATCCTTTTCGGGGAAAGGGATTCGGGCTGATTCCGTCGTTAGACGAGGTATTAGAGGCATTCCCTGACGGCTCATTCCTGATCCATATCAAAAGCACTGACCCCGAAGAGGGAAAACTCCTGGCAGAGTATCTCTCCGGACTGCCGGTGAAGCGTCTCAGCCAGCTGACCGTTTACGGAGACGATGAGCCGATACGTGCATTAAAATCGCAGCTTCCCTCCCTGCGCGTCATGTCGATGGGTACGCTGAAGAGCTGTCTCGTATCCTACGCCGGAGCCGGCTGGAGCGGCTACCTTCCATCGGTTTGCCGAAACACCCAGCTGCATATACCGGAAAAATACGCCCGTTACTTGTGGGGATGGCCGGATAAATTCCTGAACCGGATGGACAGCATCAATACACGCGTCATCCTCGTCGCCGGGGACGGCGGCTGGTCGGAAGGCTTTGACTCCGCAGCGGATTTGGAGCGACTGCCGGAAGACTACAGCGGCGGGATTTGGACGAATCGGGTCGACGTGATCGCCCCGGAGCTGACCTTGAAGAAGAATGAATGAGTTGAAGCATCATGTTCGTTTCAATTCATGAATATGAGCGAGTTGCAAACCCGCATAAACCGGAAAATTAGCCCATTAAAAAGCTCCTGCCCCGCTGCGGGGCTTTTTTTATTTTCACGGGGTGAAGGGCAAAGTTTTTGGGACGTTTTTACCGATTACTATTAATAGGGGTCTTTTAGCCTAATTACATACTAGAATCATTGAATATATAGGAGTTGATATTTTGGCCAGGGAAACAGAGAAAAAAGGAATGGCGTGGTTTAAGAGTGCCCGCTCGAATCAGAACCAGCCCGAGAAGAACAGTACCGAACAAGAGGATATTGCCGTAGCGGCAGAAGAAGAGGCGGCTTATTCCGCGGAGCCTGAACTGCCCGCTGCAGAAGGAAACAAACAGCTATTCTCCAAGGATAACCAGGACAAGATCGGCCTCGATGTCATTGTTTCGATCGAGAACATGCTGAAGGAACGGCAACTGCTGACCTATAAAAATAGAGGCCTGGAGGATCAGCTCTTTACCGCGAACGAAACGATCAACCGGTATAAGCATGAGCAGATCAAGAGAGATCAGCTGGTTCAGGAGAAAAACAAGGAAATCCGCGAACTCGAGAACGTGCTGACTAACAAACAGATGACTTACGACCAGCTGCTGGAGGATTACAAGGAATACCAGCTAACGTCGAACCTGGCGTATGAGAAGCTCTCCAACCAGTTGGAAACCGAGACCGCCAAGTACAACAAGCTCTATGAGGAGTCTAACAATACGCAATATCAGAGCATGCTCAAGATCAACTCCCTTGAAGAGAAGGTCCGGGAGCTGGAGATTGCCAACCAGAAGTACGCGGAGCAATACCAGAACATTCTGGATGATAAAGCCAAGCTGATGCAGACCATCAATGATTTTACCGAGAAGATGTCCTTCTCCTTCTCACCGAAAACCACGGCTTCCAATACACCATCGGAATAATCATACCCGCATGAACAGCTAGAGAAAGGGGGGCCATCATGTCAGAATCCTATGGCAAAATCATAGAGCTGCTGGCGATCCAGAGGGATACCGAAGCATTCGGTCTACGAATCAACCTATCCCTTATAGAATCGGCGGAGCTATTATGGTTAACCGATAACGAAACCATAGCGAATATAACAGCCGTGTCGGAGTTCGACGGGGTTCATAAATACCGATTATCCTTGCATACCGCATGGGATGCAAACAAACAGCAGTACATAGGTTCCATTACACGTACATATCGTGATCATAGTGAGCGGTTTTCATTTGCCTGCTCCGTTCATTTCAGGAATCAATTAGAGTCCATCAAGAAGATCCGACATGAAGATGACTTGCACACGCTGCCCTTCCTGTCCACGCATCGATCCAAAGCGGATCAGCCCGAGGAGATGCAAGCCGAAGAGCACATAAAGGCCTCTCGTTTCGCAAGGAAACGGCGCCATCTTCCGCTTAAGCTGGTAAGCGCCGTCATGATGAGCTTGATTTTTGTTGTATTATTAAGTTCATTTAACTACTCATATCCCGGTGACATACGTCCTCACCCTGCAGTAACGGCCACTGCGGAAGCAGAGACCGTCATCCAATTGCTTGCCGAGAACCGGAGCGCCCTCATCGCGAAACCCGTGGCAGCCTTAAAGGCGGAAGAAGCGGAGAGCAAACCGAAGGATATCAACCCCTCTGCCTCCATTCAGCAGCTGGAGCTGGAGGATTTCATCTCGTTCGGCCTTCCCAAAGGCTATGTAGCCCTTACTTTCGATGATGGGCCATCCAAGCACTCCATCGATATCATGAATGTCTTAAAAAAACACAAGGTTGGCGGAACGTTCTTCTTCGTTGGCACCAACGTGAAAAAGCATCCCGACTATGTCAGGGCCATCCATGCGAACGGATACTCCGTCGGCAGTCATTCCATGACCCATAGCCAGATGCCAAGCCTTACCTATGAACAGCAGCAGGCAGAGTTGACCCGCGCGGCCAACCTCATCGAGCATATTACCGACGAGAAGCTGGTACTCTTCCGCCCGCCCTACGGGGCCTTTGACGATCGGACCGAGGCGTTAAGCCGGCAGCAAGGCAGTAAAATGGTGCTCTGGAACCGGGACCCCGAGGATTGGCTGACCCGCGACGAGGATAAAATCCTCGATTATGTCCAGCATATCGAGGCTTCCGGCTCCATCATACTCCTGCATGAATCGCAGGCTGTTGTGGACGCCTTGCCGAAGATTATTAAGCACCTGCAGGATCAGGGGCTCACTATCGTCAGTTTGCAATAGCCTACCTATACCTTAAGGAAAACGTCTATCGGCGAACTTCCTCAGCAGACAGACCGCATCTAGCGGAAGTTTTTCTTGCGAGATAAGAATGGTTAGCCTCTGAAGTTTAAGAAAGGGCCGTACCCGTTGTTCTGTAAACATCGGGTACGGCCTTTTTTTGGATAAACAAACGATGGTCCGAGAAGCTATAATTATTCGTCCCCCGGCCTTCTTAAAGGCTTTAGGAACGTAGCGTAGAATAAGTATGTTCGAGGTGAACCTATGACAACCTGGATTTCTGCCCGCAAGAAAGCCATTCTTGCTATCATCGCCGTTCTAGCTCTAACCGGCATCGTCTTCATAGCCTACTCTATCATCCACAGCAAGGAGAATCCTGACGTGACAGCAGCGTTCATTGAAGAGCATATGACCAACGATAATGGTACCATTGCCACCTATCTCAAGCCCGCTTTATCTCCGGGGAATATTACGGATTAATTCTGGTTCTTATCCTAGCTATCGTCTGCGTGCAGCTGACGACCCAGCTTATGGCCAAATTGGTCGATCAGGGCTCGATGGCCTATTTGCTGTCCGCCCCGACGGCAAGAGGGAAAGTGGCCCTCACGCAAGCCATGGTTATGACGAGCGGGCTCTTCCTTATCCTGGCTGTCACAACGTTGGCCGGATTCGCCGGAAGCGCTTGGCTGCTGGGGGATTCCTACGAATTTAATACCGCCCGATTCATCCAGATGAACGTAGCGGCGTTCCTTCCCTTTTTTGCCATCTCCAGCATCTGTTTTCTCGTGTCCTCGCTGTGTAATGACGAGAAGAAGGCACGAAGCATTTCCGGGTTGATTACGTTTGGGTTCTTCAGTCTGGATGTGATCAGTAAATTCAGCGAGAAGATCGAATGGATGCGCAACCTTACCCTCTTCTCTCTCTATCAGCCTGGTGATATCGTAAACGGGACGGGGGATTTCACGGTAACCTCCCTCGTGTTAGCCGCCATCGGCCTCATCGCATTCGGTTTGGCCGTCGTGTTATTTCGAAAACGTGATCTGCCGCTGTAATCCAGCCTATGTATTTGTACTGAAAGACAAGAAGGGCACCCTAATTGGGTGCCCTCTCTATATTTATTCTGCAATTCTGCTAGTATTCTGTTATTCACTTACCCCGTAATGATGGACTTCGCCTGCTCCAATGCCGAAACGACCTTATCGCACCATAGATCAAACTCTTCGTCTTCCCTCTGATGCTCCGGATGCGCTAATATATAGCCCACCGTCTGCTTGATTCCTTGATCGGCGCGAGTGGTTGCCACGAAATCGGGAACCAGCCGTTTCAGCTTGCTGTTATCGAACACAACGGTATTCGCTTTGTCTCCCAATAACGAGCCGCGGAAGTCCTGTGTGCTCGTGGCATCCAGGAACTCGGAAGACACATGGACCGCGTTCATCTGTACGCCTAGGGCATCCGCAATGATTTGGTAGATTTGATTCCAGGTTAGTGACTCATCCGATGTGATCTGCACCGACTCCCCAATGGCATGGATATTGCCCATTAGACCAATGAAGCCTTTTGCAAAATCCGTGTTGTGCGTCAACGTCCACAGCGACGTTCCATCCCCATGAATGAGGACGGGTTTATTCTCCAGCATCCGCTTCACGACCTGCCAGCTTCCTTGGCTGCCGTGCACGCCGAGTGGAATGGACCGCTCATCATACGTATGGCTAGGCCTTACGATGGTTACCGGGAAGCCATGTTCCCGATACTGCTTCATCAGATAGTCTTCGCAAGCGATTTTATTCCTGGAATAGGCCCAGTATGGATTGGATAAAGGCGTGCCTTCCGTAATGCGATAATCGGATAGTGGCGTCTGATAGGCGGAAGCGGAGCTGATAAAGATGAATTGCTTGGTTTTGTCCGCAAACAGACGGTAATCTCTTTCCAGATCGGCCGGTTCAAAGGCAATGAAATCAGCCACCACATCAAATTCAAGATCCTGAATCAGCTGTGCTACACGATCCTCGTCATGGATATCGGCTTGCAAAATATGTGCACCTTCCGGCAGAACGTCATTTCGATTTCCCCGATTCAACAGGTAAAGCTCGCACCCCTGTTCAAGCAATTTCCTCGTAATCGCCGAGCTGATCGTTCCCGTTCCTCCAATAAACAGCGCTTTCATAACCTGCACCTCCACTAGCATGATTGAGAAGACATTGCCTTGGTTCTTCCAAACTTAACGATAGCATGAGTGCAGTTCCATGACAATTGACGGAGGATGAATCCTTGATATTACTTGCCGGCGGATAAGGCAGCCTGTAGGCGGCTCATATGAATTAAATACGGTTTACGGGTTCCCTCTTTACGCAATATGCCTTCGGACACCAGTTGATGGATGATCGGCGTTACGGTTTCCCGGATACTCCCTGCCATGGAATACAGCCCCTTAGGCTTCTGTACATACGCCGACAAAAAGAGGCCCCCCATCTGTTGTTACAGACAATGAGCCTCTTGAGTTTCTTCTAATCGCTATCCTTATGTTATTTCGCCCATTTATGCAGAAGCGGCCCTTCCTCCCCGAAGACAGGGTCCGTATCCGGAACTGGCACGCTTCGGATTTCGTTGATCGCCTGCGCCCGATCCGTCGGGTTCCGCTCCCTCATATTCGGCGTATTCCCTTCGGGATAGGCGCCGATCACTTCAAAGTCAGGGGTGCTGGTGAGCTTCATATGGGCAGTACCTGCCGGCAAAACAATCACATCACCGGTGGCAAGCTCCAGCCGTTCTCCTGCATCGCCGCCCACAAGAACGGTCGCGCTTCCGGACCGTACACCCAGGACCTCGTGCGTGTTGCTGTGATAATGATGGTAATCGTATACGCCGCCTGCCCAGCTTCCGCTCCAGTGATGCCGGTTGAAGGCAGCCTCCAAGCCGCCCGGGTCATCTGCGAATACACCATTGTATACAATGACTGGCAGATCGGGATTATTGGGAACCTCTCCATCATCTCTCACGAAAAATGATCTGACATGTACCTCCACAGTTATCCGCTCCTTTCAACTCATTGATGCACTCGTAGTACCAGTACCCGGGGCGAGCCGTTTTCAAACCGAGTGTTCAAAAATAGTATTATGAAAGAAGGTCAAAGCGCTTTGACCGATCTTTGTTGTATAATGTCCGAGCCGCCCAGCATAGCCTCCGCAATCACCAGAAAATCCCCTCGTTTGATCTCAAAATGCCCATAACGAAAGGCATATCCCCAATTTCGATTCCCTCGCGTGAAGCTAAGCCGGTCCAATAGACGGGCTATTTTTACTTCCTGACTGGGAACATACCGGATATCCCGGCGGAAGGGGACAAATGATGCCGTCATGTGATATTCGTAGACATGATCATTCACAACCTGGCCCATGGCAGTAAAAGCCTGGAGTGCCTCTCCAGACTTCAAATTGGTGCGCGGGGAATAATAGATCAGCCAATCACCTTCGCGCATACGCCGCAGTGGTGCCGATTTACCGTGACATAGCTGGGCAAATCCCCCTTCCACCCCCAATTTCACATGGGATTCGGATACCACTCCAATCCAATAACGGGTCCGCTCTTCTAATCGATCAAGCATATCTTGATAGTCCATGTCCTGACGTCTCATCCTACACGCTGCTGCTCTAAAGTCTGTTTTAACCGATTCAGCTGCCGAAAATGATGACGGTAGTGCATCTCGATGAGCAAAAACCACTCTTGGGCATGCAATCCTCCGAACCTCGGATGGGGGACGGTATGCTGCAGGGATGCTTCACCAAGCTTCGGCTCGGTTTGTCTCATTCGTTGGATGACGGTATCCAAATCGTGCATCAACTGCTCTTTGGTAGCAGGCTGCTCCGGCGTATATTGAGGAGACGGCGGAACCTGAATGCGGATGGGTGGGAAACTGCCCTGTTCGAATATCGCCATACCTTGTTCCGTTTTTCCCGTTGGAGAGGCGGGTGCATCTCCGGTCGGGTTTAAACATAACTCAATATTTCGCAGATGCATGGATAGCGCAGATTGAATCAAGTGCTGATACATTTGCCCGATTGACCACTCGTCCGCTGCCTGTCTGTACTTTAGCTCCTCCATGCTGAAGCCATCCAGCTCCTGCAGATAAACCTGCACCGTCTCTTCAAACCGCTGTAATACGTCCGTTGTATTCATATCAACCACTCCCTTAATCGTCTTTGCACCCAATATATAAAAACGCTACTGACAACGTCATGTCAGTAGCGTTTTAACATATTTTCCGCTTCGTTGCGGATCCGGTCACGGAAGGATTCCGGCTCAAGGACAACGACATTCGATCCCCAGCCGAGCACCCACTGCATGATCTCCTCCGGCCGGCGAACGCGAAAGCTCACAAGCAGCCCGTCCTCGCATTCTTCCACTGTCTCCATGTAATAATTGCCTGCTTCCTTAACTCGATCCGATATCTGGGGATTTACCAGAATCCGAACCCGCAGGTTACGGTCATCTGGAGGTCGATAGTCCTCCAAGTTAAAATGCGGCGGCATCTCAAAACGCTCCTCAAGGACCCTTAGTTCCTTCATGCGGGACAGCCGAAAATGACGAATGCCTTGCCGGAGGTCACACCAGGCAACTAATGTCCATGAACCTTGAAGAAATGCCAGCCCATAAGGAGCTGCCGACCGAAAGCTCTTTCGGTCGCCTTTGGAATCGGGCATTTTCTTCACATAATGGAATTCTACCTTACGCTCTTCCAGTATGGCTCGGCGAACCATTCCAACATAATCCTTCTCTTCCCCTGAAGTTGCCTTGTTACCGGGAGTAATCAGCCGCATGGTCTTCCGAACCCTGGTAGCATCTGCACGGACAGGCTCCGGCAGAATAGACTCTATCTTTTTGCGGGAAGCCTGAGCTTTCAAACCATATCCTGCGTCAAAGCGTTGTTCGATGAAATCCGTTCCGATGAGCAGTGCCACCGCTTCCTCCGCCGTGAACATAACCGGCGGCAGAAAATACCCCGCCATTAACGAGTATCCTTGCCCGGGAGCTCCCATCACGGGTACACCCGCTTCGCTCAGGGCCTGAATATCCCGGTAGATGGTCCGGACGCTCGTCTCGAATATGGATGCCAAATCTTCAGCCCGCACAACCTTACGCTGCTGCAGCTCAAGCACGATAGCCAGCATCCGATCTGTTTTGTTCATGCCGCTGCACCTCCCGTTCCATGATGAAAGCCTGTAGTCTAGTTCGTTTCCGTTCCGGCGGAAGTTCTGCCAGAATAGAAGGTGTGGCTTAAACCTTTCCCCAGTACACCTTCGTCTCGTAATCAAAAAACACGCAGCCATCCTGCTCATTCCGTTCAAATATGGTGCGCAGTTCGTTCATCATCGGATCGTAGCTCGGATGCCCCGGCAGCGGAGCGTAAGAGGACGAGTGCAAACGGCCGCATAACCCCTCATAATCAAACGTCTGCCGATTGAAGAATTTTGCCTCCTTCATGTCCCCTGCCCGGAAAAAAGCAGCCAGCGTTTCGTGCGCAATGTTCTTCTGATCCACTTCTTTATAATCGGTACCATAGGTTAGGAGCAGCTGCTCATACGCTTCCAGGAACGGCGTTCCCTGTGTGAGCCTGGAATTCCATATCAGGGCAACCTTCCCGCCCGGTCTCAGGATCCGCCGGAACTCCGATTGGGCGGCGTCACGGTCAAACCAATGAAAAGCCTGGGCGCTCACGATATGATCCACCGATTGATCAGGCAGTCCCGTCGCTTCGGCTGAACCCGAGACCATTCGAAAGCCGGGCTTGCCTCCAAGGTCCGATTCGGCTTCCCGCATCGCCTGATTGGGCTCCACGGCCGTAACACGGCTCCCCCGCTTCAGCAGCAGCTTCGTGAATATCCCCGTCCCGGCGCCCATATCGGCAATCTCGCCGTCCAATCCTACCGTATCGTACAAATAATCCATGACCTCTTGCGGATAACTCGGGCGATACTTCGTGTACGAATCGACGCGATTCGAAAACCGTTCCTTGCTGTTCATCCTAAACCACGCTCCCATCCAAGTTATAAGCGAAATCCAGACAACAACGATCATGGTTTCACTAGATGAAATCTGATTTCATTTTCAACTCCATTTTATAGCAACACTCGCTTATTAGCCAGCTTTTGTTGCTGGGCAAGTTTCTCGCCTCTTCATGTCATCCTCCACTAGCAACAAAAAGTCCGACTTCATCTGGTTACAGACTAAGCGGACTTTACTTTGGTTCGTGATTGGATAGAATAAGCTGACTCTGCCGAGGGTAAATGGATATCGTATGAAGTTGAATGTCTTAGTAAAAACCCCACAGCTTAAACCCGCCTGCCGGACCTGTACGCCCAGTGGAATCTAGGGCTCATACTCGCTCAGCTTCCCTTCATAGATCAGCTGCAGGCGCTCGCTTTGGCGGAAATCGTCCGGTGTCACCAAGGCGGGCAGCTTATCCCATAGTCTGACTCCGGACCGCTGCAGAATCTCCGCCACGAATTGCGAACAGAAGTAGGAATTGCTGAATTCGATCGGTTCCTTTAGCGCGATGCCCAGGACGCCCAATATATTATAAAAATACTTTTTGTCTTTCCGGATAAAAGCCTGCAGGACCCGCTTCATTTTCGCGATGTCGCGTTCCGATACCTGAAGCTCATAGATGACGCACGTCGTGTTGGGATATTTGCTGAACGTTCCCGTCTTCAAATCCTCCTTCACAAACCCGCCGTTCAGAGGGTTGTTCGGATTCTTTCTCCCGAAGCTATATAACTCTGACAGCTCCCGGTTAAAGGATATCGAAGCGTGGTTGTAAGGTGCTCTCGTGTAGCCCTGAATGACTTTCGTAAAGAGCGTTCCGGTATTGGTAAGCAGTATAAAGACCGATTGATCGTCTACCATTTACGAAATTTCCCCTTATCCGTATTGAATTATTCCTTCATAATAACATATGATTCCTTTAGTAGAACAAGAATGATACCCGTGACAAGTTGGTGATGATAGGCATATGGACAGCTCGCTTTTAACCTTAATCCTGATATTCTCCGTCTTATCGGTCATCCAGCTCCTGTATTACGTGATGAGCAAGACGCAGCCGAATATCGACTATACCGAAGTCGGATTTCGCATTAAAACCTGGTGGGGCATGCTGGTCATCTTCTGCTTGGCGACGCTGCTGAATCCGGTGGTTTCCCTGCTATCCCTTATGGTGCTGACCTTCTTTACCCTCAAAGAATATTTCTCGATGATCAAAACACGAAAAGCCGATCGTCGCTTATTTCTGTGGGCGTATTTAACCATACCGGTCCAATTCTATTGGATCTACATCGAATGGTACGGGATGTTTATCGTGTTTATTCCGATCTATGTATTCCTGGTGCTGCCGCTTCCGCGATTGATCAATAAAGGCACTGTGGGATTTATGCGCAGCGTCAGCTCAACCCAATGGGGACTGATGCTCATGGTGTTCGGTCTCAGCCACCTGGCCTATTTCCAGTTTGCCACGCCCCAGTATGGAGCAGGGCTGGTGCTGTTTCTCGTCGTCTTAACGCAGCTGAACGATGTGGTGCACACGATCGCCTCCCTTTATTTCGGCAAACGAAGAATCGTGCCGACCTCGAACCCGAATCTGACTTGGGAAGGCTTTGCCTGCGCGTTTATCGCAACCACCGCAAGCTCCTATCTCATCTATCCCTATCTGACGCCGCTCAGCCCGACATTTGGCCTTCTGTCCGGCATGCTGATCAGCCTCGGCGGCTTCTTCGGCAGCTTGACGGTTTCGGTGCTGAAGCGCGATTTGTTAATCGGGGATGACGGACGGTTCGATGCCTTGAAAAAAAGCTATTTGAGCCGGGTCGACAGCCTGACCTATACCTCACCGATCTTTTTTCATTTCATCCGTTACTTTTACGACTTTATGTAGTTACGTGCCAGACAACCTCTCAGGTACAGCACGGCGCGCTGCAACCTTTAGAAGCCATAACCATGCGAGCTTAGGCTCAACTTGGTTATGGCTTTTTTCAATGCATGAAATCCTATTAGTACGATACCCTTGAATCCTTGTTCTCCATGGGCTACCATGCCAAATCGCTTTAGCCTCCTAAAATATAGAAAGTCGAACCAAAACAGAGACTGCTCTCGAAAAGCATCTATGTATTCGTTTTCTTGCTCCATTGAGCGGTTTTACATTTATGAGCCAATTACGATAGTTTATTACATAGAGTGTCATATGGATTTATATGTAATTAGAGGTTTTAAATGGATGATATTATCCCTTTAAACCTGAATTTTATCCCTTGACATTGCTTGCTATAGAAACAGCGCATACCTAATCCAAGTCCAATAGAGTAGGCGCACCATACTGGTCTTCATTACAAAGAGAGACAAAGAAGAGAGGAGTGAGGAGTTTGCAGTACTTTTTTTATGGATTAGCCGGCGTATTTCTCGTGTTTCAAACCCTGTATACGTTCATCCCGTTGTTATGCAGCAAGGTGAAGAAGCTGAATCCCGATCTCGCCGAAAAATCAATCTCTGTGCTCGTCCCCGCTTACAACGAGGAGCTGACGATTCGGAATTGCATCGATGCCATGGCCGGCTTGCATTACAGCAACTATGAAATCATGATCATCAACGACGGCTCCAAGGACGGGACGTTATCCGCGCTTGACGAACTCCTGGATTTGGAGCCGGATGCCAGGATGGCAGACCGTAAACTGACTTACAAGCCCATAAAAGGATTCTATCGCTCGAGTCGATACCGCCATATTTACGTTATCGATAAGGTCAATGGCGGGAAAGCGGACTCGCTGAATGCGGGCATCGATTATGCCGCCTCCGATATCGTGATCACCTTGGATGCGGACAGCATGCTGGAAGCCGATTCGCTCATGTATGTGAATCAATATTTTCACGATGACGACATCATTGCGCTGGGCGGTACCGTCAAAATTGTACAAGGTGCCGTACGGGACAAGAACGGTGCCATCGTTGAAAAGTTTCGCGGAAGAGGGCTCATTAAGAGCCAGATCATCAATTATACGCACGGCTTCTACGTTCGCAAGCTCACGCAATCGTATTTTAATTCCATCGTGGTGATTTCAGGCGCCTTTGGCGCCTTTTATAAAGACGTTCTCGTTCTTGTTAACGGCTTCCGCAGCACGGTAGGGGAGGATATCGACATTACGCTGAAAATTCACGAGTACATCAAAGCCAATCAGTTGAAGAAAAAACTCGTCTACGCCCCCGAAGCGGTATGCTATACCGAATGTCCGGAGAATCTTCAGAATTTCTATAAGCAGCGCATTCGCTGGCAGAAGGCGTTCATTGACTGCATTCTCATCTATTGGTCCAGGCTGTCCCGGAAATTCAGCGTCAGCGTGAGCCTGTTCTTTGCGATTGACGGATTTATGCTGGGGACGCTCTCGGCGTTTACCACGATATTTTATCTGGGGCAGACACTGATCGTTGGCGGGAACATCCTGCATGCGATCATCTTCCTGCTGATGAGCGTGCTGCTGAATGCGGCACAGATCATCATCGCCTTGTACTTATGCCGTAAATATGGCAGCACCTATACATTCTCCGATTATGTGAAGATGTTCTTGTTCAGCCAAGTGGAGCTGTTAACCTATCGAAATTTGCTGCTGTACATTAACATTGCGGGAACGTTCAAATATTTTGACAATGATGAGGGCTGGGGCTTCGTGGAGCGCAAAGGCGTAGCTGCTATCAGCCAGAACATTGCCGCAGGATCGAATTAACTTATGGTGAAGGAGGCTGTCTGAAACAGCATGGTTCCCAATAAAAGAATTATCTATGTCGATATTCTAAGAATTCTATCCATTGTTGCTGTCATTATCCTGCACTACACAGCGGAGGTGCTCACCAGCACGAATGATTTCCATTCCTCCTCCTGGTGGATCAGCAACGGGTTCAACTCCATATCCCGCTTTGCCGTTCCGGTCTTCTTCATGATTAGCGGAGCGATGATCCTGCGCACAAAGATTACATCCTACGGGGAGTTCTATACAAAACGCGTTGTACCGCTGCTCATTCCCCTTCTGACCTGGTCGCTCATTTATGGCTTGTACAATCAATACTATCTGATGCGAAGCAAGCTGAATGCCTATGAGTTCGTTGTTGACTTCGGCTATCGGCTGCTGACCGACCGGAATTATGTGCATTTGTGGTTCCTGTACGCCATTATTGCCATTTATATGACGGTGCCTCTGATGAGCAAATTCATTAAATCCTGCAGCGAAAAGGATTTGCGATATTATCTGCTCCTCTGGTTCATCGTCAGTATCGCCTATCGCTTCATCTCGGATGCCGTATTCCGTGCAACGGATCAATACATCAACATTCCGATCATGAACATCCCGTTCTTCATGGGTTTCCTCGGCTATTTTATCCTGGGATACTATCTCTTCCATTTTGAGCTGCCGCTCAAAGCCAAAAACATCCTATACAATCTGGGCATCATCTCGTTTTTTATCACGCCGGTGGCCACCTATTTTGTCTCGCTGCGCAGCGGTGTCCTGGACGAGATGTTCTACGGGAACTATTCTGTCACCACTTTCTTCATGGCTGTCGGGTTGTTTATCTTCTTCAAGGAGAAGGAAGCGGCGATCAGCGATCACGTGAACCATAAAATCCAGAAATTGATCAGCTCGGTCTCCCGGGCCAGCTTCAGCATCTATCTGATTCACCTGCTGGTCGAGATGATGTTATCCGGCCGAACCGAGGTCGAGGCCACGTTTCTGGAAGCCTCCCTCAGTCTGATCGTGAATATCTCCATTATCTTCGCCATCAGCTACATCACCGTCAAGGTGCTGAACCTAAGCAAAACGGCAACCTACATTCTATTCGGCGGGCGGGGTTAAAGGACGATGCGAGTAACGATATATACGAAAATATTCATTGTGGTGCTGCTTGCAGGCATGAGTCTCTATTTCTATCAGATCTCCGCGGCGGAAGACCGGAAAATCACGGCAGTATATGTGGAGGCCTGGCAGGATTACCGAAACATCAAACTATCGGAGAAAGGCGTGGATATCGCGTTTATCGCTTTTGCCAAGATCAAAGGAACGGATCTCTACTTCCATGAAGACAGTACAACCAACAACCAGATCAAAGATAACGTCAAGCAGTTGAAAGCTTCGAATCCGAAGACCCAGATGGTGCTGGCCGTAGGCGGTTACGGGGCAGATGGCTTCTCCGACGCTTCGCTGGACGGCAACCGGTACCTCTTCACCGAGAGCATTATCAACCTGGTCAAGGAACTGGACCTGGACGGCGTGGATATCGACTGGGAGTATCCGGCGTTCCATGCCTGGAATACGCAGAAAGCGCGCCCGGAGGATACGAAGAATTTCACCAGTCTGATGAAGGAACTGCGGGAGAAGCTCTACAGGCTGCCTCACAAGAACAAGAAATATCTGCTGACCTTTGCTTCCGGAACGCAGGACTGGTACTTCCAGAACGTCGAGGTCAAAAAAGTGGAGAAATACGTGGATTACATCAACGTCATGACCTACGACCTGACAGGCAAGTGGTCCGACACCACAGGCTTTAACTCCAATCTGTATGTGGACAGTCAGGGGAAATCCAAACACTCCATTGATGGCATCATCTCGATGTATCTGGCCCATGATATCGACAGCAAGAAGCTGCTGCTCGGCGTCCCTGCTTATTCGTACGGCTGGAAAAACGTAAAAGAGGCCAAGGGTACCAAAGACGGACTCTTCGCACCCGGAACGCCCATCGACATCGACAAGGTGAACCTCAATTATAAGCAGATCGAGAAAGCCTACCTGAACAAAAACGGCTTCACGCGTTATTTCGACAACAAAGCCAAAGCCGCCTACCTCTATGACGGCCATACCTTCATCAGCTACGAGGATAAAGAAGCCTTGAAGGAGAAGGTGGCGTACATCCAGAGTAAGAATCTCGGAGGCGCGATGGTCTGGCAGTACGCCCAGGACGCGGAGGACGGCATCGTGAAGTATCTGGCAGAGCATTTGAACGAGAGGCAGCAAGCCGCCAAACGGTAACATACGGTGCCTTCCATTAAGCTAGGCCGCCCCCGTTGGAGGAGTGTAAACCTGCAGGAACCCCTTCATACGTGAAAAAAGCCGATGATCATCGCAGTCGAGTGCGGATCATCGGCTTTTTATATTTTGTCAGCCCCTGCATGCTTATTACGGCCGTTTAGAGCGCTTGCCTGCTCACATTTCACCAGTGATTCTTACAGCCTCTATGTGACTATATCGATTAAAATAAAGAACTTTGTCCTTTTTGATCCATCTGATCACGATATGACAGAAGATAAAGAACCATAACAGACCTGTAAGAAAAACCACTCCAATTATAAAGAGGTTAGCTAGAAGATCTTCACCCATTTGATTAGAAAATATCTTCGACAATGCCGAACATAATAAAGGCATATAAACCATGATGTAACGTCGGCTGAAGCTTCCTAACCAGTTCCCCTTTTTCGGAAGCAATCTCATGCGAACGATCTTAGAACCCACCGTATTTCCTTTCCAAATTACAGGGATAACGACCATAAACACAAAGAAAACAATGGCAAAGATGATCTCGCTAACAAGTACTCCTGGTCTCTTCAGCAACCCGAATATAAAACTGGTTATCATTCTGGCAAAAATAATATTTAAAAGAACCTCCATGAGTTGGGCACCAAAAGTTGCTTTTCTCTGATTGTTAAAGAAATGGCTTTGCTCACTAAGGGTTTCCCTCGATGGAATTAACGCCAACAACATGGGAGCGAGTATAAAGCCAACGACAGTCCCCACCGTATTCGTCAACAAATCATCTACATCAAATATACGATAGGGGCATTCAAAATAGCCAAACAAAGCGGTTCGTTGAGTTATTTCAAAGAAAAGTGAAACACCAAATCCAATAAGAGCAGCATGAAACCATTTCGCTTTCCCCTTAAAAAAATACCTCAGAAAGACACCTAAAGGAAACAAGAGCAAAACATTAAAAAACATTTGATAAAAGGCCCGCGTCGTTAACAAGTCGATATAACTTGAAGGGACCGTCCAATGAAATCCACTTTCACGTTGAATATCCCGTATAAATTGAAAAGGACGATTTTGAATGAAAATCGTGCCGGGATCGATCGAAGTACAATTACTCCGAGCACTGGGTATTGGAAAAATCACTAAGAAGAAAGCACTTAATCCATAAAAGATAAAACTTAAGATAAGTAATGTTCTCCAAAAGCTAAAGTACCCATGTTTACGATATTGATAAACAGCCCAAGGGAGCGTCAGAAAGAACGCTAATAAAAAACATATGGAGAGTGCAATGAAAACAGGCAATACATAGGCTTGCATTTCTTTCTCCCTCTCTAAAAGCAACTCTTCTCTTGTTATAAGTATTTCCAAAAGATTGAGCTGGCAATACCTTACGATCTATTTCACCAATGGGCAACGAGAGCGTAAAAATCGATATTGACTTGGTGTTTACACCAAGTTGTACGATATTATGGCAACGGATTCCCTGTTGCAGAAAAGAGGTGAACGTATGGGAGACACTTTCTCCATCAAACAAGTGTCTGAACGAACCGGATTGACCGAGGATGCCATTCGCTATTACGAGAAAATCGGGCTCCTCCCCTCTCCTAAAAGGAAAGATAACGGCCATCGTGTCTATCACATAGAGGATGCCGAAATGATGGAGTTGATCACGTGCCTGAAGAAGACCGGCATGTCGCTGGAGGATATGAAAGCCTATGTGCATCTTCCCTTTAAGGAAAATATTCAATCCGTTCCGGAACTGAACGCGATGCTCCAGAGTTACCGTCAGAAAATTACCGATCAGATTTCGGACCTGCAGCGCATTCTGCAGTTCATCGACGACAAGTTGAACCATAATCAGTCCCTGCTTAATCCCGATAGGGCAACCAGCGAAGAATCTTAAGTATAGGAGATATACACATGACACCTAAAAGAAATAATAGCGTCGCCCTAATCACGGGCGCAAGCTCCGGCATTGGCTTGGAGCTAACCAAGCGATTGTTATCCGAAGGCTGGCAGGTCCTCGCTTTGATCCGTTCTGCCTTTCCATCCGACGATTCCCTTGTACAAGAGAGCCTTAGATCACAGCAGCTGAGAGTATACACGGCCGATTTGTCGGATTTCACGGATCTCCAAGCCTCGCTGGATCAGATCAAGAAACACGAGGAGCATATCGACCTGCTGTTTAATAACGCAGGTGTCTCCTTTGGCGAATTATCCTACTCTAAACAAGGGCGCGAGATGCATTTTGAAGTAAACTCCGTGGTGCCATATGTCATCTTGATGGAAATGAAAGAGCTTCTAGAGAAGGGCAGCCTCAAGACGGTAATCAATACATCCTCCAATGCTTTGTTGTTTCTCAAACAGTTCGATTACCATACCTTGGCTTCCCCTACCGTATTCAAGAAGCTGGTTGGACCTTATGCCGCGAGTAAATTAGCCCTATCGTTGTGGACTCAGGAGATCGCCACTGCCATACAGAAGGATGGCATTATGATCCGGAGTGTCTGTCCGGGAGTGAATAAAACAACCATGACCAAGAACGCCGGGATGCCCAGATTAATGATCCCGATCCGTAACCTGTTCTTCTCCCATCCCAGTCAAGGAGCTTCACGGCTGTATGAAGCAGCGCTGGGCAGCTCCCAGCAATCGACGGGAGTTTTCCTCAACAAGGGTAAAGCAACGCCTTTGAAATTCTCGAGCCAAGGTTCGGAGCTGCTTAGCACGATAGAGCTAATCTATAAGCAGGAGTTTGCAGCCATATCTTAAACCCATGCAGCAGAGTTAATGATGTTTTCAGCCCATCTCATGAAGGCCTGTTATCGGGTTTGCTGCCATTCCTCCATGAATCGCAGCGTGTTGCGTGCGTGATAATCGGCTAAATTTCGAACAAATGCCTGATCCGGGAATCCACGGTGAAGCAGCTTCAGGCCGCCCGAGGTTAATGAGATATAGTGATGCAGACGGTAAAATAACATCCGATTCGGATCAAGCCCACCATGTCGCAAATACCGGTAGTGCTCCCCGAATCGAAGCTTAAGAAATGTATGCTCATGCTCAATGTCGAAGAACTGCGCACCTTCAATATCAATCAAATAGGGCTCTAAACGGTCTGTAACCAGGATATGATCGGGTCCCAGCTCGCCGTGGATAAAGCCATATCGCTTGCGGGAATCTATCCTGGATTCCAGCTCATGCAATACAGCGAGCAGCCTGTCGTGATTCTTCCGGATACTCTCGTTATGCAGGACGATGTAGGACAGCTGTTCCTTCGCATTTTTCAACTGCACATGATGGCATCGTTCCCGTTGATTCCCGCTTTGATCGGGTTTTCCATAGTTCTGTCTGTGGTTTGCATGCATGCGTTCGATCATGTGACCCAACCGTTCGAAGACCTCATCCTGAACCCGTTGATCCGGATGCTGAAAGTAAGCTTCCGCCTTCTGTCCTTCTATATATTCAACAAGAGCATAGTCAAACGGGTACCGCTCCTGTTCCGTGTGAAGATCAAATAGAGCAGGCGTAGAAATACCATGATCCCTTAACCATCTGTTATTGCTTTCGAACGAATGGCCCCCAAAGGACCGTTCCTGCACACTCTCGTTCGCTATTTCTTCCTGAAAATAATTCTTTGTCAAATCCCACACATACAACACGCATGGGAATCCATTTTGACATTGGATCTTATAGACAACCTTTTGCGCCCCGCCATGCATCTTCGTTACATCCGCCACCACATAACCGGTACCCAAAACCTTCCCGACATACTCCTGTACATCTGTTTCATCGAGGTGACAAGTCCAACTCATGAAACCACGCTCCATTCCATTTGTTTTTGCCGGCTCCCCCACTCTATGGCATTTCCGGGCAAAAATATAGACTGTTTCTTTCGGGTCTGCTATGATGTTGAATAAGGTCTCGAAAAAAATAGCCATACGATTTAGATTTATAGCCCTTGGACACCGGTCCAGGGGCTTTTTTGATGCATCTCGACTCATGAATGATGAAAGGCCAAGCAAGGTAATTCTTGCTTGGCCTCGTTGAGATTCTTGGAGCATTCCTGTACCCTTACGTCCCGCAAAAGGTTCGGTAAGGACGGGACAGCTCAGGCACGATAGCATATTCCGTCTGTTCCGGGGAATGCGCATATGGATCGGACAGCGCGTGGAGCAGCTGCTCCATCACACTGTAGTCCCCTTCCTGCTCCGCTGCTTCCAGCGCTTCCTCCACCCGATGGTTCCGCGGAATGACCGCTGGATTGCTGCTGCGCATTAATTGATGGGATTGTTCCTTTGATTCCTGCTGGCTGCCAAGTCTCGCCTGCCAGCGCTCATACCAGGAAGCCAATTCGGGTGTGCCGTTTAGAGGTGTATCCTCCAGCTTGTCAAACGTTAACGCGCGGAAGGTATTGGTATAGTCCGCCTGATGATCTTTCATCATCGTAAGGAGATCTTCGATTAGAGATTCGTCATCCTCCTCTTCATGGAAGATTCCCAGCTTGGCTCTCATGCCTGCAAGCCATTGTTCGTGATACAGATCGGTAAAGGTTCCGATCGCACCCTCGGCCAGCTTGACGGCCTGCTCCTCTTCTTCATGCAGCAGAGGCAGCAGGGATTCGGCCAATCTTGCGAGATTCCAAGCCGCAATATACGGCTGGTTGCCATAAGCATAGCGGCCTTGTGAATCGATGGAGCTGAATACCGTATTCGGGTCAAAGGTATCCATGAAGGCACAGGGGCCATAATCAATCGTTTCGCCGCTGAGGGTCATATTATCGGTGTTCATCACACCATGGATAAAACCAACGAGCTGCCACTTGGCGATTAGAGCGGCCTGACGCTTGATGACCTCCTGAAGCAAGACCAGATAACGGTTGGCGCCGTCACTAAAGTCAGCCTCCGGGTAATGCCGCTGCAGAGTGTAGTCCGCCAGAATCCGCAAATCCTCGGTTGTGCCCGCTCCCCTTACATATTGAAACGTCCCCACTCTCACATGACTTGAGGCCACGCGGGTCAGAATCGCACCCGGCAGCTCTCTCTCACGAGTGACAGGCTGGCCGGTGGATACCACCGCCAGGCTGCGGGTGGTCGGAATCCCCAGCGCATGCATAGCCTCGCTGATGATATATTCGCGCAGCATCGGACCCAGAACCGCTCGACCATCGCCTCCACGGGAGTACGGCGTCCGGCCTGAGCCCTTAAGCTGAATATCCATACGCTCACCCTGCGGCGTGATTTGTTCACCCAACAGAACCGCACGGCCGTCGCCCAGCATCGTAAAATACCCGAATTGGTGCCCGGCATATGCCTGGGCGAGCGGCTCGGCCCCCTCGGGTATCTCGTTGCCCCCGAGCATCGCTGCACCCTCTGGGCTCTTCAGCCCCTCGGCGTTTAAACCTAAAGATGCCGCCAGCGGCTCATTAAGGATTACCAACTCCGGTGAGCGCACAGGCGTGGGATCTTGTTTGGTAAAAAAGGACTCCGGCAGCTCGGCATAACTGTTGTCAAAATTCCATCCTATATCGATCATGGCTTTCTTATGGGTCATGGGATCTCCTTCTTCATGCAGGTTGATGATGACAGTATCTACTTATTATTTAAACACAAGTCGCTCTTTGTAGGGTTTACTGAAGGAAATTTATTATTCTGCTGGTTCAAATCTACGTTCCAAACCATAAACTTAAAAAAATCGCTGTCGAGAATGCCTCGACAGCGATGTTAATCATACCAATCCGGATATTAATCCCGATTCGCCAGCTTCGCCAGCAACCGGATAATTTCGATATATAACCATACGAGCGTAACCAGCAAACCGAAAGAGCCGTACCACTCCATATATTTGGGTGCACCTTGCTGTGCTCCCTCTTCGATAAAGTTAAAATCGAGTATGAAATTCAGGGCAGCAATAATGATGATTACAACCGAAATCCCGATGCCGATCGGGGTACTGTCATGCAGGTAAGGCACCGCCACACCGAAAAGGCCGAGAACCATACTAAACAGATATACAAGCGCAATGCCGATCGTTGCTGCAATGATCCCCTTTTTGAAGCCTGCGGTTGCACGAATCAGACCTGTTTTATAAGCAAGCAGCATTCCGAGGAATATGCACATCGTCAGTAAAGCCGCTTGCAATGTGATTCCGTAATACAGATATTCGTAATGAGCGGATAATGCCCCGAGGAAGAATCCCTCCACAATCGCATAGATAGGCGCCAAGTAAGGTGCTGCCTTCGGCACAAAGCTGATGATCAGTGCCAGAACAAAGCCGCCTATTGCTCCCCCGATCATGAACGGGAATACATCATACCCGTTAAAATACATAACCCATGAAATGACCGCTGCCCCGATCAGCAGCGCGAGCAGCATGAACGATTTATTCACCGTTCCGCCAATCGTCATCGTTTCCTGGCCGTTGTAATACCCACTCTTCTCAAATGTTTCTTCGTTTAGTGTCGGATTTCCACTGCGCCCTATCAATTAAATGCCTCCCTAACTTTCTTTTTTGTATCCATTTTAGCACAGGTTGGAATATTTTAGGATACGAAAAATATTGCATTACGAATGAATTGGATATGGGACCAAACCAATGGGGGACTCTATGGATGAAGCCGATAAAATCCGTAGATCTGAAAGTCATGACGATCTTCTTCTGCAACCCACACCATTAGTCTTTTTTGTGCAACACCTCGAACTTGCCTTTTGTTCCCGCAAACATCCATAAATGCAAGGATGGCTTCGTCCACTAGGTAATTTACTTTAACGATAAACAAATTGATGTAAAGGCTCCCAACGATGTTATTCATCAGACAATAAATCTCTTCACGAAGCTTTTTATTGACCTCTTCAGCTTCACGCTGAATAGATGTAAGCAATACATAATCGATTACTAAGCGCTCCCCATAGAAGTATGCTTGATTCTCATCATCCAAAGGTTCTAACAACACATTCAGATATTGCATTCTTTGTGCACCTTATCCTTTAGCTAAAGTTAAAATTGGAGATACTTGGATGTATAAGATCATTTTAGTGTATATAAGCACTGTTTACAATGAAATATCGAATATTATATTCTGTTTGTTCCCATACTACTTCTTTAATCTGGAATAGAGGTGGTAAAAGATGCTCCTGAAAATGATAGGCGAACGAATCAAGCAGCTTAGAAAAAAACAGGGAATGACACAGGAGGAACTAGCAGAGAAGGCTGGGATTAATGCCTCTTACATAGGAACGGTAGAACGCGGGGAACGAAATATATCCATTGAAACACTGGAAAAGATCATCGAGGGACTGGGAGTATCGTCAGCAGCTATGTTCCAGTTCCATGAGATAGAGAGTCTGGATACCGCAAGTGAGAAGGCAGCGGTCCTAGAATCCATCAGCTCGCTGCTTTATTCTCGTACATTGGCAGAAAATAAGCTGCTCTTTCGTGTACTTAAAGATATCGTGGATACGATGGATCATCGGGAGAACTAATATAAGCCCCATCTTTACATATAATAGAATGAAGCATCTCCTACTCAGGAGATGCTTCATTCTTTTTACGAATCCATTAGAAGTGTGATAAGTGGAAAACCCTTGCTTATGTTATTTTTCCAATCCGCCAATGAAAGCCTCAAAGTTCGAAGCAAGTCGGGTTATTTTGTAATCATTAGCCTTGTCCACATGGATAACCTCGGGCTCCCCATCATTTCCGGATGAACGGTAATCGAGCATTACAACCTCGGACTGGGAAGGACAATCGCAAATGACCACGCCAATCTCAGGGTATCCGCCATTCTCGATCATATAGCGGCTGCCCAAGCTTCCGCACAATGACTTTTTCTTCTCTCGTCCAATGCCCAAAATGCCTGTGATTTCAATATAATCCTGCGCTCCATCCCCGATAGGAAACTTCCGGTTCCGGGGAATCCCGCCATTATGTAATTTCATTGCGTGAATATAAGATGCTGGCAGCTTGAAGACCAGTGCTTCCTCCACGGATTCAATCAATTCATCCGTAGGCGGAGCCAACACGTATTGGTCTGCCTCAAGCGCGCTATCATCCCAGAAATTCAGTACGTCAGGATCTGTATAGGACACGGCAGTGGACTCCTTAACAGGTTTCGGAGCGGTTTTGTTCCGAATCCATTCCAGAAACTCCAGCGTATCCTCATCTCCCGGATCTAAATGATCGGCCACTTCAAACGCTTTCCGAGCATCTTCATACCGCTCCAAATAGTAATAAGCAAGGCCAATGCGGTAATGCCACAAGGGATCATCCTTGCCCTCTTCTTGAATGGATAGGAATTGCTCAACCGCCTCTTCATAACGTTCGAGATTGTTCAACGCTCTGCCCAAGTGACTGATCAGCTCATAATCCCGCTCTTCCTCAGGAATCTCCGTAATCGCATCTACGATCTCTTCAAACTCGTCCTCTTCGTGCCACTCTTCCAGCTGCTCCAAAAGCTCCTCACTCATCGTTCATGCCTCCCACTCTAATCATCCTTTCTGAGATTATACCATTCCAGCATGGCCCTCTCCAGCATGGAAGACTGGAGCACTTGCAATACAGATAAACTTAATGATGTTTAGGGATTTGTTCAATGGCAGTGTTACGGGAAGAGCAGCGTTATAATAGTTCAGCCCATATTAACCGCCAGCATGAAGTCGTGAAATAATCTATGTAGATGCGTTACCTCTTAAAATTTCTCTCAGCACATTTTTGGCCAAACGCAGCTTCTCATCATTGGCTTCATGAAGTAATCCAACAATATCTTGAATATCACTCTCCGTAGAGGTAACCAAGAACTCTTCATCCACATATGCAAATAGCTGAATCAAACTGACATCAAGAGCCCCAGCAATCTTATACAAATTTAATAACGATACATTCTTTTCCCCACGTTCAATCTGTCCTATATATGAAAAATGAAATCCACCCTTCTCACCAAGTGCTTCTTGCGACAAGCCTTTCTCCTTGCGTAGAGCACGTATCCGGGTTCCTACAAGCTTTAATATTTCCTTATCTATCACGGCATTCACCTCTTCATGTCAAAAGTGTAGACAAGTTTCATCGAGGCAAACACCAAACAATAAATATTATTATTTAAATTAATATCTATAAGTATTAAAATGTATATAACACTTCCCTTTTTCCGTTAGGAGGCAGCCGCTATGGAGAATAGTTTACATCATATAATAAAAGATTATTGTCAACTTGCTAAATATCATATGAAATTAGCTCATATCATGAGAAATCACAATCGATTCATGACATCCCTCATCCTTTGTCATTCTGCTCTCATGCCCATGATCCGAGCTCTATTTATTAATAAGAACAAAACACTACCCAGCTCAGAGCTGACACTAGTTGATCTTTTGCAACTATTACATACGGACTATAACCCCGGGCTTGAAATCGTGGTATTTGTTAGCAAGTTAAATTTTATAATTTATGAGGATCAGCAGAGTTTAGAAGTCATGAAGGAAGAAGATATAGATCGGCTGATAAAAAGAACAGAAGAGGTTTTAAGGGAATTATGTAGGAGAATAAAAGAAAAACCAAAACACTGACATAACGCCGTCAGTCATCGCAGCTCATAATAGCTATAAAACCAACCATAACGGGTTATAGGAGGAAAATAAATGATGAGCACACACCCAACATTGCGAGGATTTGCGACCATCAGTTACTGGGCGGACGATATGGAAGCGGCAAAGGCTTGGTATTCGAATCTGCTGGGTATAACACCTTATTTCGAACGTTCGGGACCCGGTGGTCAACTGGCCTATGCCGAATTTCGGATTGGAGACTACCAGCACGAGCTGGGTCTCATCGATCGCCGTTTTGCCCCTGCACAACCAACGTCCGGCCCCGGCGGAGCGATCATGTACTGGCATGTCGACGATATAGAAGCCACCCTCAGTCAATTAAAATCCATGGGTGCCGTAGAGTACGAACCTCTCGTACACCGGGGAGAAGGATTCATCACGGCATCCGTCACGGATCCATTCGGCAACGTGCTGGGAATTATGTACAATGCTCATTATTTAGAGATAGTGAATTCACGAAGCCGGGGGTGACCCAAAACATGGAAATCGATAAGACGGTACACGTGCAGACTCGGCAGGATTGGCGGAAGTGGTTAAGCGATCATCACCGTAAGCTGAAGATTATTGTTGGTTGATCATAACGAATCCTTTCGTAAATTATCTGGATTTGGTTAAAGAAGCCTTATGTTTTGGCTGGATGGACAGCACACGCAAAAAAATGGATGCCACGCATACAGCACAACGATTCTCGCCCAGGAAGGCAACTGGTCAGAGCTCAATAAAGAGCGTGTCCGACGGTTAGATCGATTAGGCTTCATGACGGAAGCAGGAAAGAAAGGATTGCCTGATATAAGGACCGAATCTTTTATACGTTGTGTATTCATCAACCGATTTGCGGTTATAGTTATCTAAGGGCTTTTTCGTTCATGAATGTACCGATCCATATCATTGGATTCAGATTATAATGGATGAGTATATGATAGATGTACGGTGGAAGTCTGTATATATAGATATTCGAATATAACGTAGAAGAGGTTAAAGATGAGTGAGAAGCATTTTACAGATTATCCTTTAAGTGAAGAGATTGTGAGAGCGCTCCATAGTTTGGGCTATGAGACACCAACAGAGGTTCAGACAAAAGTCATTCCTGTTGTGCTTAAGAAGAAGGATCTTGTTGTTAAATCGCAAACCGGCAGCGGCAAAACAGCTGCCTATGGAATTCCGCTCTGCGAGCTAGTGGATTGGAACGAGAATAAGCCGCAGGCATTAATATTAGCGCCAACCCGCGAACTTGCGTTACAAGTCAACGAAGACATTACGAATATTGGGCGCTTTAAGCGGATTAAGGCGACCCCTCTTTTTGGGAAGCATCCTTTTCATATCCAAAAGGCCGAGTTAAAACAAAGAACGCATATCGTTGTAGGTACACCTGGGCGTGTGCTGGACCATATTGAACGCGGCACGCTATCGCTAGAGCGGATGGCCTATCTCGTTATTGATGAAGCCGATGAGATGCTGAATATGGGCTTTATTGAGCAAGTTCAGTCGATCATTCAAGCCCTGCCTCGTAACAGGGTTACCCTGTTATTCTCCGCTACGTTTCCTGAGGATGTGGCCAAGCTGGCACGCAAATATATGGACAATCCTGCCCAAATAGAGATCGAGGCGAGCGGCATTACGACGGCAACGATTGAACACGCTCTTATTCAGGTGAAGGAGGCGGACAAGCTGGCATTGCTTCAGGATCTACTCATTGTTGAGAGTCCTGATAGCTGCATTGTTTTCTGCCGTACACAGGAGCATGTGGACAACCTATTCAGAGAAATGGCTAATCTCGGTTACTCATGTGATCGTATTCACGGTGGGATGGAGCAGGAAGAGCGATTCGAGGTCATGCATGCGTTCAGAAGGGGACAATTCCGTTACTTGATTGCGACCGATGTAGCCGCCAGGGGTATCGATATCTCGAATATTACCCATGTTATCAATTACGATATTCCACTTGAAAAAGAAAGCTATGTTCATCGGACGGGACGTACAGGTCGTGCAGGCAAGACGGGTAAAGCGATTACCCTCGTCACGCCGAAGGATCTCAAACGATTAGCCGAGATTGAGACGTATATTGGATTCGCGATTCCGAAAATAAAAGCTCCCTCCGAACAGGAAGTGGATCGCCATAGAGAAGATTTTGAACAGAAACTAAAATTTAAGCCTGAACCGAAAAAAGATAAGCGCGAGCAATTAAACAAGCAAATTATGAAGCTTAACTTCAATGGCGGCAAGAAGAAAAAGCTAAGAGCCGTAGACTTTGTCGGGACGATTGCCAAGCTTGACGGGGTAACTGCAGACGATATTGGGATTATTACGATCCACGATTTTGTGACGGATGTAGAGATTCTGAATGGCAAGGGACCTCTTGTGCTTGAAATGATGAAAAACACGACGGTAAAAGGCAAACTGTTAAAGGTGCGCCAAGGGAATAAATAAAAAGTTGAATTTGTCATAACAAGGGTGATCTTAACATTGTGCTGAGGTCACCCTTCTGTATTGCACCCGTGTAATCATTTATTTTAACAAATTTTTACAATTGATAGTCATATAGGATTAACAGAAAAATTTAGATACTGCTCAACTCTCCTACGTAATTTTGATCATCAGACAGCGGCTTTGGTTCAGATACGACGTACATGACCACTCCTCCTATTTTCAAGCAGATTTTCTTCCGCCAATGAACCTCGATTGGCATGGTCCTAAGCTGATTGGGTGCGGCAGCAACGGCTTCTCCCATTATTCCATAATTTTCAAATGGTGACGATATCCCCTTTTCCGCTCGCCCGATTCCCTTCCCATATTTATGACACGTGTCATAAGGATCTCTTTACAGGTGTGAATGTTGCGTCAAACGGATCGATTCTACAATGAAACTACAAGAGAACCTAAGATGAAAGAGGGATACGGAGATGGAACAACGAAAGGACAGAATTCGCCTGCTGGACATTTTGCGAGGCTTTGCGATCCTCGGAACGCTCGGGACGAATATTTGGATCTTCGCGCATGCGGGGGACCTTCGCTACATTACCACCTTTGATCAATCTGGCTGGTGGGGAGCGGACGAACTTCTCCGGATGGTCGTCTTGTTCCTGGTGAATGGGAAGCTGCTCGGACTGCTGACCATCATGTTCGGCGTCGGCCTGGAAATGAAGTATCGGCAGGCCAAGCGCAAGGGAAAACCGTGGCCGGGCGTTTATTTGTGGGCGGTCCTGTTTTTGATCCTTGAAGGCCTGCTGCATTTTATATTGGTCATGGAGTATGACATCTTAATGAGTTATGGAGTTACCGCCATCATTGCGGCCTTTATCGTAAGGGGCGGCGACCGGCTCATTGCCCGCACGATGAACGTGATCGGCAGCGTCTTCGTCATCGCGATCCTCGCCCTTGCGGGGCTGATGCTGGCGAGCGGCGCAAAGGTATCGCTGGGCAGTTTTTATGATGTCGCTGTTCTTTATCAGGAAGGCACTTGGTTGGAGCAAGTTGGGTACCGGCTGGCGAATTTTCTCCCGCTGCGAGCGGAGGCCATCCTCGTCATCCCGACGAACGTGTTTCTGTTCCTGCTGGGCGTTCGCTTCATGCGCGCAGGCGTATTCACTCCGGACGAGAACGGCAAAAGGCTGCGGAAAAGGCTATTCAAGCTGGGCATATATGTCGGCGTGCCGCTCAACCTGCTCATATTCGTTCCCGGCGGCGCTTTCGATTTACCGGTGCGCTATTTATTCGCCCCGCTGATGTCCATGGGGTATATAGCAATCATCGCGAGAATGATACAATATGCGAAATGGGAATGGCTGTGGCTCCGTCTGGAAAACGTCGGAAAAATGTCGCTGAGCTGCTACGTGCTCCAGAACATCATCGCATCAGCCGTCTTCTACGGCTGGGGCTTAGGGCTTGCCGGCAAGCTGAATTCGGCCGAGGTCATCGCCGTCTGGCTGCTGATCTCCGCACTTCAGCTCGGCGTGGCGTCCCTTTGGCTTCGCGGCTTCAAGCTGGGGCCTATGGAGACCGTCCGCAAACAGGCAGTAGGCTTATTCGAATCAAAATAGCCGGATTGGGGGCTAGATATGTTCTATAAGTTGTACCCGAGGGACCAGATCAAAAATTATTTGCTCATCGATATCGTACTGACCGTATTTTTATGCTACCGTGTGCTTCGTTCAGATGCCGCGCTGGGACTGTGGGGCAGCCTCTTGCTGCTCCTGCTGTACTTCGTTTCGTTTTATGTCGCGCTGTGGCGCCGCGGCGGCTTGCTGCTGGCAGCCGTGCTGTCCGGTCTGTCGGCGATTGCCGTGTTTGGGGTGTATATCGGGCCGAGCGTCCTGATGTTCGGGATCGTTTTTGCTGACTTGCTGGGCCGGTCCAAGTCCAAGGTACACATCGCCATCGGCAGTGGGGCCATTGCTCTTTCTTATCTGCTTGTGTCCGTCATTCGACAGGAACCACTGCACGAAACGTCCAATGCTATTTACCTTCCGGTTATGATCATTCAGACGGTATACCCCATCGTTATCTACATCAAGGAGAAAGCGAAAAGCCTGCAGGGCGAGCTGGACGAAGCTAACGAGCAGATCGCAAAGTATATCCAGCAGGAGGAGCGGCAGCGGATCGCAAGGGATCTTCACGATACCTTGGGACAGACCCTCATGATGATCAAAATGAAGAGCGAGCTGGCGACGAAATGGGTGGATAAGGATTCTGCCCAAGCCAAGCGAGAGCTAAGCGAGATTCTAGATACCACCAGAACCGCCCTGAAGCAAGTGAGGGAGCTGGTATCCGATATGAAGTTCGTCTCACTGCCAAGCGAGCTGGAGCATTCGGCCAAGCTGCTGCATACAGCGGGCATTACCCTGAGTATCGAGGATCTGGAGAAGCCCCCGCTGTTATCCAGCGTGGAAGAAACGATGCTTGCGCTCTGTATCCGGGAAGCCATGACCAATATTATCAAGCATAGCCGGGCTAAGCGGTGCACCATCAGGCTGGAAACGAAGGACCATGTCTACGGAATCCATATCGCGGATGACGGCATTGGGTTTACGGGGCAAGGCGACGGAAACGGTATTCCGTCGATCATGGAGCGGATGAAGACGCTGGGCGGGTCCTCCGCCATCGACCCGTCACCTGAGGGGGGCACCAGGGTGTCCCTGAAACTCCCGCTTCGCCGGCATGAAAAGGAGGACGCTTCATGATTCGAATCGTCATTGCGGAAGATCAGAAAATGCTTCGCGGCGCATTCGCCTCATTGCTTAATTTCGAAGATGACATCGAGGTCGTGGCCGAGGTGCCCGACGGGCAGCAAGCCTGGGACGCGATCCGGCAGCATCAGCCGGACGTGTGCCTGCTCGACATCGAGATGCCTCATATCAGCGGCCTGGAATTGGCCGAGTCCATACGTCAAGCGGGTCTGCCCTGCAAAATCATGATCGTCACGACCTTCGCCCGCCCGGGTTATTTGCAAAAAGCGATGGATGCGCAGGTAGAAGGCTACCTGTTAAAGGACGAGCCGATCGATTTCTTAATCGAAGCCATCCGGCGGGTCATGAAGGGCGAGCGGGTTGTGAGCACCGATCTGGCGGCTGCGCTCTTCATAAAGGAAGAGAACCCGCTCAGCGAACGGGAAATTGAAATGCTTCGCTTAACCAAAGAAGGCATGACCACCGGCGAGATCAGCAAAGCCCTGTTCCTGACGAGAGGAACCGTCCGTAACTACCTTTCTTCAGCCATACAGAAGCTGGAAGCCGAATCCCGGCAGCAGGCCGTGGCGATCGCGGAGGATAAAGGATGGCTGTGAACTCCTCGGACACAGCGCCCCTTGTTTATGACTTGAAGGAGGAGACACCGCTTGGCTATAAGTCGGAGGTCTTTATCACCTATTATTACTTCAGTCTTTAGATGCTAAAACAACGCAGCCTCATAAGCTGCGTTGTTTTTCAAGGGGAGTCATCAGTCTGTGTCCCAATCTATCCATGATCACCAACCGGGTAAGCATAGAAAATATAACGCTCTGGCGCATTTCCCAAATAACGAAACGGATAACAGGTCGAAACAACTAATACCTCGGTTCCCATTGAACGAATAACCGTTGTATCGTCTTTATCTACGATATCCGTGCTTCTAATCTCATATTCAAATGTACCATAAGGCAGTTTTACGATAAAATGATCCCCTACCGACAACTTGTCGAAATCTCGAAACACCGTGTCCCGATGTCCAGACAGCAGGATTTGCTCATCTTCCATGGGAAATGCGGTGCCGCTGTAATGTCCGACTCCTCTCTCAAGCATCTCTTCCTCCGTGCCTTCAATGATCGGAAGTTCTGCTTCCAGCTTGGGAATCTCGAGCATTCCAATTACATCGTTCGGTTTCGGATCAAACTTGGATTTGTCGATTAGGTGATCACGATAGGATACAGGATCCGCACGTTGTTCATTCGAATTAACCGTTGTATCTGGCTGACGGATCAGATCGTTTGCTTCCGCCATAGCTTCCTTCAAGTTTGACTGATGTTCGACATATTGAATGACAGCGAAAGTCAGGATAGCTGCACCTACGAGCAGAAAGAATGTCCCTATTATTCTCCGCATATTCTCTCCTTCCCATTCGCCCAAATATATCAATCAGTGATTATTAGATTAAAAGAATAGAAAACAAAGGTCTTTTGGTTAACTAAATTTCACACTCATATCTTACTGTTTCTTATTCTTAAAATCCAGCATAAGACCATAATTCTCTTCCACAATAAGCCAAAAGTAATATATCCTTTCAGTACGAATAGCCCCTCTATGCTATATTTTTTCACTTCTCTTAAGCCAATGCCAGGTTTGCGATAAGCCTAATAGCGATCCCATATTTAAACCATTTTTAAACGGAACTATCCGTTCGTTTTAACCTTGATCCGTTACGATAGAAGAAATTGGGGGAATCAAGGGAGAGAACGTATGAGAGTATTGGAAATATTGTTGGTGGCATCCTCCGTTTTAGTGCTGATGGTCTTACTGTTCCGTAACACAATCAACCGGAAGGTTGGTGCTATAGCCAGCATTGCTTGCGGTTTACTGTTGGGCGCGCAGCTGCTGTTTGAGGGGTATAGGTGGCAGATGATTCCGGCCTATATCGTCGCTGCTTTGCTCCTCGCCTTTGTTTTATTCAGGCGCAGAAATGTCGGGAAACCGCTGCGTTACACGATATTGGCCCTATCCGTTGTTTTGCTGGGCGTATCCGTTGCCTTATCGATATTGCTGCCGGTCTTTCATTTACCAAAGCCTTCAGGCGAGTTCAGTGTGGGAACGGAAACGTTCCATTTTATCGATGCCGACCGGGAAGAAACGTTCACCGAGCAGAAAGGCGACAAGCGAGAGCTTGTCGTTCAGGTATGGTACCCCGCTGCGGAATCTGGCGGGAGCGCCGAGAAAAATGCGGTGTTCCCTAAGGACAGAGGGCTCTTCCAAGCCTATATGCAAGCTTATTCCGGATATCTGGGCCTTCCCGCTCCTGCCCTCGACTACTGGAAATACAGCCGGGCCAATGCATCTACCAATGCCGATCTGCATCCCGCGGACAATCCATATCCGGTGGTGCTGCTGTCACACGGCATGGGGGTCGGCAGAATTTTGCATACGTCGCAGGCTGAACATCTTGCCAGCCACGGCTATATCGTATTCGCCGTCGATCATACTTACAGTACCGTTATGACCGCATTTCCGGCCGGGCGCGTGACCGGTTTCCTTACGGAGCAGTCTCAAGAGCGATTATTTGAGGACAGCCGCGCCATTTTAGATGTGTGGAACAAGGATACAGCATTTATTGTGGATCAATTAGAGAAGCTGCATTCAGGCGTTGTCGCCAGTAAATTCAAGGGAAAGCTGGACATGGACAACATCGGCATGTTGGGTCATTCCTTCGGTGGAGCAGCAGCTTTTGAAGCCGTTTATTCCAACCCGCGAATCAAAGCCGGCGTGAATATGGATGGCACGTTGTTCACCACGAAGGATCGGGTCGACATGAAGAAACCGTTTATGTTCATGGAATCCGAAGATTTTATGAATGTGAACGAGCAGCAGGCGAAGTACCGCAAAACCCCAGCCACAGATGCTGAGCTCAAGGAGCTCCGTTTAACGCGAGAACAATTCGACACCATTCTGGCGAATCGGGAATTGGAGCTGAAGCTGATGGACCGTTTATCGCAGCAAGGGTATGGAAGGACCATTTATATTGAAGGAGCCGGACATTATAACTTCACTGATCTCCAGTTGTACTCTCCGCTTATCGGACTGACTGGCATGACCGGAAGCATGAATGGAGAAAGGGGCGCAGAAATCGTCAATCGCTATCTTTTGGAGTTTTTCAACCAGCATTTACGCGGAATCGAGAGTAAGCTTCTGGACGGTCCCACTAAGGACTATCCGGAAGTGAAATATCCGAGCTCGGTTTTTCAAGGTGAATAGATTAAAAGAGAAACGCTCTTCGATCAACGGAGGGCGTTTCTTTATGGGTTTAGCTTTTAACAACTATCTTTCCCTCCCATCATTCGTCCGTATTTTCATTAATATGAGCCATTCATGCAAAATACAACAGGCGATGTAGAGTTCTTGTAGAGATTTGCGTGATACAATTCCATCAAATTCAACCTACCATATAGAGGGAAAATAACAACCGAGTAAAGACTATTAATTCCTTTAATAGGTTAGAGATCAGAAAAGAGAGGATGGGAAATTTGATCAAGCTTTTCAAGAAAAAACAGGCAGCGTTATTCCTGAGCAGTATCCTGATCATTGGCGGTTTACCGGCAGGACTGGCACCGAATGTAGTGAGCGCGGCTGAACCGCAGGAGGCTTTAATCACCACATCTAACGGTAACACCAGTTATGATCTGATTGACGGCACAACTCCCAAGATTGTTGTAGATTCAGAAGTTACCGTTCAAGAGTCCGTTTATACGAAAAATTTGAATGCTGCTACGGTGGTTATCGAAAATTTCGTAGCTGGGGATAAATTGGAGGTTCCTGCAGCAAGCGGAATAACAGGAATTTATAATCCTGCTAATGGTATCCTGACATTAACCGGTGCTGCTTCGGTTGAGGACTATAAGAAGGTATTGTCTAGCGTTACCTTTTCGACAACCTCCAGCGTAACAACAGAAAGAACGATTCAGTTTACGCTCGGTGATGCTCTTCCTTATGAAGCTAACGGACATTTTTATAAATATGTTAATAAAAATGCGTCAACAACTTGGGATGCGGCAAAAGCCGAGGCCGAGAAGAGTGAATATTTTGGACGTAAAGGGTACCTTGTTACGATTACAAGTCCAGAAGAAAATACCTTTGTACAGGAAAAGACATTAGGTATCGGTTGGCTTGGTGCACAAGATATTGAGCGGGATGAGAGTACTCCTAAAAAAACAGGTGACTGGCGCTGGGTTACGGGGCCGGAGGGCTTGGAGAATGGCGGGCAAGGTAAGAAATTCTACCAAGGTTATGGAAACGGAGTAGATCTTTTATATAACAACTGGGAAACTGGCGAGCCAAATGACTACGGTGGAACAGAATTCGTTGCCCATATCTTCGGACCCGGAACTCAAGCTGGGAAATGGAACGATTACTCCCCAACAAATAATACGGTAACTGGATACATTGTTGAATACGGCGGCATGCCAGGCGACAACAATGTTGTAATCAGCGCCGAGAAGACCCTTTCTTTTGTGAATGTTACCGAGCTTACAAAAGCAAAAACGGTAGCCGATCAACTAAAAGAAGAGGACTATGCTGAGACCGAATGGCTTGAATTTGAAAAAGCTTTGGAAGCTGCCAATACGGTCCTTCAAAATCAAAGCAAAACCCAAGACGAAGTAGACACAGCCCTGAAAGCGCTGAAAGATGCGCAAGAGCAGCTGAAACCTCGTGTTACCATCACGGATCCGAGCGGCGATACCGTTTATGTGGCCAAGCCTGAATTCAAGGGTGAAGTCGTTAAAGGTGCAACAGTCACCGCAGCTGTTTATGATAAAGACGGCAACCTTATCGGTACTCCTCAGGTCCATGTGAATCCGGACGGTACATGGAGCTTTGCACCTGACCAAGAGCTGCCTGATGGCGACTATGTCGTTGAAGTGACTGCTGAAAAGGACGGCAAGAAAAGCGCGGAAAAGAAAAATGTGACAGTCGATACGACAAAACCGAATGTACAAATTACTGAACCAAGCGGCGAAAAAGTTAACGTGTCCAAACCGGAGTTCAAAGGTGTCGCTGACAAGGATGCAAAGGTCATCGTTGTATTGACAGATGAGAGCGGTAAGGTAGTTGAGACCCGCGAAGTGGACGTAGACAGCAATGGAAATTGGAGCTTCACTCCGTCCGAGGACTTAAAGGACGGAAAATATACAGTCAATGTAACGGCAGAGAAAAATGGCAAGGTGTCCAAAGACTCCAAGGTCGTTACGGTAGATGCAACAGACGAATCACAGCTATCGGGTCTCGAACTAAAACGTGGGGATGGAACACCGATTGCGATCTCTCCAACCTTTAACGGGGGAGTGACCCATTACCAGGCTTCGGTGACCCATGATGTTTACAATACAACCGTAACGCTGGCAACTTATGACCCGAATGCCACGATCGAAATCTCACTTAATGGCGGGGCATGGCAAGGAATTCCTAACGGCTCTGCAAGTGATGAATTGCCGTTAGCATTCGGCACCAATACGATTGTTGTGAAGGTAACGGATTCCCAAGGAAATGTAACGGAATATACGCTGACCATCACCAGAGGCTCCAATGACAATAACAATAATAATGGAGGTAACAGCGGAGGCAGCACAACGCCTTCTACGCCGCCTACGACTACACCACCTCCAACGGATCCTGGCGTGAATACGTCCGTAAACGGTAACGACGGTGGGTTTGCCACAGGGAAGACAACCACTTCTGAAGGTAACAAGCAAACTTCTGTACAGGTAAACAGAGAGAAGCTCGGCGATATTTTATCGAATGGGACAGGTCAGAAGCTGTCCATTCAATCTCCGAATGAGGGAAATATGCAGGTTGATGGTTTAACGGCTGCGGACATTCGTTTGTTAGCTGATAAGGGAGCAAGCCTTGACATCGGGAATCCGTTAGCTATCTTCCCGGTACCTAGCAAGCAATTGGACTTGAATTCAGTGTCCGGGCAGCTGGGAAATGCGGCACTCAACGATATCGCTGTTCATATCGATATTAAGCGCTCCTCGGAGACTTTGAGAAACAATGCCAAGAACAAAGCAACATCGGCAGGCTACCAGCTGCTGGTTGATCCGGTCGACCTGGAAATGACTTTTAGCCAAAATGGTAAAACCGTAAAATCCGGACAATTGAGCGGATACGCTCCGAAATATATCGCTCTCCCGGAAGGTATCGACCCGAATCGAATTACAACAGGCGTTGTGGTCAATCCGGATGGCTCAGTATATCATCTGCCAACTGTAGTTACTAAGATCGGGGATCGTTACTACGCGCAGATTCATGATTTGCGCAGCAGTGGTTCGTACTCGGTTATCTGGAATCCGCAGGATTTCGATGATGTGAGAACGCACTGGGCTCAAACGGAAGTGAACAATATCTCTGCTCGCCTTGACCTGCAGGGAAATGGTGGCAATACGTTCGCTCCAAATCGAAATGTGACTCGGGCTGAGTTTGCAGAAATCGTTGTACTGGGTCTTGGGCTGATGCGTCAGGAAGAGCCAAAAACAACATTTGACGACGTTACGGCAACCGCCTGGTACCGCAATGCGATCTCGATTGCCAGTGAATTTGGAATCGTACTCGGTTATAACGACGGCGCGTTCCGTGGTAACCAGACGATTACAAGAGAAGAAGGAATGGCGATGATCGCTCGAGGCTATCAATTGATCAAGCCAGGCCATGCAATTAGCGAAACAGAAATTGGCAAACTGCTCGCAGGGTACGAAGATGCGTCCCAAGTTGCAAAATGGGCTAAGCCTTCCGTAGCAACCCTGCTGTCTGTAGGAGTTGTAGAAGGAAGCGGGGATAAGGGACTGACTCCGAAATCCACGATGACGCGTGCCGAAACGGTAGCCTTGATGGAGCGTCTGCTGAAAGTTACCCATTTAATCGATTAAATCCATAAGGATGAATCAATGACCCGTTAAGAAGCACTTTGAAAAAAGTGATCTCTTGCGGGTCATTTTTGTTCGATAATTTGACATCTGAATTCGATCTCACAGATTGAGTGCAATTCTGAATGGTTTGGATAATGATCTCCGGTTCGGTCATTCTCGGAAAATGTCCACTCCGCGAAGCTCTATGTTCAGTTTTTGTCTATTTGCCTCATTTATAATGAGAATCGATTTTAAATTATTTAAGAGGTAGATTATGCATACCCCAATTCCATGAATAGACTGCAACACGACAAGAAAGCCGGCATCGGCCCTCGAATAAAGGGTGCGATGTCGGCTTTAAATTTAGCGTCCAAACTCCTTATCGAATATTTTATTGTGAGCCTCTGCGACTTCCGGGGCTACCGAGTTGATGGCTGTTACCAAAATATGCTTTCCTCCTACAGGTCCGAAGGCTCTCGTCTCAAATCCGAAAGTTCCGCCGGCATGCCCCCAATAGGATTGCCCGTCCGATGTTTTTCCTTCATAAATCCCTAGGCCGAATTTACCTATAGGTGAATCTGCTGCCGTGAGCATCTGGTCCATCATCTCTTGATTCAGAAGCTCTCCGCCTAACAGCGCACTGAAAAAGGTGGTCAGATCCTTGACTGTTGAAACCATGTCACCGGCAGCATTTGCCCATGATTGATTCATTTCAGTCAAATCATACATATGGCCTGATCGGTCCATATTATATCCTCTGGCATGCTTACCTGGAATATAGGAGCTGTTTTCCATGACGAATGTCTCCGTCAGCCCGAGCGGCTCGATGAACCGTTTCCTGATCTGCTCCGCATACGTATCCCCGGTGACCTTTTGAATAATTTGAGCAGCTAGCAATGTATTGGTGTTGGAATAGTTCCAGCCTTTCCCTGGCGCATATACAGGCGTCTTTGCAAGTGCCAAGTGGAGGAGTTCGTCAACGGAATAATAACGGAATGGATTTTGAGGCAAGGTCACGTCTCGCATATCATCATCTGTATAACTCGCAATCCCGCTTGTATGGTTCAACAACTGACGAATCGTAATTTGGCTGCCGTCATACCCGTTACCCTTTACGACCCCCGGCAGCCATTGTTCGACCGAATCATCCAGGTTTAATTGTTTCTCCTCAGCCAACTGCAATACAACGGCAGCGGTGAACGTCTTCGTTATGCTCCCAATCCGGAATGAAAAATCCGGCTCTACTGGGCCTGGTACCTCGTAGCTGGCTGTACCGGTGGCATAAGACCAACGTTTCCCGTCTTTTAACCCACCTCCCACCACACTTGGGACTTGTTTATTCGTTACGGCCTGATCCATGACGCGCTTGACTTCTTCCCTTCGCTTGCTTTGCTTTTCCTCCTCGGTAAGTTCCTCTTTGGCTTCTACTGCGAATTCCGACGCTAAAATATCAGGGATATATTTATCCGCATCACCCAGTACATTGATATTGATCGAAATGGTATGTTGACCGCCTTCGGTTCCACCTGCAAAGTTGGTAAATCCAGGAATGCCGCCACCATGTCCCCATACAATGGTTCCGTCCGGCAGCTTTGTTTGGTGTATGCCAAGCCCATACTTTCCAAGAGGGGAGTCTGCTGTGCTGGTCAACATTTCCTTCAGCATCTCCGGTGTCAACAGCTTGCCGCCCAATAAGGCGCGAAAAAACGTGGTCATATCTTCCCCGGTCGAGATCATTTCTCCGGCGGCATTCGTAAACGATGGGTTCAGCGTGGTAATATCCACTAATTGATCCCCTGTGTTCAGGTAGCCGCGAGCATTTTTTTTCGGAATATCCGCCGAACTGCCGGGGAGGAACGTTTCTTTAAGTTGAAGCGGTTCAATAATTCTTTTCTTAATCTGCTCCGTATACGTTTCCCCGGTGACCTTCTGGATAATGAGCCCCATAATAACCGTATTCGTGTTTGAATACGACCAGCCTGTTACGGGCTTTAGCTCCAAGGCGCGGGCAATCAACTGTTCGGCTGTATAAGTATCGCCTGGATTTGCGAGTAATTGAGTCCTGAGCTCGGGAGTCAAATAGTCTGGAAGCCCGCTTGTATGATTCAACAATTGGCGAATCTTAATCTTACTTCCATCAAATCCATTACCGTGCACAAGCCCCGGAAGCCATTTCTCCACCGTATCATCGAGGCTTAGCTTTTTTTCGCCGGCAAGCTGCAAGGCAACCGTAGCGACAAACGTCTTCGTTGTACTTCCGATCCGAAAAGCGGAGTCGGCATCCACCTTATGGTTCCTTTCGATATTCGCTTCACCGGAGGCATATGACCAGCTCGCCGTTCCTTTCTTTACAGTAACAATAACGCCCGGAATATGGTCGGCATTGGCAGCTTTATCGATTGCTTGTTGGGTTGGTGTCTTAACTGCCGCATGTACGGTTCCATAAGCGGGGAATACCAGTGTACCTGCCAACATGGCTGTTAGAGTAAGCGCAGCTCCTTTTTGAATGGTGAATGATTTCATAATGCATCGCTCCTATGATTTTGGAATGTTGTGTTCTTCACTCCTTCACCCTACCCCCGAAGTTGTTAAATCGGACAGTGATAAAACCGCCAAGCTTTGGATGACATCGTGTTTGGACCTGTCACATATCCCGTATGACAAAGTGTCAACGGTTCATGTGACGTGCCGGCTGCAGCCAAGTTCTAACAACCTCCTCCATTGCTTGACGGATCGAGAAGTTATGGTGCATGATAGGTCTGAATTATTTGGAAATTGGTTTGCAAATAAATACAAGCAGGTGTACATAATTCGTGTTCTCCCTAATGAAAAAATGGTTCTGGTATGATGGGTTACTTGTAGCCATACGAACACTTTGGCTGGTTATTATCGTAAGTACTGCTTTTATCAATCCGTCATTGATCGATGCGCCGGTTGGAGCTTTACTTTCGCTTGCTTTGGCTGTTTACCTCATTCCGCTAACGGTACGCTACAAAAAAGAAGAACGGTATCTTGCAGTCGAAGTCGCAACAGCGGGCTTATTCCATCTCTATTTAGCCTACGCAGCGCCGGAATTGTTATGGTCTTTCGTTCTATTCGTGATGATTATCAGCTTGACGAGCAGTCGAAGAAGCTATGTGTGGACAGGAATCCTCTGTGGAATCATATTCCCGATCTTGAACGGTTGGATGGCTAGTCGCCTCCCCTATGAGTATATCGTTAACTGCAGCCTTGGTTTTGCCATCGGCTTCGCGTTTAATATATTAATTCAGTCCCATAAGCAATCCCGAATTATCCAAGAGCAGAAGCTGCTGCTGGAGCAGCATATTAAGCGGATCGAGGAGCTTACGCTGATGGAGGAGCGCAGCCGGCTGTCACATGAGCTGCATGACACGATTGGCCATTCGCTTACCTCGCTCATCGTCGGCGTCGAATCACTGCGAACGTCTGTGCCGGATTCGCAAACCGGGAGGATCGATTCGCTTGTCGGTATCGCACAGCACAGTCTGGATGATATCCGAAGGCATCTGCACAAGCTCTCTCATACTACGTTAAGCCATTCGTTAAGCGAATCGCTGTGGCAGTTAAGCGAGGCGTTTATGAAGTCGACAGGCATAACCGTCCATTTCCGTGTGATCGGCAGTGAGACTCTCGTTATGCAAAAAATAAACTTTAGTCTATATCGCTGCCTTCAGGAGTCCCTAACCAACGCCGTTCGGCACGGCCAGGCGAGCGTGATAACCGTTCAGCTGCATTTCGATAGTCAGTTGCTTCGATTACAGATCGAAGATAACGGCATTGGAATGGATAACATCCAATTCGGATTTGGGCTCCATGGGATGAAGGAACGACTTGAACTATTTAACGGCACGCTGTCCGTCCACTCCGGGTCTGGGCAAGGAACTATCGTCATATGTAACATTCCGCTGCAGACAGAGACTGTACATGACGCGATCCGCCTGCTGATCGTTGATGACC
Source organism: Paenibacillus lautus NBRC 15380 (assembly GCF_004000945.1). Classification (GTDB taxonomy): domain Bacteria; phylum Bacillota; class Bacilli; order Paenibacillales; family Paenibacillaceae; genus Paenibacillus_AQ; species Paenibacillus_AQ lautus. The sequence goes on from NZ_BIMF01000006.1 coordinate 216,810, forward strand.
AGGCGATCATCACGGACAGCTTAAAGCATAATTTGGAACAGCATGCTGAGTTTATCGTCGTGGGTAAAGCCGGGGACGGGCGCGAAGCATTGGAGCTTTGTGAGCGGTCCGAACCGGATATCGTGCTAATGGATATTCGAATGCAGGGAATGGGCGGGCTTGAAGCTTTGCTTGAGATGAAACAGCGATGGCCTAATATGAAGGTTGTACTCATGACAACGTTTGAGGATTCCTTGCAGGCAGCAACTGCATTGGAGCGCGGGGCGGAGGGCTACATCCTGAAGTCGATTCATCTGCGGGAAATGAAGGAAGCCTTGAAACTTATTTATAATGGAGGAACCTGGATCGACCAATCAGTCGCCGCACAAGTCTTCGAAGAGATGAAGCGTCAACGTGAGCAGCTGGAACGAATTGGCTCAAGTCAGGAAAACTACCCGTACGGGCTTACGAGACGCGAGATGGAGATTCTGGAGAATCTATCGAGCGGACTGCGCTACAAGTCGATCGCCGCCAAGCTATTTTTATCGGAGGGTACGATCCGCAATTACTGCTCGATTCTCTACTCCAAGCTTGGCGTCAACAACCGGGAAGAAGCCATACAAATGGCGCGATCCGAGAATATCGTGTAGGTGCCATTGACGACTTCAATGCCATCAATGGTTGTTTCCATTGCTTTATTATTTTGATCAAGTTGGTCATTCTTGCCATCAGTGCAGTTACCTCGGTACGCGTCATTTGTGCAGCATCTAAAAAATTCGTACATCAGATTAACAGCCCTATCTATACAAAATCTATACATGCTGGCCTCGGGCCTTGACGGCGATTCTATGACGGGTCCTGATAATTGGGCAATCAAAAAAAGAGCGTTCCCCATTTAAGGGAAACGCTCTTTCTAGTCATCGGAATTATTTCAAGCCCAGCACTTCAAAATCATAAATCCGCGCTGCAGTATCCCCGCCTTGTGTCGCCTTCTCTACTTGAAGACGCACATACTGTGCGGAGGTCAGTTCGATGGCATGGCTGCTGATCGCTTTCGTATTGTCCTTGACCGATACCGCGTCCTTCCATTCCTTGCCGTCCGAGCTTACCTGAATGGAGAATGCCCGCGTATTGAACGCGGCCGGCTCCCCTCCGGCTTCGGCATGCTTGATCACGAATTCGCTGATCTTGTGCTCGGCTCCCAGGTCCACCGTCAGCGAGTGAGGTCCGTCTCCGACAGCACACCACTTGGTAGCGGCGTTACCGTCCACCGCAAATGCAGGTGCTTCCTTCTCATTCACGAAGCTGGATGCTGACGTCTTCTTGCCAAGGGCAAGGTTACCCACGCCATTCTCCGCTTCCCGTGTAACCGTGATGAGCTTCTTCCGAACCAGGTCCTCGCCAACGCTATTTTTAGCGGTTAGCGTCACTTCGTACGTACCTTCCTCTGGATATGTCACTTTAGGATTCTGCTCCGTGCTGGACGCTGGCTGTCCACCCGGGAAGCTCCAGCTCCAGGACTCCGCCACTTCCGAGGAAAGATCCGTGAATTGTACCGCTTCTCCTGGGGCGATCAGCGTTTTATCCGCCTCGAAGGCTGCAACCGGCTTCGGATATTCCGGCCAGTCAAAGCTTATCGACGATGCTTTTCCTTGTTCGTAATGACGGTTTACCGGAATCACGACCATTTGGGTTGCCTGCTCTTTAAGCTGCCGTTTCATTTCCGGCACATAATATACGGTATTCCCCGTCATACCCATCAACTCGTACTTGCCGTCCGGATGAACACGGTATACCTGGTAATACATGACGTCCTCATCCTGTTTCGGTACCTTCCAAGACAAGCGCGCATCACCATAGATCCCGTCGCGGAAATCGTTGTCGATGACCTTCAAATCGGTCACCGCGTGCGGTCTCTTCGCCTTGTCGTTCACCTGCGTAACCGCCAGACGGCCGATGTTGGCCCGATAATCCGCCTGATCCGCCGCGGACTCGAATTGAAGCGAGATTCCGGCGATCGTACGGCCTTTATACTTGTTCAGCTTGAAGCTTCCCTGCTTCCAATCCTGATCCGCGCCCGTGGCAGTCCACTTGTCAGGCTCGAAAAATTCGTACCGATCCGGCGCATCGGAGAATGCCAAACCAATCTTCACCTTGGCGTCCTTCGCATTGTCCGCATAGACGAGCGATACTTCCGTCGTCGCTTCTACCGGGATATTCGCCTTATACAGCTTGACATGGGTAGAAGAGCCTTTGCTTACCGCACCCGCCACCTGAAGCGAGCTGCCTCCGTAATAGGATTTGCTAAAGTCAAATCCAGGCTTAAGGGCTTCACCCTTGCCGATTGTTTCCGTGATCCAGCGCCAGGTTGGCAAAATATCCTGCAGGCTCCGATTGCTCCAATCTCTGCTCCGCATCACTTTGCCGTCCACCGCAAACATATGGCCGTTACCCGTATTGAAATGGGTAACAAATTCGGAATCGGTGAGCACGGTTTTGGCAACCACATCATTCGCAATCCCTCTCCAAGCGAGCGGATCGGTCCCTTCAGGCTGCGAGGTATTGGCCGGGTTCATTCCGGGTCCCACCCAGAAAATCTGCTCCTTTTTCAAATACTCCTCATGGGTTTCGGAGCTGTTGAACGCCCAATCGGGGCGGTAAATGCCGAGGGATGTCGTCGCTTTCTTGCCATCCGGGAACACAACCGGCCAATTGAACTTGCCTTCGTAGCCGTTCGCCTCCACATCGATGCCAGCGTAAAGATCATACGGACTGCGGCCAAGCTCCGCCGCTTTGGCTGGGGAGTTCAAGAACGGCGTGATGTAATCGTATTTGCCGTTCTTCTCGTCTTTGAACTGCCAGCGGAAATCGATAAACATATTGTCGGAAACCCGCTGATTTCCCGCCTGGAAGAACATCTCGTTCTTATCCGTCAAGGCCCCCTGCCACTTTACCGGTCCCTCCTTGATCATCGAATCGTACCAGATCACTTCCATGCCCGGTGATTTTTTCTGCTGGAGATACGTTAAAAACTGGGCCATCTTGGCGGCATCTTCCGGCGTTCCGCCCTGAGTTTCCTGATTGATAAACCAGCCGTCAAATCCGTAATACGTAGCAACCTCAATCAGTTTGTCTGCAACCGGGAACGATCCGTCCTCCCGCTGCTTTAACAGATCATGCATCCATTGGATCTTGCCCCCATGCTCGGTTTGCGGCAAGAAAACGGTTCCAAAAACAGGTACGCCATTCTTGTGGGCCGCGTCGATCACGTCTGCGCTTGGCGGAACGATCAATCCTTCGCCTGCCGAGCCGCCCCACATCACCAGCTTGTCGATATACTGCCAATTGCTGAACGTATAGGTGTGGAACTTCTCCGAGCCTTGGGATGGAGCTCCGCTTGTGCTTGGATACATGGAAGCAATCGATAGAACCTTCACTTCCTCCTTGGCATTGCTGTTTACCTTATTGCCCTGGATACGCTGATCTTCCAGCTTCACCGTTCCCCGGTTAAAAAGTGCATCCTTATCCGTGGACGGCGACCATTCCAGCAGCGTGTTCGGATACCAATATGATGAGTAAGGCTGTGCTGCTTCGGCTTCTCCAGCAAAACCTGCCAGGGACGCTGCCAGCACTGCTGTGCTCATCCATACCGTCATTCTCCGTTTCCACTGGGCTTTCGTTAAATAATCCGGTTTGATTCGTTTCAATAGAATAACCTCCTATATTTAAAGTTTCAAGGAATGACAGAGAGAAACGGCTGTGAAGACCAGCCGTTTCTACCCCTCAAACCTTTTTTACGGATTACTTGTTTTGAGCTTTCCACTCATCAAACTGCTTTTGAGCTTCAGCGATAACTTTGTCAATGCCAGCATCCTGGAACTTTTGTTTTGCTTTTGGCAAGTATTCTTCAGGATCGATGGAGCCGGTATACAGGGCAGGAATAAATTCCTTCGCTACGTTCGTGATAGCCGCAACCTCCGTTTTTACCGGAGCCGTGTCGAAGTTAAAGCCGAACGTAGGAGCTACCACAGCCGAGCTGTTAAACTTCTCGAATGCTTCCCACTTGTCTTTAGGCTCGCCCTCATGAAGGTACGTCAGGAACATATTGCCGAGCGCAAATCCAGGCATGGCATAGCTTTCCTGCATAGCAGGCATATCCTCGATGTACGGCTCCTCAAGCTTCTTGTAGTGCGTACCTTCCAAACCGTATTGAATCATATTCCGGAGCTTCACATCGGTGTTAAGCAGGTTCAAGAACATCATCGCCCGCTCCGGATTTTTGGAGTAAGAAGAAATGGCCATCATCGAGCCCGCTGCGGAGCTGGTGTAAATGACTGGATCATGCATCGGTCTCGTCACAATGTCATATCCCGCGTTTCTGGACCAGCCCAGCTCGGCGTATGGCTGCGTAATTTCGCGGTCCACGAGCCATTTGCCGGTTTTGATGTTATCGATACCGTCCAGCGTCGCTACGTCCTCGCGCACATAACCCGCTTTATAGTATTTGCGCATCGTGGTCAGCGCCGATTTCAGTTCAGGTGAATCCAGCAAATTCACAAATTTAAAGTCTTTGGTGTCCAGGTACATACCGATCGGAATTTCATCGCCAAGCGGGAAGTCGACCGGCAAGTACGGCTTAAAGCCTTTCGGTACGGCAAGCGGCGTAATATCCGCAGGCTCGTTCTCTTTAATCGTTTTCAGAAGCGGTTCGAGATCCTCAAGCGTCGTTACATTGGAAATGTCCAAATTGTACTTATCCAGATACTTCTTATTGAAGCGCCATACAAACTGCTGTGCCAATTCCTTGTTGGCCGGGATGCCATAGTTCACGCCGTTGACCTTCGTTCCTTCCAAGAAACGGGGATCCAATGTTTCCTTAATGCCTTTTCCATACTGATCAAGCAGGTCATTCAGCGGCTTAAATGCGCCCTTTGCGGCATTTGGAAGATAATCGAACGCCCATGAGCTAGTAAAGGCAATATCATAATTCTCGCCGGAGCTTGTAATCACCTGCATCCGCTGGCTGTAATCGCCCCAGTCGATCATACTGATCTCGATCGTTGCATTGATTTTTTCCGTCAAATATTTATTGATCTCCTCTTGAACCACGGGAAGATCCTTCTGGTTAGGCCCGATCATGTACATTTTTAGTTTGACCGGATCCAGCTTGGATACATCGACCGTGCCGTCGCTTTGAACGGCTGCCCCTTCCTTCGCAGGCTCGCTCGACTTAGTGCCTTCCTTGCTGCCGCAAGCCGACAATACGACCGTCAGCAGAAGCACAAGAGCAAGGGACAGTATAGAAATCTTTTTCTTAAACATGTGTTTTTCCCCCTGTATCACTTAATGGTTAATGCTATATTGGCACCGCTTACACACCTGGGACATGAAAGCCGGATTTCTCCGGCCGTGTGCGATGCGGGTACAACCTTATGAAATTAGCCTTTGACTGAGCCTACCGTCAGGCCTTGGACAAAATACCGCTGGAAGAACGGATACGCCATAACAATCGGCAGCGTCGCCAAAACGACCATCGCCATCCTTACCGTCTCTGTCGGCAGGCCGGCTGCTGCATCGAATGAACCGATATTCTGCGCATTCTGTGTCAGAAAGTCCATATTCTTCTCAATCTTCATGAGCATGAACTGCAGCGGTGGCGTCGCCTGTGGATTGTTATAATACAGCAAGGCGTTAAACCAGTCGTTCCAGTACCCCAAAGAGCTGAACAAACCAATCGTTGCAATCCCCGGCAGCGAGACCGGCAGCACAATTCGGATAAAGGTCAGAAACTCGCCGGCGCCATCGATTTTGGCGGACTCGATAATTTCATCCGGAATCGTCGTTTGGAAAAAGGTCCTCATGACAATGATGGAGAACGCGCTCAAGGATAAAGGAAATATCAACGCCCAGATCGTGTTTTGCAGATGCAGGAACTGGGTCATCACGATATAACCAGGTACCATACCACCCGAGAACAGCATGGTAAAGAATGCGAGGAAGCTGAAAAACCCTCTAAATTCAAAGTTTCGACGGGACAATGCATAAGCATAAGTCGTAACCAGCGCCAGACTCACCAGCGTCCCCAGTACCGTGACCAGGAGCGTTAAGCTGAATGAGGACAGCAACTCGCCTCCCGTTTCGAAAATATATTCATACGCTGCCGTACTGAACTGACTCGGCAGCAGCCTAAAACCTTCCAAGACCAGCGTCTGTTCGTCCGTCAGGGAAATAATAATAACAAATAGAAACGGAAAGATACAGGAAAACGAGAAAATGCCGATCACGATATTGAAAATCGTATTCCACAATGGGGAGATGGCGTTGTAGTCTCTCTTCTTTGAACGCTTTGCCGGCTGACTGGCGGTTTGTGTTGATAGCTGCGGCAGCATTATAGGTACACCTCCCTCGGATTAGAAGATCGCATGATCTTTTTCAATTTTACGAACGATATAGTTAGCGACCAGAATCAGAATCAATCCTACAAGCGATTGGTACAAGCCCGCCGCCGTACTCATTCCGATATCTCCCATATTGATGAGTCCACGGTAAACGAAGGTATCGATAACATTCGTAACCGGATACAAGGCGCCCGAATCCTTCGGAAGCTGATAGAACAATCCGAAATCGGAACGGAAGATGCCCCCGATTGCCAATATGGTCAGTATGATCATCAGCGGTTTCAACAGCGGAATCGTTATGTATCGCACCTGCTTCCACTTGGTGGCTCCGTCGATGACAGCCGCTTCATAATAAGACTTGTCGATCCCTGTAATAGCGGCCAGGTAAATCACGCTGTTGTAGCCCACGCCTTTCCAGATGCCGACAAAAACGAGAATGAAGGGCCAATACTTCGCTTCCGAATACCAACTGATCGGATCTCCTCCGAAATAGGTAATGATTTGATTCAACGTCCCTTTGTCTACGCTCAGAAAGGTGAACGCAAAATAACTGATGATAACCCACGACAAAAAATGCGGCAAAAACATGCCGGTCTGATATACCTTGGCCGTCCGCTTGTTGACAAGCTCGCTTAGCATGATCGCAAAGCCCACTGCAATGATCAGGCCCAGGATGATAAAAGCCAGGTTGTACAGAATCGTATTTCTTGTAATGATATAGGCATCGTTGGTTGTAAACAGATACTCGAAGTTTTTGAACCCTACCCATTCGCTGTTGAACACGCTGGCGAAAAATCCGTCCGGGCTTATACGGAAGTCCTTAAAAGCAAGAACGGTGCCGAACATGGGCAAGTAAGCAAAGATAAGAAACCATATGGTTCCGGGCAGTATCATCAACAGCATAAACCGGTTGCGTATGACCTTTTTGATGAACCCCGACATGAACACTCCTCCTCTTCCCTGTTAAATACAAGTGATGCGACTGTTGTAGAAGATCCCCCATGATCTTTGTCGATGCGGCTATTCTATCACTCGCCCTTTAACTACTATCATTGTGCCAAGTAAGCGCTATCGCGCTCAAGTTGAAAAATACTAGAACGGGATGGATAAATTAAAGAATCCCCCAAAAACAGCAAAGAACAGGCCAAAAGGTTATGCACCCTAAGCCTGTCGCTAATGGTTTACTGTTCATTTAGATCCGATACATGGACCTCATTTCGGTTGGAGATACGCCCGTATATTTTTTGAACTGCCTGTAAAAGTACGAGCTGTCCGTATAACCTACGCTGAACGCAATATCCGCCGTCTTCTGATCCGTATGTAAGAGGAGCTGCGTTGCTTTCTCGATGCGGTACTGATTCAAATAATCCGAGAAGCTTGCGCCGACCTCCTGTTGAAAAAGCTGCCCCAAATAATTCGGATGCATCTGCAGCCGCTGACTGAGCGTCTTCAAAGAAAGCTCTTCCGGATAATGATGCTGCACCTGTTCCACAAGAAACGAGACATGCAGGCTATAGCCCTGATCCGCTTCTTGCAGGCGCGCGAGACTGCGCTCGACGATACGCCATACATGATTTCGGAGACCCTGGAGCGTATTAATCCGGTGCATTGGGGTAAATATCTCGCTGTAATCGGGGTTTTTCTCCATATCCTTCGCCGCGATCATCAGTTGGACTGCCGCATTCAAGCAGGTTCCCCGGGGTACCGTCTGCTCCCCACTGCCATCGCCGAGAACGGACTCGATATAAGCCTGCAAGGAGGGAACGTCTCCTTCGATCAGCAGCTTTGCGAACGTGTCGGGACGAGCGGACGGCGAAGAAGCCTGAACGGTCTCCGGTTCCGCAGGCGGACTGTAGAGGGTCATGTCATCTCCGGCAATCAGGCAGGCGTTGAAATGGCCCTTCGCCATCCTGTAGCTCTCCTGAATATCTTTGAAATCATTGAAGCCCGCATTTCCTTCGGAGCACCACATGCGCAAGCCGGTCAGCTCCCGCAGCTTGGCCATGGCATTGCTCATGCCCTCCCGCGCCTCATCCTTCCGTTCTTTCATCGCAACCGACATCACAACGATGTCGTCATCCGCATCAGGGAAGCAGATCACCTCATGATCTCCCCCAAGCTCTTCCGAAAAAGCCCGGCAAAATTCATCGGCCAGGCTGGTCAAGCGATAGAGCTGGGATACCGGGCGTTCGTCGGATATGAGCCGCAGAACGTAAACCTGGTATGAGACATAATTCAGCGGAATTCCGAGAAGTTCGGCTCTTTGCTTTAACTCCGAGCTTTTGATTTCGCCGTTGACCCATCGCTGCAAAATATTGCTGCGCAGGATCTTCCAATCCTCCTCGGAGCGAAACCGTTTCAATTCCTCGCGCTCCCAGTCCCCTCGGATATGCTTAATGGTCGCTTCCAGCTCCTCGATGTTGATCGGCTTCAAAATGTAATTCTGAATACCGAGCGTGATCCCCACCTTCACATATTCAAATTCTTCGTACCCGCTCAGCACAATGAATTTGGTGCGGGGATGCATTTCCTTTACCTTCTTGATAAGCTCGAGCCCGTTCATTCTTGGCATCATAATGTCCGTGATCAGCAGATCCACGGGCTCTTCCCTCAACCGCTCAAGCGCCTGCAACCCATCGTTGGCCGAACCTGACACATGCAGGTCGTAATTCTGCCAATCCACAATAGTGGCTAACCCCTGAGCTATCAAAGGCTCGTCATCAACAAAAAATACCTTCCTCATGTCGTCTCCCCCTTGCGAAGCATCGGTATTTCCATGCGGACCTCGGTTCCCTGTCCCTCCGTGCTGTTTATGGTCACTCCGTAATCATTTCCGTAATTCAGCACGATTCGTTCATGCACATTCATGAGCCCGATCGAACGGTAACCCTTATCGGGAGGCTGCAGAACCTTGTCCAGCGTGCCACGGATTTGTGTAAGCTTTTCCTCCGGTATGCCCGTTCCATTGTCCGATACGATGATCACAACCCGGTCCCCTGCCCGGCGGGCACGGACTGAAATTTTATTGTTATCTTCCAGCGGGCGAAACCCGTGAACGATATAGTTTTCCACGATCGGCTGGACCAGCAGCTTGATAATGCTGACACTTTGAATTTCCGGATCCACCTCGATTTCCGTCTCCAGCCGTCCGTCATAGCGAATGCGGAACAAGTCGAGATAAACGGAACACATGTCCATTTCCTCTTCAACGGTAACCACCGTGCTTTTTTTCACCATGTTCTTGAACATGACCGACAAGCTGTATATCATTTGCCCCACTTCCTTAGCCCCTTCGAAATACGCCTTCATGCGAATGGATTCGAGCGTATTATATAGAAAATGAGGGTTGATCTGGGATTGCAGGGCAACCAGCTCCGCATTTTTTTGCTTGATTTCTGAGGTATACATTTTATCGATATATTGCTCCAATCGGTCGCCCATGTCGTTAAACCGGCGGGAAATCTGCTGGAGCTCATCTTCGCCGGACATCTGAATGCGCGTCGACAGATCGCCTTCGCCGATCCGGTTCATCGAGCGGATAATCCTTTGCACTTTTTTCGAGAACTTTCGAATGATCGTAAACGTAATCGCAAAACTGGCCGCCATAAACACAAGCGTGACCAGGATCAGTCCGGTTCTTAAACTCTCCGTGCTCTCTTTGATCAGGGATTGCGACACAATCCCCACCACCGACAGGCCCGCGTTGCCGACATTCAATATGTTCACTTTAGAGGGTTCATCCAGCTCCACCCAGTCCCCGGCTTTTTCCTGCTCCAAGTGGTAGGGATAGGTTTGACCGTAGTACTCATCCTCCGAATCGTAAATAACGGTTCCCTGTGCGTTCAACACCAAAATCCGGCCTTTTACCGAAGCTCGGTTCTCCAGCCAGGATGAAATTTGCCGGGCGTCGAACTCCACATTCATCATCCCCACCCGATTCAGGGTCCACGGGTCCTTCAGCTCTCTCGAATAGGAATATGATCTAGGACCGGAGCCTCCGGATGAACCCGAGGACTCGTTTTGAGGCATGGTATCCCAGCTGTGCTGCTCCCGGCGGGCAAACCAGGTCTCCCACTTGTTCTTGGAGCCCGCTTCATTATTCAACTGCTGATTGGTCCGGCTGATATGCATGTAAAAATTGTTCGGATAGCTGTAGATCGACACGCTTCTGGCGCTTGACTCCTGCTCCAGGTAGTTTTTCAGCAAGGTATTAAAAGACCGTAAACGCTGCTCTCCCGTCCTGGTGTATAAATCCAGCCGATATTTCAGGTAACTCTCATATTCGTTGTTTAAAAAATAGATCAGCTCATCGCTCAGCGTGGCATCTGCATATATCTGCTGAAATATATTCTGTATGCCCTCGTACTGCCGGCTCAAATAAATATTCAGAACATGCGCGGATTTGAGATTCGCATCGGTCTGCTCGCGGAGTATGCGCTGCGTCTGGTATTGATAAACCAGGGTTGCCGCAATCGCGAACAGCACGATCATGACGGTCGAATACAGCACGACGATTTTGTTGAACATTTTTCGCTTTAGATGATTTAAATAGAATTGGCGCAGTCTGAAAATATGAAACACACCCTGTTCTATAATGGTCACTTCGGCACCCAGTGTACACCCTTTCCGTAAACCCGGCAATTGAAATTTGCATCTTTATGAACAAGCGCCGTTTGACTAGAACAGTATTAACGGACTGCGAAGGTTACGTGGGATGGCATTGCGTTCGTTCTGACCGAACGCGGCAAGGAACCCCTATGCTGCGAATTGCATTGAACGTGCCAGGCCAGCTTATCCGCATGGATAGGCACGGGATCGCTGCTTTGAAGTATCGTCTTCTATCATGGACTAGAGGAATGCCCCGCTATATGTTGAATATCTATAAGGAAAAGAGTAGGAGAATCTGCGCCAAAACGTTAATTACGAGTTAAATCAAACAAGAGCCGAGGATAGACGAATGAAACTTCAATTCCTATATAATGAATATCTTAATATTAAATTCAATAGAGGATTACCGTCCGTTCAAACGGACGGCTTTGAATATGGTCGGCCAAGCTGGAGATGCCCCCTGAAGAAGGTCTAGAGGCTGTATTGCGGCTGATCAATGACGTGAACGGTTTAATACACATGCATTCGGTGAATAAAAAGGCGCTATTCGGTATGATGAGAGACTTTCTCTCGGACAATCGCTCAAACCCCTATCGCGATCATTGTTTCCGTATGCTGCTTCAGAATTATGTCTGTTATATCCTTTATTTTAAGTTTGATGAAATTCATCATTTGGTGGATTATTTTAAAGACACGCCGGTATGGTGCGAGAGAATGATGAATTCCCTTTTTACGGATGCTATCTTTATCCAAAAGATCATGCGGCAACAGCAGATCGATATTACGGATTATACGAATGTGATTGCGTTCTTTAATGAGGAGGCGCGGAGGATTTATTTGTAATCCAAAAGCAGGGGGAGAACAGACGCATGGAAAAGGAATTTATACTGACACATAAGCTGTTGACCCTGCTCGATTCCGAGTATCGCTGGTTCACCCTTGCCGAGATTGAAGAGCAGATTGGCGTATCGGACAAAACGATCCGTAAAATTATCGATGAAGCCAAGCAGGAGCTTCCTCCTTCGATTCATTTTGAGATTTCGCGTGGAAAAGGCGTCATTCTCCACTATGATAAACGGAATGTTGCGATTGGCGAGGTCATCTCTTCCATGTACAGGCAGAGAACCTTCTACCAACTGCTCGATGTGCTATTCGCCGAGGGAGGGCGCTACTCGCTGGAAGAGCTGGCCGACAAGCTGTATATGAGCTCTTCTTCGCTGAAAAAGCTGATTATCCGGCTGAACAACCATGAATTGAAGCGATACCATTTGCGTATCGCGTATTCAATGCCTGAGGTCAAAGGCAGTGAAATCAGTATCCGTTATTTTTACTGGAAATTATATTACGATGCCTATGAATTCTCCGGCTGGCCATTTGCTGACATAGACCAAGCCCAGATCCATGAGTACATTACGGCGATCGAGTCGGAGAATGATATCGTGTATTTTCTTAACGCTAAGCGGAGCTTGTCTTTTCTGGCGGCAATCATGATTACCCGAGTGCTGCAGGGCAAATATGCGGATGTTCCCAACAGGCACTATGACTGGGAGAGCAGCATGCTTCACTCCTCTGTTGCCGCATTGGCCAGAGCGCTGGAGCAGCGGTACGCCATTCATCTGTCGCTGGACGAAATCCGGTTTCTGCAAGCCATGTTCAGCTTGGGCCAATACAATTATTATGATGATGCGAAAGTCAGCGCGATGATATCGAGGGAGAAAGCGAAACTCGTGCAAGTCGAAGAGGAAAAATATCAAATCATCAATCATTTTCTCATGCTGGCGCTTGCTGCGTTCCCTGCCATTGATATGAACGACCGGTTCATCTGGGAAATCGGGGATTTCTTCGAGAAGCTGCGGCTGGAAAATGCGCTTCCCGATCTGATCGCCATCTCGGCAAGCAGCTTGACGGAATATGTCCAAAGGGATTGCCGGCCCATGTACCAGAGCGTAAAAAGCTGCATGCTGGAATGGAGCCAGCGCTACCCGGGCATTCAGTATAACGACTATCATCTGACGAAGCTGACGCTGTTGATCAGCTCCAGCCTGCGCTATAACAGCAAAAAGGCTTTCCTGCTGATCGGCGAGGAATTCTCCATCCGCCATTACGTCGCCAAGCTCATCAAGAATGAAATCGGTGACGAGCTGATCATCAACACCTCCATTATGGAGGGGCTTACCGATGAAATGATTCGAAAACACGGCATCGATTTTGTGATCAGCACGTTTCCTGTCGTGCTGAATGCGGTACCCGTGGTCATCATTTCAACGATACCGACCAAACGGGATTTGGAAAATATCCGCAAGGAATTAATGCAACCATGAGACCTCATGGTTGCATTTTTCCGTTAGGCTCCGTAACTTTCTGGTCTTGGTTATCCCCCCGATTCTGACTATGATGAAGGCAGATCAATAATAAAGCGCTTTCTTAAGAGGGAGGCCAGTAAGCAGGAGGAGTAAGATGAGCATACATTTGGGAGCAAAGCAGGGAGAAATCGCTGAACGTGTGCTGCTGCCCGGCGATCCGCTGCGGGCGAAGTTTGTGGCAGAGCACTTTTTGGAGGAGGTATATTGTTACAACGAAGTGAGGGGCATGTACGGGTACACCGGCCTTTATAAAGGAGTTCCCGTTTCGGTCCAAGGTACAGGAATGGGCAACCCGACCATGAGCATTTATGCGACGGAGCTGATTCAGGATTACGGTGTCAAACAGCTGATCCGCATCGGTACGTGCGGCGCCATGCAAAAAGAGCTTCAGGTCCGCGACATCGTACTGGCCCAAGCCGTATCCTCGGACAGCAATCTGATGGAAAAAATATTTTATGGCTGCAATTACGCGCCGACCGCTGATTATGACATGTTAAGCAAAGCCCATCGACTGGCTCAGGAGAAGCAGGTGAATGTCTTTGTCGGCAATATCTATAACTCCGATGAATTCTATAGAGAAACGTTGGACCGTCTTCATAAATTTATGGACTTCGGCGTGCTCGCGGTTGAGATGGAAAGCGCTGCCCTGTACACGCTGGCTGCGAAATACGGCGTCAGGGCCCTGTCCATATTGACGGTAGGCAGCCATCTGCTGACCAATGAACGTTCGTCCCATCAAGACAGCGAGAAATCCTTCCACGACATGGTCGAGGTCGCGCTTCATACCATCTTAGCGGACGAATAGGGATTGCTTGAAAACAAACTATGCTCTAGGGGGAAAAATCAATGGGAATCAAACGCGGATTTAAATATGATTTTTCGTTGTTGGCCATTTTGTTGATCCCGATTGGGATCGCAATCAACTTTGTCGGCGCGCAAATTATACTGCTGCTCAAGCTGCCGATCTACCTGAACACCATTGGAACGATTCTCACGGCCATGATCGCCGGTCCTTGGGTCGGTATGATTACGGGGGCCAGCACCAATCTGGTTGTCGGCATAACGAACCCGGTCTCGTTCGCATTTACGCCTGTACAAATGGCCGTCGGTCTGGTGGTCGGCCTGCTCTCCATGAGAGGCATGTATACGAAGCTGTGGAAAGTCATCTTGTCCTCATTCGCTGTCGTACTGACCGTTCTGATCGTGGCTTCTCCGATCCAGGTGCTGATGTTCGGCGGAGCGACAGGCAACTCTTCGGATGCCGTGGTTGCTACATTCCTGGCCTCCGGTCAGCAGATCTGGACAGCGGTATTCTCAACCAAAATCCTGGTGGAAAGCGTCGACAAAATCATCAGCAACGTCATTGCCTTTGTCATCGTGATGAAGATGTCCCCAAGATACTTGTCCAAGCTCAATTACGGTGCAGCTTTTATCAAAAAGAAATGACGTGTAGTCCGTAATGGATACGCTTTCATAAAGGAGGGGTTCTTGTGAATAACGAACGGTCCTTATTGAGCCGTCTTTATCCAACAACCAAGTTTATGATTACCATCGCTTTATGCATGGCAGCATTTATCGTGCCCGGCTACGGGTTCAGTTACGCCGTTCTGCCGATTTGCATGGTGCTGGCCTACTTCGCCGGCAGCTTTAAGGAGTTTTCCAATCTGGCGATCAAGGCTCTGCTGATGATTGTTGTGTTCATCTTTATCCTGCAGAGTTTCTTCTATCCCGGCAACGACATTCTGTGGAGCTGGAGCATCTTCTCCATCAAACGGGAAGGACTGGAATTCGCCCTGTTCCTGACATCCAAAATCGTGGCGGTGGCATCGGCCTTCATTCTGTTCTTCCGCATCACGAAGGTCAAGGATCTGGTCCATTCCCTGGAACAGATCGGCCTGCCGTCCAAAGTAACCTATGTCATCTTGTCCACCTTGCAGCTCATTCCGGAGATGAAAAAGCTGACCCACGTCATCATGGATGCCCAAAAAACAAGAGGCGTTGAAACCGAAGGCAAGCTGCTTGTCCGCATGAAGGCCTTCCTGCCGACCCTTAGTCCGCTCATTCTCGGATCCGTGGCGAGCACGGAGGAACGGGTACTGACACTGGAGTCGAGAGCCTTCTCGGCCAATGTCAAAAAAAGCAGCATCTACAAACTGGAGAAAACAAAGCATGACCGGCTGGTTCGAATGCTGCTGGTCGTCCTGCTTGCTATCTTAATCGTCTGGAGAGTTGCGCTATGAGTATCATTACGATCAAGAATCTATCCTACCAATATCCGATCAGCGAGTCCGATGCACTTAAGAACGTGAATGTAACGATCGAAAGAGGCAAGCTGTATGCGCTGATCGGGGCCAACGGAGGCGGAAAAACGACCCTGTGCAACGTCATTCGCGGGTTTATCCCCCACTTCTATAAGGGAGATCTGCGCGGCGAGGTGCTGATCGAAGGCAAGGATATCCGCGAATGGGAAATGGGCGAGCTCTCCCAAAAAATCGGCTATGTGTTCCAGAATCCTTTTACACAGATCAGCGGCGTGAAGGATAACGTGTTTGAAGAGATTGCATTTGGCCTTGAAAATCTAGGCATGGAGCCCGGACTTATCCGGGAGAAGGTGGATCAGGTCATCCAAATGCTGGAGATCGATTATTTGCGGGACAAAAACCCGTTCGAGCTCTCCGGCGGCCAGAAGCAGCGGGTTGCGCTCGCCTCCATCATCGTCATGGAGCCGGATGTGCTGGTCATTGACGAGCCGACCTCGCAGCTTGATCCGAAGGGGACGGAAGAAGTGTTCAAGATTATCGAGCTGATGAAGAAAAAGGGGAAAACCATCATTCTCGTCGAACATAAAATTGAGCTGATTGCTGAATATGCCGACAATGTCATTCTGCTGAGCGAGGGTGAAGTGGCGATGCAAGGCAGCTCGCAGAAGATTCTTACCGATGAGCGCGCACTAGCATTCGGAGCCGCGCTTCCCCAATATTCGCTGTTCGGCCTGGACATGCGCAAACGGGGGATGGATCTCGGTAGTATCCCCTTAACGGAAAAAGAAGCCCTCGAGGCCGTGAAGACATGGATGAAGAAGGGGGTTAACGCATGAGCTTTCTGACTTTGACGAATGTTTCCTATGCCTATCCGAACGGCTACAAAGCGGTGGATAGCGTCAACATGTCCTTCCGAAAGGGCGAATCCGTTGCTATTGTCGGCCAGAACGGAGCGGGTAAAACGACCACCGTCAAGATGATGAACGGGCTCCTCAAGCCTTCCGAGGGAGATGTCGTCATCGACGGCTGGAATACGCGGGATTATACCACCGCTCAAATATCGAGAAAGGTCGGCTATGTATTCCAGAATCCGGACGACCAGATCTTTCATAACGATGTGTACAGCGAGATTGAATTCGGCCCCCGCAAGCTCGGCCTTCCGGAGGAACAGGTCAAAGCGAATGTCATGAAAGCGGCGGAGCTGGCTGGCATCGTCCCGTTTCTTAAGGACAATCCGTATAATTTGCCCTATTCCATGCGTAAATTCGTAACGATTGCCTCCGTCATTGCGATGGATTCCAGTGTCATCATTCTGGATGAGCCGACGGCAGGTCAGGATCTTCCGGCCATGGCACGGCTCGCCCATCTGATCGAGGCTTTAAACCAGGAAGGAAAAACCATCATCACGATCACGCATGATATGGAATTTGTCGTGAACAACTTCCATCGGGTCATCGTCATGGCGAACCGCCAGGTCATTGCGGATGACGACAAGCGGGCCATCTTCTGGAATCTGGAAGTACTGGAGCAGGCGATGCTCAAGCAGCCGCATATCAGCAGGCTCAGCCACTCCCTGAATATCGGCCGCAACATCCTGGCGATACCGGAGCTTGCGGACGAGCTTACCAAGCATAAGTGATGGATAAGGGAGTGACAACGATATGGAGCAGGAGCAGGTAAAGCACATCTTGTTGGATGTGGATACCGGCGTGGATGATGCCCTGGCGCTCATCTATGCCGTAAAATCCAATAAGCTGCATATAGAAGGCGTTACAACGGTATTTGGCAACGTGGACGTGAAGCAGGCAACGGAGAATACGCTCCGTGTGCTGGAATTGGCGCAGCCCCGCTACAAGATTCCGGTTGCCATGGGGGCGGACGCCCCTTTGTTTCGCCCCCGCCGCGAGAACGTAACCGCCATTCATGGAGCCAACGGCCTGGCCGGATATGAACTGCCGGAGGCGCGCCAATCGCCGGTGAACGAGAGGGCATCTGATTTCATCGTGCGGAAGGTGCGGGAACAGGCACATGACATTACCCTGGTATTCACGGGCAGACTGACCAATCTGGCGGTGGCGCTCGCCAAAGACCCGTCGATCGCGCAGAAAGCCAAGCTGGTGCTGATGGGAGGCGCCATCAAGGTGCCGGGCAATATAACGCCCGTATCCGAAGCCAACATCCACGGCGATCCTGAAGCGGCGCACCGGGTGTTCGAGTCCGGGATTCCGATTACGATGGTAGGCCTGGACGTGACCGGAAAGGCCAAGTTCGGCGAGGCTCATTTTCAACAGCTCATGAACGGTTTCACGGATGAACAGGCAGAATTAAGAGCATTCATGCAGCATATATTCACCTTCAGCTTTGAGGCAAGCGACCGATTGAACGAGGGCAGATATCGGCTGATGCATGATCCGCTGGCGCTGGCTGTCGTCGAGGACGCTTCCCTTGTGGAGATGGAGGATTATTACGTCTATATCGAGACAAAGGGACAGGTATCTTCCGGTGCAACGCTGGTCGACTTCAGGCGTCCGCAGTCACGGACCAATGCCTCTGTCTGCATGCAGGTCCGTGAAGAGGCATTCCTACAGCATTACATTCGCACGGTGCTGTCATAACCGTCAGAGGAAGGAGCATGATTAATGCATCGAATCGTATTGGATGTGGATACGGGAGTGGACGATGCGCTGGCGATTGCCTATGCCGTCCGCTCTTCGGCTCTTGATATCCTGGGAATAACGACCTGTTTCGGAAACGTTCCGGTAGAGAACGCCACTCACAACACGCTTCATGTGCTGGAGCGACTTGGCGCAGCCGGAATCCCTGTCGCCATGGGGGAAGCCGCCCCCTTGTTCCATCCCTCGATGAAGTCGTATCCCGTCCAGTTTCATGGCGAGAATGGACTCGGCAACCTGGCATTCCCCGATCCGGCAGCCAAGCCGGTCTCCACGTCCGCCGCGGCGTTTATGGTGGATCAGGTCCGGCGATATCCAAAGCAGGTAACACTCATCTGCGTCGGCCCATTGACCAATCTGGCTGCGGCCATTCTGCAGGCGCCGGAGCTATCTTCGCTGGTCCGTCAGATTATCATAATGGGCGGAGCCGTGGGCGTGCCGGGCAACCGCCGGATGCATGCGGAAGCGAATGTATACTCCGACCCGGAAGCGGCCCAACTCATCTTCCAATCCGGAGCTCCGATTACGCTGGTCGGCCTGGACGTGACCATGCAGACCGAGCTCAGTCTGGAGGATATTCAGCGCTGGAGAGACCTGGATTCGGACCTGACCCGCTTCTTGGCCGACATGACTTCCTACTATATCGGAGGCTACCGGGAAGCCTATGGCGACCGGACCGGCTGTGCCCTGCATGACCCGCTGGCGGTAGCCGTCGCGATCGACCCGAGCCTGGTTGAGGTTCAGCCGATGGTGCTGCAGGTGGATCTGGAAGGCATTCACTCCTATGGCAGAACTATTGCCGATCTGCGTCCGCGTTGTACCGCTCGGCCGAACGTCAACGTCTGCACCGGTGTCGACGCCAAGCGGTTCCAAGAGCATTTTATGAAGACCTTGATGAAATAGCTGCAGCATAAGGAGTGAACGCCGGGTGCGTTTCACTCCTTTTTGATGAATGATCTATCCCCGCCTAAAACCCGAAATAATGGGACACAACCAAAAAAATGGTACCTATCCTTCTGATTATGAAATTCGATAGAATAAAGATGTTCTTAGGTGTAAGCGTTTTCCATTGCGCGCATAGTCTGGGAGAATCCATAATGGATTAAGGGAGGGTATTTATGAGGCGATCTTACATTACGGAAAGGCGGTTTAGGCAAAAGGGATTGAGTTTGTTCTTGGCGGTCCTGATGCTGGCTGGCATCGGCCTATGGCCGACTTCGAAGGTTCAGGCAGCTGAGGCTGCCGGGACTACCATTACCTCGATGTCTTACTTTTCGGCAGCAGACGGGCCTGTCATCACAAAATCAGGGGTTGGTCAGGCCAGCTACGGTTTTGTCATGCCGATCTTCAACGGAGGCTCCGCCACCTGGAATGATGTTGCCCAGGACCTGGGAGTAAAGGTGAAAGTAAATGGCAGCTGGGTTGATATCGACAGTGTCAGCAGCTTTGTCTATAACCAGAATTGGGGTCACTGGAACGACGGCGGCTTTACCGGCTATTGGTTCACGCTCTCCGCAACGACCGAAATTCAGCTGCACTCCAAAGCCAATGGGGTCACGCTTGAATATTCACTTGTCTTTCAAAACATCAACAAAACAACCATCACGGCGATGACCCCGACGCAAGGCCCGCAAATTACGGCAGGTTTTACGGGTGGTGCCGGCTTTACCTATCCGACTTTCAACAATGATCCCGCCATAACCTATGCGGCCGTAGCGGATGATTTAAAGGTGTATGTGAAGCCTGTAAACAGCAGCCAATGGATCGATATCGACAACAATGCAGCCAGCGGCTGGATCTATGATCAGAACTTCGGCCAATTCACCGACGGAGGCGGCGGCTACTGGTTTAACGTAACGGAATCGATTAACGTCAAATTAGAATCAAAGTCCTCTTCGGCTAACATCGTATATACCATCACCTTTAATGAGCCCGTAAGAAATTCTTATGTCCTTACGCCTTATGAAGGAACGACCTTTACAGCCGATGCGAGCGGCGCTATCGGCATCCCACTGCCTAAAATTGATGGGGGTGCGCCAATCGGCACCGAGCTTGGCAATTTCGTATACCAGATCAATATCAACGGGCAATGGGTGGATTTGGACAATTCGAGTCAGAGCGGATTTGTATATGCCGCTAATGGCTACAACAACATGTCCGATGCCAATCAGTGGGGATATTGGGCCGACCATATCTATGGCCTGTGGTTCCAGCCGATCCAGGAGGACATGCAGATCCGTATCGGCTATCCGCTAAATGGGCAGGCAGGTGGAAGTGTGGGCAGCAATTTCGTCAACTATACCTTGATTGGCAACCCGGATGCTCCCCGTCCGGATGTAACCGATCAGGAGGATATTCCGATCGGAACGCCAAGCGACTCGGCCATCGAGGGCATGAATCTCATCTGGCAGGATGAATTTAACGGAACTGCGCTCGATCTCAGCAAATGGAATTATGAAACAGGCTATTATCTCAGCGACGATCCCAATACCTGGGGTTGGGGAAATTCGGAGCTGCAGCATTATACCGATCATGCACAAAATGTTTATGTACAGGACGGAAAGCTTAATATCAAGGCCTTAAACGAGCCAAAATCCTTCCCACAGGATCCAAGTCGGTATGCACAATACTCCTCCGGCAAGATTAACACCAAAGATCATTTCTCCCTTAAGTATGGCCGAGTGGACTTCCGTGCAAAGCTTCCTACAGGCAACGGCATCTGGCCTGCGCTCTGGATGCTTCCGCAGGATAATGTGTATGGGACATGGGCATCCTCCGGTGAAATCGATGTTATGGAAGCAAGAGGACGCCTGCCTGGGGCAACGAGCGGCGCCGTACACTTTGGGGGACAATGGCCGACGAACCGGCATCTTTCCGGTGAATATCACTTCCCTGAGGGGCAAACCTTTGCCAATGACTATCATGTCTACTCGGTCGTCTGGGAAGAGGACAGCATTAAATGGTATGTGGATGGCAAGTTCTTCTTTAAAGTAACCCGGGATCAATGGTATTCCGCAGCGGCGCCGAACAATCCGAATGCTCCTTTCGATCAGCCGTTCTACCTCATTATGAATCTGGCGATCGGCGGGACCTTTGACGGCGGCCGGACCCCGGATCCGTCCGATATTCCTGCAACGATGCAGGTGGACTATGTGCGTGTGTATAAAGAAGGAGAAGGCGGCGGCCAGAATCCGGGAAACGTGCCCGTTACCGGCGTAACGGTGAATCCAGCCACAGCACAGGTGGAAATCGGGCAGAATGTTCAATTAAACGCCAGCGTGGCACCGTCCAATGCAACGAATAAGCAGGTCACCTGGTCCGTTTCGGGTTCCAGCATCGCATCCGTGAGTCCGAGCGGTCTCGTGACCGGGCTCGCTCCGGGTACGACAACCGTCAAGGCGACGACCGCTGACGGCAATAAAACAACCAGCGCTACCATTACCGTTGTGCAGGCACCATCCACCGTGATTGTCATCGGCGATGAGGTGAAGGGCCTGAAGAAAATCGGCGATGACTTGCTGTTCTATGTCAATGGCGCAACCTTTGCCGATTTACACTATAAGGTCAATCATGGCGGGCAGCTGAACGTAGCCATGGCCCCAACGGGGAACGGCAGCTATACCTACCCTGTCAATAACTTGAAGCATGGGGATACCGTCGAGTACTTCTTTACCTATAACCCGGGGCAAGGAGCACTGGACACCCCTTGGCAGACGTATGTTCATGGGGTAACGCAAGGAACGCCGGAGTAACCCGGTAAGTCCGGGCGAACATGTAAGTGGTTGAAAAACCGGTGTCTGCTCCGGGTTGCAAGTGCGCAATATCCAATAAATCAGGGCTCTCTCATTCATAAGAGGGCCCTGATTTATTGGAAATGGATTCAATACGACAATTGCTTGCCCTATAACCCCTTTTATTTTGAAATTGAATTTTCTGCATACCACTTTCTTAATAGATTAATATGCGCTTGATGGTATCGGTTGTGGTCAGCCATATGCCATAATCCCCAGCGAATGGTGGCTTGCTTTTCATTCTCATGGCCAAATGTGACAACTCGGTCTAGATCAGCATCTTGTAATTGGGTGCAGGTGTCTTTCAACATGTTTAACACATCTTCATACTCCGATATCAGGGTGTTGAGAGCCTTGCCTTTGACCATCGGAAGTCGGTTACTCGCATCAATCATGGGGCCATATTGTTCTTGTAAAGATTGAGGAAGAGGCTCGCCTTTCATTCGGTACACCCAATTCAAATCAACATACAGGATATGTCTTATTAATTGGGCGGTACTATTAAAGCTGCCATTGAGCCCCCTGTAATCGACTTCTTCCTGCGACATCCCCTTCGTGATCAGTTGAAGTCGCTGGCTATTTTCTTTCACAGCCGAAAACAGCATTCCCACGATCGGTGACATATTCGCTTCCCCTTGTAAATCGCACAACATCTGGCTTTTCCTCCTTCAATATGGGTCTACATATAAATATACTCGCTCTCCTTCATCCGCCATAAATATTCATCTATCGTTGGTTCTCCGTTAGCTGAATCACCTATATTTTTTGCATATAGCTTCAAAATTACGAATGTGCACTCGCCGCTTTACCCGCCTGTCTTGAATGTAAAACTTTCATAACGAATCTTGCTATAGGCTGTGCGATCAACAGTTCAATCCAGAACGCTACGCCAAAGTTTCGAGGCCAAGTATGGAGGAAATTTTTAAACGGGTCCAGACTTATTTGTTTGGTACCAACCATAGGGCCTATGATGGAGAGCAAAAGAGATAATACCGTTACATTTAGTACGATATTTAGTAATACTCTTGCATTAAATCCATCGGTCTGTCCCACAAATTTCGGCATCACCTTACCAACGAGAGGGCCCGCAACTAGCTTTACGCATAACACGACGATGATCCACATCATAGGAATCACTTTTAGACTATCCATGTAAACTTCTTTACTGAAGCCGCGTTCCAATCCAATAATAATCGGCGCGATCGTGTTTACTGAAATAATCGATATGATCAATAAAAATAATATACCCTCTTTTCCGTTTCTAGGCAGTCTTGTCTCTACGTACTTCTGGTATGCCTATTTTCTGAATTTCTTCGTCGAGGAGGCCCGAAGGTTCTATTGGTAACGTAGCAGCTCTCTTTTCATAGAATTCGTTGATTTATGTTTCCCTTGCTGCCCTGTCCTCCCACTTCTCCCTCAAAGCTTTCAAGTCCTCAACAAAGAACCTTAGCAAATTGGGCCTTCTTCTTACTGCCAGCGGGTGATAGGTAAAGCCGATCGGTACCCCTTGGAACTCTTGCCAGCTTCCTCGAAGCTCCTTGACGGTGGCATTCTCCTTCTGCGGGAATAATCCTTCGGCCACGGCATTCCCAAAGCCAAATAGTACTAGCGGCTGCTTCTGAAGGATCTGCGACTGTAGATGCGGAAGACAGGCCGCTCGGGTTGCAGGTTTATCGTAAGCACGGATTGGCCGGCGTTTCAGCAAATAGGTGACATAAACCGTATGTATATCCATACCCGCTTCCCTCATGCCGAGTTGGAGGGTTTCCCGGGTACCGCATAAGAACTCATTTCCTTCCCGGTCCTCCCGGGCTCCCGGATTATCCAGGATCATCATCAGCGAGCCTTGCGGATTGCCTTCCCCCCAGATGACGCGATTCCGCTGTTTGAACAGTTCGCAGCGTTCACAATCCTGAATACCTTCGGGCGCTTGCTCTTCAGGCAAGATGACACAGGGGTGATCCATTTCCGTAGACATGCCAATCCTTCCTTTCTGTCGCATGCAATGGTTCCATTATGCCCACCTAAAGCAAAAACTTGCCTTCGCCCCATTCCCTAATCCGGCAAGTTTCCAGACCGTGTCCCTACTTCATAAGAAGGAAGCACATGATCGTACATGAGATGCAGCGTCATGCCGGTAGCCGCATGATCCAGGTTATGGCAGTGGTCCATCCACATCCCCGAGTTATCCGCGATAAAAGCGACCTCATACGATTCGCCCGGCAAGACGTTTAACGTATCCGTCAGCCATGGCGTCGCTACTTTCTTGCCGTTCTTCTTCAACACGGTCATATGATGCCCGTGCAGATGCATCGGATGCTCGCCCAAGCTTTTATTCACGAATGTCGTTTTGACCCTGTCGCCTTCTTGGACGACGAAGGTCGGAACCCGGGGATACACCTCCCCGTTGATCGTCCATAGAAAATGAAACCTGCCGTTGTAAAATCCCATTTCATTGCCGAGGATCATGTGGAATTCCCTATCGAATTGGCTCGCTGCCTTAACATCGTTCACGACAGGTTTCCCGTAATCCGATGGGTCAAACTCAGCCGATTCAGCCTGGAAGACCGGCCTCTCCGGAGCGCTCCCGGCATAAAAAACCATTCCCGGATTGCTCTCGTTCTTGGCATCGCCGAGCTTAAAGAAGACCGGACGGTCCGGCATCGTGAAGACTACGTCGTATCGGCCGCCCGCCCCCAGCCGAAATGCCGTTTCGTCGGACAGGGGCTGCGGGTCTTGAATCCGTACGCCGTCGATGCTGGCGATTCGGAAATCGGCTCCTTGCAGCAGATATTTCTCCGAAAGATTATGGGCATTGATGATTCGCAGCTTCACGATTTTCCCCGGCTTCACCTGCTTCCACTGGAACTCGTCGTGGTTTCCGAATGCTTTTTGATATCCTTGATCGGTCTCCCATCGATGGTTAATCATTGTGACCTCTTCATCGTAAACTTCGGTTTCCTGTTTCGGCTCGACGATCAGGGTGCCAAACAGCCCTTTCACCACTTGCTCCGCCGCTTGCTGATGCGAGTGAAACCAATAGGTCCCTTCCTGCTCGGCCCGAAACTTGTATGTGAACGATTGTCCGGATTTAACGACGTTTTGCGTCATCCCCGGGACGCCGTCCATGGCATTCGGTACGTTATAGCCATGCCAATGGATAGTGACGCCGCGATCAATATCCTGATTGACCAGCTTCACTTCAATCATTTCACCTTGCTTTACTCTAAGCTCGGGAGCGATCTCACCGTTATACGTCCAGGCATCGACGACGGCCCCGGAATCGAGCGTCAACTCCTTCCGTTGCGCCACCAGCTCGAATGTCCGATCGGCGGGCTGCGAAATGTCGCCTGTCAGAGAAGCTACTTCGACTTGGCTTGAGTCGGCCGAATCGGGTGGATGATGAACGTGATGCTGATGATTGGAGCCTCCCGACATCCGGGTAGCCGTGCCGCCTCCCTCATCCATCCAGTCGTGATTCATCATATCGGAGGTTTCCGGCAGCTTGGAGACCTGGACACCCACCAGTACATTACCTACCAGCAGGGCTATAGCTACCATGGCCGTAAGAATGCCTGCAAACGCGAATTTTAATAGCCTGGCAACAAGCCCGCGCCGAAGCGTTTTCCCCCTCTTCACCTTCATGTACCTTCGATTTGCAAAAATCGCCGGTACAAGCAATAAGAGCACAACCAGCAAGAAGCGATAACCGACCTGAGACAGGCCGGGCAGAACCGGTTGGGCAAAGACGGTACTGAAGGCGGAGATGCCGGATGCGAGCGCAGCCGCGAAAAAGGACAGCAATATGGAGGGCTGGGCCGCGGCTTCCCGTGATGACGGTGTGGGCGATTCTTCGCCGGAATTCCGTAAGCTTTTTAACCGGGGAAGAATTGCTCCCACGATATACAACTGAGGAAGCAGTGTCAGCGGGACAAGCATCTTGACCGTCCCTTCAACAAACAACCAGCCATCCTTGATAAGCTGGAGGGTGATCGCACCGTACCAAGCGGCGCTCAGTACAAGGGCGGTGCCAGTCACCCAGAGCAGGAATGTGCTTCTCTGGTTTAAGCTTCGGCTGGTCTTGGCGTAGGGAAGGCCTGCAGCCGTTATGCCGGCGATTCCCCACAACAGGGTCATAGCGATCGTAAGCATGATGCTGAATATGGTTTCGAACATGGTGTCCACTCCTTGTCACCGGATGCTTCGCCAAGCTGAACTCTCGGTATCATTTTCTTGATGGATGATCGCAGCTCATGTCTCCATCTGTCAAACGTTATCTTTGATGGCTATATTACCAGCGAAATGTTGCGAACTTATGGTGAAGGTATTTACAGATTGTGGAGGCAGCCCCTATTCTTTATGTAGTAATCAAAATGGTTAGGTCTGGGAGTGTGGGAATGGGAACCAAGGTGCTGATCGTTGAGGATGAAACGAAACTTGCGTCGCTCATGGAATCGTATCTTCAAACCGAAGGGTATGATTGTCTGACCGCGATGGACGGCAAAACGGCCCTGCAGCTGTATACGCAACATAAACCGGATATCGTGATATTGGACTGGATGCTTCCGCAAATGAACGGGCTGGACACCTGCCGGCAGCTCAGACAGTCAGGGTCTCCCGGCATCATCATGGTTACAGCCAAATCGGAGGAAGCCGACAAAATCATAGGGCTCGAGATGGGGGCGGACGATTATCTGACGAAGCCCTTCAGCTTAAGGGAGCTTTCTGCACGCATCCGCTCCTTATTGCGACGCATGAACCATCATGGGAATGACGGGGCCGGCAGTGTGCTACGAAGAGGAGATCTGAAGATTGACGAGGACAGCCTGCAGGTGTTTAAAGGAGGGCAAGAGCTGCATCTTACACCAACCGAATTTAAGCTCTTGCACCTGCTAGCGTCTAAGCCTGGGCGGGTGTACAGCCGCATGCAGCTGCTGCGGCATGCTTTTGAGGAGGAGTTTATCGTTGACGAACGGACGGTGGACTCCCATATCAGCAAGCTTCGAAAGAAGATTGACAAGGGCTCCCCGTCCTCAGACTACATTCAAACGGTGTACGGCTTCGGCTACCGTTTCGGAGCGGCACATGAAAATTAAAACCAGGCTGACTCTGTCGATGGGCGTTTTGATCGTATTTATTATGCTTGTTCTGCTTGCGGTCACGCATGTGCAGTTTTATATCACCCGCGATTTGGCCTATCTTGAGGAGAAGGAAGCTTTTGAATCCTTGAGGAAGGAGTTTGAACAATATTACCGAAGTAACGGGAATTCTTGGGAAAATATTCGGAGCGCAAGATTTGAATCTGCCGCACCCTTCGTCGAGATCGTGTTATCCGCGGAGGGACAAATCTTGTATCAGCAAGGAGAACTAAGCGCAGATGAGCTTCGCAGTGACGGCTACATGCTGGCGCTTGATCAGGGGGACCAGAGGATCGGCAGATTGTACGTGATGAACGAGCAGCAGTACAAGATCCACGAGTTCAAAACCATGTGGTACGGGATGCTGCCCAATATCGGCATCGCTTCGCTGCTGTTCACCGGCATTGCCGCGCTGCTGACAATCTTGTTGTTGTCGTGGAGGCTGACAAGCCCGATCCGCAAAATCATCAACGGCATCAAGACTATCAAACAAGGAGGCACCCCCGCAGTCTTTCCCGAGCACAGGAAGGATGAATTCGGCGCGATTTCCAGGGCTCTCCGCGAGATGAACGATTCGCTGGCTGAGGCGGAGCGCACCCGAAAGCAGCTGATGTCCGACGTCACCCATGAATTGAAAACGCCGCTGATGATTATCCAAGGGGAATTGGAGCTGGCTCACGAGACGGGGGCGCCCATGACTGCCGACAAGCAAGCCTCGATTCTCGATGAAGTATTGCGGCTATCGCGTTTGGTTCATGATGTGCTGGACTTGTCCAGGCTTGAAGCCGGCATGACAGAGCTGCAACCTAAAGAGGAGAACCTGGTTGCGCTGCTGGAAGACTTGCTGGCGAAAACCCGGTTTATGGCCGAGGATAAAGAAATCCAGCTGTCCCTGCATGCCGAAGATGAGGTTATCCTCGTCTCGGTGGAGAAATTCCGCATTCTTCAGGCACTGTACAACATTCTAACGAATGCCGTGTACTATACGAATACCGGCGGGCAAATCCGCATCCATGCGGAAACGGTACACCTGCCCGATCGACAGCAGCAATATGCCCGAATCCGAATTGAGGACAATGGAGCTGGCATCTCCGAGGAGGATCTGCCCCATATCTTCGACCGATTCTATCGGGCGGACCATTCCAGAGCTCGTCCCGGCGGCGGAACCGGGCTGGGGCTTGCGATTGCACAACATAACATCCTTGCTCATCAGGGCTTAGTTGAGGTGGAAAGCGGGGTCGGCGAGGGTTCGGTGTTCACGATCTACTTGCCTGTGTGATGTATGGAGTCAAGAGGGCCGGTTCCCCGGCCCTCAATGATGATTTTGTAGGCTCGCTGCAGTCTCTAGCGTTCCGCTTAAGTTAACGGATACCTATCGGCAAAAAAAGCGAAAGGAGCTAGCGGTAACCAGCCCCTTTCGCTTGTTGCACTTATGTATGAAGCCCTTATACCCTACACTTGGCCACTCAGTCCCTGCCGTCTTTTCGATCAATCGCTGTTGACTGAATGACCCAAGGGATGATTATCCGAGAACAAATCCCGATTGTGCTTGAGCATTTCCGTTATGACATCCGCCACCGCGGCTGCATCGCATACGCGGACAACGGCATCGCCAAGATGCCCCTTATGCATCGCGCCCCGACTTTCCAGGACCTCATCGACTTTCCAAAAATGCTCCGACCACGACAACCCGCAATGTCTGCGTGAAGGTACGGGGATTTCCGTCCCATCCGGTAACACCGTGTACAGCTTCTCATGGCCATCCGTTAACCTGCCCGGTATGTCCACCCACTCCTCGACGCCATGAATAAAGGTGTTGCGCTTTAAATCGACACCCACTAACAAAATCGTCGCCTTGCGGTCAAGCAGCTTGCCCCAAGCGGAGCCCCTAGCGCATGGCGTATCAAAACGATGATCGTCACTTGTGAACTCTTTGGAATCCCGACCTAATGCTGCCACGGAATGCGTGGGGTGCAGCGAACGCACCACATCCGGGCGTTTTCGAAAAAGCTCCGGCAGGACTCCGACACAGGATGGGGATTGGTCCACGTAAAATCTTGGATTATCCGCATTGATATAAGACCACGTGTGGGTGGGCAGCACCAGCAGCCCCTCTTTCATATACGCTGTCAGCGCATCGAGGACCGTGTCCGCGCCGCCTTCGACCAGCCCCATACTCTTCATGGAAGAATGGACCAACAGCGTCCCTTTGCCGTCAATGCCCAGCTGCTCTAATTGCTTCATTAAGCTTTCCCATGTGTGCATATTCTTCTCCTCCTGGGCCAGGATATCAAAACTGGCTGTCAATATTATTTTTCGATGATTTCCCAGTGCAGTTCGGCGGATGTATCGGTTAATAATTGCTGAAGCGCAGATTCAACAAGCTCAAGGCTTACGATGTACTGCTGAGGAAACTCACAGGCTTGGCCGCCTACTGTTATCTCAACAAAGTCGTCTTCTTCCTTCTGCGAACCGAGAAGGTTGTGAATGGCCGTGCTTGTCTCCACTGTCACAATGAACTCGTGACTGCCGCCGCCGATCATGATCATGTTATCTATATGCTGAATGCTGACCTGACTGCGTGTGGAGCCATCCATCTGTCGGATGACGTCCAGGCACTTCTCCAGCGATGCTTGAGCATGTTCGACCGTGTTCGCCACAGCTCCTTGCCGCTGTTCCTCGTAAATGGTGATCACCGATCAACACTCCTTTAATTAGGCTTTTATTGAAGATACGTCCATGATATAGAGTGCTGGGAATACTTGCAATGTTCCTATGTCTAACCGATTACAGATACCTTCTTCTATACATCAAGGTAATTTGATCCGCTATGTATTCAGCGCTGTATTCGGTACCATCCTTAATCCACCACATAATTATCCCCAGAAGGGATGATGCAACAATATCAACGGAGGCAACAACACTTGTGGAATTTAGGTTTCTTGCCTCTCTACGTTTTTCAATTGTGTTTTTCAACAGGGCAGCAAAAAAGAGAAAGCCATAGTGGCCCACTCTATAAACCAAAAAAAACTCTTCGAAGCCCGCCCGTATTCGAGAATCGAAGAGTTTTTCTTAGTGGCTTCTCAAAGCGTGCTCGATTCGCTTATCCGGCATGAACCAGATTACGGCAACAAGTACAAAAAAGAAACCGGATATCCAAACACTCACATAAGCGGTCAAGGCCGCAGTCAAGTAGAGTAAAGGAGATAGTTTCCCCTTCCAGTCTTTTCCTATCGCTCCGACGAATGAGGAATCGCCGGAATGCTGGTTCATAATCATGCGCTGAAGCAGCCAATACGAGAACGCCGCTAGCAATAGAATAATCCCGTACAGCGCCGTTGGAGTAGGTGCAAAATGGCTTTCCCCCATCCAAGCTGTCGTGAACGGCACAAGGGATAGCCAGAATAAGAGCAGCAAGTTGAGCCACATCAACCGTCCATTCATCGTTCGAACCATATGCAGCAGATGATGATGATTGTTCCAGTAGATGCCGACATATACGAAACTGAAAATATAACTAATAATTTTTGGTCCAAGTTCAACTAGCGCATGCCAGTCATGGCCTTCCGGCACTTTGAATTCCAGCACCATGATCGTAATAATAATGGCCAAAACGCCATCGCTGAATGCTTCCATCCGATTTGCTTTCAAAGCGTCTCACCTTTTCCCCTCGCATCATATGTCTCTTATTCCATTATAGAGATCGTTTGTCCTGAGTCTACCTACTTTTCACCTGAATTTTGGGTTTGACCTTGCAAGGTTAGAAATGTGTAAAATTTTTCTCGTTAGCATCTGTAACACCTCTATTTCGCTTTTAGTTTTTCAAGGTTTTGCTGGTGAAACCCCTTCGCACTATCGACGAAAAATGCGAAAGGAGCTGCTGCGGCAGCTCCTTCGTTATTTTCATAGAAATATTTATACTACCATGAGGGCAAGTAGGCATTGTCGTGGCTGTCGGGTCGTTACCGCCCGTCAGACCCTTACTTGGACTCAATACGCCCCAACGGGATGGCGCTCTCTTCCAGAGCCGCACGAGATGCCGGCCAGCTGGAATCGTCGAGGTCGAGCGCGTTGCGAAGGTAGGCCAACGTGAGTCGCTGGATCAGGGCAACTCGTTCGGGGCTCTCGTCCGTCGTCTCCGCGACGCTGTAACCGGAGATCCCGCCGAGCGAGTGCTCTGCCCCGAAGAGGGTGAGCAGGCTCTTGCTGCCCGGGCTCAGGAAGTACGGGTCGGTGAACCAGTCGGGCCCCCGAGTGGACAGTTGAGAGTGATCATGGTCCCCTGCTACCACGAGGGTCGGCGTGCTCATCTCCGCGAAGCTCGGGTTCATGAAGGGGAAGTGCTCTGCCGCGAACGGACTCAAGTCAGCTCCACCCTTGCCAGTCGTGGCAAACAGCACGCCCGCCTTGATCCGCGAGTCGGACATGTCCTCTCCCGGCTCGCCGTGGTTATCGAGGACTCGCGCGCCGAGCAGCATGCTCACCGTTTGGCCTCCCCAGGAGTGTCCGGCCGCGGCGATGCGACTCCGATCGAGGCGCCCACTGAGACCGGGAACGGAAGCTTCAATAAGATCAAGCTGGTCGAGGATGCGCTTCAGGTCCTCGACTCGGAAACGCCAGATCCGTGGCGTACGGGGATCGTCAGAAGGAAGGTTCAGCGTCCTCGAGTCGAGATGAGTGGGTTGAATGACCACGAAGCCGTGAGCAGCCCAGTAGTCGACTAACGGGCCGTAGCCGTCCAACGACCAGCCATAGCCGTGCGAGAAAACTATAATAGGCAATTCACTCCCAACCGCGGGCGCGGACACTCGCACTTGCAGATTCTCACCACGATCTGGGGCTGGTAGCACTACCGGCTTCACCGAGACGACTGGACTAGGCGAACTAATGTTGATTTTCATAATAAATGTTCCTTTCTTGAAGAAAGATTAGCCAAACCGTTTCTGGAAGGAAGCGGTCAAGCAGGTTCCCTGAAATAAACCGGGACCATAGGTTGACGCGTCAACTAGAATCAACTGTAGCATATTGTGGTTGACACGTCAACCGTGCTATGATGTTCCTATGGATAAGAACGAGCTAAACGAAGAGGAAATGCGAATATGGCATATGTGGAAAGGCTCCTTTCAGAGCATTTTCGGTCGCGTAATCAAAGAGATGTCCGAGCACACAGGACTATCAGAGGGTGATTATGGGGTATTGGATCGGTTAGTCCTTTTGGGGAATGGTAGCCTTCGCCAACAGGAATTGGCCGACTCGATGGACTGGGATAAGAGTCGATTATCACATCATCTGACGCGGATGGAAAAACGCAAACTTGTGATGAGGAAACCATTAGACACAGATCGCGGTGTTCAAGTCATCATCACTTCGGCTGGAAAATCGGCATTGGATGATGCCCGTCCCATAGTCTCTAAGGCAATTCGCAAACATTTCCTTGATCAATTAACGGATCAAGACATTGAGTCCATTACTAAACTTGCAGAAAGGACTAAAACAGGGTCTTCAGCGTCTTGTGAAGCCCCGCCGACATGACTGCGTTTTTGATGTTATTCATGAAGTGAATAAGTGGATCGGTACTCAATGTAAAGAACTCTCCAGACTCGGAGAGTTCTTTCATTTTTATGCATATATTTTCCGGCAGCTCCTTCTTCTTCATTTACGTTCGCTATGCATCAAATTCCACTCCGTATTTATGGAAAATGGACTTGTACTTATTTTCGAATATGGTCCATCGATTTCTACTCGGTATCCATATAAAGCCTTCATGCTTTTGTTCAAAGGGCTTATTTTACTCCGCCGCTTCCGCCAGCCATGCTTGCATAGCCGGAGATTCTGCCCGATTCAGGCGCAGGGCGATTTCGGTATTGATCTCATCCGGTGGCATGACTTCGACAAGGATGCAAACCGACTCTCGCGGTTGATTCAGGGCAAACACGGAGGTACATCCTCTGCCAACTTCCCCCTCATCAACGCATTCACTATTCGGGCATGCAACACGGGCAATGTCCCGCTATTGAACGTGTTGCTGACCGACCCGCTGCTCGGCATACAAGTGCGAATTGTGCGATTCGAGGTCGGAGCCTGCGAGACGCTGCAAGTACCGTTCGTGTTTCCGGATGTGGAGGAAGACACCCTCATCGTTAATTCAGTGAAGCTAACATCGGATAACGGACCAACTCGCGAAGCAAGCGCGTCGGTCACGGTTATCACGGAGGAAGAGGAGTAAAAAAATCGCCCTCTCACCGATGGTGAACGGGCGATTTTTTATGAATTTTCCAGCTATGTCCTCGAACTTGCTTATTCTCTCCACGCCCCTATTTACGTCTCTCCAATCACCCGCAATGCGAGTGATCAGCGTAAGCATGACTTGTACGATATCAGCCGGAGGAGCGTCGGGCCGATCAATCTCGCATCATGGAGAATCCTTCCTTCAGCACGAAGAGCTGCCTTGATAGAACTTCTTGCGATCACATATTTGCTTGTCGACCAATACCAATGATTTAAGGTACGGAGAGCTAATCAGCGTGGCTTCCGCATCCATGCCTTGGTTGACCCCCTCCATATCGACCTGCTTCGGAGTCAAGATTGTTAGCTCATAGGATGAAGTCAAGCCATCATACTCTGCCGTGATGAGTACGGTTCCTTCCGACTTCGCCGTTACTACACCGCTAGCGCTGATCTCCGCTATACTCGGATCACTGCTTGTATAGGTGACGTTTATCTCTACCTTTTCACGGCTTCCATCGCTGTATACAGCGGTAGTCACCGTTTGATCACTCTCCCCAACGGCCAGCGCAAGCAGCCCCTCGAGCTCAAGCCCAATCAGGCTAACCGGCTCGCCTTCGTTGCCTTCGGATACCGATTGTAAAACAGGCCGCTTACCAATACCGTCCCATCTCCAAACAGCGTTAAAGTCCCAACCTAATCTGTCCGTATAAGTGGATGGAGTCTCTATTTCAGTTGCAGATAGTCCTAATCCTTTCAGGCTTGTTAAGGATCCTTCAGCAACACCTTCCCGATCCACCATCATGCCATCAAATGCATAATTATTTTCAAGCGTTGCCGTGTGCCCCGCAAGAACTCGCCCCATCACCCGATTCGCCATCGTTGGCGTCGTAACCGAAGGGCCCAGGGCAATGACGTTTCTGACGACCGTATCATTGTATCCGTATCCAGTCACTCCGCCCGCATTGCTCGTCATCGCCCGAACGGTTCCAGACGCATACACGTTTTCTGTTAAGCTGCCCGAGTTCGTAATTCCGATTAGGCCGCCGGCCTGACTTACCTGAGCGGTTACATCCGCGGTAGAATAGCTGTTTCTTACGATACCATTGGAATAGCCTACTAGACCGCCGACTGTGCTGGAGCCTGTAATGGAGCCTGTTGAAAGACTATTCTCTAACTCGCCATTGTTCGTGTTGACGAGTATGCCTATTCTGCTCCCGCCAGTGACGCTGGCATCGATCATGGCTATATTTTTAATCACTCCGCCATTGAGATGGAATAAGCCGCCGCTTGAAGAATTAAAGTTAACTATTTTCTTCCCATCGCCATCCAAAACACCGGTGAACGAAACCACTTTAAATAGTGACTCAGCCGGTTGTCCGGCGTAATCCAAATCATTGTCCAAAATATACTTTTCTGCCGGGAAGCTTTCCATGACGTTCAAATCAGCAATGGACTTGATTTTGTAATAACCAGCTTCATTTCTTTCCAAAGGCACGACAGGCTCGCTTGCCTCTTCAGGATTACTGTTCAATACCGGACGCTTTAAAGCATCATTCCACATCCAAACCGACTCAAAATCCCATTTCAATATATTGATATACGTATTGGAATCTTCAACCTGTTGCTTTGATAGCCCTAAACCTTTTCTGTTGTCAGCAGCGGCAATACTTTCGCCTTCTACATCCACAATCATGCCATCGAACGCATAATTATTCTCAAGCGTTGCGGTATGCCCGGCAAGGACTCGCCCCACCACACGGTTCGCCATCGTCGGCGTCACGACTGAAGGACCCAGAGCAATAACGTTTCTAACAACCGTCTCATTATAGGCGTAGCCAGTCACTCCGCCTGCATTGCTTCTAAGCGCCTGAACAGCTCCAGATGCATACACGTTTTCCGTTAAACTGCCTGAGTTTGTAATTCCGATCAGGCCGCCAGCTTGGTTCAGCTGGGCCGTTACATCTGCAGTAGAATAGCTGTTTCTTACGATGCCATTGGAATAGCCCGCTAGACCGCCCACCGTGCTGGAGCCTTCGATTGTGCCCGTTACATAACTATTCTCTACCGTTCCGTTGTTCGTGTTAACGAGTATGCCTATATTACTCCCGCCAGTGACGCTTGCATCGACCATAGCTAGGTTTTTAATCGTTCCGCCATTAAGATGGAATAAGCCGCCGTTTTCTGATTTAACATTGTTTAACGATTTATTATTTCCATCAAATGTGCCGAGGAAAGGCGTCCCCTTAAATAGGGGTTCAAATAGCTGCCCTTCAAAATCAAGATCGTTTTCCAATATATAATTTTCATTTGGAAATTCTGAAATGGTCTTTAATTCGCTAATCGAACGGATGATGTAGTATCCATTTTCGTTCTGATCAAGCTTCGGCTTTGGAATATGATCTTCGTTAATTTGCTCCAAATTACTTTGCAGTAATGGACGTTTGGCATCTTCATTCCAGATCCAGATCGAATCAAAATCCCAACCGAGGGTCTCCATGAAAAAAGATGGCTTCGTGAATGCTTCTGCACCCACTCCCTGTCCTTTCTCATTGTTCGGATCATTCACTGTAACATTCTCACTGCTAACAAACATATTTTCATCGGCGTAATTATTGACTAAAGTTGCCGTCTCCCCAGCTAAAACTCTGCCGACAATTCGATTCGATGCCGTACCTGTAACAATAGATGGATTTAATGCCATACTATTTTGAATGACCGTATGGTTATATCCGTATCCGCTGATGCCGCCGGCATTGGATTCTTCTGCTATCACGGCTCCCATGGCATAGACCTGTTCGGTTATACTCCCCCGATTCGTAATTCCGATCATGCCGCCGGCTTGCTTGCCCCGTGCATTAACTCGAGCTGTTGAATAACTGTCTCTAACGATACCGTTCGAGTAGCCCACAAGACCGCCAACCGTAGAATTGCCTCTAATAGATCCGGTACTGTAGGCATATTCTACGATTCCATCATTCTGATCAACCAGGATTCCAACATTGCTTCGGCGTACATCAATGTCAGCATGGATGATTCCTACATTACGAATCGTCCCTTCATTAACAGCAAAGAGACCCGCGCCCCCTGAGGAGACCATAACACCTGAAATCGTATGTCCTTGCCCATCAAACGTACCCGTAAATGGAGTGCCATTCGCGCCAATTGCCTCGAAAAACACGCCATTCCCATCAATGTCCCGATCTAAAACAAAATGTTTGTCCGGGAATTCATGCATTTTATAAAGTCCACTGGCACTTTTGATTTGATAGGGGTTGCCTTCCGAACCATCGCCCAGCATTCCTTCTTTAGCTATGAACGGGTCCGTTAACGGCTCTTGATCGATTGGATTATTAACCAATCTTACGACGATCGTATGTTCATCGCCAAATGGAAGAGGGTTATCAAATAAGATGATTTGTTCACGTCCGAGATGTTCTAGCGTTGCTTCTTGAATCACCGTTTCCAACAGCTGTTCACCTGTATGATCACGCTTTTCCCCGATAACGGTGACGCGTTCAAGCGAGCTCGGATAATTCAAAACCCCAACGCCCTTCAAGACGTTATTTTCTACAATTGCGCTCGTTAAGTTCATATAATGTTCAGGTTGGTTCATCGTAAATGAATCAATTTCAACACCGTCGCTGTTGTAAGCTTTCAACGTGAGAGATTGATCGTTTGATTCTAAAATAACACCCGTCTGCTTATTTTCATCATACACGATATGATCCCAGTCAAATGATTTATTATCATAGAACGTTGGACCTGATGAACCAACGGTCACAAAAGTTGTTCCTAAATTCATCGCTTCTTCCGATATATCTTTTACACCGTTTCGTATGGTTGTCCGTTTATACACATGATCATGACCGCCAATATACATACTAACGCCAAGCCGTTCAAATGCTTGAGACAATTTCACTCTCATCATGTCCATACCGGTCTCATCGCCAGATTGACCGCCATAATAAGGATAATGCCCCATCACGATTTTCCACTTCTTGTCGGTTGCCCGCAAATCTTTTTCCAGCCATGACAGCTGCTTGTCGAAATCCAGCACAGAATTCAGAACAGCAATGTGCATATCGCCATAATCAAACGAATAATTCGTTTCCCGGTAACTGCCTTCACCATTCTTCGGCAGGTTGAAAAACCCGGAGAACGGCCCGATTTTCCGCTCCGTCGCACGTTCACGGTCCCCGACAATGTGAGCAGAAACGAGACCCATATCATTGTTGTAAATGTTGCTAAACACATCATCCCATGCATACATACTGCCGCCGTTCTCGACCAAGTCTCCGACTTGAATCACAGTCTGTCCGTTTGAATTTTTCTCCTGCAGAACGTCCAGCATATTTTTAAAGAGCTGGAAGCTTTCCGGATTTCGATCCGGAACTTCAAGATCTCCCATCACATACAATACGTCTTCCTCTGAAGCCAGCGCGGCCCTAAAGCTATAACTGTCGCTCCAAGGTCCAGTCGGTGACATTCCATACCGATAGTCATACGTAGTCCCTAAGTCGAGACCTGTTATATTCGCTTCATGAGCTGCAAGCACGCGATAATTACTCTTCGCAAACGTATCGCCATACGCGACTTGAAAATAAGAGACTCCCGCTTGTACCACTTCCGCATGGTCCCACGTCGCCTCTGACTCCGGTTTATACTGAACATATGACGTTTCTAACGCCTTATCCGTCACCAAATTTATTCCTACTTCACGTTCATTCCCACCTACATTAACAATGGGTTGAAATTCATTTAAAATTTTATCGGCATCCAGATTTTGTTGATCAACAAGTAATCGGATAAGTTCAACACGCGTATTTCCTTGAGCGTCGGTTGCTACATACTTAATGAAATATTCTCCATACATGTCGACCTTAAAATGCTGATTAGCTACGGCTACTTCTCCTTTATCGTTTAAAACGATGGCTTCCACCGATAAAGATTGACCGCGGTTATCTGTCGCCGAAGCGCCCAGCACCTCCACTTGATCCCCAAGCTTAATCGTGTCCGGATATTGTCCAAGAACCGTAATTTCAGGCGCGTGCACCGTGCCCCTCGTTTCATCACCAATCCAAATTGGAGCACTTATCGCTTCTTCACCGTCTGCTTGGAATGCTCTAACGAGGAAATAATCCCCATCTTTTGTTGCTAAGGTTACTTCCTTTTCAAATTTATTACTGGCAATATTGCGATACTCCTTGAGAATTTCACCGCTGTTTTTGTAAATAACAACTTTATCCAAAATATCGCTAGCATCAGGGTCATTTATCCGTACTTTAAGCTCTATTTCTTTTGTTTTGGCTGGAAGGATCGCCCCCATCATCTGACCTTTTGCTGAAACCGCCATTTCTAAGTTCCGGTCAAATGATACATAGGTGCGTTGGTTTCGCATCGCCTCGTAAAGACCTTCTCTTGTAAGGTTATCTCCCCACATACCGGTCACATGGGGCTGGACCATTCCCCAATTTCCTTTGTGCTCGTCTCCGCCAAACACAGGTGAAACATGCCAGCCTTGATCTAACGCCTTGGTATAGATTGCAAAATCATTGGAGGATTTGTATTCGATCAGATTAAGGTTTTTGTCAACGTCTCGGTTATAATGTTTAAATTCATTGAAACTCCAATTACCTGACAAGCGTGGATGATTAAACTGAGCAATCGCATTAGGATCTTGAGCAAGTCTTGCGTAAAAGGTTGGCAAATCATATTTGATGTCGCTCCAGCCCCAAGTGCCATCCGCACCTACTCCATGTGTTCTTGCAAACCATGGGGCATTAAATAGGTTGATATGACCCGATTCATCATACCAAGTCACTTCCGTACCAGGCAGCGTAATAAATTCGTGATCACGATTGTGAGCATCGGATTGCTCATGCAGCAGCTTGTATTCTTCTGAATAAGAGTCTTGAACATTCGTAATGAAATCACTGCCCGTACTGATATCATAAGTGACGTCGTGTTCCGTCACTGCAAAAAAATCAAAATCTGTATTACTTTTCACAAAATTATAAGCATCATTAGGCAGCAATATCCCGTCACTGAGAGAAGTATGGGAATGCATGTGACCTTTGAACAGTGAAGCTCCTAAATACTTAGCTCTATCTTTTTTAGAAACACCCTCTTCTTTATCTGAGGACGCGAATATATTAATTCCGTAACACAGACTAACAACCCCCGCAATAAAACAAGCCATCACAATAAAAGGCAGACTTCTTCTTTGGGACTTCAATTAACATCCTCTCCTTTTTCGGCTTAAATGTAATACAGGTATCTGATAAACAAACAGCCCCTAAACCAAAAAATGCAGTCTGAAGGCTGTTCATATCATCTGTCTTGTTCATCACAGTCGCAACAATCGCTTAATGATAGGTGCAAGCGACTGTGCCATGCGCAAAAATCCGAGGTCCGTTGGATGCGTTCCGTCAACCGTACAATCATTGACGAAATCATCGCCTAGCAGCTTAAAGCCGTCAACGAAATGGATATTACGGTCTCCTTCTGTCCGCCTCTGTTCCACATTCTCAATTTGGATCAGCCTGCGGCGATCATTAAGCTCCCTCCTCTCCATATAGAACTGGTCTTCGGCAGTGCTAATCCTTGAGACTACTAGTATAGGAACTTCGGGATGCCGATCTCTCAAAATTTGGATGAAGGCAGGCAGCGTTCGTGCGATGTTTCCGGCCTGGCCCGTATTCCCTTCATAATCAAGAATGAATAGCGCCGGATCATCGATTTCCGACATGATATGCGCGAGCTCCGGCTCGCCCTTTCCATTCCCCGAGAAGCCAAGATTTACGAACTCCACCGGAATCCTACGGCTGAGAATATTAGAATAAGCCATACCCGGCCGGGAGGCACATCCCCCTTGCGTAATCGAAGTTCCATATATAATAACGGGTCTACTGCTTGCATAGGCAGGTGCATCGCTTATGACAGCATCCTTATCTACACCGATCCACACCTCTTCTACCCCTTGGTAGAGCGGCAAGTTTAAGGTGACGGCCACATCTTTTTTTGTATCCCACTGATAAAGCTGTGATTCATATTCACTTTCCGTTGGTTTGAATTTAGCCGTCGTGATAAAGCTCTGCTCTCCCGGCTCTCCAAGATAGCAGTCAACCCCGCACTGCCCTGTAGGCGGCATATGATACATATTGGCCGGTCCGGCAAGACGCACCCTTATGACCAGCCTTGAAGAATTGGTGCGAAAGCGAATTTGCCCACCTGCCGTACAATAAGCAAGCGTATCAACCGCAGGCGGCAAGACAGCTTTAGAAGCTATAGGCAGGCGTCTGTATACCCCATCCTGCTTGAGCCATGGGAAGCCTGCGATGTGAAAGGGCGCTTCAAGCGGAGAATGCCATCTTAACTGCTCGCCATTTTTTGTCTCCGGGTATATAGTTCCGCCCAGTTGATCCAGGTTTATCTCTTTCGATTGTACGGCCATCTATATCCACTCCCTCACTATATTTACTAGAATACGTTTGCTGCGTTTACTCCATTTGGAATACATATTTCCGAATCGCCTGAGCAACGCCGTCCTCGTTGTTGGTAGCCGTGATGACGTCCGCTATGGATTTGATATGCTCTTCACCGTTGGCCATCGCCACACCGAGACCTGCCGCCTTCAGCAACTTCGCGTCATTATCACTGTCTCCCATAGCAATGACATCGGACATAGAGAATCCCAGCATCTTACAAACCTCGATCACTCCGCTTTCCTTTGTAATGCCTTTAACTGAAATCTCCATATTAGTAGGGGCCGAACGGGTAACCTCAAGCGTACCCCAACTAAGCAGCTCTTCCTTAATTTCCGCGAGCCTCTGTTGATCATGGCTGCCGATGCCGAATTTCATCCAATCCCGTTCAAACATCTCAGGCGTCCAGTCCTTGGCGCCTGTCAGGCTTTCCACACTGTAGCCCCAATACCACTCGCCCCGCTCGGCAGCAATGGCGTGCATATCGCGGACCGTGTCCCGAGGGAGGAAGACCCGCTTCTTAAGCCTGCCAGGTCCCTCCCAAACTTCTGCGCCATTGAGCAGCACCATCGGGGAATCGAGCCCCAGCTCATCCCAGAAGCCCTGTGCAGTTTGCAAGCCTCTTCCGGTGGAGAACATTACTTGAACACCCTGATCTACTGCAAATTGAAGCCACTTTTTGGTCTCTTCCGTAATGTGCTTTTCATCCGTCAGAAGAGTCCCGTCCAGATCCAATGCAATCAGCTTATATTTCGCTTTCACTTGCTGC
This sequence comes from Paenibacillus lautus NBRC 15380, assembly GCF_004000945.1. Classification (GTDB taxonomy): domain Bacteria; phylum Bacillota; class Bacilli; order Paenibacillales; family Paenibacillaceae; genus Paenibacillus_AQ; species Paenibacillus_AQ lautus. Next base: position 258,501 of record NZ_BIMF01000006.1, read on the forward strand.
ACCGTATTCATCCCTTCACCGCTCCCATCGTCGCGCCTTCCATAAGAAGCTTTTGGAATAAAATATAAATAATAATGGACGGTACCATTGCAATGGTTACACCGGCAAACAAAGTTACCCAATCCGCAGTAAACTCCATTTGCTTATTTGCAGAATACATTTGCACCGCAATGGGATATTTCTTTGGATCGCTCAAATAGATGAACGGCGCTAAGAAATTGTTATAGAACCCTAGAAACTTGAATACGCCAACGGTTACAATTCCCGGTGTAGACAAAGGAACAATAACACGCCAAAACTTTTGGAATAATGTAGCACCATCCATCGTTGCGCTCTCCTCAAGCTCCATCGGCAGAGAGCTCATAAACCCTCCAAGCAGCATAAGGTAGAACACGCTTTCCCCCAGACTGGACAGGAGAATTAATCCGGTCAAGCTGTTGGTTAAATTCAGTTCCCTCATAACTACATACTGGGGTACAAGCGCATTGATGCCAGGCAGGAACAGGGATAACATGATCAAACCCCAAATCAATTTTCTACCTTTGAACTGCATTCGAGTAAGCGCATAGGCGTTAAGTGTCGTGAAGAACAGTCCAAGCACCAGACTTCCGCCAACATAATAAAGGGTATTCAAGAGTGATTGCCCAAAACCGTATTGATTCCAAGCCTTCGAATAATTCTGCCATCTTAGTTCCGAAGGCAGCGCCCATATATCTTTAAAAAACTCAGGATTGCTTTTTAACGATTCATAAATAACCCAGATTAAAGGAAATAATATAGTCAGCGACCAGGCATACAGCACCCCGCGCCACACAATGTCCATTAACGTTCGTTTTTCCTTCAACTATATCCCTCCGAACCTTCATATGGAAACTAATACTCGTAGCCTTTGTTCGGCACAAATTTATCGATTAACAGCTTGGCTGTTACTAAGATAACGAACAGAATCATACCGACTGCGGAAGCGTAGCCGTAATTCCGATATTCTATGCCAAACGCTAAGTTAAACATGTAGAGGCCGATGACATCCGTCGACCCGAATGGCCCCCCATTCGTCATAATGAGGATGATTTCGAAGCCCTTCATTGTGCCGACGACGAGGAACAAAGCGCTGACGCGGATAATGGGCGTAACGAGCGGCATTGTAATTTTAAACAAGCGTGTCATATGTCCGGCTCCTTCAAGAATCGCCGCCTCGTACAATGACTTTGGAATCCCCAGCATCGCATTGGCAAAAATGATGACGTACAAGCCGACGCCACCCCAAACCCATGCCGGGATAATAGATGCAAGCGCCGTGCTTTCATTACCCAACCAATAGAAATTCCCCATATCAATTCCGACGAACTTTAGAATCCCATTCAGCAAACCGTACGATCCGTCATAAATGAAAGCCCAGAGAAGAGCGACTACGACCGTAGATAAAACGTTCGGGAAGAAAAACAATACCTTCAAAAATTTATTTTCTTTATACGTTTTATTGGTAATTAAATAGGCAAGGAGCAAGGAGATGATAATAACAAAGAAAGGCACTGTTATCATAAAAATCAAGTTGTGAACAAGCGCGCGCCACACGTATTTATCTTGGAATGCGGTGACGAAATTGGACAGCCCGACAAACGTGGCATCCGTAAACCCATCCCAATTGAGCATCGCATAATAAACGGATAAAATGTTCGGAAACAACGTAAAAAGCAAATAGCCGCCAAAGGGAGGCACGATGGCTATGAACAGAAATATCCACTTCTGCGTATTCGCTTTATCTAGACCCATAAGCTTGCGCATAGGGGTCTTTGGTGTCTTCACAATGGTTGAATCAGACACAAGAGGTCAACTCCTATCTTACTGGACATTTATAAGTCTTTTTCAGTGCGAAGCCTATAGGATCTCAGAAGTTAAAACGGAAGAGCGGAGATGAATCCTCCCCGCCCCAACACGTCTTATTATTTCTTTTCTGCCTCTAGAGCTTTCTTCAGCAGTTCTTCAGCTTGCTCCAGAATCGGTTTCGGATCCTGCATACCCATAGCAAATTTCACAATATTCTCATTCATTAATTTTTCTGCTTGAGCAAGATTCGGATCGGAAATGTTGATAGACCGGCTTGCTTTAAAAGTCTGAGCGTTATTATCTGCAATGTACTTCAGAACAGATTGAGCTGAGCTGGAAAGGTTAGCCGCTCTGGCAGGATCCTCCATCAAATCCTTGCGCATTGGCAAAGCACCTGCTTTTTCGGCAGCAAATTGTTGATTTTCAAGCGTAACCAGCCATGCGATCAATTCTTTGGCCCACTTTTTGTTCAGTTCCGGCTTAGCTGCCCAGATATAATTGAAGTTTGAAGTTCCGCTTCGAATCCAAAGCGTTTGATTCGTGTTATCTCTGAAAGGAACAGCCATGAAGCCCCAATCGAAATCCGCAGGCGTTGCTTCCTTCATCTCATTCTCGACATGTGTCCCTGTCGATACCATCGCAGCTTGCCCCTGAATAACCTGCATTTGCGATTGCGTATGGTTCAATGCCGGAAGTCCTTCTGCAAAATATCCTAGCTTGCCAAGCTCGTAGAAGCGCGTCCAGGTTTCAACCGTCTCTGGATTTGTGTATTGCGGCAGACCATAAGTTCTATAATTTTCGATAAATTCATCGACATGGCCATTGATATCAGCCAGCTCAAAATTTTTGGCTGTTCCGAACGCCCAGTTATGGTAGCTTGGATGAATGCCCGGGAACGTAATTGGAGCAATGCCGTCCGCTTTAATGTCTGCTAGAAGTGCTGTAAATTCGTCCCATGTGTTCGGGTTTTGGTTCCAGCCATGCTCTTCGAATAGCTTTTTGTTAAAAAACAACCCGCCAAAGCTGCTCGCCGTAGTAAATTCATATCTTTTCCCATTGATCAGCGGTGTTGACTCGTACATGCCAGGCATCATAAGATCCTTGACCTTTTTGTCCGGTACGTCTGAAAGAGGGAATTCCCAAATGTCATCCATGGGTTCAAGCTTGCCGGCTTCAGCGAGCCCTATAATACCTCCAGACGGCTCTGTATTGAATAGATCAAACATGTCATTATCATTGCCTGCAGATATTTTTGTAGAAAGAATCGTCTTCATATCAGCTGAAGCCGTGATGTCTATTTTGACATTTGGATACTTGGCTGTGAACGATTCAACTGCATAATCGAACCACTCCCGGCCATATCCTCCTACAAAGAAGCCTACCTTTAACGTTACTTCCTCATTTTTCGGCAATCCATTCTCATAAACTTCTACTTCTGCAGATACACCCGGCTTATCCGAACCAGCAGGAGTTGTACTTGGGCTAGCCTCGTTCTTACCGCTGTTTCCACCGCAACCAGCCAGCATGGTTAAAGATAAAACCGCTGCAACACCCGTGCTCATGAATCGTTTCATTTTTCCATTAAACATTATTCCGCTCCCCCGTTAATTAATAAATAAATTGGATTAACTATTTAAGCATAACTATGGTTTGTTAATCAGCAATCAAATCAGGGTAAATAATTTGTAAATAGATACCGGCTATAGCCACTTGAGCCTCACCCCCTATATTCTCTGTAAACGCTTACATCTTAATTGCTAATTGGCTAGTTGTCAACCTTTTTATCAATTGTTTTGATCATTAATTACCATCTTAATAATGGGGAGAGTTAATCGAAATGCCCGAATTTCCAAAAATGTTAATTTCAACTGGAATCCCACAATGCTTCTAAGGCTTCGATTAGCGTAGAAACCGCCTTTAATCCCAAGACGATCCATAATATATTTCGTGCGGCGGATATGAAATAAATTGGTTATGATCATAAAAGATTTTAACTGGTATTGCTCCATCAATTGCTTGCTAAAGATTAAATTCTGAACGGTGTTGTATGACTTATCTTCCTCTAACACTCTTCTTGCCGGAACGCCCTTCTCAACCAGATACTTCTTCATCAGCTCCGCTTCCGAACGACGTGAACCAACCGCTCCCCCCGATACAATGATATATTTGTGCCCATATTGCCGAAATAGTTTGTAAGCCTCATCCAGTCTTTCCTTAAGCAAAGGGTGTATTCGGCCGTCTTTAGATACATAGCCAAGTACAATAAGTGCATCTGCCTTACCAGGTTTTAACATAACTGCATGCAGCCAGCATATGTAAGTCAGCACCGTCATCGCTGCAATCGCAATTATCCATCCAGTCCATTCCATTACTTGCTCCTCTTGGCGTCAATTTGTTGTGTTTAATCAAATCAGTTTACAAATATAATATCTTTTTTTATCACAATGTCAATACAATCCGTTGCGTTTTTTTTAGTATTTTTGGATTAAGAGTTTTCGTATAGACTGTATCATGCTGCATAAAACCGCCATCTATCGTCGTTTTTTAGAAATTTATAATGAATGTTTAGTTGAATTAACCGAACTTGCAACTTTTATTCGCCTCGTATTAATGCTACACTTGAAGCAAAGTATGTTCCTAATTTGTCAAATGTTTTGAATCTATATTATATAAAACGTTGTTGGAAAGAGGATGCATATCGTGAGTAATTCGATCAAACCAACTAGTCATATGTTATTAAAATCGATTAATCAGCAGAAGGTTCTTTTTCTCATTTATTCAGAAGGGCCGATCTCTCGCGTAGAACTTGCGGAAAAGACTGGACTAAGCAGACAAACGGTAACCAATATCGTTAATCGCCTGTTGAAGGAAAAAATAATCGTGACAGGAGAGCTTATCGACTTGGAGGCAGGCAGCGGAAGGAAAAGAGTCGGCCTTCATATCAACAGCGGCCACTTTTATGCCATCGGGCTTGAGCTCGCCGGCAAATACATTCGCGGAAAAGTGTACAACCTGCGTCAAGAGGCTGTCGCATCAGCAGAACGCACGAGCAACAAATATGGTTCTATAGATGTGCTGATGCAGCTGTTACATGAAGTTATCGATGAGCTGCTCACCCAGGTGCCCAACACCTCCAAAGTAAAAGGGATCGGAATCAGTATGCAGGGCCTGGTAGATTCTCAGCATGGCATCGTTCTGCGGACACCCGGCATAGGCGTTCATCGCCTGCCACTCAAACAGCTGCTTGAAGACCAATATAACATCCCCGTGTATATCGAGAACGATGTCAATCTTCTCTCTGTCAACGAGAATATGAACGGCTCCTTGAAGGAATCCAATAACAATATCACCATTAAGTTCGATTATGGTACAGGCGGCGCAATCGTCCATAATAAACAAATTATAGCAGGATCAAGCTTTGTTGCCGGTGAATTCGGGCATTATAAAGGCTTCTATGGAGAAGATGCCTATCCATGCCATTGCGGCAGATCCGGATGCTTAACGACGCTGGCTTCCAGCAGCGGACTCAGTGTTTCCATCAAATGCACACTAGAGGAGTTCGCAGAAGGCATAAGAACTGGAGATCCTAAGTTCCTCAGTTTATACGAAAAAATTGTCGATGGCATCGCGATCGCTGTTACCAATATCATTACATTTATAAATCCAGACAGTCTGCTTATGACTGGCCGAGTCATTCCTACCATCAGTCCCGAAATGTTCAACGAGATTAAAGCTAGAGTAATGCACCAGTTGCCTGTGACAGTAAATAACGTACAATTGATCCACCTTCATGACAAACCGGATGAAACTAAGCTTGCTGCCGGGTTAGTTATTAAACGTGCATTTGAAATACCGCTGGATACTTTATCTCTTTAATTGCCCCCGTTTTTGATGTCATTCCTAAAATGGATAAGTCGATCGTACTCAATATACAGAACTCTCCAGACTCGGAGAGTTCTTTCTTTTTTATTCATAAACTTCGCCCATATTCGAAAGTACACGGGTATTACCCCTAGTAGACGCTATTGTGCGCTAGTGCGTCGATTCCGTTTTCGCATCAACTCGGCAAGTTAGATTAGCCAATCGCCGTATCTCATCGCTTAACCTTCGATTGACTGGATACACTTCTTCTATGAAATTTAAAATGCGAAGTGCCGATTCGGGAACATGATCGTATCCCTGTATCATGTCTCCTATGATTTCCGCAAAACGAGGATATCTCCTCTCTAACCGCCTCTCATTGCCGAATGGGTCGGGAAAGTAGTCCACCTCTTGCTCCAGCAGATGGAGCACGGATAGAATCCTGTCCACTGCGTATCCTTGAACAAACCTCGTCGCGGATAGACGCTCTCCCCTAGCATAGCGACCGAGCCCCACGTATAGATTTGTTAAGGCTTCATTCAAAGGAAAGTCCAAGGAATCCACTTTTAGGCTGGGGACCGGGTTGGAAGGTTTGGCGATTGCCGTATTGGCATACATGGGGTCTTTCCAAATGACCCGGCCTTCCGTATAGGTGGCGTTCGCCAGCTCCCACTCCTCGAACACAGCATATTCCCCGAAAATACCGTCCTCGAACAGTACTTTGTAGCCAACATCCGAATTCTTAAATGAATAGGCAAGAGGGTGTACGTCCTCGAGCCAATCCAACCGGTCTATATATCTGTTTTTCTCCCCTGGCTTTACAATGACAAAGAAATCTAAATCCGAATATTCATCCAACCGTTCTGTCTCGACCCCAACGGAACCAACTCCTAATAATAAAAGAGCTCCCCCCTTGCGTTCGAGCGACTTACCGATCTCGCCCAACCGCTGTAACAGTGATTCTGTTCTCAACATTAAGAATCCTCCCCTAGTTTTGGAATGCAAAAAGGGTCCAACCCACTTCTCAGCGAGGTTGAACCCGAAGGTTGCATTGCCTTTATTATCCTGCCGTGAAATTATCACGTATACTTATTGCTGTCAATCGAAAAACTTGCCGTCACTTACGGTACGGTTCAGCTTAACGTCAGCAACTCGTCCCGCGCTTCGGTCAGCGCGAACCCCAGCAGGTTTTGGCCCCGCCATTTCACGGGATTCTCCGCATCTGGATTGGACTGGCCCATACCGATCCCCCAAATGCGGTCCTGCGGGCTAGATTCGACGAGGATGCGGTTCTTCGTCGACCTGAGATAATCGCCAAGCTCTAGATTCTGCGAAAACTTGGCCAAGCTGGCTCTTTTGACGATGCCGTAGCATTCCTCATCCCAAGTATCCTTGTCAAAGTTTCGGACCGCGCGCCCATAAGCCTTCATCTCCTTGGGATGCTTAGCTGTAAGGATCGACTCCAGCATTTCGTTGTCGCCGAACAGCCTTGCCTTCTCGGCCATCATAAATTGCTCGGCACAGGAATACTCCGTCCCCTCTACCGTGAACGGGCACATCCACCACTGGCTGAAGCAGCTTTTGTCGACGCTCCCGTCCTTAGGCGGCGTATGGCCCCAAAAGAATACAAACTTGAACGTTTTCCCTTCGTTATATGCTTTTCTTAGCTCATCAAGATTGTAAATCATCGTTATTCCTCCAATTTCCTCCGATACAAGCGGGATGGCCTATGTCCCGCATTTTCGGTGTAATGATCGGTCTCTGCCACGAGATCGGCCACTTTGCGCCGGAAGGCCGCCTTCAATAGCTCTTTATCCATAATGACCTCATAAACCTGCTGCAGTTCCGTCAAGGTAAAAAGCCTTGGCATTAAGTGCAGCGCAATATCGGTATAATTCACTTTTCCACGCAGCCGCTCGATAGCGCATGCTATAATTTTCGCATGGTCGAAGGCCAACCCGTTATTCGATACGATCTTATAATCCGTGCTAGTCGATGTAGTCTTCACGGTCAACGTCCTCGCCACGATCGCCGAAAGCTCCTCTTCACCGCTTAGCTTGAGTTCATACTCCAGCGTCTTGACGTATCCGTCCTCCATCAGCTCTTTCTGCTCTCGCAGCAGCCGATAGGAGACCTTGAACCAGGCGGCGTGGGCCGCATCGTCTCCCGCCTTAAGCTCCAACTTGTCGCTGTTGATCAGAGCCATGTAGCTGCAGCTCATCACCCAGGTTCGGGGATCTCGCCCGATATCACTGAACGTATACAACTGCTCCAAATAAACGTCGTCCACGCCAGTTTCCTCGCGCAGTTCCCTTGCCGCAGCCTGCTCAGTCGTCTCGCTCGGCTGGACAAAGCCGCCCGGCAGCGCCCATTTACCCAGGAAGGGGTGACCTCCCCGGCGGATGAGCAGGATGCGGAGCTCTTTTTCGGGTAGTTTCCGATAGCTGTCAGCCGCCTCATCCGTAACCGTGAAGATCACCATATCGGCTGCCACCGAAGGCCGCTCGTAATCTTCTGCCCGGTACTTCTCCAAAAATTCGCGTTCCGTAAGTCCGTCCCGATCCAACATATCCAATGGGGCGCCTCCTTTTTTTTTGATTCTACATTAGCTCCATGCCTACATAATATTCTAACCGTTCAGCGTCCCGAAATAGTTTCGATAGGGCTCGAACCTCGCCAGCACCTCGTCTACCTTGCGCATGCGTTCCTCCAGGCTCCCCCGCAGCGTAATATAGGGAATGCGCCGCTCTTTCAAATCCGCAATGATCTGTTTATGAAAAACATGCCGCTTCTGATCCCCGCTCCGATCCCACGTATCGTCGTAAGGAATATCGTCGTCGCACAAGAAGAACAGATCGTAGCGCTGCGCGTTCTTCAGGGCAATCCGCGTTAATCGCTCCGGCGCCCGGCCGTGGTAATCCATGGCGAACATATACGTCGTAATCGCATTAGTATCGACGAACAGGAATCGGTTCGCCGTAAGCAAAGCCTGCTCTTCACGCTCGATATGGCCCACAGCGATTTCATCGAACGCTTCAAGGCTGATTCTGCGGTCCACCTGATGCTCGGTCCAATAATCGCGCCCGTATTCGCTCGCGTAGGTCGTGTTATACCGCCGTGCCAGCGCTTCTGTGATGGTCGACTTACCCGTCGACATCGCCCCAACAAATACCACTTTCGTGATTAAGTCCCGGTACACGATATCACTTATGAACTCCCTGTACTTATATGGGTCGGAACGGATCATCGTTGCAGAAATCGGAACCCGCTCGCGGGCTTCATCGACCCGCCGGTCTACCGAGCCCAAAGCGAGACTCATATGCCTGCCGTAAAACTCGCTCGAGTAAAAGTGCGTGACTTGCTCGCCGTTCAGTAAACGGAGGATATACTGTTCTTCCCGAATCTCATGCTCTCTGTCATCCGAATACCCGTCCGGTCCGTCCCAAGCTTCGATGACCCGGACTGCCGGGTATAGTCGTCGTATCCAATTCGCCCGGATATGGAGCGGGATCGGAGTGACCGTCGTCTCGTAAATGGCCACGATTAATTCATCGACCTCTTGCAGCGCCGTTTCGATCATGAACTGATGCCCTTTATGCAGCGGGGCAAACTTCCCCAGCGTTAAACCGAGCGTTTTCATGCCGCCACCTCCTTGGCCCCTTTGTTCCAATTGTAATAGCCGTATACCGCATTGACCAAATACGCGCTCCACATGACGATCATCAGCATGCCTTCGCTGCTGCCCTCCAGCAATCGAATCGCCCACAGCAGCACCGTAAACAAATTCAACACAATATAGACCAGCCATTGTTCCTTGAATCTGCGGACCATTAAGAAGGTGGCCACAACGGACAGCACCGTCGTCGTAGCATCGATGTAAGGCGAGTTCTGTCCCGGGATGAACGAAAGCCCATATCCCAGCAGCAAACAGCCTAATACACAGACCACCCCCACGAGAAGCAGACCTCTAAGCTCCATTTGACGCATGATCAGCTTGCCGTCTTGGCGGTTATTTTTCCACATGTAGAAGCCAATGACGTTCATCGGAACGAAGAATAGCAGATTCAGCATGACCTCTCCAAACAACCCGTTAATATAGGCCAGATAAGCGTAACCGACGGTATTGTACATGCCAAAAACATAGCTCATCAGGTTGCCCTTCGCCGCAAGCACCACGCATAACACCCCAGTAATAAAAACGGTAAATCCGAATAAAGAGTCCTTGGAAATCACCGTAAACCCGACAGCGATCGAGGTAAACAGCGCTAACCACGATATTTCGAACAGGCTCCAGCCACTCGCAACCTTCTTCACATTGCATCCCCTCCGCTTTCTCCACTGATTTATAGAACGAAAACACATCATTACACTTAGTATCATTTTGTTAATAACACTTTGTTACTATCAAAAATAACAGAAAAGCCTGCGTAGGGCAAGTGAAATCTCCCCATTTATCGCAGGCTTGATCCTTTACCTTCCGTAGCCCCGTCAACAAATAGCGAAAATCATGGGAGACGACGAACACCACTTGTTACAACGCGGAATATACAAATGAATAGGCACTTATCCCAATCATGCTTATTCTGTAAACTTTGCGAATCGGAATAAGGCACAAAGGAGTGTTTAGGTTGGTAGTAAAATCATCTCACTATTTTGCCCACGGCAACACTGCGCGCGGGGCTCATTTCTTGTATGAATCCGCATTTGATGGGTTGAACAAGATATTTGTCCTTACGGGGCCCCAAGGCACGGGGAAATCGACGGTCATGCAAAGCTTGGCGGATAGCCTGCTGGATCAAGGGTTGCATGTGCAATGCTTCCACTCCCCTCTCCGTCCGGACGAACTGGATGGCATCATTTTAACGGAATTGAAGGTTGGTATTGTCGACGGGCGAGTCTGTAAGGGGATTTCGGATAGCGGGGCCGGTGAAATCGTCTTTATCCATTTCGAGGAAGCGTTTGATAGCAACCTTATTTTACCAGGACACTTCCTAACGATAGAAGATCTTAGAGGCAAGCTTAAGAGAGCCTATTCAAAAGCATATGAAACGTTCGCGTCTGCATTGCGGATTCATGACGAGTGGGAAAAATATTATATCGACAATATGGATTTCACGAAGGCCGACCAGATTGCGCAGGAATTGATTCAAGAATTATACGCCGGTCATGAAAGCGATACGCCAACCGCTCCGCGTCACTTATTTTTCGGAGCTGCGACTCCGAGGGGGGCATTCGATTTTATTCAAAGCTTGACCGCTCAGCTGGAAAGACGGATTTTCATCAAAGGAAGGGCGGGATCCGGCAAATCTACTCTGCTGAAAAAGCTTGCCTCCGCTGCTGAACAGAAAGGAATCGAAGTTCAAGTGTTTCGTTGCGGCTTTGATCCGAACAGTTTGGATATGTTGATATTCCCGGAGCTTCGAACAGCGATCTTCGACAGTACCGCTCCGCATGAATACTTTCCAGATCGGGACGGGGATGAGATCCTAGATATGTATACACGGACTATAGCTCCTGGAACAGATGAAGCCCATGCTGCCGAACTAGCCGGGATCAAAGCACGCTATTCGGCAAAAATGAAAGAGGCCACCTCCCATCTAGCGGAAGCCGAAGCCATCGATTCTCAGATTAAGGCCTACTATGTTGCGGCCACCAATTTTTCGATCGTAGAGAAACTCCATCTGCAATTACAGTCCGAATTGAATGAACTGATCGGCTCCATTCAGCTTTCAAAATAAGATACTACCCAAAGCGTTCTATTCCAGGCGGGGCCCAGCAGTCTAATGCAAGCTGAGCCCCATTTTGAAATTGAATCTCCTCCACTTTTCCTATGGCCTTCTCCAAAACGACTGTGCGTATGGGGCTGCAACGGAGTTCTCTCCCTTTGTTCATGAATACATCTCTATTATATGCGTGTACATTCGCCGTTACTTATGGTATGGTTCCCCCCGATTAATCTTCACCGCCCGGTAAATCTGTTCCACCAGCACCAGGCGCATCAGCTGGTGCGGCAGGGTCATCCGTCCGAAGCTGAGCTTCGTCTGGGCGCGCTTCAGCACGTCCTCGGAGAGGCCGTTAGAGCCGCCGATGACAAAAGCCACGTTGCTTGTCCCGTACGTGCCAAGCTTGTCCATATGGGCCGCCAGGTCCTCGCTGGACCACAGCTGGCCGCCGATCGCCAGGGCGATGACGTGGGTGTCCGGCTTGATATGGCTGAGAATGCCGACGCCCTCCTTCTCCTGCACTTGGCGCATCTCCGCTTCGCTCATGTTCTCCGGGGCCTTCTCATCCGGCACCTCGTGCACGGACAGGCGCACGTAAGGCGCAAGACGCTTACTGTATTCGGCAATGCCCTGCACCAGGTACTTCTCCTTCAACTTGCCTACGCATACGATCTGTATATTCATAGCGTTTTTTCGCTCCTTAAACTCTGCAGTTATGTCGTTCATTCTAACATTGTACCGCAACCAATTAAAGGACATACACAGACCCCGACCCGCCTTCCTACAGCAAGCTCCCTCATTTCATTTTCAATACAGAATCAATCCAGCAGAGCATTAGAGTTTTGAGAATCGCTAACTCGTTTACTTCTAGGCTTGCTCGACCGAGTTTGACCAACTTACATCCGATTATCGAAAAAAACCACTCTCCCTAAGAGTGGCTCTTCTCTTCCTATCTACTTTAAAATGATCGGCAGCTCTTTCAGCGCGAACATCATCGTGCTGTCCATCCGTGCCAGCTCTGCGGAGCGGTCGCGGCGGTATTCGGGAAAACGGTCCAGCAAGGTCTGCAGAGCGATCCGGGACTCCATACGGGCTAACTGAGAGCCCATACAGTAGTGGATGCCGCTTCCTAGGCCCAGATGCGGGTTCGGGTTGCGGTGGATGTTGAATACATCCGGCTGATCGAACACATCCTCATCATGGTTCGCGGAGGCCATCCAGATATAAACGAACTGTCCCTGCTTCATCTCCTGCCCCCTCAGCACCGTGTCCTGCTTCACGCTGCGGAACATTACCTGAACAGGCGAGAAGTAACGGAATACTTCCTCCAATGCGCCTGGAAGCAGCGAGGGATCCTGAAGCACCTCCGCCCGGACTTCTGGCAGGCTGTCAAAGGCAAGCACCGCCGATGAGATCAGATTGGTTGTCGTTTCATTGCCCGCTACGAGAAGGAGAATACAGAACCCGATAATCTCCAGTTCGGTGAGGTGTTCATTGTCGATACGCGCCTCCACCAGCTTCGTAATCAGATCCTCCTGCGGATGGCGACGGCGATCTTCCGCGATCTCAGAGAAGTATTCGCTCATCTCCCGCTGACACTGATAATAAGCCTCCCCATTGTCACCCACCAACGCGTCCGACCACGCCTTGAATCGTTCCCGATCCTCCATCGATACGCCGAGCATCTCCGCGATCACCGTAATCGGAAGCGAGCTTGCCAGATCGGCAACGATATCCATCTTTCCCTTCTTCTCCGCTTCGTCCAGCAGAGATGACGTGATCTCCTGGATCTTGGGGGCAAGCGATTCGATCATGCGAGGCGTAAAAGCATGGGATACCAGCTTGCGCAGCTGACGGTGCTTCGGCGGATCCTGCCGCAGTACACTGGACTCGATGGGATCAGCGGTTGAAGAGCCCCCTTGGGAAGAGAACACTTCGTAATTCGTGAAGACAGCTTTGACATCCTCGTATTTAAAAACATTCCAGGCGCCGTTACCATCCATTGCCGTCACCGGAGATTCCGTCCGCATCTGGCGGAACCACTCCAACGGGAGTAAACCGTTCTTATTCCATTCCATGCTTAACACCTTCGCTTTCCATCGCTAATTTTGAACTGACTGGTCAGTTATACACGCTTAAAAAAAGAAGGCCCTGCTTATTCAAGCGATATAAACAGGCCTTGAGTAATCATCGTGAAGGCAAACCGCTCCAGATCCTCACGCGAATACGTATCCTGATGATTCAGGTAATAATTACAGGTACTCTCCAGCGTTCCGACAATGCTGGCAGCGGCAAGATTAGGATCAACGGCACGGCACAGGTTCTCTTCGCACTGTCCTTCCTCGATGATGCTGGCCAGGAAGCTTAAATACTTCCGTTTCAGTTCCTTCAACTCATCCAAAACATCCTGCTCGATGCCGTTCGAGATCTCATTAAATACGATGTGCGAGAAATGTCGGGATTCGAGAAACAGATCCAGATGATGGCGAATCGTCCGCTCAATCTTCTCCTTCATCGGCAGGGAGGAATTCAGATCCGCCTCCGTCCGCTGCATGATATCTTCGAAGCCCTGCTTCACAACCGTCTTGAAGAGCTGGGATTTGCCCGGGAAGTTATAGTACAGAGTCCCCTTGGCAACCTGTGCGCGGGCGGCAATCTCGTCCATGCTTGCGCGGTGATATCCATTCTCGGAGAATACTTCTATAGCTGCTTGGATAATTTTATCTTTGCTCACAATCCGATCGGCCCTTTCATAACAAAATTTCAGTTCACCGTTCTTATTCTGACTGGTCAGTTCAAAAATAAGATATCACGCTGGGAAAAATTAGTCAACCGAAAGACATGCCTATACCGATACCGGAATTCATGCCCATATATTTCGATTCTTATGCTGATTTCCGTGGTATCCTATACATATGGCCCAATACAGTGTATATTTCAACAGTGCTGGTAAACAATCAGCATATAGGGACAAGAATTTACCGTAACGGAGTGATTGATTGAGTAAATCCAAGGGCAAGGGCGGAACAGGCAGAGGCACGGGCAAGAAGGGCTGGAGCCGCTGGGATGCAAGTGCGAGAAGAGCAAAGAGCAAACCCAAACCTTATACCAGTAAAGGGGCCAAGCAGGCAGACGGTACATCGGAAGCCGAGAAACATAAAGGAACCCCATAATGAACATATGGTACAGATTGACCTGATACATCATTTTGAAGGAGATGAACGGATTGGATAATCAAGAATTGATAACGGATACGCCCGAGAATTATGAGGAGCTTAAAAGCTCAGCCAACCGGAACGCCAATTGGAGAGAACGGTTAGACGCGGTAGAAGCTTTGGGAAATTGGAAAAATCAGAAATCCATTGATATTTTGCTGCATAGACTGAATACGGATGCGGTTTATCAAGTGCGAGAGGCAGCCTATCGTAAACTCCTGGCCTTTGGCGAGGACGTCCAGATGCCGGAAAGACCTAAAGGCGAGCTGATGAAGGATGTTTCGAAGGTACTGCTGCGTATCAAAAAAAGCCTTCCCCGTGACCACACGTATGAAGACTTCAAAGAGAAATTAAAAAAGATGAGAATCGACATCTACGATACGTACGAAGGTGACAAAGGCGCTGACTTTGATCACTGGCTGGAGCAAACTTGGTCTTCGTTATTAAGAAGATAACAGCACGCCAAGCTTTCCGGATGCTGTCATGTATATGAGAAATCCGGTTATGTTATACTGAACACAAATATTAGTTATAGGAGTGGTACTCTGAGAAAGCAAAAGCCCATGTCGTTTGATGATCTGTTGAAGGAATTACAAGGCCAAAAATCGGTACAGGAGGATCCGGATAACATCTCTCTGGAAAAGCTGTTCAATGAATCGTTTATGCGTAAACATTCATCGCACAACAGTTTTGGGGATTTTGTGGTAAAAGGTAACTTCCAAGTGGAAACGCACGAAGATATCGATAACATTCCGGATGAACTGTTTGACCGTCATGTCTCTAGAGAAACCGATTTCCCGGATTGGAAATCGATGCTGGAGCAGGCAAAAGCCGATCACGCTGCTGCCATTAAGTAAATCATGATAATATCGCTGCTATGACGCAGCTATGATCAGGGGCCGATGGCCCCTTTTTCTATTCCATCGGTCATCCGTGCTAGTATATGACATTATTCTCATGCTCACTCGGACTTGGATTCCGTATCCGTCTCCGCCTTATCCCTGAACTTCTTGTAGAGTTTCGTAATATTCGCCGTATTGATCTCAATGTTGTGCTCGTAAGCGTATTTCACCGCATAACCAAGCGCCAGGGTGGTGGCACCCGCTACCGTCGCTCCGGCGACCGATCCCGCTCCAGGGAAGACTTTCACGATCTGCCGAAAAAGGCTCTTGCCGATATTCCCAAATATCGTGGCAATGACCAGTTCCTTCGCCGTCTCCTTGCTGATCGGCTTATTGTACAGCACCGCAAGCCTGGTGAGCAGACTTACCTGAATGCCGGTAATCGGAATGATGTCCGATCCCGGAATGGGTGATGCGCCTACCGCTCCTGCCGAGATCGAGGCTCCGATGATCCACCCGTTGGCGGTCGCCGACTTTTCCTTAATGCTTTTGGCAAAAAGGATGTCTTTAGACTTTTTTTTAAGCATCTCCAGAATGCTGCTCCGCAGCCGGTCGATGTTCTCGCCCGTCCGCGAGGATACCGGCGCAACCTCATAGCGCCCTCCGGTCTCCTTCTTGATCCGTTCCACCAGGGTGTCGATTTCATCCGCGGCGTCGATTTTGTTCAGCACGATCAAGATGTTCGGGTTCACGCCCTGAATCTTCTCCAAAGACTTCTTCTCCGCCTCGGAGAAGACCGTGCCTGCAGCGTTAAGGAAGAACAGAACGATATCTGCTTGTTTAAAGTATTTCAAGGTTATCTCCGAGTTCGCGATGTTCACATCATTCAACCCGGGTGTATCTATGAAGTATATATGTTCCTTGTACTTATGCGGTTTAATTTCCGTCGTTTCTCCAGGCTCTGCCCCGACGCCAGCGACCTCTTCACCCACGATCCGGTTCATGGTGGAGGACTTACCTGTGTTCACATCACCAATTAGAGCGATGAGAATTTCCTGCTTCAACTGACGGTTGATTTCATCCATTTCCTTCTCATAGGCCTCATCCGCTGCCCGCTTGATCTCCTCTTCCCATGATCTTCCGTAGTCACCCATTTCTTATCGTCTCCATTCACGATAGGTTATCGCGCCTCGTTTCATCTATATATCCATCATACACTACGAAGGTCTGTACAACGAAGCCGGTTGCTCATTCCAGAGACAACGATCGGAATGTCGGCCGTACTTATTATTTACCTCTTCGCCCACTCCATGAAAAGGCGGTTCATGAAGGATAGGATGAGTTTATTTAAATTTTTTTATAAAGTTTTTCTGATTCGTATGATGAATAAGGGTCTCGATCTTCTCTTTTACTTTGTCTTCCGAAAATGTACGCAAAAAAAAGCGTGAATTCATCACGCTTTCTCATCCGCATTATCTATTTAATTAAAATATTCACGTTACACAATTAAAAATTCAGCATGCTTCTCGCACTCCGCGCACTTCACCGGTGGGTCCCAGTCCGAAAACTCGGTCTCCTTCAGATCAACAATATCCGGGGCATCCTCATATTCATCCACGAAATTTTCGATCGCTAGTTCCACATGTTCCTTGCATACGACGTACATTCTATGCATCCTTTCTATCTTTCGCCTCATGTTGTGTTTATCTTCAACCCAGTATAGCCACTCTTCTGTTCTACCACACTCTACGAGAAAAAGAAATGCTTTTAACCTATTTGCTCATCCCGGCCATATTTCAATCCACAAAAGCTTCCTATCCATCCATGGATTTCACATTAACAGTCCTTACACCCAACCCAATATCATTTCGATGCGAACAGCAAAAAAGAGCGTAATCCACGCTCTTCTTCGCGGCCGCTTCACGGCTCGTATCTAACCTTTTTCAAATCTCTCTATATTGGATACTATTCAACGCTAATGGTAATATATACCCATGAACGGCTGCATTAAACAATGGACAAGCACATGAATTTGAAAAAATCCACATTTTGACTTGGGCCAACCAATTCAGCCGATCCAGCCTGTATTACTCTCCAGGCTTCTCTTCCAGCTTTACCTTCAGGGACTGCAGCTTGCCGTCACGGTAGAAGGTCACGTCCAAGTCTTTGCCCACCTTCGTGTTGTAATAAAGGTGCTTGCGCAGCTCCAGCGTCGTCGTGATCGGCTTGCCATCCAGCTTCACGATGACGTCGTTCAGCTGCAGACCGGCATCGAGAGCAGGTCCAAGCGCATCCAGCACGACTACGCCTTCGGTTACCGTCTTCGGCAGCTTGAGGCCCTCCTTCTCCTTCTTACTCAACGGAGCATACGGATTACTCAAGTCTACGGTGTATACGCCAAGATAAGGGCGGGCAATATGCCCCTTCAGCATCAGCTCGGTTACAACCTCCGTAATTTCATTGACCGGAATCGCAAACCCAAGTCCTTCGACGCCGGTGTCTGCAATTTTCATTGTGTTAATACCGATAACTTTACCGTTCAAATCCACCAAAGCGCCCCCGCTATTCCCCTCATTAATGGCAGCATCGGTCTGAATGACCTCCTGCTCCCAATCGTAGATGCCATCCTGGTTCAGGGATACGGGTATCACACGGTTCGTGTAGCTGACAATCCCGGATGTGAGTGTGTCGCCCAGGCCCAGCGGGTTGCCGATGGCGATGACGGTTTCGCCGAGGCGAAGCTTGGAGGAATCTCCAAACTCTGCAACCTCTCCGATGCCTTTACTGTCAATTGACAGAACGGCAATATCGCTGACGTTGTCCGTGCCGACCAAGGTCGCTTTTTTCTTCTCGCCGCCTACCAGCACAACCTCCAGGGAGTCGGCGCCTTCCACCACATGGTTATTCGTAATCACGAAGGCTTTGCCTTCGAGTTTCTTGAAGATAACGCCAGAGCCCAGGGCGTCTTCCTGTGAACCGCCGAAATCTTCGCCGAAATCAAAATCTTCGCCGAAGTCGAACCCTTCCGGAAGCTCGAAGTCCCCTTCATCCTCAGGCAGCATGCCGGATTCCTCCTCCAGACCTTCACCCTCGATACCTTCCTCTTCAGGCAGCACGGTCTCTTTATGCGTCAGCACGCTAACAACGGCCGGACGCACCTTCTGGGCAGCGCTAATAATCCGTTCATAGGGATCCCCATCAGACGTGGACAGCTGATGGCTGCCATTAATCATGGTAATCGGTGAAGAGGTCGCTGGATGGCCCGTTATGAAGCTGAACAGCATCACCGCAATCAGAGCACTGCACACAGAACTGATCGCGGAAATCTGGAATGTAGATAAGCCCTTTTTACGGCGGGTCGTCCGCCACTTTGTTCGCTCAGGTCGGTCCTCGCTGGTATTTTTGCTCCGTCTGGAAATTTTAGTTGAATAGAAATCATCGTCAAATAATCCCATTGCGATCCCTCTCTCCCCTTGGTTGCTACGCGTCAAGATACTTTACCAGCTTCAGACTCTCCGCCATTACCGACTGACCTATTACATCATCTTGTCGTCATAACAACCTGCCCTGCACCGAGTGTATCTAGCTTCCTATGAAATCGGCAGCGTGCCACCTGTTAAATATCTCTCTATTGTAATGACTCTTCAGCGGCTCAAAAAGTTGCATTTTTGAGCATTCTATTTGAACTTTTATCGAAATATCGCTCTACATCGAATATTTCAATCCATCGCCTGAAATCTAGTTCCATAAAAGGTATGTATTGCCACCCGACAGTTCAAAAAAAACCCTGTATTCTTCTATTACCACAAACAGGGCGACTTAAGCGCGAAACATCTGTTTTTTCTAAAAAAAAAATGGGAAAACCTGGGCCAACCTCATTTTAAAAGTGCAAATGACCTGTGCCTTGTTCGATGCAAGTGCTTAACAGAAGCATTCAGACCTTCCGGTGCTCCTATTGTACCACACGAACAGAGGTTCACGTCAGCATTCTTTAATAAAAACAAATGCCAAATTGATGGCAATTTTAAGAGTCTGTACAATGCGAGATTCTTCATTCGATAACAACGAATAGCCCGGATGAACATATTAACCTTGTATACGTGACAGACAACCAAATGGTTCCACTCTGCAGGGATTTTCTTCAATCCAAACGCTCCTCTTCCGGCGTATCCGCTATTCCTAACAGCCTGCAACCTTCATTCGCGCATTCCCCCTTAAAACAGAATACCGGACAATTGTGTAAAGAAAATGGCAATATCGTCAGTCTCTCATGACCAAACAATCCCGTTTGGAACGTAACGTTGAAAGGGGCTCCGGCGACCCACACATCATTCCTATTTGGCTTCCCCGCAACTTATTCTTCCTTAGCTACCCATTGGAAAAATACTTTCTGTTCCCTTCCGCTTCGCCCCTGCAGACAAGGTCAGCCTATCCTGTTTCCCTCATTCGATATTGCCTCGGCTCCATTCTCTTCAGCTCTCCCCTAGGATTTGAACTGGTTAGGTTATCCATTCATCTGTAGGTGATCCGCAGGGAATGTTATGAAGGGGAAACCATTCTGCAAGGAGGGTTATGGGATGGCAAGAAGATCAAGGCGGCGCCGGAGTCCCGAAATGCAGCAGTTCATGACCGACGTCATGCGGGACGAAGGCTATCAAGTGGACCCGCAGAGACAGCAGGACGTCAAATATGAGGTGGCCAAGTCACTTGGTGTACCCCTTAAACCGGGCGACAACCGAGATCTGACCACCGAGCAGGCCGGTAAAGTCGGCGGTGCGATTGGCGGTTCCATGGTCCGGGAGATGGTTCGTATGGCGCAAGAGAGCCTCAGCAAGCAATAGAACGAGCCCCGTTTCTCGGAAATACGGTATGCCTTAAACAGCAAAACAGCTCCATGTCATAGATCCCTATGATCGTGGGGCTGTTTGTGTTATGCCTATATAATGATAACTAATATACAATGGCTTCAAAAAGTGAATGCGTCTGTAGTAAACCTGTCGTTGCCTAAACCTATTTATTCGCCCACCTTATCCCAAGGGGTCGGGCGGTCATAATACGTATCACACAATCTAAACTCGCTGTCCTTGAAGAAGCAACCGCGGTCCTCCATCGTATCGCGTACGGTCATTCTCGCCAGTTCCATCATGTTATGATCCAGGCTGAGATGGGCGAGATACGTTCGTTTGGTATCTCCCGTCAACAGCTCGCTTAAAGCATCGCCTGCCGAATTATTCGACAAATGCCCCATATCGCCGAGAATCCGACGTTTGGTATTCCACGGATAGCGTCCCATCCGGAGCATCTCGATATCATGATTGGCTTCCAGAACCAGGACATCCGATCCATCCAGTGCTTTCTTCACCTTATCGCTGACATAACCGAGGTCCGTGGCAACGCCCAGCTTCTCGTCACCGTCATAGAAGCAATAACCGACCGGTGCCGCAGCGTCATGGGATATTTCAAAAGGCTCCACCCGCAGCGTGCCAAAATCCTTGACCTCATGACTCTCCAGCACAATCCGGTTCTCTTCCGCAATCTTGCCCAGCGACTTGCTCATCGCATCCCACGTCTTCTCATTCGCATAGATCGGGAGATTGTATTTGCGTGCCACCGCGCCAAGCCCCCGGATATGATCCGAATGCTCATGCGTAACCAGGATCCCCTCGATTTCTTCCCCCATCATTTCGCGTTCCTTCAACAGCTCATCGATGCGCTTTGCACTTAAGCCCGCATCAATCAGCAGTGTCGTATCCTCATTGCGGACAATGGTTGCATTGCCCGTTGAGCCGCTCGACAGCACGGAAAATGAAATCCCCATAGTCTTGTTACTCCTTTGTCGTATCGCTTTTTGGCGTCAGCACGTCCCCGCTAATGCCTTGTACATAGATCATCTCGCCATGATCCAATGTAAACCGCCAGGTTGGCGCTGCTAACTGATCCTCCGTATTAAACAACTGTCCATAATAGCCAAGTTGAATATCTCTGACCGCCGAATCAGGCGGGATGAAGTTACGTTCAATGAGCGTTTCCAAAGCCTTGGACGCTGGCAGAACCTTTTGTTCCTCTGTATCGTCGGTTGGCATAATCTCAAACACTGGCTCCCGGTACGCATGGATCTTCTGGGATTCGTAAATAAACTCCAGTTCCACATTGAACAGCGGCCATTCCTTCTTCACCAGCGGCCGGAATACGATGATGTTCTCTTTATCCGACTGCGGATCATGGCGATAATTCCCGAGATCCGTGATCTTGCCTTCCAGCGCATTCCGCAATTCCTTCTCATCGGCATAAATCAGCTCCGTATCAATCGGCTGCTCCAAACCTACCGACTCTTCCTGCGCTTCCGCGCTGTAGATATAATTAATCTTGGGCAGCTGTGGCGTTTCCGTCGGAATCGGACTCAGCAATTGAATCCGATTCTCCTCAATCACCTGCTGAGTGCTCTCGGAAAGCGAGGTGAAATCCAGATTGGAGCCGACCTGCTCGCGGTAATCCATCCAGAGCTGATAGCCCAGCACCAGATTTAACAGCAAAAACGCGTAAATCAATACATTTTTGGCACGGCCCCAATCCATGATTTTCCCTCCCTGTCATTCAATTGCCATCTTCCTCATTTATTCGAGTGTGATAACCGACCCGTTCTGGAGCTTTAAGGCCCATACAGGCTTCAGCAGCAGCCCTTCTCCGGTCAACACCGGTAAATAGGCGGGATCCAGACCCATGACCACGTTCTTCTCCTCGATATAAGGCTTCAGCTTCGCTTTCAAGGCCTCGCCCCCTGTCAGCTTCACCATCTGTTTCTTCAAGGCAGCAGACTCAAGATATAACAGCGAGCGCTCATACGAGGTTACCGTTCCCTGCTGTAAATCCAATTCCATGACGCCATACTGGAAGCCTGGCGTATTCAGGATCGGGAATCCGCCATAGTACTGCTGGAATTTCACCAGCGTCCGATCCTCGGATTCACTCGCCTTAGCCAGCCTGTACGTGCCATTCCAGCCCCCATGCTGATTCACGAAATCGATGGCGGACAGCACATCCTTGCCGGGGCTGCTCTCACCGGATGGCGGCGCAGCCGGATCGGTATAACTGATCCATTTCTCCCCCTGGTCCACCTGCAGGCTCCGCTTACTGTCCGTATAAATCTCGGAGCCGTCTTTTTCCCGGATGTTGCGGGTGATGCTAGGGTCAAAGAACAGGCTTCGCTGCATTTGCTCTACCGTATATTCGCCAATCGGCAGTTCAATGCTGACCATATTCAGTTCCTTCTCCGGGGTATAATACCGACCATCCACCATCTTATACGGCGTCCAGCTCAGCCCGAAGTCCACCAGTTGATCCACGTCCTGTACGGTCAAATCCGCCTGCGCGGCTTCGTAGACGACGTCGCCCTCCGTACTGAAAAACATGACATGGATCTTCGCTTCGCCTTCCACGCTGTACAGCCATATTTTATTGATGCTTTCCCCTTCAAACAGGGTGTCCGGGACGATCTGCATCACTCTCTGGAGCAGGGTAACCGGAATGCCGGAATCAAAGCTCAGCTCAATGCCTCGATTCTCGGAGCGAACCTTGGCCCAGTCGATGTTGTTGACCATCCGCCGCTGGAAATTATCAAAGGTCCGTCCTTTAAGCCGGTTATACACAAGATTGTAGAACGTATCGTTCGGATAGAACACCGTATGTTTGTCTTCGCCTTGATGAATGATCATCTTGTCGGGAAAAAGCAGATTTTCGGGTTTTTCCTCCGGCCCCATTTCCTCGGTTCGGATATAGGCGTCCTTGGATTGCACAACCGAATCACTGCCCGGAAAACGGAAAATCAAAACGTAACTTTGCAGCAAACTGCCAACGACCAACACGACCAGCAGAACGGTCTTCAATCGTTCCTTCACGTTAACGCCCTCCCCTCATTGTCCAGGGGCAAGGTGAAGGTCACCGTGGTGCCTTTCTCCAGCTCGGATTGAAGCGTGATAAAACCTCCATGTGCCCTGACAATTTCCCGGGCAATGGACAGGCCGAGGCCCGTTCCGCCTAAATTGCGAGTCCGGGCCTTATCTACCCGGTAGAAGCGCTCGAAGATCCGGTCCAGGTCCTTCTTCGGAATGCCGATCCCGGTATCCTTTACCGATAAGGACAGCATGCCTTCCTCGGTTATGCTTGCATCCATGGTGATAGTGCCTCCGTCTGGCGTATATTTAAGGGCATTGGAGATCAGGTTATCGAGAACCTGATCAATGCCATCCCGGTCCAGCATAGCTGTCGATACGCCCGGTTTCACCTCAATAATGGTGCGGATATGCTTTTGCTTCATTTGGAAAGAGAATCGGTCCTCTACGTCCTCCAGCATCTCCACAATGTCCGTCGGTTCCTTATGCAGCGCAGCCTCCTTGGAATCAAGCCGTGACAGATGCAGCAGGTCCGTTACCAGCCGGATCATCCGGCCGGTCTCATTCTGGATGACACCGACAAATCGCGGCCCCATCTGTTTATCCTCCAGCGCCCCATCCTCCAGCGCCTCGGTATAACTCTTGATGGTTGTCAGCGGCGTGCGCAGCTCATGGGATACATTCGCCACGAACTCCCGCCGGGATGCTTCCAGCTTCTCCTGCTCCGTAACGTCTTGCAGGACCGCAATCGTACCGGTGATGCCAATCTCCCGCCGGTGAATCGGAGTAAAGGTCACACGCATCATGAACGGATCGCCGTCCTCCCGCGGGATTATTTCCAGCAGCTTGGAGTCATGGCCTTCACTGCGCGCCAGCGCCTCCGATTCCGACTCCTCAAGCCCCAGCAGGGACACGATATCGTGTCCTGCCAGCTCTTCCCCCTCCACGCCCAGCATCTCACTGGCGCGCCGATTCATCAGGATGACACGTCCTGCTTCATCGGTTGCGATGACGCCGTCGCTCATATTGGTCAGAATCGATGCAAGCTTCTCTTTCTCTTCTTCGTTCTGCGAGAGGGCTTCGCGCAGACGGCTGGTCATATAGTTGAACGCCTGGCTGAGCTGGCCGATCTCATCGCTGCCGAACACTGGCGTTTTCTCGGTAAACCGGCCGTCCGCGACGGCCCGGGCATGCTTCGTCAGCTCCTTGATCGGATGGGTGATCGTATGCGACAGAATGACGCCGAGCACCGCAGTCAAGCCGAGTGCGAGCAGAATGCCCGATATAAAAATATTGTTGATCCTCTGCATCGTGCTGTACAGCTCGCTCATGCTGGCTACAATGTAGATGGCACCAACGATTTTCTCGTTATACATGACGGGCTTGGCCACCACTTTTTTGCGGATATTATCATCATCAATAATGTATTCTTCATTATCCTGTATTCCCTGCAAGGCCCGGCTGACAACCGTCTGTGTATTCTTGGTGTTCACGTAGTCCGCTTGGGAGGGCAGCGAAGTCGTGAGAACCCGCCCCGTGGAATCCAGCACCTGAATCTCGGCTCCGTTCAGATTGAACAGATTGTTCACCATGACGCGCAGGCTCTCAATCGGGTCCTCCTCCGTATCATTCTCGCCGCCAAGGGTCTTGGCCGCCAGAACCGACATCAACTCTGCGCGCTCCTGCAAGTCCTTCGTGAAATTGCTGGTCAGCGAGTTCTTCATCGCACTCACAAAATACACCCCGATCAGCTGCATCGCGATCAGAATGAGAAGGACATAGATGATGATGACCTTCGCCTGAATGGTGCGGAAGAAGGACAGCCACTTCATTACAGGCCTCCGTTTTTAGCGCTGCGCATCAGGTAGCCCAGACCGCGCCGAGTCAGGATATATTCCGGCTTGCTCGGATTCTCTTCAATCTTCTCGCGAAGTCGGCGAATGGTAACATCCACGGTCCGCACATCGCCAAAGTATTCAAACCCCCATACCGCCTGCAGCAAATGTTCACGAGTCATCACTTTACCTGCATTACGGGCCAAATAATACACCAATTCATATTCGCGGTGCGTCAGGTCGAGCGCTTCTCCGCTTTTGTATACCATGTACATGTCGGTATCAATAAACAGCTCAAACAGCCGCAGGCCTTGTCCGCCTGCACTTGTGCCGCCTGTGTTATCCGCTGAGTTGTCGGGCTTTTGCTGACGGCGCAGATGCGCCTTCACGCGTGCCAGTATTTCTCTGGTGCTGAACGGCTTCGTCACGTAATCATCCGCGCCAAGCTCAAGTCCCAGCACCTTGTCAATCTCCCCGTCCTTTGCCGTCAGCATGATGATCGGGATCTGCAGGTTCGCGGCACGTACCTCGCGGCACACATCCATTCCGTCTTTTCCGGGCAGCATCAAATCAAGCAGCATTAAATCCGGCCGCTTCGTGAGTGCAATCTCTACCGCGCTAATGCCATCAAAAGCGCAGATGACCTCATAGCCCTCTTTTTCCAAGTTAAACTTTAAAATATCGGCGATGGGTTGTTCGTCATCCACCACCAGAATGGTTCCCTGCATCTTCCTGTTCACCTCATACCTTCACTTAAAGAGGATGTTCAAAAAGTCCCTCTTTGATCACGAAGTAGCACCGGTAGCCATTCGACATCGAATCTTGAATTCAGCCGGGCTTTCCGGTGCTCACGTACCCAAAACGTACGCTCCGCTCCTCAATCCCTAGCTTCATCCAACCTTCTCGGTGCTGAAAGTTTGACTTTTTGAACTCACACTTAAACGGTCTTCTTCCCATTTTACCACACCTGCCGCCGCTACACACCCACAGGTCCTAACAGATGACCCTATTCAGGGGGTGCCACATTGACGTTAATATGAATGAATAAGAGATTAGGCGTAAGAGAAAGAACTCCCTTCGCTTTAATGTGTGCGATAAGAGCGTGCTCTTTTAAAACCTTGCACACTGGTTGAAATTCATAACTTTTCTGGATTATGATGGAATGGGGTTGCCCTTTTAAAGGGAGTTTCGTCCGTTTTATTTACGTTACGATCAAGAGCTTAATCAAATAATTAACAGGGAGGGGTTATATGGAAAGTACAAATATCTTTATTAACTTTAGACCCATATATATTCTGTTTATCATCGTTCTAATCATCTCATTGCTCCTCATGATTCTTCGGAAGAATCGTCATACAATGATCAATGGTTTTACAATCGCAATAATTGCACTTATCAGTTTGGCAGTATCCGCTTATCTGACCTATCAAATAGGTATTCTTTCGGATGAATTAGGAATCGGTGGTGACGCTGTTTCCTTTATGATGTTTATTGTAGTAGCAGTACTGTCGTTGGTTAATCTTCTAGTCTACGCCTCCAAAAGAGAATAATACTTCTTGATGCCCCACCCACACCGCCTCCAACGGCCGCCCCGATTCAGGGGGCGGCCACTCCCTGCGCGGCTTAGCTGGAGTGCCGGGGATGGAATCGACAGATAAGGGAATACCTTCGTCTGCAGCAAGTGGTGTCATTCGGAGAGCGGCAGCGATCGCCTTTGAATTCGGAAAATCTCATCTTAAGCTACATTCCAATTTTCCGAATTCAACAGCGACGGAGAAGGACAGCACTTGCGCCTCCACTGCAGACTATTTCCCGTTCTGCCCCACCCACACCACCGCCTCCTCAACGGCCGCCCCGATTCAGGGGGCGGCCACCCGCTTCGCTGCTTGGCCAAAATACAGGGATGGAATCGACAGATAAGGGAAAATATCTTGGAAGACGCCTTTGGGAGCCCTTTGTTCCCTCATTAAATTCAATTCAGACAAAGGGCGGACAACAGCGGCTGGAAAGATATTTCCCGTTCTGTCCCACATCCCCATCGCCAAGACGCAAAGATGGCCGCCCCCGTTAAGGAGCGGCCATCTTCACTATTATGATATATGAACCAATAATGGCTTATGTCGCATTGGTTTACCTAGTATAACACAGAACTACAGATAATTCATCGGATTTTGGGCAACTCCATTTTTTTGCACTTCGAAATGGAGATGAGTTCCAGTAGAACGGCCCGTATTGCCCATGACGCCCAGCTTGGAGCCTTGTCCAACCGATTGTCCGTTGCTCACGGAAATCTTGCTCATATGCCCATACAGGGTGCGATATCCATTGCCATGATCGACAATGACGACGTTGCCGTAACCGCTCTGCTGACCGGCGAAGACCACTCTTCCCGAGGCCGCTGCCATAATCGTGCTGCCGCCAACCAGATCGACGCCCTCATGGCTTCTTCCCCAGCGATGACCGTAGGGGCTCGTAATCCGCGCGCCGCTGACCGGCCATGCGAACATGCTGCCGCCGGATTTCTGGGTCACCGTTACTGCTTTTTTCTTAGGCGTTACCTTGGTGCCTTTGTACACCACTTCCGGCAGCGATTCCTGAACCACCTGTTGGCCCGTCCATTGCTTGGAGATAACCTGCCCGTTCTCTTTGGTTACGATATAATCCACGGTTTTGACGCCATCCCGTCCGGGACGAACGACCTTTCGTTTCCCAAGTGGAAGCTCGCTGCTCTTGCGGACAATCGTTTCCGGCTTGCTTGGCTGCTTCTCCGACACCGTCTCTACCGTTCTTACCGTCAGCGGCGCTTCCGGCTTCGTTACTTGCAGCTCGGCCCCGATCTGAACGTATTTCTCCTCCAGCCCGGGATTCAGCGCCATAACGTCAGCAGACTTCATACCGAAATGCTGTGCGATGGAAGAGATCGTATCCCCCTCTTTCACCGTGTACACCACCGGCTTGTCCTTCGTGCCCGTAAGCACCTTCACCGCTTCCTCCACGTCCAGCACCTTGTTCGGGTCAGCCTTCGTGTTGGCCAGCGAGATGTTCTCTTTAATGTCCACGGACTGGAGCCCGCTTCCGTCACCGCTCTTCTTGCTCGATGCCGATGCCGACGTCTTCGTGAAAGCGACCCTCTGCGTCTTCTCCTTCTGGGCAGCCGCCGGAGCGAACTTCAGCTTGGCTGCTTCGACGGCAGCCTTGGCCGTCTGCTGATCTTTCACGATCGCCACCGTCTTGCCGTTCACCTTCAGCTCCACGCCGCGGGCATATGCCTTCAGCAGGTTATCCAGCTTATGGAGTGTCTCCTCGCTGTTCACCTCCGGTTTATAGGAACGGTCAGCTTTGGTTGTAATGCCGTCGGTATTGAGCACCATAAGTACATCTGGGTACTCTTTTTGATATTCCTTCTGCTTCTCTTTAAGCAGCTGATCAAGCTGGGCATCATCTTGAATGGTGCCAATCGCTTTTCCATCTACATACACATGATAGAACGGAATCGTATTTGCGTTCACATACGCTTTTCCGCCCGTATATATCGATCCTGCTATGAGCAATGCCCCTGCCGAAATCCAAATCCACCTGCGCGGCGAAGTCCATCCCCGTTTTTGTGGATTCGACGGCTCCGAGGGCTCACGATTCGAGTTGTTGTTGTGGGCAGAATGATCGGCTGCTTGCTTACGCAAGATGCTATCCATCCACCGTTTCCCCTTAGAACCTTTCATGTCTCTCTCCTTTAAGCCTTGTTCATATGTAAGAATCTGTTCATTTGAACTTGCTGACTTAGCATTGAATATGACACAACCTGTCAAAAGGTATCAAAATTTTAACCTTTTCGATCTTCGTATACTTTAACATAGCCTTTACAATCATTTCAAGTTTACGAAAACAGCGAAAAACCCGCGTCCAGCGCGGGTTTCCTCATTTTTCCCAATATATAACCATAGCAAGTCAGTGACAAAACAGTGACAGAACAGGCCTGAACGCCATCATACCGTTATTCTTTGAGCATGGTGATCAGTTTATCGAATTCCTCTGCATTCAAATATTTGGATATGCCCTGCTCGATGTCCGCAAGTTCCGCTGCGGTCAGTCCGTCCTCCATCGCCTCGGAGATCTTCTGCATTTCCGATTGGGGCAGCTTATTCATCAGCATGGTAAAAATCTCTTCCTTCTCCTGTGTTGGCAAACTGTCCTTCCGATCGACAATTTCTCCTGGTGTCATGACAATCTCTTGATCTTCCAGGGAGGACTCGTCAGGCAACTCTGTCGTGTTCGTGCCCATCACCGGCAAGGAATTATCCGGTGCCTCTTCATCTGCTGGTGACTCATCCGTCGTTCCCGCCGGGTTCGAATTCGCCTCGTTGTCCTCTTGTGCCCCTCCATTACCATCCGAGCCGGCCCCCGGTGCCTCTTCATCGGACGCGGCATCCTTATCTTCTGCTTGGTTGTTATCCTTTGCGGCGTTCACGCTGTCGACATCCGACTTTGTACCGGAGCCCATACCGAACATCGACTTCACAATACCTCCAACCCCCATCGGCTCCGTCTCCAGCTGAATGTTAAAACTGGACAACACCGATTGAATATAGGCATTGACCACGATGCCTGTTGTCACAATCGTGAGCGTGCTCACCAGGATGGCGGTCAGGCTGATTTTCAGCAGCCATTTCGTCCACTTCATACGAATTTCCTCCTATCTCATGCATGGTGAAATGACATGACAATAATTTCTTTCTTTTTCCAGTATTGACGGTTCGAAATCGCTTCAATCCCTTTTCCCTCTTTTTTTCTACTTCCATCTGATATATTTCATGATTCGGTTGGTTTTAGGCCACACTACTCCCGTGCTATAGAGAGTACAATCGACCGCATACGGGAATTTATGATACATATATAGTCAATCGGAACTGCATATGAAGGAGGTCAATCTAGCAATGATTCATATATTAATCGCGGATGACGACGCGCATATTCGGGAACTGCTGCAATATCATCTTCAAACCGAAGGATACACGGTGTTTACTGCTGCTGATGGGGAAGAAGCTTCTGCTCGCTTGGCAGAGGAACAAGTTCATCTGGCTGTCGTGGATGTTATGATGCCGAACAAGGACGGTTATCAGCTCTGCGACGAAATCCGGCGTTACTATGATGTTCCCGTCATTCTGCTGACGGCCAAGGATCAGCTCGTGGATAAGGAAAAGGGATATGCCGTTGGCACGGATGACTACTTAACCAAACCATTTGAACCAAGAGAGCTGCTGTTTCGAATCAAGGCGCTTTTGCGGCGGTATCAGATGGTCAGCGCGGACAAGATCCGTCTGAACGAAACCACCATTGACCGCAAAAGCTACGAAGTCCAAGGACACGGGAAGGTACTGATGCTGCCGATGAAGGAATTTGAGCTGCTCTCCCAGCTTGCGAGTTATCCGGACCGGACGTTCTCCCGCGAGGAGCTGATTCAGCTCATCTGGGGAACGGATTTTGACGGAGATGACCGGACCGTTGACGTCCATATCAAACGGCTGCGGGAACGCTTCGCGGACCGAAGTGGCGATTTCCAGATACGAACCATCCGGGGCATAGGGTATAAATTGGAGGCGGCGCCGCAGTGAGAACCCTCTATTCGCGCATCGTCCTCACCACCATCGCCATCATGGTGATCAGCAGCTTGATTGCTTTTGTGCTGTCTAATCTGTACTACCAATACAATCTCAAGCCCTTTAATGACCAGAAGGTCACCACCATGGCCAAGGATATCGGAGACTTCTATGACAGCCACCCGGAGATGGACATCCACGATTATCTCCATCACATCGGACAGCTCGGTTACCAATTCTATTTGGTGAACGATCAAGGCAGGGAGTGGTTCTATGGCGGCATGTTCCGTGAACGGGACCTCTTGCCCGAAACGGTGCGGCAAGTGCTGAACGGGAAGGTGTACCATGGCATCGCGGAGTTTCCGTCGGAGCTGTTCATTACCGGCTTTTTCGACAATGTGCTAAGCAACTCCATTGGCATTCCCTTACAGGTCGACGGCAGCCCGCACGCACTCTTCATCAGGCCCGATATTACCGTCCAGTTCGGGGAGATGCGCATCTTCTTCTCGATCATCATGGCCATTGCCATCCTGCTGAGCATCCTGCTTGTTGGCATCATTACGCGTTATATCGTGAAACCGATTGTAAAGTTAACCGAGGCTACCCAGAGCGTAGCGCAGGGTCAATATAACATTGAGCTGAATGTCACCCGGCGGGATGAGCTGGGACAGCTCGCGGAACATTTTTCCCAGATGGCCAAAGGACTAGCGCAATTGGAACAGATGCGCCAGGAGTTTGTATCCAATGTGTCGCATGAAATCCAGTCACCGCTTGCCTCCATTCAGGGCTTCTCGCAGACGCTGCAAACCAAGCGCTTGTCCGAGGAACAGCAGCAGCATTACTTATCGATCATTGAGGCGGAGAGCCGCCGGATGTCCCAGCTCAGCAAACAGCTGCTTATGCTGGCGTCCCTGGATAAGGAAGAGAACCTTCTGGATAAGTCCACTTTCGATGTGGCCGAGCAAATCAAGCAGGTGCTGTTCCACACCGAATGGAGCTGGCGCAGCAAAGATTTGACCATCGATATGTCGCTTCCGTCAACCTATGTCTACGGTGATCAGCAGCTGCTGCATCAGGTATGGACGAATCTTATCACCAACAGCATTAAATTCACCGCGCCTGAGGGTGTCATCTCGTTACGCGTTATCGAACAAAACAATAATCAATGCAGCGTCGAAATCTCCGATACGGGCATTGGCATCCCACAAGAGCATCTCCCCCACATCTTCAACCGGTTTTACCGTGTGGATGAGGCTCGTGACCGCTCCGAGGGCAGCAGCGGATTGGGTTTATCCATTACCCGGAGGATTGTGGAGCTGCATGGCGGACGTATTGAAGTCACGAGTCAGCCTGGAAAAGGAACGACCTTCAAGGTTATCCTCCCCATCGTGTAATAAAGTCTTATCTCAAGTTCATGCTCTGTTCATATTCCATTCCTATACTTGGGGCATATCCCGCAAAGATATATACAAGGGATACTACGCTGCTTTATTACTTGAATGGAGATGAAAAAATATGTTTCTTGCACTGCGCGAACTTCGACATGCGAAGCTGCGCTATCTGCTGATTGGCTTCATTATGGTACTGGTTGCCTGGCTCGTCCTGTTCGTAACGGGATTGGCCCAGGGACTCTCGTCCGATAACGCCTCTTCCATACAAAATATGAAGGCGGACTATCTGGTGCTTCAAGAAGAATCCGATCACCGGATCAATCGTTCCATTCTTACCGAGGAGATCCGGACTGAAGTGCAGAGCCACCCAGGTGGGAACAAGTCTACCCCGCTGGGGGTACACATGAACACGTTGACCAAAGAAGGCTCCACGGCGAAATTCGATGCGGCTTTTTTTGCCATCGATGTGGAGAGCATGTTGGCTCCCAAGGTTGTTGAAGGTACCATGATTAACAATACGGATTCGGACCATGTCATGGCCGACCGCTCCCTGAAGGACGACGGGTACCGGCTGGGCGACCGGATCGTGGATCAGGCTACAGGCGCCACGTTTACGATTGCTGCATTTACGGAGGGACAATCCTTCAGTCATGCGCCGGTTATTCATATGAATTTTGAAGGGTGGAAAGCTCTTCAGCCAAGGAGTGCGAAGCAAGAGCCCATCTATAGTGCAATTGCTTTGAATGGCAATCCGGAACAAAAAGAAGCCTTGGCCCGGGACGTATCCGGCATCGAGATTATCACGAAAGACGAAGCCCTGCAGGGGATTCCCGGTTTTCAAGAGGAACAGGGTTCTCTCGTCATGATGATTGTGTTCTTGTTTGTGATCGCGGCCTTCGTGCTCGCCGTGTTCTTCTACGTCATCACGATTCAAAAAATAAATCAGTTCGGCGTCCTGAAGGCCATTGGAGCTGGAACCGGCTATTTGGTGAGGAATCTGATCTTTCAAGTCCTTACCCTTACCATCGTCAGTCTTGCAATCAGCATTGGCCTGACTTATGGAGTATCGCTCCTGTTGTCCGGTATCGTGCCGTTTTCATTACCCCCTTCGGTTGTCATGCTCTGTTCATTGATATTCCTGGCGGTATCCCTGATGGGATCGCTATTGTCGCTTTATCGCGTCATCAAGATCGATGCAATCGAAGCTATCGGGAGGGCTGTATAATGAAATCATCCAAGCTGTTATTGGATCAGGTAAGCAAAGAATTCGGCGATGGGGATACAACAGTTAACGTGCTCGACAACATATCACTGGATATTAAAAGCGGGGAATTTGTCGCGGTTGTCGGACCTTCCGGCTCCGGCAAAAGCACCTTTCTCTCCATTGCAGGGGCACTTCTATCCCCTACCCGCGGAAGAATATGGATGGGTGATCAGGAGGTTACAAGGCTATCCGCCAAAAAATTGAATGCACTGCGGCTGAACCATATCGGATTTGTCTTTCAATCCTCCAATCTGATTCCTTATCTGGCTGTCCGCGATCAGCTCCTCTTGATTGCCAAGCTGGCAGGACAGCACGGCCAGGAGCCGCAGCAGCGAGCGGATGATCTGCTTCATCGGCTGGGCTTATCGCACCGCAGGTTTCATTACCCTGAGAGCTTATCAGGCGGCGAACGGCAGCGTGTTGCCATTGCCCGGGCATGGATGAACAATCCGGAGCTCATTCTGGCAGACGAGCCAACCGCAAGTCTGGATTCGGAGCGCGGCCGAACCGTTGTTCAAATGCTCGCCGATGAGGTTAAGCTGCGCCAGAAAGCCGCCGTCATGGTCACGCATGACAAGCGCATGCTCGATCTATGTGATCGGATCATCTATATCGAGGATGGCAAGTTATCCGAACAGCGATCTCCCACTCTGCTATAGAATGAAAAAACCGGATTCATCCTAGCAACCTGTAGATGAATCCGGTTTTTATTATGCTGGATCGTGTACCTCTCCAGCTCTCAAGAAGGCCATACGCCTCATTGGATTCGTATGGCTTCTGTCCCCCCTACGTTGATCTGACTGCATATACCCGCTGCCTTTAGCCCCAATTCCAAAATATCAGCGTGCTGTCCTCTATGTCTCTCTCCATTATAGGGTGGATGGGCCATCGACTAAGGGATAATATTCTTCAAATGGAGGGACAAATTCTTCCACCTTTAGGGTATCAATGTTATCTCATGATACGTTCTGATCTCCACCTTCTTTTTCTTTATCAAAAAGAAAACCTGCCGACAATATCATCGGCAGGTTCATAGACTTATCTAATCGTTGAACTTCTAGTCTCTCTATTCTTGGTCCAACTCTGATTTATTTCTCGTAAATCGGAAGCACTTGATTCGTCTGCTCCCGGTTGCGGCCAACAGAGAAGATGGCAATCGGAATGCCGGTCAGCTCGGATACGCGCTCGACATAGCGACGGGTGTTCTCCGGCAGATCCTCCAGCGTTTTTGCTCCGGTAATGTCTTCGTTCCAGCCTGGCAGCTCTTCATAGATTGCTTCGCATTCAGCAAGCATTTTCAAGCTGGCCGGGTAGTGCGTAATCTCCTCACCGCGGAATTTATATGCGGTACAGATTTTAACGGTCTCAAGACCGCTCAGCACATCCAGCGAGTTCAGGGACAAGCCGGTAATTCCGCTTACGCGGCGGGCATGGCGTACAACTACGCTATCGAACCAGCCTACGCGGCGAGCACGTCCGGTTACCGTGCCGTACTCATGTCCTTTTTCGCGAATGTACTCACCGATTTCATTGTCCAGCTCCGTCGGGAAAGGTCCATCCCCTACACGCGTCGTGTAGGATTTAGCCACACCGATCACCTGCTGAATCTTCGATGGTCCTACACCGGAACCGATACATACACCGCCGGCAGAAGGATTCGAGGAGGTTACGAACGGATACGTACCTTGGTCGATGTCCAGCATGACGCCCTGCGCGCCTTCGAACAATACTTTTTGATTCTCATCAATCGCATCGTTCAGGACGACGGAAGTGTCACGCACATATTTACGAATAATTTCGGCATACTCCAGGTATTGCGTCAGAATCTCTTCAACATCGAGCGCTTCCCCGCCATATACCTGGGTAATCACTTGGTTCTTCTCCTTCACCATATGGCGAAGCCTCAGCTCGAACTCATCCGCATCCATCAGATCTGCGATCCGGATGCCGTTACGTGCCGCTTTATCCATGTAGCAAGGGCCAATTCCCTTGCGGGTCGTACCGATTTTGTTCGGACCTTTGCGGTCCTCTTCCAGAGCATCCAATACCATATGATAAGGCATGATAACATGAGCACGATCACTGATTACCAGATTATCCGTGCTGAACCCGTTATCATGAATATAATTAATCTCTTCAATAAGTGCAGCCGGGTTAACGACCATACCGTTTCCGATCACACAGGTTTTATTTTTATAGAATACTCCGGATGGAATCAAGCTAAGCTTGAATTTTTTACCGTCAATCAGAATGGTGTGGCCGGCATTGTTGCCGCCTTGGTAACGGGCTACCACGTCAGCGCTTTCCGCCAAATAATCCGTGATTTTCCCTTTCCCTTCATCTCCCCATTGTGTTCCCACAACGACTACCGTTGACATATTCATTCCTCCGCCCGGGCTGTTACACCCTTAATATTTCGCGAAACACTGATGAAATAACCTCTACATGATGATTAAAATTCAACCCCACTGCACTAAAGCAGCAATACCAGTGTAACAGTCCCCATTTTTAAAGTCAAATACAAAAACGAACAATCGCACATCAGTGTGTACGATTGTTCGGAATTAGGACGAGATTATCGAATGATTGTTGCATTATTCGGGGAACCGCCATAAGAAATGCCCTTAACTTACAGCCAGCGGCAGGTATCTGCCTGATCTTTCGAACTTTGTTAAAGAAGCCTCGTATTTCGTTAAGACACCATAGAATCGCGGCTAATCTGTATCGTCGTCATCCAGCAGCGAAGGCGTCGGCATGCGTTCGCTCGTAATTGACGAATTTATTAAAGTTCTTCAAGAAGACCAGTTCCACCGTACCTACAGGACCATTACGCTGTTTGGCAATGATGATCTCGATGATGTTCTTCTTCTCGGTTTCCTGATTGTAATAATCATCCCGGTATAAGAACGCAACGATATCGGCATCCTGCTCGATCGAACCGGATTCCCGAAGGTCACTCATCATCGGACGCTTATCCTGACGCTGCTCCACGCCCCGGCTGAGCTGTGACAGCGCAATAACCGGCACTTCGAGCTCACGGGCGATTTGTTTAAGCGTACGCGAGATCTCGGATACCTCCTGCTGCCGGTTCTCCCCGGCCTTGCCGCGTCCATGAATGAGCTGGAGGTAATCGATCAGGATCATCCCGAGCCCCTTCTCCTTCTTCAGCCGACGACACTTCGCACGAATATCGGCAACCGTTACGCCCGGTGTATCATCAATGTAGATCTCGGCTTCCGACAGAGCGGCAATGCCCATCGTAAGCTTGGACCAATCCTCATCACCTTTGAAATCCCCGTTACGCATGACGCCGGCATCCAGGTTAGCCTCAGCACAGATCATACGCTGTACGAGCTGCGGCGCCGACATCTCCAGACTGAAGATAGCTACGGTTTCCTTGGCACGAATCGCCACGTTCTGGGCAATATTCAAGGCAAATGCGGTTTTACCTACGGAAGGACGGGCAGCTACGATGATCAAGTCGTTGCGCTGGAATCCGCTTGTCATTTTGTCCAAGTCCACAAAACCCGATGGAATTCCCGTTGTATTCCCCCGGTTCTGATGGAGAACCTCCACCTTCTCGAACACTTCCATCAGCACATCGCGGATCGCAATAAATCCGCTGCCTGTGCGTCGATTGGAAATTTCGAGAATGCGGCGCTCCGCCTCGCTGAGCATACCGGATACATCTTCCCCTCCGGTATATCCTTCACTGACAATTTGTGTTGCGGTTCGAATCAACCGCCGCAGCATCGATTTCTCTTCGATGATCTGGGCGTAATAATCCACGTTCGCAGCCGTCGGGACCGCATGAGCCAGCTTGGCTAAATAGCTGACGCCTCCGACCTCTTCCAGCTGCCCTTTATCTTGCAGGAGAGATGTAAGGGTCACCAGATCGATCGGTTGATTGCCTTCCCCGAGCTGCACCATAACTTCATAGATCATCTGATGCGTTTTGTCGTAGAAGTCCTCGGCCTGCACCCGCTCCATCGCTGTAATCAGCGCTTCACTTTGCAGCAGAATGGCACCCAGCACCGCCTGCTCTGCCTCAAGGTTCTGCGGGGGGACCCGATCGAAATAGAGTTCTCCTCCCATATTACTCCTCCGTAATTTGAACCTTGAGCGTCGCCTTGACGTCAGGGTGCAGCTTCACCGGAATCTGGGTAACACCCAGACTGCGGATCGGATCGCTAAGTTCAATTTTGCGTTTGTCGATTTTGATCTTCTGTCCTGCCAGAGCTTCAGCAATTTGTTTGCTGGTGATGGCCCCGAACAAACGGCCGCCCTCTCCAGCTTTAGCTTTCAGGACAACCGTCATCTCTTCCAGCTTTTTGCCGAGCGCCTGCGCCTCTTCCTTCTCCTGAGCCTTGCGCTTCTCCTCGGAAGCCTGCTGCTGCTCCAGCGTCTTCATGTTGCCGTCTGTTGCCGGACGAGCGACTCCCCGCGGAATCAGGAAGTTCGTTGCGTATCCTTCCGAAACTTCCTTCACTTCGCCTTTCTTGCCTTGACCCTTCATATCTTTTATGAAAATGACTTTCATTCAAATAACCCCTCTTTCGCTTCGATGTCCTTCAGCACTTCCATCAACTTCTCCTCGGCTTTCTCAGGCGTCGTATCCAGTTGTACTGCGGCGTTCGTTAAATGTCCGCCTCCCCCGAGACGTTCCATAATCATCTGAACATTCATCTTGCCCATAGAGCGGGCGCTAATGCCAATCTTGCCGTCTGTGCGTTCGCTAATAACAAACGATGCCTGCACATCCGTCATATTCAGCAGCATATCCGCTACTTGAGCGATCAATAGCTGCGGCATAGGCTCCCCGCTCTTCGATACCGCAATGGCGATATGGTCATATACCATTTTAGCATGTTTCACGATTTCTGCCTTCGCTATAAATTCTGTCAGATCTTCCTTGAGCACCCGCTGAATCATCATCGTATCGGCTCCGTGACGCCGCAGGAAACCGGCAGCCTCAAACGTTCTCGATCCCGTGTGGAGGGCAAAATGCTTGGTGTCCACCGTGATCCCCGCCAATAAGGCCGTCGCCTCAACCGGCGTAAGGGATACCCGTTCGTGAATATACTGCAGCACCTCCGTAACCAGCTCGCAGGTTGAAGAGGCATAAGGTTCAAGATAGATCAGCACTGCATCGTTAATAAACTCTTCCCCGCGCCGATGATGATCCATCACAACGACCCGGCTTGCACGATGAACCAGCCGCGGCTCCATCGTCATGGAGGCTTTATGCGTATCAACAACAACGAGCAGTGTATGCTCTGTCATCATCTGCATCGCTTGTTCGGTGGAGATGAATCGGTTCATCAAGGCTTCGTCCTTCCGGACCTCTTCCATAAGCCTCGAAATGGACGGATTCATTCCCTCCATCACGATATAAGCCTCCACTTTATACATCTGGGCTGCTTTCAGCACGCCGATTGCAGCGCCGACCACGTCCATATCCGGCAGCTTATGGCCCATAATGATCACTTTGTCGCTCTCCTGCATCAAATCACGCAGCGCATGGGAGATGACGCGTGCTCTTACGCGCGTTCGTTTCTCCACGGCATTGGATTTACCGCCATAGAAGGAGAGCCTCTGACCTGCTTTGACAGCCGCCTGATCTCCGCCGCGGCCCAGCGCCATATCCAAACTGGATTGGGCCAGCTGCCCCAGCTCCGTGATGTCGTCTGAACCGAAGGCAAGACCAACGCTTAGCGTTAACGGTACCTTCAGATCCGCCGTCATCTCCCGGACCTCATCCAAGATGAGAAAACGGCTGTTCTCCAGCGCATCGAGCGACCTGTGGTTCAGCATCATCAAATAGCGGTCTGAGGAAAGTCTCCGCAAATAGACGTTAAATTCACGCGCCCAATCGGTGATCTCACTGGTTACCTTTGCAATCAATGCCGTCCGCTGTTGATCATCCATCCCCTGCGAGGCCTCATCGATGTTATCCATCATGATAATGCCCAAGGCCAATCGCTCATCCTCATACCGCTGCCTCAGCACGGCCAGCTCGGTAATCTCATCCAGATAGATCAGACGCTCATCCGGAATGACCGTTGCTCCATAGAACTTATCCTCGTGGGAGATCTCCAGACGAATTTCTTTCGGCAGCTTCTCCTTGTTATCCTTCTTCTCTTGAGCTTCCCTTATCGCGACAACCAATTGGGGAAACAACTCCTGTAAGGATACGCCGACCAACGACTGATGCGGAAACATATTGACCACGAATTGGTTATGCCACTCCACTGTCTTGTCCTCGCTGTACAGCACAATGCCAAATGGCAGCACGCTGACCGCTTCGCCCTCGACCCGCTGAATTCGAAATGACAGATCTCCAATGTAATCCACCAGTTCGCGGCGGAATTTCATCTCCGTCTTCAGCATCGCATAGCCGCCTACCACCGCAAGCAGCAGCCCGACCAGCCCCAGAATGGTATTGTAGAACGACAGAAAAATAACAAGCAGAAGCACCAGCGCAAACGCCCAGACGGTATGATAGCCGTGCCAGCGCTTCTGCAGAAATTTAGGCATGACTCATCACCCTATCTTTTGGTTTTACTAAACGCCTGACGAAGTGGGAACGCCAAGTCCAGGATTCCGATAATCATAGCCGGCGGGAACAGCACAATCGGTATAGCCGTCAGAAGCGGTACAATCGGATGCCACTTCCGTTCGTGAGCGAGATAGTAGAAGAACCCCAGCGCTTGGATCATGAAGCAGATCTGCAGCAAAGGCGTGGCGTTTGCCACAATCATCTTCAAGAAGGTATTGTCCGAATTGACGGTTGCCATGTTGATGAAGAAAATGAGCAAGTAGTACCAGATCAGGGAACGCGGCAGCATCCATTCTCTAGCCGGCTTCAGCCGCGGCACGGACAAGCCCATGCTGTAGAGTGTAGGACGAGCCAAAGCATGGGTTACCACCGTCATAAGGAACGAGCTGATAATCATCGCAAATGGAACCAGGCGCATCGTTTGATCTTTAATGAACTGTGTATCGAGTTCGGTGCCAAGGAACTGCCCTCCCAGACCTCCTTCTACACCCATCTCAGTGAGCGGAGCGGTCGTCATCTTCACAATCTCATCCACATACTCCGACAAATTTAATTGGAAGAAGGCTGTGCTGATCATGAGCAGAAGGAGCATTTCCACCAGCATGACAGCCATGCCGTACTTCAATACCTGCATGGCTGCCTTCCGCTTCCGGTACAAATACCCCATGACAATTCCCGGAACGGCAAAATAGATCGCAAATAACACATAAATGGGATGAATCAGAAGCGCGATCAGCCATACCGGCACCACATGCATGATAAATGATTTTGTATTCAAAGCCGTAAACAGAATCGCAACCGGCAGAACTAACAAGAAAGCCGTTACGATCGAAAAGGGTGTGAGTAGTGATAGCAGCAGAAGCAAATAAATAACGCTCCATACCGCCGTAGTCCAGCGCAGTTTCAATATGTTCACCTCTTACGCAAATGTTCTTCGAGCGCGGAAATATCCTGGTACCAATCTTCCAGCTGATGTCCTTCCTGCTTATGCTTTTTCAATTTCTCTAACAAGAGATCATCCAAATCCCGATAGGTCAAGCCGAGCCTTCGGCCCAGTATGTATGAGCTCATCATCAGGCTTACCAAACTGTCTCCAACCTTTGTAGTGCTGCCTTCCCATAGAGCTTTGAATAACCGGGATACATTGTCAATTACTTCGGTTTTGAGCCATTCAATCACTTTGGCGCGTTTAGCTACATCCAAGTCCTTCGGCATATTTGGCATATCCATCTCTCCCTGAAAACAGCTTTATTCTCCATTATAGCATAAAAAAAAGCCGCCCACACAAAGGCCCAGTGTACCCTGTCATCCTTAGTCCCAGTAGGCAAACGATAACCCACCTTCTCTTTGTACTCCAATCGGACCCCGGTTATTCCTCCCTGCGCTTTCGCTGCTGCCTCGCTTCTATAAAAATAGGGCGTGTTATCCACATTGTGATCGTGGTCCCACGCCCTTGATTATTTTACAAGCCTACTTGATTATGATGCACCGTGGGACTCCACCGTCTCCTTGGAGACAAATCGTTCACAGTACTCAATAATGAGGCTTCTGCGTACAATGCCGATAAAGCGGTTCATATCGTCCACCACAGGCACAAAGTTCTGCACCTTGGCCAGATTAATCAGATCCTCCATCCGGGCGTCAATCGACACCGGCTTGATGTCCATACGAAAAGGAACATCCTTCAACAAAAATTTCGAAGCGTTCTCAAAAGTGATTTTGCCTTCTGAATTCTTCATGTGCCACAACAGATCACCTTCCGTGACAGTCCCTGCGTACTGGCCGTTCTTATCCAGTACGGGCACAGCTGTATATCGGTGAAACTCCATCCGTTCCAGCGTCTGCCTGAGCGTAGAATCCAGTGTTAAACAGATCACTTCCTGCTTCGGTAATAGAAAAAAAGCGATATTCATAATGCATTATCCTCCTTATGACTCCAACTTCTGAAGTCATGTTAAGTAACCTTCCTGATTTAAAGCCTAGGTATGCAGGTTACTCCTTCCCCTATCCATACTCATACATACGTTAACTTCGTCGTTCTGATTCCTTGTATAGGGCACAAAATCAGCAGCCATCCGACTGCTGATTGAGATGAAGCAACGTACTATGACATCATCCGGGTGTACCGGTGTTTATTTATTTCAACTTTTGCTTCTCAGCATCTTTGGGCTGCAGCAGCTGGTCAGCCGGTGTATCCGGGTTCATCCAGCTGTCAATTAAATCCCGGGCTTCCTGCACGTCTTCCATGTCAGGTTCGTTGTAATAGACGCCGCCAATTTTCATGCCTTCCCCCATGATCGTATAGCTGGTCATATCCACTTTGCCCCCGGTTAGCATCTGCTTTGCCAGGTCAATAATGAACTTAGGCTGCATATCGGTCTGGAAATTATCTCCCATGATCTCAATCAATTCAGGCACTTTGCCGATCTGATCAAGCTTCATCACCCGCTTGGCCGCTACGTCCAAAAACACTTGCTGTCTCTTCGCACGATTAAAGTCGCTATCCTCCCGATAACGGACATAATTCAAAGCTTCCTCCCCGTTATAAATCGGTTTGTTGGCTTCAATCGTGAATTTCTCATGGTCTCTGCCTTTATTGACGATATCCTTGCCGATCGGCAGCTCAACGCCCCCAATGGCGTCAACAACATCCTTCAAGCCCTGAAAATTAATGGAAGCATAATAATCAAGCTCTTCTTCGAAAAATGCCTCCATCGTATCTTTGGCCATTTGATGACCGCCAAATGCAAACGCGTGGTTAATCTTGTCTTTCTTATCCTTACCGATAATATCGACATACGTGTCCCTTGGAACCGAAATTAAGAGCACTTTGGACTCCATGGGGCGTACAACCGCATAGATCAGTGTGTCCGAACGCGCAGGTTCATCCTCCCGCTGGTCACTCCCGAGCAGCATAACCGAGAACGGTTCGCTCTGGAGTACGACAGGTTCGGGTGTCTTGTCGCTCTGGAGCGGTTTATACGATTTCTGTAATGATTCCTCTACATCCTTTGCCATGAACAGATCAAATGCTACAACCGCAAGCTGCGTTCTGAACAGAAACGCGGTTGAGCCAAGCAGTATGACCAAAGCGAGAGTAATATATATTGATTTCCTCTTCATGAGTTCAATTCCTTCTTTATTATAAAATAAATTAATGGATAAGTCAGATCGTTAAAGGTCCTTGCTTGCACCCCAAGCTACTTGGCTCACCCTCCTTCCTTATTAAACGGGAACTCCTCCCGTTGACTCACTTCATATCAGCAGGCCAGTTTCACACATCATCTATTGTAAACCAGATTATTGTCAAATGTGAACCCTTCACGGGCAGTTCTATAAATCTACCAAATCTTCATCGATCCGCGAAACAGGTCTCTTATCACGCGTAACAGCGGCTGAGACTCCCGAATATTGAAACCAGTCATCCAGCCGCTCTCTCCATGTTAACGTTTTAGCGAATCCGTAGTCAAACAACTTGCGTGTCTCTTCAAATCTTGCTTCTTTGGACTCGGTACCCATGACTACGGCAACAAGCCGACTGCCTTGTTTCTCCGCGGTACCCGTGAAACAGTATCCTGCATTCACCGTGTACCCTGCCTTTAATCCATCGGTGCCTTCATAGGAATAAGGGCCCCCTAGCGAGGGCAGCATCCAATTGGTGTTGCTTAAATATAAATTCCGTCCACTTATCTTCGTTTGAGTCTTGCTGGAGGTGCTTAGAATATCGGGGTGGCTTCGAATCAAATGCGCAGCCAGTTTGGCCGTATCCTCTGCGGTCATCACCGTTTCTTCATCTATTGACCAGGCTTGATCGTTGGCTGTGTCTCGCTCGACTCCCGACGCGTTTACGAATCGTGTCGCGCTGGATAAACCAATCTCTTTGGCCTTGGCATTCATCTTCCGGACAAACGCTTCCTCGGAGCCCGCAAAATGCTCGGCAAGTGCTACGGCAGCATCATTCGCCGAATACACCGTTATGCTCTGGAACAATTCGCGCACCGTCAAAATTTCACCCGATTTCAGGGCAATCTTAACCCCTCTGACGTCCGCTGCGAGATCGCTTATTATGACTTCATCGTCCCAGGTTCTCTTCCCGGTTTTGATATCATCCAGAATAACCAACTCGGTCATCAATTTGGACATGCTTGCAGGCGGTAAGGGGATATCGCCATTTTTGCTAAGCAAAATACGCCCGGTGTTTAAATCCATTAAGACAACCGCTCGCGCGTCCACCTTCGGTTTAAACCCCGCTCGTTCTATATTTCCTATGACAACCGCCCCAATCGGGACGATCATTAACAACAACATGACCAACCAAAGCCACCGTTTTTTCATAGAATTAGCCCTCCATAGTTATAGACGGTTGAAAGGGGCATTTGGTCTGCTTTTTTTTGAATTTCCTATCTAGAAATTTTTGTAAACAAAACGAATGTGCCCGGAAAACGAAAAAGACCTCCAACCGTCCGCAGACGATAGGAAGTCCTTCTATGAATCTGTAAATCTTCTAATTATCACGCTAATCGCTGTCAGAAAACCTAGATTTGAAGAGTCTTATTAAGCGTAGTGACAAGCAACAAAGTG
This sequence comes from Paenibacillus lautus NBRC 15380, assembly GCF_004000945.1. Classification (GTDB taxonomy): domain Bacteria; phylum Bacillota; class Bacilli; order Paenibacillales; family Paenibacillaceae; genus Paenibacillus_AQ; species Paenibacillus_AQ lautus. The sequence continues at coordinate 303,082 of NZ_BIMF01000006.1, forward strand.
ATTATTGCCCACATCGCGGTATTCCGGCACTTGCTGTTTGCACAGGTCTGAAGCCAGCGGACAGCGAGTATGGAACTTGCACCCGGATGGCGGGTTCGCCGGGCTTGGGATGTCGCCTTTCAGTACGATCCGATCGCGCTTCAGCGTTGGGTCCGGTACCGGCACGGCAGACAGCAATGCTTTCGTATAAGGATGCAGCGGGTTGCGGAACAGTTCTTCCTTGCTTGCCAATTCTACCATCGATCCCAGATACATTACCCCAATTCGGTTGCACAAATGCTCTACAACACTGAGATCATGAGAAATGAACAAGTAAGTCAGCTGCTTCTCGCGCTGCAAATCACTCAGCAGGTTAATGATTTGCGCTTGAATCGATACGTCCAATGCAGATACCGGCTCATCCGCTACAATAAAGTCGGGATTCAGAATCAACGCGCGGGCAATCCCGATCCGTTGACGCTATCCACCGGAAAATTCATGCGGATACCGATCGTAATGATAGGCGGCAAGGCCGCAAATCTCCAGTGTTTCAATCACGCGGTCTTTCAATTCTCTACGATTAACTAACCCATGGTCAATGAGCGCTTCGCCGATGGCTTCGCCCACTTTGATTCTTGGGTTCAGTGAGCTGAATGGATCCTGGAATACGATCTGCATCTTCGGACGCAGGGCACGCATTTTCTCTTTGGATAATGTATGGATATCCTGACCATTAAAGATAACTTTACCTTCCGTTTTCTCCAACAAACGGAGAATGGTACGACCTATAGTGCTTTTGCCGCAGCCGGATTCGCCTACAAGCCCGAAGGATTCCCCTTTATTGATGGTAAAGCTGACTCCGTCAACGGCTCTTACATTACCCACCGTCCGCTGCAATATGCCGCCGGTGATGGGAAAGTATTTTTTCAAACCATCAATTTCAATCAATGCTTGACTCATTATGCTTTCCCCTCCTCTTCATACAACCAGCAGGCGACCTTGTGGCCGTTAGGATCCGTGCCGAGCGGAGGCGTCTTCTCTCTACAAATCTGCATGCATGATTCACAGCGATCATGGAAATGACAGTTGTCTCCAAGATCTACCGGATTGGGTACCTGTCCCGGAATCGAATATAGACGTTCCTGGGTCTGGTTAATGACGGGCTTAGCTTTCAAAAGTCCCTTGGTATATGGATGCTTCGGCTGCTTGAAGAGCTCAATTACCGGGGCTTCCTCAATAACTTTTCCTGCATACATAACAACAACATAATCCGCCATCTCGGCCACGACACCCAGGTCATGCGTAATCAGCATAATGGATGTATTCATTTTCCCTTTGATGTCGCGCATCAGATCCAAAATCTGGGCCTGAATCGTAACATCAAGCGCTGTTGTTGGCTCGTCAGCAATCAGAAGCTTGGGATTACAGCTAAGCGCAATCGCGATCATAATCCGCTGGCGCATACCACCGCTGAGCTCATGCGGATAGGAGTCGAAAATCTTCTCCGCACGCGGTATTCCTACCAGATTGATGAGTTCAATCGCGCGTTTCTTCGCTTCCTTGCGGTCCACGAGCTGGTGCAGCAGTATCGGCTCTACAATCTGTTCCCCGATCGTTAATACCGGGTTCAGTGAGGTCATCGGTTCCTGGAAGATCATGGCGATATCGTTACCGCGAATCAAACTCATCTCGCGCTTGCTCATCTTCAGCAGGTCCTTACCTTCATACAGAATTTCTCCTCCTACTGGAGGTGTATCGATTAAACGCATAAGAGACATGGCTGTTACGCTTTTACCACAGCCCGACTCACCCACCACGCACAGTGTTTCACCTTCACGGATTTTGAAGCTTACATCGTCGACGGCTTTCACGGTACCTGCGGAGGTTTGAAAATGCGTTTTTAAATTGCGGAATTCAACTAATTCTTTTGCCATATTCGCATCTCCTACTTCTTCATTTTCGGGTCAAGTGCGTCGCGAAGCCCGTCACCGATCAAGTTGATTGCAACTACGGTAACCAAAATACACATACCTGGCGGAATCCATAGCCATGGTCTCTTCCGGAAATCAATCAAGTTGTTTGCCGCAGAAATCATATTTCCCCAGGATGGTGTTGGTGGAACAACCCCGATTCCTAGGAAACTCAGCGCCGATTCATACAGGATAGCCCCTGCTACACCAAGTGTTGCAGATACAATTATGATTGGAATCGTATTCGGAAGCAGATGGCGGAAGATTTTTCGGCGATCTTTAAGTCCCAAGGCTTCCGTTGCTTGCATAAATTCCTGTTCGCGAAGCGTTAAGATTTGACCACGTACGAGACGTGAAATACCGCTCCAACCCAATATACCGATGATGAGCATCAAGAAATAAATGCGGTCAGAAGGCTCTACCTTCAAGTCAGACAATACTGCACCCAAGATGATTAGAATGGGAAGGGCTGGCAAGGCCATGAAAACGTCAGCAATACGCATAATCAGTGTATCTACCCATTTGCGATAAAAACCAGCCAATGCGCCAAGCGTCGCTCCGATAATAACGGAAATACCTGTCGCTACTAGTCCTACTGTGAGGGAAATCCTGCCTGCAAGCATCATGCGCAGGAGAATATCGCGCCCCAGTTTATCCGTTCCTAACCAATACTTTGAGCTTGGAGGCAAATTCTTATCAGCTACACTGTAATCAAATAGGGAATATGGTGAAAAGACCGGGCCAATAAAACATAGCAAAAACATAAATACAATTATGATAAGTCCGATGACAGCGAGACGGTTTCTGGAAAAACGGCGAATGGCCATTCTCCATGGAGAATCCGGCTGCTTCTTCGGTACTGGTAGATTCGTTTTTAATGGTGCAGCCTCTGCGGACAAATGAATCTCCTCCTACTTTAAGCGAATTCTTGGGTCAGCGGCGCCATACAGGACATCAGATAACAAGTTACCCAGCAATGTCAATACGGAGATAAATATCGTGAAGCCGAGCATAAACGGATAATCCCGCATACTGATCGATTCCAGATATACCTGACCAACCCCAGGCCAAATGAATATCTTTTCCAAGATGATGGCTCCGCCAAATAAGCCTGGCAATTCGAAGCCCATCAAAGTGATCGCAGGAAGCATTGCATTACGCAAAGCATGTTTGAAAATAACCGTACGTTCTTTTAAGCCCTTTGCACGTGCTGTCCGGATGTAATCCTGACGGATAACCTCCAGCATGCTTGTACGGAAATACCGCGTCAAGCTGCCCGTGCTGAGCATTGTAAGTACAGTTACTGGCAAGAACATATGCCATGCGATGTCAGTCAGTTGCTGCCATGTGTTTCCATTCAAGCCTGAAGTTTTCATACTACCAACCGGGAACCATCCTAAATCCAAGGCAAAAATCTTGATGAGAAGGAGTCCGATAAAGAAAGAAGGCAGTGACATACACAAAAAGATAAATAAGGTTACGATCTTATCAAACAATGAATACTGAAATTTAGCCGAGAATACCCCAGCAAAGATAGCGATTATCCAGCTTAATATCAAAGAAAAAATAGCAATAAAAAAAGAGTTCCATACATAGTTACCCATAACGGTGGTAACCGGTTGTTTGTGCTGAAGGGAATCTCCGAGATTACCCTTTAACATATTGCCAGCCCATGTAAAGTAACGCTCTACCGGCGGCTTATCCAAACCATAAATTTCCCGAAGCTGAGCTGCTTTCTCAGCAGTCATCGTCGGGTTATCCATTGCAGTGATGTAATCACCTGGCACCATTGCTGATATTGCAAATATGAGAATCGAGATCCCGATCATTGTCGGGATAATCTGCAGCAGCCTCCGGATAATGTACTGCTTCATAATATTCCTCCCGGCTTATAAGTGGATATGCCCAGCTCTTGCGAGCTGAGCATATGTTTCCTGCTGTTATTGTTCAAGTTCGACTTTGTAAAGATCGATTACGAAGTCTTTATATGGAGTAATTTCCATACCATTAACTCTGCTGTTGATGCCCCACATATCACGTCTTTGGTAAATCGGGAGATCCGGAACGTCTTGATTCAGCACTTGATATGCTTCTGCATATGCTGCTTTACGCTCTTCAAGATCGAATGCTTTCAGACCTTTATCCATTGCTGCATCATAAGCAGGATTGGAGTATCCAATATCATTTTGCTGTCCATCCGTACGGTATACAGTGGATTCTGGATCTGGAGTCAAGCCCCATGCAGCAAAGAACATTTCGAAATCGCCTTTATCCTTCTTATCCATGATCGCATTGAAGTCTAATGTTTCTGCAACGATCTTAATGCCAAGCTCTTGGTAGTTCTGATTCATTACCGGAATCAAAGCATCTACAACCGGGTTATCAGCTGTTGCAGAGAAGTGAATCTCAAATTTCTGGCCGTCTTTTTCACGGATGCCATCAGCACCTGGAACCCAGCCTGCTTCATCAAGAAGCTGCTTCGCTTTCTCGATGTCGAATTCATGTGTGTCGATACCTTCAGTAGTATATGCCCACGATACATTCGACTGTGGAATGTTGATTACGTTAGCATAAGGACCATAGATAATTTCAACGATTTCTGCACGGTTCAAACCGTATAATAATGCTTGACGAACTTTCGCATCTTGGAACTTAGGATTTTTATGGTTCATGGCAACATAACCGTACCCATTGGTTGGGAAGATGTTGATATCCAAGAAGCCCATGGATTTCAACTCTTCTACGGTATCTTCGTTAACGGTAACCATATCCATATCGATTTCACCGGATTGGAACATGGCCAATTTAGTTTCATCAGTAGTTGTTTTGTAGATTACGTTTTTGATTTTCGGAGCCCCCAGGAAGTAGTTCGGGTTAGCTTCCAATACAACCTCTTGACCAGGAGCGAAGCTCTTCAGTACATACTGACCGCTACCGATTGGTTTAGTATGCAGGTTCTTCATGTACTCCAGGTTGCCTTGTTTGTAATCTTTACCGTAGTATGCTTCTGGTACGAAAGAAATGTCTCCTAGAGAATCCTTCGTCATAGCGTTTGCTTCTGTTACTTCAATCTCAATGGTGTGGTCATCGATAACTTTAACACCAGAGATGTCCGTTGCTTTACCATCATGATACTCTTGACCACCTTTTACATGTGTCGAGAAGATATCAGATTGACCGTCATAGCTAGCATCATGAAGAACTTTCATCGCAAATGCATAATCTTTTACTGTTACAGGTGTGCCATCAGAATAAGTTACACCCTGTTTCAATTTAAACGTATACTTTAATTTATCCTCGGAAACTTCAACGCTTTCTGCCAAACGGTTCGAATACGTTCCATCACCGTTCAACGTGAAGAAAGAATCGAAAATTGCTTCTACAACATATTTATCATATGCTGTTTGCCAGAAGAACGGGTTGAAAACACCTTTTGGTGAAGTCATACCAACGATCAGTGTATCTTTACGATTTTTAGCAGCTGTTGGATTCTTAGATGGATCAGTTGCTTCGAAATAACCTTGGCTTTCGTCTCCAGTTTCAGCAGGCGGTTCTGTAGTATCTTTGTCGCCTTCAGCTGGTGGTGTTTGTTCCGTTTGCTCCCCTTGACTTGGCTGTTCTGCTGTTCCTCCGCCTCCACATGCTGCCAATACCGTCATGGCCAAAAGCATGATTGCAAGCAGGAGTGACATTCTTTTCTTCATGCGAATCCTCCTCTTAAAAAATGTTGTTGCAATATAAATTATCAGGACGAATATTGAAATCATCCTTAAATAATTTCGGTATTGAAGTTCTCTAGGATGTCATTGCATGATGTGAAATAAATTGAAAGTTTTACAGAAAATATACCATTGGTCAATTAGTGCCAAAGTCTCTAGCAAAATCTTCTTGCCTATAAAATTAATGTTATGATACGTGTAAATTTAGGTAACGTCAATTACTTTTTTTCATTTTTCTCAAAAATCATGTTTTTAACGTCATTTTTGAGGTTAATAATTAAGTTTATCTCCGTTGGTTATCCTTAGTTTACTGAAAATGTATGTAATATCAAGATTTATTTACAATTTATAACTATATTCGTTCATGGTTTTGCAGGGTTTGTGTAATATTAAATTACATTTACTTCGGGATTCAATTTTTTTTATTAATTTTTTTATCTATTAGGTGATGTATATGTTATTTAATTTAACATAATTTGAGTTGGTCTACCCTGAATACAACCAGAAACCATTTTTATGTAATATATTATCCTTGCGATATGCTTCAATTCGTTATTAGATGACGCAGATTTATGGTTCTACTTTTTCATAGTTTAGGCTCCTACAGCGTTAAAGCTTAAAAAAGCAATCCTGGACTGTGATCCGGATTGCTTTTGCGTTAAATTTCATGTCAGATAAATCAACCTTGCTCTTTCATACTTGCGAACTATAGATTCTTTACCCAAGCGAGTTTTAAATCCATCTCTTCAATGCACTGCTGGTGATCATGTGTATCATCAGCCACTAACGGCGTGACCGGATACATTCGCATCTGTCCGTGGTACGTATGAAGCAGCGGATGAACCGCATGTCTTCCTTGGATTTCCGGATCCAGCCACTTTACCATATTTTCCTCAGACAAAATCGCCGGCATTCGGGTTTCGAACTCTCGAATCGCTTCATTGGCCTCTGTCATTAGAACCGTACATGTTCTCATTTCATTTCCTCTTGCATCTCGCCATGTCTCGTATAGACCGGCCATACCAAATATTTCATGATCTCCGATAACGGTTCGTACCGCATAACTCCGTTTGCCAACCGTTCTCCAGTAATATAAACCGTTACAAGGGATCACACAGCGTCTTGTGTCAATCGCTCTACGGTAAGTGGGATTTTGATCAACCGTTGTAATATCAGCATTGACCGCATCTTTACCCCAATAGGGCACCAGCCCCCACCGATACTCGTCGAGCACCCGCTCTCCCTGTTCCTGTACAATGACCGGCATGGTTTGAGTAGGGCTAATGTTGTACCGGCTTTTGTAGTAATACATTACCCGATTGATGCCAAAGCGTTGATTCACTTCATCGATCCCAGCGGACAGCGAGAATCGTCTGCACATACAACTACCTCCTTTTTCCTTTATCGTTTGGATAATGGAGGTGGAATATGCATAATAAGACTAACAACATGGAGCTTCCACTACTTGTACGCTTGTATCTCTGGAGTGGACATCATAAAATTGAAAGATTTCTGCAATTTTTATGTAATCACATTATTAAATTTTCTTTAGCGCTCTGTCGTAGCCATCTTCTTATATTCTGTTTGTATACGATAGACATCTTCTTCGATCAGGTAAGCTTGAGATCTGCCTATAATCCTCTCTTTGGTGAGGCACCGTTTTGATGGTGCTTTATTTTCAATTTGGTGATCATCCCAGCTCTCATTTAATGAGCCGATACGTACCTATATATAATAGAAGGAATTTTTTTCGGATGGCTTCTTTTCGTCTTCATCATCGTATTTCTTACAGGAGTAACTCCATTATGCTTAAAATTGTATTGCTTACAATAGACACTGTCCGTTTGAAGCAGACATGATTTCAGGGCTTTAAAACTGGAAAGCTTTACACCAGGCTTGTGTTTGTCGGTAGCTACTTTTCTTTCTCAGTGTACACTCAGGGGAGACATGATTCTTCTGTGGAGACATTATATATCCCAACATTTGGATAAGCGCAAGTCATCCCGAAATGAATAATTTCCACATCAAGAGTGCTGAGCTTTATACCTGTGAGGTGCTCTTGAATTGTTACACTTGTAAGACTCTCGTCACTAAGAACTCATCCCTAACACCCTACCCTCCTCATAACTAGGCTAGACTCTTCCATAATAAAAAAGCGGTCCAGCCTAATTGTAGGCTGGACCGCTCTGACACAAATGATTACTCAGTTGTGTATGGAAGCAATGCAATTTGACGGGAGCGTTTGATCGCAATCGTCAGGGCACGCTGATATTTAGCGCTAGTACCTGTTACACGACGAGGCAAGATTTTTCCGCGCTCGCTAATGAATTTCTTGAGCAGGTCTGTATCTTTATAGTCAATGTGAGTAATTTTGTTCACAGTGAAGAAACATACTTTACGACGCTTGTTGCGGCCGCCGCGGCGTGCCGGTCTTTTGTCGTTGTCTCCGCCTTCTCTTTGTTTAAAAGCCATGTGTTGTCAGTCCTTTCCGTATTAAAATGGCAAATCATCATCCGAAATATCGATCGGTTTTCCTTCATCGGAAAAAGGATCCTGATTGTTGTTTCGCGAGTAGTTATTGTTTCCACGGTTTCCGCCACTGCTATTGCCGTTGCTTCCTCCGCTAAACGATGATTCCTCACGATTTCCTCCGCCACCGCTTGTTTCACGGTTTGACTCCAAGAAGCGAACATTATCGGCAATGACTTCGGTGACGTATACACGCTTACCTTCGTTATTCTCGTAATTCCGCACTTGAATGCGCCCTTCTACAGCCGTCAGACGGCCTTTACGCAGATAGTTTGCACATGTCTCCGCAAGCTGTCTCCAGGTCACGACCGGAATGAAATCCGCTTCGCGCTCCCCGCCTTGTCCAGTAAACGGACGATCGACAGCAAGTGTAAATTGCGTTACAGCAACACCTGAAGGAGTATATCGCAGCTCGGGATCCTTAGTCAGTCGGCCAATCAAAATGACACGGTTCAACAATCCAATCCCCTCCTTAGAACGAAATCAATTACAAAGTTTTTTTACGTATTAAGCAACGTCGTTCGTGATGAGATAACGAATAACTTCGTCAGAAATCTTCATGAGACGCTCAAGTTCAGCTACAACTTCAGGTGTTGCGTTGAAGTTTACCAGAACGTAGACGCCATCACGGAATTTCTTGATCTCATACGCAAGACGGCGTTTACCCATTACGTCATGCTTTGTAATTTCTCCGCCGTTGGAGATGATGCCTTGGAATTTATCGACTGCAGCTTGAACAGCTTCTTGTTCAATGTCAGGACGAATAATGTACATCACTTCATATTTGCGCATATGTTTCACCTCCTTATGGACTTCGGCCCTCAATCTCTGTTGAGAGCAAGGAGCGAGTCTAACTCGCACCATAATACTATATCAGAACGGGTGATCGGATGCAAGTTTCTTTTCGATGCTGAATATGCCCTCTTCCCTTTATTACCGCGCTTTTCTCACTTTCCCTGCGATGATTTGGTGTCCAATGGCGCATGATAATACATGCAGTCCATCCATCATAATGAGGAGGAATTCCACAATGGGAGAACAGTCCGAATTTCGTGCAGGTGACAAAGCTCCGAACAACGGCATTTATATGGAAGTGGGCGTCAGAGACCATATCATGGGCATCGAAAACCCGCGTCAAATTAAAATGAGCAAGGGTGATACCTTTCCTGAAACCCAAAATGACGATCGTGTATGGTTAAACAAGCGCCGAGTGCAGCCTAAGTAATCGCCTGAGTGATTAGCCCCAGGAGCTTTGTAGATCGTGCCTACTGCGTCCTATGCGAACGGTACGTAGTCAGGGTATTGCTTGAATTGCTGTCGACCAAGCCATGAATACTAAATGTTTAATATTGGAGTTTTCCTCAGTGAAATTAGCATGTATACAAATGCACATTTAGGCGCACATTATAATCAGGCGGTGCATGAGAGAGGTGTGGTTCCGTTGAACGTTGCAGCAGAACGACGCATGAGGTTTCTGATCGTCACACGGATTGCAAGCTGAGGAAATGAGCCGAATGCTTGACCTCTTGGACAAGTGAAGCTATTGACAAGGTTCGCAGAAGTGCTGATAAAATGATTCCAATTCACAAGCACCGCCTACCCAGAAGGAAGGGCCCAACCGGGCCCTTCTTTTTCGTTTGAATGCTCAGGACGAACTAATCCTGTTACAACGAAAAACACCCTCTGCAGGTCGTCTGCATAAGGGTGTTTTATTCAAAGGCGCTGTATAGCTGCCTAACTTATGTATCTACATCGTTTATATCCATAACAGCGGAACTTTAACGATTGGTGGCGGAAAGGGTGGGATTCGAACCCACGCACGCCTTGCGACGCCTAGCTGATTTCGAGTCAGCCCCCTTGGGCCTCTTGGGTACCTTTCCACAGCAGAATTGATTATATCATGGAAACGTTATCTGGTCAATAGCTTGCCTTAACGCTTAGGGAGAGGAGATATTACGGTGTATCCCCTGCCCCTTCCGTCTCCTGAGCCGAACGCAATACCTTCTTCATATTCTTCTCAAACTTTACACGGGGGATCAACACGCTATGCTGACACTTGGTACATTTGATCCGAATATCCATCCCCATGCGAATAATCTCCATCTCATTATTTCCACAAGGATGAGGCTTCTTCATCTGAACGATATCCCCTAACTGAAATACCTTGCGCTCCATGGCTATCGCTCCCTTTTACTTCTATCACTTCTTCTATCTATTATATATCATTGGATAACCAATTAGATCAACCCTGAACGCGTTCTTGTCCCATTTCCCGTGCTTCAATAGCCTGTTTGATATCCGTAAAAATCTGGCGCTCCACGTGTTCCCTTGCATTCGGATTACATTCCGCCACAATACGAACAACATATTCGGAAGTACTCAATGACTGGATTCCTAACACATCCGGAGTACGCTGTACCTCTGGGCAACGGTCCATGATTCCCGTTAGGGCTGCTTGAATTAGCGTTATCGTATCCTTCACCTGCTGATCGTTCTTTACCGGTAGATCTACAATGGCTAATGAGTTGGAAAGGGAATAATTTGTGACGCTGGTTATCATCCCGTTCGGAATAATATAGGTCTCCCCATTCAATCCCTTTACACGCGATGTGCGAAGCCCGATCATTTCGACTGTTCCCCGGTACTCACCACTCTTGATTACATCACCTACCGCAAACTGATCCTCAAATATAATGAAGAATCCGGTAATAACGTCCTTCACTAAACTCTGTGCACCAAAACCTATTGCAAGCCCAAGTACCCCGGCACCGGCTAACAGCGGCCCTAACTTGAAGTTGAACTCTGAAAGAATGATCAATATCATAACAAAGTTGCACACAACGGAGGTTACATTTTTTAACAACTCCCCTACCGTGACAAAACGTCTTGAGTTCACTTGAATTCGGCTCTTCTCCTGCCTAAGGAGAAACTGATCAATCATTTTATACACAACCCGTATCACGAGACGCGTCAGAATAAAAATGATGATAACCCGAATGCCGGATGACAGGATATTCATCCACATCTCTTCATTCGTTAACCATCCCCAGACTGTATCTTTCAAGCCCTCAGCCTCCTTAGCCAATCCCACTAAATCTACATCATCTGCATCCCCTGATAAGTAACCAAAGCCCCTCATCCTGATGTCCTCCCATTACTCTTCGATGTTGATATACCTCTCGTTGTTGTCCAGCGCAAAGATGCCCCGAATTTCCACATGCTCCAGCCGGATAATCTTTTGAACATCTTTTAACGCATCAGGTGGGAATTGAATCGATAATGCACAGCCAGCCGTAATCTCTTTTGGTGTAGGAAAAAGATCAATTTCGATATCCGCGTACTCCAGCAGCATTTCCGCACGCAGCGCCTGCTGGGTGGAATCGAATGCAATCAACATTGCGCCTTCCACTTCCCCGTCCCCCTCCATCGTGCCTATCATTTCTATTTATGTTCTACTCCTCATCATTCCCAATGATTGAGAGTTTTATATAAACCTTTTCATAGATCAACCTATTCATATACCTCATGCACCCTAGTCACATATGCTATTCCAAAGAACATCCTTCTGTGTTGAGTTAAATATAAATCACATTTTTAGCAAATCCCAAAGTATAAAAACAGTCTTTCATCCATATACTGATACTACCAAATGCAGACGAAAGGAAGATTCTATGAACCGTCTATCTAAAATCACGTCTCGCCCGGAGGCTTCCAGCTTAAAAATACCACACACGGACCCTAATATCCATTCTGCTATTATACATCGCTTGCTCTTCCATCTTTCTGACGCTCGTATTCAGCACCGTCCGCTGGTTATTGTCTGCATCGGTACCGATCGGTCCACCGGTGATTGCTTGGGGCCACTGGTCGGCACTTCGCTAGCCCGCTACAACAGTCCGCTGTTTCATCTCTACGGCACGCTGGACGAGCCTGTCCACGCCATGAATCTGAAGGATACGCTGACCTCCATATACGAGAAATTCGATAACCCTTTTGTGATCGGGATTGACGCCTGCCTGGGGCAATCATCAAGTGTAGGTTCTATTCAGATATCCGATGGTCCTCTAAAGCCTGGAGCCGGCGTACACAAAGAATTACCGCCGGTCGGCGATATCCACGTAACGGGTATCGTCAATGTCGGCGGCTTTATGGAATACTTCGTATTGCAGAACACTCGCTTAAGCTTGGTCATGCGGTTGTCTGATATCATTGCAACCTGCCTGTTTGCAGGTATCAAAGAGTGGAACCGTTCTTCCCTTCTTGCAGCGCAAGAGTGACGGCCTCTTTTTCTTCCGGAGACAATGGATATTTGGATTGCCCATCCTTCAATGGCTTGGCGTACACAAAGGAGCTCTCCCGGTTATGCAGACCGGTCAGCACGATCCCTTCCTCCTCTTCACTGAGAATAGCCAGGGAGAAGCTCATTTCGTTCCCCCGCTCGCCAAACGCATTATATCGTACGATGCCAACCTTGGATTTCATCCCTTTCAAGCTGCCGCTGATCGTATCCAGCATCTTTTGATGACTGGCATGCCCTTCTTCAATTTCATCCATTTGGATTTTCAGCTGGACCAGCAGCGATTCGAGATCCTCTACCCCGCTGCCTGCCATTATCGCATCGTATCTGCGTCTCATTTTACGCAATTTTGCCCCTTGAACAATTAAGGTTATCCATAAGATCAAGATGATCATGACCATTCCGACGACAAACCAATGAAGCTGCTCCATGATCAATTCATTTAATTCAGACATGCTTTCTTCCTTCCTCTTCTCCATCTTGATCTGTTTATTTAATTGTGAATTTCCTTGATCGCTTTTCGCATGAATTCGATTTCGTCACGGCTCGTAGATATCCCCACGCTTGCTCTGATTGCACCCGTCTGTTCCGTGCCTGATGCCATATGGGCGAGCGGTGTACAATGATAACCGGCACGCACGGCAATCCCATATTCGCGGTCCAGTCGAAAAGCCAATTCAGACGCGCTGTATCGCTCCGACACAAAAGCAACAATGCCAGTCCTCGCCCGTCCAAGAGTAGGACCTAGTATACGAAGGCCTCCTACCTCTTGCAGACCCTCCATCATATACTGTGTTAACTCCCATTCATGCCGGTAAATATGCTGCGGTGTCCATTCAAGCACCTTCCTCACACCCGCTTGCAGTCCCGCATACCCAATTGTGTTAGGCGTCCCTGCCTCATATCGATCCGGACGTACCGTTGGCTGTTCAATAGCCTCCGATTGACTCCCTGTGCCTCCATGCAGTAATGGTTCCAGATCAATATCAGGCGAGATATACAACCCGCCTGTTCCCTGCGGCCCCAGAAGCCCTTTATGCCCCGGAAAAGCCAACATGCCTATATGCATCTCCTCCACGTGAATATCCAGCATACCGGCACTCTGGGCAGCATCTACGAGCAGCACAGCCCCTTTCCTCTTCACCAGCTCTCCTATTTCAATGAGAGGAATAATCGAACCAAGAAGATTGGAACTTTGACTACATACAACAAGCCTAGTATTAGAACGAAAGGCGCCCTCCATTAGTTGCATATCAAGCTGACCTTCTTCATCAACAGGAATATAGTCTACTTGTATCCCTCGGGTGCGTTTCAAATACTCTAACGGTCTTCGCACTGAATTATGCTCAATCATGGTGGCAATGACATGATCGCCTTCACGCAAATACCCTTTGATCGCTAAGTTCAACGCTTCTGTTGTATTCGATGTCAATGCAATATCATTAGGGTTTTTTACCCCAAACAAATCTGCGAGCGTCTTCCGTGTTCCATAGAGTACACGAGAAGCCTTCACCGCCATCCGATGACTCCCACGCCCCGGATTTGCAGCAGCCTCCTCCATCGCCTTTCTCATTGCCTCAAATACTTCAGGCGGCTTCGGCCACGAAGTGGCTGCATGATCCAGATAAACGATCGGGTCCATGATGTTTCCCCTTCATTTTTTTGCCGTATTGGTGTCTCTTAACAGAATATGTCCGAACATCTTTAAATTTCATCATTAGGGCTATGGGTTTATGTTTACGTTTAGTTAAATAAAGACATATCTCATTCCCTTACAGGAACGTCGACATGTCTTTGGTTTTTAATCGCACACATTTGCTTTCAATCCGTCACGCATAAAAGCATCTTCTTTAACAAACCCAGAACCTTTTATTGAAGAAGTTCCAACAACCGCTCCAGGTCCTGTCTACTATAGTAATTAAGCTCAATCTTCCCTTTATCTTTATTGTGCTTAATTTTGACAGTTGTTTTAAACCGTTCTCTCAGATCCTCTTCCAGATGATCGATATAAGGATCTCTATTCTTAGCCTTAGGCTTCGCTTTGTCAGCTGGTTTACGATCCAGGTTCTTAACAGCTTCCTCTAGTTCACGAACACTCCACTCTTGCTCCACACACTGTTTTGCCAACTGTTTAACTAGAATCGGATCCTTGATTCCAACAATCGCTCGGGCATGTCCCATAGATAATGTTCCACGTGAAACATTGTCCTTCACTTCTTCTGGTAGAGAAAGCAACCGCAAAAAGTTAGCGATGTGGGAACGAGACTTGCCCACCTTCAAGGAGAGCTCTTCTTGGGTTAAGGAAAATTGTTCCATCAAACCTTGGTAAGCTACAGCAATCTCCATGGCATTCAGATTCTCCCGCTGCAGGTTCTCAATCAAGGCAATTTCCATCACTTGTTGATCGCTAAAAGATCGAACCACCGCCGGAATGGTAGCTTTGCCGCAATATTGAGATGCCCGGAATCTGCGCTCCCCAGCAATAATCTCATACCCTTTCAGCACACTGCGGACGATAATCGGTTGTATAACACCATGTTGACGGATCGACTCTGCCAATTCCTGGATTGCCTCATCGTTAAATGTCTTGCGCGGCTGATACGGATTCGCTCGCAATTGACTAAGCGGAATTTCCACTACCTTGTCATCATCATGAATAGACAAAGATGGAATAAGCGCATCCAGCCCTTTTCCCAATCGTTTACTCATACGAGATCACTTCCTTTGCCAGCTCCAAGTATACTTCCGCTCCCTTAGATCGAGGATCATAAGTAATGATCGACTGTCCATGAGATGGTGCCTCACTTAAACGAATATTTCTAGGAATAATCGTTCTGTACACTTTTTCCTGAAAATACTTTTTCACTTCTTCAATCACCTGAATGCCCAGGTTTGTGCGCGCATCCAGCATCGTCAACAATACGCCTTCAATCTTGAGAGATGTATTCAGATGTTTCTGAACAAGGCGAACCGTATTCAGCAGCTGACTCAGACCCTCCAGTGCGTAATATTCGCATTGGATCGGGATGATCACGGAATCGGCCGCGGTCAATGAATTGATCGTTAAAATGCCAAGCGATGGAGGACAATCAATCAAAATATAATCATACTGAGGCTTGATTAATTGGAGCGATTTCTTCAATCGTACTTCACGGGAAATCGTAGGGACAAGCTCAATCTCAGCACCAGCCAATTGAATGGTTGCCGGAATGATGTCCAATCCTTCTATGTTAGTCCCACAGATGGCGTCCTTCGGGTGTACTTCATTGATGATAATATCATATATGCAATTTGCAACATCGGCTTTATTAATGCCAACCCCACTCGTTGTGTTTCCTTGGGGGTCTATATCCACCAAAAGCACCCGTTTGCCTAGCGAAGCCAATCCAGCTCCCAGATTGACGGAAGTCGTCGTTTTGCCGACACCGCCCTTTTGATTTGCTATGGCAATTATCTTTGACACTCATTTCACCTCAATGTAGGAAGACTCTTCTAAGTAGTCGCAATAGATGATATACAGCGATAGGCTGTATATGTATTAAGTGAACGATCCCGGAACTTCCGGAACGCCCAGGATAAGCGGCGATGAAAATGAGTAATAATAAATTACATGTTTCTCATCTGTAACATCAAACCAAACCTCTTCGTTATACGAAATAGCCTGCTGCAAAGCATTATCTCTTGATCAACAGAAAAAGCGGTACGATGCATACCGCTTCACACCATATCTTAACGTTTAGGTATTTTTATAACGATTTCATAGTGATCTTCATGATCATTCTCTGTTGTTTTGATAGCCATCCCGGAACCGGAGACCATATCGATCGATTGGCGAATCGTGTTCAGAGCCAGGCGAACATCCTTACTATACGATATACGCTTGGACTTCTTCATCGTTGTTACTTCTTTATAAAAGGCGATTCGTGCTTCCGTCTGCTTCACATTCAGTTCCTTGGTAATGATCTCATCCAGCACCTTGAGCTGGGTCTCTTCATTATCCAATGAAAGCAGCGCACGGGCATGGCGTTCCGTCACTTTACGTTCCATCAATGCCACTTTAACTGCTTCCGGTAGCTGCAGCAAGCGAATCTTGTTTGCAATCGTGGACTGGCTTTTTCCTAACCGCTGTGCCAAGCTCTCTTGTGTCAGTTGATGAAGATCAATCAGCTTCTGATAAGCAACAGCTTCTTCAATGGATGTCAGTCCTTCACGCTGCAAATTTTCGATTAACGCAATCGATGCCGCCTGTGAATCGTTGAACTCCCGAACAATGGCCGGAATCGTGTCCAGACCCAGCTTCTTAACCGCACGCCAGCGGCGTTCCCCTGCAATGATCTCATACATGCCATTACGGACACGAACAACGATAGGTTGAATGACTCCATGCGTTTTAATCGTCTGGAGCAGTTCATCAATCTTCTCATCATCAAAAATCGTCCGTGGCTGGTATGGGCTGCTGACAATCTCGTTTACCGGGATTTGTTTCACTTCATCCCCTTGGTTCCGCTCTGCCGCTAAGCCAAACAATCTCGAAAATTGTTCCTTCATTCCGTATATTACCACCTAATTTCATGATAGCACGGATAAGCCTCCGAAGATCCCGGAATCGGTTAAACGATTGGACAACCAACATATGGAGTCATACACGGATGCTTCCACCATCCATTGGCGCTAGAATCCATTGTGGTGCCAGGCATTTCCCTGCAAAAACAGATTTCATGCTGATCAGAGAAAAGACGCCTGTGGTGATCATAGCCGTATTACTCTGAACCAAACCGCTGCATGAAGCGGTTGCTTCTTGAGAGATATAACAGGAGGTTTTATCATGATGCTTACTATCAATCGATATCTCACAAGTGGTATATATGTCTTCTACTTCGTATAAGGCCATGATCCCCTTGGGATCGAACGGCACTTTCCAAAAAACAGCAGCCACAACGATCAAAGTTGTTGACTGCACGAAGCAAGGATGGAAAAGTGACCAAACCAGGATTTATACTCTTTCATCCTATTAAAGAACGGGCAAACCGGCCCTTCTGTCCAAATGGATACTACGATTCTATTCTACCACTTTTTGTCCTATAACTCTATTCTCCAATATCACCTTTTTTCCTTCATTTCTCGCATTCTTTATACATGATTTGTACACAGTTCCAAAGTTTTTGCGTCGATATCATGTTATGAAGCCACATCATCCATCCTTCAGCCTTTCTTGCGATCCTAACATTCAGAATAATTGTGGGATTTGCCAATAAATTAAATCTTTCCAACAACCAATATAATCCAAGCGTACGACACGATACGAATCTCCAAATCCAATAGATGTATCCGAACTATGCACAGCGTGCATCAATTCTCCCTGTGTTCATATTGCATTGTCCATCGCATGATTACGATAGCTGCAGACTTCCTCTCCTTGGGGGGAATCTTTCATTATGGAAGTTAGATGGCGTAGTTGATGTCAAATTAATTGACAAGAAACATAATGTTTCCAAATAGGTGTTTGCTTATATCTGACGACATGCTTCAAATGTTTCACGTGAAACATTTGAAGTTTATATAAATACATCCACACAGTTGATTCCATTCTTATTCAAAAAATCACATCCCTCTCCCTTTTAGAGGTGAGCCTTGGATCTGTTTAATAAATTCCGCTTAAAAGGTGAGCGCGCGATCTAGTCGTAAAAATACTTTTAATGGGTATCCTCCCACTCGTTAATCCCAGTTAAATCTATTTTCTTATTCCACCCCACACCCCCAATTTAAAGAATTAGATAAACGTGCTGATGGACTTAACCAATGAAATTTAAAAAACTATTTCTATTTCAATATATTTCATATGTAAAAAGAAAAGGGTTGCTAAAGACTACCTTCCCGCTCAAAGTAAATCTACACAACCAATAAAAAAAGAGAAGGACTTCATAGAGTCCCTCTCTTTGAATCGTTTGCATATCTTTCCCCGATGCGCAAGAACCTTACACAATCGGCGTTTTGCTGGCCGTACCCGCCTTGCGGGGATACTTGGAAGGCGTGGCTCCCTTTTTATCGATCACCACGATATGCCGGCCAGATTCCTCTACGGGTAGGGAGAACGAATGAACCTTGTTCAAGGCCCCTCTCAGCTCTTTCAAGCTGCGAGCTGCCTCCTTCACCTCTTCCGTAGGATCACTGCCCTTCATCGCGGCGAATCGACCCCCTACCTTGGTGAAAGGTAGGCAGAACTCGTTCAACACAGCCATGCGAGCTACCGCTCTTGCAGTGACCAAGTCGAACCCGTCACGGTATCCTTGCTTACGAGCTACCTCTTCCGCACGCCCGTGAATCAGTTCAACCCCAGTTAGGCCAATCGTATCCACGACATGCTTCAGAAAGTTAATCCGTTTGTTGAGCGAATCTACAATCGTCAACTTCACATGCGGGAAACATATTTTCAGAGGAATACCAGGGAAGCCTGCGCCTGACCCGATATCCGCCAGATTGCCGATTTGGGTCATATCCACGTAAAAGGCGAGCGTAATCGAGTCGTAAAAATGCTTCGTATAGACTTGCTCCCGTTCCGTAATCCCGGTTAAATTCATTTTCTCGTTCCACTCTACCAGTATTTCGTAATACATCTCGAACTGGTGCAGCTGTTTCTCATCAATCGTAATCCCGTGCTCCCCGAGCCGGTCAACAAAAGCCTTCTGAATGTCGTCCATTCCTTATCCTTTCGCTGCGGTTACCCGGTTATAATGCTCCAGGTAAACGAGAAGTATCGAAATATCCGCTGGCGTTACACCTGCAATGCGTGATGCTTGACCGATAGAGATCGGACGGATCTTGTTCAGCTTCTGCCGAGCTTCCATGGCCAGTCCGTTGATTTCGTCATAAACGATATCCTCCGGAATGCGTTTTTTCTCCATCTTCTGCAGCTTTTCCACATGACCCAGCTGTTTCTCAATATAACCCGCATATTTGATTTGAATTTCGACCTGCTCCTTCATTTCCTCATCCAGTTCGTAAGGAGACGGCGAGAGCGACTCAATCATGGCAAAGGTAATTTCCGGACGACGAAGAATCGTCAGCATATTGCTTCCGTCCACAATCGGTGCTGATCCGGCGGCTTCCAGCATCGCATTCACTTCAACCGGCTTCACCTTCGTTTGGCGAAGACGTTCGATCTCCTGCTCAACGAGCTGCTTCTTCTGTACGAATTTGGCATAACGCTCTTCCGAGATCAGTCCGATGTCATGGCCGATTTCAGTAAGACGCAGATCGGCATTATCATGACGAAGCAGCAGACGGTATTCTGCACGGGAGGTGAGCAAACGATAAGGCTCATTCGTCCCTTTGGTCACCAGGTCATCGATCAGTACTCCAATATAACCCTGGGAGCGATCCAGGATAACCGGTTCTTTGCCCTGCACTTTACGCGCCGCATTGATTCCCGCCATAATGCCTTGACCTGCTGCCTCTTCATATCCCGAGGTTCCATTGATTTGTCCGGCCGTGAACAGACCCGGCAGTTTTTTCGTTTCCAGAGACGGCCATAGCTGCGTTGGCACCATGGCGTCATACTCGATAGCATATCCGTTACGCATCATTTCTACCTTCTCCATTCCCGGAATGGAACGAAGCACCGCAAGCTGAACATCCTCAGGCATGCTGGTGGATAACCCTTGTACGTAGTATTCTTTAGTATTTTTACCTTCAGGCTCCAGGAAAATCTGATGTTTCGGCTTGTCGGCAAAACGAACGATCTTGTCCTCGATGGACGGGCAATAACGTGGACCCGTACCTTCTATAACGCCAGAAAACATCGGTGCTCGATGAAGGTTGTCATTGATGATCTGATGCGTATCCACCGACGTATACGTCAACCAGCAGGGAAGCTGCTCATTGTCGGAGGATTTCGTTTCGTAAGAGAAGAACTTAGGCTTCTCATCCCCAGGCTGGATTTCGGTCTTGGAAAAATCAATCGTATCCTTATGCACACGTGGTGGTGTACCTGTCTTGAAGCGAACAAGGTCGAATCCAAGCTCGCGCAGGTTATGCGCAAGTTTTACCGAAGGCTGTTGATTGTTCGGACCGCTCTCATACATCAATTCACCCATAATAACTTTACCGCGCAAATACGTACCGGTTGTCAGCACAACGGCTTTCGCACGATATTCCGTGCCCGTCTGCGTCACGATCCCCACGCACACGCCATCTTCTACGATGAGCTGATCCACCATACCCTGACGAAGGGTAAGCTTCTCTTCCTTCTCCATCGTCTCTTTCATGGTATGCTGATAAGAAAACTTATCCGCTTGAGCACGCAGCGCGTGAACAGCCGGACCTTTACCTGTATTCAACATTCTCATTTGAATGAAGGTTTTATCGATATTGCGTCCCATTTCTCCGCCCAGTGCGTCGATTTCGCGAACGACATGGCCTTTTGCAGGCCCTCCAATGGACGGGTTACAAGGCATAAAAGCAACCATATCCAAGTTGATGGTAACCATCAACGTTTCAGCACCCATTCGTGCAGATGCAAGTGCAGCTTCACAGCCGGCATGTCCTGCACCGACTACAATCACGTCATAAGTGCCACCCATATAGCTCATAGCTCACCCTCCTGTTCTTATTGTGTTATATACGTAATCAAAGGGCATCCACCTCGGATATCCCTGAAATTGCTGAGCAGTTCCTACTATATATAGTAATCGTTGGAGCTTATTTACCTAAGCAAAACTGTGAAAAAATCTGATCAATGAGCGAATCGCCAACCGCTTCGCCCAATATCTCACTTAACTGCTCCCAGGCCATTCTCACATCGATTTGGATCATATCGATCGGAATGAGCTGTTCAGCCGCATCGTAAGCATCCTGCAGCGACTGCTTGGATTTCTTCAGCAAAGCGATATGTCGCACATTGCTCACATACGTTAAATCTCCGCCTTCAATCCGGCCGCTGAAGAACAAGTTGGATATGGCCCCTTCCAGCCGGTCAATACCCTCTTGTGCCTTCACTGACATCGGAACAATCAATTCATCGGGGTAGTACCGATGCAGAATGTCCAGATCGAGATTAGACGGTAAGTCCATTTTATTCATAATGACAATACATTGTCTACCGCGTATTTGTTCCATCAATTCCAATTCGTCCTGATGCAGCGGTTCGTTGGCATTCAGCACGAGCAGAATGAGATCCGCTTCGTTTACTGCATGCTTGGATCGTTCAACGCCGATCTGCTCGACCACATCCATCGTTTCCCGGATGCCCGCGGTATCGAGCAGCTTCAACGGAATGTTGTTAATGGTGACAAATTCCTCAATCACATCGCGAGTCGTTCCTGGTATATCCGTGACAATCGCCCGATTATCCTGGGCCAGCGTGTTCAGAAGCGAAGATTTGCCCACATTGGGGCGACCGATAATCGCTGTCGTAATCCCTTCACGCAGGATCTTCCCTTCTTGCGCGGTCTTTAGCAGCTTATCAATTTCCCCCATAACAAGCTGGCTTTTCTCTTTAATGAATTCCGAAGTAAGCGACTCCACGTCATGCTCAGGATAATCGATATTCACTTCGATATGGGCCAGCGTTTCGACCAAGGTATGCCGCAGCTCGTTGATCTTACGGGATAACGTTCCTTCAACCTGCTTGAGGGCAACGGAAAAGGCGCGATCGGATTTCGAACGAATCAGGTCCATAACGGCTTCCGCCTGGGACAGATCAATCCGGCCATTTAAGAAAGCCCGCTTCGTAAATTCACCGGGTTCCGCCAAACGGATGTTTAATTGAAGCAGCAGATCCATGACCCGCTTGACGGAGATGACGCCGCCATGAGCGCTGATCTCGACAACATCCTCGGTCGTGAACGAACGAGGGGCACGCATCACGGTCACGAGCACCTCTTCGAGGTTTTCCCCCGTTTTCGGATCCACAATATGACCGTAATGAACGGTATGGGATTCCACTTGCGTTAACTTGTTTTTGCTTTTGAATATACGCTCCACTTCCTGAACGGAGTCCGGCCCGCTGACGCGAATAATCGCGATGCCGCCTTCACCGACTGCCGTAGAAATGGCTGCAATCGTATCGCTAAACATCGTTTCCTTCACCTCTTTCTATTTAAAAAACCTCGGGATTACACCCAAACGGTGTACTACCCCGCTGCTTGATCTATTTACTTAAGAAAACCATCCTGCGGAACTCTTTCCGTATAGGTCTCTTTAAAAAACAATGACTCCCTCTTGAAGCTTAAGGAGTCATTGTTTATATATACTCTTCAACTCATTTAGGACGACTTGGGTGTGATGACAACCCGCCGGTTCGGCTCTTCGCCTTTGCTGTACGTCTTCACGGCTCCATGCGACTGGAGTTTGGCGTGAATCACCTTCCGCTCAGCAGCAGGCATAGGCTCAAGCACAATCTCTTTACGGGTCTTCAGAACCCGTCCTGCTAACCGATCCGCCAGATCCTCCAGCGTCTTCTTGCGACGGTCACGGAAGTTCTCAGCATCCAGTACGATGCGAAGATAGCTGTCGGAGTAACGGTTAGCTACGATATTCGCCAGATACTGAAGGGCATCCAGAGTCTGACCTCTGCGCCCGATCATCAGTCCAAGGCCGGGGCCGGAAATTTGAAGCGTGGTAAAGTCTTTCCCCTTCTCAACCTCAACCGAAATATCTAGCCCCATGGCTTGTCCGGTTTCAATCAGAAAGATGATGGCTTCCTGGTAAGGATCCTTGCCTTCAAACGAAGCTGTGCCAGGATTCTCTATTTCCGTCCTGACAGCAGCAGGTTCCTGCGTCATTACCGAGGCATTCGAGACCTGAACCACTTTGGCCGGAATAGCTTGCGCGTTCGTAGGAGGTACTTCCTTCACAGATGAATCGCCGCCGGCACCGTCAGGCAGGAGCGTTAGTTCGACTTTCGCTTCCTTGACCCCGAACAGGCCCAGGAATCCTCTTGATGGCTGACTCAATACTTGAACCGATACACGGTCTTGACTTACACCCCATCGGGCCAGCCCTTGTGCGACAGCATCTTCAATGGTTTTTCCTGTTGCGACGATTTTACTCATCTCGACTTCTTGGCTCCCTTCGAACCTTTTTTCCCGCCTTTGCTGCCACTCTTTTTCCCGCCCTTGTTACCGCTCTTATTGCTCTTCTGACCGTCGGTTGCGCTGGCAACGCTTGCCACGACAGCAGCCTTGTCATTGTTGCGGTACAAGAAGTAGTTCTGCACGATCGTGTAGAGGTTACTGTAGAACCAGTACAACGGAAGCGCTGAAGGGAACTGGAAGGACATTACAAAGATCAGAATCGGATAAACGAACAGCATGAACTGCATCATCCCCATTTGCGGAGACGGGTTCATCTTCATCATCATTTTCGTTTGGAAATAAGTGGTTGCAGCGGCAAGCACCGGCAAAATAAACAGCTTGTCCGGTTGGCCTAATTGCAGCCACAGGAATTCGTGATCACGAAGGAGATTGTTATAGTAAATCGAATGATAGAGTGCGATAAATATCGGCATTTGTACGATCAGCGGCAAACATCCCGCCATCGGATTAACCTTATTCTCCTGGAAGAGCTTCATCGTTTCCATTTGAACTTTTTCAGGTTGATCTTTATATTTCTCGCGAATTTTCTGAATTTCAGGCTGAATGGCCTGCATTGCCTTCGAGCTTCTGACCTGTTTCAGAGTCAGCGGTAAAATCAAGGTACGGACGATAAGCACCATCACGAGTACGGACAATCCGTATTCACCGTTAAACCATGTAGCAAACGTATCAAGTGCCCATGTAAAGTAATAAACAACGTTGCTCTGCCAAAAGCCTCCATTTTTCAAATCTTCAATGGTACGCGTTTGGTCAGCTCCACCAGGCGCACAACCTGATATAACGGCCACTGCAAGTATTACAGCGGTGAGGAGGAACCATTTTCCTCGTCTTGTCTTCATGAACGACACTTCAAAACCCCTCTCTTCGCCATTCCATTCCACGGTAAATCATAACATATTTATATGGACAAATAAACACATGGTTCAGCCCCTCTTCGCTTTCAAAAGGGACGATTTCCTCAATACATGAAGCACGCTTTTCTCCAGCTCCTGATAAGACTTATCGAGCGCTCCCTTTCGAACGATGAAGATCAGATCAATATGCTCGATAATCTGATGCTGATGGTGCCTGACAATCTCTTTAACCAGCCGTCTCATCCGGTTGCGGACAACCGCATTGCCGATCTTTTTGCTGCATGAAACGCCAACGCGAAACTGCTCTACCTCTTTTTTGCGTGACCAATATACAACAAATTGATGATTGGCGAAGGACTTTCCGTGTCGATATACCCGGCTGAAATCAGCGCGGTTCCGTAAACGAAGTTTTCTATGCACAAGTTCTCCCGCCCTGCCGTTAATCAAGTTCATTACATCCTGCGCTGCATTGGCATATCTTCTATTATAATAGTATAGGCATGCCAAAACCGCGCTAAACACCTCAATTGCAATACGTTGCCACTCAATGTAGCTTATATTCTGCCGGTTTCAAAGGAAACTCCTCACACTGCAGGAGATATTACGAAAAAAAGACCACCTCGGTGGTCTTCGTGGCACAATATTACGCGCTCAGCACTTTTCTGCCTTTTTGACGGCGGTTAGCCAATACTTTGCGTCCGTTCTTCGTGCTCATTCTTTTACGGAAGCCATGTACCTTTTTACGTTTGCTTACATTCGGTTTGAAAGTCGGTCTCATGAATTAATGCACCCCCTTACAGGAATCTGTCTTACCCATATTTTAAGATCATAACGTCAATCGACGCACTTTCACGGAAGAATAGACCGCGATTTGTTGAACCGACGTCTATGGACGTATCTCTTGTAAACAGACCGCTAAATGGTAGCGGATAATGTTCTCATCTTCACAGAAAATGCCTTTATACATTTAATCACGTTCAGGCCCAAAAGTCAAATCTATCTTGACTTCAGCAAGCACTTAAGTTTTCCACAAGTAGTCATTATTGCTAGTTTTGAATTATCCACATGGGGATAACCTATTTAAACAGGTTGTGGATGTCATTTTTCGATCCATATAACGCCTTTCATCCCTCAAATGCCCCTTATTTACACAAGAGCTATAAAGGAGTAGTATAAATAATTGAATTTAAGTTGTATACAAGTATACATCTAAGAAGGAGCTGCATTGTTTTATGAAAATAGGCATGATCGGTCTGGGGAAAATGGGCCTCAATCTGGTTCAAAATCTGATTCATCATCAGCATCAGGTCGTAGCTTACGACTTAAATACGGAATTGGTCGATCAAGCTGCCCAGAGCGGTGCTGAAGCGGCGGCGTCAACTGAATTGCTCGTTGCCAAACTGGAAAAACCCCGCATCGTATGGATGATGGTGCCTGCCGGAAATATCGTGGATTCCGTCATCGATTCCCTCACTCCGCTCCTCGAGTCCGGTGATATTCTGATTGACGGCGGCAACTCGCATTATAAAGATTCCAAAGCTCGTGCAGCGCGGCTGGCGGATCAAGGCATTCATTATTTTGATGCCGGCACTTCCGGTGGTATGGAAGGCGCTCATCATGGCGGCTGCTTTATGATTGGGGGCAATCGCGACGTATTCAACAGCATTGAGCCCCTATTTAAGGATATGGCTGTCGAGAACGGTTACTTATATGCCGGTGAAAGCGGCAGCGGCCATTTTCTGAAGATGGTCCATAACGGAATCGAATACGGCATGATGCAATCCATTGCGGAAGGCTTTGAAGTATTGGAAAAAAGCGCGTTCGATTTCAACTATGAGGATGTCGCGCGGGTATGGTCCAATGGATCCGTCATTCGCAGCTGGCTCATGGAGCTGACGCAAAACGCATTTTCCAAGGATCCGAAGCTGGATGGCATCAAAGGCGTAATGAAATCGTCCGGCGAAGGAAAGTGGACCGTAGAAACGGCACTTGAGGTACAAGCCAGTGCACCGGTTATTGCCATGTCGCTGTTTATGCGCTATCGTTCCCTTGACCAAGATACGTTCCACGGCAAAGTCGTTGCAGCGCTGCGTAATGAATTCGGCGGCCATGCGGTTGAGAAGTCGGAATAACGTTGATTCTCTTCTATAAACCTGCTGCTTCTTAAGGGCATCATGTCATAGCCTTATCATGGTCCCTTCTCCTTTCGATGTGGTATCATTACCACTAGAGAAAATTAGAATCAGTACGGATTGGAGAATTATGCTATGAAATTTCCCTCAACATGGCTTCAGGGAGCCTCTCTCGGAGAGGCCATCGCCAGTGAACTGAGATTGCAGATTATTAGCGGTACCATCAAGCGCGGAGAAATCCTGTCCGAGAACCGGATTGCAGGTGAATTCGGCACCAGCCGATCTCCTGTGCGGGAAGCAATGAAAACGCTGTCCAGCGAAGGATTGATACAATTGGAGCGCATGGGCGCCGTTGTCATGGGCTTATCGCTTAAGGAAGTAGAGGAATTATACGATGTCCGTTTTCTTATCGAGAGCTTTGTTCAAGGCCAGGTGTTTGCGAATCCCCAGCCGGAATTAATCCAACATTTAAAACAAATCGTTGATCGGATGGAGCTTGCCGCCAAACATCAGGACCCGGTTGAATTCTCCTATCAGGATTTGGCTTTTCATGAACGGATCATTACGGAAGCGAACCATAAACGGATTCTTCATCTGTGGAAGAGCATTCGCCCTATCGTGATCACGGTCATGTTAATTACGACCCGTCAGGTGTTCGGTGGCGGAGGCACCAAGATTCGGTATGTCATGGACAAGCATCTTCAGCTTATTGCAGAGATGGAATCCCTGGATCCGGTACGGATTCAAAGGGCGGTTCAGCATTACTTCGATGATTCCCGTCAGACGCTTCATCTTAGTTTTCCGGAGGGTTAGCTTAATCCTCCCTTCCTCCGACCTGACATTGAATGTGCACGCTCTAACTTGTCGACAAGTATACAATAGAATTCGCTTTTGTTTTGGGTATACTACCGCAGAACAGCCCGATATTAACCATTTCCCAATTCAAATGGGTAATCTATAGGAGGAAGCAAGATATGAATTCACTATTCGGTCTCAGTCATAATGCTACCTTAATGATCTGGACACTGCTGACGATCGTCTTCCTGATCGTGCTGATTTCCAAATATAAATGGAATCCTTTCGTGACCCTACTGATCTCCGCACTGATCCTTGGTCTATTGACGGGCATGCAGCCTGCGGATGTTATTACTTCAATAACCGGCGGGCTGGGGGGAACGCTTGGAACGATTGCCATCGTAATCGCCCTTGGTACCATGCTCGGAAAAATGATGGCCGAATCCGGAGGCGCCGAGCAAATCGCGACCACCCTCGTTGATCGCTTCGGCGAAAAGCGGGTCCATTGGGCCATGATGATTGTCGGTTTTATCGTCGGTATTCCCGTATTTTTCGAGGTGGGCGTCATCCTGTTGATTCCTATTGTCTTCACGGTTGCACGCAAAACGAAAATGTCTCTGCTGCACATCGGCATTCCCATTTTGGCCGGACTGTCCACCGTTCATGGTTTGGTGCCTCCGCATCCCGCTCCAATGATTGCTATTGAGGCTTATGATGCAGACCTTGGCATGACGATTCTTTATTCGTTCCTGGTTGGGATCCCTGCAGCGATACTGGCCGGCCCGGTGTTCGGCAAATTCATCGGCAAACGAATCCGAACCGAGCCGCCCGAGGAGCTTGCCGAACAGTTTTCAAGCAAAGCTGAACGTGGATTACCCGGCTTCGGCATCACTTTGTTTACAATCTTGCTGCCGGTCATTCTGATGCTTATCGGTTCCGCAGCTGATATTATCGATCCGGAATCTACCAGCTGGTTATCCGTGTTCTGCAAATTTATCGGACATGAGATTATTGCACTACTTATAGCTGCAGTCTTCTCCTTCTTCTCGCTGGGATTCGCACGCGGCTTTAATAAACATGATCTATCCCGCTTCACCAGCGAATGTCTTGCTCCGATCGCTACGATCATTCTGATCATTGGTGCGGGCGGTGCATTCAAACAGGTTCTGATCAACAGCGGCGTCGGTAATGCCATTGCCGAAATTGCAACTGGTGCAAATATCAATGTCATCCTGTTCGCGTGGCTTGTGGCCGCACTCATTCGGGTTGCAACCGGTTCCGCTACCGTAGCCATGACGACCGCCGCAGGGATTGTCGCTCCTGTGCTTGCCATGACGCCTGGCGCCAACGTAGAGCTTGTCGTGCTCGCTACCGGGGCAGGCTCCATCGTACTGTCACACGTAAACGATGCCGGCTTCTGGATGGTAAAAGAATTCTTTAACATGACGGTAGCCCAGACGCTGAAATCCTGGACCGTGATGGAGACGATCCTGTCCCTGACCGGACTGGTGTTGGCTCTGGTTCTCAATGTAATTGTATAATGAAGCAATAAGACACATGGGGGCTCCCGGAATGCTGATATTTTAAACAGCGAACCGGGTGCCCTTACGTAGAAAGAAGGTATGTCTCATGAGTACTCAGAACTATATGATCGGTGTCGATATCGGAACAACCAGCACCAAGGCCGTGCTATTCAAGGAGAATGGTGAGGTTGTTGCTAAAGCCGGTGGTGAATATCCACTGCTCACCCCTACTCCCTCTACGGCGGAGCAAGATCCGGAGCAAATCTTTCAGACCGTCATTTCCTCTGTCCAAGGGGTTATGACGCAGAGCGGGATTGATCCGGCTCAAGTACTATTCGTTTCTTTCAGCGCGGCCATGCACAGCGTCATTGCCGTAGATAGCCAAGGTACCCCTTTGACTCGCTGCATTACTTGGGCTGACAACCGCAGTGCTGCCTGGTCTGCAAAGCTCAAAAAAGAACTCGGCGGCATGGAGCTGTATCTTAGAACCGGAACTCCGATTCATCCGATGTCACCTGTGACCAAGCTGATGTGGATGCGCCATGAGCTGCCCTCCCTCTTTCATCAAGCAGCCAAATTCATTTCGATTAAAGAATATGTTTATTTCAAACTATTTGGCCAGTATATTGTAGACCACTCCATTGCCTCCAGTACCGGGATGATGAACCTCGAGGCATTGGCATGGGACCAGCAGGCCCTGGAGCTCGCTGGCATCACGGAGGACCATTTATCTACGATCGTACCAACTACACATATCATGGAAGGCCTAAAAAGCGAGTATGCCGGAGCCATGGGGCTCTCCACTTCCACCCCCTTCGTGCTTGGAGCTGCCGACGGCGTGCTGTCGAACCTCGGCGTGAATGCCATCAAGCCGGGAGTCGTTGCCGCTACCATCGGTACGAGCGGTGCCATCCGTACGGTTGTTGACAAGCCGATGACCGATCCGAAGGGACGTATTTTCTGCTACGCATTAACGGAGAAGCACTGGGTCATCGGGGGCGCGGTCAACAACGGCGGCATGATTTTCCGCTGGGTTCGCGATGAATTTGCCGCCTCCGAGGTTGAAACGGCCAAGCGGCTCGGCATCAATTCGTATGATGTACTCACCAAAATCGCGGACCGTATTCCGCCAGGCTCGAACGGACTGCTATTCCACCCGTACCTGACAGGAGAACGCGCGCCGTTGTGGGATCCGAATGCCCGTGGATCGTTCTTTGGTTTAACCCTGAATCATAAAAAAGAGCATATGATCCGCTCCGTACTGGAGGGCGTGATCTTTAATATGTATACCGTTTTGCTGGCGATGGAGGAACAAATCGGCCGGCCGGCCAAAATCCATGCTACCGGCGGTTTCGCCCGTTCGCCGATCTGGCGTCAGATGATGGCGGATATTTTTGACCAGCAGGTGATCGTGCCGGAGAGCTACGAGAGCTCTTGCCTTGGCGCAGTAGTCCTTGGTCTGTATGCTACAGGAAGAGCGGATTCACTCGACATAGTAGAGACGATGGTCGGCGGCACCCATGAACACCAGCCTGTGAAGGAAAGTTCGGATGTTTATAAGTCTCTGCTGCCGATCTTTATCCGCATTTCGCGGAAGCTGGAGGAAGATTATGAAGCCATTACCGAATTCCAGCGCCGATTCGAGCAATCGTAAGCTTACTATAGTAAGAAAAACGTCTATCGACGAACATTCCAGAGAAGACAGACAACGTGTAAATGTTGTTTTTCTTGCGATATCAGATAGGTCATGCTTCAAAATTTATACTTTCTGATACCTTAAGTATAAAGCCCGTTTTCGATGGATCCGATCCATGGCGAAAACGGGCTCTTTTTGTCATAATGCCTGCGCAAAAAATATCCACAACGCGAATCCCATACCGAAAATTCCCCCTGCCTTACACATAAAGAAGTAGAAGTCGCTGGGCTCCGGATTATCAATCATCAGATTCGAGGGCGACATATGAAACATGAACCGCTGGAAAGGCTCATATCTGAAGAAGCACCAGTTCATGATTCCGATCCCGAGCGCCAATATGAAGAATCCTACGCTGCCATTAGGGTCATGAAACTGCTCGTCGGCAGCCTTTGCAAGCTCCGTGGGGAAGTAGCGTGGCTCTTCCGGATCGGAACGGTGAACTTGGCTGCCGACCATGAACCTGATGCCGGGCACCACCATCTCCCCCTTCTCGTTGTAAGCAAGAAAGCTCCGGTCTCCAAAAGGCTTCACGAGGTAGGTCTTACCGTCAGGATAACTCACTTCATATGACGCAGAATGGCCGGATTCCTTTCCATATTTCCGGATTTCATATACCTCGCCCGCAATCTCAACCCGTTTATCTTCTGCATAAGTATGAACATAAATCGGCTCGCCCCGGCCAAATGATGTCCTATATTCGATGCTCCCGCTTCCCGAATCGGCATATTTGGCATACTTTAGTCCCTCCATATGAAACACTTTCTTCGAATAATAGCCTTGGGCCCACACGGTAATAAGAACCAATGTAGCGGTTAGAGCGAGTAGTCCCCCTATTCTTCTCCAATTCAAGACCTTCACTTTCGTCTGCATCCGTGGTTCCCCCGTCCCGATTTTTCTAATCATACGGTCCCAGCGCAAAAAGGTTGCAAAGCGAACGTGTTGTCTGTCTATTTCCAACTTGAGTCCCTCAGATTAACCGCCGTTATACGACACCCATCGTGCTTCAAACCTTAGATAAGAGGCTTTTCGAAGGCTCATGGTTACAGATTAAGCACGATGTTTCTATAAAAAAAACGTCTATCGACGTACTTTCTCAGTAGACAGACCGCATTTAGCTGAAGTTTTTCTTGCGAGATAAGGATGCTAAGCCTCGGATGTTCATACTTTCTTATCTCTTCAAAAAAAGCCCTCAAATGGAATCTATCGATTCCATTTGAAGACTATCCACAGTCATTTTTCACCTTTGGTCGATTTATTGGCTGCTAGAACATTCAACCATAAGTTATGAACAGATGGTGAGAGAAGAAAATTCTGCTTGCGAATCGGACAACCTGTGAATATTTTTTTGCGTTTTGAGGCCAATGATGTCGAAGGCTAAACAAATTATAAACAATATATAGTGGTGTGAATAAAAATTATGCACAACGTATTGAATTTGTGGATAAATTAGCGACATACATTGAAAATAAGGCCTTCTTTTGCTATGATGATATTACTTTTGGTTGTGAATATGTGAATGAAGATATAATATTATCAACAGGCTGTGGATAAAGTTGTGAACAATTTCAATTTATCCATATTTTTTTGTTTCCACAGGAGTTAGTTCTGGGGATAATTAGACATCATTCATTTTCTTTCGACAATTCCACACATGGCTCTAGCCACATTTGGAAGATTTAAAGGAGTGACAGTTTTGGAAAGCCATACTTCCGAATTATGGCAAGAAATATTATCGATCATACAAACCAAGCTAAGTAAACCGAGTTTTGACACTTGGTTTAAAGCGACCAAGGCATTGACCATTAACGATCACTCCGTCGTCATTTCTGCACCGACAACGTTTGCTGTGGAATGGCTGGAGAGCCGATACACCAAGCTGGTTAGTGCAACCGTATTGGAGGTGGTGGGCAAGCAGGTGGATGTCCGCTTCGTTATTGAAGAGGCTAAAGGACATGAACCTGTTCCGCAGCAGCCCTCGCCGCCGCTTGAAATATCCGGGGAAGAAATTCAGTCCCATATGCTGAATCCGAAGTATACGTTTGATACCTTTGTCATCGGTTCGGGCAACCGGTTCGCGCATGCTGCCTCGCTCGCTGTTGCCGAAGCTCCGGCTAAGGCGTATAACCCATTATTCCTATATGGTGGAGTTGGACTTGGAAAGACGCACTTGATGCATGCCATCGGCCATTATATTTTGGAGCACAATCCCAGCAGTAGAGTCGTGTATATTTCCTCCGAGAAATTCACCAACGAGTTCATCAACTCCATTCGGGACAACCGCGCTGAAAGCTTCCGCAACAAGTACCGTAGCGTCGATATTCTGCTCATTGACGATATTCAGTTCTTGGCAGGCAAAGAATCGACGCAGGAGGAATTTTTCCATACGTTTAACGCCCTGCACGAAGAGCGGAAGCAGATTATCATATCCAGTGACCGTCCGCCCAAGGAGATACCGACGCTGGAAGAACGGCTCCGTTCCCGGTTCGAATGGGGATTGATCACCGATATTCAACCACCGGATCTGGAGACGCGGATCGCTATCCTTCGCAAAAAAGCGAAGGCCGAGAATCTGGATATTCCGAACGAAGCCATGATGTATATCGCCAATCAGATCGATACGAACATTCGTGAGCTCGAAGGTGCCCTGATCCGTGTCGTTGCCTATTCCTCCCTGACCAATCAGGACGTAACAACGCATCTGGCAGCCGAAGCCCTGAAGGATATTATTCCGTCCAGCCGGCCGAGAATGATTACGATTCAGGACATCCAGCAAAAGGTCGGCGAGTATTACAACCTGAGGCTGGAAGACTTTAAAGCCCGCAAGCGGACCAAAGCCGTCGCGTTTCCGCGGCAAATTGCCATGTACCTATCCCGCGAATTAACCGACTATTCCCTTCCCAAGATTGGAGAAGCATTCGGAGGCCGGGATCATACCACTGTCATCCATGCCCATGAGAAGATTACCCAATCTCTGAAAAATGACCAAGAGCTGTTCAAAGTGGTCAATAATATTACGGAGAAAATCAAAAATCCAACCTGAACAAGTTCAAAGCCTATGCACAATCTATACACATGTGGATAGGCTTAATTTTATGCCTTTTCTGGGGCTTATCCACATATTCAGTGCCCCTATTACTATTACTAATAATAATTAATAAATAATTTAACCATAAAGAGGGGGATCCTCTTGGCCTTCGCCAAGTGAAAAAACCCCTCTCATTTTTCCGTAAGGAGTGAAATTGATGAAAATCAGCATATTAAAAAATGTATTAAACGAATCCATTCAACACGTATCCAAGGCGATTTCCAGCCGAACCACGATTCCGATCCTCAGCGGCATTAAACTGGATGTCACGTATTCGGGTGTTACACTAACGGCTAGCGATACTGATATTTCCATTCAATCGTTTATTCCTGCGGAAGATGAGAAGCATACCATCGTCCAGGTAGAGCAGCCTGGTAGCGTTGTGCTGCCAGCCAAATTTTTTGTTGAAATCATCAAGAAACTCCCTTCCCAAGAAATCCAGATGGAGGTAAAAGAGAACTTCCATACCTTTATTTCTTCGGGAGCTACGGAAATTCAGATGGTCGGCTTGGACCCGGAAGAATTCCCGGTATTGCCTAACATTGAAGACAGCCAAACGGTTTCTTTGCCTGGAGATCTGCTGAAAAATATGATCAAGCAAACGGTATTCTCCATTTCC
Source organism: Paenibacillus lautus NBRC 15380 (assembly GCF_004000945.1). Lineage (GTDB taxonomy): Bacteria > Bacillota > Bacilli > Paenibacillales > Paenibacillaceae > Paenibacillus_AQ > Paenibacillus_AQ lautus. The sequence goes on from NZ_BIMF01000006.1 coordinate 337,373, forward strand.
ACCCATGAAACAACGCCTATTCTGACTGGGGTATTATGGAGTCTGAACGACAATGAGCTGAAATTTACCGCTACAGACCGTCACAGATTGGCAACTCGCTCCGCACAGCTGGACAATGCGCAGGACATTTCGTTCAACAATGTCGTCATTGCGGGTAAAACGCTGAATGAGCTGAGCAAAATCATTCCGGATCAAAATACGCTGGTGGATATCGTTGTGGCCGATAATCAGGTATTATTTAAAATTGACCGTGTTCTGTTCTATTCCCGTATACTGGACGGCATTTATCCCGATACTTCTAGAATTATTCCAACATCGCATAAAACAGAACTCGTTTTGGACACAAAAAAATTAAGCGAGTCGATCGACCGCGCCTACCTGCTCTCCAAAGAGGAGAAAACGAACATTGTTCTCCTGCAAACGATGGAACATGGCGGCATCGAGATCTCTTCCAGCTCCTCCGAGCTTGGTAAAGTGCGTGAAGAATTGGATCTGATCGATTTCAAAGGGGATCCGCTGCGCATCTCGTTCAACTCGAAATATATGCTGGACGTGCTAAAGGTGGTTGAAAGCGAACAGCTGATGATCGCTTTCATGGGGGTTATGAGCCCGATCATTCTTAAACCGCTCGACGACAGCAAGAGCCAATATATTATTCTGCCGTACCGCACGGCCAATTAAAGTTATCCCCATGTTGATAGGGATGAAAGGACGAAGTCATGAAACAAATATTTATCCACAGTGAATATATCAAGCTGGATCAGTTCTTGAAGCTTTCAGATTGCGTATCCACAGGTGGGATGGCGAAGGCCCTGCTGCAGGAAGGAGCAGTTCTGGTCAACGACGAAAAGGAAGAGCGGCGCGGACGCAAACTGGTTCCTGGCGACATCGTTAAGGTGGAGGACTGCGGAACGTTTCAGGTGGCAGCACAATAGACAGCCTCCCGCAGCCGCTTTGGCGCTAAGCGCGGAAGACGAGGGAGAGGATAAGCTTGTTTGTCAAAAATGTCAGCCTGCAGCACTATCGAAACTACGAGAAGCTGCAGCTTGAGGCGTTTGGTGACGTTAATTTGATTATCGGACGCAACGCTCAGGGAAAGACGAATTTGATGGAGGCGCTCTTCGTGCTTGCTTTAACGAAGAGCCACCGTACCTCCAAGGATCGCGAATTGATTGGATTCGAGCAATCCAGTGCCCATATATCGGCCGAGATTGACCGCAAGTACGGAGCTTTGAAGCTGGAGCTGAGCTTGTCCCAGCAGGGGAAGAAAGCAAAAATCAACGGACTTGAGCAGCGGAAGCTTAGCGATTTCATCGGCTCGCTCAATGTCGTGATGTTTGCACCCGAGGATCTGGAGATTGTCAAAGGCACGCCGGGGGTTCGCCGCCGGTTTCTTGACATGGAGATCGGGCAGGTGGCACCAAGCTACCTGTTTCATCTGCAGCAATACCAGAAGGTGCTTGTGCAGCGCAACAATCTGCTGAAGCAATTATGGGGGAAGGGCAGCGCCGAACAAGCGATGCTGGAAATTTGGAACAGCCAATTGGCAGAACATGGTGTTAAAATCGTCAAGAAGAGGAAACAATTTATAAAAAAGCTGCAAAAGTGGGCTGAAAGCATCCATCAGGGAATCACAAACGGCCTGGAAGAGCTCTCTTTACACTACCTTCCGTCCTTTGCTGACGCGGAGGAAGAAGATGAAGCTGTCTTATTTGAGACATTTATGATAAAATTATCACAAATGAAAGAGCAAGAAATACGGCGTGGTATGACATTGGCAGGTCCTCATCGAGATGATCTGGCTTTTTATATTAATGGCAAAGAAGTCCAAACGTATGGATCTCAAGGTCAGCAGCGGACGACGGCGCTATCTTTGAAACTGGCTGAAATCGAGCTGATACAGGAAGAGATCGGTGAATATCCGGTGCTGCTTCTGGATGATGTGCTTTCTGAATTGGATCCGTACCGGCAGACACAATTGATCGAGACATTCCAGAGCAAAGTGCAGACATTCATCACGGCGACGGGCATTGAGAGTTTGAATACCGACAAATTGAAGGGTGCCAGCATTTTTCATGTCCATGACGGACAGGTGGGCTCTTAAGGAGTGATTCCATATGTATATTCATTTGGGCGGAGAGAAGATCATCCGTTCGTCGGAGCTGGTTGGGATTTTTGATATCTCGATAGAGAAATCTTCAAAAATCTCCAAGCAGTTCGTCACGCATGCCCAGCAGCATAAAGTCGTGGAGATGATTGGCGAAGAAGATCCGAAATCCATTGTGGTGACGAAATCGATCGTCTATTACTCTCCGATCTCCTCTGCAACGCTTAAGAAGAGAGCAAATCATTTTGTAGCTCAGGCATAACAGAATCTGTAGAAGTAGGTGAAGGCATGTCTATGAATCAACCGACATATGATGAGAATCAGATTCAGGTACTGGAAGGATTGGAAGCCGTTCGTAAACGTCCGGGGATGTATATCGGATCTACCAGTGCCAAGGGTTTGCATCATTTGGTATGGGAAGTTGTGGACAATAGTATTGACGAAGCGATGGCGGGAATATGCGACCATATCGAAATTATTGTCCATGAGGATAACAGTGTTACCGTTGTCGATAACGGGCGCGGAATTCCGGTCGGCGAGAACGCCAAACTGAAGAAGTCGACGCTGGAAGTCGTTATGACCGTTCTTCATGCCGGCGGTAAATTTGGCGGCGGCGGATATAAAGTATCCGGCGGTCTGCATGGTGTTGGTGTCTCGGTTGTGAATGCACTGTCTTCGAAAGTCGTGGTTCAGGTCAAACGTGACGGGCATATCTATCAACAGGAGTATCATCGCGGCGTACCTCAATATGATATCAAGGTCATCGGGGATTCCGATGATACCGGTACAACCGTAACCTTCCTGCCGGATCCGGAGATTTTCACGGAAACAACGGAATATGATTACAACACGCTGCTGACACGGATTCGTGAGCTGGCGTTCCTGAACAAGGGCATTGCGCTTACGCTGACGGACGAACGTACGGGTGCCTCCGACTATTTCAAATACGAGGGCGGAATCATTGAATACGTCAAGTTCCTGAATGAGAAGAAGGAAGCGCTGCACGAAGACCCTATCTATGTTGAGGGTTCACGGGATAATATTCAGGTCGAAGTATCGCTTCAGTATAACGACAGCTATACCGAGAATATTTATTCGTTTGCAAATAATATCAACACGCATGAAGGCGGAACGCATGAATCCGGTTTTAAGAGTGCGCTCACTCGAATCATCAATGACTATGCCCGCAAAACGGGACTGATCAAAGATAACACCAACAACCTGTCGGGTGACGATGTCCGTGAAGGATTGACGGCAATCATCTCGGTCAAAGTGCCGGAGCCGCAGTTTGAAGGGCAAACCAAAACCAAACTCGGCAACAGTGAAGTGCGCGGGATTGTGGAATCCTTGTTCGCTGAGAAGCTGCAGGAGTTCCTCCAGGAGAATCCGTCGGTTTCCCGTCGGATCTTGGAGAAGGCGCTCCAGGCATCACGTGCTCGTGAAGCGGCGCGTAAAGCCCGTGAGATGACACGCCGGAAGAGTGCGCTTGAAGTTAGCGCATTGCCGGGTAAACTGGCAGACTGCTCTTCCAAGGATGCCTCCATCAGTGAGCTGTACATCGTCGAAGGTGACTCTGCCGGTGGATCTGCCAAGCAGGGCCGCGATCGACATTTCCAGGCCATTTTGCCGCTTCGGGGTAAAATTCTCAACGTGGAAAAGGCGCGGCTAGACCGCATCCTCTCCAATGCGGAGATCCGGGCAATCATTACGGCACTGGGCACGGGGATTGCGGAAGATTTCGATCTGTCCAAGGCCCGTTACCACAAAATCATTATTATGACCGATGCCGACGTCGACGGTGCGCATATTCGTACCTTGCTGCTGACGTTCTTCTACCGTTACATGCGTAAGCTGGTAGAAGCGGGATATATCTATATCGCCCAACCGCCGCTCTTCAAGGTCGAGCGCAATAAGGTGATCCGTTATGCCGGCAGTGAGAAAGAACGCGACGAGATCATAAAGGAATTCGGTGAGAACGTCAAAATTAACGTACAGCGCTACAAAGGTCTCGGCGAGATGAACGCCGGGCAGCTGTGGGAAACGACAATGGATCCGGAGAGCCGCACCATGCTTCAGGTGACAATCGAAGATGCGATCCTGGCCGATACGTTGTTTGATACCCTGATGGGCGATAACGTGGAGCCGCGACGGGATTTCATTCAAGAGCATGCGAAGTCGGTCCGTAATCTGGACGTGTAAAATGTGCAAGCCAAAAAGGGCATCCCAAGGTCTGTTGAAGGCCTCAGGGTTGCCCTTTTTTAGTATGGCACCATAGAGGGCCGAGGTCGTTCACATAAACGGGTCTCAATGGATCTAAAGGCTGGCTAACCCGTCTTTTTGGCTTTTTTCTTGCTGGATAAATTACGCCCGTAAGCATTGGCGTATTTTTTCACCTGCTTGTAGATGCTGGGATCCTTGAAGAATTTCTTGAACGGAAACAGGGCAGGTTTGGTGTTAACCTCCAGGATCCAGATGTTCCATCGTTCGTCAATAGCTACGTCCAGTCCGATTTCTTTCAGGTTCGGATAGGATTTTTGCAGCTGTCCAGCGGCGTTCACTCCAAGCGTGTTCAGTTCTTTACGGATGTTCTCTGCCTCTTCTGCCGTCATATGCTCGGTCATCAGCGGCTTATAGTGCTGGACAACACCGCCGCTGTGGTGGTTGGTAATGATTTTATTCTTGGCCGCTACCCGGCCGATTATTCCTGTACTCACCCACTGGCCAGAAGGACTCTTCTGTGTAAGTACACGTAGATCAAAGGGGCAGCCTTTATGCTGAAGCAGATGGATGCCTTGCTGAATGAGATACTCCTTCCCCTGAAACAAATCGCTCAGTGTTTTATCGAGACTCTCCAGGGAGGTAAATATTTCGGTTTTCTGTTCATAACGAAGTTTGTAGGAAGTAGTCGGGGTTTCGTCGGCATCAGCGCTTTGAGAATGGAGCTGCTCGACTGACACGACGCCGATGCCGTAGGTCCCACGGTCAGGCTTGATATACACAAGCGTATGTGTGTCCAGCATGTCGCCAAGCGTCTCCAAAGAATATTGGCGGGTAGCGGGAACATAAGAGGCGAGACCTTTATTTTTCAAGAGTATTTTCGTTTTCGCCCATTTGCTTGCAACGCGTTGGATAGTCAACCATCTTCATCCTTTCCAGCTGTATGATTGGAGTGACAGGATTTGGCCTGTCTCGTAATACAAACTCGTGTCGATCCGGTTGATTTGAAAGAATCGGGTCAGCTCCAGCAAGAGAGCTTATACCCGGAAAACATAGGACAAGTATGACAAACAGTGGTATAATATAAAGATGTGATGATACGAAAAGTCCTGTGCAATGCATTGTATGTGAAAAGGGGCACGGAGGACAGGGCGTATATCCCGGTTTCCGGGCAAAAATCATTCTTTCACTTGATCCATCCCGTGTTTAATTGTGCGCGGTTTGTGAAAGTAATATAATAAAGGTTAGTGCGTTTTTAGGTTTCTGATCACTATTCTGCTTTTTTCACATAGATCAAGGCATGGTTGATAGGAAAATGAAGGAGGTCCAGCATGGCGGAAGAAAATTTCTCCCAAATCAAAGATCGTGACATTGGTACCGAGATGCGCGAGTCCTTTATGGACTACGCAATGAGCATCATTGTCAGCCGGGCTTTGCCGGATGTACGGGACGGAATGAAGCCAGTACACCGTCGTATTTTATATGCGATGTCTGAACTTGGAATGGCCCCGGATAAACCGCATAAGAAATCGGCAAGAATTGTTGGCGAGGTTATCGGTAAGTACCATCCTCATGGTGATTCCGCAGTTTATGAATCCATGGTTCGGATGGCGCAGGACTTCTCCATGCGTTATATGCTTGTTGATGGACACGGAAACTTCGGTTCCATTGACGGCGATATGGCAGCGGCTATGCGTTATACCGAGGCTCGCTTATCGAAGATTGCTATGGAAATGCTGCGTGATATTAATAAAGAGACTGTAGACTTTGCTCCTAACTATGACGGTGAGGAACAGGAACCGGTCGTTCTTCCTGCCCGTTATCCTAACTTGCTGGTCAACGGCGTATCCGGGATTGCAGTAGGTATGGCTACTAATATTCCGCCTCATAATCTCGGAGAAGTTATCGATGGCGTTCAGGCAATGATTCGAAACCCCGATATCACACCGATGGAGCTGATGGACTATATTCAAGGACCGGATTTCCCGACAGCGGGATATATTCTGGGACGTGAAGGGATTCGTCAAGCCTACCGCACGGGGCGAGGGTCCGTTACGATGCGGGCAAAGGCCACCATTGAAGAGAATAACAACAAGGCGCGCATTGTCGTTCACGAGATTCCGTATCAGGTGAACAAGGCTCGTCTGGTTGAGAAGATCGCGGAACTGGTTCGCGATAAGCGGATTGATGGCATTACGGATCTCCGCGACGAGTCGGACCGTAACGGTATGCGGATTGTTATTGAGCTGCGCCGGGACGTCAATCCGAATGTCGTTCTGAATAACCTGTACAAACATACGGCCATGCAGTCTAATTTCGGTATTAACATGCTGGCCATCGTAAACAATGAGCCGAAAATTTTGAACCTGCGTGACGTACTGTTCCACTATTTGGAGCATCAGGTCGTCGTTATCCGTCGCCGGACCGAGTTTGAACTGAAGAAGGCGGAAGCTCGGGCTCATATTCTCGAAGGTTTGCGGATTGCGCTGGATCATCTCGATGAGGTTATTGCCCTCATTCGTGCGTCACAGACCACAGAGGCTGCTCGCGAAGGCTTGATGGAGCGTTTCGGTCTCAGTCATGAGCAGGCGCAGGCCATTCTGGATATGCGTTTGCAGCGCCTGACCGGACTTGAACGTGAGAAGATTGAGAACGAGTACCAGGAATTGCTTGCCAGAATCGCGGAACTGCGCGAGATCTTGGCTAATGAGCATCTTGTGCTTCAGATTATCAATGATGAGCTCCAAGAGATTAAGGAGCGCTTCTCTGATGAACGCCGTACTGAAATTACGGTCGGGGAAGACAGCATCCTGGACGAGGATCTGATTCCACGGGAAGAAGTGATCATCACCATTACGCATACCGGTTACATCAAGCGTCTGCCTGCGAACACCTATCGCAGCCAGAAGCGAGGCGGCCGCGGCGTTGTGGGGATGGATACGAAGAGCGAGGACTTTGTCGAGCATCTCTTCGTCACGAATTCCCACCACTACCTGATGTTCTTCACGGACAAAGGGAAGGCGTACCGGTTGAAAGCTTATGAGATTCCAGAGCTTAGCCGTACCGCCCGCGGAACGCCGATCATCAACCTGATTCAGATTGAACAGGGCGAGTCGATCAATGCCGTGATTCCGGTGGAGAGCTTTGACAGCGATAATTTCCTGTTCTTTGCAACGCGCCAGGGTGTCGTTAAGAAAACCCCGCTTGAGGATTATGTCAATATCCGCAAGGGCGGTCTGATTGCGATTAACCTGCGCGAGGATGATTCCCTGATCGAGGTTAAGCTGACAGATGGTCAGCAGGAGATCATTATGGGAACGGCACAGGGAATGTCCATCCGCTTCAAGGAGAGCGATGTTCGCTCGATGGGAAGAAGCGCAACGGGGGTTAAAGGGATTACGCTGGATGACCATGATGAAGTCATTGGCATGGATGTGGTGGACCAGGAACTTGATATCCTCATTGTAACGACCAAAGGTTACGGCAAGCGGACGCCTGCAAGCGACTATCGCAGCCAGACCCGTGGCGGTAAAGGGATCAAGACCATCAATATTACGGAGAAAAATGGACCGGTTGTGGCGCTTAAGGTCGTGAAATCGGAAGAGGATCTCATGATCATTACGGCTAGCGGCACCATCATCCGTACGAGCATGGAGGGCATCTCTACCATGGGCCGTTATGCTCAGGGCGTGAAGCTGATCAACATCCGTGAGGATGATTCCGTAGGTACCGTGTGCCGTGCGGATAAGAGCGATGAGCCTGAAGCGGGCGAAGAGGAAGAAGAAGGTCAAGACGGCATGGAGCCGCTTGAGCCGACGGAAGACTAAACGATAATAGCGGGCATGGATGCAGATTTGCATTCATGCTCTTTTTTTGTCTTACCGGATTACAAATTCAGGGAATTGGTATTGTACAGGCCGCGAAAGACGAACTATAATATGTATAATATAAGGTGAAGTTTGCTGCGATGACGCAGCTTAATAGATGGAGAGGGTTGATCATGACGATCAAAGCCGTGAATGAAGTGGTGGCTGGAGTAAAGCTGGCCAAGGATGTGCATACGCCTCTGGGAGGCCTTTTGCTTCAAAAAGGGAAGGTTTTACTTCCCCGGGATCTAGAGGTACTGAAAGCTTTCATGGTGGACCATGTTACTGTAGAATCCGTTGAAGCAGACAGCACTAGAATACCGACCGTAAAATCTGCCGGACAGAAGCCGTCGCTGATCTTTACGGGGAATCAACAGGGGAGTGGGAACGAAGAGGCACCTGTCCGAAAAGACTTGGCCTTGCATGAGGAATACGACAAGACCATGACCCTGATCAAAAACTGTTACCAATCCGCCATAACGGGCGAGCTGCGAATGTATGAAGTTCGTAATCAAATGGACAACTTATTAAAACACCAACATGAGTATCATATCCTTAAATTTATTCCACGCATGACCAATCGCCATGATTATCGGTATCACAGTGCCGTGCTATGTGCCCTTTCCTCCTATAAGCTGGCACAATGGGTGGGGCTCCCGCAGAAAGATTGGATGCAGGTTGCCTTTGCAGGACTGCTGCATGATATCGGAAATGCCAAGATTGATCCGATTGTGTTGAACAAACCTTCCAAACTAACCGAGGAAGAGAACGAAGAAGTACGTCAGCACACGACCTACGGTTATCAGATTCTCAAGAATGTTGCGGCGGTGAATGAAGGAGTTCGGCTCGCAGCTCTCCAGCATCATGAGAAAGTGGATGGCACGGGGTATCCACTGCGGCTGGAGGGGAACAAGATTCATATCTACGCCAAGATCGTTGCTGTTACAGATATCTTTCATGCGATGACATTGGATAAGTTCTATCGGAATGCCCAATCTCCTTATGTTGTGCTGGAACAAATCCAACTGGAGGCCTTTGGCAAGCTGGATCCAAAGATCGTTCAGACTTTCATTCAAAAGGTAACGGCCTTGCATTCAGGTACTCGAGTGCGGTTGAGTAATGGCACTTCGGGAGAAATCGTATTTACGGACGCCCAGCATCCAACGAGACCGATGGTATCGGTTCAGGGGGAGATCATTAACTTGATGCAACAGCGCCAACTCTATATAGAAGAAGTCATTTATTGATTTTAAAAAAGGGTTGACCTACATAGGAATGCTGTGATATATTATTTCTTGCCGCTTCTGAGCGGATATATATCGCAGCTTTCAATGAAATAAAAGTTTTTCACAAAAAGCTTGCTAAATAATTGAGAGTGTGATATA
>NZ_BIMF01000007.1 GCF_004000945.1 Paenibacillus lautus NBRC 15380
TGCCAGCCTTGGTCCGAATGAATCAGAAGAGTATCTTCATCCGCTAGTCGATTGAATGCTTGATCTAACATTGTTGAAACAAGGGAATAGATTGGTCTTGAACCGATCGTATACGTAATAATCTCCCCATTATAAAGATCTAACATGGGAGATAAATATAGTTTTTCTCCAAATAATTTAAACTCTGTTATATCCGTTACCCACTTCTCATTTGGCTTTTCCGCGAGGAAGTTACGCTCTAGAATGTTTGGTGCAATCTTGCCAATCAAACCTTTATATGAACGATATTTCTTCATGCGTACCAGACACTTCAATCCCAACACGTTCATCAAACGCTGCACCTTCTTATGATTTACATGGTGACCGCGATTCACTAACTCATCTCGAATACGGCGATAACCGTAACGCCCCTGATGTTCCTCGTAAATCGCTTGAATAACGTCCTTTAACTCAGAATCCTTGTCCGGCATACCGAATGTATTCACCCAGTAGTAATACGTGCTACGCGGGATATCTGCGAGCTGCAGAAGTGCTTTCACCGAAAATTGGTTCCTTAGTTCATAGACTACTTGCGCTTTGTCTTGTTTGGTGATTTTTCCTTGTTTTGAACTAAGGTGTTCAACTTTTTTAAATAAGCATTCTCCATACGCAAAAGTTCTATCTCTTTTTGTAAAGCCTCTACAGACCCCTCTACAGGCTTTTGATCATTCAGTTGTTTTGGATCCTTTCTCATGGATGAACGCCCCTTTTTCTTTGGTTGTAGGGCGTCTATTCCATGTAATTCTAAGCTTCTTTGCCAGCTTAGAATGGTACTATGACTCGCAATATTAAATACTGCAGCTGTCTCTCTAATAGACGTCCCGTGTTCTTTCATATGATTAAGTACGTCTAGTTTATCCTGTACGGAATACGGTGTATAGCGCTTTTTAAAGACCTCTTCACCATGGTGCTCATATTGTCTAATCCAATGTAATAGGACAGTATGATGAAGTCCTATTGATTTCGCAATCGATTTCATGCTTTCTGATCCATTTTGATAACGTATAACCGCTTGTAATTTTTCGTCCGGACTAAAATTAGCCATAGAAAAAACTGCACCTCCAATGTTAGATGGTGTCTAACAATTGGGGTGCAGTTCAATCATGATGGTTTTTTTATTAATGAATGACGTTTACTAGAAGATCCGGAGCTGCTGAATAGGCCACTAGTCGCCTCATTCATAACCGGAGTGTATCTATGCAGGTTAAGAATATATTATATTTATGTGGCGGCTTAGAATACAATGAACGTATAGCAAGAGCGAGATCACGAATGAAGCAAGCGATCCGTCCCGAATGCTTAGAGTGCTCGATCTGGGGCGGTGTTCACGCGTGAATGAAGCCAAAATACAAGTTCATCGGAGGGGATTCGAATGGGAAAACAATTTCCGGCCATGCTCCCCGAGCATACGGACTTTATCCGAAAGCAGCACCTGTTCTTTGTCGGAACGGCGCCCATATCGCGGGATGGGCATGTCAATCTGTCGCCGAAGGGATATGACACGTTCCGGATTTTGTCCGATCGCAAGGTCGCGTATTTGGATTTGACCGGGAGCGGCAATGAGACCAGCGCCCATCTTGAAGAGAACGGCCGAATCACGATAATGTTCTGCGCATTCCAGGGTCCGCCGAACATTCTGCGCCTGTACGGAACCGGAACGGTCATTCTGCCGGGGGACAGCGAGTGGGAGCGGGTATACGGAATGTTCGAACCGCTGCCTGGAGTCCGGCAGATCATTACGGTCGATATACATAAAGTCCAGACGTCCTGCGGTTATTCGGTGCCATTCATGACGTACGAGAAGGAGAGGGATACGCTCCAGCGGTGGGCGGAGCATAAAGGGGAAGAAGGCTTGCACGGTTACTGGCAGGAAAAGAACTTGAGCAGCCTCGACCGATTGCCGACGTCTCTAGGGAAACGTATAAGGACATAGCGGTAGTATCTCGCGTTGGGCGATGGAATAAGAGTGACTTTTGAGGAGGTTGAAGATGGAGTATGGAACATCCCCAAATCGTACATACAATCCTCGCGAAATTAGGAAATGAACGTTTGATTACGGAACTGACGACAACATTGTCGCAATCGGAAATGACGACACTTCTTCTCGCGCTTTCAAAAGAAATTACGGCTCAAAGTTCTCCCGTCGATTTGCTCAACAAATATACGGCGAATCGTTTTGTAAAGCCTTCCGAACTCAGTCCCATAAAGCTGAGGAAAATAGAGCTTGATATGCTCGAATTGGCTGAACATCGTGGATTTACCACACTGGAACTTTCTCCAGCTAGCCCGCTGGGAAGCTGTTCGGTGATTGCGAAGGTAGATCAAAACAAGGTGATTTCAGCGACAAGAGGCGTCGAATTGATGTCGGACAGCACCAATATGCTTGCGATCTATCTGGCGAATGGCATAAAGAACAAAACAATAAACAACAGCGTCAGCGATGTGCATGTTTGCGCGGCCAGCAGAGTCACTCGAGGGCAATGGTTTAAAAATGCCAATGTCCTTCCTCATTTCGGTTTATTTACCTTGGTTAGTTCAGGAAAAGATACCGGTTCTTATCGCTTCGAAAAAGATTCGCTGACCCGGCATATCGATTTCTATCTCAATTATTACGGCGAGAAACTAGGTAAGGAGATTAAGGTATTTCTTCATATGCGGAAGGGCTATACCGATTCAGAAGGTTTGTTGGATAGATTGGTTGATCATTTGAATGTAAAGTTTCCCTCCTGCTTATTTATTGAAGACAGGGTAGATAGCACCAACCAGTATTACAAAGGCCTGAACTTCGAAGTGTATGTGGATGGAGTGAACATTGTGGATGGCGGTTTCGTGGATTGGACCCAGCAGTTACTCGGAAACAAGAAGGAACGATTATTAATTAGCGGAACGGGTATGGATTTGCAGTTGATCACAGGACTGATCCAATGAACGGGTCAGTTACAATCAAAAACGTTTCCGATGCTATTTGAAAATTGACCTAGCGTTAACAGAACCGAAGCTGTGATTGGCGACAAAAACACATAGAAGTGACGATAGAAAGTCGTAGGACAAGAACATAACACATACAAAGTCGCTGAAATCGCGGCTTTTTTGGTTTTAACGATGTGAGCTCTTGTCCCGAGCGGAGGACAAGAACTTGCATTGTTAACCGAAATGGGCAAGAAATTATATATACCATCGTCTCGGGTGAATTGCTTTTCTGTAACAAGATATTTATAGCAATTGCCATTAATTGAGACTCATGAATGTTGTCCTATTGTGAAAAAATAACAAAGGGTTGCGGGGATAAGCTTGGTTTTAGATTTCATCGTTTCCTTTGGAATATTAGCTTTTATCTCTATCGTAAACTACACGAATATTACATAATACGGAAAAGGTGAATTCTATGGATGACAACATCAATCTGAAAGTGATGTCCTACAGTATACGGCATGGAAAAGGATTAGATGGGAAAGCCAGTTTGAGCCGCATAGCGAAAGTAATCACAAAAGCCCAACCGGATATTGTTGCATTGCAAGGGGTGGACCGTTTTATGCCCCGAAGCGGCTTTCGAGATCAGCTGAAAAGGCTGGCTAAACTGCTCGGGATGCACGCTTGTTTCTCTCCTAGCGTTAACTTCATTTTCGTTCAATATGGAAACGCCATTTTAAGCCACTATCCGATAATATCAAAAGAAATACAGTATATTGGCGGGTCTAAAGAGAGAAGGAGTATCTTAATGGTAAAACTGCAAATTAATGAAGACGTGGTCACAGTAGTGAATACCCATTTGGGAGTACATATGAAAGAGCGGATAAAACAGAACCCCATTCTTTGGAATGCTTTAGAGAAACTGGAACAACCGACGATCCTGGCTGGGGACTTTAATATGGAGATGGACGATCCTTTCATGAAACGGTTGAGCTCCCAATGGACAAAAGTCACTCTTCAGAACAACCTGCCTACCATGGAAAATGGTATGGAGATCGATCACATCTTTGTAAACATGCCGACAGAACGGGCCACAGCCCGAGTTCTTCCATACGACGCTTCGGATCATTATCCGGTCATTGCAGATATTCGCGGGCAGTAACATATGGACTTTATTGGGAGTAAAATGAGGGGAAATGGTGGCTCTAGAATATGTTGCGCTTGAATCAACTTCTAGAGGATAATGAAAAATGTCATGATCTATAGATTTTCAATTCAGGAGGGGTATCTTGATGATCAAAGGTGAGAGGAATTCAAAGATTGATCCTTATTTTAACAAGCTTAAGAAGTGGAAGGAAGAATTCAAGCTGCTGAGAGAAATCGCTCTTGACTGCGGGCTGACCGAGGATTTTAAATGGATGCATCCTTGTTACACGTTTGACAATAAAAACATCGTTTTGATTCATGGATTTAAGGATTACTGTGCGCTTCTGTTTCACAAAGGCGCATTGTTAAAAGATCCCCACGGGATCCTAATCCAACAAACAGCGAATGTTCAGGCAGCGCGTCAGATCCGGTTCACCAATGTTCAAGAGATCGATGAAATGCAACTTATCTTGAAAACATATATTGATGAAGCCATTGAAGTTGAGAAGGCGGGTTTGCGAGTGACCTATAAAAAGAATACGGAATACATTATACCGGAAGAATTAGAAAATAAATTCGTAGAAATCCAAGGCTTAAAGACGGCTTTTGAAGCATTGACGCCGGGACGACAAAGAGCTTACCTTCTCCATTTTTCTACACCCAAGCAATCCAAAACCCGAGAATCAAGGGTTGAAAAATATATCCCGCATATCCTAGCTGGAAAGGGATTAAATGATTAATAAATGTTATCTCTGTGGAACGACTAGATTATACATAGACTAACCTCTGCGTTAGACGCGGAGTTTTTTGTTTGCAGTTAGCACTTATTTGGGTGGCGTGGGAATTTAGAAGTACTTCGCTTCGATCAGAAAGTGGAGGACGCTCTTATCCTATGGATCACTGACATACCGTTGTCAACATTTGACGTTTACAATTAGCGTTGGAAATCAAACGGTACTAACGAAATCATAGATAATCAAGGAGGAGTACATGAAATACGCTTATGCTTACGTGTTAGATACGATAGCGGATTGGGAGCTTGGCTTTGTAATCGCAGAGCTTAACTCGGGACAATATTTTAAAAATCGAGGGAGCCGTATTCCTGTCAAAATGGTTGGGGCTTCCAAACGTCCGATCACAACAAAGGGCGGTATGACGATCCTACCGGATCTGACGGTAGATGAGATCACGCATGAAACCACCGCGATTCTGCTCTTGCCGGGGGCAGACCATTGGAATGATCCCGAACATGCACCCGTTGTCCAAAAAGCAAAACAACTGCTGGACGAAGGCGGCAAAGTTGCAGCAATATGCGGTGCGACCACCGCACTTGCCAATTCCGGTTTATTGGATGATCGTCAACACACGAGCAACAGTCTGGAGTATTTAACTCTGTTCTGCCCCACATACAAAGGTGCTGCCTATTATAAAAACGAGAAGATCGTTGTAGACGGCAATCTTATCACAACCGGTGCTGCCGGCGGACTTCTATTAGCGCGTGAGGTTATTGCGCTGCTGGAACTATTTAAGAATGAAACGTTGGAAGCTTGGTATAACTACTTCAATACTGGCGACAGTCAATATTTTTATATCATGATGGAGACGCTGCAAGAGAGTAATTCATCCATCAGAAATTAAAACATACTCAAATAAAGAGTCTGTAATTGGAGTAGAGGATTGTCGGAGGATTAGAACATATACGCATAGGAAGTCGCGGAACTCGCGGCTTCTTTTGCTATTAAGATGTAGCGACATGTATATATTCAGAAAGACAATATGTGTTCAAGTGGGGATTCATGTAGTTGTTTTTTTACCAAAATAAAAAATTTCGATTGCACCTAACGTAACGTCATCTTTTATACTTAATCTACCGGTACATAGTTAGCGCTAACAAAGGAGCACTTATGAAACGAAATTGGAAGGTGGGGGATCTTGCCAAACAAACGGGACTCACCGTGCGGACTTTGCGATTTTACGATCAAATCGGTTTGTTCTCGCCATCCGGCAAGACGGACTCCGGACATAGGCTGTACGATGAATCTGACCTGTCACGCCTGCAGCAGATTATATCGCTTAAGGAATTAGGCTTATCTTTGGAGGAGGTCAAGTCTGTCCTGAACGACGAGCAGATGAGTCCAGTAGAGATCGTCAACCTGCAAATAGCCCGAATCAAAGAACAAATCAAGCTGCAGCAAATGCTCCTTGAACAGCTTCATCATGTATCCAAGTCGATGCAGGGGAAGGCTCCATTAGCAGTGGAAGACTTCACCGATCTCATGCAAGCGATTAAAAAGAGCCATGAGAAGTTAGTCATCGAGCGGAGAACGAGTTGGGAGCACCATCTGGATTTATTGGGTGATTTCATTGCCGAGGAAGAGAAAGAATCGAAATTAAGGGAGGAATAACCGTGAACGAACGATTTGTCAAACATGCTACCTTCGTTGTGGAGCGGACTTATACAGCTTCGCCTGCAAAGGTCTATCAAGCTTGGGCCGATCCGGCTGCCAAAGCAAAGTGGTTCTCAAAACCCGATATTTTCGAATTCCGTGTCGGAGGACGCGAATACAGCAGAGGAGGACCGCCAGAGGGTCCCGTCTTTACCTTTGACGCATGCTACCAAGAAATTGTGCCGGAAGAGCGCATCGTCTATAGCTACTCCCTGGATTCGGACGACATTCGTATGTCCGTTTCACTCACAACAGTCGAATTCATCCCGACCAAGGGCGGCACAAAGCTGGTCTTCACCGAGCAAGGGGCATTTTTCGACGGGTATGATACGCCGGAAGTGCGTGAGCATGGCACGAATGAAATGCTTGATACACTTGGCAAAACACTCGAATAGGAGGTATACCCATGAAGTCTACTATTGGTGAGAACGAAATTATATCTTCGCGAGAATTCGATTTTCCGCGTGTGCGGGTCTTTGAAGCCTGGACCAATCCGGATCAGTTGGCATGTTGGTGGGGACCGAATGGATTCACCAATACCTTTCATGAATTCGACTTAAGGCCGGGTGGTACATGGCGGTATGTCATGCATGGGCCGGATGGCGTTGACTATCCCAACCATAACGTTTTTGAGGAAATCTTGCCGTTGGAGCGAATCATACTCAGGCATTTGTCAGGCCACGAATTTCAGTTGACGGCTACTTTCGAGGAACTGGGCGACCGTACAAGGGTCATTTTTCGCCAGCTATTCATGAAAGCAGCGGAGTTCGAAGAAGCTAAGCAATACTGCGTCGAGGCCAATGAACAAAACTTAGATCGGCTGAACGCTTTGCTGGAAGAATTAATGGTGTAGATTTTGAGAATATGCAGAAGGTATTCTTTTCCCCAACAACCGAAAGTAGTTATTACCAGAATACGTCGATGAACATATTAACCCCCACTGATCAAACGAAGAATCAGTGGGGGTCTTGTATCTTGAGGAGGGGAAATCGACACCTTCTCGCATAATTAAATTTGAAGACAGAGCCAGATTGAAGGATTATCCATTGTGTTCCTATTACTCTTTTCGACTTACAAACTCATTCGGAACATCTTCGCCATCCGGGTTATTATTTTTAATTTGGCTAAGACGTCCATTGCGATACTCCCCACCATGTACTTTGTTCTTCCGCTGACCATTATTATCCGTATGATCATGCTGATTATGATTATAGTTGTTGTTATTTGCCATTTCACATTCCACCTTTTTTCTAAGCTGTACCATATAGAATGTGTATTGAGATCAGATTTATGCAGAAAAGGGATGGGAGAGTTGCTGATAAGGCAGCTGCGTATAGATACGGAACCATGCAGGAGAAACGGGAAGACGACAAATCAGCCGCCTCATCAGATGCGACAAAACAAGAGAAGCAAATAAGAACACAAGCAGATTCGCCTTCTTTCACACAATACGGATAATGGAACAGGTTGGTCATTAGGATCGACTGCCTTTTTGTTAAAACTTACGGCCAGTATAGTTTAGTTAATAACGAATCTTTACCAGTCATGATCTCCTACAGTTTGGTATTCTATGTGATAGAACATTTTATCGTGGAGCTTTATTGAAAGGAATGAAAGATACGATGGAGCACTCTGTAGTTATGCAAGCAGAACGAATAACAGGCGATTTTCTACTAGAACAACCGAAAACATCATACCAGATCATAGGTAAAGGTATCGTAAATCAGGTTTGCGTAGTCGAAACGGAGAGTTGTAAAGTCGTTGTCCGCATGAACGATAAAGATACATTTCCAAGCTTTGTCAAAGAAAAATGGTGTATCGAGCAAGCAGCCGCAGTTGGCATTCCAGGGCCTGAGGTGTTGTCCATTGGTATCGTTGATGAAACAGCATATATGATTCAAACATTTATACATGGCGACAACGGGTTAGACAGTACGGTTCCCAAGTCCGAAGTTTGGAGGCAGCTTGGCGAATATGCCAAGCTTATTCATTCAATTCAAGTGAAAGGATTTGGAGGGAATCTGATTGATCCAGTCCATGGTGAGTTTCAGTCACCTTCTCATGCAGGATCAGATGGCAGTTGGCACGGGTACGTGCAGTATAATATCAATAGTTTGACGGAGCATGATCGCTTGATTAAGCTTGGCGTAATTACGCAGGTGGAATCGCAGAGAGTGAGAAAGCTGTTCGAGAATTTGAAGAAAGAAACGTTCCGCTTCGGTTTAAATCATGGAGATATCTCTTTAAAGAATACGATGGTCAATCAGGCAAACCAAGTTATATTGCTGGATTGGGGCAATGCAGAAGTAAGCGTGGTACCGCATGTAGCTGTTACTCAATTGATGCAGTACCAAATATTAGGACTAGAAGAAGGCCCGAATATTGAGGAATTCAAAGCGTTTTTAGACGGGTACGGGATACGTGAACAAGACCTTGATGACATGAGGCATTTGCTGCTATTAAGGGCTTTCGATAACCTCAGGTGGGCTATTGATCAAAGTCCTGATCTGATTGAGCCCTATGCTGCGTTTGCGAAACAAGTCGTTGACATGATTTTGGATTAGCAGAAATTGATCCGTGTTTCTGTGTCTCAATTCAGTTTACCGGATTGGTTAAAGGCACCGGTGGAGGCAAGCTGTCTCCGAAGGCTGTTACCAATCGGGCCATGGCAGCAGAGCTGATGTACATTTACCTGGTGAAAAGCCGAAAGGCATCGTAAAAATGAGAATCAAGCAAGCAGATATCATCTAAACGTACTTACATCATTAGAGCGGGAGAAGCCTCCCGCTCTTTTAATTGCGCGGATGTGTGGTGCAGATATGTAGTCGATTAGATATCTAATGCAACAGATTTATGGCATGTCATTTTTGATCAAGATGGTAAAATATGATTCATTTTTAGGATCGAATCAGATATTGATCAAAAATATCATTATTGGTGATTTACGAGTGGGAGAATTTGGGCTTAACATAACATGAGATCCATTCTTTAAAATGAACCATGTCTGACTATGTCTTACAATGGACAAATATAAAGCATTTCAATTAAAAGTGCCAGGTAACCACTGCAGCCCCTACGAATCAAATTCATACGAGCCCTTCATGAAAATATTTTTCAGGTTTATAACGCATATAAGCTGACGCCACCTGATGGCTCAGCTTATTTCGTAATAAGCAATGTGCGCCGATTTTCGAATTATGGATGAACGAGTGACGAATTTACCTTTTTGTCTAAATCCCGCTCAAGAAGGTAAAAAGATAATGTTTTCAAACTCCTGGTCATCTGTTATAACGGCAGGAGAATGGATTATCATTCCGAAAGGAAATAACCTGGGGATTTTTTTCATTTTGATGATCAAACGAAGGGAGGCTAACGAACGAAGAACCATTCAATAGATCCCCAGTTTCAATAATTCTAATCATGCTGTTGCACAAGACTCATACATATGAAAGCGCTTTATTGATCTGTGTTGATTCTAATACAACCAATTAAAGGATGGAGGGGTCCAATGAAGCGAATTCCGATGATGATGCAATTGGCATTGATCCTATTCTGCATCATGGCCATTCCGATGGCAATTTTAACCTGGTACAGCAGCTCTCAGATTCTACGGAATTCGGAGCATGCCTTCGCGGAAACTTCGCTTGCAGAACTAAATGCCAATCGTGAGCTAAACGAGAACGCTCTTAACAATTTGTCACAGAATACGGTACGCCTTGGCGGCACCGATATCTTTGATCGAATCCGCCCGTTTAAGTCCCTTGCGGAGCTCAAGAAGGATTATATGAATGTGAGCAAAGCGATGGCGGTGCTCAAGGAATTGTTGAATCTGAATCAGAGCGTTGATGGGGTGTATTCGTCTTTCTTTTACCTCGACGATGCGAATTACGTGATTTCGACGGATAAAGGCATTACGAGTTTGGACAAATATGAATCCATCGACTGGCTGAACGAGGCGCTTCTTGAGCAAAAAGGGATACGCGGCGTGTGGTATCCGCGAAGGCTTGATTCGGGAGTGAACGTAATATCGTTTGCGCTCCCTCTAAACCGTCTTTCAACCGCTACTCGCGGAACGATTGTGGTCAATTTGAAGGAGCGTCAAATCGAGCAGTATTTGCGATCAACGAAATCGGGGAAGCAAGGCTATTTGCTCATGAAGCCAAGCGGTGTCATCATCTCCCATCATGACAAGGGTTTGTTGCTCAAGAACGCCTATGAGGAGCCGATTATTACCGAAATCACCCGACAAGAATTGTCTGAAGGCTACATGTTTCGGGAGCTAAGCGGCGAGCGATTGCTGTACGCGTGGTCCCGTTCGAACGAATTCGGTTGGACGAACGTGAGTATATACTCGGTCGACGAACTGATGAACAAACCCCACTCTTTGCAGAGAGGTATCATCTTGCTTACGATTGTTATTATTTTTGCGGGATCCATACTGACCGTATTTATTGCAACATGGTTGTCCAAGCCGGCAAGGGAATTGGTTCGAACGATTCGCGGACGCGTCAATCCAGGGGTACAGGATAAAAATGAGCTTGTATTCCTGGAGGCGGCATTCAGACGAATGCAAGAAGAGGAGGAAGGACTTTATAAGCTGCTCAGCATCCGCGAGCAGGATGCCCAGAGCCACGCCATTTATAGTTTGCTGCGGGGGGAAGTGACGCCTCAGGCCGAAGAAATCTTCCCAGCTTCGCACTTTCTTGTTGCCGTCCTTTCTATCGATGGCTATCGAGAGTATATCAGTCGGAACAATCCGGAAACTCGCAGCTACCATCGCTACCTGCTTCTCTCGAAGTGTGATCATTTGTTCCCGAAAGAGGTTTATGGGCGCTGCGTCTATCATGGTGACGGTCACTTTGTAATTTTGATCAACTACAGTCAGGAGGAAGATGACAACCATAGAATCGGCATTCATAACGCGCTGGATAGGATGAGGAACACTGCGGCTGAATTGCTGGAGTACTCCGTAACGATCGGCGTAAGCAGTCCGGCAGATTCGATTAGTCTCGTCTCCGATCGACTGGGGGAGGCCTTGGAAGCGATCAAGCAGCGGATGATCGCCGGCAGCGGCGGCATCACGTACTGGAAGGAGGAGGAAGCACGGGACAAGAAATATATCTATCCCGCTAACAGCGAAAGACGAATTCTCAACTTCCTTGGACATGGCGATCTGGACAACATCATCGAAGAACTGAGAATCATTCGTGACGAAATCCGTTCTGCCGAATACGTGTCCTACGATAATATCTTGTTCATCTATCATCAATTGGTTGGCGTGACCATTAAACACCTTAGAGAGAATAATGTCAGCACAGCGCGGATATTCACGAGGCGGGGGAACATTTACGCTGCCTTGGCTTCTTTTGATACGCTTGATGAGCTTGAAGAATATGTTATTGGCTTTTACAGCGAGATTGTTCACTACCTTACGCGCTCGCCGGGCGCATCCAACAAATACGCCGAGCGAATTATTCATTATTTGAATGAGCACTACCGTGAGGAAATCGTATTTGAAGAGATGGCTAAAGAAATCGGAATCAGTTACTCCTACATGCGAAAAATTGTCTACGAACAAACGGGGAAAAGTATATCGGACTATCTCAACTTGCTGCGAATCGAGAAGGCAAAAGAGCTGCTTCTGAACAGTAACCTGTCAATCGCGCAGATTGCATCCGAGGTAGGCTGCATGAATGTTCGAAGCTTCAATCGTCTGTTCCGAAAATTTGAAGGGATGCCGCCGAGCAGCTATAAGATGCAGAGGTCCAGAACATCGTGAAGGCTCAACCCATCCAATTTCACAGGTATAGTGAAGCGATATATATCGCAATATTTGATTCGATTAGTCAATACTGATTCTTGCACTCACTTGAATATCGAATCGGCTAAATATGGAATCAATCATGACGGAAATGTATCAATATTCGGCGTTTACCTGCGGACGATCGGGGCGATATGATAAGTCCAACCTCGAGGTCACCGTACTAGGGAACCGAGTCGGGGAGATCGTGAATGGAGGAGGTGAGATTTTGAAAGGTCTAGTCACTGTATCCAAAAATGAAACCGCTTCAATCCCCTTAACAGATAAGAAGCTGGGGATTCTCTATTATCTTCGTCGGGATTGGCAGCTCTACTTCCTGCTCCTCATTCCTCTATCGTTTGTATTGGTTTTTAAATACGCGCCGATGAGCGGTCTCGTGCTTGCATTTAAGGATTTTAAGATTGCCAAGGGATTCTGGGGCAGCGAATGGGTCGGATTCGAAGTGTTTCAAGACATATTCGCAAAATCCGAATTCAGTCGCGCAATTCGCAACACGCTTTTGCTGAATGTGTCGGACCTTTTATTTAGCTTTACAATGCCGATTGTGCTCTCATTATTACTTAATGAGGTCAAGAACGTTCTATTCAAGCGCGTAAATCAGACCCTGCTCTATTTGCCACACTTTCTGTCCTGGGTCATTATCGGCGCAATCGCTTATCAATTGTTGGGCGAAGGAACCGGTATGATCAATAATCTGATCGCGCATCTGGGAGGGACACGCATCCCGTTCCTTCAAGAAGACGTCAATTGGCTGCTCAGCTATGTCTTCATTGGCGTATGGCAGAGCATGGGGTGGGGGACGATCATCTACCTGGCCGCAATAAGCGGCATTAACCCAGAGTTGTATGAAGCGGCGGTCGTGGATGGTGCAGGCCGGTGGCGGAAAATGTGGAATATTACCCTGCCCTCGATCCGAGTGACGATCGTGACATTGCTGATTTTGAACTTGGGCCACGTGATGGCAGGTTCCTTTGAGCGTGTGTTTGCCTTAGCGAATAAAGCCACTACGGAGTTCACTACAACCATTCCCGTTTTGGTATATCGCTGGGGCATTGAAGGCGGGAACTTCAGCCGAGCAACTGCTCTCGGGTTGTTCCAGGCTGTCGTGGGGCTCGTCCTTATATTAATTGCTGATCGGGTTGCCAAGAAACTGGGCGAAGACGGTGTCATTTAGAAAGGAGGGAAGCGATGAAAACATCCGTTAGCAGCTATGCCGTTCGCCGCACCAGGAAACTGGACATATGGGATATCCTGATCCGTCTCATTCTTATTGCTGCCTCACTTGCTTGTTTGCTTCCATTCGTTCATGTCGTTGCAAAATCTCTAAGCGAAGACGCTTACGTTATTGCTAACAAGGTGTTTCTCTGGCCAGCGGGTTTCACTCTGGAGGCCTACGGCAAAGTTTTCGCTGATCAGAGTATCCTGAGGTCCCTTTATGTAAGCGTTGTAATTACGGTGCTGTTCACCATTATCGGTATGATCGTCACCATTTGTGCAGCATACCCTCTATCGCGAAAGCAGCTTAAGGGACGTTCATTTTTTACCTTCATCTTTATGTTTACGATGTTTTTTGGCGGCGGCATTATCCCAGAATATATGCTGATCAACAGCCTGGGGATGCTCGATACGATATGGTCCCTCATCTTACCGCTGTCCTTTAGCGCGTTCAACCTGCTGATATTGAGGACTTCGATCTCCAGCAATATTCCGGTCAGCTTGGAAGAGTCGGCTCGGATGGATGGGGCGGGGCATTTCCGGATCCTGTTCAGCATCGTACTGCCGCTCTCAAAGCCGATTCTGGCGACATTGTCCCTTTTTTACGCGGTCGGACGCTGGAACGCTTATCAGGATGCCCTATTCTACATTAAGCATAATGTCGATCTGCGGCCGTTGCAGTTGAAATTGTATTACTTGGTTGTTCAGGCAAGCGAGAGCTTTCAACTTGAGATGACGCAAGTCTCGCTGAGCAATCCTGAAGTGCTCAAAGCAGCATGTGTTGTATTTGCGACGTTGCCGATCATTTGCGTCTATCCGTTCATTCAGAAGTATTTTGTCCAGGGAGTCATGCTTGGAGCTATCAAGGAATAGTGCTTGAGATTCTTTTGCATCGATAGGATGAGATTTAAAAAGGGGGATATACGATGAGCAAACGGAAAATCATGTCTATGTTCATGGCTTTACTATTCATTGCCGGTCTTATGGCCGGCTGTACGGGGAATAGCACCAATAGCTCGAAGGAGCCTTCTCCATCGGATGAAGGCACCACACCAAGCCAAAACGCCGCAGGCAGTTATCCCGATTATTCGCAAGGTTTCCCGGAACGAGTTACCATGGAAATTCCCGTGTATGAACGTGCGTTCGAAGGCTGGAACGTAACCGATAACTACTACACGCGCTGGATTCAGAAGGAATTCGGCGACAAATATAATATCGAAGTGAAGTTCACCCCGATCGCCCGCACAAACGAAGTTACGACTTATCAGCAGCTGCTCGCAGCTGGCAAGGCGCCGGATATCATTTTCCACTATGACATGCCGCAGGCGCTTGCTTACTACGGAGAAGGTGTTATGCAGGAGTTGGACTGGAAAGAGATTGAACACTATGCGCCAACCTATTGGAGCAATATGAGCGAGACGATTCAGCAATATGGCGTCGTGGATGGAAAAAATACATTTTTCTTCGGTAAGCGTCCGGACTTAAACAACTATGGCAACTTTGTTAATATCATTCGTAAAGACTGGGTGGAGAAAGTGGGGATGAAGGTCGAGGACTTGACCTCGCTCGAGAAATACAATGAAATGCTCATGAAATGGAAGGAAGCAGGAATCGGAGTTGCCGGGGCCGGTCTGACACGAAATGTGTTCAACTACAGCTATGGCTTCCGGGATTGGCCGACCGACCCGAAGGTCCACGCACTTTATGCAGATCTATCTGTTGCGGACTTTACGACCTCGGCAACCGAAGGATGGTTGCGTAACTTAAGTTATCAATATCATAACGGACTTATTGACAAAGAGTTCTATCTTCGCGACGATGATAACAAGCTCAAGGCCGAGTTTGTTGCGGGCAATACAGGCACGTACGGACTGTACATTACCAACAACACCGACGTGTTCGAAGCTACACTGAAGAACAATCCGGGAGCTGAATTTGCCGTAATTCCTCCAGGGACTGGTGTGCCGGAGGGCAATGTGCCGCAAGGCCGCGCCGACTGGACGTTTGGCTTGATCATGGGAATCAACCATGCATCAACGGCGGAGGAGCGCGCAGCCGTATGGATGTACCTCGAGTGGATGAGCCAACCGGAGAACCTGATGTTCCTGCAGAACGGAGTAGAAGGGGAAAACTATACGCTTGATTCCGATGGCCTGCCGGTGAAAGACCCGGATTTCAAGGACGAATCCGTACTATCCCAGAACAATAACAAGGACTATTGGGCACTTATAACGGAAGCGCCTACATTTGAAACGCCTGAACTCACGCTTAAAGCCAACAAAAACAACTGGACGCCTGCCGGTTACGAGCAAATTGTCGAAGACATGATAAAATATCGGCAAGAAATAAAACCGTATCAGATCCAGGACCCGCTGTTCACTGTAGTTCTTGAGAAAGTAAACGAGTATAAGGCAGATTTAAACAACCTCTTCCAGGAGCTGTATCTGGACATTGTCCTTGCGCCGGAAGACCAGTTTGATGCGAAGTACGAAGCGGCCAAGCAGAAATTCCTCGATGCCGGCTATCAAGAAATCTTGGACGAGAAGCAAGAAGCGATTGATGCCGGCCATTTCCGGTAATCGCGATAATCCAAACTAAAACTTCGGGGCTCCTGCCGTAAGCGGGAGCTCTACATAATATGGAGGGCATGATGAATCTGAAAATGGATATCACTTCGGAAGATTTAAAGCAAGCCGCGAAGCGCGTTGCCAACTATACGTTCGGGATGGATTTGACATGGGACTGGCCGGGCGGTGTCGCATTCTATGGCGTCAGCCGCATGTTCGACGTGACTGGCGAGCATTCTTACCTGGAACGGATGATCGATTGGGTCGAGGAATACATGGAAGCGGGCCTGCCAGAAGGATGGACCGTGAATACATGCGCGATGGGGCACATGCTGCTCACCCTTTATGAACAGACGAAGGAACAAAAATATCTGGATATCATTTTAAGTAAAATCGATTATCTGGAACATCACGCTTTGCGGTTCGGAGACCGGGTGCTTCAGCATACGGTTTCGGCTAATAATGATTTTCCCGAGCAGTGCTGGGCGGATACCCTGTTCATGGCGGCATACTTTGAGCTTCGGGTCGGCGTGCTGCTCGGGAAGAAGACGCTCATTGACGACGCCTTGCATCAATTCGAGCGGCATATTCATTACCTGCAAGACGAGAATTCCGGTCTATGGTATCACGGCTACAACCACGTTAAAGAGGATCATATGTCCGGCATCCATTGGGCGCGGGCCAACGCATGGGCGGCCTATACGATGTCACGTGCAGCAAGAGGGCTGCCGGAAGGCTATCTTTATCCTCCAATGATGCACATATGGAGCTCTTTACGCGATCAGCTCGCGGCGATCAAAAGGCTGCAGAAAGAGGACGGCTTGTGGGGCACTGTGCTCGATTACCCGGAAGCCTACGGCGAAGTATCGGCGACAGCGGGTATCGCGGCAGCGATGGTGATGCAGGGCAATCCGCTTCATGCGAAGCAAGTCCGGAAAGCATTAGACGGCGTTCTTGCCAATATTGCTGACAACGGGCGGGTCTTGAACGTGTCCGGGGGAACGGCTGTCATGAACGATATTGAAGGATATCTCGGTATTGACCGAAAGTGGGCACAAGGATGGGGACAAGGACTGACACTTGCGTTCCTGGCTGCAGTCATCGAAGTTGTCGAATCGCAAGGAGAATCGCAAACATAGCATCGGCAGCGATCCAATCGTTTAAACTTCGAAGAAGTCGGGAGGCAGATGGACACTCAATGCAAAATTCAAAAAATACCGAATCTTTGTACGGATATCTGTTCGTTCATTTTACCGGCGAGCAGGAGGACGGCGAGCAAATCTATTTCGCTCTGAGCCAAGACGGACTCCATTGGAAGGATCTGAACCGGAACCAACCTGTCTTGCGATCTGCTGTTGGGGAACAGGGAGCTCGTGATCCCTTTATACTTCGGAGCGTGGACGACAGCTGTTTCTATCTGCTCGCAACCGACCTTAGTATCTGTCATCGCGGCGGTTGGCATAATTCCCAGGCTACGATAACCGGCAGCCGCTCGCTGATTATCTGGGAATCACCGGATTTGGTGAACTGGTCTGAACCGCGCATGGTAGAGCTGGCTCCCGAGGAAGCGGGCTGCGCTTGGGCACCGGAAGCGATTTATGATGAGGGAGAAGGCGATTATCTGATATTCTGGGCTTCCAGCCGGGACGCTCGCGCCAGCGATGGCCGCGGGCTGCATATTTATTGCTGCAAAACGCAGGATTTCCGTACGTTTACGCCAGCCGAGATTTATATAACCCGAGGTGAACAAAGTACGATTATCGACACAACGATGATTAAAGCCGGCGACAAGTATTTCCGGGCTTCCTGCGACGGGCAGATCACCATCGAGACAAGCGACCGTCTAATGGGAGAATGGAAAGCGATTTCGACGCTAGAGTCACTCGGGTTTACGCTGACGGGGAAGGACGTCGAAGGTCCGGAGTTTTTTAAATTCAATGGCGAGGAAAAATGGGGTCTACTCGTTGACCAATACTCAACTAGCGGAGGATATTTGCCAATCATAACGACGGACATGAGCGATTGGACAGGAGCATGCTGGAGGAAGCTTGAACCGGAAGAATATGATTTCGGCAAACTAAAAAAACGTCACGGTTCAATTCTGCCGATCACCAAATCCGAATTTGAAGCTATCCAGTCCAAATGGGGATCCCGTCAGTAAGCGAGGTCTAGAAGTTCTTTACCGAACCATAATTTACTACAATTTGGAATTATGATACCATATGTGAAAGGAGATGTACGAAAGGAGCATGGACCGAAATGGGAGATATCCTTTAATGGTTACGTAGTTGAATGGATTTGTTGATCCCTTTTTGATTGAAGGGTTCATTTGGCCATTTTCAGTTAAACCATTATAGGATCGCTGGGTTCATGTGCTATAAACACACCGAGCGAATGCCTTTTTTAGGGTGTTCGTTTTTATGAATGGTGAGCATACATCTCCGTTAGCACGTTGTTCAGCGTTTCCGCGAGGAGATGCTTTTAATGAAACGATTAATGAATAAGATCGCGATTGTTACTGGAGCTAGCCGAGAAAAAGGTATCGGTACTGCAATATGCCGAGAATTAGCCAGAGAAGGCGCAGACATTTTTTTCACGCATTGGTCAAAGTATGATCGGGGTATGAACTATTTTATGGATGATGACGTAGACTGGTCGCAGCATCTTATGGAGGAGATCCGCAGCTATGGAGTAAGGTGCGAATCCATGGAATTGGATCTTTCGCAATCAGAAGCACCGAGTATACTGCTTGATGAGGTTCATGAGAAACTAGGTTCCCCATCCATTCTTGTGAATAATGCAACGCATTCCGTTGACGTAGATTTTCGTTCCATCAATGCAAATAACCTCGATGCTCATTATAGTGTGAACATTAGAGGAACGTTTCTTTTGACGGTTGAGTTTGCTCGTCATATAGAAGGAAAACATGGTGGTCGAATTATTAACATGGTATCAGGTCAAGACAAGTCGCCTCAGCCTGGGAATTTGGCATACGTAGCAACAAAGGGGGCTGTTTCTACTTTTACGAAATCCGTTGCTCTTGAACTAGCGCCGCTTCACATTACGGTTAATGCCGTAGATCCTGGACCAACGGATAGTGGATGGATGAACAGTGAATTGAAAGAATACTTGTTACCAAAATTCCCGATGGGGCGAATCGGTGAACCTAAGGATGCTGCAAAGCTAATCGTTTTTTTAGCAAGTGAAGAATCCGAATGGGTTACGGGACAAATTATTCATTCAGATGGAGGATTCTGCTGATATAACCATTGTGATTGCCAGAGCTCAAAAAGCAAAGCTGCCGATCCATGGTTGATTCGGCAGCTTTGCCGCGTTATAAGAAAGCGCGGCGAACAAAAAAGGAGATAGCAGGATGGTAACCAATCAAACGGTGTGGCAGAACGTCATCGATAAGGAGTGGCTGAAGCCTTGCTTCCCGAGATTTTTCGAATACGATATATTGCGTGGCATGTCCTACTTGGCAGAATGGTCCCTGCGGAGGAACAAAGCGCTGCCGGTCGGTCTGCTTGTTGAAGGTTTGGAACGATTAAACTCCTTGATGACAGCAGAGGGCTTGCGAGTCGGCAGACAAGTCTTTGATCCGCAAGGTCCGTGGGGCGGGCAAACCTTCCCATTGTTAGAAGCAGTGAGCGGGCTTGGCGACGTTTCGCCTTATCTAACCCGGCAATTAGACCGAGTTCTCGAACGATTGGGTCCGCAGCATGCCTACGTATAAAGACAGCCGCATAGTAAAAGGCATAGGTGAGGTGCAACGAACTGACCTATCCGTTGGGTATAGCTGGATAGTCCCTATCCCGGGAGACAATAACTTTAAACATACAAGAAGTCGCCAATCGGCGGCTTTTTTTGTTTTTAATGGATAGGTTCGCGTTAAATGTTGGTTTACATCATAAGTAAAGTCTCTTTCGCAAAGTTCATTCTTCGACCAAAGACTAGGTCATTTTCAGCCTCAAGAAGGATTTGGCGTGATCGATTGTTAGTTAAGATGAGATTAATGGGATCCGCATTGTTTCCTACCCAAATTTACAACAATATATAAGTGGAAAGGTGTTAGTCATATGAGAATGAGAAACTTTAGAAAAAGAGTAAAAATGATAGGTGTAGCTATCCTATCGCTGCTCATAGCCGCTCTTGTCTTTCCTACATGGACTTCCTCCATCAAAGGCGAAACCAGCATAAGCATGCTTGAACAAGTAGAGATAAATGGGAGCCGTCAAGAAATGATGATCCGTGGCAAAGACAGGCATAATCCGGTCATCATTTTTGTGCATGGAGGACCTGGATGCTCAGAAATACCGTACGCCGCGAAGTACCAAGACTTATTGGAAGAGCGATTTACCGTGGTTAATTACGACCAAAGAGGAAGCGGAAAATCCTATCATTTTTTCGAGGACTACTCGAATCTTTCTTCAGACCTACTGGTGGATGACTTATTGGCTATCACGGATTATATATCGGAACGCTTAGGCAAAGAGAAAGTCATTCTCATCGGCCATTCTTATGGTACATATATTGCAATGCAGGCTGCCCATAAAGCTCCCGAAAAATATGAGGCCTATGTTGGCATTGGTCAAATGGGGGATACGGTACAAAGCGAGATTGACGGTTTGAACTACGTGTTTACCCAGGCTAAGCAAGCTGGTAACGCGGATGATCTCTTGGAGCTAGAAGGATTCGCGAATCAAATCCAAAATGGCGATGCGTTTACCCCGCGATATTATGTCATGAAATACGGCGGAGCTTCAAGGCTTATCGATAACCCCGATGGGAATAACCTGGATACCTTATTAAGCAGCGAGTATAACCTACTGGATGTCATTCGTTACAACTATGGTTTATCCTTATCACAAAAGGTTTTGTTAGAGGAGGTATTGGAACATCCCTTGCCTTCACTGGTAACAAAACTTGAAATCCCGTGTTATTTTATTATGGGGAAATATGACTACATGACTTCAACGAATGCAGCAAAAACGTATTTCGACAGCATGGATGCTGATTCAAAGGAATTTATCGCTTATGAGCAATCCGCACATTACCCTCAATTCGAAGAGAAGGAGAAATTTTATCAGTGGATGACCGAAACATTTATAAATTGAACCGCCTCTCATGGAAGTGTATTCTTAAGGGGAATATCGTAAGAAAACCGGCTTGTTATTAATATGACATAAGATGACATATTGATGGTCTACAATGAGTGGTATATCCCGAAAGGAGTAACAAACCATGAGACGAAAAATCATTTTAGATTTAGCAGTTACATTAGATGGTTTTATTGAAGGGAAAAATGGGGAAGTAGATTGGTGCATTATGGACTCTGAGATGGGGTTTATTGATTTCTTAAATCAAATTGATACCATTTTATATGGAAGAAAAAGCTATGACTTATGGGGGCAATTCACTCCAGAAATAGATCATACGGATACTGAAAAAGAAATATGGCGAATCGTTCATAGTAAAGAAAAATACGTGTTTTCCAGGACACAGAAAGCGACCGATCATAAAGCAATATACATCAATGATCATATTATTGAAGAAGTATATGCGTTAAAGAATAAGTCTGGCAAAGACATCTGGCTATATGGTGGAGCAAGTCTTATTACAACTTTTATTAATTTGGGGCTTGTTGATGAATTCAGATTATCTGTTCACCCTGTTGTTCTGGGAGAAGGAAAACCGTTGTTTACGGATATCAAACAAAGGTTGAATTTAAAGCTGGTTAACACAAGAACGTTCTCCTCTGGGGTTGTGCAGCTAATCTATCATTCGAACGGGAAGTAAGTTACCCACGTCAGCCTTGAGAAGATGCCATAATTGTGTTCAATGATGACACAACGGTGCCGACTAGAACGAACGTCTGCCGTTTTCTCAATTAACGGGCAGAAGCAAAAATGACCATTTCGATGAATCAGAACATTTCATTGAAGTGGTCATTTATTCATTTATCGCAGTTTAAAAATGGCTTTACCTTTTCATCATGTTTTTTGTTGCAAATACAACAATATTAGTTTAAACTAATACATAATTTTTATTGCATTTACAACATAAACGAGAACGAAGGAGTCAATTTATGGAGGGAATACTTCGTGAGATTGGAATGATCGCAAGGGCATTAGATTCGATAAGCAATATCGAATTTAAAGAATATGAGCTGACAAAAGGACAGTACTTGTACCTTGTTCGAGTATGTGAAAACCCAGGAATCATTCAAGAAAAGTTAGCTGAGATGATAAAAGTAGATCGAACAACTGCAGCCCGAGCTATAAAAAAGCTTGAACTTCAAGGATTTATTGAAAAGAAAGAAGATCAGTTTAATAAAAAAATCAAAAAACTCTTTCCAACAGAGAAAGGGAAACAAGTTTATCCTTTTATAAAAAGAGAACATGATTATTCCAATAGGGTTGCATTAGAGGGTTTTTCTGAAAGCGAAGCAGAAACGATGTTGAATCTCTTGCAGAGGGTCAGAAAAAACGTTGAAAAAGATTGGGAGTTTGTAAA
Organism: Paenibacillus lautus NBRC 15380; assembly: GCF_004000945.1. Taxonomy (GTDB): domain Bacteria; phylum Bacillota; class Bacilli; order Paenibacillales; family Paenibacillaceae; genus Paenibacillus_AQ; species Paenibacillus_AQ lautus. The sequence goes on from NZ_BIMF01000007.1 coordinate 22,662, forward strand.
AAAGGGGAACAAGAGATTGTATTGAATTACACAAGAGAGGAGAAGCCAATTGACTTTTAAAATAAGAAAGTGCACGTTAGAAGACCTAGGCTCACTTCAAGACATCAGTGTTGAGACGTTTAATGAGACATTTAAGGATCAAAATTCATCTAAAAATATGAAAGCCTACTTAGAAAGAGCATTTAACATTAGCCAACTAGAAAAAGAGGTATCCAATATCTCTTCGGAGTTCTATTTTATTTATGTTAATGAAGAAATCGCAGGGTATTTAAAGCTAAACACTAATGATGCTCAAACTGAAATGATGGGCAATGATTCGCTTGAAATCGAGAGGATATATATTAAGGGCAAATTTCAAAAACATGGGCTGGGTAAGTTTCTGCTTAATAAAGCAATGGAAATTGCGATGGAACGCTATAAGAATAGAATCTGGTTAGGCGTATGGGAACGAAATGAAAATGCTATTGCCTTTTATAAGAAAATGGGGTTTGTTCAAACAGGAACCCATTCTTTCTATATGGGGGATGAAGAACAGAAGGACTTTATCATGACCAAAACATGCATGCAACAATGAAATGGCGTTCAGCTATATCGTGGTTGTTTGAATATATTAAATGATAAGGAGGTTGTATGATGGGTACTGAAATTGACAAAATTCATCATGTCGGGCATGTCGTCCAAGATATGGAGACGGCATTGGAGTTGTACCGTAAGCTAGGCACCGTATGCACGCCGCCGGCGTATCCGATGATGGCAGAACAAGAAGGGGAGGCCCCTAAACCGTTTGGAGCAGCTAATGCTCATATCGATTTTGTCGACAATTTTATTGAAATCGTAACGATTGTGCAGGAAGGGGGGAGAATTCCCGACGACGCCCATCTTATTCCGCTTTCGGCTCCTCCAGACGTAAGATCTCGAATTATAGATTCGATCAAACGTACGGTAGCGACGATCTCTAGATGCCTCGCCCGTTTCGAGGGAACGCATATGTCACTCGGTAGTATCTTGAATCGAAAGGATTTTCTGTGCTCGAGTTGGAATTCTTAAATCCATTCCACGTCGCTATTGCTCCTCTTCAATTTGTAAGCGTAGAACTTCAAGTTCTGCGCCTTTTTTATTATCACTGTATTTTTTCGAATGCTGTTTTCGTTAATTGTTATGAAAAAATTATTTTGTTAAATAAAAATTTATTGACAATATAGGGTGGGGGGGTATACTATAATTACAAAACTCACCGGTAAATAATGGATTGAAATTAACTTACTCTCTAAGCCGGCCGTCGAGAGCGTTAATTTATCGAATCAAAAGAACCTGGTGATATGTAGCTAAAGGAGGTTGAATATATAATGTCAAATCAAGGGCAGGTTCTTTTACAAGCAGATCCAAAACGATGGTTCGCACTAGCATTGTTGTGTCTTGCGAATTTTATGGTGATTATGGATACATCGATTATCGGAGTTGCATTGCCAGCAATCAAAGAAGCGCTTGGATATACTCAGGAAAGTTTACAGTGGGTCTTTAATGCTTATGTGATTTTCTTCGGTGGTCTATTACTACTCGGTGGCCGATTATCAGACCTCTTTGGACAACGGCGCATGTTCATGTGGGGCTTTATGATCCTCACAGTAGCATCCTTGCTCGCTGGTTTTGCATGGAACGAAGAGTCACTAAACATCGGTCGTGCACTGCAAGGATTCGGTTCCGCATTAATAGCACCTTCAGCTCTAACCATCGTGATGATGTTATTCAGCGGTAATCCTAAAGAATTGGGTAAAGCATTGGGGTTCTGGGGTGCTTCGGCAGCTGCTGGAGGATCAGCAGGGGTATTTCTGGGTGGTGTTATAACGGAGTGGTTAAGTTGGCAATGGACCTTCTTAATTAATGTACCTGTCGGGGTTGTCGCCTTACTTTTATCTCCTGGTCTTTTAGCAAAAGGTATACGTAGAAAAGGAAGCATTGATGTCGCAGGATCCATCTCAGTAACAGCATCATTGGTTCTAATCGTTTACGGTATCGTAACGGCAGAACATAATGGATGGGGAGCAGCAATCACCCTGTGGACACTTATCGCTGGGGTAATACTGTTTATCCTTTTCCTCATTATTCAGCTAATCAAAAAGGAACCGCTTGTGCCTCTTCGAATCTTTAAGGCGCCTAATCTGGCCGCTGGTAATATCGCACTCATCATGTTATCTGGTGGTTGGATTCCGTTATGGTACTTTCTGAATCTATATATGCAGCAAGTACTAAAGTTTTCAGCATTCGCCGGAGGTGTCGGACTGCTTCCGATGACTATTTTGATTGCCATCTTCATGATCGTTATTACGGGCAAATTGATCGGTAGATTCGGTATAAAAGCAAACATCGTGATTGGATTGACTGCCCTCGGATGTTCAATGCTTTTGTTCTCGACCAATACGCCTGTGGATGGCAGTTTCCTTATTCATATACTTCCAGCTTCACTATTAGGTGCTCTCGGAATGTCTTTAGCCTATATTCCTTCTATGATGGCCGCTATGTCGGGAGCTAAGCCTGAAGAAGCGGGGCTGGCATCCGGACTTGCTAATACAAGCTATCAGATAGGATCAGCCATTAGTCTTGCTATCATGGTAGCGATCGCTGCATCAACGACTGCTTCCATATCAGATTCTAATCCTGTGGCAGCACTTAATCATGGTTTTCAGCAAGCTTTCCTTTGGTCTGGAATCGTTGCTTTTGCAGGTGCGATATTAGCCTTGATGTTTATCCGTTCGCCTAAACAGACAGACTCAAACGTTCCGAAAGCGATGTAATCGTTGTTCAACAAAACGGAAGAGATGGGTATCCAGAGAAATGGCTGCTGTTTTTCAACTTATGCGTAAACAGCGGGACTGTTGCAAACCACTTAATTGTTCAAAAACAAAAACGATGACTTTTATGGCATCGTTTTTGTTTTTGAAGTTTGAATTTATTCAACTGTCGGCAAACAAAAACTTATGTACCTGCCGATTAAATAAGTGCTTAATGTTGATCAGTTTTGGTCCGCCGGACAGGCAGCTTCATTGATACCAAGGCATTTTTTTGCATATCGGCGGGTTCCATGCTTTAGCAATCGTGGATGATTACCAGCCTACGCGAATGATCAGACCTTTCGGATCGCCCACTTCAAGGTAAGCAGCCTGACCGTTGACATCGTCATATGGAAACCCGTAGGCCAAGCGATTAATGCTGTGATCGTGCCAGAATTTCGCGTAATAATTGGCCGGCGCGGCTTGATAGTAATTTGACACGTTATTCCAGTCATTCGTCGTATATACGTGACGATTGATGGCTGCACAAGTTGCCGCATCCGTTAAAGAGCCGTCGCACCGGAAAATATCCTGCGTACTGTATGGGGCATACCCGCCGAAATAGTTCGCATTAGCACCACCCTGGGCGAAAGAGCCGTGAATCGGCGCGACGATGCGATACGGCGCTTGAATTGTGGCCAGCGATTTGAAAGCTCCAGGAACTTCGGCCTGGAATTTGGCGAAGATTCCGTTTCGGGTTTCGGATTCGAGTTCACCCACGGTCTGATCGAAGGAACCAGATATGTTGATCAGTCGATGCTGGAGGGGAAAACCGAATCCGTCGACGCGGGTCGTATTGCCGTGATAGCCAGCCGCGTCAATCGTGAATTCGACGAAATCGAAATAGATGTCGCGGTTTGGATCGGTCGGATTGTTCAGATCGGGGCCGGCGAATCCATCGTTATAAGTCTTCATGTACATTGGAGTGCCAACGCTTAGGAACATTCGGCCCGACGTGATCCGGGGCAAGGTGACCCAGGAAGCATCGCTGGCCTTGTGATAAATGTTGGCGTAGTTGATACCGTTCTTGGTTAGATGTCCCGGCGCATCATTCAAGGCGCTGGAGATTGGGATCAGATTGCCATTGAGGTCCAGATAGCTCCACTGATTGTTGACGGGATTGATACCGAGAACGCCCCAGTATATTTGCTGGTCGGTATAGGCGCCGTGGGTCCCGTTCATGATTTTCACCGAGACGGCGCCGTTTGGCGGCATGGGAATTGAGGATGGATGAATGTCATAAATGGAGCCGGAAGAAGAGGGAGGTGGCGTGGAACCGGCGGTGTAAGTAAAGACACCGGTGTCGTAGGCTGGGGTTCCGTTATTGTAAGTGAAAGAATACGTAATCACGTGGCCTGCTGCAATGCCTGAGATGGCCTGTTCGTATCGGGATTTGCTAGCGTTGTAAGCCATTCTGAAATTTTGCTGTACGCCGTCGTTCACTTTATAATGGACATCGACCCAACTCGTGTTAACGGTGGATTTGAACCATACGGTGGCTACGCTTCCGGATAATTCGACGCCCTGCGTATAGTCCGCAGCCTCTGCCTTCGTACCGAAGAGGGTACAACAGGTCAACAGCAACGACAGGATCAGCAGATAAGGTATTCCCTTTCGCATCATCAAAGTTCCTCCTTTAGAATGGGGATAAAAGCAACTTCGTAATTGGGTTTGAAACAGCATTCCTCCTTTGTGTTGGCGGCTGTATTTGGCTGTCTGACATTAGAATCAATGTGATTACAAAAACGATTATAATCCCTTTTACCAAAATATAGGAGTATTGGAATTTCGGTAAGGGGTTCGCAATTTCGGATGAGGGGTCATCTCTTGTAATCATCCAATAGAGCACAGTGATGTGTTTTACACATAGGTTGTTTAATAGGAAGGGCGCGGTCATCGCGAAAACCCCCCTGTTTCCTGGACGTAAATGGAGAGAGGATTAATCCATAACGATATCATCGTGCAATCTGCGCAGGCGATAAGCGTTCATGGCGAATTCGTTCAGCTCATCTAGAATCGTGTAATTGGCCCATGCGCCTGCGATAGCGCCGATCCCGGGGACCATCTGCAGCATTTTCCGGAAGTCAATGGCGTCGCGATACTCGATCTGAAATGTCTCCCAGTCCATATTTCGGGAATATTCGGCGTCGGAGAGCCATTGTTCCTTTTCCATATGCCAATGCTTGATGGAATAGAGCAACCTGGCACGGTTTTCCGGTCCCGAAAACGTCATTTGAAATACCTTGAGAATGAATACCCGCTCGGAGAAGTGTTTGGTGTCATAACCGTAAACATGCGCCAGCTCAAACAAAAATTTCATCTTGATCGCAATTAAAGCTGGAAAGTCTACCATGCTGAGCATAATGCCGCCAGCTCCCGTTCCAGCGCCTTCGGCAACCGCGATTTTTTGGTATAGGGCAAACAACTCTTTCGCTTCTTGATCGGCAGACTCCAGTTCCAGCGTATGCTGCACCGGACGGCTGGGCGTATATTCCGCACCGAACAGCGCCGTGCGCACGATCGATCGTATGGTGGTCGTAATCATGCTGTGCACCTTCGGGGGAATCAAATGATTAATTCGATTGCCGATGGTTTTCGATGTTTTTTCCAGCCATCCCGGCGGTTTGAACATTTTTTGTTCCCAGTTGGCAATTTCCCTCTGCACTTTATGTGCGTAATTCATGATCAATCGCTCCTCCAAAAGTCTTTGCTATATTGTAACGAATATCTTCGTGAATCGGAACAGACTGCGGCAGGTAGTGGACCTCGACTAAAGTCCAGTTTCGCACATGCAGCCCTTAGTAAGGTGATTTACTGTGGATGAACCAAGAGCGAGTAATTGGGAGAAATTCGCTATAATCATTTTTTGATTTGTAGTCATATGTAAAAAAGGGTTATTCTGTAAGTGTGTATTGAATTGTTAAAGGAGAGATGCTATGAATAATAACGAGGTTGTTAACATCGGTGATACCTATTTACTTCCATTAATATCAGAGTTGTACGGGTTGGAGGGCTATGATATCCGGCTGATTCCGCCACATGAAGGAGGAAGGAATGTCGTATATACCTGTGAGAAAGAAGGGAGCCATTCAAAAATACTAAGAATCGCTTTCTTACCTGACAGGAGCCGGAATGATTTTCTGGGTGAAGTCGAATATGTTCGATATCTATTTGAGCATGGAGGCAGTGTCTCCAATGTAATCAGCTCCCGGAAGGGGAATCTGCTGGAGGAGATCACTCACAATAATCATACCTTTTTTATCTGCTTGTTTGAAAAGGCTAAGGGGAAAATGCTTGTAGAAAATCATTATCGGTACCGGGAAGGAGCTCCCATTACCGAATATTATTATAATTGCGGTAAAGTCCTGGGGAAACTGCACCAGATCTCAAAAGGGTATACTCCTGTCCATCGCCGGTATCATTTCTTTGACAGATTTAATGCCGAATATATCGATAAACTAATACCCGAGTCTTTATTTATTCTCAAGGAGAAGCTGACAAAGCTCCTTACTACCTTGGAAGGCTTGGACAGAAACCAGGAAACTTTCGGTATGATTCATTTTGATTATAACGATGGGAATTATTCGATAGATTTTGATACCGGGCAAATAACCGTATATGATTTCGATAATTCATGTTTCGGTTGGTATATGTATGACCTGGCAGATCTCTGGACACACGGGGTGGGCTGGATACAATTTGAACCAGACGCCGATAAACGCAGAAAGTTTATGGATGATTATTTTGAAACCGTCCTCGCGGGATACAGATCCGAGACCAAGATCGAAGATTCGATGTTGGATAAGCTGCCCTTATTTATCAAAGTAACCCTCATGGAAAATATTGTTGATACATTCGAGGGGATGCAGAACAATGGTGAGGAACCGAAGTGTGACGAGGAGTTATCGTATCTCATAAAATGTTTGGAAGACGATATCCCGTATAAAGGATTTTTCCATGAGATTTACTCGTGTGAAGAACCCTTTGAGTATGAGGAACGAAAAATTTAGTCTTTTAGCAAGCTTTGATAATATGCGGTGTCCGATATTAAGTCAGAAACCTCTGTAATTTCGGATGGAGAGCTAAGTGCACAGGAGGCTATTAATTTAGCTGCTTGGTTGGCTCCGCCGTGAAGTAAATTTCGTTATATAACATGCACTTTGTAAACTTCTTTATGACCTCGCATTCGTATTGCCCTTTTTGAAATAAATTAAGGTAACTATTCTCGCTGCGGATATATTCCCCATCATCGTACCAGTTCATAAATCGATTGTTAAATGTTCTGTTCATACAAAAATACGGCTCCATGACGATAACCTTCCCACCTGGTTTCAGGATTCGTTCAAACTCGATCAAATAAGAACGAATCTGATCATCTGATATATGATGAAGAACAGCAACGACAAAGATATAGTCCATGGTATTATTCTCTATAGGGATCTGGTGTTTATCAAATATTTCAAATTTGTGGTTGGGGTACAGCCTTTTGGCAAGACGAACCCGATCCATATTGGGTTCAATGCCGAGATACCGATCTGAATGACAAATGGAGCAATTGGCTCCAGTACCCGACCCAAAATCAAGAATGAACTTATTCTCCAATTGGAAATGATTTTGGATATGGTCATGGATGTATTTTTTTGTAATCCATTGTGGACGGACAAACCAGTGATACAGGCGCGGGGATAGAGGCATAGTGTAAACAAGTCACCACCTTATTTATGGAACTCAAAAGTTAATTTAACTCATTGCAGCATTCGATATACTTAGAAAACATAACCGGTTTCCTTCGTTTAAGAAAAGCAAACCGGTTGTATAAACAAAGCAGCCGGAGTTTTGAATCCGACTGCTTTATTCTTTTTACTGTTCAAGAAAATTATTGAATAGACCTCATCATTCGACCCCAAACATTTCTATTGGACCTGCGTCTATATGCCATTCCAATGAGTGTGGCACCTACACCTACAGCTAATAAAGACATGACGGTTTTCTGATTATTGATTTTGAAAGGGATCATCCGCTGCATACCATTTCACTCCTTATTCTGGGATATTTGTTCGGGCTCCGAACTATCGTATTATGGGTAGGTTTTTAACTCTTCATTCAGAAAAAGTATGGTTACCATTTTGTTTTACCATTTGTTTTCCTTCAAAGATCACTCGGGTCCATGGGGTTCACGCATTATTCAGATTGTGCAATGTTAACCCTGTCCTATTATTAGGATGGGGTTATATACATTTATAAGGTCTGATAATAAATGAGATTGATGTCATTCTAGAATAGTAGGGCCCCTTGTAGGTTTACCAAATGAATATAATTGTTTTCATAGGAACAAGCTACTACAATTGGATTAGCGTGTATAAAACAAAATTGGCGTCTACTTCTTATGAGATTTTGGAACTTGTCCAAATGAACAGCAAAGAGAGCAGCAGAGGGGGAAACTGCAATGAAAAACAATGAATTAAAGAGAGGGCTCGAAGCTCGTCATATTCAGATGATTGCTTTAGGCGGCACAATCGGTGTCGGATTATTTATGGGCTCTGCAAGCACGATCAAATGGACAGGTCCTTCGGTGATGCTTGCGTATGCAATTGTAGGGGTATTTATATTTTTCATCATGCGCGCAATGGGGGAAATGCAGTATGTAGAACCGAGCACGGGGTCATTTGCGACCTTTGGACATAAGTACATTCATCCTTTGGCAGGGTATGTGACAGCTTGGAGCAACTGGTTCCAATGGGTTATTGTCGGGATGGCGGAGATCATTGCTGTTGGGACGTACATGAAGTACTGGTTTCCGGATTTGCCCGCCTGGATACCAGGGCTCGTCGCAATCGTGATTCTCGGTGCAGCCAACCTATTCTCAGTGAAATCATTTGGTGAATTTGAGTTTTGGTTTGCGATGATTAAAATCGTTACCATCATCTTGATGATTGTTGCAGGGTTTGGTCTGATTTTGTTCGGAATAGGCAACGGCGGGAATGCGATCGGATTTTCTAATTTGTGGCAGCATGGGGGCTTTTTTACCGGTGGGTGGTCGGGGTTTTTCTTTGCTCTCTCGCTAGTGATTGGGGCCTATCAAGGAGTCGAACTGATCGGGATTACAGCAGGTGAGGCGAAAAACCCGCAAAAAACGTTAATGCGCGCGACGCAAAGTATTATCTGGCGGATTTTGATCTTCTATATTGGCGCGATTTTTGTAATTGTTACGGTCTACCCTTGGAATCAATTGCAAGCCATCGGCAGTCCGTTCGTTGCTACATTTGCGAAAATCGGCATTACTGCTGCTGCGGGGCTGATCAACTTTGTTGTCATCACAGCTGCCATGTCAGGTTGTAATAGCGGGATTTTTAGCGCGGGACGCATGCTTTATACATTAGGAGTCAATGGACAGGCACCGAAAATATTTACGAAACTGTCCCGTAACGGCGTGCCCTTGCTTGGAACGATTGGCGTACTCGTGGGATTGGGCATTGGCGTGATCTTAAGCTATATTTCACCCGAAAATCTGTTTGTGCACGTGTACAGTGCCAGCGTACTTCCCGGTATGGTACCGTGGTTTGTCATTCTAATCAGTCAAATCAATTTCAGAAAAATTAAGGGGGATGCCTTGCAGCATCATCCGTTCAAAATGCCTTTCGCCCCGGTGACAAACTATGTGACCATTGCCTTTTTGCTTATGGTACTGGTCGGTATGTGGATGAACGATGAAACTCGCATCTCCCTGATATCCGGCATTATTTTCTTAGGTATGGTTGTGATGAGTTATTACGCTTTTGGGGTTGGCAAGGCAGCTCCATTACACGATCAAACCAATCATGAAAATAGCAACAAATGAATTGGAAGACTTCCATTTGAAGATACTAATAAACATCCCATTCTCACCAAAAGAGGAATGGGATGTTTTAATTTTAAGGTTGAAACGGGTACTGCTTATGGGCAGTATAAGTTTAATCTCTCTTGTAAACCTGCTAAGACTTCTTCCGGTATCTCCCTGACCTTGATATCTCCACCTAGGAAAAGCAGCCAATTTGTAATTTCAGTTAATTCTTCTGAATGATGAACATTGATAAAAGTCTTTAAGGTAGCTGTGGTTTGATACGGGTTCGTATATGAAATTGAAAACTTTAAAGGATGGTATTTTTTGAACTGGGCAATCGCCTTGGGGCCAAGATCAAGGACAAGGTTGATTACTTCTTCGTGCTTACTTAGTTGTTCTAAAATTTTTTTCTTACTTACTCTTTTTTTCGGAGGGTATGGTTCTACATGGGTGAGATTGTCGACAGGAATAATCCGCCTCTTTTCTTCCTCTAAGTCAAAGCCTTCAATTAGCCATAAGCTCTTTTCACGATAGAGGTGTAAGAGATAAATGGTATAAGACTTTATCATCTTTTCTTCTTTGATGGAAACCAATAAATACCTGTCCACAAGAAGAATTTGGATGAGCTTTTCTAACATCGGATGGGGCAGGTCAGACAGGTCAAGCAGGTCTGGGTTATTGGGGTTGGTCCCTTCAAAAAGCAATATTTGATTCAAAAGCACAAGGTCATCTTGCTGGTTCTCCGAGATGAGGCCTAGTAATTTTTCAGCTAAAGACTGACGACTCTTTAGATAAGGGAGTTGTTGATTTCTTGTGGCCATAAAGGCAATAAACAGCGCTTTAATTTCAGTATCGGTAAAGCGGACCGTGGGCAGGACAGAGTTGTTCATAACAAAATAACCCCCGTCCCTCCCAACTTCAGCAACAAGCGGCATCCCCATGGCTTCAATTTCTCGGATATCTCGAATCGCCGTCGAACGAGAGATGTTAAATTCCTGCATGATCTCAGAAATGGTAAAGTGGGCGCGGTTGTTGATATATCGCATGATGGTATTGATCCGTTCAACTTTTTTCATCGGGCCTCTCCTAAACAGTATCATTTTTTGACATGATTTAAGGTTATTATAAACCTATCAAGTGAAAAGACAATCATTTGATAAATTTAAAAAAGAGGAAGGTTTTGAATATGACAAATTATGCGCTTGAGGAAAAAGACAGCTTTATCGTATTAGGAATTGGAACGGAGCTTCAGAGCGATTACACAGACTATGCTGGCATAAACAAGGAGAAGGCCGATTTTTGGGAGGCAGTGAAACAAGATGGAAGGCTGGATACGTTAAAGGCCATCGCCGCAAACGACTACATTTTTGCCGTAAACGAAGCGGTGAATAACAAGATGATGCATTATGCCGGCGTCATGACAGAGACATCGTTACCTGAAGCAACCCGAGTGATTCAATTTCCTAAAGGGGAATACCTCGTTGTAAAAGGGGAAGGGAAGACGGCTGATGAGTTGAGTAATAAACTTACTGGCATTGCCTTTGGACAAGTCTTGCCGGAAGCACAAAATTTTGCCTATGTTGGCGGGCCAAATGCAACGGTTGAAATGGGGCATCGAAACGATCTTGTATTCGGTGAGTTGTGGATTCCGGTTGTAAGGAAATAATCGAATGCTCTCGATGCGAGCTTTACTCGAAGTCGATTCAATGAAGTAATGCTCGCAAAACTTTTAGGAGGAATGGAAATGTCCTATATCGTTGATTTTAAAAATGTGTCTACGCATGGCTTAGAGTCTTCACCCGCAGCAGAAGCGCTTGCTGGTTTACGAGCGAATGAAGCCCGTTACTTTATGAACAAATATAAGCATGAATTTACAGTTGTACCCGCTAGCGAAAGCCAGGAAACCCTTGATTATGTAAACCGAATTTTAAAAGAAGAACGTGATCTTGAGTTTGCGGCCAAACCTCTAGAAACGTCGCGCTTTCAAGTGGAAAATATCCAATTTGCCTACGTCTTTTATGAGGATGGTCTTGCCCTCAACGTCATGTATACGGTGGATGATTCTAAGAAGCGGGCTGTTGGTTTTAAGCTTTCGGAGGGGATGGAGGTACCACAGGAGTTGGAAGGGAAGTTTAAGTTTGCTAGACAGAAGTCGAAATTAGCTGGAACCATTCGGGGCTCGTTTTTCGTCATTAAAGGAGAATATTAAAGCATTAACAGAAGACAGAAACTTGTGCATGCAGTGAAAACCCTGCTAGCTATCAATTGACAAGAGCAGCGATATTTCGCAGCTCTTTTTATTTGGTTTGGATGCCACTAAGATAGCGGAAAACAAAAAAAGAACCTGAAGGTTCTTTTTTATTGCATATAAACAGACATGGTGATATAATCAGACCACGACTGACAAAAGGCGAATTGACACAAATATCTTATCTTACAATTTAATTGTACCATGCCAAAAATGCCTTGTCAAACGTTTTTTCTCAATTTAATGGTTAGGAGAGATGTTGAATGCGTTCGTTGGTTCTCGATTTTCAGGAAATGGAAAAAACGCAGCTTTGGCTCGTTGGCGGAAAAGGGTTACATTTAGGGGAATTATCAAAAATCGAAGGAATACAGGTTCCCGAAGGATTTTGTGTTACAACCGTGGGATATCAAAGAGCCATCGAACAAAACGAAACGTATCATGCTTTGCTGGGTCGACTAACTATGCTAAAAGCAGAAGATCGAGATCAAATTGGGGAAATCAGCAAGAAGATCAGACAAACCATTATGGATATAGAAATTCCTCCCGATGTAGTGACAGCCGTAACTCACTATCTCTCCCGGTTTGGCGAGGAACATGCTTATGCCGTGCGTTCTAGTGCGACTGCCGAAGATTTACCGCATGCCTCTTTTGCCGGTCAACAAGACACCTATTTAAACATCATCGGCGTCGATGCCATCTTGCAGCATATCAGCAAATGCTGGGCTTCCCTATTTACGGATCGCGCGGTGATCTACCGTATGCAAAATGGATTTGACCACAGTCAAGTTTATTTATCCGTTATTGTGCAAAGGATGGTTTTCCCACAGGCTTCAGGGATATTATTTACCGCCGATCCGATGACCTCGAGCCGAAAGGTGTTATCCATCGATGCCAGTTATGGACTTGGAGAAGCGCTGGTCTCTGGTTTAGTATCTGCCGATGGTTATAAAGTACGGGAAGGGGAGATCGTCGATAAGAGGATAGCAGCCAAAACATTGGCGATCTATGGACGAAAAGAAGGCGGAACGGAGACAAAGCAGATCGATCCTGATCAGCAAAAGACTCAAACACTTACTGATGAGCAAATTCTACAACTGGCACGCATCGGAAGACAAATCGAAGCTTATTTCGGCCAGCCCCAAGATATCGAATGGTGTTTGGCCAATGATACCTTTTATATTGTTCAGAGTCGGCCAATCACGACTTTATATCCGATCCCTGAAGCGAGCGATCAAGAAAATCACGTCTATATCTCTGTTGGTCATCAACAAATGATGACGGATCCTATAAAACCACTGGGGTTGTCTTTTTACCTGTTAATTACTTCTGCACCTATGCGTAAAGCCGGTGGGAGGTTGTTTGTCGATATTTCAGCTATGTTGGCTTCGCCTGTCGGCAGAGATGCGTTACTAACTCTGGGACGATCCGATCCGCTCATAAAAGACGCACTTGAGACCATTATAGAGCGAGATTTTATAAAACTGGTGCAGACTGATGATAAAGAACTGAGTTCCGGGAATCGCGGTAAAGGCAAGTCGTCCGCAGGCGTTCAAGCGCAATTCGAACACGATCCGGCAATCGTTTCCGATTTGATTAAGAGCAATCAAGCTTCAGTAGAAGAACTAAAACATAACATCCAAGCGAAATCGGGATCGGATTTGTTTGATTTTATTCTGGAAGATATCCAACAATTAAAGAAGATCTTATTCGACCCCCGAAGTTCCTCTGTGTTTATGGCGGCTATGGATGCTTCCGAATGGATCAACGAGAAAATGATGAAGTGGTTGGGGGAAAAAAACGCAGCCGATACGCTTTCGCAATCCGTGCCCCACAATATTACTTCGGAAATGGGTCTGGCGTTGTTGGATGTCGCAGATGCGATCCGTCCTTATCCGGAAGTGATTGAATATTTGCAACATGTAAAAGATGATCCCTTTTTGGATGAACTACCTAAGTTTGAAGGCGGACAGGAAGCCCGAGACGCGGTGCAAGCTTATCTCAACAAATACGGTATGCGATGTGCCGGAGAAATCGATATTACTCGAACGCGTTGGAGCGAAAAACCGATTACGCTTGTGCCTTTAATTCTGAATAACATCAAAAACTTTGAGCCTCACGAAAGCAATAGGAGATTTGAGCAAGGGCGACAGGAAGCTCTGCAAAAAGAACAAGACTTATTATATCGATTGAAGCAATTGCCGGATGGTGAACAAAAAGCCAAAGAAACCAAACGAATGATCGACCTCGTCCGGAATTTCATCGGTTATCGTGAATATCCAAAATACGGGTATATTAATCGCTACTTCGTTTATAAGCAGGCTTTACTGAAAGAAGCCGAACAACTCGTACAAGTGGGTGTTATTCATGAAAAAGCAGATATATATTATCTCACTTTTGAGGAACTTCACGAAGTCGTACGCACACATAAACTGGATTACCGGATGATCAACAAACGAAAAGACGAGTACAAAATATATGAAAAACTAACTCCGCCGCGTGTTATCACCTCGGATGGTGAAATCATCGCAGGCGAGTACAAACGAGAGAATCTCCCTGTCGGAGCGATTGCAGGTCTGCCTGTTTCCTCCGGGGTTATAGAGGGGCGAGCACGTGTCCTCTTAAACATGGAAGATGCTGATCTGGAAGATGGAGATATATTAGTCACATCCTTTACTGACCCTAGCTGGACACCATTGTTTGTATCCATCAAAGGCCTAGTCACCGAAGTGGGTGGACTGATGACCCATGGAGCAGTTATTGCACGTGAATATGGCTTACCCGCAGTTGTCGGCGTGGAAAATGCCACCAAACTGATCAAAGACGGGCAACGAATTCGCGTGAATGGAACAGAAGGGTATATCGAAATATTGTAATGAATGAATACGTGTGGTCAATGTCCAGCTTCGGGACTTCGGAAACGCCGCTAAACTATTCGCAGGCGTCGATTAGTGACTTCTTGCCAGATGAGGCGACACAGCAAGTCGAACCTCTAGTTGAGGCAGGCGGCCAAGCAATCAAGAGATTCCTCCAATCCCTCTGAGTTTGATGGTAGACGCGTGCTGTTTTGCAAGGTTTGAGACTAGCTAGAAACGATCTTTCCTAGTGTATTTCGAGAGAACAAATCTATAAACGCGTCATTCCCATGGAGGGGTGAGAGGCAAATCGAGAATATCGGTTTGCCTCTTGTTTTGTTATAACGATGCCTAGTCTCGAGCTACGGTCAGTCAATCCGTCTGTTATAATGATGGATGAGTGAATTTGCAAGGATTGATTTAACATGTGGTAGAGAAAACAATTTTATGTTCACTACTCATCATTGGAAACATCTTACTCTTTTATTAAATGATGTTTATGCGAATCCTTAAGCAATTAATTAACAGGCGGTGTAACCCAAATAAATATCAGGAGGAATTTGTATGAGTCATGTTTATGTAAAAAGTGAGTTTGCTCCATTAAAAAGAGTCGTTATGGCTCAATCTGAATTTGCATTCCCATCGAAGGAAGATTTAGGTGATGAAGATTTCTTAACAGAAGAAAGTAGAGATTTATATAGAGGTAAGGACTATTAGGTAAAAACTATAGAGAGGTTTTCCCAGAAAGACAGAAAGAATGGGAAGCTGAAAGAGCAAATTTAAAGAAAGTTTTAGAAAAATATAATGTAGAAGTAATCGTTCCTAGGCTGCTAACGGACTATGAAAAGGAGATGGGGAAAGAGGATGGTTATAGTAATTTCTTCGTAAGAGATCCTTTCTTCACAGTAGGGCATTTTTTAATAGAAGGGTCTCTTAGATTTCCGCATAGAAGAAATGAAATACTACCTGTTAGAAATATATTAGCAATGGAGTCAAACGATAATAAATGCTTATACTTATCTATTCCTAAACCAGATATATCAAAAGGGCAATACTCAGAGGATGGGCCATTTTTAGAGGGAGGAGATGTTTTAGTCCTGGATAAAACTATATTTGTAGGTAGATCTGGACTTGCATCAAATGAAAATGGTGTTAAATGGATGAGGAATTTGGTAAGAAACTTTGGATATGAGGTAGTCGAGGTACCCCTTCATCATACAATACTTCATCTTGACTGTGCTATTAGCTTGGTTAGAGACGGGTTAATGATTGTTTGTGAAGAAGCATTATTAGATGGCATACCTGAACAGTTTAAAGGTTGGGATAAAATAAATGTAACATTAGATGACGCTTCCAGACTTGCAACAAATGGTCTTCCTGTAAATGAAAATGTATATATTACAGATCATGAATTTAAATTTATTGGAGATGAGTTAGAAAAAAGAGGGATTAACGTAGAGTATGTAGATTTTAAAATATCAAGAAGTTTCGGTGGATCTTTCAGATGTAGCACTCAGCCTCTTTTAAGAAGTGATGGCTAAATGTTATAAGAGGTCGCATCCATTGCGGCTTTTTTTGTTTTAAGTACAATTTGGATTGACTATATCAACGTATGTTATCATGGTAAGTAATGAGCAATTTAAAACTTAGCTAATACTTGGAGGGAGTACTCATTAATAACGTCGCCTTGAATGAAGCCATGTCCATGTTAAAGAAGACGAGCCGTACTTTTTATATACCCATTAGTTATTTGGATTTAGGATTAAAGGAGGCTGTTACATCTGCCTATCTATGTATGCGAGCAATAGACGAAATCGAGGATCATAATGAACTTACTGACGAATTGAAAGTTGAATTGCTTTTTGGGATTCATGAAATATTTAAGTCGCAGGATATTATGGAAGCAACACCAATACTCCTATCACCTTATCGGACCGTATTACCAGAAGTTACGATGCAACTAGATAAATGGGCGATTCTTTGTCCGTCTTCCGGAGCTCCAATCGTATATCATTACATCGCAAAGATGGCGTTACATATGTCTGAATGGGTTCAGAGCGGGTGGAACATTCATACAGAAGAGGATCTGGATCGATATACCTATAGCGTTGCTGGTATGGTTGGAGAAATGTTATCCGAACTATGGTTATGGCATGACGGAACGCAATCTGATCTAACGAAGGCGGTTGCCTTCGGAAGAGGGCTACAGTCGGTAAATATACTTAGAAATAGAGATGAGGATCTTAAACGTGGCGTTGACTTCTTCCCTGATGGTTGGGGATTTCATGAGATGCAACAGTATACGCGCCGTAATTTACAAACCGCAGACTCTTATATCGCAGACCTGAAGGATGGTCCAGCGTTAAAGTTTTGCAAGATTCCATTAGCGTTAGCTCATGCTACAGTCAACCTCATTTCTGCGGGTGGAAGTAAATTAACGCGGGATACGGTTCTAAAAATTGTGAATCGTGTGACTGGATAATATAATTACTTCATATCAGAACGTTGGATGATGGACAGTCCCGGCTTAGCAGGGCTGTCCTTTTTCACGTAGTCTGTGTGTGAGAACAATTTCGTTCATGTTGTAGCAAGTGGGTGCCTATCCTCCCAATTATTAGTCAAAGGGCTGCTTAAGACTAAAACAATGAGCAATGTGACAATTATGTCATACGGAATGGGATATTGTTATATTAATCGATGGGAATATATAGATGTCCCCCTTATACTGGAAATTGCTGAACAATTTTGTTTCCGAAGGGGGATATTCATTGATGACTGATGTAGTTAAAGCAATAATACTTGGCATTATAGAGGGCTTAACTGAATTTTTACCGGTATCGTCTACCGGACATCTTATTTTAGCAGGCAATTTGCTGAGCTTTGAGGGAGACGCTGCAATAACTTTTAAAATTGTTATTCAGTTGGGTGCAGTTATGGCGGTTCTCATTCTTTATTGGAAAAGATATTTGGAAATTGGCGCTAATCTCATTAGAATGGATTTTTCCCAAAGTAAAGGATTAAATGTCATTCATATGATTTTGGCTATGTTACCGGCATTAATTCTATATCTTCTCTTCAAGGACACTATAAAAAGCCAATTATTCGGCCCAACCCCTGTCTTGATCGGTCTAGTTGCCGGTGGATTGTTGATGATCATTGCTGCACGGAGTAGGAGAACTGAAACCGCTGATACGATGGATGGGATTAATTACAAGCAAGCTTTCGGGATTGGCCTGTTCCAATGTTTGGCTTTGTGGCCGGGATTTTCGAGATCGGGTTCGACGATTTCAGGCGGACTTTTGCTTGGCACCAGCCAAAAAGCCGCCGCAGATTTTACGTTCCTTATTTCCGTACCTGTTATGTTTGGTGCAAGCTTGTTGGATTTATACGATAGTCGCGATTTGCTGAATGCTGACGATTTCTTTCTCATGTTCATTGGCTTTACGACATCCTTTCTTGTGGCACTGATTGCAGTCGTGACGTTCATCAAACTGATTAAGCGACTTCGATTGGAATGGTTTGCGCTATACCGTTTTGTCTTAGCAGCTCTCTTCTATTTAATTGTCATCCAATGACCGGTTTTCGGCATGAATTGCTAAAGAAATCTATTCCGCTACCATTTTGCTAAAAGAAAATCCTAGTATAATAAGAAAAAACGCAGCCGGAAAGCTGCGTTTTTTGTACTATGAAGACGAGCTTGCCCAAGGTTTTTTTAACATCATATTGAACCTTATTGGGCGATGGAGCCAATATCAGGTGTAAGTCCTAAGATGGAGGCCGGCCCTATGAATGAAATGGATATCCAACCTTGGCTCATCCGGATGAGCCAGGGAGATGAAGAAGCGTTCCAGGCAGTTTATGATTTAACGCGTGATCAGGCTTTCGGATTAATCTATTATCTTACCCCAAGCAAGCACGACGTCCCGGATATTATGAGCGAGGTGTATATCGAATTGTTTAAGAGCCTGGACAATTATAGGCTGGAGCAGAAATTCAGTTCTTGGTTCAACGGCTTAATTATCAGGCAAGTTCGGAACTGGAAGCGAAAAAGCTGGCGCAGGAATCGAATATTGGAAAGGGTGAAAGGAGTGTTTTCCGAACCGCCTCCATTGGCGATGGAAGATCGAGTATCCCTCCTTAGTGACCGCCTGGAGCTGATTCCGATGCTTGAAGCGCTGCCTATGAAGCTCAAAGAGGTTGTCGTCCTCAGGTATTATCAGGATTTGACCCTTGAAGAAATCGCCCATTTGGTAAAGGTTCCAATAGGCACCGTAAAATCCAGGCACCATCATGCCCTGAAACGACTGCGCCATATGTATAGCCAGCGGGACCACAGAAAGGAGCGGGACGGTTATGTCTATTGAACAACAATTGAAAGACGAGTTTGAAGAAAACACAAAAAACATGGTGTGTCCTCCTTCTATAGATCTGCGAGTAATGAACGTCTACAGGAAACAAATGCTGGAGAAGAAGGGAGAACAACCGATGAGAAGAAGATGGAAATGGTCCAAGGCCGTAATGGTCATTTTACTGATTGCGGTCGTAAGCGGCTTTGCTTATGCAGGTCGAACGCTGCTGTTTGAAGAGACGAAAGGCAATATGACAATGTCCGCCGTAACGTTAGAGGATGTAAAGTTAAGCAAAACTCAGCTCGAGAGTATCCGCCTGGCACGAAATGAGGTGAAAGCCCAGCTAAACCCGGGAGAGTCAGCCGTCGTCTATTTAACCGATTTGGATAACGTCAAGAGCTTGCCGTTCATTCTTGTCTCGCAGCCGGAAGTGAACGAGGACCTGGATACTTGGAGAAAGGTATTAACGGACCGTCATTTTGATGTTTTGCCTCCAGCTTCCTTGCTTGGAACGTACAGGTTCGCGGGAGGAATGGAGCTGTCTCCTTTCGGCTTTTATGTGGGCTCCGAAACGGATATCACAGCTTTAATGGAAGAGTTGAAAGCCGAAAGCGAAGAGACGGGAAAAGACTTTACATGGAGAAAAACGCCCGTACCAACCTCGTTTCCGTTGTTAACTTACACATCCGTATACCGGAACTCAGATCAAGAGACGATGTATTTGGTCATGGAAACCGCGCCCGATTCCACAGTGAAATTACAGATGGTAGCCCCATCTTCAGCGAAATATGAAGAAATGAACCTGAATGGACATACGGCCCATTATTTTAAAAAAGATTCATATATATATACCGACAGCCAATTCTACCAAGAAATCAGCTGGATGCTTGAAAAAGAGGGGCAGGCGATCATTTATCGGTTAGGCAGCGATTCGACGGCTATGACTAAAGAGCAGCTGATGGAAGCCGCAAGAAGTCTATAGGGTGATAACGGCTGGGAATGGCTAATACTAAATGAAGAGGAAGGCGGAAGCTACTCGAGTTTCACCATTTCAAATGACTGGAGGGACAGAAACGGTTAATGGGAGTTGATTCCATATGTGGAGTATGGTAAATTTGTCTTATTCAGTAAAGAAAGGGTGACCAAAAGCCGATGATTTATTAATCCTATCCACCAAGAAAATCTATTTTCCAGGTTTTCGGGATAGGATTAGTGTGGGCTTTTATATGTGAACATAAATTGCGACTGCTTTTTTTTTGTATAGCAGCACGTCTTTGTGTTTGTATGTGTGCCTCCTATCCGTTGACCGGAAAGGAGGTTTTTTTGTGTGGCCGATAATGGTTTGAAAGATGGTAGCGTTCCAGCCGGATAAATTGCGATGAGAGGGATGATGTAGAAATGACAGGACCGAATCCAGATGAGAGATATCCTCTCCCCGGGGATAACAATCTCCAATTTATTAAGAACACGATCACGAAACCTAATATTATCGCAGGAGATTATTCATACTATTATGCATTAAACGGAGAATCATTTGAGGATCAAGTATTATACCATTATGAATTCATTGGAACTAAATTAATAATCGGAAAGTTTTGTTCAATTGCTTCCGAAACCAGATTTATGATGGATGGAGGGAACCATCGGATGGACGGCTCAACCTTTCCATTTAATATCTTTGGAAACGGTTGGGAGAAATTCACTCCATCTATAGAAAATTTGCCGATCAAGGGTGATACGATCATTGGAAATGACGTATGGATCGGAAGGCGTGCAACGATCATGGCAGGTGTACAGATTGGCGACGGGGCTATCATTGGCGCAGAAGCTGTCGTTGCAAAGAATGTGGAGCCCTATACGATCGTTGGAGGAAATCCTGCAAGGGAAATCCGCAAGCGGTTTTCAACAGAAATCATTCAAGAGTTATTGGAAATCAAATGGTGGGATTGCGATATCGAAGTCATCAATCAATATATTGGCGCGATTGGAAGCGGCAATATGGATTTGCTTAGAAAGATGAGACGGTAGACGGCGAATTCTTCACCGTACGAACAAAATGTTAATTCAAGGCTCACGGGCAGACAAGTGTTGGACCATTTATACCCATGGTCAAAGCATAAGAGTATAAAGTAAAATGACCGGTTGAACGCCGGTCATTTTTTTGTTTAGGATGAGAGTTTTTGCATTGTTACGTGAGTGTAAGAATCAGAAGGTTCCGTACAAAATGGGACGATTCCATAGATGGGGGTTGGAGGGGGTGAGGCTCAGTTCTGATCATACACGCCGTACCTCATTCTTTTGAAAATTTTTTTAAAAGGAGATCTATTTTTTTGTGCAATTGTTGCAGTTCCTTATTGTAGTGTCTGTAAGTTAATAAACCGAGAATTGATTTGATACCAAAAAAGATGATGGCTGCAATTACGATTAACAAATAATTGTGAGCCATTTGTCCGAGCCAGCTGTTGATTTTAACCATGATAACCCTCCTTCATGAAGAGTATTTCCTTTTCAGTAATGAACTTATGCCACGGAATTGTCGGACGTCGTGAATGATCTTCTACATAAAATCGGATATTTCTCCCTGGAAAGTTTTAAAGAGTGCTCAATTGACGTTCTAAAGCAGATTAAGCTTTTTGTAATCGCCCTAAAGGGTGGCTATGGAAAGCTTAATTTCCGTTTTAATGAACTTATGGTCCCGAGTTTGCACTCGTGTTAGAATACTCATTCTTTAAATGGTACTAAGTCAGACGAATATTATCGTATATATCCTTCTCCTAACGGGTAATTACTAACAGCACAGCAATCGCGTGACGACGAAGCGAGAAAGGAGTTTAAACGAATGAAACGCAAACTGTTAATAACCGGAGCGGCGGGCACCATAGGGAATGTAATCTACAAGGGGCTGCAAAAAGACAATCGGTATGACATTGTCGGAGCGGATATACAGGCGGATGATAAGCAAGGCATTGTACAAATGGACATCGTGGACGAGGCCCGGTTGGCCGAGCTCACGCAAGGAATTGACACGGTGCTTCATTTTGCCTGGATAAAGGACAACGGGGATTTTCTCGGTAAGGTGCTGGCTGGTAACGTGAGCGGTGCATACAAGTTATTTGAGGCAGCGGTGCAAAATGGCGTTCGCCGCATTATTTTTGCCAGTTCCAATCATGCGACCGGTTTCTATAAGACTTCCGAGAAGGTAGAGCCTGACGATCCGTACCGTCCGGATAGCTTTTACGGGCTCAGCAAATGTTATATCGAACTGCTGGGCCGACTTTATTCAGATCAGGGCAAGATCTCTTCGTTAAATATTCGTATTGGCAACTTTCCTGGGGACGATCGTCCTCATTCTGAGCGTGCGGGGCATATCTGGATATCCGAGCGTGATATGCTCCAACTGATCGTTTGTTGCATTGAAGCTGATGACGAACTTAAGTATTTAAATCTGTACGGCACCTCCGCCAATAGCGATAACTACTACAACATCGATTATCTGAAGGACTTGATCGGATACCAACCTCAGGATGACGCAACCAAGCTGCTTGAGCTAGCCAAAGCAGCGGGACGCAAGGTGCATCAGGATGAGACGGTCTATCAGGGGGGACAGCAGCAATAGCAACTTCGAAGATTCACCGGTAACCTGGAGTCCAAGCATCGATAAAGATCGGTGTTGTCTGCAGGTTTGGCGACTGAAAGCCGCATGTATTGCGGCTTTTTTCATTTTGAGTTAAAGGCTTCTTTCTAACAAGGACCCGACTTGTTTGGCCATGACTTGCGGCGAGTAGGGCATTCCATTTCGGATCCACCATTCAATGACACCTACATAAGCAGTGCCGGCATATTGCAGCATCACATCTTCATTTAATTCCGCATTTTTTCCGCTTTCTTTGTCAATCTCACCTCTGAATCCTTCCATGAATGAAGTAAGCAGCCGCGTTCTGAAAGAGGAAGGGGCACCTTTGGACGCTAACATGGTTGAAAATAGCACATAGTTCTTTTCAAAATATTCGAAATACGGAACAAGAGCATCCGCCCATTCCATCTCACATGCCCATGTATCCATCTCTTTTAATTCATTAATGTGTGCCTCCATGATTTGATTCAATAAATCATACTTGTCCTGATAATGCAGATAAATGGTACCGCGGTTTAAATTTGCCTGGTCTGCAATGTCTTGAATGGTAATGTCATCGAAGTTTTTTTCAGCCATCAATTCAATAACGGCATTTTTTAAGGATTCCTGCGTTTTTAGAATTCTCCGATCTACTTTGGCCATCTTTTCTTTTCCCCCTGACCTTCCCAAAATAATGAACATTTTTGATGATGTTGTTGATATATCAACAAATTACGCTTATTTAACCATTGAACTTCGACTTCTTTCTTCTATAATAATAGACACAAGTTGATTAAACAACTTATTTTGTTTAACCACTCTCTGTGGATTACGACGATTCCCAAATAAAAATGATATTACCTGGAGGTTATACATGATGAATGCTAATGCACGTGCTGTGTTCGGTCCGGAAGGTCCGTTCAAACTAACCACGATTGAGCGTAGGGATCTTAAGCCGCATGATGTCCTCATTGAGATCAAGTACGCCGGTATTTGCCACTCTGACATCCATACCGCTCGCGGGGACTGGGGGCCGGTCCAATATCCACTCGTTCCAGGACATGAAATCGCCGGCATTGTCACCCAGGTTGGTCCGGAAGTCACAAAGTATACGGTTGGTGACAGAGTAGGGGTTGGGTGCATGGTTGATTCCTGCGGTGAGTGCGAGAGCTGCCAAAGAGGTGAGGAGCAATATTGTCTTCATGGACATACGGGTACCTACGCAGCTATCGATAGATATGGAAAATATACACAGGGTGGTTATTCCACCCACATCGTCGTAACGGAAGATTTCGTGGTCCGAATTCCTGACGGCATTGATCTTGATGCCGCCGCACCGCTTTTATGTGCTGGGATCACAACGTACTCGCCGCTGCGCCATTGGGGTGCTGGTCCTGGCAAAAGAATCGCGGTTGTTGGACTTGGCGGCCTCGGACACATGGCTGTGAAGCTTGCTCATGCCATGGGAGCAGAAGTAACGGTTGTTTCTCAAACCTTGAAGAAGAAAGAAGACGGCTTGAAGTTAGGCGCGGACCATTATTATGCCACCAACGATCCGGAGACATTTAAGAAGCTAGCCGGTACGTTTGATCTCATCGTGAATACGGTGAGCGCCAAGATCGATTTGAATGCCTACCTGTCACTGCTGGCAGTGGACGGTACCTTGGTGAACGTCGGTGCACCGCCGGAGGCATTGCCTGTTCAAGTGTTCTCTCTTATCCCGCATCGTCGGTCGTTTGCTGGATCGGCAATCGGCGGTATTCGAGAAACACAGGAAATGCTGGATTTCTGCGCCGAACACCACATTACGCCTGAGATCGAGGTTATCTCCGCCAATCAGATTGATGAGGCTTGGGAACGCGTACTTGCTTCGGATGTCCGGTATCGATTTGTCATCGATATCAGCACAATGGAGAACGAATAAGAATTCATTGCATTCCAAAATAATGAAGGGCACGCCGAGTGGTGTGCCCTTCAGATTGGATGAGAAGAGTTGGTCGTGCGTACGAATAAATGCGATAACACCTAAAGCAAATGCGTTATTTTAAAGAGAACAATCAATCAGTTATAGGAGATAGAGGAATGAAATATAAGACCAAAAAGAATTCTCTCGGATTTGCCCTGATCTTGGCAGCATTTTCGGCATTAGGGCCATTTACGGTTGATATGTATCTTGCATCGCTTCCGCAAATCGCTGTTTTTTTTGGAACAAGCGCAGCGGCGGTTCAAGCGAGTTTAACCACCAGCCTGTTAGGTTTGGGATTAGGACAGTTGATCATGGGGCCGCTAAGTGACATTTATGGAAGACGTCCGCCTTTGCTGACTTCCATGATATTGTATATCCTGTCCTCGATCGGATGCGCTTTTGCACCGAGCATAGAGTGGTTCATATGTTTAAGATTTATTCAAGGGGTTGCTGCATCGGCAGGGCTCGTTATTTCGCGAGCTATTGTTCGAGACGGGTTTAGCGGGGTTGAAATGACGAAGTTTATCGCGCTCTTAACGATGATAAGCAATGTGGCTCCGTTAATTTCGCCGACGCTCGGAAGTGCGGTTATGTCCAACAGCTCATGGATAGCCGTATTTATATTTTTAGGGGCGCTAGGCATAGCATTAACGGCGATAACCATAGGAGGGTTAAAGGAAAGCTTACCTGTACAGCAGCGGGTACCAAGCAATCCCCGGTCGTTGGTCAAAAATTATAACAGCTTGTTCCGAGAGCGGTCGTTTATGGGATATGCTATTGTCAATGGCATCTTGTTCGCAGGTGTCTTCGCCTATGTTGCGGGCACCCCATTTATCTATCAAAACATGTACGGCGTGTCGCCGCAAATGTTCTCGATCCTCTTTGCGTTGAATGGACTTGCTATTATTTCGGGATCTCAATTCGTTAAACTTCTTGCAGGCCGGGTAACAGAAAGCCGACTATTTAGGATCGGGTTAATTATAGCGTTTCTATCTTCTGCGGCAATCTTGTTCGTCGTATTGGTACATGGAGCACTGTCTGCCATGTTTATTTCGATCTTCTTATTTGCTTTTTCCATTGGGGTCATAGGGCCTATCTCTTTTACGTTAGCCATGGAGTCGCAGGGGCATATTGCAGGCAGCGCTTCCGCCGTGCTCGGCTCCTTACAATTCGCGTTAGGTGCCGTGACGTCTCCGCTTGTGGGAATTGCGGGAGAAAACTCTGCGATTCCTTTTGGAATTGTCATCTTTTCTACCAGTTTATTATCTATTGCTGCCTATCTCTTCCTGATTCAAGGGAGACAAAAATTATCCGGCGGTAAAACTAGCTCTGAATCTCATACGTAAATGTAAAGGTGAACGATTTAAAAAGGCAGTTGATGCGCTGCCTTTTTCTTCAATCGGTATGATGGTGAACTTTGAGGCATTATGGGTTGTTAGCTTTCAATTGGCCATTCCTTGTGTATTGAGTATAGTTGTTATAGTAGCAAGCCACATGCACGAAATTGACAAGCGACCATACAACAAGCCATATAATAGGTGACGACAGGGTAGTCCAAAGACCGGACCAAGGCAGCACGCGCCCTCCGCCGATAAACGTCAGCAATGGGGGGAGAGACAAGAGGATAAGGGCCGGAATCAGCCTAACGACCATGATCAGAATAAACATACCGGTCGTAAGGCGTTTCTTCCTCCGACGGATACGAACATAAGCATAGGCACCCCAGACAAGCGTTGCGAGAATCAGCGTCATCATGATCATTGCCATGTTTCGGTCGTTAAGAAAAGAGATTTCGGGCTGATCTCCCCTCATAATAGCCGCGATCCCATCGATGACTTCCGAGTAATTCACAAATGCGTTCAATCCCGAATTAAACATCACCGTAATCCCCATCTGCTCGTCCAAATACACCGTTTCTTCCGACTTATACGTCCAGAAAATGCCGCTGTGAGAGATTGTACGGCCGCGTGATTCGTCTTGGTCTGCGAGCCATCCCATGCCGTACGGCGAAGTCTCTCCGGCTGAATGAAATTGATTCCTCAGCGCCGGGGAAAGAAGGTGGCCGCTATATTGGGCAATCATCCACTTGGACATGTCTTCCGCGGTTGAAACGATGCCTGCAGGACCATCAATAAACCACAGCGGCTCTGAGCGACTCACGGAGCGGCCTAGAATTGAGTAATGACCTGGTGGGATAGCTTCATTCCGATTGATTTGATGCGTCGTGCTGACACTGTAGGTATGGTTCATCCCCAGGGGTTTAAAAATATGACGATTCAAGTAATCTGAAAAACGCTCATCACTGATGCTTTCCACGAGGTTCGCCAACAGCACGTAATTAGGATTATGGTAGCTGTAAGTTGTTCCAGGTTTATGGGCGAGTTCAACCTCGTTTAATAACCGGTTTGCCTCAGGCAGTGATTGGAATTGCGGAGTCCTCGTCATATCGGGATTTGTACTATCAGTCAGACCGCTGGTCTGATTCAATAAATGCCGAACCGTAATGTCATGAACTCGGGGATCCCGCGGCGAAAGTTCGGGAAAATAGGAAACGTAAGTCTCATCCAGATCAATCCTGCCTCTATCCACCAACTGCAGTACGGCTAATGCGGTAAAGGACTTGCTAAGCGAAGCAATGGGAAAAGGTGTTTCGCCCGTTATGCTTTTGCTATCTGCAAATGTACCATAGCCTTTAGTGTAGAAGGCCTCTTCGTTTAGGGAAATCGCCAAGGACGCACCTTCGATATGGTTGGCCTTCAAGCTCTGACTCATGTATTCGTCGATCTCCCGCCAAATTTCCGTGCGGTCTCGGACTTCCAAGGCGGATACGGACTTTGCCATCGCGGTCCATAACAGCAGCAAGCAGGTAAATACGATGAACAATCTTTGTTTAGTGTTCGGCATCATAGCACCCCTTCAATCAAGATAAGGAAATGCTATCGGATAATGTTCAACTATTTATCAACTACAATCCAAAACTTGCCGTCACACATCCACCGCCATGAGGTCCATTTTCGACCTGCAAGCTCCCATCATGTATTTCGCTAAGCACCTTGCAAACATATAGTCCTAGCCCACGATGTTCGGTGGCATCCCACATGTCCCCGCGGTAAAAAGGGAGCGCAGCCTTGTCCAGGGCTTCCTCCGAGAAACCGTGTCCGTCGTCCGTGACGGTAATATGCATAGAGTCACCCCGAATGACATAGCGAGCGTTCACCTGATGGGTTGCGTATCGCGCCGCATTGGCCACCAGGTTCTCGAATACCTGCATGACGACATGGGCATCCAGGTTGATTTCAGCATTAGCGTTTTCAATGGAAAAGGCGAAGCTTTTGTCGAATTGTCTAACAATTTGTTCAGCACTATTGTTCAACATAGCCGTGAAAGGGAGGATGTCCATCCGACGCGATGCACCGGGACATCCTCCAGCTTTTGAATCGAGTTCATGGCCTCCGCATAGTTCTCCAGGCGAACGATGTGAAGGTTCATGGTATGGATCAGGTCCAGCACCTTTGCTTCTGACAATTTCTTCTCGGGAAAATAGGTCGCGAGAAACTCGGCGTATCCTTTCAGCACAGACAGCGGCGTCCTCAGATCATGGGCAAAAATAGCATTGAGCTGCTTGCGCTCCTCAACCGAACGCCAGAGCGCTTTTAAATTTTTTTCCAATTGTGATCGCATATTTTCAAATATGGCGATCAGCTCGCCCATCTCGTCCCGGCTGTCATAGGAGATGCTGAAGCCTAGATCATTGGCCGAAATCTTCTCGGATGCTTGCTTCAGAATCTCCAGCGGTCGTTTAAGTTTCCATCTGTAAAATAGAACGGACATAGTGACAATTCCGGCGGCTACGGTCAGCAGCACCGCCGCGACGAGGGAGGGCAGAATCCAATTGGTCTCTCCAAAACGCCCCCGCAGGTTCTCCGCCCAGGCGAACTCCACGGTGATGATGGCCAGTACGGCCAAGAGCGTGAGAATGCATAACAGGATGAAGGAGTGCAGCAAGTTAAGTCTTTTTAGCAGCAGCCTATTCACGAGTTTGGCCATTTGTATCCAACTCCCCAAACCGTCTCGATTCGATCGTCGCAGCCGTATTCCTTGAATTTGGAGCGAATTCGCCGAATATGCTCTGCGATGACGCTGCTATCGCCTTCTTCGTCCAGTCCCCAAATTTTTTCGTACATGCGCTCCTTCTCGAACACCATGCCGGAATTCATAGACAGCAGCTCGATAATGTCGAACTCTTTTTTTGCCAGAGGAATTCGTTTATCCTGGAAATAGAGCTCGCGGGCCGTATAGTTAATGACTAAATCGTGATTAAACCTCACCGAGGCTTTGGTTAGGATTCGCTGTTCCCTGCGCAAATGCGCTTCGAGCCTGGCGCCGAGCTCGCGAATACTGAAAGGTTTTAGGATATAGTCATCGCCGCCTGCCCGAAAGCCGGCTATTTTATCCGCATCTTCGATTCGAGCGGTCAAAAATAAGATCGGGCACGAGACAAAACCTCTGATTCTTTCGCATAGTTCAAGGCCGTTCTGCTCTGGCATGTTGATATCGAGCAAAACGAGATCGGGACCAAGTTCTACTTTTCGCAGAGCCTCCCGGCTGTCCTTGGCCGTCATGACGAAATAGCCGTTGATTTCAAAGTAATCGGTCAGCAGCTTTCGAAGATCCGCTTCATCGTCCACGATTAGTATCTTATGCATTCATGCTTCATCTCCAGTTTTCATGTGTTTGATTTCAGCATATCAAAGATGATCCGGCATACCAATCGGATTTTAATTGAAAGCATGGAAAGTCAGTGGCAGTGTAGACGAGGTTAACCAATCGTGGTATGAATAGTATTGGCTGAGTCGGTGGGGCTTCGATACCTCCACCGTAGAGAAGTGCTAAACGATTAAAGTAATCGAAGATACAAGTTATTTTATTTCTGGAGGATATTTATGAATCAACGTTTTCGGATTACGAGATCCATGCAACCAAACTCTAACGATCAGGAGATTTCATTGGAAGAATGCCAACCATATTTTTCATCCAAAGCTGATTTTACTTATCAGACGGTGCTGACTGTGAAAGGGGAGGAGAGCTCCATGTCTATAGAAGGGGATTTCTTTGTATGGAAACATGGAGAAGCCTTGATTCCATTCAGACTCTATATGGGGGAGTTGTATGTAGCCGTCTCCCATCAAGAGCTTGTGCCCCTCATGATCGAAATTGCAACTGATTTACGGGCAGACATCGTGGAAGGGTAATTCTTAAGGTGCTTAGGATGTCAGCTAGCGGAAAGTGTAGACAGTACCTTGCTTGGCTTGAATAGCAATGGATAAGAAATCGTACTACTTACATTGTGTTAGGATAAGCGAAAGAGGGAAGTCATCATTTAATCTAAAGTTAGAGGGGGGATTTGAATGCTTGAAATCTTGCAGCAACAATACGATTGGATCAAATCCGCTAGGGAAACCTTGTTTTCGTTTTTGGAAGAGATCCCCTCTCATGTATTACATCAAACAATTCCCGAGTTTGGTCACGGAACGATCCTACGGACCCAATTTCATGTTGCAGATTCTTATCGGTTCTGGCTGGGATCCTTCGCATTTAAGAAGATCAGTGAACACAAGGAAACTTCTGTACACGAGATTGAACATGCAGATGTGAAGGATGTCCGTGACAGATTTATGGAAGTAGACGAAATCGTGCAACGATTTTTGAAAGCGTATTACGATCGCTGTTTTGAACCTATTGAGCAAGGTGATGAATGGCAGGGTTACCCAAGGAGACCTACTCCTCTGCTGCTGTTAACCCATGCTGTGACACACGAATTTCATCACAAAGGTCAAATCGTATCGATGGCAAAACATCTAGGCAATCCCCCTCCTGCCGATGATCGCTTAGGAGGACTCTTTGTCTGATACATAAAAAACGAGATGAGGTGTAGAAATGACTTCCTTAGGGTCCTACAGTGTAAATGTCATTACTTTGTTTGTCGAGGATTTGCATGCTTCGAAGTCGTTTTATGAAGAGGCGGGCGGACATATTTGGGAGATAGCGCAACAATTGATGTAAAGGCGAGTGGGTGGAGCGGATAATAGGGCTTCAAGACGTTAAAGAGGAAGTTGTAATGTTGCGAACGCCAGACGGTGACAACTCAAATCTAGGCGGCGCAGCATTTAGCTGCACCGCCTTTTCTGTGAATTAGAAGATGAGTATAGTGCAAATTTTGAATAGTAAGGAGTATAAGTTACAAGATCCTTGGTGAAAGAAGCTGAATGATTTCATAACCATGTAGGATGGTCTTTTCTAATTCCAGTGCAAATAATGATCTATCCGTTTGTACTAAGACCCAACAAGCGTTTTAGGTTGTCATCAATAAATTTATTATCGGCACTGTTGATTCCGCGGCCGGAAAAATGGCCCCAGATTGACTCGATAGGATTGAACTCAGCATTAGGCATAAGCTTAGCCTCGTATTCGTTATCATCCGCAGTGCAGAAGAGATCCGTGCTCCCCGGCATGATGCAGGCAAGAGCTTTAATGCTCTTAAGCGCCTTATCGAAATCTCCGTTATAAGAGGGGTTTGCACTAATATCTGCATGTTGGCCTGTCCATAACATGGTCAGGACATTATGCGGATCCATCTTCATAAAGCTGTCTTCCCAAACACCAGCCACAAAATCCTCCAGGGAGTCAAATCCCAGCTCACGATAACGTTCCTCTCTATAAAACGCATGTGATACTCCCCATCCCGCATAGACCCGGCCAACGGCGCGCATGTCTGAAGAAGTCAGCTGGTTTAGTTTACTTGAATCGAAGCCTACCGCAGCCAGCAGCGAAGCTTTCATACTGTCCAGAACCACAAATGTATGGGGCCAAGGCTTGGCAATGCCCCCAAAAGGAGCAATTCGTTCCACCATATCGGGGTAACTTGCCCCCCATTGGAATGCCTGGATGCCTCCCATGGACCATCCAACGACGAGAGCGATCTTTTGAATACCGAATTTTTCGGTCACCAGCCGATGCTGGAAATTAACGTTGTCATAGATAGTTACCTGCGGAAAGTTAGCCCTGTCAAAAGGAGGCGGCGTATTCGTGGGAGACGAAGATAATCCGTTGCCCAGCAGATTAGGAACGATAATGAAATATTCTTCCGGATCCAGTGCCATGCCGTTTCCAATCAACCATTCATTCTGAACATGCTGGTCGCCAAAAGCCGTTGGATAGACGATGACATTATCTTTCTGTTCATTCAATCTTCCATAAGTCTTATAAGCAAGAAAAGCGCTTGGTAACGTCACTCCTGATTGCAAGGTTACGTCACCCAAATCAAAAATCTCATAATCCATCGTGTTGTTTGCTCCCTTCAAAATGAAACCATATATTTAGAATGTATTTCTTGTTGTTAGTATAGTTCCGTGTTACTCTCAATAAAAGTGAATGAATTTCAAAGCTATGTTCAATAATTTTGAAAGTAAAGGGAGATGGAATGATGGAATTGCGCCAACTGAACACGTTCCGCACGGTTGCATCAACTTTAAATTTCAGTCGGGCTGCGGAAGTGCTGAATTATGTCCCCTCCAACGTCACGATGCAAATGAAAGCATTGGAGGATGAGCTTGGTGTTCGTCTCTTTGACCGCTTGGGCAAACAGCTCGTTCTCACAACTGCGGGTAAACGCTTTTTGACTCATATCGAAGGCGTGTTAAACCAATTGGACGAAGCTCGCAGCGTCGTCCATGACAACGAAAACTTAACCGGCACTCTAACGATCAGTGCCAACGAGGTTCTTTGCGCCTATCGGCTTCCGGTTGTCTTTCGCCTATTTCGTTCGCGCTATCCTGGAGTGCGTCTGATCTTCCGCTCCGTTCCCAATCAGGAGCTGAAGCAAACGCTATTTGAGGGAACCGCGGATGTCGTCTTTATGTTGGACGAACCCATTCGCTCAAGCACACTTGCTGTGGAGCCGTTGCTGGAAGAAACGTTCCGCTTCTTCGCCGCTCCTGACCATCCGCTCTCAAAACGAACTGTGCTGCAGTTGGATGATTTTCACGGTGAAGTGTTCCTGACGAATGAAAAGGGTTGTCCCTATCGAACGATGTTTGACCGGTCATTTGAGAAAGAGGGCATTGATAGTATTACGTATTTAGAGTTTCAAAGTGCCGAAGCCATTAAACAATGTGCAATTACGGGAATCGGTATTGCCTTTCTTCCTGAAGTCGTCGCGGAAGCCGAAGTGGAACGGGGCGAACTTGTTGCTCTTCCATGGCAAATTCCGGACTTGCACGTGTATACACAGATGTTATGGCATAAAGACAAGTGGCTTTCACCCGTCATATTATCTTTCATAGAAGCAGCAAGGGAGGTTATTGCTGTGGAAGAGGAGAATAAAGAGATTAAATCCGTTTAGTCTATTCTAGCTGTTGCGAGACAAGGTACCATTCGAAGGTCGCTAAACTAGCGTAGAGAAAGTAACTCTTCATATTATACATTCAGCAGTAATATTGCTGCTCCAATCATCGGGGTGATAACCATGCTTGTTTTAAGCCAACCCACAGGAACACGTTTTGTGAATTTTGCCCCTACGTATGAACCTGACATGGTTCCAATCACAACTGCAATTAGCAGATGTACATCCAGATAACCTATCTTAAAATAGCCTGCTCCACCTGCCAGTGCAGTTGGGATGATAATCAACATGGTTGTACCTGCAGCATAACGCATGGGCATACCCAGCAGCAGCATAAGTCCCAACTGGATGAAGGGCGTGGAGCCAATGCCGAACAGTCCAGACAAGATCCCGGTAACAAGACCGATTAGTATCGCGTATGACCAATATCGCATCCCTTTGGCGATAGCCGGTGTCATGTCCACTGAAGCACTCGGGCCACTGGGGGCGAGCAGCATTCTTAGCCACAAGGCAATCCCTGATGCAAAAAGCATCACGGAGGTCATCAGGCCCAACCAGCTCTCCGGAATGAATGATGACCAGCCTGAGCTGAGCCATGCGCCCGCTGCTCCGGCTAAACCGACAATAATACCTGTCTTCAATATCATATTCCCCTCACGATAATGGCTGACCGAACCGGAAAGAGAGGAGAAAAACATCGCCGCTAATGCCGTTCCTAACGCTAAATGTATGGGGTAACCGAAAACGACCGTTAATATGGAGATAATGAAACCAGAGCCCCCAGCGCCAACAAAGCCTAAGAGAAGGCCAAGCAATACCATCACAAGCGTAATGTTAATCATCTGCATCTAAAATTCTCCATACTTGATGGTGAACACCTATACCTGCAGGCTGAGGCATATTCTCTTGGACGTAACTGACTTTGTCCAGCACCATAGTACTACATTCATTATTATAAGTTGGCCAAACGGGTAATGCGTCTGAATTTGGATTCCCATGACGAATAAAGGTTACCCAGGATTTACGCATGTTCCTTGCCAGTTCATATTGTTCAGTTGGTATGGTGTGGGGATCATTGGTCAGATGGACAGGAACCGGGTGCGATGAATTTGCAAAATGAATGAGACTGCTTTCATATCCATGCGTCGCTCCCAGGACACCGCCGCTGCGTAGACGATACATCCATACAGGGGTTCCCGAGGATGCCAGTGCATTCGCGAACTGGATGGCTCCAACCGCATATAAATGTTCGGTTAATATCGTGCGCCATGCATCTGCATCTGACATCGTTTCGGAATAACTTAGATACGTCGCCCATATAGTTGAAGCATTTCTCCCGAAGAATCGTTCCAGTGTTACTGGGTTTGGAGATTGAAGCTCAATATCGTTGTGGATGAAAATAGTAGACTCATCTTCGTTTGTTCCAATCAGCATTGGCGGCATCTTCTCACGATCAGCCAATTTTGAGAGTGGTTTCAAGGGTATGATGCGCCCATCTGCTACTGGCCCGAACATATGCAGACTGCGCGAGGTACCGCATCCAACGGCGGACTGTGCCTCAATTAATTGCTCAAAAGGAAGCTTCAACAACCGCCCAGGTTCACTAGACAAGCCCAACTTTTCAAGTATCCGAAGTGTTGTCACGTTTGCAGTGCTTTGATCCCTTATCGCTTGAGTGGCACCACTCTGAGCAATTGCTCGGCAAAATAACCCTTGCGCAGCCTCCATCACATACAGCGAAGCGGTACATTTGGCACCGGCTGAAGCCCCGCTGACAGTAACACGTTCCGGATCACCGCCGAAGGCGGAGATATTCCGTTGAACCCACTCCAGCGCAAATACAATATCAAGCATGCCGTTGTTCCCCGAAGTCTTGTACTCTTCACCAAGAATGTCCTCTAGGTGGAGAAAACCTAGCACCCCAAGACGATAATTAATGGATACGTAAACCAGCCCGTCTTCCACCACATACCGGGAACCGTCACTGTCTGCTCCGCTTCCGGATATGAACCCACCGCCATGAATGAACACCAGCACTGGCTTTAGCTCTTTGTCAGAGCCAGAGGTCCACACGTTCAAATGTAAACAATCCTCTGACTGAACAAGAGTTGTACTTGAACTCTGCCCTCCAGCGTTTTGTGGGGCAATCGTTCCGACATGCCGGCAGTCTTTTATACCTGACCATGGGAGTGGAGGTGCAGGAGGCTTAAATCTGCGATTTCCGTTTGCTGGAGCCGCATAAGGTATGCCCCAGAATACGTGGGCGCCTTTACATAGCACACCTGCAACTTTCCCGGCATCCGTTTGTACGATCAAAGAAGTCATCTCCTATCATATGGTTTGAATTAGTATAACTTGTTTTCAGCATGAGCTATAATATATGTTAATTCATAATATACATAACCTAGTAGTTATGTATCATAGGAAGCGAGGAACAGAAATGGAACTGCTTCAGCTAAAATATTTCCAGACCGCGGCTCGAATGCAGCATTTTACGAAAGCAGCAGACTACTTACATATTTCTCAGCCAGCACTTAGCAAAATGATCGCTTCCCTCGAGGCTGAGCTGGGCACCAAGCTTTTTGACCGTGAGCCCAAACGGATACGTTTGAATCATCATGGCGCGTTGTTTCTTCATCAAGTGGATATCGCCTTGAAAGCGATTGAAGATGGTAAACTGCAGCTGCAAGATCTAGTCGGTGCGGCTGGACCTTACATTGCTCTGGACGTTCGTGTTTCATCCCACCTACTACCAGATTTATTGGCCGATTTCCGCAAGGAATGTCCCCACGCTGAATTCCATCTTCTTCAGCATTCCGAATCATATACCGGAGTAACAAAATTTGATCTTTGCCTTTCCGATGCTGTTTCACTTCCACAGGGGACCACGTCTGTTTCTTTGCTTAAGGAGGACATTTACGTTGCAGTTCCCACAACGCACCAACTTGCTAACCGCGGACATATTGGAATAAGGGAGCTTAAGGATGAGAGTTTTATTATGCTTCCTCCGGGCAAATCGTTACGAGAGACGACCGATGCATTTTGTCGTCTTGCGGGGTTTACTCCGAAAATCCGATATGAGAGCGATGACCCTGCCACAGTCCGCGGGTTGATTCGCGCGGGTCAAGGTGTTGCTTTTTTTCCATCTATTACTTGGGGCGGTTCCAACGGATCTGAAGTCGTCTTGCTGCGACTAGAAGAAAACTGGTGCAATCGCTCGATTGCTCTATCTTGGCCTCAGGACCGCTATATAACCCATACTGCAGTGCAGTTTCGCGATTTTGTAGTGAACTACTTTGCAAGATTGGGTAGGTCGCATGGATAGTTGAGGATTCCTCGGGCTTTCTCATGGCCATCTCGGCCTTTTTGAAAATCACAGGTATGTTAAATTGTCTAGGCATATTTGTTAATTTTTATTGACAATTTTAATTTAATGTTGTTTCATTTTATTAAACTATGTTGAATGACATTATTTTTACTAGGAGAATAATCGTATGGAATTGGGGAGCAAAATCCGAAGGCTTCGAAAGGAGCAAAACCGGAGCCTGGATGACATCGCAAAGGCTTGCGGATTCACCAAGAGCTTGTTGTCCAAAATCGAAAATGGGAAGACGGTGCCTCCCATCGGAACGCTCATCAAGATTGCCGAAACGCTTGGAACCAAAATTTCGATTTTGCTGGACGACAGCGATTTGAATGGAACGGTATATACACCGAAAGCTAGAAGTGAAGGGAAAATGGTTCAGACGGATAAAGGGTATTCGTTTTCCGCGATTGCGGCCGAACGGCCGGAGAAATTAATGCAGCCGTTTTATTTTGTTGCAAAGAAAGGGAAAACAGGCAAAAGGACATATTCACATGTCGGGCAGGAATTTATTTATGTGCTGGAAGGCACGATGATTTATTACGTAGGGAAAGAAGAGTACACGTTAAATGCCGGTGACAGCCTGTACTTCGATTCGGTTGAAAACCATTCATATACACTGGTTACCGATGAGGTCAAGTATCTGTCGGTGTTTTGCTCCAACTCCAATGCTTAGGAGAGGGTGATTTTAAATAAATATCATGCAATGTTAATGAAGCCCATGCAGGACTCATGTAAACGATGGCAGTTCAAACTTCCCATTTACTTGATTTCCGCGTGGGCTTTTTTTCATCACAGTACAAGGGGGATGGATCATGTTAAACATTTTGGTTGTGGATGACGAGCCGAAGCACAGAAAAGGAATGTCACGGATGCTGAAGGCTCTGAAACCGGAGTATAACATTTTTCATGCCAGAGACGGGGCGGAAGCTCTGCACAGCATGGAGCTTCAGCGGATGGATCTGGTCTTTACGGACATTCAGATGCCTGTGATGGACGGCCTGGAATTGATGGAGCGCCTGACCCGCCGCGGAGGGAATGAAAGCATCATTATTATGAGCGCTTATTCCGATTTTGTTTATGCGCAACGTGCCATCCAGTTGGGAGCAAGCGATTATGTGCTGAAACCAGTTGAGGAACAAAACATTCTGCCGCTGCTTGCAAAAGCGGAGCGCAGAGCAAGCGCTGTACGCCTTGCGTCCGTCGAATTCTCGCTTTCCGAGATGTTGGAGGGATGTCCGTCCGACGAGGATTATCGGTTACTGGAGAGCACGTTCCCGGAATTTAAGCGCGGTATCGTGCTCACCGCTGTTTTTGGCGAGGCGAAAGATCACAAACTTCTGCTGAGCGGACTTAAAGGGATACTGCTGCCGATGATCGAGGAATTGGGGTTTTCCTGCGCTTTTTGCTTACAGGACAAAATGCTTGCCGTCTTGATGATAAGCTCCGATCCTCCCTCCATGGTTGTTCCCGGTTTGAACTCGAAGCTGCAGGAGGTCATTCAACTCTTCCAGCGTGAATACGGGGCGGAACTAACGTTTGGCATGGGCCGTTATTTTACAGAATGGAGACAGGAAGCCAAACAAGCTTACCAGCAGGCCTGTCACGCACTCAAAACAAGATTTTATAAAGGCGGAGGGGCGGTGTATGAAGCCAAGCCACTGGATAACGAAGATCGTCCGGCCGTCGTGAAGCTTGAATTCAGTGGATTAACCAAAGCGGTACTATCCGGAAATAAGCCGGAAATCGAAGCCTGTCTGGATTCGGCTGTTCACCAGGCCGTCGGCAGCGGTTATCCCGAGCCGGAAAAATTGAAATACTTTCTCGCGGCCTCTATCCATCAAGCCACCTCTCTCCTAATGGAGAAAGGGCTCGCACCCTTACATAGCGCCGTCTACGAGGAAGCTTTGCTGCATTGCCATACCGTTGATGAATTAGTTAAGGCGGCCCGGCAATGGATCTTCGAGCTGACGGATCGCCTGGAACAACGGCGGCAGTACAATGCCGGGTCCATTATCGACAGCTGCAAAGCCTATATTGATGCGCACTATAGTGAAGGTGATTTGTCACTAAGCACACTGGCGGTAAAATTTCATTTTAATGCCTCGTATTTTTGTATGCTGTTCAAAACGCATACCCGCATGACCGTCCATCAGTACATCACACATACTAGAATGAAAGCGGCCGCAGGCCTGCTGCTGCAAACTTCTCAAAAGGTTTACCAGATTGCCGAGTGCGTAGGGTATAAGGATGTAAAGTACTTCATTCGACTGTTTCGCAAAGAATTTGGCACAAGCCCGGAAGAATATCGCCATTTATCCGCTACTCGCTAAAAGGAAGGGATGTCATTTGAGAGGACGTTGTTTATTGCCGCGCTTAAAAGATCTCAGCTACAGGTTTCAGCTTTTTTTAACCTATGCCCTCATTGTTTCGATACCTCTTGGCATCCTGAGCTGGAAATATTTTAACTCCAGCAGAGAGTTTGTCTCCGAATTTGCCCGGCAAAATCTTTATTCCATCGTCAAACAAAACAATGAAATCATGGACACGGAGCTTGCGCGGGTAGAAGAAAGCAGCCTGGCCATCATCGCAGAGCAAACGTTGTATGAGCAGTATTTGCATGCAAATCCGCATGACGAATACAGCATGATCACGATGGAGAAAAAGGTCAGCCGCGCGTTAAACAAATACTTTACGGATTTGGAGCAAATCTATTCCATCCACCTCATGACCAGTTATTCCAACATTGGCCCAACGGGCGCCTCCGCTTTTATCCCATATGAGAATTTTAACCAAACGGCTTTATACCAGGCTGCACTACAGGGGGACGGTGCCATGCAGTGGGTGCCTACCTTCTCGTTTGATCAGATGTTTAAGCAGGATATCAGCCGCTCCAAGCCTCCCGAATATGACCGCCTGCTGGCGGGTGTCCGCTTGCTGAAGCTGTTCAACATCAACAACGGCGAAGTCATCGAACTAGAGGGCAAGGCTGAACTCCCGGTGCTGGCGATTGTTTATCATCCGGAAATCTATCATTCCCGCTTCGCTGACACGCTCCCTTCCACAGGAGCTTCTTTTTTTATTGTCAGCCCGGACGGAAAGCCCGTGGCGGGCACGACCATCGAGCAGGGAGATACGGGCGTCGATCCCGGTTGGCTTGACGAAATGGCAGAAATGAAGAGCGGGACCCTGACGGTTACGCAGGATGGGAAGCCGCTCATCGTTTGTTTTGATACATCGGAGGTAACGGGCTGGATATCGGGTGTCACCATATCGCCCGAAGCGTTGGCGGCCGCTTTTTTGCCGGAGATTAAATCCTACACTTTATACTTGGCTGTCGCCCTCCTGCTTTTTTCGCTCCTGCTTGCGTTTATTTTTGCCAATTCCGTTATCAGGCCCATTCATCAACTCCTTCAGGCGATCAAAAAGACGGGCGAAGGTGAATTTGATACCCGAATACCGGTGGAATCCTACAACGAGATGGGGCTGTTAATCCACAAATTTAATCAAATGAACGTCAAGATCAATAATTTGATTGAAGAGAACTACAAAGTCAAGCTGCGAGAAAAAGAAACCGAGATCATGTCGCTGAACATACAGCTGAATCCTCATTTTTTATACAACACCCTGAACATCATGAATTGGACGGCGCTTGAAAACAACCAAAGAGAATTAAGCCGCATGATTGTCAGCTTGTCCTCCATGCTGCATTATACCTCCGAGAACAGCCAGGACACCGGTGATTTGGCCGAGGAACTGAACTGGCTGAAACATTACATATTCATCACGAATCAGCGTTTCGAGGACCGGTTTACCGTCGAGTATGACATCGCTCCTGAGCTCTATGCTTACCGTGTCCCCAAGCTCTTCCTGCAACCGTTTGTCGAGAACGCGATCGTCCACGGATTTTCCCGTCTGCACAGCGGGGGAAGGATTGCCATTCGGGGATGGATGGCTGGCGAGGCGCGCAAGTTTACGGTGGAGGATAACGGCACGGGCATCCCACCCGGCAAATTAGAACAACTGGTCAAGCTCGAAGGCGATTCCATCGGCATCCGAAATGTGGATAAAAGAATCAAACTCATTTATGGGGACGCTTATGGGATCACCCTGACTTCGGCTGAAGGAGAGGGCACCATCGTAAACATCAACCTGCCTATATCGAACAACTGAAAATTCTCCACCAATACAAAAATGTTAGAATTTTTTTCGGGACGGCTCTTTTTTACAATAAATATATGAACGATCAGCCAATGAATGGAGGGTGAGTAGATGAACATAGCCAAACGTCTTGCAGGAGCGGTTTTATCGTCAGCTTTGGCCATCAGCGTATTGCTGGCAGGCTGTTCGGACAGCGGAGGAGCTTCAGAAGGGCAAGTTGGCAAGGAAGGCCAAGGCAAGGAGGAGACGGTTACGCTTAAATTTTCCTTTTGGGGAGACACGATTGAAAAGAAAACGGTTACAGAAGCGCTTGAACGCTTCGAGAAGGAAACCGGCATCCAGGTGGAGCCTATGCATGTTCCGGCTGATTATTTGACAAAATTGACTACGATGGTGGCAGGTAATGTGGCACCGGATCTCGGTTATTTGTCATCGGGAGCGGCTTTGAGCTGGGGGCGTGACGGGAAACTGTTGAACCTCACGCCGCTTATGGAGAACGACCCTGATTTTAACAAAGAGGACTACCTGGACCAGGTATGGTATGAAATTGATCCAGGCAATACCATCGGGATGAGCACCGCCGTCGAAGGCTATGGTCTAATGTACAACAAACAATTGCTGCAGGAAGCGGGAGTCGAACTGCCTCCGACGGAGGCGGATAAAGCATGGGATTGGGACACGTTTGTGGAATACGCCAAAAAATTAACGCTGGATGACCAAGGAAGAAATGCGCTGGATCCGAATTTTAATCCGGACAAAATCAGGCAGTTCGGCCTTCAGTACGACCCTTATAACATGATGGCGGCGGTAGTCTCCAATGGCGGCAACTTTCTGACCGAAGACGGCAAAGGTTTTGGGCTTGCCCAGCCGGAGGCAATCGAAGCGATTCAAAAGCTTGCAGATCTGATGTATGTTCATCATGTTTCCCCTACCCCGCTGCAGACCAAAAACCTGCCGGACACGGCGCTGCAGACGAAAAAAGTCGCCATGACGGTGTCTGGCAACTGGGCTCTTCAAGCCTTTGCAGAGCAGGACTTTAATCTCGGTGTCGGGGTACTGCCGAAGCTTAAGGTAAGCAACACGCTGCTTGATGGCGCGCCGACGGTCATTTTCAAATCAACCAAGCACCCTGAAGAGGCATGGCTGCTGTATAAATACATGGCGGATCCCGAATCGGTGCTGCCGCTGATCGAAGGCGGGTTATGGATGCCGCTGAAGAAAGAGTGGTACACGAATCCCGAGAAGATCAACAAATGGGCGGCAGGGAACAAAGCGCATCCGGAAGGCTACACGGAAGCTTTTATGAAGCAAACCATTGAAAACGGCATCCGCACCCCGGGATTTGAAGTAAAGAACCTGGATAAAATCAACGCGCTCGTCACACCCGCCCTTGATTTGGTGTGGACGGGCAAACAAAGCGCGGAAGAAGCGTTAAGAGGCGTGGAGCCCAAAGTACTGCCGCTGATCGAGGGATATTACGGTAGGTGATTCTTTACTAAAAGCCGCTTTAAATCACGGCCTGTTAGACCTTAACGATAGTTAATTAAGATAGGGGGGATTCATATTCTGCACAAACGCCGGATTGCAATGGCAGGCATCCTGTTTGCCCTACCCAGCATCTTGGGGCTGATGTTGTTTGTCATGCTGCCAATGATCGCCAGCTTGCTGCTCAGTTTTACGGATTACCGCATTGTCAACACGCCTAAATTTATCGGATTCACCAATTATACTCGGCTCTTTGACGGAACGGATCCCTATTTTTACAACTCGTTATGGGTCACCTTCAAATATGTGATCCTCCGTGTTCCACTGGGGCTGGTATTCTCTTTCATCGCAGCATTTTTACTGAACATGGGATTTATCCGAGGCAAATCCGTTTTCCGCACGATCTTTTATTTGCCGTCCATCGTACCTGCAGTCGCCTCCTCGATGATCTGGCTATGGTTGTTTAGTCCTGATCTAGGATTGTTCAACAGCTTTCTAGAAGCGCTGAATCTGCCCACACTCGACTGGCTGTATTCCGAAGAAACCGTAGTGCCTTCGATTGTCTTGATGAGCCTATGGGGAATGGGGAGCACCATCATCATCTTCTTGGCGGGCCTGCAAGGGGTGCCAAGATCCTTGTACGAGGCGGCCATCGTGGATGGCGCCGGCGCCATCCGGAAATTCCGGCATATTACGATTCCCATGATGACGCCAATTATTTTCTTTAATTTGATCATGGGGTCGATCGGAGCTTTTCAGGTGTTTACCGAGGCGTTGATTATGACGCAGGGAGGTCCCAATAACGCCAGCTTGTTTTATAACTATTACATTTACCGACAGGCCTTTCAGTTTGGCGAAATGGGGCAAGCTTCGGCCATTGCGTGGATTCTTTTTATCATCATCCTTTTGGTCACTGTGATTTTCTTCCGGACGTCGAAGTCCTGGGTATTTTACGAAAGCGAGGTGTAGCTCCCTGTGAAAAGAAGCCGCCGTATTTCGCAGATTATCGTTTACTCGGTCCTCGTTGTGGGAGCTGCCTTCTGTTTGCTGCCGCTGTTTTGGCTGGTGCGCAGTTCGATGATGAATTCACTGCAGATTTTTGAGATGCCGCCGAAGTGGATCCCTTCGCCGTTTCGACTTCAAAATTATGTCGAGGCGCTGACAACCATTGACTTTGTCCGGTTCTTCCGCAACACGCTGATCATTACCCTCAGCTGCTTGTTTGGAGCGCTCTTCAGCAGTTCGATCGGTGCTTACAGCTACGCCAGGCTGGATTGGCCGGGAAGGAAACTGTTCTTCAGCTTGCTGCTAGCCAGCATGATGCTTCCCGGCGCCGTTACTTTGATTCCCACCTTTATCGGCTGGAGGTTTGCCGATCTGATTAACACCTATGTGCCGTTAATTTTGCCGGTATGGTTCGGCTCAGCCTTTGATATCTTCCTGCTGAGGCAGTTTTATTCCACGATACCTAAAGATATGGACGAAGCGGCTTATGTGGATGGAGCCGGCCCGTGGACCATTTTCTCCCGGATTATTATTCCTTTGTCCAGACCGCCCCTTATCGTGATCGGTTTGTTTTCCTTTATGAATTCCTGGAACGATTTTATGGGACCGCTGGTGTACTTAAATGAGGAGAGAAAGTTCACGCTGGCGCTTGGCCTGCAAATGTTCCAGTCTCTTCACAGCGCGCAGTGGCATCTGCTGATGGCAGCTTCGACCGTGGTGATTCTGCCGGTCATCGTGGTGTTTTTCATAGGTCAGCGTTATTTTATCGAGGGGATTACGTTGACCGGAATAAAAGGATGATGCGGGTGTTTGCATACCTATAGATCAACAAAGTTGAATATAATTCAATGTAATTTCATTAAGTTCTGGAAAACAATGAAATTCGATTTGTCACAATGCGGAGGGAGTGTGAAGAATATGGAGTCTCAACGACTTAAAAAGGCAAGGGAAGCGCTCGAGCGGAAGGAAATAGACGCGTTGTTGATTTCCAGCCCGTTTAACCGGAGATATGTTACCGGCTTTACGGGTACCGCGGGTTGGGCGGTCATTACACAGAGTCAGGCGTGGCTGGTAACCGATTTCCGATACACCCGCCAAGCGGAGCAGCAGGCCAAGGCATTTGAGGTAGTGCAGCATGGGGGCCAGCCGCTTGAGCTGATCCGTGAGAAATTGAACGAGGTCGGCGTCAAGAAATTGGGGTTCGAACAACATCAGGTTTCCTACGCGGACTATGAATCGTATGAGCGGACGTTTGGGGGCATCGAACTCTTGCCAACCGGGCCAGTCATCGAAAAGCTGCGAGGTATCAAGGACGAAGAGGAGCAGCGTTGTATCCGAAAAGCGATCGAAATTACGGAAAAGGCCTTTGAGTTTATTTTGGGTTTTATGAAGCCTGGCGTATCCGAAAGGGGGGTGGCAGCGGAACTGGAATATTTCATGCGCAAAAACGGCGCGGTCTCGTCGGCGTACCCCGCCATCATCGCTTCCGGCGTACGCTCGGCGCTGCCGCACGGAATAGCCAGCGACAAGCTGTTGGGCTTGAATGAATTCGTGACCCTTGATTTTGGGGCGAATGTTGAAGGATACTGCTCCGATTTGACGCGGACGGTTTTTATCGGCAAACCGACGGAACGTCACCGGGAGATTTACCGGATTGTGCTGGAAGCCAACCGGTCTACCCTGGAGGGGCTAAAACCGGGAATGACCGGGAAGGAAGGAGACTCGCTGGCCAGGGATTATATTTCCAACCGCGGATACGGAGAATATTTCGGCCATGGTCTCGGCCACGCCTTCGGTTTGGAGATTCATGAGCCTATGCGGCTCTCTCA
Organism: Paenibacillus lautus NBRC 15380; assembly: GCF_004000945.1. Classification (GTDB taxonomy): domain Bacteria; phylum Bacillota; class Bacilli; order Paenibacillales; family Paenibacillaceae; genus Paenibacillus_AQ; species Paenibacillus_AQ lautus. Next base: position 67,583 of record NZ_BIMF01000007.1, read on the forward strand.
ACAAACGGAAGAGCCACTTGAGCCAGGGATGATTTTGACGGTTGAGCCCGGCATCTATCTTCCTGATTACGGAGGCGTTCGCATCGAGGACGACATTTTGGTTACAGAAACCGGCATTGAAGTACTGACAACATCGAACAAAGAGCTGATCGTTTTATAGAGGGGAGGGATGGGATCCATCCATGAATGCTGAATCTGCGGAAGTTGTCGTGATCGGCGGCGGGATTATCGGCATGTCCATCGCTTACTATACGGCGAAAGCGGGAATGGACGTGATGGTAGTAGAGCGCGGTGAAATCGCAGGGGGAACCTCCTCCAAATGCGACGGCAACATTTTGGCGATTGACAAGGATCCGGGCTTCGACAGCCAGATGTCCTTAAAATCACAGGAGCTGGTGGCGGAATGGGCACAGGACCTCGACGAGGAATTTGAGTATCGGGCCCCTGGTAGCATCCTTGTTTGCGAGACGGAAGAGGAGATGCTTGCAGCGGAAAACTGGGTTTTACGTCAACGGGAGGCAGGCCTTCCCTTCCGCATGCTCGACCATAAGGATCTGCGCGGCGAGTGGCCCCATATGGCCGAAGATCTGTTGGGGGGCCTGGAATGCGCTACGGATTCTACGGTGAATCCGGTTTTGCTCACCTACTCGCTGGCATCCGCCGCCCGCCGATATGGGGCCAGGCTTCGGGTGCATACACCCGTCACGGCGATTTTGCTTGATGCGGGCGGGAGAATCCGCGGCGTGGAGACAGCCGGCGGTACGATTCGCACGAATACCGTCATCAATGCCGCTGGAGTATGGTCGAAGCATATTGGACGAATGATCGGACTCGATATTCCGATCGAGCCCCGCAAAGGGCATATCCTGGTAGCTTCCCGATGGGAGAGCATCGGGAAACGGAAGGTGATGGAATTCGGCTATCTGATCAGCAAATTTGGCGGGAAGCGCAGCGTTGATCCGAAATTTGAGCAGTACGGGATCGCGCTCGTTTTTGAACCGACCGCCTCGCAAAATTTCCTGATCGGCTCGAGCCGCCAATTTGCAGGGATGGACGCCCGCGTGGATCAGGAGGTCATTCGGCTCATCGCTGAAAGGGCGATCCGCTTCTTTCCTGTCTTGGAGCAGATTCCGCTGCTTCGAACCTACGCGGGATTGCGGCCCTGGACCCCGGATCATCTACCGATTGTTTCCCACGTTGATGAAATCCCCGGATTCTATATTGCGGCTGGACATGAAGGCGACGGCGTCAGTTTGGCCGCCGTCACGGGGAAAACGATCAGTGAAATGCTGAGCGGAGCAGCGACCTGCATTCCGGTAGAGCCGCTGCGTTATGACCGTTTCCACCGCGGGACGGTTCGTCAGGAGGTCATCTTGTGAGAATATCCAAGCTGGTGAGCACAGTCGACACACACACGGGGGGAAACCCGACCCGGACCGTGACAAGCGGAGCGCCGGAGCTAATCGGTCGAACGATGACCGAGAAGATGGTGTATATGTCTGAGCATTACGATCATTTTCGCCAGGCTCTGATGCTGGAGCCGCGGGGACATGAAGTGATGTCCGGCTGCATTCTGACACCCCCGTGCGACAGAAGAGCCGATATCGGGGTTGTTTTCATAGAAAGCGGTGGATATTTGCCGATGTGCGGTCACGACACGATCGGTTTATGCACCGCGCTGGTCGAGGGAGGAATTTATCCCGAGAGCAAAAGCGTCATCAAGCTGGATACTCCGGCGGGACTTGTTGAAGCAAGGCTAATGGTGGAGAACGGCAAGGTGAAGCAGGTTTCGTTCACGAATGTCGCTTCTTTTTTATACAAGCAAGATGTCCGGGTTCACGTGGAGAAGCTCGGCGAAATTTCCGTCGATATTGCATACGGCGGCAATTTTTACGGGCTTGTGGATGCACGTTCGCTTCATCTGCCGCTGGTTCCTGGCCGGGGCTCGGATATCGTGCGGCTGGCGATAAAAATACGGGAGGCGATCAATCGCGAGGTGGAGGTTGTACATCCCGAGAATCCCGTTATTCGCGAGCTCACCCATATTGAGTTTTACAGCGATCCCGAATCACCGTCGGCCCGCTGCCGGAATACGGTTGTGGTTCCTCCCGGAGGCATCGACCGCTCTCCCTGCGGGACGGGAACCTCGGCGAAAGCCGCCGTGCTATACGCCAAGGGAGAGATTGAAAAGGGGGAGGAGTTTCTGCATGAAAGCATTGTGGGCTCCTTGTTCCGGGCCAAGGTTGTGGAGGAAACGACGGTGGGCGGTTTGCCGGCGGTCATCCCCGAAATATCCGGTTCGGCATGGATCACGGGCTTTCATCAGTTTGTTTTGCAGGATCAGGATCAGCTGAACCAGGGCTTTTTCCTGCTCTAATGAATCGTACCGGAGGCAAGCATTATGGAAACAACGAAATGGTATGCGGCGATGGATACCCATTCCTGCGGCCAGCCGCTGCGGATCATCATTGGCGGCCTGCCGCAGCTAAGCGGCTCCTCGCAGCACGCAAAGTCATTATTTGTCAAACGGCATTTCGATTCCGTCAGACAGCTTCTGCTGGCCGAACCGCGAGGGCATCGCGAGATGACGGGAGCGATTGTCACGGCACCGTCAACGGCAGCAGCGCGCTTCGGATTGCTCTTCCTGAATCAGGAAGGTCTCGCGGCCGTCAGCGGTCACGGCATCATCGCGGCGGTTGCAGCATGGACGGCGACGGGACAGCTGGATCCTTCGGATGCGGCCAATGGGGTCCTGATCGATTGCCCTGCTGGTACGGTGACGGCTTATGCCGACTGCGTAGGGCATGAAGTCCGGTCCGTTTCCTTTTTGAATGTTCCGAGCTTCGTTTATGCCAAGCAGGTTACGGTGAATGTTCAAGGTGTGGCGGCGAGGGTCGACATTGCTTTTGGCGGCGAATTTTATGCCGTGGTCGACACAACCGCATTTGGAGTCGAAGGCGCTTTCCCGCTTCAGAAGCTGCGGGAGTGGGGCAGGCTGATCCGCGATGAGGTCGAACGGCAGCACGAGGTGAAACATCCGGAACTGGACTGGATTTCCGGGATTCATGGCGTGTTTTTCTATCAAAGGGTTGAACGGTGCGATGGCCGAACCCCGAACCGGCCCGCATATCGCAGCACGGCTGTATTTGCCGGAGTTCAGCTTGACCGGTCGCCGGGAGGCGCCGGCGTCGCTGCCCATATGGCGGTTTTACATTCCCAGGGCTTGCTTGAGCCGGGACAGCTGGTCATTTACGAGGGGATGGCCGGCGCTCAAACGGTTGGAAGCATCGCAGAGGAAACGGAAACGCACGGGTACAAAGCCGTCATTCCCCGGCTTACAGGAACCGCTTATATTATGGGATTTATGAATTTCGTGCTGGATCCGACCGATCCGCTGCCAGAAGGATTTGTTCTTTACTGATAGATATGGATATGGAACGAAACGGATTAGAGGGGAGAAATGTCGATATGGCAACATTTGAAGGGGTTTATGTCGCGCTTGTCACACCGTTTACACCGAATTACGAGGTTGATTACCAGCGTCTGGCCGAGCTTTGTGATGTTCTCATCTCACAAGGCGTGCACGGTCTGATCCCGACCGGATCTTTAGGTGAATATGCAACCTTGACCCGGGAAGAGCGGGCCAAGGTTGTTGAAACCGTCATCGAAGCCGCGGCTGGCCGGGTGCCGGTAGTGGTCGGCTCTGCTGCACCTTCCACCAAGCAGGTGGTCGAATGGGTACAGCATGCCAAGGATGCGGGCGCTGCCGGCGTAATGGCATTGCCTCCGATTAATTACAAACCGCTTGAGTTTGAGGTTATCGCTCATTATGAAGCGATCAATGAAGTGGGGCTGCCGGTTATCGTTTACAACAATCCGCATGATTACAAGGTCGATTTGACGCCGCGGCTGCTTTCTAGACTATCCAAACTCGAACATGTAGTTGCCGTCAAAGAATTCTCCGGGGACATCCGCCGCGTGCACGATATTTTGGCCTATACGGATCTGGAAGTGATGATCGGCGTCGACGATTTAGCGATGGAAGGAGCGCTGTTCGGAGCTTCGGGGTGGATTTCCGGCGTGCCGAATGCCCTGCCGAAGGAAGGCGTGGAGCTGTTTAACCTGGCGAGACAAGGCAAGCTTCAGGATGCGTCCGCACTGTATCGCCATCTTCTCCCGTTGTTCCACTTCGATGCCAGTCCGCAGCTGGTTCAATCGATCAAGTACATGATGGAGCTGGCCGGATTTCCGGTAGGCCCAACGCGTCCGCCTCGCCTTCCGCTGCCTGAAGCCGATTATGCAGCGATCAAGGAAGCGTATGAGTTTGCCGTCAACCGGAATCAGCCGGCTATGAAGCCCTAGGTCAAAAAGCTAGAGGATTCAGGAATAGGAGGGAAGGAAATGATAAACAGCCGTAATTGGATCGGCGGAGAGTGGATCAAGCCTGCGGCGGGGGAGGTCGCCGTGATCAATCCATCCAACACTAAAGAGCAGGTGGGAATGCTGCATTTATCGGATCCATCACACGTTATTCAGGCCGAGCAGGCGGCGCGCGAGGCCTATGCCTCCTGGTCCCGTATGAGCGGCTCAGCCAGGGCCGGGCATTTGGACCGCATGGCAGATGTACTCGAATCCAAGTCAGATGACGTGGCTCTTCTTGCAAGCATGGAGATGGGAAAACCGATTGTAGAAATGCGGGGGGAACTCAAGCGAGGAGTGAATCTGCTTCGATATTACGCAGCGGAGGGTGTTCGCGCAAACGGGTCGGTTATCCCTTCCAGCGAGCAGAACGTGCTGCAGTATACGAGAAAGGTTCCACTCGGCGTGGCGGGTATTATTACGCCCTGGAACTTCCCGGTTGCGATTCCCATCTGGAAAATAGCCCCCGCATTGATTAGCGGAAACACGGTGATATGGAAGCCGGCGGAGCTTGCGTCGTTAACCGCGACCAGGCTCGCTGAAGTTTTTGCCGAGGCGGGGCTTCCGCCAGGCGTCATGAATCTGGTTGTCGGCAAGGGCAGTCAGATCGGCAATGTCCTTCTGGAGCAAATCCCTTTGGATGCCTTAAGTTTCACGGGCTCAACATCTACGGGGCTTAGCATCGCTCAAATCTGTGCAAAACGCAATATCAAATACCAGACTGAAATGGGCGGTAAAAATGCCGCGATTGTGTTAAACGACGCCGATCTTGAAACGGCGGTGCCGCTCGTTGTCAGCGGCTCGTTTCGATCGGCTGGCCAGAAATGCACGGCAACAAGCCGGATAATCGTTGAGTCTGGAATTTATGAAACATTTATCGAGGCGTTGTCAGAAGCCGTATCCCAAATCAAGCTTGCTCCGGCTCTTGACTCCGAGGCTTACCTGGGTCCCGTGGCGTCCGCAAGCCAGTATGAAACGGTGATGTCTTATGTGCAGTTGGCCAACGAGGAAGCGGAAATTTTGGCGCAAGGCCCCCCTGTAACCGGAGATCAGGAAGGTTACTATATCCGGCCGCTGGTGGCTGGGGGCTTGAACGCCGGGCATCCCCTGGTTCAAGAGGAAATTTTCGGACCCGTCGCCGCGGTGCTTGAAGCGGCCGATTTTGATGAAGCGGTGGCCTTATGCAATCAATCGATTTATGGACTGAGCGCCTCGTTGTTTACACAAAATTTATCTTATGCCCACCGGTTCCTGGACGAGGTCCGGGCGGGAATGGTCCGCGTTAACCAGGAAACGGCGGGAGTCGAATATCAGTCCCCGTTCGGCGGCATGAAACTGTCAAGCTCCCATACGCGCGAACAGGGGCAGGCTGCAATGGATTTCTATACTGAGCTTAAGACGTGCGCTATTTCTTATCGATAGGAGGCTTCCGATGAATTGTTCTTCTATGATCATGTGCCGCTGTGAAGAAGTGACCCTTGTTCAATTGGAGGCCGCCTACGAGTCAGGATGCCGCACTCCTCGGCAGTTAAAAATGAAAACGCGGGCCGCTATGGGAGCTTGTCAAGGCAGGGTATGCAGACAGCTTCTCGAAGCCTGGATTCATACCAAGAATCCGGATTCCCCTCGGGATCCGGAGCTGCTCGCGTACCGTCCGCCGGTACGGCCCGTAACCTTCGGCCAGTTGGCAAAGGATGATGTGTAATGGAGAGGATTCCTTTTCATCCGATTTTGGGACCGCAGAGGAAAGAGCGGAAACCGGTGAGCTTTACGTTTAACGGGAGGAAGCTGACCGGACTTCAAGGCGAGCCGATCGCGGCGGCCCTGCTGGCCTCCGGCATTCGCACGCTGCGCAGACACGAGGAGACCGGCTCGGCCCGGGGGCTGTACTGCGCCATCGGCCACTGCATGGAATGCCGGCTGAACGTGGAAGGGAGGGGGCCGGTGCGCTCTTGCCTTACCCCGCTCGAAGAGGGGATGCTTATTTGCGAAGGGCGGCAGCTTCCAAATGATATTACGGGGAGGAAGCTGCCATGACCAAGACACCGTCATTCGATCTGTTGATTGTAGGAGCTGGTCCGGCAGGATTATCCGCCGCAGCAGCGGCGGCCGAGCATGGCCTGTGTGTAGCTGTGCTGGATGAATTCCCAGAGCCGGGCGGACGCATGCTAGGGCAATTTCACGAGGAAAATGGCCGCTGGTGGGTAGGAAGGCGGGCTGCGGAACAGCTGATAGAAAAATGCCGTGTTTTGGGGGTGGACATCCGCTGCGGTGTTTCCGTTCACGGCATGCTCCGGACTGACCGGCGCTGGGTTGTACGCACCACATGCGGATCGCTCACGGCTCCAAGGGTGCTGCTTGCCACAGGGGCCGCCGAAATTCCTCAGCCGACCCCAGGCTGGACGCTGCCCGGGGTCATGTCGATCGGGGCCGCTCAGGTGATGGCCAATGTACATTATGTAAAGCCGGGCCGCCGAGGGCTGATTATCGGCGTGAATGTACTCGCTATGGCGATTGCCCGCGAGTTGTCCGTCAGCGGGGTAACGATTGCGGGGATTGTGCTGCCAGAACGAAGTTCTGTATCCGGTAAGGACGCTCTGCCTGAAGAAGCGGTGAAACGATTGCTGAACCTTGCTCATATGGCGCCGTCTCCGCTGATGAGAATCGGAGGAAAGCTGGGTGCAAGCCTGGGAATGGCTGGTGCGGTGTCCCGCTTTTTTCCGCGGGGCGGAATGAAAATTTGGGATATTCCTTTGCAGCTGCGTACTGCCGCGATATCCATCAATGGTAAACATCATGTGGAATCCGTGACGCTGGCGGATGTAACCGGAGCAGGTGAAATCATTCATGGAAGCGAGCGGGAGGAGCAGGTGGATTTCGTGGCGCTTGCCGGCGGTTTGTACCCGCTCGCGGAATTGGCTGCGGTAGCCGGCTGCCCTTTTGTTTATTTGAAGGAACTGGGCGGTCATATCCCGATTCACAACGAGAACATGCAGACACCCGCAGAGGGCTTGTATGTCGCCGGCAATATTGCGGGGATTGAAAGCGCACTGGTGGCCATGGCCCAGGGCAGGGTTGCGGCCGTCACCATTTGTCGCGATGCCGGGGCGCTGGGGAAGGATCAGGAACAATACCTGCATGAAGCGATGGAGCATGTCCGCCAGGTTCGCGCCTCTGCATTGATCCAGTTTCATTCAGGCATTCCAGATGCCAGAGAGCAGTTATATAAGAAATGGGAAGAGGAGGCATGGATTTGAAAAAATCGTTTTCCCTTGGGCGTGACATGAGTACGGTTAAAGAGGATGAGCGCATTGTTATGAAGGATATAGAGACGCTGTATCTGGGCAACCTGGCAACGGTGGAATTTGATCTTCGCTTGCCCCGAAAAGGAAAATACGGCTCGAAGATCACTTGGATATCGGAGGATTCCCGCTTTCTCCATGACGACGGCTCGGTGACCCGGCCGAAATACGGAATCGGCAAACGTACGGTCCCGCTGCACGCTACGTTTCAGTATGGTGGCTGCATCAAGGAAAAAGTCTATGAAGTGACCATTTTGGAGGAAAAAAACAAAATTCAAGTGTCCCGGATCTATCCGATTCGACTGAAAGCCGAGCTGGGCAGGACATTTTATTTACCGGCAGTGGCTGTGGTCGAAACGGTAGAGGGGGAAGTCATTTCCCATGCCGTGGATTGGGAACAAGGAGAAGAACGCTCTTTTGAGGAGCCCGGCTCCGTCATGATCCAAGGGGTGCTAAAAGACACGGCCATTCCGGTAAGCGCGGAGGTCTACACGGCGGCCAAGCTGGAGCGTGAAATAATGGACACCGCTCCCGCCGCGAATAGCTTTCCCGCTGAGGCAGTCATTCTGAAGGCCGGAACGGCCTTTAAAGCCGCTCAAGACAGAAGCCTCGCTTTCTTGAAGGAGGTCAATGACGACCAAATGCTATATAATTTCCGGGCAGCCGCCGGGCTGGATACGCGCGGAGCCCCTGAAATGACAGGCTGGGATTCGCCGGATTGCCTGCTGAGAGGGCATACGACAGGACATTACTTGTCGGCGCTGGCATTGTGCTATGCGGCTACAGGGGATGAAGACATTAAACAGAAGGCAGAGTATATGATCGCTTCGCTGGAGGAATGCCAGCTTGCTTTTGCAAGCCAACCCGGTTTTCACGGCGGCTTCCTTAGCGGATACTCTGAGGAGCAGTTTGACCTGCTGGAGCAGTTTACCCGCTATCCGGAGATATGGGCTCCTTACTATACTCTGCATAAAATTTTCGCCGGACTGCTTGACTGTTACCGCCATCTGGGAAACAGCACGGCGCTGGTGATTGCCGATAAACTCGGGGATTGGGTGTACCGCCGCTTAAGCAGGCTTTCGAACCGTGTATTGAAAACCATGTGGGGCATGTACATCGCCGGCGAATTTGGCGGCATCAACGAATCGCTCGCTGAGCTGTATACCATTACGCATAAACCCGAACATCTAGCTGCGGCAAGGCTGTTCGACAATGACCGTCTGTTTGTCCCGATGCGTGCGGAGATTGACGCCATCGGCGGACTGCATGCCAACCAGCATATTCCGCAGATCATCGGCGCGCTGAAAATATTCCAGGCCACCGGTGAGAAAGAATATTACGATATGGCCCGCTTTTTCTGGCAGGCCGTAACGGATGCCCATACGTATTCAATCGGCGGCACCGGTGAGGGCGAAATGTTCCGGCAGCCGGGCAGGATCGGTGAATATCTCAGTGACAAAACCGCGGAAACCTGCGCCTCCTATAACATGCTGAAACTGACGAAGGCATTGTTTGCATATGGCCCGAATGCGGAATATATGGATTATTACGAGCGGACAATGTTTAATCACATTTTGGCCTCTTGCGATCATAAGCCGACGGGAGGGAGCACGTATTTCATGCCGCTGGCGCCTGGTGGTGCGAAATCCTTTGACTTAGCAGGGAACACTTGCTGTCACGGCACCGGGTTGGAGAATCATATGAAATATACGGAGGCGGTTTATTTTTACGATGAATCCGCACTGTATGTAAACCTGTTTGTTCCTTCAACAATCCATTGGCGGGAACGGCAGGTGAAGCTGATGCTGGACGTAGATACTCACACCCCCGGTAATGTGTCGCTGCGGATGGAAGGGACAGGGGCTTTCGAACTGAAGATTCGCCGTCCTTACTGGAGCGGGCCGGACTGTCGTTTGGAGATCAACGGCCAGGAGGCCGATATGGCCGCAGATTTCAAAGGGTATATCTGCGTAAGTCGGGATTGGCAGGATGGGGACGAGATCAAACTCTTCTTTGACTGCCGGCTCCGTCTGGAAGCTGCGCCCGACCGGAAAGAGCGTGTGTCGCTGGCGTATGGCCCGTACATTTTGGCTGCGCTCTCTGAAGCAAAAGACTATCTGCGTCTTCTGCTGCGACAAGAGTCGTTGCAGGAAAGTTTCATCAAGGAAACAGGGCAGCACGAGATTGCTTTCCGCTATGTTGCGGATGATGTATTGTTCATCCCACTTGCGCATGTGTATCATGAACGCTATCACGTCTATGTTGATCGGGTTTAGCTGCAAATAGTCACCAAGTTGAACTTACCCCTGTCAAGTAACAACCTTAAAAAGCAGCCTTAGCTCGGTATCAACCGGTCTAAGGTTGTTCAGTTTTTGTTGAAAAAACTATATTTCACTTTATTTCATTAAGCTAACGGGCTGGTCCCCATAGACTGTACACTTTGAAAAAAAGTGTTTGGCTATGGGGGCCTTTTAGCATAACGAGTTAGATCCTAATAAATTCACCATGAGGCGCCGTGGAAATTAAGCGGCGCCTTCTTTATGCTTAAGGGCAGGATGATAGCATAAAAATATGATCTTAGGTATGTTGTTCAAAGAAATATAAATTAGCAGGTTTGTTTATCCTCATTACAATCCATGTTATATTTTCCCTATATTTGTTTGAGTGAGGAATTGTATGAACTGGACGGAGCGGGGCATCCACATATTGGATAGGGACGCGGGTAAATCGGATAAGCAAAATGTACTGTGGGAAAATTTGGCGCAGTCTTTGCTTGTACCCCGTTAGAATGTGTGCGAACAACCGCATCGCATTTCAAAGAAGTCTCCCAAATTCTTAAGCCCGGAGGCAAATTTGTTGCCGTTATCCTCGGTCCGATGGCATTCCCGGGGTAACGCTATAATTGGGCTGGATTCGTAAGGAGGAATAGTGTATGACTAGTGTTCTCATTGTAGAAGATGATGCGCATATGATGGAAATGATATCAATTATTTTGGGCCACGAAGGATATCGTGTCCGAGGAGCGATCAACGGTAAAGAAGCGCTTGCTGAAATGGAGAGTTCGCCTGCGGACTTGGTTGTGCTGGATATCATGATGCCTGTCATGGATGGGTGGGACTTGTGCCGCGAGCTACGGCTTTTGAACCCCGAACTGCCGATCATCATGATTACGGCCAAGCACGAGACGAGTCAGAAGGTGAAGGGCTTTGGCTTAGGCGCCGATGATTACCTGGTCAAGCCATTTGATCCACAGGAACTGGTGGTCCGAATGAAAGCGGTGCTGCGCCGTTACCGGATTGCGGCCGATAAGATGGTTAAATTGGGCGGCTTCAAGCTGGATCGGCTTCGGGGAACCGTTTCTGACGGCAAAGTGAATTGGCATTTGCCGCTCAAGGAATTCGAGCTGTTATATCAGCTTGCAAGCTATCCCGGCCAAATCTTTATGCGGGAACAATTAATTGAAGCGGTATGGGGATTCGACCACGATGGGGACGAGCGGACGGTCGATGTACATATTAAGCGGCTTCGTGAGCGTTTCGCCGCCTACACCAAACATTTTCAAATTGTAACGGTTCGCGGTCTCGGATACAGACTGGAGACGGAAAACAATGATTAAGAGCTTAAATATAAAAATTTTATTGATCTTTCTTGGTGCAATTGCGGTTGGCCTCGGAAGCTCCATTCCGATAACCGTTTTATTGTTTAAAGACCAACTCACGAAGTCCATCCAAAACGAATATGCGATGCGAAGCTCGTTGATTGCAGACGTTTTGTCACGACAGACGCCAGCCGAACGCAGCCTCTATCTGAAACAGTTATCCGAAAAGCAGAAGGTATCCCTAACGATATACGATCGGAACGGTTTGCTCTACGCTTATGGTCAAACAAACAAGTCAAACCTTACGGATGAGGATATACGCCGAGTTCAGGAAGGTACCGAAGTTGTGAAGCGTACATCCTTCCTGCCCACACCGACGAGCCTGCACATGGGATTCCCTATACAAACAGCGGAAGGGCAGTGGGCACTTGTCATCCATCCGGAAAGCTCGAATATAATTCAAATTTGCATGATGATGGGCACCTTGATTTTGATTGCGCTCGTGATCGGCAACTTCAAGTTCATCCTCTTGACAAGCGTTGTGGTGAAGCCATTAAAAGCATTAACGACCGCAACCAAAAAGATTGCCGGAGGAGACTATAACATCGATCTTCGGACGAAGAGCAGTGATGAATTGGGCGTTTTGTCGGACCATTTTCAGCAAATGGCTCACGAAATTAGTCAGGTCGAAAGAATGCGTCAGGAGTTCGTGTCCAACGTATCCCATGAAATTCAAACACCGTTGGCCTCCATATCGGGTTTTATCTCCATTTTGCAAAAGGGCGATCTCGATGAAGCCGAGCAACTGCGCTGTCTGAACATAATCAGGCAGGAAAGCATGCGGCTGTCCCGTCTCAGCGAGAACATGCTCCGACTGGCCACGGTGGATTCGAACCATCATCCCTTCCATCCGTCGATCATTAGGCTTGACAGGCAGCTGCGCAGTATTGTCGTAGGAGCAGAGCCGCAATGGGCTGCCAAACGGTTAAACATTCACCTCAAGCTTCCAAATACAGAAATTCATGCAGACGAAGACCTGTTGAGCCAAGTATGGTTAAACATTTTCAGCAACAGCATCAAATTCACGCCGGAGGGAGGAGACATCTCAATCGAGCTTCGGTCCGCAGATGGCGTAGTACGGATCGTCATTCGGGATTCGGGAATCGGGATTGCCGAAGAAGACCGCAAACGTATCTTCGAACGCTTTTTTATGGCAGATAAATCGCACAACCGCGAAGCGGGGGGAAGCGGACTTGGACTCGCGATCGTTAAGCGCGTTGTTCAATTGCACGGCGGCTCGGTCGAAGTAGACAGCACCTTGGGAAAAGGAACGGCAGTGACCATCTTTTTGCCAGCTGTGCAACTAGTGAAAGCAATTGAAAAACAAAGCGAGCGAAAAGGGTGAACGATATGTTCACTCTTTTTTACATTTATTCCCTTATTGTTCATGTTTCGTTCATATTGGATGCGTAATATCGGTTTCGATAACAATCCTGAACCAGGAGCCATCATTTGATATGGGGAGGGAGAGTAATGATACATATAAAAGGGGGGAGCAGACTACAAGAAGTCTAAAATGATTTTGGAATCTAGATTTAATATTTTCAAATACCTAGTTACCTGGTGAAATCATTAAGCTCTGCCCTTGCTCACTAGGTAAAGTAAAGGAGTAACCTTCGATGAGAAACGAATCTTGGATTGCAGAAACTTCGCTCGGCTCACTTCAAGGCATTCGAAGAAATGGCGTCATTCAGTTTCGTGGTGTTCCTTATGCCGAGGCACCAGTGGGGGAGCTTCGTTTTTCCCCAGCACACCCTGTTTCTGCTTGGACAGGAATTCGAGATGCAAGCATTCATGGCAATATTGCACCACAACCTCCTTCTCCATTACGTCATGCCATCGGAAATCTATCTGAACCGCCGCAGGGAGAAGATTGTTTATCGCTCACGATTTCAACGCCTGCCATTGATAAGGAAAGACGGCCTGTTGTCGTTTGGTTGCATGGTGGACATTATTTGACCGGCGCTGGGTCGCTAGACTGGTATGATGGAGCAAAACTTTCGAAGGATGGAAACATCGTTACCGTTGGAGTCAATTACCGGCTGGGTGTTTTGGGATTTTTGCGTTATCCGGGGGTTAGCGATGGAAATATGGGAATTACGGATATTCTCACGGCATTAAAATGGGTTCAAGAACATATTGAGAGTTTTGGTGGTGATCCTGATCAGGTCACGGTCATGGGGCAATCCGCAGGAGCACATGCCATTATGTGCCTATTGGCCATGCCAAACGCTCATGGTCTATTCCACAGAGCTATACTGCAGAGTGTTCCCGCAAGTCTCGCGCCTTTATCAGAAGCAAAAGCATATGAAAACGGAAACCGGTTGCTGGAAATCTTGAATGTTGATCAGAGGGATTCACATGAAATAATCACACAATTAAAGGCAATTTCACCTGACCAAATCAACCAAGCAACCGAAAAATTGGCTCAGGAAACTGCGCGTTTTGCACAGATTATTCTGCCTTTTATGCCGGTTTTCGAATCACTTTCTACGACGGATCGTTTTATTGAGGAAGCTGCAAAAGGTGCTGGTGAAGCCGGCATTGATCTCATTATTGGTACCAATCGAGAGGAAGCAAATGTTCTTTTAGCGAACGTAAAACCCGCTGATCCAACTATGGTAAACGAGCGCTTTCTTACTTTGACCGGGAAAGCAGAAACAATCGAGAAATACCGCTGGCGGCGACCTGGCAGCACGAATATCAATCTGTTATCCGATCTGATAACTGACTATACATTTCGGTTCCCCGCTCTAAGGTTAGCGGAAGCAGCGGATCTAGCTGGCTCCCATACTTGGGTCTATCAGTTCGATTGGTCGCCGCCTGAATCTCCTTTTAAAGCCTGCCATGGTTTAGAATTGCCTTTTGTATTCGGAAATCTCGAAGCATGCAGCAATATACCGGCATTGCAGGGGACTGAACCAAAGGTTGCTGTTGATTTATCAACTGCTATTCGCGGCGCTTGGATTGAATTTATTCGAACTGGCAATCCCGGCTTTCCCATCCCATGGCCACCCTATGAGCCGAATCAAAGACAAACCATGCGATATGCTTCTGTTATCGGTGCTGTAGGTGACTTAGCTGAAATAAATCGCTTCCTTATACATTAGAGAGGTGTCAGTCATGGGGGAGAGTATGAAAAATAAAACAGGAATTACCAGATTACTGGAAATCGCTGGAGAGAAGCGCGGACTGATGATTGTCTCCGGGCTGTTATCTTCGCTTAGCGCCGTTTGCATGCTGGTGCCTTACGCTTCTGTCTATTTCATTTTGAAAGAGTTGTTGGAACATGCAGCGTCGCCGGATTTGGTAGACGGAGCGAAAATGATGCGCTTGGGCGTTATCGCATTAATCGGCCTGGCGGTCGGCTTGGTCACGATGTATGCGGGAGGAATGGTTTCTCATATCGCCGCTTTTCGTATTCTTTACGGTCTCAGGGTCAAGCTTTCCGGCCATATCGGCAAGCTTCCTCTTGGCTGGCTGAACGATAAGTCGACGGGAGCCGTCAAGAAAACGCTGGAACAAAACGTGGAGAAAGTGGAAATGTTCATTGCTCATCATTTACCCGATCTCGTTCATGTTACTGTGACCACGGTCCTGATGATCGCTGTGATGTTTACGTTGAATGTTTGGTTGGCGCTTGCGTGCTTCGTGCCGATTGTCCTCGCTTTTGCGGTTCAGATCGCGCTGATCAGCGGACCGAAGACGAAAGAAAACCTCAAGCTTTGCCATGATTCGCTGGAACAGATGAATGCTTCCGCCGTCCAGTATGTGCAGGGGATGCCGGCCGTCAAGGTGTTCGGGCAAACCGTGCATTCATTTCGCCAGTTTTATCAGGACATGATTAACTACCGAGACTATGGTGTGAAATTAACGGATCAGTTTCAACACGGATCTTTGATTTTTAAGGTGATTCTCGGCTCGCTTGCCGCATTTGTTCTGCCTGTCGGCGTGTTATTGTTGAGCCGTGATCCGGGGAGCGTTGCCTTCGCCTCCGTTCTGCTGTTTTTCCTAGTCATGGCTCCGGGTATATCTGCCCCGATGTTCAAAATCATGTTCCTCGCCGAAACGCTCAGGGATATTAACGAAGGCGTTCAGCGCGTCGACCGCATATTGGCGGAAGGGCAAGTGCGGGAGCCTGAGCGTCCGAGGCGCCCGTCTTCATACGATATTTCATTCGATCATGTCTATTTTTCGTATGGAACGGATCCTTCAGATCGCGATGCGCTTACGGACATTTCCTTTACCGCCCGCCAAGGGGAAGTGACGGCGTTCGTCGGTCCGTCGGGAGCGGGCAAATCGACCATTGCCAATCTGGTGCCTCGTTTCTGGAACGTGAACACGGGAGCGATCCGCATCGGCGATGTGGATATCCGCGAAATCGCGACCCCTGACCTTATGAATACCGTCGCATTCGTGTTTCAGGAATCGTTTTTGTTTTACGATACCGTGTACAACAATATTGTGGTCGGACGGCCGGATGCGTCGCCGGAAGAAGTGTACGCCGCGGCGAAGGCAGCGCAGTGTCATGCGTTCATCGACGAGACCCTTCCGTTTGGGTATGACACGTTGATAGGAGAAGGAGGCGTCTATTTGTCCGGCGGGGAAGAGCAGCGAATCTCTGTGGCCAGAGCGATACTGAAAAACGCTCCCATCCTCGTGCTCGATGAAGCGACGGCGTTTGCCGATCCGGAGAATGAGTATGAGATGCAGCTGGCGTTGAAAGCATTGATGAAAAACAAGACGGTCATCGTCATCGCTCATCGCCTGTCCACCATTCGGGATGCAGAGCAAATTCTCGTGATGGAAAGCGGGAGAATCGTCGAGCGGGGAAGGCATGAAGCCCTCATCTCGGCTAACGGCTTGTACGGGCGCATGTGGCGTTCCTATCGTCATGCGACACAATGGCATTTGGGCAAAGGGGGGGCGGAAAATGATCATGAGCATGCTGCGCAACATTACGGCGGATAATCCGCGATCGCTCGTCAAACCTGTTTTTTACACGACCGTGGCCAATCTGGCTGGCGTAATCCCTTTTGCGCTGTTGGTGGAAGCGGCGAGAGTGATCTTTAATCCGTTTATTTATCCCGATATGCCGCTCGATACGGCACGGCTCTGGTGGGTGTGCGGCGCTCTGGCGGTTTCGCTCGTTCTCTTGTTCGCATGCGAAATTCCCGCCTATCGTGCCCAATACCGCGATGCATATAGCGCGGCGGCGGATGGACGATCGCGGCTGGCCGAGCATTTGCGCAAGTTGTCGCTAGGGTACCTGAACAAGCGAGATCCGGGCGATTTGGCCAATAGGATGGTAGGCGATTTTGCGATGCTGGAACACGGCATCTCTCATTTAGTTCCGCAGATGATGGGGGCTGCCGTCATGCCGGTTGTCGCCTTGGTTGGCCTGTCTTTCCTAGACTGGCGTCTAGCGCTTTCCCTGTTCGCGGCGCTGCCGGTAGCCATCCTGCTGGTGCTCTTGACAACGGGCATCCAGCGCAAACTCGGCTCGGAGCATATACGGGCCAAGATGGATGCCTCCAGCCGGCTGCAAGAATATTTGAACGGGATCCGGGTGATCAAAGCTTATAACTTGACCGGAGAACGTTTTGTTCGGCTTGAACAGTCATTCAAGGAATTGATGCGGCAGAGCATCCGTCTCGAAGGGACGATAGGGCCGATTGTGCTGAGTGCGATTGCCTGTGTTCGTGGCGGTCTTACCCTGATGGTCATGGCTGGCGTCCATCTGCTGATAGGCGGTAGCCTGGATGTTATCACATTCGTAGTGTTCCTGATCATCGGAACCCGAATTTTCGATCCGCTGACGACAGCGCTCGCCGGTTATGCGGAGTTTCGCTATTTCGAGCAGGCTGGCGAACGCGTCGTGCAGCTTTTGCGGGAACCGGTCATGCAAGGAGAGCGGCAGCCCCCTGCAGATCATGATGTCGAATTGAAACAGGTTACGTTTGGCTATCTGGATCAACCGGTCCTGAGAGACGTGAGCGTAAGCATGCCTGCAGGTTCCTTCACCGCATTGGTCGGCCCTTCGGGCAGCGGCAAAAGTACCATTCTTCGGCTTATTGCCAGGTTTTACGACCCGGAAAAGGGGAGCGTGAGGATGGGAGGGGAGGATATTCGTGCCATGGACCCGGAAGCGTTGCTCAGCAAAGTATCTATGGTGTTTCAGGATGTGTATCTCTTTCAGGATACGATTGAAAGCAATATCCGGTTCGGACGAAGCGACGCAACGCGCGAGGAAATTGAGGAAGCGGCGCGCCTTGCTTGTTGTCACGATTTTATCCTGAAGTTGCCAAACGGTTACGACACGATGGTAGGCGAAGGCGGAAGCACACTGTCGGGTGGTGAAAAACAGCGGATTTCCATCGCCAGGGCGATACTGAAAAATGCGCCGATCATTCTACTCGATGAAGCAACGGCTTCTCTCGATCCTGAGAACGAAGCGGAGATTCAAGTAGCGATCGATCGGCTTGTTCGAGGCCGAACCGTCATCGTTGTCGCTCACCGGCTCAAGACCGTGCAGCGTGCTGACCGGATTGTTGTACTGGATCATGGGCGGATCGTGGAGCAAGGCTGCCATGACGAATTGCTCTCGTTTAATGGCCTGTATGCCCGGCTGTGGAGACGGCAGCATGATGCAGGCGAATGGCGGATTACTCTGTGAATGCTAGGGCAGCAACGACTAAAAAATTCCTGTTTTGTAATAAATAAAAAATATGATAAGTACAGGAGAATGAAGGAGACCTCGCAATTGTCAGATGACAAGAACATATAGACATTGATAGCCGCATAAATTGCGGCTTTTTGTTATGGGGAGGAATTGTAGGCGATCTATACTATTGGGAAGTGGAAAATCCGAGCGCGAAGCCCACATCCTTACGGACCGTTTGAGCCATGTCCGCATAATCCCATCCTGTCGCATCGAAGCCGGAGAAGCAGCATACACGCGACAGGACACGCAGATCTGGTGCAGGCCCAGGATGGCACTTGGTGGGCCGTTTTCTTAGGGATCAGGCCGGTTTCTTATCCTATGCGTCATCATCTCGGCAGAGAGACATTTCTGGCTCCCGTCACGTGGACGGCTGACGGTTGGCCGAGCATCGGCATCGAGGGACGCGTGGAGTAGGAGATGGACCCCGCAGCTGCCCGAACTCCGGTGGCCTGCAAAGCCAATCAGAGATGATTTCGATGAGGGCAGCCTTGGTTTGGACTGGGTCTTTTTGCGCAATCCGTTGCAGGAAAGCTGGTCAGGTCACTGCATGAGCGTCTGGGATATCTTGTGCTTCGGGGCCATCCATCCTCTCTACATGATGCAGGCTCCCCCGCTTTTGTCGGACGTCGTTTATGCCATTTTTCCTGCAATATATCCACTGCCCTGGGCTATGAGCCTGTACACGAGGGAGAAGAAGCGGATTAACCGTATTTATGAATGAAAAGAATCATTATGATCTGGCTGTAAGGCTGGTCAACGGTCAAAAATCCGTCGTATTCAGACGTACCGTGGGGTCGCTTAGCACAGAGCAAACCCTTCAATGTTCTGAGGGACCCGTCGTATTAAGGATCGAAGCTAGGCCCGAGCATTTCCGATTCTCCATCGAACAAAAATCATCGGAGGTCATCTTTATGGGATCGGGCGAAACCCATCTGCTTTCGACGGAAATTGCCGGCGGGTTTACAGGCGTAATGTTGGCTTTGTATGCATTCGGTGACAACGAAACAACCCCTGCGCTGTTTGACTGGTTTGATTATGAAGTCATCGATCGTTCGTCAAGCGGGGGATGGAGTGATCTGAAGCTTAACAAACTATTCGAGTGTAGACGTAACTTATCATGGGGTGCTCACGTCTATCTAAATAAAGGGGGGATCAAAAGAGATATCGTTTGGTTCCTGATGTTGATCGTACTATCTCTGGCAGGACACAAGCTTTCACTTTATGCGTTTCGAAACCCTTACTTGGGTAATAACTCATATTGATCATATTCATGTAATGAAACTCATGAAGCGTGTATGAACTCAATACAGAAAGGCGTGATCCGACGTGAATCCAAGGCATTTTGCATTCTTAAAAATAACGATCTTCGCCGTGGTTCTATCGCTTACGGCATGCTCAGGAGCAGCTGAGCCTCCCGCCAGTCCTGAAATATCAACACCGGCCAATGAAGAGGTCACGGCTCCTGAAACCGAGAACGAGCAAGCTTCTGAAGGGACGCGTCCCCAGAACGAAACCTTTGATTTGATGACTGGTGAGGGTAACCAGTCACATACAGCCACCTTGCATCAGAACGAAGGTTTTTCCTTGTACGTATTCGAAAAGTTCGCTTTCGATGCTGCCAAAGGACGTCTGTTTCTAAGCAGCAATCCAGAATACTATGTTGATATTGAGGCACTGCCTGCAAATTATGACCTAACGCAGCTTAAAAGTGCAGGAAAAAAGGAATTGGAAGAGTTCGGCAAAGTATCCGATTTTAGTGGAGAGCTCGTCGAGCATCCGCTGGGTTCCGCCGAACTCTACCTTCAGACCTCGAGTGATGAAGGGATTAACGATTATATCGTGTGGCAGTCTGAAACAGGCGACGCTTTCCTGTTCCGTCTTCACAATCCAAAAGGCGAGGAAGCTTCGGATTTTGCCGGACCGGTCCTTGTTTCGTTATCGACGGTTCAAAGCAATTCATAAAGAACGAGGTTTTCTCCATGTCTGTCAATTCTAGTGAACACGGAAGGATTTATGGAGGCAGTCAATTTATTCAATCTTTAGTAAGAATAATTGGGTCTATCATTAGAGGTCAAATCTATGTACACTTGGAGGAAATGCCAAGAAAGCATGTGACAAGAGAGTCTCATGGCTTCCTGACTCGCGATGGGATTACACCATCAGAATTCGGGCGGATTGCAGAAGTACCCTTCAGTCACATTCTAATCTGTGGTGATGAGATCTGTGCCAGGATGTGACAGTGATTTTTCAAAATTAAAGTCCCATCAAGCTCTTAATGATGGGATTTTTATTTATGATTTAAGGGGTTTCAGGCTTTCAATGAAAAAGACGGTTTTCCTTAAACTGCTCAGCACAATAATCTTTTTTAATAAATACTCTATATCCCTTTTCTAAGAGACAATGCCCCTCCCCGCAAGGATTTCTGGTATATCAAGCGAATTCTTGCCTGAATGTTATATGATCGAAGTTGGTTCTAAAAAATCGAGGGAGGTAAAGCATGGATTACACTTCACTGACAGAAGCAGTGATAGAGGAAAAGCGGTGGCCCAAACCTACCATAGCGGCGGGGCGACGTCATTCCGTGGCCCTTCAATCGGACGGAACGGTCACGGCTGCAGGAGATAATCAATACGGCCAATGCGACGTAAGTGACTGGCACGATATGGTAGCGGTCGCGGCCGGTAATGTTCATATGGCAACGAACACGGGTAATGCTCATACCATCGGTCTTAGATCGGACGGAACGGTGGCGGCTGTGGGTTGGAATAAGCATGATCAATGCGATGTTAGCGGGTGGTCTGATATTGTTGCGGTCGCGGCGGGTTGGCGTCGCACCGTCGGGCTTAAATCGGACGGCACAGTGGTGGCTGTGGGACGAAATAATGAAGGTCAATGTAATGTAAGCGGCTGGCGTGATATGGTGGCGGTCGCGGCAGGTGACTGGCATACCGTCGGTCTTAAAACGGACGGCACGGTAACTATCGTGGGGAATAATCGGTATGGTCAATGCAATGTAAGCGGATGGCGCGACATCGTGGCGGCAGCGGCGGGCTACCTTCATACCGTCGGACTTCAATCGAACGGCACGGTGTTGGCTGCGGGTTTGAATAAGCACGACCAGTGCGAAGTAAGCGGTTGGAGCGGTATCGTGGCGATCGCGGCGGGTAGTTATCATACCATCGGCCTTAAGTCGGACGGTACGGTCATGGCTGTGGGTTGGAATGAGCATGGCCAATGCAACGTAAGCGGCTGGCGCGACATCGTCGCGGTAACGGCGGGCTGCGCTCATACGCTCGGCCTTAAGTCGGACGGCACGGTCGTTGCTGTGGGTGATAATGAATATGGCCAATGCGATGTAAGCGGCTGGTACGGCATCCAGCTGCCCGGCAGGTAATTATTTTATAAAAGTCGCATGAGATGCGGCTTTTTTTGTGTTCAATATATAAGTTCTTAGCGCCGGAGATACTGGGGATCGACTTCGACTGGGGAGTAGAGAAGCGAATAATCAGGCGTTGACCTGCCCCTTTATACATGGTAACTTATGAACATAAAATACATGTTAAATACATGTATAGTAAAGGTAGGGATACAATTACATACCAGGATAAAACAGAACAAGAAATGAAGTCTCGATTATTATTCCGCTCCAAAGGTTGGACCTGGACCCTTGCATTTGCACTGATTTTTCCCCAGCTGTTTATGCCGGAGGTCGCCTATGCCGAGGGAAGCCCTGAGTCTAAGCCTGCACACTCGTCGTACCGTCTAGAGCTTACGCTTCCGGACACGGCGGCCGCAGGCGACATGATCGATTACACAGTTACGCTTGCTACCTATGAGCCCGCTCCTGCAACCTATGGCAATGTTTATTTTGAAGTGAATACGAGCGGGCCGGGCCACGCGGATTACAGCTCTCCCAAGGTTCCCGGAGCCGGAGAGGTATCCTTCATTGACCGGTCGGAATTGCAAAAAGAGGGCTTCCGCCTGACTCCCCAATATTCTAATACCTCGAATTGGAGCGCAGAGTTCGATCAGCCGGGAGAATATACGGTGACCTATAAAGTAGTCAGTCGGGATGGAACGGTGGTTGCTGCCGCGGTAAAGAAGGTGAATGTGACCACGGGCCGATCGCCGTATCAGATCGAGATCACGGATCTGGATCAGGTCGGTGCGGGGGAATACCTGACGCTGCCCGTCACGATTTCCACGAAAGCTCACGAGAACGGAGGAAACAAATCCGCTTATCTACAGGTGTCCAAAACCCAGGGAGACGGTGATATTATGTTCACGGTTCAGGACGAAGAGGGACGACATCACTCGATACTGAACAGCGGGGATTACGGAAAGCCGGGTTTTGAGCTGCCGGCAGACGACCATTCCACCAAGGACTGGCGGATTAAATTTTCGGAAATCGGTAAGTACACCTTCAGCTATCGGCTGATCGACGGCGAAAGCGGCGACGTGCTGGCAGAAGACGAGGAATCCGTGGAAGTCGTTCCCGCCTATCAAAATCTGGGCATCCAGGTGTATAACAACTATGTCATGCGGGCAGTGTTCGGCAATGAAAACGGACGCGATGTCGCTTATATGGTTCAGGTCGGCGATCCGGCCCAGCTCGTTGTCGTCGATATTCAGACCGAGGAGACGTTAAAGGCGATCGATCTTCCGGGGTCAACCGGGGCTTGGGGGATGGCGGTAGCAACGGACGGCAGGGTTTATCTCGGTTCCTACGGCACCGCTTCACTCTACCGGTATGATCCGTCGACCGATACGATTGTCAATCTCGGTGACCCAGCCGAGGGCACGTCCAGTCAAACCACTCAATTCTTCGAGCTGACTCCGGGATTGGATGGCAAAATCTACGGTGGTGTTTACCCGTCAGGCTCCGTGTTCGAATATGACCCGGTAAAAGGCTTTACGAATTTCGGCAACCCTGTACCGGGTCAGATTTATCCGCGGAGTGTGGCTTACGACAAGGAGGAGAACGTCCTGTATGTCGGAGGCGGTGGAACGAAAAACTATCTTATTCGCCATGATTTGAATACCGATCAGAAGACCAACATCATGCCGGCGCAGTATAATCTGACGAGCACTTATGATCTGAACATCGTAGGCGACAAGCTGTTTCTAAAGATGGATCCCGGCTACAAAATGATCGTGCTGGATAAAGGAACCGGCGCAGTGATTAAAGATGATGAGCTGATTCACTCCAGGGGGGTGTCCGAACCGCACGATGGTAAGGTGTATTTTACTTACGGCGGCATTCTAAAAAGCTATGATCTGTCGACCAACGAAGTGAAGGAAATATACACAGGCAGTGAAAAGATCAACTTTGTCTCCAACGTAATAGGTTGGGGATCAGCCTTGATTGATGACCCCGATTATCCCGGTCCGACGCTGATCGGCGTTAGCGGAAATGCTTCGGCAAAAGTGATCAAATACAATTTGGAGCAGGGAACGCTGAAGCAGGTCATCATGCCGCTTCCTAAGCAGCCTATCGATCTGCATATTACCGGACAGGGACCGGACGGGAAAATTTATGCCGGTGGTTTTCTTCCCGGCGGCATGGGCATCTATGATCCGAGCACCGGGCTCTCCACCAATAACTCAATCGGGCAAACCGAAGGGATGACCTCCATCGGAGACAAAATGTACTTTGGCACCTATCCGGGCGCCAATATTTTTGAATATGACACAACGAAGCCCTGGAGAAGCTCCGGTACCAACCGAACGGTGAACAAGCTGTTTGATTTGAAAACCGATCATCTGCAGGATCGTCCATTTGCTATGCAGGGAGCGGAAAACAAGCTGTTCATTGGCACGGTTCCGGACTACGGTAAGCTTGGTGGAGCCTTCAGCGTCTATGACCCGGCAACCCATGATTTGTCGGTTCATACGCAGATCGTGCCGAATCAGAGCATCGTGTCCTTGGCCTACAAGAATGGAAAGATTTATGCAGGCAGTTCAATCCGTGGAGGTCTCGGCAGCACGCCGACTGAAAGTGAAGCGAAGTTATTGGTGTGGGACATTGCGAAGGGAGTCAAGGAAAGGGAACTGGTTCCTGTCCCCGGGAAAGGAGCTATCACTTCACTGATTGAAGGTCCGGACGGGAATATCTGGGGTTTTGCCATGGGCACGCTATTTATTTATGACCCTTCGTCCGGAGAGGTGGTGTATCATGACGAGAAGTTTCCGGAAGCGGGCGGACAGTGGAGAGATGCGAGTCTCGTTATCGGGAAAGACGGCCTCGTCTACGGAACAATGAGTGGCAAGCTGTTCTCCATCCATCCTGAGGACAAAAAAATGACGATCATGAGGAATCAGGCCGCCTGGTTATCACGGGATAACATGGGCAACCTGTACTTTGTGACCGGTAACGAGCTCTGGCGCCATGTGATCGAGGATAACAAAGCTGAGGTTACTGAGGTGCGTCTAAGCGTCAGCACCCTCGAGCTGTCCGTCGATCAAACGGCCGAAATAAAAGCGGAGGTTCAGCCATCTTTTGCAACGGTAAAGAATGTGTCCTGGACCTCCAGCAACAGCGCGGTTGCTTCCGTCAGCGCTGCCGGAGTCGTCAAAGGACTGCAGCCGGGCACGGCGGTTATTAACGTCACGACACTGGATGGCAGCAAGACGGCGGAATGTGTAGTTACGGTTAAATAGCAAGCCAAAAAAAGGCGGCACCAAATGGAATGTTTGGTGCTGCTTTACATTGGGATTCACCTTATCGGACGCCGCAAGTAACGGATCCGAGATTAACAACAAGGATTTAAGTCGGAAATAAATAGGGTTACAGCCTAACGCTTTGGAACGGGCAAGTTTCCTTGTAACAGGCCGTATGAAGGGGATATGCTTCCTGTTGATCACGTTGCAGTTGGATGAATAAGACAAAATTTTGAATTGACAGATCATTATACATACAAGTAATATACATGTATATTAACGAGATAATTCATTTGAAGCATGGCAACCAGAAGTTACGGAACGACGGATAGCTTCGATTTGCGCTTTGTTGCAAAAACTTATGACAGCGTTTTCTTGATTCATTGAAAAGAAAGAAACTCACTTATTAAAGGAGGAGCTTGCGATTGTTGCTGCGGATGGAATTTATTAAGCCCTCGATGCTGGAGATCGGGGAGGAACATCGGCTTAACTTCATGCTTGTGTACCCCTGCGGAAGAATGGAGCCGCAATCGGATACGACCTTTAGCATTACTTGCTGTGACCCGGAGATCGTTGGGGTGAACGGCAGCTTGATCACTGGGTTAAAGCCGGGCGAGACCGAAATTGCCTTAGACCTGTTGGACGATAGATTTTCAGTGTTTAAATGGAGGATTCTTGTAAGGCAGGCTGGTCAACCCACGAAATTGAAGCTGAAGGACCGTCCGAGGATTTTGTTCTCGGAAGAGGAACTCGCTGAATTTCGGGAACGGATTAAGAGGGATGACGGCAGTTCCGCGAGGGTAATCGATGCGTCCGGGCTATGGGCCGGATACTTGGCAAAAGCGGACGCCTATGTGGAGGAAGATAACTTCGAGGTGCTGTATCCCTCCATATCGGATCGGTGGAAGATAGTGCTGCCCCTAACGGAGCCAAAGCGGGTACCAGAACCGCAAGGCCATACCTTCTTCCCGTTCTGGACGATGTATGCCAGAGCGATAGAGGAGCGGCTGGTCGTCATGTCCACGGCCTTCCTGGTGACGGAAGAGGAAAAGTATGCGGTTCGAGTGAAGCAGCATCTGTTGTCCCTGGTCGCCTTCGGCAAATGGTACGAGTTTGATGAGCGGGGCGCGGAAGGAAATCTGAGCAACGCCCATCTGCTGCTAGGCGCTTCGTGCGCTTATGATGCCATACACAGCTTGCTGACGGAAGAAGAGCGGCGATCCATTCGCGAAGCCATTTTGGAAAAAGGGCTGCATCCGCTGGCCATCGATATCGGAAGACGTGATATGCACAACATCGTGGCAGCCAAGCAGGTGGCAATGGTGTACGGTGCAGCGGCCATCATGGATGAGAACCCGTTTGCCGCCAAATATTTGCAAGCAGGACTTAGTTATCTTCAAAGCTATCTGGACCGAAAAAAGGTGTCCGGAGAAACAGAGGGGCTGCTGTACGACAATGTGGCTGCGCGCCATGCCTGGATGGCGGCGGATCTTTATCGGAGAATCAGCGGCGATGACGGCCTGGTTCAGCATCCGTATTTGCGGGAAGAGCTTCCTGAACGTTTTTTCCGGCTGCTGGCGCCGGGAGAAGAAAGCTCGTTCCCGAATCTGTCGGATTCGTTTTCCAAGCTGGATATCGCTTACCTCATGGCCATGACAGCTACCCATTACGGCCATCCGGCAGCGGTGTGGTACCTGCACAAGCATGCTGCAACGCATCATGCATCGCTTCTTTATTTACGGAAAGAGATCTCACCTGCAAGCCCATCAGAGTTGTACGGCAATCGTGCTTCCGCGGTATTCCGGAGTGTAGGCTGGGCCGTCCTGCGGTCGGGATGGGGTGATGAGGATCATCTGCTGTGCTTTACTTCAAGCAGCTCGGCGAAGGACCATAATCACAAGGACCAGAACAATCTGGTGATCAATGTCGGCGGAGAGTGGCTGTTGATCAATCCCGGCTACCAGGATTATGTACCCGGTCCAAAGGCGGATTACACGACCGGCACGGTCGGCCACAATTCGCTGCTCGTCAATGGTCAGGGGCAGATCCACCTGGGTGGCGGGGGTCTCCGGGAGGAGTTGTTACTCCCGTCATTTGAGGCGGTTGTCGGGGACGCTGCCGAAAGCTATGGCGGGCTGCTGAAACGCTACCGGCGATCTGTCCTACATATCGATTCGTCATATTACTTCATCGTGGATGACGTGGAGCTTCATCAGGAATCGGATGAGGCCGAGCTGCTGTTTCATACGACTTCGGCGGTTCTGGATGGAGAAGAGCCCAAGGCTCCGGGCGAGAATCTGGGAAGTGAATCCGTTGTATTCCAAGGGGAAAGCGCCGCATTGCAGCTCATGTTTCCTTTTCCTAAGGAGAAGGTGCTCACCCTCCGCGAGTACCCCGGGGCTGAAACCTACGGTTCTTATGTAGCTGTCGGTGGCACGAGAGGCAAAAGACGACGGTTCATCACGCTGATCAATCCGCGGGTCCATTACGGCGAGAGGTTGGCCATCCGTCAGGAGGAGCAGGATACCGGAAGCCTGACTTCCGGTTTAACGGTGGGAAGGCCGGGCGAGGCGGAGGATATCTGGCTGTTCTGCGCTGACGCTGTGGAAGCCCGCTACCGGGGCATGACTTTTCTGGGAGAAGCCGCCCGCATATCCGGTAACGGCATGCTTAATTTGTGGAAGGCTGAACGGTTGTCCGGCGGAGACATCGCTTTTGAGGCGGAGCTGCCTCTGAGCCTATACAGCGATGCCCGCCGTTCAACCTGCATTGTGCATAACCACCATCATGTAGAGGTCTCCTTCAAGCTAAAGCAGATAACTGCTGGCGTGGAAGTCGAACAAACCGCACCACCTGGCTATTATGAATGGAATCTTATGAATATCGGCAGAGGTGGTCAGGCGGAAGGGAGAGAAGCTGTGTGGAAAACGTGATTTCGGAGGTCAATCCATCCGCTCCCGCCAAAAAGAGCGCTTGGAAGCGAATCCGGAGCCGAATGTGGAGGGACCGTTATCTATACCTGCTGCTGCTGCCGGGCCTGCTTTACTTTATCGTGTACCGGTATCTCCCCATGCTGGGCATATCGCTTGCCTTTAAAGAATACAGCCCGTTCCGGGGGTTCGCGGAGAGTCCTTGGGTCGGTTTTGCGAATTTTGCCCGGATTTTCGAAAGCACGGAGGTTATCCAGGTTATCTGGAATACGCTGACCATTTCCTTTTTGCAAATCGCGTTCGCGTTTCCGGCGCCGATCATTCTGGCCATCATGCTGAACGAGGTAGCAAATCCGCTCTTGAAAAGAGGGCTGCAGTCCATCGTTTACATGCCGCATTTTCTGTCTTGGGTCGTGGTGGTCGGCATCGTGACGATCTTTTTCCGCAACGAGGGCTTGATTAACGACGTGCTGCGAGAATTGTTCGGCTTGCAGCAGACGATCCCATTTCTCACCGAGCCCGATTATTTCCGAGCTTTTCTGGTTTTGGAGGTCATCTGGAAGGAAGCCGGCTGGGGAACGATTATTTTCCTGGCGGCGCTGGCAGGCGTCAACCCGGCTCTTTACGAGGCGGCCGTCATGGACGGCGCAGGGCGCTTCCGCCAAATCTGGCATGTTACGCTGCCCGCCATCCGCAGCACGATCATAATCATGCTGATCATACGTCTGGGCGACGTGCTGGAGGTCGGCTTCGAGCAGGTGTTCCTTCAGCTGAACGCCTTTAACATGCACATCGGCAATACGCTCGACACCTTTGTGTATTACAAGGGGATCCAGCAGTCGGACTACAGCTTCTCCACCGCGGTCGGCGTATTCAAGGGTCTGGTCGGTCTTGTGCTGGTTATGGCCGCCAACAAGCTGTCGAAGCGGTTCGGCGAGCAGGGCGTATATTAGGGGCTTCGATTCTTTCTGGGAGGAGAACGACATATGAAGCAAAAATCCATCGCGGACCGCTTGTTCAGCGGCGTGAATATCAGTCTGCTGCTTGTCATATCCGCAGTCATGCTGTTTCCGTTTGTATATTTGTTCTCGGTTTCATTTTCCTCGTTCGAGGATTTTCTGGGCAGCAAACTGCTGCTCTGGCCGTCCAAATGGACGACCGACGCCTATGAATATATCTGGGCCTCCAGGACGTTCCGACAGGCGCTGCTGAACACGTCGCTGGTTACCGTGCTCGGTACCATCGTCAATCTGTTTTTTACGGCGACGATGGCATACGCCTTGTCAAGACCGATCGTCGGCCAGCGTACCGTCATGTTTATGGTCGTATTTGCGCTCTTGTTCTCGGCCGGTATGATTCCTACCTATCTGGTCGTTCAGGAAACGGGGCTACTTGATTCCATCTGGTCGCTTATTTTGCCGGTGGCCATCGCGCCCTTCAACCTGATTGTCATCCGCCAATTTTTCATGAACATACCAAGCGATATGATCGAGGCGGGTATCGTGGACGGCACGAATGACCTGCAAATTTTCGGACGCATCATCCTGCCGCTCTCGAAGCCTGCGCTGGCGGCTTTCAGCCTATTTTATGCGGTCACGCACTGGAACAACTATTTTGCGCCGATTCTGTACATCAATGATCCGGCCAAATGGACGATCCAGGTCGTGCTGAGACAGATTGTGGTGGTGGGGGAAACGACAGGCACGCTCGGGGGAGATAACATGTTCCTCGACAATCCGCCGCCTCCCGAAACGATTCAGATGGCCGCCATTCTGATGGCGACCCTGCCGATCCTGATCGTGTATCCGTTCCTGCAAAAGCACTTTGCCAAGGGCGTCATGCTGGGCGCCGTCAAGGGTTGATGACTTCGAACGGCCGGATAAGCTGTCCGAATGAATCATAAATGGAGGTCACACTCCAACATTGATAAGAATGGGGGAAAGTACATGTTAAAGAAGCGCAGACTTACCGCAGTGATGGCAGCCTTGCTCTCCGTCAGCCTGGCTGCATGCGGCGGCCAGCCGAAAGCGGAGGAGAAACCTGGAACGACCACTCGGGGGGAGGAGAAACCGGCACAGACAGAGCAGACGTATGAGATCTCAACGATTGATTTTCGCTACGGTGATCCGCCACCGACTTCAAGTCCGGGACTTGACATGATCAACGAGAAATTTAAAGTCGACTACAAGCCTGTTTTTGTGCCGAATACCGCCTTTGATGAGAAGATCAACGCTGTGTTCGCCTCAGGTAAAATTCCCGATGTGATCGGACTTATGTCGGCTGACATCAAGAACCGCTACAATAAATTTGCGAAGCAAGGGGCTTTCCTGGACATCGAGCCTTATATCAAGGAGTATCCGTCGCTTAAAGTGGTGCCTGATTTCATCTGGGATGCCATGCGGGTGAACGGCAAGATTTACGCCATCCCGCAGTATTCTCCGAAGTATCAGGTGGTGACGGTCATCCGTAAGGACTGGCTCGACAAGTTGAACCTGAAAACACCAACGAACTATGAGGAACTGAAAGAAGTGGCGCTGGCATTCACGAACGGAGATCCGGACGGCAACAGCAAGAAGGACACCTACGGGATCGCCATCGGCCAGGACATTAACCCGAACTTCAACCAGGGACCGTATTGGGACCCGGATGCCTGGTACCACCAGGATGCGCAGGGCAACTACATCCCGGGCATTATCGGTGAAGGCCGCCTGGAGTTCATTACGATGCTGTCTGAGCTCTACAAGCAGGGAGCGATGACGAAGGACTACGCCATCCTGAACTGGGGAGACACCAACAAGGAGTTCTATTCCGGCAAAGCAGGCATCTTTATTGGAACGCCGCGCGGCATGTCGCAGGATTACATGAACGGCCTGCTCAGTATTCATCCGGATGCCCAGTTTATCAGTCTTGGCCCTTTCGAAGACAAATACGGCAACAAAGGGCTTACGTCCGGGGCGGGCTACAACGGAATTACCGTGCTGAGCGCCAAACTTGCCGATGAGCCGGAAAAGCTGAAGAAGATTTTCGAAATGATTGATTTCGGCCGCCAGTTCTATCCGCAGGATCAGCGGAATGATAAAAACGCCGATTTTGATTGGTGGTCGGGCAAAGTCGGTGTGGGTTATGACATGAAGGACGGCGTGCAGGTCAACAAGGAGAATTTCGCATCCGACGGACTTGCGCCTTCCACTTATTTTGTTGATAACACTTCGTGGGCGCCCCAGGATTTCGATAATGATTACTCCATTACGTATCAGACCAAGCAGCTGGTCGATCTCGTGGAGGAGATCGAATCAATGTATAGGGAAATCAAGCTTTATGCTAACCCGATCAATGGACTGGAGTCGCCGACCGACAACTCGAAAGGCGCCGATATGAGAAAGTATGTCATGGATGAACAGGTAAAAATGATTGCAGGCACCCGTCCGGTTTCCGATTGGGATAAACTGGTTCAGGAGTATCTGGACAAAGGCGGTGCCCAGATCATCCAGGAATACAACGCGAATATCAAAGAGAAGGATCCGAAGGCCCTGTTTAAGTGAGACTTTTGAAATGACGCTTTGTACATGATCTGTAGGACAGCGGGGCAAATCTTTTTGCCCCTGTTCTGCATTGGCATATCTAGAGCCTATGGGAATGCGAGCTGTGGAGGAGGGAGACATGTATCATGAAAAAGACAGCGAAAATCGGTCTGTGGTTTAACAGGCAGTCGGCGGAATACTTCTGGGGACACGGTCAGGACCTGTTTCAGCTTTATGTGGAGGAGGTGCTTGGTCATGCGGGCATTCCTTTTGCAAGGTTTGACAATGCTGAATCCCTTGAGTCATATGAACCCGATATCATCGTCGTACTGCACCCAGGAGAGATGGAAGAGGATCTGAACCGACTGGAGCAGTGGGCCCGCCGAGGAGCGACGCTCATCAGTTACGGCGGATTGAACCGCATGGCCGGCCGGCTGGGCTGTAGCCGCTTTGCCATCCGGGATGCGGTGTATGGGGACCTGTCAGGGTTAAGTTATGCGCAAGGCATACCGGTTCTAAGGGCGGTAAGCAGCGATCCGTGGATGGTGTCAGAGAACTCCGTCATCCCGGTTCAAGCGAATGGCGTTCTGCGCCGACTCCGTATAGCGGGAACCGAGGCAGCCGCAGCCGTTCTGGAGTTTCCGCTAGGTGCAGGCCGGCTGATCCGCTGGAATGTGGACATCCCCGCGAATATCGTTCTGCTGCAGCAGGGCGGCGGCCCGGTCGTCCAGGACGGCATCCCCGCACCGGACGGTACCGGAGCGGTGGACGAAGGCATTTTGAAGGCCGATGACCGGTGTGAGCTGGATTGGAATGAGGACCGCTCGGTGACGGAGACCGGAATGCCATACTTTGATACGCCGTATGCAGACTGGTGGCGCGAGGTGATGGTCCGTCAGCTGTTGGAGGAAGCGGATGCGCTGGGAATGACGCTTCCGTTTATGGACTATTGGCCGGAAGGCGTCAATCAGGTGGCCATGATATCACACGACAGCGACTTCAACATGGAGGAGGCGGCCCGAACGACCCTGAGCGTGCTTCAGGAAAACGGCGTTCGCTCGACCTGGTGCATGATCGAGCCGGGCTATTCCCCGTCGCTCTACAAAGAAATTCAGGCTGCCGGGCATGAGCTGGCATTTCACTATAATGCTTTGGAGCAGGAGAAGGGGATATGGAGCGCCGAGGAATTTTCCCGTCAACTGAACATAATCCGGAGTACCAGCGGCGCGCCGGTCATTTCGAACAAGAACCACTATACCCGCTTTGAGGGCTGGGGAGAGCTCTATGTATGGTGCGAGCAGAACGGCATCGAAGCGGATCAAACAAGAGGACCGAGCAAAAAAGGAAATGTCGGCTTTCCGTTCGGTACCAGCCATCCGTATTACCCGATCGCTCGTTCGAATGACCGCAACCGGCTATACCGGGTGCTGCAGATCGGCTTTCTGACCCAGGACCTGGAGCATCCCACGCTTTCGGATGCGTCGGTGATCGCCCCGTTTCTCAAAAAGGTGGCGGAAGTTCGCGGCGTCGCCCATTTTCTGTTTCACCAGCAGCACATCCATCATCTAGGGAACGTCCGGCATGCGTTTTCGCTAGCGGTCGAAACCGCGAAGCGGCTCGGTTATGCGTTCTGGACGAGCGAGGAGATCACCCGCTGGGAGCAGGCCAGACGAGCAGCGGTGCTCCGGGTAGGCGCAGACGGTACTCTCATCACCGAGAATCTTCCGCAGGGAGCGGTAGTGCGCCAGCCGTCGGATGCAGAGGTGGAGCTATCAGCTTCGCAGGCGGTCATTCGCTTTGGGCGGCCGTGTGCAGAAGCTGCGAGCATTATGAAAACAGCAGCCGAATAACGACAATGAGGAGGAATCAGACAGTGGCACCGTTAGCGATTGATGGGGGGGCGCCGGTCAAGACCGGTCCTTTTGGCACAGGCAAAAGATTCGGGGAAGAGGAGGCCGCGCAACTGCTCGAAGCGCTGGAGCAGAACACGCTGTTTTATCATTTCGGCACCAAGGTTAAACAGTTTTTGGCCGATTTCAATGCGATGTATGGCCGGGAATACAGTGTAGCAACATCCTCCGGCACCGCGGCGATTCATGTCGCGCTGGGTGCGGCTGGCGTCTCCGTAGGGGATGAGGTCATTACAAGCCCAATTACGGACCAGGGAACGCTGATCGGCATTCTGTACCAGAATGCGATTCCCGTGTTTGCCGATCTTGAGCCGCACACTTACAATCTGAATCCGGCCTCGGTCGAAGCCTGCATTACTCCGAGAACGAAAGCGATCCTCGTTGTCCATCTGGCGGGATATCCGTGCGATATGGACCCGATCATGGAGATCGCGAGAAAGCATGGCATCAAGGTCATCGAGGATTGCGCACAGGCCTACCTGACCCGGTACAAGGGCAGGTTGGCCGGTACCATCGGCGATTACGGGTGTTTCAGCACGAACGATTTCAAGCATATCTCCACCGGGGACGGGGGCATGGTGCTGATCAACTCGGGAAAGCCCGAGGATTACGAAACCGTTCACGCCTTTGCGGACAAAAACTACCGCCGTCTCGGCACCACGGTTGACCGGGGAATCAGCTATATTGCGCCGAATTACCGGATGACAGAGCTGCAGGGAGCCGTCGGAATCGCCCAGCTCAAGAAGCTCCCCTGGATTTGCGGGCGGCGTCAGCAATACGGCGACCGGCTCAATGAAGGATTGCAGGGAATCCAGGGCGTCATTCCGCCGCGGGTCGACCCGGAGCACGACTGTACATACTGGTTCTATATGCTGCGCCTCGACCTGGATAAGCTGACCTGCAGCCGCGAAGAGTTTTGCAGGGCGCTGGAGGCAGAGGGGATCCCCAACCGTGCCGGCTATATCCCGCAGGTATGCTATATGCAGCCGCTGTTCCAGAACCGGCAGGCTTATCCAGGGAGCCATGTTCCGTTTGACGGTAGCAGCGTCTCTTATGAGCCTGGCCTTTGTCCTGTCGCGGAGGCAATTTTAGACACGGCGGTGCAGATTCCGATGAACGAATTCTACTCGCCCGAGGATATTGAGCATATCATTCAGGCGGTTGCCAAGGTGGGCGCCTACTATGCGAAAAGCGATGAATAATACGGAAGAAGGGAACGACGGCAAGGTAACGGCGACGGTGGGGGTTTTTGAGCGGATCGGCGTCCCCGTTGACATTGACGAGAGCAGATCCGCAGCGGTGTGCCAGAGAGCGGACGGGACCGAACGCATCATAATCGCCGCCCGGGGATATGTGCTGATCACGGATCCGGGAACAGGAA
This sequence comes from Paenibacillus lautus NBRC 15380, assembly GCF_004000945.1. Taxonomy (GTDB): domain Bacteria; phylum Bacillota; class Bacilli; order Paenibacillales; family Paenibacillaceae; genus Paenibacillus_AQ; species Paenibacillus_AQ lautus. The sequence goes on from NZ_BIMF01000007.1 coordinate 102,088, forward strand.
ACAGCACACAGCTTTATTTTCCAGGAGGTGAGGGCCAGTATCCGTTTGCGTCGATCAGTGATTCCCGGGGATGGTTCTATACGGGAGCTGGCCGCTATTTTTACGTTGTAGATCCGTTCAAACCGGCATTTGTTGGTCAGTACCGGGTACCTGAAGGGGAAGAGGGAGCCGGCTTTGCATTTGCCGTGAATGGAGAAGCTCGGGTCTACGCAACAACTTACCCGGGAAGCTATCTGATTGAGCTCGATGCCTCGTCAGACTCCTCGCGTACCTTATGTAGGCTGGATGCCGAGAGGAAGTATGGCATGACGCTTGCCTGCGGGAGCGGCGGGAAGGTCTATGCAGGACTGGGCACGTCGTCGCCGGCCATCGCCTGTTTTCATGAGGAGACCGGAGAGCTTGAGATCGTACTGGAGGGACCGCCGGGTACGACAGGCAGCGCTGCCGTTCACCAAGGCTGCGACGGCGCCGTTTACGGCTGGCTGCCATCCGGGGAGAACGGAGACGGCATATGGTACCTGCTGAGTGAGCAGGGGGCAGAGCAGGTGCCGGCGGAGGAGGTCAGCCCGTCCCTGTATAAGGGGGCAGGTTACAACAAGCTGCACCTGGACCTTGACGGCGGTCGAGTGCTGCTGAAATGGCAGCTGTCCGACAGGCAGATCGAAATCATGGAAGCGGACGGAAGCCTGAGCCGGCTTCCGCTTGCCTACAAAGGAGGCGGAACGCCACTCTCCCCGCTGTTCAGTGGTCCGGACGGCGTTCTATACGGCACTTCCAATCATCCGCTTCATTTGTTCACGTACGATACCGCAGCCGGGCATCTGACCGATTGGGGCGGCGATATCGTGGAGAGGGGAGGCGGCGGCAATATTGCCGCTTATGCGGCTCAAGGTAGCATCATCGTGGGTGCGGCTTATGCCGGGGGCATGATCCATTTGCTGGATACGGCGAAAGAATGGTGTACGGATCCAGGACCCCATCGGAATCCCCGCCTGATCTATGAAAATGCTGCTGTCCACAGGCCGAGATGCGCAGCCGCTCATCCGGACGGCCGCCATGTGTTGTACGGCGGCTTTCCCGGTTATGGTGCGGCAGGAGGCGGGATCGGCATCGTGGATGTGCAGGCCGGGCAGGTGGAGATGCTGGAGAACCGGGAAATGGTCAGCGGGCAGAGTACGATTTCACTTGCAGTGCTGCCGGATGGCAGGGTGTTCGGCGGCACCAGCATCGAGACGCCCGGCGGCGGGATAAGCACGGCCGAGGAAGCGGTGATGTATGAGTTGAATTGGCCTGCCCGACAAGTGATTCGGCGCTGGGTACCGGTTCCGGGTGCCAGGGAAATCGCTCAGCTGATTTCCGGCGCAAACGGACTTCTCTATGGCTTGACCTCGGAATCGGTGTTCTTTGTTTATGATGCAGGACTGCAAAAGATCATTCATTGCCGCGATCTTTCTTCCTGGGGCGGTATTGTCCGGCAGGGACTGCTCATGATAGAACGCAAGGGGCATCCATTCCTTCTGGGTCTGCTGAGCGGGGCTTTATTCACCGTAAATACGGTGAGCATGCAGCCGGAACTGCTGGAAGTGCTTCCGGTCGAAGCGACCAGCGGAATCGCCTGCCTGAACGGAGGCGTGTATTTCGGTTCCGGTGCTGAGCTGTGGCGGTATCGGATGGAAGAGGAGAGTGATTACTTTTATGACTCAGTTTAATGGGGAAATTGTGCCGCTGTTGGAGGGAATCCATACCCTTGAGGCCTGGATGGAGAAGGAGTCCAGGCTGAGAGCGCGATGGCTGCAGCTGCTGGGGGAGACCCCGGAGACGGTTGATTATAAGCCGAGAGCCGTCGCAGACAGCGGGGGCATCCAGGTACTTTCTGTGCATGAGGAAGAAGATCACATAAGACAGGCGATCATGTACCAATCACCGGACGGGGATTCGATCCCGGCTTATCTGTTGCTCCCTTCAGGAAAGCCTGCTGTAGGAGGATTTCCTGCTGTACTTGCCCTTCACCCGACAACCGAGTATGGAAAAGACGATGTATGTCTGGCTTCCGGACGGGCGAACCGGCAGTACGGCCTAGAGTTGGTACAGCGCGGTTTTGCCGTGCTGGCTCCGGACTCCATTACGTTCGGCGACCGAATCTACGAAGGGGAAGCGCCGTTTCAAACGGCTCCGTTCTATCAACGGCACCCTGCGTGGACCGTAGTCGGCAAAATGCTCTCCGATACCATGGCAGGGGTCGACGTGCTGACCTCGCTGCCGCAGGTAAATCCACACAGGACCGGCGTCATCGGCCACTCGCTGGGCGGCTATAACGGCTGGTTTCTGGCCGGAATGGATAAACGAATCAAGGCCGTCGTCTCGAGCTGCGGATTTACGATGTTCCGCGGCGATCCGGAGCCGAACCGCTGGGGCTTTCGGGAATGGTTTTCCCATATCCCATCCATTACGGACAGCCTGAGCAACGGCTCCCTTCCGTTTGAGTGGCATGAAATCGCGGCGCTTGCGGCTCCGGTGCCGATGTTGATGTGGTGCGGAACGCGAGACCCGATTTTTCCGAACTGGAGGGAGATTGTCACGGGACTGGGGGAACTGGATGGTTTGTATGATTTTCTGGGCGCTTCATCTGCTTTCGAGTGCTGGATCGGTCATGAGGGGCATGATTTTCCGCCGGATATCCGGCAGCGCGCCTATGCTTTTCTTGAAAAACAGCTTGCGGAGTAAAATATATACGCGTTCTTTAACCACAGTGCATGGAATCCTGTTGTCCCTCATGATATACTGAATGTTATAGACATGTATAGGAGCGGTATATATTGTTGCGTAGAAGAAATGAATTTCATGAGCGTTATGAACGCTTTGTCCAAGAATTAAGGAATGAAATCGTTGCCGGTGTTATTCAGCCGGGTGAATTTATTTTGCCGGAAAATACGCTTAGTCAGAAATATGAAATGAGCCGGGTATCGATCCGGAAGGCGCTGGATGAGCTGGTGAACGAAGGATTGATCGAGAAAATCGCGGGCAAGGGCAACCGGGTGAAGCTGCCGGATGAAGACAGAACGCCTGTCGTGCTGAGACTCGCTTGGTTCTCTTCCTCCTATGAAATTCCGATTATCGAAAAAATGATCGAGGCGTTCGAGCGGAAGCATCCGTTCGTTCAGGTGGAGATGGTGCTGTATTCCGAGGATTTCTACACCGAAACCATCATCCGGTCAATGGAGGACGGTCAAGGGCCTGATCTGTTTATTATGTCGGATCAGCATTTCCGGGAATGGACCGAAAGCGGGCGCACGAATCTGCTGACAGGATATGTTCCTCCCCGTCTCATGGAGGAAGGGGTCAGCTATCCGCGGGTCTTCGAGCTGTTCAATCATGAAGGCGGCATGCTCGCGGCGCCGTTTGTATTCTCTCCGGTAGTCATCTGCTATAACCGTTCGATCTTCCGTCAGCACGGCCTGCCTCACCCTGTCAGTCTTGGTGACTGGAAGGAGCTGCTGGAGGCGGCCAAAGCCTGCACATCGGCCCCGAACGAAGACGGAATGACCGATCATTACGGCTTCTGCTTCTCATCGTCCCCCAACCGCTGGCCGGTCTTTCTGCTTCAAAATGATGGCAGCATCATGGCTGCAGACCGCAGCCGGAGCTCGATGGCGGACGAGCGGAACATCGAAGCGCTGGAGTTTTGCGTATCGCTGATGTACAAGGAGCATGTGTCGCCGATCTTTTCCCATGGCAGCAGCCATCTAGCCGAAAGCCTGTTTATGAAGGAACGGGTTGCGATGATCATGTCCACTTATTATTTCATGAATGAATTCCGCGACCATTCCATCGACTGGGATGTGATGACCTTGCCGAAAGGGACCAAACCCGCCACTATACTGCTAGGTGGGGGTCTGTCGATCAACGCTGCGAGCAGTCATCGGAATATCGCCGAAAAACTCGTGGATTTTATGACAGGCGAGGAAGCACAGAAACTGCTAAAACAATACGGATGCACCATTCCGGTTTTGCGGTCAGTGGCCGAAGATGACAGCCTGCTGAATCCGGACATTCATCCGCAGCACTATAACCGTTATCTCGAGGTGCTGCCGCATGCTTATCCGCTGCATATCCTCAACATGAGCCAATCTGAAATATTGACGCTGCTGGATGAGCTGAATCTGCTGTGGGCTGGCATGGAAACCCCGGCGGATACCTGCACCCGGATCGAGCAGCTCTTCAACTCCCAGCTGGGCTTGAAGGGCGCCGGTACCGCGATGGAGAAGTGACGAATCGGTAAAGAAGAGCACCTTCAGGAGAACGTAGCTATGTCGTAAGATATGGAGACGGTCTTGAAGGTGTTTTTGTGTTGGCAGCAAGAGTCAGCGACCCGTTACAAGTCACCAACATGTTCATGTGAAAAGAGAACTTTTAAGAATATTTATCGACCATTTTAAGCAAATAATTGCGAAAATCCTCCACGTATGAATTAGGCTCTACGATTTCGAGATTTGTACCGAAGCTTGCTAAAAATTGAAATCCATTACTGTCCTTAGGAACATGGATGGTAGCCAGGAAATATTCAGAACTATAGTTTTCAATACTCTTTCGACCGTACCTTTCAATAAATTGATCCTTGATGCTGGGCGAAATCAACGCTTTAACGGCGACTAGTTGTGGCTGATAACTGGCTGTATTTTGTTCTAATCCGTAATCCCTCGGGATAAAGGTTTCTTCATCCATATTGAGATTATCGACCCTGGATAATTTAAATGTTCTATAGCTCTGACGATGTAAACAGAATCCCTTCAAATACCAACTCGTTTCGCTAAAATGAAGCTGATACGGCTCGACGATTCGATTCGATATCGTGCCATTTTTATCTATATAATCAAACGAAATTAACTTTTTCGCTAATATCGATTCTTGGCATGTCTTCAAGGTTTGAAGAATCTCGGATCGACCCTCCCAATCATAAAATGACAGTTGGATTGAACCTTTCCTGGACATGGGGTGAACCATGGCTTCCATTTTTCTAATCGTGATTTCAACTTCCTCGCTAATTAGAATTTGTTCCAATCCGCCGAGCGCAGTCAATATATTTTCTAAGTCGGAGCTGCTTAAAAGTCGTTTATCCACCTTGTATTCATCCATAATACCGTATCCGCCATGAATTCCATGAACAGAATAGATGGGAATGTTGGATAAGCTCAGTGTTTCCATATCGCGAAGAATCGTTCGCTTGGAAACGTTAAATAATTGTGCGAATTCTTTTGTTGAAACGATATCTTTTTTCAGCAATATCATGATGATAGATATTAATCTCTCCACCTTCTCCATAGCTGCCCCTCTTTTGGTACAAATTTTTAAATGGTGACATGCATCTGTCACCACTAATAAATTATACTTCATTTATCAAAAGAAGGAGGTACAACTTTATGTCAGCTATTGCCTATTTAAACTTTGATGGAATCGCCGAACAAGCGATTGAATTTTATTCGGAGGCTCTAAATGCGAACGAGGTAAAAAAAGTGAAATTTAAAGATTTTCCGCAGGATCCAAACTATCCAATGCCAGAAAATGAATTAAATATGATCATGGAGTCTTCGGTAGAATTTGCAGGCGGGAAAATCATGATGTCGGATATTTTGCCTTCCATGAAGGCGGTAACGGGTGAGTTTGTGAAAGGAAACAACATACTTATTAGTCTGGTCATGGAGAATAAACAAACATTGGAAGAATACTTTAACCAATTGTCTGTTGGCGGCTATGTTGTGATGCCGTTATCGGATACTCCTTGGTCTTCGTGCTTTGGTATGCTGGTTGATAAGTTTGGAGTTGCCTGGAAATTTAATCGTGACGCAGATCGGTTCCTTGATAAAGTCATTTCAAACAAACAGTAAATTATTCAAAACATGGCCTTCCAATGAAAGGCCATGTTTTGATATTCTCTTTAGAAAGGACGAGGATGGGTTTTAGCTATGAAAAACGAGCATGTAATGCCAGCAACAACGAGAGAGGATTTAAGGATTTGGCTGCAGAACCATTGCAAGACTGAGAAGTCTTGCTGGGTCTTGGTTAGTATGACGCCAACCCCTGACATGTTGTTATATTTGGACGCGGTTGAGGAAGCCTTATGCTTTGGATGGATTGATGGAGTCAAAAAGAAAGTGTCCGAAACCGAGCTGGCCCAGAGACTATCTCCTAGAAGTAAAATAAGCTCATGGACTGAATTGAATAAAGAACGTGTCCGCCGCCTCGAAAAGTTGGGGTTCATGAGTGACGAAGGCAGAAGGGTTCTTCCTGACATGGATCCCGATTCATTCAGAATAGATGAGGTCATAGAACAAAGGCTAAAAAAGGAAAAGCAAGTATATGAGAATTTCATGGCATTTCCGGATCTATATAAAAGAGTGCGGATCGACACGATACAAAGCTATAGGAATCAACCGGAATTATTTAAGAGCAGATTAGACAAATTCATAACCAACACGAGAGAAAACAAAATGTACGGTCAATGGAACGATAATGGCCGTCTACTAGATTATTAATATTTTCTGGGTCGAAGACCAACCACCTTAGTCTGGTTGAGTACCGAACTAAGGTTGTATGCATTACCTGTCTATCAATGGAACTCTATGGAGTTCGACATAATTAATTCAAAAAACTCTTCAAGATTATGGGCTGCTTGTTCAACTTCTTCAAATTCAAGATCATATCGGCAGGCAATGATCCCACCACGCAGTAATTTCTGCTTTCCATATCTCATCGTCCATTGCTGCTTCCAAACTGAGCAATTCAAATTCATTCCATTTAAATTCAGTATCGGAGCGATTATTATTGTATTCATCCTCGCAAAGAAACCAGGTCTTCTCATCTGGTGCGATACATTCATATTTCGATGAGTATCGAATAGTACTCGGTTTATACTATACACAGTAGTAGGCCAGAGAAAATAGATGGGGAGGGGTATAGTATGGACATGACAAAACAGCTTGAAAAGGTTACCGCCTTTAAAAAGCTTCATTCCAATTTCTTTATTTTGCCCAATGCATGGGATGCTGCGAGTGCTAGAAGCTTCGAGAAGTGCGGGTTCAAGGCCATTGGCACGACAAGTGCCGGCATTGCGGTTTCCCATGGGTATGCGGATCGGAATATGCCCTTCGATATGATGCTGGATACGGTCCGCAGGATCGTGCAAACCGTGGATATTCCGGTTACCGTGGATATGGAAGACGGGTATGGTCAGACGCTTGATGAAGTCGCGGACTCGGTCAGGCAGGTGATCAAGGCAGGCGCGGCGGGGATTAACATTGAAGACAGCAACATGGATCGACAAGCGCCGCTGCATGATATTCCGGTCCAGCAAAAAAAATTAGCCGTGATACGTGAGCTGGGGAATGCTATGGGTTATCCTCTCTTTATCAATGCCCGGATCGATTCTTATTGGATCAAGTCTATGTCGCCTGCCGTGAGGCTCGAAGAGACGATCAAGCGGGCCCATGCTTACCAGGAAGCCGGGGCAGATTGTATTTTTGCCCCCGGAATCCAGGAAATCTCCGACATCCAAACACTGCGCCACGAAATAAGCTGTCCGATCAATGTATTGGCAGGGCCGGGGATGCCTTCCGCAAATGAACTTGAAGCGCTAGGGATTCAGCGCATCAGCACCGGCTCAGGACCTTTTCGGGCCGCAATATCGCTGCTGCATCGCATGGGCCAAGAAATGTTGGAGAAGGGAACTTTTGAGCACATGACTTCGAAAGCCCTTAATTATGACGATTTATCCAAAACTGACAGGAAACGGGAATGAAGCAAAAAACGAAAATTAACAAAAGCCTGACTTATCAGGCTTTTTTAAGTGATATCCGTGAAACAATATGATAATGAATTTGAAATAGAACGTCATCTTGCGGTTCGCGATTACCTTCAATCGCGTAATGAAGACGCGATTGAATACGGAAAGTTAACAGAAGGACTCCCCCGACAGTTTCCTAAAGATATCGAAGGATATGGTAAGGTAAACCTGATTTTGTGCAGAACTTGGAACGAAGAGCGATAGAATGGAAACGGAAAAATAATAGTAAATAAGTTTTATTTTGTATATAAGAAGAAGGAAATCGAAAAGGGCGAGTTACGGCAAAGGGTACAAGTTCTTGTACTATAACGCTACAAGTTCTGTCCTCCTTATGTGTAAGATGACAAGAACAGCGAGATTTATGTAAAAGCCATCTTTTATTTCAAATTCTGCACATCGATCGAGCCTGTTGATCTTGTTACCAATAATTACATACCTTATAATCTCATTGTGCGACAATGCGTGCACAGTAAGGAAAAGAACAAATTCAAAAAGATGAGGAAGTCACCCATGAAAAAATTGCTAGTATGCGCATTAGCTATCATGCTAAGTTTAGCTGCGTTTTCCCCCGCTATTTACGCTTCTGAAGTCCGAGTATCCGTGGATGGGCGTGAAGTACAATTCCCAGATGAGCACCCATACGTTGATCAGAAATCCAACCTTACGATGGTTCCACTTGCTTTTGTATCCGACAAGCTCGGAGCTACTACGAAATGGAACGGAAAATTAAAACAAATCACGATCTCGCTTAACCGTGACATCATTATTTTGGTGATTGGCCATAATCATGCACTGGTGAATGGAAAAAGAGTAGACTTTGAAGGGTCGGCGGTGCTTAAAAAAGGTCGCACGATGGTTCCGCTGCGCTTTATTAGTGAAACCTTGCATGCAATTGTGGATTGGCAGCCTGCGCACAATCGGGTGAACATTATGTCCTCAGTTGCCAGTGTTCCGAAAGGAACATGGATATGGGACAGTAACATCATCAAACAAGATCAAGATAAAATTATAAGCTTCGCAAAAATGAAAGGTGTGACATCTATTTACCTTCAGGTTGATAGAGATATAGATTCTGCAATATATGAGGGCTTTATTCGAAAAACGAAGAGCGAAGGAATTCAAGTGGAAGCACTTGAGGGTCGTCCCGAATGGGCCTATAAGTCTAAGCAGGAGGATATTCAAAAATTTATAGCCTGGGTCAAAGCCTATAACTCCTCTGTTGGTCCGGAAGCAAGCTTTTCGGGATTGCATTTCGATATTGAACCTTATGCGCTAAGTGAATGGACGAAGGACAATAAGACGATTCTTGAAAGCTGGATGGACAATATGAGACTGATCGAGAAAGAAACCAAAGGAAGCGGCTTGAAAATTGCGATCGACGTTCCATTTTGGCTGAATACGATTAATGTACCGGGGAAGGATTACAGTATGAGCGCATGGATGCTGGAGAAGTTCGATTGCCTCGTCATCATGAATTATCGGAATCATGCATTAGGCAGCAATGGAATTGTGGAAAATGCACAGGCCATGCTGAGAGAGGCCTCCACGCTGAAGAAGAAAGTTGTTGTTGCTGTAGAAACGCTCAAAAGCAAAGAGGGTCCGAGGGTCTCATTCTATTCCATGAGCAGCGAAGTGATGGAAAAAGAGCTGCAGTCCGCCCATAATCAATTGGCGCACTACGCAAGCTATGCCGGCTTCGCCATTCACGATTTCAAAAGCTGGCAGGACATGAAATAGAGGACAAATTGTAAAAATGGGCAGGCAACTCGGGTATATCTCGCCGAAAATGAACCTCGTTAAACTTTAGTGATTTCATGGTGTCCCAAATACTGACCAAGTAGGTGAGGCGGCATGCGATTGAAGGCCCGTGGAGACTTATTTTGTTTAGATAAGAAAGTGGAGGACTTTCTTATCCCGACTTGAATAGACATTGAAAGCCGCATAAGATGCGGCTTTTCTCATTTAAAGTACATAAATATGGAGGTGTTTTGGCAGGCGAGCTATAGATTTCTATCTAACAAAATCCCCACTTGTTCTGCTACGACTTGAGTCGGTTCAGATAATCCATTGGTAAACCATGCTTCTACGATCTCCACGATAGCTGCTCCAAAAAATTTGAGAATCAATTCCTTACTTAATCCTTGGTTTTTCCCTGTAGTCACATCTACATCCCGCTCTAACTCCTCGATTACAAATGTCAGGAATTGATTACGAAACGCAAGGGCACCTTTACTCCCCAACATGGTTGAAAAGAATGAGGAATTACGTTCAAAGTACTCAAACCAAAGCAGATTTCCCTCCGTAAAACTCAATTCCGATGCGGATTCGCATAGTTTTTTTAATTCAGCAATATGTTCCCCTATGAGTTTATCCAATAAATCAAATTTATCCTGGTAATGATCATAAACGGTTCTTCGGCCGACATTGGCCCTGTCGGAAATATCTTGTATCGTAATGTGATCAAAACCTTTTTCAGACATGAGTTCAATAAACGCATTTTTTATGGCTTCTTGAGATTTTTGTACTCTTCGATCCACCCTTGACATGTTATCCTTCACCGAACTTCCTTATAAAATATCGCACAATATGAATCAACTTGTATAATAACGCACATATTGCGGCAATTTGATTATTGATGACATCCCTTTTTCATTTTATATTATACACAGATGTGCGATACCGCATCAATGTACGATTTACAAACACATCAACTATACTTCCTAAGAAATAATAGAAATGGTACTTACATTCAAGGGGGGATATGCGTATGGATCGTGTTGAAAAGAGCAAGCAAAAATTTCAACTACAAAATTGAGGGAAAGTGCCCCATCCAATCAAAAGCATATTCAGGATTACCTTATGGGCTTTCCGAGAACATTGAATGCAGTAGCCTGCATTAACGAAATGATTCCTGAACATTAAGAAAGGGTGTTAATGATGATGTCTAATATTCATGATAAAGTTATCGTTATTACCGGTGCTTCTTCCGGGATTGGAGAAGCGACTGCACAAGAACTGGCATCAAAAGGTGCAAAGCTAGTTCTAGCTGCTCGTCGTGAAGACCGGTTAAAGCAATTGCAAGATGCGATTCAAGCCAGTGGAGGACAAGCGATTTTTAAAGTGACAGATGTGACTTCTCGTCAACAGATGGAAGAACTCGCTGCGTATGCCCTCAAAGAATATGGGAAAATCGACGTATTAATCAACAATGCCGGAATCATGCCGCAAGCTTTTCTGGCCGAGAATAAAGTTGATGAGTGGGATCAAATGATTGACGTTAATATCAAAGGTGTCCTTTATGCTATTGCTGCGATTGTTCCATCCATGAGAGAACGTAAATCAGGCCAAGTCATCAATCTTTCTTCGGTAGCCGGACATAACATCTATCCGGGCGGGACGGTTTATTGCGGCACCAAGTTTGCCGTAAAAGCAATCTCTGAAGGTTTGCGTCAAGAAGAAGCAATGAATGGCACCAATATTCGTGTGACCAACATTTCTCCTGGGGCGGTCAGCAGTGAACTGTTGGAAACGACAACAGACCCTGCAATGAAAGCCGGACTGGAGGATTTTTATCAAGTTGCCATTGATGCTGACAGAATTGCCCACGCCATCGCATTTGCAATCGAGCAACCATCCGATGTAGCAATTAATGAAATGATTATCCGACCTACCGTTCAAGTAGGCTAGAAACCGTTTTTTATTGGAGGAATTCAAAATGGCAAAACATGAAGAAGTGAAAAATGGCGTTATTTTCCCCGTAGGAGAGCGAAATGAAGCATATGCACAATTTTTTGTGGGGCAAAGTTATCTTAAAACCTTGATCGCCGACCCTAAAGTGAATGTTGGTGTGGGGAATGTAACCTTTGAACCGGGATGTCGAAACAACTGGCATATCCATCGGGATGGATTCCAAATTTTATTAGTCACTGGAGGCGAAGGGTGGTACCAAGAAGAAGGAAAACCGGCTCAATTCTTAACGGCTGGTGATGTGATTGTCACTCATGATGGTGTGAAACATTGGCATGGTGCCGCCAAAGACAGCTGGTTTGAACACATTGCTATCACGGCGGGTAAGCCGGAATGGTTGGAACCTGTCTCAGATGAAGTATATGGGAGAGCAACTATATAAACGGGAAGCAAAATAAACACCATTGGATAAATATAACATTGACAATCGTAGGTTTTTCCAAAATAATAGAATGTAATTGAATACTGGTACCTTTAATTCAGTCCAGAGAGGCTGGCAAGGGCAGCGGATTTTTATAATCACGCGTGAATCATTGAGTATTCCATCAGGGATGCTCTGCGTCTTCGCGCGGGTTATGATGTACTAAAAAGAGGCTACTTGTCAGTTTAAGACTTGACGAGTGGCCTCTTTTTTTTCTGCTTCTTTGGTATCAGAACACTTTAAGCTGGAGGTATTCTGATGAGCAAACAAGATCAAGAGTTTTCGTGGCAAGAGGTGCCGAAAACGCAGAGAAACCATTTTTGGAAGACGTTATCCGTCATGTTAGGGTTCACTTTCTTTTCGGCAAGCATGCTGGCAGGGGGGACATTAGGCGTCAGCTTGACGTTCATGGAGTTTATCGGCGTCGTGCTGGCGGGCAATTTGGCGCTCGGCATCTATACGGGAGCGCTGGCACATATTGCTGCCAAAACGGGCCTTTCCACGCATTTGCTGGCAAAATATGCGTTCGGTGAGAAAGGTTCGTACCTGCCTTCGTTCCTGCTCGGCTTTACGCAGGTCGGATGGTTCGGCGTCGGCGTGGCGATGTTTGCGATCCCGGTCGCCAAAGCGATGGATTGGAACGTGTACCTGTTGATCTTCTTGTTTGGTCTCGCCATGACGGCATCGGCCATCTTCGGCATGAAGTCGCTCGTCATTTTGGGTTATATCGCGGTTCCGGCTATTACCATTCTCGGTGGTTACTCCATGTTCGAAGGCGCAGATACACTGGGCGGACTTCAAGGGTTGCTCGATTACACGCCGACACAGACACTCACCACGGCAGCGGCATTGACCATTTGCATCGGTTCATTCATTAGCGGCGGAACGCTGACGCCCGATTTTGCACGTTTCTCCCGGACTTCCCGGCAGGCGGTTACCGCTACGGTCATTGCGTTCTTCCTGGGGAATTCGCTCATGTTCCTGTTCGGGGCTGTCGGCGCAATGGCTTATAACCTGGCAGATATCTCGGAGGTCATGTTCCTGCAAGGATTGATCCTTCCCGCGATCATCGTACTGGGGCTGAATATCTGGACGACCAACGATAACGCCCTTTACGCTTCCGGACTGGGATTTGCCAACATCACAAAAATTTCGAAAAAATTCTTCGTTATTGTAAACGGCATTGTGGGTACCGTATTGGCCATGTGGATGTACAACAATTTTGTCGGTTTTCTGAATGTGCTGGGTGCGGCGGTACCGTCCATCGGGGCCATCATCATCGCGGATTACTTCTTCGTGAAGCGCAGAAACTATAAGCCGTTTGCCGACATGACTTTCAAGAAGGTAAACTGGATAGCGATGGTGGCTTGGGCTATCGGCGTAGCGTTCGCCCAGCTTGCCCCGGGAATAACGCCATTGAACGCACTAATTGGTACGGCGGTGGCCTACATCGTGTTAATGCTGATCGTTCCTGCCAAAGAATCCAAAGAAAAGGGGAAAAACAATGATTATACAGAACGCAAAATTGCGGGGTAAAGAAGGTCTATGGAATATCGTCGTGAACGACGGGAAGTTTGTAAAAATAACGAAGGCGCTGGAAGCGACAGCGAATGAGGAAGTCATTGACGTCAACGGCTCACTTGTACTGCCGCCGTTCATTGAACCTCATATTCATCTGGACACCACATTAACGGCTGGCGAGCCGGAATGGAATCTGAGCGGAACGCTGTTCGAAGGCATACAGCGTTGGTCAGAACGCAAGGCGTTCCTGACGCATGAAGACGTCAAAACACGCTCCAAAACGGCACTGAAGTGGCAGATGGCGCAAGGCATCCAGCATGTACGGACGCATGTGGACGTCACCGATCCAAGCCTGACCGCAGTTAAAGCGATGCTTGAAGTGAAAGAAGAAATGGCTCCATACATCGACATCCAGCTCGTCGCTTTTCCGCAGGAAGGCATTCACTCTTACCCGAACGGCGCCGAATTGCTGGAAGAGTCGCTGAAAATGGGCGTTGACGTGGTTGGTGGTATTCCGCACTTCGAATTCACGAGGGAATATGGCGTCGAATCGATGAAGGTTGCGTTTGACCTCGCCGAAAAATACGACCGTCTGATCGACATCCATTGCGACGAAATCGATGACGAGCAATCCCGCTTCGTGGAAGTCGTTGCCAAAGAAGCCTACGAACGCGGGCTGGGCTCCCGTACAACGGCAAGCCACACGACAGCGATGGGGTCATACAATGATGCATATACGTACAAATTGTTTAGATTGCTGAAGATGGCTGACCTAAATTTCGTCTCCAATCCTCTGGTTAACATCCACCTGCAGGGACGCTTCGATACCTATCCGAAAAGAAGAGGGCTGACTCGCGTCAAAGAGCTGCAGGAAGCGGGTCTTAATGTGTGCTTCGGTCACGATGACATCTTTGATCCATGGTATCCGCTAGGCACGGGCAACATGCTTCAGGTACTGCACATGGGCATTCATGCTTCGCAGCTGCTCGGATACGATCAGATCGTGAATTCGATCGATCTCATTACGAAAAACAGCGCAAGAACGTTGCATATCGAGGATGTGTACGGTATTGAAGAAGGTAAGCCTGCCAACTTCATCGTACTTGAAGCAGAGAACGAATATGAGGCTATACGAAAACAGGCCGGAGTGCTTTATTCGTTCAGAGGCGGCCGTAAAATCGCGGAAACGAAGCCGCGGGACACGTCGATCATTCTTGAGGGCGGCTCGGAGAAGGTCACTTTCAATAAATGACATTAAAGACTTTTTCGCGGATCTATATCAATACGTAGAACAACTAAAGAATACAATACCTGTAAATGACTCTTCTTGACCGAAATATAGTTATTGTGTTAAGTTTTTCATGTAATAATGATGAATAATGATGGGAGGGATAAAGTGATGACTGCTTCTGAAATTGTAGATGTAAATGTGAACCTGTCTTTTAAAGCGATGTTTGACAAGGTTCACAAAATAACAAATCAGATACCGGAACTTTATCCTTCTATGCATATATACAATTCGTGACTCATTTACAGTTAGTCTCTTACTTTTGTATAAGTATAGTAAGGTTAATGTACGCAAAAAAGCACCGGTAAGCTGGTGCTTTTTTGCGTTTTCTCCGTTTAAAGGGAGATAGATATGAAGCATTTATCTAAGTATGAGAAAATTCGTAAGATCTTATCGGCTCTAAAACAACCTAATTATAGATATTCGCAAATAACAGAGGCAATCTTCAAGAACAAGATTGGAAATTTTGAAGCAATGAACAACTTGCCTAAGCCATTAAGAAATGAATTAATCAAAGAGCTTGGAAACGAAATGTTAAGCATCACACCAAAAATGGAGCAGAAATCCAATCAAGTTAGTAAAATTCTGTTTGTCATTCCTGGTAATGAATACATTGAGTCCGTAAGGTTAAGTTATAAAACGGGATGGGAATCGTATTGTATCTCTTCGCAGTGTGGTTGCGGATTTGGCTGTACATTTTGCGCTACGGGAACACTTGGTTTGAAAAGGAATCTCACAACGGATGAAATAACGGATCAACTTCTTTACTTTACTTTGAATGACTTTCCATTGGACAGTGTGTCCTTTATGGGAATGGGGGAGGCACTTGCAAACCCATATGTATTTGATGCATTGCATGTGCTGACGGATCCTCAACTTTTCGGTTTAGGACATCGAAGAATTACAGTTTCTACAATAGGTTTATTACCTGGAGTAAAAAAGTTGACGAAGGAATTTCCTCAGATTAATTTAACGTTCTCCCTGCATTCACCATTTAATGATCAGAGAAGTGAGTTAATGCCAATTAACAATCATTTTCCATTAGAAGAAGTTTTGACCGTGTTGGATGAGCATATTCAACAAACGAAGCGAAAGGTCTACATTGCTTATATACTTCTAAGGGGAATAAACGATTCAACACAACATGCTGAAGCTGTTGCTGATTTGTTGCGTGGAAGAGGGTCATGGGAACATTTATATCATGTCAATCTAATCCCTTACAATTCCACTGATGCCACACCACAAAGTTTTGTAGAGTCGGATCAGAACCGTATAAATACGTTCCTTAAAATCTTGAAGTCAAAAGGAATCCATGTCACCGTCAGAACCCAATTTGGATCGGACATCAACGCAGCATGCGGTCAACTATATGGATCAAGATAAGGTTTTGGGAAAATTATAGCTGCTAGGAGGAAAATGCAATGTTCCTTAAAAATACATCTATAACACATGTGTTACTCCATGCAGAGCCGGTTTTGGGTATTTGCATGGAGTAGCCAATAGCATTTAAACTGGCTTTGCTACTTGAACTATAATTTCAAGGAGTGAGTCGTTCGTGAAATATATTAATGCTTCTGTCGTCTTGCCGGAGGAATTAGTTGAAAAATTACAGGAATATGTTCAAGGTGAAAACCTCTATATACCAGCTAGAAAAAATGAATATAAAGTCTGGGGAGAGCTGTCTGGCGCACGAAAAGAGATTAACAAAAGAAATGATAATATTCTGAATGCCTATTTATCTGGCGCTTCCGTCGAGGAGCTCTCAGAATCATTCTTTTTATCAACCTATGCTATCCGAAAAATAATATATCAGAAATAGATACCTACGTTCCCCTTCAAGTGTGCTAAAATCGAGCACTACTTGAAGGGGTTTTTATAATAAAAAGAAGAATTCCGGAACTCTGAGTATCCACTTACAAGTTAATTAGCAACAGTTATATGTAAACTAATATAAAATACTACAGCATCGTTTTGTATATAGATCATGATTTTTCAATCTGCTATCGTGTAGATGTAGGGGAACATGGGTTATAAACCATTTAAATTTGCACCAGGAGGGGTGAAATGGAACTTGAAGAATCCATCTTCGGTATTATCCCCAATGAATCGGTTCTGCATGAAGCTGTTGTTAACCATCATGCGAACAAGCGTAGCGGGACACACTCGACTGTAACTCGTGGCGAAGTTAGAGGTGGAGGCAGAAAACCCTATAAACAAAATAAAATAAATAGATCTAGAGCGGGTTCCATTCGTATCCCGCACTGGCGTCACGGAGGTATTGCGTTCGGTCCCAAACCTCGTGACTATGGATATCGTCTCAATAAAAAGGTTAAACGTCTTGCGATCAAATCAGCTTTATCGCCAAAGTGCAAGATAACGAACTCATCGTAGTTGAACGTATTACACTTGAAAGTTACAGGACAAAATCGATCGTCGCCATGCTTAAAGCTCTTAATGCCAATAAGAGGTGCAGACAACTGAAGCAAACTCGCTGAATGTATATGATATTCTTAATTGTGATACGTTCATTATAGCTAAGGATGCTATAAAATTAGTTACAGAAATATATATCTAAAAAACAAACGGAAATGAGGTGATCACGAAAAGCAAAAGAACACAAGTGAACATTTAGAGTCACAGAGCAACGAAAAACTTATTCAGTCTGGTCGTATGAAAGAAGTCGTCATATTGATAATCCCCTTTAAGTAGACAGTGTGTTAAAAAGCGCATTAGGTTTACTTGAAGGGGATTTTTCATGGGCGGAATACGGAAGACATACGATATCGAATTCAAGCGGACGGCTGTTGCAATGTACGTAGGAGGACAAGAACATACAAGTATACAAAGTCGCAAAAACAGCGGCTTTTTTTACTTTAACGATGTAGTTCTTATACCGGAGTTGAGGACAAGAACTCGATTACTTAGCCCATTAGATGATGGTCTAAATTGGCGGATGGTTGTTGATATACCGCATGGTGGTATTGATCCGTTTGACCTTTTTTCATCGACTCCATAAACAGTATCACTTTTTGACATGATTTAAGAATATGATAAACCCATCAAGTAAAAAGAAAATTTAAAGAAGAGGAAGGGATTGAATATGACAAATTATACGCTTGAGGAAAAAGACAGCTTTATCGTATTAGGAATTGGAACGGAGCTTCAGAGCGATTACACAGACTATGCTGGCATAAACAAGGAGAAGACCGACTTTTGGGAGGCCGTGCAACAAGATGGAAGGCTGGACACGTTAAAGGCCATCGCTGCAAATGACTACATTTTTGCCGTAAACGAAGCGGTAAATAACAAGATGATGTACTACGCTGGCGTTGTGACAGAGGAATCGGTACCCGAAGCAACCCGCGTTATCCAATTTCCTAAAGGGGAATACCTCGTTGTAAAAGGGGAAGGGAAGACGGCTGATGAGTTGAGTAATAAACTTGCTGGCATTGCCTTTGGTCAAGTATTGCCGGAAGCCAAGAATTTCGCCTATGTTGGCGGGCCAAATGCAACGGTTGAGATGGGGCAACGAAACGGCCTCGTATTTGGGGAAATGTGGATTCCCGTTGTCAGGAAATAAGGAGGGATGAACATGTCAATGTCATGTATACGGTTGATGACCCTAAGAAGCGAGCCGTTGGTTTTAAGCTTTCGGAGGGGATGGAGGTACCAGAGGAGTTAGAAGGGAAGTTTAAGTTTGCTAGGCAGAAGTCGAAATTAGCCGGAACCATTCGGGGCTCATTCTTTGTAATGAAGAGAAATTATATTGATGAGGTGGAAACCAATGAATAAGATGATCGGTGTGGAAACAACTATGAAAGTAAATACCCGTCCTCTCGGAAAAATGATAACTTATTGGACAGTCACAGTGCTACTCGCAGCAGCTATGATGTTAAGTGGTATCGGACAACTGATGCAATTTGGAGGAAACCTCGAGTTGGTGACGAATCTGGGCTACCCATTATACGTCCTGACCATTCTCGGGATTTGGAAAGTGCTTGGAGCCATCGCTCTTGTCGTGCCAAGTTTACCTCGACTCAAAGAATGGGTTCACGCTGGTATCTTCTTTTTAATGACGGGTGCGGCATTATCCCATGCATTTGCTAACGATTATGGTGATTACGGGTTTAATCTGATCCTCCCGCTTTCTTATGCTGCACTAAATATCTTCTCGTGGGCGCTGCGGCCACCGAAGAGCCGCTTACAATAAGATGATGTAGAAAATTCACGGCGATCCCTTCGTACCACCAACAGATTGTCTTGTCCCAGAAGATCTATGGGTGGAGGGGGCTATGAACGAGAACAACCAAACATATAAACAATGAAAGCCGCATAAGTTGCGGTTTTTTTTGTTTTAAGTAGATAAGTTTTTGTCATTGAGTCATGACCAACCATCTTAAGAGAAAACATTAAAGTACAGTATGGTAACGCTAAAGAAGGTAGTCCTCAAAAAACGTTACTTGAAAGACGCATTGCTTCTATTGAAGCAGCTATAGAAGCTCTTGATGCCCACACCCAATAAATTTTATGAGAAATTCTGACTAGTAGTGCGGTGTCAGACGACATGATGAGATGAATAGGTTCAAACCGTTCCTAGATGTTTTACAAATGTATCCCTATCAAGATTATTATGTGGAGTCATTTAATTAAAGCATATTAAAGACCAACTCTAATGATAAGTTGGTCTTTTAATATGCTAATGAGAGCATTCACAATGACTTAGTTATCATTTCAATCACGGTTGTTTAATCCCAAAACTTCACAGAACCGGATCCGCTGAAGCTTTCATAAACGTAAAATTCTGCCTTCTTGTTGTCCCCGTCGACATAGTTGCTAATTCCCCGATATATCAGTGTGTCGCCAGGGTACAGAAAGTATTCATAGCCAGTCACAATTTCGTCGGTATTGCTGCCCGGATCATATTCCCGCAGCTGATACCAGGCCCCGCCGCCCGGACCACTCTCAACCTGGAACTTGAAATCACCGCCGCCAGAGTGAACGTAGTTTGCCGGGTTTTGTGAGGAAACCGTTGAGAGTTTACCGAGGTAATCCCACTCACCTGCTCCCATCGGGGTGACGACATCCCCGTTGGCACGAATAATCGTGATGTTAGGGGTAGATTCAACAGTTCCTTCCACAGCTCTGGATTCCAATTCGGGTTCGTCGGCAAACATCGTGGAGACGGGAGCCGCGACTATAAGCGTCAGGGTGGCCAACATAACGCGCAACCAACCGACACCCATTTTTTTCCGATCCTTCACATCCATCGTCCTCCTTATTATTTCAATGTATGAAATCAGAGATAATGTAACACACCTGGAATGTCATAACAACCAAAAATTACTAAAAATGATTTAATTATAAAAAAATGCAACTATATGTCTAAGTCTTTGGTCTCTCTATGCCTGGTCTGATGACTCAGCACATTGTTGACGTGACACCATCTAAGATCTAAACATCGTTCGATCTGGCAGGTTCATTAGGAATATCCTCCTGGCTCGGGCAGCTAGATGGAGCGCAATATGTAACTTATGAAACTTGATAATAGGTTCATATGTTACATATTTTCCACATCATATATGAGCAAGGATCGCGAAGATTTGGATGAGAAAAAATGATAGCAGCGGGATTTCGCCGGACAGACGGATGACAATGCACATCTTACACATTTACGATGTCATGCTGTCTTCTCTACACTTTGGAATGTAAGCGTTACCTGTTAATCACTGAAACGTGATGTACGTGAGTGAACCAGATAACCTGACATGAATCGATATGTAAGAGAGGAGGGGAAACATGAGGGGAAGAAGACTACTTGCTGTGATATCCGGAAGACGTTCCATCCATCGCGAAACGAAGCCGCCTAATCCAGGTGTAAACCAAACGTCTCTTGGTAAAAGAATCAGGGTGAACTGGGAGCTCTATCTGTTCTTGGTGCCGGTATTACTGTATTTCCTTGTATTTCACTATGCGCCGATGTATGGTATCCAGATTGCCTTTAAGAACTTTATCCCTAGCAAAGGAATCATGGACAGCCCATGGGTGGGCTTCGATCATTTCGAACGTTTCTTCAATTCCTACTATTTCTGGGATCTGCTCTGGAATACGTTCAGCCTCAGCTTCTACGAGCTGTTAATCGGGTTTCCGCTGCCGATCATCCTGGCGCTCGCTTTTAACGAAATCCGGACGGGTCCCTTCAAGAAAATCGTCCAGACCGTTACGTATGCGCCTCATTTTATATCCGTTGTTGTCATGGCGGGTATGATTATTACCTTTTTATCGCCGTCCACAGGCATACTGATCCAATTTATCAAATGGATGGGCATCGATGCGCCAAACTTTCTGTCGGATCCGGCTTGGTTCAAGACCGTATACGTTCTGTCCGGGGTTTGGCAAAGCACCGGATGGGGGACCATTATCTATCTGGCTGCGCTGTCCGGTGTCGATCCCCAGCAGCATGAAGCCGCGATAGTGGATGGAGCGAGTCGTTTCAAACGATTGTTGCACATCAACCTGCCGGCCATACTCCCGACGATCACCATTTTGTTGATTTTGAACATGGGCAATATTCTTACGATTGGCTTCGAAAAAATACTGCTGCTTCAAAACTCATTGAATATGGAGTCTTCCGATGTCATTTCAACTTATGTTTACCGAACCGGTCTGGTAGACGCGCAGTACAGCTTCTCGACAGCCGTTGGCCTGTTCAACTCCGTTATCAACGTCATTCTACTGGTAACGGTCAACCGGATTGCCAGACGCACCAGTGAGAACAGCCTATGGTAGTAGAAAGGAGGGAAGTGCATTGGTTACCGCTATGAAGGAATCGAAGTGGGACAAGATTTTTCTCGGCAGCGTCTATATCTATTTATGCATCGCTCTGATTGTTGTTCTTTATCCGCTCGTTTATATTCTCAGCGCATCGATCAGCAGCCCGCAGCAGGTGAATTCCGGTGCGATGTGGCTGTTTCCCAAGGAGATTACCTGGGCCGGATATCAGCTGGTCTTCGAAAACCCGAAGATTTGGAACGGATACCTGAACACGATAGTTTATACTGGGATAGGAACGCTGTTGAACCTGGCCGTCACACTGCCTGCAGCCTATGCGCTCAGCAGGTCGGATTTGGTCGGACGTCAACTGTTCTTAGGATTTATCCTGTTCACGATGTTCTTTACCGGAGGGCTTGTGCCAACGTATCTCGTCGTCCGGAATTTGGGGCTGATCAACACGATGGGGGCGCTCATTCTTCCCGTAGCCGCATCGGTATGGAATATCATCGTTGCCCGGACGTTCTTCCAGACGACGATCCCGAAGGAACTGCAGGAAGCAGCATATATGGACGGCTGTACCAACCTGAAGCTATTCGTCCGCATTATTCTGCCGTTGTCCGCGCCGATTATTGCAGTCATGGCCTTGTTTTATGGGGTTAGTCACTGGAACAGCTATTTTCCGGCGCTGATCTATCTCAACGATGAGAGCAAGTATCCTCTGCAGATGGTACTGCGGCAGATTCTGGTTCTTCAGGAAATGACGGCGGAAACGACTGGCGCCGGAATCAGCGGGGATGCGGCTAGGGCAATGAATTCCAAAGCCGAAACCGCATCATTGATCAAATACGGGGTTATCGTCGTATCTACTTTGCCAATTGTGGCGCTCTACCCTTTTTTACAGCGTTACTTTGTCCAAGGGGTCATGATCGGCTCTGTAAAAGGATAATGTAAGCGTTTTATCCAAAAGAGCTTGAGTATTCAAAGGGAGGAAACATGAATGAAGATGACAAGCAAACCGTGGAAGCTGGTGTTGACGGGCATAACGGTCCTGTCCCTGCTCGCCGGATGCAGTTCGGCCAACGATACAAATTCTTCTGGAACGAAGTCAACAGAAGCCGCCGCTGTGAATAAAGAAGGCTTCCCGATTATGAATGAACCGATTACGCTGACCATGATGGCACCAGATGTCGGTGTTCAAAACTGGAAGGATATGGTCGTACTGCAGCAGATGGAGGAAAAGACGGGCATTTCATTCCGATACTTGAACGCACCGAAGGATAGTTTTGATACAAAGAAGAACCTCGTATTTGCCAGCGGCGATTACCCGGATGTCTTCTATGCTGCAGGCTTGACGGCGGCTGAACAGATGAACTATGGCGAGCAGGGAATTCTGATCCCGCTTGAGGAGCTTATCGAGGAATATGCTCCGAACTTTAAGGCGCTGATGGACGAGATTCCGGAGATCCGTAAATCCATCACAGCTCCTGATGGACATATCTACTCCTTACCTGCGATCGATTTAAGCCAACACTGGTATCGCAACCCGATGTGGTACAACGGTGATTTCATGGAGGCCTTGAATATCGACAAGCTTCCGGAGACGACTGAGGAGCTCTATACCTTCCTGAAGCGGGTAAAAGAAGAGGATCCGAACGGCAATGGAGTCGCCGATGAAATTCCGATTTCTTCTGTATCGACAGCTACGACCAATGCTCGGGATATTCGTACTTGGCTACTTGGCGCTTTCGGCGTCTATGAAGACGAAATTTATGTAGACGATGAGGATATTGTTCATTATACCCCGATAGAAGAGGGCTTCAGAGAATATCTGGTCTATATGAACCGTCTATGGAAAGATGATCTGCTAGACCACGAGAGCTATTCGCAAACCGCAGAACAGAAAAAGGCCAAGGCACAGAACAATCAGGTGGCCCTGTTCTCCGACTGGCATGCCTACATGACCAAAGGCGGAGAACCTTCCACCAAAGATCCGATGTTCGCTCCGGTAAAAAGCGATTTGGTAGACAAGCCGGCCATCGCCAAGAACAGAGGGATTACGACAGGGGCTTTTGCCATCTCGGTTACCAATCCTGCCCCTGAAGCATCGATGCGATGGGTGGACTACCTTTATTCATATGAAGGAGCGCTCTTTTTCAATAAAGGACCAGAAGGCAAGATGTGGGAGTACACGGATGAAGCCAATCGTGTGAAGCGCTATCTGCCTGTTCCGGACGGCATGGAAATGGAGGATTACCGTGCGACTTTGACGCCAAACTACGGCATTCCGGCTCCAACCATCAATACGGATGATATCAATAAAGGATTGAAGACCGACTTTGATCTGTGGGTTGAAAAGGAAACGAAGGAAAAGCTGCTTGACCGCGGAGCAAGACCGCCGTTCCCTGCCTTGTTCCTGACCGTTGAAGAGCAAACCGAGATCAACAGCCTGAACTCGGATCTGAGCACGTATGTACAGCAGATGGAGGCGAAATTCGTTACGGGAGCAGAACCATTGTCCAATTGGGATAACTACCTGAACACGATGAAGAAAATGGGTGCCGACCGGGTCGTCGAAATCTACCAAGGTGCATATGACCGCTGGAAGTCGAGCTAAACATAAAATTGTGTTTAACCGAAAGGTGCCTACAAAATGAAGTACTCGAGATGACAGAAGCTTTCAAGGAAAAGGTGGCCTGGGGAGGTGTGATGCCTGCTTCAGGCGCACCTATGAATTCAAGAGGGCTTGATAAATCCTGAATATCATGCAAATGTGGAGGCGTAGCCTATGAAAATTACGAGACATCCGAACAATCCGATCGTCGTTCCAGGAACGTACGAATGGCGTAAAGTCACCGTATTCAATCCTGCGGTTATTATAGACAACGGCAAGTTTTACATGATCGAACGCACCGCAGGCTCACTAACGCCTTGCAAGAATGTTTTGGGACTGCTGGAGAGTGACGACGGAGTGAATTTTACGCACGTGAAAGACGAGCCTATTGTGACACCTGACATGCTGGGCTTTCCATATGGAAGCGTCCAGGACCCGCGGATTGTCAAAATGGATGGCACGTACTATTTAAACTATGCCCTTAGGCCATGCGCCATGAGTTACTATCCAACAGGAGCGGGCATACCGGAGCGTTCGATTCCGGAATATCCGGACGGCTGGGGGGAGGAGGAAGGCCACTGGCTCACTCGCTCTTCGATTTTAAAGTCGGATAATCTGATCGATTGGGAATTCGTTGCCGATACGACACCGCTCGACATCAATGACCGTGACAACATTTTGTTCCCTGAGAAGATTAACGGAAAGTATGTATTGCTGCGCCGTCCGGAGGAATACGTGGGTGAATCTTACGGAACGGACAGCGCTGCGATATGGATTACGTACTCGGAGGATCTTGTTCATTGGGAAGAGCCGAAGCTTCTGGCCAAGGCTGAGAATCCTTCTTGGGAATCCAGGAAAATCGGCGGAGCAACGCCGCCTGTGCGAACAAATAAAGGCTGGCTGGTCCTTTACCACGGTGTTGATGATCAGGTCGTTTACCGTGTCGGGGCGATGCTTCTTGACCTGAAAAACCCTGAGAAGGTCATAGCAAGAACGAAGAATTTCATTATGGAACCGGAAACCTATTATGAGAAATTCGGTTATCAAATTCCGAATGTTGTGTTCCCGACAGGAAACGTGGTCAAAGACGGCCTGCTCTATATCTATTATGGTGTTACCGACACTGCAATTGCACTGGCTACCGTGCCGGTCGATGAGCTGGTAGAGTATATCTTGAACGAACCGTAGTCAGTGAAGTAGAAGCAGCCGGGCCCTTTCGAGACAATGTCTCCGAAAGGGCCTTCTTATTATATATCCAGCCTGTTCGAGTGATGTTGTTTGCGGTACTGACCGGGCGTCAGCCCGGTTTCTTTCTTGAATTTGCGAATGAAATTGGGTGCATCCAGGTAGCCCACCTGCTCGATGATTTCCTTCAGGGGAGCGCTTGTTGTCACAAGCAGCCGAATGACTTCCTCCGTACGCCTCTTCCAGATATACTGCGAGAAACTGATCCCGGTCTTCTCTTTAAAGCTGCGGCTCAAGTAAGAGGTAGAGACGGAAAATTTAAGGGCAACATGCTCCAGGCTGAGCGTATAGTCGGCAAACTGCTGATTCACATAATGAACGATATCATCGATCAGTTTAGGCGCTGCTTGCTCATGGTTACGCTCAACCTTCTCGCAAACCTCTGCCGTCAGCGACAACAGCTTATCCTCAAATTCCTCCAGCGTCTCAAACGACGTATAGTCCGAGATGCTGCTGAATACTTCGTTCATTCCGACCTCAGAGGCGGACCGAAGCAGTGCGTTCAGCAGATCGAAGCAAATGCAGCGCAGCAGATGAATCTGCAGCGGTTCGCTCCGGATGGTCTCCATCATCTCGGCGATCATCTGCACAGCCACCGACTCGTTGCCTTGCTTTAGGCTTTGCTCCAGCTTGAGCAGCGACTTTCTTGGAAGCCACACGCCTTTGGCGACAGGATGATTCTGCTCTGCCAACTGGTCGAAATAGGTGATACGGCTGCTGCCAACCATTCGGTGCTCCAGTGCGGTTGCGGCTTCGATGAAGGATTGGTTCAGTTGCCCCAAATCCCGGTAAGGCGTACCTACGCCCATGCTCGGATCGAGCCGAGTGTTCTCGGTGATCAATGCTTGGACCGCATGAATAATCTGCTCCATCCGGATCTTCAGCAAATCTTGACCAGGGTCAGGAAGGGATACAATCAGCGCAAACTGATTATCGGCTGAGAATTCAACGCCATAAATATTTGCTTGAAGCCCTGATGGCTCAGCATGGCTGAGAATTTCATGCACCTGTTGACGATCATGCTGGACATCCTCGGCCGCATCGTTTTCTTCCCAGGACAGAATCACACAGAAATAAATGACTTGTTCTTGGGGAGGTTCCAGCCCAACTCCGGCGATCATTCGCTCGATTTCGGGATCATCCGGCTTGCCGTGCTTCAGTAGAAGCAGCATGCATTGGTTGCGCACGAAGGGCTCCTGCATATCGATTCGGGCACTGTAATCATGAAGGGTCTGACGAATCCATTCCCATTCATTGCGCGTTTTTGGCTCTGGGGTATCATTGACTCTGAGCTTGGCGAATTCCATCAAATCCTTAATCGGGTGATACTGGCGTTTAGCCAGCACAAAAGCGGCGAGCACTCCGGTTATGACTGCGATACCAAACACCAGCAGAATGAGCGTCTGTACATGAGCGACCCGGCCGAAGAACTGGTAGCTTGGCATGATGGTCATGTAGTTCCATCCATTCTCCCGGGATTTGACAGATACGACGGAATACTTGTCATTGTTCAGGGAGAGATTGTGTATGCCGGCATCAAGCGCAGCTAATGACCCGAGATGCTCTTGAGACAGGGATACGCCGTGATTGTTGGCTGTAAGCACTTCATCCTTTTGATTGAAAATATAGCTGCTCCCGGTGAAATCGCTAAGGATGGAATCCATGACCCCGGTAAGATTGGACTCTTTCACCATATATACGACGCTTCCGTAAGGATAGGG
Organism: Paenibacillus lautus NBRC 15380; assembly: GCF_004000945.1. Taxonomy (GTDB): domain Bacteria; phylum Bacillota; class Bacilli; order Paenibacillales; family Paenibacillaceae; genus Paenibacillus_AQ; species Paenibacillus_AQ lautus. The sequence goes on from NZ_BIMF01000007.1 coordinate 129,250, forward strand.
GGCATTGGGCTTGATCGGTACGATTACGGTCAGCATGGCCTCCTGCCTGGAGCTGTTGATCGTAACATTCTCGGCAGGCCGTATTACCATCTGATTTGTTTCGTTCAGAGCAAGGATGACATCTTCCAAACTCCAATTCTCATAACGATAATAGGAATCGAACGCAACGTTAACATTTGTCAGACCGCGGTAAGAATAGACAACTGGGTCGTTATGATAATATAAGAAGATGTCTTCAATGATGCTGCTGTTTGCCTTATAATTAGCCAAAGCTTGAATGGCTTCAACTCTATAATAAGAATCACGAACCATATAAGGGGTTAAGCGTCTGTCATAAGCGATTCGGCCGGAAATCTCTCGAAGCTCCGCGATACGGGAGTCGATGGTCACTTTCATCTGGTTCAATTGATTAATGTTGGATTGTTCAATCTCGGAACGAAGCCCGTTGACAGCGCTATCATAAACAAAGATCGTTACCCCCGTCAGGGGAATCAGGAAGATCAGAATATAAGACAGCACGTATCTTAAGAGCAGTTTCGACTTAAAGTGATTCCAGTTTATTTGGAAAGTGGATACGATGAATGATTTGAGCTTGTGAATTGTCATTTGGGTGAATCCTCCATTGTATGCTTTCATGTCATGCGAAAATCCGATTTCATCAACAACAACGATTTGCCGACTAAAACATTATATCATTATAATGATTTGATTCCGTGAAATATTAAAAATAAATAGAGATCCAAAAGGACCTCCATAAATCCATAATACATTTTTCTGCCATTCTTTATCATAGATGTTACGTCCCCGTCTTTTTCCCTTCAGGCCCTGTCGAATTTTGTAGCGTGTTGGGTTCACGGATACCCCTAATTGCTTCCATTAACCATAATGCTGCCTTGCCTAGGAAGTTTTTGTCTTTATAAGCGATGCCTATCGTGATGACAGGATTCAAATCGGCTATAGGTCTTATGACCAAGGAGCCTTCCTGTTCCAGAGCGCTGTAAATCGGAACAATCCCGATGCCGAGCTCTGCCTTAACCATTTGTTGAATGACAATAAAGCTTCCAACCTCCATACAAGAAAACAGGTTTTGCCCAGACCCACAAATCGCCGTTTCCCAAAGCTCTCGATAGACACAAGTCGGTTCTTTGACTAAAATGGTTTGCCCCGCGAGGTCGCTCGCGAATGGTTCGATAGGTTCCCGGCGAAAGCAAGAGAAATGATAGCCAGGGGCCATGAACTTACAACGCATACCTACCATCACCGCAGAATGGCAGATGTGACCAAAGCCATATTCTTCGAAGAGCTGAAGTTGGCTGAGCTCGCTTATCAAGAAGCAACGGGAAGGCCGGTTCCGACCTTCATGCGTTTTCCTTACGCCTCTTATCTGGAAGAGAATATGGAATGGCTTCGGGAGTGGAGCTATCTGGTCATCGAGGGGGAGGATACCGTCGACTGATCGGGACCGCCAAGCGGGGAGCTTGTGGAGCGGGTGATACCTAAGCTGGATAATGGGTCCATTTTGATGTTTCATGCCAATGAAATCGCCAAAGAGACACCAAGACTAGAGAAACCTTGCGCTTGCTGGCGACTGAGCTCCATGCGTTAAATAAGACGATTACGTCGTTTCGGGAGAGGCACATCAGATGTTTTTCCAAGAGCGAGTAGAGCCTTATAAAGCGGAGATGCTACGGCAGTTGAAACCACATCTTGAACGATTGAAAAAGATCCAAGATGATTTTAGAGGAGTCTGATTTGCCGTAACGAAGAGAACACAGTCGAGTTCCGGAGTTTTGAACCACAAAAAGCCGGATTCATGGATCAAATCTAGAGCAACACATTATCGAAAATTTAACTATCCGTGCATACGAGGCGGATTGTGTTGGGGACAGTGGGAAACAGCAATTGATTTTGGCAAAAGTGGACCAATTCAACTTTATTACAGATTTCCAATTGATGAGGAATTTTCTTATCCACTAACTGTATAATTCTATAGTATGGTATTCTACTTACGAATCAAATCGGGACATGAAACCGTCGAGTCGGTTAAGGAGGATCCTATGAACATTACGGGTATACAATCTGATTGGAAAGTGGAAAAAATCGAATTCGCGAGGTTAACGGGAGAACGAGCCAGAAGCGCGGGGGCCAATGGCAGAATCGGCATTCATGGCAAAAGCTGCTCAGTGGATATCGCGAGAATTACGATCGATGGACAAACAGGTTACGGCAGCTCGATTCATATGACACCGGAATGGGCCGAAGACATAATAGGCCGCCGATTGCTTGACTTATTCGATGACCGGGGCAGACTGCGCGAAGCGTATCGTTTGCAATTGGAATATCCCGTGTTCGATTGGTTAGGAAAGAGACTAGACAAACCAGTGTATGACTTTGTGTCGGGTGCCCACATGGAAAGGGGAGTCCCATTGGTTGTCCCCTGCTATGATACCTCTCTATACTTTGACGATTTGCATTTGCCCGATGAGAGGTCCGCAGTAGCGTTGATGCAAGAAGAAGCGATGCAAGGTTATGCGAAGGGCCAACGTCATTTTAAGATTAAGGTTGGCCGAGGCGGACGTCATATGCCACTCTGGGAAGGGACGAAACGAGATATCGCGATCGTTCGTGGGATCTCGGAAGTGGCAGGTCCCTCAGGCAAGATCATGATCGATGCGAATAATGCATATAATTTGAACTTAACCAAAGAGGTCTTAGAGGCTTTGGCGGATGTGAATCTGTATTGGCTGGAAGAAGCGTTCCATGAGGATGAAGCCTTATACGAGGATCTGAAGGAATGGCTCCGACAACGTGGGCAGAATGTGCTTATCGCGGATGGGGAAGGGCTTGCCTCACCCCATCTTATTGAGTGGGCGACCCGCGGCCGTGTCGATGTGCTGCAGTATGATATCATCTGGCCCGGTTTCACGCATTGGATGGAATTAGGCGATAAGTTGGATGCCCATGGTTTGCGGTCTGCGCCTCATTGTTACGGCAATGCTTATGGTATTTACGCGTCAGGACATTTGTCAGCCGCAGTGCGGAACTTCGAATTTGTGGAATATGACGACATCACAATTGAAGGAATGGATGTATCAGGCTATCGTATCGAAAACGGAGAGATTCATATTCCGGCCACGCCTGGTTTCGGAATCGTCTTCGACGATGAACTTGTAACAAACCTTGTAAAGCGATCCGGCTGGTCCTGAGAAGCTGTTAATAAGCCAGAGAATATAATGATGTTGGACTATAAATTTCTATTATATTGTGGATAAGCGCTGTTGCGATGCAAAAGCGCTTATTCGTGTGGCTGCATATATCGGACGACAAGAACATGCATACTCTATAAGTCGCATTATGATGAGTAGCGAATAAGGAGGAATATAATGAACTTGAAGAAGGACAACAAGATATTGCGCAAATCATTTGAGCAATCCGCGAGCTATTATCAAAAGGCGCGTCCGGATTACCCGGAAGGATTGTTCGATGATTTAATTCATGCGGCAAATTTGCATCCAGGTGAGGGTTGATCCCGAAGTTCGATACATCAAGGCATGGCAAGCCCTTCGTCCAGGCGGACACTTGGCATTTTGGAACGCAGATCACGTTTTTCGAGAGGGTGGGGACCCATTCTTCCGTGAAATTCAAACCGTTTACTATGAAATCGGCGAGGGTAAATCAGTCGACAATAACGAATGGCCGCGACCAGGGGAACTACAAGAGCAACGATGTGAGATTGAGAAAAGTGGGCTGTTTGAGGTTGTTCACGTTAGACACTTCGATTGGGAGCGCATTTATCATGTTGATGAGTACATTAAACTCCTCGAAACTTTCTCCGGACACATACTTATGGAAGAATGGAAACGAGACAAGCTCTTCCACGAAATCCGAATTCGCCTTAATAGCCGTCCAGAAAAATCAGTTCGCCGCCACTGGGGGGCTGTTCTCCATGTCGCCCTTCGAAAGGATTGACACGCTATACAGTGTTTATAATCCATAAACGCTCCGGCAAGCCATCCTCATGACTTTGATTCAAGGGCGGCAACATCCAGGTATGCGTGTAGGGGAGATGAAGAAGAGACACATTTGTCCCGTCCAGCCGTATCCCATCATTTAAGAATATTAAAGGAAGCTGCAATAATTAGCGTTCGTAAAGAAAGGACAATCAAATACTATCGCGTCGCCATCAGGCGGCTTATTTTTTTTCAGTGATAAGAGCTTTCCGAGCTGAGGACAAGACTAATATGACACAGGGGTATATCAACTGCTCGAAGAGGGGCAGATGTTCGAACCACGATTGACCCGAACGGACGCAATCCAACATTTTCATACCGGGCTATACGCGTCTTACCACTCGTTTGCCGACTTTGCACTTTCTTTAAAAATGCCGAAAACCGAGGCTTCTTTACTCTACAAAAATGTCTCATTGCCGGAAAAGAAAACGCTGCTGCATAATAAGGCCACACCGCTCGCGAGGCGATGAACGACATATGGAGGTGGAGACTGATGAAGCAAGCTACGGCTCAAAGGGATTTCCCGCAAACGTCCAAGCAGGCGGATTACCGCACGAGTTTCGCGGCAAGGCTTCGCAGGGACAAATGGCTATACCTGTTGCTGCTCCCCGGCTTGCTTTATTTTCTAGTTTTTAAATACGTGCCGATGTGGGGGGTCATGCTGGCATTTCAAAACTATCAGCCGTTCACTGGATTTTTGAAAAGTGAATGGGTGGGCTTCGAGCATTTTCGCCTGTTTTTTAACAATCCCGAGTTTTTGATGCTGCTGCGCAATACGCTGTTGTTATCGTTCTATAATCTCATCTTCTTTTTTCCCGCTCCGATTATATTGGCACTCCTGTTAAACGAGGTGAGGCTTTCCTTCTTCAAGCGCACGATTCAAACGATGATTTACGTTCCGCATTTTATTTCGATGGTAATCGTGGCAAGCCTAACGTACGTGTTCCTAACCACGGAAGGTGGCACCGTCAACGAGCTGCTTTTCCAATATACGGGGAACAAAATCCAATTTCTGTCCGATCCGTCATGGTTCCGCCCCGTCATTATTTTGCAGACGATCTGGAAGGAATGCGGCTGGGGTACGATTATATTCCTGGCGGCGCTGGCGGCCGTTGACGTGGAGCAGTACGAGGCAGCGACGATTGACGGGGCAAACCGTTGGAGGCAAATCTGGCATATAACACTGCCGGCGATCCGCAGCACGATCGTGATTCTTTTGATTTTGCGGATGGGCAGCGTGCTGGACAATGGCTTCGAACAAATTTATTTGATGCTGAATCCGCTCAACCGCTCGGTAGGCGAAGTGTTCGACACCTACGTATACGCGATGGGCATCACGCAAGGCGCTTTTAGCTACAGCACGGCTGTCGGGCTGTTTAAATCGGTCGTGGGCGTCACGCTTGTGCTCGGCACGAACTGGCTGGCGAAAAAGTTCGGCCAATCCGGGCTTTACTAATAAGCAAGAAAGGGGAATCAATCCATGGCCAAGCAATACAGAACCGCGGCCGGTGTCACGTTCGACGCTGCCAACTATATCGTGCTAACGTTGTTCGGGCTGGCTGCCGTGCTCCCTTTCATATACGTGATTGCGGGCTCCTTTGCATCGGACGCGGAGCTAACGTCGAGAGCGGTATTTTTCATACCCAAAACATTTACTTTAAATGCTTACGAGTTTATTTTTTCGACGGATACGATCATGAGAAGCATCGGCGTCTCCGTCTACATAACGGTCATCGGCACGCTCGTCAACCTGTTTTTCACTGTCACGATGGCCTATTCCCTAGCCAAGAGAGGATTGTACGGCCGGAATCTGGTGTTGAATCTCGTCATCTTCTCTATGCTGTTCGGTGGGGGAATGATACCGACTTATCTGGTCGTCAAGGAGCTGCAGCTGCTCGATTCGCTTTGGGCGCTTATGCTGCCTGGCGCGATCAGCGCGTTTAACCTGATCATCGTCAAAAACTTTTTTCAGGAAATTCCGAAGGAGATCGAGGAGGCCGGACGCATCGACGGCTGCTCCGAGCTTGGCCTCTTAGGGCGGATCGTGCTGCCGCTTTCAATGCCTGTCCTTGCTACATTTACGTTGTTTTACGCCGTCGGGCATTGGAACGACTTCTTTTCGGCACTGCTGTATATTAACAATCCGGAAAAATGGCCGCTGCAGGTCATGCTGCGCCAGATCGTTCTGCTGTCGCAAGCGGCTGCCGGCGATTTGAACTCGATGGACCCTAACTTTGTGAAGCCGCCGGATCAATCGATCAAAATGGCCGTGATCGTCGTCGGCACGATTCCGATCTTGTGTGTGTATCCGTTCCTGCAAAAGCATTTCGCCAAAGGCGTTCTGCTTGGCTCGGTGAAAGGCTAAAGTTAGTTTTTCTAAATGTGTGATTCCGCCTGGCTCTGTTGTCTATACCGAGACGCACGGATTGTTTTGCTTGGAGCTCGCGCGGTTTTGCAATATGACTCTAATTATAAAGGGAGGCTATTTAATGAAGAAAAAGACAATGAAAGCGAAACGTGCTTCCTCATTTCTAATTCTAGGCACGGTTTGCATCGTATTGCTGGCAAGCTGCACGTCCGGCAAAAACAGCGGGGGCACAGACTCTTCCAACATTTCGACGGCAGCTCCTCCTGCAAGCGCTTCCGCAGGATCGCAAGAAGCGTTTAAGCTGAACATCATGCTCCCGATTTTTAAAACGAACTATCCGAAGGACGACAGTCCCGTAGCGGCTGAGCTCGAGAAGCTGACCGGCACGGACATTCATTTCGAATGGGTGCCTAACGCTTCATATGCGGATAAATTCAATATTACGCTTGCATCGGGCAATTTGCCGAAAATCATTTACGTGCCGGACTCGAAGGGTCCCAGCTTCGTTAGCGCGGTAAAATCGGGAGCGTTCTGGGATTTGACCGACAAGCTTAAAAATTATCCGAACCTCAGCCAGGCCAGCGAAATCATTCTGAACAACTCCTCGATTAACGGCAAAACGTACGGCGTATATCGCGGGCGCGAGCTTGGTCGCAACGGCGTTTATTACCGCCAGGATTGGCTGGAGAACGTCGGCCTTGAGCAGCCGAAAACGATCGATGATTTTTACAACATGCTGAAAGCGTTCAAAGAGAAGGATCCGGACGGCAACGGCAAGGACGACACCTACGGACTGGTTATGGTCAAATGGACGGCCGGCTGGGGAGCGGGCTTCGACCAGATCAAACTGTGGTTCGGTGCACCCAACGTATGGGGTGAAAGGGACGGCCAGCTCGTACCGGATTTCGAATACGACGAATATCTCGAAGCGCTCAAGTTCATGAAAAAGCTGTATGACGAAAAACTCGTCAACCAAGATTTTGCCGTCATGGACTCGGCGAAGTGGACTGATCCGCTCGTTAACGGGCAAGCCGGCGTGATTATCGACGTCGTGGACGGAGCGGCTAGAGTCGATGACAAAATCAAGGCAGCGAACGTGGCAGCGGGCAAAGACTCAAGAGAGCATTACATGGACGTGTTCGGCGCCGTAACCGGTACGGATGGACAAATTCGTACGCTGCCTACCTCCGGTTTTGCTGGCCTATTGGCGATTCCAAAGTCGAGTGTAAAGACAGAAGAGGAGGTCGACCGCATTTTGAAATTCCTAGACCAGCTGAACGAGCCTGACCTGCAGACACTGACCAGCTTCGGACTTGAAGGCGTGCATTATACCAAGATCGATGATACAACACTCGAAAGAAGCACGGACTCTGTGCTCCTCGAGTCGGAAGTCGAAGGGCTAAACCAAATGGTACCTTACATTCCGGAAGGCAAAGGGCTGCAAGTGGCCCAGACGCCGCTTCGCTTAAAGCAAACAGAGGTTCAAATGAAAAACCGGGAAACGATCGTCGCCAATCCGGCGGAGCCGTTTATTTCTGAGGTGTACTCGCAAAAAGGACAACAGCTAGGCAATATGATTAACGATGCCCGCATTAAATTTATCGTCGGCCAAATCGACGAGCAAGGCTGGCGCGATGCAATTGAACTATGGAAAAAATCAGGCGGCAACGATTACGTAAAGGAAATCAACGAGCTGTACGCCGCATCCAAATCCTAGGCGAAGTCATTTGAGCAGTGTCGTTCAGCGGAAAAAGAGGCCTGGGGCCTCTTTTTTCTCTATGAAAATTTATCTTTCCAGGGCCCCAGCAAAGTGAATGTATCAGATAAGTAGCCAAGACTCACCTTGTGGTGTTGATTTGGTTTCCTCTGTTTTTTGAACAATTTACTCTGAAAATATGCAGGTGTTATGGATAGGACCACGTTATCCTAATTAAGGAAGTCGTTTTATTTCAAGGTTTTTGAATACGCTTACATATCTGAAAGGGCAAAGATAAGCCTGACGAGGAAGGCAAAACTAATTTTAGATATGGTTGGTGAGCAGACGATGAATGGATGGAAGACGTTATTGGCCCGCTTATCCGGCAGATCCGGCAGCTTTTATAGGAAAAGCTTAATCATGTTCCTGTTCGTTGCCGGCATTCCCGGCATCATAACGGGGGTTCTCGTTTATTCGATGGCGGGTGGTAAGCTGGAAAAGGAGCTGTTGAAGCTCCATAATAACCAAATTGAGCAGCGGTCGCAGAACCTGAATAAACAGCTGTCCAATCTCGAAATGATGCTGGCGCATTGGGCGTTCGATACGAGCTTCGATTATTCGCTCAGCGATCGCGACTTCGTGCGCGATTTCGAGAAGACCCGCGATATTACGAATACGCTGCTCGTCATGCAGGGCTCCAATACGATGATTCGTAACGTCAGCCTCTATTTGCACGGAAGCCAGCCAGTATTGTTTTATCCGGAATATTCCGCTTTGAATGACGCAAGTGTCATATCGCTATACGACCGTCTGCTCGACGCGGGAAAAACGACGTATTGGACACAGCTAACGCTTGATCCCGATCAGCCGGGAAAACGGGAATTGACGTTTGTACATCTTGTTCCCGGTGGCAGCCAAAAACCGATGGGGGCTTTGATCGTCCGCTTGGACAACGAACAAGTTGCGGAGGCGCTGCAGACCATTACACCTTATGCCGACGGCGAAAACTTTCTCATGGAGCCGGGCGGAGATATATACGTATCCGCTAACGGGAGCTCGATCGACTCGACGTTTGTAAAGGCAGTCAGAAGCGAGGTCGAGTCAAACGGGAACAAGGAAGGCTCGTTTCTTTATGAATGGAACGACAAAACCTATGCGGTCACGTACGGTTATTTCGCACGAATCATGGATAACTGGCTTTACGTGTCGGCTTCGCCGATCACCAATATTACGGCGCCGGTCGTTTTTATCTCCAAAGTCATTTTGACCGTTAGCTTGAGCGCTCTCTTGCTGGCAATGCTGCTTGCTTGGCTTGCATCGATTCGCATGTACTTGCCGGTCAAACGGCTGATGATGGATTTGCTGCCGAGTGCCTCTTTGGCGGGAGGAGGCCGAGAAGACGAGTTCACGCTAATTGAGCGTCAATGGCAGCACTTAAACAGGGAGAGCCGAGAGCTGAACGCTAAGCTGCTTGAGCAGCTGCCGCACGTGAAGGAAAGCTTTCTCCATCAACTGCTGCAGGGCTATTTGTACGCATATACGGAGGAGGATCTGCGGTCAAGGATGGAGCGTTATAAATGGCAGGTATGCGGCAAGCAGTTTGTCGTGCTGTACGTACAGCTTACCGGAATCGCCAGCATGGAAGGGAAATTCAAGTTTGGCGACGAGGGACTAGTCACCTTTGCCTCCGTCAACATGATCGAAGAGCTGGCGGATTCGTATTTCGAGCAAAGCAGCACAATCAATTTCCATGATCTTGGATCGGGAGTGCTGCTGATCTTGCCGGAAGGGGAGCCATGTGCGGAAGCAATCAAATCGTTCAGCGAAGAGCTGGCACAGACGGTTAATCGATTGCTGAACATGGTAGTGACGGTGGCGATCAGCAGGGCTACCACTCGTGTGAGCGACATCCCGCTCGCATTTGAGGGTGTGAAGCACGCAGCCAGCTTCCGCAAATTCGATAACGACAACCAGATCATCGAAATGGAGCAGCTGAATTTTGAGGATTCGTCCGAACCGCAGTATCCGTTTACGTTAGAAAGAGAATTTCTTCAGGCGCTTCGGACCGGGCAGGAAGCGGACGCCCACGCCTTGCTCGTCGAATTCCAGAAAGCGCTGTCCGCTAAAGGGGCTAAAGCGATAGACGTTCAGCAGGGAATGCTTCATTTGCTGGGTTCCGTTCAGCATGCGATTCTCGTAACCGGCATTCAACCGAATCGCCTGTTCAAGGGTGCCAACCTGTATGAGCAGCTTTCCCAGATCAAAGAGCCTGCAGGTGCAAGGGAATGGTTCCAAGTGAAGGTAATCGCCCCTTTCATGAAGGAGCTGACGAGCAGGACGGATGGCCAAGTGAAACGGCTGATCGAGCAAGCCATGATTTATTTGCAGCAAAACTATATGCGAGACATTTCGCTCGACAATTGCGCCGAACACATCGGCACGAACCCGTTCTTCCTGAGCAAATCATTCAAACAGGTAACCGGCAAAAACTTTATCGATTATTTGACCGAGCTGCGCATGGATAAAGCGAAGGAGCTTCTGCGGGAATCGGAGATGAAAATTAACACGGTCGCCGAACAAGTCGGATATCGGCACAGCTATTTTAACCGGATCTTTAAAAAGCTCGAGGGCATGACCCCCACCCGTTACCGTGAGCTAAGCCGGGCGGAGTAGGAAGTGTACTGCAGAAATAAAATCGGAGAAGCAGCCGGCAGCAGGTTCTTGATACAAACGCTGCCGGCTTTATTGTGATGCGTAAGACCCCGAAGCACTAGGGCACCTGAAGAACCTTATCGGGCAATAAAGTGCAATTCTCGCGAAATCGTGCAATTTAGGCCGGCGGATGTCATCAAGAAAGTGCCATTGCCGGGAAAGCTGCAGCTCTCTACAATGAGGGCGTTGCAGCAAGACGGAAACCAACAAAACGTTTAGGAGATGATTCCATGAACGACACACGAGTAACACTGCGTTGGTTAAAGGCAGCCGCAGATATTCCGGCTGGGGTGACATGGGGAATGCCGTGGAAGGAGGGAGAGCTTTCGCGGGACGATCGGTTGTCGTTGCACATGGAGGACGGCACCGCCCCCGCACTGCAAAGCTGGCCGACTGCTTATTGGCCAGACGGCAGCGTCAAATGGACGGCGCATGCCGCCGCTTTTCAGGCTGGTGCACCTCAGGGATGCTCCATCGTGATGGGAGATCCCGAACATTCGCCAACTGCAGCTTCGTTGTCTGTACGTGAGACGGAGGATGGCTTTACCATCGACACGGGCGTTCTGTCCTTTCGGGTACCGAAAAAGGGCAGCCAAATAATCGCGGATGTTCACCGTAACGGCGTCAGCATCAGCTCCTGCGGCGAGTTGATTGCTATCAAGGAAAGCATAAGCGAGCTGACCGGCAGCCGAACGATCCGGGAAGAACGATATCATTCCCAAATCTACGAGGCGAAGCTGGAGCAGGCAGGTCCGGTACGAGCGGTCGTCAAGTTGACGGGCCGACACCGGGCCGTAAACGGAACCGGTGAATGGCTTCCTTTTTCGCTTCGCCTGTACGCTTACGCCGGTCTGGAGTCGATCCGGATCGTGCATACGTTTTTTTATGACGGCAATCCGAATCAGGATTTCGTGAAGGGACTCGGTATCCGTTTCAGGCTGCCGATGCTTGGGCCGCTGTACAACCGCCACATTCGGTTCGCAGGTGATACCGGTTTTTTAAGCGAATCGCCGAAAACGCTCCATTCGCGGCGCACAAAAGGCAAATATTTGGAGCTGTTCAAGCGTCAGCTCAACGGGGAAACGCTGACCGACGAAGACATGGACGACGCATACTTCATGAGCCTGCTGGGCGACTCCGCATGTTGGGACGGCTTTAAGGTGACACAGTTCTCAGCCGACCATTACCTGATGGCCAAGCGGACCAAGGCAGGCTGCAGCTGGCTCAAAGCCGCCGAAGGCCGCAGATCACGCGGGGTCGCGTACGTCGGCGGACCAGGCGGTGGTTTGGCTCTTGCGATCCGCAATTTCTGGCAAAAGCATCCTTCCAGCATGGAGGCACACGGCCTGACGGGAGACGAGGCGCAGGTGACCGCCTGGTTCTGGTCTCCGGAAGCGTCGGCCATGGACATGCGCCATTACGATACGGATACGCATGTTGAGTCTTCCTACGAAGGCGCAGAAGAATTGCGCGCAACACCGTATGGCATCGGCAATACGAGCGAGCTGACGATCTGGTGCCGGACGTCGACGCCGTCGCTGGTTGAGTTAGAGGCATATGCGAGCTATAACGAATCGCCGCCGCAGCTTGTATGCGGGCCTACTTATTTACGAAGCCAGGGAGCTTTTGGCATCTGGAGCTTGCCGGACCGGGGAACGCCCACCAAGGCCCGCCTTGAAGAGAAGCTGGACGGCATCATCGCCTTTTACCAAAGGGAGGTGGAGCAGAGGCGCTGGTACGGCTTCTGGGATTACGGCGATTTCATGCACAGCTACGATCCTGCGCGGCATGTCTGGAATTACGACCTCGGCGGCTGTGCATGGCAGAATACCGAGCTGGTCCCGAACATGTGGCTGTGGCTGATGTTTTTGCGCTCGGGACGCGAAGATATTTTCCGGATGGCGGAGGCGATGACGCGCCATACGAGCGAGGTCGACGTCTATCATTTCGGTGAATACGCCGGGCTCGGCTCCCGGCATAACGTCCTCCATTGGGGCTGCGGCTGCAAGGAAGCCAGGATCGGCATGGCCGGCCTGCACCGATACTATTATTATTTGACGGGAGACGAACGGATCGGTGACATGATGGACGAGGCGAAGGACGCTGATTATACGACCGTTCATATCGACCCGATGCGCGCCTATTTTCCGAAGGACGAGCATAAGACGCATATCCGGGTCGGCCCGGATTGGGCGGCATTCAGCTCCAACTGGATGACCCGCTGGGAGCGCAAAGAGGATACGTTTTACCGCGACAAACTGCTTGCCGGCATTCAATGCATTAAACAGGCGAATTTCGGTCTGATCTCCGGTCCGACTTACGGTTATGACCCAAATACCGGCTTGCTCACGTCGATGGGCGACGACAATTGGGGCCGTCATCTGGCGTTATGTATGGGCGCGCCGCAGGTGTGGTTCGAGCTGTCCGGCATGCTGAAGGATAAGCAGTGGGATGAAATGATGGGCGATTTCGGTGTTTTCTATAATCTCTCGCAGGAAGAAAAGGATCAGATCACGGGCGGTGCGATCAGCACGAAACGGTTTGAGCATCCCGTCCTGACGCTGGCCCTCGTCGCTTACGGCGCTTGGTACCGTAGGGATAGACGCACAGCCGATTTTGCCTGGTCGACACTGCTGGAACATCCTTTTGCCACCACCGACCTCGAGAAAGACGCAGCTGACGTTACATACGTCGAGGAGCTGAAGGAGATTGACTGGATGAACACGAACGAGGCGTCGCAATGGTCGCTGAACACGATCATTAGCTTGGAGCTGATCCCCGATGCATTGCCTGACCATGCAGGCTTGGCTCGCAAGGAAGCTAATGTGTAACGCAGCGCGGTTACCGCTCTTCGCCGAAGCGCGATAACCCAGACATGGGAAGAAAGGAGCAAGAATACGATGACAACAGGTCAACCAACCGAAACAGGGGCCGTGCATGCTGCTAAAAGCCCGCTTATTCCCGAAAGTTGGCGTGCGATATATGCAAACCCGCTCGCCAAGCCCGAGCATGTCGCGGATTTTCGGATGGAGGGAGAAGCAGCCGTTACGTTTCCTTTGGGACGGATGCGGCTAGAAAGCATCCGCGACGAGGCGGAGGGACAGCGCGCCAATTTCGTGCTGTGGTGCCCGGAGGATTTTCCGGCGGACGCTGCCATCTCGTGGGATTTTTGGCCGGTCCGCGAGCCAGGCCTGGCGATTATGTTTTTTAGCGCAAGCGGCACGGAAGGCAGGGATTTATTCGATTCTTCAATCAAGCCACGGACAGGAGAATACGACCAGTATCATCACGGCGAAATGAATGCCTTCCATGTTTCTTACTTCCGGAGGAAGTGGGCGGAGGAGCGGAAGTTTCAAACCTGCAATTTACGAAAAAGCTACGGTTTCCACCTGGTCGCGCAAGGTGCCGACCCGATTCCAAGCGTCATGGACGCTGTCGGACCATACAAGATGCTCATCGTCAAGGACGGCCATCGCATTACGTTTGCCTTCAACAACCTTCCCGTTTTCTCGTGGGAAGACGACGGTGAGAGGTACGGGCTTCCGATCGCTGGCGGAAAGCTTGGTTTCCGCCAGATGGCGCCTATGATTGGAGAATATGCGAATTTAACCGTTTATGCCGAAGGCAAACCGTAATTTTCACAGTGATCTCCATAATTGCTGTCAAAGCCACTTGCATCTCAGCAGGGTCTTGGCCAATATTTCCGATCGTGGACGGGTGCTTAATGGATCCGGTGGAACCGCCGTCGTGAACAATATCGGGGGTTATCTCGGCGTGGATAGGAAATGGGCCCGGAGCTGGGGGCAGGGTCTTGCGCCTTGCCTTACTTTCCGCAGTAATCGAAAAGACCAACACGGGAGAACAGGAAAACGGATACATGTTCATAGTAGGAGGGATGTCTATTTATGAAACCCGGCCATGAGCAGCACAAGTATGATACAAAGAAGATATCCGGGGTGCAGCTGGAATATCTGAACCGGGGGTTGGTTGCAGCTGCGACAACGGAAGGAATATTTCTCAGCTGGAGATTGCTCGGGAATGAAGTGACCGGCTATATCGGTAACGGAATGATCGGCACCCATTTTAACCTGTATCGCAATGGCGCCTATATCGCAGCTATCCACGACAGTACCAACTATTTGGACCCCGGCGGGACGCTAACATCGGTTTATTATGTTTGTGCGGTTGTGGATGGACGGGAAGTTGACCGCTGTGCCGACGTCACTCCCTGGGTGGGTCCATACTATGAATTACCTTTGCGAAAACCGGCTGACGGAGTTACGCCGACTGGCCAAATCTATACCTATGCGGCAAATGATATGAGCGTCGGGGATGTAGATGGCAACGGTGAATATGAGTACTTTGTGAAATGGGACCCGTCCAATGCAAAGGATGTATCGCATTCCGGCTACACCGGTCCGGTATACATCGACTGCTATAAGCTGGACGGAACTCTGCTCTACCGGATTGGGCTTGGTGTGAACATTCGGGCGGGTGCTCACTATACACAGTTTCTGGTCTATGATTTTGACGGAGACGGGAAAGCCGAGCTGATGTTTAAGACAGCACCCGGTACAAAGGTCATAAGGTACGATCAGGAAGGAAGAGTATCCTCCGAAACCTATATAACCATGCCTCCGGAGGATATAGCTGCCGGGTACAGTCATCAGGACGACTATCGAATGAGCAGCATGGACTACTATAAGCATATTGTCCATATGTTCATGCGCTGGCACTCGCATGAGGAGGTCGTGGCGAAGCGATGGCCCTCCACGCTTGAAGAGTGCTTTGGGATCGAGCGTCGTTACAATTATCCACTGTCAAGGGAGGATGCAAAGCAGCTTGCTGATTACTTCCTCGACGTTTATGCTCCCCGTCGGAGCGGGCGCAACAACTTGCGGTCATTTGAGGGATTCATTCTTGATGGGCCAGAGTATTTAACCGTGTTTCATGGACAAACAGGCGAAGAATTGGAGACGATCCACTATAAACCCGGACGGCATGATGACGGTCTGATGTGGGGGGATTATGCTTGGAATCGCATCGAGCCCGGAAACCGCGTGGATCGATTCCTAGCAGGCGTAGCCTATTTGGACGGTGAAAAACCGTATGCGATCTTTGCTCGCGGTTATTATACCCGGGCTGCCCTCGCAGCCTACTCTTGGGATGGAACGCGCCTCAAGGAGAACTGGTTCGTTGACAGCGGCTGGGTTTCGATGAATAATCCTTTTCATGATACGCTTCATCTGGAGGACGGCCGAGATGAGAACTTTGGCAGCCTCGCTAAACAAGGGGCGCATTCCTTAAGCATTGCAGATGTGGATGGAGACGGCTGCCACGAAATTATTTACGGAGCCGCTACCATTGACCATGACGGATCCATTTTATACAGCTCCCGGGGCGTAATGCCACCGGAAAGCAAGGCACCTGGACAAATCGCCAAGCTTGGTCACGGCGATGCCCTTCATGTAGCGAACGTTGATCCAGACCGGCAGGGACTGGAGATTTTCATGGTGCATGAAAGCGGCGACTCGGGACCTTACGGATATACACTGCGCGATGCGGATACTGGCGAGGTATTGTACGGCGGCTTCGCGATCAATGACGTGGGGCGCGGGATGATCGGACAGGTTGATCCGAACCAAAGGGGTCTTCAAACATGGTGCAGCGAGGGTTATGAAAGCGATGAAGCCTTCGGATTGATGACATGTAAAGGAGACCGAATTGTAAAACAGATTCCGGGCACGAACATGAGTATCAAGTGGTCGGCCGACATGACCATACAGATCATTAATGGCAGCTTCGACGAGCCTGTTACGATCGACGATTGGAAACAAGGCAGGCTGCTTACAGCGGAAGGTGCGGTTTCCAATAACGGAACGAAGGGAAATCCTTGCCTTGTCGCTGACGTTTTCGGAGATTGGAGAGAAGAGCTGCTGGTCCGAACAAAGGATAGCTCGGCGATTCGGATCTACCTGAGCACCGAGGTAACAGACCGCAAATTGTATACGTTAATGCATGATGCTCAGTACAGAACCGGTATCGCATGGCAGAATGTCGTATATAACCAGCCCTGCTACACAAGCTTTTATTTTGCATCCGACATTGATTGGGCGAAGGTTCCTATCCCAAGTCTATATCTCCCCCGTGTAAGAATACGTAATCGCAACTAACGCCCCCATGAGTGGTCACCCATGTTTGTTGAGGTACGATTGGTTCGTATAGCTGGAGGGAAGATGTTTCGAACTTGGGCCGCTTCTCACTGAAACCAGGTTATCCGTCAACTGGCTCGGCTCATTGCCGAATACAGAAATTTGTAGAAGTGTGTCTGCAGTGGAGCATATACGCTAAGGAGGAAACAGGATGCCGAACATTTTGATGTGCTTTCCGGAAGGGCGGCACAAAGCGTTAACGATGAGCTACGACGACGGTCGATTCGCCGATCGGCGGCTGGTAGATATGTTTAACCGGTATGGGCTTAAAGGAACTTTTCATATCAATTCCGGACTGCTCGGAACGCCGGACAGGGTGGGTGCAGATGAGGTCAAAACGCTCTATGAAGGTCATGAGGTGTCGGCGCATACGCTGACCCACCCGACGATCGCTCGCTGCCCGAACGAGCAAATCGTGTATGAAATCATGGAAGATCGACGTAATCTGGAACGTATCGTGGGCTATGCGGTGCGAGGGATGTCGTATCCGAACGGCTCTTACAATCGCAGAATCAAAGAGATGCTGCCGGGTCTCGGCATAGAATATGCGAGAGTCGTTGCCGGTTCAGGGCATTTCGGAATGCCGGACGATTTTCTGGAATGGCAGCCGACATGCCATCATAATCGTGATCTGATGAAGCATGCGGAAACTTTCGTCAGCTTGCACAAAAAGCAATACCTGTATCTGATGTACGTATGGGGCCACAGCTACGAATTCGATAACGATAACAATTGGGAGCTTATGGAACAGTTCGGCACCTATATGGGAGGACATCCGGATATTTGGTATTGTACGAACATTGAGTTTGTTGATTACGCCAAGGCATTCGAAGGACTGAAGTTTGCAGCTGACTTGGATTTCGTCTACAACCCTACAGCGTTAAGCGTTTGGTTGAACGTGGACGGAGAGATCGTCGAAGTGAAAGGCGGCGAGCAAATCAAGTTGTAATGAGAAGAGAGGAATGGAGGGATATCAGATGAACCAAGTGATAAGAAAAGAACCTTTGCTCATCGGCATGCTGGATATACGGGCGGCAGGTCCGCGCTGTAAAATGCTGCTCGGCGACTTAAACGGAGATGGCCGGATGGAGATGCTGCTCGTGCAGCCCGACAACCGCCAGGACGTGCGTTATATTCCCCATCAGGTGCAGTGCCTCACTGCGTTCGATCTAGAGGGGAATCTGCTCTGGCAGACGGGAAAGCCGGATCCAGGAGCAGGCAGTCAAGGCTCGGATTATCCCGCACAAATTGTCGATATCGACGGAGACGGACGTTTGGAGGTGCTGTGCGTTATGGACAGCCGGCTCATCGTCATTAACGGGCACGACGGATGCGTTAGGTCTTCCCATGAGCTCCCGGACCCTGAGGCGCACGACTGCATTATCATTGCGAATTTGACGGGCGGCCCGCATGGACGAGATTTCATTCTAAAAGATCGTTATCACCGCATGTGGGCAATGGACCGGAACTTCAATTTACTCTGGACGCACGAGGGCAACCCGGGCCATTTCCCTTGGGCATACGATTTGGATGGCGATGGATACGACGAAGTGATGGCCGGTTATACGCTGCTGGACCATGACGGGACGCCGTTATGGAGCTGCCGCGAATTGGACGATCACGCCGATTGCATTTGGATCGGTGATGTAAACGGCGACGGAGAACCGGAGCTTGTGATCGGAGGCAGCGTTACGGTCATGTATGACCGTAACGGCACGGAATTATGGCGGTACGAAGGCTCAGTCGAGTCACAACATATAGCGCTCGGGCGCTTCCGAAGCGACTTGCCGGGAATGCAAATTGCCGGATTGGATCGGCTCGTGAGAGAAGACGACGGCAAGGGCTTCATTGGCAAAGACGCCTTATTCCTGCTGGATAGCAGCGGACAAGAGGTGTGGAAAGAAGACAGAAAGACACCTGGCTGGCTTACGATTATCGAGCCATTGAGCGGGTGGGTGGAAGGCGCCCCAGACTATATTTTGGCATACCGTCGCGGTGGGGGCATCTTCCCAACATTGTATGACGGTCATATGAACGCCGTCGTGGAGTTTCCTTCCGAGGGTTATGCCGTCCATGCCGACCTATGGGGCAGCGGTACGGAGCAAGTCATTATTTACAGCAGCGAAACAGCGTCCATATATTCGAGCAAACCTGCGGATCTGAGCGAGCTCCCTTCGGGTATTCCGCTGCCGCAGCCGAAACGCTTGTCCAACTCGACATTGTATCCGGGCGGGGAAGTTCCCATGTTCTAATTTGCAAGCTATTACCTAACCGAATAGAGCGGACCGACATGATACGACGCATGATCGAAAACATGATGGGCGACGATGAGGGCAAGGAGAACTTGTGTCGGACGACAAAAACTTGATTACTTTGAAAGTCGCATCATATGCGGCTTTTTTGTTATAAGTATGTCCGGCAATGCGGATACAGGGGCGGCGGCGGCAAATTACACCGTTTCCGAAGCCGACCCCATTTAAAGCATTGACATTTCCATGGAAGATCTAAACGGGTAGTTGAAAACATAAAATCCGTGTCAATGGAAACGCTATTGACAATCCATCTACTACGTGTTACTTTATAGCTGTAGTAAGTAACACTTTATACCAGTGTTACAGAATAGCAATGGGTGCTTGAGGGCTGTGCCCTTAAATTTATATGCCGCAAAGAAACCTACGGCTACGAAATCACGCGGCGGCTGAACGCCCTCGGTAGTTTTTGGCGATCAACGACGTGGGGAGCGAGGTGCTGGGTAGGTTCTGGGAAAAATGGGTGTTTGTATCATCAAAAATTAACGAGTTAAAGGAGAAAAAATAATGAATTTTTGGGAAAGAATCACCGGCAGCGACATGACTAAAGAAATGAAAAATTTTCAATCGCGTGCAAAAAAGCTGCCGGCTGATTATCAAGCGGCATGGGAAAAAATTAATGCCAATCTTTGGGCGCACTCCGATTTCACCGGTCGCAACCTCATGCCAATTCTTGACGGTGTACTTGGCCTGCTCGAAGAAACGGCGGCGGACGGTCAGAGTGTCCAAGAGGTTTTGGGTGATGATATCAAAGGGTTCTGTTCAGCGCTGGCCGGCGAAGAAGGAGCAAAGTCTTTTCGCGACAAGTGGCGCGAGCAACTCAACAATAACATCGCTAAAAAATTAGGTAAATAGGAGGATAAAATGAGAATACAAGATATCATCGAAGGCAAAAGAGAGTGGCGAGCGCATGTGGCGCGTGTCAAAGAGCTCCCGCAAGATTATCAGATTGTTTATAAAGAGATTCAAAAGTATCTCTTTAAGGTCGGCCCTGTTGAGCTAACCAGCGGAACGGGTTTGCTCTCGGGGATTATCGATCTTTTTGAAGAGGGCGCGGCATTGGGGAAAGGCGTGCTCGAAGTGACGGGTAGTGACGTAGCGGCTTTCTGCGACGATCTAATCAAAGATTCAAAAACTTACGCGGACATCTATCAAGAATCTGTAGACCAAAAAGGTAACAAGGCATGAAAAAGGTTACGGATAAAACAAAGTAATGTAGAAAGTGAAAGTCATGAAGTGTCAAATATGAGATTTTGAAAATAATAGACATGCAGCGCGGCATAATTGTCCCCGCTTAATTTTGGCATCGTTAGGCAGAGCTGCGTTGCTCCCGACAATGTGGACATCACAGTAAAACACAAAGTTTCGGTATCTTCATGTATGTTTCAAGAAAGATGTGGAAATACAGCAATCGGGTACTTGCTTTCACATCGTTTGAAAGTTGCTTGTGATCTTTTAACACATACAGGCATGAACCTTAATGAAATTGCACGTGCTTCTGGATTTGAGTACGATACTTACTTGATCAAGCAATTTAAAGCTAAAAAAGGCATTTCGCCTACAAAGTATAGGAACATCACTCGCAGTTCGCTACGGCCCAGTAGTAGATAAGTAGATAATATTGTTACACTAACGAAAACGTTGGTTGAACCAAGCTGACGGCAGCTGACCTAATGATCAGCTGCTGTTTTTATTAAGTAACAGGTCGAATTAATCAGGGTAGAAATCCTTTTCTCTCTAGCAAATCTTCGGTGGTCGTCCACAATTTGTACTGCATAGTGGCATTCCCTCCGGGGGACACAGGTTCAATTGATTTTCCGGTTCCAACGTTAAAGTATCCGCCCGTCATGTGTTGATATTTGGGATCCACAATCAATCTAGTGATAATCTCTGTTTGCCGGAACTGGACAAGCAAGAGCATGTATAGAATTGGTTTTACAGGGGATTTTAAAGTATCCGTATACAAAGGAGCTGAAGCAGAGTATGATACATCCCAAAGACGACTATGGGGTATTAGGCAATAAAATCGAAGTGGATTCGGATGTGAACGAAGATCGTAATCGAGAAGAGCAGTTGGATGACTCCTTTGAGGCCTGGTATGGGAATATCAACCACCAGGTGAAGCAAAAGCTGGATCTAACGAGCGTTCCGCAGGACAGTGTATTTGATTCAGCCGTCGGCATGGATGAGGATCCATCCGAGGATTAAGAGCTCAACAACGATGAACAAGAGGCTGCCGGAATAATGTTCCTCCGTCAAAATCTATTATTCACCATTAAGTTCCATCTATTTCCGAGAATGATATGAAATGCAGTGCTATAACATAAAAAGGTTCATCTATTAACGACTGCAAACAAACCTCCAACCCTCTTATCAGAGGGCTGGAGGTTTGTTTGTTATCCGGTACGAAGATGCGAAGTTCGGAACAGCCTTTCGTAGAATTGGTTATTCGTCCGTACACAACAGGATATAGGCGCATATATTTTATGCAAATACATAAAAAATCCACAAATCAGGATGTTTCATGTACTTAAATGCATAATAATGCATATCAGATAGTGCAGACTTAACTTAGAGCTTACTGATCCTTAGCATAATTCAACCCTAAGTTATGAGCTTGGTTAAGCAGAATCTCATAATGCTTGGGATTAGAATCCAAAGTCTCGTATAAAAATTCAACCTTGGAATTGGATACACCGCAATAATCTGCAATTCCCACATTGAGCAGATGAGTCATCATTTCATCATAGTTACGCTTTTTCATCTGTTCTTTCGAAACGCCCGCCAAACCAATCCATAAGATATGCTGATGATGAAGCTGGTTCGAACCGTACGCAAACCCATTGTTCCATACACGATCAATATAACCTTTTAGCATGGCTGGCAAATGCCACCACCAAATTGGAAAAATAAATGCCAAGGCATCATGCTCCTTCATTCGCCTTATTTCCATTTCTACCTCAGGGGAAAAGGGCTGTTCCTCAGTTGACCAATCCGGTTCATCTATTCCTTTTAAAACAGGGTCAAAGCCAATCCCGTGTAAATCCAATATCTCATAGTCGTGGCCAGCCTCGGCAAGACCTTTTACGAAACGATCGGCAACCTTAAAGGTCAGGGAATCTTTTCTTGGGTGCGAAACAACGCTTAACATCTAAATTGTAGCCACGATCAATGGCTGATGCTATTATAAACAGTAATAAAATAACCTGGAAGTACGCACTTTCATGTTCTATAGGATGATACGGGTGCCATAGAAACATGGAAGTGCCCTAGGTAAATGCCCTAGAGAATAACCTGAATAACGGACTGAAATGAATGAATCTTAATGTTCCTAGCAAAAAGACAGCCTTTTAACGGAGGAATAAGAGATGACTGAAAATAGGGAAAATAACGTTCAAAAGAAGTATAAAGTTGGAGTGGAGGCGGCATTAGAAGTAATGGGGGGAAAGTGGAAGCCCTTAATCATCTATCATTTGATGACAGGACGGAAACGGACGTCTGAGCTTCGACGGTTAATGCCCGACATTACGCAAAAAATGCTGACCACTCAACTAAGAGGACTGGAAAAGGATGGGATTGTTGTACGAAAGGTTTATAAAGAGATTCCACCTAAGGTGGAGTATGAGTTAACGGCTTACGGCTGGGGATTAAAACCCGCTCTAGACCATTTATGCTATTGGGGAGAGGATCACCTGGAAAAGGTTTATGGCGACAAATCCAAGGTTTTGGAACAGTTTTAAGGCTTTACACACATAGAAAGTCGCTATACTAGCGGCTTTTTTTGTTTTATCGCGGTAATGATACGAAGATGGTCCGATTACCATGGTATAAACAGGGTGAGCATGACATTAGATGTCTAGAAGAGAAACGGAAGGGAAGGGGAAAAGGATAACTCTAATGGCTTTCTACGAAAATTCATTAGTTGGTTGTTGGCCATTTGTGCTAATGTCTAGACAAGAACAGAGTAACAAAGAACAGCGCCGTCTTTATGCAGGGGACTATGAAAATAACTAACATTACGGTGTATGAAAGGAATGGAGGGTTATCCGTTGTCGCTTACGCTACCCGCACTTCATGTCATGGGGGATATCACCGTCAACAAGGGATCCGTTCTGGGGATGCGAACGATCGATGATTTCGAATTGGTATTCTTTCCGACGGGGTCCCGGACCGTTTACGAAAACGACCGAGGCGAGTTTCTGCTGGATCGCCCCGGCATTATATTCACTTGTCCCGGGGAGCCGCATAGGTACCGGTTTGATCCGTTCGTTCCCACCAGGCATTTATATGTCCACTTCGAATACGCTGCATTCCGGGAAACCTTCCGCGAACAGGGCGATAGCCGAGGGGAATGTCAGGACTGGTCGGTGATTGCCGGAGGAAGTCTTGTTCCCTCACTGTTGAAACAAATGCTCAAGATCGTGCATGTAAAACCCGGCGGCTGGCAGAGAAGAGGAGCTATCTTGCTACTGAGTGTCCTGGAGGAATGGCGGGCGATCGCTGAAGACGATTCGCGCTCTTTATCGACCCTGCCTGCCCCGATTATCAAGGCATTGGATTATTTGGAACAACATCTTCACCGCCAGATTACCATTGAAGAAATTGCTGCCAGTTCCGGCTGGACTCATGAGCACTTTACCCGAATGTTTGTCCGCTGGATTGGAATCCCTCCCCAGAAGGCGTTGCTGGAACGCCGTCTACGGAGAGCGGAACAGCTATTAATCCAAGCGGAGCGAACGATCAAACAAATCGCTTACGATGTCGGATTTGCCGATGAGCACTACTTCTCCCGCATGTTCAAACGTACCCGGGGTGTTACTGCACTTGAATTCCGCGATCGCTTTGCGGACCCGTTATTTCGTCATTTGGCCATGATCGAAGAGGAGGAGTCCGCTTATCCCCTGAACCGGCATTTTGTCGCTCTGAATCAGGAGCGGATATGATAAGGGATATCAAATCCGTCCACTGTTTTCCGTGTCCTCTCCATTGAGAACGCTTTCGGAATCCTTCACACTTAAGGTAATCAATGGATGTGGAGGGATCAGTATGGGGCAGACTTATGTACCTAAGGTCAAACTAAGAGAAGGCCGTTTTTATGTAACGGTAGAGCAATACAAGCACTATCACCGAGATGGTTTCCTCATTGTTGAAGGACTGTTGGATCCGAAAGAAATAGAACAATACGCAGCGTGGGCAGAGAGACTGCGTATTGAAAATGAGGGGAAACGTGAACAGGCGTCTAAGGAAGATAAGGACCCTCTCAAATCGGAGTTTGCCGAGAAGACGAGGGTTCATATGATCTCCCGCGTCCATCCGGAAGGGGAGCAGTTGATGCTTCATCCCCGGATTCTGGATGTGCTTGAGGCACTTATTGGGCCCGACGTATATGCTTTGCAATCGATGATGTTCTTTAATCCGCCGGGAAAGGGCGGGCAAGGTTGGCATCAGGATGCTTATTACATCAAGACCCACCCCGACACGCTAATCGGGGCATGGATTGCCCTAGAGGATGCCGATGAAGAGAATGGGTGTTTGTGGGTCGTCCCCGGTTCCAATCACGAGCCGATCTACCCACCGCCAGGGGATAACGGCGGTAGTATTCATGCTAAAGAAGCCTTTACCGATCTCCACTCTGTTGAGAATGTCAGTCATCTGGACGATGAGGTCAACACGCTATCCAAAGTGGTGTCAAAATATCCGGCTCCGATTCCGGTGCGAATGAAGCCTGGTGATGTGCTGTTCTTTGATTCCCATTTGTTCCACCGTTCATATCGGAACCGAACGAAGGACCGTTATCGCCGCTCCTATGTGTGCCATTATTGTAACGCTCGGTCGTTCGTTCCGTGGGACCATGACGGTTATGAAGGCGAAAGCGGGAATTACCGCCAGATTTTGGCGCGAGGCCGGACGCATCTTGCTTATGCGGAACCGATATTCGATACCCCGGTGGATATTACGCAGCACGATGAGATTCCCGAATCATCCAGCGTGACGTTGATGGGAATGGATGACGGTATGATGATGCCAGTCGTACAGGAGAAAAAAGAACAGGACTAGAGGTAGAAATTTGAAAGCCCACCAAACCATTTTTCTATACCTGTGCATGATATAGACAAGAGCTTGATCTCATTCTCCACGGATAGTAGGGCGGAGGTGAGTATAGCATTCGTTAATGTCTTGTAGCTTTTTACTTTCAATATTGACTTGATTGTATAGCTATCTTTATGTTAATTTTAGGTAATGCACTTACTTAAAAGTAAGGGGATGATTTATCAATGATTCATCAGCGTGAATGTCCAGTTGAGACACTCATTCATGTTTTAGGTGGCAAATGGAAGCCAATGATTTTATGGCATCTGATTGAATCCAAAAAGCGATTTAACGATCTGGAAAAGCTTATACCTGATGTTTCACAAAAAATGCTTTCACAACATCTCCGAGATTTGGAACAAGAAGGCATAGTCGATCGAACGGTCTACCCTACTGTCCCTCCAAAAGTAGAATATTCTCTTAGTGAATACGGCAGAACATTGATTCCTGTAGCAGAAGCCATGTGTGCTTGGGGAGAAAATCATAATAAGCGGAAATATCAAGAGTCAGCGTCATAAAGCTGGTTCAATGAACTTGTACACGAATTCAATCAACTCAAAACAAAAGCTGCCACGGGATTCCGGGCAGCTTTTTGTTTACCTGCAGTCGCACTCCTGATCTGAATTAATTATCGGGTTTGAGATCATAAAACTTCTTATAGTGCAGGATTGTCGCCAATCTGTCTTTAGAATATTCCCGACGTCCCGGCTTCTTGCGTATTCTTATGGCATCCCTTTCCGTCATGCTTACTTTTAAGTAAGCACCCTACTTTAAAGTGGGTTCTTAACATCATTTTGAAGCGATGTTAAGCTTGAGTTAACCAAATATTAGGGGCCATGAATGAGGAGGAAAGAACAATGAAAATTATTGTTTTTGGAGCTACGGGAAATACAGGGAAAAGAGTGCTGGTACAAGGGATAAAAATGGGGCATGAAATGACCGCCTATGTGCGAAATGCTGAGAAGCTTTATGATCAGCTAGGTGAGCATTCCGCAAAGCATGTGAAGGTGATCGTGGACGATATGATGGACCCGGTCAGCGTCGGTGAGGCGCTCGCGTTTCAAGAAGCCGCTATTATTGCAGCCGGCCATGCGGGCCAGGGAGAAGAGTTTGTTCGTATCGTCGATACCATTATAAGCCAATGTGAATTGGAGCCTAGTTTCTCTGGGCGGGTATGGATGATGGGAGGAGCGGGCCTGCTGGATATTCCATATACCGATCTTATCGGCAACAATTTACCCGGCTTCCCGCCTGAGTATAAAAATCACAATCGGAATTACGAAAGGCTGCAACAAACTGGGCTCGATTGGTCCGTTATGTGTCCGGGGACCATGATGGATTCAAGTGAGCATTCAGAGCCGGTTCATCTGCATGTAACAACGGAAACCTTGCCTGTTTCGATTCCGGAGACCATCAAGGAATATTCCGAGGCAGATATCGCCGGTCACTTGTTCAGCCGATTTCAAGAGCTGAATGTTACTTATGACGATGTCGCAAGATGTATGCTGGACCATATTGAGCTCGGAGGAGCGTTTAAAAGAAAAAGGATCGGTCTAGCCTATCAAAACAATATTACGGTGCACTGAGGAGAAAGGGGATCATGGGTTTGTTTGGATTACTGCTCGTTTTGCATATATTGGCTTCGATCGCCATCATTGGCCCCGCTTTCGTGATGCCCATCATTCGAAGATTCGCTAGAACCGTCGGCCAGCTGCACTTTGCTTTGGGTATAACGACCAAGCTTGCCGTAATGCCTAAAATTGGCGGAGCCGTACTTATTCTAACAGGGGTTTGGCTTATGATCATAACCAAGATGGGGTTATCCCAAATGTGGCTGAATGTATCCATCCTATTATCGCTGCTCATGGTCGTCATGATCGACGGATGGATCGAGCCGCGTATGAAAAAGATCATAAAGATCATATCTGAAAGTCAAGATCAGGGTAATGAAATACCCGCCGAGTTCGGACTGCTCATAAAAAAGATCACACCCGTCGAGACGGCAGCGCAGCTGCTGATGATTGCCATATTGGTGCTGATGGTGGTTAAGCCATTTTAAGAAGCCGATGGAGCGTCCTAACTCACTTTTTGGGCCAGATGATTTTTTGGTGTTATAATTAGGAAAATGCTGGGTTAAGAAATAAGGCGGTGATTGAAATAGGGATTTTAAAAGCGGGTTATGGTCTTGACCATCAAGGTTTTATCGTAAGCGATGTTAGCAAAGACAAAATTGATGATGTATATGTGACGTGCATTCATGAATCGATCGAGAGCCTTAAACATGTATTTCATCAACAATTGCATAGTGTTTATCTGTACGGTAGTGTAGCCAGAGGAGAAGCGATTCCAAGGAAATCAGATTTAGATCTTATCGCTATGTTCAATACCCAATTGAGTTCTGATAAGTTAGCCGAATTAAAAAAACTTGCTGGAGAACTATCTGAAAATTATCGCTCTTTCGTTCGTGATGTCGGTATAGCTGTAGCATATTATGACTATACGGTTGATCCCTCAAATTATTACGAAAATGCATTTCTTAAGGAGCTCTGTGTTTGTGTATATGGAGAGGATTTAGGTGAAAGATTTGGTCCTTATAAACTTACATCCGAGATAGCAATCCGTTTTAATGGCGATATTGATGAGGTTCTGAATCGGACGTTAACAAGGTTAACAACAGCGTCTGGAGAAGATTTTAAAACCTTTACTCAAAGCTTCGCCCGTAAACTCATTCGAACATACTATTCCATGGTGATGGTGCGTTCCCAGATTTGGACGACACGACTTCACGAGCAGTCTGAAGTCTTTCTTCACCACTTCCCAGAAAAAGAATCAGTCATTCGCACGCTGCTAAATTGGATAGATGAACCGCCTACGGACCGTGAGGCTGTGTATGTGTTGTTTAAGATTGAGGGGGAATGGGCTGGTGCTAACTTCTCAAATGAAGCCAACATTCCTTATTAAGCTAGCAGGGACTTTAAATCTAAAGTCGACCTTTCATCGGTTTCTTTTTTTCAAATATGATGATGAAGTGTTAAGGTCTTCTCTCGATCAGCGGAAGATGTACCAAAAGTCGGGAAAAAGTTCTTGACTATGACGTTAGGTCATAGTGCATAATTTCTCAATGAATCCATAACTAGGAGTGAGAGAAATGAAGATTAAATCACTGCGATCAGATCATATTTATCAAAAAGTGGCCCAAGCTTCGCCCGAGGAAAAGCTTGAATTGTTCAGAAACGAAATGATGGCTCCCTTTAAGAAACAATGGCAAATTCAACAGATTCCTTTTAAAGCCGAAGAGGCCAACGGTTTTGACGTTATTACGTTCAATAGTATGATGCATCGATCTCCTGATCAAATTACCTCTCAGATTTCGGCAGAGATCGAGCTGATATCGTCCGAATCATTTTGGTTAGAGTGCGAGCATGCTGTAAAGAAAAGCCTACATCTATTTGTAGAACATGAAATTAACCTCCCCGTTTCCGAATACTTGTTTACCATTCAACTAGGAAATCCGGAAAGCCGTGCCTTAACCATAAACGAAGGATATAGCGGTTTTGGGGGCATTCCCGGGTTTATTTGGGGTACAATCTTGCCAAATGAGTACACGATTCCTCGAATGAAGGCTGCCCTGGCGCACGAATGCAACCATAATGTGCGATATCAATTTATTCAGTGGGATCACACCGTTAACTTGGGCGAGCTCATTGTAAGTGAAGGATTGGCAGAAAACTATGCTACGTTCATGTTTGGAGAAGAATTGCTCGGTCCTTGGGTAACGAAAACAAACGCAGAAACGCTTAACAGGTGCATAAAGCCAGTGCTTAGAGAGCAACTGCAATTAACAGGGTTCGATCAATTTGCTCCGTATCTTTACGGTGACGAGATCGCAAAACTTCAAAATTCAAAACCCGTCAACATGCCTTATAGTGCCGGATACGCTTGCGGATATCATTTAATCCAATATTATTTACGAAAAACAGGGAAAACGATTTTCGAGGCTACGATAACGCCTGCCGCGCAAATACTAGACGAAGTAGAAGAGTATTGGAATGAAGAAACCATTATTAGCAGTTAAAGATATCGTTCAGATTACCGGCATTACCGCTCGCACCCTGCATTATTACGACCGTATTCATTTGTTCAAACCGACACACCTGACGGAAAAAGGGTATCGCCTATATGAACGAAGCAGTTTGGAAAAACTTCAGACCATTTTATTCTTAAAGGAATTGGATTTTTCCTTGAAAGAAATTGCGGACATTTTAAAACTGACCCGACAAGAACAAAAACAAATAGTAAAGAATCAGAGACAAACCTTACAATCAAGAAAACAAAGACTAGAAACCATCATGGTCGCTCTCGAGGAATATGTTTCGGGGAATGATATTAGTAATTTGCAAATCTTCAACAATTCTTTCGTTCTGCCATTGAAAGAACAATATGCAAATGAAGCCAAATTCATTTATGGTGAAACAGAGGCGTATCAAAAGTTTAATGAAACGTTGGATACAATATCACACGATGAAAAAGAGGAACGTTTTCGGTCCATGGAAGGAATATTCAAACAAATCGCGCCTTTAGTCGATCAGGATCCTTCTTCCGATGAAGTTCAGCGATTCATCGAGGAGTGGAAAAAAAATCTAATGCAATTCATGACTTGCGATGCAGAATTACTGACTTGCATTGCTGATACCTACAAATTCGATGCACGTTTCAGAAACTATTTTAATCAATATAGCCATGAGGATTTCGCAGATTTTCTGTACAGTGCAATTATGTATAATATCAATCGGTAATGACCCATTAAAAGTCGCTTTTTTTAGCGGCTTTTTTGTTTTATCGGTACAAATTTCTTCTGCATATTGTCGAAAAACTTTGTTCATGCTCCGTTCATATTGCATTCATTAAGAGGACATCTTGGTTGGCTAGACTTGTATGAGTGGACCACAAGGCCATTGTACAGATAACAATAACCAGAGGAGCTGAAAAGTTGACACAAGCAGCAGGAAAGGAAGTAAGGAATTATAGTGAGTATTTCTTCGCTACTTGCTTCGGACAGTCAAACCATTACCGGGATCGGACACACTGGCAAGCAATTAATTCATTTCACCGGTTTCCTAGCAGATAGCGGAACTCCGGTTGAGTTGTTGCAGCTCGTTAGCCAACTGAATTTTTTACTTGTTTCGATTTTTTACATGTTTCGATTTCTAAAACCCAGAAGAACCTAAAAAGCGAATCGGATTCCTTCAAAATTAAACGATACATAACCCATGAGATTGTCTAGATTCTTGTCCCGAGTCAATAGGGGCTCTACCTTTCCCGTTAAGAAAACGAAATCTTCTATACGTTCAGAAGAGGGGACCGGCGAATCCGTTCAAACGAGCGATGACGCCGATTTGACCGACATGATACGACTCATGATCGAAAACATGATGGAAAATCCATCGCAGCGTTGGCGGTGAAGGCGGTTCCCAACCGTCTGAAAAACGAGGGAGCTGTACGGCGGGCTCGTGTTCATCGTATTCCATAGAGTTGAGTTTAAGGTCTGTATGGTCCCGAATGTCGATATATGCCTGCAAAATTTGCTGAGGGTGATCCAAGACTCGTTGAAGTCGTCGCTCTCTCTTAAGAACCATCACGTTAATCCATTCGTCTTCGCTGCGCGCGATGTGCTCAATGATCCAAGCGATGGAATTCGGGTGGTCCGGATGCATTGCATACCACTGTACTTCAGTCAATTGATTTAAATAAGGGATCAATATCTTTCTTGCATCATTTCGATAAGGAAAAAAAGGTAGCGAGTTTCATGAATTCCTCCAAGAAAAATAGATTAGGTACAGGTACTTACAACCAAATGTCATTGCAACTTATTTTTAGAGTCATGACGTTCTGATTGGCGATGCAATTTTGAAGGTCTTGAACAGTAATTGTATCATAAGAAGCTTCAACTAACGGGGACATTTAAAGACTGACATTATGCTGTCAGTGTTTCAATCCTATAATTGAAGTGATTTTTTTAACGAGTGCAAGAGCCAAGAATAATCCCCCTTAACAAAGGTACCTGGTTTCAGCTTCCGGCAGAGGGTGGGGAACGTGAATGGGATTGTTACGGCAACGTGTTGGGTTGGGGCACTGCAGATGTTTATGCTATAAACGGAGGATAACAGGATTATATCGCGAATCATGGTAGGAGTAACAAAGTTGATTATTTCAGGAGGCGGCGACATGTTGAAATTATTCGAGTATAACTGGCAAGTTCGCAATGACTGGTTTGACTGGTGCGATATGGTGAGCGAGGAAGAGCTATTGATAAGACGCACCGGCGGCATAGGAAGCATTCTTTACACACTATATCACATCGTGACAGTCGAATATGCCTGGTTGTGCGGGGATTTGCAAGGGAGAGAGCTGAATATCCCTTCGTTCGAAGATTGTGCCAGCGTGCAAGGATTACGAGATTATTCGGCCCGAAGCCACGCTGAAATTGCACCTTTCGTCTACGCTTGGAATGGTAGCTTGGAAGACCATATCATGTTTGATACAAACCAAGACGGGGAGCAGGAAAGCTTTAGATTCGGTGAAGTGATGCGGCACGTGATCGCCCACGAAATTCACCATATCGGTCAATTGTCTATATGGTCACGAGAAATCGGAAAGAAGCCGGTTACTGCAAACTTGATTTACAGAGGATTATTCGATTTTAGAGAATAAAACTATCTTGAGGACAAAAACATGGTCCCATAGAAAGTCGTTTTTTAAGCGGCTTTTTTGTTTTGCCGGTACAAGTTCTTGTTCCGAGTCGAGGACTAGAACTTGTACCGATTGCCGAAAAGGATAAGAAGAAGTTCCGGTTACCGATTAGATTGTTTATATCTTTAGGTATTCGGCTAATTGATCGAAGGTTCCGGTAAATCCGTTCTGAACGATCTCACGTGAAGAAAAGAAAGTTTTGTTCTCTTCCTCAGTTGGGGATATGGGAACAATAATTGTTGAAAGAGTTGTTTTTCCTTTGTCCTCGATGAACGTGATAGTATTCAAGATTTCTAGTGGCCAATTTGGGTCAAAGGGTGCACGTACAACGTTACCTTCCTCGTCAGAAAAGAAGCTGGTGTAAACAATTTTCTCCGATGCAATAATTTCGTTGTATACAAATTTAACCCACATTATGTCACCGTCAGAAGGTTTTTGGCTGTAATGAAAGACACCGCCCGGGCGAAAATCTGCTTTCGCTACATGAAACGCCCACCCTTTTGGGCCCCACCAGTTCCGCAGATGTTGTGATTCGGTGAATGCCTTAAACACAAGTTCTCGTGGAGCATTGAAAGTATAAGTGATTTCGATTTGAGATGACATTGCGATTCCTCCAATAATCTTTTTTGTATTCCTCTCTTTAGCAGATCCTTCCGAATTACCGTCTCCCGGCATTCAATGATCCTTCGCAATGATGTATGATGCAGTCGCGCATTACGCCATTTCGCTGTTACTTTTCTTGCAACCTCAACAAGCCTCGAATCACTAATTACACGCAGATGTTTAGATACCTGCATTTGACGGAGCAAAAGTCGTTCAGCTATCTCGCCTACAGTAAAGGGGGCAGTTACGAAAAGCTCGACAAATGTGTAATCTGTTGGGCTCGGGCTAGTGCACTCAATGTTGTCATGTTCTCGCCCATATAAACGTATCTCCTTTCTGGATACAATATAACAATGCAGGAATATTCCTGTCAAGGAATACATCGAATAAAGTATTTGGTTCAAACGATCCGCTGAACTAACGGGGAAACGATAGCTCAATAAGAACAAGTAGGAAGCCGATCAAGGTTTATCGACTGCGACCTGGGATGATTATGCCATCATGTCAATGATCGAAAGTGGATTGGGAATAAGTATTTTGCCAGAGCTTATTTTGCAACTTAATTACCAGGACAATAGGAGAGGCCTAAGTCGGGGGACAAGAAATTGTTCGGATTACCGATTAGATAAGCATTTAACTATATTTCACTGCTCTATTTTATTAACCTAACGGGAAGCGTTAATTCAATAAAACAGCGACAGTCTAGGACATTATTTCGTCCTTAGCTGTCGCTGTTTCAATTTTAAGACTCATTTCGAATAGCGAATAGCCGCATGAAAAAAAGTTTTCCAGACGAATACAAAGGCCGCATCGTACAATCCTAATCCCTGAATACTTCTGCTCCCATGTCGAACTATACTTTTTTAACAATTCATTAAAAAAGAATGATGATCTTTTGTCGGCCCGTACCCTCCAATCGCTTCAACATCGAAGCGGTTATCATCTTCAAATCTTTTTTTGTATATCTGTGCCGTCCCGGAAGCGTTTTGTAATTCGTATAATATTTATCGCCAATCTGTTCAATGGTCAAAATTTTTGTTGCGTTCCGATTCTTTATTGCATTCAAATAGTTCCTCTCTTTCTCAAGCTGAATATAGTTTATACTTCCATTTCTATTTTGTAACAATATCAATTCTTTAACTATCCCGTTATGATCCACCCGAAAATGAACTCTGCCAATTTCCTGCATGCATCCAACACTTCCTTTCTAGCGGTTAAAACAGTATATGAATTCATAATCGTATTGGAATGTGTTAAAGGTCCAAGTCCCATCAATTTGGACAGAAGCGATCCGACAAGCTGCCTAATCATCTCCACGGATTCCAAATACAATAAAATTAGCATGTCGAACCCCAGTTTGACACACTGAAGCCAAAGTCCCTCTGGTAACTCTTAAATACCGGACGATTAAATAAGGTTATGTAAAGTTCATAGATTCGGAATCCGATCATAATCCCTCATCCATAAAATAGGCGGAATCGGTAGGAAGTAGGCCCATACGGCTCCGCATATGCCACATACAATGTTTTGTTATCGAATGATTGCAAAGGGGATGATATTCTGGGCTCCAAATATCGTCCGGTGATTGCCGTCACGGGTAGCGCCGGAAAAACGACGACCAAGGAAATGATCGCATCGATTTTGCGAAGAAAATGGAAAATCTATAAAACCAAAGATAATATGAATCTCCCCGCTTACATTGATAAGCAAAGAAAAGAAATCTCGTCCAAGCATAGAGCAGTCGTCCTGGAGTACGGGATGTCAAAGGCGGGCCATATCCGAAAAAGCTGCCAGCTGATTAAACCGAACATCGGCGTCGTCACCATGGTAGGAGCCGCGCATATCGGCAATTTCGGGGGAAGCATAAGAAGAGTGGCCCAAGCAAAATCGGAGCTTATCCGAGGCATGAATCAATCCGGAATGCTGTTTCTCAATGCGGATGACCGAAATTCGAGGTATTTGACCACCAAAGGTTTTCGAGGTAGGTTATTCAAGGTTTCGCTTTATAAAAACGCGAATTACCAGGCCAGCCGGATCGCCTTCACGGAAACCGGGATGTCGTTCAGTGTTGAAATTAACCGAAAACAGATCCGCTTCCACATCCCTGCTTTCGGCAAGCATAATATCTACAATGCACTTTTTGCCATCGGGGTGGCACGGCAGCTCGGTATTTCGGCCGACATGATAAGAAAAGGGCTGGAGAGCTATCAAAAGCCGGACCGGCGGCTAGTCATCTACCGGCTTAGAAAACATGTCAAAGTGATCGATGACACCTTCAGCGCCAATCCGCAAGCAGTGCAAGCGGCGGTCGATGTCCTGGCAGGGATCGGCAGGGGGAAACGGATTTTCGTTCTGGGCGATATGTTGGAACTTGGACGTTACTCCAAGAAGGGCCACCAAATCGTTGGAGCTTATGCGGCAAGGAAAAAGGTCCATCATCTTCTGACCTACGGCAGAGACTCCCGACATGCTCGAAACGCCGCTGTAAGGTCAGGGTTATCTTCCATCCAGGCCAGACATTTTAACGACAGGAGAGCGCTGCACGCGGCTTTGTTCAGATTGACTACGCCGAGCACGACGATTCTTGTCAAAGGATCGCATAAAATGAGAATGAACCGAACTGTAAAGTACATCAGTAATCAGGTACAGAGCAGAAACCGGATAGATTCTAGAAGACGGGCAGAAAGAAAAAAGAAAGCGGGAAAGAAGCGATAAAAGGCAGGCTGTATATAAGCCGTAAGCATTTCCGAATGCAATCATTAATAGTCCACCCAGCTGTCACCGAAGATATCAAGCAGGCTGGTTCCATATACCATACTGCCTTCGCTGTGGACTTGGGAGCTGCCGGCCATTCCATAGTAGGTGAAGAGTTTATAAAGGCTACTCTTGTGAGTAGTCTTTTTTTGCTAAATTTCTCCCTAATTTATGGAAATATGATATTCTTAAGAAAAAATATTACAGGGGAGAGAGCAGGATGTCGGACCATGATGAACTAGCGGAACAAAGACGAAAAAATTTAAAGCTCATTCATTTCAGCAAAGAGGATCAAACGCTTGTTGAGTCGGAGAAACCAAAGGAGACATTTGCCGACGTCGGAGGGCTGGAAGAGGTTAAGAAAAAAATCAGAATGAATTTTATATTGCCTCTGAAGCAGCCGGAAGTATTTGCCGCATACGGCAAACAAGCTGTAGGGAGCTTGCTCTTGTATGGGCCTCCAGGATGCGGCAAAACATTTTTGGCACGTGCGGTGGCAGGCGAGATCGATGCTAATTTTTTACATGTCGAGCTTCAGTCTATTCTTTCCATGTATGCTGGCCAGAGCGAGCACAACTTACACGATATATTCGAAAGAGCGCGGGAAAGCAAGCCGTGCGTTATTTTCATTGATGAAATCGACGCGCTTGGAGGAAGCCGTCATCAAATGCGCCAGCATCATGACCGCATGCTTGTTAACCAATTATTGCTGGAGCTTGACGGTCTGCAGGCCGAGAACGATAACGTGTTTATCATCGGAGCAACCAATACGCCTTGGTACCTTGATTCCGCATTGAGACGCCCCGGGCGCTTTAACCATCTTGTTTTTGTACCGCCGCCTGAAGAGACAGAACGGCAAACCATTCTGGAACTGAAGCTATCCGGTAAGCCGCTGGGTTCGCTGAACCTGCCCAAAATTGCAGCAGAGACGAAAGTTTATTCCGGTGCCGATTTAGAGCAGCTAGTCAATGATGCCGTAGAATCAGCGATGGAGCGAACCTTTGAGAAGGGTGAGGTCCAGCCTATCACTCAGGACGATTTAAAGAGATCAGCAAAAGGCCGGAAGGCAACGACGCTGGATTGGTTTGCTACCGCAAAGAATTATGCGACATTCAGTGATGTAAACCGCGATTATCAAATCGTGTTGGATTACATTAAGAAGCATGGCGTCAAGTCATAATTGGTTATGGGGGGATAGAGCAGGTGGAGAACTTACATAATTACGCCGCTTATACTAAGGCGCAGCAGCTTATCGAATGGAGGCGGTATAAAGAAGCGTTAAAGGAAGCTGAGCAGCTAATGAGACAAGAACCGGAGGACCCGGATGTCTTTGCGCTAATCTCGAATATTCACCTATTTATGAATGAATATGACAAAGCGCTGCATTGGTCAAACCAGGCGCTTAGGCGGGAGCCGCAGCAGGAGCTGGCCTGGTATGTGCGGGTCAGCGTTTACTACGCTACGGATAAGGATCGGGCTTTCGAAGAAGCTCTGCAAGAGGCCTTACGGATAGATCCCTATGAGCCTTATTATTATTATCTACAAGCAAATATGTTGAACAAGAAGGGCAGGTCAAGCCAAGCGAAGACGGCACTTTCGCATGCACTTGAACTGCGTCCGGAATCACCATTATATTTGGCTGTGTTAAGCTATACGGAAGCGTTGCTGAGAAATTTTGAGGATTCTGCTAGGTTAGAAAGACTCGCCCTCAAAAATAATATGGAATCGTCAGAAGTATATTTTTTTCTCGGCTTGGCGGCTGGCCAGCGTGGAGAATACAAGTTGAAAGAGACGTATATGCGGAATGCCGTTCGCTTAGATCCAGAAGACAAACAGTACCAGGATGAATATCTAGAGGCGCTTCAGCATAACGAAATGTTATTTAAAATATTTTTGTGGCCAGTCAAATTTTTGAGGAAAATGAAGAATTGGCAAATTTTGCTCACCTGGGCTGTGGCGGTGCTCTTATTTAGGCCTTTGTTAATCCTGTTCATCGTGTTGTATGTACTCTCGCATTGGGTAACCAAAGCCATCGTGCACGTCAAAGTCTTTGGCTGGGGACGCAGAGGAGTATAAGAATATCGAGAGGAAAAGATATATGGCTGTTTGGGAGAGAGGAAGATGAAATGAATAAAGACAAATTATGCTTGGAAATAAAAGAAGCAGAAGAATCCCAGTTGAGTTTCCTTGTTACTCAGTTTTCACCTGGTAATCCTATGTTCCAATACAACCGATATGCTACACAAAAGAGAGGTGAGGGACTATACTTAATCGCTTGGCATCATAACACCCCTGTTGGCCATTTCTTACTACGCTGGAGCGGTCCTAATGATGAGCCTGTAACTAAATTAGTGGATATTACCCATAGCGCTTTCTTAGAGGCTGGGTTAACAGTATATGAATATCGGAGACAAGGTGTTGCAACAGCCATAATCCAAGAAGCCGAACGTTTAGCAAAAGAAAAGGGTTGTACCTGTATAGGGTTAGAGGTGGGAATAAATAATCCGGAAGCCAAACGACTTTATGAAAAATTGGGCTATGTGGATTGGGGCCATGGGGATTTTTTAATCAGTTGGGAACAGATTGACGAGAATGGAAATAAAGGAATCGGAACAGAAGTTGTGATATATATGCAAAAAAGTTTGATTGATTAACTAAGGGGAAACGATCGCTCAATAATGAAAATAGACGGGGCTATCTCAAAAGTCATTCAGTAGATGACAGAGGGATACCCCTTTTGTTATAAGTAGTCAAGTTCCTGACAACAGCTTTATTTAGTTAACGAGCAAAATGACAACGAATGCAGCTGATATGATGCAGTTCTCATTTTTATATTGACTATTAGTTTGGGCATTAAATAATCGGGCTTCAAGTGACTAAATTCACTTTAGGAGATGAGCGGAGATGGAAACACGTGTGAATCAAATTGAATTGAATGGGCGCACTTTTCAATACCCGTTGATCTAAAGCTAAAACGCGGTATTTTTCTCTAATGCAACAGCGACTTGATCCCATGATTCTGCACTTTTTCCCAGCGCGTGAAGTGCAACAAGCGGCGGTGGTTAAAGTCCGCTGACGTGTCAGGTACAATCTGATCCTTTACATAAAGAAAGAGCGCATATTCGTATTCTGAAATTTTGCCCTTTTGCTTCAATAAAAATTAGGTAACAGTGATAGCCTTTGGAAACTTACGAATTAAGAAACTGTTTTACGTATGCAGACGGAAAGCTTGTCTCCGTAGTGAGCGGCCTGGTGGGTGAACCATCGGGCCAATGGCAGAGTTTAAGAGTAGCTGCTTCCGCACCAAAAAATGCAGCGGAGAT
The DNA here is from genome assembly GCF_004000945.1 of Paenibacillus lautus NBRC 15380. Lineage (GTDB taxonomy): Bacteria > Bacillota > Bacilli > Paenibacillales > Paenibacillaceae > Paenibacillus_AQ > Paenibacillus_AQ lautus. The sequence continues at coordinate 168,077 of NZ_BIMF01000007.1, forward strand.
CAGGGTAGCCTTCAATTTTAATGGTGACCAAAACGGCAGTTATTTCGTTGACAGCGTCACATTGGAGTCGCAAACTTCCTCCCCATACTTAACGAATTTAGGACCGCAATCTTCGAGTTTAACCTTGATGACGGCTGCATTCGGTAAGGATGGGAATGGCCAGGATGCTTTGTTCACGGTCGCACAGGGTGATCCGGCACAATTCATCGTGATGGATGTTGCTTCGAAGTGAAGTCCACTCATCCACTTGTTGCGCTTGACGGAAGCAACGTATCGGCAGCTTGGGCGATTGTGACAGCTTCCGAAGGGAAGGTATACATTGGCAGTACGCCGAACGGGACGTTGTTTCAATATGATCCGGCAGTGGATAAAATGCGGGCGATGGCAAACCAGTTCCTACCGATACCGTTATCTGGACGCTTGTAGCCGGGGAAGATGGCAAAGTGTATGGTGGAACAGGATATTCCCAAACGCTGTTCGAATATGATCCTGCATCCGACCAGACCAGAATCCTTAAATCCTTCAAGACTTCTTCGAAAGAGTCTCATATCCGCAGCCTTGCTTACGATTCCGATCGTCAAATAATCTATGTGGGGGGAGCCGATGTCGCCAAGCTTTATCAATACGATCTCGCAAGCGGAACATCCACCGCGCTTCATCCGCCTGAATTTAACGGCATGACTTCGGTTTATGATCTCCGGTATGCAGGGGGCAAATTATTCGTGCGCGTGGATCCAGGACCCGTTATGTGTGTCTATGATCCCGATACCTCCAGCTGGATCGTAAATAAAAATACGGCCTACAATGCCCGGGGATTCTCACCATTATCGCCTGATGGCAAAACGGTGTTCTACACCTATTATGAGACTCTCCCGGAAGGCGTGCAGCAAGCAGTGGTCGCTTTATTCGTATGATGTCAATACGGGGGTTTACGGCTCGCTGGGCGTGGATGTCAAAGGAGCAGGCGTCGCTTTTGGTTATGTTCAGCTGGATCAGGCAAAGTATCCGGGCTGGACATTGGTCGGATTGGCTGGAAATAGCGGCAGGGCATTTTATTACAATCTGGAAACCGGTTTGATTGAGACGCCGGAGCTTCCGTTTCCGGCACAGTTTGTGGAATTGTTTAACATCGGGAAGAGCACAGACGGGCAGATGCTGTCTTCGGGCTTCATTTCAGGCGGGGGAATGGGAATTTACTCGCCGATCCGTAACGAGACCAAGCATTATCCTCAAATCGGCCAAGTCGAAGGATTCGGTTCCTTGAACGGAAAGATGTATCTCGGCGTTTATTCTAGAGCGACCATCTTTGAATACGAACCAGCCAAACCATGGAACCGAACGGACCCATCAGAACCGAATAATCCGCTGCGGCTTGGTCAGCTGGGTTCGGAGCAAGACTGTTGGAGAGCAATGCGGAAAAGCTTGCGCAGGACGATTTTGGCAACTTCTATTTCAAATATGGCAGCGAGCTGATGTCTTCCTTGAGAGAGGAAGAACGACTAAGGAGTTATCCGGCGCTCATATTGAGTATTTGAGCAGCCGTCCGGATAAGGCGGAGATTGACCCAAAAGGAAGGATTATCGCCAAGCATCCGGGGCAAGCTGAGTTGTCGATTCGAAATACATTGAACGGAGTAACAGTTGAATCCAATAAAATCAAGGTGAAAATAACCGGACCTTTTTAAAACTGTTCATGACATATAGCAATATGAGGCCGTTGTCCTGGACAACGGCTCTTTGCTTTATTGTCCAGTGATTCATGGGGACAAGAACATATACCTATAAGTCGATTCCGATGGTTTAGTGCTGTGTTTCAAGTAATCGGTTATGCAGTTGCAATCGTTTTAACCGCTACTTGAAAGAAATAAAAATGATGAGCTGAACTTTTGAAAATATTTCTTTTCGGAAGCGAGAAGTCCTTACCAGTTTAAACCGGTATTTTAGTCTCAGATGACAAGAGACAAAAGTTATTGGATCCAATGATTTCTGATGTCGTGGTTAGGGCAATGGATATAGGGGTGAAGTTGAAAAATAGAACTATTTCCTTAATCAGCCATTATTCAATATCCAAGTAATAACAGGAGAATACACAGAGATTGGGGACAGTTAATACTGATTCTATTAGAGTAATGGCTTGATTTTGTGGAATTCTGCCGAGGGACAAAAACGTGTTTATGTCTCTGTTCTTAATCGATTTTGATCTGTAAAAACGTATCCTGTCTTTAGAATAAAATAGTTTTAATAGGTAGTTAAGTGAAGTTGAGTGGAGTCGGTGAAAAGCAAAAATTAGTAAAGATTAACTATCTTGACTAGGGTTTCATAAAGGTTAACAGTAGCATCAAAACAATTCTAGAAAGACAATATTGAACAAAAGACCTATCGATTTTTATTTGGAAACAAGATACAGTAATTGTAAATCGAATACATAATATGATCATGGTTTACAATTTAAATACTTTATTTGTACGACAATAGCAAACCCACCGAAAGGTGGCGACGCAAAGCTATAGGGGCTAATGCGGGATCCACTGTGACCGCGATGCCAGCCAGTTGCCGAATACAACGGGAAACCTCCGTTTTATTCATTATTTTGAATTGAAGAAAGGGGTTTTTTTGACGTTCCAAAAAACAACGCCTAGCTTCGCTATAACAAGTAAAGAGCTATACGAGCCGTAGTCATATTGGCTCAGGAGGAGACTCGAGGAAAGGAGTCCCTGCCTCTGTTGAGGCCCGATTACAAGCTGGCCGAAACTTCCGATTACATACAAAGACCTAATATCCACTGGATATCGGTCTGCTACGGGAAACAAGATAATCTATTCAGCACAATAAGATCGGAGTGTGAAAGCTCCATACGTCCGGAACGTGTCATTTTTGCGGTGTTGAAGGGGGACATTACTTCATCGCAGAATGCGAAGAGGATTTTTCTGTTCGTTAACAATCAGACATTAATGAATCGATTATCCGGGAGGTTGATGGTCATGGAACAAACGACATGTGAAGTATCAATTGACGAATTGCTGAGGGGGGGATGGGCCAACGATGAAGGAAACCGGGTTAGTTTTTCCCTTGATTTTGCAACGACCCGAAAACTCCATGAACTTGCGTTCAATTTCGGAATAACTGTGGATATGGCACTTATGGCTTGTTATGCGATCCTGCTTGCCAAATACACCGGCGAGGATGATCCTGTAATTGGGTATATGTTGGAAAGCCAGATGTTTCCTATACGTTACTCTCCTACTGTACATAAGCCATTAGGTGAGTTTCTGATAGAAGTTAAGCATACCACGATGCAAGCACTCGAAGATCGGAATATGCGTAAGAATCTGAGCGGCAACCCGTTCATCAAAGCGGCGTTTACTTGGCAAAACGCCAATACCACTCCTTTGAAATCCGATCATTTGGGGACGTTTGAGCTTGCTTTGACGGCTTTTAAGAAGGAATCTATCATGATACGCCTTGAATATTCGACCCGCTCGTACAGAAAAGAAACAATCGAGCAGATGGGTGGCCACTTGAGCCGTATTGTGCATGAAGTAGCGGATTTCCCCGAGAAAGTGATTGCCGACATACGCATGATGTCCGAAGAAGAGGAGAGACAGATTCAGGCTTTCAGCGGTACTAAGACGGACTATCCTTCCGGCCAAACGGTCCATTACTTGTTTGAGGAACAGGTCCGCTTAACCCCCGATCGCCCGGCGGTCATGACCGAGGACCATCAGATGTCCTATCGGGAATTGAACGAACACGCGAATCAGCTTGCACAAGCACTGCAGGATCATGGCGTTAAGCCGGAGAGCGTCGTTGGCATTGTCGCGGATCGGTCTGTCAGTATGATTGTCGGGCTTACAGCCATATTGAAGGCTGGCGGAGCTTATATGCCCATCGAAGCCGATTCTCCGTGTGAAAGAATCGAATATATGCTCGAGGACAGTCGGGCGGGATTTTTGCTGGCCCCTTCCAGTTGGAAGCCTGACTTTGCATTTGAAGGAAAAGTAATTTATTGGGACAACGCGCAGCTTTACCTTGACAGCTGTCCCCATACGATATCTGCAGTAACCTCACAAAGTCTAGCGTATATCATCTATACTTCTGGATCAACGGGGACACCGAAAGGGGTCATGGTTGAACATCGCAACATCGCAAGACTGGTCAAGAATACTAATTATTTCAACTTTTCTAAGGAGCATCGAATTTTGCAAACCGGTACAATTGCATTCGATGCGTCGACCTTTGAAATTTGGGGATCCCTTTTGAACGGATCTACCTTGTATTTAATGAAGGACACGGACCTATTTGACCTTCACAAATTGAAGGAAACCATCATCGGCCACCGCATTACGGCTTGGTTTCTGACTACGGCTCTGTTCCATAATCTGGCCGAACAAGATCCAGACGCCTTTTGTACGTTAGACACCTTGCTAGTCGGCGGAGAAGCGTTATCGCCGAAGCACGTAAATGCCGTAAGTAAGAGGTGTCCCGGTCTGCGGATGGTCAATACGTACGGTCCGACGGAAAACACGACGTTCTCCACTTTTTTCCCGATCGAACGTGATTGCGAATCCGCCATTCCAATTGGCAGACCAATATGCAATTCCTCCGCTTATATCCTTGATAAACAGTTGAAGCTTCAGCCCATCGGGGTAGTGGGGGAGCTTTGCGTCGGAGGAGACGGTATCGCGCGGGGGTATGTGAACCGGCTGGAATTGACAGAAGCCAAGTTTGTGGAACATCCGCTCCTCGGAGAAAGGTTATATCGAACGGGGGATTTGGCCCTGTGGCTGCCGGATGGCAATATCGAAATGATTGGACGAATCGACGATCAAGTGAAGATCCGAGGGTATCGAGTGGAACCGGGAGAAATCGAGACTCGGCTATTGGAACACAACGGAATCTCGAAAGCCGCGGTAGCCGTCAAAGCCGACGGAAGTGGAAATCCGATAATATGCGCGTATTTTGTTGCGAAACAGGTGTTGTCCGAAACGGAAGTCAAGGCGTATTTAGCCCGGAATTTGCCTGAATATTTCCTGCCCTCTCTTGTGGTGCAGATGGAAAGTTTGCCGCTTACCCCTAACGGGAAAGTCGATAAAAAAGCTCTGCCGGACCCTGATCTTCTTCGTCCGATGCTCGTCAACTGAGACGAAGCGCTAAACGAATCGCAGCAAATGCTTAGAGGCAGGGAGCTTCTTATACATCACAGTCTAGTGTTCGTTGTTTTTTAAAGCTTGATCTTCGTTTCAATGTAGCGGCAGTCAAGGACACTTATCGGTCCGTCTGCCGCTGTTTCAATATCCTAATGATATGCTGCAGGACAGTATTTATCAATTCGTGTATCGTTAGTAATTACAAGGCTGCTCGTGAGCTCAATGCATGGGAGAGGATGGGATGCTAATGGCGAAAAAGTACAAGGTTCTTGTCCCGAGCCAACGACAACAACTTGTACCGATTGCCGCAAAGGACAAGAACTTAGTCCCATTACCGCGCGATTCCAAAGATCCGTGAGCGGTATGATCAAGCTCCGGCAGTAATAGTCAAAGGTCCAAATGTTGGCAAGCCGTCAAGGGATTCCAGTGATGGGGGAATGATTCGTACCCCGGTGTCACACAACAGCAAAAAGGGGCCGTTTCTCAAGATCTAAGATCATTTGGGACGGCCCCCTATTTACAGTATGTTTTATATAAATGTAAAGAAAATGGTATGGGTCTCTAAAACCTGTTGTCCTGGGTGGGTCAGTTACTCTTTAACCGAACCCAGCGTAATCCCGTGGATGAAGAAGCGCTGGAGGAACGGATAAACGATAAGGACGGGCAGCATCGCGATGAAGATCTTGGCGGCATCGAGTGTCCGGTTGGACAACTCAGACAAGCGACGGTACTGGTCCTCGGACATCGTCGATGGATCGACCGAGACGACGAGCTGCTGGATATACGTCTGGAGTGGATAGAATTGCTCACGTGACATGAAGATCAGACCGTACAAGAATTCATTCCAGTGATACACGATACTGAACAGCGAGACGGTCGCCAGCACCGGCACGGCCAGCGGGATGTAGATCTTGAATAGGATGTACCATGGTCCCGCACCGTCGACAAGGGCAGCTTCATCCAGCTCCTTGGGCAGGTTGCGGAAGAAGTTCATCGTGAGTATGACGTTGAAGACGAGTGTCTGCGCGCCGCCGACCAGGACAAGTGCCCAGATGCTGTTCAGCATGTTGAGCTCTTTGACCGTCAGATACAGCGGGATCAGACCGCCGTTAAACAACATGGTGAAAATGAGAATCCACATGAACACATTGCGCCCCTTGAACTCTCTTGCGGTCCGCGAGAGCGGGTAAGACATGAGCACAACAATGATAAAATTGAGTATAACCCCCAGCAGCACTCGCTGGGTCGAGGTCCAGAAGGACCGGAAGAACTGATTGTCATTGAGAATCTGGGCATATGCGTTAAGATTGAAATCGACCGGCCATAGCCAGACCTTACCGGCCGCAGCGGCAGAGTTGGAGCTAAGCGAAAGGGAGAACGTGTACCAGATCGGCAGGATGCATGACAAAGTAATGCCAATCAGGACTACAATCAGTATAATATCAGTCACTCGGTTGCCGAACGTCCGATCTCTGACCACGGTCAGCACCTCCTACTCTAGTTGGAATGGGATGAGTTTAAATAGCTTTGCATCAGGATGAATTCTTAGAATATGCGATAGTTAACAAAACGGTATGCCAGATAATAAGAGACGGATATCAGCAGGAAGCCCACAACGGACTTCAGCAGGCCGACGGCGGTCGCAAGTTCATATTGCAGGTTGAGCAGACCTGTACGATAGACCCAGGTGTCAATAATATCACCTGTAGAATAGACGAGCGGGTTGTACAGGTTGAAGATCTGGTCGAAGCCCGCGTTAAGCACATTACCCAAGCTGAGTACCGTAAGCAATACGGCTGTCGTGCGAATCCCGGGCAGCGTGATATGCCAGAGACTTCTCCAGCGTCCTGCGCCATCGATGTTGGCGGCTTCGTACAGTGCCGGGTTAATTCCGGTCAGCGCCGCAAGATAGATAATGGTACCAAAACCGAATTCCTTCCAGACGTCACTGCCGACAACGAGGAACGGGAACAGCTGGGAATCGGCAAAGAACAGCTTGGGCTGGAATCCGAACAAAGCAGTCAATTGATTGACGGGGCCGTTGTAGGAGAACAGATCAAGTACAATGCCCCCCAGAATAACCCAGGATAAAAAGTGAGGCAGATAAACAATGGTCTGAATCCAGCGTCTGAGAATCATCAGACGCAGCTCATTGAGCATGAGTGCAAACAGCAGAGGCGCAATCAGATTAGCGACAATCTTCATGGACGCGATGACAAGCGTATTGATAAAGACTTCCTGTGTATCCTTCAGCAATAACATATACTTGAAGTGCTCAAGCCCCGCCCAATCCGAGCCCAGTATACCTTTGCCAGGATTAAAATATTGGAACGAAATGACGATGCCGAACATCGGAACGATGCTGAAGACGAACAGCCATAGAAATCCCGGGATCAGCATCAGATAATAATGTTTGGCGAAACCTTTCATTCGCATGACAGCACTCCTTTCCCTGAATCCTACATCGAATGTTCCAGAGCTCCTGTCAGGTGCCCGGAGCTCTGGCTATGTGGTTCGTTATATGCCTTAAGATTACTTTGCCAGCGCGTCCGCAACCTCCTGAGTAATCTGGTCCCCGCCTTGACGCTTCCAGTTCTCGACGAAGGAGTCGAATGTCTCCAGCGGAGCCGCACCCATGATGATGCGCAGGAAGGTCTCATCCTCCAACTTGCGCAGATTTACCCAACGGCTCTCCATTAACGGCGTCTGCTCATACAGAAGACTGGTTACCTCCTCAAACTCGGTATCAACCAGCGGCCTGCCGCCTACCATGATGGAGTACGCTCGAGTCCATGCTCCCCAGTTCGCTTCAGGGTTCCATGTTGAAAGATCCATAGAATCATGAGGCTCGTTTTTGATCGTCTTGATACTGGCGATGTCCGAAGGCAGCAGTTTGTAGGCTTTGTCATCCGCAAAATCCTCTGCGGTTTTATTGCCGGCCAGCACATCACGGAGGGCTTTGACTGTAAATTCAATTTCATCGGATGGAGCGTGTACCACGCGGAGCGGATAGTAACCGGGACCGCCTTTGCTCGGGTCAAAGGTGTTCTCTTGCTCGTTTTTAAACAAATTGTTAAGTAATTTCATAGGAACTTCTGGATGCTCGTAATCTTTCCGAACCACCACAAACTCAGTAGAAGGTGTAGCAGCATGTGGTCTAAATTCGCCATTTTGATTCAAAGGCAGGGCATAAGCTTGCCAGTTGGCTTCGGGATCATTTTTTACGGCATTGGTTAGCGGACCGTAAGCCATCCACCATGGCGCAAAGAACATTCCGGATTTTCCGGCGATAATGGGCTCATCCGCTTTGTTGCGAACACCCATCTCAGGGTCAATAAGTCCCTTGGAATACAAGTCTCTTAAACTAGCTAACGCCTCACGAGTCTCCGGCAGGATCGAGCCGTACACAGGGCTGCCATCCTCGCCCTCGAGCCAGTATCCAGGGAACGAGTCATGCGCGGAGAAAATGGCGTCAAAACCGTATAAATTGTTCTTCGACTCAAGGAAGTTCGCATACAGCTTACCACCACTCTCCGGTCCGGTGATCCCAATCGTATCGCGCTGACCGTTGCCATCCGGATCATCTTCGACGAAAGCACGGGCGACGTCCTCAAGTTCTGCCATCGTGGTTGGCGGTTCAAGGTTCAGCTTATCCAGCCAGTCCTGACGGATCCACAGGAGGTGAATGCCGTCGGCATTCGCCTGCACACCCGGAAGGGCCATCATTTTGCCATCGAAGGTTACTGCATCCAAGGCAGCACCGTTGGTGTTTTCGATGATTGTCTTTATGTCCGGGGATGCATATTGCTCATACACCTCAGTTAGATCGGCAATTTGGCCGGCTTCGACCAATTGGCGCAGCTCAACGGCATTGACGACCATAGCATCCGGCAAATCGTTACTTGCAATGGCGAGACTAATTCTTTGTCGAAGATTCTGGCCAGAGGCAGCAAATTGATGATCGACGTCCACATTAAGCGCTTCCTTAATCTGACGAGTGTATTGATTGTCCAGCGGCGTGTCGCCAGGCGGCAATTCATTATCGGTGGGATCGATTTCAATACTGATGCTGATCTGGACAGGTTCTTCATAGCGGCCAAATGGATCAGCGGGTTCGCTTGATTCCGCGCTTTTCTCCGGTGCAGCCGGCGTGTTATTAGTTATATTGCTGCAAGCACCTAGAACGAGAAAACAGGCCAGTAAAAGCGCAAACATATTTGACTTGTTCTTCATAATTACACCCCTTCTTTCAGATTGAATGGAATAACTATCCTCATGGACTATTTAACTGTAACACAATGAAACCGCCTTCAAGGATAGAAGGTGGTTTCTAAATGAGGGGGTCATATGTACAAAAATTTACGGCTGTTCCGGGTGGTTGGACATTTCACCCACTAAAGAGAAGACATTTGTCTACCCGTGATTTTTTCATTTGAAAGATAACAGTTTAGGCACCTGATTTATTGAAATCTTTGCTCAATAATCATTTTTATTTGTGTTATATTCTAGAAAGATTTTTCCACCTGTTTCTATTTATGCACGTCTTAGACCTGATTCAAAGAGAGGAGGAGTCCATTTCAATAGTGAGTTTCAGGGCCCTGGGAAACGACATGGGGGGCGCTCGAGTTTACAGACACTTCACTAAGTAATCGATGGGGATGAAACGATGAAACCGGAAAAGGATTGGCAGTCCCGCCTGAAGCGATTGACCTTGAAAAATAGAATTCTTTTACTGTTCGCCGCAGCAACATTGATCCCTTTCATCTGCACCTGTTATCTTTCATACAACACCATTACATCCATTCTGAATACGAAGCTGCAATCCGGAATTCAAAGCAATTTAAAGCAGGTCAGATTGTCGCTTGAGAACACGCTGGACAATCTGAATCACGTTTCCCAACAACTGACCTTTAAGGGGAATGTCGGTAGGCAGCTTGAGATGTTTTTGATGGCGAAGCAGCCGTATGACCGGAGTTATCTGACGGACGAAATCAAAAATCAACTGAATCTCATCACATTCACGAATCCCAATGTCGGATTAACGCTGTATTATTTACGCGACGATCAGACCACTCTTTTTGAGAATACAGGCATGAAACAACCATTCGATATCGATAACCTTCCAATCCTCGCAGAGTATTATGGCATCACCTATTTTGGACCGCATATCAGTAAAGATCGATTCAACAATCAATATGTGCTTTCTGCCTTGCGAAAGGTGGATTTGCCGGAGAGGGAGGATGCCTACGTCTACATTGAGTCCGGTTTCAAGCTGACGCAGAGCATTCTTGATTTGGATGAAGTCAGCAAGCATACCAATCATTTAATTCTGGACAACAACGGAAGAATTTCATACAGCGAACTTCAAGATATCTTTCCTGAAAATTCATTTTTTTCGGACTCACCAGAGCCTTCGCTGGTAACAGGTATTACTTCCAACTATTATTGGTATCGACAAGTCAGCAATCAGGGCTGGAGTGTGGTCTCACTTATTGCGCAATCCGACTACAACCGCGAGAAAAATCGCTGGATGATGCAGATGCTGGGGCTGGCGCTGCTGTTCGCTGTAGTCAGTCTGACGATTGGCGGGCTTTTATGGAAAATGGTGTACCGGCCGCTGTCGCACTTCAATAAGGAGATCAAATCGATTGCGGGCAGCAATTTTAATGCGGCTGCCACGCATTCGCGCATCCCGGAATTTGAGATGTTGTTAAATCAATTTCAACATATGAAGGTACAGATTACGCAGCTGTATTCTGAAGTCAAGGCCAAGGAGAAGCGCAGAGCGGATCTGGAGATCGAGAAGCTGCAGTATCAGATTAATCCGCATTTTCTAATGAATACGCTGGATACCGCTCACTGGCTTGCCGTTATGAACGGTCAGGAGGAGATCGACAGGCTTGTTACTTCGTTGAACAAACTGCTTTACTATAATCTCCGCAAAGGCAACAGTGTCGCGACGATCAGGGATGAGATTGATTCACTGAAACAATATCTCATTCTCCAGCAGATTCGATACAATTTTCAGTTCGATGTCAATATACACGTGGACGACGCATTGCTTGAAGTGACGGTTCCTAGATTCATTCTGCAGCCGTTGGTAGAAAATTCGCTGTATCACGGGCTAGATGACAACGGCATGATCGAGGTGGAGGTTAGAAAGAATGACAGACTAGAGATTGAAATTCGAGATAACGGTGGGGGGATCTCTAAGGATACGATTGAGGCATTGCTTGAGCAGGAACAGGCTGAGCACCATCGAGTGGGAATGGGAATCGGACTGAATTATGTCAAACGAATGTTAGAATTTCATTACGAAGGGAAAGCGATTCTTTCGGTATCAAGCGAGCTTGGCATAGGTACCCGCATCATCATTTCGATTCAAATCGGGGAGGGGAATTAAACGAAATGATCCATGTTCTCATCGTAGACGACGACAAGCTTGTACGTAAGGGACTGATGTCCTTTTTGCCCTGGGAATCGTTCGGAATGAGAGTTGTAGGCGAAGCTGCAAACGGGGAGAAGGCGCTCGATTTTCTGAAGGCGAATCGGGTGGATTTGTTAATGACCGATCTAGCCATGCCGGTGATGTCGGGCATCGAATTAATTCGGGTTGTACGCAAGCAATATCCGAATATCGCGATCGCCGTGTTGACGCTTCATCAGGATTTTGAATACATCCAGGAAGCGCTGCGACTGGGTGCCATTGATTACATTGCCAAGGTAGAGCTTGAAAAAGAACAGTTCGAAGAAGTGTTTCGGCGTATTCACTCGCGCATTGTGGAAGAGAAGCAGAAGCACAAGAATGAGTCGGATTCGATAGTAGAGGCTTGTTCTTGCGATACGGCCTATGCGCTATTGAAGTTCCCGGATGAGCCATTAACAAGCAGAATGGTTGCGGATTGCGTTTCCTTGGGCTGGATAGCCGAAGCGGAAGGCTCTATTCTGATGTGGTTGAAGGATCTTGCCAAGGAGGTTCAGCCTCAAGGCAATTACGAAGAAGACCCGTTGCCGCCGCATCCAAACGGAACGCGCAGCACCGGATGGCATATGGTGCGGCTACGGCATACAGCCGATTTATCTCCATCCGATCTGCATCAACGGATACGGGCCTACAGGAGCAGAGATTTTTTCTACGACTGTGACGGCAATGAACCCTATCCGATTGAGAAATCTGTCATGGAGCTGCTGGCGGAACATCCTGAACCGGGAGACGAAGAGATGGACACTGTGAAGGAATTACTACACGCCTTCACATGGGTCCATAACGATGAAGCCTTTGATAAGCTTTGTAGTCGATTAAAAGAACTGCGTATCCCCGTCTCAAAGCTAATGCAATGGATCTACGGCTTTATGGTTGACTTGAACCGGCTCTATAGAGCGATACAACCGGATGATATCAAGCTTCCTGACACATTTACGTGCTGGCGGGAGGTTGTGGACTGGCTCAAACATTTTAGGGAAATTGGGATAACGCTGTCAGGCAGCCTGCAGCTGAGCCCGGAAGTGAGCGGCAGCATTATGACCGCGGTAAAGATCGTGCACGACGAACTTGAGTGTCCGTTATTCGCTATCGATGTCGCGAAGCGGGTCAATCTGAGCCGAAGCTACTTCTATCAATGTTTCAAAGAAATCGTAGGCTTTTCCTTCAATGAATATCTGCGCAAGGTACGGATCGATAAAGCGCGGGAATATCTGGAGCAGACGGCCAGGCCCATTGTCTGGATTGCCAAGCAAACCGGATACGAAGACGAGAAATATTTCAGCAGAACTTTTCGAGAGCAGACAGGCATGCTGCCGAGCGAATATAGACAGCAGTATAAGTCGAGGTAGAGTAAGAGCTTTAATAAGGAGGATGGCCAGCCGTGTCTGGATCGGCTCAATAGGATCACGGTTATTTGATGCCATCAGAAAAGGCCGAGTTTGACAAGAACTTGCATACTTAGCGATTAAGATGAGCGGCTAATTAGGCAACCTATTAAGCTAACGGGCAGAATAGTTATAGTAGTTCCCCCCCTCTTTTTTTCGATTGGGGAATGTTATAATTGCAATTACGACTTGGCACAGCTGCGTATAAAGGAATGGCGATATATTTAGATGTCTATAACCCGCCGATGCCTACTATTGATACAAACGGATACTGATGTAATCGAAGTTGTCTCTCGGATCAAAGAGTGGGTTCACCAATACGCTTGAAGTTGACTCATGATCTCGGCGAGGCGAGTGAACGAATGATGAGAGGGATGGAAAAATGAACGATACAAGGACCAAATTGATGCTGGATTTGCAAAGAATTGAAAAGGATGAGTATCAGTTACGCGAAGGTGAGCAGCATCAAGATTTCTTACCTTTGTTACTTCAACATATTGGCGATCCTCAGCCAGAATTACGGGATAACCTGATTTATCCGATGTTTTATATGTGGATTAAGGAAGAGAATAGGTTCAGTGGAGAGGAGTTGCGTAGCCTCTTAACTATTCTGACTGATGAGAACCATTTGTTCTATAATATTGGCAGCGAGGATGATCCGTCAGTTTTTACAAGGACGTTCTCTGCCTTGCCTATCGCTTTGATTGTGCAACGCCACAGACAGAATCCATTTTTCAATCAAGCGGAAATTGAGCAATTAATGCATGCAATGCTCCGTTATTATAAAGAGGAAAAGGATCTGCGAGGTTACCTTTCAATAGGAGGCTGGGCTCACAGCGCGTCTCACGGTGCAGATGTTTTTGTCGAGCTGGTGCAGTGCGAGGAGAGCAGCGTCGCAATGCTGCGTGAGGTTCTTCTCGCTATTTCTGGCATGCTTCATAATGGTAGACACATTTTTAGCGATGAGGATGATGAGCGGTTGGTCAATATCGTGGATACGATGATTGACAAAGAGTTACTTCCAGATCAAGAAATCGCTGATTGGATTAGTGACTTAGCGCAATGCTGCAATTTGCCGAGAAGTCGCAGTCAGGTGATTTCTCGCGTGAACAGCAAGAATTTTTTACGCAGTCTCTATTTCAGAAGGGGACAAGATAGCCGAGGGAATGAGCTTAACACCGTCATGCTTGGTACTGAGGCAAAATTGAACAGGTTTTCTATCAGTTAAAGGATTAGAGGGGCTGTCCCAAATGCCATGGGAAAATGGCTGAGGGATTGCCCCTTTTCCAGGTGATTTGTATTAGTTTAACGCACGATTTTTTCCTTCTATTCAACGATTTTGATTTGAATGGCAGATATGAGATTATAAGGGGTGTAAAAAAACGCCGGTGACCTTAAGCTGGAGAACGGCGTTTCCATATTAGCGTTTCGGCATTTTGCTCTCATCCATGTACAGCAGATTCCAGCGGTGACCGTCCAGGTCGGCAAATCCTGCGCCGTACATCCAGCCGTCAATTTCACTCGGCTTGCCAAAGATGCTTCCTCCGGCAAACTCTACTTTTTGAATAAAGGCATCTACTTCTTCTCTGCTCTCAGCGCCAATGGAAAATATTACTTCTGCGCTATGGGAAGTATCTGCAGTCTTTGAACCTGTAAATTTCTCAAACGCCCCATCCGGGAACAGCAAAATCGTTGTCTGGCCTATGACAAGCTTGGCTCTCTCGTTACCAACGCTCACCGCATGGAATCCAATCTCATTGAAAAAAGCAGTTGACCTCTCAACATCTTTGACCGGCAGGTTAATCCAAATCTCCTGTGACATGGCTGTAGCCTCCTGGAATATATTTTCAACTACTCCTACTATACTCTACTTCTGGCAGCGGAAGCGAATCTTATAAAAGAAACCGCAAGGTATGACATTCCTGTCGTGCATCCTGCGGTTTCCTTACTTATTTACTTGTCTTCCAGCATCGTCTCCGTCAAGGCATCGATCTGGCCAAGAATGCATATAGCATCAACGGTTTTCGGTTTCTTAAAGAGGGTCAAAAAGTTGCATTCGACCTATTCGAATTTCCGGGGGTGGAAACATTGTCTAATTTTCATTGAACCGCTCATAATGAGTGGAGAGCCCATGAGGGCAACCATTGCCGTTATGATTTACTTACTGTTTTGGCTCGCTGTTCTTCTCGATACAACATACAACCAACAACAAGTCCATATAACGCAGTAACAATATGAATCCAAGAAGGTGTTGTATCTGCTGCATTCGTAATGACCAATATTGCATCAATTGTAGGCATGAGAATGGAAGTTAGCATCACAACAAGTAATGCTTTTCTCATACGAAGGATCATCAAAGCTAGTAGGAAGATACCAATAAAAAGATCACGATCTGCTTTGATGTGAACAAGATAGTTATCCGCGGTGTCGTGAAGTGGTAAACCGAAATCTCGTATTGCAGCTTCTGGCTGGACAAAACCTCTTACACCTAAATACAACATTAACAGCGTAACAACACCCACGAGCCAAAATGTTACTGACTTTGGTCCCCAATAAAGTTTACTCATTTGTTTGCCTCCATTTAATTTGAATTGACTTTATTGTATATCGGTAATAACGTGACGATAAGAACGCACTTTAAAGTGCATGACTTACTTAAAAGTTAGGGAGTGAGTTGGTTGAATATTCACTTAGCGAACATGGCAGAACTCGGAACTCCATATTAAAAACACATCCAAATAGTCCGGTTTCCCCCTGCTTCTATTTATTTCGCTTCTTTAAAAATGGATAAGAACCTCGCACCAACGCAAGAGCCCCCCAAAACAAGGCAAGCGCCAGAACGGGATGGAGCGCGCCTGCAATATGGAGAGCCGTAATATATTGAAAACTGATAAGGACGAACAGACCAAGACTCCCCCAGATCATTTTCCGGTTAAGCTTCCCGATGATGCCAAGGATGAACAGGATGACCGAGATATATCCAAACATGGGAACGAACGACCGATGCCATTTCCAAACTTCCGAATTCCCGAACAAAGCCATTCCGGCCAGATATACTTGCACAACGATACAGATCAAAAGTACTAACGCAAGAATGGAATACGCCAATCTGCAATATCTCACTCGGTAAGGCTCTTTTTTTATCGCTTCATCGTTCAATGTTCAAGCTCCTTTCATTAGATGTAATAGTTCATACCTAACCCCGGGTCGTTTCCTGTATTTTTTGAGATCCGCAAGCCCCCTATAGCCGCCTCCAATGATTATGCATGTCAAGTCGTTCATCTTTCTTCAGCTCCTTTGCGTTTTGCACATATGACGATAAAAGGCTCTGATTTGTGACATCGGAAACGAACGAATAACATTGCATTATGAGCTGAGTGAGTAGATCCAGAAGGGTCAAATTTCATTCTTCATAATCCCTCTAGGGAATATGAAGAGATTGGGGGATGAATGAACATGATATGTACGTTATTGGTTCATGCCTTTTTTAGGGGCTATCCGTTAGGGTGGCCCATTTTTCTTAAAACTTGCCGTTACAGACAGCGCCGGGCCGTGGTCATCATTGAGCTAACGGGAAACTTTTAGTTGAAGATTCTGGAACAAAATGCTGGTTGGCAACTGCTCCATTTCATTAAGCTAACGGGCAGTTATGCGCAATAT
The DNA here is from genome assembly GCF_004000945.1 of Paenibacillus lautus NBRC 15380. Taxonomy (GTDB): domain Bacteria; phylum Bacillota; class Bacilli; order Paenibacillales; family Paenibacillaceae; genus Paenibacillus_AQ; species Paenibacillus_AQ lautus. The sequence continues at coordinate 184,752 of NZ_BIMF01000007.1, forward strand.
AAATGAGGTAAGAAGTTCGGAAAATCGAGAACGTGGGGAGGTATAGCTCAACTGGAGAGCACCTGCCTTCAAGCAGGAGGTCAGCGGTTCGATCCCCCTTGGCTCCACTACACATTTAAGACATGTAAGTATGGTGTGTTTTTGGTTTTTGGGAAGAAATTCGGAAAGGAAAAAGTCCCCAAGTATTCAGCAATGGGTTATAATTGTAGTATATTCAGGAGTGGCTGAGCCATTGAGAAGGGGAGTTGACATGACGATACGTTATATGATAGATGGCAAGCCGGCATTAAATAGCAATCATCTGGAATGGGAACACATTCAATATATTAAGTGGAGTAAAGTTGCCCCTCAGGAAAGCTACGTTGAATCAATGCCTTATTATTTGATTACCGTAAATTCAACCCCCGAACCAATTAAGGCGGTGTCGCGTTATGAAGGGCGTGACAACGAGAGAGTGGCTAGAGTTGGTGAGACCGCTTTATTCATACCAGGCAATTTAGAATATTTTCGTTTGGAGGAGGTAGAGGCTTCTTTTAGTTGCATTATGCTATCTCCTTCATTGGTTCATCAAGTGGCAACTCAAGCTGACTTGACATTTGTCGGTCATGGTGAATTAATAAACAAAATATCTTTATATGATTCAAAACTATTTCAATTAAGTCTATGGTTAGAAGATGAAATCAATAACAACGGAGCAAGAGGAAAGTTATATGTCGAATCATTATCCAATCTGATGGCCCTTCACCTGTTGGAGATGAATAAAACTTCCCCTCATAAGCAGCTTTATGTTTCGAGGAAATTATCAGAGCAACAACTGGCAAGAGCCATTGAGTATATGAATGTCCATTTTGATCAGGATATCTCGCTTGAAGAATTGGCTAAAATGGTCAATTTAAGTCAGACGCATTTGATTCGAATGTTTAAACAAACGACGGGACTAAGTCCTTATCAATACTTCTTACACTTGAGGATTGATAAAGCTAAGACGCTAATCAAGAGCCGTGAATTTACAGTAGGAGAAATTGCTGTGATTCTCGGATTTACCGACCAAAGTCATTTGAATCGCCATTTTAAGCGAATTACAGGGTTGTCTCCAAGAGAATACATGTCAACTTGAATAGTTTAAGGATCATTAGCCACAATTCGTTGTGGTTTTTTTCTTTTTACGGAAATTATGGAATGGTAATTTTGTACAAAAAAATGTTCGCATCTTACAATCCCGCCATTCGCAATTCCTCTATACTTTTAACAGATGGCTGAATTGTATCACACAAAACGATTTCAAGGAGTTGATTGGTATGAGTACACGTTTGATCCCTTTCCTTGGAGATTAATGGAATTGACCAAGAAGTAATAGACTTTTACCGCTCTTTAGCCCTGCTTCCGGCAAATGGATAAATTCGGCTTCACGTTCCGAATTCTCGCAAATGCTCAAAAGTGAAAGTCTATTATATAACGGAGTGGTTTATGGTTAGGTGAAAATGGTCGGACAGCTCAAAAAGTTGTTAGAAGACCGGTAAATAAAGGGAGGGCTACCTCATGAGTATATTTTCGATTGTACTTCAGAGTTTATTGATCCTATACTACCTCTTTTCAGGTTCTGCAAAGGTCATAGGCGCAAAATATTGGGTCGATATTTTCAACACGCTTAGACTGCCTCAGTGGTTTCGTATCGTCACCGGATTTGTCCAGCTATTAGGTGCCATAGTGCTCATCATAGGCTACTGGGTTGAAGGGGCGGTCGCATGGGCCGGGATTTGGCTTGGAATTACGATGCTGCTGGCGTTCCTTGCGCATATCAGGGTCAAAGATCAGTTCGGCAAAACGGTGACACCCGTTGTGTTTCTTGTGTTAATCATCATTTTAACCATGATTAATGCAGACGGTCTTTTGCTTTCCTTTTGATAAAAGCATCGAGTACTGTAAGCTAGTTGGGTATAGCTAAACGTTTTATGATTAACCTTAAAGGAAACAAATCACGTGCCTTGTTACCTAACGGAGACGATGGTTCAATGAACCAAGCATTAAACCCACTAACAATGGTGAGTTTTGTGAGCTTACACAAAAAAGCGATGAGAATTTTACCCTCATCGCTTTTTGCGTTACTAAAACTAGACTGTAACAGCAAATCCTCTTACCGGAGCATATTGGACTCTATTCCTTGGCGGCATCGAATTTCTTCAAGGATTCGGCTCGACGAATGTTAAAGATATAGCAAATACAGATCGTGTAAACGGAGAAGCCTCCTGAATATCGACTTGATTAGGTTTTGTCGAATTCGTTCGGAAACAGCCCCTGTTCACGGTTAGGACAGTCAGAGAAGAAGGGAGTTTCAATAATGCGCTGTTTGGGGATATGGCTAGCTGCAAACGCTACGATTGAGACATCTTTCATCTAATCCTTCAATAATGTCAAAGCTTTTTTGGCCGACATCCCCGGAACCCCAGTTTCACAGATTGTCTTTGCGGCCATTACTAGCGATCAGATGTTCTGACCACCCGAGACTTTGATTCTCTGCGCATTAACCCAGCGATTCTCGGACCCAAGTAGGTTGGCGACTGCGGGACCAATGTCGTCGGGTACACCGACTCGACCAAGGGCAGTCATCGCGGCAAACGTGTCATTGTAAGCAGGCATGTCGCGAACGGAACCTCCTAGAAAATCGGTTTCGATTGCTCCAGGTGCAATGGTATTAGCGGTGATACCGCGGTGACCAAGTTCTTTGGCCATATAGATGGTTAGAATCTCCACCGCCCCCTTTGCGGCAGAATAGGCGGAGAATCCGGGAAAGGAGACGCGAGTGAGGCCCGATGAGAAGTTCACAATACGACCACCATCTGCAAAAAGCGGCAGAAGGGCCTGAGTCAAGAAAAATACGCCTTTGACGTGTACATTAAACAGGCCGTCGAACTGAGCTTCTGTAGTTTCGGCATAGTCTATCATTTCTCCGTGGCCGGCATTATTCACCAGATGATTGAAAGTGTTGCTATCCCAAGTAGACCGCAGGGTCGAACGAACTGTCTCAACAAAGGCCGGAAAGCCGGCAATGTTTCCAACAATGATTAATACAAAAACCGGAGAACGGTAGATACCACCGTTCTCGGGGGTACAAGTTCTTGTCCCGAGCCTAGGACAAGAACTTGTACCTATTACCGTAATGGAGAAGAACTTGGTCCGATTACCGATTTGGCATATATCTAATTAGAATTCAACAGCTATTTCATTAAGCTAACGGGCAGTTTTGAATAAAGGAGTTAATTCTGTCCCTGCTGAATTATAGTAGAGGAAATAATGCCAACTTACTTGTGCATAAAAAGTTGCGATACAAAGTCGCTGTTACTCTATACTTCGATGGAGAGGAGGGAAAGAAATGGATTGGCTTACGAGGATGAATCGGGCATTGGATTATATCGAACTGAATATATCTGGACAAATCGACCTGACGGAGATAGCAAGACAAGCTTGCTGTTCGTCTTATCAGTTTCAAAGAATGTTCTCCTTCATTACGGATGTTACACTGGCGGAATATATACGACGCAGACGGCTTACTCTTGCAGCGATTGATTTGTTGAATAGCGATACGAAAGTGATTGATATTGCCATTAAGTACGGTTACGATTCACCGGTTTCTTTCGCAAGAGCTTTTCAATCGATGCATGGTGTCAATCCAACTACGGCTCGTCAAGAAAGCGTCGCGTTGAAAGCCTATCCACGGCTTTCCTTTCTTATTTCAATCAAAGGGGTTGAGGCGATGAATTATCGGATCGAAACCAAGGAATCTTTTCAAGTATTTGGCATTGAAAGAGTGTTTCAAACAAGCGGAGATGGCGATGGACCGACTACCCCGGGGGGGTTATGGCAACAATGCCATGCCAATGGGGAGGTAGAGAGACTCACTTCCAATGCGGGTGAATTGCCTGTATATCTGAGTAAGGATTTGTATAAAGTGCATGCAGTGTGCAGCTATCGAAAAACCGAAAATGATACGTTTCCGTATATGCTATGTTCATTTAAAAGCGATTCCAGTAAAACGGATGGATATTTGGAAATCACGATCCCTTCACATACGTGGGCTATATTCCCATCAGAACTGTTTACATGGGATCAATTTAATGATTCCATCGAGTCGTTATACCACCGTTTTTATTCAGAATGGCTTCCAACAGCAGGATACGAGCAGGTCGATGGGATGGAATTCGAAGTCTATGGAGGCAGAAATGGCCTTAATTATGTTGAATTATGGTTCGCGGTACGAAAAACCTCCTGAATGATGAAGACAAGAGAAGGCAGCCGTCTACGAGATCGGCTGCTTTTGTTCAACTAATGGGATACAACGGATACCAAGGGATGGCGGTTAAGGGATGATGTCGAGGGACAAGAACGTGATCCCATTGAAAGTCGCTAAATCAGCGGTTTTTTTTATTTTAAGTACCCTGGATATTTTACACTTCAAGAATACTGAGTTTATATTTAAGAGTTATATTAAATTGGAATTCATATATAGGGAGGGTAAATAGTGAACAAATTCAAAAAGAATGTAGTAATGATCGCGGCAGCTTCTGTAATCGCGGTAGGGACTTTTGCCGGGACTCATTTGCCGTTATCACATGCGAAAGCCAACTCAAATGATAAAGGCAAAGCTAAAAATGTCATCTTCATGGTTCCCGATGGTTTTTCCGCTTCCTATGCAACCAATTACCGTTGGTTTAAGGGTGAAGAAACCCTTTTGGACTCCATGCTGGTGGGTATGCACCGTACCTATTCTGCAAACTCTGAGATCACCGATTCAGCCGCTGCTGGAACAGCATTTGCGGCCGGAGTAAAAACAAATAATGGAATGATCAGCACTTCCCCTGAAGGTAAAGAGCTGAAAACGATTCTTGAAACCGCTGAAGAAGAAGGTAAAGCGTCTGGATTAGTTGCAACTTCAACGATTACACATGCGACACCGGCTGTGTTCGCATCACACGTGGCTACCCGTGCGGATGAGGCGGGGATCGCACCCCAACTTATTGATAATGATGTGGATGTCATCCTGGGCGGAGGAAAGAAGTATTTCCCTGAATCGCTTCTAAAGCAGGCGGGAGAAAAGGGCTACGAGTATATTTCTAGCAAAAATGACTTAGGTAAAGCTGAAGAGTTTGATAAACTAATTGGCTTGTTTGCTGAAGATGCCTTGGCACCGGAATTGGATCGTGATACGACCAATCAGCCAAGCCTAAGAGAAATGACGGAAACGGCATTGGAGGTTCTTAACAAGGATAAAGATGGTTTCTTCCTAATGGTTGAAGGAAGCCAAATTGATTGGGCAGGCCATGATCATGATGCAGCGTGGGCAATGAAAGATTCGGAAGCATTCGAGCAAGCATTGGAAGCAGCATTGGAATTTGCTAAGAAGGATAAAAACACCTTAATTGTTGTAGCAGGCGACCATGATACAGGCGGTATGGCAGTTGGTGGCTATGGTCAGGGAGATGTGAAACTAGAAGTCCTTCGCAACGTAACGGCTACCGGCGATTTTATGGTAACGAAGCTGAATACAACCCGCAGTAACGTAAAAGAGGTAGTCAAGCAATATACAACCTTTGATCTTACCGATGCAGAGGTTCAAAAGATTAAATCCGCAGAAAAACCGGATATCGCCATTAATGAAGTGATCTCGGAACGGGCTAATATAGGATGGACAAGCTATAATCACACAGGTGTAGATATTCCGCTCTACGCATTTGGACCGGGTGCTGATCTCTTTAGAGGTCTGCATCAAAATACAGATTTACCTGTGTTAATGGCACAAGCTATGAAAATTAACTTTACACCGGGAAAATAAAATCGATCGGGTGAAAAATTGCAGCATTAAGGGTACAAATTCATGTCCCGATTTAAAAAGTCTCATAGCGATTGAATGAAGGCAGCCCATTAGGGTTGTCTTTTTTTACGCGGATCTCATCCGAATTGGCAAAGGGACGACAGTTTGTACTTTTTTCTAAATAACCTACCTTACAGTAAAGTAAGGTAATGTAAGATAAACCATTGTTTTGTTTTTTTCTTTTTCCGTATGATACTTACAACCCTGTAAATGAGGTGTGCAAAAAAATTTGGTTCATTCGAAATCGCATGTACAAAGGCAAACCAATAACAATAAGAAGGGATTAATCATGACTAATCATCAAAATCTTAAAGCTATTACGATAATATCATTTATATTTTTGTTTGCTTTCATCAGCCTTTATACCATGGTTCCACCAAGCCCAGATAAGAAGGCGGATATCTCGAGAAATTTCTCGGCAGATCGTGCTGTCCAACATTTAAACCACATAGCAAAGACTGCCCATCCAAGCGGATCAGTAGAAAATGAAAAAGTAAGAAATTACCTTGTTGAACAACTAAAATTAATGGGATTAAAACCAGAAATAGAACACTCCAATCATGCTTCTCTATACCCAAAAATGTTAACGGGTGGAGATATGTACAACGTGATTGGTAAACTTGAAGGTACCAGCAGTGATCATGCAATGATGATGTCTGCACACTATGACTCTGTTCAACAAGGACCAGGAGCTAGTGATGATGGAAGCGGAGTAGCTGCTTTATTAGAAACCATACGTGTATTAAAATCAGGTCCTCCTTTAAAAAATGATATCTATTTTGTGTTTACAGATGGCGAAGAGCAAGGATTAATGGGAGCCAAGGAATTCTGGACGAAATCAAATCATAAACAAAAAATGGATCTCATCATTAATTTCGAGGCTAGAGGAACAAGTGGTCCGTCTATCATGTTCCAAACCAGTGATCAAAACGGTTGGATGGTCAAAGAATTTGCCAAAGCAGCACCCAATCCTGTCACTTCATCCTTACTAGGTAATCTTTTTGAAATCATGCCAAACGACTCGGATTTAACGGTTTCCAATGAAAATAAAATACCCGGATTGAATTTTGCTTATGGTGATGGATGGACCGGATACCATACACCACGTGATGATGTCAAACACCTAGATATACGTTCGTTAGAGCACCAAGGGCAAAACGCATTAACAATGGCTAGGCACTTCGGTCAATTGGAATTAAATGATATTAAGAAAGAGAATGCCGTTTATTTTAACTTTTTTGGAGTAGTCATTTCCTACTCTTATTACTTGGTCTATCCCCTTACAGGGCTGATTCTGCTTTTATTTGCAATGGTTACGATCTTTGCAGTAAAGAAAAAGTGCGCCACTTACAAAGGGTTAGGAATTAGTTTGCTAGCTATCCTGTTAGCTATCATTTCTTCGATCCTCGCAACGGTACTGATTTGGATGGGTGTAAACGCACTTTGGGCTGAAAAAATGACCTTATTTAGTGGCGCAATATATGACAGCCTTTATTATCAGTGGGCATTTCTGTTAATCACTGCATCAATCTGTTTCCTTATCTGGCGGAAATTCCGTACCGTAAATGAATGGGAAATGACTTTATCCGCGATTTTTCTTGGCGTCATATTTCTCATCTTGTTAACACAATTTCTACCTGGTGCTAGCTATCTGTTTGCTTGGCCTTTGCTTGTATCACTCCTGATACTTGGGTGGGTAGTATGGAAGAATAAAATGGATGAAATAATCAGCAATCCATGGATGTTATCCCTTATATCCTTCTTGCCAGTGGTCCTGTTCGTCCCACTGCTCAAGTTACTTTTTACCTTTTTTCCGGTCAGTCTTGTACCATATCTCATGTTACTTTTGGTTTGGCTCTTAGCTTTGTTGTTCATGCAATGTAAACAGCTATTCGGACTAGGACAGTGGGTGCCTTATACCCTGTTAGGAATCGCGGTAGTCATATTATCGATTAGTTTCTTCAGAGCTAACCCAAGCGCAGATCGACCTATAGATAGTAACTTATTCTATGTCGTGGATCAGGATAAAAAACAAGCACAGTGGATTACAACCCAACCGCCAGATGATTGGACGAAGAAATATATAGCCTCAACGAATACATCCAATATAAAATCTATTTTACCGTTTAACTATGATAAAAAAGCATGGGTAGGAAATGCACCTGCACGAAACTATCAAATGCCACAAATAAAGCTAGTAAAGACAGAGACAAAACAAGGGAATAAAATCATTCATTTTCGATTCACAGGTGCAACAGATGTGCAAAACATGTACCTGTCTATACCTGGTGGTCGCGCTCAAAAAATAAAGGTTGGTGAAGAATCCTTTACCATACCTAAATCAATGGAAACTTTTTATTACAAACAAGCAGGTATTCCAAAACAAGGTTTGGATGTCATTGTAGAAGTTAAAGGGAATCAGCCTGTAGAGTTTACATTTGGTTCTGAACAACATCCTGATCCAGAAATTCGTTCCAAACGTCCATCCCATCTAATGACAAGTGGACTGTTTGATGAAAGTATTTTGGTGATCAAACGTGTCACTTATTAATTCTTAAGAAAGAAGCAGTTATCCTGATTCTTGAGATAATGATGCAGAAGAGAAAACAACTTTGAAAAAAATAATAAGCGGGATCAAATAAGGAATATTTTACCTTAGGGGAGTGACATTATGAATGATACATGGAACCCCGAATCGCCAGGTGTGTTGCGCCTTCCTTCAGGTCGACTCGTCCGCGGCCGAGCACTAAGACATCCACTTCCCCAAGGGCTTCAACCCACTTTCGCACTCTACTTGCTCGGGCAACAACCAGCGCCCGTTACTTGGGAAAGCCGCTGGATTCCTTGGCCGGACTTCTGGCTGCCAAAAAACAAGGTTGCAGCCGCTGACGCGCTTCGCGAAGCATGGACTCGGGCTGAAGTTGAACGGGTTGAAATCGCCTGTGGGGGAGGGATTGGACGAACGGGTACTGCACTAGCCTGTCTCGCTGTGATTGATGGAGTACCAAATCATAAAGCTGTCGACTATATTCGGCAGCACTACACTCCACGTGCTGTTGAGACGCCTTGGCAACGCCGCTTCGTCTCTCGTTTCAAATAGGGGGGGGCCTATACGATGATAGGAGAATGGATAAATGATAAACACCGTGATTGGCTGAATGATAAGAGTCGTATGAATCGAGAGGTTCACGTACGGTTCCGTGAGAGCCTAAAGGTGAAACTCCTTCTGGCTACTCGACGGAGAGGAAGGGGTTAGCCGCCCCCTCCAACTCCATTCATCCTTAATCATTTTAATGCTGTAATTTTCGGAAGACACGATAGCTTCTTTGAGGGCATTCGGAGATGGCAATGGGGTGGAAGCCACTGACATCGGCATACAACGTATCGTTTAGCGGCAAGATCCACTTCTCAGGAAGCGCCGCCGCTCCAAGCGATGCGCCAAGAATGGAACCGACGGTGGCGCCATTGCAATCGGTGTCCCAGCCACCAAGTACGGCTGTCGTCATGCCTTTCACAAAATCGCCTCCGGAATGAATGAGCGCAGCCGCGCATAATGCAGCATTATTATTGGTATGAACAGGGTGATAGTGCTTAAACGTTTCCCATATTGTACTCACCAATTCTAATGCGTCTTCCGTTTCCTCAGCGATGTTGACCGCTAACGCGATATCTTCTGCAAGACGGCTGTGTTTCGGAATTTCACTTAATCCGATTTCAACAATTCGCTTCATATCACGTTCAACGAATGCGGCGGCAATCATAGCCGAGCAAAACATGGCGCCGTAAATACCATTCTTCACATGGGAGAAGGAAGCGTCCCGCCAAGCAAGCTCGGCTGCAAGCTGGGGCTGGCCCGCAGCACCGTATGCATAGCCGTCTACACGGATTTGGGCGCCGATCCATTCGCGGTAGGGATTCAAATACGAACGTCCTGAGTGGATATGTTTCTCCCAGTCGTCTGGCCGATCGCCGTTAATATATGAAGTGACACGAGCGAAATTAAGATAGGACTGCGCTTCAGCCGTGAATACCTGCCCGAAGGACAAATGACGATGCCACAGCTTGCCCACATCCCAGGAGTTGAAATCAAATCCGCGTTCCTCAAGCATGAGCAGGCCGAGAACGGTATATCGAATATCATCGTCTGTTTCCATATAACGTATGTTTTCCCGGCAGCTGGCCAAGCTGCTCCACCTTGCGATCTCGATACCGTATTCGGCTTCTGCAGTTGATTCGCCCGGTGTATAGTGGCGAATCGGCCATTGCCCTGCGCCTTCGAACCACAACTTAACATTGTGCCAGCCGGGTCTTCCGCCGGAGCCTTGCATGAAGGAAGGAGCTTCGAGAGGTTTTCCGAGCGCACAACCAGCCGAACGGCCAAGCCATGCACCATGAAATTTATCCTGCCATTTAAGTTCATCCCAGTTTCCGGACAGGATTCTCGGTCCATCCGGACGTTCGGCGCGAATGGCTTCCAATTCCGACGGCTCGATATACTTGAAATCCGCACGTGGTTCAAGAGCCATTAATGCCTGGTATACTTCCATAAGCTTTGCTTCGTTTGTGCCGGCTGCTTCCAGACGTTCGGTCATCCCCTCTACATGACAGCCTTCTTCTCCGCGCTGTTTTATTTCGTCGCTAACTATTTCCCTGAGTCCAATCCATTTCGTCATCACGGTTGCCCTCCTGAAATACATGAAATCAACATATGCCTTGATTATAACCAGCACTGCCGTCAATGGCTTCTCAAATTAGGAAAGCAATATTCTCATTTTTTGCTCCATTCCGTAATCCCCATAGATTGCCGATAATGGACCGGAGACAGACCGACAGTCTCTTTAAAAACGCGGTAAAAGGTCGGCAAGCTTTGAAAGCCGCATTCGAATGCAATATCGGCAACCGTTTTGTCCGTTCCTGCCAATTCCCGCTTGGCAGCCTGGATACGCAGCAGGGAGACATATTCCGAGAAACGATAACCGGTCGTTTCAAGAAATGCCCGGCTCACGCGCGAGACGCTTAAACCATGTTCATCAGCCAATTCCCCTAAGCTAACCGGCTCGCGGTAACGATGCTCGACCAAAGCGGCCAGCGATTGCGCCTGGCGAACGGAATGTACCATATGATGACGCTCATCATGGGTCAGCAAACCGGTGTAATGTCGAAGAAGACGGCCGCACAGCTGAATGAGCGCGCTTTTGGCCATGACCAAATAACCCGGGGATTTCTCCCGCAATTCTTCCGCTATAGCCAGCACCCAAGGCGTAAGCTGTGTGGCGAGGGGCGAGCCGCCCATAATATGATTGCAAAAATGAGTGGAGCGATAGGAGAATGGCAGCAGCAGACCGGGCTCCTCCGCTAGCAGCAGCGCGGGATCAAAGTTAATAAAAAGATAGCGGCTCGGGTCGTCGGGGGCAGATTGGGCAATATGCCGTTCTTCATTATTGACCAGAAATAAGTCGCCAGGTTTCGCTGCATATTGTTTGTTGCCAAAGTAAAAATAGCCTTTGCCTGTTAAACAGAGGCCGATCTCCAGACTTGCGTGCACATGAGGCGGCTGCCGATAAGTGGCAGGTGTCCATTCGAAAGCATTGATAGCAATGGGATGGTCATAGGCAATATGAAGTTTCATTATGATCCAACGCCTCCAGACAAACATGAATTTATATGCTAAGTATATAGACAAGGCATGCCTTCAACCAGATACTGTTATTTACTTTCATACATACATGTTGAGGGGTTTCTAAATGAAATGTAAACGCCGCCGATGTATACGTCAATCACGGTAATTTTGCCTGGTGTCAAGAGGTGTATACGAAAGTAAAGACTAGTATATAGAACGGCGGAGGGCTTCTTTCTATACTGGAATTATGAAAGACTGCAGTACAATTTGGATCAAAAAAATAAACGAAATGTACCGGAGGGGTAAAATTTGAATAGCAAAAAGGCACTTGTCATGATCTCCTTGACGCTTGCATTGGCGATTTCAGGCTGCGGCTTCAAAACGTCGTCTGAGCCAAACCAACCACCTGGAAATTCCAAGGAACCGATCCAAACAACAGGCACCGGAAACAGCGATGATATCATTGAGGTTTCAACGGTTTCGCCAAGCGATCCTTACTTGAAATTTGACGAAGGTGAAGATTTCGACAAAAACTCAGTTTATGACGCTTATGAACAAGATATCGGTGTCAAAATTACAAACAAGTGGATTGCAGATGTTAGCCAATTTAAAGAGAGAGTAAAAATTGCGATCGCATCAAACGATCTTCCGGATTTCTTGCTTGTAAACGCTGCACAGCTTAAAGAGCTAACGGAAGCGGATATGATTATGGATTTGACAGAGATTTATGATCAGCATGCTACGGAAGAGACGAAAAAGTTTCTGACCATGGACGGCGGCATGCAAATGAAAACAGCGATGATCGACGGGAAAATGATGGGCATTCCAAGCTCATACAATCCATTCAACTATCAATTCTTGTTCGTTCGTACGGACTGGTTGAAGGAACTTGGCTTGCCTGAGCCTAAGACCATGGATGATTTCATTAAAATTGCCGAAGCGTTCAAAGAGAAGAATCCAGGCGGCACCAAACAAGCTTACGGAATTGCGGTCAGCAAGAATCCTTTTAGTACCGAGACAGGCGTTACCGGTCTGAGAGCGTTCTTAAACGGCTATCATGCCTATGAAAACATCTGGATGGAAAACGGGAACGGCGGTTTGATGAACAGTGATATCCAGCCTGAGATGAAGCAGGCGCTTGCAGCGCTGCAAGACCTATTCAAAAAAGGGCTGATCGATCCTGAGTTTGCGGTCAAAGATTCGGAAAAAGCCGCTGAGCTTATCTACGACGGCAGCATCGGCATGGTATTTGGCGCTTCCTGGACACCTGCGCAGCTTGTGCAGGGCGCTGTGAAAGACGGAAAGGTTGTCCAAGAATGGGGAGTATTCCCTATCCCTTCAATCGATAACAAGCCTACATTGAATCAAATTGGCCTTGGCGTTGACGAGTACTATGTGATCTCTAAAAAAGCCAAGCATCCGGAAGGCGTAATCCGTTTGCTGAACCAATGGATCGTTGTTGACCATCATCCGACAGAAGAGCAGAAGGTATACACGTATGGCAAAGACCCTGTGGAAAAAGGCAACAACTACTGGCTGCTTAACCCGCTTCGTGTAGGCAAACAGTCTGACAATAACGGCGAAATTCTGCCTAAAGCCATTGAAAACAAAGACGAAAGCATACTTGAGACAGTAGACCAAAAAACGCGTTATGCACGTGCCATGCAATACGTTGAAGGCGATACGAGCATGTGGTGGGAATATATAATCTCCGGTCCTAATGGTGCCTTCTCTCATGTTCCAGAAATTCAAAAGAAAAAGCAATACCTGCAAAACAAATTCTACGGCGCGCCTACGCCGACAATGGCAGACCGTCAAGAAATTTTAACGAAGAAACGTGATGAAATATTCATCAAAATCATGATGAACCAAGTATCCGTAGACGAGTTCGATACATTCGTTGAAGAGTGGAAGAAGCTTGGCGGCGATGAAATCACGAAAGAAGTGAACGAGTGGTATAAATCGCTTCAATAGGATCTGCAGCGCAAAGGAGGGATTGAATCGATGCAATCCCTCCTTTTTTCAAGAACAATCAGGTTCTTGGGCAAGGAATGCACAACAGATAAGTGAATCAGCGAGGTGAAGATATGAAGAGTTTGACGCGCATGTGGAAGAAGGAATGGCCGCTTCATTTGATGCTGCTGCCGGGTTTGGCTTTTATTATTCTTTTTAGTTACATTCCGATGTCAGGAATCATGATGGCATTTCAAAAATATGTGCCGAATAAAGGGTTGTTCGGCTCCCCGTTTATCGGATTGAGGAACTTCCAGCTGTTAATGGATTATCCGGATATCGGCCGTATCTTCTTTAACACGGTATATATTGCCGTAATGAAAATCGTTGCCGGTTTGTTCGTGCCGATCACCATTGCTATTTTGTTGAATGAATTGCGCAGAGAATGGATGAAAAGAACGTTTCAAACCCTGGTCTATCTGCCCCATTTCTTATCCTGGGTGCTGCTGAGCGGTATTTTGGTCGATATTTTGTCTCCCTCCTCCGGCATATTGAACCAGCTGCTTGGATGGTTCGGCGTCAAGCCGATATTCTTTCTTGGCGACAATAACTGGTTTCCTTATGTCATGGTTATCTCCGATGTATGGAAAGAATTTGGATTTGGGACCATTGTTTATTTGGCGGCGCTAACAGGAATCAATCCTACGCTTTATGAAGCCGCTGAAATCGATGGTGCGGGCCGCTGGAAACAAACGCTTCACGTGACGCTGCCGGGCATGATGCCGATCATCGTTCTTATGCTTACGCTTAATATCGGCAATGTGCTGAATGCCGGATTTGATCAAATATTTAACCTGTACAGCGCGCCGGTTTATGAAAGTGCGGATATCATCGATACTTTCGTCTACCGCATGGGGATACAGCAAGCCCAGTTCGGATTTGCCACAGCTGTCGGCTTATTGAAATCCGTCGTATCCTTTATTTTCATTTCCGTATCCTACGTACTCGCCTACCGACTAGCGAATTACCGTATTTTCTAGTAGCGGAAAAGTCGGTGATTCAGAAAGGAGACACAACATGGTCATTAAACCGTCATTCGGAAGAAGGGCTTTTCTAGTTTGCAATCTTATCTTTCTTGCGTTTATATCTTTTTTATGTTTAATGCCGATTATTCATATTTTGGCGATTTCCTTTAGCTCGGGTTCGGCGGCGGCAGCCGGCAAGGTTGCGCTGTGGCCGGTAGAGTTTACAACGGCGGCTTATGATAACGTGTTCGGCAAGCCTGAATATGTAAGAGCCTTTGGCATTTCTATTCAACGGGTTGTTGTAGGGACGGCATTAAGCATGCTGTTAACGATTGTTACGGCTTATCCTTTATCCAAGGATCGCCATACGTTTCGTCTAAGAACCGTTTATGCCTGGATTTTCGTATTTACGATTTTGTTCAACGGCGGACTCATTCCTACCTATTTGACGATTAAAAGCCTGGGACTTATTGATTCTCTCGGAGCACTGGTGTTTCCTATGGCGATTAACGTGTTCAACGTCATCCTGCTTTTGAACTTTTACCGCAATTTGCCCAGAGAGCTTGAGGATGCTTCACGGATCGACGGAGCCGGGCATTTTTCAACACTTTGGAAAATATATGTTCCGCTATCGTTGCCCGCACTGGCGACAACAGGGCTGTTTACGATGGTAGGGCATTGGAATAGCTGGTTCGATGGCATGCTTTATATGAATCATCCGGAAAATTACCCGCTGCAAACCTTCTTGCAAACCGTTATTATTAAGATGGATTTTCGATTTCTTAAATCAGAAAATGTGGAACTCATGCTCCAGCTGTCTGACCGTACAAGCAGGGCTGCACAAATCTTCGTAGCGGCATTCCCGATTCTTATTGTCTATCCATTCTTGCAGCGGTTTTTCATCAAAGGCATTGTAATGGGAAGTGTAAAAGAATAGACAAGGAAGGTCGTAGATCTCAGGCACAGGAGAACAAACGATGAAAAGTATATTCTTTTTACAGGATTCCTCTATATTCAGAAAAATAATGGCTGCCTTTTTGGCGGCCTTACTGCCGCTTATGGCATTTACCTGGATGATGAATGAGCAAGGGGCCGATCATATCCGCAGTGAAATATCCGATTCGATATTAAATACGACGCGGTTTTATTTAGACTCCCTGGATCAGGAAGCAGACCGGATCAGCCGATATTTGCCTAACTACGTCATGGACAGGGATTTAATGGAAGTGGCGGCGACAGGCGAGCAGATGAACTCCTATGAGCGGTCGTATAAAATATTGGATATTCAGCACCGCTTGGATTTAATGAAAAATTCCAGTCCGTTCATTCGCGAGGCGAAGGCGTACATTCCGCATATCGAGCGAACGGTGCTGAGCAACAGCTTTGAAACCAATCTGGATGCGGAAGAATATGAAGCGATGCAGCCAGACAAGAAGCTTTATACGGAGCCCTTTATTTATTGGCAGGACCGGCTGTTTATAACGATGCAGTACCCTGCAGGCAAAAAGGACCCGCTCTATGTGGTAGGCGTAGAGCTCTCAACCGGCAAAATGAAAGAAACCTTAGCGCAAATCGGCAATAGCAGGGGTGGCCAGACCGTATTGTTTAATCTGGAGCGCGGCTGGGAATTCAATAGCGGCTCCGACCTTGATTTTCATGATCTGATGAAGCAGCTGGCTTTTGACAAGCAGGCGGCGAAAATGGATGAAGGCTATGATACGATCCATTATAAAAATAAGCGATATCTAACCGTATTCAAATATTCCAGCCTATGGAATTCATACATGGTAACGAGCATACCGGAAGAGATGATTCTCGGATCGCTCGAGGTATATAAAGCTTTGTTTTGGTGGGCTTGCGCGCTTGCTGTTTTTATTTTTTTATTCTTTACCTATTTTTTAATTCGGTTAATATACCGTCCGTTGATCAAGCTGGTGCGTTCCTTCCGGCGCATGCAGCAAAACGAGCTGGAGCCGATCTTGATCGACCGCAGGAAGGATGAGTTCGGCTATTTATACCAGGCTTTTAACGATACCGTGAAATCTTTGAAAACATTGATTGAGGAAAATTATGAGCAGCAAATTCGCAATCAGCGTTCGGAGCTGAAAAGATTGCAATCGCAAATCAATCCTCATTTTTTATATAATTGCTTTTTCGTGCTTTGCCGCTTGATTAAATCCGATAACCAGAAGGAAAAAGCCTACCAGTTCTGTTTGTACATCGGGCAATATTTTCAATTCATTACTCGCCAACATGATGACGACATCCCGCTGGAGATGGAGCTTGAGCATTCCCGCACTTATGTGGAGATGCAGTCGATCTGTTACGGGGATCGCATCCACGTGCTGTTTGAAGTCGAAGCCCAGCCGATTGAAGTCCCCCGATTGATTTTGCAGCCTATTATTGAAAATGCTTATAAGTACGCCCTCGGCAATATGCGCGGCACGGGCGAGCTATGGGTGCACAGCAAGCTGCGAAATGATGCTTTGTACATTTATGTAGAAGATAACGGCGAATTCATTACGGATGAGGAGATCGAAGCGCTTGGCAAGAGGCTGCGTTATTCAACCAACCAGATGGAGGAGTCAACCGGCCTGCTTAATGTTCATCGCAGAATTCAGCTTCGTTATGGAGAAGAGTATGGAATTGACGTATCACGCTCTGAGCTTGGCGGGCTTCAAGCTATTATTAAACTGAGCATGAGCTAAGGAGGAATCGCCATGTACAAGCTATTAATCGTGGATGATCTGCCGATTATTGTCGATGGTCTTCTGGATTTGTTCGAGAAGACGGAGCATTTGGAGCTTGAGGTCATGAAAGCCTATTCCGGCGAAGAGGCGCTTGAGGTGCTGTCACATCACCGGATGGACATTGTGATTTCGGACATTAAGATGTCCGGGATAGAGGGCATTGAGCTGCTGCAGGAAATCAAATCGCAGTGGCCGGCTTGCAAAGTTATTTTATTGACAGGTTTCAATGATTTTCACTATGCGAAGAACGCCCTTACATTTGGCGCCTTTGATTACTTGCTGAAAGTGGAAAGCGACGAGAAGATCATTCATACCGTTGAACGGGCGATAGAGGAAATTGAAGAGGAACAGGGACAGGCTCAAATGATCTTGCGTGCCCAGTCCAAAATGAGAATAGCGATGCCTTCCTTGCAGAAGGAATATATTTGGGGCTTATTTCAAGGCAAGACGATGACGGGACAGCAGCTTCGGGAAGCTTTTGCGGAAATGGACATTCCGCTCGACGCATCGCTGCCTGTCTATTTACTGATTGGCCGGATCGATGCCTGGAAGGAAATGTTCACGGCGCCGGACAAGGCTTTGCTCGCTTACGCTCTGCAAAATATCGGCGATGAGTATTTATCCGCCCATGTGCGCTGCTTCTCCGTCGTATTTGACATGAACAAAATGGTATGGATCTTCCAGCCTAAAGCCGGCCCGGAAGTAACGGCGGATACCGGTACGATGGAATGGACTAGGGCATACCGCTATGTGAGCGGCAATTTGGAGACGATCCAGGCGACCAGCAAAAAGCTGCTGAGCCTCTCCGTATCTTTTCTTATTGGCAGCGAGGCTGTCCCATGGAATCGGCTGTCGGATCGTTTTCATGCGATGAAATACGGTCTTATGCAAGGACATGGCTTGTTCCATGAGGTCATCATGACCGATAAAGATATTCAGAAGTCCGAAGAAAAAGAGAAGGCGAACAGCTATCATGACAGCTTTTTTCACGCTCGCGTACAGCTGCTGATGAGCTGTCTTGAAAATAATCACCGCGAGCAGTTTAATCATCTATTTGTTGAATTGACAGACGTCTGGAACGATCCGGATACTCCTTATGAGCGCAAGGTGGAGTTGTACCATTTCCTATCTGCGGTATTTCTGGCGCATTTGCACAAAAATAAAGATATCCGAGACTATATGAATACCCAGATTAATTTGGATATGCTGTTCCGTCAGGAGGAGACCGCTTCATGGACTGAGCTCATTCCATACTATTGGCAAATCGCGGACTGCTTTTTTGAATGGAATGCGATTCGAGGGACAGAGCTGCCGGCGGAGGTCGTCAATAAGGTGCATCGTTATATAGAGGAGCATATTGCGGATGATATATCCCTAACCGCGATCGGGGATTATGTCAGCTTGAATCCATCCTATTTATCAAGGCTTTACAAGCAGATAACCGGAATCGGACTGTCTAAATACGTAAATGATTACCGGAATGTCATTGCAAAGGACATGCTGCTCAATACATCCATGAAGCTCAATGAAATTGCCGCCAAGCTCGGCTACAATTCAGCGCTTGCCTTTATCCGCTTCTTTAAGAAGCAAAATGATATGACGCCGCAGGATTTTCGGACGGCCCGAACCGAAACAATGCAGCAAGGTCAATAAATGTATATGGAATGTAAGCAATGATCTATTTTGATGCGCGGAGTCACCCCTTACAATGAAAATATGATGCAATTGTATATGCAAGGGGGACTAACATTGAGAACATTAACGGCTGTACTATTAGGCGCAGGCAGTAGAGGAAGATACATTTATGGACCGTATGCGGAAAAATTTCCGAATGAGCTGAAGTTTGTTGCCGTAGCCGAGCCGGATGATGAACGCAGACAACGTTTTGCAGAGATTCATCAAATCGCTGAAGAGCATGTTTATCATTCTTGGGAAGAAGCATTCGAGCAGGGAAAAATAGCCGACGTGATGATCATCTGCACGCTTGATCGGATGCATTATATACCAACATTGAAAGCGCTGGAGCTTGGCTACCATGTCATGCTGGAGAAACCGATGTCACCGAATATGCGGGAATGCATAGAACTGGAGCAAGCTTCTCTTAAGCATAAGCGTTTGCTGGTGGTCACGCATGTGCTTGGCTATTCCCCATTCTGGTTGGGCATCAAGAAATGCATCGAGGATGGGGAGCTGGGTGCCATCGGAACCATTCAGCTGACCGAAAACGTAGGCTATCACCATATGGTTCATAGCTACGTACGCGGTAATTGGCGGAATTCCGAGGAAACAAGCCCGATGATTTTGGCTAAATCCTGCCATGACCTGGACCTCATCTCCTGGCTGATGGATGAGCCGTGCACAGCGGTCAGCTCCTTTGGCTCATTGCTGCATTTTAAAGCCGAGAACGCGCCGGAGGGTGCAACGGACCGCTGCATCGACGGTTGCGAAGCCGAGAGGGAATGTGCCTTTTCAGCGATTAAAATGTATTTGGAACAACCTGCCGATCATTGGGCGCGCTATATGACGCATGATTTATCACAGGAAGGCATTATCCGGGCGCTTAAGGAAGGACCGTTCGGCCGCTGCGTCTATCGCTGCGATAACAATGTTGTCGACCATCAGGTCGTCAATGTGGAATTTGCCAGCGGTGCCAACGCTAACTTTATTATGTCGGGATTAACTCAGAGCGCAACTCGCCGTGTGCAGATTATGGGCACGCAGGGAGAGATCATTGGCGACATGGATAAGGGCTCATTTACGCTGTACCGCTATGCGACGGGCGAAGAGATTGAAATTAAATGCAGCGTGCAGGGAGACGGCCACGGCGGAGGCGATGAGCGTATGGTGAGCTCCTTCCTCAACAATGTACATAAGTTCGATCGCAACCCGTCCCAAGGCCTTACATCGGCTACAGCTTCCTTGCAAAGCCATTTGATTGCCTTCGCTTCCGAACGATCCCGTTTACAGCAAGGCAGAAGCATAAAGCTGACCGAGATGTATCACAAGGAAGAAGCGGGCGTTTAATTGTAGAAATCTGCAAAACGATGTGGGATAGGCCAAATTGAACGGAATCACTTGCTGCGCCGTATTGATGGCGGACATCCGCGGCGTCCGGGCTTGGAAAGTGAGTACCCCGGATGCCGCACAAGTTCGCGAGCAAAAAAAGGAAATGGGGAATGAGAATTTTTTAATTGTTGAAAGCGATTCCAAAAATGGCTTGGCCTGATTTTCGTGAAAGGGGGGATCCATTCAGGTATTCATCACAAAGCAGGTAAGGAATTCAGGTATTTCTACACTCGAGATTAAAAAAAGGAGTTGACCCGAGATGATTTCGAATAAGAAATGGGGATCCGTCCTCATGGCAGTGGTATTGCTGATGGCCCCGGTTTCTGCGGTGCAGGCGAAATCGCTTGTTCCGACAGTGAATATTGCGCAGGCGGGAGCTGCAGACCAGGCGCCATCAGCACCGAATACAAACCAGACGGCAGCATCTTCGGCAGTGGAGGAGACGCAATTCCGCAATCTTGCGGCCGGCCTCCCGTATGAATGGTCTGAAGCTCCGGAAGCTTCGCATCTCGATGACGGATACAAGCTCACGGACGGAAAATATGGCACATTGGATATGAATGATCCGGCATGGGTAGGGCATGTGCGTGGAAAAACGCGCGAAGTCGTCTTCGATCTCGCTGAGGAAAAGTCAGTCGGAAAGATTACAGCTCACTTTCTTCAAGACTATCCTACCAACTCGATCCTCGTACCTTTGACGGTATCGATGTATGTTTCCGACGATAAAGAAAATTGGGGACTGCTTTCCCATAACACGACCCAGCTGCTCTGGGGGGAAGGACCGCCAAGAGAGGAGAGCTTTGAATGGGACGGCAGCCGGGATGGAATCAAAGGCGGGAATACGGACGGCAAGCTGGCTTATGCCCGTTATGTTAAAGTAACCTTTACGATGCATCCTTCGCAATGGGAATACATTGACGAAATCGAAATTATAGGGACGGATGGCAAGGCCCAGGGGGCGGTAAAGGTTCCTGCCGAACAGCCTCGTTTTTTGGAGCCGGGAGAAGCTACAGCCGGTATTCGGAACCTGAATCTGCTGTATAACGGACAATATGCAGATGGTTTGGGTGATTGGAACAAAGAACGGATTATCCCTAATATCAGTTATGTAAATCAAGATGGCGAGCCTGTCGACTGGCTTTTTGACGGGATATTATATCTCGGACTGGCTTCGCCTGCCGGCCGTGACTTCGGCGTCGGACAAACGATCCTGGAGGACTGGAACTGGTATTTGGACAAAACCTTCGCAGCCGCGGGGGATATGCAGCAGTTGAATGAGGCTACAGTGGAAGTCGGGGCCAAGCTGAACCAGCCTGATCATAAAATGAAGGTTGTGCTCATGATTCCGAACCCGGGGGAATACGTAAACGACTTTGGCGACGTTGACGGTGACGGGGTATCCGAAAGCTTTAACGACTCGGTTGTCGGCAAAGAGAGAGCGCTCGAAAACCGGATAAAAGCGATGCAGTGGTGGCTGGATCAGGTCCGCCAAAGATGGCAAGAGGCGGACTATTCCAATCTGGAGCTTGTCGGCATGTACTGGCTGGAAGAACAAATCAGCACAAGCGATACGGGCCCGGATTTGCTCAAAGCTGTAAGCGGCAAAGTTCATGACATGAACTTGAAATTTTTCTGGATTCCTCACTCTTTGGCTTATAAAAGCTTTATGTGGAAAGAGGTAGGGTTTGATGCCGTGGCGCTTCAGCCTAACTATTTCTTCGGCGAAATGGATTCCGACCGCTTGGAGGATGCCGCGAACCTGGCCAAGCAATATGGGATGTCGATCGAGCTTGAGTTCGATGACCGGATGCTGACGGACAGCGTATTCCGCGATCGTTATATCGAATACTTGAACAGCGGTGTTGAAACCGGCTTGATGCAGAATGGATTTAGAGCGTATTACCAAGGCAATAATGCCGTTTACAACTTAGGGGTTAGCAAGGACCCAAGCTTGCGTTTAATGTACGACTGGCTGTACCAGTTCTTGAACGGAACGTACACGATTGACAGCAGCCCGATGCCGGAGACAATGGAGGAGCTTGTACGGAGTTATATCGCGTCGAACGAGATCATTTCGGTTTTTGGCAATGAGTTATTGTATCGTTTGCAGAACATCAAGCTGCTTCTGGAGCAAAACAAGCCGAAGGACGCCGTAACGTATATGCAGGATTTCCTCGCACACATTCACGACCCGGCCGTGCAAGCGCAAGGGTTGATTTCGGCACCGGCGGCAACGGTGCTTGATACCTATGCCCAAGTTCTCATGGAAACTTGGTCTGACGACTGGGGCCTCAGCAATCTGGCTCAAGGTCTTAGCTATACCATTTCGCAACCGCCTAACAGCAACTATCCAGATTCCGGGAATGAACTGACGAACGGCCTATTCGGCGGAACGGATTTCAGCAACGAGCAGTGGCAGGGTCATGCGGGAAGCGCCTACCCTGAGGAACGAAGCCGCACCATCACTTTGGATTTGGGCCGCAACAAATCGATCGGATCAATCAGAGCCCATTTTCTTCAGGATCAAGGACCCGGCATCTATTTCCCTCAGAACGTCGCTTTTTCCGTATCAACGAACGGTCAAACCTGGAGCACGCTCGCAACCGTTTCTCCGCCACCGGCACAAGATGCTGCCTCTGCTGAATTCGTGAGATGGAGCGGGTCAGCAGACGGCGTGCCGGGGAAAGCGGGAGCCGATAAAGTATACGCCCGCTACGTCAAGGTCGAATTCCCGGTCAACGTCTGGGTTTTCCTTGATGAAATCGAAGTTCTAGGCCTTGACGGCAAGGCGAATGGAGCCGTAGTTATGCCGCCAACGCCGTAAAAATCTTATAGACTTGCTTCCTTTTTCATTGGATGGATCATTAAACTAACGGGAAACGATAGCCCGGCGATGGAACTCGCCCAACAAAATTGGGCAGACGCATGGGGGACTTCATCGTTATGGGGCCCTTTATAAAGTATATCCATGCTGGCAATGGACAACGCTTAAGGTTAAAGATTATCTTATGGGGAGGTCATCGCTTCTTGAAATTTGAACTAGGACGTTGCTTACTGAATGAACGATTGATGGAATCCGGAAAGTCAGCGGAATGGCTGGCAAAAGACTTGCTTTTTAAACCGGAACGCGTTTACGACTTTATTGAAAACAAAAGAGTGATGCCACTCAAAATTGCCATTTCGATCGCCGATTCCATCGGTTGTGATGTTCGTGCCTTGTATGAATTAATTCCGAACGATAATGAAGTAAAGGGAGATTAATTCTCGAGGGACAAGAACATGGTCCCATAGAAAGTCGCTAATTTAGCGGCTTTTTTTGTTTTATCGCCGAAAAGTACAAGAACTTGAGCCGATTACCGATTAGATAAGTATTTAACTACTTATCCCCATATTAATCCATTAAGCTAACGGGCAGTTTAATTACTAAGACGAACAGCAGGGCACTCCTCGAAGTAGAGTGCCCTGCCACAAAAGTATTTTAAACTAATATTACAAAAGTAGAAAAATTAACTCAGTTTTTGCACACCATTTAACCAAACAGCTCTAATGGATAGGGTATCCGAGATATTGGTTGTCGGATCGCCATTGACCAGTACAAGGTCAGCTCGCGCACCTTCGGCAATACGGCCGCGATCGTTAAGACCAAAGCAGCGGGCTGGTTTCGCGGTAGCCGACTGAAGCGCTTCTATCGGAGTGAACCCGGCCTTCACCAGCAATTGCATTTCATGATGGACGCTGGCTCCATGAGCAAGGCCGCCAAGATTCGGAACGGGAACCGGAGCGACATCCGTCCCTACCAGAATATCAACTCCGGCACGGTGAAGGTCCATCACATTCTTAAAGCTGTTCTCCATATTGCCTTGTGGAAACGTATTGAAACTGGAGTTCAATATATCGATCCAATCCGGACTTAATTTGGAATGAACACGCGGATCATTCGCCAATTCAGATGCAGGATTTCCAATAATAGATGAATTCAACACCAAGCACGGTGTAACAAAAGCACCTGAATCCGCTATGGACCTCACTAACTCGGATGTATACTCGGGTCTGTCGATAAACAAGTGGCCCAAACCGTCGACTCCAAAGTCGATGGCTTCTTGCGATGAACGGGCCGTCAAGACGTGGGCGATGACCAACTTATCGAACTTGTGGGCTTCTATCACGGCTGTTTTCAGAATCTCGTCGCTAAGAACAGGCAGGCCAGGTGCACCCATGACCGTTCCTTCTTCAATCATGATCTTAATATAGTCGGCTCCATTTTCCACTTGAGTATGCACATGTTTAATTGCCTCTTCCACCGTCGTCACTTGCGGTATTTCTTCGTGATCGTGAGCGTATGCAGCCAACATCGCTTCCCGGTCTTCCTCCGATAACTTCTCTAGTTCCTTTAATACGAATTCCGGTATTTCATCTCCATCCGGCAGTAATTCATCCGGGTGTCCTCCCGGAGCGGTGATCGCTGTGCCAGCAGAACGGACGTCTGCGACGTCATTCACATTTTTGAACTGAATCTCGCGCCCTCTTTTAGTAAAATCGCCGTTCATTTCGAGTTCCGTTGTCACACCGAATTTTAAGGCATCTCGTAATCCTCCGATTGAAGTGTGGACATGTGCATCAATTAGACCAGGCATTAGAGTCGCATTTTCTCCATCTATAATCGTTGCATCGGCCGGAAGATCTCCGCCCACTGAAATAATGTACTCCCCCTTAATGACAACATATCTGGGCGTAATAATTTGATCTCCATCAAAGATACGTACATTTGTAATCGCCGTAACTTGTTCTAACGCAGCATTTTGAGCTACCTTCTCCATTTGAATTCCTCCCAAGTGTTTGCTGTTAAACAATTTGAAGTATAACTGTTAGATAACAAACAGTCAACAAACTAATGTTTGTTTGACACGAAAGTTGGATCTCTGTATAGTTTAATTACTTACAGTTAGTTTTCTAACAATATGGGGAGGTACGATCATGAAACCTCGCAAGGATACGCCTTATCTGGATTTGTTTCAGATTATTGGCCTTAAGTTAAAGAAAAAAGCGGACGATAGCATAAAAGAGTTAGGATTAAACGCTCAACAAGGAAGAATAATTGGCTATATCTACGAGAATCAAGAAACTGAATTAATTCAGAGGGATCTTGCCGATCGGTTTCATCTGCGCGGGGCTAGCATTACAAGTATGCTTCAAGGTCTTGAGCAAAGAGGATTTATCGAGCGTAAAATCCCAGCCAATAATGAACGACAAAAAAATATTTATGTTTTACCAAAGGCCGTTGAATTGATAGAAGACTTTAATGACTCCTTCCAAAAGGTAGAGGACGAAATCGTTCAAGTTCTTACCGAAGAGGAGAAGCAAACCTTAAAGGAATTGTTGATCAGAATTAATGAACGCTTATAATTGCGGTTGGAATCTGCCTCAAAGCGGCTTGGAGTCCTTGTTTCATTAGGCTATGTAATACTGTCCAAAAAACGGAGATTAAAAGCTCAATAGCGACTACGACGATTGATTAAACTATCGAGGAACTATATTTCAGCAACACGACAGCAGCCGGCGAAACGCTCGGCTGCGTTTTTGTTGAACTAAAGGAGAACGATAGTTCATTGACGAAGTCGTTGTCACACTAGTAAAGGTTAGAAATTGAGAAGGAGGTGGCCAGCGGTGAAAGCCTCGGCAAGATTGTTTGATTTTCAAGCGCTCAACGAAGACATAGTAAGAAGGCTGTTCACCGCTTTCGATCCCAAGGCAGTCATTACCCAGATCTCGCCCTTGACTAAAGGCATGAGCACAAGCAATTATGCTGTACGGACAGAAGGTGGTAGCAAATATGTGTTAAGGATTTATCCCACGAACAACGACCATAGCCGAATCGAAGTAACGGCCTACCAGTATGCGAAAGCAAGGATTCGTACCCCTGAGATCTTCTTCTTCGATGACAGCAAGCAAATTGTCCCTTTCACTTACTTAATCATGGTGTTTATTGAGGGCTCAACTCTAGGGGATTTTATTGCAGGGAACGCGGGATGTCCCGACCATGTCTTGCATCGAATCGGCAGTTCGCTTGCTTTACTGCATCAAACCGAATATCCGCATATGGCGCTGTTAGACGAGTATATGCAAATCGCGGAACATCTTGAATCCTTCGAGAGCCAATTTTACACCCTGCTAAACGGTCATGCAGGGGCCCACATTCAACCTTCAACGAAAAAGAAGTGTTTGCAATTCCTAACGAATCACACCGCATTGGTAGAGAGGATTGCTGACAAGCATGTGTTCTCGCATGGCGATTTCATTTTCTCTAATATTATGATCACGCCTTCATTGGATCCTTGTTTTATCGATTACGAATACTGTTTTGCGGCGCCTGTCTTTTATGACATAGGCAAATTTTTCAGGACAAGGACGCAAGTTGAGCGCTATATCGGCGCAGAGACCGTTGCCGCGTTCCGGGAAGGCTACAACCTTAAGGCGAGAGAACCTTTGCCCGAGGAATGGTACGCGCTATCCAAGCTTGCCGACATATCCACCATGCTCCACCTCATTAACAAACCACAAATTCCTAACGGATGGGAAGCGGCGATTGACGGTGAGATAGAGAAGAATTTGGAACTGATACAGGCCGGAAAAGCCTGCAGCTAAATAGCGCCGCTATCGTATAAATGAAGTGGAAGTTCGAATTAGAAGAAAGACTGACATGATCATAGAGCTAACGGGAACGTTAGTTGAATATAGACAAGGAGGCAGCCGGCCAGAACGATCGGCTGCCTTCATTAAATTAACGAGCAAGCTTTAAGCAACAGCAACTTGGGGACATCTCAAGTGCCGATTAGATTAGTATCTAACTATATTTCCATACAATTTCATTAAGCTAACGGGCAGGTGGCTTTTGTGTAGAAAATTAAAAACAAACGAATCCATTCACGATCCCCCGGACAACAAGCGCTTGTTGTGCAACTTGTCTGTATAAAGGATGACGAAGAGAAACGGTGGAATCATTCATGAATCTTGAAAATCTTATGGCTATTACTATTTTGTTATTGAATCGAAAAAGAGTTCGTGTGCAAGATCTAGCGATTCGCTTTGAAGTGCCGGTTCGCACGATTTACCGGGACTTAGATCGGCTAAATATAGCTGGGGTCCTATTGTTTCTTATACAGGGGCTGCAGGCTGATTTGAAATTATGGACAGCTTGCGTTTAGACAGGCAGATGCTTACTATAGATATGATCTCATCGCTCTTACTACCGCCCTTCTCCATAAACGAAAGCGGCGGTATTTGTATTGTACAATAGCTGAGCAAACGCCATAATATGAATTACTCCCCAAAAAAATTTCTGCATACATGCAAAATTCCCTCGGCGTAAGGATAAGGGGCAACGTTGTTGTGGCATGACTTTGCCTCTGCCGTTGCGTTCTGGAGAAGATATCCATGGGCAACCATCCGAAGCATCTCGATGTCATTTCCACTGTCACCGAAGGCCAATGTTTTGGACAGGAGTACCTGACAATAATCCATCAGGAATTGCACAGCCGCTTTCTTTCCAGTTCCTGCGGGGATAAAATCGACATCATATGCGTGCTCCGGATCACCCGCCTTGGGATTGCAAATATTGATATTAATTCCGATCCCGTAATTTGCAGCCAGGTGCCTGATGATACTAATATCATATTGGGTTCTGGCTGCTGATACCGGATAATAATAGTAGTTCATTTTATATCCGGATTGACCAAATTGAGTCTGTTCGTGAAGGACGATGTTGAATGTTGATTTTAATTCGCTAATTAAATCTTCTACATCTCTTCGAGAGAATCCGGATGCCCTTATAATTTTTGCCCATGAAGGAACAGTGACCAGTTTTCCGTCAGGCTCGACTTCCCACATCTCTGTGCCCAGATTGCTCGCTATAAAATGGGGGAGCTGCATCATACCGGCTATTTTCATTTTTGCTTGTATTTGCTGAACACTGCTTCCGGTGACCCAAGCTATCTTTACTTGATGATTTCTGGCAAGCTGCTGGAGGTATTGTTCCAGTTCGTACACCATGTTGAGTTGTTCAGGCAAACATTCATGCGGGTAATACGTTTCGTCAAAATCAAACAATATCAGATATTCGGTTACAGCGGGGGTATAGATGACTTCCATGAGTGTGACTCCTCCTACAGTTTGTTAACGATATCATAGTTGCAGGGAACGTTCCCAGGTCAATACTTTAGATGAGGTGTTAATTTTGCCCACCATAATTGATATTTCACGTGTAAGCGGTCTCTCCAAGTCGACGGTATCACGTGTGTTAAACGACCATCCACATGTATCTGTTGAAAGCAGACAAAAAGTCCAGAAAGCCATTACGGAGCTGGGATATGTCCGCAATACGCAGGGGGTTCAGTTGCGTCTTCAGGCAAGCAATCATATCGGTGTGCTTGTCCCGGATGTGGAGCATCCCTATTTCAGTCAGCTTGTTAGTGCATTAAGTCGATCTTTAGGCTCAATGGGGTATCAACTTGTCATCTATCAGACCGAATTATCCCGCGAGCATGAACTTGATGTGTATACCCGATTGTTACGTCGAGAAATGGATGCCGTGGTTATTGCTCATTCCCATTTCTCGGAGAGAGAAATTAAAGAATATATAGGTTCTTACATTGGAATCATATGCAACGAAGCGATGGACGGAGAGTTTCTCGATGTCTTTCGATTGGATGAAGAAGATGCGGTCTTTCAAGCGACAGCATATTTGCTGTCCAAGGGGCGCCGTCATCTGTTTTTCTGTATGGATCACCTGACACTATTGCAAGAGAAAAGATGGAACGGGTTTCAACTGGCTCACCAACAATTCGGCCTAGAGTGTACGAAATCACAATGTTATACGGGTCTGGTGACGATGGAAGATGGTTATGCCTTGGGAGAACAATTATTTACTTCTGAACAATTGCCGGATGGAATGATAACAGGTAGTGACTTTGTAGCTACAGGTTTATTGAAAGCAGCAAAGCAAAAGGGGATATCCGTGCCTCAAGAAATGTCCGTCATCGGATTTGATAACCATCCTGTGGGATTGATGACGAATCCGGAACTGACCACATTAACCAATTGTATTCCCGATATGGTCAGGGATGTTACAGATTGTCTTACCCGGAGATTGAAGGGGATGCGATCTGCTCCTATCGCGAAAACCTACAAGACTTCGCTGATTATACGTAATTCTACTTAAAAAAAGTGAAGTGAAAGACAAAAAGAAAAGGATAGTGAAATCCTTCTATCGGTCAGGAATGATGATTGAGATTGAGGACATTGAACCATAACCTCAATAAATCCTTCTGCTCTCAGCAGGTGGATTTTTTTCATTTATATTGACCGACAGGTCAGCATTCTGTATGATCTTACTAACCAATTGGTCAGCAAATTCAAAAAGAGGTGATGAATCTGCCGATACAGCTCTACGAACGGGAAAAGATTTTGCAAGCCTGCTTATCCGTGTTTGCCCGCAACGGTTACAAGAATACATCAACGGAAATGTTGGCGGAAGCTGCTGGTATCTCCAAAGCTTTGATCTTTCATCATTTCACGAGTAAGAAGAAACTGTATCTTAGCTTAGTTGACCACTGCTTTGAGAAAGTCCGAACCGTCATCCATTACGATGAGTGGACGGAACACTCCGATTTTTTTACAGCCATTTCTCAGTTAAGCCATGCGAAGCTCGACTATTTTCGAGAGCATTCTGATGAATGGAAGTTAGTATTTGAAGCATTTTATGCCACACCCGATGGCTTGAAGGAGGAAGTCGAGGATAAGTACGGTCAGGTCAGCGAAACCCGTCAAGCGATGCTCGTAAGGCTTTTCGACAAGGTGCCGCTTCGCGAAGGCATAAACCGCAAGCATGCATTCGAGCTCGTCATGGCCGTTACCAGACATTTCGAAACGAAGTTTCTGGAGGAGACGAACGGTATGAACCATATTGATGAAACCTATACCCGCAGCCTTATGAAGGAACTGGACGCTTTTTGTGACATGATCCGATTCGGTATGGAAAACTAAAGTAAAGAGGTGATCAGCCGTGAAAGGCATAACAAGCAACGATTTTGTGTCGCCGGACACAATGCGTGATTTTAATGCGTTTTACCAAAAGCTGACACAACATCAGGAAGGACTTTATCGGCTTGATGACTTTTTTGGCATGGGCGAAGCTTGGGTAGCCTTTCGGTATGAGGATGTCTCGGTAATTTTAAAGGACCCCCGGTTCCTCTCGGATCGGCGAAAGTACTCTTCACAGCAAAAAGCCTCACCCCAGAACAGCTCCGTCAATGAATTGCTTGAATGGTTCAAGAATATGCCCAATATGCTCACGGTGGATCCTCCCGATCATACCCGGCTGCGGCGTTTGGTCTCCAAAGCATTTACGCCCCGTATGATTGAAGAGCTTCGTCCGCGAATCCAACAAATTGCCGACGAGCTGCTGGATAAGGTAGCCACCCGGGGCAAGATGGAACTCATTTCGGATTTTGCTTATCCGCTGCCTATCATCGTGATATCGGAGATGCTGGGGATCCCCGGCCATCATCAGGCACGTTTTCGCGAGTGGACCCACAAGCTGGCCCGGGCTGCGCTAAACCCCGGCCAAGAAAGTTTAGTTCAAGGAGTCCTTCAGGAGTTTATTGACTACATTCAATCTTTGATTTCCGAAAAGAGAGAGCACCCCGGGAGCGATGTCATCAGTGGGTTACTCCAGGCTTACGACGAGGGAGATAAGCTCAACGAGAACGAGCTGCTCTCCACCATATGGCTGCTCATTACGGCAGGACATGAAACGACCGTGAATCTGATCGGTAACGGAACCCTGGCGCTGCTTCAACATCCCGAACAAATACGGCTCCTTCAGGAGGAACCGGCCCTTATGCCCGCTGCGGTTGAAGAACTGTTGCGGTATGCGGGTCCGATCATGATAACGAGCCGGGTCGCGGTTGAAGATATCGAAATACATGGCACACAAATTCGAAAAGGCGAGATGGTCGTGGTTTCGCTGGCCGGAGCGAATATGGATGCAAGCCGATTTGACGGGCCTGAGTGGCTGAACATCACAAGACAAGAGATCGATCATTTGGCCTTTGGTAGAGGAATCCATCTTTGCCTAGGGGCGCCCCTTGCCCGCATGGAGGGGCAAATCGCGTTCAGCTCTCTATTGCGGCGTTTTCCCAACCTGCGTCTTGACGTTAAACCAGAGGACTTGACATATCATTACAGCACCCTGCGATCTTTGGTGAGCCTTCCAGTCCGTTTCTAATGCTGTTTCATATTCATATTAGAGGAAAAGTCTGCTTTATGCTGCGGACTTTTTTTATTTAATGGAGTTCATTTCTTGTGGAGGGCGCACCCAAGCGCTCTCCGGTATTTTTGCGCCTTTTATCAATTTAGGGTTGCTGTAAAACCTTTGGCACGCAAAGGAAACCAATATACGGCACTACACAATATCAGCCTTAGCATATTGAGTCGGAGGACAAGTCTCGGGTGACAAAAACATAGTATCATTAGAAGCCGCTGATTATGCGGCTTTTTATATTTATGTTATCAAGTACTTGTTAAAACACAATGACAAGAACTTGATAACATTCCCGACTGAGGTAAATGCTGAGGAGATTCAACCCTTGGAGATTCGGTCGTTTACACTACCGCCAGGTACCTATTCTGTGTTAAAACTATGGGATCATGGGGACTTTATGATGATTTATGGATGGGGTAACTTTTGTTCAATTACCAAATTTTTTGGTTTACAGGAATTCTAACGGGAAACAATAGAGGAACACACAATCCAGCCGCATAATCAAAGGCGGTTTTTCTTCTATGATCACCAGGAATTTTAGGGTGGTACCGATGATAGGACGAGTGCAATTCCATGTCAAGCGGAATGGCAATCATTGGCCTGACGTCTGAAAGAGAGCGGTCTGCAGGTGGATGAAATGGGGCTCGCATCGAAAACAGGTGCATGCGTCAACGGGGCGGGTATCAACATTAGCAGAGAGAATACTCTAAAATGTTAAAATGCTACTGACATACCGTTGTCAGTAGCGTTAATTTATTATCGATTAAGTAAACATAATGGGGTGGAGAGCTTGTTCTTGCCCAAAAAATGATATGGTACTGTATCATTTATTATAGGAAGGATGGTATTTTATGAATTTTGCTTCTGTACGTATCATTACCGACGATGTGGATCGTCTTGTTAGATTCTATGAGAAAGTTATGGGTGTTTCGGCGGAACGTCCCGCGGCTGCCTTTGCCGAACTCGTTGTGCCATCGTGCACCCTGGCGATCGGTCACTCCCAGACGGTGCCACTGTTCGGCATTGGTTCCGCAGTGGCGGCCGATAATCGCACTGTCATCCTCGAGTTCCGCGTCCACGATGTCGATGCCGAATACGAGCGCTTGAAGCCGTTTGTCGACGAGTGGGTAAAGGAACCGACCACGATGCCGTGGGGGAACCGTGCTGTGTTGTTCCGTGATCCCGACGGCAACCTCATTAACCTCTTCCAGCCGGTGACCGAGGAAGCGATCAAACGGTTCAGCGGTAGGGGGTGATTCTTCTTGGGGACATAACCGAACACCATCCCACAGAATAATTGACGTCCAACAAAATCATCAAGTTGATTTAATTGACCTGAATACAAAGCACCTTACAACAACAGCAGCCAAATACTTGCCGGCTGCTGTTGTAAAAATATGCGCCATTTAGGTTGTAACAGTCGCAGTTTTATAGAAAACTGGTTTAAGACGACAAGAACTGTCGGTGGACAAGAACATAGTTCCATTGAAAGTCGCTATTTTAGCGGCTTTTTTGTTTTATCGGTACAAGTTCTTGTCCCGAGTTGAGTACAAGTTGCGAACATGGATGGGTACTTATGTTTATGCGGGAAATGGTTGAGGCAATACAGTTGTGGTCAATTGATCAGAATCAACACTGGTTGAAAAATGAATTTGAAAAGTTTCAACAAGAGGAATAATGCAAAGGTTTTACAATACGGGGCATATCACACGAGAACATCAAGGGCTATTTGTTTATAATTATCTTTTCCATTTACACTTACTGGATAACAACCTAATCTTGTAGTACAGCACTAGAATGAGCGTTACGATCAACATATGCCTTGACCAGTATTCCCTATCACATAATTAAAGAGGACGTACGAACAAGGAGGTTCTATGATGGTTGATGTTTTTGCCGTAGCTGATATCATTGTCAAGCATATTAAGACCCATTACCCCCAGGATGTTGCGATTGTCGGATATTACGGATCATATTTGCAGGGGAGGGCGACAGAACGATCGGATTTAGACTTTTTCTTCATTCCGGCCACACCTAGAGGAAATCAAGTGGAATTACAGTTTATAATCGACGGTATTAGTTTTGATTTCTGGCCTATCGGATGGGATCGTGCTGAAAGGATGTCAACCTCTGAAGATTGGAGCACGACCATTATTGCGGACTGTGAACTACTGTATGTGCGTTCAGAAGAAGACCTAGCGAAATTCATGAAACTCCGCGAGACCATATCTTCCATGGGGGAGCCGTCCAACATGCTAACATTGATCAACAGAGCTGAGGTTGTAGTGCGCGATTGTTTTACTAGCTTGATGAAGTTCCGACTTGCCGAAGACTCCATGGATTTATCCTTTTGTCGGATACTGGGACAAGAAATTGCCGCTAACATTTTTAGATCTCTTGCATTGTTAAACCAAACTTACTATACACGCATGTGGGGCCATTATCGCGAACAAGTCAAAAATCTCCCAATGAAGCCTGAGCAACTGGATCTTTATCTTGATACAATGATGTTCAGCCATTCTAAAGATGAAATCAAGTCTGCTTGCGAGAAATTGACTTTTGACACTCTTCATCTAATTTCAGAACGAAGAAACAAGCTCAAAGGATTACGTTCCTACCAAGATTGGATGAAGGGATACTACGAAGAGGAAAAAGGAATGCTTAACAAACTCCTAACCGCTTGCGAAAAAGGCCACTATGAAACCGCGTTTTTCGTTGCTACAGGTGTACAAGATGGTTTGGCACGTATTTTATACGCAGCCGAAAAAGGACGTTGGCCTGGTATTTTCGATTTGGGGGAGTATCGGGAATACTATTATCGCTTCGGGTACCCAGATCTCACTTCGTTTCTGGATCCCAAAGATCTCGAACCGTTGCGAATTGCAGTTCTGCAGCTTATAGAAAAGTTAGAGAATCACCTTAGAACAGAAGGTGTATCTTTAAACAAGTTCGACTCAGTTGCTGAATTCGAATCATTTTATATGAACATGGATTGATTCATGTCGATAACATGGGTCCGGTAAGCTAACGGGCAGATATTATACTTTGCCTATATTTTAATAGTAACAAAATGAGATGATTTTCATAAACGTTATATGTAAGAAAAGAGACGAATATAAAAAGGATTGAAATAGATGGCTGCGTACAAAAAAGCAACAGTAGAAATTTCAGAAGTGAAAGTTGTATTACGTAAGCATTTTAGTTCAGATATAATTGCAATAACGCCATTAGAAGGTGGGAATATAAGCACTGTATTCTCCTTCACTTTTGTTGACAAGGATTACATAATTAAATTCTGCGATATAGCTGGGAGTTTTGAAACAGAAAAATTTATTTCAAACCTCTTATCTTCACACGGAATTCCGTCTGCTCGCTGTATGGAGCTAGGGAATTTTAAATCATTGAACTACTTGATTTCTGAAAAGATAGCCGGACAGATTCTGAACAGTTGCACATATGAGCAACAACAGAGAATGCTTCCGGAGGTCATTCAGATTCTAACACGAATGAACCAGGTAAAGTTAGGAACAACAAAAGGATACGGGATGATAAATTCTAGTGGTGATGGTACTTATAATTCCTGGAGAGAACATATTATTGCTACCTATGCTGAAGAACAAGCGGATAGCTTCTGGGAAGGCTGGCACAACTTATTCAAAACATCCTGTCTAGAGAAAGATGTGTTTGATGAATTCTACAACCGATTGTTAGCTTATTCTACCTACAATGAACCATATCGTTACTTTATTCACGGTGATTTCCACCAGTACAACATTTTATCTGATGGGCAACGAATAACTGGAGTCATTGATAGCAATGGCAAATATGGAGATTTTCTTATCGATCTTGCAACATTAGACTGGCACATCAAAACACACTTGAATCTCGATGTGGTCCAAATATACCAAAATGTTCAGCAAGAAATGGGTATTACCATACCGAATTTTAAAGAGAGATTAATTGGTGCTAAATATTATAATGGATTGATAGGATTACGCTTTTATTCGAAGATGGGATGGAATGATTCTTATTACGAACTCCGTGATGAGCTATTGAGTTTAAAATGATTCTGAAATAGTAACTCATGGGTTAACTAACGTGTACTAGCTCAAAATCGAGCAAGAGCGTGACTGCCTGCCAGCGGAACAATTATTTCCTTTACTTAAGCGAGGATCGAGGCGTATAATTCGTTCAGACATCGTAGCGAGAAGAGAGGAATCGATTATGAACAATGGGTTGGTCAACGCTATTATCGCGTATATCATGTGGGGGGTTCTCCCGCTTTATTGGAAGTTGTTTGACGATGTCCCGGCAGGTGAAATTCTGTCACATCGGGTTGTCTGGTCGTTCGTCTTCATGGGTATTCTCGTCGCCATCCAGCGCCGCTGGGGTGACATGAAGCGGATTGCGGCTAGCCGCTCGCTCCTGCTGTCGCTCGCCGCAAGCGGACTGCTGATCGCTGCTAATTGGCTCATCTTCATCTGGGCGGTCAACAACGGCCATGTCGTCGAAACAAGTCTCGGCTATTATTTGAACCCGTTGCTGAACGTGCTGCTAGCGGTAGTCTTCCTTCGTGAGAAGCCAAACCGCGGCCAATGGCTCGCGATTGCCATCGCTGGCGCTGCGGTGCTCATCATCGCCATCGACTACGGGCGGTTCCCGTGGGTCGCGATCTCGCTGGCCGTGTCGTTTGGCTTGTACGGCCTCGCGAAGAAGAAGATCGTACAAGACGCTTCTGTAGGCTTGCTGTCGGAGACGGCTGTAGTCCTGCCCCTCGCGCTCGCCTACTGGATCTATTTGGCCGCCGTGGGAAAGACGACGGCATGGACGCTGCCTGCGTCCATGTTCGTCCAACTGCTTCTTTCCGGTGTGGTAACGGCGCTGCCGCTGCTCTTCTTTGCTCGGGCGGCCGCCCGGATGGCGCTGTCCACGCTCGGCTTCGTACAATACATCGGGCCGACGATCATGCTGTTACTGAGCGTATTCGTGTTCAAGGAATCGGTCTCGCCGGTTCTGCTCGTCGGCTTCGCACTCATCTGGACAGCGCTCGTCGTATACGCTGCGGCATCGGTTCGCAGCACGAAACTCGCGAAGGTGAACTGACGGCAAAGGCGCCCCGGTACCGTCATAGTCATAACAGCCATTTCCGTCCGATGGGGCGGAGATGGCCGTTTTCCGTTTGTGGTGTTATCTGGCATACCTGAGCACACTACGTTTACTGTGACTAGACCTATATTGAATTAACATTATATAAGGGATTAAGCTAACTGGAATTGATTTCGTATGTCAGCCTATTGGTGGGGAATTATTATCTTTCTCTGAAGAAACAACCGACAGCCGTTGGGTAGCGAAGGATAGAGTTCTCGGATGGATAAGATCCGAAAAATCAACTTAGTGAGCAGAGTCCTTTATCAAATATTCCATGTTTAGCATACCCTTAATTCGGTGACTGCACCGCCGAATGCCGTGATGCCATGCTGGACAATACAAACACGGCAATGATGGCGATGAGTACGCCGAGTACCCCGAACCAGGTAATGGATGCCAAAGAAACACGGTTAACGAGTAGCCCGCCGATTCCTGCGCCGACAGCCATGGCAAGCTGCATCATGGAACTGTTCAAGCTCAACATGACGCCCGAGGATTCAGGAACAAGCTTGACCAGGTTAAATTGCTGCGCCGGAGCGGATGACCAGGCGGCAAAAGACCAGAGGATCAAAATGACGAAAACGGCAATGACCGACTGTCCGACTAAGGATAGCAAAATCAACGAAATGACGTGAAGCACCATACCTGAAACGAGCGTGAATATAATGCCTCGTTTATCCGCGCTGTATCCGCCGACTTTCGAGCCAATCAAACTGGCAATGCCGAACACGAACAGAGCTGCGCTAATCAATGATTCATTTAAATGAGTCACCTCTAGCAGAAAAGGGGATATGTAGGTATAGGCGAGGGAATATCCTCCCAACCAGAAAAAAGTAATCGCTAAAGCAACCAAAACCTGAGGTTTTTTTAACAAAGCAAATTGTTTGATCAAAGGGACAGGCTTGTCGCCCTGCATACGTGGAATAACCGCAGCAATCACAAGCATGGCGATGACCCCGACAATTGCGATGGCCAGAAATACCGCTTTCCAGCCAAAAGCCGAGGCTACCATTCTGCCGAGCGGGACGCCGATGATGAGCGATGCGGTAATGCCCATGGTGACGTTGGCGATGGCGCTGGCCTGCTTGCCTGGCAGAGCGATTTTGGCGGCGATGCTGAGCGCGTTAACGGTGACCACCCCGGCGGCTAACGCCGTAATGATTCTCGCGGCAATGAAGAGACCAAAGCCAGGTAATATAAAAGTCAGCAGATTTGCGGCAATAAAGAGGCCCAGCGAATAAAGGAGGAGCTTACGCCGGTCCATTTTGGCCGTCAGCACCATCAAAATAGGCGTACCGACCGCATAGGCCAGGGAATAGACTGTAATAAGCTGTCCTGCTGCCGCGACGCTTGTTCCCAACGTCTCTGCGATCTTGTCCAATATCCCGGAAATGATGTAATTGGATGTTCCAACTAAAAAGCTGACTAAGGCTAGAACGTAAATTTTCCATGTGCTCTTCATAATTCACTCTCCTGATGTGTTTTAAATAACTATGTTTTTAAAAATATCGAAATATAAATATAAATCGAACTTTGTGCGTATATCAGCATATACTCATATATTGGTTAATTGTAATTACCAAATCAAAGAAGCCCCCAGCTTGTTGACTGGCTCCTCGCTGCTTCAGCCAATTCATAGCATTGTTCAGCGGCTCTATCTACTGCAGGCAGGGTCTCCATCCAACATAATCTGCACCTTCGCCAAATCGAATCTAGCACCATCCAGATAACATAGCTGTACGACGCCTTGATAGAATCTGATGCTTAGAACCTGTAAAAGACCTTAACTCGCCGTTGTTATGCGGGTGCCACAATCTTTTACATTTTGTTATTCCTTAGGCATTTCGTTAAAGTGCTACATCATCGACTGCCAGCCTCACCGTTGGATGACCGGGCTTCGCCGCCTTGCCGATGGCGATCAGCATAATCGGAACGTAGCGTTCTGATATGCGGAAAGCTTCCATGAACTTTTGTTTATCGAAGCGGCCTGTCGGTACCGTGTCATAGCCTTTAGCGCGGGCGACAAGCATGGGTTGCATCGATACTAGCCCGCTGTCGGTATAAACTTTTTGGCGGATGGCCTCGGGCTGCATGCTCGAATACATGCCGGTATAGCGTTCCACGAACGATTTAGCTGTCTCTGCAGGCATGTAACCCTCGTTGACCGGCATTCCGTAAATTTTCTCGGCCAATTTATAACACTCCAAATCTCCGAGTACCGCAATGAAAGCCGAAGCCTCGACCACTTGCTGTTGATTGAATGCAATCGGAAGCAGTTTCTGCTCCAGCTCCGGTGAGTCGATAACGAGAAACCGCCACGGCTGCAAGTTAGCGGCTGAAGGAGCCAGCGTGGCTTGCCGCAATATTTCGGTCAATTCCTCCCGCCAAATCTTGATCTCGAGATCATAGCTACGAACCGACCGGCGTTCTCGAATAACATTAAAAAAAAGTTGGTGCTCTATCGTTTTGCGACGGTTGTGAAACCGACATGGTTCTCTCCTCCTTTTGGTAAAGCGGCATTCTGCTTTTTGTTTCAATACAACATTAGTTGTTTGAACAACACTTGTTGTATTCATATGTTATAATACCAACCGAATGGTACGCAATCATCAATAACTATAAACCGTTGTATAGACAACACCATTTCTATAATGTCGTTTTATTAGGGGAGATTTTAACCATGACAATTAAAAAGAATGAAGCTGATCCTCGTGTGATACGTACACGGCGGCTCCTTCAAGACGCTTTTGCTTCGTTAATTCAAGAAAAAGACTTTGAATCGATAACCGTTAGGGATATTGCAGAGCGGGCTACTGTTAACAGAGCGACTTTTTATGCGCACTTTGTAGATAAATTCGAAATTCTTGAGGCCAGACTAATGGAATCATTTATGACCATCATAAATCGTAGAATAAGCGGTCACGAAGTATTAAATGAAGAGACCATTCAGAGTATTTTTCTGGGTGTATGCGATTTTCACAAGAGTCTAAGCACTATGTGCAAAAGAAGGTATTCATCGCTTGGAGCTGTATTCGAAATTCAAATAAAGGAAAAAATTCAAACGATACTTCTTTCCTTTATAGACAAAGACAAGATGCTATCGAGTCCAAACGCGCAATTCTTAATAAATACAGCTTCTATCATGTTAAGTTGGGGGATGTATGGGGCGGCTTACGTTTGGAACAATGAGGGGCGTCTAATAAGTGCGGAATCATTCGTTGAACAGACTATGCCCTTAGTGATGAACGGAGCCAAAGAACTGCCGGGATAGGTCCTGTAGCTATTACTCTATCCTGAGGAAGAAACAAGATGCAATGCGGACAATTTGCGAATCCTTATTCAAACCCAATTCGATTTTCTTTTGCTGGTTCAACAATGTAGTTTGCCGGGAGACAAGCAGTTTGAGGCGATGTTTGAAAATGCCATGCATCAGGATCATCATCGACTTCTGCTTAAACGGTTAAATGAAGTGGACACACAGGGCTTTTCGCAAGAAAAATTGAAAGCTACGGCACTCGTTATCAGTTGGGCATAATCATTGAGGTTATATCGGTCAATTTGGCCCCTTTTGGGAGCAAACAACCAGCTAAATGAAAGCAAATAATTGCAGTTTTTATTATAAGTAATCGAGTTCTTGTCCTAACTCAATGACAAGAATTCGGTTACTTTGCCGAAAATGACAAGAACTTGCACACTTATCCGATTAGATGATTGTCTAATCTAAAGTTATTCTACATCGGCAGCCTGTTAAGCTAACGGGCAGGAAGTGCGAGGAGGATGTGGAATAAATATACAAATGTTACTGCATAAGGAGGTCGTAATATGCCATTTCCAACGCATATCGTAGCCACTGGTGGATTTGTTGAAGATGGGCAAGGAAATATACTTTTAGTAAAAACTCGTGACGGTGGTTGGGTTTACCCTGGTGGACAAGTGGAAGTTGGAGAAAATCTGATAGATGGTTTGATTCGTGAAATCAAAGAGGAAAGCGGAATGGATGTTTCTGTTGGCAGTTTAGTTGGTGTCTATTCGAATACAGGGATACAGAAATGGTATGACGGCGTGACTGATGTTCCTACGCAAGTTGGAATTGATTTCGTATGTCAGCCTATTGGTGGGGAATTATTATCTTTCTCTGAAGAAACAACCGACAGCCGTTGGGTAGCGAAGGATAGAGTTCTCGATTTGATTACACAGCCAAGTGTTCGCTTTCGCTATCAGGCTTATTTGGAGTTTAACGGAGCCGTAAACTACGCGGACTACGTAAATAAGCCCGAGTTTAGAATCAAACATCAAACATGTATTTCGAAGTAGATGGTTTCTCGTTGCTGAACAAACGGGCAGAATACCGTTAACGAACAGAAGTTGCCTGCGTCTAATAGCTGGTTGGAGAAATATGAAAGGAGTTGAATGTAAAAGATGCCAGCATCATTTTCACATAAGCCCGAAGGTTACGAATGTCCATTTTGTCGTGTTTGGGGTATCGAGCGACCTAATCAGGGAACAAAACAAAAGGAAATCATCTATCAGAATGAAAAGGTAACGGCATTTATAGCGAGCAAATGGTGGCCAAACAATAAAGGACATGTTCTTGTTGTTCCTAATCAACATTTCGAGAACATCTTTGAACTCCCTGCGGATTACGCTGTTGAAATTCACCGCGCGGCTCAGCTTACAGCGTTTGCAATGAAAAGTACATATGGATGTGATGGGATTTCTACGCGGCAACATAATGAGCCTGCTGGCAATCAAGAAGAGCCTGAGAGGAACGAAGAAATCTCGTACTCTTAGGCTCTTCTCTCGTATTATTGTCATAATTTTATTATTAGTGATTATTTATTGAGAACATCCGCGTATTCGGAGATACGTTCAAATCGTCCCTTGGCAAACGGGCATAAGGGTAAAATCTTAATACCGTTTTCCCGCGCGTATTCCACCATAGCTTTGATAAGCTTATCGCCAAGCCCTTGACCTCGGTAAGCATCTTCGACCAAAGTGTGATCAATAATGTAAAGCTCCGGACTTGAGATTACATACGTCATCACCGCAGCAACGCCGCCGTTATCTCGAATAAGAAATCTTTTATTAGCGGTATCATGTTCTACAATATGCATGTTCATCCCTCTTTCTCTGTTGAATATTCACCGTCCAGACGTCTATACGTCAGTGCTCCGCTTGGACATGTGTCAATATGTCGGGCAATTGCCTCCGTAGTATCAGCATCGGGATCAACCCAAGGACGCTTGCTTAAATCAAAAACACCAGGGAGGCCCTTTACGCAAATACCGGAATGAATGCATACCTCCGAATTAAACATTACCTCGATATCTTTACCGTAATATACTTTCTGCTTAATCATAATTTCTTCACATCTTTCCTTTTGAGTTTGTTTAAAGTCCAAGATCAATTCTTCGAAAGCTGTCAGAAATCTTTCCAGATGGCGAAGCGTTGATTCGTCTTCCAATTCCCCGGCGATTTCATTCAGTTTTTCATAAAATGCTGCCGCTGAGAACCTTTCAGACCCGGCATCGTAGAGGCATTCATGGCAAGCAGTGTCTGTCTCACCTGGGCTTGTGACAGTGCTGTCCCCCACTGATCGGAGCACCTGCAATCGAAAAAGGCTTTTGAATCAGCACTGAGCTTTTACTTCGAATGCTTTCTTTAAAATCGATAACCGAACGGGGATCGCCTTGGCTCTCGATGTCCGAATTATAAAGAGGAATCGTTGGTAAGTCAACGTGATGTATCACCCAATGCTTTGGCGAAGGCTCGTCAGTAGCCTTTAAAACCCTTCTATATGAAAGAACCTTCGAAGATTTCCGCTTATAGCAGTGATGTTCTTAAGCAAATGACCCGACTGTGAATGCTAAACTTTTAAACAGGATAACGCAGCAATTACCCCAAATTTGCAACTAAAATTAAAAAGGGACCAGGGAGTGAAAATATGCATTTATGATTTCTTGCATAACTTAGGCTAAGTGACCTGAATGTTGAACAGAAAGGAGCAACTCAAGAGGAGCGAGATCTCTGAGATCACACTGAATCTGCTGAAGGAATACTTAGCGAAGCAGTCCGGTCGCTTGAAGCCGAGTAGCTTAGGACACCGCATCCGTTTTGTGCGATCCTTATTCCGATTTGCATATGAAGAAACCTATTTACCTAACTACCCTTCACTTAAACTGCGTGAGCCTAAATTGGATAAGCGAATTCCTAAGTTTTTGATGGAAGAGGAAGTCATTCATCTGAAGGTCTCATGTCAGACCTTAAGGGAATCGTAAATAAATAATCTCTCAAATAACTAATAGGAGTTAGTTAAACCGATAAAGGGAGCAGCCTCAAGGCTCAGCTCCCTTTATGCATTGAATGCTTTGGGATCCTGAACGGAAAGTTGCTGCTTGGCCGAAAGATGGAACAGCAAACGAAAAACTTGCGATAACCATGCGTTGCATTGTGATCAGAGGGAAATTGGCTAAATTAGCCCGGCACCAGCGTGGCTAACACAGACCCAAAGTAAATTGAAAGATTTGGTAACTTAAACGAACATCAAGAACAAGGGTTATCAACTTTAGTAAATACCATTGCCTGAAGGCAGAAAAACGGTAAATATAGTACCTTCATCAGGCTGACTCGCAACGCGAATGAAACCGCCGTGGGCTTTTACAAAATGATGGGCGATGGATAATCCGAGCCCCGTACCGCCTGTATGCCGCGAGCGCGCTTCATCAACTCGGTAAAATCGATCAAATAGGTGGGGCAGCTCTTCTGTCGGTATTCCGATACCGGTATCTATCACCGAGACACATGCAAAGAACACACTCCGATCAACGACCCGGTCTTCGATTTCAACCGTAATCTTCCCTCCACGAGGCGTGTAACGAATCGCATTAGTAAGCAAATTAATGAGAACTTGCGTAATCCGTCTCGCATCGGCCATCACGATAACCGGTCTTGAAATCGTATAGAGGCATATTTCCAATCCGTTTTCTTCAGCTTCGTATTTCACGTCGTCCACGATTCGTTCTAGGTGTACCGTCAGATCGAGGGGTTTGCGTTCGAGCGACAACCGGCCCGATTCGGCGAGCGACAATTCATGAAGATCGTTCACAAGCCGGCTGAGCCGGATTACCTCATCGTGAAGCCGAAGCAGCATTTCCGGCGGGACAGGATGACCGGCCTGCTGATAATTTTCCAGTTTAAGCTGCATAACGGAGAGCGGCGTGCGAAGCTCGTGAGCAACATCGGCCACCAATCGCCTGCGGGCTTCTTCGGCTTCATGCAGTCGCAATGTCA
Organism: Paenibacillus lautus NBRC 15380; assembly: GCF_004000945.1. Lineage (GTDB taxonomy): Bacteria > Bacillota > Bacilli > Paenibacillales > Paenibacillaceae > Paenibacillus_AQ > Paenibacillus_AQ lautus. Next base: position 228,787 of record NZ_BIMF01000007.1, read on the forward strand.
TAACATTGAACGTTTGGGCGACTTTCCCATACTCATCTTTCGTGTCTACAGGTACTTTGACGTTCAGGTCGCCCTGGGCCACTCGCTCTATGGCGGCTGTTAGTTTTTTAAGCGGGAGGGTCAACACCCCCGATATCCAAAAACTGAAAATCAACCCGATCGTAACAAAAAAAAACAAGCGCACGCCGTGCGTGACATTAAGCAATGCGTTCAACTGCACATTGTCAAGGAAATAGGATTTAAAAATTTCGATTTGCTCTTCGGGCGTGGCGCTCAAATAGCGGGTATCGATATGTTCCCTCTGAAATTTATCGATCAAGCCGCCTGTGTAAACCTGCGTTGTCAGGGAGAAAGTGATACTTACAATGAGCACGAGCAGTCCCATACAGGCAAATAATTTCATGCGGACCGTCATCTTCATGAACGTTCACCGAATCGGTAACCGAAACCATATACCGTTTGAATATATCGAGGATTGGTAGGATCGTCTCCCAGTTTGCGCCGAAGATTCCGGATATGGGAATCCATCGTTCTTTCGTATCCCATGTACTCATCCTCCAAAGCAGCCTTTAATAGTTGCAAACGGCTAAAGACAATGCCGGGACGACCCGCGAGTGTGAACAGAATTTTAAATTCGGTAGGTGTCAATTGGATTTCCTGACCGTCTTTGAATATCTGGCATTTGGCTTCGGAAATGATCAAGTTGTCTCTTTCTAAGAACATCGACCTGTCTTCTGGTCCGCGTAAGCGGCGAAGTAAAGCTCTGATGCGTGATGCGAGCTCGCGCAAGCTGAAGGGCTTCGTCAAATAATCATCCGCGCCGATTTCCAGACCGACGATTTTATCTGATTCATCCGATCGGGCAGTGACCATAATAATGCCGCAATGCGAGCTTTGCCTTATTTCGCGGCATACGTCGATTCCGCTTTTCTCAGGGAGCATCCAATCAAGCACGACGAGATCTGGCTGTTCAGACCGGGCAATCGCGAGCGCTTCCTTGCCGGTACAGGCGGTCAATACCCGAAACCCTTCACGTTGCAAATAGGTCTGCATCTCCTCCAGCATGCCGGGTTCGTCCTCCACAAGCAACAATTTCGGTTCCATTCCCATCACATCTTTCCCTTTTAGTTTGCTTCCATTCGAGTTCATACCGCTTACCGAAAATTATACCGTGAATAGGTAGGTTCTTAAAGAAATCCACACAAAGAGTGGAAGATCTGCATAAGTTCTCGACATTTGTTGTGTAAACTGGCTTTGAAAGGAGAGAAATAGCCGCGAAGAAAGAGAACAATTAATCTTGAGGATCGGATTTGACGCTAAGGGGGTGTGGATTTATCCAGCAAATCCATAACGTTTGAGTAGAACGGAAGCACGACAGTGCTAGTGATCAACGACAGCGAAGAACTTGCCGCAATGATATTCCCACAGGTTTTGGTGGTAAGCAAATCTTACTAGATGATCCAGCAGGTAATCCTATGAACTATTCGAGCATCCAGGCAAATAATGAAAAAACAACAAAAAGGAGTCATTAACAAATGAAAATGAAGCTAGTTTCATTCATAATACTTTGTACATTTCTTGCTGTTCCAACTATTGCCTCTGCTGAAGCAACCAACGGTAATGTCGTGTACGGATTAACCTCTGGGCGACTCTGGGCAACGATGGACGCGGTGATGGGGCTAATCAGCGCGGTCATCGGTGGGCTGTCTTTGGTCCGCTCCGTCCGTCGTATTGGCAACGGTGGGCGAAACGGGGCCATCGTTGCCATGGTATTGGGGGTGATCGTCATAGCCTACGCTGGGGTGCATCTGTCCATATTCACTGGTGATTTCGGCACTGGCGCCGGGCGAGCAGGGGCTATCATTGCTATAGTGATGGGGCTGACCGGCATGGTCCTCGCTGGGCTAACGCTGGCCCGCTTCCGCCGCGCCAGCTAACCCGACAATGAATAAAAATCTAAACCTCCTATTAGAAGCAAACTAGAATTAATTGTTCTAATAATAGGGGGTTTTATTATGATTTTAAGTGAACTTTGGCGTCATTATGAGGCCAATAAACAAAGCACTCTTATAGTTGGGAAGAATGGAGAGGACCGGACTGTATAAATCAAGATTAATCAAGATGTATTTAATTGGGTTCAAAATAACTTGAACGAAATAAAAGGGCTATCTAAATGGATCATTCATGTGCAGCATTGTTACTTGAAATTGCTAACATTGTCCCATTAAAAGTCGCTATTTTAGCGGCTTTTTTCCTTTAAGGGTACAAGTTGTTGTCCTGAGCCGAGGACAACAACTTGTACCTATTTCCGTAATGGACAAGAACTTGGTCCGATTACCAATGTGACACATAACCAATTAAAATTCGACAGCTACTTCATTAAGCTTCCTTGAAATGATTCAGTTTCTTCACTCAGACTCATGTATTCGCAGGATTTCACCTTTAGTAGAATTGACATTACGCTTGGCAACGAAGGAAACGCAAATGGCTTACGTCACTTCTTCCAAGGGAAACCTATTCTTTCTGGTAGCTGCTCGTGCCCGAGATTATTTACCAATGGACGCTGCATCAAGACGTGAAAATAGGCAAGCCTGCGCTGTCGCTGCCAAGGCAGCCTGTCCAAATTGAAGGCGATCCGCTTCGCATTCAACAAATTATGGTGAATTTACTCAATAATATCGTACAGTCCCGTCATCCGGATCGGCTGCTGGCGCAAACTCAAGGCAGGCAGCTAACGCTTAGGGAAAGCTCGGAACAAGGAACTCTATTTGTCCTTTCGCTTCCGACAATTGTATAGAGGGGATTGTGGCAGGCATTAGACCCGGTTCGTTTTCCGGTAAGCGGAAGGACTGACTTTCATCAGCTTCGAGAACACGCGGCTGAGGTAGAAGCCATTGTTGAAGCCGCAAGCTAATGCGATCTGCTCTAAATTCAGATGGGTATCGACGAGCAAGGACTTTGCTTGCTCCAGCCTAGTATGGCTTAAATAGCGCGAAGGAGTCATCCCCACGCTTCGGGCGAATCTGCGGGTGAGCTGAACGGGACTGATACCCAGCTCATCTGCAAGCACCAGCATGCTCATGTCCTTATAGGCGTTCTGCTGGATATAGAGCCGTGCCTGTTCCATCAGAGGATCGGCAGGTTCTTTGTCTTCGCCAACCACGCCGGACGCTATCGACTGCAAACAAAATAGCCAAATATCGTTCAGCGCATGGTTTTGCCAATAGTTCCGTTGAACGATCTCCGCAGCAGCTTCGTCCTGCCTCTTGAAATATCTCAAATTATCGGCAAACCTCTCCTTATGCGTGACGGCGGGCTTGTAGGCAGAAGCCGCCAAACGAAGGTGGACGTTCTGCTCTGCCTCTTGCCCTGCAACCGCCTCTCCCGATAATGAGCCTAACGAAAATCCGATAAAATGAAAGGACGGCGCATGGATAACGTCGCGATGAAAATCGACGCCCGGCGGGCAAACGATGACGTCGCCCATCTGAGCCATTCCCTCACTATCGCCGATCCCATAACGGAAGCTGCCACCCTCCACCGCAAATAGAACCCAATGTCCGTAGGTGTCCACGCTGTATTGAAATTTCTTCTTATGATTCCAAAAGACATGATTCATTAGGCTAGGATATAGGATGGAGCTTCGATTCGACATCGTCACCGCAATCAGCCTCCAGAATGAAATAAAGTATATGCCAATATGATAGCGCAGTGCATGTTAAATAACGACCCCCTCGATTAAGATGATAGTAATTCTAGACTTGGGGGGATTCGATTGAAGTTTGAATCAGTAAAATCCGACATTACCGTTATTGGCGGAGGCTTGGCCGGCGTATGCGCTGCCGTTGCAGCGGCACGTCTCGGCCAAACCGTGTCGCTCGTGAACAACAGACCCGTACTCGGAGGCAATTCTAGCAGCGAGGTACGGGTGTGGGTATGCGGCGCTACGGCGCATGGCACGCAGCGTTATGCGAGAGAAACCGGCATCATGGGAGAAATGTTCGTCGAGAATCAATTCCGGAACCCGGATGGAAATCCGTATTTATGGGATCTCGTAGTACTCGAGACGGTCCGAGCAGAGCCGAACATTGCCTTGTTTCTCAATACGGATGTGCACGAGGTCGAAGCGGAGGGCGCGGAGGAGGAGCGCATCATTAAGTCGGTCACGGGCTGGATGATGGGCTCCGAGCGGAAAATCCGGTTTGAAAGCGATATGTACATAGATTGTACAGGGGATGGCCTTGCGGGTTTTCTGGCAGGTGCTAAATACCGGATCGGCCGCGAGGCAGCAGAGGAATACAACGAGGACTGGGCGCCGGAGACGGCGGACGATATTACGCTTGGGAGCACGCTCCTGTTCTATACGAAGGAGGCCGATCGGCCGGTCAAGTATATTCCGCCGAGCTTTGCGAAGGACATTACCCAAACGGCGATCCCGATGAAGCGGGTCATTCGCAGCGGCGACTCCGGCTGCCACTATTGGTGGATCGAATGGGGCGGCGAGCTGGATACGGTGCATGATAATGAACGAATACGCGATGAGCTCTGGTCGGTCATTTACGGGATATGGAATTATATCAAAAACTCAGGCAATTTCGATGCCGATCGCATGACGCTGGAATGGGTCGGATCGATCCCCGGCAAACGGGAGTACCGCCGATTCACTGGAGATTATATGTTGAACCAAAACGATATTATCGCGCAGGAGCCCTTCAGCGATCGCATCGCCTTCGGAGGCTGGTCGATAGATCTTCATCCGCCGCAAGGTATGTATTCGACGGAAAGCGGTTCGAAGCATTTATTTTCGGACGGCATCTATCATATTCCATTTCGGTGTCTGTACTCCAGCAACGTCAGCAATCTGATGTTCGCAGGCCGCGATATCAGTGCAACTCACGTCGCATTCGGCACGACGAGGGTAATGGCAACCTGTGCCGTCATCGGCGAAGCAGCGGGTAGCGGCGCCGCACTGTGCGTGCAGAAAGGGATATCGCCGCGTGCGCTGCACCGTGACCATATGAACGACCTGCAGCAGACGATGCTCCGACAGGATGCGTCGATTATCGGGATTGCGGCAGACGATCCTAACGATCACGCCAAGTCGGCCCGCATTACGGCATCCAGCACAATGACCAAAGTTTCGCTGACGGACTCAACCTATACGCACCCGTTGGACAAAGAACTAGGCATCCTGTTTCCAGTGAATCCCTCGCTTGAATCAGTGGCGCTGCTGATCGATGCGATAAAGGCTGCTACTCTTGAAGTGGAGCTGTGGCATACTGATAAAGGTGAAAACTACGTGCCAAAGCAGATGGTGGCTGAAGCATCGGTGTCAGTAGCCGAAGGTACCGGGCAGTGGGTTAAGCTGGACCTAGTATGGCAGCCCGATGCAGCCTGCAATGCATTCCTTATTATTAAGGCGAACGAAGCGATTCACCTTCACGGATCGGATCGTCCGATGACCGGCGTGCTGTGCTTTGAGAAGGGGCCAAAGCCGATCGTCTCTACACTTTTAGAGGATCGTCAGCCGGATCAGCCGGTCGTACAGTGGAGCATGCGCCGTTGGAACCGCAAGCCGCTATGCCTGCAGGTTACGCCAAATACGGAAGCGTACGCTGCCGCAGCGGTAACGGACGGGTATATTCGGCCGTTCGCCGGTCCGCATTTGTGGATGTCCGAGCCGATGTCTCCAGGCAATCCGGAATGGCTGCAGCTGGAGTGGGCTGAAGTGCAATCGATCGCCGAGGTACACGTCACCTTTAACGACGACGTTAATGAAGACTTAATAAATTTGCACCATCATCGCACCGCTTTCGAAGCGATTCCCGAGCTCGTCCGAGCTTATCGGATAGAGGCGCTCATCGGTGAGGAATGGGTCACGCTGGCTGAAGAGAAGCACAACCATAAGCGCAAAAAAGTGCATAAGCTCAGCCGTTCCATCATGTCACATACGATTAGATTATGGATCGACGAAACGAACGGAGGACCACGCGCGGAGGTTGCCGAAATAAGAGTCTATGCTCTATAATGGAATAAAATATTTGACAGCGCTTTCATTTTATAGGCATTAAGGGAGAGGATATCATGGCCATAAAGCCGCTTGGCGTTTTGATCGTCGAAGATGAAATTCCTCTGCGGCAAGAGCTTCGGATATTTCCATGGGAGGCGTGCGGAGCCGAATGGATAGGGGAAGCGAGCAACGGCTCGGAAGCGATGCAGCTATGTGCTGAACGCACGCCAGATGTCGTGATAACGGATATTACGATGCCGGTTATGGACGGTATTGCTCTCATTCGGGAGCTCCGGAAGCGGCACCCGAACGTTCAGATCATATTGTTAACCTGTCACAGCGATTTTCATTACGTACAAGAAGCGCTCCGTCTTGGAGCGCTTGAATATATTTTGAAGGTGTCACTGGAGGAAGAAGAGCTTAAGCAGGCGATGGACAAAGCGAGGGCTGCGGTCGTCAAGGAGCGCAAGGTGCAGGAGCATGCGAGAAGGGAACAGAGGCAGCTGCAAGCCGCCTTATTCGGCAAGCTGCTTCATGGGCAAGAGCCAGCCGAATCCGATTGGCAGCTGATGACGCTAAGTGTAGATCTTCCGATTCGACTGGTACGGCTTATGCTAGACATTCCTCCATTAGCCTATCTAGCTGTGAAGGAAACGGTTCAGCAGAGGCTAACCGAGCAGGAAAAAAGGGATCCAAGCTGGCTGACTTGGCTGACGGTAAGGGAGCGGGAATATTTTGTTCTGCTTGAAGGCAGAACTCCTCCCAATGCTGTTCTTGAGTCACTCCGCACGGTTGTTCAACATTTGACGGAGCTGTTGAATCGGGAAGATACCAAGCAGGAGCGGTGGGCGACAGCATATGCCCTTTTTAGCAAACCGGTCACATCGAAGGAAGAAGTTGCATCGGCGCTCGCCTATTCGAACGAGTGGAAAGATGCGCTGTTTTACGACAGATGTCCCGAGGAAAGCGCTGTGTACGCTCAGCATTCGTTGCCTCTATCGGATCTGACGGAAAAGAAAACGAAGGAATTAAACGAGCTGCTGAGAAAAGCATCATTGTCTCCTGCGAGCTTGAAGGAATGCTTGCTTGGCGAGTTCAGGGAATGGTGCATCGCAGAGCGAGTGAAGCCAAATCAACTGAAGGAGCGGGTACTCAATTGGCAGGTTGATTGGCACAGGCAGCAAGAGGGCGCTGTGCTGAGCGCAGCCCGTATGGGGCTATTAATGGACGCAGGAACATTAGCTGAGATGATCGCCAATATTGTTCAGGATATGGAAGCTGCCGAGCTTGGGAAGTCGCGTTCGCGCTTCGAGATTCGTTTGGCCGTGCAATGGATCAAAGACCATCTCAAGGAGCCGATCTCGCTGCCCGTTATTGCGGAGCAAGTAGGGCTGAGCCCACATTATATTAGCAAATTGTTTCGCGAGGAAACGGGGAGTACGGTCAATCAGTATATTACCCGTCTTCGTATGGAGAAGGCGATTGAGCTTCTTAGGCATTCGAATAAGAAGGTATATGAGGTCGCAGAAGAGGTCGGCATTCCGAGCTACCGCTATTTTACCGTTACGTTTCGAAATTGGACCGGGGTATCGCCGACGGACTATAAACGGAATGGCTGAAAGCACAGGAAAGTGAGAACGAGCGTGAAGGAAGGGTGGAAATGACGAAACTGTTTCATTGGTATGCCAGCCTTGGTCTCGCTTCCAAGCAGTTTATTTATTTGTTCATCGTGACGCTGCTGCTCGTTCAAGTGCTTGCATGGCGAAACCTCCATGAGGCGGAGAGTCTGCTTCAAAATCAAGTCATTCGCGATGCCGTGCTGCTCGTCAGCCGAACGAATCAATATATCGATGCTAGTTTGGACAATGTGGAAAACATGCTGCTACTACTCTCGACCCGCTCCGATTTGCTGGAGGAAGGGAATGAGGAGGCAGCCGTCGAGACGCTTCGCAAGTTTGCGGGGATTAACAACTCCATTGCCAGAACGTTGTACATGATTCGAGCTGACGGCCAAGTATTTGCAAGCTCTCAGGTCGTTTATGACATCATCGGCAATCCAAAGCTGAATCAGCTCTATGAGCTGGCGCTTATTAACTACGGGGCTATTAACGTGAGCGAACCTTATGATTCGCCAATGTCGGGGCGAACGCTTGCTTACGTATTGCCTATTGCGGATGCAGGCAATAAGGTGAAGGGTGTCGTTGTCGCCGAACTTAATCTCGATTTCCTTACGGAGCGTATTGCGCCGATGATCTATCAATCTTATATATTGTTCACGAAGGAAGGCAGCGTCATTAATCGGCTGGATTCCCGCGATAAGCTGCTCCCCTTCCAATCGGCCTCGTATCCGCCGAAGCTGGAGGAGAGCTTTCGCGGGCAGCTCGCCTTGCTCAAAGTCGGCGTCAGCGGCATAGAAGGGGATTCCTTGAATCCGCTCGTTGCCGTGAAGTCGACCAAAAACCGCCTAGGCTGGTCGCTTGCGGCGTTCATCGAAGAGGATTATTTCTATCAGGATCTGCAGAAGCTGAACAACAACTACCGGACCGCGAGTATCGTATGGATCATAATGCTACTGATCAGCGCGTATCTGCTCAGCCGATCGTTCACGCATCCGATTCGCCGGTTTGTCGAGAAGATGGACCGTCTAAACAACTTTCAGGTCGTGGCGAAGCTGCCTGTCACAAGAATGGACGAAATCGGCAGGCTAACGCAGAGCTACAACGCCATGCTTGAGAGGATTCAGAGCCTGCTCCAGAAGACGAAAAATGCGGAGGAGCAGAAGAAAGAATACGAGCTGAAGATGCTTCGAAGCCAGATTGCGCCCCATTTTCTCTATAATACCCTTGCCTGCATAAGCAGCTTGGCAAAGCAGCAGCGGATCGACGAGCTGCGCGATACGATTCGATCGCTGGTCAAGCTGTTGAGCTTCAGCTTCGACAAGCAATCGGAATATGTATCGCTTGAGGAGGAGCTGGAAGGTCTGCGAATGTACATGCATATTCAGCAGGTGCGCTATGGGGAACAATATCAGTTTATGATTGATATCAATCCTGACCTTCTGCAGTATCGCATACTTAAGCTTACGCTGCAGCCGCTCGTAGAAAATGCACTCTTCCATGGACTAACGCCGAATCACGGGGGGCTTATCGTTGTGAAAGGCGGGTTGAGGAAGGGTGTTCTGAGACTCTATGTACGCGATAACGGGATAGGCATCAAGCGGGAGAAGCGGAGCAGGCTGCTGTTGGAAAATCAGGACGGTGGGCAGCGTTCCAGGTACCGGTTTACGGGCATCGGGCTGCGGAACGTGCATGAGCGGATTCGGATCCATCACGGCGAGACGTACGGCTTGCGGATCGGCAGCGCGGAGGGAGCAGGAACTGTTGTCCGCGTCGATATGCCCGCCCTGACGGAAAGCGACGAACGATTAGGTATTTGGCGTTAACCATAAACGATACAAAGGCTGTCATGTGGTTTCTTCAGACCATTCGTGACAGCCTTTACTCATTAATTCAAAACATGGATATTGATGCAGATGGATCCATATTCGAGGCTAATGATTATGAAGGAAATGCGTACATTTTTTACGTTTTAGTGTATATCGAGGAGACGTCAGGACCTTTATACTTACCTTATTGGAAGCGCATTCAAAGTATGGAGGGATACGATGGAAGCCAATCATAGCCTAACGCCAGCCCCTCGGATACGGTTTTCTCCGCGGACAAAGCTGCTCATGATTTTAAAATTGGTATGGCGGTTTAAAGCCTTTTACGTCATGCTGCTGCCCGGCATTATTTATTTTGTCATATTTCGGTACTTCCCGATGTACGGAGTCATTATCGCTTTCAAAGATTTTGCGATCCTGGACGGCATAACGGGCAGCTCGTGGGTCGATCCGTGGTATAAGCATTTTCAGAGCTTTTACGAGTCGCCTTACTTCAGCCAGCTGCTGACCAATACGCTGTTGATCAGCCTCTACAAGCTGTTATGGGGGACGCTGCCGCCGATCATGCTGGCCGTACTGCTGAACGAATGCCGCGTTCGCTGGCTGAAGACGATCGTACAAACGCTGACTTACATGCCGCACTTCTTGTCTTGGGTCATTATTTTCGGCATTCTTTTGACGCTCTTCTCCCAGAACGGCGGTCTCATAAACCGCTGGATTGTGGAAGCGGGGGGAAGCTCGATCCCGTTTCTGACCTCGACGGAATATTTCCGCAGCATACTGGTCGGATCGGAGGTATGGCAAAATCTCGGCTGGGGTGCGATTATCTATTTAGCCGCGATGGCAGGCATCGATCCAACGCTTTACGAGGCGGCGAAGGTGGATGGTGCGAGCCGAATGCGAATGATCTGGCATATTACGCTTCCTGGCATTAGAAGAATTATCGTCCTGCTGTTCGTTCTGAAGCTTGGCCATCTGCTAGACGCAGGCTTTGATCAAATTTACATTCTGTACAATATTCAGGTGTACCCGGTTGCGGACATCATCGACACATGGGTTTACCGAACCGGTCTGCAGCAGCTTAATTTCAGCTTGGCGTCGGCAGTCGGATTGTTCAAATCGGTCATCGGACTCATCCTTGTGCTAGGTGCTAACCGCGTGGCTAAGAAATGGGGTGAGGGCATATGGTAAGAGGCCTCGATGATAAAATTTTTAACACAATTATATACGTTATTCTCGGACTATGCGGACTTGTCGCCATTCTGCCGATCCTTTATGTCGTATCCGTATCCATCACTCCGTTCGGAGAAGTGCTGCGTAACGGCGGATTCATATTGTTCCCGAAGGAAATTACGTTTTCCGCTTACCGCACCCTGCTGACGGAGTCCAATATTCCGAAGGCGTTCCAAATAACTGTTCTCATCACGGTGATCGGAACAGCGGTCAATCTCGTTTTGACCGGACTGATGGCGTACCCGCTCAGCCGCCGGAATTTGCCGGGAAGAAACTTTTTTCTGCTCATGATCGTGTTCACCTTGTTGTTCAGCGGAGGGCTTATTCCGACCTATCTGGTCGTTAAGTCGATGGGGCTGCTCGATTCTATCTGGGCGATGATTCTGCCAAATGCAGTCTGGAGCTTTAACGTTCTTATTATGAAAAGCTTTTTTGAAGGGCTGCCGGAGGAGCTGTTCGAGTCGGCCCGAATGGATGGAGCCAAAGAGTTCCGCATCCTGCTGCAAATCGTTACGCCGCTTTCCGTTCCTGTCTTGCTGACGGTTGGATTGTTTTACCTGGTCGGCCATTGGAACGAGTTTTTTCAAGCGATTTTTTATGTGACCGATCGCACGCTGTATCCACTGCAGGTCGTCGTCCGGGAAATTCTGATGCAAAGTCAGCAGCCGCTGGAGAACGCGGAAAATATGATGCCGACGCAGACGATGCAGATGGCATCCGTCATGATTGCCAGCTTGCCGGTCATCGTGATCTATCCGTTTCTTCAAAAGCATTTTACAAAAGGGATGCTGCTTGGTTCGATTAAAGGTTAACCGATGAAACCATTCAGAGAGGGGTTAAGATCATGAAGAAATTAGGGACTTTGCTAGTAGCCGTTTCATTAGCGGGAGCCATGCTTACGGCTTGTTCGGGGGGAAACAGCAGCGGTAATCCGGGAAACCATTCGGGCGCTACCGCCAAGCCCGGAGCGGAAACGACGGAGCAACCTAGCGGCAAACCGGTTATGCTCGACATTATCGAGACGGGGAACAATCTTCCGTCGCCCGATAAAGACATGATTAAGCAGGAATTGGATAAGGCGCTGAATATCGACCTGAACCTGACAGTGTATCCAGCAGCGGACGATTACAACAATCAACTAAACGTTCGGATGTCCTCGGGGAACTTTCCCGACCTGTTCATGGTCGACCGGCAGCAGCTCATTCAGTTCTCCAAGCAAGGGCTGCTGCTCGATCTGACGCCGTATATGGATAAGCTGGAGCAAACGGTAGCGTTCATAGGGGAGGACAGCGTCAAGAAGGGGATGGTCGACGGGAAAGTATATAGCATCTCCAAATCTCCGCAAATCCCTTACAACACCTTATGGATCCGCAAGGATTGGCTCGACAAGCTGAAGCTGGAAGTGCCGACGACCGTGGAGCAGTTGGCTTCCGTAGCGGAAGCGTTCACGAAGAACGATCCGGATGGAAATGGCAAGCCGGACACCTTCGGTCTAACGGGCGGCAAGCTGAGCGCATTCTCGACCGTTTTCGGAGCCTTCGGCGTCGGAATGCCAGGCAACTTCTACGAGAAGGACGGCAAAGTCGTCAATGCGCTGCATGAACCGGCAATGAAGGATGCTTTGGCCTTTATTAAGGACATGATCGCATCCGGATCGGTTGATCCGGAGCTGCTCGCCAATAGCGGATTGCAGCATCAAGAGAAGGCGATCAAAGGGCAGGCAGGCATCGTCTATATTGATTGGCCGAACATGACGAAGGAGCAGTTCGTGGAACAGATCAAAACCGTTAATCCGAATGCAGAATGGCTGCAAATCGCCGCTCCTTCGGGTACAGGAGGACAATTCGACGGTTCATGGGATATCGGCGCGGCGCCTGGGAGATATGCCATTCCGAAAGCGCTTGAGAAAGACCCTGAGAAGCTGCAGCGGGTGTTCGATCTGCTCAACTATATTTCGAATCCGGAAGGAGGCTCGCTGCTCGTGCAGTTTGGGGTGAAGGATACGCACTTCACACTTAAGGACGGCAAGCCGAAGATGACGGACAAAGCGGGCGAGGTTGGTCATTCCTGGCTGTACCAATTCACTGGCAGACCGGAAATGGAATATTTACAGGCGAAGTTCTCCGCTCAATCGGCTGCAATCGAATTCGCGAACGATCAACCCCGTATTGAAGCATTGAACGGATTTGTCGACAATCCAGAGGGATATAACCCTGCCGATGCGAACCGGTACATGGAAGAGGAGATCGCGAAGTTTATTTACGATAAACGTCCATTGACCGAATATGATGACTTTATCAAGACGCTGGAAACGTCTATGAACTACAAAGCGTTAGTGGACAGCGCCATGGAACAGCTTAAGGCGCTCGGTTACGGGGACTAAATAACGAGAACGAAAGGCCGACCTCATTCGATGCAGGTCGGCTTGTTCTATCATACGCTATGTGTTTTTCGGTACGACGAAGGATTAACGCCGCACAGTTTTTTGAAGCTTTTGCTTAAATGATGTTCGTCGGTAAATCCGCAATGCTCGGCGATTTGGGCAAGGGTAAGCGAAGAATATACAAGAAGTTGCTTCACCTTGTCCATTCTAAGATTAGTCGCGTAGGCGCTTGGCGTTATGCGGAATTCGCGTGTAAACAGTCTTGTCAGCTGCACCTGGGTTAGACCAAGCTCCACAGCGACCGACTTTAACGATAGGCCGAATTCTGCTTGCTGCTGAAGCAGATGCAGGGCTCGCCCAAGGGTCGGATCCTCGCTGAACAAGGTCATCTTATGCTGCTCGGATTGCTCGATCTGAAGCAAATAGAGCAGATCCTTGAGAAGATGTTTCTTGTACGTATGACCAATCCGTGCATGCAAGTATTGGGCTTCGCGAAATTGAGAGAGGGTGGATTGGAAGCGTTTGTTGTTCAATAGCCGAAGCTTGCCGAAAGTCGGAAAATCCGCCGCACGCGGCGGCTCCTCTAGGGAATTGATCCATTGAAACCCCATGAGATGGAACGATAAACCGTCCGTTTGCCGGTAGAAGGTTAGATCGGGCGGGCATAATACGATGTCATCCTTGACCGCCCTTCCGCTTTGGCTGCCCATTCTGTAATTAAAAGCGCCTTCTTCGACGATGAACAACGCCCAATGATCATACGTATCATGCGTTTTCAGAAATTGAGGGGTATCCTTCACGTAGACATGGTATTGCAGATCGGGATCCAGAAATCGGCTGAACTCCATTGCTTGACAACACCTTTTCATAGATTGAAATTATTTACAAGGAAAATCAATTTTTCTTACATTATAACATGATGGTTCGCCAAATATAATTAAATTAAATACAAGTAGGAGGTATAAAGGATGAAGACAGCCAATATGGAAATACCGAAATTAATGGAGCAATTTCATGAACAGGGGTATTTGGTTATACCAGATATTTTGTCGCAGGAACAGGTGAGCCGGCTGAATGCCGCGATCGACGAAATTGTCTTAGCGGAACCGGAAGCGCTTTCGCATAATATTTATAACAGCGTAGAACGCCATGCCGAGATCGCTGCATTAATCGATCAACCTGCCATTCTTCCGTTAATCGTTAATTTGCTTGGCCACAACATTCAGCTTCATATCTCCCACCTCACGATCAGACAACCGAACCCAAGCGAAGCTCAAACGGCCACGCACAGCTTTATCGATTGGCATCAAGACGGTCCTCATCCGCAGTTTCCTGTCATTAACGGCTTGACGGCAACCTATTATATTAAGGTTTGCTATATTTTGAGCGATATGTCGGAGCCGGATCGCGGCAATACGAAAGTAATTCCGGGCAGTCACAAGCAGCCGTACAATCCGAATCACAAGGATGTGCGCCAGCAGCTTGACGGAGAGGTACAAGTGTGCGGAAAACCAGGTGACGTCTTCGTGTTCGCCCAAAACTTGTGGCATGCTGGCTCGCCGAATCGCTCCGCATTCACAAGAAGGCAGCTGTTCCTCGGCTATAGCCCGATCTGGATGCGTCCTATCGACTATCATTCGGCGTCTGTGAGCCTGCTGAAGGACGCCGATCCGATACGCCGCCAGCTGCTTGGGCAGATCAGCGACAACAAATTCAATTATTACGTTCCGGAGGATTCGATGGTGCCTCTTAAATCCATGCTGATCCATCCATTCTCGCAGTAGCTTCACTATCCATTCGAATGGGAAGGATGAACGAGATGACTGTATTCAATATCGCTTCCGATTCAGCAAATCCGCAATCCGGTCCAAAATCCGTTCGGTCCTTGCCGATACCTCGACAGGCATTTATTACTTATACACAGGCGGAAGCCCGCGTTTGTTTTTTTCAGATTGTATTGGGAGCTGATCAGCGCTTATCTGAAGGAGGTGTCGCCAGACTTGTTATCCAAGGACTTTAGTACCTACTGCAAGCCTGCCGCTTGGTTAGAGAGCAGCTCGAGCTGGAAGAAGACTGCTGCTTCATATGCACTAATAATAACAAAACCCCTTACGCTGCCCATAGCGTGAGGAGTTCCTGTGAGGAGAAAATTGCCGTGGGGAAGGATTGGTTTAAGTATGCCTTGACCAATACCTATGGGATGAAAAACATCAGCGGTCATCACTTCATTGTAAAAAACAACCATATCCATCATATGGCAGGTAGGAGGCATTGGCGGAGGAGGAGATAATGTCACCGTTGTTATCAAGTTCTTGTCATCCGATGTCGAGGGACAAAAGGATTTATTTGGGGACGACGATTTGTTTCCTGTTAAAAAAAAGGAATACACTCCTTTCCCGTTAAAGAAGAAGGGCGATATCGAGTATGAAGTCAGATGGTATACGTCTGATCTCGAAAAGGATGGACATAAGGTAATTCATGTAGCTCGGAACCGATTCGGGGAAATTGTCATGATTTACCGCTTAATGTATGGTGACGGTATCGATGATGTGAATATTCATATCTCAAGGTGAAGATTATCTCTAAAGATGGGGTAAAGGCTCCTGGCTCGAACGTACTCTTACATGTTGAGAACAAACATATGGATATTGCAGATATAAAGATTGAAGGAGAACGTGTTAACAGGGGTTACGGATCGATTATGATGGAAAGTTTAATGAAACTCATCCATGTGATGCAAGTCAAAGTTGTCGGGGGACAAGAACATGTTCCGGTTACCGATTAGATAAGTATCTTACTATGTTTCCATGCAATTTCATTAAGCTAACGGGCAGGAAAGCGGGAGGCTATGCCGAATACCTAGTTTTAAGTTGATTTTCCTGTAAAGTACTGGTAAATAAACACAAAGGTGCGATAGCCCGTGTTTGTTAAAGTTTATGAGTACCGATTCAGTTTGACATTTGGACAATCAGGTAAACCAATGATCAATAGATTCAAGACAAAAACCAGCATATTAAATAGGAGAGTTCATATGGGAGATAAGCTGAACTGGGCCGGGAATTATCGCTACTGTTCGATGGAGTTGCTTGAGCCTAAAAGTCTAGAAGAGGTTAAGGAACTAGTAGTTAGCCGCACAAGCATACGCGTGCTTGGCTCGCGCCACTCTTTTAACGGGATTGCCGACACCGGGGGCAGCCATCTTTCGCTTCGAAAGATGAATCGGGTAATCGATCTCGACCGTGTACAGAGAACCGTAACCGTCGAGGGTGGCATTCGGTATGGCGATCTGTGCCGTTATTTAAATGATCATTGCTATGCGTTGCATAATTTAGCATCGCTGCCGCACATAAGCGTGGCTGGTGCCGTGGCGACAGCCACGCACGGCTCGGGCGATCTTAATGCAAGCCTGGCGGCTTCTGTACGTGCTATCGAGCTAATGAAATCGGATGGAGAAGTTACGGTACTCACGAGCGAGATAGACCCCGAGTTCGATGGGGCGGTTGTCGGACTCGGCGGACTTGGAGTCGTCACAAAGCTTAAACTGGATTTAGTACCCTCGTTTCAGGTAAGTCAGACCGTATATGATCGTCTTCCTTTTTCTGCACTGGATCATGGCATAGACGAAATTTTATCTTCCGCATACAGTGTCAGCTTGTTTACGGATTGGGCAGAGCCCATATTCAATCAAGTGTGGGTAAAACGAAAGTTGGGAATAAACGGGGAGGATGAGACATCTTCCGATTTCTTTGGGGCTTTACCAGCTCCGGAAAAACGGCATATGGTACCTGGCCAATCTGTGGTGAACTGTAGCGAGCAGCTAGGCGCTCCTGGACCATGGTATGAACGGTTGCCTCATTTCCGCATGGAATTTACCCCCAGCGCGGGCAACGAACTGCAAAGTGAATATTTCGTTCCGAGGCGGCATGCGGTCGAGGCAATGCGTGCGCTAGGTAAACTGCGTGATAGAATTGCGCCTCTGCTCTTCATCTCCGAGATACGAACCATTGCCTCGGATACCCTCTGGATGAGCCCATGCTACCAGCAAGACAGTGTTGGTTTTCATTTTACATGGAAGCCGGATTGGGATCGCGTGCGCCAGTTACTTCCGCTTGTAGAACGTGAACTCGAACCGTTTGGAGCACGCCCACATTGGGCGAAACTGTTTACGATGGAGTCGGAAATGATACAAGTTCGGTATGAGCGGTTAGCGGATTTCCGTCAGTTACTACTTCGATACGATCCAAACGGGAAGTTTCGAAATACGTTTTTGGATAATTACATCATGCATTGATGTAAAGGATTAATCACCATTTTAGAAAAAGTGATTTCTAATTGAATGAAACACAATGATATTTTGTTTCATTCGTTAAGACCTCCACCACTTGCAATAAGGGTTGGAGGTTATTGGTTAGTAACAGAACTGAGTAGCACTAGAGCCGGAAGTTATTGCTCCGCAGGGTAAAATCTGTTCGATTGTTGAGACAGATGAATCACTGGATTTGACACTTCTTAAGAATAAAAGTGCAACCTTTGTTTGGGAATTCATGTTCACACGCTAGACCTATCAGACAGCCGATATGATAGAGTAGCATAAACTCCTTAATGAAGTTGCACGTCTCGTCAACCAAGGTTTCTTACGGACGACCATTGCACAGAAGCTGGAGCCGATCAATGTGGAGAACCTGTGTAAAGCGCATGTTCTTTTGGATACAGGCCGGACAGTGGGTAAAATCGTTCTGCAGCACTTTTAAAATAGTGAAGATACATGAACCAATATGAGAAAGATCATGCTGAAAAAAGAACGGCATCTTGCTGATTAAAATCCGATTTATCAAAAGCCTTTGCTGTATGAGCAAGGGCTTTTGATTTGCCTTCTGAACATTGAAAGGAGGTTACGAGTAGGACTTATTCTTGACGAGATAGTTATTGAATTCGATCATGAAGTGTCGGGTGACAAAAACATAGTAGCATTAGAAGCCGCTGATTATGCGGCTTTTTATATTTATGTTATCAAGTTCTTGTCAAAACACAACAACACGAACTTAATAACATTCCCGATATGATTTCATCGACGGCAGCAAACGTCATTTTATTAAGCTAATGGGCAGTTTAGTTCGAATTCAGCTTGTCAATGGCATTGTAGTATACGGTGGATTCTCGCTCCTGCACATCCTAACACTCGATAAACAGAAAAGAAAGAAGGCTAACCGTTTTTTTATAACAGACGATATTCCCAAAGTAATAGCATCTCGATCAAACTAATTAATTGATCTGGGTGTAAATCTTTTTGCATTTGCTGCCACCGGATGAATATATGAGATTCAAAAAAAGCCGGAAGTTTATAGCAGTCAAGGGTTCGACATAGATGAGACTTTTTAATGAAAGAAAATTTCTCAACGGGAAACAACAACTCAATAAGGCAGCCGGCGAGAATGCTCGGCTTTTTTTCATTGAGCTATCGGGCAAATTAGATTAGCAATCTGTAAGAAACAATCCGAACTGAAATGTACTATATTGTAGTTTATGTAGGCCCCCCTAAAGTCTAAAAGAATAAACGACAGACGCACACAAAGGAGTGAAGTTATGAAATTATTGCTCACATCTGCAGGCATTAATAACAAAAGCATACACGACTCGCTAGTTGACATGCTGGGCAAGCCCATCGCAGACTCCAACGCCCTCTGCATCCCCACCGCGATGTACGGACACCCCTGGGTTGGCCCCGGCGTCAAAGCCTGGCAGTTCATCAGCGGGAATTCCGAGAACCCCATGGTCGACCTGGGCTGGAAGTCCGTCGGCGTGCTGGAGCTCACAGCGCTGCCAAGCATCGACAAAAACCGCTGGGTGCCGCTAGTCCAAGAGACGGACGTCCTGCTAGTTGCGGGCGGCGACGCGCTCTACCTGTTCCACTGGATGCGGCAGTCCGGACTGGCAGACCTCTTGCCGTCTCTGCAGGCAGTTTATGTGGGACTGAGCGCCGGGAGTATGGTGATGGCACCTAACATCGGGGAATTCTTCGTTGGCTGGACTCCACCCACCGGTGGCGATGAAACGCTGAATCTGGTTGATTTTGCAATATTTCCGCATCTTGACCACGAGATGCTGCCGAGAAACACCATGGCTGATGCAGAGAGATGGGCCGCCGGGATGCAAGGGCCAGCGTATGCGATTGATGATCAGACCGCCATCAAAGTGATCGACGGAGCGGTCGAAGTTGTCTCCGAAGGGAATTGGAAACATTTTTCGCCCTGATATACCCCGCTATGGAGCTAACGGGAAACACTAGTTCAAATCAGAAAGATTAAAACCTTCTATTAGAAGCAAACTAGATTTAATAGTTCTAATAGGAGGTTTTGTTATGATTTTAAGTGAGTTGTGGCGACTGTATGAGACTGATAAACGTATCCAAGGATTTAGTCCGAAAAACATGGAAAGCATACGCCCTCCACCACAAAATGCTGATGAAGGAACTCGGTGACCTGGATATAACGAGATAACTTTGACTCTGCTGAAGGAGTACTTAGCGAAGCAATCTAATCGGTTGAAGCCAAGTAGCCTAGGACATCGGATTCGGTTTATTCGTTCCCTTGGTTTGCGCTACCAGTACGGGCTGCCGGGTTGGAGAAGCAGAAAAGATAAATATCGAGGATCTTAACTGGGAAAACTGCTCCGCAATTGTTAATGGCAAGAATTCAAAGCGAGAGAGGTTTATTTTACGACAGAGTGCAAAGTGTGACTAAAGAAGTATCTGGCCAGCGGTGAAGACAACTGTAGAGCCTTATTCGTAACCGTAGACGAATGACCATACCTACGATCAGGTGGGCGTTGAAACGGCTTGCAGTCCGAGGAGAGCTTGAAGTAAGGAGGGGATGTTTTATGGGAATTGTCGGAGAAGACTTCCAAATAGAGTTTCGTAAATTGATTGGTGATGACCAAGTTACATTTCGCTGGGAAAATATTGCACGAACTTATTTCATCAAATCCACATATGAGAATAAGTATATAAAAATCCGAGAAATTGGCGTTTTTTTTGTTTTAAGGATATATGTTCTTGCCAAAAGTAAAATACTCCATTTGTGATTAGCAATCCATAAGAAACAACCAAGCTAAAATGTCCTATAATCTAGTTAATGTAGAGATCCCTATGAACAAAGGAGAACTGAAAATGAGAAAGCTTGTTCTATTTTTGCACGCATCGCTTGACGGTTTTGTAGAAGGTCCGAACGGTGAAATGGACATTGGCTGGGTTTCCTACGATGCTGATTTGGAGAAACACGCGAAAGAAATTCTGAGTACTGCCGACACTGTTATTTTGGGACGTGGGACTTATCAGATGATGCACATCTACTGGCCATCTGTGCCTTCGAACCCATCAGCTTCGCAGCATGGACGGAATCATGCCGAGTGGATCGAAAAGACAGCCAAAATCGTTTTTTCCACGACGCTGGAGAAAGTCGAATGGAACAATTCCAGACTGGTGAAAGAAGATGTCGAGGAAGAGATCAAGAACCTCAAACAGCAACCAGGCAAGGACATGGTCATCCTCGGTAGTCCTAGGTTCGCACACTACCTTATGCAGCTTGGTTTAATAGATGAGTATAAAATTACGGTTTCTCCCGTCCTGATCGGCAGCGGGTTGCCGTTATTCCAAGGTCTCAAGGAGAAGAGCAATCTTCAACTTATCGAAAACAAGACATTTGATTCTGGAGCCATAGGCCTCGTTTACCAGACGATTAGATGACCTTGTCTCCAAAAGTAGATTACGCTAACGGGACACGATAGCTCAATGAAGACATTTGAAGGCAGCCGCCCCAAAAGCCGGCTGCCTTTTTCGATATCCATTTCCACAGCAGTGGTAAATAGGCGCACTAATGTATAATAAAAAGACTTCAAGGATTCGGCCCGCAAAAATAAAGATATCAAATCCATCCACGAATCATTCCTTTGGATCCATGGACAACCGGCGAAGTATCGGAAATAATGGGGGAAGCGGGGTCCAATAAACCGGAGAGGTGAAAAGGATGAAACTAAAATTGATCAAGGCATTGTGGGGCATGGAGGGTACGGGCACATTGGAAGAGCAGATGGCGCGCATCGCTTCCGTCGGCTACGATGGCGTTGAGGCGCCCCTGCCGGCACCTGAAGACGAACAGCGGTTTAAGGAACTCCTCGCAAGCCATGGGCTTGATTACGTGGGGATGATTTTTACCGAAGGGCCAGACCACTTTGCTTCTTTCGAAGCACAATTGGAACGGGCGAAGTCATTTGAACCAGTCCATGTAACCGCCCATTCCTTGAAGGACTATCTTACTCTTGAAGAGCAGATCGATTATTTCCGGCGAGCCGTGCAGCTTGAGCAGCAGATGGGAGTCCAGGTAGGCCATGAAACCCACCGGGGCAGAGCATTATTTAATCCTTGGGATACGGGGAAAGTGCTGAATGCCGTCCCAGGGCTCGGGCTGACGGCCGATTTTAGCCACTGGTGCTGCGTTACCGAATCCACGTTGGAACATTTGGAGAGCGAATTGGATCTGGCGATCTCCCGCAGCGTACATATCCATGGGCGTGTCGGATATGCGCAAGGACCGCAGGTCCCGGACCCGCGGGCACCAGAGTACGCGAATGAAGTCGCGCGGCATTTTGACTGGTGGCAGCGAATCGCCGAAGCGAGACAGCTTGCTGGTGCTACAGAGTTGACATTTACTCCGGAATACGGTCCGCCGGGTTATCTTCATACGCTGCCTTTTACCAATCAGCCGGTTACGGATTTGTGGCAGGTATGCAACTGGATGGTAGAACAATACCGCGAGAACTTCGAACGAATCCAATCCGTGAAAGCCACCTGACTGACATTAGACATGACTGCACTTAAGAAAAAAATGCAAAAGGCTGCCGCATTGCTTCCAAAGCATGCGGCAGCCTCTTCATATTTGCTGGCGTGGAGGCGGATATTTTCGATAGAGCTTTGATCAGCTGCTCAATGGCGTACTAAATCGATCGGTTGAACATGAGTATTCTGTGATGGTTCTTCCTACGAAATATGCCCCCGAAAATGAGCTTAGTTACTTAAAGACAAGAAGGCAGCCGGTCATTGTGATCGGCTACCTTTGTTAGGCTAACGGGCAGGACTGCTCATGAGTCGGTTTTATGCATCATACGGTTATAAATTGTATTTTATATTTCAATCATTTGATGCGACCTCTATAATGATGCCTATAAGAAATTTGTATACAAAGAAAAATTGGAGGACTATTCAATGAGGGAAGAATCGGAGTTAATAAAAGCCATTGATTATTTTGTTCGAGGTGAATTTTATTGTAGTCGTCAACCTGCATCCCAAATATATGATTACGATTCTATAAAACATCTTGCTTTTGGTGCAAATGTGGATGGCAGAACAGACGAGTTTATCGTTTATAATTCAAATCCAGCTCACGTTTTCGATACCATAAATAAACTTGACATTAAAAAGGACTATTGGATTACTGTGTTTTCAGATGAAGAACTGGATAATTATGAAAGGGAAGGATATACCATTAAAAGTAAAGAATTTCTTATGATTTTAAAGCTAGAAAGCGGGTCTTTTGAAACAGATACCCAGATCATCAAGCGTGTCAAAACTGAGAAAGAAGCTCAAAGCGTTAATCATTTTTTCAATAAGACTGTTATCGAGCCTGAGAAATTAAATGATCCAAATCTGCATTTTTACATTGCTGAGGAAAACGGGTATCCTGTATCTCATGGAAGTTATGCACGAGTAGATCAAACCGTATTTTTGAATAATGTTTTTACGTCAAAAGTACATAGGGGTAAAGGAATGGCAAAGACTCTTTGCCAAAAAATGCTTATCGACGCCAAGCAGGAAGGCGCCGTCCAGAGTGTACTTATTTCTAGTCAAATGGGACACCCTTTATATCTAAAAATGGGTTACCGAGATGTATCAAAAATGTGGGTGTTTATGTCGAGGGACAAGAACATGGTCCCATAGAAAGTCGCTAATTTAGCGGCTTTTTTTGTTTTATCGGTACAAGTTCTTGTCCCGAGTCAAGGACAAGAACTTGTACCGATTGCCGCAAAGGACAAGAGTATATTCCGATAGCCGATTAGACAGAAATCTAATTAAAACTCGTCAGTTATTCTGGTTCCAAC
This sequence comes from Paenibacillus lautus NBRC 15380, assembly GCF_004000945.1. Taxonomy (GTDB): domain Bacteria; phylum Bacillota; class Bacilli; order Paenibacillales; family Paenibacillaceae; genus Paenibacillus_AQ; species Paenibacillus_AQ lautus. The sequence continues at coordinate 252,004 of NZ_BIMF01000007.1, forward strand.
ATCACACGCCTAGCATTAACAGAACGTCTTCTGCTCATATTTCGTGGTGATGACCGAGATCAATAGCCACCACTGTGGCAAACTACTAGCTTTAAAGAATACAATATGTCCCCATAAGAAACCAAACTTTATTTGCTACAATGTGTTTTTATATTTAGATACTTGAAAAAACCTTAGTTGGAGGAGAGAGAGGTCTGAAGCAGACCTGTAGTCAGAGAACAATATTATCGAAATTCACTCATCGAAGCACAAGAAAGAGGCTGTTTTCAAGGAACAGCCTTTTTCTTGTATTCTAAGAATCATTTCGAACTCCAAGAGAAGTTAAGTATACGCCTGGCGTATATCCGGTCCACTTGGAGTACTGTAACAATGAAGATTTGAACATTGTCAAATCCAACAAGATGAGCAATTCTGTAAGATCACTCCCAATCGGATGGCATGAAAAAGACGGTTTCCGGAGTACCAATGTCGTGATAAAGGACTTCTATTCCTACCCTGATTTTCCGGAGGTCAAAAGTATATAATGCATTCGTAACCGTAATGATATTATTAGGCAATGATTCAACATAATCAGGCTATCGGTATTGAGATGAGGTAATACATAATAGAGGAGCAAACATGGAGTGAGATTGATGTTAGATGTAGGGGATAAGAACAATTCAATTTAACCATAATCACCAAAAAATTGGAGGATGTTATATGCAAAAAGTTATATTGAATAATGGTGTTGAGATGCCTATACTTGGTTTTGGCGTTTTTCAGATTACAGATCAAATTGAATGTGAACAAAGCGTTTATGACGCTATTATGGCAGGCTATCGGCTGATTGATACAGCTGCCTCGTATCTCAATGAAGAAGCCGTTGGCAGAGCGATCAAACGAAGTGGCGTGGCAAGAACTCAGTTGTTTATCACTACGAAACTTTGGGTTCAGGATACGGGTTATGAGAGCACGAAAAGAGCATTTGAAAAATCACTGAAAAGACAGCAATTGGATTATCTGGATTTGTATTTGATTCACCAGCCATATGGCGATGTGTATGGCTCTTGGCGCGCTATGGAGGAATTGTATCGTGAAGGTAAGGTCCGCGCAATCGGGGTTAGTAACTTCCAACCGGATCGTTTGATCGATTTGATGATTCATAATGAAATCGTTCCTGCCGTAAACCAGGTTGAAACACACCCTTTCAATCAGCAAATCGAAAATGCAAATTTCATGAAAGAGAACCAGGTTCAGATCGAGTCCTGGGGGCCTTTTGCCGAAGGAAAAAATAACTTGTTTCAAAATAAGGTATTAGTGTCCATAGCTGAAAAGGTTAATAAATCCGTTGCTCAGGTGGTTTTGCGTTGGTTAACACAAAGAGAAGTCGTTGCGATTCCAAAGTCTGTTCGTAAAGAAAGAATTATCGAAAACCTCAATATCTTTGATTTTGAATTGAGCCAAGAGGATATGGAGTTGATTACTACGTTAGATACGAAACAGAGTCTGTTCTTTTCACATAACGATCCCGAAATGGTGAAATGGATCGGTACCCGTAAACTTGACATCTAATGATCCCTATTTCGGAAGATTACCATCTGATGTAGCGATCAATGAGGTGCTCATACGTCTCACCAGTCAGAGAAGTCAGCAAATTGCTTTAAGGGAGGTTAAATTTGTACACAAGAGTTAAACAACTGTTTGCAATCAAAGGCTATCGATTATTTGTCATATGTGTTCTATTGGTCGGGACCGGAATCTCGATAACGCTGCCATACTTAGCTCTCTATTGTACAAAGGAATTGGGAATGAGTGCGGGAGCCTTTGGCGTTTTTACAGCTGTGAGTTCATTGAGCGGCGTGGTGGCGAACACGTTCATTGGTAAATATTCGGATCGCAAGCAGGACCGGAAATTTATTATTATTTTAGCAACAGTTTCTTCTGCATTGGGCTATACTTCCTATTTATTGTTTGATAACTACTTGATTTTGCTGATTATCGTTAGTTTTTTTAGTGGTTTAGGGGCTGCTGCCATGCCGCAAATATATGCTTATGCTCAGGAATCGGCAAATGAAAGCAACTCTGATGATAAGACATTTGCGATGTCTACCTTACGCACTCTTGTATCTCTCGGATTTTTGATAGGGCCTTTATTCGGAACAATCATATTAGGAGCTGTTGGGACTCTTTCTGGGGACTTCCGCCATTTTTCTTATAATCGCATCTCTTGTGCTACTATTTCTGCCTAAAAAAAGGGCAGTTCAAAAGAAGAAGTCTGATAGTGCTGGCTCAACATCAGTCAAGCGAAAGCGGATCTGGTATCCATTGATTGCCTTCATTTTTCTATTTGCGGTTAATGCGATTAACGGGATCGTCACACCTTTGTTTATTGTAAACGAAATTCATGGTACACATACCGATGTCGGATTGATTGTTAGTATTTGTGCTGGTTTGGAGATTCCCATTATGTTTGCGCTAGGCGCCTTGGGCAGAAAGTTATCGAACCATTCATTGATGATCAGCGCCTGTTTTATTGCAATAATTTACAATATGATTTTAAGTATTTCTACCGATTCCTGGCAGATTATTATAGCACAGCTTTTGCAGGCAGCGTTTGTTGCTATTGTTATGGGCAATGGACTAAGCTATTTCACGGAACTGCTTCCGAATTTCCCGGGAATGTCCACAACCATCTATTACAACGGGTCCATGGTAGATTAGTGGGGAATTTAGGAGGAGGTATCATTGCTCAGTTTGCAGGGTTTCGTGAAGTTTATTGGGTATGTCTGGTAATTATCATTGCCTCGTTCCTTATCCTATGGAGTATAAGACCTCAGAAGAATACAGGAGTAAGCCACTTAAGGGTTTAAATAATTCATCGGGACAGTTTGGCTCGAAATGCTCCTTCCGCTTGGGACGGAAGGCATTGGATATTATTAAGAGTAAATAAACCGGTAGAAGTGCTACGGGGACACCAAAAGGATGGACCTGTAACTGATGAAGAATATAACAATGTAAAATCAGATAGACGCCTAAAAACGGCAACCATATTCATGGCTGCCGTTTTTACGTGGAACGATATTACTATGTCAACAGGCTGTCAGCCCGATTAGGTAGGGGATTCACGCGTTTATCGTTTCTTCGTAGTTCTCCCGCAAGCGCTTTATATCTTCTTTGGGTGGAAAACCAAACATGCGAGAGTATTCACGGCTGAATTGCGATGGACTTTCGTAACCAACCCGGAATGCAACATCAGCGGCATCTGTTGACTCAGACAATAACAATTGCCGTGCTTTTTGTAATCTCAGTTGTTTTTGGAATTGAATTGGGCTCATCGCGGTTACCTCTTTAAAGTGGCGATGAAGCGAAGAAACACTCATATTTGCTATCTCCGCAAGTTCCTCAATCCGAAGAGAGCGATCATAGTTATTCATGATCTGCTCGATGATGTCTTTGATAAGATGGGTAGAACTTCTTTCTATTGCGATTTGTTCCAGTGAACCCCCATGCGGGCCTTGCAAAACCCTATAGAGAATTTCCTTGGTATATAGAGGAGCAAGTGCCGGTATATCGTTTGGGTTATCCAGCAAACGAGCTAACCTGATTAGCGCATCTAACATCGATGACTCGATTGGGCTCACAAACATACCACGCTTAGCATTTTCATTTTTTCCGACTTGAATTTTAAAATCATTTATAACTTCTAAGATCTGACTTGGTGTGAATTCAAGATGCAGAGCCAAATACGGAACCTCGGGAGAAGCTTCCGTCACCTGCCCCGAAACAGGTAGATCCACCGATACAACAAGGTAATCACTAGGACCGAACCTGAAGCGCTCATGTGCTAAAAATACCTCCTTCGCACCTTGAACAATAATACATATGCGTGGCTTATATATACTGTGAGTTAATTCGGTAACTTGGGAGCGGCGGAGAAAAAATAAAGACGGGATCGCAGTAGCATGAGCACCATCCTGTCCTGAATATGTTTCAATGATTGTGGCGAGCTCCATCTGATTTTTATAGTTTGAATCAGTCATATAATCCTCCTTGTTTTTTCGTCTTTGCCAATTCTATTCTAATGCATACTTTCCGGTTGTGGAAATGGGAGTGAGATTATTAGGCAATCCTTTGGTAAGAATGTGATACCAGTCGATTTTTTAAAATGTCACATGGGAAATCGCTATCCCGCAGAATACGCAAATTTTATCGACAAATAGGAAGATCTACTTGCATTAATTCATCAATCTCAATTGACTCAGTTAGAGATCCTCCAGATAATGAGGAACGTAAAGTGATAGAGGACCATAAATCAATGACTATGCCAACTTTACAAAAGAGACCGGTATTGGATTATACAACGTTTATTCCCTCGTTACCGCGTCGGTTTGAAGGATTCTACGGGAAATTATACGCCTTCGGCGAAAGCGATGCTGGAAGCATACGGTGTGGAAACTCTAAAAACATTAAAAGGAACACATTATTGGTACAAGTTCTTGTCCCGAGTCAAGGACATGAACATGTACCAATTGCCGAGCCGATTACCGATTAGTATTGAACGAATGATAGAATCGCTCCAGTCCCACTGGTACTTTATGGCTTCCTAAGGGCACCATTCTCGATATAACTACGATAGGGTGGTTAGATAAAACTTCCTTTACAGGAATATTACTCATGAACCCCGTATTCCACATTTAACCTATAATGCAATGGTCAAGTATCATGTTTTATCAGTTCTGAATAAGCTACAATCATCGATCAGATTGGAGGCTTACTAATGATAATTAACCCCTATTTATGCTCATATTGTCGATCCCCTCAACCATCTTATTATCCGTATCCTGCACCATATTATGGCGTTTATTCTCCTAATGGCAACCATTTCGGACATGGCATTGGTGTTCATGCTGGCGGTCAGCTTGGGGGTGATTATGGAGCAGGTATTTTTGTCGGTGGTCATCTCGGGAGTGGCCATGGAATAGGAGCTCATGCTGGCAGCCATCTTGGTGGTGACTATGGAGTAGGAGTTCATGCTGGCGGCCAACTCGGTGGTGGTCATGGGATGGGAGTTCATGCAGGTGGATATCTTGGTGGAAAATATGGTATCGGTGGTTATACCGGTGCACATCTTGGTGCGGGACATGGTTTTGGCTTCGATGCCGGTGGCCATTTAGGCGGTTATAGTGGTCAGTTCGGTTTCCAGTTTGGCGGACATAAGGATGAGTTCCGGTGATTTCAATTTCAATTCAACGTTATCAAGCATAAATACTATGAGAATCTGAACATTTGCAGTGTTCACTTAGCTGTTACGAGCGTTGAACTCCTATCGAAGCCACTTATCGACTTTCTAAACCAATACCCGGAAACCGATTTCCGTTAAACGCGCATCCAAAAAATAGATTTTAGAGAACAAAAATGTCGGGGGACAAGAACATGGTCCCATTAAAAGTCGCTAATTTAGCGGCTTTTTTGTTATGGCTTTAGCCAGTTGAGCGCGTGAAACGCGCGAAACAAAAAAACCACCCGCTATGAAGTGACCCCA
>NZ_BIMF01000008.1 GCF_004000945.1 Paenibacillus lautus NBRC 15380
AGGGGTCACTTCAGATTACTGATGGTTTTTTATATTCTAATATAGAAACGATTCAATTTATAGACCTAATAAAATGAATCGTTGCTTTTTCACGGTAGTATCGATTATGGGGTCTCGTAGTTTTTTAACGGCATACCTACATATTCACGGAAGGATCGGATCCGCTCTGCCTCAAACTCGAAGACGATTGCAAGCTCATTGCGAAAAGGCCGCCCATTCAGCAAACCTTCCGAGCGAAATACCACAACCCCGTGGTCCTCGTTCTCAAGCACGATGAGTGGAGTCAGCTGCATCTTAAATACGGAGCGCTCGAACCGGATCAATTCCTCGAACCGCTCTTTGCCTTGCTGCTCGTGATTCCACCCCTCTAGGGGAAGCGGAACGAAGAAATGAAAATCTTCCGTAACCTTCTTAAGAAAATCTTCTGTATGCCCTGTTTCTAAAGCTTGGCTAAAAGCATCAAACGCTTCGCTAGTTCGGGATGGGACCGAGCTAAAGGATTTTTCCATGAAAGATTCCTCCTCATTATGGTTGACTGGTCGCTGTCGCTGTTTCCATCAAGTCGTTTGGATTGGTGAGGCGGCAAGATAGAGGACTCTAGCTATTGATAGGTTAGCGCGACAAAACCTTTAACTGGCTCGATATCGTCCCAAGGTGAAAAGCTTCGTGAAACAGAATGAAGTTTAACAACTCACCAGAGATGTTAAATTGGAACGGTCCCAGGGCAAACGGAGTTGAAAGCTTCTCGCCCAGCATTTCAGGTTTCAACTCTGATAAGCGGGAAAGCTGCCCGGTTAACATCTCGACCAACTCTTCCTTCGATGGAGGAGCAAACGTCCAGTCCAAAGGCTTTGTTCCAGAGTTAAACAGCGTATCATACAAGTCCGGTATGGCCGATGGTGAGCCGAAGATCAAGGGAGAGTACTTATCCATCCAATAAATCATATGACCAACATTCCAACGGATTGTATTGTTGAAACCAGCCGGTTGAATGTCGAACAGTTCCTCAGGGATCGCCTGCACCTGCTGCAGTAGCACTTGACGTGCGGTTTTTGCCGTGTTGATCATCATTTCAGACATGTTGATTTCCTCCTTTTCATGAGAAACACTTGAACTATTCTTAATATAGGTCTCATGGAACTTTCCATCAATGCAGTGGGCGTTACCGGAACGTTAAGTATAAGTTAATGATGATGCATTGACAGGATAAGGAAGATGAAGTAACAATAATCTGTAACATTCACCCAAACAGGCAATAGAAAGCAGGTGTGCGCGATGGAGTTAAAACAACTGCAATATTTCATGGCTATTTGTGAAGAGCTTCATTTCACGAGAGCAGCCGAAAAAATGGGAGTCAGTGCACCCAACATCAGCCAGCAGATAAGGAGATTAGAAGAAGAATTCGGGGTTCTGTTGTTCGATCGTGTGGGAAAAACAATTGTCCTTACAGACGCTGGAGCGATTCTTCGTGAACATGGTGCTGCCGTATTCACGCATCTGCAGCAAGCGGGCGACGCCATCGCAGATCTGAAGCAAATGCAAGGCGGATCTCTTTCCATCGGGGTCTTGCCCGGTGACGCGGATCTCATGTTCAATGCCATGCTACTAAACTTCCATCAGACCTATCCCACTATCTCGCTGTCCCTTTTGGAAACCACAAAAGTAACAGAACAAGTTCTGGACCGAAGCATCGATGTCGGCGTAACCATTGGACCTGTTATCGATGAACGTGTCACGTCAATTCCACTGTTTCATGAGGAGTTCTCATTGGCGGTAAGTATGAATGATCCTCTTGCCACGGAGAACTTCATCCCCTTGAACAGACTGCAAGCCTTAAAGATGGTCATGTTTCCAGCAGACCACCAATGCCGCAAGCTGATCGATCGCTTTTGCATGGACAACGGGTTTTCTCTACAGCCGCATATGGTGACGACAACATTATCTTCCCTCCTTCAAATGGTACAGAGCGGAGTTGGCGCTTGTGTTCTGCCGCGACTTCTGCTGGAGAATCTGGACAATCCAGACATCAAGGTGGTGCACCTGAGGAATCCTACGCCTTCTCAAGACATTTGCCTGATCTACCGTAGCGATAGGTATGTCGGATATGCCATGCGCACCTTCATCAAGACTTTGAGAGCCTACATCGAAACAGCTATCCAACAATCGAAGTCTTCATAAATAAGGTAACAAGCTACTTTTTAGTACTGCACTGCGGACTTTGCCAATATATTTTACAGACATGATCACGATGGATTCTTCTATAATCAGGGAAGGAAGAAAAGGATATGCCGATACGTCCGCCAATCTTGCAGAGGGGCGATACCGTTGGAATCGTCACCTTGGGTAGCCCGCTCGCTGCTGACATCATTAATGCACGAATCGAATATTTGAGAGCAATGGAACTTAATGTTGTATTGGGTCGATATGTATATGCGCAAAACGGGTTTCTTGCCGGCACAGACGAGCAGCGGGCAGCCGATTTAATGATGATGTTTCGAGATGAGCAGGTTAAAATGATACTGCCCACACGAGGCGGTACAGGAGTGGCCGGAATTCTTCCGTACCTTGATTATAATGAGATACGAAATAATCCAAAAATCGTTACGGGTTACAGTGATATCACGGTACTACTCAATGTACTGCATCAATATGTGGATTTAATAACATTCCATAGTCTGCTGCTTATTGACTTTAAGCCTGAAACGCCCGCTTATAATTTCGATCAGTTTTTTTCCGCAACATCCGTATATTCATCAACCCGGTCAATCTTGAATCCGCCGGGGATGCCGCTGATAAGCCGTGTTCCGGGCAACGTTACGGGGCAGCTTGTGGGCGGCAATCTGACATCGTTTGTCGATACGCTAGGCACGCCTTTTGAAATCGATACACGCGGTAAAATTCTCGTTCTCGAAGAAACACATGAACCTACCAATACCGTTTACAGGTACTTGAATGATTTGAAGCTTGCCGGAAAATTTCGTGACTGCATCGGCATTATTATGGGGGAATGCTCGGGCTGCCAGGCGGCTTATGGCAAATCCTATGAAGATGTAATCAACGAATTTGTGGTACCTCTCGGTAAGCCGCTTATAACGAACCTTGCTACAGGACATGGTATTTATAAAGCCGCTTTGCCGATTGGCGCAACCGTGAATCTCGATTCAGTCAATAATAGAATTACTACAGTTGAACCTACCGTCAGCGTTTAACGTCGGCTAAGACGATGAGCTCTGTCGTCTAACGACAAGCCGCACTGAGCCGTGCCGGCAATGAAAGTCCCTTGCGCTTGTAAAGCGTATTGCACAGACTAACATGCAGTAAAAAACAGCCTTGGCCGACGAACGGCCTAGGCTGTTTACATGTTAACTACGAGGGATTAGGCATAATTGTTTGCATAGGAGCTGACATGATCCCTGCTTGCTTCTCGTCGAGCTGTGTATGGATAAAAATGATAGTTGAGGAACACATGGATCAATTCTCGAAGATTTGCTGAATCATGAGCAGCAGCTAATCGCGGAAGAGCGCCATTCCCGATCCGTTAATATGCTGCTTTCTCATACAAACCTACAGACAATGCCTGCACGAACGGCGACCAATCGCCCGTCGTGTAAACAAGAAGCCGATGCATGGCTCTTGTACATGCTGTATACAGAAGTTTGCGATCATTTTCCCGGCTGTAAGCTTGAGATGAAGCCTCATAAATCAGAACTGCATCGAACTCAACACCCTTCGCGAGATACACGGGGATAACCATAGCTCCTTTATCAAAGGTAACCGTCTCCTTCGTAATGAGCTGCAATGCCTCGCTTCCTTGCCTCCGTAATGATTCAAAGGCTGTGCGGCTTTCAGCCGCAGTCTTCGTTATGACGGCAATAGATTCGAAGCCTTCGGCTTGTAGTGCCGCGATGTCTTTCAATATCCGTGCGTCACGCTTCTCCCCACCTTCTAACCTAGTGAGGAGAGGCTTCGGTCCGCTCCTTTCAAAGGGGACGATTTCCGACTCATCAGAGAGCAGCATTTTCGTAAATTCCACGATCTCACGAGTTGAACGATAACTGCGAACAAGGCGGATCAAGCTTGTTTCGGCTTCACCATAAAGCTGAACCAGCGGCGAATCGGACTCCTGCAGCTTTGTAGACTGTGTAAAAATCGCCTGCCCGAAATCGCCGAGTACCGTCATACGGGCACGAGGAAATAGTTTTTTGAGATACTCATATTGAAACGTCGAGTAATCCTGCCCCTCATCGACAAAGACATGCCGAATCTCCGTGTTCGTCCGAACACCTTCGATCAGTTCTTTTAAATACAAATACGGAGTCGCATCTTCATAGAATAATTCGAGCCGGTCCAGCTTTTCTTTGGTTTGCTTGCAGATTTCAGGCCATAGAACAGGGATCTCGGCCTCATTCGTCTTTTCTTGATAAGCAGGTTCATCGTCAAACAATTGGACGTATAGGCTTTGGACATCGATAAACGATAATTTCCTCACGCTTTGTCTTAGCGGTTTGAAGCTCATCTTCACGATCCTTTGGCTGAGCAATTCCTCCTCCCGCTCGGCGAAGTCAAAGTCACCTTCATCTTCCCGGCGCTTGTTGGTTATTTTCTCGTGAACTACGGCGTAACGCTCGGCAATGTCAAACACTTCCCTATCCTTATGCAGCTCGCTGAAAATTTCCGCATATTGCTCGTTGTCCAGGTAATGAAGCTCCTCTTCAACCCAAGACGCCCCCCGCTCCTTGCGTTCCAATAGTGAAAGTTCCTTCAAAAGCCACTTCTGCAGAAGATCGACACGATTGGCCAAGCTTAAGGAGGGGTCATAACTGTAAAATTGCGATCTCATTTGCTCCGCGGTGATCAGTTCACGATCCCGAAAATGAATGCCTTTGAAAAGCATGCCTTCCCGCCCCAGCCACTGCGCATAGTTCTGCAGGGCTCTCAAGAAAGCCTCGGAAGCTTTGTACTTCATCCCCTGAAGGCGAGCTCCATATTCGGGAGTGGATTGTGCAGTCAGCACATATTCGATCTGATCGAAGGGATCCTCCAGACGTAAGGATGAACCCAGCCAATATTCGAGATATTCCTGCAAAGTCGTCTGCTGCATGTTCTCCTCGCCGAGCTCGGGAAGGACGGAGGATACATAACTGTTAAAAATTTGATTTGGTGAGAAAAGAACGATCTGGTCAGCCTTAAGCGAATCGCGGTTTTTGTACAGCAAATACGCTACACGTTGCAAGGCAGCAGAGGTCTTCCCGCTCCCAGCCGCCCCCTGCACGATAAGCAGCCGGCTATGATCGTTTCGGATGATGGCGTTTTGCTCTTTCTGGATGGTTGATACGATACTCTTCATTTGCGAGTCCGCGCCTTTGGCCAGCATTTGTTGGAGCAGCTCGTCACCGATCGTTACGTTCGAATCAAACAGATGACGGATTTGTCCATTGTGAATCTGATACTGCCGTTTCAGCTCCATCGTACCCGTGATCTGCCCGACCGGCGTGACGTAAGAGGCTGCACCGGGGGAGTGGTCGTAGTAGAGACTCGCGATGGGACTGCGCCAATCATACACCAGGAAGTTTAATCCATCTTCATCAATGAAGGAAGATACTCCGATATAAATCTGCTCGCTCACGTTCAGGCCGTCCTCTAAAAAATCGATGCGCCCAAAATAGGGTGAAGGCAACAGCCGATGTAAGCTCCTCCATTGTTGCGTCAGAAGCCGATGACGGCGCTCACGTTCAGATAACACCGCAGCCTGTTGTTTAATCGTATAAAATGTTTCTTCAAAATCTTCGTCCGAGCTCGTGTTGACCGTAACCTCTTCCCAGAATCGCCTGCGAATCTCCGCAGCCTGATCGCGCAGCCCGGTAACGTCCGGTTCCAACTCGTCGATCCTCGCCTTCAGCTTTTCCCTTACCTGATCCAGCCGTTCTTGTTCTGTCCGCCATTCCTTCGCTTCCATGTTTCCTGAACACACTCCTTTTCAATCTGGTCTGAAAAAAGTGCATTGACAAATCAGAGGTCACTGATGTAAAATTAAATTAGGAAAAGTAATTATAATATCAGTTTTACATGATTTTTCATTTGCGCTACTGATTATAACATAGCGCTTTTTTGCGTTCAATTATTTTTTTGTCTCTTGGCTTATCTGCCAAGTTTTTTTTATTTTCCCGTAAAATACGAACTGGCTCGTCCCCCTCCCTCTCACATCAATTACAAGAAGTTGATCTTATTTCTGAATTCCTTTGGTCCTCTGTCAACCTATCGTTAAAGCAAAAAACCGGGTTGTGGGAAGAGGTTCCCCAACCCGGTTTTGTCAAATGTTAGTCCGCCGGCTTTCTGAGTGCTTTTTCTTTTTTTATAATGGTCTGTTCATATCTTGAAATTTTATCGTTGAGCCGTACCAGCGTGTTCGTCATTTCTTCGATTTTGTCCGCAAGCCGACTGCGCTGCTCAATCAGTAGCCCTTTTCGTGTTTGGAGGGTGTCGTCTCCTTGTTGAAAGAGCGTAACATATTCGATAAGCACCTCGACCGGAAGCCCCGCGCTTTGACGCATGCATTTAATAAAATCGACCCATTTGATGTCTTCCTCCGTATATTCCCTGATACCGTTTTTATTCCGGTTTACAGGCGGAATCAGCCCAATTCGCTCATAGTAGCGAAGGGTATCCTGGGAAAGCCCGAACCTTTCGCTGATTTCTTTAATCGTCACCGCCATGCCTGGTTCACCTTCTCTTCTTTCAATACCGTTTCCTGATATGCTTAGGCTATATCGCGCCCACAACCCGGTGAGGTACATACGGCTCTTCGAGGGAGGCGATCTCCTCCAAGGTGAGATTGACCGAGAGAGCGGCTGCCGCATCTTCGAGATGCGACATTTTGGTCGCACCGACAATGGGAGCTGTAATCGGTTGTTTTTGCAGCAGCCAGGCAAGAGCAACCTGCGAGCGGGGAACGGCTCGCTCTGCTGCAATGACTGCAAGCCGTTCCACAATTACCCGATCGGCATCGGCAGTGGCATCATACTTGGATTTTTGAGTCATGTCTGTTTCGGAACGATGCGTCGTTTCCGACCAATCGCGTGTCAATCGTCCTGATGCTAGAGGACTGTACGGGATCACGCCAATTTTTTCGTATTTGCACAGCGGCAGCATTTCGCGTTCTTCTTCGCGGTAAATGAGATTGTAATGGTTCTGCATCGAGACGAACCGAGTCCAGCCATTCTTCTCGGCGACATGCTGCGCTTTTAGAAACTGCCATGCATACATGGCCGAAGCTCCAATATAGCGGGCCTTTCCGGCTTTCACCACATCATGTAAGGCCTCCATCGTTTCTTCGATCGGCGTATCATAATCCCAACGATGGATCTGGTACAGATCGACATAATCGGTACCCAAACGCTTGAGGCTTTTGTCGATTTCACTCATGATGGATTTCCGGGACAGCCCCATGCCGTTCGGACCTTCGTGCATACGGAAATGAACCTTAGTCGCGAGGACGATTTCATCCCGATTGGCGTAATCCTTCAATGCGCGGCCTACAATTTCCTCACTTGTACCGTCTGAATACACATTTGCTGTATCGAAAAAGTTAATGCCGAGCTCCAATGCCTTTTTAATAATGGGACGACTGTTCTCCTCATTAAGCACCCATTGATGTATCCATCGCTCTGCTACGCCAAATCCCATGCATCCAAGACAAATGCGGGATACGTCGAGTCCGGTATTCCCTAGTTTCACATATTCCATGAACATCCCTCCTTATATCTAGTCTATCACCTGGAGTTAACTCAAGGTCAACATGAAATAAAATTCTCATGACTAACCAGCTATTTAAATCGGGACTCTGTGTCAGTCAAAAAACTTATGCCATCAGGACTATCTGATTCCCCTCTCCGATTAAAAAAAACCACTGATTCTTAATGATCAGTGGGTTCAAGACTTGGAAAAACAATTACATGAATTACTACTACGCTGCAACAGGCAATATCCGAATTTTATACCGAGCATTATTTACGATACAGCTGTTCTTATCCAAAACTCTTTGACAAGACATGTGCTGAAGCACAAACAAGTTTGTGATTGGTTTGTTTTAGATGAACCGTTTCTTCTAGAACTTCCGTTCTACTTGTGTTGTCACACAAATAACTCAAGACCAAGGAAAAGGAGCAAACCGCTAACACTTGCATAAGCACTGAGGAGGTGTTGTTTGGAATCCTTCTTGTAGCGTCTTTCAACAACGGATCGGAATGCATGTAGAATAGCTAATACAAGAATAACGTCCTGATGAGCCTCCATTCTCCATTCCCAAACAAATCTCATGCAGTAAAGGGCGATTAGGGAACCAGCTACGAGGATGAGCTCCCCAATTAGATGAAATCGATTGATATGCTTATACAGCAGCTTATCTGAATCGTGGGGTACCTTCAGCTTTTTTTTGATCCATAAGTACCCGGAGACGAATACGATCGCATACAAAATGATACTCATTACGAGCATTCTAAAGTCACCCCTTTCCAAAATAGCTGCCAGTATCACTCAAGACCCAACATACAGTTTTTTTCTACAATTACTCGTATCTGGAAAAATAGGTTTATCATTCCTTTAAAATACACTATTTTCTTATTTGTATCAATTACATATGGAAACCTTAGTTTGCAGATTTCGGTGCAGGATTACGAATTTATATATCATGATGGCCATCATTCAACCTCTGTAGGGTAACAAACAACTCTATGAAGTTTTCAGTGCATACAGTTGCGAAATTATCCGATCGAGTCTCTCTTGGATGAGGATCGCTTCCGCATATCGGGCAGGAATGCCTTCAAATCCGTTGTAAATGCCTGCCAATCCACCGGCGATGGCGCCGATCGTATCAGAATCCTCTCCTAGATTTGCCGCCTTCTGTACGACTCCTGCAAAATCTGACGTATGGAGCAAAATATGTAGTACCCACCGGAAGGTATGCACCACAAAACCGCTTGCCGGGCAATCCGGCTGAGCTTCAATGTTACCTTCGTATTCGCTTCCCATCACCTCGGCCATGATGGCTGCTCTTAAATTTTCGCCTTGTATAAGGCGTTGCGCCATTCGGTTGTACATGACACAGACTTCGGCGCATCTTGGATCATAATGCGTCATCCGTGACTGCATGATTGTCACTCGGTCAATGTCTGCTGGGTCCTTGTAGGCCAGTGCCGCCGGCAGGCATCGCATAAGCGATCCATTCCCGCCGCTTTGCCCCATATCCATGTGCGCAACAAAGGCGGCTTTGAACCAGTCTCCCTCGTATTTTTGAAAAACATGACGGATAATGTTCCCTATGTCTTTGGGCCGTGATTGGTACCATTCCATAAAGAAACGCCCGATCGCCTCCATAGGCTCCTCAGGATTTTCGAGTATCCCTGCCGCCACACAAAGCGTCATCATCGTATCGTCGGTCACTTCCCCCGGTTCCAGCTGCCACACCCCGCCGCCAACAATCTCCGTCAAATAGCCATACTTCTCCTTAATCTCCCGCTCGCTCATAAACTCCGTCGTTCCGCCAAGAGCGTCTCCAACAGCCACTCCGTAAAGGCCACCCTTAATGCGACTATATAATTTCTTTTCCATGCAACCACCTCACATTCATTTTGGGAAAGAAATCAAGCAGGCTCCTATTAGCTATGATTATAACAAAATGGACAGCTGCAATCTTCTTACCACGTTAAATCAAAAAAAGCCGCGATTTCCGCGACTTCGGATGTGGATATATTCTAACCATCCCTTTTTTTGCTGGTATTTTGCTGGGAGTTATCACTAGGGAATGCAGAAGAAGAACCGACTAATTATTCATAGCCTGCTCTTCTGCATTATAGTCTAATAGAAATCGCGAGATTATGTTTCTTGTGCAGTAAGTACTTTATCCGGCGCTTTTTGGTTCATGATCGGCACCATGACCATTGCGCCAAGAAGAAATAAGAATCCGGCTCCGCTATAGATCGTACTCAGCGAAAAGGCATCCTTTAATGCGCCAGCAAAAGACATGGAAATGACCATCATGCCAACAAACATCGGATTCAGAACTCCATTCACCCGACCGACAATGGAAGCATGTGACCATTTCAGGATCATGGTGCTGATCCCGATATGAATGCAAGGGAAAACAAGCCCATTCAGAAATTGAACGGTCAGTGTGACAGAAACACTCGTCGAATACCCGACAATGGCTGTACAGACCGCGCCTGCCAGCATGCCTATGGCAAGAAGAACCTGCGGCGGAACCCGCTTCGCAAAGACGGCTACGATCCCGCCGCCGATCAGCATGGCTGCGCCATTCACCATCAGCAGATATTGGAGGAATTCCTCGCTCCTGCCCAATCGCTCCGTTACGATAAACAGGTTGAGAGCTTGGGCTACGCCAACAGCGAGTCCCGCGAGAATAAACGCGAGTCCGAGCATACGCAGCACTTGGCTTTGCCAAACATAGCGAAAGCCTTCAACGAAATCTTTGCGGAATTGGCCTTTTACTGCGGCCGTTTGAGGTTTCATATTATCCTCAGGCAGGCGAACCAGGACCAGTGCGGAAAGCAGAAAAACAACGCCCATTACAGCGATCGATGTTTCAAGGCCAAACGTGCTGTAAACGAAGGTGCCAAGCATAGGGCCAAGCACCATGAAAATGGCCATCAGCGATTGGAATAGAGCCATCCCTTGCTGCAGTTGTTCCTCGGACACATGATACTTAAACAACCGCATACTTGAAGGCTGCGAGAACTGCGAAAGAATAGCCGAGATGAATGCGACAAGGTAGACGGATTGCCAAGAACCGTAATGTATGGTCAGAAGCACTACGAATACCGATACCGCGGATAATAAATCGCACCAGATCATCGTTCGCTTTGGTCTCCAGCGGTCCGCAAATGTACCTCCGATGAACGAAAACACAAAAATAGGTGCGAATTCTGCTACGCTGATTAGCGAGATGGCGTATGGATCATTGTTTGTTCTATCCGCAACGTACAGGAGGATTGCGAAATTGCGTACCCAGATGCCGATCTGCAGGAGCACGCTTGATAATAAAATCGTCTGCAGGAACCGATTGCGAAGAAGGCTTGGTGCATTTGTGCTTTTGTCGTGCCTATTCAATCTTTTCAACCTCCAATTAGTCTTTAAAAAATGCCCATCTTGAGTATTGGTATGTCTCTCCTTTCCAATCCTTATTATACGGACCTCATCTTCGTTGACCTCCTCCTTAAGACTGAAATTACATATACAATATTCGAACTGCTTATGACGTTAAGTACCATCTCATTCAACCAGCAAAGCCGACAATGGCACCTTTTACATTGTGATTAAATCTAGTTTACTTCTAATAGAAGGCTTTACACTTTCTAATATGAACTAGCGTTTCCCCTTTGCTTCAGGACATGCCTACGAGATGCTCCTCAAGACGATCCAAGGTCTGTTCGGCACCTGGGACGGCATAGGTTTTCACCTTATCGAATACAGCGGCATTTTCTTCAAAAACGGTCTTATAAGTCAATTTGGTCTCGCATTTCACCTACTTGCGTTGCAGCTTTGTTTGTTTCGTTATACTGGTTCATGTCCAGCCCTCCAAAATGAATTTGACTAGTTGACTACTCCTTTCTTCAATCATAGCAAATGAATCATGCATTGATTTCTTACAGATTGCTCTCTTGAATAATCCAATCATTCCATTCGAAAACGCCCGATTACCTTAATCATGGCTTCAATAAAACTACCCGTTATCTTCATGTTAGGCTGGCAAGATCGATTGGAATTAGAGTATGAATTAAACGGTTAGTAAAATAACTTCTTGTCCGTATCGGCTGACAAAAAAAAGCCGCGATTTCCGCGACTTCGTTTGTGTATATGTCCTTGTCCTCTGACAAATGCCCTGATACTTTTCAGCGCTTTTCGTTCACTTACCTTCCTCGTCGGCCGAGGGACCGTAGATGCCCGGCACCGGAATATCAAGCAGCCGCAAATAAACGCCGAGCTGCGCACGGTGATGGACCATGTGGCTTAATCCGAAGGTGCGAAACGCGATCGCCCGCGGTTGGCGCAGGATGATATGGTCGCCGTTCCGCAAGGTCCATTCCTCGCCGAGCGTTTTCTCGTCGCATTCGGCTAACAGCTTTTCAAGCTTGACAACGTTTGCGTCGAATTCCTCCAACACGTCATCGCGTCTTTCTAAGGCTTCCCGCCGAAGCGGTACGGTCGAAAGATCGAATTCAGGGTACAGAAAAATTGCGATTTGCCAGTTTAGGATGTTGATCAGGTGCGTGGCAAGTCCGCCCAGGGTCATGGATTTGACGTGCGGCTTCCACGTCATTTGCTCCTCGGGCAATCGCTCGAGGATACGGCGCGTAGTTGCCAGCTCATGGCTGGCGTCACCGACGATCAGCTGTTTCACCATAATTTCCCACTCCTCCTTTTTATGGTTAGCATACTATAAAACCAGTCGAGTGAAAAGGCTTGTCTCGGTCGTTCGATATCCGATGACGGGGCGACATCCAGGTAACCATTCGCTGGCTTAACAATCCCCGTGTGGATGTAGATTACGTCAAGTATTTTCCCGTGATCGACTGCTCCGCTTGGATGATCTGGGAAGGTGTGCCTTCGAATACCACTTGGCCTCCCCTGCTCCCTCCGTCCGGTCCCATATCAATGATCCAATCCGCTTGACTGATCACATCCAGGTTATGCTCGATAACGATCACGGTATTGCCGGCATCCACGAGACGGTTCATGATCCCTAGAAGGTCACCGATATCTGACATATGCAGGCCAGTCGTCGGCTCGTCCATCACATAGATGCTGCCTTTCTTATGCAGCTCGCTTGCCAGCTTGATCCGCTGACATTCCCCGCCTGAGAGCGTGCTGAGCGGCTGGCCGAGTGTAATATAGTTCAATCCTACATCACTCATCGCTTGCAGCTTGCGTACAACCTCTTTTAGTTCAAAAAATTCCAATGCCTGCTCCACTGTCATTTCCAGCACTTCTGCAATGGATTTGCCGTTCAGCTTGTACGCAAGCACCTCTTCCTTGAACCGTCTGCCTCCGCATATTTCGCATGGCAGCTTCACGTTCTCGAGGAATGCAAGGTCTGTATAAACTACACCCAGCCCTTGGCAGTTCTCGCAAGCCCCTTTGGAGTTAAAGCTGAACAAGCTTTGGCTGACCTTGTTTGCGGAAGCAAACGCTTTGCGCACATCATCCATAATGCCTGTATAGGTCGCGGGATTCGAGCGTGTTGACACGCCTACCGCCGATTGGTCGATGACGATCGCATCCGGATGATGGCTGAGGAATATTTCGTTAATCAGCGTGCTCTTGCCCGAGCCGGCAACTCCTGTAACGACAGTCAGTACGCCAGTTGGAATATCTAAGCTCACGTTCCGTAGGTTATGAAGTGAGGCATCCTGGATGGGCAGCTTGCCGGTGGGCTGCCTGTAATCGTGCTTCAGCTGCAGCGGCCGCTTCATATGGGTGCCGGTCAGCGTACCTGATTCCAGTAAACCTTGGAAGCTTCCTTCATACACGATCGTACCGCCGCGGCTGCCGGCGTGAGGCCCTACGTCAACGATATGATCCGCCACCTTGATCACATCGGGATCATGCTCGACAACAATCACGGTATTGCCCTTGTCGCGCAGCTTCTGAAGCAATTCATTTAACCGGTGTACATCACGAGGGTGTAAGCCAACGCTTGGCTCATCGAAGATGTACGTGACATCCACCAGACTGCCGCTCAGGTGTTTCACCATCTTGACGCGCTGCGACTCACCGCCGGACAATGTGTCTGTTTCACGGTCCAGCGTCAGGTAGTCGAGTCCGATATCCACCAGATGCTGCAGCCGCTCCGTCAGAGACTTGACCATCGGCGCGGCGATCGCGTTGTCAATCTCCCGCATGACACGAATGAGCTGACCGACCTCCATGGAGGACATCTCCGCAATGTTGAGTCCATTGATCCTGCAGCTAAGGGCTGCCTGACTTAATCTGGCACCTCGGCAGCTGGAGCAGGGACCCTCGGAGATGTAAGGTGCAACCGCTTTTTGCGTGCGTTCGGACTTCGTCTTCACATCCTGCTTGATGTATTTGTTCGTGAACTTCTCAATGACGCCTTCCACGGTAATATTCGTTGCCTTGCCGGCGAAATCCATCTTCACTTTCCTTGCCTTGGCGTACAACAGTTGCTCCAGTTCATCATCGGAATAGTCGTTCAGCTTCTTGTCGAGATCAAAGTCTCCCGACTGCACAATCATGTTCCACTCCCAGCCGTTCACCGAATAGTCCGGCAGCATAATCGCCCCTTCATTGAGCGACTTTGACATGTCCAGTGCCTTGCTCATGTCAACGCCTAATTTGCGACCGATCCCGTTACATTCGGGACACATGCCTTGGGGATCGTTAAACGAGAACATGTTCGCTTGTCCGACATAGGGCTGCCCAACTCGGGAGAACAGAAGACGGAGAATGGGAGAAATATCGGTAATCGTGCCCATCGTGGAATGGGAACCGCCGCCGAGCCGCTTCTGATCAACAATTACAGCCATGCTCAGGTTCTCGATCGCGTCCGCATCAGGCTGCGGATAACGAGGAAGAAAATTACGCACGAACATGCTGAAGTTCTCATTCAGCAAACGCGTGGATTCTGCGGCAATCGTATCGAAGACGATTGATGACTTGCCGGATCCGGATACCCCGGTGAATATCGTGATCTTCCGCTTGGGAATGCGCAGGGATACGTTCTTGAGATTGTTTTCCCTCGCAGCCGAGATGACGATATATTCCTGATTCGATTCGCTCATGGCCAACATCCTTCCGGTCGAGTTAATTTCTACTTGATTTTACATTGTTCAAATGGTTTGTACAGAACAAATTAGGATGCCCACACTTGACCAGATGTGTTGCCAGATGTTCTAAGGAGACAAAGTTTCCGGCACTGGATGACTATCGGCCCAAGCACTTGTTTCAAGTGAAACTTATTCAGACTCCAATCTCTTTGCAAATGGCTCCATCCAAATTGGACACCATTTAGTGACACAATGATTATAGGAAACTAATTAGTGTCGTGTCAACTCATAACTTTTATTGGAGGTACTCTTCAAGGTCACCCTAGCTCCATTATTTCCACAAGATCGTGTCCGTGGTGATGTAAGCAGCCCCCGCCGCTTCAAACGGCCGCGAAATCTCCCGTTCGTTAACGGTCCAAAGAGAGACTTCCACTCCGGCTCTCCTGATGTTTCGTATGTCCTCCGGAGTCGTCACATGATAATCGTAATCTAGGAAGGCCGGCTGTAACCTGACGATTAGCTCAAGATCTGCAGCGGTTGGTGATTTGGACGAGAGAAACCCAAGCGGCACCCGATCGTCAATCGTTCGCACCTTGAGCAGATCATTGGCATTGAAACAAATGAAACTGCTTTGCTCAAGCATGCCAGCGCGGCGAACAAGCTCAACCAGCACTTCCAGATCCCGTTCTTGATGATATTCCTCAATTTCGATAAAAGCGTGCATACCATAGGACAAACAGACACCTAGCACTTCCTCCATCGTCGGAATTTGCAGGCCGGGATAGTCGCCAATTCCGTTCCCTGCAACAATATCCAAGCTTCGGATTTCCGCAAATGAGAAGTCCTTTGTCTTCCCCGTCCCGTTTGTCATGCGGTCAACGGTACGATCATGATGGACTATCCAGCGGCCGTCCGTTGTGCAATAGGTATCGCATTCAATGCCCCAAAAGCCCGATTTGCCTGCCAGCTCAAAGGCTGCGATGGTATTCTCAGGAGCGTGCATACTTAAGCCGCGATGGGCTACATATTTCGGTTCATTATTCATCTTATTGCCACCTCATATCCGAATTTATTTACCTCAATAAGCTCGCTCATCCTTTAACCGACCCGAGCATGACGCCTTTATTAAAGTACTTTTATGTGAAAAACACCATGAAATTCAATGAATTGTGAAATTTTAACCACCGCTTGACAATCCGAATGCCATGAGGGAGGTCAGCACCATATTCAGCGCCGTTCCAACAGCACTAATGATAACCGCATTGCGGAATGCGGAGATAAACCCGGGATGTGCCAGTAAATACATGTAACCATCAAGGGTGAACTACTTGGGAATAACGAAGAAACCGCGCGTTGAATACTCGAACTCCCTCCTTTCTCATCAAATGATGAAGACACTTTTAATTATTCTAGTTCAACTAATCATTTCATGATGTTTCACCGTTTTCCCACTCAAATAATACAAGATTACTGTTAATTCTGATCATTGATTTTTTAGATTATCAACGACGCATTTAGGATAATCCTTTCAATTTATGATTATAAAAAACAACTGATCCCATATGCCGGCATGCAAAATGGCCCTCCCTTACGGGAAGGCCATCTGTCAGGAATGATGGAAAAAACGGAATTAGAGTTGACCCGTCTGTGACTGTTTATTTTTCCCAGGCGCAAACCAACCGAGAAGGGCTATCGCCACCAAGACACCATAGAAGATAATGGTCCAGACTGTGCTATGTGGGAAATCATGATTTAACACCCCGATATCTTCATGGGCCAAGGTAATCACAGCAAGCTTGACACCGACCCATGCCACGATGGCATAAGCCGTGGTCTCAAGTGCCGGTCGTTGAGCAAGCAGCTTTACAAACCATGTGGCTGCAAATTTGATCAGAACGAGCCCGGCGATTCCGCCAAGCACGACAACCAAGAATTGTCCTCCGTCCATACCACCGAAATCCGGTAGCGGTGAGTCTGGGAGACCCAGTGCCAGAGCTACTGCAGCAAGAATGGAATCAATCGCAAAGGCGAGATCCGCGATCGCAATTTTGCTTACGGTTGGCCAAAAGCCTTTACCGGCAGCATCTTTCTTTATGTCCTCGCGAATATTCTTGTTTTCCTTACCGAAACGTGCTTTGATTATGTGCTTTAAGCCGAGGTATAGAAGATAAGCAGCTCCGATCGCCTGAATTTGCCAGACGTTCGCAATAAACGATATCGCAAACAGAGCAGCGAAGCGAAAAACAAAAGCCATAATGATCCCATAATTGATCGCTTTCTTCTTCTGGTCCTCCGGTAAGTGCTTCGCGATAACTGCCAGAACAAGGGCATTATCCGCTGATAGTAAACCTTCCAATGCAATAAGAATTAGTAATGCCCATGCATACTCCAACCAAATTGACTCCAACAGTAGTTCTCCTCTCTTATGTGAGAATGTTCATAGTTCAACTTCAGGCTAAAAACGTGTAATCTCCAGTTAAAACAACAGAGGTTTTTATCCAGTTTTGATTGTTCCATGACTCCCTTTCGTTATTACGTTGTCAAGTAATGTCTCGTTTCATTCATTTCAGGCAAAATTTTAAATCTACTGCAGCCTCGGGGCCTACGCTTTTTTATTCAAATAAAAATAGAAGATGACCCCATCCGGTGCTTTCAGCGCCTTCCGGTATATGTAAGTCCGTGACCGTTCCGTAAGCCAGGACGTTGGGATACTTTTCGTGGTACTGGACCTGGCTTGGAAATCGGGGGACAACTTTTTGCTCACCATCTGTCGATTCTCCAACTGGTCTTCCTGTCGAAGATTAGCGACACTCCTACCCATCCGCTGAATAACCAGCTGCTTGTCCATATTCAGACCTTCAACAACGATGGGTTCCCCTGATTAGACAAATGCTTACCATTCATCATCATTCCATGCCAAATCCGAAACAAATCCGGAAAACAGCCACTCCTATTCAAAAGTGTCTATATTCCGGGATATAGCTTATGCTGATTGCACAAAAAAAACTCCACAACCATGTCACAGGGAAGTTCCTATATCCCTAGAAGGTTGCAGAGGGGATTTAGTTTCGGTACGGATTTCTTAACCATATTTGAGTTCGGGCGCATATTTCGGAACTAGAGTCTCATCTATATGTGCATGTTCTGACCTTTTCTTACATACCTATGAGAGAATACTCATGTTTTCAGACGAAAGAAGGGATATCATGAAGACAAGATGGGGCATTGCTTTGTTGTTGCTCTTTATGATTGTGGTTCTGATTCTGTACCGGCAGATTCAAGATCGTTCCAAAGCAGAAGATCTTTATACGGATGGGCAGCTTCGCATGGAAATAGAATCCGTTCAATCTGTTGCAGAACCCATGAAGGAGACATCCTTTCAGGTTATCATTACGGAGCTACCTGAGAAGCCAGTTATAAACGCCGATATTGAACTCAACCTTACTATGCCCGATATGTTTTGTGGTGTATTCCCCGCAGCAATTGTCGAATCAAAGCCGGGTGTATACACCGCAACGGCTGTACCTGTTATGCAAGGACTTTGGCAGGCGGAAGCGGTCCTTCGTTGGGAGGATCAGCATGTCACGGTAAGGACGTTGTTCAAAGTTCGTTAGTCCTGCTTACTTACCATAACCATGGGTGAATGCCCGGAATCCATCCGTTGGCGCTTAGTCCCTTTAATATTGACAGCATCCCCATTAAAAAGGCCAGAAAACCGCCGAATTTGCGCATTCCTCTGCGCCACTTTTTCGTAAGACTGCCGGCAGACAGCGCCGTTAGGAGCAGAATGGGAAAAGTCGAAAGTCCAAATACCAGCATGATCAAGAGGCCTTCCAGACCAGAACCGGATGCCGCTGCATTCATATGCATCGCATAGGTCAAACCGCATGGAAGAAAACCGAGCAGAAGGCCGGTTAGAAAAGTCGCAAACAGCTCATACCGCTGACCAAGCCGTTCCAATTTCAGGTGAAAAAAAGAATGTCTCGGCAGATGCGCGTTATAAATGGGCAATGTGTACCGACGAAAGGTCCACAGCAGAATGAGCAGTCCGCCAATGATGCTGGCCGCTCCTTGGAAGCCTACAAAGCTGCCAGCCACATCCAGAAAGGAGCCAACCATCCCCATAAAGCCTCCGATCACCGTGTACGTTGTCACTCTGCCAGCGTTGTAGGCTAACGTACAAGCAAGCGGGGAGACGCTGGTTCGAAGGGCCAGAGAAGAAACGATCCCCCCGCACATCACCAGGCAATGCGGCGCCCCCATCAAGCCTGTCAGTGCTACTAACAGTAATCCGCTCCCCGTCAAGGCCATATTCTTAAACCCGGTTCCGATAACTGGGGTGCAAGCGAATGACCGGCATCCAGTAAAGAGCTGGCTGCCATTCCGATTCGAATTTCTGTTTTTTGCTTCAGGTTCTGTCCGAGCCTTCCTCCAGCCATTTTCAATTTCCCGCACATACGTAATTTCGCTCTAAGAAGCATTCCATCCCCCTTCCCGGCGCTTATATGCCCTTCTTCATAGGATCACGCATCCATTCATTGTATGAAGGTGCACGAATATTAAGAATAAAGGCCAGCGGCAGGTTGAATTCTGTCGCTTTTTCATTGCAGCTTGTTGAGTTCAAACCAAAGGTAGATACACATGGCATACTCTTATATGCCACACCACTCATTTCATATCCATGTTTTCTACTGAACCAGGTCCGAATACCGGCGCTAATTTTGATGCGGACAATTGCTCGCTTAGACCAAAATATTCGCAAAAGTTCATAATCATCGGATTCCATTTCGAAGGATCGATATAGTTTGATTTGGGATCCATAAGAAGATCATCTTCGATATGAACTTTTTCAATGTGCACTTCGATGGCTACAAGCGAACTTGGTTCTTCAAAAGGATGGAGCTTTACCAACCTGGCTTCCAGATGGACGGGGCATTCTTTCACACGCGGCGCTTGAACAACATGGGACTGAACTTGAGTTAGCCCTGCGACACCAAATTTATTCGCCTCGAACTTATATCCCCTCGATGCTTTCGACTCTGGGACTGGGTTGCGACCAGTTAGCAGGGTCAGACGATCAACTGCGGGAATCAAGTCAATCGACGGGAGATTAAGCACACACTCGCCTTCACGAATCATATTTTGAACAGTCTGGGACTTGCTGCTCATACCAAGCATACATGATTGATTGAGCCACCAGACGGAGGACATCGGAGCCAAATTGGGGGTGCCGTCTTCGTTGATGGAACTGATCAACACGACCGAAGTCCCGAAGTAATGGATTTTCGGATTGATTACTTTATGCATAACGGATTCCATCTCCTCGTCATGATTTTTAAGTAATGTACCATAAGCTCCTTGTTGAAGCATAGGGATATGGAATAAGTCCGCAAGATATAAAAAATTTGATCATTACCATTCATTGTTGATTGAAAACAGCCGACCCTACCGCCTGACAGACCCAGAGAGCACTGAAAAAGTTGGCCATCCTCCCCTTTCAGAAATAATAAAAAAACACAGACATGGGGTTGCCTGCATTCTGACGATTGCTAGCTTTAAAGCTATGCATTATTTTCTTCAAATTGAATTATAAACGGTCCAGCTTGAACCAAGCCGACATTAATGGCTTCCCATAGGTATAAGGAAACAAGCGTATTGTAAGGCTTCCAATCTAAATGTTTACGAAGTAATGGAGAAGAACCGCTGCTATTCTCTGTTGCATAAAGCCATTCAGCAGCGCGGTTAAGTCCACGATCGCCAAAAGATATAACATCCTGTCTTCCCAAGTAGAAAATGAGAAACATCTCCGCTGTCCACCGGCCAATACCCTTTACCGATGTCAACAAGCGAACAACTTCCTCGTCTTCCATATCGGCAAACGCTTGAAAGTTAAGCACTCCCTCTTTTGTTTGTTCAGCAGCGTTCCGGATATAGCCTAGCTTGTTCTTGGATAATCCCGCTGACCGTAAGCTCTCCTCTGCTACAGACAGGAAGGAATCGGGCGTAATCCCCCCACATAGACGTTCTATCCTCTGGAAGATCGTCCCGGCCGCTTTAACCGAAAGCTGTTGGCCGATTAACGTTCTTGCCAGGTAGGTAAAACCATCAGGCTGCACAGGTACTCGAATATGGCCAATTCGATTGATCAATTCGTTCAAGATAGGGTCATCCTTACACAATCCCCGCACATGGCCATGGTTTGGATGAATATTGAAGAGATATTCCAATGCAATCATCCTTTCTTATTGCTGCTATTATATCCTATATCCAAATTTTGTAACACCATCCAAGGTGGCGGCCCAATAACCTATTACGGCAAGCACACAAAATGTTGGTAAACTGTCATAGCTATTCGGCATGGCCATGGTAAAAAGTAAAAAGGCCCGGCTGTTAACCAGCCCGGCCTTTTCTTCTATATAAATATAAGTTTCAGCTTCATCACTGGTTTGTTTGTTGTTTCTGCGAGCGCAGCGCCAGCAATAGTGCTACAGCGATGAGTACGAATGCTGCAAATGCCAGCATCGGAATGGTCAACCAGCCGAACCAATTCAAGTAGTCATTCAAGCAGGACACTGGCCCGCATGCGGCAATATCCGACTCTTTGGGGAGTTTTTGAATGATACTATGATATGTAGATATGCCCCCGCCGATGATGACTAGGGGTAGGATATATGGGACGATGTGCGTCTTTTGCCGATATGCTGCGATTCCCAAGACAATGACTAATGGATACATGAAGATCCTTTGATACCAACATAAGACACATGGCGTAAAATGCCATACTTCACTAAGAAACAAACTTCCGCTTGTTGCCACAGCTGATACAGTCCATGCAAAAAACAACCAAACTCCCGTTTTATTCATCTTTCAAACGACCTCCCTTCTATTTGTTGCTCTAGCCACCATACGATACCGGTATTATTACATGATTTTCTCATTTTCTCTCAATTGTCTATATATGAAAATGGCTCCTTCGGGCTATATGTTGGATAAGAAGATATCCAATATCCCTCGTTACAATACAATCACCTAGGCATGATCAGTTCCCTGATACCAAAAAAGCCGCCAAAAATGGCGACTCTTTGATAAATGCGTTCGAAGCTGCAGCTCGAAATATATACCAAGTATTCCAAAATAAAGACGTTCCGATTGCTGCCGAACCAGCTTGGTATTAGGCTCTTTTAATATTCCAGCTCTGTTTTTTACCCGTTTCTAAAAAAGGGATGCTTTTACTCATCTGCGCCGATGTTCACATCGGCCCCTTGCACTCTTGGCTGCCCGTCAATGTCCTGCGTTCCGATGATCGCGCTATCCGTCGAACCAGCATCTATCGCTGGGGACGAAGACTGAAGATGAATGTCGCCTCCGGGAGCATTTACGAATTTAGGATCCATGAACAAAGAATGCGAATCGTTGCCGGATCCCGCTTTGTACGCGGAGAAGCCAGTATAGTCTTTGCTCTTCCATGTCCAGAATGCATCTGCACTACCACCTGGAGAAAAATATAGATTGTAATCCACGACGTTTCCTGAATTTTTTGTATATTCATTGTAGATCAGCACGCCCGTGGAACTAGCCACAAAGATATTGTTCTTGATCACGTTATTACGCGTATCATACTGGACATAGAGCTGGCCGCTACCCTCGCCTATAATATCTCTCGCTCGATATCCAGACATGCATATTGTCATCCCTTTGAGATCTCATTTCTATTCATGAAGACTGTTTTCATTCTGTTCCTTCAATTAGAGGCGGTGTGCTGCTTCAAGATATATTTCGGCAATAGCCTGATTCAAATTTTTCTTGTGTACATGCTTTGATCCTGCAATCGAACCAGTACTTTGCCATAACGACCACTCTGCCGGATGATTACTTTACCGGACGGGTACGCTTGCTCTAAATAGTCTGCAATTAACTTCCGATTCTGATCATCTGCAGGAAGACCGTAACTGCGAAGCCAGTTCATCATTTCCTGTAACGCCGCTTCTCTTGAGACTTCCGTCGTTTTCGTTTCCCGTGTTATAAGGGACTCATAGGAATAGCCTTTGAGATACAGCAAATGAAGCAAATATCCGAATTCCATGTGTTTCGATTTGAAGGGCTGACCGGTGATGAGCGGCCAGATTTCATTTACCAAACTGAGCTCCGTGGAACCTGCCGGCATACTGATATAACAATAATCCCTTGCGCATTGTAGTACCTTCTCGACGCTATCCCAATCTAGAATGACGGGACACATCGAGACAAAGACAAGATCGAAGGCATTGCTCCAGTCTCTGGCCGCCACGTCAATATCTTCAAAAGGTTCAGGCACAATCTTCACCTGGTCATCGGCGAATGTTGCGATGTTTTCTTTCAGCAGTTCGATCAATGGTGGAGAGGATTCTACGGCCGTTACGCGGGCCCCCCGCTCTGCAAACGGCACCGAAAATACGCCCGAAGCGGCGCCAATGTCCAGCACAGAGGCGTTGTCGAATCGAACCCCTTGTCCTTCAAGCCAATTCATGATTCGTGTGGTCCGTTTTCTCCCCTCTTCATTAAACGATTGCTCGTTGAAAGTCTTCGCCTTATGATCAAAGGCGCGGGTCGGTTTGATTCCGGCCTTTTTCATCTTGTCCACAACGCTATCGCCATGTTCTTTCCAAGCCTTTTCCCAAATCGCTTCATTAAAAAAATCGTTCATAACCTTCATCTCGCTTTCCGCTATAGTTTCTGGTTGCGGGCGAGATAGCCCGCCGAGCCGCCATAATCGCAAGTATTGGCGATTCAAAACACTTCAATGGATCTATATTATCCATAATTAAAGCATGTTTTCTCTCCTTCCTTCTTAAGATCGCCCTTATTTATGGACATATGATATCCATATTAAATGATTCAACCTTCGTTTGCAATGATTTCCGCCTCCATTTTTTTAGTACCTCACTCCAACACGATCACAAACCATTTAACTCCGATCGATCTTGCGCATCTTCGTAATCTAGTAGGCGTCCCTGATCATGCCATTGACCGTACATTGTATTCTCTCTATTGTTTGTTATGAATTTCATCCAAAGCATAAAAATAAAAAAAGAAATATGACTACTAAATGTCATATTTCTCCGCGAACGACACGAAAACCTTGATCGGGGCCAAAGCCATTGGGATCGAACTTGCCTCGGAAGGATATCTCGTTGTTGCTGACGTCGCCGATCCAACCGCCGCCCTTTACTACTCGGAAGGAACCGCTTTGACTATCCAAGTCGCCATGCCAGTCCCAGCACCACTCCCTTACGTTGCCAGACATATCGTAAATTCCCAACTCGTTGGGTTTCTGGGTACCGATCGATTTTGTTTTATTATGATTGCTCTCTATGATAGGCCAGTTCAATTCCCCAGATAGGTAGTTGTCTCCGGCGTTTTTCCAATACCATGCAACCTCGTCGGCATTATTACTTCCGCTGTAGATATAACCCTTGCTGTTCTGACCTCCGCCTGCAGCATATTCCCACTCCGCTTCTGTAGGCAATCGGTAACCGTTAGCTCCCTCATTGATCGAAACGGTCCATTTGATCTGATCGTTATCATTTCTATTCTTCGGATCTTTTTTGCCCTTGTCTATGTTGTAATACGGTTTTAAGCCCTCTTGAATGCTTCTTTGATTACAGTACTCCACAACGTCATACCAGCTCACCATTTCCACCGGCAAATGGTCGCCTTTGAATGCAGAGGGATTCCTGCCCATGACTTCCACCCATTCTTTTTGAGTGACCTCATATTTGCCGATGTAAAAGTTTGATACGGTTGCATTTTTTTCAACGTAGTTAGACTGGTTGTTCTTAAAGGTCCCACCTTCCACAAATACAAAATCATCTTTCTTTTCAGGCTTATCTTGCGAACAAGCGCCGATCACCACCATTGTTGCTATTAAAAAGAACATGCATAGCTTTCTCATTGGTATATCTCCTTTAAGCTGATAGGGAAAATGATAGGCCATTACGGCATTTAACTCGCCTCCCCTTTACGTCGAAGGCCGTTCGTCTGGGCGAATAACGGCCCGCAACGTATCCGGACTAACGCGGAGAACAGAGGGGAACGGTCCATCCGACTGTTTCCATGTCAAGGCTTGCTGATTCCAGCACGGTGGATTCGTTTAAACCATATCAGATCGCTCGAGCCGGGCTTATCGTGAAAGACGTTCCCCACCGCGCCCGTTGGTTGAGTTTACTGATGGCGATTGGTTACCATACTGTTACGTTAGAGCTTCCGCTACTTTGATAACCCTCTGTAGCTAACACCTGGTATGACCAGCTGCTTCCCAGATTCATTCCCTTGCTAGCCCGTGCGTTCACGTGGTTGCTGAACGTAATGGAGGAGTTGACCCCGGTCGCTCTTTTCGATTGTCGAACACTCCAGTACTGGGCAAACGTTTGAGTTCCGTCAATGGAAGGCGCGTTGTATCGCATGGTCGTATAGATGTCATATGTGCCCCCATCACTTGTCACCGTCCCTTTATATGTTCCTGTAGGCCGATAAGTACCCCAGCTATCCACGACGTAATATTCAATGAGTGCGTTTCTCGTCCATCCGTAGAGAGTCAAATACCCATTGCCGGAAGGCGCCCAGACGCCTGCATTGTAGTTAATTGTTCGGTTAGGCGATCCGGTATTCCAGCCTTTGCCGACGACAAAATTTCCGGTATTTTGCCATGTCACGCTGTAATTGCCCCCGGAGCCGTTTACAGCATTAACCGTTCCGCCACCATCGGTCCAATTTTGCCAATAGTCGGTTGCTGCACTTGAAGTTGTTGCAAACAAACCAAAACTCATGGTAGCTGCAAGAATAACCGTCATCATTTTCCTACTGATTTAAACATCATCTACCTCCTCATATTGTTGAATTGTTTTTTCCTTTTACCTCCTTTCCAAGTAAATTATAGGATGATAGCGATTACATAACACTTAGCAAATTAAACATGATATCTAGACTATTTTACAATTTTAGGAACTCGCAACCGAACATGGAACAGGACGAAATGATCAGTCTCCCATGGGCGATTCGGATTTTCAGGTCCCAATGCAAATGCGTAGGCACAAAGATAAATAGCATTAGCCAACCATTCATGCTTTCCTTGATACAGCTAAGATGGAAAGATTATTACAATAAAGAAGACTGCCGGGAATTTCGCCGACAGTCTATCTCTTCAAAGTAGTATTCTCTTTATCCTTTTCACTGGACCGCCCGGGAAAGGATAGTCTTTTCAATGAATTGTCACGGTCTTTTCCATCCACGGCTCATAGCTGCCAGCGAAGCTTTCTCCCGGCTTGGTACCCTTCACTCCACTTGACCGGATTTCGACGTCTGACCTCCGAACCCCTTTGGCTTCCTTCTTATGCCCATAATGATGAAGGTGACATAGATTACGATCGCAATCGAATCAATTAACGTATCCGTAAGTGCCGATACGTCTTGTAAAGCTGTTATGCCAAGAATGACCATCAACCGGATGATTAGAAGCGACACGATGGTCCATGCGGCATACCGGATCTTCAATCGCTCGCTTTGGAATGACATGAAAATGAACACGATGCCGAGGACCAAATTTTCCGCCGTGATGATATGCCAGACATACATGAATACTATTCGGGTGTCCAACGTTATCGCACTCACATCAAGCGTTGGCAGTACAGCGGTTTGCCCGTTCCATGCGTGCGTAAAGGCAAACAGTATCGCCAGAATGCCAGCAATCAGAAAATAAAAATTCCTAACCTTGATGCCCATGACATCCCTCCTCGGATATTCCCGGTTCCTTCTTGCGAATAGACCGGTAAAGCTCACGAACGATTTCTGCCAGCCGTTGGTCGCTTTCTTGATTAAAGTCCCTTAGCGTTTCGGCTGCTACGTCGAGCAATTGACTGACCTTTTCCAAATGGGCCATTTTCCTACGCGTTTCTGCATTCTTGGCATCGAGGAACGAAGCAACCTCACGGCAATAAGCAGGGTCTACATTCTCCATCCTGTGGAATCCAAACGTTCCCTTGATTTCGTCAAGAGTGAAGTCTGCATACTGCATGATTTGAATATTCATCAAATCGATGAGATCGTTCTTCGAATACCTGCGGTACCGATTGTCTTCACGGGACGGCGATACGATTCCAATCCGGTCATAATACCGAAGCGTATCCTTTGGAATCCCAAGTAACTGCGAAACCTCTTGTATCGAATAAAGTTTTTCCATGAATTCAAAGTAACATTGGAGTGAGCTCCAATGTCAAGATGTTTTTCTATATTTTTCTTTCAACACTGTTCATTTGTCAGCCCATTTCGGTCTAAATGACTCTAATGTTATATAGAGAAAAGAGTCCGATCTATCTCGATCGGACTCTCTTCTAAGTTCAGCGGTTTAAACCATTGCTTCCCTTTATTGGCGAGCGCTTGATAGCTTCAATCATGCTCGAGGTCATAATGACGCCATTCAGATGGCCAGCACCTCGGACTTCGGCCCACCTTGCCATCTCCCGGGCTTCTTTGGGTGTTCCGATCGTCAAATTGACCAGAACTTTTCCTTCCATGAAGACTTCAATCGGTTCGAGAAGATCACACCCAGTACGGTAATCAAGCAGGCATATGATAACCAGCGGACTTGCCTCTATTGCTTCGCCTACCGTTGCTGTCTTTTTTGCGCCTGTATCTCACATTCGGATAGGATGTGCTTTTTCCCCCACTCGCTCATCGTATCGAGAAATTCAATCATGGTTCGTCCCATCGGTGTCAGCGTATATTCGACTCTAGGCCGAGGCTCCGGATACGATTTTCTATCGATGATTCCATCTCGCTCAAGCTCACGAAGCTGCTCAGTCAATATTTTCTTCGAAATGGCTGGTAAATGCCGCAGCAATTCGCTATACCGAACGGGTATTGAGCTTTTAAACAAATATCTATAGATTGGAATTTTCCATCTCCCGCTTAACATGGAAATTACGATCTCAACCGGACATTCATTTCGTTGTACAGGCATTCGTTTCCCCCCTCCATTTTTATCCATAGTGTATCATGGTTCTTTAAGCTAAAGCTTGGATACAAAAAAGTGCCTAATTGTTATCGATATTTAAAAGAGAATACAATCACACTTAGAAAGGAGATGATATCCATGCGAATTGGAATCCTCGGAGCGGGAAATGTAGGTCAATCATTAGGGAAAGGACTTGCGAAATCAGGTCATCAAATTCTCATCAGTAGTCGAACACCCCATAGCAGGAAACACAATCTTTGGAAACACGAGGTAGGGGATGCTGGGGATATTGCATCATTTGCTGAAGCAGCTCAATTTGGCGAGGTTATTATTGCGGCTCTCCCTTGGTCCAGTATGATAGAAGTGATTGAAACCATCGATCCTGTGTATCTAAAAAACAAAACGGTTATTGATGTAAGCAATGCCGTCCATTTTGACAACGGCCCGCGCTTGCTCCTTACAAATACTTCAGCAGGAGAAGTCATCCAATCCATTTTACCAGAGAGTCATGTTGTTAAGACACTGAATACAGTTAGCGATAAAATCATGAGTCATCCCCAATATAAAGAAGGTTTACCAATCATGTTCGTATCCGGAAACCATGCACCTTCCAAAGATCAGGTCAAGGTACTTCTTAGCGATCTTGGTTGGTCAACGGTCGTTGACTTAGGTGATATTCGGCAAAGCTTTCTACAAGAATCCATTATGCTTGCATGCGTGATTAGTGAAATTCAACTGCAATCGCCAGGATCATCCTTTGCCTTATTAAGACATTGAGTATTAACCTCATTTTATATGTATGCTCAAATTAATTGGCGAACGGCCTCCGAGCTTAGAGATATCTTATGGGCATCAAAGTACTAGTGATTCTCAATTTCCGCTTGTTTTTTGATTGAATCCACAGTGAGTGTGAATGCTTCAGCTGCTTTATACGCATCCAATGCATTCTGAAGACGTTTTACTTGCTGATTCAACTCGTTTCGATTGTCTTTAACCTTTATCATTGCACGAGCAACATGAATGAGTTCTTCTCTTGCTGCGTTTATAGCACGATGATGTGCTTTTTCAATCATTTGTACTGCCATATGGGTGTATATCGTTACAAACTCCTTATCATCAATCTGTTGCTCACGAGCAGCCAAATCGCTCTCGCTAATTACCCAATCTCCGGAATCGTTTTTCGATGCGGCTAAACGCCCATCATTAATCATGTTAAGAATCGTTTTGTAATGAACCCCAAGTAACAACGCTGCTTCTTTAGCATTCATTTTAAACACCTTCCTTATCTCTTATTATCCACATGTTAAGTGATAACAAGAAGAAAGTAAATCAAAATATCTGATGATTCTACAAGAAAGAAGACTGCCGGTATTTTACACCGACAGTCTTTCGCTTCCAAGTAGTATACGCTTCATTCTATTCGCTGGACAATTCCTTGAGCGATTTGATTTTACCATGGGGATGCTGTTCTTGCTTTCGTGACTTCCAGGCAGCTTCTTTCCTTCTCTTCTGGTGAGCCATAACAGAAATCCTCCTTTGGAAAATGAAATGTATACCACATTCTTATATTGTCATTCCTCGGCTCTGTTCATTCATGAAATTCATCCTCATGGATGCAGACCAAAGCGCTTCTAGTGATGATGAATGCTGGTCAGCTTGGATTAACGTCCGATCCAGTCCCCTGCTATATATTAATGTACTTTTGAGGCTGATCCACAAGCGACTTACTAGGATAGAAATATAGTACGTTTCCCGTTACTATTATAATGGAATGTGGCAACCCAAGGTTATCAGATGAGTGGGTGTATTCCCAGCTCGATTGAAAGGAGTTATCCATGAATAACAAGCTGATGCGCGTTTTGAAAAAGCTGTACCACCACTCGAATCATAACTATGACCCGGAACGCGAGGTTTCCATCTATAAGACGGATACACTTGCTCCGTCCGAGCAGGAGCTGCTCCACGCCAGCGGGTGGGTCCCAAACGATCTGCAGTACATCCGTCATGACGAAATCATCGACAAGCTGATCGAGCTCCAGACAAACTCTATCCTTTCCTGGAGCAGCGTTGGCAGCGCCTTTGTCGCCGGGGTTGGCGGGAGTTACCCGCGAGCCATATCCTCGCTGGCCAGTTACCATTCCATGATACACGCGCGGGCGCATGCGTATGAGGAATCTGAGCGAGTTCTTGCCTGCAGGGTATGCGCATTCAGCCATCGCGACGAAGGCTGGGACAACCTGTCCTACATCCGTTATGCGATGCATCTGGGCAATAATTACAGCGGATCGAGCTTTGGCGCGTATGTAGACATGACCGAGTTCGTCACTCTGCTGGAGGAAGAACCTAATCAACCAACGGAAGAAGACAAGCAGGCCTTCAGCCAGCTGCTGCATAGTCTGGACCGCGCGGAAGCGGGCGAGACACCAGGGAAATACGAGAAACGGCTCACGTCCGAGAAAATCATCAAAGGGCATAGCGGCATACGCCGTGGTATGCTCCAGGCGTTAGCTATGGTCGGTGTGCTCCCCAACCGCCTCCTGGAGCTTGCCCCGGATCGCTGGACGAACATGGAGTCGATCATCAACGCCGAGTTCGGTCTGGACAACACCAAGGGCCGTTCCGACATGGAGATGCCTTGGGCTGGCTGGCAAGGCAGTCTGGGCGTGGATTGGAGCAAGGCTCATACAATCTTCGGCGAATGGGTTTGAGTAACTGCTTTTTGCGACTACACACCTAAAATAAAGGCAGCCGATCATACTTGCCGGCTGCCTTCAACTCATTATTCAGCTATGGTTTCCATTAGCTTAGTTTGCTTAACAAGGGGGATTATATCTGTTCCTTTCCCTTCATCCATTCTTTGTATTCTGGTAAAGTATATTCGTCAGTTTTTACGACGGTCCAATGTTTGTTCTTACGTTCTAAGAAGACCTTAATTAAATATTCTCCTCCGGACTCATCAAAATCATCTCTCAAATAAATCATGCTTGCATGGATAAGAACTTCCACTTCATTATCGTTTATCGTTTTCACTTTAATTCGTTCATAACCTTCAATATTATAGTTAGCATCCAACAAATGAACATGTTGATTTAAGGATTCAACCTCATTCTTCTCAACATCGACTCCTTGTTTGTGGTCCATATTCTCTTTTAGATCTGGGTAATGATCCCACAGAATATGAATATCCTTGTTAAGCACGGCTTGTGTTCTATAATACATATACTCTCTGACTGGCGTTATGTATTTCACCCAATCCGAAGGTTCCGGCTCCACAAAACCATCTAGATCTGAATCAGTAGTTAGGTTTTCTGTTTGCGTTGTATTTTGCTGACACCCGATTAAAGATACGAATAGTACAATCAATATACTTCTTAAAAGAATCATCATATTCGCCCCCTTCATTATATGACTAGCTGTTAGTATAATCCCTTGAGTATTTGGCTTGCATAAGAATTCCAGTCTGCTTCATCTGTGTTGATCTCTAAAGTGGGAATTAGTGATTGTTTCGCACACATGCGAAGTTGATCCTGGTCCTCTAAGAACTTATGACATGCCTCCGTTACCGTGGAGTGATTTTCCATCACATATGATTTCCAAGCGTTGCTACGACTTTCAATAAACCTTGGCTCCACTGCATCTTCAGACAGAGTTAAAAGCACACAATGTGCATTCAGTCTTAATAATCGTTTTTCTGATACCTCAATGTTTGAAGAATTTGAAAATGCCGCTCGATGATTTAAATGGAATCTCTCCAAAAGATAAAATATACCGTTTGATGGTTTCGTATGGCCAAGTGAATCAATCCAACTGTATTGAAGCTCAAGATAATCAACATGATGATTTAATAGTAGAATATGTTCATCTTTATCCATTGATCTCAAGACGCCTTGGTATGAATGCAAAACTTGTGAATAGTGTTCACTTATTGCAATTATCGATTTTTCAACATTAGACTCTTGACTGTGTATTTCCTTGATTGCAGAAAACAATGATGTTTTTCCAGCAGTTGACAACCCTTCGATTATTACTCCCCGAATCAAGTATCCAGCTCCTCTTCAATTGTTCTCGACAACCATTTTACCACATATTAGGAACTTTGATCCTGGCCTGCTTAGCAAACTAAACGGCCTGCCAGCTTTGTTTCTCATCAGACCTCCATCCCATCGGCTATGAATCGCAAAAAAAATCGCCAAAATGGCGACTTTTTAGATCCCTGCTTTATGATGATCCTTACGTGTTCTCTTCACTTTGGTATTCTAAAATATCTCCAGGTTGGCATTCCAGCGCTTTGCAAATGGCTTCTAAAGTTGAAAGCCTAATGGCCTTGGCCTTTCCATTTTTCAATATAGAAAGGTTCGCCATGGTTATTCCAACCCTCTCCGAAAGTTCGGTTACGCTCATTTTTCGTTTAGCCAGCATGACATCAATATTGATTATAATCGCCATAGTTTATCACCTCAGACCGTCAAATCATTTTCAGATTTTAAATCAATTGCCTCTTTTAGAAGCTTTTGAAGAACAGCAGCAAAAACGGCAATCACCATGGACGCAAAGATCAGGGCCATTCCAATGAGTATAATACCTGGAGCATCGTCTTTCTCCGCGATCAGGTAGAAGAGCGGCATGCCTACCACAAACAAGCTGCTGATTATGACTGCACAGTTTTTTATATTCTTTAGAACGCGTACGGATAATTCCGAGAAAGCTTTGTTCTTATCAATATAGCCTAGAAGCTTATAAGCTTGATACAAAGCAAAGTAAAAAGGTATCGCCGTTGCATACAAATCGATGAAAACGAGATATTTCAAATAAGTATGATCTGGATACAATTCTGCCATAAAATTCGCTATCTCTGGTACCACAAATACGCACAAAGCAAGAACTGGAATCCCAATAAGAATAACAGCAATCCTTAAAAAGAGAGTGGATCCTCGTTTCATAAAAAAGCACCTCACTTGATATTTATGAATTTGATTTTATCAACAAATTTATCGTTTTGCAATAAATAATTGATGTTTTTTATTATATTTATATTGTTATAAAGATATCCCAATGATTTTTGACAATAATAAAAAGCATTCCTTATGACAAAGAAATGCTTTACTTTTATTTTATGA
Organism: Paenibacillus lautus NBRC 15380; assembly: GCF_004000945.1. Classification (GTDB taxonomy): domain Bacteria; phylum Bacillota; class Bacilli; order Paenibacillales; family Paenibacillaceae; genus Paenibacillus_AQ; species Paenibacillus_AQ lautus. Next base: position 32,904 of record NZ_BIMF01000008.1, read on the forward strand.
CTCGGCAAGTTGAAGACCATCCCCAAGGCAGAGGAATGGCCTTCATTTGGATCTGCTTTTTTTTAACGAGCAATCGCTATTCCTTTGATATATTGATTTTGCGGGCAACAGGAGTAGTTTTATCCTCCTCCATCGTGTCGATGACACTGTCGATCACGGATCGCGAAGCAAGCAGCCATTCCTTAACCGCGTTTTTTACATGCTTCTTGGCTTGATGCCGCTCCAAGTTTTCCAATAAAAACTCCAATCGAGGCATTCTTTCCATCACTCGTTCCCTCCTAAGCACTCGCTTTTCATTGATCCTTCGCACTCATTTCCAATTCCCGTTTGCCAAAACGAATGATAAGCCGGTCCTCCGCATACCTCGCGCCTGCAACTTGGCGTCCCATCAACGTTCTTGGTAAAATGACCTTGCGTTTGTAAGCACCGGCATCTACCGTCAATTCATCGCCCGTCTGCATTAGATTTAGATCTTCCTTATCGATAAAGGGAATCATCAGCTCCAACAGCATTTCTCCCTCCTCTTCACGAATCGTCTCCGTTATGCCATGGTAAAACATTGCAGAAGGATCCCGATCGACATAGACGATATCCGCTAATTCTTTAAGAATGGGGAGTCCGATAACTTCCTTTTGCATCATAGGTGCTTTCAGAATCGGAAGCGGATGGAAGTTCAATACGATTTCTTCCTCGTATTTCTTTTGAATATCCCGCCAATGTGCGAAAAATCCTTCTCCCGCCTCATCCGGCAGCACCCGATTAACGATCACAGCATCCGTATTGAACCCGAACAAATTCAAATATGTAAAGGAGCGCTTCGCTTCGGCAAGAACCATCTTTTCGGGATTCAGCACGATTCTAACCGACGTGATCTCCGGATCCAGAACGAGCCGCTGCATATCCTCCAAACCGCGTGCCAAACGCTCGATACTGTCCAGCACGTCATCTGAAGGGAGCTCTATATCCTTTACAATTTTGGCAACCGGCCGCACGAGCTTGATCAGTTTGCGTTCGGTCGGGAATATTTTCTCGAGCCACCAATTCAATACGTTCGGGTAGCTTAGCAGACGAAGCGTCTCTCCGGTCGGGGCGCAATCCACCACCATTACGTCATATTGTCCGCTTTCCGCGTATTCCTTGATTTTCAGTAAACTGAAGAGCTCCTCCATGCCTGGAAACACAAGCATTTCTTCTGTCGTGACATCTTTCAGCTGCGCTTTGTCGAGTAATTTGGAGAGCCAGACTTGGACGGTTCCCCAATTGCGCTCCGTCTCGCGGATGGCGTTCACTTCCTGTCCCCACAAGTTGTCGCTGATTTGGACGGGATCCGGCCCGATCGGTACCGCCAGCGAATCCGCTAAACTATGTGCCGCATCTGTGCTCAGAATAAGGGTTCGTTTGCCTTGTTCTGCCATTTTCACAGCCGTCGCCGCCGCAATACTCGTCTTGCCGACGCCGCCTTTACCTGTGTAGATAATAATCCTCATGTCCACTCGCTCCTTTTAGTACGATTTCGTAGTAATTTACCGGAAAAATCCGGTTTACAACCGGTTATTCCTCAATCTGAATCTTTATGGGAAGACGCTTTACTTCTTGAGGTGTAACAGGCCCCCCATCCTGGAAAACCCTGGCTGCCTTGAACAGGAGAGTTGTGAATTGCTCCAGTTCTTCCGGCGTAAATGCCGCCTCCAATCTGCCCAGCATCGCCATCATGATTTGCTCCCATTCTTTCGCCAGCTGCAGACCTTCCTGCGTCAGCGTGACGAGCTTAACCCGTTGGTCTTGTGCAGACGTAGCTCGTGCGATCAAGCATTTACGTTCAAGCCGCTTAGCAATGCTTGTCATTGAACTTAGTGGTGCCCCCATCTCGGCGGCCAACTCAGACATGGTCAAATCCCCGCGTAGGAGCAATATGAGCAGTGTTGACATATCTGAACGAGTCACTTTTTGTTCGAGTTGAAGCGTATCGGTCATAAAAGCAAACGGACGCAGACCGGTCTTGAGGAAAAGGTCATATAGATGTTTTATACCGGTCACTCCCTATCGTACGATTTCGTAATATACTTCTGCGACCATTTTAATACGAGTTCGTATTAATTTCAATAACCTATAGGATTATTTTCTTGAACCAAGTTATAGCTTGGCATCGACACCTTTTGCATCACGTGATTGGGCATTTAGACAGGCAGGCAAAATTCCTTATTGACACGATTTCGTATCGGATGGTAAATTGAACCCAGAAAATTACTACGAAATCGTACTAAAGGGGTGCTGGAGGTGTATGAATATGGACTTGAATAGTATTCTATTGACAGCGGCCGGTGCCATCGGCGGCGTCACGGCGGTGATTCACGGTATATTGATGAAACGGCTTATTATCAGGCCGATCGAGGCGAATTTTGCAGCGAATGGGCGGATCTCTGAACCGCTGCAAAAGCTTGTGGCACTGCTATTACACTTTAGCACCTTCAACTGGTTGCTGAGCGGACTCGCCTTAATCGCCGCAGCCATCTGGCTTGAACAGGACGCAAGGCTCGTGATTAGCCTGCTTGCCGGTAGTTCTTTTTTGTATGGTGCGATCATTTCTCATTGGGCCATTCGCCGCCCTCATCCTGGCGGGATCTTGATGAGCGTTGCGTGCATTCTCATCGTTATGGGACTAACGGTAGGCTAGACTCGGATTACTTTCGAGTTCCCTCCAATCGTCCCAATCATGTAAAAGTCCCAATATACTTTCCACTACATAAAAATACACCCTAAAGTGCGTGGGTGTATTTTTTATGATTTTGCCGTTCATTATTCTATTAAATATTATTGATGCCTTTAGTTATTTAAAATAGGTATTTCTCCAAGGAGATTCTTCAGGTTGATGGAGTCCCACGGCAAATGCTCTGTTATACCTAACCCAACGACATGTGTCGCTTCAGATAATTCCTTGATCAAACTCAGTAGTTGAGGCATTTGCATGGTTCCCTTAGGAGATAAATTAAATGGTTCTTCAGGGTTGGCGAATAGTAAAGAACGGAATGCCTTTGGATCAAGCACGTCTAGATCAAGGTGAATAGCCAGGTGCTTAATACCGCTTTGTTTGATCCATTCTTTTATAGATTCAGTGCTGCTCGCTAACTCTTTCGTTCCGGCCGTTCGAATACCAAGTCTTTGAATCATTTCCGTGTCTGGTTCTGTAGGTGCAACACCTAGTCTTTGAAACGCTTCTGAGATTACTGCAACTTCTTCTTCTGTAGGAGCCGCTAATCCCGCAATAAAGACGTTTTCAGGTTTTAGCGGGGTTTTCACATGTTTTGCGAACTCCTCATCTCCTTCTCCCAAAAGATTCCCTAGAGGCAATGCGTGTCCGTTATCATACCCGACATAATTGACCAGATCAGAGTGAGCATCGATCCATATTAAACCCAACTCCCCGTCGTACCGTTCGTTTAAATAGGCAAACGGAGCTTGTTCAACCAGACAATCACCACCAAACATGACAATGCGATCCGGCTTATGAGCCTCAATAAGATGATGAGCAGCTTCTAGCTGTTCAAGCAGCTGTTTTCTTCCATTCATGCTGTTCTCGTTTTCAAGCGGAGTTCCATCATAAGCTTGAACGGGTACGTGGATAAGGGGCTGATCACTGTCGGGAGCTAGCCAAGCAAGCAGCTCGGCTCCAAAAGAGTAGTTCGGGTTGTTTCCTCCTTGCCATTGTGGCATTAGCAGTCGTATTGTTTTTGTAGTCATTTGTTTCTCTCCTTTACATCAAAGTAAGGTTAGTATAGACTGAGCACAAATAAAAAAGTAGTACGCACATTTATGATAGGTACTACCCGAAAGGATAGTGTAAAGTATGAGTATGGCTGAATATAAAGGTAAAGTTAAGAATGTTCAAGATACACCTTTTGGTTATACAATTTCGATTATTGGTGGTAAATGGAAAATGGTTATTATGTACCTCTTGGCAGAAAATCAACCGGTTCGCTTTAATGATCTGAAGAGACAAATTGGAGCGATTACTTACAAAACATTGAGCTCACAACTCAAAGAATTGGAAGCGGATGGTCTGGTGACACGAAAAGAGTATCCTCAAGTCCCCCCCAAAGTCGAGTACAGTCTTACAGATAAAGCGGAAACGCTATTACCCGTTTTGGAACAGTTATGTGAGTGGGGAGCAAAAAACCAACCTCATTAATTCCGTTTTTTGCGATTGCAAAAAAGCCGCATAACATGCGGCTTTCAAAGGTTGATGCATTGAAGCAGTGAATCAAAGTCGTAAAACGGTTATTTGCTCGTTTTCGATGATTTCGCCGTTGTCACGGAAGCCGTAGCTTTCATAAAGCTTTTTGGCGGCCGCGTTCTCAGCCTTATAAGGAATCCAGCAGAATTGTGCGGGCCCTGCCGGAAAGGTGCGGATAAATTCCAGGATTTTTTTCATGGCTTCCCGACCATAACCTCTGTTCTGATATTGCTTGTCAATCATCAGCCGCAGAATGCAATAGCTGTTGTCTGCGATTGTCGGGAGTTCGTACCCGTTGATTCTGTAAGTAATCATAACAAAACCGACCGGCTGTTCATCCGCGTAAATGGCAAATGGGAATGGATGTCCCTCATTGGTTGCAAGGACATAACACGAAGCCACGCTCGACAAATTGGACGCTACGAAGCGCCGTTGATCTTCTGAGACCTCCAGATTAAATATGGAACGTCGGTTTTCTAACGTGATTTTCCTGAGTGTAATCATGCAAGGTTTCTCCCTTCAGTATCTTGGGTTGATCGTTTTTGCGCCGCGGTCGCTTATATAACATACAATTTATCCAAAAAAAGTAATAGACTTATATTGATTTTTTTTATAGACTATTATGTATCTATGGCTTTTTTAGGTATCAGTATTATTCGTTAACCGGCACATCATTGTGCCGGTTTTATTTTTGTTAATGTAAGCCGCCCCGTCATTCTTGGAAACCCATATGGGAAACCAATGATTCTTTAGTGGGGATTTATGAGCAAGAAGCTATACGACCAACGCCGTGTGGACCGTGATTCCGCTATTTGTAAGCAAAGGTGCTAAACATAAGGTTAAGCGGACACAGGTTCCGCTATTGCCGGCAAATCACAGCAAAAACGGGGAAAAGCCGAGAATAACGGATTCTGTGTCCGCTAAGTCTTGAAATTGGTACAATTGTTGGGAAATAGCGGATCTCCTGTCCTCATCCATCAGATGCACACCACATAGAGTAGTACACACCACTTGCGCCTTCATTTTCAACGGGTTCTTCTAATGCAATATTTTGGCATGTAACGGAAAAGTCGTCATGAACGGTGACGTATTTTAGGCGATGGCCTAGATGCTGAATTGCAGGATGAGGGGTCATTTTATCAATGATGACGATCCCTATATTTTTCCCTGATTCCGTAAAATCTGGTGCTTCTGAAAAGCCTAGCCGCGCCCATGTAGGGTCGAGTTATTTTCTCATGGATTCGTGCTCCTTATAAAACAACCCCGAAGATAATATATCTTCAGGGTTGTTGTTCTTTTATAGTATGTTTTTATGCCGCAGATACGATTAATCGCTATCTGTTCTTTTCGTCTGGTCCTCTTCATAAGTAAATGGATAGCCCTGACTTCCGAGCAGCATTCTCCGCCCTTGGAACTCATCATACAGATTGATTCGAATCGCCCCTCCACTTACGATTGTGCTGAAGTTGCTATTCAAGTTAATGGAGTATGATTTATTGTTGCCAATGGTCAAATCGGTACCGAGTGTTAAAGTCTTCTCTGTGGACTGGCCTGTCGGGTCAATCAGCTCCATTATGAGCTTATGGTCATATAATCCTGTCTCGTAATCCCCATTCCTCGAGAGATTATAGTGAATAACGGTATTGAGCATATCTTTTCCTGCGCTAAGCGTACCTTCTCCTCTCGTAATGGTGAGATGGTACGGAAACAATTCTACATTTTGCAGATTCGTTGCCGGTTGGGCAACTCTAGGGCTAAGTGCTAAACCCACGGTATTGATAGATCCCGTTGATTCTTCCCCTACATCTGTCATCTTTCCGTTTGATACACCTTCTCCGACATACAATACAAGCTGCGAAGGATTCACATGCTGCGGAAGCTTGCTCCAAACGGTCACCAGACTCTTCCCATTCGGACTTGTCTTATCGGAGAATTGACTGATCTTTGCCTCAAAAAACTCGTTTTCCGGTGTTTTATAGTAAGCTACAAGCTGCGCCTGTTTGGATTGGCGTGTTTCCTGACTCGCCATCACCAATTCCGTATATATTACATTGGAACTGTTGTCTTGGTAAACGGTCGTCAAACGTTCACGGACTTCCGCTTTCTTGCCCGGCGTATGGATAAGATAAGATTCGCCGGCAGCGACCTGTTTCATGACGTTGTTGACCGAATTGGTATTCAGCGACAGAAATTTGTGAACGTCCTCTCCTGAAGTTTCTTGCAGATCAACTCTGAGTTGATTGAATAGATAGGAATACAGCACATTGGCAAGTACATACAGCTCCATGGTTTCATTCGGTGCCAGGGTTGTTTGATCATTCGGTACCACGATTGGGGCCGTACCGCTGAGATCGCGCATTCCTGCCATAACTGCAGCTTTGAACTCGGGCAGCGCTATGGTCGATGATGTGTACGAATGCTGATTTGGGCTACAATTTGATCCACATCTCCTTGTGGCACGCGCTGATATGAGCTCAGTTTGACGCCGAATGTTCCATGAGCATTCTCCAAGATGTTTTCTACACCCAGATGACTTTTACCTTCCTGAGCATAAGGAATTTTATAGTGGGCAGCCGGGAAACTGATTTCCCCCTCAACAACAGGCTCTGTCAATTGCAGCTGCAGTTTATTCTGTTTCATATGCAATGGCACATCTGTACTGAGATCGATGAGCTTCTCCTGCGGCAGGACATAAGCAGTCCGAAGCCATTTTTGAAAATATGTATTTTGATGGAGCAGCATCGCTAACCCGAGAGACAGCATGACCATAAGCGGAACACTAACCGCGCTGAAGTAAAACGTGTTGGATGCCGCCTTGCGGAAGGAGGCACTTCCAAGCAGCTCCAGGTAATTATCGAGTCCCACAAAATGGCCGTCTACCGATTGGCTCATAAAGGAATAGTACACGCCCATGACAAATGGAATAAGGTAAAAGAGTGCAAATCCGATACCGCTTGGCACGAGAAAGAACATGGCCGCCGAAGCATCCTTACGGAGCCATTTTTTCATGATTTTCTTGATCCATCCTTTCACGATTTAGTTTGTCCTTCATTTCTGATCCATGTTACTCTCCCCGATGCATTCAGTTTAGGGAAGATAACTTAAGAAAAAAGTATGGAAAATATTAAAAATATCTAAAGTGGTGAACGGAATCATAAGAATAGGGAACGTAGCGGGAGCCCCCCTACTACTTTGGTTCAGAAAAAACTCGCACGTTTTCGTTCTCAACGGTTGCAAGTATTACATCGTGGATATTCGTATTAGCGGGTGCTATTTTTGAATGAAGCCAATCCAAATCTTTACCCATTTCCTGAAGAAGCGACATATCGACTTTTCCATCTATGATGATCGGCCTTGAGATCGTAAACGGCCCCGTCTCTAATTTTAGATCTGCCGGAGTAACCGGTTGGTACGGGGTGTCCATGAAAACCGATATGGTTCCACCCGGTTCCCATACGGCAAGGGCTACCTTTTGTATATCCTCTGCTTTTTCCTTTCTTAGCTCAGAAAATAAAAAATCAATAGAGATTCTGGCTTTAGATAAGTTATGAAACTGGATGAGTCCATTTTTAACGAGTGTGATGGGAGATGGATCTAGATAGTGTTTGAAGAACGGCCACTTCAGGCTCAACCACGTCGCTATAATGTATAAAACGACGAGAACGATCGTCGTGATCATAGATCCCTTTAATCCCAATTCTTCATCTGAAAGCGGATGAGCAATAATATTACCCAGCGTTAAAGCCATAATGAAATCGAGAAACCTCAATTGAGAAATGGAACGCTGCCCCATGACTTTAGCTGCAAGAAGCAAAAAAACGAAGCTAACAATCCCTCTTAAGATCCATTCCATGGTTGTCAGCGATTCTTGACTCTGGAAAAAATCCAATCCATTCACCCCGCGGATTCACATCAATTATTGTTCGATATATTCATATATTCGCTTGAACGATTTCTTCATTCTTTAGCACGTTCGTTTATACTCGAAGTCCTTTAAAAATAGGCATACATTTCCTCCACTACTTTCATATAAGTGAGTCAATCGTGTATAGAATGCCTTCATGTTGTTAAAATCATACTTTTGAACAATCATTTCACTTGGTTGGTCTGGTATGCATGGATTCAGCTAAACAAAAAAGCCGCGATTTTCGCGACTTCATAAGAAGTTCCAACGGATCGTCCGGTAAGGCAAACCTACAAGGCGCGTCGTCGATCATGCAGAACGAATAAAATGATCATGAACATCATTACGCCGAAGACGATACCGGCCTCCGTGGTTAGCATCCGCAGCAGCTGGTACTCTGGCGAGAACTGCGAATCGGTGCGAATCGCGGAAAAGAGGTTATACGAGAACAGCATGCCCGACGAAATCCATGCCGCTGCCATCGGGTACAGAAATCGCTGCGGCCCGCGGCGGGAAGTTAGCACCAGCAATCCCCACGCCCCCGCGATGGACCACGCTCCGGTACTAAACGTCAGCAGATGCCACCACACATCACGATCGTCCAGTCTGGCCGGGTCAATGCCGAGAGTGCCTCCGGCAGCCCAGAACACCTTAATGATACCTAACAGGACACAGCCGGCTCCAACCAGCCTGGACAATGTATTCTGCAATCTCCAAGTATTACCCGGTAACCTGCTATAGTCGATCGAATCACCGAACGCCTCCGGCCACCGTGTCCTCGCATACCCTGCGAAGGCCAGAGGCAGACAAACGCCGATGCCGACCAGCGAAATCATGACGAAAAATTGTTCGTACACCCAAACCTCGGCGGCCCCCGCCTCCTGATCCCGAGTCATAGCTGCCGGTCCTAGCACCGGCGCCAAGACCAGCATGGGAACGAGCAGTCCGGTACCAACCCATACGGGAAAGGCAATCAGCCATGCAGGTAGACGTTCGCCCCACGGCCTGGTGAAAGCCATGGCCAGCAGGATTCCGATAGCCGCGAGCACGGCGGTAGCTGCGTTGATCGCACGCCAGCTAGCGTCACCCATTTGCTCGGTTGGCATGAAGTAACCGAGAGTCCATGCCATTTTAATTAATAGATACGGCGCCACCGCTATGGCAGCGCCATAACCAGAAATTCTACGCGTCTTCATCCATTGCGGTGACTGCAGATCAACTGAAACTTGCTCATGCTCCATCTTCATGTTGGTAAACGTACCTCCTTAAATAACTCTGTCTTCACCTTACACCTCATTCTATCCCCCTTATCGAAAAGCAAAGTGACCTCAAGTTTAAGTTTGGGTTAAATTCCTTTACGAGAGAGCAGTACGGCTCTCTTTCCGATATAGGTACAAAAAAGAAGCTGCGTATAAGTCATTTCGAGCGACTTGTACGCAGCTTCTTCCCTGATCTTTTGAAGTAAACCTATATTATATTTTCAATAACATGAGCTCTTCCAAATATAAAATGCACTTCCATTTTCATCGGATTTCACTTCCCATTGCATATCCATCTCCCTGGCCATCATCGAAACAATGGACAAACCGATCCCTGCGCCTTTTTCAGGTGACTTGTTGCAGAAGCCAGGACCTTTATCGTCGATGACCAGCATCCGCTGATTTTCACGATCCATCATTTGAATGCCGATGTACCGACCCGCCCCCGCATGGCGCACCACGTTCTGAAACACATTGTCCAGGATGCGGTTAAACCACAATGGATCCACATCCCAAAATAACGTCTCATCAGGAAGCTCGACAAAGACTTCAAATTCCTTAGCCTCGAATACGGGATACCACTGAGCCACTCGATTCCGGACTTCTTCTACGATATCAATTGGCTGCTTGTGCAGCGGATACTTCCCCGCCGATAACAGCGTGTATGACAGAAGGTTATCCATCAGATTACTGAGGTCATCCAGCTTATGCTCGATGACAGAAAGTGAAAACTGTCCCTGGGAGGAAGCAGGGTTTTTGCGAACGGTATGGACATGCTGCCGGATGACAGTCAACGGGGTTCGAAGATCGTGGGAAATCGTTGAAATAAATTGCTTACGCAGTTCCTCCTCCTCCCGCTCCCGTTTTTGACTTTCTTTGAGCTCCTTTACCATCCGGTTAAACGAGCCTTCGAGTTCTCCGATCTCGTCGTCCTTGATAATCTGCACTTCATTCGGAATTTCTTTCAATCCGTTTACGGTCATTGCTGATTGAAGCCGGACCAGTCTTTTGCGAAGCTTAATGAAGAACAGCCATGACAGCATAAAGAAGCTTACACAGATCATTAAAAACAGAAAGATTAGTGGCAAGTTTCCCGAAAGCGACATCTCTGCGTCAAGGATATGGGATTCCGGGAGCCGCATCACCATAAAACCTTGCTTCGGATCGTTTCCGATGAGGGAAGTTAAGACCAGCGTTTCTTGATTACGGTCTTGCGCTTGAATAGAGAGAATATCCAGATATGTCCATTGCTTAGGTATATCTCCCGAGAGGTCACTGACCGCATTCGTTCCACCTGACGGGTCCACCCAGAATATCTCCGCATCCGGATAGTCCTCGTTCAACTCCCGCAGTCTAGTATCAATCCTATCCCTACCTGCACCGTCCAGGTTAACTGCCTCCTGCTGCCACATGCGGGTTATCTCTTCAGGACGATACATGGGATGATCGCTAAACATATAGCCAGGTAAATAAAACATGGCTGGAATGATCGGCCATAGCAGCAAGGCGGTCAAAATAAGGACCAGATATTTGCTCATTAACGAGCCGCGGATCTTCATGATCGCACCCGGTATCCTACCCCGCGGATGGTCTCGATAATTTGGGGGGAGCCTGAATCCAGCTCGATCTTCTCGCGCAGATGCCGGATATGAACGGTCAGCGTTTTATCTCCGTTCAGATGCGGTTCGCCCCAAACGGCTTCATAAATCTGCTTCTGGGTCAATATGTGGTTCAGGTGGTCCAAGAAAAACATGAATATATGGAACTGCTTGCCTGTAAGCACAATCTCTTCCCCAGTTTCAGAATTCCATATACGGCTTCCTTTTCGGTCGATGATTAAATGCCGTATCAGGAGCTGTTCCGGTTCCGCAGTGACAGAACGCCTGAGGAGAACTTGAATCCGGGCAGCCAACTCATCCGGATGAAACGGCTTTGTCATATAATCATCGGCAAAAGACAAGCCCGTAAGCTTATCCTCGATAGCGGTTCTGGCCGTAAGCATCAGGATGGGTACAGCGGGATTGATTCGTTTTAGCCGCTGACCGACCGTGAATCCGTCCAGACCCGGAAGCATAATGTCCAAAATGACTAGATCGCAACGTTCCATTGCTGCTTCCGCATCATGGCCTGAACTCTTCCATATCACCTCATAGCCTTGACCGATTAAAAAGTCCTTGGACCAGGAACCGATTTCCTGATCGTCTTCAATGTACAAGATGGTAAATGTCTTCATCGTATGTGGACTCCTAAAAGTAATATATAGGTAGTCTAGCATAATATGGCTGTCAGGAGATCGGAAAATCCATCGAAAAAATTTCACGTAAATCACAAAGTATCGTCATAAGTTCACAACATCGATTTGTTAATGTTAACAGCAGCCGGAACTTGAAGCACCGGCATCGGCATGATTCTTACTTGTTGGGGGATGAATCGGCAGTGGCTTATCGACTTCATCAGGCCGTAGATCATCCACAACATCGGAAAGGAACGGATTGGATATGAAAACAATCGATATCGTGAAAGAAAACCTGCTTTTGATTCTCGGACTTGGCGCTTTAGCGCTTGTCAGACCCATCATGAAGATGACCGGGATCATGGATCTGATCGGTCAAGCATTCGGCAGCATTCTGATGACGGTCCTTATCTCTCTGGCCTGGCTCATGATCGTTCTTTTCAAAAGAGCTGCTTTTCCCGTTGTCATTCTTGTTTTTTCGGGATTGAGTTATGCCTTATTTGCAATCCTCCTAAGCGGTATTGCTTCCCCTCTTCTCGATGGAAAATTGCAAGGTCCTTTAACGAATCCACTGGCAATGGTAAGTGTCTTTGCGGTAAATGCGATTTGGGGCTTAATCGTAGGCGTAATTGCCAATGCACTGCGTCGTAAAGGCTAAGCAAACTTCTTTGTAAAATGGATCTTATGAGGGAGGAAATAACGCATTTGTCACGGCCTTCGGGAAAGGACTGGACTCAGAAATGAAAAACTACTCTCAAATCAAGTCATTCGATATTCGAAAATAAATAAAGAAAAGGCGGCACAGGAGTCCCACCCCTGTACCGCCTTTTCTTTATTTGCAGCATCTATTTAACCTAAACGAGCGCTCTCTCATGTAGGCTTACCACTGCCTACCACTACTTGGAACACCCTCAACACCTGCTATATAGGCCAAGCCAAGTATAAACGTAATCTATACCGCTGCCATATTGGAATGATGAAATTCCTCCAGCGCCTGACGAACGGCTTGGGGCGTATCGAGGCGAAGAACGCGCTTCGCCAGCTCGCGGCACTCCTGACGATCCAGGCCAGCGAGCCTTTCCTTCATCCGGCTAAGACCGCTAGCCTCCATGCTCCATTCGTCGAGCCCTAATCCGAGTAAGAGCGGTGCCGCCAGCGGATCTCCAGCCATACTGCCGCACATGCCGGTCCATTTACCGGCCGCATGGGAAGCTTCAATGACCGTGCGGATTAACTGTAGCACGGCTGGATGGAAATAATCGTACAGGTGCGCAACGTGTTCATTCATGCGGTCCGCTGCGACCGTGTACTGCACGAGGTCGTTCGTACCGATGCTGAAGAAATCGACTTCGCTCGCGAATAGTTCCGCCAATACGGCCGTTGAGGGAATCTCAACCATGATGCCAACTTCCATCTTCTCGTCGAACCGGATGCCATCCTTCCTCAATTCTGCCTGTACTTCTGTGAGGATGGCTCTCGCCTGCCTCCATTCCTGCAGGCCGGAGATCATCGGGAACATCACCTTTACCGTACCAAAGGCGCTGGCCCGCAGCACCGCCCGCAGCTGCGTGCGAAGCAGCTCCTGGCGGACAAGTCCTACCCGTATCGCACGGAAACCCAGGAACGGGTTCGCTTCCTTTGGCAGCTGCAGATACGGCAGCTCCTTATCTCCGCCGATGTCCATCGTGCGGATGATCACGGGGCGGCCCTCCATCATCCGGGCCGCTTCCTGATACGCACGGAACTGCTCCTCCTCGCCCGGCATGGCCGGGGCGTTCATGAACAGGAACTCCGTGCGGAACAACCCTACGCCGTCCGCGCCCTGCCGGACGGCGGTCTCGGCTTCCGCGGCGCTGCCGATGTTCGCCGCGAGCTCCACGCGCGCGCCGTCGGCGGTCACTGCCGGACGCGCCGCGTACTCCTCGAGCGACTGCCTGCGCTCGAGGTCCTGCTGCATGCGGAGCCGATACAGCTCGGCTTCCGCCTCGTGCGGCCGGGCAATGCAAAGCCCGGCTGTTCCGTCAAGGACGAGCGTATCGCCGTCCTCAATACCGTCAACGCCGTCACCTGCGCCGACGATAGCGGCAATTCCGAGCGACCGGGCGAGAATAGCGGTATGCGAGGTCGCACCTCCTGTCCGGGTGATAAAGCCGATCACCAAGTCGGGGTCCAGCTGCACCGTATCCGATGGCGCTAAATCGTCGGCAACTAGGATAACCTGTTCGGTAATCCCCGTAAAGCCGTGCGTTTCTCCGGGCGACAGACAGGCGAGAAGGCGGCTGCCGATATCGCGGATGTCCGCGGCGCGCTCCCTCATATAATCATTGTTCATGCTTTCCAGCATGGCAGCGACCTGGCTCACCATTTCGGCAACGGCCCTTGGCGCTGGTTCCAGCTTCTCTCGGACCCGTGCCTCCATCTTCGGATAGAAGGCAGGATCGTCCAGAAGCTTCCGCTGTCCTGCAAGAATACCGGCTTGCTCTTCGCCCACGGCTTCCTTCGCTTTCTCCGTCAGCTCCTCCAATTGTTCCGCGCAGCGGGCTTTGGCTTCACGGAGCTTGATAAGCTCGGCATCGATAGCGGCCGGGGTATTCGGAATAAGCTCTGCATCGGGGCTGCTGTCGCTGCTGGCTTCTCGCGAAGACTTGTAGATGTATGCCTTTGCGATCCGGATTCCCTCCGATACGCCGATTCCTTGAATATGCAGCCTCTTCATCAGGCTTCACCAAACTTGCTTTCGACTAGCTGTATCAGAGCTTCGACTACCTCTTGTTCTCCATCTCCGTTAGCTTCGATGGTCACGACAGCTCCTTGTTCAACGCCGAGCGTCATTAGCTCCAGCATGCTTTTGCAATCCGCGGAACGTCCTTCGCTAGTCTTTAGATGAACCTCTGCTCCAAACTGTCCTGCTTTTTCCGAGAAAAGCTGAGCCGGACGGACATGAAAGCCCTGCTCATTTTGTATGGTTACGGTTTGTGCGAACATGTCTTTCCTCCTCATCCTGTAACCGCCTGCCGAGGCAGTTCACTTGCAGAAATCGTAAGTTACGGCTCCTTTCTTCCGTATTCTGCCGTTCATCTACCCCATCCTTGCCAGGCGGCCTGTTTTATTTGTTGTTCAAGATCCAGCTCTTCTATGGCAAACCTCGTATATTTTCTTTACTCGCTCTCTACATCCTCATCATGCCAGTAAAGCGATCCGTCCTTTGTATGCCTCAACCAACGCTTTGTTGTGTTCATCGGAACCATCGATATTTCCGCTGAGAAATACAGGAGGGTTGAAGCCTTTTTCAATCATAATCTCAATAGATTCGGCGAACAGGGAGTTCAAAATGAGGGCCCCAACGACCGTCGAGCTCGGCGTGAAAGGCACCTGGAGGCCCGGATGGCTCAATACGGCATCTCCCTTGACCGAGAAGTTGTCGATGACAAGATCAACGGCATCCGCAAGGTGCTTGCCGCTTTTGTGCCGGGACGGCATACTTTTGGAATATTCCAGTGAGGTAATACCTACAGTAAAGGCCCCCTTCTCCTTGGCCATCAAAGCGACATCTACGGGGACGGGATTTCGTCCTGAAGTGGACAGTACGAATACAATCTCGCCTTCGCGAATATCCTGCTCCTTCATAAAATCGACCGCTAGGTCGTTTTGTCTTTCCAG
Source organism: Paenibacillus lautus NBRC 15380 (assembly GCF_004000945.1). Lineage (GTDB taxonomy): Bacteria > Bacillota > Bacilli > Paenibacillales > Paenibacillaceae > Paenibacillus_AQ > Paenibacillus_AQ lautus. The sequence continues at coordinate 48,191 of NZ_BIMF01000008.1, forward strand.
CTCGGACGAACGGACCGCGCCTTCGTGAAGCATCAGCTTTTCTACAAGAATCGGACGAATCGGTACGAGTCCGCCTGCTCGGTAAAAAACTTCTTCGGTCAATATATGCGAATGTCCGCAGCCGAACAAGTGAATAATTCCGCCCTGCTGAATACAGGTCGCCACCTTCTCCGCCGCTTCACGGATCGACTTGGCCTGCTCGGTTCGAACTTTGTTCAACAACCCGCCAATCACATCAAAATAGGTGTTCATCATCGTCTCTTTCACCTCGTTGTTCCTGTATTTACAATGCTATCTGTTCTGTTCCGGTTGATCATCGGTTGACAATGCTCTTTTAGCCCGGAGAACCATATCGGCCATCACTTCCAGGCTGCGCTCGATAATCTTCTCCCCCTTCTCCCTCGTTGCCAGCGTTGCATCCCCAAGTACGGCAGAGGAAGTCATCTCCTCCCACGGTGTTGGCGTGCAATCCGCTTCGAGCGGGATATGCGGGGCACCGTCGATCGCCTTGCTCATGTCCACATATTCGCCCGCGAGATAGAGCATATAGGATGTCTCGATCTCATCTGCATGCATATAACTCCCGTGTGCAGCCGAAGCTTCCCGTACCAGAGCCGTTACTTCCTTCGTGCCAGGATAAAAGAAATAGAATACCTTCAGTTCGGGAACTCGTTCGTATAACACTCTCGCAGCTTCCTTCAGCGCAACCGCATTGCCGAGATGGCCGTTGACCATGACGAAAATGCGGAATCCCTGCTGGTACAAGCTTTCACCGATATCTGCAAGCAGCCGAATGAGCGCTTCGTTTGAGACGTTGATGCTCCCCGGGAAATTGCGCAGGCTCCATACTTGGCCATAGGGGAGGGTCGGCAGAACGAAGCTTTCCGTCCGCTCCGCCAATTTGTCCGCGAGTTTGGTCGCAAGCAGGTTATCCGTGCCCAGCGGAAGATGCGGACCATGCGCTTCAACGGCACCGATAGGAAGTATGGCAGCGTGGAGTTGGCGAATTTTATCCTTCACCTCAACCGAATTTTCGAGTTCGAATTTCATAGCGAGCGCACCCCTTACTTTTTAAATGAAAAGCAGTTGGCCGGATTGCTTACGAAAAATTTCTCCACCAGTTTTCGTCCGTCAAAGCCGCTTCGGTTCGCTTCATCCACAAAGCGCGGTACCCATTTGGAAATAATGTACTCCAGACCGAGACCCTGGTCGTAATGCTTGTAGTAGGTTTTCCGGGCGGTATCTCCGCTGATGAGAATTTGATCTTCGAAGCCCTTGCGGACAAGCTCAAGAATAAGCGAGATGCGGGTGCTTTCCGGTGCATACTTGATTTTGCCGATGCCGTCAAAGCTCATGTAAGCTCCCGTTGCTGCAATCTGCTCATGGTAGTAGGGATCGGGATTGCGGTCCATATGTCCCAGGCTCAAAAAAGACAACTCCACACCTTCGCTCTTCAGGAGCTCAATTTGCTCCAGTGCCATGGTGCCAACTTCGGTATGGGAATGAATGGGGGCCTTTGTCTCATGATGGGCGCGCGCTACAGCGCGCAGCGTCTTCTCCTCCAGAGGCGTGATGCGGTTATAGCCTGTCCCGAATTTAACCTGGCCCGCTTTGAAAGAAGAGCCTTCCAGCCCTTCTTCCACCTCCCGGATGACGAAATCCGCCAGCTCGTTGATGCTTTTCGCTTCAATCCACTGTGCGTAGGTTTCATAATGGCCCGTCAGCGGTTTAAGCTCCTCTTTGATTTTGGCGTCCCACAGAAAGCTCTTATTGAAGCCTGCCGTACCTACGATGTGAATGCCGGTTTCAAGTGCGATTTCCTGTACCGCCTGAACATCCCGTCCATAATCGATGGCTGTAGCGTCCACGATCGAGCGTCCGCCGTGTTGTTTAAAATCAAGAACGTCCCGTTTGGACTTCTCTTTATCGTCCAGGAGCAAATCGTCCTCTCCCCGCTCCTGCCAATAGGCCGGACGGCATACGATATGTTCGTGGGAATACGTAAAGCCCAGCTCCTCTTTGCTGATATCTCCATGTAAAGTACGAATAAAGCCCATATCGTTTCTCCTCCACTCTCTGTAAAAATATGAACCTGCCCGGATTTCTAAAAAGGCGCGTTCAAAAAGTGCGTGTTCAAAATTCAAAAAGATGACTTTTTGAATAACCTCTAAAAGAACAGCTTCGCCAGGAAGTGCAGAATCGGTCCAATAATGAACATATCGGAATCAGCTGCCCACATGGCCGTATCCGGCACCGTCGAGGCGATGAAGAAGCGAACCATCAGAAACTGTCCCCAAGCTACAACGGTTGAAGTAATGAAGCCGCCGATGACGGCCCCGCGGACACCGCCTGTCGAGTTCCCGAACACCCCTGCCGTAGCGCCGTGGAAGAATAAAACGATCATTGTTGGCACGAAAATGTATGAAACGGTGTTGCCAAGTACAAGCAGCCAGATAATCGCTCCGGCGAAAGCTCCCAGGAAGCCAAGAACCACCGCATTCGGTGCGTAAGGGTACACAACTGGCGCATCCAGTGCCGGTTTGGCGCCTGGCACGAGTTTGGTAGCGATCCCGTTGAAGGCCGGAACCAGCTCGCCGACGAACATCCGGACGCCCATCAGAACGATGGAGATTCCGCCTGCAAATGTGAACGATTGGATAATGGAGTAGATAATAAAGTTCTGGTCACCCGATTGTTTCATCAGTTCCGCAGCCGCCGGCGTGCCCTTCGTTGATAGGATTATGGCCCCGATCAGGAACAAAACCCCCATGCTGAGCGCCGTGATGACGTTGGAATCGCGGAGGAACTCAAAGCCTTTTGGTACTTTGATTTTCTCGGAATCGTTGTTTTTGTTGCCGAACAATTTACCGAACAAGGCAGCAAGCAAAGCAACCGAGGCCGAGGTGTGACCAAGCGCAATGTTATCGTTGCCCGTAATTTTACGCAGGAACGGCTGAACCAGCGCCGGCTGGAATGTCCAGTACACACCAAGGACGACAGCGATCATCAGAACCAGCTTCCAGATCGAGATGCCGCTGGCCGCATGAACGATAACGCCTGCAAATACGGTTGATGTCCAGAACATCATGTGCCCGGTCAGATAAATAAATTTAAACCGGGTAAATCGGGCCAGCAGAACGTTGATCAGAAAGCCGATAAGCATGGCAAGCGTAACGGCGCTGCCGAATTTCGAATTGAATGCCTCCTGCCCCATGAAGGTACCGAGGGATCCGCTCTCCAATCCGAAAACTTCTTTCCACATCGGCTCGAATACATTCAAGGCTTTTACGATGACATCAGAGCCTGCACCGATGATGAGGAAGCCAATGATCGCTTTGAAGGTGCCGCTTACAAGCTGACTCGTTGATTTCTTCTGAAGCAGAAGGCCGACCAGAACGATAAATCCGAGCAGAATGGCGGGCGTTCCAAAAATGTTGGTGGCAATCCAAAAAAGTACGTCCATATGCCCTCTCCCTTTCTAATGGTTTACAGCACTTCTTCCAGCTTCTGTTTGATTTCGTTATTGTCAAAATAGTTGTTGACGATAACGATTTGGGCCGCATGCCCTTGAAGGCTTTGGGCTAGTTCGTTGCTTGTAATGATATAGTCGGCTGCGGTTCCGGATGCCGTTGAGACGTCGGTATGCTCCACGTCGGCATTTATTCCCATTCCGCTAAGCACGTTCTCCACATTCATTCTCAAAATCAGACTCGTTCCTTGTCCAAGACCGCATACGCATAAAATTTTCATTGTTCGTTCCCCCTAATCAGTTGTTGGATTGTCTCTACATCAGTTGCCTGCATGAATTGTTCAATGCTGCCCGGGCAGCTCAGCAAGGTGGTCAGCTTGCGCAGCATGGCGATATGCTCCGAACTAGAGGAGCCGCCGAGCGCAAACACAAGCTGTACCGGGTCGTTAGCCGCATGACCGAAAACGACCGGTTTCTTCAATTTAATCAGCGAGACGGACGCTTCCTTTACCCCATCCTCCGCACGGGCATGCGGAAGTGCGATATGAGGTGCAAGAACAAAGTACGGGCCTCTGTCACGGTAAGATTTCACCATGGCATCGGCATAACGTTCTTCCGCCGCCCCCGCTTTCGCTAGCAGTTCTCCTGCTAAGCGGATGGCTTCTTCGGCCGTCTCGGCCTCCACATCCAAGGCTATTAGTAACGGTTCCAAAAATTTCATTCTCATCTCTCCCAAGTCCGGTATTCTAATCGATGCTAAAGACCGGTGTATAATTGCTGCAGTATCTGTTCTTTTGTCTTGGCCTCTTTCAGACGGATCAGGTTCTCCTTCTCCCTGAGCAGGATGGTCAGCTCCGACAGCGCTTTGAGGTGGGATTCGCCGTCAATCGCCGCCAGTACCAGAATGATCTGAACTTGATGCCTTGCTTCTTCTGAGAAGGCGACGGGTTGCTCCAGCCGCAGCAGACTGATTCCCAGTCGCCGGACTCCATCCTGCGGCTTGCCATGCGCAATCGCGATGCCCGGTGCAACGACGATGTAAGGGCCGAGCGCCTCCACCTTGGAGATCATCGCATCGATATAGGCTTCATCGATGCGCCCATCCTTCAGCAGGGGTTCGGAGGCATCGCGAATGGCGCTCCGCCAGTCGGCCGCTCCTCTTTTCATTTGGATCATCTGTCCAGTGAGCAGATCCGATAGTGATGGCTTGCGTGCTTCACTCAGCCATGTTTTCCCAACGGACAAGTAGTGGTTAAGCTCCTCCGTAAGTCCTGCTTCATCCCTAACCGCTGCGTATTTATGGACGATGTCCAGCAGCGCTTGAACCGAATATGCCGGGGTCTTTGATTTACGGCCGGCTACCATGTTGACCTGGTTCAGCAGATGCTCCTTATCCTTATCGCTGAGAATCGGATTCACTAAGAGAACGGGCACTTTGCTATCCGGCAGTGGTACCGTTGAGAAAATAAAATCAACATGTTCTTCATCAAACGACTCGTATTTCCGCAGCGAGAGTATCGCTGTAATATCCACTGCCGAGAAGAGGTTCTCCAGCTGCGATTTCAACATCCGCGAAGCGGAAATGCCGTTGACGCAGACGATGGCAGCCTGTCTCCGTACGGCCGGCTTCGTGTTTTCTCTGCGCAGCCAGCCGCCGAAATGCATGGCGAGATATCCGATTTCGTTATCATCAAGTTGACGTCCAACCAGTTGTTCGAACGCTGCCGCGGAACGGCGGGTCAGCTCGAATACTTCCCTGTACTTGGAAAGGATATTTTCGAGCAGCGGATTTTCAAGGCCGAGTCCGTATATGATCCGGTAATAAGCCGGCTTCAAATGGACAAGCAGATTCTCCTCCATCGCTTCCCGGTTCGGCAGAAATACGCAGGCGTAACGCTGAAAATCATCTGTCATCTGTCTGGTCACTTGCCGAAGCTGCTTCAGCACTTCTTCGGATCCGGTCATCTGTTCCATCCGATTGACCCTCGCTCCCAGCAGATGCATCGTCAAGTAGCAGACTTCTTCATCCGGGATGGAGACGCCGAACATTTGGCCAAGACCTTCAGCAACCTCTGAGGCGACTTCAAACTCTGGCATCCTCCGCAGTACGCTTCGTTCATCTTCGTCTATCGAGACAAACTGTTTGGCCTGAATCCGTCGTACATATAACAAGAAGCGTGCCGTCAAATGAAACAGCATCTCGTCCGTCAAATCTACGCCCAGCGTTATTTCGCTATCCGAGATCAGGCGATAAACCCGCTTCAGATGTCCCGACTTCATAGGGGGAAATAAGCATTGGGCGAGATCCGGCCTTTCCGATTCCGGGTTCCGGTTAAATACCTGCTCCCAGTCTGCATCGCCGAAAATCTGCCCGAAATAATAGCTCAGGGCCTTCCGCTTGTGACGTTCCTCCCCATGTACGCCATAGCCCCGCTTGCGGTCGTAGGTTACCTTGAGATTCGTGGCCTTCATGTCCGACCGGACCGTATTCAAATCCTTGAGCACAGTCCCACGGCTCACCTGCAAAAGGTCCGTCAGATGATGAACAAAGAGCGGAGCCTCCGCCGATAACAGATAGAGCGACATCCAGGCCATTCTTTCGCGTGGGGACAGATAGTACTGCTGTGCATGAGGCTTCCCGGTCGACTGCGGAAGACTGGCCCGGCTTTCATCAGGCAAATAATAGCCAACTGTCCTGACATATTTGACCGGCGGAAGATGAACCGCTTTCAAGTAGTCGTTTATTTTTTCCATATCATAATAAACGGTTCGTCTGGAGATACCGACCTTCTGCATTAGTTCTTCCAGCGACACATAATCGGCTGCCTCATGAAGCAGCGTCAAAATCCGGGTACTTCTTTCGTCCAGAATACGGCATCAACTCCTTTGCCGTTAGTGTGGTACCTTTTGCAATTCGATTATACCCACAGGCAATTCATGAAAGACAGTTCAATTCATGGAGTCCCTTTTGTGCAAAAATGAACTCAAGTGTTCAAAATTAATCCCTCCCATAGCAATCTAAAACAAAAAAAGCCGCATACAATGCGGCTTTCAAAGTCTTTCATAACTTGTATCATAGACCGGCAAAACTCTTTTCATTAAATAACTCGGCATAATAAAACAACCGCTATCCCCATCTCACTCGTTGAAAAAGAAGTATCGAGCTAATTTCTAAAGTTGCTTTTTCAATACGCGTAACAAGAAATCAACATTAGGCATTCCATGTTCTTCCTGTCCAACTAAATCAATGCCTGTGCATGCAGTAGTAAGTAGCGTGCGGCATCGCTATGAACATGTTTGCCGATCTGTGCTTGAATTTCATGGATGAAACTGTTCAGTTCACCCTGGTCGAGCTTTTGTCTCAAGCTGTTTGCGATACCGTTGTTGTCAATCCAGCCGTCCTTCTCAAATCTTGCGACCAGCGCTTTGAGCGATTCGCTAGTCGCAGTCGTTTGAAAGTCCACACTGGCCCTCCCTATATTTCCTGCTGAATCGTAACCTGTAATTTCTAATGAATGACTGCCCAGTGAAAGAGTATAAAGCGAGATCGTTGCGCCTTGCTCCATAGGCTGTCCGTCAAGCAACAACGTTGTCTTCGTCTGATCGACGCCGGACAGATCATCGCTTACATCAAATTGCGGCAATAAGTCCTGATCCATACTGTAGCTTTCTGCTGCCGGATCGTCAACCGTAATAAGAGGGGCCTCTGTATCCAGATTAAATTCAATCGTCTTTGCGGGCTCTACGTTACCCGCATCATCCTTTGATCGGTAGCTTATTGTATATTTGTCATCTTGACTGAATGTAACGGGTCCAGTGTATGCCTGCCATGTGCTTCCCCCGTCCAGGCTGTAAACCGATTCAGTTACTCCCGATAATGGATCCTTAGAGGCTAATGATAACGTTACAGGATGGACATACCAACCGTTGTGGCCGTCCGGCTGCTCCGGGGATAACGTGGCTATCGTGTCGGGCGGAACCTTATCCTGTCGTTCGAACAGAAGCACAGGCCGGTAAGCTGGATCCGTATGTTCCTTAGAGCCGTAAATAATCCAGCCGTTCGAGCCGTAGTTGGTCGTTTGAGCGAGCTGAACGGCGATCGTCCGTTCACCAACCAAGGCTGCATTCACTTGTGCGGTTACATCAATGGTTACGGGTGTTCCGGCTGCAGGGACGGTCCAGTTTCCGATCAGGCTGCCGGCAGCAGGCTTATTGTTCCAAGTAATGCCGTTTTCTGTCCATGTATGATTGCTTACTTCATAAGCGACGCCTTTTGTGTTTGCGAGTCCGGCACTTGTCGGAACCAGACGGATCTGCGCGCTTTTAACTTGTTCCGGCAGCTGCGATAAATCAAATTTCAAATAAGAGTATCGGTGGTAGCCGGAGTTGGGATCGTTTTTTACGACCAATTGATCGGAAGAGCCAAAGTTGCTGTTTGCATAAGACCCGCTGCGAACGTAGGCATCATCGGAAGGTAAGATTGCATAACCAAGCGTTACGGATAATTCATTGGATGCGGCGCTTTCAACACCAGAGCTGTTAAGGGCTTTTATCGCAAAATAATACGTTGTCCCGCTGGATAGGCCCGTGACCGTATACTGGTTGTTACCGCTGACTGTCGAAATATCAACGGTTTTCGAATAACTGCCGGGCGCTGTCCCGTAATAAATGCGGTATCCGTTAGCTCCGGCGCTTGCGTTCCATTTCAGCGTAGCTGAACCGGGTCCTGGCAAGGCTTCGATCAATTGAGGCGCCGCTGGCGGCATCGTTGACCCTGTACTCAGTTTAGCCAGGAACGTTTTTCCAATCGCTCCTGCCGTTTTCACTTCCAATATCGTAGTCGGTGAAAACTGTTTCACTGTAACGCCTGGATCAAGCAGCAGCGCGCCGGTTGTTGCACGGTGAAGTTCGACTTCAATGGTGCCACCGTTTGCTTGCGTCGGGTCTGAAACCCCGATTTGCAGCTCATTTCCGTTCTCGGCAATGGTGACGGATGCTTTCTTATTACTTGTCAAGTAATCTGCTCCGTTCACTTGGACGGTTTCAACCGAATCCGTCCAAAAGTTTGCTCCGACCGCCATTTGATCCGTGGTATCCATGACCGCCTGTACGTTTCCTGTGTTTTTCAATACAGTGAAGCTAGGGTCTGCCGCATAGTCTGCTGCCTCAGTCGTCGACGCTCCCGGGTAAACGGCATATGCATAGGAGGCTTGCACCGGATCGACGCCGTGATTCAGCGCGAGGCTTGCGTATTGTGCGGATACCATCTTATCGCTTCCATCGGTGTTTATATCCTTCCAGGATCCGGAACGCGTTTCACGTAGACCACGAACTGTCGCTCCTCCAGGGAATACGTACGCGATATCCGATCCCGGTACGCTGCCAGACAGATGCGCCCACTGCACGCCTGTCATCGTTTCCGTCCACCCGGTCGTTGAAGGCTTAGCCGTTCCATCCACCGTCAACGTATTTGACCCGCTCTCATTCAGCTTCCGATTTTCAACGATCGTCTCTACAGCGCGACCTCCAGTACTCGAAATGTCGGATCCGAGCGCTATATATTTATCGCCGAATAGAAACCATGACTTTTTGCCTGATAACGGAGTACCCGTATTTTTCGACATCGAAAATTCCATACCGACCGTTCCGTAAGGGCCATCAATCGATGAGCCTCCTACCCAATTCGACGTATTGAATTTAAAGCTGAAAGAGCCCACGGTGCTCGTAGAGCCGTCCGTAGTCGTTCCCGGCAATCTCACCGGATTGATCGTTGGCCAATAGGCTCCTGAAAACTGCGTCTGATCCCCGTTGTACAAATATGCGGCACCCGCGCCTTGCCACCATGGCTTGGTATTTTCGCCGTTACCATATTCAAAAGCAGAAATGCGCGTTGAGAACAAACCAAGCGCCAGTCCGAATTCAGGCCTTAAGTGTACGGCGCGATCCATACCAGCGAAAATATGCGTATCGATCATATCGCCAGCGGGTTCAACGGATGGATCGCCCATTAATGCTTTTATTTTGCCGATACTGAAGATGGACAGCCCCTCCGTATAACTCGGGAACGTTGTATCCGACATCATTTGGCCTTTAGCAATTTGGCGTACCGTCGCTGCATCCCGAGCGTTCAGGCCGTCCGCCAGCATGACGAGTGAAGCCAAGATTTTCCGTCCCGCCTGATGATCCTGTGATGCTTCGCGCGATATCGCACGTCCTCGTACCGTATCCATCATGGCGCCTTTATACAGAAAAGGGCGGTACGCCTCTGTTACCCAACGAATGACATTAGCGATATTCGGGTCCGTAACGTCCCAACTCGAACCGCCAAGGAGGTACAGCAGCTTCGCCATGTCTTCGAGCAGAACGGCACCGTAGCTTCCTGTATACGCGACATAGTCATGTTGGATAAACGACCCATCCTCGTAAAACCCGTCCCTGCTCTGCACATACAACAACACCTGGCTGATCGCATCACGGCCTTGAGCCATCTTGGCATCCGTCTTGCTCAGCACGCCGCGCAAAGAGACAATCAGCGCTTTATCAAGCCGATTCGCACCCGTTTCTTGGAGTGAAGGGGAATTTGTACGATAGGTTGGATCCGGAACGAATTTGTCCAATGCCTTCGTGTAGTTTGTTTTTTGCGTTGCGGACATTTGATCATAAATTAAAATCATCGCATCCGTCAGGTTCATCGGCACGCCGATCTCCCAATCCCACCAATTGCCCGTTTCACCCTTCGTTTCGTTATATTTGTTAGCATACATCCAGTCCAGTCCACTCAGAATGTCAGCAGCTAGCTGCTCATTTCCTCTCAGGGATGATCCTGTTGTAGCATAGGCCAGTGCCATTTCCTTCAGCCTTACATAGTTGGATGAAATCGTACTGGAAACGCTCCAGTTTGCCAGATCACTCCACAAATAAGTTCGCCCGGCGTTTTTGTTCATCGCTGCCCAGTACTTGTTCGCGTTTGTTTCGATTTGACTGATTTTCGCTGCAATTTCCGTGTCCGACGTATCGATTGCCGTCCCCCCTGTCAAATATACATGCCACCTCTCCCTCAGCAAATCGTACTCGTCTGCAGCGGTTGATGCTTGTACTGGTCCGGCAAACAACAAAATGGGATACAGCATGAAACTGGTAAGAAGAGAAACCACAGTGAATTTCTGCCAACGTAAGCTCATCACAATATCTCCTTCCAACTTTCGATTTAAACTACTGATTGATAACACCAGCATCCTTTGGTATGAATCCCGTCTGTCGCATCACCCCCTTTCATGCGGCCATCCGCTATTCACAAGATCGAGAAAAAAGCCACGTTCAATCCCTCAGATAGTATGGTGGCGTCAAGACAACATTCTAAAAGAAAGAGGCAGATTGAATGTGGCTCAGTATGAAAGGAAGAAGATTCGTAGCTTATTGTTAACTCTTTAGGAACTTTATTTTCAGGATGAAGAGAAATTGCGTGGAAAAGGTTGTGAATCAATACTCTACCCTTGATATTCTATCGATGAAGCTGAGCGTCCGGCTCATGCAACGGTAATTCCGCGACAAGTCCGTCGCTCTGGCGGATCCATGTCTCGAACTGTCGTTCGCCCGCTTTTAATCGAATGACTCTTGCTCCCGTCGGAAACTTATCCTTACGCATACCGTCTACATAACTAACGTAACGAGTAGACCTCCCGTAGCATAGACGTATGCCGTGGAGTGTCCCGCAATAATCGTTAGAGTGGTCATGACCGACGAATGTGCCCATAACATCGCCCATCTCTACCATGGCGGCGAACAAGCCTGAATTTACCTTCGGCGAGCTGATCCATTCGCTGCAATGGCCCTCGCATACGCTCGTCTTCCATACCTCATCGTATTCCGGCAGCGGAATATGAAAAAAAGCCAGTGCGGGCAAAGGCGCCCCGCCATTCCGTTCGGCCAATTGCCGAGATTCGGATACATACCATTCGATTTGATCACGGCGTATCCAGTCGTATCCGCCCACCGCAGCAATCGGTGAGTAATCGCCGCTGTCGAGAAAAAACAACGCGGCCGCTGGCTTCCCTGCCCGATCGTCAATCGTCAGCACATAGTTTCCCGCTCCGCTAACTCCCGGAGGATCCGGTTGGGCAACGCAATATTCATGCAGGAGCTGCTCCTCATGCATTCTCTTTCGAGGCAAGCTCCCTTCCGAGTCATGATTGCCAAACACAGCCGCCCATGCCACGCGGCTTTCTTCAGCAACAGCGACCGCGCTTCGGAACGATTGAAGCGGATCTTTGCTTCTAGCGCTTGCCGTCAAGTCGCCTGCAAACACAACAAGATCCGGCTGCTCAATTGCGATGATTCTCTCCATCGTCGCCTTCGTCATCGAGTCGAGAAGCGGCGTCTCCGGATCCAGGTCCTCAGCGTCAATAAACTCTACATCAGAAAACTGTACGATAACAAACGTTCCATCCTCACGAAACTTCAGCTTTTTCACCAAGGTATACCCGCCCCTTTGTCTCATATTCTTTCCAATACCATAACCCGATTAAAATGAATACAGCAGCACACGCCAAATACATCGATGTCACGCCATACTGCAAACCGACTACCCAATAAATCAACGTCGGGCCGATCGCCGCCCCTAAATCGGTAGATACGGAATAAGCGGTCATGACTGTAATAACGGAAGTGCTCTTGGCTGCGTCAGAAGCCATAGCGTCCATGATCGTACCCAGCGCGGTGCTTGTTATCATGACGAAAATAACAATAACAATCCAAATACCAATCGGCAGCTGCCACGGAAGTAATGCGTAACCAGCCGCCGCACCCGCCAACGACAGCATAAATAAAGGCAGCCTTCCTCTCGGCCCATCCGTACGCTGTCCGAACCATCGGGCCAAGAACGGCTCCCAAGCACAGCGCAGCGCTGTCAATACGCCGCCTAACGCCGTACTGCCGATAATCAATCCGAACCACGGGATCCCCGTTGGATAACTCGTATCGATAAGATACGTAAGTGTCGCGCCGAACACGGCGTGCAGCAACGATATAATTAATCCGCTTATCACGATTTTCTTCACCTGAAGCGACCACACCTTACTTCTGTTACCGCGAGGTAATTCCATTTGGTGTGATCCGGATGCTTTCCCCTGACTTATGGATGCCGCGATCAACGGAAGTCCGACCAATGCCATCATGCCAAACCATATCGAGACGGACTGTAATCCGAAGAAGGGCACAAGCAATCCTCCGAACAGCACGCCTACCAAGCTGCCAAGGCGCCACAACCCGTTATACGTTCCCATTAAGCGCCCTCGATTCGTATCGTCGGAGTAGCGAATGACGGTCAAGTATCCGCCCATTCGCATCAAGGACCATGCAATCCCCCACACCGCTCGCAAAGCTATCCAAAGAACGAAGCCTTTGAAGACGCCGTATCCTACGGTGGTTAGAGCCGCGAGCAATACGGAGATGAACAGACCGGTTCGAAGCGACATGCGGTGATACAACCAGCCAATAACAGGATTAAGGGGCAGCCTTACTAGTCGGTTTATCGACAGCAGTACGCCTACCTGCCAAAGCGCGTCCAGTCCCGCTTCCTTCCAATACACAGGGAGGACAATGTACAGCATCGAGTCTCCGAAGAGGGTTAGCGCCGTTACGATACCGACAATCCTAATCTGGCGCTGTTCTATTGCGTTGCTGCTGTCACTCGTCATAGGTCTACTATCAGGCCATCGTAAGCCACCTTAATGCCCGCGGGTTCGAAAGCGCGTTCAAAATCATCATGCAAAAATCCGGAGTTATGTGTAAAATGAGTCACGTATACAAGGCCATTACTTCCAAGCGTACCTTCTTCCCGCCACACGCGCTGAACCTCCAGCACGGTTTCAATCCCCATATGGTTTGGATTTTGATTATTGTTCGTAAAGCTGTGCGTGCAATCGAGTATCGCCATATCAATCACTTTGCCTTGAAGCCATTTCCAAGTATCGTCATGCAGCCATCCGGTGTCATTGCCGTAAAATAGCGTTTTGCCCCCTTTTTCTATGTGAAACAGCAAACAAGTTTCCATTTGGTCATGATTCGCGAGCAAAGGGGTGACTTGTGTGTCGCCGAGTGAAATCGTCTCGAACGGGCGCAATAAGTGGAACGCAAACCTGCCTCTAGCGTCCGGACCAAGTGCAGTAACGCTCTGGCTAATCGCAACATCGTTGCCATAGATATGTAAGGGGTGATCGATACCGTGCGCAAATCCTTCCATTCGGTTGTACAAATCCGATGGTTGAAAATGATCGTAATGCGTATGCGTAAACAATAGATGCTCAACCGCGCCCAAGTCGATCCGATCACGGAGCGCCTGCATATGGGAATCTGCGGAATAGTCAACCTTGATAACGCCATCGATTAATACAGAGCTTCTGGTACGAATGTTTTTTCCTCCGAGCGATCTCGCGTTGCAGCAGGTGTCACAGCGGCAAAACGGGTTTGGGAATCCTTCCGCCGCAGCTGTTCCAAGAAAGTGGATTTTCATTGGTTTCTCCTCCCTTTGAGAAGCAATCGTTTATTTTCTTGACCCTTGATTAATACAGATAATACCACATATATACAATCAATCACATACAATTATTTATGATTTACAACCTTTTTTCTTTCGAAATCCGTTGACCGAATATGCCTCGAATAGATCATGAACTACCTAGTTAATTCAATGGATCGAGTCAAGCTACTATCGGGGTTAAAAGTTGATTATGCTGCGACATAAATACACATGAATACAACCCCTTATAACCAAAAACCGCCCCATAAATATAAAAAAAACGATCCCTGGTTCGTGGAAACCAAAAATCGTTCATGTGATCCTATTATTGGTATACGATTTCGATGCCGTTTTTGCTAAATGTATCAACAATATCCCGGTCGATTTTGGAATCCGTCACAAAGCGTTCGACTTCTGTTACTCCGCATACTTTGATAAATGAATTTTGTCCGAACTTGCTGCTGTCTGCGAGGGCGATGCAGCGCTTCGCGTTCGCGTGCATTATTTTTTTCACTTGGACTTCGCCGATGGCGTTATCCGTAATTCCAGCTTCTAACGTAACCCCGCTCATACTCATAAAGAACAAATCCGCATGAAAGCGCGATGTAAACTCTTCCGCCAGATCGCCGATGATGCTTTGCTCTTCGTGACGAATAACGCCCCCGGTCATAATCACCGTATAACCCGGCATCGAAACCAATTCGTTCACGATCGGAAGCGAGTTTGTAATAACGGTTAATCGATCGAATTTGGCCTTCAGCGCTTTAGCAATCTGGGTGTTCGTCGTACTTGGGTCAAGCGCGATGGACATTCCTTCGGTCACATAACGAACCGCAATTTGAGAAAGCTCCGTCTTCTCTTCCATATATATAGATTCGCGGATCGGCAGCGGGATTTCCCGGCTATAGTCGGGCTCATTCAGAATCGCACCGCCGTGCACCCGCCGCAGGTAGCCTTCGCTTTCTAAATATTCGAGGTCACGTCTGATCGTCTCGAATGAAACCCCGAAATGCTCTATGAGCTCCGACGCTCGGATCGATTTGTCCTGATTCAGTTTCTGAATAATAATTTGATGCCGCTGCTCAGCAAACAACTACTCCACTCCTTACTTGCCTAGACTTCTTAAATAGAAGTTTACCATAAAAGCATTCAATCCTCCTGTTCAACTGAATTGTGCTATTTCGTTTAAATCCAGCCCGCACTTATTTTACAAATAGCTTCATCAACTGTATGTAAATCGGATTTATCATGTAGCCAGTCGGGTTAACCGAATTTCTTGTACCCGTGTCTAGTTCCCGGATTCTGTCCATTTCCTCATCGCTCAGGTCAAAGTCAAAAATTTCGCTATTTTCCTTTATCCTTTGCAAATTTGACGATTTAGGGATGATAATAACTCCCCGATTTATATGCCAGCGTAATATGACTTGTGCAACTGACTTTTGATGATGATGGGCAGTCTCAACGAGAACCGGATGCTCCAGTAATGCCTTGTTTCCTTGTCCCAATGGACCCCATGCTTCATGCAGTATCCGATCACGAACCATATAATCATGCAAATCGTGTTGTTGAAACTCCGGGTGCGTTTCGATCTGATTGATCATCGGTAATATCCGAGATTGCATTTTGAGATGCTCCAAATGCTCGATTTCGAAATTTGCTACGCCGATGACTTTTATTCTCCCTTCCATGTACAAATCCTCCATCGCCGCCCATGCTTTCTCGTAATGAGGGCCAGCAAAATGAATCAAATACATATCGAGATACGTAACATTCAGTTTCCGACAGGTCTGCTCAAACGCCTTCTTCGTTGCGTGATATCCAAGATCGGTTGTCCATACCTTGGAAGTAATGAACAGCTCTTCTCGTGGAAGACCGCTTTTTTGCAATTCTCGTCCCAACGCTTCTTCATTGCCGTATATTTTCGCTGTATCAAAATGACGATATCCCGATTGAATTGCCGCTGCGATGGTTTTTTCAAAGACAGCTCCCTTCTCGATTTTATACACGCCAAAACCAAGCTGAGGAATTTGAACACCGTTTGCCGCCTCGACGGTTCGATACATCTGTGACCACTCCTTCTGTTCTTACGATTTATTCACATTGCAACAACGCTCTTTCGATTACATGAACTAGATTTTTTAATGACTGAAGCTTGCTTCTCGAATCCAGCCTATAGTAATTGATGGTCCCTTCTTTACGAACACTTACAATCTGAGCATCTTTTAAAATCTTCAAATGATGAGAAACGGCTGGACGAGATAGATGAGTATTCAACCTGATCTCTCCCACTCGCATTCCGGGATTTTGCGGTCCCTCTATCAATGTTTTAAGAATGGCTTGTCTTGTTTCATCACCGATGGCGATCAGCACCTTTTGGTTGTTTTTGAACTCCTTAGCGATATCGGCTGCGATTTCCTGATTCACCTAATCCCCCCGTTTGTTTAACCGTTTAGTCTTTTTGACCAACCTAGAATAACACACTACAAGATTCGAAATGCTATCGGTAAAGCAAATGGAGATCCATATTTTTCCTTGCTGATAAAATACCTGCAATTTCGATTCATGTTTAAATTATGGCTGCGCAAAAATTAAAAAAGCCGCGATTTTACGCGGCTATGTCAAACATGGACTCCGATATATTCACGTGCTCAACTAGAGCCATTTAAAAAATCAATGTCGCATTCACGACAGACTCGACACCATCATTCAACTTATATCGGCGAGTGCTCCCCTTTTTTCCGTAAAAAAGTACAGTAATGCCAAGATCGGAAAAAGAACGCCAACCCACATCGCCGCTTTCCAGCCGCCTATGGCGTAAGCCCATCCCCCGGCTGCGGAGCCTATGGCTCCACCCGCAAAAAAGATCGCCATATACATGCCGTTCAGTCGGCTGCGCACCTCAGCTCCCAAAGCGAAGATCGCTCGCTGTCCCAACACCAAATTGGCGGACACGCCCATGTCGAGCAAAATAGCAGCAAGGACGAGGATAACGATAGAAAATATAGAACCTCCAGAAAACATAATTGGCAAAACTTCCGATAGAATCACCAGCGCGATGGACCATCCGGTTGCCGAACGGATCAAGCCTTTATCTGCAAAGCGGCCAGCTATAGGCGCTGCCACCGCACCAGAAACCCCTGCCAAAGCGAACAGTGCTACACCTGTTGAAGAAAAATGAAACACTGGACTCGTTAAAACGAGCGGAACCGTTGTCCAGAACAGACTAAACATGCCGAACAAAAACGCGTGATACAGTGCGCGGCGCCGCAGAATCGGCGTTGTCTTGAGCAGATGCAGCATGGATGAGATGATTACCGGATATTTGTCCTTCGTTTGCGGCCGCCTTGCCGGAAGGACTTTTGCCAATACAAGAGCCAGTACCAAGAGCATAGCGGAGGAAATAATAAAGATGGCATGCCAGCCGAAATATGTATCCACCATACTCGAAACCGGACGGGCCAGCATAATACCCAATAACAGACCGCTCATTACGTTGCCTACATTACGTCCACGCGTCTTCTCAGGGGAAAGATGCGCCGCGTATGGAACTAGGATCTGGGCCGCAACGGACCCGACACCTATAAACAAGGAAGCGGCAAGAAACAGAGCCGCACTTCGGGCTTCAGCGGCGATGATCAAAACAATAGACGTCAGAATCAGCAGCGTAACCACCAATTTGCGGTTTTCAAGCAAATCTCCCAAAGGGACTATAAATAATAAGCCGATCCCGTAGCCGATTTGGGTCAGCGTGACGATCAAACCTGCGGCTTCCGAAGATAACCCTATGTTCGAGCTGATCGATTCAATTAAAGGTTGTGTATAATAAAGATTTGCAGCGATCAATCCACAGGCAACAGCAAGAATCATGGTGATCCATGTTGAAACAGATTTCTCCACTCTTTCCTTTGCGTTTTCATTCATGTTAAGCACTCCTTTTTTATGAACTATTGTATTACAATACAGGAATGATCGTTCCAGTATGGAGATAGCTTGCCCCCTAAGCTCACACTCAAAGGGGGTGGATTTTCGGAACGATCATTCCGATTTGTTGAAAAAAATAGGTTTACAGCATCTCGAAGACCGCGTTCATCATACCATGGACTTTATGGATATCGCTTTGGATCCTGGCCATTACGTTAATGCTATGGTTGAGATTCAGCAGCAGGTACGATAACATTTTAATATCTTTCTCCGGGGCTATTTCTCCCGTTTCTTGCCCTTTCCTTAACGTCTCATAAAACAGCTGCTCTAATTCCGTAAAGCTTTGACGAATCGTATTCTGCAAGGGCTCATCCACGGTATCCAGACCAACAGAAGCATTCGTAATCAGACATCCATTGGGGAAAGCTTCACCGTGCGTGGCAAAAGCGTTCGTGATATGCAGCTCGAAATACTGGCGGATCCCCTCGATCGCAGAAGTTGCATGTATCATCTGATCGCGTTTTTTTTGCGACATTTTTTTATAATATTGGATGGCCTCGTAATATAGCGTCTGTTTATCCTGAAACGTTTCGTACATACTGGATCTGCTCAACCCCATAGATTCCAATAAATCCGGTATGCTTGTAGCTTCATATCCTTTTTCCCAAAAAACAATCATAGCTTTGCGCAGTACTTGCTCCCTGTCAAATTTCTTGGTCCGTCCCATTGATACCCCCTCCTTTTCTACATGAGTATAAACCAACTGGAACGAGTAGTCCAGTATTTTTTCAAGCAGCAGAAGACGATTCAAAGTGATACGACTAAATAATATTAGATCATCGTTAAATCGGCCTTGAGTCTCCAGAATACAGAGAAGAGAAAGGTCATCGTCCAATGACCTTCCTCCTCCTCATTCGTTCATTTAAATAGATTTTCGATAACCCCACGATCGAAGTCGTTCACGATTTTATACTCCTTGCCGTACCTTTTATGATTGCTCGAACCGTTATAGATTCGCACGTGGTCCGGACTAAAAAAGTATACGGCGAAGGTCGGGCCGTTCCGGCCCTGGAACCAAACTTCATATTCTTCGCTACCGTAATCCACGCTGCTGGTTTTACGCAGTTTGACTTCGGAAAAGCTGTTCATAATCCGCTCAATCTCCGCGGGATCTGTAATTTGTATCTCTTGCTCGTTCGGACGGAACCGATTTTTCCTGACGCTCATATGGCTGATGGTCTTAGGCTCAATCAACTGATCGAGCACCATCTCCTTAAACGATGTTCTGTTTTGAAACGCCGAATATATCGTCGCGCTAATTAGAATCAGGACGCAAATTGCCAGAAAGACATACCATGTGCGTTTATTCAGCCGCCATCTCCTCCCTCGTGTCGAAATAAAGCGTCCACTTTGATTATAACATCAATCACAACCCAGAATTATCCAATATTCGAAGGCTATATTTTCACCTTGTACCAGCCAGCTTCTCCTAAGAAATCGGACCTTGTCAATCCATCTTCACCTAACAAGCATCGGTAGTTCGTTACCGTTCCATCGGATCCTCCCTTTTAGGATTACTGGAATTCGTCGATCAACGATATTCCTTTTAGAATCCGCATCCTGCTATCCCTTAAAAAATCACGGGTCCAATCATCTGGTTGACTTAAATCCCAACTCCGATGCATACCGACAACGACGATAATTTCACGCAGTCTCAGGAAAAGCTTCAGCTGATCCTTCCAGTCGTCAGGCATGTGACGACCATCCTCTGTATAGCCTTGCTCGAAATGTTTCATGAAAAGTTCGTACTGCACCTTACGTTCAGCCTTCGAATCTTCCCCGAATACATAGAGCAAATAATAAAGCTGGATGGCAATGTCTTCGACATACCAACTGTACTGGCATTCGTCGAAGTCGAAGAGCGTTATTTCCCCTGATTCATCAACCATGAAATTTCCTACATTGATATCTCCGTGTATCAAACCGAAATTATCAGTCGTAATACGGAGACTGGCCAAATGTGCCTTAAGTTCATCAAGCGCAAAAAGAATGGGTAGATGCTCTGTCGGTATATAATTTCTGGCCAGTAAGAGGTATTCATTGCATTCCCATGTGTGTCTGTTAGCCTTAGGTTTGTAACGCTTTGACAGTTCGTGGAGACGACCAGTCAGCCGTCCGCATTGTTCGTAAAGTATGGAATTACCTAGGCATTCTGGGTATCCGATTTTACGGCCAGGTGCATATCTGAAGGAGGTCACGTAGAAATCAATAGAATTTCCTTGGATTCGTTCGAAGTCCTTTCCATGAACCGAAGCTACCGAGTCTGAGACAGCCAAACCATTCTCTGATAGATAACGAATCCACTCTATTTCAGCTGCAAGTTCTTCCCCTGTGCGATGAGAGCTCGGTGTGAAACGGAGGATATAGTTCACATGATTGCGATTGTAGGAATAAATAAAGTTCTGAAAACCTCCAATGAAAGTCAGCTCCTCCGGGCTAACTCCGAACCGTGCTGCGCCTTCAATGGCATGTTCGTCCAAGAACATTAATTTTATGTTTGGGTCCATGCGCACTCCTTTCATTCTAATCCCAAATAGGTATGATGCATAATAGCATCATATATAAATTCGGCTAAGTCTTCATCACTAAATTGATTGATATAATGATTGAAGCGATTATCAAATTTATACGTATGTCAATACATGTTAACATGTATTGCACATACGATAGATTCTTCCAGATAACTTTTCCATTCTGAGATTAATTGCTGTACTTCATCGGAATATGGAGATTGATGCATGCTGGACGCCATTTTTTAAATACATTTTCCATGTTCTGTTCAAATTCAGAAAGGAGGTTCGCTTATTCACCACGAGAGAGTCCCCGATACATATTCATCCAATGTGGTAATGATGGTTTCTAGTTGTTGTTTTCATACATTAATGTTCATATCTATGGTTTGCTGGGAAAGCCATGTTTCTTCGAACTCCACGCAATAATCAATGCAATGAGCAGCAAAATCAACAGAACTCCCGGAAACGACTTGACTCCAATAAACTCCAGCAAAGCGCCGCCGACAAGCCCACCACCGGCGATGGCCAAATTCCAGACTGTGGTATTGATCGGCATGACGATATCCACACCTTCTTCACCACTTGCATCGGCAAGCGCTGTTTGCAGCATGGTGGCGGCACCCCCGAAGGTAAGTCCCCATAATGCCACGGCCGCATAAACGACGAATGCCGATGTGGCGCCCGTCCATAGTGCTGCGGCAACCAGCAGGAAGCCCAATAGACTGAGTAATACAAGCAGGCGTAGGTGACGATCTATCAACAGACCCACAATCCAGATCGAGATCAGTGCGAACGCTCCAAATACAAGCAAGACCAGATCAACACGCGCAGCCAGTCCCAAAGGCTCAAGAAACGGCGCGATATACGTATATAAAATATTGTGTGCCAGCATCCACGTCAGCACCACCATAAGAATCGGACGGATGCCGGGCATAACAAACACCTGACGGATAGTCATACGTTGATTTGCAGGCTGCCCGGGATAGTCCGGAACCTGCCACACAACCCATCCAATTAATGCGAGAGTCAGAAGCGACATGAGTCCGAATACAAGGCGCCAACCGATCAGGTCACCGAGCAAGGTGCCAACCGGCACGCCTAATGTAAGAGCAATCGGAGTCCCGACCATCGCGACTGCCAAGGCACGGCCTCTTAAGGCATCCGGAACCATACGTCGTGCGTATCCGGCAATCATCCCCCAAGCGGCACCCGCAGATACACCGGCAAAAAATCGAGCGACCAGCGTCAATACATAGCTGCTAGACAGTGCGGTCATCGAGTTGAAGATGAAAAAACCTGCAATAATGGCTAGCAGAAGCGGACGCCGCCTCATCCCGCCTGTAAACATAGCAAACGGAATTGCCGCCACAATGGAACCCAAAGCATAAGACGTCACGAGCTGTCCGGCCATCCCTGTTGTAATATTCAAACCTCCCGCGATATGCGGCAGTAAACCGGCCGGAATGGTTTCTGTAAAAATACAAATAAAACCTGTCATCGCAAGCGCAAGCAGTGCCAACCAAGGAAGCCTGGCGGGCATATTGGCCGTTTGTGCCGTACCCGTAGAAGATGATAATTGAGACAAAATAGTTTCCTCCTTAAGAAAAATTAAATTATGGATCGATCATTCCATATATTAAATTTAATCCTTCTCCCTTGTCAAGGACTTCTGGATCGATTAGTATATAATTAATTAGGGGGGGCATTTATATGGCACGAACAGGACGTCCACGCGCTTTTAACCGTGACGAGGCAGTTGCTGCCGCCATGCTTCTGTTCTGGGAACACGGCTATGAATCCACTTCGCTAGCTCAGTTGCGTGCTGCCATGGGCGATATATCTGCTGCGAGTTTCTATGCCGCTTTCGAATCAAAAGAATCCCTGTTCCGAGAAGTGATGAATCGGTATATCTCTACTTATGGACAAGTTTCTGAAAGTTTCAGGGATACAAGCGTGACATCCAAAACGGCCATCGAGCAAGGGTTACGGCAATCGGCTCGAATGCAGACAGAAGGTTCCCATCCTCTCGGTTGTCTGTTGATTTTGTCCGCTGTGAACTGTTCACCCGAGCAACAACACATCCGAGAGATGCTTGCCAAGGAACGAGCAAGGGTCAACGGTTGGCTAAAAGGTTGTATAGAGCGGGCCGTAGCCAATGGAGAGCTGCCGGGTTCAACGGATATCCCCATGCTGGTAACCTTATTCGAAACCTTTCTGCAAGGAATTTCGACACAAGCCCGGGACGGTGTTTCATACGAAGCCATGGATGCAGCCATTACTCAACTGATGAGCGTATGGGATGCATTATCGACGAAGTCAGGCTAACGCGACCATCATTAAACCGTAAAGTAAATGAACAAAAAACCTGCTAGCCATGGCTAGCAGGTTTTGTTCTAACAAAGCTTCACCTGTTTCTGAATACCCGGTCTTCTTTCTTGTATGAATCGCATCCGCTTCCGCAGGTACTCACCAGTGAGTCTTTGGAACCTTCGAGCAGCGTAATCAGTTTTTGCAAGAGAACAGGCTCTTCCTTTTGGAACTCATCGAACCGGAGCTTCAGCCGTTCAAACATTACTTTATCTTCGCGAATTTCATGACGAATGTATTGATCTCTCAGCTTCATCGCCCTTTTGGCGATATCCTTGTAGCCAGCCACAAGCTCTTCGTCATACGGGATAATCCCCTCATCCACCAAGTATCCGATCCGCTCGCTCATCATTTTTTTGTGCTCCCAGAGCACATGAAGATGCCTTACATCGTTACGGTCACCAAGCCTTGCATCATTGCCCTCTACAGCCTCATAGTACAGTCGCAAATAGTCATATACCTTGATTCCGAAAGCTTCCTCGTTGTCCGAATTGTAATTGATCCGGTTGAGATGGGTCTCTCCGTTTAGATAATCGCGCAGCTGGTCAATCGCGGCCGTTTTATCAAAAGGATATGGAGAATGCGGTTCGTATTTATAAAAATACGTATGATGATCGGCCGTGAGCTTCTCCTTTAGAAGATGCCTCATAGACTGAACGGCGTCCTGGAATTCCCGGAACGGGATCTGCAAATTGCGGTAAACTCCCATAAGGTCGAACATCGATGCATAGAAGGCACTTTCGCCCCAGTCGAAACCGTATAGAAAAAGATGATGAGGAAACGGCTCTTTCTGATAGGAGGCCGCCGGCGATAGCCTGGCTTCGTCCAAAAACACAACGCAATAATAGCCGTTTCGGATCTGATCCGCGAAAAATTTCGGCCAGGCGTCCAATGCCAAACTCTCCAAAATCGTATAATTGACCGAGCAGGTGAGAAGAAACGGGTTGTTGAAATTCAGTTCGTTGGGCTTGCCCCGAAAAAAATCGACATAGTACTGCCTGCCGTCCTCCAGAAAGTTTTTTTTGCAAAACAACTGGATAAAATTGCTGTAATACCAAGGAATCGTCTCTTCGTGGATGCTGGTGATCGAAAGCGTGTAAGCCCACCGCAAAAATCCTTTAAGCGGCGGATTCACCACCGGAAGCTGAAATGCGTTCATCATGATTTCCCCCTTTCTGACAAGTGATCCGGAATCGTGATCAGCAGTGTTCCGACGATTGCGTCCGACACATCTAGTCTCTTTCTTTGATGCAAGGATGCAAACTCGGCGTTCAGCCCCACCAAACGACTGGCTTAACTGCTCGCGCTGCTGTATCCTTTTACGGCCTGCTTCCAGAGCAGCCGTACAGCTGCGAAGAGCACAAGCGAGGCGGCCAGCGCCAGTCCCGCATGAAGCCAATTGATCTGTTCAAGCAGAAACATCGGTCCGAAATTGGTAATGAGGAATAGAGGAATAACAAAGGTTCCGATTCGGCGGACCCAGGCAGGGTAAATTGCCATGGGGAAATTGTTGGCGTCCCAGATGGAATGGGCGATCTCCGACACAGAGCCCGTCTGAACGAACCAGAATGAAAGCAGCGCCGGGATAATCATCAGGCAGTATGTGATGACAACGGAGACGAGCAGCAGCAGGGCAAACCCCGCGAGCTGCAGGAACGACAGCGGAATATCCATCGCATGCCAGCCGATACCGACCATGACGAACCCAACCAGAATATCGGGGATCGGCAGCGCCAAATCAACGTAGCGCAAAGACGCCATGAACTGAAGGGATACCGGCTTTGTCAGCATTAAATCAAGCGAACCGTCCTTAATGTATTCCGGAATTTTCATGAAGTTTGTAAAAAACAGGCCAACGTAAATTCCGGTCACCACCGTATGCATGCCTATAAATAGAAGCAGCCCTTCCGGCGGTATGCCATCTACATGAAGATCGGTGCGGAACACAACGAGCACATATAACAGCTTGGCAAGCAGGTAGACGGATTCGACCAGCAGGCTCATCATAAAATTGCCCCGAAACTCCATTTGGGCGATGAGACAATTTTTGATGAATATGCCATACAGCCGCATGTATTTCCTCGCGATTTTAAACATACGCAACGTCCGCTACCCCCCTACTGCCGAATATTTCTTCATGGAAACGCGCCATGTCAGCCTGGATAACCAGAAGAACAGCAGAATCCACCCACACTGGATAAGCAGCCCTTGGTACATAGCCGCTGTTTCCGCTTTCCCGCTGAGGATATTGACCGGAAAATAAATCGTATATGGGAATGGCGTGTACTGAAGTGCCTTCACAACCGACTCCCCGAAAATCTCCAGCGGAAACATCCCTCCGCTCAAAATATTGACGAGCAGACTTGTAATGACGAAAAAATACGAGATTTCATGCAGATAAAAGGCGCTCGCACAGATGCAGTAGGCGATCAGGAAATTGAGTAAAAGTGCCCCCGACAGCGTGACCGCGAACAAGATCAGTCGTATCGGCTGGAGCTCCAGCACTTCACCGACAGACGCGAACCCAATAATGCCGACGAGCAGCAAAGCCGTAATCCCGTAATAGATCGCCTTCTGGCCGAAAAAAGATACCAACCGATACCCGAAATAGCTGACCGGTTTGATCAAATACTTGTTAAGACCGCCGTTTTTGATATCGTCGGCAATCTGGTGCTCGAACTGGGTAGCAATCAGCTTGGACACCAATCCTGCCATGATCGTATACAATATAATTTGACTGTACGAATACGAGAACAACGCAGCCTGACCGGAATGACGATACACCGCCGTCCAGATGAAATACTGGACCAGAATCGGAAACGCAGCCCCCAGCAGACCAAGAAAGAAATGAAAACGGTATTCCATTGAATGCTGGACGCCCATCGAAAAAACAGCCCTATACAATTTGCGTCTGTTCATCCGACGGATTCCTTACGATAGAGCATCGAAATACTCTCCTCGATCGCCACGTCCTCGATCGTCCAGTCAACGATCGGAAACGAATCGAGCACGGCACGCGACACTTCCTTCAAGCGGTACTTAGGCAGCTCCAAAACAGCATTGTAATCGTCTGCACTGACGATTTTCCCGAATTTGGCCAACCGCTGCTCGGCAACGGGTTCGGAGAACTGCAGCTTTATTATTTTGTTCTCGTCAAAAAGATCGTTGATTTTATGAAGATCACCGTCGTACAGAATACTGCCTTCATTGATGATGATCGTCCGCTTGCATAGGTCCTCCACATCCTTCATGTAGTGGCTCGTCAGCAGGATCGTCGCGCCGAATTGTTCATTGTAGTATTTCAGAAACTCCCTGACCTTCTTCTGGGAAGGGAAATCGAGGCCGATCGTCGGCTCATCGAGATAAAGCAGCTTAGGCTGGTGGATCAGAGCGGCGATGAGCTCCATTTTCATCCGCTCCCCAAGAGACAGCCGACGCACCTGCACGTCCAGAAGGTCCTGCACTTCGAGCATTTCCGATAACTCGGCAAGAACCCGGCAGTAGAGATCATCGTCTACGTCATAAATACATTTGTTCAAATAAATCGACTCGCTGGCGGGAAGGTCCCACCAAAGCTGGTTTTTCTGGCCCATCACAATGGAGAACAGCCGTTTGAACTCGTTCTTCCGCTCCCATGGCACATAGCCAAGTACATTGGCTTCCCCGCTCGTGGGATATAAAATGCCCGATAACATCTTGAGCGTTGTGGTCTTGCCCGCCCCGTTGGGCCCGAGAAATCCAACGCACTCGCCGGGACCGATATCGAAGGAAACGGATTTAACCGCTTCCTTCACCAGTGACTTGCGGGCAAACAAATTTTTTAATGAATTTTTAAGCCCGGCTTCTTTCCGATAATACACAAACGATTTGTGCAGCTCCCGCACACGGATAAAGTCCATCTCCGATCCTCCCGAACGTTTGCCTGATTCGCCTGATTGAACGGCATAAAGTTTAAACGCTTAAACTCCATTGTTATAAAGCAGCACGCATTTCGAGCAAATCGGCATCAGACCGCACGCCAGAACCTCACGCTGTTTCCGAAGATCTTCGCCGTGGAAAATATCCGCCACACTATCTTCATACAAATTGCCGACACTGAATTCCGGAAAAAATTTGCACGGATTCACTTTCCCGTCCGGCATCACGTCCATCCGGTTCGAGATCGAGAAGCACTTCGTCCGGTTCATGGCCGGCTTCTCGCTTCCCCGGATAAACCCTTCCACCTCTTCCGGCTCCAGCGCGGGCTGATATCGTATCCGTACATTCCATACGCGTGAATTGACGCGTTTCAGCTCTTCGATCAACGTATCGAAATGGTCCGGTGAGATGTGGAACGTGAAAGAGTGCCAGCTGTTCTTATGGTCGTCCACAAAGCGGGAGGCAAGGTGCGGGAAATGGGCATCGAAGTAGGCGTCCATTTTCTCCGCCGTACCGGAAGGGATGTACCAAGGGAAGCAGAAGTATACGGAATCTACGCCCATCTCTTCGAAGAATTCCATAAAGCTGTAAAGCTGGCCGACCATCTGGTCATTTACCGTTAGAGCTACAGACACTTTGCCTTTGTACAGGCCCTGCTTTTGCAGATCCAGCAGCAGCTGTATGGCGTGGATCACTTTCTTGAACGTGCCTTTGCCTCTTATCGCGTCATTCTCTTTTTCGAAGCCTTCCAGGCTGACCAGCATGACCAGATTTTCCGACATTTTCAGAATGGAATCCAGCTTTTGTTCTATGAGTATCGCATTCGTACAAATGGTTGTATACCGATCTTCTCTGGCCAGCAGCTCCGCCAGTTCATCGAACTTGGAGTAGAACAGCGGCTCCCCGCCCCACAGGAACACGCGCGATTTGCGTTCTTTCGTTTCGGCAAGAAGCTTCTCCACGACAGGAATCTCGATTTCGTCGTTCTTTACTTCTTTGGCGAAGCCGTGATGGAAGCCTTCCGGATTCCATTCGAAGCAGTGCTTGCAGCGCAGATTACAGCCGTTATTGAGCTTGATCCCGATCTCATAAGGCACGGGGGCTGCATAAGTCGGATCCTCCTTGAGCTTCCTTCCCGTTTCCGCTAGCGGCACCAGGGTTCTTTTCATATTACGGAACGTCAGTTTGTCAAACGTAACTGCTGTTTTCGGCTGCATAGGTGTTCCTCCCAAAATGGTTAATTTTTGATCGCTGCTCCAGTAAACGTCTGCAAATCTCCTGCAGCATAGGTTTGGAAAAATCCTGGGCTTTCCACTCCGCAAACCGGATACCGAAACCACAGGATTCCCAATAGGTTGAATTATGAAGCTCATGGTCGCCGAACGGTTCCAGCATGACAAATGGGATTCCGAACGACAGCGAGTCGTTCATGGTCGCTCCCCCCGGCTTGCTTATGATGGCTGCGCAATTTCGCATCAGGTCCGTGTAAACGGAGTAATCCTCGAGCGGAAACTCCCGCAGAACGCCGTCTTCACGGACATAACGGAACATCGGCGGAAACGTGTGCCGCCCCTGCTCGTTCTTGCTCCACGGATCCCAGGAGGCCTCCGTTCCGAAGTAGCGCGTAGCCCCGTCGTCCTCCTCCACCTCGGAGGGATCGTAAACGATCACATCAAGGCTGTGGCCGAGCTTACGAAGTTCTGAGATCGTCCCGGCATAGGTCCCGATCCCCCAGCCACCGCCATGGATCAGAATGCGTCCGGTACGCTGCGTGTAAGGAAGAGGCTCCGCTTCGTCCGAAGCAAGGTAACTGCCCGGCGACAGCTTTGAAGGCTCGTAGAACCAGACGTTGTCGTAGGCTAGATATAACTGCTTGTGTACCTTATAAGACGGTGTATCACTCGCATCCAACCGAATCAGCCGGATGTCCAGGGGGATGCCGGCAGCTGCCTTATAACGCTCCAGAATCGGCAGCCAGAATCCCGTGAAGACTGCAAAGCGGGAGATGCCGGCATGTCTCCAAACGTCCAGCATTCTCCGAACCGCTTCCTCGTCCAGGGAGGAGTCAACGGGCTTGGCCAGCTTATGCCCCATACGGGCAACGGAGAAATCCGCATGGAATGCTTTTTTGGTGGAACGTATTTTGTGCCGGACCTCTTCGTGGTACAGATTTTCCAGAACATAAACGTCTGCTCCGATACCTCTGCCTTGCAGGTACGTTTGCAGATGCATAGCCGGAATGTATGCGCCGAGCGAATTCCCCGACGCCAGCAAGGTAACCGAAGATGAATTCATGCGCCCCCCCCCCCCGAGTTCCAGATTTAGTTGTACACTTTAACGGACAAGTCGGCGAGCATTTGACGCAGTCTTTTGACCAGTTCGCTGCGATGTCCATCGTCACGTCCCAGCACGGCTGCATACAGCCGTCCCTTCGGCATACCCCGTTTGTCCTGTGTTCCTTCGGCGATACGGCGTCGGGTCAGAATCTCGTTCACCATGACGGTATTAGATGATAGCGGCACGATCCCGTAATCCCCGGGTGCTGCCAACAGAAGACCGGTTTTGCGTAAAGCTTGCAGGAGTTTCCCAAATGTGAAGCCTTCGGGAAGACCGAGAGAGAAAAACGTAAGCCATCCGGTATGGCCGTATGGTTCCCACCATTTATTGAGATACGCGTTAATCAGTCCCATGGACTTGCGGGCGTTGATCTCCACAATGGATACGACTTCTCCGTCCTCCAGTATCATGGAGTCGAAGCAGACGAAGCCATGGTAGCCGTCCTCGACCAGAGCCTGGAGCGCTTTCTCCATCACGGTAAAATAGCCGGCGTTCTCCAGCATTCCGTTAAAAGCTTCATCGGCTTTGATAGACCCGCTGTAATTTTGCTGGTGATTCATCATCCGCTGAACGGAAATGAACTCCTTCTCACCGTTCTCCCGGATGAACCAGTGAGAACTGAAGTCGGTCACTTTCGGAAGCAGGGGCTCCAGCAGGAATTGAACGCGCAATCCGCTTCCCTCCTGTTTATGCAGGTGTTCTGCGATCCTTCGCTGCATGGCTTCACTGTCGATGAACAGGTTGCCCTTGCCCGAAACACCGAATGGGTCTTTCATTAGGTATGGCCCCCGCTTCAAAAGCGTAGTTCCGATCGCCTCCATTTCCGCAGCGCTGTTTGCCTCCATGCCGTAGCGCTTCTCGCCGATTCTGGCCAGGAGTCGGCTCGAGTATATCTTGGAGTTAACACGTACAACCGTCTCCATGTCCGGCAAAGAACCAAAAGGTCCGGCGGCACGGAGGTAAGTTTCCGTTTCTGCTGTAATGGCGTACGGAGATAGAATGTTTGCGGCGTGGGTAAACAACGCTTCATCCGGTGATTGTGTTTGGCGCAAACGGTTTGCGGCATTCCTGGAAGAGGTTGGGTCCGGCAAGACCGCACCCTCAGAATAACCGGCACCGGCTGTCTGCAGCGTTCTGTTTGCCGGTATTAGCTTTTGGGCTTGTTCGGCTGCAAGGCTGAACATGCACCGCTTGAAATCGTCCGATTCCGGTAAAGGCTTATTCTCATCGTTCAAATCATAGTGATAGCGGGTCCGAAAAGAAAAGCCCAACCCGTTTAGGTATTCGTGCAGCGCCGGATCGATTTTGCAACGACTGTAAAGGACATCGTCCGGAACGCATAATGAAAAAAGCAGCTCGTCCATGCATAGGACAATCGATTCTCGGTCCTTATCGGGCATAGCGGGCAGCCGGGCCAGATTCGGATCCCTCCAACGTGTTTCGGGATCGAAGGTACCCATTACAATTTTCGGAATCACGCCGGCTTCATTGCTTGACATCTTCGTACAAAGGCTGCTCCTGCGATTGGCAGCTTTTCAGAAAAGTGATAAATGAGTCGATCGACTGGAGATGTTCGTAATCGAATTGGTCATAGTCAATGACCACGTTTAACTGATCTTCGACTTTGAGCATAAACTGGATCATTTGCAGTGAATCGAGGCCTATATCGTTGTTTAGATCCGTTTCGGGGGACAGGACTTCGCGGAGTTCCGGTTGGTCTTCTTTGATCGAGCACAAAATGTCTACGATTTTATCGTACATGACTACACTCCTTTAAAAGGTTAATATACGAGGTACAACCGAATCCTTACGTTTAGAAAATCCATTCGAATAAAAAACGCCTTAAACATTTCCCTCCTTTTTCCATAGTTACAATTATTATCTTCTTGGTGTTAAAATCTGTCAACAATAAATATAACATGATTCTATAGAGCGAAATTTGTTGAAATTGTCTTACGAAAAAAGGAGCCGTAACCTCAAAAGGTCACTAGCTCCTTGTACTCATGACATGGCCATATGCGTTATGGTTCCTGCGCAACTCCTAGGATACTTTGTATAAGCTTCCACACTTCGTTCGGTATGTCCATTCTCCGTCGATCTTTAATGAAAGGATCGCCTGGATATTCAGCCTCGCTTGCTTTAAGTGGATAAACTCCCATTTTGTCGAGGCTTGGAAGCATTAATCCGGTATGGCTTCTTGTTCGTTCTGCAGCGGCATGCCTGCTTCAACCAATCGCTTGTTGCGAGCGAAGAACACAGTAAGCACGAGCATAAACAGTCCGGTACCGACCAGCAGCCATTCGATTTTGACCACGTCGGCAAGAGGTCCGAATATCAACATCCCGATGGGCATCATGGAAGTCGAGATCATCCCGAAGACACCGAATATACGTCCCAGATAATTTTCGTCCACCTTCTCCTGCAGCATGACGGTCGTCGGCGTATTAAATATGGGCATCGCAACTCCGAACACAGCCATGATGGCTAAATAAATCCAGAATACAGGTACAATGCCAAGCGCAAAAGTGGACAGGGCCATGATGAAGCTGGCTATAGCCATCGTGTACACTTTATTTTTGAAGCCGCCCCATGACGCGATGATCCCTCCTCCGGCCATCATGCCGACGGAAAAAGCGATCTCGATTGCCGTCAAGCGCCAAACATCGTCACCGAAGCTGCGGGTAACCTGCAGCGGAGTCAGAAAGGCAGCAGGTGCCATGAGCACGAAGAAAAAAGCGAAGAAGATAAAAAAAGATTTTAAAAAGGCATGCTGTTTTATGTACACCAAGCCCTCCTTGAAGTCGTCCAGATAGCCTGTACTTTGCGTGTCAGATGCCTTTTTGTGCAGCGGAATTTTGAGAAACACAAACAAGGTAAAGATCGCGATCGCAGCCGTAACGACGTCGATGAAAAAAATCACTTCGATCGTTGCCATGGTAAGCAAAGCCGCGCTGACGATGGGTGCTACGAACATGGTGAGTGCTTGTAGGCTGCCGTTGATGCCGTTTACTTTCGTTAGCTTTTCTTGAGGCACGATTTGAGGCAATATCGCCCCGACCGCCGGCGTCTGAATACCTGCTCCGAGTGCGCGTACGGCAGAGATGATAAACAGCAGCCAAACCGCTTGGTAGCCAAGCATAAACGTAATGGCCAAAATGAGCGTAACCACCGCGATCATCGCATCCGCAATCATAATGAGCGATTTACGGTTGAAGCGGTCCGCCCATACCCCCGCAAACGGCGACAGCAGAAACGTCGGAATGAATCCGCAAATAATATACAGCGTCATCATGATGCCTGACTGCGTAGTCAGCGTAATGTACCACATGATAGCATATTGCACCAAGGCAGAACCAAACAGCGAGAGGGTCTGGCTGCTTAAGAAGAGAATGATGTTCCTCTTCCAATGGATTTTCTTATCCTCTTCGGCTTCTGACATCGTCCCACTCCTTTCTTAGATAAATCTCCCTCACTCGAATTACACTCATTGTAACTTAAAATGAAATGCGATTTTTCTTCTTAATTGCTCATTTTGCGTCCATTTCTGGTTAGGTAGACATGAACTTTCCGATATATCTCCTATGCGCGTTTGGACCTCATCGCCTTAAATTGGGTAATACCTTTATAGTTCATGAGTTTTATGTATTCCTCTGACTCTACAGCGTAGATCGCGACTTTTCCTTGAGCGTTATGATGAATACCCCAGCCATAACGCTTGCCCAATGCTGAGGTCCGAAGACAAGGCTGGCCTTTGGAGAAAAACTTCTCGCGAGCGGTTACTCTTTCATTTTCCGAGATATGATTGCGCTCGGCAAATACTTCAAATAACACATCCTCTTGCGTGTATTGGTAAGGATGGTTCGATATCATCTCATACTGAATAACCGGTACGGTCTTAGACTCACCTTTAGCCTTCGGAATGATAGCCATGCTAGCAGGGCAGTCTTCGGCAACTTGAATAAAGGTATTGTAATGATTCATATCTTTCATATTATAAGGGTTACCTCCCGTTCATTTTAGTTCTGTCGTCCAATCCTTTCCATAAGAACATAATATCCTCATTTTCTTTGGAGCGACAGTGTTTTCTCAGGACAAGAGCTCACGTCGTAATATTAGTTCTCCCGTCTACATTGCATTCTAGTTTCATTCTCGGAATAGCTTTTTGGATCGTAATATAATTTATTGAACCTCCATTCTGAGGCGTATCGGTCAATGTTATATGTATTCGATGACTAGGGAACATCACCATGATGCGCACCATAATTTTAAGCGCTTAGATGGACGACAAGTTTTCTTGGATCGCCATACATACTTTGCAATATATCAAATCTTAGACAACATTATAAAATCTGGAATACATATCGCCGAGATACGAATTATATTTAAATATAGGGAACCCATATGGGAAACCAATGACACTTTGAACTGAACCCCAATTGCTAGACACCATCTAACATTGGAGGTGCAGTTCACTTTAGGTGGTTTTTATGAGCAAGAAGCTGTTAGACTAACTCCGTATGGACCGTGATTCCGCTATTTGTAAGTAAAGGTACTAGATATAAGGTTAAGCGGACACAGGTTCCGCTATTGCCACACATATTACCGCAAAAACAGAGAAAAGCCGAGAATAACGGATTCTGTGTCCGCGAATCATTGAAATTGGTGCAGTTATTGGGAAATAGCGGACCTCCTGTCCGTATACATTAGATGCACACCACAATACAACAGAGCACACCGACACATCAGTGCACACTGCATACATTAGTGCACTATGCATACATCAGTGCACACCGACACATCAGTGCACACCGCATACATCAGTGCACACTGCATACATCAGTGCACACTGCATACATCAGTGCACACCGCATACAACCGTGCACACAGCATACATCAGTGCACACTGCCATCAATTGTCCGATGTTTGTATTTATTGAATCAGTATTGTCATTTCCAGCTCTTTGGTGGAGTTTTTCGCGCTTATCCATACTGTTCAGTTGAGTTTCCATCAAGCAATTGCTTATGCCACCTCTGGATGTTCTATTGCATGTATTTTTCCCCTATATAAAAAATAATCCAAAGTGGCTGGAAGAAGCAGCAGGGACCCGTCCTATTGACGAGTCCCTGCTGCTCTGTGCACACCTATATCTCACCAGAAATCTAAACTATTCCAGAAAAAAGTATGGATGAACGTTCTCTATTCGCTCAAGCCAGATTAATGCTTCGCATCGAGTCCATATTCGCTTAAGCCAGATTAATGCTTCGAATCGCTTCCATATTCACTTTCGGTTTGCGCTCGATCGTCAGCAAGCCGTTCACTTCCTGCTGCACATCCGTAATTTGCGTGTAACAGAATCCGCTCACGTATGGCAAATTTTTAATCGCTTGCGTAACTCCCTCGTACCGCTTCAAAAATTCCTCCTCGCTGCGAACCTGATTGCCGTAGCCCCAGCCCTCTTCGCTTGTAAAGGCGATGCCGCCGTATTCGCTGATGATCACAGGCTGGCCTCGATATCCATAACCCTGCGCGAATGGATAACGATGCTTGTTATGCGCGAATTCGTTGCCTAACAGCGCATCTTTGTCCCGGTATCGCTCTTCCAGCATAGCGCCTATCTCTTCATAATCGTGAAGTGTAATGATATCCGAAACCGTATGTTCCCAGCCGTCGTTCACGATGACCGGCCGCATCTGGTCGAAGGCCTTGGTCAAATGATAGATTGATTCCGTAAATTGCTGCTGCTTGCGGTCGGTGGCTATGTCGGTTATCCCCCAGGACTCGTTAAACGGTACCCATGCGATAATGGAGGGATGATTATAATGCTGCCGGACGACGGCCATCCACTCATTCGTGAATCGCTCAACCGCATCGTCACCAAATTCGTAGGTCGACGGCATTTCCGACCATACCAGCAGCCCTTTGCGGTCGCACCAATATAAGTAACGGGGATCCTCCAGCTTCTGATGCTTGCGCACGCCGTTGAAGCCGAGGGCCAGCGTTTTGTCGATGTCTTCCAGCAGCGCTTCCTCCGACGGAGGCGTCAGATGCGTATCGTTCCAATAGCCCTGGTCCAGCAGCAGTCTCTGATAGATCGGCGTATGATTCAGTATGACTTGATCGCCTACGATCCGGATGCTCCGCATGCCAAAATAGGAGTAGACCGTGTCGATGGGATTACCATTTTGTTTCAGAATCATCTCGACGTCGTATAAATTCGGATGGTTCGGGTGCCATGGCTTGATCTTCCATTCCCCTGCCGCTTCGTTGACGACACTTAAGTCAACCGTTAATGTTCCTCGCTCCACGCTCGTTTCCGTCGAGCGGATCAGCTTCCCGTCAAACCGGATGATCGTCTGAAGGGTTAATCCGTCGTAGCCGTGCGCGGCATTGCCTAGTTCATAACCGAAATTCGCCGACCCGCGTTCCAGTTCCGGCGTTATCTTCACTCGGCTGATGTGAATCGGATTCACGTATTCCATCCATACGGTTTGCCATATTCCGGTCGTCTGTACGTACCAGCAGCCGAAGTTGTCCTTCATCCATCGCTGCTTGCCGCGCGGTTGGGTGCAGCTGTTGCTGTCCACGGCTCGAACGGTAATCCTGTTCTCCTGGCCAAACTCGACCGCTTCGGTAATGTCGAAGGAAAAGGCTGCGTATCCTCCCTCGTGCGTGCCGATTTTGCGTCCGTTGACCCACAGGGTCGCCGCGTAATCGACCGCTTGAAAATGCAGCAGGATCCGTTTGCCTGCTTCCTTGGCAGGTATGACAACCATCCGCTCATACCATACGCAGGGATGGAACGATTCATCCGCTATGCCGCTTGCTTTTGTCTCATACGCGAAGGGGACCGTAATTTTGCGGTCGGCTCCAAGACGGTCGTACCACTTGCCGCTTTCCCCTTCCCATGCATCGTCGAACCGGAAATCCCATTCCCCGTTCAGATTTTCCCAGTTTTCACGCACCAATTGCGGTCTAGGATAGTCTTTAATATATTTGTGTGAGCTAGACATTATGTTCCACTCTCCATCATCTGTTAGTTTATCGTTTCTATTTCGTACCCATGGATTCCACCGTTAAGTTGCCGAGCTCGATCTGCTCCGCATGAACCGATCGTATGCCTACTCTCCCTTGCATGAATGCCCGGGGATCATCATAAGTCAGGACCGGCTCTGCCCCGTCCTGCACATATACGTGAATCGTGCCTCGTACAACCTCGATACGCAAGCTTGCCGGCTCGTTTGGTTTCAGCGAAACCTTGACGCTATGCAGCAATTCTGAATCGTAATTATGTTTGTACAGCTCGAGCTTCGTAGCGCTGACCGCCAGGAAATATCCCATCAGCGAATCGCTCACTTGATCCCGGAAATCCGACTCGTTGGTCACTCGGAAGAGCACGCCCGCCTGACCGGACGGATCGTCGCCCAGCTTCACGGTCGTTCGGATGCGATAATCGGTCCAAAGAGGGCTTCCTCCATACATCTTGGCATCGGAATCGGCTGCGCCGACATACCCGCCGTCGGTTTCGATCCATTGGCCGTGAACGTCCTCGGAGCTTGTTTGTTCCAGAAGATGCTCCAACTTGAACGTTTGCTCGTCGACCAGCTCGAAGTCCATTGTTTTCCATTCCATCGTTTGGTCGCTGTCCAATTGAATGGCAACGCTATGTAATCCCTTTTCGAGCTTTAGGGATCCAACCCGAATTTTAACCCAGGGTTCGCTACCGGAGTATTGGCTGCCGTCAGCTTTATAGTTTCCGGATTTCTTATCGTCCACGAGCAGCTTGAAGGATGTCGGCCCCGCTCCTGCCTTAACCGTCAAGTCCAGCGCATAGGTGCCGGATTCCGAAACATTCACCGCATAACGCAACCAGTCGCCTTTTTCTGTCAGCGAAGCCGAGTAGCTTCCATCCTCAGCCGTCCGGATCGCCGTACCGTCCGAACCACGCCATGCACCTGCTTTCGAAGGATGGCGGACCGAGAATCCTCTGTCTTCGCCGCTTAAGTAGTGTACCGCCTCCATGCTGCCCGGAAGCGGCTTGGCTGTTTCGAAGTCACTGCTGCCGGAAGCGTGGTTCGAGAATGCCGTATACGAAAAGCTCGGCTCGCCGGTTTCGTATCGGTATCCGATTTTGCCTGGTCCGAACGGCTCCGCCGATTGATCAAGCTTCAGATTGCCGTCCAGGTAAACCCGCAGCCGATCTTCTCCGCGCTCGACGCGAATCGTGTGCAGCTTGGACCAATCCGTATCTGCGGGGATCTCCGCCGTTGCAAGCACCTTGCGTGTTCCGTCCTCCATCCTCCCCACGGATAACCGGCCCTGCTCCGGCTCGATTTCGGCGAATCCGTAAAGATTCGTTTCTTGATACGCAAACAACGCGGCGACACGGGCTTTTGATGGCACCAAGTTATATTCGGCCGTATATATTCGATCCGTGCTCTCCTTGCTGACGATTTGTCCGCTTCCTCCTGCATTCGCTGCCTTCCACCGACTTGGATCGATGGCGGCTGCATCCAGCCGATCGGCAAAGACCGGCCCTCCCGGGACGGGCTGATCGTAATTCGTAGGCCCCAGAATCTCCATCTTGTCACCGTTGAATACTAGCCGGTCGATGTTCATGCGACGGACGGGCGGGCCTTCCTGGGATCTTCCCGTCAAGTTATGGTAAACGAGATAATAGGAATCCAGATCGGGTCCCAGGACGGTCGAGCTGTGGCCGAGCCCGTAGAAGTCCGGCTTGGTGCTGATGACGAGCGGATTGTTGGCCGGTATGTTGTACGGACCAAGCGGCGAATCATGCGACACGGCATAATGAATGCGGTAACCTTTGCTGAACACATGATTGCCAGTATAGGTCATGTAATAGGTGCCGTTCCGTTTGATGATCATCGACCCCTCTGTCCAATGCCCCAGATAGGGACCTGGAATCGTCTGACCTACACCGAAATCGGCCGGTCCGTCCATCGGAACGCCGACAATGCCCGACGAACCTGCATGGGTAAACAGCCAGGAGCCGTCATCGTCGATAAACACCGAGCCGTCGATACTCATCCCGACGTTATCGGAGATCCTTTCGAACGGGCCAGTCGGCGATTCGCTGCGGAACACGTAATGTCCCTTTCCTGCCGGAGAAGTGTATAGATAAAACCAGCCGTTCCAGTAAATCACTTCAGGTGCGTAGGCGCCGGTCGATACGGGATCCTCCGTCACCAGACCCGCATACCTCCAATCGACCAGATTGTCCGATACCCACGCCTTGATGCCCGTCCGGTGATCCTTCGTGCTGACATACAGATAATAGCGACCGTCATGCCGCAGTACATACGGGTCTCCGTTGCCGTAATCCTCCCATTCTTCCTCTAGGGAGGGAAAAGGATTGGCGTACATTTTTCCGTTGTAAATATCCAAATCGACCGCCTCCGGTTTCGTTCTTGAATCGCATCCCGACAATGCCAATCCGGCCGCTAATCCTAACGTGCCGAGACAACAAACGATCTTCAACAGGCGCGTCATTCTTATCGGCACGTGCCTCACCCCTTGATTCCGCTGATTGCCATCGACTCGATAAAGTATCTTTGGCAGAAAAAGAATACGATGATCACCGGCACCATGGCGATGATGGCGGCGGCCATGATCATCGGATAATCAGACTGGCCGATGTACATGGCCTGCATCGAGGCGATCAGCACTTGAATCGTTTGTTTCTCGGGCGTATGCAAGTAAATCAGCGGACCGAGAAAATCGTTCCAGATGCCCATAAAGCCAAGGGCGGCTTGGGCGGCAAGCGCCGGCTTCATGATCGGCAGCGCGATCTTGAAGAAAATGCCCGGAAAGCTGCAGCCGTCAATCTTCGCCGCTTCGATCAATTCCGTCGGCATCGCGCTTTGCAAATATTGCCTGATGAAAAAGATGACAACGATGTTGCCGAACAGGCCGGGCACGATGAGCGGCAGCAGTGTGTCCACCCAATCCAGCCTGGAAAATCCGATATACTGCGGTATCATAACGACCGAATACGGAATCATCATCGTTCCGAGCAAACCCATGAACAGCATGCCTTTGTAAGGAAATTCGAATTTGCCGAACGCATAGGCAGACATCGCTGATACCAGCATCCCAACCGTGAGGACGATCACCACGATAATCAAGCTGTTCATGAATCCGTGAAGCAAGGGCGACTCCAGCCAGACTTTCGCGTAGTTATCGAACGTGATCGGATCAGGAATCCACTGTGGCGGAATTTCAAATACGTTTCGCCGATCCTTTAACGAAGTCGAGATGGTCCAAATAAACGGTGCGATCATAAAGATCGAACCGCAAAGCAACAGCAGCAGCGACCAGAGGTCCGTCATTTTTTCCCGTTTCACAGATTTCCCCCCTAGTCTTGGTAAACCCATCGATTGGAAAGCTTAAATTGAATGAGCGTGACGATAAAGATGAGAATGCCCAGTACCCAGGCCACCGCGCTGGCATAGCCCATATTGAAGTACTCGAACGCGTGCTGGAAAATGTAATAGACGACTGTCGCGCCGCTGTATTCCGGCCCGCCATCCACCGCAAGCACGTAAATTTGGCTGAATGACTGGAACGCACCGATGATGCCCATGACGATGACAAAGAAATGGATCGGCGTGAGCAGCGGGATGGTAATTCGCGTCAGCTTGTGCCAAGCACCGGCGCCATCGATTTCCGCAGCTTCATAATACGTCGAGGAGATCGATTGCAGTCCTGCAAGGTACAGCACCATGTTCCCGCCGATGCCGCTCCACAGACCGATCAGGATGAGCGAAGGCTTTACCCACTCCGGCTTGCCCAGCCAGTTAGGCCCGGTTATGCCGAACGTTTCCCACAGGAAGTTGTTGAGCAATCCGTAATCCTGATTCAATATCCACTGCCACAGCAGTGATACCGCAATAATCGGTGATATCACCGGTAGATAATAAATCGTGCGCATGAACGAGATGCCGGCGAATTTGCGGTTCATTAAGATGGCCAGCAGCATCGAGAGTATCATGCCGAGCGGAATGCCGATCATCAAATAGACCGTATTATACAACGATTTGTACACTTTCTCATCGTTCAACAGATCCTTATAGTTGGCGAGCCCCGACCACTGCGGATCGGTAAGCATATCCCATTTGTGAAAGCTGATATAGATCGAGAACAAGATCGGCACAAGGCCGAACAAAAGAAACCCGAGAACCGGCGGAGCGACGAACAGATACAACCACGCCAGTTCTCTTCTGCGATACCCGCCAAGCTTGGTACCCATATTCCATTCCACCTTCGCCTGTATTTCGTTATGACAGGATGCCCGTAAGGCGGGAGGCGCCGATATGAATGGCTGACGCCCCCTGCCCCTTCGGCATTATTTATTGCCTTTGTCGTACAACTCCTGCATCTTCGGCTGGATCTGGGCCGTAAAGTCTTTTGCCGACATCTCACCGTTCCATACTTTGCTCGCGTTCTGGTTGAACGTATCTAGCCATTGCGTATCCTTTGAGAAAGCTACAACGTCCGGACGTCCGTAATCTTGGATAATATCGAGGAATACTTGGCGTGTTTGCGGTCCTTTGTCCATTTCCTTAAATTCGCCTTCCGCCATGTCGATCAGGTTAGGAACCGCTTGACCGAGCTGGTAGTTTTCGCGCTGCCCTTGCTCATCCAGGGACAGGAAGGCCGCCAAGTCGAACGCTTCCTGCGGGTGTTTGGATTTCGCCGAAACGGCAAATCCCATTGAGCCGAGCCAGGTCGCCGTTTGTCCCGTATTCGGGCTTGCCGGCCACGCGGCAATGTCCCAACCGAAAGGCAGCTCCCAGAATGCAGGTTGATCCCATGGGCCCATCGCAAACATAGCCAGCTGGCCGTTAATAAACCGGGTATATGCGTTCATCGCTTGCTCGGCTTCCTGGTTCGGGCTGACCTTGTGCTTCAGGTTCAGGTCTGCAACAAATTGCATCGCCTCATAAAATTCGGGCTCGTTCACCTTTACCGTGCCAGTGGCGTAATCGATATATTCACCGCCGTTGCCCCATACCGCCGATTCAAGACTGTAAGCGCCTACACCATATTGATCGGGCTTTCCGTCGCCGTTATCATCGACCGTCAGCTTTTGGGCTGCTTCCAGCATGTCGTCCCAGGTCCAATCCCCTGCCGTTGCGGAAGGATACGGGACACCCGCTTCATCAAACAAATCCTTGTTATAGACAAATGACCACGGTCCTACGTCCTTCGGCAGCCCGTACAAGTCTCCGGCACCGACCTTGCTGCCGTCGAAGCGGTAGCGGTCCATCGCCTGCTTCCATACGTTATCGGGATTAAACAAGGATGTCTGATCCAGATAGGACTGAATGTTGAGAAGCGTTCCGGCTTCCGCGAAGCGGTAAAACTCCGGACCTCCGACGTAGAATACGTCCGGAACCTTGCCGGAGCTGATCAGCGTCGTCATCTTCTGCGAGTATTCGCCCGGCGGCACCGAAGTGTATTTAACGGTGACGTTCGGGTACTTCTCCTCGAAGGAAGCGATCAGCTTTTCGAAAATCTTTTTTTCGTTCGGATTGCCGTGGCCCATAAACTCAATCGTTACAGGTTCTTTTGGGTCCTGCCCGGCGGAAGCTTCATTGCCTGGCGTCGAAGTGTCCGGGTTGCTTGGAGCAGCCCCGTCATTGGGTCCGTTGCCGCCGCTGCATGCGGTTAACGCAAACATCAGCAGCAGCATGAT
Organism: Paenibacillus lautus NBRC 15380; assembly: GCF_004000945.1. Lineage (GTDB taxonomy): Bacteria > Bacillota > Bacilli > Paenibacillales > Paenibacillaceae > Paenibacillus_AQ > Paenibacillus_AQ lautus. Next base: position 90,011 of record NZ_BIMF01000008.1, read on the forward strand.
CATGCCTGCGAATTTGCTCTTCGATTTCATGCGATTCCCCTCTTCTTTAAAAGATGTAGTGTAAGCGCTTTACGAAATCATGATAACTTATAATAATATAATTTTATATACTATATTTATTATAAAATAGGTGTCTCCTCGCTTCTCGACCTTTCGCTTTATTCTTTTACCAGCATGACCGGCACCACGATTCTTCTCGCCTCAAAAGCTCCTTCGATCTGCTCGATTAACAGCTCTACGGTTAACCGGCACATATCCTCCTCGTTTTGGCGGATATACGGGACATTCGGCAGATCCGGCGGATCGAACGTGATCAGCTCCAGTTCGTCCGGCACCTGTCTACCGGATGCAACTGCCGCTTTATAGGCATTTCTGCACAGTTCCGTATTGGCCGTTATGATGCCGGTAATATGGGGACAGCCATCTAAAAACGCCCTGATATGCTCGACGGATTGACCTGATGCGATCTCTTCCAGCGGGAGGAGACACCATAAGCTTTTGTCGATCGACAGCCCATGCTCGAGATAAGCTTGCTCAAACCCCTGGGCCCTCTCGTCCGTCACCGTATTCGTAATTTCGGGAGAGATGAACGCGATGGACGAATGGCCTTTGTTAAGTAAATACTCCACGGCTTCCCTTGTGCCGTTTACGTTATCCGAGCTTACGCTGTAAGTCTTGATCTCCTTCAAGAACCGATCGATCAGAACGAATGGGAAACGATCCAGCGAAAGCCGCAGAATCGAATCGTTGTACGTCTCGTTTTCAACCGGAAAAATGATCATGCCGTCCACCCCCTGCTTCAGGAAGGACGAGATAACCTTAGACTCCTCGAGCTGGGATTCGCGCGTAATTCTCAGCATCACTTCATAGCCTGCGGCGGACGCGTACTTCTCGATATTGTCCAAAAAGCGCTGGTCCACTTTCGTTTTCATCGTCGGCAGCACTAACCCGATACGCCCGCTCTTGCCCGGACCTGCTGTCCATTCTCCCAACTGATCAAGCGCCGTGGCGTTCTCCGGCCTGCTCATCACGAAGGTGCCCTTGCCTTGGATCCGGACGAGTAAGCCTTCCTCCATCAGTCCAACCAGCGCGTTTTTGCTTGTAATTTGACTTACGCGGTAACGTTCGGCCAATTCCTTCTCCGAAGGGACCCTGTCGCCCTCCCGCAGCTTGCCGATGGCGATCAGCCGCTTGATATCTTCCTGAATTTTTTTGTATAGCGGCAGAGATTTCAATGCCCATCACAACCTTTATAATTTAAATAGTATATTTAGTATATTATTATAATATAACTTGACGTTTGTAAATGACGAAAACATCTACAAGAGGATTCCAATGGAGACGGACTGTTCTTAATGGAGGTTTTTCTTGCGATATCAGGAATGCCCATGCTTCGAAGTTTATACTTTCTGATATCTTCAAAAAAAACGGTCTGAACTTAGTTCAGACCGTTTTTTGGCGGGATATTTGATTGTATTCTTAGACCAGAACTTCGCAAAGTCCGGATCATTGTGACCAAATCCAGCGGACCGGTACGACTTCACGCCTTGGCTCGTGCGTCCCGGACAACTGTTCCGTCAGCAAATCGACGGCACGCCGACTTACTTCATCCAATTGCTGACGAATGAAAGGAATACCTTCGAGATCCGGATCATCAAATGCTGCTAGCTGCGGTTCGTTCCCTGTACCCGTCCAAATTTCCCGAATGGCATAATGGGCATAGCGGGCCAATTCCGCGTTAACGGCAAAAACGGCCGTGATATCGCTCCGATCGCGCAGAAAACGGGCAACCTCCCGTTGTCCGTGCCCTTCTGCTATGGTCTCTAAATCCAGCATGCACCACAGCGTCTTATCTATAGGCAAACCCTGTTCCATGCAAGCGGCCTCGAAGCCTTTGGCTCTGTCGTCTGTAACCGAATTTGTAATTTCCGGTGACAGGAAGGCAATGCGCCTGTGCCCCGCCGCAAGCAAACTGGATATGGCTTCGCGAACACCTCCGTAATTGTCGGAGCTGACGCTGTACGCCTTGATCTCCTTCAAGAAACGGTCGACAAGCACTAATGGAACCCGATCGAGCGACAAGCGTAGAATGGCGTTATTGTAGCTTTCCTGTTCAACCGGGAAAATGATGAACCCGTCGGCTCCTCGTTCTTGGAACTGCTCGATCGCTCGGGATTCTTCCTCCTGCGACTCGCGCGTAATGCGAATTAATAAGTCATACTGCCTTTCCGCGCAATAGCGTTCCAGACCGTCCAGCAGCTGCTGGTCAATCTTGGTTTTCATTGTCGGCAAAATAATCGCGATCGTCTTATTCGTACCCGACTGAAGGTGCGACTCTTCTTGAATGCCCAGCTCCCGAACGAAGGTGCCCTTTCCCCGATATCGTACTAACAAGCCTTCCTCTACCAAACCGTTGAGTGCGTTCTTGGATGTAATCTGGCTTACACCGTACCGCTGAGCCAAATCCTTCTCCGACGGTACTAAAGCGCCTGCTTGCAGTTCGCCGCTCTGAATGCGCTGGCGTATGTCGTTTTGAATACGTTTATATAACGGATGCTCCATGTCTGACCTCTCTTTTTACGTCAGTCCCAACTGAAAAATAATATATATTTAGTATATCTTAAAATATATTCATTGCGATACAATCCATTCTAGAAAGCGCTTTCTAATTCAAGTTGGGAGGTTCATTGCATATGAAACGAAACAAAGGCTTCTGGAAAAAACCGCTTACTTTCGTCGTTATGCTTGCGCTTGCTTTAACGGCAATTCCATTGTCGCCGGTTCATGCCGCTTCATCAGGCATGGCGTGGGCTTCGCAGCAGATTGCCATCTATACGCCGCCATCAGGAGGCGTATGGTATCCAAGGCTGCTCAAGCTTACGCCGAGCGAGTGGCTCGTATCCTTTGACACCAACGCTGGCGGGGGTAACACGCGCATTGTGGTTTCCAGAACGCAGGACGGCGGGTATACATGGAGCGCTCCGATCACAGCTGTCTCAAGTAGCGCCGGCAATGTGGGGAACGGTCAAATGTTAAGGCTGCCGAGCGGGGAAATTTGGTTAGCCTATCGGCAGGTCGTTCAGAACGGCTCGACCTATGATATCCAGCTTAACGTCAGGCGGAGTGTCGACGGCGGGAATACCTGGAGCAATTTGCCGGGCGGATTGATCGGGAGTTCAACCGCCTCCAGCTTTAAAGGTTTGTGGGAGCCGCATTTGGACATGATCAACGGCACGATTGCCGTGCTTTATGCGGACGACAGTCCGGCCGCGGTCGGAACGACCGGGCGGCAAAATTTGTATATGAAAACCTGGAACGGAAGCGGCTGGGGCACCCGAATCACGGTCAGCGACGGAGTCGCCGCCGGCTCCCGCGACGGCATGCCGGTCATCACGCGAATGAATGACGGGCGGTATATAACCGTATTCGAAGCCTCGGACGTTGCCGGCCACCCTTTTGTCATCAAATATAAAATATCGCCGGACGGCTTCAATTGGTCGGTTCCCCGCCAAACGATGTACGTGCCCAGCGGCAATGGCAAAAAGGCGGGCGCGCCTTTCGTCGTGAAGCTGGACGACGGCCGTCTTATGGCCGCATTCCAAACCGATGAAAGCAGCGCCAATACGGGAGATCCTTACACCTCGATGTTTACGATGATCAGCTCCGATAACGGCGCGTCATGGCAGTACAAAACCAACGTTTTTCCGGTATCCGATACAAAATCCTCCAACTGGAATGCCCTGATGAGCATTGATTCCACCCGCGTCGCAGCCGTCACCAGTGCGACTTATCCGTCAAACGGCATCTATCTGCGCTTCGGGCATGCCGTGACGCCGACACAAACGAATGTTGTCAACAATCCCGGCTTTGAAACGGCCAACGTGGCGGGCTGGACTACGTACGGCGATGATTACCCGAACCGGATTCTTATTCATGGAGCTAATGACGGCGTTGGGCTTCCCGCTGCCGAAGGCTCTTACTTTGTCGGTCTCGCGGGCACAAGCGGACCTTCGACCGCATATGTCGGCCAGACGATTACCGGTCTCGATAACGGCACATATACGATGCGCGCCCGCATGCGCAGCAGCGGAGGTCAGAACAGCTGCGTCATGGAAGTGAAGGACTATGGAGGCAGCATGCTTCAAACCGGGTGTCCGGTGACAACAGCGTGGACGCCTGTCTCGATATCCAATATTCAAGTGACGAGCGGCAAGGCAACGATCGGATTTTACGTATCCAATTCGTCCTCTTCCCAATGGGCGGATATCGATCAGGTCGAGTTCTTCCGAAACTAATAGTGCATTAAAGTAGGTGAAATTGCATTATTCTAGGGCCGTCCATAAGTCATCGTAGATGATAGTGGACGGCCCCCTTTTATTTTTAGTCAGCAAAAATAATCATCACATGATCGCTCTCCTTACATCTCTGCAAACATGGCCTCCGACACAAGAAACGCTGTTCCGTCGTATTCATACCGCAGCCGGACCGCGACCGGGAATTCGCCAGGCGAAACCTGGATCGGCACCGATGCATATAAGGTGCCTCCCTCAATGTAATACCTAACTCTGTTGCCAAGCGTGGGCTGATCCAGCCAAAAACCGGCGTCTTCCTCCATATATTCAAATGTGCGAGTTACCCCGTCCAGCATGAATTGAAATATCCGTTTTCCCGCTTCTGCTGTCGCCTTGTAGCTTAGTCTGGACTTTACCGAAAGTACCGGATCGGCTGAGATCACCTCTCTAAAACTTTCTGTTAGAAGTTTCAACTCCGATTCTCTAATGCCAGTACCGTAGCCGGTTGTCAAAATGATTGCAAGTACATCCTCCTTGTTATTTTTTGCAGGCAGCAATGCAACGTCTGGATAGTAGGTTTCGTTGCTCACATTCTTCCAATCATGAAAGGTATGTTCCGTGTCGCTATACTGAACGTGGATAGAGCGGATCATCCCTTCTTTTTGGATCAGAGTTCCGGTCATCTTCAGGCCAATCTCCGTATCCTCTTTTAATATCACGGTATTCCCCTGCTCGTCTCCAACCTTGATTCCATCCAATGGTGCTCCCGTTTCGTCTATGTCGATTTGCTCAATAAGCGAGATTTTGTGTGTATCGTTACGAATAGTAACGTCTATCGTTTCCTCATACGTCATCGGAATCGAATCCCGCAGCAGCAGACGGAGTCGATATACGGTTTGCGCCTCTTCTCTGTTGATCTCCTTCACATACACTTCATAAACCCAAGGGCTGGACACATCGTAGCGCTCAAGCGGCCATTTCACCTCGGGATGCTCCCATATATCCGGCGATGGGCCGCCCCAGATGCCAAGCTCTCGCTGCAAGAGAGCTACGGTCAGTGTCACGATCGTGCGGTCGTTAGCCTGTTTGACCTCACTTTTTGCAAGGTTCCACCAGTCGAAGTCGCCTCCTGCCCCAAGTAGGAGACTGGATTCAAACGTTCCTCCCCCCTGTGTACCTGGACTTGGGCCTGCCGGATGGGGGATAGGTGGGGCCAAGTTTCCGAACCAGATACCAATCCCTAACAGAAGCAGTAACACAGGAACGATGGCTACAGCAGCTCGCCTCCATCCACGGCGGGTTCTTTTCATTTCAACAATAGTAAGCCTTTTCTCTACATCCTCCATCATGTCAGCCTTAAAACGTCGCTCCTTAAAGGGCGGTCCAGCCAGTCTCTTATTCCACTCCGGCTTCCATTCATTCATCGTCGCTTCCTCCTTCCCACCTGGCGGCAACCTTCTTTTTAGCTCTGTAAATTCTAGACTTTACCGTCCCTGGCGAAAGACCGGTAATACCGGATATTTCCTCTATGGATAGCTGATGATGCACACTCAGCACGAGGGGGTCTAGAAATTTACCGGGCAGCTTTAGAACCTGTTGCCACAGTTCATCCGCCTCCTCCCGTTTCAAATACTCCGACTCGGCAGATGGCGAAGACATCGTCCCGTTCCGTCCATCACCTGGGGATCGATCTCCAGTCAACACCACTCTGCGCAAAAACGCTCGTTTCAGATAGGAAAGCGCAGTGTTTCGGGTGATTTTGAGCAGCCAGGTTTTGACGGAAGCCTCCCCTCGAAAGAAGGCAACATTTTGATAAGCTTTAATAAACACATCCTGCGCAACATCGTCTGCTGTATACGTATTTCTGGTGATCACGTAAGCATAATTCCAAACGTCCTCACCGTAGGATTCCATCAGCATCCGTATGTCCGAAATATTCAGTTCCGCAGAATGCTGCATCTGCATTTCCCTCAAGCTGTTCTCCCCCCTTATCAAAACAGACTCCACAAGGTCGATGAAAGTTCCCGAAATCAAATGAATATTATCCGGTAGTTCAATAAGTATTTTTCGTCACTTTAACCGATTCTCTTCGTGAACTAAAAAAGGACACCTGTTTAGGTGTCCCTCAGTTTATTTTGTGCAAGCTGGTCAGACTTGCTTATCTGCGGCGATTAATAAGAAAATGGGGCGCCTTAATGCATCATGCCATTCTGGATCCTGAAGCTGCTCGCGTTCTGGCTTAAGCTCAGACATTTCCCTAAACTGGAATCCTGCTTTCACTAACGCATTCATCTGTGTGGCTATATTCCGATGGTACTTGGTGACTTCATTGTCAAGAAATCTAGTTTGGCGTGCGCCCTCCTCATGATAGTGATCGATAGGCCAAAACAACTTCTCCCCGTCCGGGCTATAATACCAATCTTGTTCGGCCACAGCAGTAAACACGGGGTGTTCAACTGAAAAAACAAACGAACCTCCTACCCTTAGACTTTGATATACCTTTTTACAGATATCCTCGAAATCAGGAATGTAATGAAGTGCAAGCGAACTAATGACGAGATCGAACTCGTTAGCAGGGTAGTCAAAATCCTCTATTGCGGACTGCACATATTCTATATTTGTATCATCGGTCATCAACCTTGCCCTCTCCAGCATGTTCTTTGAGATATCCACTCCGACCACAGACCGCGCATGCTGTTCTCTTGCGTACCTGCAGTGCCACCCGAATCCACAGCCGAGATCAAGCACCTTTTTATCCCTGAGATCCGGAAACATGGATCGAAAAGCCCCCCATTCTCCTGCTCCTTCTAATCCTTTGATTGAACGGGGGAGTTGATTGTAATTCTCAAAAAATCCCAGATCATCATACTTGTTTTGCTTCACTGCAATCTCCCCTTTTACCATTTTTATAACTCGATCCCATTATATTAGACCTATTTTCATTCCTCAACGCCAGTCTTGTTTCTGCTTTAATTGTGATCATGGATCGAGCACTGTAACTCAAAGCGTTTATTCCCTATCTTCTTCATCAAGACGTAAGGTGAATACAAGTGCCCACTCCGTATTTCTTAACGAATCCGTTGACAGATCCGCTGCATGTATTCTATTTGAACTTGTAGCATGCATGCCAAACACATGTACGGGCTGATCTAACGTAAACGAACGTGGACGCGTGTCCTGAATCAAACCATATGCAGTCAATAAAGGCTTGGTCCCGAGTGAGAATTGGTGTTGACTTTAATCTTGCTGAACTCCTTTTGACCTTCCATGGATTCCGTATCCACAGATATGATCAGTTCTACTTCTTTGCTGACCTTTTGCTCGTCCGAACTGTAAAACAAATCTCCGATCGACCCTGCGGAATCTACCTTCTGCCCGTTCTTCCAAATATCGATGTCCAAGTTAGGTTTATTTCCCTCATACTTTAATTTAAATGCACCCGTCATCGGACCGAGGAATAACTTAAACTTTGCTGCGTCCCCTTGGAACAAATCCACCGGTGTAAATTCGATCTTGGAAGATGTCGAATGGGTCTCAGACGAGATCTGCCCCTTAGTTCCTGCAAAGCAACCCGTCAAAATCATGAAGACGATCAATATACACGCTTTAAACCTCAATTTACTACCTCCATTAAAATAGCTATCATGTTGCTAAAGTTGAATATCGCAGCCATCAAAAGGTAAACCTCTCTCAATCAGCTTAACAGCATGGTTTATTGCATTCTGTTGGTCCTCTGTAAGAGAGCTCTCATGACCATCCCATTCACTTAACCACCAGAAGAAAGAACAAATATTTCTATACTCCATAAACATGGGGATTGTTTGTTTCCAGAACTCGGAGATATGGTGTTCCTTCTCGTAACCCATGAGGAATTCACGCAAGAACTGCTGGGCAAACCTGTTTTTTGTGACACGATCCTCTGCATGCACTCCCCACCAAACGGCATGAGTCGCTGCGATGGCAATATCTAATGAAAACCAGCCATAGATACTATCGTCAAAATCAAAGACCGTTATTTCACTGTTGTCGATAAAAAAATTATAAGGATGGAAGTCATTATGAATCAGTCCAAACGAATCGCTGCCCCTAGGCAGGGAATCAATTATGCTCTCCATGGAAATCAATTTATCAAGAAGTACATAGAAACGGCCTCGCTGCAAATGAGGATTATTGATATTTCTTCTGCTCCAGCTGTCTCTCTTTACAAGAATGTCTGATGTTTCATATATTGTCGATAGCCTATGCATCCTTCCCATGGTTTCTCCCCAATTCCTGAATACCTTTGGTCCCCATAGCTGTTCATTGTGTTTATCAAAAAAGCGACCTGCAGCCTCTTGAAAAGCAGTTGCAATATACCACTTATCTTCATCGCAGAACACGGCCGTTAGTTCATGATTACATGTTTGAATGGGTAATGAAGCACGTACTCCGTTCTTCACCAAGTAATAAACCCAATCCACCTCCGCCCTTATCTTCGCTGCATATTCGTGTGATTTCTGAGATAACCGTAAGATATAGGACTGATCATCCTTAGTAAACCGATACACTTCATTGGTTGAGTTACTCACGAAGATTAACGTTCCTACATTAAATTCGAAAGACTCTGCGGCTTTAAGCAATATGTTCGAGCTTGCCATAAGAATGCCTCCATCTTTTTAAGAGTCATTTTACTACCGCCCAGATTGGGGCTCCTTGGTATAACGTAATGAATTCATGGATAGTTACTCAAACACAAATAATTATAAAAGCCGCTCCTTCGCAAACGCACGCAAACCACTGCATAAGTTCGTAAGGTTTGGCGCATTGTAGTAATGCAGAGATTATAAAGGTTTTATCACAGCATGGAGGGATCGTTTTGGCGAAGAGCAAACAGCATCAGGAAGCGCATGGGATTGGGCAAGTAGAACAACAGCTGAATAATCAAATGGAGGCTGCCGAAGAAATTCAAGGACCATCGAAGCTGGACCGTGACATTAAAAAAGCCACTCACCGTCGGGTTGATCCATTGAAAGACCTTTCGAAATAAGGAGAATTGTCATGGACAAACAAAGAGCGATTGAAATTTCGGAATCAGCCATTATGAAAAATGTAACGTATCAGGATACCCCTATTTATATCCAGCATGTTAATGAGGATGAAACCGCTCGGGTCTATCCGATCGGAAACTCGGAGCAGGAAATGAACGTCCCTTTATCCAGTCTCACCGAGCATCCATAAGATAGAAACACTCACCCAACCTTAAACAAAAAATCCCATCCAATTTCGTTGGTGGGATTTTTTATTGTTAAAACGAAATATGATTCAAGTAGCACAAGCTATTCCTTTATTTCAGTGATGCCTGTACCTTTACCCCGAGGAGTTTACCCTCCGCTTGGATGATGATCATACCGTTTGTCTTTAGCGTCGACTCGTGTAAATCTGCACCCGTCGTTACTCTAAAAACCGGCAACGTCGTCAACATATTGATGCCGAGTAATGTGCCGTTACGCTGCGCCCGATATAACCCTTTCCCATATACGTCAATCTGCGCAACAGGTGCATCGCCTCTCCAATCGATCTGTTCTCCATTTGCCAGCTTGATGCCTGCCAGTTCACGAGTCATTATGTCTTTGAAAATCAACCGTTCCTGAACCAGTCCGATCAACTCCCAGTCGCCCCCATAAGGGCGAGGAAAAGTTCGCAGAGGAACCTCGCCTTTCTTATAGGTGCCAAAATGGTATTCGGCCACCTTATTGCCCTGATCCATGTATAACTTCCCTTGGTTTATAAATAAGCCGCCTCCGCCGTACTCATATGGCGACTCCCCCGACATTTTCCAGCTATAATCTCGGCTGCTCTTCTTTACGCCGGTCTTAAGGTTATACACATTTACGATCACTTTGCGGTCCGGCAGCGACTGATAATCAGTCAGCAATGGAGAATAACAGTCAACCGAATACACGAGACCATTTTTAATTTGCAGCGCTTCTCCCTGACCAAAATGGTCCCATAACTTCTTGCCCGTTTTCTTGTCATAGGCAGTCAATTGAAGAGAAGTGAGCGCTCCTTGTATATAGAACGTCCGAAGGATTACTCCATCCGCCTCCTGAAGATAATCAGTGCCATGTCCTTCTCTTGACGGCTCGTTCGTTTTCCACCGTAACTTTCCTGTGGCTGCATCAAACGCGAAGGTACTGCTCCCTTTTATTGCATACAGCGTATCGACAGTTGGAACCAGCACTTCCGTCCGAAGCCGAGTATCCATGTAGATGGATGTGTTCGACTGCCATTTCAATTTGCCTGTCTTTGCGTTCAGAGCGTATGGCTTCTGATCTCCCGACAGGCCATAAATAACGCCATTATTAAATACAACATAAGGCTTCAGATCCTTACCGTAACTCCATAACCGCTTGCCTGTACTCGCATCGATGGCAATCAGCTTTTTCCCGGTGAATGCGAACACCTTGCCATCTTCAGCAATCGCCTGGCGACCTAGATAATTCTCGTCGTCCATATCCAGATAGTTGTCCACCTTCACCGTCCAAGAAGGTTTTACTTCAGGAACTTCGAAGACTGAGGAAGGATACCAGTTGCGTACCGAAACATCGGCAGGTTCTGCATTCACTTGCGTAGGTGGTACAGCCAACACGCCATGGACAGTAAGTAAGCCTGCTGCAATACTTGCAATGATACGTCGTCGCAGTTGACCTTTGAGGTGTATACTCCATCGTTTCATTTCGATTCTAAGCATGAATAGCCCTCCCATTTGTTATGGCTTCTTGCTTCACGACAAATACAACGCTCAGAGAGGGCATAAAGTTCCAAGCAAACTATAAATAATCTTTAAATTCCCTTAAGTAATTGCCTACATAAAAAACTGTTTATCATCCCAAAACGGGAATCAACCCCAATTCGCATTGGAGAAGATTCCCGTTGGTTAAAATTTATTATTCCAAATAGCTTTCGGCAATTTTCATTAAAGTTTCTTTGCTTACTTTATTTATGTCCCCACTTATAGTATAGGCGTATTTTACCTTTTTATCTGGGTTCTCGTATACCCATTTCAGCTCGTGCCACTGCGAAGGACCAAATTCTGTTAGCAGCATTTCTACTCCCTTCACTTGAACCTTCTCCTGCTTAAATTCAACTTTCTCGTCAATATACGTTGTAGGGTTGCTCTTTCCACTCAGATTAGTGATATTAACCCCGATTTTATCTTCGCCATTTTGATACGTAGCAAAGAGAAGGAAAAACTGATCTGTCATTTCAACCGGCATCATGGCATATCCCTGATTGGATTCTTCCGCCTGCTTTCTCAGCTTTTCTGCCATTTTCTTTTTTTCTTCCGAAGAAGGAGGATTCACTTCCTGAGCATTTTTAAAGATTACGTCCGCCTTTTGGAATGTATAATTTCCATTGACTTTGTCAGCGATCTTAATGGATTTATCCGTAATCTTATCGCGCAAGTGAGAAAGATTTTGGACCAAAAATGTGACAGCACCAAAAATCACCACAATCTAAAACGAACTTCGCACGGAGTTTGTTCAGGTGGATCGCCATGTTCTGCACAACTGCTGCATCAGAGCTGGTTCTCTGACAATCTGCAATACAGGGCCTAATTATGGTGGTTGCGCCACTTTGAATACTAAAAAAAGCTTGGGATCCTTTTCAGATCCCAAGCTATTATGAGGAATTTCATCTGTTGACAAACAGCTTAAAAGGCATATCCTCTTGGTGCTCGATAAATTCATAAAGGTAACGCATAAATTGCCCTCATTTCAAATGAACTGAAAACGTATATTTTTATTTTACATATCAAACGGATTATAAAGTGTCTCATAGATTACAAATATGTTCTTAAATATAGAAGCTTCTCATTATAGCATGTATAGTTTACGACTTTTACATACATTAGAGAACAGGCTATCCGGAGCACGTTCTTCATGAAAGGATATCCCCGGTAGTCATTCATTACTAATATATTTGATCCACACGCGTAACCATAGACGATTGTACTCCATAAAATAAACGATACCGTATTTGTATGAATAACGGTCAAATACACTTTCAGATTAGGAGCTGTTTTTGGTGAATTCAAAAACGAAGCTGACCGGAAGAGTTATTTTCCGAGGAGACCCTGGTTATGAATCGGCACGTAAGAACTGGGATCCCCATACGAACCGATTCCCCAAGGTGTTTGTTTTTGCTCAAAGAACCCAAGATGTTGCCAACGCCATAAAATGGGCTCGCGAGAATCATGTCCCCATTCGCGCCAGAAGTGGAAGGCATGCGCTAGAAACCAATCTCTCCCAAGTCAACGGAGGCATTGTAATCGATGTAAGTGAGATGAAGAAAATTAAGTTAAACAAAAAAAACGGAACGGTTATTGTTGAGACGGGTAATAGAGTAGGAAGAATTGCCAACACGCTTGCTGCGCAAGGATTTATAGCCCCTTTTGGCGACAGTCCTACGGTTGGAATTGGGGGAATCACGCTCGGTGGGGGAATCGGGCCGCTGCAGCGGACAATCGGCCTGATCAGCGATAACCTGATCGAGCTGGAGATGGTGGATGCGAATGGAAAAGTGATTGTTGCCAATAAGAAACAAAATGCTGATCTCCTATGGGCATCCCGTGGTGGTGGCGGCGGAAACTTTGGAATATACACAAGATACAAATTCAAAGTGCGCCGGGCACCAGCAAAAGCAACCGTATTTAAGATTACCTGGCCATGGAATCAATTCGAGAAGGTATTAAAGGCATGGCAACAATGGGCTCCTTCCGTCGATACCAGGCTGGGCAGCGAATTAAATATTGGCCCGAAAAAAGGTGGCAATGTTATGATGGAAGGGCTGTTCCTTGGATCAAAAACAGAGGCCCTTCGTCTATTAAAGCCACTTACATCCGTTGGAACGCCAACGGCGAGCATCATCCGGTTGCTGCCTTATACGGAGGCCGTAAAATTCTTATTGCCTCCTGATCCGGTCCTTACCCAAAGGTTCAGTAACCAGTTCTCTTCCGGCTTCGGAAAACGTCCTTTCCCCGATAAGGCTATTAAGGTGATGCGCAATTTTCTCGAGAAAGCGGAGGCAAATTCTACCGCCGGATTCTTTTTCCTCAACTGGGGCGGCGCTGTAAGTCGGGTTTCCCCTAAAGCTACTGCGTTCTTCTGGCGTAAGGCGAAATTTTATGTGGAATGGAACACCTCATGGATCAAACCATCCGATGCAGCCCGAAATATTGCCTTAACTCGAAACACACGCCGAAAATTACAGCCCTTTATCGTGGGATCCTATATAAACGTACCAGACCAGGGAATTGAAAATTCCGGGCCGGTTTACTATGGAGCTAATTTTCCTAGATTGCGGAGAGTCAAAGCTAAATATGATCCTCAAAACGTATTCCGCAACCCCCAAAGCATACCTCCGGCCTAGTTAAGCGATGATTGATTATCGATAACGTAAGTGCAATTATCCTATGGTTCATGTGTAATAAAGTTAAGGGCTGCCCAAATGGCAGCCCTTCTGTCATAATACAAACACGAAAGGATCTAATGACTAGCGTTCCATTAATGATAAGAACAGGATAAAGGGCCGTAGATACATAGAAGCCTGCATTTCCTTGCGTAGGAAACACAGGCTTTCTTCTGTTGAATGGAGTCCCCTGTTGAGATTAAGATTGCTGTCTAAACTCCTGCGGAGAAACACGGTATACTTTTCTGAACATTTTGGAAAAATGCGAGAAGTTATGATAGCCAAAGGTTTTGGCTACTTCGGATATAGGAATGGTCGAGGTCAAGATTAAATCTTTCGCCTGCGACATCCGGACAAACAATATGTAATCTGTAATCGATTCGCCTACCTCGCGTTTGAACAGACGGGACAGATAAGCAGGATTGAGATGTACAAAGCCGGCTAGCTGTTCTCTTGTGATCGGTTCGTGCAAATGCTCCTTTATATAGGATTGAATACGTTGTATCACGGAGCAATTCGAATGGAGCTGATCATGGATGACCTGAACAACTTGAAGAACCGAAGCTTTCAATTGTTCAAGATTACGCGGCTGAGCATACAGATGAATTCCTGCCTGATCCTGAAACAACTCCAACGCAGACAGTCCATTTTTATGAAGAATATAATGCACCATTTGCATAAATTCTTGCCGGAAGCCTTCAAGCTCACAAACCGAAAGTTGCGGATTTCGGCTCAGCTCTTCGATACGTCCATGAATCTCTCGCTGCATTTCTTCCAGCTGCCCATGCTCCATCAGGAGGGTCCAGGTCGATAGTCGCGGAATCATCGTCTTAATGGAATGGGTACCTAATGAAGCCAGCATATACACTTGGTTGGATTTATTCAAATTGTTGTACTCCATTTCCAGCAGCTGCCTGTATGTATCGGCAATTTCATACAAGGTGGAGTGATTGCCGATATAGCAGGAAATATTACAACCAAAGTAGGTATAACAGTCCTGAATGTATTTTTCACAGCGCAAGTTCAGTTCATGAGCAGCATCCCCCTCCGTCCCCTCTTCTCCAACAATAAGGACGACATTCACCCCCTGTTTGGTCTGAATGACCTCTCCTTTGCCGGCAGGCAGCAGCATTTCGGATGCACCTTTGCGGATGGCGTATTCCATGATCTCTTCATCCTTTGTGCTGAGCTCGCGCAGCCAGGATTCCACGCTCACCAGAACAGGCAAGAATACAGCATCTTGCAGTCCGCTAAGCTCATGCTCTTCAAGAACATCTGTAATATTAGCTGTGGTACAGACAATTCTGCCCGAAAAGACATCATTCCAGAACTTATCCGTGATCAGACTTTTTTTCTTCCGCCACAGCTCATAATACGGTTTGTAATGCTCGCGTATATGACGGAGTTCCTGCTCCTGTTGAATAGTTTGCAGCGCTTTGGCTATTGTTGCCTGAAGCACATCAAATTCTATCGGTTTTAACAAATAATCGAAGCCATCCAGCTGAATCGCTCTCTTCATGAAGTCAAAGGCGGAGTGGGCGGTTAAAAAAATGGTCTCTGTATCGGGAGAGATATCATTCACCCGCTCAAGCAGCTCAATTCCTGTCCCTTTGGGCATTTCAATATCACAGATCATAATATCAATCGGTGTACGTTCAAATACCTGTAATGCATCACGCATATTATAAGCCTCATACACTTCAGACACCTGCAGATCCTGCCAATTCACGCCGCTTTTAATTCCCATTACTGCATAGATCTCGTCATCTACAATAAGTGCCCTATACATGCGACTACCCCCATACAGATCATCAATATGAAGTAAACTCCTCTACCGTTAAGAAAGGAAGTACAATTCTTATCCTGGCTCCGGAATCCGGAACGTTATCAAACTCGAGGCGAGTCATGTGCCCAAAGATATGCTTAAGACGGTACTGCACATTGGTGATTCCTAAATGCTCCCCTTTCTGATTCTCCATGAAACCACCCGATTGCAATTGCTCCAGCACTTCTTTGGAGAAGCCACTCCCGTTATCGGCGATAACAATCTCCAATTGATCATGTACGGAAAGGCTGATATGTATGGCAATATGAAACGGATGATCCATGAAATCAAATCCGTATTTAATTGCATTTTCGATAAAAGGCTGAATTAAGAGCGGCGGAATTGCCGCTTGCTCTGCACCATCCGATATGTGTATTTCATAGGTGACTCGCTCTGGAAACCGGACCTGCTGTATTTTGATATAACTCTCCATATGCTCCATTTCTTCCGCAATCGTCACCGCGATTTGATTCGTCTTCGTTGTAAAACGGAAGTACTTGACGAGGTTCATGCACATGAGCTGGATCACGCTATAATTCTTAATTTCAGCCAAATTGTAAACGATATTGATGGAATTCAATAAAAAATGGGGATTGATTTGGAGCTGTAAATGCTTGAGTTCGGCCTTATGCGCCTTGATCTGTTCCTCGTATACGCTGATCTTCAGCTCATGGATCTCGGAGGCCATGCTGTTGAAAGTTTCGTTGATTATGGTGAATTCCTTCGCTTTAGAAGCATGAAGCCGCGTACTCCAGTCCCCGTGCTTGATCCTGCGCATTCCGCGGACAAGATTATTCATGGGCTTGAGGAAAATCTCATTGAGATAAACCAAATAAATAATCAGAATGATTAAAGCCACGATGGATATGATGATAATCCCTCTCCGAAAGTGATACAGATTCTTCAGCATCTGGGACTCGGGTACAAAAGCGCTTAATATGACATCTGTGCCCTGAATTTGATTCATGACTACGATATATTTTCGATCGTCCTTCTTCACGATTTGATACACTTCGTTGGATTCAGAGGCACGAGAGGTATTCAGGCGGTTCGTTCCGATAGCTGACGTGTTGGTAATCAATTCTCCCTGCTCATTCACAAAGCTGGCAAAGCCATATTCCAGATGAATCAAATCCAGCGGTATCATCAAGTTCTCGAGTTCTACAAATGCCCCGAGGTAAAAATCATCTCCCGTATCCACCAGTCTGATCAACGCGTATTTATGCTGGCTGTACTCAATAGCCTTCCATTCCCGGAAATAGGCGCTCTCCGGCTGAACCTCCTTAACCAACTGTTCAATGGTGGTTTTGATGGATAACAGCTCTTCGTAGGATTGAGTCTTGATTGGTGTAGTGAATAAGTCCTGCTTCTGTACGGAGTAGATAAATTGAAGATCGACGCTATTGTCAAACCGGTGATAACGAGTAAGCGTATTCAAGATTCTGGCCTTGGCAAGATAGTACTCATCGGGATCATTCAGAAGCTGTGAGAGCGCCGCAATGTTCGGATCTTCAACAGCAATATTGTACAAAAAATTCGTTTCCTTGTTCAGGGCTGCCTCGATCTGGTGCGAATAGAGTATCATCGAATTTTTATTCGAGTCCGCCACCTGCTCCCTGATCGTATTGGATGCATAGTAGTTGTTGTAGAGAAGCAGGGCCACAAGAGGAACCGCAATCGTAACGAAACCGATGATTAGCTTAAAGCGAAGCGAGTCTTTAATATTCAACATATGCATACACTACCCCGGCTCCATGAAAGGTTAGCAGAATGTGCTTCCTCAGTATAGTAGGTCATCTACACTCTGAGTATAGTCACATACAGGAAAAAAAGGAATCCCTTATAGGACACACAACGATAGTCCCGGTTCGGAATCCCCCTATTCCTTATCTTCGTTACTTCTGAGTTTCTGCCCACGCCGCCAGCTGCTTTTCAACTTCGGCTTTAACTTTATCAAAGCCGGCAGATTTCCGTTTTTCTTTCCACTTGGCAATGATTTTTTCAGGATCCACCGCTCCGGATCTTAACGAAGCTCCAAACTCTTTCTCCACATTCGCAATGGATGCCATCTCCGATTTGACAGGCTCTTGATTAAAGGCAAATCCAAGCGCGATGGAATGCTCCGCTCTTTCATTAAACTTCTTGAACTCTTCCCACTTATTCGGATCCTCGTTTGCCCATAGATAGGAATTGAACTGATTCCCGAACATCCAGCCCCCCGGATTCGGATAAGTTTGCGTGTCCGCGTTCACGCCTTCGGGAAAATCAATCATGTTATCGGATTTCTTAACATAGTGAATGCCTTCGATACCCCAATCCAGCATATTGAGCAGCTTCGGATCGCTATACAGCAGATTAAGGAACATCATGGCTCGTGCAGGATCTTTGGACGTTCGTGAAATACCCAGCATCGCGCCTTGCGCGTCTCCTGTCGTCGTAAACGGCTCCGCCGTTTCGACTTGTACCACCTCAACGCCCGAGCTTATGGTCATCTCCTTGTCTTTCCCTGGCTTCAAGGATTGGGCAACCGCAAAGGCTTTACCCGCCTTAATCATATTCATGCCTTGATCAGCGTCTGATGTCAGGATATCCTTATCAAACCAACCGTTCTGATTCCACTGATGCATCCGTTTATAAAATTCAATGAACTTCGGATCCTCTAGGGTATCCACGGCTCTCAGCTCTTTACTTCCCCGAGGAATCGAGAGATTGGCAACGATGCCATCATAATTGGCTGCTTCCCAAATGTTTGTGAATTTGCTTGAAACGATTGGAGTCACGCCAGGTTCATTGTCCTTAATGGTTTGGAACATGGCTTCCATATCTTCCAGCGTCTTGACGCCATTCGTATCAAACTTGTATTTATCAACCAACTTCTTGTCGAGTAGGAATCCGAAACCCTGGCCGAATTCTTTCTTGGTAGGAAGTGCGTACAGCTTGCCGCCAATTCTGGATCCTTTAATAAATTCCTCGCCAAGGATACCCGGAATATCTTTTCCGTGTTGGGCCATCAAATCATCAAGTTCCAGATACTGCCCTTTAGCGACATCCTTCGGATACGAGAACCAGCTGGCCGTAAACATCAGATCAAACGGCTCATTCGAGATTTTCATCAAGTTGGTCTTATCATCCCAAGAAGCCCACTCAATAGGCTTTAGCTCAATGGTTGCATTTATCTTTTCTGTAAGATATTTGCTCATCTCTTCCTGAACAAGCTGCAAGTCTTTGGGAGCGGTTGCCGGATATACGAGCGTTATTTTATAAGGATTGAGTGAGGAATCTGAATTTTGGCCTGTTTCATCGGTTTGTTTGCCCCCGGTATCGGAAGTATTTTCGGTTCCCCCCTTACTGCAGCCTGTTAATGCCAGCATTCCGCAAAGCATGATCATAAGCACCAAATGATGCGCTTTTTTCATATCCCTGAGTTCTCCTCTCAACTTTCAACTTTTTATATAAGGCACGAATTGGAGTACGAATCGCCTAACCTGCCCCACCTCCTCTAATGAACGATCTTATGGCTGCTAACCTTTTACGGCACCGGTTGTGATCCCGCTAATGTAATACTTCTGGAAGAACGGGTAGGCGAACATCAAGGGGGCAATGCCGACAATCGCAAGTGCCATGCGGACGGTTTCCCTTGGCATCTTGGCGAGCAGGTCCCCAACCTGAGCAGAGCTGTTAGACTTCATTAGAAGATACTGAATGTTAGTGAGCGTCTTTGTCATCAGATATTGGATGTTATATAACTCCGGTTTATCGATAAACAGCATACAGTTGTACCAGTCATTCCAGTACGATAACGTGTTGAACAGTCCAATCGTGGCCATAATCGGCAAAGAAAGCGGAACAACGATTTTAAAGAAAATCTTCAGTTCGCTTGCACCGTCAATCGTCGCGGATTCAACCACGGATTCAGGTATGGTGGAGGCGAAAAAGCTCCGCATGAGCAGCACATTGAATGCACTTAACAGCAAGTTGGGAATGATCATGGCGAAAATTGTATTTTTCAGATCAAACATATTCACATAAGTGATATACCAAGGTACCATTCCGCCGCCAAACAGCATGGTGAAAAATATATAGAAAGAAATGGTGCGGCGAAACGGCAGCTCGGGCCTGGATAACGGATATGCAAAAAGTGCTGTTATCAACAGGCTTACGACGGTTCCAACCAGCGTGGTCAAGATCGTAACGCCGTAAGCTTTCGCTATTTCCGAAAAATCATGGAATAAAAATTGATAGGCTGCAAAGCTGATCTGACTAGGTAACAATGAGTAACCGTTCTGTAGAATGGAATCTTCACTGGATATCGACACCATAAAGACCAGGATGAACGGAATTAACGAAGCGACTGTAAAGGCCCAGAAGAATAGGTGAATCATTGATGCGCCGATCCATTTTTTAATACTCCATTCCTTCACCATTTCTACCTCCCTCCCCCCTCTGTTAAAATAAAGCGTCTCGTTTATTAATGCGTCTTACTGCCGTATTTGCTACTAGGATGAGCACCAAACAAACGACGGATTGATAGAATCCAGCTGCTGTCGACATGCCGATATCTCCCGATTGAATCATGGCACGATAGACAAAGGTATCGATGGTATTCGTTGTCGGGATCAGAGCGCCAGTATTCATAGGAACCTGATAGAATAATCCAAAGTCCGACCGGAGAATGCCGCTGACCGCAAGCAGGGTCATGGTGGTGATGACAGGCAAAATAAGCGGGATGGTGATCCGGGTCATCTGCTTCCACTTGGTTGCACCATCGATCGTGGCAGCTTCATAGTATTCTTTGTCTATTCCAATAATGGAAGCAAAATAGATGATGGATAGATAACCTACGTTCTTCCATGCATTTACGATGACCAGGATGTAAGGCCAATACTTGGGTTCCCCGTACCAAGACACCGCCTCAGAACCAAACCAATGGATCAATAATCTGTTCACAAGACCACTATCCACATTCAAAAAGCTGTATACCAGATAGGCAACCACGACCATCGAGATGATATGCGGCAGCAGGAATGTGCTTTGATAGAACCGGCTGATCGCTTTATCCTTAATTTCATTAATCAGCAGTGCTACCAGAACGGCTAAAACCAGATTAAGCACAATAAAAACGAAATTGTAAAGGAAGGTATTTCGGGTAATGATGTACGCATCCTGTGAGTTGAACAAGAATTTAAAGTTATCGAAACCGGCCCACGCACTTCCCCATATACCATCGACATAATTATAGTTTTTAAATGCTAGAATTACGCCGTACATCGGGACATAGTTGTTGATGAACAAGTAGACGATCCCCGGCAATGTCATTAGCAGCAGCCACTTATACTTCTTCAGCCTCTTCTTTAAATGAGACGAACCCCTCATGTGCCAGCCCCTTCTTATCACGTCATGTAAACCTTTACATCCCCATTCTATAACCAATGATTCTGGTCAACCACTATCCATATGACTTTCTGATACCACAATGGTGACTTCTTTTCATCCGACTACAAATTGAATCAACAAAGTCCGGATAAGCTGTTGAAGTTTTTAATTGCAAAAAAGGGGGCCCCAAAAGGTCCATAGACCTTGGGGCCCCCCGCTGTAAGTTGCATGACGAAACGCGTACGAATCCTTCTTCCAATCGCAAGTCATGCTTGATTAATATAAAACAGGCTTTATCGGTAGATTTCACCCTCAATCATCGTCCACTGCACTTGATATCTTTCGTCCATTAGGACGAGATCCGCATCGTATCCGACCTCGATTTTTCCTTTATGAGATAAATCTAGAATACGGGCCGGCGTTGTTGAAGCCATGTGCACGGCATCCTCCATTGATATTCCGTTAGCTGCGGTCAGACGTAAAGCTTCATTCATAGTCACGGTACTCGATGCTAAAGTGCCATCCGCAAGCCTTGCAATCCCCTCGGAAACGGTAACATGATGACCTCCAAACATATAAGTACCATCACCTAATCCCATCGCCTGAAGCGCATCCGTAATAAGCACCATGCCTTCAGGCCCTTTGAGTCGGTGCATTAATCTGACAATGGCTGGATGGAGATGGACTTGATCGACAATCGCTTGCAGGCTTACATGGGGTTCTTCGAATGCGGCTACAATCAATCCGGGATCTCGATGGTGAATCGGTCTCATGCCGTTAAAACAATGGGTTACATGACTCGCTCCGGCTGCGAAAGCCAGCTTTGCTTCCTCGTACGTGGCATCGCAATGAGCTACGGCAATCACAACATCCTGCTCTTTCAGATAGGATATGAGCTCCAATCCTCCAGGCAATTCTGGTGCGATCGTTACCATTTTAATGAGCGAACCCGCTTCCTGAAAAATCAACTTTATTTCTTCCAGATTCGGATGGCGAAGATATTTCTCGTTTTGCATCCCTTTACGCTTCGGATTCAAATAGGGTCCTTCCAAGTGAATGCCAGCGATCCTTGCCCCTTGTTCTCGTCCGATTACAGATTTCACGCTGCGAATCATGTTCAGCAGGTCTTCCATCGTCGAACTCACGGAAGTTGCCAGAAACGAGGTGCATCCGGTTGCAGCACAAGCCCGTGATACTTCTTGAATGCTGTCCTCGGTTCCGTCCATCATGTCATAGCCGTTGGCCCCATGAATATGAACATCAATCATCCCCGGTAAGAGCCACATTCCTTTGCCATCAATTCGTTCATCATCACCTTCGATCTTTTCAATTTCTTGCGTCGGTTCTATTCTCGTCAACTTCCCGTTCGCAATCCAGACCGTTGCAGAAGGAAGTATTTGATTAGGCAGATGGACTTTAACATGTTGAATGATTTTGTTGTTCATTTCGACTCAACTCCATTCTGTTGGTTATGAGCCTGACACTCTATAAGTGTAATATTTTTGTGGTCTAATATTTCTTGTATTTCAATGGGAATCGATTGATCGGTTACAATAATATCCACGTGATCAAAGTCTAACTTGAACCTCGATTTCACCCCGAATTTTGTATGATCCGCAACGAGTATAACCTGGTCCGAGCGCCGCGCCATTTCTCTCTTCACCCGGACATCTTCTTCATATGGATAATAGAGTCCGTCAGGTTGAATTGCCGTCGCACCGATGAACGCTTTGTCGGCACGGATTTCACTGATTTTATCAATGACGGAAGGACCGTATAATAACCGATTTTGGGTATGCAGGTAACCGCCGAGCACGTAGATGCTCAGATCATCTCGCTTGGAGAGTATTCCTACGTTATCTATGGAATGCGTAACCGCTGTTATCTGTTTTGCTCGAATATGTTCCGCTACAAATTGTACGGTCGTAGATACGTCCAAGAATACAGTTTCATGGTCCCGAATCAGTTTAGCGGCATGCTCGCCTATCATGTTCTTGCTCGTGGGCTCATCAATAAGTCGTTCCTGATAAGAAGTAAGTTCCTTTTGCAGTTCAGGCAAGGCTACCCCTCCGTGCGTTCGAACAACAACTCCTTCTTGAACTAATCTGACGATATCCCTGCGCGCGGTATCCCGCGACACTTGAAAGAACGAGCATATCTCTCCAACACTCATCGTTTTATGTTGTTTTAAGTAATCCAGGATTTTTACTAATCGTTCCTCTTGGAACACATCCTATCCCTCCTATTTAAGTATTTAGATCCTATGTATAAGTATATATAAGTAATTTGAAACAAACAATAAGCAAATGTAAGTTTGTTATTATTTTTGTTAAAACAAAAAACCACGATCATCGCGGTTTTTAAAGTGTGCAGATGCTAGCCCTTCGACATTTTCATTCCGGCAATCGTGACATAAGTCCATATACATACGCAGATAGAATGAAGACAGGCCGCTTCTTGCGCAGAAGCAGCCTGCCCTTACAATCGAAGCATGATAGCCAACTTAATAAGTAAACGATTGTTTTACAGTGCCAATCCGAGCGTTTGCATATTGGATTTCATTACATCTCATATTTTCAAACGCTTGCACTGCTGCATTAGCAACGTCAATATCTTGTGCGCTTGTTCCTCCACTTACACCAATGCCACCGACAACCCTTCCTTCATGGACCAAAGGTATTCCTCCGCCAAGAATAACAACTTTCCCCTGATTCGTCGTGTTAATACCAAATGTAGCCCCTCCTGGAAGCGCAGATTGCGCTAAATTTGCCGTAGGCATTTGCATAGCTACGCTGGTCCAAGCCTTGCCTATGGCAATATCAATACCTGCTATTCTAGCATTATCCATCCTATGAAAGGCAATGAGGTTCCCCCCTTCATCAACGATCGCTACGTCAGAGTTGAGTCCCATTTGTCTGGCACTTTGTTCAGCGATTTCCAATAACTTCTTCGCAGTCGTTAAAGTGAGTTTGTACATCATAGCTCCCCTTTACTAAATAGAAATACTGCATTATATTGTCATATGCCTATAGTGGTGAATGGAAATAACAAAATAGCCGCTGACCTTGATACAGATCGGCGGCGTAGAGACTACCAGGAGGATAGTTCGGTCCTTTTCCAATTGTTTTGGGCAACGCAAACATATACATATTGGTCGTCCCAAGCGATCTGTCCCTGGCTGCAGGCAGCGCTGGACGAAGCGGGCGTATACTTTTTGCGAAGACGCAGCATATCCCCGTTTACATCGAGTTTAGTGTCGGGTTCATTCGTGCCAATCCCGATATTGCCGTCGCTGCGCTGCATGGTGAGCGGGGAATCGAGCACTTTGCCGTCATCACCATAACGGACGAACTGCAGGTTTGCACCTGTATTGTCACCCGATTCCTTTGAACTGTCGGCCCGAACGGCCCATCTCGGTGTCGTCTCATTATCCTTGCCGGCTGCACTTAACTGGATGTCCCGGTTCGTCCCGCTTTCGCCGGCTACCCGCAAGATACCGCTCATCACATTGAAGTTGGACGAATGGGTACGGATCTCGCTTACGTCTGTGTCGAAGGGAATTTCGAACCGGGTGAACAACTGGTTCGGATATTCACCTGTCGGGGACATCGTCGTCTCGAACGAGATATGCTTATGATCTTGCTGCTCCGGATTGTTTGCCTTGTCATGGGAAATGATCGCCGTCTTGTCTTTGCCATTCTCGTCAACCCAGACGATCGCCGGCTTGGCCCTTTCCGCCGTCCATTGTAATCGAATCAGATCAGACTGATGCCCTTCTTCCTCAATCCACTTCTTGTCGGTGGACAAATGAAGCCGCTCATTGTGCGGAACGCGTATATCGTCGCCTTTCTGTTCCGATTGTCCAAGCTTCGTTGCCACTCCCTGCTCCTGATCCGTACATCCTATGCCGAGCAAGAAGAAGCTCCCCATTACAATCATAATCGTCCCTAATAATTTCACAGTGTTTCCCTCCGTTTATCTTCGTGATTCGAATTCGTTCGTAGTAATGAATAAAAATACTTTGTCTGATCGTATTATATCCAACACGCAGCGTACACCCATTTCATCAAATTTCCCGAAAAAATGATTCTTTTCGTCTATAAAATTTTGTCGGTATTCGTCCGAAAGGTGTGCTTCGGTTGGTCATACTAAACAGCCCAAACATTGATTCTTTTGTAGGCTCAGCAAGAGGGACTTTTGGGTCATTTGGTAGTGACTGGCTGGTTTGAGCTTAAAACATGAAGTCCTAGTCTTCCATGATTTTTGGCATCGTTAAAACAAAAAAAGCCGCGATTTCCGCGACTTTCGAGACTGTATATACTTATCCCCCGACCAAAAATTCACAAAAGGAGATTTGATTAATAAACTTCATAATTTTGTCCAGTTTGAGCTCCTTCTACGCTTTTTTTGAAAGCAAGGGCTACGCGACTAGCAGGAACTGCTTCAAAGCCCGGAAAAAATTCGCCATATTTTCCTAGTGATTCTTGTAAGACATTAGGGCTAACACTATTTATCCGGATTCCCCTAGGCATTTCAATGGAGGCGGACTTCACGAACGCTTTAACACCACCATTTGCCATGGCTGCCGATGCACCTAGCGGAATTGGATCATCCATCATGATCCCCGTAGTTAAAGTAAAGCTTCCACTGTCATTAACATAGTTCATTCCCAAAAGAACTAAATTGATTTGTCCTTTCAGTTTGCTTTCAATCCCTATTTCGTTTAACTCTGGCGTTAATTCTGTAATAGAAGCAAAATGAGCGCCACCTGTTGCACTGATGACTGCATCCACTTTCCCAACTTGCTCATACATGTTTTTGATGCTATCCATCGATGTAATATCAACCGTTACGTCCATTCCGTTCCTTCCGGCACGAATAATTTCATGTTTTTTTCCTAGTTCCTTGGCGACTGCTTGTCCAATCGTACCGCTTGCCCCGACAATGATTATTTTCATGTTTGCTCTCCTTTCCGTCTAAAAACTTGCACCATGATTCATTTTGGGAATTTCCCTTGGAGATAAGAATCCCATAGCTGATGAATAAGTTCAATATTGATCTTGTTTTGGAAAAATCCATTCAGCTCATCTTAAAAACCATGTTTATATTAACACATCATCGGGATGAGAAAAAAAGTCGCCCATTAGGCGACTTTTTATACGTAGATGTTTTTCCTGCAAAGTAAATCTATTTAAAGTGATTCTCTGCCAAAATCAGGACCATTCACCAATGACCGCTTGTATGCGCTGCTCCACTTCCGAACGTTTCTCTTCCGTAATATTTTCCGCTTTGGCTTTATTCAGATGTTTGAGCGCATCGTTCAGATGCTTCACGGCCTGATCCTTCTTGCCCTGCTTATGCTTCAGCTCTGCTTGTTTCAGCGCATTGCCGATCTGCTGACTAAGCGGATGGCTGATATCCCCCTGCGACTTCCAGGACTGAATATCGTCCATCAGGGAGCCCAGCCTATCCGGTGCCGCCGCATCAGACACTTCAATCTTCATCAGCTGCGTATCGTTCGTGTAGTATAAGTTGCCGTCATGTCCCAAGTTCACATGCTGGGATTCCGCCAGTGTCTTGTGCTCCATCGTTTCCGGATCGACCACGGTGACATGACCGGCAAGCGTCAGATACATGAGGCCGTCCTCGCTCCAGCGAATATAGACCGGACGCCAATTGCCGTATTTCTCAACACCTTCGTAAATCGTCTTGCTTTTCACAATTTCCTGGGTGTTCGGGTCTACAGCGAAGAGCGTTCCGTCAAAAGCCGCCCACAGCAGCCCGTCCGGACCAAAACTGGTACCGCTGATGATATGAGGCGTAGGAGAAGCGCCTTCAATGGAAGGTACCCATTCCTTCTCTACTTTACCGGTCGCGATGTCCCAGATAAACAATTTGGCCGCCGGTTCTGAAGGCGTGATGCCCAGTCCGCCAGCAACGGTAGTGGACCCGTAAACCTTGCCGTCTTTCACCGCAATGCCGACAATCGACTGATTGTTGATGACGTTCTTGTATTCGGTATAATTGCTGCCATTGGCCGGATCATAAATGGTTAGGGATCCGCCGAGTTTGCCGTAATCCGGAATGGTACCGATAAACAGCTTGCCCTCCGCGGCTCTCATGATGAACGGACGGTCCTGCCCGGTAATTTTAAACAGGCTTTTGCGCTGCGTCGGATTTTCCGCATTGTATTCAAAGATATCCGCACCAGGATAAACGCCCATATACATCTTGTCGTTCATGGATACCATCCCTTCCGACTGCCCCATAGGGAAGGTCTCGAAGGTACCGGTCTCTATCGAATACGCAGACCCTGTACCCCCAGGGTAACCGCTAATGAACAGACGTCCATCCGGACCGTTCTCCATCGTCTGAACAGGAATCGGGTTGCCATTCACCGGATACGGAATCGCCTTGACCTGCTTGGTCGTAAGATTCATGAAGGCCACGCTGCCGCCGAATTGAACGGTTGCAAGAGAAACACCTGGAAGATCCGGATCGTTCGGAACCTCCACCCAGGCCGTATTACGCAGGAACGTTCCGTACACCACACCGGTGTCAACAGCAGCAAGGGTATTCAAATCCACTTCCATCAGATGGTTATTCTGCACGAAATAGATTTTATTGCTGCCCTCCGGTCCATAAGAGAGACGAATGCCTTTATTGTTCAAGTGGTATGTCTCGCTCCACTGCTGCAGCTCCAGATCATAGAACAGAAGCGCGTTGTTTCCTTTGCTGATGCCCGCAACCAAATATTTGCCCGCGACATCCAACTGGTTCACCATGCCGATGTCAACCGCTCCGTTGTAGCTTGGAAGCTGGATGGTCTCCTTCTCGCCAGACTCCACATTGACCTTCACAATGCTGCCTTCTATCCCGATACCGACATACAGATATCCGTTATGATACGCAGTGGAACGACTGTAGCTTTGGCCCGTGCCTACGATGCCGTAGTCTTTCATTTCCCCTGTAGAAGGATCATAGCGGCCCGCTTTCGCATGGGGATAAGAACCGAAGTAGACCCGGCCCTCCTCATCGTGAGACAAGCCATATACGACCTGCTCACCGATGCCGCCCAGAACTTTCAATTGTTTAGTCACCGGAGAGTAGGAGTACAGTGTACCGTTCCCCCCGATATACACCGTCCCGTCAGGGGTCGTCAAATGCGTCCAAGAGCTTTCGGATCCCGTTAACGGGTGCGTGCTCAGCACTTCTTTGGTTTTCAGATCAATGACATGAAAGATAGCCGGCTTGCCGGATACCGTTGTATACATAACCTCGCGCCCGTCCTGAATTCCGAATGCCCCGTCATAAATCGCAACGCTTTGCATCGGGGAACCCAAATCGATAGGATGACTGTAAGTTTTTCCAATGTCCGCCGAGGCGCTTGCCGGGAAGAAAACCGCCGTCAGTAACGTGACACAAATCGCGAGACACAGGCGATGGAGTCCCTTCTTCAAGCGAGGCTTGCTGTGGGTTACGTTCATTAATTCATCCTCATTTCTATAATGGAATGTACTATAGACAAAACAACTGTCCGACCTGTAGCGGTAAAAATGGATCGTTTTACCAAGTAAGGATCGCGGCATCCCTCCCCGAATCAGAATGGTTACATCATGATGTTCTGGTATTTATGTAGTTCATATACTTGCAAAGAATTTAGCATATCCCCTCTACAGTGTCAATTGGTTCTTATCTGGTCATTATCTTAAAATAAAAGAATCGTTCAGCATCGCTAAAAACTTGTAAATTCCATAATGTAAAAAAAGCTGTGACCACGGTGGTCACAGCTTATGAATCCATTTGTCTCTTGTTGTTTTACTTCCCAGCACGGACATCAGCTCTTCCTCATCGATCAGATAAGAGAAGTATTGCTTCAACTGGTCGCGGAACAGCAGCATCTCATCCAGGCCCAGTGGTATATCTTTGCAGGTCTTATATAGATGAGCCATCTCACGGTGCAGGTTGAGACGGGATGGCCGTCCCTCCAGCTCCGGGTCTACATTCTCGGTAATATAGCGGTTTGCTGGTAGGCTGTACGAATGCTCGCGGATGTATTCCTGCACTTCGTCTGAGACCAGAAAATCGGCAAAGCTTTGGGCCAGATCCCGCTCTTTGGAGTGAGCACTTACGCCGATCCCGGTGCCCAATAGCAGAGTTGTCCCATTATCAAAATGCGGCAGAGGCGCCACGTCATAAGTAAAGGACGCTCCCTTCAGCTGGTTGAGCAGATAATACGTCGTCAGAATGACGGAGACCTTCTGCTCGCGGAACAGATTCTCCGCTTCAAAAGCCCCTTGAGCCAGCGCTAACGGGAACATGCCGTCCTCATGAATCAGCCCGCGGAGCCAGGACAGACCCTCGATCGCCCGGCTCCATGACGAATCAATCTTCGTATCGCCTCTACTCTGCATGAGGAAAATGGGCCACCGGTTCAGCGAATACAATTGCAGAGCCAGACTATATCGTCCGGGGCTTTTCAACTCCCGCAGCATTTGCTTAAGGTCGTCCCAGCTCCATCCACTGTCCGGCTCAAACTGGCGTTTTTCCCGAAGGTGCTCTTTGTTGTAAGCCAAAATCACGGGAGAATGAATGAACGGCTGTGCCGCCAGCTGGCCTTCTGCATCCACGAAGGGAGCATGCAAAAAAGTGTAGGTTGACGCATAGGGCTGCTGCGGGAGAAACAGATCGGTACTTCCGCTCTCCTGAAAGTGCATCATATCCTGCATGTTGACGGACAGCACGTCCACAATACCGAGCCGCATCAGGTTCGCGATGCTTTCCGCATGTTCATAGGGTAAGTCCACGATTTCCACCAAAATATCCGGGTGCCGTTCCTGAAATAGGGAAAGCAAGGCCACCATTTCCGCCTCTGCATATAGAGATGGATACATACCGAAACGAATCTTCCGGACTTGTCCGGAAGAGGTAACCACCTGGGTGCCCACACGGGGCACTTTAACGATCAACCCTTCCTGGACCAGCTGGTCCAGCGCTTGCCGGACTGAATTTTTGCTCAGACCGTACAGCTCGATCAAAGACATTTCCGACGGAAGATAATCGCCCTGAGCATAAATGCCGCCTTTAATTTTTTGGCGCAGGTCGGTCACCATACGCTTCATTTTATTTTGAAAAGTATACCGGTCGGATTTAGCCATATGTGTCCACCTTTATTTACCATATCTGGTTTACTCCATCAATCCATTCTTATAGTATACTCACTCTTCAGCACGTTTGGCAAAATGAATTCCCATGAAAACTGTATCTGGGCAGATCATCGTTGAATTAATAATCAACAAAAAAAGCCGCCATGATAGGCGACTTTACTCTTCAACGTTATATTATCCTAAATCGATTCAAGCAAAAACGGGATACTTTCGGGCATATTGTTTGGACACCCGGTACAATTGCTCGACCTCCAACCGGTGGGTGGCACTGAACTCCTCGTGATTTTTCGAACGGCAGCGATAGTTCGTCAGTACGCCCTCCAGCATGAGATAATACTTGGCGTTCACCGGGTAGAGCTGCCTTTCAAGAAATGACGACACACTGAGAAAATCGGACAGTTCCCCTGCCGCTTCCGGTTGACTTTCCCAATTTCGGAACAGCCACGTATACAACTCCGGGTGGAAGTTGGCCATCACGCCGCTGAAGCCGAAAGCGCCGAGCCGGTAGCTGTCCAGAAGCGTCGCCGTATTGGCGTTGAAGATTTTCAGACTCCCGCCCTGGACCGCCTTGAGTTTATCCCCGATCAGCTGCAGGTCGCAGCTCACATCCTTGATAAACCGGAAGCGTCCGGTATCCGAGCATTTCTTCAGCATCTCCGGCGTCAGAAGGCGCCGGTACGGGGCTGGACACTCATACAATCCGAGGAGTACGTGTTCCGGAATGCGCGCGAGCAGCTTATCGAGATTCGCCAGCCATACATCATCGGACTCCTCAGCACCGGCGAGCCGGTTCGTGATTAGGACGACAGCGTCGACACCGGTTTTCGCGATTGCGTTCAGCTCCGCTACTTGATCTTCAAACGCTTCCGATACATGACCCGATGCAATGACCGGGACCCGGCCGGCAGCCTTCGCTTTGACGAAGGCTGCGATCAATACGCGCTCCTCCAGGGTCAATGTATACATTTCGCTGGATTGACATACGGCAAACAGGCCGTCGGCCCCCCGCTCGATATACCAGTCGATAAGCCGCTCCAAGGCCTCGTAATCCACTTCGTTCTGCTCCGTAAACGGCGTTAGCATAACCGGCCAGTTGCCGTCGGTAATGATCTGATAGATATGCGTCCCCTCCCGAATGGTTCGTATCAATGGTTAACATTATTCTTTTGCTGTGAGTATATTTTGTGGTTCCCTTCCTTCGAATATATCCAGCAGCGCCTGAGCGGTAATCATGCTGACCCGCGTATACGTCTCGAAAGTCTCGGCTGCGGTGTGCGGCGTCGTAATCAGGTTCCCGATCTGCAGAATCGGATGGTCGGCGGATACGGGCTCGGACTCGTAGACATCGATTGCCGCCCCGGCGATGACGCCGGACGACAGCGCGCGCGACAGCGCCTGCTCATCCACGACGGCTCCTCTCGCGGTGTTAATGAAAATGGCAGATGGTTTCATCCTGGCAAAAGCCTTGTCATTCATCATATGGTGCGTCTCTAACAGGCTGGGTAGATGCATGCTGACGATGTCGCTATGCGCCAGCACATTCTCGAAGGTTGTCATTTTGACGCCGTATTCCGACGCTTTGGCTTTATCTGGGTATTTATCATAGGCGATAATCTCGACGTCAAAGCCCTTCAACTTCTTCGCGGTGAGCTGGGCGATATTGCCGAACCCTAGAAGGCCGATCGTTCCCCCAGCAAGCTCGGAGCCGACAAAGCGTTCCCAGTAACCGTTCTTCGTCGATCGATCCAGCGCCGGAATGTGCCGACGGACCGAGATCATCAATCCGATCGCCAGCTCGGCCACCGCGTTGGCATTGCCTCTTGGTACATTGGTCACTTGTATTCCATATTTCCTTGCAGCATCCAAATCGATATTGTCCACGCCGACGCCGAAACGGGCGATGCCTTGAAGCTGCGGCGCAAGCTTGAATATCGCCTCATTCCAAGTGTCCACACCGGCAATGACGCCGTCGACCGACCCCACCACTTCCTTCAGTTCCTCGAACGTCAGCGGACGTCCGAAACGATTCTCGATTATCTCGCATCCATGGCTTTCGAGCAGCCGCTTCGCATCCGCGCACAGTTTGGAGTAATTCGTAGCCGTTACTAACACTTTTTTCGCCTTCATTATTTAACTCCTCCTACCGTCATTCCGCTTACCATATATTTTGATGTAAACAAATACATCACGATGACCGGAATCGATGCAATAATGGAGCCACCCATCAGGGGTCCCCATGCGAAGACGTCGCCGACGATCATATCCGAAAGTCCCAGCGTGATCGTCTTGTCAGCGCCTTTTGTGACAACAACCAAAGCGTACAAGTATTCGCTCCAGCACAACGTGAACGAAAAAATGAAGGTAGCCGCAATTCCCGGAGCCGATAACGGAAAAATGATCTTGGTCATCGTACGGATCCGCGAACATCCATCGATCATGGCCGCTTCCTCGATTTCGTCCGGGATGGATTTAAAATAGGAAATGAGCATCCACGTAGCATACGGAATCGTGATCGTCGGATAAATCAGCATGAGGCCGTAAATGGAATTGTTGATGCCGATGGCCGTCACCAGCATGTACAGCGGGATAAACAAAACGGCTCTCGGCATCAGGTAAGCATAGAGGATGCTCTTGGAGATGAAGCTTCTCCCTCTAAACTTGAGCTTGGAGATCGCATACGCAGCCAGCATGCTGACCGTGATCGAGAACAAGGATACGATCAATGAGACAAACAAGCTGTTTTTGATATTCGTCATAAAGCCCTTTTCGTTGATCAGCTTATCGTAGGCGGTTCCGAGAAATTCCTTCGGCCAAAACGTAGGCGTCATGGAATAGATCTCCCCGTTGGATTTGAAAGAGGTAATCACCATCCAATATAAAGGGAAGAGAGCGAATATTAGCAGCAGCGCGAGCGTCGAGTATACCGTAATTTGCTTGCCGAGCGAATTCTTCATTAAGATCACTCCTTACTTGTCGGACGCCAGCGAACGCTTGGTCACATAATGGATCAGCATGATCAACGGCGGCAGCGTAATGAGGGAAATCGCAATGGCTTTGCCGAGACTCATGTTCAGAAAGCCGACGGTATAGCTAAGCGTGGACAGCACCTGGGTGCCATTGTCCGGGCCGCCGCGTGTCAGCAGCCAGATGATCTCGAAGTCGTTCAGCGTCCAGATGGTGGTGATGACGGAAGACAGAATGGTCACTTCTTTTACCGAGGGGAGCGTCATGTAGAAAAACCGCTTGACCGCTCCCGCTCCATCCAGCATGGCGGCTTCACACATCTCTTTGGACACCGTCTGCAGGCCGGCCAGAATGGCAATGCCCATGAACGGAATGCCACGCCACACGTTAACGAGTATGACGGAGAACATGGCCAGGTCCGGTGTGGCCAGCCAGCCGACGGGACTGTCGATGAGCCCTGTTTTGAGGAGCATGGCATTCAGCACGCCGCCGACGTCGGAATAAATCCACTGCCAGGTGAATACGGAGACGATCGTCGGAATGGTCCACGGAAGAAACAGCATCACCCTAAAAAAGTTTCGAGCTACGATATTCTCGTTGAGCACGAGTGCCATAATCATCCCGAACACCGCTTTCAAAATGACGGCCACCATCGTAAAGACAGCCGTGTTCCATACCGCCTTCCAAAACACGGAATCGGTAAACAACTCCGCATAGTTTCGTAAACCGATGAACGTTTCGGGAACGCCGACCACTTTGTTGGTCAAACTAAGATAAACCGCCCAGCAAAAAGGGATCGCCATGACAGCCAGCAAATATATTAGCACCGGACTCATGAGGAGATAAGCCAGCCTGCTGCTTGTATCGCCTCGTTCCCGCCTAGGCGCCGGGGTCTTCCCCGGTGTTGTTTGGACTTCCAAGCTTTTCATTGAGAGCACCTTCTTTCTGTAGCCTCAGGCTCGTCCGCAGCCACGGACCTTGCATCCATTGCCTTGTATTCGGACTGCGGAGCCTGATGCGCGGTTAAGTCATAACCCTACTTCGCGTATACCGCCTCGATCTTGCTCTGTAATTCGTCCACTGCTTGCTGAGCCGTGAAGCCGGAATCCAGCAGCATCTTTTGGAAGACGTCGTTGACATATCGAAGGTTATAAATCTCTCCAGCCTTCGGGTTATATTCCGCGGGGTATCCGAGGAAAGCGAAATGTGCGATGGAGTCGACGAATCCTTTGTTCTTCTCCTCCTGCCAGACGGATTCGTTTGCCAGACCCGTGTAGATCGGACCGGTCAATGGAGCTCCGTTATGCACCCACTGTCCGTACCACGCTTTGTCCGTCATATATTCGATGAAGGATTTGGCAAGCTCCTTGTTCGCGGATGCCTTGAATATGCCCAGATTGTTGCTGATGCCAGGCACTACCGCTCCCTTCGGTCCTGCGGGCAGCATGGCGATCCCCGTATTCTCGTACAATTCGGGATTATCGTTTTTGATCGTCGCAGCCAAGCTGCCGACGTTGAAGATCATGGCCGATTGGCCGCTTAAATACGATTTGTTGTTGCCGCTGTCATCCCATCCGATGGAGCTCGGAGGCGTCACCTTATCTTCGATGAAAATGTCCCTGATCAACTGAACCGCCTGAAGAGTTTCGGGTGAATTCACCGTTACATTCTTGCCGTCCTCGGTATCGAGGGAACCTCCATAGGACCAGATGATCGCCCGGGTCAGCCATTCGGCATCGGAATTGCCTTTCCCGTACCCGAGTCCTGCGCCGTATATCCCTTTGGAAGAATCCGTGAGTGCCTTCGCCATTTCGCGGAAATCCTCCCAGGTTCCAGGCGGCTCGCTGTAACCGGCTGCCTGAAGCATGTCCTTGCGATAATATAAAGCCGTGGACTCGGTCCAGAACGGCACTCCGTATAACTTGTCCTCGAACGTTACGGAGGTTTTCAGGCTGTCCTGTATTTCCCCGTTTGCGTTCTCCACGCTGCCCACAACGTCGGTTACATCCTCAAGAACATCCTTGGCATAGAATTGACCGACTTCCTGGTAGCCGAAGAAGGAGACGTCCGGCGTTGTACCCGATTCGATGGCTGCCGACCATTTCGGATAAAAGTCCTCGTACGCGATAAACTCCACGTTGACGTTCACGTCATGCTCTTCCCCGAACTGCTTTGCCCTCTCTTGGATCATCTGGTTTTGCTCTTCGAACATCTGTTTCTTCATCCAGAATGTCAGGGTTTCCTTGCCCGGCTCGGCATTCCCTGATCCGCTGCCTCCTGTTCCCCCTACGGTGCATCCTGCCATCAATATCATGACTAAAGCTGCCGTTACCCATCGTATGGAGTTTTTCTTCATCTTCATCATGTTCACCCCTCAGCATATAGTGGAATGTCCTTACACCATTCATTGTAAGGGCTTCATAAACAGGGTTAAATGATATAGGCTTAACATCCGCTCTCCTTACTTAACATGATGAAGCAATCGAAAGCAGCGGCCGAATGAGACAAAAAAAGCCCGCTTCCAGCGCAAACGCATGGCTGAAAACGGACGGAATACAGGCTTTATTACGGCTTTCCGGCTTCCAAGCTGTTTCGGTATTCTTGGGGCGTCACGGAATAATACTTTTTGAACACCCGAATAAAATAGTTCGGGTTGTGGTATCCCAGCTTCAGGGCAACTTCGAAGTTCTTCAAGGAGTGGTCGGCCAGCAGCTCGGCCGCTTGCTCCATCTTTAGCCGGAGCACATAATCACTCACGTTTGATCCAGTCTCCATTTTAAAGAGGCGGGACACGTGAACCGGATGCATATACATATGGTCCGCAATGGCTTGCAGGGAAATATCCTGAGACAGATGGTCCCGTATGAACCGTTTCATCCGGGACACGGCAGCGCTCCGGTCGCTGCGCGTTGCCTGTTCGGCGCTCGACTCCAGTAGAGGCAGCACTTGGCCCACCCACTTGCCGAGCGTGGCCGCTGTCGTGCATGGCGACAGTCCCGTTACGTCCGCAAGGGACGCTCCGACGATATCGGCCAGACTGCGTCCGTTCTTGTGCGCATACGCGCTTAGCGAGGAATATATATAGAAAAAGGCTTCGATTACATGCTCCTGCGATTGGCTGTGCGCGAGCGACAATTCCTTCAGAATCTGCTCAAACTTCTCTTTGATCTGCTTCCAACTGCCGGATTCCAGCAGATGAGGGAGCAGCGGAGGCTCATAACACTTTTGCAAGGAACGGACCGGATGAAGCTCCTCCTCATCCTCTGCGTAAACGAACATATCGCTGTGGCTGCCGATGTGGCGGCGCAAAGCGAAAAGACTGTCCTGATACAGCTTTCGGACATCTTCCGGAAAGGAACCCCGTTTTCCTATCAGGACGGAGATCGTTCCTTTCAGATAACGGCTTACATTCATCTGTAACTGCGCCGCGAGATGCTTGAGTTCATTCTCCTGCGCATGCTCATGGGGGTGCATCCTATCCGCCGATTCATCGCTTACAAAAACAAAAAAGACGAGATATCCGTGTATGTCCCTGCATCGCCACAGCCGAAACCGTTCCCCGAAGATCTCGTCCGCCATGTTACCGATCGCGTACTCCATGATGGAGGAGTCATAAGGGCTCATTTCCGTCAGGCGGTCCTCCATCCGTACGAGCATCAAGGCCGCTTGATTGCCGATGGCGGATTTCATATCAAGCAGCTCCAGTTTTTCGGCCCAAACGTTCTTCGGTGATTTCATGCCTTGAAGCAGCTGATTCAGGAATTCGCCTCGAATTTGAGGCAGATTAGCCCGAAAAGCCTGAACCGCGCGGTTGTAGGTTTCGCTGGACTCACGCTCTTCCCGCAGCGATTCCACAGCTCCGCCTACTTTTTCAAGAACGACTTCGTCGCTGACGGGCTTAAGCAGATACTCGTAAGTGCCAAGTGTTATGGCTTCCTTCGCGTAAGCAAACTCGGCATACCCGGACAGCAGGATTGTTTTGATCTTCTTCCATCTCGATCTCGTGATCTCGACAAGCTCGAGCCCGTTCATCCGTGGCATCGTGATGTCGGAAATCATAATGTCGACCGGCTGCGTCTGCAGGATTTCCAGCGCTTCGAAAGCGGAGTATGCCTTGTGCACCTCATCAATCCCGATTGTCTGCCAAGGTATCGTATGCGCCAGCCCCTCTACTACGCTTGCTTCATCATCAACGATCAGCAATGTATACAACGTCATCCCCCCTTGCCCTACTTGGATCTTCCCAACATAATTCTACGCGAAGCCCTCCTGACGGCGATTCCGAGAAGGTCAAGCCCGCATGTTTGCCGTACCGGGTGATCAGTCTCTGATGAATGTTCCACAGACCGAATCCCCCGCTTTCGTTCAAGGGCTCTTCGACCTGCCGCTTCAGCTTGTCAATGATGCCAACGTCCATGCCCTGGCCGTTGTTGTCAATTCTGATCCTGCATCGTCTCCCTTCGGTTTCTCCGGAAATATGAATCATCGCGAAATCCAATTGATCTTCAACGCCATGGATGACGGCATTCTCCACGATAGGCTGGAGCAGTAAGCGCGGAATCTCCAGCTGCATCATACTTTCGGGAACCGCGATCTCGAAGGTTAGGCGCTGAAGCCGCAACATCTGAATCGTTAAATAATTGTCCACCAGCTTCACTTCCTCTTCAAGCGGCGCGGTCGGTTTTTCCAGTCGAGTCGTGTACCGGTAATAGTCCCCCAAGTTCAGGGCCATGGCCACGACGGCTTCCTTCTCGCCGAGATTTGCCATGTTTTTGATGTAGAACAGGCAGTTATACAGGAAGTGAGGGTTAATTTGCGATTGGAGCTGCTTCAGCGTGGCTTCCTTGGATCGCAAAGACTCTTTGTATACCCGTTCGATGAGCTCCTCGATTTGCTCCGCCATGTTATTGAAGGAGTGAAATAGATACATGAATTCGTTCTTCGGCACATCCTTCAAGCGCGTCATGTATTGACCGTCCCTTATCCTTCTTACCGCATGAAGCAGGCGGGAAATCGGACGCTGAACATTGCGGTACAACAACAAGGTCAGCAGTAAGACGAGAACAAGCAGGAGCGATACGGAAATATAAAAGAGGGCGCTGCTTAAGGTAATCGGGGAATATACGCTGTCCAGCCGGACGAAATCCACCAGATACCAGCCTAAACTGCTGGACAAGACGTAATTCATTACATATTTGCCCTGCCCCGATTGCACGATTCGGCTGCCCTCTTCCCCAAGCTGCATCTCGTTCAGGATGCCCGCCGCCATTTGAATCGTCTCCTCGACCGATGTGCTGTTGGCAATAACGGTTCCGTCAGGGGCATACAGGAATGGCTCGCTGTCCCCATCCTGTTTCAACCGATTCAGCATATTGACCAGATTCTGGCCGGTGAAACGGACCTCCACGATCAGATCCTGCGAAGAAGCGGACGTTCTCATCCAGCTAAAAAAGGCTTGTCCTCGCGAATCCCGATGATAAGTCCAGTTCTGTTTATGGGCATGAGCCAAGTATTCGGCATCAAACCTTGCCGACAAGTCGGTAGTCAGCAATTCACGATACTGCGTCAGGTACATTAGGATTTGGCTGTCCCAGCTGCTAGTTGCAATCTGCATGTTCAACATATCCGTGATCCGCTGCTGGCTGTCGATTCGTTCCATGGGAGTGCTCCCTGAGCGCTCCGCCAGATAACTCCTAATCCCATCATCATTGCTCGCGATCACCGAATATTTCGTTAGCTGATCGATCATGGTGTCCATCTGACTCATGAAGAACGTCAGTCGGTTCCGCTGGCCCTCCTCCACAGCCGACCGGACGACGTTGATGCTGACCTGATGGGAGTAGGCATACAGCATAATAATCGGAATAACCAGGACCGCCAGCAATGTTGTAAGCTTCGCAAACGTACTTGTTCTTAACCGCTTCATCAAAAACATACCCCCGTGTCAGAGCGTTTCGCTCTACTTCTCGCTGTCGATCAGTTCTTGCAATTGAACGTTTGCCGACTCGGCAGCACCCCCGACATCTTCGCCGATAAGTCCTTTCACCACGATACTGCCGATAATGTCCCGTGCTTCCTTCACGTGAATGACTTTTGGACGGTCGTAGCTCATTCCGATCGGAATGGATTCGTTGATCACCGGAATCAGCTCCTCCGGAAAGCCGGAGATGCCTTCCTTTTCATGCCACAGTGAGCTCCGGGCACCCGGGTTACCGATCTTCTGGGCTTGCAGCACCATGTCACGGCTCGAAGCCCACTCGATGAAAGCCCAGGCCGCATCCTTACGGGCCGAATTCGCATTGATCGCAATGCCCCAAGCGGTAGTGCTGTAGGGTTTGCGGCCGGCATCGCCTGCCGGAAACAGTGCATACCCAATCTTCCCCTTCGCCAATCCTGATTGCGTGAGCATGGGGTAGATCGCGCTGGCATCGGTGAAAAACGCCGCCTTTCCTTGAGCGAACAAATCCGCAGACTGAGTCCAGCTGTAGTTCAGCACATCGGGTGGACCATATTTTCCGAGCAGCCTTACATACCGTTCAATTCCCTTGACCGCTTCCTTTGCGTTCAGTGCCGCCTGATCCTCGTTCATAAAATCTCCGCCTTCGGAGTAAACGAAGGACGAGAGCTGGGTGACGAGAGCGCTTCGCTGCCCTCTTGCAACAAAACCGTAGATGCCATGCTCGGGATCGTGCATTTGCTTGACCGCAGCTTCCAGCTCGTCCAAAGTCTGCGGCACTTCGATTCCTTTCTTCTCCAGCAAATCCTTGCGATAAAATAGAATCTGCTGCTCGGTTGAAAGCGGGACGGCAAGCAGCTTTCCGTTCACCGTTACCGATTCCAGCGCCGTTGAAGAAAAATCGGCAAAGTCGTAATGTGGGTCCGATACGGCATACGATTCCAAGGGCGTTAGCCAGCCATTGTTCTCATACAGACTTAGCTCTTCCAAAGGCCGGATCATGAACACGTCGGGACTTTCGCTACCTACCGTCATCTGTACGAACATCTTTTGGCTGAGCTGCTCATTGGTCAACGCTTGAAAATCAACCTTGATGCCCGTTTCCTTCTCGAATTCGGGAAGATGGGCGCGAAGGATATCCGCAACCGGGTTTTTGGCCATATATGCGGTAATCCGCACGTTGCCAAAGGGTCGTTCCGATTCGGACATTCTGTTGTCAGCTCCGTTCCTCCCCGCCATGC
Source organism: Paenibacillus lautus NBRC 15380 (assembly GCF_004000945.1). Taxonomy (GTDB): domain Bacteria; phylum Bacillota; class Bacilli; order Paenibacillales; family Paenibacillaceae; genus Paenibacillus_AQ; species Paenibacillus_AQ lautus. The sequence goes on from NZ_BIMF01000008.1 coordinate 130,279, forward strand.
ATCCAGTTGCCGACACCATCATGACAACAATCCATAACACCCTGCAGAAACGTCCTGCAACCTTCATAACTCCCCCTCCTGTTCAGTCGGTCATAAATCGATATTAAAGCGTTTACAATGAAGAAGACACTGAAAAAATTTAACATATGGTACACATATTTAGCGTCATGTATAGCCCTGATTCTCGTACAGCTTTACGGGAGACGAAATACCCATCTTTATCAAAGACTTTATTTATACAAAAAAGCCGCTGATCTCATTCCAGATTAGCGGCTAAAGAAATTTACCTATTATGCTTCCTCTTCATAAACAACAACGGTCTGACTTTCTGATTCCCACTTGACGGTTGCATTCAATGCCTCACTTATAAAGCGCACGGGCACATACGTATTGCCCTTTGTAACGGTAGCTGGTGCATCCAATGAGACCTTCTTCCCATTAACGGTTGCTGTTTTACTGCCCACCAGCAGTTGAATGCTCACTCCGTCCTTCGTAACGGTGATGGAACGCTTTTCCGGATTCCATAGGACCTCGGCTTCCAAAGCCTCGGCTATGGCGCGAAAAGGAACATAGGTATTGCCTTTTTTGACAAAAGGTTCGGTATCCGAAGCTTCGCCGTTCACATACAGCTTAACCCCATTCTTTTTACCTGCCTTTTCGTTAAGCTCACCCATGGTTTTGTATAGATCCAGATTTTTGAAATTTGCTTGAATAGCTTCTTCTTGCAAATACACGGCGTCCGTCACGCTGCCGTTTGTTTCAAGCATGCCCGCCGCCGCTTCTAATGCCTTGTCCTTTTCAATAATGGCTTCAAGTTGTTTTTGTTGTTCGTCCGTCAGCTTGGCCGCATAATCGGTAAGTAAAATATTCGCTAAAACGGCGCCTGCCGGTTTATCTCCCACGTTTTGTATGGCATTTAGCAAACCTTTGTATCCTTTGTGACCTTTGTTCTTGGAATCGACTTTATCGGTGGAATTGTCGTTTGTATTCTCTGTTTCTGAGAGCGAGGAATCCTCAACTTGCTCTTCTTCTTTGCTGGTCGTATCAGATCCCTCGACTTCCTCGGTTTGTGGCTCTTCATTTCGGGTTTCTTTTTCTTTAGGTCCCTTTGGCGATGCCGCGTTACTCGTCTTGCCAGGTGGGGTGTTACCCGGTTTGGCTGAGATCGTGCCTGCGGCGGTTGCAAACATCAATGCCGCACTGGTGAGCAGAATAACTGTTTTTTTCATCATAATTCCTCCTGAATGATAAAAATATATGCCCCTTCATTATCGGCAGAATAAATAGACTTCAATAGATACGTTAAATTGATTAATCCCAGGTAAAAGAAAAAGTCGCCCCGATGGCGACTTTTCTTGCGCATATTTCGATTTTTATCATCTGCATTCGTATTTATAATAATCTTGTACATGCACTGCCTTAAACCCAACCGACTCATATAACCTCAGAGCATGGTCGTTTTTCGTTTCGACTTCTAAGTGTACCGTAAATCCGGCAGAGCTTTGCTCTTTAACGACTTGGCAAAGCGCTTTTCTGCCTATCCCTCTGCCCTGATATTCTGGCAATATGGAGAAACCATAGATCCACGCCTGCCCCTCTTCACGACTTACCCGAAGCTTCCCAACCGTTTCTTCGTTCACGTCAATCATGAGCATATCCGTATGATCCGCGAAACGGTGGCTCTCCATCGCTCTGGCATCTTCTTCGTCCAATCCGAACGCCGTTACGGACAAACGAACACTCATTTCGTAGTCTTCTTCGGTTGCCTGTCTGAGAAGAATATCGGTTGTCTCCTCCAGAGGCGTATGTCGCCATTCCATTTGATGCTCCGAGAATGCATATTCAGCACCTTGTTTATTCAAAAAGAATGTTGCCGCATCGGATCTCGCAGGCGCGTTCAACAAGATTTTTTTGTATCCATTGGATTTTACTTGTTCCATTGCAAGGTGAAACAATCGCCCGAAATGCCCCTTTCGACGTTCATTAGGCTTTACCATGCCGCATACTTCGACAGTCGAACCAAAAGGATATAAACCTAGAAACGCTACAAGTTCGTTTTCCTCATAATGAAAAAAATCCAGATTCTCCGTTTTGCGTTCTCTGAGCATATCCCAGTTTAGCTTCAGTTGTACATGATCATGAAGTTCACACTCTTTTTGCAATTGTTCAATATCTTGTAGTTGCTGTGTCGTTAACATTTTTTTCTCCTTTTAACTGTCGAAATCAATAAACTCTGCTATAAATATTCGGCAACTCGTTAATCGACACCTTTTATTTTGCCTCTATGGCGCGCCAAATCACGGTAATCGCTTCTGCACGGCTAGCGTGAGATTTGGGTTTTAACATGTCGTTTGGATAACCCTTCATGATTCCATGATCTACGGCAATCAACATCGCTTTCTGTGCCCAAACCGAAATCTTATCCTGATCGGCAAAGGTTTTGCTGGTAAACGCATGGCTCAATTGAAAAGCTTGAACCACCATTTGTGCCATTTGTTCGCGCGTAATGAAATCGTCGGGGCCAAAGGTAACCGAATCGTATCCTTGGATGATTCCGAAAGCATACGCTGTTGAAATGGCTTGCCTCGCCCAATGATCCTTGGTATCGGCAAATTCCTTACTACCTTTATTAGTGAGACCTAATGCTTGAACCAAGATTGTCGCGAATTCTGCTCGGCTCATCGTACGGTCAGGTCTGAAGCTTCCGTCTGTATAACCGTTCACAACGCCTTTTTCTGCGAGATTCTCAATGTTCTTTTGCGCCCAATGACCTTTTATATCGGTAAACGCAACACCGATTTCAACAGGCACAATCGTTCTCGCAAAAATCGCAAATGGAGTAAAGTGGTCGGTAGTACCACTTATTGTCCCCGCATTCCAGTCTATGTTGACGTTATCCAGCGCTACCCATTCCTTCGTTTCTTCGTTAAACTGACGAAGTTGGAGCTCATGACTGCCTTTTTGTATGGTGTTGGCGTCAAATTTCAGGCTGATGGTTACGTCTTTATCGAATTTTCCGGACACATCTTTCTTAAACTCAACGACTTTGCTAGCTAATCGTTCTCCTTCGGATAGGGAAAAATCATCATCTGGAAGTGTTAGATTGATGGATAAATAAAATGGCCGATACAGTGCTTTAGCAGGGATGTGAATCTGTCCCCCCTCAAAAGCAATGGTTCTCCCTTCCAAGCCTACAAGAAAAGTGTTGTTCGGCAGCGGATAACCATGGCTACCGTTAGAGGGATTTGAATTGCTTGTTTCACTTGCCTTCCGGGTTATCAAACGATACCGGCTGGACGTCACACTCACGGCATTACCTGTTTGGTCTTGTGCTCTTACATGCAAGTACCAATCACCGTCAACGCCACTTTTCATAAGCGTGGCCTCGTTCACAAACGGTTTCCAGCCTGTAGTTGGCATGGACGAATCGGTCGTCCACTGAAACTCCAGCGAGGCTTTATCTATGCCGCTTCCAGAATCAATGACCGATACCCTCGGTGTTACCGATGTAACCTGCATTTCGCTTCCATTAGGGTGAATCGTAATCGATGGCGGTGTATGGTCAATCTTCACCGTGATGTCGAGGAATAACGTATTGCCTGCTTGATTGGACGCCTCAAATCGAATGTTCGTCTCGCCTTCGCTCGAAATCTCGATGAGTGCTTTGTTTTCGTAGGCTTGTGAAGGCCCCCCGTTCAGCGAGTAGGTAAGATTGGCGATCTCGCTGACTCCTGATTCGGCATAGACACTCAAGGTTACGCTTGACCTACTCCATTCGCCGCTCGTATATTCACTTCCGTCCGCCTTCACTAATGAAGGCGTCAAGTTTATTCCAGTTGTGCTGATGCAGACTGTGCGTCGTTCAATCGATTCATTGCCCGCAGTATCGACGGCTTTGAATGCGATTCTATGAACACCTTCATCGCGCAGGACGATATCAGATAAATAAGGGCTCCACGACACTCCGTCATTTAGCGAATACGTAAATGAAGTGACGCCAGACTCGTCAGATGCTTCTGCACTTACGTTAACCATTTGATGGCTCCACGTGCGATCAACATACTCCATTCCATCCGCCGTGGTCATCGTAATGGCGATGGATGGCGGTATATGGTCAACGGGACGAGTCAGGTTATCGACGATTCGATCCGTTAAACTGAGCAACGCATTGTTCGCGCGGTCGGAAATGTTTCCGGATGGTTTATCGTAGGATAGGAGAACTTGTTGGTCTTCTTCAAATGCTTTATCTACTTTAAGGACAAGCGTATTGGTTCCCGATCCGTCCACCCGAGAAATGGTAGAAGGCTTTCCGTCTGTTGTAATTATAATTCCCCCGGCGTCAGTGAGGCTGACTTCTTCATCAAAGCTCACGATGACGTTGCTCGGATGCTCGCTTTCGATCTTCGCACTGGTGATGGTTGGTGGAGCAGCGTCCCATTCGAGGTTGGCTGCAATTCCTTGCAAAACAGGAAACATGGCTCCCTCCTGTAACGCCCATATTCCGCTGAAGTCCCAATCGGTACCAAATCGTGCATACTGTTTCATTTCCGACGTAACCCGCGGTTCACCTTTACCGGTATCCGATTGTCCAGTCGTTTCCTTATTATAGAAGCTCGAGGTAACCGTACCGAATTCCCGCCCGACCAGGCCGCCGACTTCGCCGCTGCCAGTTACACTTCCGACGGCATACGTGGTCTTGATATCACCGATATTCCTTCCCACGAGGCCGCCAACATCGTAACGACCGTCAACGGAGCCGATTGCATACGAATCATTTACCTTACCGCTCTCATTCCGACCCACGAGGCCTCCGACAAAATCCATACCGGTAATGCTCCCGGCGGCGAAAGACAGGTTAACCTGGCTATTCATATCATTGTGTCCGACCAATCCGCCGATATTAAATTGACCATCGACTTGACCCGTTGCATACGCGTTATACACCAAGCCTGCATTCGAGCCGATCAATCCACCGATATGGCTGTTTCCGCTAACGGTCCCGGTAGCATACACAGCCTCAGTAACACTCCCCATGCCGTTCCTTCCGACCAGACCGCCTACTTCATCCACTCCACCGACAGCAGCACTCGAGCTAGAACTGCCAATCGTTCCGTCGTTATTCCCGACCAGACCACCTGTCATGCCTGCTCCGGTAACATTCCCTGTAACATGGACCTTCATAATCTGACTGCTGGGCCCGTTTAGTCCCGACAGCATGCCTGTCTGAAGGCCGCCGGTGACATTCCCGTTCTTCAAATGAACGTCTCGAACCTCACCACTAGAAATATTACCGAACATCCCGACACTCATTAAACTGCTCCTGTTGATATATAAGCCCGTAATATCATATCCTTGGCCGTCGAGTGTACCTGTGAACGGAGTGCTGCCATTACCAATGGGTTCAAAGCCAAAACCGTTCCCTGTGCTCGTCCCCCACATATCGGAGCGGGTGTTGTCAGTGAATGTCGTGTCGAAATCAATACCCTGCGTCAGTTTGTAGTTCGCCGACAGATCCATGGCCATCAACTGCAGTTGATGCGAGTTCCATATTTCGGTCGACCATTCGGAGCGAAGGAATGGTCGCGTCGAGTCCTCGACCATAAACCAGTCATTGTTGAAATCCCAGCCGGAATAACTCGATTGGGTTAGTGCCTGTGCAGTCGTGAGGCCGCTCGCGGTACAGAATCCGTATGTATCGTATCCACAGGCGCTATTCAAGCCGACAGTTTCAGCATCCCAGAAACTGTCGCTCAATTTCCCACTATTACTCCCAACCAGACCGCCCACAGATGGATCGCGCCCGCTGACGCTGCCACTGGCGTATGACTGAATGATCAACCCGTGGCCCGTGCTGCCCGCAAGGCCGCCGACAGCACTCCTGCCATGGACTGTTCCCGTGGCGTATGACCGACTTATAAGAGCGGAAATATTATAACCGACCAGTCCGCCGACGTGTTCAGCGCTCCCGCTGACGTCACCCGTGGCGTATGACCGGATGATTTCTCCACCTTCGCTGTCCCCTACTAACCCACCCACTATAGAGGTGCCACTGATCGTACCGGCAGCATAGGAGTCACTTACCGTCCCGTCGCTGCGCCCTGCCAAACCACCCACATAATCGGTCCCGGTGACGGTACTCGTAGAGAAGGAGGAGGTTATTTTACCCTGAATGCCATTGTATCCTACCAACCCTCCGACGGTGGCCATGTTGCTTCTAACCGTTCCGGTAACGTAGGACCAGTTAATGGTTCCATCGCTACGCCCTGCGAGCCCGCCCACATGGTTGTTTCCAATGATCGAGATACCTTCGAGAGCGATATTTTCTATCACACCATTGGAGCCTACAATTCCGAATAGGCCGACAATGTCCATCTTGGTCTGATTCATGGTCAGATTGCGGATGACATGTCCCGCTCCATCGAAGACACCGGTGAACGGGCTATTGCCGTTTTTGTCATCGCCGATAGGCATAAAGCCAGCCCCATTACTCCAATTTGCCGTCTCCGAAGCATCGATATCCGCTCCGAGCTTGTAATGAGCGTTCAAGTCATTACGCACGGCGTTTAATTGATCTAACGTTGTAATGACGTAAGGATTGTTCGCCGTCCCGTCGCCGGACATCGCATCATTTGAATTAGCGAATGCTTGAAACGGGATGATGCCGATCACGAGTAATAATGTCATCGAAATACAGAAGATGCGTCTCATCTGGTCTTTCCTTCCTTTCGTTATTCAATTGCCACGATGTACATTATATTGGATCTTTCGAGAGTTCGAATCTAACCCCGGTTATAGGCCCGGTTATAGTTACACAATAAAAGAGACCCGCCGTGCGGCGAGCCTCCTGTTATAACCTTCCGTTTTTAACCCTGGAACTCTTTACCTCTTTTAATCGCCTCGACTCGGTTTTTCGCCTGCAGCTTGCTGTAAATGCGATTGATGTGTGCCTTCAAGGTCCCCATTCCGATGCCGAGCGTTTCAACGATCTCCGGATTGTCCATCCCTTCCTCCATATAACGAAATATCGAATATTCGCGCGGTGTCAGAAGCTTCTCCAATGTTGCTTTGCCTTGTAGCGGAGGTTCGGCTGTTCCTCCGAAAGCGGACAAAATTCTCCGTACATAGGCAAGTGAAGGCGCGTTTTTATCTCGGATGTTTCCTTTTTGACGATGTTGGACATATACCGCAAGCAGCTCTGCTACCAGTTGGCCTTTATCAACAAACACACGGATATAATCATCGGGTTTCGCAAATATAAGCGCCTCTTCCAGCTTGAGCAGCGCTTGTTGCGGCTTATCCATCATCTGCAGCATCATTGCCTGAAGCACTTGGATCTCCAAGGCGTCCATCGGACGATGACCTTTTATCGCGATTTGCAGCAATCTCTCCGATAACGTCCATGCCTCCTGACTGTTGCCGGTCTCCATCAACACCCTAACGAGAAAGATATAGGCGAATAGCTGAAATACGGATACCGGATCATCCGACGAGACCTTGTAGCGATCCTTCCATTCGACAGCTGCGGACAAGTCTCCGGATTCCATTCGCAGACTTGCCATTTCGACATCGAGCAAGATGGGGGCTGCCTTAGCGCAATCCTCAATCGCCCTTCTATAGGCTTCTTCCAACCATTTTTCGGCCTGACTGATGTCCTGTCTGGATTTGCTGATACGCGACAAGAAAAGACTGGCGGGAACGTATACCTTCTCTGGTTGGTAATGCGCCTGACTTGTGCCTTGTAATCCAAGCTTTAAGTACTCCTCCGCCTGTTCCAGCTCGTTGCGTTCGTAGAGTAATTCGCCATAACATACAACGACCGAATCCTGTAGTCCCATTGGTTTCATGAATTCGATCATGCTCAAAAAGAAAGTATCCGAAAGGCCCCGAGGCAAATGTTCGCCACGCTTGCCATTGTATGACCTGTATATAGAAGGAGACAGTGGCATATGAGGAGATGCGAAGATCAGATCCGTTCCTTTCGGACTATGCTGAAGTGACAGATGGATATACTCCAGCCCTTTTATCATGTCCATGTCATATTGGGTCGCTTTAAAGTTCCTTACATAATACAGATAACCCAAATAACGATTATTCTCCTCCGGACTCCAGCTTGCTGCGGAAGCAGCATAATGCTTCTCTGCTAGCTGTAAATACCGTTCCGACAGCTCCAGCTCCTGAGACCACAATAACGAAAAAATGTAAGAAAAATAAAGGTAAGGATACTGCATAAGCAGTTCCTCGGGAATCGCCGACAACCAAACCTTCATGGTCGAGAATTCCCTGCGGACCATCAAGCTTCTCATCTGTTCTAGCAGACGTATCGCTTCCGAATGATAGTCTCCGGCCAAGTAGTAATCAATCGCTTCTTCGATCAGTCCCTGCGATTCACACCAGGCTGCTGCCGATTGGAAGAGCACGTTTGTCTTCGTAGGATCAAGGCGTCGCTGCTGCTTCAGCAGAAACTCGCCGAACACATGGTGAAATCGGTACCAGTCCCTATCTTCATCCAGCGGGATGAGGAACATGTTGCGTTTTTCCAGTTCCGCGAGCATCTGTGCACCGTGTTCTCCAGCAACAACCTTACATAGCTGCCCGTTCATCCGCTGTAAAATCGAGACGTTCAACAGAAATTGCCTCGTTGGCTCGTCCAACGATTCAAACACTTCCTCGAATAAATATAGCTCGACGCGTTCAGGGTTGGACTGTACGTGCTTGAAAGCTCCCATCCACTCATCATCATGAATAGACAACGAGATCAGCCTAAGTCCCGTCACCCAGCCCTCGGTCTGGATTTGGATTTGTTCAATCTGCTCCCTTTGCAGCTCCCTCTTCTCAACGATGTGGAAGAAATTCACCGTCTCCTGCAAATTGAAACACAACTGCTGGGTATGGATTTCATGGATCCAGTCCCGACTAATCCATCTCGACTTCAGAAATCCATGGATGCTTCGACTTGAGAAACAAAGATGCACCCGGGAAGGCAAATACTCCAGAAAATAAGAAACCGACGCCTGGATATCCGTATTATGTATGACATGCCAGTCATCCAATATCAGGATAAGCGGTTCATTCAAGCCGTTCAATTCGTTTAACAGAGCAACGATAAATGGCTCGTATTGACCCGGAGTCAGCATTGCGTTTGAGGCACGGACGGAATCTGGCAAACTGCCGATTGCCTGTTCGATCGCTTTCATGAAGTAGTTCCAAAATCGGATGAGGTCATTATCCTTGTCATCCAGCGATAACCACCCGACGGGTCGGTCCAGTTGTCTGGCCCAATCACTGACCAATGTCGTTTTACCGTATCCGGCGGGAGCCGTCACGAATGTCGCCCTGCGGTTTAGTCCCGCATTCAATCGCGCAAGCAGCCGGGGACGCGGCACAGATTGATTAAGGGGCTGGGGCAGTTTCAATTTCGTTAAAAGCAAGAAATGGCTTTCCTCTCTCTCTTGTATCATACAACCTCTTTTCGTTGGCCTCTGTGGGCCGTATATCTGGTTTTATTCATGATAAAACCCGAAACTTGGATTTTTGTCAACGGGTTAAGTGAGTTATGTTAGCAAAATCGACTAATGTAAAACGTCCATCACAACACCTGATATGCGTTACAGAACATTCTGGGACCAGTTCGCTTTGGGCAATTATAAAATTCGGGTGGATACGGTTCAACTCATCCTGGGTAAATTCATTTACCATAAAGTCTGTGATCAAACCGCCATGTGTCACAATAACCATGCTTTCATGTGGATGCTGATCCGACAGCTCTAGTAAGCAGGAAGACAACCGCTCACCGGCTCTTCTTGCGGAATCTCCGACAGGAGGCATATAGTCTCGGTCCTTATTGCAGCGATTCCACATCACAACAAACTCCTGAAAGGTTTGACCAGGCGAGTCTCCCCAGTTCGCACGTTCCCGTAACCGACTATCCTCTGATATGGTTATATTAACTGCTTCTGCAACAATTTGAGCGGTCTGCTTTGCTCGATTCAGCGGGCTGCTAATCATTCTATCTATGGACATTTCACTAAAATGATTGGCCGTTTTATGAGCCTGCTTTATCCCTTCGGTTGAAATGGAAACATCTCCAACACGCTTCTCTTTTTCAGCATGTCTAACTAAGTAAAACTCTGTGCTCACCATCATCATTCCTTTCATACGCCTATCAATTAGATAACGTTTAAATTAGATGAATATCTAATTAGATATTACATTGTCTTGCACGCAATGGATAGACCACGCTTCGATATTGGGTAAGAAAAAAAGCCGCCAAATTGGCGGCTTAAGCATGCATATGTTTTTATTTTTGATCATCATTCGTACCGTGTTGGGAATATTCTAAGTTACTTGTTTACGTTCATGTCAACGCATTCTGTTCACATTCTTCTCCATCGCATTATAATGTCATGGCGTGTCCGTACTTCGCGAGGAACGCTTCCTTCGCTTTGTAATCCTTCATCACGCTGCCAACGAGCCGCCAGAAGGAGCGATCATGATTCATGTGAATGAGATGGCAGAGCTCATGTATGACCACATAGTCAATGACCTCAAGGGGCGCCATCGCGAGCCGGTAATTGAAGGTGAGATGCTTCGTCGAGCTGCAGCTGCCCCACTTCGTTTGTGATTCCTCAATGGTGAAGGATTTAGGCGTGACTTTCAGCTGCTTCTGATAGATCTTAATTCGTTCCCCGATTACCTTCTTGCAGCTGGCAAAGTAGAACTTCTTCAGTTCATGCTGGAGCGCTTCTTCCGTACGATCATGCGTCTCGATTAACTCATCAAGCGAATAATATTTGCCAAGATGAAGGAACTTGCCACTTTCTTCGTATGCTCTAACCTTCGGAGCATTTCGAGCTGCCTCAATCGATTGCAGTTGTTTCAAAATCTTATCTCCATACTGCTTCACGGCGTTCAGCACCACATCATCAGCTGTATGATTCGGTGCCTTCACCGTAACCAGCCCTGAAGGATCGATATGGATCGAGATCTTTTTGCGTGGGCCATATTCTACATGACATTCTATTTGTTGTTGCCCTAGTTCAATTTTCATATTCAACTTCGTTTCTAAAAGGTTTTAATTTCATTGTAACAGAATAGTGCCGAATCCACCCCTATTTCTGGTAAGATTTACGGAAAATTTCTCTGGAGAAAATCGATCTGATCGGATATTATTCGCTCCCGAATACCGGACTCATAAAATTCGAAATGGGTAACAGGGTACGCTTTTACCTCCGCTTTAGGAAGACTTTTTATGAGCTCTGCCGTTTGGGGGCCCTGCGTCTCCTTATCGAACTCACCATAGCAAATCAAAACGGATGCTTCAAATACGGCTTGGCTTATATGGGATCATCTCTAATATGCCACGAGGTGCCACTTCGTTTCGCCAGGTTTTGGATTGCATGCCGGCAATCGTTTTAGCTGCCTCAACTCCCGCCATAACGGCCAGCTCCCCTTTATGTCCAACCGCTGGGATATATAGTGAGGAAAGTCCCTTCTTTCCACGCTTCCAGTCCCTGCGAATCACGTAGAGGAGCCTTAAGTTTTGCCCATAAGGAACGCCCGCTTTTTTTAGGAAACCCGTTAAATGGAATTTGGGCGATAACAACCGAAATATCTTTTGCCTACGCTGCTACTGAAATGACATGTCCACCGCCAAGCGACGACCCTCATAGTCCTAGCCGTGTTTCATCCACGGCGGGATGCTTCTTGATATAACGAATGGCCTGCATAAAATCTTCCTGTTGATCCGATACGCTCACCAACTGCCTAATCTCTCCTTCGCTCTCTCCCAGGTTGCGGTAGTCGAAGGTAAAGGCGTGAAACCCTGCCTGTGCAAAAGCCGTTGCGACGGCAACCATACTTGGAGTGTCCTGTGTCCCTCCAAAGCCTGCCCCCATAATGATGCAAGGCTTTGGGATTTCGGTTGACTTGCCATACAAATACCCGACGCAGGCAGTTCCGCCGCTTTTGAATTCCAATCTCTCCTTTCGTACAGTTGCTGTGCTCACGTTATATTCTCCCTTTCTTCTTGATTTATCTTACTGATTCTGTGTTCAAGAATCCGTTCCACTCAAGATATGGGATAATACTGCGGATGGTTTCCGGCCTCTGATCAGCTGTTGCCCATCAGTATAACCTTCCTCACGTCCATCAAGCTCCTGTATGAGAACGGAGCGCCAATATCGGATACGTTCCTGATGTTCTTCATCCGCAATCGCATTGTGCAGCTCTTGCGGATCATGAACCAGATCAAAGAATTGCTCCTCACCCGTTTGGGAGAACCAGATGTACTTCTCCTTCCCATCGGTCACCCAGTGATTGGACTGCATCCCTTGTGCATGCTCGCCATGAAGATGGTGGCGCCAAGACGAAGCGCTATGCCCTTCTTTCTCTTCTGCTGAGGCAAGTCTCCAGATGCTTTCTCCTTCAACTGTATCCGGTATAGGCACGCCGGCCGCTTCCAGCAGCGAAGGCATGATGTCCCGCATCTCCACCACTTGATCCGACACCATGCCGCGCTGCAAGCCTAATCGGTTGCCCGGATCATTGACGATAAACGGCACATGGGTGCTTCCTTCATACGGAAGAGACTTCCGGAATAAATGATGGTCTCCAAGCAGCTCGCCATGGTCCGATGTAAACAAGATCACGGTGTTCTGCAGCTCGCCATATTCATTCAACGATTGCAAGAAGCGGCCAATTTGGTGGTCGATATGCGTGATCAGGGCGTAATAGGCAGCCATCGCTTTACGCAGGCGGCGTTTCGGGACCAGCCCCCGCCCCGTTATAGGGGAGTATCCGGCCAAATCCGGATCTTCCGTCTGCGCCCAATCGCCAATCGGCGGCTCCGGAATATCAGCATCCTCATACAGATCCAGATACGCCTGTGGAGGGTCGAAAGGTGGATGGGGCCTGACGAATGACATCCACAGGAAGAATGGCTTTCCGGGATCCCGGCGACGTAGAAAATCAATAGACTGTGTGACTACCCAATTTGTCGGATGCTGCATTTCCGCCAAATGCCAAGGACGGGCGACGGTCGATGCATTGCAATCCAGACCGAGATCGATCATATCCGCGCCGGGCACCCGCTCACGAAGCCATTGCAAGTAATCGTCGACTTGATCGTAATGCTCCTGCATCGGAATGCTGTGGTTATTGCGGTTGTGATGCAGGTAACCGTCGTGAAGCATGACGTTGTGGAACCCCATCAGATTCCGTGCCGGATAGACATGCATTTTACCGATACATTGTGTGTGATAACCGGCATCGGCCAATTCCCCCGGCAGCGTTCTCTTATAATCCCATGGCACGCAGTCCTGATAGCCGACACGGCCATGAGCCCGCTGTGATTGCCCGGTGAATATGGCTGCCCTTGCAGGTACGCAAGTCGGTGTGGCGGAATACGCACGGCTAAACCGTACACCTGTCCTCGCAAGCTCGTCCAGATTGGGCGTCTCAACGACGGGATGACCCGCTATGCTGAGACAATCAAAACGCATCTGATCGACTGTAATGAGCAACACATTCGGCCTTCCTTGGTTTTGACTCAAATTCATCAGTTTCCCCCCTCCAACTACACCCCGCGGTTTCTTGAACATTTGGTCAACTCTACTTTATCGGGACGGCACCCACTGACTAATAAGTCATTGCAGTTTCCCAAAAACGAGATGTTCTCTTGAAAGTATTCGTCCGAATTCATTCATTTCCTTTTATTAAATTCCTAATGTCCCTGTTGAAGAAATTGTTGATGGGATCACCCAAGAAAGTGAAAAAAGAGCCGCAATTTTGCGGCTCCTATCGTTCTGTTGCTAGCAAACGCTCCATGATACATTGAAGCTATCGATCCTATTCGTTCAACACATATCGATATGCAAAAAGTGAAACCCATAGCAAAGCCGCTAACCATATAGCAATAATTACACTTCCTGCAAACCAATTTTTGGGTTTACCGCGCTTCATCCGTTCCTCGGCTTGTAGCTCATGCTCTTGGACCACGGCGTTAGGTATCATTTTCAATGTGATCGCAATTCCAAGGGGGACTAATATCACATCGTCCAGATAGCCTAGTATAGGTATAAAATCCGGAATCAAATCAATGGGACTGAAGGCATAAGCAACAACACATATGGCAAATATTTTGGCGTACCAAGGAGTCCGATTATCCTTGTAGGCATAATAAAGTAAAAAGACCTTTCTTTTTAACATCCCAGCCCATTTCTTTATCCGATCCATCATATCCATTCTCCTACGCTGCATTTTACTTCATATTACCACGCAATTCTGTACGGCGGCTAACTGATTTCCACTGTTAGTCAGGCGGCAATGGCTGCAAACTCCAGGCCCTTTTCGGTATAACAAAAAAGCCGCCAATATGACGACTTCGTAGATACTTTGCTTATTCCGAGACTACCTTGGTCAGTTCCAGATGCACCTCCATCTTCTTATTGATCAGCTTGCATCGCAAGACACGTTTCCGTTCAGATGTATGGCATGCGGCACAATTCTTCAACCTGTGACTCTCGGCTTTGTCGGATCGCAGTTCGGGTTCTGTACTTCACCCAAAGCGGCCAACTTGGACAAATAGTAGCACTCTTCTCGATACATATGATCCGGCATCAGCGGATTAATCCGGTCCAGCACCTCCCCGCGGAGTTCAAATTCTTCGAGTTCCGCCAGAAAGTGCATGAACACTCTCATTTCCAGATCAATATCAGCGTGAAATTTGCGGAGGGCAGGAAAATCCTTTAAATGGGTCCTTAAATAACCCGTCATTTCTACCGCCTTTAAATAAAAGCCTTCAAAATCCTTCTGGAACGCCAAACTTTTTGCAATTAACGGCTTTTCAGCAAAATCCAGATCGGCCGCCAGGCTTGCTGCATGACCAAATGCATCCTGCAGCCAAACCATATCATAATGCAAAGGATGGAACAGAGGTACGCCCTTACCTTCTTGTAATGCCTGTAATATCCGAAGGTATTCCTCCAATTCATTGACCATATGGTTGACAAAGGAAGGCGTCAGGAGCAAATCAATTTTGCCTGCAAGCTGTCGTTCCAGCAAATTCAGCTTGAATTCGCGCAGTTCATACGTGCCATTATAGGCATCATTCGTCAGTTTTGCGATGAATGTGGATGCATCCGGTCTTCGCGCCTCCCCAAGCAGCATATCAAATGTAGCCATTAAGGACTCGGCTGTGGCGATATCCCCTTTTTCCTTGGGTGAAAGCGCAGTAAATATAAAACGACAGTGGTCGCCAAGAATCTGTAGCCAGAACCGGTGTTCATACAAGGGATCACTCATTGATCTTGCCCTCCCGTAGCGTTATTCTCAGAAAATATATGCTGCTGAGAGCGGAGTAGAACGCGGAAGGGATAGTCGGACAATATTCGCGACTCGAGCATCATTCATGACATAATACGGGACAAGAAATTCTCTGTTTTTTGCTTAAAGCCGGTTCACGACTGCATCTCGTTTTCGATCCGTTTCATAAAGTCTTCAGCCGCGCTGTACCCGAGTTGTTTAAGATACCAATTGTTGGCCGCCGCCTCGATCAGACTGGCGACGTCACGTCCCGGCTGAAGCTGAACCTCGATATGCGGAATTTGAATGCCTAAATACTCGGTAAACTGAGGCACCGCCTCCAGCTCATTGTTCAGGGAATTTTCCCGCCAAGGCGACAGCTCAATATCGAGTACAATTCGCGTCTCGTCCTGAAACGCCGTGCGTCCGTATTGACGAACGACATTGATCAGACCGATGCTTCGCAGCGCCAGAAACTCGCGGGTTGTCTCATTGTGTGTGCCGAGAAGAGTCGAAGGACCCAGCTTTTTAAGCACCACGATATCGTCTGCCACAAACCGGTGACCTCGTCTGATCAAGGTGTGGGCTGTCTCACTTTTGCCAATCCCGGATTTACCCCGAAGCAGGATTCCTATGCCCGATACATTCACACATACCGCATGGATCGACATCTCCGGTGCCAGTGTCTTCACCAAATAGCTGTCCAACTTGGCGATAAATTCCGTTGTTGTCTCTGTCGTCCGCAATAACGGTATACCCTCTTCATTACAGAAAAGGGTCAGATATGGAATCTCCTGCTGTCCTGACGTGACAATAAAGCACGGCGGATGATATTTGACGATATTCCCGATATGTAACTTGCGTTCTTCTATGGTAAGCGTCAATAAATAGTTGATTTCTTTGCGACCGAGCACCTGCACTCGCTCCATAGGGAAAAAATCGAAATACCCGACAAACTCCAGCCCCGGTCGGTGCGTCTGTGGACGGGAAATCATACGATCCATGCGATTGGCTCCTGCAAGTACTTCCAAATGAAAAATTTCCGTAAGACTTTGAACGGTGATCGACTTCATGTTGCTCTCCTCCTGCGGTTGCAGTATGTATTCGGATATATTCAACGAACAACAGGTATTTTCCTGCCTATTTGTTCCCATTTATGAGCCCCCCACCCTTCCAGCTAATTAGATCTATGACGACCATAACTGCCTCCAAACATGAGTTTACATCAAAAAAAGTCGCCAATTTGGCGTCTCTTGTGAGTATATAATGTGATCAATATCGTAGGCTGCATGGCAACCTTTTACAACAACTCAAAAGTAAGGCTAGGTGTGTTCTCTGCCTTCACAGGCTCCATGGATCGATCATGATATCCCAATTCCAGCACGGCAACGATCCGTTCGTCATCATAAACACCAAAACGACGGGTGCAAGCTCTATCATAAATCCAGTCATTCATCGTCGTTCGCACTTGGAGCATACGATCCTGAGCGAGCAGACGAAAATTCTGCATGAGGCAGCTTGCTGCTGCGTAATCTTCTTCTCTTTTATGAGGATCATGATCTTCCTTAATGACCAATATCAGATAAGCCGGTGCCTGATCCTGCAATTCAGATAGCAAGTCTGTCTTGCCGGAGCCGATAAATATAAACCGCCAAGGTTCCCGCATTCCGTCATTAGGAGCCCATACCGCAACATTTAATAATTCCAGTATATGATTTTCGGAAACGGGTCTATCGATATAGCTCATCAAATGGCCCCTCCTCCACTCGATAAAATCGTCCATTTCTTTTCTGCTTGTGTTCGTGCTCTGGATCTTGGAGCCTTATCGAAGTATCCCAGATGAAAAATACCAACCAGCCTCTCATTGGGCTGCAGCTTCAACAGCTCGAATAATTCTTTGCTCTGCATCATCGGTTCAGTATCCCACAGCGTACCGAGCCCACGTAGCCAGGCAAGAAGCTGAAAATTTTGCATGATCCCGCAGACCGCCGCATAATTCATATCACTTTTCCTTCTGTCCGCATCCGTAGAGGCAATGATGATGAGATGGCCAGGTATATCGGTGACCCTCTTCCGAACGAAATCCCGAACCTTTTCCGGCAGCCATTTGACCAGTCTGTTCTTCACCAGCGGTTCCAGCATACTGACAGCCAAACGTTCCTTCGAATCCGCCGTCCCCGCATACATGCTTCGGAACGCCACTTCCTCTCTGGACGGATAAAGCTGCCGCGCAGCGTTAAGTAATTCGATCACCAGCTCCTGCTCCACGGGAATGGAGTTAAACTTGCGAATGCTTCTTCGTTCTCTGATCGTCTTCACGAAATTCATGTATTCAACCCCCAGCCATTGCTCGCTTGAATAACCCTTTAAGATCTTCAAGTATCACATCGGCGAACATATTCTTATTGATAAAAGTCAGCCAAATCTCCAAATAATCGCTTCATAAGGTCAAGCTCGGATTCGCTATACCTATCCAAAAACTCGTTCATCCTCTGCTGCTCCTTGATATGGAGCTCATCATGTATGGCAAAAAGCTTTTTCCCAGCCGTTGTCAGCCGGAAGTACACTTCTTTTTTGTTATCATTGAGCTGGGCCCTGCGAACCCAACCCGCCTTCAATAATTTATTGGTTATCTTGGAGGTGTTCCCTTTGCTCAGGCTCATCGTTTCGGCAATGGAAGTGACATTAATCGGTTCTTGCTCGCCAATACATGCGATGGTATGTAGTTCCGTTATGTTTAGGGTAGATTCTATCTCTATTATTTTCCGGAGCTCTTCGATAAAAGTGCTGCTTAACCGGTTCTCATATTGTTCTTTTTGCTGCAGAAATTGAATGAAATTTTCATGGATAGCGTTTTTTATTTTGCTCGTACTCATGATTATGCAAGCTCCTCGACTCATTGTTTTTTTCATTATAACCAAAATTAGTTTCACAAAAAACAATATGAGCATATTAAAGAAGTTACAACCCGGAAAGAAATGATGATTTCAGTTGTTTAGCCATATCACGCTCCTTCGTATTAGGATATTGTTTCTATTGAATAAATAATTAATTGATAAAACATGACATAATTATATGTATCACAAAATTATTTATTCATATGAAACAATTTAATTTTAAGGTTATTTTGATCCTGTGTCAATTCAGTAAGAATACCGCGCTCTCCTAACGGAGAAAAAAAGGCAGCTGCGTGATCGCAGCTGCCTTTTGGATAAGCAGTAATGGACTATTTGCTTGTCTTTAATGCAAGCGCAGGTCTCGTTAAGGAATAAACGGCGCAGACTAGCGCCACCATGACAATTCCTCCGCCTACCCAAGACGTACTGGCTACGGTACCTCCCTGCTCTAACACGAGACCGCCGATAGCGGATCCCAGCGCGATTCCGATTTGCAGCGCGGAATTGTTAAAACTCTGCTGAATATCAGACGAGCCTGGATCTACTTGAATCAAGTAATTCTGCAGCGGAGGAGCCAGACTCCAACTTAATGCTCCCCATATCATCATCACGACTAAAAATACGCCGATTGAGAATGTAGAGAACGGAAGTAGAAACAGAACCAACATGAATGACGTAATGATGATGACAATGCTCTTATGCGACCCCAGTCGGTCGGCGAGCGCGCCTCCAAACGCCCCGCCGCCGACTGCGGATAGTCCGAACAGAAAGTAGCAAATGCTGATCCAGTATGGACTCAGCCCAAGCTCGGATTCAAGAAACGGCGTGAAGTATGCATAAATCGTGTAGTGCCCTGCAAGCATGAACAAGGTGGCGAGATGCGCTCCGGCGATTTTCGATTTGCCCAGCGCCTTGATCTGGACGGATAACGGCGTGACATTTTCAGGCTTGATCCGATCCAGGAACATATAGATCAAGATCATGGAGCCAATTGACAGAATGCCGATACCGAGGAATAACACCCTCCATCCAAAAGCTTCACTGATCAAAATGCCGAGCGGCACGCCAAGCACCAATGACGAGCTGATCCCCATATAAATAACGCCTAATGCTTTCGCCCGATGCGCCGGCTCAACCACCTTGGCGGTAATGGTCAACGATAACACGATAATCAGCGCTGTACTCATGGCGGTTAATATTCTGGCAGCCATTAACAACATAAAACTTGGACTTAGATAAGCAAGTAAGTTACCAATGAAGAAAACGAATAAGGAAATCATATAGAGTCGTTTCCGCTCCACTCTTGCCGTCAGTGCAAGGAGAACCGGTCCAGCTACCGCATAGACCAGGGCGAACACAGTAATCAGCTGACCAGCCGTACCGAGTGAAATATGCAAGTCGTCCGCGATGAGCGGGAGTATTCCGCCAACAATAAGTTCAACCAGCCCGACGGATATCGTCGAAATCGCTAGAATTAATACTTTCAGATTCATCTGGAATGGAATCCCCTTTCTTCGATGTGATATTGGTCTATAATCAACAAAAAAATCCTGATTACAAAAAATGAGAAACATTTTCTGTAATCAGGATTTTACGGTTCCTGGTAGAGACCCTCAGACCATATTAATGAGGTTATACATTCAAATATTTTATTCAGTTGCGCAACAATCGTTGATTAATTTATCACATCCGTTACGAAAGATCAAGCTCCCAGGCAGGATTCCAGCAAATCTCCCACAAGTGCCCGTCCGGATCGAGAAAGTGTCCGGAGTAGCCCCCCCAGAATGTGTCTTGTGCCGGAACGGTAACCGTTGCACCCGCCCTTCTGGCTTGCTCCATCACCTCATCCACTTCCCCCTTGCTGCCGACGTTATGACCGATGGTAAATTCCGAGGAACTCGGAGGGGACAGCGAAACATTTGCCTCAACTGACAGATCTTTGCGATTCCAGATCGCCAGTTTCACACCTGCTTGCAAGTCAAAGAATGCTACAGCCCCGTGCTCAAATTCCGTCCCAATGATCCCTTCGGTCGGGAGGCCGAGTCCATCACGGTAAAACTTCAATGACCGCTCCAGGTCATCGACGCCGATTGTAAGTACGGATATACGCGCTCTCATTATGGTTATACCTCCTATGCATCATCTTCGTTACCCGTTACTATTTTCGTCGATTACGCTATTAAAAGATTGTAAAAAACGGACAACTTGCGCTTAGACATCAAGAATTCCATCATCGATCACTTAAAGCCTGTTTTGGTGACATGCCATATAAACGCCTAAAGCTGTTAATAAAATGAGGCTGATCATAGTATCCGTATTGTGCAGCGATGTCGGGAAACCGCGTCAGCTTGGCCTGATGCAACTCTTGCAGCAAATTTTGAAAACGAATGATCTCAGCCATGATCTTCGGACTGACGCCCAATTCCTTCTGAAATGTCCTTCTTATGTTTCTCTCGCTATAATTAAGCTTTTCGGCCAAGGCACGAACCGTTATTCTTCCTTTGGCGGCGTACAGATACTGCATGCCGTGCTCCAGCAGCGGCTCGGAACGGACGTTATTCTGTCCTAAGACGCCCATTAAAAACCTTTCAACCAAATCCATTCGGTGGGCGGAATCCAGAGCCGTGACCATTTCCTCGTTCAGCTGATTCACATTCAGCCCCCAGGCTTCCTCCAAGAATACAGGACCCTTCCGGAAATCGGAAGCGGGATAATGTATGAATGGGCGAACGGATTCCACGAAAAAGCGGATGCCGAACATTGACTGATCCTGCGTGAGCCTCATGGCTTCGTAAGATGACATCAGACCGGTAATGAAGCCGGAGGTTGAAGCTGCCGGTGCCTTCAGATTAAATATGATATCCACGCAACCGTCAGGAAGGATACGATGAAGCGGCTGCTGAAGTGACGAAGCTTTATAATCCAAGGTCCAATAACAGGCCACATAAGGAGTTAATGGCGGGCTTGCCAGATATTCGTGATAGGTGTAAGAAGAGTCCGGAGATGGATTCTCTATCGTTGGTGCCTGTATAGGGACATAGTTCCGCAATGTACTCACCCTTTATTAACGTTGGATATGCGAATGACTCAAATAAATTAATTTAATTATAGCATCTGATTCATGCTGCCCGCCGGCTTTGACATCCATATATCCGATTTCCTCCGTTCCTCAGTAGACATTCAGTATCACTTTGCCCGAGCTGTTCATGTTACGAACTTTAACCGTTAATGTCTTGCCATTATAAACTTCCCTATTCGCTGCGCTGCTTCGCGGAGTGCCTCCTGCCATGTTAAAGCTCTTGGAGAAGGAGTGAAATTCCACCGCGATGTCAATGGCGCCTGAAACCTGCAGAATACTCATGGGACGGTAGCCGTCAAACCCCATCTCGGAATATGCAAGGTCATGGACGATAAGCACGTCCCATTGTTTCGCCAAGCCGACCAATTTTTCAAAAAAAGCATCATCTGCCCGGACCGCAATCGGATTTCCCGGAAAATTCAGCAGAATAAATGTCGCCTTCGCCCAAATCTCCTCCGGAATGCTGTCCAGATCCGGTACAAATCCAAACTCTTCCTTCAGCGGAAGATACCAAGGCGTAACGCCTGCAATCGCAAGCGCTCCGGCATAGATCGGGTACCCCGGATTCGGCACAATGGCCACATCCCCCGGATTACATATGGCCTGAGCCAGATGCGATAATCCATCCTGGGATCCCATCAAAGCCAGTATTTCGGTATCCGGGTTAACATTTACACCAAAACGGCGCTCCATCCAACCGCTGACTGTTCTCGAAACTCCGCGATTCCTCTAGTGCCTGGGTATGTATAGTTATCTTCTTTCAACGCTTCTTGGCTAAGCACCTCACGGATATCCGCAGAAGGACCACGGTCAGGACTGCCGATGCTCAAGTCGATTATATGTCTTCCCGCTTGAAGAGCCTCTTGTTTCCACTCGCTGACCTCGGCAAATATGGAAGAACCGATCTGCGATAGTTTGTCCGCACGCCATGAGCGTTTTGAAGTTTGATTCGGCAAGATATCCACCCACTCCACTTTTTTTTCCTACATTATAGCATGAAGCTGGAGGAGCATCTCTTTGAAATCCTCATTTCAGACTTGACTAGAAAAGCCTTTCATAACGTAAGATCGAAGCATACAAAAAGAGAAATCAGGAGAAGAGACAACCATGACCAGAACACGAGAGACCATCTTTATTATCGCCTTTACTTTTGCCGCCTTTGTATTGGGTACTACCGAATACGTCATTGTTGGTTTATTAAAAGACATTAGCGCAAGTCTCAGCATATCGCTTGCTGGAGCCGGTGTCCTCGTTTCCAGCTTTGCCATTGCTTATGCTCTCGGAACGCCGTTTGCTGTGACGCTGCTCGGACGCATTCCGCGGCATGTTACCATTCTGACAGGGTATATTGCGGTGTTAGTGTTTAATTATTTGACCATCTTTGCCACCACGTACCCCGTCATGTTATTCATTCGCATCACCACCGCGATTCTGTGCGGTTTAACCTTATCGCTGGCCATTGCCGCTACAAGCGAGCATATGAGTGCTTCCCGCAGGGCTGGTGCGGTTGCCTGGATCATCGGAGGTTTCTCGATTGCCAATGTCCTGGGCGTTCCGGTCGGAACGCAGATCGGCCAGATGGCAGGCTGGCAAACGGCTTTCATTGTTACTTCATTGGTCGGGATCATCCCGCTAGTCTTGATGATGGCAGTCATGCCCAAGAGCAATACCATTAGCGTAAGCTCCATGAAACAGCAATTTGCCTTGTTCAAGAACAAGCGGATTCGTCTTGCCTTCTTCATTCCGGTCCTTGGCGTAGGTTCCGTATTTATCGTATACACGTACATAACGCCGCTCTTAGAGAATGTGATGGGGATTCCGCAGCAATGGATCAGCACCGTCCTGCTGGCCTACGGCGCTTTCACAATCCTTAGCAATTGGCTCGGGGCCAGGGTAGCGCAAGGCAATTCAAGGGTGAAATTGAAAGTGATATTCACCATCCAAGCGATGATTATGATGGCTCTTGCCCTTACCCTATCACTCCCGTGGATGGCCTTAGTGTCGTTAATGCTGGTCGCCTGCTTCTCCTTTGCGCTCAGTACCGCCGTTCAGTTATACCTGATTGACCTGGCGGATGAATCTTCACCCGGCTCCAAGGACTTCGCCTCCACGCTCATGCCGGTTGCATCCAATCTGGGTATCGCCGTTGGTTCCCTACTGGGCAGCCTAGTCGTGGATAACGTCGGACTCGAACACCTGCCTTGGGCTGCTGTTGTGTTCGCTATCGGAGCATTTGCCGTTACGTCCCGCTGCCATCAGCTGGATCAAGAGCATTTGGATATAACGCTGTTGACATCAGCTAAAGCTTCATAGAACGCTATTCTTCAATCCTTCTCATTTTCCGGTGAGAGGGATTTTTTGTACCGGCGGGAAATCGGTCTTTCTCGTGAGAACAGCAACCTTATCGGAAAAATGAACAGTAATAAGAACAGCTACCTTATGCCCCGGCATCGTTAATGTCTATCGAGTTGCGATATTTGAGGACACTGGTTCCGCTATTTCCTTGTTTTTACCCATTTCGAAGCAATAAGCGGACAAGAGATCCACTATTGCGAGTTATTCGGGGGTTTAATCCGTGATTATGGTGCAATAACCGATCCTCTGTCCGCAAGAATTCGATAATCGGACGATCCCCACAACATAGCGGATCCTCTGTCCTCTTGATCTCCATAACGCAAGTTACAGCAAATAATGGAGTCCCTTCTGCCCATATGTGCCCAAAAGAGGCCGATTCGGCGTATATCTGTTATTCCGTTCAGCAGCTATTAACCGACTACAGAATACCTCAATGATACCGCCACCCGGCATCGTTAATGTCTATCGAGTTGCGATATTTGAGGACACTGGTTCCGCTATTTCCTTGTTTTCACCCATTTCGCAGCAATAAGCGGACAAGAGATCCGCTATTGCAGGATTTTCAGCGGAATAATCCGTGACTATGTGGCAATAACGGATCCTCTGTCCGCAAGAATTCGATAATCGGCCGATTCCCACAACATAGCGGATCCTCTGTCCTCTTGATCTCCATAACGGGCAAGTTACAGCAAATAGCAGGGCTTCTTCTGCCCCGCATAAACACGAGAATACGCCGATTTCCGCAATTAACGGATCCTATGTCCTTATGATCTCCTTAACGGGCGATTTTCAGCATATTAACGGGGCCATATATCGGAGCCTCTTCTGCCCACATATGCCCAAAAAAGGCCGTCTCCCGCATATAGCGGTTCTTCCCGCATCGTCCTACTATTCGATGGATGCCGTCCTTAAGCAGCCATCTCCCGGCATGCTTTTGCACATCGAAAGCATGCCTCAGCACATTCCTGACAATGCTTCATATCATGCTTCTTGCACTCATTACCGCATGCTTCACAGACATCGGCGCAGATCCTGCATATCTCGCTGGCATACATACTGTTCGTGGACATCGCTTGAGCCGCAAATCCGCAAATATCCGCACACTGCCGATCCAAGCGAATGCATTCTTTCATTATCGCCACATCATGTTCATCCAAACTTGCGGTGTAACAATGGTTACAGGCTACCATACTGCGTAAGCATTCCTCGATACATTATTGAAATTGTTCATGGGACATCATACATACTCCTTTCGGTCTTAGCGATCATTGGATTACCTTTAAGGTTGTATGTAATTAACCAAAACTTGTGAAGATGATATGAGGATGGTTAATCATTTCGATACAATAAACAAATTGAAAAGGCGACTGCACAGCAGTCGCCTTTCATTTGTCGATTTATCGTGAATTGAACACTTTCGCGTAAATGAGGTCTAGCAAGATGAGCATTATGTTAACCAACCTTCACATGAATCCGCCAAATTTTGCAAATCTTGAAAGAACATGCTGGCATGGTAACCATCACACACAGCATGGTGCACCTGCAATGAAATCGGAAGTAGCATACGGCCACCCTGCTCGAAATATTTTCCGCCGGTTATGATGGGAAGAAGATAGTCAACTTCATTGATAATGTTTAGATTAAATCCGCTAAAGCCTGCCCAGGGTATCATGGATATGGGAAACGTGTTTGGTGGTGGATTCTCCTTAACGAAGATCCCTTTTGCATCCCGATAATGCTCCATGTCCTGCTCATAAAGATCATGGAATCGATGGAAATCATTCGTAAATTCTGTCCATAAGCAGGAGAAGGTATGGTCATCGTTATGAAAAAACGTATAGCTCGGCGTCATCCGATCCCAGTAACCCAATTGCCCTTCGGGACTATAGGAAGTTTTGAATTCGACCCGGTCATTGACAACTCTAGTAACCATATAAATAAAAGCTGGATAAAGCTTGAATCCATTGGATTTTAACGAATACAGCAATCGAGTAATGTCGATATCCACGGTGATGCTGAAGGTGCATTTATTCGATCCAAGATAATGTTCGTAATAAGGCTTTCTCGTCCACTGTTCAATATTAATAATATGAAATTTCATGGTTTATGCCCTCCTAAAATAAAATCGATCTATTTCAGGAGGGTACATCCACTGATCTAATCACACGCCATCACTCCAAAGTTTCCGTATTAGCAGATTTCTGTTAGATCTTCGAATTTATCCGATTGTGCCCCGCTTCCCTATTATAAATGATACAGCCATTGAAAAATAGGTGTCAGTCTATGCGCCCACTGGGTACTTGTGCACTCAACTCATGCACAGGATACGTATGATATACCAATTCAAGGGGAGGTGTTCGCGGATGGGATGTCCATCTAGGAAGGCCAAACGCTGCCGGAAGAAAAAAATGATCCTCATACGTAAACCGAAAAAGAAAAAACGTCGATGTATTATTGTCAGAAAGAAAATGTTCCGGGTAAAATGTCCTCCGCCTACGATCATAAACGGAACCGAAGGGACACAAGGTCCACAGGGTGCTACAGGATTACCTGGATCTCAGGGTATTCCAGGACCACCTGGATCTCAAGGTATTCCAGGACCACCTGGACTGCAGGGTATCCCTGGTCCACAAGGCGCTCAGGGCGTACCAGGCCCTCAAGGTCCCCAGGGTCCTCAAGGTCCTCAAGGTCCTCAAGGTCCTGCAGGTGATAGCCCAACGGATCCCTGTTTTGAAGAATTGAGAGATACTTTACTGCAATTAGACAATCAATACATTTCGGTTTCGACTTCCGGCTTCTCCGATAGTATCGAGGGCCGGATTTTACGAACCGGAGAAGGAACGGTTATTGTTACCGGTGTATTCGGAACGCGAATCATTCCGGTATGCTCCATCAATTCCGTTGATCATGGCCCCTTCGCTTATGCTTTATTTGCTTTCAATGATGTCATCACTGTTATCAATACAGCTACAAATACCATTATGGGCTTCATCCCGGTTGGGGATAGTCCAAACGATATTGTATTTACACCCGACGGCACCCGTGCCTATGTAAGTAATTTTAACGATGATAATGTACAGGTGATTGATACCGCCTCCAACACCATCATCGGTCTGCCAATTCCGGTTGGGGATGGTGCCAATCGAAATGCAATCACACCGGATGGCTCGCGGGTATACGTCACGAATTTTATTGACAGTACAGTCTCCGTCATCGATACAGCCACAAATACGGTCATCGGAACGCCAATACCCGTAGGGGCCGGTCCTAATGGAATTGCCATTACGCCAAACGGCTTGCGAGCCTATGTCGCTAACTCAACCGATGGAACCGTCTCCGTTATCGATACGGCTTCTAACATGGTGCTCGGCTTGCCAATACCGGTTGGTTTATTGCCTCAGGAGGTGGCCATTACGCCGGATAGTACGCGAGCGTACGTCACCAATTTGTCAAGCGCCTCTGTCTCCGTCATCGATACTACCTCCAACGTGGTCATTGCGACCATCCCGGTCGGAAATAGCCCTACCGGAATCGCGATTACACCTGACGGATCTCGGGCATATATCACCAATGCCGGCTCAGATACCGTATCCATCATTCATATTGCAGCCAACACGGTTATTGCTCCCACAATCACGGTTGGAGATAGTCCGAACGGTATCGCAATTACTCCAGATGGAACAAGAGCGTATGTAACGAATACGTTGAGTCCCAACATTTCAATCATTAACACATCATCCAACACGGTTACCTCATTACCATTAACCAATACGGGATATACAGGGATTGGCATAACTCCTATAACGATTTAATGGTTCATAAGGATAATCGATGAGAGAAGGTGTTTTATGCGGAAAAATGATATCCGTGCATGGATTCGAAAAGAGCTGAATGAGCATCCTGACATCACAAGCATTCAGCTTGCCGAGAAATATCAGATTCCATTGCATATCGTCCAAATGATGAAAGACAAATTATTAAAGGGTGTTGATCGTACACCACTTAAAGAGCATGAATAATACCATATTCCGCTTCCTGTATGAGGCGATACATGAACGAATAACACAACAAAGGAAGAAACTGTGCCCAGCAGAGGAATATGATCTAACGCATACCTTGCAATACCCCAGCTCTCTTTACCTCCTGCTCATATAACAACAATAAAGGCTTCACTCCTCAAGCAGCTGCTTAAGTCGTGAAGCCTATATGCAATCAGATATTAATGAATAGCTTCAGGCATTTGGGTAAACAGCAGGTTGACTGGCAAATTGCTTCCTGGCGCAGCCGTCAGCATGATTTCAACCTTTTGTTCGAAATCGCCTGTACGATAGAGGACCGCTTGCTCGCCAGGAGCGACCTGTCCAAGGGAATAGATCGGTACAATGGTTCCATTTACCATAGCATATCCCGAGTACTTACCGCCCCGCGGGTTAAACGAGATCAGGGTATCCGGTGCTACGCGATCCAATGTTATTTTATACAGGACACCAAAGTTACCTGTGTTGTGCGTAATGTCCCCAACCATAGGGTCCATTCCTTCCAAGTTAGGATCATCCTGATTGTCTCCAAGTACGAGACGCTCGGATTCTGCACCCACCAGTTCGGAATAACGGATGACCCGCGTCGAATCCGGATAGGTTCCACGATTATGAACACCATCGCGATTCAGGATCGGCAGCGTGCTTAGAACCTTCAACGGATCGGATTTCTCGTCAATCATCACGACATCAAACTGAATTGGCAGGTCGCTGTACATATCCGAGTAAAGAGAAATGACATGTCCTTGCTTCATTCTAACATCGCTCAGTTCCGTCATGACCAGCTTCTGTTCGCCTGGTGCAAGGGTCACTGAAGTCCGCTTCGAATTGTCCTGCATGGATTGGAAGTAATTCAGCACAGACTTCTTGCCTGCTGCCGTTGCGATCGGCGACGGACCTGCAAATCCCAAATAATCTTGTCTGAGCGTTACCGGGGTGCTGTTTTTATTCGTTGCAATAACGTACATTTTCACATTTTTATTCAAATTGTTCACATGGTGAATCATAAAGCGCATATCGCCAACCGCTGTCTCTCGGTACACAATACCTTCGCTGTTGACGGTTTCTGGACTGTTACTGCGAATCAATGTGCTTGGCTCGTCGTAAAAATCGTAATTAATCTTCGGACGCGAAGTCACATTGCCGAGGAACGTGAATTTCTCCCCTTCCGGGATAAAGAGCATATTGAAATCCTCTTCTTGATATAATGTCTCGTTTGTCACGTTAATTGTCGTCTCGTAGGTGGAGCTAAGTCCTTTCTTGTCCGTGGCCGTTAACTTGATCGTATAAACGCCCGGTGTGAAGAAAGCATACTGTTTATTCTCCCACTTGTACGTCAGATCCTCAGGCTTGTCCTGATCATCTGTACTTTGGTTCGTATAAGTAATCAACTCACCCATTTTATACTCGGACTTATCGGTCTCAAACATGGCAACAGGCGGAAGATTCGGCTGAATGACCGTAATCGTTTGGCTATAAGGCTCGCTCCACGCTCCTGTAGAATCCTGAACCGAGTAAGTGACTATGTATTGGCCTGGTGCATCGAAAATATCCTGTTTGCCTTCCCAGCGTTCGTCGATGATTTCACCTTGTACATTCTCCAGCTGCGGTGTATAGGTCACTGTAGTTTGTCCTGCAAAAATCTCTTTAGGTCCCACCGTAAACTTGGCTACGGGCTTCGTTTCCAGATTCATGATGACACGTTTACCTACATTATCCACTTTATATTGAATATCGAGCGCTTGGGTTATAGCTGTCAGCGGAACCATGAAGGTGCTCTTCGTCTGGTAGGAGGTGCCTTTCATCTCTTTCGTTACGCCATTCACGGTATACTTGCTGCTGTCTGTTTTGAAGCGAAGCTCATTGGTTCCTTTGGTAATGACGGTTTCTTTGGTCTTCTTATCGTAAGTGACCTTGAAGCCTACACGGTCCACTAGGGCACGAATGGGAACATAGGATACTCCCTTTTTGACTTGCATCGGCTGCGGTGCATTGTAGGTAACGCCGTCTTGTACCATTTTTGTACTATTAAAAAATAGAATAAGTTCTTTACCCGTCACGGTTTGCTGGTTATTCTGGTTGCCCTGCTCTTCCGTAGTTGTTGCCGGATCTTGCACTTCGCCGGTTTCCTCAACCGGTACTTCGCCGGTTTCCTCAACCGGTACTTCGGTTGTTCCTGCTTCATTCGGATCTTGAGACCCTTCTGTCTCTGTCTCTGTCTCTGTCTCTGTTGTATCGGTTGTCTCTTGAGCAGCGTCTGTACCCCCGGATGTTACTGCTTTGGTTGCCGCAGCGTTTTGCTCGTACACTTCTTGGGTGACTGACTGTTGTGGTTTGTCTGCGGTATTTGCATCCGCGCTCGCCGGATAAGCTGCCGCTAATTGGGCAACAGCCAATACGGTTAGCAATGATCGTTTCTTCAGTTTCATTCCATAACTCCTTCTAATCCTTTTTTGATATTTTATTTAGGTCATACTATTAGACGCAAATTTTGGTAAAAAAGTTTCTCTGTTTATGCATATTATCTCAATTAAATTGAATTAATCAATTTGATATTCAATACCATTTCGTTTTCTAGCAACTATAGTAGTAATAACTATTGAGTTAGCTTATAGCAATAATATGAAAAGGTAGCCTCGATGTTAAAGACTACCTTTTCTTGATTTAATTACGTTGATCTAACTCTTGATTAAAATTAAGGACTGTCTGGAAAGTAGAAACATTAATATATTCAACAATTAGGGTCTTTTTATTAAAAATAAAACTCAACATATAAGTGTTATCCGGATTCTTAATCGAGTCCCTCGATATTGTGTTAAATATGGGTTTATATTCTGTTTCATTAGCCTTCTCATAATAATAATTAGCAATTCCGTCAGCGGCGTATCCTGCTGTACCATACAGTTCAAGTACCTCAAACAATGTACTTTTATTAAGAACAATTCCCTTATAAGTTTTATAATTTGCATGCTTGTTATCTATCGTGTTAATTTCCCAGCCCATTAGCGAATTCTTGGAATCAAATTCGGCTGAAAAATATGGGTAGTTATTATAATTAAATATATTCATTTCGTTTGATTCACCGTACATATCCTCAATCTGATCTCTACTAGTTCCCAGTGAAATAACATTGTTGTTAGTCAAATCGTATAAGTTAAAATCCTCTGACGTAAGTTTTACTGCATTAAAATCCTCATAAATAACCTCCGGCCATTCCGAAGACTTTGATAGCTCAGGCAGAGCCAGGTTTGTAATGGCAACAGGACGTTGTTTTATCTCCATCATGCCTTTTAACATGAGTTGTCTAACCCATTTTACAGCTTCGCTTCGAGTAATTATTTGATCAGCCTCAAACTCTTCTATGGTTCTTGCGGTAACTCCCGTTAAGCCATGAACTATAACATATTTAATCGCATCATCTCCTTCGAGGTTTACACCTTGGGACGATGTAATAATCTCTGCAGCTTTTCTCCTCGTTATCGGAATTAAGCGAGAATTGAAATCAGTAGAACCAAGTGTCGGTATATTCAAAACTTTTGCCATTCTGTATGAGGAATCAGTCCAATGATGGTTCGATTCATTGAATACCCCCTGATTTGAAACATGATATCCAAACGCTCTTAAAAATACTTTCAAGAATTCTCCTTCTGAAATGGGCTTATCCGGCATGTAATTTCCATCAGGATAACCATTAATAATATTTTGATTAATTGCCCATTGAAACAGTAGCTTTTCCTGATGTCCATCAAGATCGGATGAATTTTGGTTAACCTTTCTATAATTGAAATCTGTGTAGTCTTGATCTTCTATGTCTAAATTAAAGGCAGCAGCCGTATCGGTTAGAAACAGTGTTGTCACTAAAAAACCAATAAGCCATAGATGCTTCTTTGTCATATTAGTCAACCTTTCAAGGGTAAATACAAGTCTGAGGTAAATTGATAGAATCTAAACCAGATGCTCCTGCAGATTCGTAGCCGCAATCATCTTTTTCCCGCTCCGATCATATCTCCATAGATGAACGCCAGTGTCGCCTGTCGGGATATGAATGTCCGTATGGTAAGGAAGATTCAAGAAGCTTCGGAATAACATCGTGATCATCCCGCCATGGGAGACAATACATACTCTTTTCAAGTCAGGCTCGCTATGGATTGTAGTAAACAGCTTGGATATGAATTGTTCGGCTCTTGCTCTGAACTGCACTTCAGATTCTCCACCTTCAATCGCATCGTGCCGCTTTCTCCCTCCAACAGGCAAGGGATATTTAAGTAAAGCCTCATCTCTCAACATACCGGCTATAACTCCATTATTTTGCTCCATTAAATCATCATCATAGGTTACGGGGACTTTTGTCATTTCAGCTATGGCTGCTGCGGTCTGCTTAGCCCGGTTTAACGTACTGGAAAAAATGGCATCTAATGCGTATTCACGATGAATCCACTCTGCCAGGAGCCGTGCCTGCTGCTGACCAAGATCCGTCAGTGCATAGTCAGCCCGTCCTTCACACCGATTCAAAATATCCGCTTCCGATTGTCCATGTCTAACGACCAGAATTTCAACCATGTCTCATCTCCCTCCTTTTCGCGCCTTGTTTCTATAGCTTATTACCAACTGCGATCCAGCGTCCGTCCACATCCTCAAACACAAACTCATGATTGTTATAATCCGTCGTCGATAAGGCTCTGACAATCTTCACGTCCAAATCCATAAGCGCTTGCTGGATCTCCCGTTGTCCATAAGTAATAAAATAAGCATCGTACCCATATCCGTAACGGATTCGATTCGGGACAACCTCAGTCTCCGTCTTCGTTAATACAATTTCAACAGAGTCCTTGTAAAGGCACACATGCGGTTCTGCTGCATCAAAATAGTTCACAGCACGGAACCCGATTCGCTCATAAAACTCGCTGGTCTTCTCGAAGTTAGACGTCGGGAAAATTTGCAAGCAATGGGAAAACCCTTTATTCATCGTTCTTTCTCCTGTTTATGCTTATCCACATTGCCCATCTATACATACTCCCCTAGACCGTGAATCTATTGTTTATTCTTTATCTCCCGTATATCTTTGATCATGAGATCGAGTCTCTCAATGATTCTCTCGTCATTATCCAACTTCTTTTTGAGTCTGACCTCAATCACAATGAGTTCAATAATGAGCACCACGATAAGAATGCCGATGATCATAACCCGCTCCTTTCTGAACCTGATACATTCACCTGATATATATACATTAAGCTCATGTCACTTCATCTTCCCCCATCCCCTCTGTAATCGGGGTAGTTCCAAACAGATGAAGGATAGCCAGATAGAACGGGTACAGTGCCAAAACTACGATGGCAATGAGCCCTGTTACAGGATTCGGTTTGTCTGCCGGATCGATGATCGGAAACCATGCAGTCACAATATAGGTCAGTATCATGAAATAGGGGATCCACAAAAGAAGCGAAAAGAAAGACGTTTTACGGCCACCCAACCAATGCCTGATCAACTTTGGAAATCCGAACCCCGATAGAAGCAGGCCAACAAAAAAGAAAACCAAGATCACAACATTCACGTGATCCAGGCCCCAACCTGTCACACGACTGAGTCGGTAAACGTTGGCCATGAGTTCAATCCCGGCAAAAGGGAACAGTGCATACAAAAAACTCGATAAATTTAATCGAATGAAAAAGCTCATGCTCACGCTCACGCTCACGCTCCTGAAACTTATATAACTGAAGCCGATTATTTGCAAAGACGATTTATTAATCCAGCTCTTTAATTAGATACAGATTTAGATCGTCATCCGCACACACCATGTCACCGGGCACCACAGATTCGTTGTTGTACATAATTCCGTTGCCGTCCGGAATATAGCCGCGCCGGACATATATTCTTTGAGCCGCACCGTAGTCCCTGTACAATCCAACTCCGATACCGATACGCGGCATTTTTTTGCGGACGATGTTCTCGAATTCTTCTATGATGCGGTTCGCGATGCCGTTCCTCCGGTGATCGGGGAATACATTCAGATCATTGATTTCCGGAATACTCTGCTCTCGAAAATAGGGATAACTCGATTCGTATTTCAAGTGGGAAACACCGGCCAGCTCCTCATGAACAAAAGCCAACAAGGTGACACGCTTGCCGATTTGGTTCTCATATTCGCATAAATCATAATACTCATCCGGGCGCATTATATTTTGCTGCTGAAACGCTTCCTTCCAGATGCTTTTAAGCTCCGTGTTATCTAACACCTTTAATGTAACGTTCATTGGTTTACCTCGCTGTTTTGTATTTTGTTGGTAGGATTCAAGCTCATCATCCGAGATGTTATGTTGGAGATTACCTTCATCATTTTAGCGTGTACTGCTTTAATACCCGCTGGATAAAATCAGATTTGCCTTCCGTATAGGCCTTCCGATCGTTTCGAAAAATTATGGCTAGTTCTTTCTTTAATGAGGCATATTCTTCAACCAGCTCCGGGTTATGAATGAGAGCATCCCGAAAAGTAATGTGCCTGTATAGCTCTTGGCTGTCCCGATGGCAGACATATAAATGCTGGGTCATTCTCAATTTAAGCTCCTCGCTGTATGGGACATACTCATCTTTCCTTTCAAAAGCTTCCCTGCCCTCGACCCCTAAATCCCCCTGATGGTTATAGCCAAGGGTTTCTAATTTCGCAATGACAACCGGAAGCGATTTCATGGATTCGATCACAACATCGATATCCAATATTGGCTTTGCGGCCAGCCCCGGAACGGAGGTGCTTCCCACATGCTCGATACTCAGCACATCATCACCAAGGGTAGGTGCCAATATGGATTGAATCTCCTGAAACATTTTCGGCCATTCGGGATTAAATTCCTCGATGATGACGGGTTTGGGTGTCATTTATGGGATACCTCCAGTACTTGTATCATGTATAACCCCCATGATTATATTTCATCTAAAATCACGTATGCCTGCCTCAAACGCTTCAGCGTCTTGATGAATGACTCCATGCAGCGCCTCTTGCAAGGCAAACGTGCTTCTATAAAAATGTACGCGCTGCGCGATTGGGTCTCCATTCGGATACATGGCGATACACTTATCGAAGAACGCTTGACCATACCCCGATAGGATTCCCGCTAGATCATAAGCCGGGTCTCCAATCCCTGAACCTCCAAAATCAATGATACCCGTAATTCGGCCTTTCTCCTGACTCCAGAGTATGTTGGACGTGCCAAAATCACCGTGAATGAAGGTTGGACGAATGTCACGATTCGCAGGGTTGTTCAGAAATCTTGTGAAATTGCTAGAGATTTCCTCTTGTGCATCGGGCCTGATGTAACGAAACAACCGGTCTTGAATTTGTGTGTACAATCCGGACATCTCTTCGTGGACATTTATGACATTTCTATCGTCAGCGATCCATTCATTGATCTCCACAGCATGAAGTTGAACGAGAAATTCGACCATCTGTTCTACTACCCTGTCCTCGATGTCCGAATTTTGGTGTGAAAGCAGATCTTCTGTCCATAACGGTTGACCCTCGATTAAAGGATAGCCCATGAACATTTTGCCCACTTGCATATCGTCAAATGAAACATACATCGGATTCGGTATAGGCAGCGTCAACTTGGTCTTGATCCCATTCAATATTTGGGTTTCTCTGATCAACGCTTGGAAACTTTCTGCGTACTTAGGAAATCTGAAGACCAGCGTCTGATTCACAATCAACACATCGTTGTTCTGGCCTATGTTGTTCATCTCAACGTCTTGAATATCCAGGTGTGGATAAACTTCTTGTATGCGCCGGGTATATGACGGGTTCATGCATAACTCCTTCTACTTGTAATGTCGTTAACCTCTATTTTAATGCTTTTCCTTAACTTGGTAAATCATTACAGAGCAATTTTGCACTTTCGTTGAAAATACTCTTGCATGACAAGCCCAAATATGACATTATATTCCACGCAATAAATCTGGCGTGATGAGGAGAAAATCCGGATATTCATCGGATGATACCGCCAAGAGCGACTATCAAGGTATGTTTTTTGGACGTGCAAAATATCAAAAGTTCGTTCCAAATTTCTGACAGGTAATTTTCTTAATTGAAAGCGGCCAGGACAAGTGTCCTAGCCGCTCTTTCCTGATGATAACTAACGCTATATAAACAATCTTGCTAAATTTATCTCCGATCTCGCCTATCTTTCATTCGTTCTGCCCGAATAATTCTACGGATCGATTGCTCCGTTAAATAATATCGTTCTGACAATGCTCGGATGGAGTCGCCATGCATATAACACTTGAAAATATCCTGATTCCGGATATCCAAATCCTTCTTTACCCCGGTTTGTTCCCCCCAGGACTTGCGGTTCTCCGACTTTCTCGGAATATAGATATAACTTCCATCAATATATTGTTGAATGGTTTTGACTACGTGTTCTGGCAAAATATCTAATGCTTTCTCGTATTTCATTCTCCCTGCTCCTATCTACATAGAATCTTGTAAATAGTGAGCAAAGCAGCACATGAAATATTGCAGCTCGAATTAATGCTGAGGTAGGCTCCGAACAAATTCTATGCCCGATATTCCCGTGCTGCTTTGCCCGGAGCCTGATTTAACGACTTGAACGGTTGTGCTTCTAATGTGAGCCATCATGATTTTCACCTCGCCGGATTGAATGATTCAAAGTTTTCTCGCTTCTTCTTTCTATTCTAACAAATTCCTTGCTTACCCGCACTCACCGCTCACAAGTGACTAGGTCCTTGCTCCTCTTTTAACCATCAGTCCGGATAGGTCGCGCCCGGCATGGTATACTTTTCCCAAAATCCAGTTATTAAGGAGCTTGTTCCCGTGTTAAAAGAACGAATTGATTTCTTGTGCAAGAAAAAAGGAATATCCCGCAAAGAGCTAGTTGAGGGATTCGTGACAACCACTCATTTTGCGAACATCCTTGCCGATCGTTATCCATTGGCTGAGGACCTTGCCGGGCATCTGGCACAGCGTTTGCAAGTGACCCCCTCCTATTTAATCCATACGGCTAATTCCGATAAGGATACACTCGAGACCGCGGAACGCATCTTTGAAGAATTATCCCAATCGGTCTCTCACGTTACAGAGGAACGCATACACGATCTTCCGGATCGACATGACTGTCTGACGGTAGAACTTACAACTGCCTTGATGAAGGCGGTCTATTATCAACAAGTGAACGATGCGGTATCCCATGATTATCTGCACCAGAATTACCTCAATTTTTATCTGGAGAAATACGGCCGTCCCGACGACGCTGAGCTCCCGCTGCCCGCGAAAAAAGCGATGCTGTTCTATAAAATCCAGTTCTATCGCTCCAAGAACCGCTATCGTGAGGCTTTAAGCCAAGTGAACCGGTTAAGCGAATATGTGCAGGACGGCACCGATTTATGGCTGACCACCCAAAACTTCAAGATGGAGGCCTGTATATTTTTGAAGCAATATGACCAGGCCAAGCAGGTGTTTGAAGGAACGATGAGACGGGTTTATGAAGACCGATTGTTTCACCGCTTATCCGATCTGTACATCGCGTATAGCGGCTATTGTTATTCCATGGGATTATATCAGGAAGCGCTGGTTACCCTCTCCATGGTCCGAAGCCCATTTGGTCTATGCGGTAAACCAGGGGAACATGGTGTCAACCATCCTAAACAACCGGATCATCATGCTGACGATGCAGGGAGATCATGAAAAAGCCGAAGAAGAAATCCACCGTTTTGAAGGACTTCTCGAGCGGGAAGCCGTAGAGGTGCGTCAGCAATTCCGCCCAATCCTATTGATTTACCGGTGTGAATTGGCATTGGCTCAAAAGCAGTGGGGGCTTTTAACCCAGTATATTCAAGAGCTGAAAGCGATAGAGCTGACAACGGATCAAGAGATGTCGGCAGCCTACTACCAATGCCAGCTGGCCTTGGCTCACGGTCATCATGATGAATTTATGGGTTATGCCCTGTCTTGTTTACCGTACTACGAGTCCAATCAGCTTACATTGCGACTCGAATCCTTATATGAAGCATTGGCCGTGGTATCAGAGGAAGCAAGGAAATACAAAGAGTCAGCTTCTTACTACAAAAAGCTGGTCTACCTGCTTCGAAGTAAATAACTCATCCGCCAAAAAGGTTACAAAAGCATGCTTTACAAGCAAAACTTTTGCCGTTCCCTTCATTTTATTCGCTGTGTGACAGGATAAAGAGTGCGCAAACCATTTCATTCGGCAAAAGTTTTATAAGGAATATCGTGTTGATTCCCTCCTGACGCCGGAAGTTTTGTATCCTTGCCAAACCATTGTCTCCTTTAGACCCCACGGGTAACATGGAATTATAAATAATTTAACTAGTGAGGTGCTGAGCTTATGGGATGGTTTGGAAAAAAGAAAAGTCCGCTGGATGCGTTGGAAAAAGCAGATAAAATGATGAACAAGGGTTTAACCGGCATGATGATGAAAGGTTTTGTACCGAAGGAGCATCGCAATGCCATCAACCAAAGTTTAGAGCAGGCGAAGCAAGCGCAGTTGGCAGCGACCGGAGCGCTGGCAATAACGGCCACCGCTAAAGTACGAACTGTACGGGATACCGGGAAGCTGATCAATTTCGACCCGGTTGTCATCTTTGAATTGGATGTAACGGAGAACGATGGAAGCCAATATACCAAAACGCTGGAGACCCTTGTATCGAAGCTGCAAATTCCCAGAGCCGGTGATATCATTGGTCTTGCCCAGCATCCGGCCAATTCGTCCGAGCTTGTCTATATGGGACCGATTGGGTGAATATAGGCAAATGAAAAAGGACCTGATTCTGGTCCTTTTGTCATGTGCTCGCAGCTTCCTGCAATTTCTCATTCAACAATTGAAAAGCTTCTTGAATGCTTTCTCTCGGCGTCTTGCCGAACCGTTCCCCAATGTGAACTTCCGTATAACATTGATGTTCCCCTGCTTCGTTTAGATAACTGATCAATCCGACGCCTGTCGCGCGGAAAACCTCGATAAGAATGGGTTCAAGCTGTTCCTTGTCCCATTCAAAATGGACATGAAACATATTCGATACGGGCACGGCAGGCTTCGTATTCACGCCCTCGCACGAATTAAACAAAGCTGCAAGCTCTTTAGCCTCCTGGTAATATCGGCCCATGTTACCTATTCTTTCCGTGTAATAATAACTTGAACTAATGATATACGGGTAAAGACTGACCAGATCCCCGCCATGCCTCCTTTTCCATACCTTGGATTTCGCCACAAAATCGGTGCCGCCAGCCAGAATGGCGCCGGCAATCCCGCCTATACCTTTATAGAAGGACACATATACACTGTCAAATAGAGCACAGAGTTCTGCCGCCGTTTTTTGATAATACGGGGTGATCTCGAACAATCTTGCCCCGTCCAGATGCAGCTTAATCCCTTGAGAACGACAATACGCCGATATTGCCTCCAACTCTTCGTAATCGGGCAGCTGACCTCCGATTTCACGCTGCGGCAACTCCAGCAGCAAACATGCAATGTCACGATCCAGGCTCTGCACGTCTTCAAGCGTGATCAAACGCTCTTTATCGGCGAGAAGAATCGGTTCGATATGATGCAGCTCCTTAAGCCCGTCCTCTTCGTGGATCTCCAGATGACAGAGGGGATGATAGGCCACTCGTTTCAGCCCAGCATCATCGCACCAGATCCGCAATGCAATCTGCTGCGCCATGGTTCCGCTTGGAAAAAAGACAGCCGATTCCTTGCCCAGTACGTCTGCCATGCGCGCCTGAAATTCCTCAATGATGGCGCCTTTGCCGTATGTATCCCCCATCTGCGACCCATCCACATCCCGAAATGCCTCCAGCAGCACCTCGAGATTCCTGCGGCTATGTCCAATCAATGGATAGGCTGTTTCGCCATAAGCTTCACTAATCGATTTACGTTGTTCTCCCATGTCGCATACCACTCCTTCTCTACAACCGATATTAGTTCCAAGATCATCACACGGAGATCTAATTATCTCGCTAATCAAGCATACTAGATAAATGAACAAGTGGAAAATGATTTTCACATTCGCAAACTCTCCGGAAAAACTTGACAAAAACAAACGGAAAGATTGCATTGTATATGAGCATATGTTCATATTATATATAATGTAAATTATTTTATGATTATGGATTACTTTTAACAGATGGATCCGAAGGGAGTTTTCGATTATGCATCATCATAACCATCATCATGGGCTTGACCATAGCCACCATGATCATGCCCGCTCAGGAAACAAAAAAGGACTTGCCATTGCCCTCATCATCACACTTGGCATCATGATTCTAGAGTTTGTAGGGGGCTTGCTAACCAACAGTTTGGCGCTGTTATCCGATTCCGGACATATGTTAAGTGATGCCAGTGCGTTGCTGCTCAGTCTGGTTGCATTATGGTTTGCCACGAAGCCCTCATCGCCGAATAAAACCTATGGCTTTTATCGTTTTGAAATATTGGCAGCACTATTAAATGGCGTCGCCTTGTTTGTCATCGCCGGCTTTATCGTATGGGAAGCGATTCAGCGCTTTGATGACCCGCCTACCGTCGCCAGCGGAAGCATGATGCTCATTGCAGCTATCGGCCTGTTGGCTAACCTTCTTAGTGCCTGGTTCTTGATGCGGACGGGGGATGTGAAGAACAATGTGAATCTCCGCAGCGCGTACCTCCATGTTATCGGTGATGCACTCGGCTCTGTAGGCGCAATCATCGCCGGAATCGTGATGCTTGCCTTCGGATGGTACATTGCGGACCCGATCATATCCATCCTTGTGTCGATCTTGATTCTGAAGAGTGCCTGGAGAATCATACAGAATACCGTTCATATTCTGATGGAGGGTGCACCGGCAGCGATAAACCCTGAAGAAGTAACGAAGTCCCTGCTGTCTATTCCAGGGGTCACCGGCATCCATG
Source organism: Paenibacillus lautus NBRC 15380 (assembly GCF_004000945.1). Classification (GTDB taxonomy): domain Bacteria; phylum Bacillota; class Bacilli; order Paenibacillales; family Paenibacillaceae; genus Paenibacillus_AQ; species Paenibacillus_AQ lautus. Next base: position 170,852 of record NZ_BIMF01000008.1, read on the forward strand.
ATCTTCATATTTGGACGATTACGTCCAATTTCGATTCCTTGAGCTGCCATCTCGTCGCCCAGGATGACGCGAACAGTTATGAGATTCTGCAACAAGCGATTGATCTTCTGGACAGCCGATTCCACATCGAGCATTCAACGATCCAGATTGAGAATTCCACCATCACGCATCGTGATAATAAAGTCTAATCTCTTCTCTGCGGTAGTCCTTTAGTTCGTGAAAAGGGGAAAAAAGGCGGCCGAGGTTTACACTTTTTACAAGTTCGGTTGACCTCCATAATGAGAGTATCAAGACATTCTACCGGCGTTACAGCGAATTCCGAATGTCTGATAGGGAGGTTAACATGAACAACGATTTTTATACTTTGGAAAAATTGAACGAATACCAGCAAGCTAAATGGGACGAACTTGATCGCCAAGGAAGATTCATTATTCATGACGAGATCGCAAGTGAATCGGAGCATACCACAAGCAATACCCGAATTCTCGATAAACTTTATGGCTTCTTTCGAAAGCGGAGATCCCGAAGAAGCCGCACGAAATCCTTATAAGAAATAAGAGCAAGCGCGGTTATTCGCGCTTGCTCTTTTTATGGGAAGAAATCATACTCGCCAAATCTGCTTGAAATCCAGCCATCCCAGATTATTGATGACAACCCCTTTATAAGAAGGATCCAAGCTTGCGTAAAATCTCGTATGATTCAAGAAGGATACATGCGCTTCCTCCCGAAGCCTCTCTTCAATATGGGATAACAAACTCATACGCTCCTCATACCACTCGCTGGCAAGCGCATCATCTACGCAATCTTTCACCCAATGATGCAGCGATGGATCCATGAACTCCTTGACTACGCTTCCCTTCTGTTCGTAATTCTCGATTAAACATACTTCTTCACCTGGAAGAACCAGACCGTTCAAGATACAATCCATGCTGTTCATCACATCCGATTGGTGTATGGTATCCATCCTCTCCTCCCGGATGATCAATGGAATCCCGATGGAAGCGCACTGATTCTGCACCCATTGGGCGTCTTTGATATGATTGGCGAGCGTACCCATGGTAATGGGAGAGCCGTCATAACCCGACTGTTCCAGCAGTGATTTTGCAAGCTCGGGATCATATCGGTCTTTACGGTAAGGCGCTTGCTCATCCATAATGAATCCTTTGGCCGGGTAAAGCCGATTGTCGCCAAGTTCGCGTATCATCTCGGTACGATTCAGAATCAGGCTGAATGCCCGGCGAAATTCGATGGACTGATAGGGCCCCTGCTTTTTCATATTCCATGTAATCAAAGTCGTACAGCCTTCGGATGATTCGATGATATCCACTGCATGTTTCTCATCGCTATGAATGACATGCTCCGGATCCCGCAGCAGCCGCTCCCAGCTGACCTCGCAATGCTCCGCATCTTCCGGCATCAAGATAATGTGGATGTTGTCCAAATGCGGCCGCCCTTGATAATAATGGGGGTTTGCATGAATGGTCAGCCGTTCATCGGTCCATTCCTCTACCCGAAAGGGTCCCGTTCCGACAGGTTGCTTCCAGAACTGTTCTTCATGGACGCTCGCCAAATGCTTAGGCACGATGGACATGCAAGTGGAGCTAAGAAAACGGATAAAAATCCGATTCGGCTTGTTAAGAATAAAACGAACCTCACGAGGGGACACCACCTCTACCCGCTGCAGTTCACGCACGATCCAAGCATTTCGTTTATCCCGTCCCAGACGTTCCACCGTGAATTTCACGTCCTCCGCCGATAATTCCTTACCGTCATGGAATAGTATTCCTTTACGCAGATGAAAAGTCCAAATCGTTCCATCCTCATTGCTCTTCCAATAATGCGCGATAACTGGGAGGTATTGATCATTTGCATTATCGTATATTACCAACCGGTCAAATATCTGCTGGACCATGTGAGCTTGAAAACTGTAGTAGCATTCGGCAGGATCCAACGTTTCAATCAGGCGGTAAACCGGAAGCCGCAGAGAATCCCTTGCTTCTTCTTCCCCTTCTTTCATCTCCTTGCTAAAACCAAAATGCCCGTTCATCCATTCCACATAAGAATCATTGGTGTAAATACCCTGACCAAAGGTACGCAGCAGTTCGAAGGCCTGCTTATATTCCCCTTTTATCGCAAGCTGCTGCGCCGCTTCCTTAAGCAGATCTGCTTGCTCGGCTACAAAGGTAAGCTTGGAACGGATTCCTCGCCCACGTCCTGCCTTCCATATAATCCAACCCTTCTCTTCCAGCTTGCGTATAACAAGCTTGGCATTCCGCGTTGTGCAATACAGCGTATCGGCGATCTGCTCAAGCGTCACTTCCGTAGCCGTATTGGCTGGAGCGTTAACAGCAAGCTTTTGGTGCAGCATGAAGAATTGTTCGTACAGCATGGCAATCCGCTCCCCCCTGGTAAAATCTATACGCTTTATTCTACTTGGAGATCGTTTCGAGCGCGAGTCCCTTTTCGGTAGAAAACCATTATATTCGAAAAAGAACAAAGGCATTCCATATGTCGGCTTCATACAGCTGTTGGAAATGAGTTTTCACACCAAGATGAGGAAGCGGGGCTTCCCCGCTTCCTGTCATCATTCACATCTTTGAGTAATAAGCGCAACCGCCTCCTGCAGAGTCAATGTAAGCTCCTTGCCCTCCATCATTTTTTTCAGTCGGACCATGCCCGCCGCCGCTTCATCTTCGCCAATCAGGATGGCATAAGGAATACTCTCAGCTGAAGCGGAAGCTAATGCTTTTTTCAATTTGCGCCGGTTGTCCGCCAAACGGGTATGAATTCCGCGATTCCGGAGTGCCGCTGCAGCCGTCAATCCTTCCGGGACGGTTTCACCTATCGGGATAACCACTACGAGCGGCTTATTCGTTTCAATCGGACGGCTCCGGATCATCTCCATGATGGATTCCATGCCAAACGAAAGACCCACCGTAGGATAAACAATATCCTCGCGTCCAACGAGCTGGCCGATAATCGCATCATACCTGCCGCCTCCGCCCAAGCTTGAACGGAAATCGTGCAATGCGTCAAATATTTCGTAAACGGTTCCGGTGTAAAATGACAAGCCTCTTGAAAGAAACGGATCCAATACGCAGATATCTTGCAAACCGACGCGCTGCAGCATATTTTGCAGGATCTGTACTTCTCGTGCTCCGCGCTCATTGTCCAGGTTGTATTTGCTTGTTATCTCCTCTAATGTCGGCTCCTTGAGATTAACAAAATCAAGAATTTGACGACAAATCTCCGGAGCAAGTGCCTTGCCCGCAAGCTCTTGCTGAACTCCCTCCTTGCCAATCTTATCGAGCTTATCCAGCGTCAGCATGACGGATGTTTTCCTTTCTTCCGGTACGCCCATAGCCCCGAGGACTTCACCCAGGAAGCTTCGATTGTTCCACCTGACTATGATCGGTATTTCAAGTCTCCGAAACACTTCGGCTGCAAGCTGCATGAGCTCAACTTCCGCTTCTGGTCCCGAAATCCCCACCACATCAACGTCGCACTGCAGAAACTCCCGCAATCTTCCCCGTTTGACGGGACCATCCCGGAATACCTTTCCCATCTCATAACGCTTGAATGGCTGGCTGATGGCGGGATTCAGCGCGATCACCTTGGCGAATGGAATTGTCAGGTCGTACCGGAGCCCCAGACGTCGCGTGCCCTGATCCGTCAGCTGGTACATTTCCTTCAGAATTTCTTCCCCTCCTGCGTATTTGGAAGACAAAAGGTCCGATTCATTCAGAATGGTTGTCTCCATTTCAGCATAGTCATAGCATTCAAACACTTCACGCAGCGTCGATTGCACCTTTCTTCGGATCGCCTGCTCTTGGCCAAAATAATCATACGTTCCTTTTACGTTCTGCATCGCTACTCATCCTTTCGTACTAATGAAAATAAAAAACGCGCCGGACCTCATGGTCCCGCGCGCTGGATATGCGGCAGGGAGGCCAACGCGAACAGCGTTAGCCCACCCTGTAGAATGACAGGCGTGCTAACGCTGCTTGTGATGATGAAGTTGATTGAATTGGATGTTCATCATAGTGTAATCCCCTTCACTTTTCAGCCAATGATTAAGGGGAATTATAGCGCAATCGTTTTATATATTCAAGGGCAATCCATTCTTAAATAATACGCGACCAATGGCGATGCGCCGCGATCGCATCAATGAAGGCTTCGCCAAACGGCTTCAAATCCTCATTCTCCTGAGCAACCACAATCCCTTCACCGCTGGATGATGGAAGCAAGTTTGCCCCTTCGGCTATGGCTGCGATCGGCTTGAAATGCTGATACGCTTCCTTGACGAAATCCAGCACCTTCTGATCCGCCAGGAGCTCCGATACGCTTAACGCGCCGCCTGCAACAAGGACCGCATCGAACAAGACCGAATCCGCCCCAAGCAGCGAATGGTTCACTTCCAGTTCCGCGCCGGCTTTGCCTTGAATGACGCCGAGCTTCGCGCTAACCACTTCGGTGATGATGCCGGCTTGCTGCAGCTGTGTGAGCACAAACGGCAGTTCGTCCGTGAATCCGTTACCTGCCAGCACCGCCACTTTACGGGTTAACGGGAGCTTCACGGTATTCATCATGCTCAGTGCCGGAGAAGAGTCGCTGGAAGCGGAGCCGCTGGTTTGTGGAGGCATGGTTCCAATGCCCTCCGAAATCCGTGTGGCAAGTTCGCTATCAACGTTCGCGAACAGATCGACGACTTGCTGGCGAATTTCCTTTCGCAACACTTTACCAAGCTCGAACTGGAACGCGGATACGATATGCTGCTTCTCGACCTCAGACATGCTGTTCCAGAACAGGGCCGCTTGGCTGAAATGATCCTTAAAGCTGTCACTGCGTGCCTGCACCTTACGTCCTTCCACCTTCTCGGTGTAATGCTCGTAACCGCCGCGCTCCACTGGAACCGGCTGCGGCGTGTTACCGGCAATGCCGTTCTTGTGGTAGCTGACTGGTCCTTTATTAATGGTCATACGGTGCATCCCGTCACGCTGATTGTTATGAACCGGTGCAATCGGGCGGTTGATCGGAATTTCGTGGAAATTGGGTCCACCAAGCCGGGAAAGCTGGGTATCGGTATAGGAGAACAAGCGGCCTTGCAGAAGCGGATCATTGGTAAAATCGATTCCGGGTACGACATGTCCCGGATGGAATGCAATCTGTTCAGTCTCCGCAAAAAAATTATCCGTATTGCGATTGAGCGTCATCTTGCCGATGATTTTGACGGGAATGAGTTCTTCGGGCCAAATCTTGGTCGGATCAAGGATGTCAAAACCAAAATTGAATTCTTCATCCTCCCGAATCATTTGAACACCAAACTCAAATTCCGGATAATTTCCTGACTCGATCGCATCCCATAGATCACGGCGGTTAAAGTCGGGATCCTTGCCTGCCAGCTTCTGCGTTTCATCCCATACAAGGGAATGTGTGCCGAGCACGGGCTTCCAGTGAAACTTCACGAAATGCGCTTGTCCTTCTTCGTTCACGAAACGGAAGGTATGTACGCCGAAGCCCTCCATCATTCGGAAGCTTCGCGGAAGGGATCGGTCGGACATCGCCCACATGATCATGTGCGCGCTTTCCGAATTGTTAGCGACAAAATCCCAGAACGTATCATGGGCGGACTGTGCTTGCGGGATCTCGTTATGCGGCTCAGGCTTGACAGCATGAACGAAATCGGGAAACTTCATTGCATCCTGTATGAAGAAGACCGGCATATTGTTGCCAACAAGATCATAATTCCCTTCTTCCGTATAAAACTTGGTTGCGAAGCCGCGCACGTCCCTGACGGTGTCGGCTGATCCTCTGGAGCCCGCAACCGTGGAGAATCGGACAAACACCGGCGTGACGACGGAAGGGTCCTGCAGAAATTTGGCTTTTGTATAATCTTTCATGGATTCATATAGCTGAAAATAACCATGAGCCCCAAAACCGCGGGCATGCACGATTCGTTCCGGAATCCGCTCATGATCGAAATGCGTCATCTTCTCTCTGAAATGGAAGTCCTCCATCAAGGTCGGACCGCGCTCGCCCGCTTTAAGCGAATGTTCATCCTCAGAGACCTTAAGTCCCTGATTGGTTGTCAGTTCCTTACCGTCATTGTCTACCGTGAATTGTTCCAGCTGTTGGTTCTTGCTCGTCTTGTTGTAGCTGCTGTTAGCATTCGAATTGGCGTTTGAATTGTCCATTTGTCGGAACCTCCTGGTATGTAGGTAGTAGATGAGTGCCTGACGAAAATGCACTTGGTAACAGATCCGCTTGCGAACCCGAAATGTAATTACCCTGCATACTGGAATACGAATCCAGGATCAAACTTCCTTCATGAAAAGCTCATCTAACCGTTCGATTGGGTTTCGCTCATGCATCTCCTGTCTCCAGTAAAAAAACAGCCCCCTCCCTAGAGGTAGGCTGCTCTAATTGTGCTTTAACGATTTTCAAGCATACGCTTAGATCCCCGCAAGTTTATCCGGATTCCTCACAATATAAATATTTTGCAGCAATCCATTCCGAATATTGACAAAGACAACACCGGTAACACTTCCTCAACCATCTCCTTTTGTTTTATGCGATTTTGCACATAACACGAGAAGAGGGCTGTTTTTGTGACATTAAATCAGACCATTTTTAAAATAGGATTCTTGCTTCACCCGTTCCGATATCTCGACGAGACGACGAATTCCCTCTTCCAGCTGAACTTCGCTGATATAGGAGTAGCTGAGTCTGATCCACGAATCCATCTGATCCAGCGGGTCGCATATACGCCCCGGTACAAAAGCTACCGACTCAGCCAGGCATTGCCGCAACAACGCATCCACGCTGACGTTTTCCGGCAGCTGTATCCACAAATTCAAGCCGCCGCCGGGGCTGTTCCATCGCCATTCTGTAGGCTCAAGCAGCTTCTCCATCCTCGCTTTACGAAGCTCCAGCGCAATCCGAAGCTTGGCCACATGCTCCTGAAGTCTGCTCGAGAAAAAATAGTGCTGGAAAATCTTTTGCGTCAGCAGCGGCGTCCCGTTGTCCGACAGCGCCTTGATCGGAAGAATGACATTCATCAGTTCCGGACGAGCAGCCAGCACCGATATCCGCAAGCCGGGGGCCACATATTTGCTGAAGCTTCGAATGTGAATGACATAGCCTTCGGTATCGTAATAAAAAAAGGGCAGCGGCGGCGGATCTCCAAAATAAATGTCGTGATATACCTCATCCTCCACCAGAATGCACTGATATCGTTCCGCCAGTTCAACCAGTGCTTTGCGCTGTGCGATCGGAACCGTGTATCCCGTCGGATTCTGAAACGTTGGGTTCATGTAGAACAGCTTCGGTTTCTCCGTTTGCATAAGACCTTCAATTCGCTCAAGGTCATACCCTTCCGGCGTTATCTCAATTGGAAGCAGCTTGACATTTTGCTGTACAAAAACATCGATCGCCGGACTATACGTCGGTCGTTCGATCAATACGCAATCTCCGCTTTTGACGAGCGAACGCGAGATTAGGTCGATCGCTTGCTGGGATCCCGTCGTAATGAGCAGCTCATCCGGATGGACCGTAATGCCTTGTTTGTCCATAAAATACCGAGCCATTTCCTCGCGCAGCTCCAAATCTCCGGACACGGAAGAATACGTGCTTAATACCTTCGGATACATGTCAAACACTTGTTTCACGTGATTGGACAAGAATGCATTCGGCAGCAGCGTAGGATCAATCAGCGCTTCCGACATCTGGTAATCGACCTGATGCCTGTGTATTTCGGACAAGCGGCTGCGATTGACGTACATCGATTTGGCTTGATATGCCCATGGCGGGCTGGATGAACAGCGTTCCGGCAATGTGACAGGGGCCTTAGCCGCTACGAAATATCCCGATTTATATTTAACTTCCACGATCCCGTCCTCTAACAGCTGCTGATAAGCCTTCAGCACCGTTAATCGATGAACGTTCAAACGCTCGGCCATCGCCCTCACGGACGGGATTTTGTCAGTCTCCTTCCACTCTTCCCGAGCAATTCCTTCCAGAATGGTGTCATAGACCGACTGCTGTAACGTTCGCTTCCCTTGATGTTTGTCGTCCAGCATTGATATTTCCATCTGTTCTTCCCCCGATCCCAATAAAGCATATCTGTTCTACCTATCACCAATCTGTTCTATTAACTACCTATTATAGTATAGAAAAAGGAGGATGCTACATGATTATTTTTAACTACTTGCTAATGTGCGCCATTTTCAGCACGACGTTTCTCGCCATCAAGATTGGCGTTGAAGCAGGACTGCCGCCGTTTCTCTCAGCGGGACTTCGATTTCTTCTGGCGGGCGCCTTCATCTTCCTATGGATGATATTACAGCGGAAGGCAAAACCAAGTCTTCTCCTGCGAAAGGAATTCCTTCTAATCGGGATGACCAGCACATTCTTGACGTTTGCAACGCTGTATTGGGCCGAGCAGCACGTATCCTCGGGGATCGCTGCCATTCTATCGGCAACAGGCCCCATGATGATTCTGATGATCCAATCGGTCGTGATGCGGAAGAATGCCCGGCGCAGTGATTATTGGGGGTGCGCTATCGGTTTTGCGGGGGTATGTTTGCTTATCATGCCCGAGATGGCGATGGGGAGCGATCTCATCTGGATTCTGAGCTGTATCGCCATTCTTATAGGTGAAATCGGTTATAGTGTGGGCTCCCTGGCTACCCGGAAGTTATCCTTTGACATGCCGGATATCTCACCGATTACGATCAATGCGGTGCAGATGATGTATGGCGGCGCAGCCCTATTGCTGTTATCCCTATTCAGTGAACATGTACAATGGAATGGTATTCTAACGTTACCAGCCATCGGATCTGTCTTGTATTTGACGATGGTTGGCTCGATGCTGGGCCATAGTCTGTATGCCTGGCTGCTAAAAGCAACCAATGCTTTTTTTCCGTCCACCTGGCTCTTTGTTTCTCCCATCATCGCGCTGGGGCTGGGCGCATTTCTGTACGGCGAAGCGATTTCTCTCTATTCCATCGTTGGCAGCATGCTCATCATCGGCGGAATTCTGGTCGTGAATCTGCCTGAGCTTCGAGCACGCCGGATCGCACGCCGTGTGGCTTCGAGCACTTGATATCGAACCTGCAAGGTTCCTAGAATTAACGCCAAAAATAAAAACGGCTGCTACTCGTAAACCTCATCATGAGTAGCAGCCGTTATGTTTCATTATTCAATGTTATGATTCCATACTTAATCCACTTTAGCCCGATAAGCTTCCGCAGTCAGCAGTTGTCCGAGTGCTTCCTCCAAATCGCCTTCCACCTCTACCTCAATGATCCATCCGCCTTCGTACGGCTCTCCGTTCACAAGCTCCGGCTGATCTTCCAGGGAAGCATTCACTTTCGTAATGGTTCCTGCTACAGGGGAATACAGTTCCGATACGGTTTTGACCGACTCAATGGTACCGATGCTGTCACCTGCTAAAACGACAGCGCCCGTCTCGGGGAGTTCAACGAATACGATATCGCCCAGCTGGCATTGCGCATGATCGGAAATACCGACGCGCACCACATTTCCATCTACCTTCAATGCCCATTCATGATCGTCGCTGTACACCAAATTCTCTCTGATTTCGCTCATTTACGGATACTCCTCTTTTCTTAAAAGAAATGAAATTAGGGTGAATAAATGAAAAAAAAGGACGCGAAAAAAGGCATTCGCCTTCTCTCTGTCCTCGGTACCTGAGAGTTTATGATCGACCGTTTCATGCACCGGTTCGATCTTTCCCCTTGGGTGGCTTGCGCACTCTCCAGAGCTGCGTCAGATGGCGGTTCGTGTACCTGAGAGATTACTCGTCAGCCCGGCAGGCATAACGGTTTGCTCCTTCGGTGCCGCCAAGGTTTCAACCCTCGTCGGGCGGTCTCTCCCATCCATCGTCATCCGCATATTCGGTTGGCTTATTCTCCCACAGAATAAAACAGGGACGAGATGATGTCAAGATATCTGACAAAAATTTTAAGAATGAAAATAATTTGGTGAAATAAAGGTTGACACTTTATGGAGAGACACGTTTATAATAATCACAAGAACGTAGGAAGATGATGACAACTCAATAATTTTCACGCGGATGATGGTAGCGGGAGAGATTACCGACAGGATTGACAGGTAGCGCCGAAGGAGTAAGCCGTAACACGGTGAATCTCTCAGGCAAAAGGACCTTTACCGGACGCACCTCTGGAGAGAATTCTGAATGTAGAATCACCCACGGGGAAACTCACACACGCTTGACATTATACTTACATGACATGTGGGGTAACTCTCAGGTACAAAGGACAGAGCAGAAGGATTACGCAACGAGCGGGCTTTTTTTAGCACGGCTTGTTATCCTTCTGTCTGTCCTTTTTTGGTGTTTCCCCCAATTGATCATGCCAATTAGAAGAGGTGAAGAGATGAGTTCATTACAACGTACACCGCTTTACCCGCTTTATTCCGATTTTCCTTCTGCCCGCTGCATCGACTTCGGCGGCTGGGAACTGCCCGTGCAATTTTCCGGCATTGTTCATGAGCATGAAGCCGTACGCAAGCACGCCGGCCAGTTCGACGTCTCCCATATGGGTGAATTTATCGTCACCGGACAAGACGCTGAAGCTTTTATCCAGAAGATGACCACGAATGACGTAACCCGCATATCAATTGGCCAGGCCCAATACACGTTAATGTGTTACGACAACGGCGGTACGGTAGATGACCTGCTTGTGTATAAACTGTCGGCAGATCGATTCATGCTGGTTGTGAACGCATCCAACATCGACAAAGACTTTCAGTGGCTTCAAGACCATCTTGCAGGTGATGTCACCATCCGGAATGTGTCCGAAGAAACAGCTTTGATTGCACTTCAGGGACCTGCCGCCGCGAACATCATGTCACAGGTAACGACCGAGGCGCTAGACGAACTCCCTTCCTTCCATTTTATCCAGAACGCACAGGTATGCAGCTGTACCGCCCTACTCTCCCGTACCGGTTATACCGGAGAAGACGGCTTTGAAATCTATTGTTCCGCTGGGGACGCTCCCGTCATTTGGAGAGATCTTTTAGCAGCCGGAGAACCACATGGTCTTGTTCCAACCGGACTCGGCGCCCGCGATACACTCCGTTTCGAGGCGAAATTGCCCTTGTACGGCCAAGAGCTCTCAAACACGATCTCTCCGCTTGAAGCCAGTCTCGGTTTCTTCGTGAAGCTGGACAGCGGCGATTTCATCGGTCGGGAAGCGCTTCAACAGCAGAAGCAAGACGGTGTACCGCGTAAGCTGGTCGGCATTGAACTCATCGATCGCGGAATTCCGCGCTCCCACTATCCTGTATACAACGATGAAGGAGAACTCATCGGTGAAGTGACCAGCGGTACCCAATCCCCTTCACTCAAGCGAAATCTCGGATTGGCCCTGATCGAAACCTCATATACGGGCCTCGATACCGAGGTATGGGTCGAGATCCGCGGTAAGAAGTTAAAAGCCAAAGTGGTAAAGACACCATTCTACAAAAGAGGAGCTGCCTTAACATGAAGCATCGTTACTTGCCTATGACGGAACAGGATCAAGCCGATATGCTTGCTGCGGTCGGCGCGGGAACGATCGAAGATCTGTTTGCCGATATCCCCAAAGCGGTCCGTTACAACGGGGTCCTCCCCATGTCAAAACGGCTGGGTGAGCCTGAGCTTCTCAAGCATATGCGCCGCCTGTCAGACCGCAATGCCGATTTCGACCGTTATACAAGCTTTCTGGGGGCTGGTTTGTATGACCACCATATTCCTGTCGTGCTCAATCATGTGATCTCCCGCTCTGAATTCTACACCGCGTATACGCCATACCAACCGGAGATCAGCCAAGGCGAGCTGCAAGCGATTTTTGAATTTCAATCCTATATCTGTGAATTGACCGGCATGAAAGTTGCCAATGCCAGCATGTATGACGGTTCCACGGCGCTTGCTGAGGCTGCGGCGCTCGCCAGCGGCGCAACCAAACGGAAGAAAATCGTCATTTCGCGTGCTGTCCATCCCGAAGCCCGTGAAATCGTTCTGACTTCGGCCCGCGGACTCGATCTGGACGTCGTGGAAGTCGGCATCGTCAATGGCATTACCGACCAGGATGCACTCGCTGCAGCCATAACGGATGATACCGCCGCCGTTCTGCTGCAATCACCGAATTTCTTCGGCTGCATCGAAGACGTGAAATCAATCGAGCCGCTGGTTCATGAGAAAAAAGCACTGCTTGTGCTGAGCGTTAACCCGCTGTCCCTCGGTTTACTGGAATCCCCTGGCGTGCTCGGAGCCGACATCGTTGTTGGCGACGCCCAGCCGCTTGGCATTCCAGCTTCTCTCGGTGGACCAACCTGCGGATTCTTCGCGGTATCCGAGCCGCTGATGCGCCGCATTCCCGGTCGTATCGTGGGCCAAACCGTCGATCAGGACGGCAAACGCGGATTTGTACTGACGCTGCAGGCGCGCGAACAACATATTCGCCGCGAAAAAGCAACGTCCAACATTTGCTCTAACCAGGCCCTGCTCGCCTTGTGTGCTTCCGTATATATGTCCACGCTGGGCAAAGCCGGCATGCAGGAAGCAGCGCTTCTGAATGTGCGCAAATCCCATTACGCTGCCGACCGGATCGCCAAAAGCAATTTCTCCCTCCCGTTCAGCTCGCCGTTCTTCAATGAATTTGTGGTAAAGCTGCCTGAAGGAACGAACGTGAAGGAGGTCAACTCGAAGCTGCTGGGTGCAGGTTATATCGGCGGTTATGATCTTGGTACAGCTTATCCAGAGCTTCAAGGATGCATGCTGATCGCCGTAACCGAACGGCGGACCAAGGAAGAAATCGACCAATTTATTGGTGAATTGGAGGCGATCGTATGAAACCGGAAAAAGCCTTGATATTTGAACTCAGCAAGCCCGGCCGTGTCGCCTATTCCCTTCCCGAATGCGACGTTCCGGAGACCGACGCCGCTTCATTGATTCCGGAAAGCCTGCTTCGCAGCAAACCGGCGGAACTGCCTGAGGTATATGAAGTGGATGTGATTCGTCACTATACCGAGCTGTCGAGACGGAACTTCGGTATCGATAACGGCTTCTATCCGCTCGGCTCATGCACGATGAAATACAACCCGAAGATCAACGAGGATGTTGCCCGTTTTGCCGGCTTTGCCAAGATTCATCCGTACCAGCCTGAAGAAAGCATACAAGGCGCTCTGGAGCTGCTCTATACCCTGCAGAATGATCTCGCTGCACTGACCGGCATGGATCAAGTAACGCTTCAGCCCGCTGCGGGAGCGCATGGGGAATGGACAGGGCTGATGCTGATCCGTGCTTACCATGAAAGCCGTGGCGAGAAGCGAACCAAGGTGATTGTTCCCGACTCCTCGCACGGTACTAACCCCGCCAGCGCAACGGTGGCCGGTTACGACACGATCACGATTAAATCCAATGAGCGCGGCATGGTGGATCTGGATGCCCTTCGCGCTGTCGTTGGTGACGATACGGCAGCTTTAATGCTCACGAACCCTAGCACACTGGGTCTGTTCGAAGAGCAGATCGTGGAAATTGCGGAAATCGTGCACGAAGCCGGCGGCCTGCTGTACTATGACGGAGCCAATTCCAACGCCATTATGGGAATTACCCGTCCAGGCGACATGGGCTTCGACGTGGTCCATCTCAACCTGCATAAAACGATGAGCACGCCGCATGGCGGCGGCGGTCCCGGTGCAGGCCCTGTCGGCGTGAAGAGCCTGTTGATCCCGTTCCTGCCCAAACCGATCGTGTCCAAACGCGAGGACGGCACCTTCTATTGGGATTACGACCGTCTACAGTCGATCGGGCGCGTAAAGGCGTTCTATGGCAACTTTGGCATCCTGGTCCGCGCCTACACGTATATTCGAACCTATGGACCGGAAGGACTTCGCCGCGTCTCGGAGCTCGCCGTACTAAATGCCAACTACATGATGCATCGTCTGGCCCCATACTACGAAGTTGCCTACCCGGGGCTGTGCAAGCACGAATTCGTGCTGTCCGGCAGAAAGCTGAAGGAGTACGGCGTGCGAACCCTGGATGTTGCCAAGCGGCTGCTTGATTTTGGGTATCATCCGCCAACCATTTATTTCCCGCTCAACGTGGAGGAATGCATCATGATTGAGCCGACCGAGACGGAGAGCAAAGAAACGCTGGACGGTTTCATCGACACGATGATCCAGATCGCCAAAGAAGCCGAAACCACGCCGGAGGTTGTCATCAACGCACCTTATACCACAGTCGTAAAGCGACTTGACGAAACGACGGCGGCACGCAAACCGGTTCTGAACTGCACCTGCGGGTAATGTTGAGATGATAAAAATGTTTAAAACACCGACGCGACGATCGATATTAATGATGACTATTAACTAAGAAAAACGTCTATCGACGAACTTCTCAGAAGACAGACCGCATATATCGGAAGTTTTCCTTGCGAGATAAAGGTGGTAAGCCTTTAAAGTTTATACTTTATTATCTCTTAAGAAAAGGTGTCCCTCGCCGGAGGATTGGCGGTCGGGACACCCTTTTTGTGCTCCATAATACCAGTCGATGGTGATCTTCATCCCCTTCCATATCGTATATAGCAGGAAGTCTCATTAGCTGCCCGAAGGGACGTGATATCCATGGGCATAGTCCCTCTTCCGCCTCCTTCTTGTTCTCTATTAGAAAGCCCAAATATATGATATAAAGGATATAATTATATACATGCTTACTTTTACCAAGCTGACAAAAGACGAAAGATGCGGTGATCGAATGAGTAACCCGATGCATGGGCTGGACGTAAACCAATATCTTGAGCGTATTGGATACACGGGCCCGATTGTAAACAGCGCTTATATGCTCGCCAGATTGCAGGAACAGCATGTGCATACCGTACCCTATGAAAATCTCGATATCCTTCATCAAATTCCGCTTTCCCTGGATATCCCCGATCTTTACGATAAAATCGTAACCCGGCATCGCGGCGGCTACTGCTTTGAGCTCAATGCGCTATTTGGCTGGCTGCTGCAGGAACTGGGCTTTAAGGTCACTCATTACTTTGGACGCTTCTGGAGAGACGAAACGGATACGCCTGCTAAGCGAAGGCACCATATCCTGCAGGTGGATATCGAAGACCAGCGATATATTGCCGATGTCGGTGTCGGAGGAGCCGGACCGCGCCACCCTTTGGAATTGGTTGATGGCCTTGAGCAAACTCAGGGAAACGAAACCTACCGGCTCGTCCAAACCGAAGCGTATGGCTGGATGCTCGAAGAGTGGAAAAAAGAAGCGTGGGATCCCGTCTTCTCCTTTACGGAAGAGCCTAACTTACCGAGAGATTTCATCACCACCTCATTCTGGTGCGAGTATGCCCCCGATTCGCCTTTTAATAAAACAGCTCGGGTATCCATACGTACGGCAGAAGGCAGAAACACCGTGGATGATGACGAATTCAGAATTTACAAAGCCGGCGGCGTCCACACCTTCAAACCGGGTAATGCGCAAGAATATGCTGAAGCGCTCTATACCTATTTCGGCATCCCTATCCATAAATAAGAATAAACCGGGCTTCCCTTGAAGGGAGCCCGGTTTTATGTTTAATATTCGATTTTGCGCTCGGCGGAGCTCCACGCTTGGAATGGCAGCAAATAATCCGCTGTTTGAATCTGCTTCATAGGGATGGAGCGCTGGTCCATCGGCATCGCGATTTCATCGTATATGAAATGATCGTCGAATCCGATCTCAGCCGCATCCTGCTTCGTGCTTGCATAATAAACGGCATCGGGCCTGGACCAGTAGATGGCCCCTAGACACATCGGACAAGGCTCGCAGCTTGTATAAATCGTACAGCCTTTTAATTGAAAATCCTCCAGGTGCAAACATGCTTCCCTTATGGCTTGCACTTCGGCATGAGCCGTCGGATCGTTCAGTGCAGTAACCAGATTCCGGCCCCTGCCGATCACTTGACCCTCCTTCACCACAATCGCTCCAAAAGGACCACCCTCCACATGTTGAACGTTTCGATGGGCCTCCGCAATCGCTTGACGCATCCAGTACTCATGATTATGTTCGATCACTATGTACACAGCTCCCTTCCCATGTTCATCCTGTTCCCGGTGTTCGTATTCATCCATGTCAATCTCCTGGGACTGCTAACTATCATCATAGCATATCTTCCTTCGGTCTCCTCAATTTTTCCAATCTAATGGAGAAAAACGGGTTGACGGATTGTATACAAATGTATACACTCACTTTAAATAGTATACAAACGTATACGTGAAGGAGGTTGATGTTATATGCGCCAAGAGGATCAGGATACATCGAGTCAAATACGGTCGGAGCCTCGCGACCGGGATAACCACCGGCACGGCGGGCGGCACGGAAGACGGCGTGAGGAAGGGCATGACGGCAGGGAAGGCGGCAAGATGGCGCAGACGTTCCGCCGGGGGCGCGCGCTTTCTTTTCTGGACCATTTAGTTGTGAAACGGGAAACCTTGAAGAAGCAAGTCAATGACCCGAACTTTGAAGCCATCCGAGAAGTGGTCAGCGGAGAGCTGAAAGCAGTAGACCAGATCATTCAGGAGTATATTCAGGCGTTTGAGCTGTATGATACGAACCCATCGCAAGACAGCCAATAATGGCTGTCCGCCAACCATTAAAACCAACTACCATGACAGAGGTAGAACTTGGAGCGTGATAATTCTTGATCAGAAAGTTTTTTTCGTACTATCGGCCCTACAAGGGACTGTTTATTTTGGATTTTACGTGCGCCGTTATTGCCGGACTGCTGGAGCTTGCTTTCCCGCTTGCCGTCAGCAAATTTATTGACGACCTGCTGCCAAGCCAGGATTGGCCGCTGATCCTGATTGCCTGCATCGTCCTTCTCTCGATCTATGCGCTGAATACCGCGCTGCAATACATCGTCACTTATTGGGGGCATATGCTCGGCATTAATATCGAGACGGATATGCGGGAAAAAATGTTCTCCCACATTCAGAAGCTCTCCTTCCGTTTCTTTGATAACAACAAAACCGGACATCTCATGGGACGCATCACGAATGATCTTAATGACGTGGGAGAAGTAGCCCACCACGGACCGGAAGACGTATTCATCGCCGTTATGACGCTGCTCGGTTCCTTCTCCTTAATGGCTTACATCAACCTGGAGCTCGCGCTGCTGACCTTTATCATCGTGCCGCTGATGGCATGGCTGATCATTAAATTCGGCGGCAGAATGACCACGACCTATCGGCAACTGTTCCGTAATGTAGGGAATTTCAACGCCCGCATCGAAGACAATGTCGGCGGTATCCGCGTGGTTCAATCGTTTGCGAACGAAGAGCATGAGAATAAATTGTTTCAGGAAGAGAACAAGCAATTCCGGGCAACCAAACTGCTGGCTTATAAAACAATGGCAATAAGCACGTCCATCAGCTACATGCTGATGCGTTTGATCACGGTATTCGTCATGATCTGCGGCGCGTGGTTCTTCATCCAGGGCAAAATTGAAATGGGTGAATTCATGGCCTTCCTGCTGCTCTCCAACATCTTCTTCCGTCCGATCGAGAAGATCAATGCAGTCATTGAGAGCTATCCAAAAGGAATTGCCGGCTTTAAACGCTACCTGGAGATCATGGATACCGATCCGGAAATCGCCGATGTGCCTGATGCCGTATCCCTTTCCTCCGTACGGGGGGATATCCGCTTTGAAGGCGTTACCTTCGGTTACGAACCCTCCCGGACGATACTGAATAACATACATCTCACGATCCGCGCCGGAGAAACGGTTGCGTTTGTCGGACCGTCCGGTGCGGGAAAGACAACCATCTGCAGCCTTCTCCCTCGCTTTTATGATGTGGATCAGGGCACGATCACGGTGGATGGAATCGATATCCGGAATATCAAATTGCAAAACCTCCGCAAGCATATTGGCATCGTGCAGCAGGATGTGTTCCTGTTCTCCGGTACGATCCGCGACAATATCGCTTATGGCGACTTACAGGCAACGGACCAGCAAATCTGGGAAGCCGCACGGCGTGCTTCGCTGGATGAACTGATCCGAAGTCTGCCGGACGGTATGGAAACGGTGATTGGCGAACGCGGGGTTAAGCTGTCAGGCGGTCAGAAGCAGCGCTTGTCCATTGCAAGAATGTTCCTTAAGAACCCGCCGATTCTGATCCTGGACGAGGCCACGTCGGCACTCGACACGGAAACGGAAGCGCAAATCCAGAAGTCTCTGGCTGAGCTGTCCGTCGGCAGAACAACGCTGGTGATCGCCCACCGACTCACCACCATTCAGAGCGCGGACCGGATTATCGTCGTCAATTCCGAAGGCATTGCCGAACAGGGGACGCACCAGGAATTGATTCATTCCAGCGGTGTGTACAGCAGGCTTCACCAAGTTCACTAATGAAGCCAATGATCTGTAGTTAAACATGGATATTAAACTGAAAGTGATGAAATGCCGTAACAGATATTTAAAAAGGATGACTCCCCTCAGTAGGGAGTCATCCTTTTTTTTCGAGACGGCTTAAGAATCTAATCCTTATGACAAGCTGTCATGATATCACGCAAGAGAACTCTGGTCTCATTGTCCTTGGATAAAAAGTTGCTGTATGGAAACATTAATGGCGTACTGCAAAGTCATCGTTACAGGAGGCGCTTTATGTTTTATATTTACAGTGTCGGTCTACTCTTCGGCGGACTGTCGATCATCAACCTTGTCTTCTCGTACCAAACCAAGCATATCCAGCACCTGTTCTGGCCTACGCTGCAGTTTCAGTTATTCATGCTCCCGCTGTTCCTCATTGCCAACATGTGCATCGGATACGGAATCCGTTATGGATTTAAAGCCACCGACCAGTTAGGCTATACGTTGATCTTCTCCAAGTGCCTGGAAATCCTAATCTCGTTAGGGGTGGCTTATTTGTTCCTGAAGGAAGTTCCAACCTGGAAAAATTGGGCCGGCATCGGTATCATTGGGCTGGGCATATTCCTTGTTAAACAGAAATAAACGCACGCCCTCCTTCGACGCCTTTCTCGCTTGAAATCATTCTTTGCTTTTATCTTAGCGGAAACTAGACACGAGCGTGACCGTCATCTCTTCCCCATCCATCCTTGTTCGTAGGCATAACGGGTCAGCTGTACCCGATTTTCCAAATGCAGTTTTTGCAAAATGTTCTTCAGATGGTTCTTGACCGTATTCTCGGATATGCACAAGGCAACCGAAATATCGCGGTTGGACAATCCCTCGGCTACGAGTCCCAAAATTTCTTTTTCCCGGGCCGTTAGTGGACTATTGCTTGGGTCCGGCTTATCGTATTGCGAAAACTCCTTCAATATACGGAAAGCAAGTTCCCTGCTCATCGGTGCTTCGTCCACGGCAATGGCTTTAAGGTATTCGTGCCATGATTCGGGATTCAGATTCTTCAGCAGATAGCCTTGGGCTCCACGTTTCAGGGCATCAAACAAATGTGCGATGTCGTCGGACACCGTAACCATGACAATTTTAACGTAAGGAAATTTGTCCTTCACTCGCTTGGTCGCTTCCAATCCGTCCATCCCAGGCATCTGAATATCCATGAGGATAATATCAGGCATCCATATTTCGGTCAGCTCCAGCGCTTCCTCGCCGCTTTGTCCTTCGGCCACAACCTCAAAGGTCGGGTCGCTGCTTAGAATGGTGCGAATGCCTTCTCTCGCAAGATCGCTGTCATCGATGATTAACACACGAAAAGGCTGCTCGTTCATGCGGTTCTCTCCTTCCGAATGCTGATTATCGTCTTGTGGTTATGCCTTTCCACCATGAACTTCCAGCCCATGGCCTCGGCCCGATCCTTCATAATTTTGATTCCATACCGGTTGCTGCCGAGCGGCTTGTCCAACTCAAAACCTTTGCCATCATCGCTGACGGAGCAGTGCCAGCTCGAATCCTCCGCTGTCGCGGTTATCTTCACGTGCTTTGCTTCGGCATGCTTATGGATATTCAATAAGGCTTCCCTGATCGAAGCCAGCAGCTCCACCTTTTCTTTGGCGGACAGCATGTCATCCTGGATTCCCCACTGAACGTCGAAATGCAGATTCGTCTCCTGCTTGATTTCCTCAATTAAGCTGTTCATGCTATGCATCCACGGAATGGCTTGCGGATCTGCCGGATATCGGAGATTAGCAATGGCTTCTCTTACGTAGGCATTGGTTCGGTGAACACTTTCCTTAATTTCCTGGTATGGAATTTCGCCGGTTAGCCCCGATTTCTCTATTCGGTTAATCTGTGCGTTCAGCAAGAACAAGGATTGGGCGATCCCGTCATGGAGCTCCCGGCCAATCTTCTCCCTTTCATGCATGGCTGCTTGCAATGCCCTGGATTGGTTCAGTTCCTCCTGGTTCCGTTCAATCAATGAGAACAACTGGGTAAGGAACAGAATGGAAACCAAGAACACGATAACAGGTGCCAGCAGATTGCCAAGATCCATCGATATATAAGGCAGCAGGAACTCATGCCTGACATACTCCCAAATGCCAATCGTCAAAGTGGGAATGATCAGAATCAACCATTTCATTTGTTTATAGGACATACCCTGCCTCCTATTTCAATCTATACTTGAATGTACCTGCCTCTTTATCTATCATGTTACCACTGGTTATCCCTTCATTGTAATCAAATTTGGCCCTGGACGGAATGACTCTAAAGTGCTACTGACCTTACCGGTTTCACCCGTACTGTAATAACCTATTTACAATTCGAGTACAAATCGCGTATAAAGAGTAAAAGATATCCATTCATTCCATTTCCGATGAAGGGAGCTGCAGTTAGATGAAGCAAAAAATTGCAGTGATCATTGTACACGGATTGGGAACACAAAAGAAAGACTATGCGGATAAATTTATGAAGAAGTTGAGAGAAACCTTCTCCCGAACGTCAGGTATTCCGCATGAGCAACTGGCCATGGAGGCTGTTCATTGGGCCGATGTATTCGCAGCACGCGAGTCTGAGTTAATCAGCAGCAGCATTAAACCTTACCGTTTACGTTATCAGCACCTTCGGCAGTACGTGATCCACAATCTGGCGGATGCCGTTGCTTACCAACCCGTGGAATCCGAGGATCAGAACTACGAAGCCATTCATCGGACAATCAGTGAAGCGCTGCACCGACTTGCCCTCGCTGCCGGTCCCCAGGCTCCATTATGCGTAATCTCTCATAGCCTGGGATCTGTAATCGCCAGCAATTTCTTCTATGATCTGCAATTCTCCTCCCGTGGGCATCACCTGGTCGTTGACCCGGAAGCTCCGTTGGAGCGAGGAGAGCTCCTGACATTATTCTATACGCTGGGAACCACCTTGCCGCTATGGAGCATGCGGTACCGTGATTTTGACAAGCCCATCGACGTCCCTTCCGGGCAGCTGAAGCACTATCATGATCAGCTGCTTGGGGAATGGGTCAATTTCTATGATAAAGACGATATACTGGCCTATCCCCTTAAGAGTATAAATGAAGCGTATGACCGCACCGTAAGTAACGATATATCCATTAACGTGGGAAACTGGTTAACCTGCTGGAATCCCCTGTCACACAGCGGTTATTTCTACAGTAAACCGATTCTGGAGTATATCGCTTCAAGTTTGGAAGCGACCTGGCGGAGCGTCAACCAAGTTAAATAAAGCAATGCCGCAAAGACCAGGCGTCTTTGCGGCATTTTATTTCAGATGGTTATATTCATAACCCATTGTTCTCCGATAGGCCCCATCCTTCTTCTGCCCGTATCTTCGAAACCAACCCGTTCATACAGCTGCTGAGCCGGAACATTCTTATGGTTCACGACCAACACCACTTCATCGCAGGAAGGAAACTGACTTCGAATGAACGATGGCAGCGCAAGCATCCCTCTTCTGGCATACCCCTTACGCTGCTGACGATGGTCAATGGATAAGGTAGTAAGCAGCATGGCATGAGAATTGCTTGTATACTCCTTGACGCGCTCCGTGGCGTGCAGGATAAAGAAACCGACAGGATGATCATCAGCTAAAATGACGATGGGAAACTGACCTTCCACTAAGTTTAATGCTTCTTTCGGATGAGCGGTAAATTGGACTTGATCATCCGGAAGCTCGAATTCATTCAAGATAGGCAGGTGTTCTGCCGAACGGAATTCCAGCTGAATTTGTTCCGCTTTTTGCATGGGGGGATATCTCCTCTGTCTATGGTGAAATGGATACATCTTTTACTCTATCGATTGCAATCATGATCTTACTTATTATCCTGTTTCTTCGCCATACCACAGCTGCCGGAAGCTTTCGCTTGAAGCCAGCAGCTGTTCTGCCGTGCCTTCAGCCTCAATCTCTCCGCCATTCAACACGATGATATGGTCCGCATGGTGAAGTGCTGCTTTTCGATGCGATACGACAAGGCAAGTCGCCCCGCCGCGCTCGCTGAACAGCCGCTCCCATAACTTACGCTCGGTCTCAACATCCAATGCGCTGGATAAATCGTCAAATACATACAGCTCCGCGTCCCGTACCAGCATCCTTGCGGCCGCTGTCCGCTGAGCTTGACCGCCGGACAGCTTGACTCCTCGTGGTCCTACCATCGTCTCCAGGCCATGCTGCAGATGCTTGATATCTTCTTCCATTACGGCCGCATGTAGTGCGCGGTCCAGACTGCCCGGCTCCTCGAGTATACCTAGCAGGATGTTGTTTCGCAGTTTATCACTGTACAGCCTGGGGATCTGCGCAGTATACGCACTCTGTGGAGGTATAAAGAAATCAGCGGGTTCTGTTATCCTCTCACCGTTCCACCGGATCTCGCCCTTTTCAGCTGGCAGTAAGCCCAGCAGGGTGCGAACCAGCGTCGTTTTACCGCTGCCGATCATCCCTGTAACGACAGTAAAGGTACCACGCTTCAGGGTCAGATTAATATTCGATATACCGCGTCCGGTTTCGGGATATTGATACGACAGCCCTTGCGCTTCAAGCAGTGAGAGAGGTGGCGCCTCGATATAAGCCGTTTCCACGCCGTCTTCGGCTGCGGATATGGCGGAAGGATTGTATCCTCCATTCGTTAACAAATCTTTCTGAGCCCTATGATGAGGATTAGCACCCTTCTCTGTATTCTGTTTGTTCTTAAGCTTTCCGATACCGATATAATTGGCTGCCGTAAGCAGTGAAGCCGGTGCCCCTTGCAGCATGGATTGGATCCGCTGAAAGCTGACACCCATCTGTTTGTAATAGGTCATGAAGTTGCCTACGTTCGATATGAGCTGCGTGACAAAAGTTAAATAATATACAAAGAGCGACAAGTCCCCGACCGTAAAATCGCCATTTCGCATCTTAAGACTCGCAAGCACGAGAATCAATCCTGTGCCGAGATTGACGGAGTTGGTGAATACGGAAGATAAGGTCTCCGTTAACAGCTTATCCTTCACCATGGATTGGCGCCGTTTCTCACTAAGGCTTACAAACCGTTCCACTACGCGTTTCTCAGCCCCTGCGACTTGGATGGCTTGCACATTGGCAAACATTTCGCTAATCGCACCGGTTACCTTGGCCGTCGATTCCCGGCTTGCCGCTCTGTATTTCTGGATGCGTGCGGTCGCAATCTGGGCTGCAGTGACCACGAGGATCAAAGGAACGAACACGAGGATCGTCAGCTGCAGATCGATGGATATGAGAATCCAGCTGGCTACAATGACGAAACCGATAAGTCCTAACGTATCCACGGACCAGCTCGTCGCTTCTTCGGCTTGATCGACGTCATCCCGGAAATTGCTGATGGCTTCTCCGGGCGAGCAAGGTATTGCTCGTGCTCCTGGCTCTTTCATGACATGGGACAGCATATTGCGGCGAAGCAAGGTGCTGATGCGGAAGCGGAAATGCACGTCTGTCATGAAACCGCCGAAGATCAAAGCAATCCGGGCTAATGCAGCGCCAATGAGGAGCACGGCAATCGCCCAAACGCCGTAGGGAAAAACATATGTACCTTCAAGATGGTCGAAGAAAGCTTTGGTTAACAATCCGGGAACCAGCGGTGCCATATGAATAAGGGACCATGCCAGCAGGTTGATAAGATACAGACCCGGCCGGTACAGAATCAGCCGCCAGAAAAAATGTCTTGTTTTCATGCCAGCACCTCCTCCATTCCAACGGCAAGCATGCGGCTAAACCGTGATTGCGGGTTTGAGGCAAGCTCTTCCCGGCGACCGCTTTCGAGCATTCTGCCATTCTCCAAAATAAGAATCCGTTCGGCACGCTGAACCGTGGCCAAGCGGTGGGCAATGATAATACATGTCTTCTCCTGAAGAAGACGCGTAATGGCTGCTTCAATCCGGTATTCCGTTAACGGGTCGAGGCGGGACGATGCTTCATCAAGGATGACGAGACCCGGATCCGTCAGAAAGACACGGGCAAACGCCAACAGCTGGGCCTCACCGGCCGACAGGCTCCCACCGCCTGAGGCCAGGCTCGTATCGAGCCCTTCGGGAAGCGAAGCATACCAGTCTCCAAGCCCAAGCTCCTCAAGCACGGATATAATTCGGCTATCCTCGATGCCTTCATCAAACAAGGTCAGATTATCACGAACAGTCCCTTCCAAAATCTCAATATTCTGCGTAACCATCGCGACCTTGCGCCTCAGTTCATGAAGCTTGCAGACCCGGATATCCGTTCCTGCCAGCTCGATGCTTCCCTCCTGAGGATCATAGAAACGCAGCAGCAGGCGGGCGATCGTCGTTTTGCCGCTGCCTGTACGCCCGAGCAGCCCCAGAGTCTGGCCCGGCTCGAGCCGCAGCTGAAGATTTTCAAGCGTAGCCTGTCCGCCCTCTTCATATGCGAAGTTAAGATTGCGGATTTCCACCGACAACGGGCCAGACGGAAGCGGCGCTCCAGGGCCGTCTTTAATCTGAGGTTCGGTTGCAAGCAAATCGCGGACGCGCATCAAGCTGGCATCCGCTTTTTGCAAATCCTCCAATTGGGTACGAATCTTCTCAATCGGCTTGGCTAGCAGCTCGGTATAATAAAACACGAGATAGATGGAGCCGATCGTCAAGCCGCCCTGTCCATTCTCCCACAGTATGGCGCACACGATAAAAGCGGCAGCATTGCCAAGCGCAAACACCAATATCGTGGTGCTCCACATCAGAAAAAATCCGATGAACGCACGAACCCGAACCGGCAGCATCCGCCTGGCCATCTCATAAAATCGATTCATGACATATCCAGCCGCCCCGTTGGCACGCGTATCTTCGGTTCCTTCGAGGTGCTCGCCGATGAATCCGTAGAAATCCGCATTCAGCTCGCGCCATCGCTTCCATACCGGTATCGCAAACCGCCGGATATGCTGAATGACATAGATGCTGCCGACAACGAACACTGTCATAACAAGACCAATCCAGAAGTTCTCCCGATACAGAAGAGCCAGGATCCCGATCATAAGGAGCAGATTGCCGAACAGATGGATAATAAAGCTGGAGAAGAAATTGGCAAGTGCATTCACATCGCCATCGACCCGTTCGATTAAAGAGCCGGACGTTTGCGTTTTGTGGAAGCTCATATCCAGCGACAGGCAGTGCTCCGCCAATTCAGCGCGAAGTTTGTTGGTTGTCGTCCAGCCCAGATTCTCGCTATAGTAAGCAGCCGCAATGGATACGCCTTGTTGGAGCAATGAAAATACGATAAAAAAACCTGCCGCATAATAAAGGGATGTCAGATTTCCCTCTCCTTGAGCCGTATCGATAAAATACCGGATGATCTGCGGATTAATCAGTTGCAGCCCGATTGAAAATAATAGCAGCACCGTTAGGGCTGCCAGCAGTTTCTTATGCGGGAATACGTATCGGATTAACATCTCCCGGTACATGCCAATCCCCGTGGTCCTTCGCTTGCTGTTTAACGTGTGATCGCTTTGCATTCGTCTATAATCCCCCCGCTTCAGGTTAACCCTCTTGATAATAATAAGCTTCCTGGGAAGATATGACAAGAACGTGGGTTCCTGTTTTCAAAAAAATTTACAGTCGATTGATTAGAAACCATCTGCTGCCGCAAAATCACTCTGATTAAGAACTCTTTTGAGCCCCACGCCAAAAAGACCAGCCCCCTCAGTAGGGAACTGGTCTTCAAAACCGTTACGTATAGAGAATCAACACTATCTTATGTCTCTGCTACTAATTTTAAGAATTGATTAATCATTTCGGGGGTTATTTCCTGGTTCTCGGGGACTTTGACTGCCGGGCTCTTATCAACGGATTGGATGGCAATATTGGATCTGACTGCACTTGAAGCGATACCGGATCGGGCTTGTCCATCATGCACATTGTCATGGTTAGCTAGCATCATCATCAGAAAAGCACTTCCAAGTCCTATCGACCACATACTCATTTTGTTTTTCTTGTTCATCTGCGTTGCTCCTTCCATCACTTGTAGTGACATACTTAGTATAAGGTCCAAACCTTAACGAGAGATGAAGGCAGCCTAAAATCCAGTTAAGTAAAGTGAAGATATGATCATTTCCATGAAATTCCATCACTCCTGCTATATACCATAGTTTTCCGTATTAACTGATTTGAATCATTAGTTTACATAACATAAATTATGTTGGAAGTCACACAAACAAGCGCGAAAAACGTATGCTACGCAAGCATTAATTCAAACAAGCCGGGACCTGGCTCCTTGCCCCATCCTCGTTCGGATAATTTCGATCCCTTCATACTAACACTTGCGGAACGGCGGAGTATCAGCTCCGCTGTTTTCTGCGCGACAAGCCGCGAAACTTTCTTTAATGAATAATGCCTCCCAGTATCCCCGTCAGAACCATGAGAAGAATCGGGTTCATCTTCCATTTTCTCAATACAAACAAAGACCCTGTAAATACACCTACAGCAATCCAATCCACTTTAGCAGCCGCGTTTATTGCTGAAGTCCCAAGAAACGTCATTAGCAATATGGTTGCAGCAGCCGAAATAATAAGCCCCAGTGAAGCCGACCTCAAGCCATTCAAAGCTTCAAACACATAGATAGATTTATTGAATTTTTGAAAAAAGCGATACAGCAATATAGAAATGCCGACACCTGAAATCACGCAGCCGAAAGTAGCAATCATTGCGCCCGGTATCCCCGCGACCTGTAAGCCAACAAATGTGGAGGTGTTTACTGCTAATGGGCCGGGTGTCATTTGCGAGATGGTAATGATATCGGTAAAAACCCTTTGTGATACCCATGCGTGTTTTTGAACTGCCAGTTCCTGAATGTACGGGATGATAGCGTACCCACCCCCGATACTGAACGAACCGATCTGAAAAAAGACCCATAACAGTTTCAATAGTTCCCCCATTATTTCTGCCGCCTTTCATTAAGCCACACTCGCACAATGCATAAAAAACAACACACGATGAGGATAATGGCTACATTGACTTCAAAGATAAAATTCGCCAAAAATGCTGCCGGAATCATCAGGGTAAGAAATAGAGAACGTTCTTTGATCATCATACTGCACATATCCACAACGAAATCAACGATAAGGGCTGCAACGCCTGCCTGCATTCCTCTCAATACTGCGGAGATTAACGGATCCGCCGCAAACGCAACATAGAACGTGGAGATGAATCCCAATATGACGAGGGATGGAATGACAGCAGCAATACAACTGATTGCAGCGCCCGTCATCCCCGCTACCCGAAACCCTGCGAGAGTTGACAAGTTGATTGCGATTGCTCCTGGTGAGGACAGTGCAATAGCAGCCATATTGACGAGTTCATCTTCGTTGAGTCGTTTTTTCCTGGATACAAAATACTTCCGAATCATCGGAACAACAACATACCCACCGCCAAATGTAAATGTGCTGATAAACAAATTTATGCCCAGAAGCCAGATGTATAGTTTGGTTCTTTGGCTTATCATCAGATCGCCTCCTTGTCACCCTGTTATTATGGGGGTTGATGATTGATTAGTAAAATGATATTATTTCGAAATAACGATTAGTTTTATTCATGGGAGGGGGAGCATCAATGATGACTCTTCGGCATTTTGAAATTTTTCGGGCAGTAGCAGAAACGGGAAACTTCACAAGGGCTGCGGAAAGGTTATATATCACGCAATCGGCAGTTTCTCATGCCATACGTGAACTGGAAGAAAAGGCAGAAACAGCATTGTTTGACCGACTTTCAAAAAGCGTTCAGCTTACAAAAAGCGGCCGGCTTTTGCTGGAGGAAGTTACACCGATTCTATCTTCGTGCGAAGCATTAGATGCACGCATCAGCTGTTTGGAAAAACAAGCTCCCCTGCACATCGTTTCCAGCATTACCATTGCAGCGTTCTGGTTACCAAAAATCTTGAAAGCCTTTCAAAAAGATTGGCCTGATCTCCGGGTCAATGTCGATGTGGTCAGCGCAGCGAATGCCATTGAAATATTGCGGAACGGCAAAGCTGACATCGCTTTGATTGAAGGTGCGGCTCCCCAAGGGCCTTTTACATGCATCCCTTTTGCTTCCTATCCGTTATATGTTGTGTGCGCTCCTAACTATCTCATCACGCACAAGGAGTTGACTCTGCAACAATTTTGCTCTGAAAAACTATTGTTGCGTGAAAAGGGAAGCGCCATCCGCGATACTTTAGACAGCGTTCTTTATTTGTCCGGACATACCGCGCAACCTGCCTGGACAAGCGTAAATTCCCTAGCATTGATCGAAGCTGCCAAGGCTGGATTCGGCATCACGATTTTGCCTGATGTTCTTGTAAGCGAGCAGCTATTGCAGGGGGAATTGATTTCACTGTCTGTTCAAGACCTCTTGTTGAGAAATGAATTGCTTGCCGTTCACCATCGAGATAAATATCTGACAACTCCGTTAAGGGCCCTTCTTTTGCACATAGAATCTACGATGTCTCATGGGCCTTAAAACCATGGGCCTTAAAACGTTTGAGATATTTTGTTTGAAATACTACCACGATCCTCTGTGCAAGAATTTTTCTTATTTACGGGCCGCCAGCGTCGGAGGCTGAGATCATCGATAAAGTCGGTCTTATCCTGCACGCGAATCTTGGGAAACGTAGATCGAGTGTGCGATTAATTGGCCGAGACGAGCTTGTTGAGATAATTTTTAAAATGAATTCTGGTTCTGTTCCGAACCCAAAGCAGGTCATTCAGAAGAATCCTACGTAAACTCAATCATGCAACCGTTGCGAAAACCCTGTGGTTCTAAGGAGAGGCCCTAAAGGGAAATTCTATGGGTTGTAGTACGTTACCAAAGAGCAGAAACATGAAGCCTGTTTCATCTTTAAAATCGAAAAAAGAAGCAATCACCCAGCCCTGGCAAAGCAGGAGGATTGCTTCTTTTGCATTGGTCATTGAGCTATCAGCATTCGCTCAGTTAGTAACATTCTAAGTATATTAGAAGCTAGTGTAGATGATTGTTTTCAAAGTTTCTTATCGTACGCATTTTCATGTTATGCTGACTGAATTTTTCCTTAGCGTATGTTTTTTGCGTTTTGTTGGCGTTACCCCATGCCCATCAAGCTAAGAAATTAATACACCCCCAAAACGAAAAAAAAGCTATCCTTTATTAACAAAAAGAATAGCTTCTTTTCGTTTTTGGGGTATTCCAAAATTTTAATTTGATGGGCAACGGGTTTATCCGAGGTACATGTAAAATTGCGTCACTTACATTAGCGGACATTATGATGATGAATCAGCCTATTTCATTTCCGCTAATGGCGATTAGGGGAAATTCCAAGTTGGCACTTCATGACAGCTTCGCTGTTTGATAAACCTAATTAACAAGGGTTTCCGCTGATTTGGAAACGGAATCTCTAGCATGTGACCTATTTCTACCCGCATGTCAGCTGTGCCCGACTAAGGTCTAGCTGGAAAATAGACCTTAGTCTATTTTCGCCAAAGAAATGTTTTTGTAAAATTTCATTGAAAACTGAGATCGAAATTAAAAGGTTAAGGAGCTGGTCTCAACAATGACTTCAAATAACCAAAACCACATTGGAGAAACAATGGCTAAGATGGATGGTGCCAAGATTTCGAGATCGGTTGATAAAGACCCGAGCATACAATCTTATTTTCAAATGTGGGCTGCACTCGGGGCCTGCGCCGTAACCCTGCTAGCCGTTATATTGAAGCCCTTTTTTCCAGACGGGCCAGACTATACAAAGGGATTTGCTCCAATGTGGGTTACGGCATTCGCATCAATAATTGGATTGATCGCTTTGCTGCTGTCAATGGGTTGGACGCGGGTAAGACTTGTGCCACGTCTACTCGTTCTAATCAGCGCATGGAGCGCTTCTATTCTGCTAATCTGGTCATCTGCTGGTATCGTCTTTGACACACTCCGCACGGCCGCTGTGCTTGGAATACCTGGTTTGCCCCCCGTCGTGGACTGGTCAGGCTTTGCGTCCCGGGCTATAAGCCTTACAGGGGCAACGTTACTGGCAATGGTTACCGTCTCTTTTCAGCGCGTATCCCGCGGTGCATGTGTTGCGTGTGGCCAAGTGCCCTTGATCAAGGGAAAGAGTCGCTCTAATGTGTGGCTTGGCTATGCCGCTTTCATCCTTTCATTTCCATACCCTTTGCTGAAAATCTACTGGTCACTTGGCGGGAACTTATGGGGCGGTCAAAATTTCGGTCATCATTCTGCGTTTGGGGAAATTCTGGTTTTTGGTGCTAGTGCATTGCTTTCCCTTGCTCTTGTCCAAAGATGGGGGCGCATATTCCCCCGTTGGGTCCCGTTTTTTGCTGGCAAAAAAGTTCCTCGCTGGATTTTTATCATTGGAGGTTGGATTGCTGCCTGTATGACAGCTCCTATGGGACTACTGGCGATATTTGGGGCTTCTATGCAAGCACTAGGTCTGGCTGATGGTCCAGTGCGTTTCGATGGCAACGGATTGATGGTATCCATGGTGTACGGAGGGTGGTTGTTGTTAGGTATCGCACTTGGCGGAGCCACCTGGGTCTATCAGCAGCAAACTAGAACCAGATGCGCACAATGTGGCCGATAATGCCCATCAAGCTAAGAAGAATCTATACCCCAAAACAGGAAAATAAACTATCCTTTCTATATCAATTATAATTCCATAGAAAGGATTGTTTTCCATGAATTCCATTCCACTTTCTATCAGCGAAGAAATGCATTTACTAGCCCAACAGCTTCAACGTCATTTTTCTCCTACCCAACTTGAGGAGCTCGCTAGAAAAGCTGGCAAAGGTAAAAAAGCAATCGTTGTACAAAGAAATCGATTTGGAAGCTATTATGAATCGTCTTCAATCCGGAGAAATGGTAGAACTTCCCGAAGTGTATCTGGGTCTCTATAAAAAATTCCGCACACGGCTTCTCATCTGCAAACTTACAGAAGAACAGACTCAAAAGCGGCTCCTGATGCGTGCTAAACAGGAGAAAAAGAAAAACATGACCTATAAAGAACGAACAAAGCGTTTAAGTGCCATCAATATCTACAAGACTAATGCCCCTGACATCTACTTAAAAAAGAGCATGTTCATGACCTGTATTCCCTACGCTGGCAAATCGAGATTTTATTTAAAACGTGGAAATCCATCTTCCATATCGACCGGTGCAAGCCGATCAAAAGTGAACGCTTTGAATGTCATGTATACGGGCAGTTGATCGCCATTTTGCTTAGTTCTACTCTCATGTTTCAGATGCGCAGGCTTTTGCTGATGAAGAAAAAGAAAGAAGCCAGTGAGTTCAAAGTAATCTGTATCTTAAAAGAATTTTTTCTTTCTCTACATGATGCCATGAAAAAGCAAGCGGATGATGTCCAGCGAGTGTAGTCTAGAAATTGAAATTCAAAAATCTGTGAAGGCTTATTTAAGTCTGCACGAATTTCCGTTCAGGTCCCAATTGATTCGGATTATGAGAGGAGCGGTAGTATGTAACCTGTTTCTTTGTTCTTAGCTTATGCATGTGGCGTTACCCCTGTTTCGAATAATGTAGATTACTTCCAAATCTGATCGAGCTTATCCGAATAAAAGGTAATCGCCTTCTGGTAGCTATTGATTCCCTCATCATTACTGGTTTCGCCTACTTCTTTAAGAAGTAACGCCATCGCCTTATCGTATTGTCCCACATTGTACAAGGTCATCGCATAAAATACGTTGAACTCCCTCGCCTCGGGATACTCCTGCAATCCCTGCTCCAAAATGCCCTTGGATTTATCGTACATCCCCAACGTACGGTATGTGCTTCCAAGTCCAAGCAATGCGCCGCATCGCTCGGGATCCTTCAGTCCGGAAGAGATCGCCTTTTCATAATAAGGAACTGCATCGCTTTCAAGACCCATCAGATCATGCACCCAGGCCAGCTGATAATGGATTTCGGGATCATCCGGGGATTGAACCAACAGTCCGAGGAGAACTTCTTTTGCTTCCTCCGGTTTCCCTCCAGTACGGAGTTCAATAGCCTTTTGAATCGTTGTCATAGGTCACATCCCTCTTGATTTATAACGCCGCCTCCTCCTTATCTTACTAACGCCCCTTCACTCTCGTCAAAATCGGCAGCAACCACCTTCATCTCTTACATAACCTTAAGATGAGGTGGTTGTCCCAAGAATTCCTTATTAAGTTAAGGCTACGCTTTATTCTCAACGGTCAATGTAGATTTCTCTTCGGTAACCATCTGTTGTTTGCCTGGCCAGAAAGCCCACTTGCCCAGGATCGTTGTGATCGCGGGTACTAGGAAGGGTCTTACAATGAACGTATCCAGCATAACACCGATGGCCGTTATGATCCCAAACTGTACCAATACTTGAATCGGAAGCGTGGCCAGTACGGCGAAGGTCCCTGCCAGGATTAAACCGGCTGAGGTGATCACCGAACTCGTCTCGCCAACGCCTTCTTTAATCGCCTGCTTCAGTGGCATCTGCTTGCGTTTTTGCCATATGCTCGAAATCATGAATATGTTGTAGTCTTCGCCCAGCGCGACCAGGAATACAAACGAATACAGCGGTATGGCTCCTTGGATGGCTTCTGCTCCCAAACCGTAATGAATGATAATCCAGCCAAGCCCCAGGGCGGAGAAATAAGACAAGATGACTGTGGCAATCAGATAGACGGTTGCCACAATCGATCTCAGATATACCAAAAGCAGCAGCGTAATCAAGCCGATAACGACGGGAATGATCAGTTTGGCATCATGTTCTCCCGCGATCTCCGTGTCATACTGGGTAGCCGTTTGACCGCTGATCCACACGGCTTCCGCCGGATTCTCGACCCCTGCCTTCTCAAGTGAAACCTCCGCGATCTCCCTGAGATCCGGAATATGCTGCATCGCTTCCATAGAGTAAGGATTCATCGATAGCTCGATTTCATAACCGATAATATCGTTATTCTCCGCCCCATTCTGCGGTTCGGATACACGATCCACATAATCCAGAGCCTTCAGGCGTTCTTCAAGATCCAAAGCTTGCCCCGCGCCATCCACCATCAGCCGCACCGGCGCAAGCTCTCCTTCCGAGAACTGTTCGCCGATGACGGTGAATCCTTCGCGGGAAGGAACATCCTCAGGGAATGAGGATAGGAGATCGTAGGTGAATTTGATTTGGGATGAGAAGGTCGCAAGTCCACCCAGCAATACTAAAGCTACCAAGACGACGGTCCATGGCTTCGTTGTTACCATACGGCCGATCCGGCTCTCCTTCTCTTTGTGCGGTGCAGGAACCGGCTTTCCTTTTTTCTTGGCGCGCTCCGCTTGCATCTCCGGCGTTCTCGGAATGAAAGGATAAAAGGAACCTCTCCCGAACATAGCCAACAATGCTGGTACCAATGTCAGACTGGCTATGAACATGATCAGAATTGACAAGCTGAAAGGCACCGCAAATCGTTGGTATGCCCCGTACTGAGCCAGAAGCAGCGCAAACAGAGACAAAACAACCGTGAAGCCGCTCATCGCGATGGCGCCCGATGAACTCGTAATCGCCTGGAACAAGGCTTTGCGTTTATCGGGTTCATGCCATAGCAGCTGGCGGAATCTCGAAATCAGGAACAAGCAATAATCCGTCCCGGCTCCAAAGAGCAGCACGGTCATAATGGCGATGGATTGGGAATCCACGGTGATTACGCCTTGATCCGCCATAAAACCGAGAATCGGGCTAGTTACCATATAGGCAAAACCGACTGCTACAAGCGGGATTAGGGCAAGAATCGGAGAACGGTAAATCAGCAGCAGCAATATCAGCACCAGAAGCACGGTTGCAATCATGAGCGACACGTCGGCATCCTCAAACAATCCGGTTGCATCAATAGAGATTCCAACCGGACCTGTTACGCGAGCACTGATTCCGTCTCCGCTCTGGATGGCCGTCTGAAACGGATTACCGCCCAGCAATTGTTCCGATCGCTTCTCAAGCTCTGCCGTTCCTTCCTTGAGCTGGTCCGTCTCCTGGTCTTCTTCAAAAAATAGCGGCATCACCATCGTGCTCTGATCCTCTGACAACTGGGCGCTTAAAGCCTGCGGAGGCAGCTGATGGAAAGGAACAACGAAGGTTTGATACGGGAGCGGATCGGATTCCAGGCTCGCCGTCAACTCCTGCAGCTTGGTTAAATCCCCTTCGTTCAATCCATTGGCTTTATGCCACACGATGAGAGCCGGTACTCCCCCGTTGCTAGGAAATTCCTTATCGGCAATGGCTTCCGCTATGACGGATGGAACATCCTCCTTCAGGTTGGCTGCATTGTTATCCTCTTTATCTGCAACAGCCGGCCATAGCAAATTCAACGCCAGTGCGATGAGTACCCATACACAGAGCGTGACCCATTTGCTTCGCTTCCCTGCAACCCATTTACCGTAATTCGGTCCTGATCCGTGCATTTGTAGATCCTCTCCATTCCGTGATGTTCTTTATCATGATCTTGTTTCTTTCTTAGTAAGCCTGAAAACAAACCGCGCAAATTAATTATATATACCGGTAGGTTAATTTTCAATATTCATTTTGAAAAAATGACCTGCATGTCTTACACTATACACAGGAGGTCATCATGACAAAAATACGAAACCCCCGAAATCCCGGGCGTCCCAAAGCAGCTGCCGATCAGGCTCCTATCCAGGAAACCATCCTCTGGACCGCCTCCAAGTTATTCATGGAAAATGGCTACGAGCCCGTATCCTTGCAGCAGATCGCGAAGGCTTGCCAAGTGACCAAGGCTTCCATCTACTATCATTTCACAAGTAAACCCGAGCTGTTTAAAATAGCGGTAACCACGATTCTAGATAAAGCATATGCTTCTACTCGTCAGTTTCTGCAGGAAGCCGATACCCTAGAGTCTGGATTGATCCGGGTAGCCGAAGCGAAGATTGCCAAGCCTCATGCCGAGATGGAGACCATGATGCGGGAAGCACAGCCTTTTTTATCCCAGGAGCAGATGGCCGCTATCCGTGAGGCGGAACAGCGCATTCATGAAGTCATCGCCGATCGGTTTAATCAAGCCATGCGTTCTGGTGAACTTCGGGAAGGCAATCCTTTGCTCATGGCGCAGGCTTTTTCGGCGATGCTGATGCTGGGCAATCGTGAAGATACCCGAAGCGGTTATGCCAGCCCTCGTGATATGGCTGTTGAGATCGTAGATCTATTCTTGCACGGAGCCGTGAAACTTCCGAAGTAACACGCTGCTCTATAACTGCATGCTTCACACATGAACCAAGAGATTTAGTTCACGAATCATGAGCATCGATCATATCAACGCAAAAGAACGGAGATCATCAAGCAGGATCTCCGTTCTTTTTGCTTATGTTTTAGATTTCATTCCAGAAAGCAACGTCTTCAAGCGGCAATCTTACCGTTGGCCGACCTGGAGCGGCTGCTTTCCCGATGGCAATCAACATGACGCTGCGATAATGGGAAGGAATATTGAACTCTTCCACGAATTGAACTTTGTTATATCCGCCCATCGGTACGGTATCATACCCTCTGGCCCGTGCACTCAGCATCAGCTGCATGGAGATCAGTCCGGCATCCACATCCACGATGCTTTCTTTAACGGATGGATCCAGGTTCGCATACATATTTTCGGCCGTATAAATGAAGCGCTCCTTCACCTCTTCGGTCATATAACCAGCTTCTTCAGACATGGAATAAATCTTCTCGCCTTTCTCATACCATTTCAGATCGCCCAATACGGCGATGACGGCCGAGGCTTGAAGAACATGCTCCTGATTGTTGGCAATCGGATGCAGCTTCTTCAAGAGCTCAGCATCATCGATCACCAGAAAGCGCCATGGCTGGAGGTTGCTTGAGGAAGGTGCCAGTGTAGCGTCCCTAAGGATGGCTTCCATCTCTTCTCTTGGAATCTTTACCGACGGGTCATATTGACGAACCGAGTGGCGTTCCCGAATCACGGTTTGAAAATCGGATTTTGTTATGGTTGACATGGTTTTTCCCCTCCAAAATTATATTGTGCATTTTTTTGCACAGTTTAAATCGCGAGTTAACTGTGTTGATTTATGCACAGTATATAGCAGACTGAATTTCTTTGTCAACAATATTTTGAAAGGTTCACTGAGCCATGTCCGCAATCGTGCGGGATTCCAGTATTTTCAGGGTACTGTCCTCAATCTCGGATAAAATTCCGACAAAGGATTCCTTGATTTCCTCGGCAAAACAATGTCCGGAAGCTGCATCCAGCATACTGTCGCTGATGGAGCTGTGGACCTGAAGAATCGAGTAAACTTCAGCCAGCGTAATATCGCAGGCATTCTTCTTTAGCCGGTATCCGCCGTCTCTTCCTTCACGCGATTCAATCATATCGGCTTGCGCAAGTGTTTTCAGCACCCGTCGAATCAAAGTCGATTCCGAATGCAGATACGATGCGATATCGCCGCTTGAGCATTTGCCGGAGTGACGTTCAAGCGTAACCAGCGCCTGTACGGCCAGACTGAAGGTTTTATAAGTGGACGGGCAGGCCATTGTCGATTTTTTGGAGGCCGCTTCTTTATGGATGCTCATGTTCCTACCCCCTTTAAGATTGGAATTGCCTTTAATAGGTATTCTGCAGCTTTAGCTGTGGTTCCCATCAAGCTTTTCATTATTGTAACGTAAACCTGACACTCCATCAAGAACAACAAGGACCATCGTCTAATGGCCCTCGTCTTCAACCAAGCCTTGAGACTCATACAAATTCGCCTCACGGTAATTCACATCCATTCTTAAATGGCTCGCTAATGCCCGGTCAATATCGCCCTGTTCGAACATGTTTTGAATCTCGTTACGCTCTGACTGAATGGCTTTTAGCTCCAGTTCCCTTCGTTCACTGCTAAGCTTCTGCTTTCTTCGGCTCCATACACGATCATTCTGAAGAAAATGCTCCATTGCACGGTAGTCTGCAATAACCGCTTGCAGGATTTCCTGCCTCGGAGCCGGTTTCACTGCTTGGATTTCATGTATTGCTGCACGTATTGCCGCCAGCTTCAATGCCTTATACATGTCCCAATTCGGATGATCCGGAGACATCGGCGTTTCTTTGGCCTCGTTTTTTTTCAAAGAGTGCTTCCATTTCCGCCATATAGTCTTCGTGAGCAGCTTGAACCTATATCGGCTGGTAAGCAGCATCTCGACTTTGTTCAGCGAGGATAGGAACTGCTCCGCGACCCTTGCAGAAGCTTTATCTTCCTTAAGCCATATTTCTGCAACGTTCCGTTCCGCAGTAAGTCCGATTTTTCTGACTGCGATCGTGGCTTCCCAGAACTCTCGCATGTCGTTTTTATCCGTGATTTGAGAATGCTGAAGCCGCTTGGTATACGCATAGATGAGCTGAACCGCCTCCTCCCTGTTTTCATCCGTCATTTCTTCCCGCACGGTTCGTATTCCCGCTTGCAGCATATGAAGCCGCGCTTCTTTCTCGCGATCGATCACCACAGCCGAATCCGCATGTTTCTCACGTGTCAGCAGCGGAAGCAGAACACTTGCGATGAGCAGCGTTAAGAGGATGACGCCTGCGCAAATGAATAACATTAAGCTTCGCTCTGGAAAAGGACGGTGGTCCGCAAGGGTGAGCGGGATAGAGAAAGCCGCGGCCAGCGTCAATGCCCCTCGTACGCCCGATAGTGCAGTCAGCAGGGAAGATTTGAACTGACGGTTCGTTGAAGCCCATACCCATACGAAGCGCAGCAATATCAGTACAGCCGTAATCAGCAATATATAACCGACGACTTGTCCATTGTTATAGGCAGGGTCACTCCATATTTGATTGACGACCCCCGGGATTTCATGCCCGAGCAGAAGGAACACCAGCCCGTTTAACGTGAACAGAATGACGGACCAGGTGCTGTCTGATACAACTCTAAGCTTAATGGATGCCGATCGCATACGATCCCTCTCGACAGCGTGGGTAACACCCGCAGCAACGACAGCCAGAATCCCGGATAAATGAAATTCTTCGGCTATGAGGTAGATGATGAATGGCGTCAGAATGATAATCAGCATATGAAGCGTGACATCCTCCATCCCGAGCCGGCGCAGCAGCATTCTGAACCAGATCACAAGAAATCCTAGAAGCGCCCCGACAACGATGCCTCCAACCGCAATGACAAAAAAACTGCCGATCGCATTCGTTAAAGAAAAATAACCCGTCACTGTAGCCGCAATCGCAAAATTAAATGCAACGAGACCGGACGCATCATTCATGAGCGCTTCGCCTTCAAGTAAATGCATGATTTTTCCCGGCAGCTTCACCCTGCCTGACAGGGAGCCCACCGCAACCGCATCGGTAGGCGACAGTATTGCCGCCAACGCAAAGGCAGCCGATAACGGTATGCTCGGAATAAGCCAATGAATGAAAGGTCCCGCGATCAGAACCGTTGCAAATACGAGGCCTAGCGCCAGCAGCAGAATATTGGACCTGAGCTTCCATAACTCGCTCCGCGGGGTCAGCTTCCCGTCATTAAACAAAAGCGGTGCGATAAACAGGACCATGAACAATTCCGGATTCAGCGGCACGTGATGGAAACCGCGGATATAGGCGGCCCCGATCCCAAGCGCAATCTGGATCAACGGGACCGGAATGAATGGCAGAAATCGATTGATGATGTTGGAAATACCGACAAGGACGAGAAAAATAAGTACCATAAGAAATATTTCCACAATGCATCTGCTCCTTCCTCGAGAGAATAACCTATGTAAACATGGGCATGTTCGTCAGTAGACGGATTTAGGTTGTGTAGAATCGGAAAGGTTTATTTATGAGTTGGAAAAGTTTCAACCTTCATGCCGCTGCAAAAAACAAGGCTTCCTAAAGGAGAAGTCCTTTAGAAAGCCCTAACGCTTGCGATGACTTATTAATATGCCGTCCAGCCTGCATCGGCTGTAACCACCGTACCGTTTACAAAGCTGGCTTCATCGGAAGCGAGGAACAATACCACCTTCGCGATCTCTTCCGGTTCGCCTGCCCGCGGGTTCAAGTTCATTCCAGCCATCGCTCTTTCCATGCCAAACGAATTCGGCGCGTTGATGGTGGTGCTGATATTGGTGCTAACAGCACCTGGAGCTACCGCATTACACCGGATTCCCTGCGTTGCATATTGAAAACCGACATTTTTGGTTAATCCGACAACGGCATGTTTAGCAGCCGTATAGGCAGCACCTGCTCTGGATCCCATAAGACCTCCAGCAGAAGCAATGTTGACAATGACTCCGCTCTTCTTCTCCAGGAAGATTGGCAACGATTTACGAATGGTTCTCATCGGTCCCGTTGTATTAATGGCAAATACGCGATCCCACAACTCATCCGTTACATCTGCAGCCGGTACGAAGTTGTCCATAATGCCGGCATTGTTGATCAAAATATCAAGCGTTCCATATTCATTAACGGTGGCCTCCACCAGCTGTTGCACTTCTTCTTCCTTGGCCACATTCGCTGCCAGTGCCAGGGCCGTGCCGCCTTTCGCTGTAATTCCGTCAACAACGGCCTGAGCCGCCTCAAGACGTAAGTCTGACACGACAACTTTTGCGCCTTCGGCAGCAAACAGTTCCGCTGTCGCTTTTCCCATACCGGAAGCGGCACCTGTAACAATCGCAACTTTACCAGTTAATCTCATGTTCCATACCCCCATTATTGGTTGTGATATCATTTTGGAAATCAGGGACAACATTCAACAGCTGTACAATACACGACATATGTCTATTCTAGTATAATCGTAGTATGATTTAGGTCACAATCATTAAAAAACGTGGAAATGTACGATACCGAACAAAAATCATAAAATTGTTTATATTTTAACTATCAAATTCGTTATATTTTTAACCGAAAGGAATCGAATCTATGCAAACGAGCAATAAAATGACCGATCGTCGCATCGTCCGCAGCAAAGAAGCTTTAAAACAAGCGCTCCTATCACTCCTCTCCCAGAAGAGCTTCTCCAGCATTTCCATTACGGAAATCGTAGAGCTAGCCAATTACAATCGAGGAACCTTTTATACCCATTACGACAACAAAGAGGCTCTTCTGGATGATATCTTGACTCCTTTAATGGAGGAACTGGTCGCTTCCTTCAGGGCTCCTTACGGGGAAGTCGACATATTTCATATCGATGAGCTGCCCGCCAATGCGGTAAAAATATTTGATCATATTCATCAGAATGCCGGCGTGTATACTTCGCTGTTCAAAAGCGATGTGCTGCCGTTAGTCCGGGATAAAATGTTCTCGGCATTAAAGCAAATCGCCTTGGAGGACTTGGACTATCCAAGCGAAGAGCTAAACCATGAGCTTCTCATCATCTACAACATGCACGCCTTAATCGGCCTGGTATTCCACTGGATCGAGAACAATTTCCACTATTCCGTCCCTTATATGAGGGATCAACTGGTTCTCATGATTAACTGGAGGCCGAGAAGCGTAAGAACACAGATTAAGCGCACGGACCTTACTTGAAATCAATGAGCAGATAACATAGAAAAATAACGTAGAAAAACCATCAACCCGTTCTAATAGCAAATTGAACGGGTTGATGGTTTTGGTTGCTGAGTTAACGGTTTTTCTTACAAAGCCTCCTGCCGCCAATCTGGTCCAGATCGTGAAACAGTCTTATCCCCGGCGGATGTTCTTATGCTTGTTGGTCCAAAGGCATGGAGAGAACCGTCATCGTCGTGGTATGGCCGTACTCGCTGCACTGATAAATGAAGGTTTCAAGAGACTTCATGGAAGCTGTTTCGATTTTCATAAGAAAATTGTATTGCCCGCTGATTTGGTAAATCTCGGCGACCTCCTGCGACTGTTTGGCGAATGCCGTCAGCCGGTCACAATGGCTGGCTTGAATCAGGATGAAGGCCGTTACGCCCTTCCCCATTTTGTCAGGAGATAGAACCGTACGATACCCCGTAATTACGCCCTTCTCCTCCAGACGCTTCACGCGTTCGGATACCGCAGGCTGCGTCATATTGACCTTTCTTCCCAATTCGGAGAAGGAGATTCTTGCATTATGTTTTAACAGCTCCAAGATTTGAAGATCGATCTGATCCATGTTTACACTCCTCTGCCTTACCCAAATTCAATTTCAAAGTCGAATGCACGAAATCGCTATAAATTCAAAGTAATACGGTAGGGATGCCTTGAGTTTGACCTGTAACTATAGGGCTCCGATTTATAAAATGGAACTAGGTTAACAATCATTCATTCAAGGAGGAATATACAATGACAATCACCCTGCATGATCCCATACAAATCGGAACGGTACAATTGAAGAACCGAGTGATCATGGCTCCTATGCAGCAACATCAAGGAACGCCGGATTCTTATGCAACGGATTACCATGTGAAATTTTACAGTGAACGGGCCGAACATGTCAGTTTGATCATTATCGAATCTACCGTCGTGTCTGCAAATGGCCGGCTGTTCCCGGACGATATCGGGATATATACCGAGCAGCATACTGCTCCCCTACGCAGGATTGTCGATGCCGTCCATGCGAAAGGAACGCCGATTTTCATCCAATTGACCCACGCCGGTAGAAAAGCATGGCCCACCGTCACCGAAAAAAGTTTAGCCCCTAGTTCGATTGCCTACGATGATGAGTATGGACTGCCCCAAACGATGTCCCAAGCGGACATTCACGCAGTCATCGACCAGTTTCGGATGGCAGCCCGTCGAAGCCTGCAGGCTGGCTTTGATGGAATCGAGCTTCATGCCGCCCACGGTCATCTGCTCCACCAATTTCTCTCTCCGCTGTCGAATCGGCGAACGGACGCATATGGAGGAAGCCTGGAAAACAGAGTCCGATTGGTCCAAAAAGTTCTAGGCGCCATCCGAACCGAAGTAGGGATCAACTACCCAGTGCAATTGCGGGTTTCTGCATCCGACTTCGCCGATGGCGGCCTGACACCAGCAGAAGTTGCGCTCGCCTTGACGTACCTGGAATCCGAACTGGATGCCGTGCATGTTTCTTCGGGCGGTCTCGTTCCTGCGGCACCTTTAGCCACACCGGAAGGCTACCAAACACCTTATGCTGCGGTGATCAAACAATATGTAAAAATACCGGTGATCGCGGTCGGCAATATCCGCACACCAGCGCTCGCCAATTTCATTCTAGCAGATGAGATGGCAGATATGATAGCCATCGGCCGCCCATTGCTGGAAGATGCAAATTTCGGTGAACAAATGCTGTCCTTAGCTTAAAGGCTACGATCTCAAGTGACATATTCGTTTACTGCGCAATTCAATAGAAAAGCCAAAGGCCGTCTCCGAAGGTAGTTTTGAACCACCTTTGGGTGCGGCCTTTTCTTTAATACCGATTAATTTAATCTATAATCTAGAAAATAGCGTCGAGTGTACTTTCGACGATTCGATCGGCCAGCTCGCGATTCATCGTAGCGGAGTTCATCACCCGCAGTCCATAGTAGCTGCTTAAGAATAAGCTGGCCAGCTGCTTCGCAGAGCGTTCAGCCGGAATCTCCCCCGATTGAATCGCCTCTTCCATCACACTGATCAAGTCTTCCTCGAGATCATAAATATACTGCCCGAATATCCGTTCAACCATCGGGTCCCGCCCCGCTCGTTCCATGCTGATATTAACCGCCATACAGCCGCGGTGATTCGGGTCTGAAAAATCCATGCCGATCGCCCATTCAAACAAGGCGCGCAGCCTTTCCTTAACCGGGATGGAGCGGCCCAAAATCTCTCTGGATATCTCCAATCCTTCATCATTGTAACGTTGAAGCACCTGCTCGAATAACTCATTTTTGCTGCCGAACGCATTGTACAGGCTCCCTTTACCCAGCCCTGTCTTCTCGCACAGCTCTTGCGTAGAACTCGCTTCATATCCCTTGGACCAAAATACGTCCATGGCCGCATCAATGACCGCTTCTTTCTTGAACTCACGCGGTCTTCCGTTCGTGGTCATTCCCCTCATCCCTTTTTGAACATAATCGTGTACCTAAAAGTATAGGGTTTATGTACCACTCAGTCAAATATCATGGGGTTCCCCCCGAAAAGATTCGTCGAACGGTTTCATACGCCAGCTTCGGACGACGATATTCATCCACGATGCCTTTGCTGTTCCGCGTACATGAACGATTCAGCAGCCAGCCAAGCCCTTCCGTCACTCGGCAATCGCTGAATTGCCATATGAACATCCCGGAAATGTATTCGCGCTCCATGTATGCCTTCAGATTACCCGCGATAATATCGGCCTGACGCTCCTCGGAGCCTTTCTCCCGATTCGGACTGCGGAATCCGTAGAACCCGTCCCCTCCGAATTCACTCATGATCATGGGTTTTCCTTTTCCGCCAAGCGCATCAGCCCATCCCCTGGCCAGATCCGCCAGTTCCCCCGGATTCTCGTCGGTATACCACCCTGGGTAAAGATTGAACGACACGATTTCCGCCAAATCAAAACATTTCTCCTGATCCCGATGATGGGAAGCGAAGGACCGGGGCCTGCTTGGATCAAGCTCCCGAATGATGGTTAGCTGCTTCTCGTAGTGAGCTCTCCCCTCTTCGGTGTGACTGGCGCATTCATTCAGAATGGCCCATATAAGGATGGACGGATGGTTAAAATGCTGCTGCACCATTTCGCGAGTCACCTGCTCGCTTTGCCAACCGAAATTCGGGTGCAACATCTGCTCCAGACTCAAGCCGCGGGCGTGATTTTCTTCCCACACCGCAATACCCCGTTCATCGCATAGATCGAGAAATCGCTCATCATTCGGATAATGGCTCGTTCGAACGGAGTTACACCCAAGATCCGTAATGAGGTCCAGATCTTTTACCATGAGAGGCAGCGGAAGCGAGGAACCGGCCATGGGATGATCCTCATGCCGGT
Source organism: Paenibacillus lautus NBRC 15380 (assembly GCF_004000945.1). GTDB lineage: Bacteria > Bacillota > Bacilli > Paenibacillales > Paenibacillaceae > Paenibacillus_AQ > Paenibacillus_AQ lautus. The sequence continues at coordinate 215,100 of NZ_BIMF01000008.1, forward strand.
TAACGCCTTTGAATACGAGATCCTGGCCGTTCAATTGGATTTTTCCGTTATGCGTGGTTACCTCACGAAAGCCTACACGGTCAAGCCAATCATCGCAATCGGTATCATCAACGGCAAGTACCGCTCGCAGTACATACAAATTCGGGTCGTCCAGCGACCATTCCAATATGCCTGGATAGGATACGGCGGCTATGATTTCGACCCGCTCGCCTGGCTTCGCTTCAAAGCTTCCGAGCGGTCCCTCCACCTCAGCCACCGTACCGCAGAGTGATCCCTTCTTCACAAAACTTCCAATGTTTCGGATCACTACCTTCCAAGAACCGTGCCAAACCCCGTCCTGTTGATATGGAGTGAACATGACGTTTTCAATGTATAAATCGCTTATCTCTTCCAGGGCAACCGGTCGAATGATGCCGCCGTACGTATAGTAATCATTAGGAACATGAAGGGCCGATTCTTCGTTGAAGGAATTATCCACGTACACCAGCAGTTCATGTTCACCGGCTTGAACTTCCGGGATGATCATGTCAAAGGCGGTATAGGCATTATAATGACGAACTGCCAATTCCCCGTTGAAATAGACATGCGCCGTATGACTGACCCCTTTAAATTCGATTCGCAAATTGGTTTTCCGAGACAGCGAGATCATTTTGCGATATACCCCGATTCCCCTATAGTTCCCAAAGCGTGGGTGCATCTCCCAGCAACCGGGAACAGGCAGCTTGTCATTGTATCTTGCAGGTCGCTCCCCCATGCTGGCTGCCGGTGCAAACTCCCAAAGACCCTCCAGTTCCTTGCACGTTCGAATGTGGTGGGTATCAAATAATCGCAGCATCTCTTCTCCTCCTATCCATCATGCGGCTTTGAGGTTTCCTCCAAGTCCGGATAGGTATAACACTAGATTATTGTAACGGCGTATTCCATAGAAAAGCCGATACAAAACATGTAAAAATCGCTCCTGGCGTTCTAGCGAATATCATGATCCTGAGTTATTCTTTTAGTATATCGCCTATCGAATGGGAGGCTGAACTGCATTGTATGAAGCACGAGATTTGGTCGTAAGGATCAACTGGACCTTCCGGAAGACAACCTCTTCCGATTGGTCGGATATCCGTAATAACACGGCAGTGCACAGTTTCTACTGGATCCATGAAGGCAGCGGGATCTTCCATACGGATCAAGCATATCCGGTAAGTCAAGGCATGCTGTTTTACATGGAACCGGGCTTGCAGATGCGGATGAAGAGCGCGCCGGAAACTCCTCTTACCATTAGCATGGTGCTGTTTGAATGCTGCAGCCTTCATCATTGCCGCTCTGAATGGCAGCTCCCTCAAAGCGTTCAGCGGCTTGAAATCCCATTTATGGCCCATTATCTAGGCGAGAAGGCCATCGGGATGGACCATGCTTTCAGCGAGTTGACAACGACTTGGGTTCCCGGGAATACGGAGAGTGAGCTGGAGGGCAGCGCCCTTCTACTGAGGCTGATCGCCAGATTACATCAGCAGAACAAGCCGCCTTTAATAGAGCCCGCATATGAGGCATACCAACGGATTAAATCAGACATCGAGGACCATTACGCCGATCCGCTTCATATTGGAGCATTAGCGAAGAGACATGCCATCTCGGAGTCGTATTTGCGAAAGCTGTTCATGAAGCATCTTCATGTTTCTCCCAAGGACTACCTGACCGACATCCGTATGCGGCATGCAGAGCGTTACTTGGCATACACGTCGTATACGCTGAGGTTCATCGCCAACGCATGCGGGTACCATGATGAATTTCACTTCAGTAAAGCATTTCATAAGTACAAAGGGATGGCACCCGCAGCGTTCCGCAAAACCTCAAAACATGCGAATCATTCAGACCCATAATTGTTGCTGATTGGTGTCTCGAAGTGTACCTTTCGGATCTAAAGCAACTGATGTAAGCGAATGAGGTTCTAAATAAAAAACGGACTTAAGAGACGTTATTCAGCAGATCAGCAGCAAATAGACTGCCAACACCCCTTTATAACGACTCTGTAGCCCGTTTCACGTGCAAAATGATTCCTATGTGGACCATAAAATCTTCCAGAAGATTTTATGCCGGCGGCGGGGCCGTGGATCGGCGGATGATCAGCTCCGGAGGGAGCACAATCCGCTGTGCAGGCTCTCCCTGGCTGGACAGATTCCTTACCACAAGATCCACCGCCAGTCGACCCATCTGTTCCATCGGCTGGGCAATAACGGTAAGCGGCGGATCGGTTACCCGGGCCAGGATCGTATCGTCAAAGCTGACGACCGAACAGTCCTCCGGAACGCGCAGCCCGAGCTCGCGGATCGCCTGAAGGGCGCCAATCGCCAGCAGGTCGTTGCAGCAAAACAGCGCCGTAGGCCGTTCCTCCAGCTCCAGCATAGCTTTGGCTCGGCGATATCCTTCCTCGATCTTATGGTCACAGGCTGCAATATAGTCGGGAGAAGGCCCCAAACCGAGCGAGGCGGCAGCTTCGACAAATCCCCTTACCCGCTCATTGCTGCTCGTCACCCGCTCATGCTCGGCTAGTACCGCCAGCCTGCGGTGACCGAGACAAAGCAGATGCTCGGCAGCCAGACGCCCCCCTTCCAAGTCATGAACCCGAACGCTGCTAGCGCCAAGTGCCGGATTGTCCCGGGCGATAAGCGCTATAGCCAGCGAATGCTCCTGAAGCGGCTTAAGCAGCTCGCCATGGGATATGCCCGTACCGATAATAACGCCGTCCACCTGCTTTTGTCTCAGCAGACTAACATAACGCTTTACCTTCTCTTCCTGGTTGTCCGTGCTGCAGATGATCACGCTGTATCCAAGCTGATGCCCATGATCCTCGACCGAGCGAGCAATCTCGGCAAAAAACGGGTTGGAGATGTCGGGGACGAGCAATCCCAGGGTATAGGTTTTTTTGCCGGCAAGGGCTGAGGCAATCGCGTTCGGCCGGTAATTCAGGCGCTGCATGATATCCAGAATCTCCTCACGCCGTTCACGACTGATCTTGCCCTTGCCGTTCATGACATGAGAGACGGTAGCAATGGAGACGCCGGCTTCGCGCGCAACGTCATAAATAGTCGCTCTTATCATCCCTTGTGCTCCATTTGTTTAATTTTGGCATTTCAATTTATTATGAGCTTTCAACTCATTTAGCGCAAGACCGTCTTACCCTTAATGCAGCCTTCGGACACTTTTATCTCATAAGCCAATCATGATCCGGATCATTGCGGAATTTCCATATTCGCTTCGGCCCCGCCATGACGTTCAAGTAATACACATCATACCCGGGAGGCGCGGATACCGGATGGTAGCCCTCGGGCACCATAACGGCCTCGCCGTCTTTGACCGCCATCGTTTCATCCAGCGAACGGTCATCGGTGTAAACCCGCTGTACGGCAAAACCGCACTCCGGCTGAACCCGGAAATAGTAGGTTTCCTCCAACAGCGATTCCTCCGGCAGCTCGTCGCGGTCATGCTTGTGCGGCGGGTAGCTGGACCAGTTGCCCCCGTCCGTAAACACCTCGACCACCAATAGGCTGTCCGCCGGCTTTTGCTCCGGCAAAATGTTATGCACAAGACGCGACATGCTCCCGCTCCCGCGGTTCTCCACGCCGACATCTTCCGGCGCGATGAGTCGGGCCTGATGAGTGCCTTTCCCAGGGGCAAGGCACACCGCCAGCTCCAATTCGGTTCGTGCCGTGACCTCGTACTGTTTGTGTGAAGGTACATAAACCGTATAGGGAGGCGTCTTCTCAAACACGCTCATGCGCTTGCCAATGTTGTCCCAGCTCTCTCCCCCGGCCTTCACGTCGGCTCGCCCGGTCAGCAGAACAAGAGCCGCTTCCTGATCTCCCGTGGCTCGGTTCAGCGTCTGTCCTTCCCTTAAACGGAAAACTTCAAAGCCCACATAAACCCAGCCTGCGCTTTCCGGCGTAATGGATAGCACGCGCCCGTCCAGGTCCGGCTTCGTTATGGGTACAATTAAGTTCGGCATGGTGTTCCTCCTTTATGGTTCTGCTCTGGAAATGATGAAGTTCCAACGGCTACCAATTACACCCTCTTTCGGGTTTAGCTTGCCGATATGCCGGTGGTCAGCTCGGCCAGCTTCACCGGGCGGCCTTGCTGCAGCGAGCGCTTAGCCGCCAGGGCGATCAGCTCCGCCTGAAGGCCGTCATGGCCACTGACCGGCACCGGCGTCCCGTTTTGCAAGCTTTCGATAAATTGCCGTGTCTCGTTCATGTACGCTTCCTTGTACCGCTCCAGGAAGAAATACAGCGGTTTATCGCGGGTGACGCCATCCGGACCGCTGATAACAGCGGTGCTTGGATAGTCGTTATCGGCGAAGACGCTGCCTCCGGAGCCAAACACCTCGATCCGCTGATCATAACCGTAGACGGCCTTGCGGCTGTTGTCGATGACGCCAAGCGCTCCGCTTTCAAACCGCAGCGTTGTGAGGGCGGTGTCGATGTCTCCCAGCTCCCCGATAGCAGGGTCCACCAATACCGCTCCCTGGGCGTACACTTCGACGACCTCGCTGCCCGATAGATAACGAGCGATGTCGAAATCATGAATGGCCATATCCATAAACAGCCCGCCGGACACTTTAATGTAATCCGGATGCGGCGGGTTTGGATCGCGCGAGGTGATCTTGATCAGATGCGGTTTCCCGATTCTTCCCTCGGACACAATCTCCCGTACCCGGCTGAAGTTGTGGTCAAACCGGCGATTGAAGCCGATCTGCAGACTTACACCGGCCGCTTTCACAGCCGCCAGCGCCTCGCGGGTCTGCTCCACGCTCATGCTGACCGGCTTCTCGCAGAAAATATGCTTGCCGTTCGCCGCGGCCTGCTTGATCAGCGGGACATGCGTATCCGTCGAGGAGCAGATCAACACGGCATCGATATCCGGATGCTCCATGATATCGTTACTATTCGTGGTAACCATAGGAATGCCGCGTTCCACGGCCCAGGCCCGCAGCTCTTCGCCTGCGAACAAGTCGCCGATGGCCGCAATTTCCGCGCCGGGCATGCGCAGCAGATGATCCGCATGAATTTTGCCGATTCGTCCGGCACCGATGATTCCGATTTTAATGGTTTTCATATGAATGTCTCCTCTACTTAAGGGCTACCAGCGTGCCGTCACCATCTTCTTTCGGGTATAGAACTCCACGCCGTCCGTTCCGTTCGCATGCAGATCCCCATAGAAAGAGTTTTTCCAACCGGAGAACGGAAAGAATGCCATCGGCGCAGGAACGCCAAGGTTGACGCCCAGCATGCCGGCATCGATATGCTCACGGAACTGGCGCACATCGCTGCCGTCCTGCGTGAACAGACAGGCCCCGTTCGCGAAGTCCGAGCGGTTGGAGATTTCAATTGCTTCCTCCAGCGATTCCGCACGCATGACGGACAGCACCGGGGCGAAAATTTCGTCCTTCCAAATCTTCATCTCGCTGGTCACTTCATCAAAAATCGTCGGTCCGACAAAATATCCGTCACCGCTCACGGCCTCATCGCTTCGACCATCGCGCACCAGCTTAGCGCCTTCTTGCTCGCCCGCCTCGATATAACGGATCGTGCGCTCCTTGTGAGCTTGCCTAATAACCGGCCCGAGGAAAACGCCTTCGTCCGCTCCGTTGCCGATGGTAATCTCATCGGCCGCCTGCTTCAGCTTCTCCATCAGCGGTTCCGCCACGTCGCCCACTGCCACGACGACGGAGCAGGCCATACAGCGCTCGCCGGCAGAACCGAAGGCCGCGCTGACGATCTGGGTCACGGCCCCATCCAAGTCGGCAGTCGGCATCACGATGCTGTGATTCTTCGCCCCTGCCAAAGCCTGCACGCGCTTGCCATGGGAAGACGCGGTTTTGTACACGTACTCCGCCACCGGCTGGGAGCCAACGAAGGATACGGCGGCGATGCCGGGATGTTCCAGAATGCCGTTGACCACATCATGCGCGCCGTGAACGACGTTCAGGACGCCGTCCGGCAGACCGGCTTCGGCGAACAGCTCCGCCAGACGCTGTGCCAAGAGCGGCGTGCGCTCCGACGGCTTCAGCACGAACGCATTGCCGCAAGCGATGGCGAGCGGGAACATCCAGCACGGTACCATCATCGGGAAGTTGAACGGGGTAATTCCCGCCACTACGCCGATCGGATACCGGTACATGCCGGACTCCAGGTTGGTGGCGATGTCGGGTAGCTGCTTGCCCATCATCAGCGTAGGCGCACCGGCGGCAAACTCCACGCATTCGATGCCCCGCTGTACTTCGCCGTAGGCTTCTGCATAGCTTTTGCCGTTCTCCGCCGTAATCAGGCGCGCCAGCTCCTCCCAATGCTCCACCAGCAGCTGTTGATACTTAAACAGAATGCGCGCGCGGCGAGGAACGGCCGTCTTGGCCCAGGCACGCCCCGCTTTGGCGGCTGCCTGCACGGCCTGATCCACTTCCTCTTTCGTGGATAACGGGACGTAAGCAAGAATCTCTTCCGTTGCCGGATTGTATACGGGATCGGTTGTTTCGGATCGGGATGGAACGAATTGTCCCCCGATATAATTGCCCAGGGTTTGCGTCATGGCTGGTTTGCCCCTTTCGATTGGTCAGTTAATAGATCCTGAGCATGGACTAAACTCAGGAATTGGCCGTAATCTCGCCTCGCTTGCAGCGCTCGATATAATCGTGAACCGCCGTGCTCGTCGGCATCGCATCGGAGCAGCTGTGGCTGGAGATGACGATGCTAGCCGCCGCGCTGCCGAATTCCATGCAGCGCTCGATGGGCCAGCCCTGCATCAGGCCGTACAGAAAGCCGGCAGCGTATGAATCCCCCGCCCCGAACGTCTTGATGACCTTCGCCGGAAAGCTCCGAGCCGTGTGGCTGGCACCGCCTGGGGTATATGCGATGGAGCCTTCCTTGCCGTGCTTGATAATCACGATCTTGGCGTTATAATCAAACCATTTGGCCGCCGTGATGCGATCGCTGCGCTCCGGATTGCCCCCGAACTGCTCCATCATGTCAAACTCTTCGCGCGTGCCGAGAATAATGTCGCATGTTTCCGCCGCTAAATTGTAATAGGTTGCCGTCTCCTGCGGGGATTTCCATGTGTACGGACGGTAATCGAGGTCAAACGCGATCACGGCGCCGTGGCGCTTGGCATAGGCCAGAGCCAGAAACACGGCCTCGCGGGAAGGACTGGCCGCGAGCGCGGTGCCGGAGATCAGCACCATTTTGGCGGATGCGATCAGCTCCTCGCTCACATCTCCCGTCTCCAGCAGCAAGTCCGCGGCGTTATCGCGGTACATCAGAATGCTGCAGTCGGTCGGGCTCTTGATTTCGGTAAAGGCCAGACCCGTTACGGCTCCCGTACGATCGATTGTCACGCCATTCGTTGCAATCCGGTTATCTTCGAGGTACTTTGTAATAAAACGCCCCATCTGATCGTCTGCCACCTTGCCAATGAAGCCTGTATTCAGGCCCAGGCGCGCCATCCCGATACAGATATTGGCGGGTGATCCTCCGACATATTTGGTAAACGTGGTCGTTTCCTCCATCGGCCGGTTAATCTCATTGGCATTCAGGTCGATGCAAAGCCTCCCTACAGCCACAAAATCCATCGGTTTTGCGTTATTGAACGTGATTTCACTCATGGATAAACCTCCTTGATCAGATCGGCCGCGGCTGAGATTCATATGACTGCATGACTCCGTTCGCCAATGGCCGTAATCACTTGCAGCTCTCGTAATACTTACAGTTCAGAAATACTTCCAACCGATAGACACTCCCAGCTCGATCCGCCAGCACTTGAATGAGTTACTGGTGTCCGATAAGTATGTTACGATTCCACCCTCAAACTCAGTCGCATCGCCTTGAGCCTGGCTCGATCCTCGAGCCGTGGGCTTCAGTCCTGCATCTTCGTCAGGTCCTCCAGGCCGTCCAGGTATTCAATCGCCCGTTGAGCATACTCCTTGGCCGGATGAAGCGCAGGATCCTGCTCACCCTCCAGCATCGCCCAGCCGTCATAGCCGCGTTCAACAAGCTCTCCGTTAATCGGCGCAAAATCGATGCATCCGTCGCCAGGAACCGTAAACACGCCCCTGCGGATGCAGCTTACGAAATCGCAGTTGTCCAGGCGCGCCTGTTCCAGCACATCAAGCCGGATATCCTTCAGATGGATATACGCGATCCGGTCATAATGCTTGCGTAACAGCTCCAGCGGGTCGTTCCCCCCGTAATAGGCATGACCGGTGTCGTACAGGAGAGACACCAGCGAAGGGTCAGTCATGGACATCAGCCGGTCGATCTCGTACGGCTGCTCCACAACCGTGCCGCCATGATGATGATAAGCCAGCTTCATGCCGTAGCTTGCCGCAATCTCTCCAGCCTGGTTCAGTCCTTCCGCCAGGCTTTCCCATCCGGCGTCATCCAGACGGAGAACGATGCTCTCATTCGGCGTCCGGCGGGGATCGAAGTGCAGCGATCCCCCGACCTCCGCCGTGCTGATGACCTTGCTGCCGAACCCAGCCAGAAACTCCGCGTGCCGTCGGTAATCCTCCAGCTCCCGCTTGCGATAGTCGGGATCGGAGAACAGCACCGACTTCCACTGGGAGACCAGCTGAATGCCGCGCGCATCCAGCTCCCGTTTCAGCACTGCCGGGTCCTTGGGGAACTTCCTTCCCATCTCCGTGCCTGTCAGACCCAAAGCCGCGATATCATCCACAATCATCTCAAACGTCGTGTCGTCTCCATGCTCCCTAACGTCCTCGCCGACCCAGTTAATCGGATGAATCCCTAGCTTGAACAGCCTGTCACTCATTACCATCGCTCCTTTGCTTTGTTTGGTAGAGGTTTGCTTCTTTCCTCCTGGCCCTTAAGTTCGACCGGCTTCCTTTCCAGAGGCATTTGTTTATCCTTCTTTGCTCCGGGCCAAATAGTATGGCCCCTGCTCCAGCCGCTAGTAGGGCCTTGCTTCCTTGCTTCGGGCAGCCATCTGGCGCTGCGCTTCGGTTACCTTGCTTGAGGCCGACACCTCCGGCACCTCTACGCGCCACCAGGACTCATAACCGTCGGTGTTCGTTCCCGGAACGACCGGAATCTCGATCAGCGTCGTCACGTTTTCCTTCTGCGCCAGGAGCAGCGCTTCATGCAGTGCCTCCGGCGTGTTGGCCTTGTAGGCTTTAGCGCCGAGCGCACGCGCGTGCGCGGCAAAATCAATCGGGAGGTACGCTCCGGTCAAGCGACCCGTCCCCTCTTCGCGGCGTCGGAACTCATTGCCGAACCCGTCGCTGCCGTTGCTCCGCTGCAGATTATGAATGCATTGGAAACCGTGGTTGTCGAACAGCAAAATCGTTATCTTCCGCCCTTCCTGCAAGCTGGTGACCAGCTCCGAGTGCATCATCAGGTAACTGCCGTCGCCAACCAGCGCATAGACTTCACGGTCCGGCTCCGCGAGAGCCGCACCCAAGGCCCCGCTCACCTCGTACCCCATGCAGGAGAAGCCATACTCCATGTGGTACGTCTTCGGTTCGGAAGGTCTCCATAACCGGTGCAGGTCTCCCGGCAGACTGCCTGCCGCACAGACGATGACGGAAGATGGGGAAATGACCTCATTGATGACGCCAAGGGCTCTCGTCTGCGACAAGCCGTCCGGATGCTCGGCAGCGTACAAGCGGTCCACCTCTCTGTCCCACTCTGCTTTCAACCCGGCAAGCTCGCTATCTTCGTAACCCGCTTGATAGCCGTCTCGAGACAACTTCTGATGCAGCGCTTTCAACCCTTCCTTCGCATCGGCAATCAGTGCTTCGCCGCCGAGCTTGGCGCCGTCCGCGCTGTTGACATTCAGGTTCAGGAACGATACGTTCTCCCTTTGAAACGCCCATTTGGAGGACGTTGTAAAGTCAGAATACCGGGTGCCGACGCCGATAATCAGATCAGCAGACGCCGCGACGCGATTCGCCGCCAGTGAGCCCGTTACGCCCATGGCGCCCAGGTTCAGGGGGTGATTCCAGGGAAGCGCGCTTTTGCCGGCCTGGGTTTCGGCAACCGGGATGCCGAAAGCTTCCGCAAATGCAGACAGATCCTTGGCAGCATCGCTGTAGTGCACGCCTCCTCCGGCAATGATGAGCGGACGCTTGCTGGCTGCAATCCGTGCCGCCGCATGCTTCAGTCCTTCGGCCGACGGCGGGCGGCGGTCGATGACGTGTACCGTTTTCTCAAACAGCGAATCCGGATATTCGTACGCCTCGGCCTGCACATCCTGAGGAAGTGCCAGCGTAACCGCTCCCGTCTCCGCCGGATCGGTCAGCACACGGATCGCCTGCCGGGCGGCCGCGATAAGCTGCTCCGGCCGGGATATCCGGTCCCAATACCGGCTCACCGGCTTGAATGCATCTGCGGCCGACACGGTGTAATCCGACGGGGCCTCAATCTGCTGCAGCACCGGATCAGGCTGTCGGCAGGCAAAATTGTCGCCAGGCAGCAGCAGTACCGGGATGCGGTTCACCGTTGCCGTTGCTGCCGCGGTGACCATATTGAGCGCACCGGGTCCGATGGACGAGGTGCAGGCCCAAATCTGCCGACGGTTTTTTTGCTTTGCGTATGCCGCGGCGGTATGCACCATACCCTGCTCGTTTTTGCCCTGAACATAAACCAGGTCTCCTGCGCTTCGTTCCAAGGCCTCGCCAAGACCGGTTACATTGCCGTGTCCGAATATCCCCATCACCCCGTGCACGAATTTCGTCTCCACTCCATCAACAGAAATATACTGTGCATCCAAAAACTTCAGCAGCGCCTGTGCCATCGTTAATCGTGTCGTTGTCAACCGGTTCATCTCCTTTTCAACTTTTCATCTTCATTGCATCCTAATGAAAAAGCATTATGTGATTTAAGCGCTTAACCTATTAGACCTATGCGCCTAACCAACTAAGGGTTAAGCGCTTTACAGAAAGTGTATGCCTTACTGGCCGCCCAGCATGCCTTTCAATTTTATGATTTCCACGCCCGCCAGCATCATGATGCCGGTCCCGTGATTGTCATTCACCACCGTGAGCAGATCATGCTTGTAATAATCCCCGGTAAAGGAATAACGGGACCCGCTGCATACCCCGTGCACGCTGCCGCGGCGATCGATGGCTTTTCCGGTCAGCCCCTGCCATGCCCGAATGGCAGCATCGGCGAACGGCGCGGGATTCTCCAGCCAGCCGAACCGCACACCTCTAGCAAAGGCATAGGTGAACATGGCTGTGCATGAAGCCTCTTCATAAGCATCCGGATCGATGATGACCTGCCTCCACAGTCCCGATTCTCCCTGGTAGGAAGCGATCCCGGCACACAGCTCGCGGAAAAATTCAATCAGGGCCGGCCGATCCTTATGATCCTCCGGCAGGCGTTCAAGCAGCTCGGACAAGGAGAACAGGCTCCAGCCGTTTCCACGTCCCCAAGGAATTCGGGTTGCCTTCCCGTATTTGAAGTCAAACACGTGGCTCATCACGCCTTCCTCCCGCATAAACAGGTATTCCCGATACCTCAGAAACTGGTGGGCCGCGTCATCCAGATAAGAGGAATCGCCTGTAATCATGGCATACCGCGACAAGAACGGCGTGCTCATGTACAGATCATCCGCCCACATCGTATCCGCAGAGTACTCCGATATGCAGAGACGGTAGAATGCACCGTCCTCCCGGCGTTCCAGGCGGTTCGTCATAAAGTCCGCTATACCTTCTGCCACATTCAGATCGTTCGGATTGCCGCTTTCTATGTAGGCTTCCAGCATCGCGGAGCCGAAGGAACCGCAGTTGTCCAGCATTTTGATCAGCACCAGCTGATGGTTAATGGACGGAAATCCATACGTATCCCGATCCCAAACGGCGTATTCATACCATGATGTACAGATGTCGATGTGCGCGCGGGCATATTCCGCCATATCCGGCCGCTTCAGGATTCGCGACGTCTGAAGCAGGCCGTACATCGTCACCCCAAGCGGATAATCCCAGCGCCCGAAATTGGTGGCAGAGCCGGAGGTCCATTTATTGCTCAGCATCGCGTTCTCATAAAACGGCCTGACCCGTAGCCCCGGCGCATCCAGGGACCAGCCGGTCAAACCGCGGCCATCCGCGCGCGGGAATAGCCTTTTGACCGAGCACACCTCCTCCGGCGTTTCCTCCTTCTCAGCAGCCAGCGGCCCGACAAACAGCCAAGGAGAGGGTGCGCCCTGTACCGGAACCGAAAGCACAAACCCCAGCACATTCTCTGAACTGTAGGCCTCAAGCTCAAATCCCCAGCCGGACGGCCCTCGGCAGCTGCGTACGAGAAGATCCCCTCGGCAGGCCGCAGCAGGAAGCTCACAGCCAAAGTCTCCTCCCTCTTGAGTGTCCAGTACAGGCTGCCCGCCGATCCATATCTCCGTCCGCCCCAGAGCGCGTCCTCTAAGCACAACATGGTCAACGCCTGTCGGCACATTCAGCCGGCTCCAGGCATAGCCTGCTGCCTGAATCTCAGGCAGTCCGAATAATCGCTCAAAATTCGGCTTCGCCGCTTCTTCCTCGCTCCAGCCTGTAACCGGGAGCCAGCGAACACCGGTCTCGCCTTCTGTTCCGTGCGCATTCGGAAAGATGCCGCTTTCGCCGAACATGCCGGCAGCCAATGGTCCCGCGTAAACCCAGCCGGCTGCTTCCTTCCGGTCCGTAAAGGGGGACAGCACCTGCAGAATTCTGACCTTGCCCTCCTGGGCGCCAAATCGGCAGCCAAAGCCAGCTTCGGTCCAACGCGCCTCGATCAGCAGCGTATTCCAGCCGGGTTGCAGAACAAGCGAAATGACGATCTTGGCATCGGGCTTCATCTCGTCCTCGGCTCCCGAGCGGTACATCAGCTGATCGTTCAGATAGAAGCGTACGGGGCTGAACGGCATGATCCCGGCGTCAATCGAACGCTCATCGTCGCTCCATACCAGACCGAGCGCATAAGCTGCATCCCCCTGCTTCGCATCCCGGAACCGATCACCGAAGTCCAAATCATAATATCCTTCCTCTGTCTGAAGAATGCCCGTTTCGGCGAACGACCGCAGCGCAAACGGAATTTCCGGGTTTGCCCCGATGTAGCGGCCGGCAATGGTCATCAGCATGCCGGCATCATCATCGCCCATCCAATACCGGATGCTTTCCCGGGCTTCGATATAGCTTGTCATGAAGATACGCCCCCTTCCGTTCGAGCGTGTTCTGCCGCTGGAGAAAGCTTAATATGAATCTCCTTCACGAACGGGGTCACCACATTCAGCAGCAGCGTTCGGAAGCCGAGCGGATAAGCTGCTTCCCGGACGCCCGCCGCCGTGTGCTGAAATCCAGCGCCGCTGATTTCCATCCAGTCTCCGTCCGCTTCATAACGGATGCTCCCTCCCATCCAAAACTGGGCATCCGCTCCGGCAGGAGCAAGCTCTCCGCCGTTAAGGTTTCCGACCGCAGGAAAAATCAGCGAGATCTGCGACACGACTTCCTCCGGCTCCGTCGAGGAAATGACCAGCTTCCAGCCATCGCTCGCTTCTACCACATCCACCTCCACCTTATGCCGCTGGACATGCGTCTGCGGACGGCAGTGATGCGGCAGCAGAAACCAAGGGCTGATGTCTGCCTTGGCACTTGCAGGCAAATCTGCTTCCGGCACCGGTCCGTTGTAGCCCTTTTCCTGTTCGCCGGATAACCGATATCCCTGCTCCAGCGTCGCCATCCGGCTCATCTTGACAAAGCCGGGGTCGAAGTAGGAGGCGAACTGCACGCCGAGCAAACGAGCCGCTCCATGACGAATAGAAAAGAAGGAGGACATTTCCGTGCTGACGGTCACGCTGGTATGTCCTTCACGGATTCGCGCAACCGGAGCGCCAAAATCCGTGTGCATCCGGCTGTAACGGATGACACCGTGATGGCCGGCACCCGCAAATCCGGACAAGTAACGATCCCTTGGAAAATCCGCGTTCAGCACGACCCTGTAATGGTCCGGCATCGGCGTTGTCTCTGCACCCTGACGCTTTAGCCCCGGATCCAAGAGCAGCCGAACGGCTGCGTTGGTTGGTGCTCCGCCGGGATGTTTCAGCAGAGACAGCGACTGTTCCGCCATACCTTGAAATACCGGGTCGTGGTCGAGGGAAGCCATCATCAGACACGGCAGGAAATATCCCGACATATCGAAGCTTTGACCAAAATCCTGCCGCCCGGAATATTCCGTGACGATCTCCCCGTCAGGATGAACCAGATAGGACATCATCTTCAGATTGGCCCGGACCGGTACCAGAAGCTCCGGCCGCTTCAGCAGCCTGGCCGCATGAATCAGCATGACATCGCTGACGACGTTATATATCCCGTTGCTGCGCTCGGTCCATTCCCCGTCGCCCGTGGCATCCATACCTTCTGAGAGCCACGCTTCCGCCCGCTTCAGGGCATCCGGCGAATCAAACAGCTCATTCAAGAACCCTAAAGCCGCACAGATCACCCAGCGATGGTTCGGCGTGTGGCAGCCTCCGGTAATCAGTGCGGGCAAGGTGCGTTCCAGAAACAGCAGCATATCCGCCGCCGTTCCCTTCAGCTCTTCCCAACCGTCGGCCAGAAGCAGCTGCGCCGCTTGCGCGTAACCAACCACGACGAAGGCGGTATCCGGAGGAGAATGAAAATTGGTCCAGCCCGGCGAGATTGTACCGTCGCTGTGCTGAGCCTCCAGCATATAACGCGCCGCAAGCGTTAATCTGCGCGCTAGCTCCCTGCTGCGGTAATAGTCGGATGCCGGATTGCAAAGCGCGGCAGCCCAGATCGCCATGGCGGTCGGTGTCCCGCTGTTGTGGTTAGGCGAAGGCAAACCGTTTTCGACGGTACGAACCCCGCCGAACCAGCGGTGCCCCTGCTCCATAATCTGACGGTCCATCCCCTCCCGAACCCAGCTGTCATTTACTTCAAAAACCCTGTTATACATATACGATCCTCCTGATATCCGTCGTCCTTAACCCTTCACGGCGCCCAGCATCACGCCGCTGACGAAGTAACGCTGCAGCCATGGGTACACGATTAGAATCGGCACCGTGGCAAATACGACGCTCGCCGCTTTCAAGCTTTCCGTGGTTGCTCTGACACCCGCTGCGGGTCCCTCGTTGCGGGTCAGATCCGTAATCATATTGTTCTGTACCAATTGATACAGCTTCAGCTGAAGCGGATACAGTTCTTCGCTTGTAATGTACAGCAGCGTGTCCTGAAATCCGTTCCAGCGCCCGACCGCATAGAACAGGCTTAGCGTTGCTATGACCGGCAATGACAGCGGTAGAATAATTCGAAGCATCGTTCCGATCTGACTTGTGCCGTCAATCTCAGCCGCTTCCTCCAGACTTTCCGGAATTCCATTAAAGAACGAGATCAGGATAATCAGATAGAACGGGCTGATCAGTCCCGGAAGAACGAGGGCCCAAATCGTATCCAGCAAATTCAGGTCTTTCACGAGAATGTATTCCGGGATAATGCCCCCGCTGAAGAACATGGTCACAATGATGATAAACATGAAGATTTTGCGGCCTTTCAGCTTCTTTTTCGTCAGCGGATAAGCGGCAATCATCGTCATGATCATGCACAGCATCGTCGTCAGCAATGTGAGCATGACCGTGAAGCCGAGAGACCGGATCATGCTGGAATCCGAGAATACGGATTTATAAGCCTGAAGGCTGAACTCTACCGGAAACAACGTCACGTCACCTGAGGTTACCGCACGATTTGAGCTGAAGGAGATGGCGATAATATGGAAAAAGGGTGCCAGGCAAAGAAGAACAAAAAGTGCAAGCAGGATGATGTTTACGGTATCAAAAACGCGGTTCGACACACGCTCGCTCATAAGTGATACTCCTTTCTGCAACAAAGTTAAATGATGGACTCGTCCGTCAGTTTTTTGGATGCATAGTTGGCTCCAAGGATAAAGATTAAGCCAACGACAGCCTGGAACAGGCCAACCACCGTCGCCAGCGTATACTGCCCGGATTCCAGACCGGTCCGGTACACATAGGTACTCAGCACGTCGGAGTAATCCATGACCGCTTTATTGCCGATGACAAACGGACGGTCAAAACCGATCGAGATCATATTTCCGAGGTTGATGATGAGGAGCGTTACAATCGTCGTCTTCAGGCCCGGCAGCGTGATATACCAGATTCGCTTGAACCTGCCTGCACCGTCCACTTCCGCCGCTTCAAACAGCTCCTTGTTGATGCCGGTTAAGGCAGCCAGATAGAGGATGGTTCCCCAGCCTGCGCTCTGCCACACACCCGTTGCCAGGTAGGTGATGAGCCACGTATTTTTTTCAGTTAGAAAAGGCACCGAATCAAAGCCGAGCGCCATCAGCATATTGTTGATCATGCCCGATTGCGTGCCAAACACCTGGTATACAATGCCGCCTATAATAACCCATGAAATAAAATGGGGAATATACAATATCGTTTGGGATAAACGTTTGAACCATCGGATTCGGAGTTCATGCAGCATAATGGCCAGAATCAATGGGGCCGGAAATGAAACCAAGAGGTCCAGCAGATTGAGCATCAGTGTGTTGCGCAGTGTTTTATAAAAGTCCTGTGTCTGGAAGACTTCTCGGAAGGCATCCAGTCCAATCCATTCGCTTCCGGTGATACCCTGGAAGAAATTGAAATCCTTAAAAGCAATCTGAACGCCCCACATCGGGCCGTATTTGAAAATGATAAAGTAGACCAAAGGCAGAACAAGCAGTGCATATAGTTGCCAGTACCGGCGCAGGTAAACGGTTCCTCTCATCTGAATCATCCTCTCCTTGCTCATGACGCCGGGAGCGAGGGGACGGCCTCTTGTATATAGCCGTCCGTTCCCTTGTCCCGCTGCGGATTACCTTTATTCGGATTGCATTTCCTGATAAACCTTGGTCCGCTCATCAAGAATCGCCTGGCCGCCGCTGACCATGTAATCCTTCATGGTAGCTTCGAACACTTTCTCGAAGTCTTCCGGTTTGGCCATCGCCGTCTTTACGATCATCTCTTCGTATTTAGCTTGGAGGTTCGTGCCGTACTTCGCTTCAGCTTCGATCGGTCGGTCAAAGTTGACCGGCTTAAACGTATCCGTTGCCGCAATTTCGACGGCCTTGCGGTGCAGATCCTGGAACTTCTCTGGGAAGTTGGTCGTCAGCTTCTCCCGGTTCTGTGCCTCGTCACCAACAAAGTTGCCGTTTGCGATAATGGCAATGTCGCCGGAGTTGTAAAGACGATCAATCACATCTTGAGGAGCGTCGGTCTTCATGACGGGAATGCCATCCACCATTTCATAGTTTTCACCTTCCACGCCGTTTTGCAGAGCCAGCAGATTGTCAGGATCCGCCATCCAATTCAGGTATTTAATCGCTTCTACAGCATGGCTGCTTGTTTTCGGAATCATGATATACATGCCGTTTGGCGCATATTCTGGCTTCGCGCGCTTACCTTCGGAGTTGGTGAATGGATCGATCGGTTCCAGTTTGGCATCCGGCTGGTTTTTCAGCAGCGTATCATAGGTGCCGTCCGCGTAGTACAAGTTCGGATAATCCTCTGTCAGGAAGCCAGTGAGGCCATTCGTTACATCCTGGGTCAACTGCTTCTTGTCTTCGTCCAAACTGAAGTCACGGCTGATCAGCCCCTCATTGTACAGCTTGTTGAAGAATTGAAGCGCATCCTTGAATCCGGGAAGCAGGGTCGGATAGTCATTGGCCCCGAGCTTTTGGAGCTGCGTGTACTTCTGTTCATCCGTGGTCGGCTGGATGAAGGACCAGATTAACGGATCGTATTGAGCCGGTTCGATTGTCATGCCGAAAGGAATGACCTTGCCGCCGGTTTCGCCCGGATCCTTTTCTTTAAAAGCTTTCAAGACATCGTACAGCTCATCCGTGGTTTGTGGCACGTCCATGCCAAGCTTCTCTAACCAGTCGGTACGGATAAAGGAAGAATACTTACCCAGGAAAGCCCGTTTTCCAGGAACGGCAAACTGTTTGCCCATGTACTGGCCGTAACTCATCGCGTCCTCATCGAGGAATTCCTTCAGGTTCGGACCGTGCTCGTTGATCAGATCGGTTAGTTCCGTCAATCCGCCCTGCTCCGCGTAGCGATTGAAGGTGGGGGTATCGTACGTAAAAACGATATCCGGCACGTTGCCGCCGCTGGCCATCAGAACGTTCAGCTTCTTAATTTCCTCCGAACGGGGTACCGGTACGAATTCCATCTTAATGTTGTTAGGAGTTCCAAAGTTGTCCTGGATGTATCTCGTAAGGTAACTGTCGGTTATGGTGTATGGCTTCGGCGTATTGCCGCGGTCAAAAATTTCGACCTTCAGCGTGACCTGCTTACCATCATTAGAGCCGGAATCTCCGCTTCCGCTAGAGGTATTGGTGCTGCTGCCCGAGCCTGATGAACACCCGGATAATACGACCGTTCCGGCCATCAGCATAACGAGCGAGAGCTTTGCGAGCTTTCCCCACTTTTTCTTGCTTGCCGCCATAGTTACATCCCCTTTTCTTATTTTGATAGTTGCCCTGCCGTTTCGCGCCGATCTTTTAATGGAATATATCCTGCGGATACATCCCTAAAGTGCTTCGGGAACCATTAATGTAAGCGCTTAACCTATCGGGTGTCCTCAGTATGCCTCAGAGGCCCGGGAATGACAATAAACCAAATTCCAAACGACAGAACCCGTATGGTTACAAGGTTTCTCCGTTTAGCAATGACTATTTTCGCATCATAAACCGTTTTCGCACAATCGCCTTAAAGCCTTGCTGCATCCATGGTTTGATCCTATGTAGAACATCCCGCCAAATGAGGTCCATGCTGTGATTTTTCAAAAATACGAAACGAGTGCCGCTCCCGATCGGAAACTTCTGCACCCGCTTCTTGATAAACTATAATCATAAACCGCTTTCGCAATCCAAGTCGCTTTTTTAGGATCCGGGCTCCATACCAGGAGAGGGCTTCATCTTCAACTTGCGGAAATCTCCCGGCGTCACACCGGTCGTCCGTTTGAACACCCGCCCAAACGTAATGGCGTTTGCATACCCGATTTTCTCCGCAATTTCCTGTATGGAGAACTCGGTCTCCGCCAGCAGCTCCTCCGCCCGCTTCATCCGCAGCTGAACCAGGAAATCAACGAACTTCATATCGTATTCCATTTTGAATAGATAGCTTGCGTATTTGCCGGAAATCTGAAAACGGTCGCTAAGATGCTTCAGGGACAAATCCGGATCTTCAAAATGCTCTTCGATATAATGTTTCATCTCGCTGATCATGGCCCGGTAGCTTTTGGTTTCGCTGAGCGCAACGTAAGTACGGTAAGTATCCGTTAACTGCTCGCTGATCCTGCTCTGCAGCTCCTCCAGGGTCGCTGCTCCCGCCAGCACATGATCCTTACACTCCGAAAGCTGATTCCGCAGCTCGTCGGATAACACCCCGACCTCCCGGGACAGCAGCTGAAGCATGCTGTTGACCAGGGAACGGATGATATCATCCTTCAGCCGCTCCTCCTTGAACGAAGCGAACATATCCTGCAGACGGGTTCTCCAGCCTTCGTTATTTAAGCGAAAGTCCTTGACCAGCTCCGATATTTCCGTCAAATAAGGAAGCAGGTGACTTAAATCGCCCTTAGACAGCTCATCGCCGACCAGTACACCATGATCCCCCATCGCCAATCGATGACCGAGCACCTCCGAGGCTGAGCGGTACGAAATCCCGACCTCATGAAGCCCGGTGACCGTGCTGCCCAGCCCGAATCTCAAAGGCAGGCGGAGCTTGTCCTCGATCCAGCCGCGACATTCCTCAGCAGCATGGATTAATGCTGCACGAGTCTCACCTTTTACCTCCGGCAGCGCGATCAGAATACCGACGCGGCTTCCGGAGATCCATTCGAGCCAGCTGTTGAAGCCGGCATTGCGTGAAAGCTCCTGGAACACGTTCATCAACGCAAACTTCAACACATTCTGGTCTCGAGCGGTATGAACGTCCTGAAAGCTGCTGTAATCATTGATTTCACCGAGCATCATAACGTAGCCAACCGGTTGTTTCGGCAGGGTCATCGGGGTCAGCTCGCTCATCCGGGATTGCAGCTCCGCCTCGAGCTTCTGCCCGCCGATCAGGTCCATAAACAGCTGACTGCGCTGAAGCTGGAGATTCTCATCCTGCTTTTTGTCATAATCCATGGACCTGTTGATCAGGCTTTCAAGTGCACTGTCGATCATGGATAGTTCATCCTTGGCCGCCTGCGGCATGTTGAGCTGAATGGACTCAATGCGATTCATCATGGCTTTGATCGGTTGATAATTCCGCCTGCTAATATAAACGATATAAATAACGGCAAGCACCACAGTCACGAAGCCGATGACGACCCAGATATAGGATACGACCGACACCCAGGCATAGAGCTGGCCCGCGCGGAGACCGCTTTCAAAAGTCCAGCCCAGCTGTTCCGATTGCAGCGTTGTCAGCACCTTTCCTTCTTTGGCCCGGTTGTCCTCTCCCGTCTGGGACGCTTCGAAGATCAGCTCTCCGCTCGAATCCAGAATATTCAAAAAGGAAACGCTGTCATTTATCATCGGATTGATCATCTGCTCCAACCGGTACATGCTGACGTTAATCACGAGCAGACCCTGACTTCCGAAGGGGAGAGGCAAATTTTTGTACATGGAGATGACCTGCTTCGGCTCGTTCTCGCCCAGGCCCGTCATGGAGCGTACGGCCGACCATCCCCGGTAATCGTGCTCCTTCACGGCGTGCTCGATAAAAGGACGGTCCGGAAACGATGAGAGCGAGCTCTGTCCGCTGGTAGTCAGCACCGACTGATCCGAGTGACGGTACAAATAGACCGATTCAATCAGATCGCTGTCCGTCTGCAGCACGCGAAGACGTTTCACCAGCGAATACATCAGATTCTGATCGGATGACGGGGGACTAAACAGATAGCTTGAGTAAAGGGAAGTCGTCTCCACTTCGTTCAGCACGTTCATCTCAATGGCATGGATGGAGCGGTCCAGGTCTTCCATAATAAATCTCGTGGAAATCCCGTTTGCTTTGGCTGCCTCTTCGCGTGAGGCCTCATTAAACATGATGAAAGAAAGAAACACGATAATTGTAATGGTGATAAGGAAAATGGGAAAATAGGAAAGAAGCAGCTTGCGATACCAGTTTTGCTGCAAAGAGGTCATTCCTTTCTCTTCCAGGTTAAGCGTTTTACTTATGCTTGTGCTATATTGTAGCACGGCTTTGTCCCTCTCTGGAAGAGGGGTGTCTTCGAAGGAAGGACCACTGGAATGATACCTTTTTCCTTCTTCCTGCTTCATGCATCATTCGCACCGAAAAAGCAGGTACTGTCTAATCTTCTCAACACGGTACTTAAAACAAAAAAAGCCGCGAATCCGCGGCTTCATTTACCCTATTGTTTTCGTCCCCAACTACACCTGCAAGAGCAGGCTACCGTCCAGCCAAGACCAAAGTTGCATCAAAGTGTCGGAAGGTTACTCACCCGTTCCCTTCAACCCTTTATGAACTCCGATATCAAGACTTTCCGTCCCGTCTTGGCACTTTCCAATGCAGCCAGCACCATCGCCATGCTGTAGACGTTGTCGCTGCAATCCGTCTCCGGCTTGATGCCGGCTTCGAGAGCATGAAACATATTTTCCAGGCAGCCGTGATGTCCGGTCCTCTCCATTTCGGGCAGCGTCCCTTCAATCCGTTCATACTTCCGGATAAAGTTTCCTGATTGATCCCCTTCCGCCACGATCTCCGCATAAATATCATCATGGCCATCCCAGATCGCAGTCCCTTTCCCTCCCGTTACGCGCCATGCGGCTTCCCAGGAGGTTTGGGCTCCTTCGGCGCACCAGGAACCGCGGTAATTGAACACGGAGCCGTCCGACATTTCATAGATGCATATCGCCATCGCGTTACCGGCATACCAGGAACCCGGTGGGTTAAACTCCTGACAGTATACGGATACCGGATCGGCTCCGCTGATCATTCGGGCCTGATCGAAGGTGTGAATGGCCATGTCAAGCAGCAGGGGACTGTCCATCAGGTCCCGAAACCCGCCAAAATGGGCGCCAAGGAAAAAATCCGCCCCTATGAACCCGGGCTTTCCAATCACTCCACTTTCAATCAAATCCTTGTATGCCCGAATTCGCGGATCAAATCGGCGGTTTTGCATGACGGCATGGGTTCTGCCTGCCGACTCTGCGAGCCTCACAATATCCAGGCATTCCGTCATCGATTCCGCTAACGGTTTTTCGCTGAATACATGACACCCGTGCTTAAGCGCTGCCGTGCTAATCCCATAGTGGCTGGCGGGAATGGTCACATCAAATACGATATTCGCTTCGCTTGAAGTAAGAGCCTCCGTAATATTGGTATATGTGGGACAAGAAAGTCCATGCCGATCGGCAAATGCCTTTGCAAATTTCTCCTGAATATCCACGAGGCCCACGATTTCAACGTCCTCTCGCCCTTTCGCATATTCCGCCCATGTATTCGCCATACTGCCGCATCCTGCTATCACAACTTTAAATGTCGTGGTCATACTCGCTAACTCCCCCTGAATACGTCATAATGTTGTAAACCGCTTACAATAATACATCCTAAACCGTTGTCATCATTCCAATATTGGCTTAATGTAAATGAAGCAACTTCATTATAATGGCGAAACTCAACAATTTCTCTATACAACCTTGTGCATTACCACTCTTATCTTGCGGTCCGAGGTGAATTCTTTTGTCCAATCCAAGAGAGCTTCATGAAAATACGAGACTTGACTATAAAGCCTATCCTGTGCAGGTATTTAATAACTTCTGCTCCCATGCCAAAACGAAAGACTGTATCCTGTATCTCCACTGGCATGAACACTTTGAGATCATTAGCATGCGCCAAGGGCACGCGGTATTCCATATTGATACAACTCCGTATGACGTAAAGGCTGGAGAAGTTATCATCATCCCCGGCGGCAGCCTGCACGTGGGATATGCCCTTGAAGATGGCGACGTGCGATTTGATTGTGTCGTGGTGAATGCATCCCTCTTTAACGATTTCCTCCATGATCCGATTCACGTGCGTTATGTCGCCCCCTATATGGAAGGCCGGCTCCGTTTCCCGGTCAAGCCTGCCGAGAACCACCCTGCTGGCGCAGACTGCTATCCGCTGCTGGATGAAGTCATTGAAGAGCTTGTTGCCCGCCGTCCGGCCTATGAGCTCATTGCCAAGTCCAAACTGTACACCCTGTTCGTTCTGCTGGCACGTACATTCATGCCCACACCGTTCACGGAGAAGTCGGCCGAGCCGTATTTTGCGAATCGGGATCGTTATAAAAAACTCATTCAGCACATCGAGAGCAACATTGGTGAGAGATTGTCGGTAGAGACCGCCGCTGCAGAGGTCGGTTTGAATCCGTTTCATTTTTGCAAAATGTTCAAGCGCTTAACGGGGCGCACGTTCGTGGATTACGTCAACCTGACACGGATCAATGAAGCGGAGAAGCTGCTCCGTGAACGGTCGTTGACCATCACGGAGATTGCCGGCATCGTCGGCTGCAGCAACCCGAATTATTTTACCAAGCTGTACAAACAGTACAAGAGCATGACGCCTTCTCAGGCTAGGCAGTTATAGATCCGGATTCCAGAACACTCCTTAGCGAACGATCTGCGGCCATGACCTGTACGAAAACGCCAGCTGAATCATAAGCATGGTGACGAATATGCAAAAAAAGACTCCACATACAGCAGCTTCGCTGAAGTTGAGTCTATTTTGTGAATTCTGGATCGAATCAGCGCCTCTAAGAGCTAATATGCCTTAGGCACTTCTACCTTTCTTGTGTTCCCGTCTTCATTCGTGAAATAGATATGAACCCCATGGTCCTGATCGTCCAGAAAATACGAGACGTATTTACTCTCATGTGCCCTCATGGGAACCAGGAGGGTCGCGATGCGATGACTTGTGGCTGATTTCGTTTCAGCATGCAGATGCCATTGGTTATCCAGCCCTTCAATTTCTTCGGGATCGACGTCAGTGAATTGATTATGCTGGTTCAGCGACAAGTCGCCGGATGAACTGTACACAAATCGCCCTTCCATTTCAGCTTTGCTGCCCATCACCCGAAACGTCTGCCCCGACAGCTTCATCCGGTTCAGGGTATGAAACAGCCACTCGATGCTGGCTGGCTTGGCAAGATCCACCGTATCCACGATGACAAAATAAGATTCGTCAAAAAAATAGACCTCGCGCACATACCGCTCCAGATAAGGGACATTCTCCCGATAGGCCTGCGTCGCGTTCATACGCGCGTATCCATAACCCGATGAAGCATCTACTTGCTCGACCTTTCCGCTGGCTTCGATGCAAAGCACCTTATCTTTTCCCGCATACTGACCATGGCCATCGATGAGAATATTGTTCGTGGAACGCGTCTGCCTGCGCCAATTCATATGCATCGTGCTTCCAAAAGCGATGTAATATCCACTCTCAATAGCGAGAGGTTCACCATACGCGTGCAGCAGGAATCCGTTCTGGTCACCGTGGCTGTGGCTCATGGAACCGTAACGGCTGCTCTTTGCAAGCAGCATAATGTGCTCATTCGGATCATCCATGCGGTGATGCATCGCCACCCAGTCAATATCGCGGAACCATTTGACGGATTGGATGGTTCCATCCTTTGGTTCCGAGACGTTATCTAAAGAAAACGGAACGGTAACAGAAGGAGAAACAGCTTCCACCTGAGGGTAATCATGCCGATACAGCATATCGTCAAAACGGAAATCCCACCAGCCGTAATTGTAAAACTTGGAGTCGGCGTCCGTATCCGCCTTGGCTACTTGTTCATAATACCACTGATATAATCCATTCCCTGTAATGCCTGCAAACTGGCGAATATTGAAAGCCGTCTTCAGACTGACGGGTTCGCCGAGATAGGACTGGTCCCCGAAGCTGGCCCGGATCGTATCCGGACTGCTGCAGTAGAGTGGGAAATCGCCCGTGCGCCCAAAGAACGGCCGTTGATAGAAATCGATGGCTACGTAGTTGCGAATGAGATTGAGCGCATCGATCACAAATGCCATGCCCGTTGTCCAATAGAGCGGCCCCTCGGCCCAGCCTCCATCTTCTCCGCCCCAAGGCGAATAGAGGCAGGCGTAGTATTCCAGCGTGTAATCCAGCCATGTCTGTGCCTCAGCCTCTTCATGAAGCATGGCAATACAGGCCGGAACAAGAACGGAGGACAACGAACGAACAGCATGGCTGTCATAAGGGACATGATGGATTTTCGAGCGCTCCATCACATGGAAGGCCACCTGCTCCGTACGTCGCAGAAGGGCTCCCCTGACGAGATCAATCTCCTCTGCGCTGAGGTAATCGTGGAGCCAGTCGTATCCCCATGCAAGTGCACCCACCATCCGAAACGCGGCTTCATCGTTATAATCTCTGGACGTTGTACCTTCCGTATCCCACCGGGCCGCGTGGAGCAGCCACGTCTTCGCTTTGGTTATCAAAACATCATCCTGCAAAATGACCCCTGCCACGCTTAAGTGCCGGATAACATACAGCGTTTCTTGGCAATCCATGTACATTTTTCTCCACAGCTTGGCGACACGCTTATTGCCAGGATAACGTTCCGGTTCCGGAATTAACGGCTTATCCAGCCACGGAAGGACCGATTTCTCGTAAAAAGCGCGCCAGCCGCAGTAATCATCATCCTTTCGGAGACATTCCCGGAACGCCTCAATCCCCTTTTCGTCCAGCCATAACCGCGGATGACCGGTATGCGTGCTTTCGTACCGCTGCCCTCTGCCAGGCAGGGGAGTTTCGGGCAGCCCCTCCGGGACATCAAACATTCGGGATTGGCTCCAAGAAGAACGGTTATGGTCCAAATCTGCCGTATCCTCCACTTGCTCCCCGGTCAGCAAGGCATAGCGCCAATAATAAGTACCCGGCTCCAGCGGTTGCTCCGGCGTGTATAAGTTATAGGGAATCGGCGATATCGTCGTTGTTGCTTCCGTTTCATACGAGGGCGAGGTCGAAATTTGCAGCATATAACGGTCGTTCTCCAGCTGTCCCGGCATCCAGGTGAAACGGGGAGGATTCTCAAGCAGCCTACTCTCTTCATCCGGTTGATATGGCACGGACAATAATCCGCTTTTCGGTTCAAACAAGGTTTTCATCGAGTACCCTCTCCTTCAACCCGTTGTTGGTCATCGTGAAGTTTCTCGCGGTCCTTCCATCGGACAGGCTGAGCCAGTCCCCATCCTCTGAACGCGTCCATCCCATAGTGATCGGCTCATCGCCGGCACGATAGACGGCAATGAAGCGGGCTTTCGAATCTAATCGGTGAAGCCGGATTCCTTCCATGAGGCGGCTGGGATCGTCAGCAAGCCCAGGTGACTCCACCTGTGAGCATTCCATCCCCTCGAAGGCGATAAATGAGATTACCGCCAGCGGCCCTGATGCATTGGCAATGTGGAGATTGAATGGCAAGCCATCCTCGGACAAGACGCGGGTGCACCTCTCTTTTATATATGCGTATCCATCTTCGTTTCCAAGATCCGTTTTAACGTGGCCCTGATCAGTATTTGGAAGTCCGCTCAGCTGTCCCATGCCAACGTAATGGAACCACCAATCCACGGCTGCCGGTTCATCCAATTCCACTTCAAACCAATCCAGCAGCCAATCTTCCGTCAATATCAAATGCCGGTCCAGAATGGCTTGATCGTAGGCCTCATCGGCCCGAACCCAAATATAGGAACGGTTTGAAGCGGATTCATACCGTATACATTTGCCTTCTGCCGGATTCTGGGAACGGCCTCCTACCGAGACGGTATTGTGGCAGGCTGTATGGGGATACCACTCCTTCTTCAGGATCGAACCGTACGGTACGGTTCCACGGTCTGGTGAAAGAGGCTGGTTCCCGACATGAATCATCAAATTAAGTTTATCGAAGTGACCATGTGATCCTCCATGAGGGCCAAAATCGACCAACGCATGAAGCCCATTCGAATGGTACGACTTTAACAGAGCGAATCCACTGTGAGGAAGAAAGACGGAAGGCGTACACAGATCGGGCAAGTCGTTCTCGTTTCTGCCTTCGATGCCCCATGCTTCATTACCATCATGTTCATAACCTGCTTGTTTTGCATGTTCTGCATCGCCTGCTGCCTGGACTTCTCGTGTAACTCGGACTTCGATGATGTCCCCTACTTCCCATACTCCACCCGTTGTCTCCTTATGAGAACCCTTCGCCTCAGAAGCAGCCATTCCGTATCTCCCATCCCAATGGCTCATTCCGTATAGCAGAGCTTCCAGCATGCCGATCCGGCCGGCTTCTCCATTCAGTTCACGATATACATTGTCTAGCAATTGCTGATAGCTCTTGTCCCCATATACGGATAAACCGATTTCCGCTATTTCGGCAATTTCTCGCGCATATGGAGCCCTGCAATAAGGACCGTCGTGAAGTGCAGGCAGAAATCCGTTTTGGTCTGACAATCGAACCAGTACCTCCAGCATTCCCTGCATGGATTGGCCTTGCTCTCCTCTCAGGGAAAAAAGCTCTTCACCAACTCTGGCCCCCATTTCCGCAGCAATCAGGTAAGCACGGAGTACAAATACGTGGTAATACATGCTGCCTTCAAATTCAAGCTGATCCGGCCTGATGGCAATGCTGAGATGATGCCGCAGGCCGCCTTCCTTCACGACCAGCTGCCGCAGCTTCTCCGTTTCGCCTTGTACCGCATAGATGCTGAACAGCGCGGCAATCAGCCAGGCGGTATAGTTGTTCTCTGGATTTCCGCGCTCCCGGGTCAAAATATGATGATACTCCGTCATGCTGCTCTCCAGCATATACAGGAATTGATTAATCTTCCGGCGGTCAGCCTCGTCGAACGACACTTGCGCATCCTCCAGCAGCAGGTAGCCGCGAAGCAATGTCGTTGCCCAGATGGCCTCGGTCAAAGCCTGATGGAATGCGCGACCTTTCAGCATCCAGGGCTGGGCATCGGGATGTACAGGGTATAGCGGAAATTGCTCCGCATAGCGGACGATCAGCCTTTTTCCAAGATCGGCGTAAGCCTCCTCCCCCGTGCCTGCATAGACGGCGGCAGATTGCAGAGCATATCGGGCCATGGCCTGATGCTTGAATACCAGCCATGCTCCCCGATACGGTTCTCCTTCCCATTCGCAGCCATGCGGACAACGGAAGCTGCTGCAGTCAGCTTCCAGCGGATCAAACACCAGTTCCGTATGATGTTCGGGACACACATATTGGTGCCACCAGCCGCCTGGGTCAACTGGAACATCCAGCCGCCGGTCGATGACTTGATCAAGCTCGGCCTTCAGGATATCGATTGTGCGTTCGCTCCAAGGATAGAATTTCGACTTCGCGTTGACCTTCATCCAATCCCTCATCGCATGAACATACCGCCGTTAATTTCGATCGTCTCCCCCGTTAGATAAGAAGACAGCTCCGAGACGAGGAACAGAACGGAGCCAGCGACATCGTCCGGGGTGCCCTCTCGGCCGAGCGGAATGCCCTTGATCGTTGCTTTTCGCGCGTCATCCGGGGTAAAGGTGGCGTGAAACGCTGTTTGTCCGATAAAGCCTGGCGATACGGCGTTCACATTAATACCGCTTGCAGCAAGCTCCTTCGCCAGCCCCTTGCTAAAGCTCAGGACGGCAGCTTTACTGGCTGCATAAATGCTTGCGCCCGGTCCGCCGCCGTTATGTGCCGCTACGGAGGTCATATTGACAATGCGACCTTGACCTGCGGCTTTCATCCCCGGAATGACAGCTTTGCTCACGAATACCGTGCTTTTCATATTTACATCCATAACCTTGTTGTATAGCTCCTCGATCATTTCCGCATTCGCCAGACGCTCAACCAAATGCCCTGCATTATTAACCAGAATCGTAACCGGGCCGCCGAATGCCTTCTCTACTTCAGCAACGAGTGCCTCTGCCTGCTCCACATGCGTGACGTCTGCTTGAAATGCATAAGCCTCGCCGCCTAAACTTCGAATCTCCGCTACGGCTTCTTCGGCGGCTTCCCTGCTGTTTAGATAGTTCAGGGCAACCTTGGCCCCGCTTCTTGCCAGCCTCAATGCTACCGCACGACCGATCCCTCCACTCGAACCTGTGACTAAAGCGATGTTACCCGATAAGTTAATATGCATGTTGATCCCTCCTGATTAGGTTTGCAGCTGTTTCAGTCTGCTTTCTTGTTCACGCACTCTTTCCATTCGCGGCATCGTCATGACGATGCTTGTGCCTTGATCCGGCGAACTATGAACCGTTATCCCGTACTCTTCGCCGTAAACCATCTGAATTCGCCGATGGACATTCACGATGCCGATGCCACCCCTTCGCCGCGCATGCATCCCCTCTTCATCATCGACCAGGCGGTTTTCCTCGAGCCTTTTGCGCAGTTTATGAAGCTTATGGACCGCTATGCCTGCCCCGTTGTCCTCGACGATAACCAGCAAGTTGTCCTGTTCGATTCTCGTGTCGATCCGAATGTAATGCCAAACTTCGATCCCTTCCGGAAAAGCATGCTGAAAAATATTTTCGACAATCGGCTGTAAGGAGAGCCTGACCATCTTCTCCAATAGGAGCTCGGGCGGCGTCGCCACCTCGATCTCGAAATCGCGCCCGATCCGATGCTTTAAGATCATCATGTAATGCCGCACATGGTTCAGCTCGTTGGCAATGGTGATTTCCTCCAGGTTGGTCTGAATGGAATATCGAAGCATGAAAGCCATGGCCTCCACCATGTCCGAGATCTCGTCGGAATCCTGAACGATCGCGTAACAATTGATCGTTTCCAGCGTGTTGTACAGAAAATGCGGATTGATCTGTAATTGGAGCGCCTGGAACTCTGCCCGCTGGCGCTCCAGCTGGATGTCCTGCAGCTCCAGCTGCGTTTTCTGATTGTGGAGCTCCGTGTCGTATACCTGCTCGATCATATCGGACAAGCGACTGACCATGAGATTGTAGCTATGGATCAATCCGCCGATCTCGTCCTCCCGCGGCTTCACATCGGTGATATGCGTCCAGTTTCCCTTCTCCGTCTGCCTCATCCCGTTCTTCAGATTGCGGATCGGGTTCACGATCGATTTGCCGAATCTATAGGCAAGAATGAGCGCTATGATCAGCGTAACGAAGCCTACGATAATGGTGGTGGACCGAATCCCCGAAATCGGTGCCCGAAGCTCATCCAGCGGCATCATAATGACGAGGCTCCAGCCTGAATACTCGGACTGCCGCGAGATGATCATCGCTTTCTCGCCTAACACCGGTTCAATGAAGCGATGATCGCCTTTGGCGATAATGCGCTCCGGCAGGTCGGTTGAAGTAATTCCGTCCATATCCACGTGCTCAGGGGCATAAACGACTTCACCTTCGCGATCCAGGATGAAGAAGAAGCCCTGCTCCCCGAGATCGACGCCGTTCCATAAACCCGACAGCTGATCTTCATTGAACTCAACCGCAAGCACGCCTTTCACGTCGTACGAGTTCATTCCCCGGATTTTGCGGGCAACCGTAATGACGTTGTCCCGATCCTGTTCCAGCAGGCTGGTCTTCAAAATGACAATCTCCCCGTTCCCCGGCGTCTTCTCCCTCAGTTCACGAAGACGGTCCGACGGATCGATCGACATGGCGGAGAAATTCTGATTCTGATCAAAAATCGACCGGCCATGAAACCCAAGAATGTACATCATATGGGTCTGGGTAGGGTATTGAATGAAGATCTTCTGAAAGACATCCTTTCGGATGAGATTGGTGAACCGGTAATGCTCATAGCTGTCGCTGGGGTCCATATCCAAAAATCGCTTCACCGAATCCTGGAGCAAAATCGTATTGCTGATCCGCTCAAACATCTTCAGCTGATTATCCGTTTGCCTTGCGGCGTTCGTGATGACGGTGGTCATATACTTCTCGACCTGTTCATCAATCGCTTCGGATGATTTGAGATAGAAGAAAACGCCGACCGTAGATAGCGAGAACAATATGACGATAAAGAAGTACAAAAAGATTTGACGAGACAGGCTCTTGCGCATCATTCGATCCCCAGCAGCTCCCGGTATTCGGAAGGGGTATAGCCGGTGACCTTCTTAAAGGTTTTGGTAAAATGAGGATGATCCGCATACCCCACTTCGAACGAAATATCCGTTATTTTATAATGCGGAATGGCAAGGAGCTTCTTCGCCTTCTCCATTCGTTTCTTGATCCGATAATGGACAAAGGTCTCGTCCGTCATCTGTTTGAACAGCTGACTGAAATACGACGGGTTGAGTCCGAGCATATCCGCAACCTCATCCAGTGAGAGATCGCGGGATAAGTTCCGCTCTATATAGGCTTTCGCTTCCTCTACAGGCTCCTTGGCATTTCCTTTCCTCTTGTCGCGTATGAGCTTTACCGTCTGATCCACGGCATGACGGAATCTCTCGAAATAATGATGGTTCCCTCCGGGTGCAGGCCCCGAGATACCTGTCATACGCTCGAACGAATACACATCCCGGCCGTTTAACTGCTTGATCAGTTTCGCGTACAGCTCATCCAGCAGCTCCTGAAGCTGAATCGATTCGAGCCTGCGCTCACTGCAATAATCCTCGATTTCTTGCAGTTTGTTCTGGATATCGTTCATTTGCAAATGCCATACGGCCAGCTCGAGCTGCTCCAGCCAATCCTCCAGCTTGGAGAGCGGAAAATAGAACCGCTGCTTCTCCTGCATGGACTTTCGATCCGCCATCAATTTATTCATGGTGTTATGTACCACCGATTTGGTCACGGGCTTGAGCAGATATTCCTTAACGCCATAGGACATGCATTTCTGGGCATATTCGAAATCGCCGTAACCGGAGATGACAACAACCGTGATATCGCCGTATGTTTCATATAGCTGCTTGCTTAGCTCCAGGCCGTCCATCTTGGGCATTTTGATATCCGTAAAAATAAAGTCCGGTCGTGTCGTCTGGATCGCTTCCAATGCTTCCATGCCGTTGCCGGCCGTTGCCGCTTGAATCATGGCCGGATCCGTCTGCGTGATCAGTTTCGCCAAGCCCATTCTTATCATAGGTTCATCATCAACGACCAGAATGCGGTACATCACCCATTCCCCTTTCAAGACAGCGAGAGTAGTTTAGCTTTAGCAAGATACTCCTCTGCCAGACAAGCAGAGGAGTCATTCTTCAACACTATACTAAAACATGCTCCGCTTATTCGAAAGCGTTTTCTTTTTCGTTATATCGTTTCGTAGCTTCCTCAATAATCTCGCTGCCGCCTTTGGACAGATATTCCTCGAGCACCTTGCCGTAGTTATCGATAGGCTCCCTGCCGTATACCATGCGGAGCACATGCTCCAGAATCAGCGGCGGCAGTTCATCCGATTTCGGATTCAGCTCCGGATATTTCACCATCGCCTCCAGACGCGGATCGAATTCAATGCCGCGGCGGCCCTCTTTCGTAAGCATGTTATCAAAAGCATCAATCAGCTCTTTGCCGGAATCGGACAACTCGGATACGCGTTTGTTGTAGGTCGTGTCCTGCACCAGCCACAGCCAGTAGTTCAAATATCGCATCTTATCCGCACCTGCCGTGTCCGTTGGAACCTCGAAGACCGGCTTGCCGTCGGTTACCTGATAATCCTCGCCCTCAATGCCGAAGCTGAAGAACAATTCCGCATCTTCACTGACCATCCAGTTGAAGAACTTCACGATATCCTCCGCTTTATCCTTCGCCTTTGCGTTGATGAAGAAGGAACGCGTGACCGGATTGTAATGGGCATATCCCCCTTTACCGTCTGGGCCTACAGGGGAAGGAATCAGCGCTACTTTCGCGTCCGGCACATTCTCCTTCAGCTGGGTGCCCCAGATCGGAAGCTCATTCGCGTTCATGGACCACATGCCCGCTTTGCCGCTCGTGACAATGGATTTGAAATCCGCGCTTTCAATCGTCGCAAATTCCTTGCTGATCAATCCTTCCTCGTGCATCGTCTTGTAGATCTGAATCGCTTGCTTCATGTTTTCTTCATCAAAGAAGGTTGGCTTTACCTTCCCGTCCGGGAATACCTTGAATTGGTTCAGGTAACCCAGCACGTCATAGGCACCGAAGAAGGTATCCGCATATTTGAAATTCTGACGTCCGGCATAAGGCTGCTCCACCCCGGCTTCCTTGAACGCGCGCAGAACATCCATCGTCTCTTCCACCGTTGTCGGGATCTCCTTGCCTACCTTCTCCAGCAGGTCGGTCCGAATCCATGTGGCCCGTCTGGACGGATTGGACAAGATTTCGGGAATTCCGTAGATATTGCCCGTCTTGGAATCCGTCATCCGCTTCCAGGCTTCCTCGGGGATGAACTTGAGCAGGTCCTGCCCATGCTCCTGCAGGAGGTCGTTCAGCGGAAGAAAGACTCCGTTCTCCACGGCACCCGCCAGCTCGGGACCGCTGATTCCGCCAGTGCCCTGCACCACATCCGGAATGTCATTCGTTGCGAACATTTGCACCATTTTATCCTGATATTCGTTATGCGGAATCAGACGGATATCCAGGTCCGTATTCGTCATTTTCTCTAACTCCAGCACGTACTTATCCTTGTTGATATCCGGATTTTTCTCAACGTAGGATACGTTAAGCGTCCGCATCGAAATGGAAAATTTCGTGGCTCCCGCTTCATTCCCGCCTTGGCTGTCGCCGCTCGCATTGGCTCCTCCGCCTCCGCCATTGTTACCCGAACAGCCAACGAGCATGGCCAGTACGAGACCTGATGTAAGCGCACGTGTCCAGCTTTTTCTCATGAATACCCCTCTTTTCAAGCTAATATAGTCGCTTATAATAGCGCTTTCAAACTTAATATCAGTATAGTGAGCCGTCTGGGCGGGAACAAGGAATGTCTTTGGCTCGGTTTGTCGTTTTTTTAGGGTTATTCTTTGATCGACCCGATCATCATCCCATGAATGAAGAAGCGCTGCAGAAACGGATACAAGAGAATGATGGGCAGCGTGGCTACCAGAATCACCGCCATCTGAATGCCTTGAACGGATTGGGAGCTTGCTTCAAATGCCATGTTGCCCGTATCGGTCAGGCCCTCGTTCACCAGAAGCTCCCTCAATTTGACCTGGAGCGGATACTTGGTCCGATCATTGATATAGTAAAGGGCGTCCATATATTTGTTCCAATTGGTCACGGAGTAGAATATCCCTACCGTCGCCAGCGCCGGTTTCGATAACGGAAGCACGATGCTCCACAGGGTACGGACCTCGCTGCATCCATCGATTCGGGACGAATCGATCAGTTCGCTCGGAATTTGGGTGAAGAAGGTTCGAAGCACAAACAGATTGAATGCGCTGATCGCGGATGGCAGCATCAAAGACCACAGCGTGTTGACGAGATTCAGCTCGCGCATCAAAATGAATTGCGGAATCAGCGGTGCCGTGAATATCATGGTCATCAGGATGATGATCATGATTGTTTTTCGACCGACGTATTCAGGCCTGGAGAGCGGATACGCCAGCGAAGCGGTTGCCGCCAGATTAATGAAGGTTCCGAATAGCGTAATATAGACGCTGATCCCGAAGGCCCTCCAGATGGAGATATCGTTGAATACATGCTGATAGTAGGCAAAGGTGAACTCCACCGGCCAAAACATCACTTCTCCGCGATCGATAGCGCCCGGGCTGCTGAACGACTGGGCAATGACATTGAGAAAAGGGAGCAGCATGGTGAGGGCAAGAAAGGTAAGGATGATATAGTTCAATACAAGAAACAGTTTTCTGCCTGCACTGTCATATTTCACGTTGGTTGTCACTCCCCTCTAATACAGCGACTCGCCGGTCGCTTTCTTGCTGATGGTGTTTGCAATGGAAATCAGGAACAAGCCAACAACGGATTTGAACACCCCGATGGCGGTGGCATAGCTGTACTGAAGCTGCTGCAAGCCCGCTTTGTAAATGTACGTGTCCAAGATTTCGCTGGACTGGATGTTAAGCGGGTTCTGAAACACGAATACGCGTTCAAACCCATAATCCATGAAGTCCCCGATCTTGAGCAGGAACAGGATCGTAATTACGGGAAGCAGCGCTGGCAGGGTAATGCTGAGGGTCTGGCGCCATCTTCCCGCTCCATCAATTTCGGAGGCTTCGTAGAGATCCGGATTTATGCCTGCGAGCGCCGCCAGATAGATGATGGTCCCCCATCCGACATCTCTCCATAATCCGGAGCCCACCAATACCGTTCGAATATAGGAATCTTCGCCAAGGAAATAGATCGGCTCTATGCCGAACCAGCCGAGTATCACATTGACGATCCCCGATGAAGGAGACAGGATACCCACAAAGATACCGCTTACAATAACCCATGACAGAAAATGCGGCGCATAGAATATCGTCTGGACTATTTTCTTGTAAACGACCTGACGAACCTCATTGAGCAATAAAGCCAGAACAATGGGGGCGGTAAAAGCAAACAGAATGTCATATGTACCCAGCAGAAGCGTATTACGCAGAATTTTCAAAAAATCATAGTGCTGGAACATGCGTTGAAAGTGCTCAAGGCCCACCCAGGGACTTCCCGTTACGCCCCCAAACAGATTGTAGTTCTGAAATGCGATCACGGAGCCCATTAATGGAACATATTTGAATAATCCGAAGAACAGCAGTCCCGGCAGCGATATGAAGTACAGCGCCCTGTATTTCCACATGAAGCCAAGTAATCTTCTCCGTTTATCGAGCTTTTCCCCCAGATTCGGGCTTACCCCTGCTTTGCTTGGCTCGGCCATCTGTCATCACCTCTTGTTTCTCAAATTGGCCGGTGCGTTGTCATCTATCGGAATTTCGTCAAACCGGATGCTGATAAATTCAGGCTCCCGGTCAATGATCCGTGACAGCTCCTTTGTAAAAACATCAACGATTTCGTTCTTCTGCTCATCCGTGCGTCCTTCATACATTTTAATCGTAATTTGCGGCATCGGCTTTCGCCTCCTTAGGAAATGGATGTGATGAATATCCTTATCCTATAAGTTTTCATGACCGGGCAGCAATGGAAGAAGATCGGTTCCTTTGTGTTTTTTTTAGTTGGATCGGCGGCTTGTGTTTTTTTAAGATCGGCTTGTTATTTCAATAGTTCTTAAGCGGTATATGTAGAATTTGGCAGCGTTCTATGGAACAATGGATCAAAGCAGTTGCGATAATTAGCCAAACGATGACATCAGTTTTGGGAGGTTAGCGATGAACGGACAACATCAGGAAACGATAACGCCCTATTCGTTATTATGGGGACAATTGGAAAAGAAACTGTCGCGCATGACGGGACAGCTCCAAGGCAAAGTTCCTCATGCAACAACGAACGGAATCTATGATTCCACACGGATCGACTGGTGGACCTCCGGTTTTTGGCCGGGAATGCTCTGGATCATGTATGATATGACCAAGGAGCCGCAGTATAAGGAATGGGCTTGGGAATGGGATGTTCGACTTGAACAAGCGCTTATCGGGGACAGTAATTTTCATCACGATGTCGGCTTTCAATTTCTGCCGACAGCCGTCATCAAATATAAACTGACCGGCGATCCGGATGCCAGGCGGAGAGGATTGTTGGCGGCTACCCTGCTGGCCGGGAGGTATAACCCGGTCGGCAGATTTATTCGTGCTTGGAATCAAGTGAAACCAACCTCATGGAATCATGGGAATGAAGGCTGGTCCATTATCGACTCCACCATGAACCTCTCCCTCCTACTCTGGGCTTCCGAGGAGAGCGGCGACCCGAGATTCGCTCATATCGCCAGAGAGCAAGCCAATACGGTTGCCGAGTTTTTCATAAGACCGGACGGCTCCGTTCGGCACATCTGCCGATTTGATCCGTTAACGGGAGAATTCATCGAAGCGCTGGGAGGACAAGGCTATGGTCCGGAGTCTGCGTGGAGCCGTGGAGCGGCCTGGGCATTGCATGGCATGGCTAACACCTATCGTTATACCCGCGATATAAGGTATCTAGAAGCCGCCAAACGGGTTGCCCATTTTTTCATAGCTTCCCTTGAGGAGGATTCCATACCCCGCTGGGATTTTCGTGCGGAGCGCAAGGTGATGGGACCATCCGATCGTAAAGAGACGGAATCATCCCCGATCACTTCCGAACCACGGGATACGTCAGCAGCATCCTGCGCTGCTTCCGGTCTGCTTGAAATCGCGGACCTGGTGCCTTTAACCGAAAGCCCTCTGTACCGCGAAAGTGCCTTGCGTATCATCGACTCCTTGACGGCCCATTACGCCGAATGGGATGACCCCGCGTATGAAGGCTTACTGAAGGAAGGCACGGGCCATCTGCCTGCCGGACAAAATATAAACGTCTCGCTGATCTATGGGGATTACTATTATGTTGAGACCGCTGCCAAGTTAATGGGATGGAAAAACCGGATCTTCTGATCCGGTTTTTTGCATGTCCATTCAACTATTCTTCTTTAGGAATCCGGATATAGAAGCAGCTGCCGCCGGCATGCTTCTCTCCGCTCTCAGCCCATACCTGACCGCCATGCGCAGATACCAGCTGCTTGACGATGGCCAGCCCCATCCCGCTTCCGCCACTTAACCGATTCCTTGACTTATCACCCCGATACAGCCTTTCGAAAATATACGACAGATCGGAGGAAGAGATCCCCTGCCCTGAATCTTTGATTCGAATCAGGGCGTTTGCCCCTTCGTCCACGAGCTCGGCTTGTACCGTTCCGCCAGCTGGCGTGTAGTGTAAGGCATTACTTAACATATTGATGAGAACCTGGAGCATCCGGTCGGCATCCACCTCGGCTAGGATCGGCGAACCGCTGACATATTGCAGGTCCACCTTTTTTTCATGATACATTGCTGCCGCCAAGGTGATGGCCCTCTCCATGATGTGACCAAGCTCCTGCTTGGATCGGGATAGTTGAAACTCAGGCGATTCCATATCATGCAAATCCTCGAGCTCCGTGACGAGCTGAATCAATCGATCAATCTCTTCCAGGCACGTTTGAAACCGATCTGCAGTCGGCTCCCATATGCCATCCGCTAGTGCACGAGTGTGACTCTTTAATGTGGTTAACGGCGTTCGCAGTTCATGTGCGATATCTTGGGTCATATTCCTGCGAAGCAACTCCTGCTTCTGTAGCTGCACAGCCAGCTCGTTCAGCGAAGAGCCAAGTCTCGCGATTTCATCGTACCCTTTGGTTGCCACACGAATGTCCCAATTCCCCCGCGTCATCATTTCAGCCGCTCGCTTCATCTGGACGAGGGGAGCCGATATTCTCCTTGCAACATACATGCCTATTACGGAAGCAATCGCAATTGATAGGAGACATGTCAAAATGATGGATTGCATCTGCGCCTGCTCCAAATGATAATTCAGCTCAGCCATTCCATGATGTACGGATGATTGCTGCTGGAACATGGCGATATGATAATGGTTGGTCACAATATTGATCACGGTAAACATGATCAGAATCCCTGCCGTGATACTGATAATGATGACGGCAAGCCTCAGGTCCAGCCGCTGCTTCAAGGCCCATCACCTCCAAAGCGGTATCCGAATCCGTAAACGGTGATGATATACTGGGGCTGCCTTGGGTCGGATTCAATCTTTTGCCTCAGATTCTTGATATGCTGATCAATAATTCGGATATCGCCGATAAAGTCATAGCCTAACACACGATCGACCAGTTCTTCGCGCGAAAAAATGCGCTGGGGGTACTTAGCCAATAGAAGCAGCAGTTTGTATTCGCTTGGCGTCAAATTTACGACCTGCCCATGGCAGGTAACTTCGTGTTTCATCGAATGAATGGCCAGCGCGCCTTGGTGATATACAATAACGTCCGCCAGCAGCTTGCTGTCATCTCCCCGTCTTAAGACGGCCTTGACTCTTGCCACAACTTCCCGAGGGTCGAACGGCTTCACGATATAATCATCGGCTCCGATGGCAAACCCGCCAATCCGGCTGCTCTGGGCCACCTTAGCCGTTAACATCATGATAGGCACCGCGCTGAACGTACGAATTTCCTGGCATATCCGCTCACCATCCATATCCGGAAGCATGAGGTCCAGTATGACAAGATCGACGGATTCCTCTCGTAGGAAATCGAACGCTTCGGCACCGTTGGCCGCTTCCAGCGTCAGATAATGTTCTTTGTTCAGGTAAGATACAAGAACTTCTCGAATATTCGGTTCATCATCCACGATTAATATAGTCTTCATTCTGGGTTTCTCCTTATTGAATCCTTCGTCAGTACAAGTCAACTTTAACATAAGACCCCATTGTAACTGAAACTTGTGAAGATTCGATGAGGATGAACCAAGAAGCCCATAACATTCATAGGTGCTGCTGTTATTGCTTTGAAGTTCGTGTCATAACATGGCCTCTGTGATTTGGGACTTCAGATAAGAGACGCTTTGCGGCACCTGACGTTCATGCAGGCCATGAAGAATCAGCGGACCCTTGAAATGATAAGCGTGCAGCAATTTCATGTAAGCTTTATAATCCAGTTCACCGGTTCCTGCAGCCGTATAATGGAGTCCGTCTACGGTCGAATAATCCTTGGCATGCGCAATAATGACATGTTCGCTGAGCAGTGACAGCGCTTGATCGATAACTTCTGCCAGGGGTCTCCTCTCCGTCGGACTGAACAAGTTCGCTGCATCCAGAACGACCTTTAACCGGGGAGAATCCATCGTATCCAGCAGCCGTCTGGCTTTGACGGCATCGCTGATCACATTGGCAGGCTCAGGTTCGATAGCCAGTTCCAGCTCGAACTCCTCTGCCATATTCACTACTTCACGCAGGGTCGTTAGCAGGTCATCCCACGCTTCCGGTGAATCGTTGTCCGGATGTTCCCTCCACATATTGTCCTTATCCCTTGTGCCGGTGCACAGGGTAATGACCGACGTCCCCATCGAATGGCACATGGCTGCCAATTGACGAAATCGTCGAATGTCATCCCGCACGCGCTGCCGGTCCGGGTGAATCATATTGAAGGTTCCGGAAACTGCGGCCATATGAAGATGCCGTTTCTTACATTCTTCTCTTATTTGCACCGCGGTTTCCAAATCGATCTCGTCCGGCAGCGACCGAAGACCGGCGCAGGTAAGAT
Source organism: Paenibacillus lautus NBRC 15380 (assembly GCF_004000945.1). GTDB lineage: Bacteria > Bacillota > Bacilli > Paenibacillales > Paenibacillaceae > Paenibacillus_AQ > Paenibacillus_AQ lautus. The sequence continues at coordinate 255,205 of NZ_BIMF01000008.1, forward strand.
TGAATTGAATCACACTCAGTCCGTTTGCTTTCACTGCGTCCAAATTTTCCTCCAATGTAGGTCGTTCAAACGTCTTGGAGAAAATGCCCAGCCTCATGCCTCATACACCTCCCGTTACATCAGCCAGCTTCACCGTATCCCCGCTCTCCACCGATCGTGCAATTGCCGCCATGGCACGCATGGCTGCAACTCCATCCTCCAGATTGGCCCCTCGCATGGGTGCCTGCTCCAAAATCGTATCCGCAAAGGCTTCAACCTGCAGTTTGAAGAAATGCGCATCTTCCCCGAGCGGACGGTGATAACAACCGTCGCGTGAGGAGAATACCTCGACGTCGCTGGACTTAAAAAGCCAAGGATTATAGGTCTTGCCAATCACGCTTCCGTGTTCGCCGTAGATCTGAAAGCCCTCGTGCCAGTCCATCCGCACGGCAACCGTAAGATCCAAATGTCCTACTGCGCCCGAGACATACTGCACCGTGACAAACCAGTTATATGCTCCGAACTTCTGCGTGTTCCACGCCGTAACGCTATCTATCTCTCCGCCTAAAAAACGAGCCGTATCCACCAGATGACTGCCATGCGTCAACATGAAGTAACGCAGCTTATCCAGCTTCGGATTACCCTCCGGCCTTAAAGCATTCGGACTAAGCTGCACCATGGGTTGCACGTTCTCGGTGACCGTATACCGGTAGGTTGAGTCGCAGTACCATGCTTTCAGCGCCAGCATCTCTCCCATTTCTTGATCAATAAACTGCTTGGCATATGTGATGCCGGGGTCAAAGCGTTTCATATTTCCGATTTGGACAATACATCCTGAATGCCGTGCCTTCCGCTGCAACTCCTCACACTCTTCGACGGTGACGCCAAGAGGCTTCTCCACTAGAACATGTTTCCCTGCTTTAATGGCTTTAAGAGTGGCTTCCACATGAAATTGATCCGCGATGCCAATGATAACAGCCCCCACCTCGGGATCGGCCAGCATCTTGTCATAATCATTGTAGGTTATTACTGGCTGGTGGATTTCGGCCATGCGGTTCAGCAAATCCTCCGCGACATCGCATACCGCGTATAGCCTGGCATTGCGCGCTCTCCGGCAAGCCTCGAAATGTCCGTACTGTGATATGGGGCCGCAGCCCAGTACGCCGATATTTAACACCTTCTTCTCCATGATCATGACAGCACCTCCTGTAATGGATGATTAT
>NZ_BIMF01000009.1 GCF_004000945.1 Paenibacillus lautus NBRC 15380
TGCAGATATTGCAGATATTGCAGATATTGCAGATATTGCAGATATTGCAGTTCTTGCAGTTCTTGCAGTTCTTGCAGTTCTTGCAGTTCTTGCAGATATCCAAGAGACGAATAAACAAACTAATGGACACTAGATCCGTTATTTCGAAAAAAACAGCCACTTTAGCCGAACTTCCGGACTCAGAATCCGCTATTCACTTTAAATAACACGAATTATCGCCATACTCTATGTAATAGCGGATCTTGTGTCCTCATTTAACCCCAAACCCACCAATCGAGACGTAATAGCGGATCCTCTGTCCTCAAATCATTGGAACAGTCAACACGCTCATGCAGGCGCCTGGTATTCCGCGGACAAACAAATCTCGCCCTATCAATACAATCAATACAATCAATCCAATCAATTCACCCTTAGAACCAAATAACTGAATCTGTTCATTTGGGCACCATCACCTGGCTTTGTAAGGTAGTCAGCATCTCATCCCAATAGCGCCTCATGATCTCTCTCATATAAACGTCATCCAGCATCTCCTGGTGAATTGCAATGGTCGTGTTTCCCGTTTTCGTGGACAACACATAGATTTGAAGCCGGGATGGGTTGTCCCACTCCTTGCGTTTCCAAGTTAAGCGCAGCTTATGGTAAGGTACGACCACCGTGATTTTGCCGGACACGCCTTCCTTCGACTCATACTCATGCCCGACCTGCAGCTCCAGAGAAGAGACATCTCCGATCCATAACGGCAGTCCATCAGAAGACGTGAGGAAATCCCACACTCTCTCTTTCGTCACGGCCATTGTCTTTCTGACCCCGATCTGCACCCCGGCATCTTTGGATACGCCGACCGGCACACGCCCCATGATCTGCTCATACATGACAGCGATCCATTCGCCCCATTCATCGGATACCCGATGCTCCTCAACGATATGGTTTCGGATCTGCTCGTGTGACCAGAGTGTGCCCACTTCCTGCCCAAGGACCACGATCCATTCTTCCCACGAACGTTCCGTCGCCTTCATCACTTCTTGTTTAAAAATAGAGCCTGCCATTGTGCTTTCTCCTCCCTGACGCTTTCTGATGGAGTTTATTATATAATACAAACACTGACAAAGAAGGTCAGTGTTTATGCTTAGGATTGATAATATTTTAATAGGGACTCCGTAATGTCGATCATGCCTGATTTCAGTTCCTCGGGCCCGATGATTCGAATCTTCCCGCCAAACGACAAAAGATAGTAGGCAACTTGCGTGTATAACGTATGCTCATCCAGCCTGAACACCGCATCCTCCGCCGTACGTTCGACGAGGGCTTGACTGAGCAGCCAATGCGCGCATAGATCGTCCAAAGCTTGAGGAATCCCTTGGATATGCACGGAAACCAAATGAGGATTGGATTCGGTGCCTTGCCCCGACAGTAAGCTCTCCAATACATACTCTCGCGGGGAAAACGGCACCGGACGTTCAAACGCGTTGTCGGTATGCCGGATATCGCTCATACGGTCGACACGGAAACAGCGAATTTCACCGCGCAAATGGCAATAGCCCACCGCATACCATTTGCTTTTCCAATGGACGAGCCCATATGGATCTATGGTACGTGTTTGCCTGACACCTTCATAGCCTGTTGCGTAATTGATCACGAGACTGGTTTGCCGGTCGATCCCCGCCTCGATCTCATGCAGCATGGAGGTAAGCCCGGATGCTGCGGGCGGATGGATGGCCTCGATGCTGTTCTCGTGAAGCGCCAATCGCTCCAGCTGCTCCGGATTCGTATATCGTTTTATTTTGGAAACGGCTCGATTCAGCGGCTCTTCGGACGGATACCCCGCTTCCCGTGCGAATGCGGCTGCATGAAGAAGCGCCTTTTGCTCATCGGCATCAAAAAACAGGGGCTCCCGCTTGATATGCTCAGGAATGTAGTACCCTCCATCGCGTCCAATCTCCGAAATGACGGGTACACCCGAAATGCATAGGGCATCGATATTCCGGTAAATCGTTCGGATATGCACGCCCAGTTCCTCCGATAGCTGTTTTGCCGTGATTCTTTTTCGCGATTTCAGCAGCCATAGAATAGCCAGCATATTATCCGCTTTGGACATCGTGTGCAGCAGTCCTTCCCTTGGAATTGCTCTATTTGATCCCATTATATATCACTTCCTGTGGAAGGTTCAGAGATTTCTTCCTGCTCTAATCTGGATGGTAATCACCGATTCCCCACATTCCGATGAGAAAAGCCGACCCTCTCCAGGATCGGCTAGTCAATGAGTACATCGTGTGGCACTGCCCCCTGTGCCAGTTTACCGTGAGTGGTCCGGGGGCATGCTTGGATGGCTGTCTATATCCTTGAATGATGCCTTGCTTCATCTGCTGTCATAATCATGCCCCGCAATGATGACTTTTCCTCAATGATCATGCCCCACCGTGATGACAACGCTGCCCCTCTTACGTCCTTCATCCACGTACCGGTGCGCCTCAGCCATTTGCTCCAATGCATACCTTCTGTCGATGACCGGCTTGATCTTCCCTTTTCCCAGCAGCTCCGCAAGCAATCTCAGATCCTCCATCAGCACCTTGGCCACCCCTTGCCCTTCAACGGTTACATAGCTCCCGCCCGGGGTGAGCAAATGCTTGCATCTGGATTTCGGCAGTTTACCGACCGCATCCAGGATGATGTCGTATCGCGCTCCGCTTGTGGTCAAATCCTCTTTTGTATAATCAATGACCCGATTGGCTCCGAGCGACCTCACCAGCCCCACATTAACGGTACTGCAAACGCCGGTAACAACTGCTCCATAGTGCTGCTTAGCAAGCTGTACGGCTAACGTCCCCACCGCACCGGACGCTCCATAAATCAGAACCTTGTGCCCCTGCCGGATGTTCCCTTTTCTAAGAAAATGCAGGGCCGTCGTTCCTCCGAAAGATACGGCGGCGGCATCGTCATAAGTCACATGATTGGGCTTCATCAGCAAGAATGAGTCTTCGCGCATGCAGATATACTGGGCATACGTACCGAATCGCATTCCCCTGAATGCCAAGACCTGATCGCCTACCTTGAATCGCGTAACATCCTTGCCTATCGCTTCTACTTCACCCGCCAGCTCCACCCCGAGTATCGGTTGTCTTGGCTTTCTCAGACCCAGCACCAATCGCATGGGAATCTTATACAAAAGAGGACTGCGTAATCCCCGTACTCGGCAATCCCCCGAATTGACGGTGGTGGCGTAAATTTTGATCCGAATTTCGCGCTCCTTTGGGATAGGCTTCTCTACCTCTTGCAGCTTTAAAACATCCGGTGATCCATAAGCGGTGCATACCATTGCTTTCATGGGTTTCCTCCAAACTCGCATTTGCAATCAGTATATCTGCCGTCAGGTAGTGGAATGTAGATACTTAAGTATGGTTTTCTTATGAACAGCAGTATGGTTTTCTCATGAACAGCGGTATTGGAAGGGAAATAGCTATCGATGAATATCCATTCTGCGACCGACCGTCACCTACAGTAAACCCAGCTCTCGTGCGCGCGCTACAGCTTCGGTACGGCGCGTGGCCTGAAGTTTATCGAAAATCATCCGGTTATGCCCTTTCACAGTGCTGAGGGCAACAAAAAGCCTCTCGCTAATCTGACGATTCGATAGTCCATCGGCAATAAGCCGCAGAACCTCCAATTCCCGCCGGCTTAGCGGCTCAATCAGAGACTTTGCAGGCTGAACAAACCCTGGAACGAATACTGATGCAACTCTACTTTCTAGTCCTTCAACAATAAATGCATGCAGCAGCCGCTCCAGATAATCATGCATCGGTTTCTTTATAGCTTCTTTTAACAGCTTCTGCTTCGGTTTGTTTACGGCTTCCCTTAACAGCTTCTGCTTCGGTTTGCTCTCGGCTTCCCTAAATAGCTTCTGCATCGGTTTGCTCATAGTTGCTGCGCTTAGTAACTCCCGCATCGGCTGCCCTTCATCGATAAACAACCGGATGAAACCGCCCGGCTCGCTCATCCCCAGCACATCCGCAATAATCTGTGCGGCTTTCAGCTTTTCACCATGGGCTTGAAGGGCCAAAGCCTGCAGCACTTTCACTTTGAGCTGTTCGTCCGCCCATCCCTTAACTTCAAAATCTGCTCGTAAATGTTCAAGTATTACCGGTGCTGCCGCCGTATCCCCCTGTGCGAGCAGCACTCTGGCTTGGCTGAGTTTGAGATCAAACTTCTGGGCAAGCTGCAACGCTGAACTGACATCCCCTTGCTGCAGCAGGGCAAGCACCTGTGCCTCGGCAATATGGGGCAGCTGATGCGTGAAATGATGCTGACGGGCGAAGTGATCGGCCTTGGCTAACATGGCAGCCGCTTCGCTCACAGCTCCCCGTGTAAGCTTCAGCCTTGCGAGAAACACCTCGCAGACCACGCCCCTGTCGATATGCTCGAACTGCCCGGCCAAGCGGAGGGCCTGCTGCCCATGCTGTTCCGCGGCATCCAGATCATTCCACTCGCTGCATATTCGGGCCAGTCCCAGATACGCTTCGCAGGCAGCCGGCAGCGGAGGATCACCCGCCAAATCCAGAACGCGGCGATACGTCTCGGCCGCTGCAAATAATTGATTTTCCGCTTCCTGAATCATTCCGAGTCCGAGCGTCGCCATCATGTTGATCGTGATGTGCCCAATCTTCTGACTGATGGTTACGGCTTCCTGATACGCCTTGCCAGCCGCGGCTCGATCCCCCTGCAGCTGGTAGGCGTATCCCAGCGTCCATATCGTGGCAGTACGGACGGGCAGATTATGCGGACTCAAAAATTCCAAGGCCCGGCGCGTTTCCGCCATGATGGTTTCCGTCTGATGTTTACTGACAGCAATCGTGGCACGAATGGAGGCGATATGCCCTATAAGATCCCGGGTATAATCGTCCTCCGCAGCTTGCAGATAGGTTTCGGCGGCTTGAAGTTTAGGTTCGATACCGGTCATTTGACCGACTATTAACATGGCGGAAGCATGCATGACATGTAGCGCGGGCCTTGCATCCATCTCCTCCTTAGGCAAGGAATCCAACCAATGGAGCACAGGTCCAATGGCTCCACGGAAGATCAAAGGTATCCCCTCCCCTTCAATGAGGCGTGCGGCGCGATCCACATCCTGAGCGGCAATCGCATGCTGGAAAGCTTCCAGCAGAAGATCATGACGTTCATGCCATTCACTTGCACGACGATGCAATTCGGATACATCCCTCTCTCCGTCAACCGCAGAAGTGCCCTTTCGAGATAGACGCTGCCGCAGCGCATCCGAGAACAAGTGGTGATATCGGTACCAGCGCCTCTCCTTGTCGAGCGGAACAATGAATAAGTTAACGCGCTCCAGGTACTCCAGGGTCTCTTGCCCGGAGATGGCGTTCATCGGAGAATTACGCCCTTCGCTCCGAAGAACGTATTCGCACAATGAACCGCACAGCCGGTCAAGGATGGAAGTGTACAGCAAAAAATCCTGAATGCCCTCAGGCTGCTGCTGCAGCACTTCTTCAACCAGATAGTCCAGTACATCACGGTGCTTGCCGCCGAAGGATCGGATGAAGGTGGCCGCGTCTTGATGGCCCTGCAAGGACAACGCCGCTAACTGCAGGCCGGCAATCCAGCCCTCCGTGCGGGATTCGAGGAGCGCAGCATCCTCCGCTGACATATCCAGTCCCATGACGTGGCGCATGAATTCAGAGGTTTCAGCGGATGTGAAGCGCAAGTCCGATGTCCGCACTTCCGTCAACTGGTCCCGGGCACGCAGCCGGGCCAAGGGCAGATCGGGATCTTGGCGGCTGGCGATAACCACATGCATCTGCGGCGGCATCCGCTCAATGAGAAAGCCAAGAGCACTGTCGATCGGTTTGGAATCCATCACATGGTAATCATCAAGAACCAGAATGAAACGGTCCGGTAGGACCGCAATGTGATTAAGGATGGCCGTGACGATAGCTTCAACCGGCAAAGGGAGAGGGGACGGAGTTTGAAGTTTGCTCATGACGCCCTCTCCGATATCAACCCCGATGGTTTGCAGGGCAGCCGCAAGATAAGCCAGGAATCTTGCCGGCTCACGGTCTCCCTCCTCCAATGACAGCCAGGCGGCGGGCAGCGGGGAGCCTTCGATCCATTGGCTGAGCAGCGTGGTTTTACCGCAGCCTGCAGAGGCGGAAATCATAGTCAGCTTTCGTTGCAGAAGCAGCCCCTCGTTCAAACGCTCGATCAAGCGGGGACGAAGAACAGCCTTTGATCGGGGAGAAGGTATATACAGTTTTGTTGACAAAATAGGCGTGGACATCATAACCCCCGTTATGCCGTCATTGCAGCATTTTTTAACATATATATTATGATAAAATGTTCGACGGCTTCCCGAAATTCCCTCTTGTACGTTAAATCCATTCGCTTAGGGTTGAGTATCAGAAGCATGATTTAAAGGGTTAGGCATACGATGTATCCGAAATGCTTGAGGCCCTATAATTGAACCTATCATCCCTATCATTCATGCAAAAGGAGGTTTCAGATGAAAATTCACCATTCGATTCCCTGGCGTGACAATCTGTATCTGTTCAACTATCGAAGCGTACATACAGAGCCGGTGGAATATTTTCATTATCATGAAGGATTGGAGATCCTGTACATTCACGAGGGCGCCGGAAGATATATCGTGAATAATCAAACGTACTCGCTGAAGCCCGGCACCCTGGTGTTGATTAAACCTTTTCAAATTCACCATATTAATGTCATCGTACCGCCGAATTACATTCGCAGCCTGCTGAAAATCAAAGCGTCCGTCATCGAGCGTTTCCTCACCGCACTTCCACAGCTGACAACCGCTGTTTCACAATTGCTGGAGCATCCGTGGTCCAATCAGGTGTTTCATCTGTCGTCCAAGAATGCCTTATATTTGGAAAATCAGTTTTTGCAGCTGCATGAGATGCTGGCCAGCGTTCCGACCAAGGTTCAGAAGGAAGTTGTCGCCTTGTTTTTATTTCATTTCTTCACCTACTTCAATAGCCATATTTACCCGCCGGATTGCAGCGGGGGCTTCAAGTATCATACAGCCGCTGGTTCGATCGAGCCTGTCGGCGCCATGGTAAGGTGGATTGCCAAGCACTATCATCTATCCTTCACGATTAACGAAATGGCTGCGGAGCTTCATTTCTCCCCCAGTTATTTGTCCAAGCTGTTCAAAGAGCAGATGGGCATGACCATCATCGAATATACAAACAACAAGCGTTTGGATGAAGCCAGAACGCTTCTTAGCTTGCCGACTCTGACAATCGAAGACATCAGTAAACAGACCGGATTTAACTACCCCTCGTATTTTATCGCTATGTTCAAAAAAAAGTACGGCATGACGCCCCTTCAGTATCGAATGCAGACGAAATTATGATATTTTCAAGCAGCAATGTGGTATGGGGATTGGATTATAATTAGAGCGCTTAAACAATGATTCTGATCCTTATCAAGCGGGGTGATGTGTTTCGCACAGAAAGAATGCAAGGCAAAAAATGCGACTGTACGATGAATAGTGTCCAAAATAGCGAGGAGGTTTCATGATGATCAAGCCATCATTCAAGTTTGGCATGGTATCCTTATTTTGTTTCATGCTTGTATTCGCATTCTACCCTGGTCATATTGTAAAGGCGGCAACCAAAACGGTCCCCGCCGGTGACGTTGCGACGCTGCGGAGCTACTTAGCCAGTGCGAATCCCGGCGACATTATCGAAGTGTCCGGGACCTACTCGGTGTCGGATGGAACCATTGCAACCTCCAGGAGCGGATCGTCAGGCAATTACATCACGATTCGCGGCACGGGCGGCGGGGCTACATTTCATTTCACCGCATCGGCGGGAAATGCCGCATTCCATATCAAAAACAGCTATTACAAGCTGGAGAATGTGACGATTAACTCCAATGCCAAATCGAACAAAGGTCTTCTGATTGAGGCCTCTCACGGCTACGTTACCAACGTAACGGTCAAAAATACGACGGCTGAAGCGTTCAAAATTCGGAAAAACAGCCAATACTGGCTTGTCTCGAACAGTACCGCACAAAGTGCGGGGCAAGGCGGGAAATTCGGCGAGGGCTTCTATGTGGGGGATGCCGATCAGAACTGGACCACACTGCCGAATCCGGATCGAAGCGGTTATATTACATTCCTGAACTGCAGCGCCATACAAACCAAAAACGACGGCTTTGATTTCAAAGAGGGCACGCATCATATCAAAGTGATCGACAGCACGGTTGACTTTCAGAATACGGTGCCGGAATCAACCGTGGGCAACAACGGAATATTCATGCGGGCCAATGATGTACAGATTATCAACACCACGGTCAAAAACAATGCAGCCACGGGCCAGGCGTTCAGAACAAGCAAAACCACGGCCTCGGACGGAGTGTCCTACGGAAGCAATTTGGAGCTTAAGAACGTAACCGCATCCAATATGTCGGGAGCGATGATTTACACGAACTATACTTCGAACAAATTATATACCGACTATACAATGACCGGGGTTGCCGGGGGACTCTATGCTTCCGGATCCAAAACAGCGACGTCTTCCAATCCGTCCTCCTTCGTGGAGATGACGTGGAGCGGCGAAGGCGGAGATACTTACGGCGGTTTCTAGCTAAAAGCTTTGCAGGCCACCTCAAGGTTTTTCCTTAGGTGGCCTGCTGCTTCATGTTTTCCTAAACGTATAGCATAATCCGCTCTCATTTTAAATGATCGGATTCACGAAATGGGTAGATCAACAGCGCTTCCCGGATCGTCTCGGCCACAATATCCGCTGCCGTTTGTCCCGAAGTCAGTCCTCTTGTGCCTTGCCCCGCCCACAATGACATATACTCCGGATTATCTTGGCGATTAGCCGCGTTTCGTATGTCACGTGTCACCGTATTCTGCGTAGGAAAGGGCAGCGGCTCTATGCCGCTCTCGTCCCATTGCCTGATGAATGCATTGCGGATGCCCCTTGCAGGCCGGCCCGAGAACGCTTTGGTGATCACCGTGCTCTCTTCCGTACTCCGAAGCAGCGCTTGTTTGTAAACCTCATGCGCACCCGATTCAACCGCGGTCAGGAATCGCGTCCCCATCTGAACGCCTTGGGCTCCAAGGACAAGCGAAGCCGCGAGTCCGCGTCCATCCATCACGCCTCCGGCGGCAATCACGGGAATCTTGACGCGATCCACGATTTGCGGTACCAAGGCAAACGTTCCGATTTGGGCACCCATCGGGTGCTCCGAAATGTCAAACGTTCCACGGTGTCCGCCCGCTTCGCTGCCTTGGGCAACGACGGCGTCACACCCTGCCTGCTCAGCCAATAGGGCTTCACGGACCGTGGTTGCCATCGCAACAACCAGAAGCTTAGCCGCTTTCGCTTGCTGCATATGAGGCTCATCCAGAATCCCGAATGTCGTACTGATGACAGGCACCTTCTCTTCGATCAGAACCGCGAATTGCTGCTCGAACCAATCCGGGGTTGTTACGTGATCCTTGCCCGCATGGGGAATGCCAAGGTCATCCCGCATCCGGTTTAGTTCCTGTTGAACCTCTCCAATTCGCTCATGGCGATCCGGGGCACTGGGCGCAAAAAGATTGACGGCAAAAGGCTGATCCGTCCGCTTGCGGATCTCCTGAATGCTCTGGCGAATGGCAGCCGGCTCCATATAAGCCGCACCCAGTGTCCCGAGTCCGCCTGCGTTGGATACGGCGGCGACCAGCTCAACTGTCGTCGGTCCCCCGGCCATTCCTGCCAGAAAGAGCGGATAGCGGATATGGAACCGTTGGCACAGCTCGGTCTGCAGTTGAATATTCATGATATACCTCCTTTAACACTACAGATATTATCCTATTAAAAGAGAGAAACTTCCAATAAATAAGAAAAACGTCGATCGGCGTACTTTCCAAGAAGACAGACCGCATATAGCAGATGTTTTTCTTGCGAGATAAGGAGGACTAGCCTCTGAAGTTTATACTTTCTTATCTCTTAAGAAAAACGCCAATCGGCGTACTTTCTCAGAAGGCAGACCGCATCTAGCAGATGTTTTTCTTGCGAGATAAGGAGGGCTAGCCTCTGAAGTTTATACTTTCTTATCTCTAAAAAAAAGCCGCTAAGCACCTTGAAACGTGTTTAGCGGCTTTTTACGGGTGTTCCGTCCGGGGAGACTCTTCCCTCTGATTGTTACACCGTCTTCTAGGACATTTTCACCAAGCTGTAGTTTTTCTTTCCTTTGCGAATGATGATGAACCGGCCGCCAATGGCTTGGTCGGCTGTCACCTCGTGACCGACGTCGCTGATACGCTCGCCGTTCATCGAGATGGCGCCTTTAGTGATATCCTCGCGAGCTTGCCGCTTGGAAGGCTCGATGCCCAGATCCACAAGCCAGTCCACGATATTCTTCGTTTCCGGCGTGGCTTCGAATGTCGGCATCTCCTTGAAGCCCTGCTCAATCTCATCGGCCGTAAGGGATTTAATATCGCCGCTGAACAAGGCCGCCGTAATGCGTTTGGCTTGCTCCAGCATCTCCTCGCCGTGCACGAATCTCGTCATTTCCTCAGCCAGCATTTTTTGCGCTTCGCGTTTATGCGGCTCGCTCTGCACCTTTTCGGCCAGCTCGTCAATTTGCTCTTTGGTCAAGAACGTGAAGTACTTCAGGTATTTCACAACGTCGCGGTCGTCGGTGTTCGCCCAGAACTGGTAGAACTCGAATGGCGTTGTTTTGTTCGGGTCGAGCCAGATCGCACCGCCGGCCGTTTTGCCGAACTTTGTACCGTCGGCCTTCAGCATGAGCGGAATGGTCAGGCCGAATGCTTTTGCCTCAGGTCCTTCCTTCTTCCGGATCAGGTCCAGGCCGCTTGTAATGTTGCCCCATTGGTCCGATCCCCCGATTTGCAGCTGTACGTCTTCATGCTGGTACAGATGCAAGTAGTCAACCGACTGCAGGATTTGGTAAGAGAATTCCGTGAACGAAATGCCGCTGTCAAGCCGGCTCGCAACCACGTCCTTCGCCAGCATCGAGTTAATGCTGAAGTTTTTCCCGTAATCGCGCAGAAATTCGATAATGTTGATTTTATGCGTCCAGTCGAAGTTGTTGACCATGCGGATTTGATTGTCGCCCTCGGTTACGAAGAGTTTTTTCATTTGTCCGGTCAACGCGTCGACGTTAGCCTGAACCTGCTCCAGTGTCTGCAGCGAGCGCTCGGTTTGACGTCCGCTTGGATCGCCGATGGTGCCGGTCGCGCCCCCGATCAAAATGACCGGACGATGGCCGGCAAGCTGGAAGCGTTTGAGCATGATGAAGGGAATCAGGTGACCGATATGCATGCTGTCGCCCGTTGGATCTACGCCGCAGTACAGCGAGATTGATTTTTCATTCGTAAGCTCCCGGAGGCCTTCGGCATCCGTCTGTTGGTTGATCGCATCGCGCCATTCCAGTTCGTCGATAATATTCACAGTGTTTACACTCCTTCAATTCAGTAATTTCCTTATAACGAAACGTCCAACTCGTTGAAAAAACAAAAAATCGCCCCTTGTCTGTTATAGACATAGGGACGATTGTTAACCGTGTTACCACCCAGATTGCACGAATGATCTGCACGCTGCCGCGCGTCATTCATGCCGCTCATTAGACGAGATATCGTTCGTCGTTTCCGCTCGGCATTACCCGAGATACTCCAGAGTGTAATTCGCCGCCTTGGTGTGTACCGGGTTCCATCACCCCCCGGCTTTCTAGAACAGGGACCAAGCTGCTACTGGGCTCTTTCAACGTATGTCGCTTATAAGATTACAGACAGTATAGTGAATTCATAAATCAATGTCAACTCTGTTCTGGACGGATGTCCTTCTTCGCCCGGCCGCATGGGTAAACACCGTTAGGTGAGCCCCCTTGGTATCAAGTGCGGCGCATGTACGCACGAACCGTAATGGGAGCAAAGATCGCCACGATGACCGCGGCGCCAACCAAGGATATCGTGAGATCCCAGCCCACGGTGCTGGCGTTGGTGAGATCCCGAACGGCTGTCACAAGATGCGAGATCGGATTCATATTGACGAACCACTGCAGCCAGCTCGGCATCGTATCCACCGGTACGAACGCGTTGGAGAGAAACGTGAGTGGAAACAGCACGATCATCGATATCCCCTGCACGCCGGAGGCGGATCTTGCAATCACGCCGCAGAAAGCAAAGATCCAGCTGATGGCCCATGAGCATAAAATGACGACCAATCCGGCAAGAGCAACGTAACCCAAGCCGCCCTCGGGCCGATATCCCATAATATATCCCATCGTAAAGGTAAGCACCGTTGCAATGGTATACCGAATCGTGTCTGCCAGCAGGGCACCAGCCAGCGGTGCGATGCGTGCAATCGGCAGCGATTTGAATCGGTCGAATACGCCTTTATCCATATCCTCGCGCAGCTGAACGCCTGTGACGACGGAGGTTGTAATCACAGTCTGGACGAGGATGCCGGGAATGATGACGGGCAAATAACTCGCCACGTCACCGGAGATGGCGCCCCCAAAAATATAGGTGAACATCAGCGTAAAAATGATGGGCTGAAACGTGACGTCAAACAACTGCTCGGGCGTGCGTCGGAGCTTCAGCAGCCCCCGGTAAGCCATCGTCAACGAATTTCGGACCGTCTGGCCAAAACTCGTGCGGTTCTTAAGCTGACGTTCCGTCCCAGGCTGAATCATGGTGCTGCTCATACCCGTGCCACCTCTCTATCATTGGATTCATAAGACCCTTGGGCAGCGTCTTCCTTCACGCCGTGGCCGGTGATCGTTAGGAATACCTCATCCAGGGTCGGCTTCTGCACGCTCATCTCCGACAATCCGATTCCTGCCGTTCGCAGCTCGATCAACAGGTCTGTAACAAGACCCGCATTAGCCATCGGCGCCGTTATCTTTCCGGCTTCGGGCGATACATTGGCATGGACGCCTAACACTTGTTCCACGGTATGGCGGGCGCGATCCATGTCAACCGAATCCTGGACAGTCAAATGCAGCGAGGAAGTGCCTACCGACATCTTCAGTTCATCGGCCGTACCCTCGGCCACGACCCGGCCGTAATCAATAACGGCGATGCGGTCTGCCAGTTGATCCGCTTCTTCCAGATACTGCGTGGTCAGCAATACCGTTGAACCGGTATTCACCAATCGGCGGATCGTATCCCACATCTGGGAACGCGTCCTGGGATCCAGCCCCGTCGTTGGTTCATCCAGGAAGATGAGCGGCGGCTGGGCAATAAGGCTTGCCGCCAGATCCAGTCTTCTCCGCATGCCGCCGGAGAAATTTTTCAGCGGCCGTTTCGCGGCTTCCGACAAACCGAATTCCTCTAGCAGCTCATCGGCCTTGCGCCGTGCCTCCGTACGCCCCAAACCAAGCAAACGGGAGAAGATAATTAGATTCTCCGTAGCGCTGAGCGATTCGTCCACCGACGCGTATTGGCCGGTTACCCCGATCAACTGACGAACGACCTGCGATTCCGCCTGCACGTCATGTCCGAAGATTCGGGCCGAACCTGCATCCGGTCTTAGCAAGGTCGCCAGCATCCGGATGGTGGTCGTCTTGCCTGCCCCATTCGGACCAAGCACTCCGTAGATCGTTCCGGTACGCACGTTCAGATCCACGCCATCCACGGCACGGTTATCGCCGAATGTTTTGACCAGCCCGTAAGCCTCAACGGCCAAGTCGCCAGGGTTAGGCTCTATTTTCTTTCTGTATCCATGCTCCATTATGATTTCCTCCTCTTTGTTAATGGATGATGTTTGAATCGTAGCACCCCTATTTAAACGGAATGTAAACCGGGAGATGAATAGGCTCTTCTTATGAAATGATCCTCAATCGATAAGGATTCGTGGTGTACTCCGGCTACCTCTAACGGTAAACAAAAAAAATGACAGCACAGAAATACCTTCTGCACTGCCGCTTTTCCCTTTATAAAAACGGGAAACCTCTCCGTCAAAAAGGCTGCCGCCCTGAGCTTGCCTCTTCTGCCTCTACCTCTACACTAAGCCTTCGGCCACTTCCAAAAAGCATGGTTAAAGGTCTTCCCCATCCTGATCCATCGTATATTTTACCTGCATGATGATATTCTGTTCGTGATCTCCAAACTGGCGGCCGAACAGATTCAGCCCTCCTTGATTCACGGCATCGGGCTTGATGCCGATGCGCAGCCGCAATTTGGGGCTCGCGGCAATATTCAGCTGATCCAATGTAACGCTCGATACCTTCTCCATGTCCAGCGTCGTCTTCTCATCATCGACCCGCCATGTTTTGAGAAACCCGTACTGCGTTGCCCAATCGTACCACCAATTCGGGTTCAGCTTGCCGCGCCGATCCCCGAAATCGCCGGGGCTTGTCCACATGCCGATCTCCACGCCATTGACCCACACCGAAATATTCGAAGGCCAGTTATGATCATAATTAGGGGCCTCGGAGCACATCTCCATGGACAGTTCAAGCGACTCGATGCGGGCTCCGGCCGGAATATCCATCGGCATCAAATATTCCAGATATCCCTTGCGAAGCCAGATGATCTGGGCATTGACATGCTTGGGATGGTAAAAGCTCGCCGGCTCGTCTTCCTTGATGATATACCCGTCGGCATTCGCCATTCCGCATGTAGGCGATACTTCGCAATCGCTGTAATGGCCGATCGGCATATCGACTTCATAGACATGCGTGACTCCCTTAGGGACCGAATTCTTCAAATTCAACGCAATATGAATATCATCATAATTCCGGCTGCACACTTTCATGGCCCCGCGCGAAGCCGGAAGCAATTCCGTATTGATTAATTCGGCCGCTTCCAGCACTTTAATGTTGCTCGCCACCGTCGAAACGGGAAGTTTGAGTTTCTCGGCGATTTCGATGATATTCAAATTCTTGGAATTCAAAAGCCTCAGAATATCAACCCGAGAACGCGTTGACAAGGCATGAGCTACCGTGACCAGTCTTTCCGGGTCGTTAAAACCAAGTTCCAGCACAAATCCGCTCTCCTTTAAACATATTCATTACCATTCATCTTATCTCTTAGTGAAATGAAAAACAATCATGCTTGCAAAGGCTTGCACCCGCCATTCCCCCTGCCTTTTGCCATAGGACATAAGTCTGGACTGGTCGAAGAAAACCATTCCTTTCTTAGCCAGAAATGGCTTCCGGGAGAACCGGAAGCCATCCATGATCAAGCTGGTTACACTTTATTTTTTCGGTCCACTAAGCCATCTGCTGCGTCTAATTTACAGGCTTGATGTCGAAAAAGTCGATTTCTCCGTATCCTTCGCCTTTTGAGAAACGTATCTTGTTCACGCCGGCCTTCAACTGAACCCTCGCCGTGGACAGGCCCCAATTCTCCCATCCTTTATTCGTGATATGAAACTTGCCTGCCGTTCCGGCATTCACGCTGAGCATAAGATGGGACCAATCCCCACCGGCCGTTCCGTTCGCCGTGCGGGCCAGCAGAACGTATTCGCCTGCGGATGGGGCATGCACCGAGAATTCCACATAGCTCTCCGGCGTATCGATATGCCCAGCCTTCATGCCTCCCGAGCCGTTAGGGCTTTGGGATGCATAGGCGACACCGCCGAATGTTCCCTCCTCACCCTCGTAGCGGGTATGTGCCGCTTCGCCGGAAGGCAGGGTTATCGGAGCATTCGGATTCGCCGGAACGCCGAGGTTTGGCGTATGGTCGGCATGCCACGTGAATTTCTGCGTTCGAACCTCGCGATTCCACCCGGCATTATTGTATTTGGCGACATGATAGAGCATCCAGTCCTCCATACCGTCAGGTGACTTGGTGAACGAATGATGACCCGGTCCGAACAGACCGTTACCGGACTTGAATATAGGCTGGCTGCGTTTGCTCCATGATGCCGGATTCAGCAGATCGCTGGTTGTGCTGGCCGTTATGAGACCCAGGCAATAGTCGTTGGTCCAGCTTCCGCTTGCCGAGTATACCAGGTTGATGAGACCGTCACGCACAACCACCTGAGGCCCTTCGTTTACATGTGGGGAATGGTTCGTTTCCCAGCTGTGCGTAGGCCTTGCGATTTCAACTCGATTCGAATCGATCGTCCAGGGATTGCTCATGCGGGCGATATACAAATTCTGCCTGACGTTGGTGTCGCCTTCCCAGCCGGACCATATAAAATACAGCTGACCGCCTGTTTGCAGCACCGTGCCGTCAATCGCCCATTTGTTCGTCGGGTCCGTAATCTGGCCTTTGTACTGCCAGGTTCCCTGCGTCGGGTCCGCCGACGTGTTCTCCATGACATACATGCGGTGGTTGACGTTATCCCCGTCATCCTTGGCATAGTAGATGTACCAGGCGCCATTGATGTAATGCAATTCGGGAGCCCAGATGCCACAGCAGCCCGTTTCCACGACCCTCGTCGGAGCTGCATCAATCGTCGTAAGCTGTGCGGACTTCCATATGGTCACATTTCCGCCGGTCGTTTTTGTGAAGTAGTAAAAGCCGTCGGTGTGTTTATATACCCATGGATCCGCGCCCTCCTGCATGACCACGTTGTAGAAGTTATTTTGAAGCGTAGCCGCATGTGTCGCCTGACCCATAGGAAGAATAAGGAATGCGCATATCGTGAGCCATAATTTATTCCGGTAATTCACCTTCATCCTTCGTCACGTTCCTTTCGGATAATATGCAATCATACACCACATCGAAATGTAACACCGCCTACTTCGATAACGGTTATGAAAACGGCTCAATCTTCAATCGCAGCCTTGCGGGAATTGATACGGCGAATCACTTCGGGATCGAATTTCGAACGTCTGTCATAGGTGTACAAGCCGTTCACTTCCTGTTCCACATCGTACAGCTGGGTATAACAGAATCCGAACATCATCGGATGATCCAGCAGCACATTCGTTAAGCCCGCATAACGTTCCAGAAACGCTTCTTCGGACGTCGGCCTGTCGCCGTAACCCCAAGACTTCTCGTCTTTCTGGTCCGGATTCCACCAGATGCCCCCGTATTCGCTGATAAAATAAGGCTGTCCTCCATACTGCTGCCGATTCGGGAAGCTATTGTACACCTCTCCGCCGTTCTTCATCGGCTCATATCGCTGCTTGAACGTCTCCGGGTTCTGGTCGTAATCATGGATATCAAAAATATCCGTTACGACATGGAAGTTGCCGCTCGTATCAATGACGGGACGCGTCGGATCCACCTTTTTCGATACCTCGTACACTATGCGCAGCACTTCGTTATTTTGCTTGGCGCCGTCACGGTCCCATGTCTCGTTAAAAGGACACCAGCCAATGAGGGCAGGATGATTGAAATCACGTTCCATGCCTTCGAGCCATTCCGGCAGAAAATGCGATAGCCCCTCCGTTGTGGTAATGTCTAATCCCCAATTCGCATGCTCTCCCCACACCAGATATCCTAACCGGTCCGCCCAGTACAGAAAGCGCGGTTCAAACATCTTCTCGTGAAGCCTTGCGCCGTTAAAGCCAAGTCCCATCGAAATTTCGATGTCTTTGCGGAGATCCTCATCGCTTGGAGCCGTATAGACTCCATCCGGATAGAAGCCTTGATCCAGCACAAGGCGCTGAAATACGGATTTGCCGTTGATGCGGAAAGCCATTCCGTCCAGCATGACGGTCCGGAGTCCGAAATAGGATTGGACGGTGTCGCTCACCTGATCTCGTCCTTGCAGGGTTAATTCCAGATCGTACAGCCTGCCCTGCCCCGCTTCCCACAAGTGAACCTCCGACAGTGGAATGGTAAGTTTGACGGACGGCCCGGATACAACAGCACTCGCATTCCCTACCGCTTTCCCCTCGTACAGGGCGGAGGCGGACAGTTTATGGCCAGCTGCGTTCCCGTTGATCTTAAGCTCGAGATGAGCACAGCCATTATCCGGGTCACCCACCAGCTTCATGTCGGACAAATAGGCCTCCGGCACTTGCTCCAGCCATACCGTCTGCCAAATCCCCGTCGTACGGGTATAATCACAGCCATGCGAGTGGAAGTGTCCGCTTTGTTTCCCGCGCGGCTGGCGTCCGGAACGGACGTCGTCTTCCGCACAGACGGTAATCACGTTCTTACCCGGTACCACATGCGGCGTGATATCAAAGCTAAAAGGCGTATATCCCCCGCGATGCGATCCTACGGATACACCGTTTAACCATACTTCCGTCTCGTAATCCACAGCCCCGAAGTGAAGCAGGATGCTGCCTTTCCATTCTTCAGGCACGGTAAAATCGCGTTTATACCATACGGCTGCCATGAAATCCTTATATTCAACGCCGGACAGCTTGCTTTCGGGACAGAAAGGAACGGTGATCGTTCCGGACAGATCATGTCCCGGCTCATGGAATCCGCGCTCCTTCCCGCTTCTGCCATGATCGATTTCGAATTGCCAGGAACCGTTCAGATTAATCCAGTCGGGTCTCACCCATTGTGGACGGGGGTACTCAGGACGCGGCAGTGTTAATTCAGACATGTTTAACTCCTTCTTTTATGTTGAATTTGTTTGCATTTATCTCTTGGCTGGCTGTCACTTGCGGCTTTAGCCTCGGCTTTCCTTGACATACAGCCTGCTGGTCTCTTCCCAGATTTCATTCGGCTCCAGGCTGAAACACCCGATTTCTTCGGCTTCCATATCCATATTGGGTGCATTGACCAAATTGATCTGCGGCTCAGGGCAGAAGAAACCCTCGGTCGCTTTGTTATTCCAGATCATCCATTGTTTATAGGAGGTCCCTACGTCATAAACCAGCGTTACCTTCTCCGTCCCATCAGTAAGCTCCATCCGGTTCCTTCCGTTTTGAGGCGCGGCGGTATAGTGATTGTCCATGCTTTCAAAGAATGGATAGACACCGGAACCTTGCATGGCCTGCTCATTCGTGGACAGCTCCTGGTGGGAGCCGGTGGGCAGCATGCGCCCATCCAGCTCCCACCGCTTCCCCACGGTCAGCTTTAAGCGGTAATCCCGGGCGTGGCCTTCCCCGGTAAATGGCGCGTTAACGGACGTATGAAACGCCAGCAAACACGGCATGGCTTCTTGGCCTGTATTGGTAATCCTTACCCGCTGGGATAACCCCTGCTGGCTTAAGCCGTACCGAAGCTGAATATGGAAGCGGAACGGGAAGCTTCGGAATACCGGATGCCGTTCATCCACGCGGACAGACACGGTCACATAAGCCTCCTGCCCGGAATGCCCGTATTCATCGACCTCCCATGGAATGTTGTACAGAAATCCATGCAGATGATGACCGGTTGCCTCTTCATTGACCGGGAGCTGATGGACTTTACCGTTCCACCGGAACCGGCCATCTTGATACCGGTTCGGGGGAAACAACACCGGAATACCATGAATCATCGGTCTTGCTTTGAAGCCCGGCATTTCCTCCAGCGTCGGTTCATGGAGAAACCGGTGGTCCTTATCGAGGTCCCGGAACGATATCAAATTCCCGCCGATATCCGGGAGCATGACCGCTTCATATGCTCCTGCCCGCAGGAATACGGCTTTCTCGTTATGGTATACGCCTTCATAGGCATTCGTCGCGTCCATTTCTCCACCTCCTATTGGCCCGTCATGATGTTGCGAATGGTTTCAAGCGGCGCCTTCGGCTTGCGGTCATACGTCAGCAAGCCGTTGATTTCCTGCTCGACATCCGTCAGCTGCGTATAGCAGTATCCCTGGATTACCGGGGAAGAGAACATCGGATCCACTACGGCCTTGAGCCGGATCAGGAAGTCCTCCTCGTTCTCGGCTCCGGAATACCCCCAGCCTTCCCAATCGCTCTTCTTGAAGGCAATGCCCCCAAACTCCGACACCAGGATGGGTTGACCTTCATAGGAAGCGCCGCCGACAAATATCCTCCGGTTGGCCGGCATGGCTTCCACCGAGGACGAGGCTGTTGCATACCGCTTCTCCAGCACTTCCTGGCGGCTCTCATAGTCGTGAATGGTGACCAGGTCCGTGGTCATATGCTCCCATCCGTCGTTATATACAACCGGTCTGCTATCGTCCAACGACTTGGTTAGATGGTACATGGCGAGCCCATGCTGCTGCTGGCGCTTATCCATCTGAACATTGGGAATTCCCCAGCTCTCATTGAGCGGAACCCAGGTTACGATGCAGGGATGGTTATAGTCCCGCTCGATGATCTCCTGCCATTCCGCCGTGAAGCGGCGAACATACGACTCGGAATATTCATATGCATTGGCCGCCTCGCTCCATAACAGCAAACCTAGGCGGTCGCACCAGTACAGGAACCTGGGGTCCTCCGTCTTCTGGTGCTTTCTTACGCCGTTGAACCCCATCTCCTTCGTCAGCTCTACGTCGCGCTTTAATGCCTCGTCCGACGGCGCCGTCAGGATTCCCTCGGGGAAATAACCTTGATCCAGCACCAGCCGCTGGAAATACGGGCGGTTATTCAGGCACAGTTTGCCGTTCTCGATCGATACCTTCCGCATCCCGAAATAGCTGGATACTTGATCGACGACGTTCCCATCTTGAACAAGGCGGAATTCGATGTCATACAGGTTGGGAAACTCGGGGCTCCACAGGCGTCCCAGACCATGGTCCGTAAAATCGCTGAGGCCGATGGAGCGCAGCTGCTCCGCGCTTCGAATTGCATATTGATCTTCGGCAACACACTCGCCCTGATAGGATACGGTGATCTGCAGCTTGAGGTCCTCCGTCGCCTTGTAGCCCTCAAGGAAGGTCCGGATGCGAATTTCGTTCCGGTCAATGTCTGGTGTCATCATCGTTTTGCTCAGATGTACCGGGGACACCGGCTCCAGCCACACGCTTTGCCAGATCCCGGTCGTACGGGTGTAGAAGATGCTTGCCGAATGCTCAAGCCAGTATTGCTTGCCTCGCGGCAGGGTGACGTCGCGGCTGAAATCCTCCGCCCGCAGCACAACCGTGTTGCTTCCTTCCGCGAGCGCAGCCGTAATGTCCGCTTGAAACGGTGTATGCCCTCCCTCATGCATGGCTACCAAGTGCCCGTTTACCCACACTTTGGCCAAATAATCCACGGCACCGAAATGAAGCACAATCCGTTTCCCGTTCCATTTCTGCGGGATCTCGAACGTTCTGCGGTACCATACCACATCATGAAAAGAAGGATCATCAATGCCGCTCAGCTTGCTTTGGAACGTAAAGGGTACGTTGATTTTCCGAGTAAAGGAAGCCTTCGCTTCCGCCCGATACCACCCTTCATCCTCGCCGATGGCTTCATCATCAAAACGGAAATCCCATTCGCCATTGAGGGTTAACCACGCTTTGCGCTGAAATTGGGGTCTCGGATATTCGTTACGAACCATGGGTGTCTTGCTAACCTCTGTCAACATGATGCAACTCACTCCTAATTATTCAATCTCTATCTATACGGTTGAACCTCTAGCCTTTAATCGAGCCCACATAGACCCCTTTCACAAAATACTTTTGCAGGAAAGGATACACCAGCAATATAGGCACCGTCGAAACCACGATCGCGCAATATTTAACCAGCTCCCGGAACGCGGTCGAGCTTTGTGCGCTGTTGATAACGACCCCGCCCGCGCTGCCGATCGTGGTAGCCGTCGAATCATTGGCAACCAGAATCTCCTTCATTAACAGCTGTAACGGAAACAGTTCCCTGTCCTTCAGCAGAACCATGGCATTAAACCATGAGTTCCAATTGCCAACCAGATAGTACAGGAAGATAACGGCCAGCGTAGCTTTCGACAGCGGCAGGATCACCGTGATGAGGATGTTGGCCTGACTTGCGCCGTCAATCAATGCCGCTTCTTCCAGCTCTCTCGGAATCGATTGGAATCCGGTTCTTAAAATGATGATATTCCAAGTGCTTAAAGCAGTCGGCAGAATCATCGCCCACAGATTGTTGTACAAGCCGATGTCCTTCATTAACAGAAACCAGGGAATCAGTCCTCCGCCGAAAAACATGGTGATCGTAATCAGAATCATGATGAAATTCTTGAAATACAAGTCCCGCCTGGAAAGTACATACGCGCCCAATATCGTCATAACCATATTGACCAAAGTACCCAGTCCCACATAAATGATCGTATTCATGTACCCCTTCAGCAGGCTGTTGTCTTTAAACACCAGCTTGTAACCATCGAGCGTGAATCCCAGCGGTTTTAACAATACCCCTTTATGTGCCATCAAGGCGCTGGGATCGCTGACGGAAGCAAACAAGATATGCAATATGGGATAAAAACACACCAACGTTAACGCGGTTAACAGCGTATAGTTCGTAAAGTCGAATATGCGGTCTCCTATGCTTTTATGCTTCCTGCTTCGTTTCACTTTGAGTTGCTTGATATCCTCCATAACCTTCCCTCTCTCTTACCATAAGCTGGATTCAGATCTGCGTTTTACGATGGTATTTGTCATCCATAACAGCCCGAAATTCACGATGGAGCTTATCAATCCGACGGCAGTGGAATAACTTAGGCTCGCTTCCCTCAAGCCCCTGCGGTAAACATAGGAAGCGATGACATCCGCCGTATCGTAGATTAAAGGATTATAAAGCAGGATAATTTTCTCGTAACCGGAAGCCATCAATCCGCCGATTGCAAAGATAAACAGGATGATGATGACCGGACTGATCTGAGGCAGCGTAATGTACCACATTTTTTTCACCCTGCCGACCCCGTCGATATCGGCCGCTTCATATAATGAAGGATCGATGGAGCTCATCGCAGCCAGGTAAATGATGCTGTCCCATCCGATGCTCTGCCAGATTCCAGAAAAGGTATAAATCGGCCGGAACAAATTGGAATACCCGAGAAGGGATGAGTAGTCTTTTCCCGTTATGAACGAAAGCAGCTGCGTGACGACCCCTTCATTGGCCGTAAAGATGTGAATGATCCCGCACACAACCACCAGTGAAATAAAATGCGGCATATACGTAATGGTTTGTACGGTCCGCTTAAATTTGGAAGAACGAACTTCATTCAGCAGCAATGCCAGGATAATCGGTGCCGTAAATCCAAACACGATGCCCCACACATTCAGCAGGAGCGTATTCTTGACGACTCTCCAAAAATAGGGTCCGGAGAAGAAATCGATGAAATGTTTGAAGCCCACCCAATCGCTATCCGCGAATCCCAGCAAGGGCTTGAAATCCTTGAATGCGATCATGACGCCCCACATCGGCCCGTAGCAGAAGATCAAGAACCACGCCACGACGGGAAGGGCCATCAGATAGACGAACCAATTCTTTTTCAGATCCTTTTGAATCAAGCGTTTGGTATTCTTGGGCTCTGAGGGCGTCCGGACATGGTCTATTTCCCTGTTTTTCCGTAATATCTCCATGAATCAACCACCTGTTCTTATTATGAAAACTATCGTTGGTTATACCGATCCAAGGCTGCCTGATGGAGACTTAAGAATTCGTCCAGCCCCATGCTTTGCGCTTCCTTCAAAAATTTATCGTAAGCATCAACCGGCAATTCGCCCATAATGATCTTCGCAAAGTATTCTCCGCGCAGTGTCGACAACTGGTTTCCAAGCTCGGCTTCGCGCGAGGCTTCTTCTTTCGTGAACGTGATCGGCGGCATCGCCATGCTGGTATCCATGTTTTCCGTCCAATTCTTTCGGATATCGCCGGAATAACTTCCTTTCGCCGAGATCAACGGGTTGGCATGATGCTCATCGCGAATGTTCGGCCAGCTGTGCCAGCGGTATTTCCAAAGTGTGACGTCGACCGGCTGACCGTCCGGATCATTGTAGATGTAACTGTTTTCAGGATAATAAGGCATTC
Organism: Paenibacillus lautus NBRC 15380; assembly: GCF_004000945.1. Classification (GTDB taxonomy): domain Bacteria; phylum Bacillota; class Bacilli; order Paenibacillales; family Paenibacillaceae; genus Paenibacillus_AQ; species Paenibacillus_AQ lautus. The sequence continues at coordinate 23,737 of NZ_BIMF01000009.1, forward strand.
CTTGTTCATCCACCAAATGCACCGTGCCGTACTCGCCGAAGTTAATGAGCTCCCAGCCTTTTTTGCTGAAGTTGAAATCCAGCCATGCCATCGCGGCTTCGACATTTTTGCTTTGGGTGGTGATGGCTGCACCGGTTCCGGTTCTTTTGAAGTTTTTATAGGTGGTTGCGGATTTGTCTCCTTCATTCAGAACAGGATTCAGTGCCCCTACGAAATCAATATCGTTCTGCACTTTCCAATAGCTCCACATCGTATCCGGGGAGTCCATCATGACGGCTGTATCGTCGGATATCGCGCTGGCCATCCGTTGATTGAAATCGGCGGTAGCCCAGTCCCGATTCAGCAACCCTTCCTTGTTCCACTGCTGCATCGTCGCGAGATATTCCTTGGCTTTCGGCTGTGCAGGCCCCCATGCAACCTTGCCGTTCTCATCCAGGAAGGTCCAGTCCCAGACGCCATATGCGCCATTAATGATGCCGGTAAAGATTTGGCCGTACGTCGATCCGTAATTCAGCGGTGCTTTATATCCAACTTCCTTAGACTTCTTCAGGAACTCATACCATTCGTCTATCGTCGTCGGGACTGGAAGTCCCGTCTTATCCAGCGCTTCCTGCTTGATTAACGTGCCGAACCAGATCCATTCGGAATATGGAGCGATCCCGTAGAAGCCCAGCAGCCTGCCATCATCGGTCACGGTCGTTTTTCTTCTCGTTTCGTCCGAGTTGCGCCATGCCGAATAATTCGGGGCATGCTTTTCCATCAATTCGGTCAGATCGAGGTAAGCCCCATCGTTGACCCCCGCTTCCAGACCTCCCGGATAACGCCCCGGGTCAATGATGATGTCTGGCAGCTCGCCGGAGGAGATCATCAAGGTGAAGGCATCCGCTTCCTGCCCGACGGGCGGCGTAATGAAGTTCACTTTAATGCCGGTGAGCTTCTCCACCTGCTTCTGAACCAAGTGATTATTCATATCCGGGATGTTGGAGTTGGCAGGCATCCATACATCCAGCACCACATCGCCTTTGACGGGATAAGCAGAATAATCGCTAGGAATGACTTCGTCAAATACATCACCGAGGTATGTATCATTGAGTGTGCCGTTGACCTCATCGATTTGTTCCTGTGTCGGTGCTTTATTGCCCCGTATGTCCCCGCTGATATCTTCGAATGTCACCTCATTCTTCTCTGCGCCTTCCTCTTGGGCTACGGGGTTGTCTGGCTCGTCACTTGCCTTGCCGCTACATGCGGTTACCGTCGAAATGATCAATATAGCTATGAATAACAGAGTGAAATAACGCTTCATCGTTCTGTTCATGCTTAACCTCCCATGATATGAATAATTACGAGCACCCTCCGCATTAGCGTCGAGAGGATCTATATTCCGTAGTTTTTCAGGGGTGCCAGTTTAAAACTTGCTATCTTTCATTCTTCAATCTTCGTAGTGTCTAAGCACCCCCGGTCCGAAATGCAACTCTTCCTCTTGGCCATTCCAATGGATCCCCTTTCACATGGTAATTGACGAATTTACCAGCCCCTACACATTCATTTAATACAATTATCCTGTATATTTAACCGAATTATAAGCATACAACTCTCCTTTGTCAACGCTTTCATACATAATTTTCGTAACTAAAATTATTCATTTTTTAATATTCGCGCTTTTGATTTCGGATATTGGAAACAATCCATAAGCTAATAACCCTTATACGAAAAGGAATATCCGTTTAAAAACACTATTTTCGTTATGGAATCGTGTCCCCCTCACGATTTTCTCTCATTCGTAATAAACCCCCATTCATTACAGATAATCTGTAATGAATGGGGGTTTATCGAATCCTGTGAATATTCACTTACACCCTTGCGGCATCTGCCGCACCTTTGCCGTCATCTGCTCGTTTACGTTATGAAGCCGCATACATTATTCTCCGGACGGTATCGCTATGGCCTGCGAATCACTGGCCGGGACACCGAAGTCCGGGGTTCCATCTTGCTTCCAGCCGAATTTCTGGATATGGGTCGAGCGTAAGGCCGTATCTGCTCCAGGCTCTGGAAGCGCATGGTAAACAATCCAGTCCTCCTTGCCATCCGGTGATTGCGTGAAGCTGTTGTGACCGGTAGCGTACACCCCGTTCTCCACGCTTTTGCAAAATACAGGCTCCATGGATTTAGACCAGGATAGCGGGTCCATCGGATCCGCAGTTTCATCCATCGTGAGCATTCCCAGCGCATAATCCTCGGACCAGGTGGTGCTGGCCGAGTACACCAGGAAGATGCGGCCGTTCCGCTGTAGGACGACAGGTCCTTCGTTAATGGCCATTCCGCCTTGTTTTTCCCAGGACAGGGTCGGGGCGGTAAGTAATACATGATCTCCCGTTATTGTCCAAGGGTTTGTCATGCGCATGATGTATAGAGCGGACCCATAATCCGGGAAATGACCGTACCCGGCATACAGGAAATAAAGCTGATTCCCTACGGTCATGACCGTACCGTCCAGGCCGGGTACGGGGGTCGGCAGCGCGCCCTTCCATACCCACTCGCCTTCCATCGGATCAGGCTCCCGGTTCTCCAGCACGCATATTTGGCGCGACTCGTCGCCTCCCCCGTCATTTGCCGTGAAATAAATGTACCATTTGTTGTCCAGATGATGGATTTCCGGCGCCCACAGGTTATGGCTATACCTTCCGCCGGCCTCCGGAGACCAGATCGTTTTCTTCCGACCCTCTGCAAGTCCGGTCAAGGTAGCGGATTGCGTCAACTCCAGATAATTGCGTTTCGTCGACATAAAGTAATAATAGCCGTCCGTATGCTTCCATACCCAAGGATCGGCTGCCTGCTCTACAATCGGATTGTTGAATGTTGGTCCATGCAGCATCTTCTTATCCTCCTTAATTCTTCAATTTCTTTACCTGGGCAACATTGCGACGATACCGAATGCCTCCCTCCAGCTCCCCCACACCTCCCGCAAAAAAAGTTAAACTCATCTTACTGATGTCTTCCAGCATTTGTCTATACGTAAAAACAAGAGGTATCGTATGTTAAATTACCTAACATTAAGGGGAGTGGTTCATGAGGAAGGGAACCCGTTCTATTGGGATCGATGCCGATCAGGAGTCCGTGCGGGACGCAATTGTCGAACGCAAAAAAGCCAATCCATAAAGGATCAGCTTTATCGTAAAATGGATCTGGCCAGACGAAACCCGAGATCCTCAATCCGAAACGTCGGGTGGCTTCGCCGGCGGCATGTCGCCCCGCAGCCCCTGGCCTCTTCCGCCCAGCTTCCGCCGCGGAATACTCTGTATGAGCCGTATACGTCCGGATCGTATATATCCCAGCACCACTCCCACACATTTCCGAGCATATCGTAAAGCCCCCACGCATTGGGCCTCTTTTTGCCTGCCTCATGCAGGGCGCCCCCAGAATTCCCTTCATACCAAGCGATGTCATCAAGCTCTCCGTAACGATAGCCTTCACTCCCGGCTCTGCACGCATATTGCCATTCTGCTTCCGTCGGAAGACGGTAGCCATCCGTCTCCCAGTTACACTCCACACGCGCACCATCTTCCGTGACCGAATAACATTCGTTTAGACCTGAACGCCGAGATAGCACGTTACAGAAGTGAATTGCATCATTCCATGATACATCGACGATCGGAACCTGCGTGACGTCAGCAAAACCTGCCCACGGTGGCATAAGCGAGAAATACAGCGCCTTCGTAACAGGAACCGGTGCAAGCTAAAAAGCGTTCACTTCGACCGTCCACGAAGACTTTATACGGTCATCCCTTAATTGAATTGCGCCTGCTGGAATGTTCTGCATCGGATATTCTTTTAGATAAAACCCAGGTACTGACAACCGTCTTCCTCCCGTTTTCGTCTCTTAGCTCATCCTGCTTAACCGTTCTATTCCTTGTTGTTCACTCGGCAAGAAAAAGAAATCGTTCCCCTTATTGCATTCATAAATGAAGTCTTGCAAGCTTTGGCTTGGATAAGCAGAAAAATCTCCGATAATCGCAACCTTCACTTGATAATTGATATACTTCTGAAGGATTTCGCCTGCAAGGCGCGTCTTCAAATCGAAGAAGGCTTCGCTGAATACCGATTGATTCATCACCATACGATGGCTGCCCGTTTCATATTGCACGGTTGCCATAAGATCCAATGCGGATTGCACATCCTCTATTAATATCTCATTGCTGCGTACGACCGCTATCGTTCCTCCATCTGTTTCAATCTTCTCTATATTCATAGTCACCCTCCTGTTGGGGTAAGTCTTCTTACATAATCCTCACATATGTACCGGTTATCCTCGTCCTTGACGGGCGGAACATTCGCTACTCTAAAAAAGCTCAGGCCAATAACCATCGCCATCAGCCCATAGGCGGCATCGCGGGAATCTTCAACGGACATCTGCCCCGTCCGGTTGCCGTATTCCATGATCTTGGCGATGCCTTGGAGATCAGCCTCGTAACTCTTCGATACAACTTCCTGCAAATTGCGATCCAGCATGGTTTTTGAGAAAAACTGTACAAAGAGCTTAGCTTGATCAGCATAAGGGATATACATCTTGTCGACCCCATCCAGCTGCGACACATTAATCATTCGATCCGTGTCATCGCTGAACGGTGGAAGCATAAACTTCAGGGTAAGGTCCATCATTTCCCCCGATGTCATGGTATGCTCAATGCCTGATTCGATCTTCAGTCCATAGTATGCCAAGAACGACTTGAAAGCTTCGATCATCAAATGATCCTTATTCTTAAAATAATACGTGACAACTCCCTTGGAGCAGTTCGCACGATCGGCAACCTTATCCAGGGTCATACCGTCAATCCCATACATGCTGATGCAGGTTAATGTAGCATTAATGACTTCAGCCCTGCGCTTTTGTTCCATTCCTAATTTGGGCATGATTTCTTCACCTGTATCTTTGTTGATTTTATTTATACTGAACAGTCGGAATAAAAAGAGTGTACACAAGAATGGCACATATTGTCAATGGAGGCTTATGATCAGACCCAGTAAGGCAGCCTTTTTTGTTTTAAAACTCACGTGAATGAAATGCTATATATAAAAAAAGAGGTATTTCCTTATTCAGAAAATACCTTTTTAAGTTTAAACATCTGCTATCTCAGTTCATCCTCAAAGCTTGCAGCTTATCCGAGTTAGAAGTAGAACAAAAGCAGATATACGCTTTTTTTATTTCCCCGCCAAAAACTCATCCAACTGACGCTGGATCTCAGCGACATAGTCATCAATGCCCGCCGATTTCAGCTTCTCGATGGCCTTGGGATACTCCGTCTCAAAATCGACGAAACCGGAACGGATAGCGGCTAAATCCTTGCCCGCGACTTCTTTCAGGGCCGTCTCGATTAACTTGACGTTTTCATTGTTAAATCGGAAGCCCAATGAATCGGATCGAATAGCCGTCTCATCCCAGCTCTTATACTTATCGATGGACTCTTGTGCCACATTCGGCCCGAACAATTGGTAATTTTGGTTTCTAAACATCCATTCATAGAAGAATTCGCTAGCGGTGAGTTTATTGATTCTTCCATCCACAATCTCGTAATCCTTGCCTTCAACGCCATAAAGAGCAAACAGATAATTCTCTTGGGATTTATAAATCCAGTTCACGAACTTCATGGCTCCTTCCGGATTAGGAGCATTCACAGGTATGCCCAGCACCTCTCCGCCTGCAGCTGTCACATAACGCGGTTTATCCTCGGCTAACAGGTACGTTTTAACCTCGGCCTCCGGCGCATTGGCTTTGATGGCATCGACAATTTCCATTTCCTTGCCCAAAGATCCTTCAACCCATAAGTATAAGCCTGTCTGCATGCGGGAGTCTCTCTCGTTGTATTTGATGGTCAAATCCTCTGTATATAATCCCGCATCATACATGCCGCGGTTAAACCTCGCGACTTCCTGGAACGCTTCCGTTTCATAGTAGCTGTATGCTTTTTTGCTGTCTTCCCCGAATACAACCAAATCTTCGACGGCGATCCAGTTATATTGTTCATCGGTAAAATATCGGGTTAAGGGTTTAAAGATAATATCGGCGGGCCCCTTCATTTCAGGGAATTTCTCTTTCGCCCTGACTGCGAATTCCTTTAAATCGTCAGCTGTCTTCAAGTCCGTCATCCCCACCGCTTCGAGGATATCCTGACGAACGGCCACCAGCTGGTACATGGCGGAGGATGGTGCATATGCGGATGGAATGCCATGAATCTTCCCATCGATCGTTGCGCCCTGAAGCTGCTCCATCGGCAGGACTTTTAGCATATCCTGACCATATTCCTCGATTAAATCATCCAATACCATGGCTTGTTTCTTGTTGACGATCGTAGAAAGATCCGGGAGGCCATCCCAATATAAATCGATCGGTTCATTTGCGGCCAGCATGATATCTTTTTGTTCCCAATACTGAGCCCACGGCACAAATACGACTTCAACCTTCAAACCAAGATCGGCTGCCATCTTCTCCGCGAATTCGTTATTCAGAAATTCGCTCATCCGATCGCTTCGCTCCCCCGGGTACAAAATCGTGACGGTTTCAAGCTCGGCTGCCCCCTCTTTTTTGCCGCTGCATCCCGCCATTACCGAAACGGACGCAATCAGTAAGACCAACAAGATCAGCATTTTCCTTGCTTTCATGAAAGACCCTCCCTAATAAAATCGTTAATCTATGTTAAAAGCCGGTATCGGCCAGTAACCACGCAGGCGTCTATTCTTTGACCGCACCGGCCATAATCCCGTGCACGAAGTATTTTTGAATGAAAGGGTACAGGAATATGATCGGACCGATCGTAATGACCGTAATGGCCATCTTCACGGTCTCCGCTGGCAATGTGATGTTACCTGACGCCCCTGATGGAATACGTCCCGAGCTTATCGCATTGACGTTCGACAGGATGTTGTAGAGGAAATATTGCAGCGGAAATAAATCGCGTTCGTTAATAAAAATCAGAGCGTGCCACCAATCATTCCAATATTGAAGCGCATACATTAATCCAACCGTCAGCAATGCGGTCTTGCTTAATGGGAGGGCTATTTTTACATAGATCGTAAAATAATTGGCGCCGTCCATCTCGGCAGCTTCATATAAGGATGGAGAGATGCTTGCAAAGTACGTGCGCATCAGAAACATGTTCCATACGCTGAAGATGGAAGGCAGGATCAAGGCCAGAATGCTGTTCTTCAATCCATAATAATTGACGCTGACCATGTACCACGGAATCAAGCCGGCCGAGAAGATGATCGTAAAGTTGCTAATAAATGCGAGCACGTTGCGGTATCTCAGCTTTTTGATCGATAGGGAAAATGCAATCATGCTGGTAATCAGCAGGGCCCCTACCGTACCCACAGTGGTTACAAACAGGGTGACTCCGTAGGATTTGAGCAGTTTCATCCCACTATTAACAAAGATATATTTATAGGTATCCAGGCTGGGACTTAAAGGGATAATCGAATAGCCGTTTCTCGCAACGGCCTGTTCCGAAGAAAAGGATACGCTTAAGGTTAAAACAAGGGGATACAGACACACGAGCGCGAATAAACCGATGAAAACATAGGCAAAGGCTATTACCAATTGATCGCCAAGCAATCTATTCTTTTGTTTCATCAAAATAGACCCTCTCCGTCATTTATTTTCTTAGCCGATTGGTTTGCAGCCGTAATCAGGATCAATCCCATCAAAGACTGGAAGAGCCCGATTGCCGTCGAGTAAGAAAAGCCTAGCGTGCGCATCGACTGATAAACGTATGTATCGATGACCGTTACTTCTTCAGCCAGGACCGGGTTGTTGCCGACGATGCCGTAAATCATCCCAAAGTCCCCGTAGAAGATCCTGCCGACGCTCAGCAAGCTCAAGACGATGATCGTTGGTTTCAGCATGGGCACGGTCAAGTAAAAAATCCGCTGCAATTTATTGGCGCCATCCACCTTAGCCGCTTCGTACAAGCTTCCATCAAAATTGGACATCGCTGCCATATAGACAATGGAACTGTAGCCGCTCCATTTCCAGACGCTTGACAGAATGATGATCCATTTCCAATATTTAGGCTCCGAGTACCATCTTATCGGTTCGGCTCCAAAGAACTCCAGTATGTTGTTGGCAACGCCCACATCCGTGGAGAAGATGCCGTACAGAATCGCCCCAACGACGACCCACGATATGAAATAAGGAAAAAACATCATGCTTTGAGCGACTTTTTTGTAGGTTTTATGCCGGATTTCATGGATCAGAATGGCAATGCTGACGGGAATGATAATACCTAATATGAGACCGAAAAAGTTGATGTACAGCGTGTTATATGTGACCTTCCATCCCATGCTGTTCTCCGAAAAAAAGTATTTGAAATTGTCCAGACCTACAAATTCACTTCCGAAGATGCCGTCAACCACATTGAAATCGGTAAACGCCATCCATATCCCGGCAAACGGGATATAGGAGAACATGATCAGCACGATCAGCGCGGGCACGCACATGAGATACAGGATCCTGTGTTTTTTTATTTCATAAACAAATCCCTTAACAGCCGAACTCATTCCATCACCCCTTTATATCTGATTACACGACTATGCTGTAATGCCGTGTTGCAGTTTCATCTTTAGTTCATCCAGATCGATCACGGTACCGGTAATTCTCGCCTCTTCCGCGGCATAGGCCATGATATGGCTTTCCACGGACATGTCGATGGAGGATCTGCTGCTGAAGTCGGCATTCCCCAGATTCTCCAAAAAGTCGTTCATCAGACCGGTATCGCCGCCGTTATGTCCGCCGCTCACCGTTGCCGGCCGAATGACGGTTTGCTGAACGGGTTCTGCCATATTGGAGTTAAAGCGGGTGACTTCGATAATGTTCAAGCTATCGTCTCCTCGAATTTCCCCATGCTCGCACATGATTTTGAGCGTTCGGTACATTTTGTTGGTGAATCCGCTTAAATTAAACGTTGCCGTAACCCCGTTTTTGAACTCGATCACGGTGACCTGATGGTCGCACACATCATTGTCAAGCCGATATACGCAGTGTCCGTAAGGACTGGTTGCAAGCGCTTGGAGTAGTCCCTCTTCGCTTTGATCCGCCGAAATGACGGTAGCCGGCCATTGGCCCTTTACAGGCAAATAAGCTTTTCTTGCATCGAATCGGCAGTCCGCAGCTACCTTGCAGTCGAGGCAGCGTTCCGCACTGCCTGCCGGTGCATTCTCCTCTTTAAAATAAGTCAGGCTGCCATAGGAAGAAATCCGTTTCGCTTGACTGTCCACCAGCCAGGATAGAATATCCATGTCATGGCAGGACTTCTGCATGATGATCGGACTCGCCAGATCGCTTCTTCTCCAATTGCCTCTTACGAAGGAATGTGCCATATGGAAATTGCCGATGTTCTCGTTGTGCTGTATGGTCACGATCTTGCCGAGCTCTTTGCTATCGATGATTTTCTTGATTTCCGCAAAGAAGTTCGTATATCTCAGCACATGACACACAATCACTTTCCGGCCCGTTTCATTGGCTTTTCGTTGTATTCTCAAGCTTTCTTCCGGACTTGGTGAAATGGGCTTTTCCAGCAAAATATCATAGCCAAGATCAATTGCCTCCATGGTTTGGTTATAATGATCCCGGTCCATGGAAGAAACAATGACGGCATCGCAAATTTTACCGAGTCGATAAAATTCATCCACGGATTCAAATTGTTTCTCCAGAGGAATCTGAAACTCATCCGCCGCTGCCTTTCTTCTGCCGTCATCCGGCTCGATTACCGCCACGATTTCCTCGGTTTGGTATGCATGCCTTGCGTAGATCATGCCTCTTTGTCCTGCGCCGATTAATGCTAACTTCAAATCCATAACCTCCAGCAAACTCGTATTTGTCCTAAACGATCTACTCCTGTTCTGGAACCACAGGATCTTCCAATGGATAATATCCTTCCGGGTAATAGGCATCCCAAATATTCATGAGCGGATCCTCATCGGATAGTTCGACTTGTATTGCGCCTGCCTCATAATACCCATCCTGCTGCGGATTCTGTATATGTAGGGGGATATACGACCGGTCTTCGAAATAGAGTGCTATACTCAGCGTATATTTTCCCGGTAACATATCCTTCAAGGGAACCATCTCGTTATGGACAAGGTCCCCGGTTAACCAGGAATGCGTGGCTGCGTGCAGGGGATATTCATAGGAAACCTCCCTCTGCTTTAATTGCACCCATATCTGAAATTCCCGATAAATTCTCGAACTGCCCCCGTTGACAAACCAGAATCGCAGCGGCAAACTCCCACGGCTATATACCGTTTCCGGATAAGTCAATCTACGTAAAGCCAGATGATATCCAAGCCCTATATTCAGATTGGAGAGGCCGGCGTGCCAGCGATATGCCTCGCGTCTGGTATGAGGACCGCAAATGTCATCAGTCACATGAAGGACCACCTGGTAGCGCTTCCATACCTTCTGCAGCTTATGTATGGCAAAAGCCTCACAACATTCGATCCAATTCTCCTCACTGCACTTCACCAGCAGGCCAAATCCGCGACTGCGTTCTCTTAGATGCTGAATCAGTCTGTCATTCTGCAGTTCGGCTAGCAGCGTCTGCACCTCAAACGACTCCATATAAGCGTTCCATTCTTCCTTACTGTCAGCTAAGGTTGATATCAGAACGGCTGTTAAGCGTTTGTCGGAGTCAATATAGCTCCCGACTTTTCGGATCAAAGCCGCAAAACAATCAGGTGCGTAATCCGGAGCCCAGATCGGCAATTCCGGTACCAGGACAAGAATGGGATTTTGGGCCGTATGCAGTGCTTCATGGATCGCTTCAAGCCTGTATTCTCCTCGAACCGGCTCAAGCGCTCTCCAGGAAAAGGAGACGTATTCGAATTGCCCCTGGCTTGTATCAAACTCCCTGTTCAATAGGGGGTGCGGTCGGATTTTTACGGTTTTATACTTCTCGTAGTTTTCGAGCGAGTATTTCCCCATCCTCTTCCCTCCTTTGCAAATGGCTGTCAACGGTTCTGTGAAATTGCTCGATATCTGCATCGGTTATATACGGCCGGCTGCCAATCCTTTCAATATCTTCCCTTAATACAATCATGCTTAATGTGTTAAAACGAGCTCCCGTTTCCATATACGCCGCTGCTGCTTTTTGCAGTGAGGTTGTATATTCGCCGGGGCTTCGGACCGGATCTGCCTCCCTGTCCCCAAAGGCTTCATAACGCAGCATGCCGTCCCCTTCCATAGTCGGATAGTTATAGAATTGTCGTTGAACGAGGACGATATTGCTTTTTTCATGGTCCAGGATAAGCGACAGCCTTGTATCATAAAGCCAGCTAGAGCTCCAGAAGCCTTTGATGGATAACTCCGGAAAGTACCGGTCATAGAATGCAGCAGCCATCTCCATGGAACTCTTCAGCCTGTCCGGCGTGTACCCGGGGCCGGAGGGGATGTGAAGCGCTAACAGCGTATCCCCTTTTTGAAGTACGGGCTCCCATTCCTTCTTTAGGATCGGCGTTGTTTCTCTTTCAACGAACCCCATGGGATTTATCCGATTAGCAATAACGAACTCGGCATTCTCGTGCCATTCCGAGGTGAAGTTTCCTTGAAGATCATATACATCATTGATTCCGTTCCGCTGTCCATCGCTGCGAAATTCTTCTCCTGCGTGCCGAAGGGCAATGACTTCCTGCGTGTTCACGTGACGGAACATGGTGAAGGGATCCTCAAATCGGTAGGGGATAAAATAAAACCGGTCTAACAGAAAGATGGAGCAGGTATAAAAATTCATCACCCATGGAAAATCATGAACCTTGGCATCGCCGCGGAGCACCAATTTTTCCAATTGAAGCTTCAGGGGCTGTTGAGGGATCTGCTCGTAGTAGGCTTTAGGTACGGAACGCGCCTCCAGCTTGTTCATGGAAGGAACAACGCAGGCCAGCAGCAAAAGAAAGGAGTATAACTCTCCGTATTGCTTCATGCATCCTGGTGTCATATTCGTATAATGAGTCTCATCACAGCGGTTGCGCAAAGAGCACATATCCTCCACTAGAAATTGGGTAAAGTGAAATAATACGGCGTCCTTTTCTATCGCCTCAACCCCATGAACGAGCCATTGGCGGATAGGTTCAGGAATTTGATACTGCTCAAAGATTCCAGACAAGAAATCCCTCGGAATGAGATGGGGCTTGCCATCCGGTTGATAACGATCGTATTTCGCTTCCAATCCTTCCGGCAGGTAATCAAAATCACAAATGGTTGTACACTCTTTAAAATTCATCCGACTCTCCATCTGCCTTCCTCCCTTGTTCAACAAATAGCTTGCCCATCGGGTAATAGCCGTCCTTGTTCCCCTCGATCGCCAGTTGGATATTCCCGATTTCCTTCACACCGGTTTCGATGCCAATCTCCAAACGATATTCACCTTCGGACATATTACCGGATAAACTGAAACTTTCTTCCCAAACAATATCTTCGTCCGGCAGCCACTCCCTGATATCCTCCCTGCTGCGCAGCGTATAGGTTTGATCCTGGCCAGTAAGCCTCACGACCAGTGGGTAGTGATTATAGATCGGGGCTACTCCTACATTAGCCCACAATGCACTGATTTTTAGCTGACCACCCGCATTCACCCTCGAATCGTACGTGAATTTCCTCAATTCAAAGCGGTATCCCATCTTGTTCAGCCAAGCCTTGACCTTCTCTTTCCACGGTTCGGGGACTACCGTTCCTTTGTTGTTAAAGGAAGAGATGTGCCACTTCAGCGTTTCTTGAATGATATAATCCATATCCCAGCCCTGAAGATACCAATCATTCATGTGCCAGCATGCTTCAAATAGAATCGGAGCCTTCTCCCAGGCATCTCCCATCTTGAAATTCTGAATATTTTGGGGATAGAAATCCGTCATATGAGACCACTGATTTCCATGAAAGCCGCCCATATCACCCAAGCAATCGACGCGAAAGCCCACTTTGGCTTTGCGCTCTTTTATAATGCTGATCGATAGGGGATCATGCAGCAGAGCTTGGAGAGGCGTTATTTTAAACCCGTCCAAGTAGGCATCTATAATGCGTTTAATGGCCTCCGGCTTTAAAAACTCCGTTCCGCCGCCTTCTCCCCAGGCCCCTACAATCGTCAAATCAATTGAGCTTATGACCGGGTGTCCGTCAAACCGTGCGGCAAACGCCTGGATAAAGTTAGACCAATACAACACATATGGTGTGGTCTCTGGGTCTACTCTCCAGAACGGAAAGTCGGGCTCCTCCGGATATTCCGCACGATACCAAGCCGGTATATCATCTTCTTCGCTTAACGCGTATGGGGAACAGCGAACCACGGCCGTACAGCCCATCGACTTTGCGTAGTCCAGCTTTTCCTCAAGGACTTCCCACCTGTATTCCCCTTGGCGAACTTCCATGTCCCGCCAGCGCACGCTGCAGAAATACACTTTGCTGTCGGGATGATTGTACGTTCTGCTGTCTGCCGTGAACTTATATTTCTTGTGCTCTTCCCCGCGATTGTCGCAGATTTGATCCAGGTCCCCCATTAACCCCGGTGCTGCTGTAAAACCAATGCCAGGGTTGTTTAGGATGTCTTCTAACATCATGGGGTAAACCGTTACTGCTTTGTTCATGTTCTAATCAGCCCCCCGCTCCGCCTGCTTACCATACGCCGTTGTTTCGTTACGTTAATGTTGCGTAACAAAACAACGTAATCATTTGCAACGTTTCGTGATTTCATGTTATATCATCCCTGTATATCCTTGCAATAACAATTTTTAATTTTTTAAAATTTCAGGTAACATAGCACGACAGAAACATGTTATGATTGATTTTAATCATGAATACATATAAACTTAAGAACGTAACAAACTTACGTAACACATTACGCAACTTAACGATCAACGAGTCCATCATTGTTTACCGTGTAACATTCCTATAAACTCTAAATGGTGACTATTCGTAACTTAAAAGGAGAATGTGTTTATTTATGAGTACCATTCGGGATGTTGCTAAATTAGCAAATGTATCTACTGCCACCGTATCCAGAGTGTTAAACAATGATACAAAATATAAAATCACGGACGAAACCCGGGAACGAGTTTGGCAGGCAGTTACGCAGTTGAACTATAAAATCACTTCAAGTCCCAAGCGAAAAGTTTCAACCAAGGATCATTCCGAAAGCAAGTCGCATATCAAAATCGGTTGTGTACTAAGCGTTACAAAAGATAAATACAACGACCCTTATTTCATGTCGATCTTATCCGGTGTGGAAGAGCGATTGCTGAGTGCGGGATATAATATTTCCTTTATTCGGACTGGAATCGAACTGAATGACAGCAAGATCCTTTTTAATACCTTCAGCGAACCGATTACCGGTCTGATTCTTATGGAATCGTTGAACAGCGAAACCTATGAGTATATACGCAAGCAGGTCCCTTATATCGTGGGGATTGATACCGAGCGCGGGGATATCGATAATGTGGGCTATGATCATTACAATGTTGCTTCGATGGCCGTCAACCATCTCATTGACAAAGGCCACACCCAGATTGGTTATATCGGGGGAAGCGGATTAACGAATAACCTGAAAGACAGCCGTCGTTACCGAGGCTACTACGCCACCATGCATGCTGCCGGAATGTCGGTGAATCCCGATTGGGTTATTGATTGCATGTGGGATGAAGCGGTCTGCATTGAACAAATAAATCATTTATGCAAAACCAAAAATGGCCCGACCGCCTTCTTTGCAGGCAGCGATCTAATGGCCATGGCCGCCCTCAACGGCTTGTATAACAACGGCATTTCCGTTCCTAATGAAGTGGCTGTCATAGGTTTATCCAATATCGAGGTATCCAAGTATTCCAATCCTCCTCTGTCAACGATCGATGTACCGACAAAAGAAATTGGCATGGTTGCCGTCGACAACCTGATCGACAGAATGAACGGAAATCAACTACTCCCCAAGAAGGTGATTTTGCCTACCCGCTTGGTCGTACGCAGTTCCACTTAAAGGGAGACTAGGAAGTCGAAATGAATACATTCATCAACGCATTGCACATGAAGCACCGGATACGGTGCTCTTTTTTTCATGGGGTGTGAGAAGTTAGGAAGCTGCATTGGAAAGGAGGTGAGAGCTTCGGATTCGGTAGAATGAATCCAGCGTTAACAAGACGTTTGGACTTGCAGCTTTATGACATCAATCATTCTGTGAGGAGGTTTGACATGAAAGCATGGGGTATTCACATGAAAATGACGCTCGCTATTTTTACGATGACGGCCATTCTCCTTACCTTGTCCCCTTTTTCCCTCTTTATTTCGACTGCAGAAGCCGTTTCGATCGTTGTGGATGGTGATCCGAGTGACTGGGAAGGGCTTCCGGTCATTTCAACGAATTCGGGAACCGCTAGCGTCTTAAAGGCTTCCCATGATGACAGGAATCTTTATCTGCTTGTGGAAGGCTCAGGCCTTAGCACTACAATGGGGAGCTTCTGGCTGAATACGGACAAGAATGCTTCGACTGGATATCAAGCCTTCGGATGGGGGGCGACCGGCATTGAATGGCTACTCGAAAATCAATCGCTATACCGTTACGCAGGAAATGGCAGCAGCTGGAATTGGGATTGGTCTTCCACCCTCCCTTCTTCTCAGTACGTACGTACCTCATCTACGATTGAAGCTGCACTCCCTCTCGCCACGCTTGGACTTGCTGCAGGCAGCAGCGTGAACATCGGTTATCTGGACAACCATTCGAATGTCAATCGCCTGCCGGCACAGAACCAGCCGCTTCCCGTTTATACGCTTAATGAAGGAAATCCCGAAGAAGAAATGATCGAATTTCACCCAAGCGAGCTGAATGATCCGCTCAATAACCCGTTTAAGGGTTGGGCTCCTTCAGCGAAATCGACCCATTATCCTCAGGACCACCGTCTCGTGTATGCCGGTATCACCTGGAAGGAGCTAGAGCCAACGAAAGGCAACTATGATTTCAGTGCGATTGAAGCGTCCAACCATTTCGACTATTGGCAGAGCCGCGGCGTCAAGGTGGTGCTGCGCTTTATTCTTGACAGTCCTTCGGGCGTGCCTCACCGGGATATTCCTGACTGGCTGTACAATGACATGGTGAGTTTGGGACAATCTCCAGGTAAGGCCTACCAAGATGAAACCGGTGGTATGGGAGCCGGCAACAACACGGGGTTCTCCCCTAATTACAGCTCTGATTATCTGATCGCCCGGCACAAACTTGCGATCGAAGCGATTGCGGAGCATTACGACACGGCTGACAGCCCGATCGCTTTTGTGCAAATCGGTTCGCTCGGCCATTGGGCGGAATTCCACACCTGGCCTTACATCGGACCTAACGGGGAAAGCAACTATACGGGCGCGTTTCCTCCGAACCCCATTTCCAACCAATACATTCAGCACTATATCGATGCGTTTGCCGATCAGGAGGATCATACGCAGCTATTGATCAGACGAAGCGTGGAATTGGCCAAAAATAATAACAAGGGTCTGATTCTGGGCATGTATAATGACGTGTTCGGAGATCAGCCGAGCTTTGATTCCGAATGGGGATGGTATACCGGCACGCAGAACGGTTATTGGGATGATATCGGCCAGCAGCAGCCGAACCATGCCAACTTCTGGGACACTCGCGTCTCTGGCGGCGAATTTTACGGGGGCGCCTATGGTCTGAATGCTGCGCTCACGACAGGGAGCGGCTTTAATGAGACGCTGCGGCAAACCGAGCTTAGCAAACCGAGCTGGCTTGGACCGAATTCTCCAGCTTCCTTGGCGCTGGGCAATCCTTTGCAAGGCAATATGGATACGCTGAAGAAACGAATGGGCTATCACTTCGTTGTGAACAAGGCTGCATATCCGCAAGTGAATACCGGAGACACGCTCGATGTATCCATCGTCGTGGAAAATAAGGGGGTTCAACACTTCCCGTTCAACTGGCCTGTTGAAGTTCAGCTGCGCAGCGGGGGCCATATCGTAGCACGTCAACCCACATCTGCGGACTTAAGAACCTGGAGGACGGGTTTGCATACAGCCACAGGCTCGATCTCCACCAACGCGCTGCCACACGGAACCTATGAGTTGGCCATAGCGATTCTTAATCCGTCCACAAACCAACCCGGGGTTGATTTTGCTAATACGGAACGCCTTTCGGACGGAGCTTATAAGATCGGCACATGGACAAAATAAGGAAAGCTGCAGGCTGATTCGAAACGATGAACAACAGCTATCGGGAATAACCCGATAGCTGTTGTTCACCTAAGATTCCAATAAAACCGTCCCTTTACTGAGTTCTGCACAGATTAGGTAACCGTGAACCTGTCATGTTACCAGCTGGACTTCTTCACGCCCGGAATTTGTCCTTTATGGGCCAGTTCACGAAACACGATTCGGGAAACGCCGAATTTACTGATATAACCTCTTGGTCTGCCGCTGACTGCACATCGATTGTGCAGCCTTGTTGCGGAAGAGTCGCGTGGCAGTTTCTGCAAGGCCTCATAATCGCCCTTTTCTTTCAATTCCCTGCGCTTCTGCGCATATTTAGCAACTATCTCCTGTCTTTTTAGTTCCTTCACTACTTTGGATTTTTTCGCCATTCGTCATCATACCTCCCTTTATTTAAGTTATGAAGTTGCTGCAGCAGGCTTATATTCATCGCAAGATTCTTGGATATGTCTCCTTTGCAGCGGTTGCCGCTCTATAATCGCTTTTCGTTTGGCTTTCAAGATAATTTGCTCAATGTCGGCAAAGCTGCAGCCTTCAAGCTGCTCGCCAACTTCAGTTACAGCTGCCTCATCACATTGAAATTCTCCAATCAGGATTTGGATATATTGCTGCCTCTTCCCATTGTCCGGTAACGAATACGTCATCTTTGTGTCGAATCTGCGCCATATCGCCTGATCCCGATCCTTCTCCAAATTGGTGGCCGCCATCATAATGCTCTTATCCCCAAAGTCATCGAGACATTGCAGTAATGTATTGACGGCACGCGCCATCTCCTTGACTTCATCGTTGTTGTCCCTCGTCCTTGCGAGGGCATCGAACTCATCAAGAAACAGCACGCAGGGGAACATCCCTGCATAATCGAATATTTTGCGGATATTGCTGCCCGTTTCACCCAGGTGGCTATGGATGATCGCGTCCAGGCGAACCAGGACAAGCGGAAGCTCCAAAATGTTAGCCATATAGAAAGCCGTTAAGGTTTTTCCGGTTCCAGGGGGGCCGTACATAACGACTTTGTTAGGAATGGGAACGTGAAACTTCTCAAATTCCTCCCTCATTCCCAAAATCGAAATAAACTCATCCACGATTTTTTGATTAAACTCGGACAAGATCAGATGCCTTGCCCTTTTGGCGCAATCACTAGGCGAATAATAGGTTGCCATATCAATTCCCTTGGCCCGGGGAAGACGCGGGCCTGCACTGCTTTTGCTCATTGTCGGCTGCTGCTCCTTCACTGCATGAATCATGGTATTTAAACGGGGTTAGGTGACCCAGATGACCTCTTGCGTATCCATTTCCACTTGTTCCAGCACATCTTCAAAGTCCTTGCTGGGTGGAATGGAAGATATGGGAGCCCACTCATTGCCGCTGTGTCTGGCGTACACGCGCCATCCATTTTCCTTGAGGCAAAAATGAACCAATTCGGTGGAGTCCCATTTTCGTTGAAGCCAGTCAGGTCTTTCTTCCGATAAAATAACGGTCCTCTCATTGAATCGGTAGGTTAAGCGTACCTCCGCTCTTAAATCACTAGGAACCTTTAGACCGATATAAGCTTCAAGAATGGCGCTTATTCTCTGCTTCGTAAAGCTATCCATTGCTGCCTCCGATCCATATTCGTGACTGGATTACTTTTTATAATGTAATCGCTGCTTAAACCTATCGACACGCCCGCCGATCTCCGCATTCTTCTGTTAATTTATAGCCTACGCTCGCATCCAGAATATGACTTTCTGAAAGGTTGGATGTATTCCTTTTTGCATCGAAATCCTCTTTTCCTTCCGAGTCGCTTGACTCTTTCTTCCCTTAATCGTAAACATTACGAATAAGTATATGAATGAATATAAGATAAATGATCTCCTCTGTCAACCTAATGGCTTGATTCCTGCCTGGAAACGCTTCTTCACTGCATACCAAGCCTTCAACTGGTAAGATTCCCCTTGTTTTCCCTATGCTTCATTCCGGCCCATGCTATAATGGATTCACCATTTCAAGCATACGGAACAGGGGCGACTTATGAATGAATTCTGCTAAAACAGTACTGATCATTGAAGATGAACAGGATATCTCGCGCATTGTGAATGACTATTTGCGTGTTCAGGGATTCAGCACGTTCATCACGGAGAATGCCGGCGACGGATTGCAGGCAGTCCGCCACCGGCAGCCGGATTTTATCATTCTCGATCTGACATTGCCTGATGCCGACGGAATTGAAGTGTGCCGCAAGCTCCGCACATTGACGGCTGCGCCCATCCTTATTTTAAGCGCCCGCAGCAGCGACACGGACAAAGTCCTTGCCCTTGGTTTTGGTGCCGATGATTACATGACCAAGCCTTTCTCACTCAGTGAACTGGTCGCCCGGGTTCAGGCACATTTGCGCAGAATCGTGGATCCGAAGCTCCCGGTATCCCCACAGCAGCGATTGCAATTCGGCGCCCTTTCGATTGATAAAAATGCCCGTAAGGTCATGGCCGGACAGCTGGAAATTTCTTTATCCGCCAAAGAATTTGATTTGCTGTACTTTTTGGCTTCCAACCCTAATCAGGTGTTTACCAAATCGCAGCTGCTGGATCATGTATGGGGGTATTCGGCTTATGTCGAGGATAATACGATCACGGTCTACATTCGGCGCCTCCGTGAGAAATTGGAACGAACCGAAATCAAATCCTCCTACATCAAAACGGTGTGGGGCGTCGGTTATAAATTCACTCCCGATGGAGATGAGTAGCACCTATGGACTGGAAAACTTGGTATTCAAAACGACGCTGGGCTGCTGGTCTATCCATCATCGCGATCCTACTCTCTGTCGTCTGGCTCACTCTTATTAGCTCCTCAAACCAGCCGGCTCTGTCAACAATCATGAAGCAAATTCGCGTGCTGACGAATCCGATCGTCCATACCCTGGAAAATGAGCATGCGGAATTGCTGCTGTCCGATGCCTCGAACCGGCGGCAATTAACCGACTGGATTCAAGAGTCGCGGGTCGGTCTCAAGGTTGTGCTTCCTGATGGAACGGTTACATATGATAGCGAAAATTCATCGAAACAACGAATCCATCCACGCTTCGAACTGGACTATACGCTTCGTATTTCCGATAGCGAACCGCCCCGCTATCATCTCGCCTTTCCTCTGCGCGATGCCGGCACGCAAGACTTGGTGGGTTACGCTCAATTTGCAGTCCCGGCTTCTGCCTTGGTCGAAGTGATGCCATCTTCCGACTCGTTTCGCTTTGTGCCATGGATCATGCTCTCTCTGGCCCTTTTGACGCTGCTTTATTTATTCTTCTCCATCGGACGCCGTGTGCAGTATGACCTGGTGCAGCCTGTTGCCGGGCTTAAGCCCTATACGGAAGCCATATTGAAGGGCGATTACGAGCAGCGTGCCGAATGGACAAGCGGCAACGAGGTTGGGGAGCTTTATGCCGTATTCGATCTCATGCGTGAAGAGATCCGTCATTTACATATGCAGCAAGCTGCGCACAACCAATCGCATAAAGAACTCATATCCAATCTGTCTCATGACTTAAAAACTCCACTGGCGACAATCAAAGCATATATTGAAGCGATTCGGGAAGGGATTTGTCCCGATCTGCCAAGTGCGATGACTTATCTTGAAGTCGTGCACGCAAATACGAGCAAGATGGCCGTGCTCGTTGACGATTTGCTGCTGCACGCGCTGCGTGATCTGGAACAGATTGCTGTACATCCGATCGATCAATACAGCGCTCCAACGCTGGAGCCTATCTTTAGGGCATTGAGCCATTACATACGAACGATGGGCGTGCGCTGCGAAGAGCCTACTGCAATTCCTAACTTACTTGTCCGTTTCGATGCTGTACGGATCGAGCAGGTCATTGCCAATCTGGTCACAAACGCACTGAAGCATACGGAACCCGGGGATACGATTCGTCTCGCTGTTGAAGAACAAACGGAAACATCCTGCTTACACATCATCGTCTCCGATACAGGCAGCGGGATATCCCCGCAGGATATGCCTTTTATTTTTGAACGGTACTACCAGGGTAACGTTTCACAACGAACTGCCGGCCAATTGACCGAGCGCCAAGGGGTCGGACTTGGTTTGTCGATTTGCAAATATATCATGGAGGCGCATGGCGGCGCGATCTCTTTTCACAGCCAACAGCAGCAGGGAACGACCTTCTGCTTAACTCTGCCTCTCAGCTGACTCCTGTCATACTTTATTTATAATTTGATAACAAATGTGCAAGATTCGTCCTCTATACTTTGATGGCAGTGGGAGATAAAGAGAGGAGATCATATTATGCTTTCAAGCAAAACCGTTATGCTCCAAGCTGGTCATTTATGCAAAACCTACACCACCGGCAAGGAACAATTTCATGCCATCCGCAATGTCGATCTGTCCATATATGAAGGAGACTTTACCGTCATCATGGGCGATTCCGGGTCGGGTAAGTCCACCTTGCTGTACTTGCTCAGCGGACTTGATGAAGTAACCACCGGAGAAGTCATTTTGCAGGGACAGCGCCTGGACCAATTTTCAGCCAAGGAGCTTGCACGTTTTCGGGCAAATCGGATCGGCTTTATCTATCAAAACAGCAACCTTGTACCGGATCTGTCGCTGTTCGATAACATTGCCCTCCCTGGATATATCGCTAATCAGGACAAGGAACAAGTACGGCAAAGGGCCCATGAGTTGATGGTTAATCTGTCCCTTGATAAACAGAGCAGCCGGCTGCCTTCCCAAGTATCCGGAGGTCAGCAGCAGCGGGCGGCCATCGCAAGGGCGCTCATCAATAACCCGGACATCATCTTCGCCGATGAACCTACCGGCAGCCTGAACTATGAACAAGGCGTTACGGTGCTTGATATATTGAGCCGGATGCATGCGGATGGTCAATCGATTGTCATGGTCACCCACGACATGAAGGCAGCCTGCCGCGGCAATCGCCTCATCTACATTCGCGACGGCAAGATCGGCGGCACGCTGGATATGGGGCCCTATACGCCGGAACAAGCGTCCGAACGGGAAGCGATGATCTTTGCTTATGTCACCGGGAGGAGGTAGTCAGAGATGCGATCTATATTGGTACTGTGCTGGGGCAACCTGCGCAAAAGAAAAATGCAAAACACGCTGATTGCATTGCTTATTGCCTTATCCGCTCTATTAGTCAGCACCGCATTCACGGTCTTGATGAATACGGAAAATGTATTCAACGATCGCCATACGGCTGCTCAGGGTGCCCATGAAGTCATAAACATGACCCGCGGGCTGCATGACGAACAGATGGTAGCCGACTGGTGGTCCAGCCAAGAAGGCGTAACCGCCTCCAGCTTAATCCCTTACAAGCCGTGGACGGGACTTGTCTTTAACGGGGAAGAGTTGCCCAATCTTTATCTGTATATGATCAATACCCCTCCGATGCCGCATGGGGTCAACAATCCTCTCCCCGGTTCAGGCCCTGAGCATCTGACCGTTCCGGAAGCCGGCGAGATCTGGATCCCCACCTCGCTTGCCTACAAATACGACATGCACATCGGCGATGAATTGATGTTCACCTCAGGGGCGGTACCCGTACCATTCACGATCGGCGCCATTGTCATCGACATATCCCATGGCGGTCCTTTCTCGACCACGGCCCGCATATGGATGAACGAAGCCGACTATCGGTCAACCATGGGCAGCTTGGATACGCCGGAACACTACATGTTGTCGCTTCGCTATGCACATCCCGAACAAAGCGGGCAATACTGGCAGCGCTTTGAGCAGGCGCTCGGATCGCCGTTTTTGGAGGAACGCGTTTCGTTTGCCGAACTGTCGGCCTTTTACTTTATCATGAACAAGGTGATCGGCTTTGTAATGAGTTTCCTCGGGCTGGTCATGATCCTTGTCGCCTTGCTTACGATCGGCTTTACGATCACGGACACGATCCTTGCCAATTACCGCACGATCGGCATTCTCAAATCAATTGGCATGACCTCCGAACGAATCATCGGCACTTATATGCTGCAGTACGGGTTCATGGCGGTTATCGCCTTGGTACCCGCTCTGATTGCAAGCCGCCTCCTTTCAGATGTCATCATCCAGAATTCCCTGTCTTTCCTCAAATCCGACACAGCAACTGTTCCCGTTCAAGCGGCAGACGTTGCCATCTGGACTGGCTTCGGCCTGTTGCTCATCATTCTTCTATACGTCCTTCTGTATGCTGCCAAGACACGCCATATCGAGCCCATTCAAGCGATCCGTTACGGGATGTCGGAGTCTTCGCACAGCCGTACCCATCAGCATGGTGGCCGCATAAGACTGCTGGATCGCTGGTCCGTACCCACGGTTATCGGCTGGAAGCATGTGAGCGGCAACAAAAAAAGCGCAGCACTGATCTTTCTGCTAATGAGCATCACGGTGGCTGTTCTCGTCTTTGGCGCCGTGCTGGTAACCAGTGTCTATCGGATTAGTGAAACGTCGGCCCAGTGGGGTTATGACGATGCGGATATCGCCATTATGGTTATCCATGCGGAAGGTATGGATCGGGCAGAATTGCAAACCTATATCCAAAACGACCCTCGGGTTCTCAGTCTGAACTGGTCCGGGTCAGCCACCGGCGTCATCGCGGATGTCGAAGGGGATAGCGATCATCAACAGACGTTTAGCCTCCCTTTGACGGTCGTGGAAGGCAGCATGGACGAGATGGGATTTGCCTCGCTTGCGGGCCGCAATCCTGCACTGCCTAATGAAGTTTCTATCGGAATCAATATTGCGCGTAAATTGCAAAAAGATATCGGCGACGTACTCACGATCTACATTGAAGGAAAACCACATCAATTGCTGATTACCGGCACCTTTCAGTCCATTTCCAATATGTCGAACGTCGCCAGGGTCACCTCGGACCTTGTGGAGCAGCTAAATCCGGACGCCGGGTTTATTCAACTGAAGAGCAAAACCGATAGCGATGCGCTTGTGGAGCAGCTTAACGAACGTTACGGCCCCTCCATCCAAGCGCTGAAGCAGGAAGTGCTGCTTGATTCCGTATTCAAAGAAGCTGCAGCGGTTTTGCTCATTCCGATGAGCATGCTCGCCCTTCTGTTCATGACTGTCACTTGTCTTATTGTTTATACGACTTGCCGTTTGCACATACGGAAGGAAACAAAAACATACGGCATCTACGCCTCGCTCGGCCTGACCGCAACCGACATCCGTCGCGCTCTGACAAGCGGCATCGCCGGACTTGCAGCCCTCGGAGCATTTGTTGGCATCGCTTGCAGCGTCTACGCATTGCCGGCCGTGCTGCGCAGTCTGCTCTCTACCTACGGGATTGTCAAGCTGCCGCTCATCATGGAATGGCCGCTGGCCATTGGCCTGGCTCTAATCGCGTTTGTTATCGCCGTCAGCGGCTGCTGGCTGGCTTCGCGAATCCTCCGCCGCACCTCCCTTCGTGTGCTGGTAATGGATTCATGAGGACAGTCTGTGAGCAAAAGATGACCTCCGAATTTCGGAGGTCATCTTTTTTACTTCTTGCCTTAGTATCTTAATGTTGTTTCTCTTATTTTAATTCACATCGTATTTGTTCTTTCCACTTGATGATATTTGCGATGGCGTTTGTTTCACCGCCCAAGTAAATATCTTCTATGGTCATTGACCAAAATTTGGATTTTCGTTTTCTTTCGTTATTCGGAAGAGGGTTTGTTATTTTACCAACCTTGGTTACTAACTCTCGATTTTTCTTGAGTATATAGGCGGTATCCCAATCATGATCATAACCATCCGTAAATAAATCAACCAGCAATCGGTAACCTTTTGCCCCCTTATTCCCCGGACACCTTGAAATCCAAACAGAAAATCTTCTTGTCACAACAGGATCATTAAGTTATTATGTAAATCGTAATATTTACGAATAAGGGAGAGGTCATCATATGTACATAAGAAATCACTTTCTGAAGCTTGGCATGCTATTGGTATGCATCAGTTTGATCAGCGCTTGCGCCCAGCCCTCGCAACGTGCCGAGGAGAAAAAGCATATTCATTTTCTCTATAATTTCTCAACGAAGTCTTTAGATCCTCATGTTGATTCAAGTTATGTTCCGCTGCGGGCGGGGATAACGGAAACGCTGGTTCGCCTGGATGAAGAGAATCTATCCATCGCGCCTTGGCTGGCGGAAAGCTGGAAAGGTGAAGATGGTCAGCACTGGACGATTAAATTACGGGAGAATATTACGTTCCATAACGGCAATGTAATGGATGCTGAAGCGGTGAAGGCTTCCCTTGAACGGGCATTAAAAGAGAGTGTAGCTATTCAGAATGCACTCAAAATCGAAAAGATTGAAGCGGACGGTTACACACTGCAAATCACAACGAAGCAGCCGTTTCCCGAGTTTGTCTCTGAGCTTGTTAATCCTAATGTATCCATTATTGATGTAACGGAAGAAGACATGATAAACCGTCCTGTAGGAACCGGCCCTTTCGCATTAAAGTCGTTCTCGCCGGGGAGCAAGCTGGAGCTTGAGCGCTATGACGACTATTGGGACGGGGCTTCCAACCTTGATTCCGTGACGTTTGCCTTTAACGAGGATGCCAATGCCCGTTCGCTAGCGCTCCAATCCGGTCAGGTGGATATCGTGTATCGCCCGGAAACAGAAAGCTTAGAATCATTGCAAGCACAGGGTGGAATTAAAGTGGAATCGACTGCGACATTCCGCGTGCATCAAATGACCATGAATATGGAACGTGAAAGTTTACAGGACGTTCATGTACGCCGCGCGGTGGATGCCTTGATTGATCGGCAGAAGATTGTGGATACCATTCTGTTAGGCTACGCTGAACCCGCTATCGGTCCATTTTTACCTTCATTGCCCTTTGCCCCCACTTACGAACAGAGCAAAACGGGTGCAGACATCGCTGTGAAGCACTTGGAGAAAGCGGGATATTCACAGGTGAACGGGAAAATGCAAAAAGACGGTAAACCGCTGACCTTCGCCTTATTGACCTATAGTGCAAGAGCGGACTTGCCTTTAATCGCTCAAGTTTTTCAGTCGGACGCCAAACAAATCGGAATCGACGTTGAGATTCGCCAGATCGATATCCCCGAGGAGTATATGGCTTCTAACCGCGATTGGGATCTCGCTACGTACAGTAATCTAACGGCCCCGCGCGGAGACGCCGGTTATTACTTAAATGCAACGTATCACCCTACGGGCGCCCTCAACTTTTCCGGTGCTCAAAGTCCTGAACTGACGGCCATTATTGACCAACTCAATCAAACCGTTAACCAAGATGAACGTGCTTCACTTTCGGAACAAGCCGCTGATTACGTTCACAACAACATGATTAACTCGTTCGTTCTGCATCCTTCGACCATTGTTGCCTATAACGAACACAAAGTGAAAAACTGGCTGACTACCCGAAGTGAATATTACATGATTACAAACCGGTTGGATGTGAATTAAATGCTCCGAATCCTTACTCGTAAATTCGCGGAAGTCTTATTTTTTTTGTTATTTATTACGTTTATCAGCTTCTTATTCATTCGACTTGCCCCTGGCGATCCGGTCTTAACCATTTTGAACGTGGATGAATTATCCGTAAGTCAGGAGCAGGTAGAGGCCCTAAGAGATGAAATGGGATTCAATAAGCCGCTGCTTGTCCAATATGGACTTTGGCTGGTTAAATTTGTTCAGCTTGATTTCGGCAGCTCTTATATCACGGGTCAACCCGTCATGGACGTCATATTAACGGGGCTGCCGGCTACACTCGAATTAGCGGTCGGTGCGTTGATCGTTATGCTGGTCGTATCCATCCCGCTCGGATCGCTGTCCGCCCTTTATCGGAATAGCTGGATAGATCAATTGAGCAGAATCCTATCCATTCTTGGAGCCGCCGTACCAAGTTTTTGGCTTGGCTTTATTTTTATCGATTTATTCGGTGTGCGCCTGAACTGGCTGCCCATTATGGGAAGAGACGGATGGATTACCCTGGTCTTGCCGTCATTGACGCTTGGTTTGGCGATTTCCAGTGTATATGTTCGTTTACTCCGCTCCAGCTTGCTTGATTCGCTTAGCCAGGAATTTATCCGTGCCGCGAGAGCGCGAGGTCTGTCGGAGAGGAGAATTTTTTTTGTGCATGCCTTCAGGCACAGCCTCCCTCCTGTCATTACCTTTTTCGGCGTCAGTTTAGGAAGCTTGATCGGCGGGGTGTTGGTCATTGAAGTTCTATTTGCGTACCCAGGGGTAGGAAAGCTTGTCGTGGATGCCATACGCCAACGCGACTATCCCCTTATCCAGGGCTACATTTTAATGATGGCCGTTATTGTTTTTATGGTAAACACAGGCGTGGATTTATCTTACCGGTATTTAAACCCTGAAATGAAGCTCAAAGAAAGGGGGATCCATGGATGAAGGGCATGTCTTCACCATTGCCAAAGATAAAAAAGCCGGGCTGGCAAGGGATCCTCGCACTGGTTAGCCTGTTTCTTGTTTTATTGGTTATCGTTTACGCATTTATTTTTTTAAAACATGATCCAACATTAACAAACCTGGATCATCGCCTTCAAGGATCGAGTCTTCAGCATCCGCTCGGAACAGACCAGCTCGGTCGGGATGTTCTTACCAGGCTTTTACTGGGAGGACAACAAACGATGGGTTTCAGCTTACTGGCTTTGTTGGTTTCTCTCGTGATTGGAGTCCCGTTTGGTCTTATTTCAGGATTTAAACGAGGGGTCGTGGACCGTATTTTCATGCGTATTGCCGATGGATTTCTATCTTTCCCCGATACGATTGTCGCGATTGTTCTGAGCGGATTGCTTGGAGCCGGGATCAGCAACCTTGTGCTTGCCATTGTGATAGTAAAATGGGTCAGTTATGCCCGGCTTGTTCGCAGCACAGTATTATCGGAGTCCCAAAAAGATTACGTTCTGATTGCTCGAACCAATGGTTTATCTTCGGGCAAAATCATGCGCAAGCATTTATTTCCTCATATCGTGGGGCATGTTCTTGTACTTGCAAGCCTTGACCTTGGAAAGATTATCCTGCTCATTTCCGCCTTTTCATACATTGGGCTCGGGGCTCAGCCTCCCACTCCGGAATGGGGAGCCATGCTCAACGACTCCCGGCCCTATTTTCAGTCCAAGCCTGAATTAATGATATATCCCGGTTTATCCATTGTATTCGCTGTACTGCTAACGAATATGCTGGGGGATTATTTACGTGACCATTTTGATGTAAGAAAAGAGGTGCGGTCATGATGCTGTCAGTCGAGCAAGTTTCCATAAGCAGCAAAGACAAGAAGATTATCGATAACGTAACACTCTCCATCCGTGAAGGTGAATGGTACGCATTGGTTGGACAAAGCGGCAGTGGAAAGTCCTTGCTTTCCCTGGCAATCGGTCAAATGCTCCCGCCTAATTTGCGGGTCGAAGGGAACATATACTATAAGGAACTCAATCTTTTGTCTTTATCGCCTAAACAAATGAGAACCGTTCGCGGCTCGAAACTAGCCTATATTTTTCAAGATTACCAGGGTTCATTTACACCCTTCAGGACGATTGGCCAGCATTTTGAAGAATACCAGAAAGCACACGGTATCTCTGATTCCAAAACTCGGCGGCTCAGCGCATTTGCTGCACTAGATTCCGTTGGGTTAGACGAATCCCTGTATCATCGGTATCCGTTTCAATTAAGTGGAGGGCAGCTTCAACGGGTCTCCATTGCTATGGCACTTCTGCTATCGCCGGATTTATTAATTGCCGATGAAATCACCACGGCGCTGGACAGTGTCTCTGGCCATAAGATTTTGGAACTCCTTGCAATGAAGCAAAAAGAGACAGGCTTTGCCATTCTATTCATCACCCATGATTGGCGCCATGTCAAACGTTATGCCAATCGTCTGGCTGTCATGAGGGAAGGCAAAATCGTTGAATCGGGTGAGAAAAATTTTGTTCTTGCGCATCCTCAGCATGAGTATACCCAGACATTGATCCATGCGGCCCCAACGCTAAACCACATACTTTCATCGGGCGCTCGGGAGGCGGAGATTGTATGAAGCTGCTATCCGTTAAACAGCTTACGAAATCATATCAAGGACAGAAAACAGCCATCAACAACCTCTCCTTCGAACTGAATCAAGGGGAATGTCTTGGTCTTGTCGGGGAAAGCGGCTGCGGCAAAAGCACGCTCGCTCGCTGCTTGCTGCGAATCGAGACGATAGACGGAGGCGCAATTCATTTCATGAATGAAGCGATCGAACAGCTTAATGAGCGGCAATTGCACCCTTACCGGCAAAAGATGCAAATCGTGTTCCAAAATCCGTCCGCTGCGTTAAATCCCAAGCTCAAGATAAAGGATTCACTGATAGACCCATACGAGCAGTACCGGAAGAAGCTCAGTCTCCGACATTTTTCCTATACCTCTAAGGAGGCCTTCGTCAAGCAGCTCCTTGACGCCGTTGAACTACCGGAGCGTTTAGCGAATCAGTATCCGCACGAATTAAGCGGCGGACAACGCCAGCGTGTAACGATTGCGCGTGCGATAAGCATCGAACCGGAACTCATCGTGTTGGATGAACCTACGGCAAGCCTGGATGTGATCACACAGGGAGCCGTTCTTGCTTTATTGACAGAGCTTCGCTCTTCTTTGAATCTGTCATACTTATTTATTTCACATGATTTAGCTGCTGTAGCTCAAATGAGTCAACGAATCCTGGTTATGAAAGACGGCAACCTTGTGGATTCATTAAATCGCGATCATTTGTTTTCGGATGAACGGCATCCGTATACCCGGGAGCTCATTTCGATCTATTAGATAGAATAACCCAATACGGCTGCTAACAAAAACACATGAGGCACAGAAGGTATCTTCTGTGCCCATTTCGATTCAAATATGAAGAAGATCTACTTTCTTTCGATATATTCCTCTTGGTTTTTTAATTCCATGTAACGAACAATCAGCTTATCCAACGACTGCGAAATTGCGACAACATCTTGATGCACCAATTCGAAACTGCTGGTCATTTGCTCAAGTTCTTTTCGGAGAATTTCAAGTTTTTTCGATACTTGTTTGAGTTCGCTTTCGATAGAAATCACGTTGTTCGCCCACCCCCGTCGTAACAAGTGATTGATGACAGTTGCTGATAACGCGAATCAGCCTAAAGCTAAGCGATTAATAATGGAATCGATCTCCTATTCATTGCCGCGGCTGCATTCGGCAGCTCCTAGCGAAAAATAAAAAAAACCATCCATTATGATAACCACAACAAAATAGACGGAGGCTTCCGTCGTATTCGGTAACTGGCTGGCATCGCGGTCTTAAGTAGCTCCACATTAGCCCCTGTAGCTTTGCGTCGCCACTTTTCAGTGGGTTTGCTATTATCGTACGAAGTGTGAATTTGTCGAATATTCAAACATGTTATGACATATTCAAACTATAACTTACATTGTTTTTCATTTAATATAGGCCGCACGACCCGAATTTCCATATTTATGTTATATTTGTCAATCACTCTTATGTCCGTACACAGAATCACTTTTTGCGCCAAGCGGGTTCATAGACCGACTTAGGAGGAGGAAACTGATGAATCCAGTTAATGATCCGGGTCGATATCCACTGGCATACAACTGCAAGGATAATAATTTTCCAATCGATCACATAGGCAGTGAAGGCGAATATGATTCCATTCATCCAGAACAATGAGGTACCGGGGTTGATTCTTTTATACTTATAAATGGCTAAGGCAACATAACCGATTCCCCCGTTCGATACCCTCTGCTTTATGAGGATGGCGACACCTGTTCCGAGAATAACCGAGCCGAATAGAAGATCGATCCATACGTTGCCGAACGGGGGTTCTAAGAACACCTCGAAGAAATTAACGGAAACGGACGTCACCGTTATAACAAATATGGTCCCGAAGGCACTGACACCGTCAAGATAAGGGACTGTAAAGGCGAGGAAAATAAAATTGGCCAGCCACAGTCCGAGACTCATTGGGATCTCGAACGCATGGTTCAGAAGCACCGCGATCCCAGCTCCTCCCCCCGAAGGAATGGCGTGAGGAAACAAGAACATGGCCATGGCAAAACCTTGAATGATGGAGCCGGCGGTAATGAAGAAGAGTTTCTTAGAAATATGACGCAAGAAAAAGGGGTTCTTTCGCCCGGGTATGATCTGTAAATTCACACGGAATCATCCTTCATAGATTAGAGTAACAAGCCAGTCCTGCTTTTTTAGTGTATGCTTGTTCCCTGAAGGGGATTCCGGGATAGATCTCATTAACGAAAATATGTATAGGCTGACTCTGGAGATCTCCATAGACAGCCCTCTAGTATTTATCATTCTCTTGTGGTTTGGTCTATGTTTAAATCACGTAACAAAATCCATCTGTATGTTTCTCTCTCACCCCGAGTTCAAACGTATCTTGACGAAGTCCCCGGCGCATCGTTTCAAGGGAAAGCACTTCGGTGGGTTGGATATTTCCCAAATGTACATTCGATCCAAATTTTTGGAGAAGCATCGCTTGCTGCTGCTTAAGAGGTGCCTCCCAAATCAGCTTCCTTGCATCCGACACGTTGTCGATGATATTATTTATCATTTCTTCCTGGCACTCGCCATGCTTATCGAAAATACCGATACCTAGTCCGGACTCGCGAGCTTCAACGATTATAAACTCGGCGCCTACGTCTAAATCCGCTTCCATCGTATACGCGAGCATTTCGGCGTCGATGTAGGAACCGGATTGTTTCTTACCATATTCCGTAAAGACCCGAAGTCCGCGTTGTTTACCTTCCCGGATGAGTTCCGTTCGTTTTTTTCGAGAGATCTCAATCGTGCCGTCAGATACTTCTATAGCGTTAAATCCAAGACGGCAAACGGTATTAAAAAATGCGGGGACGGCATCTTGCTGCACGGCTGTCTCAAGCAAGGTCCCGCCGGGCATGACCGTGATTCCATGTTGTTTGGCTAAATTGATCTTGTATAGCAGCATTTCCGTTTTATACAGCGGAGCCGTCCCAAAACCGAATTTGACGCAATCGATGTAATCCGAGGCTGTTTCGATCACATCTGAAAACATGTTCCTACCCAGGCCTTTATCAATAACCATCGTCATCCCGCGTTCCATGACCCCGTAGGTGTCGTGGTCTTTTTTGCCGTGTTCGGGATTTTCGCGCAGCCCGCTCGGATCACATATTTCCATGGGCCAAACTGTTCGCAGGGAACTGTTCATTCTAGGATCTCCTCAATTCTTTTTGATTTAGTCGTTTAATCCAATGACATTGGCATAATATGCTCATACCCATTGACAGGTGCCCATCTTTTGTCATAAGGGATTTGTCCGGTCATCCGATCTGCCGAGGCGGCTTAATCAAAAAGAACACCAAACCTAAAGTAATCAAGGATAGTGAAGATACTGTTATAAAAACAACATGGTCCGATTTATCCATCATCCACCCGAACAAGGGTGGCCCTGCGGCAACCCCCAAAAATCGCAAGCTATTATAGAGGGACGTAATCATTCCTCGCTCACTTTTCTCAACAGCGCCGGTAATCATCGTATTTAAGCAAGGAAGAAGCATTCCGGTTCCAATGCAGCTGACTGTCAGCAGCCCGATAAACATGTAAATGTTCTTAAAAAAGAAAAGTGTAGCCGCCAGAGAAAGGGTCATGGCAATCAGCCCGATATTCATCAGCCAACGAATCAGCAGACCATTTTTCTTGATCAAGCTTCCGGTCGTATAGGAAGTGATCACCATCCCGAGTAATGGAATCGCCAAAATCAAGCCCTTCATGACCCCGTCAATGTTGTAAGGCTTGTCTTCAAGAATGTTGGATAAATAAAATAGTACGCCAAACAAAATGAATAGCCCTAGCGAACCGGCAAAAAAAGCAGTGATGAGCCAGCGGCCTTTTTCTTTAAAAATGTCTCTGATTTTTCCAAGGTATTTCCTTAGTTCTTGCTTTGAATGTTGTTTCGATTCTTTGATCATAAAAATGACGGCCAGTAACGATAGTGCACAGAACACGGGAAATGCGAAGAAGGAAGCATACCATACGATCAGCATAAGCAAGGAGCCGATGATCGGGCTGAGTACCTTGCCCGCGCCATTGGAGGCTTCGATTAGGCCCAGTGCCTTGCTTTCTGTCCCGCCATCGTATAAATCGCCGACGAGCGCCATGGCAATCGGTGCTGTTCCGGCTGCCGCTAGCCCCTGAATCGCCCTCGCAGTAATAATCACCCCAAAAGAGTTCCAAATAGCACCGAATCCTGCCAGAATACCGGCACCTCCATATATGATCAAGGCGGGGATAATAATAATTTTGCGTCCAAATCGATCGGACAAATAACCAATAATCGGAATAAACAAGCCTGCTGCCAAGGAGAAAATCGTAATGATCAAGCTGCTTTGGAATTTACTGATACCCAGTTCCCTTTGCATTTCAGGAAGCCCCGGGACGAGCATGGAATTGCCGAAAACGAGCACGATCGGGATCGTCGCCAGTGCGATAAATTCCCACACTTGACCCTTTGACCCCTTTGAAGATTTTGATTTTCCGGAAGATTCGCTGTCTTTTGTCTCCGCGGAGTCGGTCTGCAGGTCGATATCGCTATGAAAGCTGATATTCAGTTTTCGCTTTTTGGTCTTTTCCATGGTATCGCTCCTCGGACTTGAAATTCGTATAAAACAGGACATGTTCTTGATTTGTACATGCTTCCTAATTATCACCACATCCGGATTTAATATTCCCTCATTGCTGCCGAATCCTTAGAGGATTTGAGCACTCCTTGGATTTGGGCCAATATACTGTTACTAACATACCCCCACTATGCCGGGTGAAAGGGGATACTACATGCCGATAAAGATTATTCAAGGACACCATCATACGTTGGACGCATCACACATCAATGTTGTAATTGATGTCATAAGGGCTTTTACCGTAGCGCACTATGCCTTTATCCATGGGGTACAGGGTATCATTCTGGCTGGAACTCTGGACGACGCCTTGCGCCTAAAGAAAATCTATCCTGACTTTTTATTAGCGGGAGAGATACAGGGACTGCCGATTCCGGGGTTTGAGCTGGATAATTCGCCTGTACGTTTACACAACTTTGATCTTCGGGAGAAATATCTGATCCAGAAGACAACAAATGGAGTTACAGCAACCCTAAACGCGCTGAGCACCGAGCACCTTTTTGTTACCGGGTTCACAAATGCAAGAACAACCGCAGCGTTTATAAAGAGGAACTTATTAAAAGACGATGACATGATGATTAATTTAATTGCTTCGCATCCGTCAGGGGATGATGATCTTGCCTGCGCACAATATATATCGGAGATTCTCCAAGACACTAACCGTATAACTGCCGAGGACACCATGGAACGGATTCGAAAGTCGGAAGCCGCCGAGAAATTTTACGATCATGAAAAACCGGAATTTTTACAGGAGGATATTTCGTTTTGCATCCAAGAGATCCCTTCCGACTTTGTAATGAAAGTGAATCTGAATAAAAACCATCCGTTGATTGAAAGGTTCCAGGTGGCGGTCTTTAATCACTGATTATGATAGATACCGCTTGTGAGTTCTGGTTCTTCATCATAAGGGTATAATTTACATTGATAAAAGAACGAATGTTCGCATATAATACAAACAAACGTTCCCGTCAATGAGGTGGTTAATGATGTTGAGTATTGGGTTGAAACCAGATGAAACCCAACTGGTGAAGGATTATATTTTATTACCCCTTTTACTTGATGTGTTAGAGCATGACCGTTCGATCCTATGTAGAGCAGATTTAAAGACTCTAGAGCTAACGAATGCGATCATCGACCATTTGCAGGCAGCCGCATTGTCCGATTTAGCTCAGGCTCGTAGAAAAATGCGTGAATATGCCATTAAGGTTTACGAGGATCGAAAAACAAAGCTTGGGATTGAGGTTGAATTCATCTGTAGAGGGTATCATCACAAGCTGTCCATACTGTGGGGGCTGATTGAGGCAGAGATCGAGCAGAGATCGTACACCTACCTGGGGCTGAAAATCGCAGATAAGGGGAGTCCGTTGTGAAATCATCTAACCGAGTGATCATGTTAGGGGATTGCCAGTCCTTTTATGCATCTGTTGAGAAAGCAGACCACCCAGAGTATAAAGATCGCCCTTTGGTCGTTGCAGGGGATCCGGAAAGACGTTCAGGCATCGTGCTGGCTGCTTGTCCGCTTGCTAAAGAAAAAGGAATAACGACGGCAGAGCGATTAGGGGAGGCGCTGTCAAAGTGTCCGGATCTGGTCGTCATCAAACCCAGGATGCAGAAGTATATTGACGTTTCGATGCAAATCACGGAGATATACAAGAGTTATACCGATTTAGTTGAGCCTTACAGTATCGACGAGCAGTTTCTAGACGTTACCGGTTCGCTGCATCTATTCGGCACACCCGATGAGTTAGCCCAAACCATTCAGCGTCATATCCTGGATGCTACGGGTGTTTACGCCCGCTTCGGCATCGGTGAAACCAAAATCCTTGCTAAAACGGCCTGTGATAACTACGCCAAGAAAAATCCGTCCGGCATCTACACTTTGTCCAAGGACTCGCTTGCGGATACCCTTTGGAAACTGCCCGTTAGCTGTATGTTTATGGCCGGCAGCAAGATGACCCGCCACTTTAACGTCATGGGGCTGCCCACGATCGGCAGCGTGGCTCAGACGCCTCTTGCTAAATTGAAGCAGATGATGCGCCGTAAATTCGGTAAAAATTCCGATATTTCAGCCGAGATGTACTGGCGAATTGCCAACGGAATCGATGATAGCCCGGTAAGGCCAGGTACGCACCAGGTTGACCCTAAATCGGTTGGACACATGATGACCCTCCCTCGGGATTATACCAAGCTGGAAGAAATCAAGGTCGTGCTGCTGGAGCTGACGGAGTTGGTTTGCCAGCGATGCCGCGGTCTTGGTTTTATGGGGCATGTGGTGTCGGTCGGTTGTATGGGAGCCGACTTTGATCGCCCCACGGGATTTAGCCGACAGATGAAAATGGAGGATCCATCGAATATTACGAATCAGGTTTACCGCTGGGCATGCCGGCTGCTTGAAACGTATTGGGACGGCCTGCCGATTCGGCGGGTCGGTATTAGCTTGTCACAGTTTTCCCCGGACACGGAATACCAATTGTCATTGTTTGATACCGGACGGGAGCGGTCGATGGCACTTGAACGGGTGACCGATGCCCTGAAAAATAAATACGGGAATTCGATTGTGATCCGAGCCGTATCCAAAACGGACGCAGGTCAAGCGCTGGATCGATCAGCCAA
Organism: Paenibacillus lautus NBRC 15380; assembly: GCF_004000945.1. Classification (GTDB taxonomy): domain Bacteria; phylum Bacillota; class Bacilli; order Paenibacillales; family Paenibacillaceae; genus Paenibacillus_AQ; species Paenibacillus_AQ lautus. The sequence continues at coordinate 60,222 of NZ_BIMF01000009.1, forward strand.
GATAGGAGGACACTATAAATGACAACACGAAAAAAGCTTGAGGGCAATGGGCTATGGGAATCCAGTCGGATGATGCTGCCGGAACACAAAGAAACCATCATTCGCAGGCAACTGGAAGAAGGCCGGAAAGGCCGGCCGACGCTGGATCCGCAAGAAATGGAATTAATCGAGGGGGCGCTCGCCGAGTCATTTCATGAACACCGTATGATTACCGTAAGGCTATTCGATGAATATGAGGACACGGAATTGACAGGAATTGTCGTGCTGATCCACACGTTTAGACGGGAGATCAAACTATCCATGGCCGAAGAGGAATCGCGTTGGATTAAAATTGATGAGATCATTTCAGCAGGATCATGATAAAACTAAACCCCCAGTGAGATAACGCATCATAAATACCTCTGATCTCGATCAGAGGTATTTATGTTCCTACACATTTGATCCAGAAAAGAATCGATGAGACTATATAGCTGGATACCGTATCCATTGTAATGAATATATGAATTATAATTATTCCTTAAGTGCAATCACGATGGACCCTGCAAATAAATCCGGAGTGAGCAAAAGGCCTTGTTCAGAAGTTTTGGCAACCGCTCCTATGACTGATTCTACTTCATTCATGTTTCTCAGCATAAGCTTCCATGGCTTGCCCTTTCCTTCCGCAGAAATCTTCACTATGCTGCCCATTCTTTCTACGCTGACATAAAGCTCTTCCACTGCTTTTGCATTATACACGGTCGCTTGCGCAGTCGCTCCATCCTGCAATTCGAACAAGTGAAGTTGCACATTGTCAGCATAATCATAGTCCGGGCGACGGTCATTTTGACCGATGGCGATCAAGCTGTTTTCCCTTACAAAGAGCGGCAGGCTGAAGTAATCATACGTCTCAGTGTACCACTGTCCGCCTGCTCTTTTTTCACCTGTGAGAAGATGCGTCCAGCTCCCTTTAGGTAGATAGTATCGCCCTGTACCCTGGTCGTTAAAAATAGGAGCGATTAAGATGGATTCACCTAGCATATACTGCAGATCAAGCGGGGCACAGTTCGGATCATCCGTAAATTCCAGTACCATGGATCTCATGATTGGAAGTCCGCTATTCGTTGTGTCCACGGATGCAGCGTAAAGATAAGGCATCAACGTGCTTTTCAGTTTCGTAAAATAACGGAGTACGTCCACCGATTCCTCATCGAACAGCCAAGGCACGCGGTATGATTCATTCCCGTGTAGACGGCTGTGGGATGACATCAGGCCAAAAGCAGACCAACGTTTGTACAAGTCCGGGGTTGCCGTTTGCTCAAAGCCACTGATATCATGGCTCCAGAATCCGAAGCCGCTCATCCCGAGAGACAACCCGCCGCGAAGCGTCTCCGCCATGGAGACATAGGTAGCGGAACAGTCGCCGCCCCAGTGAACCGGGAACTGCTGGCCGCCGGCCGTAGCGGAACGGGCAAACAACATCGCTTCATTATTACCGCGGGATTCTTCGAGCGCCTCGAATACGGTCTTATTATATAAGTGGGTGTAGTAATTATGCATTTTAACCGGATCGGAACCGTCATGGTAGACGACATTCGTCGGAATCCGCTCACCGAAATCTGTCTTGAAGCTGTCCACGCCCATATCAACGAGCTCAATAAGTTTGTCCTTATACCATCGAACCGCAGCCGGATTGGTAAAATCGACGAGTCCCATCCCCGACTGCCAGCGATCCCACTGCCATACGCTACCGTCCTTATTTTTAACGAGATAGCCGTTCTTCTTCCCTTCGTGAAACAGATAGGATTTTTGCCCGATATAAGGATTGATCCAGACACAGATTGAAAGCCCCTTGCTCTTAAGCCGGTCCAACATTCCTTGCGGGTCGGGGAACACATCCTCATCCCATTTAAAATCGCACCACTGGAATTCCTTCATCCAGAAGCAGTCGAAATGGAATACACGCAGTGGAATATCCCTCTCTATCATCCCGTCGACAAAGCTGTTCACCGTTGCTTCATCATAGTTAGTCGTAAACGAGGTTGTCAGCCACAAGCCGAAAGACCATGCAGGCGGAAGCGCCGGTTTTCCCGTAAGCGCGGTGTAATTGCCCAGCACTTCTTTCATCGAGTCTCCGCCAATGATGTAATATTTTAGGCTTTCTCCCGGAACGCTGAACTGTACCTTGGACACATTTTCGGATGCCACCTCGTAAGAGACGCGTTCCGGATGGTCAACGAAGATGCCATAACCGTAATTGGACAGATAGAATGGTACATTTTTATATGCCTGCTCACTGGATGTGCCCCCGTCCTCGTTCCACATATCAACCGCTTGGCCGTTTTTGACAAAGGGAGTGAATCGCTCGCCAAGTCCATAAATGTACTCGCCGATTCCGAGATCAAGCTGCTCCCTCATGTAAACGTCAGGCTGAAGCATGGATTTAATGTAAGCAGGTCCTTTGTAGCCTGTACCGGTCAGTCTTCGCTCTCCATAGCTATAGTCCACTTTCCAGCCGTGTTCAAGATCGATGCTTGCGCTAAGCTGACCGCTTGTCAAACGTGCGATGCCGTTATCTTTAGCAATATCAATCACCGGGTTCTCTTCTTTATTGATGTGGAACTTAGGGTATACCTCATCGACATCGTTATGAATGTATTCCACGCAAATGACGTTCTTCATGGGTGAACTGTACCGAACCGTAAGGAGCGTTGTATTCAATGTATGTCCTTTATGTTCGATTTTTTTAGTTGATGCATATACGGTAAAGGAGTCTTCCTTCAACTCGATATCACGAATTTCCACGGGATACAGTACATTTAAACCTGATCTTACGTGCCAGTAACCGTCTGTAAATTTCATATATATATTCTCCTATCTCTCTCTGGTTTATAGTTCTTATCTTTGAATGAGGTTAGTTGCTTTCGTTCTTATTTAGTCTTTCATTGAACCTGCTACAATACCGCCCACAACATAACGCTGCAGTGCCACGAAAATAATGATGATCGGGAGCGCCGCAATCGTGGCTACTGCCATCAAATTATTCCATTCGGTTCCGTACTGGCCGATAAACCGGTACAAGCCAAGCGTCAGTGGACGAATGCTGTCATCGGTCGTCAGTGTCAGTGCGAAGACGAAATCACCCCATCCGAAAAGGAAACAGAATACGGCAACCGTCATCATGCTTGGCACCACTAGCGGAAGCATAATTCGTGCAAAAGCCGTAAATCGATTACAGCCGTCAATAGAAGCGGCCTCTTCCAGCCCTTTCGGAAGCGCCATGAAAGCAGGTCTCAGAATGAGGACGGCGAATGGGAGCGCGTGAATCATATCCGCAAGAATAAGCCCCACATAGCTGTCGATCAGTTGGAACTTGGAAAACATGATGAACAATGGCATGGCCATTGTAATCCCTGGCAGCATTTGAATCGCTAGCAGTAAAATCATGATGATCGATTTCCCTTTGACACTCAGTCTCGCGAGTGCATATGCGCCCGGGACTGCGAACAAAAGGGTCAGGATCATCGTACCAATCGCCACAATGAAGCTGTTGCCGATATATCGGAGCATGTCCTGGTTCTTGAGAAAATTATCGACATACGCCTGGAAGGTCGAATTCAGCAGCCCGAATTTAGGCGGGGTTGAGAACAGGTCCGTAATCGGCGTAAGCGAGGTTTTGATCATCCAATAAACAGGAAACAGAAATAGCGCCGTAATAATAATCGATACCAGGGTCAGCAGATACGTTTTTCGAAATGGCATTTGCATCATTATTGAGTCTCCTCCTTACTGGTCATGCGCAGGTAGAAGACGGCAAGCACAATCAGAATGATGAACATAATCATGGATACGGCTGCCCCCTGGCTGAACTCGAATTTTAAGAAAGATAGCTGGTATGCGTAGATCGGCAGCACATTCGATGAGTTAACCGGACCGCCGGCTGTCATGATAAAGATCAGGTCGAAAACTTTAAACGTATTAATGATACCGAGCATAAGTAGGATCAGAATCGTCGGTTTCATCAGCGGAAGCGTAATGTGTCTGAATTGTTTCAAACGGCTAGCGCCGTCCAGTCTTGCAGCTTCATACAACTGCTCCGGCATGCCCTGAAGACCAGTGAGCAGGATGATCATGTTGAACGGGATCCCGATCCAAATGTTTGCAATGATGGTCGACAACAGCGACGTACCGTTATCACTGAGCCAGCTGTGCGGCTCATTAATGAACCCAAGCCATTGCAGCACGTAGTTGACTACCCCGTAGTCCCCGTTCAACATCCATTGGAAGACCGAAGCGGTAATGACCACCGGCAGCATCCATGCCAGCAGCATGAGTGATCGCATCAGGTTCCGCCCTGGGAATTTACGGTTAAAGAACAGCGCCAATGCAAATCCGATACCAAACTGAAAGACCAGACTGAGCACGGTAAACACAAGCGAGTTACGCAAAGCGGTATAGAATACCGGATCTTTAAAGGTACTCGCGTAATTTTCAAATCCGGCAAAATGATGCTCTTTCTTGAAGTTGTAGACATTCACGTCCTGAAGACTCAGTGTAATGTTGTATACAATCGGAAACAGGACGAACACAAGCATAAACAGGATGATCGGCAGAATGAATATATAATTGGTCCACGTTGAAAATAATTTGGATCCAGATTGGCGCTTAACCGAGGGCATCGTATTGGGCTCCATCCCAGATTCCTCCCTTCTGATATTAGGATTCATGTTAAACCCTTAATTCTCTTGTTGTTCATTAAGCAATTCATGAATGACGGCACTTGCACTCTTCTGCGCCGCCTCAGGTGTTTTCGCCCCGGTCAGAGACTCCTGCAGCATCGTCTGGATGGCTTCGGAGATGCTCGCATAGTTCGGTCCGTAAGCTCTCGCTCTCGATCCGAGCATGCTGTCGGCAAATACCTTCATGTTCTCATCTTCCTGCCAAAATGGATCCTTCAACAGGTCTCCGCGGCTCGGCAGGCGCCCGTTGGTCTGAAGAAGCTCCTTCAGCCGGTCCGGCTCATTCGCAAACTGAATGACATCAAATGCAATCTCTTTATGTTTAGATGCTTCGGATATGGCCCAGTTCTCGCCGCCCAGCACCGTTACGGATTGTTCATCCGCAGGCAGCTCTACGATGCCCCAGTTCACTTTCGAATTTTCTTTCAGGAATGGAATTTGCCACGTTCCATTGACCATCATGGCCAGCTTGCCTGCGGCAAATTGAGTTGCGGTGTCAGCCTGCTTCTGCGCCACGACATCTCTGGACATGTAACCTGCATTCACCATGTCCGTCATCATCGTTAGCGCTTTCAAAGTTCCGGGTGAGTCAAAATCGATAATGTCTGCACCTGCTTGCAGCATAAACGGGAGGAATTGAAAGGTTCCCTCTTCGGTTTTCACAGCACTTACAGCAAAACCGAATACATCACCCTGCGTTAGCTCTTTTGCTGTACTTTGCAGCTCTTCCCAGTTTGTAGGCGGTTTCAATCCTGCCTGCTCAAAGTAGTCCTTGTTATAGTACAGTGCCAAATTGTTGCTTCCCACAGGGACGCCGTAGTTTCGGCCGTCATAGACCGTGGAAGACCACGGTCCTTCTATATACTGATCCGCCTGCCCCCAAGCTTCGACTTCCTCTGTGACATCTGCAAGAACTCCAGCAGCTGCGAAAGTCTGATGATCGGCACTGTCGATCCATAGAATATCTGGTCCCTGATTGCCAATGGACCCGAGTAGCAGCTTTGTTTTGATATCGGAGTAAGAGACATACGTTCTCTGAATATCTACATTCGGATGGGCTGTTTCATATTCAGCGATGATTTTGTTAATGGCATTCACGCTTCCATCCGTTGTCATGGTATCCCACCAAGTGATGGTCTGCTTCTTGCCGGAATCCCTGGATTCCGAGCCGGCAGAGCATGCTGTAAGCAGGAGGATCGTCGTAAAAAGTACTGATAGCGCCTTCATTTTCTTGTTCATAGGTACGCTCCCCTCTTTGTATGTGAGTCCGATTTTGCTTCCATACTTTCTCTTTTAGTTTTTTTGCCTCACCTCTCTCACTGTGAGCTATCCTATTTTATAAAATTGCTATGAATTTTCAAAAAATGATGTACGTACATCATTTTGTTCCGCGAGGAGTCCCCCTCCTCTAAGTTATGCATACCAAACTAGTTTCCTCTACTAAATGTAATACCTTGCGTTTTCCTTGATTACTAGCTCTAGCTTTGTAATGTTTTCCTTTACATTGATCCGCTCACCGTAGGCAAGGTAACCAAAAAGTGTTTTGATTGCCAAATACCCCTGGTTTACGGGGTCTTGGCAGATCGTGGCGGTGACGACATCCCGTTGCAGATCATCATAAATTTCTTCCGTTATATCATGACCAATGAGTGCCTTCTTGCCGGCAAGCCCTAACTGTTCCAAATGTTTCCCAACGGCATGAAGCTTTGCGCTCGTCACATAGACTGCATCAACTTGATCAAAAAAGGATTCGAAAATCGAAGCGCTATCGTACTCTTCTTGCTTCAGCTTCAGCAACTGTGTTAATTCCACTCGATAATCAGCGATCACCTCGCGAAAGCCCATAATTTTCTGCTGTAGCTGGAATGTAGTCGCTGACGGCTCGGAAGATGCGTCAGACGTAATGAGGCCAAACTTCGCATCTGGTCCTGTTATTTTGCAGAGCATATTTGCAGCAAGTCTTCCGGCAATGCGATAATCGCATCCCACATAAAACAACCGTTTGCTGAGCGGTGAATCGTTGTTGAACGTGCAGATCGCGATCCCGGCTTCTATGCCTCGATCGATGAGGTCTGCCATTTCCTCCGAGTCATTCGGCGAAATCGCAATAGCATCGAAAGCCTTAGAAGCAATGATATCCTCAACGACTTGCTTCTGCTTCTCCATATCATACTTTTCCGATTTGAACAGCTCGACATACAGCCCATAGTCTCGCAATTCTTCATATGCGACATTTACACCTTTCTCGACCTGCCACCAAAAGTAGTCAGGTAGTTCGGGAAATACGACTGCTATGGACAGTTCTTTCTTCCGGGAAAGGAAGCTCGCCGATTTATTAGGCGTATAATTCATCTCATTCAATTTGTCCATGACCTTGCGATAGGTCTCTGGCTTCACATTTCCCCTATTATTGAGAACCCTGTCAACGGTCGCCACAGAGATACCAATGCGCTGAGAGATTTCCTTTAATGTCAAACGTTTCATGTCGTTCATATTTCGCCTCAATTTTGTACTCGCTTTCATCATAGATCCAACAAAAGCAATTTTAATGTATTGATCATAACGCCCGTTTTGTTGGGTGTCAATCACGAATTGAAGTAAATTGTAATTTAATGATGTTCGTACATCATATTAATTCGGATCAATGGTGCAATTTGAAACGAATTTTACTTTTTGAGTACTACAAAAAGACGGACTACCATTGTCCGTCTTTCATAATCGATAAATTGCCGATTAATACGGCTAAAAGCCCGGGAAGGATCGGGTACCCGGTCGGCGCGGCTATTTCTTCAAAGCGTTCCACGCCTTAAAACCGTCCTTTCTTCTTCGCTAAATTGCATGTTCATTTCTCTTTCCGAGAAATCCACTTCCGTGAGAGCCATAGGAAGATAGTCTGATCTGCTCAGAGGTTTTTGTTGTTTAAGTACATTTTTCTGATATCCAATTTAACTAAGCCTCAAAAAATTCTGTCCCCGTTTCATCCCCAAATCAGTGATTGCTGACCAACCATGTTCTGTCAATCCTCTGCCAATAAATCTTTCGAATCTAACGTTTGTTGACTATAGTATCAAGTTTGTTATCTGGAAGCATCGAATCTTCCTCTTATACAATGAAACTAACAAATGCACGACAAGCGAAATAACACCGTAAGGAGTGACAAACATGAGCTCTAAAGCCGAATCAAAAGAAAAACGAAAGCGCTTACGAATGCGCTGGCACAAGCAGGATACGGAACTAACCCTCTTGGCGTTGCCGACCACGGTTTGGTACATCCTGTTTAGTTTCTTACCGATGTTCGGGATCATTATCGCCTTCAAAAATTTTAGGATCAGCGGCGGCTTTTTGAGCAATGTGTTTAACAGTCCATGGGTCGGCTTCAAAAACTTCGAATTCTTGTTCAAATCGAATGACGCTTGGATCATTATTCGAAACACGATTGGATACAACATGGTGTTTATCGTGTTAGGAATTGTTCTGCCCGTTCTATTCGCGATTATGATCGGACTCCTCCATAGCCGCAAAGCGAGCAAAGTCTATCAGACGATGATGTTCCTCCCCTATTTCCTCTCCTGGGTAGTCGTATCTGCGGTAGGCTGGGCTTTCTTAAGCTTCGATAAAGGGATTGTCAATCAAATGCTCGTCAGTATGGGCAGCGATCCTATTAACTGGTATATGGAGCCGAAATACTGGCCATTGTTTTTGATTCTCTTAAATGTCTGGAAGGGCCTGGGATATGGTATGGTCATTTATTTGGCAACCATCACGAGCATTGACAGCACCTATTATGAAGCAGCTGTTATTGATGGCGCTTCGATTTGGCAGCAGACGAGATTCATTACATTACCCATGCTCAAGCTAGTGATCGTCATGATGTTCATACTGGCCGTCGGGCGCATATTTTACACGGATTTCGGCTTGTTCTTTCAGGTCACGCGAGATTCCAATTCGCTGTTCAACGTGGCGACCACCATCGATGTCATGGTGTATAAACAACTGAAAACCGCCACCGTAGGGATGGCATCAGCAGCCGCATTTGTACAGTCTGTTCTGGGATGCGCAACGATTCTGATCGCTAACTGGATTGTTCGCAGAATCGATCCGGATAGCGCGATGATGTAAGGAGGCAAGACGATGACACCAAAAACCACTTACGAGACGGGCCTTGAGAAGTTCAACCGTACAAACAAAGCCGTCAACCTGTTCTTCAACCTGATATTTATCATCTTGGCGCTGCTCTGCGTCATACCCGTAGTTGTTGTTCTATCCATTTCCTTTTCCAGTGAGGAGTCCATCCGTGAGACCGGATATCACCTGCTCCCGGTTGCTTTGTCGGCTGAGGCTTACGTCTATATCGTCAAGCAGGGAACGATGATTCTGCGAGCGCTTGGGGTATCCGCCCTCGTTACCGTGGTCGGTACCGTGCTCGGCGTATTGCTCACCGCTTCCATGGGTTACGTGCTCTCTCGCCCAAACTACAAGCTCAGGGGCTTTCTGACCTGGGTGGTATTCATCCCCATGGTATTCAACGGCGGCTTGGTGTCCAGCTACTTCATTAATACGAATTTGCTAGGGCTAAAAGATAGCGTCTGGGCTCTTATACTACCGCTCGCTGTTTCATCGTTCAACGTGATCATATGTAAAACCTTCTTCAAGAGCACGATACCCGATGGGCTGATCGAATCTGCTGAAATCGATGGCGCAAGCCAGTTGCGAATCTTCTTCTCTATCATTCTGCCAATCTCATTGCCGGTCATCGCAACCATCGGACTATTTCTCTGCTTTGCTTACTGGAATGACTGGTTCCAATCGATGCTCTATATCGACAACCAGAACCTGTATTCCCTGCAAGCACTGCTCAACAGCTTAATGAGTAATGTAGACGCACTCGCGAAGAATGCAGCAAGTATGGGCGTCAGCTACGCCATGCTCGTCGCCACGATGCCGAAGGAATCTGCCCGTATGGCTGTCGCCATTCTCATCGTTCTGCCTGTAGCATTCGCTTACCCTTTCTTCCAGAAATATTTTATTTCCGGGCTAACGGTCGGCGCTGTGAAGGGCTAATTGGGAAATAAGCCAAGCAAAACTTGGTTTATGATAAATCACGCTGTACAACACGTAAGCGATTTAACTTCAATAAGGGGGAATTGGAAATGAAGAGAGCTTTTAAGTTCATCTCTACTCTGTGCGTAATGGTACTCATGTTGACCGCTTTAGCAGCCTGCGGCGGCTCGAAGTCTCCAGCTGCGACGGATGGATCTGCGGAGACAACGGACACACCGAAGGAGAACACCGAAACAAGCAAAGATATCCCGACGTTGACCTGGTGGACCATCGGCGGCCAGGTGCCGAACAATTTCAGCAAAGCGGTTGATGCCATGAATGCCTACACGGCCGAGAAAATTGGCGTGAAGGTCGACATCAAGGTAGCAAGCTGGGGCGAATGGGACACCAAAATGAACACCATCGTGAATACCGGCGAACCATTTGACATCATGTTCACGAACAGCGGTAAATACAGCAAGCAAGTGGCTATGGGCGCGTTTGCCGATATTACGGATCTGGTTCAGAGCGAAACGCCCGACTTGTATAAACTGATTCCCGAGAAGGTATGGGAAGGTACAAAAATCGGCGGCAAATATTATTCCGTTCCGACTTACAAGGATTCCGCGCTGACGCAGTACTGGGTATTCGATGATAAGTATGTGCAAAAGTACAATATTGATATCAACAATATCAAAACGCTGCAGGATCTGGATAAACCTCTCCGTGACATGAAGGCCGGCGAAGGCAAAAGCTTCTATCCGCTGCCGATGACGCAAGGCGAAGGCTTGAACGGCTTCTTTAACGACTATGACGATTTAACCCTGGGCTTCCCTCCCATCGGCGTAAAAGCGGACGATGCATCACGCACGGTGGTCTCTGTACTCGAGCAGCCTGATGTTATGGCAAATCTGAAGCTGCTGCATCAATGGTACCAGGATGGCATCATCAACCCGGATGCTCCGACAAAAACGGAGAACGACAAAGGCAGACCATTCTTTGCAGCCCAGGCATTCCCGGGAGCCGAAGTCAGCTGGCAAATCAATGATGCCGTTGAAAAGTACGATATGGTTCAGCATTATGGACCTATTTATACAACCAGTACGATTCAAGGCTCGCTCAACGCGATTTCGGCCAATTCCAAATATAAGAAGGAAGCTTTGAAATACCTTGAATTAGTGAATACGGATCCCAAACTTCGCAATATGCTGGCCTTCGGCGAATTAGGCGTAGACTACAACAATGTCGATGGCGAAAAGGTGATTCAGCGTACATCCGATACTTGGCCCCTGGCAGCCTACACCCAAGGCACATTCTTCAATTTGGCGGTGACCAAAGGCGCTCCTGAAGATCAATGGGAACAGGTTAAAAAGCTGAACGATGCAGCGACCTCTTCTACGATCCTAGGTTTTGCGCTGGACATCACCGATCTTCAGACCGAAGTGGCGAACTGCCAAGCCGTATGGGATAAATACAAATATGAACTGATCACAGGCGCATCCGATCCGGAGAAAATGGTGCCGAAGATTACGGCTGAATTAAAGTCAGCCGGCATGGACACGATTATGCAGGCTGCCCAAGAGCAAATCAACAATTACTTCAAGTAAGATTACAATCAAGCGCATCCCTTAATGAGGCTCTCTTAAGGGGTGCTTTTTCCTTACGATCTATGAAGCCAGGCATTAATCGTGTTAAATTGAGATTAGCAACACTTGTTTCAACGACCTGCTGCAATCGAGGTGTCGTATGGGCTCTTTTTTACAAATCAAAATTTATCGTCACAAGTTTATTGCCTATGTCATCTTCGTCGTGGCCATCGGACTCACGCTGGGTACGCTGACCTGTGCCATGCTGCTGAATCAATGGGTTGGCAATGCCCGTATCGAGGCGGCGAATGCCTTCTCGCGTGTAGAGAATGAGCTGCAGTATGATGCCGACCGCATCGAGGCTTACATGCAGCGAATGTATTCCAATCCCGGTCTGATGGATGATGCTCGCAGCTTTTTAAGCAGCAGTGCTGAGGGATACTTAACCAGCAGGCTGCAGAACAGCCAATTCTCACAGCCGCTGGTTTCTTTTCCGGAGGATGTTAAGACCTATCTGTACAGCTGGGCGCAAGGTGAAATCACCCAGATAAGCACGCATACCAACAAGTATGGCAATGTCGTCCGTTTTAATGATAATGGAATTGCAAGCTTTACCTTCGGGCTTCCGAATACGGATGAAGCTTTTCGCGACACCCTGATGAAGGGATTCGTATATCGCAAGAAACTGTCGGATCCAACGTCTGGTTCCCAGGAATTCGGAGAGCTGCGCTTCTTGGTCAGCAGTGAGCAAGTCTTTAAATCCGTTCAAAGCTTTCGATTGGGGAATGCGGCTGCCGTCAGCCCTTCCGGTGAAATATATTTGATCGGTAACGAACAGGACCTGGACCTGGAGGAAGTATCCCGACTAGCCGCGGCGAATGGACGCAGTCACGGTATTATTTCTAAAGGTGTTTTGAAACATATCTTTTTTGTCTCCTTTCCATCCACCAAGTTTAATTTCAAATTCGTCAGCATCATCGATTTATCCATGCTCATTCGTCAGCATGCCGGAATGCTGATCACCATCTTTCTGATCATATTGGCGGCCATGATTAGTGTGCTTCTGCTCATTGCATACAATATGCGAGATGATGCCCTCTTCCTGCGCCGTATCATTCAATCGATTGGACGCGTGAAGATGGCCAATTTTACGCCTAACCGCCCTGCCCGTTACCGTCGGAATGAATACGGCATGATCGCCCGGGAATTGGACGATATGATTCAGCAGCTGGATAAGCATATCCGTAATGAATATCTGTTAAAGATCAAACAGCAGGAAACTGAAATGAAAGCGCTTCAACACCAAATCAACCCTCATTTTTTATACAACACGTTAGAGGTTATCCGCTCCACTGCTCTTGTCAATCAGGACAGGGACACCGCCGACGCCATAGCAACGCTGGGGACGCTCTATCGCGACATCGTCAAAAAGGAAAATATCATTTCGATTGCAAGCGAGCTGGAATTGCTGCAGAAGTACTTGGAGATTATGGAGTTTAAGTATCCCGAGCGCTTTTATTATCAAGTCAATGTAGAGCCGGCGCTGCTCTTCATCCCTACCGTGAAATTCTGGATGCAGCCTTTGGCTGAGAATTTTTTCATCCATGGCTTTAACGCGAATCATGAGTTTAATTTGTACGTCGTTAATGGCTTTGAAGCTGAAGACGGTTATGTTCTGGAGTTCGTGGACAACGGACGCGGGATTCCTCCGGATCGTTTACATACCGTTCGAAGCACACTGTCTAACCATGATGAACCTTCTTCCCATAGTATCGGGCTGCGCAACGTATATACGCGCCTTCACTTTTTCTATGGTGACGGCTTTTCGATCGAGATTGCGAATAATGAGGAAGCTGGAGTCAACATTTCCGTGCGGATTTCAAAAGAGGTGATTGAACATGTACAAACTGATGATTGTGGATGACGAACCTCAGATTTTGGAGGGAATGAAGCGAATCCTGGATTGGAAACAATACGGATTTGGTCGGATCGAAACCTGCGAATCCACGGAGGAAGCCATGTCCAAAGGGGTGGACCTGCTGCCGGATGTCGCCATATTCGATGTCTGCATTGGCAAGGAGCTTGGATATGAAGCGATCCGCAGGCTGAACGAATTTCAAATTCCTACGAAATATATCATTATGAGCGGCTATAGTGAATTTACATATGCCCAGGAAGCCATTCGCTGTGGCGTCAAAGACTATCTGCTCAAGCCTGTCGAACGCACCAAGCTGCAGCAAGTGATTGAGAAGATCATCGTCGAAGATCTGGGCGGTTCGATCGGTAACAGAAACGGCGAAAGCCTGAACAAGGACCCGGTATTAGGTGTAAGCTATGACAGCTTATCCAAGCTGGTCAACCGCATCCTGCTGATGATCAGGACAGAGTATGCTCAGAATATCACCTTGAAATCCGTGGCGGAGCGTTTCCAGATGAACAGCACCTACCTTGGACAATTGTTTCTTAAAGAAACCGCCATGAAGTTTTCCGAATACCTTATGGCTTACCGCATGCTTCTTGCACAAGAACGAATTCAATCGACAGATGAGAAGATTTCCTACATCGCATTTTCCGTCGGCTACAACAATCTCAACTATTTCTATACGCACTTTCACAGCTTTTTCCGAAAATCTCCTTCTGAACTGCGGGGAAAAGGTTAACAACAAACGCGGCGAAAAAAGGAGGATAATCGATGTTAAGGCACCCAAGACCCCGACGCGTCTTCATGATCATCAGTCTCCTATTGCTGCTCACATCATATACAACCGGCTGCTTCCAGCAGCCTGGATCTAACGACGAAACATATGATGGGGACACGGTAAACCTGATCTATTATACGATCGGTGAGCCTGACAAGGATCTGCAGCTCGTCAATGATAAAATCAATGAAATCATGGCTCGTAAAATCGGCGTGACCATCACCTATGTCAAGGTAAGCTGGCAGGAGTATGAAGATCGGCTGAACACGCTGATATCCGCCGGAAGTCCGTTTGATATTGCTTTTGCACCCGATTATGCAACCACCGCGATGCGCGGCGCCTGGTTGAAGCTGGATGACTACCTTGCCGGCCTGGGCAAGGAAATGTACGACGCCATTGACCCTATCTTTTGGCAAGGGGTACGTATGAATGATGGCAGCATTTACGGTGTGCCGACCAATAAAGAGTTAGCCGTGCTGGATCAGTGGATGTACCCCGCTTCCATCGTGAGTAAATATAATATCGACATTACCAAGTACAATACGCTGGAATCGCTTGAACCGCTGCTTCGGATGATTCATCAGGAAGAGCCGGCATACATCCCCATGGAATTGGATCGGGATTCCCACAATTTCTTCGCTCTATATGGATACGAATATATTATGAACCATAAATTGCCCTTGATGATCAAATCACTGGACCCGAATGCTCAGGTCGTGAATATCTTCGAAACCACGGAAGCGCGGCAGGTGCTGGAGACGTTACGGCGTTATTACAAGGAGGGCTTCATTAATGAGGATGCCGCCTTGCGAGAGCCGGGAGGACTTAAACGAGGGGCCAAAGTGTTCTGGAAGTCTTCAGGCGGCGGTCCGCTCTCAGAGACAACTTGGAGCAAGGATCGCGGCTACAAGATTGTAGCGAATCCCGTAACCCCAAGCACCGTCACGACGGAATCCGTCCGGGGAGGCATCATGACGGTGAATGCCAATACCAAGCATCCGGTGGAATGCATTAAATTCCTGAATTTGCTCAATACCGACCCGGAAATACGAAACTTGTTTAATTATGGGATTGAAGGCGTGCACTATACACTGGATGAACAAGGGCAAGTCGTTCTAACTACGGACCAGGACAGCCATGGCGACCCGATTCCGGATGCGCCTGCAAGCCGCTATGCAGGAGTGCAATACACGCAGGGGAATTGGTTTATCCTGAAAACCATGGGCGGCGATAACCCGGACCCCCTCGACAAATGGGATCAATTCCGCAAATACAACGCTGGCGTCGTTAAGTCCACCGTGCTCGGCTTTACGCCCGATCTATCCAAGCTGACCGCCCAAACCGATAACATCGAGATGGTCTGGCATAAATATTATCCGAGCCTTATGACAGGCTCCGTCGATGTGGATACGATCCTTCCCAAATTTAACGAGGAGCTGAAGCAAGCAGGCATGGACGACGTACGGCAGGAAGTGCAGAAGCAGCTGAATGCTTGGCGGAGTGAAATGAGGTGAGTGCTGGCAGCTCGGCTCTCCGATCGGGTCGACCTTGACCCCCACATCGAGACATGGATCATATTCAAAAAGGGACCCTGAAGTGGATAGCTTCAAGGTCCTTTTCGTCGTTTTCTTCACCTGGTCCCCTGAACGGTAACGGGGAGAAGCACATTTGAGTTCATGAGCTACTCCCATTTATCATAGGCTGCGTGCAAATTCACTTCGGACAGGAGTCCCTTTTGCAGCTGTGGATTCGGAACCATTCGATTGTACTTTATAATCTTTTGATTAATGGCCTCGAACGCTGTCTCTGGAATCGCATTCGACTCTTGGCGGTCCAAGAGCCGCTTGATGTCGGCGGCGATTTCTTTTCTCAGCTCAACCCATGCTGGCTGGTAATTCGCGTTCTTCATTATCCCGGTTAGAACATCTCCGTCTTCGATCTTAATCGGCTTTCCCTTCAACGGCAAATCGTCAAAGCCGCCTTCTCTGGCAAATTTGTCGATGGCCGATTCCAGCAGTCCGCTGCTGGTCGACATGGGGCGTCGTTCCTTTTCTTCACGTTGATCTTCTTCAGGAGCAGAAGCTGATTCTTTTGGGTCATCGTTTAAATCCATTCAGTCACCCCCATTTTTACAATTCATATGAAGCTCGTAGTCATTCTTTCGGCAAAAGAAAGGCTATTCCTCTTTTGAATTCATTTTCTAGAAACCAGGTCTTTTACTGCACCTAATAACGCTACTGGGAGTAATGTAATGGCAAGAATGGCAGTGAATAAGTTGTATGAGACTCTTATAAGTCTTTTCTAGTAAATAGGCTTACCGTTAAGAAATAGGAAGCGATGAATACGGCTACGATACCGATTAGAATAAGAAGTAAGGTTTGGTCGCTAATGACGCCTTTCTCGCTCACCATATTCATTAGCACCGCTGCAGGTTGTGCCAGGATGATTAAGGAGATCATGAATACGGCATTGATAATTCCGGCTCCTTTTTTACTAAGCGCGTAAAAAAGAGGCATATAGATAGAAATGAGAACAAGCAGCATTCCTACTGAAACCAACATGGACCATACCGTATAGTCCGGCTTTTCAAGCTGCGGGAATGAAAGATTAATGAGCTGGTGAATCCCGTAAGAAGCAATGACCCCAAAAAGGGTATATATGACGGCTGTTATGTATTTGGCTAGAACAATATGTTTGCGACTGATCGGCAGCGTGACCAGAAATTTATGGTTATGGTTTTTGATATCGATCATCGTGGCGAGAATAATGGAGCCGAAAGCGGTATAGATGCCTACAAAGTAAATAGACATTTCACTTTTTGGTATGAAAGCGACACTGAATACAGCGAGATAAAGAAGAATCGTCCAATGTGAGCTTTTTAAAGCGATGAAGTCTTTGCGAAGCAAATTAAGCATAAACTCGTCCTCCCTTGGCCGTGAAATACATGATGTCTTCTAAGGATGGTTTTTCTAAAATAGCATTATTGCCAAACAGCTGCGCGGCCTTTTGTCTATTATCTACTAAGCCCTCAAAGCCAAGCGCCGTTTCACGAATTCCGATAAATTCCTTTCGAATATCCGAATCAATCAGTTGCAAGTCGCCCTTCACGATCGCGTATCTCTCAAGCACATCATCTTTCGCTTCATTGAATACGAGTTTTCCGTCATTGACGAAAGTAATGTAGTCAGCAATGCGGTCCAAATCCGTCGTAATATGTGTCGAGAAGATAATCGTATTTTTTTCGTCCTGCATCATATCCGCAAGCAGATCGAGCATTTCCCTTCTGAACACCGGATCGAGTCCGGAAGTCGGCTCATCCATGACCAGGAGTTCAGCCTCATGGGATAAAGCAATGGCAAGGGAGAGTTTGATCTTCATTCCCTTGGATAAATCTTCAACCTTTTTCTTAGGAGACAATTCGAATTGTTCGAGGTAACGGTTAAATTTCTTTTCATTCCAATGGCTGTAAAAAGGTGCGATCATTCTCTTCGTATCACGAATCGTAAGATGCTCGTAATAGAAGCAATCATCCGAGACAATGCCGATGCGCTGTTTAATGTCGACTTCATGATTAGGCATTTCAAGGCCGAGTATTTTTACACTGCCGGAATCGGGACGGATCATGCCGAGCATCATCTTGATTAAGGTGCTTTTACCAACACCATTCGGACCAATGAGCCCGGTTATATAGCCTTGTTTCACATCCAGAGAGACATGATCGACTTTAAAAAGAGGGTATGTTTTCGTTAAATTACGTAATTCGATTGCATTCATGGTGTTTGCTCCTCCTCGAACAGTAAAGTCAGATGATCGATTACATCTTGTTGACTCATATTTAATTCCTTGCTTTCTCGAATGATATTCATCATTTTCTCTTCCAATCGCTTCATGCGCTGCTCCCTGATGAAATCTTTATTTGCCCCTGATACGAAACATCCCTTACCTACGACCGAGTCGATTAGTTTTTCGTTCTCCAATTCTTCATAAGCACGCTTCGTGGTAATAACACTAACCTGCAAATCCTTAGCAAGCTGCCTGATAGAAGGGAGACTGTCGCCTGCGTGCAATTCTCCGCTCAGGATACTCTGTCTAATCTGGTTCATAATCTGTATGTAAATCGGATCGCTCGATGCGTTGGATAATATGATTTTTATGCCGTTCACCCCACTGCTGTTAATTAAGTTCATACCGTATATATATAATATATACACTATTCTCTCTTGTGTCAATTCATCCATCTGGGCAGTGATTCTCGTCCATTTCGGCAGCTAAAATAAAAACGCCGAAGCCCTTAAAAAAGGATTTCGGCGTTTTCTATTACCCCAACCCTAATATTAGGGCAACGGTTATCGAAGCTTACATTAAGCTCTGCGAATCGTAAATTCAAAGGACATGTCCGTCGAAGGATCGATTTGATACTCTTCATGAACCGGAGCCCCCCAGCTGTCGTCACCCCCAACCCCCATTTGCCGCCCGGCGATGGTAACAACGGTATGGTGAACGTTCGGCAGCTCATAATGATGCGTCGCATTCTCCAGCTCGAATGCGGTATAGGGCGATATATTGGCTTCTACCGGTGCTGCCGATGGTGCCTCAATCGTAATGCCATGGCCTTGATCGCTGGTTATGGATACCTCCCGCACCCCCGTACGATTGCCCGATTCCTGCGGTACCAAGTAGGCTGATACATTATCCGCCGCACGATTGCGGAAGCGACACAATCTAGCTCCGAACGCACGGTCAATATAATTCTCTTCCGGTCCGTTTGCATACCAATCCAGGTTGTCGTAGTCCGCTGGTACTTTGAACGTAAGCGCAAAGATCGGCAGCTTCGGCAAGCCCGGTTCTCCTTGGTACCCCGCCTTTACCTGAATGCTGCCATCGGTGAATACCGTATACGATACACGCACCCGTATTTCCTCGGACACGCTCAGTTTATACATGTAGGCCACGGTCGCGCGGTCCGAGTCCTCCATAAGCTCGCAGCTTAACGTTCTTCGGGTCAGGCTTGCAGCATACCAAAGCGCGGAGTCGAAAGGCAGTCCCGCTCCTTTATCGTTATCCGTCATCGCTCTCCAGAAGAGCGGCACCGGCGGCGAAGAGATCATCTCCCGTCCCGCATACTTGATGGATATGAGGGTCCCTGCCTGCTTCGAGAATAAAACGGAGAAATCGCGTCCATGAACGCCGATATTTACGTCCCCTTCAACTACACGGAAATCATTCGCAGCTGTATCGTGCGAAACTGCTGAATCTGATCCCAGGCGTTCCGCCGCCGACGCTTGCGTATGGTCAGGAGCGTCAACAGCCAACGGGTTCTCCACTGAGAAAACAAACTGTCCAAAAGCAATTTCGTAGCCGGCTTCCGCCCATAACGAATCCTTCTTGAGCACGAGTGAAACGTCCAGCGCATACTCACCGGTTGAATACCCAGCCTCAGGCAATTCAAGCTTTACATATCTCTCTTCACCGGGACCAACCTGGGTGCATACCGCTCCACTGTAGATTTTCCTTCCCTCATAATTGAGATGATATATAACATCATAAGCATCCAATGTCGCGAACAAGTTCTCGTTTCTAATCGTGACGCCACAACGATCCGGGGTCAGCTTGACGTTCTGATACAGGAATTTCACTTCCTGCATTTTAGGGGACCATGACCGATCCGCATAGACGATGCCGTTGCCGGAGAAATTGTAATCGGTTGAACGATCATCAAAATCCCCTCCATAAGCCATAAAAGGCTTGCCATAACGATCACGTTTCACGATAACCTGATCCATGTAATCCCAGATGAAGCCGCCTTGATACATCGGATACTTCTGCTCCAGCTCCGTGTATTTATGCAAACCGCCGACGGAATTGCCCATGGCATGCATGTACTCGCAGCTGATATAGGGCTTGGAAGGATCGTTTATCAGATACTGTTCAATATCTGCCGGTTTTGCATACATCCGGCTCTCCATATCGCTCGCATCGTCATATTCCCGGTTATGGAACACCCCTTCGTAATGCACGAGCCGGGTAGGGTCCTTCTCCCGGAAAACATTCGCAACGTTCCGAATGACTTCTCCGGCATAAGACTCGTTGCCGCAAGACCAGATCAATATCGATGGGTGGTTCTTGTCCCTCTCGATCATGGAAATCGCACGGTCCATGACGATATCCTGCCATTCAGGCCTGCTGCCCGGTATGTTCCAGGACGGCTCAACGGCCCCCATTTTCTGCCACGATCCATGCGTCTCCAGATTCATCTCGTCGATGACGTACACGCCGTACTCATCACACAGCTCATACCACAGCGTCTGATTCGGATAATGCGACGTCCGTACGGCGTTAATATTCGCCTGCTTCAATGTCTTGATATCCCACAGCATATCTTCTTTCGTAATGCAGCGTCCGCGGCGGGAATTGAATTCGTGCCGGTTGACACCTTTGAATACAATGCGCTTGCCGTTTAAGTGCATCACCTTGTCGATCATCTCGAATTTGCGGAAGCCTACCTTTTGCGGCACAACTTCCACAAGGTTTCCGGATGCGTCATAGACGGATACGTACAGCGTATATAAATTCGGCTCTTCTGCGCTCCACAGTTTAACCTTTCCGGCAGCTAACGCAATCGACGCCGTCCCCCCGGAAGCTCCGGTCTCGCCGCGGACCACTGGATTTCCTGCTGGATCCTTGAGCTCAAGGACTACTTTCGAAGCGGACTTGCCCCTGAGCTGCATGGCAGCCTTCAGCGTTCCAAGTTCATACGTTTCATCCAAATCAGTTTGAACATGCAGATCCTGCACATGAACGTCCGGTACCGTATACAGATACACGTCGCGAAAAATACCGGAAAAGCGCCAAAAGTCCTGATCCTCCAGCCAGCTTCCGGTGCTGCGTTGGTAAACCTCGACAGCCAGCTTATTCTCACCCTCGGTTAAGTACGGCGTGAGGTCAAATTCGCTCGGCGTAAAGCTGTCTTCGCTGTAGCCAACAAACTCCCCGTTGAGCCATACATAGAAAGCCGTTTCAACTCCCTGAAAAGAGATATACAGCGGACGCTGCGACCAGCTTGCAGGAACGTTGAAAAACTTCACATAGCTGCCCACGGGATTGTGGTCCTCTGAGATCATCGGGGGTCTAAGAAACTCCTGACCATCCCAGGGGTACATCGTATTCACATACTGCGGCTGCCCATACCCCTGAAGCTGGATATGTCCGGGAACCTTAATATCATCCCATCCTCTGCAGGAAACGTCCATTTTATAAAAATCCGCTTGACGTTCCTTGGCATTATGAGCATAACTAAACTTCCAGCTTCCATTCAGACTCCGGCGCCAAGGCATCTCTCCAAGCTGTTCGGCTTCAAGTATCGTTTCGTAATACCGATGATCGGAGTGCGCGGGCATCCTGCCTACCGCAAATATGCCGGGGTCGGACAACCATGCAAGACTTGGCGCGACTCCTCGTTCAACCTGCTGTTTCATCTGTTTTCCTCCATTTTCCAACTTTATTTCACTGAACCTGTCATTCCGGCAACAAATTGCTTCTGCATCATGAAGAACACCAGTGCCGTCGGCAGCGTCGTAATGACAATCGCGGACATGATCAAACCATAGTCGGGAGCATAGCCTGATCCCAGATTCGATATCAGCAGCGGCACGGTCATATTCTCCGGCGATTGCAGTACGATCAGCGGCCACAAATAGTTGTTCCAGCTGTTCAGGAAGGTAATAATCGCTGCGGCGGCATAGGTTGATTTCATCGTCGGCATATAGATGCGGAAGAATAAGCCGATCTCCGAAAGCCCATCAATGCGACCGGCTTCCATCATATCCTTCGGGAACATTTTTGTGCTTTGACGGAAGAAGAAGATAAGGAATGCCGTCGTGAATGTCGGCAGGATGACAGCCCCTGCCGTATCAATGCCTAGAAAGGGAACAACTCCCGATACTTTGGCAAACATTTGAAATAAAGGCACCATGATTGCCGCGAACGGAATCATCATCGAGGCCAGCAGGATATTAAATACGATATCTTTGCCGCGGCTGCGGTACATCTCAAATCCATAACCCGCCGCTGATGCTACCAGCAGTGAAAGCACGGTAGTCACCACCGAGATTTTCGCGGAATTCCAGAGAGCCTGCCACATGTCCACGGAGCTGAACAGATTGTTGATATTCTTGACCAGGTGCGAACCCGGCAGCAGCGTCCCTTTCGTTACGTCCACGGACTGATTGGTGGCGCTGACAACCATCCAGATAAACGGGAAGATGGAGACCAGAGCAGCGATAATTAAAAACAGGTAGGTAAATACGCGTTTGGTTCTCATGATCTCTTATCACCTCCAACTTTGTTCTGGATCATCGTCAATATGACCACCATGAGTACAATCGAATAGGAAACGGTAGCCGCGTATCCGAAGTCAGGCGTGTATTCAAAGGAAAGGTTGTAAATATATTGCGATATCGACATGGTTGCGTTTCCGGGGCCGCCCTTGGTGATGTTAACCACCTCGTCAAACAACTGGAGCGTTCCAATGGTCGATGTGATCGTCGTAAACAAGATGATCGGCTTCAACAGCGGAATCGTAATTTTGAAAAACTGCGTGAAGGCATTCGCACCATCGATGCGGGCAGCTTCATATACGGATTTATCAATATTTTGCAGTGAGGATAAATAGAAAATCATATTATAGCCCGTAAAACGCCAGGTGATCGCGATGATAATCGTCACTTTGGCCCAGAAAGGGTCGGTAATCCATTGAATCGGCTCCTGGATGATATGAAGATTCACCAGAAATTTATTGACGATGCCGTCGGCTCCGAACATGTACTTGAAAACGACGGAGTACGCGACAAGCGAGGTTACCGTCGGCAGGAAAATCGCCGTTCTGAAAAAACCTTTAAACTTCAATCGATCGTCATTGAGCAGCACAGCGATAAAGAGCGCCAATACCAGCATGACCGGGACCTGAACGAGTAAGTAAATAAATGTGTTCTTGACGGCCGTAAGGAAGGTGGTATCGCTGAACAGACGAATATAGTTATCTATTCCGACAAACTGAAGATTGCTGCCTCTGCCTGATTTGAAGGAAAGGATTAACGCTTGAACCATCGGATAGAAATAAAAAATACTAATCATGACAACCGGCACAAGGACAAAAAACCAACCTGTCAAACGCATCCGCCTTTGACTGTTAAGGCCCTTGTGAATTTGCGGGCTTAGCCTGGCTTGTTCTGTATTCACACCACTCCACACCCTTCTGTTGATCACATTTCTTACGGATAGAGAACATAAAGCCCTCGCTCTCCTTCCTTCAGCAGATGTCCACTTTACAGGAGAAGAAGGAGCAAGGGCATATATATGGTACTGCCTGAGTGTGTTTAACGAATTTGCGTATCGGCTTGCGTCTGCGCATCTTTCAGAACGGTATCCACATCTTTACCGCCGAGATACGCCTGCATAGCAACGACCATAATATCCTCGATGGCGTAAGTGTTCATGCCGTAGTTCACGTTAGGAATTTGTTCAGTCCAAGTCGCAAAGTCCGATACGACTTTTTGCCCTTGGAAATACTCATCCGCTGCCGCGTAAGCTTCTCCGCTTGCGGCGGCTTTCAGGGTGCCGATAACCCCGACTTTTGTATTCAATGTCTGATACAGCTCAGCATCGGAAGCAAACGTCTTCGCGAGGAACTCCGCTGCTGCTTCTTTGCCATCTACATTCATCACATACCAGGAGCTGCCGCCCAGGTTGGATGCATGGACAGAGCCTTCTGTTGCCGCAAGCTTAGGAAGCGGAGCTACCGCCCATTTACCGGATTGGGAAGCTTCGGCTTTGATCGAAGGCGTGATCCAGTTGCCGGTCGGCACGGTAGCCACTTCACCGCTGTTGAATGCTCCAACGAATTGGCTCCAGTCCGAGTTCACCTTCACGATGCCGGAATCCATCATTTCTTTGTACAATTCAAAGGCTTCCTTCAACGCAGCATTGCCTGCAATCGTCGGCGTTTGGCCATCTTCCGCCGTGTACCATGCCCCCGCTGATTGAATCATCATGCGGATGAGTCCCAGATCATTAGGATCCAGCGTGATCATGCTTTTGCCTGTTTTCTCTTTAACCGCTTTACCCATCTCGATGTACTGCTTCCAGTCGATGTCCTGCAGGTCATCCAGACTGTAGCCTGCCTGCTCGAGATAATCCGTTCGTACGTACATTCCCGTCACGCCGGAGTCAAACGGAACGCCGTACTGCTTGCCGTCAACGCTGGTCGGGCCGATCTTGTAATCTGCGAAGTCATCCACTTTCACGACGTCCGTCAATTCGTAGAAAGAATCCGGATACGCTTGCAAGAAGCTCTGTGCACGGTAATCCTCAATGAGCACGATGTTAGGCAACCCTTTCGTGGAACCGGAATTCAACCCGGTGTTGAGCTTTTGGACGATATCGGCCTGTGCATTCTCTACAATATTAATTGTGACATCCGGATTCACTTGAGCATAGGCTTCTTTAGCAACATTCATGGCGGCAATATTAAATGCCGGGTCCCAAGCCCAAACCGTAATCTCTTTTGACCCGGCACCGCCTTCATTGCCGGAATTGCCGGTGCTGTCCGATCCGCCTTCCGTACCACCCGAGGAACATGCCGACAAGAGTACAACACCTGCGAGCAGTAAGCTCATTAATTTTTTCAATGCGTAAACCCCCTTTTTAATCTGAAAAATAATAAAAGATGGAAGCGTTTTCTCTGCTGCGCCTCCATCTTATCATTTTGTATTCGTTTTCATTGGCACTATCTTTGTTAGCTTTGGTGCTATTATTGGATCCTGTTTTTGCTTTCATACCGGCTCTGGTACTATTTTTAGGTTCTTGTAATATCTTTAGCTTTTGGTCAATGGAAGCGTAATGATGATTTTTGTTCCTTCACTGCGTTTGCTTGTAATGCTGACCCCGTATTTCTCGCCGTACATCAATTTAATTCGGTCATCCACATTGCGTATCCCGATGCCGGAGAACAGTTGGCGTTTACTCATCGGCGCAGGCAACGGGTCTTCCTCCGACGGGTTGTGTTCCAGATTCATTCCGTCCCCGTCATCTGCAACTTCACATACAAGCTGATCTTCCTGGACGGCAATCATGATTAAAATCCTTCCCTCTCCCTTGATGTTGAACCCATGGAAGAATGCGTTCTCAATAAAAGGCTGAAGAATGAGTTTAGGCATATGATAATCCAGGCTATCCGGCTCTACAAAGTAATGAACGCGGATTTTCTCTCCGTAACGCACATGATTGATATATACATAATGCTTCAGCGTCTCCAGCTCCTGCCGGACAGGTATGGTGGAATGAATATCGCTGACCGTATTTTGCAGGAGCGAAATGAGCGCGTTAATCGTACCCGCAGCTTTTTCCTTGTTGCCCTGCTGCACCAGAAATTTGATCGAAGCCAGCGTATTATACAAAAAATGCGGATTGATCTGCATTTGGAGCGCGGCCAGCTCCGCATGTCGCTGCTGCTTCTGGGTTTCCATCAATCGATCCACATAATCATGCAGCGCATCAAGCATATAGTTGAAGGCGTTCCCCAGCTCCTTGACTTCATAACTGCTGTTTTCAACATCGACATGATGATCGAATCCGCTCGTCGGAATGCTCGACATTTGTCCGACGAGGACACGGAGTGACTGCGTCATCCGCCGGGTGATCAGAAAAACAATGACCAGCGATATCGCAACGATGGCCATGATGGTCAAGGTGACTGCTTTCGCATTCACCATCTGTCCGGTCACGGCTTTCTTGTCGATCATATTCACCAAATAAAATTCAAATTCCGGCAGGTATTCCGAGAACACAATTCGTTCGTTCCCCATCACATAGGCAGATTGATCGTCCTCTCCCTCGCCCTGATCCGTTACGACTTCTTGAAGCAGCCCCTCATCCGACATCCCGATCAATTCGGTCCGGTTGCTGGATACAATGACCCCTTCCTCGTTCAACAGCACGACGTCATTGCCTTCGCTTGTAAAATTCGCATAGAAGGGTTTAAAATTCCGATCGCGAATGATCACGTACAGAGTGCCGTAAATTTTGCCGGTCGACTGATCAAAGAGAGCTTTGGAAGCAACGAGCATGGGCTCCTGTGCGTCTGCGCTATGATCCTCGCCGCGATAGAGCTGGTATAAGATTTGCGCAGGATGAGCCATGGTTGCTTTTGTAATCGGGTGATCCTTCAATTCCTCAGCTGAGACAGACCAATACCAAGGATCGGTAGAATAACTTCTGCCATTCGCTCCAACGATCATAATACCAACGTCATAGGCGCTAAAGTTGGACTGAACCGACTTCATGCCCTCTGTCATCTGGTACGTTTTCATCGCAAGCGCCACGGCCTCCGTCTCTCCGCCTGATAAATAGCTGCGGATTGCCGCATTCTGGGCGATCATGGTGGCACCGGTTGCAATAGCGTTATTATAGGACTCCAGGTTTGACTTCATCTGGTTCAACAGCTTGCCGTTCGTGATGCTGAAGGTCTGGAGAAATAATTTTTCCGACATGCTGATGGTAATAGACAACGTCAGGAGTGATACGGTAACGATGCTGATGAGGGTCACAAGAAACAGCTTAAGGAATAGGCCCTGTTTTCTAAAATTGTTTATGACTTTTCCGATCATGATTCCCGTATCTCCTGCACGTCTTGTCTCCGAAACTGGCTCGGGGAGATGCCAGTCTGCTTCTTGAACACCTTAGTGAAGTAACTCTGATCCGAATATCCCACGCTTGCGCTGATATCGGAAATCGTGTGTTCCGTTGTCATGAGCAGCTCCATCGCTTTTTCCAACCGAATTTTATTGAGGTACTCACTGAAACCTTCTCCATTATACGCAGCGAAATAACTCGACAGATAAGAAGCATTGAAGTGGAACTGCCTGGCCACTCCGGTGAGCGTGATGGGATCTGCGTAATGGTCCTGAATATATTCGAGCAGCCGGGTCATATTGGGATTCACGGATGTATTCGTCTCGCCTATCGCGCGTTCAGCTTCCTGAATAAAGGTTTCAACAACGGCGATGGCTTCTCCGGCATACCTGGCTTCGTCTATTTTTCGGAAATAGTCGTATTTGGCATTCTCCAGGCTCCCAGTCTCCACCTTCATTTTTCCAAACGTGGTTGTTACGTTAAATATGAAATTCCCCAGAAATGATTTAAATTCGAAAATATCCGTACGATAATCCATCGAACGCAGGTGAACGTATTCCAAAAAACTGGTGAAGGCCTTCTGGTACTGCCTACGTTTCAACTGTTCCATGAATTCACCCATGTCATATTCGAGATACGCATCCGGAAGGGCGGGCAAATGTTCATGTTCAATCAAAGTCCGATCCTCCAGGAAAAAGCCATATCGCATGAGTTTCAAATAATTGTCATGATAAATCTCACCAAGACTCTTAAATTCTGTAAAGCTCCGGCTGATCACGAAATGCGTCTCTTTCGTAAAATGTGCCATTTGGGAGATGAGATGCCGGAGTTCAATAACAAGCTCGTCCCACCGCTCAGGACTCACGTTGAGCAGAAAAAGCGCCGTATCGTTGATAAACTTCAACCGCATATACACGATCTCGGACAAAGCAAGCTTCTGGAGTCCTCGTTCCATTTCGTTTCCGAAACTCCATTTGTCACCGGAATCTTTCATATGTTTCATATCCGCCCCAAAGAACAAATACTGCCCATAAGGGAATTTCGAATCCAATACCACAGGCTCCAGCGCAGTCTCATATCCAGTCATAAGTTTCTCAACGGCTTGCAAGATCTGCCCTTCCTCTCGATCCGCGCTTGGATCATCCTCCGGCTTCATGGCGACCATTTTGGCCGTAGTCTTATTTAGGATGGATAACAGATAATCGGCTTCCAGCTTCGGCTTCAGGATATAGTCCGCTACACCACTCTGAAAAGTAGACCGGACGTAATCGTACTCACTGAAACTGCTGAGCACGATGATTTCAATGTGAGGATACTTTTCCTTAACGAGCTTGACCAGTTTCTCTCCGCCCATGACAGGCATTACGATATCGGTAAGAATGACGTGAGGATTCACCTCATCCATCAAACTCAGTGCTTCAGAACCGTTAGAAGCCTCACCGACGATTTGGTACCCCTCCTGTTCCCAATTGAGCAGATGCTTAATTCCCTGCCTGACAAGCATTTCGTCATCCACGATCATGATCTTGAATATGAGTTTCATACCTGTCCCCCTTGCAGCTTTGTAACCTTTCGCATTCATACATGTATGAATACCATTAAAAAAAAGCCCTGAGATTACCAGGGCATATCCCTTTCATACCCGCCGTGATTTCTAATGTAACCGTTTACGATTTGCTGGATATGGCAAAATCCTCATCCGTCAATGGAAGAGAATCTGCGCGGAAAGAATGAAGACATACTGTTATCATACACTGCAAAATACAATTAAGAAATAGATGGTTCAAAGTTCCACCATCGCCTTAATCACCTTGGCGGAAGGACGGAGCCAGCCCTGAAATTCTTGGATTAAATCGTCAAAACGGCAGCGATGGGTTATGTACGGATTTACATCAATGCCGCCTTCCGAGATCCGCTTCATCACATCATGGAAATCATCCCTGGTCGCATTACGGCTGCCCATCAGCGTCAATTCCCGTTTATGGAATTCGGGATCCTGAAATGTAATGTCTCCTTGGATCAAACCGACATACACCAGGGTCCCCCCGTGTGCGACCCTATGAAAAGCGTTGGTCATGGATGATTGGTTTCCCGTTGCATCCAAAACGATGGAGGGAAATTCACCATTCGTTAAAGCCGAAAGAACGGACGGTTCTTCTCCCGCCTGGATGGTATGATCTACCTTTGCCCAGGCTTTGCAGAAGGCTAACCGATCGGCATTCATATCCATGGCCATAACGGTGGCTCCCGATGCTTTGGCAAAAGCCATGATCCCGAGTCCGATCGGACCGGCTCCGATGACTAAAACCGTATCCCCGGGGGTCACATTCGCCCGTTTAACGCCATGAGCCCCGATAGCCAGCGGTTCTATCAAGGCAGCCTGATCCAAGGTCAGCCCTTCCGTCCGCATCAAATGGCGAATCGGAACGGAGATGCGCTCGCGCATGCCGCCATCGATATGCACGCCCATCACCTTCAACGATCTACAACAGTTTGTTTTGCCTCTAAGGCAAGGCAAGCATTCCCCACAGTGAATGTAAGGAATGATGCTGACGGTGTCTCCGGGCTTCAATCCCTCTTCGTTAGCTCCGACTTCTTCAATGATCCCGGATAGCTCGTGGCCGAGAATACGCGGGTACGTAAAAAAAGGCTGATTACCACGAAAGGCATGCAGATCCGTGCCGCAAATTCCGATCCGCTTGATGCGGACAATAGCTTCTCCTTCGAGCAATGAAGGTTCGGGCAAATCCTCGCGGTATTGAAATTCCCCGATCCCTTGACATACGATTCCCTTCATCCCAGCAGCCTCCTCCTCATCATCCGATGCCTTCATTGTATTCCGGACGTCCACTTGTCCAGGTCCGCCCTTGTACGGGCTCCAATATCTTCAATACTTCGGCTAAGAGGGTTTGATCCAGCGGCTCCTCAGTCCAAGCAGCATTACGTTTTATATTGTCGGGATTGGCCGTACTGACCAGCGTCGTCGGAATCTGTTCATTCGAGGTTGAGAATTGCACGGCTAGCTTCGCAATATCCGTTCCAGCTTTAGCACAATGCTCGGCAGCACGCCTGCAGGCTTCCTTGATTTCCGCTGAAGCCGGATGCCAGGACGGCGCTCCTCGGGGACCGAGAAGGCCCATAGATAAGGGAGATGCGTTGATGAGCCCGATTCCCTCTTCGTCAAGCAGCGGCAGCAAACCGGTAAGCGTCTGGTCGTTCAAAGAATAGTGGCAGTAAGAAATGATGGCGTCCACTTCGACTTGAGGCAGCAGTTTTTCGAACAGTTGCAGAGGCAGACCGCAAATCCCTCCAAAACGGATTTTGCCCTTTTCTTTTAATAGTCGGAGTGCAGGAAGGGCCTCCTCCATCACAACGGATGCGGGAGCGAACTCAATATCATGCAAAAAGAGAATGTCCACGTAATCGGTTTGGAGTCGCTTCAAGCTCTCATCGATACTGTCGATAATCCGCTTGGACGTGAAATCAAAATCATTCTCGCCATAACGGCCTGCTTTCGTTGATAGGATGAACTTATCCCTCGGTACCTGTTGAATAGCTTTGCCAAGCACGGTTTCCGCCTTCGTCATTCCGTAATAAGGGGATACATCGATCAAATTGATGCCCGCCTCCATGGCTGCGTGCACGGTACGGATTCCCTCGTTGTCGTTAGTTTCCCGAAAGACGGAGCCTAACGAAGAAGCTCCGAAGCCTAATACGGAAACATCCAGACCGGTTCGGCCTAACTTACGGTATTTCATGATGAACACCATCCTTTTCCAACTTATAGAACGCCTTGGCATTCAGACCGAACAAACGCGCATGTTCCCGTTCCCCCCATGGCTTCGGCAGCGCTTCTGCCAGTACGTCAACCACTTGGTCATATTCAGCCGATAGCAGGCACACGGGCCAATCGCTGCCGAACATGACCCGATCAGGACCGAACATCGCCGTCACTTTATGTACATACGCATTAAAATCTTCCTGGCTCCACCGGCGATGCTCCGCCTCGGTCACCATACCGGAGAGCTTGCAGTAGATGCGCGGAAAACGGGCGATTTGTTTCATGAAGCTCTCCCAGGGTTCGACCTGTCCGCTTCGGATCGGCGGCTTGCCCAGATGATCGATGACTCCGCGGATGCCGGGGACCTGTTGGATTAACTTCAGCAGCGGCTCCAACTGATGACTCCGAACAAGAAGATCGATCGGAACATCATCCTTGACATATTCGTTCAATGCTTGGATGAATGAAGGCTCCAGGATCACATTGGCATCCGGCATATCCTGAATCATGATGCGAAAGCCGATAAATTTCGGGTGTTGCCGAAATCGCTCATAATGCCGGCGGTGCTCCGGATCGAACAGATCGATCCATCCTACCACTCCGACAATGGAAGAATCGCGATCCGCCAACGATAACAGATAGTCCGTCTCTTCCACGGTCGGTGCCGCCTGAACCGTTATACTGCCGTCCAATTGGTGCGAATCCAAATGCGGCTGAAGATCGGAGGGCAGGAAGTTTCGATAAAGCTCCGGAACCTCCGGCGTGATCCATTCATAATCCCCTCGCTCAATCAGCCAATAATGCTGGTGGGCATCCAATCTCATAAACATCCCTGCCTTTCAGGTGTCATGTTCGCTATCTTTATTGTACGTTCAAAATCTGTGTACAAAAATAGCTCAGGATTGCATTTTTATAACTTATTTTGATATTGTTGTTCTTATTAGAGGATAAGGAGTGGTGGTCATGACTCCCCTGCGTAAACCATTTCAAGGGGATCCCCTGTTTCCGATGGAATTGGTTTATCGGACTAAGAAAAGCCCCCAATTAGAGCTGCCTCATCATTTGCATGATCTTTACGAATTGGTTTATGTGTACCAGGGAAAAGGCACTTTTTTTATTGAAAACAAGCTGATGGAGAAAAAAGAAGGCGACCTTTTCATCATACCTGGAAACACGATTCACAGCTCTTTCCCTGACCCGAACCAGCCGATTGTTTCGAGTGCTTTATTCTTTGCGCCTTCGCTTGTCCTCGGTGCGAATGGAAGCGATTTGCAATACTCCATCCTCAGCTGCTTTGAATATGCTCAAAAAACAGGGTCCTATCGTTATGAATTGCCCAAGTCGAACCAAACCTATATCGAGGACATGCTGAAAGGGATCTCGGAAGAGATCCGACTTGCCCAGCTGGGATTCCGTGAGGCGCTTGTACTTCAGCTGCGCTCCTTACTGCTGCATATCAATCGCTATATCAGTAACCTGTCCGCAGAACAAACGGCCCACTCCCAGATCGGCCCCGCCTGGCTGATGGATTCCATCCAATGGATTCACGAACATCTGGACCAGCCTATTGGACTAGCTGCTCTGTCGGCCTATGCAGCGGTAGACCCCGCCCATTTTTCCCGCATGTTCAAGAAGTACACCGGTTTGCATCTGACGGGTTACATCCAGGCAAAACGGATCGCCCGTGCCAAAGAGTTCCTGCGAAATCATGAGGAGTCTGTCGGGCAAATCGCTGAAATCTGCGGATACGCCACGCTGACGCACTTTCATCGCAATTTCAAAAAATTGACGGGCTTGACCCCCGGAGCGTACAGGAAGCAGGCTGTTTCGCATCGTTAAAGCACGCCAACAAGCACTTGCGATCATCGCAAGTGCTTATTGCTTTACCTGGAACGAACGGATTCAAGAATTTCGTCCGTTGACAATGGCTCCCTCTAGAATTACGTTGAATATAGTTAAGGACTTAACTATATGAGAGGCATGATCACTTTGGACGACCTGCAGCAATACGTGCTGGATTTGCCGCTGCCCACCCTTGCTTTTTTCACCCTGGTGGAGACAACGGCAAAGCTGGTCGACGTATCCGAAAGCTATTGGAAATCGCAAGGGCTGAACGGAGCCAGAATACGGATTTTAGTTGAGCTTATGAAAGAGGGAGGAACGATGCTTCCTTCAAAGCTGGCGCAAAAAATCGGTGTAACCAAGCCCAATATCAGTCTGCTGCTTACCCCCTTGGAACACGAAGGCTTGATTCGCCGGGAACCTCATCCCCGGGACGGTCGAAAGTCGGTCATCACCATTACAAGCGAAGGTCAGCGTCTATTGACCCACAACCTGCCCGCGAACAGGCAGCGGATATCCGAAAAAATGAACGTGCTGACTGAACCTGAATTAAAGCAGCTCCTGGGCCTTCTCCAAAAATTAAAGGAAGCGTAACGATGTTTTTACGCCGATTTAGTTAAGCACTTAACCCAATAAGGGAAGGATGACATTCGATGTCTATGGCGGCCCGATTTGTGCAGTATGTACTCTAGTACATGGGACAAAAAAAGCACAGGCCCCATGGTCTGTGCAAAATATGGTTCACTTCGCGATTCCCCTGTTCATCGTACCTTTACAAAAAATCGCATCCTTTCATTCGGTACGATCTGTGTTCACTAACCGGTCATCATCGTGTTTTGCGGATCGCTGCCCCATGAATCTGACTATTCTGTTGGCGTCATGATTGGCAAGGTGACAATGAAAGTCGTTCCTTGACCAAGTTCGCTTTCCACTCGGATATCGCCTTGATGAAGCGACACGATCTGTTTAACAATGGCAAGCCCCATGCCGCTGCCCTCATATTTACGACTGTGGGAACGATCGGTTTTAAAGAAACGCTCGAATATACGCTTCTGATCCTCAAGAGAAATACCTATGCCCGTGTCGGAGATTCGGACTGTCACGTTTTTAGTATCTTGTTTGATGCTGACATTAATCACGCCGCCATCCTCGGAAAATTTGATGCTGTTGCCAATGATGTTCGTCCATACCTGGTTTAATTGATCATGATCAGCCGTTACTTTAAAGGTCTGTAAATCAAGCTCAAAATGAATGCTGCGGGCAGTCCATTGCGGCTGGAGCGCCACAATGACCCGCCTGATCTGTTCATCCAGGCTGAGCGTGATGAGCCCCAGATGCTGTGACTGGGATTCAAGCAAACTCAGCTTAAGCAGGCTATCGCTCATTTTGGACATCCGTTTCGCTTCAGCGATGATAATATCCAGATAACGACTTCGCTCGTGTTCTGAGAGGTCTACTTGCTTCAGTGCTTGAGCATAACCGGATATCGAGGTGAGCGGTGATTGTACCTCGTGCGACACGTTCGTTACGAATTCCCTGCGCAGCTGCTCCAGCTGCTGCAGATCGTGCATCATGTCTTCAAAGCTGCGAGCCAGCGTACCCAGCTCACTTGTTTGCTTAATATTCAGCTTGACGCTGAAATCTCCAGCTGCAATACGTCTGGTCGCTTGGGTCAGCTTTTTGATTGGCCTTACCAAGTATATGGAGGCAACGAGAATCAATAAGCTCCCTGTAATCAAAGAACTGGTTGCAAAGATCAATCCCCACTTGACAACAAAAGAGGTAGAAGGGGGGGCGAGCATTTCCAAAAACATCGCTTTCGT
Source organism: Paenibacillus lautus NBRC 15380 (assembly GCF_004000945.1). Taxonomy (GTDB): domain Bacteria; phylum Bacillota; class Bacilli; order Paenibacillales; family Paenibacillaceae; genus Paenibacillus_AQ; species Paenibacillus_AQ lautus. The sequence goes on from NZ_BIMF01000009.1 coordinate 94,395, forward strand.
TCCCATTTCCGTTTTCAACGGCAACCCTAAAAGAACCGTAGCAATACCATTCGGCGTGTCTTGAACAACGCCTCCTTCTATTACTTTCTTTAGTTTTTCCATCGTTACTGCAGCAGGTTGATGTCCGTTAAGATTACCGTAAGACTGGAACTGACCCGTTGCTTCGTAAATGCGAATATAATAGGAATCGAGCTGCTTCATTTCACTGACGAACAAGTCCGCTTCGCGTAACGGAAGAGTTTTGTAAATCCGGACGACGTCTTGACCGAAGTTGCGTAAGTTGATTTGCGCGTTCTCGTTCAACTCTTCTTTGAACATCCAAGTAGACATAAAAAATGATAGGATCGTGCCCCCGATAACGGACACTAGAAATGTCAGGACTACTCGAATATATAAGGATCTGATCATTCGTAGACCTCAAGCCTGTACCCTAGCCCGCGCACCGTTTCGATCCGAAAATCAGGTGTCGTCGCAAACCTTTCGCGAAGACGTTTAATATGTACATCAACCGTTCGATCATCTCCTGCGTAATCGATTCCCCAAATCTGATCGATCAGCTGCTCGCGTGTATAGACTTGTCCGGGTGTTCCAGCCAGCTTGTACAGCAATTCGAACTCTTTGAGCGGCAGCGTGAGCGACTCCGTCCCTCTAATCACCTTATAGGTCTGCCTGTCAAGAATGACGTTGCCGAACTGGATCGTCTGCGTGGAGCCAATCCGGTATCGTTTCAGCAATGCCTTAACGCGAACCGTCAACTCCAACGGATCGAATGGTTTCGTCAAATAATCGTCCGTCCCAAGTTCGAAACCCTTTACTTTCTCCCATGTTTCGCCTCTTGCTGTTAGCATAAGCAGCGGCAAATCCGGATTGGCTTTTCGAAGCTCCTTGCATAACGTCCAACCATCCATCATCGGCATCATAATATCAAGCACGACAAGATCGACGGGTGTTGAGCCATAGACGCTAAGCGCTTCCTTGCCGTCAGCGGCTTCGACTGTTGTGAATCCGTCGTTGCGAAGAAATAAACAGACGAGTTCGCGAATGTTCGCATCGTCGTCAGCAACCAGTATAGTAGGCATTGCTTCCCTCTTTCCTTAATTTCAATCCTATAATGTAATAACTATTGTACTATTATATATACAAGGATATGGAGATTGGTTTCAAATTGAACCTCGAACCGGCCTCGCCAGCGAATACCTAGCTGCCGTTCTCAGGCAATACAACTTCATTCTCTCCGCGTGGTGCTTAAGTAAGTTTAATCAAGGAAGATGAACCGCTCGTGACGTCAATATGAACGGAATATGAACGAATCAAAATGGTGAATTTTTAATTTCTTTGAAGCAATCGGCATTGGGCATCATGTTCTTGTCCACGGCATACCAAAAAGTCGACCTATTTAGGTCGACTTTTAGTCTTAAAGTAACTTTAAGTATGTTGTAAGTTTAGCGAATGGTGAATGATTTTTAATATTCGACATGCGTTACTGGGAGGCAGCAGCTTTCTTGACGCCGCTGATCTGCCCACTATGCTGAACGACAAGCACGTCTTGTCCGATGAGCGTCGGCAATGGTGTGCCTTTGTATTGAGCGGAAGCCAGCGTACGTCCGCTGTTCGTATCGATCGTTAACAGCTTGCCGTTTTCCAGTCTTACATAGGCCATGCCTTTTTCTCCGAGGGACCATTCGGCCACCCCCGCTTCAAATGCATAGGTTTTATCCGGCTCGGCTTTGGAACGACTATCCGTCGGGAATCGGGAGACTACAGCTTTCTTTTGAGTTTCATCATACTTTTCAATGACATAGAAATATTCCCCATCGGATACGACATCGGATGCACTTTGATCTTCCACTAAATATACAGATCTGACGTTGAGATAAGAATTGAGTATCGAATCTATTCGTTTGTATCATTGTAGTATGACTGGTAAGTTTTTTCAAGAACTAATCGGTTTTTAAGCAGGCATAAGAAATGACGCATTCGTTGGATAACTCGAACCCATTAAATGCATCACCGTTGTTTAATCGAATATGAACAATTCCTCAATAGCTGCTCCCACCGCCCGTGAAATATCGATCGCCAGCTTTAGGGAGGGATTATATTTGCCCGCCTCCAGACGAATGATGGTTTCCCTGCGAACCCCAACCTTGCCCGCCAACTCATCTTGGGTCATTCCCGCTAACTGCCTGTACTTTTTTAAATTGCATTTGAATGGTTCCATGGGCATCCACCTAACAATATTTATCCAGATAATAAAAAGTTATGGAATACGTCAGAAACGTAGCTGCCCAACCCGCTGCGCTCACAATGATCATGAATTCTCTTGTTCCGAAGGAGAACATGCTGCCGATTCCGATCATAAACAGACATGCGGCCGGCACCCACATGGTGATGGACCTCGCCTTCTGGGCATTCATGTAGTACCGTTCATCCGGCATCTCCTCTGCCAGCTTCCCATGGAAATAGAAACTGAAAAAGCTAAAAAAACTAAAGTAAAACAAAAACGAAGGATCATGGGTCTTAAAATACTGCAGTCCGTTAAACCCCAACAAACCAAGCAGCCATCCGTGCTTACCAATTCGTACGTAACGCTTTCGCTGTCCCTTATACATTCCTGATTCCTCTCCTGCGGTTAAAAATCAAAACCATCTCGATCCCCACCAACAGAGCGACCATATAAACGGCCCCCTCTATGCTTATAGCCGTGACCGCCAATAGGCACATGATGAGCGGAACGGCATATTTGCGGGGATGATGCCATAAATCGCTCTCCACCCGCCAATGGAATACGGGATGTTTCCATTCGAGCCAAACGGTCGAAATGGCGCATTGGGCGGCAAATAATACGCTAAGTACATAATACATGATTTCTACCGATCCATGAAACATATGCCAGCATGCTAAGTAGATCGTGTATATGAATAAGTTTACTGCCAGTATAAACAATCCGTACGGAACTCCGATACGTTGAAGTTCGCCGGGCAGCATTTGGATTTTCCGGTGAAGCCCGCGATTGCTGGACAACAGGATGCCGATTGGCGTGTTAAAGGATAGGACCGCGAATCCGAGCGGCAGGTACGAGGCGAGATGCATCTGCTCCAGCATGTACGCCATGAAACCTGCAAATAAACATAATGCGATCGTATTGTATAGATAACTTTTATGCGAGAATAGGTAGCGTTCTATATACCGGAGGAACGAAGCGTTTCGAACCGGCGCTGCATGGATCTCCTTCAGCTTCAAGTCCTTGTAATATCGGTACGAATCCGTTCGATACAGGATGAACCATTGAAAGGCCGTGCTGATCAGCATTCCCGCCAAACGATGGGACGGCTCATGGAGCAGGCATAGCGCCGCTTGCAGCAGCATCCAGAAACAGGCCGGCATCCTTTTCCCTCTGCTCAGCAGAGCGAATACCACGAAGGCGGTCAACCCCGCATTCAGGAAGCTAAGCAGAAATGCCAGTGCATGCATACCCGTAAAGGGAGAAACCGACATGTAAAAAACAAGGATGTACGAAGTCTTGGTGACCAAGGTATATAGTGCTACCGCAAGAAAATAAGCTGCGTTGAACATGCTTGGCCTGAATGGAAGCATGAACGCCCCCTTCAGCTTCCTCCGGTTATCGTCCGACGATAAGGTTCTAACCACCATTCCGAACGTAAATACGGAGATGGCCGTCATGAATACATTCAAGGATACTTGGTAATCGATATCCAGGCTGCTCATCGCCGCATAAATTACAAGCAGGGCTGCGGCATGCTTCCACAAACGGTCGTAGCTTGACCCCAGGAACTTTTTGGCGAATCCATGAAATGTCGAGTTCACTTGTTCAGTACCCCTCTAATAAACTCGGGATCCATGTCACCCTGCAAAAAGGTATGACGGATTGATCCGGCTTCCAAAATGATGATGCTGTCCGACGTAAGGCATAAACTCTCCAGAACGTGGGAAGAAAACAAGATCGTCCCATGTCTCCTGTACTCGTTCATCATTCGATACAGAAATTCCGTGCTTTCGAAATCCAGTCCGTTGATCGGCTCATCCAGCAGCAGCAGCTCCGGACGCAGCGCAAATCCTGTGATCAGATAGGCCTTTCTCCTGCTGCCCAACGATAATTGGCCCAAGAATGAGTTCCTGTAATTCTGAAATTTGAATCCTGCAACGAGCTCGTCCAAGATTTCGTTACGACCTCTTGTCCGTAGGATTGAAACACATGCCTTACATATTCCTCGAATGTAAAATACTCAAACGACTCATCCTCCGAGAACACGGTATACCGGCTTCGTTTAAATGCAGGGCTTGTCAGCGAAGTTTCCTCGTTCTTCCACAACAGCCGCTCCAGCGAATAATGCCGGTGAATGCCGCTCAGGACATGGAGCAGCGTGCTTTTACCCGCCCCGTTCAATCCCACCAACCCTATGATCTGATTGGGGCCAATCTCCAAATTAAGATTCGAGAGGACGGCGTCTGTTTCCGCACGGTACCAAGCAGCTAACCCCTTCATGCTTAATAAATGCGGCTGCTGCATCCCCTCATTGCTTGCCGACTTTCCAACCTCTCCAGCCTGCATAAACAAATAGAACGCCTCCTGCCAAAAATAATAAAGCCAGCGGGTACGACTGTTGAGTAAGTCTCTGAATGCCAATACCGATCCAGAGCAGTCCCATCGCGAATCGAAGAATGATTTTCATCGCAAATGCCCCTTCCAAAAAGTGATGTATTTGTAACTTTACGTGATAAATATATCACTTTATGATTTGAGGGTCAAATGGGATCGTGAATTGACATGCGGCAGGAAATCTTTTACAATACGTGGCGAATATCCGCAGCAAAAGTTTAATAAACTGGAGTGAATAATACGATGCAGATTCGATTGATGACCGACAAGGATATGGACAGCGTCATTGACATTTGGCTGGCCGCCTCGAAGGAGGCCCACCATTTCATCACCCCCGAATACTGGGAATCCAAGCAGAAGGACATGCGAGACGTCTATTTGCGAATGGCCGATACCTATGTGCTGGAGGAAGCGGGCTGCACGGTCGGCTTTATTTCGACCGTTCAGCATGCCTTGGCCGCTTTGTTTGTTCACCCTCGCGATCAAGGCAAGGGATATGGCCGGGCTCTTCTTCAATTCGTGAAGGAACGCAGTCCCAAACTCGAGCTCAAGGTATATAAAGAGAACGGGAGCGCTTTTCGTTTTTATTCCCGGAACGGCTTTGCCGTCGTTGAAGAAACCATCGACGAGGATACCGACCAGGCGGAATTCGTCATGGCCTGGGAAGAACGATAAATGGCATCATGCGCCTTCCTATTCAAACAGGCAGAAGGTGACCGGACAATTCCGGTCACCTTCTGCCTGTATTTTTTACTGAACCTCCTGATGGCTCAGAGCGAATATATAGGTGAGGTCACATTAAAGGAGGAGCAAGCTTGCAAGGTTCAGACTTAACGCTTGTAAATAGATTCATTTACTTACCGGACAAATAAAGACCGAGCTCTGATAACAGCGCGCTTCCCACGTACGTTCCCGTGAACACGAAAACCGCAACGATGGCGACGCGCCACGATGTTTTGCGAAGATCAACCAGCCTGTCGGCAACGGAAATGCCGGCAAACGCCAAAATCGGGGTCGTAATGGACAAGAAGTTGACGTTGGCGATGGCATCCACGAACACATCGGAGATCAGGCAGCAGATAAGCGAAACGATCGATACCCAGCCGAGAACCGGGAAGTCCTGCAAGAATTTCAGCGGAGCTTTTTTCATGAGCGTCGAGATCAGAACCCCGATGAAGGAAAAAAGCCACAGCACGGCCAAGCCCGCTATCGTCCCTAACGTAATATGGCCTTCGCCGCTTTTGATGAATTTCATTTGCTCCGTAAATAAAATAAGACCAACGCTAAGCAGCAGGACGAGGGCGTATTTTGCGTATTTATTCAAACCGGTGCTCATTTCTTCTCACCTCTGACCATTAATTTGTACATAAACCGCTGCAGCGGCACCGCGAGAAATACCATCGTATACGTTCCGAGAAAGCTGGTAAGCAGCTGGCTCGCAGCAGCGTATCCGTTAATGGTCTCCGTCATCTCAGGAGAATGCGCGATTAACGCGGAAGAAGAGCCTGTCATCATACTGGCGGAACCAACCCCGGAGGACATGGCCAGCGCTTCGATCGAGAAGCCGGCAGCAAGCATGACCGGCGCAAGAATGCTGAAGAACAGCGTGCCGAATAAGGTACCTATAATATAGAGGGACAGCACCCCACGGCCTTCGTCGGAGTCGAGCGTATATTTCTCGGATATGTAGGCAAGTTCCCCTTCCCTCCCAAGTCCAAGCGTAGCGCCGATGGCTTCCCTTCTCAGGCCGAGCAGGATGGCGATGGGAAGCCCTAACAGAATCGTACCCAGATTACCGATTTCCTGAATGATGAACACCCAGCCAACTTTTAATATTTCTTCTAGTCTGGGCGCAACGTCGGCGCCGTATCTCGCCATAAGCGGCAGCATAATGAAGATTAGATACTTGCTGGAGAAACCGACGTTCTCCTTGCTGTAAATCTTCCGCATAAGGCCTTTCCGGAATATCGACAAGCCGAGCACCATGGTGATCAAAATGGCGAATACGAGTGGGAGCAGGCTTATTTTCACGGAGCCAAGCTGGATCGACTGAATGCCGATAAATTCGGCAACCGCTATTACAATGAGCACGAATGCAAGCAAATAGAGATACTGTAGTTTTAACTTCATGCCATGATGTCCTCTTTTCTATTTCTTAATTGGAGCTAACTATCGACGCAAGGAGCTGCTCGTATTCGGCAAATGTACGGCGATACAGCTTCGATCGATCGATACGTCCGCTCATTCGCTCTAGTACCTGGGTTAAAAATCTCGGAAACACTTCATAGATAAACTCGGGATCGATATCCTTGAAATCGTCGCCGTGGATCGTTCCCGTAAAGCCGCTGTATCCGATCTGAATGCAAGGCATCATGAAGGCCAGATCGCCAATGTCCCCTGCCGCGCTAATGGCGTTATTGTTCCAAATATGGGATATCTCCTCGTTATCCTGGAACGCCTCCAACACGAATTCGGACAAATACCGGTCCTGAACGAACGGCAAATATCCCATCTGCGTCTTAATCTCGACCTCGCCTTGAAGTGCCAGCGCACTGCCCCTGGCCGCATCATCCATTTTGGAGGCCGCTTCCTTCATGTAGTCGACCGACTGGGTGCGCAAATCGCTGCCCACCGTAATCCGATTTGGAATGACGTTTGTCGACATGTCGGACTCCAGGACGATCGGATTCATGCGGACCTTCTCACTGTCCTTCATCTGCTGTCTGCTGAGGCCTAACGCCACATTGAACAGGGTCGACATGCTGTAGGCATTTTTGGCGGAGAAAGGATCGAAACCCGCATGGGTTGCTTTTCCGGTAAACGTATAATGCTTATATAAGAATCCAGCCAGGTCGCAGTTGATTTCGATCGTGCGCTCCGCAAACTCTCCACCCATGGCGTGTACGCATAGTCCGATGTCAATATCGTCGAACACACCGAGTTTCATCGCTTCGGGTTTCCCTCCGTAATAGGAGATCTTACCGCTTCCGAGCAGCTCGTCCCTATAGGCAAGATCCAAATACTCCTCAGCTGGAATGAAAATAAACGTTATTCTATAATCAAGGGTTTCGTACGCCTTTGATTCAAAATAATGTTTGTACAAAGCCAGTGCGATCGCCACCTGCGTATAATGACCGCAATTGTGTGCCGCCCCCGTCTCCTTATCTGATCGCCAATGAGTAGGAGCGTATACAGCATCCAACTCCGCAATAAAAGCGATATTCAGCAGCTTGCCGCTGCCGAGGGTTGTCCGAAGCCCGGTTGTGCTGAATGATTGCAGCTCGATATCCGGATTTACCTTCTTCAAAAAATCGGTCACAGTTTGATTGGTCTTAAATTCTTTGTAGCCAAGTTCGGGGTTATCGAATATAGTCCGTCCAACTCCAGCAATTTCTTCGTACTGTTCTTTAAAGCTCATAGCTGCCTCCTTCTTGATGAAAATAATTCTTATGTTATTTTAATTCTCTTAATTATGTCAATAAAAATCACGTTATATTATTTTTCTATAAAGGTAATCAGAATTTGATATAACTCGCTCTTCCCACACCATGATTAAAACTGTCAACAGCTCAACACCTATTTTCTACCATTATAAAAAAATTACACCTTTTTTTCTGTAAAGCGTTAAAAACCTCTAGTTTAATCTCCTATGTAAGAAAAGTGAACAGAACACGTTAAAAATTTTCAACTGAGTTATGACTCTAGCCCAAACTGCTGGCCCTGCTGTATCTCGGCGTAAAAGACATTCACCTAGGGCCGATGCCTTCCTCTCGCCGAACGTGGCCGAAATTCTCGTCCACAAGTTCGGAATCGGCGGCATTACAAATGTGGAAGAGGATATGAAGAGATTCCTAGGCGCGTAGAAGGGCTTTCGTGCAAGAAAGACCGTCAGGGGAGTTCGCCCTGACGGTCCTTTTGAGTTTGAAGATATTCGAGATTTGTAATCGTGTCCGTGCGTAGTTTTGTTGCAGCCGGATCTAGCTTTTCCCGATAAATGAACGATTTAGAACACGCATTCCGTGGCGATTAAAGGACGCTTAAGCAATTCCATCCGGTATTGGCGGATATAAAAGAGGCAAGCTCCCAGCCCATTCGGTAATGCGTCTGATAGCCGGGATGATATCGGCCGCCCCATCCTTCCACCTCTGGATGAATCAGTCCTAAATCCACTAAAAACACCTTCCCGCTTCCACTTTGATTGAAATAGGTCACCACCTTATTCACACTCGCAAGATAGTTGTTATTCATGGTTCCAACACAGCAAAAGATATAGGGATCGTTATACTTTTCCAGGATAACCCGGATAAATTCAATATAAGCGGCAATATATGCCTCATCATCAATTGGCGTAGAATAATCGTTCTGGCCAAGTCGAAAAGGACCTCTTCCGGTAAAGCACCTCAGTGCTTTTCGGAAAGGTCCTTATTCGGTTATTTTAAGTAGTCTGGCGCTCTATTGACCGGTTGTTCCTTGAACCGGCTCAAGCCCTAGCTTTGGATTCGCCAAGTCGAGTTTATACATGACTTGATTGTAGTTATACCGCGGCGTTGGGACATGATTCGTGAATGTATTCGTATAGGTTCCTTCGAAATAGATGACCCGGCCGCCGTCCTTGTTGAAGTGTTTATGCTGGGCTACGTTATAAAAAGTATAGTCGTTATGCGTAACGATATGCTTGGCATTGGTCCAAGGACCATGGGGCGATGGTGCTTCCGCGTACCAGATTTCTCCGAGCACCGACGTCTTGCCCTGCAGCTGCTGTCCGATCATCACGTAGCGCTGCCGGTAATCGTTCCATTCGATGGAGCTTGAGGCGATTTCCACCGCTTCGCCGGTATCTGCATCTTTCAATTGATAATAGTGCGGGTCGTCCGCTTGGATCAGACCTAATTGAATCAGTTCCTTCTCTTGATTTTGGGTAAGCGGAGGGGTGTTCTTTTTCCAGCCCCATATCAGCTTGCCGTTCGCGTCGCGTTCCAGGGACGTTTGAGCCCCGTCGTATGTTGTTCCCGGCGTCAGGCTCGTAAACGATTCGTATTGGGTATAGTCGATGATGGCATCATAGCTGGCCGCAACGCGCAAATTCGGCATCCGGTGTTCGGTAAAGAGCCAGTAGCCCGAACCGTTCTCCTCATAATAGGTCGCTTGGCCGCCCGGATGGCGCCAATCGTCCTTGGAAGGGAACTGGACGACCTGCTCGAACTCCTTCGTATTGTCGTTAAAGGCAAGAATGCCGAAGGCGGTGGGTTCAGGATTGTGCGTGCTGTAGCCGGCGAGCAGACGCTCCTGTCCGGCGCTGTCCTTGGCGGTCATCAGACCGAATACCCAGGCTATGCCTGCACCGTCAGGCAGAGGCGGAACCAAACTTTTGACGAAGCCGTCGTCTTTCGTAAAATAGTCCAGATTTACGCCGACATCCGGGTCCAGTCCCCCCTTACTTGGAAGCTTGGAAGTCGCACCCGTCACGCGGAAGTTCCCCAGCGGATAGGCCGGTCTGTCCGTATCGCCCCAGAACCAGTACAGTTTATTGTTGTACTCGATCGTCTGCACGGAATCCTGTCCCATGACCAAGCCGTTGATCAGCGGCTCCTTAATGGGCGGCTTCTGGCCAACGAGTAAGCTGTCGCGATAAATGCCTTGGCCTGTCAGCCGGTACAGCCGCTCTGCAATGTTGATCCGATTCATCTCGAGCGTAATCATGCCCCCGGGTGTGATCTGTACGGCCTGCCCCCGGTTGCCGAACATGTCGGCGGGGATGTCGTAGCCGTCACTCGACATATGGAAGAAGACCGTCTGATCCATCAGACCTGGCTCGTCGAATGCCACAATACCGGCACTGTCCGTATAATACAGCACACTGTTCGTCGTCTTCAGTTGGACATGAGGAATGCCCCTGCCTGTCTCGGCATCCACGACCTTGATCATGAATGGCTTCTGGACCTTTATCTTCTCGGTGCTCACATCCTGCTCGGCGCTGCTTCCGGCTGCCTGCGCTGCTATCGCGGCCCCCGGCGCCGTCATGGCCATCAGCAGGATGCAAGTCCATATCCCCGCACGTTTCCACTGTTTCATTTTCATTTTCATTTCTCTTACCTCCCGACCTTTATCGTTTTGATACAAAGAAATCGTTGCATTGACCCGATACCGTCTGTTCAAACCATATCTACAGCCATGGGTACGAAATAACTCTGGATGCGTTTGCTATCGCGGTCAAGCAATCGAAGTGAAGCTAAAGCGGCATCGCTTCTCCGTTGATGAACTCCTCACTGACCACCTCCTTTCGCAGCATGGGAGCAATGTTCGAGATCGAGCAATAAAAAAAACGTCTATCAACGTGCATTTTCAATGAAGCCAGACCACATTTAGCGGAAGTTTTTCTTACGATATGAGGAAGCCCCGTCTCGAAGCTTATAATGTAAGCGAATATAATATTCTTTGTGAGTAACAGCCGCTCAAGCTGCGCGGCTGTTCTCTGTATAGAAATGTCTTTCGAACCCATAAATCTGCTTATGAGGAATTATTCGAAACAACTAAGACAGTTGACGTCAGGAGCCGATTCGCATGCGCGACCAATCGAAGCCGATCGCCTCCAGCAGAGCGCGCCCAATTAGCAGATGACCCGTCAAGCTCGGATGCACCCGGTCGGACGCCAGCGCAGTAGGATGCACGTAGTCGAAATGGCTGGCGAAAGCTGCCTGCGTATCCACAAACAATGCGCCTACACGCTCCGCAACCCTCTTGGCTGCGCGTCCGAATTCATCCATCCGGCTGCGCATACGATCTTGGTCATTCGGCTCCAGATAGAACGGCGTCATGATCACGAGTCCTTGCAGACCGGGCAGCGCTGAACGCACTAGTTCTTCCAGGGTCTGCTCATTTTCTTCAAGGCTCACATGCGACTCCGGAACCGCAGGTTGGTCGAACTGCCGCCATACATCGTTGATGCCGATCATGACCGTTAACCAATCCGGATTCAGATCCAGCACGTCCGTCTGCCATCTGGCCTGCAAATCCCGAACCGTATTGCCGCCGATGCCCATATTCGTCACGCGAATAAAGAGCTCGGGATATGCCGCCTGCAGCATCCCGTCTACGAGTGCGGCATACCCTTTACCGACGCCCTGGAACAGCCCTTCCCCGTATGGATATTTACGCTCGCAGTCGGTGATCGAGTCGCCGATCATGACTAGGCGTTGTCCTTCTTTCAGCTTCATCCCTTGTTCCTCCCATTCAATTGGAGTCGAATCGTCTTCACCTCGAACGGACGGAACTGAAGCAGTACGTTTCCGCCCTCGTGCGGCAATTCCGCATTCTTTTCTTCCAGCATATTTGCTTCATAAACAACCTTAACGGACAGCCCAACGTGAAGCTCGCACGCTACGGAGGCTCCCTTGCTCTCGTACAGACGCACGATCCAATCGCCCGAACCGTCTTCGGCAAGCTTGACCGTCTCCGCGATCACATTGGCTTGATCGATGCAGAGCAGCGATTGCTCCTCCCGGCTTCCTCCAGACACGAGGCTGACAGGATAGTTCAGCTCGTAGGCTTCCCGCACGACAGGACTGCCTAGGAACGCGCCGTTCCAGAACGTAAATCCATATGTAAAATGATGTGTCCCTTGATCGGACGTCTCATCCGGCCACGTCGGAGCTCGAAGCAGCGTTAGGCTCATCGTGTTGTCGTTGACGGAAATCCCGTATTTGCAATCGTTCAGCAGCGCGAAGCCGCGATTCGCTTCTGCAAGCGCCGACCACTTATGCTGAACCACTTCGTAACGATCCGCATCATGCGGACGCGAAGCATGATTCGGCCTCTTGACGTAACCGAACTGAATTTCCTGCAGCGACTCGTTCGCATGAACGCGAACAGGGAAATCGACTTTTAGCAGCTTGTTCTTCTCTCGCCAGTGAATCGTTGTATGGAATTCCACCCGGCGGCTGCCGGCACAAAGCCGGATATCCTGGATCAGGGTCGATTGGTTCAGTTCGCGCTGAACCCGAATATTGGCGAAGAGCGGGCCGTTTGCGGTAACGGATACCTTGGCGCTTGTTTTCAGCTCGATGGGTGCCAAGCGGTAGCGCCGATCGAGCTCCCAAGCATCGAAATCCGAATTTTGATCCCGGTACATCCGCATGACGTTGCAGCGATCCGCCGCCCATTCCGTGCCGGTCTCCTTGTCAAAAATACGCGTAAACTCGCCCTGTTCGTTCATTTCGAGCACGATCCATTCGTTCTCCATATGCGATTCCGTTGCAAGGACTGCAGACACGGCAGAAACATCCGCCGTTTCCGGTCCCGCCTTGTATGTCGACCAGCCCATGGAAGGAGCTTCCACCTCGGCATAACGAACGCCTTCATGCAATTGCACCGGCATAACCGCTCCATTCCCGTCCGCAATTCCGTGGACGCCGGCAGGCAGCGCGACCAGTTCCTTTCTCGGCCAGGACAGGGAATTAAAGACGGTAACCCGGGAGACATCGTCGTCCGTGAGCGCATCTCTTGCGTCTGAAGCCATGTCATATACGTTCTGATTCAATTCCTTCAGTTCCAGCTGCGCCTCTTCGTGAACGCGATGGATGGATGAGCCCGGCAGAATATCGTGGAATTGGTGCAGCAGCAGAACCTTCCATAGCCGGTCCATATCCTTGTAAGGGTAGGCCCGGTTAAACAGCATCTCCGCCGCAGCCCCCCAAAGCTCTGCCTCGCGGAAACCGATTTCTGCCTTTCGGTTCAGCTTTTTGATGATCGCTTGCGTCGTATACGTCCCGCGGTGAGCCGGATAATAGAGCTCCCCTACATATTTGGCATCAGGGATGCCTTTTTCGATCTGATCCTCAAAAAATTCGATCGGCGAGCCATGCTTCGTCTTGGGAACGCCCTCCAAATTGCCGAGCCTGCGCATAAACTCGAGATCATCCCGATTGGAGCCGCCGCCTCCGTCGCCGTGTCCGAACTGCGTGAGCCGCGTGGAAATTCCCTCAAGCTGGACTCGATCGCTCCACTGATGGATTAAGAACGACGGGTTGATCCGAATCGGGTAGTAATCGCCGTAGTTCATCAGATGCGTCAAAATTTGCGAGCCGTCGATTCCTTCCCACATGAACGTATTATACGGGAACGGGTCCGCTACATTATCATAAGTACCGAACAATTTTGTAGACGCGAAATAATGGATCCCGCAGCCCTTCATAATTTGCGGCAGGTTTCCGGAATAGCCGAATACGTCAGGCAGCCACAGCATCTCGTTGTCCACGCCGAATTCATCCTTGAAGAACCGCTTGCCATGCATCGCCTGGCGGATCAGGCTCTCGCCGCTGGGCAGATTCGTATCAGGCTCTACCCACATGGAGCCTTCGGGAATGATCCTTCCTTCCTTCACCGCCTGTTTGATTCGCGCATACAGCTCTGGATACAACGTCTTGACCAGTTGGAACAAATACGGCTGGCTCTGGGTGTAAGTATATTCCGGATATTCGTCCATGAGCGCCAACTGATTGGACAGGGTCCGCGCAATCTTCCGCTTCGTCTCCGCGATCGGCCACAGCCAGGCGACATCCAGGTGGGACTGTCCCATCAGGTACAGGGTCGGCGCCGTTGAACCGTTCACGCAGGAGAGGAGCGGCTCCATCAACTTCCGGCACTGTTTTGCGTTCTCACAGAGCGATTCCTGACGCAGGGTCAGGTCAATCGTCGCGAACACCTGAGTCAGGCAACGATCAACCTCCGCAACCCGGAGGGATTTGGCATCCAGATGATTGCGAAGATCGTACAAGCATTCCAAATCGATGAAAAACTGGTAGACTTCCTCTTCCAAAACGCAGAGCTGCGACTCTCCGAACGTCGGCTGAGAATCCGCATGGCCGGCGTACGCCTCCGCGACGATTTCAAATGCCTCGCCGGCTTTCGCCGAACGGGTTAAAGTTACGTAATGATGGTTAAGGTCCTTTGCGCCGCTCACGATGCCGTTTATATATATGGTCGCTTCGGATCCAAAATCAAGCATGGCCACAAGCCGCTTGCCTTCAGCCTCCTCGGGAACGACGATGGCCCCACGGAACCAGCCGTATCCCCAGTTTTCTCCCCACCGTTGACCCGGAGCGAAACTCTCAAACGGTTGTCCATCCATTTCATGAATAAACAGTTGTTCCATGGTCGTAAAACCGGAAAAATCGATAGCAGAAAGCTTCGTCATCATAAATTGATTTCTTTTGTGTAGCAGCTTTTCCACATGGAATAAAATCTCTTTCTTTTCATTCAAGGTTTCTCACATCCTATGGTTTCGTTATCTATGACCCTATCGCCTTGCGACATGCCGACCCTCCGCTGAGGCCTTCCAGCGAAGGGTCGATTTCTATTCGTTTCCTAGAGCTCTTTGTGCAGCATCATTATAGATTTTCAGCGCTTCATCAATGCTGCCCATTTTATTGACCTTATCGATGAATGCCTGCCAATTGTCGAAGCTGTTCTTGCCTGCTACGAATTTGGCCTGTTCTTCCGTAACGAACGTCTTGATCGGGTTCATAATTTCCGAGACCCGCTGGCTTTCACTGCCCGTGAGTTGAATCGACGGCTCGCTCAACCAGGAAGGAACATAGTCGTTCTCGGGCATGGGCAGGCTCGTCAGGAATTCCGCCTTCTCAATCGGCACCTCTTCATATTTGCCGTTAAATACCGTATAGTCGGTCGCGGCAAAATCCACGAACGCTCTTGCATCGCTCACCATCTGCAAGCCGGGGTTATGGTTTCGGCTTGCGCGCATGCCGTATTTATCGCCCTCCAACCAGGGATCCTTGGCCGTTTTCAGCGAGTCGACAAAGGTCGGCACGCCGTCTTCCCCGATCGTATAGGTCGTGCCCTCGATTCCCCAAGTGATGAGCTGGATCATTTCATCCGAATATTGATAATCGATGAATTTGATCAATTCTTCCGGGTTTTTAACTTTCGAGCTTACGCCGTAGACTCCCCAGCCCAAGTCAGGTGTATTGCCGTTCACAACCTCCTGCCAGGCTTTTCCGTACTTCGGATTGTCGGGATACAGCGAAACCGCGAAAATCTTGCCGTCGTCGGCTGTTCTCGTGTACTCGGCCGGCGTCGTAAACCACTGCGTAAGCCACATAAGGTTGTCACCGTTCAGCGCTTTTCTTTTCAGCGTATCGTCCGTATCAATGGTATACTCCGGATCTAACAGCTTCTCCGCATACAGCTTATTCGCAAATTGGAGCGCATCTTTATATCCTTCATCCAGAACTCCGTATACATATTTCTCGCCGTCCCAGAAAATTTCATCCCGGATATGGTTCGCGGAGAACAGCGATCTCAAGCTGTTCCATTTGGTCGCGACGGGATATTTATCGGGGTAGAGCTCTTTAAGTTTTTTGGCAGCATCATAAAATTCATCGAGCGTTTCCGGAATTTTGATGTTATTGGCCTCGAACACGTCATAGCGGTAAGCAGACGTATTCTGGATGAGCATGCCGCGATCCTCGGGGAATCTGGGCGTGGAGGTTTCTTTAAAGGTGAACATGTTGCCGTCGGCATCCGTTACCCGCTTCATCCCGTTCTTTACCTTGCTAATGTACTTCATATAATTCGGCATTAAATCTTGATACTGGCCCAACTCAAGCAGTTGGCCTTGTTCGGCCATTTCGGTCGTATCATAGAATAACGGCGTCACGAAGAAGTCTGTCAGATCGTCGCTCGCGATCATAAGCTTGACCTTCTCGTCATATTCGGAAGACGGAATATAGTTATATTCAATTTCTACCTTCTTGCCCATATAAGCTTCCATGCGTTTGTGCCATTCCTTGCCCACCAGACTATTCGGATTATCCACGCCGTTTGCCGGCAGCGTGACCGAAAAGCGCATGACTTCTTGATTCTCTTCATGGGTATCGGATGTTTCGGAATCATTCGAACATCCGGAAAAAACCATCAGTAGGGCCAATCCGAGGACAAGCATTTTTGCCAATTTGTTCATTCCATTTCCCCCTAATCTGCACAATTAACCGCTTCTTCAAATCTGCTATTCATTACGGGTCACGACTGCGCACGCAGCTTGCTTACACCGCCGTATCCGCATTTTTAGCCTTTGATGGAGCCGACGAATATCCCTTTGGTGAAATGCTTCTGGAAGATCGGATAAATACACATGATCGGAAACATGGTAATAATGATGACGCTCATTCGTACCGCCTTGGGATCAAGTGTTTCCCCCGGAGCATTAATGGCGACCGCGCCGCCTCCTACTCGTCCTTGAATCGCAGTCGTATCCAAGGTAAACAGGTAGTTTCGGAGCACCATCTGCAATGGATACTTATCCTGATCTCGCAAATAAATCAAAGCCTCGAACCAACTGTTCCAGCTTCCGACCAGACCGAATAGAGCAAAGGTTGCAAACAGCGCTTTCGACAACGGCAGTATGATCCTGAAGAGAACCACCAAATCACTCGCCCCATCGATATAGGCGGAGTCCTTCAGTTCAGAAGGAATATTCAGAAAGAAGGTCCGAAACAGAAACACATTATAAGCACTGATCGCACCGGGGAGAATCATGACCCAGACCGTATCCAACAGGTTCAAACCGCGCATAAGCAGATAGGTCGGGATTAAGCCGCCGCCGAAAAACATCGTAATCATGAGAAAAATGGTCAGAAATTTCTTGCCCGCAAATCCCGGGATCGTGAGCGGATACGCCATCAGTGCCGTAAACAGCAGCATGATGCCCGTAGAGCCGGCCGCATAAAGGATCGAGTTCAGATATCCTTTAAAAATGTACGGATCCTGAAATACCGTCGTGTACGCCTCCAGATTAAATCCCTTGGGCCAAATCGTTACGCTCCCCGAGGAGATGTAACGCGTGCCGCTTAGCGATGTCGCGATAATGTTCAGAATCGGATACAGCACGACAATCAGGATGAATAGCATGATAACAACATTGAATACATCGAACGCTCTGGAACCCAAACTAGTCTTTTTCAACATCCCACCACCTAGAACAAACTCGTCTCTGATACTTTCCGGCTTAACCAATTGGTCAAGTAAAGGATCGTAAAGGAAATAACCGACATGAATAATCCGATGGCCGTCGTGTACTCGTATTGTGCGCCTAGTATACCTTGACGATAAACATAGGACCCGATGACATCTGCTACTTCGTAAGTCTCAGGCGAATAGAGCAGGATGATCTTCTGGAAATCGCTCCCGAGGACTCCTCCGACGGCGAAAATCAGCAAAATAATGGTGGTCGGTTTAAGCGACGGCCATGTGATGTGCAAAACCTTCTTCCACCGGCCTGCGCCGTCTACCTCGGCCACGTCATACAGGGTAGGATCAATTCCGCTTAATGCAGCAAGGTAGATGATCGTGCCGAACCCGACCCCCTGCCATATGCCGGAAGAGATGAAGATGGTCCGGAAATAGTCAGGCTCGAGCAGAAACATGATCGGGTCTCCGCCGAAGAAGCCGAGAATATGGTTAAACAAACCGTCTCTCGCCGTAAATTCCTTAAGCATCCCCGCAACAATGACAACCGAAATAAAATGCGGGAAATAAGAAACCGTCTGCACAAGCTTCTTAAAGCCCTTGTTTTTCAGTTCATTAAACAACAGAGCCAATATGATCGGTGCGGGAAATGACCAGAATAAAGTATACAAACCGAGAAGCAAAGTATTCTTTAAAACCCTGAACGCCATCGGATCGTTAAAAAAAGAAGTGAAGTATTTTATCCCCACCCACTCGCTTCCCCAAATCCCCTTGGAAGCATTAAAATCTTTGAAAGCGATTAATATTCCGTACATCGGAAAATAGTGAAAGATTAACAGCGTCAGAAAGCCGGGAAGCACCATAAGGTAGAGATAGCGGTGCTTGACGATCCTGGCCACCAGCCTGTTATTGGTTGTCTTCAAAGGAACACCTCCTGACTGTTAACATGTTGTGATCGGATACAGCTGGTCTATTGCTCGAGGCCGCATGAGCCTGGCCATTTGGTTTGTTTTATATGTAAGCGCATTCATTTTCACCCCCAGACCGTATCCTAACGTTCGTCGAAAACGCATTTGCTTCCGGCTACCGTCCCCTATAGATGTTATTATCATGATGCCTCATGACTTATTATGCTAAGTAGAAAATAACACATACTATTTTCATCGTCAATACATAAAAATGTTTATGTATTCACCGTTAATTAGCATACTATCTTCGGGTTGTCCCGAACTGACGATATCGATGCGGCGTTAGGTTATGCCTCCGCTTGAACAAGTCGTAAAAGTAGCTGACGTTGTCAAGTCCAATCTCAAGGCTGATGTCCACGATGTCCATATCCGTATTTAGCAGCAAATTCTCGGCATAAGACACTCTCAATTCGTTAATGTACTGGGTCGGGGACATTCCGAGATGCTTCCTGAACATTCTGCATACATAGGCATGCGATTTGCCCGACAGCTGGACAAGCACAGCCGTTCCCCGCGTGAAGTGCTCTTTCTTTTTCGCCTTTCGGCATAGTGACTTAAACCACTCCGGCTGTCCGGTAAGCTCAATCGGATCCGCGTCAGCCTTGATATACCTGGAGAACAGGTCGGTCAAGACGGCTCTTACCTCCGCTTTGACGGCCAGCTTCTTCTCCTGCGGGATCAGACTGAGCTGGTCCAGCCGGTACCGCACATATTCCTTCTCCGTTTTGGACAGCAAGGTCGACGGCGGCATGGCCGGCCCAAGCAGTCTTTCGCTTGGGAACCCTCCTCCCAAGAAAGCTATGAGGTCGTCCAGGACCTCGCGATGGAACGACAAATTGATGAACTGGCAATCGCTGTCCACCGTCTGCTCATAATAATGAACGTCACGGTCACGTATGAACACGAGCGTATTTTCCTGCAGCAGCTGCCTTTTCCCGTTAATGACATGCACAACGCTTCCTTTCAGGATAAGAAACAATTCAAAGAAGTCGTGCGTATGCATGCCGATCGTATCGCGCACCGAAGCGATCAGCCGATAGTGGGCCTGAATTTCAGAATCAATGCCGTCCGCCGCATAAAGCTTCAACATAGGCGATATCCCTCCTTGTTTGTATACTGACAACTTCCTCCGATGTCAAAACACCATAAAGCGTTCCAAAATAGAGCAAGATCGGGAGCAGCTCTTTCGATTAGGATAGAGTGGTTATTGAAGCCTGAAAGGAGATTTGACACGAATGAACTTACTGGAACTACGTCAGCAATTCGAAGCAAACAAACGCATTTATGAAAGCGCCAAGCTTGTCTTCCACGGAGTCGAAGGCTTCGATGTCTACAACCCTACGATTCCATTTCAATGGAACGGCAAGCGCTACATTTACGGACGCGTGGAGAAGCGAAATGAGTGGGCGAGGTCGTGGGTTCGCTTGTTCGAGCAGAGCGGTCCGGACGAGTGGACGGCCGTGCCGGATACGATGATTTATCAGCTTGAGGACCCTTATATTAGCGTGATCAACAAACAGCTCGTATTGGGCGGCACGCATGTCCGTTACAAGCAGGGACGGCTCGATACGTTCTACGGTTATTTCTACAAAGGCAGCGATCTTCACGATCTCTTCTACTTCACGACCGGTCCGGATTATATGAAGGATATTCGGCTCGTAGAGCTCCAGGACGGGAGGATCGGTGTCTTCTCCAGGCCGCGCGGCGAAGAGATTCGCAAGGAATTCGGAAGCGAATCCTTGGTAGGATTCACTGTCATTGACAGCCTTGACGACCTCTCTCCCGAAGTCATCGAGAACGCCCCTTATATCCGCGGATTATTCAGCAAGGATGAGTGGGGCGGCTGCAACCAAGCCTACTTGCTCGATAGCGGGAAGATCGGCGTCATCGGCCATATCTGCTACGCGCAAGGAGATACATCGACTTATATGAACATGGCCTTCGTATTGGACCCGCAGACGAATCATTTCTCGGATTTGAAAATCATCGGCACCCGTCCTTGTTATCCGGATGGCCCCGCCAAGAAGCAGCATCTGACCGACTGCGCGTTCACCGCCGGCATCGAAATGCGTCCCGACGGCAAGGTCAATCTGTACAGCGGCATCGGCGATACCGAAGCGGCGCGCATCGTCATCGACTACCCGTTCGAGAAGGAAGGCGCCATTGTAACCTTATAGAAGAAATTCCAAGATCAAGATTCCAAGATCGAGCTGCTGGATTCCCCAGCGGCTCGTTTTTATGTCCGATTGCGTCTTGATATAGCGCCATTCTTTTTTCTGCAAGGTGTTAAGGTTAAAAGTTGTTATGATAAGTCAATTAAAACACATACTTTATTTGACCCCATAGTAATACAAACCTTCATGAAATTCAAAGATTTTATATCATTTCGCTCGTTTCTTGCTTAATTCCCGAAAAATTCCGGCCTATTCGACAAGTTTTTTTCCGAGATACGCTCCAAGTACGTATACTTTTTAAAGTGACATGCGCTATAATTGAGGAAATGTTGATACGAGGTGAACCTACTTGAGCAAGAAGGACTTGGCTCTGCCAAAGTACCAGATGGTAAAAGACTATGTCTTGTCCCAAATTGAGAATCAGGAATTTACGAAGGACGATCGGATACCTAGCGAGTCGGAATTTTCCAAGCTGCTGGATGTCAGCTCCATCACTGTGCGTAAGGCGTTGTCTGAGCTGGTGAACGAGGGCGTGATCTACCGCGTCAGAGGTAAGGGAAGCTTTGTCGCCAGCCAAGCAGCCGTCCCAGAGAAGACCTCCAATCTGGTGGCCTTCGTCATCTCCGGCGTCGACCTGTACGACAGTTCGTATATGCAGATCATGAGAGGCATTCAGTCATTTCTAGGCCAGCATGGCTGCAAGCTGATCATCGAATTCGTGGAGAACGACTTCGAACAGGAACGTGAGCTCATTCTGGGGCTGATTCAAACGGAGCTAAGAGGATTACTCATCTATTCCTCCGATCCCGAAGCTGCTAAGGGCTATCTGGGAGAGATTCGCAAAAAATCGATTCCGTTCGTTATGCTGGATCGTTCCCCTTCCGGCTATCCGGTCAACGTTGTCACCTGTAACAACCATGACGGTGCTTATGAAGCGGTAGAATACTTGATACAGCAAGGACATCGACGAATCGGATTCGCGGCTTACGACTATCATCTGAGCCCGGAGGTTGACCGATATAACGGTTATTGCAACGCCATGTCGAATGCGTCCATTCCGATCCCCGATTCGCTCTTGTTCCTGGATAAGGAACTCGACTATGCTGCACTGGCAAGCCTTATCCACAACGGAGAGCTGACCGCTCTGTTCTGCGCGAACGACAAGCGGGCCCTTGAGGTAATCGAACAGCTCACCGCACTTGACATTCGTATCCCCGAACAAGTATCCCTCATGGGCTTTGACGATTTCGAGAGCTCCAAATTCGCCAAGGTCGCCTTGAGCACCGTGAAGCAATATTTCGATGTCCTCGGCTATGAGAGTGCCAAGCTGCTGTTCGAAATTACCGAAGGCTCGTCTTACGGCAATAAGAAAGTCATGCTGCCTACAAGCTTGGTCATACGTGACACGATCAAGCCCGTCCAAGGTTAAGGCAACGCCAAAAAAGGCAATGGATTCCAGGATGTGCTGGAGTCCATTGCCTTTCATAATGCGGCAAAACATGCTAAAGGAACTGGTTCATTGTCTTTGCGAAAGATCATGGACCAGCCCCTATCTATAATCCTTCAAGCCCATCCACTTCATATCATTTCTGTACTATTCGACGCTGACGGGTACAACACCGCCGATTGCTGCCTAGGCCTAGCATTGTGCACGTACACTAAAAAAGACGAAGTGATCCTCTCTTGCCCTCAAGATCTGCTGTTTCTTCCATAAACGAAATATAAAGTAACGGAGGACATGATCATCAGTATCACCGAATACACCAATGTCAACGCTTTGGTATCTGCTAGCGCCTGCGCATCCGTACTGTTCTTGATGACGATTCCTAACGGCTGGTACAAAGGATGATAGAGGAACACGGTAACGTCATAATCGGCCAAAATTCCGTTGAAATTCAAGGCAAGAACAGCTAGCGTCGACGGTAGAATGATCGGCAGCAATACTTTTCTGAACGTATAGAACGGTTTGGCACCCAAATTCCTTGCAGCGTCTTCCAGATTGCTGTCCAAGCTGAAGAAGGAGGCCTTGACCATTCGCAGGGTGAAAGGAATATGGACGATGACATAAGCAATCAGAAGCATCCAGACCGTGCCAACCAGCACCGTATTCCCGATCATCAGCTTTGGCGTGTTAAAGGTTACGATCAGTCCGATTGCAATCAGCGTTGACGGCAGAATCCACGGAATCAGCAATGCGTATTCCAGGGCAAGCGCCCACTTGTTCTTATATTTATGTAAGATCCTTGACGCGGCCAGCGCCAATGCGACGACAATGACCGAGGCTCCCGCGGCATATAGAATACTTACGAGATAAGGCTTGAATGCCGACATGGATGAAAACACTTGAATGTAATTATTCAACGTGAAGCTGTTCAAATTCAACGTGGCGGTTGAGATACTGGCCGCATCGGTGAACGAAAAGATGATGATCAGCACAACCGGAACGATGTAGAGAACAAACAGGCCGTAAGCCAGAATATGAGCAGCTATGTTACCGGATTTGCTGCGGATTTTTTGTTTGACCAGCTCCGATTTGACTTTGGAGACCGACATGAAGTTGCCCTTACGTTCGAACCGGATCATCACGGTCAACAACACCAGTGTGGCCACTCCGAGAATAAGAGCCAGCAGCGCAGCCAAGTCTCTTGACGTCATGCTTCTCGAGAATGTCAGAATCATCGGCGTAATCGTCTGGAATTCCTTGCCCCCGAGGATTAGCGGCGCGGACGTCGCAGCCAGGCCGGTGAGAAAAGTCAGGATCGTCAGCGCGTAGATCGTAGGCTTCAGGACCGGAAGTACGACCCGCCATAGGATATACCCCGTAGACGCCCCCATATTTCTCGCGGCTTCCACCGTTTGGAAGTCGATTTTGCGAATCGCATTGCTCAGGAACAGAAAGTGATTGGACGTGCAGGCGAACGTCATGACGAATAGAACCGCCCAATAGCCATGAAACCATGTCGTATCAAAAGAAGGGAACAATTGAACTAAAAGCTTGGTCATAAACCCTTCTTCGCCATAGACGAATTTATAGCCGGACACCAGCACGACTCCGCTGTAAATCAGGGTCGTAAAGTAACCCAACCGCAACATCTTCGCGCCTTTGATATCGAAATATTCCGAAATCAAAACCAGCGTAATGCCCACCACATTTACCGTAATGACAAGCGAAAAAGCGAGAATAAAGCTGTTATATAAACTTCTCATCGCGCGTTCGGACGACAGCAGCTTCTCTGCCGCTTCCAGCGTAAATTTGCCGTCCTTAAAGAATATTTCGCCGTAAATATTCAAGTTCGGATAAATCAGAAAGGCAATGACAAACCAGACAATCAACCCGTATAAAAGGATCGAGAAAGGGTTTATGGAAGCCAGCCGGGTGCTCAGGTTCCGGGCATTCATGCTTCCCCCTCCTTCATCGGATATTGCAAAATATCGCGGGCCGGGAGGTAGATGTCTACATCGTCACCGACCTCATGATGGACGAGCGGGCTTTCTATTTCGATGATTTTTAACCGTCCGCCGCCGGCAATCTCCAATACGTACTTGCTGTATAAACCGTAAAATTCCCGGTCCGCGATCTTGCCTTTCAGTTGGATCGCATCGATCCCCTGCAGGGGCAGCAGGCTTACCTTCTCATTGCGGATATAGGCGATATTCCCTGGCTGAACAATATCCTTCAACCGGCTGTTCTCTACCATCCGCGGATCGATCCGATTAATATCTCCTATGAAATTGCATACAAACTCCGTTTGGGATTGATTGTAAACTTCCATGGGCGTGCCCACTTGCTCCAAGACTCCATGATTGAATACTCCAATCCGGTCGGACAGCGTTAATGCTTCTTCCTGGTCGTGCGTGACATAAATCGTTGTGATCCCGAATTTCTTCTGCAATTGTTTCAGCTCATTGCGCAGCTGTACCCGCAGCTTGGCGTCCAAGTTGGATAAAGGCTCGTCCAGTACCAAGATGCTCGGCTTCAAAACCAGCGCCCTGGCAATCGCAACGCGCTGCTGCTGGCCGCCGGATAGTTCCGATACCTTCTTGAACAGCTGATCATCTTTCAGATCAACCTTCCGGGCAATGTCCTTTACCTTCTGGTCCACTTCCGCCTTGGAACACTTCTTGACACGCAAGCCAAAAGCGATATTCTCGTACACATTCATCGTCGGAAACAGAGCATAGCTTTGAAATACCATCCCGATCTCTCTTTTTTCGATCGGCAAACGGGTAATGTCGGTGTCTTTCAGCAGGATCTGTCCGCTCGTAGGCATAATAAACCCGACCAGACTGCGGAGGGTCGTCGTCTTCCCGCAACCCGAGGGACCGAGGAACGTGAAGAATTCCCCTTCCCGAATATGCAAATTAAGGTTTTTGACCGCATGAAATTCTCCGAATTTAATGTCAACGTTCTGGAATGTAATCATATTATTATCTTCCTTTTTGTTGTACTTGAATGAACGGCTGCATATTGGCGTTCCCAATATGCAGCCGGCTTGACTCCATTCCGTTATTTAGTGCATAATCTCCAACTCGATTTTCTCCGCCCACAGATCCATGTTTTCGGCAATAAAGGCCCAATCGAAATCTTGTGGTTTTAACGAAGTAAACAGCTCCTTGACGGAATCATTGGCTTGCTCGACCGCTTTCGTATTTGCCGGCATGGCATTGAACTCAGCCGCAAATTCTCCTTGAATTTCGCTGGATCCGAGCCATTCTACGAACCGCTCCGCCGTTGCCTGTTTCTTCGTTCCGTTCACGAGCGCTGCATGTTCCACGACCATCGGTACGCCGACTTCGGGACTGACAATGCCTGCTTTCACTTTATATTGCTCTTCCTTCTGCTGCAGGGTTCCGGAAACGAGTGCCCCTAGCGGCGTTTTGCCGCTGGCCAAATTGGCATAGAAGTCTTCGCCCTCGACTGCGCTGACGCCGTTGTCATACAATTGCTGAATTTCATTCCAGCCTTCCTCGGATATGCCGAGATCACCATTCGGATCTTGGAAACGGGTCAGAATGCCCGCTACAATAAGACGAGGCGTATTTTGTCCAAGCAGCGTAGGAGCTTCGTACTTCCCTTTGTACGCATCGTTCTTATAAAGGTCGGTCCAGTCCTTTGGCGCGGTTTCGGCCGTGAATTCGTTCGGGTTATACCCAAGCAGAATCGCTTGCTTCACAAGGCCATGATAGTAGCCTTCCGGATCGTTCAAGCCCTGCTCCACATCTCCGGCCCAGCTTGGAACAAACTTAGCCAGAACGTCTTCCTTTTTCAAATTCTCATAAAGCATATTGTTCAAGCCGTATACGACGTCCGCGATCGGGTTGTTCTTCTCGGCAATCAACCGGTTCGTCAAGTCGGCGCCGCCCGCTCCGACAATTTCGATGTCAAAGCCCGCACCTTTCGCTTTCTCAATCAGCCATTCGCCGCGGCCGTCAGAGTTCGCATTCGTGTACACGATCAACTTTTCATTCTGGACCGGTTCCGTAGACGACGATTCCGACCCGGTCGGGGCCCCGGACTCCGAAGTGCCCGAGTTTGCATTGCCGGCATTGTTGCCGCCTCCGCAAGCCGATACAATCACACACATAATGAGAAGTAGCGCCATTGAAAGTTTTCTCATGATTCCCTTAACTCTCCTTTGATCGTGTCATTTTATTTGGTTTAAATGTTGATGATCAACCCGTCATATGCCGGCAAAATTCCGACGGGGCTGAAGATGCGGACAAAATCCTCATGAAGCAGCTTGGAATTATGGCTAAAATGTGTGACGACGATTTGGCCTTCAGGCTTCAGGATATTTTCTTTTTGGAACTCGCGCTGGACTTCCAGCACCGTCTCTACGCACATATGATTGCGGTCGCGGGAGTTCCCCGTATATCCATGCGTGCAGTCGAGGATGGCGCAATCCAGATTTTTGCCCTTTAACCATGCCCATGTCGCATCCGGGAACCAGCCCGAATCGTGCCCGTACAGCAGTTTTTTTCCTTCCTTTTCGATCACGTATAACAGACAGGTTTCCATGCGGTCATGATCCGCCAACAATGGCGTTACCCTTGCATCGCCCATATCGAAGGTCTCAAACGGGCGCAACAGATGGAATTGATACCTTTGTCCTTCAAAGCGGCCGATGGCGGCACGCGTATGATGCATCACCGTACCATTTCCATAAATGTGCATCGGATGCTGAAGGCCGTGCGCAATTCCTTCCCTGCGGCATTCCAAATCAACGGCATTGTAATGGTCCGAATGCGAATGCGTGACCAACAGGTGCTCGATTGCTCCCAGATCGATATTGTCCCGCAGCGCCTGCATATAGGAATCCGGGGAATAGTCAAACTTGATGACATCGTCCAGGATGGCGGAAGTTCGCGTGCGGATATTTTTTCCCCCAAGCTCCCGCGCTTTGTTGCAATGCTCGCAGCGGCAAAAGGCATTGGGAAAGCCCTCTGCGGCTGCAGTTCCTAGAAAGTGAATTTTCAAAGTCATGTCTCCTTGCCACTGTAGTGATCCATTTTACGTCCTGGACTGAACGGATTGTCGTTCTACAATCGATGTTTGAATTTTAATGGTGATTGGATTTTCGTTGGAGTTGCCAACGCGCTTCATCAGCAAATCAACGGCCGATCGGGCAAGCTTCTCGGTATCTTGTCGAACCGTTGTAAGCGGTGTCGGAATATATGCCGCTAACTGAATATCGGAGAACCCGACGATGGACAGCTTTTCAGGAACCGGAATCCCCATTTGCAGTGCGGTGTGAATGGTCGAGATGGCGACATGGTCATCCCCGCACATGATGGCCGTCATCCGGGGGTTGTCCAGAATAAACTGCTCCTGTTCCGGATCGCACTCATTAATGCGGCTGGTATCGCAAGTGACGCTTCGAAAATGAATGTTCTGGATCTTCACCGGAATTTTATGGTCGAGCAGTGCTTGGATATAGCCTTGATACCGTTCCTTCCGGCTTGTGATATTGTCGATCGGATTCGAAGTGTATCCGACTTCCCGGTGCCCCTTCTCGATCAAATACTTCGTCATTTGATAAGAGCCCATATAGTGGTCGTGATACACGCAATCAATCTCCACTTCATGGAAAATACGATCGATGATCACCAGCGGCAGTTTGCGCAGCTTTAGTCGCAGCACCTGATCGCTGCAGGTCTTCCGCCCCTGAGGAAACAGAATGATACCGGTGATCCCTCCTTCGGCCAGCCTTTCCAGACAAAGATCCTCATCGTCGCAGTCCTTCGTCATTTTTAAAATGAGGTCGCACCCGTGCTTTCGCACTTCAGCCTCGGCGGCGGCGATGATTCTGGAAGTGTAATCGGATAGATGGGGCATAATGAGTGCGATCTGTCCAACCAGCCTGTCCACGTTAGGCGCCGCCTCGGTGACCTGGGGAGAAGTTCCTCCATCGGCCATCAATCCTTCTATCGGCTGGGCAAGGAAGGTCCCTCTCCGGGGCAGGCGGTACACCAGTCCTTGCTCTGCCAGCTTTTGAAGCGCCAGCTTGCTCGTCATTCGACTCACGCCGAACAGCTTGGCAAGCTCTCCTTCGGATGGAACAGGATCATGCGGCCGCAGCCTACGACTTTGAATAATCTCGATTACCTGATCAGCCACCCGGTGATATAATTGATTCTGTTTAATCAAACGTACATCTTTCATCAAATTATCCCTCTAATCGTTGAGTCGACTCGTAATCCGCAAGGGATCTGATTTAAACTTAATGAATGTCACTGACATATTCAATGATATATTTGTAAAAGCCTTGTAAATTCTATGTTAAATCTTAATGCTGCGGTCTTGAATCATAAATTATATATCAGTGATTTGTTCATTCGCTTCATAGGTTTGCTTCAAAAAAGCGCCCCGCAAGCCTTGAAGTAAAGGCTTGTGGGACGCTTTGCTTTTTATTGCCGGGTAAATTCTGCCCGGTCAAAGTTTCCGATATATTTATAGGGCGGAATCGGTTGAGTCGGTCAAAACAAAATACACATGCGAACGCCTGTGAGCGCCTCCGTCAGCTGTCCGGCTGGCGCCTGACAACCATCTGTACCTGCTTATTACGTCCACTCGTGCAACCAATCCTCTTCTGTCAGCGTAATAAAGGAAGACACACACGCTGGAAAAATGGTCGTATTCTTCTAGTCATGCAGTCATCGTCATCAGGTAACCTTCTCCACCAAGGCGATCAACATCCTGGGGGCGGTGCACCAACCTGGTTGCTCTATTGGCAAGGACCATTTTCTCGAAAGTTGTTTTTACACGTAGCCGCTATAAAAATCTATTTGAAAGAAGGAAGATCGCATGATTATTACAACGACATCCACCATTGAAGGTTACCCTGTTCAAAGGTATATCGGTATTGTGACCGGCGAAGTCATTATGGGTGCTAATGTAGTGAGGGACTTTCTGGCCTCCATTACCGATATTGTCGGCGGGCGCTCGGGGGCATACGAAAACAAGCTGCAGGAAGCAAGGGATGCAGCGTTTGTCGAGATGGAAGATCGAGCCGTGCGCTTGGGGGCAAACGCCATTATAGCAGTGGACATCGACTATGAAGTTATTCGTGAGGGAATGCTGATGGTGGCCGTCAGCGGAACCGCAGTGGTGGTATAGCGGGTACAGTGTCAATTTCCGTATAGTATATAAGTTCTTGTCGTTGAGTTATGACAAGAACTTATATACTTTGCCGTCTTTGGTATCTCAAATCTTAATAAAAAAATCCCATCATTCATAATGGATGGGATTTTTTTAGACCTTTAATTTTGAAACGTATTTATCAACGTATTGTTGAAGTTTTGTTTAAGACATGTGATAGAATTTAATTTTATTTTAAATATCTTTTTGAGATATAAAGTTGAATTGGACTATTTTCTATGGATATATTGTACTTGAATGCAATCTCAGGAAAGCAACTATTATTCATTTTGTTGATTCCATTCCAATTACCGCATCCAGATTTCTGCGTGTCTCTGTGCAAATTGTTGGAAGGAGACAGGCGCCTTCCCAGTCACCCTCATTACAGTATCAGTACTTAGATCTTCCGCTCCTTCCTCGCGAATTTTACGGTCGAGTCCCGTCATGATCTCAGCATAAGACGGCACCCTTTGGAGACATGCACGGAACTCCAGGTACCGTCTTCTTTTTTTCAGATCCGGGTTGATTATACCTGAATCCAAGCGTTAGCCAGTAAAAGTGCTCCCCGAGCAGCCGCGGTATCGGCCAAATCGTTTAACATCACGAAGTCATGGATGATGCCTTGGAAGCGAACAGCCGTTACTCTAACTCCGGCTTCCCGCAGTTTATTGGCATACGCTTCACCCTCGTCCCGCAATACATCGGCTTCGCCTGTAATTACCAGAGCTTCAGGAAGCCCAGCCAATTGCTCAGTTGTCGCTTGCAGAGGAGATGCGTAAATTTCTTTTCTTTGCTCCGGATCCGTCGTGTATTGATCCCAGAACCATTGCATCGCGTCGCGACGCAAAAAGTAACCTTCGGCGAATTGTATGTAGGAATCGTTGTCGAATGAAGCGTCCGTTACCGGGTAGAACAACAATTGTTTGTGAATCTTCGGCCCTTTTCGATCTTTGGCCATCAGCGTAATGGCTGCGCTCATGTTGCCTCCGACGCTATCACCGGCTACTACAATACGGTTGGTATCGAATCCGTATTGGCTCCCGTTCTCTGCCACCCAGTCGAGTGCCGCGTACACTTCTTCGATCGCTACCGGATAGCGATTCTCGGGAGATAAGCTGTAATTTGTGAACACAACTGCAGATTGGGAGCCAACGGCCAATTCGCGGATCAGTCGATCATGCGTATGTACGTTACCGAATACCCAGCCGGCTCCGTGTGTGTACAGAATAACCGGAAGCACGCTCGGTGCATTCTGCGGGCGGACAATGGTAAGAGACACACTACCCTTAGGGCCGCCGTTAATGGTCAATTCTTCTATTTCAACCGGCAATTTATTCACAGAACCGGATTGGACTTGATCGACGACTTCGCGGCCTTTCACCGGGCCATGATCAAACAAATAGGGAGGGTTGGCTGTCGCCTCCGCAAATTGTTTAGCAGCTGTTTCGAGTACGACTTTATTTGTCATTTTAAAAACTCCTGTCTCTTCTTTGGATTTGTTAAATTAAATTTTGCAATATATTTGTGAATATAACATTTGTTCTGAGATTTGTCTTACTTTACCATAAAATAAGTTATCAACATCCATATTACCAAGTATTCACTGAAGGTGAATAGGTGTTTCAATTTTTAAAATCACATTTAGGTTTAGATAGCTAAAAAAGATTCATGTAACACACTTCCTTCTAATTAATTTTAGCAATCTAATATTCCCATTGTATTGCAAAGAATCCGGCAATGTAATTACGCACATATTTGTAACTTAAAAAATGATTTGCTATCTAAGATCAGGAATTCATTCCTGTCCATATAATAGTATTTATGAACTAATTTGGGAGGTATAAAACAATAATCTGACTTTTTGTTTGTAAATCTAAGGAGCCTTTCAATACTGTGGTACCCCGATAGTTCAATGTAGCGTGACGCGGATCTTGTTCATTGCCAAGCCAATCCGGAGTTTAAAACCGAAGATTTTCTTCAGAGCGGTTGATATGCGCACGAATATCTCTCACGCCTTCCGAACAGAAGGCGAGTAAAATACGTCACCATGCATATGTTGAAATTTGTCCCAGTTGCCGGGATTGGTCGTGTCTGGAGCGCGGTGCTCCAGAATGGCCTGATATAGGACGGTTTTTTGTTCCAAATGGGCAATGTGCTGTTTGGCTTCTTCGAGCTTAACGAGCGCCGCTTCTTTATGCTCCATTATGAGTGTGTAGCGTTGCGGAATGGTCGAATCCCCTTCGAGGCAGAGGTCGACGTACGTTTTAATGACTTCAATCGGCATCCCGGATTGCTTGAGGCATTTGACGCCATGCAGCCAGTTGATCGATTCTTCGTCGAACATCCGAATGTTGTTTTGATTGCGCTGTACGCTTGGCACCAGGCCTTTATCCGTATAAAAGCGCACGGCGTGCTCGGTAAGTCCCGTAATCAGGGCGGCTTCTTTGACCGTATGCATGTGTAATCCTCCTTGGAAAATAAATTTTTGAAGACGGCTTGACTTCGTGTAACACGAAGGCGGTAGGCTTATTGTAACGCAAATCGACCGTAAGCGGAAGCCCCGCTGAGGTGCCCGATTCACGGGATTCGCGGCCGTATGCCGTTTTACATTTGAACCATGGGAGGAATTACAATGCAAACTGTAACATTGAACAACGGAGTGAAAATGCCGATCATCGGCTTCGGTGTCTACCAAATTCCCGATGCTGAAGAATGCGAGAATGCGGTATATGAAGCGCTGATGGCCGGTTACCGCCTGATCGACACCGCCGCCGGTTATCTGAATGAGGAAGCGGTCGGACGCGCGATCAAGCGCAGCGGCGTACCGCGTGAAGAGCTGTTCATCACGACCAAGCTCTGGGTTCAGGATGCCGGCTACGAGAGTGCCAAGCTGGCGTTTGCCAAATCCTTGAGGAAGCTGCAGCTCGACTATCTCGATCTGTACCTTATTCACCAGCCGTTTGGCGATTACTACGGCGCTTGGCGTGCGATGGAAGACCTGTACCGCGAAGGCAAAATCAAAGCGATCGGTGTCAGCAACTTCCTGCCCGAACGACTTATGGACCTCATCGTGCATAACAAAATCGTGCCCGCCGTCAACCAGATCGAAACGCACCCGTTCTACCAGCAAATCGAGAACACCGCTTTTATGAAAGAGCAGGGAGTGCAGCACCAATCGTGGGGGCCGCTCGCTGAAGGACGCAACAACATGTTTGGCAACGAAGTGCTGACCTCGATCGCGGAAAAATACAACAAGTCCGTCGCTCAGGTCGTGCTGCGCTGGCTTGTTCAACGTGAAGTCGTTGTCATTCCAAAATCGGTGAGAAAAGAGCGGATCGTCGAAAACTTCAACATTTTCGACTTTGCGTTGTGCGCGGACGATATCGAACAAATTTCCACCCTCGATACGCGGGAAAGTCTTTTCTTATCGTACCGCGATCCGGAAGTCGCCAAGATGATGGGCAACTGGAAAGTCGATCTGTAAACCTTGATCGAACCGTAAACTCATTACGCGTTTATCCTCATCTATAAAGAAAGGACAGGGCGCCCCTGTCCTTTCTTTACTTGAATTGCAAATTCTAAGAATAGTAAAACTGCTGCTACCGGTGTAACAAAATCTATTACCCCCACCAATACCTATCTCTCACGCAAAGAGCGAGGCATATCATTTAACTCGATATTGTTCATACTGTTTCGTGATGTTCACTTTCAGAGATTCCCAACGCACAAGCGTTTCGGCCAACTTTGTAACCGCATCCTGAAACAGTTGGTTCTCCTCCCCTATCACGGTGGTGTATTCATTGTCACTCATTTGTTTGACGATATCAATGGGAGAGGCTTGTTTGTCCTGGATAGGATCAGGTCGCGAAACTTTTGTCTTTTCTTTGTACCCGATCGTGGTAACCACGATGCCAAGGCCTAAGACCCTAAATAATTGCTTGTACTTAAAACGAGCTGGCATGGATCAGTCTGTTCGAACCCATCCAATAAAACAAGCTGCGCCGGGAACCCCGACGCTGCTTGTTTTCATGATTTAAATTGATTACCCAACTTCATTGTATTCAATTTCGTCCCCAATTCGTCCCCAATCCCATTTATGTAAATTACTAAAAAGGTATTAAAAAACAAAAAAACCCTTGATGTACCATCAAGGGTTTTCTTCATATGGAGCCTAGGGGGATCGAACCCCTGACCTCATCGCTGCCAGCGATGCGCTCTCCCAGCTGAGCTAAGGCCCCGTAAGCGACTTCTATATCATATAAAAAATCAGCAGGCATGTCAACATGTTTTTCACATTTTTTGATGACGTGCTGTATCCCTTTTACTTCTCTATATCATGTCACTTATCGATGATGAGGATGGGCGCCATGGGAGCACCGGAAGAGCACCTGGATCACGCGGAACCCCGGCGCTCTTACAGCTCCTGACCGTCCGTATCCTTGGACAGCAGGCTTTTCAGTTCCTTCATAAACATATTGATATCCTTGAACTGCCGGTACACGGATGCAAACCGGACGTAAGCTACTTCGTCGACCGGATATAACCGTTCCATCAGAAGCTCCCCGATCTGGCGGCTCTCCACCTCTGCTGCTGCGGTATTTCGCAGTGCCTTCTCAACATCCGATACGATCATATCCAGCTGGTCCACCGATACCGGACGCTTCTCGCATGCACGTATCAAACCGCGGAGTACCTTCTCCCGGCTGAATTCTTCACGGCTTCCGTCCTTCTTCACGACGATCAGCGGCGTTTCCTCCACCATCTCAAAGGTTGTGAATCTCTTGCTGCACTGCTCGCATTCCCTGCGGCGGCGGATGGATTTATTCTCGTTGGCAGGCCTGGAATCAAGCACTTTCGTCCCGGCATAACTGCAATATGGACACTTCATAAAGTCAACTTCACTTCCTTCGTTTCAGCGTATTTTAGCCTTAATGGCGCTAAAGAAAAATTTACCAGCAAAACTTTTTTCTTTTATGTTATGAAAATGCGAAACCCGAGACATAATACTTTTACCAACCCAAGGAGGTGAACTTAACATGGCACAAAGCAACAACAACTCCAACAACCTGGTTGTTCCTCGCGCAAACGCTGCTCTTGAGCAATTGAAGTACGAGGTAGCTCAAGAACTTGGTATCTCCATTCCACAAGACGGATACCAAGGTAACATGACTTCCTACGAGAACGGTTCGATCGGGGGATACATCACAAAGCGTCTTGTAACCCTGGCCGAGCAACAATTGGCTGGTCAATTCTCCGGTCAATAATTGATTCTTCCTTAAAAAAGGAGTGTTGGACGGCTCGATGTAAGAGCCTGTCCAGCGCTCTTTTTTCGTTAAAAGCCGTCCTTATACACATCCGTATATTGATTATAATAATAAATCACGCGCTGTACATAGTGACGGGTTTCCCCGATGGGAATACTCTTCACATTCTC
This sequence comes from Paenibacillus lautus NBRC 15380, assembly GCF_004000945.1. Lineage (GTDB taxonomy): Bacteria > Bacillota > Bacilli > Paenibacillales > Paenibacillaceae > Paenibacillus_AQ > Paenibacillus_AQ lautus. The sequence continues at coordinate 129,208 of NZ_BIMF01000009.1, forward strand.
GTAGGTCCCATCCCACATGCCCTTGTTGATCCAATTCTTGACGTTCCCGGGGCCTGCATTATAGGCAGCGATGGCGGCAATCGGATTGCCGTCCATTTCCTTGTGCAGGTTCTGAATATACCAGGTGCCGAGCTGGATATTCGCGTCCACTTCATTCTTCACGCTCAGCAGGTTCACCGACGGCAGCTTGGCCATTTCCATCGCCCAGTTCGCCGTATCCGGCATCAGCTGCATAATGCCCAGCGCGCCTTTCTTGGACTCCTTACCCGGTTTGAAGTTCGTTTCTACTCGTATAATGGAAGCCACCAGGAATGGATCAACCTCATAATAAGCGGCATGCTTCCGAATTTCATCCTTATAATGAATCGGATACAGCAAGGTCATCCAGTTCGAGCTCAGAAACAGCAGCGCTACAAAAGAAACAAACAGCAGGAGCAGCACTCTTTTTTTACGGAGCCACTTCATAACCGAACCAACCTGCCCCACAGGTTGTCCACCTGCTGCTGTGTTTCGGCCAATGTTCCGCTGTTATCGATGAGGATATCCGCCAGACGCTTCTTCTCCTCGATATCCATCTGGCTGTTTAAACGCGCTTCTGCCGCTTCCCGGTTAAGATCATCGCGCACCATCAGGCGCTCAAGCTGCAGCTCTCGCGGTACATAAACGACAGCAATCTGGTCAAGATAAGAATACTGCTCCCTTGCCTCAAGCAGCAGCGGAATATCCGCTACCACGAGCCGGTCGGGATACTGCCGCTCATATGCTTCCGTCCGTTCCCGGATTTCCTGCCGGATCGCCGGATGCGTGATCTCATTCAACACCGTTCTCTGCTCGGGATGATGGAAGATCAATTCCCCGAGTTTTTTTCGATTCAACGTACCGTCCTCAAACAGGATCGCTTGTCCAAAATGTTCGGTCACTTTACCCAGCACCGGATGACCCGGGAGCATGACTTCCCGGGCGATGAGATCCGCATCGACGAGAAGTGCTCCCTTCATGGTCAACATAGAGGACACGGTGCTCTTGCCTGTTGCAATTCCTCCGGTTAAACCGATATTCATGACTTCACCTCATAACAGCTTCATTATACCCATGACGATTAACAAAAAAGCAGGCAAATAAGAGATAAAACGCATGCCGCCCTTGGATGCAAAGCGTAAACCAACCCTCATGCCCAGCACCAGGAATATCCCGCTAAACAAGGAAACGACAGCTGCCGTACCTAGCGGTGAGAAGCCCAGCATCGCAGCGCCAAGTCCTGCTCCGAACGCATCGAGCGATAACGCGATCCCGAGCCACATCGCCTCCCACGGGGAGATGCTACCGGAGTCGTCCAGATCCGCTTTTGATGGACTGCGGAGAATTTGAATGACAACGCCGATCTTCGGAATCTCAAGAGAGAATACCGCCCGCTGAACATGCTCTTGACCTGCCGTGTTAACCTCACGTCGTGATTTCACTTGATAGTCAGCCGCCTTCGTTTCCATAAGGGACTGGGAAATATCCCTATTAGAAACCGGCTGCACATCAGACTCGTTTTTTCTGCGAACTTGCTGATATAGAGACCATAAGCCCAGCAGAATCAAAATGGCGGCTCCGATCACGGACGCCACAGATGGGGATAAGAACCGCTGCAACAGCGCGCCTGCCTGCATGGAGGCGCCAAGCACCAAGCCGGAACATAGCGAGATGATCAATACAGACAGCAGCGGTATCCTTGTTTTGCGCAGACCGTATGTAACCCCCGCGCCAAATCCGTCCAGGCTTAATGCCATGGCCAGCAGCGCAGACGAGAAAATATGACTGAGCACCCTTTTCCCTCCTCGTAAGCTCCACATCAAGCGGCTCATTCATGAAGAAGAGCAGCTCCATGCGCTCCACATATGTTCCACATTATATGTGTAGGGAAAGGAATGGGTGCACGCCTATTGGATTACTTCTTTACCGGCTGACACTTCGGACAGAAATGGGTCCCCCGTCCGCCAACCACGATCTTATGAATCGGTCCGCCGCATGTATGACACGGCTTGTCCTTCCGTCCGTAAATCTGATGACTATGCTGGAACATCCCCATTTCACCCTGTCCATTGACATAGGACTTAATGGAAGATCCACCCGCGTCTACGGCTTCGGACAGTGTATCCACGATCGCATGATACAGTCGCTTGAGCTCGGCATCCTTCAGGCTGTTAGCATTACGCTCGGGATGAATCTTGGCTCGAAACAATGCCTCATCGACATATATATTGCCGATGCCGACCACATATGCCTGATTCAGCAGCACCGCCTTAATCTTCGTTTTCTTGCTGCCGATGACTTCCTTGAAGGTTCCGAATGTAAACGTATCATCCAGCGGCTCATACCCCAGCTTGGCAAGCGGAGCATGCTGGAACTCTTCCCCTGTTGCAAAGAGATGCATCGTTCCGAATTGGCGTACGTCCTTATAGCGCAGCTCCGTGCCGTCCGAGAAATGGAATATGACATGGGTGTGCTTTTCCACCGGCTCCTCGGCAGGGTACAGCCCGTAACGCCCTTCCATCCGAAGATGCGACACGATCACCAGTCCGTCCAGCAATATCCGCAAAAATTTCCCGCGGCGCTCTACGCCTTCCACGGTGTGATCCTTCAACATAAACGCAAAGGCCTCAATATCGTCAGGACGCTGAATAATCCGCGGCAGATGTACGGATACATGATCTATATGCTTACCTTTAATCAATTGGTTAAGTGTTCGTTTCACGGTTTCTACTTCCGGCAATTCCGGCATAATGACTTCACCTCATCTCCCATTATACCGGAAGTTGGGACAGAGCGGGACCATGGTTTTGTGGAAAGGTATGGTGCATATGGCCCCCCCTCTTCACGCCATGATCCCTATAAACAATCCTCTATCGGCTGGCACCGTGTGCAGCTTTACTTCGCTTCGTACCAGTTATCGCCATAGCTGACTTCCGATTTCAGCGGTACCGACAGCTTCAGTGCCTGACTCATCACGTCCGGCACCAATTCCTTCATGATCTCCAGCTCATCCTCCGGCACCTCGAACACCAATTCATCATGCACCTGAAGCAGCATGCGGCTCTTCAATTGACGATCATGCAGCGCCTTGTCCATATGGACCATGGCCAGCTTGATAATGTCCGCAGCGGTTCCCTGAATCGGCGTATTCATCGCCGTCCGCTCGGCAAAAGACCGCAAGTTGAAGTTGCTAGCGTTAATCTCCGGCAGATAGCGTCTGCGTTCAAGCAATGTTTTCACATAACCATCTTGCTTCGCCTGTTTGACGATCACGTCCATATAACGCCGCACACCCTGGAATACCTCGAAATACTGGTCGATGAACGCGGCGGCTTCCTTCCGGGTAATATTCAGGTTCTGGGACAAGCCATAGTCGCTGATTCCATACACAATGCCGAAGTTAACCGCCTTCGCGGATCGGCGCATATTGGAGTCCACCTCATCCACGCCGACTCCAAACACGTCCATCGCGGTCTTGGTGTGGATGTCCATATCGTGGACGAAGGCTTCCTTCAGCCGCTCATCATCCGAGATATGCGCAAGCACGCGCAGTTCAATCTGGGAGTAGTCCGCCGCCAAAATGCTCCAGCCCGGCTCGGACGGAACGAAGACCTTGCGCAGCTTGCGGCCCTCCTCCAGACGGATCGGAATGTTCTGCAAATTCGGGTATTGGCTGCTCAGACGCCCCGTTGCGGCAATCGTCTGGCGATAGTACGTATGCACTTTACCAGTCTGTGATGAAATCTCCTTCAGAAGACCTTCCACATAGGTGGACTGCAGCTTGGCCAAGGTACGATACTTCAGAATCAAACGGACAATATCGTGATAAGGCGCCAGCTTCTCCAGCACCTCGGCATCGGTAGAATAACCGGTTTTGGTCTTCTTGATGACCGGAAGCTCCAGTTTCACAAACAGGATCTCGCCCAGCTGTTTAGGCGAATTGAGATTGAATTCCGTCCCGGCAATCTCATAAATCTCATGAACGAGCTTCTCGATCTGTTCTTCAAACTCGCGACCCAGCTCCTTCAAATCCTCCGCATTAACGGCAATGCCCTGCTTCTCCATATCGGCCAGAATGCGGGACAGCGGCATCTCCAGCTCATGGAACAGCGGCAGCATTTCATTGGCAGCCAATTCCTTCTCCTGAACGGGTACCAATTCGGATACGGCCAAACATTTTCTGGCCATGTGCTCACTGAGCTTCTCCATATCGGGAACCTTGTACTTTGCTCCTTTACCGAACACGTCCTCATCGGCTTGAAGATACGCAAGCCCGTATTTGGAGGCCAGGCCGCTAAGGCTTTGATTGGATTCGGTCGGGTCCAGCAGGTATGCAGCCAGATGAACGTCGAATGCCGCGCCGGCAAAAGCGATGCCCTGCCAATGGAGGGCCAAATCAATGCGGTGCAGATCATAACCGCGTTTAGGGATCTCGCTGTCGGCAAGCCAAGTACGGACAGGCTCGGCCTCTTCCGACTTCAGAACCTCAAACGGAATGAAGTACTGTCGTTCCTCTGTAGCGAGCGCGAGTCCGATCACCTCGGCATGATGAGGGTTGTCCCCATGCGTCTCTACATGGAGTACGGTCACCTGGGTCAGATTATCGGCAACCTCCTTAAGCCCCTTCGTGTCCACAAGGGTCACGTCAATCTTCGCTTCGGGCTTCGATTCAGCCGCATCTCCGCCCATTCCGCTTGTGCTCAGGTTTAACCGTTCAATTAGCGATTTAAACTCCAGCTTCGCCAGTGCAGGTCCTGCCGTCTCTTCATTCAGGCCTGTAAATGCCATTTCATCCAGCGACTGCTCCAGCGGTACTTCGCGGAAGATCGTAGCCAGCTTCTTGCTGAGTATGGCGGAATCGGCATGCTCTTCGATTTTCTCTTTCATCTTGCCCTTCAGTTCATCTGTGCGTGACACCACGGCTTCAACGGACCCAAATTCATGAAGCAGCTTCAGGGCCGTCTTCTCACCCACTCCAGGAACGCCGGGAATGTTATCGGATGCATCGCCCATTAGTCCCTTAAGGTCGATAATCTGATCAGGCGTCAGGTTATATCGCTCCTTAATCTGTTCTGGTCCGTAATACTCGATATCGGTAACGCCCTTGCGGACCATCGCGATCGTAGTATGCTCCGAAGCCAGCTGCAGCATATCCTTATCCCCGGATACGACCATCACCTTCCGGCCGGCTTCGTCAGCCTGACGGGTAATGGTGCCGATAATGTCATCGGCCTCATAACCGCCGATTTCAAACTGGGATACGCCTAGGCCTTTCAGCAGCTCCTTCAGCAAAGGGAATTGTCCGGAGAGCTCGGGAGGTGTCTTCTGGCGACCACCCTTGTAATCCTGAAAATCCGCATGCCGGAACGTTTCCTTGCCTGCATCGAATGCGACCATCATATGGGTCGGTTTATGCTCCTCAATCAAGCGAAGCAGCATGGTTGTAAAGCCGTAAACCGCATTCGTCTGCTGTCCGCTGGCATTAGTCAGCGGCGGCATCGCGAAGAATGCCCGGTAAATGATATTATTTCCATCAATTAAAATCAGCTTGTCCATAGAACACCTCGCACCAATATTACTTCCTTTCCACATGATAACATAGGTTACCGTCAATTCCGAACAATCCGTTCGATTAACGATGATTTCCTAATAATACGCAAAATAACCCCACAAAGTGGAGCCTATCGCTTCGATGCTTATTCCAAATACTTTGCGGGGGCCCCCAATATATAAATGCGATTCAAGAATTGCTTCCGCTTCGCTGGAGTTTTCTAAATTCTCGCAAAAAAACGCCAGCTTTCGCCAGCGTTTGACTTATTCATTATGCTATTGATTGAGGTCGGGACGGTGACCCGTTACAAGGTACACGGTGCTCTCGCCAATGTTCGTCGCATGGTCGGCGATCCGTTCAATGTAACGGCCCACCATGATCAGCAGCATCGCCTGATTGGCCGAATCCGGATCGGAGGTTAGATGCGCATACAGATCCTGCAGAATGACGCTGTACAAATGATCGACCTGATCGTCATCCTGGGCCATTTTATAAGCCAGGTCCGTATTTTCCGTCAGATAGGACTCGATGGATTCCGAAACCATCGCACGCACCAAATCCGACATCCGCGGAAGATCCACCAAAGGCTTGATCAGTTTCTGGCCTTGCAGACGGATCGTAACTTTAGCGACATCCCGCGCCAAGTCTCCCATACGCTCCAAATCGCTGGCGATTCGGAAAGCAACCAAAATCCGGCGCAAATCCTTCGCCACAGGCTGCTGGGTCACGATCAAGCGGGAGCCGATGTCCATGATCTGCTCTTCCATTGTGTTTAACTGCACATCGTTCTTGATAACCGCCTGCGCTTTCTCCGCATCCAAGGTCTGGAGAGACTCTACACTGCTTGCCAGTGCCTCCTCCATATGCTTGCCCATATCCTGCAGCAAGGTTTTCAGCTCATCAAGCTGCTGATCAAACTCAATTCTCCGGATCATATGTGATGCTCCTCCTATCTACTTTTAAGAAAGATCATAGTCGTCATAATGGCTTAACCGAAACGGCCCGAGATATAATCCTCGGTACGTGCATCCGACGGTGTCGAGAACAGCGTATCGGTGTTTGCGGATTCAACCACTTCGCCATTCAGGAAAAACACCGTCTGCCCAGATACGCGTGCAGCTTGATGCATGTTGTGCGTTACCATAACGATGGTATATTTGCTCTTCAGCTCTTGCACCAGCTCTTCGATCTTCAGCGTCGAGATCGGGTCCAGCGCGGACGTGGCTTCGTCCATCAGCAGGATATCCGGCTGTACGGCAAGTGCCCGGGCAATGCACAGACGCTGCTGTTGGCCGCCGGACAAGCTCAGCGCGGACCGCTTGAGATAATCTTTGACTTCATCCCACAGCACGGCTTGTTTCAAGCTTTGTTCCACGATTTGATCAAGCTCCGCTTTACTGCGGATACCGTGGAGACGAGGCCCGTAGGCGATGTTGTCATAGATCGATTTAGGAAACGGGTTCGGCTGCTGGAATACCATCCCTACCTGCTTGCGCAGGGCTTCAACGTGAACTTCCTCGCTGTAGATTTCGGTCCCGCCGATCTGCACGCTGCCTTCAATCCGTGTGGAAGGAATCATGTCGTTCATCCGATTCAGCGTACGCAGCAGCGTTGACTTACCACAGCCCGACGGTCCGATAAACGCCGTCACCGTTTTCTCCGGAATGTCCAGATCCACGTTTTTAAGTGCATGATACGTGTCGTAGTAAAGGTTTAATTTCTTAATCTGTATGATGGATTCCATATCTTATTCATGTCTCCTTTTTCACGATTAGATCTGCTTATGCGTATCTTAGATGTTCTTCGAATACTTGTTCCGGATCCATACGGCTGCAATGTTCATGATGAACAGCATGATGAGCAACAGAATAATACCCGAAGCCGCCAGTTCGTGGAAAGCCTCACTTGGTCTTGATACCCAGTTAAAGATCTGGATCGGCATGACAGTAAACGAATCGAGCAGATTTTCCGGCAAGAAGGCCACGTACGTTAAGGCACCAATCATGATCAGCGGTGCGGTTTCACCGATCGCACGAGACAAAGCCAGGATAACCCCGGTCATAATTCCTGGAATCGCTGACGGGAGCACGGCGCTGGATACCGTTTGCCATTTCGTTGCGCCCAGCGCATAAGAAGCATCGCGCCGGTTCTTAGGCACGGCGCGAAGCGCCTCCTGAGCGGCAACGATAATAATCGGCAGCACCAGCAGCGTCATCGTTAATACCCCGGAGAGCAGGCTGCGGCCAAGATTCATGCCGCGTACAAAAATCGCCAGTCCCAGGATACCGTATATAATAGAAGGAACCCCTGCAAGCGTACTGATATTCAGCTGAATCAGCCGAACCCAGCGGCTGCGTCCTGCATACTCTTCGAGAAAGATCGCTGCGCCCACGCCTAGTACGAAGGACAGCGGGGCCATGAGCAGAAGCAGATAAACCGTGCCGACAATCGGCGATTTCAGTCCTGCTTTATCCGCGATACGTGACGGAAAGTTGGTGAACAGATCAGGTGAGAGTCTGTGAACACCATCCATCACGATCGTGACAATCAAAGCCATCAAGGCAAGAATACCGATACTGGTACAAGCCAGGAATATCATGTGCAGCGTCTGGTCACTACGGCGTCTCCGGTTGATTCCTTTGCTATCTCCCAGATTCAATTGTTCCATCTAGTATTCCTCCCTGAAGCGGCGAGCGACCCACTGCGCCAATATATTAAGCAAGAAGGTGATGACAAACAAGGTCAGACCTACCGCAAAAATCGTGCCGTATTCAATCGTTCCGCGCGGAACATCCCCCATACTTACCTGAACGATATAAGAAGTCATCGTCTGAATGCTATCCAGCGGATTCAGCGTCAGCTGCGGCGTAGCGCCGGCAGCAACCGTTACGATCATCGTTTCGCCAATCGCGCGCGAGAATGCCAATACGAAGGATGATACGACCCCCGACAGAGCGGCAGGCAGCACAATTTTCAGCGCAACCTCAAATCGGGTAGCACCCAGCGCGTATGCTCCGTGACGAAGGCTTTTAGGTACCGCGCGCATCGCATCTTCACTTAGAGACGAAATCATAGGCAGGACCATGATCCCTACCACAATACCCGCACTTAGCGCATTGAATATACCCATATCGGGAAAAATCTTTTGAAGGAATGGCGTTACCGTTTCAAGCGCAAAATATCCATAAACAATCGTTGGTACACCAGCCAATACTTCGAGCACTGGCTTTACAACCCCCCGAACCCGGGCAGGAGCGTATTCATTAAGATAAATAGCGCATGCCAAGCCGATAGGCACTGCGAATAAGATCGCAATGCCTGTAATCAGCAATGTGCCGCCCAGCAGGGGCAGCACGCCGAATTCTTTTGGAGGGAGAATCGGACTCCATGTCGTTCCTGTCAGAAAGGACCATACAGGTACTTCCTTGAAGAAGATCACGGATTCCTGTAAAAGCGTATATACAATACCGATGGTAGTAAACACCGAAAGCATGGCACACAAGCCGAGCAGGATTGGAATGATTTTGTCTGAGGTGCGCGTTTTGCTTCGACGGAATGTCATGCTTTTTGTGTTTACCGCCACGGGTGAAGTTTTGTTCATTCTCCTCTTCCCTTTCTATCGGTTGCCCGAAGGATTCCCTTCGGGCATGTAGTCTTTAAATTATTTTGCCAACTTGTCTTTTTCTTCTTTGTACTGCTCATCTTGAAGCGGTACGAAACCAACTTCGCCAGCAAGACTAGCGGCATTATCAAGGTAGAAGTTCATGAACGCATTCACTTCTGGACGCTCAAGCTCTTTATCGTTAACATAGAGCAGCAGCGGACGGGACAATGGAGCATAACTGTTATCCTTGATCGTTTCCATGCTTGGAGCTACGGTAGCCGTACCGTTATCGATCGGAACCAGCTTCAATTTGTCTTGGTTCTCTTCATAGAACGAGAATCCGAAGTATCCGATGGAGTTCTTGTCGCCGGCAACCCCTTGTACAACTGCGTTTGTATCGGCACTGAACGTAATTTGGCTATCGTTTCTGCTTGCTTGCGCTTCACCGTTGATCGCTTCTGTGAAATAATCGAATGTTCCGTGGTCTGTACCTGGCGAGTAAATTTTGATTTCCTCTGCCGGCCATCCTTCACGAACGTCAGCCCATGTTTTTACAGTGCTGTTCGGCTCATAAATTTTCTTAAGCTCATCTACGCTCAATTTATCTACGAAATCATTGTCCGGGTTAACAACAACGGACAATCCGTCATAAGCTACCAGAACCTCATGATAGGTAATGCCTTTGGATTTTGCTTCTTCAGCTTCACTGTCTTTAATTGGACGGGATGCATTGGAAATTGGAATCTCTCCATTATTGAAGCGTTTGAATCCGCCACCTGTTCCGCCTGTTCCAATCGGAATGCGGACATCCGGGTTCGCTGCGCCGAACTCTTCAGCAATCGCTTCGGTTAATGGATGCAGTGTGCTGGAACCGTCAATTTCAATCGTTCCTGACAAAGCTGTTGCAGTACTTCCTTCGTTTTGCTGTGCTGAACCGTTGTCTGTATTTTCTCCGGAAGCACCGCCGGAAGTTGTTCCTCCTCCGCATGCCGCCAAAAGCGTGCTCAGCATTAACACCAATACTAGAATACCTGCTGGTTTACGACCCCTTCTTTTAAACAAACGAATCCACTCCTTCAAAATGGTTGTTGTCTCTACTTCCTACTTACAATATTGATATTAATCCCGGAATGTAATAGCAGTTTCCGAGAAATGTAAACGCAGTGTAAAATATTTAATAAAAGTAGAGTTATAGATTCGAACTTTCTTCCATGATCGAATTTTCACCGGTGTTCATTCCGGCAAGCTCATCCTTGACCCGCTCCACACGTTTCACGGTTTCCTCGGCCAGTTGATAAACTTGATTACCGGACCTCTGAACCTCTTGAACGGCGTTGTCCATTTCATTAAACATCTGGGCACCTTCCGTTACATACCCCTCGCAGGATTGGATTTCCCTGAGCGATGAAACTGCCCCCTTGGCTGTATCTGCTGCCAGGCGCTGGATGTGCTCGAGCAGCTGCGATATGTCCCCTGACAGCTTGCGTGTTTGTTTTGCCAGCGATTGTACCTCTGCCGCAACCACTTGAAATCCCCGCCCATGCTCACCGGCATGAGCGGCTTCAATCGAGGCATTGATGGCCAGCAGACTGCTTTGGTTTGCAAGCTCGGTAATCATGCCGGTGATGGAAAATATACGGCTGGCATCGGCAGCGAGCTCGGAGGCCTGGCCTTCACGCTTCGTCATATCCTCCACAAGGCCAAGGTACGAGGTTCGGACAAGATCCAATTTCTCCTTCCCGGTTTGTGACCACTCCCTCATGCGTATACATTCCGAGTTTGTTCTCGCTGCTGCCGTTCGGACTTCAGTTAACGAGGATTGAATGTTCCGGGTATGCCGGTAGCTTTCCTGCAGGATCAGTTCCCGCTTCTCTTCCGCTTCCGCTTGAAGCCCGCTGGACAGACTCATCAGATCCCGGACGGTAAGCACGCCCAGCAGCCGGTCAGCCTCCGTGATCAGGACACAATCGTAAAATTTTGAATCCGGGCGCTGCAGGGACCATTCCAGCAGCGTTCCGACCTTCTCGGAAATATCGACACGCATCGGTTGATGGTCCGCAAACTGAAAGGCTGGCTTGGAGTAATACAGGTCAACGGCAAACCTGCCCATCATTCGCTGGTAAAAGACATCCCGCATGATCAGTCCTGCCGGTGTATCCGCCTCATCGCAATAAATAACGCACGGAATACGGTAGTCCTTCGCAAACACATTCAGCACATCGAGGCAGGATTCAGATTTTCTTATAACAGGGACCCTTCTTATGTAATGCCGATATAATGCGCCTGCTTCAGGATCGCTTGTTACTTGTCCATCAAGTTCCGGCTCTACCTCCATCTTCATTCTCTCTGTCTGATTCGGTTTGGTTTGAAGCAGTGTCATGCGCCTTCACCCCTTCTTCATCTGGTCCTTTAGACGCATCTTACCGGACAAGTATTATGGGAATATACTCGAATGATTAAGGGAGTGTAAACTACGGAAGGATCATGGCCGGGATATGAGACATTAGACATGTCAGAATCAAACCAAAGACCCAAAAAAAAAGACCCCTCATCATTTCAAACGGAATGATGGGAGCCTTTTTTCGGATTCACTACGAGTTTATAACCAACCCCGCGAATGGAGTCAATGTGTACAGATTCAGGATCGAGCTCAAGCTTCTTGCGCAGGGAACTCACATGAACGTCCACGGTTCGCTGACCGCCGATATAATCGAAGCCCCAGACCACGTTCATCAGATCATCCCTCGTTAACACTACGCCCGGTTTTTTGGCCAGGTAGAGCAGCACCTCAAATTCTTTCGGCCGGAGATTAATGCTCTGACCGCCAAGCCGGACCTCGTATTTCTCAGGATAGATTTCCAGCTGTCCAAGTGAAATGACGTTTCCTTGATGGTCTGTCGTCTTTACTTCATCGGCGTGACCGGACACCCGGCGCATGACGGCCGATACACGGGCCAGCAGCTCAGATACGCCAAATGGCTTGGTAATATAGTCATCCGCCCCCATCTTCAGACCTTGAACAACTTCCTCCTCGGCGTTCTTCGCGGTCAGAATGATGATCGGCGTGGTAATTCCGTTGCTGCGAAGCTTCTCTAAAATCTGAAAGCCGTTCATGCCAGGCAGCATGACATCCAGCAGAATCAGATCATATTCATGATGCGACGCTTTCTCGTAACCTGCGGTACCGTGTTCCTCTACCTCGACTTGAAAACCTTCCTGTGTCAGATTGTAGGACAACAGCCGCGAAAGTGTCGGCTCATCTTCAATAACAAGCATGCGTTGCGTCAATGTTACCCCCGCCCTTATCTTGATAATTGGACTGCTAAATGCAAGTATATCAACAGAATGTTAACGGAGTGTTAACTTCCTGTATCGGCCGTTTCCTGCAATACCGGGAGCTCAATGATGAAGGAGCTGCCGATTCCCAGCTCGCTCTCCACCTTGATGGTTCCGTGATGAAGATCCACCAGATGCTTCACGATCGATAGTCCAAGCCCCGTTCCGCCTGATCCGCGCGAACGCGCTTTATCCACCCGATAGAATCGTTCAAATATACGGGGAAGGTCTTTCTTCGGAATGCCAATCCCGGAATCCTTAACAATGAATTCCACAATATCCTCGGCATTCCCATTACTATGCTTTTCACGAGCCGTTAATTTTACTCGTCCGCCTTCTTGCGTGTAACTGATCGCATTCGAGAGCAGATTCATAAAGATCTGGCGAAGCTTGTCCTCGTCCCCCTCCATAAACAGCTCTTCCGGAATGTCGAGCTCCAGGCTGATCCGCTTCTTCTCCGCGACCGTGCGCATCATTTCGGATATCGTATCGAAGAACGCCGACAGATGAATCGGCGAGTAATCCATCTGAATCCGCTTGGATTCGATCTTGGACAGCTCCAGAATGTCACCGATCAGCCGGTTCAGCCGTTCGGACTCGTCATAGATAATCTGGAGGAAGGAGCGCGATGTCTTCTCATCAGTAACCCCGCCGCCAAGCAGCGTTTCGGCAAATCCTTTAACCGCGGCAAGCGGAGTCTTCAGCTCATGAGACACGTTGGCTACGAATTCGCTCCGCATGCGTTCAAGTCTGCGGATATCACTTACATCCTGCAGCAGGAACAGCATGCCTCGATAAGACTCCTGCTCTTCCTCTTGCATCATCGCAACCCCATCCAGGCGGATGATCGATTCCACCGGATAATAAATGTTGCGCTCCTCATGGAAGCCTTCCTTGCTCTCCAGGCCTTCCTCCATCAGTTTGGTCAATTCATAATGCTGCTTAAGCTCACGGTACGATTTGCCAGTTATCACTTCGGCATTAATGCCGAGCATTTTCTCGGCAGCACGGTTCACAAGAATGATCTGGCCTGCCCCGCTCACCATGACAATACCGCCTGTCATATTGTTTAGAACGCTTTGCAGCAAATCTTCATTATCCCGTATCGTCCGCAGCTGGGTCTGTAGGCTGTCGGCCATGCCGTTAATGGCTTGCGCCAATTGACCGATTTCGTCTTTACGGTGAATCTTCACCCTCGCATCATATTCAAGGCGCGATATCCGTCTGGCTACGCGCGTGATCTTCTCCAGCGGCGATGTCAAGCCCTTGGCAACGCGATAACTCACCAAGGCAGCAATCAGGAACAGCACCAGCAGGCCGATCCCCATGACAGTCCAGCCTTGTTTGACTCCCTGGTCCACTTCCTTGAGACTGACGGACAATCTGACGAATCCGTCGAAATTCTCTCCGGCCTTGACCGGAAGAGCGACGTACAGCATGTCCTGCTCAAGCGTATCGCTCCGACGAATGGTACTCCCGCGGCCTTCTTTTACCGCTTCAAGCATCTCCTCACGATAAGCGTGGTTATCCATGGTTAACGGATCACTCTCCGAATCCCCGATAACCTTACCATCCTTCAATATAAACGTCACTCTCGCATCGGACAGTTCCTCAAGCTGCACGGATCTGTTGGTATAATACGAAAGAGCATCCGCGCTGTCCGTATCCGGAAACTCCATCATGGTCTGCAGAAGCCGTATCTCCCGGACCATATTGTCCTCCAGCAGCTGAATATGGGACTGCTTGAATACCGTCACCATAGCCAGTCCTGCCGCGAGCATAGATAACCCAATTAAAGTAAGCATAATTAGAGTCAAACGATTGCGATACTGCCTCATGGTCTCTCCTCTTTCTGCCGCGTGGTCATTTTGGATAACTTACCGTCCGTGTGCGTCTTCGGTGAAATAACGCATGAATGATGGTTGCCGCCGGCTGCTGGAACATAATGCCCAGCACTACCGGAATCGAAGCCTGGGGCGAGAAATAAGTTGTAGCCAGCACCATCCCGAGTGATATATTACGCATTCCGGACGCGTATGTAAATGTAATTTGCATTTCCCGTGTCGGTCCCAGCATCGCATACGAGCCAAAATAACCAAGCAAATAACAGATCACAATCAGCGTGAAGACAACCGGGACGAGCACCAGCATCTCCTCTTTCATGCCTGCTGCATGGGGAGCGATGGCTGCTGCATTCAGCATAACCACAAGCATAAAAAACAGCTTCGATATCGGCTGGGCTACGGGAGCCGACCAGTCTTTAATCCGTCCTTTGGAACCTTCATACAGCATCACCCCGATCAGAGTGGGCAATACCACCATCGTCAGCAAATCGAGAATCAGCTCAGACGCATTCCAGGTAACCAGCGCATCCCCGATAAACATATCCATCAAAGCCGGGACGACTAGCGGACTGAGTATGGTATCCAGCACGACCACCGCTAAGATGAACGGAACGCTGCCGCCGGAGCTACCGACCCACATCACCGAGGATATCCCCAGCGGAATGATCGCAAATAACAGCAAGCCGATCGTATAATCCGAGTGCGCACCAAACACGGCCGAGCCCAGTCCATAGGCAAGCAACGGAGCTGCCGCATGGGCAAGAAAGAGCGTTAACATAACGGCAAAGGGGCGTTTTAGAACCCCTTGCAGATGACGGATCCCACAGCCAAGCGCCATAACCAGCGTGATATAACCGAATAGATAAGGAATCCAGTGAACAAAGTCCAGCAAAACATCCGAAAGCAGCCAGCCTAGCACCAGCGAGCCGGGAATCAAGAGAAAGGTGTACTTTTCAAACCAAGATGCAAAGGCCAGTCCAAAACTTCTCACCTGTTTCCTCCTATGACTGAATTGACGTATTTGACTTTCATCATAAACCGGAGCGTGCGAAAACCGCAACGAAAATTCGAAATAAGGGACCCAATCCCAAGCTCAACAAAAAAGCATCGACCGGCTCATTGTGGCCAATCAATGCTTCTTCATATGCTATGGATTAGGAGAACACCGGCTCTTTAAACATGGCCAGCTTCTCTGCCGAATCCTTGCTCACATCGGCATGCAGGCTGTTTCCGTGCGAATCCATCGTGACGATGGCGGCAAAGCCATCGACCTCCAAATGCCACATCGCTTCCGGAATGCCAAACTCCATGAAATCCACGCCGTTTACTTTTTTGATGCATCTCGCATAATACTGGGCGGCCCCGCCGATCGCATTCAGATACACGCCGCCATGCTCCTGCAGCGCTTGAAGCGTCTTCGGACCCATGCCGCCTTTTCCGATGACCGCGCGAATGCCGAATTTTTTCAAAATATCGCCCTGGTACGGTTCCTCACGAATGCTGGTTGTCGGGCCTGCCGCCTTGACATGCCATCCCTCTTCATCCTGCATCATAACCGGGCCGCAGTGATAAATCACGGATCCGTTCAGATCGATAGGAGCATCGTGATCCATCAGGTATTTATGGAGCGCATCCCGTCCGGTATGCATCTCGCCTCGGATAACCACCACATCCCCAACGCGCAGGGAACGAATTTGCTCCTCGCTGATTGGCGTCTGCAGGACCACCTCGCGGCTCTTGGAATCACTTGGTCCGGAGTCCTCGGCTTGAGAAACAGCCGTTTCGGAATTTGCGTTCATCTGCACCTCGCTGCCCGCTTCATACAGCCAGTCCGTGATCTCCCCGGTTTCCGGCTCGACCAATACGCCCTGACGACGGAACGCCCAGCAGTTATAAGCAACCGATACAAAAAAGCTTGCCGGCAAACGGTTCATCGCACCGATCTTGCAGCCGAGCAGCGTGACTTCTCCGCCAAAGCCCATCGTGCCGATCCCCAGCTTATTTGCATTTTCCAATATGTAATCTTCGAGCTTCGCCAAATCTTCATTCGGATTCACATCTTCCACATGACGGAACAGCTGATGCTTCGCAAGCTCATAACCGGTCGTCCGGTCGCCTCCGATGCCTACGCCGATAAATCCAGCGCTGCAGCCCTGACCTTGAGCTTGATACACGGCATGCATGATGCATTTGCGGATTCCGTCCAGATCGCGGCCCGCTTTCCCCAACCCTTCAAGCTCTGCGGGAAGACTGTATTGAATGTTTTTGTTCTCGCAGCCGCCCCCTTTCAGGATGAGACGGACGTCCACCTTATCCTGCTCCCATTGCTCGAAATGGATGACGGGCGTACCAGGACCGAGATTATCCCCGCTGTTAGCGCCAGTCAACGAATCCACCGAGTTTGGACGCAGCTTGCCATCCTTCGTGGCACGAATCACTGCAGAGTAAATCGCCTTCTTCATCTCGATTTGGTTCGCACCCACCGGTGTATGTACGATGAATGTTGGCATGCCGGTATCCTGGCAGATCGGCGATACTTCCTGCTCGGCCATCTCAATATTTTGAGCGATCGTTGCCAGTGCCAGCCCCGCTCGCGTTGCCGCATCCTCAGACGCTCGCCCGCGGTTGACTGCTCTTCGCACATCTCCGGGCAAATTCGTGGAGGTTTCTACAATCAGTCGATACATGCTCTCTTCAAATAATTTCATAACGTTGGTAAACTCCTCTCTTTCATAACCCAGACATGATAGCAAAAAAGAATCATTATAAACTGCCAATATTGTTATCATATCATATCATTTCGCACATGAAAGGGTTTACTTGAAAAAATGAAAGAGTAGAGAAAATGTGTTGATTTTCCCCGTCGCATCGACCATACCAATTCTATGAATCTCACATATATTGGTTAAGGAAAGGAGGTGATTGCTATGATGAAAGCCTCAATCTCCCAGGTGGTCTTTCCAAGACTTGCCCTGTTTAGAAATGAGTTTTACAGAGGACGCCGATTTGTGGTTCGTGGAAACGTCGGGATCCGCAATCTCGAGAGAACTTTCGGGGACATTGAAAGCTTGAGATTCTTCTCCACCAACTCCAATGCAACCCTGGTCCTGTTCTCGGAGACGAATTTCAGGGGCGCCTTCAGGGTGTTCCGAGGCAACACTAACATCGCTGATCTTGATGATATTATTCGCGGCGAAGAGCCGGAATCCATTATCAGCTCCAACCGTCGATTGACGCGCGCTCAGATCAGAGCGATTCGGGAAACCGGCGTGCTTCCATCCGGTTTCAGAAGCATCTGATTCACCTAAGCCAAGCCCCATAACCTCTCCTCTCACCCATGATAAAATAACGGACATCCGGGCCGAAGCCCCGGATGTCCGCTCTGTTTTCCATGTTATGTTGTAACTATCGGTTGTTAGCAAATGAATCGTCTTAGCCGTTAATCACTTCGCCGCCGTTCACGTGAATCACTTGGCCGCTCACATAGGAGGAGTCCGTCGAAGCAAGATATACATAGGCAGGAGCCAGTTCTTCCGGTTGACCCGGACGTTTCATCGGCTGGGTCGCCCCAAACTCGGCTACCTGATCCGGCGGGAACGTTGAAGGAATCAGCGGCGTCCAGATCGGTCCCGGGGCAACGGCATTCACTCGGATTCCTTGCCCGACCACGTTCATCGACAACGAACGCGTAAAGGCCACGATAGCTCCCTTGGTTGATGCATAATCCAGCAGCTGCGGACTTCCCCGATATGCCGTAATGGAGGTTGTATTAATAATCGAGCTTCCCTTGGACAGATGCGGCATCGCCGCCTGCGTCAGATAGAACATGCCGAATATATTCGTACGGAATGTCCGCTCCAATTGTTCTTTGGTAATATCCTCAATCTTTTTCTGTGGATGCTGTTCGGCTGCGTTGTTGACAAGAATATCGAGCTTTCCGAGCTTCTCCACGGTTTCGGTGACCGCATCGCGGCAAAATGCATCATCGCCAACGTCGCCGGCGATAAGCAGGCATTTACGGCCTTCCTGCTCCACCTGACGCTTGGTCTCTTCCGCATCCTTGTGCTCGCTCAAATACACAATGGATACGTCCGCGCCTTCCTTGGCATAGTGGACCGCAACCGCACGGCCGATTCCGCTGTCGCCTCCGGTAATTAGCGCAACCTTTCCTTGTAACTTACCGGCTGCTTTGTACTCGTTGCTTTCAAACTCCGGTTTTGGGTGCATCTCCGATTCGGTTCCGGGTCTGTGATCCTGATGCTGGGGCGGCAATGTTTGCTTCTGTTGATCTTGTGGCATATGAACATTTCTCCTTTCAGGTCAGTATCTCAAACTACCTCTCATAGGATGCGTTCGACGCGGCTTCTTATTCTCATAAAAAGCCCTTCGCTATTGTTTTTACCCATATTGAACGGGATCAAACGTAAGCGCGGCTCTTTTCCCGTAACAAAATCCCTCCTCAAAAACCGGGCCTTGCGCCTAAAGTCCAGTCAAGATTTTGCTGGGACCCCCGGAACATATAATTGCTGTAATATCAAAAAAACCGACCGAATATACGGACGGCTTCTCTTTCATATGTAGCTGTTCTTAGATGATGTCATTAAATACCATGAAGAAAATCATGACGAGCAGCAGGAGGGACAACAACGCGCTGAATGTACTAAGCTTACCAGTTTCTTCCTTCACTTCACGCTTCTCGCGGATTCCTGCAAGCGCATTCTTCAGGGGTTTGCCCATAATGCCTCCAATCGCAAACATCGCCAGCAGCAGAACCGTTACAATGATCATCCAAGGAACCGAATACTCGCCCTGGGACATCATATATCCGCCAGTCAACAACTGAATAACCAAACCGTACTGAGCAAAACGGTTCGCTACTCGAATTGTATTAACGGCTCCTTCTTGAGCGCCGAGAGACAGCTTCTGAATACCGCCAACAACAAACGGCAGGATCAAGTAAAACCCTAGCGCCGCCGTGCCGACCATATGCAGAAAAAATGTCACATTCCACATAAACAATTCCTCCAAAGTCATAAGTGTGATTTTTATTACATCAAGTTCATCGTCTCTTATTATACTGGAGAGATCATCCAAAGAAAAGCAATCCCGCCCCGAATCACGGGACGGGATTGCATTATTAGACGATTTTGTGAATCCTGATTCAATTACAGGTTCACAACCGAAGTTACGTTACGCACGGATTCCGCTGACTTATCAAGTGCAGCTTTCTCTTCGCCAGTCAGCTCAAGCTCGAAAATTCGCTCGATGCCGTCTCCGCCGAGAATGGCCGGAACGCCCATGAACAGGTTGTCATAACCGTACTCGCCTTCCAGAAGTGCAATAACCGGAATGATCCGTTTCTTGTCCTTCAGAATCGCTTCCGTCATTTGTACCAGGGAAGCAGCCGGCGCATAGTATGCGCTGCCGTTCCCCAGCAGGTTGACGATTTCGCCGCCGCCGACCCGGGTGCGCTGCACAATCGCTTCAATGCGCTCAGCCGGAATCAGCGTGTCGATCGGAATGCCGCCCACGCTAGAGTAACGAACGAGCGGAACCATGTCATCGCCATGGCCGCCCAGAACGAAACCGCGGACATCCTCAACGGATACGTTCAGCTCTTGCGCGATGAAGGTGCAATAGCGTGCCGTATCCAGTACGCCCGATTGACCGATTACGCGGTTCTTAGGAAATCCGAGTGTATTGTATGCCACATAGGTCATGGCATCCACCGGGTTACTCAGGATGATAACCGTGGAGTTCGGTGCGTGACTCTTCACGTTCTCACATACGGATTTTACGATCCCTGCATTGGTATTAACGAGATCATCGCGGCTCATACCCGGCTTGCGGGCTACACCTGCTGTAATGATTACGATATCGGAATTAGCTGCATCTTCATAGTTGGACGTACCGACTATGTTGCTGTCAAATCCTTGAACGGGACTTGCTTCGAGCATATCCAGCGCTTTACCTTTCGTTGGGTTCTCGAGCTGCGGGATATCCAGCAGCACCACATCACCCAGTTCTTTTTGAGCAAGCATCAGGGCGGTAGTCGCACCTGTAAAGCCAGCACCTACTACCGTAATCTTTTTACGAGTAATTGCCACGATGAATCTCCTCCTTACAGGTTTTTAATGATTTCGTCTGCGAACTCGGAGCATTTCACTTCGGTAGCGCCTTCCATCAGGCGGGCGAAGTCATAAGTCACCGTTTTGTTGTTGATGGATGTTTCCATACCTTTGTAGATCAGGTCAGCCGCTTCCTGCCATCCGAGGTGCTCAAGCAGCATTACGCCGGAGAGGATAACGGAACCAGGGTTGACTACGTCTTTGTCTGCATATTTCGGAGCTGTACCATGAGTCGCTTCGAAAATCGCATGTCCTGTTACATAGTTGATGTTAGCCCCTGGAGCGATACCGATACCGCCAACTTGTGCAGCCAGCGCGTCAGACAGATAGTCCCCGTTCAGGTTCAATGTCGCAATGACATCAAAGTCGGTTGGACGAGTCAGAACTTGCTGCAGCGCGATGTCGGCAATCGCATCTTTAACGATGATTTTGCCAGCTTCTTCAGCTGCTTTTTGAGCAGCGTTAGCCGCATCTACGCCGTCTTTGTCCTTGATGATATCGTATTGAGCCCAAGTGAACACTTTATCGCCGAATTCAGCTTCAGCCACTTCGTACCCCCAGTTTTTGAAGGCTCCTTCTGTAAATTTCATGATGTTGCCTTTGTGAACCAGTGTCACGGATTTGCGGCCATGCTTGATCGCATACTCAACCGCTGCACGCACAAGACGCTTGGAACCTTCAGAGGATACAGGCTTGATCCCGATACCGGACGTTTCCGGGAAGCGGATTTTGTTTGCTCCCATTTCGTCTTGAAGGAACTTGATCATTTTCTTCACTTCTTCGGAGCCTTCTTTATACTCAATACCTGCGTAGATATCTTCCGTGTTCTCACGGAAAATAACCATGTCAACCAGCTCAGGGCGTTTTACCGGAGATGGTACGCCGTTGAAGTAACGAACAGGGCGCAAGCAAGTATACAGGTCCAGCTCTTGGCGAAGGGCAACGTTCAAGGAACGGATACCGCCGCCGATTGGCGTTGTAAGTGGTCCTTTAATAGCAACGATGTACTCGCGAATCGCTTCAAGCGTATCGTTCGGGAGCCATTCACCGTATGTATTGTATGCCTTCTCACCGGCAAATACTTCATACCAGGCAATTTTCTTGGAACCGTTGTATGCTTTTTCTACGGCTGCATCAAGGACGCGCTTGGAAGCTTTCCAAATGTCACGGCCTGTACCGTCACCTTCAATAAAAGGAATGACAGGGTTGTTAGGCACCTGCAGGGTTCCGTTATCAATCGTGATTTTCTCGCCTTCGGTTGGTAATGCGAATTTTTCCAATTTCATGAGTATGAGTTCCTCCTTAGAATATGGTTCTTGTCTCTAGCCATTCCCAAAATACTCGCGTGAATAGGCACAGAGAAACCCGCCACCCGCGATTCAGTCACGTTTGAGCGGTTCTCTAGCCTATTGTACATGATTGCCAGCCACTTAGCGAAGTTCTATCGGCACATATTTTTGGTCGGTCATCCCTGTATACTCTGCGCGCGGGCGGATGATACGGTTGCCTTCATACTGCTCAAGAATGTGCGCAGTCCATCCGGATACACGGCTGATGGCAAAAATCGGCGTGAACAATTCCTGCTCGATGCCGAGCTGCGTATAGACCGATGCGGAATAGAAATCAACGTTCGGCTTCAGTCCTTTTTGGTTGGTAACCGTTTCGTCGATCAATACCGACATGTCGTACAGCGTGGTGTCGCCTTTCATTTCACCAAGCTCGCGGGACATTTTTTGCAGATGCTTCGCTCGCGGGTCGCCGTTTTTGTATACGCGGTGTCCAAAGCCCATAATTTTTTCACGGTTGTCCAGCTTCTCCTGAATGTAAGCCTGAGCCCGATCAATCGAACCGACTTCGTTCAGCATCTTCATGACGGCTTCATTCGCGCCGCCGTGCAGAGGTCCTTTAAGCGCGCCAATGGCGGAAGTAACGCCGGAATATATGTCGGACAGCGTGGCTACGGTTACACGGGCAGCAAACGTGGATGCGTTAAGCTCGTGATCCGCATGCAATACCAGTGCCTGGTCCAGAGCCTTGATCGAAGTCTGATCAGGGTCTTCGCCTCTGAGCATATACAGGAAATTCTCCGAGATGGAGACGCCGGCTTTCGGAGCCACCGGCTCTTTGCCCTGACGAACACGGGCGATGGCAGCAATGATCGTCGGAAGCTGCGCTTGAAGTTTAACCGCTTTCTTCTCGTTCGATTCACGGCTCATATCGTCGCCTTCGGCGTCATACAGAGCAAGCGCGGATACAGCTGAGCGAAGCGCAGCCATCGTATTGGTATCCTTCGGATACAATTTGATCTGCTGGATAAGCTCATCCGGAATGGCAGCATAGTCGCTCAAATCTTGTTGAAGGGCTTTAAGCTCTTCGGCATTCGGAAGTTTTCCGAACCAGAGCAGATAGGCTACCTCTTCAAAACTTGCATGTTCTGCGAGATCGTCAATATCATATCCACGGTAAGTCAGAACGCCATCGACGATCGAACTAATCGCGGAGGTGGTAGCTACAATGCCTTCCAAACCCTTGGTAGCTGTCATGCAACATCTCTCCTTTATGATCGGGATAAACTGAACTATTTTGACAATCATGAAAACATTTTCATGAAGTCGGATAAAAAAGAAAAACGCGCAAAAAAATTGCTATGGTCCTAGTCACAAACCTTCTCATATCATACTGGATTTTGTCTGATATGTGAACATGAGCAGCGACATTCGCCGCATCAAATTGTTTTATCGACACCATAAACATTTTTTTGAAATCACTTACAATTCCATTATACCTGTGATAATTCTCATTGTCGAATCATGAAGACAAGCGTTTTCCAACTCTTTATCCTTATATTGAAACTCCTTGCATACGTATAGGAATGAGCGATTCTGCTCGTCCCTGAAGTGCTGCAAAGGAGTGTGATTGTTTGGAACGATTGATGCTCAAGCGTTTTGGCCGGGCAGTGTGGGTGCTGTCTTCCACCTTCGTGATCGCCTATTTGATATATGTACTGCTGCCGCTGCTTTATCCCTTCCTTCTGGCCTGGATCATCGCCTATGCCATGAATCCTTGCGTCCACCTGCTTCAACGGAGTTTGAAGCTGCCGCGGTGGCTCGCTGTCACGTTGTCCCTGCTGCTGTATTTCGGAGCGGCTCTGCTGATCCTCACTGCGGCTGTCACCAGACTGGTCAAGGAGCTGATTATCCTGTCCCAGTCCTTCAATCTCCATATTGATGCCTGGATGGAATGGCTGACGTCCTGGACGCAGAATGATAGCTTCCAGAATATCATCAATGAGATTAGCCGGTTCTATCAGAACAACCCGAATTATCACGATACCATCAATCAGAATATTACCCGCACAACGCAAACGATTGGCACGGCCGTGACCGATTTAGTTACTGGTATTTTTAACGGAATTTTGCAAATTATTTATTACCTGCCGAACTTAGGCACCATTCTCATCGTCGTTTTGCTGTCCACGTTCTTTCTCAGCAACAGCTGGGAGCGCCATAATCGCGCGCTTCTCCGCATCCTGCCCAACGTCATTCGCAAACCCATGGTCTATATCTTCTCAGATCTGAAAAAAGCGTTGTTCGGATTCGCGAGGGCCCAGCTGATCCTCATCTCCATCACGGCCCTTATCGTCATGATCACCCTTTATGCGCTCGGGGTCGATTCCGCCTTCTCCATCGGTCTTCTGATCGGCTTGGTGGATCTTCTCCCATACCTGGGCGTCGGCATCGTTCTGATCCCTTGGTCGCTGTATGCCTTTATGACGGGCGACCTGACGCTCGGCATCGGACTGACCGTCCTGTACAGCATCATCCTGATCGTCAGGCAGATCATGGAGCCCAAGGTGCTCGCCAGCAGTGTGGGACTGGACCCGCTCGCCGCCCTGCTGGGCATGTTCGTCGGGCTCAAGCTGTTCGGCATTCTGGGGCTGATTGTAGGTCCCGTGTCGCTTGTCATCCTGGATGCTTTTCACCGGGCCCATGTATTCAAGGACCTTAGGAATTATATTATCGGGGGCAGGTTCAGGTAGCAGTCGGACGGACATGTTTGACTCATCATAGCGCTATGGTGATCAGATTATCATAGGATTGATAGAGGTGCTTCCTGGTCTTCCCTGATACTTCCGGAGCTCTCTCGTGCTCCATGCATAAATAGACCGGCCCTTGAGGGGCCGGTCTTATGGGTGATGCCTGTTTGTATTATCTGCGAAATATCGTAATCTTGCCGTTTTTCATATTTTTCTTCATCCATTTCAACAGCAAAATCCGATACAGCGGGCGAGTCAGCGGAAATATCAGCGTAAATCCGATAATGTCAGTTACAAAACCCGGCAGAATAAGTAGTACTCCACCCGCAAATATACATAGGCCATCGGCCATGGAAGCACCCGGAACCATGCCCGAATTCATTCTCTGCTTGGCATCTTCCATCGCTTTGCGACCTTCGAACCTCATCATGGCCACGCCAACCGCAGAGGTCAGCAGCGTCAATAGCAAGGTATTCATGCCGCCCACGCGATCCGCAACGAACTGGAAGCCGAATATTTCAATAGCAGGCACGAAGATAATCGCTGCCAGCAACCATTTGAACATGAAGCTACTCCTTCCTCCCCCAAAGGGTGTCCCTCAATGCATCATACAGCTTTGGCGCGCATTTATCCAGTCGGGCCGGCTTCCACTCTCTATTCAGCCATACATGACGGGTCGCCCCTGCCGTTAACAAGGCACCGGGAAGCCCGGATTCGGGAGACAGATCCATCGTCCCCAAATCTGCCTGTTCCTGCTCGCTCAGCAAACGGACCTCATATTCATAGTGTATTCGAAGCGGGGAGAAAGCAGTCATTCTGGTAAATACCGTTACAAGATCATCATACCGCGCAGGCTGGCGGTACTTGATATCAAGATCAACCACCGGGAGCAGGACGCCTTCTTCTTCCATTCCGCGATACGTAAATCCCATTTCACGGATCATTTGGGTACGCCCGATCTCGAACCAGTTTAAATAGTTAGCGTGATATACGACACCCATTTGATCGCTTTCCTGGTAACGCACCCGAAATGAAGTCCAGAACCAGCGACTTCGTGTCGGTACGGTTGGTTTAGGCATCAACATCACTCCCTCATCTATGCAAAAAGCAATGGTCGACAGAATCATCGTCCATTGCTTATGTGCAGCTATATTCAGAATCCAGTGGGATTCTTGACTGTTGTATTACTTCTCCTGTGGAATTTGAGCCACTTTCAGGAGGTTGGTAGAGCCGGAACGGCCGAGCGGCACGCCTGCTGTAATCACAACAAGATCGCCTTCTTTCACAAGTCCGGACTTCACGCCGCCTTGCAGCGCATAATCAAACATCTCATCCGTAGAAGAAGCCTGTTCGCCTTTAACCGGCGTTACGCCCCAAGTCAGTGCCAAACGTCTCAACGTTCTGTCTTGAGTCGTGACAGCGACGATAGGAGCCTCTGGACGGTATTTGGATACCATGCGAGCCGTTTGACCGGATTCCGTGGACGATATGATGGCTTTGGCATTCAGATCGAGTGCCGAGATTGCAACGGATTGGCTGATTGCTTCGGTAACGCTGGTATCTTGAGCAATACGCTGTTTCAAGAACATTTCACGATAGTTCAGTGCGGATTCCGCTTTCTCTGCGATACGGGACATGGTCAATACGGATTCTACAGGGTATTTACCTGCAGCCGTTTCGCCGGACAGCATGATGGCATCGGTACCGTCGAAAATCGCATTGGCAACGTCACTTGCTTCCGCACGGGTAGGACGCGGGTTGCGCTGCATGGAATCCAGCATTTGCGTAGCCGTAATGACCGGTTTGCCAGCCAGGTTACATTTTTCGATCATGCGTTTTTGAACCAATGGAACTTCCTCAGCCGGAATCTCTACGCCGAGGTCGCCGCGGGCTACCATCAAGCCGTCGGATACTTCGAGGATTTCATCCAGGTTGTCAACGCCCTGCTGGTTCTCGATTTTGGAGATGATTTGGATGTGCTCGCCATTATGCTTCTTCAGCAATTCGCGAATTTCAAGCACGTCACTTGCTTTACGAACGAAGGAAGCGGCAATAAAATCGATGCCCTGTTCGATCCCGAAAACGATATCGTTGGCGTCTTTTTCCGTAATTCCTGGGAGAGAAATCGCGACTCCCGGTACGTTTACACCTTTTTTGCTCTTAATGGTTCCGCCATTGACGATGCGGCATCTGATTTCGGTGCCTTGAATCTCCACCACGGTCAGACCGATCAGACCGTCATCGATCAAGATCGTGGATCCGACTTGAACATCTTGCGGCAACTCTTTATAAGTAATGGACAAACGATTCTTATCACCAAGGATTTCCTCGGTAGTAAGGGTGATATATTCATCTTGTACAAGCTCAATCGGTTCCACTTCAAGTTTACCTGTACGGATTTCCGGTCCTTTGGTATCAAGCAGGATCGCTACCGTTTTGTTCAACTCTTCACAAGCTTGGCGGATGTTCTTGATCCGGTTGCCATGCTCCTCGAAGTCGCCGTGGGAGAAGTTCAGACGAGCCACGTTCATGCCGGCCATAATGAGCTTCTTGGTGTTTTCCAACGATTCACTGGAAGGACCGATGGTACATACAATTTTTGTTTTGCGCATTTGGGTTTCCTCCGTTTATTAAAGGGTTCTCTATATCTCTTTTTCCAACAACTAAATCTACTACAAAAAGTCTCATTTGTATAGGAACTTTGTCATATCGTCACATACTCATCAGACTTTTACAGAATCACGTCTTCCTGTTCCGCCTTCGCAAAATCGAATTCGCCGATCTTGCGGAATTTGCGGTACCGGTCTTCCTTCAGTTCGCAGGCATCCATGACGGATAGCTCTTTCAGCTGGCTGATCAGTGCACTTTGAATGGCGGCGGCCGTCTCTTCATAGTTGCGGTGCGCACCGCCCTTAGGCTCCGGTATAATTTCCTCAATGACTTCCATTTCAAGCAGGTCCTTAGCGGTGATCTTCATGGCTTCCGCAGCCTGATCCGCTTTGGATGCATCCTTCCACAGAATGGATGCGGCACCGTTCGGTGAAATGGCGGAATAGATAGCATGCTCGAGCATCAGCACACGATTGCCTACAGCCATCGCAAGAGCACCGCCGCTTCCACCTTCGCCGATGACCACACAAACAATAGGCACCCCAAGGGACGACATCTCCCGTAGATTACGGGCAATCGCCTCGGACTGACCTCTTTCTTCTGCTGTATTACCCGGATATGCGCCTTTTGTATCAATAAACGTGATAATGGGACGCTTGAACTTGTTCGCCTGCTGCATAAGTCGCAGGGCTTTACGGAAGCCTTCCGGATGTGGACTTCCGAAGAAACGCGCGATATTGTCCTTCGTATCCTTACCGCGCTGCTGACCGACCACTGTGACGGGAACGCCGTCAAGTTTGGCCAGGCCGCCGACAATGGCAAGATCGTCCCCGTAGAGACGATCTCCATGCAGCTCGATAAAATCCGTAAAGATCAACTGGATCAAATCAAGCGACGTCGGTCGCTGCTGATGACGGGCCAGATGCATTTTCTGGGAGGGCGAAATCGAAGAATAGATTTCTTCCTCCAAACGACTATATCGTTCTTCCAGGCGGGCGATTTCATCCGTGAAATCGATCCCTTTTTCCTGTCCGAATTGTTTCAGTTCATCAATCTTCTTGCGCATTTCGGCAAGTGGCATTTCAAAAGGCAATTCGCCTGACATCAGAATCCCCCTTTCACGGTATGCATCTCCAGCAGCTTACCAAGCATGGAGCGCATATCTTTCCGATGAATAACCATGTCAAGCTGACCATGCGCCAAGTTGAACTCCGCTGTCTGGAAATCATCCGGCAGCTTCTGGCGAATGGTCTGTTCAATAACGATACGGCCCGCAAAGCCGAATACGGCTCCCGGCTCGGCAATATTGATATCGCCAAGCGTCGCAAAGCTGGCGGATACACCGCCGGTCGTCGGATCCGTTATCACTGAAATATAGAGCCCGCCGAGCTCGTTAAACCTGGACAGGGCAGCGCTTGTTTTGGCCATCTGCATCAAACTGAGAATACTCTCCTGCATCCGGGCACCGCCGGAGGTGGAGAAAATAATGAGTGGTAAACGCTTGTCCGTCGCAAATTCGATCGCTCGGGTGATTTTTTCCCCGACGACGGAGCCCATGCTTCCCGTGAAGAAATCAAAACTCATCACAGCCACCACAACAGGCTGGCCGAGAATCGAGCCTTGACCGGTAATAACCGCATCATGAAGACCGGACTTCATCTTCTGCTGCTCGAGCTTGGCCGCATATCCCGGAAATTTGAGCGGATCCACCGAGATCATATCCGCGTCAAACTCTTCAAAGCCTGTCTCATCCAGCGTCATCGCAATCCGTTCTACCGCGTTCAGGCGCATATGATGTCCGCATTCCTGACACACCTTCAGATTCTTCTCAAGCTCTTTGCTGTATTGAATGGTGCCGCACTTAGCACACTTATTCATCAGACCTTCCGGAATTTCCCGTTTCGGGCGTTCGCCTTCTTGAGGCTGCCCTGCCGTCCCAAGTCGTTCCGATGGGATCGTTGCGTATTTCCTTTTTTTCTGAAACAAGTCTTTAAACACAACTACACCTCTCCAGCCGTAAATTTGAATGGCCGCTGCAATAGCACATCGCCGATCCGTACGCTAAGCTTCGCTATGTAACCCAGATGAAACTAGGGGTGCAATATCGAATTCAACACTTCCTGTACTTCCTCAAGCTCTCCGGAGGGTACCAAAATCTCAAACTGCTGTTTGGAAAGATTCACAGGACGGCTTTGAACCAAAAAACCTTCTTCCGTTAGCCTGGTCTTGATCATTTCCGCCACCTTTGCAGTTGGCGCAATATAGATTACCGTCCACATGCCTTTCAGATCCCCCTAATCTCGTCCCACAGGCATATCCTGAGCCGATATAATGGATAATGATAACATACTTCAGTTTTTACCTCAACAAAGAGAGCAGGGGGCTGAAAGCCAAATCTGTACCCTTATGCAGCGATTCGACACCGCTCGCGCAATTCAGTCAGAACCCGCGGTGTAATGGGCCGCATCGGGATTGTTATGCGCGATGCGCGAGGAAGCGGCAGCGGCGATGCCTGCAACGAGATCATCCAGAAACACATGAATCCCGTCGGACTTTTCATTTAATATCTCAATTACACCAATTTTTTCTTTGTCCAGATAACCGAAACTGGTCAGTCCGATCATGCCATATATGCTCGTGACACCAAGCGCCATGGTCTCATCCACTCCGTAGAGCGGTTCGTCTTGCTCCATAATCGATTGCAGCGGCTCCGGCAGCAGTTTCTTCTCCGCCAACTCATCCAGCGCAATGCCCGTATACAGCGTATACTGCACTTCGCGCTTGCCGAGAACGGCCCGGACGCTTTCTTCACACTGCTCGATGGTTAACTTCGGATGATAACGCTGCTGAAGCTTCAACACAATATCCGCGATGGAGCTTACGCTGACTCCTCTGCGGCTGAGCATGCTTTCTGCCAAGTCCATTGACATCACAATCCCCCCCCGCGTCTTTGGCCGTGCTCTTTCATTCCGGTTCTATCATGAAGAGCCTTCTTCATGCGAATACTCGGCCAACATTACCTGTAGTGTCCTAATTGTATGCGGGAGGGATGGGAAACGTTCTTAAATTTTCATGTCACTTCACTTTAACGGTGTCCTTGCCCAGCATGCTCTCCATTTCGGCAAAAAGCTCTGTCGAGGGCTTGATCCGATAGGCATCGCTAAGCGCAAGTACCTTCTGACTTCGCTCGTAAAACAGCACCGTCGGCACATGCCCCGGATGCTGCTGCAGGAGCTCTTTCAGCTTCACCAACAGCTCCGATTGTTCCGCATCGGCCGTTATTTTCACAAACACACGCTGCCCAGCCTTATGATTCGATACGACGGTACGAGATTCCTTCTCGGGCGATAGGCTGCTGCCCGATGCTTCGTTTCGGATTGGGGTCGAATCATGACCACGGCGGGCGGCAAGCGGCTCCGGGGTCGGGACTGCCGATGAATTACCGGTCGAAACCGGCTGCATGCCGGCTGCCCCCGATTTTCCGCCTTGGCCATTATTCTCTCCGCCGGATCTTCCTCTGCCGCTCGCTGTTCCCCGCACCTTGCTTCGTTGAACCAGTTGGCTCAAGGTTTGCGCCTCAAGCGGAGCGATTTCTTCGGCCAGCAGCTTGAAGCCTTCGTCCTGCAGCTGGACCTTCGCCCGTATCGCGAGCAGCGCGCCTTTTTCAATCAAATGCGCGCTTCGCTTCCACACTTCAGGAAAAAGAACAACCTCACAGCGCTCGATTTGATCCTCGCACTCCATAAAGGCCATCGCCTTCCCCTGTTTCGTTGTAATGGTCTTCAGCGTAACCACCATCCCGGCAACCGTAGCCATCGACTCATCTTCCGCTTCATGCAGATCCATTAACCGATCAGCTCCCGACTCCGTCAGCGTATCTTCGAAGCCGTCCAGCGGATGGCCGGACAAATACATGCCCAGCAGCTCACGCTCGAATTCGAGCTGCTGAGTTGCGGTATAAGGCGGGATGTCCGGATATTCAATGTCCCAATTCGTCGTTTCCACGAAGTCGAAGAGCTGAATCTGGAGATCATCCCGTTCTTTTCTCCATTTCACGGCCGCTTCGACCGTTTCGTCCAGCATGGCAACCAGCTGGGAACGATGCCCCTGCAAGGAATCGAATGCCCCCGCCTGAATAAGCGACTCGATCACGCGTTTGTTGCATACGCGGAGGTCCACCCGGCGGCAAAAATCGAGCAGGCTTTCAAACGGCTTTTCACGCCGGATCTCGACGATATTCTCCACCGCTTGCGTGCCGACGTTCTTGATCGCGGCAAGCCCGAATCGGATTCCGCCTCCGGCCGGACGATTGGCTTCATCATCGCCGCCCTCGGCAGCTGGTCCGCTTATGACCGGCGTGAAATACGTTCCGCTTTCGTTGACGTCGGGCGGCATCACCTCGATGTCGAGGCGCCGTGCCTCCAGCACGTATTCGGCTACCTTCCGGTGGCTGCCCATAACGGCAGTCAGCATGGAAGCCATGAACGGAACCGGATAGTGCGCCTTAAGATAAGCCGTCTGGAAGGCCAGCACGCCGTAGGCGGCGGCATGCGCACGGGGAAATCCGTAGTTCGCGAACCGGACGATCATATCGTACACGCGGTTGGCCTCATCCTCGCTATAGCCGAGCTTGAGACTGCCCGAAACGAAATGGCTCCGCTCCCGGTCCAGCACTTCGCGCTTCTTCTTCGAAACCGCTCTTCGCAGCAAATCCGCTTCCCCGAGCGAGAAACCGGCCATCGTCGAAGCGATCTGCATGATCTGCTCCTGATAGACGATAATGCCGTACGTATCGCCTAATATCGGGATCAGGTCCGAATGGGGATACTCCGGCTCAATCCGGCCATGCTTGGCTTGAATGAACTTCGGAATAAACTCCATGGGACCCGGGCGGTACAAGGCATTGACGGATATGATATCCTCAAACACCGAAGGTTTCAGATCCTTCAAGACCCGCCGAATGCCCGCGGATTCGAGCTGAAATACGCCCGTGGTATCGCCGCGCCCCAGCATCTCATACGTCAGATGATCGTCATCCGACACTTGTTCGAAATCGAGTGTTCTGCCGGTCAATTCTTGAATCCATCTCAGCGTACGCTCGATGATAGATAACGTCCGCAGACCCAAAAAATCCATCTTGAGCAGCCCCACGCTCTCCAGATTCTCCATGGAATACTGCGTCAGCGCTGTCTTCTCGCTGCCTTCCTGCAGCGGCACCGCATCCGTCAGCGGATCGCGGGAAATGACAATGCCCGCCGCATGCGTCGAAGCATGACGGGGCATGCCCTCGACCTTCATTGCCATATCAATCAGCTCGCGCACCTTCGGCTTCTTCTCGTACTGCTCCTTTAGCTGCGGGCTTTGCTCCATCGCACCTGCGATGCTGATGCCCAGATGGTTAGGAATGAGCTTGGCCGCCTTGTCCACATCCCCGAACGGCACATTCAGCGCTCGTCCGACATCACGGACGGCTGCCCTTGCCGCCATCGTACCGAACGTAATGATCTGGGCGACATGCTCTTTCCCGTATTTATCCACCACGTAATCAATGACCTCTTCCCGGCGCTCGTCACTGAAGTCGATATCAATATCCGGCATCGTAATCCGCTCCGGATTCAGGAAGCGTTCAAACAACAATTTATATTTCATCGGGTCCACATTCGTAATTTGAAGGGTGTAGGCTACCAGGCTGCCCGCCGATGAACCCCTGCCCGGTCCAACCGCAATGCCTTGCCGGTGGGCATAGGCGATAAAATCCCATACGATCAGGAAATAATCGCTGAAGCCCATGTTCTCGATGACGCCGAGCTCATAGTTCAGACGCTGCTCCAGCTCGCTGCGCAGCGCTTCATCCTGCCACCGCTCCGTATTCCCGTAACGTTCTTGCAGCCCGTTCAAGCAGAGATCCCGCAAGTATTCGGCTGCATCTTTCCCTTCCGGAAGGGCGCTGTATTCCGGCAAAATCGACTTGCCGAATTCCAGCTCCAGGTTACATTGATCCGCAATCTTAGCCGTATTCAATATAGCTTCAGGCACATGAGGATACAGACGCTCCATTTCGCTGCCGCTCTTCAAATAGAGCTGGTTCGTCTGGATTTGCAGCCTGTCTTCATCTTCCACCGTTTTGCCCGTGCCGATGCAGATCAGGACGTCCTGAACTTCAGCATCGCTCTCGGCCAGGTAATGCACATCATTGGTGGCGACCAGCGGAATGCCGGTCTCGCGGCTCAGCTGAATCAGCTGGGGATTCACGCGCTTCTGCTCCGGAATTCCGTGATCCTGCAGCTCCAGGTAGTAATCTTCTCCAAAAATCGCCTGGTAACGAAGCGCAGCGGCTTTTGCTTCCGCCTCACGTCCATGAAGCAGATGCTGAGGAACCTCGCCGCCCAAGCAAGCACTGAGACATATAATGCCTTCATGATGGGCGGCGAGTGCCTCCATATCGATTCGGGGTCTGTAATGGTACCCCTCCAAATGTCCGATCGAGCACAGCTTCATCAAATTGCGATAGCCGGTCTCATTCTTGGCAAGCAGAATCAAATGATAGATCGGCTGATCCTTGCGGCTTCCCCGCTCCTTGCGGGAGCCTGCCGTGATATAGGCCTCGCAACCGATAATCGGTTTGATGCCTTGCGCCAGGCAGGCTTTATAAAACGGAATGGCACCATACATCACGCCATGATCCGTCAACGCCAGCGATTTCATTCCAAGCGCCGCCGCTTCCCGCACCAGGTCACCGATACGTGCCGCTCCATCGAGCAAACTGTATTCACTATGCACGTGCAAATGCACGAAAGAGCTCATCGTAACGCCTTCCTTTCGCCGGTACATGTATATTTAAAATCAATCCAAGAATATCTTAAAAAGTCTTTATACCATTTTATCATAATCCCGCTAGGCCCGCCCATAGAATGAAACTAGGGAGTATGTGGACAGGCGGTTGCCGTGACATCCACCAATACAAGAGAGGAGACATGAGGGCATGAGTGTTTTTTTATCAAGAGCGATCCTGGACTTTTTTATAGCCTTCGGCATCGTGCTGGGGGGAGCCATGGTGGGAGGCGTGGGCGCCGTGTTGTCCCTGCAGCCCCCCACCCAGACGATGCTTGAGGTTGCGGACCGGATTAAGATATGGGCGCTTGCGGCTGCCATCGGAGGCACCATTGATCCGATGCGAGTCATTGAAAGCAACGTGGCCGTCGGCAATTTATCCCCTGCGATCAAACAAATTCTATATCTCGGCTTTGCATTTCTTGGAGCACACATGGGCAGCGAGCTGGTCAAATGGGTGTGCTCCAGCCGGAGTTAATCCATGCGGGTACCTCCAGCCCACCGCTTCCGCCCCTTCTATCAGGTCGCATCCATCTTCGTGCTGGGGATGGTTGTCGGCAGCATCGTCTACAACTCGGTCTATCATGCAGCCTACAATAAACTATGGGAAACGAATCAAGGCCAGCAGATCAAAATTGCACAATATGAAGAAGACATCGAGTCGTTAAAAAAATACAATAAACAATCCACGGTCATCAAAGAAATCAAGATCCGGAGCGAGCAAAACGACAGGGCGCCGCTGGATCCCGTGATCATCAAAGAACTCATCAGGCTTATGGGCGATGATCTGGCAGCCCTTCGGGGCCGTAACGTGTTTGATATCGACGCGGACAGCAAGCTGACGCGCTCACTCCTTAGCGACAAAATATATACGGTTCGCGAAAAGGATTACAAGGTCCAGATCAAGACCATGCTTGTCATGGAAGGTGTACTTCAAATCTGGGTTAGCTTTGATCATGTGGATGCAAAGTCAACCGGATCATGATACAATACCGGTATTGTACATGATCGAATCTAACACGCTTGGCGTCGACATCGTCAATCGTTAAGCTGTTATGGACCCAAAGGAGCCTCCCATGATCACAGTCATCCACTATATCCTATACATGATCCTCGTTCTGTCCGTGGTAGCTGCCGCCCTGTATAGCATTCGCGCACGGCGAGTAGCGGATCCCGCTGACCGCGGCATCTATATGTCCATGATGAACCTCTTTATGGGCATTATGCTGGTTTCCCTTTCGCTAGTCTGCATGTTTCTGTTCAGCGGCTCCACGCCGGCTGTCATTGTAGAGGCCGTGTTCCTGGTGCTTGGGGCATTTAATATATTTTCCGGCATAAGAAGCCGCACCTATTACAGCAGACTGAAGAATTCGCGGACAGCCAGCTAAGTGAAATTGAACGGAACAGGGGCATCCCGGAAGGTCCATTGCGACCTGCGGGATGCCCCTTTATGTTGTCCGGCGTTTGCGTTAGCCGTGATCGATCGCCTGCATCGTCATGACCGCTTTGGCAATCAGGTTCGTCTGATGCTGGATCTCAATCTCCATCTTGCAGGTACGACGGCTGATCTCCAGCAATTTCGGCATAATGACGATTGGATCCTCGATCTGCACAGGCCGGATGAAATACGTCGACAGATGGTCCAGCACATGATCCCAGCCGCTGATATCCTTGGCCGCTTTAACCGCCGCTTGGCTCATCACGGTTGTGAGCACCCCTTGCGAAATCGTTCCAAGTTCTGAAGCCATTTGGGGCGTGATAAAACCGTGAAAGAACAAACGCCCCTCCTCATCCCGATCCTCTGCGATTCCGTTCCAGATCAGCTGATCAAACGTCTCGCCGAGCTGAGGCTGGTTTCGCGCATCCCGCAGTGCCCCAAGCACTTCTTTACGGGTGACCGTAGCAAGCAGCTTGCGGTTGCGATCCACAATCGGCAGAAAATCGATCCCTTCCCACATCATAATCTGCGCCGCTGAGGCGAGCGAAGTTTTCATGCTTGCCGTCACCGGGTTACGGGTCATCGCTTTCTCGATCGGCTGGGTTTCGGCGAGCCCTTCCACATCCCGAACCCCAACAATGCCGATGACCCGGTTCCATTCGTCCGTTACCGGATACCGGATTTCCCCGGTCGCCTGTGAAATCCGTTTGAATTCCTGAACCGTGACGGAGTTTTTCAACTGGTGATTCTTCGGCTTATCATGAGCGATATCCTCCACCAGCATAATTTTCTTCTTGATTAAACGGTCAAAAATGGCGCGGTTAATCATGGAGGCGACGGTAAACGTGTCATGCCTGGACGATATAATGGGCAGATGCAGCTGGTCTGCCAGCTGCTTCACTTCCCGGCTGGTGCCGAAACCGCCGGTGATCAGTACCCCCGCCCCCTGCTCAAGTGCAAGGAAATGGGCATCTTCACGGTTACCGACGATCATGAGGCTTCCGGCATCGATATATCGGATCATTGCCTCCACCTTCATGGCGCCAATCACATACTTATGCAGGCTTTTATTAAGCCCTTCCGCACCGCCAAGCACATGCCCTTCTACAATTTCAACGACATCGGCAAACGTAAGCTGCTCGGATATGTTCCGCGGCTTCCGTTCCACGCGAACCGTGCCAATCCGTTCCTTCGTGACCACGATGCCCAGGCTTTCCGCTTCCTTCACCGCCCGATAAGCGGTACCCTCGCTGACGCCCATCTCTTTGGCTAACCGTCGTACCGATATTTTGCTTCCAACCTTCAAACTTTCAATATGCTGAACCAACTGCTCGTGTTTGGTAATCGTATCATCTCGAACGTCCAACTGTTACACCCCCAGAACACTATCTGTACCATACTGTATCTATTATATCACGTCCAATGACGCTCCCATACCCGTCAGATACAAAAAACCTCCCCTGAAGGATAACGGATGGGCGATCCAACCGTATCCCTTAAAGGGAGGTTTTTGCTCATCACAGCTCCCGCTGTGATTTGACTCTTAATTGGCTTCCTGGCTTTTCTGTTCCTCAGGCCATTTCAATTCCCATTGATGCAATTTCTCCTTGCGGATCTCATCGAGCGCTTTTTGTTTCGCTTCATCTACACCGATGAGGTAATAGAGATGCGAACCGATCACGAGCAGGGCAAATCCTGCCCAGACTGCACCGAACAGCGAAACCCATGAGAACCCGCCAGAGAAAGAAATGCTGGGAAGGGCGTATATCAACATGCCGAGTGCAACCAATAGATACGCGGTGTGTTTAAACTTGTTCTTCTTTTTTTTCATTGTAAACGCAGCTCCTCTACTCTCTGAAATCTATATTTCTACTCTATGAGGAGCTTGCGCAATTTATGAGACAAGTTTTTAAAAATATACCGAATTTGTCTTGAAGTTATCGGCACGCAACCTGATGAAGAGAGATCGTTTATGGTTGGGCTGGTCCGTACAGATGCTGGAGGCTGTCCGATATAATCTTATTCACGTCTTCGATAATGACACTCAGACGCCGCTCAGCGTCAAACAAACGGCGGATGTTCAGGTTCAGGCTCAGCACCTCAAACTGCTTCTCCATCTTCTCCATTTCGTCCTGTGCCGGCATATCGCCGGACATCATGCGCTGTTGAAGCTCCATCTGGCGCTGACGGAAGTCATCCAGCATGCGTCTGCTCTCCGGATCTGCATCCACGAGTTTCATAGCTGAGGTAATTTCCTCTACTTCCTTGCTTTCCTTCATCGCTTTTGCCAAATCATGTGCCTTGTCATAAATGTTCATTTTTAATTCCTCCAATATATTCGGCCGAAATGCCGTTTTTTAATTCGCCTTTCGCCTTACACCATCCAAAATCTTATCTCCACAGCATCGTCAGCATGGATTGGAACAATCCGATCACTCCGCCCAGCAGAACCCCAAGCCAGGTGATGGCCCTGAATTCACGGCCGGACACACTCAGGATGATCTCTTCCAGCCGCTCAATCGGAAACTTCTCCACCTGCTCCTGAACGAGCTGCGGTAAGTTAACAGCCTTCATGGCCGCAGGGATGCTTCGCTCAAGGAAGCCCAGTCCCTTATCGAGCAGTCCAGGCAAAGCTGCTTTGATGGCAGACATTCGCGGTCCAATTACCTCGTCTGCGCGAAGAAACTCGATTCGCTCAATCCACTTGGACCAAGGAAGCTTGTCATCCAATGTGCGGGTGATCCAAGCTAGACCCGGCTCACCCGCGGCATGTTCGATGATATTCCCGAGCGGCATCTCACCGTAATATGACAGCTTTCCTGTGATGATATCCGTGATGGTCTTGCGGATCTTCTCTCCCTCCAGCTGCTGAATCAGCATGGGCGTCAGCTTCTGGACCAGCTTATCCTCATCCACAAAGATCGAAGCCATCGTCCCCAGAAACCCGCCAGCCTTATCGATGAGCGAAGAAGCCACATCCGATAGCATTAGCTGCCCCTTAGCGGACAGCAGAGTGTTCTTCAGCTCCTTCAGCACAACATCGGCGGCAGCTCCGCTCCAGCCCTGAATCGTTTCCTCCGACCAGCCGGGAACAAGCTCCTTCAGCGGCTTTGCCTCCAACCCGTATCCGTGCCATACTGCTGCGGCCCCCCGGGCCGTAAGCTGGCGGGCCGATTGTTCGGCCCTGACCTTCAATTGCTCCCACTGTTCGGAACTCCATACCTTTAGCGCCAAGTCTCCGAAGCTCAGCTCCGACCGGCTCCATTCCTCCAGCTTCCGATAGAGGCTGTCCTCTATCTTACCCCGAAACACCGGCTTACGAATAAGCTCCTGCAAGCCCTCGCTTGTCACCAGGTAATCCGAGACCACGCGTCCCAACGACTCGGCTATTTCGTCTTTACGCTTTGGAATGAGCCCTGGCGTGAAGGGTACGCGGCGGCCCAGGATGATTTTTTCTTCACGGGGATGAAACAGCATTTTTATCGCAAAGTGGTTCGTTATGCCGCCAACAAAAGCAGCAACGCACACGTTCACCAAAATAAACAGCCAGTTCTGCATTTTAAGCACTCCTTTTTCCCCGAGCAGTACAATCACCAAGGGATATATGTCCTCATATGATGCATTACATGCAATGATCAGATGAAGTCTTTGTCTGTTCACTTAAGTATCCAGTTGTTGTCGGAAGGAGATCCATCATGCGCAAATCCAAGATCAAATCCAACA
The DNA here is from genome assembly GCF_004000945.1 of Paenibacillus lautus NBRC 15380. Taxonomy (GTDB): domain Bacteria; phylum Bacillota; class Bacilli; order Paenibacillales; family Paenibacillaceae; genus Paenibacillus_AQ; species Paenibacillus_AQ lautus. The sequence goes on from NZ_BIMF01000009.1 coordinate 168,327, forward strand.
CCAAATCCAAGGTATCGGTTCAATTAATCCGCTCAGCCCAGCTTTCGGATAACGATATCAAGCTTGGTGACCGGCTCATAAGACAGCTCCGTATCCCGACAGATTCACCGATACAGCTTGCCTTTGGCTCCTTCAAGCAGGAAATCCGTGTTACCTCGGGAGGAAAATCGAGCTCGCTGGCCCTTAGCCCTTCCGTATTCAGCCATTCGGGACTTCATCCTCGTACCGTCATGAATGTCAAATATTATCCAACGGAAAGAACACTGAAGCTCGGTCCGCTTATCGGGATCATGGTCAGCCGCTACCAACCGGATGAACCTGATAAACCTTTCGGATCGATCTCAGCTTTCTGCCTGGAAATGGTCAACGCGGCCAAGAAACAAGGCGCATATGTATATTTTTTCACCCCTGACATGATCGGTTCGAACCCGTCAACACTTGAAGCTATTGTCTATGACACGGGATGGAAAAAGCTCAGCGTTCCAGCTCCGGACGTCATTAATAACCGGCTGTCTACCCGCAAACTGGAGAATAGTCCTAGCGTACAGCATTTTATGAGAGAAGTAAAATCGCGATTCGGCACCCATATCTTTAACGAGAAATTTCTCGATAAATCCGATGTCTTCGAGGCACTCGGACCTGATGCGAAACTCCAGAAATATTTGCCTGAATCGTATTTGCTCAGCGGTTATCCGACGCTTAAAAAAATGTGTGCCACTTATCGGACGGTCTTCCTGAAACCGGTGCGGGGAAGTCTGGGAAAAGGCATCATCCGGATATCCCGCCAAGAGAACGGCAAATATCAAACGATGACCACCTCTCTTGAAGGAAGCAAGAAGAATACCTACTCCTCACTTCCAAAGCTGTTCAGCAGCTTATCCGGGAAAATAAAAAAAACGCGTTATCAAATTCAGCAAGGATTGGATTTGATTCGCATCAACCGGCGAAACGTTGATTTTCGCGCGCTTGTTCATAAAAACAAAAATGGCAAATGGGCAGTGACTTCGGTCGTGGCCCGTATTGCCGGCGGAAACCACTTTGTTTCCAATCTTGCCAGAGGCGGTACGTTATCTTCCGTCAAGGACGCACTTGCCATGAGCAGTATCCCGTTAACCTCCAAGCAAACGGCCCCCGCCCGAATGAATCAAGCGGCGCTCGATATTGCTCATGGACTGGAGGCTGCCATACCCTATCATTTCGGAGAGCTGGGCATTGACTTGGCGATTGATACAACTGGACGCATTTGGCTCCTGGAGGTCAACTCCAAGCCGTCCAAAGGCGAAAACGCACCGCTGAATGCCGACTCCAAAGTAAGACCGTCAGCCGTACGACTCGTTCAGTACTGTCAATACTTGACGGGTTTCTAAAAAAAGGAGAACCCTATGTCCTCAAACAAGATAGGCACCCTGGGTGTCATGGTATGCCGCAAACCGGGCTTCCCTCCCTTTGGCGAGAAGGAATTTCTTCGAGAACTCAGCTCGAAGGCCAAGGAACTCGGCATGCAGGTATTTGTTTTTTGTCCGGATGATGCCTCCCCTGCTTCTGGTGTTGAAAGCTCCATAGACAGGATACAAGGATATCATTTCAATACGGGAGAAGGCTGGAGTTTCGGCACCTTTCCTCCTCCTGACGTCATCTATGACCGATGTCTGCATCGAAACGGTGAGGAAACGGCTGCCGCCGGTGAGTGTCTGAACCGAATGCTGCAGCAGGGCGTAAGGCTGTGGTCACGCGGTCTGCCCGGCAAACAGAAAGTGCATCAATTATTAAAGCGCTCCTCCGCCTTAAGGCCTTACCTGCCGGCAACCTTAAGTTATGCGGGGGCCGAATCACTGAGCAGAGCTTTGCTGGCTTTTGGCAGCAGACTTTTCATGAAGCCTAGCGGAGGCTCTCAGGGCCGTCATACTTTGTACCTCGCTTTGACAGATCAGCAGCGTGTCAGACTGCAAGGAAGGGATCGGAGCAATCGCATATTTCAGCAGACCATTCCCGCACAAGAGATGAACGAATGGGTGAGGCGATTTACCGGCCGACGCCGGTTTATCATTCAACCCTACCTAGAGCTTCGCAACCGTAACGGGGATCCGTTTGATATTCGGTCATTGGTTCAAAAGAATGACCGCGGCAGATGGTCCATCACAGGAATCGCCGCACGGCAAGGCGTAAGCCAAGGGCTGACCTCAAATCTTCACGGAGGAGGCACGGCATTTCCAGCCCTTCCCTATCTAACGACTGATTTCGGAGAAGAAAAGGCTATGAAGATCATTCAGAACATCCGGGATCTGTCCGCTCAGCTTCCATCTCTGCTCGAAGAAGGATTCGGCCGACTTGGCGAGCTGGGAATCGATTTTGGCGTGGATACAAAGGGACGGGTCTGGATCCTGGAGGTCAACTCCAAACCGGGCCGCCGCGCATTTACACTAACGGGAGATGGTCACGCAGCCCGGCTGTCCGTCGAACATCCGATTCAATACGCCCGTTATTTATTGCTTCGACAACTTAGGAGGGTAAATACATGAGTTTGAATTTCGGAAATATTCATTTCTCGCAGCAGCCCGAAAAAGTCGTCTTTTTATCCGGTTCGCTTCTAAAGAGCCTGGGGCTATCAAGCAGGAAATCGATTAAGCTTCGCATCGGTACCAACACGGTGTCCGCTGCTGTGAAACCGATAGAGCGATCGGGGAAACACATCTATTTAAGCAACGGTGTCCGAAACGGAATCCACGTTCCCAGACAGGGCCCTGTCTATATCCATTCCCCCCGTGAGGGAGAAATCGAGCTGGGGCCCGTGGTTGGGGTTCTGTCCGACGGACCGCATAATCCATCCAGTCCTTTTGGAGCCCGAACCTCGTATATTCGTCAGCTTCTTCGTGAGGGCAACAAAAAAATGTTCGTATATGCCTTTGCTCCCCGGGATATCAACTGGCAGCGCGAAACCGTTCATGCCTATATGCTCGGTTCCGGCGGCGGTTTTGTCCGCAAAACCGTTCCACTCCCTGATGTCGTCTACAATCGCCTGCCTAGCCGGAAAACCGACTTCTCCCCTTTTACCAATCAGCTGAGAGATCGGTTTCTGAAGCGCAACATCAAGTTTTTCAATTGGGCCTTCTTCAATAAATCCGATGTGTACTCACAGCTGGACGGCGACGTGCAGGCAGGCAAATATTTGCCGGAAACGTATAACAATCCTAGTCCCGAGCGGATTAAGGATATGATGGAACGCCATAACTTTGTGTATTATAAACCCTCAGCCGGAAGTTTAGGACTCGGGATTTACCGGTTGACCTATCTTCCCAAAAAAGGATACTTTGCGCGATATCACGGAAACGGGGGCAACACCCTCCTCAAGTTCCCGAACTTTCATAGTTTGATGCGCATGCTTCAGGCCAAACACGGCTCCAAGCTGCGAAACTATGTTATTCAGCAAGGAATCCGCCTTATTGAAATCGATGGCTGCCCCATCGACTTCAGATTCCATATGCATAAGAACAGCAAAAACCGCTGGTCCGTGGTTGGTATCGGCGCCAAAAAAGCCGGACGGGGGAGCGTCACGACGCATATCAAGAACGGGGGCTCCTTGATGACGCCGGAGCAGGCGCTCAGCCGGGCCTTCGGCTCCAAAGCGCGAGATGTGCTGGAGCGTGCCAAGGACGCCGCCATCGCGATGTCGGAAGCCATCGAGAATCATCATCCGCATCTGTTAGGAGAAATCGGATTCGATATCGGAATAGATGATAACGAGAGAATATGGATGTTTGAAGCAAATTCGAAGCCGGGCCGATCGATATTCAACCACCCTTCCCTGCGAGGAGAAGGAAAGGCATCGGTCGAGCATATTTTTGAACACAGTATGTATCTCAGCGGCTTCCACAGGGGGAATGACTCGTGATCAACCGAGTGGAGAGTGATGGAAGACCGGTTGTAGCCATCCTGACCATGCACGATTCGCATACGATGTTCAGAGGCAACCGGCAAAACTTTCAGGAAATCATCAAGACCGGAAAAGATATGGGCTTTCTGGTCTATGTGGTGACTGTACGTGATTTGAAGCTTGATACGGGTGCTGTCAAAGGCTACATGCTGAACAACGACCATTCCTGGGAACAGAGGCTATGTCCTCTGCCCCAGGTTATATATAACCGGATCCCCTACCGAGAGGATGAAGCGCTCCCCTGGGTTCGCCGCAAAATCAAGGAATGCCAAAAACATCCCCATATCGATATCTACAATCCACACTTCTTCAATAAGTGGCGACTGTTTGCATGGTTGAACAAATCACGGTTAACCAAAAAGTGGACACCTCTGACCAAGCGTTTGAAGGGTTACCCTACTTTATATGAAATGATGAAGCGGAAGCCTTACCTGTATCTTAAACCCGAGGACGGCAAAGCCGGGCAAGGAATCATGAGGGTACGGTATCAGAAAAACAAACCGCTCCCCTACCGCATACAGATACAGAACAACAAAAACAGCACCACATACAAAGCAGCCTCCTTAGAGCGGCTTTGGAACCGTGTTTATCAGGAGACTAAAGGAAGCTCATACCTGATCCAGCAGGGAATCGAGCTGGCCCAGGTCCACGGTCGCGCCTTCGACCTTCGCATACTTGTGCAGAAGAACGAATACGGTTTCTGGGCTGTTACAGGCATTGGAGCTCGAATGGCCGGCGCCAAGAGCATAACCACGCATGTTCCTCGCGGAGGAACGATTGAGGATCCGGAGAAGCTGCTTCCGATTGTATTTGGTCAGGAACGGTCCGATGCCATCCTTGGCGAAGTTAAGAAAGCAGCCGTGCATATGGCACGGCAGATTGAGAAGAGCTCCGGTCAAATCCATGGCGAAATGTCCATGGACCTCGGAATTGATAGCGAAGGCGTCCTTTGGTTCTTCGAAGCCAATTCAAGACCCATGAAATTTGACGAACCCGCGATCCGGAAAAAATCACTGGAGCGGATTTTTCAATATTCCGAATACCTGATCAATCAAAGGTAGTCCCTGCATCATCTAAAGCATCGGTTAAGGAAGACATGAAAGGAGGGGATCATGTGGAAATCTCATGTCTCACTCTCTCAAGCCCGGAAGAATGGCCGCCTGCCAGGCAGCAGTGCAGCGATTTCTTCCGGCGTTACGGCAACAAACGTCTAACCCGTGAAGGTTACCAGCGCCTGGCCTCGCTATCCTATGACGAGCTGCTGCAGCCCGGCACCTCGATCATGGCAGCTACGGTTCGAAGCGATATCGGGCGCATACCTGTGGGGATTTGCTTTGCGGCGGATTATGGAGAAGATGCCTGTATGGTTGCTGTACACCCTCTATACCGCAACCGGCATATCGGCTCTTCCCTGATTCGCTCACAATTATCCAAATTCGGGCGGCTGCGATGCAAAGTGGCCGCCGATCATTCCGCAAGCTTGCAAATGTGCTTTCATGCAGGGCTCCAGGCCATAGCGCTTGAGCAAGGTCCGACGGGTAAACCTACGCTCGTTATGAGCGGAACCCTTCCCCTGCATCCATTCCACAGTTCTTCAGCATCTCGTGCTGACTCTGTTCAAGAAGGTGAACTTCTGTGTCAAAACCCGTATTAGGTATTATGACGTTATACTTGGATGAACGGAAAACGCTGGAGGAGCGGCATATCTACGAGCATATGATCAGGGAAGGAAAAGCGATGGGGCTTGATGTTTACGTCTTCACTCCCGCCGACGTTAACAGTGCCCAAGGCCTGATCAACGCCATGGAATACGATCCCGATCGCCGGAGATGGAGCCGGAAATGGCGCTCGTTTCCCCATATGATTTTTGATCGCTGCCGCATTCAAAAGAGCCCCCGCTTCCAACAGCTGCTGCGCTTTCGTTCCCGCTATCGGTATTTATTGTTTCTGAACAGGCCTTTACGCAACAAATGGACGATTCATCAAGTACTGTCTACCAAGAAACGCTTCCGGCCCCATCTGCCGGATACCCGGATCGTAACAAGCACAGGTGATATCCACCGGATGCTAAATGTTCATCCTACCGTCTATTTTAAACCGATCAACGGAACGGGCGGACGCGGAATTCTGCGGATTACGAAGGTCCCTGGTGTTACGGGCACGTATGAAATCCGGGGACGCAATTCCAATCGGAGCATCATTAGACCGAAACGAATGCCTTCAGGCCATTTGGCGCAATATTTGTCGGGCTGGGGCAATAAAGATCGATATCTGGTTCAAGAAGGGATACAGCTCGAACTCCCGGATGGAAGAGTGCATGATTACCGGATGCTCGTACAGAAAAACGGAGCAGGCCAATGGCAAGTGACCGGTTGTGTGGGGCGCGTCGGGGCGCCGAAGAGCGTTACCTCCAACCTGCATGGCGGCGGACGCGCGACCAACATGGAAGAATTGTTAAGTAAATGGATCACAGATCCGGTAAAGCGCGCCAACATCCGCGAGGAAGCCGATTCCCTCGGTGTAGATGTAGCCCAATTCCTTGACGGACAGTATGGAGGCTTGTGCGAGCTTGCCCTGGATCTGGCCGTGGACAAAACCGGAAAAATTCTCCTCCTCGAGGTGAATCCGAAGCCATCAAGGGAAGTCTTCTCCCAAATCGGCGATATGGCCGCCTACCGTGAATCCATGGTGAAGCCTTTAGAATATGCGCTGTGGGTGTACAGTCAAAAAAAATCCGCGAAAAATGCTTAAGCCAGAAACGCACAAAGGCTGTTTCCAAGAGGGTACTTGCTACTCTTGGGAACAGCCTTTGTGACTCCTATCTATTCTATCTACTCGGCTTGATCATGAAGCTTCAGCAGGTGTGAAAAAGAATGAATAACGACGTCGGATCCCTTCAGCTCCTGCTCCCCGCCAAAGCCTGCATAGCGGCAGCCAATGACGGTTTGTCCGTTCTCTTTGCCCGCCTCCACATCCGATGACCGGTCCCCTACCATCCAGGCGTCCCGGATATCGTGTTCATCCAGCAGCAGTCTTACCAAATCCACCTTGGAAGCCGTTCCATGCTCTCCGGCACTGTAGACGCCTTCAAAAAGCGACATGATCCCTCTCGCTTCGGCTATGCCTTTCACGTAATGCTCCAAGCCGTTGCTGGCAACAAACAATCGGACGCCGCGCCGTTGAAGCTCCTCCAGCGTCTCCTTCACCTCAGGATACAATACGGCTGCTTCATTGTTTAAGCCTTCGAGCTCCAGCTGCAGCAGCAGCTCGTCGGCACGGCGATGGGCCGCCTGCGTTCCATTCGGTATGACAATCTTCCAAATGTCTTCGAGCAGCATTCCCAGACATCCAAGCATGAGCTCCTCATCCGGCGTTTCGCCCTCATAATGCCCCTCTTCACGCAAAATGTCGAACAATTTGTGATAGGCGGGCAGCAGCAGGGTCTCCGTCTGAAACAGCGTTCCATCCATGTCAAATATCATCGCTTCCGGCTTGATCAACGTTGCTGTATTTTCCAATTTGGTCCTTCCCTTCCCTTTGCTCCATATAATCTGATTCTAGTCTAATCTTTCCTCATCATATAGGAACCATATCACATCTGCAAACCCCATTTCCTCATTACTTTTGATCTATCGCCTGTAAAATATGCGTAACTAGGGGAGCTTTATAGTTGTTATACATATAACGAGTACGAATGAGAGGGTGATTGACATGCCTGGAACAAGGGAGTCTGATACTGCGCCGTCAATTGGGCAGCTGGAAGACGAGCTGCTGACAGAGCTAAGCCGCTATGAGCCTCATGAACAAGCTGCCATTCTCAAGCGGATGGTGAGCCGCCTTAAGAAAGGACGGTATGTCCGCAGCCCGATCGTTATTGTTAAAGAGATGATCCGGACGCCGCTTGTATGGCTCCTGCTGTCCATGGGGATGATGATCCCCATCCTGTTCTATATTCTGTTCGTTTGGGTATCGCTGGCGGTTGAAGGGTAATAGGGTGACGGTAGGTGCCTCCTGATTGGCCTTACCGTTTGAAGGCCGGACGCGGCCGCCAAATCATTAATATGGCAGCGCACCATACAGAGGTAATTACCGGAAGATACTTGAGACCCTTCAACCCATCTTCGTCTCCTCCATATAACACGTGCGATATCACGGCAATTACTTCATTCAGAATGACCCCGCCCGCAAAACCTCCGATTAAAGCCATTACCAACACCGCAAGGCCTTTCATTTCAATCTACCCCTCCTGTCCCTGACGATAGGACGGCGGTACGGAGCGCGCCGTATCCACCGCGAGCCAGAACAATCCGATGGCAATAACCGGATGCCATGCACCCGCACCAGGGAAATTGGCCGTGAAATATTGGCTGAAAACCAATAACAACAGGACCAATGATCTCCATTTATACTTGGCGGGCAGCTTGCCTGCAAAACCTGAAAGCAGCATAAGCAGCGGCACAATTTCAAAAAAATGGACAAACAGGGTATGACTTCTCCACATCGAACCATCGTGAAACAGCGCCATCCCGGCAAATAGAGTCTGAATGGCAATGCAAACAACAAAAATCCATGCCAGCCCTATTGAAATCCAGACGGCGAGCGGTGTTTTTCTTACAGATGAAGCTTGTTGACTCATATCGGTATCCCTCCCCTCTCTTATTTCATAATCTTTACGGGTACCATCCTATCACCGGAATGTTGTGATCTTGTGATGATGGGTTGCGTATTCCGTGAAATTTTCCAATTGCGGCTGGAAACCGTATATAATGGGGTGGATTTAGGGTTAAACCTAACGAATCAAAAGAAAGGCAGGATTCAGCATGGCACATACCTTGCTTCTTGTGGACGATGAACGGAAAGTCATAGAATTTATGGAGCCGTTCCTCCGGCAAGAGGGATTTCAGATTGTTACCGCAGCCACAGGTACGGAGGCTTTGGCCAAAGCGAGGGATTTCAAGCCTTCCCTGGTCATACTCGATTGGATGCTGCCTGAATTAAGCGGCATTGAGGTATGCCGCGAGCTCAGAAAATCAAGCCGTGTCGGCATCATTATGGTTACGGCAAGGATTGAGGAGACGGATAAACTAATCGGGCTTGAGGTAGGGGCGGATGATTATATGACCAAGCCTTTCTCACTCCGCGAGCTGGCTGCCCGGATTCGTTCAGTTCTGCGCAGAATGGAAGGCGGTTCGGTATCCGAAGATTTGCTTGAGCGCGGCGAATTAACGATCTCGGAAACCCAATGCCGGGTATGGAAACGCGGCCAGGAGATCCAGCTGACTCCTACCGAATTCAAGCTCCTCCTTACCCTTGCTTCCAGACCGGGCGTGGTATACAGCCGTTTGCAGCTGCTTCAAGCGGCCATGGAGGACGATATCCATAATGATGAACGGACCGCGGACGCCCATATCAGCCGGATCCGCAAAAAAATCGAAGATGACCCTGCCGAGCCGGTTTTTATAAAAACGGTGTATGGATTCGGTTACCGGTTTGAACAGCAGCCATGAGTGTTGGACGCAAAATATTCATCGTGATGTCGTCGTTTATTATCGGATTCAGCACCGTATTCGTCCTTCTTACGTATATCGTGATCCGCGACTCCATGGATGTCATACTGCAAACCTCGCGTAAAGAAGAAATGAATCAGCTTCAAGACAAGCTGCTCAGCTACTATGTGAAGAACGGGCATACCTTCAATGCCATACAGGATAAGGCATGGTTAGCCGAAAGTCCGCGTGCAGCCGACCGTCAGGAAAGTATGCTGCTGGTATCCAGGGAACAAACGATACTGTTGCATGAGGGAGACGCGGTGGAGAAGCAGATCAAACGCTTGGGGGTTAAACGAACGTTATATTTTGAAGGCGAACCGATCGCGGACATGTATTATTATGATACGGATGTGGCAAACCTGACCAAGCTTCGGATCGGCACGCCCACCTCCATCATCATTCTGTTGGGGGGAGGTACTGTCCTCTTCGTCCTGCTCTCCCTCGGAGCCGCCTACTGGGTATCGCGGAGGCTGACCGCGCCGTTGCGCAAACTCGTACCGGCCATCGAACGACTCGGTCAAGGCGAGTACGGTGTTCAGGCTCCCGTCACATCGGAGGATGAATACGGGAGGGTCGCGGTTGCTTTCAACGGAATGTCTTCCAGGCTCGAGCAGTCCGAGACGGTCCGCCGCAATCTGGTGGCTGATGTCGCGCACGAGCTTCGAACACCGCTGACGATCGTAAGAGGCAAGCTGGATCTGCTTCAACAGAGCAGGCAACCGATCCAGCCGGAACACTTGCTTCCCATCCAGGATGAGTTGATTCGCTTAACCCGTCTCGTGGGCGACCTCCACCAACTATCTCTGGCCGAAGCGAAGCAGCTGCCGCTGGTTCGGAAACCCACGGACATGCTGGTTCTTCTGGGTCAGATACAGGAGCGCATCGAGCCAGATGCCGACGCCAAGAACTTGACCCTGCGTTTGACGAGCACTACGGAGCGCACCTCCGTTCCCGTGGATTCAAGCCGAACCACACAGGCGTTTCTGAATCTATTCATCAACGCGGTCCGGTATACACCCCAAGGCGGGCTTGTCCACACCACGTTACAAGAGGAGCCCGCTTCCGGCATGCTTCGAATTGATATTCGGGATACAGGTCCAGGGATTGAGGAGGAGCATCTTCCCTATCTCTTTGACCGCTTCTACCGCACGGATGAAGCACGTGCGCGGCATCAAGGCGGCATGGGACTGGGTCTGGCGATTGCCAAGGAATTTATCGTATCTCATGGTGGCACGATTCAGGCAGAGAGCCAGCAGGGGCAAGGAACTACATTTACGGTCCGGCTGCCCTATCATGACTCGGATCAGCAGCCGTACGGGATATAATAGCCCCATAACTCCTATCTAACATAAACAATGACAGTCCCGGACAGATATCGACCGGGCCTGTCATTGTTTTATTCATTCGGATATCGAAACGATATCCTCTCCCCTAGAATATTTTTTTCGTTGCCCGATCTTCCTTGATGATCTCTACGGCTTCCCTGAAGCGGATGGAATGGATAATTTCACGTTCCCGCAAAAATTTGAGACTGTCCTGCAAATCCACATCATCCGTCATGTCGATGAGCCATTGATATGTAGCGCGTGCCTTCTCTTCTGCCGCAATATCCTCATACAAATCCGCAATCGGATCGCCTTTTGCTTGAATATAGGTTGCTGTCCAAGGGACCCCGGCGGCATTCTCATAATACAGCGCATGATCATGATTGGCGTAATGCGCGCCTAATCCGGCAGCCTCCATCTCCGAAACCGTTGCATCTTTCGTCAATTTAAACACCATAGCGGCAATCATTTCAAGATGCGCGAATTCCTCGGTTCCGATATCGTTCAGCAACCCGATCACCTTATCGGGAATGGTATACCGCTGATTCAAGTAGCGGAGCGCTGCCGCGAGCTCCCCATCGGCCCCCCCGTACTGCTCAATCAAGAACTTCGCCATTCTTGGATCACATTTACTTACGCGTACCGGATACTGAAGCTTTTTTTCATATACCCACATGGGATCGTCCGCCTCCTTGTTCTCGCTTCTCCTCTTCGTGAGGGCTGCATGCATGTGGTGAAAAAAGCAGCAGCCCGCTTGCCAACACCGTCACCGTTAAACCTGCCAAGGCCAAGGCCCTTGGGCCCATTCGAACGGATATTTGGAATAAGCACGGCCAAAATTTTGCAGCGGCCCGTACAGCTCTTGAAATTGCTTCGCGAGCACGGTCCTTTCCTGTGTCAGTTTATTGAACTGCTCGATGCTCTTGAGATCATCCGGATGGGTGTCCAAAAACAGGTTCAGCTCCACCAGGACAAAATCCAATGCCTGAAGCTGCTCCAGCATTTCGTAATACTTCAGATCTCCAACCTGGGGTCTGGCTTCATTCACCGCCGATCACTCTCCTTTAAATTTTCGCGAGGTATACGGGCTATACAAGGATGGCCATAACGTCCCGTGTCTCAGCGCCTCGGCAGGGCTGAACTGCGGCAGTCCTGGCGGTTGAAACACCACATACTGGTTAACAGGTACCACATACGATTTGTAGAGCTTGGGAGGGCATGGATCAAATGGCGAATGAAATACAGGGTATACGCGCACCTCTGGATTTTCCTTCAAAAGGTATTCCTCCTTATCGTTACGATCCGTTGTTATCAAGGACTCTTCGTATTTAACATATGTCTTCCGCCCAGAAAATGAACTCCAAATTGACAAAAAAACCCTCTCCCCTGGAATATTTCCGGGAAAAGGGTTCTCTTCGAGTTGTCCTCAAAATTTAATTTTAATTTGGAACAAGCCGGCTTTACGCATAGCGGAATAGATAATAACGACCAAGGGGCCGATAAAAAATCCGATCACACCAACCAGCTTAAATCCGACATACATGCTGACCAGGGCAGGCAATGCGCCGATTCCGACGGCATCCCCTATGACCTTCGGTTCCAGCACGCGGCGGATCACCGTAATTAGAATGAACATGAAGATCAAGCCAATCCCTGTAAAAATATCGCCTACCGCGAGCAGGTAGATTGACCATGGAATCAAGACGGAACCTACGCCCAAAATCGGCAGAATATCGACAATGGTGACAAGCAGGGCGATGGCAAGCGGATAGTTAACGCCTAATACCAGCAAGCCGAGCAGCGTGATCACGTACGTAAACAGGCTGAGGAGCAGCTGTGCCCGCAAAAATCCGAAAATGGATTTTTTCAGGCTGATCAGGACTTCGTTCACCTGCGACTGTGATGTCTCATCAAACAGTGACAACACTTTCTCACGCATCGTATCGAGGCTGAAAGCGAACAAATACACCGCTACGCAGAATACAATGAACGTGACGAACAGGTTTGGCAGCGTTTTGGCAAAGGACAAAAATGTCGATGATACCGTATTGACAAGCGACTGCACATAGGAAGAAATATTCGACATGAATTCGGTAAGACTGTCGGCAAGACCCGGCGAAATACCGTTCAGCATGTCTTGCGCCTGAATAATCGTATGCTGAAGGAATTCGTTGGCCCCTTCAAAATATTGCGGAGCCCGGCTCCAATATTCGACCAGTTGGTTAAACACCTGAAGACCGATTAAATAAGCCAGCAGCAGCATCAAAAGAAGGAATAGCGTGCTTGTCACCGTTGCGGCCGCGATGCGGTTCAACCGAAGTCTTTTCATTAAGAGCCGATTTAACGGCTCCAATGCAATAGCAATCACGATGGCCAACAAGAATGGAGCTCCAACCGTAAACATTCCGTACAGCAACAGGAGACCGAGACCGATAAATATCAGCTGCTTAATCGACATAATCCACTTCCTAACAAATAGAGTCTTGCTAGTTCTAAATGAAGCTGCTCTCGAGCTTCTGATGAATCATGACGCGAGTTACACGCAACCGTGTAGACTCCTCTACTTCAAAGACCACCCCGTTAAAGGCGGTTTTCTTCCCGACCGCCGGGTTCCCTTCAAGCTCCTTGAACAACCAACCGCCAATGGAATCCACGTTATGCTCTTCAATCATCAAGCCGGTCAAATCATTCACTTCTTCAATGAGCATCCGCCCGTCCACTGAAAAGTACTCATCATACACTTCAATTTCTGGCCGCTCATCTTCAAATTCATCGTACAGGTCCCCGACAATCTCTTCCAGAATCTTCTCGGCTGTGAGAATACCGGCCGTCCCCCCGTATTCGTCCACCACGAGCGCAAGCTGCTCATGCCTTGCCTGCATCTTCCGCAGCACCTCACTGATCTCCGCCGATTCCGATACGTCCATAATCGGTCTCATCAAGGAAGCCAGATCACGCTGCTTCTCAGGCTCCGCCAGCAAGAGATCAGTAATGTGGACAAACCCGATAATGCGGTCTTTGTTGTCCGTTGCAACCGGGTAACGGGAATGCTTTGTCTCGTTGACGATCCGAAGATTCTCTTCCAAGGTAAAATTGGTGAAAAGAACGTCCATGTCCGTCCTTGGCAGCATAATTTCTCTGGCTCTCAAGTCAGAAAAATCGAACAGGTTGTCCATTAATTTCATCTCGTTCTGGTCAATAACACCGCTCTTTGCGCTCTCGTTCATCAGAATCCGAATCTCTTCCTCGGAGTGGGCGGCTTCGGCCTCGCTTGCCGGCTCGATGCCAACCATCTTCAGAATCCGATTGGCGGAAGCATTCAGGACCCAGATCACCGGCAGAAAAATACGATAAAACCAGAGCAGCGGCGCCGACAGAATCAGAGCCGTGCCCTCGGTCCGCTGAATAGCCAAAGATTTCGGTGCAAGCTCCCCTAACACAATATGCAGGAAGGTGATAATACAGAAGCCGACCGCCACCGATATTGTGCCGATCAGTCGCTCATCCGTAAATCCAATGCTATGCATAATGGGGGCCACCAGCAATTCAGAAATAGCAGGCTCCCCAATCCAGCCAAGACCCAGGGAAGTTAATGTGATCCCAAGCTGGGTTGCGGATAAATAGGCATCCAGCTTCTGGTTTACTTTCAAGGCAATGCCTGCCAGCCGGTTCCCTTCGCTAACGAGCTGGGTCAACCGGGATTGACGCATTTTCACCAGTGAAAATTCGGCGGCTACAAATACGCCGTTCAACAAAACGAGTAGGAAAACCAAGAGCAAATTCAAAATCAGTTTCCCGACCTCAAATTCCTCCGCCATGATGACACGCCTTCTTTCTAGGGTTCTAGTTTGTCTTTGCTTGTCTTGACTTGAAATCCACACCCCGGTAGTACATGTCGGCCACCAACAGGTTCGGCCCACAGCAGCTCACGGCATCGCAGTGACAGTTAACCGTTTGGTTCAACGGGTGTCCTGTTGTCCATTCGTTAAAAATATCGTCAAGCTTCTGTTCCTTAATATTACCAAAAGCCGGGATATCAGCAAAATCCGTTACATACACGTCGCCCGAGAATAAATTCACATTCACCCGATTACGGCCATCGGGATCATTCCGGACCGTTACGTTGGGTTCTTGCCGCAGGCGGCGAATGATCTCTTGATCATGATCATCGGAGCTGCAGGCATAGAACGGCAGCGTTCCGAACAGCATCCACATGTCCCGATCCCGGACATCCAGCAAATGGTGGATGGCGGCTTTCGTATCGTTCAAGGACAATACGGGCAGAGCGGAAGCAAAGTTTGAGGCATACATCGGGTGAACCTCATGCCGTTTGCAGCCCATATCCTTGATCAGCTTGTGGATGCCGCTGAGTTTCGTATGCGTCCGGTAGTTAATCATCGATTCAGCGGATATGTACATGCCCGCTGCACTCAGCTTCTCCGAATTGACCAGCATCGTATCGTACATTTTGTATGCCGTTTCCTTGGAGACAGGACGTGCGCTATTCGCAAATCCGACCTCATAGAAGTCGTCCCCATTCAAATAATTGAATGAGATATGCATAACGTCCAGATAAGGCAGCATCTTCTCATACCGACTCATATCAAGTGTCAGATTGGAGTTAATCTGGGTCCGGATGCCCCTTTCCTTGGCATACTTGAGCAAGGGAACAATCACGTTATCCACCGTTTTGCCCAGAAATGCCGGTTCACCGCCCGTGAGACTGATCGTCTGCAGATGCTCTACCTCGTCCAATCGCTTCAGCATCGTATCGAGGGGCAACATCGGGGCTTCCTTCATCACAAGCATATCACCGACAGCGCAGTGCTCACAGCGCATATTACAAAGATGCGTCACTGTCATTTCCACACTGGTCAGCACATGACGACCATGCTCGCGCAGTGAAGTTATCGGATCCCAAGGATCATAACTCGGCGAAATGGGCCTTACGGCTGATGGAAATGGCTGTGCTGTATTACTCATGGTTCACTCACCTTATTTCTTTGAATTACCGATTCATTCAGTACAACTTACGCTTTATGTACTCTACGGTTTTGATAATGTCCATTATATGATTATAACATACCCAATCAGAAGGCTTCTGCTTTGATTCGGCTGGGAAATCATCCGGTTTCCCCATTTTTGTCCGAACGTTCCTTGGAAGTAAGCTTATGTGCCGGAAACATCCAACTTGGACTCCACCAATTCGCTCTGCCCATCATTTTCATAAACGCAGGCACAAGCAGCACTCGAATCACGGTGGCATCCAGCAGAACGGCTGCTGTCAGGCCTAAACCGATCGCTTTCATCACTTCATTATCCGTAAATACAAACGCACCCACGACGACGGCGAGAATCAGAGCAGCGCTTGTAATCAGCCCGCCTGTGCTCTCCAGACCTTCAGCCGTGCTGAATTCGTTGTCCCCCGTCCGTTCATAATTCTCCATCATTCGCGAGAGCATCATGACTTCATAGTCCATCGATATGCCGAACACCACGCAGAATATCAGGATCGGCAAAAGCGCAAAGATGGATCCCGTAGAGGAAATACCCAGCCACTGCGCGCCTATCCCCTCCTGAAATACCCACACCACGATACCCAGTCCGGCGCCGAGGCTGAGCATGTTCATTACGCTTGCTTTTAAAGGGAGCAAGACCGACCGAAACGCCAGGAGCAGAATGACATAGGTAACTACAAATACAAAGACCAGAACGAAGGAGATATTCTGATGGATGGCTTCCATGATATCCAGTTTGTATGCGGGGCTTCCGGTAACATAGGTCGTTAGCTCATTCGTGTCCATCGTCCGTAACGCTCGGACAAGCTGCATCGTAAGTGCATGGGATTCCCCATATTCCGGGATCACGGCGACGGCTGCTACATTCCCCCTAACAAAACGATGCTGCTCCAGCTGCTGGCGGATATCTTCGCGGGACAAATACTTCGATGCTTCTTCCACCGATCCTCTGCCAATGCTCAGGTAACTCTCTACCTGCTTCACGCCCGGCATCATCCGTATCTCATCTGTATATGCCTTCATTCGCTCGATGCTGCGCGGGTCCTCATAAGAGGCCGGAAGCTCTACAGCCACAACGATCGAATTCAATTCACGTTCGTCATAAGCCTGTATGAGCAGGTCGTGACCATAACGGGATTCATAGGCGGGGGGAAGCACTTCGGCCGCGGGGATGGCGATATTCATGTGCCGAACCGGATAAATCGCCACCAGCAGTAAACCGATCGCGGCGATAGAGATGGTCACAGGATGCGCCATAACAAATCTGGAGAGCTTTCTCCACATACCGGAGGTCTGCCGTGCCCGGAGCGTCCGGTATGCGGCAGGGAATAGAGGGAGCGCATCGATGCGCGGGCCCAATATTGCCAATAATGCGGGAAGAAGTGTGTTACCGGCCAGCACCGATAACAGCACGACGGTAATGCCGCCTATGCTGAAGGAACGGAAGATCGGCAGGTCTATGAAACTCATCGCCACAAAACCGATCAACACCGCCGCCCCGGAGAACATCACTGCTTTGCCGGCGGTTGCGCAAGTGACAGCCAGGGCAGTTCCTACATCTCCGCTCCGTATCCGCATCTCTTCTTTGAAGCGGCTTACGACCAGCAGCGCATAATCGATACCCACGGCCAGGCCCAGCATCGTTACGACATTCGGAAGGAAATTGCTGATCGAACCGTCGGCCAAAGCGACGAAATACAAGATTCCCATCGTGACCACCACACTGGCAACACCGGCTAACAATGGAAGGAGCGCCGCAGTCAATGTTCCGAATACAACCGCCAGGATGAGCAGAGCTGCGGGAATGCCTATCATCTCGGCATGGATGATATCGCTTTTGACGGCTTGGTTCATATCGGCGAAGATGGCGGTATTCCCTGTTATGTAAGTATCCGCTCCCGTGATGTCGGGAACCGAGTCTCTAATCTCTTCAAACTGCTTCAAGGCTTCCGTGGCATCCAGATCCAGCAGCACCGTCACAGATACGATATGATCCTGGCCTGCCTTATGAGCTGCCATATTCATATCAATATCCCTGACATAAGGACGGGCTCGCAAAGGCTCCAGCTCCGTCAATATTCGTCTCTGCGCCGTGCCTGCCGTCAGATTCTCATCGTGCTGACTGACTACGACAATATCCAGCGAGGCAGCCGACAATCCTAATCCCTCTTCCAGCTTCTCAATCCCGATCTGGGCAGGACTATCCTTCGGCGAAAACCCGTTGTGCTGCAGAATGGATGGCAGCTTGAACGCAAACGGAAGCAGCCCGCAAAACAAAAGAAGCCAGGTCACAACAATGGCTTTACGGTAGCGGTATATCTGTCGCCCCCATGTATGCAGCAATGTTGTATGGCCGTTACGTCTCACGAGTCAACCTCCTTAAGGTCAAGTTTGATCTATGGTGCACGCCCGATACCAGCGATCATAATGGCCAGTGTTTCAGACAAATCCAATTCGTAAGGTGCAGATAGCGGGGTGCCTTCGGCATCCGTTAATACGCGGACAACGGGTCGATGCGGCACATGTGCGTGAATTTTGGATACCACTCCACTTTCACCCGTATGCAATTTCACGGTGATCCCTGGAGGATATATCGCTACCCGATCCCGAAACATCGCCAGGAATGACTGTTCATACAGTGTTCCCGAGCCAGCATACATCACCTCAACCGCTTGATGCGGCAATAAGGCAGGCTTGTACACCCGCTGCGTTGTCATCGCATCGTAAGAATCCGTAATCGCAATCCATTTGGCGTATTCATGGATCTCAGGTCCCTTCAAGGCTCTGGGATAACCGCTGCCATCCAGGCGTTCATGATGCGACAGGGCGCAATGCGCCGATAGCAACGGAATGTTCGGTTCGTCTTTCAATATTTTGAACCCGATCTCGGTATGCTTCTGAACCTCGCGAAATTCTTCCTCGCTCAGCCGTCCTGGATGATTCAGCAGCTTCTGGGATATCCTCGTCTTGCCGATATCGTGAAGCAATGCTCCCAAGCCCAGCACCTTCAGCTCCTCCCGATTATACCCGTAAGACACGCCAAGAACCGTTGAATACAGACATACGTTAAGAGAATGACGATACAAGTTGTAATCGTTCGTATTCATATCGGTCAGCAGCACCATGCACTCGTCATGATCCGATATTTCATCCATAATAGACTCCATCATCCCGGAGAACGTTTTGCCTAAATGAAGGAAGCTTCCCTTCAGAGCAGCCTGGCTCTCCAGGGTTTTGAAGCTCGTCCGAATCGACTGGATCGCCTGCAGCCGGGTTTCCTCGGTCAACAACTCCGGAACCATGATATCCTCTGTCATCGGATCCTCGATATAGACATACCCGAGTTCCAACGTGCCCAGACGGCGGATCAGCCCTGTTGTCAGCTCCACGCCTTCGGCAAGCAGGATTAAACCATCGCTATTATATATTCTTTTACCAAGAACCATCCCCGGCTTCAACGCGTTGATAGGTATAAGACGCAAAATCCGTCACTTCCTCTGCTATGATCAAACTTGTGTGGGATATAGCGTCTAGTCTTCAGTGGATCACGATACGAAGAAGCCGGATCTCCTCCTTATGTCTCCTCCTGCTTAATGCATGATAAACAGCCAAAAAACGGCAGCGAGAACAAAACGGTAGATCGCAAAATGAGTAAGCCTTATCTTCTGTATGAGTTTCATGAAGGCTAAGACGACAAAATAAGCGACAACAAACGAAACGATGAATCCGGCAAGAAATACGCCGATCGTGTCTACTGTAAAATATCGGTAAGAATCCAGTAATTCATATCCTGCTGCGGCAAACATAATGGGAATCGCGATAATGAACGAGAAATCGACCGATGCCTTATAGCTTACCCCACTAAGCATGCCACCGGAGATGGTGGAACCCGAACGGGAAAATCCCGGCCATAATACGGATATGATCTGGTAAACGCCAATCTGAAGGGCCTGCTTGTATGTCATATCATCCAAATCATGCGATGTTACTTGAACTTTATGCTTATTGTACCATTCTGCAAAAATCATAAAAATACCGCCGGCAACGAGTGCAAACAACACCGTCTGGGCATGGAACAGACTTTTGATGAAATCCCTCGCAAAAAAAGCAACCAGCAGAGCCGGTGCAATCCCCAAAAAAATGTGGATCAAATTCAATCGTCTTCGAGGCGTGTTCCTGGTCAACGGCTCACTTCGGCTCCAGCCAAGCAGATTCAAAATCCGATTCCAGTGAACCATCGCGATCGCCATAATGGCACCAAGCTGAATGACAACCTCAAACGTCTTCATGATCGGAGTTTGATCGTCGTAACCGAGTACCTTAGCCGTCAAAATCATGTGGCCTGTGGAAGACACCGGAATGAATTCGGTTATTCCTTCCACAATCCCCAGTATAATGGATGTGATAAAATCCATGGTCCTTCCCCTCCCTTACCTTTGTCCTCCTCATATGTATGCTCGGCCAAAGGAAGTTAGTCGGGGATTGTCAGGATATCCAGCGTGGGATCATGGACTCTTCAAGCGAACCGGGCCTCGAAAGCTCACTTCGCAGCAAGTCTCTAATAAACTCCGGCAGCATATATACCGTATCCTTACCAAGTGACAACGACTCATATCCGATTTTGAAAGTGAACATGTCGAGTGTTCCCACCTTGTATTCTCGTTGCGGCTCTAGCCGTTGTCCCTTCATAGAGATATGCGTGATCTTGCGATAAGGCTCTCCGTTCTTGTCATAGTGAATCTTCAATCCATCAACAGCCAGGCCGCCTAATATATAACCGCGGAAGCCAAAGCCCAGTATCTTCTTCCCGCTGAACTCCTGGAGCAGGCTTTCCTCAAGTGCTTGATAGATATGTTCTCCGCGCAGCTTCACTACGCAGGGATTAATCGGGGACGGGCACAGGCCATGCAGCATACCGGTGCTGATCTCGCCCTCCGGCAGCGGTCCGAGCAGCTGCCCTGAGTTAACGATGGCAAAATCGGCATTCGTGTGCTGCAGCACGGCCTGAGCCAGCAGGTTCGCAAACGGCGACTCCTCCTCATAGTGAATGGGCAGACTACGGTCAATAACGGCTACGGCCTCCGTTAATTTCTCCCTTGCCAGCTCATGGTGTCTCATGATCGCCTGCTCTACGATGGGTTCCATCAAGTTTTTATCCACGGGCAGCAGACTTCCCTCTATACAGGTAAAGCGATCTTCTGCATGACTGCGCTGCATGACGAGACGACCTACATATTGTCCGAATTTGCCTGCACCGCAGACGGCTGTCTTCCCGATCATCAGAGGCTCCTCGAGGATATGATGGGTGTGACCGCCAAGAATAACATCAATTCCCTCAACATTTTCTGCTAATCTTTTATCAATCGTTAGTCCTAAATGGGATAAAACGATCGTGATATCACACTGGCCCTGAAGCGCCCGCACTTGCTCGGCAATAGCCTGCACCGGATCTCCGGCTTCCCAGCCTAACAATTGATAAAATCCTGCAAAAGCAGCCGTTGCGCCGGTAAGCCCGATCCGAATGCCTTCTCGTTCCAGGATCACATTAGGCTTCATCCATGGAGGAGGATCACCGCTCTTTGTCTCACTTATGTTGCAGCACACAACGGGACACTGCAGTCCGGCGTATACGCTCTCCAGAACATCATACGAAATGGTGAGCCCTTCGTTATTGCCAATCGTAATGGCGTCGTATCCTGTCAAATTAATGACATCCACATTGGCTTGGCCCATGGTGCCTTCTGTTTCCACGGATGCCCGGTCCATATGATCACCGATATCCAGTACGATTGCCCCATCACCGGCAGCCGTCTTTTCCCGGGAAATAAGTGCCGCCACATTACTCATCATTTCAAAATGGCTGTGTATATCGTTGGTATACAATATCGTCAGCTTCTGTTTGTTGCTTCCTAACCCCATCTGGCGGCCCCCTCCCCAAGTTCGTTATTCGATAATTTCCGGTCTTACAAGCATAACATTTTAGCGAAGAATATGGTATATTGTAGCCCATAAGAATTACGAGGTGATGAAGAATGTCAACAACCATTTCGATATTACTATTTGCAGGATTAGCTGATCGGATCGGCACAGCTTCGCTTACATTCAACGTACCGGGCTTTCCCCTTACAGCCGGGGAATTAAAGCTGCTGCTTGGTGAAGCTTATCCTGATGCCAAATCCCAGATTGCCACGGCTTTTGTCGCGGTCAATCAAGAGTATGCGCCTTCGGAACAGCTTATTCAGAGCGGCGACGAGGTAGCTCTGATTCCCCCTGTGTCCGGTGGTGACGGATCCGCCCCGCAAGACTCCGGATCCAGGTCCTCGGCAGATGGGAAGTGCTCTATATCCTACGACCCGCTGTCCGTAGAAGCAACCATTGCCAAAGTTCATCATGATAATCATGGAGCAACCCTTTCCTTTGTAGGTACAACGCGAGAGATGACTGGCCAGATGAGAACGGTTACGCTGGAGTATGAAGCATACATCCCGATGGCGCTAAAAGAGATGCAGCAAATATGCGCGGAGATCTTTCGACAATGGCCCGGCACGGAATGTGCGATTTCCCACCGTATCGGTACGGTCGGTATTGGAGAAACCAGTGTGGTTATCGCTGTATCCTCCCCGCATCGAAATGCATGTTATGAGGCCAGTCGTTATGCCATTGAACAATTGAAGCAATCCGTTCCAATCTGGAAGAAAGAGATCTGGGACGATGGTTCGGAATGGAAAGGACCGCAGACCGGACCCTGGGACCCAACCGTTAGGCAATAAGTCATGATTACTCATTGTAAAACCATAATTTTCTTGCTAAGATAGTTTTGATCTTTTTACTTATATAAGGGCAAGAGGTGCAATGATTTGAGAGTACATGTCACGGACCTGATACCCGGTGATCAAATGCAGCATGATGCTTACAACACAAACGGCGTTCATGTTCTACAAAAAGGAGCAACCCTTCGTTTTGAGGATATATCCAAGCTGCTGCAGCACGGTATCGATTACATAGAAATAAAGCCACGGGCACTGTCTGTATCCCTCGATTCATCATCTGAAATTTCAGATTCATACAACAAGGTTAAACCCCATTTCAATCTTGCGTTTGACGGGTGCTCCACCTTATTTGCGGAAGCGTCACAAACCGGTAGATTCAATGAGTCCGTTGTGGACGATGTTTTCAAACCCTTAGTCGGCTCTCTGAATGAGCATACGGATGTTGTCTCCCTGCTTTTGCTTTTTAATGGCACAGACGATTATACCTACAGGCACTCGATTCAAGTTGGAATGTTATCGTATTACATCGCGGATTGGATGGGTTATTCCGACAAGGAAGCATATGAAATCGGCAAAGCCGGTTATCTCCATGACATCGGCAAAAGCAAGATTTCTAGGGATATACTGGACAAGCCAGGCAAGCTGACTTCTGAAGAATATGAGGAAGTGAAGCTGCATACCATCTATGGTTATGAGATGATCTCTGAATCCATGGATGATAAAGTTACCGCTATAGTCGCGCTCCAGCACCATGAACGGGATGACGCTTCCGGGTACCCACGAGCGCTCCATGCCGACCAGATTCATCCATACTCTCATATTTGCGCTGTAGCCGACGTATACAGTGCGATGACAACGAATCGGGTCTATCAATCCAAGCAGCAGCTGTTAACCGTACTTCGGGAGCTGTATCGTCTTAGTTTCGGTAAGCTGAACGGCAGGCCGACGCATGCCTTCATCCAGCAGATGCTGCCGAACTTTATCGGCAAAAAGGTTCTGCTGACTACTGGCGAATCCGGCATTATCGTTATGAACAATCCTTCGGATTACTTCCGTCCGCTTGTGAAGACCGAGGATCGATTCATCGACCTCTCCAAAGAGTACAATACCGAGATCCAAGAGATTCTTCTGTAACCGGCGTTTTCGCCTAGCCTCTTCCCTTAAATAGCCCGTATAAACCGTCAGGCTTGTATGCTGGCGGTTTTTTTGCGTGCTTTTGTGACATTTCCATATCCCCTCATTCTTGATTTCTGGCAAAATAAAACGCGTGTCCTGTCGAGACGGCTCACGCCACGCAACCATAAAAGTCACAATAAGCCAACATAGCGTAATCATCCAAGCATAAAAAAAAGGAGCAAACCACTCGTGCCCGAGTGATTTGCCCCCTGTGTATATAAGAACTATTTAGCCGATACTGCCTTCCATTTCGAACTTGATGAGTCGATTCATCTCAACGGCATACTCCATCGGAAGTTCTTTGGTGAATGGCTCGATGAAGCCCATAACGATCATTTGCGTAGCTTCAGACTGGCTAAGGCCACGACTCATGAGGTAGAACAATTGTTCCTCGGACACCTTGGATACGGTCGCTTCATGCTCCAGCGTAATGTTGTCATTCTTGATCTCGTTGTAAGGAATCGTATCAGACGTCGATTCATTATCGAGGATGAGTGTATCACACTGGATGTTGGCTTTCGCGCCTTCTGCATTGCGGCCAAAGGAAGCCAGTCCACGGTACGTTACTTTACCGCCATGCTTACTGATGGACTTGGATACGATGGTAGAAGTGGTGTCCGGTGCCAAGTGAATCATTTTGGCTCCTGCATCCTGATGCTGGCCTTTGCCTGCCACAGCGATGGACAATACCATCCCTTTTGCACCGCGACCCTTCAGAATAACGGCAGGATATTTCATTGTCAGCTTGGAACCGATATTGCCGTCAACCCATTCCATTGTTGCATTCTCTTCAGCAACAGCACGCTTGGTCACGAGGTTGTAGATGTTCGGCGCCCAGTTCTGAATGGTTGTATAGCGAACGCGTGCATTCTTTTTACAGATGATCTCTACTACCGCACTATGAAGCGAGTTCGTGCTGTAGATCGGAGCCGTACATCCTTCTACGTAGTGCACGAAGCTGTCTTCGTCCGCAATGATCAGCGTACGTTCGAACTGACCCATGTTCTCGGAATTGATACGGAAATACGCTTGCAGCGGAATTTCACATTTCACGCCTTTTGGAACATAGATGAAGCTTCCGCCAGACCATACAGCACTGTTCAGCGCGGCGAATTTGTTATCCGTTGGAGGCACTACCGTTGCAAAGTATTCTCTCAAGATTTCCGGATGCTCTCTGAGAGCCGTATCGGTATCCATGAAGATAACGCCCTGATCCTCAAGATCCTTTTGCATGTTATGGTAAACAACTTCGGATTCGTACTGTGCGGATACACCCGCCAGGAACTTCTGCTCTGCTTCCGGAATACCCAATTTATCAAAGGTTTCCTTGATCTCGGTAGGTACTTCCTCCCAAGTCTTGCCTTGCTTGTCGGAAGGTCTTACATAGTACTGGATATCGTTGAAATCCAGCTCGTCGAGATCGCCGCCCCAGCGAGGCATTGGCATTTTCTCAAACTGCTCCAGTGCTTTCAAACGGAATTCCAGCATCCATTCCGGCTCGTTCTTGATTTTGGAAATTTCCATAACTACTTCACGCGTCAAACCTTTGCCGGTCTGGAAAATAGCTTTGTGCTCGTCACGGAAACCATATTTATACTCTTCAATTTCTGGTGCTTTTTTAGCCATTTAACTTACCTCCCTATCGATCTATTCATTCGCTTACTTCGCGTCTATTCCTTTTCGGAGTGCGTTCCACGCAAGTGTTGCGCATTTAATGCGTGCAGGAAACTTGTTGACACCGGATAGGGCTTCAATATCCTCGTACTCGTCAAAATCTACGGCCTCGCCTTTCATAAGGGAGGAGAAGCGGTCCGCCAGACTGATCGCTTCATCCAGCGTTCTGCCTTTTACGGCGTCCGTCATCATCGAAGCGGAAGACATGCTGATGGAGCAGCCTTCCCCCGTATATTTGGCATCGGCTACCACGCCGTTCTCTACCTTAAGTTGCAAGGAAATACGATCTCCGCAAGTCGGATTGTTCAAATCGATGGTTACTGCATCTTCTTCAAACTTGCCGCGATTGCGGGGGTTCTTATAATGATCCATGATGACACGTCTGTACAAATCGTCAAGTTGCATCGCCAAAATACTCCTTTGTCTGGATTAAGGCGCTAACTAATCGATCAACGTCCTCTTCTGTATTATACAGATAAAAGCTCGCGCGTGCCGTAGAGGATACTTTTAACCAACGCATAAGCGGTTGACAGCAATGATGTCCTGCACGAATCGCAATCCCCTGTGCATCCAGCACCGTGGCCACGTCATGCGGGTGCACGTCGCCAAGGTTAAAGGTAACGAGGCCCACTTTTCGCTCACGGGGGCCGTAAATGGAAATGCCTTCGATCTCGGAGATGCGGTTCATGGCGTAAGCCGCAAGCTGCGTCTCATGCTGCTCGATGGCATCCATTCCGATTTCCTCCAGGAAATCGATGGCAGCGCCCAAACCGACAGCCCCTGCAATGATAGGCGTCCCCCCCTCAAACTTCCAAGGGAGCTCCTTCCAGTTCGATTCGTACAATCCAACATCATTGATCATTTCTCCGCCGAATTCGATCGGCTCCATTGATTCCAGCAGCGCCTTCTTGCCGTATAATGCGCCGATACCTGTTGGAGCACACATCTTATGGCCGGACAAAGCGTAGAAATCGCAATCCAGATCCTGGACGTCCACTTTCATATGCGGTGTGCTTTGCGCACCGTCAACCACAATGACGGCACCATGACGGTGCGCGATTTCCGCAATTTGTTTTACGGGATGCACAACGCCCATGACGTTGGATACGTAAGCGATGGCTACAACCTTGGTCCGTTCGGTAACGAGTGCCTCCACATCTTCGACACGGATCGTGCCGTCAGGCTGCAGAGGAATATATTTCAGCGTAGCGCCAACGGCGATAGCCGCCTGCTGCCACGGTATGAGATTACTGTGATGCTCCATTTCCGTCAGGACAATTTCATCCCCAGGACCGCAAACAGAGCGAGCGTAGGACGAAGCTACCAGATTCAGGGCCGTCGTCGTACCGCGGGTGAAAATAATTTGCTCCGAACTCTCGGCATTAATGAAACGGGCAACCTTCTCCCTGGCTCCTTCATAAGCATCGGTAGCACGGCTGCCGAGTGTATGAACCCCGCGGTGTACATTGGAGTTTTCCCACTCGTAGTACCGCTTGATAGCATCTATGACCACCTGCGGCTTTTGCGATGTCGCGGCATTGTCGAGATATACCAGCGGATGTCCGTTGATCTCCTGATGAAGAATGGGAAATTGCTCACGGACAGAGGCGATCATTGTCCCAGCTTCCTTTCAACGAGCCCCTGCAGTTGGTCACGAAGTCCCTCAAGCGGAATTTCGCTGACAACCGGAGCCAAGAAGCCGTAAATAATCAAGGATTCTGCCACGGTACGCGAGATACCGCGGGACATCAGGTAGTAAATTTGCTCCTGATTCACTTGTCCTACGGACGCTGCGTGTCCAGCTGTTACATCATCCTCGTCAATCAACAGAATCGGGTTCGCGTCGCCGCGAGCTTTCGGGCTGAGCATCAACACGCGCTCGGTCTGTTGTCCGTCCGCCTTCGTTGCACCCTTCTCGATCTTGGTAATTCCGTTGATGATGGCTTGTGCCTCTTCGCGCATGACTGCACGGGTGATCATCTGGGACGCCGAGCTCTTGCCGAAATGCTTCGCTTGGGTAGTGTAATTGATCTTCTGGGAGCCGGAGCCGACCGCGATGACTTTCGCATCGGATGTTGAACCGTTGCCCTTCAGAATACTCATGGTATCGCTAGCTGTATCGCCATCGTTCATCTCGCCAACGATCCACTCGATCGAAGCGTCATTGTCCAGCACCGCACGACGGAATGTAACATCGGTTGCTTCGCCAGCCAATTGGTGAACGGAAGCATAACGCACCTTCGCTCCGTTTTTAACGAAGACTTCCACCGCTCCGTTATGGGTCACCGGCGCAGCCAGGGAATCCGATACGTAGTTGTCTACATAAGTGATCTGACTGTTCGCTTCGGCTACGACCAACACATGCGGAGCAAATGTGGCTTCGGCATCATCCGTCAGCATAACCGCCTGCAGAGGGACATCGACCTCCACATTCTTAGGAACATAGAGGAACACCCCGCCGTTCCATACAGCAGCATGCAGAGCGGCCATCGAATGCTCGTCATTCTTAAGCGCTTGATGCAGATAAGGTTTAACCAAATCCGCGTGTTCTTTAACCGCTGTTTCCAAATCGGTGAAAATGACGCCTTTGGCAGCCAGTTCCGGAGCCAGACTTACATGTACGGTTCCCGAGTTGCGTTGAATAACCAGGCCGCCTTCTCTTGAACCTTCGACAAGTTTGGCTACCTGCTCAGGCAATTCGTCCAGGGAAGCAAGTTTGCTGCTCTCTTTATATTCACCATAACTTTGAATGTTCCAGCGCTCGATGCGTTGTTTCTCCAGCTTGGGCAGTTCCAACTGGCCAGCCAGTTCCAGAGAAGCCAGACGGCTGTCTGTCAGCCAGGCCGGTTCCTGTTTACTTTCGGACAATGCCTTCAGAGCCTCAGCGTTGACCGGAAGAATGGTTTGTGTAGTCATATCGTTTCCTCCTCCCGTCTATTTACGCGTCTTGACCTACAGTTTCATCAGTAATGCCCAGCTCTTCCTTAATCCAGTCATAACCTTCTGCCTCCAGGCGTTGTGCCAGTTCAGGACCGCCGGATTTTACGATGCGTCCTTGCATCATCACGTGAACGTAATCTGGAGTGATATAGTTAAGCAAACGCTGATAGTGGGTAATAATCAAGAAACCGCGTTCTTCGGATTTCATGGCATTTACACCGTTCGCTACAATTCTCAAAGCATCGATATCAAGACCGGAGTCGATTTCGTCAAGCACAACGATTTTCGGGTCCAGCATCATCATTTGCAGGATTTCGTTACGTTTCTTCTCACCGCCGGAGAAACCTTCGTTCAGGTAACGGTGAGCGAACTCAGGATTCATCTCAAGCTCCTTCATTTTGCCTTCCATTTGACGAATGAACTTGATCAGGGAAATCTCATTGCCTTCACCGCGGCGTGCGTTGATGGAACTGCGCAGGAAGTCGGAGTTCGTAACGCCGGCGATTTCGCTCGGATATTGCATGGCCAGGAACAGACCTGCGAGTGCGCGCTCGTCAACTTCCATCTCCAGCACGTCTTCATCGTTAAGCAATACTTTACCTTCTGTAACTTCATATTTAGGATGCCCCATCAACGCGGAAGCCAAAGTACTTTTGCCTGTACCGTTTGGTCCCATGATGGCATGAACTTCTCCGCCCTTCATCTCAAGGTTGATACCTTTAAGGATCTCCTTGCCTTCGATTGTTGCTTTCAATCCTTCAATGACAAACTTGGTTGACATATTAGATTCCCTCCGTTGAATAGGTAGTGTATTGTTGTCCTATATGATAACAGGATTGGACGCCCTGATTTCATAAAACAAAAAATAATTATTTATTTATAATCATTCTAAACTGATTATCAATGATTCTCAAGCCATTTTATAATAAAATATGACGTATTTCAACCGGACAAGCGTTTTGCAGACAACATTCAGACAACCGTAACAATTAAAAAACAGGCATGACCGATAGACCGGCCAAGCCTGTTTCGTTCGCCCTGTTCCCCTTCATATGTGCTTGTTGCTCCCGAGAGTCATTACGGCATCCGGCACCGGCGTTTATCGCGCGTTGACAGACGGTGCTCAGGTCAACAGCATGAGCTAAAAGGCACGCGGCAAGGTAACCGGCACACTCAGCTCTTGCAAATACTAAGGAAAGAACAGGCATCATTCTGTTGTATCACGCTTTATCCAAGGAACGAACGCAGCATCCACATATGCTTCTCAAGATCGGCTTTAAAGCCGGTGAACATGTCCGCTGTTGGCGCATCTCCGGCTTCCTCGGCCATTTCGATGCCTTCCGCCAACTCCTCGGATACGGTTGCAAAGTCTTCAATCAAGACTTGTACCATGCCGCGGGTATCCTCGTTGCCTGAAGCCTCCTGGACCGTTGCAAGTTCCAAATATTCTTTCATCGTTGCAGCCGGTTTGCCTTTAATCGACAGCAGGCGCTCCGCAACCTCATCCATTTTAAGCGTAACTTCATCATACAATTCTTCGAATTTAACATGAAGGGAGTAGAATTGCTCACCGGTTACATACCAGTGATAATTGTGGAGTTTGACATAGAGCACGTTAAAGTTCGCAACCTGTTGATTCAACAATTGCTCCAGACTTGCGTTCTTCGTTTTTCCTGCAGCTTTGCCAGATGTAGTTTTTGCCATGGTTAATCCCTTCCTTTTCTATATGAAATGCACCCTGTACTGCGTCAAAGGAACATTCGGCAGAGCGGTGTATACCCATTGTAACTGGTACCATCTGCTAATGCTAATCCTTCATTAATATATGAGTACATCCTGTGCTTGGGCGTCTATTTGTAGTTTACCCTTAGGACTACGAAGCGAATCAGTTTCGCAAACCTTTCATCTTGCCAAAAAATTATACAAAATTCGCGAAAAAACGTTATACTAGGTAATACCAAGCAAAAAAGTTGGCTTTGTTTTTCTTCTATTATATTTGGGGGTGACCATCCATGTCTGCATATCATCCGTTGAACGCGGAAGAAGCTATACGATTAGCTAAAAGTATACCGGGCCGGTTCCCGGACCATGCCGAGCTCGAATGCCGCGAAATCGGCGACGGCAATCTCAATCTGGTGTTTCATGTCACCGCCAAAAATACGACTGATAGTATCATTATCAAGCAAGCTGTTCCTTATGCAAAAGTTGTAGGCGAATCCTGGCCGCTGTCTCTCGACCGGGCCCGTATCGAACGTCTGGCGCTGGAGACGGAGTACTCCATCTGCCCCGACCTCGTACCCGAAGTATACGGTTATTCGGATGAGCTCGCCTACACCGTAATGGAAGACCTGAGCGAGTATACCATCATGCGCAAAGGCCTGATTGAGGGCAATGCCTATCCGAAGTTCGCAGAGCATATTGGCCGCTTCCTGGCCAGAACGTTGTTCTACACGTCGGATCTCGGGATGAACCAACAGAAGAAGAAGGAGCTTGCCGGCCGCTTTGTCAATCCGGATTTATGCAAAATCACCGAAGATTTAATCTTCGAAGATCCATACCGCGAATCCGCCAATAACAATTATGCGCAGAGCATTGCCGATGAAGCGGAAGCCCTCCGCGCCGACCTGCCGCTTCACTTTGAAGTCGCGCTGCTTCGGGAGAAGTTTCTGACTCATGCACAGGCTCTGCTCCACGGGGATCTGCATACAGGCAGCATTTTCGTCACGCCGGAATCCACCAAGGTCATCGACCCGGAATTCGCTTATTTCGGCCCGATGGGATTCGATATCGGTGCGGTCATCGGCAACCTGCTGCTCAACTATGCGGCACAGCCGGGCTGGAGTGAGGACGAGCATACGCTGGCTGCCCGGGAAGCCCGACTCCTCGAGATGGCAAGCGACGTATGGACCCACTTCGAGAACAACTTCCGCCTGCTGTGGAATAAAGACCTCTTGGACGAAATGTCCCGCACGCCAGGCTACCAGGACCATTATGTGTCGCAGATTTTGAAGGATACCGCAGGATTCGCGGGCTGCAAAATGATCCGGCGCATCGTCGGATTGTCCCATGTTGCAGACATTGACACCATAGCCGATGATACGGCCAGAGAAGCTGCTCAGCGCAAAGCGCTTGCCATCGGCAAAAATCTAGTGCGCCATCACCGCAGCATGAAGTCCTTTGAGGACATTTTAACTTTGATTACACAAGCAATTAAAGGAAATGAGGTATCGATATGAGCGGTATGACTACCGGCAATGCCAGCACCTATGAACCGCTAAGCTCGGTTTACTGGGGAGGAGACCATCTGGTCCTTCTGGATCAGCGCTTGCTCCCGGAAGAGATCGTCTATCTTAGGCTCTATACACCGGAGGAAGTCTGGGAAGGGATTCACTCCATGAAAGTCCGCGGCGCGCCGGCTATCGGCATCGCGGCAGCATTCGGCGCTGTTCTCGGCGGCATGCAGGTTGAAGCCAGCGATAACGAAGGCTGGCTGCAACAAGTCGCAAAAACCTGCGCTTATCTGGCCACTTCCAGACCGACGGCCGTCAATCTGTTCTGGGCGCTGGACCGCATCAAGCTTGCAGCTGAGAAGCTGGCGGATTCGGATCTCGATACGGCCGGACTGAATGCGGCCCTGCTCGCCGAAGCCGAGGCCATTCGTGCCGAGGATGAGGATGTATGCCGCCGCATCGGCGAAAACGCGCTGCCGTTCTTCAAAGACGGTATGGGTGTGCTTACCCACTGTAACGCGGGCGGACTGGCGACTGCCAAATACGGGACTGCCCTGGCGCCGATGTATCTGGCTCATGAACAGGGCCTAAACATCAAGGTGTTCGCGGATGAGACAAGACCTGTCCTGCAAGGCGCGCGTTTAACTGCTTTTGAACTCCAACAGGCAGGGATTGACGTTACGCTGCTGGCAGACAACATGGCTGCCATGGTCATGTCCAAAGGGTGGATCCAAGCCGTTATCGTCGGTACGGATCGCGTAGCTGCAAACGGCGATGTCGCCAACAAGATCGGTACGTACGGGGTCGCGGTTCTGGCTAAAGCTCACGGCATTCCTTTCTACGTGGCATGCCCGCTGTCCACGATTGATCTGAATACGAAGACAGGTGCCGATATTCCGATTGAGGAGCGTCCTGCGGAAGAGATCACGGAAGGTTTCGGCAAGCGCACAGCGCCGCAAGGCGTGAAAGTGTACAACCCTGCCTTCGACATTACGCCGAACGAATATGTGACAGCAATCATTACGGAAAAAGGCGTCGTGCAAGCTCCTTATCACGAAAGCTTAAAAAGCTTGTTCGAATAGCCGCTATATCCGAATGTTTAATGGCATCATAAAACGGACAAACGGCCCTCCAGCCGAATTGTCCGTTTTTTTACGGTTTGCATTTTAGTGCATCTGAAGTGCAAACTTTCTTATCTCTAAAAAAAGAGCGATCCGCACAGGAATCACTCTTGTAACGTAAGGCATACATGACTCATAACATGCGCAGGATCGCTTCCTTGCCAGCCAAGCCAGGATGAATGCCCCACTTCTCCGCCTCCAGGGTTACCGATTCCAGCGGCGCCTCCAGCAGCTGCTCCAGTGTGCGAACCCCTACGGCTCTTCCTGCGATAATCTTGCGGTCCGCAAGCTTTTCGTTAAGAAGGCCCACATCGAGTGCACCGCACATAATATAGCCGCGGGAAGTGTATACGGCCAGCAGCGTTGTTTTCGGAAGCTTTACCTCGACGCCCATTACCGTATGTCCTTCAATATCGATCGGCAGTAAAGTCACCAATATCAACAAACCTCCCCTCACGTCGGCTTAGAATTATGTTTATTCTCTTGGAACCGGCATGGTGCGAATGTCTCTGATATTATGCATTCCAGCCCACACTTATGGTGCGAATGACTCGTAAGTCAACAGAATAAAGATGAAATATGTATGACATTAGGACTATGAATATTCGAAAATTATGGTATATTTGATTCAGTAGAAACCCTGTGAAAGCTGGTGAATGATAAAAGCTATGAACACAATTCCTGTCACCGATGATAACGGCTTTTTATTCAACGTTGATATTCTGGTCAAGAGTTCCTCCAACGCACTGGCTTTGCAATATTTGCTAGAAATGCTGAACGACAAGGCTGAAGTCGTCGATTTCCGGGTTAAGTCCGGAATGGAACTTGGAGAAATTATCAACACCTTGGTTCAAGCCAAGAAAGATTCCGTTATTAGCAGAGCCTCCGGGATGATGGCTTCTGCCGCTTCTCAGAAAGAGACACCTGCGCCACCTGCGACATCCTCGCCGGAAAAAAAGATCGCTGCAAGCGTACCTCCTGTCCAAACTCCACTCACCGGAAGTGATCCCTTTGAATGGATTAAAGTATACAGTAAGGACAATCGCCTTGTTCGCCTGACAACCAACCGCCACGGTAAGCAGACAAGTCTGCCCTGCCGAATTCTCAACTATGACGAAAGCAATTTCCTGGTCAACGTTTATCATGTTGATGAGAAACAGGTGTACACCTTCAAACTCAATGAAATTGACGAGTTCAGCGTCAGCTGAGTCGGTATCACGTCAACGGCATCCATTTTAAAAAACGGCTTCGCCGCCCCATAAGAAGGGATCGGTGAAGCCGTTCTTTTTTGGAATCAATCATTTTTTCGGGACAGCGCCGAGGACATCAGCATCAGCCAGCCCACGATAAAGGAGACACCGCCGATCGGTGTAACCGCGCCAAGCCACTTGATGCCGGATATACTTAACACGTAGAGACTTCCGGAAAATATGACGGTTCCCGCGATGAATAAAGTCCCTGCCCAGAACAGCTTCCGGGATTCGCCCAAAACCTTCGCCACAATCCCCGTAATCAGGACCGCAAGTCCGTGAATCATATGATAATGGACTCCCGTCTCATAAATGGCAAGTTCGTCCGGCGTAATCTTATCCTCCAGCATATGGGCACCGAATGCTCCGATAGCGACAGATAATGCCATCAGGATCGACCCCCATGCGATGAATCTACGACTCATGCCTTTTCAACCCCTTTTGTCAGCGGACATCCGTGTCCTTATGTAATCAAATTAAGTTTAACGGATTCGAAGAAGCTTTTCCACCGGTATGCAAGCGCCTTGGACTTGATTTCAGGGCCATTTTGTGAAAGATTAATAAGGATGTCTTTTTATAGAAGACCTACATGAACCTATTAGAGAATGAATTCTTAAGTTAGGAGCGATTAAACACATGGATCAACGATCACCTTCCTCCCCATCCGAGGATCAAGATTCACCCAAACGACCCAAAACCACATTTATTCCACCCGAGGACAGAAAAAACTCCCGCTTCGGCATCGCCTCATTCATCCTGTCGATCGTGACGCTGCTCGGGTATATTCTGCTCGGCGCGCTTGGCACAACGATGATTGAGCCTTACATGACGGAGAACGGACCGATCCTTGAGCCGACTCAGGAAACGCTGGAAGCGATGACCACGCTGGCGGCCGTGTTCATCATCGTCATGGTCATCAATATCGTCGGCTTGGTGCTTGGCATTGTAGGCTGCTTCTCCAAAACGCGCAAGCGAGCCGTGGCCGTCATTGCCACCATCGTAAACGCCGTAGTCATCATCACCATCGGAGCCCTTTTCCTATTCGTATTAAATGCTTAAGGAGTACCCCCTTCGAGACACTTGCCTGATTCATCCCAGGTTAAGTGTCTTTTTCACGACAAACCCGGATTCATACTCACATATCGCTCTTTCTCCCGAATATAATGAAATACTACAGCCGAAAAGACGGCAACCGTGTCAAGGCTATACTTGGGAGGTGACTGTCCATGCAAAATGAAGACGCTCTGTCGTTTGTCGTATCCCGTGAAGACTGGTCGCTGCACCGCAAAGGCTACCAGGATCAGGTACGTCATCAGCATAAAATCCGTGAAGTCATCAAACGCAACCTGCCCGACCTTATTACCGAGGAAAACATTATTCTGTCTGACGGAAAGCAGATCATTAAAGTTCCGATCCGAAGCCTTGACGAATACCGTTTCATCTATAACTACCAAAAGCAAAAGCATGTCGGTCAGGGCGACGGTGACAGTCAGGTTGGAGACGTCCTTGGACGCGACCCTTCATCAGCCCAGCCCGGTAAGGGTGAATCAGCCGGCGATCAGGCAGGGCAGGACATCGTGGAAACCGAGGTCAGCCTGGAAGAACTGGAGAATATGCTGTTTGAGGAACTGGAGCTCCCGCTGCTGCAGCCCAAGGATAAAGAGCAGATCGAGACGGAATCCATCGTGTTCAACGACATCCGCAAAAAGGGCATCATGTCCAACATTGACAAGAAGCGCACCATCCTGGAGAATTTGCGCCGCAATGCCAGAGACGGCAAACCCGGCATCCACGGCATCAGTCCGGACGACCTGCGCTACAAGACCTGGGACGATACCGTCATTCCGGAGTCCAATGCGGTAATTATCGCTATGATGGATACATCCGGATCCATGGGCTCCTTTGAGAAATACTGCGCACGCAGCTTTTTCTTCTGGATGACCCGTTTCCTCCGCAAGCAGTACGAGAAAGTGGAAATCGTGTTTATCGCCCACCATACCGAAGCGAAAGAAGTGACCGAAGAAGAGTTCTTCACACGAGGTGAAAGCGGCGGAACCATATGTTCATCCGCTTATCAGAAGGCGCTGGATATTATCCATCATCGTTATCCCCCTACCAAATACAACATTTATCCCTTCCATTTCTCCGACGGCGATAATCTCACGTCCGATAATGAACGCTGCGTCAAACTCATTGGCGAACTGCTGAAGGTAAGCAACATGTTCGGTTACGGTGAGGTCAACCAATACAATCGCAGCAGCACGCTGATGTCGGCCTATAAGAATATCAAGCTGGACCATTTCATGTACCATGTCATCAAAGACAAAGGGGAAGTGTACGAGGCACTCAAAACCTTTTTTCGTAAACGGCAAGGAGCCGCGATCTAATCCATATACTAAATGAACAAAAGGAAAATCATGGATGTCGAATCATCCAGGATATTGGAGGAGGCAGGGCCTCCTCTTTCTTATGGCCTCCTACGATACAGCTAACAGCTTTTTGCCGAAAAATGGATATGCTCAGCATAAAGGCTTGCCAGTTCAAATGAAAAATCTGTTTTATTATTGACATCTTAATGTAGCCGTAGCTTCACTTTTTTGTCACCTTCTGATTTTCCTGGAATGATAGTATTAGCTATGACATCTTGTTGCAGGATATTACAGGATTCGATATGCGTCTCCTTAATTTAAGATATCCTCCTATAAAGGAAAGGGAAGGTTTACCATGTTCCAAATGACACATTCACCATTCAGCACCCAGACGTTTGAGAATATGTCCTACATATTATCGCAGCGGCTGTTCCAGGGCGGCATAAGCGCAGATCCTTCGAAAGGAGCGATCTCCCGTGCCGGTATCAGATAAGCCACATTCACGCTACATGCCCGGTCTCGACGGACTTAGGGCCCTCGCCTTGATCGGAGTCATGGGATACCACTGGAATTTTGGTTTTGCCGGCGGTGGTTTTCTCGGAGTAAGTTTATTCTTCGTACTGTCCGGGTATCTCATTACAGATATTCTCGCATCACAATGGCATCATCAGCGCCGGATCGATCTGAAAGATTTCTGGATACGAAGGTTCCGGCGTCTCCTCCCGGCCATGCTGCTCATGCTGTTCTTCCTTGTGGTATGGGTTACGCTGTTTGACCGATCGCGACTGGCTGCGCTTCGGAGTGAGGTGCTCGGCGCGGTTACATACATAAGCAACTGGCAGTTTATTTTTCAGCAGCAATCTTATTTCGAATCATTTGGCCCCCCGTCTCCACTGGGGCATTTCTGGTCGCTTGCCGTGGAAGAGCAGTTCTACTTGCTGTGGCCGCTGATCATGTTAGCGGTTCTCAAGCTCTTCCCCCGCAGGGGTCAGCTGTTCACTTTCATTGCTGCCGGAGCCGCGATTTCGGCTTTGGCCATGGCAGTGATTTATCAACCGGGAGATGATCCTAGCCGGGTCTACTATGGAACGGATACCCGAGCGTTTGGTCTGCTCATCGGAGCGGGGCTGGCTGTCGTATGGCCCAGTTGGAAGCTGTCCACCCATGTTTCAAGGGCTACCCGGCGCAGACTCAACGTGACCGGCGCCGCGGCAATGCTTATCATACTCTCCATGATGTGGCAGGTGGACCGTTACGATTCGTTCCTCTATCAAGGAGGCATGTTTCTCTTCTCTCTTGCCGCCGCCGTTCTCGTTGCGGTGTTGGCGCACCCGGGCGCTTCGATCAGCCGCTTGTTAAGCTGGAAGCCCCTGTTATGGATCGGCGTTCGATCCTACGGGATTTACTTATGGCATTACCCGGTGATGATCCTGACCTCACCTGCATCCGGTACAGGCGATTTGAGTTTGCCTCAGGTTGCCCTGCAAATTGCGGCAAGCGTACTGCTGGCCGCCCTATCCTGGAAGTATGTTGAAGAACCGATACGGCATGGCGGACTGAAAAAATTATGGTTTAAGGCCCGATCCATTCGGCGCCGTTCGATTTCGTTAAGAGGCTGGGTCGTATCGCTAAGCTCGCTAATGCTAATCGGCATCTTTTGCTCGGGGATGATGAGCAGCGTATCCTCTGCAAGAACGGTAGGCGATATCGCTGCCATGCTTAACCTTGACCCTGCCCTGGAAGAACCGGATCAGACTCAAGGCGGAGAGCCCGGAACGATGGAGCCACCGCAAGGACAAACGCCGCCTCCTGTAGGTACGAATGGGAACATCACCCCTCCGCCTACCGACACGAAGCAGCCTGGTGTAGTTAAGAAGCCGGACTCCGAGGATTCACCGGATCAGATGCCGTTTCCGGATGGAGCGACAGGTTCTGGCGATAACGATGCTGGCAGAAACAAAGAGCCGGACCATCCTGCTGGTAATGAAACAGACAACGAAGACGAGCAAACCAACGCAGGGAGCACAATCCCCGATAAGGCTGATTCCGAGAAAACAATCCCGGATCAACCGAATGAAGATAAAGCGGGTAAGCCTAGTGAGGATAAGGCGGATATGCCGGATCCCTCCAAGGACGCGGCAACCGAAACGACAGGCAAAGAGAGCAATCATACGAAGCCAACGAATAAGCCTCAAAATCCTCCGGTATCCAAGTCCGCCATCACGGCCATTGGAGATTCGGTCATGCTCGGGGTATCCCCTTATTTGGAGAAATCGCTGCCCGGCATTCACATCGATGCGGTGATAGGCCGCCAAATGCGTCAGGCCGATGACCTGATTCCCGCCATGAAGACCCAAAATCGGATAGATGGCGGCATTATCATCATCGGGCTGGGAACCAACGGTGCTTTTTCGAAAAAGGATCTGGATTCTCTTCTGCGTCCGCTGGATACAGCCAAGCAAATTCTGCTTATCAACACACGGGTTCCACGTGATTGGGAACAGAACGTCAACGGCATGCTGGCAAAAGCGGTTGCCGAAAACCCAAAAGTTACGCTGGTGGATTGGTATTCAGCCAGTAAGGATCATCCGGAATACTTCCGGTCTGACGGCGTCCATCTGGAGCCGGAAGGTGCCGAGGCTTACACCTCCATGCTGCTTCAAGCTATCAAAAAATAAAGCGTTTATCCTGATTCTTGCCATCATTCATTCTGGTATCGTCGACCTGATCTCATCATTCTATGAGACAGGTCGACTTTTTAGTTATATACGTAATGAAATGCAGCAATATGATATAATTCGGTTACCTAATCTCATTATTTCTTAATAGAAGGCGGTGTCCTGGTATATGAACAATATCGTGACAATGAAATGGCTGCTGGCGAGACTCTATGAACCGGATTTGGTCATCGTCGACTGCCGTTTTGCCCTCGGCAAGCCGGAAAGCGGACGAGCCGCTTACGAGGAATCGCATATTCCGCGTGCCGTTTATCTCGACCTGGAGAAGGACCTCTCCTCCCCTATCACCCAACATGGCGGACGCCATCCTCTGCCGGACCTGGATCAGCTTGCAAAGCGTCTCGGCCAGTCCGGTATTCAGGAGAGCAGCCGTGTCGTCATCTATGACGACCAGGGCGGAGCCATGGCCAGCCGTTTATGGTGGCTGCTGAAATACACCGGGCATGAACAGGCTTATGTGATGGATGAAGGCTTTACAGCTTGGAAGAATGCCTCGTACCCGGTAACGGATGAACAACCGATCGTCATTCCGGTACCCTATGAAATCAAGCTTAAGCCCGATAAACTGGTCCTCGTAGATGAGGTGCGCGAGGCGTCGGTGCAGGGTACCCAAACGATTATCGATTCCCGTGAGCCCCGCAGATATGCTGGAGCCGAGGAGCCTTTGGACACCAAGGCCGGACATATTCCGGGGGCGGTGAACTACTTCTGGAAGGGTGTTCTGGACGACTCCGGGCATTGGAAGGAAACAGAAACGATCCGCGAGCATTTCTCCGACATTCCGCAAGATGCCGAGATCATCGTATACTGCGGCTCCGGCGTCACCGCTTGCCCGAACGTGCTTGCCCTGGAGGAAGCCGGTTACGGCAATGTGAAGCTGTACGCGGGCAGCTGGAGCGATTGGATCAGCTATGAGGAGAATCCAGTGGCAACTGGAGAGGAATAAAAGATTGAAATCGGCAAAAAGCCCGCTATCCTAGCGGGCTTTTCATAATTTTGTACCGTCTGACTCTTACATCAGGATACTTGCCAGATGTTCAAGAGCCATCGATCGTATTCGCTTTTCTTCAGGGATATTCTCGTAGAGAAGATCCTCTTTGCCCGCTTCAGCCATTCGCTTGCGGATGGCGGCAATCCGGCCTTTGCCGGAATCGATAAAACGGAAGTCTACCTGCCGCAGGCAATCCATATCCGCCAAGCCGTCCAAGGCTTCCGCCTTGATTCCTATGAATCTCTTTAAGCATCAGAACCTCCAGCTTGTCCGCGGTCCACAGATTCTTGATCTCTTGCAAGGATTTCATGTAATCCAGTTCAAGCTGCCGGAGATTCCTCATATGCGAGAAATCGCACAGGCGCTCGACTTTCGGCAGCGACAAGTGAAGAAAGGCCAGATGATCCCATGCCGCCAGGGCATCGATATTCGTCAGGTTTCGGACGGCAGACAGCCTCAGCATGCTTATATTCGAGTCGGCCAATACGTGAAGCGAAGCGTTCAATGTACAACTGTCTACGGCCAGATACTTCATCAGCGGCAAATCCACGACAAAATCAAGCTGGTCGATCGCGCAGTTCAGGACC
This sequence comes from Paenibacillus lautus NBRC 15380, assembly GCF_004000945.1. Classification (GTDB taxonomy): domain Bacteria; phylum Bacillota; class Bacilli; order Paenibacillales; family Paenibacillaceae; genus Paenibacillus_AQ; species Paenibacillus_AQ lautus. Next base: position 208,996 of record NZ_BIMF01000009.1, read on the forward strand.
AGCGTATCCAGCCGAATGCAGTCCGCTATCGGCGATAGATCATCAAATTTCCCATTTGAGCTCAAGGTATTTTAAAAACTTGTAATTCCGGATAAAATCGAGATTTTGCGTTTTGGGCGAGCTATCTTTAGAAACTCCATTCGATCCATCGCACCCAGCCTATTCAAATCCTGTTCGACAACAAAACCGATCGTAGCACGGTTCCGCAGTTGTTTGACAGCGCTGTTCATTTTGTCCGTGTTCCAGGGAACCCCGCCCATCGAAGCAGCCCACGGTTCACTCATCTCGGTCGCCCTCCATTTCTTTGAAAGGAAATTGAAATTCTATATGAAAAAAGTCCATTTGCGGCGGCCAGCCATCGACACGAAGTCTGTCCCGCATCCACGTTCTACCCTTTGATTCGACCCAGATAATAATCTAGATATTTCTTCGGTCTTCCCTGGAAGGCCCTTTTCTTCCCGTATTGATAGGCTCGGTCAAAATATTGGAAGGCCTCATCATGCTGCTCCAGCTCCAAACAGACCATGCCGAGATCAATGAGCGGTCCGGTGTCGATATTGGAGCCTCTGGTTTGCAATGAAATTTCGCTCCAGGGTTTGGCTTTCTCGAACTCTCCCCTCGCAAAGTAAACACTGGAACAACAAGATGCGACCCAACTCGCAATCTCCCAGCTTAACTTGGGCTCAGGCAGCATGGACCACGCTTTCTCATAATATGTAAGAGCCTTGTCCAACTTCCGCTCCTCTTCAAGCTCATTCCCCGACTCAACGGTCGCTACAATCTCATTTTCCAGGTCCGGGTTGTCGATTCCCAGCTCTTTCATTCGGAACCCCTCCTCGTATATCTAGTTAAAATGGCACCAAACCCTGGAGAAATCTGCCACTACGGCGGGGGATCTTTTATCGACAGGCGTACCACCGCCGCTCTATTAATCCAGTGGAACAAGAAGAAGCTGCCCCCTCCTGTTAGAAAGGGGACAGCTTCTTTCAATCCTATATGAAACTTAAACAAAATGCCGGACTACCTCCGCGCATATCCAGCAAGCTTCTTGCTCACGCAGACCATGACTACGGCAAGGCCAAGAAAATACAAGGGCATCATGATTAACGAGCCATTGTGAAGAAGACTCATGCCGCTGGTAATCAGGCTGACGACAACGTAATAACCCAATCCGAAGATCGCTCCTGCCGTTCCGAGCACATCTCCATATTGGTTCAGCGCCAAACTAAGGCAATTTGGAATCGCCATTCCGATGCCGAGCAGAAGAATAAAAACACACGCTACCATGAACACCATATCTATTGTAGTGGCGCTAATTCCGCTTACAGCAAGAACGGTAAGGCAAAGGGCCCCCAGCATCGTAATGATCGTACCGATCACGATAATGCGCTCAGCCTGGAGCCGGGTCAGCAGTTTTTTCGACAGCATCGCACCCAAGATGGATGACATCGCAACAAAGATACCGAAGAAACCAAACCCGCCGGGACTCATCTGAAAAAATTCAATAAAAATAAACGGAGCCTCCGCATAGTAACTGAACAATATGCCGTTGGTGGCTCCAATAAGAAAACCGAATCCCCATATTCCGCGGTCGGAGACCAGGCGCTTGGCCACGGAGAGGGTGTTAATCTTCGAGACCGCCTTGACCCTGGTTTCGGGCAGAGAAGTCCAGGTATACGCCAAAATGGCGGCGCTCATCAAAACCAGCGTCAAGAACACCGCCCTGAAACCAAGAGATTGATCCACCCATCCGCCAATGAGCGGCCCGATAGCGGGCGTAAACGCAAGCGCTGCCGAAATCTGGGCAAACACCGCATGACGCTTGGCTCCATCGATGCTCTCACGCAAAATGGTTTGGGTGACAACCGAGCCGGTGCTGGCACCGAAAGCCTGAATGAGTCGGCTCACCAATAACCATTCGGCCGAACCGGATAGATAGCAGCCCAAGCTGCCTATTCCATAAACCAGGATGCCCCACAGCATGGCAGGACGACGTCCGATGGAATCCGAAAGCCTTCCCCAGCAAAACACCCCGAAGGCAAAACCCAGGAAGTAAATGCTGAGCGTCAGTTGGATGGCATTGTTGCTTGCTCCCAATTGATGGGCAATGTCCGGTAATGAAGGTGTATATATCGTTTCACTAATTTGCGGGAAACCCACAAGGATAATTAATAACCATATGGATGGATTTGAGATTTTTCTTTGCACAGCTAACATCCCCCTTATCATTCAAAAATCTCAAGTTGGCTGGCAAAGAAATTACGGGATCGGGGGTTTGCATTTGGTTAGTCTAGTAAATGAAAGCATGAAAATTCACCTTTTTTTCTGAATAAGGGGGTAAGTCTACTGAGTAGTATAGCAGATTATTTGGCAAAATACGTTCTTAATTCGTCCCCCACAGGGGGCTTTATACTTTGGGCCAGGAGGTTCAAGAATAGGATCACATTAAAAAAAAGGCGCTCTACCTTCATCTTGTATGACAAGACTCTGGTGAGCACCTTTGTTATGTATCAATTCTTCTTGGAGAGCCATTCCGCCAATTCTTCCGTCTGGGCAAGAACAGCAAGCGGATCGTAATACCACGAACGCTCCTCCGGCCACACATACATGTTCCCCTGCTTGACCGCAGGGAGACTGCCCCAAATCGGATCCGCTTGGAAATCTTCGATCGTTCGCGTATTGGACGTCATCATAATGTAATCGCCCGCGTATTTCCCTATCATTTCAGCCGTTAACTCAGCCCATTGCTTATCCAGTATTTCCGCGGCTACCCCGCTTGGCGGCTTTCTTCCCAAAGCCTGATAGACAGGCTGACCGCCACGACCAAAATTGTCGCCGTACACCCAGGTTGACTTCTCGCCGTCTTCCATAATGCTAAAGGTCGCATCCGCCGGAATCGCTGCATCGACTTTAGCTTTGGCTGCGGCAATACGCCGATCATACTCCTCCAGCCAGGTTTTGGCTTCCTCTTCCTTACCGAATAACTCGCCGAAATAAGTCAGCTCTTCATGGGCATTCTTTAAATCTCCATATGGAGTGACGATGGTGGGAGCGATCTTGCTTAGCTGCTCATAGGTTGTTTCCCCATTGCCGGTAATGATGAGATCCGGGTTTAAAGCCATGACTTTCTCGATCGACGGTTTTCCGTAATCCCCGATATCCTCAATACCTTCCAAAGATTCTTTAAAATAATAGTTTTTAATGGTTAACCCTGGGGCTCCGACCGGAATGACATCGAGCGCAATCAGACTGCCCAAATATTCTTCAGCGACGATGCGCTGCGGACTCACCGGAACTTCGATATCGCCATTGACGGTGGAAACGGTTTTCACTTTGGATTCTCCCACTGAATTCGTTTCCATCGTTTGCGGCGAATCCGTTGTTGCTGTCGGTACGGTCTCCGTGTTACTCTTACTTGTCTCCCCCGCCCCACAGGCACTGAGCATAAATGCCAGGAAGAGCACTGCGATAACAAGAGTTACACGCCTTCTGCTCAAACTACGAAAAGAAAACACTTCATATCCCCCTTATTTATCGATAACGATAATCATTCTCAAATAAACTTTACCGCCTGTCCCTTCTTATGACTATGCCTTAAAATGATATCCGTTCATGCATATTTATGATGTTCTGTCAGCGCGTTTATCATTTCGTGCAGCTGTGCTTGTGAAGAGATGGGATCATAACCGAAGAACAATTCCGGTTGATCCAGGACGTAGACTCGATTGTGCCGAACCGCATCCAAATGCAGCCACTCCTTCGAACTGAACAATGCATCGACGCGCTTCTGGCCATACGGATGGTTAGGTAGCGACGTAATAAATATATGATCGGCTGCATAAGAAGCGATCTCGCTAATATTCGCTTCCACGAACCCACGACGATGCACGCCTTCATCCACCAGCCGGTCAGGGAGGTAAAATCCGATATCGCCGTATAGAATCTGGCTCCCTCTGCCAAAGCTGCCGCTAAAGCAGTAAGCGGTATCCGCGCAAATTTCCCAGACGATGGCGCTTCCCCGCTTCCCAAGCACTCCATTGAGTACCTCATTCGAGTGAGCGACCCGTTCGTCGTAACGCGATAGCCATTCCTCCGCTGCCGCGTCTTTATCTATTGCAGAAGCGATAAAGCGGAATTGCTCGCGCCAGCTCATCGTCTTGAACGGCAGCTTCAGGACAGGCGCCAAAGCGAGCAGTGCCTTGTTCTCCATTGCCGAATCGTAGCTGATGATCAGGTCCGGATTGGATGAAGCTATCGTCTCATAGTAATGATCGAAGGCGAGAGCATACGGGTCAAAACGCTGGTCTGCACTCAGATGATTGCTGTGTGGGGTCTGCTGAAGCCAAGGGGTGTACACACCCAACTCGGGAGTAACGCCAAGCGCCAACAATGATGCCGTATGGTTAAGGTTTAATGCGGCGATTCGCTTCGGTTTGCGTTTATAAGCTGTGGGAGATACGCCTACGGCCTCCTTGAATTTACGGCTGAGATACAAGCCCTCCTTATACCCTACTTCCTGCGCCAGCGTATTTAAATCTTGCGATCCGGTCAACAGACGTTCTTGCGTTTTGCGTATTCGAAACAGGGTCAAGTATTCATTAAAGGTACGTCCGGCATGCTTGCGAAACATGCGCGAGAAGTGCTCCGGACTGACACCCGCCATAGCAGCCATCTGCTCTCTTGTCAGATCTTTATAGTAATTCTCTTCCATATACTGCTGGGCTTGTTCCACCCAAGATCGATGCTGTGAAGATGATCTGAATACCGTCTCTGCATGGATCTCTTGCAGCAGTTTAATGAACAGATGCTGCAGCTGAAAAGGCTCCCCGTGATCCGCGCCTCCCCAGATGCTCTCAAGTTCTCCGGCCAGCCGTAAAATCTCGGACGGAATATCATGAATCGGAACATTACATTCAAGTCCGTAAGATGCGCTGTCATCTATACATAAGCACCGATATTCCATATAAAGCCCCCGCAACGGGGTTAATCTTATGGATTCGAGCTTGAGTTCCGTTAGGCTGCCGGAACCAAACACGCTTCCTCTGAAAACCGGATAGGAGCGCTCATCCGCATGCAGCAGGCCCTCTCCCTCCTGAATGATCACAATGCGATAGCTCTGCTCTTGATGATTTCCCCTGGCGCTCGGAATCTCTTCATCCAATCCCATCAAACGAGTCGGTATGTGAAAAAAATGAGGGGGAAGTTTAGTCGTTAAAGGTAGTGACACGAAACGCCCTCCTTGATTATGATAATCATTATCAATTAATGTGATGTTATTATACCAGATGCTCCGCTCATCTGTGATGATAATCCGTATGCGGAAGCTTTTTTTTCATCATATACAAACAAAGCCTCATCTAAAACATTCGACTTATCTGACGGGTTTTGCCGCCCATTCCTGCCCTAAACCTGCATAAGATCTCCTCTTGCTTCAATGTGCTACGCTTGAATGAAGAATCACATTCCATAGGAAGGAAGTGTTTACGATATGATACTGAACCATCTTAATCTCACCGTAACCGATGTAACAGCAGCCAAGGAATTTTTGCAAACCTATTTCGGACTCAAAATCGGAGGCGAGCGTGGTCAGTCATTTGCAGCGCTGTTTGACGATCAAGGAATGGTGCTGACCTTAATGCGGGGTACCGAGGTTAACTATCCCAAGACGTTTCATATTGGCTTTATTCAGGAAAGCGAAGCGAAGGTAAATGAGATTCATCAGCGCCTAAGCGTTGACGGCTTCGATGTCACAGAGCCCCGAAGAGCCCACGGATGGACCTTCTACGTTAAAGCTCCGGGCGGTTTTACTGTTGAAGTACTGGCTTAATCATCATCGTTATCGTTACATGGGACAGCGCCATTCCTCATCCGCTAAACGCAAAAGCCCACGCATGGCGCGTGGGCTCTTCTGTTATGTCAGGCTTAATAAAGCTCCCATGTCTCCGTACATAACACAAGAAAAGAATCCGCAACCCGCTCGCAGTCCTCATAGCCCAAGCTGCCGGAATGCGCGAACAGAATCGGATATTCACCGTTTACCGGCTCTTCCCTCATATCGAACAAATAATGATTTCCTCTTCCATCCATGGCAAACGATACCGCATTCGGCATATACTCCGGCAGCTCGTAAGCCAGGTTCATCTCCCTCAGATCCTCCGTGTTAAAGAACTGGAAATAACGTTCTCCCTGTTGAAATTCCCCGCCGTTGGAGTACTTCAATAAATCCACGTAGCTTGCAGGGAGATCCCTCTGAGGCAGCTTCCAGCCTGCAGGATCGAGCGGCGTATATTGATCGTAAAAGGGCGACGATTTGTGAAAAGGATTCACTTGTCTTCCCTTGATGTCCTCCATTTCTTGCGCAGACAGCCCCGTATTCCACTCCTTAACAAAACGGGCAATTTGTTCACCGGTCGCACCGGAACGTTTGTCATACTGATGCTCAAAATCGATATTCCACATCTTGGCCTTCCTCCATCCTGGTATTTCCTGCCTTGGAACTTCTCCAACATTATAAAAGAAAAATTGGAAAAAGGGATCGTACCATCGATGTAAGGAATTCCTTAGGTCCTTCGATCTAGGACTTGTACTAAACAACAAAGACCGTGCACAAGCGCACGGTCTTCGAAGATATCGAAGCAGCCATGCATGAACCGGACCGCCTCGATAAAAGTAGTCATTACAGATGGGATCCTCCACTGGCATCGATGCATTGACCGGTGATCCAGCGGCTGTCCGGAGAAGCCAGAAATGCTGCAATATCAGCGATATCCCCAGGCTCACCCCATCTGCCGAAGATCGAATAGCCGGCTCCGAACTGGAACGAGGCTGGGTCCTGAAGCATGGCGGCATTCATGTCGGTGGCAACGAAGCCGGGCTGTATCGCATTGATCGTAATCCCGCGGGAACCCAGCTGGCTCGACAGGGAGAGCGTCAGCGCATTGACGGCCCCCTTCGTCATTGTATACGCAGGAATATTGGGCAAGGAGATTCGGGTTACCGCAGAAGATAAATTGATAATGCGCCCATCGTCCCGAAGGCGCGGGAGAGCCTGCTGAATCATGAAGAATGGCGACTTCACGTTCATTCGCATCACTTCATCAAAGCTTTCCTCCGTGGTCTCCTCGATGGTTTCCACCAAGCCGATCCCTGCATTGTTTACCAGAATATCGAAATATGTGTCACCGGTTCGTGCTTTCAACGTCTCATCCAGCGACCCGTACAGGGCACTTATTCCATCCGAGGAGGCAAGATCCGCCCCTACCAAGAAAGCTTCACCCCCGGCCTGTGTTATCTCGCTGACGACCTCTTCCGCGGCCTCATGGTTCTTGCCATAGTGGACGGCTACCAACGCTCCTTCCTTCGCCAATCGTATCGCGATGGCACGTCCAATGCCTCGGCTGGAGCCCGTAACCAAGGCAACCTTCCCATTCAATGTATTCATGTTCTCATCATCTCCTCTTTTTCTTTCACTTTTAGTTTTATCACAGGTTCCATTTCGAAATGTTGCGCTCCTATTCGCCTACTCACAGTGAATTAAAAATCATTTACATTCCATGTAATGATTATTATAATGAGAATATCAAAAGAGCTGCGCAACCTGTGTTTGCATAAAGCGATTAAAGGATGATTTTTTCCTTTAGTCGCTTTTTTTGTGAGCTTGTTGAAAGTCATGGAGGTATATCGTATGAAAAAAAGAGCGTTTGATATGATCATGCTGCTCATCGGGGCATTTATTTTTGCACTGGCCGTCAATTTATTCGTCATTCCCAACGATTTTGGCGAAGGCGGTGTTACCGGGATCTCGATCATTCTGTATTATGTGCTGAAATGGTCCCCGGCTTTGGTCGGCATCGTGATTAACGGGATTTTGCTAATTGTCGGCTACAAGCTTCTCGATAAAAAAACGACGGTCTATACCATTATCGTTGTTGCTTTTCACTCTCTGTTCCTTCATTTGACGGAGAACTGGCGCATCGCTTCGGATGAGCCGGTGATCAATGCCATATTCGCCGGACTGTTTGCCGGCGTCGGGATTGGACTCATCGTCCGGGTGGGCGGGACCACGGCAGGTACGGTGATATTGGCCCGACTGGCCAATAAATATTGGGATTGGAATATCAGTTATGCCCTGCTGTTCTTTGACCTGATCGTGGCGGGACTGTCCGTCTTTGTGATCGGGATCGAGAAGGTGATGTTCACCGTGGTCATCCTCTATATCGGCACCAAGGCGATGGAGTTCATTATTGAAGGCTTGAATCCGAAAAAGGCCGTTACCATCATCTCGACTCATCATGACCGCATCGCGATTCGGGTTACGGAGATTATGGACCGCGGGGTGACCGTGCTCCGGGGTTATGGATACTACACCGGCCAGACCAAAGATGTTCTCTACATCGTCATCAGTAAACAGGAAGTCTCCATGCTCAAGAAAATCGTCCGGGCCGAGGACAAAAACGCTTTTGTCACGATCCATGACGTACGCGACGTGTTTGGCGAAGGATTTATTGATATTTCGAAATAAAACCGGACTTATCCTTAGTAAGAAAAAAAAGATCGAAACAGCCGTTCGGGCAGGTTTCGATCTTTTTTTAGCATCGCTGCCGATAACTTTTTCACGTCTTCACAAACTGTAATAATATCCCAACTTTTCCATGACCTCAGACGCTAAACATCCCAAAAAAGTTGAAGCCAAAGTTCCTTTTATTTGTATTTTTCCATGACAAATTCGGATTATTTTTTGCATTTTCGCTACACGAAACACAGGGTTATAGCTTATAATCTTACACCAAATGACAACTTTATAGAAATATTTAATGAGTTCGCAAAAAACATTTTATTGGTAATACGAGGCAAGATTCTATACAATTCTTTTTAACTTAAAAATGCTGAGTGCAAACTTTTAATGTTTTAGTACAAATTGTCCGAGACAGGCTTTCTTTTCAGCAAAACCGACGATTTATCACGCAATTCTACTTTAACGATTTGAAGGAGTGCATCGCAAAAGTGACTACGAATATTTCTGTTTCTTCACCCCTTACTGCCGCGAAAGACTATGTGGAATCCATCTATAACCAAGTGGTGGCCCGAGATCCGCACGAGCAAGAATTTCATCAAGCCGTCCGGGAATTTGTAGATTCCCTCGTCCCTGTTTTAGCCCAGCATCCGAAATATCGGGAACATGGTATTCTGGAGCGCCTTGTCGAGCCTGAACGAATGATCACCTTCCGTATACCATGGGTGGATGATCAAGGCAAAACCCAAGTAAACCGCGGGTTCCGCGTCCAGTTTAACAGCGCTCTGGGTCCGTACAAAGGCGGGATCCGGTTCCATCCTTCGGTTTATGCCGGCATCGTCAAATTCCTCGGCTTTGAACAAATTTTCAAAAATGCGCTCACGGGCCAGCCAATCGGCGGCGGCAAGGGCGGTTCGGATTTCGATCCGAAAGGCAAATCCGATCAGGAAGTCATGCGTTTTACCCAGAGCTTTATGACCGAGCTGTACCGCCATATCGGACCTGATTCCGATGTGCCTGCCGGCGATATCGGTGTCGGCGCTCGCGAGATCGGTTATATGTTCGGCCAATACAAGCGGATCCGCGGAGGACATGAGGCCGGCGTGCTGACAGGCAAAGGCGTCATCTATGGCGGAAGCCTGGCACGTACGGAAGCAACCGGCTACGGCTGCGTTTACTTCGTACAGGAAATGCTGGCTTCGCAAGGCCTTAGCTTCAAAGACAGCCGCGTTGTTGTGTCCGGCTCGGGCAACGTCTCCATCTACGCGATTGAAAAAGCACAGCAGCTCGGTGCACACGTCATCGCCTGCAGTGATTCCAACGGATACCTGTATGATCCGGACGGAATTAACCTCGAAACCGTCAAGCTGCTGAAGGAACGGGATCGCCTGCGGATCAGCGAATACGTTAAGATTCACCCGCATGCCGAATATACCGAAGGCTGCACGGGCATCTGGAATATTCCGTGCGATATCGCACTGCCTTGCGCCACGCAGAATGAGCTGGATGAAGAAGCAGCGAAAACACTCATCTTGAATGGTGTAAAAGCCATCGGTGAGGGAGCCAATATGCCTTCCACGCTGGAAGCGATTGAGCAGTTCATCAGCAGCGGCGTGCTGTTCGGACCGGCTAAAGCCGCCAATGCGGGCGGGGTTGCCGTATCCGCGCTGGAGATGAGCCAGAACAGCATGAGAATGTCATGGACCTTTGAAGAAGTGGATGCGAAGCTGCATCAGATCATGAAAAACATCTACAGCAGTGCCGTAGATGCTGCAGAGGAGTATGGTGTAGCCGGCAATCTTGTCGCTGGTGCCAACATCGCAGGTTTTATCAAAGTGGCCGATGCCATGATCGCACAAGGTATCGTATAAATAAGAAAAAAAAGAAGCCCTGCCGCATATGCGGCAGGGCTTCTTGCAGCTTATAGAAGCTCGCTGCGGAGCTCTTCGGCCGATTTTGGCGATAAGTATCCCAGCGGGATATCAAACACCGTCTTGGCGCCTTGCTGTCCCTCTCTGCTCAAACGATGAGCAGCTCTTGCATATGATACCAGCACACTGGCCGTAAATTCCGGGTTGCTGTCGAGCTTCAGGCCAAATTCAACAATTTGTTTATTTCCGCTCCCGGTAACGCCGCTGCGAATAACAAATCCGCCATGAGGCATACCTGCATGTTCAGCCTCAAGCTCTTCTTGCGTAATGAAGGTTACGGTTGTATCGTAATCGGAAAAATAGTTAGGCATCGACACAATCGTTTGACGGATTTGCTCTTGGTCCGCGCCTTCTTCCGCTACGACAAAGCAATCTCTCCGGTGCTTCTCGCGTGTGGCGAGCTCCGGTGTTTCACCAGCACGGATTTGGTTGATAACCTCTTCTACTGGAACCGTATATTGAACGCCTGCCTTCACCCCGGGAACACGACGGATGGCATCCGAGTGGCCCTGGCTCACGCCTTTGCCCCAGAAGGTATAATCTTTTCCTTCCGGCAAAATCGCTTCGGCAAGCAGACGGTTCATGGAGAACAAGCCCGGATCCCAACCTGTCGAAATGACACTGACATGGCCTCCGCCCAACGCCGCTTTGTTGACTTCCTCGAAAAACTCAGGGATTTTCGCGTGTGTGTCAAAGCTGTCTACCGTATTGAACATGCTGGCAAGCTGTGGCGTTTGCTCAGGCAAATCCGTAGCCGAACCACCGCACAGAATCATAACGTCAATCTTACCGATATATTGCTCTGCCGCTGATATATGCTCGAAGCGAGCACCGGAATTTGCTGGCATTTGCTGCGGGTCTCTGCGCGTGAAGATGGCTACCAGCTCCAGATCCGGATTTTGCCCGATCGCTTTCTGTACGCCTTTGCCCAAATTTCCATAACCTACGATCCCTACTTTAATAGATGCTTTCAATGTAATCCTCCCTTTGTCAGAACCATTTCGTGTGGCATGATGTTTATGTACCGCTTTAAAGTATAAGTATATAGACATCACTCAAATTGTAAACTATTTTATATGGACAGGAAATTCTTTCTATTTGTTTTTGTTCCAATTTTATATCTGTCTATCCGATAACTTGAACAACATTTCCTTCTTGATCCTTGATTTCCGTCTTCAGAACTTCAATCCGGATTCCTTGCAGGCCAGAAAGCTCGAAGGTGCTGACCTTTGGCAGCAATCGACTTGAAAATTCACCCGCGGTCCGATCGTCCAAAACCAGGGTAACATCTCCATCCTCCGCAGTCCAGCGACTCTCTTCCCCCGGCTCAAATACGACCCGAACGTCCGAACCGACAAGGCTCAGTTTCTTATCCTTCAGAATTCGGCCCTGCAGCAGCTTCCCGATAATTTCGGCCTGCTTGGCGCCTATTTGTAATGTAGCCGGGGTTTTACTTAACCACCCCTTTTTCCCCGGTTCAAAAGCCAGCTGGCTCACGTAGAGAAATCCGGTGTTCGAGCCCTCTTGTTTTGTCCCTCGGTCAACGGCTTCCCAAATCGAAGGTACCTTCAGCAGCGATTCCCGATCCAGATCCGTTATGTATTGCGGCATATACTCCACACAAGCTTGTAATACGCCCAGCGTATTCCATGTCTGCATCGCCTCGAGTTCTTCACGTGTGATGCCAACCATCTGCAGGAATTCGACCCGACCATTCGGTGTATCCATCCCCGGCAGCTCAGGATCCAAGGTAAAGGAGAGTGCGGTCAATTGCGTATCGGCCCCCAGGCAGATCGGGCCATTGGCATCCAAATAATCCCCCGAGCAAAAAACATTTCCGCTATTAAACACGTATCTCCCCATGTTCTGAAGCAGATTTAGCGCCCACGCCGGCGGCTCTTCCTCATCCTCCCGCTTAGCCAGCCTGAACGTCAATTCGAATCCGTAACCGCTCTCCTCCAGATTGTCCGATTCCTTGTCATACAGCTCGCTAAAGCCATAGGTGACCATATGCCAATGCGGACTCGGGGCATTCGACGTATAAGCGCTGATTCCATTCAGCGGATCGGGTCCTCCCAGAGCATAGGGAATTAGAGCCCCGTAATGTTTCGGCTCCTGCTCCCCGTACAGCTTCAGCAGCTGCTCGTCAATCGCGTCCCAGCCTGTGGCGTTTTCTTCATGTGTCATATCCTGTTCCCTCCGTTATCATTTACATTCAAAAAATTAAACCGTAACCGAGTAGGCCATGCCCATATCACCATCCTCTTCCGCTTCATTATATAGGACATATAGAGGAATGATGAAGTGACCCGCGAAGTGTATAATAGAACCATATCAACAAAGGAGCCTACATGTTCATGAAAAAAATAACGGCATTATCAGTAACCTTAACACTTTCAGCTTCGCTTATGGCCTCTTCTTTAGCCTCGCTGCCGGTTTCCGTCGATGCGGCCTCCGCCAAGGAATGGATACAGATCTCCGAGCGGACGTCCTATTACGGTGAAACGGCTAACGGCCAGCCCAATGGACGCGGCACGATCAAGTGGGGAAATGGCAAGCAATATTCCGGCGATTTCATTAACGGGAAGCGCACCGGAATCGGTAAATACATTAACGAATACCAGGTAGACGGCGAAGCACATAAGGTGGTATACACCGGCCGCTGGAGCAACGACAAAATGGATGGCGAAGGCACCTTGACGCATAAGGTGACATTGCCCAACGGGTCCGTCCGATGGAATCAGATCCAGAAAGGGACATTCCAGGCAGGTGTCTTCCACAGCGGATACGATGTCATTCATGCCGTCGCGGATCCCGACTACAGCTTTACCTACAAGAAAGGCAAGGAACTGCTCGTAGTTATGGGCACCAATCAAAACATGAAAAAAAACTGGGCCAACGGAACAATGTTCAGCGCTCAATACAAGAACGGTTCCGTCAACCATCATTATTCGATCTTCCCGGCCAATTCGGGGGCTGAACAGCGTCAAAACGACGCCGCGCTGCGATATTTCAAGAACATTCAAGCCAAGGTTGCTCCACATCTGCAGCAATTCGAAGCATTGTCCCAGCAGGTTCCGTTAAAATAACCCAGCCCATACAATCGTCAAAGAACCCGGTAACTTGCCTATAGCAAGACCGGGTTCTTTTTTTGTCAGCTAATTGATCCTTTATATAAAAAAGAGGCCGCTTTTTAAGCGCCCCGTGTTACCCTGCTCTTTTTCCATTGCCAGACCATCTCTACTGTGAACGTCCCTCGTTCAGCATCGTGATTGTTTTATCGATTCGCCGCTGACGGGTTTCCATCGTCTTGGCCCCCTCGATCGACAGCATCAAGCGGCGTTTATTACTGTAGGACAAACCATCGAAGTATTGTCGTGCCGCCGGGTTCTGATCCAGAGTCGCGGAAACATCCTCGGGTACCGTGATCTCGCGCGGCTCGGTATCAAGCTCAATCTGAACTGTCACTTCGTCACCCGCCGCAACTCCCGCTGCTTGCCGGTTCTCTGCGCTAAGCGGCAGCATGAATACGCCTCCCATAGGGGCGATGGTACTGCGATAGGCATGCTTGCCGATAGTGACCGAAACTGGGGGGCTTTTGCCCGAACCGAGGCCTTCCACAACTTCATCCGGTACCTGAAACCCTGTTGCCGTCTTACCGCCTAACTGTATCGTCGTTCGAAATTCCATTTTTGATTCCTTCAGTTAAAAATACGGATTGTATCTCTACGAACACAGCCTTATTGTGCCGTCCAGCCGCCATCCACAAGCAGCAAAGTGCCTGTCACGAGATCGGATGCCGGGGAGGCGAGATAAATAACGGCTCCAGCCACATCGCCAATGGTGCCGATCCGCCCTGCCGGGATCCGTGCCAGTACGCCGTCGCGGAAATCGGGGGAGTCCAATCGCTCGGCTGTTCCCGGCGTATGGATGAACGTAGGACCGACGGCATTGATGTTCACGCCACGACTGGACCACTCCAGCGCCAGCACCTTCGTCAGCTGATTCACGCCGCCTTTCGAGGCACAATAGGCAGCCCCTTCCGTAATCCCAACGACACTCACCTGGGAGCTGACGTTGATGATTTTTCCGCCCCCCTGTTCCAGCATGATGCGGCCGGCGGCCTGACAGCAGAAAAATACGCCCTTCAAATTCACGTCCATCATCTCATCCCAGTAATCCTCCGTGATGTCTTCCGCGAGCATTCCCTCTCCCAGACCAGCGTTATTGACCACGATATCGAGCCGGCCGAAATCCTCGGCTACCTGACCGAACACGGTTCGGATCTGCTCCACATTCCGGACGTCCAGCTCATAGGCCTTGGCCTGACCTCCTGCCTGTGAGATTTTCTCAACCAATGGACCCAGCAAGTCTTTGCTTCGTGCCATGACGGCAACCTTGGCCCCTGCCGCTGCCAGCGCTTGGGCTAGTCCATAACCGATGCCTTTGCTGGCCCCTGTCACGATTGCGATTTTATCCTGAATGCTGAAATTAGGCTGCATATATAATACCTCCATCCATAATATACGTTTATGTTAGTTCCATTAAAGCATGATGGCTGGTCAGCGGCAATCATTGCGAGTTCTCCCCTCCCAGTAAATCCATCCAATTAAGGCCTGAAGTACGTTAATTTGCGGCAGCCATAGAGGAATTTCTACTCGTGGGCTAGAAATGATGAGGATTATAGCGATCGTTGTCTAGTATGGAGCGTATGGAGGAAATCCAATGATGAACGAACGGTTATCTAAAGCGCAGCAACAAGCGATTCTTCATGTCGAATCAACAGCGGCGTGCCAACGAATGGCCGCCTTGGACATGACGGAGCAAATCTTGCGGAAACATGGAAAAGAATCCGTGGCGGTCGGCTCGCTGTTAACCAGTATCGGAAAGTCTGCCCGCGTCACGTTGAATTTCCATCCGGATCGGATACGGCCCACCGGGCACGCTGTCATCGAATCCCTCTTGGCAGAAGGCATATATCATAACCAGTTCATCACGAGCGTGACGAATGGAAGCAAAACCGCCTACCCGGGCGGCGACCGCGACCAATGGGAACGGCTCCTGTTTGGCGGTGCCTACCAGCAGCCCGGCGTACATAATGACGAGCGGCCCAAATACGGGGCCCTCAATCTCATGCATTATGCCGATGGTGCGTCTCCCCGCTTCGGTTCCTGTTTTTTGGTGCTTTCCCCTAATATATTGAACCGCTGCACCTTTACATTCGGAGACAGTCATGCAGGTCCTGAATTTGTGGGCACCATCCGTCAATGGGATTCGATTCTCGCTGCACTCTTGCATCAAGTCGAGTCCACTGGCGCGGCCCTGGGCTTCCCTAATGTGGACATTCCATCCATGCTGGAGCGCATTCTTCATCTGCCTTTTTCGCATACCGGTTTCTCCGGGCCTGTCGGTCGTTCCTTGGATGATTATATTGAAGCGCAGATCCATGGTGTCATCGACTTGTCCAGCGATGTGGAGGCCCTGGTGGCCGATCCGTCCTATAGGGACACCCCGATCGGGCATTTGCTCCATGCGTTATGTGAACGGTATGACCTCACCTTGTCCTGGCATCCAGGCTTCTGCCTTGCTGTACAGGATGTTCCGGATGATTTTCGGGGACCTGCCATGCCGCCGCTCGCCAAGCGGATCGATCAACGGTTTGGAGGCTCGCTGGGCAAACTGGATGCAGCCATTATCGGTAAAGCGGCTGCTCAACTGAACGATAATCCAAGCGAGTGGAGCGATTGGGGAGCATTGGATGAAACCTTCCAGCATCTCAAACAGCTGTGGCATGTGCTCGTAAAGTATGGACATTCCTATCCGTATACACCAAACCGCTAAGCTGTATTTTTTGCCTTAGTACGTACATTGGAATGATGGTCCGGCTAATAACCAGGCTAGCGATATCCGTGCAGCAACGGCTAGGCCTTTTTGGTCCAGCTTCTTATATATTGATCTTAGAAAGGATGATGACCGGATGGATTGGGTAAAGCGGATGAATGAGGCCATAGGCTATATAGAAGCGCACATAACCGAGGAGATCGATTACGCTGAAGCTGCTCAGATCGCATGCTGCTCCGTCTATCATTTTCAACGCATGTTTCCGTTCATTACGGATGTATCGCTGTCCGAATACATACGGAGACGCCGGCTGACACTGGCCGCCTACGAACTGCAAAACAGCGAAATCAAAGTAATCGACCTTGCGCTTAAATATGGTTATGATTCCCCGGAGGCGTTCGCGCGTGCATTCCAGAACATGCATGGCACCACGCCGACGGCCGCACGCCAGGCGGGTACCAAACTGAAAGCCTATCCCCGCATCTCCTTTCAATTCTCAATGCGAGGAGCTGCCGAAATGAATTACAGAATCGAAGAAATGAAGGAGTTTTCCGTTGTCGGTTTCAAGGAGCAGGTAAGCACGCAGCGTGCCTATGAAGACGTTCCCCGCCTCTGGAAGGAGGCTCAGGAGAAGAGCATTTTCGAGAAACTATGGAACTATCGTGTGCAGGACCATCCGATCCGGGGAATACTGGGTGTTTGTGCAGACGGTGACTACGGGAAGAATGAGCATTTTGACTACATCATGTCCGTCGTATCCAAGGATACGCCTCAGGAACCGATGGTGCAGCGACATTTCCCTGCCGCCACTTGGGCCGTCTTCGAGTTGGAAGGAGATCCGAGCGGCATTGCGGAGATGTGGAAACGCCTTTATACGGAGTGGATACCATCCCATGCTTATGATCTCGCGCCGCTTCCTGCCATCGAATGCTATCTTCCTCCGGACGAGTATAAGAACGAGTTATGGATTCCTGTCGTTAGAAAGGCACAGTAGATTCCATCGCTGAAGACGTGCACTTTTTTGCTCACCGCTGCTAGACGTTCCTAAACATGAGCATATTATCGATGCGGTGAGCACCCCCATTATTTTTCTGCCAAAAAATCATAATAAAAGAAGCCGCAAATTCTGTGGCAATACAGAGTTTGCGGCTCTTATATAGAAATTGTGCATCAAGGCTGTAACCTTGACGTTACTTGTTCAGCATGCGTCGCAGCATAACCACGGCCTCTGCTCGGGTGGCCGGGGCATCCGGCTCGAACTTCCCGCCGCTGCGACCGCTAACCAGTCCTTCGGCGTATGCGGCGGCGATATAGCCTTTGGCCCAGGCTGGAAAACTCGCAAGGTCTGCAAACTTGGCATCCTGTCCTTGAAGCGGTTCTAAACCTAGCGCTTTGGCGAGCATGACGGTTAACTCCGCTCTTGTGATAACGCCTGCAGGCTGGAATCGCCCATCCTTATATCCCTGGATAATCCCTGCCTCTGCCGCAAGCCCTACCGCTTCCCTAGACCATCCGGGGATGTCTGATTCATCTTTAAACGTGTATTTGCTGTCACCCTGCAAAGCCAGTGCTCTAACCAGCATCACCGTAAATTCATCGCGTCTAATCAAGGAATCCGGCTTAAATATGCTGTTAGCGTAGCCTTTGACCAGCCCTTTGCTGGCCAGCTCGTCAATCGCTGCCTGAGCCCAGTGTCCTTTCGTGTCACGAAAAGCTTCCAGAGCCTGAGGAGGTTCAGGTTTGATCGGCGGCTCAAGATTTGGCACGCTGCGAACAATGGTCAGGGTATACGTGTTCACCTTGCCACTCTCGGCGGTTACCTTAATCTCTATGACATTCTCCCCAGGTTTTAAGGAGATCCGGCCATCTTTATCCCAAGGTCCGGTGATTCTTGCCTTGCTATGAGCGGCCGTCAGATCGAATCGGATCTCTGACGCCTCGGTCTCGGCCCGATACGCGAACACGTTCGGCGAGAAGGCTGGACTCAGCTTCAATGCATCCCCGGTTTCCCCAATTCCAATAGAGAATGTATGAAGCTGTGCACTATCCGAAGGAATCATCGGTGTAGTTGGGTTCGGATTCGCCGGTCCTGGATCAGGATCGCCTCCTGGACTTGGAGTTGGAGACGTCGTAGGGAGCTGAAGTGTCCTCGCTGCTGCCTGGAGCGGTGCGCTTTCGTTCCCGGCATGGTCATACGCCTTTACTCGAAACGTATAGGATGTATTCGGCGTTAACCCACCAACTACGTAGGAATACGTGCTGCCAGTTACCGTTGCTACCGGAGTATCTGCGGTATCTTCGCGGTATACCCGATATCCTGTAACCTCTTCATCATCCGAGGCTTGCGGCCAGGATAACCTCATCGATGTAGTGCTAATGTCAGATATCATCAGTTGTCCGAAATCAGGCCATACCGGGGCTTCCTGATCCGGATCAGGGCCTGAATTCGGATCTTCCAGCGTCTGAGCCGTCGTCTGGAGCGGAACGCTCGCATTGCCGGCCCGATCATAGGCACGGACGCTAAGCGTATACGATGTGTCGGCCTCCAAACCGTTCATTTCATAGGAATAGGTGGCACCCGTCACGGTTGCTGTCGGCGTAGCATCATTCCCATTAAAAATGCGATATTCTGCAACCTTGTCATTGTCCGTGGCTTCAGGCCAAGACAGCTTGAGGGAGTCGGTGGATATGTCGGATGCAAGCAGCTCCGCATCCGCAGGCCATAACGGCTCTTCCATGTCTGGCTGCGGATCATCCTCGGTTATCGTGATAACCGCCTGGATTGGGGTACCAACGGCTGTACCTGGCACTGCAGCAATATTCAAATAAAACTCACGGTCATCTTCATGGATATCATCATTTAGAATTTCGACTTCAATCCATTTCTCAAGCTCTCCATCGGCAAAGGAGAGCGTTCCCGAAGCTGGCTTATAATGCTTGTCAGCCTTAGCGCTTCCATCTGCAGTGTTATAAGTGACAGCGACAGCACCGTGGCTGCCTCCTTCACGCATTACCTTCACCCGCACCTCGGCCTCGTCTTCCGAAACCGCATAATCAGCCGCTTCCAGCCTTAGCGTGCCCGGTTCGGGTTGCACAACAATTGCCTTATAGATATACAGGGTGTGATTAGAAGATACAATGAGATCCGGCATTCCGTCCTCGGCATAATCCCCGACAAGCGCCCGGTGTATTCCATTTCCTTGAGCCGCCAATTCGGTCTGCCACAGCAAATTCAACTGGGCTGACACATACTCCTTGGAATACAATTCAACGCCTTTTCCCGTCGCAACGATTATTTCCGCTTGACCATCCCCGTTTACATCCTCTGCATAAACCTTTTGATTGCCCGGGACTAGAGAATTCTGCTGAAGATTGTATGTATTGTCCCCATGATTCATATAAAAGAAGACACCCAACAAATCATTCAGCGCCAGAATATCGATGTGCCCGTCACCATTAATATCCGTTGAAACGAGATCCACGATATTTCCCGGTATTAGATGAAAGCTCTCGCTCCGCGTATAATCATTTCCCTTATACCGCTGCAGACCCAGCATCGGGCTGGCGACAACCAAATCCACCGTGCCAATAGCTCCATTCGTGATTGTTGTCGCTCTATTGCCGCCTGGGGACAAAGTGATGGGGACCATAGTAAAAGTTCTATCTGCGGCTACGTGAACAATGGTAACCTGATTGAAATTAATAATCATAATGTCTGGCTTACCATCCAAATCAAAGTCCGCAGCCACAATATCCTGAGAAAGCAGCAATGAAAGCAGCCTCATATCACGAAAGGAACCGTCGCCCTCCCCGTACCATATGAACGTCCCTGTTTGCGTTCCGATCAGCAAGTCCAAATGACCGTCCTGATCGTAATCATCGATTTCTAGTGAATGCGGCACCCCCAGAACCTGCAGGCTTTGTGGTGAAGGACCAAATGTTCCATCCCCCTGGCCATAGAATACGTGGACCCACCCATCATCCGTTATGGCCACAAAATCCAAATGACCGTCATGGTTGAAATCACCCGCCTTTAAATCTGTCACCTTACCGCCAAGCTGGGTGATCTCGAATTTATTCTCATAGTCTGGCACGGCCGCAAAGGCACTCGGCTGCAGCAGCAAAAGGCTGCATAGCAGTGCCATCATGAATTTATAACCTTTTCGAATATCCATACATCTACTCCCGTTCATCAACTTCAACTTCTAACCTCCCGTTCATGAAATAGACCTGTCCTTTATTGGTGTGCTCCGAATTCATTGTAAGACAACGCGTAAAACAAAAAATCCCCCTAAGGGGGGATAGAGGAGGTGGGAAATGGATACATCACATCAAATTTGAAGTTTATTCGTTCTCTTGGGATCGCTTAGCTTCTCGGCCTGCGCAATTGCCTCACTCAGATTGGCCGCATTCAGTTTGCTATAAATCCGCTTCCGATGCGTCTTCACCGTTTCATAGGTAACATTCAGTTTCTCTGCGATTTCCCTTCCGCTCAGATGATCGAGCAGTCCTTGAAAAACATCCATCTCCCTGGACGTCAACAGAGCCTCCAGTGGGGAATCCACCGATTCGGCCATTCCATCAGCTGCAGCCAGAATCGATCTGACAAATGAAAGAGAGGCGGAATCCTTCCCACGGTGTTGTCCCCGCTGCTTGGCGCGGATCAATTCGTGAAGCATTCCCATGACCGGCGCGCCCTCATCGAGGAATATCCGGGTGAAGTCATTAGCCTCCGAAACCTGGAGCGCCTCTTCAAGCTGAATCAGCGCTCTGCGCTGCTCCTCCCTAGACTGCAGCATCACGGCCGTAATACATAAAATTTCGGCCGCATCGATCGGCCGCATCTCACTCTCCGCAAGGTAAAGCAGCCGGTCCAGCAGCTCGTCGGCCTCCTCCCATCTACCCTGTAGAACAAGAACGCGGGCAAGCAGCTGATAATCAAATAATTCAAAGACAGACACCCTGTCCCGGCTGGATAATCCGCACTGTTCACCCCAAGCCAGTGCAGGCGCCGGATCACCGTATTGCAATTGGAGACGTATGCCCTCCAGGTGTAAAATTTCCATCCCCCGGGGAATGTCCATCCACTTCATCCGCCGCTGCCCGCCTTCAAGCAGCTCCAGGGCTTCAAACATATGGCCTTCGGCCGCCTTGAGCTTCGCCTGGAGGATCCAGCTCGCAACAAGGTCATGCTCCGGCCGGTTAGGATTTTGACTGATCCACGTCATCGCCTTGGAAACATAATCGGCAGCCGCCGATAGATCATTCCAATAGTAGAGTACTTCCGCATGATTAAGATATAACTTACCTAGAAAAATCGGATTCACAGCCTGATACACCTCTGCCATCTGCATGGTGTAAGGTGCTGCAATAGACCTTGAGGCGTGGCCGGGACCGATTTTATAGGATTTTACCGTGATCGGCTGCAGCGGCTTCTCCGGTTGGCCGAATATGATTTTAATGCCATTCGGAGCGTATCGCACGACCTGCTCATACTCCTGCTTGGCCAGCTTCAGGTCATTCCGCCCAAATACCATTAACGTGCCGCGTACATAATGTGACATCGCCAAATATTCATGGCGCTGCACCTCGCTCAATCCCTTATAGGCTTCGGCATACCAGGCGTCCGCTTGATGCAGCAGCGCTTCTCCCTCAGAGATTTCCCCAGATTCCTCGGCAATCAACGAATTGGCATAGGAGAAAAAGAGAACCGGGTGCTGAAGCAAAATGTCGCTCGGAATCGCGGATAACCATTTTTGCAGATTCGACCATTCCCAACTCACGACGCGGGAAGTCATCTCGCTTAACAGCAATACGGCCTGTTCGTAATATTGACCTTGCAAGTAATACTCAACGGCTTCCTCCTCAAGGCGCTGTTCACAACACCAATCGCCGGCTGCCTTATATAACAGTCTCTTATTAACCTGTTCGTTCTGTTCAAGGCGTCTTAGCAAAAATTCCAAGAACAAATGATGAAATCGGAACCATTCTCCCTTATCATCCAGTGCCACGACAAACAGATGAGAACGTTCTATCGATTCGATTAGCTCGCGGCTATCCTCAAATCCGGACACAGCCATGCTTAAGGAAACATTCCAACGCTTCAGAATCGAGCATGTAAGCAAAAATTGCTTCATCCGATCGTCCTGAGCGGAGAATACCTCTTCGAACAGATACCGCTTCACTTCTCGGCTATCCCCTGCAAAATTATGGATAAACGACTCTTTATTCTCCTGCCGCCGCATCGCAATGGATGCAAGCTTAAGCCCGGTAATCCATCCCTCGGTTTTTCTGACGAGCACGGAGGAGAGCTCCGTGTTCAGCGGAAAGTCACTGCGTTCAAAAAACTGCGCACCCTCCTTCTCGGTAAACCGCATGTTTTCGGCATTGAGTCTGCTGGCAAGCTGCCTGGCTTCCATGCGAGCTACAGAGAAAGCGGGTTCGGTACGGCTGATGAGGCAAACATGGATGCACTTGGGTAAATAGTTCGTAAAATAAGCGAATGACGCCAGCAAAATTTCATTCTGAATCACATGAAAATCATCAAGAACCAGGATCAGCTCCTGATCCAGTTTATCCAGCGTGTTCAGGCACACGATAAGCCCTTGATCATAACCTTCCGTATGCAGAAGCGGCAGCACGGGTTTGACTTCACCCCCATATGTCGGAAACGCTTTAGCAATGGCCGCCGTGATGTATCTCCAAAAGCGGGAACCTTGATTATCGCCGACATCCAGTGACACCCAAGCAGTCTGTTTCTCCTGCTGCAGCAGCCATTCACTGACAAGCGTCGTTTTTCCGTATCCCGCCGGCGCGCAGACCAGAGTCATATTTCCCGACATCGCATCCATCAGCCGGTCATCCAGACGCGGCCGGGGGATTAGAGTGGACACCGTTCTGGGAACGGTTAATTTCGAGTGCAGCAGTGGCTCGCGTACACCGAGTTCAGTTCCATTTATCATCATACGCCTCCGTCTCACTTCGAATTTTACGCTGGGACATAACCTGACAACATAACACCCAGACGCGTTAATCCATCATTTCAGTACTATTCTACCATTCCGTGAACAGGGCAGTAAGCTCCAATTCGCAATCCTGGCCCATTCGAAGACTCGTTCATATGCTCATTAAAAGAAAAAGCCGCTCTTCATCAGAGCGGGTGGCATCTTCGTGTATTACGCTGTACAGCAGGAAGAAAGTCCATCGTCATCGAATATGGTGTACCTACCTGATCCGTCTACTCGGTCTGCACGGGAATCATGATGATAAATTCGGGGTCATCCGCATAAGGATCCTGACTCATCGGATATTTTTCGAAATGCGTTAAATGATCCGGGTTATATTCCGAGTAACCTTGCTCTTTGATCCAGGCATAGATATTGTTATAGGACTGATCGATGCGCTGCTCTTTCCGATGAGTACAAGCGGCATAGGTTAAAGCAGGAACGGATATCGTAACCATCCCGTCCGGAACTTCGTCGATCCGTTCCACTTCCACGACTGCGTAATGGATAAATCCGTCACCCCCGGGAACTGCGTGGTAAGATAGCCCCAGCAACGTGTCGGTATGTAAGGCATGGGGTATCTCCGCCAGCCGCCCTTGCAGCGTCCGATGCACCGCACGTATCCCGCCCGCACCCGCCTCGGCAAATGTGCCTTCCCATTTCAATCCCATCGCCTGAAAAGCTTCCTTACTCGTGACTGATGCTTCGTTTCGTTGATCGCTTGTCATTAGTAAATGCTCCTTTATCATATATTTGGTTTCATTATATACTTGAACTATGCCAGAAACTGTCACAGTATAAAAAATCATAGGAGCGAAATTATGCCCAAAACCGAACGGATCCTTAAGGTCATGCAGCGGGTGTATGAACGGCAAAACTTCACCGTCGGCGAGTTAGCCGAAGAATTCTCGGTTTCGTACCGTACGATGCTCCGCTATCTTCATGAGCTGTCTCATCTAGGTGTTCCTTTATACGCCAATGAGGGAAAAAACGGCGGTTACTCCATTCTGACATCGCGGCAAAAGAGAGAGCGGTCCGCGCAGACGAATGAATCCATTCAGCGGATCATCAAACCGCAGACCCTGATCGTCGGCCTGGAGATGAAGCTTCCTTTTACGGCCTACTATATGTCCCAAGCCCTCAAGCCAAAGCTGTGGCAGGAACTCCAGGATCGCATGGAGGAAATTCCTTATATCCGCAAGAAAACGTCGAATACCTTATATATTGCAGCTGTTTTGAACCGGCAGCAGATCTACCACTATGTAGCCGGAATCGAGGTAATGATGATCGGTGATACGCCAGAGCGGATGGTGGGTTTAACCTTACAGACACAGGAATATGCCATGTACACCCATGAAGGACATTCCGATCGGGAGGATACCGACCAGTCTTATGCCTATGTTATCCAGCAGTTGAAGCAACGGGGCCTTACGCCAAACCCGGCGCTCTACAGCTTGGAACTGAGAACCTCGGTATATGCCGCTAAAGCCCAAATCTACATACCTTTAACCTGAATGAATCAGGGACTTGCCGATTCCGAAGGTTGGTGCAATCCCGAAGTGCACCATGCTTTACATCGAGTCTCGACGGATAAGGAGAGGATAGACATGAAAAGAACAAAGTTGGTACTCTCAATGGCGGTGCTGTTGGTTATAGCCTATGTTTTGTTCGGCTTATGGATAGCTCATGACACGAAATTGATGTTGGAAAAAGCCATGAGTGGAGCAGCTGACTATGCGGATTATATGAACTCTTCAACCTATCGAAAAATAAATCCTGTCGAACGTGAATTGACGGATAAAAAATTTGTGTATGATAAAAAATTGCATCAAACCGGATTTGTCTTTCCACTGCATTTCTTTTCTGTATCAAACACATTTGTCACGCAACAATATGAGAATCATGATTTCGGACTCAAGGAACCTGTCCGATTAAAGCTGCGGCTAAAATCCTGGAAATGGTACGCTACGGATGCGTTTATTCAACCTTAACTCCTTGGTGATAA
>NZ_BIMF01000010.1 GCF_004000945.1 Paenibacillus lautus NBRC 15380
ATTCGAACCCTCGCACCGCTTACGCAGTCTAACCCCTTAGCAGAGGGTCCCCTTATAGCCACTTGGGTATCTCTCCATATGGCTCCCCGAACAGGACTCGAACCTGTGACAACTCGATTAACAGTCGAGTGCTCTACCAACTGAGCTATCAGGGAACATTAAGTTGGATATTAATAATTTATCATGACTTCATAGGGGAGTCAAGCTTCAGAAGCGTAAGGCGTCCGGCGCACTTTCCGCACCGATACCGGGCCGGATTCATCTTCCGTTTACGCAGATATTCAGTCCCGCAGGCGCTGCAGCGAAGTTTATATCGATAAGGTTCCGGCTCCCGACGGCCCGCAGCCTTGCCCTTCGGCAAGGATTTGCAGAAACGGCTCCCTCCAACGGCTTGCAGCAGGCTTTTGAAATCAGCATCCCGATGCCGATATCCCCTGCCCGCAATATGCAGATGATAATGGCACAGCTCATGCTTGATGATCTTCTCCACCTCTTCCCTGCCATGCGTAGCCAGCTGATGCGGATTGATCTCGATATGATGGCTTTTCATGAAATAGCGGCCGCCTGTCGAGGACAATCGCCGGTTAAACGTTGCCTTGTGCTTGAACGGAACCCGGAAGCTCTCCAGCGAGATTTTCTCAACCCATGCCTGCAGTTCTTCATTACTCATCTCGTTCATCGTCACCATGTCTGATCCTTCCTTTTGCCTTATAAATGCTACTTGAATTTTAACTTCTCTCTGGGCTACACTGTCAAGTAGAAAGTATGGAGGGAGAACCTGCAATCATGCCGAACATGCGCTACGTTATTTTAAAAGGACAGAACGAGCTGTTATTTGTCGAAATGCCCAGTGACTATGCTTACCAGCTCAGTGCTCTAAATTTACGCCTCAATAAGGAAATCGATAAACTCACCGCCGCAGGCAAACCTCAGCTGCCTCTTGCTGTAGCGGAATGCGACAATCTGGATCTGCTGCAGGAATCGCTAAGCATTCAAGGTGGTCTGGAATACATAAATGAGCTTGAGCAGGCCTTTGCTTCCCTTAAGGAAACGGAATATCCGCTCATCTCGCTGCTTACCGAAATTCGGGCTCTCCAAGCGCAGCTTGAGCAGTGGTACGAGGAAGAAGCGCAATAATCGAGGTAGACCTGCACGCTTTGGGCTTTTTCCCCATATGCTATCCATACAGATGGAATTAGCAAGAGGAGGAGATACCCTTGCCGCAATGGCTCTGCAATCAATTGACACGCGCTTTTCGTAAAAAGGACAGACGTCAGATCAAGCTGCTGAACGAATGCTGGTACTTTTACCGGAATTCCCCGGGTGAAGAAAACTCGAATGCCCGTTAGGGCACTGCAACCGATCCATATGTATGACAATAAGCCGGACACCCTGTCCGGCTTATTTTTGCGTTTGATTAGGGCTGAATGCGTCGAATTTTGAACTTATAGAAAGCTGCGTTTAGCTGGCCAGGAGCCCTGAAGCTTCCGGAGAAAAACAATTTGTCCCGTATGATATGCATCATGCATAATTAAGCTAAGTATTCGCTGAGGCGATTCGATGATCTCCGCCTCCGGCATCTCCTCAAACTTGTGTCTTAAAGCGGCATGAACATCTTGAATCTGCTCCCGAGCCGTATTCCATGCCTCCTCACTTGGGTCATGAATGAGAAACGTCTCGTCATTGCCTATCCCTTCATTAGGAAGCGGTGTACCTTCCAATCTCGCGAGCAGACGCTGCTTGTAATACAGCAAATGCTGCACGTTCTCCCAAATGGAATTCGCCGCCTGCCCTTCCGGTTTCCACAAAGCCTGCTCGACCGTCACATCCTTCAGGGCAGGGAGAATTGGAGGATACCAATCCTCTTGCCCCATCGTATAATCCCAGTTTTGGAGCAGTAGTTCCTTCATGTTCATAACCACCATCGCCTCCGCCTCATTTTTTTGTAACCACCATAAATGAAATAGAATGTTACATAAAAATTGACACAGTTTAGACTTCATTACAAGTAACTAGCAACATAAATTTTCACTTGTTACAATAATGAATGAGAAAGGATGGGTTTCATGTTATGGGATGATTTTATAAATAGCGAATGGCATGACTGGAGAGGCAGCGGGCGATCCGAGGACCGGCTTGCCCGTGAGGATTGGCTCACCGATTTCATTAACCAATATCAGCTTCAAGTCAACCTGCCGCTGACCCCGGATGAACTGGGGCTGCTGAGGCAGCTTCGTTCCTTCCTGTTGACGTGTGTTCAGCACATCGTCGCGGGAGAGTCACCTTCGCCCAGGGAGATAGAGGAATTGAACCGCTGGATGGCTGCTGGACCTGTTATTCGCCATCTGGAAATAGATGAGGATCAAAACTTTGCACTGTCTTATATCCCCCAAAATCCAGGTCTGCAAGCAGTGACTGCCGAGATTGCCGGCTCCTTTGCTCAAGCCATCGAGCAAGGCGAATTGTCCCGGTTCCGCATCTGCACAAATCCGGATTGCCTGTGGGTATATTATGACGATACACGGAACCGTTCCAAACGTTATTGCGACGATAAAATGTGCGGCAATCTGATGAAGGTCAGACGGTTTCGGGCGAAGAAAAAGCAGCAATCGGACAGCGAGTGTTAAGCCGAAGCGTAAGTTTAGGGAGCAGTATATCTCAACATATATTATTAACAAGCTGAGGTGAGTAGTCATGAGCATCAAAAGGGTGACTCAAACAGAATTGACCTGGGTCAATCAACAATACGAACACATCGGGTTCCAGCCAAGCACACTGGACAATGAAATCATTGCTATCGTGATGTCGCAAGACGACGATGCAGGAGTCGGCCGATTGGTTAAACTTAATGACCACGAGGCGGAGCTCGGCGGTATTTATATTCTGGACGAGTTTAGAGGACAATCTCTGGCGCACGAAATCGTCGCGTTTCTGGTAGAAGAATCGAAAAGATTGGGCCTGGAAACCGTATACTGCATTCCGTTTGAGGAGCTGCAGCATTTCTATAAGAAGTTTGGTTTTCATGAATTCGATGTATCTGCTCCCACAGTCGAACCCAAAATTTTAGCAAAATATCACTGGTGTCTGGAGAGATACGATAAAAAAGTCCTGCTGTTAAAGCTGAATCATAGCTAAACCAACCGCCAGGACATGCTCCATTAGCTATTAGTCCGGACCTAATACGAAAAAAAGAGCCGTTCTCCCCAAAGGAGATACGGCTCTTCTTCTATTAAGCAGCTCTTATGACTGATCTTTCGGCTTGCGCATCGTCAATCCGACGCGGCCTTTTTTCAAATCTACATTCAGCACCCACACGGTAACGTTATCCCCCACGGAGACAACATCCATCGGGTGTTTGACAAATCCATCGCTCAGCTGGGAGATATGCACCAGGCCGTCGCTCTTGATACCGATATCCACAAAGGCGCCAAAGTCGATGACATTGCGCACCGTTCCCTGCAGCTCCATTCCCGGCATAAGGTCCTCGATCTTCAACACGTCCTGGCGGAAAATCGGCAGCGGCAATTCCTCCCGCGGATCGCGTCCCGGACGCTGCAAGCTGTCCAGTATATCACGCAGCGTCGGTACGCCAACCTCCAGCTTCACGGCAAGGTTCTCCGGCTGCTGGGCATCCAGCAGTTCAGCGAGCTCCTTGCTTCCGAGCTTGTCCAAACTTACCTGAAGCTCCTGGAATAAACGGTCAACCACTGCATAGGATTCCGGGTGAATCGGGGTTCGATCCAATATGTTCTCGCCTTCCGAAATCCGCATAAAGCCCACGCACTGCTCATAGGTCTTGGCACCAAGACGCGGAACCTTCTGCAGCTGCTTCCGACTGACAAACTTCCCGTTCTCTTCTCGGTACTTCACGATATTTTTGGCAATGGTGGCATTGATGCCAGCCACATAGGAGAGCAGTGACGGCGATGCCGTATTCACATCCACCCCGACATGGTTAACCGCAGACTCCACGACGGCTTTCAGGCTCTCCTCGAGATGCTTCTGGGTTACGTCATGCTGATATTGGCCCACGCCGATCGATTTCGGATCAATCTTCACCAGCTCGGCCAGCGGATCCTGCACACGGCGTGCAATCGAGGCCGCGCTGCGCTCGGCGACATCCAGATCAGGGAACTCTTCTTGAGCCAGCTTCGAGGCCGAGTACACGCTTGCTCCCGCTTCATTGACGATGAGGTATGCCAACTCAGGGTCAGCAAGTTCCGCAATGACTTCTTCAGCGACGAACTGCTCGGTCTCACGGGATGCCGTACCGTTTCCAATGACAATCAGCTTGATGCCGTATTTTGCAATGAGCTCTTTAAACTTCGCGGCGGCCTCCTGCTTCTTGTTGGCCGGCGGCGTCGGATAGGTTACTGCTACCTCAAGCAGCTTGCCCGTATCATCGACCACCGCAAGCTTACAACCGGTACGGTATGCCGGGTCAACGCCCAGCACACAGCGTCCCTTCACCGGCGGCTGCAGCAGCAGGCTGCGCAGGTTCCCAGCAAAGATGGAGATCGCCTGGTTCTCCCCTTTTTCCGTCAGCTCCCCCCGCACTTCCCGTTCAATCGATGGAGCAATAAGACGTTTGTATGAATCCTCGATCACCGCCGTAAGAATGTCCGTGACGGCTGACGGACCTTTAAGCACCTGTTTACCGATATACGCATGAACGGATTCGGAAGGAACATCAAGCCCCACCTTCAGAATATTCTCGCGCTCTCCCCGGTTAATGGCCAAAATCCGGTGCGGCGGCATTTTCTTTGCCAGTTCCCGGTAATTGTAATAGTTCTCGTATACGGATTCCACTTCGGTATCCTTCGCCTCTGAGGTCAATATGCCGTGGTCCATGCTGTATCTGCGTACCCAGGAACGAACGGTTGCATCATCGGCAATGTTCTCGGCCAGTATATCCATCGCGCCTTGCACAGCCTCTTCTGCCGAAGCCACACCCTTCTCCTCATCGACATACTTGGCTGCCTCAACCATCACATCAGCCTGCTTCGGCTGCGACCATATCCACTCCGATAACGGCTCAAGTCCTTTTTCCTTCGCGACGCTTGCCCGGGTTTTACGCTTTTGCTTATACGGACGGTAGAGATCTTCTACCTCCTGCAGCTTAACGGCGGCCGTAATCGACGCCTTCAGATCTTCCGTCAGCTTGCCTTGCTCCTCTATGATGCGGATGACTTCCCGCTTACGGACCTCGAGATTGCGCAAATAGCCTGTCCGCTCTTCAATATCACGTAATTGGTTCTCATCCAGTTCGCCTGTCATTTCCTTACGGTAACGCGCAATAAACGGTATGGTATTGCCCTCATCCAGAAGTTCAACGGTCGTGCGCACCTGTTTTTCGGACAATTGAAGCTCCTTCGCGATCTGCTTCACGATCCGTTTCGATTCTTCCTTGCGAATCTGTTCTTCATTTACTTCCACAACAGCTTCTAATTCAGACAATGATATCCCTCTTTCTTCAATGAAACTATATTTGCTATTATCCCAAACTTAAGCGCTCATTTCCACTACATCGCTCACTTCATAAGGCTTTAAGCTGCTTTTAATGTCAATTTCATCTGATTTTAAGATTTTATTTATATTCTTATAGTACGAAAATGCTGCTGCCGGATATCCACACCTCATTAAAATCAGGGGGGCACCTTAGATGAATGACAAACATGCGATTGCCTGGTCCGTTGTCTGCCTTTTGTTTATTGCAGCGGCGGTCACTACGGCCTACATCCTCATACCTACAAACACGTAATCCACCCATCTCCAGTCTCATGCAGCAATTGCCGAGCCGTCATCCATACCCTCCATATAAAAACCCTCAAGGAGTGACTCCTTGAGGGTTTTTAGTCATAACATTCTATGTGGAAAACGTTAGCGCTTGAATGGAATCAAAAATCAATCAAGCCCAGACTTATTTGCAGGGAATCATCCACCTTACTCATCATTTCATCATCAAGATGGGTGATTTTGTCGGTTAGCCGCTGCTTATCAATCGTCCGGATCTGCTCTAGCAAAATGACGGAATCCCGGTCAAATCCATGCGACGCCGCGTCGATTTCGACGTGAGTCGGCAGCTTGGCTTTTTGAATCTGTGCCGTAATGGCTGCAACAATCACAGTCGGACTAAACCGGTTGCCGATATCGTTCTGAATGACAAGGACCGGCCTTACGCCGCCCTGCTCAGAACCGACAACAGGTGATAAATCCGCAAAAAATACGTCGCCCCGTTTAACGATCACTGTCTACACCCCGCTTACTAAGCGGTCTAGAGTGTTGTCTGCATCTTCCTCCGCGTGAAACGCCTCAGAAGCCATGGTCAGGTTAATTTTGGCCATTTCCATATAACCTCGTTGCATGGATTCACGAATGTAACGTTTCTTCCGTTCATTCAGGTACAACTTCATGGCTTGCCTAATAAGCTCACTGCGGTTGGAATTTTCCAACTGAGCGATCCCGTCCACTTCCTGCAAAAGATGATCCGGTAAACTGATCATGATTCGTTTGGTGTTCTGCATATTGGCCACCCTCTATTACACCCCCACAACCTTCTCGCCTGTGCACCAGTATTACATTATTCAAGGAAAATTATACAAAAGAATATATATGCCGAAGGTATATCAAGTATGCTGCATATCATTATAAACTACAATCGACACTTTCGTACAGACTTTAACGACATATTCCTAATTCGGGAAGTTCTGTACTTATTCCTTCTTTCCTGAATAAATTACTTAGGGTGACATGCCTTTTTAAAGGTTGCTCCAGAGTGCGTTTACGGTCTTCACGGGTATATCATCACGTATATACTGACGTGGTACCCGGTGGGCAATCATGCAGACGACCTCGTAGTGGATCGTCCCCAGCTTGGACGCCAGCTCATCTGCCGTGATGCATTCGCCAGACTGCTGACCGATGAGTACAACCTCTTCACCAGCTTTAATTTGTTCCGCCTCATCGGCGAAAGGTTTGAGCGATACCATACATTGGTCCATACAGATGGTTCCGACTACAGGGACGCGGCGGCCGCGTATTAATACTTCCACTTTACCGCTCAGCATACGAGAGAAGCCATCGGCGTAACCGATGGGAAGGGTTCCAATTTGCTCTTCCTCCTCCGTTACATACTTCGTCCCGTAGCTGATACCGGAATGCGGAGGTAAATTTTTGACGTAGACAAGCTTTGTCTTTAACGTCATGACAGGGCGGAGGCTCACTGTCTTTCGATTCACCTCATCCGAAGGATACAGTCCGTACAAGCCGATGCCGACACGAACCATATCATAGGATAATTCGGGTGTATCAATTGCAGCAGCACTATTGCCCGTATGTATGATCGGGATATGGTAGTCCTTATCCCGAAGAGCGTCCGCTACGCCCTGAAAACGGCGGTACTGTCCCAACGTATAGTCTTTGTTCTCTTCATCCGCTCTTGCAAAATGGGTAAACATTCCTTCGACAACAACCTGCGGCAGCGAAAATACTTCTTCTATAAAAGAAATCGCATCTTCGCCTGGAAGCAGGCCCAAACGACCCATTCCGCTGTCAATCTTGATGTGTACCTTGAGTGGCTTCTCCGGCTGGACCGGCAGTGCCTTTATCGCTTGGAGCACTTCCGAACTGAACAGGGTTATGGTTACATCATGCTCATAAGCGATCTCTACAGCCTCCGGTGGTGTATAACCGAGCACCAGGATCGGGCTAGAGATGCCTCCTTGCCGAAGCTCGAGTGCTTCATCCAGGAAAGCTACGCTTAAGTAAGCCACCCCCAGTTGCTGAAGTTCGCGTGCCACTTCTACAGCTCCGTGACCATAGGCGTTAGCCTTCACACAAGCAAGCAATTTCATGTGGCTTGGCAGCGCATCACGAAAAGCGTTATAGTTGGCGCGCAGATGGTCCAGGTTGATCTCCGCCAGGGTAGGTCGATATATCGCTTGCAATTCCAGTCACCTTCTTACCATTTTGAAAAAAGCATTATGCTTTACAATAGATTAATGGTAATGTTCCCGGGAGCAACTGTCAATTGAGACAAACTGCTTATTTATGAGGCTCGTGGTTCCCCCCGGGTGGCGAAACTTGGTGAAACATCGGAATATCTGCAAGAAATGGCGATTGGCCCACGGACGGAGTGCCTTTATTTGGAAAAGAGGCGAATGGCCTCATTGTCGGAATTTTGCCCTCCTTCAATGCTCGGTATCCGCCTACTTCGTATTATTTACCCGATTCTCCCTGCATGGAAGCAGCGACTTTCTTCATTTCTTCGACAGGCAGGTTGGCGCTCGTGATCCGGTATTCTACGCCTTCCGAACTCCAGGTCAGCGTTCTTTGCTGATCGCCGGTGAGCAGGCCAACCGTCGTGAAATCGATATACACCGCCTCGCCCGGTACGAGGGAAACCGCACGATCCACCGGTCTGGATTCCATAATCGTGTATTGGTATACACCGTCATACTTCAGAATAACGGCATGATCCTTGCTCTCCGGAACTTCCATGGTGTCCTTGTTCGTGACCCCTGCAGGCACATATTCCGGATAGATGATGCCGAAGGACCCCATGTCGCCGCCGGCAGCCGTTTCCGTCAAGCCCTCGGTTCCCTGAGTGCCGTTCCCCTCCGTCGTGGAAACCACCGGTATCCCGTTCTCGTCAACTTCCGCCATCGTCCCCTTCGCATCGTTCATGGCACTGAGATTCTTGTTAGTATCAAATGAATCCTTGGTCAGGTTCGTATCGAAAGTAAAGGTGTTGAATTTCACCTCAACCACCACATTCGCTTCGGAGTCCGACACTTGCACCTGTTTCGGCGTGTAGTTGTCCTTGGCGAGCCAAATCTTCTGACGAATCAAGGAATGGCTGTGGTAATTGGCAGCCACATCAAACACATAACTATCCTTATCCTCGGCAAACTGACGGGTGTTGTCGCTCAAAATGCTGCTAAGCAGCGTTTGGTACAGATATACCTGTCCCTGATTATCCGGCCAATCGCTCTTGAAGCGGAAGCTCTTGTTCAAGCTAGGCGTCAGAACGAACACGCCGTCATCGTTGCGAAGCACGATTTGCGTAATATCCTTTTGCCCATTGGTTAAGCTGATCCGGTAGTAAGATGGAGACTGGTACCATACCTCAACCTGATACTCCTGCGGCGCCGAACCGGTATGTATGGTCATAACGCCCGCTCCCTGGTAAGCGCCCTTGGCACTTTCCAGCTTATCAGCCACCTTGCCCAGATCCTTCACAACGCTGTCTGCATTCTTCTTCCCGCATCCCGCCAGTATTGTTGTTAAGCATAATACTACCGCGAGCAGCACCCATGAAATCCGGCGCATGTCATCATCCCCTTCAACACTTGTTTTGACTTGATTGATACATGTCTATGAGGGACTTGGTCACATTATGCAGACT
The DNA here is from genome assembly GCF_004000945.1 of Paenibacillus lautus NBRC 15380. Classification (GTDB taxonomy): domain Bacteria; phylum Bacillota; class Bacilli; order Paenibacillales; family Paenibacillaceae; genus Paenibacillus_AQ; species Paenibacillus_AQ lautus. Next base: position 9,407 of record NZ_BIMF01000010.1, read on the forward strand.
AGCCTGACAAGCACCGTTACGGTGGGACGCAGCAGGCGTTTACACTTCGCTTAAACGAAAAAAAGAGCCGAGGACGAATCCGTTCGCTGATTCATCCTCGGTTCAATATTTGAGAAATTCCAGTACGGGCCATCTTCTTCTGCCCTCTGTAAAGCATGGACGTTTATCGACTTAGCCATCTCTAAGGGGCTGTGTGCATAGAAATGGACTTCTCAGGAGCTGCATTCGTATAAGGCGCGAACCATTCCTCATCTACATTGTCAGGTGACGGAAGACTACGGGTAGTTGAGTCAAAGATCCAGAAGATCCCTACGCAGAGCACGGCGATTCCGCATCCCGCGATAACGGAGGAACTTGCCGCAACTATGCCAAGAGCACCTCCGATCAGGCTGCCAAGCGGCATGGCAATTCCGCTGAGTCCGCTAGCTGCCGCGAACACCGTACCCAATCTTTTCTGGGGTATCGCCTTCTGAATGACCGAATTGATGATGACGTTCGTAATGCCTCCGGGAAACCAGGCCAGACCATATACCAGAACGACAAGCCATGTCCATGAAGTGAATACGCTGAGACACCAGGCAGCGCCCGATAAACAAAACGCTCCGGCAAAAATATATCCAAGGGGCAGGCGCTCCAGCTTCAAATACGGAGCCAGGATCGCTCCCAGCAAACTTCCGCAAGCCTGGGCCATAAGCAATATACCGTAGACGCCGGCTCCGCCGAGGCTGTCGGCAAACGCAGGCATAACCGTAAAGGTAGCGCCGCCCGCAGCATTGATGACGATCATCCCCATCTGTACTCGTGCGAGCGGGGTTGCCAGAATGTACCTAAGGCCTTCCTTCATGTCCGCCCAATAATTTTTAAGGGCATTACGCTGAGGTTTGGAAGTTACGGTGCTTTTCGGTGATGTATTATTTACGTTGTTATCCGAAGTTTCGATAGACTTCTTGATTTTCAGTTGCGAGAATAACAGCGCTCCTACGAAAAAACCGATCGAATTCCATAAGTAAAGGGATACTGCGCCCAGCACAATAATCAATACGCCGGATATTGCGTTACAAGCGACATCGATGCCTTGATAGGCTAAGGAGAACAGCGAATTGCCTTGCGTTAGCTGCTTCTTATCGAGAATTTTAGGAAGGGCCGACATTTGGGCCGGATATACCCACATATTTAGCGTGGATAGAATCGGTGTTATCGCAAGCACAACGCCAACCGTCAGAAAGTCGAAATAGAATGCAAGCGGAACGATCAACAGAAGAACCGCCTGAAACAACTGGGTGTACACCAGAAGCCCCCGTAAAGGAACGCGGTCAATCATCGGACCGGATAACAGTTGAATGATTCGGGGGAGAATCGAGAGGAATCCGGCAAGTCCCGTATACAGCGTCGAGCCCCCCAGATCATACACCAGCCACATGGCCGCTACCGCGTACATGCTGTCGCCGATATTCGTAAGGATTCGGCCAACGAACAACAGCAGGAAATTGCGATTCTTTAATATTTCCACGAAAGAAACACTCCTTCATTTTTAAATTTAATAGTTTGGGAGAAGAGGCTTTGAAGCCCCTTCCTATTTGGACGTTTCCGTCGAAACCACGTTGATCCCTACGGCATACTCCTTGCTGTCTTCCCCTTTGGTCGCGATGGTTTTGTTCACCCATTTTTCGAGCAGTTCCCTGAATTCCTTTGTCATCTCTTCATATTGGTCGGCGTTCAGCTGCAGCCTCAAGCTAATTCGGGTTCGGGTCGCTGCTTCATAATCTTCAGCAAGAACCGGGTCCATCGTTTGCGTTCCCTTGGTGTTAAACCACTTCGCTTTGGATTTATAATATTTCTCAACGATGCCGCCGACCGTCCGGGTCTCCACCAAATCTATCAGACCGCCGTCATATAACTTCTGTATATGGTAGTGAATGCTTCCCGGCGAATCTCCCAATTCATCCGCGACTTGCTTGGAGGTTTTGGCGATATCCAGTATGGTTCCGAGAATTTTCACCCGCTGGGCGCTGCCCAGCAGCTTCGCTTGTTCCACCGATATTTCAATGCTCTGATTTTGATCTTGATCCATGACGCAAACACTCCATTCTAAATGAAATAGTCATTCTAATTGTGTAATTCATACGGTTATTTTCGTTTGTTCTAATTTATTTTATCATTCTAATTTTCTAGATCGGTATGACACAATAATAAACCACCTATTACCATTTGTAAATAGGCGGCTTATAAATTGTTTCTTTTTTTCTAAACGGGTTTGACCATATGATAATAAACATGCCCGTTAATCATGATTTCCTTATCTGTTTTATAACCTCTTCTTTCGTACAAAGAATGGGCGCGATGATTGTCCGTCACCACGGCGAGAGCAATTTTACGATAGGTAAGCTCCTTCGCCCGATTCTCCGCATGATGAATAAGAGCCGAACCAATCCCCTTTCCTCCAAACTGCGGTGAAACGGATAGCGTATCGATATAGTACTCATCCTCGTCCGCTTCTTTGTCCAGCGCTATGGAAGGGTCATTCTTGAGCTTCCGCAAACGATCCAACATCGGACGATCCAATTCGGCCGCATGATCGCCGCCGTAAGCTACGATCATGCCGGCCACCTCGCCGTTGATCTCTTTCACGGCAGCCTGACGGTAACTGAGCCTGCCCTCGTCAGCCCGGAAATATTGCTCCAGCACTTCAAGCACTTTCTCTTCACTGTCTTCCCCTGTTAATTGATGCGCCACATCGTGCAGTGCATCGTACAGCAGCCTTATCGCTGCAGCTGCATCCTGTGGTCTTGCTGATCTGATGGTCATGCCGATTCATCCTCCGATTACAATTCAACTCAAATTCAAGCATCCCAGTCCTCAACCTCATAAAACAGCTCCATCTCGGACGATGCCGTAAAAGAACGCCGTTTCACTTCAGGATCCCCAATCTTCTCATGCAGTCCAAAGCCTCTTGATACCTTGAACGTAAAAGACAAACCATGTGGTACCATCGCACTCCCCCTATATAAGCCCTCTCCGCAGTAAGGAATCTCAAATCCGGCATAGATCGTGGCGGAAACCGGCGTGGAAGGCGGTACCTTCACCTGAATCGTGACTTTCACAAGCTCAGGCAGCTCTTCTACAATCGTAATCTCTTTATCCGCGATCAAGCTTCCCATTTGCAACGTAATCCGGGTACTGCCGGGAGTTCGAGGCTTCAGCGTTCCATCCGGCAGCAGCGTGAGCAATTCCGGATCCTCTACATGATATGTTCCATTCATCAACGTTTGCACAAATCCGCTGTCGTATGTAATGACCGGATTCAGTTGTTTGACGGGGCCGTTTACCCCTGCGACGCCATCGCCATACAGCTTAATCGAGACCGGTTCTCCAATGTCGCCGAAAAAATACAGCAGCGGTGCCTGTGCTCTGCCTGCCCAGTCGCTTTGGCTGTGAGCCGCTCCCGGATCCAGGAACAGCATGAGATCATCCCCCGGCACAAAACCGTCCCGAACCAAGCGCTCCGCTTCCTCCCGGGCGTATTTTTCCATGAAAACTCCTTCCGCACCGCCCATATCCAGCCATAACTTAAGATTTGGGTGCGTGCCGTATCTTTCATAGAAGGGATGTTCCTTAAGCTCCCCCTGAGCATCAAAATGGGCTTTGACGAAATACGGCGACATGACCGCAATGCTTCCGAACACATCCGGCCTGCGGAAGCCGATATTGTATGTGACGATCCCGCCCGCGGACGAACCCATCATGGCCGTATGCTCCGGGCCCCTTAATGTGCGATAAGTCTGATTGATATATGGCATGACTTCTTCAATGATAAATGATTCGTACCGTTCGCCGGCAAACGGGGGATCGAATACCTGATGCATCCTTGGATTGTCATGGAAGTACTCGTTCAGTCTTTGATGGGGAACCGTAGCGATGCCAACGATGATAATCTCTTCCATCCGTCCTTCGGAAACCAGGCGATCTGCGGTGACATGCATATCCCACGAGCCGCCTCGCTCATCCGCTGCAAATACATGCTGCCCGTCATGCATATAGAGTACGGCATAATGCTTCTCCGTATTCTCATGATAACTGGGTGGAAGATATACATACAAACTTCGGGTATTGCTTAGGTGAACCGATGGAAAATCTGCAATTTCTACCATTCTTGAGGACATACTGACCATTCTAACCCCTCCTGACTATTTTTGCACCACATGCACTTGCATGCGGTTATTCATCCAGACAATGCCAGATAACAAAAAAAGGCACAACCCGATAAAATCAGGTTGTACCTCTTGGGTAAGCATTGCCTTACTCCACATTATACTGGGGAATTCCCCCATTTTCAATATCAGGATTCACCTTCCGGCGGTTCTTTCGGCACATACTTAAAGATATCGCCATCCACAAAAGTATCAATCAATCGTTCCAGCCATTTATAGTAAGCAACGGCCTCGCGCATCTTCGCCTGATCCTCTTGCAGCACCGCTGCCAGCTCTTCGTCATCTTCATGCGCTTTACGGAGCTTCTCCGTTTCGTCGAGCGCTTTGCGCAGGACCAGAATGTTGCTCTCCACCGATTTACGCCATTTAATATCGAAGAAATCCAAGAAGGTCTGGTACCAGTCATACTCCACTTCATACAAATCCTTGCGGGAACCCTTCTCCCACACCTTGTTTACCATTTTATAATCGAGCAGCGTCCGCACGCCTGTACTCATGCTGGTCTTGCTCATCTTCATTTCCTGTCCCATTTCATCCAGGTTCATCGGTTTATCCGCAAAATAAAGCAGTCCGTATAAATGTCCCGTTGAGAGTGGAATGCCGTACAAATCCATATTTCGTCCAATATTTTCAATGACACGCTTACGAATCTTATGCACGGCTGCCTGCCGTTCATCATCTAAATGGTACAAGCCCATGCTTGCAGCCTCCTCTATCTGTAGCCATCCAAGAAGTCATGTCAACATAACAAAACTAGGTGGACTCGAAGTGTAGTGTGAACGATCTCAAGGAAATCTAAACAAGCCGAATCCACACACATTCTCTGATCTATTGTAGGGAAAGCTATTTTAAAAGTAAAGAAGATCGCTCTGGAGGATATCGGAGCATATGGGAGCATTTCAAAGGATAACTTTGTACAGTTTTTACTGTACGTACTTTACGTACGGATATAACGTTTGATACTTTACGTATCGGTTGTTACAATGGGTGACATGGGTTTACGAGACGACAGGAATAAGAAGACTCGGTCAAATGGACGCGTCTCTATACAATAAAAGGAGGAGTACTTTTGGCTATTCTGCAAGTTAACAAAGTCAGCAAATTGTTCGGCGCGAACCCGGAACAAGGGCTTCAACTGCTGGAGCAAGGCTGGAGTAAAGCGCGAATTGCGAAAGAGAAAAATATAACGGTTGGCGTTAACCGTGTCAGCTTCGATATCCATGAAGGCGAGATTTTTGTGATCATGGGGCTGTCAGGCAGCGGTAAATCTACATTGGTCCGTTTGCTAAATCGGTTGATTGAACCAACATCGGGCGAAATATTGATTCACGGCAAGGATCTGCGAAAAATGAACAAGGAACAGCTGCGGGAAGTACGCCGCAAAAAAATCAGCATGGTGTTCCAGAAGTTCGCCTTGTTTCCCCATCGTTCGGTTGTAGAGAATGTGGAGTACGGCTTGGAAATTCAAAAGGTAGACAAAAGCAAGCGGCACGAAGCGGCCATGAAATCGCTTGAGCTTGTGGGCTTGAAGGGCTGGGAGGAAAAAATGCCCGATCAGCTCAGCGGCGGCATGCAGCAGCGTGTCGGGCTTGCCCGCGCACTCGCCAATGATCCGGAGATTCTGCTGATGGACGAAGCCTTCAGCGCACTGGATCCGCTCATCCGCAGAGACATGCAGGATGAACTGATCGAGCTTCAGGACAAAATGAAAAAAACCATCGTGTTCATCACTCACGACCTGGACGAAGCTCTTCGAATCGGCGACCGCATTGCCTTGATGAAGGACGGTTCGATTGTTCAGATCGGAACGCCGGAAGAAATCTTGACACAGCCTGCCAACGATTATGTTGAGCGGTTCGTGGAAGATGTCGATCTGTCCAAGGTGCTTACCGCTTCACGGGTTATGCGCCGTCCGGAGACCATTACGATGGATCGCGGGCCTCGCGTTGCGCTGGAGCTTATGCGTGAACGGGGGATCTCGAACCTGTTCGTCATCGACCGTTCCAAGAAGCTGCTTGGCGTCATTACGGCCGAAGATGCGTCGGATGCCATGAAGAATAACCGCAAGCTTGAGGATATTCTTATTACGGACGGTCCGAGTGTCGGACCCGATACATTGCTGAATGAATTGTTTGAAATTACGAGTATGGCTAAAGTGCCATTGGCCGTTGTGGATGATACTGGCAGATTGATGGGCGTTATCGTTCGCGGTGCTGTTCTTGGAGCCTTGGCTGGAGAAAGCAAGAGCGAGGAGGTGACGCAAGATGCCTAAGATTCCTCTCGCTAGCTGGGTTGATTCCTTGGTTGAATGGATGGGAGACGTCTTTTCCGGATTCTTTGACGCCATCGCCTTCATCATTGAAAACGTCGTGCAATTGTTTACGGATTTGTTCATGCTCCCTCATCCGTATCTGTTCATCGTCATTCTGGCTGTCATTGCCTATTTATTAGGCCGTCTGCCATTGACTTTGTTCACAGCCATCGGTTTTCTGCTGATCGATAACTTGGGCTACTGGTCACAGACGATGAGCACGCTGAGCCTCGTGATCACGGCAGCATTGATCTCCGTTATCCTTGGTGTTCCACTGGGGATATGGGCGGCCTACAGCAAGTCGGCATCCCGCGTGATCATACCGGTTCTCGACTTTATGCAAACCATGCCGGCGTTTGTCTATTTGCTCCCTGCCGTCACATTCTTCAGCTTGGGCGTGGTTCCAGGGGTGATCGCTTCGGTTATCTTCGCCATTCCGCCAACGATTCGCCTGACCCGTCTTGGCATTATGCAAGTATCAGGTGAACTGACGGAGGCTGCGGATGCATTCGGTTCGACTTCCGGACAGAAATTGTTTAAGGTTCAGCTTCCATTGGCGATGCCAACCTTGATGGCCGGCATTAACCAGACCATCATGCTGTCCTTGTCGATGGTCGTCATCGCTTCGATGATCGGTGCCCAAGGTATCGGTGCCGAGGTCTACCGGGCCGTAACTCAGCTGCAAATCGGCAAAGGGTTTGAAGCCGGCTTGGCTGTCGTCATTTTGGCGATTGTCCTCGACCGCTTTACACAAAATATATTTAAATCGAAAAAAAGGGGTGCTTAATTTGAAGAAACAGAAGTTTTGGTTGCTACTGAGCTTGGCTGCTATCCTCGTCCTGTCTGCTTGCGGACAGGGAGGAAACGGCGGTGCGGATGGAACGACGGACAATGGGGCTGACGGCGGTTCCACTGCTTCCCTCGGCGAACAAGTGAAACATGAAATCATCGGTATTGATCCAGGTGCGGGTATCATGAAAGCCACGGCTGCTGCTATTGAAGAATATGGATTGACCGACTGGACACTGGTCGAAGGCTCCGGTGCTGCCATGACGGCAACCCTCAACAAAGCCATCAAGAACGAGGATCCCATCATTATTACTGGTTGGACTCCACACTGGATGTTTGCCAAGTATGACCTGAAGTACCTGGAAGATCCGAAGAAGGTATATGGTGAAGCGGAAGAAATTCACACCGTTGTCCGTCTTGGACTGAAAGAAGATCATCCGGAAGCCTACAAGTTCCTGAGTAATTTCAAATGGACATCCGATGATATGGGTCAGATTATGACGGCGATTCAAGAAGGGCAAGATCCTGAAGCTGCCGCTAAGGAATGGGCAGACAGCAATGCGGAGAAAGTCGATGCCTGGCTCGAAGGCGTACAGCCGGTTGACGGCAAAAGCTTCAAATTCAGTTATGTGGCCTGGGATTCCGAGATCGCCAGCACCAATCTGCTGAAAGTGATCATGGAAGACAAGCTCGGATACAAAGTTGACGCGCTTCAAGTCGAAGCAGGCCCGATGTGGACCGGCGTTGCCAACGGCGACGTGGATGCGACTGTAGCGGCTTGGCTGCCATTGACGCATGCCGACTACTGGGATAAGTTCAAGGACCAAGTCGAAGACCTTGGCGCTAACATGGAAGGCGTAAAAACCGGACTGGTGGTTCCATCCTACGTGGAAGCCAATTCGATTGAGGATTTGAAATAAAATGGTTAAAGCCATCCTATGGTATATGGGGTGGCTTTTCTTTTTTGGTGATCAAGATTGTCGGCCTCTGTTCTGAGGAGGATGTATCCGCTCCGGTCGCTGTTGAAACCAGGAAAACAGGATGATATTCTTGCGGTATTTTCCCGGTTTCAAAGGCGAACGCCAGGTCTCCTCCACCGATACATCCTCTGTTCTTGGGCTCGGCCTCCAATCTTTCCCACAAAGAGAGCCATCCCTTTCGTCTGGGATGGCTTTTTGGGGGCTGGGCGGGGGAGGAGCTAAGCTGACCCGTTCAACATGGTCAGCTAGCCTAAACATCACACCCGGATTGCCGGGCATGCTGTGAATCCCCTTTTGGACTCACAGGCTTGCCGGCTTGGAGGGACTGCTGGTGCCCCGGTGCAGTCCCTCTTAATCAAGATTGTCGGCCTTTTCTGAGGAGGATGTATCCGCTCCGGTCGCTGTTGAAACCAGGAAAACAGGATGATATTCTTGCGGTATTTTCCCGGTTTCAAAGGCGAACGCCAGGTCTCCTCCACCGATACATCATCTGTTCTTGGGCTCGGCCTCCAATCTTTCCACCCACGAAAAGAAAGCCATCCCTTTCATCTGGGATGGCTTTTTTTGGGGGCTGGGCGGGGGAGAGGCTAAGCTGACCCGTTCAACATGGTCAGCTAGCCAGATTTATAGCCGGACATGCTGTGAATCCCCTTTTGGTCTCACAGGCTTGCCGGCTCGGCTTGAGGGACTGCCACTGGCTCGACCTCCGAATGGCCGGGCATGCTGTGAATCCCTTTGGGGCTCACAGGCTTGCCGGCTTGGCTTCTTCGTCTCGGGGGCTGCAGCTTTCCCCTATCATCTCTGACAAATAACACGCTGCAGGCCCTCTAAAGCGCAGCCGAGCCCCTTACACGAAAAAAAGATCATGCCCACATCATGAGCATGATCTTTTTTCTACTATATTAACACTACTCTTTTATCGTAACCGTTACGGGAGAGTATTCGGCAATGACGGTTTGTCCATGCACGGATACGCTGCCCTGCGGCGTAAGATCTTTTTCGGTCATGATGCCAAGCGCGATGGTGAATTTGTTGAACTTGATCGGGATGTTCTTCTCCCGGCGGATCTCTTCACCGTTCACGTAGAAGATCGCTTCGTCCTCGGCACGATTATACGTGATTTTGTACGTGTTGAATTCCCGCGGGGTGAAGTGTGTATCTTCCTCTTTAAAAATGCAGAAGTAACGAGTCTTGTCCGATTCCGGCACCTGCACGCCCGGGAACGGCAGGACGGCATACACGCTGGCGTATTTGTCATTCGAAGCAAAAAAGTCCAGTGCTGCGCCCGTACTGAAATCCAGCAGGTTCAAAGATACGTAGCCGTCATACAAGTCGCCGGGAACCGTACCTTGGGTGCGTGCCCGAATTTGAAGCTCGAAGGTCACCTCGCCGGATTCCGGCACTTCCACCTCTTCGTTGGAATAGTACATATGCTTGGCATTATCAAGAATTTGGATTTGATCATTCTGGCGGCTGAGCGGCGCGCGCACGTACAGGATGCCGTTGCGGACGATCACGACCGCATTCGGCTCGCGATATTCCCAGAATGAACCGTCCGGCAGCGGGAAACCGCCGATTTTCCAAGTCCCGGTCTCGGACAGGATAGAGTGAAAATCACCAAAAACGCGTTGTTGTTCCATCTACTTCCCCTTCTTCCTTACAAAGTCTGAATGATTCCCTGGATGAGCAATGACAGGATCAGCACGCCACCGCAGCGCATAGTCGTCATCGTTGAGGCGCCCATCAGCGGTAAATACGCTTCGGAACGGTTGCTGTCCTTCAGTCTTCCATAGACAAGATACAACGGAATAATCGTAAGCAGTGCAATCAATGCGTAAGGCGGGAGCGCCCCGGCCAACACGCAGGCTATCAAGGATAAGCAGGCCAACAGCAGCAGGACCCGCGAGAAGCTCAGCGCTCTTTTTTCACCCCATACCACAACCAAGGTCTTCTTCCCGGCCTGACGGTCTGCCTGCCAATGCAAAAAGTGATGATTAAACAAAATCAGCGTTGTCAGCAGCCCGATGGGCAGTGACAGCAGCAGCGCCCGGACATCCATATGTGAGGTTTGAACGTAGTATGCGCCCATCACCGGCAAAATACCAAAGGATAGCAAAATCGCAATCTCGCTGAAACCTTTGCCGCGATATCCGAATTGAATCGGCGGTGCGACATAGAAATAAGCGATCAACCCGCCAAGTCCGCCGAAGACGAAAGCCCACCAGCCACTGATCAAACTGAGGATAATGCCGCTCAGCGCAGCAATCCCGAACAGCGTCCAGGTAACGATCTCGAATTTACGGAGCGACCAGACGCCCTTCGTCAGAAAACCGGAGTTCGTGGAGATCGCATCCACATGCTCCTGTGCTTCCGTGTCCGTTCCATTCTTATAATCCCACAAATCGTTCACCATATTGGAGAACAGATGGGCAGCGCCGCTTCCGATCAAGGTCAATAAAAAGAGGCCTATATGAAATTCACCTATCCATACATAAGCCCCGAGTGCTCCCAAAGCAACCGGAATCAGCATAACGGGAATCACTTTGATTCGGGAAGCTTTTTTAAACTGTTCAAGGGCATCCACTTTGGTTATGCTCCTTTCCTTCTATAATACAGAATAGAACGCCTGCAGACAGCTACAGACGTTAACGTTGTGAAACATGGAACTTGCATAAATAAGAATATCATAATTGTCGAACTTTGTAATCCGTTTGTTAGAACTTGGCTATGCAGCCATTATACCGATGACCGTTCGATCAGCTCAAAGGCAAGCTCCTTGCGAATCGGCTCTTTCTGCTCCCCTTGAATATGCGCATATAACATCTTGAAGGCCTCGGAACCCATATCAAACAGTCGGTTATCAATCGTGGTGAGACCCAGCATTTTGCCGATGGGCTGGTTGTCGAAACCGATGACCGCGAGCTCTTGCGGAATGGAGAGTCCTCTCTTCTCGGCTTCATAGATCAAACCGGCGGCCACATGGTCACCCGTTACCAATAAACTGCTTGGGCGTTCCTCCATAGCAGACAGCCGATCCATAATTGCCGCACCGTCTTCCAGATCGATACAACCTTCCAAAATCCATTCCTGGCGGTAAGGCTCGCCGATCTCCTTAAGCACTTCTTCATATGCCACTTGGCGTGCTCTCGTGCTCGGACTGTCCAGTCTTCCCACCGTGAAGCCGATGCGTCGATGTCCCCGCTCTATCAAATATTGCATGGCACTGCGAAATGCCTCCGCATGGTTTATATATATAGAAGAAAATAATCGTTCGCCCGCATCCTGACAGCATACGATCGGTCCGTAAGCGCAGTAGGCTTCGATCTGTTTTGGAGTCACGGCCGACGATAAAATAATGATGCCGTCAATCTCGCGGTTACGCAGCATCTCCAGCACTTCCACTTCCTTATCCGGCGCATACCCGGTTTGGCACAGGATCAGGCGATAGCTAGCGGCAAGCGCTTCTTGGCCGGCTCCCTCCATTAGCAAGGAGAAGTAGGCATGATTAATAAACGGCAGCATGATGGCAATATTCATCGTTTTCCCTGTAATCAGATGGACCGCATTCATATTCCGGGCGTATTTCAGCTGTTTCATGGTCTCCAACACGCGTGTCCGCTTATCTTCTCTGACATAGGGATGATTGTTCAGCACCCGGGATACCGTTGACACCGAAACGCCTGCCAGCTTGGCAATCTCTTTAATATTAGCCACTCCTTCAAGCCCCCTTCATCCACTGGTTCCTTCCTGATACTATCATGATTGCTTTCCCTATTCAAAGGGAGGCAACCCGGCAGCAGAAGGCTGATGTCAGCGTGTACGCAATATCTATGTCTTCCTTTTTTTGGTACGATTAATATATCATCCCTACGGAGGCATCGGCATGTCTAAACTGTTCAAGATACTTGGCGTTATATGGCTCATCGGCGGTTTTATCGGAGGAGTTATCGTTCATATCATAATGGAAGGCAATTGGTTAACCGGTATCACTTGGCTGATTAGCGGTGCTATCTCAGGCGCGCTGTTCTATACGGTAGGTGAAATCCATGAAATCGTGTGGGAAAATAATGCCCTGCTCCGGGAAGTACTGCACCATCTTCCTGAGCAGCCTGGCGACAAAAAACCGCCCCTTGGAAATTCCAGGGCTAATCTCAGCGCACTGAAGAATTATAAGATGAACGCAAAAGATGAACAACGATAAAAAGAGACTTGATCTGGTATGCTTTTCATACTTTACACTGAGGTTGGGTGGAAACCTTCATTCATTGTCAGCGTGACCGCAAGGGCGTGATGGCAAGGGCAAGGCTTCTGCCTTTTTATCATGATTCGCGAAACTTGGACCTTGTCCATTACGTTATCCTTGTCAAAAGGAGCTGATGGATAATGGAGACGTTTGGCAGAGGATGCCTGTACATTATTATTGGCATGGTTGGATTGTTACTGCTCGCCCTTCTATTGGGGACGACGATTACGCTCCCTTGGTTTATCTTCATTCCGCTTATCATTATAGCCTTTGCTGTAGCTGCATCCAAGAGCAAGCACAAGGATGATGATTAAGTGAAACCGCGGGTAAGTCGCCGGATGCTAGAGAGGTTGTTAACGCGTTGTTCTCTGATCCATATGCGAGTTAGACCAATCAGCCCGATGATCTAGCCACTGTACCCCAAAAAGACTCCCTTGAAGGGAGTCTTTATCATTCCAGATGATTCCGATCATTCTTATCTTATCGATTTATTTCGAGATATTCTTAAATGCCTCTGTTTGCTGCTTAATGCCAACCTCCGTGGCAAAACGTTCGATGCTGGATGCTCCGAAGAATCCCTCCACGCCCTTGGTTTTGGACAATACATACGCCGCATCTTCAGGTTCTGCAATCGGACCGCCGTGGCACAGAATCATAATGTCCGGGTTGACGGCTTTTCCGGCATCACAGATCGCCTGAATCTTTTCAACGCAATCATCGAGTGTCAATGCCGTTTTCGCACCTATGGTGCCTTTCGTGGTAAGACCCATATGGGCAACCAGGACATCGGCTCCGGCTTCGGCCATCTTCTTCGCTTGATCGACGTCAAACACATACGGGGTTGTCAGCATATCCAGCTCATGCGCCTTCCGGATCATCTCAACCTCAAGATCATAACCCATCCCCGTCTCTTCCAGATTCGCCCGGAATACGCCGTCAATCAAGCCAACCGTCGGAAAGTTCTGCACGCCCGCAAAGCCTTGCTCCTTCAGCTGTTTCAGAAAAATATCCATGATCCGGAACGGATCCGTGCCGCAAACACCCGCCAACACCGGCGTATGCTTCACGACCGGCAGCACCTCATTCCCCATGTCCACCACAATCTGGTTCGCATCTCCGTACGCCATCAATCCGGCGAGCGAGCCGCGCCCAGCCATCCGGTAACGGCCCGAATTGTATATAATGATCAGGTCTACACCGCCGGCTTCGGCGCTCTTGGCCGATATGCCCGTCCCCGCTCCTGCTCCCAATAATACTTTACCGGCTGCTACCTCCGATTTTAATTTCGATAACACTTCCGCTCTTGTTGTCATTGCCATGATCTTTTCCTCCTTCTGTGTGAATACCTGAGTGTGATTGTGTTGCCTGTGCCAAACTCACTGCCGTTTCATCAGTTCCATCAGCTTATCGGCCGCAGCCACGGCAAAGGCTTGATCATTAATGTCCGTATTCATTTCGATCAACTCAACGGTTTTACGGTCTATGCGTTGTCTTAACGTATCAAACAGCTTCTCATCCTCTTCCGGTCCATGGAATGCTTCACCTTCTACATCGAGCATCGATACGCCCTTCAATGGGAGCATAAGCACCGTAGGACCTTGCGAACCATTAAGCTTCTCTGCAATCTTCTCGCCAAGCTGCCGGTTCTCCTCAACCGTAGTCCGCATCAGCGTAACCGAGGGGTTATGCTTGTACAGATTCCGTTCCCGAAATGCCTCCGGCACGGTATCATAAGGACCAAAGTTGACCATATCCAGCGCTCCCGTAGATACGACCTGCGGCACCTTGCAGCGACCGGCTGCTTCCAGCCGATGCGGACCAGCCGCCAAAACGCCGCCCACCAGCTCATCGCACCATTCCGTTGTCGTCAAATCCAGCACACCGTCTATATATCCGGCCTCAATGAGGCTTTCCATCGTTTGCCCGCCCGTACCTGTTGCGTGAAATACAAGCACTTCGTAACCATGCAACTCCAGATGCGCCCTGGCATAATCCATGCAAGGGGTTGTGACCCCAAACATCGTCGCTGCAACCAGCGGCTTCTTATCCATCGGGGGCGCAGATTCGAACTGAACCATACCGGCGATCGCATGTGCCGCGTTCGTGAATATTTTGGTGGAAAACGAGTTCAGTCCGGATACATCCACGATGGACGGGAACATGATGATATCACTTGTCCCCACATAAGGAGCCGTATTGCCGGATGCGACCGTGGACACCATCAGTTTCGGAACGCCGATCGGCAATGCCCTCATGCCTGCTGTGACGATCGAAGTACCTCCAGTACCTCCGAATGACAGCATGGCGTCGAATTTGCCCTCTGCATACAGCTTTGGTACGATTTTTTCCATTCCTTGAGCCAATACCTCAGTCCCTGCGGAACGGTCCTTCCGGGCCGCGATCTCGCGTATATCCACACCAGCTGCCGCTGCAACCTCGATGTTGGATACATCCGGCGTGAACATCGGCTCGAACACACCGCTATGAATCGTAAACGTCTTTAATCCCAAGCCCTCGATAACGGATTTAACGTATGAAAACTCGGCACCCTTCGAATCAAATGTCCCCGCAATAGCTACCGTCTTCACCGTGCAGACCTCCTCCATATCTCATCTAAAGGATCGCTTGCACCCGTCCTGACAGGTCCGGCATAGGATCCCTACAAGACCATAATACAGCGCTTTCAAATAAAAAGGATCGTATCGATGTACGATCTTTATGTATATTTGTCTTTCATATGCTGACGATAGTATTGGGGAGAAGTTCCCGCGTATTTTTTGAAGGTTTTGCTGAAATGAACATAGTCAGGGTAGCCTACCAGCTCCGCTATTCTGCTCAGGGACAGCTTGCTGTGCTTCATGATTTCCTGCGCTTTGTGAATCCTGTATTTGGCTATATATTCCGGAAAGCTGCATCCCACTTCCCTGTTAAAAAGCGCGCTCAGATGCGTTCGTGAAACATGAATTCGCTCTGCCAGCTCGGTCATTGAAATCGGACCCGCGTAATGCTCGGCAACATACTCCTTTACAAAAGCAACATAATCCATCGGCTCTTCGAGCCGTGTCAGCTTCTCCATCAGCTGCCGATCCTGCTCCAGATGGCCCGTTGCCTTAAAACGAAACGTTGCATCCACAATGGCTTCTTCCGTCGGCGTTCGTTCAAAGCTCGATCCGCCCACGTAACCCATGGCTGACGTGTTGTCATACATATACTGAACATCGATCGGCGTATGGACGGGACCGCCATACACCAGCTTGATCGGCCGCCTGCCCGAAGCGTCACATACTTCAAATATGTCTCTGGCGATTTCCGCCCCCTTCTCCAGCGACCATGCTTTCGTGGTGCCCATCAACCCGCCTGCCGTGACGCCCAAATGGGCGCAGATGATATCGGCTCCCGCATCCAGCATCCACTTCGTCTGCTCTGGAGTAAAAACAAAGGCCATCGTAAACATATCTTGCTCATGAGCAGCCCGGATGGCATCCACCTCCTGCAGATAGGTGATGCCTTCTTCCTCCAAGGCTTCACGGAACTGTCCATCAATCAGTCCCACGGTCGGATAGTTGATAATGCCGGCAAAACCGCTGCCGCGGATGATGGCCAAGTAATCGGGAAGCTGAATGGTTGGATCTGTCCCGCATATGCCGAAGATCACCGGTATGTCACGGACCACCGACAGAATCTCCCGCGAGCCGAATTCCATCACCATTTCATTGCAGTTCGCATAGGGCATGAAACCCGCCAGGGAGCCGAGCCCCATCTGCCGAAATCGGCCCGAATTCAGGGCCAGTATCAGATCGGCACCGCCCCTAACCGCATATTTTGCCGAGATTCCTGCCCCTGCCGCAACGCCAATCAATCGCTCCTGCGTCTGTATTCCTTTATGTAATCGGTCTAAAATTTGTTCTCTGGTCGTTATCAAAGCTATTGGTCCCCTTATCTTCAATCTGACCGTCATCCATCATCGTTTCCTTATATCGCTAAACCTATTATAAATGTATATCAATAGAGACGTTTAGTGTAACTGTCCTGCATTCCCCGGGTAACGTACTCCTCCGTCACGCTATCCTGATTCACATGATCCGCTATGATCTTGGACGGATTCGGCAACTGTTCGCTTGGTATCCAGGAATCGGGATTCCATGCTTGCGAACGCATGAAAGCTTTTGCGCAGTGGATGTAGCATTCATCGACCCGTACCCCGATGCCAAGCCATGACCGTTTGTCCTGTACGCTGAGCTGATCCAAAATGTCTTCGTCCCTAACCAAGACGGCGCTGCCGTTGACACGCAAAGTCTCCTTCAAACCCGGTATGACAAACACGATGCCGACTCTCGGGTTGGACAAGATATTGCGCAGCGAATCAAACCGTCGATTGCCCGGCCGTTCCGGAATGACCAAACAGGATTCATCCATCACATGTACAAAGCCCGCCGCATCTCCCCTGGGCGAAACATCGCAGTAACCGGATGCGTCCGAAGTCGCCATAAATAGCAACGGACTCTTCGCTATGAAGTCTTTACAGTGAGGATCCAATCGATCTATCGCTTTATGTTTGACCACGTGATTGGACTCGCCGAACAGGTCGCGAAGCTCCTCCTCCGATGTAATGACGGACTGAAAAGGACTTTTTGTCATCGTAGTTCCCCCCTATTAGCTACCTCTTATACCTTTGTTATAACATTCTTTTCGGCTTTTCACTGTACGAAAAGAAGCTCCCCACAAGTTCAAGGAACCTTTGAGGAGCCTTACGCCATTCTTATAAGAAGACAAGCAGCAAAATGCCAACAACGAAGCAGTAATAAGCGAAATATTTCAGATTCCCGCGCGCCATGATATTCATGAACCATTTCATTGCAAAATAGGTACAGATCAGCGTCGCGATAAACGCGATCAGATAGGGTATTAACAGCGGCGAAAAATCGGGATCCGATGCGATATCCGACACGCCCAGCACCATGCCGCCGAGGCTTATCGGGATGTACAGCATAAAGGAAAATCGCAGCGCCGTTTCCTGCTTCATCCCTACAGCGATCGACGTAATGACGGTCGAGCCGGATCGGCTGATGCCCGGAATCAGCGCCACCGCCTGTGCCAAACCTACAATAAGCGCGTCCTTAAAAGACAAGTCATTATCCAGCTTGCGGCCGCGAAGGTTCCGAATCAGCCAAAGGGCGACACCGGTGAACAGGAGCGCAACGCCTACCGTACGTACAGAAGCAAATATTTCTTCAATCTGATCTTTAAACAATAGACCGATAATGACGGCCGGAATTGTACCTGCAATAATATACAGAATGAACATGAAGTCGGATTTATACTCCGGTTTTCGTGTGCGCAAATAACTTAGGCCGTTCACGATCAGTCTCTGCAAATCCTTACGAAAGATAAATACAATCGCAATTAATGATGCCGTATTGGTCAGAATTTCGAACGACAGCCCATTCTGCTCCATGCCCATGAGTCTCTGGGCGACAATCAAATGACCGCTGGAGGATACCGGAATCGGCTCCGTCACCCCCTGCACAATACCCAGCAGCAAGTACTTCAACCACAAGATGAAATCTTCCATTACTCTCCTACTTTCTTTACAACATTGTATGGCTTATAAAAAATACTAGTCTATCATAGCCCAAAAAAATAGCAACAATCAAACCACGAGCGGCCAAAAAAGGTATGTAAACAAGAGAAGCCCCTCTAACCACGGAATTAGAGGGGCTCCTAATCTATTGTTAAGAGGTGATTCCATCATAAGATATGTAGCTTAATGAAACCTTAAAGCTTCATTAGGGGGACATAAAAAGTTGTGAGTATCCCATTGATCACTGTGGTCACACATCGGTGCGGCTTAATATTCTTAAGTAATAGTTCATTTATCCCATTAATTTCTATGATTCTACAATATCCTTACTCTTTCGCATTAAATATAGAAAAATATACCTAGTTCTGATAGACTATTCTATAATATTCCTATTACAGGTAGACAACAAGCGGAATATTTCCGTTCAAGCAAATACCCTAGCCGATAGGGACTCAAGAAAAGAGAAGAAGAAATGAAAAGCCTAGCAAAATCAACCCTGTTCATCCTGTTGTTATTAGCCATGCTAACTGCATGCGGTTCAGGGAAAGACACAACCGAAAGTTCGTCCACCCCTTCACCATCAGAAAATGAAGCGGCTAAAAACACGGCCTCTGCAAATACGGAGAAGAATGAAGAGAATAATAAAACTCAACCATTTAAGGGGGAGAATTTCTCCTTTTCCTACCCTTCGACATGGAAGGATGCAGAACTTAACGTTCCTCAAGTCATTGCGGCATTTGTAAATCCTAGTCCCCAAGGAGCTTTTGTTGATAATTTAAATGTAGTTATCGAGGAAGCGTCTGCTACTCCTGAAGAAGCAGCTAATGTTGCTGTACAAGGTTTAACCAATGGAGATGGGGGACCATTAATACAAAATTTCAAAAAACTGAATTACATCGACGTTCCCGAGAAGGCCGCGGGGATATTGGAATCTGAATACACTCATGGAGAGTCAAACGCCCAGGTGATATTGACTCAATATTTTGTCTCAAACGGTAATGAGCTTTATACGCTTTCCATTTCCTATTCCAAGACAGCCTACGATAATGGAGGAAAAGCGATTGTCCAAAACATAATGGACTCATTCGAAATCGTTAAAAATAGCGATGATGTTGCGCTCTCGAATGCTAACGCTGGGAGCAATGTCGAGGGATTAACGGAAGAGAACCTTTTCGCTGAAATCATGGCTTATATTATCCCTATTGAAATTGAAGACGGAGCACTAGACGAGCTAACCTATAACTATTTTGTTGAGCATTATGAGTTATTTCCAGCGCTTACACCTGAAGCTCAAAAGAGAGCGAAAGCTGAAGTCGATCCAAGTATCACGTCACGTCACCTCAACAAAAATCTGAGTCCCTATTTGGATCAGATGGTCGAGGTAAGTGGATACGTTATTGATATCATTGAAGAGGAACTCGACGAGGGCGTTACCCTTACCGAAATACACATCGTAGATGATAACGACAACTCCATTATCGGTTTTTATGCCCACTCTACTGGCGACATTCTGCAAGACGATTATGTCACGATGCGAGGAGTACCAGCAACATTTTATTCATTTGATAATGTAAGTGGCGGAACCACGAATTCCGTTCTTATCGGGGTCTCCACGCTTGAGAAGACGGAATAGTTTGTTCTTATAGACGCTCTATTATCCTAAGCCCATTTTGGGCTTTTCTCTTTGTAAATCTACTCAAGGAGCACTCCATACGGTGATACCTTAACATAAAGAAAAAGCACCTTTAGCGGTGCTTTTCTTTATTCTTTATAAATGACCAAAATATCATACGTTCCATCTGCCGAAGAAAGTTTAATATCCTTCACATCATCAGGATGAATATTATACAGGAATTCATTCACCTGATCCTGCAAATCGTCCAGATTGGAATCGCTAAAGAGCTCTACCTTCAATGTTTTAAGCATGTAAGCACCCCCATTTCAAACTTCGACATAAAACGGGAGTTTCCCTGGTGGAGTTAAGTACACGGACATTTCATACCACGGCTTGATACATCAGTGTATCAAATCTTAGCTAAACTCCCTCGCATCCATTGATACGGCTCATGAAACAAAGGCAGTTGTCATGTCTGCTATGTAAAAACGCTACTTCCTAGATCAAAAGCTAACAGACCGCAGATCGTTCCGATTATTCTTCTACAATTGCACCTTTTGCCGACTCGTCCGAGTCTGACTGCAAATCCACTTCAGGCACAGATGCACGAACCACCAGCACGTTGGCCGAAATGATGCTTCCCTTATATTGTGCATAGATCTTGGTTATTCCCCGCTTATGTCCGATCAGGTTTCCTTCCTCATCCACCCCGGCTATATCCGGATGATCACTGATGAATGTGGTTTGCCTTGTGATGTCGATTTCGTTTTGGTTGTTATAGTTACCCAATAAGACCTTCAAGTCGAGCATCGAGCCTTCCACAAGCGAATACTCGTAAGAATCGAGTTTGATATAGCCAGAGACAGGGTCGAATTCGTCCGTGTCTTCCGGGAACACGGTAACGTTCAATCTGGCCGTAAAACCTTCGTAAGTTGCTTCGACATAGGAGTTCCCCGGCTCGTGCCCCGTAATCCGGCCCAATGCGTCGATTTCCACGATGGCGCTATCCGCCGAGACATAATCCGCGGTGCTGGACAAATCGCTCCTTGTACCGTCGGAATAAACCGCTTGAAGCACGGTGGAGACGTTTGTACCTGCTTTCAATTTCTTATCCTTTTCCGTAAACGAGATACCCGTCAGCGTACGTTCTACAGGCGGTATGTTCACTGAATGCGACAGCTTCATCAGCTGGAACTTAGTCACGTCTCCCCGCTTAATCGTTCCAGGAAAAATAAATCCGCCGTCAGGAGTTACCGCTGCACTTCCAACGCTGTAGATGGGAGGGCCTTTAAACAATTCCCTGCTGATCAACTCGCCGTTCCTATCGACGCTCAGCACATCATATTGACGTTTGTAATCCAGACTGTTTCGAGAAAAATGTTCTCCCAGCATAGCGTAGCCGTCTTTGGTGCGGACAAGACGTTTGAAGTATTCGGAATTCGTCCCATCTCGATATGTTTTTTCCCATTGCACCTGTCCGTTCAGGTCCGTCTTGGTCAGTACGTTCACATGATTGCGGTTGACCCTTTTTCCACTGCCAATGACATAACCCCCATCCCCCGAAGCCGTAACGGAAAAGGCGGTCCAGGCGCTATCCGGTTCTTTGAATTGTTTCGACCAGACCTCTTTGCCTTGATCATCAATTTTGACCATCAGCATCGCATCCAGGTCTCCCGGTTCATATTCCGCCCGGCCTACGCTGCCAACGGCAATGTACCCTCCGTCATTTGCCGGAATCAAATCGTTGAACGCCACGCTGTCCGTATAATTGTATTTGTTATACCACAACGTGTTGCCGTTTTTATCAATCTTAAAAATATAGGCCTTTTCATAGATAACCCAGCTTATGAGCCCACTCCCGGCTACCAGAAAATCGCCGTCATCCGTTTCGATTATGGCCTTTGGGGAACTATGCATATAATCCTCCTGTACCTTTTCCCAGAGTACTTTGCCCGATGAATCAAGCCTCATGATGTACAGCGGACTGACCGGCTCACCGTCCGCATTGGTGCTGCCCGCAACGAGATACCCACCATCCTTTGTCTCAATGGCTGTATATGCCATATTATTCGTAGCATTATACTTGAGCTTTTGTTCCCACTCCACCTCGCCTTCTGCATCAAGCTTCAAAATGTAGGCGGCCTTTTCATAACTCTCATAGACACCTCCTACGGCTAGATAGCCGCCGTCAGAAGTCGTGATCACGCCCTCTCCAGTCGATCTGCTCCCATAATCCCTGGACCATTCGACAGCCGACTGCACCGAATCGGCAGACGCGTGGCTTAGCCCGGGCATTAACCCGAACATCAGCAGCAATCCGGCAAAACACGCAATCCATAATCGTGAATATTTTCTAGACACAATCCTACCCCCATTAGCAAATGATATTTGTTAAGTTGTCAATATCTTCAATTCCTTTTAATTATTCATTGAATCTCCTGGAATTGGAATACGACAAACTTCATAATTTCATAATGCGATGGGACTGTTTTCCAGTTATGGATAAACGGAAAGAATCAGGACAGTTTCACTCTCGGAAGGCAGAAGTATCTTTCGGTTTACCGATTGCCCCCGGCCCCCGACAAGGATTAGGCGGTCACTATTCTTAAGTCATAAAAAAAGGATTATTAAGGTTTGTTATGGGCACCATAATGTCGGTACCTGCCCATACATTTTAATACTGAAAGGAGGTCAACAACTTGAAGAAGATCTGTATGTCTTTTCTTGCTGCGTTGAGCATTGCTTTAATGCTGGTTGTCCCTGTTTCTGCCGATAACAATAACATGAATGCAAACGACATGAATACAAACAACGTAAACGCAAGAAGCTATAACACCAACGCAGCAAACAATGATAATGACACAGACTGGGGTTGGCTTGGATTAATCGGCCTAGCCGGTCTTGTTGGTCTAAGACGCCGTACCCCGGAGCGCCATTAATTAAAGCGAAGAACCGAGGAAAACGAAGGTAAAGTCCTGCTCAATTAGAGCAGGACTTTTTTCTTCTGTAGTTCCCTTTATCTCTTATAACATTTACTCCCCATTCTCCATGTTCACTTCTCTTTACTGAAACCTCTATTTTGTCACTGCGTATGTATCATCAAGGGGCTGATTTACATGTTTTGGATTTTTTTTGGCGTCGTTATCATTATACTTTGCCGATATAACTTCAAAAATCCGGATTCCGATTGGGTTCGATGGGGAAAAAGACTACCTGATGACTACGAACAGGACGATCATGACTTATTAAAAACCCAGGTTGGTGCATCAATAGGTGGATTTTTTGGTGGTGTATTGATCTTAATGGGGCTATCGACTCTGGTGCAAGGAGATAACGCTATGTCATGGGGCACACTTTTTCTTTTTGCTATGATCTTAATAGGCACTGGCATTCTTGCCAGAAAGTATCCGACATTCGGATGGAGAATGAATGAGGGATGGAAGGTCAAAGGAGATTCTGAACCAAGCGATACTTATATTGATTTAGTGAAATTCGGTGGATTAATTTCCATTTGCCTTGGATCGATATTTTTTGTGCTTGGAATGATGACTTTATTGCTTTGATATTTAATGCAGCGATTTTATCCGCCTTTTTCGCTTGGAACCGAGTCATAACGGATTCAAAGTCAGATATACCTTTAAGCGTTGTTTACCCGGATAGAGGAACGCGAGATGGAGGGCGTTGTCGGTAAACTGAAGGATAGCATATATAACATCTACTCGTGTTCAAATAAATCATAGTAAGTTTTACCCCCCTTTGATATACTGACATTATTACTTTAGTCATGGGTGCGTGATCAATCAAATGTGGGATAAAGAACTGAAAATAGCCATACAGAAGAAGCAAAATGTGACGATATACCTTATTGATGGCGCAGTATTACAAGGCATACCTGATGCTTGTACAGATCGCTTAGAGATGCGGAGTGTTTATGGGCCAGTCTGGGTACCATTCGAGGAAATAAAACATGTGAGTCGATTAATACGACTAGACGTAGAAAAGAACCTACTAGCTATGCGCAAGTAGGTTCTTTTTGCTATCTATAAATGAAATGTACTTGGGTACCGTCCGGGATTGTAAATCACTTCTCTGCAATTGTCGCTGTCTAGTTCTATTATCCCAAGATATTTTATCCCCTCATATATACATTTATACATTGTGACCTTATACAAGAAAAGAGACCCCGAGAGGTCTCTTTTTCATTGATATGACAGGCTTTTGGGGCCTTATTTACATCATGCCGCCCATTCCACCCATACCGCCCATGTCAGGCATAGCTGGTTTTTCTGGTTCTGGCTTGTCAGCGATAACCGCTTCAGTTGTCAGGAACATAGCCGCAACGGAAGCTGCGTTTTGAAGAGCGGAACGCGTTACTTTCGCAGGGTCAACGATACCTGCTTCGAACATGTTCACCCAAGTGTCTGTAGCGGCGTTGTAGCCGATACCGATCTCTTCTTTTTTCAGACGCTCAACGATAACAGAACCTTCTTTACCAGCGTTTGCTGCAATCGTGCGGATTGGCTCTTCCAGAGCGCGCAGAACGATGTTCACGCCTGTTTTCTCGTCGCCTTCTACTTGCACACCAGCAACAGCGTTATATACGTTAACGAGCGCTGTACCACCACCGGATACCATACCTTCTTCAACCGCAGCGCGGGTTGCGTTCAAGGCATCTTCGATGCGCAGTTTGCGTTCTTTCAATTCCGTTTCCGTAGCCGCGCCGACTTTGATAACCGCTACGCCGCCAGCCAATTTAGCCAGACGCTCTTGCAGTTTTTCTTTGTCGAAATCGGAAGTGGTTTCTTCCAATTGGTTGCGGATTTGCTTCACGCGAGCTTCGATGTCTTCTTTGTTGCCAGCGCCATCCACGATGATCGTGTTCTCTTTGGTTACGCGCACTTGACGAGCAGTACCCAATTGATCGATGGAAGCTGTTTTCAGGTCGAGACCGAGCTCTTCCGTAATCACTTGGCCGCCAGTCAATGCAGCGATATCTTGCAGCATGGCTTTACGACGGTCACCGAAGCCAGGAGCTTTAACAGCGACAGCGTTAAACGTACCGCGCAGTTTGTTCACGATCAGCATCGCTTGCGCTTCGCCTTCGATGTCTTCCGCGATCAGAACGAGCGGTTTGCCTTGCTGTACGATTTTTTCAAGGATCGGCAGGATCTCTTGCGTGTTGGTTACTTTTTTATCAGTGATCAGGATGTATGGATTCTCAAGAACAGCTTCCATTTTATCCGTATCGGTAATCATGTATGGAGAGATGTAGCCGCGGTCGAATTGCATACCTTCTACAACTTCCAGCTCAGTCAAGAAGCCGCGGGATTCTTCAACGGTGATGACGCCGTCTTTGCCTACTTTATCCATAGCTTCTGCAATCAGTTGACCTACTTCTTCGTCAGCTGCGGATACGGAAGCGACTTGAGCGATTTCCTGGTGGTTTTTAACTTCTTTCGCGATGTTTTGAAGCTCAGCCACAGCTGCTTTAACCGCTTTGTCGATACCCTTACGGATGATCATTGGGTTAGCGCCAGCTGTTACGTTCTTCAGACCTTCACGGATCATAGCTTGTGCCAGAACCGTTGCTGTTGTTGTACCGTCACCGGCAACATCGTTGGTTTTGGTAGCTACTTCTTTAACAAGCTGAGCACCCATGTTCTCGAATGCATCTTCCAGCTCGATTTCTTTAGCGATGGTTACACCGTCATTCGTGATGAGCGGGCTTCCGAATTTCTTCTCAAGAACCACGTTACGGCCTTTCGGTCCGAGTGTTACTTTAACTGCATTTGCCAAAGCGTCTACACCTCGAAGCATTGCGCGACGGGCGTCTTCACTGAACTTAATGTCTTTTGCCATGATATTACATACCTCCCTAGTGGATTATGAAATAGTGAACCAAAGATATATTCAGGCGTTCATTAGCCTAAGATCGCGTGGATGTCGCTTTCTTTCATAATCAAATATTCTTTACCTTCGTATTTGATTTCTGTTCCAGCGTATTTGGAGAAAATGACGCGGTCGCCTTCTTTAACTTCCAAAGGTACACGTGCGCCGTCTTTCAGGGAGCCACTGCCTACAGCAATAACTTTACCTTCTTGCGGCTTTTCTTTAGCAGAGTCAGGAAGTACAATCCCGAATGCCGTAGTTTCTTCTTGTTCGATCGGTTCTACCAATACGCGTTCACCTAAAGGTCTGATCATGAAAAAATAGCCTCCTTTAAATATGTTGTGATGCTTTTTTCAAAGCTTTATGTATTAGCACTCGACAACCCTCAGTGCTAACAACCAATTTTATGATACTCAAGTTGTCTTAAAATTTCAAGTCCTTTGCATGATTTTTTGATCATTTTTTTGCAATTGGGACTCTGATCGGGGTTGTCCCTAAACCCCCTTCTCCATTGTATCCATGACCAGCCAAAATATGCCTGATTCGTAAGGTACACTGTACGGCTGAAAACCAACTAACTCTCCCCTTTCATCAAACCTTGAATAACTGCGGTCCGCCTGTTCCCCATGCTGCAACCAGTGCGTTCCGAAACAAAGCATCCAGCCTTTGATCCAGATCCGTATCTTGATGCTTCTTATCCTTGGCCAGCAGCTCATACTCGTTCAATTTCTCTTCGATGAATGCGTTAATAATAGGAAGTTTCGGTTCAACATCCATCTCTTCACCCGAACGTTTGCGAAGAAGCAATTGATTGATCTCCTGTTTCAGTGCACTTCCCTGATCTAATAGGCGATCCGTAAGCAGCTCGATTTCCATGGGAGGCATCTCGTTATAGGTCTGAATCCAGTCGCATGCCAGGATCGGACGCAGTACATAGAAATACTTTTTGATCTTAACGTCTCCCCCTTGCAAATACATCCGGTAATTGCCCTTGGCCATGTTCAGGTAGTGGTGCATGCAAGATTTAGGCGAGAAGGCAAGCGGAGATATGCTGCGGATTTGCTGGGCGATGCCAAGCGTCTCCTTATACTTGATGGGGGACTCCAACCGCTCGAGCAGGGGCGGATTGGACTTGCGAAAAAGCCCCAGTGCTTTTTTCAAATCCCAACCGCTCATATCCAGCCTGTCGCTGATCGGCCGCTCAATCACATCTCGCTTGTCGAATATGGATAAATACCAGTCCACGGGTCTGATATAGATAAACCTTACATCATAATCGCTGTCCGTCGACGGGAAGCCCCAGGCCCTGCTGCCTGACTCGCAGGCATACAGGATAAGAACCCCTTCCTCCCGCTCAATCAGATCAAGTTCTTGCTGAATCGTCGATTTCATTTCCTGCGTTATATTCATATCCGGAATCTCTCCTTCTGTATGTGCCATGTGATTTCCGATATTCTTATTGTCTTCCAAGCGTTCCTATTTCAACAGGGCGAAAGTATGGCGATAACAAAAAGTTGTTATAATATCCTTCCTTTATGCGGTTCCATATATCAGATTATGACGCGGCTTGAGGAAACCGACTCGATTGCCATAACGGCACAAGAACGGGGATGGCTCAAGATGATGCTGGTGCACCCTGAGGCAGCCAACGCCTTTACACCTGAAACCTTGAAGCGACTCGAACAAATCCTTCACACGGAGCATAGCGGTGCCGAGATGAAGGAGATTATCCTGGAGAAGGCCAAGGGACAAGAACGAAGCGTATACCATCCCCATCTTCGAACACTGCGAAGAATGATCATGCAGGATCAAGGCTTTCGCTTAAGCTACCGCACAAAGCTTGGAGAAACGCGCAGCAATCAGTCCGGCTTCCCGTACAAATTAGAGTATTCCATGATCAAACGGGAATGGATGCTGATCTGGTACAGCAAGAACCGTAGAGGGCTTATGTATACGAAGCTCGACTATATTCTATATATCCAAGGGACATCACTCCCGTCTTTTCGAATCAACCGCATTAAGGAACGGCTGCAGAAGCTGATGGAAAATCGGGAGAAGCAAGCCCTCATTGAAATCCATCGACGATACCATGCGGAATTGTCACGGATCCTGTACGCCTTCTCCTGTTTTGACAAAACCGTGCATTATGATGAAAAGTCCGACACCTACCGCATTAAGGTCTGTTATTTGGAGGATGAGTGCGACTTTCTGCTCTCCCGCATTCGCTTTCTCGGACTGCGGGTGAAAGTCGTGGAAGGAAGCACGCTGCAGGCCCGGATGCAAGAAACCGCAGCGCTGGCTCTGGCAAGATATGCTCAAGATGAAGGTTAAGACGTTATGAAATGTTTCCCATGAAGACCGAGAACAGATGCAATGATGAAGTTGATTTCTACCCATTCGATCCTTGAACAAAAAAACAACCCGCAAACCATACTCCGTGGAGTGAGGTTATGCGGGTTGTTCTTATTCTCATGCGATCCTATTTTGCAAAACGATTATAATCTCTGTTAATCCTCTTCGTTTACCCGTACGTACCGGCTGTCCCGTTCCATATCCGCCTCTAATTGCTTGCGGTAGATCACGGAAGACAGGAACACGCTGAATTCGTAGAGAAGCAGCAGCGGAATCGTGACCAGGAAATCCGATATGAAGTCCGGCGGCGTAATGACAACCGCAATGAATACAAGCGCGAAATAAGCCACTTTGCGCATCTTACGAAGCCGCAGCGGGTTCAGAATGCGAATTCTCGTTAAGAACATCACCACAAGCGGCAGCTCAAACAGCAAAGCCAGCGGCAATACGAGATTGAACATAAAATTCAAGTAATTGGTAATCCCATAGGTTTCCTGGAGCCCCATGCCCTGCGTAATCGCCGTCGTGAACGACAGTGTCATCGGAAACACGATGTAGTATCCGAATGCAATCCCCACGAGGAACAGAAGAAATGCATACGGCACATAACGAATGGCCGCTTTCTGCTCTTCTTTGCGAAGTCCCGGCTTGACGAACGCCCACAACTGATAGAAGATCAGCGGAACGGAAATGACGAGTGAGAAAATGGCAGCGATTTTCATGTAGATCCCGATACCATCCCAGAAGGAGAAGGCATGCAGTTCAAAGTTCTTTGCTTCTTCGGCTGCCGTCAAATAGTGATAGATCGGGTCCGCAACAAACAGCCCCCCGATCAGTCCTGCTACGAATACCACGAGCACGATTATAATTCGTTTGCGAAGCTCGCCCAAATGCTCCACAAGCGCCATATCTTTCACTTGCTCCGACATGTTAACCACCACCCTATATGTGACCCTAACAAAACAAAATCCCTCCCGAAGGAAGGGACTTCAAACCTTGCATTATTCCGGAAGACGCTTGTCTTCAACCTTGGTTGGTTCAGCAGCAACGACTTGCTGGGGAGCCTCTTCTTTCTTCTTCGCCGGCGCATCGTCAGCAATAATCTCGCGGGCACCGTCCTTAAACTCCCGGAATGTTCTTCCGACCGCGCGTCCCAGTTCAGGAAGCTTGTTCGGTCCGAACAAGAGCAGCGCCAAAATGACGAGTAAAATAATACCCGGCACTCCAATTGTACTCATATCTATTCTCCTCCTCGTCCTGCTCAATGCCTTCAAAAGGACTTCAGGATGATCTAAATCCGTCATGCCTTGCACTACAACAGGTGTTAACTAATGACCATAATCCGACTACAGCAGTTGAAACAAGCTCATATATCGCCATCATACCATAATGTAAATCACATATACAGTCTAGAAACGTGACAGATTATTTACATAATTATCTAATAGGATATCACTTAGAGCTGCTCGCGATACTGGCCCGTTACCATCAGCAGTGCCTCCGGAAGCTGATCCATGACCGCCGCCAGATTCTCGTGCACGCCTTTTGGCGAGCCCGGCAGGTTGACAATCAAGGTGCGGCCGCGGACGCCGCATACGCCCCGAAACAGCATCGCGCTCCGATTCTTCTGCATGACGGTAGCGCGCATCGCTTCCACAATGCCGGGCACTTCGCGTTCGATGACCCGCTTGGTTGCCTCCGGGGTAACATCCCGGACCGCCAGCTCCGTTCCGCCCGTCGTGAGTACGAGATCCACTTGATAATAATCCGTCAGTTCGATCAATGCCGCGATAATTTCATCCGGCTCGTCCGGTACGATCCGGTATTCAATAATTTCTCCGCTCAGCTCTTCCTCCACCAATTCCCGGATCACTTGAGCGCTCGTATCCTCGCGTTCCCCCCGCGAACCTTTATCGCTCGCCGTTAGGATCGCCGTTTTCCACACCATCTGCCCTCTCTCCTTCCCACTCGTCCGAATCTCCTGTCTCTATTCAATGCTATGTTGTTCTTGTATGTAATCCCCGCTCTTCCCACCGGTTTTGCTTGCCAGGTAGGTAGGGCCGATGACCATGTCCTTTTGCAAGGCTTTGCACATGTCATAGACCGTCAGCGCAGCAGCGGAAGCTGCGGTCAAGGCTTCCATTTCAACGCCGGTTTTGCCTGTGGTCTTCACAGTCGTTTCTATATATAACTCATCTCTAGCATTATCGCTGAACTCCACATTCACGCCAGTCAACGGCAGCGGATGACACATCGGGATCCAGTTCGACGTATTCTTGGCAGCCATAATGGCCGCAACCTGTGCTACGGCGAGCACATCTCCCTTGCCGATCTTCCCCTCCTGGATGCGAATCAGCGTATCCGGATGCATACGGACCGTTGTCTTCGCTACCGCTGTCCGGGCCGTTACATCTTTATCACTAACATCCACCATGCGTGCTCTGCCTTGGCCATTAAAATGACTCAATTCCATCTCTTATCCCTCCGCTGCAGTTCCGGCCTTCACGGTATGTCCCAGTTCCGTAACCAAACCGTCCAATACCCTATCATGTTCTTCCATAGGAACATGCTCCAAGACCTGAATCTCGTAACCGATTCCCACCCACAAGGGCTTCACGATCTGACGAGGGTTGTCTTGTGCTCTCTGACTAAGCCTGTCCGACAGCCGGTCATAATAACCGCCTCCGTACCCAAGCCTTCCGCCCTTTCTGTCAAACGCAAGCCCCGGCACCCAGATGATATCAGGTCCAGGATGATTCCATTTCTCCGACCGCAACGGATCTGGTTCCGGAATGCCGTAGGCTCCGGGAATCAGCTCGTTCCATGCCTGAAGCTTATACAACTCCATCGAACGGTCTTGGGGCAAACTCCGCGGGACGATAACCTGAATCCCCTGCTTCCATGCCCATTCAACAAGCGGCCGGGAATCCAGTTCGGAGCGAAAGGGGACATAAATCATCATGCTCTGAAGTTGAAACCGATTCATGACCTCCGAAGCAAACTCGCAGGCTTGCTGCGACCGCTTTGCCCGCTCATCCTCAGATAATTCATCCCTACGCAATGCCATCGCCTTGCGCAGGGCAGCTTTTGCGGATACCCGCTTCAAATCTTCCTCAGGGTTCAACACGTGATCTTTCCTCTCACGCTTATAATTAAGTTTAGTTTACCACTGTTCCTTCCTTTAGCCAAGAATGCCGGAAGTCGCCAATCATGGTCGATTGTTCGGTCATTTTCATGTACACTTAATTTAAGATATCAGAACGTATAGACTTCAAAGCATGACCATCCTGATATCGCAAGAAAAATAGCTTCTAAAAACGGTCTGTCTTCTGAGAATGTACGTCGGTATACGTTTTTCTTAAGAGATAAGAATGTATATACATCAGAGGTTCCCCTCCTTATCTCGCAAGAAAAACTTCCGCTATATGCGGTCTGTCTTCTGAGAGTGTACGTCGGTAAAGGTTTTTCTTATAATGAAGAATTAATGGTACAAACATATAGAATGATGGAGGTTTCACATAACATGCTGCTGCAAGCCAATGGCATTACGAAATTATACGGAGTTACGCCCGTGCTTGACGGGATCAATCTGCAGGTGCTTGAACGCGAAAGAATCGGCCTTGTCGGAGTCAATGGAGCCGGGAAATCGACGCTGCTCAAAATATTGGCCGGTGAGATGTCTTATGATGGCGGACAAATCTTCAAGGCTAAGGAAACCACCGTCGGTTATCTTGCCCAGAACAGCGGGCTTCAGTCCGATTCGTCGATATGGAACGAAATGCTGGATGTCTTCACTCCCCTTCTGGAGATGGAGCGCGAGCTGCGTCAGATGGAGGAACAAATTGCCGACCCGAAGTCGAGCGAGGATCCGAAAAAATACCAGGAGCTTCTGGATCGTTATGCGATCCGTTCGGACTGGTTCAAGGATCAAGGCGGTTATGAGATCGAAACACGCATCCGCAGCGTGCTGCACGGCATGGGATTCGGCAGTTTTTCGCCGGATACGTCCATTGCCACATTAAGCGGCGGGCAGAAGACAAGGCTGGCCCTTGCAAAAATATTGCTGCAGGCACCCGATCTGCTCATGCTGGACGAACCGACAAACCATCTGGATATCGCCACCCTCACCTGGCTGGAGGATTATTTGCGCGGATATTCCGGCTCGTTGCTTGTCGTATCCCATGACCGCTATTTCCTGGATCGTCTCGTGACGACCATTGTGGAGATCGAACGCCGTCATTCCAAAAAATATACGGGCAACTACAGTCGGTATATTGAACTGAAGGCAGCGGAATACGAATCCCAGCTGAAGCAATACGAGAAGCAGCAGGATGAAATCTCCCGCATGGAGACCTTCATTCAGCGAAATCTGGTCCGGGCTTCTACGACCAAGCGCGCGCAGAGCCGCCGCAAAGCGCTGGATAAAATGGAACGGCTCGACAGACCGCTGGGTGATTTGAAAAAAGCTCATTTTTCTTTCGAAGCCGAGTATATGTCGGGTAAAGACGTCCTTCATGTGCGGGACCTGGCACTTGCGTTCGAGCAGGACAAGCCTCTGTTCCGACAGGTTTCCTTTGATCTCAGCCGCGGAGAAACCGTAGCTTTGATCGGCCCCAACGGGGTTGGCAAATCGACGCTCCTGAAATGCTTGATCGGTACATTGAAACCAACGGCAGGATCGCTTCAATGGGGGACAAAAGTGAAGATCGGCTACTACGATCAAGAGCAATCCGAGCTGAATCCGAGCAATACCGTTCTGGAAGAGCTATGGGGCACCTATCCGCATATGGAGGAAGCCCGTATCCGCACCGTTCTGGGCAACTTCCTCTTCAGCGGTGAAGATGTGCTCAAGAAGATCAGTTCCTTAAGCGGCGGGGAAAAGGCACGCGTCTCGCTTGCCAAGCTGATGCTCCTGGAAGCCAACATGCTCATCTTGGACGAGCCTACGAACCATTTGGACTTATTTGCAAAAGAGGTTCTGGAATCGGCACTCATGGATTACGAAGGCACTTTATTGTTCATATCCCATGACCGTTACTTCCTTAACAAAATGGCCGAGCGCATCATCGAGCTTCATCCGGACGGCATTCAACATTTCCTGGGTAATTATGACGACTATACGGAGAAAAAGCAGGAAATTCTCGATATGAATGACGAACCTTCCGAGCCGTTTGCTCGTCACACCCTGAAACAGGAAGGGAAAGCTGAAGCTGCCGTCGAGAAACAGGGAGCCGTTTCCTTTGAAGCCGAGAAGCAAGCAAAGCGGGAGGAGCGAAACCGTCAGCGCAGACTTGCAAGCCTGGAGGAGCAAATTCACGCCCTGGAATCGGACATTACTCAATTGGAAACCGAGATGACATTGCCGGAGATCTATCAGGATTATATGGCACTCCAAGAGCGGCAGCAGTCGTTAGAGGAGAAAAAGAGTCAGCTTGAGCAAATTTTTGCCGAATGGGAGTCATTGCTGGAAGATTAAAAAAATTCACAAAAGTGTTTCAAATGGAGTTTTGCACTTATACACAAACTTATCCCCAATAACGGTGCATAAGTTTACCATGAAAATGGCCGAAACGGCCATTTTTTTGTTGTTATACGCGCATCCTTGGTCCTATATCCAGCTTTATCCACTAAGTTATTCACATTATCCACAGTTTCCACCGGTAAATTTGAAAATCCTGTCCCCTCTTTTCAGCGTCTTGCAAAAGACCGATTTATCGACATTTTTCTCGCTTATGCACATTTTTCGGCGAATATGTGGATAACGTTGTTCACAACTTGACAGAATTATATGTCTTATATAATAGGCCTCTATATAGACTTACCTCTTGTTATTTGCAAGTTATATTGAGCTTAATTTTGAAAAAAGCGACCCTCCTCAATCCGGTTCGGAAGGTCGCTTATTCCAATGCTAAGTAAATACAAGGGGAGACTCTAAGGTTCCCTAATCAACCTCCCTGCCTAAACCGACATCAACGCCGAGTTGCATGCAGCAACATAAGCCAGACCTGCCGCCATGACGATGTCCTGGTGCACGGCCGTGCCGCGGAAGAACTTGCCGGCCTTCTCCACCGTGACCGCTGCTTCGGCATGCGCATCTTCGCCGCTGCTTAATGAGTGAAGCTCCAGATCACCAAAGCGGATGTCGCTGCTGATTCCTTGGCTGATCGCCGAAATAACGGCTTGCACAGGACCGTCCGCCACGCTGGAGTAGGTGGCTTCCATTTGCTCGCTCAAATGGCGCAGCGTGACGGCCGCAACCCGGCTGCTTCCCGTGCCGGAAATGACCTGCGCCTCGGCCAGCTCATATACCTGTGCCGGCTTGCCCAAAGTGCTGCTCACCATCTGCAGCAGCTGATCATCGCTGACCACCTTCTGACGGTCAGCCGTCTCCTTGAAGATGTTGTACAAGGACTCCATCTCGGCTCCATCGAGCTGAACACTGTACCTGGCAAGACGATCCTTCAGCGCATGACGACCGGAATGCTTGCCCAGCACGATCATGCTCCGCGGGATGCCCAGCTTTTCCGGGTCCATAATCTCGTAAGTGCTTCGATCCTTCAACAGACCGTCCTGGTGGATGCCGGATTCATGCTGGAAGGCGTTTCGGCCGACCACAGGCTTATTGAAGGCAATTGGAAAATGCATCGCACCGCTTACGAGACGGGATACTTCATACAGCTTCTCGGCCGTAATTCCGGTCTCTGCCCGCAGCATGTCGCCCCGGGTAGATAAAGCCATGACCAGCTCCTCCAGTGCGCAGTTGCCTGTACGCTCGCCAACCCCATTCACGGTAACCTCGATTTGGCTGGCGCCGTTCTCAATAGCGGCCAGGCTGTTGGCCACAGCCAGACCGAGATCATTGTGGCAGTGAGCGCTGTAGGCGACCGTCTTTCCGCCACGGGCACCTTCCCGCACGCGTCGGAACATCTCGCCGTATTCATTCGGAAGTGCATATCCAACCGTATCGGGCAGATTGATAATCGTTGCGCCCTCTTCAATGACGGCCTCCACCATCTCAATTAAGTCGTCAATACCGGTACGCGAGGCATCCATCGCCGTAAATTCCACCACGTCGCTGAACTGCTTCGCATAAGCGGTCATCTCACGTGCCCTTGCCACCACATCCGGACGGCTCATGCGCAGCTGGTGGCGAAGATGGATGTCGGAAGACGAAATAAACAGATGGATTCGCCTTCTGGCCGCGTCCTGGGTGGCCTTAACGGCAGCATCAATATCCCCTTTTACAGCACGCGCGAATCCGCATATTTCCACCTGCTGCAGCTGTCTTGAGATAGCCTGCACTGCGGCAAACTCCCCGGGACTGGACACCGGAAATCCGGGCTCCATGACGTCAACGCCCAGCTCCGCCAGCTTTCCGGCGAGTGCAATCTTCTGTTCAGGCTGCAGGCTTGCTCCCGGCGCCTGTTCCCCGTCCCGCAATGTGGTATCGAATATTTGGATGGTTCTCATGGATTCACTCATTTTTGTATACTCCTCCTTGGTTAGGGTATGACCCGATTTTCTACGGGCTTGTTGTCCCACCTGCTCGATATGTTCGCTTTACGTCCGCACGTCGACTTGCGTCCGCATCCCACCCTGCTGCTGTCGGCAGCAAAAAAAGCCCGCCATCTCTTCATATAAGAGACGACGGGCTTAGAACCCTCCGTGGTACCACTCTAATTGACGCGCCTCGCTCGCAGCTGTTCTGCCGCAACACGTCCGCGTCCGCTCACGTCCATGATCTCTTCATACCGGCCGGACATGAAGAGATGGACATCCTGATGACGGAGGAAACGCCGTAAGAGGATAAAGCCTGCATTCTTGGCAGCCGATCCATGGACCAAACCAGCCGATGCAAGATGTTCCCCTCTTCCGCTCCCGGGCGAGATTCGAAGGTTGCTGCCGCTGCGTCACACTATACCCGCAGCTCTCTGTAGACGGCTCCCTTTTACTGCTCCCGTTCATCGCGTTTACACGATATGCTGTTATGCAAAAACCTCATGATATCCGGCTCCCTTCACCGGGTATCCTGCCTCTTTTGCACCGTTTCGTTGTTATATGCCTGCTGCTTGATCAAATCATTAGCTGCCTAATAAGAATGCAAAAAAGCCTGCCGTCTCTTATTCAAGAGACGACAGGCTATCCTATCGCGGTACCACTCTTGTTGACTCTAAGCTCCCGGGTTCATACTGCTGTCTCCCGGACCTTAAAGCCCCCTCCATCGCCAAATCACAAATGATTTGTGCGCAGCCATTCTCACGGAGGCCATCCCGTAACAAGGTCAAACTCCGCAATTTCAATCCATGCCTGATCGGCATTTCATTGCGCAAGGTTCCCCTGCTCCGCTCCCAGGTGAGTTCAGGTCCCTCTCGTCTGCGTTGCACCGTCCCGCAGCTCTCTTCATCCAAGGTTCACCTTACTGGTCCTGTTCTTCGCGTTTCAATATTCTGGAATTTGATCATGATTATACGTCCTATATAGAGACGTGTCAAGACGCTTTAGCTTAATGGTTCCGCCCAAAGTTCCAGCGACATTTGCGGGTCCGCCTTCATATCGAGCGGCGTAAAACTCCCCTGCTTCCATTTCAAATGGGCCGCGGCGGCAATCATCGCTCCGTTATCGGTGCAATACTGAAATGGCGGAATGGTTAGCGGAATCCCTTCCTGCTCGCAACGTTCAGCCAAAACTTTACGGAGCCCGCGATTGGCGGCAACGCCACCGCACAGCAGCAGCTGCTTGGCATCATATGACCTGACCGCACGAACCGCCTTTTCCACGAGCACTTCGACCACGGATTCCTGGAAACCCCGGGCTATCGCTTCCGCCCGGACTTCCTCTCCACGCATTTTGCTCTGATTGACGACATTTAATACAGCCGATTTCAGACCGCTGAAGCTGAAGTCGTAGGAATCCGGCTCCAGCCATACGCGGGGAAGCTCCACAACCTCTTCAGCCTCCAATGCCATACGGTCGACATGCGGACCCCCGGGATACGGGAAGCCAAGCGCCCTGGCCACTTTGTCGTACGCTTCGCCAACCGCATCATCCC
Organism: Paenibacillus lautus NBRC 15380; assembly: GCF_004000945.1. Lineage (GTDB taxonomy): Bacteria > Bacillota > Bacilli > Paenibacillales > Paenibacillaceae > Paenibacillus_AQ > Paenibacillus_AQ lautus. The sequence continues at coordinate 46,424 of NZ_BIMF01000010.1, forward strand.
GCGTCCTGCCGATCAGCTCAAAGCTGCCTTCGTCTTTCATGTAGACCAGCTCGGTGTGGCCGCCGGAAACAACCAGCGCCATGCAAGGGTAAGAGATATCGCCCACAAAGCGGTTGGCATAGATATGCCCCGCAATATGATGCGTGCCGATCAGCGGCTTGCCAAGCGCAAAGGCCAGGCTTTTAGCAGCCATGACGCCAACGAGAAGCGCTCCAACCAAACCGGGCCCCTGCGTTACAGCGATCGCCGACAAATCCTTCATTTCAATACCAGCCTCAGCTACGGCCTGTTCAATAATTAGCGTGATACTCTCCACATGCTTGCGGGAAGCCACTTCAGGCACAACCCCGCCAAAAGCTTTATGCGTTTCAATCTGGCTGGCAATGACACTGGACATAACCTCGCAGCCATCCTTTACAACGGCAACCGAGGTTTCATCGCAGCTCGTTTCTATCGCCAATATGCAGCTCTCCTGCCGATCTACTCTTTCTTCATTCATGATAGCCTTTGACTTCCTTCCTCGCCATCGTCCTCTCGATAAGGGGGCAGATCTGCCCACATGATGAGTGCGTCTTCCTGGTTATCGGAATAATACCCCTTCCGGACTCCGGCTGGTTTAAACCCTTTTTTGATATATAAGCGCTGGGCAACGTGATTGGATACCCGAACCTCCAGCGTCATTTTCTCCATTCCCATATAGGCGGCGGTCTTCATCAATTCCGTAAGCAGCCGGTCGCCCCACTTGCGTCCGCGGTACTGCTCCAGCAGCGCAATATTCGTAACATGTGCTTCATCAACGATCGTCCACATGCCTGCATACCCAACCGTCTTGCCTTCATACTCCATAATCATATAACGTGCAAAATGATTCAGTTTCAGCTCATTGTGAAAAGCTTCCTCGGTCCAGGGCACGGTGAACGCTTCGTGCTCCACCACGAGAACCTCCGGAATATCCTCCAGGGTCATCAACCGAAAGGACAAACCCTCTTCACCATCTACCGGCTTCTTCTGCTGATCCATGACGAATCCTACGCTCCCTTCACCGCTTACGCAGCAGGTTCGCTTCCGCTTCGGAAAGCTGTGTATAGTTGGGTATTAGTGTATGCACATCATCCGCTTCCCCCGCGAGCAATCTGGCTGCTCCCAAGTACCCCATCCAGCGGCCTTCAAGCGAGTACGGATGAATATGCAGCCGGTCTCTAAACCACGGCTCAAGCCCGCGGGCGGTTTCGGCATGAAGCTCCACTTCCCCAATAAACCAAATGCAAACAGGGCGCTCCTCTTCAGGCAGCTTGCTGATACGTTCCTTTATGGTTTCCACCCAGGTTTGCATCAGGCGAATACCGTCTGCTTCCATACGTATCGGCGCATCCCCTTGGCTCTCTGAATCGGCAGCGAATAATGCCGTGTACACTTGTCCCCGTCTTGCATCCAGCAGCGGAATGACCCAGTGGACTCCCTTCTTTGGCTCGGCTTGATGCCATCCAGACTTCAAGCCCCCCCATGCCAAGGCATGCAGGCTGGATACCCCGACAACCGGGATGTGATTAGCCCATGCCAATGTTTTGGCAGCCGTTACCGCAATCCGAATTCCGGTATATGAACCCGGACCTACACCTACGGCAATACCGTCCATCTGGTCCATGCCTAGGCCTGCTTCCGCAAGCGCCTGCGCCATAACCGGGTGCAGATGCACCGAGTGGTTGCGGTCCGCATTCGTGTTAACTTCCGACAGCAGCTTGTCCTGCTCCATCACGGATACCGCCAGCGATGCCGTAGACGTATCCAGCGCCAAAAACCGCTGCTGCGGCTTCGTGTCATTGTTGTTCATTCCAGCTACCCCATTTTTCATTCAAATCCCGGCACCACTCGCCATAGGGCTCGCCCTGGCTTGAAAGTGTGATAATCCGGTGAGTTTCGCCTGTCGTTTCAAGCTGGATATGCAGATACCGCTCAGGCAAAAGCTCGGTGATCAAGCTGCTCCACTCTACGAGACAAACCCCTTCGCCAAAAAAATACTCGTCTAGCCCGAGCTCATCCGCTTCATCAATCGACAAACGGTACACATCCATATGGTAGAGCGGCAGACGCCCCTCATATTCTTTAATAATTGTAAATGTCGGGCTATTCACAACCCCGTTCACACCAAGGTGCTGTGCAAATTGTTTGGAAAATGCCGTTTTCCCTGCTCCAAGATCCCCGTCCAAGCCGATGACAGTTCCTGGCTCCGCCCTCATGGCCAGCCAAGCAGCAAGCTGCTCCGTCTCCTCCAGACTGCTTGAAATCATTCGAAACCGGCCCTCCGTACGGCCATTGTTCACTGATAACCCACCCTTTACTTAGTTTGCCCATATCTCAAAATACTTGATCTTCATTATATCGGTCCTCCCAACCGGCTGCAAGAACATGAGTTTCGCCTTCATAACTGAGATGAGAAAAGAAACATCAAACCGGGTTGCAAACACTGGCACTACGTAGTCAAAGATTAAGCATTATAGTTAAACCACAATCAACGCAAACACACCTTATCCGGGTTCCAACGTTTCGGAGCCCCGAGCAAGGTGTGTTTTTTTCGTGTTTATTAAACGCTTAGACGGAAGCCAAGAGCCCCTCCTCGTTAAGAAGCTATTCGCCTTCTTTCAGCCGGTCAACGTTCACGGTCAGCGTATTGGTCGGACGGGAGCCAACCTGGACGGTGGCCATCCCCTTCTGCTGATCCACATGCTCGATCCAAACCGACTCCCCTTCCAGGTTGACTTTGTAAGTATCCTTGGAATTGAAAATTTCCACGGCGCGCTGTATCTCCATACGTTTAATCCTCCTTCTCCATATTTCTTGGCGATTCGTCCACGACGTCCATCGTATCGGTTGTGGAAGGGCCGATCAGCCCATTATCCACAGTGACATTGCCTCCGCCAAGGCCTTCATTGATCATCCGGTCAATATCAAACATCGTAGATTCCCGAGAGATCTCGCTCTCTTCCGAGGTCAGGCTGTTCCAATCCACCATGTCCCCGTTCACCGCTTCTGCAGCGGAATGATCCGAGGCCCTGTCCTTCTGTATCTCCTCCGACGTTTCGGTTTCTCTAGGCTCCATCATGACGAAAAATACCTCCTTATACAGGCAGAGTTCATCGTCAATATGCCACAAACCGGTTCTAATTATGCAATCTCGAGCTATAACTCATACTAGAGTCTTTTTTTGGGCACACTGATAGAGGTAGTACAAAAATTTATAGCAGTCGTTTATTACGTTTACTACACGGTCATACCCAAACATATTAGAATTTGATAGGAGGTTTCATAGAATGCATACGGTATGGAAGGGCGCGATCAGCTTTGGTCTGGTGCACGTGCCCGTCAAGATGTTCTCGGCTACGGAAGATAAGGATATTTCGATGCGGTACATTCACAAGGAGTGCGGCAGCCCGCTCTCTTACATCCGCAAATGTCCGGTATGCGAAGAGGAAGTTGCCTGGGAGGAAATTACGAAGGGGTACGAGTATGAGAAGGGGAAATTCGTGCTGTTCGAAAAAGAAGAATTGGAGCAGCTGGCGGAGCAGAACAGCAAAAACATTACCATTCTGGACTTTGTGGATCTGACCGAAATTGACCCGATTTATTTTCAAAAGACGTACTACCTCTCGCCGGATCAGGCAGGCGCAAACGCATATCGACTCCTGCTGGAAGCGATGAAGCAGTCCGGCAAAATCGGCATCGCCAAAATCGCCATTCGCTCGAAGAGCAGTCTGGCCGCGATCCGGGTGCTCGATGAATGCTTGTCGATCGAGACGATTTTCTACCCGGATGAGATCCGGCCGATCTCCCAGGTCCCGAATTTGCCTGAAAGAACCGAGGTCAACTCCAAGGAACTCGATATGGCCAAACTGCTGATTGACCAGCTGTCGACTCCCTTTGACCCTGAGAAGTATACGGATGATTATCGCGAACGTCTGCTGGATCTGATCAACGCCAAAGTATCCGGCGAAGAGATCAAGATTGCCCCTGCCCGTCAGGAGACCAACGTTGTCGATCTGATGGCTGCTCTTCAGGCCAGCATCGAGGCCGTAAAGCCGATCGGAACGGATCCGGGCACCAAACCGAAGCCGCGTAAAACAACCCGGAAGACGGCTGCCAAAGAACCGGCTGCCAAGGTCAGTGGCGGGGAAGGCGAGCTCGACGCACCGAAGCCGAAGCGCCGGACAACCAAATCCAAGAAATCCGAATCGACATCCTGATCCGTATGGGACAATTGCAGAATCTGCTGCCCAAAGAGCCGATGGCACCGATCTCAACGGATCAGATCACGACGGGTGAGGATTGGGGTTATCAGCTGAAATGGGACGGCGTGCGCATTCTGGCCGGACTTGACCAGAACCGTATATCGCTATACTCCCGCAAGCTGCTCGATAAAACCTCTCTGTATCCCGAAGTCGTTCAGGCATTATCCGGATTGCAAGAACGGCGCCTTCTTTTGGATGGCGAGGTTGTCTATTTTCATCCGGAGCTTGGTCGTCCCGTGTTTCAGAAAGTTCTTCAGCGGGAGCGTTCGCGTGCGGTCAGCACGAACGCTCCTCTGTTTACTTATGTTCTCTTTGACATTCTGGTGGACGGCGACCAAGACATGCGCAAGCTGCCATATCTTGAACGACACCACCGCCTGAAGGAGATCGTTTCCGACACGCCGGGCCTCCTGACCGCGGATCTGTTTCTTGAAGGCGAGCATTTATGGAGTTGGGCCGAAGAACGGGGATGGGAGGGCATTGTGATGAAGCGCCTCTCCTCTCCTTATCGTGAAGGCAAGAAACATCGGGATTGGTACAAGAAAAAGATTGCCGTAAACTTGACAGCCACCGCCGTCGCCATGATTATCAGGGAAGGCCGTGTGGCCAGCCTCGTCATTGCCGATGACGACGGCAACTATATCGGCCGGGCTTCCCTGGGGCTTAATGAGCAGACGAAGAAGAGGCTGCTGCAATATGCCGAAAGCCATCATGCTGACGCGATATGGAATACGCTTCATACCGACCTGAAAAAAGAACTGCTGGCCTGGCTTAGCCAGCCGCTTTCGGTTCAGGTCACATTTCTCGAATGGAGTCAGGATGGCATGATGCGCCATCCCAAACTCGTATCGATTGAGGGGGTGTAAACGATATGGCTCGTACCGTCAAAGGCACCCTGACGATCGAGGGACAGGAAATTCAAATTACGAATCCCGACAAACCGCTATGGCCGGAAGTCGGCATTACCAAAGCGATGTATCTGCAAAAGCTTGCGGCCATCTCCCCGTTCCTGCTCCGATACTGCCGGGGAAGGCTGCTCACGACCATCCGGTATCCGCACGGGGCCGAAGGCGAATCCTTCTATCAGAAAAATGCGCCGGAGCCGCTGCCGCCTTTTGTTCAGACCTATGTCCACGAAAATATTAACTACGTGCTGTTGAACGGACTGCCGGAGCTGCTCTGGCTGGGGAACCTGGCTGCGCTTGAGTTTCACCCTTCCCTGCATCTGGCAGGCAGCACTCTGCCCTGCGAATGGATGATTGATCTGGATCCTACGCTGCCGGAAGAGCCCCGGATCATGGAGGCGACGGCGATTGTAGGGGACGTGCTGAGCTCCTTGGGCCTGTCCTCCGTCCCAAAAACCTCAGGCGCTACCGGGGTGCAGATCATCGTTCCGATTCCGGAAGGCATTACGTTCGATGAACTTCGTACGGTCGGCCAATTCGTGGGGCAATATGTAACCGAGAAGTTCCCTAAGCTGTTCACCATCGAACGGCTTAAAAAAAATCGCGGCGATAAGATCTACTTCGATTATCTTCAGCATTACAGCGGAAGGACACTCGCCGCTCCATATACCCCGCGGGCCCGGCGGCTTGGGACCGTCTCCACGCCGCTCACTTGGGACGAGGTCCGTCAGGATGTTTCTCCCACGGAATTTCATCTGCTGAACATTGAAGAACGGCTAAGAGAGAAGGGCGACCTGCTTCAGAGCCTGCCTCCCCAACCGATAGAGAACGTCATCCGACATCTGAAACCCCAAGGAAAGGGATCGTCAAAAAGGAAAGGATAACTGCTCAATATCCGGCATAAGCTCCTTGCCGGAGACTGGCGCTGCCGGTTGAGGCAGTTTCCTTGGCTGTGCAGGAGCAGCCAGGTCCCGGACTGAACGAAGATGATCGCGAGCGCCTTCCTGTGTCCCGTTCTCTTGAGAAGTCCCGCTTGCGATCGTCCCGGATTCGCTCACTACAGCAGCAGATGCCCCCGTGGTCAGTCCATTCAGCTCATATTCGTTCAGCAGCCTGGCTGCCATCGATTTGAAGGAACGTACGTAATGCTCTTCGGCATATGCGCCCTGTCCATATAACTCGCGGTAAGGCTGAACCACTTCGGGAAACTGGTGTTTAAGTGTTTCGATATACCATTTCTTCACGTCACGCGAGAGTCTCAGTAACGAGATCATAGCAAAAGAAACGCCCCTTACCTTCGCCTGCGACAAGAGATCCTTCAGTTCCGACTCCTTATCCGTCAAAAAGGGCAGCACAGGCGCCACAAACAAGCCCGTTCGTATGCCTGCATCCGATAATCGGTGAATCGTATCGAGCCTGCCCTCCGGATGAGGCGATGCCGGCTCCAGCTTCCGGATGATGTCCCCATTCAGCGTGTTGAGACTGATGTTAACGGACACATTCTCCATCCGGGTCAATATGTCCAAATCCCTGAGCACGAGCGGAGAACGCGTTGTAATGCTCGTGGAGATGCGGTATTTAGCGAGCAGCTTCAGGCACTCCCGCGTAATATTCTCCTTGCCCTCGATCGGCTGATACGGATCGGTTGCCGTTCCAATCGTAACCTGTCCAATCGATCTGCGCATCGCTTCAATATCATAATCAAACTTCCTAGCCGCACTCGATAACTGCTTCTCCAGCGCTTCGGCTGCATTCGACTTCATAAAGATATGGTGCTGAAACTCATCTTCCGCCCCCATACCGATAAAGGATTGAAAAGCGCGGGCATAACAAAAGCTGCATCCATGCCCGCATCCGCGGTACGGATTGATGGACCAATCGAAGGGCATCCTCTCCTCCTTTACTCTGTTTAAAGTCTGTTTGGTCGTTATCCGTTCATATAACGTACGAGCCACTCCTCTTCCTCCCCTCTGATCCTGTATTACTGTATTTTGAACTATTATATATTTTAACAAACATATGTTCTTATTATAAGTGGATTTTACTGGATTTACAAATCAACCTCCAGCAACGCTTCATCATAATCGGTTGAACTTGGTCCAATTACGCTTTATAATTATTATATATCATATGATATATATCAATTGTTCTACATATAATTAATCCAAGGAGTTGCAGACAGCCATGGCACCGAAAACGAAGTTCACCAAACAGGATATCGTGCTAGCTGCATTTGACATTGCCAAGACCGATGGAATCGAGTCCATTACGATTCGTAAAGTAGCTGAACGTCTGGGCAGCTCCATCGCGCCGATCTATGTCAATTTCAACGATGCTGAAGAACTGGTTCAACAGGTCGTCGAAAAGGCCCTTCAGGTGGCCAGAGGATTGATTACAGAGCAGCAATCCGGGCAGCCGTTCCGGGATATCGGCATGGCAAGTCTCCGATTCGCCAAGGAATACCCTGTGCTCTACCGGGATTTGATTATGAAGAACAATCCCCATATGAAGAATACCCCGGAACAAATTCGTGAGATTATCGTGTTGATGAAGCAGGACCCGGAGCTTGCGGGATTCTCTGATCAGGAGCTGCAATCTATTTTATTGAAAATGCAAACCTTTCAGACAGGTCTATGTGTCATGCTAGCCAATGATCTGTTCACGGAGAGTATGGATGACAGCAAGATGATCCATATGATGGACGAAGCCGCTGAAGATTTCATACGTGCCGCTCGTTTGCGGAAACAGCAGGAGAAGTGAAGCTGTATAAGGCATCGATAAATAACAGTCTGTGGGAGGTATATGGTGAATGGGAAGATCCCTGGAGCAGTCACTTCTGGATGAATGGTTGGCTCGGCTCGCCAATAAAAGGAATGTGTTTAGCACGGTTTTATGCGTTGAGGACCAGGAGCAATCCCTGTCCCTTGTCAGCAGCGGCGGGGAGATGCAGACTGAGGACCGCTATTTCATTGCCAGCGTGACCAAATTGTACGTGACAGCCGTGCTTTTGAAATTACGGGCGGAGCAGCGGATTGGGCTCGATGATCCAATCGGCAGATACCTTTCAAAAGAGATCATGGCGGGACTCCATATGATGGAGAACAGGGATTACACCGAAGAAATCACGGTCAAACAGTTAATGTCCAATACGTCAGGCATCCCGGATTATTTTTCCGGGGACGTCTTCTCGGATCTCATCGCCGGGCATGATCAGGCTTGGAGTCTGGACAAAACATTGAATGCGGCCAGACGGCAAAAGCCCAAATTCAAACCTGGCCAAAGAAATAAAGCCCAATATTCCGACACCAACTATAGGCTGCTTGGACAAATGATCGAGAATATCAAGGGCGAATCCATTCAGAGCGTATTCAAGGAGTACATCTTCGACAAGCTGAATCTGACACAGACGTATTTTTTCGATGATCCCGAGGATACCAGCCCCGTTCCTTTCTATTATAAGAAAAAGCGTTTGGACCTTCCTCTATACATGGCGTCCATCGGAACGGAAGGCGGCATTGTCTCAACGGCAAGGGAAACGATGATATTCCTGCGCTCCTTTTTTAGCGGGGATTTGTTTCCGATCAGCGATTTGGATGAGCTTCAGAGGCAATGGAATTTTCTATGGGCACCTGGCCCCTTCTTCTATGGCATCGGCATTTCAAGACAGCCGCTCTCTCCATTCGGCCTGAGACGAGGACTTATCGGTCACTGGGGGCAATCCGGCGCATTTGCCTTCCATCACCCCGAATCAGGTCTCTATTTCACCGGAACCGTGAATCAGGCCGTCGGACAATCAGCGGCAGTGCAGGCGATGACAAGAATCATTCGTCAATATGGGCGGGAGAAGAAGGCGCTTCGCTTGCACGCAGATGCCCCTTAAACAAAAAAATGTTCCACCCGTGTTAACTCTCAACATGGGTGGAACATAACACTTCATGGTTATTAATGAATGGCCTTCTTCTTAAAGCGGCCGCCCTTCACATCATGGATGTTCCCGATGGCGACAAAAGCCTGGGAATCCCAATCTTCCACGATCGATTTGAGTTTGGCTTCTTCCAGACGGGTAATGACAACAAAGATAACCTTCTTGCTGTCCCCGGAATAAGCGCCCTCTCCATCCAGATAGGTTACGCCGCGTCCCAAACGTTGGGTCAGCGCATCACCGATCTCCTTATGCTTATCACTGATAATCCAAACCGATTTGGATTGATCAATGCCTTCGATTGTAATGTCAATCAGTTTAAACGCCAGGTAATAAGCAATCAACGAGTACATGGCATGATCCCAACCGAAAATAAATCCAGCGCTGCCAAGAATAAATACGTTAATGAACATTACGATTTCGCCGACAGAGAACGGTGTCTTCTTGTTGATCAGAATGGCTACGATTTCCGTACCGTCCAAGGAGCCGCCGGACCGGATAACAAGACCAACCCCGATACCAAGCAGAACGCCGCCGAACACGGCCGCAAGCAGCGGATCGATGGTGATCGGATCGACGGGATGCAGAAAATAAGTTCCAATGGACATGATCACTACGGCGAACAGCGTGGATAATGCAAAGGTTTTCCCGATTTGTTTATACCCCATAAACAAAAATGGAAGGTTGAACAATGTCAGGAATATACCTAGCGGAACATTGGTGATATGGGAAACCATAATGGATACGCCGGTAATGCCCCCATCAATTATTTTGTTGGGTACCAGAAAGATCTCCAGCCCTACTGCCATCAGTACCGCACCGAAAGTTAAGAACACCAGACGACGGAGAAGCTTCAAGGTGGTTGAGCCTGCCTTGGGATTCTCCGGCTTCTGCTGCTCCGCTTTCACTGGCGCAAGAATCTTCACATCACTTGACATAAATCTCCCCCGTTCAACTTATGAAAGCTAAGCTAATTTATATTTATAAGTGAAACCCTTATAAATATTCTATCATATAAACAAAAGCTGGACATAGTCTTTTCGCAGTTTATCCTGCTTTTTACTCGGATTTCCGTCATTCTCACATCTCATGTAAGTTATTCCTTTTTATAGTAAGGGTGACAGCATCCTGCACAAAATTTCGGCTGCTCTCTGCCATCTTCCGCGCTGACGAAATACCTCCGCGTCAATCAGTCGGCTCTGTTTGAGATCCTCCTTAAAATCCGAAACCAACCGTTCTATGGGGGGCTGATCAAACAGTACGGCTGTCAGCTCGAAATTACAGAAGAAACTCCGCATATCCATATTCGCCGTACCGACCGAGCCGAGAAGCTCGTCCACAATGAGCACCTTGGCATGGATGAACCCTTTTTCATACTCGTAGAAAGTAACTCCCGCTGCCAGCAGCTCTTCCACGTAGGACAAGCTTGCCATCTTCACAAAGCGGGAATCGGCACGATCCGGAATAATGATCCGTACATCCACACCGCTCACCGCTGCCGTCTTCAGCGCCTCATATATCCCTTCATCGGGAATGAAATATGGCGTTGTGATCCATATCCGCTCTTTGGCCACGGAAATCGCACCGAAGCACATCTCCTGGATGGCATTCCAGTTCAGATCCGGTCCGCTGCTCAATATTTGCACCTGCTCCTTCCCCGTGCATTGATGCTTCGGGAACAGCCCGAAATCCGCAATGCGCTCTCCGGATGCAAGCTTCCAATCGTGCAGAAACACATTTTGCAGGAAGTACACCGCATCTCCCTTTACTTCCAGATGCGTATCGCGCCAGTAGCCCATTTTCGGGTATTCCCCCAGATAGTCGTCCCCGACGTTAATCCCGCCAAGAAAACCGATTATGCCGTCCACCACGACGATTTTACGGTGATTCCGGTAATTGATTCTGCGGCTGAACATCGAAACCATGGCGGGCAGGAAGAAATAGAACTCCACCCCCGATTCCTTGAACCGCTGAATGAACGTTTTCTTGAGTTTATAACTGCCCAGCCCGTCACAAACCAGGCGTACCTTCACGCCTTCTCGCGCCTTTCGAATCATGACATCCTGAAACTTCGTGCCGATCCGGTCATGACGAAAGATATAGAACTCCACATGGATGTGGTGTTTGGCCTGTTCCATAGCGCTCAACATAGCAGCATAAGTCTCTTCCCCGTCCGTCAATACGCGGCTCTGATTACACCCCGTGATCGGACTCTCCGACAAGTGATTGAGCAGATTGAACAAACGGTCATTATGATGAAAACCGGCATTGTTCATACCTTCCTTGTGCCGGACAACAGCGGCCCGATCCCAGAGATGCCCCCTGAGCTCCTGAAACAGTCTGGAGCCCCGCTTGCGAATCTTCAACCGTTTCTGATAGTCCCTTGCCACAAAGAAATAGAGTACAAACCCGATCAATGGGAGGCAAAATAAAATAAACAGCCATGCCACGGCTTTGGACGGATTCCGAAACTCCAGCAGCAGCACTGCAACCATCTGCAAAATAAAAATAATAAGTGCAACCAGAAGCCACACCATACCGGCAGCCTCCTCACCATGAAGAATAGTGGTATTTTGAACCGAATAACTACACTACATCATTGACCAATTTCATATGTATTTATTCAATTACCCAATGCAGCACCATACTGAATAAGTTCTCTTATCTAATAATTTTTGACATGTTCTTCGAAAGAATAGAATACATACTAGATAAGGAGCTGGCCAAGTCTAGCGGGTACCATGATCCACAAACGATGTATGGAAGGGAGATGCCATGAAAACCACACACCGTAAACAACGCTTAACCCTGCTGGTGCTTCGGGATGCCCAGCATTCAGTCAAACAGATCCATCTGTCCAAGCCTCTCATGATAGCGGTGCCCGCGGCCGCTATTTTGTCCATCGCCGGACTGATCGTTTCCCTGCAAATCCAGTCGGCTCAAACGATCTCGGGTCTGGAGCAGCAGCTGATGCTGAAAAGCCTGGAAGCTTTAAAGATGGAAGTGACAGTTACCGACAAGGAAGAAGCCATAGAACGCCTAAACAAAGCTATCATTCAGCTGTCGGGTGAAGCAGAGCAAACGAAGGTCCAGATGGAGCGCGTTCAGCAGCTGGAGCAGGAGCTTCAGCAGTTTATTCAGAAGCACGGCAGCTTGTCAGGACAGACCTCCTCCATCACAGCGGAGGATAAGCAGCATGTCGGAGGGGAATTCATTGCCGTTCATGAGAATGAAATGTTAAGTCTCGCAAGGGAGACCCATGATGATTTCGAGGAGATTCAGCAGTTGATTTCACGCATGGAGCGTCATATTCCGCGCACGCTGGATCAAGCCCAGGAGACCCAAGAGAAACGTGAAGGCACGCCCTCTCTATGGCCAACCACCTCTAAACGGCTGACATCGAATTTCGGTTATCGGAGCGATCCTTTTACCGGGCGTTCGGCCTATCATGCCGGCATCGATATTGCCGGTAAAACCGGCGATCCCATCTATGCTGCAGGTGCCGGTGAGGTGACGGCAGCGGAACGCAGCGGAGCCCGAGGGCTTTATATCGTGGTCAAACATCCGAATGGTCTGGAGACCTGGTACATGCATCTGGACAGTCTGGACGTGTCGGTAGGCGATCATGTCGATCAAGGTGAAGCCATTGGCAAGCTGGGATCCTCCGGGCGAAGCACAGGCCCTCATCTTCATTTCCAGGTCGTCAAAAACAACCAGACGATTGACCCGTTGCCTTATCTGCAGTAAACACCATCCATTCATGATGAGGAGGAATGTAATATGAAAAAGAAAAACAAGAACAAGCGGGCTTCCCAGCGAACGGATACGCTAATTGGACCAGGAAGCGAAGTTGAGGGCGTGCTGCAATGCGAGGAAAACCTGCGGATTGACGGCCGCTTTAACGGCTCCATTGAAAGCCAAGGCTGTGTCACCATCGGCGAAGAAGCGATTGCCCGCTCCAATATCTCCGCTCGGGAAGTCATCGTCGCCGGCAAGGTGTACGGCGATGTGACGGCGGAAAACAAACTGACTATTACGCCTACCGGGCAAATGTATGGGGATGTTTACGCCGCTTCCCTAATCGTTATGGAAGGCGGACTCCTAAATGGAGCTAGCCGAATGGAGCATCAAACCTCCAGTCAAGAACCTGCGGAGTCAACGGACACCACACTGCCGCTCCAGCGCTCGGAAGCAGGTTAACCCAGCATATGGACGGCGACCACCCGAACCCGGCAGTTTTATATCGATCGGCCCGTTCTTTCAGCCGACATAATGAAAGAGCCCCTTCCCATCCTGTGATTCACACGGACAGAAGGAGCTCTTTTCTTAACTATATGTTAGGCTGCCACGTCTCTCTTCGTAAAGACCAACCAAGAGATGAGCATGAACAACAAGCAATAAACAACCAGAATCGTGATGGAAAAACCCAGCCCTACTCCCCCCGGTCCGACAGGCGACTGGATATAGCCGCTCAGGTCGGTGTGGAGAAAGAGTAAATACTTCGCCCATTCAAACCGCTCCGGATTAAAGATAAAACCGAAAATATCCTTGGTGAACAGGACCAGCAGCGATAATCCAATCGCCAGACCGCCAGAACGAAATACCGTAGAGAGCATAAACGCAATCAGCGAGATGACCAGTGCTTGGATCGTATCCGTCAGCAGGAGAAGCAGCGAGTTGTTCATCGACGATCCCTCGAATCCATTCGATAATCCGGTGTTGCCGGAGAACAAGAGCAGCGACATGGCGATCCCCACCACGGCCGTGATTCCTGCACAGAGCAGACCGAATAGAATCAGGGAGGTGAATTTAGACAACAGAATCTTCCCTCGGCTCCACGGCCGAATCAGCAGCAATTTGATGGTGCCTCCGGCAAACTCCCCGGCCACGATGTCCGCCGCGACGATCACCGTAAATATCGTACTTAGGTAGATGGTAAAACTCTCCGTCCATGTAAATACGGTCCAGACATCCATCGGCGCATTCGTAAAGTACAGCATGGTAGGCATGGCCGCATTAAACAATAGAAGAATCCCCAGCATGACCCATGTCCGTATGCGATAGTAAATTTTCATATTCTCATTGGCAACAAGACGGGTAAAGTTATTCAACAACGGATCCCCCTCCCGTCATTTCCAAAAATTGATCCTCTAGCGACCGGGTCACCGGCTGTATGGCATATACGCGTATGCCCGCCCCGACCAATGCCGCGTTGATATCCGCAATCATGTTCTCGTCGCCGCGGACAATGATTCGGTGATCGCGGGCTGACACTTGGAATTCTTGGAGCAGTACTGCCGCTGCATCCGCGTCATTGACGGTAAAAGCCGTCTCTTCAAACACCCGCTCTCCCTCGGCCGTCCGCAGCTGCCGGATATCAATCAGCTTGCCGTGACGTATAATGCCAACGGTATCACACATCAGCTCCATTTCAGACAGCAAATGACTGGAGACGAATACGGTCGTCCCTTCCTCCTGCGTCAATCGGCGCAAATAATCACGCAGTTCCCGAATGCCCTGCGGGTCCAAGCCATTCGTAGGCTCGTCCAGGATCAGAAGCTTCGGTCGGTGCAGTAGTGCCTGTGCCACGCCGAGCCGTTGGCGCATCCCCAGCGAATAGGTCTGCACTTTCTCATGAATCCGATTCCCGAGCCCGACAAGTTCCACTACTTCATCGATTCGCTCCTTGGTAATGCCCTGCATCATGCGCGCAAAATGCTTCAGATTGTTATATCCAGATAAAAATTTATACATCTCAGGGTTCTCGACGATCGCGCCAATCTGCGCGGCTGCCTGTTCATAATTCTTCCGTATGCTGTAACCCCCGATGGTAATATCCCCCTGGGTGATGGACATCAGCCCGACCATCATGCGAATGGTCGTTGTCTTGCCTGCCCCGTTCGGCCCAAGAAACCCGAAGATTTGTCCAGGTGGGATATCTAAAGTCACATGATCTACCAAAACCTTGGACGAGATTTTCTTCGTAACCCCGAGCAGTCTTACCAGCGGTTCCTGCTTCATGTAATCTATTCTCCTTTGCCCTTGTATCATGTCAATCTCCACAATTATACAATACTAGAGCAAAGGACAAAATTGTTGAAATGCATGACCCCTATACTGCTTTTTAATGAAGCCGTCTACTTGCGATGCACCAACAAAGCCGATTGACACTCCTTGCAGACTCCCGCCGGAACATTATGCTTATAGAAGCCGGTTTTATACAAGCTGTGGCTTTGGGCAATGGGAAGCATCCGACAGCAACTGACGCAATACATCATCACTTCTTTCATCCCGTCATCTCCTCTCCGGGATTGATGCTTCTATTCTATGTCAGAATGATACAAAATGTATCCACTACAAAAATTCTATATAACTTGTTACTCTTTGTCAAACGTAAATAAATCAAATCCTGATGAGACTACAGAATCCGAAATATCCTTAAAAACGGAGTGATTAAGAAAGATACATTTTTTTCTAAATTTTTAATAATTGCTACAATATGTATTGACGATAAGCGGAATTTAGGATACATTTTGTATCATATTAGATGTTTTATGTTATGTATGTTTGCTCTAAATTAATGGAACTTGTAGAGAGGTGAGTATGAATGTCATATGGATCTCGCATTGCAAAATTGCGGGAGCAAAAAGGTTGGACCCAAGAAGAGCTATCCGAGCTTATTGGTATCAGTCGGGCTTCTTTATCACATTATGAAAAGGACCGCAGAGAACCAAATCTGGAAACGCTAACAAGATTAGCGGACGTATTTCAAACCACGATTGATCAAATCATTGGAAGATAGTCTGTTTAGTCCCCCCACTCCAATATAATCAAAATAACCGAAAGCTTCGTTATTCTACTTCACACACAAAACCCCCTCTAGTCAAAAAGGGGGTTTTGTGTTACGAGTCATTCCATATACGCTCTTAAAGTAGACGTTATCTTTTCTCTTTCTTGATCAGCGACGATATAATACCAAATTCCATTCATTTTTTGACCGTGGCCAGCAATTTCAACCTGCTCCAGCTTGTTTAGTTTTTGACGGTACTCTGTTACAAACATCTTCATCTCTTCAAACGAAATATCCGTTTTGACACTGTTTCCAATGTTGTCCAGAAGTGATTCCAGTTTAAAGACAGTCGAAATCCTTATTAACTTATTTAAGATCCCTTTCAGAACCTCCCGTTGCCTTGCATTTCTACCTAAGTCTCCCTTAGGATCTTCAAACCGCATACGCGAGAATGCCAGTGCTTCATCACCGTTTAAGTTCAGTTTCCCCTGATCAAAGACATAGCCAGCATATTCGAAACGCATATGGTTATTTACGGTGACTCCACCCAATGAATCCACAATGCTGGAGAAGCCCTCCATGTCCACTTTAATGTAGTAATCGATAGGGAATTGCAAAAAATTCTCGACGCTGCTGACCGACATCTCAACGCCTCCAAAGGCATAGGCATGGTTGATTTTATCCACCGTTCCATGTCCTACAATATCAGTCCTAGTATCACGTGGAATATTAAAAATCAGTACTGACCCCTTTGCGGGGTTTACTGCCATTAATATCATGACGTCGGATCGCCCACGATCGTAGGGCCTTTGGTCTACGCCCAAAACCAGAACAGTAAATGGATCAGCGTCCTTCATATTCTTTTCTCCGACCTGAATTGTCGTCCGATCCTGTACGAAGGTTGGAACAAATGGCGAAGGCTCCCGTTCTTCGTAAATCCGATTTGCTGTCGTTTTAATGGATTGATACGTATACAGAAGATAAGCTGAAGGCAGCAGTACAAGAATAGCCAGCAGCCACAGGACCCATTTCCTTGTCATTTTCATCCAGTGATGCCCTCCATTGCGTTGACCTTATCCTGTTCCGTTATAGGTCGACGTTGAATCACGACTTAAAGAATCTCCTTCATCATCGGTATGGTGGAGCGAAAGTCTTGTTATATCGCTTTTTTATCATTCGCTTATCAATAAATACATTGAATTCGTAGTGAATAAGGGTCAGGAGAAAGGGAACTCGCAGAAATATGTATCGAGGATGTTTCATGATTACATTGAACTAGATATACAACTCCAATTTTAAGATTAAATAAAAATCTACATATGAAATCATATAATGAAGTTTCATTAATCGTAGGAAAAAACAACATTATTCTAGATCTATCCCTCATCATGCACAAGGATTTAAGGTAAAAGAACTAATGACCAAGCAACATAAATATAGTAGAATATCAATAAACCATGATAATGATTCATCCGTGAATACCTGTTCGCTGCAGGCTATCCATGAATTACGTTTCAGTTATAGAGACTCATTTTATTCGACTCGTTGTGACCGAACATCATTCGGTTCAACATACCCACGATTCGGGTCTTTTTATCGACGTCTGTATGGAATTCCGCATGATACAATTGGCGTCCGTAAAAGAGTCCCCTTGATTCAATGCGGCCCGAAAGCAAAATATGATCCACATTATCATCAATTTCGTAACCCAATATAACATTAGAATGAATCGGTATTTCCCAAGGACATAGGAATACAAGACCACTTGGCAGCAACTCTAGCGGCGTAACGGAATGACTTTTCCCATGAATGGTTAATTCCCCGATCTGCATGACTCTAATCCTTACTGTAATTTGGTGTTGCCGTTCTCGTAACATTGGAGGTAACCCATCCGCTCCTTATTATAATTTTTTTGGTATGGGACATTTCTGCAATGGATAAAATGATACTAACTGTACCCAAACCTTTACATTGTAGATACAATATGTATCTTATTAATGTTTATAATACGATACATATTGTATCTAGTCAATAAAAAGTAGTCTTTTTATGTATATAATAATCGGCAAATTCAACTTTTAGATCTATTCATCTAACTTCTATAGATACAAGCCATTCGAAAGGGGGATCAATGCGTGAACTACGGAGAACGAATATCTGAATTACGTGAACAGCATGGGTGGACTCAGGAAGAGCTCGCTACCTCTGTCGGTATTACACGTGCTGCACTATCCCATTATGAAAAAAATCGGCGCAAGCCCGATTTCGAAACATTGACCCGCCTGGCAGATCTGTTTGACGTATCCATAGATTATCTGATCGGGAGAACGACACAGGAAAAAACGGTGCTTGATGCGGAGGTTCGATCGTTTGTGGACGGACTTGAACTATCCGATGAGGATTTATTGGAACGCTTTAACCTTACAGTGGACGGCCGTAAGCTAACTGAAGATGAAGCCAAGCGATTTATTGCATTTGTTCGCATGGAACGGGCCATGAAATAACGGCTCCATGCCCAAGAACTACAAATCCCCGACGTGTAGGATACGACTATCCCAACATGTCGGGGATTTTCTTGTCACCATGAGATCATATCTAATCTTTTCGTTCCTCCAATTGCAGCCATTTATCAGGATGGATTCCCAATTGAGTCATGAGCTTATTGATGTCGATGTTCGTTTTCTGCTGGTCAAGCCGCTGCTCGGTGCTTCCGGAGCCTCTCTCCTTGTCCACACTCATTTCCACAACTACCTCGCTTATCTATAATTTCCTCTCCATCCCAGCTGCTAAATACGTGTTGAAATTACCATGTATACAGCAACAAACCTATTAAACAACTTACTTACCAATATTATAACGAACGAATCCACATGATGCTGTCGTCTTGTGGAGCCTTTGTCCTATGCTTCGGGTTCTAATTTTGTCGAATTTTCTTTTGTGATATTTTGTTTAAAAATACAAATTTATCAATAACACTCATCACAGCTTATTTTATATATGAAAAAAAACCACATTGCATTCATTAAAGAACACAATGTGGTTTCTGATTAACATAACATCAGAGGCTAGTTCCCTGTACGAGCCAGCTCTCTCATATTCGCCTCAAATGCGGCGAGGAGCGCAGCTTCACCCGCCAGGCCTTGGTCTTGAGCCTTTTCGATATGCAGCAGCATACGTTTGTAATCCTTCGGAATGATACGGACAAAGCGGCTGAGCGCCTGATCCCAGTCTCCTAGAATTTGCTGTGCCGGCACACTGCCGGTGTACTGCTCATGCTGCTGGACCAGATGATGGAGTTCTTCCGCTTCTGCTGCATCCTCCACGCGCTCAAGGAGCACCATCTCCAGATTGCAGCGATCCATAAAAGTTCCTTCAGGATCATAGACGTAGGCTACACCACCGGACATCCCGGCTGCGAAGTTCCGTCCGGTTTCCCCGAGAACGACTACCCGGCCGCCGGTCATATATTCACAGCCATGATCGCCGACACCTTCAACGACAATGTTCGCACCCGAGTTACGAACGGCAAAGCGCTCACCGGCAATGCCTCTTACGTAGGCTTCACCGCCTGTAGCACCATAGAACGCGGTATTACCGGCAATGATGTTCTCCTCCGCTTTGAAGGTTGCTTTCGGTGAAGGCTTCACGATCAGCTTGCCGCCGGAAAGACCTTTACCGATATAGTCATTCGCATCCCCTTCAACCGTCAGCGTCATCCCTTTCGGCACAAAGGCACCAAAGCTCTGGCCTGCGGAACCCACGAAGTTAAATTGAATCGTGTCTTCCGGCAGTCCGGCAGCACCGTATTTGCGCGTGACTTCACTGCCCAGAATGGTACCCACTGCACGATCCACGTTTGTGATTGGGAAGGTACCTTCCACCGCTGCTCCCGATTCCAATGCAGGCGCAGCGCTGGCGAGCAGTGAACGCATATCCAGCGTTTCTTCCAGGCCATGATTCTGTCTTTGCGTACGATAGCGAGTGCTGCCTTCGGGAAGCTCCGGCGTATACAGCAATGCGGAAATATCCACGCCTTTCTTCTTCCAGTGATGATCCGCTTTGACGGCATCCAAGCAGTCGGTACGTCCAATCATCTCATTAACGTTGCGGAAACCAAGCTCTGCCATCAGCTCGCGCATGTCTTGAGCGACAAAGCGCATAAAGTTGGCAACATGCTCCGGATCTCCTGTAAAGTTCTTACGCAGCTCCGGATTCTGAGTGGCTACGCCAACCGGACAGGTGTCCATTTGGCAGACACGCATCATGATACATCCGATGGCAACCAATGGTGCAGTAGAGAACCCATACTCTTCGGCTCCAAGCAGAGCCGCTACCACCAAGTCGCGTCCGTTCAGCATTTTGCCATCTGTCTCGAGCACAACGCGGTCACGCAGATTGTTCATGATAAGCGTCTGATGGGTCTCGGCAAGGCCAAGCTCCCAAGGCATACCCGCATGGCGGATCGAGCCTTGCGGCGAAGCACCCGTACCGCCATCGTAACCACTGACCAGAATGATATCCGCCCGGCCCTTCGCAACACCTGCTGCGATCGTACCCACTCCCACCTCGGATACGAGCTTCACGTTGATATCCGCACGCGGGTTGGAGTTCTTCAGGTCGTAAATAAGCTCTGCCAAATCCTCAATGGAGTAGATATCATGATGCGGCGGCGGCGAGATCAGGCCAACACCCGGCGTCGAACCGCGAACCTCAGCTACCCAAGGATATACTTTACGGCCCGGCAGCTGTCCGCCTTCGCCCGGCTTCGCGCCCTGTGCCATCTTAATCTGGATTTCGTCCGCGTTCACCAGGTAGTTGGAGGTTACGCCGAAACGTCCCGAAGCCACCTGCTTGATGGCGCTGCGGCGGGAATCGCCATTAGCATCCGGGATGAAACGGGCCGGATCCTCTCCGCCTTCACCCGTATTGCTCTTGCCTCCGATGCGGTTCATCCCGATCGCTAGGCTCTCATGCGCTTCCTTGCTGATCGAGCCGAATGACATTGCGCCCGTTTTGAATCGACGCATGATGGATTCTACGGATTCAACCTCATCCAGTGGTATCGGTTCGCCGACCGGCTTGATTTCGAGCAGTGAGCGCAGCGTAAGGTGCTGCTCATTCTCGCCTTTCACAAGCTCTGCGTATTTCTTGTAAGTTGCATAGTCATTGGTGCGGACAGCCTGCTGCAGCAAATGGATGGTTCTCGGGTTGAACAAATGCTCTTCCCCGTCAGCTCTCCATTGATATTCACCGGCTGAATCCAGCGCTTTATCGTTCCCATCCTTATCGGTGAAGGCACGCTCGTGATGGGCCAGGGTTTCCTTGGCCACTTCTTCGAGACCGATACCTCCGATACGAGATGGTGTCCGTGTGAAATAGCTTTCTACGAAATCTTCTTTGAGGCCGACAGCCTCAAAGATTTGGGCCCCGCGATAAGATTGGATCGTGGAGATCCCCATTTTCGACAAAACTTTGACGACGCTCTTGCTTGCCGCTTTAATGTAATTTTTCACGGCTTTCTCATGCGAGATCCCGCGAAGCATACCCTCGGAAATCATGTCATCCAGTGTTTCGAACGCCAGATACGGGTTGACCGCGCTCACGCCGTAACCAAGCAGCAAGGCGTAATGATGCACTTCGCGAGGCTCACCGGATTCAAGCAGGATTGCCACCTTGGTTCGGGTTCCCTGACGGATCAGGTGATGATGGAGAGATGATACGGCAAGCAGCGATGGAATCGCAGCATTGTCTTTATCCACGCCGCGGTCCGACAAGATCAAGATGTTATGGCCCTTGGCAATAACCCGGTCCGCCGCCTCGCAGAGGGTATCGATCGCCTGGCGAAGCCCTTGTGCACCTTCGGCTGCAGGGAAGAAGATCGGAATGGTCATAGACTTGAAGCCGGGACGACGAACGTGGCGCAGCTTCGCAAAATCTTCATTAGAGAGCACCGGCGAGTCCAGACGGATGTGACGGCAGCTTTCCGGCTCCGGCTTCAGCAGATTGCGCTCCGGACCGATTGTTGTTGCCGTTGAAGTGACTAGTTCTTCTCGAATCGCATCAATCGGCGGGTTCGTCACCTGGGCGAACATCTGCTTGAAGTAGTTGAACAGCCGCTGCGGACGGTCGGACAACACTGCAAGCGGTGCATCGTATCCCATGGATGCGACAGCTTCCGCACCCGTGATCGCCATCGGCTCGATTACTTTGCGCAGCTCCTCATACGTATAACCGAACGCCTGTTGCAGCTGACGTACATTTTCATGCTTCGGATCCGGCAGTTCCGGCGCTTCAGGAAGATCATGAAGCTCTACCAGATGCTCATCGAGCCATTCAGAGTATGGAAGTTCCGCGGCGATGCTTGCTTTGACTTCTTCGTCGGAGACGATCCGGCCTTCCTTCGTGTCGACGAGCAGCATCCGGCCAGGACGCAAGCGGTCCTTGTACAGCACGTTTTCCGGCGGAATATCCAGTACGCCCGCTTCGGAGGACAAAATGATCAGATCATCCTTCGTTACATAATAACGGGATGGACGCAGCCCGTTCCGGTCTAGGGTAGCCCCGATCTGAACACCGTCCGTGAACGCCATCGCAGCCGGGCCGTCCCATGGCTCCATCAGCGTGCTGTGGTATTCATAGAATGCTTTTTTGCTCTTATCCATGCTCTCATGGTTGCTCCACGGCTCAGGGACCATCATCATGGCCACATGCGGCAGGGAACGACCGCTGAGATACAGGAACTCAAATGTATTATCGAACATACCGGTATCGGAACCATCCGGGTTGATGACAGGTTTCACCTTCTCCAGATCACTTCCGAACAGTTCATGCTCGAACAGCGATTGACGGGCGTGCATCCAGTTTACATTTCCGCGCAGCGTGTTGATCTCGCCGTTGTGGATCATGAAGCGGTACGGATGCGCGCGTTCCCAGCTTGGGAACGTGTTCGTACTGAAACGGGAGTGAATCAGCGCGATAGCGGATTCCAATCCCTCTTCCTGCAGGTCCAAGTAAAATTCCCCTACCTGCTCCGTCGTTAACATGCCTTTATATACGATTTTCCGGCAGGACAGGCTCGATACATAGAAGCTGTCGCCTTCGGGCTTGCCGCTGTAACGGATCGCCAGCTCGGCACGGCGGCGGATAACATACAGCTTGCGCTCGAACGAGAGATCATCCTGAATGTCGGCGCTTCGTCCGATGAACACTTGGCGGACATACGGCTTTGCCGCTTTTGCGGATTTACCCAGCATTTCATCATGGGTGGGTACATCACGGAATCCAAGCAGGGTTTGACCTTCTTCAGCAATAATCGAAGCCAACTGGTCCTCATGGGCCAAGCGGACAGCAGGATCATGGGATAGGAACAGCATGCCAGCACCGTAATGCCCGGCCTCCGGAAGCTCAAAGCCCAGTTTCGCGGCTTCGGCGGAGAAGAAGGAGTGAGGAATTTGCAACATAATCCCAGCGCCGTCACCGGAGTTCGGCTCGCTGCCCTGTCCGCCGCGATGCTCCATATTGGCAAGCATGGTCAGCGCGCTGCTAACGATTTCATGGGATGGTTTACCCTTGATATGGGCAACAAAACCCATACCGCAAGCATCTTTTTCAAACTGCGGATCATAGAGGCCCTGTTTCTGGGGAAAATCAGTATGTTTCATAAGATGCAACCTTTCTTTGTATAGAATAAAATGCTGCTGATCAATAACAGAAATCATAAAGGTTGGACATCAATCCTCTCCTGCAGTGGAAACACTGTCTTGAGGTGATGCAGTATTGTGCAAAAGCGGCAAGGGGTAACATTTACCTGACACGTAAGATTTATTAGTTCTATATATTTTATCACCGTCATACAGTGCAGGCAATTCAAAGTTTTTATGAATTTGATAAGAATTGTTTTTATGAGAGTTATCACAATACATAGTTAAAACTTATGTAGAATAGTGCAAAAAAACATGCAAATAAAACATTCCGAACAGGCGGTTTTGTTCACCTTATCTCATTTCCTCGCCATCCCGCTCCAAACATCTCTTCATAAAAAAGGACTTCCCCGAGATCTGATCGACCTTCGGGGAAGTCCTCTTCCTTCATATAATAGATATCTTGCTTATGCAGTCACGGCTGTATCGGTGTCCGCTGCCTTCTTGCTGTTTCGGGTAGCCAGGAAGTACACGGCGGTCAGAGCCAGGAATACGAGACCGAATCCGGCCAGTACACCCACATTGGCCCACATGCCGTCGAAACTTCCTGTGGAAATGACATCCTTGTAGCCCTTTACGCTGTAAGTCATCGGCAGCAGCGGATTCAATGCCTTCATCCAATTCGGAATCAGCTCTACCGGGAACGTGCCTGCGCTTGTTGTCAGTTGGAGAATCAGGATAACGATGACGACGAAGCGTCCAGGCTGATCCAGCCAGGTTACAAACATTTGCACCAGGAACATGAACGACAAACTCGTAATGATGGAGAAGAGATAGAAGAGCGGAACGCTCTGCACCTCAAGCTTCAATCCGTACAACATAACGACCGATGCCAACAGCGCTTGAATCAATCCCATACCGGCAAAGGACAGCGTACGGCTGATAAACCGGTTCCAGCCCGATGCATTCGGTACCGATGCACTGCGGATCGGCAAGATAATTGTACAGAGCAGAGCTCCGACAAACAAACCGAGTGACAGGAAGTATGGTGCGAATCCCGTACCGTAGTTCGGCACTTCGTTTACTTTGTGCTCTTCAACCTGTACCGGTCCGACAAACATGGTGACCGTTTCGTCGGTTGTTTTGATATCGCCTGTCTTGTCGGCAGCCTCATTCAGCTTGCCTGCAAGCTCTCCGCTGCCTTCCTTCAATTCACTCATCCCGTTTACCAGCTCACCGGCTCCGGAATCCAGCTTTTTCGAGCCGTCGGCAAGCGTTGTGACGCCGCTTCCCAGCTTGCCCGCTCCTCCTGCAAGCTGCGCCGTCCCTTGCGAAAGGGTGGCTGCGCCGCTTGCGAGCTCCTTTCCGCCAGCTGCCGCTTCGCTCAGCTTCGTGCCGAACAGCTTCATGCCGTCAGCCAATTGGCTTTGACCGGCGCTCAGCTGTTTGGCACCAGCCAGCAGCTCTTGGCCGCCAGCTGCGAGCTGTTTGCCGCCTTCAGCCAGCTGGTTCGCTCCGGCGCTCAGCTTGCCGGCGCCTTCCTGCAGCTGCAGCGTGCCTCGATTCAGCTCGGCTGCGCCTTGTGCCAGCTGTTTCTGGCCGGCATTCAGCCCGCTTGTGCCGGAGGCAACGGATTGGCTCGCAGCCAGCAGCTGCTGAACCTCCGGACTTTGCGCCAGCTCAGGATTACTTTCAGCCAGCTTCTTCAATCCGTCTGCAACGGCTTTGGCGCCTTGCTCCAGGGAAGCCGTCGCCTCCAGCGATTGATTCAGCCCGGCTTTCAGGCTGCTGCTGCCTTCATGAGCGCTTTTCGCGCCTGCCGCAAGCTGGGAAGCCCCTGCCTGGTTGGCTTGCAGGCCTTCATTTAGAGCGGTGCTGCCGGCTGCGGCAGATTCAATCCCCGCTTGCAGCTTGGCACCCCCCTTGCTTGCTTCCTCAGCTCCGGCCTGCAGCTTGCTGTGACCCGCTTTCAGCTGATCCAAGCCGGAAGCAAGAGTGCCAGCTCCTGTGTTCAGCTTGCCTGCACCGTTATTCAGTTCCTGCACACCTTGTGTTAAAGGTGCGATTCCATCCTGAAGCTCCTGTGTGCCGCTGACGAGTTTAGCCAGATTTTCCTTCAGCTTCACGGCGCCGTCATCCAGTTTTACGGCACCTTCGGATATCTTGGTTGCGCCGTCTCCCGCTTCGCTCAAGCCATCGGACACTTTGGCGACTTGATCGAACAAAGTTTCCGTATAGGCTTCCGTCACCTTCGCGGACACCTTGGACTGAATCTGCTTCACCGCAGATCCGCCGATTTGGGCCGCCAGGAAGTTGTAGCCTTCATTCGGCTCAAATACGATTTGCGCAGGCTGCGGATGGTCATCCATTAAAGTTGTCGCCTGCTGTGAGAAATTCTCGGGGATGCTGATGGTCATGTAGTATTTGTTATCCTTCATGCCCTGCTCAGCTTCCTGCCGATCAACGAATTGCCAATTAAAATCTTTTCCCTTCTTCAGCTCGGCAACCAAATCCTCGCCAGCGTGAAGCGTCTTTTCTTCAAAAACAGCGCCCTGGTCGTTATTGACGACCGCGACGGGCAAATCCTCCATCTTTCCGTACGGGTCCCAAAAGGCCCCGAGGAACATACCACTGTACATGACCGGTATGAACAGCACCGCGATGATCGGAATCAATATTTTTTTATTCCGAACGGCAGCGCCAAGATCTTTTGCAAATACAGATAATGACTTCATCCAGTCTCTCTCCTTTTTTTCTCTAGATAACCAGCCGACATGAATCTGCCTCATGGCAGATCACATTCCAGTACAAAATGACCGATATCCTCAATTGGTCAGTTTAGGCCAAAAAAAACGATCCCTGCCAAGGAAGACGATCCCTCAAGCCTAGAGAGTCCGCCTTCCTCATCACGAAGGAGGTTCCTACATCCTTCTTACGTAGTGGCCTTCAACCCGTCAGCCAAGAACACCATCATATATTCCTTGATCTGTTCCTTGCTCAGCGGCTTATGAAGCTGATTGAAGTCCGTCGTGAGCGCAACATACAGCTTCAGCATCACGAAGGATACCACTTGGGCATCCAGCGGCTTGAGCTCGCCGATCGATATGGCCTGCTCCACAATTCCCTCGAGATACCCGACGATTCCATTCTCCACCTTCGTCAACCCTTCATGCGCCTTCGGCGTGCCAATATCCCGAACCTCTTGCGATAGCTTAATGAACAGCTCATGCTCGCTTCTGAAATCAAGCAGTGCATCCAGCACCCGATACAGATTGTCGAAGAAATCTCTGTTCTTCCGAATCTCCCGCTCGGCAATACGCTTCATCTCCATAATGGCCGACAGCAAAATCTCGTCAAACAGTTCATCCTTATTCGTGAAAAACGTGTAGATCGTACCTTTCCCTACATTCGCAATCTTTGCCACCTGTTCCATCGTCGTCGCTTTATATCCGAATAAAGCAAACGACTTGGAGGCAGCATCCAGCACCTGCTTCCGACGGTCCACAGCTGACATGCTTACCCCTCCTTCTTGATCTTTTTAAAATTGGCCTTCATTCCAAAACTGACCAAAATACTTTTTCGGTCATTCGGTCAAAAATCACTTTACCAGATTATCGGATTCATTGCAATATCTTTTCGTTAAATTTTTTAATATTTTGAATGCAGGGTTCAAATCTTATCAAGACGTCTAATGTAGGGTACACTCTGACTCCCAGACGTAAAATAATTGAAATGCTTTTCCCTTTTGCGCGTATACTTATGATGCATACTCTTTTTTTTCGCGCCGCTCTTCAAAAAATGATTCCTGTTTTGTAAGATAGAGGGAGAAAGAAGTAGGTGAAACCATGCGATATACAAGAGTGCTCCTCTTTTCCGAGGGTTTCGGCACAGGACATACGCAAGCAGCGTATGCGCTGGCTGAAGGTATACAACGGATGAATCCCGGCATCCACTGCCGTGTCATTGAGCTTGGCAATTTTTTGAATCCAACCGTGGGGCCGTTAATCTTATCCGCTTATCGAAAAACCGTCAGCACCCGGCCTCGCCTTGTCGGCATGCTGTACCGTTCGCAATATAAGAAATCGTTAAACCGTCTGACGCGGCTCGCGCTGCACCGCATATTCTATGCGCAGGCCCAGCGGGTCATCGAGCAGCTGAAACCGGATCTCATCATATGTACCCACCCCTTTCCTAATGCCGTGGTCTCCCGCCTGAAGCGTCAAGGGCTTAAGGTTCCGCTCTATACGCTGATTACCGACTATGATGCCCATGGCACCTGGGTCAATCCGGAAGTGGATGAATATCTCGTATCAACGCCTCATGTGAAACAGATGCTGCTGCTGCGGGACATTCAGCCCGAATACATTCATGTGACTGGCATTCCGGTGCATCCCAAGTTCTGGGAAAGAAGCAATCGAGAGGCGCTTCAAGCCGAGCTTCGATTAAAGAACATGCCAACCGTGCTGATTATGGGGGGCGGATGGGGCCTCGTATTCAACAAGGAGCTGCTCAGCAAGCTGGCCAGCAGGGCCGATGATATCCAGCTGGTCTTCTGTATGGGACAGAACGAGAAGCTGGTTGCCAGCATGCGCGAAGACCCGATCTTTCAGCATCCCAACATTCATGTTCTCGGTTATCGCGACGATATACATAAACTCATGGAAGTGTCGGATTTGCTCATTACGAAGCCAGGCGGTATGACATGTACGGAGGGAGCTGCCAAGGGAATTCCTATGCTGTTCTATGAGCCTATCCCGGGACAGGAAGAAGTGAATTCCCATTTCTTTGTCAGCGAAGGCTATGCGGAAATTTTGGACTCTCCTTCCGTCATCGACAAATGGCTGAACCTGCTGTCGGATCATTATGATCAGGTGACAAAGAAACGTAACGGAGCAGGCCGGCGGCGCATCCCGCATCTGGAGCCCGACCACTGTGCCAGCCAGGTGATGCGATTGCTGACCGAAGGACGCATGCCCGGTTATCATGAAGATGCCGTCAAACTGTTAGCGGACCAGCCCTAATATCTGTAGCATGTTCTATGTTTCCCGCTTTTGCACTTTTACCCCAAAAAGGCTTCCCTGTCACGAAGACAGGGAAGCTTTTTTTTCATGAAAAACCCATCTATATTTCCAGCGTTTCTCCAGCCTTCAATGGATGACCCTGAATGCCTGTTTTGGCTAGTTCGTCGCAGAAGGCCCCTGCATCCTGTTTAATGCCCGGGAACGTGTCATAATGCACTGGGATGACATGCTTCGCACGAATCCACTGTGCGGCCAGCAGGGCGTCCTGTGGACCCATCGTCAATAAATCCCCAATCGGCAGCGCAGCTGCATCAATGTGATTCATCTCTCCGATCAAGCGCATATCCCCAAACAAACTCGTATCGCCTGCATGATAGAATGTTTTGCCGCCCATGGTCAGAATGACGCCACCAGGCTGCCCTGCATAGATCCAGGTGTCCCCTACCGAAATGGATGAAGAATGAAAGGCCGGGGTAAACTTCACCTTAAAGCCATCGAACTGCGCGCTTCCGCCGATGTTCATTCCATGGGATTTGGCTCCCAGGCTGCCGCAATACACGGCGAGTTCATAGACCGCGATAATCGGGCAATCATTCTGTTTCGCAATCTCGATGCAATCGCCAAAATGATCGGAGTGCCCATGCGTCAGAACAACCGCATCCACCTTTACGTCTTTGGGCTCGATGCCGGAGCCTGGATTCCCTGATAGCAGCGGGTCGATGATCACACGAACTCCGCCTTCTTCCACCAAAATGCTAGAATGGCCGTAATACGTAAACTTCATGCTTAAACACACCTCCTACATACTAGTTTACCCATACGGGCACTACTTGTAAAAAGAGTGATTTCCTATTTTTTTAACGAACGTTCTTGAATGATGTACCGTCAGATCCTGAGCCAGCTTCAAAGACAGGAAAAAGTACGTATCGTCCTTTACCTCTTTTTGGCCATGAAGTGCCGCATTCACGGATTTAATCGTCTCTTTGTTCGGCTTGACACGTTTAAGACGCCCGTTCGCTACAGGACTAAATTGGTGCTTTTGATAGATGACATCGGTAATGGTATCGGGAAAATTAGCTGACCGCAGCCGGTTTAAGACAACGTTAGCAACTGCTACTTTGCCTTCGTACGGTTCGCCTTCCGCTTCTGCCATAACAATCTTCTGGAGCAGAAGCAGTTCTTCAGCTGACAAATCATAGGTCCAGGTCGCTTTGTCTTTCTGATCCTGGGTTAACGTATTTGTTCTTGTGAAGAATAAAGTTGTGGGGGGTGATAAGCTTTCAGTCTGAGATTTGACGACATGCGTCCCCTTTTGTTTTGCCGGTTTCCCGTCCGCAGTCTGAGATTTCGATGGTTTCTTTTTCTCATCTGCAGTCTTCAATGCTTGTTGCGAGTTCCAATATCCGTTTTCAGCCAAACCTATGCCTTTTGCGCTTGAAAAAGCATGGCTCTTGCTCCCCGGCTTATTCCACTCCTGGAAAACAATTGAAGACAAAATATTGACAGGTTCCCTATCCTGCTTGGTACTCGCCTCTTTTACGAATCGATCCGGGTCAGGGTCAGTAGCCGGTGCAGCCGTCACGAACTTCGGCATATCCTGCTGCTGTTCTTCCCCTTCCGTTGTCTTTGTCTGCATTCCAAGTAAACTTATAAGAGACAAACTCACAAAGAGCGCTCCAATGAGCAGCGCAACCCAGCGATTTTGCCGTAGCACGTTCATAACCATATTTTTCCTCCTATGATGTCGGCACATTCCTACACTATGTAACCACATTTTTAGGCTTTGAAAACATGGTAATTTTATGAACATTCTATCTTCAATTTCAGAAAAATGTTGAAAGCCGCGCCACACCTACTGTTTCGTACATCGGACTTGCATGCAAATTTGTTCGAAAAAGAACGAGCTGCTGCACTTCCCACTGGATGGGCTTGGGTCCTGTTCCGATAACATCCAATGAAAATTTTTGATTTCCTTGAAATTTCCGGCCAACCGTAATATGCGGACGAAACGGTCGCTCCTCCGGCACAAATCCGAAAGACTCCATCCTTGATACCACCGATTGCTGAAGCTGAGACAGAGCATTCAAGTCCCCGCCGACTCCCGCCCATAAAATTCTTGGCGAGGCGCTTGCCCCGAACACGCCGGCATCATAAAGGCCAAGCCTGAAGGGTTTATGCTCCTTGGCGACTTCCTGCAGCGCCGCCGTGAGCTCCGCTATGCGATTTGACGGCGTATCGCCCAGAAACTGTAAGGTGATGTGGTAATCCTGCGGATGAACCCATTTTTTGAACGTCACTTGCTCCACCAATGTTTCCGTCCAATCCTGAATCCGGGAAGACACCTCGGAAGGCAGATGTACGGCAACAAATAAACGATCCATAGCTCCCTCAGCCGAATGGCTCAACTAAGACACTTCCTTCCAATCTCTTTTATCCTAAGCAGCCACCGGCTGCTATAAGGCACCATGTTTTCGTGGTTCGTTTATAGTTTGAGCAATATGACCTGAAAATAGTATGAGGGGTACATCAAATTCGCCTAAAAATATGATGAAGCTTCAATTTACCATAAAACGGACAATAATTCATGTACAATTTTTCCAATCCGGACAGTTCGTCCATGCGCAACGATATGATTTCTGATAATATGTTCCCAAAGAGCGTTACGCTTTTATTCTGGTTTATATCACATTCCTTAGGAGGTAGCACCATGCCGAAAATCGTTGCCATACACGACTTAACCACGGAACAACAGCAAAAAATCAAGGATATCGCCCCCGACTACGAGCTGCTGGTTACGAAAGCGAAAGAGCTTACGCCAAGCATCGTTCAGGATGCCGAAATCATGATCGGCTGGTCACGCTCCATCCAGGAAGATATATTGTCTGCGGACAGTAAACTGAAATGGATTCAGGCATGGTCAGCCGGCGTGGATAAAATGCCGCTCAAAGAGCTCGAAGAAAAGGGCATTCAGCTTACCAATGCCAGCGGCGTACATAGCGTTCCGATCACGGAGCATATTTTTGCGATGATGCTGGCCTTCAACCGCAACCTTCATCTCGCCATTCGACAGCAATCGAACAACAAATGGGACACGTCCGGCACGTTCACGGAATTGGCAGGCAAAACCATCGTCATCGTTGGCGTCGGCCAGATCGGCAGTCATACGGCGCGCGTGGCCCAGGCGTTCGGTATGCGGACCGTCGGGGTCCGCCATTCCGGGAAGTCCGATCCTTACGTGGAAGCGATGTATAAGGTCGATCAGCTCGATGAAGCGCTGGCTGAAGGCGATTATATCGTGAACATCCTCCCGCTCACCGATGATACCCGTGGACTGTTCAATAAAGCAAGATTCTCGGCGATGAAGGACTCCGCCTTTTTCGTTAACGTAGGCCGGGGTCAAACCGTAGTAACCGAAGACATGATTCAGGCACTTCAATCCGGGTCATTGGCGGGCGCGGGACTGGATGTGTTCGAGGAAGAGCCGCTTCCGTCAGACCATCCGCTGTGGACCATGGAGAACGTCATCATGACCCCTCATATGGCTGGCGATACGGATCGCTACGGCGAGCGTGCCGTGGATATTTTCCTGGAAAATTTACAGAGCTATGTAAGCGGTAAGCCGCTGTCCCGAAATGTAATCGACTATAGCAAGTCGTACTAAGACCAGGTAACCATACAACAAAAGGAACGTCCCGAGGTTTTCATGCCTTCCGGGACGCCCTTCTTTATTTTTTACTACTTTTATACGCAATGGGAGAGAGAATCAATGCAGCCGTATACGGAACGTGTAATTGAAGTGATCCGGAGCATTCCGGAAGGATATGTCATGACGTATGGACAAGTGGCCAGACTGGCCGGCAGCCCAAGGGGCGCACGACAAGTCGTCAGAATACTTCACACCCTCAGTCACATTCACAAGCTGCCGTGGCATCGGGTCGTCAACGCAAAAGGAGAAATCGCCATCAAGGACGATGAGTCCAGACTCATGCAGGAGCTGTATCTTCAGGACGAAGGCGTTGCCGTCAATCCCAAAGGCATCATCGATTTAGAGAAATATCGTTATGATCCTGGGGAATAGATCATATACCCCATTATTCGCACAGCCAAATCTCCCTCACAAAACGCCCCTTCCGGGTCGTGCAATGACGCAGGACCTTCCAGCCCGAACTCAGCAGCAACTCGCGTAATGGCTCTGTGCTGACAATGACAGCTCTTTCTGACAACCGGCGTAAGCTTTGGAGCATCTGCAATTTCTCTTCCTCCGGGAAAACGGAACACAGATTATACGGCAGGTCCAGGATAGCGGCATCATAATGACCTTGTAATGTATTCATATCCTGAATGGCAACTTTGTTGTCATCATAACCGTAGTGCCTCAGATTCACCCTCGCTCCCCGAATGGCAAGCGGATTGATGTCACGGCCCTCGGCTGCGATTCCCATCGACAACGCCTCAATCAATACATTTCCCATGCCGCAGCAGGGATCCAGGAGCGCGACTCCGCCTAACCGAGGAACAGCCAGGTTGACCAGTGCCCTTGCGATGCGCGAGCTGAGACCTGTGGAGTAATTTTGCGGCTTCTGTTTATGATTCAGCCATACACGTTCAGGTTCATGAAGGATTCCCAATCTCCACATGCCGCCTGTGGACACCATGCCGAGCGTGACATCCGGAGCTTTCATCTGTGCAGTTCCTGTTATTTGGCAGCCTACCATCCGTTCATACCCGCGTGATTGTTCATAACCGAACCGATCTCCCGCCTTAAGGCAGACGACTTTGAAGGTTGCGTGGTTAAGATGAATGCGACTTGCTTGCTCGGCTATTTCTTTGATGGATTCTCCAGTCATCCTGACGTCGATACAGGCTGTTAAGAACGGGCTCCGATCCGGATCAACCCATTGCTCGCTTTCCAGCCAATCCGCACCGTCAGGCTCATGACCGAACAGCTCCGTCAGCTCCATCAAGCACAGCTCCCGCTCCGTTTCATGACAGGCATAAGTATACAGATAAGTGGACTTGCCGCTTATGAAGAATGGACCAAAAGTAACGTCATTATCGTTTGAATACATCATTTATTTCGTCTCTCTTCTATTATATATGTGCAGCAGTTGACTGCTGCTCCATTAACAGCCGATAGGATTCCAGCCGTGCATTATAATCGCTCACCGGCGTGACGATCAAGAACTCGTCACACCGGTACTGCTCTGCCATATGCTGCAGTCTGTTTCGCACACTTGCAGGCGTGCCGATGATTAGCCGCTGGGATGGGTCTGACGAATCGGAACCAGACGGGTCCGTGGGCACGGTGCGCTGCCCTGGTCGGGGAATTTGCGCTGCAAGCTTCTTTGCCTGTTCCTCCGTCTCCGCGCATACCACGCTTACCGCCACCATCGCGCACGGTTCTTGCAAATGAGCGCTTGGCAGAAAAGCTTCCCTATAAGCTTGGAGAACTTCCGCCCCGTCCGTATCGCTCATAAACTGTCCGAATACATAGCCCGTCCCGAATTCGGCCGCATACCCCGCACTCTTCGTGTTCGTGCCGAGCATCCACATCACGGGCGGAGTTGCGGGCACCGGTTTCGCTGCTACCGGCACGTCTTCATAGCGATACCGATCCTCCAGCAGTTCGGTCAAAGCCCGAATCCGCTGCGGCAAATCCGCCACATGACCCAGGAAATTTCCGCTAAGCGCCATGCTCGTATGGGCCGAACCTCCCGGCGCCCGCCCGATCCCGAGATCGATGCGTCCGGGATACAGCGATGCCAGCATACGGAAATTCTCCGCCACCTTCAGCGGGCTGTAGTGGGGCAGCAGCACGGCCCCGGAGCCGAGCCGGATGCGCGTTGTCCTGGCGCCGATATGGGCCAGTAGAATCTCGGGCGATGCACAGGACAGATGCTCCAGATCATGGTGCTCCGCCGCCCAGTAGCGCCCGTAGCCCCATGCTTCCACTTTTTGGGCAAGTGTCACGGCTTGCTGCAAGGCTTCTTCGAACGAGCTCTCTCCAAAACGCGGAACCAGATCAAGCACGCTCAGTTTCAATTGGCTATTCATGCAATCCCCCTTGTTCGCTCTTACTAATCCAAATCATAGATCGAACCTACCTTGAGTCCATATAACTCGTTATAGATTTTCTCGGCAAAAGCATCCGTCATCCCTGCGATATAATCAATCACCATATGCTCCCACGTCCAGATCGGCTGAGCCCGCTTCTGATCTGCCTCATAACGCTGTAGCCAGTCGGACGGAATAATCGCCGTTGAGGCGACAGGATCCAGAAAAGCGTCCCACAGGCGCTTGATGATCCACTCGCTGCGTTTTTGCAGGCGCTGAACCCGCAGGTCGCGAATCATGGTCACCCAAGCGAAACTCTTTAGGACGCTGACCGTACGCAGCATATCCTCATCTTCCACACCGTCTTTGACAAACGTCACCTTTTTCCAATCCCCGTTCGTAATTACGCCCAAACTACCTACAAACAGGCTGACCCAGTAGGCTTTGACCTCCCGCCGGGTACGGGAATAGTCATTCTCGCAGGTCGGCATTTTCTCGTTCCAGATTTTCAGAAACTCATCCAGCACCGTATCCACCTTCGGATGAATCTGCTCCTTGGTCCATCCCTTCCATACCTCGTCTTCCAGCGTCATGATCTTCTCCACGATCAGTTTGTTCAGGTGACTGTCCCGCAAAAAGTGTTCGTGCACCTCGATCTTCCCGGCTTTGATGCCATCCTCCAGATCATGCGCGGAATAGGCGATGTCATCGCAGAGATCCATCAGCTGCGCTTCGAGCGTTCGGTGCGTGCCGGGAATTTGCCACTCCTTCCGAATATGGGAGATGTATTCCCATTCATGCCGGTACATCCCCTTGGGGTTATCCAACCCGGAGAACGGATATTTATTGATGCCAAGCAGCACCGCATCCGACAGATTGAGTCCGTTGACGTTCTCTCTTTTCTCCAAAAACATGATCAGCCGAAAATTGTGCGCATTCCCTTCAAAGTGCTCATATTTACGCCGCATCGCCTGCTGCACCTCGGCTGCCTGCTCCGGTGTCGGCGTACCCGGCTGACGCGTCAGCTCCTTCTCGGTTCTCCGGTCAATGTGCTTCTCCAAAATGCCCTGCAGCACTTCTTCGCCCTTATGGCCGAACGGAGGATGCCCGAAATCATGGGCGATCGCCGCGCACTCCACCACCTCGGGATCAATCATCAGCCCGGCGTTGTCCGCCTGCTCTGGCATCACTTCGGGATAATTGCGGGTCAGGCTCCGTGCCGCTTCGCGCGCAATCTGCGCCACCTCAAGCGAATGCGTTAAGCGCGTCCGGTAGTAATCGCCGGTGCCGGCACCGAATACTTGTGATTTTCCTTGCAGCCTGCGGAACGTCGGCGAATGAATCAGGCGCGAATAATCCCGTTCGTATACCGCGCGTGAAGCATCGGACTTCGTTTGCTCTGGATATTGGCGATGCTCTCTAAGCTCCTTCAGTGTCATTTATCCCACTCCTGTTTTTATCTATTTATGGTCGATTCGGAATCGTTCGTTCTTATGATTATATGCCATACGGGATCCGAAAGAAAAATGTTATTCCCTTTGAACCTGTTCCCTCATTGTATACCCTCATCGTCATACCCGTTATCCGCTAAGCACGATATTCCCGTCAGGAGTGATGGTTGAAGCAAATCAATAAAAGATGATTGCAATCTCCACTGCGCTATTTCGTACCCTCAGGAGGCATTTAAGCATCAATAAATCCTCCATTATGCAAAAACACCAAGCGCTTATAGGATTAACACAAGACCTGTGCGCGCATTCTTGCTACGTTGTTAGGTAAGCGCTGTCATTCCTATCTTAAAGCGCACCACGGAAAGGAGGGAAATGATATTCCATAAGGGTTGCACCATTATACGGGAGGGATTGCTGTGAAACGAAGGCATGCTTTTTCGAAAGGAATAACGTTCTACCTGATCAGTACAGCCATGCTGTTAGCTCCTCTGTTTGAAGGACACGGATTTGCCGCTGGAGAGAGCAAGTACTCGGCTTCCGCATCGGCCAGCAGCTATGACACCCGCTGCGCTTGCGATGCATCGAAAGCGGTGGACGGCAGTCTCAGCACACGCTGGTCCGGCGAAGGCGACGGCACTTGGCTGAGGCTGGATCTTGGCTCCGCCCAACCGGTTTCCCTGGTCAAAATCGCGTTTTACAACGGAGATTCGCGAACATTCACCTTCGATATTCAAACCTCAACCGACGGCTCCAACTGGCTTCAAGCACGGAACGCTGTCACTAGCGCTCAAAACAACCAGCTGCAATCCTTCTCCATCCCCGTCGTGGAAGCCCGGTATGTACGCATTGTGGGCTACGGCAACACCTCCAACCAATGGAACAGTTATACGGAGGTTGAAATATGGGGAGGCACTGCGGATGGAGGAGGCGGGGACCTTGACCCTGCCGAGCCTCCTTCGGGCAATTTTGACCTAAGCAAGTGGAAAATCACCCTGCCTGACGCGTCCGAGGTCCAGGCAGGAGCACTCGCCAGCGGGTATGTGCATCCGGATTGGTTCTATACCGATCCCGTCACCGGCGGCATGGTGTTCACATCGCCTAATATCGGTGAGACCACCACGAACAGCACTTACACCCGCTCCGAGCTTCGGGAAATGCTGAATCCGTCGACGAACAGCGCCTCCTCATGGGCCAACAACTGGGTAACCTCTACCTCCTCCCCATCCATAAAATCTCAGGCAGGCGGCGTGGACGGAACGATGAATGCTACTTTAAGGGTGGATCATGTATCCGTCAGCGGGAACGAAGCCGATAAAATCGGCCGCGTCGTGGTCGGGCAAATCCATGGCCCAAGCACTGAACCGATACGGCTCTATTACCACAAGCGTCCTTCGGACAGCAAAGGTGCCGTTTATTTTGGAACCGATGATCTGAACAACAACAACACCTGGGTGAACATTCTCGGCGGACCAAGCCAGCTTAATCCTGCAAACGGCATCGCCCTCGGCCAGAAATGGAGCTATGAAATCAAAGTGACCGGGCTTCTCATGACGGTGAAAGTAACCCCAGAGGGCGGATCGGCCACCACCGTGACGCATACCCTCCCTAGCGGTTATAACGATAAGTATCTGTACTTCAAAGCAGGCGTCTATAACCAAAACAAATCCGATACCACCCCGGATCAATCCGACCATGTGAAAGCTACTTTCTTCTCTCTAACGCACCTGCATCCTTAACATCCACTCAATCCCATGCCCGGGGCAGTCACGCGCCTGCTTCCGGGTTTTCTTACACACGCTTTAACTACAAATTAAAAAGCGAGGGATGGAACGTTGAAGAAGACATTGAACCGAATCTCATGCCTGATCCTCTGCCTGCTGATCACCATAAGCGTTATGGCATCCCCGGGGCAGCTTCGTGCCGTATCCGCACAATCGGTTTCAGAATTCGATCTTGCGGATGAATCTGTTGCCTCGGATTCCGAGCCCTTACCGGAACCAGAAGGACCGGATATTCTGTTCTTCTCCGATAACTTTGATTCAGAGCGCTACGGTACCACGGGCGGCGTCGTTATTCCGCTCCCTTGGGTTCAGACCGGTGATGGAGGCAGCAAAGCCAAAACCTCCGTATCCGGCAGCGCTCCTTCTACGCCGAACCTTATGAAGATCGACGTGACCGATTCCGTCTATCTGCCCGTCAATACGACGGGTTACGGCAACATTAAGCTGAGTTATTATACCAGAGCCTCATCCTATGTCAGCGGCAGCATGGTGGCCGAGTGGTCGGGCGACGGCGGCGCGACCTGGAACATGCTGGAGGATTTCAAGCTGACCCCGGGAACGCCCGAAGCACCGCGCAGCGAATCCAACACGCTGAAAACCTGGACGCTGCCGCCGGAAGCAAGCAGCAATCCAAACGTACGAATCCAGTTCCGGGTAGGTGATCCGATGAACGCCAACATGTACATCGACAGCGTCTCGCTGTCCGGTCAGGCCATACTGGGCATTCCGCCTGCGGTCGATCCTGTGCCTGAACCCCCGCCGACCGAGACCGGCCCATACCCTGCGCCGGAAGGCGTAACCCTCTATGAGGACGTTTTGATCGGCAAAGCAGGGGATCGCGATCTCTATACGTCCATTGCCGTTCCGAGCACCCCGCCAGCCGAGCCTATGCCGGTCATGATCTACATTCACGGCGGGGGCTGGAATAAAGGCGACCGCAAAAACGCTCTCGGCAGCATCTGCAACTATGTCCTTAAACGCGGGTATATCGGCGTTTCCTTAAGCTACCGGCTAACCCCCGAAGCGCCTTACCCGGCCCAGATTCAAGACGTGAAGCTGGCCATCCGTTATTTGCGCGCCCATGCCGAGCAATACCACATCGATCCGAGCCGGATCGGCGTTTGGGGCACTTCGGCGGGAGGGCATCTCGCTTCCCTGCTTGGAACGACGGGAGACCTGACCATGGAGGATACGGTCACGCTGGATACCGGGGATACGGTGCATCTTCCCGATATCGAAGGAACCGGAGGCTGGCCGGAATACTCCACCAAGGTGCAGGCGGTGGTGGACTGGTACGGACCGGCAGACTTCACGACCGACTTTGCCGACCGGTACAGTTCGGTTACGAAGCTGCTCGGCGGGCATAACGCCCTGTCCGTCCCGATTGAGGCACGGCTTGCCATGCCGGGGACGTACGCCACTCCCGATGATCCGCCGTTCTGGATTCGGCATGGAGACGCGGACGCCACCATCCCTTATACCGACAGCGTAACCTTCGCCAATCAATTGACGGCCGCCGGTGTGCCTGTAGTCGATTTCGCAATCGTTTCCGGCCAGGGCCATGGCTTTACCGGGGAAGCCAAAACGACCGCGGATGCGGAAGCTTGGACCTTCATGGAGCAGCATGTGAAGAATCTGGAGGTAACGACGCCGATCCTCTACAAAGACGGCTATACGCCTCCTGATCCGACGGACCCCACCGACCCAACCGATCCTTCCACGGGCATTCCCGTTGAGGTTGGCCGTTTGGTGCCCACGGACGATGCCTTGATCGACAGTTCCAAACCAGACACCAATAACAATTCCGCTACAGGCTCAAGCGTCGGTCTTTTTAGCGTTTCATCCGGTACCAACAACAAAAAGGTTGTCTATTTCAAATTCGATGCTTCCACCCTGAGCGATCCTGACTACCGCTACGAGTTTCAGGTCGCCGCGAAAAAAGGCACCAGCAATACGGAGCTTGAGCTCTCCCTCTACGGGATCCAGAATACAGCCTGGAGCGAAAGCGATCTGACCTGGAACAATGCGCCCGTGAACAGCCTCGATTCGGCCGCTTATGTGGGGTCGTTTACGGTGAAGGCCGAGAATAGCGGTCGTCCGGAGGTGTACAGCGTCGATGTGACGGACTATGTCCGCAGTCATCTAGCAGATGGCAGCGTATCGTTTCTCCTTGCGGATGCGGCCCATACCGGTGTCAGCGTCAATATCTATACCAAGGAAGCCAACGGCTCCAGTAATCCAAGACCTGCGCTGGTCGTTAGCGAGTTGGTGGATTCCAGTCAGGATACGACGCCACCTTCCTGGCCGGACGGAAGCCGTCTGTCCATTCGCAGCATTGGCGAAGATTATGTGCATTTGGCATGGCCTGCGGCGGAGGACAATAAGATCGTCGCGAAGTATAACGTTTATCAAAACGACGTCAAAGTCATGGAGCTGGATTCCGACATCACCCGCTATGAAATAGAAGGACTGTCTCCGCACACGGAGTACAGCTATAAGGTCGAGGCCGTGGATG
This sequence comes from Paenibacillus lautus NBRC 15380, assembly GCF_004000945.1. Taxonomy (GTDB): domain Bacteria; phylum Bacillota; class Bacilli; order Paenibacillales; family Paenibacillaceae; genus Paenibacillus_AQ; species Paenibacillus_AQ lautus. The sequence goes on from NZ_BIMF01000010.1 coordinate 86,786, forward strand.
CCGCCGGAAACGTCAGTCCGGTTCCGCTGACGCTGTCGGTTACGACGCTTAGCACTCCCTTAGCGCCTTGGCCTGTGACCTCGGTCACGGCAAGCGGCAGCGACGGCAACATCGAGGATAATACCTTGGACCAAAATCTGTACACCCGCTGGTCTGCCGCCGGCGACGGTCCGTGGATCATGTACGATCTGGGCGAAGCCCGGGACATCGGCTATCTGGGCATTGCCTTCTATAAAGGGGACGCTCGGGCGACGGAGATCGATATCGAAACCTCCGACGATGGAGTAACCTGGACTCCCCTGTTCAACGGTTCGAGCAGCGGAACCACCACCGCGATGCAGCCTTTTAACGTTCCGGACACGAGTGCACGATACGTGAGGCTGATCGGGCGCGGAAATTCGGACGGCAGTGCCTACACGAGTCTGACGGAAGTCCATATCTACCCTCCTTTTGCTAACGGGGATACGCCTGTGGCCATTATTCCGGATTTTGTGCCGCAGCCTCCGGAAGGAACCGTTCCTTTTACCGCTCCCGGCATGAAGAATGCAGACGGCAGCGACCATCCGGTACATCAGGCTTTTGCTGTTACCGGAAGGACGCTGAACGTTATCGATTACGGAGCAGATCCTGCAGACAACGGCTCGGACGATCGACCGGCGATTCAACGAGCAATGGATGAGGCACTCCCGGGAGACGAAGTGTTTTTCCCGAATGGCATATACAACTTAAACAGTACACCTGATGGACTGACCAATCTGATGCTGAAATCGGAGGTCAATTTACGGGGGGAGAGCCAGAACGGTGCGATCCTGAAGACCTCGTTGAACAAGATTCGGAACAGTACGATGCTGAGATCCGCCAAGCAGCATGATCTGACCATCTCCAACCTAACGCTGACCTCCGCCTGGGAAGGTCAATATTCGACCGATCACAGAATCAACAACCCGGATGCCGGCGGTCCGGACATGATGATCATTGCCGCCAATTATGGCGAGGCGCCTTCATACAACATCACGATCGACAGCGTGACGATCGAGAAATTCAGCCGCATGGGCGTCCGCATCGAGAACAGCCATGATATCGTCGTCCGCAACACCACGTTCCAAAATGCCACGGACCTTGGGCCGGGCGGTGCCGGGTACGGTGTATCCATTCAGGGCGTACCGAAGGTCGACCGCAACGGGTTTGCCAATGATACAAGGTGGAATCTGGTCGAGGACTCTTCCTTCGAGGGGCCTTATCTTCGTCACGGCGCACTCATTCAATATGTGGCCCATAACAATGTGATCCGGCATAATGAATTCCACCAAGTCCGGCTGGATGCGATTGATCTGCATGGGGAGCTGGAGTATTTTAACGAGATTCACGGTAACCTGATCACCGACATGCCGTATGGTGGCGGCATCGGCATTGGCAATACCGGAGGAACGGCCCCGACCAATCACAGCAAATCCGGTCCGCAAAACTATATTCACGACAACACGATCCGCAATGCGCGGGAAGGCATCGTTGTATCGATGGGCTCACCGGATACCATCATTGAGAACAACCGAATCGAGAATACCGTCGACATTCCGGACGCCGCGGGCATCAACATTTTGAACGGACCGGGCACGATCATCAAGGGCAACACAATCCGCCAGAACACCGCCGAGCATTATTGGGGCATTCTCCTCGAGCATGACAACGGGGACACCAACGCGGGCGGCATTGGAGCCGGAGACCCGGAGAACGTGCAGATTCTGAACAATACCATTACCGGGAACAGCAACGGAATTCAGCTCAAGGCGGGCCAGAATATCAAACTAAGCGGCAATACGCTGGACAATATCGGCGAGAACTTTACGGCAGCCCCTGGCGTCACGTATACCGATTTCACCGTGAGCTTGGAGTACAGCACGATGGCCCCGACGAATAGAGACGTTGTTGCAGCCTTGGTCTCGAATCGTCCGTTTACCGTTACCAATAACAGTGGCTCTCCTACTTACAGCTTTACGGAGAATGGTTCATTTACCTTCGAATATGCAGATGAGGATGGAAACGAGGGGACGATGACGGCCACCGTATCGAACATCGATAAAATCGCCCCGGTGCTTAAGGTTACACTCTCTCCTTCCGTACTGAAGGCGCCGAACCACAAAATGGTCGATATTCACGCGGACCTCGAATCTAGCGATGAAGGCTCTGGCGTTGCATCCATCGTGCTAACCTCTATCACTATGGAAAGTGCAGAGGGCAAAGGGCATAGCGGGGATATACAGGAGAATATGAACGGGAAAGATAAGGACACGGGTAACAGCGAAAGTAAAGACAATAACAAGGGAGTTGATCGAGGACCGGATATTCAGGATGCCGAGTTCGGCACCTATGATACCCATTTTCGGCTGCGAGCGGATAAATCGGCACGCGGCCAAAGTCGGATCTACACGGTAATCTATACCGTTACGGACCATGCGGGGAATCAAGCGCAGGCAGTGGGGACGGTGAGGGTGAAGTGAGATTGATTTACACAGTGAATTATTAGTAATGTAAATGCATGGACAGGGATTTATCGAACAATTCGACCGGCATGAAATGCGCCGAGAAAAAAAAGACGACTCGGACACACTATAACAGCACATTTTGGAAATGAATAACCGAGCATAAAGATGCTAGTGGAGCACCAACGGATATATATCCACCCATACAACAAAAGCTGCCCATACCGTCCTATTACGGTTGGGCAGCTTTATTCTTCAACATAACTCAAAAACCGCTTCATTATATAGATGAAACTTGCGAAAGCATCTGCCATTGATAATTTTCGGATCACTTGCTCGGTCTATCGAAAATTCCCAGACGATGCAGCACGGTCATGATTCGATAAAAATCAAAACTGCCCTCAGGATCATGCAATACTTCTGCCTGCTGTGCAGCTTGTACTGCAGGTTCCGCCCAAGCTGGAACTTTAGCCGGTTTCTCCGTCTCAACAACCTTGAGCCTTTTGTTCATCTGCTTCATTTCATTGCTCTGCTCGGCTAGCAGTTTCATAGCAGAAGCATATTGCTTACTAAGCTGCTGCATCTGCTCTTGTGTTTTTTGCAGCTCGGCCGTTAATTGTTCGATTTTCATACGTTCCTCCTCCTCTGGACTAGGCACATCATATTGATAGAGCCAGTTCTGCTCCATAATGGAAATGAGCTTTTTCGGATAATTGGGGTCTGTGGCATAGCCCCCTCTCCAAATCTCGGTCGCCGCCGTTTTATAATCCGCCCATAACACGCCATGGTAGCGCTGTGGCTTGTCACGCGTGCCATTCAGGATCAGCCGGGTATGGTCGGCAACCGATTCGCTCCAGCTGTTATACTTACGAAACTGAGCTTGGGTCGCATAAGGCGTCTGTCCCCGGTACTCGGTTGTCTGCATAGTGACGCTTCCCGCTGGGCCAGTTCCTTTGATGCCAAACAGATTGTTTGCTTTTTGCGTTAAGCCGCTCATTCCCCAATTGGATTCCAGGATCGCCTGGGCAAGCGTAAGCGAAGCAGGCACCCCGTACTGACGCATATCCTGAGTAGCTATGGGTGCCAGCTTGGCTATAAATTCAGAGGCTTCCATCCTTTTTCTCCTCCTTTCGTGCGGTTGGCTTATCCCCTTCTTCGGATTTGATCTGGAATACCTGCACCACATTACGCAGGGACTGGGGGATCGGTACCCCCATTCTCCCAACGTTCTCAATAATAGACAGCAGCTCATTCGCGAGATAGAAGAAGATCACGGTATTCTGAAAATAATTCATCTCCCCCAGCACCCGGTCCACCAGATGCATCAGGGCGATGATCAGAAAAATGGTCATTTTCCTTGCAATACCAGTATATCCAATTCGGCTGCGCAGCTCGCCGTTCATCCAGGCCGCGCCCCATCCGGTCAACCAATCTATCACCACGAACCACAACAACAGATGCAGCGGCAGCGACCATCCGCCCCAGACGTACCCTGTCACGGCCCCCGTCCCCGCCACCAGCATCTTAAACAGCTGACCGATGTGCTCATACATAATTGTTCCTCCTTTTATATGGTTTTGAAAAAGCCCTCGGAGGAGCCGAGGACTTGGGTTGAAGTTATTCATAGCTGCTTTAAGCGAGAGATAAACCTCTTTAGCAGTACACCACTTCGCCTGCGGATCATGCTTCCGCCTTCTTCGTTGAAGCCTCTTTTCATGTTAGGCCATTCAAAGCAGCGTTTAGTATGCCTCGCCAGTGATGACTTCATATTCATCCGAGGTGATCACGCCAAACGCAACATACTGTCTCAATTGAGACTTCTGTGCCCAGTTCTTTTCATAGTAGTACCTCAATCGTTCAAAATCGTTCTCGAACATCGTCTCCCGCTCCTTTCGATCAGTTATTTTCAAGCGACAGCAACCGCAATTCAAGTCCCACGATTTGAGCGCCCTGTGCCTCGTTCTGTTGACGCAGCTCCAAGGCCTCCAATTCCCGCGTTACCATCTCGGAACCTAAGCGATCCACTTCATTGGGTTCTTCAGGTTGAGGTTTGGTTAACTTCTCGATTTCTTCTAGGGTTAGACCTTCGATCCAAAGAGTTGGTTGAGGCGTTGACTCCAGAACCGGCATGTCGCCGCGTTGCTCTTCTGGGAGTTCTCTCCAATCCGACAAGGCTTGTTGGAATGAGTCTTGTGCTGCACTTACGGCAGACTGGTATGCATTCCAGGCTGCAAGATCAAAACGCGGGCGGAACAAGCCAAGAGTTACCGGGATGCCGATGATGTAGCCGGAGATGTTGGATTCTGGTTCGTTGGATGACTCATTTTTTGGTCCCTGAACGCCTCCAATTGTGGTCAGCACATCTGGTATCCCTTGTTCCATGTAGGAATAAAAAGGGACGACACCAGAAAAGGTATCGTCCACTAAGGTGTCCTCTAAATAGAGGCCTTCTTCATTTACTTTAGGTACGGCTTTCATGTGATACCTCCTTTTAGTCTATTGTGAACGGCGGTAAATTTAAGGACAACCAAGATGCTTCAGCGGATATTGCAGGGCCTACTACATAAGAGACAGAACCATCCGATGAAATTCTAATTCTAGTTACTTGTTCAGTAGACCCGTCGTAGCAAATTGTTACAAATGTAATACTTTGCTTTGGCCGATACCCTCCTGGAAGGTAAAATATTGTGCTTGGGGAACCTTTTTTTATTAATCCTCTAAGGTATACAAAACCTTGGGAGTCTTTCATGTATTGAGCTGTAGTATATCCATAATAGTGCGTGCTTTCTGCATAAGGAATCCATCCATTTATCAATGTCGGTGTTATCCAACCCGGCGTATCCCTATCCGCCTTCTTATTCATCAGCACCGATACAGAGGTCACATTTTGCTGCACGGCGTCGGTCAGCTCTTGGAGCATCAACTTTTCGTTAGCTGCGTAAGATCCAGTGAATGGAGCAACAGGCGATTTATCCAACGTCAGGTATGTGACAGAATATGCAGCGGATGCGTCGTATCGCTCTTTGTTCAGACTGGCCCATGCAGGCCCATTAGATATCTCCAAAGCTGATCCCGGAGTCCGAAAGCCAGAACTATCAGGTGTAATTCTGATACTGTCTTTGTATAATCCGATAAATGCAGCAACGCGATTTTTCAATGGATAGGTTGCACCGTTAAATGTGGCAACTCCATTACTCGCAACGGAAGCGACGTTATTCTCCCGAATCACGATCCCCGATCCAACTTCGATCTGGTTTTCACCTTCATTAAATGTTACCATGCCCTCGGAAACGATAGCCTCAATCATCGGGGTAGCGAGTTGATACACGAGTTGGTATTCCGTATAGCCTTTCGCTGTAGCCGTCGGCAACGTAACGCTCCAATCGGAGCTGTCCCCTTTTTTGTACTTGGCCAAATTCACCCAGGCTTTACCACCAGCACCGTTATACACAGAAGAGGCGTTACCTGTTGCGTCATACATCTTCCATCCCATAAAATACGCCTTAATCTCGTCGGCTGTCGGCGTGTAGTTGTCGCCCCATCCGCTGTCTGTGCTCGCCACAGTTACAGTCAAATTAACACCATTAGAATTTAAATATGCAGTATCTGGGGCAGATGCATTTGCGTCAATAGTCAATACTTTCCCATCGTACTTAGTCGCATATCCACTTCTACTTGCTCCACCAATTCCAGCATTGTTAACTTGCATATTAATCTTTTTATACCCTATTGCATTACCTACAGTTGGTTGTATATTATTCGAAATAGTAAACACATTCCACTTCTTCAACTTGAAATACTGTCCGGCTTTCTCGAAAACTTCATCATCATTCGCACCCGTCACTGGATCGGCGTATAAGTCCGTTTGCAATGCGAGCATGGAGTCTTCGCGCGGTTTGAACGATTTGGCATCCGTATCGAGTGTGAGCATGGGATTTTTAAACGTAAAATCCTTTCCTATGTTCACGTCATTTAAGGCCACAATACGGGCAAACTTAGTTCCTTCCGGTATAACTACCTGTGTGTTTAACTCTCCATTAGTGTTATTGACGTCATTGTATAGGGTTTGTAGTATCGCTCCATTAGAATTGATTGCCTCAATTTTATAACGCGCGTCACGATACCCACTAAAGTAATAAGTCTCATTCACCTTTACGGGAATATCAACGTAGTTACTTCGCCCTGAGCCGCTAGGAGTTAGTTTCAACTCATAGGGACTAATAACCTTTGTCTCCCCGGAAAGTAGCACCCACTCATAGAATGGTGGCAACAAATTCTTCCCATACCGGATAGCATACGGATTACGGACAGGCTGAATACTATCCACGTACGGATACTTTGCGGCGACTTGTTCTGGTGTCATGCCGTCAAGTGCTGCGTATTCAGCAGCAGAAATCTCATAGACTCGAACTGAGTCTATATTATAGGTGCTTCCCACAGGGATATCACCCGAATTAGATATATCAAGCATAACCGAGTTGCGATCACCTAATTCCACTGCAGTAAGAATACGATATGCGAAACCTACGTTTCCAAAGTCAACATAATTACCCTTTACTCCCGGAATGGTATTTAGCCCGTCTGTAAATCTCATATATAAATAACTGTTTGGTAAACTGTTTTTTATATATGAGATGGCAACTAGATTTGAATTTGGTCGAACCCCAAATGGTGTTGTTCGAGCGTACACTTGGCCTTCCTTAGTTTGGGTTATTTTTATAGAAGCTGTACCCGATTCCTTATACGAGGTATCTAATGAAGCAGATGCAAAACTAGGTCGAGCAGTCCAACCAGTTAGACTCTCGCATCCCCCATCCCTCCCCAACAAATTCACCAACGTCCGCCCTTTAATCCCGCTCAACTTAAAAGGCGCGCTCCGCTCCGCGTTCACGATCTGAAGCCCCGGCTGCAGCACGACTTCCCTGCGCTCTTCCGTATCCAGACGCTTTTCCAATGCGCAGATGGCCTCGCTGGTTTCACCCGCGAACCGATCTACGGCATCTGCGTTCTGATCAATATACTTCTCCAGATCGAAATACGTCGTAGACGGCGAGGTTCGATCAATTTTGTTCAACCCGATATTCGGTGTAACCGGATTCGTCATTTAGGCTCCTCCTCCCAACAATCTGTCTTGTGTTGTTGCTGATATTTCCTCAAAGGTCATGCCCTCCACCTCGGCTATGGTGAGGTAACGCAAAGCGTAATCGACCGCCATATGGGCGGGCTTGATCTCCTCAATGGCCGATTTCAAATCGCTCAAATTGGGCGGGATGCCCAGCGTATCTCGAAAATGAATCGTCACTTTATACTCTGCCGGCTGGACGGATACCTCGATGCTGCCCCGCTCATAGGCTTGTGCCACATTTTTGAGCATGCTGGCAGACACCTTCCCGCTCCCCCGCATCTTTGAGATGACCACCGATCGCCGCTGTTCAATCGGCTTGGATAAGTTGACCGGGATGTTCAAGTCCTGCTCATATCTGGATAGCGCCCAAGTGGCGGTTTCGGGATAATACTGGTCCAACTGATCCTCCAGTTGCTGGGTCAGCTTGTCCAGCTCGGCCCCTTCAGCTCCGGCAATGACTTTCATTTCCCGAACGTCGTGATAAAAGGACGGCAAGTAACCCAGCCAGGCTTCGGCTTTACTCATCGGACCGTCACCGTCCCCAGGACAGCTACCGCTTCCGGTTGGATCGGAATGCTGTCCGTTCCTCCGTTCACGGTCAATACCTCGTAGTCAATGACAGCCGGAATATCCAAAATCACGTTGGCGATCCGGTTATACCGGACCAACGGATCGGACATGGCGAGGTCTTTCAGATACTGGCGCACGCCCTGCTCAATCGCTCCCTGCACACCATCCAAGCCAGCCCCATCGAGCAGCGTAACCTGCACTTCAATATGGACTGGCACTTCAGCCGCCCCCACAACGGTGACCACCGAACCGACGGGAGCCGCTCCTTCCCCCATGCCATCCATGGTCGGATCGATATGCTGCTGCACTGATTCCACTACGGAAGGCGTAGGCGAACGCATCTCGTTATCCAGCAGCACCACCTTGACGGTGCCCGGACCGTCCCATAAAGGAAAAGCCTTGGCCTTGCCGACCCCGGCTTTCTCCCTCGCCCACAGCTCGTACTGATTTCGGTTCGCACTGGTCACGGGCCGGGAGATTTTTTCGCGGTATCGGTCATATAACGCTTCATCCGATTCGGTATCTTCGCCAGGTACCCAGAGCTCCACCAGCTCGGCCTTTACCAAGCCTTCAACGTATTCAAGCGGAAGCAGCGAGCCGAATCGACGGTTGCCTTCCTTCCCGCTTGTCTCGCATTCCAGCACGTACTGCCCTGTACCCAGTCGGGTCATGACTTTGTAATTCAGCGGATCCAATGAAAAACGGCTCCCTATAGGCACATCCACCGGGGCGCCGTTACTGCCCGAAAATTGCCCCAGCAGCTGTGCTTTTGTAGCCTGCTTTCGGGTCAGTCCCGACCAGGCAATGCTTCGATCCAAAAATTCACCCGATGCCGTAGCGGCAAATTTCAGGTTCATGGAATACTCCAATTCCACGTACATCTGGGCAAGCTCAGCTGCAGAAGGAGCCAACGCATCGTAGATGATGCTGCCCTCTCTTTTGTCCATACCCTCCGGGATGCGATCCAGCATCCGCTCCAGAATCGCTTCATACGTCTGTTCCTCAACCATCCTCCCTCACCTCCTTGGTCATACTGTATGTGCCATACACACTTCGGACCGTAAACTCTGCCATGGCCAACTCGCCAGTAAACGTAATATTCATGTCATCCACCGACAACACGCGATCATCCTGCAGCAGCGCCTCCTTGATATGCCGCTCGATTTCAGCATAGGCCCACAGCGGGTCGCGGCCAATGACGGAGTCCAGCTCCTGCCCATAGTTGCTGCTGTAGATCAGATGCTCAAATCGGCGAGTCTGAAGGATTTTGACGACAGCCTGTTTAACGGCCTCAAGACCGTCAATATGACCGGATATCGTCCCTTCCTCCAGATTCAAGTCATATGTCAAGCTAGGCTGCTCCAAGGTTTCCACGATCTCGCTACCCGGCTGCAGCGTTCCTCCCTGCGGGATCATGACGGCTTCACCAACCGATCCAGCACGAGATACGTTTGCCCGCCTTGGTAACGAATGAGCAGCACCGTGTCTCCCGTTTCCAGCCCTTTTCGAATCACATATTCCGCGCCGCCAATGTTCAGCTTGTACTCGGTCATCGACTCTCCGATAACCAAAAAATCCTCCGTCAGGCTGAAACGCTGATCCACGTTCACCTCCAGAGGATGGATTGATGTGACTGTACCGTACAGCACCGCCATCGGGTTTGTGCTACCCACGGCGCTGAGACTGGCTTTTTTGATAATATCCAGCATTCCTGCTTACACCACCTTCATATTCAGCGACATCGTGTGCGTACCGTCCGAGAATTTATGCGTACATTCATCGATGAGATACGGCTTCAAGCCTTCATCAGGTAGATTCACATAAATCGTGTTTCCGGCACGGACCCGTAAATCCCCGATAGCCTCGATCGACAACGTTTGCTGCTCCCTGTTCTTCAGCTCCAACAAATTTTGAGCTAACTGCTTCAACTGAGCAGGATTCATGTTCTCGTCAGCAACCTCGTACAACTGGAGCAAGCCCCACTGGGCAATGTTTTGTCCGTGCTGGTAAAGGTAAATGTCCCGCTTGCCCGTCTGCTTGTTGTCCCTCACGACTTTGACGCGGTTGTACGTCTCGTTGTCGATGCTTTTTTTATATGAAAAATCCGTCATAAGGCTGTCTTCTCCCACCGCAAGCATGAGCAGCATGTCGTTGATGTTGGTCAACGTCAGTTCGCCATACTGGTCGTAAAACATATAATACTGCTTGGTTGCAATCAGCGTAGAATCCAAGGCCTTGCAGATGATATCAATCAGCTTCTTGTCTGCTTCCAGCATGGCAGGGATGGTATGGCCGGTATCGGCCAGCGTCCCTGTTTTCAGATTAAAATCCTTGGCAATCTTGCGAATGATATCCTCCACCTTGGCATTCGTGAACCGGTAAGTGTCGTTGCTGGACAAGTAGCGCAGCTGATCGTAAGCCATCACCTTGACCTGGGCGTCCATGCCCCACTCCTTGGAAAAAACATATCCATAAAACAGATCCTTGTTATCCTTGCGGAAGCGCACAATGTCGCCGTTCTCCACTTCGAATGCCTTGCTCTGCGCCAGGCCATCGTTCACATAGTTAATATCCAGACTTGCCGGCTTCGCCTGACGGCTTGTTTTCCACGTGATATCGGTTACGATCTGCCCCAGATCCCACACGCTTCCGTTCTTGCGGTCAATCATCAATTCAATCATGGCGCCACCTCTTTAGGGAATCTTGAGAACCCGGCCGATGGCCAGCTTCCTGACCTCATGGTCCTTGATTCCATTCAGTTTTTGGATGTCCGCATGACGGGAACCGCTGCCGAGCAGCTTTTGGGCAATGCTCCACAGGGTGTCGCCTTTGGCAACCGTATAGGAGGTTGGTTTTTTGCGGTCATCCGGCCGGTCTTTCTTCTTCACGGCTGCCGCTTTTTTGTCTTTTACCGGTACCACCTTCCGAGCCCCATAAAACACATAGCGTTTAAGCGTAATCGAGAACTCAATATCCTCCGGCGATCCGGACATCGTATTCCAGTTGAAGCTCTCGATGGAGGCCGCCATGTTGATGCCAAAAGACTTCATCGCCCGCACCACATTCTTACCATCCGTACCGCTCAGCGGATCGGGAACGAGGCCCGTCATGACAAAGCGAACAGGTCTGCGGGTCTCCATCCAGCCTTTAATGGTATTTACGTAGTCAATCGGCAGCTTCAGCTTTTTGTCAGAACCTAGATGTACAAATGGATACACCCTGCCCGGGAAAAAGCTCTCAAACGAAATCTCCGTCAGCTTCGGATGCAGAATCGCATTTACTTCGCCAAGCCCCGCGACCGTATAGGATTTACCTTCACCGCTATCCTTGACGTCAATCCGCTCAGGATTCACCGGAAATCGGAAAACCTCCTCCTGGTTATTGAAGCTCAGAAAAAATCCATAATCGCTCATGCTACAAGTACACCCCCTCGGCACTGGACACAAACTGCTCCTCCAGCGTTCGGTTAATTCTCGACATGATCGTATCCAGATCGGCCCCGGAGTTAATATCTCCCGTCGTCATCTGCACGGTCGGCGTCAGGGTGATCATATTGCTGATTGCATTCACTTCCGCCAAGTCGCGCATGACCTTCAGATCCTCGCTTGCCACGTCCACCGAGTTGTCCACTTTGCCTATGGAATCGATGCTGCCGCCCGCAGGGGCTACAGGAATTGGGGCCGTTGGCATGGCGGGCATAGCAGGCATGGACGGGGTCGGGGTTATTTTTGGAACGGCAACATCGTATCCGGTTTTCCCCGTGTTGTAGTGTTTTAAAAGATCCTCGTTGTTCTTGCCCAGGTTCTTATCCGGCATGAATTTATCCTTAAATGTATCCATGGAGAAATCTTCTATGCCTTTCTGTCCGGTGTCTTTAAAATTCGTAAAGTCTGCCTTATACTCAATCTCGGCGATTTGCTTGGTATCCACACCAAGGACCTTTCCAAAAAAGCCCGCTACCGTGTTAACACCTTTAATGATGCCGTTAATGACGGAAATGACAGTGTTCACCGTGTTTTGCGCCAGGTCGACAATGAAGCCGAATACGTTGCTGAATATTTGCTTAAGGCCCAGCGTCACCACTTTCCAAGCCCCGAATGCAGCCATTGCAGCGATAATTAATGAAATTAATAGCATAAGAGGATTGGCTTTGATAACCATATTAAATATTCTCATCGCTCCTGCAGCGATGTTCGTAATCGTGGCCATCAGGGATTGAGCTGCCGCAAATGCATAAGCCGATATTCTCCCCATGATCATCCCTGCATTTAACATCGCAAAAAAAACACCCACTAAAACGATAACAGGAAGTAACCCCATAAATATAGTGATCAGACTCCATATGGTGTTACCGACACCAGCAATCGTTGCTTTAATGAATTCCCAGGCTGGAGGGATCATCTGCGCTACCCACAAAAACCCCTCAGCAATTACGGTTAATCCTATGGATATAGCATCAATAAAAGGCTGGAAAGTCCCGTTTTCAAAAGCTGCATTTAACATATCTAGAATTGGCATAATTGCAGCTAACGCCCCACCTCCCATCTGAACAAAAGAATCGTTCACGGACCCCATTAATTGCTTCCACTTATTAACTGGTGAATTCAGCATGTTATCCATAGCTTCCTGTGTCATACCTGATCTTTGAAGCAATTTGTCCATGGATGAAAGAAACGCTGTGAAATTGCCCTTCGATGATACGATCTCCGAATTAAAACTTTTAAGCTGGGAATCAGGAATATTAAAATTTTTAGCTAGAGCGCTAGTATCACCCTGCATCGCACTCATAATTGCTGCAGTTGCATCCTTCGAGCTTTTGTTACCGGAGGAGAGTACGCTCATTCGATCAGCAAAACCAATTAATTGCGAGATTTGATCTGAGTTTTTAGTCATCGACATGAATGATAGTGCATTATTTAATGATTCGTTAACATCAACTCCGGTTTTCAATGCGTTCTGTTTCACGTTTTCGAATATGGCGGAACCTACCTCGGCATTACCAGTCTTAACTTTAAATAAGTCTTCCAATGCTTGTTCTTTGGCTGCTGGAACTATCGTCATTTTGGCTACAAAATCGGCTGCTTTAAAAACAGATTTGAGCAATTTAAAAGCATTGCCAAGCCTGCTGGCTTTCTTCTCCCCTTGTTCAATCCGTTCATTAAGCTGCTCTTGTTCTGCTGCTGCCTCAGCAATTTGATCAACAGTTTGTTGAAAGCTGTTTTCAAGCTGTAACAGCTGATTCACGATCATTTCATTAGCTAAATTATTTAAGCGCAGGAGTGCATCCTTTACACTCGCCATTCCCTCACCCCCTTCTTCTACAACCTATCTCCGCTTCCGGACTCGCTCACGCTTCTCCTTCTCCACCCGCATCGAAATCATGGCATAGATGGCGGCCCGTTCCCGGACCGTCATCGCCATGAGCTGGTGAGGAAGGATGTGCAGTTCATGGAGGGCGTAGTACGCATAGTTCGCATCACCGTCGCCCTCTTTGATTAGTTTTTTACGTCATCCACCAGTTCGTTCATATCGCGGTCAAAACCGTTCAGGGCTTGCACCCGCTCTCCAAGCGCGGCGAACTCGCCGGGCAGCAGCATTTTGCGGAGCAGGGATTCTGCACCTAGCACGCCATAGGATTTTTGCAGCTCGCTGTTTTTCAAATCTGGGAAGATGACACTCGATACCATCAGCTTCGCCATATAGTCGTTCGGGTCGATTTCCGGCGTGAAGACGCCATTCTTACCCTTGACCTTACGCGTAGCCGCTTTGCGGCACTCCTGGTTCTCTTCCTCCGTGATGCTGCGCAGCTTCCAAGGAACGGGGCTCCCTTCCGCGTTCTTAAAACGAACAGAGACCACGAATTCCTCCGTGATCTCCGCAGACGACTGCCCAGCAAAAAACATGCTAAAATCGCTCATATTCCTTCCTCCTCATTTATGCTAAGTATTAAGCTAATGGGTTAAACGGCGTCTCAATCCGCACATTTTCAAACGTGAAGGCCACTTCTTCCTCCAGCGCCTCCGCTTCGGTGTCGAGCGATGCCATAATCACGCTATCCAGGTTAACCCCTTCCAAAATAACCGTCTGACGTCCCGTCGACGAGCCCGGATCCTCGTTGCGCACTTCGATCATGAAGTAGGCGTCTTTGCCGGTCTGAATGTATTCCATCATCAGCTCGCGGAACAGCGTGGTCACGTAATAAATGGTCATCGTGCCGCTGCCCTTCCAGCCAATGGCTTTGTGCTGTACAGCGCGTTGGCCCATCGTTTTCAGCTCGGCTTTTTCCTTCTCCACCGTAGCTTCCAGTGTTTTAATGTAGAACATTTCCTCCATACGGTCGCCAATCTTGACGAATGCCTTTCCCTCTTGCCCCGAAATCGTGTCGCTTGCCCGTAAAAATGCCATCTTAGACCACCTTCACTTTCATGTATACTTTTTCAATCGCATCCACCGGCTGTACCTTGATATCCACAAACAGCACATCGCCTTCCGTGCCCGGCGTCACCACAATATCTTCGTTCGCATCGAAATTTTGGATAGCCCCGATATTCTGCAAAGACGCAAAATACGCCGCGCATTCCGCCCAAAACAGCGTCCGGCCATCCACATTGTTGTCTACTTTCCCGATATAGGACTTCTCGAAAATCAGCTTCAGATCATTCGCAATGCCATCCAGGACGCGGACCACCCGATTTTTGGAAAAATGGCGCGCTTTGGCCGGCTCAATCGATGTAAAGCTGTTAATATCCTGCTCTACTACGGCTTTGCCGCCGCTGTAGCTAAACAGGAACTCGCCATTCGTCAGCGCTTCTTCAATCTCCGTATGGCTAAGACGAACATCGGTATCCACCGCTTCATCGTAAGCCGCATACGTCAAAGATTCATTGACTGCTGCCGCTGCCGTGGCTCCAGTGACCCAGGCGACCGCCTTGACCTTGTCTACGACGGAGCCGTCAGTGAGAACAACGCCATTTTTCACAGAGATGATACCTTCATAATCCGCAGCCGGATAGTCAGACAATACAGCTTGGACCTTCTTTCCTTCCTGCTCGCGAAGCCGCTTGATGAATGCGGTATACAGGGACTTGAGCGTTGGGTCCGCAGACAACAGGCCAACGGTCTGGAAGTCTTGGACCTCAAGCGCGGCAAGAAAGTCCACATGCTCTTGGTTCGTTACAGTGCCGTTAGCGCCGCCTGTCAGTGTGAATCCTGCCGTTGCGGCCAAATCGCCGGTATCCGGCGCGAAGGTTACATACAGGTTCGGCTGCAGTTCTGCTGCACTAGCTACAAGCTGCTTGTCTACAAATTTGCCGCTCAGCAGCGTGCTGATCACAAACTTTCCGGGATCATCCACCGCGTTCTCAGCAACGATCTGGATGTCATTCCCACGCTCTCCGCCGTAAAGAGCAGTTGCTTTCAGTCCGGCCACAGAACCGGCCGCCTGTACGCCACTATTTAAGCGGTACAACAGAAGTGTGCCAGCACGCTTGAGGGTTTCTTTTACCGAAAGCAGCTGCGGTGCCGTGATATCATAACCCAGCACCTCAACCAGGTTGGTACCTGGTTTGATTGTCAGAATCTTTTGCGGCTCTCCCCATGGAAGGGACAAGCCCAGTGCGGCAATCCCCCTTTCACCTACGCGCCCGATTGGCTGCTCCTGCGATGAGATTTGGGTGTAAACGCCTGGTCTTACTTTGTTGGGTGTTGTCCATGTTCCTCCGGCCATTTAGATGACCTCCTTTTTCAAAAATGTGGTGAGTTGCTCTTTCGCTTGCTGAACGGTGTACGTTTTGCCCTCTTCGAGAATGGCGATCAGCACATCCTTCTCGCGATTACTAAATTGATTGGATTGTGCCAGCTGGTGTTTGTTGAACGTCGGTGCTGTTTCTTTTTTACTCATTTCAATCCGCCTCCCTGTTTCAATGTTTGCATCTTGCTTTCCGTTTTGACCTGATCGGTCGTCAGCTGAATGACATACTCTGCGCGAAAATATCCTTCTCCTGATGTCCCATCATTCCCCGTTGGCCGCTCCCATGCCACTGATGAGGCGCGGCACGGACGACCTTCGACATCAAGTGATGTCAACGTTTCAAGCATCTCGTCCATGATCGTTGCCACCGGCTTCCCTTCCACTGGTACGTAAGAGATGCGGAAACGAAAACGAGCCGCATATCGACTTGTCGATATCGGCTCGAACTCGGCTAGGGGTAATTCGGTTTGGAAGTATGGGGCTGGGGGTAGTGATGCATTGTCCTCTTTAGAGATTAGTGAGATGTCTATAAATTTCGTTTGCAGGACGCTTTTCAGAGAAGTTTGCATTTCATGAACAATCATATCTATTGTTCCTCTCTTTTAATTGGTAGCCTGCCATCCTTCTATTCAATTGGGGTCAGAAAAAATCTATACAAATAAGAAACCTCTAATATTTAATATTTTTCATAGAATAAATTTCCCGTTAAGGATTGCTCCATACAATAATACCTATATCATAAAAAAAGACGACCCGAAACAAATGCCAGGGACCACTCCGAAGCATGAAATTGATATTATTTTGTCGGTACAAGATCCGGACGGATAACATACACATGAGCCAGAACCTTTTCGCTATCATCTGCTTGCATTGGGTAATTTGATACGACTTGATCAATAGTGCTCTCGCCCTCATTTACCCGAGTAATGCAGGCATTAGCTACGACTCGCACCTGAAAATCTTTAAGCATCAGCAATCACCTTCCCTCATGAAAATAGGATCTCGGTAAGCGTCATTTCGACGTCCGAAACCCTATTCTTCAAGGATTCATTTTCAGTTTTTAGGGAAGTTACTTGCTCCGAAAGCGCCGGCTGCAGTTCTTGAGGCGTTTCTGGTGTTGGTATGTTAGTAAAATTCGATTAATTGGTAAAACCAATCTTCGCGAAAACCGGGGTTTGTAGACCCGTACAGGTTGAGCTGCGATACACTTCCGAATTGCAATAAAGGGTCGTAATGACCACCTGTCGTTTGGTTGGTAGAGTAGGAGCCTATTAAAATGCACTTACTCATGTCGGTTACAGCCGGAGACAAATTAACGATAGCGGGATTTGATCCTGTATCCCTGGAAGCGTACCCAGCCATTCGTCTTTTTACGCCTTCGTATTCGACCAGTTGATATTCGATGTATTTAATGGATCCGACACCTTCGAAATCCAAGTAAAAATCAATCCGACTAAGAGGGCTCGACGGTAACGGGGAAGAGCCAGCAGGTATCCCTTGTACACGGTACTTATGGGGGTAAAACTCTGCTGTCCTTACCGTAAAGTAAAGAAGGGTGTTGTCCTGGTTCAGCCCGAAACTTCTGATGTCTACGGATTTCCTGTCACGCCCTTGTTCAATGGTGGTGCTCCCCCGAACGACCCTTTTAATGGATCCGGCGGTTCCTGGAATGTTGAACATCGACGCACCCGCTCGGATGTTCTCTGCTTTAAGCTGTGGTTCCGCATTCTGTAGCTGGGGCACCGTTACCTTTATTTCCCCTTCCCCTGCACCGCCTTGCTGATATCCTCGTTCGGGATACACAGCTAAGGATCCGTCACCCCACTTTGCCGTGCCTGTAGCGTTCCTTACACCTGTTAATACAGGGATGTTACCTACAACTTTCTGGCCTTTGACGTAACCGTTTTTTCCCGACAGCATGTCTCCAGCAGCTGCCGTGGCGTCTACTGTAGACACCACATTCGGATCACCATCCACACCAAAAACTCGAACCCCGTTTTTGATGTTGGAGCTAAGAAGTGTCGGCATGTCTACTTCATACTGTGTGTAAGCATCCACCAAGCCCGATAGCGGTTGATTGACCTGAACCGTCGTCTTTCTTTCAGCGTTGAACCAACCAGCAGGCAGGTTCTCGCCCCTTAAATCTTGCATGGTCCCGGTTTTTACCCCTTCGTCCGTCCCGATCGTTTTGGGTGCCAACACATCTGCGGGTGTAGCTGTTCCGTATTCACCCCCTTCACCCTGTAAGATAAAAGCCTGACCATCATAAACCATTGAGTACACACCATCCTGCTTAAAACTTGCGGAACTGCCGCTTGTTTTAAGTACTGGTTTTGCCCCTAAACCATTAATATCGAGCATTGGTGCTCCAGTGCTTGCAACATTGACCTTTACGGTAGCCCGTATCCCAGCAGTAAGCCTTGCTGGAGCAGGCCAGAGATTAACCTCATATTCGTTCGCTTTAGGCTGAGTCGTAACTCCGTATCCTCCAGTTCTCCCCACAGCCTCATCAACCTTATCCCAGTTCTCATTCAGCATCGTCTCGATGTTAAAGGTCTCATTGCCATCCACCATCGGGTCTTTCTTCAACAATCCTAAATTCGGTGTGTTACTGGACAACTCAAACACCTCCTGCAAATTTGTTTAACGGCGTCTGCCCCAGCTCGCCCAAAGTCATCACGTCATGAATATCGCGTATGAGCAAGTAGTTGAACGCATACGCCACCGCCAGATGCGCCGGCTTGATCTCCTCGATCGCCGCCTTCAGATCCTCCAGATTCGGCGGGATGCCGAGCGTATCCACGAATTTAACCATGAAGCCCCATTCCTCGGGCTGAAAAGATACCTCAACCGTGCCGCCATCGTAAGCTTCCGCCACGTTTTTCACGAGCACCCCGGAGAAGGTTCCCGCTCCGCGCAGCTTGGACTCCAGCACCGCCCGCCGCTGCTCGATCGGCTTGTTCCGGTCGGTGGGAATGCCGAGTTCCATCTCCCAGCGCTCCAAGCCCCAGGTTGCTGTGCGGACATAGAACTGATCTGCGGCTGAGTTCAGCGCCTGGTAGAGCGCATCCAACTCGCTGCCCTTGGCATCCATATCGGATTGCATGACACGGGAAGTCTCGTAATAGGCCGGTAGATAAGAAAACAGCTCGCGACCGCGCAAGCTGTTCATTCGGGCATTATTCACTTACGCTCACCGTCCCGAGCACCGCTACCTGACCGGAGCCAATTTCGATATTTTGCTGCTCGGTATGGCCGTTAATCGTCAAATCCGAGTAGTCGACGATAATCGGGATATCCAGCAATACGGCGGCAATCCGCGTATACCTCACCAAAGGATCCTTCCGGATAAAAGCGATCTGTTGTAAATACGTTCGAACACCGTCCTCGATCAGCTTCCGGATTTCTTCCATCGTCGAAGGCTGCTCCTGCGTGCGCTGCACTTTGACGGAGATATCGATCGGAACTTCCGCCGCGGGCATCACGGTGATAACCGGACCCGCTGGAGCAACGCCTTCTCCCTGTCCATCCTGGGACGGGTCGATGTGCTGCTGAACGGCATCCACGATATCCTGGCTTGCCGCACGCTTGTCCGTATCTATGAGATACAACCCGACGGTACCGGGTCCTTTCCACAACGACGCCACTTCCACGCCGCCTACGCCGGCAATCTCATTGGCCCACTGCATGTACTGGGCTTTGTTGCCGCTCGTTCCCTGGCTGCGGACTTTGGCGTAAAAACGCTCCAGAAGCGACTGATCGCTTTCGGTATCCGTCCCGCTCCGCGTGGGCTCCGGGTTCGTAACCGAGGTTACACCGCTGACTGACGTCATCATGAGCTGAATGACGCCTGCAGGAACATTGCCATTACTGCCCGGCGTGACGGCTCGGATCGGGGCCGTACCGGTACCCAAGTCACCCAGCGTAACGCCTGACGTGGTCACATACTCCACGGAGGATTCCCCGGAGCCCTCATCGGCTGGCGTAGCGACATAGGTTCCGGCGGGCACGGTCGTCCCCGGTTTTCCCGTAAACACAACGCTGCCGGACGAAGCGACCGCTTCCCGCCGGGTAATCCCATGCTCTGCCGTCCTCAAATCGAGTTCGGCAGACCGGATATCCGGGTGATCGCTTGCCACGGTGCTCGCAAAGCCTCGACGCAGCAGCTCCTGTGCCCACAAGGCTGCTTCGGACAGCATAAACGCGACCGGTGCCTGCGCATCCCAAATAAAAGAGCCCTCCGACTTGTCGATGTCCGAAGGCACTTTGTTCAGCATGCGGTTCATAATGTTCTCTTCCGTCTGATCCAACAAATACAACGGCAAATCTGCCATCAGATCACCACGCTTTCTATAATTTCCGTCTCATCCCGAACGCTCGTAATGCGGCAGCTGAAACGGCAAGCTTCTCCTTCCCATTCAAAAAGGAACTGATCCACGCTCTCCGTCCGCGCGTCTGCCAGCAGCGTCTCGGTCACCATGCGCTGAATTTCGCTCTCTTGCAGAGATCGGTCATAGCCTTTGCCGACCAGCTCCTCCAGCTCGCTGCCGTAATCGCGCGTATAGATCAAATGACGGTAACGCGGCGTGCGAATCGCTTTTTCGCACCAGATGACCCAGGCTTCCTTCTCATCCGCAACCGGAATCTTCCGGGTCGGGGACATCACGAACTCGCCGGCTTCAAAATCATACCGCCAGCTCCGTCCAAAAACAGCCCCGTCCCCTTCCAGTACATCCGGGTCGGTCGCATCCGTCCAGATCATGTCATCGCCTTCCGGGAATAAATTAGCCACCGCTGCTCACCACCTTGCATACAACCACCACGTCATTGCCGCTGTTGACCCGAACGGCGAGCACACGGTCTCCCGGTTTCAAACCTTTTCCCAATTCAAAAAGGGTATCTTCAACATCGTTCTCTTCGGCATCAAACGTCATATCCTGCTGCTGGCCCCCCAAAGTTACGGTGCCCTTTGCCGTATAACGGGGCAAGGACAGCATTCCAGGTAGCTCCGCCACCATATAGTCCTGAAGCTCATGCTTGAAATCATCCAGCTTGAGTCCCGTCGAGGTAATCGTGCCGAGCACTGCCCCTACACCGCCCATGGCTTGACGGGTTTGCTTATTCAATGAGGCATATAAGGAGGACGCCAATTGTCCATAGGGGTCTTTATTCAAGGTAAAACCTCCTTTTTACATCGTCATAACTCCCCAGCTCCAGCATCATGCTTCCCGGACTGCCCAGCTCCCGGCTGACGGAGATCACGAGCAGTTTCATTGAACCCAGCATGACCGCATCTCCGGCACGGATCGTATTGATATCGGGTGCATTGAGGGAGATGGTCTCCCGAATCCCTCTCAGCTTGCTCCGGGCCAGCTGACGGGCGGCCGCAGGCGACTTTACTTCATCATCCTGAATAATAGCTTGGAGTTGGCCGTATTTTGCGATATCCTTCTCCTCGATGGCCATCACCTTGGAAGGAACCTCTTTTCCGGTCTCGCTTGCGGCTGTCGCCAGCACCTTGACCTTGGTCGCCGCACCCTCCAGCGTCCGCGATTGCGTAGTATCCGTGATAGCCTCCAGGATGTAAACCTCTTTGTTCGTTCCCAACTCATACAGCTCAAGCCCTGAAGCGATCATCCGCGGATGATACAGCTTGCCGCCGGCTTTGGCTGTCTCCCGCAGATCAGCGAACATGCTCGCGTAGATCGACTGCGTCCGGTAAACGGAACGCCCCAGCAACTTCTCGGTATCGGGCAAAACCGCAATTTTCAAATTCCAGTCCGCCGCATACTTTTTGAATCGCTGGGTAGCGGTCTGCTTTGCCGGGAACAGATATTCATCCTCCGATTTGTCCAGATATACCGTCCGATCGTACAGCGTGAGGGTCATCCGCTTCACGCCGTTATTCGAGGTTTCCACTTCCCACACGACAGCTGGGTGCAGCAGGGGAACATAATCTTTTTTACCATACGGAATTCCGCTGATCCGGATCGCCATTCCCGGCGAGATCGGCGGCATATCCGGCGTTACGACCAGATTGACGGTTCCCTGATAAGCGACTTGTTCAAGTGAATCCCGCAGACTGATAACTTCCACCAAAGGAGATAAATCGTATTGATCCTGCAAAATCACCTTATAACTCATGACAGCACCAGCTTCTGGCCAGGCTTGATGGCGTTCGGATCTTTACCGATCGTCTTCTGGTTCAGCTTGTAGATCTGGTTCCATTTTGAGCTGTCCCCGAGCTCCAGCTTGGCGATTTTGGAGAGTGAGTCTCCTGCCTTCACGGTGTACGTCTTGTTCTTTTCCTTCATGTCGACCCGGGGCTTTTTATTACTTCCCGCTGCCCCGCTGCTGCCAGCCATTTTGGCCACCTTCATTTCGCTCCATGTCCGGAGCGTGATGTCAAAATACACATCCCCTACCTCCCCGCCACGGAACGTGGACTGATGGGAAGCGACATACACCGGCACATTCACCGCCGTCTTGGTAATGACGAATTGTAATGGCGTTTTATATGCCAGAAACTCGTTAAGTTTATTCATCGCGGTTTGCGGTTTAATATGATCCGTCTCTTTACCTTTGCAATAAGCTGCATCATACTCTTGTGGGAAAAAGGAAGAGAACGATATCTCCTTGATCCGATGGCCTTGTGGAAAATCAAACTCCCCATAGTTGAGAATCGTCGCCGTTTCCAGTCCCTTTTGACGTGAAATGGTCACCTCTTCGGGATTCACTGGGAATAGGAACGTCATGCCTTTTCCGTTCTTCAAAAGAAACTCCAACTTGGCCCCCTCCTTTCTGTATGGATGCCTTCGAACCGACTTCATGCCTGCTGTTAACCATCATCTTCAATAGGCCATCGGAGTCGGCTTCCGGTTCTGCGCCGCTTTGCTGAATTCGGCTCTCAGCCGCTGCCCGATCAGAAGGATCAATCCTTCCACATCAATCGGGTGCTCCTCATGCACCGTAACCTGCACCGCGCCTGGAGGTAGATTGTAGTTCACCGTTGTCTCCGTTTTGAAATCCATCAGCAAGCCGGATATCGTGCTCATCTGCTCCGGGCTGATCTGAACGGATTGCGGGGACATCGGCTTCCCTGCAAAAGCTTGGTTTTGCGCTGCACTCGCGGGTGGACCAAAAGTACTCATGCTTGCAGTATGGCTAGGCGGCACATACGGGCCGTATGTCGGGTTCAATGCTGGATTCGGCAGCAGCGGCTTGCTAAAATCAGCCGGTGCTGGTTTCGGAATGATGGGAGCTGGAAGGGCAGCCGAACTGGAAGGAGTCTCCTTCGATTGAACGGCTTCCTTGTCTTTTTTTCCGAAGGAAAACGTCTTGGAGAACCATTTCGACACTTTCTCCTTGCCTTCTTTGAACTGTTCGCTGACACCGGTGATAGCGCCGCCCACCTTCTCGCCAATAAAGCTTCCTACGGTGCCGCCGAGCGTAGAACCGATCAAGGTGCCTGCAACTGGAATCACGGAGCCGACGAGGCCGCCGATCGTGCTTCCGATGCCGCCCCCTACGGTAGAGCCTATCGCTTGGTTTCGTTCTTTTCCCGGTTTAGCAGTAGCGATTGCGGTCGCATCGGCTATATAGCTCAACGGGCCAAGAACCCTTTTGCCAAGCCCCTTCATCAAGCCGGAGCCTAGGCCGCTTTTGCCGGCATTTTTTACTGCACTTGCTCCAGCGCTACCGTCAGCCGCCTGTTTTACTGCATCTGATCCAGCACCCGTCTTGGCAGCGCTCGCCGCGCCTCCGGATACGATGCCGCTGCCCCCGCCGCCGCCAAACATTCCTTTCGTCATACCCACGGCATCCTTGAGTAATGTCACAGCTCCCTTTCCTGTGTTGCCTGCAGTTTCTATGAAATCTCCCAGTGTTTTAGCTTTGTTAAAACGCTTACCCCATTTGGTTAGTGGCTTATCCCCTTGGCTATTCGGGGTCGGGGCAGCCTGGCTTTGATTGGAATTGGATCCACGGCCGCCCCCCCTTCTAACCCCATTGGGCCTAGGTGCCGTCCTAGGGGCTGGTGTAGGATCTGGTGTATCTTTACTCCATGCTTCGCGCATCTTGCTTCCTTTACCATATAGTTGGCCACCATTTTTCATAGTGGAACCCACGGTGATAACACCGCCTAAAATGCCTAGAGCCGTATCCCATCCAGACTTTTTACCGCTACCCCCGCCCCCAAGCTGAAGCGATCCAAGCGCAGCCGTAAGCTTATCCACCGCAGCCGTATTCGCCGTCAACGCATCGGTCAACGGAGAAAAATCAAGCCCTGACGCCCGCAGATCCACCTGAACACTCGCCTCGATCTGCTTCTGCACGCTCAGATTCAAATTCGTATCAATCTGCTTCTGCACGTTCAGCTTCACATTCGCCGAGGCTTGGATGACTTGCGACTTCACCCGCTGCATTTTGGCGAGCAGGTTGTCCAGCCCTTTCGAGGCGCTGTCCTTCAGCACGATTTCAGGCGCCATCCGGGTACGCCCGATTCTCATAACGCGTCCCTGGATCCGCTCAAAATAACGCTCCATCGCCCGCAGCTCGCGGTTGGCCTTGATCACGTTTTTCGGATCGATGACCAGATTCATGCGGTAGTTCATGGCTTCAGCCATTTCGTTTCACCTCCTGTTCACTTCAAACTCTGACCGGCCATGCCCTCGATCTCCTCCTGGGTGAAAGCGAGCAGCAGCAGGCGCTCGCCTCGCGGGAGCCGCCAAAAATCTCCGGGACGAAGGTGATGCCGGACCCATAGATGATACAGCATCGTCGTCATTCCCCCGGAGCCGATCAGTTTTTTAGGTCAGCAATCTCAACTCCGAATCCGGACAGCTCCAGCACCTTATCGCCAACGGCATCCAGCTCTCCGGCCAGCAGCATCCGGCGAACCGCCTGCTCTCCGCCCGACAGCTTCAAGCGGCTTGTAATTCGCGGATCGCCCCAACCACTAAGCGTCAAACCCTTCACCGACAGACTCCTGGTCGCCTCGGAAATTAGCAGCGCATTAAACGTCTCCGTATCCACCTTCTCATCCACCGCACCCTTTACCGTACGGCGAACCGTGCAGCGCTCACGGATGCTGTCCACCTTGCTCGAAGTCAAGCCTTGCAGCACCATCTGCATATCCAGGCGCTTAATGCGTACCGTTTCCTCCGGCAGCTTCTCGGCTGCCTCAAACAGACTGTCCAAAATTTGCTCTTCGCTCATGTTCTCATGCAAGCTCATGCGTATATATCTCTCCTTTACTCATAAAATAATAGATTTCATCTTCCTATTGCGGCGGGCGACGCTCGCCCGAATCAGGCATTCCTTACCGGGCGAACCCCCGCTTTACGCCGCACTTGGCCTTGATAATAAGAAACCTCTTAATCCCCCTGAATCGGATCCAACAGCTCGTACCCCTCAAAGGTAAATGAAGTTTCCTCCTGCACTTCTTCACCGGCCGTCCAGTTAGCCAGCTGGATTTTGTCCGGCATACAGCGGATCAGGCGAACGCGCTCATGGCCGTAGGATTCGGGATCATCCAACTTGGAGATGATATCGAATTTGGTGAAGCCGCGGGAAATCATATCGGAAGTGACCTTGTAACCGCTCATCGTGCCGGTTCCTTTTTTGCTGCCGTTTTTGTGTACTGTCCAGTCGTTACCGACCAGCTTTAGCTCGCGCTTCTCCAATTCCACGCTGGCTTCCAGCTTGTTAATGTGCGTCTGCCAAACCCCGTCAATATATGCCTGGCCGTATGTCCCCATAATGACTCTTGAAGCATCCAACATGTTAAGTTCCTCCTCGATTTCGATAAGTTTTTTCTTGAAAAAGCCCTCTCCGGGCAGTCCGTCTCATCTTAAATACGCTGATCGACGAACTCGTTATTATTGCACGTAAAACGTACCGAACAGCTGCTCCATCACATCGGTCAGCTTCACGTTCCACTGCAGGAAGACCTGGTCCGGCTCCGGCGTGTTCACGGCGGAATCGCCGTAGTAGGCCGGATCGAGAATGACGTCATAGCCGTCCGGCTCGATGACATTGCTCAGCGACAACGAAGCGAGATATTCCTTCACGGCGCCGATCAGCGCCAGACGGCCTTCCTCCGTGTTGTTCACCTTACCGATGTAGGTCTGTTCCGCGGCCAGCTGCAAATCCGCATGGATCGCATCCATCACGCGGATGGAACGGATTTTTTTCCAGGCATTGTTTTGGCCTTCCGCCGGATTTACCAACGTGTTGATGCCGCGCAGCGCCTTTACCTGGCGACCGTCGTAGAACAGGACGAACACGCCATTGCGTACAGCCTGCTCCTGCTCGGATCGGGTCCAGCGGCGAGTCACATCTTCGAATGGCGTTACCGCGTATGTAGCGGATTGGTTCAAGCGTTGACCCGCAATAAGCCCGGCCACATAAGCAGCCGTCTGGGCAGAACTGTAGTTCACGCCGGACAGACGCACGCCCGTACCTACATTGATAATCCCTTCATGGTTCAATGCAAGCGAGCGGGCTGCCGCCAGTTTGGCTGCATCCTTGGAGGTATCGTCCGCTACGCTTCCCCCGAATACGGCCATCACGCCGCGTCCTTCTTGACGAAGACGCTTCACCCAGGCCGCAAAGCTCTGCAGCAGAGCCATATCTGCAGCATAGTCCAGGGCAAGCACATTGAATTCCTGGCCTTCGACCGCATCCTGCATCTCGATATAATCAGCATTCGTCAGGCCGCCGTTGCCGCTTTTGCCTCCGGACAGCACAGCTCCATTCACATCAGCAGGAACGCCGGCCGCTTCCAATGCGGTAGCCGTTACCCAGAGGTTCTCATCGTCTTCATTGATCTGCGCCGCAATCGACGCTGCTGTCCCGTCCAGGCTTGTATAAGTACCAAGCAGTTTGGCGCCTTCATAGAGGCGAAGCTCGCGTGCTGTCGGGTCGATCAGCGACGGCTGCACGGTTACGGAGAAGCCATTGCCCCGACTGCCCGGATATTTGGCCTGCAGCTTCAGTACATCGGAAGGCGTGGCTTCCGCATTTTGCAGCGTTACGCTAGACGCTGCCGCCGTGTTATCTGCCAGGCGATAAGCCAGCAGCTTCTTCGGCCCGCCAAGCAAGGCCAGGTAAAGCGTTTCGTAAGCCGTAGCCCCATCCTGGCTATCCGCAGAATACATTTCGGAAATCGCGAACTCGCTTCCGATTTCCACGAACTCGCGCACCGGTCCCCAATTGGCTTTAACCGGCACGACGACCGTACCGCGGGATCCGCCCTGAACAGCCGACGCGGCGGCCGCCTTGAAATTCATATACAAACCCGGAAGTACCGGTTTATTTGCGCTTTCCCATGTTCCACCTGCCATGATTAGTCCACCTTCGCTTTCATAAATTGTTGGATTCTTTCTTTAACTTCGGTTACCGTGAACAGCTCTCCGTCTGCCCCATACATAGCACCTGCGAGCACCTCCGCCCGAACCTCGAACAGTTCCTTGGCGTGTGTTTCGAGTTCATCGAGCGCATATCGCGGAGCGCTGATACTGCGAGCTTCAGTCTTGAGTGTTTTTTTCACAGCCATTGTGACCACCTCACTTTAAAATTGGATGAATGTTAACGCGCCTGATCAAAGCGGCTTCCTCCGGTGAACGCATCTTCCGCTGCGCCAGGGTCAGCTTCAGCTGCCCGTCCAGAATGGGATCGGCCTGCATATCGGAGGTAATCTCCGCAACGGATAAATAGCGGCGATCCTGTGAATCCAGCATCAGCTGGACCTGGGTACCAAGCTCCTCCACCAGCCTTGCAGCGGTGAGCTGCTCGTCCGCGGAATGAAGAGCGGCAATATGCCCGGTAAAGGTTTTGCGAACTTCGAACATCGAGGCTCCCGCCATCTTGGTCTGGCAGCCCGTCATCCGCCATAGGACGGCATGATCCTCCCGCCCCGCCGGCCATGCCGTATGATAGGTGCGCCAAGGATTGCCCAGTACTTCTCCTGTCCAGGCTGTCAGTGTATGCAGCCATTCGTCGGGTTGTCCGGTGGAACCGGCCCCGGATGCCTGAGGCACATAGACGCCGAATCGCATGATCCGAACCATTTTGCCTGAAACAGAATCGAACTTGTCGGCTTCCGGCACACCCAAATAATGAAGCTTGAATGCTTTCCCATCGGCTCCGATAACCCGCTTTCGATGAAGTCCCGGGATTAGAAGTTCCGCCCAGCGATCCAACTGATGCAATTCGGAACGATCTGCATACAGCTTCAATCGCACCACCTGCCGGTACCCTGCCCATGAGGATTTCCAAACGTCCTCTCCCAGCGTAATGACACCATAAAAAGGCTCGCTTACCCCATCCGGCGGATGTATGTCATATATTTGGCCTTCAAGCTCCGGAACGATATCTAGAACGGCCTGCTTGACCG
Organism: Paenibacillus lautus NBRC 15380; assembly: GCF_004000945.1. Taxonomy (GTDB): domain Bacteria; phylum Bacillota; class Bacilli; order Paenibacillales; family Paenibacillaceae; genus Paenibacillus_AQ; species Paenibacillus_AQ lautus. The sequence continues at coordinate 115,108 of NZ_BIMF01000010.1, forward strand.
CCCCTCTCATTCCGCAGATGGCCGAGTGACTTCCGGTCGGTGATGGGATAGCCAGCTTCTTACGACGGTCACATGCTTGAACAACACGGCCCCCTCCTTTCTTTTCATATAGGGATCGGAAATGAAGAAATCAAAGCCTAAAGCCGCAGCAAAAAACCGGTCCTTCTTAAGGCCGGCTCACATCTACACTGTGTGTGTTCGGTATGCTCTGTTTAACTTCATTTCCGATAATACAATCTTACACCCCTAAATCGGATGCGCTGACGTCTTATGGGACGGATAATGTGGAACTTTAAGTGGAATGTCGGCGGAAAATAGTACAAACCTATGTTCGTATATTTGATTATATACCAGTTCTCTTGGGTCTCTTCCTCAACAACGCTGCCCTCCATTTGAAACAAAAAAAACCGGAGGGCCTCCATTCTGAGGTCCTCCGGTTTTGGCTCGATTTGATGATCCATGCTCGCTCGGCGCTTATTCAGCTCATTTTGCTCTTTGCGGCTTTCTCCAACTCCTGCAGCTTCAACAGCCCCCTGTCTGCTAGAGCCAGTGCCAGTTTGTAGAAGGCCCGCGTGCGGATTTTGGTATACGTATCCTTGCTGACCGGCGGCTCAAGGATATGGTTGTACACTTTGTAATCGAATACGTCGTCCTGTTTCATGTACCGTTCCCGAATCAGCGTCTGCTCCCGCTCGCCAAGCCGTTCTACGATTGACTCGATCGTCTCGCAATACTGCTTCCTGGCCGCAGGCATATCTACATTATATATAGCAACCGTTGCTGTTTGGTCCGAGGTTACGTTGGTCGGTCCGTGAAATCGTTCCGTGTAGGATGCGGTCACGCTCGTTTCCCTGACTTCGAATGTAATGGTTTTATAGATACGATATTTCTCGAATATCGCTTCAACAGCACTTTGGGTCTTTCTGCGATCCAATTCCGGTAAAAATGGATTCATTAGGAAACACTCCCCTTTGGATTGTCATTGTCGAGGTTTGATTTGCCATTTGGCAGAAGGTTGTCTCATCTCACGTGTTCGTATTTTGTTCGTATTTTTCATTAATATACCACTATTTGGAGACCGGCGTAAACCTTCAAAATGGGCGAACTATTCACGGGAATATGGGTCATATCTTTCATATCCTTGCCTTTTGGCAATGATACTCTCTTTTATTTTACCTGTTGGCAAAGGAAGGGGTTGTGTTTATACTATAAATAGATGTTTCAGATGGACTATGGTGAGGAGTGGCCGGAACGTGGAACGCATATTTGGATCATACTTGAAAGAGATGAGGGAGAACAAAGGCTGGAGCATCAATCAGCTGGCCCAAGCCGCCGACATCAGCGGATCGCAAATCTCCCGGATCGAGAATGGGCTGCGGGGCATACCCAAGCCGCAAACGCTTCGTAAAATGGCGGAGGCACTCGAAATTCCCTATGAAGAGCTGATGAATAAAGCAGGTTATCTGCAGCAGGATGCTGCCAAGCACGAAGATATCTCGGCTCCCGCTTGGGCAACCTCCAGGGATAAACGGGATTTCAAGAAAATGCTTGAGGATGACGGTGAGCTCATGTTTGACGGCGTCCCTCTGAACGAGGAGGACAAGCAGCGCATCAAGGACGTCCTGACCGGACTGTTCTGGGAAGCCAAGCAGATGAACAAGCGCAAGAAATAAATCTACATGTAAGGAGATACATACCGATTACAACGATTCAACCAAAACCAATATTGCAGGTGAACCGGCATGGATGATTTTTTACAACCCTTAATCCGTCAGCTGATCAAAAAACATCATACCAACTGCCCTTTTGAAATTGCGACTTCCTTGGGCATACATATTCGATTTGCAGATTTAGGCCAAACGACCAAAGGGCTGTATTTCCGTAAACTAAGGCGGAGATTCATCGTCATCCACAATCAGCTGCCACCGCCATGGCAGCGCTTCGTATGCGCGCATGAGCTCGGGCATGACCGTCTCCATAAGGGAATCAGCCGCTTTTTTCTGGAGGAGCATTCCTATTTCAGTCCGGGCAAACTGGAGCGGCAAGCGAACCGCTTTGCCATTGCCCTATTGACGGCGGATCTGGCTCCCGGACCGGGTGAGTCCTTACATGAGTTCTATCTACGAGCTGGCATTCCACAAGAAATGCTATATTTTTTTAGATTTTAAACGAACATACGTTCTCTATTTATAGTGAAAGATGCCCGCCTGTTAACTCCCTCTTACGACCAATAAGAACAACCCGCTCTTGACATGACGTCAACAGCGGGTTGATGTGGGAGCCTCTTTTGGAGAAGAGTTTATATAATGGTTAGGCTGCAGGGACCGAGGGGATGTTCTTTGGTTTTGTCCGCCATCCTCCGATCAAAGCGGCTCAAAGATGGCTACCTGCCGTTTGCCCACCTTCACATGCTGAATCCTTTTAAACCGGTCATGCTTTAATTTTTGCCCTTTATCGGATATGACGGCAACCACGGAACAGGCAGGATCCAGGATGGAATGAATGCCGTTAAAGAAATCCTCCACCGGCTCATCACTTCCGCCACCCCAGCTAACCAGATCCCCATAAGGGAGATCAGTCATGACGATATGGGTTCCCTTGCAGGATGCCAGGCTTTCCTCCGGTTGGGTGATATCGGCTTGAAAACAAACCGCCTCTTCCAAACGGGACGACCTTAGGAGCTCCCTCAATCGGCCAGCGCTTTGCAGCGCATCCTGGTGGGACGGCTTATGATACAACGCCAACAGCTCTTTTAGCTGTTCCGTGCGTTGTTCCAGCCCCTCTTCACGGAGCAGCGACAGGTTCTTCCCGGCTATGCCGAGCACCTCCGCGTTAATGTCGGAGCCGATGACGCGATGAAGGCGCTGCCCATGCAGCAGCCCAACCACCGTTAACAGATACGCCCCGCCGCAGCAGGGATCGAACAAGGTATACGGTCCCTGTACCCCTTTTTGCTCCAATAGTCGAAAGCACCGCTGGGCAATCTCGCTGGCTAGTCTGACAGGAAACGAAGTCGTTCCCTGCGCATTATATAGAACCCGGCCGCTTGCAAAATCCTCGTAGCTGCGCTGGGCTGATTCATAGATATATTCCATTCGAATGATTCCTTCCATCCGGCTAAAGCCTGAGTAATTTCAAGTAATCCAAATACAGATTAACATCCCTGCGCCTTATATCAAAATCCGCATGCTATACGAAGCAGCCGATGAAGTGGAATTCGCATAGAAAAGCTCCAAACCCTCTCTCGATCAGACCATAAAAAGCCCCTGAACGCAGGGCTTGTATGCTATAATTTGGGAAGTACAATATATCGGCTAATAAGGGCGGTCGGCTAATCTCCCCAGGATGGGAGGTGATGCCATGGAAGTGTACCAAACATTGACGCTAATGATTTCATTCGCGACGCTGGTTGTGTTAATACTTTCGTTCCATAAAAAGAAATAGACCGCCCTTGGTCAGGATCACGGTCTATTTCTGATCGGATTTCCTATAGCCGGCCGCTCTTATAGCGGTACGTTGTACTCCGGGATCGTGTTCGCGCACGGTCCCTCTTACATTCTATACACATTATAACGGAGTTTATTCACAAATGCCAAGCCTAGCTTGATAATAACGTATGCAAACTTTGCCCTGCAGCCAGATTTTACTTATCCAGATGGGACATATAATCAAATGCCGTCGTGCCGTACACATTCTTGAAATGCCGATTCAAATGGGCAAGATCCGTGAAGCCGCACTGGGTAACGGCCTGATATACATCCCGGCTGTCCTCGATCAGATGCTTGGCGCGCTCCACTTTGCAGTTCAGGTAATACTGATATGGAGACAACCCGGTATTCGCTTTAAACGTACGGATGAACTGATACTTCGACATCCCGAACTCCCCGCTTATTTCGTCCAGACGGAGAACGTGATCCAGATAATCCTGCATCATGTCTTTGGCCTTCCGCGTAAACACGCTGTCCTTCCGGCTATCCGGGTTCAGAATATCCTCGTTAAAATGCCCCGCCAGACCCAGAAGCAGCTCGCTGCTTCTTGCCTCCGGCTGACCGGTGAAGATCGACCTCGTTACATCCAGGATGCTCTTCCGCAGCCCGGCGTGATAGACAATCGGGGATTGGAACCGGACGATATCCTTTTTCTGAATCAATTCCAGGAATAACTCCGGGTGAATGTAAATCATCACATAATCGATGCCCGTTCGTTCCTGGGACCAGCCATCATGCTTCTGCTCCGGATGGAACAGCATAACCCCGCTTTGGTAAGAGGCCTGCTGACTGCCGTCCAGCGAGTACTTCTGAATGCCGCGCAGCGTGACGCCGAGGGCATACTCCTCGTGATAATGCTTTTTATATTTGAAATCCGTCAGGCTCGCGGACAGCGCCGTAATGCCCACCGCTTTTTTATAAATAAACTGCTCCATCTTCCATCACCCCTTTATGAGCTCCGGTATGCCGGATACGACAATTGCCGAGTACAGCAGAAACAAAGCCAGGATCGTGTTGGTCGTTCTCCGATATTTTTGCATAATTCCTTGAAAAAGGCTACCGCACACGGCCCAGGTCATATACGCGGACAGCCCGATTAACGAAACCGCGACCACAAACGCCGAAATGACAGGGCCAGCCGTATAATACGGCATGACGTAGCTCGGAATGACCGTCAGCGTAAACAATACCACCTTCGGATTGAGAAACTGCATCAGAAAGCCGGACGTGAAGGACGCCGTTTGATTAGTGCCGGACTTGGATACGTCCATGGTATATACCTGATACGTGAGATACAGCATGAACAGGCAGCCTACGATCCGCAAGATGGGCAGTACGATTGGCATGCCTGTAGACAGCAGCTGGCCCAATACCACGGAAGCAGCGATTAATAGGAAAAAAGCGATGGATGCTCCGGCAATGTAGCGCAAGGTCTTCTTCATGCCGGAATTCTGAACCGAAGACAAAATGACGATGTTGGACGGTCCCGGCGAGAAAGCCACGATAAAACAGTAAATAAAAAACGAAGACAGGTTCATGATGATAGCTCCTAACAAAGGAATTTCCTTTGTCATTATAGAGCTGGAGGCGAAACGAGGCATAGTACATTATTGCAGCAGAGAAAGAGCCGCACGAGTACGGCCCTTCCGCAGATTCCGGTTCATTTGATCGTACTTAGTGACCGGACTGGTGCGTCTTCGGTTGTTCCTGCGCATGCGCGCTGCCGGATAAGTTCAGCAGAACGACACCCGCGATGATCAGCAGGATCGAGAATACTTTCAGGCCATTAATCTGCTCCGCAAAGAACATATAACCGATTACGGTAATGATCATGATGCCAAGTCCCGACCAGATCGCGTAAGCCACGGATATTTCAATCTGCTTCAAGCTTAGCGTCAGGAAGCTCAAGCTGCAAATATAGAACACCACCAGCAGCACGCTGGGCAGCGGTTTGCTGAACCCCTCCGACAGCTTCATGTTCAGCGTCCCCGCCACTTCAAACAGAATTGCCAAACTTAAATATAACCAATGCATAATCTCAAGACTCCTTCCGTTTCTCAGCGGCAATGCCGAACAATAAAATATCCATGACGGACTGCAGCAGCTCCCCCAGCGGCAGTTGATGCTTCACCGTCGCCCTCGAATCGTAAATCTGATGGAGCGACCCGAGGTACAGGTCGATGAACAGCGGCATGTGAATCCGCTTGATGCTTCCCTCGGCCATGCCCTGTTCCATCAGCTCGGTAACAATGTCCCATTCCTCTCGGAAAAAGGTGTCCAGCTTCTCCCATTGCGGATAATGCGACCGCTTCAAATCCGGCAGCATCCCCAGATCCATCTTCTCCATCTCCTGGGGCAGACAGATTAGAATCTGATGAATCTTCTCCAGAACAGTAAGCCCCTCATCTGCCGCAATTTCACGTTCGCGCTGCTGAATGTGCCGGATCATTCCGTCGATGATATGTTCGACAATCTCTTCCTTGGATGAAAAGTGTTCATAGATCGTCCGTTTGCTAATCGCAAGGCCGCGGGCCAGATCACTGACCGTAAACGTAAAGCCCTGCCGCTGAATCAAGCGGATCGTTTCATTCAATATTCGCTCGCGCAAGTAAATAAACTCCCCTTCTGGTACTATAAATACTTTTTAGGTACCACTAGTATTATAACGCCTCGATCAGCATGAAATCCAGACATGATTTTTTATATTAAACGGGGCAGAAAATACCTTAACGTACTAGGAACGCCGGATACATATGAAAAAAAACGTTCATAGACCGCACTTTCTCAGAAGGCAGACTGCTTATAACATATATTTTTCTTGCGATATAAGGATGGTTAGCATTTGAAGTTTAAATCTCATAACAAAAAAGCCGCTTACGTAACGTAAGCAGACTCTTTTCGATTTCACCAAACCGTTTAATCAAACCGCACGTCGCCAATGCCGAACCAAGGAAAATATCCGGCTGCCATATAAGCACAGCAGGCGGCGGCGGCGAGTAATCCGATGACCAGAAGATCGTAGCGGGAATAACGTGACGGGTAATAATACGTTCGAGCCTTCGCCCGGTCCCCGTCAAATTGCTTCGCCTCCATCGCCGCGGCCACCCGGTGTGCCCGGCGGATGCTCTGCGCCAGCAGCGGCACCACATACAGTCCTGCGCGGTTCACCATGCCGCGAACGCCGCGAATCGGGCGGACTCCTCGTACCTTCAAGGCTTGGCGGCGGATTACATATTCCTCCCAGACCATGGGCAGCAGCCGGATCGAAGCCATGAAGCTGTAAGCATACTTGGGCGCAAGCCTCAGCTTCTGCATCAGGCTGTAGAATAAATCCACCGAGGACGTTGTCGTAACAAGCAGCAGCCCCTCCGAGGCAAAGGCAATTCCCTTAAACCCCAGATGCAGCCCCCGATAAAAGCTTTCTTCCGATACCCGGAACAATCCCCACTCCCACCAGATCGTCTCCCCTTTGCCGAACAGCATCATGGAAGAGGAAGACGAAATAAAGGCAAGCAGAAACGGTATGAAAAACAGCAGCATCTTCCACGGCTTCACCCCGCTGAGCACCACGAGACAGACCATAAAGATAAACGCCTGATACATGACAAAATCAAGATCATGGGTTAACACCGTCATAAAAAACAGCGCACAGATCAGTCCCAGCTTCACCACCGGATTCGCGCGGTGCAGCCAAGTGATCCGCACGGGATTCCATATATTCATGCGTTCACCCCCGTGAGGCGATGATCGGCCCCGGTTAGGTTTTCGCGAGTCTCATCAGCGCCATTCGCTCCGCCCGTCTCCCGTCCGGATTCCGTCCCGGTACACCATCGGGGGGAAGGCATGCTTGACGTCAACTGCCCCTCCCGGATTTCCCATATATGCGTGGCGACCCGCTGCGCGATCTCCATTTCATGCGTCACCATGAGAATGGCGGTTCCCGCGCGGCGCAGCTGCTCGCACATCTCCAGAATCGCAAACGTATTCCGCGCATCCTGTCCGAAGGTCGGCTCATCCAGGAGCAGCACAGACGGCTGTCTTGCCATGGCCGTAGCCACGCTTAAGCGACGCTTTTGACCTGTCGACAGCTGGTACGGATGCCTAGCCTCCATGCCCTTCAGTCTGAAGCGTTCCAGACAGAGGTCGGCCTGCGACTTGGCTTCCTCCGGCGGCACATGATCCACCAGCAGCGAATAAACCACCTCATCGCCGATACGCTCCGTCAGGAATTGAAGCTCCGGATTCTGAAACACGAATCCGATTTGGCGCAGCTGCTGTTCTCTCTTCTTCCGCACCTTCCTGCGCCTGCCCTGAATGACCTCTTCCCCGCAGAGCATATAGGTCCCCTCGGCTCGCAGCAGCCCCATTAAACTGAGCAGCAGCGAGCTTTTGCCGGCACCGTTAGGGCCGATCACCGCAATGAAATCCCCGGGATACACCTCAGCCGCAGGAAGGGTGATGACAGGTTTATCCCATCTCATCCCCCTAAAATCCGCCACTTGAATGACAGGCTCCCTACGTTGAGCGTACGGCGGAGCAGCCTCATGCAGGAGATTACCTAGCTCATCGCCAAAAGCGTCGACCAGAGCAAACAACTCTCTGCCCGCCCGGGTCTGCGCATAATCTTCCCATACGCCGGGATACCAGATTCCATAGGCTTGGAGTCCCCGCTCGTATTCAGCGAATATCGCTGCTGGGGGACCTTCGCCCAGAATCACGCCATCGGGGCTGAACAACACGACACGATCTACGTATTTGGCCATTTCTTCTATCCGGTGCTCCACGATGATCAGCGTCCGCCCTTCCGATACGGCCTTCACCGCGGACCAGATTTGCTCCCTTCCTTCCGGGTCGAGCAAGGCAGAAGGCTCGTCAAGGAACAGAACCTCCGGCTCCAGCAGCAGAGCCGATGCCAGTGCCAGTCGTTGCTTCATGCCTTGGGACAGATGCCCGATCGGCATATGAAGTTCCTCGAGATCAAGCCCCACCTCGCGGAGGGCCGCTTGCATCCGCTCCTTCATCTCGTCGCGAGGGACACTTAGATTCTCCAGCACGAAAGCCAGCTCTTCATCCACATACGGCATGCAGAACTGGGTATCCGGATCTTGAAATACATAACCCCAAGAGCGCGGAACCAGCTGGGCCTCGCATTTCATCGGCACCTCCGTTGCGCGGGGAATCATCCCGCTAAGCACCTGCAGCAGCGTGGATTTGCCGCAGCCGCTCGGACCGAGCAGCAGCACCTTCTCCCCGCGGACAGCCGAGAAGGAGAGGTCTTTGAACATCAGCCGCTCCTCGCCCGGATACTTCAGACGCAATCCCTCCACATACACGGCCGGTTCCGAAAGCATCTCAGCGGACTGCGCCGGAACCAGGCTAACCGTGGCATTAGACATGGCGCGGATCATCCAGTGCTTCGTAATCCTTCTTCGACGCAGGACGCAGCAGGGATGTCACTCCCGTACGGTCAAGCGCTTTGGCCAGCAGGAGCATCAGGAGGCCTGCAATGACGGCGCCGCTGAGTACCCGCATGCCGTATTTGGCAAGGAACATCCACGTCTGCAGGTCATCGGTATAGCTGTAATAGAAGTCCATGATCATCGAGCCGATGGCCGCGCCGGCTCCGGCAATCGCCAGCGTCCACGCGGAGGTGCTCCGGTAACGGAACGCCGCGAATACCAATTCTGCCCCCAGTCCTTGAATGAGGCCATACAGCAGCAGGGTCAATCCCCATCCGCTGCCAAACAGCACTTCCACGTGGGCTGCCGCCACTTCCGCGATGATGGCCACTCCCGGCTTGCGGATCAGCAAGTAAGCCAGCGTGGCTGCAGCGAACCACATGCCGTATAACAACTCATCCGCTTCAAAGAACAGCGGTTTTAACAGATTGTAAACCGAACCCCAGAAGTGATAAATGACGCCAAGCACCAGCGATACCAGCACCGTCACCAAAATATCGCTTAACCGCAGCCCTTTTCGGGGCTGAACCCCCAACTTCTCTTGCACAGACGTTCCCATAACAACACATTCCCCTCTCCACCTCTATTTTTGTGTAAACACAACAAAAAACCGTCTGGAAAAACGCGCAGACGGAAAAATAGGCCCTATGTAGGCAGGGTCGGATATTCTCTACGCTGGCATTACCCAGTTCAGATTAACGGTCAACAGCGGATAACAGCTGCAATCTCAGCCTGATTCACTCAAGCCCCCGTATTCCTATTCGGTTTCATGTTAACTTTAAAATACACATTCGCTCCGGAATAAGCAAGAACCTTTTTTCAAAAATGGCTATTTATTGATTTCCATCTCATTCTATGTCAATATCAGAGTGATTGGCTTTTCCACCAACGTTTATTGCTGACACCTATGCACAAAGGAGAATGACATGGCTAAACAATTGCTGCGTCTGATGACTGAGCTATCCTCCCGCAAGTGGCTGTCCCGAATCATGGGGCATTGTTCCCACAGCCGGCTGAGCCGTCATCTAATACCTGCATTTATACGAATTTATCAGATTCCGGCGCATGAAGCGGAGAAAGAAATCCACGAATACCGCTCACTGAACGAGTTCTTTTCCCGCCGGTTAAAAATAGGCCTGCGCGCCATAGATGATACCGCCGACGCTATGGTAAGCCCGGTCGATGCCACGATTTCGGCAATGGGCGCCGTCAACGCCGGCACCATTCTGAGCGTCAAGGGACAGAATTATACCCTGAGCGAGCTGCTCGCCAAATCGCCAAGAATGGAAAACTACATCAACGGTTATGCATTCGTATTGTATTTAAGCCCGACCGATTATCATCGCATTCATTCCCCGGTAACCGGTGTTCAGGCGGAGAGCGAGCATCTGAAGGGCCGCGTTTACCCTGTGAACGATTTTGCGATGACCCATATCCGGAACGTGCTCAGCCGCAATGAGCGCCTCATTACCTATATTGCGCATGAGTTCGGTGAAGTTGCCGTCGTGAAGGTCGGAGCCATGAACGTAAGCAGCATCCGTTATGCTGACGAGAACGTGAAGAAATACGGGATTGGCGATGAACTCGCGTACTTTGAATTCGGCTCTACCGTCGTGCTTTTGACGGAGAACGGCACGTTTACACCGCGCGGTGACCTGGAACCCGGCTCCAAGGTGAAGATGGGGGAACTCCTCGGTTTGCTTCACCCGTCCCCAGCCAGAAAAGGGTAATTCCATTCACCTTACCAAGCATCGCATGACAAGTTAAAGCCATGAATCATTCGCGGCATGAATGATTAACGCCGGCCCAGCATCCGATAAATGATCCGCTGAAACAGCCGATCCGGCAGCACGCCCTTGATCCATGCGGTTAGCCGCGTGCCTCGGGGCAGCAAATAGCGGAACCTGGGCTTAGCCATGGATGCAATTTTTGCCACAAGCCTGGCTACCTCCTGCGGATCCCCGCTTCCCCTGGCTGTCCGCTCGGAATAGTCCAGCACGCCCTTCAGCAGATCGCTGTAGGGTGATCCTTCCTTTACCGCAAGCTCCCCAAAGCTTTTGTTCCAGATCGGCGTGCCATAGGCACCGGGCTGGATCAGCACGACATCGATGCCAAAGGGCATCAACTCCATGGACAGGCTTTCGCCAAACCCTTCCAATGCAAATTTGGAGGACGCATAAGGTCCATAACCCGGAAAGCCGACCACGCCGCTAATGCTGCTCATGAGAATGATTTTGGAATGTCCGGTCCGGCGGAGCAGCGGCAGCATATGCTGCGTTACCGATACGGTCCCGAAAAAATTCGTTTCCATCTGTTTTCGCCAGCCGCTGAGCTGCACTTCCTCCACCATGCCGCCTACCGCCTCGCCAGCATTGTTCACCAGCACGTCCAAGCGTCCATACCTCTGCTCTATCTCCAAAGCAGCGGCCTTGACTTGTTCCTCAATGCATATATCCAGCTGGAATACGTGAATGCGCCCGGCAACATCTGCTTGTTCGGCTTGCGCCAGCAGTTCTGCAGCCGCCTCAGGCCTGCGCAGACCCGCAGCCACGTCATAACCTGCTTTTGCCAGCTCCAGACTGATGAGCAGTCCAAACCCGCTCGATGCGCCCGTGATCAGCGCAACCTTTCCTGCTCCCGCTGCTACCACCGGATCACCGCTTGCTCTGCCAATGCCACTCTCTCCTTCACTCCCGTCACCCTTCCGTTATCCGAAATGCCTGCCTGGTCCATGTTTCTAAGAACCCTGCGTTCAGGGTATCCCTAATATAACAAAATTTTGCAACATAATCAGATTCCCTATCCATATATGCATCCATTAAATAGCCCCACAAAGTGGAGCCTATGCTTCGATGCTTATTCCAAATACTTTGCGGGGACCCCCAAAACATATCGAAAAAAAGGGAGCCATTTAGCTCCCTTTTGCGTTCATCCAGAGAAAAGCGTATATGATAACGGGATTCAACGTTTCCCGTATGTAGGCCAAGTCTCATTAAAACCACACATCCTGATGATCCTGAGTCGTTGTCTTCATGCGGCGCAAGCGATTTCTGAAAATAGCGCAGCCACCACGACTGAAGAAACGTCCACGCACCCGTCTTCTTGGGCTCATTCCTCTCTCCCCCCTTCATAAAATGAAACTGTATGTCGTTTTTACCCTAAATCGCTTGCTATGAAACCCATTTGCCCTTCGGCCACTCAGGTAAGTTATGGAAGGGCGGGGGATCACCGAATTTCGGATGGGCTCTTGCCCGTATACTGCTTAAATTGCCGGCTGAAAAAGAAAATATCGCGGTAACCCAGCGCGTCGGCTACCTCCGTTACATTCATCCCTTGATGCAGCAGCAGATGCTGCGCCCGCTCGATCCGCATCTGAATGATATAGGATTGCACTGGCGTGCCGATCAGTTCCTTGAATTTGATCGAGAAGTAACGGGGGGACAACCCCGCTCTGGCCGCCAAATCCTCGACCCGATGGGGAACCCCCGGGTGCTGGCGGACATAATTCGCGATTTCATGGATAGCCTCTGACAGCTGATTGCTTGCTTTTTTAACCACCGGCTCAGCGTGATCCGAACGCAGCAGATGAATCATCAGCTGTTTCAGAATAAGCTGCCCCTCCTCCAATGATCCATAGGGCTTGTCCAGATACAAACGCACGTAACGCGCGAGCAAATATTCGAAATCCATCGTTTCCGTCAGCTTCCGATAAGATGCCGGAATCTCTTGGACCGGGTCGGTCACGTCAAAATGGATATATGTCAATACGAGCGGTTTCTGCGGGTTGTGCGTCGCGCTCGTATGATCTCCGGGTCGGAATAGAAAGCAGCTTCCTTTTCCCACGGCAAAGGGCTCATCATTGAGCTCGACCGTGCCTTCACCGCTCCATACATAGAACAAATCATAATTCTGCATGGGTCTTTCGCGTTTTTGCCATTTCCAGCCCGGCTCACATACGATTTTGGCAAGCGCAGGCATGATTATAAAAGAAGACGGCGATGCATTCAGCATCACGTCATAACCCCCTCATCTCATTCAAAAATTGACCTCTTTTCCATCATACCCGTTTTTTATGTTTTTTGCATGTCCAGCCACGCCTGCGCAATCCGGGCAACCCCTTCTTCGATGCTGGCTATGTCCAGATGCGAGAAGCCGAAGCATGCCGCAGGTAACCCGGGGGTACGATGATATACCGATGCATCTCGAAACATGACGCCGCGTTTGCGGGCAGCTTCTTGGACCAGGACATACTCTTCCTCAGAGCGCAGCCAGTTCGCATAAACGTGCAGGCCGGCATCGCCGGGATGAAGACGAAACAGTTCGGAGGCATGGGTATCCATCGCCTGGCGAAGCGCCTCATACCGCGCACCATACAGCCGGGTCATTCTTCTAAGATGCCGACCGTAACCCCCTCGCACAATAAAGCGTGCCAGCGCACGCTGCTCCAATACGGCTGGTGAAATCGGCTCGTAAAGCGCCTTGGCCTGCACAACCGCCTCAACCAAGCTTGGGGGAAGCACGGCATACCCGATGCGGAGCCCGGTAAACATCGTTTTGGAGAACGAGCCGACGAAGATGACACGTCCCTCGTTATCCAGCATCCGCAAGGGCTCAATCGGCTTGCCGCCCCAGCGGAACTCACTGTCGTAATCATCCTCGATAATAAAAGCCTGACGGCTTCGCGCCCAATTCAGCAGCGCTCTTCTTCGCTCCAGCGGCAGTACCGCTCCCGTCGGGTATTGACGGCTGGGGCTTACGACAAGCAGGTCGGCGTCCCAGTCACGTGGTATTAATCCGGCATCGTCGACCGGGGATGGCAGCGGAATCCCGCCGCTCAGGCTGATGCCCCGATAGATGCCTTGATAGCCCGGATCCTCCATGACCACCTGATCGCCAGGATCAACCAGCAGCTGAAACATCAGGACAAGCCCTTGCATGGATCCGCTGAAAATCACGATATGCTCGGGGTCGGCCTGGATTCCCCGCGTAAAACGCAGATGTCCGGCTATCGCCTGCCGCAGTTCGAGATCCCCCTCCGGCGGCGCTCCGTTCTGCAGCTCGATGCCCCCGCTTCCGCCGGCGTAGGATAACGCGCTCCTCCACTCCGAATAAGGAAAATCCTCCATGGGCATCCGTGCATTCGCGAATGAGATTGTACCTCGGGGAGGTTCTCTCAGCATCATCTGTGCCGAGGTATAATCCCCGCTTTGGCTCACCAGTCGTTGCCCCCATGCCGAGAGCACCGGCGCTCCCTCGACCGGCGGCGGCTGGTCCACCATAGCGATCCCCTCCGCTACGTAAGTTCCGCTGCCCTGCCTGGAAACAACATAACCTTCGGCCATCAGCATGTCATAGCTCTGCGCGGCCGAGCCTCTGGACACGCCATACAGCTTTGCCAGCTCGCGTGTGGCGGGAAGGCGGGTTCCTTCCGGCAGCTTGCCGCTATGAATGGCAGCACGAAGTGCGTGGTATAAAGCCAAATATTTATATCGATATTGTTCCACATACGTCTCGAACGGCAATCCCAGCTCCATAATGACGACTCCTCTATCATTTTTTGAAATTGGACTATATAAATTACTCTAAATTGGCGCTTTTTCCTTGTCAATGATCATCGTATGCTGTTATTCAAAATGATAGGGGGAGCGTTTAATCATGAGAAGAGACGAATTTGCGATGGAGGATCAACAAGAAATCGAGGATTTCCTCAGCGGCATGAGCTTTGGTTTCCTTGGGACAGCCGATGAAGAGGGAATCCCGCGTGTAACGCCATTGAACTTTGCCTATGTTAACGGAGCGTTCTATTTTCACGGCAGCCGGATGGGTGAAAAAATGGATCATCTGCGCCGGACGCCAGCCGTGTGCTTTACCATAGCTGACGAGTACGCACTGATCCCTTCCTATTTCTCCGATCCGGAGATGGCCTGCCCGGCCACGGCCTACTTCAAAAGTGTAACGGCGATCGGCGAGGTGGTGATCGTGGATGATCTGGAGGAAAAGGCGCTTGCGATGGAGGCACTGATGACAAAGCTGCAGCCTGAAGGCGGATACCGCACCATTGACGCGAGTGACCGGGCTTATATCCCCAGACTGAAAGGGGTAGCGGTCATCAAGCTCGCTCCGCAGCGAATGAGCGCCAAGTTCAAGTTCGGCCAGAACCTGAAGCCGGATCGGCTCCAGGCCGTCGTCGAAGGGCTTGAATGCCGCGGCAAAGAGCGGGATGAAGAAACCGCCGGGCTGATATGCAAATATCATCCTGGACCGCGTTAAAGCATTGCAATTATCCGTGACGGTTCCCGGGGTAGGTGGTATAATGTTAGGCAATGAAAACGTAAAGGCAACTTGTCACCTGCTCTTACCTTAACCAAAAGTATTCGGAAGGAAGGAATCAGTTCATGAACCCATTGGTTGGTCAATTGAATGGAAAAATGCAAGCCGGCAATCCGCATGTGTACGACATGCTCTCCACACTCGGCAAAGAAATCTACTTCCCGAAAGAAGGCATCCTGAGCCAGTCTGCGGAAGCGACGAGCCATGCGAAAAAATATAACGCTACGATCGGTATTGCAACCGAAGGCGGAGTCCCGATGCATCTGGGCGTCATCCAAGACAAACTTTCGGCTTACCAGCCGAAGGATCTGTACCCGTATGCCCCTCCGGCAGGCAAGCCGGAGCTGCGCTCCGTATGGCGAAACAAGATGATTCAGGAGAACCCTTCACTCGAAGGCAAGAGTTTCAGCAATCCCATCGTCACGAATGCGCTGACGCATGGTCTTAGCATCGTAGCCGATTTATTCGTGGATGAAGGAGACGCCGTTATTTATCCCGATAAAAATTGGGAGAATTACGAGCTGACATTCGGCATTCGCCGCCATGGCATTCATGTAACCTATCCTCTCTTTACGGACGATATGAAATTTAACGCCGGAGGACTTCGTCAGGCTCTGCTAAGCCAGAAGGATAAAGGCAAAGCGGTCGTGCTGTTGAACTTCCCGAACAACCCGACAGGCTATACCCCTGGCGCTCAGGAAGGGGCCGCCATCGTGTCCGCAATCCAGGAGGCCGCCGAAGCCGGCATTAATATTGTCGTCGTGACGGATGATGCGTATTTCGGATTGTTCTTTGAAGATTCGCTGAAGGAATCGCTATTCGGACGTCTGGCAGGCCTTCACCCTCGCGTGCTTCCTGTAAAGGTTGACGGTGCGACCAAGGAAGAATTCGTATGGGGATTCCGTGTCGGCTTTATCACGTTTGCGGCAGAAAATAAAGACGTGCTGGACGCACTGGAGCAGAAAACGCTCGGCATTATCCGTGCCACGATATCCAGCGCCTCCCACCCTTCGCAGACCTTTGTTCTGGAGGCGCTGAAGGCGCCGGAATTCCACGAGCAGAAGGAAGAGAAATTCGTCATTATGAAAGGCCGAGCCAACAAAGTAAAGTCCATTCTCGACAGCGGCAAATACGGTGATGTATGGGAATATTATCCGTTCAACTCCGGTTACTTCATGTGCCTGAAGCTGAACACGGTTAACGCCGAGGAGCTCCGTTCCCATCTCATCCATGAGTATGGCGTAGGAACCATCGCCCTTGGCGAGCATGATCTCCGGATCGCCTTCTCTTGTATTGACGAGGAGTATTTGGAGGATCTGTTCGACCTGGTCTATAAAGGGATTCAAGACCTGCAGAAAGCTTGATGATCCGCTGCATCTGAAGAAGATATTAGCTCCAAATAACGTGAAAGCAAACTCTTCAGCCCTCTCACTTCCCTGTAGGAAGTCGGGAGGGCATTATTTAGGTTCAGGGACACTCTTACAATACACTGTTCGTTCCACCAAATATCCGACCTAAAACATTAAAATATATCATGATAAAAGACAATATAAGGGCTATTGGTAGAACGACTACAAATTGTATTTTATTTTTAGGAATAATAAGCAATAAAACCAAGATCATGATTAGATATATTCCCATAAGAAATGGGATTAAATAGTAATGAGTGTGAATGGGTAAGTAAGCGTGACGTAATTCAAACCCTTCCGACAGCAAGACTGTGATTGGAAGAGCCGAAACAATATAAGATAACAATCCATTTCCACGCGCATACCACATAATATAAGCACACACGGGAGATACCACTGCGCACATTCCCCAAAACACAATTTCTCTCATTGGGAAGAAATGTAGAAAAAGCACTGTGTAAGCATAATTAGCAGTAAGCATCGATCCAAAAAAGGCGAATATTTTTACAGCTGCTAATTTGGGCGAATAGCTAAAAACCGATAAAAGTGTTGCAACAAAAACCCATATACCAAGACGTCCACAGATATTGTCAAAAATGGGGTTGATACCTGGAGTATCCACAAGTTTTGCTGCTAAACCCAAAATAGCTCCGATCATCATTGTATTTACTATTGAAAAGACTTTTTGTTTTGTAGTTGATTTGTTCCGTACTCTGATCTGACTCAACCTATTATGTATTTCCATTTCAGCCTCCAATTTCCCTGATTATTTTACATCCTAACACAAGTTAAAGGCTTCCATTCGGGGATTTCACCCTAGAGATAACGCCCATGCTGAGGGGCTTGCTAATAAAGACCGGGAAGATAAATCCCCGGTCTTTATTTTTTCTTCTGCCCTATATAAACGCTCGCCCATACACATAGACGATTAGCTACATACAATACCGTGTACTACAAATCAACGAACCGAAAGGGGAATGAACATGGGTGCAGTTGAAGAAGTAAGACACGGCGGATACGGCGGATACGGCGGTGGATACGGAGTTGGAGCAATCCTGGTTCTCTTTATCCTGCTCGTTATCATCACTCGTTCTTTCTGGGTGTAATGACAACTAGATAACAGCCGAACAGAAATCGCAGGTCGCCACACCACGCACTGCGATTTCTGCAAACGGAATAACCCATACTATAATGATAATAGAAGGCCGGGACGTTAACGTCCCGGCCTCTTCCCATTTATTCGTCGTCATCGTCTTCACGCCGGCTCTTCCGGGCAGCAGCGCTTCGAAACAGAAATACAAGCACGATACCTGCGGCCATCGTACCAAGTGTCCGACCGGGAGCGCTAAGGATGCCTGGAATGAGAGGAAGCCACAGCAGTACAGCCCAGAACAGCTGCACCTGGAAGATCAGCTTCCCTTCATTGTCGCGGCGCGTTCCTTCCGGAAGCGGATAGACATGCAGCCAGAACGATTCCGGGTGAAGCTTTCGCAGTGCAGACAACTGAAGTCCGATGATCATCAGGCTGACCAGATACACAATCGCCGATACCAGACTATCCCGGGTTGCCCATACAAGAAAAGCACCCAGCAGTCCGACCCGAATCAGTATGCCCAGAATATCACTGCGTGTCAGGCTCTTAATGAGAAGAAAGCGATAGGCGCTTTCCTTCTTCCACGCCAATCCCTTTCCCCATCCGGAGAGCCATTTTCGCGCATGAACACGCTGCCCGCGCTGAGGCACATTCACGAACCAGCTCAGCACCATCATCACCCGGCTCGCCTGTCTCTCCTCGACGGCGATTAATCGTTCCCAAGCGACCAGGTGCTTGACGGGTACGGACAAGGCGGCAACATACGTGATGCCAAGCAGCGCCATGAATAGGAGGGCGCGGCCCGTTGGATGCCATAACCAGGCGGCTAAGCTCAGCGCCGGAACGATCCAGCGGAGTACCCGGTAGGCTGCTGCCGCGTTCCTTGACACCATAAGCTGCTCCTTCCAGCTGCCGAAGCTGGACAACAGTTTAAACAGCGTCAGCACAACAAACGTAGCCAGCAGCGGTTTTGGCGAAACATCGCTGCGTATGTATAGAGGCCATAGGATTAACATCACCAGTCCTAAGCCGATGATTTTATATATGACGCCGCTGAACCATGCTGTACTGAAGTATTCTTTCATCCGGGATTCCTGCGGAATGAGAAACACCGTATCGGCCGGACGCAGATATGTGCGGATGCTGCTGTTGATCATGAGGGGCACAAGGAAAATCATCATGATCCAGCGAATCGGCAGATCTGGCGGAATTTGCTGCAGTAGTGCGGTGTACCAGGCAGCGAATGCAATCAGCAGAAACAGAAATACGACGGCTACCCCGCTCTGTATGACATAACCCAGATAGGGGAAAATTTCACCCCAGAACTGCCCGCGTCGTTTGACATACAGCTCACGCAGATTCATTCGCCTTTACCGTCCTGAATCAGCACATTAAACAGCTCCTCCAGCGACATGCCTGGTCTTCCGGCTTGATCCTGAATTTCCTTCAGCGTCCCCTGAGCAATGATGCTGCCGCGGTGCAGCACGATGAACCGGTCGCAATAATTCTCAATCGTGGAGAGAATGTGGGAGCTTAGCAATACCGAAGCGCCGGATGCCTTCAGCTCCAGCATGAAGTCAAGCAGCGAACGTATCCCAAGCGGATCAAGCCCAAGGAAGGGCTCGTCAATGATGTACAGGGACGGTCTGGCTACGAACGCGCACATGATCATCACTTTTTGGCGCATCCCCTTGGACAAATGCGTGGACAGGCTGTCCATCTTCTCTTCCATACGGAACATCTTCGACAGCTGCTCCGAACGCGCCTCATAATCTTCACGGGATACGCCATAGGAGCGCGCCGTAAATTCCAGATGCTCGCGTACTGTCATCTCCTCATACAGCAGCGGGGATTCGGGAACAAACGCCAAGGCGCCGTGATAGGCTTCCGAATGCTCTGTCCGGCTCTTTCCTTGAACCTGAATGCTACCTTTTTGCGGATTCATCAGCCCGAGAATATGCTTCATCGTGGTACTCTTGCCCGCACCGTTCAGGCCGATCAAACCCACCATCTCACCCGGTTCAACCTGAAAGGTTACGTCATGCAGAACCGGTCGGTTCATGCTATACCCGCCGCTTAATCCTTGAACAGACAATACCGGCTGTTCACTCATTATCGATCACCTCTTATTCTGAAAAGTCCGGTCCCTATGATGTCGACCACATCCGTTGAATCGGACCCGAAAACAACATATCGGTTGCAAACCCTCGTTTATGGAGCTTACAGCCATTAGCTCCGAGGAGGCTTGTTCTTCAACCATTTCGGAGCGCCCTTGTTCTTGCGGTCCCGCTCCCTTTCACTCTGACGCTCACCTGATGCCTTTCCGCTTCCCGCCTTTCCATTGGCGCTGGTGGAAGCAGGCTTTCGGGCTGGTTTCTCTTTTCGGGCAGGACCTCCGGCTGACCCACGTGGGCCATGTCCTCGATTCTCTGGTGTAGAACGCGGGGATCTAACCTTCCCGCCATAAAGAGCACGTTCTTCAATCGATATGCCCAGCTCGCGATTGAACTTGCGCATGATGAATGTCTGACGGTCCGTTACAAGCGTTATCGCCATACCGCTCCGTCCCATGCGTCCAGTACGTCCTGCGCGGTGCGTATAATGCTCGGCATCAATAGGCGGATCGTAATTGATCACCATGCCGAGTCCTTCGATATCAAGTCCGCGGGCAGCGACATCGCTAGCCACTAAGAGCTTGGTACGCCCTTCTCTAAACGCATTCAGAACCCGGCTTCTAGTCATCTTGTCAGCATCACCATAGATGGCAGCCGCATTTAAGCCAAGGTAGTTTAACTTCGCTTCAACCTCTGCCAAATCCTCGGTGGTATTGACGAAGACAATCGCACGGTCGGGATTGTAATGCCGGACCACGCGGCGCAGCATGTCCAATTTGTCACGCTCTTCCGTCACAAAATAATAATGCTCCAGCGCGGACGGCGTCCGCTGCTCCGGATCGATTCCGATTTCGACCGGCTGATCCATCTCCTTCTTGACGAGCTCCGCCGTCTCCGGACTCACCGTGGCGGATAAGAACACCAATTGACGGTCACGTAATGCACTGCGCAGAATGCGATCCACATCGCCGGCGCCGCCCAAATTAAACACCTGATCCACCTCGTCCACTACGATCGTGGTCACTTGGTGCATCTTCAGTTTCCGGATTTCGATCAGTTCCCGCACTCGTCCCGGTGTCCCTACAATCAGCTGCGGATGCAGCTTAAGCTTCTCGATCTGACGCTTGGCAGCGGCACCGCCGATGAGTCCGAGCACACCGATCCCGCGGGCTTCTCCGTAACGCTCGCTCTCTCTCACAATCTGTACGGCAAGCTCTTGCGTCGGCGCAAGAATCAATTTCTGGGCTCCCTTGATCTCCGGATCGATGCCCTGAAGCACAGGCAGCAAATAGGCAAGTGTCTTTCCTGTGCCTGTCTGGGAAGTCGCAAGCACGTCCTTGCCTTCGAGTATGGGCGGAATCGCCTCAGCCTGAACGGGAGAAGGCGTGACAATGCCAAACTCCGTTAATCTGGAGGACAAATCCTCGGCTATTCCTAATGTATGAAATGTAGTTGCAGTCATATGTTAGTCCATCCTTTTTTTAGATATCAGAAGTCTATAATTCCAAAGCGCGTCTGCCTGATATCGCTAGAAAAACCTTCCGATACATGTGGTTTATTTACTTTCATAGTGGTGGTAGCAGGCGTGTTTCCTAACCAGTCTTGTTCGTTCTTTTTCATTATATGCCAAAACAGGAGTCCTCACCAAATCAAACATCCTAAACGGCAGTGAACAGCACTTCATACATGGCCATTCGAATAGGCACGATCACCCACCTGTTTAAGGCAAAAGAGAAAGAAACGACTTGGCGGCAGAAGATAGCGGAATACCCCGAAGCGTTGCAATTCCTATGCTGCGCTCGGGAATCGGCGGATGGAGCGGCACCTCGATCAGCTGACCTGCTTGCAATTCCTCGTTAGCATAGTCGCGGATGACAAAAGCCAATCCAAAGCCGCTCCGGGCAAACTGAACCAGCAGCTCAATGCTGCCAAGCTCGAACTCGGGTTTGAGCGTGACTCCCTGCAGCTCGGCATATTGATCGACATACATTCTTGTGCTCCCGCCCCTCTCCAGCATAAGCAGCGGGTAGTTCCCTATATCGCGAAGGGACAACGGGTGATGTAACTGGGTCCGCTCCGCAAAGGACTTACCGGCAACTAAACAATCATGGATCGGGGAACTCGCGCGAAAATCGATTTGTTTATCGGAGGCCGGTAAATGAACGATGCCAAAATCAATCTTCCCTTCCTTGAGAAGGGACAATGTTTCCGGTGTTGTGCGGTTGGTGATGCGGATCCGAATATCCGGATAGGTGGCATGGAAATACTCCAAATGCGGCAGCAAATAATACTTGCACAGCGTATCGCTTGCTCCGATATTGATTTCGCCGCTATACAAATTATGCATGTCCGCAATGGCCTTCTCGCCGATCTCGATAAAGCTGAAGGCCTGCTCGATATAGCGAAACAGCACATCACCCTCCGACGTGAGTTTAACCCCCTTGGTTGTCCGAAAGAACAGCGGGCCTCCGATCGTTCCCTCCAAATGCTTAATGGTATGACTAACCGCCGGCTGGGTGATATGCAGATGTTCCGCTGCCCTCGATAAACTGCCGAGCCGTGCAGTCCAATAAAAGACACGATACCACTCCATATTGATTTCCATCATGATGACCTCGATTTTATCAAATGATAACGGGAACCTTTATTGAAAGATCAACTTAGAATTCATCCGTTATCCGTATTCTTCTCTACAGAATCGTATAACATAAATGAAACTAATGTCTACTATTACTAATATCAATTTTATTTATGATAATTTCACTCATATAATGAGCCCTGTAAAAGAAAAAGACCGTAGGAGGCGAACACGTTTTGACAGTCACAGCCATAGTAGGAGCCAATTGGGGAGATGAAGGCAAAGGAAAAATGACGGATGTTCTTGCGGCGCAATCGTCGTATGTCGTTCGATTTCAGGGAGGGAGCAATGCAGGGCACACCATTATTAACGATTTTGGGAAGTTTTCGCTGCATATGCTGCCGTCGGGTGTATTCTATCCAAGCGTAACGAATATCATCGGTCCAGGAACGGCTTTGGATATGGAGGTATTGATCAAGGAGCTGCAGGAGCTGGAAGCAAGGAACGTACCCGCCCCCAAACTGTTTATATCGGAGCGCGCCCAAGTCGTGCTTCCTATTCATCGGCTGCTGGATGAACTGGAAGAAGAACGGCTCGGTGCCCGGGGATTCGGTTCTACGAAACGAGGGATCGCGCCATTCTATGCTGATAAATATGCAAAACTGGGCATTCAGGTAGCTGATCTGTTCCATCCCCAGCGACTTCGTGAACGGCTCGAGCAGATGCTTGCCATCAAGAACGTGCAGCTGCAGCATCTGTACGGGAGAGATCCGCTAAGCGTTGATGAGATGACCAAGCAACTGCTGGAGTCCTTCCAGTTCCTGACTTCATATATCAAGGATACCACCACAATGCTGCAGCAAGCTTATATGAAAGGCGACCCTATTCTCGTGGAGGGCCAATTAGGAGCACTGCGGGACCCGGATCACGGGATCTACCCGTTCTCCACCTCCTCCTCCACGCTGGCAGGTTATGCACCGGTCGGAGCTGGACTGCCGCCGTACGCCATCAGCCAAGTCATTGCTGTGGTTAAGGCTTATTCAAGCTGTGTCGGCGCCGGTCCCTTCGTAACCGAGCTGCATGGGGATGAAGCCGATGAGCTCCGCCGCCGTGGCGGCGATGTAGGCGAATACGGGGCAACGACCGGCCGGCCAAGACGAATGGGATGGTTTGATACGGTAGCCACCCGTTACGGCTGCATGGTGCAGGGAGCTACCGAAGCCGTTCTCACCAACCTTGACGTCCTGGGGTACCTGGATGACATTCCCGTATGCGTTGGCTACGAATTAGAGGACGGAAGCATCATTGACCATTTTCCGGTAACGGCCGATCTGCAGTCTGCCAAGCCTGTTCTAAGAACACTGAAGGGCTGGAAAGGCGACCTGTCGCATATTCGATCCTTTGACGAGCTTCCGGAAGCCGCGCAGCAATATGTGCAGTTCATTGAATCGTCCATCGGCGTTCCTATCAAGACGATATCCGTCGGCCCGAGACGGGATCAGATTATGATGAGATAACCGGGGAACGGCCTTCGTTCACTTGATTTGCGAAGCCACCCAGAATCCGCTGGACTCCACGGGGATCGCTCAGCATTGGCAAATGGCCGGTGCTGAGGCTTTCAACCCCATCTGCAGACAGATTGGCTATCATGCTTTCCTGTATGGATAATCCGAACTCTTTGTCTTGGGTGAGCTTCACATAAAGCTTTGGCACATCGGGAATAGACGCTTGAACGCGATCCGTATAGACTCTGCGGGATTCCGGAACAAACTCCGCTACGATTCGGGAGGCCTGCTCCTCCGGCAGATCACTGCACAGCCCATTACGGATTACGGATTCGGGCGGCTTCGTGCCAGCCGCTTTTAGGATGATCGGCATGATGAGCCTCTGAGGAAACGGAAGCACCGAAACAAATGAACCTCCGCGCTTGGGAATTGCCGCACCGATGGCAACAAAGCCGGCAACACGGCCTGTGAACCGGGAGGCCAGCTCCATAGCTAATACCCCGCCCAGGGAATGCGCCACAATGACAAACTTGTTCGTTCCCCACGTTCTCACCTGTTCCGTCATATGGTTTACGTAATCCTCCAGCCCCAAATGATGTCTGGAAATCACATTCCGATCCCGCAACGGGTATTCCACTTTCAAACACGGATGACCCAGCCCTTCCACCACGAAATCCCATACTCCTCCGTTCAATCCTGCTCCGTGTATAAAAACAAATCCCAGCTCTTCTTTAGTCATGTCTTGCCTCATTCTATATTCTCCTCCCTTAATGGACCGTGCTCCAAGGATTCAGCGTGAACCCTTGCTTCTTGAGAACATCATATCTTTTAAATAAGACAAATGTTGTCTTATTTAAAGAATAAGATAAAATAAATGATACAGAGACGGAGGTTTGCCCATGCAGAAATCCCAGCGCCTGATTCAATTAATGATGATGATCAATGCAAAAAAATCGTTTACCGTAAAAGAGCTGGCCGATGAATTCGGACTCTCCGTCAGGACCCTGTCAAGAGATTTGGATGAGCTGAGCGGGCTCGGCGTTCCCATCTACTCTGTGCAAGGCCGAGGGGGTGGATACAGATTGCTGCAGGAGCGGATGCTGCCGCCGATCAGTTTCACGGAAAGCGAGGCAATCGCCATCTTTTTTGCCTGCCAATCCCTAAGCTATTTCAGCACGCTCCCATTCGGTGACGGAGCTGCCACGGCACTCCACAAGTTCTATCATTATTTGCCGGCAGATACCAAAGAGCAGATCGACCGTCTTAAGGATCGCGTTATGATTCACAGTCCCTTCCGTGCGATGTCCACCGAGATTTTACAAACGCTAATGGAAGCCGTTATGGTTCAGCAAGCGGTCACCATCTCCTATCGTTCATCCGCCGGAAGCAGCCAGCGGCATATTCAGCCTATCGGTTTGTATGCAAGCTCGGGCTACTGGTATTGTCCTGCCTACTGCTTCACTCAAGAGGATATCAGACAGTTCAGAGTCGACCGGATCCTTGCGGCCAGTCCCAATGCGTCCATAGCAATCCGTGAAGATATCGCTAACCAAACGCTGCGTGACATACCGGAAACCGGGGATGGGGACATGAAGCCGTTTGAGGTACAATTAACTTCCAGAGGGGTTTGGCTGCTTGAAACAGATACTCGCCTCGGCCCCCATATCCATAAGAACAAGGATGGCAGTGGAAATATACAGCTTGAAATACCAGCGGCCAACATCTTCTTTTATTCGGATTATGTGTGGCGTCTCGGAGAGGAAGCAACCATCCTCTCGCCAGCTGAAGCGGTTCAATGGACCCGCGCGAAAATTGAATCCATGAGGCTAAGGTATACATAAAGGAAGATCGATTCCGTATGAAACATATAAAGGAGGAGAACATGCATGACTTCACAAGTAGATCGTTTGATCCAACGGATAACGGAAGAACTTCGGGAAGTGCCCGGCGTTATAGGGGTCGTACTCGGGGGATCCAGAGCCAAAGGAACCGCCAAACCGGATTCCGATATCGATATCGGCATTTACTACGATGAATCACAAGGATTCAATGTGGAGAACATCGCTAGGGTGGCTCAGAAATTAGATGACGATCATCGGGATGGGATTATCACTTCATTAGGTGAATGGGGTGCCTGGGTTAACGGGGGAGGATGGTTAGTGATCGAGGGTTATCATGTGGATTTCTTATTCCGTGATATAAACCGCGTGTCCAGCATCATCGACGACTGTTCCGCAGGCTTGGTGTCAGCCCATTACCAAACCGGACATCCGCATGCTTATCTGAATGTGATGTATATGGGGGAACTTGCGATTTGTCGTATACTCTCAGATTCGGATAACCGAATACTAACCCTGAAAGCCAAAACGGCTCCTTATCCAAAAGCACTAAAGGATGCGATGGTCGGCTTCTTTACCTTTGAAGCATCCTTCTCCTTGATGCTAGCGGATAAAACAGCTGCCAGCGATGATATCACTTATGTTACCGGTCACTGCTTCCGCTGCATTTCGTGCTTGAATCAAGTGCTGTTTGCCAAAAATGAGTTGTACTGCATCAATGAGAAGCGTGCGGTGGCCATGATCGAAACCTTTCCCATCAAGCCGGCCAATTACAAGCAACGCTTGGACCAGGTAATCACACTGCTCTCATCGGATACAGAAAAAACAAAACAAGCCACTGCGCTGCTTCAGGAGCTTGTTGCCGAAACGGAAGCGTTGTAGTGCCGCAGCCGTTATTTCTTATTCATCCATCTGTAAGACACGCGGTCAGCAAACCTCGGAAACAGCTGGTACAGCCTTATCCCCAATGAGGCCAGCCTCGGAAGATTGAGCTCTTCCTTGCGCTTTTTCACCAGCTTCACGACCTGATCCGCAACATATTCGGCCTTCATCATGAACCAGCTCACATTGTTGACATAACCGCCTGTCGGATCTGCCAAGGAAAAGAACGGGGTATCAATGGGGCCAGGGTTTACAGTAGACACCGTTATGCCCGTGTTCCGCAGCTCCTGCCGGAGTGAATTGCTGAATCCAAGCACGGCATGCTTGGTGGCCGAATAGGCGGTGGATTTGGCCGTTCCGATTTTTCCGGCCATGGACGCAATGTTCACGATTTGGCCGTCCCCCCGCTTCAGCATCCCCGGCAGCACGGCTTGTGTACAGCGCACGATGCCCATATAATTGACGTCCATCATGTCCTGAAACTCTTCTTGGCGCATGTCCATGACAGCTTCGAACTTGCCGTAGCCGGCATTGTTAATCAGCACGTCGATTCTGCCATGGCGGCGAAGAAGGCCCTCCATGACAGACTGCACCTGTTCAGGGCTCTGAACATCCATGGTTGCAAGCTCATGGGGGCCCGGTATTCGCGCACCCACCTCCTGCAGACGTTCTACCGAACGGGCGCACAGAACCACGTATGCTCCTTCCGCAGAAAGCTTCTCCGCGATCAAGGCGCCGATTCCGCTGGATGCTCCCGTAACGACGATAACTTTATTTTTCAGCATGATTTCATATCCCTTTCTTCGCCGGCACAGCTCTTAGCTCCAAAGCATTTACAGAGCCTTACATATACACGGCCATTGGGTTCGTTACTCCTATTTTATGAAATCATGACTTGAATATCCAGCTCTCCGATTCCTTCCATTCTCAGCGGAATACAAAGTGCCTTCTTCTGAATAAGACTGGATGTTCTATCCGATTTCATGACTTTGGGAGGCGTAATATCCACGCTGACGCCCTGGTTCGATAAAATGGTGCTGGCATTGCCGCTGATCATGTTGCCGAGCTCCGAAATCGCGCTTTGTCCCATCTCATCCATCTCGGTAATGACATAGCCGCCCATCATCACCGATACCATCTGCAGGGCTACCTGCTCCTGAATTCCAAATACAATGTCACCGTTCATTTGGCCTGTCATGCCGATTTGGATCCAGATATGATTCTCCAAATATCCGATCTCTTTGACCCCAAGATTCCC
The DNA here is from genome assembly GCF_004000945.1 of Paenibacillus lautus NBRC 15380. GTDB lineage: Bacteria > Bacillota > Bacilli > Paenibacillales > Paenibacillaceae > Paenibacillus_AQ > Paenibacillus_AQ lautus. The sequence goes on from NZ_BIMF01000010.1 coordinate 143,062, forward strand.
CGTGGAAGGTGAAACCTGTATGACTTGTTCGATCACGTGTCGTGCGGACTCTAAAAAAGGATTGATGACTTCCGCTTTCATTCCTCATTACGCCCCTTTCACTGGGTTGTTGGTCAGGGTCCCAAAGTCCCACCTATATATTTAAACATTATAATGGATACCTTGTAATAAATCATCACAAAATAGCGACAGCCCTCATTCCAACAACTGTCTTGCCATGTCAGCTATCGCTTGAAACGCTTTAGTACGAAGATAATCCTTTCGCTTAAACGGGCCTTTGGTCTCACCTTTTTTCTATGTCTACTTTACTATTATCGGAAGGTTTCCCCATCTTTTAATAATAATTAAATGGAAATTAAAATGTTTTTCATCTTTTTATCCGAAAACCGCCAGGTTTTCCCCCTTCGTTGCTCCACCGGGAAGAATAACCTATAATTTAAATCATACAGATTGCACGCGATAGATGAGCGGAAGAATATATCAAGTAAGGAGGAAGGCTATGAACATCAGCCAATTGGAAACGCTTATTACCATCTCCAAAACGATGAGCTTTCGCAAAGCGGGAGAGCTTCTTAATCTGACACAACCGGCGGTATCCGCCCAGATCAAGAGCCTGGAAGAAGAATTTAAAACGGTGCTGGTGGACCGGAGTCAGCCCGTAACGTTAACCGACCGGGGACAGGTCTTCGTGGACCATGCCGAACAGATCCTCGGGATCGTCGATGAGCTGAAGCAGCGGCTGTCCGACCTTGATCAAACTCCCCAGGGTCATATTCAGCTGGGTACAACCACTTCCATAGCCATTCAGATCCTGCCACGGGTACTTTCCTACTTCCAGGATCAATTTCCTCATATTAAAACAACCATTCAATCCATGGCCTCTTCGCAAATCTACCACAGCGTGGAGAACGGGCTCATCGACATCGGGATCGGCTATCTGATCGAGCGGAATCCCAACTTAAGCACATCCATTCTGTACTACGATACCTTTGAGCTTGTCGTATCCCCACAGCATCCGCTAGCCAAACTCTCCACAGCAAGCATGGATGTGCTGGGCGGAACCCCTCTTATTCTGCTAACGCGTGACACCGTCGGCCGCCGCTTCGCAGATGACGTGATGAAGAAACACGGCATTGAGCCGCAGGTTGTCATGGAACTGTCAAGCAGTGAAGAAATTAAACGGATGGTCGAGATCAATTTGGGCGCAGCGATTATATCGAAGCAGTCCGTGGCGACGGAGCTGCGCAACGGCACCCTGCAGATTGTTCCCCTGAGCGAGCTTGAAGTCAGCCACCCTGTCGGCGTAATCTATAAGAGCGGACGATACGTCAGCTCCGCTATGCGTCAATTCCTCAGTGATTTGAAAGGCATGCCCGAGACACAGTTCATCAGCAGCGAATAACGCTTCATCAATCCTAGAATAATAACCAATCAAGCGATATGAAGGAGGTCAACATGAAATTTGATCTGCACACCCATCATTTCCGCTGCGGCCACGCAGACGGCAACATTCGAGATTATATCGAGGCTGCGATTGCGGCAGATTTACAGGTGATTGGAATCTCGGACCACACTCCATACTTCGGGAGCCCGGAAGAGCAGCCCTTTCCGGCCATCTCCATGGCAAAAGCGGATTTTGCGGGGTACGTACAAGAAGTTCTGGACTTAAAGCGGGAATATGAAGGTAAAATCAAAGTCCTGCTGGGCATTGAATCCGATTATTTTCCGAATCATGCCCAGGTTTATCAGCAGGCGTTAACGGCCTACCCTTTTGACTACATCATCGGCTCCATCCATCACGTCAGGGATGTCAGCATCTTCAATAAAAACCGCTGGAAGAAACTGACCCAGCAGCAGCAGGTTGCCGATAAAGAGGAATACTTCAATCTGATCCGCCAATCCGCACGAAGCGGAATGTTCCAGATTATCGCCCATATGGATGCCATGAAGGGTAATTATCCGCTCTTCTCCGAAATCAAGGCCGACGAGGCGATCGAGGAAACCTTGAAAGTCATCGCGGAATCGGGCCTGGCAATTGAGATCAACACTTCCGGAAAAACCAAGCTGTGCGGCGGCTGGTATCCATCGGGCGCCATCTTGGAGGTCGCGCATCATCACGGCGTTGACGTCACCTTCGGCTCCGACGCCCACAAACCGTCACGGGTCGGAGATGAATTTGACGAAGTGGCCAAAGTGCTCAAAGAAATCGGATACACGGAATGGGTATACTTTGAACAAAAACAGAAGGTGACCGTACCTCTTTAATGGGGGGTACACCTCCTTCTGTTTTTTTGTATTTACATAGGAAGCACAGCAAAATAGGCAAAAAAAAGTGGACCCGTTACCGGGTCCAAAACATAATATATATTCTCAAAAGGGGGTCATGTGATAAGTTTAACCCGCGGCTGTTAGAGTTTGATAACAGGTATATTTCATTTGTGTAACAAATTCCAAGTGATCCTATCATCTTGAAATGTTCAGATCACATACTTCGTTCCCCTCATGCCATAGAGCGCAAGGTGAGCACGGTAAGCTCCGGTTTGCATAAGAAACGAAAAGGCAGCTGCGTCGTACCGATTCCCCTGTTTACATAAAGCAGCATGCCTTGCGAACCGATGGTATATAGACCTTGCACATAACGCTTTGCACCGGGCGGCGTGATCACCTCGCCCACCCAGGGCAAACGGATCTGGCCCCCATGACTGTGTCCCGACAGCTGGAGATGGAATGAATAGGCTGCCGTTGTGTCTGCATAATCCGGCTCGTGCATCAGCAGCAGCTTGAACATCCCGTCGGGTAAATCCTGAATGGCTGTTTTCGGATCCGGCTGGCCCCAGAAAACATCGTCCAAACCTGCCACGGCGATGACGGCACCATCCCGCCTCAGCTTCACGGCGGTGTTTCGCAGCACCTGAAATCCCGCCTCTTCCTCCAGTGAGATCAGTGTCTCCACGTCCCCGTAATCATGGTTACCCAATATGGAAAATAAGCCGAGAGGGGCTTTCAGCTCGGTGAACGGTTGAATGGCAGCCCTCATATCCTCTGTATTGCCGTCCACCATATCCCCTGTGAAACAGATCATGTCCGGTTGCTCATGTTGAATGGCCTGTACCACACGGGCCACGTCTTTTACCCCGGTGTGAAAGCCCAGATGCATATCGCTAAACTGAACGATCTTCATCCCATCAAAAGCCTTAGGCAGTGAAGGAAACGCCAAAGTCAGTCTTTTAATGTCCAATTGATGAGGCTCCCATAAAGATGCGTAAGCCCCGCCTGCAACGCCAACGCCAACCACGGCGGAAACACCGATCTTCAGAAATTGGCGGCGCGACATCTTCGTCTGCATGACTTCTCGCTTTGCCCCGTCATGGGCTTTGTCATGGGGGGTTGCCGAGGATGGATTTCTCATAGGTGGACATCCTCCTATATAATAATAAAAGAGTATAAGTTTTAACGGCCTTACGGTTATTCATATATATGGAATAGCAAGGGAAAGGGGTTTATGTATGACTGATAACGATTCGATCGCTGCATTAGTTTCAGCTCAGCGGCATTTTTTTCATAAAGACATCACCAAGGAAGTGGATTTCCGTCTGCAGCAGCTGACCAAGCTGCGCCAAGTTCTGATTGCCAGGGAAAACGATATCATCGAGGCCCTTCGCAAAGACTTGAACAAAAGTGAACAGGAGGCCTTCACGACGGAGATCGGCATTGTCTATAAGGAGCTTTCCTTTATCATAAAGAATCTGAAGCGCTGGGCCAAGCCGCAGCGAGTCAAAACCGCACTGACGCATGTAGGCAGCAAGGGAATGGTCTACCCTGAGCCTTACGGTACGGTACTGATTATTGCTCCCTGGAATTATCCTTGGCAATTGGCCATCTCTCCGCTGATCGGGGCTTTGGCCGCCGGGAACACCGCGATTGTAAAGCCCTCCGAGCTGACACCTAACGTATCCGGACTCATTACGTCCATCATCACGGAGACGTTTGAGCCGCAATACGTGGCTTCGGTGGAGGGAGGACCTGAGGTAAGCACGAGCCTGCTGGAGCAGCCGATGGATTATATATTCTTTACCGGCAGTACCCATGTCGGCAAAATCGTCATGGAAGCCGCCGCCAAGCAGTTGATCCCGGTGACGCTAGAGCTTGGAGGCAAAAGCCCCTGTATCGTCCACGAGGATGCACCCCTGGCCCTGGCGGCTTCACGTATCGCATTCGGCAAATATACAAATGCCGGCCAAACCTGCGTTGCGCCGGATTATATTCTTGTACACAGCAAGGTGAAGGAGAAGTTCATCGCGCACCTGAAAGACGCCATCACTTCGTTCTACGGCGAGAACCCCCTGACCAATCCCGACTATGGGCGCATTGTTTCGGAGAAGCATTTTGACCGGCTGTCCGGCTTTCTGAACAATGGAACCCTTCGCCATGGCGGGAACCGTTCTAAGGAAAACTTGCTCATCGAGCCCACCGTGCTGGACGATATCACTTGGGATATGCCGGTTATGGAAGAAGAGATTTTCGGCCCCCTGTGTCCGATCCTGACATATGAGGATGTACACGAAGCTGTCCAGGCGATTCATCACCGTCCCAAGCCGCTCGCCCTTTACTTGTTCACGGAGAATGAAGACGTTCAGGATTACGTACTCTCCTCGGTTTCTTTTGGCGGGGGATGTGTCAACGATACGCTGATGCATCTGGCCACTCCCTTCCTTCCATTCGGGGGTGTCGGCGAGAGCGGGATGGGCGCCTACCACGGGGAACACAGCTTCCATACCTTCTCCCATAAGAAAAGCGTGCTCAAGCAAACCAACCGGTTCGATTTTAAATTCCGCTACCCTTCCAAGAACGGGCTCGGCATTCTGAAAAAGCTGATGAAGCCGTAGCTTTAACTAAGACTTTGCTTACTTGACCATATGCACAAATAAAAAAAGGCGCATCGAGATGCGCCTTTTTTACATGGATGAATGCTTTCTTCGATGCGGCTTATTCGCCTTCGACTTCTCTTCACTGCCAGCCACATCCAAGCCGTCATCGCCGGGTGTGAAAATCCGGCGCAGCGTTCCCAGCATGGACAGCGCATACGCAACGGTAATGAAACTGAAGGCAATCTCCAACACCACGACAAGCCGGGACGTATTATCGACTGGGGCTACATCACCATACCCGACCGTGACAAACGTCGCCATGCTGAAATACAGGAAGGTAATGAACTGGCTCAGGAAATCCTGGCCGATATTCTCGCCTTCGAAGGAAGTGCCTCCGAACAGCTTATAGATCGACATATACACCATCGTGAAAAACAAAATGCACATCCCCGCGGCCATGCTGATCCGAACCAGGGTTGTTTTCATGTCAACATGCTGATGAACGGAGTCTGCAATCTTGTCGAATATATAAAGCACATAGAAAATAACGGAGCATAATGCAAACAACAGGATCAGAGCACGCATGCCGCCTTCTCCGGGCACCACGTTCATCAGATCGATCCACCCCAGCAAATCTTCAACTGATACCAGGACATAAATGAGCAGTGGAGCAAGCAGCAAAGGCCTGCTGGACCACTTCTTGTCCATACTGTAGAACAAATAAATCAACAGCAGGAAGCCCGTCAAATTGAGCAGCCACATCCACCATGACATTTTAAGCCCCTCCTTTGGCTTGAGGTCTGAAACTACAGACCGTACCATTACATCTTTATTACCCTTGTAACGGTATTTATGCACCTGGAGGTCGCTGGTAGTCGAGCCTCAGCTCACTTTAGACAACGTTTATGACCAGCCGAGCTCGTGTTAAAAATAGCGCCAAACACGTATATAGCGAGTCGAAAGAAAGCCGTCCAACTGCTTGCTTTAGCATCTAACGGTTCTTCTCCAACCACTGCGCGGCATGATCCACCATTGCCCGTTGTTCAGCCAATACGCAGTCTGCCTTTCCTACACGACCATGCTTATATGCACCGGGGCATTGCGCTTCAAACGAGGCTCCAATCGCTTCAAAATCGTCGGAGTGATAGTTGATATCCTGGAATGCCTCCCACTCTGTTATTCCCTGTACCCTGCGTACTGGCGCGTGGGCGGTGACCGCCTTCTTGCCTGCCCAATTCGCACGATATTCGCTTAAGTGGAAAGAAGTATTATTGCCATAGCCGCTGCCCAGCATAAGCACGTAGGCCCCAGCTTCATATAAACGCGCCAGGGGCGAGGCTTCTCCCAAGCCGTAATCTAGCAGATGGGAGTGCATAAGTGCCTTTGCGTCCCTGCCTCGTGCTGCAAACGAAACATGCGGATGAAGGCTTCGGATGACCCCTTCTTGCTTACGGAACACTTCCGGTATGATCCCCATCCCTGTTGTGACGGTCAGATCCGGATCATAGGGAGGCATGTCCTCACGGATCAAATCCCACCATTTCGGGTCAGCCGGAGGATTTCCCCATGTCTTCGGGTCGGTTAAGTTCGCAGACTGGGTCGGCATCACCAGTGTCCCTTCATCGCCCAGTATGTCTTCCAGGGCCAGTATAACCGCTTCCGGACCGCCAACAATCCATCCGCCCAAGCTCTTAAGCGAGGAATGGACCAGCAGAGTCATTCCCTTCTGTACGCCCAGAGCGACCAGGTCATCGCTTATATCCCTTATCGTAATCGGTCTTTCGCTGATCAAGTGACTCACCTCAAATTCAAAATCTAAAAACACATCATTCATATCATATAACAAAAAGCGCCTGTACCGAAGTCATGCCCCGGTCAGACGCCTTGGTGTTGAAGCTAAACCGATTAAACGCCAAGCCAGCGCTTAAACAAGTGTTTGGTTGTATCCTTGTTCATTTCCGCAATGGATGTCGTCAGCGGAATGCCCTTCGGACAAGAACGCACGCAGTTCTGCGAGTTGCCGCAGCCCTCAATGCCTCCGTCCTGCATCAGCGCTTCCAGACGCTCTTCCTTGTTCATCTCACCTGTCGGGTGAGCATTGAACAAGCGAACTTGGGAAATGGCGGCTGGTCCGATAAAGTCCGTTTTTTCGTTAACGTTCGGGCAAGCCTCAAGACATACGCCGCATGTCATACATTTGGACAGCTCGTAAGCCCACTGACGCTTCTTCTCAGCCATTTTAGGTCCGGGGCCAAGGTCGTAGGTGCCATCGATCGGAATCCACGCCTTGACGCGCTTGAGCGCCGTGAACATGCGGCTGCGGTCGATAACCAAGTCTCTTACAACAGGGAACGTCTTCATCGGCTGAATCCGGATCGGCTGTTCCAGCTTATCAATCAGTGCCGCACACGCTTGGCGCGGTTTGCCGTTAATGACCATGGAGCAAGCTCCGCACACTTCTTCCAGGCAGTTGGAGTCCCAGCATACAGGTGCGGTCGTTTGGCCCTGTGCATTTTTGGGATTGCGCTGAATTTCCATCAGCGCACTAATGACGTTCATGCCGGGACGGTACGGAATTTCGAATTCCTCAGTATAGGATTTCGTCTCCGGATTGTCCTGACGTGTAATGATAAACTTAACGCTCTTTGAGGCGGTTGCCGTTTGAGACATCGTAAATCCCCCTTCCTTCTTACTTGTCTTTCGAATAATCGCGAATACGCGGCGGGATTAAGGAAACATCCACTTCTTCATATGAAATCTGCGGTCCATCAGGCGTCCAGGTTGCTTTGGTTGTCTTGAGGAACTCTTCATCGTTACGATCAGGGAAATCCGGCTTGTAGTGAGCGCCACGGCTTTCGTTCCGGAGAAGCGCACCCAGCGTCATGGCCTCGGACAGCTCCAGCATGTTCCACAGCTGGCGCGTGAACGCCACGCCCTGGTTGTTCCAGCGGGAGGTATCCGTCATATTGATATTGCGGTAGCGCTGCTTCAATTCCTTGATTTTGCCGATGGTAGCTTCAAGCTTGTCATTGTAGCGAACCACCGTCATGTTGTTGGTCATCCATTCGCCGAGCTCTTTATGGATCACATAAGCATTCTCGGTTCCTTCCATCTTGAGCAGGCCTTCGTATTTGGTCGTTTGCTCTTTCGCTACGCGATCAAATACCGTGGAGGAAACATCCTCAGCGGACTTCTTCAGACCTTTGACATATTCAATCGCCTTCGGTCCGGCCACCATACCACCGTAAATGGCTGAGACCAGAGAGTTCGCTCCCAGACGGTTCGCACCGTGATATTGATACTCGCATTCTCCGGCTGCGAACAGCCCTGGAATGTTCGTCATTTGGTTGTAATCGACCCACATGCCGCCCATGGAATAATGGACTGCCGGGAAGATCTTCATCGGGATTTTACGCGGATCGTCGCCCATGAATTTCTCATAGATCTCGATGATGCCGCCAAGCTTCACGTCCAGCTCTTTCGGATCTTTATGGGAGAGATCCAGGTAGACCATGTTCTCGCCATTGATGCCAAGTCCCATATCAACGCAGACGGAGAAGATTTCACGCGTAGCGATGTCACGCGGCACCAGGTTTCCGTAAGCAGGGTATTTCTCTTCGAGGAAATACCATGGCTTGCCGTCTTTATAGGTCCAGATCCGTCCGCCTTCACCGCGTGCCGATTCCGACATCAAGCGGAGCTTGTCATCGCCTGGAATGGCTGTCGGGTGAATCTGGATGAACTCGCCATTGGCATAATGAACGCCTTGCTGATAAACGGCACTGGCCGCTGTTCCCGTGTTGATCACCGAGTTGGTCGTTTTTCCGAAAATAATACCAGGACCACCGCTTGCGAGAATGACGGCTTCAGCTTTGAACGCCTTGATCTCCATCGAGCGCAGATCCTGGGCAGCGATACCGCGGCACACGCCTTCGTCGTCGATGATCGCATTCAGGAACTCCCAGTTCTCGTACTTGGTCACAAGACCCGCGGTTTCCCAGCGGCGAACCTGCTCGTCAAGCGCATACAGCAGCTGTTGTCCGGTCGTTGCGCCGGCGAATGCGGTCCGGTGACGCTTTGTTCCGCCGAAACGGCGGAAATCAAGCAGGCCTTCCGGCGTACGGTTAAACATAACGCCCATGCGGTCCATCAAGTGGATAATGCCCGGAGCCGCTTCACACATCGCTTTGACCGGAGGCTGATTCGCAAGGAAGTCGCCGCCGTACACCGTATCGTCAAAGTGCTCCCAAGGAGAGTCACCCTCACCTTTCGTATTCACGGCTCCATTGATGCCGCCTTGCGCACACACGGAGTGAGAGCGTTTAACAGGTACAAGCGAGAATAGATGAACGTGAGCTCCTGCTTCTGCCGCTTTGATGGTTGCCATCAGCCCGGCGAGGCCACCGCCCACTACAATAATATTAGATGCCATTTTTCGTTCACTCCCCTTAACTTAAGACTGTCTTAACTACATCGATCGCTGCTGTCGCCGCCTGGAATTCGGAACTGCGGAATGCTGTCATAGCCAGAACGAACAGCAAGCTCATCAATACGAACAAGCCCATGCAGATGTAAGTGGATACCTTCTGCGCGCGTGGACCGACGGTGATGCCCCAGCTAACGAGGAACGCCCACAGGCCGTTTGTAAAGTGGAAGGCTGCCGAAACAACGCCGATGACGTACAGAGTAAACAGAATCGGATTGTTCATGATGCCGTGCATCGTGGCGCCCAAATCGTCATGCGTGATTTTGCCGATCATGATTTGGAAACGCGTATCGTACATATGCCAGATAACAAAAACGAACGTAATAACACCGGTGATCCGTTGAATGGTGAAGCGGATGTTCCGTTCATAGTTGTAATTGCCCACGTTGTTATTCGCCTGGTAAGCGATGTATAACCCGTAGACACCGTGATATAGCAGTGGCAGCCAGATCAGGAACAGCTCGAGGAAAAATACCAACGGCATGCTGTTCAAAAAATGTACCGCGCTCGCGAAGCCTTCCTTTCCACCCTCGAAAGCCTTAAAGTTGGAAATCATATGGCTGAGCAAAAATGCCCCAAGCGGTATGACACCGAGTAAAGAATGCAGCTTTCTGGAATAATACCCTTTCATCAGTTGACGTTCCCCTTTCCAATGTGCAGCGTTTTCATTTTCAATCTTTCCTATTTTCAGAACAATTACACTTGCCCTGTCCTAAAGAAGGTTGTTCAAAAAGCCCGCTTTTGATCACGAAGTGAATCAGGAAGCCACTCGGCATCTAAACCGACCTTTATGAACACGCATTAACCGTTGCAACGACAAAAAGCTGCCTATTTCGGCATTCGTGTGAACAACTTGTGTCATGTTTCATGTTACTCCTTTTTTTCTTATAATGGAATTGCAATATAATTATTAATCGTTATAATCTATACGCATAAGCAATGTTTTGCACGCATGTCTATTTTATATAGGAGGAATTCCATGTTCGAAGAACTGGACATGTTCGCCGTCGTTGTAGAGCAATCCAGCATAAACCAAGCCTCCAAGCTGCTTAACTTGTCACAGCCAGCCCTGTCCCGAAAAATAGCCAAGCTGGAGGATCAGCTCGGGCTGCAGCTGTTCAACCGCCGGGGCAAACGACTGGAGCTTACCTCCATCGGACAGATTGTGTACACTTTTGCCTTGGAGCAGAGACAGCAGCAGATCAAATTCATGCAGACTCTGGCCCATTACCGGGAGGGAGATCAGATCTCGATCAACCTGGGCGCCAGTCTGACCACCCTTCAGACCACCTTGCCCCCGCTCGTTAACGCATTCATGGAGCGTCATCCCGCGGCCGAAATCAAACTGATTACCGGCAAGACCCATGAGATCGTTTCTTATGTAAGAGATAAGCGCGTTGATGTCGGCATTGTAGCCTCCTCCATCAACCAGCCCGGATTAAACTGCATCCCGTTGTTTGATGACCACCTGGAGCTTGTCATCCCGTCTTCACACCCGCTGGCGGAGCTCGAGGATGTTGGCATCGAGCAGCTTCAAGGCTTGCCGATGATCATTTTCTCGACCGGAACCTGGTACCGCAAGCTGACGGATGACCTGTTCCACCGCTGGGGCATCATGCCCGATATCCGGATGGAGATCGACTCCTTCGAAGCGATCGTCAGGCTCATCCCGACCTGCAAGGCGGCGGCACTGCTGCCCAAATCCTATCTGAGGCCGCAGCTGTTGTCCGATAACGGGCTTGTTGACATTCATATTCCGGCACTCATTGAAACCCGGCGCACGACTTCGCTGATCTACGGCCAAGCCTCGGAGCTGAGCAAGGCGGCCAGCCGCTGGATTGACGAAACGGAAATCCTGTTTCGTAAGCTCGAAGAGGATAAAATGAAGAAAACCTGACGGATATAAGTTCGTCAGGTTTTTCTTCTATATTTATTTTTCCAGCATATTCACGACCTCAGACTCAAAGCGATCCACATTATCATTGGAGCCGATAACGACCATAATGTCGCCGGAGTTCACCACATCCATGGCTGTCGGGGCTACGATAATGCCGGATTGTTTATTCAGGGCCACCACGCTGACACCGTAGCGAACCCTCGTATTGAGCTCGCTAAGCGTTTTTCCGTCCATGCAGTCGGTGACCGTCATCTCCACAATCAGATAGTCCTTGGATAATTCGATATAGTCGAGCAGGTTGGGCGTAACAAGCTGATGGGCTACCCGAATCCCCATATCCCGTTCCGGAAAGATCACCCGGTCCACGCCCAGCTTCTCCAGCGCCCGGCCGTGCAGCACCGAAATTGCCTTGGCAACGACCATGGCAACACCAAGCTCTTTCAACAAGATGGCAGATAAGATACTCATCTGAATATCGTTTCCGATCGCAACAATCCCGCAGTCGAAGTTACGGATACCGAGCGATTTAAGCACCTCTTCATCCGTAGCATCCGCCACCACCGTGTGCGTCAGCAGCTCGCTCATATCCTCGACGACCTCTTCATTGCGGTCGATGCCGAGCACCTCATATCCCTGTTCCATCAGCTCAAGCGCCAGGCTGGCGCCAAATCGTCCCAAACCGATGATTGCAAATTGCTTTGGTTTCATGTCTCTCCTGTACTCCTTATCCAATAATCATTTTGCCTTCCGGATGACGATATAATTCTTTACCCTTTTTCGGCCCCAGTGCATAAGCAAGTGTCAAAGGCCCCAATCGCCCTGCAAACATCGTAATGCTGATCAAAACCTTCCCAAACACCGTCAGATCAGGCGTTAAGCCCATGGAGAGACCCACCGTACCGAAGGCGGATGTCGTTTCGAAGAGGATCTCCAGGAAGTCCCCTTCCTCTGTCGTTGACAGAATCATCGATACGGTTAGAACGAGCAGCAGTGCCAGTAATGCAATGGTCAGTGCCTTCAGCACCCGCTCCTGGGCCAGGCGATACCGGAACATGACGATGTCTTCACGTCCACGCATCATGGCGATGACCGCCCCCACCATAATGGTGAAGGTTGTGGTTTTGATACCGCCCCCGGTTGACCCTGGGGATGCTCCGATAAACATCAGAATAACGATAAAAAATTGCGTGGCCTGTCTAAGCCCCGTAATATCTATAGTATTCGCGCCGGCTGTTCGCGGCGTTACGGATTGGAATAACGCGCCGAAGAATTTTCCGCCCCAATTCAGGGAGCCGAGCGTCCTCGGATTGGTGAATTCGAATATAAGAATGACGATAAATCCAACCAGCAGCAAGGTACCCGTCATGGTGAGCACCACTTTGGAGTGCAAGGAAAGTCTCCGCTGTTTCCGGAAATCAATCAGATCGGATAGGACGATAAATCCAATGCCGCCTGAGACAATCAAAAACATCACGACAACGTTGACTACAGGATCGTAGACATACCCGGTCAAACTCCGAAAATCACCAAACAAATCGAAACCGGCGTTGTTAAACATCGTGACCGCATGAAAAACACCGTAATAAATCGCCTGGCCAAGCGGCATATCGAACGCCCAACGAATCGATAGAATGACAGCGCCGCAGGCCTCGATGATGAGGGAGTACAGCAGCACTCTGCGAATCAGCCTTACGATTCCTTCCATCGAGGACTGATTCATCGCTTCCTGCAGAATGAGACGATCCTTGAGCGATATGCGCCTTTTGAGAGCCAAAGCAAATAAAGTCGCCATCGTCATGAATCCGAGCCCGCCGATCTGGATCAGCAGCATGATCACGACTTCTCCGAAGGAACTGAATGTCGTTCCTGTATCCACCACAACCAGACCCGTTACGCAAGTTGCCGATGTCGAAGTGAACAATGCATCGATAAATTCAAGCGGTTCACCCGTACTTGTGGAAATTGGCAGCATTAGCAGCGCGGTCCCGATGAAGATAATAGCCGCAAACCCAAGCACGAGAATCTGCGGCGGAGACAACCTGAGCCAGTTAAATTTAGAGTTCAATCGGTCACCTTCTTAAAAAAAATCAAGAAAAAAAGACACTGGAAAACGCAGTGCCCTTACGGTCTGGTTCCTGTGCTGCAGCCTACGAGGTTAGCTGACGGATTCGGGCATTTCCACAGGTCGCCCTATTCATTATTCTAGGAATAATGAAATTCACCCCAATTACATGGTTCCCCCATTTTCAGTACGAAATTCGGCTGGAATATTCGGTTCCTTGAAGCATGATGTGATTATAACGCAATCCGGTACGTAACCCAATGCCGTTTTTCACCCAAAAAATCTTTAAAAGAACGCGAATTGGGCATATTCAAGAATACAAGCATAGGGTTCTCTAACGTTTTCGAAACCTTTCATTCATTTTCATCGATTTATTTCATTATTCCGGATATTGGGATAAGCTGCTAATGACTTTCATAACTATGTTATATTGACTCTATGTGTTCTTAATCAGGCATATCGAATACCAGTGGGAGTATCAACTTTCTTAGAGGAGGAATTTCATGAATCGTGCAAGAGAGGCCTTGAAGCTGAAGCCCAATCTGAAACAGCTCATCGCGCCTGCCGCAGTCGGCCTGATTCTGTTCCTATTATTTCAGGTGTTTCCGTCGACGAATCCGGATTCGACCGAGATGGCAACTCCGAATATCATATCCAAGGAGCAGGCTCGGCAAGCGGCTTCAAGCTTTGCTCAGGAGCATTTGCAGTTTACGGCTGCGGAAACGGATGACGCATTGGTTACATATCAATCCAAATCGGAACTTTACGGATATCTGGCGAAGGAAAAGAAACTTTCGGAATACAACAAAACCTATGAAGCCAAATATCCCTATGACGTATACCGCGTTCGCTTCAGCGAACCGGGAGGCGATGCCCTCAATGTGGACGTGCACATGCAAAATTCAGGCATCGTCGGATTCTCGTACGATTTCGCCCGCTCCAGCTATGACCGGATTGAGCTGAACAAGGGCGATGTACAAAGGCAGATGCTGCTTGTCGTCGAGGACGGCATGTCATTAGCCGAGAAGCAAGCTCACGCAGAGCCTTGGCTCCAGCGAGCGGGCTATGATCCGTCGCAACTGGAGCTGGTTACGCGGGAAGGGGAACCCCGGCTCCGGTATGTGGACCCGGAATCCAAGATTGGTGATTCCAGATTGGAGCACCGTTTCACCTTCGAACAGGGGAAATTACGCTCCTATGAGCCATCCTTTTCAGTCCCGGCCGCCCATTCCGCCTATGTCAACAAGCAGACACAGGATGCAACGCTGCTGACGCTTGCAGGGTATGGCCTGTTCACCCTCATCCTTGGCATTCTTGCGATTGTATACAGCGTGAAGACCAGAGCCTATACGTCGTTTAAGCGCGGCCTGTTCCTATCGGCGCTGCTGTTTATCATTCAGATGCTGAATACGTATAATCTGATTCCCGTTTTCCAATCGGAGGGGATGTCGCAAACCGGTATAATCGGAATGATGATTTTTTATGCGGTCTATTCGCTTATCTTCTCCGCGCTGCTCTATTTCTCCCTTGTCGGGGGCAACGGGCTATGGCAAAAAGAAGACGGACTCAATCCATGGCCGCGAGCCAAAGAACCCGGATACGGACAGTATGTACTGGACAGCATGAAGCTGGGGTATATGTGGGCTTTCATCCTGCTTGGAGTCCAATCCATTATCTTTGTCGTTCTGGGCCTAACCTTGAATACATGGTCCACCACGGATGCCACACAGTCGCCTTATAACATGCTCTATCCTTGGCTGTTTCCACTGATGGCTTGGCTGGCCGGCATATCCGAGGAGGCCGTCTATCGACTGTTCGGTATCAAAATGGTGAAAAAGATCGTCCGCAATACGTTTGTGGCCAGTTTAATTACCTCGCTCATCTGGGCGCTCGGGCATACGCTCTATCCGATATACCCTGTAATTTCCCGGCCCATTGAACTGGTCATCATCGGCTTGCTGTTCAGCTACATCTTTTTGAAATACGGGTATTTGGCGGCCATGTTCTCCCATGTCATCTTTAACAGCATCTTGATGGGCATTAGCCTGATCCTGCTCAAGGACACCAGCAACTTGCTGATCGGTGCTTTCTACATGGTGCTTCCGGCGATGGTCGCGTATGCGATTTACCGTTTCAATCCAACAAAAAAAGAGAAGCCGTATGTCACGACTCCTCCTCACGAAGTACCTTAAGAATTTCCGTTGCTAATTTCTCACCGATTGAAAGGGGCTTGAAGTCTTCGACTGAAGCCTCTTTTATTTTTTTGACCGAGCCAAAATGCTTCAACAGGAGCTTGCGGCGCTTCTCTCCAATGCCCGGGATGGAATCCAGCTTGGAGGATACCATCGATTTGCCGCGCTGTTCGCGGTGGAAGGAAATCGCAAAACGGTGAACCTCATCCTGAATGCGCTGCAGCAAATAGAACTCCTGGCTGTCCCGGGGCAGCGTAACCGGCTCCGGCGGGTCTCCGACCATGAGCTGCGCTGTTTTATGCTTGGCATCCTTCACAAGCCCGCAGACCGGGATAAATAACCCCAGCTCATTCTCCAGTACATCGATGGCGGCGGAAATCTGCCCCTTCCCTCCATCGACCACAATCAGATCGGGAAGCGGCAAGTTCTCCTTCAAGACGCGCTCGTACCGCCGCCGGATCACTTCACGCATCGTATCATAATCGTCCGGTCCCAGCACGGTGCGAATCTTGTACTTCCGGTATTCCTTCTTGTCCGGTTTCCCATTGGTAAAGACGACCATGGCCGATACCGGATTGGTCCCCTGAATGTTGGAGTTATCAAATGCCTCGATCCGGTTCAGCGACTGGAGGCCGATCACTTCGCCCAGATTTGCCGCTGCGACCGAGGTGCGTTCTTCATCGCGCTCAATCAAGCGGAATTTCTCGTCTAAGGACACCTTCGCATTATCCAATGCCATGCCCACCATCTGTTTCTTCAAGCCGCGCTGCGGGACATGCACCTTCACGCCGAGCCATTCCTGCAGGGCGGCAGCCCCTCCGGCTGCATCCACGATGCCAGCAGCTTCCGCCTGCTTCTCCTGTGCCTCGGCAAGGGCTGCCTGCTGTTCATCGGATGTACCTGCCGAAAGCGGATTCGCCGTATCCACGGCTGCCTCGGCGTTTCGTCCACCTTCATCCGCAGCCGTTCCAGCAACCGACTCTGGATCAGCCTCGTCTATCAACAGAGGCTCAGGCAGCAGAATTTCCTGCGGCAATGCAGGATTATCACTGTAATACTGGGCAATAAAAGACATAAAGTCGCTGTGCGCATCGCCGTAGAACGGAAAAACGGACTTGTTGCGCTGTACCATTTTCCCTTGGCGCATGTACAGAATCTGTACGCACATCCAGCCTTTATCCACAGCGTAACCGAATACGTCGCGGTCCCGCGTATCCGTTGTTGTAATCTTCTGCTTCTCCATTAGCGTATCGATATGGATGATCTGATCCCGCAGTTCTTTGGCACGTTCGAAATACAAGTCCTCCGCGGCCTCCTGCATCTTGCGCTGCAGTTCCTTCTTGATCTCTTCATGCCCGCCGCTCAGGAATGACGTAATCTCCCCGGTGATCTGTTCATAAGCAGACTTCGGAATTTCCTTCACACATGGAGCCAAGCATTGTCCCATATGATAATACAAGCACACTTCTTTTGGCATGACGCCGCATTTGCGCAAAGGATACATCCGGTCCAGCAGCTTTTTGGTCTGCTGTGCCGCATAAGCATTCGGGTAGGGGCCAAAGTATTTGGCTTTATCTTTAAGCACCCTTCTGGTCACTTCCAGACGGGGATGCTCTTCATTCGTTATTTTAAGATACGGATAGGTTTTATCATCCTTCAGCAGCACGTTGAATCTTGGCTGATGGGTTTTGATGAGGTTGCATTCCAGAATCAATGCTTCCATGTTGCTGCCGGTCACAATGTATTCAAAATCGCGGATTTCCGAAACCAGCATCTGGGTCTTCCCGTTATGGCTTCCGGTAAAATAAGAGCGTACCCGGTTCTTCAGCACTTTGGCCTTGCCCACATAAATAATCGTGCCTTCATGATTCTTCATCAAGTAACAGCCGGGCTGGTCCGGCAGCAATGCCAGCTTGTGGCGGATATTCTCCAGCGCCTTCTCCTGCTCCTCAAGCTGTTTGGCATAATCGTCCATGCTGTTCCTCCTCTCCAAGGAGATTATATAGTATTAACCCTAAATATAAACCATTATGAATAACCACACAAAGCGCCTCCGGGTTTAACCGAAGGCGCTGTATGAAAGCAGATTGCATCTATGGACAATCCTGCTTATTGATGTTTTGCAATGATGCCCTTCAAGGCTTCTTTGGAGTTCAGACCTACCACTTTATCGACAGGCTGGCCGTCTTTAAAGAAAATCATGGTCGGAATGCTCATCACGCCGAAACGTGCTGCGGATTCCGGATTCTCATCCACGTTCACCTTAGCAATTTTTACATCATCGCCGAGTTCTGAAGACAATTCGTCCAGAATCGGAGCAAGCATTTTACAAGGGCCGCACCACGGCGCCCAAAAATCAACTACAACCGTTCCTTGACCTTCAACTTCATTCACGAAGGTTTGGTCGGTAACATTGACGATAGCCATTGTATTCTCCTCCTCACAGGATAAGATCAGGTATAGTGCGAATCATAACTGTCGAATGGGTCGACGAATTTAGTATACCACAATCGGCCGGAAAAAGTGAAATATACTCACCTAAAGAAAGAGGATTTCACGGGATTTTTATGCAATCTTTACAAATGATTTGCGCATTGGGTATACTACTAGTAACAAGTCGGGTGACTGTCAAGTTTTTCGTGTTATGCACGGCATGTTCACCTTTTGAGGAGGCAAGCACCATGGATGTAAACGTACGCGTTAACGATCCACGGGAGCACATCAATGAAGAACCACGCAATGACTTTGGCGATTTGATGATGGGCTTCGTGGGGATGTTCGGTTTCATGACCATCATCTTTTTCGGATTCGTCATTATCAAATTCTTGGTCGGCTAATACTTGATGACTCCTTGTGCACAAATAAAAAGTCTGATCCTGCCGCGTTTCATACGCTAACGGGATCAGACTTTTTACAATTTAGGGGAGTTTGTCCATAGGAAGTTTTCGCTTGCCATGCTAGAATTTCCCTCTCTGGTTCTCGCCAAATAAATGAACGACATCCACAAAAGGCGCAATCCTGTTCATCAACCGCTGCCCTTTGTGAAGCTCCTCGCCATCCTTGCTCGTGAAGCTGAGATGCTGTTCAAGCCCGTCCAGCGGATAGTTCGATGTATAGAAGGTCGGCAGCCGGTTCATCCGGAAATTCAGGATGGAACCGAGGACATGATCCCGAACCCACGGGTTCAAATTCTCCGCTCCGATATCATCAAAGATCAGCAGATCGCAATGCTTCATCGTCTCCACCATGTCCTTCAGCTTCTGGCCGTCCTGCATCATGGTCTTCAGATCTTCCACAAAATCAGGCATATACACGATAACGCCCGAATGACCCGCTTTTGCGAGCTCATGCATCAGGTAGCCCATCAGGTAGGTCTTACCTGTACCAAACGAACCGGTGAGATACAAGCCGCGCGGGGACAAGCCATTCTCCTTCGTATCCCGGATGTATTTAAAGACCTGGTGCACCGCAGGTGCACGCAAGCGATCCTTCGCCATAATCTCCATATTGTCATAACCTTCGTTCAAGGCATGCTCATCGACATAAAAGCTGCGAATCCGTTTTTTGATCTGATCCTCATTGGTTTTCGCAATCTGCAGGGAACACGGCGCCTTCCGCTCATAGATCTCCACGGTTCCGTTCATCCGCTGGATATCCAGCTTGCTGAAATGCCCCTGGAAATCATTGGGACACCGGTCAAGACCGGGACACGCCTTGCAGTGGGTCTGATCTCCAGCATATTGATACAGTTTGCTTAAATTCAAACGTATAACCCGATCATCGATCTCCGGGTATTCGCTCCGCAATGCTTGAATCAGAGGATTCCTGATCAAATCCTCCGTAATCTGCTCGGTTCTGCGTCGGAGCGCAGGACTTTTCATGCTTTCCAGCAGTTCACCAAGGGACTCCATCTCTTGTTCCCTCCTCTCTTCAGCAGAATTTCTTTATCCGCCCTTCTTGTTGCCAGCCTGCATTTCTGCCGCAAATCGCATCATTTCCTCGAATTCCTCATCCGATACGGCCTCCGCCTGATCGGTCTCCAGAGCTACAGGAATTTCCGGCTTCACCTTTCCGCCTTTAGCGTATGTACGCGTACGTTGTGTGGTTGCCTTCTGCTTGCCTTTCATCTTGGCTTGATCACGTATATACTGAACAGCTTTCTCATAGCTGTTAACCTGCTTCAGCAGCATATTGGAAGCAATGGCCTCCACGAAATTACGGTTGATGCGCTGCTCGCCGCCTGCGGCCATGAGTGACATTAAATAATGAATGAGCACGTTGATGACTTCACCCGGCAGCTTGTAGCTCAAGTCGATCTTTTCGAAGATGTCCAAAAACTGCGCGGGAACCGAGCCCGGGAAGAAGGTCTGCAGCAGCCGGGTATAAGGCTCGTTGCGAAGCATCATATTATACTGGTGAATATCGCATTTCGATTGGAACTGAGCAGGAACCTCTACATAATATTCCATCTCTACCGCATGCTCCTGTGCCGGCTCTTCCGGATCGGCCGTCATCTCCTGATGCAAGGCAACGACCTTGCCCGCCGTAATCTGCCGCTTCTCCTGCATCTTCATTCCCTGCCTAAAGTGAAGACTGGCCTTATGCTGAAGATCATCCAGCACGACCTCGCCATGCTCGGTAAAGATGCCGTCCTCGTCCAGCAGGCGGCACAAATCCTGCGTGCTGAGATCGTATTTGCGCACCACGTAATTCACAATGCCCATCTGCTCATGGTCGTAGCGAAGACGCTCCACAAAGACCCGATTGCGGGATTCACGCGGGAAACGGAGAATAATATCCGCATAGTTCAGACCTTCACCTTGCGGATTTGGCGGCACCATGGACTTCCGTGACACCGCGACCTCTTCCAGCGCTTGCTCCAGTTCATAATCAATGACATGCGTGTTCAGCTCAAAAATATCATAAAAGGGAACCGAAATGTTCTCCTTGTTGAAGGAAATACCGGACCATTCAAGGGGTTCCTTGCTCCAAAGCTCTTCTCTTAACGACAGAACGGCGAATTTCCCCACCTTGTCGCGAAGCAGCAGCGTCAGATGCTGGGTGTTAAAGAACTCCGCTGGACTAAGCGGTGCTTGCAGCTCATATTCATAGATATGGTCATCCGTCTCCGGGACAAACATCCGGCTTGTCTGCAGTAAACCTACCGCTTCCAGCTTGGAGGTTTGCTCAATAAGAAAGCGGCGTCCTTTTTCACTAGGCTCAAGCCCTAATGTCAAAAACAATCTACGCTGCTGGTCAATAGCCGAGTAACCCACCTTCTCCACCGGCACATGCGAAACGAGAAGACGGTACAGACTGACAGCAAACGCGCCAACCATCGGTTGATAAATCGAACCAAGCATTTTGTCATCCAGGCCGCTTAAGCAGAAGTCACGGTATACGCAGTAACGGTGGTTCTCGGTAAAATGTAAAAAATTAGTCATGCGCATCGTTTATGCTCCCCCTGTCGCCCAAAAATAGACTTCCTCTATTCTATCATAAATCCATCGTTTCGAAGTCGGTTCTTTCGCATCAAAAATTCTGGAATTCGTGCGCCCGCCATTTGCATGCTTCCACAAATAATAAATGACGGCCCCCAGGTATTGCAGAGCCGCCATCAACACTACATTCAATTTGCGCCTATCGCGTTAAAACATTCTAAAGCCTTTAATACGCAATGTCTTAATGGTCCATCCGCTCAAGTAGGCACCGATCAGACCTGCAACTCCCGTTAAGTAATCCACCAGCTGGAATGATCCAACGTGAGTCCAGAACGACATTTGGCCCCGATCCCACAAGCTGTATACAACGACCGGCAAAATGACAATCACGAACAGAAAGCAAGGAAACCAGGTCGTCTTCATCAACATATTTAGGATAAAACCGATACCGAACATCATGACAAAAAACAAAATCATCAGCACGAGCACAGGAATAAATTGAAGCATGATCGCTGTTTTCACCTCTTCTTTATCACCTACGCGTAGCAGCTATTCTACTTTATTGCAGCAAGAAACAGCACACCAAGCTTTAGCTAATAGCTAGTTTACTAAAAAACATGTCACAGATCAACGAACAATCGTGAATACATTGTGTCGGCGTTTGCCCTTCCGACTGCGCTTACAGTACAATATAGGAAGTTAATGCAAGCGGTCATCCGCTTCAATTATAACGAACATAACGTTTAGGAGTGATCACATGAACGAAGCTGCAATGACGCTTGAGGGCTGGTATGCGCTGCATGATTTCCGCACCATCAATTGGCCGGCCTGGAAAGCTGCAGATGAAGAAGTACGTGCTTTTGCGCTGGACGAGCTGAATGCGTTCCTCGAGGAATGGGATGCCGTCGAAGCTGCCCAGCAGGGCAGCACAGCTGTATATACCATCGTCGGTCAAAAAGCCGATTTCGTATTCATGCTTTTGCGCGAGACGCTGGAAGAGCTGAACGCGATCGAGAATGCCTTTAACAAAACAACATTCGCCCAGTTCACCACCAAGGCTTACTCTTATGTAAGCATTGTCGAGCTGAGCAACTACCTGGCCGGCTCCTCCGATGAGGATCCGATGCAGAATCCGCATGTCATTGCCCGTCTGAAGCCGGCTCTGCCAAAATCGAAGCATATCTGCTTCTATCCGATGAACAAAAAGCGGGATTTGTCGGACAACTGGTACATGCTGAGCATGGATGAACGCAAATCGATGATGAAGAGCCATGGGATGATTGGCCGCGGTTATGCCGGCAAGGTCAAACAGATCATCACCGGTTCCGTTGGATTCGACGACTGGGAATGGGGCGTAACCCTGTTCAGCGACGACGCGCTTCAGTTCAAGAAACTCGTGTACGAAATGAGATTTGACGAAGTCAGTGCGCGTTTCGGCGAGTTTGGTCCTTTCTATGTTGGCAACCTGCTCGATCAGGCTTCATTTACAGATTTAATGAAGGTATAATTCCTTCTGCACATAAAAAGCATGTACACAAAAAGGGATGCTCTCATCATGAGAGCATCCCTTCTTCTATTACTCACTGTCGTCCTCATCTTGCTCTTGCTTGCGCAAGGTTTCAAGATATTCAGCCGTCGCCCGGTCCCGGGCACGTCCTTTATCCTTGAGCCGCTCAATAGCAGGAAGAATGAGAATGTCGACTTCCTGCTGAATGGTATAGGCCAGATCGTACCGCTCTTGCGACTCCAGATAGGAGCCGACCTCCATCAGCGCATTATAACGATCCAACTCATCTCTCGTGAGCAGCCCCCGTACTTGAACGCTGCAGTGTCTCATTTATAGAAACCTACCTTTTTTCAGGACGAGCGGAATTCCTCCAATAATGAAGAGGTAGCGCAGATCAACCAACTTTTTCAGCTGAGCCGCTTTCCATCCCTGATATTTCTTATCCCCGACAACCGCAATGCCTTCGCCCCGGCCGAGGGAAGCAACCGTGCCTTTATTATGGAACTCGAATTTGCGCATCGATTTGTCCCGAATCGCCGCAACGATATTTTGGGCACAGCACACGCCCTGCTGCATCGCCATTTGGGCGGTCGGCGGATAAGGTCTGCCTTCCTCATTAAAAATCAGGGAGTTATCGCCGATAATATAAATGTTCTCGTATCCGGGAGCACGCAAATATTCATCAACCTTGACGCGGCCTCTCATCGTTTCGAAACCGGCTGCTTCCACCAGACGGTTCCCGCGGATGCCGCCGGTCCATACCACCGTTGCCGCCCGGATCTCTTCGCCATTGTTCAGAACGACTCCGCCTGGCAGGCATTCCTTGATCGCAATGCCCATCTTGAAGGTAACGCCTTTCTTCTCAAGAACGTTCATGGCGTACTCCACCAGCTCCGGTGCAAACCCCGGCAGCGCGGCAGGCGCGGCTTCGACATTATAGATATTTACCAGCGTCGGATCGACGTCATATTCCTTGCACAGTCTCGGAATGCGGTCCGCCAGCTCGGCTACAAACTCGATGCCGCTGAATCCGGCGCCGCCAACCACAAAGTTAATGCGCTCTTGCGGTCTGCGTTCATTTTTATATAAAGCAAATTGATACTCAATATGCTCACGAATCAATCGTACCGAGTTGATGCTTCGGATTGTCATCGCATGCTCTGCGAGACCTGGAATGCCAAAGGTTTCCGGCTCTCCGCCGAGTCCGATGACAAGATAATCATAGGATAACGTTCCATCTTCAAGAATAACCTTCTTATCATGAAGGCGGATTTCCTGAACCGAGGATTTGACCAGGTCGATTTTGAATTCGTCTATCAACTTGGAAATGGATACCCGGGTGTTCTCAATGCTGTCTGTTCCTGCTGCCGGCATATGCAAATGCGTTGTAATATAATGATAATCATGGCGATTCACCAATGTAACATCGGCCTCATTATAATTCAGCTCTTTTTGCAGCCGCTGCGCTGTCAATATGCCCCCGTAACCCGCGCCAAGGATTACGATCTTCGGTATGCTGCTCATTCTATTGCTCCTTCCAGCTTACTCTTTATATATACAGTATGGTGCACATGTTAACATTCTGTGAAATTGCATCCAAAAAAAGAGAAGAGCCCTTATCAGAGCCCGTTTCATCATTTGACCTGATGGTTCATTAAGGTTCAAACATAGCTGAAACACTAAGGTTTCCCTTACTGTTGCACCAGCTGACAATATATAGGACTACCCTGTAATGAACACAAGTTATCACGTTAATCATATGCATAAACTATGCAAATATCAAGAATTTTTTTGCCATATAATGTGCAAATGATTCCGCCATTTATCCCCTTACTTGCTAAGTAAGCGCATCCATTCCATTGTTAGGTATTTTAACTCATTTCTCGTCTTTTCATGCCGGTTCGGGACGATTATAATAGGTAAGGAATTCTTGAATCAGCTTTATCCGGACAAGAACGTCTGTCTGATTCGAATATAAACTCATTTTATGGAGGTGCTTACCGCATGACAACGATGCCACAAGACAGCAATATGACGGATCTTTTGATTATCGGTGGCGGACCTGCAGGTATGTTTGCTGCTTTTTACGGCGGAATGCGCCAAGCTTCGGTAAAACTTATCGAGAGCATGCCTCAGCTTGGAGGCCAATTGGCTGCGCTGTATCCTGAGAAATATATTTATGACGTAGCAGGCTTTCCGAAAGTAACCGCTCAAGAGCTTGTGAATAATCTGTCGGCCCAAATGGAGCTCTTTAAAACGGACATTCGTCTTGAAGAGAAAGTACAGGCTGTCGAAAAACTCGAAGAACGTCATTTTGTCGTAAAAACGAATCTGGGTGAACACCACGCCAAAGCTGTTATCATTACTGCTGGTGTAGGAGCGTTCCAACCTCGTCGACTGGAGATTGAAGGGGCAGAAGCATACGAAAAGACCAACCTTCATTATTTTGTCAACGATCTCAGCCGCTTTAAGGGCAAGAAGGTTCTCATCAGCGGCGGCGGCGACTCCGCGGTAGACTGGGCGCTCATGATCGAGCCGATCGCCGAGCAGGTTACACTGGTTCACCGCCGTGACAAATTCCGTGCCCATGAGCATAGCGTTGAGCAGCTAATGGCATCGAAGGTGAATATCGTTACGCCAACCGAAATCACTGAATTACACGGTGAGGACACGATTACGAAGGTTACGCTTTCGCATATTAAGACTAAAGAGACGCAAGAGATTGAAGTGGACGATGTCATCGTCAATTTCGGGTTTGTGTCCTCCCTCGGTCCGATCTCCGAATGGGGCATCGCCATCGAAAGCAACTCCATTGTGGTGGATTCCCGTATGGAAACAAGTATCCCGGGTATTTTTGCAGCCGGCGATATCACCACCTATCCGGGCAAGGTCAAACTGATCGCTGTTGGATTTGGTGAAGCACCTACCGCCGTGAACAATGCCAAGGTTTACTTCGATCCTGAAGCCAGATTGGCTCCGGGCCACAGCAGTAACATGAAATTGTAAGGACATTTAGGATTTTAACTTCATATACATCTATATTCATAGAAAAAAAGGTATCTTCATTCCGAGGGGGTTGCGCCGCCCCGGAATCGAAGATACCTTTTCTATTCTTCAAACCATATGTAGAACTTGGTTAAAAGCTCCCACATTATATACGTATCATGTCGTAATTTATCTATTCTATATACGAAAAATCTGATTAATGCAGGATGCTGCCGGAATCGGTGTCCAAGTTCCGTTTATGAATTTCGGCTAGCAGTAGAGTGATGAACTCTCGCTCCAACTTCAACTCAACAGCCATATGATAGGAATCGAGAAGCATCTCATCCGTCAACATAGCCATCCCTCTCACACCCCTTCCTCAAATTTCCTGAGTCTATCATATCAGACATGCTAAAACGGAACAACTGTTCGCTTATCCACAACCTCTTGTGGAAATCCTGTGTATAATTTGTTGGTAAGTGTAAAAAACAGGGTCATATCAAAGTGGATTATGGGGATAAATGTTATACACAGGATATGGGGAAAATCTACTATAAAAAAAATTGATCAATTATAATATCGGTAGATTGTGGTTATTTTTTTATTACCCTATTAAAAAATCATATAAACGATTTCATTTGGGATTATTAAACAAAAATTCAGCCTGGTCTTGTATTAACCTCCAAAATCCAAATCTTGCCCTCGTTGTCTAATCCGTAATCAAATCCCAATTCCCCGATCCCTGGAAAATGGGATTCCAGTATCGCTATGCACAGTCTGGTTACGTGGCGCATTTCATTGCGCTTTTCCCTTGCATTAATATGGGGCAGTGACAGCCGGAGTGCAGGACCACAACGAAGCAGCGTCCCCCCTTTACAAATATTCGTCACGAAAAGCCCTGGGCTCGCGAGCCGCCCAAGCATGGCCCGGAATACCCATCTCCCTCGATCCTTGACTACCTTTACACGGTAATCCAGCGGACGTCCCTGAATTTTAGCCAAATGAATCCCCTGCTGTATCATATAGCGCCGTCTCAGTCTCATTCTGCTCAATACGTATAACAGGGAATTCAATGTATCTACATGAACAGTACGCCTCTTATGGGTTACCAAGTATCCCGTTCCGTCCTTCTGTATTCGGATGACTCCGTTACCACCGGTTCCTACAATCGGCTTGACCACGACCGTTTCGTGTTCGGCCAGCATTGAGACCAGGGTATCCCCTCCATACGGCTGGGTAGCCGGAATGTAGGGAGCAACCTGCGGATCGGTCAGCAGCGCTTCCGTCTTCAGCCACTTGCTGGCCAGTTGTCTTCCCGCCATGCTGCTTTCGCCTCCTTTTATTCATGACATACGTTATCCTATTCCCCTATCCGCACTTTGTCTTGGATGATTGTCCGTGACGGTATGCCTAATAATTGGGGTTCTTGCGGCCTCACGGCAGCCTCCCTTTGCAAATGATGGGATCTATCGTATAGTAAGAACAGAGCTTTGTCCGTAATAAAACCATCACCATGGATACCTATAAAGGAGGCTTTGTCACCTTGGCAGCATTGTTTGAAATATTGTACTGGATTGCCATTGTCGGCATGTCGGTTGCCCTAGCAGCCATCACCGTTCTTATCTTTGTCATGGGCTTCAAGTTCATCAAGGATAAGCGCAGAGGGCTCGGAGCGGGCTGCATCGTATTTTCGCTTGTGGCCGCCGGCATGATTGTGCTGATGCTGAACGATACCTTCTTCTTTCCGGTTTGAACGGATAGGTAGAACCCCAAAAAAGCAGCCTCCCCTTTACACGGAGTTGGCTGCTTTTTTGGGGTTCTTGGGAAAGGAAGCCTAACCATCGTGTTTATTTATTGGATGGTTCTCTAATTTTTATTTTATTGACCGTGATTTTCTCGGGGTCATATTGGTCTCCTTCTGCTTTACTCTCAACTTCTGCGAAGACCACATCACCGACATGATAAGTTTCAGCATTTTTTACCGGTAACCAAAAGCCATCTACATAAATACATGCTTCCTTTAGATTTATCTCTTCAACGGTCCCTTCAATATGGAAGAGATTCTTCTCTCCCGCGCATCCTACTAATACCAAGAATATGAGTAACCGTGCGATCACCTTATTTCTCATGAGCAGGATTCCCTGTTTTTCATGCGATGTTTCGGTCAAAGAGAAAATTGTGCTTTGAAGTGTTGATTCATTCATACAACGAGGGGAAACCTAATAATCATAAGTCGATATAATCACACGAACTAAGGATCGGATCAGAAATACAGGACACGTATTTCTTTGCCGAAGCAAAGGTATAGTGTACAATAGTGAAAATTAAAAATCATAAATTTATACTGACCTGTAAAAACATATCAATTAGAATGGAAGAAGGTTCCTTTACCTCAAGAGAGGAGGAAGATAATGTTTATTGATAAGTTGCTAGGAGTTTTCGGAGGATTGTGTAGCGTTGTGATTTATATTATCGTTTGTTTTTTCAACCCTACCGAAATGTTGAATTGGGGTACTATTACGATCTTACTCTTTATGTTATTTATCCCTGGTTGTTTGGCAGTTTTTTCGGCCATAGTACGTAGAAGAGGACTCATGCTAATTTCTATAGTTTGGTTGTTACCGGTAGTTCTTTATTTCTCTGGGGGAAATGGAGTATATAGATATACATGGATTATAATCGTCTTGTTATCTGTTAGCTTCATCTTAATGAACTTTAAGAAACCGACTACCCATAGTAGGTAGTCGGTCAATTTCACTTAATATATTTCGATTGTACTCCACAACAATAGTTCGCCTTCACCAGTTATGTCCTGAATCGCATCATAGTCAAACCCAGCATTGTTTTCTCCCCAAACATAGACATTATGAGTAACCCATGTTCCTTTATTATGGTCACCAAAATCATAATTATGAAAACTCCCATACGCTGCTTGTCCTACTGCAGTGCCATCTTGCCTATCATTTCTCCATGATTGTTCAAGATCAACATACCAATTAGTTTCGAGTGGAGTATTTTTAACAGCCCAAGTTGCAGATCCGCCAGTACTATACGCAGGATAACCATTCTGTGAATACCAGTATAGCAGAGCTTTTGTATAGACAATATCCCAATTCGCGGGATCTTTTGTTAACAGCGCCAGTATCCGCTAAATCGCATATTTCCTCTATAGCAAATATTACCTAGTTCTGATAGACTATCTTTGTCATATTATCACATAATTGGGGGAATCATGTTGAAGAAGCCGGTTTATAAAAAATGGTGGTTTTGGGTGATTATAGCCGTTATTGTAATGGGTGCGTTAGGCAGTTCGATGGATGAGTCTGAAGAAAAGACTAACCCAGTAGTAAAAAATGAGACTGCTTCAGAGAAAAAAACTGTTGACGCATCGATAATAACCAAGAAAAGAAGGATATTGCAGAGCCTACCGATGAAGAATGGCAGGCAAGTTATAAAGATATACTACTAAGTGAAGCAAGGACTTATATTGAACTTACCGTAAAAGGTACAATGTCCAAGGAAAGACTTGAATCAGCTAACGGAGTTCTTAAACAGCAAGCAGAAAAAATAACTGGACCAGATAAAGAAAAATTCAATGAATTGGTTACGGCTGTTGAAAGGGAAAACCTCAAAGAAGCAAAAAGACTTTACATATCACTTGGCGGTGAAGATTTCGAGGAGCTGAAAAAGGTACCTGCACCTAAAAAGACCGAATCCAAAGAGAAAGCTGAGCAAAGCTCAAAACGAGGCGATATTGGAATGGATGTTGAAGGTTTCCGTAAAGCGTTTAATTCTACAGCCAAGAATCTAAACTTGATAGACATGACACTTGGAAAATTGAAGGTTCAAGATGGCGCGGTACAAGATGTCTTTACTTATAAAATTAGCGACTATGTTTACCTTCAAGGGAGTATTAATAAATCAGATGGAAGTGTGCGGGAAGTGACGATGGTAGGTGCTGGGGATGGGACTGCCCAGTCAGGCACAGATATATTGGTAACCATTGGATTGTTGATCGCTTCTACTAACCCAGATTTAACAACAGAGGAGCGCGCTGGGGTGCTTCAAGATCTCGGTTTGCTCTCGGAAGGCGTTGACATTTCACAAATCAACCAGTCGACTAAAAGAAATGGTATCAAATATACAATTAAGGGATCAAAAGAATTAGGAGTTTGGTTCATAGCCTCAGATGCTAATGAGAAGTAAAAATCATACCCTACTAGGAACGTGCTAGTGGGGTCTTCGTTTATTGTAACCCTCAAACGCTAACCGCCCGTAGTGTTTGGCGTAATCGGTCAGCGTCCGGGCTCCGTTTGGTACACGTCTCTCGCGTTTCTTTAATGACATAAAAAAAGACCTCCATAGCGTAAATCTACGCAATAGAGGTCGTGATCCACAATCCACAAACACCATTTTTAGGATTGTTAATGTACAAGATTCGGGATTGATAACGTTCAATTTTGACCCGTTATCCGCAATTCCAAACGTCCGTTCGCGCATTGGCTTCCGTGACGGCTTCCGTTCAGATCAACGGATTAAAAACCGCGTGGTTACGCCAATTAGCAAGGCTCTTCGTTCGGTTTGCCCGCATCCGTTGCCGTACGGAATGACGAACCGCAGCCGCAAGTTACGGTCGCGTTCGGATTGTGGATGGTGAAGCCGCCGGTCATGCCGGATTCCTCAAAATCGATTTCCAGGCCGTTCAGGTATTTCAGATCGTCCTTCTCGACAACGACCTTCATATCCTGCAGATCCATATATACGTCAGCTTCCGTTTCATTATCGTCAAAGCCCATTGCATATGAAAAACCACTGCAACCGCCGGCAGTGACACCCAGTCGAAGGAACATATTGGGCGTTTCCTGTTCAGCAAGCATTTCTTTTAAACGTTCTGCAGCTGAGTCGCTGATTGTAATCATAGGTCACCCTCCTTTTCGTTCACTCTTTAAGTATACTCCTCTTCGCGAATTCGCTCAAGGTTGTTATGATGGCTTTTGATATGTAATCAATAACCTATTTTCAATTCCTCTATTTGTGTTGCTACCCTGAAGGGTCAGGTTTATAATAGGGAAGGAACATGGGCGGCAACTGTTGGATAATTGTCACATACCCCGGTTAAAAAGCGGCAAAGGTTATGGCTGGTCCACAGTTGTATATTTTTTCACAAACTTATTTAATTATTCAGCCCATTATTGAAGTTTGTGTTTGTTGTTATACCACTATAAACGGACCGTTCCCTTACGGGAGTGATTCACTTTATGATCGCTTTTTCTGCTGGATCTTCTATGCAGGTCAAGTGTGAACAGGAGGATTGAACATGTCCACAATTGTGACACCATTTACCGATCAGAGAATGGCCGAGATCGTTGCGAAAGTCCAAAGCGGCGAACGCCTGAATCTTGAAGACGGTGTGTATTTGTATCAAACCGATGACCTGCTGACCCTCGGGCAGCTGGCTAATGAAGCCAATTTGCGCAAGAACGGGAAAAAAGTTTACTTCATTGAGAACATGAGTCTCTATTTCACGAATGTATGCGAATCCCACTGCGCTTTTTGCAATTTCCGGAAAGATCAAGGTGAGGAAGGCTCCTATACCCTGTCCGGCGCTGAGATGATCGAGTATGTCGAACAGCATATTCATCCCGGCATTCGTGAATTTCACATCGTTGGCGGACATAATAACCATGTGCCGTTCCAGTACTATGTAGATTCCCTGAAGGCATTGAGCGAGCGATTCCCGGAAGTAACTCTGAAAGCCTATACTGCGGCGGAGATTGAATTCTTCACTCGGATTAGCGGCCTTAGCACAAAGGAAGTACTCCAAGAACTGCAAAAAGCAGGTCTCCAATCCTTAACAGGCGGCGGCGCCGAAATTCTGTCTGACCAATATCGTCAGAAGATGAAGGTGGACAAAGCCAACGTGGATCAATACCTCGACGTTCACCGTACCGCACATAAGCTTGGTATGAAGACGCACACCACCATGCTGTACGGATCGATCGAAAGCCATGAGGACCGGATCCGCCATATGCTGCAAATTCGGGAACTTCAGGATGAAACCAATGGATTCATGGTATTCATTCCGCTGTCCATGCAGCCGAAGAATAAGAATGCAGGCATCATGCGCCGCAACTCGGCCTACGAAGATTTGAAAACCATTGCCATCAGCCGTCTGATGCTCGATAATATCGACCACATCAAAGCGTACTTCATTAATATCGGGCCGCAATTGACTCAAGTTGCTCTCAGCTTCGGCGCTTCCGACGTCCATGGTACGATCCTGAAAGAACGTATCAGCCATGCTGCAGGAGCTTTAACACCGGAAGGGCTGACACGCAAAGAGCTCGTCTGGCTCATTCAAGGCGCAGGCCGGATTCCGGTTGAACGCGATACCTTCTACAACGAGATCAAGGTTTACGAATAAGTCTTATCAGCAGGGATTTAAGCAAACGAGAGACGTTCCAAAAAACGGAAAACAGGTTAAAGAGATAATATAGCGTGGGTAACCTAAGCCGCTTCCAGCGGCGTTTTTCTTGCGAATCGGCGCTCACCTTCTTATCTCTTGAGAAAGGAAGAAATTTATGAAAAAGCTCGTCATTCTCGGCGGAGGCTATGGTGGTCTTGCCCTAATTCAAGAATTATTCAGCAGCTAT
Source organism: Paenibacillus lautus NBRC 15380 (assembly GCF_004000945.1). Classification (GTDB taxonomy): domain Bacteria; phylum Bacillota; class Bacilli; order Paenibacillales; family Paenibacillaceae; genus Paenibacillus_AQ; species Paenibacillus_AQ lautus. The sequence goes on from NZ_BIMF01000010.1 coordinate 175,153, forward strand.
CTTCCTCCGGACGTGGAGGTCGTGCTCATCGACCGCATGCCGTACCAAGGACTCAAAACCGAATATTACGCGCTGGCAGCAGGCACCGTGGCCGATACCGCCGTTCGTGTTAAATTCCCGGTGTATGACCGCCTCCAAATTGTATATGGTGAAGTCACATCCATTGATCTGGAGAAGAGGCTTGTTAACCTGACGAACAACGATCCCGTGGAATACGATCAACTCGCCATTGCTCTGGGATGTACGGACCGTTATCATGGCGTACCGGGCGCTGAAGAATTCACGTTCAGCCTGCAATCTTTCTCTGCATCCCGGGAAACCTATTTGCACCTGAACAACCTCAGACCTTATGGTCATGTTCATATCATTGGCGGAGGCTTAAGCGGCATCGAACTCGCTGCCGATCTTCGTGAAAGCCGGCCTGACCTTAATATCGCCATCTTGGACCGGGGACAGCGGGTACTTTCTTCTTTTCCTAACCGTTTGTCTGCTTATATTCATCGCTGGTTTGAGGAACACCATGTGGATATCCACAGCGGTGTTTCCGTATCCCGAGTCGAGAAGGACGCCGTGTACAATCTGGATGTGCCTATCGCAACCGACTTGGCTGTATGGACGGCGGGCATTCAGCCCGTAAAGGTCGTACAGGATCTCGATCTGCCAAAAGACCGCAGCGGACGCATTCTGCTGAACGAGTGGTATCAGGTTCCGTCCCATCCGGAAGTATATGTGATCGGCGACTGCGCCAGCCTCCCGTTCGTCCCGAGCGCGCAAGCGGCCGGGGCTCAAGCCGAGCAAGTGGGACATGTCATGAAAGCTATATGGCGTGAGGATACGCCAAAGGTATCTCCGCTGAAGCTCAAGGGAACCCTCGGCTCCCTCGGCAAACATGCAGGCTTTGGACTCATGGGCAGCACTTCGGTGCTGGGCCGGGTACCAAGGATATTGAAGAGCGGTGTTCTCTGGAAATCCAAGCGTCACTACTAGCTCCCAGCAGGTTGCAGACGCTTTGTTGCTCCTTACGGAATATGCCAGGTATCCAGCGTCAGCTTTCCTCTTCGCTGTCCTGAAAGCTTTCGAGCCTAGCTTTGACAACGTCAAGCAGCTCTTCAGCCGTAGGGGCCTCGACCCATTCGCCATCCACATAAGCGAAGGGCATCAGGTAGCACTGGCCGCAGCTGGTCAGACAGCCGTATTCGATCACTTGACAATCGTACTCGGCTTCAAGCGTCTGCAGAACTTTATCCGTGCCGAAATAGGAATTGCTTGTGCAAAACTCAATGATAATGGACATTGTTATAAGACCTGCCTTAAGATTGGCATTTTATTTTGCCGGTTTATGTACTATAATATAGGGAGGAAAGGAGTTGAACAAGATGAGTGAAAACACGCAAACCACTGTATATGATGAAGTGGCTGAAGTGCTTGATAAACTTCGTCCGTTCCTGCAGCGCGACGGCGGTGACGTGGAACTGGTTGACGTTGAAGACGGCATCGTTAAGCTGAAATTGATGGGTGCATGCGGCAGCTGCCCTAGCTCCACCATTACTCTGAAGGCAGGGATTGAACGCGCCCTGGTTGAAGAAGTAGAAGGCATTCAAGAAGTAGTTCAAGTATTCTAAATCTTCTTTAACTATAAAGAGTCTTGGTTCCCTCGTGGAATCAAGACTCTTTTTTTTGAGATTAAAGAATGTATAAGTTTTCAGCGAAGCGTAAGCAATTCTTTAATCGCATTTATATGTTTTGGGGTCCCCTCAAAGTATTTGGAATAAGCATCGGAAGCATAGGCTCCACTTTGTGGAGCTATTTAAAGAATGATATGTTATTCCGGTTTAATCAACGGGCGGATCGGGTCCAGTCCGCCGGATATATCCATAATATTGCCGGTAATGAAATCCGACTTATCCAGGCATAAGTATTCGATCACTCTCGCAACGTCTTCCCCGCTTCCCGATCGTCCGCGCGGGGTCAGCCCATCTTGAATGCCTGACACTTCATCGATGGTCTTCTCTTTATTTGCTCCGCGGATGTCCCCCGGACATATCATATTCACGGTGATTCCATACGGTGCTTCTTCCACCGCAAGCGTCTTCGTAAAGGAAACCAGGCCCACCTTGGCAGCCGCGTAGGCTGAACGTTGAGGCCACGCGCGGGCTTCTCCGGCATGTCCGAAACCGAAGTGGATGATGCGTCCCCACTTTTTCTCCCGCATGGCTGGCAGAACGCGGTGGTCCAGCAGCATGACGCCGGTTAAATTGCCATTCACCATATGTACGATTTCGTCGCGGCTGTACTCTGAGAACAGACGACGCTCCCGAATGAACGGTCCCGCATTATTAACAAGAATATCGATGCCGCCCAGCCGCTCCTCCGTCTGATCGACCAATGAATACAGCTCACGTTCGCTGGCGATATCGGCTTTAATTGCAATGGATTTCACGCCAAACCCCTCAATCTCACGGGAAAGCGCCTCCGCTTCATCCTTGCTGTTTACATAATTTATAGCCAAATGACATCCCTGCCGGGCTAATGACAAAGCCGTCATTTTTCCCAAACCTGTCGCACTGCCTGTAATCAGCGCCACTTTTCCCTTCAAGGCTTTCCCTCCTCAGATGGATATCCTTCCTTCAGTATAAAAGATTTGATAAGGCCTAACAACTTGCAACCCGGCAGAGATGGGCGTAGAGACAAAAAAAGAAAGGGCATATCCGTCAAGACCGATAAGTCTCTTTGGATAATGCCCTCTCTTAAAATACGAAGAATTTATATTCAGCATGATCGAGCTTTGGAACTCGAATTAGAATGCCGGGATGACAGCACCTTTGTACTCTTCTTCAATAAAGGTCTTCACGTCCTCGGAAGTCAGCGCCTTCGCCAATTTTTGAATAGCGTCGGAATCCTTGTTGTCCGGACGGGCTACCAGCAGGTTGGCATAAGGGTTCTCCTTGTCTTCGATAAAGAGCGCATCCTTTGTTGGGTCCAGTCCCGCTTCAAGCGCGTAGTTCGTGTTGATGACAGCCAGATCCAGCTCATCCAGCATACGAGGCAGCATGGCGGCTTCAACTTCCTTGAACTCCAGGTTCTTCGGATTTTCCACGATATCCTTGGCGGTAGCTTCAAGCTTGGTTTCATCATTCAGCTTAATTACGCCGTTCTTGGACAGCAGCGTCAATGCACGGCCAGCATTAGAAGGATCATTCGGAATGGCTACAACCGCTCCATCCTTCAGGTCATCCACAGATGTAATGGTTTTGGAGTACGCACCCAGCGGCTCCACGTGAACGGCAATCACGGACTCCAGGTCCAGCTTGCGCTCTTTGATTTGGTTATCCAGGTAAGGCTTGTGCTGGAAGAAATTCGCGTCGATTTCTTTGGAATCCACTTGCGTATTCGGCAGCACATAATCCGTGAATTCTACGATTTCCAGGTTTACGCCCTCTTTTTCAAGCGCAGGTTTGATATGCTCGAGAATCTTGGCATGCGGTGATGGCGAAGCCCCTACTTTCAAGGTTACGGTCTCTTGACCGCCGCCTCCCGTTGTTCCCCCTGGCTCGGATGCGTTATCCGCAGGCTTGCTTCCGCATGCAGCCAGCACCGTAACCAGGGTCAAGCTGATCAATGCTAATGTCCATTTTTTCATTCTAAAACTCTCCCTCCGAAAAATATATTATTTATATGTTGTCTTCCTTGAAGCCTCATCAATCCCGTTATTTTCTTGTAAAATGCCGCACTAGGCGATCTCCTGCCATTTGCAGCAGCTGTACCAGCACGATCATCAACACAACGGCCAGAATCATGATCTCGGTCTCATAACGGTAATAGCCATACTTGATGGCCAAATCCCCTAATCCGCCGCCCCCGACTTGACCGGACATCGCGGTATAAGATACCAGGGTTACAATCGTGATGGTCATCCCCGCCAGTAGGCCCGGACGTGCCTCCGGGAGGAGAACCCTCCATACGATTTGGCTTGTCGAGGAGCCCATGGCATGAGCCGCCTCAATCACGCCTTTATCCACTTCATTCAAAGCCGTTTCTACGAGCCTGGCGAAGAATGGCGCAGCGCCGATCACGAGCGGCGGAATGGTTCCCAGCACGCCATACGAAACACCTACGAGCGACTTCGTAATCGGGATCATCGCAACGATCAGAATAATGAATGGAACCGAACGCAGGATGTTCACAATGAACGACAGGATCGTGTAACCGAAGCGCACCAAACCGGATGTAGATCTTGCAGCCATGTAGAGCAGCACGCCAACCGGCAGTCCGATGATGAAACTGAACAATGCCGAAGCCCCCAGCATCCGAAGGGTATCCAATGTTGCCGTCCATATCTCTTTCCAGTCGATCTGGGTAAAATCAAGCCCGAACATTAATGAATCACCTCCACGTCTAATCCTTGTTCCAGCAGCTTCCGGATCGTATCTTCGATGGCACGCTCTTCCCCTTCGAAACGAACGATGAGCTGGCCATACGGCGTTTCTTTGATCGTGGAGATCGTGCCCTGCAGAATTGCAAAATTCACGCCCGTCTCATGGACGGTATGGGACAGAATCGATTCGTACGTTTTCGATCCAAGAAACGTAATCTGCACCGCCTTTGAAGGTCCGTTCGCCTGGCCCTGAATGGCCAGCCGCAGCGCTTCGCCGCTGTCCATCTCCTGGCGGATAAATTCCTGGGTCACTTCATGCTTCGGCTTCAGGAACACTTCCGTTACCGGCCCTTGCTCCACAATGCCACCCTGATGAATGACGGCGACCCGGTCGCATATGCTCTGAATCACATGCATCTCATGGGTAATCAGCACGATCGTCAAATGAAACTTTTTATTAATGTCCAGCAGCAGGCGCAGGATCGAATCGGTCGTCTGCGGGTCTAGCGCTGAAGTGGCCTCGTCACACAGCAGCACTTCGGGATCGCTTGCGAGCGCTCTGGCTATGCCGACCCGCTGCTTCTGACCGCCTGATAGCTGGGACGGGTATTTGTCCCGATGCGCCTCCAAGCCGACCAAAGCCAACAGTTCGGATACCTTGCGTTCCATTTCAGCCTTCGGCGTCTTGATCAGACGCAGCGGAAACGCAATGTTATCGTACACCGTCGCGGAAGATAACAGGTTAAAGTGCTGAAAAATCATGCCGATTTTGCGGCGTTCCGTCTGAAGCTGCTTCTTGCCAAGCGACGTTAAGTTCTTACCATTCACCCACACCTCGCCCGAGGTGGGACGCTCCAACAAATTGATACAACGGATCAATGTACTTTTACCTGCACCGGAGTGTCCGATCACTCCGAAAATTTCTCCTTTTTCAATCGACAAATCCAATTCGGACAACGCAGTGGTTAAGGTTCCGGCTTTTCCGTACTGCTTCGTCAATTGCTTGAGCTCAATCAATCCGATAATCCTCCTTTTTCCGTAGCTTCATATCTATTTACCCAAAAGAAAAGAGCCTCTTTTTGTAGAATCAAAAAGGGCCCTCTTTACGTAAAAGTCAACGCCTTTTCTCATCTGTCAAAGCCAAGGGGTATCCTGTAGCTTTGAAGGAATTAGCACCATGTCACTCCAAGCGTCACTGCGTTAAGCAATTACACGCTGGAGTCGGTTGCCGGGCTTCATCGGGCCTGTCCCTCCGCCTCTCTCGATAAGAAAACATCGATATGAAATTTTTCCGATTAATTTGATCTGATTTAATAACATTTAATGAATGCAATAGTTAGTATAGATTCTTTTCAGGTTTTTGTCAAAAGGAATTTCATGGCGATTTTGTGCCTAAGCCCTGACTCCATTTTTCCCCCACAGTTCGTTCGTATATTTATAAGAAGCCGCTAGACTCCGGCATACCATATCGACACCCTGTTTGAGATCGTCCAGGTGCTGATCGATATCCTCCAGCTCAATCTTGTCCGACAGCCCTTGATGACGCTGCCATAAATCATCCTGCATCTCGGAGTTCATGTAATGGATTTCAGCGTTGCGCCGTTTCCGAAGTGTGTTCAGCGGTGTTTTGTAACGTTCCTTGATCGCTTCCAGCTCTTTGGCCAGCTCTCCGTGGGCCTTCAGGAATTTAAACTGCCGCAGGACCGTAAAATAAGAGAAATGTGCCTTCACCTTGGAGGTATGAAGATCGTACAAATCGTTCAACACCGTCCCCAGCTTGTCAAGGATCGAGAATACGCGTATGAAGCCGTTTTTGTAAAAATACACATATCGTTGATATTCCCCTTGCTCCTGAATCGACATGTCATCGATGTAACCCGATTTGACCGATTGACTGAAATGCCTTGCCGCATTCCAGCTCTGTTCCAGCTCATCCAGGGAAACGATCAACCCCCGGGTCCAAATCTCAAGCTTACGAAAGTCATGCGTCGGATCCTGATCTTTCTCCATTTCCTTCTGCAGCAGCCGAGTTGTCTTGACCATCGATTCGATGGCTTCCTCAAGCAGTCCGTTATTGTGCCGGGGCTGTTCCCCAAGTAACATTCGAAGCATGGCGGTACCCCCTCGCGTCATCAAATTAATCTTGGTTCTTCTTGGACCGCTATTTGTCAAAATAGTGATTCCACCGCGTTTAACCGTCTTCACGATATCCTCACGCGGGAATAACTCATCCGGGTATCCCGGTTTCATTCGTGTGTCAATGACCAGAGGATCGTTCTCATAGAATGCCCACGAAACGACCAGACAACCCCCACAGAATGGAGCGACTTGAGATATCCCCGGGATATCGGCTTCGTCAATCTTAATAAATATAAACAAATCCGCTGCCGAATCAAACGTTTCCAGTACCGCTTCGTGCCTCTCCCTGAAATCGGACAGGTTGAACGGACGGTTGGACGGTTGGTATATCAATTCCCTCTCTATACAACAAAGCCCTCGAACGCTGGCTCGGGGACTTTGCTTACATATGTTGCCTTACATTCGATCTCTTTGTTTCATGGTTTTTGCTTCTTTACTTATACGATCTTTTCACGAGGCATGTTATGACCCGGCCGCATTTCAGCTTCAAGCGGCTTGCTAAGCTGCCATACCCGGACACTTAAATAACAGAGTACGCCGAATAAGGCCGAGATCAGCAGTGTATGTCCCAGTGCGGAGAATACGTAAACCTCCTCGTTATGCATCGTTGCCATAATGAGGGCGCCGCTAAACACCTGCAGCAGACAGAGCACGGTTGCCGAGATGCCCAGCATCTGTATCTCCCGGTTGTCGCGGTTGCGCCAATATGCAAAATGCCCCATCACCGCCACCACGATCAGCAGCAGAAGCGCTGCCACCCGGTGCATAAAAGCGATGCCGACTCCACCGCTCAGCTCCGGGATCACTTCCCCGTTACACAGCGGCCAGCCGGAGCAGCCTTCCCGGGAATCGGTGTGGCTAACGAATGCACCAATGTAAACGACGATATAGCTATACAGGGTTGTGCCCCAGACTAGATTACGGAAACCCTTGCTTACCCGAGGCAGACGCTCCAAGTCTACGGGCCCCTTCGCCTGTTCTACCCGCCGCATACCCAGGGCCAGCATGACGGAGCTCGCAAAAGCAATTAGCGAGAAGCCAAAATGCAGCGCCATAATCGCAGCCGATTGAGGCTTAACCACCGCTAGCGCCCCCATGATCGCCTGCACCACGACGAATACCGAGGTCCCGATAACATAAGCCATCAAATCCCGGCGATCCCGCTTGTACTTCCAGAACGCAATCAGCGAAGCCAGCGCCGCCAAACCCGCCATTCCGCTGACAGCCCGGTGGGAATACTCAATCATGGAGGATACCGTGTAAGCGGGAACAAATTTACCATTGCACAGCGGCCATTCCTGACCACAACCGAGTCCCGAGCCCGTCTTTGTCACAACCATGCCCCCGAACGTCGCGCAGAACATAATTAAGCATGTTATGTAGCTCAGCCATTTTAATTGTTTATCATTCACTTATCTCACCTGCTGCTCATATTCACTATTTAAACCTTTACAGGATCGCATCGTACACAGTCCACATTTCATTATACCTGATTCTACGGCTACGGTCACTTGAGCGATTGTGACAAAATGTTCAAAAATGAGAAAAACCTTCATGATGCAGGTACTTGACTTCGTAGCCCTACCTCTATCCGATATGTAAAACAACACCGCCGCCAGTTATAGATCAAGGCGGCGGTGCTATGGTCACTCTTACTTATGAATCGTACTGTATACGTCCACGGCACGCTGCAGGAAATCTTCAATCTCCTCGCGCGATTTGCGGAGTTTGTTAACGTAGCGAACCAGCTCACGTCCATCGGAATATGCAACAAAGCTGGGGATCCCCAAAATATTTTGCTGCTGACTCACGTCACCCACAGCATCGACGTCAACCTCTACCAGAGTCAATTGGTTTGAGAACTTCGTCTCAACCTCCGGCATGAATGGATCGATAAACTTGCAATCGCCGCACCAGTCTGCTTTAAATACGGCAACAGTCAGTCGCGGAGACTGGATTGCAACCTGAAATTCTGTTTCTGAAGTGATTTTTTCCATTGATTATCTCCCCTTTACGTCGAATTCCTTCACCCTTAGTGAATCAAAATGTTGAGTGGAAGTCAAATTTTAGAGCATACTGACATTATGATGTTCACAGGCTGGGATTAACCATTAGAAAGTGCAGGTGACCCCGAATGCACTCGAACGGAGTCAAAGATAAAAAAAACCTGAGCAAGGACGTACGGTCATGGACGGCAACCCTTCCGCAAGCCCTGACAGAATCATGGTTGGGGATGATCGCATCGTGGAGATTCTCCTTAAAACTCCGGACAAGCAGACATGAATTGCAATGGGATCCCACAGCCGTTAGAACGATTCGCAGGCAGCTCAAGAACATTCTCTCCTCTCATCCCTATCTGCAGCAGAGCGTTTCCCCGTTTCCGTTCCCTTCTATTCAAGGGTATAGCGACATTCGGATTCATGAGCCAGGTGCAGATGTTCAGCTATCTCAAGATGAGCAGGAGCTGATTCATCATATTCAAGAGGCCGCAGCCGAAGCCAATCGCAGCAATGTGACTCGTACGCAAGCCTATTTGGACTGTTATGTGTCACACCCTGAGCTGCATTGGGCCTTGCTGGCCCATATGGTCTCACGTAATGCCGGGTGGAATATGAGCGATCTGAAGGGCGGATTGATGTCGGATCTCATGGATCCGACATTCAAGAGCAATTTGTATCGTTTCTTGGAACGCTGCAATGCGCTGATCTTCCAGGACGCCTACCCCCAGCTGCTTCTCTATATACACAGTCGAAAAAAAGGCAAGCCCCTATTTCATTTGCTCCCCCACTTTCATGTTTCATCATTCATGACACCGTTCTGGGAGCAGTTCTGGCAGGATCAGGGCAGTTCGCTGCTTACGGTGGGTCTCATCATTAATGAACAGAATTATATTGAGGGGCGTGTGGCGAGACATCCTTTTTACCGACAGCATATTCTGCAGGATCCCTTCTTTCGGTTGCATGAGCTGACCCGGTTGAATCAAATCGTGTTTCCGCTGGGCCAAGTCCATCGAACGGAGTCGGGCGCAAGCCCTGCCCAAAAGCCCCTTTCCCCAGCCAGGCCGCTGGCCGGACTTACCCTACCCAAGTTTGACGACCTGTCCATTCGGATCAAGGCAGGCCGTTCGCTGTATGCTTTATTATTTGGATATGAGGAGATATACCGCGCCGTACTGGCATTCGCACGGTCCACCAAGCACCAGGGATCGCGCGCCGACTATTGGCCGGCCTTATTTACGCCGACCCTTGAGCAAGCCATGAATCATGGCCACGAGGGATTTGACCTCATCACATCGGAATGGCTCCCGGGTGGCCAGCGTCTGTATAGCCCTCATCTTGAGGAGATCTGGGAGGATGAAACTCCCGAGCCGATTCCCCGGTACGACTGGTATCAGGGCCGCGCGATGTTCAGGCATATCCGCAAACCGTTACGGCCGCTGCTGCCGGATATCACCCACGCCCATCGGGCCGCTCTGGAGAAAACCTCCATCGTCCATGATGTGTCTGATCAGTTCGAGCGGCGGCATTAAAATGAAAAGAGACCGTCCCGATACTGCAAGAATGGTCTCCGTTCCGTTCTATTCACATTATAAGTGCGTGTTCAAAAAGGTCGATTTTCAGCACCGAAGCTTATGCTTCCGATGTGCGTTTTTTCAAAACGCTTCAGTGTCTATGTCTTTATCCCCGCTCCCGCATACGTGCAGGCTGCAGTCTCATAAGCGGACGGAACACCTTCTGCAAAAGACGCGGGTAACTGCTCAGCTCCGATTGGCGCAATACGCCAAACACCACCAGCAGGACAAGATATATAATGACCACGGCCACGCCTACAACCAGGCAAGTCAGCAGGAATGCCAACCGTGCCGGCATGACATCAACCATCTGAATACCGGCCAGATTCAGGCCATATCCGATTCCACCGGCGGCAAGCACCGTCAGTACGAAGCCCGTCCAGCGTTTGCCCAGGATGGAGAAGGATACAATCGCTTTAATCGATCTTATATTCAGTATCGTAATGACAAGGAAACAAAGAGCCGTGCTCCCAATGATACCGTAGATCCCAAAGAACGGAGCAAGCAGGAAGCTGGCGGCAAGCTTGACCACAACTCCGATCATCACGTGAATCATCGAGAGCTTGGCCTTGCCGATTCCAAGAAGAATGGAATTTGTAGTCATCATCGTGATCTGGAAAATCGTACCGAACGTCAGAAATCCAATAATCCCGCTGCCGCCCAAGGAACTAAACAGTAAACCGTTGATGGAATAGGAGGCCACGCATAGCGCAATCACCATCGGCATCCCTGTCAAAATGGCAATACGCATAGCCAGCGTCACTTGTTGTTCCAAATGCTCCTGATCTTTCTTCGCAAAAGCGGCAGAGATGATCGGAATGAGCGAGGTGCTAAGGGCAATGGCTAGAATCGGCGGAATCCCCGCGACGCTCTGCGCCCGGTTTCCCAATACCGCGAGGGCTGCGGTGGCTTGTCCCAGACCAACCTGCCCAATCAACAGCGGCTTCACGATGGAGCTGTCAATGAAGTTCACAGCCGGAACCGCCAGGGAAGACAGCACAATCGGTATAGACATCGTGAATATATCCCGGTATATCCCGCCAAGCGGAATGGAGCGGTCCGCCGCCGGCATCTTGAGCTCACGATCACTTCGGCGAAGTTTTACCGTGAAGTACAGCATGACGGCAAATGCTCCGATACTGCCGAGTACGCCCCCGAAGGAGGCACCGGCCGCGATCCAGGTATCGTCGTATCCCATCCGCAGCAGCATGTAGGCCAGGCCGATCGCTGTCAGAACGCGTGCAATCTGCTCGATAATCTGCGATATCCCGCCAGCCGTCATATTATTGCGCCCTTGGAAGTATCCCCGCATCATGGCGATGGCTGGGAACAGCAGCAGCGCTGGGGCGAGTGCCTGAATGGCCGCGGCTGCCTCCGGCTGCTTAGCAATATGGGTCGCATAATAAGGAGCTCCGAAATAAAGCAGCAGCGTCATGACAACACCCGCTGCTCCGGCAAAAATAAGTGCAGCATGATAGACACGCCGGGCCTCCGCAGGCTTGTTCAAAGCATGACGCTCGGATACCATTTTACTGAGCGTGCTGGGAATGCCGGCCGTTGCTACCGTTAACAGCATTAAATATACGTTATTGGCGATCGTAAATGAGGCATCCCCAATATCATTCAGCATATGCTCCAGGGGCACCCGCTGAGCAAGGCCCAGCACCCGGGCTACCAGCGCAGCAGCGGCCAAGATGATGGTGCCTTTAATAAATGACTCTTTCTTTGACAAAACCCTACCCTTCTTTCTCCTCCAAAGCGCCTCTTACAGCGATTCCTAAGCGTCTATTAGAAAATCCAAATGAAGAAAATAACAATCATCGCGAGCTGTAAAATAACCTTCACCACAATGCTGCTGAACAATCCAATGACCGATCCGAAACCAACCTTCATGGATTTGCTCGGTCCCGAGCCTGCCAGCATTTCACCCAGAAACGCCCCGAGGAACGGTCCGATAATCAATCCAAAAGCGGGTATAACGAACGGTCCGATAATCAGTCCGATGGTGCTGCCCCATATCGAGGCTTTGGAACCGCCAAGCTTCTTAACTCCCCAGGCGTTAACCGCATAATCGGCAATGAACAGCACCACCAGAATGATCGTCTGAATAATCCAGAACCATGTATTGTAATGCTCGAATGTAAAGAACCAGCCGTAAACAAACAGCGCCAGGTAAATGGCGATAACCCCCGGCAGAATAGGGTAAATCGCCCCGGCCATCCCAATGATAAACAGAGCGATGACGATAATCCAGCCCAATACGTCCATCAACATCTCACCCTTCGATCAAAATATGATCCCTGATGACTTCAACGATACCGTCCTCATTGTTGCTGGAAACCACAAGGTCCGCTTCATCCTTTACCGTCTGCTGGGCATTGCCCATGGCCACGCCGAGTCCGGCCTGCTGAATCACAGCCAGGTCGTTCAAGCTGTCCCCTACGGCTACGACCTCAGACATGCTGATTCCGAGCAGCTCGCACACCTGTCCGATTCCGGTCGCTTTGTTAACGCCGAGCGGATTGATTTCCAGGTTATCCGGCGAGGAGTTCGTGATCTCCAGTCCACCCATATCCTGCAGGCGCATCAGAATGTTGTGGCGTACCTCATGATCATTCGTGGTGTAACCGAACTTCAGCCACTCCTGATTCGCGACATCGCCGATCCAGTTCTCAGAGTTATACAATCTTTCTACTGAATACGCCCAGAACCATGATCCGGTTTCAATGGCAAGTGCATGCATTTGCTCCACAAGCTTGCTGTCGAGCAGCGCCCGGCGGTGCAATTCATATGGCGCGCGCCATACCTCCCCGCCGTTCACCGTTACCATCGGTGTCGTCAGTTCAAGCTGCTTGGCATACGGATAAGCATCCTGAAACGGCCGGCCTGTCGAGAGGCAGACATGAATGCCGTGCCGTACCGCCTCTTTGATCCACTTCACGGTTTCCTCGGACACCTCATGATCGTCCCGCAGCAGCGTACCGTCCATATCCAGTGCCAACAATCGATATTTATGTTTCATGGTATTAACCCCCTTACGAATCACAAGCAAACATAACGACATTTTACCACAAAAGGCAGGTCGCCAAAACATCCCTCATGAATAGCAGCCCCCAGACGGGCCAAAACTGAGGAAAAGCCTAGGATCAAGTAGGATTCCCCAAGAGCTCGAACAAATCACACGACCCTTGAAATGAATGAGCAATGTAAAAGAAAGAATATGATTTCCTTTATGCTACGATACTTACTAAGACAACCCCGAAAGGAGTCATAAAAATCATATGACCAAACTCAATGAGAACCCCGTCGTAACGGCAGAAATGCTGATTCGAAGACCGGTAGCCCAAGTATTCGAGGCTTTCATCGACCCTGAGATCACAACCAAGTTCTGGTTTACCAAAAGCAGCGGCAAGCTTGAGGAAGGCCGTCATATCCGCTGGGATTGGGAGATGTATGGGGTACATGATGACGTGTACGTTCAACATATTGAAGTGAACCGCCGCATCGCGATCGAGTCTTCGGACCAAACCAAAACCGAGTGGACATTCACGTCACGCGGCGGTCATGAGACCTTCGTTGCCATTACCCACTCCGGATTTACAGGCAGTGCGGATGAAATGGTGCAGAGAGCTATGGATTCCATGGGAGGATACACCATGGTCCTCTGCGGACTCAAAGCGCTGCTGGAGTTTAACGTTGTCCTGAATCTGGTGGCAGACAAGGCCCCGGACTCCCATGTGTAACGGATAAAAAACGGCAGCCAACCCTGCAGGGCTATTGGCTGCCGTTTTACTGTTTCCTATTATTCGTTGGAACTGCCATCCTCATTTCCACCCTCGGTTTTTTTAGGGTGAGGCGTACCGTCGAGTCCGTAAATTTCGTCATACGCATCGAAAATTTTGCGGGCAACCGGCGCGGCACTCTGGGAACCGAAGCCTGCTTCCGGTATGACGACAGCGACAGCCAGCTTCGGATTTTGCCGTGGTGCAAAGGCGATGAACACCCCGTTTTCCACCCGGATCCGAGTACCGTTTTTATAAATATCCTGCTCGGATGTTCCTGTCTTCCGTGCAAAATCATATTTAAAATCTTCAAAAGCTCGAAGTCCCTGCGTATTCATCCCTGCAATGACTTCATTCCAGTACTGCTGCGGGAATTCCGCTTTATTCAATACCTCGCGTTTGAATTCCTTGATCACATTGCCGTCCTGATCCACAATCTTGCTCGCAAGCTGAGGCCGAATGCGTTCTCCCCGATTGGCAAGCGTGCTGGCATACTGTGCCAATTGGAGCGTCGTATATTTACCGGACTGTCCGAATGAAGCGTATGCCATGGCAGCCAGATAACTTCCCGCCTGCTCGATATTGGTATACTCGATGATTCCTTTATGCTCCTTCGGCAGGCCGGATTCGGTAGATACCCCAAGCCCGAATTCCCTCATGTATTCATCCCATATTCTAACGGATTCGGAGCCGTATTTGTTATACAGTCGTTCCCCGATCCAGTCAACCATAAAGGCGTTGGAGGAATGCTCGATCGCTTGTCGGGCATTCAAAGATCCATAGGCTTTACCGCCTGAGTTCCGAACTCTCGTATTATCTTTACCGAAAAATGCTGCACCGCCATCATAATAATAATCGTTCGGTCCGAACAATTTTTCATTAAGTCCAATCAATACCGTCAAAGGTTTCATGGTGGAGCCGAGCAGCACAACCGATTCCAGATTGTTGCCGGATCGACCGGAACTGTATGGAGAGATCGTTCCGTTGCCGTAATACTTCATGACGGTTTCCCAATCATCGGTTCCATTCTCCCACACATTCGGGTCATAATCCGGCATACTGGCCATGGCGACAATGTTCCCGGTATCCACTTCCATCGCTACGGCATAACCCGTTTGCGCATTCGGATGTGTTTTACCGGAAACCGTATTAGTATGAAGCCATTTCAACTGATCGATGATCGCCTGCTGTGTAACCTTCTGAATATCCTTATGGATCGTCGTATGAATATTGTAACCCTTCTCCGGGGCGATCATGGTCGGCACCCCGTCCGCCATGTTCTGCGGATTAATCGGAATGCCGATGTATCCGTTCTTGCCGCGCAGCTCATCCTGGAACATCATTTCGAGTCCGTCTACGCCGACCTTCTCCTGCTCCGTGTAGATGAGTCCCGGATCCTTTTGCTTCTTGTTCTGCTCATCGATCTCCTTATATTTATCCAGTGTCTTAATGCCGCGGAACTCTTTCAAATAACCAATCGTTTGAACGGCAATTTTGTCCGGGTTGTATTGGCGCTGGCTCTCTTCCACGACCTCGACCCCAGGATACTCATTCTTATGCTCCATAAAGTAAGCCACTTCTTTGGTCGAGAGATCTGCCTTAATGCGTCTCGGCTCATAACCCGGCTGCTTGTTAAATTCCAGGTCCATCGCTTTGATCACATCATCTACCGTCAACTTTTCGGCTTTTGGATCACCATACTGTTCGAAGACCTTGACCATTTCCTCGGCCAGCTTTTCGATCTCCGGACGATTCTTCTTCCCTCGTTCGGATGAACTGTAATCCTTTAACAGCGTTAAATACAATGCTTGGGAGGGTGTCGAGTATGCAAGCGGCGTTCCGGAAGCATCGATGATGCTGCCCCGGATCGGCTGAAGCGGGAAATTTTTAACCTGCCCACCGGTTTCGAGCTCTTTTAGCTCAGGCCCTTCAACAAACTGCAGTATAGCAAGACGTATAATAATGACACAGAATATGATAAAAGTGCTGAAAAAAAATAGATTAACCCGCAAGTTAAACTGACTGCCGGCATCTTGTTCTTCTTGTTTGCGCTTATCCGGCCTAAACCCTTTCACGTATGCTTCTCCCCTTTATCCACAATCACATAAACCCATATTAACATAAACGCCCCCCCACTTCATCTGGAAGGGCCCTCCTGATAGGCAAGGGCGGACTTCCCTTGCTCAAAAGTCCGCCCTTCTCCATATCCATACACCGATCAAAACACTTGCTCTTTAATATGCGTCTCGTTGAAGCGCGGCGGGTTAAACCAATTGCCGCTCTGTGCCCAGGTCGGGTCCAGGGGTATCCACCGCTTCTCTTCACTCAAGTAGACCTCATTCCAGGCATGCGGACCATAACCGCCTTGTCCATTATATCCCCTGCCGGTTACGACCCGGACTTTCAGATCCTGGGACCGGGCCATCATGGCATACAGCCGGGCATAATCAATGCACACGCCTAACTTTGTATCGTACGTATCCTGTGGTGTCTGCTCTTTCCATATCCGCTGCTCTTCATACAGCGTCACTTTGTCGTGATCATATGCGATCCGGCTGCCAACCCAATCATAGAGCTTTCGCGCTTTCTCTTCATCGGTTGACGCGCCCTTCGCGACATGGGCTGCCGTCTGCTCAATGCCCTCGGGAATCTTGTGGTCGATGACCTCATACTTCCGCTGAATGATCCCATTCAATTCTTCCTGAACCGATTGGGTAAACACTGGCAGCTTCTCGCGGACGAGAGAACCCGACAAAGGCTCTATTACAGCCCTCGCTCCCTGCTGATAAACCGGTGAAGCCTCAACATACCGGCTAAAGCCGTGATCGGGATTCAGACTGACGTAGATGAATAAGATCGCAATGACAATAATGCTCCGCGCAGCTCCCATGATGACACCAATTCCAGCACCTGTTAGCCGGCTCAGCAGTGATGCCGAGGTATCTTTTCTCGTTCCGAAAAGTCCCAGCCTGCCTCCCATGATCAGGGAAACGAGCAGACGCAGCATAAATACGATAAGGGCGTAACTTAACATAAACAGCACCGCAAACCGCAGCAGCGGGAAATCCGCCAGCGATTTTACGGCTGTATAATAAACCTGTTCCCAGAAGCGCAGCTCTCGATTCGGTAAAGTGGAGACCGTGCCCAGCCAATCGCCTGCTTTTGGCGATAACCATAATGTAAAAGGAACGGAGATCGCAAGCCCGACCAGGCGCAGCACCGCATCCCCCAGAAAAAAAACAAGCTTCCCGGCTGACCGGGAGGCTCCGCGACTCCATCCCTGCAATAGTGAAAAAGCCACAATCAGCAGCAGCAAGATGGTGATTCCGTTCCCACTCAGCACACTATCCTTCCATGCCGACATCAACGGTATCCCCTCCTCTCCCCATGATGTCTTGTCAACCGATGTAGCGAGCTGCAGTACTATAAAGCTGCTGCCCTCGTACATCGCTTCCGATTGCGTCTCATCTTTTTATTTCGAGGTCGTATTGCTCTTGGCATCATCGATAAAGCTCTGAATCGTATCGTTGATATCCCACTTTCCTACCGAAACACCGCGGAACGTCACTTCAACCTCTTCGGAACCAGAACTTCCTTTCAGCTCCAGATTGGGAGCTTTAATGGAGTAGGTACCGTCCCCATTCGAAGTATATTTCGCTTCCTTCGCTTCTTTCATCATCATGTTCAGCGCTTCTTTTTTTATCGTATCCACCGTTTCTTCCTTCACCGTGGTTACAACCTCGCCGATTTTATCGAGGGAAATTCCGCTGTACACCAGCAATCCCACGATGATGAGTACGGCAAGCGCCCACTTAATAACGGTTCTCACCACATTCAGCACAATAAACAAGACAATTAAGGCGATGGCAATGACCAGCCAGTTTTGTTTGAGAAATTCAATCCAGACCTGAGTATCCAATTCAATTCACTCCCGTTCATCGTTTCAAAAACGGCGGTTCAGGGCCGTCTTATTAATTATACATGATACCCCGCAAAGCTGTCAGCCAACCGGGTCTTTTCACAAAAAGGTATAAGCTTGCCCTTTCGAACGTACAAGTAGTAGTAACATATCAACTTTTGCCGGATAGGAGGGTGCCATATTGAAAACCGCTTTATGGCTCTATATGTTTTTGTTTCTGGCGTTTTTTGATTTGCATGCTCAGTATCCTGTACTGACGCCCTTTGCCATCTCCCTTGGCGCAGCCCCCACGTTCATCGGCTGGATGATGGGCATTTATGCTTTAACCCATCTGCCTGGCAATCTGCTTGCAGGCAATCTGATCGATCGGCACGGCAGCAGACGCTACATTATTTTCAGCTTAACCGCTGCTGGTGTTATTCTGCTCCTCCAGGCTCATGTCCAATTGCCCTGGCAGCTGCTCGTGCTCCGCTCGATCAGCGGTTTCGTCTTGGCCTTTTTGTCACCTGCCTGTCTGGCACTGCTTGCGTCACTCTCCCGGGATCCAGTTACGCAAGGCAAATATATGTCCGGTCATGGCGTGGTCCACACCCTTGCCTCTGTCTTGTCCCCGGCCGCCGGAGCTTTCATTGTAGCCAAAGCAGGATTTTCCGGTACATTCCAGAGTCTGGGCTGGCTTTTGATTTTTACCGGCTTGATGGCGTTTCTCAGTCTCCCGAAGCCTCTGTCAGCCACCGCTAAAGATAAGGGGCAGGCTGTGCCGATCAACAATGGGACACCGGCGCGGCTTCCTTTTAGTTTGCGCTTATATTTGATCCCGTTTGCTATCGCATGCTCTCAAGGAATCCTGTTCTTTGAAATACCGCTGCGGGAAAGCGGGCTGGCCAGCATTATGTCCACCGGACTTCTATTCTCCGTCATTAGTCTTGGAGCATTGGTCACATTAAGCATGCTGTTTCTCAATCGTTATGCGCCCCATATCAGAGTGGCCGTCGGCGTACTGGGGCTGGCTATTTGCTTCTACGCCCTCGCTGCAGCTCATCAGGTACCGATTATGATTATCCTGTTTGCACTGGGGCTTGCTAAAGGATTGCTGTTTCCGGCATTATCTTCACTCTTCATTGAGCTAAGCGGCGGAGGCAGACTCGGGAAAGTATTCTCATTGCAATCCATCGCCATGTCGCTGGGTTCCTTTGTAGGTCCTATTGCGGCTGGACAGCTCCGAACGGTGGTGTCCCCTTATTTTATCGCGTTTCTGATGCTGATGACCGTGCTCCTGCTGCTCCCCAAACGCAATCGTGAAGCACCTTTAACAGCCATCTCACCAGAAACCCCAATCTCAACCGTTTAATGAAGCTGTACCGGGCTTGAGCCAGCGCCCAAAAAGATGCGAATGGGCCAATACACAATCCATATGGGTAAATCCACATAAGATACAGTGTGGCAAATGACCACGGACATCTAACCAAGGGGTGAAGTAATCATGAGTCATGTTCATCATCATAAACATTGTCATACAGGAGGCCATGGAAATTCTGTAGGGATGGTTCTTGTATTGTATATTCTGCTCGTCATCATCCTGAGCTGTTTCTACTAGAATACATGGGTTAACCTTGTTACGGCCATCCAGTGGATGGCCGTTTTATTTTGCCTGCTTTGCATGATCGATAAAAAACAAGTTACACTATACATACACCATTCGACACAACCATCATTCGACGGCAGGTTATCATTTCCCGGGGAATGCCGCCAAGGATCTCCGTATCATGACAGAGGTGAAAAAGATGCCGATATTCCTCATTGTAGAGGGCAAGAACGACCGGAGCCGACTACGCCGATTGCTGACATCGGATATAACCATCCTGTGCACATTCGGAACGTTAAACACCGCCAAGCTGGAAAGCCTTCATAAACAGGTGAAGGATCAAGAGGTGTATCTTTTTATGGATAACGACAGCTCCGGCAAAAAAATTCGCGGTGCCCTGCGCGACGTCTTTCCTGATGCCGAACACATTTATACACGCCGGGGATACGCCGGGGTTGAAGGAACGCCTGACGAATACCTGATTGCCCAGTTAGAGAAGGCCGGGCTGGAAGAGTTCATCATTTACCCGCTTCCTGCTGAGTTCTGATGAACCTTGTCTAATTTGTCAAGATCTCATTCACAACGTATATACATCCGAAATCCCTATTTAAATAAAAAAAGGCGTCCTCCATCTTTAACGATAGAGCGCGCCTTTTGGTTTTACCTATAAGTTATTCCTTAATTAAGGTCCTAATGTCCTTCACAATATCCTCGGTCTTCACTTGGGCCGGGTCTGCTGCATTATAGGTCTTCCGAATATTGTTATTCCGGTCAACCAATGCAATGGAATTGCCATGCGTAAAATTCGTCGAGTTATTGCCGAGCAGCGGGATTTTGAAAGAATCCTGCATCAGCTTCCGCGTTTCCTCCTGATCTCCGCGAAGGAAGTACCAGCCGTTATAATCAGCATAGAAGCGGTCCCCAAACTCCTTAATCTTCTCTTTCGTATCGGTTTCCGGGTCAAAGGAGATGGACACGAAGTTAACCTCTTTTCCGAAGAGGCCCTCTTTCTTCAAGTCTTCCTGTATTTGCGAAAGAACCAATGTCGTAATCGGGCATACATCCGGGCAGCTGGTGAAATAGAAGTACATGAGCTTTACCTTGCCTTTGGTATCGTCCGATGTGATCGTCTTTCCATCCACATTCTCCATGGAGTAAGCGGCAACCTCACGAACGATAGGAAACTTTTCTTTTCCGAATCCTAGCGAGTTGTACACCAGGTAAATAGCTGCTATTACGCATACAGCGAGTAGTACCCAAGTCCATTTGTAACGTTTGAATGCATTCATGACCTTCCCCGTTCTCCCTTCGTCTCAGGCAATCCCTGTTCTTGTCAGGTTTAGTGCAGCATTAAAGCCCTTCCACCTATTAAAAGGTGGTATTGAGTATGAGAACGATCAGGCTCAAGGTCAAGTAGTTGATGGAGATAATAAATACTTTTTTGGACCAAGCTTCATCGTCCTTGGCACGGAAACCTTGGAGTGCGGCGTAGAGCCACCAAATCGCCAGAAGGAGTCCGATAACCAGAAAGAATATACCGGCATACCCATACGTGTACATCAGGATGGGGATCGGTATAAGAAGTACCAGGTAAGGAATCATCTGATACTTTGTGCGTTTAATTCCTTTTACGACCGGCAACAACGGGAAGCCTGCTGCGCGGTACTCTTCAACGCGGCGAATGCCCAGCGCCCAGAAATGCGGGGGCTGCCAGAGAAACAGTAGAGCGAACAGCAAAACCGCTGCCATATCTACGCTTCCTGTTACGGCCACATAGCCGATCACCGGAGGCATCGCTCCGGAAATAGCGCCTACCGATGTGCTCCATGTTGATGACCGCTTTAACCATAATGTGTATACCACAACGTATACGAACATTCCGATCGCTCCGAATATACCTGCCAATACCCCTGAGAACAGGAATAACATGGCTAGTCCAACGATTCCAAGAATGATGGCATACCAAAGAACAACCTTAGGTGTCAGCCGTCCGGTTGGAAGTGAACGATTCCGTGTACGCTCCATCTTCATATCGAGCTCTCTGTCGAAATAGTTATTAAAAACACAGGACGAAGCCATAACAAGCACGGTTCCGAGAAGTGTCATAATCATCAATCCAAATTGGATATCCCAACGCGATGCTAGCCAAAATCCGGCAAAAGCCGCTATCAAATTTGACCGGATGATTCCGGGTTTCGTCACCGTGATAAAATCTTTCCAAGTCCCCGCCTTATCGGGAGGTGCAGGCGCTGCCGAGGCAAGTGCTGCGGATTCTGAAGGAGCCTGGTATCTCAAGTGATTATCCACGTGTAAACGTTCCTCCTTGTATCTGTCGTTATGGAGGAAGTACTGCCTCCGCTATAAAGTTTATCATATCATTAGTAAAAAGTGTTTAGCAATCATTCGGAATTCGTTCCATCTATATGACAATTCAGTGACATTTGGAAGCGATATAATCTTGACGTTATGCCGTTGTTTAAGGCACAATTTGTCTATGTAGCAAAGGTGGGTGTCGAATCCTTAATATGAATACAAAGCCCGGAGCGCAATCATAGCGCTCCGGGCTTCCATACTCACGTTATGAAAAAGAGATTACAGCGTGCGGCCAGACCCCGAAAGAGCCTGTTCTGCTTGCTGTACCAAACGTTTTGTAATGTATCCACCCAGGGATCCTGTTTCACGGGAAGTATAGTTACCATAGTAACCGTCCTGAGGAATCGTTACGCCTAGTTCTTGAGCAGCCTCGAGTTTCAAACGTTGTAATGCTGCAGTAGCTTGAGGTACAACCAAATTGTTGCTGCGGCGTGCCATATTAAATATCTCCCTTCACTGAATGTCTGTTATTCCAGTGCAAGCTTGCAAACTTATTATGGCTCCTTCTTGCAACGTTATACGTATTTTTTTAATTTTTATCTTTGGAGGTTTTTTTCATATGAGTAAAGGCTTATCCCTATGGTTTGCGGTCTCTTCGATCGTCCTGCTGACCGCTTCCGCCATATCCATCAGCTACAACGGATTTCTGGCTGTCGGTCTGGCTCTACTCTCCATTCTCAACATAGGCTGGGGATTCATTATCAAATCCAAACGCAGGCCTTCTTAGGAAGAACCCTGCTTATTTAGGAGCCAGAAAGCCCATTTTGTCCTTGACGCCATCCAGTATTTGAGCTGCAGTCTTCTGTGCCTGCTCTGCTCCCTTGGCCAGAATGTCATGAATTTCACCGGTTTGGCGAATTTCGTAGTATCTGTTTTGAAGTGGTTCCAGAGCGGCTACTACAACTTCGCCAAGCTCCTTTTTGAATGCCCCGTACATCTTTCCTTCAAAACGCGCCTGTACTTCCTGCAAGGACACCCCAGCGCACTCCGAGTAGATGCTCATCAGATTGCTAACCTCTGGTTTAGCGGACGGGTCATAGACCACTTCGGCTCCGGAGTCGGTTGTAGCCCGGCTGATTTTTTTGCGGATTTGGTCCGGCGTATCCAGCATCGCAATATAACTGCCCTCAACCGGATTACTCTTGCTCATCTTTTTAGAAGCATCATCCAGCGACATAATTCGTGCGCCTACTTCCGGAATGAACGGTTCCGGAATATTGAAATAGGAACCGAACCGATGATTGAACCGTGCAGCTAAATCGCGCGTGATTTCCAAATGCTGCTTCTGATCATCTCCTACCGGTACCAGATTGGCATTATACAGCAATATATCTGCAGCCATGAGCGCTGGATAGACAAACAAACCGGCTCCTACGGAATCTTTACCTTCCGATTTGTCCTTGAATTGCGTCATCCGTTCCAATTCGCCCATATTTACCATCGTTGTCATAATCCATCCGAGCTCGGCATGCTGAGGAACATGGGACTGCAAGAAGATATTGGCACGATTCGGGTCGATACCGGCTGCTACGTACAGTGCCGCCACCGATTCGGAGCGATCTCGGAGCGAGCTTGGCTCCTGGGGTACCGTAATGGCATGCAGATCGACAACCATAAAGTAACAATCATGCTCGTCTTGGAGCTTAACAAAATTTTTAATGGCTCCGATGTAGTTGCCCAGCGTCAAATTGCCGCTCGGCTGAATTCCCGATAATACAGTTTTCATGACTTGCCCTCCATTTATTTAAATATTTTAATCCAAAGTCTGCCCCGCTCAGGGGAACATATATGAACGCAAAAAGGCCTCACATCCGCAAGGGACGTGAGACCGTGGTGCCACCCTTATTCGCTGCAGTAACTCTAATACTTAAACTGCAGCCTTCCATTCTTGTAACGGAGAATACCCGGCCGGCATATTAAGGAATAACAGTATAATCCCTGTTCAGCCTAGCACTCAAAGGTCCATTCAGCAAAGCGGATCCACCGGTTCACATCAACCACCGGCTTTCTGAAGGATGGGCCGCACCTGCTTACTTGTCCTTGTCATCGTGTTTCAATCATTTTTGGATCACTATTACATGCAATGATAAAACTCTTGCTCTGCCTTGTCAATTCCATTTTAGAATCAAGTCGCCCAATGTTTTGAAGCATTTCTTTTACCCTTTCCGCAAAAATCTGTTATGATGTGGTTAATCGTCCAGACCATGATTTTCGTTAGTAAAGGAGCATCGATATGAATCAAGTGACCAAAGGCCAGTGGAATGGTTACGACACCTATATTTTAAACAGCGGCCGTCTTGAAGTGACTCTCCTTCCTCGTCTTGGTAACAATGTCATTGGAATCAAAGACCTTGAAAATTCACGCGAAATCCTCCGAAAACCAGATGAAAGTGAGCTTGCCTTCTATCTTCAGAAGCCATACCACTTCGGCATCCCGATGCTCATTCCGCCAGGCCGAATTTCCAAAGGCCATTTTGAGTACGGCGGAACATCGTATCAATTTGATCAAAATACCGCGAACGACAATCATATTCACGGTCTCCACCGATCACAGGCTTGGTGTGTCAGCGACATAGAGGAAGAGGATGATGGGTGCGCCGTTTCGACAGAGTTCATATCATCGGATGATCCGAAATGGATTGCCCAATTCCCAGTACCGCTGAAGCTGGAAATGACCTTCCGCCTTCAGGAGACCCGCTTCTCGCAGAGTCTTCGTGTAACGAATCTGGGTTCCAGCCCTGTCCCGTTCGGCATGGGTTACCATACGTGGTTCCTGCTCGATGGTGAACCGCAGCGCTGGACGCTGGATCTGCCTGTAGAGGGCATTTACACCTTGAATAATGAACTGATTCCAACCGGAGATCTTTCACCGCTTGGCCATCTGGAACATCTGAATTCCGGACTAAACCTGAAGGAAGCCGACCTTGACACGATATTGAAAATCCCAGAGGGCAAACCAGCCGAAGCCATGCTTCAACGGGATGACGGTTATCAAATTCATTATTCGGCAGACCGTGCCTTTTTCAAGCACTGGGTGCTTTATACAAAAGGCGTCGCGGAGGAATTCCTCTGCATCGAGCCATATACCTGGCTTCCGAACGCACCAAATTTGAATCTGCCGAACGAAGAAACCGGACTGATTCATCTGGAACCGGGACAGACCGTGGACCTGAATACCCAGATCAGCATCCAAAAAACGCCACCAGAGGCGGAGTAAGGGTAATTCAGCCATTCCATGCGAACCCTATAATCTTTATATACTTAATGTTTCAACAAGAGCAGCCCTTTGATTTCAAAGGGCTGCTCTTGTTTGTCTAAGATAAATGGCCGTTTTAGTGATTCGGATAATTTTACCAACGAATGATCTGCCTCAAGCACGAATGAGATTCCTAGGATTCAGTCATAATATCCACATACAACATCAAAGGAGGTGACATGACATGGCTCAAGGTCGTTCTTCTAACAATCTTGTCGTACCTCAAGCAACTGCAGCTCTTCAACAATTGAAAGTAGAAGCTGCTCAGGAACTGGGTGTGACGCTTCCTCAAGACGGTTACATGGGTAACTATACTTCCCGTGAAACAGGTTCATTGGGAGGTTACATCACCAAACGTCTGGTACAATTGGCTGAGCAGCAATTATCGGGTCGTTCGAACCTGTAATTCGCATCTCTTCCCTCCAGCCGTAATTAGAAAGAGGCGATCTTCTCCCCAAAGATCGCCTCTTTCGTTATATGTTCTATATGATAAATGATTTCAGGATTCCGAAGCAGCTTCGGCATATGTATTACGAGGGTACCGAATCATCAAGTTGGCCATGTTATAGTTGGATTCAAGTACAGCATCTACGACGACAATGCCCTGTCGTACCATAAATTCATAACTGATTTCGCCGTGTGTCCAGTGGCGTTTATGCTTCAGACTTTCAAGCGCCATCGTACGAAAAGAGAATTGTTGAGCTTCACTTAGCCCCTCCTCAAGTGGAGCTATGACCCCGTTACGCCCAGCCAATGGATTATGCCGTATGCCAAATTTACCAATTACATTGTTTCGTATTTGTACAAATACTGTCCCTGAACTTAGACCTCCCAACTCTTCTTCCAGCTCTTTAAACACGATGTCCAATTGTCTAGCCAGTGATAATTGATCTAGTTTTACCATCTCTTCTCCCTCCTTTATTAGTAAATCCTCCCTATTATTAGGGCTTATGACTCATTATAGGGTAAAGGAATCAATGGATCAACAATATTCAACACATTTGGGTATTTATTACTAAAATTGCACAAATAATTTAGTTTTCGGCTCCTTTTTTGCGTCAACTTTCAATCTTTTACGACAAAAAAAGAAGCCCCAAGGGGCTTCTTCATAGGTTGGAATTTGCATGTATTGGGAGGCAAAAGTCCTCTAGCAAATTCTTTTATCTGTATTTCCGATGAAAATCAACAATTCACGCCATATGTTCTGTCATTTGCAAGAATTGTCTAATATCGGATACGCAGGAATCAGCCGCACTTTGCCAGAAATCGCGCTGGGTCAGATCCACATTCAGATGTTTCTTCGCCAGATTCTCCACGGACATTATGCCGGTGTCGCGAAGCAGGGCATCATATTTATCCGCAAAGGTCGGACCTTCTTCCAATGCCCGAACGTAGAGGCCCGTACTGAACATATAACCGAAGGTGTACGGGAAATTGTAGAACGGCGTGCCCGTAATATAGAAATGAAGCTTGGATGCCCAGAAATGCGGATGGTACGTTGTCAGAGCATCACAGTAGGCTTCCTTTTGCGCCTCCACCATCAATTCCGAAATTTCCTCGCTGCTGAGCAGACCGCTCTTCCGTTTGTCATAGAAGCGGGTTTCGAACAAGAAACGTGCATGAATATTCATAAAGAAGGCTACGCTGTTCTGAATTTTCTCTTCCAGCAGAGCCAGCTTTTCTTCTTCGCTGCCTGCGCCCTTCACCATCGCATCAAAAACAATCATTTCGGCAAAAGTAGATGCCGTCTCGGCAACATTCATCGCATACTTCTGGTTAAGCACCGGAATTCCGCCCATCAGATGCTGATGGTAGGCATGGCCCAGCTCATGCGCAAGAGTCGAAACGTTCGAAGCCGTTCCGCCAAACGTCATGAAGATCCGGGTCTGGCCGCTGGCCGGGAAGGAAGTACAGAAACCGCCAGGTCGCTTGCCGGGACGATCCTCGACCTCAATCCAGCTCTTGTCAAACGCCATTTGCGAGAAATCCGCCAATCTCGGGCTAAACTTACGGAATTGCTCCACAATGTTAACCGCGGCATCGTCATATGAGATTTTGGTTGCGGAAGTGCGCAGCGGGGCATCTACATCCGTCCAAGACAAGCCTTCCAGACCGAGCAGCTTCGCTTTGCGGTTTAGGTACTCCACAAGCACCGACTTCGTGTCCTGGATGACGGCCCACATGGTATCCAAGGTCTCGCGGCTCATCCGGCCAATCGCAAGCGGCTCCTTCAAGACATCATCCCAGCCGCGGTTCTCGTACAGCTTCAGGCGGTAGCCGGATAAATGGTTAAGAGTATCCGCACAGTAATCGGCGGAGTCTCCCCATGCCTGCTCCCACTTCTCAAACATGGATTGACGTACTTCCCGGCGAGGATCATGCATTTTATTGAACGCCTGTCCTGCGGACAGCATGACCGTTTTACCGTCTTCCTCATATGGAATTTGGATTTTCTTAACGATGGTATCGTAGAACTCTCCCCATCCATGATAACCGTCTACGCCAAGCGACAGAGCCAAACTCTCTAACTCAGGACTCATCTTATCTTTCGCAAGATTACGGCTTTCGTTCAATACGAAATCAAGCTCGGACACCTTATCCGTACCGGTCCAAGCGGTCCAGAGCTCGTCATTCATACCACGAAGAACGTTATCGAATTGGTTCTTAACCGATTGCAGGGTCGCGGACAACGAAGTTACCCGTCCGGATAATTGAACCGCCTTCTTGTCATTCACATTCTGCGCGGTCAGGCAGCCCACGAATGCAGAGACTTCGCGGATACGGGCATAGGCACTCTGGAACTGCTCAAGGAAGCGTTCAAGGCTGGATGCGCCCTCCATGGTTTCCGGAACGGTTAATGCTTTAACGGCTTGCTGAAGATTATGTACATCCTGCTCAAGAGCCTCAAGAAAGCTCACGAGCTGCGGTGAGGAAGAGCCTCCGGGAAATATCGATTCCAAATCCCAAGTTTGTTGAAGTGCCATCGATCATTCATCACCTTTCTAAATAAAATATGAATTCAAGCGGAATATCATTTGTGTGGACTTAGGGAAAAGTGTATAACTATATATAACTCAATTTATGTTATCACTGCTACAACCAATTTACTGCTGGAGGAGCTAGAAGCCATGAGACCTTTGCAAATATCACCGGAGACGGCGGTTACATTGTCCAAGCAGTTGGGCGTTCCGCTGGAACAGCTGATGCATATGCCTCAGCATATATTAATGCAGAAAATTGCCGAGCTTGCCAAGAATGAGGAAGCGACTGCAACAAAAAAAGACGATGAGTCCCCATCATCGGAGAACTCATGATTCCTTTTTCCAATACTTGGCCTTATGATGTCGTTGGAAACGACGTGTATGTACACAGCTGCCCATTCTGCGGAACCGACAATGTATTGCTGCCGATGAAACCCAAAGAGCTGATAAGCGTAAGGGAAGGGAAAAAGAAGCTGCTGATCTTCCCCTGCTGCCACAACAAAGTAACCGTGCTGGACAGCGACATCGACTACTTGCTCACGGATCAGCGATTACGCTGACTTCAACGTATAGCATGAGTTTCGCCTATACGTGCATATCCAACAGCCTGCTGACCCACCCTTCAGCGGGCTGTTTGCTTTAGGACTCCGCCTGGAGTGCCGCGTTCTTCTGCTCCCGTATCTGCTCGGATATGAGCTTCCATTGCTCTCTGGATGCGCGTATCATCGCGGCATCCATAATCTTGTCATCCTGGACCACTCTGGAGAACCATTGAACCGCCTCCTGAAACTGTCCCAGCCTGCGATGGATCTCCCCGATCAGATACAGCAACCTAGCATCATTCGCCCCAACCCCTTCCAGCTCAAACACTCGGATATAGGATTCCAGGCTATAACTCAAAAACCGCTTCTCTTGATCCTCGTTACCCTGATATCGGTACAGCCAAGCGATATGATGCAGCAGGCTGGCCACAATGCGATCCCGCTCCCCGATCACTTGCGCGCAGAGGAGAGCCAGCTTGTACGACTCCAGAGCATCCTCCAGATTGCGGGACCCGCCCATTTCCCTCTTCTCCCAGCGGCATCCGACTTGCTCGTAAAAGAGCGACTTCTGCCGTTCGTTCAATTTCAGGGTCGAGTTTTCCGTGGAGGCAAAACCGCATTCAGGACAGATCCGCACTACGTAAAAATCGGGATTCTCCGATTTATAATAAGCGCAAAAATCCGTATCTGTACGGTATGCCTTTTTAAAGCTGGGTCTCACCCTGGATGTTACATATTCATGCTCACAGTGCGCACAAACCACCTTGATGGAATACAAGGGTTCCAATTTCACGCCATTCGCCATCCCTTCATTCGCCTCTAATTCCTGTTTAGATGTAGGTCTATGGCACTAAGGAGTATTCACGAAATGGTGGGCGGGGCCGGACAGACGCTGCAGCACAAAATCACGTAATTCATCCTCCACGCCAATTTCGATTAGGGCTCCTGCCATGCAGCCAAGCCATTCTTCGGCATGACGATCCGTAATCGGGAATTTCATGTGCCTGGCCCGCATCATCGGATGTCCGAATGCTTCCGAGAACAAGGCAGGCCCTCCAAAAAACTGGCTCAAGAACATATATTGCTTCTCCATCACCGGCATAATATCTTCCGGAAACAATGGGGAAAGGAGCTCGTTTTGCTGCACTCTCGGATAAAACGCTTCGACGAGCGAACGTACACCCTCGGCACCCCCGAGGTTATCATAGATGCTTAAGTTCGGATTCATATCCGCTAATCTCCCATCTGTTTTTATGATTCGCTTTTGATTGGATGTACCTATCCATTATAGCAAAAAACAACAAAAAAAGGCGCTAAGCAATGGTTAGCACCTTTTAGAACTTATTAATAACTGCGCCAGTCCTCTTCACTCTGGACGAGAGAAGCACGTATAACATAAACGAAGGCGCATACTAGGATACCTGCGACTATGCTCATGATCATCACTCCATCCAAACATAATACGAAAGATGTGCTTTGATGTTTTTTATTATAGCACAATATCCCCGAAAATAAAGCACAAATGTAACCGCTTTCTCATGTTTTTTATACTGTTTGTCCTATAACCTGCATAGATTTTTAACAACGGACCTATATTTCTATCATTCACATCGATGCCAGGGGGCGTATTCCTTATTATGACCATGAAAAAAATGGGCTGGCTCATGCTCGTGACGGCACTGCTCAGCGTGATTGTTCTAATGGCTTTATTTCCTGAAGCGGCGCTTCAATCGGCACTCCGTGGCCTGTCGATATGGTGGGACGTGCTGTTCCCTTCCCTGTTCCCGTTTTTTGTTATTTCAGAGGTGCTGCTGGGGTTTGGCGTGGTGCACCTGATTGGCACCCTCCTGGATCCTTTAATGAGACCGTTGTTTCGTATTCCGGGCGCAGGAGGATTCGTTGCAGCAATGGGATATGTTTCAGGATACCCGGTCGGTGCCAAATTAACCGCCAAGCTTTGGGAACAAAAAATGGTAAACCGGGAGGAAGGTGAGCGGCTTGTTGCTTTCACCACCTCTTCTGACCCTATATTTTTAATTGGAGCGGTCTCCATCGGCTTCTTTCATGACCCCAAGATCGGTTTGATCCTTGCCTTGTCCCATTATGGCGGAGGTTTCCTTGTGGGGTTGATTATGAGATTTCATGGCAGACATGAATCCAAAACAACAACCGACTCACTTCGCCTGTCCCAGGCTAAGACAAGCAGGCTCAGGTCCGCCCTGCACGCCATGCATGCTGCGCGCGAGCAGGATGGCCGGGATCTCGGCACCTTGTTAAGACAAGCGATACAGTCATCGCTTCAGCTTATTATCGTTGTCGGCGGGCTCGTGGTTTTCTTCTCCGTGTTTCTTGAACTTTGGACCCGCGCCGGCGTTATGCCTGCGCTAACCGAGGTTATCAGTTTGCTGTTATCTCTAGTTGGGATGCCTGAATCTTTATCCACTGCCATCGTAGGCGGATTGTTTGAGGTCACACTCGGTGCTCGATATGCCGGGGAAGCGGGAGCTGCAATTCCATTGCCATACAAAGCGGCCGCGGCTGCCTTTATATTGTCATGGGGCGGTTTGTCCGTTCATGCCCAGATCATCAGCATCCTGAACTCTACCAACCTCAGATATTTCCCTTTTGTCATTGCAAGACTGATCCATGGTGTGATTGCCGCGATCGCTGTATTGCTGCTGTGGAGAAGTGTCATGGGATCTTCGATACCGACCATGGCGCTGCCGGCTGTTTCGGATTCCGCCCTAAACGGGTATACCCATATTATGGCGGCTTTCTGCATCCTGCTCGGTTTCCTGATTGCGGTTGCGTTGTTTATTCAGATCATTCGAGGACTGCAGCAGAAAATCCGCAAATTCCCAAGGTGAACATTGTGTTCTTCTCCAAGATTGATTATCATCTTTATATAACCTTACAAAGGAGCTTATCAACTTGAGATATTATGTTCTGGACCGCGGTGACCCATTGTCTGTCGAGCTGACCCAGCAGTTTCACAAGCTGGCGGAACAGCGGGGGTTTGTGCTGGATGCAGAATCTCCGGAGATTGTGGTCTCGATCGGCGGAGACGGTACGATGCTGCATGCTTTCCATACTTTTATTGACCGTATTCCTGACCTCGCTTTTGTCGGTGTCCACACGGGCCACTTGGGATTCTATGCTGATTGGAAGGCCGATGAACTGACAGAGCTAATTGATCATATGAGCGGAGAAGGCGAACACGGCAACGTGAAGCCGCGCCTCGTCAAGTACCCCCTGGTTCAACTGGAAATTCATAAAAAATCAGGAACGTCCTCTTACATTGCCTTAAACGAATTTACGCTTAAAGGCGTTGACGGTACCGTTGTCGCGCAGATTGACATCAACGATGTAACCTTTGAAATGTTCCGAGGAGACGGGATCTGCGTGTCTACGCCGTCCGGAAGCACGGCCTATAACAAAAGTGTCGGCGGAGCGATGGTGCATCCTTCCATCGATGCTCTGCAGATCGCGGAAATCGCCTCGATTAACAATCGGATTTTCCGTACGCTGGGCTCACCGCTGCTTCTGCCCAAGCATCATCACTGTGATATATTCTCGCGTAAAGAACAGCGTCTGCTGCTTACTATCGATCATGTGAATATCTCGATTGACGACCTCGTATCCGTCCGCTGTCAAGTAGCGGAACAGCAGGTCAGTTTTGCACGCTATCGACCGTTCCCGTTCTGGAATCGTGTCCGTGATGCATTTCTTGGCTAAAAAAAGAAGAACGGCCACCTGGCTTACTGGTGACCGTTCTTTTTTATTGTGGCTGTTCAGCCGGGGGATTAGGCTCCTTGGAAGGCTTTGCTTCCTTCTCCTTGGATTCCTTAGGATCACGCGGCTCGCGTCTGGATTCCTTGGCTTCACGCCGCTCGCGTTGGTCCTTGTGCTCCTTGCCCGGTTTAGGACCCTCCTGCGGGGTCTCCTTGCTTCCCTTCACTTCCCCCTCACCCTTGGTTTCCTTGGGGGGTGTTTCACGAATCTCCACAGGTTCTTTGGAATTGGCGTGCTCTTTGCTATCCTTCTGCTCCTTCGTTTTCTGAAGCACAAAGTGAGCACAGCCAAAATTGCAGTATTCGTTAATGTAATCGGACATGCTGGAGAAGGTAGAATCCTTGGCAGCTTTAGGATGATTATCACGATAGAAACCTTTAAGCCGGAGCTGATTGTAACCCCAGTCTCCCACGATGTAGTCATAACGGTCCAGCACCTCGCTGTACCGCTCCCGGAAAGCTTCCAGATTCCAGCCGTTTCGATGGTCCTTTAACACTTCATAACTTTTGTTTCCGATAACGATCATTGAAAGCTTCCCCTGCCTTTCCAAAGGTTAAGACTGCACGGTCTCTTCCTTGTTGCGCTCTGCAGATTTCACTTGCTCGTGTGCATGGTAGGAGCTGCGCACCAGAGGACCGGACTCCACGTGGCTGAATCCGCGCTTCATTCCCTCTTCCTTTAGAATCGCAAACTCTTCCGGCGTATAGTATTTTTCCACATTCAGATGCTTCGGCGAAGGCTGCAAATATTGGCCGATCGTCATGATATCGCAACCCACCGAACGCAAGTCGTCCATCGCTTCCAGAATCTCAAGCCATTGTTCGCCGACACCCAGCATAATGCTGGATTTGGTTGGAATATCAGGCTGCATCTCCTTGGCATTCTTCAGCAATTGCAACGAACGGGTGTACTTGGCTTTGGCGCGTACCCGATCCGACATTCGCTCCACCGTCTCAATGTTATGGTTCAGAATGTCCGGCTTCACATCCATTACGATCTTAAGCGCTTCTTCGCTCCCCATAAAATCCGGAATCAACACTTCCACCGAGCATAACGGCAGACGTCTGCGAATGGCTTTAACCGTTTCAGCGAATATGTAGGCCCCGCCATCTTTCAGATCATCCCGTGCTACGCTTGTTACTACGCAGTGACGCAGGTTCATCTGTTCCGCCGCTTCCGCTACGCGTTCCGGCTCCTGAAGATCCAGTTCCGTTGGAAGTCCCGTATTGACAGCGCAGAATCGGCAGGCGCGGGTACAAATATCACCCAGGATCATGAAGGTTGCCGTACGGTTAGCCCAGCATTCATAAATATTCGGACAGCGAGCCTCTTCACACACCGTGTGTAGTGTCTTGGATCGCATCATGCTTTTGATTTCTTTATAATTATCGCCAGTAGTCAGCTTGATTCGAATCCAGTCAGGTTTTGGCTGTTTGGTTTTAGACAAAGAAAAAACCTTCTTTCGAATTTATTGATGTAACTCAAGACATACCCCATCGTTTGCTGTCCCATATTATATCATGAAAACCATCATATTACTTGTTTCGCATCGATATGAGATTGATCTAGTTGCGGCATGGATAAAAATCCTTGTTTCGATTCACCCTACAGTGTAGGCATAACTGTCCGTCCTTAATTATGACAATCCAAAAGGAGGAGAAGGACACATTGAGGATTTTTCAACCATTGAGCGCAAGCGGCATCATGATTCGCTGCACTGCTGCAGCTCTGGCTGCCTTGACAGCGGCCTGCTGCATGTGCGGGCCTGTGTCCGCATCCGCCTCTGTTGCGACCAGCACGGCAGACGATACGGTGAAAACAACGGATGCTAAAGCCATATTTGAAGACCGGAAGTCGTTATACGATGAGATTTCCACCGTTACCCAAATTCCTTGGTATCGCCTGGCTGCCATTGACCAGTATGAACGGACACTGACTAGAGTCCACCCCAAGGATCGCAAACATCCGGACCGGACGCTCGGAATCTTTATCCCCTCCACAAGATGGGCCGGCGCGTTAAATCCCAATCAGGAAGATGTAAATCCGACGTCGATCAGCGTGTTTTCCGGCATCGGGCTGGATGGTGATGGGGATGGCAAGGCAGATCGGAATAATGATACCGACCTGCTATATACCGTTGCAGCGAGACTTTCCCCCTACGGACATGCTGCTGATGATTTCAGCATCGGGCTCTGGTCATACTACCAGAACACGCGGGCGGTTCAGCGCGTCATGCAATACGCCAAATTGTACGAGACCTTTGGGAAGCTGGACTTGTTCGACCATGCATTTCCTCTCCCGGTCAAAAGCAACTATTCATACCGAAGCACCTTTGGCATGGGACGCAATTGGGGAGGAAGAAGGGTTCATGAAGGAACGGACTTATTTGCCAATTATGGTGTCCCTGTCCGGAGTACGTGTTACGGTGTTGTCGAAATCAAAGGATGGAATAAATATGGCGGGTGGCGCATCGGCATCCGTGATTTGAACAATCATTACCACTATTACGCCCATCTGCAAGGCTTTGACAAAGGGATCTCCCTCGGGGACGTCGTTACGCCGGGTCAAACCCTAGGCTGGGTTGGCAGCTCCGGTTACGGCAAGCCGGGAACCCAGGGCAAATTCCCTCCACACCTCCATTACGGCATCTACCGGGATACCGGATTGAACGAATGGGCTTTCGATCCTTACCCGCTGCTGAAGCACTGGGAAATGGAAGAAAAACGCTCGAAGAAAAAAACGCGCTCCTAAGTTCAACCCAGGGGGCGCGTTTTCTCCGTTAAGGTCATACATAATTAGCAACTGAATCATGGTGCGGCTTCCATATGATAGTGCCAAAATTGAAATTAAACAGCGCTTAGCCGCCAGTGTTGTTTCCCCCCGTTTGCCCGGATAAGTCAGCTCCGCCAGGTGAAGGTTCCAGAGGTGTCGTTGTTCCGTCTGCAGGAAGGTCCGGCGTTGTTGCAGGCGGGACTTCCTGCTCCGAATTATGGCTGTTCTCATTCGTAACGGGCGGCGGTATCGCTATGCTTGGCGCGCTTGCCTTGTTCTCCCCGACGGCCTTTCCTTGACCGTCATAATAATACATCGGCACATCGCCGACCACGAGCAGATAAGAGATGGGAATATCGGTTTCCACAATCTGCGGCTCCATGTCAAAAGGAACAACAACCGCTACCTCCGTTACAATGTGGACGAATACCTCAACCAAAATCATATTGATGCCCGCACCCTGCTGTCTGGTATCCAGTTGAACCTTTACCGCTCCTTGCGGTTCGATCTTCAATGGAATTTGTGGACCGAATGACGCGATGATCGGGCTTTTTAACACCTGTCCCAGCGGAATTTGCTCTTTGCGCTTATGGATTTCGTCTAGCGTGCTCTGCACGACCTGCGTCGTATGGGATGTGATTTTCAAATGCTCGGCATAATTCAGCATGAATCCCGTCACTTTGCCGGAGCTATCCGTTTTCCAATTGACCAGATTATCAAAATCCTTACCCTGCGTCACCTGAGAGGTGATGGCTTTATTAATGGCTTCAGTGGCAATCTGTTTTACCCTGATTTGGGCTAAATGCATGATCGGCGGCCGCAGATTCTGCTCAATATACATAAAAAACTCAACGATCCCAAACACAAGGAGCAGAGCGCCGATCAGCCACCATTTTTTCACGCTGCGCCGTTTGGCAGCCTGAGGACGCCCCCGATGCTGTGGTACGGGCCGAAAACCTCTCCGCGGTGGTCTATAAGCTCTCCTTGGTTTGGGCCATGACAGGGACGGAAAGGATAAACGTCTGCTTCCCCATCTCTTTCGTCTCATGCTTGGTCCCCCCTATTTACGCCCCGAGGAGCATCTTTACCATGGCAAGCTCTCCTGTATAGAGGGTATGCGGACAAACAGCAAAAAAGAAGAGCAAGGATGGGTAATCCTCACTCTTCTCCCTTATAGATTCTCATTTTCAAGAAAGACTGCATCAAGAATCTATTTGTCGTTCTTTGGATTGTCTTCTTGATCTTCCACATAATACTTCAGCATCGATAGTTTATTCTCCCAGAAGCGGTCGAAATAAGCGAGCCAATCCTTTAATTCCTTAAGCGGCTCAACATCCAGCCGATAGCGGGTTTCGCGTCCAACCTTGCGGTCCTGCACAAGTCCCGCTTCCTCCAGAATTCGGAGATGCTTGGAAACGGCGGTTCGAGTCATGGAGAAGTGCCCTGTAATTTCTTTAACCGGCATTTCCTTATCACTTAACAAGCCTAGGAGCTTACGGCGTGTCGGATCCGCGATCGCTTGATAAACATCATGCTTCGGAGCAGGCTGCGACATGGATTAGGCCTCGACGTATCCCGCAAGCTTCTGAACAATGCCTGCCCAGCCGTTGTCCATACGGCCTCGTACGATATCGTGAGCTTCCCCGAACTCGGTCACTTGATCCGCTGTCCATCCGCCGTGAATGAGCGTGAATTCCGTATGATCTCCCTGCTGTACCAGTTCGAACGTAACATTCCAATCCTTGCCCCAGTTAAAAGACAAACGGTTAGGCTCGTCAATAAGCGTGACCTTGCATGGTGAATTTCCGAAAGGACCTGCATTCAATTGAAACTCAAAGCCTTCCACCGGTTCAAAATTGTTGGGCATGAACCAAGCCGAAATCCCTTCAGCCGTAGCCACGGCTTTCCACACCTTCTCGATGGGCGCTTTCAGCACAAGCGTATGACGAATATCCGGCAGCTTGCCGTTTGATACGTTGTCCATATTTGATTAATCCCTCGCTTATGTTTAAAATTATGAAACCATTTGGTTTCCCTTCAAGCATTATAGGACACCAAATGGTTTTATGTCAAATACCAATATTCACCTTTTTTATCAATTCAGCACATCCTAAGGTCCAGCTTTCATCCAAACCAGGCATTCAGGCAATCCATGCATCTTGTCAGCATCTCATGACTTAAACTCGCTAGGGCTGAGCCGGGTAGGTCTTGTTCAAGAAGGCGATCGATTCTCGAATCAGCTGCTTAAGGACTTCCACATCAATGTCCGCCACTTTATTAATGTACACGCAGCCCTTCCCGGCCGTATGTTTACCGAAACTCGTCAATAGCTCCTCCCGCTTCTCATCGCCCGGCGCAAAATACAGGCTGATTTTCGCTTTGCGCGGCGAGAAACCCACAAACGGCGCATCTCCTTCGTGCCCGGTAGCGTAGCGGTAATGGTAGGAGCCGAAGCCGATGATGCTGGGTCCCCACATCTTAGCCGGAAAACCGCTCGTCTCCTCAAAAACCTCCAACAAACGATAAGCATCCTCCCGTTTTTTCGGCGAATCCACTTGCTCTATAAACTCCACCACGCTGTGATCGGTTTCTTTGGTTTTTTGCTCGTACATTGGGATTTACTCCTTTCGAACATACCTATTATTGTTACCAACCTTATCAAAAATAAAAAAAGCCGGATATGATTAGCCATTGCTTTCTAATCACTTCCGGCCTTGTCGAGCCGTCCTGTCTTTATTGGCCGGCGTACTCTCTTTGCCGTAAAGCCTCGTACATCAATACCGACGCTGCCATGGCCGCGTTCAACGATTCGGCTTTCCCCGGCATGGGAATACGGATCGCATCGTCCACGAGTTCCGCGACCTCAGGTGAGACCCCCCGCCCTTCGCTACCAATCACGATCCAGCTTGTCCCTTTGAAATCATACTCGAAGCAGGAACGTTTCCCTTCCAGCATGGTTGTCACCAATCTGGCTCCACGTTCCCTGGCTTCCGGCAAAATGCTCAGCAGATCGCCCTCCAGCACCGGTAGATGAAACAGGGATCCCATGGTAGAGCGCAGCGTCTTGGGGTTGTACAAATCCGCGCAGCCGCGTCCCAGAACCACGCCAGCAGCTCCTACGGCATCTGCGCTTCGTATGATGGTTCCCACATTCCCCGGGTCCTGAAGACCGTCCAGAACAACAACCAAACCGTTCTCGCGCAGGATCAGGTCCTGCCATTGACGCGCTTCTTTGCGGACCACGGCAAACACCTGCTGCGGTGACAGCGTATCGCTGACCTTCGAGATGACGGCATGGGATACACCGATCCATTCGGCACCTTGTCCTGTATCCGATATATGGCGAAGTTCTTGGGGAATGCCCTTCTCGACATCATAAGCGACGCACTCGATGTCCGCCCCGGATGACAGTGCTTCCTGCACGAGATGAATACCTTCCACCACATACTTGTTCTGCTTGTCTCGATGTTTTTTCTCCTGAAGCTGTGCCCAGCCCTTCACTCTGGCATTCTGCGGCGATAGTATCTCCATGGTTAATCCATCCGTTCTTTACTTATATATAAAACCGAGTCCCACTCAACCCAGCATACCCACTTGCGGACAGCTTACTTCGGATAAGCAAGCTCCATCTTCGTTAAGTTATTCTTGTGCCCCACAATAATGAGAATATCGCCTTCCTCAATCCGGTCATCCGGACTTGGAGAAATGTTCATATCCGCATCTCTTCGAATCGCCATGACATTGCAGCCGAATCGTGCCCGAATATCCAGCTCTATCAGATTGTGACCGACCAGATCTCCTGTAGCAAGCATCTCCATAATGCTGTAGTCGTCCGACAAATCGATATAATCTAAAATATTCGGTGACACCAGATGATGGGCAACCCGCAGCCCCATATCCCGTTCAGGGAAAATCACCTTGTCCGCACCGATTTTGTTCAGCACTTTTCCGTGCAGCTCATTCTTCGCTTTCACGATAATGGCCGGTACGCCAAGATCCTTCAAGATCAGCGTAGTCAAAATGCTGGATTGAATATCCTCCCCAATCGCCACGACAACCACATCAAAATTCCGTATGCCCAGCGCCCGAAGCGCATCTTCATCGGTCGAATCCGCCGATACCGCATGCGTGACCATACTCGCGATTTCCTGAATGCGCTGTTCGCTCGCGTCTACGGCTAATACATCAAATCCCATGCTGCTCAATTCCTTAGCAACACTCGTGCCAAAACGCCCCATACCGATTACTGCGTACTGCTTCTTAGCCATTTATATATCCCCCCACGAGCCTAGGTCATCCATAATTATAATGATAATAGTATATCATACTGTCCCGAATACTTGAATGTAACTGCCCCGGAACGGGCACATTACACAATGACCCTTTCATAACAAGGAGGAACATGTCCATGTCCATATTGTTAGATCTAAGGCAGGCCGTCATTCATAAAGTCCACAATCAGGACGAAGAAGAGCTGCGCTCCATGATCGAGGGTTCCGTTGACGGGCCTGAAGCTGCCCTGCCGGGACTCGGTGTAATGTTTGAAATGATGTGGAAAGACATGGATGCTACCCAGCAGAACAGCCTTGTCTCTTCCCTCCATGATCATCTGAAAACCGTTACGCCCGGCAACCTTCAAGGATAATCCCATGGTCAACAAAAAGAAACAATCCCCTAAGCAGTGAAAGCTGGGGGATTGTTCCTTTTTGCTGCATATTTATATCATCACTTACGGAGCGGTCTCAAGAAACTGGGCGGTTGGATTCTTGTCGATAGCGGTCCTCATTGCATACTCATTTTCGAACAAGACAACATAGTTATCCTTCTTGTCTTTGACCAGCGTTGAGTTAATCCGGAACTTGGACGGATCAATATTGTCATCCACGATCCAGCGAGCGAACTGATACGGCATCCGTTGAAGCTGGACATCAACGCCGTATTCCCCCTTCATCCGGTACTCGAAGACCTCGAACTGGAGCTGTCCGACAACCCCGAGAATGGTCTCGTCGAAACTCACGGTGCGGAATACCTGAATGGTACCCTCTTCCGTCAGCTGATCAATCCCTTTCTGATATTGCTTATGCTTCAGCGCATTCTTCACCGTTACTTTGGCGAAGATTTCCGGTGAGAACGTTGGAAGCTCATCGAATACAACTTCACGTCCCTGACTAAGCGAGTCCCCGATCCGGAAAATGCCCGGGTCAAACAGACCGATAATATCACCAGGGTATGCCTCCTGTACAATATCTCGATCCTGCGCCAAAAACTGCTGCGGCTGCGCCAGCTTGATTTCCTTGCCTACCCGAACATGCTTCACGCTCATACCGCGTTCGAACTTGCCCGATACGATCCGCAGGAAAGCAATACGATCCCGGTGAGCCGGA
Organism: Paenibacillus lautus NBRC 15380; assembly: GCF_004000945.1. Taxonomy (GTDB): domain Bacteria; phylum Bacillota; class Bacilli; order Paenibacillales; family Paenibacillaceae; genus Paenibacillus_AQ; species Paenibacillus_AQ lautus. The sequence continues at coordinate 215,624 of NZ_BIMF01000010.1, forward strand.
TTCATATTGGCTTGAATCTTAAATACGTATCCGGAGAACTTCTCATCGGTTGGCTCCACCACACCGTCCGTGCTGCGTCGCGGCTCGGGCTTCGGCGCAAGCTGAAGAAAGTTTTCCAGGAAAGTCTGGACGCCGAAATTGTTAATCGCACTTCCGAAGAATACAGGTGTTAACTGACCCTGCATGACTTTCTCCAGATCGAATGGGTCTCCGGCAACATCCAGCAGCTCGAGGTCTTGACATAACTGATCATGCAGGTAATCACCTGCCATCTCGCGAATGATCGGATCCTCATAGCCTTCGACCTTCTGAACCTGAATCGTGGAATGGTCGTCGCCTTGGAACAATTCCACCTGATTCTTAACCCGGTCGTACACGCCGCACAGGTCACGCCCGGAGCCGATCGGCCAATTCATCGGTACGGAGCGGATGCCGAGAACCTGCTCAAGCTCCTCCATCAGATCAAACGGGCTGCGCCCTTCGCGGTCGAGTTTGTTGATAAAGGTAAAGATCGGAATACCCCGCTTCGCACACACCTGGAATAATTTAATCGTCTGAGCCTCGACCCCTTTGGCTACGTCAATCAACATGACGGCGCTGTCAGCGGCCGTCAGCGTACGATAGGTATCCTCACTGAAGTCTTGGTGACCCGGCGTATCCAATATATTAATCCGATGCCCTAAATAATCAAATTGCATAACAGACGAGGTAACCGAGATCCCCCGCTGCTTCTCGATCTCCATCCAGTCACTCGTTGCATGCTTGCTCGCTTTACGAGCTTTAACCGATCCAGCCAGACGAATGGCGCCCCCGAACAAGAGCAGCTTCTCGGTCAGTGTTGTTTTACCGGCGTCAGGGTGGGAAATAATCGCAAACGTGCGGCGCTTATCCACTTCCTGCTGCAGTTCATCTATTAGCTTTGCCATTTCACTTATCCCTTCGTAACTAAAGTCATGTATATCATTGTACCACAATTCATACGCAAATCATCCCCATGCGCCCTGCGCATGAGGATGATTTTTAACACGTAAATTTTAGAAAATGATCTTAGTTTTTCAACCACACCACATTATCCTCGAGCTGACCGTTAACCGGCCACCAGTGGAATCCGTCTTCCTTCAGCAGCTCATCTGCCCTGACAGGTCCCCACGAGCCCGCAGGATACGATTCCAGCTCGCCCTGGTTCTCTCTCCATGCGCTGGCGATACGATCCACGAAGGACCATGCCGAAGCCACTTCGTCCCAGCGCGTAAAGTAAGTGGAGTCTCCACGAGCCGCGTCATGCAATAGACGCTCATACGCTTCAGGAGAGTTAATGCCCACGATGCAGCTTTGGCAGAAGTCCATCGCTACAGGAGCGATCTCGGATTCGGATCCCGGCTTTTTCGCATTTATCTTCACGTAAATGCCTTCCATCGGATTGACGCGAATGACGAGCAGGTTAGGCTCCAGGGAATGCTTTTGGCCCAAGTATACGTTGGTTGGCATCCGTTTGAATTCGACAACCACCTCGGTTGTCTTAACCGGCAGGCGTTTGCCCGTGCGGATATAGAACGGTACGCCCGCCCAGCGGAAGTTATCCACGAATACTCTGGCCGCAAAATAGGTTTCCGTATTGGATTCCGGATTCACTTTGTCCTCTTTACGGTATGCCGGCAGATCTTTACCGCCCGCCGAACCGTTCGTATACTGACCGCGAACCACGTTGTTCTTCACTTCTTCATGTGTGGCATACGGACGCAAGGAACGAAGCACCTTCACCTTCTCGTCGCGGATATCCTCTGCGAGCAATCGGCTAGGCGGCTCCATCGCAATCATGGTCAGCAGCTGCAGCATATGGTTTTGACCCATATCCCTTAGAGCCCCGGCATGATCATAGTATCCGCCGCGCTCCTCGACACCAACCGTTTCACCAAGCGTAATTTGGATGTTGGCGATATGCTTGTTGTTCCAAAGCGGCTCAAAAAAAGCATTCGCAAAACGCATAACCTCGATATTCTGTACCATTTCTTTACCAAGATAATGGTCAATCCGGTAGATCTCTTCTTCCTTGAACACTTTACGGATCTCTTCGTTCAGCTTGGCAGCCGACTCCAGATCGTAACCGAACGGCTTCTCGATCACAAGACGGTTCCAGCCTTCTCCGTCGAGCATACCGCCCTTCATCAGGTTAAACGATACGCTGCCGAACAATTCCGGTGCAAGCGCCAGATAAAATAAGCGGTTACCCGGTATATTAAATTTCGTTTCCAATTGCTCCGTTTGTTCACGAAGCTCACGGAAACCGTCAATATTGTTAATATCTAAAGATTTATATTCAAAATGCTGTGCAAATGCATTCCATTCACTATCCTGTTCCGAACTATATCGGCAGAACTCCTGAATTGAACGATACACGTCCTCCCGAAACTCTTCCTGGGTGCGCGGACGCCGCGCCACGCCGATTACCGCAAAATCCTCATCCAGTTTTCCTTCACGATAAAGACTATAGATCGCCGGAAACAACTTACGTCTTGCCAAATCACCAGTCGCTCCAAAGATGAAAAATACAGCTCCCGGTGTCTTCATTGTATCTAGATTTTGATTTTCAGCCATGGCTCCTCATTCTTTCTATGAATTATAGTGTATTTTTATGCATCGGCACTTAACTCGATGTGATGACATTTTAGCATATTCATTTCAAGTATGCTATCTCATTCCGCATTTTTTCATCGGAGTTTCAGAAATCATTTTCAATATTCTATTGTAATGACGGGAAATCCGATCGTTATTCTACTACTTTTCTTCATCGAATCTTCATGCACTGCGATCTGCATATGAATCGGCGTGTCCCCACTCATCACAGAAGCATGCAGTGAAGGAGCCTCATATGAACGGCTTCGTGTTTTGTCATCAGCATAATCCTCAACGGAGCGAAGCGAGAATTTTTGGGCTACAGTCTCTTCTACCTGAGCCATCGTCCCATCAACGCTTGCGGTTTCCGATGCATACCCTTGAATGGACGCATTCCATGTGTTCGGTATGCCTGCTTGCTTCATCATCTCTTGAATCTGCTGCTGTAGGGCGATCATTTCCCGGGTCTCCCCAGCCGCTTCTCCGACAAGCATAGCTCTGACATAACTATGGCCCGCCTTCGTGAGGGCCCAATCCAGATGGACGGATACACCGGAGAGCACGCCTTCTGCTTGGAACACTTCATTTCCCTGAAGCGGGGACGTCGTAATCCCGGAGAGCCCCATGGTACGAGCCAACTGCTCAGCTGCTGTCTTAGCTTGATCCTTTGGTATGGAATTTATCATTTCACCTTGAATTTTTACCGTGAGAATGGCCGAAGCTTCCATATGCTCTTGCCCAAGCGCTGCCAGAAGCGTTAGATCGCTATCTGCAGCTACCCCGGCTCCAGCTGTTTCATCGACACCTTTTTCTCCCGTTCCATTTGAGACTGATGTTGACGCTTCTATCGCGTGCGGAACCGATTCGTTTCGTTTGCTTTCCGTTGTTCCCGCAAAACCCGCCATCATGCCTGCTGCCCCGCACAGCAACAATATCATCACAACGATCTGTAAACGCATCTTCCGCATGGTCAGTCACGCCTCCCCGTTCGAATCTATCAATCTAGTAAAAAGGATGGCCTCGTTACCGCGGATTTATACCTCGCTTGTTAAAAAGAGCCTTCATCGGGCTGTATATAAACATTCTTGCTTCCCCGTCCATAAATAAAAAAAGCTCCCGATCCGGGAGTCTTTAAGCCTGCCTCTCATTGTAACATGGATATATTTATAACTCACACATCGCATCATGGATCTGCTTTTGCACCACGCTCAACATCTCAGCATCTTGGATCTGTTTATGTCACGATCATCGCATAAAAAAGAGCCGGCATTCCTTACTCAGCCAGCCCATTTTTATAAGCGTAGATGGCAGCCTGGGTTCGATCCTCTACCCCCAGCTTGCCCAAAATATTCGTTACATGAAACTTCACGGTTTTGATGCCTATAATCAAATCATCGGCAATATCCTGATTCGACTTGCCCTGCGCCACCAGTCGCAGCACTTCCATTTCCCGGTCCGTAAGGTCGTTATGCGCCGGAGCTTCATTTTGCGGATGCCGGAATCGATTCATCATCTTGGAGGCAACCTGCGACTCCAGCACCGACTGCCCGCGTGCGGCTGCACGTATAGCATCAGCTACTTCAGAAGCACGGGATGTCTTCAATAAATAACTGAACGCACCTGCTTCAATAACCGGATACATCTTCTCATCGTCCAGATAGCTGGTCAGTACAATGACCTTAAGATTCGGAAACTGATTCATCAATTGGCGCGTCGTCTCGATTCCATCCATCCCGTCCATCACCAAGTCCATCAGCACCACATCAGGATGATATTCCTGCGCTAAGCGAATCCCTTCCTCGCCGCTGCCCGCTTCACCAACCACCTCGATGCCGTCCTCTGTACCAAGCACAGCCGCTAAACCGATCCGGACCATCTCATGATCATCCACCAGCAGCACTTTAATCGGCGTTTCCATCTACATCCCCCCGTTTGCGTTCATCATTTATGAGTGGCACAACGATCTCAATTCGAGTCCCTTTACCCGGTGCTGTTATGAATTGTACCGAGCCCCCGATCTCCGTCACCCGTTCCTGCATTGTCGATAGACCGTAGGAAGTCTGTTTCTTGTCATCCAATTCAAATCCGATCCCATCGTCCCGCAGCATCACCCGAACGGTGTTCTGCCTGCGGTGAATACGGATATCCATTTTCTCCGCTTTCGAATGTCTGAGGGTGTTCGACATGGCCTCCTGGATAATCCGGAACAGATGATTTTCGATCCCTTTAAGCAAATGTATGTCATCGTCCATTTCAAACGTAATTTCCATAGGTACTTTGATTCGCAATTCCTTAATCAGTTCACGCAGCCCCTGCTCAAGTGCCTTTCCTTCGAGATAAACCGGCCGCAGATGAAGAAGAAGCGCCCTCATCTCGGACTGGGCCACAGCCGACATTTCCTCGATCAGAGCCACCTGGCGCTGCGCTTTGTCAAAATCCTTATCCAGCGTCCTGCCCACGGCGGTTGCCGTCATCGAGATGGCAAACAGCTGCTGAGAAACCGCATCATGGAGCTCGCGCGCCAGACGCTGCCTCTCTTCCACAATTGCTGTTACCCTGGCCTGCTCGGCAAGCTGGGCATTGTTTGTAGATAACCGCTGCAAGGAAGACACCTGATCCTCCCAGCGTTTGCTGATCTTCACCAGCTGTTCTCCAAGCCGGCCCACTTCGTCTTCGCCGATGTCTGGCATGACGTCCGTAAGGCTGCCTTTTTCCCAGTTCACCAGCGTTTCCCTCACAAGATCGACCCGTCGTTTTACCCGGTATCCCTGGAAGAAGCCATAGATCGCTCCCAGCCCAATCGGCAGCAATACGATGGTAATGCCGGCTTCGATCCGGTTCTTCCACGTCTCAAACGGTTGAAGATAACCATATGTATATAATAAATATAGGACAACGAGCATGACAACCAATCCCAGAAGGGTCCCCTCACGCATACTTCGGGTAATCATATTTGCTTTCTTATCCGTTTCCACGGGGCAACCCTCCTGAATGGTTTACACAAAACATACGTTGATTATGTCATTCTTATATTCAAATCTCCGCCTAAATAAGAAACAATAAATTTCACTTTATATTCACTGGTCTCATAATTGGGTGATTGATACCGCACGCGGTTTAATATGCCGGTTTCCTTCCGGTCATCCATATGAATCGAGCCAAACAGGATCGATGCTTCGATCTCCACCCCATAATAGTCCGGGATCATCAGATCAATATCCCCCAGAATTCCGTGGAACATAAGAACCGTTTGGCGTTCCTCCGGAAGCGCAAGGGACAGATCCACATCCGCCTCTCCAAGCACATGCCACACACTCAGACTGCGCATCACCCACGGAGCCCGGTCCCAATCAAAGTTGGACATAAAGTTCTGCTTCTGAATGTACTTTGTCGTCGTATGGGCTCGCTTCGACTTGCCATAAAAAATACCCAGTGATATCAAGCTGACGCCGATAATCAACATGAGATGCTCCAGCAGCAGCAGTACGGCACCTACTCCGAGCAGAATGTATCCCTTCTTCAAATGGCCTTGTCTGACCTGAAGGACACCGGCGAACATGAGTATCAGGGCGACAATGGTGAAGAAACCAAGCCATCGGCCGAAAAGCATAATAATACCCAAGCTGATTAAACCAACTGCTATCCAGCGGTTTCTGTCCATGTCGCACCTCCTTGATGACCAAGATATAAGCTCGGAAAAGCCATATCAGTGAGACGTTCCCCACTGTATGGCTTTGCCTGTACTATACGACAATCTCATTCGTATAGCATATCATATGAACATGGTGTTCGAATACGGTTTAATCTTATTTTGCTGACTTGCTAGAGGAATTACTCGGACTTCGAAGAATTCCCCATTTTGTTTTTCAAAGCTTGCAGCTGCTCATCCACCTTCAATTGCTTTTCAGCATCCACTGGGCTTGTGTATACTGCGTTGTTAGGACGGTATGGGGCGCGAAGCACATCCGCTTCTGCTTCCATTTGCATGATTTTTTCCTCCATGCGGTGGAAGCCCATCGAAGCACTGCCGCTTTCGATCGTGTGCAGGCTGCTCACTTGAGACATTTGTTTCTTCGCTTTAGCCATTTGAGCACGGGCTACGAGCTCATTACGCTTGTTGCGCATTTTGTAGAACTCGTCTTTCATTTCATGCAGCTGAGCTACAAGCTCTTTCGCTTGAGCCTCGGATTGCAGGTGCAATTCCACGTACTCGGTTTCTTTTTGATCGAAATAGATTTTTTCTTCAAGCAGCTTGCGAGCCACTTCTTCTTGACCATTTTTCAGAGCCAATTCAGCTTGAGCTTCACGCTGTGCCGCCATCTTCACAGCCTCATCAACGCGCTGCTTCATACGACGCTCGTTAGCCATTTGCTTCGCAACCGTTACCTCTGCTTCATGAATTTCTGCCTCCATGTCGCGCAGGTACTGGTTCAACATTACGATCGGATCCTCTACTTTATCCAGCAGTTCATTCACCGATGCTTTCGTCATATCCTTAATTCTTTTAAATACTCCCATGTTATTTATCTCCCTTCTCATAGTTCGAAAGTTTTTTCTTTAATTCTTCGATTTCTTTTTGCATGGCTTTTCTCTCAATATCCTTCATCATCGCATCCAGGTCGGAATCCGCTGGCGCGTTGTTTCTTGTGCCATTGGGACGGTCATATTTGGGACCAAAATTTCCATGCTCATTAGGATAGCCTTGACGTCCATAAGCATCGTTATAGCTGTTGTAGCCTGGTCCAGGGCCCGGATGATCGTTGTAACGGTATCCGCCACCATGTCTTCCCTGTGGACCGTACGGATCGTGATAATACGGCTCCTTAGGTACTACAAGGGATGCAATCAGATAGATCAACAGCGTTGTACCGCCTGTGAAAAAGATACTGACTACAAATATGACTCTAAGTAGGGTAGATTCGACTCCGAAGTGATCGGATATACCGCCGATCAACCCTGTGAACATCTTGTCTCGGGTGGAACGGTACAATCTAGTCATGGTTACTCCTTTCCGCTGTTATTCAGCTTTTGCTTCAGGCGGGCAAGTTCTTTTTCTAATACAGTGGAGACCGATTCACCAGCCTGTTCCATGTATTCCTGCCCCATGCGGCGTAAATCGCGAAGACTTCTGGCTTCGAGTTCCCAGTCGCTGATACGGTCTTCGAGGCGATTAAACATCTTCGGTACGTCATGGCCGCCGCCGTAGGAGCCCGTACGTTCATTCATTTTCTGCTGAAGACGAAGGGTTTCCACTCGGGCAACATAATATTGACGTTTGCTGTATACCGTCTGATATTCCATCCGCAGCTCGCCGAGCTGCTCCTCGATTTCTTTTAGCGACTCCAGGCTTGAGGATAACAGGCCTTGATACTGCTCGATCTTTTCCTCATAGATCAGCTTCTCCTGCAATGCCAGCTTGGCAAGATGTTCTTCGCCGGCCTTCAATGCAAGCAGCGCCTGCTCTTCGCGTTTATATCGCATGGTTTCCGCTTGATCCACCTGCTGCTTCAGCTGTCTGGAATGTACTTGGCATTGCTGCTGCAGCTTCTCAGCCTCTGCAATGTCCTGTCTGGTTGAATGTAGGAACTGGTCGATCAATCGAACCGGATCCTGGCTCTGCTCGAGCTTTTCATTCAATGTTGCTACGGTTATGTCTCTTATCCGCCGGAAAACACTCATATTGGCTTAGCCCTCCTCATCTATCATGATCTGTTGTTCATGCATGTTATTTAATGTAGTGGTTTTTATCAATAACGGGGTCTGCCATTCTTCAATCGGGACACCCCGTAAATGATTAAGATAACTCCAAGGATCGGACCGATCAGCCAAGACAGTTTACCCATCAACCAGATCACACCGATACCGAGAATAACCCATCCCATCAAGGTGTTACCTCTCCGGATCCCATAGTATCCCAACGCGACCATCAGTATTGGAATTAGAAGACTGAACAACCATCCAAGCAGAGGACCGAATACTCCCAGGAGAACCAAGATCCCTAAACCAATCAACAGGATACTCATTCCATTTCCTTTTGAATTTCTCATTTATACACCGCCTTTCTGTTGTTTGATCGTTGTTTCATTTGTTCAACCTTATGACTCTATTCTAGGTAATTTCGAGTTTCACTAAAACGGCCTGGGGACGGTTTTTAGACCTAGACCTAAGGCGGGGCCTCCTACAGACCTACGTCCAACCCTGCACTGGATCTATTAGTCGATGGGTTGACCTGTGTGGATGAATCCTCCGGTATCCAGGCTGTATAGCCTCCGTGAAAAGGTAATTATAGTAGAGGTTGCATGAAGCAAGGAGTCTAATATTAATCACGCAGAACTAAGCTATCGATCTAGATGCAACAAAAAAAGGAATGCAGACGTTGATAGTCTACATTCCTTTTGGATGATGCCGGTGAAGGGACTCGAACCCCCACGGTTTCCCTCACGATTTTGAGTCGCGCGCGTCTGCCAATTCCGCCACACCGGCTTACTTAATGGCGTGCCCTAAGAGATTCGAACTCCTGACCTTTTGATTCGTAGTCAAACGCTCTATCCAGCTGAGCTAAGGGCACATAGTTTTGTTATGGAGGCGCCACCCAGATTCGAACTGGGGATAAAGCTTTTGCAGAGCTGTGCCTTACCACTTGGCTATGGCGCCAGAAATAAAAATGGAGCGGACGACGGGAATCGAACCCGCGACCCTCGCCTTGGCAAGGCGATGCTCTACCGCTGAGCCACGTCCGCAAACATAAAAATCAATGGCTGGGGATATAGGATTCGAACCTATGCATGACGGAGTCAAAGTCCGTTGCCTTACCGCTTGGCTAATCCCCAATATGATTTTGTAATATGGGGCGATCGAGGGGAATTGAACCCCCGAGTGCCGGAGCCACAATCCGGTGCGTTAACCACTTCGCCACGACCGCCATATTGAAACACTGTGATACGATTGGCAGGGGCAGCAGGAATTGAACCCACACTAACGGTTTTGGAGACCGCTGTTCTACCTTTAAACTATGCCCCTAAAAACTGGTGGAGGATGATGGATTCGAACCACCGAACTCGAAGAGAGCAGATTTACAGTCTGCCGTGTTTAGCCACTTCACTAATCCTCCAGAATGGTGCCGGCGAGAGGACTTGAACCCCCAACCTACTGATTACAAGTCAGTTGCTCTACCAATTGAGCTACACCGGCATATAAAGTTATAAACGTACATGGTGGCTCGGGACGGAATCGAACCGCCGACACGAGGATTTTCAGTCCTCTGCTCTACCGACTGAGCTACCGAGCCTTAAAGCTCTTCGCGAACTTTGACGGAACCCATATCGGATACTCATCTCATCCCAAAGTTGT
>NZ_BIMF01000011.1 GCF_004000945.1 Paenibacillus lautus NBRC 15380
GAAGACAGACCGCGCTTAGAGGAAGTTTTTCTTGCGATTATTGAATTGTTCAGCTCCGCTGAAAACTAATAAATTCTATAATCTATTACAAAAGCCGCAGGATATATTCCAGCGGCTTCTTTTCCTTTTATTTTTTTGCCATGTATTTACGAATGTCAAATGCAACCGCTGCTACGATAATAAGCCCTTTAATGATCAATTGCCAGTATGGGCTGACGCCGATAAAGGTTAATCCGTAATTGATGACACCGAAGATAAGCACACCGGCCATCACGCCCGGCACCGTGCCGATGCCTCCCGCAGTGGATACCCCGCCAACCACGCATGCGGCAATCGCATCCAGTTCATACATGTTGCCGTAGTTATTCGTCGCCCCCCCGGTTCTCGCAGCCTCCAGCACACCGGCGATGCCGTACAACGCACCCGAAATAGCGTAGATCGCTATGAGATTACGGGCTACATTAATCCCCGATACATGCGCCGCTTGCACGTTGCCGCCGATAGCATACATATTTTTGCCGAGCCGGGTTTTGTTGAATATCACCCAGCAGATGAACGCAACAAAGACGGCGATAATGACGATGTAGGGGAGAGAATATCCGCCGCCGAAGTCGATGTAGCCGCTGCCCCACACGGTAAAGTCCGGTCTCAACCCGCCAATCGGCTGGGATTGGTTCGGCTCCATATCAAAATAGATGGAATTGACGCCGTAAATGCCGACCATCGTACCGAGCGTCGCTATGAATGGCGGCACATGCAGTTTAGCTACAATGAAACCATTGATTAAACCAACGATAAGCCCCGCTAATATACCGATAAGGATCGGCAATACAACCGATACTTGGGGCAGGTCCGGGAAGAAGCGGTTTGCGTATACTTCCGTTTGCAGCATGGAAGCCGATACGACCGCCGTTAAACCGACAACGCGTCCTGCGGAGAGGTCAACCCCACCGGTGATCAGAATAAATGCCGCGCCAAGCGCGATAATTAATCGGGTGGAGGATTGCTGCAAAATATCCCGCAGCGTGGAGAAGGCCAGAAAGTTTGGGTCTGCGACGGCAATCCCGATAACAAGCAATATCAATACTACGAATATGGCGCGCTGCGCCAAATAATCTTTTACCTTACCGATGGTTTGCGTATTCATCGACTTCCCCTCCCGAATCAGCTGACCGCTGCTGTGCGGCAAGCCGCATGATTTCCTCTTCGCTTGCTTCCTGCCCTGCGAGTATTCCCGTCAGCCGTCCTTCGCTCATCACCATGATTCGGTCGGACATTCCGAGCAGCTCGGGCATTTCGGAAGAAATCATAATAATGCTCTTTCCTTGCTTGGCTAACTCTGTAATGATCGAATAAATCTCGAACTTGGCGCCGACATCGATTCCACGGGTCGGTTCATCCAGCAGAAGGATTTCAGGCTCAGTCAGAAGCCATCTCGCCAGCAGCACCTTCTGCTGGTTGCCGCCCGACAGGTTCCGAATCTGGGTATGGACTGAGGGAGTTTTGGTTCTCAGCTGCTCCACGTTCGTTCGCGCATCCTCGATTCCTCTGCGTTCATTTAACAGGAACGCGAAGTTCTGATACCTTCGAAGATTGGCAATGACGGTATTCTCATAGACCGAGAGAACCGGAAATATGCCGGTCACTCTGCGCTCTTCCGTCAGCAGCGCCATATTATTTTTCTTGGCATCCGAGGGTGATTTGATCTTTACTGGCTTCCCGTTTATCGATATGGTTCCGGAAGCCACTGGACGAAGCCCGAATATAGCTTCAACCAATTCCGTTCGCTGTGCGCCGACAAGGCCGCCAATGCCCAGAATCTCTCCCCGTCTTAGCTCGAAGGACACATTCTGAAACGATTTCGGATTCGTGGAGCTTAATTGGTGGACCTGCATCCGGGTTTCGCCGGGAACGTTCGTCCGTTCCGGATAGCGCTCCGTCAAGTCCCGCCCCACCATGCGGGTGATAATCAAATCGGTTGTCAGCTCGCCGGCTTGCCATGTGCCCACATACTTCCCATCGCGCATGATCGTCACGTCATCGGATATGCGCAAAATCTCTTCCATTTTGTGCGAGATGTAGACGATGGACACGCCTTGCGAACGCAGCCTGTTCATCATGCTGAACAGATGCTCCACTTCATTGCCTGTCAGCGATGAGGTCGGTTCGTCCATGACAATGACCTTGGAGCGATAGGATACCGCTTTGACGATTTCCAGCGATTGGATTTTGGACACAGAGAGCGCACCTGTTCTTGCCCTGGGATCCATATCGATATCGAGCTCGCGGAACAGGCGGAGCGTATCTTCTGCCATCTGTTTCTCATTCACGAATTTCAAAGGCCAGAAGCCCGTCACCGGAAATCTTCCCAGCCATATATTCTCCATCACGTTGCGGTGCGGCACGGGATGAAGTTCCTGATGGATCATGGAAATTCCGTGATTCAGTGCATCCTTGGAGCTGTTGATGGTTACCTTGCTGCCGTTCAAATAAATATCGCCTTCATCAGGCTTGTATATGCCGAATAAACATTTCATCAATGTTGATTTACCTGCCCCGTTCTCACCCATAAGAGCATGAACGGTGCCTGGTCTCACCTTAAATGTTACGTCGCTTAGCGCCTGAACACCGGGAAACGCCTTCGATATATTCCGCATCTCCAGCACATACGGTTCCGTCACCTTGGGGGATACCTCCTTCGCTGGCCGAGTCGAAAAGAGCCGAATATAAAGGGACAACGCTACGAATAGCCGCTGCCCCTTCCTATAACCCTGCTATTATTTCGCGTCGGCGATGTTGTCCTTCGTTATTTTTTTGTAAGCGATCCATACGTATTTGCCGTCGGTAATATCAAATCCGGTGTTGTCCTTGTTTGGCGTTTCTCCTTTGGATAGTGCTGCGGCGATCGCGACGGAAGCTTTGCCCTGGCTCTTGGCATCATTAAGCACGGTGCCGAGAAGCGTTCCGTCTTCCAGTGCCTGAATGGCCGGAGCTGTCGCATCTACGCCCACAACCGGCATATATTTGTCGCCGCTGAAGTAACCCGCTGCTTTCAATGCTTCAATGGCACCGAGCGCCATATCGTCATTGTTGGCCAGAACCGCTTCAATCTTGTCACCATGGGATGCAAGGAAGGCCTGCATCTTCTCCTGTCCCTTCACGCGGTCCCACATGGCGGTATCCACCGCAAGCGCTTCGACCTCGATCCCGGCATCTTGAATCGCCTGCACGGAGAATTTGGTTCGCAGCTCGGCATCCTGATGTCCCGGCTCGCCCTGCAGCAATACATACTGCAGCTTGCCATCCCCGTTCTTATCCGCCTTCGGATTGGCCTTCCAATAATCGACGATAAGCTGACCCGAAATCGTTCCGGATTCCTCGGCTTTCGCCCCTACGTAATACACCTTATCCCATTTGTTCATATCTTCCGCGATCGGCTCCCGGTTCAAGAAGACCACCGGCGTATTCGCAGTTTTAGCCTTATCGATAATGACGCCGGCGGCCGTCCGATCCACCGGGTTGATGATCATGGAGCTGTATTTCTTCGAAATAAACAGATCGATTTTCTCATTTTGGGTGGGCTGCGCATTTTGGCTATCCACGATATCCAGTTTGGCTACGCCATTCGCTGCATCGGTCATCGCGTTCCGAACGCCCGTCATGAACGTATCGTCGAACTTGTAAATCGCCACCCCGACTTGAGGTGTGCTGCCGCTCGCCGCTTCACCTTCCTTGCTTTCGCTGCCGGTTGAACTGCTCCCGCCGTTATTGCATGCCGCCGTGATCAGCATCATGCCGGCCATAAGGATTAACAGCCATTTTTTCTTCACCTGGGTTGACCTCCCTGTTTCATTCGAATTTTCAGTGACGGGTTCGGCAATTTATATGCCATATCTCACTGTCTACCGCCATTATGCCGCAATGCTTCTGACATTCGAATTCAAAATCCTCATGCTTTCTAGCAAAATTCTCATCACTTTGCCTCTAAGGGTCGGGACTTCGTTACTTCACAAATGGAAACAGCACCTTCTGATTATCCATCCAGAACATATTGTCAGCATCAATCACCTTGGTCTCAAGCACAATCGGCTTGTCATATTTCGAACCATCCAAGACCTTCACGGCCTGTTCTACTCCCAGATAACCCGTGCTGAACCCGTTCTGCACAACCAGCTTATGAAGGATGCCATCCTGCAGAAGCTGAAGCTGCTCCAGATCGCTTCCGAAGGTGACAATCTTGATCTTCCCCTGAACTTTCCTTCTCGCGACTTCTTTGGCCGCTCCCAAGGAGGCCTGAATATCGAGTGCCAGAATCCCGTCGACGGATCCCCGGTCCAGCAGCTGCTTGGCCGCCTGCCAGCATGCATCTTCGCGTTTGCCGCACGCAGCTCCGTCCGTTAATTGAATCCCGCTCATTTCCGACAATACGCTTTTGGCGCCCTCTTCGCGGGCAATTAAGTCGGGATCCTCCCTGTCGGATCGAAGTATGGCGACAACACCCCGACCTTCAAGCAACTCGGCCAGCTGCTCCCCCGCCTTGCGTCCGGCCACCTCATTATTGATGGCAATGGCGGAGAGGACGCCTGTCGTCATTCGTTGATCATTCAAAGCAATGACGGGCACCTCAGCTGCTGATGCTTGATCACCTAATTTCTGCAGTACAGCTTCGGATGCCGGATCGATCAAAATCGCGGAGGAGCCTTTCTCCAGCACCTTCAATGCTGCTTGCAACTGCTCCGCTTCATCGTCACTTGGCTCCAGGGAGATATAATCAAGCGCCAATCCGTATTCCTTGGCAGCTGCCTCGGCGCCTAATCGGATGGCATCACCCTGCTCTTCGGCGTGTATGGGCGCTACGAGGGCAATATGCCGAAATTCGGGCTCATTCTCATCCTTGGTTGGGCCTGATGAACACGAGGTTAAGAGGATCAAGGATAGGATAAGTACAACGAGATAGCCCTTGGGTACAGCCGGTATCCGTACCACACGATGAATTCTAATCATTCTCCAGCCCCTCCTCCATGTCGTGAATGACCGGAATCCGTATGCGAACGGTAGTGCCCACTTCGAGCTCACTCTCAAACTCCAGACCGAAACGATGCCCATAATACAATTGGATGCGGTCATGAACATTTCGAACGGCCACGCCGGAGCCTGCCGTATTGATAAATGGAGCCGGATTATGACGCAGCGCTTCAACCTCTAATATCCTTTCAACCATCGCGGGAGACATCCCGACTCCATTGTCCGTCACCGTCATCTCCAATAGGTCGCCTTTGATAGCAGCCGTTATGTGAATATGTCCCTGATCCACCATATACTCAATGCCATGTACGATGGCATTCTCGATTAAGGGCTGCAGCACCAGCTTTAGCGTGTAACAAGACTGCGCCGCTTCATCCGCTTCGATCATAAAATCGAATTTCTGTTTATACCTCATCTGTTGGATGGTCAAATAATGCCTTGCATGTTCCAGCTCTTCACGGACGCTTATGGATGTCTTCCCTTTGCTCAAGCTCAAACGAAACAGCTTTGACAAGGAAGTAATCATCGTAATGACCTCCTCCTTCTTGCTCATGCCCACCATACGGACAACCGAATTCAACGTGTTATATAAAAAATGCGGGTTGATCTGAGCCTGCAAAGCTTCCAGCTCGTATCTACGCTTCGATTCCTGCTCTTTCACAATCTGTTTCATGAGCTGCCTGATCTTATCCAGCATCAGATTGAACCGGCTGGACAGCTGTACTACTTCCAGTGGCCCCCGCATCGGGAGCTTCACATTAAAATCGCCACGTTCCACCGCCTTCATCGTTCTGCCCATCCGGCGGATGGGGCGGGTGAGCATGGCCGAGAGAATCAGGGAAACCACGATGGCAAGCACCAGAACAATCGCCACGACCTGAATCAGATAACGATTGACCTCTTCTCTTGTCGTCATGATTTCATCCAAATAAGAAACCCCAACGATTTTCCATCCTATGTTGACGACCGATTTCACCGTATTCAGCCGCTTGACTCCATCCGATTCATCAATGTAGCTGTCCGAGGAAGTAAGCGCCCGCTCTACGCTCTCATTCCGAAGTCCCATGTAAATTAACTGCTGCTGGGGATGGTATACGATGTTTCCCGCTCCTTCATCGATGATGTACGCATACCCCCGCTTACCCAGGCTAATACGGCTGCTTAGCTCATCGATTTTCTTGAAGTTGATATCCACCAGCAAAATGACATAGGTCGGCTCCCCGTTATGAACAACCGTAATTCCTTTGCTCATCGTAACCACCCATTCAAATGTATGGTCGTACAAATTCTGCACATGCGGCAGTGAGAAGCTCAGATGGTTGGAGACTCTCATGGCCGAGTGAAACCAGCTCTGCTCCGTCACCCGGGCGCTGGGTTTAACCGGAATGGCCGGGTGGTTCCTCAGCATATCGCCTTGTTCATTAAATAAAGCGATGGAGACGATGTCATCCCGACTTCGCATGATGGTGTTCAGCTGTTGAGTGACCTGATCATCGTCCCATTGCCCGTCCGCGAGCATGTTTTCCTCAATGGCCCGATACAGCTGTGCCATCCCGTCCACATAATCCTCGAGATTATAGCTTACCTGATCTACAATTTGCTGGGCATTCAGAAATACGCTCTGCTCAGCCGATCGCGAGAATTTATTGAACAACAGAACAGCTACCACGATCACGATAAGCAGAATAAATGCCGAGAAGGACCACATGATGATCGATTGAATGCTGTGTGCGCGTACCCGCCTAACCCATCGCTGAATGGTTGGTTTAATTGAGCCCCGCTTGGCATACGTGATTTTCAACCGTTCTACCTCCTTGCTTGTGTCCGGTATTCCTTGGGTGAGATGCCTACCTGCTTCTTGAAGCAAAAGCTGAAATAATTCGGATCGGCATATCCGACACGCTCCGCGATTTCGAAAGCTTTAAGATCCGATGATCGAAGAAGCTCTTTGGCCGTTTCCATCCGAAGCTGCATCAAATACTGCACGTAAGTCATTTTAACTTCTCTTTTGAACACAGCGCTAAAATAACCTGTACTGATATGAAGCTGCATACACAGCTTCTGCAGCGATAGCTCCGAATCTCCGTAATGCTCCCGGGTATATTGGAGTGCCTTCTCCACGATGTCTTTGTACGCATGCTGCCTGGAGCTGGCGATATGCTTGCGTATAGTCAAACTAATGTCCAGAAGCCAAGCTTTAGCCTCCTGCAATCCGGAAAACTTGAAGATCTCCGCATGCAGCTGAAATCCTGCGCCGAACAATGCCTCTATCTCAATCCCGGATTCTTTGGCCGATCGCAATACAGCCGTTACAACCTCCAGAAGGTATACCTGAACGTCCTGAATGGTACAGGAGGCACCGATCAGTTCATCAAATATGTGCGAGATTGCTTCAGTCACTTCCTCTTCGGTTCCGAGCTTTAGACTGCGGATCAGCGCTTGCTCCTTTAGTTCATCCAGACGGACCCCTTCCGGTCTCGGACGCTCGACATCATCAATGAAGATGACTTTCTCGGCACCAAGAATCAATCGGTAGTCGAGCGCCAGCAGCGCACCCTGATAGGAAAGCTTAAGGTCAGACAGATTCCGCACCATGGAGCCCACGCCAATCGTAACCGGAAGCTTCAAATAATGAAGAATGCTTTTTAACAAGCGCTCAAGAGTCATCGACAGCTCGCTAAACCACGCTTCGTTTTCGCTCTCGTCATTCGTAATCAACAGCACAATGCTGTCCTGATATATGAATACGCTTACAAAAAATTCGGGATCCAGAAGCTCCTTAGCAATGTTCAGCATGGCATGCAGCATTAAATCCAAGTCTCCCGAATGGCGAAGGGAAGTTGAGGACGTATGCTCCTTATCTACAGAAGCGGGATATAATGCCATAACGGCAGCCAGGTAACTCCCCCCATTCAAAGACAAACCGTAATTTCGAGTCTTCTCCTCAATGATCGAGCGGGGCAATTTCCGGGTTAGCAGGGATGCAAGAAAGGATTCCCGAAGCAAAGGCAGACTCGTGCGGTAATGCTCCTTCAACTGGCGCACATCCTCTCGCTCCGCAACCTCCATATCAATCTTGTCTTTGATCTTCCCCAATAGCTCCATGAAGCTTTCGGCAGAGAATGGCTTAAGCAAATACTCGTCCACGCTGAGCGTAATCGCTTGACGGGCATAATCAAATTCATCGTATCCGGTTAAGATCACGATTTTGCACAGCGGCTGAAACTCTCTGAGCCAAGAGGCCAGCTGGAGCCCATCCTGAAACGGCATACTGATATCGGTAATGACAACATCCGGCTCCAATCGCTCCGCAAGCTCCACGGCCTCTCTCCCGTTCTCCGCCGTTCCCTCGATCGTGAATCCGCAGGCTCCCCACTGGATTTCCTGCACGAGTCCCTCTCTTACGTCGGCTTCGTCGTCCACTAACAGCACTTTATACAAGGCAACCCCTCCTGTTCTATTCTGTCAAATTAGTTAAAAGAATCTAATGTGATCTTACCGCGGCGCATCCAAATTTGGAATGTATCATTTTCACGCTTTTTAAAAGAAAAAAAAGAACGAATGCATGGCTCTTGAGCAACAGAGTGATTTCTGTTCTTTAAGTCATGATTCGTTCTGAATTCGATTGTGTAAAGTCCTTACGCCTGAACCGGTATGGAGAGGGGTTTAGCAGGCGTGCTTAATCTTTTAATGCTCAGGTAGTAGGCAATACCGAGCGGAATGACGGCTCCGAGCCAAGCCAAGGGATTCGCCAGGCTTGCGCCGAGGAACCCGATCTGCGCGGTCAGGAAGATGGCAGCCAATACCCGCATGATCAGTTCCATGATGCCGGCTACGGTTGGGATAAAGCTCTGTCCCAGCCCCTGCAGCGTGAAACGGTAGATGAACAACAGCGACAGAAGCAAATAGGTGCTACCGTTCGATAAGAAATACAGCCTGCTAAGGGACAGCAATTCTTCCTGTCCTTGACCGACAAAGAGGCTGACGGCTGCAGGACCCGCGAATATAACCAGCAAGCCCACGGCGATGCTGAATGATCCCGAGACCCAAATGCATTGTTTAACTCCGAGCTTAATTCGGTCTATGCGATTCGCTCCGAAGTTCTGGGCGGCAAAAGTCGCCATCGTAATGCCAAAGGAACTCATGGGCTGCGTAGCGAGCATGTCAATCTTCTGAGCCGCAGTATATGCGGCTACGGCTGTTGCCCCGAGACCGTTAAGCGTAATCTGTAAGATGATGGCTCCGATCGCAATGATAGAGGCTTGGAAGCCCATCGGGAAACCGACCCACATATGCTGGCGTATAAATTTCCAATCGATGGACCAATCGGCATTCTTGAACTGCAGAAGCGGAACCTTTTTATGAATGTATAATAAGCAGAGCAGACAGGAGAACAGCTGCGAGACCACCGTGGCCAGCCCTGCTCCGGCTACGCCCATCTTGAATACGAGAATAAATAACAGATCAAGAACAATGTTCAGAATACTTGCGACCACCAGGAAGAGAAGCGGCGTCCGGCTGTCCCCGAGCGCTCTAAGCAGGTTAGCCAGCAAGTTGAACAGAACGGCTGCGCCAACGCCCCAGTTAATGACGATTAAATACGAATAAGCATCATCCAAAATTTCTGCCGGCGTGTTCATCATGACGAGGACGGGCCTCGTAAATATGACACTCACAATGGTGAGGAAAACCGTGAATACAAGACTAATCCATATACTCGTTCCCACGCTTTTGCGAACGCCCGCGATATCCTTGGCGCCAAAGCGCTGGGCCGTTATGATGGACAAACCTGCCGTCAAGCCTTGGGCAAAGCCAATGACAAAAAACAAAATACTGCCCGTCGAGCCAACAGCCGCAAGAGCGTTCACACCAATGGTCCGCCCCACGATAAGGGTATCCGCCATATTATAAAATTGTTGAAAAATATTTCCGATCAAAAGCGGGATCGTAAACATGATAATCAGCTTGATCGGACTTCCTTGCGTCATGTCTCTCATGTAGATTCTCCTATGCCGTCATAAACGTTCCTCTATATATTTATTTGGTATGATAATGCTTTAAACCGTACCTATAAAGCATCGCATTGAAAACATTATAATGGGTGAGTGTCGTTTGTATTCTTGTGTATCTTATCATGAAAGAACATAAATTTCTGCATATTTATCATCAAAACTTAAACGAAAACAAGACATGATGATCAGGACGGTTCATACCCGTTCTAATCCATGAATTAACGTCAATGAAAAAAGATCAACCGGTTCATCGGTTGATCTTTTTTTATATGATTATGGAAGCACCACCCTAAGAATCGAGAATGATTATGCTTCTTCAACAGCAAGCTTATCCAAAGCCTGCTTCGCACGCGAACGCGCTTCCTCTACTGCGCCGGCGGTTGATAACGCAACTGCGACCCGTCTTCCGACCTTGGTCACCGGTTTCCCAAAAATACGCAGCTGCGTATTCGGAATAGCCAGTGCTTGCTCGGCGCCGGTAATTGTGTAATTCTCCAGCTCTCGCGCCGCTTTCAGCGGACGGCTGGCTCCCGGCGTTATCAATTCGATCTCCGGGATCGGAAACCCTAGAATGGCACGGATGTGAAGTGCAAATTCAGATAAATTTTGCGTGACCAGCGTAACCAATCCGGTATCGTGCGGTCGCGGAGATACCTCGCTAAAATACACTTTATCCTCCGCCAGGAACAATTCAACACCAAACAATCCATAACCGCCAAGCTCGTCGGTAATCGTCCTTGCAATATACTTAGCTTCCTCGATCTGCTCTTCCGACATGCTGTGCGGCTGCCAGGATTCGATGTAATCCCCGCTCTCCTGAATATGCCCGATCGGCGCACAGAAGTTTGTTCCATTGACGGAGCGGACGGTCAGAAGCGTGATCTCCGATTGGAACGTAATGAATTCTTCAATGATCACTCTTCCGTTCTGCACACGGCCGCCTTCCATGGCGATGTTCCAGCAGGGCTCAATATCCCCTTCGGAGCGACATACACTCTGGCCTTTGCCAGAGGAACTCATCAGAGGTTTAATCACGCACGGGAACCCCATGTCCAAGACAGCCTGTTTAAATTCCTCATACGTATCGGCAAATCGATAGTCTGCAGTAGGAAGTCCCAACGCCTCTGAAGCTAACCGGCGAATCCCTTCACGGTCCATCGTAAGCTTCGCAGCTCTGGCAGTAGGTATAACCCGATACCCCTCTTTCTCCAGCTTAACCAGCTCCGAGGTAGCCAGTGCCTCGATTTCGGGCACGATCAGGTCCGGTTTCTCCTGCTCAATAATTGCGCGCAATTTCTCCCCATCCAGCATATCGATGACATGGCTATGATCGGCAACATGCATGGCAGGAGCGTCGGCATAACGATCGACGGCTACGGTTTCAACCCCCAGTCTCTGGGCCTCAATGATGACTTCTTTCCCCAGTTCTCCCGAACCTAGCAGCAGTATTTTCTTCGTTTTTAACATCGTTGTTTTATCCCCTTTTCGTAGTTTCAGAGACTTATAAAAGCAGAAAATAATAAAAGAGGTAAGGGAAATAAACTCCCCTTACCTCTGCCCAGGCGTACGGCCGTCGTCATCTATGTGCTCCCTCATGGTCCCCCATGCTACGCCAGTCACACATAAACCTATACATTGTTATTTAAATCATACTGAATCTTTCCGTTAATTGCAATATCACCCAAGGCGACATTAGGATTTAGACTTCAGCATATCGATTGCATCCTTCAGCGATTGTGAAAGCCACTTCTTGGGGTGAATGACCAACTGAATGTCCAAACGAATGTCAGAATGCGCAAAAGGAAGAATCACAAGCTCACCACGCTTGATTTCCTCCTCTGCTACCATCCTCGGCAATAATGAGATACCCGTACCGGACATCACATATCTCTTGATTGCCTCGGGATTGCCCAATTCCAGTCCTATTCGCATTGGAACTCCGCTGGCACGCAGCACCTTTTCCAACATCATGCGGTAATTACAACTATCCTCGGGCATAATCCATTCGGCATCAGCCAGATGTTCTAGCTCTATGACAGGTTCAACATGAAGCGGATGATCCGGATGGGCAATCAGCAGGAGGGGCTCTTCCCGAACGGGGATCCAATTCAAGGAGGAATCCTCCGGTTTTTCATCCAAAATAAGACCGAGATCGTACTCGCCCTCTCTCACCTTACTGATGATGTTATCTTCACGATCCGGTTGTAAACGGATGACAAGATCCTCATGCCTTAGTTTCAGTTGGTGAATGACGGACGGAAGAAAATAAGCGGCCAACGAGTCTATCGTTCCGATCGATAAGGTGCCTCCACCTTGCTTGGTCAGCTTTTCCTTCGACTGCTGAAACAGATCCAGCATTTGAACGGCATACTTGAACAGCTCCTCACCCGACTTCGTCAGGCGTAAGCCTCTGCCATACCGCTCAAACAGCTTGACGCCGTATTCCTTCTCCAGCTTCTGAATTTGGGTGGTTACGCTGGATTGGGCATAACCCAACTCATCCGCCGCTTTTGTAAAGCTCTGGCGAATCGCAACCTCCCTGAAGGTTTGCAGGTAGATAAGTTCCATCACTCTCTCCTTATCAATAATATTGATAATAACTATCTATTATTATAGATAACACCGATCTTAATTCCCATGATAAAGTATAGCCATCACTCATGAATTGGAGGAAAGATTATGCTGACTCAGCAAGAACTGCATGGCATTTATGTTCCTGTGATCACTCCCTTTTCACAGGATTACGAACTGGATCGTCCCTCTTATCAGCGTTATTTAAAGAATTTGTTATCCTATGATATTCAGGGATTGGTCATCAACGGAACGACCGGTGAAGCGCCGACCGTAGCTTGGGAGGAAGTCGTGCAGGTTGTGGAGGAAACGCGTGGGAGTCTGGACGGACGGCTATTGCCGCTCATCATAGGTACCGGTACGAATGATACGGTGTCCAGTATGAAGCGAACGGAACTGGCAGGTCATATCGGTGCTGATGCGGTATTGGTGGTCACGCCGTATTACAGTCGCCCTTCGATCGATGGTATCCTGCAGCATTTCCGAAAGGTGGCCGAGGTCGGGATCCCGGTCATTCTGTACGAGGTTCCTTCGCGTACTGGAATCCGGTTACCGGTTGATGCCATAAGAAGAATCATGGAGATCCCCGGGGTGATCGGGGTGAAAGACAGCACCGCGAGTACGGAGCTTACGAGAAGTTTATCCCAATACGATACAAAGCCCGTTCTATGCGGCAACGATGTCCTCTTTCATGAGATGCTGTGTCATGGAGCTTCTGGGGGAATTCTGGCATCGGCCAATGTGAATACCGAGGCTCTCATTCGGGTATTTCAATTAGCTGCCCTGGGAGATTACTCTCGATCCGAAATGGAGTTTGAAGTCCTGCTTCCCTACATTCATAAGCTGTTCGAAGAATCCAATCCCGCTCCGCTAAAATGGCTGCTTGCCCAGCAAGGCCTGATCTCATCGGATACCCTTCGTCTGCCTATGGGGCCCATTACGGAAAAGCTTAAGCTATCTTTAGATCACGCAATTCAACAACTGACAAACACCGACTTCTCGGTGTAACCTGCTTTCTCCTCGAGAACGGCTAGGCGTACTCGCTGCCTTGCCATTCTTAAGCTGAAAGATTCATGTTATGGGGCATGCACACTTTCAATTCAAGACAAATGTGATGGATGATGCAGATTTTTATGCGAAAGTATGAAATTCCTGCTTAGATCTATCGCTTTAAAGGATTGATGAATGATTTCGACCCACTTATAATATGGGTACATTCAATCCTCCCAGAATTTTGAAAGGAGATTTGCAGTGCTGCCCTATTCCAGCCCTAATCATGATTTTGCCTTTGAACAATCTGTAATCGGAATGGCAATGGTATCGCTTGAAGGAACGATTCTCAAGGTCAATTCGGCACTATGTGATCTATTGGGATACACACAGCAGGAGTTAACTGCCGGGGCGCCGCAAGAAGAAAACAGCTTCCGCGAGTTACTGAATCGAGTGGTTCAGAACGCAAGAGCTGCGCATGGCCTTCAGCAATCCGTAACCCCGTTTGAATATGCTTATCGCCATCCGTCCGATCGCGAGTTATACCTTCATGCACGTTGCAGCGTTGAGCAGGATCCGGAGCGGGGTCCCAAGGGATATTTGGTACAATTCGAGGATCGAACGCTGCTGAGACAGCTCATGAAACAGCTGGAGCAGAAGGAAGAGAAGCTCAACGAGAAGGAACATTCTTTTCTGCAGCTGCTGGAAGGACTTCCCCTCTCCGTACTCATCACAAAAAAAGGCATTGTCCACTATGTTAATCCTGCCGGGCTCAGACTTGTTAACGCTACGCATCCCCGTGACGTCCTTGGAATTTCAACCGATGTGATCGTCGACGCATCGTACCATAACGCATTGATGAAACGCAGGGCAAAATATGCGGAGAGCGGAGAGATCGGAAGCGTCGATTATTTGATACGCTGTCTGGACGGGCAAGAGAAAATGGTCAACGGGTTCACGTTCATCATCAATTATGATGGCGAGAAAGCAGCGGTCGGGATCTTCAGAGATATCACAGAACAGCAGATGGAAGAGGATCGCGTGATGCAATCCGAGAAGCTGACCACCGCCGGTCAGTTGGCCGCCGGCATTGCCCATGAAATTCGAAATCCATTAACTTCGATTAATGGATTCGTGAAGTTGCTGCGATCAGCGGAACGCAGCAACGAGCTCTATTTTGAAATCATTGAATCGGAGCTCAAACGCATCGAGCTCATTGTCAATGAACTTCTGGTACTTTCGAAACCGCAGGGCGTTCACGTCAGCGGACCCATCGACGTGTATGCCATTATGGAACAGATCATTACGCTTATGAAGGTTCAAGCAGCCCTCAAAAATATCGAGATCATCCCTCATTATCCGAGGGTACCGGTCTTCGTCCAGGGTGAAGTCAACCAGCTCAAGCAAGTATTCATCAATCTGCTGAAAAATGCCATGGAAGCGATGAATCAAGGCGGCACCATTACCCTGGACATTCTGCACAACGCTCAAGAGGTTCAAATTATCGTGCAGGATGAAGGGGTTGGAATGACGCAGGAGCAAATCCAATCCCTGGGGCAGCCTTTTGTTACAACCAAAGACACCGGGACGGGACTCGGACTGATGATTACCAAGAACATTATTCATAATCATGGCGGAACGATGAACGTAGAGAGCATACCTGATCATGGGACAACCTTTACGATCCATTTACCGGCTTTATAACGCATACATATTATCGGAGGCAAAGGCATGGACAATCAGGAACCAAAAACACATAAACAATTTGCGATGGACTGCTTCAATCAAGTATGGGATATCTTGGAGAACAAACAGCGTACACCGGAAGACGAAGAAAACATGATTCACATATGTCACAGCTCCTTCTGGCACTGGACACAGGTTGAAGATCATACTCAGCGCAACCTTTCCATTGGATATTGGCAGCTCTCCAGAGTGTATGCGGTAGTGGGGCAAGGCGATCAAGCACTGCGTTATGCCAAGCGCTGCGTCATTGTCGGATCCTCGGCAAGCCTCGAGCCATTCTATATAGGTTACGGGTATGAAGCGGAAGCCCGAGCCTATCTGGTCCTGGGAAACAAGGAGCAAGCTATGGCGTCCAAAGAAAACGCGATAAGGTATCTCGATAAGGTCACCGACAAGGAGAGCCATCAGATGCTTGCGAACGATCTCCAGAATCTGTAATCGGACACGGCCTTCCTCTGGGCAGACCCTTTATCGGAATGGTGCAACCAATTGATAACCGATATAATAAAAGACTTCTCTGATTAAAAAAGGGACTTTGCTTCTCAGGCTCTGGTACGCGCCCCGGGATGCGGGTGAAGGATTGGCTTTAAGCCCCATATCTTCTGCCATCATCATCGCCCGTTTCATATGCAGCGGGTCACTTACGATGAGATAGGAGGACAGCCCTGCTGTATCCCCTATCTCATTGGCATAATGCAGATTCTGCTCGGTGATCGTCGAAGTCGTCTCGACAAGGATATCGCTCTCTGGAACACCGTGCTCGATGGCATACTGCTTAGCAACTACCGATTCGGCAAGTTTATCCTCCGAACTTCGTCCCCCGGTAAATATCAACTTGTCTACGTACTGACGGTCATACAACCATAGTGCATGATCGATGCGGCCCTGAAAAACAGGCGAAGGCTCCCCCTCCCATACAGCAGCCCCCAGCACTATGGCTGCATCAGACGGGATATTTACTGTTCTTTGCGCGTAGTTCCAAATGGTGATGCTCACATATAGCGTATAAATTAGCAGGATTCCAATGAGTCCCGCCAAGACTTGTATCACGGTACGCTTTCTTCTGCCACGAGCTTCCCTTGCCGGCATATTTCGCGTCATGCTGCACCTCCAGCGCCCAATCTTAAATCTGTTTTGCGCATCCATTCTATCATTTTTAGCAAAGAAAGCCTGCTGCTCCTTTATTGAGCGTCAGGCTTCATATGTACGTTCGGGACTTTCATTTTTCAGCTTCAGGATGAAGGTCCCGCCACCTTCATCAACTTCCCTTAATTCAAAGATTTCAGAAAAAATAAAACCCAATGCATCTCATTGTTATAAGAGATACATTGGGCACAGCATATTATAACAACAAAACTATGAAATTGTACGCCATTCAGACTTCAGCATCGCATAGAAATACTCATCCCACCAAATATCTCCACGAGGGATACACTGTTGGAAATAGCCTTCTCTCCTCATGCCCAGCTTCTCCATCACCCGGTACGAAGGTGCATTCTCAGGCTGGCATGTCGCAATGATCCGATGCAACCCTAATACCTCGAAACCGTGCTGAAGCAAAGCTCTGGCGGCTTCCGTGGCGTACCCCCTACGGTGATAGGTCGAATTAAACACCCAGCCGATTTCATACGTATGTTCACCGAACCATGGATGAAACACCATGTGACCAATCACATGCTGTTCTGCCTGCAGCATAACCGCATAGTGATGGGCTGCATCCCCCTTGTTCTGCGCAAGAAATTGTTTTACTGTTTCTTCCGTATACACAGGTTCGGGCATGTAATGCATCACCTTAGGATCGGATGTATATTGAAGAACATCATGCCAATCACCTGGTTGAAACTCACGAATCATTAATCTTTCTGTAACGATATCCATTTGCCTGACTCCTCTTCAAGTTGTATTCAAGTGTTCTCTTCACGCCGCACACTTCAATACAGAGGCAAATGCGATTCGCCGTATATACAGATCTAACTTGATAACGCCGGGTCACCCTCTTTCACTTTACAGCCTACTCCAAATATATTCGCCATAAAGTACGAGAGTCCTTCATCATATGTCAAATTTCTGGATATTTTGGCTGAGAATCGATTTCATTTTATCAAAATGCATGCCTTCATGATATAAACAAAAGCTTAAAAATTCTTCAACCCGGGTTAGCTTTAAACCTTTGGAAGTTGTATAGGGAGATAAGACCGTATCGTGCAGATGCGCCCTGTACCTGTGTTCGATTCGATGGACCTGACCCTCAAGCAGTCCGAGTAGCTCGTGCATGGATGGCCATGCTGCGCTAATCTCCCTTGGCTTAGAACCCGATCGGAACAGCTCGGTATAATGACCGGGAAGGTTCATGGTTTCTCCATTCACGCCGAACGCAAACCGTTCCATTGTGAATAAGACATGTCCCATATTCCACTTTACGTGGTTATTCATTCCACTCGGAATCATCTCCGCTATATCATCCGGGACATCCCTTACAAGATTCAAGGTTTGTGTACGCACAAATTCCAAATGTTCAAACAGGTATGCACTCATGTAGCCCACTCCTTCTCAACTTTATTCAGCGTCCGCTTGAACCGAGTGTACTCCAAATGCTGATAAATAAATAATACGGTTTTCACTCCGTTTCATAAAAAAAATGGATGAATCAAAGGCAAGCCTTCATCATCCATGGATGTACTGGTTTTTTTCGCGGATATCCGCTTGAATATAGGAAATAAAAGAATGGACTTGCGCGAGTCCCGCTTCTTGTCTTTTGGTGCATATCCGAATAGGGTGCGGGAAAGTTACGCCTGTCACTTCAACCTTGCCAAGTTCGCCCGAAGCCAGTTCTTTCTTAATAGAAAGCGCAGGAACTAGTGCAACCCCGTATCCCGCTTTAACCGCTTCAATGGATTCCTTCAACCCCTCTATCGTTATGGAACAGCGAGGCTCGCGTGCATCCGAGGCCTCAATCAGCGACGATAACTGTTTCCGCGTATAACTTCCTTCTTCCCTCAGTATAAAGGGCTCCTCCATAAGCTCGAGGAAAGTCACTTCTCTGTTAGCTAGTCGATGTAGGGCAGGTACGGCAAAAATTAATTCATCTTCCATAATCGTAAAAAACTCAATATCTTCCGCTTCGATCGGCCAGCTGCCGCATACGATGGAGATATGCACCGAATCGTCCTGTAACCGCTGCAGTGCGGTTCGGGAATTTCCTTTAAACAGCTGCACATCCATCCTTGGATGCCGCTGCTTATATTCAACCAGCCACCCGGGCAGCAAAGTGCTCTCCGGCAGCTCCGTCGCACATATGCGCAAACTTCCCTGCTGACCGGATTTGATGGCCTCCATCATCTCTTCCATCTCGGCTTCCATCGCAAATAAGCGCTGGGAATGCCTGGCCAACGCTATACCAGCTTCCGTCAATTGAATATTGCGTCCGTTAGCCTCAATCAATTTCATACCGAGCTCCCGCTCCAGATTGCGGATTTGGGCCGTAACGGCTGGTTGACTTAACAGCAGATTGCCCGCGGATCTCGTAATGCTCCCTGTCTTGGACACATCATTAAAAATGCGTAGTGCATGAAGATTCATAGGTCATCCCTCAATTCTTGAACTATTCACGCAAGATGAAGTTGTTGTCATCATTTAGATCGTTTATATCCTAAATGAAGCTTATTGTAAACTGCAGAATCTTATTTATTACACATTAATGTAATGATGGAATGTTTATCGTTGATTCAATTCGTCCAATAGCTGAAGCAGCGTTTCTTCCTTCACAGGATCCGTCTTCATGATTTTTCATGGTGCTGCAACCTTTTATCCTATCTCCCGTCTATAGTGGTGCAGCAAGTACATTTTACCAATTCATCATACGGCTTGGCTGTATCCTGGCGTTCTAGGATAATTTACATTTGGAGGATACCTACCATGAAAAAAATCTACAAAGTACTAGCAACCGCTACGGTTCTCGCGATGGCGGCACTGCCGATAGCAGCGAATGCACAGGACGTCCCTCCTGCTTCAGCCCATACGGGACAGAACAACATCATGAACCAGGTGAAGAAGAGCGTACCTGGGACCATGGGTTACATAACAGACTTCTTAAATGACAAAACAGGCAAATGGATTACCGTAACCGGCCGTGGCTTAGCGGCAACCGATCAACAAGAAATCAAGCTCTCCATATCCAAAGATACTAAAATTATCGATGCCAAAGGGAACCAAGTCCAGCTGCAAACGATCGTGGATAAACACAAAGCGATAAAAGCTTTCTACAGCCCAAACATAACGAAGAGCCTACCCGCTCAAGGTTCGGCGCTTACGATCATCGTTCAGGATAACGACCTTGCCGGTATGGATGGAACCATCTCTGAGGTAACCAAACAAGGCATTCTGGTGGAGGGAATCAATCTGTACAACGACAGTGAAGAGACCATTCTGCTTCATCTGGATCCAAAAGCGAAAATCATCGATCAAAACGGCAGCACGCTGAAAGCAAGTGACCTGAAAGCCGGCATGAGCATTCGCGCTTTCTATGGACCTTATGTGGCGTTGAGCATGCCGCCTCAATCATCAACGAATTATATACGGGTCAACATGAATACCGAGAATAACGATCAGGAGCAGGTATCCGGCATTAACGGCATCCTTACAGAAATGAAGGATGGAAGAATTACGATTTCCGGTAAACCAGCTAAAGCAGGTGACCTTGAATACGTCGTGCTCGCTGTTGATGGCGACACAAAGATTGTAGATGCTGGAGGCAAATCATTAACAGCCGAAGCCTTGAAATCAGGTCTGCGAATCGAAGCTGAATACGTGTCCGTGATTTACCCTGCCCTGCCGCATGCAGATAAGATTGTGGTCTCCGACACCACAGCGCCCAAAGTCGAAGGTACGATAACTGCATCCGAACGCACATCAAAGGATCAACTGCATATCAATGTAGGTTCAGATCAATCCACGGACAACGACATCATCATCAACATCTCCAGGATACACAAGTGATTGGACTGAATCCCGACGAGAAGCTGGAACCCGGCATGAAAATCGTGGTCTTCCACTCCCCGATCATGACCATGTCCATACCAGCATTCACTTCTGCCGAAGTGATTATGGTTCAAGCTGACAAATAAGCTGCTTTTCCTGGTCGTTTGCCTGAGCTAAAATTAATCGCTAAAAAACAAAAACCATCGTACTCAGGATTCCTGAATACGATGGTTTTTTTAATGAATTAAGATATCAATCGTTACGGACTATTCCTCAAATTCCACGTTGTGATACACCTGCTGAACATCCTCGAGGTCTTCCAGTGCATCGATCAGCTTCTCGAAAAGTACCTGTCCTTCTTCCGGTAAGGTGACAAAATTCTGAGCCAGCATGGTAAGCTCGGCAACGGTAAATTCCGTAATTCCAGCGGCTTTGAATGCTTCCTGAACCGCATGGAACTGGTCGGGTTCAGCATAGACGATCACAGCTTCTTCCTCTTCCAGGATGTCACGTACATCCAGGTCGGCTTCAAGCAGCAGATCCATGACTTCCTCAGCCGACTTGCCTTCGACGCCGATGACAGCGGTTGGATCAAACATATAAGATACCGAACCACTGACGCCCATATTACCGCCGTTCTTATTAAAGGCAGAACGTACAGCAGGCGCGGTACGATTGACGTTGTTGGTTAAAGCGTCAACAATGATCATCGAACCATTCGGACCAAAACCTTCATAGCGCAGCTCTTCATAATTCTCATCCCCGCTGCCTTTGGCTTTATCCAAGGCGCGGTCAATAATGGCTTTCGGCACGTTGTATGTTTTGGCACGCTCAAGAACAACCTTCAGCGCACGGTTGGACTCGGGATCCGGCTCGCCTTTTTTGGCAGCAACATAGATTTCCACACCGAATTTCGCGTATACGCGACTTGTATTAGCATCCTTGGATGCTTTCTTTTCCTTAATATTATTCCATTTACGGCCCATACGTTTCCGCTCTCTTTCATCATTGAATCTGTAGCCGGTATTCAATAAATACCCCTGTCCATTATATCTCTATTAAGTCCCTTGAACAAGGTTAAGAGCGTAGATCCGTTAAATAGACACATGCCCTTAATAATCAATCAGGGCTGATCGCCGACTAGTAAGATCACCTTTCCCCTGCCATGACCTGTTTCAATAAGGCGATGCGCTTCCGGCGCCTCGTGCAGCGTATACACCTCTCGAATATGAATTCGAATGTAACCCTTCATATACAAATCCACCAGCTCCTTCTTTTTTGCGACATAAAACTAGACGAGATAAAAAAACAATTGAAATTTTGTAGACAAAATTATATTATGTCTATGTATTAAACAACGAAATGCGCATTCGCTTGTTTTGTACGATATCCGATCTGTTATGTACAGATCCCGAAAGGAGACACCTTATTTTGCTTAACAATCCCTATGTTCGAACGATTGTCTTGTCACGCGTTCTCTTGAATCTTGGCATTTGGGTTCGTAACTTTGCCATTCTGCTATACGTTACCGACATGACAGGCAACAACCCTGTGTATGTGTCCCTCATATCCGTCGTTGAATTTGCACCCATTTTCTTGTTCGCCTTCATCGGCGGTACTTTCGCGGACCGCTGGCGACCTAAGCGTACCATGGTCAGCTCTGATGTTTTGTCTGCGGTATCGGTATTTCTCGTGTTGATCGCCGTTCATAACGGATCTTGGCAGGCATTGCTGGTACTCACATTTTTCTCAGCCGTTATGTCACAATTCTCTCAGCCCTCAGCGATGAAGCTGTTCAAACAGCATGTACCCGCTGATCAGCTGCAATCCGTGATGGCCATGTTTCAATCCATGGTTGCCTTCTTTACAGTCATCGGCCCGATCGCAGGTGCATTTGTATATCAAAAGTTCGGCATTGAAACATCGCTGATCGCAACAGGCGTGTTATTCTTGGGTTCTGGATTGATCCTGATTTTGCTGCCCCGTGATTTGCAGAAAGAGACACAATCCCAGCAGCAGAACCTGAAACAAGAGCTTATCGAAGGCCTTCGCTATGTATGGAATAATCAAGCGCTCCGAACACTTGGTGCGACCTTCGCCGCGGCTGGCTTGGCAGCGGGACTTATTCAGCCGCTCGCGATATTTGTGACGATTGAGAACCTCGGTCAGGATAAGTCATTTTTGCAATGGCTGTTAACGGTCAATGGGGCGGCGATGCTCGTCGGAGGAGGCTTCGTCATAGCATTTGCCAAGATAATAACCCCTCAAACCTTGCTAGCTCTCGGTCTCACCGTTAGTGCTATCGGGAACGTCGGTATCGGCTGGTCAACCAGCATCATCTTTACGATGCTGCTTCTAGTGCTTAACGGATTCTTTTATCCCACCATCCACATTGGAATCAACACCTTGATCCTAAACCATACGGAGGGGCCATACATTGGTCGGGTGGGCGGCACCCTAACCCCGATTTTTATGGGAATGATGGTGCTGGGCATGTCGCTGGGGGGATTGCTCAAAGACCAGCTGTCCCTGTTCACCGTTTATACGGTCAGCTCCCTCTTGTTCCTGACAGGTTCGGCGATGCTGATCCCATTGTTTAAAAAGAAAACGAGCAAAGCCGCCGTATTGGAGCAATGAACAACAAAATAAACCGGAGCTCTCCTCAAGAGAAACTCCGGTTTGTTTTGTACCGAGTATCATTATGCGTGAAATTGTTGTCCGTCCAATACTTCCTTCACGTAGCCGGCGCGAATGACAAAGTCACCGAAATGCTCGCCTTGTTCGCGTTCTTGTGCATATTGCTTCATGATCGGACGAAGGGAATCCAAAATCTCGGCCTCACCGATGTTTTCCTTATAAAGCTTGTTAAGCCGGTGACCGGAGAAGCCTCCACCCAGGTACATATTATATTTGCCAGGCGCCTTTCCGATAAATGCGATTTCGGCCAGCATCGGTCTGGCACATCCATTCGGGCACCCGGTCATTCGAATGACGATATCCTCTTCGCGAAGTCCGTTCTCTTCCAGAATGACATCGATTTTATCCAATAATGTCGGCAGATATCGCTCAGATTCTGCCATCGCCAATCCACAGGTCGGTAGGGCTACACATGCCATGGAATTTTTTCTCAGGGCAGAATAATGATTACCGTCCGTAAGCCCGTAACGCTTGATGAGTTCTTCAATCTTTTTCTTCTTGTGGCTGCTGACATTGGCAACGATCAGATTCTGATTGGCCGTCAGACGAAAATCTCCATTATGAACTTGAGCGATTTCGCGCAGGCCAGTCATCAGCAGGTAATCGGCTTCGTCTTTCACACGCCCGTTCTGGATGAACAGTGTAAAATGCCATTTGCCGTTGCTCCCTTTTACCCAGCCGTACCGATCGCCGTTATGGTCGAAATGGAACGGCTTTGCCTCCTCCAGCTTCCATCCCAGACGACTGGTGAGCTCGTTGACAAACCAGTCAATCCCACGGTCATCAATCGTATATTTGAAACGAGCATGCTTGCGCACCGCACGGTCTCCGTAATCACGTTGAATCATCACCGTCTTCTCGGCCAAATCAACGATCTGCTCGGGTTTGCAGAAACCAATGACTTTTGCCACTTGAGGATAGGTCAACGTATCACCGTGCGTCATCCCCATACCACCGCCTACAGAGACGTTAAAACCTTTCAATTCGCCGTCCTCAATGATCGCAATGAAGCCAAGGTCTTGGGAAAATACATCAATATCATTGGAAGGCGGCACGGCCATCCCAATCTTGAATTTCCGCGGCAGGTACACCGGACCGTAGATCGGCTCCTGTTCCTCCCCATCCTGCAGGCTGTCTACGATCTTCTCGCCGTCCAGCCAAATCTCATGATACGCACGCGTCCGCGGATCGAGATGACTGCTAAGCATGCGTGCCCATTCGTATACCTCCGAATGAATTTCCGATTGATAAGGGTTCGGATTGCACATCACGTTACGATTCACGTCGCCGCAAGCAGCCAATGTGCTAAGCATGGCTTCATTAACTTCCTGAATGGTGCTCTTCATATTCCACTTCAATACACCGTGAAGCTGGAAAGACTGACGCGTTGTCAATCGAATCGTCCCGTTTGCATACTTCTGGGCTACGCGGTCCATCATCAGCCATTGCTCCGGCGTCACGACCCCGCCCGCGGCCCGAACACGAAGCATGAACTGGTATGCAGGCTCCAGCTTTTGCTTGTGTCGTTCGTTACGCAAATCCCGGTCATCCTGCATATAACTGCCGTGGAATTTCATCAGCCGGTTATCGTCTTCGGGAATCGATGCCGTAATGCGATCCTCTAACGTCTCTACAAGACTGCCCCGCAGATAATTGCTTCGACGCTTGATGTCCTCGACATCGCTATGCGGCGCACTATTTGGTGATACAAGGTTATTATCAGACATGTTTCTTTTCTCCTCTCGAAAACCACAGGGATGATCTTAATACACATCCCGCTGATAACGTTTCTGTTGCTGCATGAGCGTCAGATATTCCGCAGCTTCTTCCGGACTCATGCCGCCCTCTTGCTCGAGAATGGACCCGAGTGCGGAATGCACGTCATGAGCCATCTTCTTCTCATCGCCGCAGACATATACGCAAGCCCCTTCTTGGAGCCACTGATATAGATCCTTGCTCTTCTCCAGCATTCGGTGCTGTACGTACACTTTTTTGTCCGTATCCCGAGAGAAAGCAACATCCATGCGCGTCAGTACTCCATCCTTCAACCAACGCTGCCATTCAATCTGGTAGAGGAAGTCCGTCGAGAAATGCTGATCTCCGTAGAACAACCATGATTTCCCTTCTGCCCCCGTCTCTTCCCGTTCCCCCAGAAAGGCTCTGAAAGGTGCCACGCCTGTACCAGGTCCGATCATAATGATCGGGGTGTCCGGATTCTCGGGCAGCTTAAAGTTCGGGTTATGCTGAATGTATACCGGCAGCGAATCGCCAGCTTCCAGACGCTCTGCCAATTGTACGGAGCATACACCATAGCGGTGGCGGCCATGTGCTTCATAACGGACCGTCCGAACGGTAACGTGGACTTCATCGGGGAAGGCTTTGGAGCTGCTGGCAATCGAGTACAGTCTGGCAGGAATTTTGCGCAGTATGGATACAAATTCGCCTGCCGGCAATTGCTGCAGACCATAATCCTGTACCAGGTCGAGCAAATCCCGTTCTTCGATATAGGTGCGCAATTCCTGCTCATGACCTGGCTCCAGCAATGTTCGAAGTCCTTCATTCCCTGAGACCTTAACCACTTGCTCGATCAGAGGTTTCGTGAGAACCGTAATTTCGTAGTGACGGAGCAAAGCATCCCGAAGCGCTCGCGCTTCACCATGTTTATTAATGACGACCACTTCATCAGCATTCCATCCCATAGCAGCGATAAGATCATCCACAAGCTGCGGATGATTTTCCGGATAGATTCCTAAGCTATCGCCCGGCTCATACTGCAAATTCGATCCTTCAAGAGAAATTTCGATATGACGTGTTTCACGGTCGGATCCTCTTCCGTTCAAATTCAAATTCTCGAGGATTTCCGCTTGAAATGGATTGCTTCTTGAAAATTCCGATTCCGTACTATCGCTCAGGGCTACCGCACTCCCATTTTCAACAACGAGTGATCCCGTTCCAGCCTCATTCAACGATAGAAGAACCTGGTTCATCCATTCAGCAGCCGACTCATCAAAGTCTACATCGCAGTCAACTCTTGGTGTCAGCCGCTTGCCGCCCAATTCCTCAAGCCGCTTGTCGAAATCTTTACCCGTTTGGCAAAAAAATTCATACGAGGTATCCCCCAGCGCCAGTACGGAATATTGAAGATGGTCTACCTGAGGTGCCCGCTTGCTGTGCAGAAATTCATAGAATGGTATGGCGTTATCCGGCGGTTCGCCCTCTCCATGCGTACTGACGATAATAAGGAGATTCTGTAACTTTTTCAGGTTGTTCGGTTTAAAATCGCTCATAGAAGACATTGTGACCTGCAGGCCAACCTCTTCCAGCTTCTTCGATAACTTTTTCGATAATCCATGACCATTGCCTGTCTGGGATCCGTACAGGACTGTGACTTCTTTAGCAGCCGTTGCCACCGGTGCCGATACAGCGGCTGACGTGTTCGCTTGTGTTACAGCCGCGACTGCTGCTGCGGCTGCCGTTCCCTGCAATGCAGCGATATATCCGCTAAGCCAGGTCCGCTGGGATTCCGTCAAAGTGGGCAGAAGGCGATTCAGCAGTTCCACCTGTTCCTGATTAAAAGGACTGTTCATAACTTGAAGTTCCAACAATATCCACCTCTCAAAAGCGCACATTATTAATTCCTACTATTACGATACAATTAATTTTATTACTCCTCTGAACCTATCACAGCTTACCTAGACCGGTCAATTACAATGTTCTTATAGCATTTATCAGTTTTACTAATAAATCGATTTTTCTGGTTTAACTATAGGAGAAACCCAGCCTGCTTTAGAGAATATCGGTATCACCGAATGGTAATGATACCAATGATAAGGAGGAAGATGTCGGATGCAAAATCAGGATTGCAATTTTACGCCGCTGAAAAACAAATTGAAGGAACAGCTCACGGATATCACGAGACAATTGCAGCATATCATCGTCAATTTGGACCAGGACAGTTCATGTCTGCTGGGCGAGCTGGATCTTGTCAGAACTAAATTTTTGGAAGCTGAATCGATTTCATCAACGTATTATCTCAATTGTTTTCTCTTCCCCTTCACCAGCAAATATCAAGAAATCGCTAAATCCATATATCATCTCAGTCAAAAAAATCTGGGTGCATTAATTGTGATTCAACGGGAAGACGGCCTGGATTCGTTAATAACGCCCGGCATTCCCTTGTCCGCAGAAATCACAAGCCCCCTGCTTGAATCCATATTCGTTCCAGGGAGCCCGCTTCACGACGGAGCTGTGCTCGTACGCAAAGAGATGATTATTTCTGCCGCGAACGTGCTGCCTTTAACAGCCAAAACCTACGGGGATCGCAAGCTCGGAACCCGTCATCGTGCAGCCATTGGCCTGTCGGAAATCAGCGATGCCCTGGTACTCGTTGTATCGGAGGAGACGGGTAAAACCTCCTTCTGCATGAAGGGCACTCTTTATCCTTTATCGATAAGCAGCCCCTAGTATTTGCTGTTGATTCGTACAGCCTCCTAGATAGCAAATGATGAGAAACCTTCCCAGAAGGCTTATGCTATCGTTGTCCTATAAAGACAAGGAAGGTGATTATCGATGAATTCATTTAAAGAAGGGACCGAAGCGTTTTCCCCAAGAAAAGTAATCTATTCCATGATGGTATCGCTTGACGGTTTCATCGAAACCGAGGATCATCTTATCGATTGGTCCACGCCCGATGAGGAGCTGCACCGATACTTTAATGAGGCGGAGAACGAAATCGATATTCATTTATACGGCCGGCGCCTCTACACCAATATGGCATCGTATTGGCCAACCGCAGATCTTAATCCGGAGGCACCCGACTACGAAATTGAATATGCTCGAAGATGGAAGAATCGAAAGAAAATTGTTTTTTCCACAACGCTTGATCATGTGGATTGGAATTCTACTTTAATCAGGGGTAATATTAAAGAGTTCATGGAGGAGCTGAAGCTCCAGCCTGGCCTGCACATGGATCTCGGGGGAGCCGGAATCGCTGCATCCTTCATGGAGCAAGATTTAATTGATGAATACCGTCTTTATATCCATCCGATTGTTCTGGGAGGCGGCACGCCGATGTTCCATTCTCTCCGCAACCGGATTCATCTTCAGCTTGTTGAATCTCGAACCTTTGGTTCGGGTGTTGTCCTCCTTCGATATCAACCGAAACCGTCATAACGAATTAGACCAAACCATGCAAAAAAGAGCCACAGATCCTGTGGCTCTTCTTCATTAATCCATCGAAAGATAGCTAATTATGCAAACGTATAGGTCCAGAAACGTTCCGTTCCGAAGCGCTGCTCCACTTCCTTGGCTTTCATCTGTTTCTTGCCCAGCAGCTCTGCGGCCTGGAATTGAGAGCGATGGGCTTGAATGGAGTTCAGCTTCTGTACCATAAACATGGATACATCTTGATAAAC
Source organism: Paenibacillus lautus NBRC 15380 (assembly GCF_004000945.1). Taxonomy (GTDB): domain Bacteria; phylum Bacillota; class Bacilli; order Paenibacillales; family Paenibacillaceae; genus Paenibacillus_AQ; species Paenibacillus_AQ lautus. The sequence continues at coordinate 28,433 of NZ_BIMF01000011.1, forward strand.
ATCCGGTTTACCCAATTCTTGCTCACAATTGTTGGAGAACGCCAGACATTGAACGACAGGTCTATCACCGGCCGGCATCCGCTGAATCGTCCGGATTACGGCTGCGCCCGTTGCGTCATGGTCAGGGTGAACGCTATATCCAGGGTAGAACGTGAACACCAGCGATGGCTTTTTCTCCTGAAGCAGAGAGGCGATCGCGCTATCCAGCTTATTTTGATCCTCGAATTCAATCGTTTTATCATGGAAACCAAGCAATCTCAAATCCTGTATGCCTATCGCTTTGCAGGATTCCTCCAGCTCTGCTTTGCGAATGGTCGGTAATGTGATACGGTTCGCAAACGGAGGAATGCCCATATTGCGGCCCATCTCCCCAAGCGTTAAGCAGGCATAGGTAACATGAGCGCCTTCCATAATATATTTAGCCAACGTTCCGGATAAACCAAATGCTTCATCATCCGGGTGCGGCAATACGACCAGTATGTTTTGCTCCATCAATCCTCGTCTCCTCTCTCTATTAAAAAGGCTCCCGGCTCAGCTGCAAAGCGACAACCAGTTTACCCTGACTGTCATGCCCCGCCATGATCAGCCGATCTGTATCAGTCTGTTCGAAGTGGGTAAGTCCTTCCGTATACACCCAGCCTTGGCTCATTTTCAATCCAACCCGATAGGGTCCATTGCCGGATATCGAACCGTGGCTGTAACGAATCGTTGCATTTGTAATAAAGTTAGCCGCGGGGTGCTTCGAGCTGTCATAATGGGCAGCGTAAGCGCCTGTCGTCATCTCAAGATGAATATATAAATCCTGATCCTTCAATTTATCAATCATTTGTTGTACTTCAGTTTGATTTATGAGTTCCATAATTCCCTCCAATATAAAGAATCACAACATGTAAGAAGTCGATATGATAATTCTATCATAATTTTAGAGCAGGACGAAATTACACGAACCCGATGAGCATATTAACTCACAGCAAAAAGAGAAGCGTATTCCGGCTGTGCTGCATAGGTTCTAAGGTCGTGCTCCGAAATAACCGTATAACCTTCCCTGCGGAGCAGAGCCGTAGTTACCCCATAACCTGCTATCTTCTCATTGGCAAATTCTCCGTTATAGATCATGGCACTGCCGCAAGAAGGACTGCTCTCTTTCAGTACGATCAGCAATGCTCCGAGCTCTTGTGCCACTCGAAGCGCTTGGTGGGCACCTTTTACATACATCTCGGTCACGTCTTTACCGGATAACTCAACCACTCTAGCTTTCCCTGCCAGTACATCATCGCCGTTTCCTCCAACGATCTCCGCAGGCTCCCGTGGAGTTGAGAATCCACCAAGCAGTTCGGGACATACGGTCACAGCTTTCTTCTCTTCAACCAGCTGCTGAATATTCGCATCCAAGCTGTCCGTAGCGTTATAACGAACCTTCAAACCGGCTAAACATGAGCTTACAACAATCACAGGGGCCACCTCAAATCTATCGTTCTTACTTACATACTGCAGACTACTGCCTAAGCCGTACGCCCTCATTCAAGTATCAGGAATCGGAACACAAATGTCAACGAAATGCAATGAAGAGCTGCCAGGTGTGCGGTCCCCTTCGATGCCAAAAGTGTATCAATATACGAACGGATCCTCTCCATCGCTCAACGCAGCATGGGAGCAACCCTCTTGAGGAAGTGATTCATTAATAATGGCAAAGAAATCAGAATCGGCGGATCATCCAGCCGGGGAACATGCAGAGTTACATGAAGATGCGGGGTCTTAGAATTTGGGGTAACGATAATGGGTTCCTTCGAACGGGTACGCAGCGTGGTCGACTTAGGAAGCAAGAAATCAACCGCCTGCATGCCCCATGGGACCGAAGTAGCCATCAGATAATATGTTCCGGGTCTGACGTCGCCGAACCGGAACGAGCCGACGGAAGATAACAAAGTTCCGTATAACGGAAGCCCTTCGGGAATCGGCTTGGCGAACAGCCCGATCAAGATGACGCCCTGAAAGGGAGCCATTGCCTCTACCGTGCCTTCAACTGTCAGATTGGGATTCTCGACTGGTATGGAGTCACGCCAGCTGTTCAGTTTCTGCAGGGATGACAGATGCTCGTCCGCCTCATCCTTCGAATTCCGAAACTGGGAAGGGGTCACGCCTACTCTTTCCGTGAAGCGTGTCGTAAATGTGCCCAGACTCTGCTGACCGATCTCCATGGCGATATCCCGGATACTCAGATGGGTATGTAAGAGCAAGTCCTTCGCTTTCTCCAAACGAAGGGAGGACACGTAATATAACGGTGGCAGTCCGATTCGATCTTTAAATATACGTGAAAAATGATATGGGCTGTATCCTATGTAATCCGCCAGTGTCGATAACGGAAGAGGCTCATAAATATTTTTGTGAATATACGCGATTACTTCATCGATTTCAGCATATCGATCAGTCATCAGGTCTGCACCAACCTTCAATTCGGATATATGTATGGGTCCAATCCAACTCTTCCGAGGAACAATTGTTCGCATTCATACTATCATATCCATCTAAAAAATGGAAGCTTTTAAATGTTAAAAATATCACCATCCAAGTATAATAAAGCACGTAAAAAAGCCGCGCTGCAAGCGCGGCCTTTTTACCATTAATCCAAGTCCGGAATATGAATCTCAACCTCTTTTTTACTTTGGGAAGACCGCAAAATGCCGTCCAGAATCGCTTGATTCCGAAGCACCTGCTCGCCCGGGATCGGCGCCGGCTTGCCTTCGCGCACAGCGCTTACGAAATCCTTGATTTTCTCCTCAAATACGTTAAGCTCATGGCTGATCAGCGGTATGGCGCTTTCGGTATGATGACCTTGGATATCGTGGAACAAGGAGATCGATCCTACCTTCCCGTCCCACACACCGCTCCAAGGGCCTGAGCCTGCAGGTGTAATCTTCATGCCCGCATCCGTTCCAAGGAACATGGTCGCCCCCAGCGTATCCATATGCATAGCCCACGAAGTTTTAAAGTTAAGCACAAGATCTCCTTCGAATCGAATCATCGCTACGCCGAAATCCTCAACGTTGAACGCTCCGGATTCGGAGTGGTATTTGGGGTTCGTTCCAAAATAATTCGATGTATACGCGGTGACCGTCAACGGCTTGGGATATCCCAGCGCGTTCAGGGCCATGTCCAAGGAATAACAGCCAATGTCCGCCATGGCGCCTGCCCCTGAAATCTCCTGCCGGACAAACGTGCCGCCCGGCATTCCACGGCGGCGACCGCCCCCGGTTTCCACATAATACACTTTTCCAAGCTCGCCGTTTTGAATCAGATTCTTAATGATGCCCATGTTCGGATCATAACGCGGCTGGAAACCCACATTGAGCATGTTGCCGGTTTTCTTCGAGATCTGGACCATCTCGATAGCTTCATCCAAAGTGACCGACATCGGTTTTTCGAGCATTACGTGTTTGCCCGCTGACAGCGCATCAACCGTGGTGCTGTAATGAGCGACGTTGGGCGTACAAATGCTTACGCCATCCAGGTCGAGATCTAACAATCTGCGGTGATCATCAAATCCGATTGCCCCCTGCAGTCCCCAGCGCTCAATAAATTGATCGGCTCTGCCGGGTAAAATATCAGCTACGGCGACAATCTGTACATCGTCGATTTGTTTATAATATTTTGCATGCTCCCCCGCAATGCCGCCGCTTCCAATAATTCCAATTCGAATGGTTTTGCCCATGGCTGATACTCCCCCTACAATTTCACATTCATGGCTCGATATGTTGATGGCGTATATCCATATCTCTTTCGAAACACGGTATGCAAATAACTTCCGCTTGAGAAGCCTTCGTGGATGGCGATTTTATCAATCGACCAATTGGTATCAATTAGCTTCCTGCATACGGCTTCAAGGCGGACGTGTTCCAGTATTTCGCTGAAAGACTGCCCTTCCGCTTGCTCCTTGAATATTCGCTGCAGCTGCCTCGAGCTGATATGCAGCTTCTCCGCCACGTCATCCAGTACAACCTCTCCCGAAGAGTTCGCATGAATATACTCCAGCGCCAATTGATAGCGGTAAGCCTTCATATCCCGTGAAGGCAGCTCCGCTTCCGATGGCTCGGATTCATATGCACGTACAGCGCGCAGCAATATTTGAATAATGCACTGCTTAATCGTTGTATACAGACCCGAATACTTCTCTTGAGAAGCCTGATAAGCCTCAAGGAAATAAGGCATCGCACGATGGATATCCATCGTTGGCTTCAGCGGTAATCCCCTCAGCTTCTCCATACAATCATCGGCTTCCGCCATTTCCCATGGATCCGAAACAGGCAATGCCGGGCTCTCATGATCGGATACCTCATCGCGTGAAATAATGTCCACGTGCAGACATAATTCGTCCATCGGCTCTGCTGTATCCGCCTCCTGATAATGAAGCACATTCGGACCCGTTAAATAAAACATGCCTTCCCGCAGCGGATAAGGCTCCTCTTCCATAATAACGGTCCCCTTGCCGCGGGGTATGAAATGAAACTCATACTCCGCATGCTTGTGGAAGGAGACAATCTTTCCTGGCGGAAAGGTGGTGAGATGGAACCGAAGAACCCGGATCTCATAACGTCCCCAATAAACTCTCAGATCAAGTCGCTCCAAGGCATCCTGCCGATCTTTCATCAATTCGTATGGAAAATGGTTATTCATCCTGATGCATCATCCCTGTATCTTATGCTTGCAGTTCATCCAGACGAATGGCGCGATGCTCTTTGGCCGAACGGTTGGATGCTTCCATCAGTTTGGTTAGTTCAACCGCATATGCGATATTTTCCTCTGCAATGGTATCTTCTTGAATGTGGAAAATCCATTGTTCAAATGCACTTGCACGATTCGCCGGTACCGGCAGCTCAACCCAAGCATCCTTGTACTCTTCTTTTTTCGTTGAACGAATCAGAAGTTTGCTATCCGGCGTACCGTACAGGATCGTACCATCCGTACCATGAATTTCAATCGTAAATGGTGAGAAGCTGTTAACAAATCCGGCTTCTACCACACCGACAGCCCCTGTAGCCGTAGAGAGGGTAGCAACGGCGTTGTCTTCCACCTCTTTACCCGTGATGTATCCGAAATTCGCATGGACATCAACCGCTTCTTCACCGAGGAACAAGCGTGTCAAATACATCGGATGGCAGCCCAGATCGATCAGGGCGCCTCCGCGGCACTCCTCCAAGCTGTAGAAATGCTCAGGCAGCCAACCGGCAGTCGCGCCATTATGAGATAAGCGAACGCGAACGAGTGTTACGGTGCCGAGCAGCTCCTGCTGCAATACCTCACGGATCGCCAAGGTGTAGCCGTCATTCAGTCGCGGTAGCGATACCGTGAATTTGACTTGGTTCTCATTCACGGCATTGATGATATCGTTGACCTCTTGAAGGGTGGCGGCAATTACTTTTTCCGTGAAAATGTGTTTGCCTGCTGCCGCTGCTTTCAACATCACTTCTCTATGCATGGATGTCGGTGCATCCACGATCACGGCATCGATCTCGTCACTTTGCAGCATGTCATCCAGGGACTCATAAAAAGGTACGCCTTGCTTCTCCGCAGCTTCTCTTCCGCGCTCCGGGTTCTCATCCCATACCGCTACGATTTGGGCATCCGGATGCTCCTGTGCTTGTTTCGTATAATCCCAAGCGTGCACATGCCAATAACTAATTTTTCCGATTCTAATCATTCTCGTCACCTCAGTATCTAATATTAAGACATCATGCCATTAATCTATCACACGAACCGCCCGATTCACAGTGTAAAATTGCGACAATCAAGTTAGATATCACGACATGGTGACACATAAAAAACTCCGCCAGGTGACGGAGTAGGATGTGTAACAACTACAATTTCAATCGTTCTCTTGCCGATGTGATATGTGCAGTATGGTGCTTCCCATGCCAGGCGTACATGCCCGTGGCGTATTCCAGGCTGGTTTTTTGCTGGTTCTCGGGGTGATAGAACGTTCTGAGATAGTCTTCGTTACTCATGATGTCTAATAAAGCGGCCCATCTGGCGTGTATGCCATCAATCAATACAAGCGATGCGTCAACTTCCAGTGTCAATGAATCCTGGAGGGCTGCCCACTTCTGCTCGTCATACGGTTTAATCGTCGGATTGTCTTCCGTTAAAGCAAGTTTGAACCGGATATAGCTGTTCATATGACTGTCTGCCAGATGGTGAACGACCTGTCGGATGCTCCAGCCTCCATCTCGATAAGACAAACTCAGCTGCTCCTGGCTCAGTCCCTGGACTGCCGCCCTCAGTTTCTCCGGCAGGCTCTTAATCTCTTGAATCCAGATCTCCCTTTGTTCAGGCGTCGATTGCCCTTCCCATTCAAATTGTCCTATCGGGTATCTCAAATCCATGCTCCCTCACTCCTTGACCATCATTTTTTGCATAACTCGTATGTAATGATATTAGCATTTTACAACGAGCCCAATAATTCTTCAATTTCGTTCATTTGTCCGTTCGATAACGGTCCGAAAGCAACGGCTCCAGTTATTTCCTCTACTTGCTTCCTCGTTTTAAAACCTGGAATCGGGATCGCCGCGTGGCTTCTTCCCCAAATCCATGCCAGCGCCCCTTGAACCAAAGTCCGATCTTCACTGGTTAAAATCTCCCGGACCGCCTCAAGTTTAGTCAGGAACGACGGTACGGGTTTACCGTCCTTGAAGTAGGAAACCCAATCGTGACCGCTCCCCCTGACATCTTGATCACTGAATCTGGAGTCATGATTAAACTTCCCGCTTAACAGTCCCATAGCCAAAGGTGTATTATTGATGCTTGCTAAACCGTATCGCTCGCAAAGGGCAAGCATTTCCTTGTCGTCACTGAGAACATTCAGCACGTGTTGGATTGCCGCTGCTTCCGACTTTTGAGCGAATAATTCGGCATTGGCCACATCCCATGTACTCCAGCCATACGCACGGATCAGTCCTTCTTGACGAAGACCGTTCAAGGTATCAATCACTGATTCTACCTCGCCAAGACTTAATCCGCCTACATGAATTTGATAGACATCAATATAATCGGTATCCAGGCGTTGAAGTGATCGCTCGCACGCGCTGCGAACATAATCCGCTGTTACATTGTGACGAGTGAAAACTTCCTTTGTTGACTCATCATACGTATAACCGAATTTGGTGGCTATCACCGCTTCCTGCCGTCTTCCCTTTAGCGCTTGGCCCAAGACCCGTTCACTATGCCCCGTTCCGTACACATCTGCCGTATCAAAAAAGTTAACGCCTCTTTCCAATGCGGCATGAATTCCCGCCATAGATTCGCGTTCGTCCACCTCTCCCCATCCATCCGCCAAGCCGTCCAATGTAAATTTACCGCCTATGGCCCAGCAGCCCAAACCGAGCGGACTTACCGATATTTGCGATCTGCCTAACATTCTGTTCATTGTTATTTCCTCCCTTTTCTTATCGCTTCGTCCACCATTATAATAAGGAAAATGGCTCGTGATGAGATCCAATGATTCCTGTTTTGGAGGAACCAATGTTAGAGGAGGGATACGATGTACGGCATTTATATCAACCGTGAATCTAATCTGCCCGTAACCCGTCAGATCTGTCAGCAGCTGCGAAGGATCATCGAAGCGGGACAGCTGACAGCCGGAACACGTCTGCTTCCGACACGCGTTCTGGCAAAAGAATGGGGGATTGCGCGTAATGTCGTCATTGAGGTATACGAGCAGCTGACGGCTGAAGGATATCTGGAAGGACGGATAGGATCAGGCACCTATGTAGCGGAAGGTATCCTCCCCTCTCCCAATCCGCGTACCGCTCCACCTTCGAGCACGCAGTCGATCCAGAGGCAGATCACAACTGGACATGAACACGTTATTGATTTTGCGACGGGTGTTCCCGATCAGAACATGTTTCCAAGACACATCTGGGCCAAGTATTTGAAAGAAGCAGCTGAATCTTCCGAATATGAAGACCCTGATTACGGTCACATCAAAGGTGATCTGGCTCTTCGCTCTGCGATTTGCGACTATGTATTCCGGGCTAAAGGCATTCAATGCTCACCCGAACAAATTGTGATTGTGTCCGGTGCCACTGAAGGCTTCTCCCTTCTTGCCAGATCGTTATCTTCCAGATTTCATTCCATTTATATCGAAGACCCGACAATCGATATTACCCGGGATATTTTTCAGACGATGAACTATAATCTTATTCCGGTTGAGGTTGATCACAGCGGAATGCGCGTCGATACCTTGGCAAGTATCACACCAAGTCATCTGGTTTTATTAACCCCATCACATCAGTTTCCAACCGGCAGCGTATTATCCATTCAGCGCAGACATCAGGTCATTCGGATGCTGGAGGAAGCCGACTCTTTCGCTATTGAAGATGATTATGACAGCGAGTTCCGGCTTCGAGGAATTCCTGTGCCTCCTCTACAGACGCTGTCCCCTTTAAGAGTGATCTATGTGGGAACGTTCAGCAAAACGCTGTCGCCCAGCCTTCGGATCGGATTCATGATTGTTCCGCCGAGTCTAACCGATACCATTGCCGAAATGAAAGATAAACTGAATTTACATACCCCATACATCATTCAAAAAGCATTAAGCCAATATATGTTGGACGGGCATCTGGAACGACATATCCATACGATGAAGAAAATGTATAAAAAACGACGTAATGCATTGACGGAGCGGCTTCAGTACTTATTTGGACAGGATATTTCCATTCTCGGCGATGATGCGGGAATGCATCTTCAGATTATTTTCCATCCGGAACCCTACGCCCTTCTTCCATGGAATGACACGGCTTCTTACGGGTTCCGTGTTGAGCCTGTATCGAATTACAGGATCTCATCCTCTAGCCCCCACCGTTCAAGTATCGTGTTAGGATATGGAAACCTGTCTTTAGAAGAGATCGAGGAAGGATTACGCCGGCTTTATTTATTTGCTTCCTCTTGCAGGACTTCTACGTGAATGGACACATTATGGATTTTAGACAGATTCATTCTTCCATCTACTAATTAAGAATGGCTCGTCCGCTGTATGCGAACCGAGCCATTTCTGTTTTATCCAGGAAATCCGCTGTCAATCTCCCGCAATCCTTTCAAAATTACGCAGCGTCCGAAGTGCATTCAATGTCAGAACGCCCTTCCATTCCTCCTTGGCCAACGGCCATACCTCTTCGTATTGATACCAGCTCCAATTGGGCTCCCAGGCACCATCTTCCCCTTGATCCTCTATGAGCAAATCCAGTTCCAGCGGCAGAAGCTCCTGGTATTTAGCAAAATAAGGTGAAATCGGAGAATCTATAATACTGAGAGGCGTTGCTCCGTATCCCTCGCGGCTGCCAGGATCCCTGCTTATACAGTTATCCATGAAGGCCTCAAGTGTTTCTCCGATCTCGGACGCCTGCTCTTTCGGCAATCTTTCGTTCAAGCGCAAATAACAAAACAATTCATGCATTTCTTTAAGATCGCTGGATTGTTTCAGGTAGTTCACAGCATATTCAATCCTTGATTCCAATGATTCCAAAGGGTATAACTCCCGCTCGTCGATAAAATAGGCCATGATATCCGCATTGGGATTTCCCCAATGATCCTTGAAGGCACCGTACTGCCACCATATCGCCCTGGGAGACTGCTCCGCTTCCTTAGGGATAATGTCCCACCCTGACCGTTCTGGCATATAAGAATGCTCAAGATACTTTAACGCGGATATAACCTGTTCGTTCCGCTCCGGGTGATCTGGATTCAACCGAAGAATCTCAAGCGCTCTGGTTGTTGCCAGAGCAGATGACTCTTTGCAGCGAAGATCGGGCTCAAGTCCATGGCCAAATCCACCGTCCTCGTTCTGATAGCTGGCAAGCTCAGTTAACACGTCCGTAAATGCCCCGTCCTCGAATTCGTACCGGAACAATGCCCGTTCAAGGTCCCTGGCCTGGTGCAGCATATATTGCCTGGCTTGTTCAAATCGAATCTGGTTTAGCTTCTTCACTTGGATTCCAACTCCTCGTAGAAAGTGATTCGGTTGCCGAATGGATCCGTAACACATACCTCTTTGCTGTTCCATGGGGCGATCTCGATTCCAGGCCTGGAATACGGATAGTTCTGGTTTAACAGCTGTTTGTGAAAATCTTCAATCCCTGCCATCTCCACGCGAATGGCTGCTCCTGGGGAACAGTCACCGTAATGCTCCGTCAAATGAATCGTTAACGAATCCTTTGTTATTTGCATGTAGAGTGGTGCCGAATCATCAAACCGATGTTCCCAATCCAAGGTAAAACCAAGATATTGAATATAGAACTCCCTTGCCTTCGTTTCATCGAATACCCTGAATAATGGTATGATTTTGCTCATCATCTGCCCCCTACTACATCCCGTATTTTTTCAAACTCATTATGTATGTGCTGCTGACTTATTTAGAATATATCATAAACTCTGCAAGGCTTGTTCAAATCATAAAAACCCAGCACAGATACCATAACCACGCTGCCGGGCCCTCTTTGACAAATATTCATTTCATTTATAACTATTCATTCCGGGTCACTTTGGACAGCTTCTTGGCTTTCTCGCGTTTAACACGACTCCACACCAGCAAAACGAGAAATGAGCTAGCCAGACAAATAAAAATCACCTTCAAATAATGTTCAACCACATTCAGAATGTACTGCCATTGTTCTCCGAATATGAAACCTATGCTGAAAAAGACCAGCACCCATGCAGCCACGCCTGTGTATCCATACAGCCACACCGTTCGATAGGGAACCCGAATCATGCCGATAAAATACCCGATAAATTGCCTGACCCCGGGGATGAAAAAACAAATAATGAGCAGCTTATTTCCATACTTGTTGTAATAAGCCTGCGTCTTCTCTACAAGGGACGGCTTGATAAACAGCCATTTTCCATAGCGCTCTATAAGCGGCATCCCCAGCTTGTATCCCAGGATATAGGTAATGGTCAACCCCATGGCCGCTCCCATAAAAGCAGATCCAACTGCCGGAACCATATCGATGATTCCTTTATAGGTTAAAAACCCGGTATAGGTTAAGGTACTGTTTCCAGGAGGAATTGGAAGAGCAATAAAATCAAGGGGGAGCCCAATCAATAACACCAGGTAACCGTATTGTTCAAACAACCGCTCAACCAATTCAAACAAATTCATGGGGAAAACTCCTTCGTCTTACCGATAACTGTCATAGTAGTGTTGTAGAGCATCATTTACATAAACTTCTCTGTTCAGCACTTCGTAGGGCACTAGATTCATATCTTCAGACCATTCACCAGAAATGCGCTGATTCTGTTGAATATCCATCAATCTTGTCAGGACCAGCAAAGCCGAATCTTTATGCGTGTTTATGGCCGCCCGCCGTTTCATCTCTTGCAGCAAGGACGGGCTCGTAATTAATGTCAGCAGTTGGTGTTTCAATTCACCGGCCATGGCTTGACGTGCCACGCCTATTCCAACCAGGTAGTCCGCATTATCCTGCTCTTGGCCTGGCAGGGGGTTCACTAGCAGCATCGGGCGCTCCATCGTTAATGCCTCGGAAATCGTGAGTCCTCCCGGCTTTGTTACCATTAGATCCGCTATCGCCATCAATTCATGCATACGATCCACATAACCCATGACAGTGATCTGCGGATGATCTAAAAATTCTACGAGCAGCGCTTGATATAACTTCACGTTGCGGCCGCACACGACTATAAACCGAACACCCTGCGGGTATGCCCTTGATTTTAAGAGCTCGATAATTTCTTTATCGATCATCCCTTCTCCACCGCCCATGATCAGCACGACCTGCTCGGATGGACGCAAGCCATAATTAGCTCGGAGCCGTTCCGGATCGACCGGTTGACTATACATGGGATTGACGGGTATGCCGGTCACGGAGATCTTTTCGCTTGGCACGCCTTTGCGCTCCAATGCAACCTGTACCACATCGGAACCAACCATGTAATAATCCGTATGAGAGTGTATCCAGTAACTGTGATCTGTATGGTCCGTCATGACGGTTGCCGTCGGCACATTTGTGAAGCCCATCGCTTTCAGCAGAGACATGCCCGCTGCTGCCGGCGGAAACGTACTGACCACGATAGCCGGATTTTCCGTTTCCAGCATCGTGCTGAGCTTGTGAAGACTGAAGGTGCTGAAGCGTTTCAGCATCTGGATGAGCGTGTTTTCCTCGCGCGTTTTTTGGAATAAATAGCCGTAAACGGATGGAAAATGCTTCATCCATTGCACAAAGAAAAACTGACCGGCCACATGCAGCCGTGGATGGGTTAACTCCATGTAATCAACGACCTTAACGCGCAGATGAGGGTAGTTTCTTTTAGCTGATTCCACAATGGCCTTTGATGCCTGGTTGTGACCCTCTCCCAGACTTCCGGTTAATATGATGATTTTTTGCTCATATATGGATCTCATGAATATGACTCCTTATCTAACGTTATGTGATTCCAATGACATGCATCAGGTATACGACCAGCCATCCAGAACCGAATCCAATCAGACTGCCTGCCAGGCAATCGGTTGGGTAATGATATCCCCAATATACACGGGATAAACCGACCAGCACAGCCAAGATAAGCAGCAGTATCGTCGGCAGCGGAGATACCAGAAACAACAGCGGTGTAATGACGGCAAAGATCGCCGTGGTATGTCCTGACGGGAAGGAGTAGTCCTTCAATGGAAAATTTCCGATCTTCACCTGCTCCAGAACCCGGAACGGACGATCTCTTCTGACGATCTTCTTGATGAGGACAACAATCAGATGGCTAACGGTTAATGCTATGGCACTCTGATATGCCGTTATATCCCATGCTTCAAATGCAGCCCACGCGATGAGCAGGGCGGTCAGAATCGTAAAGGTGGCTCCACCGAGATGGGTGATTCCGCCGAACAACCGATCAAAGGCTCTGTTGCTGATCGTCTGGTTGCACCAGACGAATACCCGGTGATCAAATCTTCGTAATCGCTCTATCATTCATTCTTCACCTGCCGTTACATCAATTGAATCTTTTGAACCCTGCACGACAGGGACCTCCGAACGTTTCTTCCTGCGGTTCTTGATAAAGCGAACCGTCAGCCAGACTCCTCCAATCAAGGCACCTACGGACAACAAAATAATCGTAAGTACGCTGTCCACCATATTCTCTGCCGCACGGCCATATACGTAGAACAGCACACCTACGGTATAGAACTTCACGGCGCGTCCGATCGCAGCGTAGCTGAGAAGTTTCCATAAGGGATAACTCATGCAGCCGGATAGAATGGTGAAAATTTTGAAGGGTATCGGTGTAAACGCACCGACAAGGATAGCAGCTTCGCCATGCTTGGTAAACAACGCCGTGGCGGAATCGTACCATTTTTTCTTCATGATCTTGGTTAAGACCAAATTTCCGGAAACCTTGCCGATTCCATAACCGATCGGCGTCCCGATCAGGCAGCCGACAAATCCGATCGTGGCGAGCCAGATCGCACGGTCCGGACTCAATGCACTTAAAGACAATTGCGAGAAAAGCGCCGGAATCGGAAAAATAATCGCATCGATCATAGCATGAATAAATAATCCGATATCGCCCAAATTACGTAAAAAATCCATCAGGCCTTGTCTCCTCTGCTAGGCTACACACTTGGCAGCCCGTATATTGTGCGATATCGTTGGTCAAATTCAATTTCGAAATCATCCGTTCACATTCCTCTCCCACATCATGTTAAAGCAAGGATATCATGATCGGAGAAGGATGCCTTCCGTCTTCAGACGATAATTAACCTAGACTTAGGTCTAGATACTAATAGTAGATATAATATAGTAGATATAGTATAAACGAGTTTTATGATCAATAAGTTGAGTTTATAACCATTTGGATCAAAAACAAAAAAACAGCTTAGCCGCAATGTGCGGCCAAACTGCCCTGCTCCAAGACCATGAAACTATTCAAATTCACAAATTTTCGCGACTTCTCGGATCGAGTTTACCACATGATCGGCCTGCGATAAGTCCTGATTCCCCGAATTCGGGTTCACGAAGCCGATGCATGTCATGCCAGCCGCCTTCGCTGCGGCCACGCCATGCCGGGCATCCTCAAGCACCATGCAATGCTCCGGATCCACACCGAGCAATTCAGCCGCCTTAAGATATACATCCGGGGCCGGTTTTCCCTTCTCCACCTCTTCACCGCTCACTACGCATTCAAAATGTTCCAAGAGATCGAACTTACGCAAGACGGCCGAAATAAATACAGGTGGCGATGATGATGCAATAGCTGCCGGTATGTTACGTGCCTTAAGCTCCGCAAGGAGCTCCCGTATCCCATCAATAGGCTCCATTTCCCGTGAGGTAAGTATTTCGATTTTATTGGACAATTGGTATTCAATGATTTCCGAAACGGATTGGGTAAGCTGATGTTCGTCTTTAATGGTTGCCCACATCTCCGGATTGGTCATGCCTACATATTTCTCCAGCTGTTCATGAGTTATCGCCGATCCGTAGTCGTTCATCACCTGAATATCGACTTCAAAGTGAAGCGGTTCGCTGTCAATAATGACTCCATCCATGTCAAAGATAAATGCCTGTATCATGTTCAAACTCCTTTGTTGAAATGTTTTTTGTTAACGCCAGATTATATCGAGTACCGTTCCCAGCACTCCGGATTTATGGCCTCTGAGCACATCGGGATTGAATACTTCGACGAAGCCGCATCGGGTACAGGATACAAAGCGATCACTCAAATGAAATAATATCGTACAGTTCCATAAGCGAATGAATCTCATACTTAGGTTGAATAGATGTCGGGTTTGCCTTGCGCAGCGGATTATACCAGCAGGTATCAATCCCGTAATGGATGCCTCCTTGTATATCGGAAGTTAACGAATCGCCGACAATGAGAACCTCCTTCTTGTCGGGGTGATTCAACTTATCGAAGGCATAATCGAATATCCCTTTGTGAGGTTTTTGGGACCCGGCATCCTCCGAAACAATGATGCATTCAAAGGAGTTGCATAACGGCGACCGGCTGATTCGGTTAAACTGCACTTCCTTAATTCCGTTCGTGATGATAGCCATTCGTTGGCCGCGTTCGGCCAGTTGACTGCACAGCTCTTCCGCCCCGTCCATCAGAAAGGAGCCTTGCCCTAAATATTTTATGTAAACATCGCTAAAGGCATCAGCGTCCAAGGCGCACTTAATGCCGTGTTCTGCCAACAGCCGGTCAAACCTGGCAGTACGCAATTCACGTTGTGTAACCTCCCCCTGCTCGAAATCACTCCACAACTGCTGATTAATGCGTCTATAGCTGTCTACGATGGCATCCGTGCACTCCTGATCAATCTCGCCAAAAACACCGGATAACGCAAAAGCCTCCGACTTGGCGTAGTCGTATAATGTTTCATCTGCATCAAATAAAATAACGTTGTAACGCACGGCTGCCCTCCTTACATGCTGCTTAACTCATTGCAAACTGGATTGTTGATTCAATTCCCTAATCTTCTGCCTTCTTTTGTCCTCTAGATGATCCCTGTTGCTCTTTACCAGCTCCGTTAGACGAACGAGTATTAACACCAACAACGTAATGATTGCCCCTGCTGTTAATATCATCATGATCCATTCATTTACTGCAAACAGCATAGTTAGAAGCAATTCAATCAAAATGAAGATTCCCGCACCCAAGGCAAGCTGTTTCATAATACCTCCTTAACTCTCTCTGCGGAGTTTATAGAGATGATGCCGCTCCTGCTCAAGCTCGATTTCGCCCATATATGTAAACCCGCATTTTTGGATCACTTTATTGGAGGCATGATTATGAACGACGGCTACAGCACTTAGCTCGAGCTCTTTTGTATTCCGGAACAAGAACTGAATTAATGCCCGTACAGCTTGCGTTGTGTATCCCTTATTGTAATACCGATTGGAAATTCCGTACATGATCTCTCTATTAGGCGGGGGCAGTTCTTCCTTAGGACCTGTATTGCACCAGCCGATACATTCGCCTGTTTCTTTCAAGACTATGGCTAGCCGCAGACGCAGCTGCCCCACATCCCCGCCGTCATGAACGGCCTGCAAGAACTGCCGATTCTCCACAATCTCATAGTTAGTTAACCATTCAAGTCGTTGTTCCCTCGATACATCCCAACCGGGGAGGAACTGTCTGATCTCCGGTTCGTGCGTGATCTTAAAGATCGCATCAAGGTCTTCCACCTTATACTCCCTGAGCAGGATGTCCTCACATTCAATGGTGAAGGGCATTCCTTGAGAATCGATATTTGTCTTATTGTTCAATTTAGTCCTCCTGCATTCATTCGGCTCAATTCTCCTGCCCCATGACGAGAGCTATCAGCTGATCGGGCCGAGTATAAATATCATCGGGCTCAACGCCAAATTGTGCGTTCTGCACGGTATCAAACCAATGCGCTCCAATGGTGAGCACCTGAGCGGATTTACCTGCCGCTATATCGGCATCGCTGTCGCCGACAAAAACCACGTCCGATGTGCTCAAACCCAACAATTGAACGGCTTTGAATATCCCTTCCGGGTCCGGCTTGGAACGTTCAACCTCATCACCCGTGATGGTCGCGGTAAAAAAACCGTCCAACTCCAGATTTCTAAGACATATATCCAGGCACCTTCTGCTCTTGCCCGTAATAATGACCATGGGTATATGTAAATCCCACAACTTCGAGATTAGATTCTGGATCTCTGCCGACACCTGTACATGCTTCTGAAAATCCTTCTCAAACACTTCGTAATAATATTCTACGGCTTCGGCAACATGGGCTGGATTCGAGAGATATTTAGTTATAATCTCTTCCTCCGTTGGCCCAAAGGTCTCCACGATTTCCGCATCCGTCAACATTTTGTCTTCATATTTCAAGAAAACCGCCCGGAACGCTTTAAACGAAAGCGGCAACGTATCTGCTAAAGTCCCATCAAAATCAAACAGCACCGCCTGAATGGTGGACATACCTCGCTCCCCTTTCAACCTTTGCTTCAAGAACTCGACTATACCCGTCCCGCTCAGACCAAATTCATCCTCATCTGAATGGTAATCATTTTCCGATCATCATCTAACGTCGTAATACGGATATCGAAGGGCTCAAATCCAAGCTTATGATAAAACACAAGACCTCTGGAATTGGTATTATGGCAGCTAAGATAAAAGCAAGTCATTCCATACTTCTCTTTGGCTGTATCCATCATAGTCTGTAACAGCTTCTGCGCGGCTCCCATTCCCCTATGCGACGGAGCAACAATAACATTGCCGAGCCACAGAGATTGATCCATATCCTCATAAAAATTGGCGTAAGCGACAACCTGCCCTGTAGATTCTTCAACAATAACCGTGGGATCATATCGGTTTTCGAGCAAACTCAAGATTTGCTCTGGAGTCAAAGGAAACTCTGATTTGGGACTCATGTAAAACAGTTCTTCCGGCGTTTGAGGAAAGCTGCATATCGCTGACAAATCCTCGTCCGCCAGCGGCCTATGGATGTACATTTCTCAAGCTCCTCCTAACAACGTATTTCGTGCGATATACATGCCTCTTCCAATCAAGCCTTGCGGATCGTGCTCCACGTCCAGTCCCGCTTCCTGAAAAGCCTTGATCATCTCTTCCACGGTAAAGAGTCCCATATGATGCTCCTCCGTATAATGCTCGATTCCATGCTCGCTTCCAAACAAATACTCGAATCTCATGATCGAAATATCGCCTTCGCGGTCCGAATGGGACATCCTGCTCATGTGAATCCCGCGACACTCGGTCATGATCGTGTCCACTCTTCCGGTGGTCCAGACATCCGGTGTAAGCCACGGCTCAACCAGAATGACCCCCTCCTCGTTCAGATGCTCCTTAAACTGCTTAAGGGTTTGCACCAACAGATCCAGCGTTTTCACATATCCGATGGAGCTGAATAGACACAGGATCACATCATATTTCCGTTCCAAGCGAAAGCGGGTCATGTCGGCAACCGAATAATCACCCTCAGGATTTTTTGACTTCGCTATCGAGACGAATACGGGATTTAGATCGATACCATCAATCGCGTAGTACTGCTTTAAGAAAAAAGCATGTTCCGCGGTTCCACAGGCAACGTCAAGCAGGGTCCGGTAATCCCTACCCTGTCTTTTAATATATTCCCGGACCTGCTGCGCTTCCTGCTCATAATCCTTGAAGCTGTAGATCACGTCATAATATTTCGACGATAAATCAAACATGGGTTCACCAACCTCCTGCATCGTAAGCAACCTTCACGTCGTATCTGCAGCCAAATCATCGTTCGTTGACTAAAAAGAACCCACTTAGATAGCACCCTCTTATCGTCAGGTCATCCATGCAAGGCTTCTTCCATGATTATACAACTGTTCATCAGATTGAGTAACCCCTTGTCATGCAAGCGGCAGATCAACAACATCCATGGATTGGGTTATATGTCCTTACCCTTCGATACGCTTATGTCTGTACCAATAGGAATAAATCTCTTTGTACTGAAGACAATCATACAACCGGCTTGCCGCAAGATTATGCTGTACCACCTGCAAATAGCTGCGCGTGGCTCCATTCTTCTTAGCCCAATGCAGAATATGTAACAGTAACTGTTTGCCGAACCCGCGATTTCGATATGCCGGAGCGGTAGCCAAATCATATATTCCTACAAAGCCCTGCTCCAAAGCTCCGATCCCGCATGCTACAGGCTCAGCTTGATCATATAGAATGAAGAATCCATACTGTATCACGGAATAGTTAAACAGTTTTCTTTTCACAGCCTTGTTCCTGTCGGAAATTCCCGTTATGTCCGTAAGCACATCCAGCCATTCATCGGTCAGCTTTTCTTCGATCTTCACTTCCTCATGAGATGGAGGCTCAATATCATCCAGGTGATCCAACACTCTGAGGCTGGTAGGATCCAGTACGGTATATCCTCTGGATTCTAAAATAGGATCGAGTTCCTGCGGATTGAATGGTGTGATTTTAAATACGACGTCAAGCCCAGCTTTAACATATAAACGCTCACATTGTTCAATCTGGCCATAAAGGTCTATGGAAGGCTCCGTATAGAGAGCGTGAATGGAGTTGGATCTCTTTGTATAGCCGTCTGCAAATCGTAACAGCCATCCATGCTGTGTCAAGGTTTGGAGCGCTGGCCAAGCGTTTAAGGTAAGCTCTTCGATTCTCTTATGCACGTATACCACTCCTACAATCTGAATATAACAGGAACTTCCGCGAGCCTTCTTTTCCATATCATATGGTCTGCTCCACTCCCCCAATGGTCCTGAAGGATATAATCGGGTTCACCCAGCTTCTTCTTCCATATCTTCTGTGCACGAGAGTATCCGCTATCCAAACAAAATTCCGGCAGCCCCTTATTGTGAAGCGTAAGATACATGACATTTAACATTAGATTTCCGATCCCTTGCTGTTGGCAATCCGGATGAACAAATACCGTTCCGATTTCAACCACATCACGCAATTCGCCATGAGTAGCTTCCCGGATCAATGCATTGGATGGTCCAAACTCGATGCAGCTGACAATGTGGTTCTCTAGTAGTCCGATGAGAAAGTATCTCTGCTCTCCGTCCGTATCCAGATCTGCGTTCAAGCACCTTCTTTTGCTCTCAATCTCCAACTCAATGTCGTCCAGTAAATCTGCCAAGCCTTCTTTGGCAAAAGTGTCGGTAATCACGAGCCTGAAAAAATGCTCCATCGCCTCTATATCGCCGCGATTGGGTCGCCTAACTTCTACTTGAAGCATGAGAAGTCCTCCTTGTATCTTCAATTACAATAAGCTCAGAGGTTGATCAATTGCTGAAATTGCCTGATACTACTGTTGATTACGTGGTTTTCTCCAGACCGGATTTCCAATATGATCTTTGCCGCCGTTTCTTTAGCCAGCCTATAATCTTCGCGTTCAATATGCCCTTGGTGTAAGGCTTCCTCAAGCTCATCTTCATCTTGAATGAAAAAGTTTCCGTCTGGAAGCACAATAACATCCAGATAGAGATCATCCCAATAGGGGATTCCCTCGTCACTAACTCCATTCGACCTAGAAATATCGATATACCGTTGCAGCACTTCATGGTTTTGGTTCAACATCGTGGTCACACAGAAGTTGGAATTCACAGGAAACTGCTGAAGCCAAAAGTACCCGTCAGCTGCGATGCACAATTCTTCATCCTGATATTGAACGAATAACTTTTTCTCTACTTGATGAAGGGTAAGTAAAGTAACATATCCCTTGAAATCCTGCTCCTCAATGAATACACACTTGAAATTTCTGCTTACGACTCTTCGCCAATCGATCCGGTCAGCATATTTTCTTTTCAATTTAACCTCCTTGTGGATAAATCCCCGAAGGGATGAATAATGTAGCCAACTCGCCAGCTACATCCTGTATGAACATTTCCACTTTATCTAAGGTAAAATAAATCAGCTCAATCTTCGGCTCATTACGTTCATCCAACAGCCACTCTAATTTGATCGTGCGGTATTGCTCCACCTCTGACTTCTCAACAAAAGGAGGCATGGCATGCCCTTCCGAATCCTTAAGTTTATTCAACATGGAGCCTGTCCCATGCTGTGATCGTTTCAATTCGAATTCAAGCTGACTGACCTCTTGGTTATATGTATATCCTATGTTATCTTTGTCATCTATGTTTTCTTTCTTAAAATCAGCGTACAACGTCTGAACCCATCGCAGATCTGTGTAGATATGCGCAAAATAACCGTATATATATTCTTTCCATGCCTTCTCCGGCTTCAGATTTAGATAATGCAAATAGTTCTCCTTGATGAGGTTTGCATCAGGCAGCCTTCCGTCACGTACCAGATGCGTAATCCCTTTCTGTTCTCTCGTGATTTTGCCTCTAACATGAATGGCATCCGGAGCGATGCTCCCTATCAGCAAATGCGAGGACGGCTCCGGTCCGCCCAGCTTCTGGGCAACCCCGAAATGGACCATAGGCCACGGCATAGCGATAACCTCCTGAACTTATCGTAATTGTGAGAAAGACCCAGCACACCAAATGCTCCCATCTCAGATCTGGGTCTTGATGATCGGTTTGTCTTAGAAACCATTGAAGTATATACCTTTCGTTTCCATACGTTTACTCCATCCGTTCATTGCGGATAACCATATGGAGGTGGTCTTCCCAGACGCCGTTAATCTTCAGGTATTTGATGGCCAGTCCTTCTTCGTAGAAGCCTAGTCGTCTCACTACATTCAACGAAGCTTTATTCCTTGGCATGATGTTAGCTTCCAACCGGTGCAGCTCCAGCGTATCAAAACAATAGGCGACCACGGCCCGTAGCGCTTCGGTCATATACCCTTTTCCCGTATGTGCCTGAGCCAGCTTGTACCCCACAAGTGCCGATTGAAAAACGCCTCGAACGATATTGCTGATCGCAATCGAACCGATGATTTCATCATCTTTATGCAGCCATACTTTGAACAGAGATCCGTCAGCTATGCTTCGACTCTCCGCAGCCAGAATCTCCGCCTGCTTATCCATGGTATAGAACTCAGCTTCTCTAGCGGGCTCCCACACCTTCCAATGCTCATCGTTCCTGACTATAAAATCCACCACATCCGCTGCCCGGTCCCGATCCATGGTCTTCAACTGCAGACGTGATGTTTGTAGCGTAATGGACATGCTATGCTCCCCCCTGAACAACTTAAACTGAAATCAGATAATACCATATCAGTCCCTTGGGATATAATGCTTTAGCTTTGATCGGGTAATTCCACGGGCTTTCCCTTCTGGAGTCAATCGGTATTCAAACTGCATAATCGTATCATGGGCAAAATAAATATATTCGACATCAGGCTCGTTTTTGAACACCACGACGACATAAAAGGGAGGCAGCTTAACCCCCCAGACGCCTTGTACCGACTGTATCTCATCCTTGCTGTAACTTTCTTCTTCCAGCAGGTAGGCATTCACCTTCTTAGCGTAGATCATTTTGTTCGCCTGCACGTACACAAAGGGAGACAAAAGCACAAGAACTAACAAAACCAATAAGGCAATTCTGATTTTCTTCATTATATTCCCTGCTATTTTCATAGATTAAAATGCCGTTTAACCTCTTCGTAGTTCTCCTGAATGCTTCTGCTTCCGTCCACGAATATAACCTTGAATCCCCGTTCCATGGCGTCCTTGGCCACATATGCCGCAAAACCGATATCTCGTCCCATCCAATTCTGAAACGCGGTATCGGGATCATCGCATTGATTCAGAATATCGTGGATCCATTCCCGCTTCGCATAATGCTCCTTTTGGAAATCCGGTACCGGCGCGAGCCATATCGCCTGATGAGGGCTGGATACCAGCTGCGCTACTTTTTCCGGCAAAAGGGCTGCGCCCTCAACAATGATAGGGCTCGTGTCCGGCATGGCCGATACATCATCCACAATCATCCGGAATTCCTCGCGATAAAACTCCAGTTCTTCATGGACCTGCTGCTCTACAGGTCGTGACCACAACGCATTCCAGGTCATATCCTTCAATCGGAACATCGTGGGATGCTCAGACGGATTGGATGCGTTCACATGCTTCTCGTTGAACAAATCACATTGATAGTAGGTATAGCCGTACTCTTTCGCGATCTTATCGGCAATCGTGGATTTGCCTGAACAGGGGGAGCCTCCGATCCAGTATACGTGGGAATAGTCTTTTTTCTCGTTCATCATCTAATCATGCCCCTCTATCACTATCGTTTCTTAACTCGTTTCGAATGTCCAGCAATACGTTCCAGATCGCCCTCAAATATACCACAACGAATAAAAAGCCTACAATCAATATCAGCGCGATCATATCCATCTTCTCCCCACCTTTACCGCTATGACTGCAGACCTTCAATCGACCATAACGCTTCTACATGTAATCCCTCTTGCCTTTAGCGCTTTTCTTATCCGCAGCGTATCAATAATTATTACATGGCTTCATTTCCTCTCTAATTATAACTATCCTTTCAGCTAAAAAGTTACGCTAGCCTTGCATTCACGCCTATTGTCTTAAATAACGAAAAGAACCGGCAAAAACCCCCGGTTCTTTATAAAATTTATGAAAGTCATCCCTCTCTTAACCAGAATTTAGCCCACCACGGCATCCAGTTCCGTCTCACGCTGTTCATGCTCGGGAACTAACACCTCGACCACGACTCTGGTCGGTACGCAGATGATCTGCTGATAGGGTTCCGAGATAAATCCCATATCCAGTGCAATTCTCTTCGGGGCATCCGAGTAGATCATCTGGATCCCGTAGTCATACACTTTCAGCGTATTGTGTCCAAACTTCGTCTTAATATCAATGATACGCTCGTCTCCGGTCAGCGGGACGGTTTCGTATTCTTTGCCATTCACCGTAATCAAGGCCTGCAGTTGTCCTTGCTGATAATCCACATGGCTATGTTTCCACCATTGCAGACCCGTGAAGGATCCAAGGATCAGGATCAAGGCAAATAGGATCATATCTCCGCGTCTTATTCTGGACAACATGCTCCCTCCTGACATGCACAGTCTTTCGAACCTAAGTATGAACGATGCACGAAACCATCGAAATGAATTTTGTCACATTCGACTTATGTTGACTCCCAATGAATTGCATTAATCCATTAATCACATACCTTTTTTCTTCTATCAATACAGCTCCGTTGACCTGCATGCACAGATCACATACCGCCCATAGACCCGGGCTCCCTGATAACACCAATTCCTTCCGACATACGGATGTACATAGCGCGAGATACAATCCTGACACTTGGCCCGGTGTCCTGCTGGATCACTCGTATACCACCACCCGGAAGGATAAGGGCATAAACCTTTACAATCTTCGATCACCGTCTTGGGGGTGCAAATGATATAATCGGACGGACAGGAAGCATCTGCGCCGCAGCCCGAGCAATATTGTCCATGCGGAGGCCGGCAGGGCCCCGCAGCAAACGAGATTTTGACGATATCGTCATCATCGGGCCGGACCAATACTTTGGCAAGCGTCTCGGCCGTTTTTTGTGCAAATGTATTCAGTAGCGACCTCCGAGTCATCTTCCGGGTAACCCGGCTGATCAACTCCTGCGTCTCTTCGTCCTTATTCTCCGGCTTCCGCCACATACTCTCACCTCATCTTAAGAAGCCCTTGATGCTTTCGCGTACGCTTCAAGCTGTTCCCGGCTGTTGACCAAACCCTTATGCCTGATAACGCCGTTCATATCCACCGCATAGGCGTAGGGAGTGACCTGCACATCCAGATGATTCGCGAACTCCGAACTTACGATCAGCACCTCATCCTCATAAGCTATTTTTCGGACATAATCCGATGCTAAATCCACGGACGAGAATAGCAAAAGAATGGGTTTCACGTTATTCATTCTGGCGATCCGCCTAAAATCCGGCAAAATATCGGCACATTCCTTACACGTCGGCGATCCAAACAGCATGATGGAGGGCGTGCCAATCAGCTCGCTCGTGGACCACTCGGCTCCCTGCAGGGTCGTCGTTTTGGCTCCGGGTACTTTTTGGCCGACCGGAATGCCGGACTGATTCACGCCTCTCGCGGTACCCATCACCATAATCCCCAACTGGCGGAACAGGACCAGATTCAGAATGACCAACGGTACGACCAGAATCCACAGCATGGTATATGAGATCCAGAAGAACGTGTTCATCGCGGCCTCCTTACAACCTTTTTATTCTCGAAACATAAGGTGCGGCAATCTCGCGGTATATTCGGATCGCATGCAGCGCATCCGGAACCCCTATGATGATTAAGAGCGATAACAGCAGCATCATCCCCTCCATAAGCAGGCCGGTAACAGCGAAAGAATGACTGTGCGCAAACCAGACAGGATGGCTGTAAGCCAACCCCATGAGACCCATCGTCAGATTGAACCCGATCAATGGAAAACCAAGCTTGGAGCTGATCTGAGGCCCGAGACAGCCGCAGTCCACCCTTCCTTTTTTTCGGATGAAATAAGCAACACCCACACCCTGGATGAAATAGAGTAAAGAGATGCCCAAGAAGCTGAGCTGCGATGGAAAACAATATACTAAGGTCACCGACAGGACTTGCAGCAGGATGAGCAAAACATGCAGACGGGCACTTCCAGGGAAACGATCCGGATCACCGAACACACGGCTCCAGCCAAAACTCACCACCGACAACAACATCGGCAGCGTAACGGATATCGCAAGCAAATCATACATGGGTCCGTAAACTCCTTTCTCTTCAGTAGCTGATGATCCAGATGATGGAACCGATGATCAGCAGCATGGAGACCGTTTGCCGCACGGCTGTGAGCAGCGTGAGGTTGCGTACCCTCTTTTCAAGCATACGGTACACGATGGATCGGATCAGCGGGAGGCTGAACAAGGTACCGCGAACAACCCCAAACGTTGCCCCTGCCAGCAGACTCAGCCACCAAGGAGCGGCGAATAAGGAAACCAGGAGATAGGCGTGAAAGAGGACGCCCACCTGCAATGTGATGAAACCCAGGCCCAGAATTTGGCCCCATAATACCGCGGAGCGGTACCCTGCATGCTTGATCCATTCCGAGGGAACGATGAAATTGCCGGATGGAAGAATCCCCGTTTTATGAATGAACTCCAATCCCAGGAGTATGGCAAACAGCACGACAATAATATAGTTTTGATATAAACCAACCGGGGTTAATTTCAGCAAAAAATTGATGAACCCGATCACCAGTCCCGTCATAGCGCCGCCCAACGTACAGGACACGATATATACCAGCGCATATTTGGATTTACTGACCTTCGTGCTCTCCAGACTGCCTAACACATTCAGCCCACAAGTGGTATCCACGCTGGCCAGCGCGGCACCAACGGCAAATATAAAAAGCAACATCGATAACAAGTCATGCCACCTCCGCACCATTCCTAGAAATGAACCCTTCACTTCCTCATCTTATGAGTGACAGCCTGTCGATTATTTACACAAATATCCTATGCGCTTTGTATGCCTGCTACATGGCTATCTTATTGAGAAAAAAAGAAACCGTCCATGGACAATCTCCATAGACGGTTTAGATTTATGCATGCATGCTCGATGATCTCATTATGCGACCTTATGATAATCCGAGACATCCACCTCAAGCGGCATTTCGGCTGCGCGCGCTTTTTGAGCCGCTTTAAAGAATACGATGACCAATATGACGCTGATGACAGCACCCACGATGTAAGATACATTCATGGACTGCCTGAATCCGATCTGCGCGTTCAGAATGTATACCGTTGTTGTGTAAAGCATAAATGCACCGGGAATCAGCGCTACCCAGTAATTTTTACGGGCTATGAAAAGGTACATCGCACAGACAAACAAAGCAATAACCGCGGTGGCCTGGTTCGCCCAGGAGAAATATCTCCAGAGAATATTAAAGTCAATCTGCGTTAAGGCAATGGAGATGACAAACAAAGGAATGGCAATGATAAGGCGCCGCTTCATGCTAAATTGAGGCAGCTTGATATAGTCGGCAATGATCATGCGAGCGCTTCGAAATGCGGTATCCCCCGAGGTAATCGGCAGCACGATCACTCCCAATACAGCCAGCGTGCCTACAACAGCACCTAATGTCACCTTCGCGACCTCGCTTACGACAAGACCTGTTCCACCGGTAGCAAGAAGCTCGTTCAAGCCATGGGGCCCCTGGAACAAACTCATCGCGGCCGCGGCCCATACCATGGCAATGATCCCCTCGGCAATCATCATTCCATAAAAGATCTTACGTCCCTGCTTCTCGGTTTGTGTTGTCCGGGAAATAATCGGCGTCTGGGTAGCATGGAATCCGGATAAAGCACCGCACGTAATCGTCAGAAACAGCAGCGGGAAAATCGGCATATGATCCGGATGTAAATTGGCTAAGGTCAATTCCGGTATCGGTACCTGCTGTATAATCAGCATCCCGCCGACACCAAGAGACGCTATGAGTAACAGCGCGCCGAATATCGGATAGAAGCGGCCAATGATTTTATCAATGGGCAGCAGCGTTGCCAGAATATAATAAGCGAAAATGAACAGGGTGATGATCCACAAACTGACTTTGCCGTTCATCAGATTGTGAAGCAGGCTGGCTGGTGAGGTCACAAAGACGGTACCTACCAAGACCAGCAGCAGAATCGCGAAAGCGTTCACAACATGCTTCATCACTTTACCCAGAAACTTGCCAGCAAGCTCCGGCAGATGCGCGCCACGGTTGCGGATGGAGATCATGCCCGTCAGGTAATCATGGACAGCTCCGGCAAAAATACACCCCAGCACAATCCAGATAAAAGCAACCGGTCCATAGAGCGCGCCCATAATGGGTCCGAAGATGGGGCCCACACCGGCTATATTGAGGAGCTGAATCAGCGAGTTTTTGTTTGAGCTCATGGGCAGATAATCGACGCCGTCCTGATTGACATAAGCAGGTGTGGCCCGTTCTTCTTTAACTCCGAACATTTTTTCAATGTACTTTCCATAAGTGAAATATCCAATAACCAGCAGAATGATCGATATGATGAAGGTATACATGCCTTCGCCCCCTTTTTCTTGAAATCGCTTACATCGATTATAAGAAAATTATCGAAGTCCGAGGGCGATTTTGAACCAACATGTCGTCTAGGCGCATTAAGATGTTCAAATTTAAGGTTATCATGCATATCCAAGGGCTCTCATGAAGTCTTCATCCGCATCATGAGCATTCCATCCTCATCGCATCTACGTTTACTAAAGCTCTAAAGCTTCTCGAAATGCCTTGGCATAATTTCGGCTTACGGCTAGTTTGTCGCTGCACCCCTTCAGCTCCAGCTGAAATGCGCCGTTAAACCAAGGAACCAGGCTTTTGACATAATCTAGATGTACCACATAGCTTTTATGAATCCGGAAGAACGGATACTGCCGAAGCTTCGTTTCCAGCTCCTTGAGCGGCGTTTTGACATGATATTGCTTATCGGCTGTGACAATCTTGGAGTATGCATCCTCCCGTGAGATATAAATAATATCATTCGGGTCTATGAACTTGATTTCCCCCTCCACATCCAACGACAGCTTGCCCGAAGATTTTACATGCCCGCGTTCTGCAAGGTCTTCCCTCCGTAATAATTGCTCAAGCCGCCTCACCGTTTCCGCCAGTCGATCTTCATCAATGGGCTTTAACAAATAGTCCAGCGCTTCAAACCGGAAGGCCTCTACACCGAATTTAGGGTATGCCGTGGCAAATACGATTTTCGGAGGAAGCTTCAGCTCGTTCATCGCTTTAGCCGTTTCAAGCCCGTTCATTAAGGGCATTTCAATATCCAGAAATACGGCTTCCGGCTTCAACTGCATGGTCTTTAACACCGCCTGTTCCCCGGAATCCGCTTCCCCAACGATCTCCAAACTAGGATGCTGCTTCAATAAATAAATCAGTTCTTCACGGCTGTACCGTTCATCATCCACGATGAGTGTTCGAATGCGTTCGATCATGTGTAAGAAATCCCTGCCTTCATGAATGGAGTTTTAGGTTAACGGCTGCGGGAATCTGAAATTGGATTTCTGTCCCGACCGCTTCATCACTTTGGATGTTTAATGACGCATGGGGCCCATACATCAAGGCCAATCTTCTGTTCACATTATACACAGCCATTCCCGTTCCCGATGAAGAATCGAGCATTTGGCGACCCAATAACTGAAGCCGTTCCGGCGTAATCCCCGTTCCGTTGTCCTTGATTGTAACGATTACACCAGCAGCCGGATCACCCTGAATTCGGATAAGTATGACACAATGGTCTGTTTTGTTTCTGAAACCGTGGCGTATGCTGTTCTCTATTAATGGCTGCAAGGTCAGCGGCGGCACAAGCGCCTGCAGCGCAGAATCCTCTACCTCATATTGGATTTGCAGTTTATCCTCGAATCTGGTTTGTTCAATGCTCATATAGGATCTTATATGCTGCAGTTCATCCTGTAGCGTGGCCTTTTCGGCGGTTGCGGCGGTCAAATTCTGGCGGATATAGTCCGATAGACTTCGCAGCAGCTTTCTTGCTTTCTCCGCATCAATCCGTGTCAAGGAGAGGATGGTGTTTAATGCATTAAACAAAAAGTGCGGATGAATTTGTGCTTGAAGCGTCTTGATCTCAGCTTCCCTGGCAAGTTCCTTGGTTTCCTCCAATTGAGCCGCCTCCAACTGGTAGCTTAACAGCATCGTAAGACCTGACATCAATTCTGTTGTAACATGGGTAATGTCCTTCGGACTTCGAAAATAGAACTTTAGGGTACCCACGGTCTGACCTCCCTGTTTCAAAGGTCCGATGACAGCAGCTCCCAGCGGACAATCCGGCTCCTGGCACTGAATATGCGCCCGATCTGCGATCAGTTGCTCCCCTTGTTCAATGACCCGGCGCGTCACTTCCGTCTGCAGTGGACGGCCTGCCGCATGATGATCAGCCCCCGTGCCGACATGGGCCAGAATCATCCGATCATTCGTAATCGCAATCGCACTGGCGTTGACTTCCTCGTAAAGAATCCGGCATACCGCTTCCGCGGATTGCGCATTCATCCCCTGGCGCATGTATCCAATGGTCCTGCGGGCAATGCGAAGAGAAGCTTGAGCCTGCTGAGCCGCTACCTTCTCCTCTTCATTCAAGACGGATCGAATAATGAGCAGAAACAAAGCACAACCGATCCCGTTAGCTACAATCATCGGAACTCCAATATAGCCGACCAAAGACATCGCCTGTTCGAAGGGTCTGGACAAAAGCAGGATGATCAGCATTTGAAGGGACTCCGCCAATGCCCCCATTAGAAGCGCAGCTGAGAAACGAACCTGCTCATTCTTCTTATGAAACAAGCTGGCCAGAAGACCTGCAAGTATGGTCGCGAGCCCACAGGCCAAACTCGTAAATCCCCCTAATGTAAAACGGTGAAGCCCTGCTATCAGTCCTGCACCGAGCCCGATTCTGTAGCCTCCGAACAATCCGGCCATGACAACACCGACAACCCTTGAATTCGCAATCGCTTCGTCTCCGGAAACCTGCATCATCCATTTGTTGACTTCAAGTGATTCGGTGTTCACCGTAATCCCGGTATACGTACCGATTATACCTAAAATACCGAAGACTAATATGGCCTGAAGCTGTTGTACAGACGTCAGCTTGTCCTGACTTATCATCGACCGGAAGAACCTCAACCGGGTTACGATAAATGCAATCGTCACAATAATTCCAATCCGCTCGGTCATTGTAATCAGCAGTTCAAACATGGCGTCACCCCGCAATCTGACTTGGAACTCGGTTACTCGTCACGCATAGATTCCTTATGAAGTTTGCCGTAAACCTGGCAATACATACTAAATTATCATGGCTGAAGCTCAAAAAACAACAAAAAACCTCCCGCTTCAATTCGTTCTAAAGCGGAGG
Source organism: Paenibacillus lautus NBRC 15380 (assembly GCF_004000945.1). Lineage (GTDB taxonomy): Bacteria > Bacillota > Bacilli > Paenibacillales > Paenibacillaceae > Paenibacillus_AQ > Paenibacillus_AQ lautus. The sequence continues at coordinate 58,785 of NZ_BIMF01000011.1, forward strand.
TTGTTAAACTCCAAACTGCCATATTCGTGTGAGAATCTAAGTTTAGATGAATATCACCTTATGAACGGTTTTCTCCATTCCATATAAATACGGTCGTTAAAGCCTTTCTCCCCCGAGTCATTTTCGGATATGCGTTTAAACTCCCGAAACCCTAATTTCTGATATAACCGAAGCGCGGTTTGGTTGCTGTCGGTCACTTCCAGAACATAACGCTTGTATGGCAGCTCCTCCATGACATGCTTCATTAAGGCGGTGGAAACGCCTTTGCCCCGCGCTTTCGTGGTAGTTGCCACACATTCGATATAACCCGTCTCGTCATCATAGGACAATGCCGGGTTAAATTCGTTTTTCATGACGTTATATGCAAATTCCCCTGTCTTGTCTCCAAATGCCTCCTGAAGCGGAGCTGATTCGACTGGCATGGCCCTCTGCCCATTATGGGAACATGCTAAAATCCCGATAATGATGCCCTGGACCTCCGCCACATAAAACACCTCAGGACTGAACAGACTTCGGAAGGCTTTCTTTAACGTGTTTCGGTCCTGGGTGAAATAGGACAATTCGTTATAATACCCATCAACAAACACTTCCGCGACTTCCTCGCGAACGTCTCGTTCATATTCTGCCATTCTTCTAATCGTAATGGAGCACATCTTGTTCTCCTCCTGTCAAAAATGTAATCTGCGCTTCATATCCTTTCGGAATCCCTTATCTGCAATCAGACACATCCCGCCAAACGTTAATAAGGCATATACGGCTGCCGCAACGGCTGTCCATAATACGTGCGACATGCCGACGGCATACAGTAATAAGGGCACAAACCCAAGCAAGATCAGGGTCAATAAGTAACCTGCGAACTCACGCCAGCGCATTTTTCTGGTGCAGCATATAACGGTAATCAGAAGGGTTGCCGCCATCATCAGGAACGGAATGACATAGCCGGTTGACCAGTAGTTTGTACCCGCTGCCACGTTAAGCCAAAGCAACATGCCGGAAAGCCCGAGCAGCTGTACGACGATTTTGCCGCCGAGATGCGACTTGGACATCAAGGTATGTCTGATGAACAGCCATGCATATAGCACGCAAGGCATGAGGTACAGACTCCACCATACTTCGTGATTTCCCAGAATATTTATAAGAACGGACAAACCGATGACGGATACTGCAATGAAGATAAGCCACTTGGATAACAGACTGCTCGCACGCTGCTCCTCTACAGCCTCATAGACGGGATACCAAGAATTGCCTACGGATGGTGCATCGCCCTTACCATGTAAATTTCTTCGGCATAAGGGACAAGTTGCGTGCGCCGGGTCTACGGATACCCCACAGCTCTCGCATCTCATGCGCCCATCCCCCAATCATTGCTGACAATCCTGATATCCAATTCGCTTAGGTTGGCAAGCTGACGAAAAAAGTGCCTGATCACATCGCTCTCAACGATATTCCTGGCAAAGGTGATGGTAAGCTGGTCATTGATCGAACTGACGGCACAGTTCATGGGACTCTTGGCCGTCGGGTACATCGTGGTTTCCATCGACTCGATATGCGCAGCCATACTCGCAGGGATCTCGACTCGGCCCAGATTGGTAAGCGTAAGCGTCTTGGCTTCTTCACCGTAATGGTCGAATCCATATCGAATCGCCAGATCCTTCAATTTCAGCGGCGTGAATCGGGATAACAGGTTCTTCTCATATTTCATGCTGCTGGCCATCGCTTGGGTTAGATAAGGCTTCGTCGATTTCTCTTTCATCTGTGCATGCACGATACCTTGTACCTCATCAAATGTCATGCCTTCCTTCATCTGTACGCCAATGTTAATGACCGCAAAAAAGTTGCGCAGGCTGCTCGAAGGGAAGACTTTTCGCAGGTTCACCGGCATGCTGATCACGATCGGCCGATTCCCGTTGTTAAAAGGCAACGTGGTCTCATAAACCGCCATGATCAAAATCGCTGTCAGGTAAGCGGTGAGGATCACTCCCTTCTGCTTGGCCGCGGCATTCAGCCGCGAAGCGTGAATCATGCCGTGGATGACGTTGTGTCCATAAGGCGAGAATCGGGTACCGGGAATTTGCAATGCCTCCGGCATTCTGGAATCGGCCGTGACCGATGTATAATGAGCTTTAAAGCTGTCCTGTGCTTCGGCATAACGGGCAAATGAAGCGGGCGGCAGAATCAGACCTTCCTTGTCCTCCACGTTCTCACCGAGCAGATATAAATATTGGAACACCAAGGTTTTGAGGAACTCCAGTGCTCCTCCTCCGTCCGTCAGCGCATGGAATATCTCCACACTGATTTTGTTGCCATGATATAAAACCCTTACCAAGCTTCCGTTCTCAGTCGAGAGGGCTGCAGGAGCACAGGGATAGGTGGTTTCCGGTTCCACCATCAAACGCGTCTCCTTCTCCCGCAGGAATTTCCAGAACAGGCCATTTCTAAGCTCGACATTTAACAGAGGGAATCGCTTTATTACGCTATCGAGCGCCTGTTGCAAAACCGATGGCTTCACGTGACTTGTCAGCATCATCGACAACCGGTAGGTTGATGAATTCTCCCTTCCCGCAACCGCGGGAAACAGCTTCCCGGCGTGGTCAAGTTTATACCATTCTTCCATCTGTTGCTCTCCTCATTTCTTTTTGAACTCCCATATAGCTGCACACAACAGCCTTATCTTATGTACGTGGCAATGCCTCTTTCACTCAAGCTTCAACCGCAGCCGATACCAAGACGGTATGCCCCTCTTCACGTGAAGGCCGCTTATCCGCCATTGAAAATCGCTTCAACAGCGATGAGCGGGTATGTATCAACATCATGGGAACGAGTAATTCGGTTCTTCGATCAATCCGGCTCTTGCCATCCGGATGCATCACGGATAACAGCATTCGCAGATAGGAAGTGGTCAGCTTTTGGAACAAGTCCGGCTTCATCGCTTGATGCTCAAAACCAAGCCCATGCGTTAATCCACGGTGCAGCAGGGTAATCCCGACCAATGCGCTGACCTTGCTGAACTCGGACTGGTCTTCATATGCACGGCAAATCTGCAGCATGGACTTTCTTGCAAGTCTTGCTATTTTCAGAGCCGCACGATCCGGCCCTTCCGATCGAATTAGTTTCAGAATCGTTTCATTATCTAAATGAAGCTCGCCGACCAGATCTCCATTCTGAATAACCGTTGAGTCCTCGCAGAGGATGCACTCTCCTCGATGCTTCTTAATCATGACCGTGCATATGCCAAAGCGCGAGATATGCGAGCTGCGGAACCTGGAAATGAAGCTGAAGATACGTTCCCATATCATCCAGGAGCTTTGCATGACGGTTTTAAGTAATTTTCGCAGCAGTTGGAACACCCCACTATTTTTTGATAGAATATTTCATTCCATGTTTTTCCGGTAGAAATCCGTTAATCTCATCATAAAGGAGATCTGCACAGGTTCACACCGTCTCAGGTACAGAGTTGCTCTCGGTCTCAAGACGTAGATGCGGATAAAACAGTTGCGCCGCGACGATCACCCCGAATCTGATGATGCGGCCCGTTCACGGTATGCCTATGCATATAAGCCGGGAACATGGCAATTTTGAACGGGTTGTCATCGGCTTATCGAATATGGAGTTGAACCTGCCTGCCATAAAAAATAATAATTTGACACGGACCCGACATCGGTTCTATTCGGTTTTTTTCGTAATATTAAAAAGTAAGCGCTTCATATTTACGAAAATGTATACTCCTAGGATAAGCAAGCGATTGTAACTGCCGTAGAGTCCATTAGGTTTACATCATACTGACAAGGATGTGACTAAGATGATGTTTTCACATTTCCGTAGGTGCGGGCTTTTGTTTCTGGCGGCAGTTCTAATTTCTGCAATCTGTATCCCATCTCCCCATGCCAAGGCAGCAGCGTTAATTACAATCGATTCCCATCAGGAAGGGCAAACGCTTCAGCCGGGTGTGGCTGAGTTATTCGGGACCTACTCCGGCGTGTATGAGCTTCAGCTCATCGTAAATGGTGAGTTTGTGACGGATGTTCAGATGGATGATCCCAACGGTGATAACAGCGGGTCCTGGTCCTACAAGCTCGACACAAGTCAATTGGACGGTTCAGTCGAAATTGTGCTGAAAGCAAATGACGCGGTTACGCGTTATGGCATCTGGTCTCCTTGGATTCACCTGAACGTCGATAATCCTGCAGCCCATATTCCGGAAGTAGAGATTACCAGCCCTATAGAGTATACGTTGCAGCGTAACAAAGTGGATATTAACATATCCGCTACAGGTAAAAATCCGATATCACTTGTTGAGCTGCGCATCAATGGTGGAGAATGGCTGCAGGTCTCCCCTGCCAAAAACGGATATCAATATACATTCGATTCGCGTCAATCCCCGCAACAGGTTCACAGCCTGGAAGCCAGAGCAACCGATACTTATGGCAATACAGGCTATAGCCTAACGGTCTATGCAAGAACAGGGGGGAAGCCCCCGGTTAACCAAGGTAAAAATCCCGCGACGGTTACAGATGCCGTCTATATGGATCTCATCCATCCTACTCAAGTTAGCGTAATAGATGAAGTATACAATCCCTCCGCGACGAATCCTGAAACGGTAACTAGCAACACCTATACTCCGGAACCACTGCCGGATCAGGATCGAGCGATCTGGATCTGGGAAAATGCCTCCTACCCTCTCGTCCTGAATCCGAACTCCCGCGTTGTCCTCTCGTCCATGGCAAAGGATACAACGACCTTTAATCAACGTCCGATTACGACACTTTATTTGGCTGTCGGTCAATATAACGGAACCAAAATGCTGGAGGATCATCGAAGCGAGGTTCAACAATTCATCGAGTGGGCACACGCCGAGGGTTTTCGGGTTCAAGCGTTGATCGCCGGCGGTACTACCCCGCCTTACTTCGGAGCCTATAGTCGATATCAGACTCATGCCGTAAGGGAATTTGAGCAGATATTGAATTACAATTTGGCCTCAGGCGAGTCCGCACGTTTTGATGGCGTGAACTTGGATACAGAACCGTATATCCTGCCGGATTTCAAAACTGCAAAGCCTTCCGTCCAGATTCAGTACCTGGATATGCTGCAGCTGCTAATGGAACGTAAGCAGGCATCGGGACTCGCCTTGTCAGTCGGCGCCGCGATTCCAAGATGGTACGACACTTCTGCCGACGCCAGCAATATTTCATGGAACGGAAAGACGAAATGGCTGTCTGAGCATATTCAGGACACAGCCGATTATATCTCGATTATGAATTATCGCGATCAGGCCGAAGGCAGCGCCGGCATCATCGCGCAAGCGCTAAATGAGCTGGCCTATGCCAATTCGATCGGCAAGCCGAAGTCGGTTGTGATCGGAGTCGAGACGAAAGACATCGCGGATGGCGGGGATCCGGAAACCATCAGCTTCCATGAAGAAGGGCGAACTTATATGGAGCAGGAGTTAAACAAGGTGTACGACGCATTTCTGAATGATTCGGCGTTTGGCGGCATTGCACTCCATCATTACTCCTCGATCGTTGATTTCCCAAGCGAATGGGGCCCTGGCGGCTACGCATGGCAGCCTCCTTCCGACCTTGAACCACCAAGCACGGTTAGCGGGGCAACAGCGGCCATGTTTGATTTTCAGCGCATTCATGTATCTTACAATATGGCGATGGATAACACGGCGGTGAATGCATATCGGATCTACCGCGGGACCGAAGCCAACTTTGAGATCGGACCGGCTACTTTAGCCGGAACCTCCAAAGGACTTTCCTACAAAGATAACGGGCTGCTGCCGAGCACCACCTATTATTATAAAATCACGGCAGTTGATATCAGCGGCAATGAAGGAGCTGCCAGCGCGGCTGCTTCAGCAACAACAGCACCGTCCACCATGAAACCGATGGTGATTGATCAGATGACCGTCACCTACTCTGCCGGTGTCGCCAGTGTCTCCTTGCAGATGGTCGATATGGAAACAAGGCTGCCTGTTACGGCCAAGATCAGCGGACGATTCACCCATATGGCAGGCAAATATGTTAATGCCGCAACAAATGCGGAAGGCGTATTCCAATCGCAGTCCGAGCTCATCTCCGTTTCCCGAGGGGAGATCGGTTTCCTGCCGCGGCGCATCATGGCGGACTCCTATTACTGGGCCAGTGCTTATGACCAACTCCCGTACCCGACGGTAATATGGGAGCCCTGAGGCTCTGTTTGATCGTAAATTACAGTCGCAGATAGACAAGAGACGCCCGGGCCTAGGCCTGGGCGTATTGTTGCTTCACTATTTTGCATGATAAAAAACAGCCGTCCTCCTTACAGTGTCTATGGACGAAGCGATGCAGCAATACAGCACTACGTATGCGGATCATGCTTCCGATCCCTATTGCCCCCAGATTTCTTATGATCCTATTATAAGGTTGAAATCCGGGGACAAAGGGGACCGCTCTGCTTCTCCAGCATAATTCCGCCTTCTCCGTTGAAGTTAGGTATCCAAATAGAAACCTCTCTATGATAATGACGGTTTAATACCACCACCTATCAAAGAGAGGTTTCCTTCTATTAAATATAAAAATCTACTGAAATTGTACTAATATCATTAATGTTAAGGCAGCGTGTTCAAGAATGGTCTCACCGTTTTGGCAAGCGTGTAATTCGTGGTCGCATCCCAGTTAATGGACCAAGTCATCGCTCCCCGGATAGCAGGGTATTTAGCAATGGGCTTATAACTTCCACAGCTGTTTCCAGTTGCTAAACAATTTAGGGCATTATTTACGACCGTTGAAGAAACATATCCTCCTCCAGCAGCTGAAGAGGTAGCAGGTACTCCTATTCCCAATTGGGAAGGTGATACCCACTGCAGCGTTAAGTCCGAAAGAGCCGTCAGGAAATCAACCGTGCCTTGGGAATAGCATTTTCCGTCACGTCCTAGCATGCATCCAGAATTATAATACTGGACGTTAATTACGGTTGTCATATCCTTCAGATTGTTATAAAGCTGCATATAAGAGGTGTTTGGATTCTGCATGTCTATCGTTTGGGGAGCCATCGTCAGAACAAAATCATTTCCTACTTTTTGCTTCAGTTGGCGGATCGCATTGGTTAAATTAGGTACATTCATACCGTGCTCCAGATCAATGTCTATCCCATCAAGACCAAATTGAGTGATGATTCCGTACATGCTGTTCACAAAGTTCGCTACATTCGGGGAAGGATTATTCAAATTAATGTTCCCCATTTCCCCTCCAATGGATATAATGACCTTCTTGCCTTGAGCGCGTTTGGCCTGAATATCCGCGATCAGTTCGGCATTGGTGTACCCGCCAAGCGCTGCGGATAGAGCAGAATCTACAGTGAAAGTGACACCACCAGGGTTAGCAGGGTCCATCTCAGCAAACGCTAAAACAATGATGTCGTACTGATCCGGTATATCTCTCACTTTCAATTTGCTCGCACCATTAACAAAGTTCTGCCAGTACCCTGTCAATATATGCTTCGCCGGCTGGGGACCTCCCCCTGTTTCTTCTGAAGTGGTTGCATTCACGGTCGCACTAGCAGTAGAAAGATTCCCGGCAGCATCCTTAGCAATGACCTTAAAAGAATATGTCGTGTTCGGTGAAAGACCCGTTATTATCGCTGTCGTACCGGTAACAGAAATGGCAAGGGATGTGCCTTGGTATACATCATACCCTGTCACGCCTACATTGTCCGTAGATGCTTGCCAGGATAAAGTAACACTTGAAGAGGTGACTGCACTTACAGTTACATTCGTAGGAGTTGTCGGAGCTACAGTATCATTACCTCCACCCCCTTGAACAAACTGCCACAATGCAGGAACATTGGGCGGTTCCCATCCGGGTAATGAGGTATGAGATTGAATTGCTTTATACGTTTTTCCATCGTACGTCACGTTGTCGTTTACGGCATAAGATACATTGGGTGCCCAAGCACCTCGTTCTGCTGCAGACACCTCAAGGGGAAAAAAGTTCATCACCATAGACACGACGACCAATAAAGGCAACATCATCATTCTCGATTTGTCCAGCACTCTGGATAAACCCTTTTTCATCCATTAATCCCTCCTCAAAATAAGTGATAGTTAAGCCTTAGCCTATGTTGCGTAAGACGACATCACCTCCTTTATAAAACACGATGATCTTGCTAAATTCCCTTAAATTAGGTCGATTCATTTCATTTACTCAATTTTGATTAATTTACATATTTAGTAAATTGATTCATATGTCAAGAATTTACTTTATATGTTAATTTTTATCAATAGCTCTAACGGATCAATTTGTGTTGTATGTAAGAAGATTTTCTAACAAGATACGCCCGGGCCTAGGCAACACAAAAACAACCGTCCTCCTTGAAATGGTTTCAGGAGAACGGCCTCTTCGATCATTATATGCAATGGTGATAAAAACCCAACTCATCGTGAGGCAGCACTACGTATGCGGATCATGCTTTCGATCCCTGTTGCCCCCAGATTTCTTATTGTACTTCTCCAAGGTTGAAATCCGGGGGCAAAGGGGACCGCTCCGCTTCTCCAGCATGATTCCGCCTTCTCCGTTGGAGTCTGGAAGACCCTCAAATGCGAATTATCGAACATGCGTCAATATATCAGGTTTGAACCCTAATGACAGTTAGAGACTGGATATAATCGGTGAAATCTTGATTATTTTCAAAATTCAATCTCCGCATCAACAAAATATCGGCCCCTTACCCCACCAATCACTTTGTTAAGTTCACTCAGCACCCGTTTCTCTTCGACAGGATCGGTCCACCAATTGTCACGTCTCCCTAGAGAACGATGGTCCGGACACCATACATACTCATACCAAGGGGGCATAAAAGTCTTGAGCATAAGTTGGCATCGGCGCATATGACCAGGTGCACTGACAAGCAAGAGTCGGTGGATTCGTTGTAACCCCAATGCCCGGTCTAGCACGGTTAGGGAGGCCATAATGTTTTCCTTCGTATGGTTGGACATCGTTTCAATAAAAATGGATTCTGCCGGAACACCCATTTTTATCGCTTCATCCCGCATCATAACCGCCTCAGGTTGCTCCCACTCGCCAAATCGGTCTCCACCAGTGAATAATAGATAGGGGGCGCGTCCGCTTTTGTATAATTCAACCGCTTTCCATACCCGGTCCAGGTTTTTTCCGCCAAACACAAAGATACAATCTCCGGACTAAGTACCATCATCAACTTCCGTTTCCGCTCCGAACACCACCGTTGTGATCTGTTCTCTCGTTAATGTCTCTGGATTCATCTGTGAGATCAGCAATAAGATCGCCTCCCGTTTATCATATTCATCAAAACCCAAGCCAGGCTTGGTCGACTTCCGTATCGATAAAATTACACAAGTTTTGCAGCGTCTAGAGCCCTCCATGTTCCATAAACGTTGGACTGAACGAGAACTCTATGCTTTAGCCTAATCTACTGATTTAACCCGCTTTGCCATAATAATATCCGGTTTTCCTATTCCATTCGCATCTGGTATAACGCCGACGATTGCAAAACATAACTTTCTATAAAAGTTCGCTGGGTGATCTAGACTTTCAAAATTGGATAGATGGGACGGAATATCATCATACAAATTCACGTTTGCTAGACTGGTTTGATTATACTCATCATCCGTACCCAATATGGCAGAGTCTATTGTGGGCCATGCTTCAAAACTCTCATGCAGTAGCCTCGCTGTTTAATTTATCTTTTCAGTATCCGTTTCTAACAAATCCATTATGATCATGCATGTACTCCCACCATTCTTTAGATTCTATAACATCATCTCATTCCTTTAGATTACTCAAAAAAAGACGAATCACGCGATCGTCCCATACCTGAACTTCAATATATCGTTCTGGTCCTTGATCTCCATCTTTATTCCAATCTTGCGGCCAACCATATTCATCCACCAGCCGGAGGACTTCATTCTTTAAGTAAACCTTCCCTCTGTAAGGCTTGTCGTCTTTATAGCGCATTGTGGGAAATAAGTCACCATAAGTAAAGCTAATCGTCTCGGGGGCAACATCAGCGAGGGGAATCCTGACTTCCCTCCCGTTCTGATACCAATGCTTGATCCATTCGCAAGGGCCAAGTGTCATGTAATGTGGATATGTATTCGTCGGCCTGCCCCCCTTGGCTATGAATAAATCTCTTGCACGCATTTCAAGATCCCGACGAATAACGATATAATCATCTGAGCGTTGACTCGCAAACATATTTTTATTTTGTTGGAGTCTTCTCTGAACTTGCTGTGCTTCTTCTATGGATAGTGCGGATAGATTTCGAAAGGGTCCGGTTGCTGCTTCATAATAATGATATAAGAATAATTCCATGGATTTTTCCTTTCCTTGTGAAACCATACTACTGTCTCCTCCAAAACTCAGGATCTCCCATTTCATACAACATCTCGCCCTCATCGTTGAAACTTCGAATGGTAATGGGTGAGTTCAAGACTTCGTCCATAAGCGCATACCACATGGTATAAGATTTATTCTTTATTATGGTGGCTGCCTTATTTTTCTCACTTAATAGAACGATATGGCTGGTTTCCGGATTATTCACGATCCCATACAACAAATGAATGTTTTCCGACGGTGATTCTTTTCCATACCATGCTAATTGATTTTCAATGCCCACCTGATCTTTCCCGATATACCCTTTTAATTTAAAGCCTCGGTATGCTTCCTTTAATGTTACTACCCCTATTTCGTTTTGTAATGTTGAGAAAAACACCAGTGTATTATTCTTATCCAAATGTACATGCAATATCTCATTGAGACCTGGCTCCAACTCACGGATAGTTTTTTCAATCTGGCTATAGACAGTATCCTTTCTCAGTGACCCAATAAAGAGAATAGTAATGCAGATAACGACGATCAACGTAATGGAGATCACAGCTATTTTTTTGTTAGATAACCGCATCATAACCTCCTTCACGAAACTTTATATAACTACTGTTTTTTATCAATTTTCTGCGTAGTTCTATTAATTCATGGGAAATCACTGCTAGATAAAGGACATCCATACTCCCGAAATAATTCGGAGCTCCCACACGTATTGGAAAATCACCGAAATTCGAAATCACCTTTTGACACGGTGGTAGCCACCTTATATCTTCCGTTAGTCCACATGCTTGATTATATTTCCGTGTAAATCCGTTGTTTGGCGAATCGCTCAATGCTTTCAAACCGTCTCAAGCAGTCCATGATCATATTACTGTAAACGGTAGTATCCTCTACAAAATATACTATTCTTAGGTTTAATAAGAATTAAAAAAGAATTGATGATATCAGAAGATGATATGACCATGTTAAACCAACAAATGTATAACATGAGTGATTTCATAAATCCGCTCATAAATATTGAAGCAAAAGCTGGAACTATAGACACCATCATAAGCGGAAGACTCATGAATAACCAAAATCTCTATTAGATAGGGAAGCATTTGTATTAAGCCAAAAAAATATGACGCTAAAAGTCAAACTTATATCACCAAGCTTATAAATAACTATAATGTGAAAGAACTCGTGTAATATGAATATACAAGCACTAAATAGGATTAATGTTACAAAATATCGGTTCGCAATCAGTAAAGGACAATGCTTCTTATGATCCAACTGCTGATCAATTTCCCGTAAGGGTGCGGGCAAGGACATCTGAGGCAAATAAGGGAAACGCTGAATGCTGTTGACAGGTTGGTATCATCCTTTGTTCACATTAAGTTTTGACGATTTCTTGGCATTATTAAATCTATGTATTCCATATTCCTTAAAATCTGAAGAAATAATTGATTCCCTAAGAGGACATAAATTGGGTGTAACCCTTAATTCAATTCCCTTACTTAATAGTCGTTCCACCAGTCTATCAACTTTCTCTACGCCAATTGGCTTTACGGTTTGGTAGGAAATATAATATCCTGCAGTCTTATCAAATATTTCAAACCCCTCGTCCTCGAAGTGGTACTTATATAATGTTTGTTCAACGATTCTTCCATACCAATCACTTTCTACAGTTACAATAATGTCAGCAAACGTGTTATTAAAAAATAATTCATTGTTTTTCTCACTGATATCCTCTGTTCTTCTACATACGATTCGCGGACAATCCCTCGGGAAGTAATATGAGAATTCATGTTCCTCATCTATTGCCCAAACCACTGCCGGAAAATCCGATCGGTTCTGATTTTCTCTTGGGATGAAGATTTCAATATCAGCCTCTTCGCTAAAATGAAAAAGCATTCATGCACCTCATTTTTATATATGTATTTCTGTAATTCCGTATTCAATTACCGCCTTTTGCTTGCTGCCTTCATAAGTTCACTCACTCAGGTCTTCTGGTAATCCGCCTAGGTACATCTCCATACCATTTGAATAGGTTTCTAGTGTTTTAATAATGAGGGGGTGAGGCTGATCGTAATTAATCTTATAATCCTTCTCGCCATATTCTTTCCTCATGGGAAATGCTAATCTCTCCTTATCTATTGAAAACTGTGCATTTACGCCCTCCTTATTTCCTCTTCCGTCTAACCGTATCCACCTGTCATATTCCTTCAAATACACTGTATTCAATGCATGTATGCAGTACCCATCCTCGGGTTTATCGAATAGGGTTATCCTTTGATAACAAATGCCTGAAGGTATACCCATTCCACGCAGTATTCCTGCTAACAAATGAGATTTGGCATAGCATATTCCATGTCTTTTGTTCAATACTTCAGAGGCCTTCCTTGTTACTTCATCGTTTTTAATATCAAAAGAATGATCAATCTGGTCGCGCACAAATTCAAATGCTGCTTTTATTCTTTCGATTTCAGTTTCTTCTGTAAAAGATAAGATCACATCTTGTATTTGAGCATCAAAATAATCAATATACTCAGATGCCTGTAGATAAGCTTCCATTGATGATAACTGCTTCATTGTTTCTCCTCCTAGTTGTCTGTCCCAATGTCAGTTAACGTTCTTGTGCCTACGAACCCCAGAGGCTAAGGGAGCAACGCGACTGGTCCGAAGGACTAAGCCTCGTAGATCTGTTCGCTGAATTCACTTCACTGTATTCCTCGTCTCGCGAACCAAGGGCAAAGCCCGTAGCGGAGATATATTGTTATATGATGGGGATGCCAACTTCGATTCACCTACAATAAATCGTTTCTATTTGTTTCTAATTGTAAATTTTTATTTCAGGCTTTGATACATTTTTTCATTGTGTTATTATATATGTAATAAAGACCAAGTGCTGCGAACACTTGGTCAGTACAATTGGCTTGGATGGTTATTCCCTTCCTAGTCAGATAAGAACGAAACCCACCTTCAGCTTCCAACCTTAGGGTGGGTTTTTACTTTTTCTTGTTGTTATTAATGTATGTTAAAAGAGCAAGAATGAACGTCCCAAAGAGGAACATGATCGTTAATGCATCTTTAACTTCCATGGCTTCACCTCCTTTCGAAGGGAAACCATGCCCCCCAAGATTCAATTGTAGTTATATTTTACCTTTTATCACATCTACGTACAAGCGTTCCTATCATTTTATTAATTACTTTTGAAGGTTTTTGATATATCTATCATATGGATATGACTTTCACTTGCTTCAAATCCAGATCGATCCCCAAACTGTTGAATAATATGGTCAATATTGATTTCTATATGATCTTCAGAGTTTTTCTTTATTACAATGCAACCTTCTACCTCCACAAAGTCTGGCCATACTACATCAATTAATTCAGATTTATCATGATATTTAAGATCATACGCTCTCTTAAGAATTTCATTGATTGTCTTATTTGATATCTCCATCGTATCAGTCCTTAAAGATTTATTACTGCGCCAATTTCGCATAACGTTATTGTATTCACGACGCTCCACCACCATTAAGTCCAAAGGACCGCGATGCGGTTAGGTGGTGCTGGTGTGTCCGCCCGGGATCGTCTCCAGCTTGATCCATGTCTTGGCGGACCGAGGGGCAAATGCCCCGAAGCGTGAAGTTATGTATAGTCAGTCACTTCATTGAACTCTCCACATCGTTCCTCTTAACAGTCTTATTTAGGATTAGTCGAACAACTTCTTCTGTTCCTATATGGTCCGTCAATCAATGGCTTAAAGGCATCCCAATAAGTTCCTAACCCCGAATTTGTAAATAATTCTTTGATATCATTATAATTTGCTGGACCTATGTATGCGGGTGAGAAATCTGTTATTTAACGTTCACTCACCAAATCGTTATCAAAATCATAATAAAATCACAACAATGAAACAAACCATAATTCGTATTGAAGTATTAAGGACCTTTTACTTACTTGGCTCCGCCACTTAACCTTACAGGGTTGTCTGCTGAATTACCTCTTCGAAAAGCCTCTTGTAGACCAAGGGCCAAATGCCCGCGTGATATGTTGTTATCGTTCGTTCGGGACTTCTTCGATTTAGCTAGAATTAGATTTGTTTTTTAAAGCTGTTTTAATGTTTTTATTATTTCATTTGTTATAACTTCAGATCCACTAATATCCAGTAATTTAAAATAGACACTTCGTAAAAGGTTTTTGGTATTTCCTCTTTTAATCTCATCTTGAGGATACATTCCCAATCTTTCAAAGCCTCCAAGTTGTTGCACCCAATTAATTAAAATATCTTTCTTTAGAATATTACGTTTTACAATTTGAATAACTACCTCTGCTATCCTATCATCTTCACCGTTTATAAAGTAATGGTTATTAACACAAGCCTTTTCCCCTATCATTTCTAAAATAATCAATATCTGTTTATGAGAATAATAGGACGAGGCTACAATAGAATCTAAAGCATCAGCTGCATGTGCAATCGAATGTGCCCATCCCTTATCTAATATATATCCTCTTAAATCCTTTTCAAGTTCAAAATATAAAGTCACTCTAGAGTAAATATATTCATAATCAGTTTCAGTTAAATAATTGAAGATATCGTTATAATGTAAAGCAAGCGGTATGAACAAGACTGAAAAAGAACGCGTAAATACTGTATCTTGATCGTTATCACCTATTCCATAGAATAAATGATCATCATCTAAAGTAACGTACAACACTTGTCTTACTATTTCTATACTTAGTTCTTGATTCATTATCCATTTACTTAAAGTTCCATAAATGAGCTGATCCCTTAATTCCTCATCGATCGACCCAATGTGTTGAATCATTTCTTGAACTACTTGATTCATTTCTGTTCCTTTAGGAACTTTATAATTATTATTCCTTACATCTCTTAGAAGTTCTTTTATCTTGTTCATATATTTCTCCTTATTTTAGATATCTCCCGAATCTCCGATAACGTTTATGTATTCCCGAACCCGAGAACCTTAAGGCCCGAAGGGCCGGTCGCGGCGCGGTTAGGTTCGCAGGGTTGTCCGCCAACGCTTCCCTGTACCTCTGAATTCGCTCCGCAGTGAAATCCCTTCGCTCTTGGCGGACAAGGGGCGAACGTCCCGCTGCGGGAATATGGTGTTATGTGATGTCTGCCTCATCTTCGAAAAACTTTCAAAAATTATAAGTACTTCTTAAAGGCTTTACTCGAATCACCGTCATAACCTAACTTTGTATAGAACTCGTGTGCTTGCTTCCTCGAAGCTCCGCTTGTTAAAAAGACCTTAACACAATCCCTTGAAATACACAGATCTTCAATATGCTTCATAATGAGCGATCCATAACCTTGACCTTGTCTGTTTCCAGATACAATTACACGTTCTACAACCCCAAAAGGTTGTGACTCTATCAACGCATCTAAACATAGATGCAGATGTGCAGTGGCAACGATCTCTTGGTCTACTTCGCAAATGAACAAGAAACTATTAGGATTTTGTTTAATTTCTTCTATTCTATCTTCCAACACTTTTATTTTTGTGTTGTTTGGAAGCAACTCTTTATATAGTCGTTCAATAGCTTCGGCGTCATTTGTTTCAGCTTCACGAATTATCATTCACATTCTCCTCTGTATTTAGGCTGATTTCACATAACTCCAAATCCACGAACTTCGCAAATCCCCATCACAATGAGAATCCACGAAGTTCATGAACACGGCTGAACTCACTCCATTAACGAAACCTCTAGATCCCCACCATCACATTCCCGCCACACACTGGGATATATGCCCCGGTAATAAACGATGACAAGTCCGAAGCCAGGAATGCCACGGCATTGGCGATCTCCTGGTCCGTTCCGCGGCGCTTCAATGGAACGGAGGCTTCATAGGAGGCGCTGTGTTCGGTTCCGTTCTCCCGATCGCGGTCGCTGATCGTCCAGCCTGGCGCGACCTGGTTGACGGTGATACCGTGCTCGCCGATCTCTTTGGCGAGCACGCGGTAGACGCCGTCCATGCCGCGTTTTCCCGCAACGTAGGCCGACTGGCTCGGAAAGTTTTGGATCGAACATTCGGTGTTGATCCCGATGAAACGGCCGCTTTGACGCTCGATCATAGCAGGTACGAAGGCTTTCGCCAGATAGACGCTTTGCATGACGCAGGATTGGAACTGACTCTCGTAATCTTCCGGCGCTTGCTCCAAGACGGATGTCCATTGATAGGATTCGACGGCATTGGCAACAATGATATGCGGGAGCGCACCGAAGTGTTCAAGCACCGCATCCCGCATGGCATTCACCGAAGCTTGATCCGTCACATCGGCTTGCACCGGGAAAGCTCGTCTTCCCATCGACTCTACTTCTCGCTGAAGCTCTTCGGCCTTGGCTTGGCTCCCACGATAGTGAATAACCACATCCGCGCCGCATTCTGCTAGAGTTCTGACCATGACGCGGCCTAATTGGCCCGCGGCTCCCGTAATTAACGCAATTTTATCCGTCAAATCCATCTTCATTGTTCATTCGCTCCTCTACGTTTGACTGGTTATTTTCGCCTATCATACCATAATCCTCTACCAGCAGACATGGCAAAAAAGACCGGAAACGTTCTCCCAGTCCTCGCCTAAACCTATCAAAGTCTATCTAATCCATGAATCACGGATTATCTACTATACTTGCCAACCTATCCCCTAAGGTTCAAAACCCTGCTGGCTCACAAACAACTGCTCCTCCGGAAACTCTCTGCTAAATCGATCGTAGACCACTTGATAAGCAGTAGGATCGTACCATTCCTGCTCCCCAAGCTCCTCATACAGAGCCTGAACTGGCAGTCTCTTCGTACGTTTACCGCCACTGCCGTCCCCCATAAAATAATCGTCGATGCACACGCGATGAACGAGTTGCCGCAGGATCAGTGGGAAAGCCTCCGAGCTCGGAAGCACGGGTGCAATCGCTGCTTGAGCGGGAATTCCTGCGTCCCTCAGGAGTGCGAGGGTCTTCAGTCTCGCTTGGATCGGCGGGGCAGACGGCGTAAAATGTTTGCGTATCTCCTCACGGTCCGTCTCGACCGTCATGCTTACCCGCACGCGTTCTCCTAACTGCTGCAGCAGATCGATATCCCGCCGGATCAACGGACTGCGCGTCTGTACGAGCAGAAAATCCGGCGGCTCGCCGACCATCACCTCAAGCAACGCGCGAGTCACCATTTCCTTGGCCTCAACCGGCTGGTAAGGATCGGTGCTGGAAGACATGAAGATCGTGACGGGTCCCTTGGACTTGGCACGCTTCAGTTCTTTTCGCAATATATCAGCAGATTCGAGCTTAATGTCGACCCAGCTTCCCCATTCCTGATTGCGGAATATCGATACCGGCATTTGCCGGACATAGCAGTAAGAACAAGCGAAGGCGCAGCCCGTATACGGGTTCAATGTATGGCTGTATCCATTCAGGAATCCCGTTCCTTTATTGAGTAGGGTCTTCGGCGTTTTATAGTACACTTCATGTTTCACCTTGGACACACCTCATTTCTACACTTTCTTCTATTATACTATTTCGCTCCTCCCATCCCATAATGAGTGAGTAAACACACACGCCCCCCTCTACTTCGCATCATGAAAAATAATCCCGAGGCTGTATCTGGTCCCCGACGTAATCGTGCTGACGCCATGCCGAAGCGTGGTCCGGTAATACCCCCGCGCTCCCTGAACGGGACGATGGTTGGTTGGAAAGATTAACCCCGCCCCTTGTTCCAAGGTGATTACATGTCCCCGGCTCTGTGCCCGCGGCCGCTGCTCCATAAGCAGAAACTCTCCGCCCGTGTAATCGACTTCCTTCTCATTCAGCACAAACACCACTTGAAACGGGAAGAATTCATCTCCGTACAAATCCTGATGCAAGCAGTTATAGCCGCCCTCTTCATATTTCAAAATCAACGGCGTCGAACGCTCTTGCCCTTGCGCGTGACACATCTCGAGAAACGCATCCAATCTCTCCGGATACCTCTGTTGATGCCCAAGCTGCGTCAACCAGCGGTTAGCCGTCAGTGCAAGCTCAGGATAGAAGCTTTCCCGAAGCTGCTGCAGCGATTCTGGAAGCGGAGCTTGATAATACTTGTACTCTCCGATCCCAAACCGGTACCTAGCCATATTGATCGTGTTTCGGAACCGCTCCTCTTCCGAATATGTGTTGATAATCTCTGTACACTCTTCAGGCAGCAGCAGCTTTGGAATGACCGCATATCCCTGTTCATCCAGAGCTGCTTGTATCCCTGCCCAATCCAGCCCTGCTATGCGTTGTGGCAACGATTTAGGCATACTTCATAGACTCCCTCATCCTGGCTCGCTCACCCTCAAGCTCCAGCAGCCGGGTCTTCATGGCAAGCCCCCCGCGATACCCCGTCAAAGCGCCGCTTTTGCCAATTACCCGATGACAAGGCACTGTTATCAGCAGCGGATTAGCTCCAATAGCCGCTCCTACAGCTCGAACCGCTCCCGGCTTTCCAATCTGGTTGGCGATGTCAGAATACGTAAAAGTCTGCCCATACGGGATCTGGCACAACGCATTCCATACCGCCATCTGAAAAGCGGTCCCCTTGTAATCCATAGCCAACTCAAACCGATCGCGCTTCCCCTGAAAATACTCCACCATCTCGGCGGCATACGACTGCATGGCTTCATCATTCTTCACGAGTTCACAGCCAGGGAATTTCGCTTGTACCCAGTCCTCCAACTCTGTTAAAGGCTTATCCTGTGATCCGACGTAACATAAGCCCTGCTCCGTGGCCGCGATGTATACGCTCCAGTTATCATGACGCAGTTGAGTCCAGTTCATGGTAATTGAATTATTGGATTTCATGATCGTGCACCTCCGCACTCGTATTTTTCAAATATTGCCCGCGATAGCTAAGGGGAGTCATCCCCGTCTTCTTCTTAAACAGCGTGATAAAATAAGCCGTGTTCTCCATGCCCACCTTATGGCCGATATCCGAAATGGCCAAGCTGGAATTCGTCAGGAGTTCCTTGGCCTTGCCGATCCGGTAATCTTGAATGTATTCCATCGGGGTCTGACCTTTGACGCGCTTAAAGATCCGGTGCAGATGGTACGGACTGCCGTGGCTCACATCGGCCAATACATCAAGCGACAAATGATCCGTGTAGTGTTTATCGATATACTCGGTGACGAGTTCAATCCATTCATGGTCCGGCAGGCGTTCTCCCGTCGGCTTGCACCTTTTGCATGGTCGGAAGCGCTCAGCTCTCGCTTCATCGGCCGATTGAAACACGCGTACATTTTCAAACTTCGGGGGTCTGGATTTGCAGGATGGTCTGCAGAAGATCCTCGTTGTCTGCACCGCATAAAAAAACTTGCCGTCACTATCCTTGTCGTTGTCGATAATAGCTTTCCACTGGGCTTCAGTCGGTTGTATCCGGTATGCCACGTTTCCTCACCTCCGCTAACATTATAACCACAGGATATCCTTGTTGTACGCTTTTTGGAATAGAAGAGCAAGATAACAAAATTATACGCCCCCTGTTTATGGTACAACTAGTATAGATAATTCCAGGAGCGAAAGGAAACGATGAAGATGCAGGAACGAAACCAGACACATGACGACAAGCGATATCCTATCGAGAATCAACTCCCCCAGGACAGTTGGGAAGACCATGCCCATACAGTAAGGCTTTTTGTACCGAAGGAGTTCAGTTTTACGGAGAACCTCAATTATTTGCAAAGATCGCCGAACGAATGTCTTTATCATATCCGGAATGACAGGATCTACCGGGCTATCCCACTTGATGGTGATATCGCTGTAATTGAAGTCCGTGCGGAGCCTCAAAAGCAAGCAATCCTTGTTCGGTTCTTGGGGAATACCGCCCCATCCGATCCCTGCAAGCGAGAGGAAGTTGCGGGTTATGTCCGAGACTGGTTCGATCTGAATACCGATCTCATACCGTTCTATACGATGGCGGAGGCAGATCCATTGCTCAGTCAAGCCGTTCAATCCTTCTATGGGCTTCGCAACATGGGCATTCCCGATTTGTTCGAGGCTTTGTGCTGGGGCATTCTGGGGCAGCAAATTAACCTGGCCTATGCCTATACGTTAAAAAGACGTTTCGTTGAAGCCTTCGGCTGCCGCGTGGAGTGTGAAGGAGAGATTTATTGGATTTTTCCAAGACCTGAGGACATTGCACCGCTACGTGTTGAAGACTTGGACGGGCTTCGGATGACCGTGAAAAAAGGCGAGTATCTTATCGGAGTGGCCCAGCTTATGGTAGAAGGAAAATTGACGAAGGAGCAGCTGCTTGAAGCAGGCAGCTTGAAACAAGCGGAGAAACAATTGGTCAGCATTCGGGGGATCGGACCGTGGACGGCAAACTATGTGCTGATGCGCTGTTTGCGAATGCCGGCGGCTTTTCCGATCGATGATGTGGGTCTGCACAATGCCATCAAACATCTGCTGGGTTTGGAGGTCAAACCGACGAAGAAGGAGATACTGGAGCTGTCGGCAGCATGGGCGAACTGGGAATCCTACGCCACCTTTTATCTGTGGAGGTTTCTCTATTAGAGAAAGAAGGGGATGCCCACGTCTACATTTGTAGCTCCGTCAGAGACATCCCCCTCGTTAATTTAAAACACCTTTAAAACCGTCCAAGCTCCATCTTCGTAACCAATACTTAAATTCAATAATTGGGTATTATCGATATCATCGATTTCACCATCAGATAGTGTCAGTATATATTCCGCCACGATCCCGGTCACTTGAATCACATATTGATCCAATTCTATATCGTAATAAACCTTGACGTCCTCAAGTGGATCATCGGAAATCCAAATATCTTCAAACTCCACTTCTTTCAAGGTTCTTTCGGAGTACGCACCCGAGTAATACAAACTACCGAGACCGTCCAGGACACCTTGGAGTAAATCGCCTTCATGATGAGGGTAGATTTTCTCTAGTTCGCTAACGTCCTTAGAGCCATACGCTTTTGCTCTGGTGTCTAAGAATTGACGGACAAAATCAATCACTTCGTGTGCCGTCTCCTCTTGAAGCTTCGGCGTTATATCATAATCGGATGATAGGTCTTCTATATTGACCGGCTCGCTTTTGGCTTCTCCCCAAGGAAATTTAGCCACGCCATAGATTTTCTGCGATCCATCGTCGAAGGCTGGATAAAAATAATCCGACGATTCCTGTTCGGTATCCATGTAACTTCTCTGTATAAAAGGAGTCGGCTTATCGTTCAGATACAGTTGGACTTCCCCAAGATCGCTGTTAATTTTGACCTGCTCGCCCGTGACATATCTAGAATAATCGGTCTCGGATTCCAAGCCGAATAAGCTGACCGTCTCGCTCTCGGTAATTTCTTTGTCCGCATATTCAAACGTGGTAGTTAAATCAACCTGATACTCACCGGGGAATAGCGGCCCCATTTTCGACGTTTGATTATCCTTGGCAACCTTCAATATCTCTTTACCATCCACCTTTATGGTACCATTATCGTTCTCGAGCGTTATGCTCAAATATTGCGGACGAACGCCGATTTTGAACGTATCGGATAAGAATCCCGACTCTTTCTTTAAATACAACTCGCCCGCATTTAGAAGTTCTTCTGGCGACATGCTGTCCAGCAAACCGGTGTTTACATAGTCTGCTTCCTCCAACACAGCCTGTTGCCCAGCGATAATCTCCAGCGTTTCCTCATAATATTCCGGTTCTTCCTTCATATACTGGATCAGCCGATGCAGACGGTCCTCCGTCGCCTCCATGGCCTCGTCGTCCACGGACAGCAGCTTTTTCAAAGCTTGAGTATCTTCTGCCGCTATTGCATTTTGAAACTTCCGAATGGTCTCGGATGCCTGTTTATCTCCCTTAGACCCTGCTGAAAACACTAATATCAAAACTATGGCAATAACGATGACAGCGGCGATAATGAGGACAGGCTTATTTTTAAACCTGAGTCCAATCGGTTGCATACTCGGCCCACTATTGGATGGCTGGCTCATGAATTCCCTCCAAATTGACAAAGTAAAAGGCAGAAGATCCTTCTGCCTCATATTTTTAATGATTTTAGATAAATGAAATATGTTAAAACGCATTATAATTCCAGTCATTATTTAGCCCGCTGGTTTTATTCAATGAAATACATCTTGCCATCCACCTCAATGGATACCGAAGATTGTGCGAGATCCTCTTTCACCTGCTTCGCGTAGGCCACCACTTGATCCAAGGATTTTTTATCCAATGATTCAGCAAAAGCGTACACGATCGTCACATCCTCCTTGACCAATGATTTGTCTTTATCGACCCAAGCACCTTCACCGTCTACAGCCGTAGCGCCGCCAAACCATTCCGAGAATTTAGTTAGTGCCTGATCAACAAACTTTTGCTGTGCTTCCTCAGTGATTGGAATATTCCCCTTCACCGTGGATGGGATATAAATCTTGACCACGTGGCTGAGGTGAAACTGTCCGTCAAGAGCACTCCCCGTAACGCCAGCTGTCGCTGCCCCCTCCGCACTGTAAGACTGCTGGACCGGCACGAGAACCAAAGCCAACAGAATTACAATTGCAACTGTAATCATCCAATTCTTTTTCATCACTCTTATCTCCTTTACACCTTTTTTCACCGAGCGGTTCCAAGCCACAATCACAATTCCAGTTTGGATACCAACCAGTCGGTATTAGTTGGGAATATTATATAAAAGAGATATGTTATAATCAATGGGACGTCAGAATTATAAAAAGGGGAATTTTGGATGGGAAATCAGGAGCAATCACAGCAAACCATCGAAAAATTAATGAGGTCCGGAGTAGAGCTGTTCTCTCGCCAAGGTTATTCCAGTACAAGCGTAGATCAAATTGTAAAACATGCAGGATACTCCAAGGGAGGCTTCTATGCTCACTTTTCCAGCAAAGAGGAGTTCTTGCTTACCATAATTAAAGATGGCATTGATTTTTATTTCGATGATCTGAAGGCCGCGCTGGCACGGAATGACAGAAATTTGCTTACAAATTTCAAGGACTATTCGCTGCGTTTAGTTAGAGAATCGTATAAGCAAGGATCCTCTATGCTGTTGATTCAAGGGTGCATGAACTCGAATGAGCTGCCAATGGTCAAGGAAAGGCTTATTCAACAGATGGAGGAATGGAGACAATTTCTCGCACACTTTTTCCAAGTGATGAAGGATGAAGGCATTGTGGGCAGCCCGTTGGACGCCAGGATTCTTGCAACAGCATCCATGGCGATCTTTAATGGAATTAATCTGCAGCACTTCGTTGATGAACGGGTCCAATTGGAAGAAATGCTGCTTGTGATCCTTGAGCTGCTTCAAATCCGGGAACCAAAGTAAATAGTACTTTTTATACGCCAAAGAGCCGAATCCTGCTTCGCAATTAGGAATCGGCTTTTATGGTTTTTGGACTAATTCAGTTTCCCGATCCAGGATAAACTCTCCACTGATCGGTGATCCATGCTGCCGTTCAAAATAGCTTGAACATCATGCAGCGTATCCTGCAAATGCACCCGCTCGCCTGGTAACCCGGTATAAGCTTCGGCAACGTAAAAAGGCTGCGTAAGATAGGCCTCGAGCCGTTCTCCCCTCTCATAAACCTCCGTCTCGGATGCCGGAATGGCCTGCAATCCTCGAACTTGAACCAGTGAACGCAGCTCGCGATAACGGCGCAGCAGCTTCTGGGCCCGCTGTTGGATCGATACGTGAGCCTGATCCAGATGAACGCCTTCTGATACGGATGATGTAGAATATAACGGGTTGACCGCAGGGAACATATGTCTTGCCGCCAGATCGGCATCGAAATACCACAACGTCTCCAGCGGTCCGTAAGGCATGTCTTCATCAACAACCGCACCTTTGAGGTCCACAAGAAAAGTCGTGACCTGCCTCATGCCCTCTTGTTGAAAACGTTCCTGAAGATCGTAGATTTTGCCGGTCAAGACGTGCTCCCGGTCTGCTGCAAACACAATGTCTTTCTCGGTATTCGCATTCGCCACAATGGAATAGGTTTCTTCTATAGAAAAAGCAACCTTTTCTACGTCATTCAGCATATCCTGCAGTTCGGGATGTTCGCCTTCCGGCTTTAGCAAAATCGTCATGAACCCTTCTTGCTTGAAGTGATGAAACAGCTCGCCGAGCAGCACGAGTTGACCCATACCGGGACGGGCGACCAGACCAACGGTACCGCCTTTTGCCAAAGGGGCAAATAGATCAAGCGGTTTGATGCCGGTTTCGATCATCTCCACGCTTTCCCCGCGCAGGATCAGTTCATCCAGACTGCATTTCGCCAGAGATGCCAATGCGGCAATGGTGCGGACTTCCGCCCGACCAACGGGTATTTTTCCCGTACAAAGGTTGGAGACTGTGGCGGGCCGCAATCCGACGGATTTGGCTGCGCTGGTCAGGTTCGGAACCCTTTGTCGTAAAAGTGATACATTCAGCTTCAGATTGTCCAAGTGCGTACACCCTTTTAAGTGATAGATTGATGGTACTGCTTCATCTCTTTCAGAAAAGAATCTTAACTTCCTTTCACCTCAATGCCCCAAAAGGTAAAAATGCGTGCACGCCCTTAAGGATGTTCACGATCTGGGTTACCCTCAGATCCACCGTCAAGGTGGCGTAGGCGTACGCCTCCGTTCTTGAAATAGAGTAAAGCTCGGTCATGAGATCCAGCATCCCGCTTAATGCCATCCACATTGCTTCGTCCAGGTCCTCGTGAAACCCCATCGTAAGCCAGCCGGTACTCGTCTTGGCTCTGGGCATCGTTATGGGCATGTCGTCTCGGATATGAAAGGTTAGACACACCTTCTCCATGGGGCATTCCAGGGCGGGACCGCTAACTTCGCCGTCTCCCTGAGCCGCATGTCCATCCCCTGTTGAGAACAGCCCGCCATCCACCGGGATCGGCAGATACAAGGTGCTGCCGGCGGTTAATTCTTTGCAATCAAGGTTTCCTCCATATGGGCGCGGTACAAAAGTCGAGTGCTTGCCTTTTTCCTTCGGGGGCATGCCCATAATCCCCATAAACGGCTTCAGACCGACGCTGTACTTGAAATTTCCGAACTGGCTCCTGCCTGTCATTGTCCGGGTATCCAATTCATAGTCCAGCGTCACTTCCTTGGCGTCGGCCATGCCCAGCTTCTCGTTCCAATAGCTGGGAAAACCGCCGGCAGAGGTCCACCCCCACGATCCGGGAACGACTTCGTTGATCTGGATCTCCAATGTAAGGCCGGGTTCGGCCCCTTGAATATGGACGGGACCCAATAAAGCATGCCCAAAATGCTTCTCCTGCCGCTCCGGCTTACGCTCCGTAAACTTCGTTCTCGACGCTCCTGGGGCAGAACGCTTCTCCAGTCCCCAACCCGCGTCCAGGGTTTGATACACGACGGTATCCCCGGACTGAATATAAAGCGCCGGCTCCAGTTCCCTGCTGAAGAATCCATGAAGCGTATGAATATCCGGTTTTAGCATATGAACCTGTGACATCCATCTTTCTCCCTTCACAGCCGTAATCAGAGTGGCCATTCCATATCTCATATTCTCACCCTGTTACTTTATAAGGTATTTTAAATTACTCTTAGAGTCAACAATTAATTACTTCAAGACGTAATAATAATTACTCTTAACGCAATCCATTGCTCATTCCCGGTTGTACCATGGTGGGTCGTCGGAGCATAAAAAACCGTCCGCTGCGCAGTATCACTGCGAGGGACGGTTCTCATCACCATGTCCAGTTAAATTTCATATCAGCTAACGATGGAGCGTTCATCGTAATGGTATCCGTTACTATACGTCCGGTCATTCTCATTGCACTCTATCAGGTTTGATCGGGCGCATAGTTCATTTCTTTGGAAGCGCCATGCGCTCCCGCAAAAGGCTCCATTTATTCACACTATCACCTTACCGGCTGGTAAGCAATAGCTCCTCCTTTATATAACCTCCCGCTCATCATTATCCGGAAGCTCTGGGAATGGCGCATGGGGCTCGGCTTGATACCAGAACGCCGTCGATGCAATATCGCTCTGCTGCGGAAGATACCTTCCTCCGGACCTCCAGCCGAGATCCTGAATGGTCACGCGAAGATCGTTTTGAAAGCGGATTGGATCCATGACATGCCATCGATACATGCCAAAACGCTGCTGACTTCGATACAATCCATCGGGCTTCAGCACTTGGTGCATCCCCAAATATGGCGTCGAGTAGGTTCGATAGGTACCAATCGGCTGCTCCCAATTCCAAGCACCACCAAAATAATCTTCCGTTCCCGTACCGCATATGGTCGGATAATCCTGATCCCCGTCCATATAGAACTTGATCTCGCCTTCACCCCACCAGCCGTTATTATTCACCTGCCAGGCGAGGTAAGTCCCTACATAGTGACCGTGTCCAGTCACCCCATCCAGAATGGTGTAAACCTCTTTATAAGGAACGGGATTCGTTCTCCGCCACTGCGCGTGAAAATAAGCCTCATCATCCGGGATGTCCGTCAGCGTATAGTCAATTTGATAGTAAAGGACTGCCTTTTCCGGCGCACGGTTCTCCATCGTCAAACGGGCATGCTTGCGGAAGGGCATCTGCCAGTAGCTGTTCATGCCGCCGGCCGGATTCACGGCAACCGGAATCGAATTGACATCGCTGCGCTCGCCCCATCCGTTACAGAACAAATCACCGACGGGTACTTCAACCGAAGGGTCCTGCTCATCATCCCAATACATGCGGATAATCAGATTGCGCCACAGCGTCGGATGGCAGGTGAGCCAGATATGCTGAATCGCCCCGGGACCCTGAATGTCACCCATCGTAAAGGTTTCTCCAGGTAAGATCTCCACGGAAGGAGAGACCTTCCAGCCCACGCCCAAGTCCCTGGAAGCCGCTGCGCCCGTGCCATCGGTGGCCATACCGCCCTCTCCTTTTTCACCGGTAAAATTCTCCGCGCTGATGGATCTCGTCTGCGCATTGGACAGCCGGGATAAATTTCCGAGGTGCATGTTAAGCCCATTAAAGTTCATCATCTATTATCACTCCTTAGTATGTGATATCGTTACGCCCGCTCCCACTGCTGTTTTGTTTTTTCATTTTCGGGACAATACATCATGACGAACGAGGCCTGCAAAGCGGCAATCACGCGTTCATTTAGGTGTTCACTCTTGCATCATTCCGGCGATTTTCCGCTTCGTAATGCCTTCAAGCGTTTCAGCACCCCGTTTTCGCCTCTTCCCAAATAATCATGAAGTCCTTTATATTCCTTGTATAATTGATCATATACACGCACATTGGCCTCAATCGGCTTAAAGGTCTCTTCGCGAACACGAGCCATGACTTCTGCCGCCTCTACGATGCTCCCAAAGCCTCCCTGCTCTTTGCCTGCCGCCACGGCGCCGAACATGGCTGCACCAAAAGCAGCCGTCTGGACGGTATCGGCTATTTTGATTTCTCTGCCGGTAACATCGGCATAAATTTGCATCAGCAGCCGGTTTCGCTGCGGCAATCCGCCGCAAGCATAGAGCTCCTGGACTTCTACGCCGCTTTCGGTAAAGGCCTCGATGATCGCCCGCGTTCCAAAGGCGGTGGCCTCCAGCAGTGCCCGGTATATTTCAGCCGGCTTGGTCTGCAGGGTCACTCCAAGGATGACGCCGCTCAGATCGGCGTCCATCAGTACGGAACGGCTTCCATTCCACCAGTCCAGAGCCAGCAGGCCACTTTGGCCAGGCGCGTATTGCGCCGCTTCCTTCTCAAGCCACTCATGAATGCCAAGGCGCTCCTCGGCAGCCTTGCGTCGGACATATTCCGGTACTGCCTCATCCACATACCAGGCGAATATATCGCCAACGGCCGATTGTCCTGCCTCATACCCGTAATAACCGGGAATGATCCCGTCCTCGACGACACCGCAAATGCCTTCCCCCGTCACTTCCTTGTCGCTTAATATTAAATGACAAGTTGAGGTTCCCATGGCGAGTACCAGTTTACCCGGGGTTACGACACTGACGGCCGGTACCATGGCATGGGCATCGATGTTGGCTACGGCTACCGCGGTGCCCGGAAGAAGTCCGGTCAAAACGGCCATCGATTCGGTTAATCCGCCCGCTTTCGAACCCAGTGGCTTGATCGGGCCTCTCAGCTTCGTCTCCACGAGGGCCCCGAACCTCGGATCAAGCGACTGCAGGAATTCCTTGGACGGATACCCCTCCCGTTTATGCCAATTGGCTTTATAGCCTACGGTGCAGCTGCTCCGTGCGAGCTGACCGGTCAATTGCATGACCACCCAATCGGCGGCCTCCATGATCAGTACAGCTTGCTCATACAGCTCGGGAGCTTCATTCAGAATCTGCAAAGACTTCGCAAGCATCCACTCCGAGGACAGCTTCCCCCCATAACGTGCAAGAAATTTCTCCCCTCGCCGCTTAGCAGCTTCATTGATCAGGTTCGCTTCATCCTGCGCCGCGTGGTGCTTCCACAGCTTTACCCAGCTATGCGGATTGTTCCTCCATTCCTCCAGCATGCACAGCGGAGTCCCTCCGGCATCCAGCGGCATCATCGTGCATGCCGTGAAGTCGATGCCGATCCCGATGACTTGATCCGGTGATACGTTTTCCTCCGACAGCACACGCGGGATGGATTGCCGAAGCACCTCCATGTAGTCGCCCGGATGCTGCAGCGCCCAATCCTGCTCCAGCTTCAAACCCGAGTGGATCAGCACCTCGTCCATGACTCCGTGCGTGTATGGCGTCACATGGGTAGCAACTTCTTGCCCGGTCGTGATATCAACCAACAGAGCTCTGCCCGATTCCGTACCGAAATCCACGCCAATGGTGTATAACTGCTTCATGTTATCTGCCTCCTATTTGTACAAAGGACCATAAGCTGCGCATGCCCGGTAATCGGCCGAGACCGGCTCCAATCAGCCGAAAGAGGCCCAGGCGCTTGGCTGGAATATCCGTTCCTCCGTAACGTTGTGCATGCACACCGGAATGCGGAGCATCGATGCCAAGGTGATTAATTCAGCTGTTTCACTTCATTGCTGTAAATCTCAATTTCAGGCTCGGACAGCGGGGCCTCATCGCGAATTCGACGCAGAAGAATCTCCCCGGCTTTGATCCCCATGTCATAGGGATGCTGCTTCATATAATAGAGTCCCGATTCCTTGAGTAATGGACCGGCCTCTACCTCACCGAAAGAAGCTACCGCTATGTCGGCCGGAATCTTTAGACCGCTGCGTACAATTTCAAGCAGAACGCCAAGACTCATTCGGTTGTTCAGGGATATAATTGCAGTTGGCCGACGCTCCGAACTCAGAAAATGCCGCACCGCCCGGATTCCGTCCTCTGTAGAAAAGTCACCGTTATACACCATGGGTTCCTCGTTCAGGCCGTATTCCTTCATCGCTTTCCGAACACCGTCAAGACGTTCCCTGCCTGTGCTGGATCTCGTCGGACCATTTACTACTCCAATTGCCGTATGACCATCCTCAAGCAGCTTCCGGGTCAGGAGGGATGCGCCTTCGGTATTGTCCTCGGCTACCAAATCGAGAGTCAATCCCGCTTCCGGCGAGTCCGGCTTTCGGTCTACGAGAACGATCGGCATTTTGGCATCCGCCAGCTGCTGGATCGCTGGATCATTACCGCCTGACGTCGCCAGTACGACAGCGTCCACGCGCTTTTCCTGCATAAGCTTAAGCAATCGTCTTTCCTTGTCGGGATTCTCATCCGAGCTGCAGAATATAAGCTGAAAGCCTTCTTTGCCTACAATATCCTCAATACCTCTGGAAATGCCCATAAAATAAGGGTTGGAAATATCGGGAACGACGACCCCGATCATATAGGTTCGGTCCTGCTTCAGACTGCGGGCGATGGCGCTTGGACGGTAATTCAACTGGTTCACCGCCGCCATCACTCGCTCTTTAATCTCATCGCTTACATAATCGCTGTCGTTCAGCACTCTTGAAACGGTTGCCGTGGATACTTCTGCTGCCGCTGCTACTTGTTTAATCGTTGCTTTTGCCAAACATTGTTCACCTCAAAACGTCATGATTCCGATATGTAATCGATTACGTAAACGATTACATTCACAGATTACAAGATGGGACATACTTATGTCAACCCTCTTTATTCAAACTTCGGAGAGAAGTTTAATCGAGCTTTTTGCAGAGCTTTAACTTATCTCAATCTTGGTCGATTGGATGGGTTATCACGCTGCTTTTAATAGAAGAAAAGCCCCGTACCATCATGCAAGACGGTTGATGCTTCCACTGCGATCAACCGTCTTGCATGATAGTATCTTAGGGGGGCAAGTGTACTACTGCAAGAATCCTCAAATCAAGCACACATTAATAGGGAACCGAGATGTATTTGGGGATCAGACTTCAAGAGGCTTGAATTTTAAATACGCGTTGCTCTTCAATATCGACCTGACCCTTGCGATCGTATCCTTTCTAATGGGTGGGTGGTCCGCTCTACTGAGCAAAACCCAGCGCAGGCACGCTATGGCTTCAAACAGCTCAAGCTCATCCGTTTCGTAACGGTTCTCGGCACAAAATGCAGCACGGTAAAAGGAAGCTTGCTTCTCGCTTACATATATCCAAATTAAGATAATCGACCATGCGATGTCATATCGGGGATCGCCTATTTGGACATTCGTCCAATCGATCACGGTCAGTTCGTTTTCATTCTCAAGAATATTGCCAAGGTGATAATCGCCATGGATGACATATTCTTGTTTCATGTTCGCACGCTGAACAAGTTCCATCAATGGATGTTGGATATCCGGAAACTCATCAATTCGAGGATAAAAATAGGAGATGAAGTCATAACTCGGCAGCCCGAATCCGTTCAGGCTATCCAGGGGCAGCTTATGTATATCCATTAACATCTTCGCAAGCTTTACTAGTTTAGGCCGATTGACTTTTTGAACGGGCGTGCCGTCGTAACTGGTCAGCATCGCTGGATTGCCATTCCGGTCTGTCCCCCAGCCCAAAGGCTTCGATACTGCTCTTCCGTGCGAGTACAATGCATTCAATATTTGATATTGCATTTGAACATCGGGCTTGGACGCTTTATTCCATACCTTTAGTACATAGTCTGCCGGTGATGTGGTGATCTTCACCACCTCTGCTTCCAGACCGGAATCTAACGGGACGACTTGAAATGTAGTTTCATGTTCCAGTAATAACTCAAGCGTCTCGTTTTTCTTCAACCAGTTTATTTCTCGCAAATTACGTTCCTCCGTCATTGTGCAACGACTCGATGGTTGTGAAAATACGCGAATAAACAGCTTGGATATTGGTCTCATTCATTACACCGTTGTATAAACCGTAACCCCAATGCTCAGCATCCTTGCCGTAGTATCCTGTTGCGTACATATCCGTTGAAAGATCCGGAACCTCATCATAGGACAATTCTTCGATCGTGAAGGGGACATGAGATTTGTTAGACTCGATATAGAAAAAGGGAACTTCAGCCTTGTTATAAACTTCTGTATACTTGGGCTCAGAAGCTTCCACCAGATGTTCTTTCGTTATGAAAACGGCGTCAAGCTCTGTGGAAAGGTTTAAATCCTCTAACTGCTCAAATGTAACCTCCTTAAAATTCACATGTCCCTCCTCCCTTACTTGCGGTGTTTTTCCGATCACCCCAATAACGAGGCTTCTGCCCTCATAAAGGGGCATATCGATCGAATCTCGTTGAGCATTGCCATTTATCAGAATAACAAATACAAGCAATAGGACCACTATTATTTTTTTTCTCATGAAGATCTCCTTCGGTAATTTTCCCTTTCACCAACCTAACATCAAGGGATGAGGTCCAGTACCATCTTTTCCAATAACTCCATATTATGTGTATTTCTGAGCTTCGTAAACACTTATCTTAACCTTGAAGGCATATCTGTACAACAAAAAAACCGCGATCAACGCGGTTTTTCGTGAATTTCGTTTATCTATTTCTCTGCTGAGGAACTGGCTTTTCCTAATGGAGCCAGATGCTTTTTCCTAGAAGCTCCCCAATCATGTATCACATTTAGGACATCTTCAAATTCTCTACCCTGGTCTGTCAATGAATACTCCACGGTAACCGGCATAGTCGGCAGTACCTGGCGGTTAATGATGCCGTTTTGCTCCAGATGCCTCAGAATCACTGTCAATGATTGCGTGCTGATATTGCCCAAACTCCGACGCAAGCGGTTAAACCGCTGGGGACCATCATGCAGTTCACCAATTACGTGAACTGCGCGTTTCACTGCGACTATTTTTAAAACCTCGCCAATAACCTCCGTACATTCTTCATAATCTTCACCATGCTCTGAACGATCGCTCAAGTCATCACCACCCTAACGTAAAGTAAGTTGGTCTATATTAAATGATCTAATCAATAAATATTGCCTACTGTTATTGTTGGTTTAGAGTCATTATAATTTGGCACATAGCTGTTATCAAGGTGCAAACTTGAATACTGCTTTACGTATCACCTGGAATCGCGCGATTCTCTTTCTGAATGGGGTCACATATCCGGAGATGTGGCTTCGAACAAAAAAATATAACAGAAGGAGACAATACATGTCGACCACCATTACTACCATAAAAGAAATTCGCGCACCCTTATTCGCTATTATCATTGGCATGTTTATGGTCCTACTTAATATGACAGCCATGAATGTAGCCATTCCTAATCTAATGCATTCCTTTCAAAGCTCATTATCTTTCATGCAATGGGCGACCACGGGTTATATTCTTGCCGAAGCGGCCATCATTCCGGTAGCCGGCTGGCTGGCTGACCGTTTTGGCAGCAGGCGCATGTTTATCCTGGCGATCTTCATTTTTACAATCTGCTCTATTCTGTGCGCACTCTCGGTCAACGCAGAGCAATTTATACTATTTCGTGTACTTCAAGGCTTAGGAGGAGGCATAGTCATGCCCATTGGTTATGCCATTGTCTTTCAGATCAGTCCTCCTGATAAGGTAGGGACCGTAATGGGATCGTACTTGGGCGTTCCCATTCTTATTGCACCAGCCATAGGCCCCGTGTTTGCCGGGTGGTTGGTGGATTAAACGTTAGCTGGCCATCTTTATTCTGGGTGAATGTACCTGTAGGCTTATTAGGAATCTGGTTTGGACTACGATATCTTCCTAAATTGAAGAATCAGACTCAAGCCAAGCTGGATAAACTCGGAATGATTTTTGGTCCAATCGCTTTTGCCGCCCTCGTCTATGGCGTGAATCAAGGGGGCGATGCAGGATGGGGTTCCATACAGACCATTATCGGCCTTGCGGTTGGTGTTGCTGCGCTTCTACTATTCATCCTGGTTGAACTTCGCATGAGCGAGCCTCTCCTTGAGCTGCGATTGTTCCGCTCCAAGTCTTTTACAAGTGCTATGTTAATTCTATGGATAACAGCCGCTGCATTCTATGGAAACTTCTTTCTCGTTCCCGTTTATCTCCAGCAAGTGAAAGGATTTAATGCTTTTGATACTGGGCTGCTCATGATTTCACCTGCCATTGCCAGTATCGTACTCATGCAGATTGGTGGACGTATGTATGACCGGATTCGGAGTGTAAAGCTGCTTGTTATTATCGGTACTGCACTTCTAGGTCTGGGAGCATTCTTGCTCTTTACGGATTCATCTGGCAGAGGAACGGGAACGATAATTGTCGCAATGACCTTATCGGGATCCGGCCATGCATTATATGCTATGTCTTTGAATGCCTTCGTCATGAAAGCTGCACCGCAAGGGTTAATCAACCGTGTTACATCCCTAAACAATGCTTCACAGCAAGTGGTGGGCTCCTTTGCCGTGGCTGTCTTCTCAACATTGTTGACGACCCGTATTCCGGCTTCTTTTCATTCAGTACCGCAAATCGATGCTTGGGCTGACGCATTCTCGTTTACATTCCTTGTTGTAATGGCTGTGGCCGCTCTCGGGGTCGTCGTGGGGTTATTCCTCCGTAAACCGACGGAACAAGTGGTTAAACCCATCGATCAGCCAACAGCATGATGAGATGACGGATGGATAAACAAGAATCCCCCTAAACAGGGGGATTCTTCATTATAAACCGATTATAGCATGCTTACTTTTGCTTATTTCTTAGCTCCCCTTTTTCCGCTCTCCAATCAGAGGAAATTCACCGATCCGTAGCCTGGCGCTTCCATACGGAACTAACTCCAATTCCATAATGGGCTGTCCGTCCGTGTTCGGATGCAGCGGAGGGTTTCCGGCGTTGTTGCCTTCCATCTTCCAATCCCGAATCAGCTGGCCTTTAACCTTCACCCTAACAGGTGTATCCTTTGCCAGGAACGGCTGGCGGACCATATCCTGCTCAAGTACCTCGAATGACGTATCGGAGACTAAACCATATTTCCACGGGGATGCAGGGTATATCTCCCAATCGTGGAACATGTCGCGCTGCCGGATCATCTGCCAGTTCTCCTTCACGGGCAGCACATACACCAACGGCCCTCTTTCAATGCTAGTAGCGTACATGCTGCGCGACACGGTCTTCACTTCCATGGGCAAATGAATGTCCAATCGGTCGCCGTTCTGCCAGTTCTGTACGATTCTTGCATAACCGGACTCCACCTGGAATGGCAATTCGCGCCCATTCAGAGTTATGACGGGATCGTCGCACCAAGCCGGGATGCGCAGTGATAGTGGAAACGATTCCGCGTATTCCAACGACAATTTAATTTGAATGCGATCCTTGAACGGATACTCTCCGGTTACCTCGACTACAGTCGGAACGCCTTGACGACCGACCGTGGTTCTCACCGTGCATGGGGCATAGGACACGGCAACAAGCCCTTCCTCCTGATCCTTCATCCATAAATGCGAGGTCAGCTTGGGCCAGCCCTGATGCATGTTAGCCGTGCAGCACCCGAAGTTCGGCTCCAGACCGAAGACGTTGGCGTCCGGGCTGTTGCTCCAGGACCGCGGAGCGACATTGCAGATCATCTGGTTGACTTGCTGATCATACTGATGCGAGGTCCAATCCGGAGAGATGGCGGCAGGCAGCGCATTAAAAGCGACCTTTTCCAGGATATCCCCGAAACGTCCGTCCCCGAAAATACGCGTCAGCTGCTCCATCGAGAACATATACTCCACGACGGCACATAATTCCACGCCTTGACTCGGATGGGTGCCGGATAACCACTCGTCCCCCGAAAACATGCCGTGCGCTTGACCGTGGTACGTCATCAGGGAATCAATGCCCCGATGTACGCTTTCCCGCTCCACCGGATTTCCGTTCAGTTCATACAGCAAGCCCGGCGTTTTGATTCCCATCGCCACATTCACGACATGGGTTGTCCAATCCCACTCTTCGACCTTTCGCCAGAACGGAAAATCATGAAAGATATCGCTCCAGTCCGTGGTTTGTCCGGCAACGATATCGGCAAGCTCTAACAGAAAGGGCTGCTTCGTACGTCTATATAACCACACCATGCACAGCAGCATCTCTGCTCCCCTTGTTTGGGCCCAGCCCCGCAGCGGTTGTTCCTCGATAACCGAATGGACATAAGTGAAAAACTTCGTCAGAAAAGGGATGATCCGTTCATCGCCTGTTGCTTCTTCATGCTGCATCATCACTTTCAGCATGATCATGTAATGCCACCAGTCCTGCTCCTTATCAATATCCTGATTGACGGAGGTTATACGGGCCGGACCGAACATGCCATTTTCCTGCTGGCTGGCAAGCGACCACTCGACCCAGCGATTCGCTTTGGCAATCAAAGACTCGTCTTCAAGCAAATAAGCTAACGGAAGCAAGCCATCGACATAATACGGTCCCCGTTCCCAGCTCTCTCCTTGGCCGCCGAGCCACCCATTCTCATCCCCCACGTCTTTCCACTGTTCTTCCAAATGTCCGGTAAACCCGCTTGCTTGAATCTCCAACTGACTCTTAAGCCAGCCGGTCGGTTTAATTGCTCGAAGTGGCAAGCTGTTAAAGGCAGCATCATGCAGCATCAATTTCCACGCTCCTTGTTTCTGTCTTGTTGGTGCACACTCTGGTTGAAATATACCATCTCAACCAGGCGTACCCTATACACAGAAACAACATCTTTTTATCCGATTGCAACATGCTGTGTTATTGATTCCGGATCAGCATAACGATTATCATAGAGAAAAGCTCGTTTGAGGAGGAGGCCTGGCCGCAGATGATCTTCCAGTTCACGGCGCCGCCGCTACCGCACTATATGATTTGTGGAGAAGATACCTATCAGGTAGGAGACAAACATCCGGATCGCTATAACATCGGCGTCTTTGATCTGATTCTGGTGACAAGAGGGGCGTTATTCCTGGAGGAGAACGGCATTGCTTACAGGGTACAGAGCGGCTGCCACCTGATTCTAAGGCCCGATGCCGCGCACCGGACATATCTGCCCTGTCAGGAGGAGACCCACTTTTATTGGCTGCATTTTCAGACACTCGGTCGTTGGATTGAAACGGAGGAGCTGACCCTTTTTGCCTTATCGCAAACCGATCAGCCTTATGTACAGATCGAGAGTTTTTCTTTTTACATACCCAAGTATGGAGAGCTGCCCACGATAGAGCAAGCGAGACTCCTGATCGAACAATTGCAGAACCTTCAGCAATCATCTTCTTCCGCGGCACGCTGGAAGCAGCAGCAGCTGCTGCATGAGCTGCTCCTGCTGTTTCAGGCCGAAGAGGAAGGAATCCAGCATCAGAATCCTCAATATGCCATAGCCGAACGAACCGCCAACTATTTGAGACAACATTACAAAGAACCGGTGAGCTACCAGCAATTATCCGATGCGATGCATTTCCACCAGAACTATCTGTCGATCTGTATGAAAAAAACGTTTGGCTGCACGCCCCTGGAATTTCTGACACGGCATCGGATCGAACAAGCAAAGCAAATGTTGATCCACACCAATGATCCGATTGGATGCATTGCCGAAGAATCCGGGTTCGGTTCATTTCCGTATTTCATTCGCTGCTTTGTTCGTTATACAGGCTTCAAACCCAAATCCTTTAGGCAAAAATACCGCTCATAACGAATTTTTCAATTCATTACCTTGCTCAGAATACGCTTCGTACCAAGCCCCCGTCGATTCGAAGCGCCGAACCGTTAATCGCCGAGGATTTGGGGCTGCTGAGGTACGTAACAAAATCCGCAATCTCCTCCGGTCGAATCAACCGCTGGATAATGGAAGTCGGCCGATTTTCCTTCATAAACCGCTGCTCTGCCTCTTGGATGGCAAGTTCCTCGTCTGGATATAGCGTATTCAGCATCGTTTCAACGCCTTCCGTAAGAGTGGATCCGGGCATCACGGTATTTACCGTTACGCGGGTTCCTGTCGTCAGCTCGGCCAAGCTCCGGGAAAGGGACAGCTGCATCGTCTTGGTCGCGCTGTAATGTGCCATCTCCTGGGAAGGCATGACAGCTGCTTCGCTTGCGATAAAAATAACTCGACCCTCATTGCGATTGATCATGTTCTTCAAATAATGTCTGGTTAACCGGACACCGCTCATGATATTCGTCTCGAAGAACCTGAACCACTCCGAATCGGGTATATCGAAAAATTCAGCAGGCTCGAAGATCCCTAAATTATTGATCAGAATATCAACGACCGGAGCAGCTTCCCTGACCTGATGACAGCCCTCCTCCGTTCCGAGATCCGCCACGGCATAACGCAGCTCGGCATCCGGGTGCACGGCATGAATGTCATGGATCGCCTGTTTAACTTTATCCTCATGCCTTCCATTAATAATGACGGAAGCTCCCTCGGCTGCCAGCGACATGGCTATCGCTTTGCCAATACCGGATGTCGAGCCTGTTACCAATGCGACTTTTCCCTTAAGATCCAGATTCATCTTGTTCTCTCCTTCCAAATTATGTAGGAATGGACTCTCCTGACCCCTGTTGTGCTGCCGACAGTACAGGAGAGCCACAATATTCATTACACTTCTATTCTTGCCGTTCACGCAGATTTCTTAGAAATCAAAATTGTCGGGATCCGGTCCCACTCTGTGATCCTGATTCAAGCTGTCGATGCGCTGCATCTCCTCAACAGACAATTCAAAATCAAAGATGGCCGCATTCTCGGCGATCCGATGTTCTTTGGTCGATTTCGGAATCGTGACTACGCCGTTCTGCATATCCCAACGAAGAATAATCTGGGCAATGGATTTATGATGTTTGTCGGCAATGTTTCGAAGCTCCTCTTGATCCAGCAGCTGTCCTTGCATTAAAGGAGACCAAGCCTCAAGCTGAATTCCGTTCGCCTGACAGTACGACTGCAATTCTTTTTGCGTTAATCGGGGATGATATTCCACCTGGTTCACCATCGGTTTGATTTCCGTTTCCTTCATTAACCGCTCCAGATGATGAATCTGGAAGTTGCTCACACC
Organism: Paenibacillus lautus NBRC 15380; assembly: GCF_004000945.1. Classification (GTDB taxonomy): domain Bacteria; phylum Bacillota; class Bacilli; order Paenibacillales; family Paenibacillaceae; genus Paenibacillus_AQ; species Paenibacillus_AQ lautus. The sequence goes on from NZ_BIMF01000011.1 coordinate 97,462, forward strand.
GATCGCTTTCACGCGTCCTTCTTTGTACAACGTTTCTAACGCCTTCCACGCCTCTATATATTTCCCTTCAACCGGCCAGTGTATAAGGTACAAATCCAAATATTCCAGGCCCAGTTTCCGAAGACTCTCCTCGTAAGCCTTCATAGTCGATTCATAACCCAGATCGGCATTCCACACTTTGGATGTGACAAACAGATCTTCCCGCTTGATACCGGCAGCTTCCAAGCCCTCGCGAATGCCTTGTCCCACGCCTTCTTCATTGCCGTATATGGCGGCCGTGTCCACGCTGCGATACCCATGCTGGATGGCCGTACGTACGGCATTCACCAGCTCCGGTCCTTCTTCTACCTTAAATACGCCTAATCCAAACCAAGGCATGTTGACGCCATTATATAAAGTGGTTGTATCTTGTAAGTGTTGTGCTGTCATGTTGATAAACCTCCGAACATTTTTTGGGTTGTGATTAAATTAACCTATAATGAAGTATCTCCGATAAAACGCTTAGACATCACCTCCCTTCATCATAAAATAATCACTCAGGCATTCAGGCCGCTTGCTTATCCGGCTTCTCCGAGTTCTTCCGTTCCAGCTTCAAGCTCCATCCGGTGAGAACCACCGCGCCGAGTACCATCAGCGCCCCGATCCATGCCGTATGAATCAGACCCATGGAATTCGTGATCAAGCCTCCTAGAAAAGCGCCGATGGCGATGCCGGCATTAAATGCGGCAATGTTGAGCGCGGACGCCATATTCACAGCCCCCGGTGCAAACCGCTCAGCCAGCATCACGACATAAACCTGTAGTCCCGGCACATTCATGAAAGCCAGAAATCCCATGAGAATAATGGTGATGAGTCCCGCCACTTGAAACGGTGCGGTAAACGTAAGCGTGAACAGCACCAGCGCTTGGGCGATGAACATATAGAACAGTGCTTTAAGCGGGTTGCGATTGGCTGCCTTCCCGCCGATCACATTGCCGACCGCAATAGCGATCCCGTATACAAGCAGGATGATGGCCACCGTATTTTCCTTAAAGCCTGTTATATCCTGCAGCAATGGGGATAAATAAGTGAAGACCACGAAGGTGCCGCCATAACCGAGAGCCGTAATCAGGAGCATAAGCAGCAGTCTGCCATTCGTCAGCAATTTAGCCTGGTCCCGGAATGAAGTGCGTTCTCCCTTAGGCAAGTCCGAAGGGACCAGGATACTGTTCGCAATCAACGCAACAATACCGACTACAACAATGGCAACAAAAGCAAGTCTCCAGCCCCACTGTTGACCTATAAACGTTCCAAGCGGAACGCCCGTGACCGTGGCTACCGTCAGGCCCGTAAACATAATGGAGATCGCCGATGCCCGGCGATTCTCTGGCACCACGCTTGCGGCAATGATTGAGCCGATCGACATAAATACGCCATGAGAAAAGGCCGACAGTACGCGTGCGGCAAGCAGAATACCAATGGAAGCTGTACTGGCCGCCAAGCTGTTACCGATGATAAAAATGATCATAATCCAGAGCAGCAATGTTTTTCTGGACATCCTGGACGTTAGCGACGTTAGGATTGGCGCCCCAAAGGTAACGCCCAGCGCATACATCGAAACGGTTAATCCGGCCGTTGTTACGGATATATTCATATCCTCCGCAATCAACGGCAGCAGCCCTACGCTGATAAATTCCGTTGTTCCGATAGCGAAGGCACTAACGGCAAGCGCCAGCAGCGCAAACAAACTTCTTCTTTTATCTATCATCATGGTGTTGATATTTCCCCCTATCCTATTCTCTTGCTTGTATATTGTAAAAATATTGAGTATGGTGTAATCCAGCTGGCAAATGCTATTATGATCTATATCGTTTTTTGTGTGAAGAACGTACTTTTTTGTAATGTAGGTACCTGACAGTACCCTAGGCACTTTTTAGTGCCTATAGAAATAGGAGGATGACTATGCAAGCAAAGAAATACAACATCGCCGTCGAAGCGACATTGGAAGTGATCGGAGGCAAGTGGAAATGCGTCATTCTGTGTCACCTGACCCATGGCCGTAAACGAACCAATGAACTGAAGCGTCTCATGCCGCATATCACGCAAAAAATGTTGACCCAGCAGCTGCGGGAGCTCGAGGATGATGGCGTGATCAATCGCATTATTCATAATCAAGTGCCGCCCAAAGTGGAATATGAGTTGAGCGATTACGGCATGAGTTTGAGCGGAATTCTGGATATGCTCTGTGCATGGGGAGAAAAACACATTACGAAAGTATATGGGGACAAATTCAGCGTGCTTGAAGATAGTATTCTGAATGATAAACTGAAAGCCGTGGACGAGCCAACATCCACAGATGCGCGCTAAATCTGAATGTTAAGCAATCCTAATAACAACAAGGGCACGGTCCGTGATCACGGACCGTGCCCTTTTCGTATAAACCCTCTCTTCCTAGCATATTCGAAGTCGCCCAGCAATCTATCCGGGATCACCGATACCGCTGGTTATTTCGCGTTTTCCTTCTCTTTTTGGCTAACGATCATTTCCGTCACTTCCTCCGCCTGAGCCAGGACAGCAATGGGATCAAACGGCCAGAACCGCTTGGCATCCAGATAAAACACGCGATCCTGCTTCACCGCCTCAATCGATGTCCACACCTTATCCTTCTTATCCATCTTGGCACCGTTAGACTCATCAAAGAAGATATAATCGCCTGCATAATCGTTGAGCACTTCCAGGGAGACCTCTTTATATGTCACGTTGGCATCAATCAATTCTTTTTGAATCGTTGCCGGAGGTGTTAGCTGAAGCTCCTTGTAGATCGCCAAGCCCCCGCGATAAATGCCGTCACCGTACAGATAGAAGGTTTTGCCGAATGCACCAAAGATCGAGAAAGTCTCTCCCTCTTCCACCACAATATTCACTTTCGCGCGCAGTCCTTCTATTTTCTCATCAAAATCAGCTAGCCATTTCTTCGCTTCTTCTTCTTTGCCTAGAATAGCCCCCAATCCCTCTACTTCTTCGTGCACGCTTCGATAGGTTTCATAAGGAAGAATGACCGTCGGTGCGATTTTGGACAATTTCTCGTATAATTCCGGGTCCGAGTTAGCGCTGATAATCAGGTCGGGGTTCAATTCCACAATCTTTTCCGGAGCGCTTCCCCCCGTGTTCTCTATGCCCTCAATCATGTCTTGAATATGGACGTTCTCGAGATCCGTCGCTGTCGCGCCGACCGGCTTTTCTCCGAGCAGCAGCAGAGTTGGCAGGTAGGCATCAACTACAATTCGCTCGGGCACGGCCGGAATTTCGATTTCTCCGTTAATCGTATCCACCTTTTTAGTCGTGGGCGCTGAGGCCTCAGTCAGGGGCTTGTCCGTGCCCGCAGTGGTTTCACCGGCAGAGCCCCCATTATTCGCGGTATTTCCATTCCCGCTGCATGCCGAAATAACGATCGAGCATAACACGAGCGTGGAGAGCATGACACGTATTTTAGACTTGAACATGTTTTATCCTCCTAATAAAATGATGGCTGGATTTAAGCCCCGAATTGAGCTCGATGTAATCGGCTGTATATGCCGTGCGCCGCGAGCAGTTCCTCATGGATTCCTTGTTCGGCAATGCCTTTGTCTGCAACAACCACAATGCGGTCTGCATTCTTGATCGTTGCGAGCCGGTGTGCAATCACCAGGGTCGTGCGTCCCTCCGACAGTTCGGCCAGCGCCTGCTGAATCGCCGCTTCGGTCTCCGCATCCAATGCAGACGTCGCTTCATCCAGAATAAGAATTGGCGGGTTCTTGAGGAACATCCGGGCGATCGACAGGCGCTGCTTCTGTCCGCCGGACAGCTTAACGCCTCTCTCGCCGATTAAGGTGTCCAGCCCATCCGGAAGTGAAGCGACCAGCTCCTCAAGCTGGGCACGGCTCACGGCTTCCATAATGTCGCTCTCTGCAGCGTTGAGCCGGCCGTAGGCAATATTTTCGCGGATGCTGCCGTCAAACAGGAAAACATCCTGCTGCACGATGCCAATATGGGAACGAAGGGATTGCAGCGTCATGTCTCGGATATCGATCCCGTCAATCGTTATCCTCCCGGCTTCAACGTCATAGAAACGCGGCAGCAAAGAGCACAACGTTGTCTTGCCTGCTCCGGACGGACCCACAAGCGCAACGGTTTCACCTGCTCGGATGGACAAACTGACATTCTGCAGCACTTGATCTTTGTTCTCGTACCCGAAGGATACCCCGTCAAAGGCAATGTCTCCCCGCAGATGGTTAACCGGCTTTGCACCCGGCGTATCCGCAACGTCCGGTTCGCTCTCAAGCAGCTCCAAATAACGCTTAAAGCCGGCGATTCCCTTCGGATACATCTCAATGACCGCATTGATCTGTTTAATCGGACCGAGGAACACATTGGACAGCATAACAAAAGCGATAAATTCCCCGTTGGTCATCCGGCCTTCGATCACGAACCAAGTACCGCACACCAAAACGAACAGGGAAATGAATTTCATCAGGATAAAGCTGATCGAAGAGTTCCACGCCATAATGCGGTAGGCAATCAGCTTTGTCACGCGGAAGCGGTTGTTGTTCTCAGCAAAACGCGTCATTTCATGCTCCTCATTCGAAAAGGCTTGAACCACACGGATACCGCTGACGTTGTTCTCCACACGTGCGTTGTAATCGGCAATATCGGAGAACATGCGCTTGAATGCTGCCGACATTTTTCCACTGAAATACAGCGATAAATAAATCATCAATGGAACGATCACAAACGTCATTACGGCAAGCTGCCAATTAATCCCGAGCATGATGCCCAAGGCTCCGGCAAGCGTCATAAGGGCAATGAACAGATCCTCCGGACCGTGGTGGGCAATTTCCCCGATATCCATCAGGTCGTTTGTCATCCGCGAGACTAGATGCCCCGTCTTGTTATTGTCAAAAAAACGGAAGGATTGCTTCTGAACCCGATCAAACAGCTTTTTGCGCATATCGGTCTCAATGTTGATGCCGAGTTTATGCCCCCAATAGGTGACCACGTAATGCAAGAAGGAACTGACAACATAAATGCCGAGAAGACCCAAACAAGCGTATAAGATCCACTTCCAGTTTCCACTCGGCAGCAGGTCGTCTATCACGCGGTTGACAGCAACCGGGAATATCAATTCCAGCAAAGCTGCAAAGATCGCGCAGCAAAAATCCAGTATGAACAGCCCTTTATAAGGCTTGTAGTAGGAAAAAAATTGACGCAGCATAAGGACCTCCTTAATCCGTAATTCCGTTATAGAAATGAGCAAGTCCTTCCCCTTTTAAGCTCTTGACCTGGATAACAGGTACAGGAAATAGGGAGCACCAATCACCGCAACCACGATCCCCGTAGGAATCTCAGAAGGTTGGATAATCCAACGTCCCAGAGTGTCGGCTGTGATGACCAGCAGTGCACCGACCAACGCCGTTACCGGCAGCAGCATCTGATGCTTCGCACCGACCAAGCGTCTGGACAGGTGGGGCGCGATAAGTCCGACAAATCCAATTCCGCCGCTTACCGCGACGCAGGAGGCTGCTAAGCCAACCGCCGCTGCCAACAGCTTCAGCTGCTCCCTTGTGACGGAAGCACCGAGTCCGGTCGCCATCGGTTCTCCAAGATTGAGCACGTTCATCACCTGCGCTTTATACATGACGAAGGGCAGAAGCACAAGGATCCATGGGAGCAATGCCAATACAAACTTCCAGCTCGAACCCCAAATGCTGCCCGCTAGCCAAGTGGCAACAAACTGGTATTTTTCAGGACTCAAGCGCAGCGTTAGCACGATCATAGCCGCACTAATGCCAGCCGCAACGGCAATCCCAGTTAACAGCAGCCCAGTCGGCTTAAAGCCCTGATTTTTCTTATAGGCCAGCACGCATATTAAGGCAGCGGTTAAGCTCGCCCCAATCAATGCAAGCACCGGCAGTAGATAGACAGGAGCCGCCGTCGTGCTTGGGAAAAATGAAATGAACAGCATCACCATCAAGCCTGCTCCCGAATTAATCCCCAAGATTCCCGGATCCGCCAGCTCATTACGGGAGATTCCCTGCATCACACATCCCGATATCGCTAACCCGGCCCCAATAAGCAGCGAGATGACGATCCGCGGCAAGCGGAATTCGAACAGCACCAGTTCCTGCTTGTCCGTCCCGCTGCCAAACAGGGTTTTTATGACCTCAAGCGGCGATAAACGAATGACTCCCGTGTTCATACTGATCAGAAAGACCAGAATGATTAATGCAACCAGGACAGACAGTGTCATGAACCTGCGCTTCCTGCCTTTTCGTTCATGCATGTTATTGGTAACAGCTTCCATTCACAGTTCCCTCCTTTCTTTGCGTGCCAAGTAGAGGAAGAAGGGCACCCCGATCAACGCGATGATCGCGCCCACCGGTGTCTCGTAAGGGGGGTTCACCATTCTTGCTGCAAGGTCGGCAATGACGACCAGCAAGCTCCCAAGTACTGCCGAGCAAGGAATGATGAGCCGGTAATCCACGCCGACCAGCTTGCGCGTGACGTGCGGAATCATGAGACCGACAAAGCCTACCGCACCGACAACCGAGACGGCAGCGCCAGCCAGCACCAGCACGATAACCGTTCCGGCCAGCTTGACGAGTCCTGTTCGCTGCCCGAGCCCGCGGGCAATTTCATCGCCGAGGCTAAGCATGGTAATGGAGCGTGACAACGCAATAGCTCCCAATATAGCAGCGACGATCCACGGCAGCATAATCTTCAGATGGACCCACTTAATCCCCGCCGTTCCGCCTGCATACCAGAAAGCCATGTCCTGTCCGACCTGAAAATACAATGCGATGCCTTCGCTAAGCGCACTTAACAGAGCACTAAGCGCAGCACCCGCCAGAACAAGACGTACCGATGTCAGACCGCCTTTTGCCATGGAACTGACACCATACACGAGTACCGCACCTAATCCTGCCCCAAGGAATGAGAACAGAATCAGGTACATATAAGGCAGCCCCGGAAAAAACGAAAAGCAGAGGGCAATGGCAAAACCCGCTCCCGCATTTAATCCGAGCAAACCTGAATCAGCGAGCGGATTCCGGGTCATCCCCTGCATGATCGCGCCCGATACCGCAAAGCAGGCGCCCACCATCGCCCCACCGAGGACCCTCGGCAAGCGCAGCTCCTGTATAATCTGATGCTCCGTCACATCGGGATTAAAGAAAAACACCGCCTCCCATACCTTTCGCAGATCAATCTCGGCCGCACCGAGCGATATCGATAAAGCTATGCCAAGCACCAGCGCTGCCATGCCTCCGGTGAGAATCAGGGTCGCAGCCCATGGTCGCCCCTTGAGTTTAACGTGGGTCTTGGAATCTGTAAGACTTGGATTGGACGTGTTTGATGACATCATTTTCCCCTCAATACTTTGATATTGATTCTCATTATCATCTGTAACTATAAAATAAAGGTCTTTCCTGCGTCCATGGACATCTTGAATTTCTTACCTGAAAAAAGTCCATGTCCAAGTCAAGCACTTTTTTCCAAATTAAAGCATACCTCTTTTGGCTCAACAAAAAGCTCGCTCCTGATGGATTGTGCCATTGACACAGAAACCTCTATTCCATTACAATAAATGCTAATTGAATGAGGCGATGGAGTTCGCCATAACCGCTTCGATAGCTAATGACTCCTACCAGAGGTCGCTTTCCTGGTAGGAGTCTGTTTGTATATTGAAGGGTTAGCGGCGAATACATAGAAACGGGTGAATTTGCATGATTAAAAAATGGTTTGAAGGTACCGAAAAATGGCCCTACGCCTTGTTGTCCGGTTACTTCATCAAATGGATCGTTCTGGGAAGCTTCGTTGGATTGATGACGGGCAGTGCCTCCGCCTTCTTTCTTTACAGTCTGGACTATGTAACCTCCCTTCGCATGGAGAACCCTTGGCTGCTGTTCTTCCTTCCCATGGGAGGCGCCGTGGTCAGCTACCTATATTTCAAGTTTGGCAAGAGCAGTACCAAAGGGAATAACCTCATCCTTGAACAAATCCATGGCGGTACGGAATCCGTTCCATTGCGAATGGCGCCTTTAGTTCTAATCGGAACATTAATCACGCATCTGTTCGGGGGCTCCGCAGGACGTGAGGGCACTGCCGTTCAGATGGGAGGAAGTTTATCGGAATGGTTCGGTAAGCTTATCCGCGTAACGCCGGCGGATCGAAAAACCCTGCTTATCTGCGGAATTAGCGGCGGTTTCGGATCCATCTTCGGCACGCCGCTAGCGGGAACGCTGTTTGGACTTGAAGTGCTTGCCATCGGAGTGATCTCGCATCAAGCACTATTACCTGCATTCGTAGCCAGCTTGGTCGGGAATCTGACGGCCACCTCTCTATGGGGTGTCAGCCATCTGCATTATTCGATCGGAGACATTCCGGCTTTGAGTTTCATGGTGATCCTAAAGGTGATTTTGGCCTCGATACTCTTTGGTCTGACAAGCCGACTATTCAGTGAGCTAACCCATTCCTTGAAACGGTGGTACAGCTATTTCTTCCGGAATCCGATGATCAAAAGCGCTGTCGGCGGCATCATCATCATTGGACTGGTTTATCTGCTTGGGACACGCGATTATTTGGGGCTGGGGCTCCCCCTGATCGAAGCCTCCTTCACAGGCGAAGTATCGCCTCTCGCCTTTCTCGGCAAAATCCTCTTTACCTCGCTGACGCTCGGAGCAGGGTTTCAGGGAGGAGAAGTTACCCCATTGTTTGCCATCGGGGCAACGCTTGGCAACGCGTTGTCGGGATGGATCGGATTATACGCACCGTTCCTGGCGGCATTAGGATTTATTGCCGTCTTCTGCGGAGCGACGAACACGCCAATTGCTTGTTTTATCATGGGAATCGAACTGTTCGGCGGGGAAGGTGCCGTTTATATGTTTATGGCCTGCGTCATCAGTTATCTCTTTTCCGGTCACTCCGGCATTTACACATCTCAGCTCATCGGCACTTCCAAACACCCACGGCTCTCGTACCCGCCGGGCACGACCCTTGCCGGATCGAAGACGTTAAACAAACGGAAGCTAAGGCAAAAGACGTCCGAGTAATCGGACGTCTTTTGCCTTACACCGAGCTTTTGCGAATCGAACGGTAACTGAAGAGAGCAAGGATAAGCGTGATCGGAATGAACCACAGCGACAATTCAAAAGCAGTGTATTTCACAACCCAGTCAATCACATGTCCCCACCAGCCATATTGGGTGATCAGTACGCTGAGCCCCGATAATAGAATGAAATAGGTCGCAAGCATGACAAAGGTCTTAATGCCGCGATTACGAAGATAGAACACGCCGATTCCTATCCCAATAAAGGCAAATGTAAGAAGCAATATGAAATAAATGATGAATTGTTCTAATAGCGTGCCGTCATTCAAATACGGCAGGTTGAAGAACGATATCCGGTCTCCCCAAGAACCCGTAATACGTTCAATTTCTGCTAAAACTAATAATATAATCGACGTAAAGACGCTGTACGATACCACCATCAGAACAGAGCCCAGATAGAAGTCCGTTCTTCGAATGCTGAATCCGAGGGAGAATGGAAACAGCTGCAGCACCGATACCAGAGCCGCGATAAACACATAGATAAAGATCGTTGCCAATCCCCCGGCATAGATCGCTTCACCATTAACCAATACGCTGATAATGTAGTTGATCAGAAAGCTGAATGCCGTGATGGCCCAGGGCAAATAGAACCAGGATAGTTTCTGTCTCGAATAAATATGGATTACGCCAGGAATTCCGTTCATGGTTGGATCCCCACCTTTTCGCGCTTAGTTAAATATACGATCAATTGTTGAAGGGAAACGGGGGTTGTTTCCAAGCCCAATTCCTCCGCCTCTTTATGCAACTTCGTAGTCGCACTTCCCATCACCGTGACGGACAACATGGAAGCGAACGACTCCCGATGTATCACTTCCAGCCCTTGGATAAACGATTCAACCGTTCCGGAGGGACCGACGATCTTAAACGCACGTCCCCGCAAGTCATCCGTAGCATCGTCAAGCAAAATTCGACCGGAATCGATAACGATGATATGCTCCAGCAATTTGCTAACCTCATCAATCAAATGCGTGGACAGAATAATCGTGCGTGGATGATTCGTGTAATCCTCGATCAGATGATCATAGAACAGCTCTCTTGCCACGGCGTCGAGTCCAAGATAAGGCTCATCAAAGATCGTGATCGGTGCGCGGCTGGCGAGTCCGACGATGATGCCTACCGATGAGAGCATGCCGCGGGACAATCTCTTTACGAGTCGTTTCATAGGCAGCCGGAATACCTCGATCAGTTTGTTCGCATATGCCGCATCCCAATTCGGATAAACGTTAGCGGCAATTCCCATAACGTCCTTGACCGTAAAGATATCCGGATATTTCTGGCCTTCCTTAATGAAGCATACCTGCCGGATCACCTTCTGATTTTCGTATGGATGCTCTCCGAATACGCGAATCTCCCCTTGGCTTGGGAACAGCTGCGCCGTTATCATCTGCATGATGGTCGTTTTGCCCGCGCCGTTCCTGCCCAGCAATCCATAGATCTTATTCGCCTCGATGGTAAAGCTCACATTATCGACAGCCGTTGCATCCTTGTATGCCTTGCTCAAATTCTTGACTTCAATCACGGTTTGGCTCATCAGTCTTGCTCCCCCCTGCGGATCATTTCCGATAATTGATCTTTGGTAATCCCAAGTTTAGCCGCTTCCTTAACCATGGCGACCACGTACTGTTGATAAAACTCCGTCTTGCGCTTCTCCATCAGCAGTTCACGAGCTCCAGAAGCTACAAACATGCCAATCCCCCGTTTCTTGTACAAAATTCCTTGATCCACCAGCAGATTTACGCCTTTGGCAGCCGTTGCCGGATTGATCTGGTAAAAGGCTGCAAACTGATTCGTTGATGGAACCTGCGTTTCCTCAGGCAGTCGTGCTTCGATGATGTCATCTTCAATTTTGTCGGCAATTTGCATGAATATCGGTCTGCTGTCATCAATCTGAAATGCCATTTACCTCACCAACTTTCGTTTATAACCTCGTTAGATAATTGGTTAGTTACTCATGTAATTAACCATATAAGAGATGAAGTTCTTTGTCAATGGGTTCTCGGAATTTTTTCACAAAAACAGGAGAGATCATAGACTTTTGTCCTAAACAAATAGTCCCTGTAAGCCGATAAAATATAGGCACAAATTCTACGCCCAATACAGATAAAGAGAAAAAGGAGCTTGAGAGAAAACATGAAAAGAATCATTGCAATCGTTGTACTGGCCATGCTGACGGTCATCACGCCGCTTTATGCCGCATCCGCCCCCAAAAATTTGGCCTACGTGGACAAGAACAACCAGTCCTTCATCTCGGTCGGGGTACTCAAGACCTATGACGGCGTAAAGGTAGCTTATACAGCTGCAGAGAAGAAACTCAACATCACCCGTGAAGATACTGCTCTAACGCTATATCTGGGCAGTCGGAATGCCTATATAAACGGCAAAAAGGTTCAGGCTAAAGCAGCCCCGTTCTCCGAGAACGGCTCCACTTATGTACCGCTGCAATTTGTCAGCCAGCATCTGGGTCTTAAGCTGTCCTGGAGCAATAACAGATCCACCCTGAACATTACGGACGGCAGCGTGTCAAACACCCTACCCGTTCTTTCGGGGAACATGATGACCCGTTCATCCAAGGCCGTGACGTCGGCCAGAAAAACATTTAAAGTGGGCTCCCGTTCCTTCAGCGCACAGGTCGTCACCGTTTCGCTGCTCCATCCGAAGGTGGAACTGGACGTGGTTTTGGCAGGCAATAAAGCAGGGAAAGTCGAAGACTTGCGGAGCATAGCGAAGCGCAGCAACGCCGTAGTTGCCATCAACGGGACGTTCTTTGACGCCTATACTTCGGGAGCGTACAAAGCACCGTACGGTTATTTGGTCAGCAAAGGCAATATTTTTCACAAGGCCTCGGGAGATAACCGGACGATCTTCACCTATGACAGCAACAATCTGGCGACGATGATGCCGGGACTCGACTTCAAATCCGTATATGATGCAGGCCGCATGGAAGGAGCACTTCAAGCGGGTCCGCGTCTGTTGACCAATGGCACGGTGACGCTGGACGTCAAGAAGGAAGGATTCAAGGATCCGAAGATACTGACGGGCGGCGGCGCACGAAGCGCGCTGGGTATCACGAAGGATCATAAGCTGATTATGTTAACGACAGGCGGAGCAACCATTCCTCAACTGGCGGAAATCATGAAGCAGGCAGGTGCCTACCAAGCAATGAATCTAGATGGCGGGGCTTCCAGCGGATTGTATTATAACGGCTCTTACTTAACGACGCCAGGCCGTCAGATCAGCAATGCCATCGTCGTAAAATATAAATAATCACCTCCTCTCCCCTGGTTATCCGGATATTCTACCGGCTGATCAGGGGAGTTTTCTTTTTTTAGCAGCACTACCTCCCCTTCGAACCGCATATGCTGATCAAAGAAATGTTTCACTATGAGGACCCATTGTGTAAATATATAGCAAACTGTCTATAGGGAGCGATTCGTAAGATAGTGGTTCATTCAGCGGGGGGTGGATTCGATTACATCGTCTATTGCAGTCATTCGGACGAGAATCAGGGACACGATGGAGGGGATATATCGGGTTTGGAAGGAATGGATTGGGAGGTACCCTTTGATTGCCAAGGTGTATCACTTATTTTCCTGGCTTTCCCTGCTGGTGCTCGTTATAAGTCTGGTTCTGATCGAAGAGTCGCGGACCATGCTTGTGCAATATTTGTGGTCTTTCTATGTACTACTGCAATTTTGGCTGCTAAGCCGGAGCAAAACCGTTACCTGGAAGCAGGTCAGCTTGTTTGTACTCTCAGGCGTTCTTTTGGTCATTCCCTTGACCAACGGGACCATGCAGGGACTTCATTTGATTTTTGGAGGACGGACGACCGACACATGGTCATTCGCCGTCATGACACCGGTCGTTGAGGAAATCTACAAGCTGCTGCCGCTGGCATTGTATTTATTTTTTTCAAGAAGAGCCACTACGTTAAGCCTGAGCGATTATGTATTATTAGGGGCTGCTCCCGGCATTGGCTTTCAATTTATGGAGGAGCTGTCAAGACGCTTGGTCCAAAGCAATTACGGGGTGTCTTTTCTCGGCGGCAAAACGCTCCACTGGGAGTTCTTCGATTGGTTTCCGGGCTACTTTGAGGAAAGCTTTATTCCGACCATGATGAATGTTACGCATCCTGTACATAGTGCCATGATCGCGCTTGGAATCGGCATAGCATTTCGATACGCCAAACGTCTGACACGCTGGGTCTATGCATTTCCGGCTGTCCTTCTGTTCTGGGCTATCCTGAATCATGCGGCCTGGAATGGACAGAATCGGCTGCCGGAGTGGGTACTTACTCTTCATGAATGGACTGGTGAGGGCTACCGAACCGAAGGCATCTTCCTAATCCTGCTGGTTGCAGGGTTATTCATCGACTATTTCGATCTGCATCGAATTCGTGACCGTCTCCCGGTTCTGAAGGGTGAGGCTCTCATCAATCCATTAACGGAGTGTTGGCAGATGACGCGGGCTCTCTTTACAGACCGGAAACGCCTCGGTTACCTGATCGGATTCTACCGAGAACGACGCGAGCTCGGATATTCGTTATTGTATGGCAATCTCGAAGCAGCAGGCCAAAGGGATCAGGTCCAGGAAAATGTAAGAAAGTATACCGCCGTTCTGGGAGCCATCGGCATCCTCATACTTGCTGCCGGGATCCTGTCCAGTATCGGCGCTTCGATGATAGCTGGCGACTCCTCTTGTTTCGCGTGCTTGTTCGACTCTCTCCAGAACTGGTGGGATCGGCTTAGCGGCTGGGAACAAGCGGGTCTCATATTGGGAGCTTTTGCCCTTTCCCTGCTATTTGTCAGCTTCTGGCCTGCTCTTGGTATTGCCTTGACCGGTGCCGGCATTGCCGGTGGCGGACACGAGATTGCCGGATACATCCGTGACCCGAAGAAGCTGCTATCCCCACAAAATGCGGCCGCTGCCGTGTTAGCCGTTATCCTCAGCCGTATTCCAGTCGGTAAAGGGTTATCTTGGCTGTCCAATAAGCTGGGCCCACGAGCCGGGAGGTGGCTGGATACACTCGCCGAAAAAGTCGGCTTGAAAACGCGCGATGAGCCGGATACTCCAACTGGCGGAACTCGCGATCCAAAGCCTGACGGTACGAATGAACAACCGGAAGAGAATCCGCGGAAGCCAGATGGTGACCATGAGAATAAACCTGATGAAGATAAGCCGAATCCAGATAAGCCTGACAACGAAAAGCCGGAGGAAGAAAAGCCAAAAGACAAACCCGATGATGAAAAGTCTGACGAACCAAACGACACACCGCAAGAGGTGCCGAGATATTCCGGAGAACTGCAGAAGGTTAACAAACCGGATGCTGCCGCCGATGCGCTTGCGGAGCGACTTGGCGGAGAATCGAGAATGAAGTTTGATTCCGACCCCATCGGGCGGGAATTCGACGCCGTTAGCGATGAATATATTGCCCAGACCAAGCCGGCTTTGCAGCAGGTTAACAAAAAGGTCCGTGATCAAATGAAAGCGACCTTTGAAGCAGCGGAGCAAACCGGCAGAAAGGTCTATTATCATTTTGAAGGAGAGCCTGCCCAATCCGTTATTGACAAATTACATGAATACAGCCAAAGATATGGAATAGAAGTCCACATTGATACCGATCCATTATAACGACAAGGAGTGAACATTCATGTATGAATTTCACGGCTGGGCTACCATCCAGGAGAATCCTGCCGAAGCGGATGCCGGGCAGCTCGACATGATCATTCAGAAAATACAGCTTAAGATGACCGAGTTTGCATGGGGCAGCGGCTTGCTATCCTTAAATGCGGCTAACGGCTCCTATTACCTTCATGTCGGAGGTTTTACGAACCGCAAGGGAGCTGAGGCTGCCGAGATCGTAGCGCTGTACCAATTGATTGGCGAAATCGCTCCCGGCTCATACGGTCTTCTGTATACCCGAGATGATGAAAATCTGGAGGGTTATGACAACGAGTTCCGGGTTCAGGTGCTGGCACGGGGACAACTGCGGGAACAACGCGATTCGTTTCTCTCCCCTTGCGTCCCGGTGATCGAAGATGAGGTCGATTAATGACCATATGAAATCATAGAAATCCCGCAACCCCACCATGTTTTGTTCTCATGGTGGGAAGCTGCGGGATTTTTGTTGAGCCGTTATCGTTGGTATATCCGAATGGATATTACCAATGGATGAGTGACAGTGACTTAAGCTCGTCCGTTCAATTCTTCCATCGTTGCCTGCACGATGATCCGCAGGCCATTCAACATCGTTTCATGGGATAAGGTCGGCAAGGCCGGCTTCTCCACGGCCATCTCCGTCGAAGCCGGAAAATGCACAAAGCCGCCAATAGCAGATCTTTGCTGAAGGCGAATTTCGTTCAAAATCGCATACATCGTATTGTTGCAAATATATGTTCCGGCTGTATTGGATACCGAAGCAGGAATTCCAGCTTCCTTCAGCCGGTTGACCATCAAACGGATCGGGAGAGTCGAGAATAGTCCGTCCGGTCCGTCAGCGTCTATAGGCTCATCTTGAGGTCTTGCACCACGATTATCCGAAATCGTCGATTCCGGCGGTATATCCTTGATATTGATGGCGATCCTCTCCGGTGTAATGGCGGTCCGCCCACCCGCTACGCCGCAGGCGATGACCGCATCGGGTTCGTATGCCTTCATCTCTTGCAGCAGAATGTCCGCACACTCATCGTAATGTACGGGAAGAAGCAGCGTTCTGATTTCTGCACCGGGGAAGTCGTCGTGCTTGATCTCCTTAACCAGTTTTTCGGTTGGATTGATAGAACTTCCGCCAAAAGGTTCAAAGCCTGAAATTAATATTTTTAACATCTGTCATATCTCCTGTACTCGTTTATGTAAGCTGCCGGGTCACGTAAATAGCATCCTGACTTTTATTATAGCAGCGCTTGAATGCTTACTCCTTCAGCTCCAAGCCGTGATCGCAAGGTGCTGGCGAACAGCGATGCGTGCGCGCCATCTCCATGAATGCAGACGGTATCTGCCGTAATGGGGATCACCTTGCCGCTCAGGGTAACTACCACTCTTTCTTTCACCATCCGCACGACTTGCGTGACCGCAGCTTCGGGATCGCTTATGATGGCATCCGGCAGATTTCTCGGCGTGAGGGTGCCGTCATCCTGGTAGGTACGATCCGCAAACACTTCGCTTGCTGTGCGAAGGCCAGCCCTCTCCCCCGCCGCGATTAACTCGCTGCCTGCCAACCCATACAGAATGAGCGTTGGATCGATATGCTTGATTGCCGATGCAATCGCGTCTGCAAGGGGTCTGGAGGTCGCTGCCATATTATACAGAGCACCGTGAGGTTTTACATGCTGCAGCCCGGACCCTTCCTGTATCGCAAAAGCCATCAAGGCTCCAACCTGATAGGTTACCATATCATAAGCTTCGGCAGGCGTAATCTCCATTCTTCTTCTTCCGAAACCGACCAGATCAGGCAAGCCAGGATGGGCACCGATCGCGGTACCGTTTGCGATAGCCTGACGGACCGTTGCCCTCATGACCGCCGGATCGCCTGCATGAAATCCGCAAGCAATGTTTGCTGAAGTTATACTGCGAAGAAGCTCCGTATCATTGCCTAACCTGTAAGCACCGTAGCTCTCTCCCATATCGCAGTTTAGGTCCACTCGAACCATGCTGACTCACAACTCCTTTAATTTAAGCTTGATCATGGTTTCCAACATTCGAAGCTCTCGAACGTGAGCTGTATAAAGCTGTTCTGCTTCTGCCAAGGATATTTCCGCAAAGCGAATCGCAGCCCCAGGCGACAGCTGAGCGATCAACGAAATATCGACGGTCGCCACTTGTGCGATTTTGGGATAGCCTCCAAGCGTCTGCCGATCCGCCATTAGAATGATGGGCTGGCCATCTGCAGGTACCTGCACCGTTCCAAGGGCTACCGGCTCGGATATATATTCTTTTGCATGGCTTAATTGAAGCAACGGGCCGGACAATCGGTAGCCCATACGGTCCGATTGCGGAGTTACGGTGAACCGTTCTCCGAGCAGCGCCTGCTTGCTGCCTTCGTCAAAGTTATCATATTGACGCCCTTTCAGCACGCGTATCACCGCCTCCTGTCCTGGACCAGGATACCCTTCAGCAGAGACGGCCCATTTTACGGTGAGGAAACCGCCGTAATCATCAAGGTATCGTTTAGACGAAACCAGGGGAAGCCGAGAAGGATGGGCATGCACCGTATCCCCTTTCTTCAACGGTCTCCCTTCATGCCCGCCGATTCGGGCCCTTAAATACGTACTGCTGCTTCCCATGACCTGGCAGACATCAAATCCGCCCGATACGGCCATATAAGCGCGACAGCCCGTTACCGGCTGTTGAAAGCGCAGAACACGGCCCGCTTTGATCAGCACGGGACGCCACATAGGAACCTTCACGCCTTCGATCGATGGCGATAGATCTCCGCCTGTAATGGCAACCCACCGATCGCTATGAAATTCAACCGCGAATCCTGACCATGTAATTTCCAGAACGGCCCGTTCATCCTCATTGCCAACTAGTCGATTGACGATCCGATAAGCGTAGTTATCCATGGCTCCTGCCATGATAATACCGTATCTGCCGTAACCCCGTCTTCCCGCATCCTGAAGAGTAACAAGAAGTCCCGGCTTTATAACGGTTATACTCATAGACCCACTTCCCTTATCTGTTCGTATTCCTCCGCTTGAATAGGCCGAAACCGGATATATTGCCCGCTCTTCAACAGCGTTGGAGGCTCAGCTTCGGGGCGAAATAAAGCGAGCGGTGTCCGGCCGATAATCTGCCACCCGCCCGGCGTTTCGATCGGATAAATGCCGGTTTGCGTGCCGGCGATTCCTACCGATCCAGCCGGTATAAGCAGCCTTGGAGTCTGTTTCCTCGGTGTCGCAATTTGCTCCGGGATACCTCCGACATAGGGGAAGCCGGGCGCAAATCCGATGGCGTAGATTAAGTAATCCTGCCCGGAATGAATGCGGATGACATCCATGGGAGAAAGGTGGTTCTTCTGAGCGACTTCGTCCAGGTCCGGTCCATAGTCGCCCCCATAACAAACCGGAATGTCAACAACCTCATATTTTGTGATGTCCTTCCCTCCAGCTTCCTCCTCCATCCGCTCATCCAACATCGAACAGACATAAGCAAACACCGTATCGAATCCGTCTGGTTTGCCGATCTTATCATGATCATAGTAAACCGCAACGCTCGTATACGAAGGGATGCATTCGATCCAGCCTGGAATAGGGTTCTTTTCCAATCGCCTCGTCATACCTGTAACCAGGCGATGTACCTTCTCGCTCACGATGTCTTCGAATTGAATGAGAACAGCCGAATCCCCTAAAGGGAAGAACGAATAAGACTTACTCATAGGACATTCTCCGTTCCATATGGACTGCTGATTATCGTCAATCATTGAATGATTATTCCTATGATAGCAGAGAAACGGGCATCCGTTGAATATGAAGTTAAATTATTTGTCGATAGAATCAGGAACAGTTGGCTCTGTACGGATCATGTCAAGCGTCCATGCTGTTATCTGCATAATTTTAGGGAATGGTTGGCAAAATACAGAAGTCGTACTTTAATAAGGAGGTGCCACCAACATGAGCCCACAAAACCATAACAGTAACGAACCGACAAAAGCAGAAGTACAAACCACGAAATTGAACAAAATGCCGATTCCAGGTGAATTTGACACCGAGATTTCTGCCGAAGAAGCAGCCGAGGTGTTTAAACAGCAGCAGCAACCAAACTCTGGTCATAGCTCCGAGAACCAACAATAATACAAGTAGAAGACCTCACGGATGATCCGTTGTTTACAGGATCGTCCGTGAGGTCTTTTTAGGTGTATTATTTTACAGTCATTCGGGTTTTTATGGTTTAATTAGCCATCCATGAAGCTCTTATTTAAGCTTTCGGTTTAAATCCCCTTGGTGCCTAACCGCTTCGCAAGTTCCGCCAGATCATGCCCTTTAAGGGCTCCTTCCACCAGCTGCGGAAGAAGCGCAGGGGTGCATGCAAAGCAAGGTGTTCCGTCTCTCGACAGTGACCTGGCTACCTGCTCATCATAGAACGGTTTTCCCTCGTCGGATAATGCGAGGAGACACATCGTCTTGACTCCCGCTTCCCGTAATTCACGCATTCGCCGAATCAGCCCGGCTTGATTGCCGCCCTCGTACAGATCCGAAATGATGATAAACAGAGTCTTTTTCGGTTCTTCAATAAATTGCTCGCAATACGCAACGGATTTATGAATATCCGTTCCGCCGCCAAGCTGGATGCCGAATAACATATCCACCGGATCATTGGCACACTGCTCCGTCAAGTCAACGACTTCCGTATCGAATACAACCACACGGGTGTCGAGCGAAGGTATGCTTGCAAATATGGATCCAATGACCGAAGCCCAGATCACGGATTCCGCCATGGAACCGCTCTGGTCGATATCCACGATGACGGTCCATTCTTTTCTTCGTCTTACTCTGTCAAAATAATAAAAACGCTCCGGAATGATCTGCTTGCGGTCCGCATCATAATTTTTCAGATTTCGCTGTATCGTCCGCTTCCAGTCAATACCGCTGAGCGAAGGAAGCGGTGTATGCCGCCTGCGGTTCAAGGCACCAGTCACTGCCCTGCGAATATCATCCTGCAGGCGCTGGACAAGCTCGTCCACAACCGCCTTCACCAGCAGGCGTGCCGTATCCTTGGTTTTCTCGGGAATCTTGCCTTTCAGGGACAGCAGCGTGCCAACCAGCTGTATATCCGGCTTGACCGTAGCCAGAACCTCCGGTTCAAACAGCAGCTGCTTCCAGCCCTTTCGTTCCATGGCATCATTCTGGATAATGGAAACCACGTCTTCGGGGAAAAAGGAGCGGACATCACCCAGCCACTGCGCGAGCCGGGGAGCCGACTTTCCTTGCCCGGCTGCCCGCTGCCCCGCGGACGCACTTCCAGCTTCCGCCCCGCCGTCCGTACTATCATAAATCGCGGCCAGCGCACGGTCCATAATCATTTCTTCCTCCGACAGCTGTACGTTTCCCCCGGCGCTATAGCCCGCTAGCTGAGGTTCAGCCGACTGGCCCAGAATAAGCCGCCAACGCGATATTTGGTTTGGTTCCGGTATGCCACTCATCGCCTAAAAGTCCTCAAAGTCAAAATCATTCAAGTCGTCGATCATCTCCGCTTCTTCCTCCTTCAGGTCACCGGTCAAAATTTCGGCAGCCTGCTCTGCATTCACGCCCCATAGCTCGCCAAGCAGCTCGGCAATCATGGTCTTCTCCTTCGCCGAAAAGCTGCTGAACGCCCGGCGCAGAAAAACAAGCGCACGAGTGAATTCATCATCCTCCAGAGACTGGATGTAATCATTCAGCTGCTCCCACAGGCTCAATCGCGAGAGAAGGGCATACCGGTTCCGCATCGATAAGCCTTCAAACCATCCTGCACCCAAATCGGCCGGAATGCCGGGCGATAGTCTGCGAGATACTTCTTCGGCACACTGCCGGGCGGAAATCGCATTCCGCTCCATCAATACCGCACACGCATATCCCGACAACCTGGCGTTCAAGTCATCCCTCTCAGACAAATGCCCGAGTTCTTGCAGCCAAAGTTCCTCATCCACCTGCTCCGCGTGCTCCATGGCGACACTGTTCAGTTCATTCAAGGCAGTTATCATCGAGCCTGATACCTCGTCGCTGCACTGGCTGCCATCGAGCAAAAACAAACAAGCGCGCATAAAGAGCTGCTGCAGCAGCGGTACTAACGGCTCTGTATTCATCCGTCTGATTCCGCCGTAGCGGATCAGAACGGATAACTCCCGGGAAGCTGCCGCAATCTGTACGACATCGCGGCTGTCCACAGCAAGCTTTTGCAGGGTCTGCCGACCTGCTTCCATCTGGTGAATCATCCCGCATTCATATGCGATCCGGATGAGCGAAGAGGCTTCGTCAATCGAGCTGCAGCCCGCCAGCTTCTGCTGGAGCATATAAGCGGCGGCTACCTCTACCGTCTCTCCCAGCAGCGTCGATTCGACAACCTGAATTTCAACCTCAGGCGTCCATTTCACAACCCAGTGCTCCGCCCACGCCCCTTGCTCCTGCCCGCTGGGTCTGGCCTTAACAAAATCAATCCCCAACAGCTTCAAGCGGTGAAACAAAAAGGACCGGTTCAAATCGAGATACGCGGACTCTTTCGAGGTTACCCTCCGGTTCTCGCGCAAATCCAATATTAAATCGTTCGCCACAACCGATTTATACTTCTCAAGCTTCAGCCTTTTCAGCTGGCGGTTCAGGTCGTCCTGGATCGGTGTCTGGCTGACGCCTTCGGCCAGCTCGCCGATCGCCGTACCGATCTCCACTCGTGCAAGCTCCTCTGCTACGACGGAAAGATCGCCGTGCCCAAGCAGCGTCTGGGCCGCATCCCGCAAATCCCGCAGTGTCGGGAGACCGCCACGATGAAGCGCTGCGAGCGACTCCGCCAACCGGACGGCTTCGATCACCTCCGCCGTGGAGCGGTGGGTACCATTCTTTCTCATCGAGCCCGCGACCATGGATAGATAATGATGCGGCAATTCCGCTAGCGCGCCCTGCTGCATTCGTTCCCACATCATCTCAAAATAATGGGGAGCGATATTCCCGGCACCATAACCGGAAATGGACGACAGTTTATAGTAGGAATAAGGCATCAGCGTCAGCTTGGTTATCCGGTTAGGAAGCTGATTCAATTCCTCGTCGCTCATCGGGCTGGACAAATCGCTAAGCGCGGAGGCATGGTAAGCCCCGCAAACGACTACAATGCGCTCGGGGTCATGCCCTGCCGCAATCGCTTCAACAATCTGACGGCGCATATACGACTCCCGGACGGCATTGTAGGCGTATTCCACAGTATCCTCACGACGCTCCTTCTCCTCCGACAGCTCTCGCATATGCACGGAAAAAGCCGATATGGATTGCCGGTAAGAGCCTTCGCTCAGATTATGTTCGTAACTCCGCTCCCAGTACATATCGTAATCATATTCGCCGGCAAGCTCGGCAATCCGCTCATATACGGATTTTTCGTCCGGCTGGCTCTCGTCCATCGGCTCAGCTGCCCCCGAGCTGGATCCATGATCCTCGCCTTCAAGCTCTTCCCCGTCCGTTTCGCCGTCCGAGCTGCGGCGCAGCTCCTGCAGACAGACGGCAGCAGATGAGGGCAGATCGATAAATGCGGCATAAGCTCCGTGCTTCTGCGCCCATCTCATGGCCTGATATTCCGGGGAATATACCGCAAATGGCCACAGAATCGTTCGTACGGGCAGTTCTTCGGTAAACGCCAATATAGCAACCGGCGGCTTTGTTGTTGCCTGGGTCAGATGCCGTATTTCCCCGCTTGCATCCGACGGCCCTTCGATGAGCACCGCCGTAGGATTGATCTCATTCAGAAAGTCCAGTACATGCTTCGCACCGGCGGGCGACAAATGCCGAACTCCAAAAACATGTATGCCGGCAGCATTCACTGGTTGATCTCCTTGCATGCGTTATATAAACCCCGCCACTGCGCTCCGCGTTTCTTCATGATATTATCAAGATATTCCTTCCATACGAGCCGGTCTTTATCATCATCCTTCACAATCGCCCCTTGAAGTCCCGCTGCCAAATCCTCATCCGTCAGCTCACCGCTGCCAAAGCTCGCTGCCAGCGCCATGCTGTTCGTCAGGAGCGAAATCGCTTCAGCCGTCGAGATCACTCCAGCCGGGGACTTCACCTTTTCCTTTTTGTCCAGGGTCATGCCGCTGCGCAGCTCTCGAAAAATCGTCACGACCTTGAGCAGTGCTTCATCTGCGGGAGCAGCAGCCTGCAGATCATAAGAGGAGGCAATCTCGGACACCCGTTTCTTCACGATTTCGATTTCGGTACTCAGATCCGCTGGAGCAGGAAGAACGATAATATTGAAACGACGCTTGAGCGCTGTTGACATCTCATTGACCCCGCGGTCTCTTGTATTTGCAGTAGCGATAATAGAGAAGCCTTTTCGGGCGTTCATTTCTTTTCCGAGCTCAGGCACCGATATCGTCTTTTCGGACAAAATGGAGATGAGTGCATCCTGTACCTCCGAGGCACAGCGGGAAATCTCTTCGAACCGGGCGATCCCTCCCGCTTCCATCGCCCGCATGATCGGACTCTGCACCAGCGCTTCGGGTGTAGGGCCTTGAGCGAGCAGCATGGCATAGTTCCAGGAATACCGGACGTGCTCTTCACTCGTTCCGGCCGTTCCCTGAACGACCAGACCGGACTTTCCGTAGATCGCTGCCGCCAGATTTTCGGACAGCCAGGATTTGGCCGTGCCTGGTTCCCCGATTAATAACAGGGCACGGTCGGTTACCAAGGTAGCGACCGCCATCTCGATCAACCGCTTGTTCCCGATATATTTAGGCGTAATTTCCGTTGGGCCTGCCTTGCCGCCGACGATGAATTTGAGTACGGATTGAGGTGACATCTGCCATCCGGCAGGAATGTTCCCGGAATCCTCCTCACGCAGTGCTTCCAGCTCGTGACGGAACAATATTTCCGCGGGCTGCCGCATGATATCTTGTAATTGCTCTTGTCCTGCTGCCATGGGCTTTTCACTCCTTTAAATTTCTTGTTCCTTCATCATCCGAAGGATGTAACGAAGCTGATCTTCGGCGCTGTCCCGATAGTTGCCCAGCACCGCATGAACGCGGTCATAATAGCCTGACGGTAATCGGCAAAGCTGCTTAAATATAAAAGGTTCAATCATATAGCAGTCCTGATTGCGCTTATCCTCCATTGCGACCACAATAGCTTCCAATAACGCTTCATCCTTCATGCCGGAACGTACAAGCCCCATAATGATCAAATTGGCAAACCGATTGCGGAATTCCGGTGAATTCTTCAGCTTCGACAGCAAATACGACTCGGCTTCGAGGTGTCCCCGGCGGGCGAAAGCGCTCACCAGTGCAAGCTCATCCTGCTCGATAAACAGCTCAAGCCATCTGTCATCCCAGCTTGCTTGCAGCTGCTCCTGCGGAAGCATTTCCACGTAATGCGTATAGCTCTCCTTCCCCGTAAACGGCATAACTTCCTCATATGGTTTATACTGCCTATGGATGACCATATCTGACAGGGTGTCCAAAAGCCTTTTTCGTTCTTTGGCCGCGTTGCCAAGGGACGAGGAGGCGAAGCCTTGTAACAGAACGTCCTTGTATTGTTCATATACGCGGTCCGGCGGGAGCACGCGAGCGGCTTTTTGGAATACCTCGCGGACATAAGAGCTGCCATGTCTGTATTGCTCCAAATCATTCTCCGCGTTTTGGCGAAGCAGTTCCCTGGCTTCCTCGGAATCCACGCGATTCATGTAAATGACCGCTTCATTCATAAGGTATGTCCAGCCCAAAGACTTGATATATAAGGAATATTGCTTAAGCACGTTCCGGTACAGCTCCTCGAGCGCCGGACTTTGTTTATCGTGCAGTGCCCACAAGCAGCGCTTCACCTTGCTCCAGCTCTCCTCCAGCTGTTGCTTGTCATCCGG
Organism: Paenibacillus lautus NBRC 15380; assembly: GCF_004000945.1. Classification (GTDB taxonomy): domain Bacteria; phylum Bacillota; class Bacilli; order Paenibacillales; family Paenibacillaceae; genus Paenibacillus_AQ; species Paenibacillus_AQ lautus. The sequence goes on from NZ_BIMF01000011.1 coordinate 122,111, forward strand.
AAATTCGGAAACCGCTTGAAGCTCGGCGGACATGTCTCGTACAAGCCAATCTGTCAACAAGGCGGAACGGCATTTGCCCAGGGCAGGGTTAACCAACTCTTTGTCTTTTCCTTGAGCGGCTTCATACAATCGCTCCACGGCTCGTTCCGAACCGTTCTCGGCAAGTGCATCATAAGCCGCCTCGCGGATCACCTTCTTCTTGCTCTTGCTCCATTCCATCAGATCAGCTTCATACTCATCGTGGCCTGCAAGCAGTTTGATCGCCATGCACCGCACCTCATCGCTGCCGGTCTCGGCCGCTTGTCGGATCAGCTCTACTATTTCCTTGCCGCCGGTTTGCGCCATCACCTTCAGCTTCCGCGACTCCGGCTTTCCGCCCTCCGGATTAAAGCTTTCCAGCAGAAATGGAACGATTTCCGGGCCATACGCTGGCAAAATCTCATTGGCTGCTAGCTCTCCAATCTCGACATAGGGGTCATTCAAAGCTTCAATTGCAAGATATACCAGTCGGAAATCCCGGAACAAGCCTTCCTTCCATGCTTCTTCTATGATCTCGTAACGGCCGCCGCCCGTTGTAGTCAGCGCGGTCTGTACAGCGGAAAGCTTGCGGAAGGATAAATGGGATGATAGTGAAACCGGATGATGGTCTACCAGGTGGAGCTCTCCTTCAGGGGCTGTCGTTCCTTGGGTATGCAGCACGGAGCTCAGCAGCTGGTTCAAATCCTGAAGCAGCTGTGCCGACTGGGTCTCCTTCCCGGATTCCGGTTCCATTAAAGCGCTGATCCCTTCACCCAATCTCTTGAACACGGGAGCGCGCTCTCCGAGCTGCTGAAACTGCGGCAGCAGCCTCTTGAGGCGGAAGTCGCCTGCCGCGAGTTCGCTGCCGGCAATATATAAACGCCTAACCTCCTGGTTAAGCTCCTGCAGTAATGCCGTACTCATGGTTGTTCCTCCTTCTTTACCCTGCTCAGTACAATAGCCGGATGATTTCGTGATTCGTAATGATGGTCAGCGGCTGCGCCAAGAGGCGGCCTGTCGTCAGGCAGTGCTCAAACATAACCAGCATGGAGACACCGCTCAGCTTCTCCTCCGGCAGATACCGCAGCATCGGTACCGTCGGCTGTAAAAATACGTCACCAAGCGCAACCGACTGTCCGGCTTCATCCGTGATGGCATACTGACCTTCGGCGTTCCGGCTGATCCGGGAAACATGAAGCAGCATCACGGGATGGCTGTCAGCGAGCGGATTTTTCAGCTGGTTCTTCACCTTTTTAATTGCATCAGCATAAGAGCCCGCCGCATATTCGTGAATCCAAACCATATCCTCCTCTGTCACCGGAGTTGAAGTCATCTCTTCAAAGCGGACTCGCCGGTTCATATCCCCCGGATAACGGTACAATACAGGGACTCGGGCTTTTTCGAAAAAGCTGTCTTCCTCACGCATCAGCTTGGCGGCCTTATAGGGACGGTACTGGATCGTTCGGTGAATTTCGCCGCTGTCCTTCTGAATCCAGTATCCGGTATCCACATGCTCCAGCCGTGCATCGTCGGCATAACTCAGAAAAGAAAGCTGGATCAACTCTGCCTGTTCACTTACGAGCCCGAAGCTTTGCAGCTCCGTCAGCTGCCAGGCATGCCCCAGCCATTCCTCAATCGTCGACTCATGATCCAGCGCCATTTCCGGATCCTCAAGCTTTGAAGTCAGATATTGTCTGCCCTTTTTAATAATTGCGTTCATGACGGCTAGCTGCTCCACTGCATATGTATAAGCTTTCTCCTGGTCTTTGTCCGACAGCACCAGCGCCAAGCGGCGAAGTTCCGACTGAGCACCCGACAAGTAATAATTGCCCATCTGCTTTACATGTTCCTGGATCAGCTTTTGTTCCTTTTTATCCAATGTTCCTAATCCGTTCCGGATCAACGAGTGGATCAGCTTCTCCAATACGTCCAGACCTTCCAGTTGCGCATTGATTTTCTTTTTTAATGCCGATTTGTTGACCTTCTTCGGTTTGGGCGCTGCCCCTTCGGCCGTTTCTTTGAGTTTACGCTCTTCCCGCTTCTCCGCTTTCTCCCGCTTGGCAGCCAAATCTTCCGGCACCTCGGCAGGGGTAAACGACGCTCCCCCAACATACGCATAAAGCAGTCCAAGCACATGCTTGCACGGAAACTGCCGGCTCGGGCAAGTGCACCGCATAACCGGCTTCTCCGGCACCGCAAAATCGGCGGACGGCTGGTAATCGGAGCTTCCGCTGCCTGCACATGTGCCGAACAGCACGGCATGGTCCTCCGAATGATGCAGCTGCAGGAACCGTCCTTTTTTTACAAGACCCTGCCCGTTCTTAATGGCTGCACTATTCGGTGCATGCGAATCGATCCATGTCTCTGTAATCTCAACCAAACTCATACCCTCCTAAATCAAGTCACTGCTGGTCATGCACAGTGTAATTATCCATTACTCTTAATCATATCTAATCGGTGTCTGGCTCCCTACCCTTCTTAAGACCTATTTAAGAACATTCATTCCTATTTATTTAAACATCTTCTTCTTTTAATAGATAATAATGTAAAATCCGATTTATGTGATTCCTAACATAAGATAAACGTCTATCGACATACTTTCTCAGTAGACAGACCGCATTTAGCGGAAGTTTTTCTTGCGAGATAAGGATGCTAAGCCTTGGAAGTTTATACTTTCTTATCTCTTAAAAAAGAGCCGGCATAACCGGCTCTTCAGAAATCGATATCATCCATTAGTCTTTCCTTACTTGATACCGTCCCGTTCTAACCTCAAGAATATAGTCCTCAGGGGAAGGCATGCCGGATTCCAAGGCATCCTGTACGGCTTGTTCAATAGGGTATGGCACGCGAATAAATTGAATGTTGAAAGGAGCAGGATCTTCGCTGTCATAGATCCCCTCCAAAATGGCATAGGAGGCGTCAGGCATTTCAAGGGGGTTGCCGACGCTGCCGGTATTAAACAGCGTTCTCCCGTCCAGATGCTGGTGATACGCATTATGAATATCCCCGTAACCGGCGACATCCGCGATTCTCGGGTCCCCACACAGCGGGGAACTGTGAAACAAGGTTTCCCGCTGCTCCTGATCATCCCAGGGCTGTATCCGCTCGTACACGCTGCGGGGCGAAGCATGAAACAACCGGATCCATTTACCGCTCATCATGAACTCAAGGATATACGGAAGATCGGCAAGATATTGAAGCCTCTCGCTTCCGAGTCGATGCTGATGCCATTGGAGGACCGGATTGTCGGTTTCCTTACCTATAAAGTCATCCCAGTTCCCCTTGATGACTTGCTGGCAATGGGTTCTCACCATATCAACCGCGATATCTCCGTGAGGGCCTTTGCCAATCAAGTCACCCAGGCAATAGATGGTTTCGATTCCGCGCTGTTTGATATCCTTCAGAACGGCCTCAAGGGCAGGGATGTTTCCGTGTATGTCGGAGATCAATGCAATTTGCGTCAATGAACCCGCCTCCAAACTTCATTTATTTCGGATTGCTGTCATTATAGTTTAGTGAATCCCGTAATTCATCATATGCGTCTCGAAGCCAAGGATGGACAACTTTCAGCGATTCACGCCGTCTCCATAAGTATTGTATATATTCAAATGAGGCATGATCCAGCGAGATTTGCAACTGCTCCGTAATCTCCTTTAAATATGGGGGAGTCCCCTTCTGATCCCACTCGATCTTGTTAGCGACGAACAATACCTTGTCTACCAAAGATGCCTTGGCTCTCAACGTTGTATGGCAGCCAACCGCATTTAAAATTTCCTGTTCTGTAATCTTGAACATATTCTCGGCCATGTATGCCGATATTTTCTGATGTATGATCATCGGAAATTGCTCTTCTTCAGGCAATAGATCCAACCCGATCTCGCGGGATACCTGAATGCGGACGTGATTTGGAAAAACGGCGCTAATATCATGAAGATACCCGGCATATTCAGCAGCGGTCGGATCGGCACCATAGAGAACAGCAATTCTGCGGGCTTCCTCCCCCACTTTCAGTACATGCTCCGCTGTCTGTGGACATTGGTGTTTCTGCAGAAAGCTGGCCACGTCATTCCTAAGATTCCCGGTGAGCTTGTGCCCCCCAAGCTCACCGTAGGAACTGATCATCAATCGACGGTTACGCGGGTCATTCACTCTTTTCACCTCACCTAATCTCCTTGAATTTACCAATCTAGCACTTCATTTTCCATACAATATTCACTTATACTGAGAATAGTTTGAAGCTATTATACATGAAAGTCAAAGAAAGGAGGTCATCCGATTCCTTGCATCGTCGGCCGGGTATTAGAGCACGCGATGCGTATATCCACAACAACGACAATACATAACGCACATTGGAAGGAGGCAATTATACACGGGAACGAGCCCAAAGGATTCTATTAAAAAGCAGCCCGGAGGCTGCTTCATTCAATGGAATTAGTTAGGGATGATCCGAAAACGCACCGTTTGTCCATTTATTATTCCTTAATATGGAATGTTTCGATTTTTAGTCTAATGTTTATAAAGGTAATCATATATTTTTACTCACGCAAGCTTGGTAACTGAATAAGATTTAAGCATCACCGACTTCACCACGTTAGGAGGCTGACGATAGTGAATACACGCAGGATGGTTAGCTTGGGGTTACTGATTCTTGTTATGGTCATCAGCGGTTGCGCTGGGAATGTTTCCACCGAAAAAACGAAAACGCTTACACTTTGGTACTGGAACCGAAGCCTGGACGATGAGCTGATTAAGTCCGTTGAAAAGGAATTTCCGGGATCCGAATCGATGCGCAAAAAATCGGTGGCGACTTCAAATCGAAGCTAAAAACAACGCTGGCGGCCGGTTCCGGAGGACCGGACATCGTCGCTTTTAACGACTGGGTGGCAGAGCTGTTTACGAGTTCGGATCGTTTCTACGATCTGTATGAGCTGGGCGCCAAGGACATTGAGCCCGATTTCCTGGATTGGAAATGGAAGCTAGGCGTTACGCCCGAAGGCACCATGATTGCCCTTCCGATCGATACGGGGCCAACGGCTCTATACTACAGGGCCGATTTGTTCGGGGAAGCCGGGCTTCCGACCGAACCGGATGATGTCCACGCGCAGCTCGGCACCTGGGATCAATATTTCGAAGCCGGGCAAAAGCTGCAGGAGCATTTTGATCAAAAAGTGAAAATGCTCGACAACATCACCAACATTTACACGCAAATGAATGCTCAGTCTGAACGCATATATTTTGCCGAGGACGGTACGTTTATCGGCGAAACCGCTGAATCTTCCATGAAGCGGGCCTGGGATACGGCGGTGAAGGCTTCCCAGATGAATCTGAGCGCCAACGCCAATACTTCCTCCTCCGAATGGAATGCCGCCATGAACAATGGACGGGTCGCTTCCTTTGTCGGTGCGGTATGGATGAAGGAAATATTGATGCAGGCGGCGCCGGATACCAGCGGCAAATGGAGAGTAGCACGCGCACCTGGCGGGGACGGGAACAATGGCGGCTCCTTCCTGGCCATTATGAAAACGAGTAAATATCCGCAAGAAGCATTTGAAGTGATGAAATATATTCAGAATCCGGAAAATCAGGTTCAATCCTTTAAGAAGATCAACCTCTTCCCTTCCGCCAAAGACGCGCTGGATGCCCCCGTGATGAAGGAACCCGAGGAATTTTTCGGGAATCAGGCGACTGGCGAGGTGTTCTCGGAATCTGCGCGTAACGTCAAACCTGCTTATTTCGGCGGTAAATTCGCAAATGTAAACGGCATTGTCAATCGAGAGCTGTCATCCGTTGCGCTCCAGGGCAAGAATCCTGATAAAGCCTGGGAAGACGCGCTGGCCAGAGTCAAAAAAGAACTGCTGCGCTGACCCGGATCCGTTTTTCGGTTCTTACCTGTATGTTTCTCGATGGCTATAAGTACTTAAATACCAACCGCTTGAGGAGGTTACAGTACGATGGATAATCCAATGCTGAATCATACGCCCGCGGAACAGAAGCCTGTTCCTAAGCATCCGAAATCACAAGACAGACTGTCCGCACAGATATGGAAACACCGCAAAGAATATTTGGCGATTTCCCCTTTTTACATTCTATTTGCCATATTCGGGCTCTTCCCGATCGGCTTCTCGATGTTCCTGTCCTTTCAGAAATGGGACGGCATCGGCGAGATGACCTATAACGGGCTGGGCAACTACCAATTCATGCTCACCGATCCGGAATTCTGGAGAGCCGTCGGCAACACGCTGCTCATCTGGATCTACTCCACGATACCGATGCTGTTTATCGCGCTGGTTGTTGCCTTCCTGCTTAACGCATCGTTTGTCCGATTCCGCACATTCTTCCGAATCGGTTATTTCCTGCCGAACGTTACCTCACTCGTAGCGGTTGCCATCGTGTTCGGTACGGTATTCTCGAACAATTACGGCCTGCTCAACTATATTTTGTCCTTGCTCGGCCTGAACTCTATCGAGTGGTTGAATAAAACATGGGGCATACAGCTCGCCATTTCGGTCATGGTCATATGGAGATGGGCAGGGTATAACGCCATTATCTATCTTGCCGGGCTGCAGAGCATCCCGACCGTCCTGTACGAAGCTGCCAAGATCGACGGTGCCTCCGGCATGCAATCCTTTTTCAAGATCACCATTCCCAATCTAAGGCCCATCATACTCTTCACGGTTATTACTTCGACCATCGGCGGCATGCAGATCTTTACTGAACCGCAGGTGCTTGTCGGCAATGATGGCGGCGTCAGCGGCGGCGGTATGACCATCGTCCTCTACCTATACCGTGAAGCCTTCGTGAATAACTATTTCGGATATGGCGCTGCCGTCGGCTGGGGAATGTTCCTGCTCATTGCACTCTTTTCCATCGTGAACTGGAAAATGGTGCAGGGCAGTCCTTCCAATGACTGAAATGGGGGTGAATCGTATGTTCAAATGGAAATCCATATTCCTTCACATCGGGTTAATCGCCGGACTGCTGCTGTCGATTTTCCCCTTCTATTGGCTGCTTGTAATGGCAACGCGCACCACTTCGGATATTTACAGTTTTCCTCCAAAACTATGGTTTGGTCCTCACTTGCTCGATAACGTGTCGAGGGTGCTGAGCAGCATCGATTTCTTCGGCGCCTTCTGGAATACCCTGTTCGTAGCTTCTGCTTGTACGCTGTTAGTCTTATTCTTTGATTCCCTGGCCGGATTCACGTTCGCTAAATTCCATTTCCCGGGCAAAAAATGGCTGTTTGTGCTGCTGCTAGCTACCATGATGGCGCCTGCCCAGTTGTCCCTGGTGCCCTCGTTTGTCATTATGGCAGAGTTCGGATGGGTAGGAACTTATAAAGCGTTGATCATTCCGGGAATGGTAAACGCCTTCGGGATCTTCTGGATCAGGCAATATGCGCAGGAGTCGGTACCCTCGGAGCTGCTCGATGCCGGCAAAATCGACGGCTGTGGATTCTTCCGCCTCTACTGGAATATATCGCTGCCGATTCTGCGTCCCGCCCTGTCGTTCCTGGCCGCCTTCACGTTCATCGGCGTTTGGAATGACTACCTGTGGCCGCTTATTATTCTAAATGATGAGAACAAATTCACCTTACAGGTTGCGCTCTCCTCATTGAACGGAATATATACGACTGACTATTCGATGGTCATTGCCGGTACGCTGCTCGCCGTCATTCCGCTGATCGTTATGTTCCTGTTCATCAGCAAGCAATTCATTTCCGATATTGCAGCAGGTGCCATTAAGAGTTAACCATCAGGGGGTGCCCCAAAAGATCCTGGATCTGGCGGGATGCCCTCTTTTTCTCCTAAGAGCAACCGACTGAAAAGCAAGAAATGGCGGTGCAAGGATAACATCCTGAGCACCGCCATTATTTCATAGAACATAGCTTTCAACCTGACGAACCATCAGTCCAATGAGCAATCTGCTTGTGGGACAAATCTTTGATATTTTGACCCCAGATCATACCACCGAACTGTAAACGCTACGGCACCATCACCAGCTTTTCATTTTCCGGAGTTTCTCCCTCTTCTTCTGAATCAACCATTGCCTCCCTCTTTAACTCCGCTGTTTCATCCAACTTTTTACGGCCCATTAACGTTGCTGCTGCAAGCGCTAATGCTGCAGGAACAATTGCCCAGGCAAATGTAACCGCAATAGAGGAAGCGAGGGTGTCCGAGATCGGTTTGAGCAGCTCTGATGGAATCAGAGACCTCGTCTCCGGCGCCAATAAAATGTGGGGATCCTTCAGATCGAATCCTTCAGGAAGACTAGTGGTGTTCATTCCTCCCGATGACAGGGATCCGGTGAAGGAGCGGCTCTGTATTAACCCGAACACCGTTATGCCAATGGTCATTCCAAGCGATCGCGTGAAGTTGAAAGTCGAACTCGCCATCCCGCGCTGTTTATAGGATAAGCCATGCATGACGGCTGTACCCAGCACGGAGAACGATCCGCCGATGCCAAGCCCGATCAGCACCATATATAGGGTTACGATGAACCTGCTGGATTCCGCCGTAAGCGTCGATGCGAGCACCATCCCTCCCGTGAACAGGACAAGCGTCGGGATCATGATATTGCGATACGATATTTTACTCATCAGAAAACCGCTCACCGTAGCCGTGATGACGGAACCCACCATCATGGGCAGCAGGACGAGCCCCGAGTTCGTTGCGCTTCCGCCGAGTACGCCTTGTATGAAGATCGGAATATACACGGAAGCCACGATGAACGATCCTCCGCTAAATAAACCGCACAGCACACTGGATGTATAGAGTTTATTCCTGAACAAACGAAACGAGATTATCGGTTCCTCCGCCCTTCTCTCCGCAAGCACGAAGAGAACCAGCATGACAAACGCCATAGCAAACAACGCCAGAATGATCCAGGAATTCCACGCCAACTGCTTGCCGCCAAGCTCTAAAGCAAACATGAAACAGATGACACCCGTCAGGAGCGTAGCTGCTCCCATCCAATCAATCGGCTGCTTGGAACGTTCATGCGATTCCTTATAAAACAGCGTAACCATCATGAAAGCCGCGATGCCGATTGGCAAATTAATATAGAATATCCACTGCCATGTAATATGATCCGTAATATACGCACCTGCAAGCGGTCCGAATATGCTGGATAATCCGAACACGGCTCCGAATAACCCGGTGAGCTTACCCCGCTTGTCTAGGGGAACCGTATCGAACATTATAGCGAATGCAATCGGGATGAGCGCACCGCCGCCGATACCTTGCACGGCACGATATAGCGCCAGTTCTGTAATGGAGTTCGCCGTTCCGCACAGCACGGAACCCAGCATAAATACAATCATCCCGAATACAAAGAACTTTTTGCGACCGTACATGTCGGACAGCTTCCCGAAGATCGGCATTCCCGCAAGCTCGGCGACCATATAAGCGGAGGTCACCCATACGAAATGATCAAGCCCTCCGAGCTCCCCGACGATGTTCCCCATTGCGGTCGCTACGATGGTATTGTCCATGGAGGCCATTAATATGCCGAGCAGCAGGCCGGCAAGCACGATGGGTAATTTGTTCGTTGATTGTGTCTTCAAGTTCTCATACACTCCTTCTAAGTAAGTTTCTTTCTTTACTGTTGTCATTGTAATTCAGAAAATATGACAGGTGACTGTCACACTTTTTGCCCTACTTCTCTTTTTTTTCGACTATATAAATAAAGCCCAGACACTTTAAACCCACATACCTGGTAGCGTATAATCTGGGTATCCAACTCATGCAAGGAGGTTCATGTGGAATGAAGATCAGTGAATTATCGCAAATCAGCCAGGTCAGTGCACGCTCCATCCGGCATTATGAACAAAAAGGCCTGCTTGAAGCCGACAGGCTTGATAATGATTACCGTCATTTCGACACATCGGCCATCGAACGGGTTAAGATGATTCAATTGTATTTGAAACTGGGATTAACGACGGATCAAATCAAAGCTTTATTCAAAGGTGAGGTCACTTCTCCAGATGATTACGAGTATTGCGAGGAAATGCTCTCCATTTACCAAGAGAAGTTAAGTCATGTGGATGGTCAGATCGCAGCTCTCCATGAGTTGAAAAGACTGCTTGAAAGGCAAATTTCCCTTACGATAAAGAAAAAGAATCAGGTCCCTGTCTGACGACATCCGCGGCCCCGAGCGTCATCATGCTCAGGGCCGTTCATTTCAAGGATTAGATCCGTTATCTGCATTCCTACTTAACATGTTAAAATAAAGTGTACATCTGAAATGGAGGAAATCTACATATGGACAATTTCGAGAAAAATCTAGAGAAATACGCGGAGCTGGTCATTAAGGTTGGCGTAAACGTTCAACCGGGCCAAGTGCTGATCGTCAATGCTCCAATCGAAACCGTAGAATTGACACGCCACATCGTGGCCAAGGCGTACGATGCAGGCGCGAAATATGTGCAAGTCGACTGGGATGATGAGCGAATCACCCGCATTCGCTACGAGAAAGCACCCGATGACTCTTTCGGTTATTATCCGCAGTGGCAGGCTGACACCATGCAGCAGCTTGCTGAAGGTGGAGGAGCCATTCTGCGCATTAAGGTTCCGGATCCGGAGCTGTTTCGCGGCATTGATTCGGCCAAAGTATCTACAGCCGTGAAAGCCGCTGCCGTAGCTAACGAGAAATACCAGGTTTATGTGCGCAACAATAAAATCAGCTGGTCGCTCATTAAAGCCCCTACCCGTGCCTGGGCCGATAAGGTATTCGCGGATCTTCCTGAAGAGGATCGTATTCAAGCGATGTGGGATGCGGTATTCCAGATGAATCGGGTGGGTAGCGAAGATCCAGTTGCTGCTTGGCGGGATCATATTGCTCAGCTGAAGCAACGCCAGAATCACATGAATGCCAAACGCTATAAGAGTTTCCACTATCGTGCGCCGGGAACGGATCTGCGCGTGGACATGCCGGAAGGGTATCTCTGGCTCGGCGGCGGCGACGAAAATGAAGCCGGCGTATATTTCGTGGCAAACATGCCAACCGAAGAAATCTACACGATGCCGCACCGTACCGGCGTGAACGGGACCGTAACCAGTACGCTTCCGCTTAATTTGAACGGCCGCCTGGTGGAAGGCATGAAGCTCACGTTCAAGGACGGCAAGGTTGTCGAATATGAAGCCGAATCCGGACGGGAGCATCTTACAACACTCCTGGAAACGGACGAGGGCGCGTCCTATCTAGGAGAAATGGCACTCGTACCGCATGACTCGCCAATCTCCCAGCTGAACCGCGTCTTCTATAACACCGGTATCGATGAGAATGCATCGTGTCACTTTGCCCTGGGAAGCGCCTATCCTGTCAATATCGAGGGCGGCACCAAGATGAGCAAAGAAGAACTGCTCGCTCGCGGAGCCAATGTTAGTCTGACGCATGTTGATTTCATGATCGGTTCGGCTGAGCTCGACATTGACGGCGTGCTGGCTGACGGTACAATTGAACCTGTATTTCGCGGCGGACTATGGGTTTAAATTCTCTCTGAAAGGGCTGGCCAACTTATTGAGGATGCATACCCTTAAAGCGTAACCTTCCATCCGCATCGCTCGCGACTCCCGGCGCGGCGTGTTTGGCGTTACATGACGGTGGTCAACCATTAAGCCTTCAACATCAAAAAGGCTTACACTAAAGCGCCCGCTCTAGTGTAAGCCTCTTATTTGTTCTTAAATCTTATGGTTATTCTCCATGCTCCAGCATCCGAAGAATCATCATGACCGCTTCCGCACGGGTAGCAGATTCCCGAGGATCAAACCGGTTACCCGAACGACCATTCACGATGCCGGCCGCGGCCGCGGCTGCGATTTCCTTCTCCGCCCAAGCCGGAATGGCTTGCTGATCACGGAATTCCGTTTCTGTTTCTGGTAAGGCAAGGCCCAGATAACGTGTGATCATGACCGCCATTTCAGAACGGTTGACGGATTGATTCGGTCTGAATGAGCCGTCTTGATATCCCTTCACAATGCCTTCGGATACAGCCCATTGAATCGCTTCAATTGCCCAGGACCTGATCAGGGAACTGTCTTTGAAATTCAGCTTCCCAGTATTCCCTTGTCCTTCCAATGCTTTGGCCATCATCACCATAAATTCAGCGCGTGTTACTTGCCGATCCGGTTTAAAGGTCTGATCCGGATAGCCGCCAACGATACCGAGCTGAACAGCTTCCTCTATCGCCGACGAAGCCCAATGTCCAGCGATGTCTGTTAACATCACCGGTTTTGGCTCCGGCTTCGGTTCTTCGGTCCCCGGCTTCGCCTTACGGTGAATGGTTAACTGGTAGGTTTTGGTCGTACCGTTCTCCGCCCGAATCACCAGCTTCAACAGGTTAGCCCCTTCCTTCAGCGCGATTACCTGATCCTTCTTCAGTGGTTCTTCTCCCAGAAGGATTGTTGCCTTGCTATGCGCCGCATCAACACGGAGCTGCACGGAATCGGCTTCCGTCTCAAGTCGATACTCTGTCGTGTTCTCATGGAATGCAGGGGTTAGTTCAGCTGCTTTGCCGCCGATGATCACTTCAAGTCCTTTTAAACGGTTGTCTCCAGATAATACATGGCCTCCAGAGGATCCCGGTTCTGATCCCGATGATGGAGGATTCTCCGGTGAAGGTACAACCGAAGCGTTATAGGCACGAATCGCGGCTTGCAGAGCGTTGATCGCATCCTGTACTTCCTCGGCAGTTGCATGATCCTGTTGCGCTATGGCGCTGGCGCTTTCAATGGCAGCACGGAGTGTTGACCTTGCTGCGGCCGGATACTGCCCCGGCGATGTACCTTCCCGTGTTTTGTCAAGCCTTTGCTGTGCCGATGCAATCAATCCGATTAACTCGCTCTTGTCAACTGCTGCTGCCGGTGTTGTGACCGAGTTATGAAGTCCGGCGCTCTCTCCCGCAGCATTATAGGCTTTTACGGTAAAATGATATCGGGTGTCCGGCTCCAAACCGGAGGCGGTATGCGAATACACATCATTTGTCACCGTAACTACCGGTTCAGTTCGCCCTTTCAGATATACACGATATCCATCCACGCCATCATCTGCGGTCGCTTCCGGCCAGCTCATGGATACGCCGTTTGATGTGATGTCCGAAAATTCAAGCTTCCCGGCTGTCCACACAGGTGCACCCGGAATTTCTACGGCTTGAGTGATGACCGTTAAAATCTCACTCGGAGCCGATTCCGTGCCTTGCTTATCCACGGCGGTAACTTTGAATTCATACAGCGTGTCCGGGGTCAGCCCAGTCGCTTCATATACGCTATCCGTGACAGTTGCCACGCGCTCCCCGTCCTGATACACATTATAGTTCACAACTTGTTGGTCCGGACCGTTCGCGGGATCCCAACCGATTTGAACCGTTGACGATGTCACATTCAGTTCTTTCAGGTTGGTCGGAGCATCAAGCTTTCCGCCATCTGTCGTGAAAGTCCACACATCCGAAAGGGTTTTCCCTCCGAATTTGTCTTGTGCGACGACATACCAGGCATAGGTTCCATCGGAATGAAGTCCTGCCCACGGCTGAGTAACCTCAGTACCGCTAGCCACGTTCTGCGGTGTACCGATGGGTGCTCCTCTCAGATGATTTACTTGGATCGAATCCGTTGCTACCCGCTTTAATTTCGGTTCAAGATCCAGATTCATCATGAATTCATCCGAGCCATTCGTATAATAATTGTACTTGTCCAGATAAGGAGAGTACGTATTCACGTAAATCTGATTGCTATCCTTATTAAAATGCAGCAATCTCAAGTAACCACTACCGCCATCGGCATGTCCTTGATAGTCTGCCAGCATCTGATACACGGTTCTGTCCGCAGTACCGTCACCATTATCATCCAATTCATTTTTAAGCAGACTGGCTCCCGTGTAATGGCCGCTTAGAACGGCAACTACGTTGGGGTTCGGTACGACAACTTCCTTGTACAATTTGTTGCCTATACCGGAGCGGGTTCCGTTCGCGAGCATGTAATCGTGGAAATTCAGAAATGCGATACGGTCCGGATATTCTGCGAGAACCTCGTTCATCCATTTGATGTCCTCGTCTTCGACGCCCCATCCCATATACATCATGATGAAGTCGTTGCCTTCAACGGAGACAAGATCGTAGTGTCCGCGATTGTCCTTGTAGGAACCTCCGTAATATGGCTGATTCTTATAACGGTCCTCCCCGAAGTATTGACTGTAGGTCGTGTAATCCCAATCATAACTTCCCACATCATGATTCCCGGCAAGCACGCCGTGCGGAAGATTTGCATCCTCCAGCATCTTCATGTAATCATCGGCACGCTTCCATTGATACTCAGCTGTTGGATCATTCACGATATCACCGGTATGGAACAAATATTTGATGTTCATATCATCGATGGAATCGACAATCCAGTCGAATTGCTTCTGCTGGATACGCGGGTACAGCTCCGTTAAGAATTGGGTATCCGATACCCATACAAACGTGTAATCATAATCCCCACGGGAAGGGATTTCATCCTGTACGATGACATCCACTTTGCTGTTCAGTACGTAGTCTGCTGCCGTCAGTTCGCCTCGAAGCGTAAAATCATTTTCAGACTGGGCAATATGTTTAGTAACTTCCGTCCACTTGTTCAAATTGTGGTTCCATGCATACATCGTAACCTTGCGGCCGGGCACCGTGTGTCCTTCCCAAGTCACTTCAACGCTGTCACCCGGCTCCACGGCATGCTCCAGCTCTACCTCAAACCTGATATAAGGGAATTTGGACGTGGAATCCACCGTGACATATTGATCGTTGGATTCAGCTACCAGCTTCAATTCCTCTTCGGTCAGCGCGGTTTCGCCCGCCGGGAACCTATCTTTAGGCGGCTCTTCATCCGAGGCATTCTTGGACAGCTTCACCCGATCGCCGCTTAATGCATGATACGGATAAGCCTGATGGAAGGAGACCTCAAGCTCGTCATCCGATGGATCGCTGACTTGAACCTTAAGCTCCGGCGATAACCCGGTTCCGCTCTCCATATCTGCTGGTGAGATCAATACAGGTGCATTCGGATGCTCCGGTGAAGTGTTAAACGTAACCATACGTTCCGAGATGTTGCCGATCTTGTCCACTGCGCGGATTTCCAGCTTATGATCGCCTGGATCAAGCTCGGAGGATGAAGTATCATATGGCACCTGGATGGCTTGACCATCTAGCAGGACCTCCACCCGTTCCACGCCGGATACATTATCTTGGGCAGTCACATCGATCGGAATGCTTCCCTTATAACTCTTCCCCTCTTCAACGGTCACGTTAATTTCCGGTCCATTGTTATCGACCTGAACGTTGGCAAGTGCTTCAGACTTACCCTTTACATTCAAATCAACCTTGTGCTGCCCGTCTGTTACCGACGTGGTATCCCATGCGTAAGACAGGGCTTTTACTTTATCGGCAGGAATATCGAATTGAAACGCAACAAAAGGCAGAAACCGTCCATCGTCTCCAAGGTCGTGGATAAGCGCAGGATCCTTAAATTGCGGATCCCGGATTTCGGTCCCATCTCCTAACAGCAGCCGTACGTTGCGGGCATTAAAGTCATCCATATTTCCCGTCGGCTTGTCATCCTCGAAATAGGTTTTCTCGTTATCGCCGGCCCGAAGGGTAATTTCGTTTGTGCCGCTTGTCAGCCATTGCGGTTCGATGGGGACAGCAATCGTTTGATAGCCGTCAATGTTCGCCTCGGTCTTGAACAGAACATCCTTGCCAATGGTTACCGTGTTGATCCCATCGTCAATACCATCGCCTTCAAAAACAAAATAAGCGGAATGCTCCATAACAGGTGTGCCTTGAACCGGCTGCCCGTCGATATGAAGCTCAAGATCGGCAGGTTCTACCCCATCCGCTGCCCCCCGAATATACGTTATCCCGGTAACTGTCTGTTGATCGTCAACATTCAGGCTGGCGCTGGCACCATTCCCCGTAAGATCGACTTCGTATTTGGGACTTTCTACTTCCTTAAAGGTGTTGGACACTGTGAAATAGTACTCCAGCTTGGTGTGTCCCAGCAGTTCCAGATAAGAAATCGTATGGCTGAGGCCTTGCTCCCCTTCCTGAAGCTGTACGACCTTGTAATCGTTCTGTCCATCGACACGATAAGATAGCGCGAGGGAAGTAACCATACGATCATCATGCGCTTCTGCGGCAATCTCCAGATTTTCGCCCGGCTCCACATTCGTCGTTGTCGTCCGGTTGGCAACGGTTGGTTCCTTGGTCACGTCGATATGTACCGGCTCCGCAGGCACCTCGGAATGCTGCATCGAACCCGGCGTAGCCTTATGCTCCAGCTGGGAAATTCGCTGCATCTTCAGGCTGCCATCCTCCGGATACTTATAGAAGATCCCCTGATCGGAGCCGTTATGAACATCTCCGTCATTGTAAAATGCGGACACGATCGGACGGCCAGTGTTTGTCACAACCACGAGCTCCCGCATGCGTGAATTGGACATGCCGCCTGAGAATATTTTGACAACATCGGTGTTTTCAATCAGGTTCGTGCCGTAATTTTTATTAAAATCAGCAATCGTGGATTTGCTGTTCTGAGCGTTAATGATCCAGAACACCAGCGTGCCTCTGGATGGAATCATCACCTCATCGGGAACATGAGCCCAAAGGGTATCACTCTCCAAGTAACGATAACGAATTTTGTAATGGCTGAAGTCGATGTCTTGATCGGTATTGTTGTATACTTCAATAAATTCATATCCGTCGGCGGTTCCTACATTCGTAGAATCAGGAACAAGCTCGGTGATCAGCAGTTCAGGCACATTGTTCAGCTTGGTGGATGACTGGGCTGAAGCCTGTCCTGCGAAACCGGTAAACGAGGCCGACAACACGATACAGAGAATCAAGAAGCAGGATATACATCGATTCAGGACGATCTTAGACAATGGAAAACCTCCTAGAAATGATTTTTTGAACAATCAATTCAGTTCCCCAATTCTCCAGGTCTCCATGGGATCTCCAAATTTTAATTAAAGCGTTTTCAACATTAAATCCCTCACGATATCAGATTCAGGCTATCTCCTAGAGAGATCTATTTAGCACCTCACCTCCTAAGATCAATAATTGCATATTCCCTTCGTTTTTTAAACCACTTTATGTAAAATCTGATAAATGATACACAAGTCCCGGAATCAGCTAACCATCTAGTAAAATAGGACAATATGTCAACAGACCTTCATCACTATTTTTTGAGTAAGCATCCATATCTCAAGGTCCGCATACGAGATTAGCATGACGTTTAAAGCTCATTACTTCCGGACTATTCACGTCTAATCCGGTTCATCTTTGAGCAAGCATCTGTCCCATCCTCTATCATAGGATATGGCTTCTGCTTATTCTGCACAAAAAAAAGACCCCGCGAATGATATCGCAGGATCCTTATCAGTGGGAAGCGATTCTGTTATTCATTATGCAGCAATTTTCCAATTGCTAGGGTGCCTTACCTGAAAAGAATCGAAGAAACTTCGCTCTCCTTCTCCTTTTGCGAGTGTTCATGGCGAATCAACTGCCTTTCGGAATGACATCATGTTCTTCCGTCCGTCGATTGACAATACCACTTCCCACTTGTTCTATATTTACCCGTTCCTCAGAAAGTGAAACACTCTAGCCCGAACTTCCTCTCGAATTGGGAGATCAACCTATGTCCCCTTCATTTGTATAAATTATTGCGATTGCTCACTCTTCATCGACTGGGACAGTTGTACCAGCTTGTTCATGGTTTTCCAATTCCGCATCGTCATCGGTACGCTAAGCTTCGACAACTGAACCGCCAGCTTGGAATTCCGAACGCTTTCCTTGAACAGTAAGTATACCTCTTCACCGATAACTTCGAAGGTTTCTTTTTCGTTCGCATAAAGCCTTAATTTCTCCACGTCTTCAGCAGCAGGCGCTTCCGGCAGCATGGCAACATAAAGACTCTCAAACTCCGATGCCTCCTCCGCTTGACGTATCGTTTCATCCGAAAATGGACCATTCCGGACGATCCCCTCAATTTCCTCGGAGGTTCTGAGCATCACCGATATCGGGAAGCCGAACGTTTCAAGTATGCCTTGCTCCATTAGGACTCGAAGCGTTTCCTTGGATTCCGCAGATTCAAAGAGCACGTTTCCGCTCTGGATGTAGGTCTGCACACGAGCTAGGCCCATACGTTCAAGCATCTTCCTTAGATCGGCCATTTTGATTTTGTTGTGCCCGCCGACATTGATCCCTCTGAGCAAAGCGATATAGATTGTCATTGGGGCATCCTTTCCATGATCAGACCTGCCGTCTTCT
This sequence comes from Paenibacillus lautus NBRC 15380, assembly GCF_004000945.1. Taxonomy (GTDB): domain Bacteria; phylum Bacillota; class Bacilli; order Paenibacillales; family Paenibacillaceae; genus Paenibacillus_AQ; species Paenibacillus_AQ lautus. The sequence continues at coordinate 140,418 of NZ_BIMF01000011.1, forward strand.
CCCCGTTTGCGATGCAATCCGGTATACCCACTCCATAATAGGAGCATCCCGCAAGCAGCACGTTAGGATACAGTTCATCCATTTTATGCTCTAATGACTCCACGATTTGCCGGTGCTTCAAATGATAATTCGGCATATTGTCATGCCATTTGGTGACTTCGCATGACACGGGCTCAGCCTCGATGCCTAAACTCCAGCGGATATCCTCCATCCCGACACGCTTCAATTCTTCGTCGGATAATCGGATTAATTCGTCATAATGCGGATTGGAGCTCTTGTAGAACAATCGCATCAATAACCGATTATTCTCGGAGGTATGTTCCCATTTCCGGCTCGTCCAGGTGCAGGCATCACATTTTAACTGGGTTCCCTTAGCCGTAATAAATCCCGTTCCATCATAAGGAAGCTCTTCGTCTTGAATATCATAGGCAAGGTACACGCTGATGAGCGATTTGGTATAGAGCTGGTCAAAGTCCTCGTTAAGCTGCGGATCTTGCAGCAGTTCCTTTGCCGCAGATCCCAGCGTGCTTAATACAACAAAATCTGCTTCAAGCTTTTCACCATTTGCCAACCTTATCCCGTAGCCGCTAGCTGTTTTCTCCAGCTTCTCTGCGGCAACGCCCTTGTATATCTTCGCACCTGCTTCTGTCAGGCTCTGTGCCAATGCGTCAATCACAACCGAGACTCCGTCTTTGAAGGAAAGAAATTTCTTATTGCCCGAACCAAGAAATTTCTGTTTATTCTCGGCCAAACCACCCATGATGCTGCCGTACGTATTTTTGTACTCCAGCAAATAGGGAAACGTGGATGCGATGGTCAGGTCATGAAGCTCCCCGGAATAGACGCCCGATATGACCGGAGCGATCTGATTCTGAACGGTTTCCTTGCCTAGGAAAGACTCGAGGAACTGCCCCAGAGAATCATGCTTGGTAAACGTCTCATTCGGCGTGTAGTAGTCCTTGAGCGCCTCCACCTTCCCCTCGGCAGACACCAGCTCGCTTTCGGCCAAGGATTTCAGGCTAAGCGGTATGCCGAATACACTCTCATCCGGGATTCTTTTCAAACCTGCAGTCGTATATATAAAAGAAGTCCCCGTGGCATTATACACAACCTGGTCTGTTAACTGAAGTTCCTCCAGAAGTGGTGCCACATTCGTTTTCCGGGATACGATCGAATCCGCTCCGGTTTCCATCATAAATTCACCGTTCTGAACGGTTCGGATTTTGCCTCCCAACGTTTCACTTGCCTCGATAAGCACCAGTTCCATATCCTGTTGATGGCGATTCAACTCTTTTTGCAGATAGTATAAGGTCGACAGTCCGGTAATGCCGCCGCCGATGACTACGGTAGTTGTCACTGTACATACACCTCTATTATGTAGGTTCATAACATCTTAATCATGATTGTTACCATTGTATCCAATTTCTAAGTATATCATAGAGGCCGTTCTTTCGAGGATCGCCATTCCCTCAATATTGTGAACAGATCCGTTCACAGCCACCGGCTTCCCGCCCGGCGCTAATATATCGTGCGTACTGCTCCCTTTTATGCACGTGCTTGGATGGTTGTCGACAGCAAAAAACTCCGCGAGATCACTCGCAGAGTTTTTTTATCGTGGGAAGCGGTATATCCATTCTGACGCCATCATTCCATTGCTTTAATAGCTTGCGGTGTACTTTGGAATAATTCAGATTGTGTCGTCCTTATTCCTCGTCATGTTGTACATGGGTATCAAATCCTTTCGGTAATTCCGACTTAACGTCTTGTTATCCGTCTGGTGTTGATGTGTTTCCACTTCCCACTTAGGATATATATACCCGGTGCACGGTCGATGAAACAGGTGAAACTTTTCTTATTTCCCCCGGCGAGAACTTTATTTATCCTCGGTCAACACTTCAAGCAAGCCTGCCGGAAGCTCATACTTGCGGTTGTTGATCTGAATGCTCTTCAATTCCTCCAGCAGCGAATCATCGCTTTCCGAATCCTTAATGGCCTGCACTTCGTGGTGCAATTGCTCCATCTGACGGTCCAGCGCGTTAGCCGTATCGGCAGCCTTCTTAAGCTCTTCCAGCAGATGCTGAGGAACCGACTTATTATATTTGTAGAAAATTTTATGCTCCAAGCTCGCCCAGAAATCCATGGCAATGGTTCGAATTTGGACTTCAACGCATACCTTCTCCACCCGGTCGGAGAAAAAAACTGGCACTTCGACTAAGAGATGCAGGCTTTGGTAACCGTTCGGCTTCGGATTCTTGATATAGTCTTTGACATTTAGGACCGTTAAGTCGCTCTGCTTCTGCAGCATATCGCTGATTTTGTAAATATCGGTAATGAATGAGCAGGTGATTCTTAAACCCGCGATGTCTTTGATATTATCTTCTATGGAACTGAGAGAGATGTTTCCGCCTTTTCGGAGCAGCTTCTTCATAATGCTCTCCGGCGATTTCAGGCGGGATTTCGTATGTTCGATCGGGCTATAATCATGAAGAGCCTGGAACTCCTCTTTTAATATTTCCATTTTGGTTTCGATCTCATCTAAGGCGAATTTGTATTTCATCATAAATCGGGTAATTTCATTCCGAATGATTTTGAGCTGTTCGATTTGCAAAGAATTCATGGGATACTTCCTTTCGATTGTGTGATTCAGAGCCGTGATGACTCGAGTAGTAAATAAAAACAAAACACGCTGCTAACATTCTAGAAGTTCTGTTCCCTCTTTAAATAGTAGTTGATATTGAGGTGCGACTGCAACTTTAGTGCAATAACGTCAAAAAGACGCTGCAACCAGAAAGTCGCAACGTCTTTTATCTTATGCCAGCATCGCGCTGCTTAATATCGTTGGTATAAACCATATCTTGCAAGGCGTTTATGCTCGTATTTTATTATCCCATACGTTTTATGAACAAGTTATTATTTCTCGGGTAATCGCAAAATACTCATGGTTTCGACATCATTGCTCTTACAATGACTTAAGTGGTTACTCGTTCCATTTTTATTTTGGAAATGACTTGTTCCAATCTATGGATATCCTTATGAAATGGACTTAGAACGGTGTGTATATTTTGGACTTCATGGGAGCCAAACACTTGATGATTATGCTTAATGAAGGTGGCAAGTGTTCCTCCAGGGCCTAAATCTACAAAAATCTTATCTTTCAGGGGCATCAAAGATTTCAACGCATCGCGGAATCGGATCGGTTCCCTCACCACGTTCCATAAGTATTCGGGTTCGAAAGCAGCCACCCTCTGTCCGCTAAAAGATGAAATTATGGTCGTATGGGGAGACTTTAAAGCTAAAGAGCTTACATGGCGCTTATAATACGGGCCTGCCGGGTCGATCCACTTGGAATGGAAACCATGACGAATGGGTAATCGCTGAGCCATGATGTTACGATCTCTTAAATAAGACTCCGCTTCGGAAAGGGCCGCAACTCCTCCCGAGATGACAAAATGCGTATCAAAATTAACCGATGCAATTTCACAGTTCTGATAAAGTATCGGTTCACTGCTGTATAGCGATACCTGATCAAGAATAGCGATCATGCCCCCGGGTTCGCAATGATTCTGAATGATTTCAGCTTGAGCAATCACATGCTCCAACGCCGAATTGTAATCCATGGAACCTGCGACCGTGCAGGAAGCAAATTCCCCCAAGCTTGTGCCTAACACATAATCAGGGTAGATCTGATATTCCATAAATACCTGAGCTAAGGCATACTCGATCATGAATATTGCGGGGTGCGTAAATGGTAATGAATCAAATGGCCGGCTGATTGGATAATCATTCTCGTATAGCTCGCGGGTTACCGATTTCCCGGAGATTTGATAATAATATTGATCCAGCTTCTGAATCCAATGACGGAATACCGGCTGATCCCGATATAACTCCCTGCCCATTTGGTAATATTGCGATCCTTGCCCCGAAAACAAAAATACGATCGATTTCCCCACTTTCATTCACTCCCATTTTATCGAAAATTAAATATTCCTTCTTGATTTGGCCTCATTCTGAAATTGACAAAATGCTTGAGCGAATCCAATTGAAAGTAGATGTTCTGATCGTACAACATACTTATCGTTTGACCAGGAGGGGTCCCATAGGAATGACCAGGAAATACCCGCAGTTCCGGAGCCGCAAAAGATTTGATTTTTTGAATGCTATAAAACATCGCCTCAGCGGAGCCGCCCTTAAAATTGCATCCCCCGCAGCCTTCAATAAAGAGTGTATCCCCCGTAAAAATACAGTCTTCAAGCAAAAAACACATACTTCCCGAAGTATCCCGGGCGTCCACAAGCACGTCACGTTTGTCTCACCGAACACGACGACCTCATGATCGGATAAACCTCTCAAATGTCGGCAATTGAAACCATAGTCTTCAATTTCCACGCTCGACATGAATACATCGCATTCATAAATCTCGGTTAACACCGACGCCAAATTTACGTGATCGTAGTGAGAATGGGTCAGCATAATCCCTTTCACATCTGCGTTTAAATCGTTTAGCTTGCCTATTATGGTATCGAGTTCCCATGAAGGATCAATGATGATGGCAGAGCGGCTGCTTTTATCAAAAACAATATAGCTATAATTAATAAAGGGATGCGAAACCGTTCGCAGTACAAACACTTCGTAATGAACCATGATTCCTCCCCTTTCACATTGGGTTACAAAAAACTCCCGGCTAAGCGCCGTTTACTGCAGCTTAACCGGTATTCGTTCATGCCTTGACTCCGTGTAATTCTTTCGTCTTCTCTTTAAACATGTGGAGAAACTCTTTGGTCATGCCATGTTCCGAATATAACTCTTCGCAAAACGCAAAAATCGTTTCATAAGATTTGGCTTCTGATAACAGCACCATATGATTGGAAGGATCTATATCCATAACATGCAGATTAGGAAATTGACGTTCCCATTCCTCCCAGTAGGTTGCATGGTCAAGAGCGGAAGAATCTTCGGTAGTAGAGAAATAGGGTTCCAGCTCTCCGAAGATCAGTCCACCTTTATTGCGGAAGTAGTAGCAGGTTACTGCATCGGGTTCGGATAGGGGCCTCACCGAAAATCGATCAAATTGGTATGCATGCTGTATCTTGATATTCGCTTCGATCATCGACATGATTTGCTCCTCCGTCTTGGTGAGTCCGCGGGTGTTTCCAAGCTTAATTAACTGTTCAAACAATTCCTCTTCCTGAACATTCAGATCCAATTCATTCCGATGGATAAGCGTCTGCATAAATTTATCCGGTTCCTGGAAATTCTTTGAGGCAAGGGCCAAATTAACGGCTTGCAATACGGCCGTCTTTCTGGACACGGCTCCTTGCTGAAACTCTTTTCCATATGGTGAATCCAGCATCACCACTGAATTCACCGAATGTCCAAGCTCCTGTAATTGACGCGTCACTTCATACGCCAGTACTCCGCCTAAGGAGTAACCTCCCAGATCATAAGGCCCGTTAGGCTGAACGGATTGAATAATATGGGCATAGTACGCAGCCATCGCCCCAACCCCTTTTAACGGGGATCGATCAGTTAACCACCCTCTTGCCTGGATGCCGTAAAATGGCCGCTCGCTCTTTTGCGCCAGCTTTTGATACATTTCCACGCCACCCAAGCCACCATGAAACCAAAATACGGGCGATCCTTGCGAGCCATTGTTAAGAAGGATTAGTTCGGGAAACTGCGGCCAACTCCCGGGCACTTCGGACTTGCCTTGTCGGCTGATAATGCGTGACCCATCCACTTTGCTCAGCGATTCGATCATTGTAATGATATCCAGAAGCGTCCTGCATTCCTGAAGTTTAACGAGATCCACCGCCGGGGCCAACTGATTCTGCAATTGCTGCAAGAGCTGCATCAATAGAATGGAGTCAAGCCCATATTGATCCAAAGGCCGGTCTGGGTTCATCTCAGGGGGTGCCATTCCCAATATTTTCGATACGATCTCGATAACACGGCTGCTTACATTAGGGTCCGTCTCATCCATAACCGATGTGGTTACTGTTAAACGATGGGTTGAAGCTGCACGTTTAACCTGTCCCTCATGGATCTCTTTTGCACCATCGCCATCAAGATCGGGCCAGCACCTTCTCCTCTCAAACGGATAGACAGGCAGTGACATTCTACGAACCTCTTTTGCATCGTGAAGTGTTTCCCATGGAAATATGCCGCCTCTTGTCCATTGGAGAGCGATATCATTCAGGTTGTTATCCGCAAATAATGTTAGAACGGCATCCGAATCCATTTTGGTCTTGGAATTGACTGTCTCTCCTGTAAAAATGACGGGATGCGAATCTTTCGCCATCGGGAGGACTTGCGATATTTTCAGGAATTGCCTGAAACCACTAATCAGCTCCTCGCGACAGCTTGCAACGAAAGCCAGCCGGGATTCCATCTGTTCTCTGCCTATCTGCAAGGTGTATGCGAAATCGGATAAAGAGAATTCCGGCGCACGTTCTGCGTATTCAAGCATGTGCCGAGCGTATTCTTCCAGTCGCTCTGTACTTTTTGCCGAGAGAGCTACGATCTGAGGTTTCCTCGAAGGTTCCTGATGGTTACCGGCAGCTGCCGGAACATACTCTTCCAGGATGACATGAGCGTTCACACCGCCGATGCCATAGCTGTTTATCGCCGCACGTCGCGGGAGCACCTTACCATGCACATCGGTTAACGGCTCCCATTCATGATGCTCTGCAGAAATTCGAAGCGGACTTCCTTCCAGCGAAATATGCTGACTCGGACTCGTAAATCGTTTCACTCCAGGGATAAGGTTGTGTCTTATCGCCTGAATGGACTTGATCAACGAAGCCATGCCTGAGGCAACTTCCCCATGACCCAGTGAAGGCTTCAGCGTGCTGATATAACAAGCGCTCTCTCCCAAAGATCCAGATGGGGATGGATCGTTAGACGCTATCTCCTGATAACCCGTCTTCAATGCATTGACTTCGATGCCGTCGGCGATAGGCGACGCGATACCATGGGCTTCAATATAGGATATCGTCCGGGGGTTAACACCCGTGCCTTTAAATGCTTGGGCCATGGCTGCCTTCATCCCTGCGGCATTGGGCGAGGTCAATGACATTCCCTTGCCCCCATGGGACACGCCGGTCCCTTTAATTAGAGCATAAATTAAATTATTGTCCTCAATCGCTTTCGACAATGGCTTGATGATGATTGCACCAACACCTTCGCTCCGAACAAATCCGTCCGCGTTGGACTGAAAGGATTTAGCTTTTCCATCCGGGCTTAGATATCCCATAGCATCAAAGCCTATGAAGCCTATAGGAGAAATCAGCAGGTTTACAGCGCCTACAATTGCTTGTTCGCATTCTTCGTTATATATGGATCTGATCGCTCGATGTAACGCTACCAATGTAGAAGAACAAGCCGTTTCGTAGTATTCACTGGGACCTTGCAAGTTTAATGCATATGAAATGCGGTTCGGAATCAGGGACGGGACCACGCCCGTCATCGCTTGGGGATTCCCTTGTGAAATCGAAGTGACGTTCATATAATCGCCTGGGCCTGCAGCTACGAAAACGCCTGTAGGATGTTGCGAGAGCTTACTCGGCGAAATGCCGGCATCTTCAACTGCCTTCCAAACCTGGGTCAGCAGGAGACGCTGTTGGGGATCCATCATTTCGGCTTCTCTCGGAGAAATACCGAAAAATAACGGATCAAACTCTTCCACGCCTTCAATAAAGCCTCCCCATTTCAGACTAGTTTGCTCTTCGTCTTCAGAAGGATTGTCCAAGCATTCTCTCCAATCCCAGCGTTCTTTCGGTATTTCCGTTATACAGTCCTTGCCCTCCACGATATTCTTCCAAAATTCATCCACATCCTTAGCCATCGGAAACAGGCCACTGATGCCCACAATCGCAATTGGCTCAGATTCAGAATCAGTGGCCTTCGGGTCCGGAGACGGCGACTCAGGCCGGACTGCCATCCTTGCCGGGCGAGAACGTGATTTTCTCAAGGGAATCTCTTCTTCTTCGGGCCCCCTTGTCTTCGGCACGGATATATCCTGCTCAACGGTTAATGCAGCCTTTACATCAAAGGCCCCCCGATGTTCCGCTAGCAAATACTCGGCAAAGCTATCCAGCGTCGTATATTCAAAAAACACGGTAGGCGTCAATTCAAGATGGTATTCCTCATTCAGATGATTGGCAAATTGCGTAAGCGAGATGGAATCAAACCCATACTCGCTTAACTCCGAATGCATATCGATGTCTACCAGCTTGACCTTTAGCAGCTTGGATACCGTCTGGACCAAGGCAGATTCTACCCTTTTCGCCAAGTTGGTATCCTCTGACTTAACGGGTGCTGGCATGTTCTCATGCTGAACGGATGCGGCTGCAGGCAGCATTCTAGGCTTCACTCGGGACATGATGCCTGTCATTACTACCACCTGGTTCCTTCCTGAGGCAAACCCCTGATACAGCGCTTGGATACCTGTCGAAGTCTGCATTGGGACAGTACCCAGGCTCTTCATCATGATTTTTTCGACTTCCTCGTCAACACGCATACCGCCTTCTTTCCAGAGCGGCCAATTGATGGATAACATGCGTCCATGCCTTTGCCTGGAAGCCGTAAGCGCATTTCTATACTCCGCGTAGGCATCCATGAAAGCGTTAGCGGCTGAATAATCCGCTTGTCCCGGATTCCCCGTCGCCCCAGCCACAGAAGAAAACGCAATGAACAAATCCAGTTGAATGTCTTTGCTGGCTTCGTCCAGATTTACGAGTCCCCTTACTTTGGGTGCCATCACGTTTTCCAGCTCTTCGACATCTTTTCTGAGAATTAGATTGTCCCGGATAATGCCCGCCCCATGAATGATGCCGTTCAGGCTTCCGTATTCCTCATGAATGCTCTGAATTAAGGAAGTAACCTGCTGCTTATTTGTCACGTCGACTTGTCGATAATCAACCTTGGCTCCAAGAACCCGCAGTTTATCCAGCTCGGCATGCGTGTCCTCATGCAGTGATGAGCGTCCGGTAAGAATCAATACGGCCCCTTTCGCTTTATGGAGAATCTCTTTGGCAAAAATGATGCCAAGACCTCCTGCACCACCTGTGATTAGGTAAATGCCTCGGTCTCTCCAGGGAGCAGCCGCCTGCATAGCATCAGCTTGGAGTTCATCCCATCCGGCAACCCAACGTTTGCCGTCCCGATACCGAATGCGTTGATCCATTGGATATTGACTGTTCTCCATGAATACGTCCGTTATATTAGAATCAACGGATTCTATTTCGATATATTGACATACCAGCTTGGAGTTTTCCGACTGTGCAGCCTTCATCAAGCCGGAGATCCCCGATAACAACAGCTGATCATGCTGCGAGAGTGACAACACCTGGATAAGGATTTTATCTTTGGGCTTGTCTCTCAGGATCGCTTGAATTTCCTCAAAGATTCGGGCCGAATACGTTATGAACCGTTCTTCTATTCGTTCCTGATATGATTCCAGCGTAATGCAACGGGCCTGGCTCAACGGATGGTTTAAACTCTGCTCCATGCCCGAACCGATTTCACACAGGAACACCAAGTGTTTGGCATACTCCGGGGCACTGCTAATCCGAGCAGCTGGCTGGTCCCTCCAGATCGGTTCCAGCATGAGGATGCCAGGCGTTTCCGAAACCGTCGATGATTTCACCTCTCCGTCAAACACCCTGGTTGAAAACCCCTTCATTTTTACATAAACCTTACCCAGAACATCACATAGGTCGATATCCAGTTTCTGCACTTTACTCTCTGGTTTATTTCCGTCACTGTACCGGATTCGTGCCCACATCTCGGAAGGACAGCTGCCGAATACCTCCAGCTCTTGAAGGGCAAACGGAAGTCCCGGCTTCAATGAAGCAGTCGACGCTGAATCTGGGCTCATCATCATGGATATGGTGGCCTGCAGAGCAGAATCCATTAGGCTGGGGTGCAGTTTAAAAGGAGTAGCTGCGTCGGTCACGCTGGATGGAAGAGACAGCTTCGCTAAAGCCTGGCCACTGCCCAAATAGACTTTTTGTATGCATTGATGTGCCGGACCGTATTGTATACCCATTGCGCTATAGGTTTCATAGATCTTGCTTGATGAAATGATGTCCCGATTGCATTCAGTCAGAAGCGATTCAATATCCAACGAAGCATGATCATTCATGCTGCATACTTCCGCACTTCCCTGACTGTGCAGCACCGGTTCTCCTCCCGCTTCCTGCTCACTGTATACTTCATAGGAAATTTCACCATTGTCCTCATGATATAGATCCAAATGGACTTGAACCGGTTGATCTTCCGCCAAAATGGGCCGAGCCCATACGACATTTTTAAGCCGAATTCCTGTGCGACCTTGCTCCAGCGTCTCTCCGGCAATTTGTTCTACGGCCGTTCGAGCCATTTCAAGATAAGCCACTCCAGGCAGAACCCGCTGTCCCTTCACAACATGATCCTTAAGGAAAAACTCGCCCCCCGTAAAGACCGAACTGAAACGCAGCCCCGAAAGATCGGAGGTATTCCGGTGAAGTAAAGGATGAACAACCGATACGGCCGGAACTCCAACAGGCTCTGTTGCATTGGCATCCTTCTCGAATTCAGGAATCCAGTAAGGTTCACCAGCAAACGGATAAGTTGGCAAGCCAATGCGGCACGGCTTAACGTCTCCATAGATCTGGTTCCAGTCGACACCCAGTCCTCTTACCCAAAGATTGAGAAGTTTGGCGTATTTTCCGCGCTGGATCCATTTGATAACGGCTTCCTGAAACTCTTCATCCGCTTCGAAGACTGACAACGTCTCCTTATTGCGTTTAACCTGTCCCCGGAACATGTCCTTGATATGACCACGGCCCTCAATGAATCCTTCCAACTTCATCTTAAGATCGTCCATAGACCCTACGATCCATGCCAATCGTTCTTCCATGGCTTCACGCCCCACTTGAAGCGTATAGGCAATATCAGCAAGCGCGCCGTCCGAGAACTGTTCTTCCGTAATGGCATACAATAACTGCCTGGCCTTTTCCCGGAGCCTGTCTTCGTTTTTAGCCGATAAGAGGATTAGCGCAGGACTTTGCGAATTGACGGCAATGCGGGCCCGTGGATCGTTTACCGGGACATACTCTTCAACTATGATATGTGCGTTAGCTCCCCCTGCACCGAAGGATGAAATACCGGAACGGCGAGGAACTTCCTGTCCATCAATCGTTGGACGTTTCCAATGAGCGGTATCACGCTGCACAACAAATGGCGTCCGATCAAAGTCAATATTAGGGTTTAAACCATGCCCGTGCATGACATTTTTCACTAAGGTTTGATGCTTCAATTGAAGTAATACTTTGGTAAGCTGCGCAATACCAGCCGCTGCCTCTGCATGTCCAATGTTGGATTTGACTGAAGAAATGGAGCAATATCCTGTATCCCCGGTATATTTGCCGAATACATCCGTCAAGCCTTTAATCTCAATCGGATCCCCGAGGGAAGTTCCGGTGCCGTGAGCTTCAATGGAACTGATGCTTCTTGGATCAATCCCGCTTTGGATAAGCGCCTTTTCAATCGCCTGAGACTGGGACACTGGACTTGGTACCGTATAACCGTTCGTCCTGCCCGCATGACTGACCGCGGTTCCTTTTATGACCCCATAAATGGAATCCTGATCCTTGATTGCCTCCTGCAAAGGTTTCAAAAATACGGCGCCTACCGCCTCAGACGGCACATAACCTGTTCCCCCTTCGCCAAAAGCCCGGCATCTTCCGTCGGAGGCGCTGAATTGTCCCTGGCACAATGTAATATACTTGCTGGGATGGAGCGAAAGATTTACACCGCCGGCGATTGCCATCCGGGACTGCCCATTTCGAATGCTTTCACAAGCCAAGTGAACAGCATATAGGGATGAAGAACATGCTGTGTCCACCGTCAAACTCGGACCTGTAAAATCCATGATATAAGACACCCGGTTTGCTATCGAGAACATCTGGCTTGTCGCCAGATACATCTCTTTATTGGCTTGCCCGGCAGCATCGGCCATAAACAACTGATAGTTGTTAAAAGTAGCCCCGACAAAGACTCCGATTTGATTTCCATACCCATCCCGCTTCGGCGATTTCCGGGTATATCCCGCATTCTCCATACAGCCCCAGGCAACCTCAAGAAACAAGCGTTCCTGCGGATCCATGTACATGGCGTCTCTCGGTGAAATATTAAAAAACAATGGATCGAAATATTCAATGCGATCCAAGAAGCCTCCCCACTTGCTATAGCTTAAACCTCTCGCTACCGCTTTGGACCGGTCCGGTTCATAGAAGCCGTCTAAAGACCAGCGGCTTGCCGGAATTTCTTCAATGGAGTCCTTTCCTGCGTACAGGTTGTTCCAGAACTGCTGCAGCGTATCTGCTTTCGGATAGCGCCCAGCTAACCCGATAATGGCAATATCGGTCGAGACGTTTGGCTGCCGATCCGTTAATTGGATAGAACGGCTTAAAGGTATCGCTGCTGGATTAGGAGCTTGCGGAGGTTGTTTTGGGGCCGGTCCCACTTGCTCAACCTGCTTTAGGTTCTTCAGAGATGTTCCATTCACAGCTATATCCACATGTTTGGAAACCCCTTCATTATATTCCCGTGCCAAATAAGCGGCTAATGCTTGGATGCTGTTGTACGTATAAAAAAGAGTGGCGTCTAATTGTCCAACCCATAGCTCGATTTTTTTATTTAACGCATGAATCATCAGGGAATCCAGTCCCAATTCTTCAAAGGAGGCCGCATTCTCCAATTTATCATGGGGAATCCCGGTTACCTCCATTAAGAGGGTTCTTAGTTGAGCTGAAACTGCCGACACCAGCGCTTCAGAATCCATTTCGGCTGAATGATGTGGAATCTCAACATCAGCTTTGATCTCCCCATCATATGTGCGGTCAGTTAACGGACTCACCTCAGCTTCTACTGCAGGATGAGGTCCTGCGTCATCGATCCTCCTGATTGTTGGCTCATCAAATTCTGCTTCAGCAGTATTCACCCAATAGCTTTCCCGTTCAAATGGATACGTCGGCAGATTAACCTTGTAAGGTCGAACATGTCCAAAAAGTTGACCCCACTCGATTTCATATCCCTGGCAATAAAAGTCCGCCAGGGCATAAAGCGTCTCTTGAAATTGGCTTTTGCCAAGATGCTGGGTACGGCACTTCGCAAGAAGTTCCTGTATATACAGTTGCATCGCTTTTTGTCCGGTAAAATCGCGGGGAACCCTGCCTTCGAAAAGATTCGGCACTTTCTCGCGGTTCCCAGCCTGTTTCATTACATAAACAGCATCGCTTAAATCCTGTATGACAACGGCACAGCGATAACTGAAATGAACTCGGCCATTCAGCAGCGTATAGCTGATATGCTGAAGGTCCTCATCACCCCACTTCTCGTTAACGAGTGCATGAAGCATATCCCGGATTTTTTCCTCGAGCGCTTCTTTTGTTTTGGCTGAAAGTGCAAGCACATAGTACGGCGGTCGCTTCGTGGACACAGCAACTTTTTTCCTCGAATAACTCTCGACAACCATGTGCGCGTTAGTTCCGCTCATTCCGAAAGCGCTAACGGCTCCTTTTAGGGATGCTCCGTTTGCTTGACTCCATGCCTTCGCTTTCTTGTTTACATAGAACGGGCTGTCCGCCCATTGGATATAATCGTTCTCTTGCTCAAAATGAAGGCTTGGCGGAATCATTTCATGACGCATGGACATCACGAGATTAATCAGGCTAACCAGTCCGGAAGCCGCAAAAGTATGGCCAAAATTCGTCTTGGAAGAGGTAAGCGCGCAGTACCCCTGTTTCTCGGTATGCGCTTTAAACGCTTCATTCAAGGCATTAATTTCTACTGGGTCGCCCAATTTTGTCCCGGTGCCATGGGTTACAATGTACTCTATTTCTGCTGGATTGATCTGATATTGATGGTAAACTTCTTTCAACAGATTGGTTTGGGCAATTCCGCTGGGAGCTGTGATCCCATTGGTTCTCCCATCATAATTAATTCCGCTTCCGCGAATCACCGCATGTATAGGGTCCCCATCCGCTTCGGCTTGTGACAAGCGTTTGAATACCAAAGCGGAAACAGCTTCACCAGGAACCGTTCCGTTAGCCCGTTGGTCAAATGCATAACACTTGCCGTCTGCAGATAATATCCCGGCCTGACTAATACCAGCGTATGCATTGGGTGTAAGCAGCAGATTGACTCCTGCCACGATGGCCGCATCGCACTCTCCATTACGAAGGCTCATACACGCTTGATGAGCTGCAACCAGTCCCGATGAACATGCTGTATTAATGGCCATATTCGGCCCGGTCAAGTTCAGAAAATACGATAATCGCGCTGCCAGAATAGCATTATGGTTAGAGGTTATACTCCCTTTGTCTTTCACAAGCAGATGATAGTCGCCGTCTTCGACTCCAACAAACATCCCGATCTTGCATCCGCCGAGCTTGTCCTCCCCATAACCGGCATCTTCCAACGCCCTCCAGGATTCCTGAAGCAATAGCCGCTGTCTCGGATCCATCGTTTTCGCCTCATTAGGCGAAATCTCAAAAAACATCGGATCAAATTCACGGACGCCCGGAATGGTTCCGCACCATTTGCAATGGATTGACGTTGATTCCTGCTCGCCATCCCCATAGTATCGCCGCCAATCGAATCTCTCGGCAGGAACTTCCGACACGGCACTTTGGCCTTCCGCCAGGATCGTCCACATCTCATCGATGTTTCGAGCTTCCGGAAACCGTCCGCTCATGCCAATGATCGCAATAGGCTCTTGGAGGTTTGATGATGATGAAGCTATTCGTTCCTGCACCCTCGCTCTCTTGAATGCTTTTGGCTCAGCTGCAGCTGTGTCCGGGTGGTTTGGCGATTCCGTATCTGAAATCTGACTTTCTCGATAAAATTCCGTCGTCATTTCGTTATGCTCTTTCAAAAAATAATCGATTAATTTTCCGATCGTGGATTGTCCGAAGAACAACGAAGGTGTGATATCCAAGCTATAATGCCCGGTCAGCACATTGGCAAATTGTGCAAGATTGATGGAATCAAAGCCGAATTCCGCCAAATTTTCGTCTAAATCCAGCTTATCGCGAGGGATCTTAAGGAGCTCGCTTACGATTTCCTTCATATCCCATTCCAAGCACTGCGCAAGGCTCAATCCCTTCATTTCATTCCGCCATCCCTTGCCGGGAGCAGCGTTCGCATTTACGGTAATTCGTGTTTGTCTATTCGCTTCTGATGAATTCTCGTTGTTGGCCAGCCCCAGGAATCGATGCACCCGGCTCCGCTGACCAACCAGCACCAGATGCTGCGAAAGACTGTGAGAAAGAATACGCTCAAATACCTGTAAGCCCTCTTCAGTTTCCAGCAAGCGCTGACCGCTGGATTTCAAATACATCTCAGTATTATCCTGATCCTGAAAGCCCATGCCGCCTTCCTTCCAAAGCGGCCAATTGATCACGATGGATCGACCGGCCCGGTTCTGTTCGTTCCGATGTCGCGCATATGCCATCTGATACCGGTTTCCAATGGCGTAGTCGCATGAACCAAAATCGCCGATCACAGCCGAGGTGGATGAGAAATAACAGATAAATTCCAACTGCTGCTCATCCTGAAGTATTTCATCCAGTGCGAGTGTTCCTTCCACTTTAGGAGCGAGCACTGCATGGAAATCTTCCAGCTCTTTTTCAAGAATATTTTGACGGCTTGACATGCCGGCCGCATGAATAACCCCATGAATAGGTCCGAAACGAGCCTTTGCAGCGACCAAACCTTCACGCATATGTTCCACGTCACAAATATCGGATTGGAGATATAGAACTTGACTGCCCAGGTCCTCCAGCTCCTTGATGCCGGCCCGTATCTCATCATTCATTGGGGATCTGCCTGTAAGGATTAAATTCGCAGCATATCGGCTTGCGATATGTCTGGCAAAAAGAAGCCCCAAGCCGCCGCATCCGCCGGTAATCAGGTAGGTTCTCCCTCGCTTCAACATGATGGAATCAATCTCCAGCATGGTGGGCTTGACTCGGCAAATATATCGTTTACCGTCCTGATACAGTACACTTCCTGATTGGTTTGCTTGAAGTTCCGTCCACAGCTTCCCAATCGGGACGATCAGAGACTCCTTTCGCAACCGTGCCTGCAACTCAATGGAAACGACACTTACGCTAACATTTGGCAGTACGAGACCTAAAGATCGCTCAAAGCCAATCCATGATTCCATATAACATCGCTCAATCGGATTCTCGAATTGGCCGGCAAGCAACAACTGCTTCGGTTTTAATTTTGCGGCAGCGATAGCCTGAACCATATGCACGATGCTGGAATAATCTTTGATGTATGCAGCATCTTCAATAGGCCATAAATACAGCACGGCATCGATCTCTTTGAAATCCTCACGGATACTCGACAGCGCCTGTACATATGAATCCCTATTCGTCGCGGGAATACTGTAATCGTGCCTGGATTTCTTGTCAAAGACGGTACTTCGCGAAACAAAAATAACCTGCGTGTCTCCACCCAAGGCTGTGGCTTTGTCCATAACAATCTGTTTGCTCTCCTCTTCTGTTAGGAAACAAACCAGCGTCTTTAAATCGGCGTTATGGATATCCTCTAAAGCCTCTTCTTCCCAGACCTCTTCAAATGTCATCAATTCGTAAGCTTCTTGCGGCGCCGCACCTTCTGTTATTCGAAGCTGATCTTGTTCCACTGAAGGCCCATGATGTGCATCTCTTCGGGGCCTGTTTATGATTCGGAAGCGCCCGGGTTTCGTATTTGGAACGCCAGCGGTCGCGTCTTGGACAGATGCCCAATAATGCTCTCTGGCGAATGGATAAGTCGGAAGCTCTGTCAGCTGGGCCAGTGCACCGTCATATAAACCATCGCCGCTGATCTCATACCCTTGGCAGTACAGATCAGCTAATGCATAGAGTGCTTCCCGGTATTTATCCGGATCTTCCTTCAGAGATTGGGCAGATCTCAGTAGATCGTTGACGTACTGCTGAATCAAAGCTTGGCCTTCAAAATCACGTGGCACTTTTCCAGCAAAGCGATTGGGCAGTCGTAATGTATCCCCGTTAGCCGATAATATATATTCTGCGTCCTGTTTATCCCCAGCAACAACTGCCATACGATGGTTAAAATGCTGTCGTCCTTCCAACAAGGTATAACTTATTTTGCTCAACGATTCCTGTGATGCATCCGCTTTTCCTAGCATGACAACCATATCTTGAATCTTCTCTTCCAATGCTTCCTTCGATTTGGCAGAGAACGTAAGCAAATGATAAGGGGGAATGCCTGCTGGCTCTTCTTCGGAAGCTGTAACGTAGCTCTCCAAAACCATATGAACGTTCGTTCCGCTCATTCCGAACGCACTTACGGCACCCAGACGTTTTTTATTTCCGCTGGCTGGCCAGGGTTTATTCGTTGTATTGACATAAAAAGGACTCTCCGTCCAATGGATATAATCATTCTCCTGCTCAAAATTCAGGCTTGCAGGAATCGTTTCATGACGGAAAGCTTGTATCAGATTGATCATATTGACTAACCCAGAAGCGGCGAAGGTATGCCCAAAATTCGTTTTATTGGAAGTAATCGCGCAATATCCTTGTTTATCCGTATAGGCTTTGAATGCATCTTGAAGGGCGTTTACCTCTACCGGATCCCCCAGTCTCGTTCCGGTCCCGTGTGTTACGACATATTCAATATCACCCGGGTTAACACGGGACTGTTCATAAACGGCTTTCACAAGCTCGGTTTGCGTAACTCCGCTCGGAGCCGTGATTCCGTTTGTTTTGCCGTCATAGTTGATACTGCTGCCGCGGATCACCGCCAAGATCGAATCCCCATCGGCTTCTGCCCTGGATAAACGCTTGAGCACAACCACGGTGACCGCTTCTCCAGGAACAAGCCCGTTCGCCCGTTTATCAAATGCAAAGCATGTACCATCCCTGGAGAGCATCCCGGCCTGACTCATTCCAACATACGGGTCTGGAGTAAGCATCAGATTGACACCGGCAGCAATGGCCGTATCACACTCATCATTGCGAAGGCTGAGACAAGCTTGGTGTGCTGCGGCCAGCCCAGAAGAACATGCCGTATCCACCGTGAGTACCGGACCATTCAAATTCAGAAAATAGGACAGCCTTGCCGCTAGAATAGCATTATGGTTGGAGGTAATCCCTGCCTCTCCTCTAACTAGCTGCTGGTAATCCCCTTGCTCAGCACCCACAAACATGCCAATTTTCCCAGCTCTGATTTTTTGGTCTCCGTAGCCAGCATGCTCCAACGCCTTCCAGGCTTCCTGGAGCAATAAGCGCTGCCGCGGATCCATTGATTCCGCATCCTTAGGTGAGATCTCGAAGAATAACGGATCGAATTCGCTAACGCCTGGGATACAACCGCACCATTTACTGTCTGTCTTGTGAGGATCCTTGTCTGAGGGACTGTAATAATGACGCCAATCAAACCGATCAGCGGGAATTTCTCTCACTGCGTTCCTTCCCTCGGTTAGAATCGTCCACATTTCTTCAACGTTTCTCGCTTCCGGGAATCGTCCACTCATGCCGATAACGGCGATGGGCTCATGGGCATCATCAGATAAGTTCCTGCTTAGCTTCACCTTTGACTGCGCGATGGGGCGTGTTTGGGGAGCGATCTTTGCAGGCCTGTGCTCGTCAGCCTCATAGTAGAACTCGGCAAGTGCTTCTTGATGCTCCTTCATCAAATACTCCGTTATTTTACTTATCGTGGAATGACCGAAGAATACCGAAGGTGTTAGTTCCACCCCATAATGCTTAGACAGCCTGGTCGCCAAATGGGTTAAACTTATGGAGTCAAAGCCAAAATCAGCAAGATTGATTTCGTTGTCCAGCCTACCCTTCTGAATTTGGAGCAATATACCGATCTGTTCCTTCAAATCCCATTCAATGCACTGCTTCGTGTTCATGCCTCTCATTTCTCTTCGCCGGCCTTTACCTGACACAGCTCTTCGATGACTTGCCGCGTGGTTTGTTTCCTTGGAGATTCCATCCATCTCCATCCTTGCAGACTCATTCACATCCGCCGAGTCCACGAGCGACTTCCGGGTTGATGAAACAACGCCTTCATTAATCAACTGTTTCTCTGCAATATAATATCGTTCCCTCGCAAAGGGATAGACGGGCAGGCTTCGACGACGTGGTTTAACGCCATTCCTATACAGGATATTCCAATCCACGCGCAGGCCCTGAACCCATATCATGGCGATGCTACGAAAATTCCGCTCCAGTACCAGCTTCTCCATGGATGAATCCGCTTCTTCTATACTCTGTTGCTCTTTACCCGGCTTCATCTGGCCCCTGTAAAGTCCATCAATATCGTTGTGTCCCGTCAAATAACGCGCTAGCTTAGCTTGAAGATCTTGAATCGATTCCGCAACGACTGCAATCCGTTCTTCCATGGCTTCTCGCCCAACCTGAAGAGTGTAAGCCGTATCAAAGAGCTGACTATCCGATAAATCCTCCTCAGCCATCATCTCCAAGAGCTGTTTCACTCTCTCGTTTAGGCATGGTTGGTTTTTGGCTGACAACGGAATAACCACAGGAAGACCATCTTGAGAAGACGGGGCCGGGCGATACGTCTCCTCAGGCGTATATTCTTCTAAGATGACATGGGCATTGGAACCGCCTGCTCCAAAGGACGAGACACCCGCTATCCTAGGAAACTCTATAAGCTCTCCATCCATATGAATCATCGGTTTTTGCCATTCCTGAAGCGATTGTTGGACGACAAAAGGCGTGTTGGCAAAGTTAATGTTCGAATTCAGTTCTTTAGCATGCAGACTGGGTACCAGCATCTTATGCTTCATTTGCAAGACGATTTTGGTTAGACCTGCCATGCCGGCTGCCGCTTCCAAATGGCCGATATTGGATTTGGCTGAACCGATGGAGCAAAACCCCGTATCCCGTGTATCTTTAGAGAATGCTTGGGTAAGCCCCGTAATTTCAATGGGGTCGCCGAGATCGGTTCCTGTTCCGTGCGCTTCGATATAACTGATCGCTCTTGCATTTATGCCTGCTTTATCCAGTGCAGCACGGACGAGTTCTCCCTGCGCTACAGGATTGGGTACAGTATAGCCGTTGGTTTTACCGCCATGGTTCGTACTGGTGCTTCTAATCACGGCATGAATTTGATCTTCATCTGCAATTGCACGTGACAGAGGTTTCAGAAGAACGATCCCCACGCCTTCGCCAGGAACAAATCCGTTTGCGCCCTGGCCAAAACTTTTGCATCTGCCATCCTTCGAGAGCATTTGTTGTACGCTCAGCCAATGATAATTGGAAGGGTGCAAGTACAGATTCACGCCGCCCGCGATCGCCATTTCACATTCTCCCAGATGAAGATGCTCACAGGCTTCATGAATCGCGGTCAGAGAGGAAGAGCACATCGTATCAATCGGCATGCTCGGTCCTTGTAAATTCAGATAGTACGAAACTCTGTTCGCGACTGAGCTAAAGGAGGTGTATGGGTTAACATGTTCCCCCTGCTCCCATAAACCGGGGCCGTACAGATCGTAACCCGTCTTCGTGATCCCGGCAAAAACGCCTACCCGGCGATGATGCCTGATCGCCAGATGCTCCCGCGTATAACCCGCGTCTTCTAACGCTTCCCAACAGGACTCGATGAACAAGCGCTCTTGAGGGTCCATCATCATGGCTTCGCGGGGAGAAATATTGAAAAACAAAGGGTCAAAATCCGCAAATCCCTCTAAAAAGCCTCCCCATTTACTATAGCTCTTGCCTTGCGCCACCGCTTCCTGTGGATCCGGATCGAAGAAGTCTTCCATCGGCCAGCGGTCATCAGGTATTTCGGTAATACAATCTCTGCCTGCCTTAAGATTCTCCCAATATTCGTTGAGATTGCGGGCAGAAGGATAGCGTCCGCTTATACCGATAATAGCAATGGGTTCTCGCGATTTGAGCTCAGGTTTATGGATTGGAGAGCGGGTAGAACGGTTCTTCTCTTTACGGAATGAAACGAGAACAGGAAAAGGTTCACCGGAACGCGGTTCCACCGATGGTCTTGCAGATCCCTCCTCACTCTGCTCTCCCAGCCCTGTCCACCACACACATCGTTCCGTGTGTTCCGCAGTCAGATAATCAAGGACTTCACCTAATGTCTGGTACTCGTAGAACAATGTTTTGGAAAGCTCCCCGAAGATCCCTGCCATCTTGGCATTCAATTGGTTGATCATGATCGAGTCGATTCCATAACTCTCAAGGGGTTCATTCACATGTAATTGGGTAACCTCGAGTCGCGTCACTTCTCCGAAGAGGACTTTGAGTTGACGGCCCGTTCTGTCTCTTAACAAGCCCTCATCGACTTGGTGACGCTTTGTTGGTTCAGAAGCTGCTGATTTAGGAGTGGGACCGGGTAGCAGCCTCTCTCTGATCTGATCTACTTGACCTGACAGGATGAGGACTCGATCATGACCGGAAGCCAGTGCTTGATGCATAGCCTGTATACCGGTTTTCGTGTCCAGAGCCGTCATGCCCCAGCTTTGCATCATCGATTTCTCCGTTATTTCATCAACTTCCATTCCGCCATCCTTCCAGTATGGCCAGTTGATGGACAACGATTGGCCTTGGCGCAGTCCGGATGCTACGAGACCGTTTCTATACGCCGCATAGGCATCCATATATGCGTTCGCAGCAGCATAATCCGCTTGTCCCGGATTGCCGAAACAGCCCGCGATCGACGAGAAGAAAATAAAGAAATCCAGCGGCAAATCCTTGGTGGCCGAATCTAGATATGTCGTCCCTGACACTTTGGGATTCAGCACTTGCTCCAATTCATTCCCGGTCTTCTTAAGTATGAAATTGTCACAAACGACACCTGCACCATGGATGATCCCATGCAGGCTTCCGAATTCCTCCAGGATGTCATGAATCAGAGGTTCTACCTGGTCCTTAAGAGACACATCCGTTTGTTTATAATCGATTCTGGCCCCTGTTGCTCTCATCTCATGAAGTTTGGCTTCTTTATCCATAGATAGTACAGAACGACCGGTAAGAATCAATACTGGATCGTTAACTTGCCGGATAATATCTTCCGCAAACAGGAGTCCGAGTCCACCTGCGCCTCCGGTAATCAGATAAACCCCGTTGTCTTTCCATGGAATGCTCGCCTCCACCGGCGGAACAATAACTTCATTCCACCCTGCCTCCCACCTTTTTCCTTGATCAAAGCGTATGATATCTACTGCCAACCCCTTGCTGTGGTTAAGCATCTGCACGAGTATTGATGCCTCTACATCCGGTTCTATTTCTATCAGTTGACCGCTTAATCGCGGGTTTTCCATATGGGCTGTTCTTAGAATGCCGTAAAGTCCGGTGAACAGCTTCTGCTCACCCTGAACCGGCACCACAAGTTGAATAAGCACCTCGCCGGTCACTTTCTGCTCCATTATCGTTTTCACGAGGTCAAGAAACTGCTGTGCATAAGATTGGAAGCGTTGATTGATCTCCAGGTAAGAAGGTGACTGAAGCATCAGGCACTCAATGCCTGTCAGCCCGCTCTGTAGACTTTCGAAGGTTGAATGATCCATCTCACAAAAGATGGCTAGATGCCGGACATAACTCGACGGATTCCCACCATTCATGGTCTCTGATTCTTTATAGATCGGTGTAAACAACTGGACCGCTGAAGCAGACACTGATCCTTTTGAACTTGAAAGAGCATCCTGATTTCTCATATTTGTAATCCTCCTCCAACCTTTGCGTGTTTTACGGTGTGCTGTCCGTTGCTCTCCAATCGCGCTGTAAGTCCTCTCATGGTTGCGTATAACGCTCCGTGATGATCGTAGAAGTCAATATCCACTTTGATATTTGTCCCCTGAACGCCGTACGCACTGTTTCGTACGTGAACCCATGACAATGGAGTTGGCTTACCGATCATGTGAACCTCCTGCAAGGATAGTGGTTGTGCAGAACCCACGATTCCGCTACCCATTTGCTCATCCCAATCTGGCAAGAGGCCTAACGTCGCTTGCATAGCTGCCTCGGTTAGACTTGGATGCAGTATGAAATGATGGGATGAAGCCCGGAAAGCAGAATGCATTGAAAGCTTCGCGAGCAGCTGGTGATGTCCGATAAACATCTCCTCTACCACTTGCTGTTGAGGACTATGAATTATTCCTGCTTCCACATATCCCTTGTACCAATCAAACTTCGAGAAATATTTCACATTGCATTGTGCCTGTACAAGACTCATATCAGCCCGCGATGCCGCGCTTTGTAGGGCAGTTGTCGACACCCGTCCCTGATTGTGTATAACCGGATCTATGCTATTCTTGTCAACTGTACTGTAGATTTCATATGAAAGGTCTCCCTCATCCGGGAAGATATCAATATGAAGCTGCAAGTCTTCTTGCACAAATTCAACCGGTTGGGACCAAACTACATCCTTGATCTGGATCACTTCAGGAGGGTCAAAGAAAACTCCCCTCGATAACTCCGCTGCTTTCCTAGCCATCTCCAGATATATCATCCCCGAGAATATGTTTCTTCCTGAGACATCAGTTGAAGCCAGTAAAGGTTCGCCTCTGTTAAAAGTCGAGCTGTAGCGGACTCCCGAAAGATCCGATGTGTTCTGGTGAAGCAGAGGGTGCAGCATGGCCTGCCCATGTGGGGCTGATTCAATAGAAGAACTGCCTTTGCTTTTTTCATCCGGTACCCAATAGCGTTCAGTTGCAAAGGGATAGGTTGGCAGAGATATGATGGTATAGCGTTCATTCGTGAACAACGCTTCATAATCAAGCCCATATCCTTGAATATATAACTCAGCAATGGTTGTTAGCCGCTCCATATATTCGGTGGGTTCGACCGAATGGCATTCCTTGATGCATTGGTTTCCGTATCGCTTTAAGGAAGGCTGTTCCCGGCGATCATTTTCATTCAGTTCCGAAATATAAACCTGTGGTACCTTGCTTCTTGCCAGCCATTTACCAAGGAATATCGTTAATTCATCCAAACTCCGAACTACGCAGGCTAACCGGTTGTTAAAATGCTTTCTTCCCGCCAACAAGGTATAGCTAAGGTTTCCGCAGTCCGCTTGCCTGTCATCCTGGCAGTAATCCAGTAGTTGATTCGCCTGCTTGCGCAGCTGCTCAGGCGTACGTGCAGATAACACAATCAGATATCCCGGTTTGTCGGTATGTCTCCCTGTTGGTTCCGGTCCCTCTTCTATAACAATATGGGCGTTTGTTCCGCTGAATCCGAAGGAGCTCACGGCTGCTCGTCTTTTACCACTCCTTCCTTTCTCCCAATTCCTGAGGCTCGTATTTACATAAAAGGGGCTGTCCTTAAACTGAATATTCGAATTCCCCGTTTCAAAATTTAGCGTAGGCGGAATTTGCTTATGCTTCAAAGACAGCAAAACCTTAATGATTCCCGCGACGCCAGCCGCATGGGCCGCATGACCGATGTTGGTCTTGATTGAGCCGATCGCGCAGTACTCCTTGTTGTCGGTATAATTTCTAAAAGCCTTCGTTAGTGCCTGATACTCAATCGGGTCTCCCAGCTTCGTGCCCGTTCCATGAGCTTCAACAACCTGTATATCGCCAGGATCAATTTGAAAGGTATCATATACGTTTCGTTCCAGGCGTTCCTGAGAGACGGCGCTTGGCGCCGTTATGCCGTTCGTCGTTCCGTCTTGGTTCATTCCCGATCCGCGAATGACTCCATAAATATGATCCCCGTCATGTATCGCTTCCTGAAGACGCTTCAGCACAAGAACACCCGCCCCTTCACCAGGGATAAATCCGTCAGCACGCTCGTCAAAAGTATAGCTGTGGCCCGTTGTCGAGAGCATTCCCGCTTTGTTGGTGCTCAAGTAGTACCATGGCGTAGACTGGATAAACACGCCTCCAGCCAATGCCATTTCTGTCTCGCCTGACCATAACCCCTGACATGCCATATGGACGGCGACTAATGAGCTGGAACAGGCCGTATCAATGGCGATGGCCGGCCCCTTGAGATCAAGATAATACGCAATCCGTGCCGGAATGACCGACCCGGCTATGCCCCAGAATGCTTGCGCCGGCGCATCATCTCCGAAGAGCTGTTGATAATCGCCCGCACCTCCAAGACAGCCGACATAAACGCCGCACTCGCGTCCCTGAATCCTGGATCCGGCATAACCTGAGTCCTCCAGTGCCTTCCAGCATTCCTCCATAAATATCCTTTGCTGAGGATCCATATAGCTGGCTTCCAGGCCATTAATATTAAAAAAGAATGGGTCAAACTGATCTATATTCTCTACAAAACCACCGCGATCGCAATACTGGGCCTCTTTCGGATAATGTGCCGAGAGATCCCAACGCGGAGACTCTCCAATAAGTTCTGCTCCGTTGGACAAGTGCGTCCATAGTTCGTTCACGTTAGCTGATTTAGCATACTTTCCGCTCATTCCGATAATGGCAATCGGTTCTTTGTTCATGGGTGTCACAGGAGCGACCTCATGCTTTACGAGATCAGCGGCTTGCTTGCCTGATAAAGAAGCCTTGTCGATAAACCGGCTGGAATAAGATGGCGATGCTGCTTCACCTAGTTCAGGTATATCCCGCCGATTGTCATCAGAGACGACTGCTTTGTTTAAATTCTGCCCAAGCAGGCCAGCGACTGCATCCCTGTGATCCGATAAAATATAAGCTGTAAGCTGCTTAACTGAACTGTAATCAAAGAGGCTCGTGGTATCGAGTTCGATTCGTAAGGCTTGATTAAGGACTTGTACCAGATGAACCCCGATAATGGAATCCAGACCATAATCGGCAAAGGACTCCTCCAACTCGATTTCGCTCCTATTTACTTTTAATGCTTCGGAAAGCTTCTCAATGATGGTCTCCTTCACATGATCTTCCAGCATCTGTTCGGTCATAACCGTGCTGGCCTGTTTAGCGGCAACGTTCTTTACTCGAGCCTGCTCTTCCACTGTGGAAATTGTTCCCAACCTGTCCCTCGTATCATATGGTTTGGCATTAGACGTGCGTTTGACCTCCGCATCGGCTCTGTCTGAATGGGGCACTTGTTTCACTCGGACCACCCCGTTACTACTTGCCGCAATGATCTGCTGTCCCCATTCATGAGACTCTTTTGCCGGAAAAAAAACCGCTTCGTAGCCTTCGGACTCCAACACGTCCTTCCAGGTTTCGGGATACAGACCCGGACTACCAGGAATGCGTAAAGGTGCATCTTCATAAAGCCACCAACCTTCCAGGAGCCCAAAGGTTAAGTGCGTAAATAATCGGTTATCGCTCAGCTCATTGATTAGAATCAAACCGTTCTTTTTCAGGACGGATTTGGTATTGCGTAAAGTTTGGCGGATATTTCGGGTCGCGTGAAGCACATTTGTTGCAATAGCAATATCGAATTCACCCGAAGGGGTGTTCGAGCCAGCAACGGGCGCATCAACATTCAATATTTTATAAGTCAAAAAGGGATTGTGCGGACCGTACTCCTTCTTAGCAAATAATAAAAACGCTTTGGAAATATCGGTGTAGCAATACTCCTCGATATAATCATTGTAAGGCTTTAATTTTTGGAAAAGCCTGCTGCTTGTTCCTCCCGTGCCGGCACCAATTTCAATGATTCGGATTTTAATGGCAGGAAATTCGTTGATCCGTTCCTCCATATACGCCAATAAGGTATCGGCAAGAACTTCATTGAAATGATCGGCGACGGGATTATTTTTATAGATGCCCTCCACCAGGTTCATGGAGGAATTCGGAAACATAATATCGGTGGCCAGGCGTTTACCTGTCAGAATTTCAGGCAATGCATGCATGAGCTCTTCAGCTAGTGTCATCCATGCCTTTAAACTCGGATCTTCCAGCCATTCGACTTTTTTCAGTTCCCATTCCTTCCATAATAAAGCCTTATCGACGGATAACGGATCCGTTACTTTGTACATATCACCATCCTGATAGAGGTAATGATGCTGCACAAGGACGCGCAAGCTTTCCTCAAACCACTTTTGGTACATTGGGATTATTCCAGTATGGGCTTTGCTCTCGGCTGACTTCGTATCCTTTTCCAATAATCCCATTGACGATAGCTCACTTAGCAGCATTCTTGATAGAAGGCTGATCATTTCCTTATTTAAACTTCGGGCCTCATTCATGTTCTGGAGCCGATCTGCTGTTCCCGAATTATAGTCCCTAATTTTGTTGATCACTGACGGTATGCTATCCGATCGGATATCGATGCGCTCTTTAGGATTCATGCCTTCCACGATAAGAGGTTTGGTCGTTGTAATCATCGCCATTTGATGAATCGGATTGGAAACCAATCGTTCCAAAGCTTTCATGCCAGCCTCAGGCTCAATGAGCCCCATCCCGATCCGGGACAGCTGCTGTACATCCTCTGAAGCAGAAGCGTCATCGCTGCTCCAATATCCCCAATTCATTACCTTCACCTTGCACGGCCATTCATGCGAAAGCCGATGTGCGAACGCATCCTTGAACGAACAGCCCGACGCGTAGTGGCTCTGTTTTGGATTTTTAATGAAAGCGATCAAGGAAGAGAAGAACATAACAAAATCCAATGGTTCCTTACGGAATACCTGGGCCATCCGTACGGTCACGTCAATCTTGGCCGATAGTCCTGATCTGAATTGATCCTCTTCCATGTCCAGGAGGCTTCGATTCGACAGCACCATCGCCGAATGCACAACGCCGTTAATTCGCGAAAATGTCTGCTTTATTTTTTCATAAGCTGCTCTGAGTTCTTCATAATCGGCTGCATCTGCTGAGATATAGACGGGTCTGGGTCCAAAACGAGCGATTCTATCCAAATCCGCCCGCATATGTTCATCCATCTGTCTGCGGCCGATCCACACCACATGGGCTCCATAAGCACGAACCATATACTCGCTCCATGCCTTGCCGATACCGCCAGCTCCTCCAATTACGACATATACGCCACCGTGCCTAAAGCTTGATTCCGCCGTTTCAGTAGTATTCAATGGTATAAGCTGCTGCCGGTACCACTGCTGTTTCCGGTACACCCAAGGGTGTCCGCGCCGATCAGCAGGAAGAGTGAATATCTCGGTTACAGGCCACAGACTACCAGCCTCCAAATCGATAATTCGGATATTCCAGCTCGGATATTCTTTTGCCATTGAACCTACCAGACCGTGAATGCCGGCATGCGAAGGATCGACCTTGCGAGATTCGTTAACCCTCTGCGTGTCCAATGTGATCACTGTCCATCCCAAGCTGCGGGCAGAATAACCCAATCCAATGAACGCTTTAATCAAGCGGAACAATGGAATAACGCCATACTCCTGTCGTTCAATCAGTTTTTCGTCTTCCAGGGAAGTTGACGTACCTGCAGGAGCAACCCACACGATATGATCAACTATGCCGAAAGCTTCAAGTTTTGCAGCAATTTCTGATATCGTATCTGCTGGTTTCATATTAAAAAAATGCACCCGCGGGTACATCTGTTGAATCATGTTCCTATTCTCTTCCCCACCAACATAGATCACATGATCGGAATCATGCGCCTGCCATGTGCCATTCTCTACCGGGACGGCCTCCCATGCTGGACTAAGATGAATATTTCCAACAGGCGTTTGTACCATTGCCTCCTGTGGAGCCGAATTAGACCGACTGCTTACCTCAAGCTCCCCTTCCAGCACCCTTGTTGAGAATCCTTTGATACGAACACAAATATTGCCCTGATCATCACATATATCGATATCCAGCTTTGGAGTTAAACCTGTCTTTGCATCCTTATCGTTGTTTCGTATCCATGCCCACATATTCGGCGTGCACTCCCCCCGAATATCCAGTTCCTGAAGGGCAAAAGGCATCACCGGGTTCACCGAAATCGGGGGCATGCCGCCAGAATTCATAGAATAAGCGATCGTCGCCTGTAAAGCTGAGTCCATTAGGCTTGGGTGGAGAACATACTCCTTCAAGGTATTTGAAACGGATGATGGCAAGGATAACTGAGCCAATACTTGTCCCGCACCTACATACGCTTTCTCTATTCCCCTGTGGGCCGGGCCATACTCCATCCCCATCTCATGAAAGACCTCGTAGAATTGGGAGGATGAGAGGCATTGTTCGCCGCACTGTTTCTTCAAATCTTCAATATTCAAGACATCCTTCGTTCCAGCTGATAGCAGCTCCGCGCTGCCTTTGCTGTGTACAACAGGCTCTGAATTTGTGCTCTCCTGAACTTGACTGTATATTTCGTAAACGATCCCTCCATGCTCAGCGGGAAGCAGCCGGATATTCACTGCAGCATATTCCTCCCCAACGGAGATAGGCCGAATCCAAACCACATTTTTCAGACGGATTCCCGTATGATGCTCCGCTCGGCTGCCAAGGGATTCCATGACTGCCATGCGCGCTATCTCCAGATAGGCAACACCCGGTAATATCTTCTGCTTCCCCACGACATGATCGGATAAGAAAAATTCATTTCCCCTAAAAGTGCTGCTAAATCGCTGCTCGGTAAAATCGGACGTGTTTTTGTGCAGCAAAGGGTGTATGCCTGCTTCAGCAGCCGCAGCTACGATTGGTTTTCCGGCAGCTGGTACCCAATAACGCTCCCGTGCAAACGGGTAGGTCGGTAAACTGATCCGGGAAGGCCTGGTGCTCTCGCCGTATAATAAATTCCAATCTAACTCCATGCCCGAAGCCCATCCCTCAGCCAATTCAGCCCAATATCCCTCATCGATCCATTGCCTGACGGACTGCTTATTCCTATCACCTGCAGAGGACGATGCAGCTGTATCCTTCATCAACTTGGCATTGCCTCTAAAGCCGTGTTTAAGTTCTTTATTCTCTAGAAAAGCTTGAAGCTCCTGAATCAATTCGAGGATATCCTGAGCGACAAACACAACTCGTTCGTCCATGGCTTCGCGTCCGACTTGCAGTGTATAAGCCACATCTTCGATGGAGATTATCGAGCGGTTCTGTCCCCGCTTGACCTGATCATCGGGGCCGTCATCATGATCAGTTTCAACGTTAGGAGCTCCCATCACTTCTGGGTGCTCATTCAGAAGATGAGCGGTTACGGAAGCAATCGTGCTTCTCTGTCCCCATTCCTGATCATCGATCTCAACGAGGAATTCATCCTGAATTTTTCCCTTTAATAATCGAATATGAACAGGCTCGACTCCATATTCACTCCACGGAACATCTAGTTCAATGAGTTCTTCATGAACATGCATGATATCAGCTAATAATTCCTTCAGTTTACCTTGTAGACCGACTGTAAATCCCGGCTCTTTATCCTGCTGTACCGGCTCGCTCTCAGGCAATCCTAACAGATAATCGAGCATCTCTTTTGCGTAGGTTTTGAGCCTTTCTTCATTTTTAGCCGAAACAGGAACAATCACAGGTCGATCTTGTCCATGGTTCGCCTGCGTTGTATCGCTTACTTTCGCACCTATGTATTCTTCTAGAATCATATGGGCATTTGAACCAGTGGCTCCAAAAGAACTTAACGCAGCTCTCCGCGGATAGCTAATCTTGCGCATGCCTTCCATGGTTACAGGTTGTTTCCATTCCTCCTTGGTGTGCTGCACATAGAATGGAGATTGTTCAAAATCAATATAGGGATTCAATTGCTCGGAATGTAGGGAAGGAACCAGTGTTTTGTGATAGATTTGGAGAGCTGCCTTCTGGAGGCCGATAACTCCCGCGGCGGACTCCGCATGGCCTATATTGGACTTTACTGAACCAATCGAGCAATACTGCCGCTCTCGGGTATACAACTCGAAGGCTTTCATTAACCCTTCGATCTCAATAGGATCCCCCAGCGAGGTGCCTGTACCGTGAGCTTCGATATAACCAATGGTTCGCGGGTTTATGCCTGATTGTTCGAGACAATCAGCGATCACTTCCCCCTGTGCCACTGGGCCAGGCACCATAATGCCGCTCACAGTCCCTACATGGTTGATCGCGCTGCCTTTTATAACCGCATAGATTCGGTCATTATCTTGGATTGCTTTATTTAATGGTTTTAAGAGGACTGCCGCAACGCCTTCGGCTGAAACGTAGCCGTCGCCTCCTTCGCCGAAGGTATGGCAATAACCATCACTTGAATGCATCCCCCACAACCCGTATGTCATATACTTCGACGGGTGCAGAGATAAATTCACCCCACCGGCCAATGCAACTTCGCTTTCTCCACGTTTCAAACTCTCCATCGCCAGATGAACGGCCGTGAGGGAAGATGAACATAGCGTATCCACGGTCATGCTGGGGCCATGGAAATTGCAAAAATATGAAACCCGATTGGCAATAGGGCCTGCATTCAGTGAAAGTGGAAATGCTTCCCCTTGGGAAGCAGCCTCTGCGCCCACCAGGGAATAATCCTTATGCATCACCCCCGCGAAGACGCCTACCTTCCGCCTGTTATTTTTACCTCGGGGCGGAACTAATGATTTAGGGGTATATCCAGCATCCTCAATAGCTTCCCAGCAAGTTTCGAGGAACAACCTTTCCTGGGGATCCATCGTTTCTGCTTCACGAGGGGATATTCTAAAGAATTTCGGATCAAAACAATCCGGGTCGTCAATGAATCCCCCCCATTTGGACATTGCTTTCCCGCCAGCTGATTTTATACCATCCATCGTCTTCCAGTCCCAGCGGGATTTTGGAATTTCGCTTATGCAGTCCTTTCCCTCCTGCAAATTCCTCCAAAATTCGTGAAGGTTTCTAGCTTGGGGATATCGGCCGGACATACCGATAATGGCAACGTCTCCTTCCGTTGCCGGATTATCAGAAAGATTGGAACCGGAAAACGAGCGCTTAGACGAACTCTGAAATTCCGGATCTGAAGCGGTATCAGGTACGGATATTACCGATGCAGCCTCGGGTTGCTTGAATTTTGAAGCATAGTTTTCTTCGAGATAAGAAGAAAGCTCGGCAATTGTTGTGTACTCAAACAACAAAGTCGGCGATAACGAGATATTAATGCTGGTCTCAATCGCCCTCACAATCTCTAACAATCGGGGGGAATCCAGTCCCATCTCGTAGTATCCGGATTCAGGATGGATATCCTCCACCTTACAGTTAAGTGTGTCCGCCATGAGTTGCCGCAGGAACCATTCGATCGAAATAACGGGTGTCGTTTCGTCGGCACCCTTTATGTGAAACTGCTTATTGGAGGTGACCCGAGGCGGCTTGCGCCGCTCCGTGATCTGAGATGATGAATGGGACCCTTTTCGCTCCGGATGGATCAACCCGGCATCGCGGACCAGCTTCGTGGATAAGTTTTTTAGTTCCCCGACTTTTTTTCCATCCCCATTAAAAAACTCCATCGTCCAAAACATCAGCTCATTCTTATGAAGGACGGATTCTCTCTGCACCCTTGTATAACACCGTTGCTGGAGCGGTTCCGAAGCATTAAAAACGGCATAACTCAGAGGCAAGAACAAGCGCTGTTCCTCTTGAGCCGAAGGAGCATATATTCTTCCACCTCCAACGCCACTGCCGTCAATCAGGGCAGGATGAAATAAGAACTCTTGCGAGCTGGCCATTGCTTCCCGACTAATAGAAAGATCCAGAATAGCTGCTGAATCCATCTCATAAATCTGGCCTTCCGCCTTCATAAATCCGGTATGCACCAAATCCTGGCTTCGGTACTCTTCATAGATGTCCTGGATGGGGAGCACACGGTTTGCTGCCCCCTTCACGAAGCCTAAATCCAGCGTTTCCGAGTATGACACCTGATCTCTTGCATGCATCTCCGCAGTGGCATAAAGTGTTTGCTCTGGTTCTTCCAGACCGTTACGACGATTCTGTCCCTCCAACCGAATCTTCCATATACCAGGAGAAGCCTCATCACATTGAATGCCGAGTCTTATAGTAACATCCCATCCGACTATGAGCGGTTTATATATACTTAAATGACGAAGCTCAAGTTTGTTGAATGCATAGTGATGCTTCTTATAAACCTGGTAGATAAGGTCAATATAGGCCAGTCCAGGCAATAATTGTTGCCCGTATACCTTATGATTGCTAATAATCGGGTTCTTGGCGGACAGGTTAAACTGTTCGTACATCACGTTTGCTCCCTCCTAGTCGAAATTTTCCCAAAAAATGCCCTGCGGAACGTTTGCTGCTGTTATTCTGCCGCTTGATAAGGTTTTGGAATGAGTTTGAGTCTCCCATAACTGCCGCCTATTTAATTCCGGAACCGGTAAAGGCAGTCTTCTAACACGTTGAAGAGGTAACCCTGCGCCATCCTCCAGGATCACATGAGCGTTGGTTCCTCCGTCCGCAAAACAGTTAATTGCCGCCACTCTGGATGTATGCGCCCACCCGGTTTTTTCTCTACTAAAAAAGAACGGAGATGATTCCATATCATAGTGAACCATCGCTTCTCCGCCTGATAAAAAAGGAACGAATTGCCCGTGATGCAGCATCAACACCACTTTAATAAAACTGGCAATGCCTTCTGCACAAAGTGGATGTCCGATATTAGGTTTCATCGATCCCAGCCCCAGCGGAACCGTGCTCGATTCCCGATAAATCGACTGAATCGCTTTAAGCTCCAGCAAATCGGTCACCGTGGTACCCGAACCATTCGTTTCAATATAGCTGATTTCCTCGGGTTGCCTTCCACTCTTGCGCAAGGCAGTCTCTAATACTTCCCTTTGTGCTTGAATATTCGGGGTTGACGGTCCTGCCGTTCGCCCGTCATTATTAACCGCCAAGCCCTTAATGACTGCATAGATCTTATCGCCATCGGCAATAGCTTGCTCCACCGTTTTCAACAGAACCATACCTGCGCCTTCTCCCAGCACGATACCTTCAGCCCGTTTGTCAAACATATGGAAGTCCTGTACCGGACTTAAGATCCCGCGTTGTTCAAAAATTTTGTGTGCACGGTCAGTGGTTAGCAGACTCGCGCCTCCGACAATCGCCGAATCGATATCGCCTGCTCGCAGAGCTTGTACCGCCATGTTCATCGCTACCAGCGCCGAAGAGCATGCTGTATCCATTACAACGCTTGGACCACGAAGGTCAAGGAAATGCGAAATATTGGCCGCCAGATAGTTCTGCCCAATCGCCACAATAGGATTACGCGCTTGGTATAAGTCGGATTCCTCCGGTTGATGCTGCGTTCGGGCTCCAATATAGACTCCCATCGGCTTGCCCTTTAATTCTTGCGTCGAATATCCAGCATGACATATCAGCTTCAGACTTTCTTCCAGCACCAACAGTGCCTGCGGATCCATGACTCTGGCATCTTCTTGCGGGATCAGGAAAAAGGACGGATCAAAGCTTGAGATTTCCTCAAGCATTCCAGCGTAATATGAGGTGGAGTGCCCCCACCGTTCATACGGAACCCGACGAATGGCCGATTTCCCTTCGGACAAAATCCTCCAATAGGCCTCAAGTGAACCGGCACCAGGGAATCGGCATGACAATCCTACCACCGCTATATCCGTGGCAGGTTCGCCTTGAAGTCCTTTCCTTGATGCTCCGCTTTCTAACAAAGCCATCAGTGCCTGAGGTGATGATGCCTTTACATCAGACATGGATTCACCAATATCCACAGTCTCCAGCATCTGCGATACCGCAGCAGAATGAGCATTGACCATCCAGCCTGCCAATGATTCTATGGTCGGATATTCAAATAGCAGGGTAGGCTCCAAATCCAACCCGGCCAGCTGATTGATTCGGCGAAGCAATTGAGCGATCATGATTGAATCTACACCATAATCTTGGAAAGCTATATCGGGCTCCAGTTTCGAAATAGGAATTTTCAGTTCTTCGGCCAGCAGCTCCGTAAGCCATGCTCGCGTTTGATTCAACAGGCCTTGGGGACTCTTGTTGGAATTAGGTTCCGGCGTTTGCCCGCTTTGTCTCACCCTGCCTTGCAAGCTCCCCTGGTTGGCAAACTGCATAAGCTTGCCGGGATTCCACAATTCGGGATTGACCACAGCCGGCATAACCACCGATGGTATTCGGTTTGAAAGAATCTGATCCAACAGCTGTAAGCCTTCCTCATTGGTTATGCTCAGCAAACCCGTCTGCTCATAAGCCCTGCTTCTCACTTCGCCCATTCCCGCCTCTTTCCAGCTCGGCCACTGAATGCTGGCAATGGGTACCGTATGTTTCGCTTTCTCCGCAAAATAATCCATATAGGCATTCGCCATTCCATAATCACTCTGTCCGGAAGCTAAAGCTGGAATCGTGGACGAAACCGAAGAGAAGAGCAGGAAGAACGATAAAGATTCATTTCGGAAGCACTCGTAGAGTACACGAAGGCCTGACACTTTCGGTTCGAAGACCTGCTCGATTCCGTCAACGGATTTTCTAATAAACGCTGGATTATGGGTGTCAATCCGCCCCGCACAATGAATAACGCCTCCGATGGGACCCATTGTCCTTTTGACCGACTCCATGCTCTGCCGAACAGCTTGCTCATCCGATAATGAGACCGACAAGATTTTCACTTCTGCTTGAAGTTCTTCCAACGCTTGAATCGCCTGAATTTTTTGTGCTACCGGCGTATTTTGCCCTTTAAAGAGACTCCATTCTTCACGTAAAGGCAGAACCTCCCGACCGGTCAGGACCAGCTTCTTAACGCCATATTTCTGTACAAAATGCCTGGCGCATAGGTAACCGATTCCTCTTGTTCCTCCCGTAATCCAAAGAACATGGTCCTCGGGGAAAGCGAACGCTTCTTTATCGGAAATTATCCCCTGCAACTCTTTCAGCGAAGCCCGATATCGCTTACCGCCCCGGTAACAGATTTCCGTGTCCCGACTTTCTGCAGCATATTCGTTAACGATCTGTTCAGCTATGATATGAACATCCGTCTCAGCATCCACATCCACATGCCGTGAGCTCAGGCGGCTGTATTCACTCTGCAGCATTCTGTACAGTCCAGCGCGTTCGGCACCCGACAAGTTGACTTCAGCATTCTGGAAAGCCTCCAGGCATTTCGTTACCCCAAGCAGTGTTAGGCCGTCTGTGTCAGCAAGCTCGATCCATTTCTGGAGCCAGGGAACCCATCCGGTCAGCCCCGTTGTATTCAACCCGCAGCCTACAACGTCGATACAGCCTCTATATTGCTTCCAATCCTGTTCAGTCTGATGAAACTCGCGTACCATATCCTGAATATCAATGATCCGGCTGCTTTTAAAATGCCTGGATATGTGAATAGCTAATTCCATCGTTTCCTGAGTAGTCAATATCGCAATGGTTTGCGTTACGGATTTGCGTCTGTCAGCAGAACCATCTATGGCAGTCAGTTCCCACTTTTTATTCAAATAGCTCACTTTGCGCTCAATTGGACTTTTTTTCCCGTTAGGGGTTACAAGTTCTCGCTTGGACTCCGGATTGCTCCACGCCTGAGCGTTACTCGGTTCGGGAACCCAGTAACGATCTTCGAAAAACGGATAGGTGGGCAAGCTGATTCTGCGTGGCTTCGTATCCACGTAAAGCCGGTTCCATTCCACATCCAATCCTTTAACCCAGAGACTTGCGAGCTTGTCATATTTTCTACGCTGAATCCATTTAGCAATGGCTTCCTGCAGTTCTTCGTCTCTTGTAAATACAGATAACGCTTCTTTGTTCCGTCTTACCTGACCATAATAAATACCGTCCACATGATCGCGGCCTTCGATATATTCCCTTAGTTTATAGGTCAGCTCTTTCATCGTAGATACAATCACAGCCAATCGTTCCTCCATGGCTTCCCGACCTACTTGTAGAGTGTAAGCCATGTCAATAAGGCTGGAGTCTTCATGCGGTTGGTCGCTGATATCCGCGAGAAGACGCTGCGCCTGTAACCTCAGCTGTTCTTCGCTTTTACCTGATAGCACAATGATGACCGGATTGAGACCTTCCATGATGATTGGTGAAGACTCCTCGACTCCGGGGATATACTCCTCAATGACGAGGTGGGCATTGGACCCTCCCGCACCAAAGGACGATATTCCTGCAATTCTTGGGTACTCCTTCATTACTCCATTCAACTCGAGGACAGGTCTTTTCCACTCCGCAAGCTCTTGCTGCACAACAAATGGAGTCTGGCTAAAGTCGATGTTGGGGTTTAAAACCCGCGAATGCAATGAAGGCACCAGCTGCTTGTATTTAAGCTGAAGCAGAACCTTGGTCAAGCCTGCGATTCCAGCCGCACTCTCACAATGTCCAATATTCGATTTTGCAGAACCGAGTGCACAAAACTGCTTATCCCCTGTGTATTCCTGAAAGATGTTGTGTAATCCCGTTATTTCAATCGGATCCCCCAGCGAGGTTCCCGTTCCGTGCGCCTCCATATAACTGATCGTGCGCGGCTCAATCCCCGCCTTCTTGAAAGCTCGTCCAATGACGCTGGACTGGGCTTTGGGATTCGGTACCGTGTATCCGTTGGTTTTCCCCCCGTGATTGATTGCAGTCGCCTTAATAACTCCGTAAATCTGGTCCCGATCCTCCATGGCATGGGACAGCGGTTTAAGAAGAACGGCTCCCACCCCCTCACCAGGCACGTATCCTTCTCCTCCCTCGCCAAAACTCTCACATCTTCCTCTGCTGGAGATAAACTTCCCCTGTGACAGATACAGATATTTATTGGGATGAATCGAAACATTAACCCCGCCCGCAATCGATACCTTGCATTCTCCCCTCAGCAAGCTTTGGCAAGCCAGATGAATGGCCGTCAAGGATGAAGAACACATCGTATCTATGGTCATACTTGGGCCATGGAAATTGAAGAAGTAAGACACCCGATTGGCGATGGATGCCGGCAGTCCGGGTAGCGCCAGGGGATTCCCCCTTGCTTGCTCCTGAGCACCGTAGAGCTGATATTCCTGATACATGGCACCGACATAGACGCCCACACTACCTTCCAAGCCAAAATCGCTGTATAAGCCCAGGGTTTCCCGGGTATATCCCGCATCCTCAAGGGTTTCATAGACACATTGCAGAAACAGGCGTTCTTGCGGATCCATCATCTCCGCTTCCCGAGGGGATATATTAAAAAACAAGGGATCAAATCGATCGACCCCTTTGAGAAAGCCGCCCCATTTACTGTTGGCTGTTCCTGGTTTGTTGCGATCCTCGTCATAATATAGATTGTAATCCCAGCGGTCGTTCGGTATTTCCGTAATGCAATCCTTGCCATTCTTCAGTACCTCCCAAAACTGCCGAATATTCTCGGCGCCGGGATACCGCCCGGACATCCCGATAATGGCAATATCCATCGCGGAAGACGCATCTTCATCCTGTTGCTTAATGGTTGGCTGTACAAAACGCGCACGTCTAAGGCTGGCAAGATGAGATATATCCGGCCCTTTCATTGAAACGGAAGGCGCTGCAAGCTGAACTGCGGGTTCTGCAGACAAACCCTCTCCCAGCACGCTCACCAACTTATCACGGTATGATTTGATGAAATATCCGGTCAATTCCCGGATATTCTGGTATTCGAAAAACAACGTTTTGGACAGCGAGCCAAACGTTTTCTCCAATTCATTAGTCAATTGGGTGGTCATGATGGAATCAATGCCGTAATGCTCCATCGGTGCATCCGTTTCAATTCGCTGTACGGGCAGCTTCAAGACGGTCGAGATTTGTTTTTTCACGAAGCTAATTGCCTTTTCCGTAAAATCGTCCTCACTCATACCCGGGAAGAGCTCATGATCTTCATGTCCTTTCCCTTGAATCGCTTCGATTTGCGTATCTTCCACAATCTGTTTTTCTGTGAGTTTTGTATAAAAATGCTCTAAATCCCCTTCCATGACCAGAACCTGGTCATTACGGGAAGCCCACGCTTGATAGAAAGCAAGGACAGCCGAGCCTGTATCGATAGCCGCCATGCCTAACTGCTGCATCATCATCTGTTCGGTCTTTTCATCGACATGCATCCCGCCGTCTTTCCATAAAGGCCAATTCATGGACAGGGTGTGCCCGCTCCGCTCCTTCGAACGCACAAGCTCGTTTCGGTACGTGGCATAAGCATCCATAAAGGCATTAGCCGAGCAATAGTCCGCCTGACCCGGGTTGCCCACGACTCCGAATACCGATGAAAAAATGACAAATAGATCAAGCTTCAATTCCTTGCTCGCCTGATCCAAGTTTACGATCCCTTCCACTTTCGGTGCCAATACCGCCTGCAGGTCTTCTACAGTTTTATTAAGAATAAGACTGTCTTTAATCACTCCAGCGCTATGAATGATTCCACTGAGACCACCAAACTCAGCTGTGACACGCTGGATTAGGTCATCTACTTCCTTGCCATCGGTCACATCAACCTGCCAGTATTCCGCTTGGGCCCCATGTACTCTTATTTCCTCCAGTTGAGACTCCATTTCGTTGCTGAGATCAGAACGGCCGGTTAGAATCAACGTCGTACCCTTTGTGCGTTTGGCAATCTCATTGGCAAAGATGAAACCGAGACCGCCCATCCCACCTGTGATCAAGTACGTCCCTGTGTCTTTCCACGGATTGCTATCTTCTCCCTGCAAAGCTTCAACCGCATCCCAGCTTTTGACCAATCGCTTCCCTGACTCGTACCGGATATGAAAATCCCGGGTGTCCTGAAGATTGCTTTTCAGCTTGGAGACGAGCTCCTCCGGCGTTTCTCCCGAATCGACCTCAATCATCTGGGCCGCGAGTTTTGGATTCTCGAGTCTGGCTGTCTTAAGAAGTCCCCCCAAACCGGAGATTAGCTGTTGGTCTCCATGCCTGGAGAATACGATTTGAATAAACGCTTTCGTCCTCGTTCCGGCTTTAAGAATGCTTTGAAGTTCCTTTAACAGCTTTACCGAGTAATCTTGAAACCGCTCCTTTATCCCGTTACGGTTGGATTGCAAGGATAGAATGCGAGCCCCGTTTACATCGGTTTCTATGCGCTCCTTCACCACATCGTCCATTTCGCAAAGCACGATACAATAGTCTTCGTAGCTTGCGAAAGTCGTATCCCTGGAAATAACCTGTTCCTTCCAAATAGGGTGCAGCATGAGCGTGTCCGAATCTGTACGTGATTGGAGCAAGGTTTCCTCGTCACTTCGTTCTCTCCAGGATAATTCTCTCATCCTCACACACAACGTTCCTTGCTCATCATAAAGGTCAATATCAACTTTCTTTGATTGTCCTCCAGTGGTATTTTGATTGCTGTATTGAACATGTGCCCACATGACTGAAGAGCATCTCTGTAACACATCGAGTTGTTCAAGTGCAAACGGAAGAAAAAGCCGCGATGAAACTTTGCCGTCGGAAGTGCCTTGCTTCTCCGAACCAAGCATCAGAATCATTGCGGCTTGCAAAGCCGAATCCAGGAGGCTGGGATGCAGAATATATCGAGCTGCTGTACTCTCGATCAAGGAAGGCAACAGCAGCTTGACCAGTACGCGGCCGCCCCCGCTGTATACCTCTTCTATCCCTTGGTGGGCTGGACCATAATGAATTCCGGAGCGCTGAAAAGTCTCATAAAAATGCTTCACCGTATCGTTTGTCCTGGTTAATTGTCCTTTCAATCGATCGATATTCACGCTGGTCATTTCGCCATCCAGATCTGTGTTAATCTGAGCATTGCCCTGGCTATGTACAATAGAATCCCCGCGTCCCTCTTCGGTTTGACTGTAAACTTCGTAGGTAACGTCACCGTTTTCGCCTGGAAAAAGCGCAATATGGACTTGAACCGGATGTTTACCAACGATTACCGGCTTGGCCCACACCACATGTTTAAGCCGAATCGGTGAATCAGCATAAGATGATAACCCAGATGCCTTTTCAACCGCTTCCCGTGCCATTTCAAGGTACGCTACGCCCGGCAGCACATGGCGCCCCTTCACCATGTGGTCCTTCAAGAAAAACTCTTCACCCGTAAAGGTAGAACTATAGCGTTGTTCTGAAAAATCGGATGTATTCAAATGCAGCAGCGGATGAACATAGGAGGTTTCAGCCCTCTCAGCTGTAACAGCATGATCCGAGACGCTTTCCGCTGGGATCCAATACCGCTCCCGTGCAAAAGGATAGGTGGGCAAATGCACATGCTGTGTCTTTCCCTTCGGAAATATAGCCTTCCAATCCACTTCATGTCCTTTTACATATAATTCTGCTAATGCCTTCAATTTGCTGCCGTATTCCTGTACATCGCTCCTCTTGAGGGACTGTAGTTCTGATACCAACACCTTACCCAGATGTTCAAGCAGCGGCTCTTGCTTCTTACCGATTAACGAGATTTGATCTTTACAATATCCATCCGGTTTACTATTCTCTAGCACCTGCTTTAATTTCTCCCGAAGTTCCGGTACATCCTTTACCACATAGGCAGATCTTATTCCGAAATGCTCCCGCTGGAGCAAGAGAGTTGCGCTTACATCCGTCAGGCTGATCCCACGCCCATTCCTATCGATCCATCGTGCTAGATCCAGCTCCCTTTGCCGCAAAGATTCTTCTGTTTTCGCAGATAAACAGATGAGATAGTGGGGGAGCTTCTTGGCGGATTTTTTCTTCATCGCGGGTGCTTCTTCGAGGACGATATGCGCATTCGTTCCTCCGAACCCGAATGAACTAATGCCTGCACGTCTCGGAAAGCTTTGTCCGTCTGCTCCCTCAAGAAGCTTCCACTCCTGCAGCTTGTCTACCATGTAGAATGGACTTTCTTCAATTGAAATACGGTGATTCAATGTTTTGAAATTTTGCAGTCCAGGCAGCTGTTTATGCTTCATGGACATGAGGACCTTGATCAGTCCGGCAATCCCGGCGGCAGATTCCAAATGCCCGATATTTGTTTTCACCGAACCCAGGCCGCAATAATTCTTGGAAAGTATTTGGTCCTTTTTCGATCGTAATTGAAAGGCTTTTAGCAGTCCTTGAAACTCCATCGGATCTCCTTTGGGAGTTCCCGTTCCATGAGCTTCAATATAACTGATGCTTTCCACGGGGATGTCCGCTTTCTTATGGGCCTCAGCTATAACATCTGCCTGGGCTTCAGGGTTGGGATAAGTAAGTGTATGGGTTCTGCCATTATGGTTCACGGCAGTTCCCTTTAAGACGCCATAAATGGAGTCCCCGTCTTCTAGGGCTTGTTCCAAAGGTTTAAGCAACACGACCCCTGCCCCTTCACTGCGCACATAGCCATCTGCACTGTCGTCGAAGGTTTTGCATGAGCCGGTCGGGGACAGCATCCCTGCTTTGGAAAAGGAGATATGACGTGAGGGGGTAAGAATAAGGCTGACCCCTCCCGCAAGAGCCATATTGCTCTCCCCGAGAAGTATGGACTGGGCCGCCGAATGAATCGCGTTAAAGGAACTTGAGCATGCTGTGTCTATCGGAAAACTCGGACCTTTCAAATTAAAGAAATGGGAGATTCGGTTCGCTATGACGGCAGATGCCGTTCCTATGGAATGATAGGTTTCGATAATCTGGTTCGTCTGCTCCTGCAGCCCTTTATAATCAAAATTAAAAACCCCCATGTAAACGCCGATTTTGTCCCCTGATATCTGGGAAGGAAGGATCCCGGCGTCTTCCAAACAGGACCATGATAATTCCAGCATGATCCGCTGCTGGGGATCCGTCGCTTCTACCTCCCTTGCCGAAAGGCCGAAAAAGCCCGGATCAAAGGCCTCTGCATCTTGAATAAAGCCGCCCCACTTGCTGTTACTCTTGTTGTCAGCCTGCGGATCGCCCCAATACTCCTTCCAATCCCAACGCTCTTTGGGGATCTCCTGAATGCTTGAACGACCTTCTTTCAGATTGTCCCAGAATTCTTCATAGTTCTGTGCTCCCGGAAACCGGCAAGCTATACCAATAATCGCGATTTCATTTTTCATTTATATGGTACACCTCACTTTTAATAAACCTCTTGAGCGCTTCGATTGCCCTGAAGATCTGGCAGGCCAGGTTCCTCCGAAGGCATTCGAAAGCTGTTAAATCTCCGGTTCAACAGGGCAGCCGTTTCCGTCATCAGTTTCTCGGCAATCTCATCTACATGCCGATTCCGCCAATCCTCGAGCTCCGTTCCTTTCACCCATTGATTAAATGCGCCTAAGGCTGGCCCGCAATGAATTTGATAGTCGACTTTATTCTCCTGATCCCCTTGCAGAGCCAATCGCGTGCTGTAACTGAAATACCACCTGAATATCAAAGCCATTTTATATTTGGGATTCCGTTCTGCCTTCTCAACGACTTGAGGGTAGCGTGTCCGAACTGTTTCATATACGCTCTCAAAGCTGCGCTTGAAATATTTTTCTTGGATCTGCGCCTTTGTCTTCTCGTCAATATCATCAATGGAATTGTACTGACGGTATAAATCGTACAGTTTATTGGAGCGTGCCGGGAAGAACAGTCCTTTTTTCAGCACCTGTACCCGAGCCCCCATCTCAAACATATCCCCGGCAGGCGCGTATTCCGTATCCTGAACGTTCATTTGCTGGAGCAAATCCTTTACTTCGTCGCTAGTTCCAGCCTCGACCGTGCATTGGTTAATCGAACCTGTCACAATGAAATCCGCACCCAATGTAAATGCCGCCGATATGGCATCTGGGGTGCCGATCCCCCCTGCAGCTCCTATCCGAATGCTTGTAGGGTATGAATACCGTTGCATCATCTCATCCCGTAATTTAATCATGGCCGGCATTAAGGCATAGGCCACGGCACCGTCTGTATGACCACCGGAATCTGCCTCGGCACAAATATCATCAGCAACAGGGACTTCCCTGAGCATAAGAGCTTCTTCCAACGTAATCTTGTTTTCTTCCCGCAGCTTTGCAATGATTCGCTCGGGTGCTGGACTAAGAAACGCCTCGGCAACTTCCGGCCGCGATACCTTGGCAATCATTTTATTTATCGAAACAACCCTTCCATCGGCATCGCGGGTTAAACTTTTGGCTCGGTATTTGACCAGGGCTGGAGTGATATTCATGAAAGCTGCCGCTTCCATAACCTTCACGCCGCTCTGAAGAAATATGTCCACCGTTTGTTCTTCGATTTCCGGCTCAGAAGGATTGTGCACCAAGTTCATGCCGTAAGTTTGACCTTCAGAAAGTTCTTGCTGTATGTATTGAATCGCCTCGGCGATTTGGGGTAATTTTAAACCTCCAGCTCCGAAAAAACCCATCATTCCTGCCTTGCCCATTCTTACAACCATTTCTTTGGAGGCAATTCCCCGGTACATAGCCCCAGTCATATAAGCGTATTTAAGATTGTAATCCCTTCTGAATGCTGCGCTTCCCAGCGAACATGGTTTAATTTCGAATGAATACACTTGTTCGACAGCTATCGGTTCAGATTTATTAGATATCTCTAAATGGCTTTCGTTCAGATCCACATGCACGGTTTCAATAACTGCTTCAGCAACGAAAGCAGGTTCATCCACAATTAGAGGTTCCGCTTCGTTCTTGATTCTCCCAATTAAATCGGTTAAAACCCTTCCCGGACCAATCTCCTCAAAATCGATAACACCAAGCCCCATCAAATATCGAATACTTTCCGTCCATCGAACGGAGCTTGTAATCTGTTGAACCAGATTCCGTTTGATAGAGGACGTCTGATATCGCCTGGCATACACATTGGAGATTACCGGAATACGCAATTCATGGAACGTGAAGTTCTGGAGAAAAGCTTCAAATTCTCTGCCCGCATCCTCCATATGACGAGAATGAAAGGCACCGCTCGTTCGCAAGGGGATAAACATCATGACATCCTTAAGCGATTCAAAGACCTGCTTGGCGAGATCCATGTCTTCCCTCGCTCCAGAGATTACGATCTGATGAGGGCTATTCAGATTGGCGATATCGATGGTTTCAAGTCCGTGTTCCTGCAGCACTTCTGCAATTTGTTCCTCGGTCG
Organism: Paenibacillus lautus NBRC 15380; assembly: GCF_004000945.1. Classification (GTDB taxonomy): domain Bacteria; phylum Bacillota; class Bacilli; order Paenibacillales; family Paenibacillaceae; genus Paenibacillus_AQ; species Paenibacillus_AQ lautus. Next base: position 185,218 of record NZ_BIMF01000011.1, read on the forward strand.
GTCCGATGACGGCTGCCATGCCGCCCCCCGCAGCCTGGCTCATTAACTGCCCTCGCTTTTGTACAAGTCTTAGACCTGTAGCAAAATCAAAGGCTCCTGCGGCCAGCAGGGCGTTATATTCCCCCAGACTATGTCCCGCAACAAAATCTACCGTTCTTGCCGAAAGCTTAATCTTGCTGAAGTAGCTTAAAGCATTTACGGTATATAATGCCGGTTGGGTATACTGAGTCTTATTCAGATTAAAATCAGGATCTTCCAAGCATAACTGTTTGATCGAATATCCTAGAATATCATCTGCTTGTGCAGTCAATTCTTTAAACTCGTCGAAAAGCTCCTCACCCATTCCTTTTTTCTGGGCTCCTTGGCCGGGAAATACATAGGCTAGCATATGCTTGTACCATCCTCCCAAATAGATAATTATTGGTGTTGATTGAGCTTTGGACTTTTTGAAAATGAACATAAAAATGCCTACGATGTCCTCCCCAACGAACTGGAGGCTTCGTAAGCATTCACACGAAATACGTGTATCATTATGGCCCTTAAATGTTCTTAACGCGCCGGAACGTCGATTAAGTCAGTTTAAGTTTTTGTTAAATTAAGTCATTCATTACCAATATATTATTATATAAATATTTTTTTGTAAACTATTAATCTTATAAGATTAGTCGTTTATTTTTTCTTTCAATTTCCCTGTTTCGACATTTATTTCATAAATTATTTGGTATTATCTTCTTCATCAAAAGGAAGTGGGGGAGCAATTTATGTCATGGTATGCGTTATTTGTTAAAACCGGATACGAGTCTTCAATTAAAAAATGGCTTGACGCCAGATTCGATGATAGCTTGCTAACCAGCGTGATTCCTAGAAGGAAAGTACCGGAGAAGAAAGACCGCCAGGAATACCATGCGATCAAAACACTTTTCCCCGGCTATGTGTTTGTGGAGACAAAAATGAATTTTTCCATATATTATACATTAAAAGAGAATCCCTTCATTTACAACTCGCTAAACTATCTTAATAACAAGGATAAGGGATTACTCCCATCGAATGCGCAGCAAGTCCACCTGTCATCTCAAAAACCGGACGAGTCTTATTTTTTCAAAGAGATCCCCAAAGATGAAATGCTGATCGTTCTCAAACTGATCAGTGAAAGTGAAGTTATCGAATATTCCCAAGTCACGTTCCAGGAGTCCAATGTCATCGTTAAATCGGGTCCGTTGAAGGGAATGGAAAGCCTTATAAAAAAAGTCGATAAGCATAAAAAGCGCGCGAAAGTGCTCATGAACATCATGGGAAGAGAGCAACTGGTCGATTTTGGAATCGAGATCATTAGATGATGGATACATGGACCTGCTTCCCCACACAGAAAAGGGGCTGAAATCAGCCCCCCATTCCTATCAGCATTATGATTTTCTTCTGAGCCTATCTTTGTACCGCTGGCACCCCGCCCCGCTTCTGCGCCGCCATCTGCGGATACGCAATGCCCAGCAGGATGACAATAACCCCGATCCATTGCAGCGCAGTCACCTGCTCGCTCAGCACCAGCACCGAAGCGATAACGGCGACGGGCAGCTCTCCGGCACCAAGAATGGTTGCCAGTCCCGTGCTGATTTTGGGTGCACCCAGTGCGAATAGCAGCACGGGCAAAACAACACCGAATACGCCCAAGATGAGGCCGAACAGCCATAACCCGTTGTCAAACAGGGATATCTCCGTGTACACTTTCGGCGTGAACAGGATCGTCAGCAGAATCAGGCCACCCGTTGAGGTATAGAAGCTCCGGGTAATCGGTGACATCTGCGTCTCGACCCGGCCGCTGAAGAAAACAAACAAAGCCATCATCAAGGCAGCAGTCAGCCCCAATAAAGTCCCTTTCAAATTCAGCTGAATCTCGCCTGCGCCCAAAATCCCCCCAGCCATAATCGTCCCGACGAACAGGATGATAACGGAGATGACAGTGGATTTATCCGGCCATTGCCGTTTCACAATGGCTTCGATCATGACGCCGATCCAGGTAAATTGAAATAGAAGAACAACGGCAATCGATGCCGGAATGCTCTGAAGGGCAAGGTAATACGTGACGCCTGTAAGACATGTACATAACCCAACCCCAGCTAGTCTTAGGAATTGCTTGCCCGTAACCTTTTGACGTCCAAAAAACAGCATCAGCACAAACAGAATGATCCAGCCTGTCCCGAATTGGCTGATCATAACCTCCTGAAATAGGAATCCTTCCTGGTAAGCGAGCTTAACGACCGTTGACAGAATACCGAAACAGCAGGCTCCCAAAAATACGAAGAATGAATTTTTCAACAAATGCAACAACTAAAAACTCCCCCTTACGCAACAAAAAAACCCCACTTTCACTGTTTTGGAATCCAGAAAACAGTAAAAAGTGGGGTTGACTCTGTTTGATATTGAATTATGGTCTTATCTTAAGACAAAATCTCAACATTGTAAATACCAAATGGGGTAAGTTTGTATTTATGAAGACAGCTTTGCAAAGATCTCTCTCAATTTAGCAACAGCCTCGATTTCCAGAGCTTTAATATCCTCTACCAGCGATATCGCCGTTGTTGCTTGAACCTCCGAATTAGGCTCCCCGCCTAACGGAAATGGAAACATCTGATGCAGGACACTGAACTTCTCGCACATTCCCGAATATAACGCACTGGCTTCCTTGAACTGCTGCGTAAGCTCCGGTCCTTCCTTATTCGCATCGGGCCAAGCTGCAATCAGTTCCTTAAAGAACTCAGCAGCGTAATACCGGGCATCTCTTAATACCTCGATGTTGTAAGCATGACCGTTCGGTTCTATCTTCCGCCCCTGCAGCGATTCAATCCAGGCATCATATGCCGCAAGCCCCTTCACTGCCGTCGGCACCACGCTTTCTTTCCCCTCATATTGTTCGATGGCGGTTTCAAGCGCAAGTCGAAGCTGCTGCTGAAGCGTTAAATCGACCGAACCCTCAATGGCCAGGACGAACAGATCTTCCAATACACTCCTTCCGAGATTCTCATAAGGCAGCGTATCCACTCTTCCGCATTCCTCGGCATAGAGGGTTCTGGTCTCATCGTCATATCCATACAGCGTACCGAATTCAGGAATGAAAATATCCCATGCCAGCACAGGGTATCCGCGATCCAGCGAGCTATGAATCAAATCAAGTGCCCTTGGCAGCTCCTGATGAATGCTGCGCTTGCTCATGGCGCTCTTCTCCAAGACGGATGGATCCAGTAGATTGGCATTTGCACCGATGCCCTCCGACATGCCGTCGACATATTTGGAATGGAAGCCGATATTATGAAGTCCCCGAGATAATACTTCGCCAAAAAAATACGCCGTCGGACCTGCAATGTGAACTTGATCCGGAATGATGTTAATCCGGAATGCATGACCTGTAAGCCCCATAACCATCGGCAGGGATAGCTTCCGATCCGTAAATTGAAGCATTTTATACGTGGCATCCGCAGCGGTTGTCCAAGTTTTGATTTCTTTCAACGATCCTTCATACGACAGAATCTTCTTTTTCATAATTCCCAAGTCCCTTCTCGTCTTAATATAAGAGTCAACGGTGACGCGGATTTTTTCTTGGATCACTTTCTTCCGTGATCTCGAAATAATCTGATACACATTGGCCGAAGAGAGCTGAAACAAGTTGGCAATTTCTTGCGGGGACAGCTGATCGAAAAAATGGGATTCGAAAATAAGCCGTTCGCGTGGCTTCAGGCATTGAATGATGTCCGTTAAAACACGCAGCGTCTCTTGCTGGACGATTCGATCCTCCGGCACGTTGAATCCAGCTGCAGCTTCGGTTGCAGAATGATGGAGCCTGCCCAGAATGCTGTCCAGATTGTTCCACTGATCTGAACCCCCGGCACTATCAAACCTTCCCCTGCCTTCAAGCTCGGTGAAGGTCTGCTCTTTCATCACGTGGCTTCCTTTAAGCCGGGTATAGGCCTGATTCCGGACGATCCGCTGCACCCACGGCAAGAACCGCCGGGCATCGACCAATTTTCCCAGGTGCATGAACGCACGGATTAGCGCATCCTGTACAACGTCCTCTGCCAGGTAGGACTCCCGGGTTATAGCTCTGGCATAGCCATATACCTTGGAGCGATGACGCCGAACAAGCTCCCCGAATGCTTCCCGCTCCCCTGCCTGCGCATATTCCACCAACTCCTGATCTTCCATCTCATCCCACTGGACCGTGCGGTCTGCTGTCGTTTCCAATTGCTCAAACCCTCTTTCTTATCGTTGACTACTTATATGACCAGAGAAGTTTGTCATTTCTGACAAAGTAATTGAAAAATATTATACCTTTTTTTGATTAGCCTGGTGCCATGATTAGAAGATAACCTCGCCATATTGCGCGGCGAAGTCCTGTCCCTTTTTTTCATTCCGCGCCTAAGTCATATATGTCAGAATATAGTCCTTACAGGCAATGGACAAATGCTGTCCAATAATGCGACAATATACTCTGCATGTCATATCTTATATAGTAAGAATAACGAATTTTGCACCACGACACTCAAAGAAGCAACATTGCACTTATAGGAAGGGAACGAAAGCATGGCTCAATTATTTTTTAAGTACGGCTCCATGAACAGTGGTAAATCCATCGAGATTTTGAAAGTCGCCCATAACTACGAAGAACAGAACAAACCGGTGCTCCTCTTTACGTCCGCTATCGATGACCGGGATGCCGTTGGTTATGTATCCTCACGAATCGGCCTGCGCCGCGAAGCGATACCTATATCCGATACGACCGACATCTACGGGATTGTGAAGGATCATCAGCCTAAGCCATACTGCGTTCTTGTTGACGAGTGCCAGTTCCTGTCCAAGGACAGCATCCTGCAGCTCGTTCGAATCGTAGATGAGCTTAACGTGCCTGTCATGGGCTTCGGACTAAAGAATGATTTTCGCAACGAGCTGTTTGAAGGTAGCCGCTGGATGCTGATTTATGCCGATAAAATCGAGGAAATGAAGACGATCTGCTGGTTCTGCGAGCGCAAAGCGATCATGAACCTTCGCGTCATTGACGGTAAGCCCGTGTATGCCGGCGAGCAGATTCTGATCGGAGGGAATGATACCTACTTCCCTGTTTGCCGCAAATGTCATACCAATCCCCCTTTATCATAGGACGTTTTTACGAACAATCCACCATTCAAACGTAAGGAGTAGGTGATCCATGCCGATAGTCAGACCGCTATTAACCGACCAGGACTTTCAGGAAGTTATGGAGCAGCAGATCCGTATACGCATCTTCAAGGATAATCATCTGGTTGATTCCGGCAGTCTCGTCATCCGCTTCACCGACGAAACCGTCATTACGCAATCCAGCGTCAGTTCGCTCGGTTATCATAAGCGGGAAGAATGCGAATTTTTTGAAGTACGAAAATGATAGATGGATTGCCTGAGTGCTTACATGATGGACCTCTTCTACGAAATCTCTATCAGACCCTCAGGCAATCCGATCTTCTCCCCCGCTATAAAAAAACAGCGGCCTTCTGCAGAACAAGATCTGCAAAAAACCGCCGTTCGTTAAGCAACCTATTACACGGAGAGCGTGTGCTTACACCTAGTGAATATCGGACTTCGCCATGCTTCCGCCCAGCACGTCCGCGACATTTTGAATCGAAATAAATGCGTTCTTGTCAATCTCCTGCACAACCGTCTTCAGCTTCGCAATCTCCAGCCTAGTGATGACGCAATAAATCATCTGCGTATCCTCTTTCGAATACCCGCCCTTGGCATAGATCATAGTCGTGCTGCGGCCCAGTCGCTGCATGATGGCACTTGAAATTTCTTCGTATTCATTGGATATAATCGTAACGGATTTGGACTCGTCCAAGCCCTCTACCACAATATCCATCACTTTTGCCGCTATGTAGTATGAGAAGATTGAATACATGGCCGAATCTGCACCGAATACAAACCCTGCCGTAATGAAAATAAAGACGTTGATGATCATGATGATCTGTCCGACCGGCATCCGCAGCTTTTTGGACAGCAAGATGGCTACGATCTCCGTACCGTCGAGAGCTCCGCCGTAACGAATGACAAGACCTACCCCGAGACCCAGGATCAAACCGCCGAACAGTACCGCCAAAATTTTCTCGTTCGTAAACGGGTCAACATGATGCAGAAAGGTTGTTGCCACCGACAACACCACGATCCCGTATAACGTGGAAAACGCGAAGGTTTTGCCGATCTGCTTGTAACCGATGAACAGAAACGGCAGGTTGATGATGAACAGGAACACACCCAGTTTGATGGGCGTAATCGTTGATAATACGATGGAAATACCGGTAATACCACCGTCGATAATTTCGTTGGGCACCAGGAATATTTCAAGCGCCACGGCCATCAGAACTGCACCGATGGTAATAAAGATGAACCGTTTCAGAATTTCGCCGACTGTCAGATTTTTGTGTTTTTTGACCATGCCATTCTCCTTTTGTATCTTTTTTCACACGAAGTGCCTGTCGAAGAACCATTGTATTAAAAAAAGGAATGACATGTCAATGTTGACACGCGAAGTGACATGGGTCTTTTAGGCCATTGCCTTGTCATCCAGACATAAAGAACGCAGATGCTGATCGATAATCCTCTCGATTTTTTCTTTGGCGAGTTGCTGTGGCCTCATGATATGATGAATCGCTAACCCATCCACCAATGCGTATATTCGCTCCTTCTCATATTCAAGATCCAACTCCGGTTTAGCCAGCTTATGGGCAACCAGGGTATCCACCACATAATGGCACGCCTTGGTTAAACCATCGTACATATGATCGGTCATTATTCTTAATTCGGGATAGACCAACGCTTTGGCAACAAACGACATCCACACCTCCATCTCCATCGTCCTATCCTCATCCATCGGCAGAAATTGCATCAACACTTTCTTTACATCCTCAAACACGGGTCCCTTCAAGGACAGAGAAGCAAAACGTTCTTCAATCCTCTCGATAATCAGGTTCATACAGAAAGCTAACAGCTCAGCCTGGCTGGTAAAATAGTGCCTCATTGAACCTACGGATAAACCCGCCTCTTCCGCGATATTGCGTACCGTCGCTTTTTCGAGTCCACTCCTCTGAATAACCCGCAGGGCAGCCTCAGCGACCCGTTGTCTTTGCTTATCATGATCTACGATTTTCGGCATAACCCCATTATACACTTCCGGTTTTTTTTAATACAACGTACGATAAACAACATTTCAGCATCTTTCGTTTGCTTCGTTAATGCCTACCCTCGTAAAAATAGGTGCTCTCTATGGAACACCTTGGTAGAACCAATACTATATATATTAATGTCAAAAAGAATAGTGAACACGGGTAGCGTGTTCCAGGAGAGGAGAGAGTTCGTCATTCGCACATTAACTGAATCGAAGGCTCAACATGGTGTCTCTCGAGCATTCCGTGATCGGGAGGGCCGCTTAAACCTGTTCTGGCGTGTCGTCCTTGGGTGGCTGGCTTTTGTTGCCGGGCTCAGTTTAGCGGTTGTGATTGCAACGGTTGCGGGCTCTTACGAAATTCCCACGCTCGGGCTGCAAATTCTCCTTGCAGTCGTAACGACCAGCGTATCCGTGCCGCTGATTTATCTGCTTAGGCGTTATGCCGACCAGCGTCCCTGGAGCGGACTTGGTCTTAGCTCTCCTCCTTCCGGTTTTCGTTATTTCCTTCTCGGCATTGGCTTCCTTGCCCTTGTCACGGCAGCAGCCCTGCTGATTGGCAGTGCCGCCGGATGGCTCCGGATCGTTGCTTTTCATTTACCTGTAGCTACGATGCTCGTTATCCTCATCAATGCTCTCATTGCATTTTTTTATGAAGCTTTTCCCGAAGAAATCACCTTCCGCGGTTATGTGTATCGGAACCTGAATACCCGTTTTCCGCGCTGGCTTGCTTTGATCCTTCAGGTCGTATTGTTCGTGCTTGCACCCATCGCCGTAACGGGATTCATGGTAGCGATCGGAATAGGGACATGGGACCTGATAACGGTGGAGTATATCGTTAACTTAATCGCGTTCGGTACGGTTCTGCAGCTATGCCGCATCGTATCCAACAATCTGTGGATGAGCATCGGCTTTCACCTGGCCTGGCTGGAGATGGTGCGATACGTCGTGGTGCCTTCGAGTTATGCATTCATCGAGATCGAATACCTTTCGGTCTGGGGCAATTATATGTTAACAATCGGTTCGGTCATTATCGGAATCATCCTATTGATCGTCTGGTCGCTGCGGGGCAAAAATCGAATCGATTGGAACCGGATGGAGCCGGATCTTCCGCCGGATTCGAATCCTGAAACCGAGGAAGCGGCATCCACCTCCCGTTCGGAATAGGAATATGTCAACCGGTATAGCTCAAACTCACCGCTGCTTTGGCGGAGTTTGGGCTTTTGCCTGTATCCGGCTCCCGCATTAATACTTGCAATTTATAATATTGATTCCGGTTATGCTATAATATATTCCATCCGCGATCGACCGGAAAATACATCATTTTACCCCAGGCAGGGAGAGGATTTACTCATCATGTTGGAATGGCTTCAGAACGTGTGGACCCATATGAAAGAAATTGACATGGATCAAGTGCAGGGATGGCTACAGCAGTACTCGCAGCTGGGTCCCATCCCGGGTATTTTGCTTCCATTTATAGAGGCGTTTCTCCCCTTTCTGCCCCTTATTGTCCTGGTCATGGGGAACTCGGCGGCCTATGGTTTATGGTGGGGATTCTTGCTGTCCTGGATCGGCGTTTGCCTTGGATCCGTTACGGTATTCTGGATTGTTCGTAAGCTGGGAGGCCAGCTAGGATTGCTCATACAAAAAAGAATGCCGGGGTCCCAGCGTTTCTTCCATTGGATCGAAGAAAAAGGCTTTACGCCCATCTTCATCCTGTACTGCTTTCCCTTCACGCCTTCCTCGCTGATCAATATCGCATCCGGCATCAGCACGGTATCGGCAACGACGTTCACGATAGCCGTAATGGCAGGTAAATCCGTCATGATCTTTATGGTCGCATTCATCGGACATGATTGGCAAGCCTTTATCCAGCAGCCTTGGCGCATCCTTATCGCGGCCGTCGTCCTCTGGCTGCTGTGGCTGGCCGGCAAAAAGATGGAAAATCGTTACCATCACGATGATCAGCCGGGAAGTGTCGTGATAAGCAACAAAAAGACAAAGCGTTAAAATCGTAACAAGACCCGCCTATCCCTACAACCGGAACTGGCGGGTCTTGTTCATAATAGACGTGCTATGAGTCCATGTCCAAGCGTTTCGCAAACCCGTTTTGGCCAATTCTACCATAGGATGACACCCACGAACCAAGGCATAAAAAAAGAAACGGGCTTCCCAAATTCGCGGAAAGCCCGTTTTTCATATTCCCGATATTTCAAATCGTAGCCTTTTGTTCGAGGTCACCCCTTCTCGGAGTGCTCCCCCTTCCGGGAAGCGCGCATCCGCTCACGTTCGCGCTTGAGTTCAGGCTTAAGGTCATCGAGAACGCTGTTCTCCCACATGGACACGCCTGATCGATAGGCCGCTCTCCCGTTCAAGTGACCTGCTACCGGCCCCGTAATGAATACGAATACGATTCCCAGCAGCAGTTTGGCACTGACATGCTCCAGGTAGAAGGTGAAATACAGGAATGCGCCTGCAAGGATAAAGAGGACGCCCAGCGTAGCAATTTTCGTAGCTGCATGGGACCTCATGTAAACATCCGGCAGACGGATAAGGCCAAATGCACTCAATGCACCAAGCAAAGCGCCGAGCAGAACCATCAGCGCGATCAGAAACTCACCGATCTGACTCATCGTTTGTGCGTTCAATGACATCACCCCTCTCGATATATCTGGCAAGCGCAGTCGTTCCGATAAACGTAAGAATCCCGATCAGCAGAATGATATCGAAATAGACGGTTGTCCGGAACAGCATGCACAGGACAGCGATCATGGACAACAGAATGATTCCGATCGTATCCAGCGACATGATCCGGTCGTTCATGGAAGGTCCCTTGATTAATCGGTACAAGCAGCCCAGTATTGCAAGCGACAAAATCACCAGAGAGGCAATCAGGATGCTATGGATCATGTGCGGGTCACCTCCTTGATCGCGCGTTCGAAGGTACCGCGGATCTGATTCGACAGCTCTTCGACGTCTTCAATATCCATCGCATGAATATACAGCGTCTGACCATCGCGAGACACTTCCAGGGTAAGCGTTCCTGGCGTCAAGCAGATCAGGCACGATAACACCGTAATTTCCCAGTCGGATTTCAGCTCGGTTGAATAGGCGAAGATGCCGGGACGAACATTCAGCTTCGGTCTTATGATCTGTCCGATTACGGTGAAACTCGATTTTAACAGTTCCCTTAGGAACAATAGCAGCAGCAGGATGATGGACCAGAGCTTGCGCAAATAGAAATCGTTCGGCCAGAAGCGTCGCAGCAGAAAAATCAGCAAGATTCCGATCAGATAGCCGATGATAAATTGCTGGGGGGACCAGTTATTGTTCAAGAACATCCAGACAACAGCAATAATGATATTTAACAGGATTTGATGGCCCATATCCACTACTCCTTTAATACAGCGTTAATATATAGTGATGGGTCGGATAATACGGCGCCTGCTTGAGAGGTATAGGAATAAATCCACTCCGAGCCCACCCCAAGGACAATCACCATAACCGTTAGCCCGATAGCTGCCGCATAAGCTGTTCTGTGGATTCTAACCGGTTTCGATTCTTGCTGTCCAGGTGATTCGCCCCAGAATGCCCCCATAAACACTTTGATCAGGGAATACAATACCGCCAAACTTGATGCCAGTGCCAGTCCCGTTAACACATAATGACCCTCGCTCAATCCGCCGCGGACGATAAGTACTTTGCCTAGGAATCCGCTAAGCGGCGGGATGCCGACCAGCGCCAGGGCAACGATAAAGAACATCCATCCCACCAAGGGATGGCGCTTCATCAGTCCGCCCATATCGCTCAGCTTGTTCGTGCCTGCACTAGCCATGATGATACCGCCTAGAATAAAGAGCAGTGCCTTTGCAATCATGTCATGCATCAAGTAGAATACGGCTCCGTTCAAGGAGTCGGAGGAGGCCACCGCCACACCAAAGGCGATGAAGCCGACACTGATGATGATATTGTAATTCAGAATGCGTCCGAGATCCTTATACGCAACCGCGCCCAAACTGCCCAGAATCATCGTTGCCGCGGCCATCCAGCCGATGACGACATGGATGCCGCCGGTGTCGTGATGGAAGATCAGCGTAAAGGTTCGGATAATCGCATATAACCCAACCTTCGTAAGCAGGGCGCCGAACAAAGCCGTAACGGCTGCCGGAGGTGCGCTGTAGGAGCCAGGCAGCCAGAAGAACAGGAACAAGCCCGCCTTCAAGGCGAATACAATCAGGAACAACAGACCGATGACCGACAAAATCCCATCCTGCTGTACTTCTGCTACGCGCAGGGATAGATGCGCCATATTCAGCGTGCCGACCGTTCCGTACAAATAAGCAACGGCTGCAACAAACAAGGTGGATGAAATAATATTAATCAGCATGTACTTCAGGGTTTCTCTCAGCTGACGCTTGGTACCGCCCAGTACGATCAAGGCGTAGGAAGCGATCAGCATGACCTCAAAACAGACAAACAGGTTAAACAGATCCCCTGTCAGGAACGATCCGATCACGCCGGCCAGCAAAAATTGAAAAAAGGCATAAAAGTAATGCTTCTCTCTCTCTTCCCCGATACTCCGAAAGGAATAGAACAGACAGGCAGCCGCCACAATCAACGTCGTAAGCACCAGCAGCGCCGCGAGCATATCGGCTACAAACACGATCCCATACGGCGGCAGCCATCCGCCCATATAAAGCGTCTGAATGCCTTCGTGATTTACCTGATTCACAATGAACAACGCCACAAGCAGGTTTAGTATGACACTGACCACACTGATCCAGCGCTGTGCGCGGACGTACTTGGAGCAGAAAATAAGAATAACGGCCGTAACCAGCGGAATAAGGAGGGGCAGAACAATCACATTATTCATCATCCATCCCCCTTAGCTCCTCCATGTTGTCCGTGCCCAAGCGTTGATACGCTTTATACGCCAGTACGAAGAAGAACGATGTGACGCCAAAGCTAATGACAATGGATGTCAGAATCAACGCTTGTGGAACCGGGTCAACGTAAGAGGAAGCCTTCTCGCCAAGCAGCGGAGCAGCACCGGTCTTCAGCCGCGACATGGTAAGCAGCAGTAGATGGACCCCATGGGTTAACAGTGAAGTACCGAGAATAATCCGCAGCAAGCTTTTGGATAAGATCTGGTATATCCCAACCGCAAATATGATCCCGATGGCAAGCGACATATATAGTTCCATGGTCAGTTATCCCTCCCAATCGAATTGATGATGGTTATCGTCACGCCAACGACGGCCAAATAGACGCCGAGGTCGAAGAGAACCGCAGTAGCCAGCTCGGTTTCCCCGAGCAATGGCAGGTTGAAGTAACCGAAGGAATGACTTAAGAACGGTGCATCAAAGGCAAAAGAGCCGATCCCCGTAAGCAGTGCGATGGCAAGCCCCGCCGCCGTAACCTTTCGGAACTCGAAGGGCACGATCTTTCGGGTCATATCCATGCCGAAAGCCATCGATAACAGAACCAGTGCGGCAGCAGTCATCAGCCCTCCGATAAATCCGCCGCCCGGCTCATGATGTCCCGAGTTGAACAGGAACCAGGAGAAGGTTACCACGATAAAGATAACCACCTTGGATATGGTTCGAAGAATGACATCATTGCTGTTGGGCAGATATGCCCCTTCATAACGATCCCGCTCACCCAGAATGCCTTCACCCAAATCGATTTTGATCAAAGCATATATCCCAAGGGATGCAATGCCAAGAACCGTAATTTCAAGCAAGGTATCGAATCCGCGGAAGTCCACCAGAATGACATTGACGATATTTTTACCGCCGGCCGAGTGGTAGCTCTCTTTAATGAAGTAATCCGCGATGGAGTCGAAGGTTCTGCCGCTGCTTGCTGCCAGCGCGATCAACGTCACGACAGCACCGACGCCTACCGATATGAGCAGATTTCTCCACTTCAGGCTCATTGGCACCTTCTCCCGCTTCAGCTTCGGCAGATGATAGAAACAGAGCAGGAACAGCATGACGGATACCGTCTCGACGACCATCTGAGTCAACGCCAAATCCGGAGCCCGGAACAGAACGAAGAACAAGGTCACCATGTAGCCGGCAGCACCGGTTAATATGATCGCCATCAGTCGCGTCTGGACGAACGGCAGCGCAATGACCGGGATCACCAGGCCGAGGATGGCAACGGCCTCATAGAAGGACATCGGTGCGTAGTCCGTCATATCAAATCCAATATGATCGACCAGCAGAAGTCCCCCGCCAAGAACGGCAATGAAAAACACAAAAATATAAATCACGTAATGACGGAGCGAGCCTGTCATGTAGGTTGAGGTCAGCGTTTCGCCGCCTCTTTCGAGGGCCCGCAATCCCCCGTCATACAGCTTGTTCAATGTCAATCGCTTCGTTAGCGATGTATTCAATATACGTGCTCTGCCGTGAAGCTTATAGAGAACGGTTCCGAGAACAATGATGCCGATGGTCATAAAAATCTCCGTTGTCCAGCCGTGCCACATCTCGATATGCACGTGAAAACGATCTTCTGCTGCGAGCAGCCCTGGATGAATCGCGGCCATCGCCGGTTCGATGAGTGCATGGGACAGCAGGTTCGGAAACAGACCGAACACGATGGCGAGCGATGCCAGAATGACCGGAGGAATCAGCATCCCCAGCGGTGCTTCGTGCGGCTTCTTCTCCAGTTTTTCAGGCTGGAAGCGTCCGGTGAAGGTTTTGAAGACCAGGATCATGCTGTACAGGAACGTAAACACACTGGCGATCCAGGCAACGACCGGGATCAGCACGCCCCAGGTCTCGGCATTCCAGAAATTCATGCGAGACGCTTGTACGACCGCCGTAAAGAACATCTCTTTACTTAGGAATCCGTTGAACGGAGGCAGACCGGCCATGGAAAAAGCTCCAATGACGGCCACGGTAAACGTGATTGGCATGAGCGACATCAGACCGCCGAGTTTCCGCAGATCCCGTGTGCCCGTCTCATGATCCACGATGCCAACGACCATAAACAAAGCGCCCTTGAATATCGCATGGTTCATCAGATGGAAGATGGCTGCCGTCGTCGCTTTGGTGTAGAGCAGCGTGTCCACGCCGCCTCCATAATAAGCTGCGGCAGAGCCAAGACCGAGCAAACTCATGATCAGCCCCAATTGGCTGATGGTGGAGAATGCCAGCAGTGCTTTCAGGTCCGTCTGCTTGATCGCACGGATCGAAGCGTAGATCAGCGTGGTCAAGCCCGTAATCGCAATGATCCAGAACCAGGAAGCTTGCCCGGCAAACACCGGGCTAAACCTGGCAACCAGATAGATTCCGGCCTTAACCATCGTAGCGGAGTGCAGATAAGCACTAACCGGAGTCGGTGCTTCCATCGCATCCGGCAGCCAGATATGGAATGGGAACTGCGCGGATTTGGTGAATGCCCCCAGCAGGATCAGAATCATGGCCGGAATAAACAGCGCGTCTCCGGCAATGCCCCCCACATTCGCCACGATCTCCCGCACGCTGAAGGTACCTGTCATGATGTACAAAAGGATAAACCCTGCGAACATGGCAAGTCCGCCAAACACGGTAATCAGCATGGATTTTAATGCTCCGTATCTGGAGCGGTCCCGATGATGCCAGAATGCAATCAGCAGGAATGACGAAATACTTGTCAGTTCCCAGAAGCCGTATAGCACCATCAGGTTATCGGAGAGCACAACCCCAAGCATGGCGCCCATAAACAGAAGCAGATAAATGTAGAATTTGTGGACCGCTTCCTTGTTCTTATCCATGTAGAAGATGGAGTACAGTACAACGAGTGAACCAATACCGGATATTAAAAGTGCAAAAATTAAACTTAATCCATCCAAATAAACGGTAAAGTTTATTCCCACGCTTGGAATCCATTCCAGGACAGCTTGAAGCTGTTCACCTCCCTGAATGGTTGGGATAAGCCTTAAAAAATAGGCGAACAGGACAACCGGTACCGGCAAAATGACCCATCCGGTGTGGACACGGCCAATGAGCTTGTAGGTCAGCATAACCACAAGCGCTACAATAAAAGGTGCCATTACGGCGATGTGCAGCCAAGACAAAGTCTACTCCTCCTATAGTCCGATTTTTCCTTCATTAGTAGTATTTCCCCATTATTTAGGCATAAGTCCAAAAAAACACAAAAAGAGCCCGTTGATGGCAGGCTCCTCCAGGTAAAACCATATGGTATTTTTTCGAATCACACTGAAAATCAGTATATCTTGAGATCAAAGCTTTGTCAAAGGTATCTTGGAATGAAAAGAGGTCCATTGGGAAATCACTGTATGTAAAGGAGTGGTTCCCATGATGATCAAAAAAGCGGCTGTTTGCGCTTTCATCTTTCTCGTGGTATTGGCGGCGGCCATCGTGACCCATATTCGCACACAGCCTGCCTACCGACAGGATAACCAGCCAAACGGCGTATATCAAATGCAGAATTCCCAAGGTGGATCTCCCTGGTTCTCTCCCCGGGAATATGTGAAAATCATTCGCATATCACCCGACCCCTTACCGGATCAGCCATAACCCCTGGATCAGCATCGTTTATCCGTGAATTTGGATTTCGGTATTCTCCTCTTTGCTTCGTTTATTTCTTCGTATCAACCACGAAATGATCAGGATGACGGCCAACACCGCAACAATTCCCGCTGCATAGTATCCGTACCGGTTAATCAGTACTCCAATATGATCGACGACCTGATCGCCGACAAACATGCCCAAAGAGAAATAACCGATGGTCCATACAAAGGACGCGGAATACGAATACATCGCAAATCGGCGATACGGCATCCCTTTCATGCCTACCGCATACGGAGTAACGTTACGCAAGATGGGCAAAAAGGCGCTGATGCATATGGCGTAATTGCCATATTGGCGGGTCAACCGTTCGGATACATCGAGAAACTGGCGTATCTTCGACTTTTCCCCTACTCGGTTTAACAGCTTGCTCGCGGTAAAGCGGCTAAGCATGTAACCTACCGTCGATCCCGAGCACACGCCAAGAAACGTCATGATAAAAGACGGAAACGGCGTTAAAATTTCGGATGCCGCTAACGCTCCGCCTGTCATTGCCACGACTTCATTAGGCACAGGAAGACCGACCAATCCAAGGCACAATACGAGGAATAATGCATAGTGCCCGATCTGTTCAATAAAATCTAATAGCGTATCCACCCCTGTCCCCCTAATCCGTCCCTAGAATATAGTATCAGCTTATATGACAACGTGGCTTTCGCAAACGTGCTGTAGGCGAGGATATGAACTGGACCTGAGACCAGTTTTATTATGGATCATGCCATTAGAGATTTTTAAATGCCGATATGAAAGAACCCGGATCATCCTTCACCGTGTACGAATACACGCCTTGCTGGGTGTGCAAGTATAAGAAACCACCGCCGTCTCCCATCGGCCGATACGACAGGTCAAACACCTGCTTAATCGGGAACTCCCGGTATTTCGTTACGATTCGATCCTCGTACAGGAACATCTCCCGCCCCTGCTCTTCCGTTCGTTGTTCGATGCCATCCACAACTCGGTTGATTTTGTAGTACGGCTGTACGGCTACCCAATTCACAAGCTCCCTCCTTGCTGTCTTTACTTTTTTATTTGGAAGATCGCACTTCCCCCTTCTTCTTTCTGCGGCTCTTGATTCGTTCCAGCAGCTCCAGCGCCCCGATAAATAGTACGAATACCACGAAGAGCGCAATCGCCCGGCCAGGCTCGATCAGACCGGTAATAGATGCAACGATGCCGGTAATGCCTACAATAATAATACCTAATACGGATAGTTTCCAACCTGTTAACATATGTATGCTCCTAAAGTAAACGTAATTGCCATCCATCAAGATCATATCTACATGAAAAAAATACGCTAGACACACACGGAATGTATCATAAAGAAGCACCCATGTTCAAGTTATAATCGATTCTCCAATTTCAATTGCCAACACTCATGACATTTGCAATAATTTACTCAGGAGAGAAATTATAAGCCTACCTCCGAACACTAAAAAGACAGGAGGAACATGTTATGAACTCAACAACCTGGATGCTGATTATTTTATTCATTGCGGTGGATGTATGGATTATTTCTTTTTTCGTGAAACGCTCGTTACGCAGACGCAGCGGACAGCAGCTACCTAAAGGCAATAAGCTTGGCCTCGGGAAGATACCCGAGCTGCCGCCGATCGTCAAAGCTGGAAGCCCGGCGAGTGAGCTTGTCGGGAGACTGGAAGCTGCGCTGCCCTACACCTATCAGAACATGCTAAAGCAGCGAGTGATGAGTGAGCATCCGAATCTGTCCGAACAGGAGTATGAATGGAGATGGCAGGAGCTCAAACGGTTCTTCATCATGTGCGCCGTGCTGGATCGTGTCCCGATGTTCAGCAAAGACGTGGATGAAGTATGGCATGAAATGCTGATGTATACATACGAGTACCAACAATTCTCGGAACGCTTTCTTGGTAAAATGCTTCACCACGCCCCAAACACCGGAAGCGAACATGTACCGATTCCGAATGAACGCGCGTGGTTTGATACGGTATATGTACAATTATTCGGCTGGCATGAATGCAGCGCCAAACTATGGGGAACCTTCTTCCGCGTCCCGCTGCCGCGAGAAGAGCTGGAGGTCTGCACTTCCCGCCATTTCACCGTGAATCATGGACAGAAGCGCTTTAATGCCTGGACCTATGAAAAGATCCCTGCAGCGCGTACGGCCATTGATGCTATCATCCAGGATCTGCAGGATCGGGTTCGAACCGCCCAAGAAGAGCCGGCGCGTCATGAGAAGCTGGTCCATTTCCGAAATAGCGATGTGCTCCTGGCAGCGGCCGTCTATTTTGCCTGGAACGCACCGGAACAATTTGGTGACCATATGATCCCTGATGAGCGCGAGCTTCATAAAAACAACAGCAGCTCCTCCTGTACCTACGCTTCGGCATGCGGGTCCGGCGGATCGGATTCGGGTGATGGGTCCTCAGGCGATGGATCCGGATCCTCTTGCAGCAGTGGTTCATCCTGCAGCAGTGGGTCCTCTTGCGGAAGTGGCTGCGGGGGCGGCTGCAGCAGCTAAGCTGCAAACTTAACAAGGAACGCCTGCTTATTAATGAACAGAACATAAAGCATGGGCCCAGATTTCAGGCCCATGCTTATCCCGAGACGAAAATAACAAACGGTCATAGCAAATTTACTTGCTCAGTTACGCATAAGCCATATGTCCGGAAAACACCCTGCATCTCCAACTAAAATAAAGAAGCACCTGAACCCATTCATCGAAGGTTCAGGTGCTTCTATTCTTTGATATAAACTCGGCATATTAATTGTTAGATGAGAGAACCAAACCGGAACGGGTTTGCGGTCCGACCTTACGCACGGAAATCTGGTTCCGCTCGGCCCAACGCGTAAGACTCCGAATCCCATCGCAATTTTTCTCTTCAAATTTAAAGCAGCAATACATTGGATTCACGTTCTTGTCCTTGAGGTTTATTTGGAATGCGGCTTTATGGCATCCGGAAACCTTGATCTCACGTATCTGGTCCGCATGAATCTCTACGCCATTGATTGTAATCGTATCCGAAGTCTCCTGAATATTCACTTCCCGTTTCACCAATCGGGCATACCCTTCAATAGCTAGTGCCGCAACAACAACGACGTTCACCGCCATCTGCATATAGAATAGGACAGGATAGGAATATTCGGTCAAGGTCGCTACCTGGAACAGGATAATGCTAATGACAAAGGAAAATAAAATAACGTCTTTCATTCTTGTAGAGTAATGGATCGCGTATTTCATATTAATCAGCTCCGTTCATTCTGTAAGGGTTTTCATTTAGCTCTTACCTTATTATAACACCATTGTACATAATTTTGACACATATCATTCACATTTTCGTCAAAAAAATTATTTGCGTCACCCCTTATCCTATGCTTATCCATTTTGCTTCGTGTCGTTCATAGTCTAGCCAACCTTGTAAGTACACGGTGACGAGGGGAGGTTGTCCTCGTTAATGGCGGCAAAAGTGGATGAGGAACGATTCGTTTTCCTATGGTGTCTCCTAACAACAAAAAAGAGCATCCCGCCAGATCCAAGATCTTTTGGGACACCCTTTGCTTCAACACTTTTATCTTTATTTGGTTAACGCCGTATTTCCTTCCTTTCCCCGAAACCGTTTCATCACGACAGATACGGTATCAATAAGGGTAATGACCACAATGATGTAAATGAGTCCGTCCCTGGATCGATCCCAAATTGATTTTACGGTCTCATACGCTTCATCTCCCGGTGTTACGAGACCGGCTTGAACGAGCTGATCCATGAATGTCGGATTCCAAATCGTCATATCGGAGAACAAGATCACGGCAACGATAACGGAAGCAACGTTAAATATGACATGCATGACGGCGAGCTGCGGCGTCCACTTTCTTGTGATTAATTTCATGGCTTCATTGAATATGCTGAAGGCGGTAAGAAGCCAGATCAGCGGCAAATACTTGGCAAAGACAGCCTGTTCAAACACCGGAATGGCGATCGAGTTTTCATCGAATCGATGAACACCGATCAGGTTAATGGAAAACGTGAACAGGACGAAGAACAGCACGGAAAACAGGATGCCCAGCACCGGCTCGATCGGTTTAATCCGAGCGGCTGGTTCCGGAATTGCAGGTAAATCGGATGGTTTCCATGGGCCTTTGGAGACTTGGCGTGCACCGCGGTATTCGATATAGGCAAAGATAACGGTAACCCAAGCAAACCCGTGGATACCCACGCTCAGCAGGGAGACGAAGTACTCCAGAAGCTTCTCGGCGGTGGGAGCCGTGCTTGCAAAGAAATCAACAATGTAGACGATGCCAAGAGCGACGACGACCGAGTACAATACAATCCGCAGAACAGCCCAATAACTGTCAATCAAACCGGGACCAATGAGATAACGCTCTCTCCCTCTGTATCTTGCTGCCATTTCCCCGGGTGGCCCGAGCTCGAACAGAACCTGTTCCACATCTGCAATGCTTGCGATCTCACCGCCGGCTCTCCGGTCTTCCAGCATGTCTTCGATGAGTCCGTGAAGTTCCTTTTCAATCTCGGCCCTTTGCGATTCGGGCAGCTTCTGCGTCACCGCATAAATATACCTGTTAATCAGATCCATTACCTGAGTCCCCCTTGTCATCAACAAGTCCCTCCAGACTAGTCATCATATCCTTCCATTCATGGTAGAGCTGCCGATATATATCCTTGCCTGTCTGACTTATGATGTAATATTTCCTCGGACGAGCTTCATTCGTATCCCACTCGCTATCCAGCAGACCTTGTTTCTCCAATCGCCGCAGCAAGGGATACAGGGTACCCGCTTCCACGCTGATCCCCTTCTCCTGCAATATGGTCACCAATGAATATCCATACTGAGGTTCCGACAACTGGCTGAGAACACCAAGAATGATGGTTCCTCGCCGAAGCTCCTGCACCAAACTGTGTAGAATGTCTTGATCCTCTGACATATCATCATCTCCTGGAAATCATTATACTGTATGCCACACACTAATGTATATAGTCAAATAATAATTATTAACAATTATTTTTCGTTTAATACAAGTTGCAAGGCTGCTAAACCAGGCAGCAGCCCACGTTGAGGCCTGCCCTTTCATGTAAAAAAGGTTATCCTACAGTCGGGACAGTCCCAGACCATAAGATAACCTTTTTATATACTCTCATCTCATTTACACATTCCAAGTGATGTTGCTTTGCTGTCAAACCTGCCGCTTTCGAAAAACTACACGATCTCCTGCGGTTCCTTGCCCAGCAGACCCAACATGCGGAGTCCATACTTGATCCCGTCTTGACCGACATCGCGGGTTATATGTCTGGCCGCCTGCTTGACAATCTCCGGCGCATTGCCCATCGCCACACCGTGGCCCACGTATGCCAGCATCTCCAGATCATTCAGATAATCGCCAAAAGCGATGGTATCCTCCAGATCGATGTGCAGCAGCTGAATTAATTGTTTGATCCCTTCGGCTTTGGATCCGCCGGATGGCAGCACATCGATTCCGTAAGGACCCCACCGAACGAAATCGAACCGACCTTCGAATCGGTTCACGTAAGCCGCTTCCTCATCCTCCGTGCAGAATACAATGGCCTGATAAATGTCTCTGCCCAAGTAATATTCGGGATCATATTCCGGAATCGCAAGTTTCAGTTCTCCCCAGCTGGAATCGATATGAACATGCTCGGTTACGTTCATCTTCATGGCTTCACTGCCGGCATATATGATCGGATGGTCAAGCTCCACGGCCTGCTCCGTCAGCTGCTGCAAGGCATCTTGCGCCAATGGATTTCCATATATCGGTTTGCCTTCATGAACCACATACTGACCATTCAAACAAACATAGGAATGGATACCGAGCTCCTCCCGCAGCTCTTCAAAATGATAAGGGGCACGCCCTGTCGCTATGGCGACGATGTGCCCGGCTTCCTTTAACTCTCGAATGGACTCCTTCGTTGTAGCCGGAACCTTCTTTTCATGATCCAGCAGCGTCCCGTCAATATCAAAAAATATGATTTTTTTGTTCAATGAAACTCGCCTCTCTTCCGTATATTCTAGCCAGTACCCATATTGTAAATGATGAAAAGCATTTCAGAGCAAGCCATAATTTCAGCAAGGTCGCTCGGACGCTTCCCGAACATGCATAAAAACCGCGCCGGTGCACGGTTTTCACGATATCAAATATGGATGAATTAAAGAGCCCGCCTATAACAGACGGACTTCTTCTGTGGTCTTTATTTCGCTTCCGAGCGAACCTCGTCGAGCATTTTATCATTAAATCCGAACAGCCAAGTCAGCACAAAAGTTAGAGCCATCGCGGTTACGTTGCACAAAATATAAAGTGGAAGCTGGCTGTTCAAGTATAAGAGCGTACCCGGAATAACGGTAATCGCCATACCCGTAGCCTCAAGCTGGAAGATGGAAGCCATGAAACCGCCCACGCCACCGCCGATCAAGGCGATAACGAACGGTCTGACGTAACGGAGGTTAACCCCGAAGATCGCAGGCTCCGAAATTCCCAGCATGGCCGAGAATGCTGATGGCAGGGATAACGCCTTTAGTTTTTTGTTTCTCGTCTTGAGTCCGACAGCGAGACAAGCTGCGCCTTGCGCTGCCATGGCACTTGTCACGATCGCATTAAACGGATTGCTTCCCGTCTTCTCAAGAAGCTGAATTTCAAGGAAGTTAAAAATATGATGCACACCGGTGACCACAATGATCTGGTTAAAGAAGCCGATCACAAGACCCGCAATGCCGAACGGCAGCTCCAGCAAGAAAGTCGTCACGTTCATCACGACCTCTTCCAAGGAGTGGAACACGGGTCCGATTGCGAACAGACCAAGGATGATCATAACGAGCAAGGTTAAAAATGGCGTAACGATCAGATCAATTGCTTCAGGAATGCGTTTTCTCAAAAATCTCTCGAATTTCGCGCCAAGGAGTCCGATGAAGAAGGCTGGCAGGACCGAGCCCTGATATCCGACAACCGGAATGAAATCGAAGAGCATGAGTGCTTCGGCCGAACCGTTCGCCACGCTATAAGCGTTGGGAAGAGCCGGGTTAACCAGCATCAAACCCAGCACGATACCGAGCACGGGGCTGCCTCCGAACACCCTGAATGCGGACCATGCCACCAATGCCGGCAAGAAAGCAAAAGCCGTATCCGTCAGTACCTGGGTGAAGAGCAGAAAATTAGGCGAGATATCATCCGGTACCGCTCCAAACCAGGCCAGGACGGTTTCTTGCGTCAATAATCCCCGTAATCCCATGAACAAACCTGTGGCGACTAATATCGGGATAATCGGCACAAACACGTCACCGAACGTACGAATCGCCCGCTGAAACGGATTCCCTGATTTTTTCGCCTCGGATTTCAACTCATCCTTGCTTGTGCTCTCCAGCCCAAGCGATTCAACCGCTTCAAAAATCTGATTAACGGTTCCTGTTCCGAAAATGATTTGATATTGGCCGGAGTTAAAAAAAGCGCCTTTAACCTTATCGATATTCTCGACCTTCTTCTGGTCTATCTTCTTCTGATCGTGAACCATAATTCGGAGTCTCGTAGCACAGTGAGCAAAGGAAGCAATGTTCTCCCTGCCACCGATGGCTTCCACTACCTGCCTTGCAATTTTCCGATTATCCGCTGCCATGTTCATTCATCCCCTTCTATATCTTTTACGGCTTGGGCAAGATCCCACTTCGTGACCTTCAATCCGGCGCTGCCGTTCTTTGCAAAAAATCGAATATGACGGCTGTCCTGCTTAGGAAATATCCGACTCGTAAATACCTCTTGGCCATCATTGACGAACACTTCTGCCGAAGAAATATCCACAAAGAGATGGAATTTGATCGAGTCTGCTTTGTTATGCAGCATACAGGTTCGTGTCGTTCCGTAATCACTCACAATCGTTGCACCCGATGATGAGCGATCCAGTTTAACCTTCTGCCTGACAGCGTCATACCAAATGACTGTGCGCTCCGTTTCGCCGGCTCGAAATTCAATGCCAACAACATCCGCTTCGATCGCATGGAACTCGCATATCATCTCGAATACGGTCCCTTCGAACCCTGTATAACTCTTCACCTCGCTGTATAACGTATCCGCTGCTTCCATGGCTGTCCCACGAAGAGTTTCCAACTCGGGGACCGGCTGCTGAATCAGCTTGCCCTCACGGAAAGTGAGCACACGTGGAAGAGTCAAACAATGCGCCCAGCCATGCGAGTCCGTTGGATAGACGACCTCCGGCAAACCCATCCAGCCTACCATGATGCGCCGGTCCTTCTCATCCAGCATAGTCTGCGGTGCGTAGAAATCAAAACCTCTGTCCAGTTCGTAAAAGGGGCCGTGTTCAAACTCCAGCGTACCCCGATCCAGCGGTTTGCCCGAGATGTAGCCGGATTGGTAAATGTTCCGGAATTCGTCGTTTTGCGGACTCAGCCCCTGCGGTGAAAACAGCAGCACGCCCTGTCCTTCCAGTTCAAAATAATCGGGGCATTCCCACATATAGCCGAAATGTCCGAGACGGGTTTGGATTTCCCCTTTGCATTTCCAATCCAGCAAATCCGGTGATTCATAGACAACAGCCGTTCCTGTCTGATCACCCCTCTGGGCGCCGATGACGAACCGGAACAGGTCTTCGTCTTTCCATACCTTCGGATCCCGGAAGTGCTCGGTATATCCGTCCGGCACACGGTCAATCAGCGGTTGATCGAATTTCGTAATGGTGCCAACGCGGTCCATCACCGCCATGCATTGATAAGAATGCCTGTTCCATCCCTCATCCCGGGTATTCCCGGTATACATCAAATACAGTTTGTTGTCTTTCACGATCCCACTTCCCGAATAGGCGCCATATGCGTCAAACGAGTGCCCGGGCTCAATGGCAATGCCTTTGTTTTGCCAGTACACCAAGTCCTTGGAGGAGGTGTGGTACCAGTATTTCAAGCCGTGAAACGTACCCAGAGGAAACCATTGATAGAACAAGTGATATTCCCCGTTATAATAAGAAAATCCGTTGGGGTCATTCAACAAGCCCATGATCGGCTGTATGTGAAACCTCTGCCTCCATTCGCTTTGTTTTGCTTGCTCCTTTAAGGAGGAAATCTCTTCGGGAGAGGCCTGATCCAGGCGTCGGTATATACGTTCTCTGTCCATGTCTCTTCTCCTTGTAAATGGGCTTTCTAATAGCATCAAACGGATCATGCTGTGCGTGAACATCAGCCTGATCCAATTGCAGTGGAACCGGTTCCAACTCAAGGTAAAAATAATGAACTCAGCTCCAATACCAGGCAAAAGCAGTATTGGAACCGGTTCCGTTTTTTTTCAGTATAAAATACCTAATTTAGATTGTCAACGCTTTCCCGATGAATCATATCGCAATTCATGACCGTCAGGAAATCCACAGGCTCGTCGTTGACCAGCTTTATAATATGCTGAGCTGCGAGGTGGCCCGCTTGGGAATATCCATATTTAACCGTTGTCAATCCGGGATGAATCACTTCGGTTACGTCGTATCCGCCAAAGCCGGTAACGGAGAGTTCGTTGGGAATATGAATGCCTCTCATGTGCGCCGCTTTCATCACGCCCAGCGCAATGTTGTCAGTAGCGCAGACCACCGCAGTAGGCATCGTTCGGTTTTGCTCAAAAATAGCCAAAGCCTCCGCAACTCCATCCGACATCTTAAATCCACTTTCATAGAAAATCGCTTCCACCCCGTCATACTCGCTTAACGCCTTCAGAAACCCTTCCTTCCGCTGAACTCCGACAGCAACGTCTTTTTCCGTCACACCGATATAAGCTATATGACGGTGTCCCTTGGACAGCACATATCGGCCCATGTCATAGCCTGCGGCATGGTCGTTATAAATCATGCTGTGGACCTCCTTATGCTGTTGTCCGAGCAGAATGACGGGAATGCTGATCTCTTTAATCGCGGCAAGATGTGTTTCCGTCACCTGGGTGGCGAATAAAATAATGCCAGATATTTTTTGCCTAGCGAGATCATACAGCGCTTCAATCTCCCTGGATAAATCCTGGCTTGCATTGATGATGAGAAGCTGATAACCGTGTTTCCTTAATTCTTCATCCATGCCGGCAACGGTCTGCGATGCTGAGAATGAATCCAGACGCGGCACAATGGTGCCGATCATGCTGGTTTTTTTCGCTTTCAAGCTCTGTGCGAACGAATTCGGAATATAGCCAGTTTCCTGAATGACCAGCTCAATCTTTTGGCGTGTCGCATGACTGACGGAACCTCCGTTTAAGAAACGGGAGACCGTGCTTTTGGCAACTCCGGCTTTTTTGGCAATATCTGCAATCGTGTTCTTCATTCGGCGCTCCCGGGAGCCGCTTGCGGCGCTGCACCGAACGGATAAACCTCCGCAGCTCCTTGCTCCGCCACACAACAGGCAATGATTCGTTTGTGCATGAATCTCTCCCCTTCGATTTCACTTTTTCCTAACTATAACATGACGTCTGGGCATCCGTGAAATGCAGACTTCACCCCGAGCATTTGATGGGCAATACTTTTCTGCGTTCCAGACTCTAGCGAGGAACGAAGCGATTCAAAGGGGGATTCTCCATGCAAATCCCCTTTCGGGACGCGCAAATGGACCGTGCCTTATCCCGTTATTACATGGTTACTGTTAGGCTTGCACGGTTCGCTCAGCCGATTCGACGGTATGCTTCAGCAATGTAGCAATCGTAACGGGGCCAACACCGGCAGGTACTGGTGTAATTGCGGATGCCAACTTCGCGCAGGCTTCGTAATCGCAGTCGCCGATATTGCCTGGATTATAGCCGGCATCCAATACGACGGCTCCCGGCTTGATCCAGTCCCCTTGAATGAAATTAGGCTTGCCTACGGCCGCAACCACGATATCTCCCTGGGACACAATCTCCCCAAGGTTCTTCGTTCTCGAGTGGCAGATCGTAACGGTAGCATTGCGATTAAGCAGCATCAACGATACCGGCTTACCCAGAATCGGACTGCGTCCGACCACCACGGCATGCTTCCCTTCGATCGGCAGATCATAATAATCCATAATCGCAATAATCGCGGCAGGCGTACAAGACGGGTAATCGGCAAAACCAAACGCATTTTGCGAGAAACCGAGCGTGGTTACTCCATCCACGTCTTTTTCAATATCAATAGAATCAAAAGCCGCCCGTTCATCGATATGATGCGGTACCGGATGCTGCAGCAGAATGCCGTGGACATTCGGATCCTCGTTCAGCTCTTGGATCGCGGCAATCAGCTCTGCTGTCGTTGTCGATGTCTCCAGTACCACTTTCTTGGATAGGATGCCAAGCCGCTCGCAAGCATTTCCCTTCATCCGCACATAGGTCGCCGAGGCAGGATCATCGCCAACCAGAATCGTTGCCAGACAAGGCGTTACCCCTTGCTGCTTCAATTCCTGTACCTTTACGGCCAGCTTGGCCTTGATATCGTCGGATACCTTTTTTCCATCCAAAATTACGGGTTCCTTACTCATGCTAATCCGCTCCTTCGCCATTGTATTTAAAAAACATAAAGAGGCAAGGCGACTTCATCGTCTCCTTACCTCTTGCCCAGGCGTACGGCATATGATCCTATGTGCTCCCTCTTGGTACCCCAAGCTACGCCAGTAACACATAGATAACTTTTTTTAAATATACCACGACTTTGGACATCGCGCTACCGATTATGAAACTGACTATTTTAAATCGTAATCTTTTTGATTAATTTATGGGAATCACGTATGTTGCTGATGGTACAAGCATAGAATGTCCTAAGATCAAATCGCTCCAGGAGGCCCAAAATGAAATATCCGGTAATCTTCAGAATGCTGCCCTTCATGATTCCGCTTGTCTTCGTGATTCCGGTCTTGACGATATGGCTGCAGAAGGATTCAAGTCTAATCTCAAGCCATGACATACAGCAGGTAAAAACCATCTTTACGGGTATTTTCCTTGAGGCACTTCCGTTTGTGCTGCTTGGGGTGCTAATGTCGTCCCTCCTGCAAATGTTCGTCAAAGAACAGTGGGTGCGTCGTATCACGCCCAAAAATCCGGTCGTCGGGGTCCTGTTCGCTTCCATGCTGGGGATCATGTTTCCCATATGTGAATGCGGTATGATCCCGGTTGTCCGAAGGTTGATGCTCAAGGGGATGCCTGCCTACATCGCCGTAACCTTTATCCTCAGCGGTCCCATCCTGAACCCCATTGTGTTCGCTGCAACGATCATGGCCTTCCGCTCGCATCCCGAAGTGACGATCGGCCGGATGGGACTGGCTTTTGCAGTCGCGGTGACGGTAGGTTTGCTCGTCTATGTTTTTTCAAGGAGCAACCCGCTCAAGCGTTCTTTTCAAGAGTTTTCCGAACGGGATTCCGCCAATGGCGGACGCAAGCTGCATGAGCATCCCAAAACATGGAGAAGCATGTTTGTCCACGCCGGGGACGAATTGATTGAGATGGGCAAATACCTGGTTCTTGGCGCATTCCTGACGGCCTGCATCCAATCCTTCATTCCAAGGGAGGAGTTGCTGGCATTGGGGAGCGGTCCCGCCGCCTCTTACTTGTTCATGATGGGGTTTGCTTTCATCCTGTCCCTCTGCTCGACTTCGGATGCCTTTGTGGCATCGGCGTTCACGCACACCTTTACCGTAGGCCCGCTTGTTTCCTTCCTGGTGCTCGGTCCGATGCTGGATTTCAAAAGCCTGCTCATGCTGTCGGCTACTTTCAAAACCAAATTTGTGATCGGTTTAAGCCTGCTGGTGATGACACTAGTATTTATCGGCTCTGTAGCCGTTGACGCTCTATTGGGTGGTTAGCTGGCGAGAGAAGGAAGATTTGCGAAAAACCAAAAGGATTACCGAGGACCGTTTAGGCTCACCAGGTACCCGTTGAGATTGGAGATGATTGGGACCATGAAGTCCAGTTTGAGGATACGGATTCACTATATGCTCCGGTCGCTGCTAGTTGCGGCTCTCGCCGCTTATATCATGCACTTGAACGCTTCAGATTCGCTCGAATATTACTTAGCGCCTCATATGCAGACTCTGCTGCTTCTATGCCCGGTTCCGTTGTTGTTCATTGCATTCGGCATGATGTGGCATTCCCTTTCAGGTGATTCCGGAGAGGTGTGTGATTGCGAGCACCCCCTTCCTGCCGGCCTTGTCAAAAACGTAACGGTATACGGGCTATTCATGGTGCCGCTGCTGTTTGGCCTGCTCCTGCCGGACCAAGCCCTCGGCAGCGATATGGCTGCCAAAAAAGGCATGATCTACACCTATCCGAATCCCGATGTACGCCGTAAAACCGATGACCGCAACGCTTCCGTCTTTTCGGGCACGGATAAGCAATTACCCGAAGTTGATCAGGGATCACCAGAAGACCTCACATTAAACGAACGATTCGTTGCCAAGGACATCTATAGCGTGGAGTTTGCAGAGCTTGCCAAGCGCTTATATACGCTGCCCGTCATCCGGGTGGAACCGGACATTTTCTCGGAAACCGTCGGGGCCATGGATATGTATAAAGAGCAGTTTCAAGGAAAAGCCATCACAGTGCAAGGCTTCGTCTTCCGCGACGAACATATGAATGAGGATACCTTTGCCGTCAGCCGATTCCTCGTCATGTGCTGCACGGCCGACGCCGTCCCGTTCGGGGTTCTTGTGCGCGGCACGAATGCTTCGTCGTTCACGAATGACACGTGGGTTCAGATCGATGGCACAATCCAGATCACCACTTTGAACGGTAAAGAGACTCTGCAATTTCAAGCGGAGCAGATTCAGCCGATTGAGCAGCCTGCATCCCCTTACATTTTCACGAATCCGGACTCCGTCGCGGAGTTTGATGAACTATATTCGAATATAAAGATACCGGGAGGTAACAAATAAATGAACAAGATACCTGTTGTACTGATTAGCGGGTTTTTGGGAAGCGGCAAAACCACGCTGCTGCTCAGACTGCTGGCGTATGCCGCCAAGCAGCAGTGGAGAACCGCCGTATTAATGAATGAGATGGGCGAACAAGATGTGGATGGCGATACGGTCTCCGGCGAAATGCCCGATCTTCCGATTGAGAAGCTGCTCGACGGATGTATCTGCTGCACCAGGCGAGACGAGCTGGGTCAAGCATTACAGACCCTGTTCAATCAGAAGCCTGATCTCATATTTATCGAGACGACCGGGGTGGCGAATCCTGAACAGATCCTGGAGGATCTGCAGGATCCATCCCTGTCTGATCAAATCTCAATCCAGCGCAAAATCGCCTTGGCCGACTGCAGCAAATTTCTTGAATACAACAGCTTCTTCGCATCCAGCCGTGAACTGGTCCGCACTCTGAGGGGGCAGATTAGCTTCGCGGATATGATCATTCTGAACAAGGCAGGGGACTGCGACGAAAAACAGATCAACAAAGTCATCACCTCCATCCGAAAAATAAACACGACAGCAAGTCTGGCCGTAACCGACTACAGCCGGTTGGATGAGAATGAAGTGTTTACGTCGCTTCAGCTTCAGCCCCGGGAGGATGGGAGCCATTCGTCTCCATCTTCGAACCGGAGGCAAGGGAATCTTGCGGATCGTACGCAAGACAAACCGTTGACTGACGATCGCGGCAAGCATGGGCACGACGCCCCTGAGGGAACAGTCATTGACCTTGACCACCATAGCCATCAGCACGGAGAGGCGTCCGGGCACAGCAGCCCTTCCTTTACAGGCCTGGACACCTTGACATTATCTGCTCCATCCCCCTTTCCGCTTCAGATGAGCGTAATTGAAACTTTTCTCGCCGCTCTCGGCTCCAGCCTGATTCGGGCAAAAGGTTACATTCATCTTTCGACGAGTCCCTCTCTAGTTCAGTGGGCGGGTTCACAGCTTGAATGCCAACCCAGCACGCTGCAGCTGCAACTTGGCTATCTAACGCTGATCGGCCATCGTTTGAATAAAACGCGCATCGTCCAGGAGTGGGAAGACTTGCTAAGCGGCGTGGTGCAATGAAAGCTGGATGGTTGGTTGGATAGATAATAGATGTAAAAAAAGGAGGTCCTCAGAGGATCTCCTTTTTCGATATGCTTCTGATTAGTCCCGAGGATAATTCACTTCCATAATGTCCATAAAAGGAACCTTTGTAATGACGCCATTCTGTTTCATATGCACCTTCCCTGTGCGGGAATCCATTTGATCGATTTGTCCGCGGACCGCTTCTTCCCATCCCCAGACCGTCAGTACGATAACCGATTCCTCCTGGTATGCTTCCGTAAGCTGATTTCCGAGCTCTTCCAGTACAAACTCATCTCTAGTGGGTCTCTTTGGAACTTTTGCTTTTGCCATAACCTTGTCCTCCTGCTTTATGTTGTTCATGCGTCAGCATTACATTCTCAATGAAAACTGAACTTTTAATATAACTGAATTAGGAATCTACTTCCTATTATACATGAAATACGATTCAGAATACTTGGGCGCTCCTATGAATCAAATTAATTACAGCAGCTCTAATTGAACTTTACATCACGCAAGTTTGGAGGTAATTACATGAGCGAGAAAGAAAAAGCTGCACAGGGGCAGCTTTATAATGCGAATTATGATCCGGATATACTCGAAGAACGTAATTATTGCAAAACGCTGTGCTTTGAATATAACCAACTGCCGCCTACCCCATTCTCAGAGAGGCAAGAGTTATGAAAAAAATATTGGGCAGAACATCGGAAATGTTTAATATGGAACAGCCTTTTTGGTGCGCAGCGGAATGAAGGATTAGAATATGCGTATAAACAGGGAATAACTTTTTGAACTTTCCATGACAAAAATCCCCTTTAAGTAAACTGTAGCGCTCTTCTTCAGCACTGTGTACGAAAAGGGGATCATATTCTAGAAAACCTGATCATGTGGGAGATGTTAATCTGACATCATCAATACGCTCTGTATATCAAGAACGGCAAAGCCACTACAAGCGGCTCTTAAATGTTCGTAATTATTACGATTAATTTCATTCAAAAAAATATAGCCTTAAAGCGATAGCTCTTCGATGGCCATCCATGGCAGCGGATTGTGAAAAGTCGACCAATCCAGCTGCATTTCCTGATCGTTCAACAAACATTCGTCCAGCTTCTGTTCGATTTGTGTCTGTTCCATCCCAATCCCGATCATCACGAGCTCCGTCATCCGATCTCCCCAGACGCCATCCCATTTTCTCTGCACATCCGGCTCACTCTGAATCAGCTCCTGCTGCTCCTGCTCGGTTAAAGCAGCCACCCAATATCCTGCAGGCCCGAATTGAATCGAAGGACCGGCCTGACTTAAACTTGCCGCAACATCCTCACGTACAGCCAGCCAAGCGATCCCTTTTGCACGTACGACCTCTTCCGGCCAATCACTCAAAAATTCTGCCAGGCGCTCCGGATGAAACGGCCTTCTTCTCCGATATACAAAAGAGCTGATGCCGTATTCATCCGTTTCCGGCACATGCTCTTCCTTCTGAAGCTCCTGAATCCATCCGGGGGACTGACTGGCTTTTTCAAAATCGAATAAACCGGTATTCAGAATTTCCGTAGGAGCGACTTGTCCTTTCACGGTGCGTATGATTTTGGCGCTTGGCTGAAGCTTACGAAGGATGCCTTCCACCTTGGCCAATTCATCTTCGCTTACCAGATCGCATTTGTTTAGTAGCAGTACATCACACATTTCAATCTGGTCAATCAGCAGATCCACGACTTCCCGCGTATCCTCTTCGCCCAGCGCTTCCTTCCGATCAAGCAGGCTTTGGCCCGAAGAGAAGTCTTTCCAGAACCGGTTCGCGTCCACAACCGTCACCATGCAATCCAGCCGGGCAAGGTCAGACAACTGGATGCCGGACACCTCATCCGGATAGACAAAGGTCTGCGCAACGGGCACGGGCTCGCTGATACCCGTCGATTCAATGAGGATATAATCAAAACGGTTTTCCTGTACCAGCTTCTGAACTTCCTGCACCAGGTCTTCCCGGAGCGTGCAGCAGATGCAGCCGTTGGACATTTCGACCAGCTTCTCATCCGTTCGGGACAGACTCCCTTCCCCTCGAACCAAATCAGCGTCAATATTCACTTCGCTCATGTCGTTCACAATGACCGCTACCTTCAATCCATCACGATTATGAAGCACATGATTCAGCACCGTCGTTTTGCCTGACCCGAGGTAACCGCTGAGTACTGTAACTGGAATCCTATTGTTGTTATTCATGTCTTGAACTTCCTCCGTTTCTTAATCGTAATAATTACGATTTATACGGTATGATATTATATCTCCTCCATTAAATTGTCAATCCTTCCGTGCAAAATAACTTTCATTCAAACAAAATAAACCTCCGGCATTTGTCTGCCGGAGGTTTGTTTGATTTAAGATTTCACTACTTCTGGGCGACTGCTTGTTCCGCTGCCTGTTCATCGTCTTTATTCTCAGGCAACTCGCCGTCTTTCCAGATGACCTGTTCGCCGTAATCTTTTCCCCAATCGTACATCAACTTCAAAATTGGCATTAAGCTCTCCCCATAAGGCGTGAGCGAATATTCGACTCGAGGCGGAACCTCGGGATAAACCATGCGATGAACGAGCTGATCTTCCTCTAATTCACGCAGCTGATTGGTCAGCATTTTTTGCGTGATGTGGGGAATCATTCGGTTCAGTTCACCAAAGCGTTTAACGCCCTCCAAGCCAAGATGCCATAGGATGATCAGTTTCCATTTGCCGCCGATGACCGCCAGGGTTAACTCCTTATGGCAGTTTATTTCCTTCAGATTAATTCGCTGCTTGACCTCGTTTGCCATAATGCATCACCCCTTCATGCCTATAGTATACAACGGGTGCGGGCATATCAACAAAAGTGGAAAACATCACGTGACAGCACCTTACTCCAAATTGGCGTGCAGGCCAAACATTTGGTCCGAGTGGAGCTCACTCTTCTCCATTAATCTCAAGATAACCGCATCGAGCACGATCAGCATGCTTTGCTCAAACAATGAAGCCATCGGTTGAACGGTAACGAGAGTATCCTGATTCTGCTCCTTCGTTGTGCCCGGAAGCTGAACCATGGCATCCGACAGCTGACCGATACGTGATTCGGGCTTCACGGTTACGACCGCTACGGCCGACCCGATACCCTTGGCTTTCTGAGCCATCGCCACCAAGCTCTGCGTTTCGCCGGAGCCTGAACCGATAAGTAGTAAATCCCGCGCGCCGATGGCCGGAGTTACCGTATCGCCGACGATATGCACCTTATATCCCATCTGCATTAACCGCATGGCAAATGCTCGGATCATCAGACCGGATCTGCCGCCCCCTGCCAAGAAAATGGCATCGGATTGCTCGATCCGTTCAATCAATTCCTCGATCTGGACAGCATCAACCTGCTGTATGGATTCCGCGATTTCCTTGGCAACGACGGCTGCTTGTTGAAATATCTTTTGACTCATTCTGATTTAAGCCTGCTTCACAAGTTGGTTCATTTGAGCCGCTGCAACCTTCTTGTCCGTTTGGCTTGTAATTCCGCCGCCAACGATGACGAGATCGGGATTCGCCTGGATCACTTCAGGGAGCGTCTCGATTTTGATTCCGCCCGCAACGGCGGTCTTCGCATGTTTAACGACACGTTTGATCGCGGCCAATTCCTCGAATGAGTTTTTGCCTTCCGCCTGGTGGTCGTAGCCGGAATGAACGCAGATGTAATCGACGCCGAAAGCATCAATCTCCCGCGCCCTGCCTTCAATGTCCTTTACATTGATCATATCCACCATCACTTGCTTGCCTTGCTTGAGGGCTTCCGCCACCGCGCCTTTGATCGTGGAATCGTCGGATACGCCAAGCACCGTAATGATATCCGCGCCGGCTTCGGATGCTTTCATCACTTCATAACCGCCCGCATCCATAATTTTAAGGTCGGCCAGCACGCGAAGATGTGGGAACGCCTCTTTAATCGCTTTGACGGCATGAAGTCCTTCGTTAATGACAACCGGCGTGCCGATCTCCACGATATCGATAAACTCGGCTACCTCCGCCACGACTTCTTTTGCTTCCGGAATATTCACCAAATCCAATGCCAATTGAAGTTCCATATTGTCAATCTCTCCTTATGAGTGTATTGGTTAATAACAACACGATCATTGTAGAGTAGATAGTTTACTTTACGGAAGTACGTACTTATAAGTGAGATACTTACGTGGAAGTAAGTAATATGGAGGGACAAGGGTTTTCAGGTTTTCGTTTATTTACGAATTTCAGTTTAGATGCTGGTAAAAAACAATTAAGCCTGTTTGTTCACTTTAGCCCAGCCTTCGGCTGTGGTTTAATATGGTTGTCAGGCCGGACAAAATGATCGGAAAGGAGGCTGAACGAATTGATTCAGAATATGGAGGTGGCATCCGCATAAGCGGGTGTCACGTTTAAGGGAGCCCCTAATAGGGCTCCCTTCATTTGTAACCCAATCAAACTGGAGGAAACACGATGTCACATTCATGTAAACCAGCCGTTATCGTTGTCACCGGCGTCATGGCTTCCGGTAAGTCGACGGTAGCCCAGCTGCTGGCCGAGAAGTTTGAACGCGGAGTCCATTTGCGGGGAGACTCGTTTCGGAAAATGATTGTCAGGGGCAGGGAAGAAATGCTTCCGGATGCTTCTGACGAAGCGGAGCGTCAGCTTGCCTTGCGCTACAGGTTATCCGCCTCCACTGCCAGAACCTATGCCGAAGCCGGTTTTCATGTCGTTCTGCAGGACGTCATTCTCGGCCCGGCGCTGCAACAAATAACCGAAATGCTAAACGGCCTTCCCGTCTTCGTTGTTGTGCTGAACCCATCCGAGAATGCCATCAGCGCACGCGAGTTGATTCGTGACAAAAAAGGCTACGGGGTATGGACCATCCATGAGTTGACCCGGCGGTTGACCGACGAGACGCCGAGAATTGGCCTGTGGCTGGATACCTCCGATTTATCTCCTGAAGAAACGGTTGAAGAGATTTGGAAGCGGATGTGGGATGAGGGGCAGATCCGTTAACATAAACCCGGTATCATTCTTGACAAGGCTTCCTGGTAAAAAACAATTAAGCCTGTTTATTCACTTCATTCCCGCCGCCAGCCATGGTTTAATATAGATGTCCGGCTGGACCAAATGATCGGAAAGGAGGCTGAACGAATTGATTCAGAATATGGAGGTGGCATCTGCGTAAGCGGATGTCACGTTAAGGGGAGCCCTGTATAGGGCT
>NZ_BIMF01000012.1 GCF_004000945.1 Paenibacillus lautus NBRC 15380
CAAAATGGGGTCTTGACCACAATCCTGGATCCCTGTGTTCATACAAAAAAAAGAACTCCCGCATGAATGCTGAAGCGCACTCCCTCAGTCTAAATCGGTTCACACTCCAGGGTGTTTCTCCAAAGTCTACTGGGTAAGGTGTACTTATGGCATCTAAGGAAATTCTTTTCTTGGTGCTCGATAACCCTTTGGGATCATCTTGCATTCGTTCTTCGCTGTTGGCCGGATGCCCGGGACGGTCCTGACGTCTTGACCGCTCCGGAGGCCGTATTCTCGAAACGCTTGCGCTCCGTTCGTTCCATCTGAACGATCTGACCCTCATGCACTACAATTTGCAGCGAACCGAATTCCATGTCGTTCAGCAGGCTTGCTATGCGTTCGAGCCACATTTCATCCACTTTTAAAGGTTTAGCCATGGATACGCCTCCTCACCGGGCAAAGCCCAAATATATTTACTCATCCCCACAAGTCGAAGTGACATTTTACCTGCACGCGTGCACTATTCATTCTTTTCCAACCTATATAGTATGAATTAACATTAGCATGGGTTGGAAACGACTGTCAATGGGCATTTTTTCGCGTAAACCAATTTTTCAGAAGCAGTGTTACGACGGCTAATAACAGCAATAATGAGGCCACTGCGAACGATGCCGAAAACTGATACTCATTGTACAAAATTTCGACATGAAGGGGCAGCGTATTGGTCTCGCCGCGGATATGGCCGGATACGACGGACACCGCCCCAAACTCGCCCATGGCTCTGGCGTTGCACAGAATGATGCCGTACAATAGCCCCCACTTGATATTGGGCAGGGTGACCCTCCAGAAGATTTGCCAGCCCTTGGCGCCCAATGTTACTGCCGCCTCCTCTTCCTTCGTCCCTTGGTCTTCCATCAGCGGGATCAATTCCTTGGCCACAAAGGGAAACGTGACGAATAACGTAGCCAGAACAATGCCGGGTACGGCAAAAATAATCTTGATATCATGGCTTTCAAGCCAAGGGCCGAACCATCCCTGCCGACCGAAGATCAGCACGAAGATTAAACCTCCGATGACCGGCGATACCGCGAACGGTAAATCCAGCAGCGTAATCAGCAGATTTTTGCCTTTGAAGCGGAACTTCGTTATGGTCCATGCCGCGATGACGCCGAATATCGAATTCAGCGGTACCGCAATGGCCGCCACCAGTAAAGTCAGCTGTAGCGCAGATAGAGCATCAGGATCGGATAAGGCTGCTAGATAGACGTCCCATCCCTTCTTAAGCGCTTCGGACATCACCGTAATCAGAGGCAGCACAATAAGCCACAGCAGCACAAGCCCAGCCAAACTAATGAATGTCCATTTCACCCACGGCTTCTCCGCTGCAGCCGGAGAGGACGGCGTGTTTCGTTTCGCTGCAGGGACGGCAGCGGGTACAGTTCCAGCCATGGTATCCCCTCCTTAACGCGCGGTTTTCCGCGTCCAATGTTGTAAAATATTGATGCCGAGCAGCAGTGCGAAAGAGATGAGCAGCAAGATCAGGGCAACCGCCGTCGCGCCGGCATAATCAAACTGCTCCAGCTTTGTCATGATCAGCAGCGGCGCAATCTCCGTCTTCATCGGCATATTCCCCGATATGAAGACGACGGAGCCGTATTCTCCGATCCCCCGGGCAAAAGCGAGCGCAAATCCGGTCAACAGCGGCGGAATCAGGGTCGGCAGAATGATGGTGCAAAACGTTCGCCATCGGCCTGCCCCAAGCGTGGCAGCCGCCTCTTCCGTATCCCGCTCCGCGTCCTCCAGCACCGGCTGTACCGTCCGCACAACAAACGGTATGCCGATGAACATGAGGGCCAGCGTGATGCCTAAGGGAGAGAATGCCGCCTTGATCCCCAGCGGCTCCAGCAGCGATCCGATCCAGCCATTGGCCGAATAGATCGCGGTTAAAGCCACCCCCGCCACGGCCGTTGGCAGGGCGAAGGGCAAATCGATCAGGGCATCCCACAACTTTTTGCCGGGGAAATCATACCGCACCAGCACCCAAGCCAGCAGCAGCCCTAGTATCGTATCCGCGAATGCGGCCAGCGCCGCTGTCGTCAGACTAACCCGATAGGAGGCCAGCACCCTTGGATCGGTTGCAACCGACCAGAACTTCTCCCAGGTTAGTCCGGTTTGATTGAGGAGCAGCGCCGACAGCGGCACGAGCACAACCAAACTCATATAAAGGACGGTCAGTCCCATGCCGATTCCAAAACCCGGGAGCACGCTGCGATGATTTCTGCCTTGCTTCTGTACGGGGAGTACTGCCATATCCACTCATCCTTTCCTGCCTTCGGCGGTTCTGCCGATCAGCTGCCTGGCACGTAAATCTGATTAAAAATGCCGCCGTCATTGAAATGCTTCGTTTGCGTCTCTTCCCAAGTTCCAAACACATCCTTGAGCGTAAACAATTCGATAGCCGGGAACTTCTCCTTGTACTTGTCAGCCACGCTGGCAAGCGTCGGACGGTAGTAATTCTCCGCCGCAATCGTCTGCCCCTCTTCGCTGTATAGATATTCCAGATAAGCTTCCGCTACCTCGCGGGTCCCCCGCTTGTCGACGTTCTTATCCACGACGGCAACCGGCGGCTCCGCCAAAATGCTGACGGACGGGTTGACGATTTCGAATTTGTCCGGCCCCAGCTCGTTAATCGAGAGATAGGCTTCATTCTCCCAAGCCAGCAGCACGTCCCCGATTCCACGTTCTACAAAAGTGGTTGTTGCACCGCGTGCACCGCTGTCCAGCACCGGTACGTGAGTGAACAGCTCTTTCACGAACTCCTGTGCCTTCGCTTCATCATTATTGTTAACTTTAAGCGCGTAGCCCCATGCCGCCAGGTAGTTCCACCGTGCACCGCCGGAGGTTTGAGGATTCGGCGTGATGACCTCCACGCCCTCCTTGATCAGGTCCGGCCAATCCTTGATGCCTTTCGGGTTGCCTTTACGGACGAGGAAAACGATCGTTGAGGTGTACGGCGCACTGTTATGCTCAAACTTGCTCTCCCAGCCTTCATTGATCAATCCGGCCTGGCGGATCGCATCGATATCGTATCCGAGGGCCAGTGTCACCACATCCGCCTCCAAACCGTCGATAACCGAACGGCTTTGCTTGCCTGAACCCCCGTGCGATTGCTTAAACGTTACCTTCTGGCCTTCTTCCTTCTCCCAATGCGCCGCGAATGCTTTGTTGTACTGGTCATATAACTCCCGGGTCGGATCGTAAGAAACATTGAGAAGTTCCAAGCTCGGCTTGCTTGAGCCCGAAGCAGGCGCTTCTCCATTGGCGGTTGCGACTGTCTCTGTTTTGTCTGTACCGCAAGCCGTAAGCGCCGCCGTCAGCATCACGGTTAATCCGATGAGAACCCCTTGCTTCAACACCTTTTTCATATGGATCACTCCCCCTAGATTCTCTACTAAACAGGCCGTATGGCAAAAAAAGACGGAGGAAGGCTCATCAGAACAGAGTCAAGCCGGTTTGCTACCGTGCCTGCTCTTGATCCTTGAGCGTTCCTCCGTCGATACGGTGAGAACAAAAATATTATAATTCCTACCTGTTTAGTATGTTATGTAGCTATTGTAATAAGCCCATCTCCTGCTGTCAAACCTTTTTTTCAAATAATTACAAGTTTGGGACCACTCGGTCCATAGAACCATTTTTGGTACGGCGAACGCAGTCACAGCGCGGTTTTCCATTTACTGTGGGTTGTATGAACCCGCTTCCATCCTTATAATTCAACCCCAAAGGAGATGATCACCATAAGAAAGCCCGCATGGAAAATAATTTTTGCACTTTTCCTGAGTATTCTTCTGTTCATGCCTGCATTCGCCCAGACAACGGAGGCAGCTCCGCTGTTAAAGCCGGGCAGTGAAAACGGGGATGTCTGGGAGCTTCAATATCGCCTGAAAACGCTGGACTTCTACACGCAGCCGCTGGATGGCAAATATGGCGCAAACACAAAAACAGCCGTTATCCGTTTCCAAAAAGAATACGGTGTGCCAGCCGATGGAGTTACCGGCGCACAAACCTGGAGACAGCTGAAAAAATATACGTTAAATCAATCCGAAATGGATGTCATGGCCAGAGTCATTTACAGCGAAGCCCGCGGTGAGCCTTACAAAGGACAAGTTGCCGTCGGGGCTGTTGTCATGAACCGCATCCAATCCAGCGAATTTCCGAATGATATTCGGGGCGTCGTCTTTCAAAAAGGCGCCTTTACAGCCGTAGATGATGGACAATACTGGCTGCCCCCGAACCGGACCGCCTATCTTGCCGCATTGGATGCCGTTCGCGGCTGGGATCCGACATATGAATCCCTTTATTATTTCAATCCCAAAACAGCAACCAGCCAATGGATCTGGTCCAGACCGCAAGTGCTGCAGATCGGCAATCATATCTTTGCGCATTAATTATTCATCGAATGAATCTTTAAACCAATGAATTCCTATGACCTTGCCAACCTGCTTCCTCGCTTTAGCGGAGGTTGAACACCGTTTTCCTTGTCCATTACCACGGGCGAGAGACACTAAAAAAGAAGCAGCCCAAGCCCCATTTCCGGGTCTTCGGGCTGCTTCTTCTTTATATAAGTTAACGTTTATTCGCCTTTGCCTTCTCTACGGGACAGATGCATACCGGGCGCGTGACTTCTAGTGTATAACCCGTAGAGACCAGGTTGCCCGTGTCCGGATCGATCCGATAACTTGCGATCAAACCATTGTCCTGATTCGCCGTCAGCAGGAAGCCGTCCGGCATGATATTGAAATGGCGCGGCGTTTTACCGCCGGAAGACACCCAGTTGACTGCGCGGAGCGTACCGGTCTCCTGATCGATCACATATTGAACGATGCTGTCATGTCCCCGGTTGGAAGCGTACAGATAACGGCCGCAAGGAGATACCAGCAGATGGGAGGATGTGTTGTTATCCATCACGACGTCCTCCGGCAGCGTCGATATATGCTGCAATATTTTCAAATCCCCAAATGTTCCATCGTTTGCGTAAGCCGTTACCGTGCTGTTCAGCTCGTTCGTGCCATACACCCACTTGCCTGATGGATGAAAGGTCACATGCCTCGGGCCCGAGCCCGGCGGAAGATTGATCTCGCGGTGGGTCACCAGCTTGCCTTCCTCCAGCCGATACAGGTTGACATCATCCATGCCCAGGTCACTGACCACGATATACTTGTTGACAGGGTCTTCAAATATCGAATGCGGATGCGCTTCCGATTGACGGTCATCGCGAAGACCGCGTCCGCTGTGCTTAATCTTGGAGGTCAGTTCTCCAACCCGGCCATCTTGTTCTAATGCCAGCACCGATATATGTCCATCGCTGTACCCTGTCGTAAGCAGATACTTCCCGTCCGATGTACGGGATACATGACATGCACCGGACGAGCCGGTAGACTGAACATTCAGGAGCGTTAATTCACCGGTTACCAGATTGGCCGAATACGCCGACACATCGCTTTCGCCCTTCTCGCTGGCTGCATACAATACGGAGATCGAATCATCGAAATCCAAATAGGTAGGGTTTTCTATACCAGCCGTACCGCCTAAGAGACGCAACTCGCCCGTACCCCGATCCATCGTCCCCCAATGAATTCGATTTTCTTCCTCCGAACCATAGGTTCCTATGTAAAATATCAGTTCCTGTCCTGCTGTCATGTGATCCACTCCTTTGTCTAATGAATGCTCCGGTGACCCGGCCTGATTCTTATTATGTATTACCCATCAGGGCTTCGTGCTTACCGCTTTTTTTCAATTCGATCCGGCAAGCCGTCCCCGTGTTGCCTACCAATTATTACTCATTAAGAAATCTATTGCTAGCATTGGTTTTATCATATACGATTACCACAATTACCTCTCTATTCTATCATTCGTTGAAGGAGATGACAGCCAATTGAAGAAAAAAATCAGCCTACTCACGTTCGCTTTCCTGCTCCTGTTTGCAAGTGCGGCGCAAGCTGCTCCGGCAAAGAATCAAGGGAATATCCGAGTCTACCTCGATAACCAGGAAATCAAATTTCAGGCAGCGCCTGTTATGAAAAATGGAGTTACCTTCGTGCAATTCCGCCCTCTGTTCCAGGCCTTGGATTATAAAGTCAATTGGAACAGCGGAAATAAACAAGTGACGGGTACATACCTCGATCAGAAGCTGCAGATGACCATCGGACAGAAGACCGCTTATGTCAATGGTGCAAAAACCGCGCTTCAGATTGCCCCATTCACCGATGGCGGCAACACACTGGTTCCCCTTCGTTTCGTAGCTGAAGCCACCGGACTGCCCGTGAAGTGGGATTCCAAGGCACGTACCATCAAGATCGACCGTGAGGGTGCAGTCGATAAAGCCACCGACGAGGTGAAGAAGCTTTACCGTACGATTGAAGAGGCTGGAAGTGCCAAGAAACTGGATGCTGTCATGAGCGCCATCCATCCGAAGTCTCCTTTTTTTGCGGAAATCCAAGAAAATTATCAGAACCAATTCAAGAACGATCAGCAGGTATCCGCTGACGTATGGGAAGTAACGGTAGCCGGAACGTCGATCCATGCCTACACCAGCGTGACCCTCGACCGCACCGGCGGACCTTTTGCTTGGGATGTTACACTACATTACGAGAATCTCTTGAAGAAGGATGCTTCGGGAGCATGGAAAATCTATGATCTGGGCCATTACGAGACGGAATATCTGGTCGGAGATGAATTGCTCGAAGCTCGTCCGGAAGTGCCGGAAGCGGAACAAAAAGCCATCGTGGCAACCCTTGACACCCAGTCCAAGGGCTTCAATGAGGAGAATGGCCCGCTGCTCACGTCGGTTATTCATCCGGAATCGGACTTCCACGAGATGTTCCGAACCAGCATTGCGGAAGGCATCTTCGATGAGGTGAATTTCAACCTCAAGTCAGAGGAGCTCCGGACGGTCTTTTTCCAAGGGGAAGACGCCGTCGTCTATGCCGAAGAAAGCGATGATGCAGACGGTGAAATCATCCATTCGACCTCCCTGTACTGGCTCAAGAAAACCGAAGGCAAATGGCTGATCTATGATGTGCTGGAGCTTGAATAGGTCATTGGCACAATGAGTGCATATAACGATTAACCGTGAATCCCTGGCCAGGGATTTCACGGTTTCTTTTTTTGCATGTTCTTTATTAAATCTTCTTCCCTCTTGGTCTACTTCACCATAGCTGACATATATCATAGTAGTAATCCATAAGGAGGGGTTTTATGGGTGTCAAATTAATTAAGATCGCCGCTGT
This sequence comes from Paenibacillus lautus NBRC 15380, assembly GCF_004000945.1. GTDB lineage: Bacteria > Bacillota > Bacilli > Paenibacillales > Paenibacillaceae > Paenibacillus_AQ > Paenibacillus_AQ lautus. Next base: position 7,266 of record NZ_BIMF01000012.1, read on the forward strand.
TTACTTCGTGCTCGGGATATTGCTCGGCATGTACATGTCGATATCCCACAGCTACGATTACACCTCAGTTCATGCACACGTCAACCTTCTGGGCTGGGCATCCCTGGCTCTAGCAGGTGTTATTTATGTTCAGTTCCCCGCAGCCGGGGAATCCACCGCAGGCAAAGTGCATTTCTGGCTGCACAATATCGGACTGCCTGTCATGATGATTGGTCTCGCACTGCTGGTAAGCGGCATGGAATCGGTAGAGCCGGTCATTGCCGTTGGAGGCGTTCTGGTAACGCTGGGCATTCTGGCTTTCCTCTATAATGTGCTAACCCATGTTAAAAGCACGCGGTAGACGTTAACACTGATTCATATGCTCCAGTCCTTAAAGAATCGCCCTTAATAGGCGGTTCTTTTTTCAGGTTTCATGCGCCTCTTTCATCGGATGATGGGTCATAGTTACCGACTATTGGGTATTAGTAGATACCTTTCTCTTCGAAGGAGGCATCATAGATATGGAAACGAACTCAGCAATTGAAGTCCAATTTCACTGCCGTCAGTGTCAAGCGGATATCGGGGTTACGTTCAGATCAGAACAGTTCACCACCGTACTCTGCCCGCAGTGCGATTACAGCTATTCACTCATGAGACCAACCATTGGTGAAGAAATCCTGCTGGATTGGGAGAAAGAAGCCGTATTCCAAAAAATCCGTGCGGACCAAACCGAGCATGACAAAATGGAGCTCATGCTCCTCGTCATTAAGGTCGTCGAGCTGCTGACCTGGCGGGATGAGGGGAATGGCCATATCCGCGCCATCGAAACGCTTCGTGAGTGGCTGCTGCTCAACGGGGTGCCCAAAGCTCTAATTGAGCTCCTGGATGCCAAGGGACCCAAAGGCAGCTCCCCTACTGAACATAAGGGATAGCATAATCAAGCCCATGATTCAAGATATGATAAATGAAAAAAGGAACCGTCCTCCGGCCATCATGGTCGGGGGCGATTCCTTTTTCGCGCCGGCAAAACAACTATAACATTCAGCCTTGTGGTTATCCTGATGAGCCTTCAGCATCTCTAACTTTATTGAATCGGCACCTCGAATGCCTGCTCCATGACACCAGGGTAGCTGCTTAACGTGAACGTAAGCGGCTGCGGGTAATCCCCGGGTTTAAGGTGGATATACTGCGTGATGAGGCTTACCTCGGTATCCGATGAAGAACGGGACGAGGAACTGAGCCCGCCCGCATCCTCATTAATTTTATGCTTTTTTCCCTCCCCATCCACGAATTCCGGCTCAATCGATACGCTGCCCATATGCCGGTTAGCCTGCTCTTCATATTCAAATGTGAGCGTATGCCCCGTGTACTCTCCGAACCGGAGGTCGCCGTCCGGTGAATAGATGATCTCCTTTTTATCCGTATCCACCACCAGTTTCATCTTGGAGGGATCCACAGCTTGGAAACCGCTCGCTTTCAGCGTGATGGATTCCGGCTTCTCCAAAATATTGCTGTCGAAGAAGTAGGTCATCGCTCCACCGCCTGCACCGGGCAAAAACGCGGAATCACTGTTCAATCTGATCTTTTCTCCGTTAACCACGGCTTCCAAATACACATCCCATAAACCGGATACCTTCATCGTATTGCTGGAAGGGATGTTTGCTTTCAAGACAATTCCGGCAGGAGACAACACGGCTTCTTGCAAATAGAACCTCTGGCTCTCAATCTGCAGCATTTTGTTGAGCGGAATCGTGCTAATATACTTCCGGACTGTCTCCTTATCAACGGATACGTTAATATCGAGCACCTGCTCGTTCTCTGTAGAGGACTCATAAGCCGTATTCGTCGAATAGGGGGCGATTTTAAAAGATAACGTCAGTTCCTCAGGTATGGGGTGATTCTCGCCCATATGAATGTACGATCGGGAATGGAACAGCTTGTCGGCGCCGGGCTTAATCTCGTTTCCACCCGACGACCCCATACTGTAAGGCAGCGGTTCGCTGGATCCCCGGCGCTTCATCTCCACGCTCTTTAAGTCTGCGGGATTCTCCGCATGGTTTTGGACCGTATAGAATACCTCCATCTGCTGGGAGCCTACAAGTATCCCGTTCACCGTTACCGTATAATCCCCCTTGGTTACCGATTGATTCACCGGCTGAATCATGCCGTATTTGTTGGCTGTATTCAGGGTAATATCTTCTCCGAAATCAAACCCGGTCAATGGCGGATACGGCCCTTGAGCCGCCATTTGCTTTTTGGGATTCACCAGCTCTTCGCTCCCGCCCCATACCACGAACAGCAGCGCAGCCGCTACGGTTACAACCACGGCAGAGACGGTAGCCCTTCGTGCCCGGCTCCGCTGCGTGCGCCGTCCTCTTCGCATCCCGCTTCGAACCGCCGCGTCCAATGCTTCATCGGATACAACCGCTGTGCTGATCTCCGTATTTTTATTCATCTCGTTCAGCATTCGCTCTTCCTTCTCAAACATGGAATAGGGCACCTCCTGGCTCGATTTTTTGCCGCAGCAGCTTTAATCCTTGATGCAGACGGGTTTTGACCGTCCCTTCCGGAACCTCAAGAATATTGGCGATATCGCTGATTGTCATGTCCTGATAGTATTTCAAAATCAGCACATGGCGGTATTTGGGTTTCATGCGGCTGAGCGCACGCTCCAGATCCAGCTTGCTGTCACTGACCATCTCGGCAGCCGTCTCCTGGCTGCGAATTTCTTCAACCGGAACCATGCGTTTTTTCCGTTTCTGCTCATCCACGCAGCAGTTAATCAGGATCCGAATGAGCCAAGGAACAAAGGCCTCCGGATGCTTCAGCTTCCGGCACTTCATCCACGCCCGGCATACCGTCTCCTGCAATACCTCCAGTGCGTCACTCTCGTTATGCAAATAACTATATGCAATTCCGTATAGGCGCCTCCGGTGCTCCGTAACGAGTGCATAGAACGCTTCCTCGTCCCCTCTGCAGGCAGCCGCCGCAAGCTCTTTATTATCCATTATCCGATTACCCTTCCCCTTATCCGACCTGCCTCGCTTATTTACATCACTGTATATAAGACTGCGAAGCGATTCAAACGGTTTTTTTATTTTTCGCACAAAAAAAGCCCGCCCGGTTAGGCAGACTTGTAACGTATTTCTCGATTAACTTCGTTTTCTGCGTCCTTTAAAGAAGTAATGGTATCCCAGATAGCCGATGCCGCATAACAGCAGCATAAGCGCAGAAATCCAGATGACAGGAAGCAGATATGGCGTGTGCTGACTGGCTACATACAGCAGTACTGCGGAGAAGGCATACATCACCATCAGAAGTACGATGCGTTTGAAAATATCCATGTCGTCCGCCCCTCACCCTTCATCTCAATAATCTACATTTTTTTCCGTATATCTATCTTTATGGTAACGTAAAATGATGAAAATTGCACTCAAAATTTGGTAAATATATAAAAATTTTAGTGGTTAGAAGGGCAGATTCATGAAAATGTTAAAATTTGAGCTTGATAAAACTAATATTATTAGTTATTATGCTAACATAATTAGTTTTAAGTGAGAGGGGAATGTTATGATGTTAAAAACGACGATTGAGCACGTAACTCAAATTTCTTTTCTTCCTCGTCTTTTCCCGGTAAATGTCTATCTTGTAGAAGAAAGCGACGGGGTTACGCTGATTGATACAGGTATGTCATTTTCCCAAAAGGGAATCCTTCAAGCGGCAGCCGCTATGGGCAAACCCATCACCCGAATCGTCCTGACCCATGCCCACGGCGACCATGTCGGGGCCCTCGACGGGTTAAAGAAAGAGCTTCCGAATGCGTCGGTCTATATCTCGCGGCGTGATGCGCTGCTGCTTAAGGGAAATGCCGAGCTCCAGCCTGGAGAACTGCAAACTCCGATTCGCGGAGATATTCCCAAGAACATAACCACCGTTCCGGATGTGCTTCTGAGTGACGGGGATTCCATTGGTTCGCTTAAGGCCATCGCCACTCCCGGGCACACGCCGGGACATATGGCATTTCTCGATGAGCGCAGCGGTATTCTGATTGCCGGCGATGCTTGGCAGACACGGGGCGGATTAGCCGTATCCGGTGTGCTCAAGCCCTGGTTTCCCTTCCCTGCCATGGCGACCTGGAGCAAGGAGCTCGCCCTGGAAAGCGCCAGAACGCTAACCGCTCTGAAGCCCGCCGTACTGGCCGTCGGACACGGACGGATGCTCAAGAATCCGGCAGCTGCCATGCAGCAGGCCGTTGCACATGCGGAATCTACGATCAGGAGGAATGCAAAATGAGTCCGAGACCCGGAATCGACCGGCTTCAACTGCTTCAAACCGCTGCCGAACTGGCGGATCAGGATGGACTTCATGCCGTGACCTTGGCTGCACTTGCAGGTAAGCTGGGCGTTCGGTCGCCTTCCCTGTATAACCACGTAGACGGACTACCGGGTCTGCATGCCGCCCTGATGCTGTATGGCCTCCAGACATTGCATGATCGGCTGCTGAAGGCTGTCGCCGGCCGGTCAGGCGAGGATGCCCTGCGTTATGTATGCCTTACCTATGTCGACTTTGCCCGATCTCACCCCGGATTGTACGAAGCCGCATTGCAGCCTCTCCGTCCGGAACAGGAGGAGGCGCAGCAAGTAGGCAATCAGATTGTCGAGCTTCTGCTTCAAATTTTAGCTCCGTACCCGTTCAGCGAGGCGGATGCATTGCATGCCGTACGGACCTTTCGCAGCCTATGCCACGGCTTCTCATCCCTGGAACGTGCAGGCCAATTCGCCATGGATTTGAATGTAGATGAAAGTCTGGATTTCATGATCCGCAGTTTCGTCGCTGGGCTCCAGCTTCAAGACAGACGGCGTTAAAAAGCGCTATACCTCCCGCACCTGCCTGATTTTGCCTGGCATCAGAATGTGCTATAATCAAAAGGCAGCACATTTCATGTCACTTTATCTATGGAAAGAGGTTCTGAATTGTGGTTAATTTCGATTCCCCAATTCTTCAAATAGGCTCTACGATTGCGATGCTGGTTATGGCACTGACCGTTATTTTCATTCGAATGAAAGCGAGTCACCGCCCCGTCACCGTCAAGAAGATCATCATCCCTCCGCTAGCGATGAGCACCGGGTTTCTGATGTTCGTTGAGCCGCAGGTACGCATCCCGATATGGTGGGCGGGAATTGCCTTTCTGGTAGGCTGGTTCATCTTCTCCTATCCACTGATTCGCAGCACCAAATTCGAGAAGGTCGATGGCCAGATCTTCATGCAGAAATCGAAAAGCTTTGTTTACATTCTGCTCGGCCTGCTGGCTGTCCGGCTCCTGCTCCACGGATACATTGAGCAGCATATTTCCATCCCGCAGACCGCGGCGTTGTTCTTCATGCTGGCTTACGGCATGATTGTCCACTGGCGCATCTCGATGTATCGCCAGTATCAGCAATTTACGACACCAGGAACGGCTATATAGCGGACATGTTCCATCGTTAACTAGTCATGAAACTTAGCAAGCGCAAAAAAGAGTGCCGATGTTCACGCAAACCAGACGGCTGTACCCGTCCGGCCGCGAAGCTCCCGTATGAGGAGCTTTGCGAAGCGTGTGAATTCGACACTCTTTTATTTTTTGTCTGTCAAAAGACTAACTTTGCTCCTCGCTTACCTTCACCAGCTGTTTCCCGAGATTCTCCCCGGAGAAGAGCCCCAGAAACGCCTCAATGGTCTTCTCGAAACCGTCGACGATATGTTCGGCGTACTGAATGTTACCATCCCTCAGCCATTCGGCCAGTTCATGCAATGCCTCATTGTACCGATTGGCGTAGTCGCCGACCAGGAAGCCCTTCATCAGTGCCGTATTGGTCAGCAGCAGGCTCTGAATTCTCGGACCCGTATCGGGTTTTTCCAGGTTATAGAGTGCGATCTGGCCGCAAATCGGGATCCGTGCATTTTTGTTGATAAGACGCAGCACCGCATCGGAAACCTCACCGCCGACATTATCGAAATAGACGTCCACCCCATTCGGGCAAGCTTCCGCTAAAGCCGAGGCCAGATCTTCGGTCTGGTAATTGATCGCTGCATCAAACCCCAGCTTTTCCGTCAGGTACTTGGTTTTCTCGTCAGAACCGGCAATACCGATCACCCGGGTCCCTTTGATCTTGGCAATCTGCCCGACAATCATGCCAACAGCGCCTGCGGCACCCGATATCACCACCGTCTCGCCTTCCTTCGGCTGACCGATATCCAGCAGTCCGAAATAGGCAGTCAAACCGGTCATTCCCAGTACGCCCAGGGCGGTCGATACAGGCGCCAGATCCGGGTTGACCTTACGCAGCGTCCCGGTCCGCACGGCGGCAAAGCGCTGCCAGCCCCATGTTCCTGCAACATAATCGCCTTCCCGATAGGTCGGATCCGTCGATTCCATCACCTGCCCTACTGCGCCTCCAGCGATAACCTCTCCTACCTCGTAAGGTTTCGCATAACTTTTGGCATCGCTCATTCTGCCCCGCATATACGGATCCACCGACAAGTATACGGTCCGTACCAAGACTTCTCCAGCTTGCGGAACGGGCAAAGGCTGCTCCTCAAATGTAAAATCCGACTCATCCGGCATGCCTTGCGGCCTTTTGGCTAGTATAATTTGTTCGTTCACAGACATCTGAGTACCCTCCTTTTAGTAAAACCGTCATCTTTATCTTTACCCATTTTGTCCGTTTACAAATTTCCTAGCCCGAACGCCAGACACGTTAACGACCAGCATCCTTCACTTTTGGATGCATTTTCAATTCCAGAAGTTCCACTCAAAGTCCAAGTGCTTCCGCCATGGGTTGAATACCTGAGGGGATTGGTTCATTCAGGATTTTTACCCTGCCTGCTATCCTAACCTTCATCTGCTCTTTACGAGCAAATTAACGGCATCCTGCACAAGCTTCTCCGTATCCTCACCATTCGCTTCGGCCTTCCGTACACAATCCACCAGATTGGAGCTGACGACAACGCCAATAGTCCGGTCGATTGCCGTACGCGAAGCGGATAATTGCGTGATGACCTCCCTGCAGTCCTTGTTCTCCTCCATCATTTTCAGGATGCCGCGAAGCTGTCCTTCAATCCGCTTGATCCGGTTTTTCATCTGATCGTCGTATTGCATGTGACTGTCCTCCTATACTACGTATCTGCACTGTCAGGCTTGTCCTTGTCCCTATATTATACAACAAACGCCCGCTATTTCCTTACGACCTGCCCCGCCCGGCAGAATCCCGCTTGAAAATCCGCACCCTGCTGCCTCGTTGCCGCACAGGATCAGCGACTTCGATATAGGACTTGTATACGCTAAGAGCCCATGGTATATTTTTAAATAACGAATGAAATCATAGTCACCCAGATCCAAACCTCATAATTTAAAGGCAATGTTATCTTACAAAGGTACAACCTCGGCTATTCATAGTCCTGGCTGTGCCTTTTTTTAATTTTACTACTTAAGGAGGAATTATCGATGTTCTTGGAAGCCATCTATCACCGTCCGCGCAAAAACTGGTCCTATGCTTATAACGGCACGACCATCCACCTCAGAATCCGCACTAAAAAAGACGACCTTACCGAAGTGTACGCCCTTGCAGGCGACAAGTACCTGTGGGATCAAACGATGGAATATATTCCGATGACCAAGCTGTCCTCGGATGAAATGTTCGATTATTGGGAGTGCGAGGCAACCCCTCCCTATCGCCGCTTGAAATACGGCTTCCTTCTCCAGCAGGGCGACGAGAAACGCTGGATGACCGAATATGATTTCCTGACGGAGCCGCCGGCCAATCCGGACCGCCTGTTCGAATACCCGTTCATCAATCCGGATGACGTGTTCCACCCGCCTGCATGGGTCAAAGACGCGATCTTCTATCAAATCTTCCCGGAACGCTTCGCGAATGGGGACACAAGCAATGACCCGGAAGGCGCCTTGCCTTGGGGCAGTGCCGAACCGACGCCGAAGAACTTCTTCGGCGGTGACCTTCAGGGGGTTATCGACCATCTCGATCATCTAAGTGAGCTCGGCGTCAACGCGATTTATTTCACGCCGCTGTTCACGGCAACGACAAACCATAAATACGATACCGAAGACTATATGGAAATCGATCCGCAATTCGGCGACAAGGACACGCTGAAGAAACTGGTCGATCTGTGCCATGCGCGCGGAATCCGCGTCTTGCTGGATGCGGTCTTCAATCATTCCGGCAGAACGTTTGCGCCGTTTGTTGACGTGCAGAAGAACGGTTTGAACTCCAAATATAAGGATTGGTTCTACGTTCGCTCCCTGCCGCTGGAAGTGGTGGATGGCATTCCGACTTACGATACCTTTGCATTCGAGCCGCTGATGCCGAAGCTGAACACGGAGAATCCGGAAGTACGGGCTTATCTGCTCAAGGCCGCCGAGTACTGGATCAAGGAAACGGGCATTGACGGCTGGCGCCTGGATGTAGCCAACGAGGTGGGGCACAGCTTCTGGCGCGAATTCCGCCAAGTGGTGAAAAAAGCCAACCCGGATGCTTATATCCTTGGCGAAGTGTGGCATGAATCCTCCATCTGGCTGGAAGGCGACCAGTTTGACGCCGTCATGAACTACCCGTTCACGAATGCCGTACTGGATTTCTTCATCAACCGTACCGCCGATGCCGAGAAATTCTCCTTCATGCTCGGCAAACAGCTTGCCGGTTACCCAAGACAAGCCAGCGAAGTGATGTTCAATCTGCTGGACAGCCATGACACCGCAAGACTGTTAACGCAGGCGAACGGCGACAAGCGCCTGATGAAACTCGCGGCAATGTTCCAGTTCACGTATTTCGGTACGCCTTGCATCTATTATGGCGACGAAATCGGCATGGATGGCGGGCACGATCCGGGCTGCCGCAAATGCATGGAATGGGATGAGTCCAAGCATGACAAGGACCTGTTCCATTTCTACCAAACGCTCATTAAGCTCCGCAAAGAGCATTCCGCTCTTCGCACGGGAACCTTCAAATTTTTGAAGGCCGAGAAGAACGGCGGCAAGATCGCTTACCTGCGCGAGGACGACAATGAAACGATCCTCATTGCCGTCAACAACGACAAGGCAGGCAACACGATGACCCTCCCTGTGCTGGACAGCCAGTGGACGAACCTGTGGAACGGCGAGAGCCTTAGCGCGAAGCACGGCCAGCTGACCGTGAAGCTGCCTGCTTACGGCTTTGCGATCTTGAAAGCCGGGCAATAAACAATAAACTCCCTTTGAATGCCATATGGCCCGTGTATGCGGGCCGGCAGTCGAAGGGAGTTTTTTTATCCGAGCAAAAACTGATCCGCCAAAGTAAACAGCAGAATCGTCAAACTAATCACCTGATTCAGGTTGTACGATGCGAGATGCATCCGCCTGCGGCTCGAAGGCTTGATGATGCGATGCTCCACGGCAAGCAGTATCACCGAGACGGCAATCCCCGTCAAGTAGAGCCAGCCCAAGCCTTGGATAAAGTAAAGGGAAACCAGCAGGATGACCATAATTCCGTGCAGCGTTCTGGAAATGAGCAGTCCGCCCTCTAACCCAAACGCGCGGGGAATGCTCCATAAGCCGGTGCTGCGATCGAATTCGATATCCTGCGTGGCGTAAATGATATCAAATCCAGCAATCCACAGCATCACGACGGTACCGATGATAAACGGAATGAAGGCAAATTGCCCCGTTACGGCAAACCATGCCCCGATCGGAGCCGAAGCAATCGTGAAGCCCAGGTACAGGTGGCACAGCCAGGTGAAGCGCTTGGTGTACGAGTACGAGCAGATCAGTATAATCGCTGCCGGTGAGAGCCACAAGCAGAGCCGGTTCAGCATCCCTGCCGCGAGAATAAAGATGGCAAAGTTAACGACCACAAATACGTATACTTCGCGAGGCAGCAGGAGCTTTCTCGGCATATGGCGATTTGCGGTTCGCGGGTTCGCAGCATCGAACTTCAAATCGGCGATGCGGTTGAAGGCATTGGCCCCATTGCGCGCGGCAACCAGCGCAATCAACGACCACAGCATGACATGCCATGACGGCACGCCGCCCGCGGCCCAAATCATGGAAATGATCGCAAAGGGCAGCGAGAACAGCGTGTGGGAGAACATCACCAGTTCTCCGAACATTTTGGTCTTATGAACGACTTTATAAATCATCTGCATGGATCCAACCTCATTCGTTTACGTTTGGGATAACCCTGCCAGCACCTTATCCAAGGCGCGGAGCATCGCTTCAATATCTTCCTCCGGAATCATCATGGCCGGCTGGAAAGCCAGCACGTTTCGGCCGATGCCATTTTTGCCGATGATGAATCCTTCTTCCTTCATGCGCTCCAGAATGATATCCGTCCATGCAGCGCTTTCCTCGTCGGTCGCTCCACGGATTTCGGCCCCGGCCATAAAACCCTTGCCTCGGACATCGGCGATAAGCCTGTATCGGCCCTGCAGCTCCCTCAATCCTTCGATGAGCTGCCCGCCGACACGCAGAGAACGTTCGACCAAGCCTTCCTGCTCGATGTAATCCAATACGGCAAGCGCCGTAGCGGATGACACCGGGTTGCCGCCGAAAGTGGAGGCGGATGGTCGGTTTAGACTGGCGGCAATCGCATCCGTCGTGGAGAAAGCACCGATGGGCACGCCATTGCCTAGTGCCTTCGCCATGGTAAGAATGTCCGGTACAATGCCGTAATGCTCGATCGCGAACATGCGTCCCGTGCGGCCGCAGCCTGTCTGGATTTCATCGGCAATCAGAAGGATGCCGTACCGCTCCAGCATCGCCTTCAGCTCACGGAAATACCAATCCGGCGGCACGATCATTCCCCCGTTGCCTTGGATCGGCTCCACGATCATCGCGGCGAAGGTGTCTCCCTTCTCAGCGAGCACACTCGCCAAGGCATCCAGGGAGCGGCGAGCGGCAGCATCTTGATCCATGGCAGGATCATAGGGACGCGGAATAAACGTAGTCACCTCCTGGTCCAGGAAATCATCCGTACGCCACATCGGGATGCCGGTCACATTCATGGTCAGGAAGGTCCGACCATGAAGGCCGTATTCCAGCGCCAGAAAATTGCGGCGTTTTGTGTGCAGACGTGCGACAAGCAGCGCGCCTTCATTCGCTTCGGAGCCGCTGTTCACAAAGAACGTTCGCTTTAGGATGCCAGGCAAAATGCCGTTTGCCAACCGCTCCGCCAGATCTGCCATCGGCTGGGTAAGGTAAATGGTTGACGTATGCTGCAGCGTCTGCAGCTGTTCGATCGTTCTTGCCGTAATCGCTTCATTGCAGTGACCGCAGGCGACAACCGACACCCCCGTGAAGAAGTCGACATACGCTTTGCCATCATGGCCGTAAAGCTTATGCATCTTGCCGCTGACGATCTGGGGCGGTTCTTTATAGAAATTGGCTGTGCAAGGGTAACCGTACTCCCGACGCTTTGCCACGATGGCTTCCGGACCGATATACGTCAGTTCTGCATGCGTCATGGATATTCACCTCTTTTGAATTATTTTCGTTTCTCCCATGTTCTGTTTCATGAAAATAGACCAAGGAAAATGGCACCTCACATCGGGTTCATCTTGATACTCCGTCTCAAAGCGGATCTTATACTTCAGTCAGCTCCAGTTCCAGGGAATGGCCAAATTGGAGCGAACCGAGCGTGAACCCGGCGTAAACGGGTGCCATCCCTTGATACAGCCTGCCGCATGCATCCAGGTTCAGCGCAGCTTGACGATATGTCCGCACCAGGCCGCGAAGCTGCTCCGTCGTATACGTCTTCCCTTCAATGCGGAAGTGATTCACGCCCGCTTCGTGCAGCTCCTTCAAGAACGGCATGCAGCACAGCTCCTTCGCCAGCGCCAAGTGGTTACGCCCTGCGGCATCCCGGTATACGGGGTTCTCCCCTTTATCCGTAATCAGCACGAGATGACGGTTATCCACGAACCGGTTGTCCTCTTCCGCTATGGGCTCGAACTCTGCGGCATTGGCGTATAAATCATGCTCCAGATACATGACGATGGGCGATCCGTGAACGATGACCTCGACGGGAATCTCCGGATGACGCAGCAATTTCGTCAAATCATGGAGCTGAAGCTCAAGGGACGGATTGATTCGGGATATGCCAAAATGGTCCTTATAAAACGAGGCCGCCATATAGTTGTATATGTTCAGGCTGAAATCGGCAATCAGCGGCAGCCCTAGGGATTGGAACTTGTGCATGGCACCGATGTTGGTCGCAAGCAGGCCGTCCAGGCCATAATGGTTATACTCCTTGCCTGCCCTGAGGAACTGATGATACTGCTCCATCTGAAGCTCATTCATCATGCGGGGCATGCCAAGGATGATCTGCGCGTTTCCTTTATCCGCCGTCAAGGCTTCGATATCTTCACGTCCAAACGGACGATCCGGCTGGAACACGTCGCCGGTCAGGTAGATGACATCCGCCCCTTCTTCTAATGCCGCACGGGCCTGCTCCACCGTGTTGACATGCACCGTAATTTGCGGAATCGACGTGCCCGGCTGCTCCCGTTTCGCATGAAGAAGCGATTCCTTCACCTGGAGCACCCGTTCCTCCTTCATCTCGCGTTCCGCGGTAGGCGTGCTGAACACCTTCCCCGTACTGTAAAACTTGCCTGTTCCTTCATAACGGCGATTGATGAACTCCAGTCCCGGCTTGCCAAAGGCATAAGCTGTCGTGAAATCGCGCTTCCGGTTTTTATGCAGCGTATCCGCCCCGTCCTCGCGGTTATAGCCCAGCGGATCCGCAATGTAACGATCGATGGCATCCCCGTAAGAGTTAACGATCATCAGCAAAAATTCGATGTCTCTCATGCGTCCTTCAATTTTGAAGCTGGTAATGCCGGACTTGATCAGCTCCGGAATAAACTCGTACATATACATATCTTTCGCCGCAAGCGGGTACTCGGTAGGATAGAGGTAGCCGTCTTTTTTCACCCGATAATCCCAGCGGCAAGGTTTCATGCATCGCCCCCGGTTGGAGCTGTTGCCGAACAGCATGGAGCTGTACAGGCAGTTAGCGCCGTGAACGGTGCACATATCGCCGTGCACGAAGTACTCGAACTCCATTCCGCTCCTAGCCTGGAGCACCTCCGCTGTCTTCAAGTCCATCTCCCGCGAGGCCACGACACGGGAAACGCCCAATGCTTTGACGGCTTCAATCATCTCCAGATTGTGCACGTTCATCATGACCGAGGAGTGAACCGGTATATTCGTATAGTTCATCTCTTGAATCAGAGGAAACACGGCCAGATCCTGCGCGATAATGGCATCCGGACCAATCTCGTTCAAAAAGGCGAAATAACGCTTCGCTTCCTCCAGGTCCTCTTCATTCATCAGGTTGTTCACTGTAATGTAGGCACGTTTACCGCGCTCATGGGCCAATTGGACGGCTTCTCTGACTTCCTCATAACTTAAGTTATAGCCCTTGCGCATCATGCGCATGTTCAAGGATGGTCCCCCGAAATATACGGCATCGCAGTTTGCGTCAATGACGGTTTTGAATATCTCGAATGTTCCGGCAGGAGCCAGTAGTTCCACTTCTTTACCGTTAAAATAACGAGCCATCGTCCGTTCCTCCTCATCCGCCAAGTTTATTTTTTTCGATTGTAACATAATTCACAAATAACATTAGTGAATTAATTCACAGTGGTATTTACAGTAAGATTCCAATGCCGATAGCATTTCAACAACCGTTCCTGTTTTGCATTGACCAAACGTTCATCCAATAATAAAATAAAGCTTATCAAGGGCTGCAATCATTGGAAATCGATTATCGATTGGAGGGTATTCTATTGGATTTGCATTATGAAGTGCACGGTAGTGGTAAGCCTGTTGTCCTTGTTCACAGCGGTGGAGCCGATATGCGGGATTGGAGCTATCTTGTTCCTCTCTTATCTGAGAACTTTTACGTGATAGCCTTTGATGGCCGCGGAGCCGGACGCTCTCCCTCTCCCGTTCAGCCGCCAAACTATGTTGAAGATCTGTTGTCTCTTCTTGATCATCTGAATATTTCGCAAGCTGCGGTTATTGGACATTCTATGGGCGGCCGGATTGCCACGGAGTTCGCAATCCATTATCCTGAAAATGCGTGTTCAAAAAGGTCGGTTTTCAGCACCGAGAAGGTTGGATGAAACTAGGGACTGAGGAGCGGAGCGTACGTTTTGGGTACGTGAGCACCGGAAGGCCCGGCTGAATTCAAGATTCGATGCCGAGCTGCTTCCTGATTCGCTTCGTGATCAAAAGCGGACTTTTTGAACAACCTCTGAAAGAGTATCGGAACTGATTGTCATTGCACCAGCCCTGTCCGGTTTTCCTTATTCTGAGGAAATGCAAGCTTATATGCTCCGGGTAAGCGCTGCTGCCCCTGACATCGAGAAAATGATCGAGCTGTGCATAGAGCCGCCTTCTTATGAAATTACAAGGAACCGAGCCGAGCGGGAGCTCATGATCCACATGCTTCGTCACCATTTTGAGCGGACATTTACCTGGTCTACCTTTGACTCGGTTTGGCCGGAGCCGCCGGCGATGGAGCGATTACAGGATATCTCGGCCAACACGCTCTTTATCATAGGAGATCATGAACTGCCCGATAACCATCAGGTAGGGGAACAATTTCGGAGAGTTCCGAACGTTCACTTTACCACCATCGCGGGAGCGGATCACATGGTCACATTAACGCATCCGGAGGAGTTATCCCGCCTTATCACCCCATTCGTGAAGGAATGAAGATTTCATGCCACGTACACCCAGCGAAAATGAACGCATACGCCAGATGGCGAAAGACAAAATTTTAGAAGCCGCCATGAATTTGTTTATCCATCAGGGCTACCACGCCACTTCCATTAGCGATGTAGCCAAGCAAGCCGGAATATCCAAAGGGCTGCTCTATAACTACTTTTCAGGCAAGGAAGGACTGCTGGCCGCCATGGTCGATGAGCGAATCGCAGGCGTGGCCGAAGTCATAGAGAATGCCGCTTCACTCCAAGCACCTGCAGATCAGCTGAAATTCATTCTGGAGCAAGCCATCGACAACGTGTATCGGCAGCCGGAAGTATTCCGTTTTTACTTGCATCTTCAAACCCAGCCCGAAGCGGATCAAGAGTTATTTCCCTACAGCAAGCGTCTTGTGGAAGAGGCTGCACGACAGTTTGAGATTCAATGCCGCATATTCGAAGACCTCGGAGTTCCCGAGCCGCACAAACGCTCCTTGTATTTTTCTTCTACCCTGCAGGGCATCATGCTGATGATATCCACTTATCCCCAGCACTTCCCCATTGAAGAAGTGAAGGAGCAGATGCTGAAGGAGTTTTGCCCGTAACGAAAAAGAGCCGAGGTTTTACCTGTATTTATCAGGACTCCTCGGCTCTTTGCTGCACATACTGACTCCCTCCAATTAAATCTCCTTATGATATCGTTCCTCTCCTTGAACGCGGAATTCGATTAACTTTTTCAACTTTTTCTCTTCCTTCATGTCCTTAATCAGTTATGCTGTTAATAACAGGATCGACACGAGCGTGAGGAGGAAATGAACGATGGCTATTCACTGGCTGGAACCGGATATCGCCGAGTGCACCCGAAGAGGAATCGCCTACTTTACGTCGGAGCTGGAGATGGCGAACGGCCTGCCCTGCAAAATGTACCGCATTACCGAAAAGTTCGGGAGTTTATCCGATCATATGCACGACTATCTTCAAATCTGGTATGTCAGCAAAGGCGAATTCATCCATACGCTCTATGGTCAAAAATACCGAATGATCCAGGGCAATATATTCGTGCTCCCTCCTTATAGCGTCCATCGCGTGGAGATGATCCCCGGGAAAGAAATGGAGGTGCTGGGGTGCGAATTCATGCCGGCCTTCATTAACGAACGATTGGAGGGAATGCCGGCCGAGCCGCAGCTGTTCGACCTTTCCTTCATCAAGCCTTTTATTACGACCGAAGACCGCGTCCCGCTCAAAATCACCTTGACCGGAGGCAGCGACCTCGCCGTAAAGGAGCTCTTGGCCGAAATGCTGGCCGAATACGGAAGCCGGGGGCCATTCTTCGATATTCTGCTAAAAGCCAATCTGCTGAAGCTGCTGGCAATCGTGAACCGCGAGCATGCCGACCAACGCAAGCTTCCATCAAGAACTGGAGGCAGCGACCAGTACCAGTACCGGGAGCCCATCCTGGAATCGGTTCAGTATATTCATGACCATTATGACCAGCCCCTGTGGCTGGAGGATCTGTGTGCACGGACAATGATGTCCCGGACTAATTTTTGCCGCCGATTCAAGGAGGTTACAGGTCGGACCTTCAGCCAGTACTTGGCTAACTACCGCATACGGATGGCCATGCGGCTGCTCACGGAGCCTGAACTCACGGTAACCGATGTGTGCTTCAAGGTCGGGTTTAACGAGCTCCCCTACTTCTGTCGTATTTTCAAGAAATACACGGGAACGACCCCTGCTTACTATAAAAAGAACGCTTTTAAAACCGTAGACTAGCGCCTCGGTACGATAATCCAATAAATAAACACGATAGTGAAATCGAAGCGATCGCTCACATGCTATACTCGGGGCAAGCAATAACGAAGAATCAACTGACAGGCTCATGTCATCACTGCATCATCAATCCACGATTTTGGAGGAGAACCGATGAACAAAATTACAATTGCCGTGATTGGCTGCGGCACGATTGCGAACAGCGCCCATATTCCGGCCTACATGGCCAACGAAGACGCTGAGATCAAATATTTCTGCGATATCGTGAAGGATCGGGCCGATGCCGCCGTCGCCAAATACGAATGCGGCCAAGCCATCGAAGATTACAACCAGATCCTGAACGACCCTGAGGTCGACGCGGTATCGATCTGTACGCCGAATGACGTCCATGCTTCCATCGCCATCGATTGCTTGCGGGCAGGAAAGCATGTATTATGCGAAAAGCCGGCAGCCCGCACCTACGCGGAAGCGCTGGAAATGCAGAAGGTTCAGCACGAGACGGGCAAGACGCTCAATATCGGGGTGGTCAACCGTTACAATGAAAGCGTAAACAGAATCAGAAAAATGATCCAAAACGGCGATCTCGGCGAGCTGTATCATGTATATGCCAGCTTCCGTTCCCACCGCTCGATCCCGGGTCTCGGCGGCGCCTTCACGACTAAAGCCATTGCCGGCGGCGGCGCGCTGATCGATTGGGGCGTCCACTTCCTCGATGTGGTGATGTACTGTACGGGCGATCCGAAGCCGAAGACCGTCTCCGGCCAGGCCTACTGCAAGCTGGGTAAAGACATGGAGAATTACACCTTCCTCAAGATGTGGGCAGGTCCGCCGAAATATGACGGCACGTATGACGTCGACGATTTTGTCACGGCTCTCGTCCGCACGGAAGGCCCGACCATTTCCCTGAACGGCGCATGGGCGCAAAATATCGGCGCCGAAGAGATGTTCATCGACTTCCTCGGCGACAAAGGCGGCATCCGGCTGAAATACGGTGCTGACTTCACCTTCTACACCACGGAAGACGGCGCATTGATCGAAACCACGCCGAAATTCAATCTCGGCAGCATGTTCCAGAATGAAATCGACGGGTTCATCCGCTGCATTCAAACCGGGGAGAAGCAGCCTTCGCATATCGATACGGTCATCCTCTCCTCCCAGATCATCCAGGCGATTTACGACTCGTCCGATCAAGGTGCGGAGGTTTCGCTGCAGCCTGTTGCCCAGAACCGTTAACTTATAGTTCGAACGCCAGGGAGGCCCTTTTATCATGAAAAAAATCGGATTCATCGACCTGCATCTGGACCAATTCCATGCGAATAAATATCCCGGGTGGATTGAGCAGGCATCGGAAAATGCCATGAAGGTCGTGTACGCCTACGGCAAAAGAGACAAAGAGAACGGGCTCACTAACGCTGCCTGGAGCAAGGAGCATGGCATTGAGCTGCTGTCCACGATCGAAGAGGTGGTGGAGCGCAGCGATTACCTGATCGTGCTGTCGCCGGATAACCCGGAATTCCATGAGGAGCTGTCCCAGCTGCCGCTGCAATCGGGCAAGCCGACTTATATCGATAAAACGTTCGCGCCTGACCGCGAAACGGCCACCCGCCTGTTCGACCTGGCGGCAAAGCACGGAACGCCGATGTATTCGACGTCCGCCCTGCGTTTTGCCAGCGAATACACGGAGCTGGACCGAAGTGATATCCAAACGATCAGCAGCTGGGGACCGGGTGCCTTCGCCAATTACTCGATCCATCAGATCGAGCCGATCGTTAGTCTGATGGGAGCCAGCCCGAAGCGGGTGATGTTTATCGGAACGCCTGACTCCCCTGCCCTGCTGATCGATTTCGGGGACGGACGGCAAGCCACCGTGAATCATCTTGGCGATAATTGTCCATTTACCTTGGGCATTAAGAATGGCGACGGGGGCTTCAAGCAGGTCACCGCGAATTCGAATTTCTTCGCCCTGTTCATTGAGAATCTGGTGAATTTCTTCGAAACGGGCGAGCCTGCCGTCAACTCGGCGGAAACCATTGCTGTCATCACGATTATCGAGTACGGATTAAAGGCGGCGAATACCCCTTATGTGTGGGTAGAATTGCCTCAATAGCGAAACCAAGGGTTCGTTACACATAGGAATATAAAAAAGAGCTGCTCCAACAGGCCGTAAAGGCCAGGGGCAGCTCTTTTTCATGAAACCAAGCAAGCCGGAAATTCAGTTCTGAAGGTTACACTTCTTTCCGCTGAAAATAGACGAAGCCCGCGAGAAAGAATAGTAGAAACCCGCCCACCACCACGGTCATGAGACTCTGAAACGGCAGGTTGAAGGCGCCGAAATCGGCTTGACCCACGGGCATCATCGCAAGAAACGGCTGTGTCCACGGATAGTATGGAGCATACGTCTGCGAGTTGGCCACCAGCATGTTCGGTATGGTAAAGACAACGTTCAATGCCAGCGGAGCGGCAAAGCTGCTCCATGCCGTGGAGACTCCAAGCTGCAGGGCGGCCAGCGGCAAGCAGGCAATCCAGCCACCAAGCACGCAGCGCAGCAGCATTTCCCACGGAATCGGAGCATCCACCTTGTGGATCAAACCGGCTCCCAGCACGGCTCCCATGAACAGTAACTGCACCACGGCAAGCAGCATGGCCACCACCGAGAACTTCGCAAAATAGACGGCGCCGCGTGAAACCGGCAGGACAAGCAGCTGCTTCCATCCCCCGCCCGAATGCTCATACCGGCACACCATGGCACTAAAGATGCCTGTTAGAATCGGGAGCAGCAGCATCGCATGCAGAATGATCATAATGCTGATCAGATACTCCCATGGCGCAAGCTCCTCAGGCTTCCCATTCAATATGCCCAGCATCATGACCAGGATTGCGCACAGGAAAATCTGCGGCCACAATTTGGATTTGGACAGCTTAAGCCACTCGGCAGACACCGCTCTTATATAGGATGTCATCTTAATCCACATCCTTTCGGTTAAAATGAATCAGGCCCGCGCACGTTATCACTGCACCCAGCAGCAAGCCCGCTCCGATGACCTTGGCTTCTCCCGGCCCCATGTAAGCCAGCAGCGGCCACTTTAACGGCATCCAATCAGGGAATTGCATGGCAAACATCGATACAACGGAGGCGGTAATCCCGATTCCAACCGCGATTCCCTGGTTCTTGAGCGTCAATGACATCCACAGCTGAAAGGCCAGCATGGGAAGCGCAGCAAATAATTGCACAAAACCGATGCGCAGCAGATCCAGATACGGCATTTGATCTGCGTCCATCCCCAGTATGATGCCAAGCACGGCGGTACTGATCGACAGAAGGAGACAGGATACGCAGAGAATCAGGAAGGCCTGCAGGAACTTGGCACTAAATACCGCCGTTCTGGAAATAGGCAATGCCAGAAGCTGTTTCCATGAGCTCAGCTGATGCTCCACGTTGGCCATCAGCGAGCAGACCAGCGTAATCCCGAGAAAAAGGGCAATGGGCACGAAGAACAGCACGTTCTCCAGCAGCCCGCCCCAGGGATCGGCCGCGTAGGATTTCATCAGGTAATCATAGCGAAGTCCGAAGTTCAGCCCTTGCATTGCTGCCAGTCCGATGGGACCGAGCGCAGCGAGAAACCAGATGCCTTTGCCCCGGATTTTCAGCCAATCGGCGGAAAGCGCACGGAACATCATACCCGGCTTCCCTCCCCTACGATCTGCATGAAGATATCCTCGAGCGACCTCCGCTGCTCTTCCACCCGGTATACCGCATGCTGGTTCTCCACTAGGCGCTTCACGAGCAGCGCGATCTTGGCATCCTGCATGCTCTCCAGTTCCAGCATCTGATTACGAAGAACCCCTTCACAGCCCAGGTCCAGCGCTAATCCGAGCGCTGCCTCCGGCTCGGATACCGATAAGCGGAAACCGCTGGAAGCCGTGGATACCAGATTGTCAATCGTATCCTGGAACACCATCCTTCCTTCACGGATAATACCGACTTTGTCCGCCATCTGCTCGACCTCGCCCAGCAGGTGACTGGATACCAGCACGGTAATGCCGTATTGGCGCGGCATATTCTTGATCAGCTCCCGGATTTCATGTATCCCGGACGGATCCAGGCCGTTGGTCGGCTCGTCCAGAATGAGCAGCTCCGGATTGTTCAGCAGGGCGGCTGCAATGCCTAGACGCTGCTTCATCCCAAGTGAGTAGCCCTTGACCGGGCGCTTGGCTTCCTTCGTCAAGGAGACAATCTCCAGCACTTCCGCGATGCGGGACTTCGGCCCGCCGGTAATCCGGCGAATCGCTTCCAGATTCTCTACGGCCGTCAAGTGGCCGTAATAAGATGGGTACTCCACGAGCGATCCGGTCCGGCGCAAAATGTCCATTTTTTCACTCTTCAAATCCTTGCCGAACAAATGAATCGCGCCACGCGTTGGTTGAATGAGTCCAAGCAGCATGCGGATGGTGGTTGTTTTCCCGGCACCGTTCGGTCCCAGGAAGCCGTAAATATCGCCGCGGGCGATCTCCAGGTTCAAATCCACGACTGCTGCGCGTTTTTTGTATATTTTATATAAGCCTTTCGTTTGAATGACGAGTTCCGTCACGTTCATCACCTCAGGTATACATCCTACATGTCCAAGGTTAAATGCCGGTCGACCCCAAGTTTAAATTTACTTTAAAAAAGCTATGCGGCTATCGAAGTCTCTTCGAAACGTATTGATCATCGAGGGAGTTTTACAGATCTGGGTCGCTGTTAGCCTTGTGCTGATATGTGCGGCATCATGCAGCTAGGAGTGATAACGTGCAGCAAAGTCGCTCCGGTGCCGGATCGTTCTTCCGATCGCTGTTAAAACCGGAAAACTTGGAATTTGCCCAGCGGTGGTTTCCCGGTTTTAAAGGCGAACGCTTCGCTTCTCCAGCAACGATTCCGTCCCCTCCGCTGGTGCATTTGCATTAGTTCAAGAGGTTTCTTCACATAAGCTAATACGCATGAAAAAGCCTGCATTTGCATTTGCTTCTGTCGACTGGCTAAGCTAGAGAAATCGCATCGATTGCACCTATCCACCGTTTTAACAAGTGTCCGAATATGATATAATAACTTTGCCGAAACGCTTATTGCGTCCGTACAGGGGGGCTACCTGACGCTGATGATGGCATGCCGATCACTCTTCTCTCTCATCGATCGATTCACCGTTACGATTGGAGCGTGGTTAACCATGAATATAAATGTTCTCGTTCATTTGGATATCAGAACGGATCTCTCTCTTAGTCTAGCCGCTGTAGCCTGCCTTGCTTATGAACCCAGTTCACTGACGAGCTCGTGAAACTCGAGCGAAAAGCAATGGTACGTACGAAGACACCTTATAAGACGTCTTTTTCTGTTATTGACAGCAAAAAAGAGGAACCGGCAATCATGCCGGCTCCTCTTTTTATATATTCGACCTAGCCCTCACCATCCTAGATAGAATGCTTGATAGCCAGTGCTTGTTTACTCACCGCTTCCAGATGCGGATCCTCGTCCCCTCATCCGAGCTCTCCACATGGCATCCAAGTCCCATTTCCCTTGTCAGGTGCTCCACGATGGCCAGGCCGATGCCTGTGCCTTTGTTGCCGGAGTCGCTTTCGATTCCTGGTCCGTAATCCGAAATGACAAGCATGCCCTCAAGCCCTTCTCTCTCCTCGGTATGAATTCCGATGTACTGCCCGGATTGGGCGTGGCGGACGACATTTTGGAACAGATTATCAAGGAGCCTTCGGAACCACAGCACGTCCACGTTCCAGCTCAGCGGCTCGTCACGCACCTGGATATCGGGCTCGATCCCCGCCTTCTCCCATACGGGATACCAGGCCGCTGCGCTTTCCTTGACGATTCGCAGAACGTCGGTCGGCTCCATGCTCAGCTGAACCCTGCCGCTGGTGAGCAAGTTGTAGGACAACAAGTTGTCGATCAGGCCGCTTAAATCCGCGATTTTCGATTCGATGAGGGACAACGATTCTTTCCCCTTCTCGCTCAGCGACTCCCGCTCCATGGAGAAAATATGGCTTCGAATCACCGTCAGGGGGGTTCTGAGATCATGGGACAGATTGGCGATCAGTGACTTGCGCAGCTCTTCTTCCTCGCGCTGGCGGCGCTGCCCCTCCACTAATTGGATGACCATATCGTTATAGCCCTCTTCCAGCTGTCCAATCTCGTCATGCTTGGTCAACGTAACCGGCTGCGGTATGCCCGTCACCGTATGAGGTGACGTCATGGCGAAGCGAAGTCGCAGCAGCCGCTTGCGGATGCGCACGAAGAACAGCCAGGAGACCAGAATGAACAGTCCCGACATCGAGGCCATAAACAGACCGTACAGGGCCGTTTCGCTCGCAATAGGCTGCTGGACATTGAGGTATTTTCTTGGCAGCTGCATGACCATGAATCCTTCTCCCGATCCCTCTCCTCCAATAAAAGCCACGGAGGTGAACGGATCGCCATCCAGGGAGCTTTTCATAAATTGCACGGTGTAGAGCGCGCTCCATACCTCCGGAACGTTAGGCTGCACCGGCAGCTGCAGCCTGGTCTCATTGCCTCCATCCACCCAGAACATGGAGATTTCCGGATACTCCTGCCGTATTGAATTCAGCTTCTGTTCAATGGCTTCCGGCGAAGCTCCGCTTAATCCGGCTGCTTTCTCGTGCCACATTTTCTCTAACGCGGCACCGCTGGTATACTTCCCGACAGGGGCCGGCGGCCGATCCGAGAACGTATCGTTCACGACCCAGTAGAAAATCGATGCTAACGGAAACATGATCGGCATGAAGATCATGGCCATCGAAATTAACAGCAAATACCGGTTGGTCAGCGAATTGCGGAACCTTCCCTGCTTCCTTTTCCATCTCATGCTCTCACCCGGTAACCAAGCCCGCGAACGGTCTCAATAATCTCCGGGGTGGCAGGATCCCGCTCGAGCTTCTCCCGAAGGTACCGGATGTGGACCATGAGCGTCTTGTCTCCTTCGATATAAGACTCTCCCCAAACCGATTCGTAGATTTGCTCCTTGGTCATGACACGCCCCTGGTGCTGGAGCAAGTACATAAAGATTTGATGCTGCTTGCCTGTGAGCAGCGTCTCCTCGCCGGTATCTTCGTTCACGATCCGATTCTCGGCTTCATATACGGATAAGTGCTTTACTCTCATGGGCTCCGCGGACTTCACGACAGACCGGCGCAGAAGCACCTCCAGACGGGCAGCCAGCTCGTCCGGATGGAAAGGCTTTGTCAAGTAATCATCGGCAAACTCGAGCCCCTGCAGCTTATCGTCAATGGAGGTTCGGGCCGACAGCATCAGGATAGGCAGTCCGGGATAGGCCTTTTTGAGACGCTGCCCGACCGTAAAACCGTCAAGCCCCGGGAGCATGACGTCCAGAACAACGACCGCACACGGAGCCGCTTCCTCCACGGCCTTCTCTCCGCTCAGCAGCCACCGCACCTCATACCCCTTGTCCTTGAGAAACTCACTGACCCATCCGCCGATCTCCCGGTCGTCCTCGATATATAGAATGCATGCGCTCATGATCCATCTTCCTTTCTCGTGCTAATATTCATCTCCCCTGAGAAGGGGTTCCCTAGATCCTTTAAGACAAAAAAACTCCCGTATCTATTTAGCTATACATGGTTCCATCATTTGTCATTGTATCATGGGATACCAAGCGTGCAGGCATCTGATTCGTAACCTGCCCTGATCCTCCATCGCCCTTCTCTGAATCTAACTCCATGCACTCCACGCCACTTTGTCTTACGGCCCTTACGTGATCCGGGCACCCTATGTATCCAATACTCCGTAATGCAGGCTCAGCTGCCTTGCCTTCTCCCTCAGCATATCAGCGATCTCCGGAGGTTCAATGACTTTCGCCTCCATACCCAGACGCAGGAAGACCTGAGCGACATATTCAAAATCATTGCGATCGACGACGGTATCCACAATGCCCCGGTGCTCATCTTGCATGGCCACCTCGTCCTCCAGCCACGGAATGCTCTCGCACTGTCTTGCCCCTTCCCTAGTCAGCTCGGCGTATAATCGAACAGGCTCCCGAATGGGATAGTCCTCAAGCCATTCTTGCATGCTAATGTCCGCCACACAGATGTTATCGGTTAGGGCTAAGGATTCCATCCGGTCCATGCGGAACAGGCGCACCCCCTCTTTCTCGTGCTCCACGGCGGGCATATACCATAAACCATCCTGGGCATAAACGCCGATCGGCAGCACTTCCCGGTCGCTCGTGCCCGATTTGGAACGATAGCTGATCCGTACAGCCCGCTGATGAAGAGCGGCTTCAATGACGTCTTTTAGATAGGGGGAGCCTGCCGTTCTGCTTGGACTCCAGAATGTCAGCACCGATTCCAGACGGCTGATCATCCTTTTGGTATCCTCCGGAAATCCGGCCAGCAGCTTACGTGAGGCAGAGCCGATATTCAGCTCAAACGGTAACGAGGTATAACGCTTCAAGGCTTGGAAGGCAAAAAATATGGCAAACACTTCATCTTCATCGAACAGGATCGGCGGAAGAACGCGACTCTTTAACGTACGGTATCCCCCATGCCGCCCTTGCTCGGTATATAAAGGAACGCCCATATCGCTGATCTCGGTTAAATACCGGTGCGCCGTGCGAACGGAAACGCCGAACTCATCGGCCACTTCCTGAGCGGTAAAGCTCCTTTTGGCATTGACATACATAATGACATCCATAAGCTGCTTCGCTTTTGACATAATACCCTCCTTACACACAATAACTAGACAATAATTGTCATGTTTATAAGATATGCTATTGCTGTGTCAAGGTCAAAACGATACAAGAAAGGAGCCCTCATGATGAGCAACCACATGGAACAGGCCATCAAGGTAAACGGTGCCCGAAACAAAAACCTGCGTAACGTAAGCCTGTCTATTCCCAAAAAACAAATCACGGTATTCACCGGTGTGTCCGGTTCCGGCAAATCCGCCATGGTCTTTGATACGATTGCCGCGGAATCCCAGCGTCAGCTGAATGAGACGTATTCCAGCTTTATCCGTCATCGTCTCCCGCATTACGGGCAGCCGGAGGTCGATTCGGTTGAGAACCTGTCGGTCGCGATCGTAGTCAATCAGAAAAGAATCGGCGGCAATGCCCGTTCAACCGTAGGAACCATCACCGATATCCATTCCTTGCTGCGCTTGTTATTCTCCCGGATAGGCCGGCCCTTTGTCGGATATTCGGATGTATTTTCCTTTAACAACCCGCAAGGCATGTGCCCTCATTGCGAGGGACTGGGCAAAGTGAACAGCTTTCGGATCGAGAACTTGATCGACAAGGAGAAATCGCTGAACGAAGGCCCCATCCGGTTCCCGACATTCCGCCCGGGGGAGTTCCGCTGGAAGCGTTATGTTGCCACAGGCCTGTTTGACAATGATAAGAAACTGAAGGATTACAGCGAGGAAGAATGGGACACGCTGCTGTACAAAACCGGCTTTAAACCACCGAACCCGACGGAGGAATGGCCGCCCACCTCGTATTATGAAGGCATTATCCCCCGATTCGAGCGGACATTCCTGAGCAAGGATTCACGGGATGCGAGGACTTATATGGAAGCCATCGATCAAGTGGTGGCCGAGACCGCCTGCCCGTTATGCCACGGCGGAAGACTGAATCAAGAGGTGTTATCCTGCAAAATCAACGGAACCTCCATCGCCGACTGTGCACGGATGCAGGTCAATGAGCTGATCGCCTTTTTGCAGACAATCCGGGAGCCGGCGGCAGCAACCATCGTGGAAACCTGCATAACTCGGCTGGAGCAGCTGCTTATGGTCGGGATCGGCTACCTGACGATGGACCGGGAAACCTCGACCCTGTCCGGCGGCGAGTCCCAGCGCATCAAAATGGTGCGCCAGCTGGGGAGCAGCTTGACGGATTTGACGTATATTTTTGACGAGCCCAGCATCGGCCTGCATCCGCACGATGTGCATAACATGAACCGCCTGCTGCGACAGCTTCGGGATAAGGGAAACACGGTTATCATCGTGGAGCATGATCCCGACGTCATCCGGATTGCGGATCATATTGTCGATATGGGGCCGCGAGCCGGCACCGCTGGCGGTACGATTGTATATGAGGGAGACCCGGAAGGGTTGCGGCACGCCAACACCCTGACAGGAAAATATCTCAGTCAACGCGCCCGGTTAAAGTCCGCGGTCCGGGAGCCGGCCGGATGGCTGCACATCAAAGACGCCTCCCTTCACAATCTGAAGCAGGTGTCCGTGAGCATTCCGGCCGGAGTGCTCACGGTGGTAACAGGCGTTGCCGGCTCAGGTAAAAGCACGCTCATTAACCAGGTGCTGCCAAACGTTTATCCGGAGGCCAACATTATTAACCAGGACATGATTCAGGCGTCCAACCGCTCCAATATCGCGACGTTTACGGGCATTTTTGATGCCATCCGCAAGCTGTTCGCCGACGAGAATCAGGTAAGTCCATCCCTTTTCAGCTTTAATGCCAAGGGGGCTTGTCCGGTGTGTAACGGCTCCGGCACGATTACGATGGATCTGGCTTTTATGGACAGCCTGGTCACCGTTTGCGAAGCCTGCCGGGGCCGCCGCTTTCATGATGACGTTCTGCGCTATCAACTTCGCGGTAAAACCATCAGCGACGTGCTCGCCATGACCACCGACGAAGCGCTGGATTATTTTGCGGAAAAGGGCATCGTATCCGCGCTTCAGCGTATTCAGCATGTTGGACTGGGTTATTTGACGCTCGGTCAGCCCTTAAGCACGCTGTCGGGAGGGGAACGGCAGCGGGTGAAACTGGCAGCGGAGCTCGATAATTCAGGTGAGATTTACGTGCTGGACGAACCCTCAACCGGGCTCCATCTGTCCGATTGCGAGCGGCTAATGTCCATCATCAACCGCCTTGTCCGTCAGAACAGCACGGTCATTGTGATCGAGCATAATCTGGACATCATTAGCCAGGCCGATTGGATTATCGACATGGGACCCGGCGCGGGGCAAGACGGCGGGAATGTCCTGTTCTCCGGTAAACCGGCCGATCTGCTGAAGCACCCGCATTCCCTAACGGCCAGATATTTACGGCAGTTTCAGCCCTAGATATCTAACGTTTCCAGACTCATGCGGAAGACCCTAAAGGTCAAAAAGACCCCGAGCACCCCCTTAGGGGCTCGGGGTCTTGCCATATTTCGCTGTATTAGTCAGGAAAGCGGCCTACTCCAATATGACGGTCGTATAGGGCGGCAGAGTTAAGCTGTTACCATCCAATGCCGCGCTGTCGTCGGTTGTTCTCGCCAATGACTGGAATACCGCAGATCCGTTCTTCGATGCCATGTCCACCGTCTGCTCCGTACCCGATAGGTTATGAACCACTAGGGCACCGCTATCGTTTGTACGGCGGATATAAGCCATCACCTGCCCATTGCCGGAAGCAAAGGATTCAATCGTGCCGCTGTTCAGCGCAGGCATATCATTCCGCCAACGGATCAACGTGCGGTAACGGGATAACAAAGAATCCGGGTCTCCCGTCTGCTGCTCCACGCCCTGCACCTGATCGCCCCGGTTATGCTTAAGCGGCTCCCAGGTCGTCTGTCCCTTATCGCTGCCCGTATTGGACCAGACCATCGGCTCGCGGATTTGTTCGTCCGGCTTCGCTCCCTTCATCCCGATCTCTTCTCCGTAATAGATAAACGGATTGCCCGGCATGGTCAGTAGAATGCCCGCGGCCATCTTGGCATGATTCTCATTGTCCTTGAGCTGCGACATGACACGGTTCATGTCATGATTCGTCAAGAATGCGGCATCCGAAAACTTGCCGCCCGATACCTGGCTGAACAAACCATAAGTCCGCTCCAAGGTAAAGGCCAGGTTGTTATCCTTCTCGTTCACTACAGCACCGATGATGCTCTCACCCAAACCGAAGTTGAACCCGGAATCAAACGCGTTATCCAGATACGGCGCTATGACCGCAGCGGAATTATCCCAAATCTCCCCGACAATATACGCGTCCGGATTCACCTCACTCATGCTGGCGCGGAATTCCTGCCACCATGCTGTATTCTTGGCCGTTGTCGCCTCGCCTTTATCGGACATCAGATCCTCATAAATATGTTTGGCTGCATCGATCCGGAACCCATCAACACCGAGCTCCAGCCAGAACCTCCCGATCTCCTTCATCTCCTCGCGGACCTTCGGATTGTCGAAGTTCAGATCCGGCATTCCGCCCCAGAACGTCCCCATGTAATGAGCCCCGTTCATCTCATGCCAAGGCGAATCGCTGCCTGCGGCGCTGGCTCCCGAAGGGGTCTTCCCTTGATCCTCGGCCCAGATGTACCAATCGCGGGTACCCGAAGCCTTGTCTTTCGCAGCCTGCTGAAACCAGGCATGCTCCGTGCTTGTATGATTGACCACTAGATCCATGATCACCTTGATTCCGCGCTTATCCGCTTCGGCAAGCAGCGTCTTAAAGTCATCAAGCGTTCCGTAGTCCGGGTGGATGGAACGATAGTCGGTCACATCATAGCCGTGATAGCTCGGCGAAGGATTGATCGGCATCAGCCAAATCCCCGTCACGCCAAGATCCTCTGAAGTTTCCGGATTTCCGTCATTCAGATAATCCAGCTTCTCAATGACGCCTTGTAAATCACCGATCCCATCCCCATCGGAATCATAGAATGAGCGTACAAAAATTTCATAATAGACATCGGAGGGCTGCTCGTCCACCTCCGCTGTTTCCATTGTTGCGGGCGCTTTCGGATCCGGCTGTTTCGTTTCCGGTGCCGCTGGCGGCTTAGCCTCCTCTTGCGGTGGAGACGCTGTGCCGCTGCAGCCTGCCAGCAGACTTCCCGAAAGCGCAATGGCGGCAAGCCAAAGAGGCAGAACCCTGCGTTTTCCCCATGTAGAACGTATCATGTTGTTTACCTCCTGTTCGTTGCAGCAGCTGAAGTTCATCCGATTACTGCACTTATGTATTCAATAGTATCTCTACAGCACTCTCAGAATAGCGCAAACGTTTGTATTAAAAATCACTAGTGTTTTCCAGTAAAACGGTTACATTTTATGATTCCACTTGAATTCCATCTTCCTCCGTCGTTGACAGCCCGTTTTTATCCATTCATATCATAACTCACTTTTTCGATTTGTTAAATCGTTTGCACAATGCCGTTTTGAGTTGTTTTTCGGGCTTTTCTAGCCATAATAACGGCCTTTCTCCCGTTTTCTAACCCTTGCTTCCTTTTTGATGCATTTGTGAAATAATTGCGCTGGACTGACTTGGATACGTATTTACAAGCCTATCGATTAACGTTAATATAGCAGTGTGAAACCGTTTAACATACCGGATCAATATGGCTTTAGATCAATAGGTATCATGTATACTCAGGGCCTGACAGACCCACAATTAAATAAAGAAGAACGGTCCGCGATTAGCGGAAGTTACTCTTCTGAATTAAGAGAGAACTCCAGTAGTCGCTTTCTTATTTTCAAAAAAAACGCAAACGGTTCCACTGGAGGTCCTATTATGTCTGTAACGATTAAAGATGTTGCAAAACGAGCGGGCGTATCCCCCTCCACCGTCTCACGGGTGCTATCCAATCATCCTAGAATCAGTCGCGAAACCTCGCGTAAGGTGAAAGAGATCATGGAGGAAATGGGCTACCATCCCAATATTATGGCCAAGAGCCTTGTTTCCAAAACGACGGAAAGCATATGCGTCATTCTGCCGAAACCTGCGGAAGAATTGTTCCTCAACTTATTCTTCATGGAACTGATCCGCGGTATCGTCACCCAAGCGAACCGCTCCGGATACGACGTCGTTCTCAGTTCGGGCGGCAACGAGAAGGAAGAAGTCGAAGCCGTATCCCGGCTGCTTAACGGTCGCCGCGTCGATGGCGCCATTTTGCTGTACTCCAGGCAGGACGATAAGGTGGTCGATTTTCTCAAGTCCAACAACTATCCGTTCGTGCTTGTCGGCCGGAGCGAGAAATACCCAGATCTGTTATCCGTCGATACGGATAATGTGCAGGCTGCCTATGATGCAACCAAGCATCTGATCTCTCTTGGACATCAACGAATCGGCTTTGTCAGCGGCCCGCCAAACCTGATCGTATCTCAGGACCGGATGAAAGGCTATGGTAAAGCGCTTGCCGATGCGGGTCTGGAGATGAGAAAAGAATGGATTGTCGAAGGCGAGTTCCTCCAGGAGAGCGGCTATCGCGCCATGTCCTTTTTCATGAACCTGCCTGAACGTCCGACGGCGCTTGTCATTGTTGACGATATTGTCTCTTTCGGCGTGCTGCGGGGACTGCATGAGCTAGGGTATAAGGTTCCCGAGGATGTGTCTATTATCAGTTTCAACAACATCTCATTGACCGAACTATCGACCCCGCCGCTGAGCAGTGTGGACATCGGGATTTATAACCTGGGTTATACCGCTTCTCAAGCGCTGATCCAGACCATTCGTAACGATGACAATACGATACTGCCGCACCGCTATATCATTCCGCACCGGTTGATGATCCGCGAATCCTCGATGTTTTCGCTGCCGAAGCCTTAAGGGCCGGATCGAGTCGCGGAAGATACACGAAGCATTTTCAAAATAAAGAAGCATCATGGTGCTTCCTTTATTTTTGCAGCTTGGTTCAAACGTTTGCACTAATTCATTAAGGAGGATAATCATGTCAACCCTATCCGCTTGTTTATTTGATCTTGACGGCGTGCTGGTGGATACCGCCAAGTATCACTACATTGCCTGGAAGCGTCTTGCCGGAGAGCTTGGCTTTGAATTTACGGAGCAGGACAATGAACGCCTGAAGGGTGTAAGCCGCATGGCTTCCCTCGATATTCTGCTTGAGGTTGGCGGAATCACGCTCGATGAAAACGCAAAGCTGGCGCTAGCCGAGAAGAAGAATGCTTGGTATGTCGAGTATATTTCCAACATGGACGAATCCGAGATTTTGCCTGGCGCCCTCGAATTTATCCAAGCACTGAAGGACCGCGGCATCAAGGTTGCGCTGGGCTCTGCCAGCAAGAACGCGATGCTGATCCTGAACAATACCGGCCTCACTCCTTACTTCGACGCCATTATTGATGGCACGAAGACTGCCCAAGCGAAGCCGGATCCCGAGGTATTTACGATGGGAGCTCGCGAGCTTGGCGCCCGGCCTGACGCCTGCGTCGTATTCGAGGATGCCGAGGCCGGCATCGAAGCCGCCATCCGTGCGGGCATGCGCAGCGTCGGCATCGGTTCGCCTGAAACCTTGGGGCGGGCCAGCATCGTCCTTCCCTCCTTGGAAGAGTTCACGGTGGACCGTCTGCTGGAGTTGTAAGCGAATGAGCACGCATGCTTACGGCATCCAGTAGTTTCATCCCATATAGATCTGCAACCATTTTTCCTAAAAACAAAGGAGCCGATGATTGTGAAACAATATTTAAAGCTTGATGAATGGTCAATTATTGAGGAGGGCTTTGATCCTCACACGCATGAGATCTCGGAGAGTATCTTCAGTATCGGGAACGGATTTATGGGCCAGCGCGCCAACTTCGAGGAATCCTACAGCGGCTCCTCCCTGCAAGGCAGTTATATGGCCGGTGTGTATTATCCGGATAAAACCCGTGTAGGCTGGTGGAAGAACGGTTATCCTGAATATTTTGCCAAAGTGCTGAACAGCACCAATTGGATTGGCATCGGCATTGAAATCGACGGCGCGCCGCTTGATCTGGCCCAATGCACGGTGAAGGATTTTGTGCGCGAGCTGAATATGAAGGAAGGCTTCCTCTCCCGCAGCTTCACTGCTGTCATGGAAGACGGCAAAGAACTCAAGGTTGAAGCTGTCCGTTTTGTCAGCATTGTACGCCACGAGATCGGCGCCATTCGATATGCCGTAACTCCGCTCAATTTCGCTGGAGAGCTTACGATAACGCCATATCTCGATGGCGATGTGAAGAACAAGGACTCCAACTATGACGAGAAATTCTGGCTAGAGGTATTCAAGGAAGCGGCGCAAGGTTCGGCTGCATTGACCGTGAAGACCAAAAAACTCGATTTCCACGTAACCTCTGTCATGTCTTATACCATTTTAAAGAACGGCGAGAAGCTGGAACTTCAAGCCGAACTGGTGGAGAAAGAGAAATATGCGGGGAACCGCGTAAGCGTGCCGGTATCTGAAGGCGAAGCCATCACCATCTATAAATATGTGGCTAACGTTACTTCCCGCAATTATGGATTCGGCGAATTGGTGGATGCTGCACGTGCTGTGCTGGAGCCGGCGGCCCGGACCGGATTCGAGCAGCTGCTGAAGGAGCAGGCCGATGCATGGGGCGATAAATGGAAGGAAAGCGATATCGTCATTGAAGGCGATGTAGCGGCCCAGCAGGCGATCCGCTTTAACATCTTCCAGCTGAACCAAACCTACAGCGGCGAAGACGACCGTCTGAATATCGGGCCGAAGGGCTTCACCGGGGAGAAATACGGCGGCAGCACCTACTGGGATACCGAGGCTTATTGCCTTCCGTTCTACCTGAGCACCGCGGATGCCAGCATCTCGCGCAACTTGCTGATTTATCGTTATAAGCACTTGGAAAAAGCGAAGGAAAACGCCAAGAAGCTCGGCTTTACCAAAGGCGCCCTCTATCCTATGGTGACAATGAACGGCGAGGAGTGCCATAACGAGTGGGAGATTACCTTTGAGGAAATTCACCGTAACGGCGCGATTGCCTATGCCATTTATAACTATGTAAATTATACCGGCGACTTCTCTTACCTCGGTCAATACGGTCTGGAAGTGCTCGTGGAAATCTCCCGTTTCTGGGAAGAGCGCGTGAATTACGTACCGGCGAAGGATCAGTATATGATGCTGGGCGTTACCGGTCCGAACGAGTACGAGAACAACGTGAACAACAACTGGTACACCAACCGTATTGCCAGCTGGACGATGGAATACACACTCGACGTGCTCGAATATTTGAAAGAGAACGAGAATTCCCGCTATGCCGAGCTTACGGCGAAGCTTGCGCTGCAGGATGTCGAAACGTCCAAATGGCAGGATATCATCAGCAAAATGTACTACCCGGTAGATGAAGAGCTCGGCGTGTTCCTGCAGCAGGACGGGTTCCTCAACAAGGAGCTTGTTCCGGTGAAGGAATTGGACCCAGCCCACCTTCCCCTGAATCAGAACTGGTCCTGGGACCGCATTCTGCGTTCGGTATACATTAAGCAGGCTGACGTGCTGCAAGGATTGTTCTTCCTTGGCGACCAGTACGACTTGGCTACGAAAAAACGCAACTTCGACTTTTATGAACCGTTCACGGTACACGAGTCCTCCCTTTCGCCATGCGTACACTCCATTCTCGCCTGCGAGCTTGGGTACCAGGAGAAGGCGTACGAGATGTACCTCCGTACAGCTCGCCTGGATCTGGACAACTACAACAACGATACCGAGGACGGCTGTCATACAACCAGTATGGCGGGGACCTGGATGTCCGTTGTGCATGGGTTCGGCGGCTTGCGCGTGAAGGACGGCGTATTGCATTTGAATCCATTCATTCCAGGTCACTGGTCTTCCTTCTCCTTTAAGGTGATGTTCCGCGGATCCCGCCTGAAGGTCAACGTAAAAGGAAAGGAAACCATCATCGTGAACGAAACGGATACGCCGGCTGTCCTGAACGTGAATGGCAAGGAATACAGCATCGACGGATTTGGAGAGGTAAAAGCCGCAAGATAACAGGCATGCGTCTTCAAATGCACCAACCTATATAAAAACAAGAGCCCTGGAGAACATTCCAGGGCTCTTGTTTTTACAGAAAATGGGCTCCTTCAGGCATCATTACTCATTCAGAAGGACCTGTCTTCACCATGCCTAGCATCTGTATTGTCCGAACTCAGCCGAAGGCTGCGGCAATCAGATGTGAAAGCTCCGCATCAAGATGGCGGGGAAATACCGATTATGTATGCTATGAATAGATGAGTTGAGAATGGGGATCACGCGGAGGTCGTTCAGATGGCTTCCCAAACAAATACCCCTGTGCGAGCTCGATCCCGATATCTCGGCAAAAATGAAACTCCTCCCGTCTCTCAATGCCTTCAGCCAGCACCATCGCCCCAAAATCATGAGCCATGTTCGTGATCATTTCAAGCTGCTTCTGCTGGGCGGGATTACGATCGCAATGGTCGATCAGACTCCGGTCGATCTTTACATAATCCGGCTTAAGCTTAATCATCTGCTCCAATGTGGAATAACCTGCGCCGACATCATCCATGGCTACCGAGATTCCATGACTGCGATAAACCTCGAAAATCGATTGCAAATGCTTAACATCATCAATTTTCTCGGTTTCCACGACCTCAAATACGAAATCCCTCGGATCCAGATGGAGCCTGTCAATGGTATTAAACGTGTGGCTTAGACACATCTGCGCATCATATATGGAGGATGGCAGGAAGTTCACGAATCGCTTCACGCCGATAGGAAGCCACTCGGCACTGGTCTCAATGGCGCTGGTCCGTGCTGCCCGGTCCAGGAAAGCATGCAATCCGGTTTTACGGGCTGTCTCAAACAGCTCATACGGCTGGAAGCTGGCTCCCCACTCTACCGGACGAATGAGAAATTCGTAGGCAACGATCTGCTCGGATGAATCCACGATGGGCTGCATGTAGCTCGTAAACTGCTTATGTAAAATGATACTTACCATATCGTAATGCTCCATCTGCAGTTCGAACTTTTGCATAGGGGTCCACGAATGCCGGATTTGCGGAGTTTCTCCACGGGTAACACAGAAGAACAGCTCTTGACGAATCTTCAGCGGAAGGGGCTGCAGACACTTCATCATGGAGATCAGGTCCGCACGTACCTTGTAGTTCACAGCACAACCCTCATTGTTTTCATGTACCGTGTAGCCGTTCACTGCCAGCAACTGAATAAGCTCGCCACTTGCAGGCTTCATATGAATGGTCCCCTGGTCCTCAATCGGTTCAAAGGTGCTGCAATTGTCGCAAATCATGTTCGTCCTCCTTGGCAAGCTAGCTCTCACTATGCTTCTTATCGGCATTTTGAATATGATTTCTTTGCATTTTATGGATTTTATATCGAAGTTATGACCTGTTTTAGGAGAAATGCGCAAGATTCGTGCAATGATTGCGCCAAATTCTACAAAAATCGACTTATATTGCTTTTAACTACCTGTTGTCGATACTATCTTCATACATTCTTCTACTCAACCTTTTGATCTAAAAGCTGCAGCAGCATCGTCCGCTCCACATCAAAATGCCAAGGGGCGTTCCGTTCCTTCGCCGCATACATCGCTGCATCCGCGCGGCCAATCAGCTCCTGGTCATTTCTGGCATGATCCGGGTAAACCGCAATGCCGATACTCGGCGTGGTTCGAACCTCATGCCCTTCCAGCTCGTACGGCTCGCTAAGCATCGTCCAAATCTCCTCCGCCATCCAGATTAGCTCCTGATCTTCGCCGGCTGGATGGATCATGACGGTGAATTCGTCTCCTCCTAAACGGGAAACCAAGACTCCCTTGGATTCGAGAGATTGAAGCCGGTCTGCAACCTTTCGTATCAACAAATCACCGGCACGGTGGCCGTATCGGTCATTGACTCGTTTGAAACGGTTCATATCCATATACAGCAAGCCTACGCGGGAACCTGTGCGGTCCGCCTCCTTCAGCGAACTCGACAGCCTTGCATTAAAATAACGGCGATTATACAGCCCCGTAAGATCATCGCGATGTGCCAGGGATTCACTCTGCATCAGACTTTCATGCAGTCGGTCAAACAAACGGCCGTTCTCGAACTGAATCAAAATCTGCCTGAACAAAATCAGGATAACGCACAGAGATAGGCCGGTAAACAGTCCATTCCACCCTCCGAAACGCTGCACCATAAGGGCAAACATCCCGCCAAGCACGCTGTAGGGAAGCAGGTATCTTACGATCAGGTTTCCGACCGAACGCGGCTCCCGCTCGCCAACAGATGGCTTACGGGAATCAGGGGCAGACTGCCCACCTGCGAAACTAATGAAAAATACCGATAATGAATAGAGTGGATACAGGTAGGGACGTGCCTCGATACCCATAAGATCAACAAGATAGATGTACAGAACATCTCCGGCAATATAAGTACTTCCGCCAAGACATAACAGAATGGCCGACCATTTCCTTAACTGTCCGGTATTAAAATACAACACCAGCGTAAAAAAAATAAGTACCATTGCGCACAGCGGATACAGCATGTCCACCCAAATGTTTCCCCATACTGCCTCATGGGCCAGATCCTCAAGCTCAGGTTTGATGAAATACTCCCGTCCTACCGTCATAACCGTTATGCCAACAATCACGATGTCCAGCATAAACCGGAGCCCCCGAAACGAACCCTGAACATGCCGGAATAAATAAATGAGAGAACTTGCGAACAGGATGAGTTCGAGCCCCCAGAACAAATGGGTTAGAACCGTAGAGAAAGCGCTGTCTTTTCCAAACCAAACATGACATGCGTGAATGATTCGGGCCGCTGCATCCCCCATCAATCCGAGACTCACAATAAACCAAAACCTGCGAAGATGCACCTCATAGCGCCGACTAATCCGCATTAAATAAACGGAGGCGGCTGCAGGAGGAATAATGACTAGAACACGCTGAAGCGATAAAGCGTCAGGCATCCACAGAGCGATCATTATCTGAATGAATGCATACATCATGGCGAGTCGAATCCACAGATGATCTGCTGGAGTTGGACTCATAAGCATTCCTCCTCGGCCAAAAGGTAAGCTTTTTTCAACACTTGTTTGTTAGGTCTTTCGAATTAATACTTCTAGTTCTCATGATACTTTTTACCCACCCAAAAGTAAAGATGAGGAAATGAAAGAAAAACCATGGATTCTACTCTATTAAACCCATAACGCTCCGAAAAGCTGCCGTCCTCAAGACCCACTTGACGTATAGGAATTATGTGATAATATTTCATTCATATCTCATATGAATCGGAAAGGGTGTTTAGCCTTGTCACAGAAACGATTGGATCATGTCGGCATTGTCGTCCGGGACCTTGAAACCACGATCGCCTTTTACACCGCCGTTGTCGGACTTGAACTGAAGGATCGCCTTACCCATACCAATGGCGTCATCCAGCTGGCATTCCTCGGATTTAACGGCAGCGACGAAACGGAGGTCGAGCTTATTCAGGGTTACAGCGACACGCTGCCCGCAGAAGGCACCGTTCATCATTTTGCCGTCAGCACGGATAACATCGAAGAGGAATATACTCGCGTTCAGGGACTGGACGTGCCTCACTTGGATGAGGAAATCGTGACGCTCCCGAATGGGTATCGCTATTTCTTCGTGCACGGTCCCGAAGGGGAATGGATTGAGTTCTTCCAGCGCTAACCTCTACGTACGGTAGAAGCTTTATTCAAATCCTTTATGTGAAAGGTTCATAGCTCCATTCATTCTTCCAATTGCATACGTGTTCTAAACCAGGACCTGCCTCGTTCGTGCCCCTTCGAACTAGACAGGTCTGGTGTATTAGGACTATAATAGCGGATGTAATGATCGAAACTTCATAAATACCGGGGGAGCTGGAATTTGGCCGGCTGAGAGTGTATCCGATATGATACTGACCCTTACACCTGATCTGGGTAATGCCAGCGTAGGAAGCCCATGTTTGCGGCAGCTGTTTATTTGCCGTGGTATACACTTACGCCGTCATGCGTCCTGATATCATCAGGGCGCTTTTTTTGTGGAGTTAACGAGGTTATAGAAAGAGAATTCAAAGGAGAGAAGAAACGATGAAGAAGGGAAAATGGATTCTGCTGCTTCTTGCTTGCGTCCTGCTGATGGTTGCGTCTGGATGCGGCACAAGCGGACAGAACAAGAAGACAGGTGCCGAAGGCGAAGACAGTCAGACTCCCGGGAAACTCCGTGACGTACAGCTGATGCTCGATTGGTCCGCCAATACGAATCACACCGGCCTGTATGCAGCGAAGGAGCTTGGGTATTATGAGGAAGAAGGGCTTAATGTCCAGATCGTCCAGCCGGGAGCAGGCGGAACGGATACGCTGGTTGCATCCGGAAACGTGCCGTTCGGCATCAGCTATCAGGAAGGCGTAACGCTGGCCAGAACGCAAGGATTGCCGCTCGTTTCCATTGCAGCGATCATTCAGCATAATACATCCGGCTTTGCCGCCCCCAAGGACAAAGGCATCGTGAAGGCAGGCGATTTTGAAGGAAAATCCTATGGAGGCTGGGGCTCGCCTGTGGAGGAAGCCGTCATGAAATCCATCATGGAGATTGATGGCGCCGATGTCAGCAAGGTGAATATGGTCAATATGGGCGATGCCGATTATTTTACGGCCGTGAAACGCGACATTGATTTTGCCTGGATCTTTTATGCTTGGACGGGGATTGAAGCCGAGCTTCGCAATGAGCCGCTTGACATGATTTATGTGAAGGACTACTCGGAGCAGCTTGATTATTACACACCGGTGATCGTAACGAACGAGAAGCAGATCCAGGAGGACCCCGAGCTTGTCAAAGCGTTCATGCGGGCGACTTCAAAAGGATATGACTATGCGATTCAACATCCTGAAGATGCGGCAGCCCTGCTTACGAAGGCTGTTCCTGACTTGGATGCCGAACTGGTTCTCGCCAGCCAGAAATGGCTGAGCCCCCGTTATCAGGATGATGCATCCCGTTGGGGCGAGCAGAAAGCCGAAGTATGGTCGGGGTATGCCGACTGGATGTTTGAGCGCAAGCTGCTGGAGAAGGAACTTGACGCGGACCGCGCATTTACCAATGAATTTTTACCGGAGCAGCCATAAGGTTATTTCTATTTAAGAAGAGAGACGGCCTTTGCAGCAGACCGCCTCTCTTCCATTACAATATAGCTTGCACGAAAGGATGAGTTTATATGGCGAATACACTCTTAAGCATTCAAGTAATACCGAGAACGCCAAACGGGGCCGACAGCATCCTTTATGTTGATGAAGCGATCAAGGTCATTCAGGAATCGGGCGTAAAATACGAGGTCCATGCACTCGAAACGACCATGGAAGGAGAGCTCTCCGAGCTGCTCAAGATCGTTGAGCGCATGCACGAGGCGCTGGTGAATGCGGGAAGTCCCAGCATCATATCCCAAGTCAAAATCGCGCATCATACGACCGGCATCAGCATGGATAAGCTGACTGAGAAATACCGTCCATGAAAAGCTGGTGGAGTTCGGTTTGGCCGCCCGTTGTGGCGGTCCTCTTCTTTTTGATGGTATGGCAGGCCGCAGTATCCGTATTCGACATTGAACCCTTTATTTTGCCTGCGCCGACGGCCATCGGGCATGAGGCCGTTACCGGAGCTTCCGGTCTCTTCCAGCATACAGCGGCCACCCTGCAATTAACCCTGATCGGATTTATGATCGGCACGGCGATCGGTCTTGTCATCTCGCTGGCTCTGCACATGGTGCCTTTTCTCAAAACCGCCCTTTATCCGCTTCTTATTCTTAGCCAGAATGTACCGACCATCGCCCTTGCCCCGCTTCTCATGATTTGGTTCGGCTTCGGGATGCTGCCCAAGGTTATCGTGATTACGCTGGTCTGCTTCTTCCCTGTCGCTGTTGCGGCCTTGGACGGACTCGCACGTACTGACCGCACCATGATGAATTATATGCAGATGGCGGGGGCTACCTCGTGGCAAATTTTCACCAAGCTGGAGCTGCCGCATGCCCTTCCCTCCATCTTCTCCGGGATTCGAATTGCGGCCACCTATTCGGTCATGGGTGCGGTGATCGGGGAATGGATCGGCTCGGACCAGGGAATCGGCTACTACATGATGCTGCAAAAATCCGGCTACCGCACGGACCGGGTGTTTGTTGCCATCCTGGTCATCGTCCTGCTCAGCCTGCTGATGGTGCTGCTGATTACCCTGCTGGAGAAGCGGCTGATCCGCTGGACTCGAAAAGGTTAAAACCATTGTGAATGGACATTTTCTAACAGAAATAAAAGGAGGCTGTTTTGCGATATGACACATCAAGTATCCCTGTCGGATCATAACAGGCTTGGCCGATCCTCTGCAGCGGTCCCGCCAGCGCCTGCCCTTGAGGTTCGCAGCCTTCGAAAAACCTTCCGTGAACGGCGCAGCGAAGTGCATGTGCTGGATGATCTTTCGCTCCAGGTGCAGCCCGGGGAATTCGTCTCCTTGATCGGTCCTTCAGGCAGCGGAAAGAGCACGCTCTTCCATATCATCGGGGGGTTAACGGCTCCGGATGCGGGCTCCGTTCTCATGGATGGTCAGGACGTGACCGGGGAAAAAGGCCGCATCGCCTATATGCCTCAACAGCCGGCACTCTTCCCTTGGCGTACGGTGGAGGACAACGTGCTCCTTCCCGAGGAGCTGAGGGGCACCTCGAAAGCCGCTGCCAGGGAACATGCCCGCAGATGGATGGAACGGGCCGGTCTCTCCGGCTTCGAAAAAGCGTATCCGCACACCCTTTCAGGCGGAATGCA
Source organism: Paenibacillus lautus NBRC 15380 (assembly GCF_004000945.1). Taxonomy (GTDB): domain Bacteria; phylum Bacillota; class Bacilli; order Paenibacillales; family Paenibacillaceae; genus Paenibacillus_AQ; species Paenibacillus_AQ lautus. The sequence continues at coordinate 48,240 of NZ_BIMF01000012.1, forward strand.
GCAGCGGGCGGCTTTTCTGCGCGCACTGATGAGTCCACAGGAAGTCATGTGCCTGGACGAACCGTTCAGCGCATTGGATGCGCTGACGCGCAGCGATATGCAGCGCTGGCTGCTCGATATCTGGGAGGATACGCGCCGTTCGGTGCTGATGATCACCCATCATATCGAGGAGGCGCTGCTCCTCTCGGACAGCATCTATATCCTGTCGGCACGGCCCGGAACCATCTTGAAAAGGGTAGAAGTCCCTTTTTCCCGTCCACGCCGGGAAAACATCCTGATGGATCCGTCCTTCATTGCATTAAAAACCGAAATTTCCGCCATCATGCGGGAAGAACAGCACAAACGCTGACCGATGAAGGCCAGCGGAATACATACATCCATGATCAGCAAAACGCTTCATGGAAGCTTACAAGCGAGGTTATGTAACGATGAAATCATTCATGCAGCGTGAAGCGGATTTCCCACTGATGGACACTCATATTCATCTGGATAGTTATTCGTTATCCGATCAACAAGCGATTCTCGCGGATATCCGCCATCATGAGGTTCAATCCGTCATCTCCGTCTCCATGCATCTGGCTTCCTGCAAGCGAAACCTGGAGCTGGCCAGGCAGTACGGACCGATGGTGCGGCCAGCTTTCGGTTATCATCCGGAGCAGCCCCTCCCTTCCTCTGACGAAATCGAAGAACTGCTGGATTGGATGGCAGAGCATGCCGATAAGATGGTTGCCGTAGGAGAGGTGGGTCTCCCCTATTACGCCAGGCTGGAGGCTGAATCGGAGGGCCGTCCCTGGGATAACCGTCCTTACGCCGATCTGCTGGAACAATTTATAGCATTTGCTAAAAAGCATCATAAACCGGTCATTCTGCACGCTGTATATGAAGATGCGGATATCGCATGTGATTTGCTCGAAAAATACGGCGTTACTCGTGCCCATTTTCATTGGTTCAAGGGCTCACGCGACACCTTGCAGCGGATGGCGGGTAACGGATACTTTATTTCCTTTACGCCTGACATCCTCTATGAGGAAGAAATTCGTGATATGGCATGTAGATATCCGGATCATCTCGTCATGACCGAAACCGATGGTCCTTGGCCGTTCGAGGGTCCGTTCACCGGACAGATGACCCATCCACGGATGACGGCTTCTGTGGCTGCGGCATGGGCTGAGCTTCAGGGGTTGTCCATATCCGAGGCCCGCAGGATTTTGTATGAGAACGCCGCGAGACTTTACGATCTATAAAAAGAATCTACATTCAGCTCAAGTCGGTTGTTTACGCAATCGGCTTGTTCTCTTTAAGAAATCGGTTATATTGATTAATCAACTCATCGAGCACGATTGATTGTCTGAGGACTTTGGGATGATTAAAATCACGATACCGCTGCTTCATCTTATGAAGCTTATGCCGTTCTTGCTCGATATTAAACTTTATGCCTTCCTTCGTTTCCATGACTTTAAATCCTCCCCTCATGTAATATTTTATGCTTTAATGTAAAATTATAGGATGTTTAATATTAGACATCAGAAATATAACATGGAGGGGCTATTTCTGTTATTCACGCCAAAAAACCACAATGCAAGCTGCAGCATTGTGGTTTTGGATTCCATTATTTAACGTACTTATTTAACGTACCTATTTAACATACTTCTCCTGATATGCCTTTGACATCTCGTCTGTAATTTCCTTCATCTTCGGATCACTCTTGATCGTTTCGATCAGTTTATCGTACGATTCAACCGGTTCTTTGCCCGTGATGACCATGACCCGCATATCCTCCACTTTCTTGGAAAGCTCGGGATAGTATTTGTTATAGGCTTCCGAATACAGCTCTCCCGAAGGATTCGGAACCTTGACCGTCTTACGCTCTGTGACGATCTCTACGTTCCGTTCATATACTTCATCCGGCATCCCTACCGCGCTGATGGCCATATCGTCGCTGACGAGGTGAATCATATTGTTCAAGTTGCCGTCACCCGTCTTATCTACAGCGGCCTGCGGGGTTGCAACCTTCTTCCCGTTCTCCACATTGTAATGGACACCTTCGATTCCGTAGGTCAGCATTTCATTGCCTTCTTGACTATAACCGTAATCGAAAAACTCGAGGATTTTCTTCACTTTCGCCTCCGGCACTTTCTTCGGAATCAGGTACACGCCATAGTACGGCGATCCTGAAGGCGTATACTTCACCCCGTTAGCATTCTCCAAGTAAGCAAGCGGCATCAGATCCGCCTTGGGGTCAACGCCTTTCACGGATTCGCCGGTCACCCAGGCATGGTTCATGGACATGCCCCCTACCCCTGCCTTGGCGCTTCGCATCGTATCCATCACCTGCGAGAACTTCATGATAGTGAAGTCTTTGGGGAACAGGCCCTCGTCATAAGCCTTTTTAATCCACAACATGGCCTCCCTTGACTCGTCCGATGTCATAATCGGAGTCAGGGTATTATCGGGTTGAAGCTTCCAAGACCCTTGCGTTTCATTAAATATATTATAAATATAAGCGAGAGCCCCCGGATTTGCGGCATATGGAATCTCATCGGCCTGTCCGTTACCATTCGGATCCTGTTCTTTAAAAGCCTTTAACACGTTATGGAACTCATCCAGCGTTTTGGGTGTTTCCAGCTGAAGGGCATCCAGCCAGTCCTTGCGGATCATCGGGAAGACGCCGCCGCCATAGCTGGGATAATAACGAGGAATGACGATGTTCTTGCCATCCATCTTGGTGATTTCCCACATTTCCTTCAGTTCTTCGCGGTTCAAATTCGGGTAGTCTTTAAGAAACGGCGTCAGATCCCAGAAGACTCCCTGCTTCAGCATTTTCTGCAGCTGCGGGTTCTGCATCGTTTCCACGAAAGTAACCTCTGGAAGATCGCCGGATGCCAGCATGACATTGATCTTCTCTTCGGCCGTGGACGGCGACAGCCACGTAATATTCAGCTTGGTGTTGGTGCGTTTCTCAAGCTCTTTCCATAGTGCATTGGTATTGTCTATGAATTCGGTGGCATAATTCAGGGTCTGTATCGTAATGCTTGTAGGTTCACTGCTGTCTGTTCCGCCTTCGTTATCGCCAGGTGCACTTCCTTCTCGGCTGCCGCATGCGCTAAGCAAGAGCGAACTTGCCAAGAGCAGCACCCCCGACATTTTTAAAAACGACTTGCCCGGCTTTGTTTCCATTTTTCTCATAATTAGACCTCCCTTATAATGATACATCTCGCCTGACTGATCATGATGGCAGATAGACCGTATATCGATTCATTCCTTGACAGAGCCTACCATCGCTCCTTTGGCGAAGTGCTTCTGCAGGAATGGATACACTAACATGATAGGAACGGTTGCAATAACGACCGCCGCCATCTTCAACGTTTCCGTTGGAACGGGACGGTTCACTTGGAAGGCGAATCCGCCGCCGCTCCCCGATCCCATCGTCGTTGGATCCACAAGCATATTTTGCAGCAATACTTGCAGCGGCCACATCTTCTGGTCGTTAATAAACATCAGTGCGTTGAAGTACGTATTCCAATAGCCGACCGCAAAGAACAATCCGAAAGCCACCAGCGCCGGCAGCGACAACGGCAGAATGATTCGCCAGAATACGCCGATATCATTGGAGCCGTCGATCATCGCGGCTTCCTCCAGACTGTCCGGAATGCTGTCGAAGAATCCCTTCATGAGCAGCACATACCACGCGCTGGTCAAGCTGGGCAGGATCAGCGACCAGACGCTGTCAATGAGTCCCACATTTCGGACGACCAGATACAGCGGAACCAGCCCCGGTGTGAAGAGAAAGGTGATTAACACCATAATCATGATCCCCTTGCGAAACCGAAGGCGTTTGCGGGACACCGCGTAAGCCATGCCCCCGGTAACGAGCAGACTGAGCAGCGTGCCGACCGTGGCCAGGAACACGCTCACGGAAATCGAGGTGACAAACAATCCGTTGGAGAGCAAATGCTTATAAGCATCCAGCGTCCAAACCCGCGGCCATAATATCAAGCTTCGTTGATAATACTCCACCGGATCGGTAAACGACAAAATAACGGTATAATAAATCGGAAATATCGTTGCCAAACCAATGATCAGCAGCAGTCCGTTATTCACAAGCCCGAACAGCCTGGTTTTCCATCCTTTCTCATGCATGTTTTACTCCTCCTTGTCTTCGCCCATCCATTAGTACAAGCTTTCTTGACCGTACCGCCTCGCCAACCGGTTGGCCGTGACCACCAGAATGACGCCGACAATCGATTTGAATAATCCGATGGCCGTACTGTAGCTGAACTCTCCCTGCCGAATCCCTACCCGGTATACATAGGTATCGAACACTTCGGCTACATTGGTAACAGGTGCATTCATCATCAGATAAATCTGTTCGAATCCCGTATCCAGAATCGTTCCCAGACGGAGGATCAACAGAATCAGGATCACGTTGCGCATCGCGGGCAGGGTAATATGCCACATCCGTCTCATACGGCCCGCACCGTCCATGACGGCTGCTTCATATAATTGCGGGTCCACTCCGGCGATGGCCGCGAGAAAGATGATGGTTCCCCAGCCGACTTCCTTCCAGATGGATTGTCCCGTCAGCATACCCCAGAAGTAGTTCGGGTTGGAGAGAATATCGATCGTCTCCCAATCCATGGAGATAAGCCACTTATTAAACAAGCCCTCCGATTGCGAAAACATAAGGTAGGTCAGGCCGTAGATCAATACCCAGGATAAAAAGTGGGGGATATACACCAGGGATTGAATGGTCCGCTTATAGAAGGAGCTTCGCACTTCATTCAGCATCAAAGATAAAATGATCGGTGCAGGGAAAAAGAAAATCAAGCTTAGAAAGCTGATCGCCAGCGTATTGCGCAGCAGCATCCAGAAATCATCGTTGGAGAAAAACCTGGTGAAATGCTCGAACCCAACCCAGGGGCTTCCGAACACCCCAAAGTATGGAGAATACTCCTGGAAGGCAATCACGAGATTTGTAATCGGAATATATTTGAAAATGATAAAAAAGATCAGTCCCGGCAAGGCCAGCACGTACAAATACTTGTCGCGCACAACATCCGACCATATCCGCCCCCACTTCGTTTTGGACTTCACGCTTATGGGGGGGCTCCCGTTTCCTTTTGCCGACTGAACGGTTTCTTGTGCTTTCATCGATACTCCCTCACTTTCAGCCTTGTCATCTCGTTCAACATACCGTTCACGGAATGTAGTCCTAATGTAAACGGTTGCAACATTCCCTGCAATTCCACTTTTTTTCCGCCGACTCAATCCCCTGTCCGTTCGCTGCACAACACAGGGAAATGCTTGGGTCTCTAAGGTATTGAGGAACCTTTCGTTTCCTTGCATTGCACTTTTTTTCCACGGCGAATGAACGTCGGATTCGGTTAATCGATAACGTTGACCCAACCTCAATTGGGAAGATATGATCTTTTCAACTCATCCACTCTTTCGCTATGATAGTATGTAATCATTTACCGGCTCGTTTCGATCAAGCCTTTGATTTGTTTATGCCAACAGGGGGTTAAAGTAATGAGGCAGCAGAATCCTGAATCCGTTTTCAAAGGTATTATGTATTGGAGAAGCATCGCGCTTGCCGTGTTGTTAACATGCCTCCCCATCTCGGCCATAACGGCCGTTTACCTTTATGTGGGCAACCAGCATATGATTAACCAATATCAGCAGCGGAACGAGGAAGCTTTGGTTGACGCTGCGAGACAAGTAGACGAGCAATTCACCCAGTTGGTCCACTACGCCCTCAATATGGTGGTAAAACCCCATTTCAAGCCTTCCTTGTCCGATATGGACTTTGTATCGAATATCGAGGAGACAAACGAGCTGTTCAGTACGCTGAACCTGGTAGAGAATGCCGATCCCCTGGTGGATCAGGTCTATCTCTATATCAAAAAGCAAAATAAAATCATGGAGCCTGATCTCGGGCTGCGGACACTGAATCAGGAACAGGATGCGTTAAACTTCAACAAGCTCATGGAAGGAGATACGGACATGTTCTGGGTCCATGACCTGGAGCGGCCTTTTAACAAGGACAAATCTTCCCACGCGCTTGTCATGCGACTTCCCTTCAACGGTCATACACCCTACGGCGCGATCGTCATCTATATTGATCCATCGAAGCTGCACGTCATTCGCAATAGCGAGAATCTCTCGTTCCTGCTGGACGACCATGGTCACGTCATCGGGGAGTCGGGGATGAGCCGCAGCATGCCGAAGGCGATGAGTGCGATTCAGGAACAGCTGAAGCTTCCCGAGAATGCCCGGAGCGCGAATTTGCGGTTGAAGGTTCCGGTCGACCAGGATGTATTGCTGGTGAATACCGTTCAATTCGAAAAAATGCAACAAAGTTGGACCTATGTTTCAGGCACGCCGCAATCCAAGATCATTGCTCCAACGAAGCCGTATACCCATATCATTCTGATTTGCTTTGCTTTTGCGCTCGCGGCATCACTGGCTGTGAGCTGGTTTGCCTCTAAGAGCATGTATCGCCCTATTCGCAAAATGCTGAATATGATTGGCGGCGATCAGGCCAAACCGAGCTCGCGATACAATGAGCTGGATTATATTGAACACGAGTGGAAGCAGTATCGGTTCTCGCATGATACGCTGCAAAGCCAGTGGAAGCGATCCTTGCCCGCGATCAGGGAGGCTTATATCAATCAATTTTTGAGTGGACAAGCCGCCCACCTGACGGAGCCCGAATACGTGCTCAAGCTGCAGGAGATGGACCTTGACATTACCAATAAACAGTTCTCGGCCATCGTGCTTCAGCAGCATACCCACGGGGAGGATCGGACGCCGCTGACGGAAAATGACCAGCATCTTCTCACCTATGCCGCTCTGAACGTGATCCAGGAGCTGGCAGAGGACATAAGCGCATATATGCATCCCATCAATTTCTTCGACGGCTCCTTCGGCGTCATCTTGATCGTTCCGGCTTCCCATAAAACCGATGAACAGACGCGTATGATGAGGCAGCTGTGCGATCAGGTCATGCGGGCTTTGCGCGATACACTCCGCATGTCGGCAACCATCGTATTGGGAGGACCAAGCTCAACCTGGACCGATGTTCCCCATATTCTCGAACAGGCCAAGCGGGCGCTGCATTACCGCTCCTTTGACGCGGGCAGTCAGCTGCTGGAAGCAGATACCGTGCTTTCCCAGAAAAACGACTGGATCGACTTTCCGCTGGAATTGGAGCAGGATTTCATTCACACCTTGAATCTTGGGCTTCAAGGGGATGCGCTGCGCTCCCTAAGCCGCTTCGTAACAGCGCTTCAAGCCGGAGGAGGCTCGGAGTGGCATGTCCACCACGGCCTCATGCGGTTAATTACCAGCGTTCACCGGTCTATGCTGCAGGCTGGCTTAAATCCATACCAGGTGTACGATTTCTCCAATCTGCAGGAACAGCTGTCCCTGCTTCGGGATCCGAAGGCCTGCGTGACCTGGTTCCAGAAAGAAATCATCGAACCCTACCTCGATCAGTTAACCAAGAACTTCAACAGCTCCATGAAATCGCTGGTCGAAAACGTACTGGAGCAAATCGAGCAAAACGGGATGCAAGACCTTTCCCTGGATACCATGGCCATGGAAGCCGGTGTCAGTGTATCCCAGCTGAGCAAAGCGTTTAAGCAGATGACGGGTACGAATTATATAGACTACTTGACAACCGTGCGCATGAACCGCTGCAAAGAACTCCTGCTGACCACAGATCTTCGTATTCACGAGATTGCGGAAGCCGCAGGATATCAGCCTCCCTACTTCAATCGAATGTTCAAGAAGCTGGAAGGGATCACGCCCGGGCAATACCGTCAGCAGGGCATCGGCAAATGACTCGGCATGTCATCCTGATCAGCAATCTCCGTATAATAGGGGACCGCTGAAAAAAGGGCTGTCCCTTGGTCCGTATTTCATGACCTTTTGGGACAGCCCCGTTTCTGTGTTATGACTTACGTTTAAGCGTCGTACTTTGCTGCACACTTAGCGAGTTGCACATTTTAGCGGACTCAGCGGACCTTATTTTGATCAAAAGCACCATTTCTCGAATGCTGGCGGACATGAGGTCCGTTATTTACCGAATAAGGCCCTTATTTTTCGGATTATACGCTAATTAACGGAACGCGTGTCCGATAGATCCGGAAAAACGAGCCTCGAGCGAAAATAACGGATCTGAGGTCCGATACTGCTGCTGCCGGGCCGGAACTCGTTCCGGCTTGCGGCTTGGAAGCTACGGCAAACTTTCGGAGCGCTGCGTCTCCCGCGTAACCAATCCCACGCCAGCCAGGCTTGGTTACGCGGCCGGGCCGTAACTCGTTCCGGCTGACGGCTTGGAAGCTACGTCAAACTCTCGGAACACTGCGTCTCCCACGCCACCAATCCCACGCCAGCCGGGCTTGGTTACGCGGCCGGGCTTAGTTCCTAAGCCGTGCCCTCCGGAGTATTCCCCATAGAGCAGCCGTACCCGCTCTCTCTATTGATTTACGAGAGCAGCCGTATACCCGCTTCTCTATTCATGTCTAACGCCCCATAAACCCCTTCCCCTTCAAGAAGTCCTTCATGTGCAGCCTTACCGGCTCTGCCAGGCGTTTAGCCATAAGCGCCGACCACGGCGCGCTGTTCTTGCCATGGGTGCGTTTGGACAAATAATCGGAAGAGATTCGATCGTAACTCTTCACTTCTTCCAGGGCCGCCGGATCGTAGCTGTCGCGGTGCAAAACAGCCTCCACCGGAAGCCGGGGACGAAGCCCCGGTTCCTGATCCGGGTAGCCCAGGCACATGCCAAATACCGGATAGACCAGCTCCGGCAGTTCCAAAGCCTCGGAGAACTCGGCAATGGAGTTTCGGACCCCGCCTATATACACGATCCCAAGACCAAGCGATTCCGCGGCGATCGCGGCATTCTGCGCAGCCAAAGCGGCATCCACCGTGGCCACGATGAAATTCTCGGTCGAATCTTCATACGTCTCTTGATCAACCGCGTGCGCCTCTGCGCTTTTTTTCAAACGATACAGATCCGCGCACCAGACCAGGAATACCGGGCATTCCACAATATACGCCTGATTTCCCGCTAAAGCGGCCAACCGCTGCTTCTTCTCCGGATTGGTAACGGCAATCACGCTGTATGCCTGGACGTTGCTTGAGGTTGATGCCATCTGACCTGCTGCCACAACTGTCCTTAGCTGCTCCTCGGACACGGGCTGATCCGAATATTTACGAATCGATCGATGGTTCATCAGAAGTGATATGGTATCATTCATCGGGTATCCACTCCTTAGGCTCTTAAAGAATTGTTCCATCTATTATGAAACTTCGGCTTGGGCAGTGCAAGTTTAAGGCGGCCAGCGACCGAAACGCAAAAAAACCGGCTTGCTGTCGATCGCCTTCAGCAGCCGGCTCCTATTTTAGCCAAAGCTCGCGGCTTTGGATTATTCCAGGGAATCTTTCGTTAGGACACGATATCGTAGCCTTGCTCTTCAATCGCTTCTTTCAATGCTTCAAGGGTGACCTTGGTTTCGTCGTATTCGACGGCCACTGTATTGGATGCAAGATCGACTTTACCAGAAGCTCCCGCATTCTTCAGCGCGCCTTCCACCGAGTTCACGCAATGGTTGCAGGACATGCCTTCCACTGTCAATGTCACTTGTTTCATGTTGTCGTCCTCCTATCATATAATGTTGTACCATTTAACCTTACTATACCCCCCATAGGTATGTAAAGTTCAAGAATTTGCTCTTTTCTGCAACAGAAACACGAAAAAAGTAGGAAGATTTATCCTTTTAATCTGTTATAATGTACATAATTCATTAGATTCATACAGGAAGGGACAAGCTTTTTATCAGACCCTCACATTTTTTTCATAAAATTTGATTTTTGTTGAAGGAATTTCCAATTCGCTGTCGAACTATCTTAATTACAGAGATAATGAACTATGAAAGTAGGAATTCTATCATGGTATTTGACGGCATTATACTTGGGTTAATTGTCGGACTGATACGTGGCGGACTCCGTCATGGACTGCAGCAATTCAGTAAGATTCGTCTGAAGGGCGGCTTAATCTTCCCTATACTCCTGATTGTGCAGCTGCTGATATTCCGCTTTCAAGTGAACTCTGATTGGTTGGCAGCCGCAAGCGGCTACGTCTTTATGTTCATCTACGTTGCCGGCATGATCTTTCTCTGGATGAACCGAGATCAGAAAGGTTTTGGCAGCATCTTGGCAGGTGTCTTTCTGAATTTCCTTGTCATGGCAGTGAACGGTGGCAGAATGCCCGTTTCCATGAGCGCAGCTTCCGTGCTGGATCCCGTTTATGTGGACATGCTAATGGATGCCACAGCTACTACCAAGCACTATCTTATGGACGCTTCTACCCGCCTGTCCCTTCTTGGTGACATCATTCCGTTATCTCCACCCTATCCAAGAACGCAGGTAATCAGTATCGGAGATATTATCATGAATATCGGTATATTCCTCTACATTGTCCATCTTGTGACTTCCGGGAAGAATACCAATGTTCAAACCTTAATGCGCAAATCCGATACGACTGAACATGCTGAACCGCAGAATTAATCATACATCATACCACCTGGAAAGGAGGGAGAACTATGAAGAAAACTGATAAAATTAAGTATTCCCGCATCGTGTTGAATGCGATCATCGTTGCTTCCGTTGTTGTCGCTCTGACTTCCGGATACAGATTGGGATAACATAAACACCCAAAAAAACAGGCTGGAATGCTCAGCCTGTTTTTTTACATCTTTTTCGTTGTTTTGCGACGCAATATATCTTAAAATGTGGAGAATACACCATGCTTTTTTAATTGAGGAGAAACCGTTATGTCCATATTCAAGCGTCCTAAGATTTCCAGGGAACTTCCGGGACAGCTGTACTTTGTGTTCATTTCACTTATGGGCTGTATAACCTTTCTACTAGTACATCAAGGAGAATTTATATACTACTCTCCTTCACAGTGGGTATGGGTTTATGCAATGTTAGGCGCCGCCCTAATATTAAATTACTTCACCTTCCAGCTGCCGCCTGAGGGTAATTTGCAATCTATGGATTCTTCCGTTTATTTAGCTTGCATATTTATATATGGCGCCCCCTTTGCTCTTTCGGTAATCCTATTCAATACTCTGGCAACAGCACTGTATGACAGGAAGATCCCTTTTTGGAAGCATTTTGTCAACTTCTCCATATATACACTCATGATCGTTGGTTCCTCACTTGTTTTTAAGGCAGCAGGAGGACAACCGGGCCCCATCATCAATGATCATTTTGGTGCTTATCTTGGCGCCCTGCTCGTCTATTTTATTATTAACGTTTTTCTGCTTGGATTTTATTATTACTTGTTATATCGGGGATCTTTATACGACATTCTGAAGTCCTTCATTAAAGACACCCTGCTCGTTTATTTGAGTACGCTCATACTGTCGCTCGTCCTCTCCGTTCTTATCGTACATAACGGCGTATTCGGTCTTACCTTATTCATAGGCCTGAGCGTGATGCTCTCTTATTCCTTTAAACAGCTATTCACGATGTATAACGAAGTACAGGAAAAAGCAATCAAGGATCAACGGACGAGCCTGTATAATCACAGTTATTTTGAAAGCCTGCTGGAAGACGAGATCAAGAAAGCCAAGGCCAATGAAACGCCATTGTCGCTGGCTATGATCGATATCGATGATTTCAAGAAATACAACGATCAATTCGGACACCTGAAAGGGGACATGCTGCTAGGATTTCTCGGCAATTACCTCAAGGTGGAATCCGAAACGGCCGAGGTGGTGGCCTCCCGTTTCGGCGGTGAGGAATTCACGATTCTAATGCCGGGTTACGATGACAATAAAGCCCGTTCCTTCATTAACAGGCTCCGCAAAAAATTGAACGATACCTATTTTGACGGCGTCGAGATTTTCCCCTCCGGGTGTCTCTCCTTCTCTGCCGGCGTTGCGTCCTATCGGATCGATATCCATGACAAGTCACAGCTTGTCGAGCTTGCCGATCAGGCGCTGTACTATGCCAAGAAACAGGGTAAGAATAATGTGCATGTATACGGGAGCGGCGCCGAAAAAGAATCCGAAATTGACTTCGCGGAAGATGTCCGCGATATTGAGCAGCAGCTGAAGCTGTTCTTGTATAAAGATGTAGATACGTTCAAACACTCCAAACGGGTATTCCGCTATGCCATGGACATCAGCGAAGTGCTCGGGCTTGATAGTGTGGAGCGACGCAATTTTGTACTCGGCGCACTCATTCACGATATCGGCAAGCTGGAGATTCCTTGGGGGATCTTGAACAAAAGGGACAAGCTCACGGCCGGCGAATGGGAAACCGTCAAACGGCATGTCAGCTGGGGTAAACGCATTGCGGAAACGAACGAGAAATTCAAGGAACTGGTTCCTTACATCGAATTGCATCATGAAAGATATGATGGCGGCGGATATCCGCACGGCTTCAAGGGCAGCCAAATCCCCAAGCTGTGCCGGATGCTGACCATCATCGATTCCTTTGACGCGATGACAACGGAACGGCCTTACCAAAAAACAAAAACCTTCGAGGAGGGAATTGAGGAATTGCTCCGCTGCTCGGGCACGCAATTCGACCCGGAGCTTGTTGAGCTGTTTATCCGTTATTTAAGACTCAAAGCGGAAGCGCAGCAGCAGCCTGCAGCCGGTTCGGAGACGTCTTAATAAGACCTATGCCCCCTCCCTTTATCACCTCATCATGTTTGATACTTCCCCAAATAAGGTATAAAGGTAGTATCACAACGATAAATGAGGTGAGAAACGGTGGCTGACAAGAAAAAGGATCTACCGCTTCACAACGGTCCCGGCAACATGGATCACCCTGAACAATATCCGACGGAACAAGAAAGCCTGTTCGATATGCACGAGAGCGAACAGCATGTGGACCCGATTCCGATGGAGGACGCCAGGCTGGAGCGCCAGGAAGAGAAGCAGCGGGACGGGACGTCAAAGAATCGTTCATCCAGTAACGATAAGTATCACAGCGGCTTTTAATAGTGGGACTGACCCTGTCGCTGCAACGTAACTTGAACTTACGGGCTCCGTTTTGGCGGAGCCTTTTTATTTCACCGTTTTTTCTTTACTATATAAGAGTATGTATGCTGATTTGAACCCTAGAGATTATATAAAAGAGTGGAGTGGACCCTTTGTTTTCCATATGGACGTTAAACCGTGTGCAGCGAAGGATGCTGCTGGTACTGATTGCAGCGGTTCTGGTTATGTCATGTCTGCTGGTTCTTACCGGTCTTCATGAACGTTCCCCGAGCATAAGCAGCGTGATTGAAGAACGATATATTCAAAGTGCGGCCATGATCAGCCACCCCGGTGGAGACCTGGAAGTCCATGCCTCCAGCGTCATGCCCGGTGTGCCGCTTATGATTGCCGGACTTACAGCCTTATTCGGAAGCATGGATGCTGCCCTGGTTGCCTACCAGCTGCTCCAATGCGTCTTTCATGCAATTTCCGTCTACTTGGTTTTCGTGCTGTCCCGCTACATGTTTAATACGCGAATCGCTTTTCTATCATGTTTGATCTACGCGCTGTTCTGGCCGGCTTACGGCGCAGTCCGGCTGATCCTGCCGGATACGACCATGCAAACCTTGATGCTGCTTCTGGTCTGCGCCGTCATCGGAGCGCTTGAATTGAAGCAGGCTGGATGGTACGCGGCTGCCGGCGCGCTTACGGCGCTTATGGCTTGCTACAACCTTCAGGCGCTGTTGTACCCTGTACTGTTCATTCCCTTTTGGATCAAGTACCGCAGTCCGGTCAAAATCGTAACCGGCGGGCTCGTTCTTATTAGCGTGGGGTATTTGCTCATCTTGTCTCCATGGTGGCTAAACATCCCGCTTTTCAATCGTTTGATGTATATGTCCGGTCCGTGGAACCTTGCCTCGCTGTGGCTGGAATCGAGATACATCGAAGGCAACCCTCTGGTTCATCTCTTCCGGAGCATATTTGCTGGCCGTACCTCCAAATATGCAGCAGCGATCGGAAATGAGGAGGCAAGAAAGGTCGTACAATCCGCATTGGACGCCGTCCGTCTCGTCATGCTGTTTGCCGGGGTTGCCGGCGTCATCTGGTCGGTTTGGAAATATCGTCTGAAACGGCAGCTCCCGGTGCTGCTGACCCTACTGTATTTTATTGCCGCCGAATGGTTGGTTCCCAGCCTGGACGGTACCGGATTTCCTTATTCGGTCTTCCTGCTCCTCTACGCTGCTTTTCTCGCGGACAAAGCGATTATCTATGCACATAAGACCCGCCTGCTTCGTAAGTAAGCTTCAACGCGAAGCCTATCATTCCATCATCATGAGCCTTCTGCGCCTGAAAGCACTTTGATCCGTGCCTTCAGGCGTTTTTTTACATTTTTCCAGAACCTTTCAGGCTGATAAAACGTCTATAATTATAACTTCGTTTTCATATATCCCAGCCAAGAGAGGTGTCAGGTAGGTATGAAAATAAACCGTAAATATATCACCATTCTCAGCATCGCTGTGGCAAGCGTCCTGACGGTAAGCATCATACTATTTTTTACGGATGCTTCGCATCGCTCGGGCCAGAATCATCGCATGAACGACAATATGAACGGACAGGCGCTGATTCAAGTCGGTTCCACCTACATCACGCATACAAATTTAACTGCCTATAAGCATAACCTCGCGCATAACACCGCGCCCCTTCCTGATGACTCCACGCTTCTTAAAGAAATGGCAACGAAGGAATTGATGCTTCAATTGGCCGACGAACAAGGCGTTGCGGCGAGTCTGGAGGATGGAATTCAAAGGGCCAAGGCGCTTCGGCAAACGCTCCAGACCCAGCCGCGGCAGGTGCAAGAACAACACCTGCGCATACTGGATACGATGGGCATCAGCGAAGATCAGTACTGGGAAGACTACTCTCCGCCAGAATATCGGGATATGTTATCGATCGAACGATTAGTGAAAAAACTGACGACGGATATGAAGACAAACCAGCCTGACGTCATAACCAGCACACAGCAACTGAAGGATGAACTGCTGCACACCGCGTTGGATGAACAGCGAATTATCGTGTTGGATCCGGATATTCAATTGAGGTAATGCCGTATTGGTATATAATGGTGTAAAAGTCCATATACCGCCATGGGAGGATAATATGAAAAAACGTTTCTCTTCTGTTCCTGCTTTTGCACTCGGCGCGATTGTCGGCGTGGCGCTGACAGCCGGCACGGCCGTTGGCGCTGCTGTTTATCTAAAGGCCGTACCGTCCCATTCCAAAATCCTGGTCAACGGATCGGAAGCCAAGATGTCCGAGTCCCCCGTTGTCATTCAGAACAAGCTCTATGTCCCCTTGCGGAACTTCTCGGAAGCGCTTGGATATCAGGTCGGCTCTGTCGGTGCCGATGCGATCGGGATTATTCCCAAATCCTCGAATGGAGAGGCAATCCCCGTCGACCCGACTACACCTTCCCAGTCGGAAGGAACACCTGCTCAAGAACGCCATTTGGTGAAGAATCTTGGTAAGATGATCGAAATGAATGGCGAATTGAATATGCAAAAGATTTATATTGTTATCGCTGCCGGTGAAGCGAAGCTGTATTCCCAAGATGAAGCAACCGGCAACGGACTGCTGCACTATTTGATTCTAAACGGCGATTCTTCCCTTTACGAGCCGTTTGTACAGATGGACGGAAAAGCCGGTGAGTTTGATTACAACCTGCAAAATTCCGATGGTCAAACACCGCTGCATCTGGCTGTCATCCACAAAAATGACTTTTTCATCGACAAGCTGCTGAACCAGCACAAGGTGGATGCCTCCATTCAAGATGCATCCGGAAAAACAGCGCTGGACTATGCCGAAAAAGACAGCAAGCCATACAAAACGCTTTCAGCCTACATAAACAAGAACAGCAAGTGATTTCCGAATGCTGCACAGCGCGTGAGCCCCACCGTTTACCGCAGTCTCCCCTTTCGATGCAGCACTTCATATTCTATCGGAAGCCCGCTCACCTGGCGGGCTTTTGCTTTTGCGGTTATCGGGTTAAAGCCCCGTCCCATTTTTCACAGCCTAACTGTAACTTTATGCCCTGGTTATACGTGTGTTACATAGAGGGGAGGACATGAAACTGAACAGTCTGGAATCGATTTATCAATATTACGTGAAAGACGTTTATCGTTACTTGTACTCCCTCTCTTACGATCACCATACGGCCGAAGACCTGGTACAGGAAACCTTTTACCGGGCATATCTGTATCTCGAGGATTGGAAGGAAGAACGAATCAAGCCATGGCTATTTCGGGTTGCCCATAACGCTTATGTGGATTATCAGCGCAAAGCGAGCCGAAGCATCGTCAAGGATGCTGGTTTTTTCGAGCAGATGGTTGATCGGAACACCCCGGAAAATGCGCTGCTCCAGCAAGAAGTCCAAAGAGAAATCGGACGGATGTTAACCGATATTCCGGAGAAGCAGCGGCAAGCGGTGCTTCTGGTGGATTTTCATCAATTCTCATACCAGGAGGCGGCGGATATTATGGGCATCACCTTATCCCATATCAAAATCACGTTATTTCGGGCCAGGCAGCGGCTGCGGGAAATGAAACGAAAGGACGGGACGTTATGAGCGAGGAATTCAAGCAGCGGCTGAAGGATTATGCAGATGGCAAGCTGTCTGACGAGGAAAAAATCGAAATCGAACGGGAAATGGAGAAGCTGGAGGAATACCAGGCTTACGTGAACGAAATGATGGATAACGAAGGTTCGAGCGATGCCAGCCCTCCACATGCCGCTGACGATCAGGCCGGCCTGTCGCCTAAGAAAGAAAAACGAATCGTGCGCAGGGGCAAATGGAAAGCCCGAATCTCCAATACGCTGACGGTGATATCGGCGTTTCTGGCTATAACGGTCATTAGCTCGATCATTACGGCGTTGTTTTACGGGGTCGGCGATCCGAGCCGAAACGATAAATACCGGGATGCCATTGCTTCCGCCATCTCGATCTCCCATCCTAACATAGAGGTTCCACTAAACAGTCAGGGTAAAATCTTCTTCATGCAGGAAGTGTACGGGGATATAGACAAGAAAGTAGGGAAAGAACGTGTGACCGTCGGCGAATACACCGTCAACTTCCTGTTCGGTCTGCCGTCCGTCGACGTGGACTGGAATTCTCGCAGTTCTAGTCCATCATCCGTATTCTACAGACCGGACAGCCCATCGGAGGCGTCTTCAGTGGACAAAGAAGAAGATCCCAAGGAACAGTCAAAAGAACAGAACGCTGTCACCTCTTCTGCCAAGAGCGGGGACTGGTCCAGGCTTGAAAAACTCCCCGAGGGCACCGTAGCCGAGGCTTATGTATCGTTTAACCGCTTCTTCACGACCGACGAGCTGCTGAAGCAGTTCGAGAACCGGAATATGGAGGCCGTCTGGTTTGCCGTAGATACCGGACCGGATGAACGATTCGGCGGCGGAGACGATGTGATCTCCAATCCTGTCGGCTTTCCGTCTTATCCCGTCTGGCATCATGATGATTTGACGATTACCTCCTATAAGGAAGAAAAACGCGGTTGGTTTGGCAAAATCGTGTCCAGCGGCGGACATTACCCTTCAATAGAAACCTATGGAGACGGGGAACTGCGGAATGAACACTTCATCAAATCGCTGCGGCTGCTGCAAGAATATGACCTGATTGCCGACCGGGTGGCTCCGTTTGTTGACGTAGATGCTTCGTTAGCTTACGTGGAACAGAACGGCGTTCGTCTCTATGGTGCCGTCATTACCGGCCCCGTTAAGGAGCTGTTGACCCTGCGTGAGGTATCCTGGGTCCGCGACCTGCGGGTCGGAGAAGTGCGGCTGTGGAATTGGACCGAGTGATGGTCTTCTGGCGAATGCCGTATACTTCAACAGGCTTGCTGACATGAATATTGTCAACAGCCATCCAGGCCACTCCCCGACTACGCACCGTGCACCACAGGGAGCCGTGCACACGACGTGGCAAATCACATAAGGACAACAGCTATCCCGGACTCCCCTATTTTGAGCCCGGGATTTTTGTTATTCATATAAATGATTCAGGTCATGAATGATCTGCGCTGTCAGCACTTGCCTCATGTGACCATAACTCCATTTGCTGCTTCCTCTCCCGCTCCTCTCGGATGCGGCGGTCCCTCTCCATCGCTTCAGCAATATAGTCTCGCGGCTTCAGCTTCCCGTTGATGTTCAGCAAAATGCCTATCATAATGAGCTGCAAAATAGCAATAACAACCAGCATAAGAGTCCTCCTTGAACATGGTCTATTCTCTTCTTTGCTCTTCTAAAAACATTCCTAAATGATATAACACTTTCCCCGGGTGTAAAGTTGGTTCGTATCCGCGGGTTTGGCTGCCGGATGTATCGGAGCAAATCAGCCCAATTCTGGCGTGCGCCTCTGAAATTCACATCATGAATTCATAAGTGTTCGCATCCCGGGGTTCTTATCCATATCCTGCGCTTTGCCAGACTTCCGAGAATCCGGTAAACTGGTAGAACGATAACCGAAATACGAAATGATTGGTGAATTTCATGACATCCATACCCTTTTATAAACGCCCATACGGCGGTGAGCGTCAGGATATTCCGTTTGCCAAGCTGGCTACCTTCGAGAACAGCCAGGACCTGATCAGCGATGACGCGCCGGATGCGGCTTTTTTTCGCGGCTTGGAATCACAGGGGCTGCTGCTTAATCGCGCCCAAATCCAGGCCGTACGACATACGCAAGGACCGCTGCTTACGCTTGCAGGCGCGGGTTCCGGGAAGACCTCCGTGCTGGTCAGCCGGACAGGCTACCTCATTGCGGCCAAAAAGATCGATCCGTCTTCCATCCTGCTTGTCACCTTCTCATCCAAGGCGGCAGCCGAGATGAAGGAACGCATCATGGCGCTTCCCGGCTTACGGGCTAGCGAAACCGCCAAAGTAACGGCAAGAACCTTCCACTCCTTCTTCTTGTACTTGCTGCGCACCCGCGGCTACAGGCAGGAAATCCTGAGCAACTCCAGGCATCAGCAATTTATTATGAAGCGGATCCTGCGGGAAATGGGCTTGCAGGATAGCTACGAAGCCGAGACGCTGCTATCGCTCTGGTCGGCCCATCGAATGAGTATGACCGGACTTGACGAGCTGCCTGTCAAAACACCTGCGGAAGTGGAGCAAAGGCAAATCTTCGCCCGTTATGAAGAGTGGAAGGAAGACCACGGCCAGATGGATTTCGATGATATTCTGGTCATGTCCTACCGTCTGCTGTCTCAGGATGCCGGATTGCTGGCCTCCCTTCAAAGGCGGTACCGTTATGTGATGGTCGACGAGTTTCAGGATACGGGACTGCTGCCCTATGAGCTGCTGAAGAAGATGGTCGCCCCGCATCGCAACCTGATGGTTGTCGGTGACGATGACCAGACCATATATGGCTTCAACGGGGCGCGTAACGAATTCATTCTGGAATTCGACCAGACGTTTCCCGGGGCCAAGGTGGTGACACTGGATATCAATTATCGATCCCTCTCCTCGATCGTCGGGCTGGGGAATGAAATAATCCGCGTCAATGAACGCCGCCGTCCCAAGCAGCTGCGGTCTACCCGCAAGAGCAGCAGCGTACCGCTGTACCTTCGTCCAGGCGATCCCGACCAAGAAGCGGAGCTGCTGCTGACCCATATTACCGAACAGGTCCGGGAGCACGGAAAGCAGTACCGCGATCATGCGATTCTGTACCGAACCGCGAACAACAGCCGGGCTATTTTCGAACAGCTCGTGATGCGGGAGATTCCGTTCATTCATTACGAGAATGGAGATCTGTTCTACGAGCAGTGGATTGTCAAACCGCTCATGGACCATCTGCGGCTGTCGCTGGACCGGCGCAATTTTACGGCAATGGAGGGCATGCTCCATACGCTGTACATGAACCGGGACAAAGGCATGGCTTTCATTCGGCAGCAGGATGCTCCGCGTCCCAAGAAGGGCCCTCTATCTCATCTTCTATCCTTTCCTGGCCTGAAGGATTTCCAGGTCGAGAATATTAGAGATCGCACAAAGCTCATTAAGGGACTAAAGGCGATGGAGCCCCTTCAGGCCGTACAGGAAATGAGGCGGCAATTCTATGACAAGTTTCTGGAGGCAGACGAGCGGCAGGAGATCACCCTCCATAAGGAATTCATACAGGAAGGACTGGATGAGTTGGAGGCTTCGGCGAAGCGCTTTGGCGATATAGCTGAGTTCGTCGAATTTGTTGATCGACTGATCATCATTCATAAGGAAATGGCGGCTATGAAACGGGACGAGCATGCCGATGCCGTCCGGTTAATGACGATCCATAAATCCAAAGGGCTGGAGTTTCCCTCGGTATGCCTGATCGGGGCAAGCGAGGGCATTCTGCCGCATACGTCCGCTTTGGACGCCGAACGCAGGGACGATCAGCGTCCGCTGTCGGGCAAAGAGGATAAGGCGCTGGATGCGCTTGAAGAGGAGCGCAGATTGGCTTATGTTGCTATCACGAGGGCACGGGATGAACTGATTATCAGTTCGCCGGGCTTTTATCGGGGTCGAAAAGCGGAGGTTTCCCGCTTCTTCCGCGATGTGTTTGTCACGGACGAGCAAAGCAAACAAGGCAACAGCATACAAAGCAAGGGCGGCGGGTCAACGGCGCGCTCGTCGTTTACGCCAAAACGCACGATCCGCATAGAGTCCTCTACCTCAACCTCAACCAAGCGCTCATCCCTGCCTTCATCTGCTGGGCGGGCAACGGTGAGCGCTGCCAGTCAGAGGAGCCAACCCATCGGTACAGGCTCCGCTCCCAGCTTACAGCATCAGGCTGCACCCGCTGCGACGGAGATCGTCGACGTGTGGTTGTGCACCAGCGCCAATTGCAAAGGCTGGCAGCGAGTCAACAAGAGAATCCCTGCTGGCACACGGGATCGGGAGAGCAAGGCCTGTCCTTTATGCCAGTCGCCTATGAAACAGGGGCGTAAAGAAGTTCCGGTGCATCAGAGGCGTTAGGGACCAGTAGTTCCTGGAATTACCGAAAATAATGACAACGATCATTTTTCTGCAATCATGAATCCGTATGCTAGTAGGTTGCTATCCAATATACAAATAAGGACCGACCCTTTTCGTTCTTCAGCGAACGTATCAGGTCGGTCCTTTTACTCTTCATTGTTTTATTACCCCGATTTTGTAAATATATATGGAAGCGTATACAGAATAAGCTACAATTAGACTTATGAATACGTCTGATCCTTAAGCTTCAATACATACCAAGGAGGAATGCCGTCATGATTAAAGGTATCGCCCATCTGGCGTTCGATGTCGCCGATATGGAGAAGTCTCTGCATTTTTACTGTGATATTCTTGGTTTCACCCGTGCTTTTGATATTCCTAACGATCAGGGCGAGCCCTGGATCGAATACATTAAGGTGCGTGAAGGACAGTTTATCGAATTGTTTTACGGTGGGCAAAAGAAACCGGAGCAAGTGGAGCGGCCCGTCGGATTCTCCCATCTCTGCCTCGAGGTGGAACATATCGAGCGCATCGCGGAGCATCTCCGCAATCAGGGTGTGAAGCTGGACGCCCCGCCGGTCCAAGGGAAAGACTTCAACTGGCAGTGCTGGGCAAGGGATCCGGACGGCAACCGGATCGAATTCATGCAGATGGATCCCAAATCGCCGCAGATGAACGGTTAGGGCCTTAATCGGCACAGCTAGCAGCGCGTTCGGCGCGAAGGCATTCCGGCAGCTGACTCTTTATGATCGCAAGGTCATCCCATAAGCTTTGGGTTGGCCTTGTTTTTTCTTGTCCAGAATGTAGAGATAGGCTGTGTCATTAAACATCTTGCCAACCTCTGTTAATCCGGCTACAATATAACCACCGAATTATTCAAATTTGAATAATATGTACATAGTTGAATATGGAAAAGGAGTATCCTTAACATGAATGCACAACAAAGCAACATCAAATTGGTCGTGGCTGGTCTGCTGCTCGGCATCTTCATGGCCGCCATCGATAACACGATTGTAGCGACCGCGTTATCGACGATTATCCGCGATCTTCAGGGCTTCGACCAAGTCGTCTGGGTAACCTCGATCTACATGGTTGCCGTTATGGCCGGCACGCCGATCTTCGGCAAGCTGTCCGATATGTACGGACGGAAGCGGTTCTTTATATTCGGGCTGGTTGTCTTCCTGATTGGTTCCGCCCTCTGCGGGATGGCGAACAACATGACAGAGCTTATTATTTACCGGGCGATTCAAGGAATCGGCGGCGGTGCTCTTATGCCGATTGCGTTTACCATCGTCTTTGACCTGTTCCCGCCGGAGAAGCGCGGTAAAATGACGGGTTTGCTCGGTGCCGTATTCGGTACCTCCAGCATTATGGGACCGCTGCTGGGTGCTTTTATTACCGACAGCATCGGCTGGGAATGGATATTCTATGTCAATGTTCCGATCGGGATCGTATCCTTTATCTTCATCATGACTTCCTACAAGGAGTCCCGTTCCCATGCCAAGCAAAAGATTGACTGGACGGGGGCTGCAACGCTTGTAGGCGCGATCATCTGCCTGATGTTCGGTCTGGAGCTGGGCGGGCAAACCTATCCATGGGATTCACCGCAAATTCTGGGGTTGTTCGGGGGATTCATTGCTCTGTTTATCGTGTTTCTGTTCGCAGAGACCCGAGCAGCCGAACCCATTATTTCCTTCCAAATGTTCCGTAAACGCCTGTTTGCTTCGAGCAATATCGTTGCCTTGTTCTATGGAGCAACCTTTATCGTGGCAACCATCTACATCCCGATCTTTGTGAGCGGAGTGTACGGTGGATCGGCAACTAATTCTGGCCTCATTCTGATGCCGATGATGCTCGGCAGCGTATTCGGCAGCCAAGGCGGCGGTATGCTGACAACCCGGACTTCGTTTAGAAACATCATGATTCTGTCCGTCTTGTGCTTTATCACTGGCATTTTCTGCCTGAGCACGATCAGCCCGGATACGCCGCGCTACCTGTTAACGCTCTTCATGGTCCTGACCGGCTTTGGCGTCGGGTTCTCGTTCTCCACGCTCAGCATGGCCTCCATCCATAACTTTGATGCCAGACAGCGCGGTGCGGCAACATCGACGAACTCCTTCCTTCGCTCCTTCGGCATGACGGTGGGGATTACGATCTTCGGGATCATCCAGCGCAACGGCCTGAACAACCGGCTCGCGGATGCCGGAGGAAACGCGCCGGCCGGTGCCGAGTTAAATGCGGATGCCGTCCTTTCACCTGAAGTGATGGGGCAGCTCCCGCCGAACGTGCGTGAACAGATCACGGCTTCCTTGGCGGATTCCATTGCGAATACGTTCTTGTGGGCGCTTGTGCCTGCGGTGCTGGCTCTGGTGTTCGTGCTCATGATGGGCAACGAACGGGTGACCGTTCCTGCCAAGGCCAAGGGAGCCTAATGGCATGTCAATGAAGCTGGCCATCCTGGGCTTGCTGCTGGAAGGAGACCATCATCCGTACGAGATTCGGATCAAGATGAAGGATCGCGGCATGGATCAGTATACAAAGCTCCAGATGGGCTCTCTCTATTACGCGGTAGACCGGCTTGCCGAGGACGGATATATTGAGGCAGTGGAAACCATACAGAGCGATAGCCGCCCGGACAAAACCATCTACCGGATCACGGATGCCGGACGAAAGCTTTTTGAGCAGCTGCTGCTCAAAAAATTCAGGGACATCGAGCCCGTGCACCACCCGCTCTATATTGCGCTGCCGTTCTCGCGACACGCGGACCCGGCCGTTCTGGCCCCGATCCTGCAGTCCCGCATCCGGGAGGCAGAGCATCGGGTGAACCAGGCATATCAATTATACGTGGAACACCAACATATCGTCCCCCGCAGCACCCAGCACCTGATGATCGGGATGTATGAACATGCCAAGACCGACCTGAACTGGCTGAAAAGATTGCATGAAGATCTAGTACAGGGAAAGCTCGGTACGATTGGTGAACCTTTGTTTCCGCCGGAGGAGGGGCCCGAAGAACGATAACTGGAAGAACCCTCCATCCTGATCATGAAATCTCTGAATACGTAAAAAAAGAGCGGGCACTTCCCTCATTCCGGGTTGTGCTCGCTCTTTTTATAGGGAAACGAAATTTAGAACAGGACTTCATCCGGATTGGAGCCAAAACGTTTGTTTTGGTTCAAGCCGTCAATGGCTGCCATATCCTCCGCCGAAAGCTCAAAATCGAAGATGCCTGCATTTTCGCGAATACGATGCTCTTTAATCGATTTCGGAATGACGATGACACCGTTTTGAATATCCCAGCGCAGAATGACTTGCGCCGTGGTTTTTCCGTATTTCTCCGCGATCTGCGCGAGCACCGGTTGATCGAGATTGCCCTGCATCAACGGACTCCATGCCTCCAGGACGATATGGTTCTCGCGTGCATACCCCAGCAGCTCCTTCTGGGAGAGCAGCGGATGCAATTCGACTTGGTTGACAACCGGTACGACACCCGTTTCCTCGATGATATGCTGCAGGTGGCGGATCTGGAAGTTGCTGACGCCGATGGAACGAACGAGTCCTTCTTTTTGCAGATGAATCAATGCTTTCCACGTGTCGAGGTATTTATCTTTTCCCGGCCAGTGCACGAGATACAAATCAACGATATCCAGCCCGAGCTTCTTGCGGCTCGTCTCAAAAGCTTGCAGTGTCTTCTCATACCCCTGGTCATCGTTCCACACCTTGGTGGTGATGAACAGCTCGTCCCGCGAAACTCCGGATTCGCGAATGGCTTGCCCTACGCCCTCTTCATTACCGTAGATGGCAGCAGTATCAATGCTGCGGTACCCTGCAGCGATTGCAGATTTTACGGACTGAATAACCTCTTCGCCTTCTTTGGTCTTCCATACGCCAAGGCCCAACCACGGCATTTTTACGCCGTCATTCAAAGTAGGTCCATCGGTAAAAGTTTGATTGGCCATTCTGAAATCCCTCCTGTTTATGTAATGGAGCGGTTGTAAAGCCGCTTTCTCCAGTATATCAAAATCCCAGTATCCCGCTCAACGTTACACCACTTGCCAGGGTTGCTTTCATTTTTTAACTACATTTAACCGGGGTTTAAACTTCGTCCGTTACAATGGAATCTATCTTATACGCTATTATATAAACCGCAATTAAGATCATAACCTGACAAGCAGACGATCTGCAGTGGTCCAGGATTAAGGCGAATTCCCCACTCGGGTACGCAGAGAGAATATCCTGTAGAAATCGAATAAAGGCCGCTGCATCGGCCTTTTCTTCTTCCCGGTGATACACCTGCCCGGTTTCATAGTTAATCGCACCAAACAACTTGGCGCCTTCGTGTTTGCCGTACGTTGGCACTTTGCGTTGTCTGCCACGAGGGAACCAATTGTAGTGCAGCGCTTGATAGGAGCGAATCATCAATTCGTCTTCAAAGAGCAAATGATCGATCTTTTCGGCTTCAACCTGCTTCTTGAGTTGTACGAAGGTGTGCCCATGCGTTTGGTATGTTTGCCAATAGATGCTGATGGTTTGACGCGCGCGGCTTAGTAGACCACCGGTCTCATCAAACGCATGTCCTTCCAGACGAAGACGGACCGCCAGATACCTTTCGCAGAGTCGTTTATCTGATGTTTGTTTGGCGATTGGAGTGACCTTGGTAGTTTCTTAGTTGCGTTTTATTATAGCGATTTATTTGTAATCGAACGCATCCATGGTATCGCACGTAACATGACCCAACTCATTAGCGGATTTTTAATTGAGAATCGTTTCATCATCGCTTTTGATGCTTCAACCTCACGAAAGGCATACTTGCTCATTCCCTCATGATAGGAGAGGATCGCCCTCTCAAGCGTTTCGCCTTGGATCGCCATGGCTTCAAGCTTATCCGCGAGAAGTGCCGCGTCACGCAATGCTGTGTTACCTCCATGCGCTCCGGTAGGGGGCATGGCGTGGACCGCATCTCCCATAAATACAACTCGGGAGACTGGCCACATATCCGGTTTTTTGGCCACTCTAAATCTTACTGGCATGGTATAGTCGACATCAGCCCGCTCTACAAAACGTTGGACAACCGGATGAAAGTCGCGTACGGCCTCTTGTGCAAGGCGTTGCAGCGCCTCGGCGCCAAGTTTCTCTTGATATTCCGGAAACTGTTCTTTCGGCAGCAGAATTCCCCACATCACGTAATCATCATTTATTGGCGGTGCTTGGTTCACTCCATGACGCGCAAAAGCCGTTTGCGGTGCCTCACCGAAGCGCATTGCGGTAAAAAAGAATCCGCGGCCGGATGGGCCCATTGCGAAAACTCCGCTGGTTTCCAGAGGATGAGGAACTAGCGATTGTCCATTATGAACGAGGAGCGAGCGGCCATAAATCCCCCAGCTGTTGGTATCATCCGGCTCACAGTCGGGCAAAAGCTGCTTGCGAAGGGCCGAGTTAACACCATCCGCACCAACTACGAGTGAAGCACGGATACAACTTCCATCCGAAAAGTAAAGTGTTGCTCCATCCGATGTTGTCTCAGCACGCAGCGCCTCCTTGCCGTAATGCACCCTATCTTGAAGTCCCTCGAGCATAATGGTGCGGAGAGTTTGGCGATCCACCTGCCGCGGCGTTCGCAAGTCAGCACCGCTCGGATCGCCTTTAAAAGTGAGTCTGAATACCTCGCCAAGCTCTTTGTTAGTTACGCGAAAATAGCTCGCTTTGTCCGTAGGGGAAGCGGTGGCAAGAAACAGCTTAAATAAGTGAGGCGGCAGGCATCGCTGAAGAGCTGCGATACCGTGCTCGTCAACACTGATTCGATATCCTTGGCGACGGATATGTGGAGCAGGATCGCGTTCATAAATTTGCACATCAAACCCGGCATGAAGCAACGAATGTGCCAGGCACAAGCCACTTAACCCGGCACCGGCTATGGCCACTGAAATTTCGGACATATTACAGCCATCCCCTTTTAAGTTTGATTATCAATCGTTTAATTGGTAAAATGAGATTTGACCACAACTATTTTATCTCACGAGATAAGATAATCTTAAACAAAGGATGATCTGAATGTCAAGAAATCAAATCATAGACACCCTTGCGGAAGAATTACGAAATAACAGTACGGTGACGATCATGTTTCACCAAGCGATCGGTACAAAACTGGGATTAAATGCGACGGATCACAAATGTTTAGATGTCATATTGAACAATCAACCCATTACTGCCGGCTGTCTTTCCGATTTAACCGGGTTAACAACTGGTGCGATCACAGGTGTATTAGACAGGCTGGAGAAAGTAGGGTATGTTTTCCGAGTCAAAGATCCGAAAGATAAAAGGTCGGTCTTGATTTCCGTCGATCGGGAAAAGGCGGAAAAGGATATTTTGCCCCTCTTCCATTCATTCGGTCAACAACTGAATCAAATGTTATCGAGCTATAACGATAAGGAACTTCAAAACGCACTCGATTTTATAAGACAATGTAATTGCTTGTTAAAGGATTTTACAGAAAAAATAATTAAATGATCTCCAGAAAAAGTCCCTCCGCTTTCTTGGTCTTTAGATTCGGCTCGATCACACGATCAGCTTTCGCCGGTGCAGCGCTCCCTGCCCTGTAGCGGCTCCGCTTTTCTAGTATCTGTGTATATCCGAATCTATTGATCACCGAAATCAATTCCACGCATGCTCATGGTAATGCCAAACCCCTGCTTGATCCACTCCGCCACCAGCGGGAGTGTCCAGGTGTACCGAGCTTCAAAACCCACGTAACCGGTTGTTGCTGCTCCAGCATCGTGGCTAACTGACTACGCTGCTCCTCCGTGAGTTTTGCCGGTTGTCCGGGGGAATGATCCATGTTCATGCCGAGCAGACCATGCGTTTGGTAAGTTTGCCAATAGATACTGATGGTTTGACGCGCGCGGCTTAGTAGACCACCGGTCTCATCAAACGCATGTCCTTCCAGACGAAGACGGACCGCCAGATGCCTTTCGTAGAGTCGTTTATCTGATGTTTGTTTCATCGCTGTATTCAAACGCTCGAATTCTTCCTTTCTCATCTTCATCGCCGCCTTGGGGTAAGTTACTATTCATTACCCTATCTGGCGATTGGAGTGACCTTGGTAGTTTCTTAGTTGCGTTTTATATAGCAGCTATAACAGGAGGATTCACGAACTTATGGAAACCGTTCACCCGGTGGTGATCCGTCTCCAATAGAAAAGGGCTGTCCCTGTCAGAGGTATGTCGCCTCCGGGTTCAGCCCTTCATCCCTATCACTCCATATGCAAAAGCATGCGCAGCGAGTCTAGTACTTGCGTCTAAAAATACCGAAGCTCAGCAGTCCGCATGACGCCAAGAACAGATACGGCCCCGCTGCCGCCCCTCTTATTGTCTGGCCAAAGAATTCTACGGTCTTGGATGACACGTACATCATCGTTAAAAAAATAGCGACCAGCGCAAAGGCGTATGCTAAGATCTTATTCATCTTCTTCTCGCGAACCACTTTCAAAAATGGATAGATGAAACATACGATAAAAAACACGCCGCCCTGCAAAAAACCATTCTCTGCAGCCACGCCGATATCCAGCCATTTAAAAAAGAAAGAGGCCATCGCTAAACAGGTGGCTATAAAAATAAACTTGCTCCCCAGATCCCACTGCTTGAACCGAAATTTCATCCATGTACACTCCCCTAGTGTCAATCGCCTGGATGCCATAACACCCTTTAGACAAACTTAGGCTTCATTATACCGGATTTTTGCGGCTGAGGGTAGATCACTACAGGTCTGCAGCACTATTCAGCCACACCGTTTTGTTCGCTGCCGGTTGACGTTTCCCCTGCTTAGGTTCCATATCCGGATATCCGATGTACAGGAAACCCAGCATTTTATCTTCAGGCTTCAATCCGAACGCTTGATTCATCAGCGTATGGAAACACGGCTCGCCCGTTCTCCACACGGCGCCCAGACCCAGCTCATGAATTTGCAGGAGCATGTTCTGAATGCCGGCGAATACCGCTCCGTACTCTTCAAGCTCGATCACCTTGGGATCCGTGGACGGTTCAACCGCCACACCGATGACAACCGGAGCCCGGTATGCCTTCGTACGTCCCGACTCGCGTGCTGCATTTACAGCCTCTTCACTCGTATCATCGCCGCCTGCCGCCTGAATGTCACCAAGGGCGTTGCCGAGCACGTCGCGCCCCTCCCCTTGCATGACAAAGAATTTCCACGGCTCCGTGAGCTTGTGGTTCGGCGCCCAGGTTCCTGCTTCTATGATCTGTTCGATCCATTCCTGCGGCACGGCGTCAGGCTTGACCTTGCCAAGGCTGCGGCGCGTGCGGATAGCTTCACTTACGTTCATATCTCATTTCCTCCCGAGCTATATATAGTTGGTGTAATTTGCTTACTCCTAATTGAGAGCCTGTCTCAATTATAACAAAAAGCACACCATATCGCTTCTAAATTGACCAGTTGAAAATTAATGAGCTGTTTTCACTTCTAAAGCCTCATATTATAATCTAGAAATATTGTAATTCACCCTCTATTTTACTAGCATTTGGTACGAAACGTTCACATTTGCTCTCTCATTTTTTATCTAGATTTCCATGCCATTATCTGGGATAATGAGGTTTAACTCACAAGAAGATTAGGAGGATGATTCATGACTGATAAGCGACTCATAACGCCAGAGGATTTGTACCGGATGCATTGGGTGAATGACCCTGTCGTCTCCCCGGCTAGCGGAGCCATAGCCTATGTACATAAATCCGTCAGCGAAAAGTTCGACGGTTACCGTTCCCATATCCGTCTGCTTCCTCCAAACGGAGACCAGGACGTTCCCTTCACGTCCGGCGAGGCGGATACAGCACCCGCTTGGTCCCCTGACGGGTCGGAGCTTGCCTTCTTGCGCAAAAAAGGCGATAAGCCGCAGGTATGGATCATGCCTGCCAACGGAGGGGAAGCAAGGCCGGTTACCGACATGAAGCACGGAGTCAGCGCCTTCAGATGGTCCCCGGACAGCGCACGCCTGCTCGTTAGAAGCGAGGTGGAAGCTGCAGAACCTACGGAAAGCCAAGAATCAGACAAAGACGGTAACAACAAGCTGCCTGAGGAAAAGATCATTAATCGCATTAAATATAAAGCCGATGGCGCCGGATTGTGGAATGAACGTCGACATCATCTATACCTCGTGAATCCGGCAACGGAAGAGTCCAAGCAAATTACAGAAGGAGATTTTGACGTATATGCCTTCGCCTGGTCACCGGACGGCGCCCGCATCGCATACAGCAGCAGCCTTGCCACGGAGCAATTCCCGGATCCGGATCTTCGTTTGACGGGCGATGTGTTCGTCATGGACCTTGCCAGCGGATCCGTAACCGAATTGACGGATGGAACCCTCTCGAACGGCTCCATTGCATTCACCCCGGACGGGCAGTATATGCTCATGCTTGCCAGCGATCTCAGCTGCGGTTTTGCCACGCTGACCAAAATCCACCTGGTCCCGCTCTCGGGTGGAGAATCCCGCGTGCTCTTCACGGACATGGATATTCAGCTGGGGCACGCCGCGGTCAGCGACATGAGAGCCGGAGCCGGAACGCCTCCTCTGTTCAGTAAGGACGGTCAATCCGTATACATCCAGCTCAGCCAGGATGGCGGCGTCCATATTGGACGTTTTGCCCTGGACGGTTCATCCTATGAGCTGGTGGTATCGGGTGAACGCGAGGTGTACCAATATGCTCTGACACCAGAGGAGAACGTGGTGTTCGCCGCTGCCGACCCACTGCAGCCCGGCGATCTGTTCAGCTTTTCTATCGCTAAGAACGAGGAGAAACGTCTGACGAACTGCAACGAGGAGCTGTGGAACGAGCTTACGTTAAGCACGCCGGAGTCCTTTACATTCCGGACGTCGGACGGCTGGCCGATCCAAGGGTGGATCATGAAGCCAGCCGGCTTCACGGAAGGCGCGAAAGTCCCTGCCGTGCTTGAAATTCACGGCGGTCCGCAAGCCATGTACGGACATACGTTCATGCATGAGTTCCAGCTGCTTGCTGCAGCCGGCTATGCCGTATTCTATACCAACCCGCGGGGTGGCCACGGGTACGGTCAAGTCCACGTCAACACCGTCAGAGGCGATTACGGCGGACGGGATTACCAGGATCTGATGGAAGCGGTAGATTATGTTCTGGATACCTACACCTATGTCGATGCCTCCCGTCTTGGCGTAACCGGCGGCAGCTACGGCGGCTTCATGACCAACTGGATTGTCGGTCATACCGACCGGTTCCAGGCTGCGGTAACCCAGCGCTCGATATCGAACTGGATTTCCTTCTACGGCGTCAGCGATATCGGCTATACCTTTACACAGGATCAAATCTGGGGCAATCCTTGGGACGATCTCGAGAAGCTGTGGAAGCACTCCCCGCTCGCTTACGTGAAGGACGTCAATACGCCGCTGCTCATCCTTCATGGAGAACAGGATCTCCGCTGCCCGATCGAGCAGGGAGAACAGCTGTTTATCGCCTTAAAGCGACTGGGCCGGGAAACCCAGTTGATTCGCTTCCCTGGCGCGGATCATAACTTGTCCCGAAGCGGTCATCCGCATCTGCGGGTTAAACGCTTGAGTCATATCGTCCGTTGGTTTGTGGAGCATATCGAAAGATAAAACAAACAAAAAATCATCCCCGTGTGAACTTGCTCTATGAGCGGCTTACATGGGGATGATTTCTATATGAGACGTTAATATACACCGCCAAAAAAAGACCGCCAGGACAATCCTGGCGGCAATATATATGGGTGGAAGGAAGTTCATGGTTCAGTAGGAATAAGGAGCAGCTAAAAAATGACTGAGACTGAGATTACACTTCAGGTGTTCCGTAGGTTGCGAACCAACCCTTAAGGGTATTGAAATCATCCGTAAAGGACAGGGAGAGCAGCAGCAGAACGCGGGCTTGCTGAGGACTCAGGTTGTCACCTGAAATGATGCCTTCACCGCCGCCGTATACGCTGCCGGAGCCTGTACGGGTCGTTGTTACGAAAACCACCCCCTTCTCAATGGCTTCCTTGCGGGCCGCGCTCATCTCTCTCGAGATGCCGCCTGCACCGGTACCGGAAGTAACAATGCCTTTAGCTCCGTCTGCCACAAAGCCTCTAATTGCACCACCACCGGCTTCCTGATAGGAGATTGCAATTTCAACCTTCGCCAGGTCCTCTTTCGTGATTTTGCTCAGATCAAATGCCGGTTTGCCTTCGCCTTCCGCCTTTATCGCTCGAAGGGGAGCACGGTATATTCGAATATTCTCATCATCGATATATCCGACGGCACCCAGCATAGGCGTTTCAAACGTGTCGGTACGGTAGTCATTGGTCTTGGTTACGCCGCGCGCCAGATGAATCGTATCATTCAGCATAAGCACCGTGCCGAAGGATTCCGTGCGGCCGCTTCCAGCCAGCTTGATGGCATTGAACAAGTTCGCCTGCGCATCGGAGCCGATTACCGTCCAAGGCCGCATGGAGCCGGTAATGACTACAGGCTTGTCGCTTTGCACCGTCAGATCAAGGAAGTACGCAATCTCTTCCATCGTATCCGTCCCCGTCGTTACAACTACACTGTCATAGACCTCAAGCGCATGGTCCACCGTCCGGGACAGATCATACAGATCTGCCATCGTATACGCGCTTGATCCGGAATTGCCGAACTGGAGCGTGCTGATATCCGCAATCTTGTCCGTATTGGGAAGCTCGCCCACCATATCTTCGATCTTCAGCGTACCTGCCCGATAAGATTGGAAGCTGGTGGCATCCGTCGATTGGCCCGCCAACGTGCCGCCAGTCGCAACCACCAGCACGTTGGGCTTGGTCGATTGCTTAGATACTTCCGATAGAGGAGGTACCGTCGTATTCCTTCCCGGCGCTGCAGAGGTCTGTACGGGTGCAGCCGTACTAACCGTGCCTTTCACTTCCGTCACCGTGGCAGCATGTGCCGCATAGGTTCCAGGAGATAAAGAAATAACAAAAGCGGTGAATGCAGCGGTACTCCAGACCGCTAAAGGACGTTTTGACTTTGGTTTCATCATGGCACTCTCCCTTAATGTTATAATATATTACATATGAATATGTATTTGTTAGAGTTATTCTATTTAATGTTATTTAATATAACAAATCGAACATATGATAGAGAAATCGTTTACAATTAAAGATAAACATCAATATCATTATATTTTCATACTTTTTCAACGGATTAAAAATATTATATTCCAGAATAAGGGAGTCCCAAATGATATGGTAGATGCGGATTATGTAATATAACATTACATATGGATTAGCCACTCAACTTTTTAAACCGATCCTTTGAACACAAAAAAGGATAGCCCCTCATCATACGATTGGACTATCCTTGTACATACTGTCGTTGGTTATCGATATAAGTTCATACCGGCATCATCATGCGCCATATGCCATAATGTTATCAACCACGATGTGATTGATCGAATAGGAGCTCGCTACCGCGCGTTCTCTTAAAAGAGTCAATTGAACTTAAGCTCCCTACTCACCGTCAGACTCTGCATTTGTATGGGTCGTAATATGGAATTCCTTCATCATGTTATGGAAGCGTGCGCCGAAGCCTTCGGCGGCCTCCAGGAAATACTGCTGCTTCACGACAAAGCTGCCGCCCTGCCCGTTATCAAAAACGTAATACCGTATCACCGGATCATCCCACGCTTTACCGCCGGTTCCGCCTACTGCACGCACCTCCCAGCCTTGTATCGGTTCATCCACCAGATTCGCCTCGACCTTCGGATACTCTTGCAGTTCCGCCTGGATCTGCTCCGCGGCGGTCTTCGGATCAATGCCCTCCTGCGAAATTTCCATGAACACGTCCGGATAGCGGTCATCCGTCGGTTTCTCCTTCAATTCGATGCGGTCCACGTCCGATTCATGAACCATTTTAAACCGGCTCTCATCAATATAAATCACGTAATCCGCACCCTCATGCAGCTGATCTACGCTCGTTTCGGGCGTGCCTTCAAGCTCCTGCTCGACCGTTTTCTGGGGAGCAAACCATTCCTTCACCTGATCAATAAACGCCTGAACCGGTGCCGTCTGGAAGCTGACGGTCAGCACAATGGCTGCCGCAGCGGCGGTTCCCGCAATCCATCCTGCCGATCTTCGACCGGAACGGCGGCGTCCTTTCGATTCCCGCGGAGCATAGGCTGTTTCGGCTTCCACTGGCCGCTGGGCTTGCTCGCTATGAATCCGCTCCTTAATCGCCGTCCAAATCTCGTCTTTTTGTCGCATCGCGTCATCCGTACCCTTTTTCAAGCCGTCTTTAATCTCTTGATCCAATGGATCACGTCCCATGCTGATTCCCTCCCCTATTCTGCAGCATCCATTCCTTCAACTTCTTTCGGGCTTTGAACAATCTGGACTTCACCGTGTTAACATTCAGCTCCATCATGTCCGCGATATCCTTCTCGGCAAAATCATTCAAATATTTCAAGATCACGGGAATCCTGTGCTGGTCATCCAGCCGCTGTACCATCTCATATATCTCGCCGTGTCGGTCAAAATCGTAGGTATCGGTTTCCGCTGGAAGATCCCTCTCCTCCGATATCTCGGAGGGCACCACTCTCGCATGTTTCTTCAAATATCGGTTGCACTCGTTATAGAGAATCCGGTTAAACCACGGGTCAAAGGGTTTGCTTCCATCATAGGCACCGAGGTTTCGGTAAACCCGGATAAACGTTTCCTGGACCACGTCGGCAGCGCTTGCCGGACTTCCGGTTACTGCGGTAGCCGTTCGAATCGCCCGATCCGCGTATAACCGGTAAAGTTCTTCGAACCATTCGTCACTGTATTCCGTCTTTAGTCGTTGTATAAGGTCGTGTACCAAACCGCGCTTTCCTCCTTTCACTTGGCCAATCACTTACAATACCCCGCCATGCGGGTAAAAAGTTTTCGAATGTGTCATTTTTATAGTATGGCAAAAAAAGGATACCCCGATGCCGCACGGCCGAAGTATCCTTTTTCACATCATAACCTGTCATTACGCCTGCGCCGGGATCGGTTCCATCGGCTGTGCCTGATGACTCACCGGCTCGACCTGCTCTGCCTTTCTCAAGTGCTTCTGCCCGCGCCAGCGGAAGAAGGACAGCACGCCCCGCAAATACTCGTCGGCAATCATGCAGGAGTATATGCCGATGAGCCCCCACCCCATGTGAATGCCGAGTACATAAGAGAGCACGGTCGCGACCAGCCACATCGAGCCAAGGGAAATATACATCGTAAACCTTGTGTCTCCGACGGCATTCAGCGAGTTGCCGAGTGCCATGTTGAGCATTTTGCCAGGCTGGAGAATTAGATTCATGCCCAGGAGCGATGCGCCGATCGCAATGATGGTCTTATCGTCCGTAAACAGCCCCAGCAGCTGCTTCCCGAACACATACAGCAGGAAGGCATTGACGACAACGTAAACAGCCCCGATGCCCAGCGCGCGGTACGCGCTCCGATAAGCCTCCTTGATCCGGCCCGCGCCGAACAGATGCGCGATCTGAATCTGGGCAGCCATCGCGATCGATGAGCCCAGCAAGAAACAGAAGGATTCCAGGGTATTCATATACGTACGTGCTGCCAGCTCGGCAGCGCCCAGCGTTGCAATGAAGGAATAGATGATGAGCTGCGTAAACACCCAACAAGACATATTGATGCCGAGCGGCCATCCAATCTTCAGGATTTCGCCGAACAGCGGACGGTTAAACACCCGGAATTCGTTCCATTTGATCCGGTATTCAAATGAACGAAGGAATATATACAGCAGTAAGAGCACAGCGAGCAGCCGGCTGACCACCGTCGAAATGGCGACGCCGGTAAGTCCCCACTGCGGGAAGCCGAAAGCGCCGAAAATAAACCCATAGTTCATAATGACGTGAATGATATTCATTCCGATCGCTACATACATCGGCGCACGCGTGTTGCCGGTGTTCCGGATGACGGTGCTCATCGTAGCCATCATGGCAATCAGCACCATCCCGCCGCCGACAATGGAGATATACGTTCCCGCTAGCGGAAGCAGGTGATCCGGCAGCTGGAGGATCGAAGCGATGGCCTCCGGCATCGCAAACAATATGACGCTGCACACCAATCCGATGATCGTGGTGGCACTCACCGCCATGATGCCGATCGTTCGGGCATCGCCCGTTTTATGCGAACCGATCTTCTGGGCGATGAGAATGCCGGCACCGCTGGCAACCGTCATGAACAGCGTTGTCATGGCCTGAAACAGCTGATTGGAGAATCCGACCACCGCAACCGCATCATCGGAAATCCGGCTGACCATCAATGTATCCACCGCTCCCAGCAAAAACTGCAGGAACAGCTCGATGAATATGGGCCATGCAAGAACCCATAATGTAAATTTGTTTGTGTTTTTATCCAACATTCCAACCTCCACCCATGATGTAAGGGTTAAACACAATTCATGATGAAACGGTCTTTAACCTTCTCAAATTATAGATGGTATACTGGAGTTATAATATCATTTTCCGAACGAAAACTATCAAAATTCAAACCTCACGAATCACGAAAGGGCTTTCTTATGACAATCCTGAATTTTACCGTTCCGCCGCTGCCGGAATACATCAATAGCGGGCTTACCCGGGCCCCCATTCACAGTGGACACCCCAACCGTAAGAACATTGGCATCTTTGATCTGCTCGTGGTCATGAAGGGGCAGCTCCATGTCACGGAGAATGGCAATCCTTATGAAATCAAACCTGGCATGTTCCTCATCCTGCGTCCCGATACTCATCATTTCGGCACGAAGGGATGTACGGAGGAGACCGATTATTACTGGCTTCATTTCCAAACCTCCGGGGACTGGCATGCGGACGAAGCCTGCCAATCGCCTAGAAGAGAAGAGGCTCCGGAACTGAAGGCGATGACGCCGAACTATTTTTCCGTCAACATCCCCCAATTCGGCACCCTGCCTCAACCGGAAAAGGCCCTGGAGCTCCTGGCTACCATGTCTTCGTTGGTTCAGTACGGTCACCAGGCCAAATTTCTGTGGCGGCAGCAGGTGGTGTTCCAAGAGCTCATCGAGCAGCTGGCCGCCGCACTGGATACGCCGGTGTCCTCCCCTTCCTCCGCTTGTGCCGAGCGGGCCGCGGCTTATCTGCGGAAGCATTATCGCGAAGAGTTCAAGGTGCAGGAGCTGGGCGAACGCATTAACTTCCACCCTGTTTATATCGCACGCTGCATGCAGAAGGAATTCGGCTGTTCGCCCGTTGAATATTTGCAGCGTTACCGGATCGAGCAGGCCAAAATGCTCCTCATGCAGACCGATTTCAGCATCAGCCGGGTTGCTGAAGAGGTTGGTTTCAATCATGCAGCGTACTTTACCTCCTGTTTCACAAAGCAGGAAGGGATCTCACCGCGTAAATACAGGCAGCGGTTCTTCATGAATTAATTCATTTTTACGCAAAATCTTAGAAAGTGGCTTGCAACCTGTGCGGGAAGTCTTTATAATGAGAATTAACCATATGATAATGATTATCATTACCGGACAAGTGAGAATGTGTTGAGAATGGGCGTTTGAGCTCCTACACGCTTCGCTTGGAGAGTTTATATATAAAGGAGAGCCGATTGACTTATGAAAACGACTTCCCGCCGCTGTTCTCTGCAAATCGATGATTATTTGGACCTGCTGAACCTCGCCATCCAGCTTGGAGACGTGAAATGGCAGAAAGAAATCACCCGCAAAATGGAAATGACGCTGTCTACGTTGGAGACTGCAACTCAATAAATAATATCATAGGGATTACATAATCCTGCATATAGGAAGACACCCGATCGCGAATTCCAGGCATGTCCCAGGAAAGCCGATCCGGTGTCTTTTTTTTCTGCGAATAGAATAAAACGACCCAGTCACGGGACTGGATCGCCGATTCTTTAGCTGCCTCGAATTTAGCGCCACATCGTCACCATATCGATCCAACCGATCCCAGCCGGCGAACTCTCTTGGATCTGCTGTATAAATCTGATGGGCAAAGTTTAAGCGAGCTGTGCGTTCCCCTGGAGATGACCCGATTCGGTGTCATGAAGCATCTTCATATACTGGAGGAAGCCGGTCTTATCACAACGAGAAAGGTCGGCAGGGAGAAGCTGCATTATCTGAACTCCGTGCCGATCCGTCAAATATACGACCGGTGGGTCAGCAAATACGCTGAGCCCTGGGCCCTGGAATTAACATCCCTTAAAAATGAATTGGAGCGTGAACCGAATATGGAACAGAAACCCCGGCATGTAAACCAGATCGCTATTAAAGCAGCACCCGAGCAAGTATGGCGCGCCATTACCGACCTGGCCAAGACATCAAAGTTCTGGTACAACTGCTCCATCCAATCCAACTGGGAAATCGGCTCTCCTTTCGAACTTAAGAACCCCGAGGGCAAGGTACAAGCAGAAGGGAGCATTATAAGCATAGATCCTCCGCATAAGCTGTCCCTGAGCTGGAGGATGTTAATAAACGATGATACTGCCAGCGAGAATCCCTCACGCATTACGTGGGAAATTGATCCTCATACTGAGCTTGACGGTGTGACCCTTGTAACGGTTATTCATGATGAGTTTGATCAGGCCAAACATACGGCGAATACGCTCGAGCTAGGCTTGCCGATCGTACTGTCGGGATTGAAAACCTTACTTGAAACGGGTTCAACGCTTACTAGTCAATAATGGCATCAACGGTGAAAAACGGATTCGCATGTAAAATAACAGAAGCCATTTAATAATAGTGGGAGAACCCTGCCGCTTGACGGTCAAGGTTCTCCCTCCTTGTATAAGACAATATGATTATTGCTGTTTTGTCCTCCCGGCGTTTTCCAAACTACCCCTGCTGCAATCCCGCACCCGTTTGTACCTTGATCCGGTATTCATGCGGCGAAATTCCTTCCAGCTCTTTGAATACGCGCGAGAATTGCTTGGTGTTCTCGAAGCCGACCGCTTTGCCAATGTCCGCAAGCTTCATGGTACCGTCCAGGAGCAGGTCCTTGGCCTTCGTAATCCGCAGCTTTTTAAGATAAACCACAAAGTTCTCACCCGTATGGGCCTTAAACGCTTCACTGAAATAAGAATAATTCAAAGACACATAATTGCTGACCATCGCCATGTTCAGCGGCTTGTGATAATTCTCCTCCATGTAACTTACCGCTGCCTTGATCTCGGAATGCTCACTGTGTGCGGAACGAATCCCTTTAACATATTCATTCACATGCAGCAGCAGATGCTCCAAATTTCTGAAGTAGGTGTGAAAATGACGGTAATTGTCCATCGTCCCTACCTTGCGGTACAGCTTCAACACTTCTACCATGGATTCCCCGTACACGCGGAACACCTCATCCAGCACCTGCTCATTGATCCGCTTGCTGACATGTTCCAAATAATCGATGGCCACATGCGGCATATCCCCGATATGAAATATATCCAGCAGAAGCGCCTTGATCTCCCGCTCCCGCTCCGTGCCGAGCATGTTGCCCA
Organism: Paenibacillus lautus NBRC 15380; assembly: GCF_004000945.1. Classification (GTDB taxonomy): domain Bacteria; phylum Bacillota; class Bacilli; order Paenibacillales; family Paenibacillaceae; genus Paenibacillus_AQ; species Paenibacillus_AQ lautus. The sequence continues at coordinate 87,776 of NZ_BIMF01000012.1, forward strand.
GCTTGCGGATGCTCTCTTCCGGCACCGGATACGTGCGCAGCTCCCCCTGAATATCATCATGGCTCATCAGCCTGACGTTGGGATGAATGAACGTATAGCTCAGAGCGGTCAGCGCCTGAATGTAACAGATCCGAATATCTTCGATCCGGAAGCCTTCCCGGCTAATGCCCACGAAAAGCCCGTCCATCTCCCGTTCGGTAAACTGCCGTGCCAACTCCTCGAATTGTCCGTCCGGACTGCCGATGAGCACGATCCTCCCCTTGCTGTCCAGAAAGCAAGCGTTGATCCGTCCCTCCACTGAAGCCCTCATGTTATCAATCAATTGCTTCAGCTCATCCTTGTTCATGGGATTGCCGTCTTCGTACTTGTATTTCATCACAGCGACTCGGAATGGCTTCACGAACGAATCAAACCCGATTTCGTTCGTGGCAGCCCCCATGTCCATCCCCTGCCCTTGGGGCAGCTCCAGCAGCTCCTTCAGCCGATGGGTCTGCAGCTGCTGAAGATATACCTCGCTGGCAGCCACCCGGTTGTGCACTTCCGCTTGCCGGATCAAAACTTCTTCTGTCTTTCGGAGGGCAGCGAACAGCTCATCCCGTCGAATCGGTTTAAGCAGGTACTCCTTCACCTGGTAGCGGATCGCCGCTTTCGCATATTCAAAATCGTCATATCCGCTCAGGATCAGAACGACGGGTTTAACCTCCAGTGTTCCTTCCAGTTCAGCAAGTGCCTCAATGAGGCGGATTCCGTCCATGACCGGCATCCGGATGTCCGTAATGACGATATCGGCCGGTTCCTCGCGGAAGGAATCCAGCGCTTCCTGCCCCTGGGCAGCCAAGCGGATCTCGTACTGATCCGGGAATTCCCGTTCAATCATCGTTTTCAATCCATTTCGGATATTCTTCTCATCATCCACGATCATCAGACTTCTCATGTCCACCGCCTCCTCCTGTTAACAGAACCTTAGGGAATGTCATGGTCACCTGCGTGAACTTCCCCTCTTCGCTCTTCACTTCGATTCCATATTCATTCCCGTAGAACAACCGGATTCGCTGGTGCACATTCCGAAGTCCGATTCCTCCAGCCTGCACGCCGCCGCGCCCGTAATCTACGGAGGAGAGTTCCTCGTTGTCCGCCGTTCGCAGAATCTCGCCCAGCCTGCCCAGTCGATAAGGCTCGATCCCGATGCCGTTATCCGTGACGTTAATCGTGATCCGGTTCTCTTCCCATGCAATGGCATCGATCTTGATCCGCTTCTCCTGATCCGGGAACTCGGGCCAGGCATGCTTGACGGCATTTTCAACGATGGGCTGCAGCGACATTTTCAATACCTCGAGCTCCATGAATTCGGACGGAATGTTGAGTTCAAGCCGGATCGGCTCATCGAACCGGATATTCATCACATCGATATAGTTGCGAATATGGCGAATTTCATCCTTCAGTTTGACGTACTCCCCCGACCATTTGAAGTTGTAGCGCATCATCCCGCCAAGGGAGGTCAGGGCGTCCGAAATCGTCCGCTGCCCCTCGATTTCGGCCAGCATCTTAATATTTTCCAGCGTATTGTATAGGAAATGGGAGTCAATCTGGCTGTGCAGCGTTCGCAGCTCCGCTTCCTTGGTCACCGCTTGCTTGCGTACGCCCTGGGCAATCAGTTCATTAATGGTCCGGATCAGTTTGTTAAAATGATGCGCCAGTTCTCCCACCTCGCCGCCGCCCCGAATGGCAATAGTCGCGGTCACTTCTCCCTTGCGGACCCTCTTCATCGTCTCCGTCAAACGGCGCAGACTCTTCAGGATGATGGAATTCAGGTAATACGTAATGATCGACAGCAGAATAATCAATACGATGTTGGCCGCAATAATCTGCCCCTGGGCTTTGGATACGTTATTCAGGGCCCCTTCCAATGAAACGACATTCAGCACGTGGGCATGAAGCCGCTCCATTGGCGTCGCAATGAGCAGGAACGAGGAGCCGTTTAAAATAAAGCGGGCATGCACGGTCTCCTCGGAGTCACCCGTATGCAACTTTAGCTTAGCGAATTGGATCGCCACCTCGTCCCGGAGTCCCTCATGACCGGTCATGAACGATTGGCTTCGGTCCATGAACAGCTGCCCTTCCTGATCGACAATGACCATCTGCGAGCTGTCATCCACGATACCGGCAAAGGTCTTTGGAGCAAAGTGCTTGAGCAGCATATCCACCTGGATCACGCCGCTGTAACTCCCGTTAGGGACTTGGCGAATCAAGGACACCTTCGGCAGCTCCTCTGACACGTCCGCTGCATAGCGCTGCAGTATATCAGGATCGCGGTGGTTGAACACCCACAGCTCTCCGCCATCCAAATCCTTGACTTTAGGGAACCAAGGCTCATTAGCGATCCGTATCTCCTGGAAAATAATCGGCCACATTTCCGTCACGTTAGAGTTGTTTGTATATAACCGAAGGTGCGCAATATTCGGATTGTTGGTTTGGATCCGCTGGATATCCTTAAAAGGCCCCCAGGCCAAATTCATCAGCCACGCCGGCTCGGGTTCTTCATGGACTCGGAGATAATCCTTGATGCCATCATCCGAGATCGCCAGCTGTGCCGCCATTTCAATCGCCTCAATCTGATTCAGCATGTTCATCTTCTCGATTTCCAGCAGGAATGAGTTCTGGTTGAGCGCATCGCTGATATAGGTATCCCGAATCTGCTTAAAAAAATAGTTCGACACGATAATGCTCGGAATGAGCAAAATCAAGATATAGGCAGCAACCAAACGGCTCTGCATCGACCTGCGACCAAACCAATACGTAAACGATTGAATAAGCGATCTCATTCGCGTAATCATGACTGTCACATCCCGTTTTCATGAAATGACCGTAACCGAGTCCTGGATGGAAAGGCAGTATAGCTGATCGGATACCATCCTATATTAGCTCGTGATGCGACAAAAGGCACCCTATTTCGACAAAATCGATAATAGGGTACCTTAAGCCTTCATTCTGTTCTTCCGCGCGAGAGAATATCCTTACTTCAAGAACTCCTCAAGCTTCTTCACGTTCTCTTCGTATTCTTTTTGTCTGTATTCCTGAACTTTCGAGAAACCGAGGGATTCACGCTTCGCTTGGTAATCGTTCCAGATTTGATCGAACTCGGCATCCGTTTTGGCAAAGATCAGCTTCGGCAGGATTTTACCCCACTCGTTCATTACCTTGTCGTTAATGATGCCTTCCTCGGAGCTTGCATCCGGATCCAGTTGATCGAATTGCGAGAAGCTCTGGGTCTTGCCGCGAGTCCAGTCTTCCATCTGCTTGAACGGCTCGACGGCAGCAGGCATCCAAGGCTGCGTAACGTTGTTATCCATCATCATCCAGAAGGTATGGGATGCTCCGTACTTCTTGTCGAACGCGCCGCGGTCGCTGTTCAGCAGCTCTGCAACCTCAGGCAGGAATTGATCTTTGCCGTCAATCGTGTCCCATGTCACGCCTTTTTCGCCAAGGTAGGTATCACGCTGGCCTTCTTCGGAGATCAGGTAATCCAGGAAGCGGATGGCGCGCGCTTTGTCTTTGACGTTCTTGGAGATCAGGGTTACCGTCCAGCCGGAGATCGAAGGACCCGACAAGGTCGGCTGATCCAGGTTGGAGTTAGCCGGTCCGTCCACCGCGATGTAGACCGAGTTCGGATCGTTTGCATACAGCGCGTTCTGCTGGTTCGCCATATCGCTGCGTTGATACAGCATGGCGAAATAGCGGCCCTGTGCGATTTTTTCTTCCATCTGCGGACGTTTATCCACGAAAATATCCTTGGACATCAATCCTTTTTCATTCGCCGTACGGAACGTCTTCAGCCATCTTACATATTCCGGATCCGTGCTGCGGTCATACAGCTTTCCGTCTTTATCCTGCGGAATGGCGAGGAAGTTCTGCAGGTAGCCCTCGAGGGAGCTGTTGCCTTTTTCATGGAAATCATGCAATCCAAACGGAATGAGCGGCTGTCCGTTCACGTCCGGGAACATTTTCTTGGCGTCCTCAAGCGCTTTCAGGAAACCTTCCGGCGTGCGCATATCCGGGCTTCCGAGCGCCTCATACATGTCTTTGCGGACCAGGAACGTTTGGTTGGAGGTAATGTTATCGCCAAACTTCTCATAGTCCTTCGGTGAAGAGGAGGCATTGGGGTAACCGTAAATGTTGCCGTCATCCTTGGTGTACCACGACACCTTCGCAGGGTCGGTAACTTTATAGAAATACGGATCGTATTGGTCGGCCAGTTCGTTCAGCGGCAGAACGAGGTCGCCTTCGATCATTTTTTTGACAGCGTCTTCATACCATCCCAGCGTAATAAAATCAGGCAATGTGCCGGAAGCGATCATCGTATTCATCTTCTCGGCTTCGTTCCCTGCCGGTACGATGAAGTTGACATTCACTCCCGTCTTCTTCGTTACGTATTGGGACGTAATGTCCTCGCCCCATTTGTTCGGGAACCAGGCAAAGTTGATGTACCAGTCAAATGTAATTGGGGATGTATCGACTTCCCATCCCGGCTGATCCTGAGTCAATTTTACTTCTTCTGCCGGTTTATCTTCCTCTTTTTCCGACGCGTTATTATCACCGCCGGACGAGCACGCTGTTGTAAAGGCCATGACCAGTGCGAACATCAACAACAGAAGGCTCTTTGGCTTAAGCATCTTGCTCATCTGTTTACCCCTTTTCTTATTTAAAAATATGATTATATAGAACTCCCGCCATATTAGGCAAGAGAAGCTACCTCTAAGATCTTCCCTCCCCCCGGGTTCCCCGGGAGATGGAAAACGAAGCTATCAACGAACGCATGAATCAACCTTTAATGGAGCCGATCATCATCCCTTTGACGAAGTACCGCTGCAGGAACGGATAGACGAAGACGATCGGCGCCGTCGTTACGACCATGGTTGCCATCTTGATCGATTGGGAGGTGACCGTCTTGGCCACGCCGCCCGGCACCTGGGCCATCATCTGATTGGAGCTGGATTGAGCGACGACCTTATACAGATACGTCTGAATCGGCTGCAGATCCGTATTGTTGATGTAGATGACGCCAGTGAAATAGTCGTTCCACTGGAACACCCCATGAAACAACGCAATCGTCGCGATAACCGGCATGGATACCGGCAGCACGACCCGGAGGAAGATGGACCAGTCATTAGCCCCGTCAATCTTCGCCGCCTCCTCCAGACCGTCCGGAATTTCCCGGAAGAAGGTCATGAAGATGATGAGGTCGAAGAAACTGAACATGAACGGAATAATGTACACCAGGAAGCTGTCGAGCATATTCAAATCCTTGATCAACAGATAGGTAGGAATCAATCCGCCGCCGAAAAACATCGTTATCGTTCCGAGCAAAATATAGAATTTGCCGCCGATCAGACCCTTCCGGGAAAATGCATAAGCCACCATGGCGGTGAAGAGGACGTGAATGAACACGCCGATCACGGTTTTGGCTACCGTAATGCCCATCGCCGTCATGATGCCGGAGCTCTGGAACACCGCGCTGAAATTCTCAAGACTGAACATCCGCGGCCACCAATAAATCCCTCCCCGCATGGCGTCCTGCCCGTCATTAAAGGCATTCACCAGCACGTACCAGATCGGGTAGATGGTCAGAAAGCATACGATCAGCATGCCGAAATTATTGAATATATCGAAGAAGGCTTCGCCTTTGGTTCTGCGCTTAAACATGGATTATTCGTCTCCCTTCTCGCTGCTCCCGCTAAAATAGTGATGTGTCGTTCAGTTTTTTGGTTACCTTGTTCGCGATCAACAGCAGGATAATCGCAATGACGGATTTGAACAATGCGACGGCTTGCGCATAAGAGTAACGTCCGTTCTGCATCCCGGTGTGGTACACAAAAATATCGATGACGTTGCTCGCGCTTTCGTTCAGCGAGTTTCGGAGCACCAAAATCTGATCGAAGTTGGAGTTCAGCACACCACCAACCGCAAGAATGAAGAGGATGGATATGGTCGATTTGATGCTTGGCAGCGTGATATACCACATTTTCTGAAACCGGCCTGCGCCATCAATCGTCGACGCCTCGTACATTTCAGGCGAAATGCTGGCAATGGCCGCCAGATAGATAATCGCGGACCAGCCAAGCTCCTTCCATATATCCGAAGTGATAATAATTCCCCAGAAGTATTTCGGTTCGGCCAGATAGGTGATCGGCTCATCGATCATATGCAGAGCCAGCAAGATATTGTTGATAATCCCGATATCCGCAAGCCAGGTCATCAGAATACCGCCGAGAATGACCCATGACAAGAAGTGAGGCAGATAAGAAATCGTCTGAATGGTCCTCTTGTAGCGAACGGACCGGATTTCGTTCAGAAAGAGTGCAAAAACGATCGGAAGCGGAAATCCGATAAACAGCTTCAGCAAGCTGATCCCGAGCGTGTTCCGCATGACGTTTGTAAAGTCCTCGTCGGAGAAAAACTCCTTGAAGTGCGCAAGCCCTACCCATGGAGCTTCGCCAATGGACTTCACGATATTGAATTCTTTAAATGCAATGATGACACCGTACATGGGAATGTAGTTAAAGATGATCATCCACGCAACGCCGAGCAGCGCCATAATTTGGAGATGTCGTTGGCCGTAGAGCTTTCTGAGCCATCTTTTTCTGTCAAGCTTCTTCTGTACAGAAGGCTCCATTGAGGGACCGACACCGGTTTCGGAAACATCGGCATGAAGTTGATTTTGCATGGTTATGACCTCCAAGTTGATCCTATCATTTTGAAAACCTTTACATTCTCTATGTTTATATTGTAGATCGTCCTTTCTCTGCACGAAAGGTTTCAGATTTCGTTTCAAGGGGCTCATTTTTCGGGTAGACTCCGGCATTTACGAAAAAATGTTACCCAAAAGCGAAATATTGCGCCCTATGCTCATTCCAGGAACAAAAAAAGGCATGAACAGCAGCCTCCACAGCTGCCATTCATGCCTTCCCTCTTGCTAACGATCTTTCGCCGCAAGCGATCTATCGGATCGTCATGGCGGCGTTATCGTTTTTTCCTTACGTATATCAAACGGTTCCCCAGTTATTCCCCTTTGTCTTCCCCGTGTTGTTCCTGTTTGCTTTCGTGTTCCTGTTGGTATTTCTCACGCATCAGCTTCTGCATGATGAATTTCTCCTGATCGTTCAAGCCGCCTTGGTTATCCTGGCTGATCATGTTGTCAATGTTTCGCTTCAGTACCTCGGTTTGCGTGTTCAATACATTTCACTCCTTTGAATTTTGCGTCCCTTATGATGTAACATCATTCTGAATCAGAATGAAAGGGTACACGTATTACTAACCATTCTCCTTCCAATGAAACAGAAATAGACGGATTTACCATAAAATCCGAAGGTAGCTTCAAGAAGAATTTGTGTTTGCCCAGCGCTTTCTCTAGGTATTAGCTGCTATTTGCGCTCGATCTGAATCCCCTTAGCCAGAGATTTCTGTTGTTTATTGGTATTAACTAGCTGCGGCAGGCTTCTCGTTTCCTTGACCATAGGGGATTGACACAAATGGCATACCGGTTCCGTGTCGAACGCAAAATCGTCCCGCATCCACCCTTTGCAGTCTTCCTTTGTGCATGCCCAAACTTCCGTTATTTCTTCAGGAATACTCTCCATCGAGTTTTTACGCGAATACATGAACGCTCCTCCTTATTCTCGTCTTAGAAAATAGAAACGCCGTATAAAAGAAAACTGCCCTTAATGTCGCACATTAAGGGCAGTCTTCAATTGTAATTACAATTTAACAACGTTCTCAGCTTGTGGTCCACGGTTTCCTTCAACGATGTTGAATTCAACGCGTTGGCCTTCGTCAAGCGTTTTGAAGCCGTCGCCTTGGATCGCGCTGAAGTGAACGAATACATCGTTACCGCCTTCAACTTCGATGAAACCAAAGCCCTTTTCAGCATTAAACCATTTAACAGTTCCTGTTTGCATGGGGGAATCCTCCTTGATATATATTTACATGACCTTTTTTTCTTCGCAGACGGAATAAAAAAATTCACATATTGCACAAGGTTATCAGAAATGACAACCCTCTACAATATGTGAATTCAGGTCGATTTCGATATTCATATCTTAACACATTTGACCGACGATAGCAAATACCAATGCAAAAGATTCTGCGGAAAAATTAAAGTTATTTTATTCGGCATCATTCCGATTAAGCACAAGCAGGCATATACAACTCCCGGCATATGCCGGGAGCTGGATCCGGAGCAGGTTTTTTACGCGTAAACGTTTACTTTCGCAATTCCTCCAGCGTTTCCTTCCAGCGCTGCAGGACTTCATCCGGGTCGTGCAGCTGAAACTTCACGGCCGATATAATATCCGCATACTTCGCGATATCTTCGCGAACAGCCACTACCTCGGCATCAAAACGCTGCAGCGGATGCCGGGCATCCGGCAGATCGGGAAGCGCTTGAAGACGCAGCCGAACATAATGGGCCGCTCCATCATGGATCGCCACCAATGTGCCTTGTTCGGTGCGAAGAAGATTGCCAGTCGTAACCGTTCCCTGCCATAATGCAAGTCGAAGCCGGCTCCGGTCTAAGGCCAGCACCTCCCCCACGCTGAGCATGGCCGTATTCGGCCATCCATCTTCGGTTACGCTCAATAGCATCATCGCTTCATACTGTTTCGACTCCAGATCCGAGCCATCCAGCCATTGGCACAACCCTTCCGATATTGCAGCCTGTTTCGTCACAGCGCCATCTCCCCTTCAACTTATAAATTTAACGCGCTTCGGTAAATTCCAGCCAATCCAGCTCGATTCGGCCCTTATTCACCATCAACACCAGATCCACAGGGCCTTCCTCAATCGGCATAGCCTCAGCCAACCTATGGACGTCCCACTGTCCTTCGCCAGAGTCAGACAAGGAGATAAGCTCAGGCTCCCGGTCCCCGATCTGGAGCATGATATCCACCGTTCCCTCGGGAATCAGGGCCCGAATGTCTAGATGAAAGACATCTACAGAATCGCAAAGTGCATCATATGCAAGCCAATCGCCCTCCCGGAGCTGAACGCATACCAGGTTATCCTCTATCCATGGCTTGCCGCCTTCCGGAGCGTAGCTTGGTTTCTCCGCCTTGCCCGTAATCATCCGCATCGGAACGCCGTCAGAAATCCGGAAGCCGATACCCTGGCTGGCCTTCGTTTCAATATGATAAGAAATGCCCTCGCCCCGATATCCGTAAAACTCTGCCGGGATCTGAATGGGCAGCCGGCGCAGCAGCGACCGGGATACATTCGGGTAAGCATCGCAGGCTGCCAGCGGAAGACGGTCCAGGTATTCGTCAAGAATCGCTTCGGCTTCGGCTGAAGACGGCTTCTCACCGCCTTCCAGGTAACCCGTCAGCTTCTCCCAGCCTTCCGGCATGCGGATCGAGAACGGCGAATTCTGGGTGTTCATCTTCTTCCAGGTCCAGAAGTTCCAGGATATGTTGTGGTCCTCGAACATCCGGAAGGCCCCCGTATACCACTGCGGGTTGTTCTCCCCGCCTTCTCCCATAAAGATCGGCACATTCCACTCCTCGCGCAGATCGATATACTTCTGAATGCTCTCCGTGTCGGGATTGTTCCAATACTTATGGAACTGCAGCATCAGGTTATCATCGAATGTATCGTTGAAAATGCTCCAGTCCGTAGACCAGTGCACGCCTTCCAGAATGATCATGTGCCGCTTGTCCACTTCGCGTATAGCCGCGGTGATTTCCTTATACAGCGGCATCACCCGGTCATTATACTTGCTGAACCAGTCAGGCAGCGGTTCGTTAAGCAGGTCGTAACCGGCAACGATCCACTCGTCTTTATATCGTTCCGCCAGCAAACGCCACAGCGCCACGGTCCGCTCCGCGTTCAGTCGATCCGTGAACAGCTCCGGCAAATCCCGCTCGGAATCGTCGATATTGGCGCCGGTCTGTCCGCCGGGCGCGCCATGCAAATCCAGAATAACATACAGCGAATACGTCCTGCACCAATCGATTACCTGATCGATGAGCTTCAAATGTCCTTCGTGGTACACAAAGGGTGGCTGCTGCCCTTCCTCCATCATAAACCTGGCATTGATCGGTACCCGAATGGAGTTAAAGCCCTCGGCAGCGATCTGCCGGATGTCGGCCTCTGCGATATACCGCTCGTAATAGGTCTCCCAGAACACGGACGCCTTCTCCTCGCCGATCAGATCCCTGATCATGCCCTCGATGCGCCGCGGGCGGTCCCCCTGCTCCGGCATTTTCCACATGTATCCTTCCGGCAGCAGCCAGCTGCCAAGTCCGACTCCCTGCAGCAGAATTTCCTGCCCGTCCCCATTCACCACGCGTTTGCCGTCCGCCTTAACAAAACCGTTTACCAAAGGATTTCTGCTATCATTCATATTGGCATTCCCTCGCTTCCATGTCTGTAACGAATGTAATTGACCTGTCCATACCAACGACGACATGCGTCCCACAGGCCAAACATCAAACAAAATATAACATGCCATGCCGGGCAATAAGCCTCATTCCGAAAATCAGGGAACCATTCTGAAATATCGGCCACCGGCCAAAAGAAAAAGGCGCTCTCCTCTTATCGAGGATAACGCCTTTCCCGTCTACCAAGATTATGATGATACCTCCGTAACCGGCTTGGCCGGAACTGAAGGACTTGATGATTTACCCTTCCGCAAGCTGCCCGGCAGTTTACCGAAGAAGATCCAGGTCCAGCCTCCCAGACGGCTCATGCTGTAGACCACTATATAAGAAACCGCCACCGCGCTGACAAGACCGCCGGCATACCACGCGAGCAGCAGCCAGGAGTTCTCCGTCTGTGGAGGAAAATCCCGGTAGAGGAGGAGCACCAGCGGATGCACTAGATAAACGCCGAAGGAATACACCCCGAGCCGCCGGAACCCGTTCAACCACCAAACTCTCTTATTCCCGAAGAACAGCGCGACCTGAAGCATGACCAGGGCGGTGGTTAACGTATGCACATTCCAAAAAGCATCGTAGAGCAGCGGATGATATTCCGTCCCCAGCAGCCGCTGATTGTATCGAAGACCGATATGCACCAGCGCGGCGCCCAGCCATACCGCCCAGAGCGAGATCCAGCCCAGCTTGCGCAGCGCCGGTCTTGCAGCATGCTGCGCTGATGTCAGCCAATCCTTGACCCGGTCATAATAAATGCCAGTCCATCCTCCGAGAAAATAATACGACAGAAACGACAGCGACCAGCTGTTTCGGTTCGTTACGTCCCACCAGGCATCATTGCCGAAATAGAAGAGCCACTGCAATGCAATGCCCACCAGCACGCAGACCGCCGCGAAGCCGCGGAATCGCTTCAGCAGCATCAGCACGAGCGGGAACAGCACGTAGAACTGAATGTTAATGAAGATGAAATATAAGTGCGTGTAGGATTTTCCCGTTGCCAGCTTGGGCCAGAAGCTCTCCAGCATCGCCGCCAGATCGGTCTCGCCCCCGCGATGATACCAGGCCACCGTAAAGAACAAAACCGAGAACAGCAAATACGGCACCAGGATATACATCAGCCGGTTTTTGAAGAACCGCGCAAGGTCACGGCCCTTGAACGGACGGTGATAATAATTATAGAACAGCACAAAGCTGCTCAGAAATATAAAGGTCGTCGTTCCCACCTTCGAAAATATGTTCAGGAAGTTATACAAGCCAAAAAAATCGTCCCCGCGCATCTGAACTGTGGCGAACGACGTTGCATGCACCATCAGCACGCCCATCATCGCAAAGCCCCGAACCAGGTCGATTTCGGTTAATTTTGCACGTTTCTCCATGTTGCCTCCTCCATATGATTACGCCCCCTATTATATCTCACTCCCCACCGCTTGGATACTAAATTTTCCTAAAAGTGGCATGGAACAAGCTCCCTTTGCCATACCAGTGTAAAAAGGGCCTGGCACCCAAACAGGACAATAGCTTACATGCATGCAGGCGTCCAATTCGAAGTGAATAGGAGGGGATTTCTACTGATTGAATTTAGCCGCGTCAATAAATTTTTCGGAACCTTCCATGTTCTGAAAGAAATCGACCTGACCATTTCCCAGGGGGAAGTCGTTGTCATCGTTGGACCTTCCGGCTCCGGTAAAAGCACGCTGCTGCGGTGCATCAATCGGCTCGAAAGCATTACGGATGGGGAGCTTGTCGTGAATGGCGTCAAGCTGCATGAAAGAAAGATCGACATCAATGCATTCAGGCGGAATATCGGGATGGTCTTCCAGCATTTCAACCTGTACCCGCACAAAAAAGTGATCGACAACATTATTCTCGCCCCCATGAAGGTTCTGGGGATGTCCAAAGCGGAGGCGACGGAAAAAGCGATGACGTACCTGCAGCGGGTCGGCATCGCGGACAAAGCGGACAGCTATCCATCCCAGCTCTCGGGCGGCCAGCAGCAGCGGGTTGCGATTGCCCGCGGATTGACCATGAACCCGAAGATTATGCTGTTTGATGAACCGACGTCCGCACTCGACCCGGAGATGATCGGCGAAGTGCTCGACGTCATGCGCTCACTCGCCCACCAAGGCATGACCATGGCCGTGGTTACCCATGAGATGGGCTTCGCCCGCGAAGCCGCGGATCGAATCGTCTTTATGGACGAAGGCCGGATTATCGAGGATGCGCCCGCCTCCGAGTTTTTCAATCAGCCGCGGGAAGAAAGAGCACGGGCCTTCCTGAGCCGTCTGCTGCATCACTAACCCGGACTTGGTGCGTAGGGGCGGGAAGGATTGAATTTCCGCAATGCTGCTCTTCAGGGGCTTGCTCATGAAGAGAAAATATACTTTTTAGGGGGAACTGGGGATATGAAAAGAAGATTTACGAGGACCTTCAGGTGGAGCGCGGCCTTGTTAGCGTTAGTGATCATGCTGATCGCATCCGGATGCGGGGGTTCCGGCAATACGGACACCCTCGAGGCGATTAAGAAACGGGGTAAGCTTGTAGCCGGCGTAAAATATGATACAAAGCTGTTTGGACTGCAGGATCCTGCCACCGGCAATGTGGAGGGTTTCGATATCGACATCGCCAAAGCGCTGGCCAAAAAGATTCTCGGTGACGAGACCAAGGTCGAGCTGAAGGAAGTTACCTCCAAAACCCGGATCGACATGCTGAAGAACGGGGACATCGACATCATTATCGCCACGATGACCATAACGGAGGAGCGCAAGGAGCAGGTGGACTTCAGCGATGTGTATTTTGAGGCCGGCCAATCGCTGCTGGTGAAGAAGGGAAGCCCGATCACGGGTCTGGAAAGCCTGAACAAAGATACGAAGGTGCTCACGGTAAAAGGCTCCACATCCGCGCAAAATATCCGCGAGAAAGCGCCCGACGCAGTCATTCTCGAATTCGAGAATTATCAGGACGCCTTCACCGCACTCAAGGCGGGACAGGGGGACGCCCTGACCACCGACAATTCCATCCTCCTCGGCATGCAGCAGCAGGACCCGAGCTTTGAGCTGGTCGGCGGCAACTTTACGGATGAACCATACGGCATGGCCATCAAAAAAGGAAATCCGGAGTTTGTGAAAACCGTCAACGAGCTGTTGAAGGAGCTGAAGGATAGCGGCGAATACGACAAACTGTATGAGCAATGGATGGGCGTGAAACCGGAATAACTGCAAGCATGTAATGGTCGGGCCGGGCCTAAGGCGTCATGGCTCCAATCAGGTTCCTCCCTTTTACCCGGGCGGGACTGCCTGGCTGCTTTCGACCGGCTAAACGACCATCATCCCTCATTGGAGGTGAAGCATTGTGACCTTGTGGGATTTCAACATTCTGACCCAGCATTGGGATCAATTCATGGCTGGCCTGGGCCAGACCATTCTCGCCAGCCTGCTTGGGCTGATCGGCAGCTTGGTGCTGGGCACCTTGATCGCCATCTTGCGGATTGCCCCATTCCGCATATTAAAAACCATCGGCGCCATCTATGTAGAGTTTATCCGTAACATTCCGCTCCTGGTGGTTGTCTTTTTCTTTTTCCTGGGCCTGCCCTCTCTCGGCATACCGGTTGATCCGTTCACCTCGGGTACGCTTGGGCTGATGGTGTATACGGCTGCCTTCATTGCCGAAGCCATTCGGGCGGGGATCCAGGCGGTACCCTCCGGACAGTCGGAGGCGGCTCGCTCCTCCGGGCTGAGTTATATCCAGAACATGCGCTACATCATTCTTCCGCAGGCGATCAAAATCGTACTGCCGGCCATCGGCAACCAATTGATCAATTTGGTCAAGAACTCCTCGGTCCTGGGCGTTATCGCCGGACTCGACCTGATGTATTACGCCGATCTGATTAACCTGAGCACCTTCAAAGGCATTCCCGTCTATACGTTTGTAGCCCTGTTCTACCTGCTCCTGACCATACCGCTCAGCCTGGCCGTCCATTACATGGAACGCCGCTTTGCGAGAAGCAATTGACGTTAACACGAAGTTTGCCTAATAAACAGGAGGTGGCATGAGATGGATTTTATCGGTGCATACTCCTGGCCGAATCTGCGATATCTCCTTCAAGGCTTTTGGATCACGGTGCAGGTTGCCGGCTTATCCATTGTATTCAGCTTCATCATTGGAACCGTGCTCGGGACCGTGAGGTATACGAAAACCCCCTTCCTGTCGAGGACGACGGCCATATTGGTGGATATTATCCGCAATTTGCCGCTGCTGCTGATCATTTTCTTCATCGGGATGGTTCTGCCCCAGACCGGGATTCGTATTCCCACCTTCTGGGCGGCCGTCGTCGGCCTGAGCATTTTTGAAGGAGCCATGATCGCCGAAATTATCCGCAGCGGCCTCGTATCGGTGGATAAAGGCCAGATCGAAGCGGCCCGGGCCTCCGGTCTCTCTTATATGCAGACACTGCGGCACGTGATTCTCCCGCTGGCGCTGCGCCGGATGTCCCCACCCATGGTGAGCCAGTTCATCTCGCTCATTAAGGACACATCGCTCGCCGTGATCATTTCACTGCCTGAGCTGATGCGCAACGTGCAAATTCTTAGCGGTTCCAGCTATGCCTATGTTATTCCTGCCCTTGTTTTTGCGTCCTTGCTGTACTTCACGCTGAATTATCTTCTGTCCATTATCGCCAAACGGCTGGAAGCAAGACAGATCTAATCTGGTCTGCTGTTCCCGCTCCTGTCCTGGACTACTAACCATTATCGTGAAAAAAACAACGGCCCACCATACGCGTTTACGTCCATGCTCCGCAGCCATTTTGGCTTGCGGGGTATTTGCGCTTCTGCAGCACCTGCGAATTCTAAAACCCAAGCTCCCCGCACCTGCAGCCATATGGGCATCGGATTTATTTCCAAGTACGCTGCAACAATGGCAAACCCCTCCTCGTCTAAATACATAATCATCCCGAAAGGAGACGCCGATATGAAAAAAGGCTTTCTCGCCATGATCGCTCTTTCCCTTACTGTCGGATTATGGCTTGGCGCAGATCACTCCACGGTATCCGCCTTGTCATGCGCGGAGCCTCGAAAGGTTACCGAAGAGTTAAACACCTCGGACGCGGTATTCAGGGGCACGTTGGCCTCGTCCAATCCTAAAGCCGATATATCCAAAAGCAAATATGTATTCCAGGTTTCCGAGTGGTGGAAGGGGGAATCGGATTCACCAACCGTCACCCTTTATTCCAATGGCTGGGAATCCTTTGAAACAGGCAAGGAATATATCGTGTTCGCCGAGAAAAGCGGGGAAAAGCTGAAACCCCATCTATGCGGAAATACCGGTCCCTCCTCATCCGTTGACGTGACTTCGCTGGGGGAAGGCATCCAGCCTGAGAAGCCGACTCGGTCAGCCGAAAGCCCAAAGTCCGGCGTTATCCTGGCGGGTTTGATTGAGCTTGTTCGCTACCTGCTAGGGAAATATTAATCCCTTCCCAGCCTTCTCAGGAAATGTTGGCTGTTCAGCGTTGCCTGAAAGTACCTGCCCGCTCGCGCGAAAAAAATACAACCATTCTCCTTGTCATACGTATACAACGTATAAGAACTGCGTTTAGACGACAGGAGGATGAGAAATGATCAAAAGATTATTGTTAATTTCACTTGTTCTGGGAGTTCTCTCCGGCTGTTCCTTGGTGGACAGCGTGAACAATTCCTTGGATTATACGAAAGAAGCCACCACTTTTATAAATGAAACATCCCAATTTGCCGAGTCCATTCCGGAGCTTGCCCAACAGGCCGCCACGAATACAGATGCCAAGGAAACGCTGACCCAAGAACTCGAAGCAATGAAAACCCGGATCTCGGAGTTTAATGGCATCGAAGCCCCTGCTTTTGCGCAGACCATCCATGAACAGCTGGTCGCTTTAAACGACACGCTGCTGACCGACATCAACGGCTATATGGATCAAATCCAGAACGGAGTGACCGACTTCCAGAATTCCAACATCGTTCAAACCATCAATAAAATTAACGAAACGATGGATATGCTCCAAAATCTTCAGCCGTAATCAGGCAAACCCTTGCCGACAACATAGCAGCCCTGCTCTTCATGAGCGGGGCTGCTATGTTTGTCTTCGCTATGTATGTATTCCTCATTTAAAAAAGGATTCCAGGTTGGCGGTAAGCGTCTGCTTTACGACATATCGCGTTCCGTCTTCGCTAGGCGCCATAATCCAGTATGTCCCTTGATAGCCCGCTTCATCCTTCGGGTCCCAAGCCACAATGAATTGCCATGCGTCGCCAAAGCGTTCATTATATTCTTCTCTATAACTCGCGGCCATATTCTCCCGCGGGACCGATTCGATTGAAATATGCTGCACGCTTTCAAAAGACTTCATCCATTCCGTAAATTCCACCATGTCCCGGGCGTACTGACCTGAAAAGTACCCCTCACCTCCGCCCGACATCGCGTAAAAGGTTTCCGTATCCTCCGTCTGCGCTGCCTGATACAGCAGGGAAACGGTCTGCACCGGGTTCCATACAGGCTTTTTCGCTTTCGCGGCAAGAAATGCCCTGTCTCCAGCTGTATGCTGGATCTCTATAGCGATAAGTTCTTCCATCGTCGCCTCTCTTCCAAGCTCGTAGGCTCCGGGGTAGATCGTGGATTGCTCCACAACTTTAAGTCCATCCGTGAACGCCGTCACAAACCACAGATTCTGATCGCCCTGACTGAGCTCCTCCAGCACAATCTCGGCTTGGCTGCCGTACGTAAGAGATAACAACTGACGGCTTTCCCGATCCAGCCCCTCTCGATTAAAAAGCTTGAATCGTTCCGGTCTCACTTCACGCTTGCCGGCCTCTTCGAATAACACCTCCAGCTTGGCAGGGGACATACGGACGCTCGGAATGTCAGCATGACGGAAATACGTGGCGAAATCGTTAGCCTGAAGCGCCTCATACATGTCGAGAACCGCTTCAATCGGATTGTGGTTGGACTCCCCCTCCGACGGCTCCGATTCTTGCTTAGCCTGGTGATTGCTTTGATCTTCCGGCTGGAATGCCGTACGCAAACTTTCCGTTGCTGCTGCCGGCATTTCCGATTGATTCCCGGCTTCTCCTGCACTCGGCGCGGCGGCAGTCGATCTATTTTGCTGTATGGATCCCGGCACCTCCTTCGTGCATGCGACCATTAGCATAATCGTCATGACAGTCAGAACCAGGATCTGTCCGGATCGCTGATACGGCTGCTTCCTCGTCTTCATTTCGTTCACCCCCATATAACGAGTACAAATGTATTTTAGGATTGGCGCTGCACCGATCTCTTTATATTCATCATCGTCATAATAGAGAGGAATGTTTATCATTGCGGATGAAAAAAGCTCCCGCCAGATCTAAAGACCTGTTGCGGGAGCTCCTTCTCATATCATGCATTAATTAAATTGATTATAGCTTACAAATTCCAATACTGGCTTGCGATAGCCCCGGGGACGAGGCTTTCTTACATCCTCCTTGCCGATCGCGATCAGCATGGCGGGCACATAAGAGTCCGGAATGCTCAGATCCTTCTGCAGGACCTCGGGATCAAATCCGATCATCGGGCAGGTATCCCATCCCTTGTCCTTGGCCACCATCATCATTAACATGGCGGATAGACTGGCATTCCGGATGGCTTCATCCCTCATAAAGGATTCTCCACCTGCTTCATAAAAGTTCTTCACTGATTCAACCGTCATGTCATATTCGAGCTTGTCGATCACGCCTAAATTCAGAAAGCCCTCATTCATTCTCCCGATATCCTGGTAGGCCTGCTTATTCCCCAGCACCACGATGACGGCCGACGCGGTGAGTATCTTATGCTGCTTGTTGGCGGCTTCGTAAACCTTGTGCTTGATATCGGGATCCTTCACTACAACATAGTGCGTATGCTGCAAATTAAAAGCCGAAGGAGCATATTTAACTTCATTAAATATATCATTCAAATCCTGATCCGGGATTTCAATCCCTTCCATAAACAGATTAGCCGATCTCCGGCTCTTAATTAATGTTGTCAGATCACTCATATCTGCACGCCCCCATCATCGATTAGTTAGAGATTACCGCATCCAGTGAATACGCGCCTGCACCCGTGAGTGCCAGTGCAACGGCCACTGCGATCAACAGCAAATTATACTCGTATCCATTCGCTGTGGACCAATACCCGTTCCGGCCATGCACCTTCACGATGGCGCCCAGCATCGTCAGCGTGATCAACGCGGCGCCGAGCACCGTGAGAAATCCGGCCGCCAGCAGCAGCCCGCCAACCAGCTCCATCAAACCTGACAACACCGCGATCGCGACCCCAGGCTTAATGCCAACCGATTCCATCCAGCCGCCCGTGCCTTTCGGCCCGTAACCACCAAACCATCCAAACAGCTTCTGTGCGCCGTGCGCCATGAACGACAACCCAACCACCAAACGAAGTATCAACAATCCAATATCTATAGCCATTTTGTACGCCTCCATATTCATGTTCATTATTTATAGAAATTCATCGACCCTGTTCATTAATATCTTTATATAAAGATATATAGGTGTAGAATGATTAACCCGCTTTACTTCGCTAACGTTTATGCACTTTATACTTACTCCTTTCAATCGACTAACTTTTATATAGTCGCTTAACTTAATATCAAGATATATGAAATACATCCTCCTGTCAACCGTTATTTTAAACGCCAATACAAAAAGCGTGCAGACGGTAGTCTGCACGCATAACTCATGATTCATCGTGTAAAGTCATTCGGCCAGTTTCTTGATTTCATTGTCGGTCAGCGCCTTGTTATACATCCGCACCTCATCCAAGCTCCCGTTAAAATATGGGTCGGCCGCAAAGCGGCTTTTACCTAAATAAGCTTCCGTTGTCAGCAGTTCATTCGGATTCAGCTTCATATGATCTCCGGCGGCCACGACTTGACCGTTCACGTACAATTTGCCCGTATCCCCCTGAAGGGTCACGGCTACATGCGTCCATGCATTCACCGGAAGCGGCGCGTTGCTAAGGAGGCTCTGGTCTCCGCCATTATCGTGAATCGTAAACTGGAGGACGCCGGCGTGCTGGGATGGCGTCAGGAACATATGCCTGGCGAGCCCGCTGCCGGCATCCAGTACTCGCTGCCATGGTGCTCCACCCTTCCAATATACCCAAGCAGCAAAGGTAAAGTCCTCTGTATCCGTAACCCGATTCGGCAGTTCAATATAGCCGTCCGAGCCGTTAAAGTCCATTCCGCCTCCCTGCCAGCTCTTCTCATTCCACTGGACTCCACCAAGAACCTTCCCATGAAATCCGTTATCCGAGGTGTCGAACACCGTGCCTTCTTTATCCTCGCTGAACGGATAGTTCAGCAGCACTGGCCCTGCCGACTGCTGCAGCACGGTCACGTCAAAGGTTTTGGAAGTTTTCGCTTTGCCTTTCGTAATCTGGGCGATCAGCGTAACCTTCGCGTCCCCCGCCCCGGCCGCAGGACGATTCAGCTTACCCTCCGTCGATATGACCTCGGGATGAGAGGAGGTCCAGCGAATGACGGCACCGCCGGAAGCTTCGGACGGCAAAGCCAGATCGTAGAAAATTCCGCTCACATCCCCGAGGGACAGGTCCTTCTTCACGGCATCCACGAGTTCCCTGTCGCTGCGATCAAGCTGACGCGCACCCCACACCGCTGTACCGTCCGCCGAAAGGGCTGTAAAGGTCATCACCTGCCGCTTCGCCTCCGGGTCCCACTGCAGAGTCAGTACGCCTTTATAACTCTTCCCATCCAGATTAAGCGTTACATCCCGCTTTCCGCTGATCTTCCATGTCCCGGATGCCCCACCCGTCACTTTACCGTTCTTATGAAGCTCAATCGGCACCGATTCTTTCATGGCGGATGATATATCTTTACCGTGTTGAATCAGCTTGTAGTCTCCAGCCGCATCATTCGGCGTAATTTTCTTGGATTCCTTGGCCTCCTCGCCCGCATAGCGGTATGGAGCCGATACCGGCCAGCCGTCCTGGTTCATATACAATTCATGCACCCGGATTTCATGCTCTTCTCCCCGCTGCGGGAAGCGGCTGTGAAAGATAAGAAATGTTCTTCCGCTCTGCTCATCATAATAGACGGAGTTATGGCCCGGCGATACGGCCCCGGTGCCGATCCCCGTTCCCGGATCACCGATCATACGCTTAAACAAATAGTTCCCCATCAGCTTTACGCCATACGGCTCAATCGACCGGTCATCAAAAAGCGGAAGGGCCGGATCGGCCTTCACCTCTGTCATATCGTTGCCCTCCGCATCGTAGAAAGGACCATCCGGATTTTTGGAGCGGACGACCCGCATATTGTAGCCGCCAACTGCATCCAATCCTCCGTAGGACAGATACAGGTAATAATAGTCCGTGGCCGGGTTATACAGCATGTAAGGCCCTTCGATCCGGCTGTGATTCCCCCCCAGCAGCTTCTTGCCGTATCCTTGCCCAGGCAGCGGTTTTCCGGTCTTGGGATCCATCTCCATAATGAAAATGCCGCCGGAATAGGAGCCGTATACCATCCACAGCTTGCCGTTCTTATCAAAGAACACATCCGGATCGACGACATTCGGGTGCTTCGTTGCATCATAGATGGTTCCATCTTCACTGATCTCGTCCCACATGCCGGATTTCAGAATGATGCCGGTATCCTTATACGGGCCTTCGATCTGATCGGCAACGGCGATCCCCATGGCGGATCGAGGGGAATCCCCTTTGCAGGCGTTATAGTACATATAGAATTTACCATCTGCCAGCTGAATCACGTCGGCCGCCCACAACGTATCGCTTTGCGCCCATTCCAGCGTTTCTTTCAGCTCTTCCGTTACGTTCGGAATCAGTGGATTGCCGGTTGCGACTCCGGACGCGACCATATCCCAGCTCATCAGGCCCTTCGATTTGGCCGCAGCCAGATGGGAACCGAACACATAGTATGTATCTCCTGTTTTGATTACGGACGGATCGTGCACGGAAGCCTCCCGGAATACCGGTGCCTTCTCCCCCTTCTTCAGCGGGGCTGCCTCCGCGTAAACGTCCGGACCGCTTGATGCGGGCCCTTGGCCTGCAGTGCCTAAGCCCCCAGCCATTAAAACTGCGGCTATCCCTGCCGCAGCTGTCTTACGCAGCATGCTCTTGTTCATACGATTCTCCCTTCGATTCGCTCTTTTTTGTAAACCCTTTCATAAATAAAAAACAAGATGTCAATTACGATAAAACCTCTGGTTATTTAATTTATAATAATATAAAATGTTTTATATTTGATAAGATATTAACACTGCTCAACATAAAATATCAATGCGAATTCTTATCATTTTTTGCTATAAATCAATTATTGGTAGGAAAGTCCTAAAAACCCCCGATCCAATACGGATCGAGGGTTTATTTTATATTTACATGAAGTTAAACAGCATAATGTTTTAATATGTCCACCAGTTACCCGACATGACGATCATCGAGAACAGCTTAATGCTTTCCTCATAATATCCCTCTGCAGATGCGTTCGCCGTGTAATTCCATACCGAATTCAGCCAGCTCTGGTGGCTGGACGAAGTCATCGCACTTACGCCAAAAGGAGCATAGAACGCCCCACTGTTATATGTCACCAGCACGGTGCCGTTCAGGTTATACCCTGCCTTGACGTTGGCTGGATTACTGCTTGTGGCTGATTTAATGAATGTGTTCATCTTGTTCAATTGATTCAGCGCGCGCGTATCGCCGGTCATCAGATAGTCCGTCGTAATCCGCCAAGGAGTCCGGGACGAATTGTAATAGTATTTTCCATCATTCGCCCCTTCCAGGAATCCCCCTTCCGCAGGCTGATAATTGCTGCCCGACATGACGACAAAATCCGGAAGCAAGCCGGTATTGGAGCTGTAGCCGTTATAAATGGAGTTGATGATGGTATAGGTTTTGTTAATGACGTTATCCCAACGGGCATCGCTGGTAGCCGCACGGAATGCCTTCATATGGTTCAGCATGAAATCCGATGGCCGCGTGGCGGTGTCGAAAATGCCGCTGGTTGCCCAATCGCCTAGTCGCAGTGTCCACTGCGACTGATTCACGTCATTGCTCATGATCGCATTGATCATATCCTTAGCTGCCTGGAGGTAATTAATCGATCCGCTGCTTCCCCACTGCTTGTCCGCCAGCAGGAGTGCGTAAGCAATGTCCATATCGCCGTCCGTTGCCGAATTGGCTCCCCCTATATTCTGAAAGCTGCTGTTCTGCTTCCAAGCCATCAGATACGGATTGTTATTACTCGGATGCGCCTTGTAATAGCGATAAAGTCCGTCGAAATACGACTGGGAATTACTGTCGTATCCCGCCATCAGAACGGTGAAGAGCATCCCGTAGCCATGAGCCTCGGACACCGTCTCGCCCGCCGAATTGTATTTTACGTAATATTGCCCTGTCGCTGCAGGCTTCAAGAAAGACCCTTTCCAGCTGTTCCATTTGCTCTTGACCGCATTGTCCATCGCGGACTGAGTCACATTGTTTGGTTTAATCGAACCGCTCGTATACGACGTATGTTGGGGAAACGGCTTGTTGGCCGCCAGAGACAATCCGGCTGGCAAGATCAGTAGAACAGCACAGAACAACACAGCCGACTTACGGATGATCGAATTTCGGAATACTTTCATCACGCTTCGCTCCTTTGTTTTTCGAATTGGAAAGCCATTACCACTACAGTCTGGTAAACCGGTTTCGAATAAACCACCACCCTTCCAATGATCGATGGAAACGAGGGAACTGCTGCTTGTATGTATGAATAGATAGATATGTAACTGTCTCCATATAAAATGAGATATTATCCATATCTACTACGAGTATAATAGAATTGTATATTATTGTAAATTATTAGTTTCGCAGGCAGGATTCGTCTACAAGCAAAATAGCCGCCTTTCCGCTAGCAGTATTCACTGCCCGGAAAGACGGCAATCACTATTTCGCTTGGCCAATCTAGTCGGCCCCCGCACCCACCGCCTCCGAATCGTATCTAAATATCGTCCCCAGCGTCGTTGATCCGGGGCCATACCGCTCATAAGCCTTGCCCGCTTCATCCACGGGGACCACATGCGAGATCAGCGGTTTGACCGAGATTCTCCCCTCAGCCAATAAACGGATATATTCCGCGATGTTGCGGCCTTCCGTCCAGCGCACAAAGCCGATCGGGTAATCCGTGTTGCGGAGTTCATAGCTTGCGTCGTACCGCCCCGGACCGCCGGCCCGCGATATGAGCACCTGCGCTTCCTTGCCAAACATCCGGTCCCGCGCGTACGTCATGGATAAATCGCCAACGATGACGATTTTCCCCTTATCCCGAATCCATGTCATCGACGCGTTGATGAGCTCTTCCCCGGGACCGCTTGCGCACAGGATGACGCTGTCGGCTCCATGCCCGCCCGTCATGATGCCAATCTGCTCCTCAAGCCGTTCCTGATTGTCATAGGCATAAGGAATATGCCGCTTCAATCCCTGAACCCGCTCCGGATTCAGATCAAATCCCGCAACGGGGCAAGCCGCCGCGTGAGCGATCTGGGCAATCATCTGGCCCAGGATGCCAAGCCCGACCACCACGGCCGATTCGCCGAAGCGCAGATCCGCAACCCGCAGGGCATGGATCGCAATCGCTCCCAGTCCCGCAAACGCGGCTTCCTGCGGGTCTACTCCATCCGGAACGATCGCCGTCAGGTTCGAAGGCACGGTAAGCCACTGGGCATGGCGCACGTAAGGTGCTCCATAGCAGGCCACCCGTTGACCGACGGCAAGTCCCTTCACGCCTTCTCCCAAGTCTTCGACGATCCCCACGGCGCTGTAACCCATAATGACTTTTTGATCCGAAGCCCTTCGTATAAAGATCATTTCCGTGCCCGGGCTGACCGCCGAGTATTCGGTACGAATCAGCACATGACCTGCCGGCAATTCGGCCGGCTTCTCAATTTGATCAACGATCACTTTTCCATGAATCGTGGCAACAGCCTTCAATATGAACCCTCCTGCTCCACCTTATTTTCCTGATGCTTTCCGATATTCGCTCGGCGATACGCCGCTATACTTCTTAAACGTTGTCGTAAATGTGGAAGAGTTCGAATACCCCGTTTTCTCTCCGATTTCGGCAATGCTGAGATCCGTGTTCCGGAGATATTCACGTGCGTGCGATAATCGGACCTTGTTCAAATACTCCACATAATTCACGCCGAATGTCTTCTTGAAATAATTCGAGAAATATTTGGAGCTTGTATCCAGCACCTCGGCCATATGGTCCAAATACAGATTCTCCATATAATGAAGTTCGATGTATTGCGAGATGAAGGCGGGATTCAGCTTGCTCCGCGGATCATGGTTCCGCGTGTTGGCCACAACGCGCATCACTTCCAACAGCGCCTTCTGAATCTCTTCATAGGTAAAGGCTTGATCAACCTTGCGGATGAAATCACTCTCCAGCAAAAACAGCTCGTTGCGGTCAACGGACGGCGAATCCGCCTGCTTCATGACCAGAAAGAACATGCTCTTCGCAATATGCACCATCTGATGATGGTGGATGTGAAGATCCGCATTCTGCTGAAAAATGTCACTCACGATCTGCAATCCTTCATCCACCTTGCCGCTCAGCATGCAGTTGCTCAGCTTCTCAATCTTCTGAAGCGGGTAATAAATATCCGGGACATAACGGATTTGCTCCGTATCGACCATATCCGTGTCCGCATTCACGTTTCGGTATAACCGACCATCCTTAATATTCCGGTATGCTTCGCAGCAGTTGCTGATCTTGGATTCATACGTCCGGCTTACGCAGCCCCACACCGTGAACATATCCGTATACTCCTGGTTGCACAGGCGGATATACTCTTCGAATTTCCGTACCAGCTGTTTGCGGTCCGACGGCTGATCCAAACCGATGAGCGCGAGGAACCTCAGCTCTTCGACATGATAAACCACCACATGTTCATAGCGTCCCTGCAGGCTGCTTCGGATCTGGGCCGTCAATTCCTCCAGGACAAAATCCACCTTCGATGCTCCCTTGCCGGCAGGCTGCAAATACACGGCCGCCATCATGAAATGCCGGCACTGGAAAAAATGCGTGTAATGCTTCTGCATCTGCATTTCCTGCTCGCGCGAATGGTGATGGCCGTCCAGCGTTTGCAGAAACACGCCGCGGCGAATATCTTCATCCACCAGGTCCATCTGCTTCTTCAGGGATTCATTCTCCCGTTGGACCTTGATGATGCCGCTCTGGATTTTTACAAAATCATTCCCTTTCAGCGAACTTCCCCCGAGCAGCTGCACGATGTTCTTCACGGGCCGGTACAGATAAATGCTGAGCAGCACCGACAGAATGACGTTCAACGCAATCGCGCCGTACATGATCCACGTATTGGCATTGGTAACGGAATCGATATTTTGAAACTTGTACGGCAGCTTGTTGATATATATAAAACCGTTATAGTCCGATTTGTAAAAATTGTACTCAAAATCGTCATGCGTGAGGGAGGCTTCCTGCGACGGGTTAAAGTATACGTCGTTTAGAATGCCTACCAGATCCAGATCCTTCTCGGTGCTCAAGATGACGTTCCGGTTCGCATCCAGCACGATGAGCGAGGCTCCCGGAATCATCGAATTCAGATCGATCCCTTTAAGCAATCGGTTCACGTTAATCAGGATCATCAGGTTTTTATTCGACATTCTGACCTTGTTGCCGTCCACGGCAATCATCAGATTTCGGCCGTACCCGCTGCTCTGATCCGCATAAACCTCCGCTGGAAAAATCGTGAGCTCGTGCTCCGATCGGGTAAACGTCTTCCAGAACATCGAGTTGAACTTCTGGGATTTGTACCGCCTGTCGAACAGAGCGTCCAAATTGCTGGTTCCGCGCGTCGTAATGGCCAGATCGTGATTGTCGAACGAGATGACCACATCCTCCACGATGTCCACATTGGAAACAATGCTGGTGAGGCTGTCCTGCAGGGAGATGACTTTCTCCATGTCAAGTTTGCCGTTATCCAGCTGCATCCGGTCCGAAGGAAGCGCATGAATATTAAAAACCAAATTGTTTACGGAGGAGAAACTGGTATCAAACGACTGAATAATGTTTCTGATCACCATCCGGTTGTTCTCGCTCACCTTGTCGTAAATTCCGGTAATGGAATTCTTGTACACGATGTAATTGAATATGAACATGATGCCGACGACCAGTTGCAGAGCGAAGAAAATCTGAAGCAAGCCTCTGTTGGCGATCAATCGATTCATACGGATTCACCTCTCTTGGATGTCATCCCTTCATATTCAACATGAAAGCCCCGGGCACCTTCCCGTCATCCCTTTTCGGAACCAAGCATAACCCCTTTAGCAAAATACTTCTGGGCAAACGGATAGATCAGCAGCACCGGAATCATCGACAGCACAATCGTCGCATTCTTCATGGCTTGCGGAGCGAGCGCCGACGCATCCACCAGACTCGGGTTGCTTCCGTTCTCGCTGAAAATCAGCATATCCCGAAGCACGACCTGGAGCGGATACATATTCGCATCGTTCAGATAAATCAGCGGGATAAAGAAGCTGTTCCAATGGCCCATGAAGTAAAACAGGCCGATCGAGGCCAGCGCCGGTTTGGACAGCGGAAGCACGATCTGGAACAGGATGCGGTACTCGGAAGCGCCGTCGACAACGGCCGCCTCGCGCAGGGATTCCGACATATTCTCGTAAAAGCTTTTGAGGATTAACAGCTCAAAGGTCCAGATCGCATTCGGAAGCACGAGTGCCCATACGCTGTCCAGCAGGCCAAGCTCGGATACGATCAGGTAGTTCGGAATGATCCCCGGATTCAGGAACATGGTCATGATGATCGCCAGCAGGAAAAACTTGCGCCCGAAAAAATTTTTGCGTGCGAGCGGATATGCCGCTACTGCCGTAAGCAGCAGGTTAATGACCGTACCGAGCGCGGTATAAAAAATCGTGTTCAGGTAGGCGCGCGGCACCCGGTCATCGTTCAGCACCTGGGCATAGGCGTCCAGATTAAAACCCTTGGGAAACAAGGTGATATTCCCCTGCACCACTTCGGAAGTCGCGCTGAGGGAAACGGCGGTGATATATACGACGGGATACACGGTAATAATGGCAAGGCATGTCAGAATCAGCGTGTTGATGATGCCGAATAACGAGATATTCCGAAGGCTGAATCGTTTGTTGTTTACCATAGTCCGCTACCTCCCAATCTCTTGCTGAAGTAGTTGGAGGACAGCAGCAATATCATGGCGACAACGGCTTCGAACAAGCCCACGGCTGCGCCATAGCTATAATTGCTCTCCAGAAGACCTTTCCGGTAGACATAAGTCGAGAATACGTCCGCTACCTCGTAGGTCATCGGATTATAAAGCAGCAGTACCTTCTCGTATCCGATCCGAAGCATCGACCCCGTCTTCAAAACAAACATGATAATAATCGTTGGAAGAATGGCAGGAATCGTGATTCTGAAGATCATGTGACGCCTTTTGGCACCATCCACCTTGGCCGCTTCGTAAAGCGACGGGCTGATCCCGGCGATCGCAGCCATATAGATGATGGCCTCATAACCGACGGTTGCCCAGATATCCGATGAAACATAGATGGTTCTAAACCAGCTCGGTTCAATGAGAAAATACGTCTTTTCAAAACCTAACGCCGCGATGAGCTGGTTAATGATCCCCTGATTGGGCGACAGGAAGTCGATAATCATGCTGCTTATAATGACCACCGACAGGAACGAAGGGAGATAGCTGAGCGTTTGAACCGACTTTTTGAACCATTTCACTCTGACCTCGTTGAGGAGAATCGCCAGAATGATGGGAAAAGGAAAGCCGAAAATCAGATTATATACGCCGAGAAGCAGCGTATTCTTGAACAACAGCCAGAAATCGGGACTGCTGAAAAATTTCTCGAAATGCTTGAACCCCACCCAGTCGCTCTCCATGATGCCGGTAAATACGCTGTAGTCCTTGAAGGCAATGATTAAGCCGTACAGGGGCCCGTAACGAAAAATAACGTAAAACAACAGGCACGGGATAAACAGAATCAACAGCTGTCTATCCCGCTTCATATGCTGAAAGGCCGAAACCATTCTTCTCCCAAGCCCGCCGCGGGGGTTGGCCAGTTTTGTCTCTGTCCCTGCACTTGACATGGTGTTCCCTCCTTAAGATGATGAGCAGCACCCGGGCATGGTACCCGGATGCCGCCATCACTCCTATTTCTTCTGCAGATTATTTCGTAGCTTCATCCAATCTCTTCTGGGCTGCGTTGAAAATATCGACGATCTGCTTGGCTCCCTGCTTCTCAGCCTGAGCCTGCCATTGCTGCCATTCGGCATCACCGTAATTTTTGTTCAGAATGTATTTCGCGTTAAATTCATCCGCCAGTTTCTTCAGTGAGGTTTGGATTTCCGCAATCGTTGCGGTTTCGTCATCCGTAAAATTCACGACCGGATCCAGCGGCTCGAATTTATTGCCGTTCAGGAGCTTATCCTGAGCCTCCTGTTCCTTTTCCGTATAATTGAAGTACACGCTGCGCTTATCGGAATTGACATATAAACCTTGCAGCCACAGGCCGTAACGGTCCTCCAGCACGCTGATATCCACCAGCGGCACGTCAGTCAGCTCCGGATAGACGGCCTTATCCCCTTCCATCTTGAACGTCTCGCCTTCTACGCCCATCGTCACCAGCGTGGCGCCGGACGGGCTCGTCAGGTAATCGAGCAGCTTCAGGGAAGCTTCCTTGTTGTCGTTGTTCGCTACCGCGATGCTGAAGCCGTTCGTAATGCTCTCGATCGTCTTGCCGTTGCCGGTCGGTCCAACCGGATTGCCGTATCGCAGATCATAGTTCGAATTTTGATCCTTGACCTGGTTGTAGAACAGGTCCAAACGTCCGATCCAGTCATAGGTCACAAAGGATTTATTGCCTGACGTCATTTTCGCCGTCCAGGAATCGTCGGTGTCCGTCATGAATTCCGGATCAAGGAGTCCCTCGTTGTACAGCTTCTTCATGAAATCCAGCATTTCTTTATGCTCGGGCTGTATGGTAGCGTACTTCCATACCTTGGCCGTCTCGTCGTAATACGTCGGATAGTTGGCTCCGCCGATTCCCCAGCCGAAGGCCCAATCGCGGAAAATGTGCTCCTTCGTCTTGGAAGCGTAAGGATAGGAGTCCGGATAAGCTTCTTTCAATTTTTTGAGAGCCTGATAGAATTCGTCGGTATTTGTCCATTCCTTGATGCCGAGCTCGTCGAAAATATCTTTACGGTACAGGAAGCCGTGGTTGACGTCACGGTTGATGTTTGCAACGGGCCAGGTATAGATGTTTCCGGATTCGTCTCCGTAGGACGGAATGACCCACGGATTCTCATCGACATACATCTTTTTGAAGTTCGGCAGCATGTCGAGATATTCGTTGATGGCAACGACCGCCTTCTGCTTGCCGATCTTCTTCAGCTCCGGAGGCGTCAGCCCGTGGATAATATCCGGGAGCTTGCCGGAGGCAACGGTTACTTTCAGTTTGTCTTGAAACGTAGCCGAAGAATAGGCTTGGAAATTCACTTTGATTCCGGTTCGCTTCTCAATCTCCTTGGCAAGCAAGGAATCGTTCAGGTCGGTTTTCTCGCTGACGACCATCCAATTGATTGTTGTCGGTTTATCGACCAATGGAAGCGCGAGACCTCCAGTATCCCCATATTGATTCGGATCTGCCGGTGCCGTTGGAGGTGGCGCTGTGTCTCCGCCCTTCTCGGGAGCTGCCCCTTTATCTCCTCCGCTGCATGCGGCCAAGATCGAAATGATTAGTGTGAACACGAGTGCCATACGAAACCACTTTCTTGTCATGTGCGTTCCTCCTCTAAATCCATCATTTGATTGTGGCTGACTGAATCTGTGCGATCGCTACTCTACCCCCGTCATTTCTTCTCATCTGTGTGTCTTTGCTTACTCATACGGTCCTCGTTACAAATGCAAGATGCTTCCTATCATTCCTCCTTGTTGACGAAGATCCCTAGCTGAGCGCAGGGAATATTCTAAAATGATCAGGTATCCGATACCGATCGTCCGGCACGGAATTTTCTACCCATCCACATCATAAAAACGCTTCCACGATTCGTAAAGAAGCGTATTTCGGCGAGATGCTGTTTTTTCTCGTCCAAGCGGATAAAATGCCGAAAACCCGCATAGTATCAGGCTTTTTAGGCATGTGGAAATTGCTAAAGCGGTAGAAATAGATAAAAAAAATAGAGGGGTTTCATCACGAAATCCCTCACGGAGCATGTTAAATTTCTTCTCTTCCTCATCGTACCTTAAAGAAGCAAAACGTCTTAGGCGTTATAGGAAAATGGGTGTGAAATCAATCACCGGTTTCGTCTTTCTTGGCTTTGGCACCCTTTTCCCTTAATTTCTTGCCTTCCTTGCCGTACAGATCCTTCAGGATCTTTTTGCCGGTCGGCGTCTGCGCAAGTCCGCCCTTCGCCGTTTCCCTATGCTTGGACGGCATGGCCGTGCCGACTTCCAGCATCACGTCAATCACTTCATCCGATGGAATGACGCTGCGCACGCCGGCAAGCGCCATATCCGATGCCGCCAGCGCCGTCACCGCGCCGAAGCCGTTGCGCACGATGCAAGGAATCTCGACAAGCCCTCCAACCGGGTCACAGATAAGTCCCAAGGAATTCTTGAGCGCGAGCCCCACGGCATGAACAGCCTGCTCCGGCGTGCCGCCCCGCAGCTCCGTCAATGCGCCTGCCGCCATACCGATAGCTGAGCCAACTTCAGCCTGACAGCCGCCCTCCGCGCCGGAAATAAACGAATTGTTGGCAATGACGTAGCCGATCGCGCCAGCGCTGAACAGCCCCATCACCAAATGCTCGTCTTCCCAGCCGAAGCGTTCCTGGGTGCTGACGAACACCCCGGGAATAATGCCGCAAGAGCCCGCTGTCGGCGTAGCCACGATGCGCCCCATGGAGGCATTCACCTCGGACACGGACAGGGCGTAGGCCAGCGCCGTGCAAGCGTCGGTACCGAGCGCGGGTACCCCGCTGCTCATATATTGATGGACACGCACGGCATCGCCGCCGGTCAGGCCGCTTTTGGAAGGGACGGGTTCATGGATCCCCCGGTGCACCGCTTCCTTCATGATGCCGTAGTAATCCCCCATTTGCTTGAACGTTTCGTCCCGGCTTTTTCCCGTTTCCTTGATCTGTTCATTCAGCATCAGCTGGCCGATCGTAACCTGATCCTCCCGGCAGCATGCGATGATCTGCTCCAGCGTAGAAAACTTCATGACTGCGCCTCCTCTACTGTCAAATCCGCAACGACGACGCGGTGCACGCTCGGCAGTCCTTCGATATGCTTCATCAGCTCGGCCGGAACCGCTTCGTCCGACTCCACCACCGTCATGGCATCGCCGCCCCTTCCCTTGCGGTCCACGTCCATATAGGCAATGTTGACGCCGCCGGCCTCCAGGAGCCGGGTGATATGCGCGACCATGCCCGGCGTATCGTCATGAAAGACCAGCAGCACCGGATAATTCATCGTAAACTTGACGTCAAAGCCGTTCACGCGCAGCATTTCCACGCTGCCTCCGCCAATGGAAGCGCCTGCAATGACATCGGTATGATCACCGTCCGTCAGCCTCAGCTCCACGGTATTCGGGTGAAAGGCCACATTCTGTGCCGTCTTGAAGGTAAGTTCAATGCCTGCCGCTTCGGCAAGCTCGATCGAATTCCGGATGCGCATATCGTCCGTGGCAAAATCAAGCAGTCCGCCCACGACAGCCAGATCGGTGCCGTGGCCGCGGTAGGTTTCGGCAAAGGATCCATAGAATACAATTTCCGCCTGATCGGGGAATGCTCCAAATATGCGCCGCGCAGCTCTTCCGATCCGCACGGCCCCAGCGGTATGAGAGCTGGACGGCCCCACCATGCTGGGCCCAATAATAGAAAACACATCTTTAAACCGCATGCGCGATTCCCCACTTTCGACTATTCTGCACTCATTGTATCAGTCCGCCAGCCAACTTTCCAAGTGCTCCCGAATAAAATCGTCATCGTTCAGATGCGGATAGTCTCTGTAGACTCTGTCAATCTCTTCCGATTGGCCGGGAGACAGCGTTTCATGCGGATTCAGGCACCATGTGCCTTGCAGCAGCCCCTGCCTGCGGAGCACCTCATGGATGCCCGGAATGCAGCCTGCAAACTGATGGGCGGGATCAAAAAAGGCTGCATTGGAGTCGGTAATCTCCACATTGCGTGTCAGCCATTCCTTCGCGAATTGATCCTGTGTGCGCGCCTCCTTGATCTCTTCCAGCAGCTCCACCGCCTTCTTGGTCCAGACCGCCCAATGACCGAGCAGACCCCCGACGATTGGCTTGGCGACCAACGTTCCGTCCACTTGGAATTGATACGTCGTCAGCAAATCATTAACGATGTTATCATCGTTCCCCGTATAGAGCGCAATGTCATCTCTCCGGCTCGAATAACAGACCGCACGAACGACGTCAATCGTCTGGTAGCGGTTGAAGGGAGCCATCTTGATCGCAACGATATTCGGAATTTCGGCGAAGGACCGCCAGAAGTCAAAGGAGAAGATTTTGCCGCCAACCGATGGCTGGAGATAAAAACCGATCACCGGCATCCTCTTCGCAATCTCCTCCGTGCGCTTCAGAATATCCTCTTCGCTCCAGCCGCTTAACCCGCCCATGCTGAGCAGGACGGCATCGTAACCGAGCTTGCGAGCGATCTCCGTTTCCTCCACGGCTTGCTCCGTGGGGCCGCACACGCCGGCCACCATCATGAAGGGCCGGTCAAGCTCTGCCTTGCGGACCTCTTCCGCCGCGAGCCGCAGCACGGGTTCATACAAGTCAATGCCTTTGTCGCGGATCTCGAATTGGGTCGAATGAACGCCGACCGCCACACCGCCCGCACCGGATGCCGCATAATAGCGGGTTAATGCCCGCTGGCGGCGTTCATCCAGCTTCCGGTTCTCGTCCAAAGCCAGCGGGTGCGCCGGAATGACGAGCCCTTCATGAAGGGCTTTAAGCTTCTCGGAGGCCAAATGCTGAGTTGCAGGAACCTGTCCGCTCATTAGAATTTCCCCTTTCTCTCTTGGAAGTGAGTCGGCTTATTCCAGCTCTCGCCGCCGGATTGCACCCATGCTGCGGTCCAGTCCAGCATCTGCAGCAGAGACACCTTCGGATAACCGAACAGCTGGTGGGATTTCGCAGCATTGTTCAGGAGTGCGGTCTCGGATTCCGTACCCGTAAAGGTCACTTCCTTGCCCATCCGTGCCGCCAATTCCTGTGCCGCCCAGCGAATCGACATCGTCTCCGGTCCGGTGATGTTGATGATTTCGGGAGGCGAGCTGCAATGCAGGAGCGAACGGAGCGCCATCTCGTTGGCATCCCCTTGCCAT
Organism: Paenibacillus lautus NBRC 15380; assembly: GCF_004000945.1. GTDB lineage: Bacteria > Bacillota > Bacilli > Paenibacillales > Paenibacillaceae > Paenibacillus_AQ > Paenibacillus_AQ lautus. The sequence continues at coordinate 121,629 of NZ_BIMF01000012.1, forward strand.
ATAATATTCGCATGCCCCATCGCCAGGTGAATCGGCCGGTCCTCGTGGATCGATCTGGCGAGCTCATGCAGAACGCCGTACCGCATATCAATGGCGTAATTCAGACGGTAAATCGCCATCGGCGTACCATTCTGGTGGGAGAAGTACTCAAAGACGCGCTCTCTGCCAAGACAGGACTGCGCATACTCTCCAACCGGCTCCGGCGCTACGGATTCGTTGACTCCGCCGCTGCCCACTGGTGAGAACGGATACACATTCCCCGACGAGAACACCACCATTCGAGATTGCTTGAATTTCTCGGCCACCCGGCCTGGCAAATACGAGTTCATTGCCCAAGTAAAATATTCGCGACCAGTCGTGCCGAATTTATTGCCCGCCATGTAGATCACGTTCGGAGCCTCGGGCAGCTGCTGCAGTTCAACATCGTTCAGCAGGTCGCACGAAATCGTCTGGACGCCCGCCTCCTCCAGCTCGCGTCTGGCCTCCTGGTTCGAGAAACGGGATACGCCGATGATCCGTTTGCCGCCACCGCCTTCGCGTACGGCGTTAGCAGCCAGCCTTGCAAGGCTCGGACCCATTTTCCCCCCAACACCCAGGACAAGGATATCCCCCTCCAAAGACGCCAGATCGGCTACAAGCTGTGCTGAAGGCTCAGCCAGCTTCGCTTCTAATTCTGCAACGGTTAACATAAACAATCTCCTCCTCCGATTGATGATTCATCTTCATCATACGGCTCCGCTTGATATAAAGACAAATCTTTAAATCGTCTTTAAATAGATAGAGATGCACTACTCCGTTTCGGCGGCTCACCAGCGGGAAATGGGGATTTTACCAGGGCCTTTGCGATAGACTCATAATTCATCATGACCACACAGAAAAAAAGCCCCCTGGTCTCAGGGAGCAAACGAAACGTTCAGCACGATATATCGAAGCACAAAGAAGGCAGCGATAAAGGAGGCAGCCAGCCCCAGCATCGTGAAAATGACGATTTTCTCAAACCGAGTAAATTTGACCTTCGTTTTATTCATCACGATCACCTCGGATTCCATTATAGTACATATCTGATATCCTATTCCAGAAAGGTGAATCTGAAGATTTGCCTTGGCCTTCCTCTGGATTTTCTGCCGTTTCGAATCTGTTCCTGCCGTTATTCGTCTTTCAATCGTTTTTCCTCGTTCTCATGGCCTTCCACGCGCCCTTGCTCAGATGTCGGCCCGTTATTGAGCAGCTTTCGTATTCGGGCTGCCTCTTCCCTTTTCCGCTGACCCGATTTTCGCGCCAGCCATAGGATGATCAGAACGAAGGCCGCGATGACCAATACGGGAAGCGAGCCTGAAAGGATGACGATAATCCATTGGACGATGATGGTGATCACGTCGATGCTGCCCTGAAAAGCTTCGGAAACCCGCTGCCCGAGCGGCGCCTGAATGGCGGACGGTTTGGGATCATCCTTTTTTGGGGGCGTCTCGTAAAGCCGGATTTCCACCGTGGAGTAAGACACGTTTTGGTCAATGTAACGCATCCGGCCTTTCATCTGCTCGATTTCCGATTGAATACGCTCCAGCTCGTTGGCAAAAGCGACAAGGTCAGTCGTTTTGGTCGCTTTTTTCATGAAGGCGACGTACTGCTCCTCCATGATTTGCTTGGCCTTGAGCCTGGATTCCAAATCGACGTATTCCTCGGTCACGTCCTGCCCTTCGATGCTTCGCTGCAGGTTTTCATGCGCAATGTTCTCCAAACGGTCTATAAAGGAGGAGAAACCGTTTGCAGGAACTTTCACAATAAACGTGCCGCCTTTTTCGCTGCTGGACTGGGTTTCGCTGAAATTAACGATATAACCGCCGGAGAGCGTCACCGAGTTCCGGACTTCCGACTGCGCTTTTCCATAGTCCTGAATCTCCATCACGATATTCGCTTTGTACATCAGCTTTTGGTTGAGACCGCTTGACAAATCCTGCGAGTTAAACCCTGCGCCGGAAGTCTGGGCAGGCGATGGCATATTCGGAAGCTCGGCAACCACCGATGCCGGCTCCTCGGCGCTGTTCTTGCTCGTAACCGCCGTATCGCTTTCGGCTTCCGCCGCACCTCCATCTGTTTTGTTTGAGGCTTGATCCGTCGATGTTGCTTGCGGTTCGACGGGCGCGGCACCTCCGGCGCTTTTGTCTTGAGAACCCGAAGAGCAGCCGCTGACCAGCAATACGGTAAGCATCAACGCAGCGATCCATGAACCCCGCTTTCTCATACTTTAACCCCCTTAAAGATGGATTCTTCCATTTTATCTACTAACGGTTCCATCATATGGAAGGTTGCGGTCGCGCTAAAAAAATTATTAAAGCGGGGCCATTACTTCGAGAAACCCTTGCCCGCTCCATGCATCGCTTCGCCGTATACGGTAAGTACGAAGGTCATTGTCAATGCACACCGGGATGTTCAAACTGGCCTGCAGCTTTTCCGGAACTCTCCCGGCAGATAGCCTGTCATTTTGCAACTTCGTTTCCGAACAGTCGGCATCAAGCGATAGAGGAGGGAAATCATGAAGCTGGAGTTTATCGCGACGAATTAACGGACACTATATTGGCCGACCTGGACCGTATTCGACATGTCGATATGGCACCAGCGCGCCTTTTTCGTTCAAAAAACGGCGCAGGAAAAGCGCCTCCTCCGTCGCATAACGGAAGAGGCGCCCGTTCCCAAAGCAATTTCGCAGCGCTACTCCAAAAACGTAAATCTGAAGATTTGCCTTGGCCTTCCTCTGGGCACCTTTTCGATTCCAGCAATCTCGACCAGATCATTGTCGGTCCACAGCTGGAGCAGCCGATGTGCACTGCGGACGGTAATGTCCAGCAGGTGAGCTAGCTCATGGACCTTGTATTCATATTTACCCGAACGGGCACGCTGGTTCAGCAGCTTGCTTAAATAGGCGCTCGTCATTCCGGCGTCCTCTGCCCGCTTGATCAGCTCTGCATCCGTAAAAGACAGCACCTCCTGCACAGGGTCTGCCATCTCCAGCGGTCCTATCAGCGTTCCATCCTCGCGGACAATAAAACAGGCGTTGCCGCCAACCTCCTTTGATTTCCGCATCGCAATGCGAGCATTGGTTCCCGCCATGCTCGCCGATTGGCCGAAACCCATGCCGATACTGAGCGAGATACCATAGGTTTTGTTCACGTCTTTGGCCAAGGGAATCGTTTTGTAGCCGCCGGTTTCCCGTTCAAAGATGCCGCGCGTCGTGAAGAACAGATACTCGTCCCCGCCCAGATGGGTCAAATAGCCGTCCAGCGATTCCACATAATCGAGCACCATCCGGTGAATATCCAGCTTCAGCTTCTGCACCTCGTGCTCATTATTCCGTCTTAACGCCTGGGTTCCAAAATCATCTATATTGATCATCCCGACCACGATCTGACCTTCCCTGCTCCGGCGGGATGCCGTGGACAGCAAAGCCCGCTCCAGCGATACCACGATATCCTGATCGGAAGGCAGCAGCCACTCATTAGGGACCCCAAGCCTCGTCAGCTCATGGGCCACCGATTCCACGCCCGTGAACGCAACGGAGCACCCGCCGGATTCATAGTGAAGACGGTGAAAATCAATCAGCTTCCCCTTCGGGGCATAAGCCGGTCCATCGTAAATAACAGCTTGTACAGCCGGGATACCCAGATCCCTTATCGTCCGGACCACCATCGTCTCGGTTAAAGTATCCACCGATATGCCGCCACCCAGTCTTCCCCGCTGCCCGGCATGGAACAGCGCTTTATATAAACCCGCGTCCGTGACGGGGACATAATGCACAGGGATGAAGACCTGTCCAAGCTCCTTCACCTTGCGCTGAGACAGCGGATCCGAGAGGAACAACACCTCAACCTCGCCTCCGATCCGCTTAGCCAGTGCCGGCGCTTCGTCATCATCCTGAAAAACAAGCGGCACGGGGTCAAAGGAAGGAAAGGTTTCAATAACCTTCATGATTTTATCAACGATCGTCTGGGTTCCGATAATACCGATACGAATTTGCTGGACAGGAAGTTGCCTCCGCTCTACCATGTTTCCTTCACTCCCATCTTTCCCATTGCCGAGAAGCCGCTTATCGGCAAGCCGGCACGGATACCTAAATCATACCCGCTACCGAAGATTTGGCAAGTGAAACGCAGTCTACCTGCATAAATGAATGCGCCCGGCGTACTGCCCGAGCGTTGACCTGGTGTCTCATGCGACAACCATCATGACACCGCGAGCCAGAACAAACACATACCCAAAAGCAACAAAAAAGAGCCATTACGGCTCTTTAATAGGCTTTCTTTCCTGGATTATATAACGAATCCATAAATCATGACACTGCGCGGTCCGGGGCATGCTTGGGTGCTGTCGACCGTATGCCGATTATTCACCATAAGGCTACCAGCCCAGATCCAGGGTCTTCCCCGTCTCCGCATAGGTCTTCAGAATGCTCATGACCATCCACCAGCTGTCCGCTGCCTTGGCGCGGGACGGATGATCCGGCGTGTATTGATCATTGACGAGCGTCAGCTTGGTACAATTCCCTACCGGCTCGAGGGTGAACGTAATGCGGGACTCCAGCTCCTCATGATTCGCGTAATACGACGGACCCGGATGCTCGGAGAGGCTCAGTGTCTTCTGCGGCTCATAAGCCAGTACATTCCCATAGACATGAACCGTCTCCTCCCCGTCATTCCCTGGTCCCACATAAGCGTAAGGCTCTCCTACTTGAAAAGAAGACCTCAGCTCACTCCCGAAAAAGGTGGCCCGCGTTCCCTCCGGCGAAGTTAAGACATCCCATACCTTCTCCGGCGAAGCTCCGATATAAAACTCATATTGTAACGGCTCCATTTTAGTTTCCTCCCATCATGAAATATCCAGTAAGACCGGCTTGTCCTCCTGTGATATGATGATGTTATCAAGCAGCTGTGATCCAAGTATTGTAAAAATGCGACAGTCTGCAACCTGTGGAATCACTTCAAGCTCAAGTCCCGTGTGAGGGCCAGTGGTCCATCGTTCCAGGCCTGTTACGGAGTTATCGGAGGTGTTTATATCCATGATTCAGTATCCTCATCAGCCCAGTCTCGGCATCTTGAACATGAAAAGAGCCGAAGAGAAGTTCCAGCTCCTGCGAGTTCCCCCATCCAGGGACCTTTCCTATTTCATCAAGCATTACTGGATCATTCATTGGGATTTAACCGATCAGGAGCCTCATCTGCAGGATGTTGTTCCTAATCCTTGCGCCAACATGGTTGTTCAGCCTCATCGAACCGCTTTCTATGGCGTATCCAGCACCAGGCACTCCCACCATCTGGAGGGCAGAGGGCAAGTATTCGGAATCAAGTTCAGACCCGGCGGATTCTATCCGTTCGTGAACACGTCCATGGACCGTCTGACGGATTCCTCCATAGGAACCATGGAGATTCTCCAAGTCGAGCCCCATACGCTGGAGCAGCAGCTATTGACCGCAGAGGAGCCGGAGCAAAAGGTTAGGTACATGGAGGAGCTTATTCGCCGCATTCTTCCCGAAGAGGATGAACAGATCGAGCGGATTCATACCATGATCGATCAAATTCATCACAACCGGGACATCATTCGGGTCGAGCAGGTTAGCGAATGGTTCCAGATGAGCCCGAGATCACTTCAGCGCCTGTTCAAGCAATACGTCGGAGTAAGCCCTAAATGGGTGATTCGCCTGTACCGGCTGCAGAATGCCGCCGAAATGCTCGATGGCCTGGATCATCAGGATGTGCTGGAGCTGGCCATGGATATGGGTTATTATGACCAGTCGCATTTTATCCGGGATTTTAAAGCGGTGATCGGTAAAACGCCCGAAGTTTATATGAAGGAACGATAAATCTAAGGGAGGTAACAGTATGTATACGATACAGGCGATCGGAACGATCCATAACGAAAGAAAGGCCATTCAGGATGATTACTGGGGGGATGTCATCTCGGAGATCAAGCTGGGCGAAGAATGGGATGAAAGCTCCCTGGATGGGATTGAAACGTTCAGCCACCTTGAAATCATCTATGTATTCCATCTCGTCCAGGACGACAGCATCCAATACGCGGCGAGACATCCGCGAAATAATCCGAGCTTTCCCAAGGTCGGTATCTTCGCCCAGCGCGGCAAGAACCGCCCCAACAAGCTAGGAGCCACCATAGTGGAGTTGGTAAGCAGAGAGTGCAGATCCGTTTTCGTTAAAGGGCTGGATGCCATAGACGGGACTCCCGTCGTTGATATCAAACCTGTCATGGAAGAATTTTTGCCGAAGACGAAGACCAAGCAGCCCGAATGGGCTACAGACATCATGTCCCGTTACTGGGAATAATGATTAAGTACTTCATCCTACAAAAACAACAGCGCTGCCGCGCCTGTCCTTGTGGTTCAAGGGACTGGCTTGGTCAGCGCTGTTTCTGTTGATCACATCATTCTGCATAACCTTAATCGTTAATCAGCTTAACTAGACGGGCTCTGACTCGAGATCGGCAGACTTATCTCAACCGATGTTCCCCGCTCTTCCTCGCTCCGGATGACGATCCGGCCATTGTGGCTCTCCATGATCCGGTGGACAATCATAATGCCAAGGCCATTGCCGTCCGGCTTAGTCGTATGAAAAGGCTCCCCAATCCGCTGAAGCACATCGTCCGTCATGCCGGAGCCGTTGTCCGTAAAGATCACGCGTTGATATCCTTCCTGCACATCCAGATGAATGTGGATGTTCCCGCCATGCGGCAAAGCTTCCATCGCATTCTTCAGAATATTAAGAAAAACCTGCTTAATCTGGTTCCGGTCACATAGAATCGTTGCATTCTGCCCGATGTTTTGGGTCATCTCGATCCCGCCAAGCTCCGCCTGAATGGCAAACAAGTGAAGCACCTCTTCCAGAATTTCACCGCAATCCTCAAGCTTACAGACCGCAGCCTGGGGCTTGCCTAGAATCATAAATTCCCCTACCATCAGATTGGCCCGCTCCAGCTCGGACATGATCAGGTCATAGTGCCGAAGACAGGCGTCCTTATTCGCTAGCTGGAGCATCCCCTTCACCGTGGTGAGGGGATTGCGCACTTCATGGGCTATGCTTACGGCAACCTGTCCGGCAAACACCAGCTTTTCCGTATTCCGCAGCACTTCCTCCGTACGCTTCATCTCTGTAATATCACGAAGAAAACCTACCACCCGCATGAGCTGTCCCTCACGGCCATATGCAGGCTGAACATCAAGTATATAGTGATTCATGGTTCCCGATATCTCAAGCGAAAGCTCTTCTCCGATGCAGATTTGCTGCCGGTGTATCACCCGCTCATAATACTCGCCAATCGGCTTAATACCGAACACCGTGCGGCCCACATATTGAGTGCGGTTTCGGGTGCTGTCGTCCGGGCACAGCAGGCTTAAGCTCGTTTCGTTCATCTCCAGAATCCGACCCTTTGCATCGGTAATGATCACGCCATAATGATTCGTTCCAAGGAGCACCTGATTCAAGGTTTGCAGCTGCGTGTTCTGTTTGCGGGTAACCATCTCCCGTTCCAGGGAATCGGCCATCGTGCACAACAAAGCATGCAAATGCGGGTGAACAAACTCCCTGTTCGTCATTAGAGAGATCGTTCCTATGATCACCTTCCCATCCTCACCGTGAAAGGGGGCCGAATAACATGCCATGCGGTGAAGAATGTGATGAAAATGGTCCTCTCCTATCAACGTAAACGGCCGCTCGTACCGGAGACAGAGATCAATTGAGCTTGGACCGTCTTCTTGGGAATAGCCTTTGCCCTCGGTGATCCCCAAATACCGGGCTGTTTCGATGATGGTCGGGTCCCCTTCCATATCAAGAATGAACCCCTCGTTATCCGTAATCGTAATCACGACAGGATTTCCTGATCCGGAGGAAAGGAACTTATTCACGAAAACTTGAATCACTTCGATGTATTCTTTATATTTTGCACGCCTTGCGGCCAATACCTCATCATTCAATCGATTCGTATGTGTTGGAAGAAGCTCCGGGTTCATCCCCTTGTCTATACACTGCTGCTTAGTTCGCTGAATGATCTCCTGATCGGTTATTTCACCACATCGATTATCCAAAACCACATACCCCTTTTTATCATACTGCCACTTAATGTAACCTAACGTTTATTCTATCACTTTTATCGGCAGATGGAGCCTGCCAGTAAAACTTAATCGAATGTGAACATGGCAGCCTTCATCTTAACATTTATCAAGGTATACGGGATAAGCAGATATTTGGAAACATATTCTCATATTCTCCTCCTGTTTATGTAACTATTTACAGCAAATATCCGTTTAGGATGTAAAGGAGATGAGAATCCATGTTCAAACCCAATATGGCTTACTTGTTCCTCATGGCCGTTCTATTTCTTGTCACAGCCTGTTCGAGCAATCAAGCTGAAGCCCCGGCTCCATCATCTGAACTTCCGACAACTGCAGTGACGGACTACAACAGTACGGCGGAAAACGTATTTTCATTATATGAAGGAGAAGACATGAGTACCGAGGATAAAGTCACGAACATTCTTGCTCAATTGGAAGGCATGGACTGGACAGAATATAACCGCCTGAGCAATGGCAAAACATTGGAGACTCTTGAGCTGCTGTATACCCACCAGTCCCTTATCAAACCCGAACATTACAGGAGCCTGTTTCTGGCAACCACCAATCTCGACGGTGCCTCTGCCGAACAATATGCCGCCATCGTGGGGGAATTGTTTACGAAAGACATGGAGGGCGTAGTTCAAACACTCGCCGATTTGAGTGACGATGCTAACAGGCAAAGCGTCATTTCCAGTATTGCGTATCAGCTCGGTTACCAGGATGTTTCACAGGTGAAACAAGAACTCGATCAGTGGCAAACGAAGAAGGCGCTGAATGATCACGAGAAGAACGTCATCGCCTCCCTGATAGCCGCACTCAACCATCCATAATACCAACACACCATCCTTACCCTGCCGTTAACATCTTGCGTCCGGACTCAAACGTTTCATAAGCCTTCAGCTATGTCATACGTCAAGAGATAACCGACAGCACCAAAAAAGAGCCGATCCAGGATCAACATCTTGGTCGGCTCTTTGTATCGATAAAACAAGGGTACACCTTATTGGTTCAGCAGGAACTCTTCTCCGGCAATGCCTGGGGATGTCATATGGTAAGGGTCCAGAATGACCTGGATCTGTTCCTCTGTCAAAAGCCCCTGCTCCAGAATAATCTCCTTGATGCTCTGGCCTGTCTTCTGCGCTTCCTTCACCAGTCTGGAGGCCACGTCATAACCCAGATGCGGGTTCAATGCCGTAATAATGCCGTAGCTGTTATCGACGAAGTACTTGCAGCGTTCCTTATTCGCTGTAAGATCGACCATCAGATTCTTGTAGAACACGTCCATGCCGTTCTTCAGGATTTTGAGGGAATGCATCAAGTTGTTCGCTGCGACCGGAACCATGACGTTAAGCTCGAATTGTCCGGCTTCGCATGCCAAACTGATCGTATGGTCATTGCCGATAACTTGAAACGACACCTGGTTCATGACCTCGGCCATCACCGGATTGACCTTGCCCGGCATAATCGACGAACCTGGTTGTCTAGCCGGCACGTTCAATTCGTTCAAGCCCGCTCTCGGGCCGGAAGCCATCAAGCGGATATCGTTGCACATTTTCGAGAAGTTCACGGCGCACACTTTGAGAGCAGCCGATAATTCCATGTACGCATCGGTGTTCTGGGTGGCATCGACCAAATCTTCGGCTTGCTTCAAGGAGTAGCCTGTCTGCTCAATCAAATGCTGAACGACGCTGTGCATATAGTCCGGCGTTGCATTAAGCCCCGTACCTACGGCCGTCGCGCCCATATTAACGACTAATAAACCTTGCGCCGCCCGGTCGATCCGGTTGATGTCACGCGTCAGAACATTGGCATATGCCCCGAACTCTTGTCCTAGTCGAATCGGTACCGCATCCTGCAGATGCGTGCGCCCCATCTTGATGACATCGTCAAATTCCTTGGCCTTCTCCTGAATGCCGGCAACCAAGGTCCGGAACACCTCAAGCAGATCCTGCGTCAGACGGTAAGACGCAATGCGGATAGCCGTCGGGATGGCATCGTTCGTGGATTGCGACATATTGACATGATTATTAGGATTGCAGTAGAAATAATCGGCCTTCTGTTTCCCCAAAATCTCCAGTGCTCGGTTCGCCAAGACCTCATTCATATTCATATTGATCGAAGTACCTGCTCCGCCCTGGATGGAATCGACAATGAATTCGGAACGAAGATTGCCCGCGATGATCTCGTCTGCCGCCTCTATAATGGCACTGCCTATCTTTTTCGGCAGCAGGCCAAGCTCCATGTTCGCCAGGGCTGCGGCTTTCTTAACCTCGCCCAGTGCAGAAATCAATTCGGCATGGATGGGTACTCCGCTGATCGGAAAGTTCTCTACCGCCCTAACCGTATTAATGCCGTAATAGGCTTCCACAGGAAGCTGTTTTTCCCCCAGAAAATCTTTTTCAATTCGATACTGCATATCCATGGACAACATCACCATCGCCTTTTGATTATTTTGTATCATGCTTGTCACCTGTTATCATCCAGCTTGCCCGGATATATACAGAATTCTGCCTTCCAACTTGAAATCCTCTATAGCTTACGCGTTTTGTTAGAGAATATTGAATGATATGTGCGAATACGCAAAAAAAGAGACTTTTTTTAAGTATAATTACCCAGAAAAAGTCTCTCTTACCCAATCGTGATGATTCCGTTCGTGAACAATGCTTGGGGCACACATAAACTAGACCATGGTGGTCTTCCTATATGGAGGCAATCCGACCGAGATGACGGCCCCTCCCTCTGTGCGATTCCCTGCCGTGATCAGACCTCCGCAGCGTTCCACAATTGCGCGGGCAATGGCCAGACCCAGACCAGACTCCCCGTTCTTGCCCTTCACAAACCGGTGGAACAAATACGGAAGCAGTTCTTCGGATATGCCTTCGCCATCATCGGAAACGGTGAGGAATACCCGGCCATTTTGGATACCGGCTTGAATGTATATATGCTTGCTCGCGTGCCTCGCTCCATTCGAAACGATGTTCAACAGCGCTTGCAGCAGCTTATCCCGGTCAGCATACACCATTAACGATTCGTTATCGCCATAGGAAGGATGCACAAACAGTCCTTTTTTCACCAAGACCGGATTGACTCTTTCGATCGTTTCCTCCACGAGCTCCTTCAAATTGACCGCTGTTGCCTTAAAGATATCGCCCTCGCTGTCCAGCTTCGCGAGCAGCGTCATCTCGGTCACGATATTTTTCATGCGGCTGCTCTCACTCGTAATGATATCCAGCCCTTTGCGAATGTCCTCCCCTTCGAATACCCCGTCCCGAATTCCCTCCGCATACCCGGAGATGGACATGAGCGGCGACTTCAGCTCGTGGGATGCGTTCTGGAAGAATTGCTTCTGCACATGATTGTACCGCTCCAGCTCACCCGCCATTTCGTACACAGACTCTGCAACTACGCCGATCTCTCCGCTTGCCGACACCCGCTGAACCTCGGAGAACTGGCGCTCTTTCACCTTCTTCAGCTCCTCCCGCAGCAGCATGAGCGGCTTAATCAATCTCTTGGTGATGAACAAGCTTAAGATAACCATGATCACGCCCCCCACACCAAAGACGAGCATCAAACGCCCCATCAGCGCCTGCTCAATGGCCTTGATCTTGCTGATCGGCGTGATCAGCGTCATCGTCCCTTGGGGAACCGCCGTCACCTCGGTGAGGAATTGTCCGCTCCCTGCTGCGGATGAGTACGAAGCCACATAGTCCGGACGGATCGCCTGACTTACCATGAAGTGGGCGGAGGGAGTTACCGGACTCGAGCTGACCACATTCCCTTCGTTGTCCTGGATGATTACGCCTACCTCCGCAACCTGTGCCGAGGTCAACCCGCTAACGGCCAAAGGCGCACTCTCAATAGGAATGCTCTGGGCGGCGGCGGTTTCGAGTTTTGCCGTCAGCTCTGCCCCTATGGTCTGCATGTCCTTTCTCTGCGTACCGATAAAATGGTCCATCAGCACATAATGAATCACAACCGCCGTCACGGAAAGCACGAGTATTAGCGATAAGGCAAACGCAAGATTGATCTGATGCACCAGCTTCATATCGATGATTCCTCCCCATCCATTCTCATTCGGTATCCATGCCCCCAGATGGCCTCAATCGGAAGCTGCTCCACCTTCTTGCGAAGCCGTTTAATGAGATGGTCGACCGCACGGTCGCTACCAAAGTAGTCGTCACCCCATACGGAGGTTAGCAGCTCATCCCTTGTAAACGCACGGTTCGGATGCTCGGCAAACACTTTCAGCATCTCGAATTCCTTGTTGGTCATATCCACTTCTTCCCCATCCCAGAACACGCGGCGCTCCTCCAGCATTAACTGAAGCCGACCGTTGCTAAGCTCCGGGGAAGCCACCGCAAGCCGCGGAACACGCTCCTCATGATGGAATTTGTACCATCGGTTTAGCTGCCGTTTAATTCGTGCAACCAACTCGCGGGGACTGAACGGCTTGACCATGTAGTCATCGCTTCCCAGCTCTAGCCCCAGTATTTTATCCACTTCGCTGTCCTTGGCAGAGATCATGATGATCGGGACCTCGGCCTCTGCACGGATCCGCCGGCACAATTCGAAGCCGTCCATGCCAGGCAGCATAATATCCAGCACCCACATATCCGGCGGGTTCGTTCTCCACATCTCCCAGCCTTCCTCTGCCGTTGCAAGGCCCACCGTCCGATAGCCTTCCTTCCGCAAATAAGCTTCCACCAAATTTCGTATATGCTGATCATCATCAACCACGGCGATGAGATAATTTTGGTTCATATTATATAGACCTCCGGGCTTCATCTTCCCTCAGTATACCAAGCTGCGGGAATCGAATGGGGATTGCCATTATTTTTCCACAAATACACCAATGTTCTGCCAATGCTGACTTGTACACTGGGTACTGTAAGACAAACCAACCCGATAAGGAGTGTTATATTCGATGAAATACAAACTGTTTGGCAAGCTCGCCCTTTCCGCCGCCCTGCTCGGTACAGCAGCCGTCCCCGTACATGCCTCTGGTGCTGACACCACAGGTGACGTACCGAATCAAACGGTTAAAGGTGTGCACACAAAGGCTATTACCACGATCAACAGTGTGCCGGGCCCGCTGGAATTGGCAGAGAAGTATGCGCCGGAAACCGTTCAAGATTGGAAAGAAACGCTTGAGAAATACGGAAAACTTGCCGGAGATGAGGGCAAAGGAGTATTTTATTTTTCAGAGGCGAAATCTTTAAGCCCCACTGAAGGAGAAAGAGAGCCGGGACCGACAGAAGGTGGAATGAAAATTTCAATCGCTGTAGCCGCAACTCCTGCGGTGAATGCCAAAGATATGAAAGACATCAAGGAGATCAAGGACACCAAGGAGTTCCTGGAGATCAAGATCAAGGGCGCTCTCACTCCAATTGAAGGGGGAGTAATTGAAGTAGCGGAACCCGATAAATCCGATTCCGGTGAGATTCAATACGATGTGGTTCAAGATGAAATAGCGAGTGTGCAAGCTGTGAAGCTCAGCGATGAGGATCTAGCTTTCATTCATGCAAGAATAGACCTCTTCAAAGCGGTGGATTCCAAGGACTCGGATGCCATAAAAGAAGCGCTCGCGAAACTGCTGGACCAATACAAGGAACAGATCACCAAGCTGGAAGCTGCAGCGAAGTAAAGATAAATACTGTTAAGTACTGTTAAATACAGTTGTAACTCACAACGCGCGGCCCACACCCGATCATACTTAACAAAACACCCCTTGCCGGTGCCGCGGCAAGGGGTGTTTATGCTGCTGATTCTATTATGATTTTTGCGTCATCACCTTTATTAGCTTAACGGCCGAGCGCACGCGGGACCGCTTCAAGTTCTCCTCCACATAGCGGTAATCCGTCAGGATCACTTTGGCATCCCGCAGTCCGTAAGCAAAATCGTCATCGAACAGGAGCCGGTACTCCCATACCCGCTTCTCCCAATTCGGGATATTCGCCAGCATCCATTCATCTTCCGCTCCGGGATGGACATAGGTTTCGCTGACTCCTTCAGGGAGTCTGTACAGCTTATCAATCAGCGATTGCTTGAAGCTCTCATAGGTCTCCCCCTCGACAACAGGAAACGGATGCGAGAGCAGATAATCCGGGATCGGCACCCCAAACGTATCAGCAAGGCCTGAGGCGAGTGCGACCGGCCGCTCGATATTCGGCAGCGAGCTGAGCAGCGGGTCCTCCGGGTAGATATAGCGGAATAGTCGTGCGGGGAGGCGCCAACGCGAAGTCTTCCACAGCATCTGCGGAACGAGGCTCCGTCCCGTTTCCATGCCGTACAGGCTGCCCATGTGATTATCCACATGGCTGATGCGGATGCCGGCCTTGCTCGCCAACCGGTATTGCGCCTCCAGCTCTTTTAGCACAGCCCCCGTCTCCGCTCCCCGTTCAAACTCCTGAACGGTCCGGTATTGATAGCCGCTGGTGTCATGAAGGGACGGATGCCCTGTCAAGCTGCGCCATCGCAGAGCCTCAAATTCGCTTGTCATGGTGAGATGCAGTCCCACATTCGGTTGGCGTCGGCGTGCCGCCCAGGAGGCCGCCTCTTCAAAGCCGGGAGCCACGGTCATGATGGTTGCCGAGGAGACTTTGTTCTCCTCCAGCAGATGCCGGATCGCCTCATTCATGGCCTTGCTTTGCCCGAAATCGTCACAGTTGATGATCAGTCTTCGTTCCATGTTCATGCCCGCCTCCTATGGTTTTAGAGAATTCGATTTTGGTTGCAAAAGATAGCAGGAACGAAATGGCCAGCAAGCATAATGGAACGACACTGATCAAATACCTGAAGGTCGATTCCGGATCGCTTCCCGGATTGTCACCGCTTTCATACCCGAATATCATGCCTACAACAAAAAATGCCAGGGCAGAAATCAATCCGCTGGAACGCGTAATAAATCCGCTGACAGCCGTATAGATCCCCTCTCGGCGCAGCCCCGTCCGCTTCGCATCCTCATCGATGATGTTGCCGCTAACCATGGCCGGCGTTACCAGAAATCCCGCCAGACCGAACCCAACGCCGATGCCTGCCAGAATCCCGCTGATCAGATCGTAACCAAACCAGAGCGGAATGACCGAAAGACCATACACGCCGAGCGACAACCGCCATGCTCTCACACCATCCATTCTTCGGATCATCCAATACCAGACGAATACCAGCGGAATGACCGATACAAACACAGCTGCCAGCAGAATGGATACTTGATTGTCAGGGATGCGGAGCACGTATTTTGCATAAAAAGGGATCGTCGAGCTTATCAGTCCGTTTACCGTCTGGGCAAATGAATTGGAGATATTAAACACCCAGAACTTCTTATTGCGCAAGGTTTCACGGAATGCTTCGACAAGCTTGAGCGGCTCGCTTGCACTGTACACCTCTTGCTCCCGCACGCTCATCATGCAGAGGAACATGAACACCCCGAACAGCAGCGCGTACAGAATCGCCATATTCGAAAATCCCATGGCGTCATAAATAATCGGGGTCAGCGCGGTACCGATCAATAGCGCCACAACCTGGTAGCCCTGCTGGATGGCTGAGGCTTTCGCCCGGATGCGGTCTCCGCGGAACAGTTCGGGGAACAGCGCCCCATAGTTGACCCATAATACGGTCGCTACCGCTTCATACAGGATAAGAGCAACCAGGAACCACATGAACAGTCCGTTCTGCGATAATCCTTCCGGCGGCGAGAACACCAGCACGAAGGTCAGCATGAACAGCGGAATGGCGCCGAATACCCACGGCCTGCGCCGCCCCAGCCGGGTCTTGGTGCGATCGGACCAATACCCCATCAGCGGATTGTTAACCGCATCCCAGATCAGAAATACCGTGCGTGCCAAGGAAGCCAATCCTATGCCAAGACCCAAGATATCCACGTAGAAAAAGATGTAAAAGGAGCTGAACGCCTGGCTCGGGACCATCATAGCAAACATGCCAAGCGAAAATGAATACGGCGAATTCACCCAACTGCGCTTCATCCGTTTCCCTCCATCCGTCATGGACGATTTTGTTGTACAGTATTCTGCGCATGGCAAGAATATACCTGCTCATCAGGGAGGTAAGGGATCTTGTCAAACGACTAAAGAAGCCTGGCGTTATCCGCCAGGCTTCTTATTTACATGACTTATTGAAGAACGATTTTGATGGCATTGCCGATTGGCGGCAAACTCTTGGTCAGTACCGGGCCGTAGTAGCCGATAATTTCAGCATTGTCAGTCAAGTCGCTCGTTTTCAAGGCTTTGCCGTCTCTATTCACGACAACCGTCTCAGGCGTCAGATTCAGGATCACTTCGCTCGGCGATTGTTCCGTTAATCCCTTTCCCTTAATCGTTACGCGCAGGTTACCGCCATCGGCGTTGATGTCCGTAATGGCACCAGCTGTAGCGAGCTGCTCCGTCTCTTCCTTGTCGGATTTCACGCTGATTTCATAAGCATAGGTCTGAGGAGGCAGGCTCATCGTCATCGCCATGCTGTGAACGGCTTCAATCTCCATCCCTTTCGCAAGATCCTTAAACTCGATCTTCTTGCCTTCCGCATCGCGGATGATGGTGCTCTCATCCACATTCAGCACGATTCCCTCGGTTCCCGTGCCGTTAATGTGAACGGCTTTACGCTCTTCATTATTCATAATTTCACTGATTGTACCACTCACGGTTTCCTTCTTGATCTCTTCTTCGGACGAGATGCTCACCTTCGTGCCATCGACCGATACGTTAGCTTGGAGCACTTCGCTGAAGAAATTAGCCGGAACATAGAGCGTGCCCTTCACGTTTACCGGCGCAGCACCGAGGGACTTGTACATTTTGTTAACCGTATACTGGTCTTTACCCGTTTGCACGAGGGTCCAGATCGGGGATCCCGGTTTAGTCAGCTCCGCAGAGCGGTCCTGTTGATTCCAGCCCAGTTCAAATCCGAGTGCCTCGGATACGCTGCGCAACGGGATCATGACCTGCTTCGCATCGGTGTTCATATAACCGGCGCCCGCCACTTCCTTACCGTTAACCAGAACTCCATAATCAATGACAGCCGAGATCACGACTGGTTTTTGTTCCTGGCTGCCTCCAGCCTGGGGTGCTGCATAAGCCGCTGCGCCACCGGAAACTGCCATGGCCGCAACCATCAGCGTCGCCGCTTGCTTCTTCCATTGTTTGTTCATGCTCATCATCCTTTCTAGGTGCCTTAAATGATCGTGTACTACTATACTGACGGGGCGTATTTGCCAAATGTTGCAATGAAATGATAAGTAAACGTACCGAATACGCGAAAAAGGCCGCTCCGGGATAGACTTATCAAGTCTCCCAAAACGGCCTCTTTATCTGGCTTAGCGATGGATAAACAGCGGGTCAACAAAGCTTCTGCAATATTCCTCCGCAATCTGCTCCGCGCTGTATCCCATATCACGCATGTACAGAATGATATCCGCGCGCGGCAGAGATGCGAGCATCACAGAGGTAAACTGAGGGTCAAGCGGCATCAGTACTCCCTGCTCCGCCGCACACTCCAGCAGGCGCTTGATCTGTAATCGCAAAAACGTGAAGGGCGGGTTCTCGCACATAATGTTCTTGGTGTCCTCCAGACGGTCAGAGGTCAGCATCACCCTTAGCCACTCCAAATCTTCATTGAAATGCAGAATGACCTTCGTCATCACCGTACGCAGCCGATGAGCCACCGGTTCACCATCGCTGCTCTGAAGGTAAACGTCCAGCCCCTCCATAAACCGATCGATCTTGGCTTCCATCAGTGTGAAGCAAATCTTGCTCTTGCTGGGGTAACGGCGGTACAAGGTGCCTTGCCCGATTCCGGCCGTTTTCGCCACTTGATGCATGGAGACGTCCTCGACTCCGTATTTATTAAATAAAGCCTGAGCCGTATCCAAAATCTTTTGACCCAACTCGTCATTCTCTTTCGGCAATGCACGCATCCCTTTCTAATTTGAACACACGGGAACCTTATGCAGCAGACTGTTCTTCTTCAACGGGTGAAGTTGTACGTTTAACAAATAAGCCCAGTACTAAGGCGATGATTGCAAGAACGAGTCCGATTACGAAAGCATTATGAAGACCAGCAACCATGCTCTCTACCGGATTGAGATCCCCGGTTGTTTCAACGTAATTTTTAGCACCTGCTGTCATGATGCTGATAAAGAGTGCCATACCTACGGCCCCGGCTACCTGCTGCAGTGTATTCATGATGGCTGTTCCATGCGGATACAGCAAGCGCGGCAGCTGATTCAAGGCTGTAGTCTGGGCCGGCATCATAACCATCGAAATCCCTATCATCATCATAACATGAAGGAAGATGACATAACCACCAGTCCATGAAGAGTCGATGCGCGAGAACAGGAAGATGGCGACGCTCAAAAGAGCAAGACCCGGGATAATCAGAACTCTCGGTCCGAATTTATCGAACAGCTTTCCTGTAATCGGCGCCATCAATCCGTTGATGATACCGCCCGGCATCATGACTAAGCCTGCTGCAAGCGCAGTTAAGCCCAGTGCGTTCTGCAGGAACAATGGCAGCATGATCATGGTGGAGAACATGCTCATCATCAGCACCAGCATCAGCACGGTCACGAGCGAGAACATCGGAAATTTGAAGGTACGCAGATCCAGCATCGGTTCCTTCATCTTCAGTTGGCGCCATACGAAGAGCAGCAAGCTGATAGCCCCTGCCGTAATGCACCATACTACCTTCGGGTCAGACCAAGTGCCTTCTCCGGCACTGCTGAATCCATATACGATACCCCCAAAACCGATAGTAGACAGAATAATCGAAATATAATCGACCTTCGGCTTGGTCAGTATCGATACGTTCTTCAGGAAAACCGCTGCAAATGCAATGGAGAACGCAGCAAGCGGAATGACCAGATAGAACAACCAGCGCCAGTTCAGCGCGTCCACAATCAAGCCGGACAGCGTCGGTCCGATCGCCGGGGCAGTCATGATGACAAGACCGATCATCCCCATGGCGGCTCCGCGATTCTGAGGCGGATAAATACTAAGTATCGTGTTCATCAGAACCGGCAGCATAAGCCCCGTTCCGATCGCTTGCAGGATACGTCCTATCAGCAGCACACCAAATACCGGTGAAAAGCCGCAGACAATCGTACCTATAAGAAATAGCGACATGGCGCCTATAAACATCTGTCTTGTCGTGAACCACAGCTGCAGCAGCGCCGTGACCGGCACCAGAATACCGACAACCAGCATATAGGATGTTGAAAGCCACTGAACCGTAGACTCTCCGATACCAAACTGCTCCATCAAGCTTGGGAAAGCGATGTTCAGCAGTGTCTCATTCAAGATGGAAACGAACGCGCCAATAATCAGTGCGGCAACAATCGGCCCTCTTTTTATTTTGCTTAAATCAATCTTGGCCGAACTTGGCCCCACTCCCATATCCAAGACCTTATCCTCCCTTATCTCTGTATACGGACAATTGTCCGGTAATGCGTTTTTCATTTTAACGGACAATTGTCCGCAGGTCAACTGAAAATTTTCATTTAATTTTCAAAATTGGCAGCAAAGATGAATCCCGCAGCGTTGTCCGGCTGGGTTCAGCAGCAGAAACACGCAGGATATCAGATATTCAAGCTATTCATAAAAAAGATCTGCCCCTAATCGCGACTAAGGACAGATCCTTATTCTATACACATGCCGACTATAGGGTTCGCCTCCGAAAGATCCCTGACGTATCAAATGCAAGTGTCCTGTATACGTCACTCGGATAAGCACGTTTAGCCCTTGGAACCGTTACGCGTTCAGCGCAATCTTCTCCTTGTAAACTCTGGCCCAGCCCTCCAGATTGTTCGTCACAATCAAAAGGTCGGGATACTGGGCAAGGGAGGCCAGCACGGCCTCATCATCCGGCGTCCAGACAATGAGCTGGATGCCCCGCTTGCGCGCCTCCTCCATAAACGAAGGAGTCACGTACACATATTTGACGGACACATAGCGAGCGCCAATCTCCTCCAGGTAAGGAAAAACGGATGGCGTGGCCCCATATATCACCAGGCCCAGCTCGATGTCCGGATCAAGCGTGCGAGCCCGTTCAATGGAATAATGATCGAAGGAGGTCAGGAATACCTGCTTCTCCATGCCCGTTTCCTTTATCACGTCAATGACTTTCTGTTCCAGGCCGGGGTAGGTATCCCCCATCTGCTTCAATTCAATGTCAACGATCATCCGATCCTTGGCAAAACGCAGTGCTTCCTCCAGCGTGGGAATGACTTCTCCCTGGCCTGCATCCAGCTTGCGTATTTCCTCCAGCGTCAAGGCATTGATTGCCCCTGTTCCGTTGGTCGTCCGGTTTACCGTCGGATCATGGATCACAACGGGCACGCCGTCCTTCGTCAGCTGGACATCCAGCTCCAGGTGCGAGAAGCCAAGCTCCAACGCTTTCCGAAAGCCCAGCATCGTGTTCTCCGGGTATTTTAGCGGATACCCTCTATGAGCCAATCCACGTACTTCCATGTGCCATTCCCTCCATATATAAGTCGATTGACGGCCTCCATCACACTGTCGCCACAAGAGGGCGGACGTACGTGATCGAATCGCCGTTTGAAGCTCTATAGGACTGTTCGCCATGAACATTCCGATCCCTGCTGTCTGCAGCAGATCATAACCTTCGGGAGAAAACAAAGAGACGGTATGGCGGTGTATCCTTACCCACCGTTTCCACACCGTCTAGAATACCTGCTTCATCCGGTTATACGGTTATTTAAACGTCGAATTCGCCATCGCGGCCACGATATGCTTCTGCATGACCGTAAAGACCAGCACGATCGGGATAATCGCCATGACGCTGGACGCCATAATGACATTGAAGAACATGGCTTCATTTCCGGCGATAGAATCCCTCAGCATCGCAATACCTACGGTAAGCACGCGCATGTCGTTGTTGTTGGTCATGATCAGCGGCCAGAAATACGAGTTCCAGGACGAGATGAAGATTAACACGCCCATGGTAACGATCGTTGGCATCGCCATCGGGAACAACAGCTTGTACAGAATGGAGAAACGACCGGCTCCATCCACGCGCGCCGCTTCTAGCACGTCGTTGTTAATCGTTTTGAACGCCTGCCTGAGCAGGAATATTGCGTAGGCGGAAGCCCCGTGAGGCACAATGAGCGCCCAGAACGTATTCAGCCAATCCAGCTTGGACATCATGACGTATACCGGAACGAAAATAACCTGCTCCGGCACGATCAATGCAGCGAGAACGAGCAAGAATAGGGCGTCCCGTCCCCAGAACTTCCCCTTCGCAAATGCAAACGCCGCCATAAGCGCCACATTCAGCTGCAGAATAATCGTTCCGACCGCCATGAGCAGCGTATTGCCGAAAAATCTTGCATAAGGGATAACCCGGAAGGCTTCGGCAAAGTTCTGCCAAGCAAAGGTTTCCGGCCAGAATGTAGGTACGGCCATCCGCATCTCAGACTGCGTCTTAAGCGCGCTGATCAGCAGCCAATACACCGGAAAGAACATAAATAGCGTCACGATCACGGCTCCGATAATGCGAAGCGTCATCATGGTCTTTCGGTTCTTGGCGGACCCGGCCATATAATTATCCTTCATAGTGCACCTTCTTCCTGCTGACCACCCATTGTACCAATGTTAACAGCAATATGATTACAAACAGAATCATGACAAGCGCCGAGGCTCTTCCTGTTTTGAATTCATCAAAGGCCATCGTGTAGATCCAGTACACAATCGCATTCGTTGCCTTAAGTGGACCGCCGTCCGTCATGACGTCGATCGACTGGAACACCTGCATGGAGGAGATAAAGCTGGTGATGACAAGAAACAGTGTCATTGGCGACAAGAGCGGCAGCGTAATGTTGCGGAACTGCCGGAACTTGCTGGCTCCATCAATCGAAGCAGCCTCATAATACTCGGCCGGAATCCCACGCATGCCTGCAATAAAGAGGATCATGGCAAAGCCGACGCCCTTCCAGACCGAAACGGCAACCAGCGCCGGCAATGCCGTCGAAGGGTTGGTCAGCCATTCGACCGGGTCCATGCCGAACCAGGAGACAACGGAATTTAGCAGCCCGTATTGCCCGTTGTAAATCCAGGTAAATACCATGGCGGCGACAACCATCGAGACATAATACGGCATAAAGATAACGCCGCGCATGAAACCGAACAACCGTGAGGATGACACGTTGAGCAGCAGCGCCAACAGCAGCCCGATGACAAGCGTGAACACAACGTCCATGACGGTATACAGGAATGTGACCTTCAAGGAATGATAGAAATCCGGGTTCGACAGCAAGCGCGTATAGTTATCGACACCCACGAACTTCTTCACGGGTCGGGTCATGTTCCAGTTCGTAAAGCTGATGTACACGGAATAGCCCAGGGGATAATACAGAAACACGCCCATGAATAACAACGCCGGAACCGCGAACGAAAAGTCCTTCCACTTCTCGATCAACGTATGGGACATCCGTTTAGAGACCGAAGCGGTCGCCCGATTGGACGCCGCCTTTGTCACTTGTTTATTGGTCTCCATAGGCATCACTCATAGTCAGCCAGAATATCGTTGATCTTCTTGGCTGCATCCTGCATAAGTGGTGTCGGATCTTTTTTGTTCAGCACCATTTCCCCTACGACTTCTTTGTAAACTTCGCTGAATTCAGGGTAAGCCGGGTGCTGCAGGCGCGGCGTTACTTCGTCGAAGTGCTCGTATACCGCTCTGTATTGCGGCCATCTTTCGAAATATTGATCGCCTTCTTCAGACTCGATTGCGGATTTTCTTGTCGGCAGGTATCCAACGGATTCAGCCCACTTAATGTTATGCTCAGCCGAAGTCATGAACTCGATGAATTTCCAAGCCGCTTCTTTCTCCAAATCCTCGGCACCGTCCATCATGACGATGCCTGCGCCGCCAATGTTGGAGGTACGGACTTTATCGCCAGGGATAAAAGACACGCCAACCTCAAAGTCCGCGTTCTCGCGGTACATTTTCAGCATAGCGGAAGTATGCTGCACCATGGCGATTTCACCGTTCAGGAACATTTGACGCATATTATCGGAGGCTCCTTTACCGAAGCCCATATGCATGCTGCCGTCATTTTGCCACATGTAGAAGTTCTGGAGGTAACGGAGAGAATCTTCGGTCTCGACAGCCGAAGCACTCAGGTCCTCCGTCAGAATTTGACCGCCGCCGTTAATGTTCCACGGGTCATAGTACCATGTGTCCCAACCCGGAACAGAGAAGGCATAACGCGTCGTTTTGTCGCCTTCCTTTTTCGTTACCTTCGCATTGAAGTCTTCAATCTCGTCCCACTTCTGCGGCGGTTCTACGCCCAGCTCGTCCAGCATCGTTTTGTTGTAAACGAATACGCTGGTGCTGACGATCAGAGGGAATCCGTATTGTTTTCCATTGTATGCGTAAGCGTTCAACATCCCTTTAGCGAAATCGTCCATCTTCACTTCGTCGCGCTTGATCCACGGACCCAAATCGGCAAAAACGCCGCTGTCCGCAAAGTTGGCGAGTGATGATACCTCGACATTGGTAACCGCCGGCACATCGTTAGCAGCGACCGCCGCGGACAATTTTTTGTGAAGATCAGGATAGCCGCCTTGGAACACCGGCTCTACCGTAATATGAGGGTACTTCTTCTGAAACTCTGCGATCATGTAGTTCAAGCCTTCCAGCTGGGCATCCGCGTGGGCATGCCAGTACTGGATTTTGACAGGCGTTGTATCATTCTTCATATCCATCGAAGCGGCTTCCACATCATCGAGCGAAACCTCGCCTCCGGCACTTTCACTTCCACCGCCGCCTCCGCAAGCCGTGGTAATCACCATAAATATGGTCAGTAACATTAACAACCATGATTTCTTTTTCATAGATGATCTGTTGTCCCCTCTCGAATCTATTCATCATTCATCCTTCATCACTGCTGTCTATCCACTTCATCAAATAGCCGGTTCAACGGCACGCGGATCCTAAATGAATGAGGGAATTCTCCCATCCAATCAACCCGTCTACCCCTTAAAAAGCGCACAAAAATAGAGACGTCAAAAGAGCGCAACCTAAGAGCCACCACCTCCTATAAAAGCTAAAGTAGCTGCTACTCGGGTTATCTCATCGTCTCCACCCCTAGCAAATATGTAATTATAGTTAATCCATCAACCGTACAGGGAACCTTACGTCCAAAAACGGGTATCTCCTGTAGATACGAGGTCTGCACCGTTTGCCAGCGCCTCATCGATTTCTTCCTCGCTTCGTAAAAAACCTCCCACAATAAGCGGACAGTGAATTTCCTTTTTTAGGTCGCGGATTACACGGGGCATGAGTCCCGGCATTAATTCCACCTCATCCGGACGGGCTTGTCCGATCATTTTCACTGCGGTTCTTAAAGCTGTCGTATCAATGGCAAACACTCGCTGTATCGTGCTAATGCCAGCTTGGCGCGAAGCCAATACCGTATTCGTCTTCGTCGTAATGATCCCGTCGATCTTGTACGAATCCGCCAAATACTGCACTGCCGAATGATCCCGGCCAATGCCGCTTACCATTTCCAGATGAACAAACACTTTTTTGCCTGAGGAGTGAAGTCGATTAACGATATCCCTGAGTTTTAAGATATCGCCTGTCATCAGGTTCACCCGTTCCACCGTGCTGTTCACAGCCGCATCGATCTGTTCCAGCTTGGTAATCGAAGCGATTACGGGAAGACGCCGTGTCCTTTGCTCTGCCATAAGTGCGTGTCCCCCTTTTACCGAACACTCTTTATGATAAAGCGATAAGATCATGACAGTATTAACGATTTGTAAAACCTGTGTTAACGACGCTCATTAGGACTTCGATGTATCGTGTATACGCTTACCATTCCGTTAACAACAGATTCTACTGTATCCCTGGTTTGGCGGATTCCCCCTATACTTAGGATCATTCGGTTAAGCGAAGATTAGGATAGCGCTTTCAGAAATAGCTTGCCAAGCTATTTAATATCTATCATAGAGGAATGATTTGGCCATAGTCTATAGCGAAATTTGTATTATTTTGTCGAATTTAAAAGAATATCAACTCAATGTAACAAATATCATGGCGCGAACGACGATTTCATGATATCGCATCACCTGAAAGACCATGCTAACACCATCTCACTTCGATACATTCCCGGACCGGCGGGAACTCCCAAGGTTTCCGGGGATTTGCAGCAAAAAAATGAAAAATTGCGCAAAAAAGGCGTTGAATAATTTTCCAATATAGAATAAGATTGCAACAAAAGAAAGGGTAAGCGCTTTCCAAAATTTCAATAGACAGGTGCTATGCCGAAATGAAAATAACTTTAAAAGACATTGCCGACCATGCAAATGTATCTATTTCTTCTGTATCGAGGGCTTTAAACAACGCAAATTCGACAGCACTTGTAAACGACCAAACGCGTCTGCGCATTATTCAAGCTGCCAAGGACCTGGGTTACCATAAGTTTAACAATTCACTGCAAAAAAATGAAAATTTTTCAGTGAATAAAAAAGCTCCAAAGAGAGTGGGACTCGCTTTATATGATGTAAAAGCTAAATACCAGGATCCGTATTTTTCAGAGATCATTTACGGGATCGAAAGTGAATTGCTGGATCAAGAATGTATATTGGATTTTACATTTGAGGTGCAAGATATTTTCAATTTCAATTTATTTGGGGATATGAACGAGAGTGACTTAGGAGTTATTTGTATCGGGCCGCTTAAGCATGATTTTATAAA
This sequence comes from Paenibacillus lautus NBRC 15380, assembly GCF_004000945.1. Lineage (GTDB taxonomy): Bacteria > Bacillota > Bacilli > Paenibacillales > Paenibacillaceae > Paenibacillus_AQ > Paenibacillus_AQ lautus. Next base: position 147,466 of record NZ_BIMF01000012.1, read on the forward strand.
TGAGCTTAATAAGCGGGTTCCATTTGTCATATCGGTGGGCGGAATACCTAAGCTGGACATTGATTATGTTACGGTGGATTTTCGTAATGCGGCAATGCAAGCAGTTCAATATTTGGTAGATCTTGGTCATCGCAATATTGCTTATATTGGCGGAAGCTCTCAAGTTGGAATGCCGATTGATCAAGAAGAACGTTTCTATGGATATAAAGAAGCGATGGAGTTGAACCATCTTGACATTGTTCCGGAGTGGGTTCAAGACGGCTGCTTTGATCTGACCAAGAGTTATGAAGCCATGAAAAAAATTTTAAACACGCAGAGTCCGCCCTCGGCCGTATTTACAGCTAGTGACAAAATGGCATTTGGGGCGTACAAGGCAATTGGTGAATATGAGCTATCGATTCCAAATGATATATCTGTTGTTTCTTTTGATAATGTCGAAATGTCAGAATTCATTAACCCTCCGTTAACAACGGTACAGGTCCACAAGGAGGAAATGGGGAGAATCGCAGTCAAATTACTGCTTCAGCGCATGGAAGGGGGGATACCTTTGCCATTGATCAGCTATTTGCCGACAAAACTAATGGTCCGCAGTAGCTGTACCGAGAAAAGCGAAGTGAAAACTATATGAACGTTTGAGGAGGGTATAATAATGAAAAAAGTAATGGCTTGTCTCGGTTTAGCCGCTTGTATGCTTTTCCCCTTGGGTGCTCCGTTGCACGCGCAATCAGCCCAAGGGGACATAAATGCAAATGAAAAAAAACCAAAAGCAACCTTTCAAGTGATCAGTGACCTGCATATTAGGGATACATCGTTCTCTCATAACAAGCTTTCGAAAGCGCTTCACGACCTGCATTCCATTGACCCGCTGGCAGATGCTATGGTCATCAACGGAGATATAACGAATAACGGTTTTCCCGAAGAATATGCAAAGGCTCGCGAGCTTCTTGATCAATCGCCTAAACCGATGAATCTGTATATGACCATTGGAAATCATGAATTTTTTAATGGAGATGGAAATGAAGTGAACACCAGTCGGTTCACAGACTTTATCGAAGAAGAGCATGTGTATTACGAGAAAATGGTGAAAGGCTATCCTTTTATATTCCTTGGCTCTGAAAGCTGGGGGCCTGTCGATTCTCCCGCCAAAGACGATGCCTATCTGAGCGATGAGCAGTTGAATTGGCTGGAAGATACTTTGGAGAAACGCAGCAAGAGCGAGAAGCCTATGTTTGTTTTTCTTCATCAGCCCCTTTCCGCCGTATATGAAGCAGCAGAAAAGCGTCTAACCGATCTCTTCTCGAAGTATCCGCAAGTTATTTTATTCTCTGGCCATACCCATCGGGATATGCGACTTCCAAATATTAACCTAACACAGAATGAATTTACGAGCATCAATACAGCTTCTGTCTATTATACAACCTTCGCACCGACAGTAAACTGGGACGAAAGCCAAGGATTGTATGTGCAAATTTACGATGACAGGGTCGTAGTCCAAGGACGCGACTTTTACCGTAAGCAATGGATTCCCGAAGTGCATTACACGATTGATGTCCAATCGGCAACCACATTTTCTTATCGTAATGACTATGTTATTCCGGGTGAAACCGCCCTATTAACCTCAACCTTTACAAATTATGGACAAAACACAGTCGAGGCCGTCCAATTGGACTTAACGGCCCCTGATGGTTGGAGTGTAGAGGCAGTAACTGATCCTCTGGTCACCAATCTTTCGCCTGGAAGTTCGATTGAAACAGATTGGCGTGTGACGCCCCCTGATACTGCTGAGCCTGGATTCGCAAAATTAGATGCAGCCGTTTCATTTGAATATGGGGAAAATAATAAGCAAACAAAATGGAGTGCCGACTCTATCGTATGGATACCAGAACGGCTTCCCGCTGCCGATTCTTATGTAAGTGATGTGGAATGGATTCATTCCGCAAATCATTGGGGGCCCGTAGAACGGGATCAAAGCAACGGTGAAAAAGCAAAAGACGACGGGAAAACCATAACGATTGGCGGTGAAGAATATACGAAAGGCTTAGGTGTGCATGCGAATGCTGAGATTGCTTATTATATAGGCGGCAGCTTCTCGACATTTACCGCAGATATCGGAATCGATGATGAAGTTGGAAATAAAGGGTCGGTCGTTTTTCAAATTTGGGCAGACGGCGAGAAGGTATATGACAGCGGGCTTGTTACCGGATCTGATTCCGTCAAAAAAGTTCATGCTGATATCTCCGGCGCAAACGTACTGAAACTGGTCGTCACTGATGGCGGAGACGGCACTGGCTACGACCATGCAGATTGGGCAAATGCCCATATAACCATATCCGATGTAAACAGCTAGGAAGGCTAATAAAAAGGGTCAAAAGGCACCCCATTTCCCGGTCATTTCCGGATTTGGGGTGCCTTTTGCATACCTTGAATTACATACGAATCCCACAGGGATCGTTGCGTGGCCCCTCCTTTAGCTCCTCTGCCGGGCAAAGGCTATTCGAATAACGGTACCTTCGGATCCTTCCCGTTACAATGAACCAGCATCGCATGCAGCTGTCCTCTGTGGTGATACACATGCGCCACGATTTCGAGCAGCCATTCGTACCTGGTATAGGTGACACCCCAATAAGAGGTCATCTCCTGATGAAGCTCCTCTTCCGTCATTTCTCGGAACGCCTGCTCCAGATAAGAATAATTGCTCAATAACTCCGCCTGTATGTCCTTCAGGTTATTTAACGACACACCTGTGTAATAGGCGCTCATCTCCTCTTGCGTGGCTCCTCCGGATATGTGAAAATCGGCCCGGCAGATCACTGCGATATGCTTGAGCAGCTCTCCAACGGAATGCTTGCCCTCCGTCGGCTTGACGAGCAGATCCGCCTCATCCAGCCTGTCGATCATCGCAACAACAGAGACGACAGCAACCTCGATTTGATGCAATGCATATGTACGATAAGAATTCATATGTTCTCTCCAATCCGATATGTGTACACTAATCTGTTCAAAATCACCTCATTATTATAGAACATACGTTCCTAATATTTCAACAAAAAACAACCTGACCCTTAAAAGCTAAGAGTCAGGTTGTTCCGCCATACGTCTTATGACCGATCAGCCAACGAGATGAAATCCTGTTGTATTCTCAAGCACTTCCACATGAAACGTGCTGCCGTCAGCCTCGCGCACGACGCTAACCGAAAGGTGCCCGTTTCCGATCGCAATCTTCTCGGCCTTCAGTTCGTTCATCCCTTCCGGAAGGAACGGGGACAACGCGATTTCCTTCTTCGCCGCGTTCGGATACAATCCGAGCATCGCCTGCAGGAAGACGATCGAGGTTCCCGCCGCCCAAGCCTGCGGCGAACAGGTCGTCGGGTACGGAACGGGATGGCCCAGCTTCGCATCATGACCGCAGAACAGCTCCGGCAGACGCTGGTACTCAAAATGAGCCGAAGCCTGCAGCAGGCCGGAGATCACCTTGCCTGCCTCCTCCTTGAATCCCTGCTTGCCGAGTCCCAGCAGAATCATCGCATTGTCATGCGGCCATACGCTGCCGTTATGATAACTCATCGGGTAATATCCGGTGGAGTCCGTGCTCATCGTGCGGATGCCGTAACCGTTAAACATGTCGCTTCTAAGCATCCGCTCAGCTTGCGCCTTCGCGTGGCTCTCTTCCGGCAAGCCGCTCATGAGCAGATGCCCGGGATTCGAGGTCACGCTGCGTACCTGGCGCAGATCCTTATCCAGCGCGATGGCGTAACACTGCTCATCCTCCATCCAGAAGGCCGCTTCGAAGCGGACGCGAAGCTCCTCGGCTTCCGTCTCCAGCTTGTGGGCCAGTTCCAGCTCGCCCAGCTCCCCGAAGACGGGTACCAGCGATTTCTTCGCTTGATACACGTAACCCTGAACCTCCGACAGCGCGATCGGAGATTCCGCATACTCGCCGTTCTCATGGACGATCGAGTTGGCGGAATCCTTCCAGCCCTGATTCGGGAAGCCTTTCTCGGCTTCCTGCTTATAGGCCATGAAGCCGGAGCCCGCTTCCAGCGCGGCATCGATATATTCCAGTGCCCGCAGCATGTTCGGCTTGAGCTCCTCCGCCAGGGAGAGGTCGCCCGTCCAGCGGTAATACTCGCCGATCAGCGCCAGGAACAGCGGCGTGGAATCGATGGTGCCGTAGTACGGCGAGAACGGAGACTGATTCGTCGTGACCAGCTCTCCGTAGCGAATCTCATGCATGATTTTGCCCGGCTGCTCATCCCGCCAAGGGTCACTCTTCTCGCCTTGATAAGCCGCCAGCGTTCTCAAGGTTCCCTTGGCAAGCTGCGGGTTCGCCGGAAGCATGAAAAGCGCCGTGATCAAGCTGTCTCTGCCGAATGGAACCGCGAACCACGGCAGTCCCGCGACCGATGTATCACCGAAGCCCACATCGGTCGTCAGCATGCGCAGATCCTGCAATCCTCTCTGGTACAAGCCGCTGAACAGCGCGGAATCCGATTGGACCCGCGAGCTGTTCGCGTACCAAGCTTCATAGGAGGCTTCGAGTTTCTTCAGCCCCTCTTCGTAGGTCAGCGGCGCCACTGCGGAATGCTGCTCCGTCATCGGCGTGACAAAGAACGTAATCACCTTCTGCTCTTTGGCTTTCAGGGACAAAGGGAACGAAACATTCCCGGCTTGATCCGTTTGGCCACCGTCCGCATCCCAAGCAATGCGCGTCTGTCTTCTCAGGTTGTCAGCGCCGACATAAGCCAGTGTCATCTCTTGATCGCCTGTCCGTATACCCTCCATCTTGCCGACTTCCCCTGTACGGTATTTGCGCACCAGGAACATATCCTGAAAATCGGCATCAAAGGACGCGGCGAACTCGATATTCGAATCGGTCACAAAGTAATTGGTCAGCGTGCAGCGCTCATACAGGACGCCATCATAGATGAAACGCTCCCGAAGTACTTCGATCGCCCCTTCATCCTTGGCATCCTTCATCAGGCGGAAGGAGGCCACATAGCTTTTATCCCCCGTGGAGGACAGGAGCGAAGGCTTCTGGCCATCGATGAACAGCTCCATGCGGCTCAGGAAACGGGTATCCTTCGTATACAAGCCATGGCCCTGATCGTCCCCTTGGACGATATCTCCATTAAGCCCGGTCAGAAAAAATACGTCTCCTTCTTTAATTACGCGGTAGTCCATGTAAAATCCCCCTTTGATTCCGGTTTATTCAACAACCGCAAGCTCAGCCTGCAGTCCTTCTTCCGAATGCGGTCCGACCCAGACATGGAACTTTCCGGGCTCTACCGTAAATTCAAGCCTTTCATCCAACAGCCCCAATTCTTCACGCCCCAGCGTAAAATGTACCGTCCGGCTTTCGCCCGGCTGCAGCTGTACCTTGCGGAATCCCTTCAACTCTTTGACCGGCCGGGTCGAGCTTGCCACCAAGTCGCGGATATACAGCTGCGCGGTTTCCTCGCCGGCTCTGGATCCGGTATTCGTTATGCTCACGGATACATGCACGGTCCCGTCCCGGCCAATTTGATGCCGATCCAGCTGCAAATCCGTATATTCGAATGTTGTATAACTGAGGCCGTACCCGAACGGATACAGCGGAGCATCGTCGCAATCGATATAATCTTCGTACAAATGAGGACGTCCGGTATTCTTCCGGTTGTAATACATCGGAATTTGCCCCGTTGCGCGCGGAACGGTAACCGGCAGGCGGCCGCTCGGATTGTGAGCGCCGGTCAGCACGTCCACAAGCGCAAGGCCTGTGGCGGTTCCCAAATGCCAAGCTTCCACTACGGCGTCTGCATGTTCATGCAGCCATGGAGTGGCAAGCGGACGGCCGTTCATCAGCACGACGACGATCGGCGTGCCGGTCTGCCGTTTCAGCTCCTGAATCAATCGCTCCTGACAGGAGGGAAGCGTAATGGAGGTCACATTGTAGTGTTCGCCCGTCATTGCTTCGGATTCACCCACAACGACTACGGCGACATCACACTGTCCAGCGAGCTCCACAGCCCGTTCCACTCCCCCATCCATTTCCTCCAGAATGCCGCTGCCCTGCTCGTAGAACACCTCAGCCTTCGGTGCGATTTCCGATTGAAAAGCGTCCCATACTGTGACAACGTCCTCATCGCGGCCTTTCCAAGCCCAGCAGCCCATCGAGTTGTGGCGGTCATCGGCCAGCGGCCCGATCAAGGCCAGCTTTTTGTGCTTAGCGATATCCAGCGGCAAAATCCCGCTGTTATTCTGCAGCAGCACGATCGATCTCCGGGCGCTGTCCCTGGCCTGAGCCAGATGTGCCGCAGGAATGGCTTGCCCTTTCAGCGGATCTCCGGCTTCTTCTGCGTCTTCGCTTACATACGGGTTCTCGAACAATCCGAGGCGGATTTTCACCCGCAATATGCGAAGCACCGCATCATCCAACAGCTTGAGCAGCTCAGGGTTATCCTGGACCAGCGCCTCCAGATGATCGAGATAGACGCCGGAATGCATGTCCATGTCGACCCCGGCGTTCAATCCCTTCCGCGCGGAATCCTTCCGGTCTTCCGCATAGCCATGGTAGATCAGCTCTTCGATCGATTCCCAGTCGCTGACCACCATGCCGTCAAAGCCCCACTCCCGCTTCAAGATATCCCGCAGCAGATAACGGCTTCCAGAAGCGGGAACCCCGTTCAGTTCGCTGAAGGCGCTCATCACGGACAGAGCCCCTGCCCGAATCCCGTGCTCAAAAGGCGGCAGTACGGTTTCCCGCAGCGTCCGCTCCGACATGTCCGTCGTATCATAGTCCCGGCCGCCTTCAATCCAGCCATAACCGGCAAAATGCTTCACGCATGCCGCTACCGTCGGGTAGCCATCCTCATTCGGACTTTGAAATCCTCTAACCTTCGCGGCAGCGGCCAGGGAGGACAGATAGGCATCCTCCCCCGTACTCTCCGCGATGCGGCCCCACCGGGGATCACGCGTGATGTCCACCATCGGGGCAAAGGTCCAGCGGATGCCGTCCGCTGCGGCCTCTTCTGCCGCCATGCGGGCGTTCTTCTCCATCCCTTCGAGATCCCAGCTGGCGGCTTCGCCGAGCGGAATCGGAAAAATGGTGCGAAAACCGTGAATGACATCGTCCCCGATGAGAAGGGGAATCCCCAGCCGCGTTTCCTCCACGGCCAGCCGCTGGAGCTCGTTGATTTTTTTCGGACCATGCACATTCAGGAGCGATCCGATCTTGCCTTCGGCAACCAGCTTCAGCTCCTGCTCCTCGCATCGGCCGTACTGCACCGTTTGACCGATCTTCTCGACCAAGGTCATCTGCGCGAGAAGATCCTTCGCACGCTGTTCCACGTTATCCATGTCTAATCCCTCCCGATGCTTCTTTATCAGCCTTTGACCCCGGCGTTCGAAATCCCCTCGATATATTGACGCTGGAACAGGAAGAAGAACAGGATGATCGGCAGCGTGGAGAGCACGACCCCGGCCATAATCATCGGCGTATTCTCAAAGAACATATCCTTCACGCTGTTCAGACCCACAACCAGCACATACATTTCGGGTGTATTCGCGAGCGTGCTCGGAACGAGGTAACTGTTCCAGGTTCCGGCAAAAGCAAGAATCGACATCGTAATCAGTGATGAACGGGCCAGCGGATACACGATCCGCCAGAAAGCACCCATCTTTGTCAGGCCATCCATCCGCGCAGCCTCCAAAAATTCATTCGGAACCGAGATGAAGAACTGACGAAGCATGAAGATGTACAAGCCCTGATACAGGAAAGGCACCGTTAACCCCCAGAACGTGTTCAGCCATCCAAGCTGCGCCACATTCACGTACACCGGGATCAGGATCATATGGTAAGGCACCATCATGGTAGCCACGACGATCCAGTAAATCAGGCCTTTTCCCTTGAAATTCAGCTTGGCCAATGCAAAGCCGGCCATTGGATTAATGATTAGGTTCCCAATGACAACGACGCCGGTCATGATTACCGTGTTCAAGAACCATCTCGGCACGTTGTACGCATCGTTCGTGAAGAAGATTTTAAAGTTCTCGAACGTCCAGTTCGCCGGCGACGTCAGCGTATTGACATGGCGCATCGGGATAATGGACGTATAGATGGTATAGAGAAAAGGAAGGGCGAATAAGAGCCCTAGAATGATCGTGCCGATATATAGAAACAGCCGACCGTTGTTCGTACGGGTCTTCATTACTCTCACTCCTTCTCATCCAAGAATTTTTTTTGCAGGTACGTAATCAGCATGATGATCATGAAGAACAGCACTACCGCCGCGCTTCCGTAACCAATGTTCATGTAACGGATCCCGTGCTGGTAGAAATACGTGACCACTGTACTGGTAGCGCCCGCTGGCGAACCGAGTGCGCCATACCGGGAAATCGCCGCAATCTGGTCGTAGATCTGGAAGCCGGCAATCGTCGATACCGACACGATGAAGAACGTGATCGGCTTCAGGAACGGCACCGTAATGTAGCGGAATTTGTTCCACTTGGACGCTCCGTCAATCTCACCCGCTTCATACAGATCCTTCGGAATTTCCTGCAGGCCTGACAAGTAAACGATCATGGTGAAGCCCGCTTGCTGGAAGATAAACAGAATACATACGAATAAGAGCGCATAGTTGGTATCCGCAAACCATGTCACATTCCCGAAGCCCAACGCTCCGAAAAATTCCGTTAGGAAGGTGCCCTGCTTGAAGAGCATCATGAACACGGTTGTGATCGCGATTTGCGAGGTGATATACGGAATGAAAAATACCGTCCGGAATATCCCCTTGCCCTTCAGCTTCTGATTGACCAGGATCGCCAAGAGCAGACCGAGGACAGTCTGAATCGGAATCGAGATGACCACAATTTCCAGGGAATGAAGCAGCGCCCGGAAGAATTCTTTATCTTGAAGAATGGTGACATAGTTTTCGAGACCGATGAATTTCGCCTGGTCCAAGGCAGCGAAATTCGCGTCCTGAAAACTCCTTACGAAAGACTGGATGAATGGATAGAGAAACCACCACGCCCACAATATCAAAAAGGGCAGTGAAAACAACCAGCCCAGCGTCTTGTCGGAGTCTGCCAGCGAACGGAACCAGGATTGCCTAATCTTGTTTCCTTTCAAATCAGCGTGCTTGCTGCTGTAATCGGACATAAGTTATCCCCCGCTTCCAAACTTAAATTGGTTGGATTCATGAACAAAGGCTCCCGCTCCCCTGAGAACAAGGAGCGGGAGCGGGTGTTGCCTCTTTCTTATTTGAATTGACCTTGAATATCGTCGAGAATTTGCTGAGCCGTTTTACCGGAGCCGCCTAGAATCAAGCCTTCCAATTCTTTAACGAGTTCATCCGTGAAACGCTTGGTATCTGTCGGATAACCATAGTCTGTGCTGTACTCCAGCGCAGGCTGCAGCGCTTTGAATTCAGGGTTCTTCTCGAAGTACTGCTCGGACAATGAGGCTACCGCCGGATTGAAGCCAAGCTCCATGAATGCGGTTTGCGTATCGTCATTGGTCATGTAATAAGCAGCTTTGAGCGCAGCTTCTTTGTTCTTCGCGTCTTTCAGTACCATGTAAGCGTCAGAGCTCATGGTGCTGCCGTTGGTTGTTCCTTTCGGAACCGGAATAGCTACCATTTTGAGGTCCGGATTTGCATCCTTCAGGTAACCTTTGTACCAGTAACCACCTGTACTCATAGCGCCCTGCTCGTTGCTGAATACTTCGCCGTCCCAGCCAAAGCCAAGTGATTTAGGAGTTACAGCAAGTCCCTGATCATACATATCGATGATCATTTCCAGCGCTTTTACGTTCTCAGGGGAGTTGATGGTCTCACCGTTACCCCAGCCGCCGCCGAAACTCTTCACGTAGTTCGTGATATGGAAGGCGTCCAGATTGACGATAATGCCTTTCACATTGCCTTTGTTCAGCACTTTCGCTGCTTCGATCACTTCATCCCAAGTGGTTGGGTACTCGCCGAGGCCAGCATCTTTCCACATTTGCTCGTTGATGAAGAACATCGCTGGCATATCACTGTTAGGCACACCGTATTGTTTTCCATCCACGTTCCAGATGTTCTTCGATGTATCCGGGAAACGGTTCATGTCTACGCCCGTCGCTTGAACCAAGTCATCGATTGGCGAGAACAATCCTTTGTTGATGTACTCGTAAGCACCTTCGTTGGACATTTTAATGAAGTCAGGCGCTACGCCTGCAGCAATTTCACCCGGAAGCGTGTTCCAGAACTGCTCGCTGCTTGGATATTGTTTGATTTTCAGTTCGATCTCCGGATACTGCTCGGAGATGGTATCCGCTGCTTTCTGATAAATCTCCAAATCCTGTGCTGTACCCCAGAATCCGAAATTCACCGTTACTTTTTCAGCAGCGTCTCCGGCTCCGTTATCTGTATTGTCAGCGCTTTTATTGCCGCCGCAAGCGGTTAAACCAACAACAAGAGCCAGGCACAACACCAGCATGGCTGAAAACTTCTTGTTCCATTTACCCATGATGCTACCCCCCACGTTTCTTTTCGTTTTACCTTGCACCTTCATCATATAGACCCGAGACAATAAAAAAAATTAATCAAATGATGATTAATTTTTTAAAATTGACTATTTTTTTATAAATAGATTGCACTGCATGAGTGTTTTTATGAAAAATCACACTTTCTTTTCGATTATCACACTTCTTCTTTCCTATACTGTTTAGGAGAAAAGCCCGTGTATTTTTGAAATACAATCGCAAAATGGGCCTGATTATTAAATCCTACCATCTCGGCAACGTCATAGATTTTGTAACGGTAGTCCTTGAGCAGCACCTTCGCCTTCTCGATCCGGAGCTCATTAATATAATCGAACAGTCCTTGACCGACCTCTTGCTTAAACAACCGGCTGACATAATTCGGGCTGACATGAAACAGCTCCCCGAACAATTTCAAGGAGAGACTCTCGGGGTAGTGCTCTTCCGTATACTCCATAATATTGCGCGTGAGCTGGCTGTATCCCTTCATCTCCAGATGGCTGCGATTCTTGAACCGCTCCTTGAACAAGGCCCGGTATGCGGCTGACAGCTGCTCGAATTCATGGATCTCTTCAAAGGTTGATGTTTCTTCTTGAACGTCTTCCCCGCCCGATACGCCCGTGCCTTCCCCGATCATAAACAGCAGACCTTCGTATACCTTGCGGACATCCTTCTCTTCCATGCATTCTTCTTGCGCCAGAAACTTCTCCCACTTGGACAGCAGCTCCATAAACCGGTCGTTCGCTTCTTCCCTTAGCGCAGACTTCATCTGGCTTAAATAGGCATCGGCCTTTTTATAGACATGCTCACCCTTCTGCTTCAGATGCTGATAATAGAAGATCGACGTATCCGGGTGATAAAATTGATGGGATAGCGCTTTGCACGCCTGCTCGTACCCCGTCCGAATGCCGTCGAAATCGGCAAACCAGTCGCTGATGCCCAGCACGATGTCGATATTGACAAACCGTTTGAGCGCCGAGCTGATCATTTGCACCATTTTATTGACCCGCGTCAACGAGGCCAGCAGGCTCTTCAGCTCACTATTGCTGATGAATACGGCACTGCACTGTTCATCCAGCTGAAGATACTCGACTTCCTTCTCCGTGGACAGAATCTCGCTGACGACGTTTTGCACCGTATTCGGCAGAATCGATTCGGTTTCCTTGGCATACCTTTTGATGACCGTGTGATAATTTTTGATTCTGAAAAGGACGACGTACATATTGCCCTCTTTGAGCCCCGTTTCATGCAGATCATGAACATGGCCATGGAGAGCATTATATAAAATCTGCTCCTTCCGGTTGCCTGCTGCATTCGGCCCTACTTGAGCGGGAATCCCCCGGCTCCCAAACTGCTCCCGGACGCTCTTCAGCATCGCGGTCAGCTCGCGTTCATTCATGTCGGGTTTGTGGAAATAATCAAAAGCCCCCAGCTTCAACGCTTCCTTCACGTAGGCAATATCATCGAAGCTGCTCAACACAACCGTTTGAACCGGGAGCTGCCGGTCCTTGATCGTCCGGAGCACCTCGAGCCCGTCCATCTTCGGCATTTTGATATCCAGCAGTACCACGTCCGGCGCCGTTTCCGTTATCAGACGCAGCGCTTCTTCGCCGTCCCCCGCTTCACCGACAATTTCTACGCCCTGGGCTTCCCAGTCAATCGCCGATTTGATCCCGATCCGAACGAGCGGCTCGTCATCTACTATAAGTATTCGCACTTGCTATCACCCTGCTTCTTCTGTGATGATCGGAACCCGAAGCCATGCGACCGTTCCGTCATGCTCTCCCCTCTGGATCCACAGGCCGTATTCCGGCCCGAAATGAAGGGATATCCTGTTCCGTATATTGTTCAATCCGATCGAGTTGAAGGTATCCTGCGGACCGCCCTGCTCCACCTTCGCTTGTCCGCCCTCCGGAAAACCGCGCCCGTTATCACTTACTTTCATAATCAGAGCATCCGATTCCTCATAAATCGATATGACAAGGCTGCCCTTGTAATCGATGCCTTCAAAGCCATGAAAGACCGCGTTCTCCACAAGGGGCTGGAGCAGAAACTTCAGGGTCCTATGATTCATTACGGCCGGATCCACCTCGTACGTGACATCAAATTTATTAAAATAACGAAAATCGAGAATTTTCGTATAGTTCTCCATGAATTCGACTTCTTCCGCAATGGTCACGTAGTCGCCTTCCTTCTTCACCGTGAACTTGATGACCGAAGAGAAGGCCTGCAGCGCTTCTTCAATGCCGGTTGCCCCTTGGATCTTGGCCATCCACTTGATCACATTCAGCGTATTATATATAAAATGCGGACGGATCTGCGACTGCAGCGCATTCATCTCCAGATTCCGCTTCTCCTCTTCCTCCACATAGATCCGCTCGATTAAATCGCGAATTTCGTGAAGCATCTGGTCCACGGTATGGCTGATCACGCCGATTTCGCCGTGCTGTCTCGTATCAAAGCTTACGTCAAGCTGCCCTTGGGAGACAAGCTTCATTTTGCTGTTCAGCACCGCCAACGGCTTCATGATCGTGGTGGCGATCCGGGCCGAGATCAGGATGGACAGCACGAGCAGCAGGATCAATACGCCGATCAAGATGGCAACCATAAGATAAACAATCGAGAACAAGTCCTTCTTCGGTATGACCGTAACCGCCTTCCAATTCGCCATGGAGGAGGAAGAAGAAATCATGTAGGTATCGCGATTGATCTGCGTGTTGACTTGGCCGTCCGCGTTATATTGAAAGTCGCTCCCCAATACCTCGGACGCCGCCAGCCCGATTTCCTCGGGATGGACGCTGTGCACGATATGATCGGTTTCGTCGATCAAGTAAAATTTCGTATTCTCGGAAAATGCCGACTGACTCCACAGCGTCTTGAGTTTATCCACCGAAATATTAAAGAGGATAAAACCGAGATCCTCCTTCGTGTACGGATCCATGATGGCCCTGCCCACCGACACGACCGGAATTCCTTTTGTCGACAGCAGCCGCTCCTGATGAATCCCTACAGGAACAAAGCCGCCGTAGGCTTCCCGGATCTGCCGGACAAAAGGCTCGCCGGTAAACTGCTCCTTGAAGTATGCAAAATTCATATATTCCCGGTTGCTTCGTCCAATAATGGACTGGCTGTTCTCGTGGTAGATGACAACGGAGTCAATCAAATCGGAATACAGCATGATCCCGCTCTGGATCAAGCCGTTCACTTTATCGAAATCCTGCCCCCGTTCAAGCAATGGATACGTCACCTTGCCGTAATCCTTGCGCATAATGGCGTACACCGTGGAATCCTGAATCGGGAACATGGACAGTCGCAGCAGCGGCTGTAAAGAGGTGTCGATATTTTTAATAATTTGTTTGTTGTTCTCAACGGCTGCATCAATCATCGTACTTCGGTTGTTCTCCACGTATACCCAGGATACAATTCCCCCGATCAGAAGGAGGGGAACGATGATAAAGGCGGAGAACGCCGCAATCAGTTTTTTCTCCAGACTTAAGTGAAGCATGTTCTGCTTTAGTTTCTTCATGAGTGTCTCTCTTCTCGTTGCTCGATATGATCGTCCTTTAACGCGCCGTCCCGCTTATTCGGAATTTTCTCGGCGTCATCCCCGTAAAATTCTTGAATAATTGCGTATAATAACTCTGGCTGCAGAACTTGAACGTAAAAGCAATTTCGGATATCGACTGATTCGTATTGGCCAGCAAATGCTTGGACTCCTCAATCTTCCGCCGATTAATAAAGGTGGTTATGGATACGCCCGTCTCCCGCTTAAAACGATCGGACAGATAGCTCGGGTGGACTTTCAAATATTCCGCAACCCTCTGCAGGGTCAGCTCCTCAAAAATATGCTCCCTAATGTAATAGATCGCCAGGTTCACAATGTGAGAGAAAGACACGTCTTCCTTCTCGGAGCGAATCATCGACACAAACTGCACCAGCATCTCATATTCAAAATGAACCAGCCGCTCCACATCGCTCATTCGCTCGATCTCCAGGATCAGCGTGTCACTTAAATGAAATGCAATTTCAGGATCCACGCCGCCTTTGATAATCGCCCGGGTAAATAAGGTGCAGGACGCAATCAGGGCATTCTTCTTCGACCGAAGCGGATACGTCGCCAGCACAGCCGCTTCCAGCTCGTTAATTTTGCGCAGCATGTCCATGGCTCTATTCTCATCGCCGAAGCGGATCGCTTCCAGCAGCTCGTGCTCATAGTCAAACGGGGGATGGATAAAATTCTCACGCAAATAATGCATGCGAGAAGACAAGTAAAAAGGACGGTTTCCCGAGCGTGAAGGCTCTTTCATTATTTCCACACCACCTAAAAATATTGATAAAAACCTTGATATTTTAGTATAACATAACCCCGATTGGCTCTAAAATTCAAGCATAACCATGCTAGGAAGGAAGTGTAGACCATGACCTGGAATATATCAAATCCTGATTTGTCACAGCAAGCCTTGCTGAATATGGAAAGTATTTTTGCACTCGGAAACGGTTACTTGGGTGTACGCGGCAATTTCGAAGAAGGCTACGGAGAGAGCATGTCCACCATTCGCGGTACCTATCTGAACGCTTTCCACGACGTGATTGAAATCCCTTACGGCGAAAAGCTCTTCGCCTTTCCCGATACACAGCAAAAACTCGTTAACAATATTGATGCCCAAACGGTCCTGATCTATTTAGGCGACGAAAAAGAACCTTTCCGCCTCGATCACGGCACGATCACTTCGCATGACCGCCGCTTGCATATGGACAAGGGGTACTCAGAGCGAATTGTGCAGTGGAAATCGCCTGAAGGCAAAGAGATCAAGCTGACCTTCCGCCGCCTGGTGTCCTTCACACACCGGGAATTGTTTGCGATCCATGTAAGGATCGAACCGGTTAATTTCAACGGGCAGATCCGCATCGTCTCCACCGTGAACGGCAACGTGAAGAACTACACCAATGCCAATGATCCCCGGGTCGGCGCAGGGCATGCGGAACGGATGACCGTCATCGATGCCGGCGTCAAGGGCAGCGATGCCTATGTCGTTGACGAGACGATGGCGTCCAAGCTGCGCGCTGCCTGCGTGACCCGTCACCGCTTGGATGCCGAGGCCGACATTCAGCTCGAGGCTGGAACCGGAGTGGTTACGTTCACGGCTACCCTTCCATTGACCGGACCGATCCACTTTACGAAATACAATCTGTATACCGACAGTCTTCGTCACGGGCAGGAGATGATCGAGCGTGGCATTCAGCTGCAGGAGGAGTTGAAGGGTACTTCGTTCGAGGACTTGCTTGCCGAGCAGGCCCAGTATCTGAACGCCTACTGGAAATCGGCCGATGTGGTGATTCAGAACGATGACCAGCTCCAGGAAGGCATCCGCTTCAATCTATTCCAGCTGCTGCAATCCGCCGGTCGGGACAAGCACAGCAATATTTCCGCCAAAGGACTGAGCGGCGAAGGCTATGAAGGCCATTATTTCTGGGACACGGAAATTTACATGTTCCCTGTATTCCTGATGACGCAGCCGGACATTGCGCGCCAGCTGCTGCTGTATCGCTATTCCACGCTGGAGCAAGCGAGAGACAGAGCCCGGGAAATGGGCCACCGGCAAGGCGCTCTGTTCCCGTGGCGCACGATATCCGGAACGGAATGCTCCTCCTTCTTCCCATCGGGAACAGCGCAATACCATATCAGCGCAGACATCGCCTACAGCTATATTCAGTATTATCTCGCCGAGCAGGACCGGGATTTCCTCTTGTCTTACGGGGCCGAGGTGCTGATCGAAACCGCCCGCTTGTGGGCCGACATCGGCCACTATTATAACGGCGCTTTCCATATTGATGAGGTGACGGGGCCGGATGAATATACCTGCTGCGTGAATAACAACTATTACACCAACGTCATGGCAAAGCATAATCTGAAATGGGCTGCCAAGAGCTGCGCCATTCTGGAATCCTACGATACGCAAGGCTTCAAGTCCCTGTGTGACCGACTTGGCGTAACCGAGGATGAAATTTCAGCTTGGGCGAAAGCGGCGGATGCTATGCTGCTTCCGTATGATGAAGCACTCGGCATTAACCCGCAGGATGATACATTCCTCCGCAAAGCGGTATGGGATTTCGACAACACGCCGGAGGACAAATATCCGCTGCTGCTGAACTACCATCCGCTGACCATTTACCGTTACCAGGTGTGTAAACAGGCGGATACGGTGCTCGCTCACTTCCTGCTGGAAGACGAGCAAAGCTTTGAAACGATACAGCGTTCCTATGACTACTATGAAGGCATCACGACGCATGATTCGTCCCTGTCCTCCTGTATCTTCAGCATCATGGCCTCGAAGATCGGCAATATGGACAAAGCGTATGAGTATTTCATCGAGACGGCACGCCTTGACCTGGACAATACGCACGGCAACACGAAGGACGGCCTGCACATGGCCAACATGGGCGGTACCTGGATGTCGATCGTCTACGGCTTTGCCGGCATGCGTCTGAAGGAAAGCGGACTTTCCCTCTCCCCGGCCATCCCGAAGGACTGGGAGAAGTATGCATTCCGCCTGAACTTCCGCGGCCGCCTCATCGGCGTATCCATCGAGAAGGACGGCGTGACCTTGGAGATCGTGGAGGGCGATTCCATTGAGATCCAGCTGTACGACGAGGCCGTAACGCTTGAAGCCGGGAAACCCCTGAAACATGCGCTTCAGAGCAATTAATGATGTTTATGTCTTGAGGTGATTGCCCTCCCTATCCATAGGGCATCACTCCCGGTTTACGAAGAAAACGATCGATCGACACATTTCCCGACAAGTTTTCTATGAAAACAGACTGCGATAAACCGTTATTTTTCTTGCGATTTCAGGAAGGTCCCTGTTTCGGTTATACTTTCCGATATCTCAAAAAGGAGCTATAAGATATGAATGAAACACGCAAGCTGAAGGCTGTCATCTTTGACTTGGACGGCGTCATTACCGATACCGCGGAGTATCATTATCAGGCATGGAAAGCCACGGCAACCGAGCTGGGCATTCCCTTCACGAGAGAATTCAACGAGAATCTCAAAGGGGTATCCCGCATGGATTCCCTGAAGCTCCTGCTAAGCCAGGCGGAGACGCCTGTAAACTATACCGATGAAGAGCTGGTACAGCTGGCAGACCGCAAAAATAAGCTGTACGTCGAGCTGATCGAAACGATTACGCCAGCCGATCTACTGCCGGGCATTACGGAGTTTGTGGCAGACATCCGGTCGGCCGGCCTGAAGACCGGCATCGCGTCAGCCAGCAAGAACGCCATTGCCGTGCTTACACGGCTTGGGGTCATGGACCAGTTCGACGTGATTGTCGACGTCACCAAGCTGAAGAACAACAAGCCGGACCCGGAGATCTTCCTCACCGCTGCCGCAGAGCTTGGCGTAGAGCCTGCCGACTGCATCGGGGTGGAGGATGCCGCATCCGGCGTTGACGCCATCAAGGGCGCCGGTATGTTCGCCGTCGCGATCGGCAACGCAGCCCATTTCCCGCATGCGGATATCGTGTTGTCCAGCACGGCGGAGTTGGACTTCCGCGAGCTGGCGCAGAAATTCGAAGGTTGATAAAGAAAATGTAAGGGTGCTCCTAAGGGAGCGCCCTTTTTCGTATGCCCTCCCATTTTTTGCAACTACTCATTATCTTCGTTAGACTGTAGTTGTTGGTAAATAAATGTAACTTATCCGGTATGTACGCATGAGCATCATATCGAGAATACGATAAAGGGGACTTTCCATGGAACAGGCTGTCTTGGATCAAGGGGCCGAACGATTCGGACGAGATACTTATTCGCTGAAGTTGCTTGGGGGATTCGATCAGAATGTATTTGAATACAACGGTGAAGACGGACGCCAATTCATTATTAAATTCTTGGACGCGTCCAAATACCGCAAAGCCTCCATCATTCGCGAGCTTACGTGGATGGCCTATCTCGCCGAGCAGGGTCTGAACATAGCGGAGTCCATTCGATCCGCTCAGGATCTTCTTATTGAAGAGGTAACCCACGATTCCAAACAATATCATGTCATCGCTTTTACGAAGGCTCCCGGCAGCCCGTTAACGGATGTAACATCGGATTTTGCGATGATCAAGCAGTGGGGGAGCGGGATGGGCCGTATGCATAAACTCGGCAAAAAGGACGCCACCGCAGCTTCGCTCGTTCACCGAATGGCCTTTCCCCAGTGGAATGATCATGTAGTCTTTACCGATGCGTTCCCGGAGGCTGCAGGTGAAAGAGTCCATACGCAGTGGAAGCAGTATCTGAAGGAATTGGAGTCCCTCCCGCAAGATCAGGAAGGTTACGGCATCGTCCACAATGACCTCCACCATCACAATTTTCACGTACATAACGGGGAGATTATCTTTTTCGATTTCGGGGATGTCTCGTACCATTGGTTCGCCTATGATATCGCCATCGCCATCTATCATGCGGTCCAGACGGTTCCGGAAAACCGGAAAGCCGAATTTGTGGCCCGATTTCTCGACTCGTTCTTATCCGGCTATCTTCAAGAGAATACGTTGAGCGAGGAATGGATCCAGCGGATCCCGTTGTTCGTCGACTTCCGCAATATCTACTCCTATGTATACTTCGCCAAATTCGTAAATTGGAACGAGTTGGATGAACGTACTCGGAATTATCTCTTAGGGATGAAAGCCGATATTGAGGCAGGCAAATCGGTTGTAAAGCTGTCTATTTAATAAGAGAAGGAAGATTGCTCAACCATGAAAATAAAATCCAAACCTCTCCGCAGGCTCTGCTATTTGGGCCTGGGGCTGCTCCTCTCGGCCATCCTTCTATTCCTGCTATTCCTTCGCCCCACGCCCATCAAGGTGGGTGGATTTACATCCTTTACGGATGAAAATGCCCTGATCTTCGAGGTGATCAATGAAGGATTCGCCGATGTGGAGCTGCTGGACGTGCGGGTGAATGATGGCATGAAGCCAGCCAAGGCCGAGCTGGGCGTCAGTTATTCCCTTCATCTGGTCGGCGGCGAGGGCCTTGATGAAGATCCCGATATCGAATTCGTGGATATTCGGGAGCTGCCGCTAAAGCCCGAGCTCATGCCGGATGAGAAGAGAGCTGCGCTCAATCAAGGTTCGCGGATTCCGCTTAATTACGGCATCCGTCTTTATAACGATGAGCCCATCACCCAAATTGAAGTGAAATATAAGTATGGGGGCATCACGTTTACGAGGGAGATGCCGATGGGGCGATTTTTCAATAAACCTTAATCATCATAGATGTGTTGCTGATAGCTTTCCTACGATACAATCTCCGCCCAGCGGGATAACGTCTCCTCAAAATAAGATTGGAGATTTATGGGCGATAAAAAACCGGGCTGCAGCAGCCCGGTTCATTCTCAAATTAAGATGACACAACATAATTATTCAAAAAATCCCGCAGTGCAGCCTCCATAGCAAGCTCCCCTCCGTCTTCGATCCATGAATCCTGAAGAACAAGATAGCAGCAGGCGCTGCTCTGCAAATAGCTGTAGATGATTTGTGCAGCATCGATATCTTCCCGGGTAACCTCGACAGCATCGCATTCCATATCCCTCGTGAAATAGCTGAGAATCCAGGCTTTGACCCTCTGCCTCAACGATTCAATGTCCACTGTTGCAGCCACAGAGCATCGCTCGCTGTGCAGCACAACGTTCCCCTTAATCAGGAATAACTTGATCGTTTCTTCGTTTAAATACTCGTAGACAACAATGCTGTGATTCTCTTCGGCAAACTCGATCACATGCCGTTTACTTAAGAGCAGGTTCACCGCCTCCATGCCGTCCCTGTATTTTGCAGCCTGCTCAAAATCGAAACGCTCTGCGGCGTCGAGCATGTTTCGCTCCATTTCATCATATAAACTTCGGTCGTCCCCTTGAAGCAGAGCAATGAATCGATCCATGATTTCATCAAATTGCCGCGCGGTTTCGCCGCCAAGACACTTGCCAAGACAGAGGCCAATCGAATAATTCAAGCAGGGAGTATTTGCCGAAGAAGCGGCAGGTGTATGATTACAGGCGATTTTACAGCATTCCTTAACCTTTTGCACTGCATGTTCAAGACTATGTCTACTGGCTGTATAGGGGCCGAAAAAACGAGACCGGTCAGTACCGCCTTCATCCAGTGTATCTGTAATTTCCAGCCATCGCCAATCTCGCTTTTGCCGCAATACGATATAACTATAACCTAGCGGATTTTTCATCTTGCGGTTATACATCGGCTTTATGTCCTGAATAAGCCTGCATTCCAGCATGAACGCCTCAAACTCCGTGTCGGTGACGATATGCTCCAGGTCTTTGACATGCTGAACCAGCCTCTTCACTTTTGGGGAATGCGATTTATTGTTGTAAAAATACGATTGTACTCTCTTCTTGAGACTTTTGGATTTGCCAACGTAAATGACCGTTCCCCGCGAATCTCTCATAAGATATACGCCCGGTGACAGCGGCAACTCTTGTATTTTTGTTTTCATTTTGACTGTCGATCCTCTCAACGAATCTATCAAACATGGCGTTTTCGTTCACTTCCAAGATACCATATGCACATCAAAAAGCACCACAGTCACGGGCTGATCCAACTCGATGGACGTGGTGCCTCTATTAGGGACTAGGGCTACAGTCTCTATTACCCGAGACTATCATTTCAATACAGCTTTTTCTAGTGAACCAGAAAGAAGACATAACCAGATCCCTCTAACTTCGCATTCGATACTGCTGCCGATATTGCCTCGGTGACATCTGAACCGCCCGCTTGAACATCTTCCCAAAGTGGGAGAAGTTGTTGAATCCCGAGCGCATGGCGATATCCGTGATGGAATCATCGCTCTCCCGCAGGAGGCGCTGCGCTTCCTTAACCCGAAGGAGGTTGAGATAATCGCTAAAGGTAAAACCCGTCGTCTGCTTGAACAGCCGGCTGAGATAGTGCGGGCTGATTCGGAACGCCTCCGCTATCTCGGGCAGCGTTAAGGCCTTCTGGTAGTTGTCATTAAGATACCGGACGACCGCCTGGGTCTTCGGATGAAGAATGGGCTCGGTATCGGCGGAACGAACCGTGCCCAGATGCCGGCTGCGGTAGGCGAAGAGCAGCAATTCGACCGTTCGGTGCCGAAGCAGCCAGCTGCTTCCCGCTTGGGGATGGATCATCTCATTCACCATTTCGCCGACCATTCGCTCCACGACTTCACCTGCGGGCGAAGGAAGCCTTAAAATCGGAACATCCCAGCCGAACGGCTCCTTCAGCCCTTCGGCCAGATCAGGCGGCACGGCCAGTTCCGCGAACAACTCCGGGCTTATATAAAGGACAAGCCGATCATGATCGGGCCGGCCGCTGTCCAGCGTCTTATGAACGGCGTTCCGGTCCACGAAAACAAGATCACCGGCCCGGACCCGGTAAGAACGGTCCTTAATGAAGTAGATCCGCTCACCCGATAACAGGTAATACAGCTCATAATGACCGTGAAGATGGTCAACCGTCATCGAGAAATATCCAATGCGACGGTCATATTCAATGTCCAAATATCCGGTGGGATCATGGTAGTCCGCTCGAAACGGCTTCGTCATGTCGCTGCCCCCTTTTCTTGGATTATAGCAAAATATGCGGCATTTGAAAGCGATTACGCATAAAATGCGGCGAAAGCAGTGCTCCCTTGTTATAGGCTAGAGCTATATTCAAGGAGGCGATAGAGATGAGTGACAAGAAACGCTATGTATTGGTCGGAACTGGCGGCCGAGCCGAATTTTTTTATGGCGCCTTGGCCCGGAATTTCCGCGACAAATCCGAGCTTGCTGCCTTTTGCGATATTAACCAAACCCGCATGAATTATGCGAATCAGCTGCTGCGGGAAAAATATAAGTACACCGAGGTGCCTACCTATCCGGCGGACCAATTCGACCAGATGATCGAGAACGAGAAGCCCGACTTCGTCATTGTCACGAGCATCGACCGGACCCATCACAAGTACATTATCCGCGCGATGGAGCTTGGATGCGATGTCGTGACCGAGAAGCCAATGACGATCGACGAGGAGAAATGCCAAGCCATCCTGGATGCCGCCAAGCGGACCGGACAAAATATCAGGGTCACCTTCAACTACCGTTACGCTCCCCACCATACCAAGGTACGGGAGTTAATCATGAATGATACCATCGGCCAGGTGACCTCGGTTCACTTCGAATGGCTGCTGAATACCCGCCACGGAGCGGATTACTTCCGGCGTTGGCACCGGGACAAGCGGAACAGCGGCGGACTGCTCGTCCATAAATCCACCCATCACTTCGACTTAGTCAATTTCTGGATCGGCTCGCATCCTGAAACCGTTTTCGCATTTGGAGATCTCATGTACTATGGTAGAGAGAATGCCGAAGCACGGGGCGTAACGCAATTTTACAATCGTGCCACCGGCAACAAGGTTGCGAAGGAGGATCCTTTCGCGCTCCATCTGGATTCCGATGCGCATCTCAAAGCCATGTATCTGGATGCTGAGCCGGAAGATGGCTATCAGCGGGATCAGAGCGTCTTCGGGGACGGCATCAACATTGAGGATACGATGGGTGTCCTCGTGCGATATCAGAACAAAGCCATTTTGACGTATTCGCTAGTCGCTTACCAGCCGTGGGAAGGATATCGCATCGCTATCAACGGCACCAAAGGCCGGATTGAGATGAACATTGTTGAACAATCCTACGTGAATTCGCTGGGCGACAAGAACCAAGAAGGCGCGTTAATCGGCAAAACGCTGCGGGTGCTTCCGATGTTCGATGCCCCGTACGAGGTTCACGTCGAAGAGCAAAAAGGCGGGCATGGCGGAGGCGACCCCGTTCTCCTGAATGATCTGTTCGGGGAACCCGTGGAAGATCCGTACGCCCGTGCGGCCAACCATATCGATGGAGCGAGATCCATACTAACAGGAATTGCAGCCAACCGCGCCATCGCAACCGGTATGCCTGTACGAATCAACAATCTGGTTCGTTTCTAAGCCGTACAAGGCGGCTTCAAGCAACTTTTCCAATCAAAGGCTGCGTATTTTCGCGCAGCCTTTTTTCACATGTCGCAGACCGCCTTGAAATCCACTTTTCGTAAAGGAGGAAATCGATGTTCTTCTCATTAAAAAGCCGTCTGATCGCTTTTATCGTCGCACTCTTCGTCCTCTCTTTCGGCACGCTCTCCTTCCTGCTGTTTACGGAATCACGCACCGTGATCCGCTCCTACATCGAATCCTCGGCTCTTGAAAAGATGGAGGAATACGGTTCCTATGTGGATATGGTCCAGATGCAAATTTATGATGTCGCTTCCCTGGTCTTCAACAGTGACACGGCCAAGAACTGGGATAACGCCATCGGCGACCCGCTGCTGCCCGAAGGGGAGAAAATGCTCGCCAACCTTGCCATGAGCCGCTTCCTGACCCAGGCGACCAACAGCTACACCAGTATCTCCGATGTATCCATCTACCGGCGCAGCGGGCTTCGGATCGGCGGCGAGAACCAAGTCGAAAGTGACCCTGCCTTTTTGCGGGAATCGTGGTACACAAACTTCTTCGCGTCCGGGGACCGATGGCTGCCAGCGCATATGGATCAACATGAACGCGTCCGGGATCACGGTAATCCCGTCGTCAGCCTGCTGATGCCCATCGGAACCTTCCATCATGCCACGGCCCAGAACGTGATGAAGGTTAACGTCAGCGAGTCTTATTTTCTGGAGCCGCTCAGCCGGATCCATCTGGCCAAGAACAGCACGATTTTTCTGTTGAACGAGCAAGGAAGCCCGATTCTATCCCAGCAGGCACATGAACTCGGCGCCGGAGCTCTATCGGAGATCGATCGCATTCGAAACGGCCCGCTGAAATCGGGCGTCGTCTATCTAACCAACGATGAGGGACAGCGAGACATTCTGGTTTACAAAAAGCTGGGACGCACCGGCTGGATGCTGGCCGGCCTGGCGCCGGAAAAGGAGCTGTACTCCTCTCTTCACAAGCTTCAGAGCACGATTATGGTGGTCACGGTCGTTCTGATCTTGGTCTCTCTGTTTGCCGCCGCATGGCTTTCCTATGGCGTCACCAAGCCTTTAACGCGCCTGGTTCTGGCGATGAGGCAGGTGCAGCGCGGAGCCTTCGACCAGGCCGAGTCCCTTCTTCCTCCTGACAAAAACGTAAAAAGCGAGGTCAGTTACGTCATCTCCACCTTCCGCTATATGGTCAGCCGCCTGCGGCAGCATATCCAGAACGAATTCGAGCTGAAGCTGCTCCGCCAGCAAGCGGAATATAAAGCGCTGCTCATGCAGATCAATCCCCATTTCATGTTTAACACCCTGGAGCTGGTGAGCAGTCTTGCCATGCAGCGCCGGACGGACGATACCGTGCAGGTGATCGAGGACCTGGGCAAAATGATACGCTTCTCCATGAATACCAGCGACGACCGAGTCCCCCTAGCCGAAGAGCTGGCTTATGTCCGCCGCTATATCTCCATTTTGCAAACCCGCTTCGGTCATAAACTCGACATCACCGTCCACGAGGAAGGCAGACTGGATTCACTGGTGATAATCAAGTTCATTCTCCAGCCCTTGATCGAGAATGCGGTTAAATACAGCTTTCAGCATCAGACCACGGCACAGGTGAACATCCGGATCAGCAGGCAGGTCAACCGCCTGCATCTCCACGTCGCGGATAACGGTCCCGGCATGCCCCCCGAGATCATCCGCAAGCTCCAGGATCCCGCGGCGGCCTCGCAATTGGAGCCGATCCTCCGAAGCGAGAGCTGGCACATTGGACTCGGCAACGTGATTGCACGCTGCCGCTTGCATTACGACGACTTATTTGCCGTTCATATCCGGAACGGGAACGAAGCGGGCACATGCATCGAACTGATTCTACCGGTACAGGAGGAATATCATGTACAACGTATTGATCGCAGATGACGAGATCGAGGTTCGTGAAGGGCTGAAGCTGAAAGTCGACTGGGAAAGCATGGGCTTTGCCATTTCGGGGGAGGCCGCGAACGGCCTGGAAGCCGAAGAGCTCATGAAATCCCATTCGTATGACCTGCTCATTACCGACATGAACATGCCCGTTATGGACGGCGTCCAGCTGCTGGACATTTGCCGGAGCTACAATCCGTCCATCCAGATCATCATCATTACCGGATACGAGGATTTCCAATACGCCAGAGCGGGCGTCCGCAGCCAGGCCATGGATTACTTGCTGAAGCCCGTCACCCGGGACGATCTGAAATCCGCCGTAAACAAAATCAAACAGGAATTGGATAAGAACCGCAAGGTACGGGACGATTCGGAAATGATGCAGTGGCGGCTATCCCAGTATTACAAAGAAATGAAGGAACGCTTCCTGCTGGATCTCGTGCGCGGCAACCGCCTGCCCCCCTCTTCCCTGCCGGAACGGATTCGACTGTTCCACCTGGAGGATTGGCAGGACTGCCGCGTATGCTTCATCACCGCAGGCATGAGGGAATCCGGCATGCAGAAGGCGCCCCAAGGCCGCGCGCCCGAGCAGCTCCGCCTTCCGTTCGAATTGGTCTGCCATGAAATCGCCGAGTCTTATCCGGACGGCGTTCAAGTGTTTCATGATGCAGCTCATCCCGGCATCATGCATTTCATTGCGCTTGACGGCATTCAGCATGAATTCGCGGACAAACTCGCCGCGCAAGCGTCATCGTATTTAACCGTGGAGGTGCAGGTGGGATTAGGGCTGCCCGTCCTGGGACTTGAACGCTGGAAAGAGGGTTATATCCATTCCCTCTTGGCCTGGAATCTGGCGGGACACCAGAACGGACCGGATCGGACCCCCGTAACCGACCAAAGTCCGTTGCTGCCGGAGGAAACAAGCCGAGCGCTTCATCGCTGCCTGATCCGGGGCGAGCTGGAATCCTTCCGCAGCATGATCCGGAGGGAGCTGCGTGAGGCATTCCGGCTATCGCCTTCCCGCTTGGTACGGAGCCTTTTTCAAATCACGCTGATTATGGAATCCGCCTCCGTCGACAACGTACGGCGTTCACAGGGAGGGGAGCCTCTATGGATTTCACCCGAATGGGTTTTATGGCTGGAAACCCCGGAGCTGGCGGAACGTCTGCTGATGCAATGGGCACAGGATTTTGTGGACCAGCACCAGGAATCCGGAGACAGAGGCGCTACCCTGATTGAATCCGCCAAGCGGTATATCGAGGAGAATTACATGCAGGAATTGTCGCTGACCTCGCTGGCCGAGCAGTATAACTACCACCCTACCTACTTCTCGGAAATGTTCAAGGAAGGGGCTGGCGTCTCGTTTATTCAGTACGTTACGGAAGTTCGGATGAAACACGCCGTACGCCTGCTGCAGGAGACCCGATTGACGGTATGGGATATAGCCGAGCTGACGGGCTTCTCTTCACCCGGCTATTTCAGCTCCAAATTCAAAAAAATGTTCAATCAAAGCCCTTCCGAGTTCCGACTGTCGCAATCCGAAAAAATCGAACACGATAATCCGAAGAAATGAGATTCCGGCCTCTCTCCTTCCCCGGTATGATGAGTTTATTAGGCGCACTGCCACACTGATTGTAAGCGGCTTCAATCCACAAGGTAACCGCCCATTCTCATCCATCCTGAAGGGAGGCACATTATGAGAAAGTTGTCCAAGCCCTTATACGGCCAGCAGAATAAGACAGCCTACTTGTTTCTTCTGCCTTGGCTCATCGGTTTCTTCTGTCTGACGCTGGGGCCGATGATTGCATCGCTATACTTGTCCATGACCAAATTCAACCTGCTGTCATCGCCGACTTGGACCGGACTCAGCAATTATGTTCAGATTTTTACCGAAGACGATACGTTTCAACGATCCTTGTGGCTGACATTCTACTACGTGTTCTTATCCGTACCGCTGAGACTTGCGTTCGCGCTGCTGATCGCCATGGCATTGAACAAGGGCATACGCGGACTCGGCATCTACCGGACCATATATTACATCCCCTCCCTATTGGGAGGCAGCGTCGCCATTGCCATCGTTTGGCGCCAAATCTTTGACGGCAGCGGACTGGTCAATCAGTTCCTCGGCTGGTTCGGCATCACGGGCCCCTCGTGGATCGCCCACCCCGACTATGTGGTGTATACGATTATCACGCTGTCCGTTTGGCAGTTCGGATCGGCCATGGTCATCTTTCTTGCCGGTCTGAAACAGATTCCGACTGATTTATATGAAGCATCCGGTGTAGATGGTGCCGGAAAGATCCGCCAATTCTTCGGCATCACGCTGCCGATGCTGTCACCCGTTATCTTTTTCAATCTGATCATGAGCATGATCAATTCGTTCCAAGCCTTCACGCCGGCCTATGTCATCGGAGATGGGCGGGGAGGACCGCTCGACGCCACGATGTTCTACACCTTGTACCTGTATCTGAAAGGCTTCTCGTTCTTCGATATGGGTTATGCCTCGGCCCTGGCATGGATCATGCTGGTCATTATCGGGGTGTTCACCGGGATCGTTTTTCTTACATCAAAATTCTGGGTCTTCTACGGGGATAACCAGGAAGGGAGGTAATGGATATGCCGCTTAAGCGACAACTGGTTCAAGCCGGAAGGCATGCCGCCATTATCCTCCTTGGCCTGCTCATGCTGTATCCGGTTCTATGGCTCATCTTCAGCTCGTTTAAACCGAATCATCTCATCTTTACCAACAGCAGCCTCATTCCGACTGCCTTCACGCTGGATCATTACGTGAACGGCTGGAGCGGGCTCCAGGGCATTTCCTTCGGCCGGTTCTTCAGCAACTCCGTGCTGATCTCGGTCATGAGCGTCATCGGGAACATCGTCTCTTGTTCCCTTGCAGCCTATGCCTTCTCCAGATTGAAGTTCAAATTCAAAGGCCTGTGGTTCAGCATCATGCTAGTGACGATTATGCTGCCTTACCACGTAACGCTCGTGCCCCAATACATTCTGTATAACGAACTTCATTGGATCAATACGTATTTTCCGCTCATTCTGCCCAAATGGCTGGCGCATGACTCCTTCTTCATTCTGCTGATGGTTCAGTTCATCCGCGGCATTCCACGGGAGCTTGACGAGAGCGCGACCATCGACGGCTGCGGACAATCGCAGATCTTCTTCCGCATCGTGGTGCCGCTTCTCGTTCCTGCACTGATTACGACGGCCATCTTCACCTTCATCTGGAGCTGGGACGACTTCTTCAGCCAGATGATCTATTTAAGCAAGATTGATTTATTCACCGTACAGCTGGGGATCCGATCCCTGTTCGATCCTTCGGGGCAATCGGATTGGGGAGCGCTGCTCGCCATGTCCACGCTGTCGCTGCTGCCTGTGACGATCATCTTTCTCGTGTTTCAACGGTATTTTCTCGAAGGCATTGCCACGACCGGCCTGAAGTAGTTTTAGAAGCTGCCTGTCATCGTACGAAAGCGTGCTGCAAATGATTAAATTATGATTAGACTGGGGGATTATCAATGTTAAAAAAATGTTTCGTTGGCATGTTGGCTTCGCTCCTGTTGTTCGTCACCGCTTGTTCCGGAACGGATCACACGGGAGAAGGCGGGAGTACGGACGCAGGGACCGAGCCGGGCGGCCAGGTCGAGCTGCGCATGATGTGGTGGGGCGACCAGAAACGGGCCGATATTACGAACGAAGCCCTGAAGGTGTTCCAGGACAAACACCCAAACATTAAAATCGTCGGCGAATTCTCGCCTTCCTCCGGATATTTCGACAAGCTGAACACCCAGCTGGCTTCCGGCACCGCGCCGGATATCTTCTTCCTGGGCGGAAACGTGGTGGACTATGCCAAAAAAGATGTGCTGCTGAACCTGGATCCGTATGTCGGCAGCGAACTGAAGCTGGACGGCATGGATGCCACCATGGTGGAATACGGCCGTCTGGACGGGAAGCTGCAGCATATTTCGGCCGGGGCAAACGCCCGGGGAATCGTCATCAACAAGGCGCTGTTTGAAAAGGCAGGCATTCCTCTGCCGGAGCAGGATTGGGATTGGGAGGAATTCGCCGCCATCAGCAAAGAACTGTCCGACAAGCTCGGCGACGGCGTATACGGCACCTATAATTTCACCGTCGACGGAATGGATATCTTCCTGAAGCAGCGCGGAAAACAGCTGTATGATATGGAGAACGGAAAGCTCGGCTTCGCGAAGGAAGACATTCAGGAATGGTTCGAGTATTGGGAACAGGCCTCGAAAGCCGGCGGTGTCGTTACGCCTGAACTGCAGGTGTCCAATCCGCACGATGATACCAGCAAATCCCTGCTGATTACAGGCAAAGCGGCCATGAGCCTCCTCCCTTCCAATCAGCTGGCTGCGTTCCAGAGCCTGACGGAAGATCCGCTTATTCTCCATCCGGTACCTAGAGGTCCAAAGGGTACGGGCGTTGTATTCGAGTCCAGCCAAGGACTATCCGGATATGCCAACACCAAACATCCGAAGGAAGTCGCCACGCTCATGGACTTCTGGATCAACGATCCCGAAGCGGCCAAAATCCTCGGCAACGACCGCGGCGTGCCGGTGACGGAAACCAACCGCAACCTGCTCCAGGAAGAAGCAGGGCCTGTGGAAGAGATTGTGTACAATTACACGAGTCTCGTATCGGAAGCTACGAAGACCGAGCCTTTTGACGTGAGTTATAATCCGCCGGGATTTGCCGAGTTCTCCAAACTGGCCCAGACGACGACCCAGGAGATCGGATTCGGCCGGAAAAACGTGGAGCAGGCCGTTGCGGACTTCTACAACGGCACCGTGCGCATATTTGAATCGAATCAATAACCAGCTTTCAAGGAGGCGGACATGACAGAAGCTATGCTGGACCGGCTGCACCGGATTTCGATACCGGACCGGGTGCAGCCGGGTAAACCGGAAGACGGAAAACTGCTGTGGGAGTGGCAGACGACTGGCGTCCGATTCGCGGCATCGGGCGGCCGGCTGGAAGCGGCTTATTATACCGCACTGGAGAAGCTGCTGGCCTGCATCGTGCCGATGAACGGCAGCGATCCGATCCTGCAAGAAGGAGGAATCTATCTCGGCTGCTGGCTAGAGAGCACCGGCACCATCAACGTGGAACTGCTATCGCGACTGATCCCCTCGGTATCGAAAACAACCTACCTGGCGTTTGCGGATCAGCAAAGAGAGGATGGGCTGCTCCCTTATAAACTGACGGAGAACGGGCCGTCGTTCCGCCAGATCCAGCTCGTCACGCCGCTGGCGCGCTGCGTCTGGAACCACTACGAGCTTCATGGAAGGGATCTCCCCTTCCTGAAGACCATGTACCAAGCCATGTCACGTTACGACGACTGGATCGCGCGTTACCGCAACAGCCGGGGGACCGGCTGCGTGGAGGCTTTCAGCACCTTTGATACCGGGCATGATCTGTCGCCCAGGTTCTGGCATGTTCCGGATACGCCCTATAGGAATGATGCCGCCGCCTTCCACCCGGACTCCCCGGTTCTGCCCTTCCTGGCACCGGATTTGACCGCCAACATCTACTGCCAGCGCATGTATTTGGCCCGCATGGCCGAAGAGCTCGGCGAATCCGGAGCCGATTGGAGGGCCAAAGCCAAAGCCAGCCTGGATAACCTCCTCCGCTACTGTTATGACGAGGAGGATCAATTCTTCTACGACCGGGATCGGAACGACGAGCTGGTCAGGGTTCAATCCGACGTGCTGCTGCGTGTGATGGCCTGCGAAGTGGGCGACCGCGGGCTGTTTGACGACATGCTGCGCCGGTATTTGCTGAATACGAGCAAATTCTTCGCCAAATATCCGTTTACGTCCCTGGCGATGGACGATCCGCGGTTCGATCCATCCTCCTCTTATAACAGCTGGGGCGGTCCGTCCAATTTCTTGAGCTTGATCCGGGCGCCGCACGCCTTTGAACATCACCATCGCTATGTCGAGCTGACCTGGGTACTGCAGCCGATTCTGTCCGCCTTGTCCAAGGCGAAACGCTTCTCGCAAACCTTGAGCCCCTGGACCGGTGAAGAGGGCTTTACCGAGACGTATTCCCCTTCCATTCTGTGTCTGCTGGATTACGTGGAACGACTCTGCGGCATTATGCCGATCGGAGCGAATCGGCTGTGGTTTACGGGACTACTTCCGGTCGATATGGACCATGGCGAAGAAGTCGCCGGAAACACGGCATATGGCCGAACCGTGAACGGGCTGCACTACGAACTGGTGAATACCCCGGACAACGTTACCGTATTCCGGGAAGGCCGCTTTCATATTCAAGGCCCCGCCGGGATTCGGCTAGTCACGGACCGCAGCGGACAATTGGAGGGCGTGATCGGCATGAGCGTGCGCACCATTGAAGGCGAGCTTCGTTATCAAGGGACGTCCATACCAATCCGGATCAAAGGCAATGAAATGCAGCTGTATTCAGACGGAGATTTGAAGACGGAGAGGGATATCGGCATCATCTATCCTTCCTATCGTTAAATTGAAGGAGGTGAACGCTTACGCATGAAAACTGGAGACATTCAGCTGCGAGACCCCTACGTACTGCCTGATCCGGAACAGCGAATATACTATATGTACGGCAGCACCGACAAAAATATATGGCAAGAAGGAACCGGCTTCGATGTCTATATAAGCCGGGATCTAAGCGATTGGGAAGGCCCTTATACGGTCTTTCGCAAACCGGACGACTTCTTCGCGGACGTGAACTTCTGGGCGCCGGAAGTTTACCCGTACCATGGGCGTTACATCATGTTTGCCACCTTCCGCCGAAAAGATAACGATCGGCTGGGCACCGCGGTGCTGTCGGCGGAGCAGCCGACAGGACCCTTCTCCCTCCATAGCGAGGGGCCGGTGACCCCCGCGGACTGGAGTTCCCTGGACGGCACGCTGTATATCGACGAAGCGGATCAGCCGTGGATGGTGTTCTGCCACGAGTGGCAGCAGGTCGGCGACGGTGAGATCTGCGCCATGCGCCTGAGTCCCGATCTCACAGAGGCCGCCTCGGAGCCCGTGACCCTGTTTTGCGCCTCCGAGGCCGATTGGGCCACACCGTTCCACTCGCCCCGCTTTCCCGGATCAAGCAACTATGTGACGGACGGCACGTTTCTGTTCCGGACAACGTCGGGAAGTCTGCTCATGTTATGGGCCAGCTTTGTGGACGGCCGTTACGCGCTCGGCGTTGCCAAGTCGCCAACCGGTAAGCTGACGGGGCCCTGGCTTCAAGAGCCTGAACCCTTATATTCCAGCGACGGCGGGCACGGCATGGTGTTCCGTACTTGGGAGGGGGAGCTGATGCTGACCGTGCATACCCCGAACCGGACGCCGGATGAACGGCCGATCTTTATCCCCGTCGTGGAGGAAGGAAACAGCATCAAATTGGATGGGATGTATCGGGAAACACGCAGGGCCGAGTAAAATCTCTATACGAAAAAGCCGCTCTCCATGAAGATGGCAGAGCGGCCTTTTTTATAGGTTTTTGCATCCCGAAATCATGCTTTACTATCCTGTATAAACCAAAGGGAAGCCGTACGCGTACGGCCTCCCTCTATACTCATTTATTACAGCTTCACGATTTTACCGGTCTCTTGGGATTCGAATGCACCCAGGATCACGTTCAAGGAACGCAGTCCTTCCTCACCGGAAATGCTAGGAGGCGTGTTTGTGAGAATGGATTCGACAAAAGCGTCGATGACGCCGCTCGGAACCTGCTTCTCATTAGTTGCCATGGCGCCGACCTTGTAGGTTTCCACCGTACCGTCGGTCAGCTCCACAACCACTTCGTCACCATTAACGGTACCGATCTTCATGGCGCCTTTCTCGCACCACAATACCGTTCCGTTATCGCCGGATCTGTAATGCGTCCAGCTTGCCATCAGCGTGCCCACGGCCCCGCTCTTCATGCGAACGATGCAAGTCGCGTTGTCGTCCACATCGGTTCCTTCTTTATGGACCGTTCCGATGAAACCGGCCACTTCCACGATTTCATCGTTCAGCAAATAACGGATAAAGTCGGATTTATGCACGCCGAGATCGCCCATAGCGCCCATAATCGCTTCTTCTTTGCGGAAGAACCAGCTGTCGCGTCCGTCCAGACTCCAGCTCTCCGGACCGCCGTGGCCGAAGGAAGTACGGAAGGTAAGCACCTTTCCGAGCTTGCCGGAATCCAGAATTTCCTTCGCTTTTACGTGCGGAGGCATGAGACGCTGATTGTGGCCTACCATCAGGTACACCCCGTTCTTGCGGGCTGCCTCGATCATTTGCTCTCCCTCTTCAGCCGTTGTTGCCATCGGCTTCTCCACCAGCACATGAAGGCCGGCATTCGCAGCCGCGATGCTCATTGGAGCATGCAGATAGTTCGGCGTACATACGCTAACGGCGTCGAGCTTCTCGTTCTTCAGCAGTTCTTGATAGTCTGTATAGGCTTTACCGCCATACTGGGCTGCCATCTCTTCAGCGCGTTCCTTTACCGGATCGGCAAAAGCAACCAGCTCCACGTTAGCATTGTTCGCATATTCAGGAATATGTCTGCGCTGGGCGATTGCACCGCAGCCAAACACAGCCACTTTAATTTTACTCATTGAAAGTCTCCTTTGTGCTAATAGATTAAAATTGGTTCAGGTAGTTCTGCTTCAGCCAGTTCATGCTGTTCTCCACGCTTACCAGCGGCGGATTCTGACATACGTCCTGCTCGACGATCAGCCACTCCGTGCCTGCGTCGGATGCAGCCTGAATGACGCCTGGCAGGTTAACCGAGCCTTGGCTCAGCTCCAGCGTCTTCATGTTGCCTTCCGCATCCTTGCTGAAGTCTTTCAGGTGAAGCAGCGGAAGACGTCCAGCGTATTTCGGAATGTAGGCAAGCGGATCTTGTCCGGCAAATTGTACCCAGCATACGTCCATCTCCACTTGCACGGCTTCCGGCGTAGTTGCGGAATACATCGCATCAAAGACGAACTGGCCATCGACCTCGGCTTCGAATTCAAATGCATGGTTATGATATCCAAAGATCAATCCCTGCTTGCGAGCTTCAGCCCCTACTTCCTCCAGGAAGGAGAAGAGGTTCTTCCAATCCTCGGCATCTTTACGATCTTCTTCGGCTACATATGGACACATCATATATTTAGCGCCAATGGTTTTCAGGTAATCAATTTCCTTCTGCAGATCTGCACGAAGCAGATGCAGGCCTACGTGACTGCCGATCGCTTTCAGGCCAAGCTCTTGAAGAAGCGTTTTCATTTCCTCGGCTGGAATGTCTCCATACCCTGCGAATTCCACGCCTTCATAACCCAATTCAGCCACTTTGCGGAGCGTACCGCGGAAATCCTGTGCCGTTTCATCGCGCAGCGTATACATTTGCAAACCAATGTTCATTCTTCTCATTATAGCGCACCTCGATTCCAAATATGAGTTACTGCTCTATCTGCTACTATCATACATGCAAATAGGCTAAAATGAACATAAACAATATTGCTGCAACATGAACTATCTGCTTATATTTTTACTGGGGGTTGTTACCATTATGGAAGCAAGGCTGCTCATTTGCGACTATTCCTATCACTTTCAGCAATTCAGCAACAGCCATCGGGGCGGCTTGACAACTTATCTGTTCCGTCTCCAAACCGAAGGCTCCTGCGAAATCTACTGCAACGGCATCGAGCACCACGTGCAGGCAGGCGACCTGCTGCTGCTGAAGCCCGGCGATGAATACGAGCTGCGGGTGAAGGAAGACGGCGAGGATGGCCGCGTGTCCAGCGGGGATTATTTTATATTCTGCGATGGCTCCTGGATTGATGATTGGTGGAATCGGATCCCCCGCCCTGTCGTCAGTCATGTCGGGCTCGACGATTATTTGCTGGGTCTATGGAGACAGATGCTGCTGGAGAAGCGGCGCGGACTTGAAGGGGAAATCGGGGAGCTGACCGACTACCTGCTGCGCAGTCTCTGCCTCTGCCTGGACCGCGCCATTTCCGAAATCAAGCCGACCGATCGCCTTGCCTTCACCGCCCTGCGGCTGAAGCGATTCGTGGAGGAGCATGCCACCCTAACCTTCAAACTGGAGGAGGCTGCTTCCCATGTCGGGCTCAGCTTATCCCGGGCGGTTAAACTGTTCAAGGAGTATTACGGAAAAACCATGATCCAGTATGCCTTGGAGATCAGGCTGAACGCAGCCGTCGAGCGCATCAAATACAGCACGATGACGCTGGAGGAAATCGCGGAAACCTGCGGCTTCGCAAGCTACTCCTATTTTCACCGGGTATTCCGAGCCAACTATGGCGTGTCCCCGGTCAAATTCAGGGAAACGGCAACGGTGCCGGCAAGGCCGGGGCAGGAGAAACGCCCCCGATGATTTTTTTCTTCTATAATATAAAGAAGCAGCCCATGCTCATCCTTGAAGGCAGGAGCTAGGCTGCTTTGCACTTTAGTAACTCGACATATTCTCCAAAATGCTTCTTCCGGCCATATCATTCATAGCATCGCGGCCCCGGCGGCAGCGAGAACCGTACTGTGTGTGGTTGAAATTGAAATCGTGCGAAGGAGCACTAAAATTCCATAGGTAACGGCACAATGACCGTGCATAACGTATCGATCTAATGACTTACATCCGTCGTATCATCCATCTGGGCAGCCCGCATCGGTGAGAACACGAACCAAACTCCGACTACAGCCAGTCCGGTGATAACAACGCCTAATGCTGTGCGAAATCCATATACATCAGCGATTAAGCCACCCAGAGGCGCTCCAATAACGATCATACTGCGGTTGATAGACCTCATGGTGGCATTCATACGCCCATGCAAGTGCGCAGGTGTGATCGTCTGCCGGTAACCCATCTCAATCGGACCCTCAATACCTAATGCAAAACCATAAAACAGTTGCCCAAATCCGATCAAGAAGAAGGTCTGAATCGACAGATTACCGTCGTCAGTGGATGGTGCCAGAACCATGAACAGGACCGCAGGTGCATACAAAAGTCTGGCAAACGTGATGCTGCGCCCAATTCCAAATCGCTTGCTGACCCGGGTTGATAACGTCGTACCTATAACAGCGCCAATCCCGGCTGATGTCATGACCAGTCCCAGGGTTGACGCATTAAACCCTAATTCGGTGAGAGCGTAAGTTACCAGCACCGTACCCAGCATACTGTTAAATAGAAACCACACATGGGTATTGAGTGCCAGCGTGCTAAGAAACGGATGCCGGTAAACCCAGCGCAATCCTTCCTTTATCAATTCAACTATGCGTTCATTCGAGGCCTTTTCCTGCATGGGCTGATGTTTAATGAAAGCCATAACCAGCCCTGAAAACAGATACGAAGCTGCGTTAACCAAGATGGCAAACGGAGCGGTAATGATGGAGACTAATAAACCGGCAGCTGCGGGGCCGCTGGATTCCGCAACGGCTGCGCTTTGCTCCAACCGTGCATAAGCGGGCAATAACAACCTTCTCGGCACGAGTTGGGGCACAATAGATTGAGATGCAGCATCATTGAATAACGACATCGTCCCGAAGAGTATCATGATGATCATCAGAATGCCCACATGAATTCCATCGAACAATGCCAGTAGGCAAATCGCTACGAGCAAGATCCCCCGTCCCAAATCGGTCAGTACCAGGATGTTCCGACGACTGACGCGATCAATAATCACTCCCGCCACCAATCCCAGCAGCACATAGGGTAGCCACCTCGAGGAATTGATCCAGCCCACATCAACGGTACTGCCTTCCAGGTTAACCACCACCAGCACTTGGAGAGCAAGTGTGGTTATATACGTGCCAAAATATGAAATGGTGGAGGCTAACCAGAAAAATACGTAACTCTTATTGTTGGTGAGATTCATCTCTAACCTCCATCTGAGCGCCGTATTTTTCGGGTTAATTGTATATTAGTCACTGCTGAATGAAGTCACGAGCGCTATAACTAGTTAGATTGTAGCATATCTGTAACAGATAGAGTCGTACTCATTCCAATCGTTCCACGATCAAACCAGGGGACGACTTATCGACAGAATGAATGTGTATGTTTCTAACGATCTACTCCAAGGAATTCGTTATAACGCTTCCCTTAAAAATATCATAGCCGAGTTCCTGCAGAACCTTCACAGCATCTTCAACAGGCAGCTTGGGAAGATGAAACTCCTGATCGATGACCTCTCGCAACTCGCTGAGATCGGATAAAATACGCTTTTCCACCTTCCCGTTTGCATGCCGGATACTCAGCACATTGTCGACCAGGGACAGCGAGCGCTGCTGATCCAATTGCCACAGCTGACAGCGTAATGAAGAGGTGAAGAGATCATTCGGTTTAAAATAGGCTGCAATGGCCGGTTGGAAATCATCGAATTGATACGTTTTCCTCGTATCGAATGACCAAACCAATTCTGTCAGCAGCCGACCATCCACATACCGATAGTACGTATACGTTCCGGGTTCATCCCCTTGGCGCAATCTGACTTCAATCCCGGCATATCGGGAAACATGATCGGGATCGGTCTCCAAACGAACGGGTTCGAAAAAAGGGGCGGAGTTTCCACAATCCACGTACACTTCTTCGCTTTCGTTGGGCAGACGAACAAGCAATCCAACATGCCCTCCGCCCAGCAACGTATAACGGGTTTGGAAACCAAGCCGGTTCAA
Source organism: Paenibacillus lautus NBRC 15380 (assembly GCF_004000945.1). Lineage (GTDB taxonomy): Bacteria > Bacillota > Bacilli > Paenibacillales > Paenibacillaceae > Paenibacillus_AQ > Paenibacillus_AQ lautus. The sequence goes on from NZ_BIMF01000012.1 coordinate 185,553, forward strand.
CAGCTGATGAAGACTGCTGTTGATCATATAACAAGTACCTCCCGCATTCAGCTGCCAAAGCTGATTTACAAACCTCCGCTCATCCTGCTCCAGCCTGCCTTTTTGATGATACTCTTTATATTGCAGCAACGTAGTCATGTTCTCGAAAGGAATCCGCTGATGATGCGCGGTGCAAATTTCAGTCAAATATTCCAATGAAGGTTCCTTTACTGGAACTTGAATATATTGCAAATAATCGGTGGCCCATTCAGGTAATCGCTCTTGCTCCGTCACGAGGTTCACGCTCCCTTATCAGATGTTGATATATTCTCTATTTTAAAGATTTCGCATCTGAATACCTCGTACGAACGACGGTTTGATCTATACAAAAATGGTCTTACCTATAGGTAAGACCGTCTTTTACGACTAAAGTCTAACATTCATGTATTCTTGCGGTACTTATGGATTTCTCGTGATTTAAGAGCCATTGTTTACGGGATAGTCCTCCGCCGTATCCGCCCAATTCGCCGCTCGTATTGATCACGCGGTGGCATGGGATGACAATTGCGAGCTGGTTGGCGCCATTCGCTTGGGCAACGGCACGATAGGCAGTGGGTCTTCCCATCGTTGCTGCGATCTCGCCGTATGAAGATGTTTGTCCAGGCGGAATCTGCAGCAGCTGGTCCCACACTTCTTTTTGAAATGGCGATCCCAACAGGAATAAGGGCGTTTTGAATTCCGTTAATTTCCCGTTAAAATACGCGCCGAGTTCAAGCTCAATCGAGCGGATCGGGGCTGTGTAACCCGGAATGATTGCCGACTTGGTTCTCACCCTTAGACGTTCAACCTCTCGCTCCAAGCCCCGGCGATCTACGAATTCAAGCAAATACAGCGCTTCTTCATCTGCGATGGCCATCATCGGTCCTAGACGCGTGTCAAGCCATGATGCTTTTAAAACATGGTGATGTCCGGGCCGGGTAGGCGCTGCGCCCATAATCCGCGAAAAGGCGTCCCGGAATCCGCTGCTGGACTCATAACCGGTTGACAGCTGCGCATCAATGACGGTATGCCCCTCCCGGATTTGCTTCAGGGCAAGTCCCATCCGCCGGGCCCGTGCATATTCGACAAACGTCATCCCAAACCGCTTTTTGAATTGGCGTCTTGCCGTTGAGGCATCCACGGACAACTTCTGAAAGTCTTGGTTGGTCCATCTTTTCTCCGGATTCTCCTCTACCGCGTCTACAAGCAGCCGGACAAGTTCCGATACCTGATTGGGATGCGAAAGCGGACGGCAGCGTTTACAGGGACGGAAGGAAGCAAGCAGCGCTTCTTCAGCCGTCTCATAAAATTCGCAGTTCTCGATTTTGGGTTTCCTCGCTGGACATGTCGGGCGGCAGAATACACCGGTTGTCTTCACACCCACGTAAAAGACACCTTCGTACTCGGTTTTCTTATCCAGCAGCGCCTGGTAATATTCCTGTTGGTTCGCGGCTGATATCATGTTTGGTTCCTCCCTGTATCTTTTGTTCATTCTATATGGCGATAATGCTGTGTGCTGCGCTTCTCCTATTACAAATCAGGTGCCTTACCTTTGTGTTCCTATTATATTTCTTTTGCCTACATGACGTAGCCGAAAATCGCGCACGAATTTTTTCCAGTTGGCAACGTAGACTTACCACGATCACGAGCGAATAAGAAAAACGTCTATCGACGTACCTTCACAGATGACAGACCGCAGTTAGAAGAAGTTTTTCTTGCGATATCAGGAAGCCACAAGCTTCGAAGTTTATACTTTCTGATATCTTAAAAAAGCCCCCTCCGAATGCATCGGAAGAGGCTTTTCATGGCAAATATGAAGTGGATGATCCTTAGGACAAACTCCGCTTTACGTTTAAATCGGACGTTCTGACGATTTAACCTTTGATGGATCCTGCCACCATACCCTTCATGATCTGCTCCTGCAAGATCAGGTAGGCCACGATCGTCGGAATGACGGCGATCGCCATCGCTCCCATCGTCAAGCTGTAATCCGTGCCGAAGCCGTCCGAGAATAAGGACAAGCTGAGCGGCAGCGTCTTCAGCGCCTGCGTATTGATAAATACGAGTGCGAAGGAGAAGTCATTCCAGAATCGGAGAAATGCCAGAATCGATATCGTTGCCACGATCGGCGTACAGAGCGGAAGAATCATTCTGCCGAAGATTCCCCACCAGCCGCTGCCGTCAATCATGGCTGCTTCTTCAATCTCTCTTGGAATGGATGACATGTAGGCCATCGCCAAGAATATTGCGATCGGCAGCTCAAATGCCGTATAAGGCAGAATGAGCGCACCGTACGTGTCGAGCAGGCCGATATTTTTCATCATAATAAACAGGGGCACCAGGGTACTGTGAATCGGAATCAGCAGCCCAGTCGTAAACAACACAACCACCAGCTTTTTGAACCGAAACTCGAATCTGGACAGTACATACGCCGCGAGTACACTGAGCAGGATGGTCAGAACGACGGCTGTAATCGTCACAACCGTTGAATTCAGCATCGCTCTGCCCATATTTCCAAGCTCCCAAGCCCGGAATAAATTCTCGGTCATCCACTCGGTCGGCAAGCCGTAAGGGTTGGTGAAAAAATCCTGATTCGATTTAAACGCGCTCGTAAAAAGCCAGTACAAGGGATAGAGCGTAAGAATCGCATACACAATCAGCAGCAATTTTACGAACCCGGTTAACCCCTTCGTGATGACGCGTTTCCCTGAGGCACTTCCGGTCCCGGTCGTCTGTAAATTCACATCGCTCCCTCCTTCATGTTAACTTGACTTTCTGCGCGTTGCGAAATAGTTAAGCGCGATAAGAATGGCGCTGACGATCATAATCATCGTGGAGACGGCGGAGCCGTAACCGTAACGGTACACGCTGAACGTGCTGTTGTACATATAAGTAGCAAGCAGTTCCGTCGATTGCGCAGGTCCACCGCCCGTCATGACGATGACATGGTCAAAAGCTTTCAGGCTTCCCGAGATACAGAGCACAATGGTTACGACAACCGTGCTCCAGATCATCGGCAGCGTGATTTGCATCAGCTTGTTCCAGCCGGTGGACCCATCGATTTTGGCCGCATCATGGATCTCCGGTGAAATATTTTGCAGTGCTGCAATAAAGATGACCAGATAAGGGCCGATGTTCGCCCAGTTGATCGGGATCGATATCGCCAGCATATTGACTTTTGGATCGGACAGCCAGGCACGGGTCCAAGACTCCAGACCGAGCATCTCCAGTACATAGTTGGCGATCCCGAACTGAGGATGGTAAATGTAACCCCAGATAAGACCAACGACAACCGTGGAGAGAACCATCGGCATGAAGACGGCAGACCGGATGAACCTGGAGAAGAACGAATTTTTGAACAATACAATAGCCAGAATCAACGCGATTGGAACCTGGCCGATAATGGATGATACGACCAGAATCAGATTGTTTCGAAGCGCCCGCCAGAAGATCGGATCCTTGAACATCTCTTTATAATTATCAAGGCCGATAAAGGTGGCGTCTCCGAACCCTTTCCAACTGAAAAATCCGTAGTATGCTGACCAGAAGACCGGAATAATGACAAATATCAGAAACAACAGAAGCGCAGGAAGAAGAGCTATGGCTATAAATCCTTTGCTTCTCATCGCTGTAGGCATGGCAGCCTCCTCCCTCCTAATCCTTATGCAGTGGTGAACCTTTTCTTATGGAGTAGCGGATCGGGCTTGCGCATCCTGTAGCTTCTGGGCCACACCTTCGACGGGACCGCCCATCATAATTTCCTGCAGACCGTTGTTGATGACTTCAGCCGCTTCTGCAGACAGATAAGCATCGTATACCGGCGTAATGCCTGTGGATTTCACCAGGTTAAAGGCTTTGTAGTACAAGGAGGTAACTTTGGACTCATCAATTTCGGTATCGTACATGACCATGGAGTTGCTCTCGGCAATCGCTTTTTGCGCTTCCGGTCCGCTCACGGCATAAATCAGTTCAAGCGCCAATTCTTTTGCTTTCCCTTCGGTTCTGCTGCTAAGGGCCAGTCCGCCGCCAGCGCCGCCGGAGATGGTGTTAGCCTCACCTTTACCACCAGGAATCGAAGGCAGAGTAGTGACTTCAATATCCTTCATTTGCTCCTCCGAGGAAGAAGCCGCCAGGTTCGTGAGTGTCCATGCACCGCTGATCATCATCGCTGCATTGCCTTGGATGAAATACTGCTCGGCTTGCGTGTTGTCGATGCTGTTGGCACCTTCTTGGAATGCTTTGTTGTCGACGAGCTCTTTGAAATAACCAAGTGCTTCGATAAACTCAGGATCGGTGAATTTCGCGCCATCCTGTGCTGCCGCTTTCTTGAACCATTCGGTGCCTGTCACACGGTCGGCAATCGATCCGATAATGGTGGATTGCGCAACCCATGGCGCTTTGTTTCCGAGCGCGATCGGCGTAATGCCGTTATCGTTGAACGTTTTAACCGCCGCCATCATTTCTTCCCAAGTCGTTGGAACCTTTACGTTATGTTTGTCAAACATTGCTTTGTTGTAGTAGAGAATCGAAGTTGCGGACATGCCTAGTGGAGCGGAGTAGATCTGGCCGTCCTCGAACTCGTATGGATCAAACGCTCCCGGCAGGAATTTATCTTTCCAATCCGAATGAGCATCGAGCACCTCTGTAATCGGCTGAAGCAGTTTCGCCTGATGAAGCTCGGCTGACTGGCTTCCTGCATATACGAAGAATACATCCGGCATTTCATTCGCAGCCGCAACGGTGCTCAGACGTTGACGGTAACCGTCCGGCGGAATCGCTTGTGCATCGAGCGTAACTTCAGGATGATCCTGAGCAAACTGATCGATAAAACTTCGGACTGATTTGGCACGCAGGTCATCACCGGCAAAGTTATGCCAAATGGTCAGCTTGACCTTCTCTTGATTCCCCTCATTTCCCCCCGCCTGCTCCTTGCTTTGCCCGCCTCCGCAAGCTGCAAGGACCAGTGACATCATCAGCAGTACAAGACCTATTTTACGTTTTGGTCTCATGGTCAATCCCCCTTTTTAATATACGAAAATGATGAAGCGTCTTAAGATGATTAGTCCAAGTATATAAAAGGATATAACGCTTACATAGGGGATATAATTCAGTCCATAGAGGGACAAAATTCAGGATTTGCCCGATACTCCGACGGGGTTTGTCCCGTCCATTTCTTGAACAGGCGGTTAAAATACTTAATATCCTCATAGCCGATTTCATTCGCGATTTCACTGATTTTGGCTGGCGTTTCCCGCAGCAGGTGCATCGCTTTTCGCAGTTTCGCCTGGGTCACGAATTCGATATAATTCTGCCCGGTTTCCTTCTTGAACATCTCGCTGAAATAGTTGGGGTTCATATGGACATGCTTCGCCACTTGTTGAAGCGACAAGCTCTGCCCCAGATGCTCATGAATGAAGGATATCGCTCGCTGGACAGGACTGGTTGTTGAGACCATATCACGATACTGCTTCATGATGAGCTCAAGGGAATCGACCAGCACCTTCTCCGGCGTCTTTGTCAACTCGCGTATATCGTACGTCTCTTCCACTTTCACCGGAGTGGCATAGCCGATAGATGTTGCAGCCCGTATGAGCCAGCGCTGTGCCGAGATGATCAGGGAATGCAGGTAAGCCTGAACCGAGCCGGGCGTCGCCTGGCCCTGGCTTTGGATGCGTCGCAGCAAATCCGTCACCCATGCCTGCAAGTCGGCGGATTGTCCAGAACGCAGCAGGGAGGACAGCTCGGTTTCTTCTTCCATCGAACATACCGTTCGGATGCCTTTACGTCCTTCGATATCTTCATAACGGATATGCCGTTCCGAATGCAGCAGCCACTCGTAAGAGCTGGCTTCTACCGCGGTGCTCAGCGCAACAGGGAGTTCCCTGACACTGGAAACCGGCCGACCGCTGGCTGCCGTAATACGGCAGTCGTGCGCAGATTCCATCTTCCGAAGAGCGGAATCTACTCGCCCCCATCCACTATTCGGTTCGGTTCGCACCAACAGAAGCACCGAGCCGTTCCACTCCAGCCACGCACCCTGCAGCCCTTCGGCCATCGCTGTACCGATTAAGCTATGCAGCTCGCCAAGCGCAAAGCGCTCCTCTTCCTCTTGATGTAACGGATGCACCGATAGCATCCAGATCTGCAGCACCGAGCCATTCGTTTCCAATCGCAGCTGAGGATATCGCTCCCATAATTCCGCCTCGGCGTGCCCATCCGGCGGAGCACCGGACGCCAGCAGTCTTCGCAGAAAGCCCCGGCTGACCACCAATTCCTGCGCCCTTCCCTTCGCTTGACTAAGTCTTCGCTGTAACAATCGCTCTCTTGCTTGTACCGCAGCCTCGATAATTTCCCCGGGCCTGCTCGTCTTCAGCAGGTAATCGCTCACGCCTTCCCGCATCGCCTTCTGCGCATATGAGAATTCATCGTATCCCGAGATGACAATGATTTCGATCTCGGGATACTGCTGCTTGACTTCATGCGCCATATCCAGTCCGCTCAAGCCCGTCATGCGAATGTCGGTAAAAATAATTTCGGGCATTTCAACGGGAATACGCTGAAGGGCTTCCTCCGCTGAAGCCGCGGGCGTCAGCACCGTAAAGCCGTTATCGGCCCAATTGATCACTGTACTCAGACCATTTCGAATGATCACTTCATCATCAACGATCAGTACCTTCAATGTCGCCATCCCCTTTGCTGGATCATTCAGATTGTTGAATTTCAGGTAAATCAGGTATCGTAAACATCACCCGTGTTCCGGCTCCTTCCGTGCTCTCTACACGCAAGCCCGCATCCTTACCGTAATGAAGAAGCAGCCGCTTGTGGACATTTCGCAGCCCGTAGCTTCCGCGCGGGGTCTGCCCCTTCTCGTACTGCAGCGGATTCTCAACCAGCTGATCCTGAAGCCACTTCAGGCGCTCCGTTGTCATCCCGATGCCATCGTCCTCCACCATGAATTGGATTCCTTCAAATTCACGGTGTCCGCGAATCGTAATCGTCCCCATCCCGTCACGGCTCAAAATACCATGCAGCATGGAGTTTTCAACCAACGGCTGCAGCAGCAACTTTAACATGGTGTGCGGATACAGCTCTTCCTCCACATGAACCTCAAACTTGAACTTTTCCGGATAGCGGATGGTTTGAATATTTACGTAATGTCGGACATGCATGATTTCCTGCTGAATCGTGCAGTATTCCTGCCCATTATTGAGACTGAACCTCAAGAAATCGCTGAGCGATCCCACCATCTCGGCAATTTTCACATCCTGGTTCATCAGCGCCAGCCAATGGATGGATGACAGCGTATTGTAGAGGAAATGCGGATTGATCTGCACCTGCAGCGCATGCATATCCGCCTCCTTCTTCAGCGACTCGTTCAGCTTCACTTCGTCGGTAAGCTTCACAATCCGGGAACTGAGTCGGTTGTAACTGATAATGAGCTGCCCGACCTCATCGACCGTCTTAACCGGGAGTGCAGGCAGAGGCTCCTCCGGGCTTGAGTTCTTGAGGAACTTCGTTAACACGGACAGCGGATTCGTAATTTTCTGGATCAGGAAAAGAACGAGTATAATGGCCAGCAGAATGGCCACGGTGACGGCAACTGCCGTCAATTTGATGAAGTACTGGTTCTGGGAACGGTATTCCTGTGAGGGAATAATGCCGACCAGTTTCCAGTTCACGCTGGACATTTTCTTATAGAGAATGGTCTTCTTGTTGCTTCCCTCGCCATAGTCTATATTTCCGCTGAGCCCCTCAAACTCTCCAATCGAAGGATAGTAGTCTGCAAGCGTAAGATTGGTCTCCATATCCGGCGGACCAGCAATAATCCGGTTATTCTCGTCAAGAAGAAGGACAAACCCGGTCTTCTCCAGGACGGCTTGCCTGAATTGATTGGCAATGACGCCCTGGTCCAGGTTGATCTGCAGATTCCCGATCGGCTTATATTTATCCGTGCTTCGGATCGGTCTGGCCAGCGTAATGACTTTCCTAACGCCTTCAAAGGTCCACTGCCGATGAACAAAGGACCACCATTTGGGATGCTGCTCGTAATAGTCGGGGACCATCTCGGTAATATTCCGGAACTCGGAGCGTACCAAGGATTTGTGCGAGATGGCATCTTTGCTGCCGAGCGGTTCGACGATGATATTAGCGATATAATCTTTGGAAAAGGCCAAGTTCGTCAAAAAATTAATAACCGTCGTCTGCTGGACGTAGTTGCTCTGCTCGGTCTTCAGATAGGCTTGAACACCGGTATGCCCGATGAGAAAAAGCGAGATATTCTCCACGTCTTTGACCATCGTATCCAGGTAAGCTTCCAGCTGCCGAAGCGTATTCATTCCTGTAATCTTGGCCTTCTCCTCAGTCAGGCTCTTGGCTATGTTAAAAGAGAAAATACCGAGAAACAGCAGCGGCACCAGCGTAGCGATAATAATAAGTAACGACAATTTATGCTTCAGCGATTTCCCAAGCCATTGCTGCATAAAAACACCTCGTTCAAAGTCCCTATGGTATGGGCTTGTTATATTACTTGACATTGTATGCGTTTACTTCGAATTCACTCTCTTTTACTAGCAAAAATGTGTCAGGTTTATTAACTATCTTAGAGGAACCTTAAGACTCAAGTAAATGGTAATAAAGTCCTATGAAAGGGGGTGAAATCTTCTTGCATATGTTCTATAGGCACCATTCCTACTGGTTCCTTTTCGGAGATCATGGAGGGGATAAATCGGAGGTATTGGATTAAAAAACACAAAAAGGGCGCAGCAGCACCCTTTTGATTAACGAAGCATATCATTCTATCAAGCTTTATGCTTCTAGTCCATGATCATAACATCTTATCAGATATGCGTTTATATGTAGATCTAAAGTTTTACATCACTAAACCGTTACTTCCCCTATTCTTCCAGACTACTATACTCCATGCTATCCACCACAAACTGATTCAACTCTTCATCAAATCGGTATGTTATTTGCAGATCCCCGGCGAAGCCGGCCGGACTGATGCTTCCTGCCGCTTCCGTAACAAGCCGCCCTTCCACTAGACTGTGTCTGACAACGGCTCCGAAACCAAGCTTATCATATAAGTAGCTTTTATCCTTGGAATCATCCTCAATCCTTTGGACATACTCCTTTCCGTCGATCAAAAGCTTGATAACAAAGTGATCCGCATATTTCTCGATGTTGGATTGCACATGGTTCAATACCGCTTGTTCCAATGATTCGATAGGGATCTCCTTCAGAGTCTCTGCGTCGACAACATGCATCTCCCCCATGTAAAGCCCCGTGCCGGTCCCGTCCACGTAGAACACCACAACATCAGGCTTGCCATCGCCTGTCACATCCCGGTATTGAATGACGGGTTTACGCGTACCGTCTCCACCATTCCAGTCTTCAAAGACCCGCTTCCTTCCTTCAACCTCGACCACCATGCCTTCATATCTTCCGTATTTCGTTGCGCTTACCGGATACAGCTTTACATACCCGTTCTCCTCCGCCGTTGACACGTCGACATCCGGCGTATAGATGTAAATCATTCTCTCCTTCGTATCCCAGCCTACTTCTGCATCATACAGCTCCGCTATAAATCGGATCGGAACCATAACGTGGCCATCCTTTAACGCTGCGGGAATGGATAGTGAATATGCCTTCCCTTTTCCCTTCGCCTTCAGGCTTCCCATCTCTAATGTGACTTGATCGGCACCTGTGTTGACAGTTACCGTCTTGTTCTTGTTGTTCCAGTGAAGCTGCATAGGTTTCATGTAGTACTTCATAACGCGCAAGGGAACCAGCGTTGTCTGATTCAAAATGACGGGATTGACATCCGTCGTAACAATCCAATGATTGATGTTTAATTCCATTTCCTTCTTGGGTGCAGCTTCAGCCTGATCCTGAACGAAGGCACTCATCAGCATCGTGGCCGCTATGGCGCCGCTTACTGCTATTCTTGTCCATTTCCGGGTGATCATGTTCTCTAAATCTCCTTGGTTTGTGATATTCGGTAATGCTTATATAACTAAAACGCATCGTGACCGGGATTGGTTCGTTCATATCAATAAATGATATAAATACTTCCTCTATCGTCCCCTTCCTGCCAGGCCTCTAATTATTCACCCCATTCAATGTCAAAAATCATGACCACGCTCCTTCTGTTATGTTAGAATCAGATAAGATTGTTATATTATGGAATAAAGAGTTCGAGGTTATCATTCCGGTTCCGGGAGAACCCTGCAAGGAAAATGTAGAAGGGAGGCGAGCCATATGAGTATAGGTAGTTCCAGTTCCATGTTTCATTTATGGCCCATGTTGATCTTAATCATAAACGGACTTTTTATGCTGCTTGGTTTGTATGCATTGTATCTGCTCATTAAACTTTTGATTCGAGCCATAACAGCTGTCGAACTCTACATCGATGAGAAAAGAAACCGGCGGTTGTGAAGGTAAACTTCAGTTAATTCAGGGTTGAAACCACTGAATCTCCTGTGGTAAAGTCTAGGCAACCAGAAATGAAAGGGTGAACCAAAAGCCAATGATCTACTAATCCTGTCCCAAACATTGGAAAAACACTTCGTTACGAGGTTTTTCGGGATAGGATTCGTGCGGCTTTTTTTATATGTGACGGGTAGATGCTTGAAGCTTCTTTACAAATGAAGCCGGTATCTTCTTTTGTCCGTATTCAGCCTCCTATTCCGAAATCTCGGAGTGGGAGGCTTTTTTTTAAGAGTAAGAAAGCATCAACTTCAGAGACCTGTCATCCTTATCTCGCAAGAGTAGCTTCCACTATACGCGGAGACTTGGATATGCTCAGACCCATGAAGAATCCGTCTTAAAGCATTCCTAACAACTTTCTATACAAGGAGGCATATTTGCATGCAGATCATAACACAGGAGTACAAGACAGCGAATCGGGAGTCGGGACCTTATGGTATTACGACAGGACAAGATGGGGCCATATGGTTCACGGAACATAAAGGAAACCGGATCGGACGGCTCACCAAGAATGGGGATATGCGCACGTTCGACTTGCCGACACCGGATGCCGGGGTTATGTCCATCCTATCTGCCCGTACCGGTGACCTCTGGTTTACGGAGTACAAAGCGAATAAAATCGGAAGAATGACAATGGAAGGAACATTTACGGAATTTGAACTGCCTGAAGCCAACTCGTCTCCTTACGGCCTGACGGAGGGTCCGGATGGAGCCATATGGTTCACCGAGCTAAACGGCAACCGAATCGGAAATATAACGCCGACAGGCGTTATCACGGAATATGCCTTACCACGCGAAGGCTCGTACCCTTCCTATATTACAGCCGGTCCGGACGGTGCGTTGTGGTTCACGGAAAACCAGAACAACTCCATCGGACGGATTACGGTGGACGGGGAGATTACCGAGTACCGGATTCCAACGGAGCAATCCGGCCCGGTCGGCATCACGGCAGGTGCCGATGGCGCCCTATGGTTTGTTCAAATCAACGGCAATCAAATCGGACGGATCACAACGTCCGGGAACTTCACCGAATATAAGATCCCGTTTGAAAACGCAAGGCCCCACGCTATCACGGCGGGTGCTTCCGGATATCTCTGGTTTACCGAATGGGGGGCCAATCGAATCGGACGAATTACCTGTACCGGGGACATTACCGAGTACCCGATCCCAACCCCCTCCGCAGAACCTCACGGTATTACCGTGGATCCCGGGGGCGAGGTCTGGTTCGCCGAGGAATGCGATCAGATCGGCCGGTTTACGATTCAATATTAGGTTTAGGATGCCAACATATTGCTCCGCCCCTAAAAGAAAGCCCGTGCAGCTTGTTGCCGGGCTTTTCCAGCGTGAAGCTGCCCCAGCTTGTTTCTTCATCTATGGGAATGTGATAGATTAAATGGATACTTAGAATTATTTCTCTTAGGAGACCGTCCGATGATGAACCCAAATCAAACGTTAGATGATATACAATGGCAGACATTAATTCAACAAACCGCAGGTTTTTTCAGCGATTTGACCATTAAACGGGGATTTCAGTATTACAAGCAAGGCCGTGTTCACGCAAGCGAGCTGATAGATCCTCCCGGGATGATCGAGGCTGCCGTAGATGGAACGGAAACCTACCGTGTCAAGCTTCATCTTCACTCCCTGAGTGACAGCGAGTGCAGCTGCCCCGTTAACGAAGGCTGCAAGCATATGGTGGCTGTTCTGCTTGACTATGCCCAGCTTCAGGGCCGTTCCATTCATGCCCTGGTTAATGCGCATTCCACTACGTATGCTCCCACCTCTTCATATGACCGAAGCGAGTCCGACTTCAGTCCAGCGCAGGAACGGCCATCTGCCGGAGCATCGAAGTGGAGAGTCAAGGCGGACCATTTGCCCGAGCTGCCCATCTCCGCATGGCATGAGCTGTTCGAAGTTTGCACGGCTTCGCTGGGAGCTAATACGCAGAATTCGTTTTACGCCAAAAATGCACTGGCCTCCCTCCATCACATCAAACCGCCGATGCCACCGGATATGGAGTCATTATACGAGCTTCATGCCCATCTCTTTATTCTCGAGAAGCTGGTCAAGCAGCCCGCCAGTGCCTGGAATTCCTCCGGCTCCTACATTGGCTATCATACGCAGGTAGCAGCCGATCATATCCTGGCCAGAATCGAGCGCATCTTCCATGAAGGGCTGGAAGACAGCGAAGATGGAGAGGCATTCAAGCAGCGACTTACCGAGACTATCTCGTTTGTCCGGCGGAGCATGCTGGGCGAGCCGCGGAACCGTAAATTTTACGCGCAGGTCTATATGCAGCTCTGGATGTACTGGATCTATCCGTTTGCGAAAAAAAGCACCCGCTTAATCGAGGCGGAGTTAGAGCAGCTGCAGGCAGCCGAAGCCGAATTCGGCAACACCCTCTCGCGTGCCTCGTGGTATATGGCACAGGGCTTAATGTCCTTCTACCTCGGACAAGACGAAACATCTTGGAGCCTGATCAGAGAAGCAGACAAGGTGAGCAGTCTGTCCCCGGCTTCTGTCCTAGGCTTCTTCGACATGCTGCATTCGGGGCAACAATGGGAACGCTTAGCCCGCTGGCTCCCGGAGATCGGCCCGCTGCTTGGCAGTCACCGCAGCGAGCATCTCAGCAGCTATCAATTCTACTGGGATGCCGTCATAGCGCACCTGCCCGAGGAGGCTGAACGGATGTGGAGCAGTCTTGCCGACATGCTTCCTTATTCGAAGGACATCTATCAGAATGCCTTGATCACACACGGCAGATGGCGGGAATGGATCGACTACCAAATAAGCACAGGCAGGGAGCCGCTGGAACTCCGGGTCAGCGAGCTCGCGCCGATTGAGAAGAATGCGCCCGAGCTGCTGCTGCCTTTTTACCATCAGGCCGTCGAGCGGTACATCCTTCATAAGAACCGAGCCGGTTATAAAGCAGCCGTCAAGCTGCTCAAACGGTTGGCCAAGCTATATAAAAAGCTCAAGCAGCAGGAGCGCTGGGATCTGTTCATTATCTCGTTGTCCGTACGAAACAGCCGGCTTCGCGCATTCCAGGAAGAGCTGCGGAGAGGAAAGCTGATATCATGAGCAGACACACCGAAACCATCACGGTTCACATGGCACTAAGCGAATATGGAGATGCCGTCCTATACGGATCTACCGTCATGCGGGGTTACGTGTCCGGACAATACCTGAAGCATCGTTTATTCGCCTGGCACGAAGCCTCCTTCTACGGAACAGAGCTTACCGTTCAATCCGTTCAGGATATGGAAGTGGTCATCCTGCCTTCCGAGCAGGTCATACCGTTCTTTGCGGATGCACGCCTGCTCGAACATATTGAGTGGATATGGGATGAGGATTGCCTTCCCTTCATTGAAATTGCACCTTCGCTGGCAGCTTGCATTCAGGACAAGCAATACGCGCCGAGCCTGAGCGCCTTCAAATCGGGCAGGCTGCAATGGATCTGGGATGCGGAGGCGTTCACAGCGGAAGAGTTGTCCCGTCTCTCCCTGCTGGATGCAGACGAGATATGGAATGAGGGCTTACGGGCGGCGTTCTCTGCCGCCGTTGAAGATCAGTGTTACGGCAGCGAAGAGGCCGCGGCTGACCTGCGCAGGGAATACCCCCTTCTCTTCTCGCCGAACCGCACGGCAGCCGAAGGCATGGACGACAAATCCTGGCTGATCGCTATCGGATGGCGACCGGATACCGCTCCGTTCCGGCCCCTCCTGCAATTGCTGGAGCCGGACGAAGAAGAAGCCGAGTGGCGTCTTCGGCTCGTATTGCAGGACAAGCAAGACGCCGCATCGCTTGCAGTCGTTCGTCTGGCCGAAGACGGGCAGGCATACGGATCATGGCCGGAGACATGGACGGCCCATATCAAGGAGCGATCCTCCGGCTGGCTCCAAGGTTTGCAAGCAGCACTGCCCGCACGTATGCTTCACGCTCCGGCTGAAGACGTGCTCGGTACGCCTCTGTCCGACGAGGCGGCATGGCAGTTCCTGACCGCGGACAGCCAGCGGCTGCTTCAGTCAGGCTGGCTGGTCCTGCTGCCCGCTTGGTGGGAAGCCGCCAGCAAGAAAAAACCCAAGCTGCGGGCGAAAGTGCGCTCGGGCGAAGGCGAGAACGCCGAGCGAAGCAGCGGCGGTTCCCTATTCGGTCTGGACGCGCTGGTGAATTTCGATTGGCGTATCGCCATCGGCGAAGCTACTCTTTCCGAGGCCGAATTCGCGGAGCTTGTTGCCCGGAACGAACGGCTGGTACGGTTCCGGGGCCAGTGGATTCCGCTGGATCCCGCTCTGGTCGCCCAAATCCGCCAGATGATGGCGGGCGTAGACCGTGAGGAAGGTCTATCGTTTCAAGATATTCTGCACCTTCACCTGCTTGGGAACAACAATGAGTCCGAGCAGACTCAGCAGGATGCGGAGGAAGCGCGGGACCCGGAACGGATCAAGCTTGAGGTGGAGCTGAACGAGCACCTCGTGAAGCTCATCGGCCAGCTCGGCCGGCAAAGCGAGTGGCCGAGCCTCCCTGTCCCCGCCGGGCTGAAGGCCGAACTGCGGACTTATCAGCATGACGGGTTTGCATGGCTTGCCTTTTTGCGGCGTTACGGGCTCGGTGCATGCCTTGCCGATGACATGGGTCTTGGCAAAACCGTGCAGTTTATCGCCTACCTGCTGCACGTGAAGGAGACAACGATGCAGCGGGAAGAGAGACGCCTCCCTTCCCTGTTGATCTGTCCCACCTCGGTGCTGGGCAATTGGCAGAAGGAGCTTGAACGGTTTGCCCCGTCGCTCCAGGTCATGCTTCACTACGGCGGCAAACGAAGCAGCAGCGAGGATTTCTATAAAGAGGCCTACCAAGCCGATATTATCCTTACATCTTATGCTACGGCCACGCTCGATCAAGAAATGTTAAGAGACATGAAGTGGGAAACGATCGGCATCGACGAGGCCCAGAACATTAAGAATGCCGACACCAAGCAATCCGCCGCCGTGCGAAGTTTTCCGGCAAGACATCGCGTTGCCTTAACCGGCACACCGATTGAGAACCGGCTGTCCGAGCTGTGGTCCATCTATGACTTCATCAATCCCGGATATCTCGGCAGCCTGCGCGCGTTCAATCTCCGGTTCATCCAGGCCATCGAAAAAGATAAAAACGAGCAGCGAACGGCCGATCTGCAAAGGCTGATCAAACCCTTCATGCTCCGGCGTAAGAAGAAGGATCCCGCGATCCAGCTCGATCTGCCGGACAAGAACGAGATGAAGACTTATATCCATCTCGCAGCCGAGCAGGGTGCGCTTTACGATCAGACCGTGACCAGCCTCCTGGAACGCATGCAAAAACTCGAGGGCATCGAGCGCAAAGGCGCCATTCTGGCAGCTCTTACGCAGTTCAAGCAGCTCTGCGATCATCCGGCGCTGCTTACGAAGGAGCCGCTCCCGGAATTGCCGGGAGGCGGCGGCTTGCTTGACACCGAAGCCGTCGTCAGCCGTTCGGCCAAGCTGGAACGGCTGCTGTCCATGGTGAAGGAGCTGCGGGACGAAGGCGAACGCTGCCTGATCTTCACCCAGTATATCGGTATGGGCGAGATGATGCGGCAGGTGCTGCATCAAGAGCTTGGGGAGCCCGTGTTGTACTTGAACGGCAGCACGCCCAAGCGGACGCGCGACCGCATGATCGAGCAATTCCAGTCCCAGTCGCTCCCGCCTGAAGAGCAGCCGAACGTCATGATCCTCTCGATCAAGGCCGGCGGCGTCGGCCTGAATTTGACCGCCGCGAATCACGTGTTCCACTTCGACCGCTGGTGGAACCCCGCAGTGGAGAATCAGGCTACCGACCGCGCTTATCGGATGGGACAAACCAAGGATGTCCAGGTGTACAAGTTCATCTCCATGGGGACGCTCGAAGAGCGGATCGATGAGATGCTGGAGAGCAAACAGCAGCTAAGCGATCAGGTTATCGCAAGCAGCGAAGGCTGGATTACCGAGCTGTCTACCGATGAGCTGAAGGATCTGTTCACGCTGCGGCGCGATTGGGCTTAATTGTCATTATCAAGGAGTAAACGAATAGTCGATCGTGGACACTCGGCCCCGAAGAGATGGAGCATAGCGGAATCCTGTGAAACTCCTAGGCGGGGCACAAGTGTCGCTCTATAACGACGATATCGTTGAATAGCAGAAAGCCCCGTGTGCGGACACGGGGCTTTTGTTATTTGGAGGAGTTTAATACTTGGAGTAATTTTCGTTTTGTTTACACGCATGAAGCTTGTATAGCTAAGGTTTCTAAGATTCAAACCAGTTGAAGTACTTTGTCTTGGGTAATTCGGTGCAACCTGAGGTGCTTTCGCTTATGAAGATAATCCGCCTCAACTTGAGGTACTCTCGCTTACGCAGGTAATCCACTCAACTTAGGGTACTCTCGATTACGAGGGTAATCCGGGCAACTTGAGGTACTCTCGATTACGCAGGTAATCCGGGCAACTTGAGGTACTCTCGATTACGCAGG
>NZ_BIMF01000013.1 GCF_004000945.1 Paenibacillus lautus NBRC 15380
GCTCCATACATAAGCAGGACATCACCGTGTGTGATGTTTTTTTACATATTCACACGACTACCCTGCGAAGTGTTAATGTGCTAAAGAACATAGTTGGATCAAGGTTTATAGGACTAATGTCCATGGTATATGGGTATATCAATATCATGAGTTTTGTCGATTTGGCTAATTTTTTCGCCTGAAAAATGCAGATTTTCATGCGCTTTTATTGTATGATGTTAGGAAGGCGTTACGTCCTATAGACAAACTGCTGAAACGGGTGAGATGGGAGGAGTAGCATGACTGAACTTACAGTAACCGCAAAGAGCAATTCCAACAATCTGCTGCGGCGAGATGTACGGTTCCTTGGCAATATTCTTGGAGAAGTTCTTGTCCACCAAGGTGGCAATGAGCTTTTAGATATAGTTGAGAAAATTCGTGAAACGAGTAAATCGTTGCGATCCGTATTCCTGCCAGAATTGTTTGCAGATTTCAAAAGGATCATCAGCACATTGGAGCCCGACATTCGTCATCAGGTGATTCGCGCGTTTGCCATTTATTTTCAATTGGTTAATATCGCGGAGCAGAATCATCGCATTCGCCGCAAACGCGATTACGAGCGTTCCGCCGGAGAGAGTGTTCAACCAGGTTCCATTGAAAGTGCAGTCCAGGATTTGAAGGAGCGCAATATTACGTTTGAAGAAGTTCAAGAAATTCTCGAAAGTCTATCCCTTGAGCTGGTAATGACAGCTCATCCAACAGAAGCGATGCGTCGGGCTATTCTGGATATTCATAAACGGATAGCGGACGATGTGATGCACCTGGACAATCCGACCCTAACATTCCGCGAACGAGAGCAGCTTCGGGAGAAACTACTGAATGAAGTGATTACGCTATGGCAAACCGATGAGCTTCGTGACCGTAAGCCTACTGTCCTGGATGAAGTCAGAAACGGTATGTATTATTTTCACGAGACCCTGTTTCACATTCTGCCAGAGGTTTATCAAGAACTGGAGCGCTGCCTAAGTAAATATTATCCGGGTCACCATTGGCACGTTCCAACCTATTTGCGTTTCGGTTCGTGGATCGGTGGCGATCGGGACGGAAATCCTTCAGTGACGGCGGACGTAACATGGAGAACGCTTGAAATGCAGCGGAAGCTGGCGATTCGTGAATACCAACGGATTTTGCGTGAATTCATGAAATACCTGAGCTTCAGCTCGTCGATCGTGAGCGTTTCGGATGAATTGATTCAATCCATTGAAAAAGACCGCGAGCATGTAACACTGAAGAAGATGGAAATTTGGCACAATGAGAAAGAGCCTTATCGTGTTAAGCTGGTATATATGCTGGCTAAAATGAGTCATATTCTCGATGAGAACATGACTGGCAGCGAGCGTTATCAGTCCCCTGAGGAATTTATCGAGGACTTGAATATCATTGATCGAAGCTTGCGTTTCCATTTTGCTGACTATGTTGCAGATACGTATATTCAAAAACTGATTCGTCAGGCGGAGTTGTTTGGCTTCCATACAGCAACGCTGGATATCAGACAGCATAGCCAAGAGCATGAAAATGCCATGGCCGAAATTCTCCGTAAAATGAACGTGACTCAGGATTACGCCCAATTAAGCGAAGACGAGAAGATCGAGCTGCTTAACAACCTGCTTAACGATCCTCGTCCATTGACTACGCCTTATCAAGAGTACAGCGACAGCACCGAAGAATGCCTTGAAGTATACCGTACGGTATTTCGTGCCCAGCAGGAGTTCGGCGTGAAGTGTATTTCAAGTTATTTGATCAGTATGTCCGAGGGCGCAAGCGACGTTCTGGAAGTGATGGTATTTGCCAAAGAAGTCGGACTCTTCCGCAAGGACAATGATGGTTCTGTCATAGCTACTTTGCAGGCAGCGCCATTGTTTGAGACGATTGAGGATCTTCATGCCGCACCTAATATTATGCGTAAGCTCTTTAGCCTACCGATCTACCGGGAAGCGGTTAGCGCCATGAATGAGCTTCAGGAAATCATGCTGGGTTATTCTGACAGCAACAAGGACGGCGGAGCCATTACAGCCAACTGGGAGCTCCAGGTAGCACTCAAAGATATTACGGCTGCAGCCAATGAGTATGGCATTAAGGTGAAATACTTCCACGGACGCGGCGGATCGCTTGGACGCGGCGGGATGCCTCTGAACCGCAGCATTTTGGCTCAACCGGCATCAACGATTGCGGGCGGCATCAAAATCACGGAGCAAGGCGAGGTCATTTCTTCCCGTTATTCCTTGAAGGGAATTGCCTACCGCAGTTTGGACCAGGCGACTTCAGCACTTATAACGGCTTCTCTTAATGCCCGTTACCCTGAAAAAGAATCGACCGAAAAAGAGTGGGAAGAGATTTCCTCGAGCATATCGGCCGCTTCGCAGAAGAAATATCAGGATCTGATCTTCCGTGATCCGGATTTCCTGAGCTTCTTCAAGGAATCCACGCCGCTTCCTGAGGTGGGAGAGCTGAATATCGGTTCCCGACCATCCAAGCGTAAGAACAGTGACCGTTTTGAGGACCTCAGAGCCATTCCTTGGGTGTTTGCGTGGACCCAGAGCCGTTACCTGCTTCCGGCATGGTACGCGGCTGGTACGGGCTTACAGAGCTTCTACCAGGGCAAGGAAGAGAATATGAAGGTGCTACAGAAGATGTACACGAGCTATCCGTTCTTTACGTCGCTGATCGATACCCTTCAGATGGCTCTTGCCAAGGCTGATCTGATCATCGCCAAGGAGTATTCTCTGATGACGAAGGATGATCAAGCCCGCGAGCGTATCTTCGGTCTGATCCAAGATGAGTTTAACCTTACGAAAGAGCTTGTTCTTAAGATTACGGGACAACAGGATATTCTGGATAACCAGCCGGTCCTGCAGGAATCAATTCGACTCCGTAACCCTTACGTGGATCCGCTTAGCTATTTGCAGGTTCAATTGCTTAACGAGCTGCGCGAGCTGAGGGAGCAGGAGCAGGACGATCCGGATCTGCTTCGGGAAGTACTGCTGACCATCAACGGCATTGCGGCGGGGCTTCGTAATACAGGTTGATCCTTACAGGATGACAAAGCGGTTTGAAAGGGATAGTATAAGGCGAGGTTCCCTAGAGGGACCTCGTTTTTTCATCTATGAAGCAGCATAACCTCTGATGATTAGAGTATCGGCTGCAATATGATCGTCTTTGATAGGGAATAGGGATTCTTTTTGAATTATTGTTGATTTTTAGAAACAGTTGAATTACGATTTGAATGATGCTTTTTTAGACGTTACCCATCAGACCATTCTGGGGGAATTATGGTGGACAATTTGGATGTAAGACTGGCGAAGCTGGCCCGAAAAGGGGACCAGAGAGCTTTTGCCGAAATCGTAGAGCTTTATAAAGACAAAATTTTTCATTTGGCTTACCGGATGCTGAGTAACCGCCATGAGGCCGAGGATGTCGTACAAGAGACTTTTTTGCGTGTATATAAAAACCTTGATCGATACGACGAGAATCAGAAGTTCTCAACTTGGATATACCGAATCGGTACAAATCTTAGCATTGATCGGCTGCGCAAGCGCAAGCCGTCTTTCTCGCTGGACGCCGACCTGAATGAAAGCGAAGGTATGGACGGCTATTCCCTGATCCCGAGCGATAACCGTACACCTGAGAGTGAAATGCTGCTATCGGAGACACAGCGCATCATTCATCAGGCGATTGACGGACTTCCTGCCAAGTACAAGACGATCATGATTCTAAGGTACATTCAGGATTTATCCCTGCAAGAGATCAGCGAGATTTTGGACTTGCCTGTAACAACGATCAAAACACGAGTTCATCGTGGACGCGAATTTTTGCGTAAAAAATTAGAGTACAAATTGTAATGAAAAAAACGCCTATCGCCGTTCTTTGAGGAAGAGAGACCGCGTTTAAGGGCGCTTTTTTCTTGCGATGCCAGAAAGTCCGTATCCGCTATTTTTTTTCTGATTTTCTTTTGAAAAAATTGAAACATCCCCGATTCCGGCACGTATGAACAATAAGCAAGTCTTATGCCCCTACGGGGGAAGGGACCCAGCAAAGAGATTGAATGAAAGGATTGGCTCACAAATGGATTGCAAATTAGCCGTCTCTTTGATGCATGATTATCTGGATAATGACTTGTCCGACCCACAACAGCTGGAATTGCAAGAGCATTTGCTGGATTGTGCTGACTGTCGGAATTACTTCGAGAAGCTGGAGCATACCGATATGCTTCTTTATTCCTTAACTCATCATGCGACCAAGCCATCCGATGATTTAACGGAACGTATAATGGGTATGCTGCCGCAGCCCAAGAAACAAAAAGCTTGGGTCAAATGGGTTAGGAATCATCCTGCGCTCACGGCTGCAGCTTTGTTTTTGGTTGTCATGCTCTTCAGCACAATCAGTTTTTGGAGTCAGGATACTCAGCTGGTTGTAAAGAGTGATGAGTTCGAAAAGCTGGTGATTGAAGGAGATACCGTCATTATTCCTCCGGATCAAATCATCACGGGAGATATTACAGTCGAGAATGGAAAGACTAAGGTTTACGGTCAAGTGAATGGCAATGTGACCGTCATTGACGGAGAATTATTTCAGGCTTCCACCTCACATATAGCAGGTCAAGTGAAGGACATAGATCGGGCGATGGACTGGATCTGGTACAAGATCTCCACTCTGTTTACAGATGCCGCTTACCGCTAGGTGTAACCTGAAGCCTACTGAATAAAAGCGCCTCTTTTCAGTGAAAAGACGGCGCTTCTTTTGTTGATTTTATGATCTTTTTCATGAAAAGCGGAGGGCGTCCGCTTGCATCGGAAAGATTAACGTTATAACCTAGAGAGTGTAGAGTACATACTACATATATAAGTCTCATGCGTTATTAAAAAGGAAGTTCAAAAAGTCCCCGTGTGATCAGATGGAAAATGGAGAGCTGGTTCGGTCATTCGAATCTTAGCGTTCATTTTCGAGGAACCGGATTTTTTGGGCCCGCACTTTAAAGGAAATGACGGGGGTTGCTGTATGGAGTATTTCACAGATATGACCTGGGGTGAAACCATTAAAGATATCATCGATATCCTTATCGTTACTTATATAATATACCAGATGATACTGCTCGTCCGCGGTACGCGGGCGGTCCAGCTGCTCAAAGGGATTTTGGTGCTTGTGGTCATCTGGGCGCTCAGCACCTGGTTTGATCTGTACACGCTGAAGTGGCTGATGAATCAGATCTTTACATTTGGGGTGCTGGCGATCTTCATCATCTTCCAGCCTGAGCTCAGACGTGGTCTGGAGCAGCTCGGACGAGGCAAGCTGTTCGGGCGGACGGCGGATATTGACGAGGAGACCAATAAGTTAATCAGCGAAACCATTAAGGCGGTTAATTATTTGTCGCGGCGCAAAATAGGGGCTCTGATCGTCTTTGAGAGGACGACGGGCCTGAATGAGTATGTAGAATCAGGAATTCCGATGAGATCGGTGATCAGCTCGGAATTGTTTATTAACATTTTTATACCGAACACACCTCTCCATGACGGAGCCGTCATTATTCAGAACGGTCAAATTGCGGCCGCTGGCTGTTATTTGCCGCTATCGGAGAATCCTTTTATCAGTAAGGAACTGGGAACAAGGCACCGTGCCGCTATCGGAATCAGTGAGGTGGGGGATGCGATTTCGGTTGTCGTATCCGAGGAGACTGGGCAAGTATCGCTGGCCTTGAATGGACAAGTGGTTCGAGATATTAAGGAAGAGTCCCTTATCTCCAAATTGTATGAGGAGCTCAGGCCTGCCGCGTCCATTAAGGAGAAACGCACGTTCTTCTGGAAACGGAAGGGGGACGGCAGCAATGGATAAATGGATCAAGAATAACACGGCAAGCAAGCTCATTGCACTCGCTGTCAGTATTTTATTGTGGGCGATGGTTCATATGGACAGCGGAACGCCTGCACCGCCAACAACTTTTTATGATACCAAAGTCATTGAAGGCGTTAAGATTCAGACGTATGGATTTGATGACAGCGAATATGCGTTAACGGGTATCGATAAGGACCGCGTAAATCTCCAAGTTCGGGGAAAGAAATCCAATATCTCGCTTTTGACCGACGACTATAAGGTGAAGCTTGATTTGAGCAACGTCAGAGAACCGGGTACGCACACGCTTCCGCTAACCCCCTCCATCCCGAGTGGCGTGGAGATGATATCGATGGAGCCATCCACTGTTACGGTGACGGTAGAGCCGAGAGTGTCGAAATCCGTGACGGTAAGTATTGGAACCAAAGGCGAGCCTGCTAAAGATTACCGGGCCGGAACACCCGTGCTGATTGACCCAAGGCAAGTCACGGTTACCCTGCCTGAATCGTCCATGGCGAATCTGGGGCAGGTCAAAGGTAATGTGGAGCTTGATGGTGCCAAAGAGAAGATTACGGAGAAACGAGTCAAGCTAACAGCATATGATAAAGAAGGCAACGCGATGGAAGATGCGGTCATTGAGCCTGCTGCAGTAGCAGCTGAAGTGCCGATTGAACCTGCATTTGTCACCCTCCCACTGGAGATACAATATACCGGACGGCTGCCGGAAGGGTTTGTCCTATCCAAGGTGGACCAGAAGGTAAAAGAAGTGAAGCTGTTTGGCAGTAAAGAGGCGCTGGCAGGAGCTGAGACCTATGTCGAAGCTACGATCAATCTGGGAGAAGTTAGAAATTCGGGAACAACAGTGCTTACGGCCGACTTGACGCCGCCCGAAGGTTTTGAGAAAATCGAGCCGAGCTCTGTAACGGTGGATGTTACGGCTGTATCGCATGGTGAACGGGTGATTACGGGGATTCCGATAACGTTAAAAGGGGTTGCCTCCGGCCTGGATGCTGTCATTACAGATCCAAAAACGAAGACCATATCTTTAACGCTCACCGGAGCGCCTGACTTGCTCAATAGTCTGGAGCCGACAGATATCGGAGCTGAAGCGAACGCAACCGGGTTGAAAGCCGGCGTTCACGAAATTCCGCTGCAGATCACGCTGCCTAATTTTATTAACCGTACGGATTCGGAACGTCCTGTGATTAAGGTAGAGCTCAAGGATAACTCCAAACCCGTGACAACGGAGCCGGACACCTCGAAGAATGAGGGAACAGACAAAGACAAGCCTGTTTCACCAGGGACGGGAACGGGATCAGGAACAGGAACAGGCAATGATCAGGGGGAGAATACGGAGACGCCTCCTACTGATGAAGATACGGATAACTCCGGATCAGGAGAAAGCCCATCACATCCGCCGGGAGACGGATCGAGTGATGGAACAACGGGATCAGAAACGTCCAATGATGGATAATAACGAAGAGTAGATAAAGGAGTATATAAAACATGGGGAAATATTTTGGTACAGATGGAGTAAGGGGAGTTGCAAATCAAGAACTGACAGCGGAAATGGCTTACAGCATCGGTCGCTGCGGAGGCTATGTGCTTACTGGCGATAAAGAGAAGCCAACCGTCATCATCGGTATGGATACCCGGGTATCCGGGGCTATGCTGGAGTCGGCTTTGGTTGCAGGTCTGCTGTCCATCGGTGCACACGTCATTCGTCTGGGTGTCGTGAGTACACCAGCAGTGGCGTATATCACAAGACTTTTGAAGGCTGATGCGGGTGTTATGATCTCGGCTTCACATAATCCGGTACAAGATAACGGCATCAAGTTCTTCGGTGGAGACGGCTTCAAGCTGTCGGATGAGACAGAGCTTAAGATTGAAGAGCTGATGGATGCGGAAACAGATAATCTGCCGCGACCAATCGGGGCTGATTTAGGTGAATTGCTGGTTGATAACGAATCTAAATATAAATACCTTGAATATTTGAAAACGACGGTCAATAACCGGTTTGACGGTCTGAAAATCGTTCTGGACTGTGCTAATGGCGCAGCTTATGAGCTGGCTCCGAAGCTTTTCCGTGAATTGGGTGCGGAAGTGATCGCCATCGGTGCTGAGCCGAATGGCCTGAATATTAATGATCACTGTGGATCGACTCATCCGGAGAAACTCGTCGAGGCCGTACTCCAGCATGGCGCTGACCTCGGTCTGGCTTTTGATGGCGATGCGGATCGCCTGATTGCCATTGACGCAAAAGGCGAGGAAGTGGACGGCGATTTCATTCTGTGCATTTGCGGTGATGCCATGAACCGTGCCGGCAAGCTGAAAGAAGGTACCATCGTTTCGACTGTTATGAGCAACATCGGTTTCTATAAAGCATGTGACAGCTTGAAGCTGAAGACGGCCAAAACCGCAGTCGGCGACCGCTACGTCATGGAAGAAATGCGCCGCGGCGGATATAACCTGGGTGGAGAGCAGTCAGGACACGTGATTTTCCTGGATCACAACACCACAGGGGATGGCATCCTGACTGGAATTCAATTGGTGGATACGTTGGTGGCCTCCGGCAAGCCACTGCATGAGCTGAAGAGCAGCATGCGCAAGTATCCGCAAGTGCTGGTTAATGTTCGTGTCGGCGATAAGAGCAAGTACCAAGGCAATACCGTTATTGAGTCTGCGATTGCTGAAGTTGAAGGCATTCTGGGTGATAACGGCCGTGTCCTGGTTCGCCCATCGGGAACGGAATCCCTCATTCGCGTCATGGCGGAAGGCCCGGATAAAGAAGAGCTCGACCGTTATGTAACGCAGATTGCTGATGTGGTGAAGCGGGAATTGGCGTAAGACTAAGGGTGTATTTTTCAAGGAAAGCAGACTAATTTTTGTCAGGGCCAGTGAACTATGAGGTTTCTGTTCACTGGCCCGCTGTTTTCCATAATACCGGTCGAATGAAAGCGCAACACCTCTTGTCCTGCCTGCAAAGAGGTTCGTGTGCGGCATCGCTTGAGAAAATAGGTCATTCGGTGTCATTCATGTGGTTAATTATACGCAGAGCTTGGAGCTCCTAGGAAGCAGCAGAGTTGCCAAAGTCAGAACGCATGAATATAATAAAGGATGTCATTCAAGAATAGAAAGCGAGGATTGTGAGGTTACATCAAGCTTCATAAGCGCCAGAGCTTGTACCTGCGCGGGGATTGGTTATTGCTACGATAGGGATGACCAAACGGCAGAACGCAAGTTGACGAGGTAGAGGTGTTCGGATTGTTCGGCGGGGACCTCTCGGTAATGCACCAACCGTAAGCGAATCACGGAAAAGGAATGGGCGACCGTTCTTACAACGTATCCGCAGGTGCTAATTATCACTAATATACAAAACATGAATGTGCGATTTAGAATGCGACAGCGCGGTGGAAGAAGAGTGCATTCATGTCTGTTCAACTTTAGCAGCCTATATCTTGCTGGATATTTTGAACGTTGATAATTGAATAGATCATTCTTCTTTCCTCATACCGCACAGATGCTGCCGTGTTCTATTTCCGCCTACTATTATAGGGAAATTGAACGGAGGAATCATACTATGTGTGGTATTGTCGGATATATTGGAAATCAGAAAACGCAAGCGGTGTTGATCGAGGGATTGAGAAAGCTGGAGTATCGCGGATACGATTCAGCAGGGATTGCCGTCTTTACGAATGAAGGGCTGCGTGTAGCCAAGGCGCAAGGGCGTCTTGCCAATCTGGAGGAGAGACTGGAGTCTGCCCCACTCGTGGGAACTGCAGGTATCGGTCATACCCGCTGGGCTACGCATGGTCGGCCGTCGGACGTGAATTCGCATCCGCATACGGACGAAAGCCAGAAGTTCTCCGTTGTTCATAACGGGATCGTTGAGAACTATCTGGAGCTGAAGGAAGAGCTGATCAGCCAAGGACATCACTTTGTTTCGGAGACCGATACGGAAGTTATCTCCCATCTCATCGCCCGTGAATATGACGGGGATATCGTTAAGGCCGTGCAGAAGGCGATCTCTTACATGAGAGGCGCATTTGCCCTTGGCGTCTTGACCGAGTATGAGCCGGATCGATTGGTGGCTGTACGTCAAGCAAGTCCACTTATTATCGGTCTTGGCGAAGGAGAGAACTTCATCGGTTCTGATATTCCGGCTATTTTGAAATATACGCGGAACGTATATATTCTCAACGATGGAGAGATGGCTCTGCTGACAGCAGATGCTGTCGAATTAATGACCATTGAGGGGAACTTTATTTCTCGGGAAATGATTCGTGTCGATTGGGATGCCGTTACAGCGGAAAAAGGCGGATTCGATCACTTCATGCTGAAGGAGATCCACGAGCAGCCAAAAGCATACCGGGATACGATGCTGGGCCGTGTGGATGAGAGCGGACGTAAAGTCGTTCTGCCGGAGCTGAAGCTGACACAGGAACAGATTAAGAGCATTCGCAATGTGCAGATTGTCGCCTGCGGTACGGCTTACCATGCCGGACTTGTGGGACGCAGCGTGATCGAAGAGATGGTACGCATTCCGGTTGAAAATGATGTGGCTTCCGAGTACCGTTACCGTTCGCCGATCGTTACGCCGGAGACGCTTGTCATCGTGGTAAGCCAATCCGGCGAAACGGCAGACACCTTGGCTGCGCTTCGTGAAGCCCAGAGCCATGGCGCTCATGTCTTGGCCATCACGAACGTGGTAGGCAGCTCGATTGCCCGTGAAGCCAACGATGTGCTAGGCACACTGGCTGGCCCAGAGATCGCCGTAGCATCCACGAAAGCCTATACCTCTCAGTTGATTGCGTTCTATCTGTTTGGTCTGTACCTGGCTCAAGTACGCGGTACGATGACCGAAGACGCCGTTGCTGAAGTGATTGCAGCGATGGAAGCACTGCCTGAACAGGTAGAGTCCATGCTGACCAACGCAGAATCGATCAAGGGATATGCCGAGCAAATTGCGAAGCATGAGAACCTGTTCTTCATCGGTCGTGGTCAAGACTACGCCGTAGCACAAGAAGGCTCCCTGAAGCTCAAGGAGATCTCTTACATTCACTCCGAGGCTTACGCTGCCGGCGAATTGAAGCATGGTACGCTGGCCCTGATTGAAGAGGGAATTCCGGTCATTGCCTTGGCAACCCAGGAAGCGGTTCTGGAGAAAACGGTGAGCAACATCAAGGAAGTGAAGGCACGTGGTGCAGAAGTAATGGCGATTACGCATGAAGAGCATGTGGCCGGCCTGCTGAAATCCGTAGATCAAGCCTTCGCCATTCCGAAGACCCTGCCGATCTTGACGGCAGCCTTGTCTGTCGTACCGCTGCAGCTGCTTGCCTACTACGCATCGCTTGCCCGTGGAAACGACGTGGATAAGCCGCGTAACCTGGCGAAGAGCGTGACGGTGGAGTAAGATAGAGAGCGGGGAAATACTCGTTGTTCAGTGATAAAAAAGTGTGAAACCAGTAAAAAAACTGTGAAACCAGTAAAAAATGTGTGAAACCAGTACGTAGGATGATTATGCATCTAGAGGGTAGCCTGAAGAAGTCATTTCGGGTTGCCCTTTTTTATTTAGTGATCGTTAATTTCATTGAGTGGCGGTGTAATGGGTGAGTGAAATTGGATATAGAATAAAACGTATTCGTAAAGAAAATAATCTAAACCAATCTCAGTTTGCAAAAAGTATAGGGATTTCTCAAGGAAACCTGAGTGAAATTGAAATGGGAAATAGTAATCCTTCAGCGGAAACATTAATATCAATTAGAGCCCAATATAATGTGAATTTTAACTGGTTGTTAACTGGCGTAGATTCGGAAGATGGAATTACATATGAAGACTATGAAGAAATAAAGTTAGTTGAGATTTATAGGAACCTTAATGATTACGATAAGAACGAAGAGGTAGTACAACTGAAAATAAGATTACGATCAAATTTATGACATAATTCTCGGAAAAGTGTTTACCCGCTGGATAATTTCAGCGGTTTTTTGCGTTAACTGTCCTCAGCAATTATATAGGTAAAGTAAAAAAAGACGGGATGTCTATAGTGCTTCGAAATCAAAGTGGGAACAAAGGACTTCTTGCTTTTCCGCGAAGGGCTCGGGATCATCATTCGACCGTCTCGACGACCATCTAAAAAAGATCCGGTAAGAATCAAGTAGACTACACAAGTCGGGCTAAATAACTGAATGGAATCAGTTTTTCGACAAGTTCGTTGACTTTTTATACAAGGAGGAGTATACGATGAATATGAAGAGTAAAGTCGTCTTTGATATCAGCATGTCGCTGGACGGATTCGTTGCGGCATCGAACCGTTCGGCGGAAGAACCGATGGGAAAGGGAGGAGAGCGCCTGCACGAATGGTGATGGACAGCGAAGACAGCCGTAACCGCAAGCTTCTTGAAGAAGCCGGTCAAAAGCTGGGTGCGGTGATCACCGGACGAGTCACATACAACGACTCCATTCCTTGGTGGGGGGCGGACAGACCGATCGGACCCGCGCGCAGGCCGGTTTTTGTACTCACACATCAAGTTCCGGAGAAGGTTCCCGAGAATGGTGTGTACACGTATGTGATGAACGGAATGGAAAGCGCGCTGGAACAGGCAAAGAAGGCTGCGGACGGTAAGGTCGTTTGTATTATGGGCGGTGCGGATGTGGCCCAACAATTCATTGTGGCGGGGGTGGTCGATGAGATATCGATACATCTCGTCCCCGTACTGTTCGGCAGCGGGATCCGATTAACGATAACATCCCGTATAAATACTTTTGATCGTTTTCCAGTTCCGTACGGTAGCGGGTACGCCCAATTTTTCTACCTGATTCGCTAACCTGGAATTACGTATACTTTGGTGAAACAAAAGAAATATGTCCCTGCCCACAATCCAATATCGATCATCTTTAGCATCGAATGCCTCCAATTCCTGGAGGCGATCAGCCTGTGGCTCTTCCAAAAGCAGTGAAACATACAAGGACTCGCCCTTAGAGGAGGATTCCGCCTCGGCAATTTGCTCATCTGTAAAGGGACAACCCTCTACAATCTTTTTTAATTCCTCAGATGTTCTTATAACAACCTTGATTGAGAGACCGAAGTCCTCTCCTATTTTTTGTTCAATCCGCTGACGTAATATTTCCTCATCTTCGTTCGACTCAAACAAAATGTTGCCACTTTGAATATACGTTTGTACCCGTGCTAGTCCCAATGCTCCTAGCGCTTCCCTGAGATCTGCCATCTTGATGATATTCTTCCCGCCTACATTGATCCCACGTAGCAATGCAATGTAACTGGTCATTTTTCTCACCGCTTTCTATCGTTAATTTTAAGATTTTACCACATTCCGGTTTTCTATATCAGCCTGCATCCGAAGTATCGTCTGAAACACTCCTATAGAGGCATCCCATATCGTTGGTTGTAGTATATACTCTTTCGTAGAAGTGATCACTTCGTACCATACCATAACGGAAATTCTTAATGGCATGAATGATTGCATTTACGAAAGGAGAAATCGTAGTGTGCGGAAACGTTTTTTCAAGTCATTTCGACCGCTGCATTGGCGACTGACGCGATCCTATATGCTGATCAGTATTTTGGCCTGGCTCCTTGTAGAGGTTCTGCTCCTCTTGGCGCTCGGGTTGGGAATGTATATGTCGCGCTCATTCTTGCTAACGAGTGCTTTGAAAAGCAATGCGAATGTGGCCGGTTCTTTGCTGGCAGGAGATCATGGACCCGATCGTGCGGGCTTGATTCTTTGGCTCGAGCAGCAACAGCGAGTCGTTGACAAAGTGTTTTCTTACACGGGCATACTTGCTGTAGTTGACCGGCAAGGACATGTTCTCACATCGACAGGGGCCGGTGTCAGCCCTCCGTCACATGGAACTTTGCTGTCGGCTCAGCTCACAAATCAGGCAGCCGATCATTTGCAAACGTATCTCGATAGCCAGGGTGACGTCAAGTTGATAACGCATGAGAGCGCATCAACAGGAGTTCTCGCATTCATACCGCTAGGGACAACGGAGAAGCAGGTAGATGGAATTCTCGTTATGCAAGCTGAAAACCTCAAGATTCACCCCTCGTTATGGCTTGGAATCGGCGTGACTGTCTTGCTTCCAGCCTCAGTAATCATAGTTCTATGTGTTGGAGCGGCAGGCGCTGTGTTTGGTGCGGTCACTTCACGGCCGCTCATCCGGCGGTTCGGCACATTGGCGGATGCCGCCGACCATTGGAGTCGCGGCGATTTCTCCGTCTTGGTGGATGATCCGGGCGGAGATGAAATCGGACGGCTATCACGCCGCTTGAATCATATGGCTGAACAGCTCCGGCACCACGTACAGGTGCGCCAGGAGCAAGCGGCTATGGATGAGAGGGGGAGAATGTCGCGCGATTTGCACGACAGCATCAAGCAGCAGTTGTTCGCGCTATTCATGCAAATTAGCGGAGCGAAAGCACTTCTGCTACAGCGGAAAGAAGGTGCGCTCCCCCGTCTGGAACAAGCAGAGGATTTGCTGGGGCAGGTGCAGGACGATCTCACGAATCTGATCCATGAGCTGCGTCCCGCCATGCTGGAAGGCAAAAGGTTTCCGCAAGCGCTGCGTGAGCAAATCGAGCAATGGGCAGAGAGAACAGGGATCGATGCTGTTTTTCAAGTTCAAGGGATGAACCCGATCCCGTTGCAGCTGGAAGAAGCCTTATACCGTCTGACGCAAGAAGCGTTGTCGAATGTTGCCCGCCACAGTGAGGCGCGTGCCGTTCGTATTCAACTCATATTTGAACCGGATCAGACGACACTGGAAATATCCGATAATGGCCGAGGGTGTAATGTCTCAAGCAATATAGGAAAAGGAGTTGGTCTGCTTTCCATGTCTGAACGGCTCCTTCCATTCGGAGGAGAGGTTAGCTACCAGAGCAAGCCGAAGCAAGGGTTTGTCGTCACTGCAACGGTGTCGGACCATGGGCAGCAGGACAATGAAGCATGATGAAGCATAGTCCTATAAGAGAAAGGAGCGAGAATTACCGATGGAGGATGTCATTCACATTATGTTAGTTGATGATCATAGCTTGGTGCGCCAGGGAGTTCGTTCATTTCTCGAAACGCAATCCGATTTGCGCATCGTGGGGGAAGCGGCTTCAGGAGAGGAAGCGGAACGACTTGTAGCCGATCTGGTGCCCGATGTTGTCCTGATGGATTTGTCGATGCCGGGAATTGGCGGGATTGAAGCGATCCGCCGAATAAAGAAACGCAGCCCCCATTCCCAGATTGTCGTGTTGACCTCTTTTCAGGAGGACGACTATATTTTTCCCGCTTTGCGTGCAGGAGCTCTTTCATACGTATTGAAGAATGTTCAGTCGGGCGATCTTGCTGACATTATCCGAAAAGCGCGTGGCGGCGAAGCATTTCTCCATCCGCGCGTGGCCGCTCGGGTAGTGCAGGAGCTTCGCGAGGAACGAAAAGATATTCCCAACGTTTTTAACGATTTAACCGATCGTGAGCTTGAAGTATTGCGCCTTATCGCCCAAGGAAACGCCAATGCAGCAATCGCGCAATCGTTGGTCATCAGCGAGCAAACAGTGAAAGGCCATGTCAGCAATATCCTTGGCAAATTGCAGCTGGCGGATCGGACCCAGGCGGCGGTCTTCGCTTGGGAACAAGGCGTCGTTCAGCGCAAGCGAGGAGATGTATAAGATGCAGAGAAAAAGGAGTGCTGTGAAAATGAACGAACGAAATGAAAGGATGCAAACAACGGGTGAGAAATGGATAGGATACGGCGCGTTTGCCGCGGCGTTCGGGCTTGGCGTTCTCCATTTTATCGCCAACCTCATCGGCTTCATAAATGCTCCTGCTGCGGAACAGAAGATAGGACTGTTTATCGCATGGGGTATGCTTCCCAGCCTCATCTGTTTCATATTCGCAGCGGCTGCAATGGCGCTTGTCCGCTTCTGGGGCGGAAGAAGATGG
Organism: Paenibacillus lautus NBRC 15380; assembly: GCF_004000945.1. Lineage (GTDB taxonomy): Bacteria > Bacillota > Bacilli > Paenibacillales > Paenibacillaceae > Paenibacillus_AQ > Paenibacillus_AQ lautus. Next base: position 15,813 of record NZ_BIMF01000013.1, read on the forward strand.
TTCCGGGCAGCGCTTGCGCTCACATGGACCGCGTTTGCAATTATGAGCTTACACGATGTCTGGCATCTGATTCTCGCAGTGCAACGCAAAGACTTCACGATTTTCCTTCACATATTAGGGCCAGGTCCATGGTCTCTGATTGGAGCAGTCTTGTTTGGTTTTACCGCGTGGCGTGCACGGAGCAGATTGATAGACGGCATGACTAGGGAGGCGTGATAGATATGCATACGCAAACGCAACATACGCAAACAAAATCGTTGGTTTGGTCGGGTTACGCAGTTTTTATTTGGTCCATCGTTTATATGTTGCCACACCTTTATTGGGCTTTAGGCGGCAAGATGGGGGGGAGCCTACTAAAACCCAATACAATACAATCTATCCATTTTGATTTGATTAATTGGATTGCATCCGTATTTCTAACCGTTGCCGGACTTATTGGTCTTGCATTTATTTATAGGAGTAAGGGCAGAGTTTCTAGGTATATGTTGCTATTTATAGCCTGGGCAGGATGTTCGTTAGCCGCTTCGCACGGCATTTATGGCATTGTTTATCGCGTCCTTCAAATCAGCGGGGTAGTCGAATTGGAGACGGGATCATTTGACATCCATGAAGATGCCTTTGTGTTGTGGGATCTAGTGCTCTTTGAACCTTGGTTTTTAATCGAGGGGATTTTATTTGGCATAGTAGGGTACTGTTTCTTGAAAAAAGCACGCAGCAGAAAAATCTGGCTGGCGGCTTGCATTATCGGCATTATTTTCGGTTTGGTCACTGGGATTATGGGTGTGCGATTTGCATAAGCATCATCTTTGTGTTCCTGAAGGATGGGAAGGTGGACAGTAAAGGTCTGACAAAATCGTTTTGGGGGAAGTTATCGCATATTCTGCAAACTTTAGTGTAAGGATCGGATGAGGTACATTGGTGTTACTACCCATGCATAATGTCCAAAGGATGACAGGGCAAGTTGTCACTGGAATGCGTCTCCAATAGTTGAAGTCTGCATCTGTTAGATCCGAGAATCCCTTGGCTGGATAGCTAGGACGATATTGGCAGGTTCTAAAGATGGATTCCGCATTAGGGTTGTCATTACTCACTTTTAGACGGCTTCTTGAAGGCGTGAAGCCGAGTTGATATAGGGTTTCTAGTAGCGATAACTCCTTCGTAGGACTGCCATTGTCTGAGTGCAGCACAAGCGGCTGTGGCGAAGGCCTTCGCTGTTCGGAAAGCATACCTCGTCTAACTAGTAAACTAGCATTCTCAGCAGATTCTTCAAGCCATACATCCCATGTAATAATCTTCCGACTATATAAATCGAAGATGAGATAGAGATAGTAATAGATGCCTTTAGCCGGTCCGGGAAGCCAGCTGATATCCCACATCCAAACTTGATTGGGACCCCTTCCGCGATGGTGCTGCATATCTGCATCTTTTAGGACTCGGTAGAACATAGACTCTGATGCGATATAAACACCTTCGTCAGCAAGTCGAGGAACGATTTGACTGGGTGGAGGACTCTTGAACGCTGGTTGATTGACCGTCTGGACGATCGTTTCTCTTTCTTCATTGCTCAGCTTGTTTTTGGGCGTTGGTCGTTCCACTAGCGACGGCTGATCCTCATTTGGTATGAGTGAGGTCACTTCTCCAGCGTTGCAGGCTTCTCTGGCTAATGCCTAGCTCCTTACAAGCAAGTGGTTTTCTTGCTCCACTAACTGCTTCTTTAATCAGTATAATAGCTGTATCGCGATCTGAGGCACTGATCAGTCGTCCTCGTTGTCCGCATTGGCCTTTTTTCTGAGCACTAGCAGAGCAGCAGTTTCAGCAAGTGCCGCTTCCTTGCGCCGAAGCTCTCGACACAGGTTTCCAACTTTCTTTTTATGGAAGTTCCTAGCGGTTCCACACTTTCTATTTTAAGTGTTTATCACGTGCCGCAGCAAACTCAGCAAAATCAACGAAAATGGTTCCAGAGTTTTTTAACACCTGACACTCGTTTGCGCAAATGCAAAAATTTTATCTTAAGCAAACTAAAACCGTATTTGAGTAATTAAAAGTCAGAGTCGAGTAGATGCAGGAATATTTCCTGACATTTGCTCGGCTTTTTTTATTGAGGGGGAGAATTCAAAGATTTCTTGATGTAGCTTAGTATCAGTTGAAGCATTATAAAAATTCTTTGGTAATATATACCAACAGAGGTGATCCTCCGATAAAGACATATTGTTTCATTTGGTTCGGGGACAAAAAACGACATCATAGAATGTGTTTCACTAGCTATTACACTAAGTTATTTGCTGAATGAAGTAACCTGTATTCTATTCTATCGATTTCGTAAGTTACATCAGGGAGGTACTCCCTGATAAGTACATTAAGCGTTTTCTGATCTATCTCGTTATATCTAATCTCTGGAATAAAAATGACAAGGGCAAGAATAGATTCTAAAAAATCCAATATAGGTTTTAGATACTTCTCCCCACCGCCCTTTGTCCCAACATTATCCAAAATTAAATAAAATGATTCGCTCACTAAGGAAATCGGTGGGGCATCCTCGTTACTTTTAAAATCCTTAATTTCCAGTAATAGTTCATCATTTATATCCGATTTTATAGTTATATATAAAACTTCGTTGTTCAAATTAAAGGTTGCTTTGGCACTAGCATCAATAACTTTAAATTTATGAATAAGGTTTTCTCTTGATTGATATAAACGATTTATGAACATATAGCATTCCTCCTCATTTTCTAACTTCGTAAACTTATAACTCTGTTAATCTTTTAACTATAGATCGGATCGATTATTGTCCTTTAAGTACGAGTTATTTATTAAATCGGTTTTAATGCAGTGCTGTTCCCCGCTCACTTCATAACTATAATGTCACTGAACTCTGCTATTCAAATTTTATAAGAAAGTCAGAATTCATACAGCGTTGAATCATTTAAACAATACAACAAAAAGACTTCGCCCCTGATGATAAGAGGCGAAGCCTTTTTGTTTTTAAAAACCGTCTTACTCGATCGATTCAATCTGAATGACGGGCACCTGCTTGAGCTCACCGGATCCGGTGCGGTCACCATTCTCATTATTGCCTTGTTGGACATCCTCAGGATTGTCTGGATTGATTTCCTCAGTAGTAAGGGGATCGCTTGGATTGTCATCCATGGTATCTCCGTCGACTTGTCCAGTCTCCGGCTCGGCAGGGTCCGGAGCCGCAGGAGGCTGGCTGCTTGTTGGTAGTTCCAGCTGCTGATACTCGCCATTGAACGTTCCGATTAGGGTCGCGCTCCCCGCAGGGAAGTCCAAGTCTCCCCTTAAGATGATATAGTATCCATTACGTCCAGCAGCGACTTCGCCGTAGCCACCTTCCGGGATATGGACAGAGAAGCGTACTTTCTCATTCGCATATTTCTCGATGTTAGCGATATCGATGTCGGTATAATGGACCTGATACCCTGTGAATCCGTATTGGTCTCCCTGACGTTCGAAGATGGCGATCTCGTCCGGACTGGCTCCTTCCAGATTCGTCACCAGCAAAGACTTATCCGGCTGCACTTGATAGCCTTCAGCCGTGAACTGGAACAGCGGCGTCAGATTGTCATCTCTGGCTTCATAGGCTGAATACCATACCAGTTCGTTACCTGCATCGCCTTCTACAAGGATAACCGGATTCTTCGCGCTGCTAAGCGAATCCTCGACTGAAACCTGTTGGATGGCGATGTCGGACGGGTAATCATGGTTTTGGAATAATTGCACCGTTTCATCGGTATTCAAGACCGCTAAATAGATGATATTCCCCTCATCGACTCCAATGGCATAGGCCAATCCTCCGAAACGATTCCCGCCTCCGCTGACGTAGCTGAAGCTGCCTTTCAAACCAGCCATGTGGAACAAACGAATCGGATCGTGGATCGTCCAGGCCAATTCGGCAGCTTGCAATTTACCGCTCATATCCTGGTACCCCGACAGCGCTCCGTAGAGTGCTACCGCTTCCTCGTAGTTCTGGCTTTGTACCATCCCATCTGCAGCTGCGATCCACCGGTTCATCTGGTTCTGAATATACTCCATGATTTCCGCGTTCTTTCGTTCTTTCCGTTCCAGGTAGTCTCTATACCCCATGGCATGCGAAACAAAATCGGAGGGCCGTTCTCGCAGCACATCCTTTTGCAGCATGGTATACACAAGTTCATCGGTCTTGCCATTCAACCAGGCAGCCGGCAGCGATCGGTTGGCATATTCGGAACTCATGGCATGTGACCAATTCAGCAGATCCGTATACTGTCCGGCTCCTGCCAGACGGGTTAAGACCATTTCGTCATAACGCTGGAACAGATGGAGCAGCTTGTCATTCTTATGCTTCTCCCCGCCGTAGAATGAATCCGGAATGCGGAGCAAATTCCATTTGAAGCTGCTATCGTCATACTGCTGCTCTTCAAGCAGCTCGTCGGCCTGACGGTTAAACAAACCAATGAACTGCAGGAATATCCGTTTCACATCGTCGGGGATTCCGTAGAATGCAGCAATTTCATCGTAGTAGGAAGCATAAGCTCCATGCTGCCCCGCCAGCTTCTGCTCTGTATCAAGCAATTCGGCATATACGTTCATAAAGCCGGAAAAATCGCCTGCTTCCCCGACCCGGCTCAATCGATGATCAAGCGAGGAAAGGCTCTGCTTCATGGAAGTAATGGGTTCAAGCTCTTGTAATCTTGAAGCAAGCAGCTCTTCTTTATATAGAAGGGAGCGGTTATTTCGCGCTTTCTGATACCACTCCTCGGCCTGAACCATTTTTTTCTGAGCATACAATAACTCGGCTTGTGCCATCGATTCGATTTTCTGATAGATATGAAATCCCTTATATCCGATCAGCAGCAGAAGGACTATACATAAAAAAAGATACAAATTTCGCAGGGTTAGCGTGTTTTTCATCGTCATAACGGTATAGCCCCTCTAATCCCATTTTTGAAAATCAGGGTCCGAGCGGTAGTGTTCATTATAAATGGCCGATACCCGGTCCCGCAGGCCGTTCCACGACAAGCCGGGATTGCGGCGTACGATCTGATACAAGCGGAGGAAACGAAATCTTGGCAATCCTTCCGCATAGCGGCTAATAAAATCAGGGAACGTATCGATGTATTTTTTCTTCCGTACCGCTGCCCCGGCGGCGTCGATCATAATCTGCCTGCCTTGCTCCATCCGTAAAATGTCGGATTCATGGTCGAGCAGGTATTGGATCGCTTTGCTGTTGATCAACTCGCGTTTAATTTTGGCGATTTCACCGATATAGGCGGCCAGGTCCGGATCAAACTCATCCAGCAATAGCGGTTCGAGTTCAAGCTCCATATCCTTGCGCAGGCTGAAGCTTTGAAGGAGAACGATCTGCTGCAGACGGATGCGGTCATTCCGGACCAAGGAGGCAATTTCCCTGACGATTTCATACCCTAGCTGGGCATCTTCCTTGATGGCGGCAGAAGCCGTTGCTTTGTTCAGATCCAGGCCCTCAAGAATCTGAATTCGATGAGATCTTATAAACTTGTTCAGAGCATGCAGGGTCTCCGTTTGCAGCATCCGGCTCTGCATCAGCCATAACCATACAAGCAGGACCACCATACAAGCAAAGGAGATCACGATCTGCAGGAAGGTCTGACTAAGAAGTACAGCAGAGAGCCCTATAATGTAAAAGAGAAGTCGGTCACTCTGCATGGAACGCTTGGCCATTTTCTCTGCAAGTTCCATAACGGGGACAAGGGCATTGCGTTTACAGAAAGCGCAGCTGTCTTCCCAAAGAATCGTGAAATTGTGGCAATGTTTGCAAACCCTTAACTTTTGGTAGACATATCTCGTTTTACTATAGGGGCGAAGTTGTACAGGCTTTTTCTTATCCATGCTGTTCCCTCTGTGAGTTGGCAACTTCAAGCAGGGTCTGATGCAGCTGCTCCGGTGTCGGGGCGTTCTTCTTACGCTTGAAGTAGGCCGTGATCTTGATGATGACAAAAAGAAACAAAATCCCGAGACATCCGTATGTAATCATATATCTATTCCTTTCGGCATCGTATTTGTTCGAAAGTGGTGGGTGAGCCTTGTGTCCTAAGTCCGAGTGGTACGACTGATTATGTTGAACTTTGGCAGGTATAATTATATCATATGGACATAGTACTGGTATATTTTAGTGATTAGCATGGTATTTTCTATATAAATACACCAGAGAAATGGATGTTCCCGTTATTGTTTTTTAAGCTTTCTTTCATGTAATTTTAAGACTTATTGCCTACAGTTAGACTAATGGTCTGACAAACGAACCGAGGCATCCACCTGATGCTAGACTAAATGGATGAAGGAGTAATTCAATGCTACGTAAAAATAAATGGCTGCTCTCTTTGATGGCAGCGGTGCTGCTGATCTTGACCTGGAGCGGAGGAATCATACCCCAGGCAATGGCTGCCTCACAAGGCTCCAAGATTGATGCCGTACTGGTGATGGATGCCAGCAACTCGATGAAAACCAGTGATCCAGAGCGGATCAGTGGTGAAGCGATGAAAATGTTTATCGACATGCTGGCCACCACCGGCGACAAGGTCGGCGTCATTTCCTATACCGACCGGATTCAGCGGGAGAAAGCGCTGCTTGAAATTCAGTCGGAGGCGGACAAGACTGCGCTGAAGGAGTTTATCGATCAGCTTGATCGCGGCCCGTATACGGATATGTCCGTAGGCCTCGATGAAGCCGTGAAAGTGCTTAAGCAGGGAATGGACCCGGCGCATGCGCCGATGATCGTTGTTTTGGCCGACGGTAACAATGACCTGGATCCAAACACAGGCAAGACGAGCCAAGAAGCGTCAGACCAGTTAGATCAAGCCGTCAAGGAGGCCAAGGGAAGCGGCATCCCGATTTATACGATTGGGCTGAATGCCGACGGGAAGCTGAATAAAGAAACGTTGGCTGAATTGGCGAACCAAACGGGGGGCAAATCCTTTACCACCAGTTCGGCGGATGACCTTCCGCAAATATTAAGCGAGATTTTTGCCAGCCATCAGCAGCTTAAGATCGTTCCGGTACAATCGATTACCGGCAACGGAAGCTATCAGGAGGTTACGGTCCGTGTGCCGAATGCGAACGTGCTGGAGGCGAACATTTCCATTATGTCCTCCAGCCCCGTCGATGTGAAGCTGGTCGATCCTGCAGGCGCTGAGCAGACTATTCCTTCGGGCAATGTCCTGCGATCTACTTCCAATTCCTATTCGCTGCTCAAGCTGCTGAAGCCGAAGCAAGGCGATTGGAAGCTGCAGGTGAAAGGCGTATCGAAAGACAAAATCGATATTAACCTCGTATTTAACTACGACCTGGAGCTGACTATGGATCCTCCGCCATCCTCAAAGGTAAAGGCTGGCGACACGATCGATATTAAGGCATATCTCGTCAGCAATGGACAGAAGCTGCAGGACCAAGAACAGTATGGCAATATGACGGCCAAGCTGTTGGTTAAGGATCTGGACACGGGGGACGAGTCGGAGGTCAAGCTTGAGAATAAAGGCGGCAGCTTTGAAGGGAATTACAAGATTCCGCAGAAGCACGACTACGAGCTGAGGGTACGGGCGGAGGAGCAGAGCTTCTACCGCGAAAGCGCACCTGTGAAGATTAGCGCAAAAGCGGCAGCCGCGGACTCCGGAAGCGGTGGGAAGGAGATGACTGCGGGCGAGGATGCGAAACCTTTTCCATTATGGCCCGTAATCATTGGCATCGCGGCCCTGCTCATTGTTGGAGCGGCTGCATATTTCATACTCGGCGCGATTAAGAAAGCGAACAAAGGCTTTGTCGGTCAGATCGTGATCGAGATCAGGGACGAGAACACCGGCGAGAAGACATTCCCGCAATACAAGAAGCTGACTTCGTTCAAAGGGAAGTTCAATCTGCATCAGCTTCTGCAGCTTGCTCCCGAGCTGAAGGAGACCGAGAAAATCTTATTCATGCCGGGCAAGAACGACCGCATGATACTTAAAAACAATTCTTCAGCCGTGATTGAGAAATCCGGCCGCGCGCTGGATGCATCGAATGGCACGGAGCTTAAGAACGGAGACCGGCTGAGAGTTTCCCTGCAGCAGGCGGACAAAACGATATTATTTGAATATTTGGCTTAAAGTGCATGTTCAAAAAGGTCGGTTTTCAGCACCGAGAAGGTTGGATGAAACTAGGGACGTCAGGAGCGGAGCGTACGTTTTGGGTACGTGAGCACCGGAAGGCCCGGCTGAATTCAAGATTCGATGCCGAGCTGCTTCCTGATTCACTTCGTGATCAAAAGCGGACTTTTTGAACAACCTCTTAAAGCCATGACCTATCAGGAGGGGAAGTTATGAAACCGGTAGTTAGAGAACATATACAACAGCTTGACGTTTCACTTGGAGGCGGGATTGTCAGCGAGAAAATACGGGTCGATACCATCGACAATCCGATCCTTATCATTGGACTTGGAGGGACGGGAATCGATGCGCTGCTGCGCTTGAAATATCAGATTAACCGCCGTTTCAAGCTGCCGGAGGATCCGTTGTCCAAGAAGAGAATGGACAAGCCGGATAATGTGGAATTTCTGGCTTTTGAGACCAACGAACAGGATAAGAATAAACGCTATAAAGGCATCGGGCTTGATCCGATCAATGAATTCGTGCTCCTCTCTAATGCCGAGATTGGAGGCCTCCTTCAAAACCGAAGCATCCTGGAGCCGTATATTACAGATTGGCTGTCGCCAGAGCTGAGCATTACCGATGGCATGAACGGGGCAGCAGGCGTACGCCAAGCGGGCCGTTTGCTCCTGTTCACGAAGATTACGCAAGTGGTGCAGGCGATCGACAAGAAGATTAAGACGCTGTCGGTCGGCACGAACAAAAAGCTGATGGTTTTCCTGCTGACGGGGCTCTCCGGTGGTACAGGCAGCGGCTGCTTCTTGGACATTGCCTATATCGTTCGCGGCATTATCGAGCGAGACCACGGCTCTGCCGGCATTGACCGCGTGAACACGCTCGGCTATCTGTTTACGCCGGATATTAATCTGGCCAACAAAAGCTTGAGCGAGCATACGCGCGAATACATCAAGAAGAACGGGTATGCCGCCCTCAAAGAGCTCGATTACTGGATGAACGTGGATGCCAGAGGCGAGCGGTTCAAGCAGCAGTACGGCAGCATCCTGAACGTGAACTCCCCGCTGCCTCCGTTTAATCTGTGTCACCTGATATCCGCTACTAATACGGAAGGCAAACTGCTGGAGAACGCTTATGATTACTGCATGAACGTTACTGCGGAGAACATCACGAACTTCATGGCCAGCGAGGAAAAACAGTCCGGCGAAGAGTTTGCGATCCATGACTATATCAGCAACATCCGCACCAATATCGCGCAGATGAACAAGGCGTATCCTGCCAATTACGATTACAACATTATCGGGGCGTCTTCAGCCGTGCTGCCCATCGAAGAGATGACCACTTATCTGGCGTACCGCGTCTTCGGCAAAATGCAAACCATGTTCGAGAAAGCGCCGAGCCAGGAGGACGTCGAGAAATTCGCAAGCAAGCTGGGCATCGATCTGGACTCGATGACAAAGAATTTCGAGTCCCGCGTACCGGAGCCGCTCCCGGGTTATCAGAACAGCGAGCGACTCAGTTACGCAAACGTGGTGAAGAACCAGGTCATTAATATGGACACGGAGCTGGAACAGAATTTTCTGGCAAGAGCCCGCGAGGAATACATCAAAGCGAAGAAGCAGCTGCCGGGCGAGATCGTGGCTCAGTTCAGCGACCAAATCCGCCGCATGTTCCTGCATCCGCAGCAAGGACCGTTCTACGTATCCCGTTTGATTTATACGGAGAAAGGCTTCAGCCTGCTGAAGATGCTGCTGTCCTACATCGAAGCGCTGCGCGAGAATCTGACCCGCATTCCCCGTGATATCGAGTCGGCCAGAGAGCAGGCGGTCGATCGTCTGGGCGATGCGAAGAGCGCTTTTGTCTCCAAGGATAAGAAGAAGAATATCTATATTGAAGCCAAAATCAACGAATATTGGCTGGAAGCCGATGTGGAACGCACCGAGCAGATGATTGAATTCTATGAGGATTTATACGATCTGCTGAACCAGGAGAATAACCGGATTTATAGCGTATATACGGAAATTCTGAATGCGCTAAATTCGATTTTTGCCAAGAACGGTGACATTCTCGTCAACGGGGAAGAACAGCAGGATCATAAAGGGAACAAGACGTATTACTGGAACCTGGTCAGCGTGCCCGACATTTCCGATGTCATCAACAAAATCATGGATCAGAAGGATGTGGATGACCTCATCCGCGATTTTGCGCAAGAGCTGCTAAGCCATGCGAATCGTTGGACCCGGGAGCAGGAGATTGATATCGTCAGATCCATTTCGGAGTTTCTTACCGATAAATTCGGCGATCTGATCACCCGTTCGATGGAGGATTTCCTCGTCATGAAATTCGGGCAGGAGGATTCCATCGAAAAATTTGTCGAGCGCAATATCGCCAGCAAGCTGGATGACGAAGCCGTCCCGGTCTTCCATCTGAGCAACAGCGCAGGCAATTTGTACTTCCCTTCCTGGGGCTTTGTATCCGTGCCTGTACAGGCTCCAAGCATTCTGAAGGGGATTCGCAATTATCAGAATAATTCGGTCGGGAAGTCTCACTTCACCGTGAAAGAGAGCGAAGTGAAGAACCGAATCTTCTGGCTGAATACGAAGAACGGCGTGCCGCTGTTCGTCTACACGCCGCTTAAGGTTTATGAAGAGAGTTACGAACGCACGATCATGGACAAGGAAGGCGTGGGGCGTCACTTGGTGCAGACGGACCGTAACAACTGGACGTACCTGCCCTCGCCGATTCCCGAAAAATCCTGGGGGGATACCTACGTCAATCCGCGGGTTCAGGATTACAACGCACGCGTTCGCGCTGAATTTAATCAGGCCCTTGAGTTTAAGGTCATCATCCAGAAGGATGTCGACCAGAATACGAGCAGCCGCTACGCGGTTGTGTTCACGAAGCCATTTGATCTGAACGAGCTGCTTCGTGCTTATGATCTGCAGCTGGATAGCCCCAAGCCTAACCTTGGCGAGGTCAAGCGGGCATGGACCGAGCTGAAGCGATGGATGAACGAGGGACTGGAGCGGGTAGGCTCTAAGGATATTTTCAACAGCATCAACGAGGATATGGCCAAGGAGAATCTGATTCGTTCGCCGGAAATGATCCGCAGCGTGCGGGAAGAGCTGAAGAAATATGCAGCCATCGCAGCCAAAATCACGGAATTCGAGCTCTTGATCAGTGACAATCAGAATGAAGAGAAATGGCTGGATCAATTCATCGAGGCATTGTACACCGGGACGATCACCAAGAAGGGTGCGCTCTTCGTTTATGATCGCGATCCGGAGGAGGATTCCTGGGAGCCGTTTGCCAATCTGCTGAAAAGCGTGAATGACGTGGAGTATGAAGTCTACAAGCACTTCCGTCAGTTGGACGAGAAAAGCCGCAGCACGCTGCTTCGCAAATCCTCCCGCCGCGATCAGGAGCTGACCGCTTCTGAGGACATTACGCCGCTGCTCACGAAGCTGGAAGAATTGGCCGAACGGTTCCTGGAAACGCGCGACCGGCTCGAATACGAGAAGGTGGAGCTTGCGGACGGTGAAGAACGTTATCAGTTCTATAGACAGGTCTCTTCGAAATTAAATGACATCCGCAGAAGGTTGAAATAGCGATGAGGGAAATTCTTCGCCAGTATGCTGCGGGCTATGCCAAATCGGAAGAGCAGCTTACCTTGATGGAGGATGATCAGAGCAGCATCCACTACCCGGAGGTATACTTGTTCATTGGCGACAAGACAGCGTCCGCAATCGAACCGATCATGGAAATTCATGACCGCAAATGGGATAACAGCGCAAGCGTCGTTTATTTTCATGTGGGAACGGACCGGAGCGGAAGTCGGGAGCCGAAAGGCTCCGAATCCTCCGGTCGCCTTCACCGGTATCATCTGCAATTGCCGGAGTCAGACGGCGCATCCAAGTCCTTACGCAAGGAGCTGTACCAAGGCTTCTATCAGGACCCGCATCACCTGGCCGGGTTGAATAAAGCGATTCGGAAGCTGAGCCACCATATCTCAGACTATGGACGGAGCTATTCATCCTTTGATCGGATTCATCTGTCTGTCATAACACGGGTCGACGACCCGTTCAATGTGTTTATACCGGAAATTTCATTACTGGCCGAATCCATCTTCCAGCAGTCATTCAAGTCGGTGCAAATGGATATGTATGCGCTCATTAATGAAAGGGAGCAGATTGATTCCTATGGTTATGCGAGCTCTGTGGGCGTTGCCTTCCTGCGGGAGTTGGAGTTGATGCAGAGCCGGGAATACAGCTTCTCCGCGCCGCTGCAGGTCACGGAGGATGGGCTGACCATTCCGGTCGTTCACCCGGCCTCGCCGTTGTTTGATCTCGTTTATGTACTATCCGATAAGAATGAACGCGGCATATCGGGTTATGCTGGGATGCAGGATATCTACGATATCATCTGCCATCTGGGTTTGCTTAAGAACCGGAAGCAGAAGGATGAAACCTATGACGGAGTCCGGGGCATATACAACAATACGTCGTTCAAAAGCAATATCATGACCGAATCCGGCCGACAAGGCTTTGTCTCCGCTGGCTTTGCCCGGGTGAAGAGGCCCAATGAGCCGATCGCGCTAACGGTGCTCTATCATCTGTGCCGCGGGCTGCTGCTTCGCATGAAGGGCGGGCCGGAACCGGAGGTTCATGAATGCCTGACCTACTTCGGTCTCGACCCGGAAGCCGTATCGGCAAGAGCGGACCGGTTGCTGCCGGACGCAGAGCATCTGGAGGGGCTAAAGGGTATGATGTCACACCCCGTGAGTTTTGCAGGACTGAAGCGGATGAATGTTCGCGAGGCTGAAGAGGCGCTGTTCGGCGAAGGGTGTCGGCAATTTTTCCACAACAATTACGAGCTGGAAGTCCAGAAGAGAATGAGAGATATGAGCACTTCTGAAGATCTTCATCGTGCGCTTCGTCGCACCTTGGCGGATCATCCGCAAATCGGTTGTTATCAAATCGTGGCGTGGACGAGCGACAAGACGGGAGAGGGGATACTGCTTGAAGCGGTTCGTTCTCGTATCCGGGATCTCGGCAGCCTCCTGAAGACCGAGCAGGACGGACTAATCCGCTATTATGAGGAAAGCGTGGAAAGCCAGCCGTTCAAGAAGCTTCCTTTTCGGGACAAACAGAATGTGCGCCATTTCATTCGCTATTTCGTTGGTGAGGTCTATCGTCGTAAATATGAGCTGTTATTACTGGAAACGGAGCTTGCGCTGTACAGGCTCTATGAGGCGGAGCTTGAACGGATTCACCGTCATTACAAGCAGCAGGCGAACATGCTGGACCAGCTCGAAGCGGAATTGCTGGAAGCGGCCCAGTCGAGCATCCGTACCGCAGACGATTATATCGGCCAGAACCTGATGGAGTATTATGGCATGGTCACGGAAGAGCTGATGCTGGAATTGGAGAGTAAACGCGGCCAGGGCGTATTCTTCGAAGAACGGTATGTCGGCAATCTCTCCATCGTTACGCATGAAGGGATCGAACCGATTCTGTCGAGCATGATCCGGGTCTGTCTAAGAGATTTATTGACGGCAGAGCCGTTCGTGCAGACCTTCGAGGAAGAACTGCTGCGGCGGGCGAACGTAACCATCGACTACAATAACAAGCAGGTGCTTGCCAAGGAAGATCTGTTTAAGGTGCTTTACCGGATGCTGGAGGAGAACTCCGTTACGTTGGTCAGACTGCTTGACTATACGCAGGAGCATCGATACGAGGAGAAATATTTCTTCGGCGATGCCGACAGCGAATTCGTCCGTTATGCGATCCACGCCGATGAAGCTTTACGGGTGTACAAGCTTGGCATCGTGCATGAGAAGCGCTCAAGCGGGGTTGAGAAGCTGAACCTGATGGGAGGTTTCCACTTGGAGGATCTGATGTACTACCGGAATGGCAGAACCTACTACGAGACCTATACGGCAAACGGTTATGAATTTCATGGCATGGAACCGGCGCAACTTCCCGAGCTGCGCTAGCGTTCTTAGATTCTGATACAGAGAGTAGGCGTGTATTGTGCAACGAAAAATAAACCCTCTCCTGCTGCTGTGTAGTCTAGTCGGTGGGGGAATAGGATTTGCGATTGGGGAATTTTTGCTCCGCCAGTGGGGTATCGGGCTTCCCGTCATCGTGGTTACAGGGATCTATTTCGGAATTTTGGCCTTGTGCATCGGATTGGCCTGTTTAATCGCAGAACTGATCTCCCCTCGCTTGAATGGGAGCTCATGGAGACAGCGCTACACAGGCACATCATGGAAGCTGCTGATTCCATCCACTTTGGTGGCACTGTTCCTGCTAGGTATGTTGTTTGAGTGGGTGTATCAGTTGAACCCGGGCAGCGCCAAGCCCGTGAAGGACATCGTGCTGATCATTGATAACTCAGGCAGCATGAAAGAGACGGACCCGAATCAGGACCGATATACGGCGGCCAAAAATCTGATCAACCGCATGGACGAGGATAACCGTGTATCGGTTATGGTGTTTGATCATGCGACAACGTTACTGCAGCCGTTTACGCGTGTGAAGAACCAAGAAACCAAGGATGAGATCATCGCGGAAATCGACGGTTTGGCAACAACCGACGGTGGCACGGACATCAGTCTCGCGCTGGAGGATACCATGACGCATATCCAAGAGAGCCATGATGCCGGTCGAAGCGCCATGGTCATTATGCTGTCGGACGGCTTTAGCGAAACGGATCATGCGCGTGTGCTTGCGGACTATAAGCAGCAGCAAATCGCGGTGAATACGATTGGCCTCAGCCTTGTTAACCCGGACGGTGCCCAACTGCTTCAGACGATTGCTGCCGAAACGGGCGGGCAATATTACGATGTGCAGAACGCGGCAGATTTGTCTTTTGTTTTCCAGAAAATCTATGACGATGTCGGGGATCGTTCCCTGTTGACGAAACGTACGGGCGTTATGGAAGATAGCGTTTATTATCAGATTGTAAGAATTGCTGCGATGCTGCTCATTGGCGCTGCCATGGGCCTTGCCCTCGGCACTGTGTTTGACAACCGCCATCTTGCGCTTAGCTTCAGCATAGGCGGCGCGGTATCGGGCTTACTGGCAGGCATCGTTCTGGAATATGGTCTTTCCGGAGAGGAAATTGGAGATGCCTCCGTTCGTCTGATAGCCTGCCTTATTCTCGCGGGGATCATCGCCTTGTTCACGTTGGTGATTCCGGTTAAGGAGAGCAGCAAGATTATCCGCAATGTGCAGCGGCCGGGCCGTACGGGAAGAGGGCAGCGGCAGAATGATTCAACAAGCCGAGGATTTTAAAGCAGGGGGCGTTCGATATGCGGTTTAAAAATGCGGAGCCCGGAGAATGGGTCATTCAGGGATTAAGCTATCATGTAGACGATGGTTACTGCACGCTCCGCTGGAGCTGGCCGCCGGGTCTTCAAGCGGTACACATTCACCGTGCGATGGACGACGGATTCGGTCAGCCTGCAGGTGATCCGCTGCCTGGCGGAATGCGTCTATATACCCGAGACGAGTATAAGGCGAATAACGGGTACCGTGACCGGCTGGACGGGATTGGTCAGATTACGTACACGGTATACGCCTTGTCTTCCGACGACGGAGAGATGGCGCTAATCAGGCAGTCTGATGAAACGAACAGCATTCGATTCAGTACCGGCAAAGCCAGACTGGTCTACTCCATCCGCGAAAAAAGCCGCTGGCTGCAGCCCTATAAGACGATAGAAATTCAGGTTACGGCGGAAGTGCCGGTACCAAAGGAAGCTTTATGTTACGTGAAGAAGCAGGGGGCTTATCCGGTCAACAAGGAAGACGGCATCTTGTATCCGTTCGTGACGGATTTTGCTGCCGGACGCAACGTATTGCCTGCGATTGAGGTGGGCAAGAACGATTACGTGCGCCTGTTTTTTACGGATGGAAGGAAGTACGGACAACGATATGAGCTGGTGTATAGATAGAGATAGAGATAGAGATAGAAGATCACACAGTAAACACGATGAACGCGTTAGTGTGTAATTCATAGGGTTCAAAGGGAGGTACAAAGGATGGGCATTTTTGATATATTCAAGAAAAAACCGGAGCCGGAGCCAAGGCCGCTGTTCTATGATATTGTGTGCCCTTACTGTTTCAGTAAGTTTGCTCCGAAGGAAGTTGTCTTCCGGGCTGCCCACGACCGGGAGGATGACGAGGACTATGCGCTTGGGGAAGATGATGAGCTGAATCGGTACCGTGAACGCTTTGGGCTGGACTCCGTTTATGATATCGAAGCGATTATCCGTCCGAGCGACATACCGGAGGAGCAGCACATTTATTCGGATCACGTGCTGGTTGGATTGAATGACCGTTATGGAGTCGTCACGCGCAGACGATTGTGCCCGAAATGCCATAATGAGCTTCCGGTAACCGCCGGGAAGGTGCCAAGCAACATTATCTCAATTATCGGTGCTTCCCAAGTGGGCAAATCGGTTTATATGACTTCGCTCATTCATACGCTGCAGCATACGACGGCGGATCATTTTGATGCGGCCTGCATGCCGCTGAATGCCGAGATCAGCCGCAAGTTCCGTACGGGCTATGAGGAGCCGTTATTTGAGCGCGGAGATTTGCTGGCGTCCACGCAGAAGGAGAAGATGCAAGAGCCGTTCATTTTCCAATTCGTGTTCAAGGATGAATCCAAGCCGCCGTTAACGCTCGTATTTTTTGACGTAGCGGGCGAGGGCATGGTGGATGAGGATTACTTGGGACTTCACGGACAGCATATCAAGAATTCCGCGGGTATTCTGTTTATGGTGGATCCGCTCCAAATCCGCTCCATTCGGGAGAAAATTCGCCTGAAATTCGGTGACCAGCCCGGGGAATGGGTGTCCCAGTATGATGAGCCGCGGGATGTCGTGCTGACGATGTTCGGAGATTTCATCGCTTATGAGGACAAGGGCAAGACGGATATTCCGACGGCCGTCGTGCTGACCAAGAGCGACATGCTTCATGCGCTGAAGGATGAGGATGGCGAATACGTGAAGCTGAACAGCAACATCTTTAACAATGTGGTACACCGCAAGTTTTTGAATTTGACCGAATTTGAAAATATTGACGGCGAGATCCGCCGTTTTATCGAGAAGGTCGACCGCCCGTTCAAGGGAACGATGGATGTATACTTTTCCAATACAGCGTATTTTGCCGTATCGGCTCTAGGCAGCAACCCTGTCGATCAGAAGCTGCAAAGCGTCGTTAGCCCGATTCGGGTGGATGAACCGTTCATCTGGCTTCTGTACAAGCTGAAGTATATTCAGGGGAGGGAAGACTAGTGCCGGATTTCCCATCCCGAACCATACAGCAGCAGATGTACACGCGGGAGCGGCGAGGCATATTCCGCTCGGCCGAGGGCTTTGATACGGTGGCCCGTTCGTCCGGATTGGAGGCTTCCTTTATCAAAAAGGTGCTGCATCCTTTTTGCCAATACGAAGCTCCTGCCGAGCTGACGGCACGCAGCGAGCGGGACGCTGCGGCTTATCCGGCGGCCCTTCATCTGTTCCATACGGAAACAGGAGAAACGGTGCTGGGGCGAAGCGTGTTTCAGCCTGCGGATTTCACGGGACTGCGCAGTGCCTTTTTTACGCATCATTATGTCATTCCCGACGGTTTTCTTGTAGATGAGCATAACGCTTATCAGACTTGGCTCCAGGCCTCCTTTGCCGATCATTACGATATCGAAGCAGGCGTTGATCTGCCGCAGCTCCCTGCCATTCCGGTTCAGGGGGATTCTCAAGTGGCCATTTCATATAAGAAGGCGCCGACCTTATTGCAGGAGCTAGGGATCGACGAGAAGGTATTCAAACAGCTGCTTTATGCATGCATATCCGCGGCTGCCGGGAAGAAAAAGGTATACATCGTGCTGGACGTCCCTGTGGAACAGTTGTCCGCGAAGGCGGAGCAGCTGCTCTTTGTGTTGTTTGGCCGATTGCCCTATGCGCTGCGCCAGGTGCTTGGATTCGTAACCTATGCCAAGGAGCCGCAGAGCAAGAAGGGACTTCATCTCATGTTCGTGGAGAAGGGCAGCCTGCGCTTAAGCGACCGCAGCATCGAGAAGGATTATTTGTTTGAGCTCGCTGCCGGCAGGGTCATCAATGCCGATCTGAAATGGTCCGAGCAGCCTTATCTTGATTTTGCATGGGAGACGCTGTTGGACCCGGATCGCTCCGAGCGCTTTTTTGCCTTCGCCGAGCAGATGCTTGCGGATATGGAGCCGGGTCTGGGGATCTCGCTGGATAGCTACGATGATTTATGTGTGCTGTACCAGATTGAAGAAGGTCAAGTGGGCTTGTACCATGAGCATAAACATGCCGTGCTGCGTGCATTGCTGCTTTATTTGAAACCGGCAGGCGCCCTTGCTTCTAAGGAAAGGCTGGATCAGCTGTTCCACGCCCTGTTTGCCCAGGAATTCGAGCTTGTCAAAGGCGGACATGTTCCGGATGCAGTGATTGCCGGTTTCGTTAGGGATTATCACGGCATCAATCCCCGGCAGCATCATGATCTGATTGTGGAATATTTTATCCGCTCCTTAAATAACGCCTTATCGAAGCGGCGTCAGGATGTGACCGAGGCGATTTACGACTTGCTGGAGGGCAGCCCGGCCTTAAGCCGAGCCTTCTACTCCAGGGTGCTGACCAGTCCGGGACTGCCGGCGTTGATGTTTGATCCGTACATGAAAAAGCGCATGCAGCAAGCGGCGTCGCCTACAGACTTGGTAGATCTGATCGGTTTGTGGGTTCGGAATCACCCACTCCTGCTGGAACAGGAGAATTACATCAGGTTAGCCGAAGCGCAGCTTGTCGATAAGCTTAAGCAGGATTCGGATCCGGTGAGAGCGGTCAACGCCGTACTGGACCAATTGGATTCGCTGGAGCACCATTCTCAGAAGGGAATCGGTCGTTACCAAGGCGGAACTGCATTTGCAGACCGATTGATATATGCGGCAAACCTCTTCCTCTTGCGTGAGTTGGAGCCCGAGCAATTAAGCCAGAAACAGCTGCTGGATATCGGCTTTCTGCAAATGCCGAAGGAGTTCAAGGGCTGGGTAGAGCGGTTTGATTCCCGGATTCGGTCCAAAGCCGCGGTCATGCTGGCCCTTCACCAGTGGTCCAGCCGAGAAGAAGCAAGAGTGGAGGTGCTGGAGGATCTGTCAGCCGAGGAGCGGGAACGAACCCAGCATATCATGCGGAAATGGCTGCAGAACCATGTGGTGCCATCCAGCTTTGATAGCATTACCCTGGCCTTTTGCACGGAGATTCGTTCCAGTGCCGTAGACTATCGGGGCTTGCTTGATTATTTGCACAGATACGGCAACAGTCCGGAAGTGGTATACCAGTATATTAAGTGGTCTGCCGAGCAACCTGTATTCGTAAGACCGCGGGGGCTTGTTCCGGCTTATGCCACCGCCATCGTCGATTATTTCAAAACCTATGACCGTGAAGCCTTCAAGAATAAGGAATATGCGAAAACGTATTTCAATTCTCCTGCTCCAATCCTTAAACCGGTTTATACGAAGGTTAGGGCCGAATTAGCTTCGCCGTTGGTGCGATGGTTTCGACAGCATTCGCGGTTCGTAAAAATCACTTCATCTTTGCTTGCGGTGATCGTTATTGCTGGCGCTGTCTTCATGATGATCCAAAACGGCAAAGGACCTGCGGATGGCAATGCCGATCCGAATCCGGTCACTACCCCTCCGGTTACCGCACCTCCGGCTTCTTCCGATACCGTCCTTGAAAAGCCGTTACTGACGGCAACGGTGGTGGAGGAAGGCGAGCAGGAGGGCAAGACCGAGCTGAGTTTCCATTTTAAACAGCCAGCAGCTTGTCGGGATTTCAATGTGGATAAGATTGAGATTGTAGGCAAGGATGCAGGCACGCTGCTTGAGGCCGCTAGCCCTGAATTATCGCGGGTATGCGCCGATGACACAACGGGCGAAGCGGATACTGATCCATCAGGGACAGAGCTTGACTCATCTGGGAATCAAGCGGACCTGAGTACCGGGACAACAGAAGGGGAAAGCTCTTCTGAACCTGCTGAAGGTGAAGATGGGCAGTCATCGGAGAGCGTTGGTGACGCTCAGGAAAACCAGACGTACTCAAGTCAGGTCACCGTAAAGCTGGATAAGCCGCTTGACGTGTCCCTCGTCGAGAAGGTTGTTGTGGATGGCGTCTCGTATGAGCTGTCCGACGAAAGCGCGCTTTCGGAAGAGCAGACTCCGGATAATGAGACGGATGAAGGAGTTTAATATAGAAAACGAGCAGACGATCATTCGTCTGCTCGTTTTTTTTCGACGCCTCTTTATATGCACGACCGCCTATTCATGCTGGCAGCAGATTTGCTCTTCTCTTTCGAGGTTTTGAACGGTAGCATAGGTGTTGCCCCATTCACACATTGTATTTAATACAGGCACGAAGGATTGGCCCAGCTCAGTTAAACTGTATTCTACCTTAGGCGGGACTTCCTTAAATACTTCTCTTCGGACAAGCTCATCTCTTTCCAGCTGCTTTAATTGTTCGGTTAAAACTTTCTGCGTTATGGTCGGCATGAGCAGATAGAATTCCTTTGTTCGCCTTGGTTGTTGACTAAGAAAAAAGAGGATTAAACATTTCCACTTTCCTCCTACCGTATTCATAAAAATATTGATTCCCGTATTGAGGCTGTTCATTGTGTATTCCTCCTGAATAGGCACATAAAGGTGGCTAACCCACTTTATTGTGCGTTATTTTCTGCCACGTTACGGTCCATTATAATCGGATTGTGAAGCAAATAAAACATTTGGAGTGAACACAATGAGTGTGAGAGAGATATTAGAACAAAGACGTTCTGTCAGGCATTATGATCCCCATTATAAAATGGAATCGGAAACGTTGGCGGCATTGATTGAAGGAGCCAGTAAATCGCCCAACGGAAACAATATTCAAGCGACACGTTACCTGGTTATAGACGAGCCGAATTTAAGGAACTTAATACTACCCATTGCCTTTCATCAGCAGCAGGTAATAGAAGCATCGGCTCTAATCGTTATACTAGGCGATTATCAAGCATTTGAAAAAGAAAATATTATAAATATCCATGAAGACGGATTCCAAAAGGGTTATTTTGACGCATCCTTAAGAGACTATTTAGCCAACGCGGCAATCGATTATTATCTAAAAAAATCAAAAGATGATTTAAAGTTCGAATTAGTAAGAGACGCAAGCCTGGCATCGATGTCGTTCGTTTTATTGGCGAACGAGGCAGGCCTTGATACGATTACCATGTCCGGGTATGATTCCGAACAGTTAAAGTCGGCCTTACAAATTTCTGATAGGTATGAAGATGTGATGCTGATAGCCATTGGGAAAGGAATTAAACAAGGTCATAAAACCGTTAGACACGATGTGGACAAAGTCATTTATAAAAACAAAATATAATTCATGGAATGAAATATTAGTTTGCTTGTTGTTTGTTCATGCAGCGAGTGGAACAAAATGGGATTAACATCCGTCTAATAGATATGCTTTCTTCGATGTATTTCTATTAGGAGGGACTAGAAGGATGAGAAAAAGCCTGATTGCTGCAGCACTTATAGCAGTATGGATTGTCATAGGCTGTTATGAGAAGGAACAAGCAGCTCCGATCATAGATGAGGCAGTGGACGTGATCAACCAACATGGTGTGAACGTGAAAAATAGGGGGAAACTGGATGCCTTTATCGATCAGACGGAGGGAATGCAGCGTATTGTACATTATACGATTGAGGGAGATCCTGTATTTCATGAATTGAATCATATCGGAGATCGAATCGAGCTGCGTTATGACAATACGTGGGACAGGGAAGGGAATCAACAAGTTACTACCCGTATGTGCAGTGAGCTGAAGCGAGTCGAGACGGATACTTATCTTAGTTATGCGCTGACAGGTTGTGACGGTGAACGTTCTGAGGTGGAGATTCTGCGAATGGAGTATGAGCTAAGGCCGAAGGTAACGTTCGACTTGGAACTGAGGTTCGGCGTTAATCAGAGGAATGAAATCAGTACAAAGGAACGAACCGTCGTCAAGGATCTTCAGAATGGAGAGACTGCGGTGATCCGTGATTTCGAATTCACCGATAAGGAACGTCAGAGCATCTATAAGGCGTTGGTGCTTGCCGACTATCAAGAGGATAAATCGTTAACTACCGCGTGCAATAAAGAGCCGCATGAGAGCTTTGACCTGACGGTAAAGGTAGCGAACGGAAGTTACCACTATGCTTGGAGCGAGTGCGATAAGAGCGAAGACGGTAAACGGATGACCATGCTGGTTGAAGACATCGTCGGCACGTTAGAGGAGCTTGAGGAGTATAAGCGACTGCCCGCTGTGCAAGGATATTACGAATGAGGCCCCGGCGATGTTAAAGCAGCCGATCATAATGATCGGCTGCCTTTTTCTTATTGATTGAGATTTTTGAAGTTTTAACAGTAAGTTCTATATACACCTGCAATTTGAGTCTGATGTTATTTTGAAGAAAGAATGATGAATCGACTACGGACAATGGTTACCTCCAAAATGTAATCTTGTCAGGGCCTAATCGAACGGACTCATGCCCATTTTCTTTGGCTTTTCCTATTGAAATGATCATGACTGGAGCATAGCGTTCTTCATCTAAATCGAATGCTTTTGCTAACTGATCAGCTTCAAAGCCTGCCATTGGATTCGTATCATACCCGTGTGCACGAGCTACTAACATGAACTGCATGGCAAAGAGGCTGCTATCGACTTTTGCTACTTCAACTTTCATTTCTTTTGATAGAGTCGGGAACATGGATAGAATAGTTTCGAGTTGACGATCTCGTACTTCAGCTGGCATTTTTCCTTGTTCCACAGCTGTATTGTAAATTTCTTCAGCATATAAATAGCTTTGGGTATCGCCAAAAATTAATAACATGGCTGATGAAGTATCATTTTGTAATGTATTGAAACGCACAAGAGGTCTTAGCTTTTCTTTTCCTTCTGGAGTATCGACCACAATTACACGCCAAGGCTGCATATTTGCAGAGGATGGAGCCAGACTGGCTTCCGAAATCATGTCGCTTATCTCTTCTTTCGATATTTTAATGTTCTCGTCATAATTACGAACAGAACGTCGGCCCATAACGATATTGGCGAAATCGTTGTTTTGAATATGGTTAAACATAGAACCTCTCCTTTTGATAACATAGATTTTTTTGACAATGTGTATGTCGTTCGTTATCATATTTCGTATTATGAACTATGAACCTAGGTTTATAGCAAGAAATAAAGAGGTCCTATTATGAAAATAAACGATGTTTCAAAATTAACGGGTCTGCCCATATCAACATTAAGATTCTATGAACGTAAAAACCTAATTCCAGACAGTTATGTTAAAAGAGATGTTAATAATTATCGTGTTTATTCTGAAGAGGTTGTTGAGTTTCTAGATGATGTGAAGGCACTTTTATCCGTAGACTTTTCTATAGAAGAATTAAGTTTGCTAGTAAATCAACAACTTAATTTATCATACGAGGCAAAGACAAAAATGGTTGAACAAAAAATCAAAGAAATTGAAGAGATCCAGAAGCGATTGAAAAAGTCAAAGAAATTCTTGAATGCAGTCTTGGAAGGAAAGGCAAATTTTCAAACAAAATGTTAAGGACATTAACATAAACACAGATATATGAAAGTTAACCAGGAAAGATCCGTCATTGAACAAAATTGTACTATACTTTGTTTATTAACTTATATGCCTAGTTGAGGGGTGGAAGGGGGCGGAACGATGTCATATCAAAAGGCACTTGAGGCATACATAGCGGCTACGAATACGCATGATTTTGACAATGTAGCCCGGCTGCTCGACGAAGAAGCGGTCTATTGGTTTTCGGACCGGAGCTGTCATACTCTGAATGAGATTCGAGCATATTTCGAACACGCTTGGCATGTTATTCAGGATGAGGTATACCGGGCGGAGGATGTAGATTGGATCGCGAGTGATGCTTATTCGGCGGTATGTATTTATACCTACCACTTTGAGGGTTATCATCAGGGGACATTTATGTCCGGAAGCGGGAGAGCTACGAATGTGTTTGTTTGCGATGCCGATGGCATATGGAAATTAAAGCACGAGCATTTAAGTTCGATTCGTTAGATCGGTGTGATATCATTCAATAAATAAAAGAAAAAGAGCTCTTAAGGACTCTTTTTCCATCATAGTAAAAACGGGGTGCGGTTGGTCCATGAATGACCGCCGCGCCTCGTTCTTTTTATGATTACAATGTTTTCTTTTTCTGACTAATTACGTGTATGTATTTAATTGTGAGCTTCCATAACACTTTCCCCAACCAAAACATCAACACACCAATCACAATAGAAATGGGTAAGAACAGCATTGGGCTTGGTGTATATGCTCCCATTTCGATTGTTATTCCGGCAATATCGTATCCCATAAGATACCCAACAAATTTAATAATTCCGCCTATTGGTGTAATGACTCCACTAATCATTAAAGCAATGGAAAGAGTACTGATAAGAGGCAAAAGAAACATACCGCTGACGCCTGCAAAGCTGCTACAAAATGCAAATACAGCGCCGAATTTACGCCAACTGAATTTACTGTTCTTTGAAATGGCTCCACCTAAATATGCTCTCGCTAATTCTTTGGGGTTTCCTAACCGTTCGATGATTTGCTCAGAGGATAACCCATTATTTTGCAATTCAAGCATTACACTTTTGATTTCTTTGACAATGTCCATACGCTCGGAATCGGACATAGATTTCAAATACTTTTCAATTTTTTCAAGATAGTCATTCGTAATTTTATCCAAAATTTCACACTCCTTTAATTTCTGCTATAGCAATTAATAAATTATCCCATTCTAAGGACATAGCGTTTAAGTACTCGGTTCCTTTGTCTGTAATGGAATAATATTTTCTCGGTGGCAAACCCTCTGTACTTTCTTGCCAAGATGAAGATACATATTCTTCTTTTAATAATCTTCTAAGCAGAGGATAAATTGTATTTTCTTTTGCAGCAACAATAGGATACTGCTCTAACTTACTTATGATTTCATACCCATAATAGGGTCGCTGCTTTATTAGCAATAGAATACAAAATTCGAGTGTTCCTCGCTTAATTTGTGATCTCCAGTCTTCGACATTCATGATATTGTACCTCCTGCGGATACATCGTACAACACAGTACATCAAATATCAATAGTACTTCAGGATTTTTTTATTCAACGCAATAGAGGGAATCGCTTGCTGCATGTTGACTGATCCAAATACATAAAGCAGCCAAATCTCATGCGCCATCCTTTCCCATGGTTCTACAGAAAGAATAACGTTTTTCCTTTTTGCCTACTTGCTAAATTCAGCAAGTAAAATATTTTTAAAAGGATTAGGACTGTTATCTCTACCCAAGCTGTTCAAACTGACGACCAATGTATGCTTGCCTCCAAGTGTACCTCCAGCAATAGTAGAAAACCCTAGAATGCCACCTGTATGTCCCCATATCGAGACACCGTTTGGAAGCTTAAATTCAAAGATTCCAAGACCATATCCATCCATTCCTGCTCTTCCTGTAGGAACTGTAGTAAGCATTTGTTTTAGTTGCTGTTCCTTCAGTAATTTGCCACCGAGCAAGGAAGAGAAGAATTTATTTAAGTCGTCAGCAGTAGAAATCATATCTCCGGCCGAGCCACCTGCACTTGGGTTATAGTAAGTAACGTCTTTTATCTCACTTGCCTCGTCCGGTTGGGAATATCCCCGAGCATGATTGGTGCCAGGAATAACGCTTGAATTACCAGGTAGGAATGTATCCGACAGTTCAAGCGGTTCAATAATCCGATTTTCAATCTCTTCTGCGTAGCTGTTTCCGGTTACTTTTTCAATAAGAATACCCAGCAATACGTATCCTGTGTTTGAATAAGACCAGCCCTTTCCTGGGTCAAAGTCTGGGGGCAGAGAAATCCCCATCTTCACTATTTCTTCAGCCGTATACGATTTTTTTGTATCCATAAAATCAGCGTCTTTTGACCTTGAGTATTCAGCGATACCACTTGTATGGTTCAATATCTGCCGGATGGTAATCTGTTTACCATCATATCCGTTTCCTTGAATGACACCAGGCAGCCATTTTTCGATGGAGTCGTCTAGATTCAAGCGGTTCTCTTCAGCTAATTGAAGTACAACTGTTGCGGTGAACGTCTTTGTCACGCTGCCTATGCGAAAACGAAAATCTGTTTCCATTGGTTTCTTGGTGCTCAGATTCGCTACCCCAGCCGCATAACCCCATGTTTTTCCACCCTCAGAAGTTTTAGCAAGTATCCCCGGGAATCCAAGTTGCAATGTATCCCGCATGGCTTGCTTGACGGAACTATGATCTCGTTTAGTGCTTGTTTGTAACGAGCTAGATACATTTTGAGTGGGCTCTGCTTTTACTATTGAGGTTGGCGACGTGTACAGCAGGGAACTTCCAGTTATTAAAAGAGCCAGACTTGCAAATGTAATTTGACTACGTATTTTCATAAGGCATTCCTCTTCTCTATTCATATTGTATGGTGGTTGCTTGTTGTTCCACATTGATCACACAGCTATCATGTTTACCAATGACATCATTAAGTTTGTAATCATCTTCATAATTGTTGTTTTACCAACGCCATTCTGTCCTAGCAAGCAGTAAATTCCGCCTTTTTCACATGTATGTTAACCCCCTAAATTACTTATTTTTTCTCGAAATACCCTTGTTAACTGATTATTTTCCATATATCCGTCATATTTGTTCCGTCTTTCACACCTACCTTCCGCATATACATCGTACAACACAGTACCTCAATTAACAATAGTATATCAGAATTTATTAACATAATATAAAATTACAAGAATTTATCCCATGTTTATGGAAATGTATCCCTTCTCAATCGATAGTGTAGGTTCCATGATACAAATATATGAATATTTATTGAACAACAAGGAATTCAAGAAAGGAGGCTGTAGTAGGGCGTACGGACAGTGATTCAATCATGAGTAGAGAGGGGGGAGGGAACTCTACATAGTTGCGTTATACAAATATAAGTAACCGCTTTCAATACAAGTTAGATTTAAGCGATATGCGAAATTAGGCAAGTCATCAAAGAAACACTCGATGACACCGATGGACAGACATTCATTGAAATGCTGTATATTTGCAATCGAAATTTAATCAACAGAGGTGAAAACGGTGACACCCTTTATAACGAAAAAGCACCCGAAATGGGTGATATGTTTTTTGGCCCTTATTCTTATTTTTACACCACTCTTTAATGCTCCTGTATCCTATGCAGCAGAAGCTCCCCCTACAGACAGTTCTACTGACATTTCCACGGTTAGCTCCGGGCTAGAGCCCGCAACAGTAACGAACTCAACGTATAAAGCCCAGACCAATGAAGCCCAGGATCCGCTGGCACCGCAGAATCTTCGTATAGAAAGTGTATCTCATAATATGGCGATATTTCAATGGGATTTCAAACCCGTAGCGGATGACAATAATGTACAGGTGTGGGACGCGGATTCAGGCAAGTGGCTGGCTTGGGGCAATTATTGGACCCGTGCCGTGACCGGATTGACACCTGAAACGACCTATAGGATCTATATTACTTGGGATGGCGACGTGAAAAAAGAACACAGAAGCAATGTATTGGAATTCACCACAACCAAAGACGAAGCTGAATATAAAGATGCACCGTTGACTCCTCCAAGCCATCTTAAAATTGACGATGTAACGGAAGATACGGTTGCGCTGAGTTGGGGTTCGAGTCCCGGAGCCGAAGCTTATGACATTTATATTAATGGAGCATGGAAAGTCGGCACTTGGGAAAACTCCGTTACCACAGCCACCTATGGACCTTTGGAAGCAGGAGAGACTTATACTTTTAAAGTAGGTGCACAGAGAAACGTAAATGGAGCTTTGGAAGCATCCGCCAATAGTAATGCCGCTACTCTTAAGTGGGGGGAACTGGCTCAGCCCCAAGGTCTGCAGGTAGTCACGGCAACACGATCTACGATTTCACTGGGTTGGGCGCCGGTGCCCGGGGCCACAAGCTATGATATTTATCAGGACGGAATAAAGGTTGGTTCGAGTAGCGAGAGTCGGTATGTAGCTGCTGGATTGGAAGAAGGCAAGACCTATTCGTATAAGGTAGTGGGCCATAACGGCCTATGGACTTCGCCTGAAAGCGAAGCTGTGCCGGTTGTGCCTGGCAGCAACTATAACAATATTACGTATTTCACATCATGGTCGGCTAGTACCAAAGATCGTAATTTTCATCCTGGTGACTTGGATCTATCACAGATCACCCACATTAACTATGCCTTCGCAGATGTATGTTGGAAGAAATACGGTAGCGGACCGAGAGCCTGTGAAGATCCTAATATTCCTGCACAGGACCGATACGTCCATGATGGCGAAATTGTGATAGGAGATCCTACGTTTGATTTTCAGAATTTCGCAGCATTCGAATCCGTTAAGGCATCTAACCCCCACTTGAAGCTCATGATTTCCGTAGGCGGCTGGTCTTGGTCTAATAATTTTTCTAACGTAGCCATGACGGAAGAAACACGCCGTACTTTTGCTAACTCTGCTGTGAAATTCCTCCGGGACTACAAGTTTGATGGTTTGGACATCGACTGGGAATACCCGGTGGAAGGCGGGGAAGATGATAACTCCAGAGCACCGGAGGATACGGAAAACTTCACATTATTAATGAGAACCGTTCGCGAGGCGTTGGATGCAGCCGGATCAGTGGACGGAAAGTATTATCTGCTGACGATTGCTTCTGGGCAGGGAGATAATTTTGTTAAAAATGCAGATCTTGCGAATTCCGTGAAATATCTCGATTTCATCAATATCATGACTTACGATTTCAGTGGAAGCTGGGAGACGCTGGGTCATCATAATGCACCACTGTTCTATGACAAAGAGCATCCAAAGGCAGCCTCATCCGCTTCAAGAAATCATGTGCTCGGCGGATTGTTAGGCCATCTGAACGGTGGGGTGCCAACACATAAATTGATCGCGGGCGTTCCCTACTACGGTAAGGGATGGGATGATTGCCCCCCTACGGGTCAATATCAAACCTGTAAGGGTGGATCCTCATTAAAATCGTGGGAAGCGGGCATTTTCGACTTCAGTGACCTCGAGAATAACTACATTGACAAAAACGGCTATAAGAGATATTGGAACGAATCCGCCAAAGTGCCTTACCTGTACAACGACCAAAATAAAGTGTTCATCACGTACAATGATGAGAACACGATGAAGTATACGGCTTCCATCGTGAAGTCGTTGGATATTGCGGGTGTCATGAGTTGGGATATCAGCGGCGACCGCAATAAGACTTTGACGACTCAACTCATTCACGACTTGCCGATCGACGGCAAAGCCAATGCTTCAGCACTCCCGGCTCCGGCGAATCTCGCAAGAGTAAGTGTCGGCGAAAGCTCCATTCAGGTGAAATGGGATGCTGTGGCAGGTGCAACGGGATACGAAGTATATGTGAATCATGCTTTATCAGGTTCGGGTACAGAGAATAGTTACACCATTCATGGCCTTAATGCTTTAACTAATTACAAAATTCATGTACTTGCAGTGGATCGAACGGGAGATGAGATTAACCGCGTCTCCAGCGCTTCGAATCTGCTTAGTGTAACGACTTCAAGCAGCGGTTCCGGTGGATCTGACGGTTCCGGCGGATCAGGAGGTTCGGGAGGCTCTGGTTCCCAAGCGCCTTCGACACCACAACCGCCTAAAGCCAAAGATCAGCTAGAGGCAAAAGTCACGCTTCATGGCGATAAGGCTGTGGTTACCATACCTACGGCTGCAGCTGTTAACAGCATTAACCTTTCGGATTCCTCCAACTTCCAGATCCATGCAGGTACAGGTGCGAAGCAGGCAGAGGTTGAGGTTCCGCTGGAAATCATCGCAGCTCTTGCGAAAAAAGGAGCCAACGCAAGTCTCTCCATTAACGTGAACGGCACAGAATATCGGATTCCGGCTTCGCTGATGACGGTTCCCGGTCCTGTGAAAATCTCGATTGTTTTTCCAGGGGCTGCCGATGCAGCAAGCGTGGAGACACTGCTTAAGGGAAGAGAAGTACTAGCCGATCCGCTGTTGTTCAAGCTTGAACAAATAAACGCGGATAAGACGACGACCGAACTGAAGCATTTCGGCAAAACCCATGTGAGCGAATTTGTGACCGTAGATGCGAAAAAGATAAATATAAAACGAGCCACCGGAGTGGTTTATATACCAGGTACTCATGAGCTTCGATCCATTCCGACCTTGTTTAAAGTTAATACGGATGGTACCGTAACCGTTGAAATCAAAAAAACAGGCAGCGGTATTTATGCTCTGGTTCAGCAAGATATCCGGTTTAGCGACTCGATCCCTTCTTGGGCACGAGAAGACGTGGCGCAGGCTGCTGCCAAGCTGATCGTATCTGGAGAAAGTAACGGAACATTCGGCGGGGATCAACACATTACCCGTGCCGAGATTATATCCATTGTGGTGAAAGCTTTGGGTATTCTGCCTGACGACAGTGATTCCAACTTTAAGGATGTAGATCCGAAATCACGATATGCTAGAGAGATTGCAGCGGCGAAAGCGGCAGGTTTAGTGAAGGGACGCTCAGGCGATACCTTTGATCCAAACAGCTTGATTACGCGTGAGGAATTGGCCGTCATGCTGAGTAATGTGCTGAATTATGCCGGCAAGAAGAACGAAGCCAGCCAAGGAATGTTAAACAAATTCAAAGACCACTCCAAGATTTCGTCCTATGCGAAGTCGTTCGTCGCCTTCGTAGTGGAGCAGAAGATTATGCAAGGCGTATCCGCCTCCAAGCTGGATCCGCAATCCCATGTAACCAAAGCTCAGACGGTGGTAACCGTCATGAGATTGCTGCGGGCCGTGGGTTTGTCTAACGAACATAGCAATTGAAGAGAAATACCGTGCTGCTGCTCATGCTAAGATGAATCTATCAAATCGACGAGGTGATTCGAAATGGCTTTGAAAAGCGACAATATTTTTGTGAACTTACCTGTAAAGGACCTGGAGAGAACGAAGGACTTTTTCTCGAAAATCGGCTTTGAATTTAACGCCCAATTTACGGACAAAAATGCGGCTTGCCTGGTCATCGGCGATAACATCTTTGCCATGCTGCTCACCGAGGATTACTTCAAGACGTTCACCAAGAAAGATCTGTCGAATGCCGCCAACACAACGGAAGTGATTCTGGCATTATCCGCCGAAAGCCGGGAGCAGGTGGACGAAATCGTCAATGCCGCGCTTTCCGCAGGAGGGTCGCCTTCCAATGATCCGGTGGATCATGGATTTATGTATGGTTGGAGTTTCCAGGATCCGGATGGCCACCTGTGGGAAGTCATGTACATGGATCAGAGCCAGGTCGAATAAGAAGCATTGAAGCAAACAGATGCAGGATCTTCAACATGAAGAAGCATACACCCAATAAAATGAAGCGGCAGCGGTCTCCGGGGGTTATGGGGGAAATCTGCCGCTTTACTTTTATTTGGAAATCCATTATATTTGTATGTGCAAACAATAAATGGTGATTCAACAGGATGAACTCAGCGAAGGAGGTAGCCGTTATGTTAAACACGTATATCAAGGAATGCCTTTACTTCACTGCCAATCGTCTTAGCCGGGTCATTACCAAGATGGCCGAAGACGAGTTTGCCGCAAGCGGCTTGTCACCCACATATGCTTATTTGCTTATGGCTGTATATGAGAAGGAAGGGATCTCGCAGAAGGAATTAGGCGAAATTCTTCATCTTCAGCCTTCTACCGTAACCCGACTGGTTGAGAAGCTGGCCGTTAAAGGGCTGGTTTATAATCGGGTGGAAGGAAGGATGTCACTGATCTATACAACCGATAAAGGGAAGGCTTTGGAGAAAGTGATTCACGAGTGCTGGATGAATTTGCGCAGTCGTTACGGCGCTATATTAGGTCATGCCGAAGGTGATGAATTATCGCTGCGTTTATACGAGGTGAGTGATCAATTGGAGAATAAGGACTGAGGTCTTTATTTTCGCAGAACAATAATTGTATGCACAAACAATCTTTGTATAAAAGCAGGATTGGATTAAGCATATGATTCTGATCGGGAGGTGAGTCAGGGCTGGCAAGCTAGCTGGTGACTTTGTTGTCCACAAAATAAAAGGAGTGTTGTTTATATGGAACGCGTACTCGTTATTAATGCACATCCGAGGGTAAGAAGCGAGAAATCCTTGAGCTTGCAGGTGCTGGAGCATTTCGTAAGTAAGTATGCAGCGCAGAATCCGGCCAGTCTGATCGAACAGATTGATCTATATCGGGAGGACGTACCCGCCATTGACACAAGTCTGCTGAACGGGTGGGAAAAGCTTGAGAGCGGGGAGCCGCTAACAGAAGGTGAGGAGAAGGTGATGGGGCGGATGGCTGAAATCCTGCAGCAGTTCAAAGGAGCATCCAAGTATGTAATCGCCATGCCGCTGCACAATTTTAACATCCCTTCCAAGCTGAAAGATTATATGGATAATATCATCGTTCCGAAGGAAACGTTCAGATATACGGAAAGCGGGTCCGAAGGACTCCTTACCGACGGAAGAAGTATAGTGGTCATTCAGGGCAGCGACGGCATATACACGGAGAATGATTGGTACCGAGAGGTTGAATATTCGCATAAGTATCTGAAATCCATGTTCGAATTCCTTGGCATTACGGATTATGAGATCATTCGTGCACAAGGCCGCGCCATGCTCGATGTTAAAGATATTTTGGACACAAGCCGATTGGCCGCAGCGGAAGTCGTGGAACGTTGGAGTTCCAAATAAATCACGCAAAAAAGGCCCTCCAAGTGAAACTTGAAAGGGCCTTCTAACATTAATTGACTTGGACTTCTGTCGTTACCTGCCACAATACGCCGAACTTGTCTTCCAGCACCCCGAACAGCGCTCCCCAGAATTGAGTGTTCAGCGGATCAATCACCTTACCGCCCTCGGCCATGCGATCAAAAGCTTCATGTGCTTCAGCATCGCTCTCAAACGACAGGCTCAGATGAATCCCGTTCCCGCGCTCCAAGGTTTGGAATATGGAGTCCGACATAAAGATGGGAATTCCTCCGGCTACCAGACTAAGATGCATGACCTTGTCTTTAAGCTCTTCCTTGGTTCCGGGAATCTCGCCATGGGTTTGCACGGACAGGATCTCCCCGCCCAATGCTTGGGTATAAAACTCAGCTTGCGCTTTTGCATCCTTAGAGAAAATATACGGTGTCAGTTTAGCCACGTTCAACATCCTTCCCAGTTTTAAAATGATGGATTTGTTTTCCTTGGCTTTAGTATAAACGGTCTGAGTCTCCCGCATTTCTTCTGGATTGCTAAATGTTGCGGCAGCGCTAAGGCTTGTTTTACAGAATAGGGGACAGCAAGCGTGAGATGGATTCCTTGAACTTGATCCACCTTGACCGCTCCAGATACTGCTTCATCGTAAGCTGGCTGGATACCTGCAGATCCTGATGGAAGATGTGGGTCAGCTGTTTTGATAAATTCTCATCGTACAGGAACGCATTCACTTCAAAATTCAGCTTGAAGCTTCGAACATCGATATTCGCCGTGCCGACGGAAGAAATCTTCTCGTCAATGATGATTGTCTTGGCATGAATGAAGCCATTATTGTAGAGATACACGTTAGCCCCGGTTCTGAGCATTTCCCCGATATAGGATAAGGTCGCCCAATAGACAAAGGGATGGTCCGGTTTATCGGGAATCATCAGGTGAACCTCGACGCCGGACAGCGCCGCAATGCGGAGCGCATCCAGGAGACTGGCATCGGGAATAAAATAGGGCGTCTGAATATGAATCGATTTCTTGGCGGACGAAATCATTTTGATGTAACCATTCTTGATGTGTTCATATCTGGAATCCGGGCCGCTGGTCACAATCTGAATCCCGACATTGCCCGGTGAATTGATCTTGGGAAACAGATTCGATTCATAAAAGATATCGTTATGGTGCGAAGCCTGATTCCAGTCGAGAATGAAGCGAACCTGCATCGCATAAACAGCTTCACCTTGAATACGCAGATGGGTGTCCCGCCAATATCCGAACCTGGAGTTGAGACCCAGATATTCATCCCCAACGTTAAATCCGCCGACATACCCGATGTCGCCATCAATGATAGCGAGCTTCCGATGATTCCGGTAATTCAAGCGCAGATTAATGAAGCGCAGCTTGGACGGGAAGAAGGCCTCGGCTTCTCCGCCGGCTTCGCGAAATGCTTTGAAGAAGCCCTTGGTTAATTGACGCGAGCCCAGCTCGTCGTATAGAACCCTTACCTTCACGCCTTCTTTTGCTTTTTTGGTCAACAGGGATATCAGCTTCTTGCCCAGCTCGTCGCGACGGATGATGTAGTATTGAATATGTATGTAGACTTTGGCTTCCTCAATATCCTGAAACAAGCGTTCGAATTTCTTGCGTCCATCCGTGAAAATTTCAACGTGGTTATCGTCCGTAAGGATCGCCTGATTCTCATTGATATGCATATGGATCAAATCGCTGCTATCCGCCGCCGCTTGATTGCTGAACGGGTATTCCCCGTTATTCATCCTCTCCATTTGAGACAGCAATACCTTCTCAATTCCCGTTTTCTGCAGATCATCCCAATGAAAGAGACGGATTCTTCTTAAATTTTGGGCGAACAACAGGTACAGCGCAAAGCCCAGAATCGGGATAAAGGACAGCACCAACAGCCATGCCCAGGTGGAGCCGGCATCCCGCCGTTCCCTGAACACCACGAACATGGAGAACACGATATTCAGTACGATGATCAGACCAAGAATGATGGATGTAACATGCAGGTTCATAATATCCTCCTAAACTATATCCTTGCCCTTGTAATCCATCATATTATACGTGAGGCGTTAGGAGAAGTATATATCGGCAGGATGAAGTGAACCGAATGGTTATAAAAGTGATGGCGTTACGCTCCGACATCCTATGCCAGTGCAGACGCAAGCGATTTGTATATGCACACATGGTCATGATACGATGGTGAAAAAAATAGGAGAAGGGGCATGCTTTTTGCTGAAAATGAACAAGTTTTTCAAATTATGTCTTGCCGTGATCCTGGTCCTCATTATTATTTATTTGGGATCGCTGGTGGATTTTATATTCAGACCGGTACTTTCGTTCTTCTCGATCATCCTTGTGCCGTTGATGCTGTCAGGATTCTTCTATTACCTGCTCAGGCCGCTGGTGGATTTTCTCGAAAAGCGCAAGATAAATCGCTCGCTGGCCATCCTGCTCCTATATGTCGTGTTTGCAGGCATACTTACAGGTTTTATTATTGGGGTATGGCCATCCCTGCGGGATCAGATCGTGGCACTTGTACAGAATGCCCCCGCATTGTTTGCTAAGCTTGGCGAGCAGCTTCAGGAATGGGAGAATAACGGCTTCTTCAAGGATATATTTCCGGAGAACGCCAATCCGCTTACACAGCTGACCGATTATTTGAACCAAGGCTTCACGTTCCTCACGAATTATATTATGAACCTGTTTTCGTTTGTTTCGAATTTTGCCATCGTTTTATTTACGTTCCCGATCATGCTGTACTACATGCTGAAGGAAGGCGGGAAGTTCGGGGAGATGATTGTCAGCTTTTTGCCTAACCGATTCAAGGAAGTGGGAGCTTCGGTGCTGAATGAAATCAATAACGCACTCAAAGGGTTTATCGTGGGTCGGGTCCTCATCAATCTGGCGCTGGGCGTCTTGATGTATATCGGCTTCCTGATTATTGGTTTGCCTTATGCGCTGCTGCTGACGGTTGTTGCGGTCATTGCGAATTTCATACCGTTTATCGGAGCCATTCTATCCTCGATCCCGATCGTGATCATCGGGTTCATCCAGTCCCCAGGGACGGCGATCTGGTCGCTTGTTGTCATCCTGGCCGCCCAGCAGATTCAGGATAACCTGATTGGTCCGTATATTTTTGGCAAACAGCTGGCAATCCACCCCATTACGATCATTATTCTGGTTTTGGTTGGACAGGATCTCGGCGGAATTATAGGGATTCTGCTGGTGGTACCGATTTACATGATCATTAAGATTATCGTAACGAGAGTGTATCAGCTGTTCTTTAAAGAAAAATGGCAAAAAGCATAGACGCGGGATAGATATGTGGCCGCAGCTAGCTACTGAAGCCGCCTAAGAGCGTGGAATCGTTCTTGGCGGCTTTTTGTATGCCCGAGGTATGGAGGGGCGCTTGACAATGATATGAAAAATATATAATCTTAAATTAAAGATATTAAATTTAAAGATTGTGTGATTTAATTGTACGAACCGGAATCAAGCTTGGAAACATTGGGCTGGACACGAAACCATGAGGAGGCGATGGATATGGCATTACATACGGCAGGCATTCATCATATTACCGCATATGCGCAGGACCCGCAGAGAAATGTTGATTTTTATACGGGTGTGCTGGGGCTCAGAATGGTGAAGAAGACGGTGAATTACGATGCGCCCGAGGTTTACCATTTGTATTTCGGGGATGAGGAGGGGCACCCGGGAACCATTATTACCTTCTTTCCGTCCTCTGCTTCGCGAAGAGGGATACGTGGAGGAGGGCAGGTTGGGTATACAACATTTGTTGTCCCTACGGGTGCCCTGCCTTATTGGGAACAGCGATTACGGAGCTTCAGCGTCCCTGTCATGAAAGCATTCCGATTTAATGAACACTATCTTCAGTTCTCCGATCGCGATGGACTTTCTCTGGAGCTGGTCGAGCGGGAAGACGGACCGAAGAGCAGTTGGTCTGTGGACGATGTGACGCCGGAAACAGCGATTAAGGGATTTGGCGGTGCGGTCCTGTTCAGCAACAAATGGAAGGAAACGAAGAAAGCGCTGGAGGAGGTAATGGGGCTGACCTTCATGGGAGAGGACGTTAACTATGCACGGTTTCAGTCTGCGGGGTCCTTCGGCAACGTGATTGATTTACCGATGCGGGACATCCCGTTGGGCGCCGGAGGTGCCGGAACGACCCATCATATCGCATGGCGGGCCCAAGAAGATGGTGAGCACGGCAAATGGCACGAATGGGTGAAACAGCATGGTTTTCACCCTACGGATATTAGGAACCGGAACTATTTCAAAGCATTATATTTCAGGGAACGAGGGGGGATCTTGTTTGAGATCGCAACGGATCCGCCTGGATTTACGGTGGATGAAGATTTGGACTCGCTAGGGGAACAATTAAAGCTTCCTGCCTGGTTTGAACCGGAGCGAGCCCGTATTGAGGAAGATCTGGAGCCTATACAAGTCAAAATACAGGAGAGGGGCAACTCAAGTGATATCCATTGACCCGAATACCCAAAGCGAACGGGACACATACAAGCTGCTGATCGGGAGCGTTGTTCCGCGGCCGATCGCTTTTGTTACGACATTGTCGGAGGATGGCGTGCTGAATGCGGCGCCGTTCAGTTATTTTTCCATTCTGTCGAGCAATCCCCCTCTGCTGTCCGTTTCCGTTCAGCGGAAGAACGGCACGGCGAAGGATACAGCGAGAAATGCCATGCAAAGCGGCGAGCTTGTCATCCACATCGTGGACGAAGACAACGTTGAAGCCGTGAACGAAACGGCGGCGAACCTGCCTCCGGACGAGAGTGAGCTTGACCGAACCAATTTAACCACGGTCGTAAGCGAGGTTGTTAAGGTTCCCGGCGTTCTGGAATCCAAGATTCGCATGGAATGCGTGCTGGAGCAGGTCGTCACGTTGAATGGCGCGGACCAGCTGCCTGCTGCCGATCTGCTGATTGCCCGCGTAGTCCGCTTTCATGTTTCGGAGGAGCTATACGAGCAAGGCCGGATTGACGCTGCCAAGTTGAAACCTGTTAGCCGGATGGCGGGAAATATCTATTCATCACTGGGAGAGATGTTTACGATCGAGCGGCCGGTATAACAACGGACGGGCTGGATAAAGGGTTAGGACGCAGCGAATATCAAGTTGTGACGTTCCTATGCCGTTATTCGATAGTACGTAGGTCTATGAAAGAAAAGGAGCTTGTGGAATATCATGCCTGAAATATGCAAACTCTACATGAATGTGGGGCTGATATAATGAATTCAATATAGGAGTGGTCGACAAATGAAGTTTGAATCCAAGGTTGTCATTGTGACGGGAGGCGCCAGCGGGATCGGTGAAGCAGCGGTAAGGCTTTTTGTAGAAGAGGGAGCCAAGGTTGTTATCGCCGATTATTCGGACCGGGGACAGGCAGTTTCCGATGAGTTAAGAGGAGCAGGCTTTGAAACGCTGTTCGTTAAGACGGATGTAACCCAAGAACAGGAAGTTGCGAATATGGTGAAGCAGACGGTTGAGCATTTTGGCCGTGTCGATGTATTGTTCGCCAATGCAGGCATTGCTCATGATGCCCCTGCCGATCAGTTGTCGATGGACAACTGGCAAAGAACGATTGATATTAATCTAACAGGAGTGTTCCTGTGCGATAAATATGTAATCCAGCAAATGTTATCCCAAGGAACCGGAGGGGCGATCGTAAACTGCGGCTCAATCCATAGCCATGTCGGAAAAGCGGGCGTTACCGCCTATGCTTCCGCTAAGGGAGGCGTTAAGCTGTTAACCCAGTCGATGAGCGCGGATTACGCTCCTAAAGGGATCCGGGTTAATGCCGTATGTCCGGGATATATCGATACTCCTCTTATTCAGGGAAGAACAGAAGCGATCACCCAGCACCTGGTCGGCCTTCATCCGATGGGCCGCTTGGGACAACCGGAAGAAGTAGCCAAAGCCGTGTTGTTCCTCGCCAGTGAAGATGCGTCCTTCATTACAGGCACGAGCTTGCTGGTGGATGGCGGATATACAGCCGTATAAATGAAGAAAAGCCCCGGTATTAGAATCGGGGCTTTTTTTGCAGGAGGAAAGCGAAACTTATATAATGCTGACGCCAGCGCTGCCGTAACCCGCCACTGCAGTGATAAGAGTTGTGCCAGCAGCTGTTGCCGAGAATACCATTAACAAACGGGTATTGGCTGCTACCGGAATGGCCAGGCCTTCTACGAATCCATTGCTTACCGTTCCGAGACTTACAACGCCTGTGAGCGGCGGAGCCAGCGTAACAAGAGCGCCTGGTATTGGTGCGAAAGTATTGCTCGTAGCCGGCGCACTGTACAGTTGGGCTGTGATTGTAACCGTGGTTCCTGTCAGGGTAAGCGCCGCAGTAGTGCTAAAGGTAGCGGACAGTGCAGTTATGGTACCAGCTCGTGGCGTGTTAAATGCGAAGTCAAGTGCAGTACCTGCTGCT
Organism: Paenibacillus lautus NBRC 15380; assembly: GCF_004000945.1. Classification (GTDB taxonomy): domain Bacteria; phylum Bacillota; class Bacilli; order Paenibacillales; family Paenibacillaceae; genus Paenibacillus_AQ; species Paenibacillus_AQ lautus. Next base: position 55,269 of record NZ_BIMF01000013.1, read on the forward strand.
CCCGTAAGGTCGATCGTTCCGCCAGCGAGGGTAACGGTAGGGCCGGAAATACCAAAGCCCACCAGACCGATTGTACCTACTAATCCGCCTAAAACGGTCGTCAGAGCAAGCGGTGTACCTGATGCGAATGGGATGATGGCTCCTCCGGCAGGAGCTCCTGTAGCCCCTGTAGCCCCAGTAGCTCCAGCAGGTCCGACGGCTCCAGCCGGTCCGACAGGTCCGACAGGCCCGACAGGTCCAGCCGGTCCGGCAGGTCCAGCAGGTCCAGCAGGTCCAGCAGGTCCAGCAATACCGGTTGTCGGTCCGGCAGGTCCGACAGGCCCGATAGGTCCAGCCGGTCCAACCGGTCCGATAGGACCTTGAGGACCTACAGGTCCACGGATAGCTCTTGGGCTTCGACGCTTTTTAACAACACAGACATGGTCACCATGACCATGAGACGGGCATTTCTTTTTCTTAGCGTGAATTACATTTTTCTCTATTTTTTTTAGGGTACACAATATTTTCTTTCTAGAAGAACGATCCAAGTAAAGCACCTCCTTTAGATTTGTTTTATACTACGCAAATGTTTTCTGTACTGCATGGGTTAATAGCGTATAAATGATAGATAAACACCTATAATTTCCAGAATGTACGCTAGCCCCGGAGGCATTCATCTATTGACGAATAGCAAAAACCATAGGGTGAATTTCAAATTTCCATACGAAGTTCATAGGCTTATTACGCAGCGTTTCAAAAAAAATTAGGCATTACATGTAAAACAAGCTGGAATCGGAAGTGAGAAGTTATTGCCGAAGCTTTCAGACGGTTTTTGACAAAGCCCGGAATGCAAAGCTGTGGGATACGCAGGGCAATGAATACATTGATTTTTTTGCGGGAGCCGGCGCTTTAAATTACGGACATAACAATGAGAAGATTCGCGAGAAGCTGGTCGACTACATCTTGAAGGACGGCGTCACGCATAGCCTGGATATGGCTACGGATGCGAAGGAAACCTTTCTGACCCGATTTCAGGAGGTCATCCTGAAGCCGCGCGGGTGGGATCACAAAGTGATGTTTCCGGGTCCGACCGGAACGAATGCCGTAGAGGCAGCGCTCAAAATCGCACGCAAAGTGACAGGACGCAGCACGGTTCTGTGCTTCACGAATGCCTTTCATGGCATGTCGCTGGGATCGCTGGCGGTTACCGGCAATGCCTTCAAGCGCCAAGGCGCCGGCGTCGATTTGAACCATTCGGTATTTATGCCGTATGACGGTTACTTTGGCGACGACGTGGATACGATGGCATATATGGAGAAGCTTCTGAATGATCCGGGAAGCGGCATTCCGCTTCCGGCCGCGGTGATCGTCGAGGCGGTGCAGGGGGAAGGCGGATTGAACGCCGCCAGCCGGGAATGGCTGCAGAAACTGGCACTCATTTGCAAGGATAAGGGGATGCTGCTTATTCTGGATGATATTCAGATGGGCTGCGGCAGAACCGGACCGTTCTTTAGTTTTGATGATGCTGGCATTGTGCCGGATATTGTATGTCTTTCGAAATCGATCGGCGGCTTTGGCTTGCCGATGGCGATTACGCTGATCAAACCGGAGATCGATATATGGGAGCCGGGGGAGCATAACGGTACCTTCCGGGGTAATAATCTCGGATTCGTTGCCGCGGCCGAAGCGCTGAATTATTGGAAAACAAAAGATTTTCAGCTTGATATCGGCATTCGGGAGAATCGGATCCGCCAATCATTGGAAGGCGTTGTGAAGGATTACCCTCGGCTCGGCGGCGAAATCCGCGGCAGAGGCATGATTCAAAGGGTTGCTTTTGCTAAGCCGGAGCTCGCAGGAAGGCTGTCCGAAATGGCCTTTGAGCAAGGACTGATTATGGAAACGTCAGGCCCGCATAGCGAGGTAGCGAAGCTGATGCCGCCGCTGACGATTGAAATGAACACATTGGCACAGGGATTGGGGATATTTGAGAACAGTATGAAACAATTAGCTGCAGAGGAGAGGTTGTCATGATCGTTAAACATTTGGAAGAGATCGTGGATACCAAGGACGATATCGATACCCAGACATGGAATTCGAGAAGGCTGCTGCTGACCAAGGACGGCATGGGCTTTTCTCTCAATGATACCCTCATCAAGGCCGGAACGGAGACGCTGATCTGGTACAAAAACCACGTCGAAGCCGTGTACTGCATCGAAGGGGAGGGGGAAATCGAGGTTATCGGGGGTGAAACCTACTCGATATCTCCTGGGATGATGTACGCGCTGGACGGTCATGAGAAGCATTATTTGAGAGCACGTTCGCAAATGCGGATGGTCTGCGTATTCAATCCGCCGCTTACCGGTGCTGAAGTTCACGATGAAGAAGGAACCTATCCGCTGCTCGCCCCAATTTCAGACTAAGGAGATGATATGCGATGAGTAATAATCATGTGTCGGCCCTTCAGGAAAAAGAACTGGACGTTTATCCTTCAAGAGTGCAGATGCCGCGGAGCAATATTTTTATGGTCTATAACAGCGTGGAGAATAAGGTCAAGCAGCCGTACTCGGGCCAGAAGCCAAGACCGGAGTATATCGCCACTCGTGATTCTCTATGATCTCGCTGCCGCTTATCGGCTCCATCATCGGCATCAACGTGGTCTATGTCTCAATCTTTTCGCTGCGGCTGATTCTGATGATCAAAGGCAGAAGGGGGATCGCCTCCCTTCTGGCCATGCTCGAGGTATTCGTCTACTTGCTCGGCCTCAATCTTGTCCTGCAAAATCTGGACAATCCCTTTAATATGGCGGCCTATTGCCTGGGCTTTGGCCTCGGTGTATATGCCGGCAGCCGGATTGAGGAGTATTTGGCGCTTGGATATATCGTGGTACAGGTCATTGTCAATTCCGTTGAGACGAACCTGGCGATGAACCTGCGGGAGAAGGGATATGGCGTGACCGCCTGGGAAGCGGATGGCAAGGATGGCAAACGGCTCGTGCTTCAAGTTCTCGTGAAACGGAAGAACGAGCGTCGGTTGATGGAGTCACTATCCAAAATGTCGCCGCAGGCGTTCATTATCTCCCATGAACCGAAAAGCTTTAAAGGCGGCTTCTGGGTACGATTGACGGAAGGACGCAAATTGTAGCGCGCCTTTAACAGGATACAGGAAAGCCTGCTTCGGAACCCGGTTCTGGAGCAGGCTTATTTCGGTGCGGCATTTGTCTGCATGCTAACAGGGAGGAATTTCCGGATCAGGGACGATTGCCGATATGCAGCGAGTCATTTAGGTAAGAACCAACTCCGGTTCACTCTGGTACCAAAAAAAAGCGTAGTCGGTCATCGCTGAGGAGCTCCCGAGCTGCCGCAGCATGGCGGCAATATTTCCACGATGGTAGGTGCCGTGGTTCACGACATGCAGCATGATCTCGGACAGGCGGGTATCCCGGATGCCGGCATAAGGATTATCCAATCGGATCATCCGCTCCATATCAGGCTGCTGGCGGAGAAAGGCCGTGAATCGCTCTGATAGTTCGATAAACCTGAGGTTTAGGTCCTCCAGTGAAATGGCCTCAAGCTCCTCCCGAAGCTGGAAGGCTTCTGCTAAAGCAAGGCTCATGTCCATCCCGGACAAAATGTTCATCCATCCGAGATCTGCCGTGTAGATGTGAATCAACGCTTCGGATACGGTTGGGAAAATGCTCGTTATTTTCCGGTTGTACAATTCGCCCGGCAGCTCCAGCAGACGGTTGAATATCGCTTGGTTGGCCCATACATGGTACTCATACATTTTTACAGGATAGTTCATCGTGATCGTCCCCTTTGGCTTCGTGTTTTTGCTTTCTTGGGAACATTGTAAATAAAAAAGTATGACAGCGGACTGTCATACTTTTGCGTAAACCTGCAGCATTTTTTCTAATTTGGATTGCATGCGCGTTCTTAAGTTAGCGGGCTCGATGATCTCGATATCCTCGCCAAAGCTCAGCAGGGTAGACCAGAACCACCAGGAATCCGGATGTTCGACCTTGAACGTGAGACGGAGCGAGCCGTCATCATGAAATTCCCGCTGTACATCATAGAATTGATCCATCGCTTTGGCCAAGGCACGGGGGGATACGTGAAGGATAACTTCTATCGCATCGGATGAAGGTTCCCAGCTGTGCTGCTCCCCTGGGTGGAACGGATTCTGCTCTTGAAGATGGGGCCCGTGCGTGTGCTCCTCCGAATGCTGGTGCTGAAAGGGCTCGGCGGATGTGGACAGCTCCGACATTCTCGAAATGCGGAATTCGCGGTAATCGGCCCTTGTTCTGCAGAAACCGTACAGATACCAGGATCCGAATTTATACATGAGTCGCAGGGGCTCGACTTTACGGTGAATGCGTTCATTCTTGGCGCTTATGTATTGAAAGGAGATCACATGCTTGTCGGTAATGGCTCGGCGAAGGAGACGGAGGCTTTCGTTGTAAGAGCGCCAGCTCCCGATATCCATGGACAATCCCTGCGATGCGGAATTGGCGGAACGATCAATGGTCTGCAGACGCTGAATGGTATCCATGGCCCGTTCATCCTCAAACACCGTTGACATGCTGTGCAGGATGGTGATCAGGGCGCTGACATCGTAGGAGCCGAGCAAGCTTTTGTCCATCTTGTATTGCTCCATAATGCCATACCCGCCGTTCACCCCTTGATACGATACAACCGGAATGCCGGCTGCGCAGATCGCATCGATGTCGCGGTATATGGTTCGCTGGGACACGTTATATTTCTCTGCCAGGGCAGACGCCGACAGAATCTCGTTGTTCAGCAGCATGTAAATCATGGATATGAGCCGCTCCAGTTTCATCGGTACACTCTCCTATCATAATTGGATCTATTCTCCAATGATTCCGTATTATATCATAGGTTTTATTAAGTAAGGAGAGGAGATGCCGGGTGAGACGGAAAATGAAATCTCTACTGTTATTAACGAGAAGGAATATACTGCAGGGATCGTTCATGCGGAGTGGCGGATCCTGAGCGACTTTTGTTCCCTTTCCACCAATTTTGCCGTACAATATAGGGAATTCTATAATACAAGGAGTGTGAGCCTCATGGCCCGTACCAAAACGCAAAAAGCGCTCCGCAAAGCGGAACGTGCCGGAACATGGTCAGCCATCTCGATGAGAAAGACCAACGAAGATTACAGTGCGCTGTCACAGCATGTGAGAGTGAAGCCGACCAAACAGGAACAATGGAATAAGATCAAACACAGAAAGCGGATCGGAGACGATGGCGCTTTTTTTGTTGGTTTCGAAGGATGTGATATAGTACGCTAGAGAGGTTAGTTCAGGATGGAGGTTTATGATGGCGAAGCAAAAATATTATGTAGTCTGGGTAGGTAAAGTGCCCGGAATTTATACAAGCTGGGGCGACTGCCAACAGCAGGTAAATCAGTTTACAGGCGCGAAGTTCAAGGCGTTCGAATCCCGAAGCGAAGCGGAACAGGCTTATGCGGCAGGTTATAAAAATTACTGGGGGCAGCAGTCCGGAAGCAAGTCGGGCAGCTCAGGCTCCAAGAGCTACAAGCGCAGCAGCACATCTGCCGCTGAAGAACCGGGTGAGATCGATTATGACAGCATCTCCGTAGATGTGGGGACGCGGGGAAACCCGGGACCCGTCGAGTATAAAGGCGTGGATACGCAGACGGGTGATATTCTGTTCTCGTGCGGACCGATTTCAAAGGGAACGAACAATCTCGGCGAGTTTCTGGCCATCGTTCACGCGCTGGCTTACCTGAAGAAAATCGGCAGCACCAAAACGGTGTACAGCGACTCCATGAATGCGCTCAAATGGCTGAAGCAGAAGAAGGTGGTCTCCACGCTGCCGCGCGATGCGTCCACCAAAGAGATCTGGGATCTGGTGGACCGGGCCGAGCACTGGCTCCGTACCAATACATATGAGAACAAGGTACTGAAATGGCAAACGAAGAGCTGGGGAGAAATAAAGGCCGATTACGGGCGCAAATAAAAGAGCAGTAGGAAACCGTTCGAAGTTGTATAAAGCCGTAGTTTTGATATCGACGTCTTTGTTGTCACTGGGCGGCACCCTTACAATTATAAAGCGAAGACAGGGAGGGCTTCCCTGTTTTCGCTTTTTTTTGATACTCCATGGATCTAGGACTCAAATGCAAAAAAGTCCAAATCAAAGCATGTGGATAATTCAAACGAAGGGCGCATGCTACACACCGGAAGGACTGTGCATAACACGATGAATGAGTTCGTTATACACAGAGTTATAAACATTATCCCCGTTCGTTCCGCATAAATCGAATTTCGATCTTATATTTCATGGAAGTTATCCAGCGTTTGTGAACAAATGTGGAGAAGTGCAAGCATAACTCCCCATTAACTCGAGGGAGGAGACGGGTTATCCCCAAGGCCGGTGGTCAGGCGCAACGCTTGCTGTGGATCTATCCACGATACGATGACCTTTATACCGGGAGCCAGCGACGAGCACACTTAACCTTATTCCTTCTCGCGGACCTGCTTATAGTATTGATTGGGGGACATGCCGACATATTTTTTGAACACCTTGCTGAAATAAAACGGATCCTCCAGGCCGGTTAGATACCCGATCTCTCCGAAACTGAGGTGCGTGGCCTCGATTAATTCCTTCGCATGATTGATTCGTACCTGATTCACATATCGCATGATCGTATGTCCGGTAAGCTTGGCGAACACCCGATTGATGTAATCATAATTGCATTCGAAACGCTGTTCGATATCCGAGCTGATGATTTTCTCGGCGTAATGTTCATGGATGTAGTCAAGCAGCGCATGCACCTTCATATAGGACTTGGTGTGCGGGCTGTTTTTCTCCAGCTCATCGAATAGGCTCTCACGGGACAGCTCGATCAGCATTTCCATGAATTTGAGCGCGGTCAAACTGCGGTTAAAGTGCTCCCGTCTGTACAGCTGCAGCATTTCGCCAAGAGCATGGTACATATGATGAAGGCTTTTTTTCTGGGTTAGCGTGCAGGTCTTGGGGAAATATAGCTGTCTGCTGTCGTCCTTGCCTGTCGTCTGGCTCTCGCCCATGATCCATTGCTTGGCCAGCAAGGATAAGGGGCGCTCGGGCGTTTGATGAATATCGGGGTGTTCAAAATGAATATAGTAGTAGTCGCACGGATGTCTCTGGGTTCCCTCGTGGTCCAGATGCGGTTCAAGGACCAGCAAGTCGCCTTTCTTGAGCACATGGGAAACGCCGTTCTCCCGCATATGAAGCTCGCCGCTCTTCACGAAATACAGAATATACTCGTGTGTGTTCCGCTTGAAATGAATCCAGGGGTTTTTGTAGGAGACAAATCCCATCAGTTTGATTCTTGGCACATAGTCAGCGTTCATCGATAGCACGAATTCCACCCTCTCCCCAAAAAAACGTGAAGTCGTTTTTGTACAAAAAGAGTAACTTTCACACATTCCCGTTCATTGTAACACAGCCTATACTTGGGATGAATGTATAAGAGGTCTTACGGATGTCACCAGAGAACGATGGTTTCCAGCTGGACGGAAGAGCGTAGGAAATTAATATTAAAGGAGGCCATACTCTTGGCTAATATCAATGTAACGGTATGGAATGAATACCGGCACGAGAGACATAATGAACAGATCGCAAAGATTTACCCCGAAGGCATCCACCGGACGATTGCTGATTTTCTGGAGAAGGATACACAATTTGACGTACGCACGGCCGTGCTGGATGATCCGGAACACGGATTAACAGATGAAGTACTTGCTTCAACGGACGTCCTGATCTGGTGGGGGCATGTGGCTCACGGCGAAGTACGGGATGATATTGTGGAAAAAGTGCGCCAGCGCGTATTGGACGGCATGGGGATCATCGTGCTGCATTCCGGTCACGGCTCGAAGATTTTCCAGCGCCTTCTCGGCACGAACACAGGCGCACTGAAATGGCGCGATGACGGCGAGAAGGAACGGTTGTGGGTCATTGATCCCAGCCATCCAATCGTTAGCGGACTTGGAGAATATATCGAGGTTCCGCAGGAGGAAATGTACGGTGAGCGCTTTGAGATCCCGGCACCGGATGAACTGGTGTTTGTCTCCTGGTTCGAAGGCGGGGAGGTATTCCGCAGCGGCTGCTGCTACAAGCGCGGACGCGGCAAGCTGTTCTATTTTAGACCGGGTCATGAAGCATTCCCTACTTACCATCAACCTGAAATTCAACAGGTAATTACCAATGCCGTCGCCTGGGCAGCGCCGATCCAAGGCGCCAAGACCTCCTATGGCCGGGTATCTCCGCTCGAATACGTTCAGCCGGTATAGGCCGATCCCTTGCAAGCGTCCGTCGTCAACATTGTATTGCCTGAGATGTCAGGAATACGATCGTTGATCGGGCGCTTGTTTATTTTGATCATAACGGCGGCTATCGAAATCCGCCTAAGAACAATGTATAATGTACCCAATTCGGTTACGACATAAATAAAAGTGGGTTGGATCATGGATCAGGATAAACAGCGCCTTAGCATCGAGGCCGCAAGATTGTATTATATGTCGGATTACAGCCAGCAGGATATCGCGACAAGGCTCGGCGTTTCACGTCCTACGGTCTCCAGGCTTCTTCAGCACGCCAAGGAGCAGGGCTACGTGCAGATCAGCATTGTGGACCCTCTCGAGGACCTGGACGCTTTGGGCGAAAGGGTGAAGAAGGAGTACGGACTGGAACAGGTGCTGGTGAGTTATTCTCCCATCAATGAATACCGCGAAATCCAGAAGCATATCAGCAAAAGGGCGGCCGATTACCTGCATGAAACGGTCCAGGATGCCGATATTATCGGCGTGACCTGGGGAACGACCATGCATGCCGTGGCGCTTCAGCTGCAGCAGAAGCCCGTTCGGGGCGTAGAGGTCGTGCAGTTGAAGGGCGGCGTCAGCCATTCGCATGTGAACACGTATGCCGCAGAGATCGTCAATCTATTTGCCGAGGCATACCACACGATGGCGAGATATTTGCCGCTGCCCGTCATCTTTGACACCACGGAGTTGAAAGAAATGGTGGAGAGGGACCGGCATATCCAGCGGATTATCCAATTAGGCAAACAAGCCAACATCGCCATGTTCACGGTGGGTACCGTTCATGAGGACGCGCTGCTGTTCAGGCTCGGCTATCTTAGCAAGGAAGAACAGAAGCTGCTGCAGCGGATCGGCGCGGGCGATATTTGCTCCCGTTTTTTTGATGCGGAGGGCACGGTGTGCAGCGAGGATATTAACAATCGTACGGTAGGCATCGATTTGGATGATCTCAGGCACAAGGAGAAATCCATTCTCGTGGCAGGTGGGCAGCGAAAGGTAGATGCCATTCGAGCTGCGCTGATCGGTAAGTATGCAAACATCCTGGTGACGGACCAGTTTACGGCGCAAGCCTTGTTATCATGAAATGCTCAACTTGATATGGATATTTTATAGACACCTCGTTTTAGGGAGATTAGAAGCCGTTACAGCTTCGTGCCTCGCCTGGAGGAGGTGTTTTTTAGTGCGTTAAAAATAGCTGTCATAACAGGAAACGGATCTTATTATCTGATTATGTTTACCCTGATCGGGTATAGAGCATAGTAAACGTAGTGAATTGTTAGATTATTCCTGAATGATCAATTGTCGGTTTAGTCAACAATGATAAATATCATTGCCATAAATCGGAATGAACATATTTTCAATATGTATTTTACATATGTTCAAGGCTATGATATGATGGTCCCGTCTAAAGGATTAAGCGTTATGATAGCGCTTTTACAAGATTGCTAAAAATACAGTTTAAGGAGTGTTTTAACCAGATGAATATAGCAGGAATGATCGACCACACGCTCTTGAAGGCGGATGCAACCCAAGCCGAGATTACGAAAATTACAGAAGAGGCCAAAAAGTACGAGTTTGCTTCGGTTTGTGTGAACCCGACTTGGGTATCCTACTGTGCTGAGCAGCTGGCGGACACCAACGTCAAAGTATGCACGGTTATCGGTTTCCCTCTGGGAGCTGCAACATCCACGGTAAAAGCTTTTGAAGCGAAGGACGCTATTGCTAACGGGGCTGCGGAGGTTGATATGGTCATCAACATCGGAGCGCTCAAAGATCGCAACGATGAGCTTGTATTGAACGATATTCAGGCAGTAGTGGACGCAGCGACGCCGGAAGACGTAGCCTTGATGCGCAAAACCGTTGGCGAGAACATCGGCGTTAAGGCCTCCGGCGGCGTGCGCAGCAAGGAAGATATGGACCGCATGATCGAAGCGGGTGCAACGCGTATCGGTGCCAGCTCCGGCGTGAAAATTATGGAGGGCGGCCAATCCAGCTCTTCCTACTAAATGCTTTTGTGAATATCCGGTTTTCGATGATTCTATAGCCGTGTCATATCAAAAAAATCACCTATGGGGGAACAACGACGATGAAATATATAATCGCCATACTAGGTTTGCTGGTCGTATTCGGTCTTGCGTTCCTTATCAGCAATGATAAGCGCAACATTCGTTATCGTCCGCTGGCTGTCATGATTGTGCTGCAGCTGATCCTTGGATTTATCCTGCTGAACACCAATGTCGGCGAGTATCTTGTTAAAGGGATAGCGAATACGTTTAAAGCACTGCTTGACTACGCCGGAGCCGGAATCGGGTTTGTATTTGGCGGCTTTGCCATTGAAGGTGATGGTCCGTTCTTCTTGAATGTCCTGCTGCCAATCGTGTTTATTTCCGCATTGATTGGTATACTTCAATATATTAAGGTACTGCCGTTTATCGTAAGATATATCGGTCTCGTCTTGAGTAAAGTCAACGGCATGGGCAAGCTGGAGTCTTACAATGCGGTAGCTTCCGCGATCCTGGGGCAATCCGAGGTGTTTATATCGGTTAAAAAACAGATCGCCTTAATACCGAAGCACCGTATGTATACGCTCTGTGCTTCCGCGATGTCCACGGTATCGATGTCGATCGTCGGGGCATACATGACCATGATCGAGCCGCGGTATGTGGTGACCGCGCTTGTACTGAACCTGTTTGGCGGATTTATCATTGCTTCCATCGTCAACCCCTACAAGGTGGAGAAGGAAGAGGATATTCTGGAGGTGCAGGAGGAGGAGAAGCAGTCCTTCTTCGAGATGCTGGGCGAATACATCATGGATGGCTTCAAGGTCGCGATTACCGTTGCGGCGATGCTCCTCGGCTTCGTTGCATTGATCGCAATGATCAACGGCATTTTTGATATTATTTTCGGAATCACCTTCCAGGAGCTGTTAGGTTACATCTTTGCTCCATTCGCCTTTGTGATGGGCGTGCCTTGGAAAGAGGCGGTGGATGCAGGCAGCATTATGGCTACCAAGCTGGTATCGAATGAATTCGTCGCGATGCTCGATCTGGCCAACTTCACGAATATGTCCGAACGCACCGTAGGTATCGTATCGGTATTCTTGGTGTCCTTCGCCAACTTCTCCTCGATCGGCATCATTGCCGGCGCGGTCAAAGGCCTGAACGAGAAGCAGGGGAACGTGGTTGCCCGCTTCGGCTTAAAGCTGCTGTACGGGGCGACGCTGGTAAGCGTGCTGTCGGCCACCATTACCGGACTGTTCCTGTAAGCCTGGCAGGAAACGAACTACTACAAGCGAGCCTTATGGATAGTTTGATTAAAAACTCATATATGAGGGGGAGCAATGGATATGGAACGTTTTGACCGAATTCACTTGATCGTATTGGACTCTGTAGGTATCGGTGAAGCACCCGATGCGGCTGACTTTGACGATATCGGATCCGACACGCTGGGTCATATCGCCCGCGAATGCGGCGGGCTCAACATGCCGAATATGGCAGCGCTCGGTCTGTCCAACATTCGGGAGATCGAGGGAGTCCCGGCCTCGGATCAACCTCGTGCTTACTATACGAAGATGCAGGAAGCTTCGAATGGCAAAGACACCATGACGGGGCACTGGGAGATCATGGGCTTGTATATCGATACGCCTTTCCGCGTGTTCCCGGACGGGTTCCCGGACGAGCTGATCCAGCGCATTGAAGAAAAGACCGGACGCAAGGTCATCGGCAACAAGCCGGCCAGCGGAACGGAGATTATCGAAGAGCTTGGCGAAGAACATGTAAAAACGGGGGCTCTAATCATTTATACTTCGGCGGATTCCGTGCTTCAAATCGCTGCGCATGAGGATATCGTTCCACTGAAAGAGCTGTATGAAATCTGCGAGTTCTGCCGCGAAATCACGCTGGAGGATCCTTATATGCTCGGCCGGATCATCGCCCGTCCTTTCATTGGCGAGGTCGGGAGCTTCAAGCGTACGGCGAATCGGCATGACTATGCTTTGAAGCCTTTCGGACGTACCACGATGAACGAGATGAAAGATGCTGGTCTTGACGTCATCGCCCTCGGGAAAATCTCCGACATTTATGATGGCGAAGGCATTACGAAGGCGGTCAGAACCGTATCGAATATGGACGGCATGGATAAAATGGTGCAAACCCTGGGTGAATCCTTCAAGGGTCTGAGCTTCCTGAACCTCGTGGATTTCGATGCCGTGTACGGACACCGTCGCGATCCGAAAGGATACGGCCAAGCGTTGGAGGATTACGATCAGCGCTTGCCCGAAGTGTTCGAGAAGATGACGGAAAAGGATCTGCTGATCATCACGGCCGACCACGGGAATGATCCGACCTACAAAGGAACGGACCACACGCGTGAATACGTGCCGCTGCTTGTTTATTCTCCACGTTTTGCGGAGGGTAAGGAACTGCCGCTTCGCAAGACCTTTGCCGACATCGGCGCCACGGTTGCGGACAACTTCGGCGTGAAGCTGCCGGAGCACGGAACAAGCTTTTTGAATGATTTGAAATAATCGAAAATGTGGAGGAATGGGACATGAGTACACATATTGGAGCGAAACCGGGAGATATCGCCGAGTCGATTCTGCTGCCAGGCGACCCGCTGCGGGCTAAATTTATTGCCGAGACGTATCTGGAGGATGTGACCTGCTACAACGAAGTGCGGGGCATGCTCGGATTTACGGGAACCTACAAAGGAAAACGCATCTCCGTGCAGGGTTCGGGCATGGGCGTGCCTTCCATCGGGATTTATGTTAATGAACTCATTCGGGATTATGGCGTAAAAAACTTGTTCCGTGTTGGAACCTGCGGCGCGATGCAGGAGCATGTTCGTGTACGCGACGTCATTCTGGCCCAGGCGGCTTGCTCGGATTCCGGCATGAACCGTCACCACTTTAACGGTTATGATTTCTCTCCGATCGCCAGCTTCCCGCTGCTGCTTGGCGCGTATGAGCGAGGCAAGGAGAAAGGCCTGAAGATGCATGTCGGCAACGTGTTCACGTCCGATGTGTTCTACCGTGAGGACAAGTCGGTGGTTGAGAAGCTGATGCAGCACGGCGTGCTGGGCGTGGAGATGGAGACAACGGCCCTCTACACGATTGCCGCACGATTCGGCGTAAATGCCCTGACGATCCTGACCGTAAGTGACCACTTGCTGACAGGGGAAGAGACTTCTTCCGAGGAGCGCCAAACGACGTTTAACGAGATGATGGAAGTCGCACTGGATACGGCGATTTCGTTGTAAGGAAACGGCGCCGAAGAAGAAGGCGGATTTGTTTTGGTGAAGCGAAGCGGTTGCCTTTGCCCATGGATTCCAACAGTATTAACAATATATAAGGAATCTGGGGCAACAGCGATCGGAAGAACGATCTGCAATTGTTATGAGGCTCTTTTTTGTAAGGAACACAATCATCGCAAACAGTGAGGAGAATGTACGATGAGAATGGTTGATTTAATTGCGAAGAAACGAGACGGCAAGGAACTGACAACAGAAGAGATCAATTTCTTCATCGACGGATATACCAAGGGTGATATTCCCGACTATCAGGTGAGCGCCATGAACATGGCGATTTATTTTCAGGACATGACTGACCGGGAGCGGGCGGACCTGACGATGGCGATGGTAAACTCCGGCGAAACGATTGATCTGTCCGCAATTGAGGGAATCAAGGTCGATAAGCATTCCACCGGGGGCGTAGGCGACACGACGACGCTTGTGCTGGCCCCGCTCGTAGCGGCACTGGATATTCCCGTAGCGAAGATGTCCGGCCGCGGCCTCGGCCATACCGGAGGAACGATCGATAAGCTGGAGTCCATCGAAGGATTCCATGTGGAGATCAGCAAAGACGAATTTGTGAACCTTGTGAATCAACATAAAATCGCCGTCATCGGCCAAACCGGAAACCTCACTCCGGCGGACAAAAAACTGTACGCGCTCCGGGATGTGACGGCCACCGTCAACTCCATTCCGCTGATTGCCAGCTCCATCATGAGTAAGAAGATCGCCGCTGGCTCGGACGCAATCGTCCTGGATGTGAAAACCGGAGCAGGCGCGTTCATGAAAACCGTGGAGGATGCCAAGGAATTGGCGCATGCCATGGTTAGCATCGGCAACAACGTAGGCCGCAAAACGATGGCGGTCATCTCCGATATGAGCCAGCCGCTTGGGGCCGCGATCGGCAACTCGCTGGAGGTGCAGGAAGCGATTGATGCTCTTCGCGGCGAGGGTCCGAAGGATCTGGAGGAGCTGTGCCTGGCTCTGGGCCGGCAGATGGTTTACCTCGCTCAGAAGGCAGATTCGCTTGAAGATGCCGAAGAGAAGCTCAGAGAGGTTATCCGCAACGGCAAGGCATTGGAGAAATTCAAGGAATTCATCCAGAACCAGGGCGGGGATGCGTCCGTGGTGGATCACCCCGACCGGCTGCCGAAGGCGAAGTACCTTATTGAGCTTCCTGCGCAGCAGGACGGTGTTGTCGCTGAGCTGGTAGCGGATGAGATCGGTACCGCAGCGATGCTGCTTGGTGCCGGCCGTGCAACGAAGGAATCCGAGATTGATCTGGCTGTAGGCCTGATGCTGAACAAGAAGGTCGGCGATGCCGTGAAGAAGGGTGATTCCCTTGTAACCATTCATGCTAACCGCGAGAACGTGGATGACGTGAAGCAGAAGCTGTATGAGAGCATTCGGATTGCAGATCATGCGGATGCGCCTGTATTGATTTATGACATCGTGACGGAGTAAGGGAAGCCTAATCCGAAGCGAGTCATAAACGGAACACTGGGAGCATCGGGGTGAGGGTCTACTGCTCCGTGAGAATAACACATCTCATCCCCATATCTGTGTTCATTATCCAAGGTATGCCGATGCAACCTGCCTTTCCGTGTTTTATGAACGGGGGCAGGTTTTTTGGCGGCCCCCGTCATAAAACGGGTGGGAGCCCTCATAAGATGGTAGTGGGGAAAAACGTAAGGCATTTAACGGGAGAGGGAGATGTGTAGCCCGGGCAAGAGCCATCCTGCTTGAAGGAGGCTTTTGGCCATGACCATCGATCAGTTGATTGCTTTGCTGGCACTTATCGTTATGATCATCGGACTTGCGGTGAAGAAGGAGTCTTAACCTGTGAGTCCGGGAGGGCTGCTGCTAAGTAGAAATTCTACTGATGCTGCAGTCTTTTTCTTTTGATAGGTTGATAGAGTTCGATATAAGTCATATACTTAGAATGCAATGTTCTCCATTATTCATCATTTATTGGGAGGAAACCATGCTCTATTTTGCAGCGTTTGTCATATCCATGGTGCTGGTATTGGTACTGATTCCGCCATTTCGCAAACTTGCGATCAAGCTTGATTTTGTGGACAAGCCAAGACCGGACAGCGAGCGGAAAATACACCGCGAGCCGATACCGCTGACAGCGGGGGTCGCCATATTTATCGGATTTTTCATCACCTATTTTGCGCTTACCGGCGCCATTTCAAGGGAAGCGGTAGGCATCTTTATCGGTAGTGCTCTTATTCTTGGCATTGGACTCGTGGATGATTGGTATAAGTCCCAAGGCAAGGAACTGGCTTCGCTGCCGAAGCTCATTGTACAGGTCAGCGCAGCCGTCGTTGTATACAGCTATGGCATCGCGTTTGAAGGATTCAACAATCCGTTTACGGGTCAGTATATTAACCTGCCGGAATGGCTGCAGCTCATCTTAACGATTCTGTGGATTTTCGGTGTAACGACAGTCATTAATTTCTCGGATGGCATCGACGGTCTTGCTGGAGGGCTCTCCGCCATATCCGGAGGCACGCTGTTTGTTGTGGCGATTACGCTGGGCAGAGGCGAATCCGCGCTGCTAGCCGTCATTCTTGTAGGTGCTGCGCTGGGATATTTACGATATAATAAGCCGCCTGCCCGAGTGTTTATGGGAGATGCAGGCGCCACCTTCCTCGGGTTCATTCTCGGGATCATTGCCCTGGATGGTGCGTTTAAAGGTGCAACCCTGGCGTCCTTATTCGTTCCAATCTTCGCTCTGGGCGTGCCGATCTTCGATAATATTATTGTGGTCATCCGCAGAATGCTTCAGTCCAAGCCGATCTATCAGGCCGATGCATCCCAAGCGCATTATCGTTTGCTGGCAACGGGACTCAATCAGAAGCAGACATTAGTATTTCTATGCTTGCTGAATCTCTGTTTCGGTCTGGCTGCCATCATACTTGCGATGAATGGCGGAGCCTGAGGCGTTTAAGCCTGACATAAGCTTTTTCCAGTACGTTATTTAAGTCTCGTCTCCAAATCGATGTTGGTGGCGGGGCTTTTTTTTAGAGATAAGAAAGTATAAACTTCAGAGGCTTACCATCCTTATCTCGCAAGAAAAACTTCCGCTAAATGTGGTCTGTCTTCTGAGAAAGTACGTCGATAGTCGTTTTTCTTATTAGAATGGTAGCAGGTAGACGAACAGGAGGTCAGCGGGATGAATGACATGATTGGAAAGATCATCATCGTAACAGGAGCCAACTCCGGCATGGGCCTGGCTGCGACGGTGGAGCTGGCAAAAGGCGGAGCGCATGTGATCATGGCTTGCCGTAGTCAATCGAGGGGCGAAGCGGCTCTTCGGCAAGCGTTGCAGGAGAGCGGCAGCTCGAAAATCGAGCTGATGACGCTGGATTTGGGGTCTTTTGATAGCATTAGGGCATTCGCTTCCGATTATAAGGCCAAATACGAGCGGCTTGACGTTCTCGTAAATAATGCTGGCGTGGTCACCATCAAGCGGGAACTAACGCAGGACGGATACGAAGCCATGATGGGGGTCAATCATCTGGGGCATTTTTTGCTGACGAACGAGCTTCTGGAGCCCCTTCAGCACGCCCGGCAGGGGAGGGTCGTGAATGTATCCTCTGGCGCGCATAAAGTGGGCAGCATCCATTTTGATGACCCTAATCTCGGTAAGGGATTCCATGTGGCCAAAGGTTACGCGCAGTCCAAATTGGCTAACATCCTGTTTACCAAAGAGCTGGCCCGCCGGCTGCAGCCGACGCGGGTAACGGTTAATGCGCTTCATCCCGGTGCCGTCAGCACCAGCATTGGCGTGAACCGGGACACGGGCTTTGGCAATGCGGTCCATAAGCTGCTTCGTCCGTTCTTCTTAACGCCGCTCGAAGGAGCTCGGACAACGATTTATTTGGCTTCAAGTCCTGAAGTGGAGCATGTGACAGGGGAATACTATGTCAAATGCAAACCGGCGAAGACCACCGACAAGGCAAGGGATTCGAAGCTGGCCGCTCGTCTGTGGGAATGGAGTGAACAACAGGTAGGCTGGAAGCCGGACAAGGGTCGATGAATTTACGCATTCAAGAAGGCCTGGTTCCAAGAACGGGGTTATAAGTGAATGATCCGATAAGAGCATGATCGGGCAACAATGAACGAGGGGGCGAATCGGCCCATCAACATGATGACTGCCAGTAAATGAAGGACCAAGACTGGCGAACGAATAAACGGGATATCTCCAGATCAACATGATCTGAGGATATCCCGTTTCATTTTACGATAGATGTTCATCATAGGCCATAGAAGTTTATGTTACTTCGTCGTTTTCATATCGATCGCGCTGCGCACAAATCCGCTGGTACCGTCAAGAAGTTTGGACGCTTCCGCGGCACTGACATTAGCCAGCAGCATCACGATGGCAGTTTTAACATGGGCGCCGGCTTCATGGTACGCCTTTTCCACATCCTCCTCAGAGGCTCCCGTTGCAAGGGTTATGATGCGTTTGGCGCGATGCACAAGCTTATTATTGGACGGGTTGAGGTCGACCATCAGATTTTTGTACACCTTGCCGATCCGAATCATGGCGGTCGTTGTCAGCATGTTCAGAATCAGCTTTTGCGAAGTACCGGCCTTCATACGCGTGGAGCCCATGATCACTTCGGGTCCGACAACAGCTTCGATCACAAAATCCGCATATTGATGCATCGGCGATTCGTAGTTATTACAGAGTCCGATGACAACGGCTCCACGCTCCTTGGCGCGTCTCATCGCCCCAAGAACATAGGGCGTACGGCCGCTTGCAGCGATACCGATGACAACATCCTTCTCATTGATACCGTTTTCATTGATATCCTGCTCACCTAACTCTTCGCTATCCTCGGCACCTTCGATAGCTTCCTTCACGGCTCTGAAACCACCTGCAATCAATCCCTGCACCATGGAAGGGTCGGTCCCGTAGGTAGGCGGACACTCGGATGCGTCCAGAATACCGATTCGGCCGCTGGTACCGGCACCTATGTAGAACAATCTGCCGCCCTTCTGGAAAGCGTCCACGACGAGATCTGCCGCTCTGGCTATAAGAGGAATAAGTTCGCGGATCGCATCGGTGATCAGGCTATCCTCGCTATTGATGAGGATCATAATTTGTTCTGAGCTCAACTGATCAATGTTCTGCGTATTTTCATGAGGCTGTTCGGTTGTCAATTGACTTAGAATATTCGTCATGAGACAGGTCTCCTTTTTTGCCTTGGAATATGGACGGGCACTGATGTAAAGCTACAGCAAGTCAGAGACGCCGTCTGTAAATAGCTTGTAGGCTAACAGGGCCGCACCATGGGCTGGTGTACGTTCACGATTTCCTTCTGGGAACCGGAGGCGGGGATAACGCGATAGCAGAATGCCGACGTACGTTTCCCGAAACAATGGCGAATGCTTGAAGATCGAGCCGATCCGCACGAGTTCACTCTCAGCGAATTCAGCTTGCTGCCTGATGAGAGCGCTTGTTGTATCGGCCAGTTCTGCTGCCTGCTGCCGGATGATACGGTCTGCCGCTTCATCACCGGCTTCGGCTGCTTCTATGCAGCAGCGGGCGAAGGAAGCGATATCCTGTTTCGTTATAGCGGGCTGATAAATGTAGGATTTGAGATCGGTAATATGCTGGAGAGGATAGGCTGCAACAATTAAGCTGCTCATGATGGTGGGTGGCAAAATGCCCTCGTGGCTCTTAATGACAGTTTTCAGAGTCTGAAGTCCGATCTGATAACCGCTGCCTTCGTCTCCAAGAAGATGTCCCCAGCCACCGACGCGGTGGATGTCTCCCGATTTGGTTATAGCGTAGGTATTGGATCCGGTTCCCGATATCGCAAGGATTCCATACTGACGTTCCAGTACGGCCATTAATGAAATTTCGGCTTCCGAGCGCATGTAAATACGCATCGAGAGCTGCCGCTGCTGGAAATAGGAATGAAGGAAAGACTGAACACGACGTCGTTCTTCTGCAGAGCTTATACCTGACATTCCAAGACATATTGATGTGAAAAATAATGACTTATTAAAAAGAGGTGCCAAAAGCCCATCCAACACCGTTCGGAGTTCCTCCATCGCTTTATCAAAGGTTACAATGTAAGGATTGGTGGAACCTCCGGTATACCGGGAAAACACTTCTCCAGCACTATTGATAGCGGTTGCTTCGGTTTTGGTACCGCCACCATCAACACCGATAAAAATTTCCATATTGAACCACTTCGCTTTCTATATCCAGTATAGGAGAAAACGGAAGTGTTGTAAAATAAAATTTTAAATCATGAATTAAGTATTGAAATATAATTTCATACAATTTATAATGAACTCAATCCACTGATATTGAAAGCGATACCAGTCATGCTTTCATCCAAGTTGTGTAAGGTAATGTTACATAGAAGTGATCGTCAGAGGATGATTTGTAAAGGGGGGGCAAGAAATGAACGGCGGATTGGTTCGATTGCGTGAGGTGTATGATTCATTAAATCCGTCCGAGCGCAAAGTTGCAGCCTTCATTTTGCAGGAACCGGCAGAGATGATACAGATGTCGGTCGCGGATCTTGCAGTCCGAAGCGGTTCCAGTCAGGCTGCCATTGTACGCCTGTGCAAAACGATGGGTTTCAAAGGCTATCAGGATCTGAAGCTGAAGGTAGCTGGAGACTTGCAGGAGCCATTAGCCACCGGGTATCAGGATATCCGGCCCAATGACAGCATTTCTGCAATTATACAGAACGTCTCGAACAACAACATTCAATCGATTCGGGATACGATGAAGATTATGGAGGAAGGGAAGGTGGAAGAGGCCGTTCTGGCCCTCGATCAGTCGAAGCGCATTTTCATGTTCGGGGTAGGGGCTTCCAATCTGATCGGGATGGATGCCCAGCAGAAATTTTTGCGGATTAACAAGGTATGCATATCGTTTCCGGACCCTCATGTTCAGCTCACCTCGGCGGTGCTGCTGACTCCAGATGATGCGGCCGTATGCATTTCCTACTCCGGTGAAACGGATGAAGTGATCCGCGCAGCAGCTATTGCGAAGGAGAAGGGATGCAAGACGATTGGCATTACCAAATACGGTGATTCTACCTTGAGCCGATCGGTGGACATTCCCTTGTACACTTCCTCCACGGAGAACGAGATTCGCAGTGGCGCGATGTCCTCTCGCATTACGCAGCTTAATCTTATCGATATTTTATATCTTGGCGTCGCCAGCCGGAATTACGAGAATTCAGTGAAATACCTGGATGAGAGCCGGCAAGCGATCAAACGGTTGTAGTTCATAGCGAAAACCACAAATATATAAATGATAAGGGGAGTAGTACATGAAGAAAAAAGGTTGGCTTACATTGTTGGCTTCTTTAATGCTCGTGTTTACCGCAGCTTGCGGCGGTTCCGGCGGGGCGAAGACTCCGGAAGGCGGAACAGGAACCACTTCGGAAGGAAATGGTGAAGCCGCACCGAAGCAGGATACGGTTGTCGTCTGGACTTATCCGGTTCATGGTAAATACGAAGATGAGTTGAAAGAGCATGTAGCGGATCTGAAAGAAAAATATCCGCACATTACAGTCCAAACCGAAGTGCTCTCCTGGGCTGAGGGTCCGAAGAAGTTCGATGTGGCCTTGAATGCCGGTAACCCGCCTGACCTCTATTTCCACGCGGTGGATGGAGCTTATGTGGATACGGGCCTTGCACTGGAGCTTACCCCTTATATTACAGACGAGATCAAAAACGACTACCTGCCGGGAACGCTTGAGCTGGGCCAAATCCAGGGTAAACAATATGGACTTCCGCTGTACCAATCCCTCTGGGCGTGGGGCGGCAACAAGAAGATTCTCGAAGAAGCCGGCATCGACTGGAAGGCTATTCAAGAGAACGGCTGGACTTGGACTGAATTCAAGGCAGCTGCCGAGAAATTGACCAAGAAACTTCCGAACGGCAATACGCAGTATGCGCTGGTGACCGACGGTACTTCCCTGGACTTCATGGAAATGCTGACGCGCAGCAACGGCATGCCGGACGTTCTGAATGATAAAGGCGAGTTCCAATGGAACGACGAGCGGATTCTGGATACAATGACATTCGTGTCCGATCTGATGAAAGCCGGGCATTTGCCTGCCGAGACCGCAGCGATTACGCCGGCCAAACGGATGGATCTGTTCTATGCAGAGGAAGCCGCGATCGTGTCCAAAGCGATTCCTTACTATGACGTAATGCTCCAGAACCGCGCGAAGGATATTGACAGCGGTACTGTACAGGGCGCGAAAATCGATTTCGTCCTGCTGCCGGTTCCGCATAACGACGGGGCTGAGCGGAAGACCTCCATGTTTGGTGAAGGCTACGTAGCGTTCAAACAGAAGAAGGATAAAGGCGAAGAGCACGCAAAGAACACGTTCCTGATCATGGAAGGACTGAGCGGCGCGAAAGCCGGTAATTCCGCGAATGAACTGGTGCTGCCTTTCGTTCGTAAATCCCAAGCGGAGTTTTATGAAGGCAAAGGACTCGGTACGGAATCCACCATTAAAGCAGCGGAAATTTTTGCGAACTTCAAAGAAATTCCGGTGACCCTGAACCTCGATGCAGAGGCTTCAGGTAACCAGAAGAAATTCAAGGAGCAAGTAGTGAAGCCGAACATTCAGGCGCTGTTCTCGGGTGAGAAGACACCGGAGCAGATCGCGCAGGACTTCAAGGATAAAGGCAAACAAATTCTAGGACAGTAATTGAAGTTATAAGGGGGTGTCCCGTTGTCCTTAGCAGGAACAAAACGGGTCACTCCCTTTTTAAACCAATTGATTTAAGGTTCAAAAGGCTTCATGAAAATACTTCACCTGTGCGCAAAGGAGGAAATCAAATGCAGACTGCCCCGGCGCAAACCCGGCCTTCGCGTCCCCCAATGAAGGGTTATCTACGCGAATATGGATGGGCGTATTTATTCATTCTGGCTCCCGTACTGTTGTTCTTGATATTTACGCTTTACCCGGTCGCCTCCGCTTTTCTGATGAGCTTTCAGGAATACAGCGTGATGGGCTCTGAATGGATTGGAACTGACAACTATACACGGATGGTACAGGATGAAGTGTTCTGGAAATCCATGAGGAATACGGTTTTATTCACGATCGGTACCGTTCCGGTGAACATTGTCATCACGTATGCTTTATCCTTTTTTATTTTTCAGATGAAGAATAAATGGCAAACGTTCTTCAAGGCTACGATGTATTTGCCGGCCGTTGCTTCCGGCGTCACCATCTCGGTGGTATGGCTCGCAATTTACGATCCGACCCATGCCGGGCTGTTGAATCGCTTCATTGGATTATTCGGATTTGACCCGGTCATATGGCTCGGCAAATCGAACACCGCGCTCTTTTCGCTTATCTTGATGAACTGGCTCGGTTCGCATGGTGCGGGCATTATTCTTTATTTGGCCGCCATGGGCGGGATTCCCAAATCGCTCTATGAAGCCGCGGATATTGACCATGCTAGCGGTTGGTCCAAATTCTGGAGCATTACGTGGCCGCTGATGAAACCAACCACATTGTATCTGCTGGTGACGGGCGTCATTACGTCCTTCCAGGTGTTTATCTCAGTGTATCTGATGACGCAGGGCGGTCCGAACTTCGCGACGACAACCATCGCCTACCTGATTTACAGCACCGCATTCAACTTCTATGAATTTGGACTCGCGGCAGCGCAATCTTTTGTATTGGCCGCATTGATTATTGTCATTTCCGTCATTCAGTTCAAATACTTCTCGTCCGACGTGGAGTATTAATGCATATTTCTGAAGCTAAAAGGGGGTGCACCTATGAAATCAAGATCAAAAGTGATCATGCTGATTGTGGCTTCGGTCATCCTGGTGGTATGGAGCGTTCTGACGATCATTCCGATGTACTGGATGTTGATTGGCTCTGTGCAGGACACCAAGTCAGCGGCTTCGTTTATCCCGAAAATGATTCCGGACGTATTTTCCGTGGCCCCGTACGAGCGTTTTTTTGGCAAAACCAACGTCATGAGGTGGCTCTTTAACTCCTTATTGATCTCATCCATCCTGACGGTGACCAACGTATTCCTGGCCTCGCTCGCAGGTTATGCCTTTGCGAAGCTGAAGTTCCCGGGGAACAAAGCGGTATTCTGGGTTTTGCTCAGCACGATGATGATCCCGGCGCAAGTGACGCTGATTCCGCTCTATATTTTGATGATTGACGTATTTGATCTCGGGAATACATACACGGCTATTCTTCTTCCCGGCATTGTAAGCGTGGGCAACATTTTCTTGATGAAGCAGTACATGTCATCACTGCCTACCTCTCTGATTCATGCAGCTCGTATCGACGCTTGCGGCGAATTCGGCATCTTCTGGAAGGTCATTCTCCCAATGGCCAAACCGGGTCTTGCCGTGCTGGCGATTTTCACGTTCGTTGCATCCTGGAACGATTTCTTCTGGCCCTTCCTCGTGACCAATTCGACGGAAATGAGGACCATTCAAGTCGGTCTTGCTTCCTTCGTTTATGCGGACACGACCGATTTCGGCGCACTTATGGCTGGAGCAACCGTCGCGGCACTGCCGATGATGATCCTGTTCTTCTCGCTTCAGCGCTATTTCCTGCAAGGCATCACCATTGGAGCCGTTAAAGGCTAGAAGGAGGCAAAGTTATGGCACGCGTAGAATTCCGTAATATACGAAAAGAATTTGTAGACGACAACAAAGGGACGTTTACCGCTGTAGCGGGGTCGGACTTTGTGATCAATGATAAAGAGTTCGTGGTATTTGTCGGTCCTTCCGGCTGCGGCAAAACCACCTCGCTGCGCATGATTGCCGGGCTGGAACGTCAAACCTCCGGTGACATCATCATCGGCGACAGAGTAGTAAATAATCTTCACCCGAAAGATCGGGATATCGCGATGGTGTTCCAGGATTATGCGCTGTATCCTCATATGACCATTCGCGAGAATCTCTCCTTCGGCTTGAAGAACCTGAAGAAGCCCAAGGCTTATATTGAGCAAAAGGTATCGCAGGCAGCCTCCATTCTCGGCTTGGAGTCGATGATTGACCGGAAGCCGCGCGAGCTGTCCGGCGGACAGCGTCAGCGTGTTGCGGTAGGGCGGGCCATCGTGCGCGATCCGCAGGTGTTTCTGTTTGACGAGCCGCTTTCGAACCTGGATGCGAAGCTTCGCGTGCAGATGCGGGTAGAGCTGTCCGAGCTGCACAAGCGTCTGGAAGCTACCATTGTATACGTAACGCATGATCAGGTTGAAGCGATGACGCTCGGTGAGCGGATCGTCGTGATGAACAACGGCATTATCCAGCAGATCGCTTCGCCGACGGAGCTGTATGCGAATCCGCAGAACATGTTCGTAGCCGGCTTTATCGGTTCCCCGCCGATGAACTTTATCGATGTGCATAAGGAAGGGAACGTCCTCCGTATGGAAGGCGGGGCATTTACTATTCCGGATGCGATGGCGGGTGCGCTGAGCAAATACGAGAACAGGCATCTTATCCTGGGCGTCCGTCCCGAGCACATTACGGGTGAGGATCTGCCAGGAACAACTAATCTGGATTACAAGTACTCCACCAAGGTTCAGGTTGTTGAACATCTCGGTTCAGAGAACCTGGTGTACTTCCGCGTTGGAAACCGGACGGTTACCGCGAAGGTTCACCCGGAAACGACGGGTTATCCGGGCATGGACAAAACCTTCATTTTCAATTTCGATAAGGTGCATTTCTTCGATCCTGAGACGGAACAGCGTATCGATTGGTAAACAACGACGAAGAGGAGAGGAAAGCTATGCGCAAGCTGAATGATGTGTTGAAGAAGACAGGGGTTGAGATTTACCGTGAGATTACGGCGGTGGCCTTATACAGCATGATTACCTCACTGGTGCTCGTGACGGTGGTCATGTTTGTGCCGCTGTGGGCAGCGCTGGTGCTGCTGCCGATTCTGTATATGCCGCTCTTTTATGGTGTTTGTTATGCGTATCACCGCCGAACAGAGCGGGGCAAGTCAAGACTTAAGGATGTGTTCCAAGGCGCGATCAAGGGACTCGGACCTGCCGTAATCATGGGCTTCTTCTTTGTGGTGATGGCGCTCATTTTGTGGTCCACCTGGTGGTATTACGGGGGCAAAGAAGGAATCGGCTATCTTGCGATTGGCGTGTTCCAAACCTATTTTGTCATCATGGCGCTCATCTCCCAATTCTACACGTTTCAGCTTGTCATTCAGGAAGGGATGGGCATCTTCAAGGCCATGGCCCACAGTGTCAAGCTGTTCCTGAAATATCCGGCCTATACGCTGGGCGCATGCTTTCAAGCCTTCTGCGTTGCGATCCCGCTGCTGGTAACGGTCGTTGGTTTTGGATTTTTGTTTAACGGCATGTGGGCCATATACCAGCATAAGGTTACGTATAATGTACTGAATCCGGAAGAGGCCAAACCGGCGGAAGACGGTCTGGTAGCCTCGGAAGCGAGAGGTGTAAGCATATGATGAGAAGCAATGTGCGGAGCGGAATTGATATGCTGCCGAGCATCAAGCATGAGAAAATCACGGGTCGTCGCCTTGGCGTCATCACGAATCCGACGGGGCTCACGTCGGATTTTCGTTCATCTATCGAGGTGATTGCAGGCTTGCCCGAGTCGGAATTAACGGCGTTGTTTGCCTGCGAGCATGGGCTGCGAGGTCAGCTTCAGGCAGGCAAACACGTCGATGATGAAGTGGACCCTGTATTCGGCGTGCCGGTTTACAGCCTGTACGGTTCGCGGCGCAAACCGGACGCTGACATGCTGAAAAACGTGGACACGGTCATCTTCGATATTCAAGACCTTGGCGTGCGTTTTTATACGTATATGACGACGCTGCTGTATGTCATGGAGGCATGCGCCGAGCATGGCAAGAGCCTGCTTGTCCTGGACCGGCCGAATCCGCTGGGAGGCGAGCGCTGCGAAGGCGGCTTGCTACAGCCGGGATATGAATCCATGGTGGGTGGATGGCAAATTCCGATTAGTACCGGGATGACCATCGGCGAATTCGCGCGCATGGCCAACGACTTGCGGGGAACGGGCTGCGATCTGGATGTGATTCAGCTTGAAGGCTGGACGCGCGACATGGTTTATACCGACACGGGTCTTCCGTGGGTGCTGCCTTCGCCGAACATTCCCACGATGGATACGGTTCGGCTGTACAGCGGAACCTGTTTCTTCGAAGGGACCAATCTTTCGGAAGGCAGGGGAACGACCCGGCCGTTCGAATGGATCGGGGCTCCATGGGTGAATGGCGAAGAGCTTGCGAAGGCATTCAACGTGTACGGACTGCCGGGCGTGCATGCCCATTCCATGTACATGACGCCTACCTTCTCGAAGCATCAGGGCGAAGGCTGTGGCGGGGTGATGCTGTTTGTAACGAATCCGGCAGAAGTGGAAGCTGTGCGAACAGGACTTGTGCTGCTGCACCTGTTCAGCCGGATGTACCCGGATCAGTTCCAGTGGCTTACCCCACCGGAGGGACGTAACCGGTATTTTATTGATTTGCTTACGGGTAGCGAGGATGTCCGCCGGCACATCCACGAAGAAGCCGGACTTCAGCGCATTGTTGCCGAGTGGGGCAAGGATGCGGAGCAGTGGAGAACGATGCGGGCTCCTTATCTGCTGTATGGGGAGGCGTAAAGGATGTTCTCACCATGGAAGGATGGAGGGCCGACCGTTGTGGTCGGCCTGATGTCAGGTACTTCGCTTGACGGCATCGATGCGGCCATCGTCCGCATACACGGAAGCGGCCTTGAGGCATCGGTTGAACTGCTGCATTACTATAGCAAGCCTTACGAACCGGAGCTCCGTCAGCGGCTGCGCGATTTATGCAGTGAAGAGAAATCCAATAGCGCTGCTGTTTGCAGCATGAATGCATACCTGGGGTATCAGTTTGGAGCGGCAGTTCTGGAAGCGGTTGCCGATGCCGGCATGCAAATCGATGAGGTGGATTTAGTAAGCTCCCATGGACAGACGATTTGGCATCAGCCTGTACCCGAACAAGGTGATCCCTATGCTGTCGCTTCGACTCTACAGATCGGCGATATTTCCGTTATCGCCAAGCATACTGGCAAACTTACGGTAGGAGATTTCCGGCCCGCAGATATGGCGGTAGGGGGGCAAGGGGCCCCGTTTGCTCCTTACGGAGATTTGATCCTGTTCCGGCACCCGCAGCGGGGAAGGCTGCTGCAGAACATCGGCGGGATCGGCAATTGCTCGGCGCTGCCCGCAGGGGCGGATCCTGCGGATGTGCTGGCCTTTGATACCGGGCCTGGCAATATGATCATGGATGCCGTAGCCCATATGCTGTCCGAAGGGCAGCTTTCATATGACGACAGCGGAAAATGGGCTGCCCGAGGCAACCCGGATCAGGTCTTGTTAGGCGAGATGATGGAGCATCCTTATTTTCACATGGAGCCGCCCAAATCAACAGGAAGAGAAGTGTTTGGTCACAATTACGCGGTTTCATTCTTGGAACAAGCCAGGCTCAGGAAGCTTTCGGATGAGGACGTGATGGCAACGGCTACGGCGTTTACCGCCCGTACCATTGCGGATAGCTATGTGAGATATGTGTTTCCCCGTTACAAGATCGATGAAGTGATCGTGACCGGCGGAGGAGCGCACAACAAGACACTGCTCTCCATGTTAAGCGAGCTGCTGCCTGAACAGAAAGTCATGACCTCCAAGGCGCTGGGCTTGGATGACGATGCGAAGGAAGCCGTGATTTTTGCACTGTTAGGTAATGACTTCATGCTCGGCGTTCCTAACAATTTGCCTGCTGCTACGGGAGCCGACCGCTCAACCGTTATGGGGAAGCTGGCCCTGCCATAGCGGAGGATGCATAGACATCAAATCACCGTGATCTGTACCTCGCCGGCAGAAATGTTCGCATCAAGCCGGATTGCCAGAGTCATAGGTTTTGCCAGGTTCTCCGTGTATAAACCATGCATAAGCCGTGGATAAAGCCGTGGATAAAGCCATGCATAAACCCATGCATAAACCCATGCATAGACCGTTCATTAAAGCCCGCGGGACGGAAGTACCAAGCGAAGGTGTATAGATAATGTTAGGCAGCGATCTTGGAAAGAAAAGTGATTATCTTTATTGTAGTCAAACCCGTATAGGGGAGGGGGAAACAACACGTGCTGGAATCTGTTATTCGCGAGCAGCTGGCCGCCGTGGTTGGCGGGAAGTGGTTCAAGGACGATCCGGAAAGTCTCGTCTCTTACAGTTATGATGCTACGCCGCTATATCAAGCGATGCCGGACGGGGTTATCTTTCCTGGAAGCACGCAGGAAGTATCCGACATCGTCAAAATTTGCTCAAAACACCGCATACCCGTTATTACGCGGGGCGCAGGCAGCAATCTGTGCGGCGGGACCATTCCGCTTCAGGGCGGTCTGATCGTGGTTATGACCCGAATGAATAAGCTGCTGGAGATCGATTCGGATAACCTGACAGCCACCTTCCAGACCGGTCTGAATACGAAGCAGTTTCATCTGGCGGTTGAACGGACAGGACTGTTCTATCCTCCGGATCCAAGCAGCATGATCATCTGCACGATGGGTGGTAATATCGCCCTGGGGGCTGGTGGCCTGCGTGGCTTGAAGTATGGAACGACCAAGGATTATGTCCTTGGCCTGGAAGCCGTATTGCCGGATGGCAGCATCCTGCGCACGGGCGGCAAGCTGGTGAAGGACGCGGCAGGGTATGATTTGACCCGGCTGTTGGTAGGATCGGGCGGTACGCTGGCCATTCTGACCGAGGCCACGGTCAAGTTGATTCCGAAGCCTTCTTACAGGAAGGCCATGGTTGCCGTCTATGACGATCTCAACGCGGCGGCTCGAACGGTGTCGAATATTATAGCGAATCATATTTTCCCGTGTACCTTGGAATTCATGGATCAGCCGACCCTCCAGGTGGTTGAGGATTTTGCCAAAATCGGACTGCCGGTTCACGCCAAAGCGATGCTCGCGATTGAGCAGGACGGCAGCGTCGATGATGTGGAGCGGGATTTGAAGAAGCTGGAAGAGATATGTCTCGCCTCCGGCGCGGTTCAGCTCAACATCGCCAAGACACCGGAAGAAGGGGCGAAGGTAATGGAAGCGAGACGGAGCGCGCTTGCTGCGCTATCTCGATTGCGGCCGACCACGATCCTGGAGGACGCGACGGTTCCGCGTTCGAAGATTGCGGACATGGTGCTTGAAGTTCAGCGTATCGCACAGAAATACGATGTGCAGATTTGCACATTTGGCCATGCCGGGGACGGCAATCTGCATCCGACCGCGATGACGGATGCCCGTGACCCGGAAGAGATTCACCGTGTGGAGCAGGCATTCGCCGAAATCTTTGAGGCGGCGATTGCCATGGGGGGCACCATTACCGGTGAGCATGGCGTCGGTATCGTGAAGGCCCCTTACCTGGAATGGAAGGTGGGCGCTGCCGGCATCCAAATGATGAAATCCATTAAGGATGCGATCGATCCGCACCAAATCATGAATCCCGGCAAGCTGTTTGCGGAAACCCGGAAGCGGATTGTCTTCCAGGATCGGACGGAGCAGGCAGAGCGGGACTCGATTTCGGATCAGGATCAGAAGATCCAAACATCGTGAGAGGAGGCGAGAGCGCATGAATTCAACCCATGAGAAGCTTGCTCAATCGCTGAAGCTGACGCTGGACGAGGATCAATTGACGAACTGTATGCGCTGCGGGTTTTGTCAGACCGCCTGTCCGACATTCCTCGAGACAGGGCTCGAAGCTGCCTCCCCGCGCGGGCGGATTGCGCTTATGAAAGCGGTTGTGGATGGTTTGATGGAGCCGGATGATAGCTTTCGGAGCCAGATGGATCTTTGTCTGGGCTGCAGAGCCTGTGAGCCTGCTTGTCCTTCCGATGTGAAATACGGCCAGCTGATCGAGCAGACCCGGGCAGCTATTGCTGCCGAGAAGCCGTATTCGCTGCCGGTGCGGATCGTTCGCAAAACATTCCTGCAAGGGCTATTCCCGCATCGCGGAAGGTTGAAGCTGATCGGCAAGACGCTTTCCTTTTATCAGAAATCTGGCCTTCAAAAGTTTGCGCGCAGTTCCGGAGCCATGAAGCTGTTTCCCGACCATCTTCAGCAGCTGGAGAAGGCGCTGCCTCCCGTAACGGGCGACGGCCTGGAAGAGCTGTGGAGCAAGGCTGGCTTGCCCTACCGCCGCGAGACGACAGACAGCGGTTCAAGGCTTATGGTTATCCCTGCGGCCGGGGCTAAGGTTGGCCGGGTCGGCATGTTCCGTGGCTGCATCATGGATGTCATGTTTGCATCCACGAACGTGAACACCGTACGGCTGCTACGTCAGGCCGGGTTCGAAATTGTCGTTCCGGAGGAGCAGGTATGCTGCGGAGCGCTGCATGCGCATGCCGGTGAGATGGGCGATGCCAAGCAGCTGGCCGGTCAGAACATATGGGCTTTCGGGGAAGCGAACGTGGATTACATCGCAAGCAATGCTGGAGGCTGTGGCGCACTGCTGAAGGAATACGATCATCTGATGCATGCAGAGCCGGATGAGCGGCTTCAGCAAGCGGCGGTTCGTTTTGCAGATCAGGTGAAGGACATCTCCGAGCTGCTGCACAGCTTCGGTCGGCCGCTTACGCCGATTCATGCGGAGAGCGCACAGAACGAGGCCATAACGGTCACCTATCAGGACTCTTGCCACTTGC
The DNA here is from genome assembly GCF_004000945.1 of Paenibacillus lautus NBRC 15380. Classification (GTDB taxonomy): domain Bacteria; phylum Bacillota; class Bacilli; order Paenibacillales; family Paenibacillaceae; genus Paenibacillus_AQ; species Paenibacillus_AQ lautus. The sequence continues at coordinate 86,580 of NZ_BIMF01000013.1, forward strand.
GAAATGTGATGAGGGTACAAGGCGAGCCGCGCCAGCTGATGGAGCACCTTCCTGGTGTACAGATGTGCGAGCTACAGGGGGCCGAGGTATGCTGCGGTTCCGCCGGCATTTATAATCTGACCCAGACAGAAATGTCGACCACGCTTTTGGATCGCAAAATGGAGCATGTGGAGGCTACCGGAGCCAAGGTTATCGTGACTTCGAACCCGGGATGTCTGCTGCAGATGAAGTGGGGGATCGAGCGTGCCGGTAAACAAAATGGCGTAGAGGCCGTTCATCTCGCGGATTTTCTGGCAGAGCAGGTGCTGATTGAGGATAAGCGTGACTAATGGTACAAATGGGGCAACTTCATGGTCATTATGATCGTGGGGATGCCCTTTTTAGTCTGGTTTATCATAAATCAGCGTGTTCATTGCGATCAATTATTATATATAATGGTTCCGAAACAGCATTAATCGTATCGATACCGTGATAGAAGGATCGATACAATGATATAAACCGGTTTACATCGTTCCCTATCAACGGTATGGTAGACCGACAGGGGGAGTTCTCCCCCTCACTGGGTTCATACAAGTACATATAAGCAAAGTGCAATCATGCGAGGAGGAGAGAGATACCAATGAAAGAGAGCTTTGATCCGTCACTCATAGACCGATTGGAAAGTCCGGAAAGGAAGAAGGAGTTACCGGCATCTTCGCTGCTAGAGAAGCTCCAAGTGAATGGCGAGGTGGATGTCCTTGACATCGGGGCAGGTACCGGCTATTTTTCCATACCGGCAGCCTCGTTAACGAAAGGCACGGTTTACGCGCTGGATACCGAGCCAGCCATGCTGGAGATGATGAGGGGGCGGGCACAGGAACAGGGACTCACGAATATGAAGGTAATGGAGGGCATGTTGGAAAAGCTTCCTTTCCAGCATGAAGCTGTGGATCGGGTCATTGCCTCCTTGATCCTTCATATTACCGATCAGCTGGAGGAGTCCATCCGTCAGATGGCAAGGGTGCTGCGGCCAGGAGGACGATGCATGTGTCTGGAGTGGCAGGAGGATCCAGCCGAGAAACGGGTTCCCCGTCCGAACCGGGTTGATCCGCATGTGATGAAGGCTTTGTTGGAGCAAGCAGGGCTGCATGTGGAAGGAATCGAGTATCCGACAGAGCGTCATTATCTGATCATCGCCAGTAAATAGCCAATGCCGATGGAGCCTCTTGCGGGGTCTCCTCTCCCTTTAGATAACCGAGATAACCACCCCTTCCAGTGCCTGCCTCACCGTGTTCTGTGGAGGTAGATCCCAGATCGGTTCATTTATTGATATCTGGAACATTTTGGAGAAGATGGCCGTCTAAGGAATGAGGTGATTCATTTATGAGACAATCCATGGTTAGGATTATGCTTAGCTGCTTGCTGCTGCTCGTGAGCCTGTACACGGTCAAACCAGCTGACGTATTTGCTTGTTCCTGTGCGGGGTCGCCTACGGTTGAGGAGAGCCTGGAACGGAGTGCAGCGATATTTGCAGGCAGAGTCACCAAGCTGGTTGGCCCGAAGCCGAAGCTGGTGATGTCATCCGCAGATCCGGTTCAGGTTACGTTAGAGGTAACGGAAGTATGGAAGGGCGAATTAGCCGGAATGACGGAGCTTACAACGGCTGTGTCATCAGCCAGCTGCGGTTATGATCAGTTTGCCGTAGGAAGCGATTTTTTGGTGTTCGCGTCTGCAGAATCGGGTCAGCTGAGAACAGGGATGTGTGATGGCACGAAGCTCCTCTCCACCGCAACTAAAGAGCTAACCGAGCTTGGAGATGGATATCCACCAGACGATGCATCTGCTCCGGGTGAATCCGGGCTCGATACGCTTGCGGAGGGGGTGCCACCAGGCGAAGGCCAGAATGCTGGTCAATCTCAATTCTCACTGAAACACGTCCTGTGGGGGGCTGTTGTAGTGCTGCTGGCAGTGGGGCTATGGCTCTATTTTTGGAGGAAGAGAAAGGGAAATGTAAAGCCAATGTAAAATTTTTGAAGATCTATTGGCGGTAGTAAACGGCCATGCTATAATTCTTGTATTCAAGTAAAGGGGAGTAGCAGTCGCAGCAAAGTCGTCAATTCGTGACACGAACGTGTCTCCGGCTTTGTTGGCAACGAAAGTTGTTTGCGAGACCTTTGCCGATTCGGTAAAGGTGCTTATTCCTACAGCCTATTTCTGGGTAGATACCTTTATCGCCGATTTTCGGGATAAAGGTTTTTTGTTTCCTTCCACCTTTTGAAACGAAAAATCGGATCATTCAAAAAAAAGAAGGAGAGATTGCGTTTGGAAATGGGACTGTTGCTCGAATATGGGTGGGTGCTGCTGGTGTTGATTGGACTCGAAGGGATTCTCGCAGCCGATAATGCACTCGTCATGTCCATCATGGTTAAACATTTGCCGGAGGATAAGAGGAAGAAGGCACTATTTTACGGGTTGGCCGGAGCTTTTGTATTCCGTTTTGCCTCACTCTTTATTATCTCATTCTTGGCGGATGTCTGGTACGTACAGGCGATTGGAGCCTTTTACCTGCTGTATATCAGTATCAATCATATTGTCAAACAGTTCTTTGTGAAGAAGAAGAAACATTTGAATGAAGCCGAAACGAAACAGGAAAATTTCTGGGTTACCGTATTAAAGGTGGAACTCGCGGACATTGCATTTGCGGTCGATGCGATTTTGGCTGCCGTTGCCCTCGCCTTGACTCTGCCGGAAACCGGTCTCCCGAATATCGGGGGCATGGACGGTGGACAATTCCTCGTTATCCTGACAGGCGGAATTATCGGCTTGGTGATCATGCGGTTCGCCGCATCGTATTTCGGAAAGCTGCTCGTTAGAAGACCCGGCTTGGAAACGGCTGCATTCTTGATCGTGGGATGGGTAGGCATTAAGCTGGCCGTCTATACGCTCGCACACCCGGATATCGCTGTATTGGAAAAGACGTTTCCGAAAAGCACCGGCTGGAAGCTTATATTCTGGGGCGTATTAATCCTAATCGCGGTCCTCGGCTGGTTCTTGTCCAAGGAGAAGAGTGATATGACCCAGAAGGAGCGGAAACAAGTGGAAAGCTAACGAAACGACCCTTTTGATATAATGAACATAGGAAAAAAGAAAGGAATTGTGATCTCGCGTGTAAAATTATCGTTTCTGCGCAACCTTAAATTATACTTTATGATATGAGGAGAAACGATTGTCATTGGATAAATGAAGTTCGAAGTTAGATAAAATGCTGCCTGCCCTGATTCTGTTCATGGTCATTGAAAGTCATATGACGTTCTGGGTTACAGCCGAGTTGAAGCTGCCCCCAAGGATGCAACAAGCATACGCCTCGGCTCCCGTTCCTGCCCGAGTGTAAACCGAAAGGCAGACCTTCATCATGGAAATCATTGAGGTTCCTTTGGCTTAGGAGTAGAATAAGATGATGTAGGGCGCTTTTAGCTTTTCTTTTTCTGGATACAAGACAAGAAGAAAGCAGATACACCTTGTGATTGTGAATCAGCCTTATTGGCCGGGGAGTGAGGAGAGGCGGGTGCCTGTCCTCAACAATCTTCGGTCAGCTAAGGCTTTTTGATTTGAATAGGAGATAACAGCCCATGGAGAAGGAGTGAGCAGGATTGATAATCCTCAAAACACAAGAACAAATCGCCAAGATGAACAAGGCCGGGGACATTCTCGCCGAATGCCACCGGCAGATTGCCAAGATGATTAAACCGGGCGTGACGACACTGGAAATTGATCAATTTGTCGAGCGGTTTCTGGCAGAGCGCGGCGCGACACCGGAGCAGAAGGGATATCACGGATATCCATTTGCCACCTGCGCGTCGGTGAATGACGTGATTTGCCATGGTTTTCCGAACCATGAGCCATTGAAGGACGGGGATATCGTTACCATTGATATGGTGGTGAAGTATGATGGCTGGCTCGCCGATTCCGCTTGGTCCTATCCGGTCGGAAACGTGTCCGAGGAAGCGCAGCATCTGCTGGACGTAACGAAGAAATCCCTGTATCTCGGCATTGAGCAAGCGGTGATCGGCAATCGAATCGGAGACATCTCCCATGCGATTCAAACCTATGCCGAATCTCAAAATTTATCGGTCGTCCGCCACTTCGTGGGGCACGCTATCGGCGAAAATATGCATGAGGAGCCGCAAGTGCCGCATTACGGCCCACCCAACCGTGGGACACGGCTTAAAGAGGGCATGGTCATCACCATTGAACCGATGCTGAATCTTGGCACATATCAATGCAAGATCGACTCAGACGGATGGACCGCGAGAACAGTGGACGGCAAATGGTCCGCGCAGTATGAGCATACCCTCGCCATCACAAAGGATGGCCCGGTGATCTTAACGGAACAATAAGATGCAGGATGTCACTCCGTAGGGGGCTTTCGCTCCCTATTGGGTGCGGAACGGTACAAGCTATAAAACTCATACATGCGTAGTGATGCAGTCACATCCGGGAGTATGCCTATCTGACATCGTAAATAGACGCAAAAGTGAATTTTTTTCAGGGGTTAAAAGAAAAACTCCAACGGAGCAGGCGGAATTGTTCTGGAGAAGCGAAGCGTGCGCCTTTGCCCCCAGATTTCAACGATGTATGTCGTGATTCAAGGAAATCTGGGGGCAACAGCGATCGGAAGAACAAACCGCATGCGAGTTGATGCATAACTCTCAGAATTCGCCGGTTTTAAAAAAAATGCTCCAACGGAGCAGGCGGAATTGTTCTGTAGAAGCGAAGCGTGCGCCTTTGCCCCTGGATTTCAACGATGTATATCGTGATTCAAGGAAATCTGGGGGCAACAGCGATCGGAAGAACAATCCGTATGCGGAGTGGTGTATAACTCTCAGAATTCGCCGTCTGAGAAACGACGGTAAAGTGAGTTTGTCTCTTTAAAGTTTTTAAAAAAAAATGCTCCAACGGAGAAGGCGGAATTGTTCTGTAGAAGCGAAGCGTACGCCTTTGCCCACGGATTTCAACGATATATATCGTGATTCAAAGGAAATCTGGGGGCAACAGCGATCGGAAGAACAATCCGTATGCGGAGTGATGTGATATCTCTCAGATTCGTCTTTGAATAGTCGCATACGAATTCGACGCATCAATGAATAGACGCCAATCGGAGTTTTTCTTATAATAGAGTAATCATTTTACAAGCGAAGGGAACATGGAACATGACGATACGAAAAGCACTAACAGTAGCGGGCTCGGATACGAGCGGCGGCGCTGGCATCCAGGCTGATCTGAAGACGTTTCAGGAATTTGACGTATACGGAATGACCGCACTGACCACGATTGTCTGCATGGAACCGAAGACATGGGATCATCAGGTTTTCCCGGTGGCGCTAGATATTGTAGAAACGCAGTTGAAAACCGTGCTCGAGGGCATTGGCATCGACGCGATGAAGACCGGCATGCTCGGATCCGTAGAGATCATCGAGCTCGTGTCCCAGTATATCGACCGCTATAACCTGGAACGGATCGTCATCGATCCGGTGATGGTCTGCAAAGGCACGGATGAAGTGCTGCAGCCGGAAAATACGGAAGCGATGCTGGAGTTCCTTCTCCCGCGCGCCGATTTGGTAACGCCAAACCTGTTCGAGGCGTCCCAGCTGGCCAAGTCCGGTCCAATCACGACCCTGGATCAAATGCAGGAGGCTGCGGCCATCATTCACGAGCGCGGCGCGAAGAATGTGCTGATTAAAGACAGAGGCAAGATCCGCGAAGGCAAAGCGATGGACCTGCTCTATGACGGAAACAGCTTTGAATGGTTCGAAGCCGATACTATTGTAACGAAGTATACCCATGGTGCGGGCTGCACGTCATCCGCTTCCATTACAGCTAATCTTGCCAAAGGCTTGACCGTTCGAGAGTCGGTACAGCAAGCGAAGGCATTCATTACACAAGCCATCTCCAATGGCTTCCCGCTAAATGAATTCGTAGGTCCGACAAGACATTCCGCGCATCGCAGTTTATCTGCAAATTAAACAAAATACACTTTTTTGCAAGCTTATTCATGTATGATATTCGGCTTGCAGAAAGTGACCAAAAGCCTTTCTTCCAAGAAGAAAGGTTTTTTTGTTGTTAGTCGAACTCGCTGCATATAGTGTATAGGAGCAAAGGCATGCTTCGTACTACGCGTTTTTTCCGCAGGGATAGAGCGGCTTAGGTCCTTTCCAGTATAATTATGTGCTATACTTTATAAAGGGTCTGATAGAAAAAGGAAGAAAATATTTAGGGGTTGAGACATGTTTCAGGACATTTTGGAATTTTTTAAAAATTTTGGTCCATGGGGATTGTTTATTCATTCGTTTGCTGATGCTGTAATTTTTCCGGTTCCCGCCTTTTTTCTGCAGGTTTCGCTTAGCATCATGCATCCGCAGGATGCGCTGTGGCTTGCAACGTATGGCTTTATCGGGTGCTTGCTGGGGACGCCGCTGGGTTATTTAATCGGAAGGCTGCTTGGGAAGTCGGTACTATACAAGATTTTGAAAAAAGAGTGGATTGACGCTGCTACGAACATGTTTCAGAAAAACGGCGAGGCCGCTATATTGATTGGTTCATTTACGCCGGTACCCTTTAAGGTGTTTACGATTCTATCGGGATGTTTGAACTTCCCGTTATGGAGACTTCTGGCTTATGCCGCTATAGGCAGAGCTACCAAGTTTTATGTTGTAGGTACCTTGTTTTACCTGTACGGTAACGCGGCAGAAGGCATGGTAAAGGATGTATCGTTATATATTGCGCTTATTGCCGTTCCGCTTCTGTTGATCGGCGTGTACTTTAACCGCAAACGCAAGCGTAAGAAAATGGAGCAGGTAAAGCTGGCTGAATCTACGAGTGAATCTAGTCCCGTTGTGGTCGAAAAGACGGTACTGGAGCAGACGTCGGACCAGACTCCATCGGCTTAACGCTAAACCTGACGTGGGGGTTACCCCCGCGACGATCATATAAAAAAGCAGCCGGGTGAGAGCCCGGCTGCTTTTTTCCAAGGTATCAGAGAAACATATTTATATGATAGCTACATATTTCAGGATTAACCTGTTTTTCCGAATCTGAAAAACTTGCCTCGGCCTTTCGTTGTCACAGGAGTAAACGTCGGTGATGGGGATAGCGGGGATGTCATGTCTTGAGCAAGATACCCGTGGAGAGGTCCACGGTAGACTTCATTCAACTGCGATGAATGGGAGAAATCCTCCGGCGTTACAAGATGACAAGGCTTGTTCACAGGCCGCAGGCCTGCTTGCTCCAGCACCGTAGCAACAAAGTGGGAGCAGAAAAAAGCATCGTCACGATCAATATGAATCCGAAACAATATACCCAGCAGCCCTAGCAGATTATATTTGTAGCGGTCCTGATCACGCATCATCTCTTTGACAAGGTTGTGCATGCGTTGATAGTCTTCATTACTAACGCGGAAGCGATATACCGCGCATTCCGAAGTGTAGAAGAAGGGGTCGCGGAGATTCTCGCGAACCAAACCGCCGTCAAACGGATTGTTCGCCTTCTTTCGCCCAAAGCTGTACACTTCGCGTAATTCGGAATCAAACGCGATGGATGCATGGTTGAGTGGGGCCTTCGTGAAATATTGGATCATTCTGCTGAACCAGGTGCCCGTGCCTGTAAGCACAATCCAAATATCTTGTTCCGTGTACATACTCGCAAACTCCTTTGTTAACGGTCCTAACGACTAGCAATTGTAAATGACTTGCTTTCTTTCACAATAAACGAAAAAGCCATAGCGTTCAAGTCAAAAAAAACCATTTTCTCTCAGTTTCACTAGAATAGCTCTGGGATTGTCACCAAAAATTAGAAACCTCATCACAATATATTCGCCCTATGTCCAAATTATCCTTTGGTTTGCAGTATTTATATTTTTCAATAGACGAGAGTAAAGGAGAAGCAATCCGATATCTCGAAATATGTAAAACGATTGAACAATGAAAGACAGGAGGGATCTCCAAATGATGATGAATAGTGAAAGTCTCAGCTATGATTTTATGGTCCAAGCGATTGAAGTAGCGCCGATTGGAACGGTATTCATCGATTCAGAGGGGAGCATTATCAAAATTAATCCCGCTGCTTGCGTCATGCTGGGGTATGAGGCGGAAGAGTGTCTGCATCATCCCTATAACGATTGGATTTATCCGGAAGACTTAAATGAGGACAGGCAAATTCTGGAGAAGTTAAAGTCAGGAAGGATCTCTTCCTTGCAAATGGAAAAGCGATTGATACATAAACAAGGAGATATCAGGTGGGTATCTTGCATGCTAAGCACAGCTCGCAGCAGGGAAGGAAGAACACTGGGCTATGTGGCGCATTTTACGGATATTACCGACATGAAAAAGGCGGCCCATCAAGAAGAGGAGCGGCTGATCCAGTCCGATAAGCTGTCCATGGCCGGTCAGCTCGCGGCAGGGATCGCCCATGAAATCCGTAACCCCATGACCTCCATCAAAGGGTTCGTGCAGCTCATTCGCTCCGGCGCCGGCCGAAAGGATGAATATTTCGATATTATCTCCTCGGAGATCGAAAGGATCGAACTGATCGTAAGTGAGCTTTTGTTTTTGGCGAAGCCGCAAAGCGTGAAATTCGAGCGTGCCGATATCCGGCAGCTTCTGGACCAAGTAATTACTCTATTAAATACCCAGGCCATCATACATAACGTTGAGATTATAACGGATTTCGGAGAGCGAGAGGCGAATGTAGAGGGGGATGTGAATCATCTGAAGCAGGTGTTCATCAACTTTATTAAAAATGCCGTGGAATCCATGCCGGGCGGCGGGGAGTTGACCATTCGGCTGGAGAGAGGCGATGACCATACCGTGGCCATCTATTTCACAGATAATGGCTGCGGGATTCCAGAAGCGATTCTCTCCCGTCTCGGGGAACCGTTCTTTACCACGAAGGAGAAAGGGAATGGCCTGGGATTCATGATCAGCAAAAAAATGATCGAGGACCACAAGGGGCAGGTTCACGTGTCCAGCAAGCTTCAGGAAGGAACGACCATAAAGGTAATCCTGCCGCTCAGCATAATCTAGCTTGACCGGACGTATGGTTCGCTCTACATTATAGAAAGATATAGGAGAGGGGGCGGCCAATATGGGCAATATGCAATTGTTAAAAGAGCCGAAGCGGCGCAAGCTGCTGTTCAGTGCGGGTGCCAGCTGGATGTTCGATGCGATGGATGTCGGGATGATTTCGTTTGTTGTTGCGGCACTGGCAGCGGAATGGTCGTTGAGCTCGCAGCAGGTAGGTATTCTGACAAGCACCACCTCGATCGGAATGGTATTCGGCGCGGCCATGGCTGGATTCCTGGCCGATAAATATGGACGGAAAAACATTCTGCTGTGGACGCTGCTCATATTCTCGATCGCCAGCGGTCTTTCCGCGCTGGCTACCGGTTTTATCATGCTGTGTTTGATGCGCTTTATTGCCGGCTTCGGACTTGGCGGAGAGCTTCCGGTTGCATCCACGCTGGTATCGGAAAGCATGCCGGTTCATGAACGGGGAAGAGCGGTTGTGCTGCTGGAAAGCTTCTGGGCGGCAGGCTGGATACTATCCGCGCTTATAGCCTATTTTGTCATCCCGGATTACGGCTGGCGGGCAGCCTTTGTTATTGGGGCTCTGCCTGCTTTTTATGCGCTCTACCTGCGGCGTGCCATCGAGGATTCGCCAAGGTATATCGAGCAGAAAGCCAAGGCCGCCCGTAAGCTGACCTTCGGGCAGCGAGTGGCTTCGGTCTGGTCGGTGGAACATCGTCGTACCAGCATCATGCTGTGGGTGCTCTGGTTCACGGTCGTATTTTCGTATTACGGCATGTTCCTGTGGCTTCCGACCGTCATGGTCGATAAAGGATTCAGTTTGGTCAGGAGCTTTCAGTATGTGCTGATTATGACGCTTGCCCAGTTGCCGGGCTATTTTACGGCCGCGTACTTTATAGAAAAGTTCGGGCGGAAATTCGTTCTCGTTACCTATTTGGTGCTCACGGCCTTTAGCGCAATCTGGTTTGGTTACGCCAATACGGAAGGCTCGCTGCTCGCAGCAGGCATTTCCTTGTCATTCTTTAATTTGGGAGCATGGGGAGGTTTATATGCCTACAGTCCGGAACTCTATCCGACGAAGGTTCGTTCAACGGGGGTAGGGCTGGCAACGTCTTTCGGACGGATTGGCGGCGTTATTGCACCGCTGCTCGTCGGTGTGCTGAAGCAAAATGGCACCCGTATCGAATTTATTTTCGTGATGTTTTTCGTGACGATCCTGATCGGTGCGCTTGCGGTACTGGTGCTTGGCAAGGAAACGAAAGGGCTGGAGCTTGCGGACTAAGGCTGGAGACCGCGTGTAGATAACGTTTTTATTCCGAATCAGGAAGGATATGCTTCGAAGTGTATACTTTCCGATATCTGAAGAAAGGGTGGATCCGAAGGTTTAAATTACCTTGGATCCACCCTTTTTATGTTGAGATACAGTTAAGGCTCAAGTGACCGGAGCCTTATACTTCCATAATGGAAGGCATAATGTACGGGCTTCGGCCCAGTTCCCTTTTAAAATAACGGTTGAGTGTGTTGTTTGTCATCTGTTCCCAGGCAGCGCGGTTGTATTCACGCTGTTCACCGGCTTTGTTCAGCTGTTTCCGCAGCATCGCTTCAGCTCGGCGTAGAAGAGGCTTGGAGTCCTGCATATATACGAATCCGCGGGTAATCAGCTCCGGCCCGGAGAGCAGCTTGCGCGTCTCGCGATGGATGGTAATGGCGACGATGACAACGCCATCGTGAGCGAGCTGTACTCGTTCCTCGAGCAATTCCTTCTCATGGGTACGCAGCTCTCCATTGTTGATGTAGACGTCTCCGGAGGGGATATTCCGCCCTTTACGCGCATAGTTGCGGAATAGGGACAGCGTATTCCCAATGTTCATCAAATAAACGTTGCTGTCTGAAACCCCAACCTGCACGGCGAGGTGACGATGATTAAGCATCATTCGGTATTCCCCGTGGATCGGTACAAAATATTTTGGACGCAAACTGCTGATCATAAGCTTCAAATCTTCGCGGCAGCCGTGTCCCGACGTATGGATATCGAGAATGGAACCGTATTTAACTTCAGCTCCTGCCCGCATCAAGAGATCAATGCTGCGATTAACGTTCTGGGTATTCCCAGGAATCGGCGAAGACGAGAAAATAACGGTGTCCTCCGGATGAATCTGGATCGAACGATGGGCACCCGAAGCGATGCGTGTCAGCGCTGCATTGGGTTCACCCTGGCTGCCTGTACAAATAATCAGCACCTGGTCGTCGCGATAACGGTTAACGGCTTTCACATCAATCATCATGCCGTCCGGTACGCGAATATAACCAAGCTCCTGACCGATCACAAACACCTTCTCCATGCTGCGGCCAACGATGGCGATTTTGCGGCCTGTTCGGATGGCAGCTTCAACAACCTGCTGCAGACGATGAACATTCGATGCAAAGGTGGCAAACAGGATTCGTCCGGGACATTCCCGGAACAGACGCAGTATGGAATCGCCGACGGTTCGTTCCGAAGGGGTAAACCCGTCCCGCTCGCTATTGGTGCTGTCAGCCATCAAGGCCAGGACGCCACGCGCGCCGATATGCAGAATTTTATGCAAATTGGCGGGCTTGTCCTCCGGCGTAAAGTCAAATTTAAAGTCTCCGGTATGTACGATCGGCCCGTACGGGGTTTCCACAACGACCCCGAAGGCATCCGGAATGCTGTGGGTGGTTCTGAAGAAATGAACGGAAAGATGACGGAATGAAATCGTTTCGTCTTCATGGAATACGCGCAGATCACTCTGATCCAGCAGCCGGTGCTCTTCCAGCTTCGCACGAACCAGGCCGATGGTCAGCGCCCCGCCATAGATCGGCATCTGGATTTGACGGAGCACATAGGGAATAGCCCCAATATGATCTTCATGACCATGGGTCAGGAACATACCTTTTACTTTATGTTTGTTATCCAGTAAATAACGAATGTCCGGAATAATGTAATCGACGCCACTCATTTCGGCATCCGGGAATTTCAGCCCGGCATCGATGATAATGATCTCATTTTTGAATTCCACGCCGTACATGTTCTTGCCGATCTCGCCAAGCCCCCCAAGCGCAAAGATGCGCACGGGTGGAGCGGAAGGCCTCGGTTTTTTGGCGGGTTTGGCCGTTTGAATCTGATCTGTTAGCAGGGGTTTAGACATAATGTGAAAGAATCCTCTCTATGGTAATTAAGGCATAAGCCTGGTCATTTTAATTTCTTCTCTACTTAAGATATCAGAAAGTTCAAGCTTTTGGGAAACGCTTTTCGAAATTCATGTGCATTTCGCCCGTGACAGTCACCTATTTTTACCCACTCTTATATGCTGTAGAAGAGGAGGACTGGTAATGAGCGGTTTATTAAGGTTGGACGATATGGATGCTGTCCATGGATTGCAGGAGGAATGGCAGCGGAAAGCGATAACCAAGCTGACCGAGAAAATGACGGACCGTGACGCCAAATTCCCCTGTATTCCGGCAGTGCAAGGACATGCACTGAATCATTTTAGATACGGCTTTATCCATCAAGGCGAATCACAGGCCGCGGCGGAACAGCTGGCTGCTCTGCTGCGCGAGTTCGGGCTCGGCTCCAGGGACTTCGGGCCATATACTTCACTTGTCGTCATGATCTATACGGAGCCGAGCAGAGATAACCTGGAAGGCGCCCAGTATTATGAGCGCTTGTTCTGGCAGCTGTTAAGCCGGACAACCGAATACGATACGGAGCCTTGGCCGGCGGATCTGCCGGAGGAGCCGACGGATCATCTGTGGGAATTTTGTTTTGCGGGCGAGCCTTATTTTGTTTATTGTGGCACACCGGCACATGAGCTTCGCCAGAGCAGATACTTTCCCTACATGATGCTTGCTTTTACACCTCGTTGGGTTCTGAAGCAGTTCAATGCCCGAACAAGGCAAGCAGAACACACCAAGAGATTGATTCGTCAGCGGTTGGCCCAATATGATCCCGTACCACCGCACCCTGACTTGAAGTTCTACGGGGCGGATGATAACTATGAATGGAAGCAATATTTTTTGCGGGATAACACGGAGTCACTATCGAAATGTCCGTTTGCAAGGCGGCACAAAGAGATCAATCCATAATAAGAAATAACACGTTGCTATCATCATACCCTAAATCCGAGTCAGGGTTAAACATGCTTTCTATTAAAGAGCTGTCTCATATGCGGTAATCCGCAGTATGACAGCCTTTTTTACGTGGAAGCGTGGATAGGTCAGGGTATAGGATTTTGCCCCTGAATTAGTAAATCTTATCCTTGTTGTACAAAAAATCACCAAGTTACACTTAAAGTACGTCATATCATTTCATCTGTGTGTGTTAGGAGGTGTTTAAGGTAAGGAGCTTTCACCAGCTTTGAAACCGCTTTAATGAACGAAATTAATTGGCGAAGGAGTTGTTTGATGAATGACAAGGTTGTCCAGAACGATGAGAGGATGGATTCTCGGATTCATCGCCGTGCTGGTGCTCAGTATGTTCCCTGTGTACAAGGCTCAAGCCGCTGAGGTTTGTGCGGAGCCCGCTTGGAGCAGTTCCGCCATATATGGCGGGGGCAATATGGTATCCCATAACGGTCATGCCTGGAAAGCGAAATGGTGGACGCAGGGCGAGGAGCCTGGAACGACAGGACAATGGGGGGTATGGGAGGACCTTGGAGCATGCAATCCCGGGACACCGCCCGTCGATCCCCCGGTGGATCCACCAGTAGACCCTCCTGTAGACCCTCCGCTGCCTGGTGACCGTATGTATGTCGCTTACGCGAGCTCTTGGAACACCAGTATTTACGATTTGACTACCGCCAACATTCCCAATTACATCACCCATCTCAATCTTGCATTCGTAAGGCCGGACACCACCTATACCCAAGGGTCCTATGCGTTTGATCAAGCCGTTGCGGGCTTGGAATTCGTGGAAGGAGCCACGACGCCGAATGGGCAGCGTACATTTACAGCCCAGCAGTCTCAGGATCTGCGTAACAACATCGCATCTCTCAGAGCCCGCGGAACGAAAGCGTTCCTATCGGTAGGAGGCTGGTCATACAGTCAAGGTTCACAGTGGTCCAGATTCAATGCCAAGAACATTGTGGATTTGGCTCTTGATCTAGGCGCTGCCGGAGTCGACATTGACTGGGAATCCAGCGGCAGCAGCTGCAACAAAGGAACAGCCGCCCAGTTCAGCTGCACCAAGGATGGAGAGATCGCTGGGATTATTACGAGTCTCTATAATGAAATCCATGCAAGAAACGCGAATCTGCAGATTTCCATCGCCGGCTGGTCCACGGGCGCTTATTACGTGAAAGGAACGCCGTTTGAGGAAGGCAAGGTCCAATGGGGATCACCTTTCGGAGGTACCATGTACCGCGTAGTCAAGGACCATGGCAGCAAGATCAACTTCATCAATCTGATGTCCTACGATGGCGGTATTTATTACGATCCGCGTGAAGGCTATGAATCGTATAAGGCGATATACAACGGACCTATCAACATGGGCATGCAGATTGCGCCGGAGGGATCCGGCGGTGCGGTCCTGCAGCTGAATGCCGCACCGGGCACGGTCTACGATGCCGACATGATGAACGGTCAGAATAATATCGCAACGCCCTATTATAATGTAGAAACGATGGTGAACTATATGAAGAATAAGGGAAGGGCGAATGATGGATTCATGCTGTGGCAGCTCTGGAAACAACGGGTTCATCAGCCGGCCCCGTCAGGTGCAGCGAATGAGAACAGCGCGGGCCAGTACGTATGCCGAAACCTGCCGCTTCCTGGAGATTGCAATCAGACCATACCAAGTCTGCCGAAATTATAATTTTTTCCGATATTCCGAAGGCGTGCAGTCCATGATCTTACGGAAGACCCGAACAAAATAACTGATGTGCCCAAATCCGACATCGAGTGCGATGTCGGATATTTTATTGTCCGGCTGACGAAGGAGCTCAGCCGCCTGGCGAACGCGATAGGAATTCATATAGTCCACGGGCGTTTGCCCGGTCATGGATTTGAAGAAGCGGCAGAACTGGCCTTCGCTCATCGGGATCAGATCAGCCAGCTCACTTAGCCGGATGGGATGGTGATAATGATTCTGGATGTAGAGAATGACTTTCTTCAAGCGTTCCGTTTTCACCATATCCGCTGCTTCGCTCCGGCTCCGGTTGACCAGTCGGCCAGAGGATGCGGCCTGAAACAACATGAGGAACAGATGTCCCTTAATAGCGACCTCATAACCGGCAGGTTTGTGCTTCGACAGCAGCGTCATTTCCTTTATATGCTGAAGCAGCTGCTCGTCGGTCTCGGGCGTCATCCATCTTGGAAAGGTGGCTCTCCGCTCCTGAAAGGGAACAATCATTCCTTCCTGTACAAGATCATAGCTGCTGCTTGCAAGCATGCCGAAATCGAACACCATCGCACAGAAACTGCAGCCTTGATCGCCCCGGGCGTGACCGGTGTGAAGGTCTCCTCCATCGATAAATATGGCTTCACCCGCCCGGACAGGGATATATTCCGAGTCGATCTGAAACAGAACCTCACCTTCCATCACGTAGAAAATTTCTGCTTCCTTATGCCAATGGGAGTCTACCACATGGGCCCCGGGGGCAAATTGATACCAGTAGGCACCAAACGGGAAGCGTTCATTCCCGTGGACGGTGCTTTCTTTTAACGACTGGCGAAAGGATTGATCCATGATGTACCTCCTTGGAAATGAATAACCGCTTGAATGATGTCATCTTGTATCAAAATTGTGCTATAAAACAATGGAATACTGTTAGATTGGCTTAAAACAGATCAGTATAATGATATTATAACGCTTACATCTTAAAGTTCAATTTTCATAATATAGAAAGGCGGATTAAAAAATGAAATTTACAGACGGCAACTGGCTTATCCGGGAAGGATATTCCGTTTCGGGAGCGGTTCAAGCTTATGATTTTGCGGTAAAAGGAGATACGTTGACAGCTTATGCCTCCACGGCTCCGATTCCGGGCAGAGGAGCAACCATTAATGCACAGCTGATCACCGTGCAATTTCATTCTCCGGCACCCGGCGTCATCGGTGTAAAGCTGGTTCACTATGCGGGCGTAAGAGATCGTGGACCTGCATTCGAGTTGTACAAACAGGAAGGCGACCATACAGTCATTGAAGAGAATGATCAGGAAGCGGTTCTTCGCAGCGGCAATTTGAGCGTTGTGATCAAGAAAGGTCCGGAATGGTCGGTTCAGTTCTATAGAGGAGAAGAACGCATTACGGGCAGCCGAGCCAAATCCATGGCACATATCGTGGAAGATGGCGGACAGACCTACATGCGCGAAGAGCTGGATCTGGGCGTAGGCGAGTGGGTATACGGTCTTGGTGAGCGATTCACTTCGTTTGTGAAGAATGGCCAGGTCGTGGATATTTGGAACCAGGATGGCGGTACAAGCTCCGAGCAAGCCTATAAAAATATTCCGTTCTATCTGACGAACAAGGGCTATGGCGTGTTTGTCAACCAACCGGACCTCGTATCCTTTGAAGTGGCTTCGGAGAAAGTGAAGAAGGTGCAGTTCAGCGTCCCAGGCGAGTCACTGGAGTACTTTGTTATTGATGGGCCTGATCCGAAAGGCGTGCTGGACAAATACACGAATCTGACAGGCAAACCGGCATTACCACCGGCTTGGACCTTCGGATTGTGGCTTTCGACCTCTTTTACAACTCAATATGACGAAGCAACCGTAAACTCCTTTGTTGACGGTATGCTGGAACGCGATATCCCGCTGGAAGTGTTCCACTTTGACTGCTTCTGGATGAAGGGTCTCAACTGGACGGACTTCCAATGGGATGAAGAGGTGTTCCCGGATCCTGAAGGCATGCTGAAGCGTTTGAAAGAAAAAGGCTTGAAAATCTGCGTGTGGATCAACCCGTATATCGCGCAGCGCTCGCGTCTCTTTGAGGAAGGCCGTGAGAAGGGCTATCTGGTGAAAAAAGCGAATGGCGATGTGTGGCAGTGGAATCTGTGGCAGCCGGGCATGGCGCTGGTGGACTTCACGAATCCGGACGCGTGTGAATGGTATGCAGGGTACCTGCGCGAGCTGGCAGATATGGGCGTCGACAGCTTCAAGACAGATTTCGGCGAACGCATTCCGACGGATGTGGTTTATTTTGACGGCTCCGATCCGCATAAAATGCACAACTACTACACCCAACTCTATAACAAAGTGGTCTTTGATGTGCTGGTGGAGAAATTCGGCAAGAATCAGGCGGCAGTATTTGCGCGCTCTGCAACCGTAGGCGGGCAGCAGTTCCCTGTTCACTGGGGCGGCGATTGCTATGCGGATTATGAATCGATGGCAGAGAGCCTGCGCGGCGGCTTGTCCCTCGGTCTCGGCGGCTTCGGCTTCTGGAGCCATGACATCGGCGGCTTCGAAAATACGGCTCCGGCGCATGTATTCAAACGCTGGCTGGCATTTGGCTTGCTGTCCAGCCACAGCCGTCTGCACGGCAGCAGCTCTTACCGGGTGCCGTGGTCTTATGACGAGGAGGCTGTAGACGTTACGCGCTTCTTCACGAAGCTGAAGAGCCGTCTGATGCCTTATCTGTTCCATACCGCTGTACAGGCATCGGAGCAAGGGGTGCCAAGCATGCGCGCCATGTTCTTGGAATTCCCGGAAGACCCGGCCGTCGAAATGCTGGATCGTCAGTACATGCTGGGAGATTCCCTGCTTGTGGCACCGGTGTTCAGCGAGAACGGCGACGTGAAGTACTATCTGCCAAAGGGCCGCTGGACGCATCTGTTAACCGGAGAAACGGTGGATGGCGGAACCTGGCGTATGGAAACGTACGATTTCCTCGGGCTGCCGTTGTTTGTACGCAGCAACTCGTTCCTCGCCTTGGGCGCAAACGACACCCGTCCGGAATATGACTATGCAGACGGGGTTGAGCTTGGCTTGTATGCATTGGAAGACGGCAGCGCGGCTGCGGTCACCGTTCGCAACATGAACGGGGAGAGCGAGCTGGTTGTACGGGCTGTACGTGCAGGCAGCCGGATCGACTTTACGGTGGAAGGCAGCGGCAAGCCATTCTCCGTGAAGCTGTATGACACGGGAGTAATTTCATCTGTGGAGGGCTCGGGAGTGAGCCTGCAAGAAGGCAGCGTTCAAGTGGAAGCCGGACAACAAGCGGTGACCTTCACGGCAGCTCTGGAAGGGTAAGCCCGGGAAAAGCCTGTTTGATAAAAGAAAAAAAGCATAGCGAAGATGAGCCCGGACCAGCCTTATGCTGGAATCGGGCTTCTTCCATATTTTAGCTGGCCTTGAACAAACGGCAATGCTGATATAATAGGCCTGCGGCAGGTTTATTCACGAATGGTTGTAACCGTTTTCTTTTAAAGGCTGCCGAAGATTAAAGGACAGGAGCGAAGACGGTCCGATGTTATCTTATTTCATTCAACTTGTGAATGACATGAAAATCCGCAACAAATTGATATTGTCTTTTGTGGTCGTGGTCTTTGTGCCGGTAGCCATCGTGGGGATATTCCTTACGGGCGAGCTCCGCAAATTTGCTTTCAACAATGCGTTGGAGCAGGCTTACCAGAACGTGGACCGGGTCAAGAAACGTTCAACCGAAGTCATCAACGTGGCAGACGATTTATCCTATCGGCTATCCTACGACGAGCGTCTGAGAAATCTTGCTAACCGGCAATATGAAAGCGTATACGACGTGTTTGTGGCTTACAGGGAGTATCCCGATTTACAGCAGGCGATTCTGATGTACAAGGAAATATCGAATATCCGTTTCTACAGCGAGAACCCCACCATGCTGAACAATTGGGAGTTCCTTTATCCCGAGGATGAAATCAAGAGAACGGAATGGTATCAGCGAGCCGAGGATGATATCGGCGTCATCTACTGGGACTATATTACGGATGAACGCGATCAGAAGGTGTACCTCAGCTTAATCAAGGGGGTTGATCTTGGAAGCAAGGACAACCGCGGCGTACTTGTCATCAATGTCAATACGGGCATGCTGAACACGATCCTTAGCCAGGAAACGTTTGACACCATGATTGTGGACAGCAATAACAATATTGTCGCCGCTAACCGTCCGGAGCTGTACGGGAAAACGCTAGCCGAGATTCAAGATGCCAGCGGGGTTGTATACCATGCGAGCGGAAGTTATGAATCGGTCATACATGATGAGGCCTCCAAGGTGCTGATTGAACCGTTGAATACGGAATCCGGGGTGAACGGCCTGCGCATTATTTCCATATTTTCGATTGATAGCATCGTCGCGGACGCCAACCGGATCAGCAAACTGGCGATGACGGTCATCATCATCAGTCTGCTGCTGGCCGTTCTTCTGATCTACAGCTTTTCTTCACTGATCTCTAACCGGCTGCTGCGCCTCAGCAAGCATATTACGAAGGTTGGTACAGGCAACCTCGGGGTTGCCATGGAAATTGACGGCAAGGATGAGATCGGGCAGTTATCCCGCCAATTCAACTCCATGGTGGGTAATATTAACGACCTAATGAACGAAGTGCAGGAGTCCAATGAACAGAAACGGTTAATGGAGCAGAAGCAGAATGAAATTAAATTCAAAATGATGGCCAGTCAGATCAATCCGCACTTTTTGTTTAATGCCTTAGAGTCTATTCGTATGGAGGCGCATCTCAAGGGTGAGGACGAAATCGCCCGGATTGTGCGGCTGCTCGGTAAAATGATGCGAAGCAATCTCGAGATAGGCAGCGGAAAAACAACGATAAAAGACGAGATCGAGATGGTGCAGTGTTATCTGGATATTCAAAAGTTCCGCTATGAGGATCGTCTGAAATATGAGCTTCTGGTGGATCCCGAGGCCGATCGGGTAAGAATCCCGCCGCTGATCATACAGCCGCTTGTGGAAAATGCGGTCATACATGGGATGGATCACAAGGAAGAGGGAACTTTCATCAGGGTGAGGGTCACGGCCAGCGAAGGGAAGCTGCACGTCATAACCGAGGATAACGGAGCGGGCATAACCTTGGAGCGGCTGCGGATGATCTATGGTTATTTGAACGATACCGATGAGAAGGACGGAGGACGGATCGGGCTCCGGAATGTTCATGTTCGTCTGCAGCTTACCTACGGCCCTGAAGCGGGTCTGATCATTTATAGCGAACCGGGGATTGGAACGCGCATTGAATTCACTATTCCGACAGGAGGAGAGAACGATGATGAAAGTGTTGATCGTGGATGACGAGCCCAAGCTGCGCGAAGGACTGAAGAGCATCGTGCCATGGACTGAGCTTGGGTTTCAGGTTGTAGGCACCGCAGCCAACGGGAGCGAAGCGCTGGAGAAGCACGGGATGTACGACCCTGACTTGATGCTGATTGATATTCGGATGCCAGGAATGGACGGGTTGCAGCTGATCGAAGCCATTCGGAACCTGGATTCTGAGATTCATCTGCTGATCCTAAGCGGATATGCCGATTTTGATTATGCCAAGCGGGCGATTTCGCATCGCGTGGACGGCTACCTTTTGAAACCGGTGGATGAGGACGAGCTGAGCAAGTATTTGCTTCAGATTAAAGAAGCCATCGAGCAGGAACAGGAGAGGAAGGCACTGAATAGGGCAGCTTCCGATATGAGCCGCGAGCAGTTCATTCAGACATGGTTCAATCCGGAGAGTAAGCTCGATCCGGCGGCTTTACGGCATATCGCCGAGCGGTCAGGACTGTTATGGAACCATTACCAAGTGCTCATTATTCATAATAACGGCTACGATGAATCCGGTGAAGGAGCCGACGACCGGTTGAAAAACCAGCTGATCGAAGCATTTGAAGAGAACGGGCGCGGCACGGTCTTTTACATGCATGGACTACTCGGCGTTCTAATGCCCACGCCGGTATTGACGGCAGGAGGACGAAAGGAATTGCTGCAGACGGTGGAGGAAGCCGCAAGTCAGGCTGGCACGGCAATTACGGCCTCATTGGGACGTCAGGTTCACCGTCTGGAGGATGTAGCCGATTCGTACCGTTGTGCGAAGGAACGGATACGCGAACGCTTCTTCTATGCTCCCGGCGAGTTGTTATTCCCTGAATCCAAGCGGTTTGCCGGTGACATCGCGGGTGAAGATCTGCAGCCTTATGATCCGGAGCAGCTGATGGAGCAGCTCTATTACGCCGTGGACGTAGGCAATGTCGAGGTGCAGCGGAAGCTGCTGTTTGCTGCTGCGTATGCCATGGTGAATGAGGAGTATACGGAGGAGAGAATGAAGGGTGCGTTCGTGGAGCTTCTCACCGGCGTGCACAACAAGCTGATACAACATCAACCGGAGCTGCAGTCCCGCACGAAGGAATATTCGGATCGGATTGCCGCGATATTTCGCCAGCGTACGGCCCATGATTTGTGCCGCCATTCGTCCCAATTCCTGGAGGAGCTGATCTGGCAGGCGGGCAATGGCGGACGGGATCAGGAGATGAAGCGGATCATGGATCTGATTCAGCGCAATTACAATGAGAATCTTAAACTGGAAACACTGGCCTCCGTATTTAATTACAACAGCGCCTATCTGGGGAAGATGTTCAAGAATACAACCGGAGAATACTTCAATACGTACCTCGACAAGGTCCGGATCAACAAGGCTAAGGATTTTCTGAAGCAGGGCATGAAGGTGTATCAGGTCGCGGAGAAGGTCGGTTATACGAACGTAGACTATTTTCATAGCAAATTTAAAAAGTACGTCGGTACCTCTCCATCCAATTTCCGCAAGGAGCTGGACCTGTAATTAGTCGTCATTCCGTAATGCTGATTTGCACAACGTGACCGAGCCCGGATGTGGCGCCGAGGTTATACAGCCCATTGTGACCAGAGCATCGCATGAGGAACCGGGAGCTGGCGCACCGACAAACAGGCTTCAAGCAGCTGCGCTTCGTCTGATGCCGTATTCTAAATGGTTAATGACTGTTTCTCCAATAGTATCCACTTACCATACAACCAGACTAAACATAAGTACTTTCATATCGCTGCCCTTTAAGACGCGACTAAGGTACGCGTCTTTTTGTTTCCTTTTTTTCTCCCCCTAAGGCATTATCGGGGGAGCCAAATGCTGCGAAGCATAGAGCGGAGGGGCCGGAATCGTATCGGAGAAGCGACAGCGGTCGCCTTTAAAGCCGGGAAACCACCTCACCGTATCATCCGAAGTTTCCCGGTTTTAACAGCGATCGGAGATACGATCCGGACACGGAGCGAACCCAACTGTCTTTCAGCATTTTTTCCCTCATGTAATGTCTAATTTTTATATGATTTTTAAGCCAATCCTTCGGGTACTTCCCCGCCTCTGCTTGGTTTATCATCAGGATATACAAGAGAGGAGGGGTTGGTTTGAAAGCGGTAACAAAGACGGAAAGCAGCATCCAACCTGCCGCAAAGAAAAAGAAAGGCTTTTGGACCACTTTCAAAGAGCAGAAAGTACTGTACGGAATGTCGCTTCCATTCATCGTCATTGTATTCATCTTCAGTTATTTGCCGGTGTGGGGCTGGCTGATGGCATTCCAGAATTACAAGCCGGGCAAAGAGATATTCGAGCAAAAATGGGTGGGCCTGGACCATTTCGTAGCACTTTTCTCGGACGATAAGTTTTATCTGGTGTTGCGAAATACACTCGCCATGAGTTTCATGGGATTGATCGTTGGATTCACGATTCCGATCCTATTCGCAGTCTTGTTGAATGAGCTTCGTGGAAGCGTATTCAAGAGGACCGTACAGACGATATCTTATCTGCCGCATTTTGTGTCCTGGGTCGTGGTTGCCGGTATCGTGACCAAAATGCTGTCTACAGATGGAGGCGCTGTCAATCAGCTGCTGATGTGGCTGGGGTTCATTGATCAGCCGATACAGTTTATGGCTCAAGGGAACCTGTTTTGGTACATCGTAACAGGCTCTGATATATGGAAGGAAATGGGCTGGAGCGCGATCATTTATTTGGCAGCGATTTCAGGGATTGATCAGGAGCAATTCGAAGCAGCCAAGGTTGACGGCGCGAGCCGACTTCGCCAAATATGGCATATTACGCTGCCGAGCATCGCCCCTACGATTGCTATCCTGCTGATCATGTCCATCGGTCATCTGATCAGCATCGGCTTCGAGAAGCAGTTCCTGCTCGGTAATCCGCTGGTGGTGGATTATTCCGAAGTGCTGGACCTGTATGCGCTGAATTATGGCCTTGGCATGGGACGTTTCTCATTCGGTACAGCGATCGGAATGTTTAACTCCATTGTAAGCATCATCCTATTGCTGCTAGCCAACGGCGCTTTCAAAAAATTCACGAAGCAATCGATTATGTAGGGGAGGGAAGCAGCATGGCACGAACCAAAACAGCATTCAAGCCCTCGCTCTCCGACCGGGTGTTTGATATTGCAAACTTTACATTTATGGCACTCGTCATGATTGTCACACTATACCCGTTCCTGAACGTTCTGGCGATATCGCTGAATGATTCCGTCGATACGGTGCGCGGGGGAATTTACATTTGGCCTCGGGAGTTTACGCTTGAGAATTACGTACAGATCTTTAAATACGACGGTCTGATAACAGGGGCCAAAATTACGATTCTCCGTACGCTGGCAGGTACATTCCTGGGCTTGCTAAGCGGCACGATGCTGGGCTACGTCCTCAGCAGGGTGGACTTTCAGGGAAGAAAGTTCATGTCGACCTTTCTTGCGCTGACGATGTACTTCTCCGGCGGGATGATTCCGGTGTTCATTCTGATTCGCGACTTGAACATGATGAATTCGTTTCTGGTCTACATCATCCCGGGCATGGTAAGCGCGTTCAACGTATTCGTTATCCGGTCTTTCATCGACAGCCTGCCTTACTCGCTGCAGGAATCGGCGAAGCTTGACGGGGCCAACGATTTCACGATCTATTACAAAATCATTCTCCCGCTCTGTAAGCCCGTACTGGCTACCATCGCCTTGTTCCTGGCCGTCGGGCAGTGGAACTCATGGTTCGATACGTATCTTTATAACGGCAACGCCCCCCATCTCACGACGCTCCAATTCGAGCTGATGAAGGTGCTGCAGAGCACGCAGGGACAAACCAGCGGCATGATGTCCGGCCAGAATATGGCCGAGATCGTGAAGCAGGTGTCGCCGGAGTCGATCAAAATGGCAATCACGATTGTGGTAACGGTTCCAATATTGCTCGTCTATCCGTTCCTGCAGCGGTATTTTGTGAAAGGTATGACGCTTGGAGCGGTAAAAAGCTAAGCGCATGTACGGTATCAGCAGGCATAACGTCCTGTTATACGATAAATGATCAAAAATCGATTTAGGGGGTATAGCTATGAAACATAAGAAGAGATTGTCGCTCCTGCTCGCGATCATGATGATGGCTACATTCGTTCTGGCGGCGTGCGGCAACGGCGACAGCAACAATAGCGCAAATGGCGGCGAAGAGGGCAGCGGCGGCAGCGATACGAAGCAGGAAGAGAAGCTCGAGCCGATGACCATGACGTATTACAGCGCGGATTCCAATGCGAACTGGGCCAACATGCAGGATGCGGTCGGGAAAAAGCTGACCGAGAAGACCGGCATTACGATCCAGGCTGAATACGCGGTGGACGGCTCCAATCAGAAGCTTCCGCTGATGGTGGCGAGCGGGGAATACCCGGACTTGGTATTTGCCAAGGGGGACGCCAATCTGTTCGTGGATTCCGGGGCGTTTATCGATCTGACGGATCTGATCGAAGAGCATGCGCCAAACATCAAGAAGGTGTACGGAGAATATATGAGTCGCCTGAAATGGAGCAACGAGGATGAGGCCATCTATGTCCTTCCTACGCTTGCGGCAGTGGACCATCAGGCGCTCGATGCCGGCGGCACGTTTCAGATCCAGCACGAAGTGCTGAAAGAACTCGGATACCCTGAACTGAAGACGGTGAAGGATTATGAGAAAGCGCTGAAAGACTATGCCGAGAAAAATCCGACCATTGACGGCCAACCGACGATTCCGCTGACGCTGAATGCGGACGGATGGAGAATCATGATCTCGGTAACGAACCCGGCGTTTATCGCGACAGGTGTATCGGATGACGGCGAGTACTATATCGACCCGGAAACAACCGAGGCGAAGCTTCATTACAAGCGGCCGGAAGAGAAGGAATACTTCCGCTGGCTGAATCATATGAACGCCGAGGGCTTGTTGGATAAAGAAACGTTTGTGCAGAAGACAGACCAATACGAAGCTAAAATTTCCTCCGGCCGCGTCCTTGGCGTCATTGATCAGGAGTGGGGCTTCGGCAATGCAACGAACGCACTGAGAACTTCCGGCAAGGAAAACCGCACCTATGCGAGATTCCCGATCCAGCTGGATGAGTCGACGAAGGATGCAACGTTCCAAGACACGGGTTACGTCGCCGGATGGGGCGTAGGCATTACGACATCCGCGAAGGATCCAGTTCGCATCATCAAGTTCCTGGATTATCTGGCTTCCGAAGAAGGGCAGGTTTTGATGAATTGGGGTATTGAAGGCGAGCATTACAACGTGGTGGACGGAAAGCGCGTTATTCCTGAGGACGTCCAAGAGCGCAAAACCTATGACAACGCCAACTTCACCAAGGAAACAGGAATCGGCTTGTATAATGCGATGTTCCCGCGTTATGGCGACGGCGTGAAGGATTCGACGGACAACTATTACACAACGAACTTCCCGGAGACGATCATAGAGAACTATACGCCATCTGCGAAGGAGACGCTGAAAGCATACGGCGCGGAAATGTGGAAAGACCTGTGGCCGAAGCAAGAGGAATTTGATGTGAAGCCGTGGGGCGTTGCTTACAACATTCCGGTACCGAGCGACTCCAACATCAATATCACCTACAAAAAGGTGGAAGAGATTACCCGGAAACGGATTCCGGAAGTCATTCTTGCCGATCCGGCGAAGTTCGATGCGCTGTATGATCAGTTCATCAAAGAACTGAATGATGCCGGCGCCGAGAAGATGGAGCAGGAATACACCCAATTGGTACGCGAACGCGTGGAACTCTGGAATAATTAAGGTAGTGGTGAATAGAAGGGGCCGGCTGTATGCGGCCCCTTTTACCGCTATTCAAGGTAGTTGCAGCTAACGGCGGGCCTTAAGTTATTCGAAGAAATACAACATAAGATGAAGGATTTAAGGTGTTTTTCGAGAAGACCTTTATCAAATTGGAATAAGGGGGGATTACACTGAATTCAGTACAGCAGCAGACCTCAACATTGTGGTACCGGAAGCCTGCGGCCAAGTGGGAAGAAGCGCTTCCGCTCGGAAACGGCCGTCTTGGCGCCATGGTGTTCGGCGGCGTGCAGGAAGAACGCATTCAATGGAATGAAGATACGCTTTGGTCCGGATTTCCCCGGGATACGAATAATTACGAGGCCCGCCGGCATTTGGCAGCGGCAAGAGAGCTGATTGCGTCCGGAAAGTATGCCGAAGCCGAACAGTTGATTGAGGGCAAGATGGTCGGCAGAAGCACGGAGTCCTTTTTGCCTTTAGGAGATCTGGTCATCAGGCAGTCGGGAATAGGGGATCATTGGACGGACTATAGGCGCGAACTGGATTTGGATAGAGGGATTGCATCCACTCACTTTCGAGCCGGCGGCTCCAATGATATTTTCAGCAGGAACATGTTCATCAGTGCGGTTGACCAGGTCGCCGTTATCGGTTATGCGAGCACGGGCGGCGCACCCATCCAATTGGAGATTGGGTTAAGTTCACCGCTGCAGCATCGTACACGCGCAGAGGAAGACGGAACCCTGGTCATGTATGGACATGCTCCAACCCATATTGCTGATAACTACAGGGGCGATCACCCCGGGTCGGTACTCTATGAAGACGGGCTTGGCATACAGTATGAAATGAGGCTGCTGGCCCTGACGGATAGCGGGCAGGTAACGGTGGATGACAGCGGCATACGCATCAACGGCGCAGGTTCGGTCACGCTGCTGATTGCGGCAGCCACGAATTTTGAAGGCTTCGATCGTTCTCCGGGTTCTGGAGGAACCGATCCGTCCGGGATATGTAGGGGGAGACTTCAGGAAGCGACGCGGCATGGTTTTGCAGAATTGCGCTCACGGCATATCAAGGACCATCAAGCCTTGTTCAGTCGGGTCGAGCTTCAGCTTGGCCGTCCAGAGGCTGAGGGTTCTGCACAAGCATTGGCCACCGACGAGCGGATGAAAGCGTACCGGGAGGGACGGGAGGATGCTGCTCTTGAGGCACTGATGTTTCAATTCGGAAGATATTTGCTCATCGCCAGCTCCCGGCCAGGTACACAGCCCGCCCATTTGCAGGGTATATGGAATCCACATGTACAGCCGCCATGGAACAGTGATTATACAACGAATATCAATACCGAGATGAACTACTGGCCCGCAGAGACGACCCATCTGAGCGAGTGCCATGAGCCGCTGTTCCAGATGATCCGGGAGCTTAGCGTAAGCGGTGCCCGGACGGCGAAGATTCATTACGGCGCCCGCGGATGGGTCGCTCATCATAACGTGGATCTATGGCGAATGGCCAGCCCGAGCGATGGCAGAGCTATGTGGGCTTTCTGGCCAATGGGCGGTGCATGGCTGTGCCGGCATCTATGGGAGCGTTATCAATTCCACCCGGACCTCGAATATTTGCGGGAAACGGCTTATCCGCTGATGAGGGATGCTGCATTGTTTTGCCTGGATTGGCTTATTGAAGGCGGGAAAGGGCATCTGGTGACCAGCCCGTCGACATCGCCGGAGAATCAGTTCCTTACCGCAGAAGGCTTACCTTGCAGCGTGTCGGCAGGCTCCACCATGGATATGGCCATCATTCGGGATATATTCCATAACTGTATCGAAGCATCACAGCTGCTGGAGCAGGATGATGAACTGCGGGAGGAATGGAGGGCAGCGGCAGCGCGGCTGCAGCCTTACGCCATCGATACAGAGGGCAGGCTCATGGAATGGAGCGAGCCTTATCCGGAAGCGGAGCCCGGACATCGGCACGTATCTCATTTGTACGGATTGTACCCCGGCTCCGATATTACCCTGCAGGATACGCCGCAGCTTGCGGAAGCCGCTTACCGTACGCTTATGTCGCGGATCGACCATGGTGGGGGGCACACGGGGTGGAGCTGCGTATGGCTGATCAACCTGTTTGCCCGACTGCAGCAGCCGGACAAGGCGTATGATTATGTCCGGACGCTGATTTCCCGTTCCATGCATCCTAATCTGCTCGGAGACCATCCTCCGTTCCAGATCGATGCGAATTTTGGAGGCACCGCTGGACTTGCGGAAATGCTGCTTCAGAGTCATTTGGGCGCCATTCAGCTGCTGCCGGCGCTGCCGAAAGCGTGGGCAGAAGGCTCCGTAAGAGGATTAAAGGCTCGCGGCGGGTTTATTGTGGACATGGAATGGAGTGAAGGCCTCCTAACGTCTGCGAGCGTAACCTCTACGCATGGCCGAATCTGTAGAATTAGCTATTCCGTGCCTTTCGCCGTTAGAAGGGAAGACGGAAGTGTAGTGACGACGGATGACCATGGCTCGTTTGAAACGGTGAGCGGAGCGACTTATCGGATCACGCCAGCCACCGAAGAAGGCAGCGTGAACACGAACGGATTGAACAAGGCTTTCTTTGAACTGAACGAGATTTGAACTGAACCAGATACGGAATTTATGAAGCTAAAGGAGCTGAACCCTAGATGATTAACGAAAAGTTACCCAAAATGTGGTATGGCGGCGACTATAATCCCGAGCAATGGGATGCGGAAGCGTGGAAGGAAGATGACCGCATGTTTAAACTGGCGGGTATCGATGTTGCCACCATTAATGTATTCTCTTGGGCTTTGAGCCAGCCGAACGAGGACACGTACGATTTTGCATGGCTGGACGAGACGATCGATCGGCTGTACCGGAACGGGGTATATATCTGTCTGGCAACCAGCACAGGGGCACATCCGGCTTGGATGGCGCGTAAATACCCGGATGTGCTGCGCGTCGACTACGAGGGCCGCAAACGCAAATTCGGCGGCCGCCATAACTCCTGCCCGAACAGTCCCACCTACCGTAAATACGCCACAATGATGGCCGGCAAGCTGGCGGAACGCTACAAGGATCATCCGGCCGTCCTGATCTGGCACGTATCGAACGAATATGGCGGGTACTGTTACTGCGATCATTGCGCCGCGGCATTCCGGACTTGGCTGAAGCAGCGCTACGGCACACTGGATGCCGTGAACAAGGCATGGAATACCCGCTTCTGGGGCCATACCTTCTATGACTGGGAGGACATTGTTGTACCTAACGCTTTAAGCGAAGAATGGTCCGGCAACCGGACCAATTTTCAAGGCATATCCCTGGATTACCGCCGTTTCCAATCGGACAGCCTGCTGGACTGCTACAAGCTGGAGCGGGATGAATTGAAGCGGATCACGCCGGATATTCCGGTGACCACGAATCTGATGGGCTTCTATCCCGAGCTGGATTACTTCAAATGGGCCAAAGAGATGGATGTCGTGTCCTGGGACAACTATCCGTCACTGGATACACCGTACAGCTATACGGCCATGGCGCATGCCTTGATGCGGGGACTTAAGGGAGGACAGCCTTTTATGCTCATGGAGCAGACGCCGAGCGTTCAGAACTGGCAGCCGTACAACTCGGCCAAGCGTCCGGGGGTTATGCGATTGTGGAGCTACCAAGCGGTCGCCCACGGCGCGGATACGGTGATGTTCTTCCAGCTGCGCCGTTCGATCGGAGCCTGCGAGAAATATCATGGTGCGGTCATCGAACATGTGGGACATGAACATACTCGCGTATTCCGCGAGTGCGCCGAGCTGGGCAAGGAGCTGCAGCAGCTGGGGGACCGAATCCTGGATGCCCGTTCCGACGCCAAAGTCGCAATCATCTACGACTGGGAGAACCGGTGGGGCATTGACCTGTCGAGCGGTCCGACCGTTGCCCTCAATTACGTGAATGAGGTCCATAAATATTACGATGCCCTGCATCAGCTGCATATTCAGACCGATATGGTCAGCGTGGAAGAGGACTTCCGGAAGTATGACGTTGTCATCGCGCCGGTGATGTATATGGTAAAGCCGGGATTCGCGGAGCGCGTGGAGGCCTTTGTATCGCAAGGCGGCACCTTTGTGACGACCTTCTTCAGCGGTATCGTCAATGAGCATGATCTTGTGACGCTGGGTGGTTATCCGGGCGAGCTGCGCAAGGTCATGGGAATTTGGGCCGAGGAGATTGATGCGCTGCTTCCGGGTCAGCAGAATCAGGTGGTGATGCGAGGCCGGAAGGGACAACTGGAGGGCACCTACGACTGCGGAATTCTGTGCGACGTGATCCATGCAGAAGGCGCGGAAGTCGTTGCCGAATATGGCTCCGATTACTATCAGGGCACGCCATCGTTAACCGTGAATTCCTTCGGGCAAGGGAAGGCATGGTACGTGGCCACAAGTCCGGAACCTAAATTCCTGAAGGACCTGATGCAAACCATATGCAACGACCATGGCATTGAGCCCGTCCTGAAGGCTCCGGAAGGCGTTGAGGTGACAAGGCGCGTGAAGGAGGGCGCGGAGTTCACCTTTGTACTTAATCACATGCCGGAGAGCAAACCCGTGCCATTGGAAGGGGAAACCTATGTTGACCTGCTGACGGGTGAGGAGTATCGAGATTCCTGCGAAGTGCCGGCCCGCGGAGTCATGATATTGGAGAAACGGCAGAAATAGAGGATCGCGTGAGGGTTTTTGCGAAGGCATCCATCACGTAAAGGGTTTGCATAAAAAAGCAGAGACAGCAGGGGATACCCATGCTCTCTCTGCTTTATTTTATATGCCCAAACCCAACACAGGCTGCATGCCTAAAAGCGGCTAATCGCCCCAGTCTACACTTCCTTCTCATGCAGCTTACGGAATTCCTTGGGCGAAATGCCCTCTTGCTTCTTAAAGACAAGACTGAAATATTTCTCGTTCTTGAAGCCGACCATTTCGGAAATCGCTGCCATTTTCAGGCCCGGATTTTGCAGCAGGATTTTGGCCTTGGAGATGCGGATCCGGTTCAGATGTTCCGGGATGTTAATGCCGTGCTTTTGCTTGAATTTACGGGAAATGTACTCACGGCTTACATGAAATCGGTTTGCAATATCATACAGCGACACGTCGTTCTGATAATTTTGCTCGATAAACGCCGTAATGTCATGGATCAGGTCCTGTCCCGTTTGCTTCTGGGACTGCAGCGCCGAGGCCAGCAGGCTCATTAAATCCATCCAATACTGCTGCCATTCTGCCAGGGAGCATACGTATTTGTCCGGCCTTGGCCGCTCGATGGCGGCGCTTTCCTCTTTGTACAATTTCAACAAAGCTTCAGACGACGGGTTAGCGGTTTCATGAATGACGTGATTGGCAAATCTTTCGATATCGCGGTCCCAACGCTCGAGAAGCTCCGGCGTGAGAACGCCGCTTCTTCGAATAGCCGCAATGAAGGATTCAACAGCTTCGGTTATGGGAGCGGGTTGGCCGCTAAGTATGGCGAGCTTCCAGGTATCCTCAAACCCGCTGAACTGTACGCCTTTATGATGGTCAACGCCCGATCGGCGCTGTTCCTCCGTATCATGGATAAAGTGATTTAGGACCGTTAAATCGCGCTGATGCAGGGCGGACGAGCTTCGGGCATACAATTCCGGTATGTCTGCCGGGTATTGACCGTCAGGACTAACGCCAAAATGCATGTGGCGCGACAAGGTGCGATGCATCCCGTTATTGATCTCTTGAAGCAGCGTTGCAAGCGTTGCAAGCTGATCCCACAGCAATATAACCAGTTGGTGAGGTGAACCGAAGTGACGGAAGGCAATCCCGATCCGGTCCTTTTGCAGAAATTCATTGCAAATATTAAGCAGGGCAAACATGAGCAAATCCTGATGATGGCCGAAGCGGCTATAAAGCGCGTGATCTGACTTGTCCATCTGCATGACGGCCAGGCGTATCGTCTGCGTTTGCTCCGGTACGATGCCTTCATCCTTGAGGCGATTGACCACCTGGAAATGGGCGCTTTTGTCATCAATAAGACTGGATAACAGCTTCTCCGAGTAGACCGGCCGGTACTCGTTCACCTGAACATGCTGCTGCCGCGCCGCAAGGCGCTCCCGTTCCTCGGCTTTCCAGGCGGCAGTCGCCTTGGCGACTGCTTGGTTGATGACGTCTTCCTCGATGGGCTTCAGGATATAATCCGTGCCGCTGTACCAGATGGTGTTGCGAACGAATTCGAAGTCGTCATGCCCGCTGATGACAATGAATTTGATATCCGGGTAATTTTTGTGAATCCATTCCATGAGATCTACGCCGTTTTTGAGCGGCATCAGCATGTCCATCAGCACGAGGTTGGGCCGGAATTCCGGAATCAACTTCATCGCCTCAAGACCATTGGCGGCTTCCTCAATATCGGTAATCCCGTGCGTCTCCCACTGGACGAGCAGTCGGATGGCTTTACGCACGCGAGACTCGTCATCCACGATCAATGCCTTCATCCGTTTCACCTTCCACATTTATAGTTAGTACAACACGAAAGCCATGCGGCTGGTTGTTTTCGATGCTGAACTTGGATTTTCCGCGATAATACAGTCTCAGCCTTGTCATGATGTTGATGAGTCCGATCCCGCTGCTGTCTTCCGTTTCCATTTCGGAAAGAACCTGAAGCTGTTCGAGATCCATCTCTTCCATCCGAAGCAAGTGCTCCTGAAGGGTTTGGAACGGCTCATCCTGCATTCCGTTACCGTTATCCTTGACCGTGATCTGCACGATGGAGGCCGACAGGCGCTTACTTTTTAACGCGATGTAATTGTTTTCCGCCAAGGGGTTCATGCCATGCTTGAAAAAGTTCTCGATCAGCGGCTGAACCAGCATTTTCGGGATCAACACCTGCAAAGTCGACTCATCCACATCGTAACGGAAGTCGAACTGATTCTCAAATCGTTCCTTCTGCAGCTCCACGTAATCCTTGATATGATCGATCTCTGTAGCCAGCGTGACCGGTTTATCGGTGTTGTACATGCTGTATCTCATCATTCGGGCAAGGGCGGAGATCAGGGAGTAGATTCTCTTCATTCCATGCTCCAGCGCAAGGGTGCCGATCGTTTGCAGCGCATTGTTCATAAAATGCGGGTTCACCTGCGCCTGCAGCGCTCGGAGCTGGTTGGTCCGGTTCGCCAGCTTCAGCTTGTATTCCTGCAAGATGAGGTTGTTGATCGTATCCATCATGCTGCCGAACCTGCGGTGTAGGGTTCCGATTTCGTCTTTGCGGTTGGAGGAGATATCCACGGTCATTCGTCCGCTTTTGACTTGGCTCATGAGGCCTACCAATTCCCGGATCGGCGCCGTAATATAGACTGAAATCCAGATCGTGGCGGCGATGATGAGAATAAGGGACACGCCGATCAGCAAAATATTGACGAAGGCTGCTTTGTCCGCGCTGCTTAGAATATAGGAGGAAGGAATCTCCTTGATCATCGTCCAGTCGCTGATCGACGTCTTGATATTGTTATATAAATAGATTTTGTTGTTATACTCGAAATGGCCTTCCTTCTTGCCGGACTGCTTGATGCTGTTGTACCATTCCGTTTGAATCTGCTGTCCAAGCATCTCGCCATGGCCGGCATACATGATATACCCGGCTTCATTCGTAATATAGAGCTGCTCATGTTCGGGCTGGAACAGCTGATTGCTGATCCGGCTCAGGAAATTCATGTCCATATCGATGGCTAGAATGCCTAATCGCTCGGTAGAAGGGACGCGTTCAATGACCCGGTACATCGTGAATACTTGTTTATTGGCCTCATAGGGATAGGCTAACTGAAAGCCATACGTGTGAAGGGGATGGGGCGGCTGTAAGACCACCGTATCGTTACCGAGATCGGGAATATCGGGATAGAGGTTGACATCACTCGTTTTTCTGGCGATATCCTGGGCGAATAACGTTGCCTCTCTTTTGCCGTCGACATAGAGATAGACCTGTCTGGAGCCGCTAATAGCTTTTTGAATGGACTGCAGCGTGGCGGACTGCCTGCCGCTGGCATTGATGTTCTCATGACTATAATAAAGGCTGCGGAAAAAATCCGGATCCGAATAAACCGTAAGGGAATTCCGGTTCATGTCTTCCAAATAGCTCTCCAAATTCAACCGTCCCTGATAGAGAAGGTTCATATTCTCAACAACGGCCCGTTCCTTGAGCGAGTTGGTTGTCATAACATAGCTGATGATCATGGAGATGGTGGTCGGAATGATGGTAGCCATGATCATAAAGGTAATCAATTTGGTGCGAATGCTGTTCCAATTCCAGTTCAATAAATTCACCGCCGATCAATTTTCTATACCATTTAGTTCACATCCTGTGGTAGTCCCAAGGTCTTCATCTTAGCATAATTAAATCATAGAGAAATGGATAGAGAAACGATAGGACAAGCGGAGGGGGATTTACATGAACAGCAAGAGAACGGCTGCCTTGACGCAGCAGTTGGTTTATATCGGACCCGCGCTGCTGTTTTTCGGTATTACGATCATTATCCCATTTGTGATGGGGATGTATTACTCGTTTACCAATTGGAATGGTGTATCGGGGAATGTCGAATGGGTAGGACTGGACAATTTCAAACAGATTTTCACAAATGACAGCGCATTCGCACAGTCCTTTTGGTTCACCACCAAGTTTACGATCGTGGGCGTGCTTCTAACGAATCTGGTCGGTTTTTTCCTGGCCTACTTCTTAACGAAAAATATTAGGGCGCGCAACTGGCTGCGGACGATCTTCTTCATGCCGAACGTGATCGGCGGATTGCTGCTCGGTTTCATCTGGCAGTTCATCTTCATAAAGGGCTTTGCCACCGTTGGTGAAGCTACGGGAATTCCGTTCTTTAATCTTCCGTGGCTGGGAGATGAAGTGACCGGCTTCTGGGGCATTGTCATGGTCTTTGTATGGCAATCGTCAGGCTATCTGATGGTTATCTACATCGCGTCCATAACGAATGTGTCCAAGGAAGTCATGGAAGCTGCCGAGATTGATGGTGCGAACCGGTTTCAAGTGCTCAAGAGCATCATCGTTCCGCTTATCATGCCGGCGGTCACCGTATGTTTATTCCTGGCGATATCCTGGTCCTTCAAAATGTTCGACCTGAACCTGTCGCTCACGAAGGGCGGACCCTACCGCTCCACGGAGTCGCTGGCCATGAACGTGTACAATGAGGCATTCCTGAACAACAGGTATGGACTCGGGACGGCCAAGTCCCTGATCTTCTTCCTGGTCGTTGCCGTCATCACGCTCATTCAAGTCCGATTAACGAAGCAGAAGGAGGTCGAAGCTTAAATGAGATCGAAGAAACCTCCTATGTCGGCTTCCACGATCGTACTGCAGATTGTGATGGTCATTATTGCGCTGATCTTCCTGGCGCCCTTTTACTTCCTGCTGGTGAACTCGGTCAAATCGCTGGGCGATATTATGGTCGACGCGGCCAACTGGCCAACCGCCTTTCACTTTGACAACTACAGCAAGGCTTGGGAAATGACCCGCTTCCCGGAAGCATTCGTCAATTCCGTCATCATTACGGTCATCAGTAATCTAATCATCGCCCTGCTGAGCGCGATGGCGGCTTACCGGATGGTTCGGTCCAATACGAGATTCAATCAAATCGTGTTCATGCTGTTCGTATCGGCCATGGTCATTCCGTTCCAATCCATTATGATTCCATTGCTGCAGGTCATTAACTTCCTGGGCGTTAATAACAGTATCGTAGGATTGATTCTCAGTTATCTGGGACTCGGCATCCCGTTGTCGGTCTTCCTGTTCCACGGGTTCGTGAAAGGCATTCCGCTTGAAATCGAAGAGGCTGCCACGGTCGACGGTGCTTCTCCGTTCCGAGTATTTGCCCGTATCGTTATGCCGATGCTAAAACCTATGATGGTTACGGTTATCATCCTGAACTGTCTGTGGGTCTGGAACGACTACCTGCTGCCGTCCCTGATCCTGCAAAGTCCGGAACTGCGGACGATTCCGCTCGCGACCTTTGCTTTCTTCGGGCAGTATTCGAAGCAGTGGGATATGGCGCTGCCGGCTCTCGTGCTGGGCATTACGCCGATTATTATCTTCTTCCTGTCATTACAGAAGTACATTGTTGAAGGCGTCGCTGCCGGCTCCGTTAAGGGGTAAAGGCAGCCTGGCTTCTCCCAAATCGGTTTTTCCATCTTTATATATAAACAATACTAGGGGGTAGTAAAGATGAACAAAATGAAATTATCACTCGTGATGCTGCTGGCTTTCTCGCTGCTGCTTGCGGCTTGCGGCGGCAAGCCGGAGGAAGGCCAGGGCGGAAGCTCGAACGGAGCTTCCGGCGAAGTTAAGACGGTTAAGATTTTCCAATTCAAAACCGAGATCGTGGACGGCCTGAATGAACTCAAGGTTGAATTCGAGAAGGAATATCCAAACATCAAGCTTGATATTCAAACCGTGGGCGGCGGTGCTGACTACGGTGCTGCACTGAAAACGAAATTTGCATCCAACGATGCGCCTGATATTTTCTCCAATGGCGGCGACGCCGAGATGGAGATGTGGATTGACCGCCTGGAGGATCTGTCCGATCAGCCTTGGGTAAACGATCTGGTGGACATGGCGAAAGAGCCGATGACTAAAGACGGTAAAGTATACGGTATGCCGATGAACCTTGAAGGATGGGGTTACATCTACAATAAAGATTTGTTTGAGCAAGCAGGCATTACCGAGCTTCCTAAAACCTATGCCCAACTGGAAGATGCTGCGAAGAAGCTGGAAGCGGCAGACATAACTCCTTTTGCGAACGCTTACCAGGAATGGTGGCTGATCGGTAACCAAGGCATTAACCCGGCGTTTGCCCAGCAGGATGATCCGAATGCCTTTATCCAAGGCTTGAACGACGGCACGCAAACATTCGCAGGCAATGCGAAGTTCGAAGAGTGGGCCAAGCTGATGCAGCTGACATTGGATCACGGGAACAAAAACCCGCTGACCACTGATTACAATACGGCCATTTCCCTCCTGGCTACGGGCAAAACAGCCATGATGCAAAACGGCAACTGGGCCCAAACCGAGATTGATGCCATTAATCCGGACCTGAATCTTGGCTACCTGCCGATGCCGCTTGGCGACAATGCGGAGCTAAATGACAAGCTGAACGTAGGCGTACCTGCGAACCTGGTCATTAACAAGGATTCCGCGTCGAAGGAAGAAGCGAAGATCTTCCTGAACTGGTTTGTCACATCCGATATCGGTAAAGAGTACATCGTCAAAAAATTCAAATTCATTCCGGCCTTAAAGACAATTGAAGCAACGCCTGAGGATATGGGCGACCTGGGTTCGTCTGTGTGGGAGTATGTACAAGCTGGAAAAGTACTGCCAAGACAATCCGCGAAGTTCCCTGACGGTGTAGCACAGGAATTCTCCGGTGCGATGCAGGCCTTCTTCGCAGGTAAATCCGATGCGAACAAGATGCTTGAGGATATGCAGACATCCTGGGATAGTCTGAAAAAGTAAGGAGCAACGCTCTAATCCAAGTTAGCTAATCGTTCATAAGAGGTATGATCCCTGTCCGATAAGACATGGGATGGTGCCTCTTTTCTTTAAGATTGAAAGTGCGCCGATAGACGGTTTTTTAGCTAAGGAACGATGAAGGAGGCAATTCGATGATTAATGAACATTTTCCTAAGATATGGTATGGCGGGGACTACAACCCCGAGCAATGGGATAAGGCAACGATGGAAGAGGACCTGCGGATGTTTGAGCTGGCCGGCGTGGACGTGGCGACCCTCAATGTATTCTCCTGGGCCAAAACGCAGCGCGATGAGGATAGCTATGATTTCACGTGGCTTGATGAAATTATGGATCGATTGGCAGAGGAGCAGGTCCATGTCTGCTTGGCAACAAGCACGGGGGCGCATCCGGCCTGGATGGCCAAGAAATACCCGGACATCCTGCGCGTTGATTACGATGGACGCAAACGCAAATTCGGCGGTCGTCATAATTCCTGTCCGAACAGCCCGACGTATCGCAAATATTCGGTGCTGATGGCGCGCAAGCTGGCTGAACGGTACAAGGATCATCCGGCACTGGTCATCTGGCACGTCTCCAATGAGTACGGGGGGTATTGCTATTGCGACAATTGCGAGTTGCAGTTCCGCGTCTGGCTGAAAGAGCGTTACGGGACGCTCGATAAGCTGAATGCCGCATGGAATACCGGATTCTGGGGCCATACCTTTTACGAGTGGGACGAGATTGTGGTACCGAACGCGCTCAGCGAAGAGTTCAACGGGAACCGGACGTTCTTCCAAGGGATATCGCTGGACTATCGCCGATTCCAATCCGACAGCCTGCTGGCATGTTACCGATTGGAGAAGGAAGAACTGAAGAAGGTTACGCCGCACATTCCGGTCACCACCAATCTGATGGGATTTTATCCGGAGCTCGATTACTTCGAGTGGGCGAAGCACATGGATGTGGTATCCTGGGACAACTATCCCGCGATTGATACGCCGGTAAGCTTTACGGCGATGTCGCATAACCTGATGCGCGGGCTGAAAAGCGGACAGCCGTTCATGCTGATGGAGCAGACCCCGAGCGTTCAAAACTGGTCGCCATACAATTCCGCTAAGCGTCCCGGCGTGATGAGATTGTGGAGTTATCAGGCCGTAGCCCATGGGGCCGATACGATCATGTTCTTCCAGCTCCGCCGTTCCGTGGGGGCATGCGAGAAGTTCCACGGCGCATTGATTGAGCATGTGGGACATGAGCACACCCGGGTCTTCCGGGAATGCGCGGAGCTGGGGCAAGAGCTGCAGCAGCTCGGAGACAAGCTGCTCGACTCCCGTTCGCACGCCAAGGTAGCGATTATGTATGATTGGGAGAATCGTTGGGCGCTGGAGCTGTCAAGCGGACCTTCCAAAGCGCTGAACTACGTGGATGAGGTTCATAAGTATTATGATGCGCTGTACCAGCTGAATATCCAGACGGATATCATCAGCGTTGAGGAGGACCTGAGCAAGTACGATGTGGTGATTGCCCCGGTGATGTATATGGTTAAGCCTGGCGTTGCCCAGCGCGTGGAGCAGTTTGTGTCCAGGGGCGGAACCTTTGTGACGACCTTCTTCAGCGGCATCGTCAACGAGAACGATCTGGTGACCCTGGGAGGTCATCCCGGCGAGCTGCGCAAGGTAACTGGCATCTGGGCCGAGGAGATCGATGCCCTTCTTCCCGGGCAGCAAAATCAGATCAACATGAAGCAGGATTGGGGATCACTGCGTGGAAGTTATCCATGTGGAATTTTGTGCGACGTCATCCATGCGGAGACGGCGGAGGTTCTGGCTGAGTACGGATCCGACTTCTATAAAGGCACGCCTGTTCTGACGAAGAATGCGTTTGGCGAAGGTCACGCTTATTATGTGGCGAGCAGTCCGGATTCGCAGTTCCTGCAGGGATTTCTTGCTAATCTGTGCGAAGAACAGGGTGTGAAGCCGCTGCTGGATACTCCAGCCGGGGTAGAGGTGGTGGAACGGGTGAAGGATGGGAACTCCTATTTGTTCATCATGAACCACAATGCCGAAGAGATGACGTTTGATGCAGGTTCTGCCAATCAATTCGATCTCCTGGGCAGCCGACAGATTTCGGGTCATGTTACGATTCCGGGAAGGGACGTCATGATTCTGGAGCGGACGGCCGCCGTAAGGTCTTAAAGAGGACCATGGAGATTTAACTCGGACCTTGGTTAGGGGGCAAAAGCAGTGAGTATACATTTTCATGAAGATCTGGGGGTATTCCATCTCCAAAGCGATCGATCAAGTTATGTGATTGAGCTTGTGCGGGGCGTTTATCCGGCGCATGCCTATTGGGGGCGCCGGATTCGCGATGACCGCGTCTTAGGATTGCTGGAACGCAGGGGAAGAGCATCCTTTTCGCCGTCGCCGTTTCGCGAGGATGCTTCCTTTTCCCTAGACAGTTTGCCTCAGGAATACCCGGGCTACGGCAGTGGCGATTTCCGGCAGCCTGCGTACCAGGTACAGCTGGCTAACGGGACCACCGTCACCGAAGCGGAATATGTCCGTCACCGGATATACAGCGGCAAACCGAAGCTGGAAGGCTTGCCTGCCGTATACGCGGAACAGGATGACGAGGCGGATACGCTGGAGCTGGAACTGCTTGATCGGGTAAGCGGATTGACGATTTATTTGTCTTATACGGTCATGAATGCGTTTGATGCTATTTCCCGTTCCGTATCCTTCCGCAATGACAGCAAAGAGAACATGACGCTGCTGCGGGCCATGAGCGCCAGCGTGGATATGAATCATAGCCGTTATGACCTTCTGCATCTTCATGGGGCATGGGCGAGAGAGCGCCATGTGCAGCGCAGAAGATTATCCCCAGGCATGCAGGGGATTGAGAGCCGCAGGGGTTCAAGCAGCCATAACCATAATCCGTTTCTTGCGCTGCTGTCCGAAGGCGCCGGCGAAGAGCACGGTGAGGTGTATGGCTTCAGCCTTGTATACAGCGGCAGCTTCTCTGCACAGATTGAGGTGGATCAATACGAAACAGCCCGGGTTACGATGGGATTGAATCCATTCGATTTTTCCTGGCTGCTGGAGCCGGGACAATCGTTCCAGACGCCGGAAGCGGTAATGGTTTTCTCTGCGGAAGGCTTGGGCGGCATGTCCAGACGCTATCATAAGATGTACCGTACAAGGCTGAGCCGGGGGCAATTCCGGGATGCCACGCGCCCAGTATTGGTTAACAACTGGGAAGCGACCTACTTTAACTTTAATGCGGATAAAATCGAGCAAATCGCCAGCGCCGGACGGGATCTCGGCATCGAGTTGTTTGTGCTGGATGACGGCTGGTTCGGCAAGCGAAATGATGATACGACTTCCCTCGGGGATTGGGTCGTTGACAAGAACAAGCTGCCGGAAGGCCTTGAGGATCTCGTGAAGCGGGTTCGCGATCTGGATATGCAGTTCGGTTTGTGGTTTGAGCCGGAGATGATTTCGCCGGACAGCGATCTGTACCGTCAGCATCCGGACTGGTGCCTGCATGTAGAAGGACGCAGGCGAACGGAAGGGAGACAGCAGCTGATCCTGGACTTCTCCCGCCAGGAAGTAGGCGATGCGGTGGCCGATATGGTTCGTAGCATCCTGAGAAGCGCGCCGATCACCTATGTGAAATGGGACATGAACCGAAATATGACGGAGATCGGGTCGGCCGCGCTGCCGCTTGAACGCCAGCGGGAAACGGCCCACCGTTATATGCTCGGGTTGTATCGGGTGATGGAGCAGCTGACGACCGAGTTCCCGCATATTTTGTTTGAGAGCTGCTCCGGCGGTGGAGGACGCTATGATCCGGGGATGCTGTATTACATGCCGCAGACGTGGACAAGCGATAACTCCGATGCCGTCAGCCGATTGAAGATTCAATACGGAACGAGCCTTGTGTATCCTCTTAGCTCCATGGGAGCCCATGTATCCGCCGTTCCGAATCATCAGGTGCACCGGAATACTTCACTGCGTACGAGAGGCCATGCGGCGATGTCGGGCAATTTCGGATATGAGCTGGATCTGACGGTCTTCAGTGAACAGGAAAAGGATGAGGTCCGCGAGCAGGTGAAACTGTATAAAGAGATACGGCATCTGGTGCAGTTCGGGGATTTCTACCGCCTTCGGAATCCGTTCGAAGGGAACGAAGCAGCCTGGACCATCGTCTCCGAGGACCGATCGGAAGCGGTGCTGTATTACTTCCGCATCTTAAGCGAGGCGAATGAGCCGATTGTGTGGCTGCGTACGGCGGGGCTGGATCCGGATGGAGATTATCGGTGCATTGAAGATGGGAACATCTACGGCGGAGACCGACTGATGAACGCCGGATTGGCCGTTCCCGCGATGCATGGCGATTTCCAGAGCTTTATGTGGAGGTTCAAACGAGTGTAAGTTGCCATACTCAAGCTTTACCATCTGCGTCCGAGCGCAGCGTTATTTATAACATCGATCCAACCTATAGCTGAATAATGCCAAAAAAGAACCGTCAGAGATGCAACAACTCTGGCGGTTCTTGCTGTTTCATCCCGGCTGCCCTCAGGTTGCCGTGATGGAATAGGTGCCCCGGTCCGTTGTGAGCACCACTTGACGGTCTTGGATGTCCGCAGCCGTTAACCCGTCCAGTCCAATGACAAAGGCATTGCTCGGCAGCGGCGCTTCATGGCCGGCTGTGATGACAACGCCGGGGCCGTGCAGCAGGAGCGCATGGCGGTCTCCGTAACCGTCGATGGACTGCTCTTGATGCTGCTGGTGTTCAAATCGTTCCAGCTGTATTTCAATCTGGTCCTGATCCTTCTCTTCTTGCTTGGATATGTGCAGAGTGTGATTGCTTTTGGATTGAAGCCAATGGGTGACCTCTTCGATCGATGGATTCATCATGAACACCTTCCTTGATTTTAGGGTGGCTTCACATAGTCTGTCCATGAAACCGCAACCTTATTTCAATTTCAAGGGGTTCCTTCGTCAGAAAGCATATGAAAAATTAACGCGGATCAAACCCTCTTCATCTATTTACGTGTTAAGATAGTTTCATAATATGGAACAATCGCATGATACATAAGGAGGGGCCATGAGCAAGAAATGGTATTATGTTCTCGCCATCCTGTTCGTAGCCTGCAGCTGGGTCGGGAATGTCTGGTATTATGAATCCAACCAACTGGGAAGAACCGTATTCCTTGAGCATCATGTGGAAACAAGGGAAGGGGGAGGCCATGTATTTGACTTGTATTATGTAGAGGACAAACGAGCAGACAAGACGCTAAGCTCCATCCGGATCGAAGGTTATCCCGGACAGATGATAACGCCATACCCCCAATATGCAGAGTATCAGAGGCAGGACCTGGGAAAAATAATGGTGAACTTAAATACACCTTCCGCCGAGGAAGAAGGGACAGGAGAGCAGCTGAAGGAGCCGGTTCTCGTTCGAGAGATTACTGCCCTATACTCCGATGGAACCTCGGAACGAGTGGATATCGGGGAGATTTACATATGGCCTGGCGTATATGATCAGGAAGATCGAGATCCGATATCGTGGACGTCCGGCGGATCCTCTTCCGATAACTTGGGCTACGAATCTGCCGTCGTGAAGCGGTCCCTTCAGTTAACGGCGTTCTCCTCGAAATGGATGGATATCGCAGAGGAAGGAGATCTCCGAATCCATGTCGACATTTCCAGACAAATACCGGGTACTAGTTACCGGTCTCAGCCTTCGGAAGCACACATCGAGTTAAGAGGTAAACCTATCGACGAGATTCAGCTTCCACTCCAGATTAATAAAGGGGATTCCATAAGAATCAGCCACCAATTTGATATGCCATCGCTTGAGAAGAGCATGAAGGTATATCAGCTGATATTGAGAACCTCCTTTATGGAGGAAGGCCGTCGCTATCGGTATGGAGATACGATGATTCCTTATCATCCAAGGCCGACGGATCAAGAAATGACGGAATTTGTTCGGGAAAGCAGGAGGAAACCATGAGAAGCGCATATTATCGCATCGTGTGGGGCCTGCTCTTTGTACTGGTCGATCTGAAGATCGAAGTTGTGGATGTATTGCCGGACATGCTGGGATACCTGCTGATGGCTTCGGGATTATGGCGGCTTCAGGCGTTGAACGGATATTTTAGGGCAGGGCATCTGTCAGCCTGGCTGCTGCTGATCTGGTCGGTTCTTTCATTATTCTGGTTTCCTGAGGTGGGGACAGGCGGCGTGCCTATGCAATCTGTGAAGGAGCTGATGGTTCAACTGCCTTCCATCTGCTTGCATATGGGATTGATGTTCGGAATCTGCCGAGGCATTCAAGCCAATTCCGCAGGTGCCGAATCCGGACTGGATCATAAGGCCCGCTTCCGGGGGCACTTGTTTATGGCCGCGCAGCTGCTATGGCTTATTGCCTACCCGTTCATACTAAATTTGGATTCGGGCGATATGATCCCTGTCATTTTTATATGCTCGCTCGCTGTGATGGCTGCCGAGATCGCGGTTCTGCTTCTCGTCAGGCTTGCCGGACGGGAATGGACAGAGGAAACGGAATAAAGTGCAAGACCTCAGTCCGTAATGGCTAACGGAGTTTAAACAAAGTTTAACTGTTATCTTTGCTGGGATGATAGACAATCGTAACGCCCAGCTGGTTATATATTTCTTCGGTGTAGTGGTGATCCGGGCAATGCTTGATCGTAGCCATGTCTTCCTGCCTGGAAATCAGCTTCTGCTCGCAATCAGGGCAACGGTCCTGGAAAAGGAATTTCAGCTTATTCAACATGCTCACCACACACCTCCTTAATTTCCGATACAAATACTTGGGTTTATTATAAATCAATAACGGGGTACATTCAATAGCAATGTGCGTGGTCACGATATTAAATTGAAC
Organism: Paenibacillus lautus NBRC 15380; assembly: GCF_004000945.1. Lineage (GTDB taxonomy): Bacteria > Bacillota > Bacilli > Paenibacillales > Paenibacillaceae > Paenibacillus_AQ > Paenibacillus_AQ lautus. The sequence continues at coordinate 131,086 of NZ_BIMF01000013.1, forward strand.
GGAGATCGATCACCTTGATAGTGCAGCTTGTAGTCATGATCTTTATAGGTATCATCGGTTCTTTTTTCTCAGGATTGCTGGGAATTGGGGGGGCGATCATTAACTTTCCTTTGCTGCTATACGTTCCTTCCTGGTTTGGATTGGAGGCCTTTACCTCCAAGGAGGTGGCGTCTATCAGCATGCTGCAGGTATTTTTCGCCTCATTGTCAGGCATGATCACCAACCGGATGAGTTCGCGCGGCGGTGAGTCGTACTTTCACAAGCCATTGGTCATTCAGATGGGTATCAGCACCCTGGTTGGCAGTCTGATCGGGAGTTTGTCCTCCATGCTGATGACGAGCGGTACAATTAACGTAATTTACGGTTTTCTGGCGGTTATCGCCGTGTTATTGATGATTGTGCCGACCCGGGCAACCATGGAAAACAGGTCGGTTACCGAGGTGACTTATCATTCAGGGATTGCAATGGGAGCCGCTTTTATTGTCGGCGGCATAGCCGGGATTGTAGGCGCTGGCGGCGCATTTATCCTGATCCCCATCATGCTGACGATTCTTAAGATACCGACTCGGATAACCATCGCATCCTCACTCGCGATCGTCTTTCTGTCCGCGGTCGGGGGCGTCATCGGCAAAATCGCCTCGGGCGACATTCCGATCTGGCCGTCTTTGTTCGCAGTTGCCGGAAGCTTGATGGGTGCCCCCATCGGCGCCATCATCAGTCGCAAGCTGAACGTCCGACTGCTGCGGTATGCCTTGGCGATTCTCATTGCCGTTACGGCCGTGAAGATCTGGATCGATATTTTAGGGTAAGTAAAGAAGTAGAACCTTATTCATCATAGGGAAGAGGAGGAGATCAAGCATGAGAACCAATCCGCTAGGATCTTCGGAATTATATGTAAGCGAAATCGGGCTGGGCTGTATGTCACTGGGGACGGATGAGGGACAAGCCGTGAAGCTTATCCATGAAGCGCTGGACCGGGGCGTGAATTTTCTGGACACGGCGGATCTGTACGACGAAGGCCGTAACGAGGAACTGGTAGGCAAAGCGGTTCAAGGTCGGCGCAAGGATGTGATCATTGCCACCAAAGTCGGCAACCGTCGCGTACCCGGGCAGGATGGCTGGGTATGGGATCCTTCCAAGGACTACATCAAATCCGCCGTCAAGGATAGTCTTCGCAGACTGGGTACGGATTATATAGATCTCTATCAGCTTCATGGGGGGACGCTAGATGATCCGATTGACGAGACGATTGAAGCTTTTGAAGAGCTGAAGCGGGAAGGGTGGATTCGATACTACGGCATCTCGTCCATCCGGCCGAACGTCATCCGCGAGTATGTCGCGAAGTCCAATATCGTCAGCGTCATGAGCCAGTACAGCATCCTGGACCGGAGACCGGAGGAAGCAGTGCTCGATCAGCTTGCTGAGAACGGAATATCCGCCATTGCACGGGGTCCCGTTGCCCGCGGCATATTGTCGAAACGCGGACAAGCCAAAGCCGAGAAGGGCTATCTGGATTACAGCAAAAATGAGCTGCTTGATGTTCTCAAGGGGCTTGAAGAGGTTGGCCGTGGCGCAGATCTGTCCCATCTGGCCATTCGTTATGCTTTGGCCCATGCCGCTGTTGCCTGCACAATCCCTGGAGCAAGCTCGCTCGAACAGCTGCTGCATAACTTGGCGGCGGGAAATAAGGAAGAGTTATCGCCGCAGGACATCCAATCGATCCAGGCGATCAGTCGCGCCAACCAATATGAGGCTCACCGGTAATGATGGGTGCGATAAGCATGTGAATGATCCATCCCGTTAATCTTTTGGGACATGAAATGTTTATGTCCTGAAGGTTTAAGGATGAACCGCATCTCCGCATGTTATAATAACTGAATAAGAGCCTGACGTCAGGTGAACATAGAACATGCCCGCAATCCGCTTTAAGGATCACGGGCTTTTTTGTACCTTATAAATTAATTGGCGTCAAAAGATCGGGAATGCCAAACTTTTTGAGACGATGGTTCGTTCCAAGTAACGTAAACCGCGCGGCTTATGCCATAATCGTTAATGGTGAAAGGATTCTAGAATGATTACCATTGAGCATTTATCAAAAACCTATCACAAGGGCGCTTGGGCGCTCTTGGATGTTTCTCTACAATTGGATAAAGGCATGACAGGTCTGCTAGGACCCAATGGCGCCGGCAAAACAACGCTGATGCGCATTCTGGCGACCTTATTGACGCCGACCTCCGGCCAGGTGAGAGTGAACGGGATATCGATTGGACGGCCGGAGGAGATCCGGCAGATGATCGGGTATTTGCCGCAGCATTTTCACATTTACCCGCAGCTGACCGGCCGAGATTATCTGGATTATGTGGCAGCCATGAAAGGGATCACGGAACGGGGTGCCAGACAGAAGGAAGTCTCCAGGCTGCTCGAGATGGTTAATCTCCAGGGGAAGGCAGATAAAAAAGTGCGTACTTACTCCGGAGGAATGAAGCAGCGGCTGGGGATTGCCCAAGCGTTATTGGGATCGCCTGATATTTTGATCGTTGACGAACCGACATCCGGGCTGGATCCTCAGGAGCGTGTCCGGTTTCGTAATGTGTTAACCCGCTTTAGCATCGACCGGACGGTCCTGCTATCCACCCATATCGTTGCCGATATCGAGAGCAACTGCCGTCGTATCGCAGTCATGAACAAGGGGAGATTGGCCATGAACGGCAGTCTGGCTGAACTGCAGGCTTGCGGGAAGGGACAAGTATGGGAAGCGGTCATGAGTCCGGATGAATTTGCCTTGATTGATCCCATGTCCGTCGTGTCCACCCGTACCGTTCCGGAAGGCGTCCTGTGCAGGTTTATCGGCCAAGCGGCCCCGGTTGCAGGGGCGTTTCCCGCGGATCCAACCCTGGAGGATGGATATCTGAGCCTGCTGCGGAGGGATCGCCATGCATAAATGGTGGAGGCATAGTCTTCTAGAGCTTCGGCTTTTATTCGGCAATCCCTTGTTTGCCTCGCTTCCGATCCTGTATGCGATTCTGTTCATCATTATGATGCTGCAGGCGGCAAGCGGCAACGGACCGAACCATAATCTGTACACGGCGGCTTATTCATTCCACATGCTGGGTCATACGATGACCCTGGGTCCGGCTATGTTAATTGGCATCTTGTCCATTCGCCGGGATGTCCGCCGTCGATCCTTTGAATGGAATCACAGCTTGCCCGTATCTTTCTTTACCTTATTGTCGTCGAAATATGTGATCAGTTTGTTGTACTTTTCCCTGTTCACGTTGTCGACGTCGGTTATATTCTATATTCTGTCGGTTAGTCAGGGGATTGCCGGTGATGTTGCGATGATGCATACCATGCAATTTGCGGTGCAGTACGAAGTTTCCTATATGGTGACACTCGCGCTCGCCATGCTCCTCGGGGCAAGCATTCCGAATCGGATCGTATATTTGATCGGTTTCTGTGCATGGATGTTCGGAACGTTTTTCATGGAAATTTATATTATCAGCGAATTAAGATGGCTGCCGGCTCAAGTGTTTCACCTCAACCAATTCTTCCTTCAATCCAATCGCTTTGAATATGAGAATTGGGGGTACGGCCTGTTTAGCGAAGATTTAATGAGTTCCCGGTGGTTCGTGCTTGCCTTTACTTTCCTGTTGCTAATGGTGTGTTTGTTCTTGCTAAACCGCAAGCGCCCTACGATGCTCTTGAAAGCGGGATGGCTCGCGGTGCTGGGGGCTGCCGTATTGACGGCAGCTGCCGCCGTACCCTACGGCACGCTATGGGCGGAACGATATGCCCAAATTGATGCGAAGCTTGGAGACCCCACGGTTTCTTATATCGATGATCCGGAAGATGGTTCCTTCTATCATGTCTCTTCTTATGATATCAAGCTGAAGCGGCTGCCAAACGATGAACTTCGCGTGACGGCGAAGCTAACGATACCCGCCTCCGAATTATCAGGCACGAGGCAGCTTCCGTTAACCCTGAACCGGATGTTCAAGCTTGAGCGTGTCCAACTCCAGGGTGTTGATGCTGCCTATCGCAGACAGGGAGATTGGCTATCGGTAAGGATGAATGGCCATGCCAAGAACGGAGAGATTCAAGCCGAGCTGGAATATAGAGGCAAGGTCATGGATTTTATGGCCGGGTACTCCCGTGAGGAATTTTCGGTTTACAGCGTAGGACCCGAAGTTAAGATGGAAGGACATATCGCGTGGTATCCGCTTCCCGGTCATCAGCATGTATATTTAAAGAGTGATAACGGAGACCGTCCGCCGAAATATGTTTATCTGGGCTGGGAATTTGGCCGGATGCATTATTCTCTCGGGAAGATGAAGCTGGAGGTAGAAGGTTATCCGGTACCCTTGTATACGGGGATGCGGGAGCTGGAACGGAGGCCCGGCTACCAGCGGTTTGAGGATAGGGAGATCGAGCAGAATGTCTCCCTGTACGGAGGTCAGTTCTGGAAAGAAATCCACCAGAGTGATCTCCCGATTACCATCGTGACGACGCCATATATGGAGAAGGCATCCGTATTGATGCTGCGGGATATGAAAAAGAAGTATGACTATTTTTCCAAGTGGGTACCCGAGTTTAAGAGCAATGTCGACAAGATCTTATACTTGGGGGCAGGTTTTGACTATCCCCGGGTGGACCATCGTCTGATTCTGTCCTCGAACCAGTACACATACAACTACTCAAACTTGTCGGGCGAATGGATGAACTCGGTTCTGTTCGGCAACCAGGATGGGCTGAATTATTATTTTGAACATCCGGAACGAGACGTGCGCGGAAAGATCAGCAGCCTTTTCTGGTATGTGTATTACGTGGAAGAGAAGGGGCTTAGCGATAAACAACTGAGATCCGCTTACGGAAATCTCCGGTCGGTACAGCAACTGTTGTTCAAGAATGGGGACGGCGATGATCCTCAAAACAAAATAGGGATAAGTATGGCTCAGCAAGTCAGAAGCGCATTGGAAGAAGGCAGAGGAGATCAGGTTAAAGAGCTGCTGGTTCATTTTTACCAGCAAGGGCTGATGCTTCCCGACACCGAACGGAATGCGTACGTAAGCCCGGAGAGCCCGATTACGTACAAAGAGTGGCAGCAGAAATGGGATGCCATAATGAATGTCAAATAATGACGACTATGCACATGCACACGGTCAGTTATAATTGAGAAATAGATATAATGGGAAGATTAGAATGCACATAGAAAGGGGGGGAAGGCATGATTTCCGATCAGCAGCTGTCCGAACGCATGGCTGCCGGCGACCAGGAAGCGTTTGAAATGTTGGTGACGAGGTACCATGGTCCGCTGCTCAGTTATACGACCCAGAGGCTGGCCGATAGGCAAAAGGCCCAGGATATCGTTCAGGAAACGTTTATCCGGCTCATTCGGCATCTGAAGCAGCACGGCACGCTGGAACATGTTCGCTCCTGGCTTTATCGCGTGGCTCTGAATATGTGCAAGGATTATTGGAAAAGCGCATCTTACAGGTCCGAAGGTCTTGCGGGTGAGGAGATGCCGGATGCATACGACCCTGCGCCCGGCGCGGAGGAACTCGTGGAAAGGCAGGAAACCTCACTGGAAATTGCAGCATCGCTGGAGAACCTGCCCGATATACAACAGGAAGTCATATCTCTTCGATTCTTCCATGATTTGAAGCTGCAGGAAATCGCCGACCTGGTCGACCTCCCCTTAAGTACGGTGAAAACGCATTTATATAACGGCTTGAGAAAGCTGAAGAAAACATTGTCCATGGAGCATTCCGATTTGGTTCCCGTCCATTCGTCCCGAAGGACGCGGGAGAAGAGTCCTCAGGAACAGGTTCGGAACCGCTCCAAGTCGGAAGAGCCGGATTCGCAGTGCAAAGTAAAAGAAAGTGAGGTGTATCTCCATGGATCATCCATTCGATCATGAATTGAGAAGACTTGAAGACGAGCTTCGCGGCCCGCTTAGACGCGCTGCTCTTCCATCGCCGTCACCGGATGAGACGGCACAGCTCATTGCGTCTCTTCAGGGAGAGTTCAATCAGCTTAGGATTGAGCCCGAGTCCCCCAAGCTGGATTTTAATCCGCAGGTCGACCCACCCTCATTAAAACAGATTCTTCGGAGCCAGATCCGATTGAACCAAAGATCCATTCTGCTCACAGCAGGCGCTGTATTCTGCATGTTGGTTCTGCTGATCGATCCGGAGTATCCGCTGGATCAGTTTGCCGGATTGCCCGGCGGCATTTTTCCGTTGATTACCCCTTTGCTGCTGATTGTATCGATGCTGTTCAGCAGCCGAACCTGGGATAAAGGGATGCGGGCTGTGGAGACCCTGACCCCATACCCGCCTGCGCTGGTGTTGTATACCCGCCTGCTGCTTGTGACCGGCATCGTTGTCGGAATGGCCTTGCTGAGTACCCTCGCGCTCGGGCTGCGATCCATCCAGGCGGAAAGCTCCCGCTTTTTATTCGGCCCCTTTATTCTGGAGTGGATGGGCATTCTGCTGGTGACGGGAGGCGCTGCGATGTATATGCTGTTTCGCAAAGGCATGGTCGTCTCACTGATCTCGGCCGTCCTGGTCTACGGAATGTGGATTGTAATTCAGGGACAAATCGTGGATCACGGCGTTTCCATGAGCGGCAAAATGATGACGGACATGGCCCTGCTTGTTATCGGAGTGATTCTGCTCGTCTCTTCCTACGGACGCAGCTTGAAACTGAACGGAGCCTGGAGAATGGCGAATGATTAGGCTGGAAGGACTGGAACGCCAGGCGGGTACGTACCGGCTTGAAATCGACAAAGCGGAGATTCACTCCGGCCTGAACCTTATCGTCGGAGCGAACGGGGCCGGAAAAACCACGCTGATTGAGCTGCTGACCACGCTGCAGGCGCCCGACGCAGGCGAAATTCTGTACAGCGGGCGCAGGGCAGGAGATCATTTACCGCTGATCCGCAGTCAAATCGGTTATGTCCCGGCAGATATCGAGCTGTATGGAGATATGAAGGTCGGCAAGCTGCTGACCTATATGGCCGAATTAAAGGGTGTCTATAACCCGGAGGCCATTGACAGGCTGATGACGGACTTTCGACTGGAGCCTTTCCGCAAGAGCAAGGTCAAGAATTTATCACAAGGGGTGCAGCGGCGCATTGCCGTCGTGCAGGCGCTGCTGGCTTCACCTTCTTTTCTATTCCTCGATGAGCCTTTAAACGGCATGGACGCCGAGGAACGCAAATTCCTGATCACGTACCTGACCAAATACGCCAGGGGCCGAATGGTGATCGTGGCCGCCCACGAGCTGAACGAATGGGAAGAAGCGGCAGATACCGTGATATGGATACACCGCGGTCGCATCCGGTATATCGGTTCACCGACCCAGTGGAAACTGAATGTAGCCTCCAGCGTCTGGGAAGGCGAGATCGATCTGGAAGCCTTCGAGCGGATACCGCAGGAGCTCCTGATTCATTTTCAAATGACGGACCATCACATGAGAGTAAGGCTGATGGGGAAAAAGCAGCCGGGCCCCGAATTTGTGGAGAAGGCGCCTACGCTGGAGGATACCTTTTTCCTACATATGAACGCCTTAGCCAGACGCGGCTGAGTATAGCTTGGATCATGAAAAATCATCGCCTTCATTCGGGCGATGATTTTTGCGTTTTCATCCGTTGGAAGCCGCCTACTTGGTCGTTTTTCCGCTCTTATGCCTCCAATTATATATCCACGAAGCAACCATGGTGGAAGGCCAAAACCATCCTTGCGTATTGTAATGGAGCTGTTCTTCTTGAAACGACATGTTGTTGTAATACGTTTCCTGATCGACCCCCTGCCTCCGGGGATCTTTCTTTAACGCTGCAATATACCGGTACTGTACGGGGATCATGATCAGGAATACGGCGACCAGAACGCTCGCAATAATCCACATCGCAGAACTCATACGTACACGCTCCTTTGGTTTATCGTATATGGAAAGCCATATTGATATACACTACGTGTTTAACCTCGGTATGGATTCAACTATTTACAATAATGAACGCCCGTCATGCTGACTTTATCAAAAAAGCCAATCATCCGTTTCAGAACAGGGTAAGGAAGAGTAGGCATGGTGCGCGTATACGCTGAACAGCGGCGCAATCGTGTATGAATGGATGATGGAGAAGGGAGCGAGATATAATGGGAACCGTAAGTAATCAAGGAACGGAGAAGGTGGCGCTGGTAACGGGCGCTGGCGCCGGAATCGGGAGAGGGATTGCCAAGGTTTTGGCTGAAAAAGGATATCGGCTGGCGATGACCTACAATTCGAGCAAGGATGGAATATTGGACATAGCAGAGGATATTCGCCATATCTATGGCAAGACGCCTCTTATTATTCAAAGCGATTTGACCGTTCGCAGTGAAGCGGAGAATACGATACGAAAGACGATAGAGGAATTTGGCCGGATCGATCTGTTGGTGAACAATGCGGGGATCGGCCTATATGACGAGCTCACGGAGCTTGAAGAGGACGCGCTGGACATGACGGTTCATCTCGATTTTCGAGCGCCGATGCTGCTTAGCAAATATGCCGTCCGGGAGATGATCGCCCAGGGAATACCGGGAAATATCATTTTCATCACGTCCTCTCGAGGAGAGAGGGCTTATCCCAAGGACAGCATATACGGCGGTATGAAGGCAGCGCTTATACGTGCCGCACAATCGCTGGCGCTCGAGTGGGCGCCGCATGGCATCCGCGTAAACTGCGTCGCTCCGGGGGCGACCGTTCACAAGCCGGACCAATCGGCAGAGGACGAGCCGCTCGGCAGAAAAATTCCGCTGGGACGCTTAGGTACGCCTTCGGATATCGGGGAAGCGATTGCTTGGCTCTGCTCGGATGCGGCATCCTATATTACCGGCATTAACCTCCGCATTGACGGCGGTCTGATCCTGCCGGGCATGCCCGAGGATACATCCCCGGAAGCCGGTTATGGATGGGGTAAAGTTTATAAAGAGGAGAAGGAATAAAGCTGTTTTCAGACTGCACCACTATAAAATAATATATTCCGATGAAATTAGTTGGTTATCACTCTTTTCAAACAAAGGAAAGTATGAGAGAATGGGAGAAATTATGATACCATAATACTTTCCATATGAAGAAAAGGGAGGAAACACCCATGTCAGAAGAACGCCAATTTTCGATTGAAACCTTAGCGGTTCACGCCGGTCAGGAGCTTGATCCGACCACATTATCCCGTGCTGTCCCTCTGTATCAGACGACTTCCTACGGGTTTAAAGACAGTGAGCATGCGGCGAATCTGTTTGCGCTCAAAGAATTCGGTAACATCTACACGCGTATTATGAACCCGACCACGGATGTGTTTGAGAAGCGGATTGCAGCGCTCGAAGGCGGTGCCGGTGCACTGGCGACATCTTCCGGGCAGGCAGCCATCACCTTCTCCATTCTCAACATCGCGGGCGCAGGTGATGAAATTGTTTCTTCCTCTAGCTTGTATGGCGGCACTTATAATTTATTTTCCAATACGCTTGCGAAGCTGGGCATTAAGGTGCATTTCGTGGATTCCACGGACCCGGAAAATTTCCGCAAAGCGATCAATGACAAGACGAAGGCAGTGTTTGCCGAAACGATTGGCAATCCGCAGGGCAATGTGCTGGATGTGGAAGCGGTTGCGGCCATCGCGCACGAGAATGGCATTCCGCTTATCGTAGATAACACCTTCCCAAGTCCGTACTTGCTGCGTCCGATTGAATATGGGGCAGATATCGTCGTTCATTCTGCGACCAAATTCATCGGCGGTCACGGGACCTCCATCGGCGGGGTCATTGTGGATAGCGGTAAATTCGATTGGACGGCAAACGACAAGTTCCCGGGATTAACCCAGCCGGATCCAAGCTATCATGGCGTTGTATATACGGAGGCAGTAGGTCCGATCGCATACATTATCAAAGCGCGCGTGCAACTGCTGCGGGATATTGGCGCGTCCCTGTCCCCATTCAATTCCTGGCTGCTGCTGCAAGGGCTGGAAACGCTGCATCTTCGCGTTGAGCGCCATAGCGAGAATGCGATGAAGGTTGCCAAGTATTTGGAGAGTCACGAGGCTGTGGAATGGGTGAGCTATGCGGGGCTGCCGAGTCACCCTTCGCATGAGCTGGCGAAGAAGTACCTGCCCAAGGGCCAAGGCGCCATCCTGACCTTCGGTATCAAAGGCGGGGCAGCAGCAGGTCAGAAGGTGATCGAGAATGTGAAGCTGTTCTCCCACTTGGCCAACGTCGGCGATTCCAAGTCGCTTATCATTCATCCGGCGAGCACAACGCATCAGCAGTTGACGGAAGACGAGCAGCTTACGGCTGGCGTAAATCCGGAATTGCTGCGTTTGTCGATCGGGACCGAGTCTATCGATGATATCTTGTACGATCTGGGACAAGCTATTGAAGCCAGCCAGAAGTAAGGCAACCTTTATCATTTGAATTGGAATATCAAGGCACTTTCCTCTTTAGGGGAAGGTGCCTTTTCGTTAATTTCAATCGCTAGGACGATTCATGTAATCGATCCAGGGATGCCCATCCGGAAACTGCGTCCGCAGCGCTTGGGCAAGCCATCCTGCAGCCTGCCGATCGAGGAAGGGCAGAACCTTCCTGAAATCCCGTTCGTCTTTTTCACGGATGTTCTTGCTCCCTCCTTTATATAGGAGTTGTATCTCCGGTTTCAGATAGGGAATTCCTTGGTCTGTTTTTAAGGATATATCTTGGATCGGTCTTCGAATGGACGGTTCTCTGCGATAAACCCAGCTGTCCTGTTCCGTCTCCACCAGCATGATCTGGAATGAAAATGGGGCTTCCTCATGCCGGCTTACCCATACATCGCCAACCGAATGCAAATATTCGCCTTCCTCCCAGAGCGATAAGGTTCCTTGATCCGCTTTGTACAGCGTCCATTCGTTGGCTAATGCAGCGTAAATGGCGGCCTGCTCTTCGCGAAGGATCAGGATATCGATATCGCCGTGTTCTCTAGTCTGTTCTCCCAAATATAAATCCAAAGCCCAACCTCCGGCGATATACCAACGAGCAGGGATTTCAGCAAAAATTTTGACGGCATCCGATACGCTGATCGGTTCCCAATGATCATAATCGGTTCTCATGTTCTACTCTCCTTTTTTCCAGCATTGATCCATCCTCCATTGTAAAGGTTTTATCCTGCCCCTGAAATGATGATAAACAGATAGGGTCAGGCGTCTTGCACCTTGGTGCAGGCATCCGGCACAAGGAGAGCAGGGCGCATGGTTCGTTCCGTCCCGATATTTTTCAGCCGGTGTTTATCCGTGCGCTGTATATTTCCAATTGTTTCATAATAATCTGTAAGGAGGCGTTTATCCAATTCAAGGTGAAAGGGAGTAGAAGGATAACCATGACGGAAAGGCAATGGGGAGCAGGCAGTGAATTGGGAGAGCGTCGATTTGAAGATGAAGAGTTCATCGGAGCAGAGGAGATTACGGCAAACGAGATTTCTCCCGAGACAGATCTGCTGAAGCATTTTGCAATGGCAGGAGGAGTCACCCATGAGGAGGTATTGCTGTTACTGGCTTCGCCTGACGATATTGAAGAAGCCCTCAGGGTTTCAGGGATTCGGCATAACGGCACAGACAGACCTTCCTTGACCCGACTGCTGGGGTGGAGTGACAGGAACCGAAGACTGAAAGTCATGAGCCGATCCGCAGACCCTGAATCCATAACACGAGATATCAGGCAAGGTGCTCAGGGAATCGGGCTGATACGCGGGGAGGATGCTTTGCAGCATGGCCTGCTGCAGGAGGTTTACACAGCGTGGTTGAATTCGCGGAGCGCAGAGAAGAGCGCCCTATTAAGGCGGAGACTTATTATGCTATGGAAGACCTATTGGGTGTCGGTGTTTCAGGCGGCGGATGGAGCCCGATGTGCGGTCAGCTTGCTGCACGATGCCCGGCTTTTCAACACGATGGAGTTACGTGAAGCGCAGGATGCTCAGCTTGAGTCCTTGTTCCGGGCTATGGAGCAGTGCAGCGAGGAAGGCGTAGATTGCCAATTAGAGCTCCTGGCTGTACGCCCGGCACACGCGGATGACTTTATATCGATCCATAATTTTATCGAAGAAGTGGCAGAGCAGACCCTTATGGATCAGAGGCGTTTTGTGCGTATTCGCTATGGAGCGCTGTTCGGAGAAGGAATGAGCCCAGCGGCGGCAGCGGAGATTGCCCGTTTGGCCGATGTGATTGTATTCGATTCGGAGGGGATGGAGAATTCCGTGTCGTCGGATGAGGCAGGACACAAGATCTCGGCATTCTCAGAGATGATCCATCGTATTAGGCGAACGAAGCCGCAATTAACGCTCCGGATCAATGGGGTGGCTACCACGGATTTACGGATGGTTTACCGGCAGGGCATACACGAGGTGTGTTGCCAGGCCTCAGAGATTGCAGCTATTCGAATAACCGGTGCAAGGCTGGAGATGCGCCGCAGATGCTCGACGATTGTCGATTGATGGAATGTGAGCGCTTTACAAAATAGGTGAGTGATTAGAGAGAAGTCCTTGCGGAGAGATCGCAAGGGCTTTTTTTACGCGCAGAAGATTCATCTTCATCATAAGGAACGCCAATAGGTACGCTTCAGCATTTAAAAAATGTGAAAAATATGGTTTACAAATGAGGGTGAAGTGAGTATGATACATATAAAGTTGTACGAAGGAAAATAAATTGTATAAGTTCAAAAATGATTCTCATTCTCATTTAGCATGCTGCTCCGGCGAAGCCGGGGCAGCATGTGTCATTTTAAGGGTAGTAATAATGGATCTCATTCTCAACTAGGAAGGTGATTGGTTATGCAATGGATACAAAGTCAAACGACGACTGAACGCATATCGACAATAGAAAATGGAGCGGATCCGCGCGAGCCGCGGCAGCCTGGAAAGTGGGATATACGCAGCCTGCTGAGCAACGCGGAGGTCGTGGCTGCGCTGGGCAGCGGCCTGCTGATGCTGGTGGCTTGGCTGACCAGCCAATGGTCCGAGCCGCTCTCCGTTGTGCTGTACGTGATATCCTACGCCGTCGGCGGATGGGTGAAAGCTAAAGAAGGTGTGGAGACCCTTCTGAAGGAGCGCGATCTGGATGTGAATCTGCTGATGATTGCTGCCGCTATGGGAGCTGCAGCGATCGGGTACTGGAATGAAGGTGCGATGCTGATCTTCATCTTTGCCCTCAGCGGGGCGCTTGAGAGTTATACCATGGAGAGAAGCCGCAAGGATATCTCGTCCTTGATGGAGCTGCAGCCGGAGACGGCCCTGCGCATCGAGAAGGGGGAGATGGTATCGGTATCCATCAACAAGCTGGAGATCGGCGATCTGATTCTGGTAAAGCCGGGCGAGCTTATTCCTGCAGACGGCAAAATTTATCGCGGCAGCTCCTCCGTCAACCAGGCTTCGATTACAGGCGAATCCGTACCGGTCGATAAGGCCATTGGGGATGAAGTGTTTACCGGAACCTTGAACGGGGAAGGTGTATTGTACATTGAGGTTACTCAATCGGCGGAATCCACGTTGTTCGCCAAGATTATCAAGCTGGTGGAAGAAGCGGAGAACGAAGTTCCGGAATCGCAGCGGTTCATCAAGCGGTTCGAATCGATATATGCCCGTGTCGTTGTCATTGCGACCGCGGCCCTGATTGTTCTGGCTACTCCCGTTCTGGGATGGGATTGGGATACCACCTTCTATAAAGCGATGGTGTTCCTTGTAGTGGCCTCCCCATGCGCATTGGTGTCTTCCATCATGCCAGCGATGCTGTCGGCGATCTCCAATCGCGCCAGAAAAGGCGTATTGTTCAAAGGCGGCGCCCATATTGAGAATATGGCGCGCACGGCGGTTGTCGCTTTTGATAAGACCGGTACCTTGACGCTCGGTACGCCAGTGGTTACGGATTTTATCGCAGGCGAAGGCTGGGATCGGCATGAACTGCTTGGCATCAGTGCTTCTATCGAAAGAATGTCGAAGCATCCTCTGGCCTTGGCGATTGTCCAATCGGCTGAGAAAGAGGGGGCCGAGCTGCAGCAGGTAGAGAACGGACAGTCCATAACTGGATGGGGTATGCAGGCGGAAGTGGAAGGAATCACTTGGAAAATAGGAAAAAGCGATATTTTGGATCATCCGACTATAAATCAGCATTCAGGTGCAGCTTCCGCGCAACAGGAGTTGAGCGCGCTTGAAGAGAATCGTCAGCACTGGCTGTCCATCCGGAACACGCTGGAATCCGAAGGCAAGACGGTTTCCGTTATCCTGAAGGGCGACCGTATCGTGGGCATGATCGCTCTGCAGGATGCGGTCCGGCCTCAAGCGGCAATGGCTGTTAAGCGGCTACAGCAGCTGGGCATCAAGGTAGCGATGCTGACGGGGGACCGCAAGGCGACGGCGGACGTGATTGCGAAGGAAAGCGGCGTGGACATGGTGTTCTCCGATTTGCTGCCGGAAGATAAAGTTACACATATTAAGGAGCTTCGCGCCCGTTACGGCCATGTGGTCATGGTTGGGGACGGAGTGAACGATGCACCCGCACTGGCTACCGCGACCGTCGGCATCGGCATGGGCGTTTCGGGAAGCGGAACGGCGCTGGAGGTAGCGGACGCGGTGCTTATGAATGACAACATCGATGAAATTGCCGGCACCGTCAAGGTGGCACGCCGGGTTCAGCGCATCGTGAAGCAAAATATGATCTTTGCCATCACCATGATTTTGACGCTGATTGCAGCCAATTTCATTCAAGGCGTTGCGCTTCCGCTGGGCGTCATCGGTCATGAAGGAAGCACCATTCTGGTTATACTGAACGGGCTTCGTCTGCTCCGCAGCAGCCATTAAGTTAATGGACCGAGTATCGCCTGCAATGACAAAGGCATCCCCTTCTTTTCCTTCGTGGAGAAGAAGGGGATTTTTTATGGGCAGCGGAAATGATCTAGAATATCTTCAAGATTCAAACTGCTGCGATTCGCATTCAGTAGATCCCTTCAAGACGATCCTTATGTCTTCATCAAAAATTCATCTTCCTGCCGTCAAAAGGATGGTGGTGGCCTTTTCGTGCCCCTGATTTCTTCTAACCCAAACTGAGCGCACCCAGGACCTCGAAGTAAACGTTTTAAAATGAGGTACTCTATCGTGAACGAGGTTCGTTTTTTCAAAATAGTAAAGTACCCTCCGATTTATGAAGAATGGATTAACAATATTTTCAGATGGGGTGTGATGTGACATATTGACAGACGGCTCCGATATAACCATAATTAATATTAATTTATAATGATTATAATTAAGCGTTCCATATATAGGAGGGAAACGATATGTACAAATCCGTTATTATAGGCACAGGCCCTGCCGGCCTTACGGCTGCAATCTATCTGGCTCGCGCAAACCTGAGCCCGCTCGTCATTGAAGGTCCGCAACCTGGCGGACAGCTGACCACCACAACCGAAGTTGAGAATTTCCCGGGTTTCCCCGAAGGCATCATGGGTCCTGAGCTGATGGACAATATGCGTCAGCAGGCTGAACGTTTTGGCGCAGAATTTCGTACAGGCTGGGTGAACAGCGTGGAATTCGGAGAGCGTCCGTTCAAGTTGGACGTAGACGGTATGGGCGAGGTAGTTGCCGAAACGTTGATTATCTCTACGGGCGCAACGGCCAAATATCTCGGCATTCCGGGAGAACAGGATAATGTAGGACGCGGCGTAAGTACCTGCGCAACATGCGACGGATTCTTCTTCCGCGGCAAAGAGATCGTTGTTGTCGGCGGCGGTGATTCCGCGCTGGAAGAAGCCAACTTCCTGACTCGCTTTGCATCCAAAGTGACACTGGTTCACCGTCGGGAGGAGCTTCGTGCATCGAAAATCATGCAGGATCGCGCCCGTGCTAACGAGAAAATCGAATGGGCACTGAACCGCACGCCGCAGGAAGTTATTGCGGACGAGACAGGCGTAAAAGGCATCAAAGTGCTCAATAATGAGACTGGCGAAGAAGAGACGATTGCGGTCAGCGGCGTGTTCGTGGCGATCGGTCATCATCCGAACACCGGTTTCCTCGGCGGAAACATTACAACGGATCCGAACGGTTACATCGTAACGACTCCGGGAACATCCGAGACGAATATCCAGGGCGTATTTGCATGCGGCGACGTGCAGGATACCCGTTACAGACAAGCGATCACGGCAGCAGGAAGCGGCTGTATGGCAGCTATGGATGCAGAGAAATACATCGAGAGCTTGGAACACAACGCTGTCGTGTTGTAAACTGATAGATATAGGGATCGAACGGGCTATAAGCAGCCCAAATCATGAGTAGAGGAGACTGACCAACCGTGGAAAATGTGATTGTATACACTTCGAACAACTGCCCGCACTGCAAACAAGTAAAAGGCTTCTTGTCCGATCAAGGCATCGAATTTGAAGAGCGCAACATCGAGCAGAACGACGAATTCGCGCAGCAAGTATGGGATATGGGCGTTCGCGCAGTACCCCTCACCATCATCGGTGAGCACCGTATTCTTGGCATGAACAAGCTCCAGTTCAACAAAGCGTTGAACCCGGAAGCTTAATCTAATCAGGCATGATGGCAGGCCAATCGCTTGCTTATGATAAAAAGCTCCTTCCCGAGGTTCGGGAAGGAGCATTTTTTGTTGCCGAGCTATGCTGCCAAACGTTCGCACGAATCATGTTCACTTGTTGAAAAAAAGACTCATGATGATCTGGAATACGACGTATGCGGCCACGCCGGAGCCGAGGAGAATGAAGCCGGCTTTTTTCTTGCCTTGAAAAAAACGCATGATGGCGAGACTGAACAAAGGTGCGATAACTAGGAGAAACAGCAATACGGTCACAAACATTTCCGGAGATATTTCCGCAGTGCTTACATAGGTCATTTGAGCGTTTCCTCTCCCTTTAGTATAACGATCACACGATGCTCCTCGAGGAGAATCGTGATTTAAATTACAGGACGAGATTAATTATAGCGGAAAATCGCGAGATTTTCCTTAATATGCTGGGCGGTAATTACGACAATATATCGTCAATTTTAATGAATCGGCATGGAGACCCGCACCGGACCAAGAAACTGCGAGATGGCAGAATAGGCCGCGCCAATCATGGTAGAGCGGCTGCCCAGCTCGGCAAACCGGATCTCCATCAACTCTCGGTGATAGGGAAGCGTGCGCTGGGCAACGACCTGCTGGAGCGTTTCTTCGATCCAAGCCCGGGCGTCGGACAGCGGACCGCCGATGATGACCGATTGCGGATTGAATCCGTTGACAAGATTAGTTATGCCAATGCCGAGATAGCGTCCCAGCTCCTCAAAATGCCGGATGGTCTCCTTATGACCGAGCTCGGCATGATGAACAAGCTCGGACGTCCGTCTGGATGGAAGAACGGCATCTTTGCCGTCGTAGGATTTCTCCGAGGCGTACAGCTCCCAACAGCCGCGGTTGCCGCAGGTGCATTCCCGACCATCGGCTTCGATGGACATATGGCCGCTTTCGCCGGCATATCCGCGGGCGCCCTTATAGAGCTCGCCATTGATGATAATGCCGGAGCCGATACCGCTGCCCGCACTGATATAGAGGAGATGGCGGGCGTCCCGGCCGGCCCCGAAGCGCAGCTCGCCTTGGGCGCCCGCGTTTGCTTCATTGTCGATCGTAACCGGAAGTCCGAGCTCGTGCTCAAGCTGCTTCTGCAGCGGCACCATGTCCCATCCCAGGTTGGGGGCGAAGAGGACGGTGCCGTCGCCGTCGACCATCCCCGGGACGCCTACGCCGATCCCGATGATGCCGTATGGGGAGGGAGGGGCCTGCCGCATCAGGCCATGAATCAGGCCAACCATCAGCCGCGTCACCGATTCCACATCATGCCCTTCAAGGACGGTATCTTCTTCGGCAAGAATCCGGCCTTCCAGATCCGTAAGTACGGCGGTCATTTGCTTCACGCGCAGCTCCACGCCGACGGCATAACCGGCTTGTCCGTTAAACAACAGCAGCTGCGGCTTTCTGCCGCCGCTGGATTCACCGGGTCCGATTTCCTGGACCAGATGGTTGCTGCACAGCTCCTGTACGAGATTGGAGACGGTAGCCTTGTTCAGACCTGTGAGCTTGGACACCTTCGCTCGGGAGACCGGGGCGTGTTGACGTATCGTATCGAGAATAATCGAAGTATTTATTTTCTTGACCAGAGCCTGGTCACCGGTAATATTCGTCATGTGTATTCATCCTTTTAGTCTTGCTTCCTAATCCTGTTAGGCTCTTGAGACTTGATATGCTCATAGTCTAGGGGCAAAGTCCGGAAATTGCAACAGCCCGTAACGCTGCCCGGGTGCGAACAATCCTGTGTCCCGTGGTTTCTATCGTCGTAACATTTGAATATGGATATACAGGAATCATAGGCAGTGAGCCAAACGGAGATGTCCTGATCTTTAGCAGATAATCATCCTAACAGCGGTGGCATCGGTTTTGAAAAAGTTGTAAAACAATAACTTTGTTTAACCAATAGACAAAGTAGAAATCCTGTGTTAGGATAACCTTGTAAGCGTTAACCACACCTTAACAAGGTATAGGAGGATTTATACATGGCCTATTTTAACAACATTAGCAAAGTCGAGTACGAAGGCAGCAAATCAACTAACCCTTATGCTTTTAAATTTTATAATCCGACAGAAGTTGTAGCCGGCAAAACGATGGAAGAGCATCTCCGTTTCGCCATGGCTTACTGGCATACATTGACTGCAGGCGGTTCGGATCCGTTCGGCGCCGACACTGCGGTTCGTCCTTGGGGCAACTACTCCGGCATGGATCTTGCGAAAGCACGCGTTGAGGCAGGCTTTGAGTTCATGGAGAAAATGAATCTTCCATATTTCTGCTTCCACGATGTGGACATTGCGCCGGAAGGCAGCAGCCTGCGCGAGTTCTACAGCAACATCGATACGATCGTGGATTCGATTGAAGACCACATGAAGTCCACCGGCAAAAAATTGCTCTGGAACACAGCAAACATGTTCACGAACCCTCGCTTCATGCATGGTGCAGGTACTACGTGCAATGCTGATGTATACGCTCATGCGGCTGCGCAAATCAAGAAGGGCCTCGAAGTCGGCAAACGCCTCGGCGCCGAGAACTACGTGTTCTGGGGAGGCCGTGAAGGCTATGAGACCCTGCTGAACACGGATATGGGCCTTGAACTGGATAACCTGGCGCGCCTATTCCATATGGCGGTGGATTATGCGAAGGAAATCGGCTTTGACGCTCAGTTCCTGATCGAGCCTAAACCGAAGGAGCCAACCAAGCACCAATATGACTTCGATGCGGCTACAACGATTGCATTCCTGCAGAAATACGGTCTCGACAAGCACTTTAAATTGAATCTCGAAGCCAACCACGCCACGCTCGCCGGTCATACCTTCGAACATGAGCTTCGCGTAGCACGCATCAACGGCATGCTCGGTTCCCTCGACGCGAACCAAGGCGATATGCTCATCGGATGGGATACGGACGAATTCCCGGTTAACATCTATGACGCGACATTGACGCTGTACGAAGTGCTGATGAACGGCGGTCTCGGCCGCGGCGGCGTGAACTTCGATGCGAAGGTTCGTCGTCCATCCTTCGAGCCGGAAGATCTGTTCCATGCGCACATCGCCGGTATGGATACTTACGCAAAAGGATTGAAAGTGGCAGCGAAGCTAATCGAAGACCGCGTATTCGAGGACTTCATCGCGAAGCGCTACAGCAGCTTTAACGAAGGCATCGGCGCAGACGTCGTATCCGGCAAGGCTACACTGGCTTCCCTTGCAGAATACGCGCTGAACAACGAGTCACCGCGCAAAAACGAATCCGGACGTCAAGAAATGCTGAAAGCGATTCTGAATCAGTACATTCTTGCAAATTAATCGATACACTCTTTAGCGCTTGTACCATGAAATCCAAACCTTCACCGGCTCCCTCCAGGGAAGCCGGTGTACTTATTTCAAACAGGAAACTATAGCGAGCTATGGTCGACAGCCATCCATGGCACGCCACGGATCACGCACCGTGCGCCGGGGGGGAAGTGCCAACGATGTTTTCATGTTCGGTTCATGAGGAGACGAAGGAGGATATAGATGAGTTACGTTATCGGAGTTGATTTGGGGACCAGTGCTGTGAAGACCGTGCTGGTGGACCGCAGCGGCAAGGTTGTCGCCGAGCATTCGGAGTCGTACCCGCTGAGCCAGCCGAAGCCGGGTTACAGCGAGCAGCGACCGGAGGATTGGGTGGACAAAACGGTATTGTCGTTACGGCAATTGATGAAAGGAAACAACATCGACCCTTCCGAGGTTGAGGGTTTAAGCTTCTCCGGCCAGATGCACGGTTTAGTCTTGGTAGACGGAGAGGGTGCAGTGCTGCGACCAGCCATCCTGTGGAATGACACGCGCACAACGGCGCAATGTCGTCGCATCGAGGAGACTCTGCAGGAGAAGCTGCTTGGCATTGCACGCAACCGCGCGCTGGAAGGTTTCACCTTGCCCAAGATTCTATGGGTGCAGGAGTTTGAGCCTGAGCTGCTCGAACAGGCCGCCCTGTTCCTGCTGCCTAAGGATTATGTGCGTTTCCGCCTGACCGGGCAATACGCGATGGACTATTCCGATGCAGCCGGAACGCTGCTGCTGGATGTGGCGGGCAAGTCTTGGAGCACCGAGATTCTGGATGCCTTCCAGCTGCCGCACACCTTATGCCCTCCGCTGGTCGAATCCTTTGACGAGTGCGGCACCTTGCTGCCCGAGATCGCCGAGCAATCGGCTCTGCTGCCGGGGATGAAGGTATTTGCCGGAGGGGCGGACAATGCCTGCGGTGCCATCGGCGCCGGCATTCTCGAAGAAGGGCAGACGATGTGCAGTATTGGTACATCGGGCGTGGTACTCTCCTATGAGGAGCGACGCGAGGTGGATTTTGAAGGGAAGGTCCATTTCTTTAATCATAGCGAGAAAGATGCTTACTATATCATGGGTGTGACCCTGGCAGCGGGATACAGCCTGACCTGGTTTAAGGATACCTTTGCACCGGATGTCTCCTTTGACGCGCTGTTGAGAGATATCGGCAGCATCCCGGCTGGCAGCGGTGGGCTGCTGTTCACGCCGTATATCGTCGGTGAACGCACCCCGCATCCGGATGCAACCATTCGCGGCAGCTTCATCGGAATGGACGCCGGTCATAAGCTGCCCCACTTTGCACGTTCGGTACTCGAAGGGATCACGTTCTCTCTCCGCGAATCCATCGATATCCTCCGCGCATCCGGCAAGCGGATCGACCGCGTCATTTCCATCGGTGGCGGCGCCAAGAACGGGATCTGGCTGCAAATGCAGGCGGACGTGTTCAACGCCGAAATCGTGAAGCTGGAAAGCGAGCAAGGGCCGGCTATGGGCGCAGCGATGCTGGCAGCCTACGGCTGCGGCTGGTTTGCAAGCCTTCAGGACTGCGCAAAGGCGTTTTTGCGGCCGGCACGCTCGTATTCTCCGAATCCGCAGGCGGTTCAGGCCTATGACAAATTGTTTGGACTCTATCAAAGCGTATACGGAGCCACGCGTGAACTCGGCGCAGAGCTGTCCGAATTCCGCGGATAACCCTATAGATGTTAAAGAGCAGGTCGGGAAGACATTTTTCCCGGCCTGCTTTTTTTGCGTGAACGCTTCGGACCGCATATACTTGAGGCAGGTTGATGTCAAGCAGGTTACGTCAGGGAATGAGCGTCAACCCTCTTCGTGGGAACCGGTTTGGATATAGGTTTTTCAGGTTTCTTTCATTGGATAGCCTGTGATCATTGTGTAACATCCGCGGCCAATTCGATTAAAGGTGGTGCGGGAAGTGTAAATAGAAATGGGGGGAAGACATTGAAACTGACAGCTGAACTCAAACGCGAGAAAATCGTTGCCATCGTACGGGGCATTACGAAAGAACAGGCGGGCTTCGTAGGAGAGGGATTGAGCCAGGGCGGAATCCGGTTCATGGAAGTGACGATGAATACGAAGGGTGCTTTACATATGATACAGGATTGGCGCGCCCGCTATGACGGTGACGTGTATGTCGGCGCGGGTACCGTCCTTGATGTGGAGATGGCGAAGGAAGCGGTCTCTGCCGGGGCCCAATTCCTGATTTCGCCGAACACGGATCTTTCCGTCATCGAATTTGCCCTAGAGCAGGGAATTGATGTATGGCCCGGGGCCATGACGCCAACGGAGATCGTCGCGGCGTACGCAGCCGGGGCTGAGATCGTGAAGCTGTTTCCCATGGCCAGTCTGGGCTTGTCATTTATCCGGGAGCTTCAGGGCCCGCTGAATCACATTCCACTGCTTGCAACGGGTGGAGTTACGCTGGATAATCTTCCGGATTATTTTAATGCAGGCGCGGCAGCGGTCGGTTTGGGCAGCGCGCTGCTTCCCAAGGATGCGCTTATGTCCGGCAATATGGAGGAGATCAAGCGACGCACTGCGGCTTTTGTTGAAGCGGCGCGGCTTGGTTAAGATGTGTCGAAAGGGAATTCCCCATTCGCAAAAAACGGGATCGAAATAGTTACACTTTGTTCATCCTTAACCATGCAGGTTATGTTTTGGAAGCTTACTACATAAGGAATATATAGACAAGTTATGGTATTATTTAGGTAGCTTGGTTATGTCATTGCTACCGTGTACAGGCACTTGTTAAGGATATCATCATGTGTAAGTAAGACATGGTTAGGTTCAAGTAATGGAAGGGAGCGAATCAAGTGAATCCATCGGGTAAGAAGAAGGTAAGGGTAAAAAAGACCGTGTGCGCGGTTACGGCTACAGCCATGCTGTGTTTGGCGCAGCCGGTATGGGGTGACAATTCGGTTCCGGGCGGCGGAGTCGCTGTATCCGAAACGGTAACTGCCGTGGACAGCAGCGGTCAAGCCGGTTCCGAAAGCGTTACGGATAACGAAATACCGAAGGGCGCAAAAATTTCATCCAAGCAGGCGGAAGATATCATTAAGAAGGCTTTCCCGGAGCTCAAGAACGTGAAGGTAACGAACGTGCAGTTCCTGGAGAATGATGGCATGAGATCGAGCGCGCTTGCTTGGGATCTGCAAATGGTACTGACCAAAGGGAACTCGAGCTCCGGCTTTAATGCCCAGGTCAATGCGGTTACAGGTGAACTTCTCAACATTTATATTCCTAATTCTTTGGTGAACCATGGTAGCGACAAACCGGTGTTAACCCGGGAAGCAGCCAAGGAGAAGGCGCTGAAATGGATCGGCAGCCATGTATCGGATGTGAAGGCCAGCGAGCTTAAGGAGAATGAGGCTTATCTCGGGATGCAGGCGGCATTGTTCAGTCCGCCGCGGTTCGAGTTTTATTTCCAGACCTCGGTGAACGGGATTGAATCGGATGTGAACAGCATCTCGATCACGCTTGACGGACAGGGTAATACCATTAATTATTCCCGCAATCAAATCAATGAGGAGTTTCCTTCATCCACACCGAAATTGAACGAGGCTTCCATCCGTAAATTGTTTGAGGATCAATTCCAAGTATCCTTGGCTTATGTACCGGATCATTTATATAACAATGCCAAAGGCAATTATTTCTTAGGTTACATACCTAATGATCAATCAGGCAATTCACTGGATGCCAATACAGGCAAGTTCATTAGTTTCTCAGGGGAAGAGAGCGGGCTTATCTCGGTTGAGAACGGCGCGATTCCGGCATCCAAAGAAACCTTTAAGCCAATCACGGCTCCATTCGCTGGCGGAGAGGCAGCGGCCCGATGGGTGGAATCGCTGATCAAGCTCCCGTCTGGTTTAAAGACAGAATCCAAGAGACTGGGTACACGATGGAACAACAGCGAGGTTAAGACGTGGAACATAAGTTGGGGCGAAAATAAGCTCTCTGCCATGGGCGGAGGAGAGATGGTATCCGCAGAGGTGGACGCCAAGACCGGACAGATCTACTCGTACAACCGATATCGTTTTGATCGGACCGGGGCTCCGGAAGTGAAGAACCCGATTTCGCAGCAGGCGGCGCAGGACCTGGCATTCGAGACGGTAAGCAAGCTGGTGCCGCATGCGGCCGAAGAATGGAAGCTGACATCGGTTGATAAACTGGGCAAGGACAATCAAACGCTCCATTATCAATTTTCATTCCAGCGTTATATCGGTGATATTCGCATCATGGGCGATTCCTTGAACCTCACCATGGAGGGCGACGGACAAATCCAGGGCTTTAGCGTGAATTCCGACGCTGTCCTGTCCAAGCTGCCAACGGATGTAAAACCGGCTATCAGTGCGGAGCAGGCAAGGGCTAAATATTTGGAAGAAATCGATCTAAAGCTGAAATACGGGTACTACGGAGGTTACGCAACGACCGGTAATGAGATTATGAAGCCTTTTATTAAGCTGATTTATTATCCGACACACAAAAAGGCGGGTTATGGCGGCATTGCGGTACCGCTTGATGCCAAGAGCGGGGAATGGCGCGATATTATGCCTGAAATGAGCCGCAAGGATATTCCTGCGGTTACCGATGCGGCGGGGCATTATGCGGAAGCGTCTCTGAAGGAGCTGGTGAAATATCGGGTGCTGGTTCCGGATAAAGACGGAAAGGTATACCCGGATCGCCAGATTACCCTTG
Organism: Paenibacillus lautus NBRC 15380; assembly: GCF_004000945.1. Taxonomy (GTDB): domain Bacteria; phylum Bacillota; class Bacilli; order Paenibacillales; family Paenibacillaceae; genus Paenibacillus_AQ; species Paenibacillus_AQ lautus. The sequence goes on from NZ_BIMF01000013.1 coordinate 155,716, forward strand.
GCGAATGGTATCAACTGGTGGCCGCTTCGGTGAGCCCGTCTTACGAGCAGGTGTATGGAAGATCTACCATGGATCCATACGCAGGCTTGCAGCCGGACCATCCGTATTACCAGGCCATTCAGGTGCTGATCGGGCAGAACTGGATTCCTTATGATCCGGACAGCCCGCTGCAGCTGGACCGCAAGCTGACAAGGGATGAATTGGCAAGCTCGCTGACCCGTATTCTGAATTACGAGAAGCTGTCCAAAGCCTTTATCCTTCCAACCGACGTTCAGGGGATATCGGATGCCGACGCCGTAACTAACAAAGGCGCAGCCCTGATCGCCCTCAAGCTGGGTCTTCTCCCGGCAGTCGATGGCAAGTTCCTGCCGGAACGTGAGGTGACGCGAGCGGAAGCTGCCGAGGTTCTGGTCCGCATGTCGAAGCTGGCGGGACGCAGCGATTCCTTCCTGTCCTCATTTTATTGGTAGGTATTTGATATTCGTGCCCGGTCGACAAAACTAGAACCCTTAAGCCCTGATGTTATGTGTTACAATACGGATGAGGAAGATGAAGGGCGGGTGTACCGATGAAACGAAGCCGAGGAACGATCGTTAAATTACTGTTCATAGGGTCTTTGGCGGTAACCGTTGCAGCAGTACCTGAACCAGCTAATCTCAGTGATGTCTATGCCACCTCCAACAAAGCGGTCGTGAAGTCGGTCAATGGGATTCAGCAGAAACTGCTGACAGCGATGAGCGACAGGCAATCGACGGTGCGTTTTGTTTACCAGGGCGAGACCCAATCGCTGAAATCGCAGCTTAAAGATGCACTTGATCAGGCGATGGCCAGTGACCCCTATATTCACTACACCATCGCTAGTTATAGCTACGACTATCGTGGGACATCCAGTTCCGCCAATGTCACCGTTCGGTTGAGTTACCGCGAGACTGCGGAGCAGACGAACTATGTGAACCAGAATGCCGACAGCATTTTGAAGCAGATCATCAAGCCGGGCATGAATGATCATGAGAAGGTGAAAGCCATCCACGATTGGGTTGTCCGGAACTTGAAATACGATACCACGCTTACGAAATATACGGCCTATGACGGGCTTTACACCGGAAGCACGGTATGCCAGGGCTATTCTCTGTTAACGCATAAACTGCTGAAGGAAGCCGGGATCCAGAACAAAATCGTGGAGGGTACGGCTTATGCCTCCGACAATCCGAAGGGCCAGCTCCATGCCTGGAATCTGGTCCTTCTGGACGGCAAATGGTATCATCTGGACACGACGTGGAACGATCCCGTGCCGGATCGCGACAACGAGGTATCCTATACGTACTACCTCCGGACGGATGAACAGATGGGCCGGGATCATAGCTGGGTGAAATCCTATCCGAAGGCGAGCACCCTTTACCGCAACACGCTGGCAGGGCTAGCCGTGAAGGATCGTTCGAGGGCCGGAGTATACGAACAATTGAAACGGGATCTGGAATATCAGCTCTATGATGCCCGTTCCATCGTCAGCTCCTACAAACAGCTCCAACCATTGGTGAAAGCTGCAAAGGCTGAAGGCAGCCAGAAGCTGGTGTTCCGGTTTGACGGCAGTGAGCGAGAGCTTGTAAATGTGCTCCAGCAATTGCAGATGAAGAGCAATCTCGGCTCCATCAAATACTATCACCATGCGTTTGAGAACACCGATGATCTCAGAGTGCAGATCATCTGGTAATATGTCCGAATCACAAAAAAGCAGCTTCCGTTCCCAAGTATGGGAGGGAAGCTGCTTTTGGTATGACTGGTTATTATTATTTGACGTTTGTGCTCAAATCGCATTCGTCCAATGGCACGATGCGGCTCTTCTTCATCAAGCGGTAGCCGAACCAGATGGAGAGGAACAAGGGAATGCTGACATACGTGGCAATGATCGTTAACCAATCGATCTCCCCGCTGAAATTGCCTTGACCGATAATAGCAACAAGACAGAGCAGGAAGGCGAAGATAGGACCGAAGGGGAACCAGCGTGCACGGAACGGAAGATCCTTCAGGTCCTTGCCTTGGGCAACGTAGGCTTTGCGGAAGCGGTAATGACTCACCGCAATCGCCAGCCAGTTAATGAATCCGCACATCCCGGAGGCGTTCAGGAGCCACACGTACACGACGCCATCGCCGAAGAAAGAGGCCAGGAAGGCCAGCATACCTACGGCGGAGGTTACGATCAGAGCCGCAACCGGTACGCCGCGGCTGTTCAGGCGGCTGAGCCATTTTGGAGCCATGCCCTGCTTCGCCATGGCATACAGGACACGGGTTGAGGCATACATCCCCGAGTTGCCTGCCGACAGCACGGAGCTTAGAATTACGGCATTCATGACGGAAGCGGCAAAGGCAAGCCCGGCCTTCTCAAACACCAGCGTGAAGGGGCTGACTCCGATATTATCGACCCCGGATTGAAGCAAGCTGGGGTGGGTGTAAGGGATCAGCATGCCGATGACAAAAATAGCAAAAATATAGAAGATCAGAATGCGCCAGAACACCTGACGGATGGCTTTAGGGACATGTTTTCTCGGATTTTCGCTCTCGCCGGCCGCGACCCCGATCAGCTCGGTTCCCTGGAAGGAGAAGCCTGCAGCCATAAACACGCCGACCAGTGCGAAGAATCCGCCGTGTACCGGCCCGTCGCCTAGGTTAAAGTTGCTGAATCCAACGGCTTCACCGCCAAGAATACCGAATATCATCATGACACCGATGATAAGGAAGATAATGACGGTTGCCACCTTAATGATAGCAAACCAATATTCCGATTCGCCGTATCCTTTGGCGGAGAGAACGTTTAAGCCGAACATAATCGCCAGGAACAGAAGACTCCACAGGAATGACGGGCTGTCCGGGAACCAGAATTTAATAATAACCGTCGCTGCCGCGAGCTCGGCGGCGATGGTAACGGCCCAGTTGTACCAGAAGTTCCAGCCGACGGCAAATCCGAAGGCAGGGCTAACAAACCGGGAAGCGTAGGTGCTGAATGAGCCGGAGTCCGGAAGATACGTAGCGAGCTCGCCCAGGCTGGTCATCAGAAAGTAAACCATGAGGCCAACCGCGGCATAGGCGATAAGCGCTCCGCCTGGGCCGGCGGAGGCGATGGCCGTTCCGCTTGCCAGGAACAGGCCGGTACCGATCGATCCGCCAAGGGCGATCATGGTCATATGACGAGCTTTAAAGCTCTGCTTCAGCGAAGCAGCTGGTGCTTTTTTGCGATTCAAGATCGAACACTCCTTCTATGCATTAAGAAATGATATTTAAAATATACCCTGTTAGAACAAAAAGACCGCAGGTCTATACCTGCGGTCTTTATCGTATCCGCATCATACCCTCCATGAAGATAGCACAACACGGGGAATCCCCGTGACAGTTCCGTCTCTTTCGACAACGGCCCCAGCACAGGATACAAGAGTATACCCTGCACTTCGGCATTCATGCCTTTCACTGTGCTTCACCGGCTTCTCTTCGCCTCGGCACAACTACTAATCATGTCTGCAACCTCTACCTCATCTTGGAATGATGAGGCTATCTGTATATTCAATTCTAACAAGAGAGTCCTAGTATAAATCACATCCCATGTCAGAAGCAATGGTTAAATTTAACGGTTCTAAGTAGTCCCGCTGATGCGATTACGATTGATTCCGTTTGGCCATTTGCTGCCAGACGGTTCCGGCCGCTTCTTCGCCGGATTCGATGCGCTCCAGTGCCATTCGTGCCTGCAGACTAACCTCGAATTCCGGATCATTGGCAGCTTCCTCCAGGGCGGAGCGGGCTTCCTCGGTACCTACTTCATACAGGAAACGTGCTGCACGCCAGCGTACGATCTTGCTGCTGTCTTTGAGCGATTCGATCATGACCGGGGTAGCGGCAGCATCGCCGATATCGGACAGCGTATCGCCTGCGGTACGGCGAACGGCCGGTGTTTCGTCACGCATGGCCTCATATAGGAGCTCCATCGCTTCAGGGGTGCGAAGATCGCCCAAGTACACGACGACGAGCCGGCGGATCTGCATCTTCGGATCCCGAAGCGCTTTGCGGAGAAGCGGAATATGTTTCTCCGATGGCTCCAGTGCATCCAGCGCGGCATAACGGACGCGCCAGTCCTCATCCTGCAGCGCGGCTTCGGTTTCCTCGTCGGTCAGCTTCCGGCGCTGCTCAACGAAATCCTCGTCGCTGGCACCGTGGGCAATCGCCTGGGCAACAACCTTATCGAGGCGCTCCTGCGGGAAGGCAGCTTCAAGCTCCTGCTCTACGTCACGGGCGATGTCTTCCAGCTGGCCGTAGCGCACGCCGTACTCCTTGAGCTTGCGCTCCTTGATGAGCGTCGTGGTTCCCACCGCGGCTACCGCTTTGGCGAAGCGCTCCGACAGGCCGATGCGTTCTTCCTGATTCCCGCTTTTGACACGAATTTGCATCGGAATATTCCGGAAATATTGCACGAACACTTGAGCCTCTCCAAAAGCGATGTCATCCGCACCTTCTTGGAGCCCGGCGGCAAGCCCCTCCTGACCGAATATTTCCTGAACGGCACCTAGGATGGAAGGCCAATCGGCGTTACCTTTACGGTCGAGCGCGATGAAATCAAGGGTATGAAAGACGCTCTTTACGCCCGGGATATGGAGCAGCTGCCTGATCCAGGGGGGAGCCGACCGTTCGTTGTCTAGTGTATATGTTCTGCGAATCCCGGACTCCAGGGTTTCGTCAAGGTGAAGCATCATGGAGTTCGGGCTCGGGGTTGGTTCAATAAATGTAATTTTCATGGGTTTATCTCGCCTCCTTATCCTCTTATTGTACCTCTTTTCCATGCAGGAAAAAACATCATGGCAAGGATTCAAACAAAATGACCGGACTTTGGATAAAAAGAGGAAAGGTTTGTAAAACTGATAATGATTGGATATATGCCATTTATGTTCTTCAAAGAGTTATGTGTTGAAGGGCCGCTCCTCTGCAGAAGGGCTGAAATACATAAAGGAGGCTTGGCTAACGGATGCACAGGAAGCAGGAGCGAAAGCTTGCGATTCTATGCTTTGTTGTTGCGGCCATTATGCTATACGGCGCCGTGAAAGGGTATCTGCGCTATATGCAATATTTTGGATAAAGAAACCGAGGAGTGAATCTGATGTCTTCATTGGACCCCGTACTGATGAGCCGGATACTGACCGGTTTGACCCTGTTTGTACATATTGTTCTGGCAACCATCGGTGTTGGGATTCCGATTATGCTGGCTCTGGCGGAATGGAGGGGGATTCGGACAGGAGATAACCATTATACCTTGCTCGCCCGGCGCTGGGCGCGGGGATACGTGATTACGGTGGCCGTCGGCGTCGTGACAGGTACCGCCATCGGCCTGCAGCTCAGCTTGTTATGGCCCACCTTTATGCGCGTAGCCGGTAAAGCCATTGCGCTGCCGCTGTTCATGGAAACCTTTGCTTTTTTTGTGGAGGCGATCTTTCTTGGCATTTATCTCTATACATGGGATCGATTCAAAAATAAATGGACCCATTTACTGCTGCTGATCCCCGTAGCGATCGGCTCCTCCGCGTCAGCGTTCTTTATCACGAGCATGAATGCTTTTATGAATCAGCCCCAGGGCTTCGAGCTGGTGGATGGGGTATTTACGAATGTAAATCCGTTCGTGGCCATGTTCAATCCGGCGACGCCGACCAAGGTAAGCCATGTGCTGGCGTCTGCGTTTACGACCAGTGCCGCTGCGCTGGCCAGCATAGCCGCTTTCAGTATATTGCGGGGAAGCAGGCACATCTACTTTAAAAAAGCGCTGAAGCTCACTGTCGTGTCCACCTTTGTTTTTGCTGTGGCCACCGTGATGATCGGGGATTTCTCCGGCAAGTTTCTGGCCAAATACCAGCCCGAGAAGCTGGCGGCGGCCGAGTGGCATTTTGAGACGATGACACAAGCCCCGCTCATTTACGGCGGCTTCCTGGATGAGAACAACGAGATTAAGTATGCATTGAAGATTCCCTATGCGCTTAGCATATTGGCGGGGAACAGCCCCAGCACGGAGGTCGTTGGCCTGAATGAATTTCCGGAGAATGAGAGGCCGCCGATGTCGGTGCATTATTTTTTCGATTTGAAGGTGACCAGCGGCGCCGTGATCGTTCTGATTCCGCTTTTATATATGTTTCGCAAGAAACTTCCTGGCAAAAGGCCTTATCCAAAATGGCTGCTGCTCAGTATATTGGCTTTAGGGCCTCTATCGATGTCAGCCATATGGCTGGGCTGGTTCCTTGCCGAGATCGGAAGGCAGCCGTGGATCGTGCGGGGATACATGAAGGTATCGGATGCGGCAACCACTTCATCAAGCGTCGGCTGGATGCTGGTGTTGTTTATTATCCTGTATCTGGTGCTATCCGTATCCGCGATCCGCGTGCTGAGCCAATTGTTCCGGAATAAAAGCGCCGAAGAGGAAATCCGGCTGCTGGGACTCGAAATCGAAGGGGGAGACCGCAAATGAGCTATGCAATGGTGGCAATAACCGTGCTGTGGACATTTCTGTTTGGCTATTTGCTGGTGGCCTCGATTGATTTTGGTGCCGGATTTTTCAGCTATTACAGCGTGCTCACCGGACACGAGAACAAGATTCATAACATCATCCAGCGATATTTATCTCCCGTCTGGGAAGTGACCAACGTATTCCTGATCTTTTTTGTGGTCGGACTTGTCGGATTCTTTCCGGATGCTGCGTATTATTATGGTACCGCACTGCTTGTGCCGGGGAGCTTGGCCCTTGTGCTGCTGGCGATCCGCGGCGCTTACTACGCCTATCACACGTATGGCAGCCAGACCGGGAACAATATTGTGTATATGGGGCTCTACGGGGCAACGGGGCTGCTCATCCCTGCCGCGTTGTCGACGATATTGGCCATCTCGGAAGGCGGCATTATCTATATGGACAACGGCAAGGTGGAGCTTCATTGGTATACATTCTTCACGAACCCGTACACGTGGTCGGTCATCCTGCTTGCGCTTGTGAGCGTTCTGTACATCTCGGCGATGTTCCTGTCCTATTACGCGCAGCGTGCCGGGGATGAGGTAGCGTTCGGCGTGGTCCGGGGTTATGCGCTGGGGTGGAGCGGACCGACGATCCTGGCTTCGGTTTTTGCGTTTTTCCAGATCAACCATCAGAATCCGGTGCATTTTCAGCAGATGCTGGATATCGCATGGATGTTTATCGCGTCGTTCATCTGCTTTGTCATTGCGGTGTACCTCGTATGGAAACGAATCCGGCTCGGCATCGCTTTTATCATGGTCATGCTCCAATTTGCCTTTGCCTGGTATGGGTATGGACGCTCGCATCTGCCGTATATTCTCTATGATTACATCCACATTCACGAGAGTATTACCAACGATACGATGGCGATCGCTTTGATTACCGCATTTATCCTGGGATTCTGCGTATTGGTTCCTTCCCTGATCCTGCTGATGCGATTGTTTCTGTTCGATGCGAACTATATTCGCGGTAAATCCGCGAAGAAGGGGTGAGGCAAGTGGAGGACTTCGGTATTTTCATAGCACCGCTGCTCACCGTACTGGCTGCCGTAGCCTTTATGGCGATCTACGTCGTCAAGTATAAAGATCCATCGGATTGAGTCTGGACAAAGGCAATACGGGTTGTTTCGCCAATAATCATTCGGTGTAAAAAGAACAACAAACGCAAAGTTGAGCGGAGAGGTCAATACGGGGTAAAATACAGGGTAATGGAAGGAGGAGGCTGCATGCCAAAAATTCGCTATAACAATATCGATAACGTCAGCACGGATAAAACACTTAAACAATTCAAGCAGTGGCGCGACGAACGTCGTCAGAAGAAGAAGGATTATTCCTACTGCATTCCGAACCTGACGCCGGATCTTCAGTATTTGCATAGCAACCGGCACGAAACCTCCGTTACCTGGATCGGGCACGCTACGTTCTTCATCCAATATGAAGGCTTGAACATCGTGACTGATCCCGTATGGGCGCGGAGAATGGGGTTTAATAAGCGCCTTGGAGAGCCTGGACTTCCCATTCATGAGATCCCCCCGATCGATGTCATTTTGATTTCGCATTCCCACTATGACCATATGCATGTTGCCTCGATCCGTAGGCTGTACCGTGCGGACACCACGATCCTCGTACCGGTTGGTCTGCGTCGCAAAATGATCAACAAAGGCTTTCGCCGCGTGATCGAACTGCAGTGGTGGGAATCCGCAACCATCAAGGGCGTGAAATTCTCCTTCGTGCCGACACAGCATTGGACTCGGCGTACGCCGTTTGACACGAATACATCCCATTGGGGAGGATTCGTAATGGAGCCCGTGCTGCAGGATGCGAAGACGGATTCGGATTCTTCCGATGAATCGCCATGCATTAACGAACCTGTCGCGGAGGATGGGACCCGCCTGCTTCCGCCGAATTTGTATTTTGCCGGAGACAGCGGATATTTCGAGGGCTTTAAGCTGATCGGAGAACGCTTCAATATTCACCTTGCACTGATGCCCATCGGTGCATATGAACCGGAATGGTTCATGACATCGCAGCACGTCAATCCGGAAGAGGCGCTGCAGGCATTCCAGGATGTGAAGGCCGAGACGATGATTCCGATGCATTACGGCACCTTCAAGCTGGCAGACGATACGGCCAGAGAAGCGCTGGACCGGATGGAAGCGGAACGCCAGCGGCTGGGGATCGCCAAGGAGCGGATTCGCGTATTAAAATACGGAGAGACCTTCAAGGTTCAGCCTGAGCGGAGAAGCGTGACATCGTAACCGAAACGTACAAACGATTCCAAACACCATACACCATAGACTGCCAAAAGAGGCCCGAAAGGTCATATAACCTTTCGGGCCCTTTTCCTGTTGCTCCCGACTGGTTTCTTTCATTAATAGAAAAGCTTCTTTTTCTATTAAATCTGAAAAAGTAGTTTTGATCGTCGGCCTCCTGCGCAATTGCCTTGAGAATTGGGGGCACGAAGGAGGTTATATTTGTTTAAAACCGTTTTATATCGTCCGGATGCTTCGATAACCGTCGTACTTATGCTATAATGTGCTGAAACCAATAGTGATAAAGGATGGTAATGCTTAATGATCAGTACAAGCGGCGTAACGCTCCGCTATGGCAAACGAGCACTATTTGAAGATGTCAATATAAAATTCACCCCGGGCAACTGCTACGGCCTCATCGGCGCCAACGGGGCGGGTAAGTCTACATTTCTAAAAATCCTCTCCGGTGAGATTGAACCGAACCAAGGCGAGGTCCATATGACACCGAATGAAAGGATGGCGGTTCTGAAGCAGAACCACTATGAATACGACCAGTATCCAGTCCTGGAGACGGTAATTATGGGTCATTCCCGACTGTATACCATTATGAAAGAGAAGGATGCGCTGTATGCGAAATCCGATTTCTCCGAAGAAGACGGCATGCGTGCGGGTGAGCTGGAAGGCGAATTCGCAGAGCTGAACGGATGGGATGCAGAACCGGATGCGGCAGCGCTCCTGATCGGTCTCGGCATTCCACGCGAGCTGCACGATAAGAAAATGTCGGAGCTGAGCGGCAACGAGAAGGTACGCGTTCTCTTGGCGCAAGCATTGTTCGGCCGGCCGCATAACCTGCTGCTCGATGAGCCTACCAACCACTTGGACCTGGAATCGATTCAGTGGCTCGAGAACTTCCTCATGGATTATGAAGGCACCGTTATCGTGGTATCCCATGACCGTCACTTCCTGAACAAGGTGTGTACGCATATTGCGGATATCGACTTCGGTAAAATCCAGCTGTATGTCGGCAACTACGACTTCTGGTATGAATCCAGTAAGCTGGCGCTTGAACTTCAACGGGATGCCAACAAGAAAAAGGAAGAGAAGATCAAGGAATTGCAGGCATTTATTCAACGCTTCTCGGCGAATGCTTCCAAATCGAAGCAGGCGACTTCCCGTAAGAAACAGCTCGATAAAATTACGTTGGAGGATCTTCGTCCTTCGAACCGTAAATATCCGTTTCTCCACTTTAAGCCTGAACGCGAAGCGGGCAAGCAGCTGCTTACGGTTGATGGCATCACCAAATCGATGGATGGAGAAAAGGTTCTGGATCATATCAGCTTTGTTGTAAACAAAGGCGACAAAATCGCGTTTGTTGGACCGAACGGTATGCCGAAAACGACGCTGTTCCAGATTATAACCGGTGAAACCGAAGCGGATGCCGGTGAATACAGCTGGGGGGTAACAACCACCCAGGCGTATTTCCCGAAAGACAACTCTGCTTATTTTGACGGTGTAGATATCAATCTTGTGGAATGGCTGCGTCAATATTCCAAGGATCAAGATGAGACATTCTTGCGCGGATTCCTTGGCCGGATGCTGTTCTCGGGTGAGGAAGCGCTGAAGAAAGCAAGCGTATTGTCCGGGGGCGAGAAGGTTCGCTGCATGCTGGCCAAAATGATGCTGAACGGCGCGAACGTGCTGATCTTCGATGAGCCGACGAACCACTTGGATCTCGAATCCATTACGGCACTCAACAATGGTCTGATCGATTTCGACGGAACGATTCTGTTCACCTCGCATGACCATCAGTTCATTCAGACGATTGCCAACCGTATTATCGAGATTACGCCAAATGGCATCATCGACCGCAGCATGAGTTATGACGAGTATCTTGAGAGTGAAGAGATCAAGGGACTCCGCGAAAGCATGTACCCGGTTGAAGCTTAAGAAATTAGGATGCGGCGAAGATGATGGCGTGAGCTGTCATCTTCGCCCGATCCATTTAAAAAATGCTGCACCTTCCAAGTATAGAAGGTGCAGCATTTTTTGCGTTATGCACGAAACTGGCTCTTCTACGAACCGCCTGTACGACGACGCTGGTTGTTTGGTTTTTTATTGTTTTGGCTTTTCATTTTTTGCGCTGAACCGGCCTGGAATTGTCCGGGCTTGTTCGCGGATGAATTTTGCTGTTTCTTTTGTTCCAGCTTTTGCCGGATCGCATCGGCCAAATTCACTTTACGTGATTCATTATTATTCTCGGGCATAGTATCACCCTCCTCTTTGTGTTCGCTTGTCCTCATTTTATTCGTTTTTAAATCGTCCGGCAAGGGTAACAATGATTAATACCATTTTCTACGTCCATGGTTCTTTGACCGAAGCAATTATGTTTCTCTGGACCCACACGAATGACCTTTGCTAGGATTAAATATGGATAATGATGGATATCGCTTGACGGCTGTGAAAGACAAGCAAAGGAGAGACGTGTAAAGTGAATGCCTATGATAACATCAAACAAGGGGAACGCGGGGCTTGGATCAGCATTGCCGCCTACCTCGTGTTGTCATCTTTTAAAATATTCTGCGGTTACTTATTCGCATCCAGTGCTTTGCTTGCCGACGGTTTTAACAACCTGACGGATATCGTGGCATCGCTCGCCGTATTGATCGGACTGCGAATTTCCCAGAAACCGCCGGATTCCGACCATGCGTACGGGCATTTAAGAGCGGAGACGATTGCGGCTTTGGTTGCTTCATTTATCATGGCGGTCGTTGGTATCCAAGTGCTGGTTGAAGCCGTTCGTTCATTTTTTGAAGGTTCCAAGGAAATACCGAATTTATGGTCTGCCGGCGTAGCCGGTGTCTGTGCCGTTGCGATGCTTGGCGTGTACAGGTACAATCGGAACCTCGCGCAGCGAATCGATAACCAGGCACTCATGGCCGCAGCCAAGGATAACTTATCGGACGCACTCGTTAGTGTGGGGGCAGCTGTTGGTATTATTGGCGCACAGTTCGGCCTGCCCTGGCTGGATACCGTAGCAGCGGTAGCGGTTGGTGTCATTATTTGCAAAACGGCTTGGGAAATATTCAGGGATTGCACCTATAGTTTAACGGACGGTTTTGATGAAAATCGTTTGTCGGACTTGCGTAGTACGATTGCCCGTACGCCCGGTGTCGAGGGGATTAAGGACATGAAGGCCCGAATTCACGGCAATCATGTACTGGTGGACGTTGTCATCGAGGTAGACCCGGATATCAGTGTTCTGGAGGGGCATCAGATCAGTGACCGTATCGAAGAACAGATGGAGAAGATTCACAATATTATGAGCGTCCACATTCACGTGGAGCCTAAGGAATCGTCCTAGGGAAACCGATGGGTACAAATACAAATGGCAGGCCAAGTTCATCTTGACCTGCCATTTAACCTGCAAGGATACATGAAGAATCATGAAGTCCGGCAGTCATACATGATTAATGTACATAAATCCAAGCTTTACCGAGCCATGTATAAACTTCAACCCATTCCCCGCCAAGCACGACACCCGTTCGATTACCGGTTGTGTCGATTTTTTGCGAAGCCAAGGCACCAAGCTTCTCGCCGTTTGGAGCGTTATAGAAGTAGGTTCTTTCCGCAATCTCGATCATAGGTGTAGGCACCAACACGACTTCTTCCGGTTTGATAATAGGGTCTGTCGTCGAGATTGGAGCCGGTCCTGAAGTTTCAGTTACCGTCCCTGAAGTTTCGGATACCGTCCCGTTAATCGGGTCTGCGCTTGCGACGGCGGTCAGGGACAGGGTGAGTGCTAGGGCTGCGGTAATGCTTAGTGTTTTTTTCATGGAATAATTCCTCCTTGGGACCGAAGTATGATTTGACATTATCGTAATAACCACGATTTGGATGTTTTGAACCAAGAAAGTTGGGTACATTTCTCAAATCGTGACAAGCTTCAAGGATTCCTATATACTTTGGAGATGGGAAAAGCCTTGTTGCTGTAAGGATATCCTATGGGAGGAGGGACTTTGAATGGTGCGTCGAAAAAAAAGAGCCGGACGTTTCCTGTTGGGTATATTTGTCCTTCTGCTTGTGATTATCGGTGCGTTAGTCTGGTTTGTTTATCCTACGCAATCTCTGGACATGCGCTACCGTTCCGTTGATTTCAAGGACAAGTTGATGACCATGGTGTCAAACCGGGATACCCGTATGCTGCTGAGCACAGAAGAAGTCGGGGAACTCAGCAAGAAGAACATGGTAAAATATATGAGCACCCATGACCTGGGCGTCGATATTACAGGCGCCGATTTTTTGATGAATGGTACCACGATGACGGCCCATATGAATGGGCAATGGGGGATCCTTCCCTTTGGCGCTGTGCTGCGCTTTCAAATGTCGGCCGAGGGAAGCCATCTTCACTTGACGCATGAATCGACAACGATCCGGGGGGTTGAGATCCCTTTGAATATGTTCCGACTGGAGCCGATCCAAATTTCGCTCAAGGACTATTTACCGGATTTGGTAACTGTGAAAAATGTGAAGTTTCTGTCCGATGGCTTGGAATTGAACTTCACGATGGATTGGATGTCCATTCCGTCGCTGTTTAAGTGAAAAGCAAGGGAATCGGCTAAAGACTCAGACAAGGAAACCAAGTCTGGGTCTTTTTTTGTGTTTTTCAAGAGAAAAGTCATTATTTTCAGAAAAAAACTATGAAAAAAATATATATGTAAACATTGACACTACAATTATCCCCCACTATAATCAGTAAATGTTTAGAAATAAATGTTTTAGTACTAAAGTATATAGAGGCGAGTAGGTTGGTTTCTATTGAAGGAGTGCTGGACCTTTTAAAGGAGTGTAAAAAATACATGTCCATGCGGAATGAAATTCTGGAGTTGGAGATGCTATTTAAGAAGATGGTTCGGACAGTGCATCATGAGTGGCAGAAGGAGGGGTTTCCTAAACTAGGCAGAACCCAGTATACCGCCTTGGAGATGCTTCATGAACAGGGAGCTTTGAGATTGTCGGACCTGGCTGATTCCATTCATGTAACATGCGGGGCGGTTACTGGCATATCCGATAAATTGATCGAGGGCGGATTCGCTCGCCGAATAAGGGATACAGCCGACCGTAGGGTCATCCATCTGGAGATTACGCCGCTTGGGCGCGATCTGATCGAGCAGCTGGCCAATAAACGCGCCGAGTTGAGCCATTTGTTATACGGTTTTCTAACGGACGAAGAGGTTAAGCAGTTGAGTGTCCTGTATCGCAAAATTATGACGAATGTTGAATTTATCCAAGGTCAGATGTCCACATAGAACAAACATGCTATATGTATGATTTTACTTAGAAAGAGAGTGAAGGCTGCACATGAGTACCCATACCGTTGCTCGCCCCGGCGAGCCTGTTAAGAAAGGCCCTATCATTGCTGCACTTATGATTGGCGCTTTTGTCGCCATTCTTAATCAGACATTGATGAATGTTGCTCTGCCGAGCATCATGGAAAATTTGAGCATTAAACCGACAGTAGCCCAGTGGCTGACCACAGGCTTTATGCTGGTGAACGGGGTCTTGATCCCCGTTACCGCTTATCTGATCGCGCGTTTCTCGACAAGGCAGCTGTTCATCAGTGCGATGACGCTGTTTACGATTGGCACCTTGCTGTGTGCCATCAGCCCCAATTTCGCGTTTCTGCTTACCGGACGCCTCGTTCAGGCTGCTGGTGCAGGCATTTTGATGCCGCTTATGACCGTTGTATTTCTGAACATTTTCCCTATTGAGAACCGCGGCAAGGCGATGGGGATGATGGGGATCGCCATGATATTTGCTCCTGCTATCGGACCAACGCTTTCAGGCTATATTGTGGAGCACTATGATTGGCGTGTATTATTCTACATGATCTTGCCTTTCTCAATCATTGCTACACTAATCGGGGTTTTCTTCCTGAAAAATGTTACCGAGGTCAGCCGGCCGAAGCTGGACATGATCGCCATCATTTTGTCCACCTTGGGCTTTGGCGGTTTGCTGTACGGCTTCAGTGATGCCGGGAATGACGGTTGGTCCAGCACGCCGGTTGTTACAACCCTAGTGGTCGGAACGATTGCCCTCATCCTGTTTGTATGGCGGGAGATGAAGACTGACAATCCGATGCTGGAATTCCGGATATTCAAATACAACATGTTTACGTTGACTACCCTAATCAATGTCATTGTCACGATGGCGATGTATGCTGGCATGATCCTGCTGCCCATTTATCTGCAGCAGCTTCGTGGATTTACACCGGTGGAATCAGGGCTTCTTATGCTTCCCGGTGCTATTCTGATGGGGATCATGTCACCGATTACGGGAGCGATCTTCGATAAGGTTGGCGCAAGATGGCTGGCTGTTATCGGTCTGGCGATTACGGTCATTACGACGTGGGAGTTCAGCAATCTGACCGAAACCATGTCTTACAGCCACATCATGATCATTTATACGGCCCGGATGTTCGGTATGTCGATGCTCATGATGCCGATCCAAACGGCCGGACTAAATCAGCTGCCGCGAAGCTTGAACGCCCACGGTACGGCCATGTCGAATACACTCCGCATGGTTTCCGGCTCGATCGGAACGGCAATTCTTGTTACCGTAATGTCAACCCAGGCAGAGAGCAAAGGGGAAGCCCTGATGCAATCGGGACTATTTGATCCGAAGAATCAGGCCGACCTGCTTAAGCTGGGTAATGAAGCAACCATTTATGGCATTAACTATGCCTTTGTTATTGCCACATGGATCAGCGTTGCTTCCTTGATCCTGGCTTTCTTTATCAAGAAGACTAAGCCGGCGGAAGAGCCGAAAACCTCAGGAAATCAGGAGGCTGCAGCAACGAACGTATAACCCGATCCAATGTTGCACAGCGCAAAAAAAGGGTGTCCTATCCGTTTATCAAACGGGGGACACCCTTTTTTTCATTTCTTTTGTGTATATACAATGCATGGGCTTTAGTATGTGACAGCGTCACATACTTCGTCTGCGTCCGGTAAAGAGAGAGATTACAAACAGGACAACGAAGATGAAGAACAGCACCTTCGCGATACCGGCTGCAGCCTCAACGATGCCGAAGAAGCCAAAGATCCCTGCAATCAGTGCAACTACTAGAAAAATTACGGACCATTTTAACATCCTATTCACCCTGCTTTCTTCATCGATTTTATTGGACATAGGCATGTAGTCTCATGATGCTCCAAGAAGCGGCACATATCCAATTTGAAGCTCGGTAGGGAGCCGCTTAGCCGTTGCCAACAGCGCCCTTCGTAGTGTTCTTTAACCGGGGCGGCAGGGGATGAAACAAGCTGTAGGACAATGGCATTATTGGCAGGCATCTCTTTGTTTCGTGGACTGGGGGATAGGGTAACTATTGCGTATCCGAAACCAACATACTTGAAAGTGAGGGACAACGTATGCTAACCCAAATCAGTGTTGCCATTATTGCCGTAGCATTTGCGGTTCTGGTTTTCTTTTTAATCAAGACATTAAAGGCTGCGACACAATCGCTCGAAAAGGTAACCGAAACCCTTCAGGATGTTCAAAAGACGGTGGACGAATTGACTTATGAAGTGAAGCAGACCATCCGGAATACGAACGATATTACGGTGGACGTTCAGCATAAGATGAGACAGATCGATCCGGTACTGGATACCGTCAAGAATCTGGGAGAAGCTTTAAGCGAGGTCACCTATGCGGTGAAGCAGGTATCCTCCGGCATGGTTAGCCGCTTTAAGCAATCCCGGATGGAGCAGAAGAAAGAGCAGCCTGCCCGTATGGAAGTGCCTTTGACGGCCCAGGATCGTACGTTCCAGTCTTATGATGCGGTATATCAGAATACGGAAGCGGAAGAAAAGTCACGCGGTCGGAACTGGTTAGCCTACGTGGATACAGCGGTTGGTCTGTGGAACAGCTTCCGTCGCCAAAAAGCCAGATAAACGTAAGAAAGCTAAACCCGGGTATAGCTCTGACAGCTGAAGAAAGGAGGAGGTCGCATGTGGAATGTCGCACTGTTGATGGTAGGGCTCTTGATTTACTCCGGAGGTGGGGGTGCTGTGGCAGAGCCGCAGCCTTCTGCCGGGATGTCGCCACCGCCTATAATTCATGCCGCTTCGGATGTTGGACAAGCACAAACCAGCGACAACTCTACGGAGAGCTATGGAACTTTAAACGGGATTTCGCTAACGGATAACAAGCACGATGTCATTCGGAAGCTGGGAACGCCGGCTCGAATTGAGCATGAAGAGCTGACCGGAATTACCAAGCTGGTTTACAAAGATATGGAGGTTGGGGTCCGCAACGGCTACACGGAATATGTTCATGTGAAACCCTCTGCCGTATCCTTTCAGGTTGAAGACCAGCGTATAGGTATGACAATCGATCAAATTAGGGCATCTCTGGGAAAGCCGTATTTTAAAGCGGAGGACGGGGATGTGTACCTTGAGAACCATCAAGCGCTTAAGGTATTTATTGACCGGGACTCCGGCGAAATTGCAGGAATTGATTTATTTTTCGATTATAGCGACTGAATTTGTTTCAACCTTAAGAAATAAGGTTAATAACAAATGGACTATAACCTAAATCGAGGTTTTATACTATTAGGGGAGGTTTTCACAATGGAATTTACCAATACGAAGTCATATGCCAAAGTCGTTGAGAATGGTACACAAGCGGTTCAGGAGGTGCAGAACCTGCGGCAGTCCGGTTACGATCATGATCGGATTTATGTATTGGCTCATGATTCGGACAAGACAAGCCGGATCGTGGATGCATCCGATGCCAATAACGTAGGCATCAAGGAAGAAGGCGTGTTTGATGCCTTTGCGAATTTGTTCCGGTCCCGCGGCGATGAGCTCCGCGCCAAAATCGTATCGCTTGGCTTCACGGAGGCCGAGGCTGGATTCTATGAGAAACAGCTGGATCTAGGCAAAGTACTTGTTATCGCTAAAAAAGATTGATGATATAGCAATGAGAGCTCAGCTTTATGACAGTATCGAGGGTAGGCGTTATAGGACTTAAAACATAGATAAGGAATGAGACTTTTGACGTCTCATTCCTTATCTATGTTTTAAAAGAATGTTCCATAAAGCTAATAAAAGTGGAAGATTCAAGATGCAGATCCTTTTTCTATGGCAATTGATCAGAGGGTTATTATAGTATAATAGTAGGAAAAGGATTTCTATCGTATAATCCGTAACGTTAAGGGAGAGGGCAATGAGAATACTAATCGTAGATGACAATCCGACTAACGTCATTATTATCCGAGAAATCTTAAAAAAGGAAAACTATCAGAATAC
Source organism: Paenibacillus lautus NBRC 15380 (assembly GCF_004000945.1). Lineage (GTDB taxonomy): Bacteria > Bacillota > Bacilli > Paenibacillales > Paenibacillaceae > Paenibacillus_AQ > Paenibacillus_AQ lautus. The sequence goes on from NZ_BIMF01000013.1 coordinate 173,798, forward strand.
TCTATCTGCATCTTCAGCCCTGGAAATGCTGGAACATTTGGGGATTGGCGATCGCAGCCAAGAGCTGCATCCCAAGAGAGCGGATATCGATCTGATTCTGCTCGACATGATGATGCCTGAGATGGATGGAATAGAAGCTTGCCGTATTGTACAGCAATATGAGCATTTGAAAGATATACCGATCATAATGGTCACGGCCGTCGGGGATTCCAAGAAGCTGGCGGAAGCGCTGGATGCCGGAGCCGTCGATTATGTGACGAAGCCGATCAACAAGGTTGAGCTTATGGCACGGATTCGCCTGGCGCTCCGGTTGAAGCATGAGAAAGACTGGCATATTGAGAGAGAACAGCGGGTCCAGGCCGAATTGAAGCTTGCGGCCATGGTTCAGAATGCCGTATTGAGCTCACCAATTGAAGATGATCAGGTCGAGATTCATGCGCTGTACCAGCCCTCGGCGGAGCTTGCGGGAGATTTGTATGCATGGTACCCGCTTGGTGATGGACGTTATGGCGTGATTTTGCTGGATATGATGGGACACGGGATTACTTCGTCCCTATTTTGCATGTTCATCGCTTCAGTTCTGAAGGACACGGTGACGACTTATGTCGAACCGGAGAAGGTGGTTCAGGAATTGAACCGCAGGTTCAATCAGTTAAACCTCGGCGAACAACTGATACAGTACTATTTTACAGCGATCTATCTTGTTGTAGACACCCGTTTGAAGCGGGTGGATTACGTCAACGCAGGGCATCCTCCGGCGCTCTTCTTTCAGGAAAGCGGGGATGTGATGACCTTGGATCAAGGCTGCTGCCCAGTTGGGTTATTCGATCGGATCGAAGACATGGAGCCTAGAAGCTTTCAATATGAAGGAGAAGGACATTTGGTCATGTATACGGATGGCCTGCTCGAACTGGTAGAGGGTGGTCATGACGAGAAGCTGGATTATTTGAAGGAGCATTTGGGCGGCCCTCATCATTGGAGAGAAGATGAAATGAAGGAGCAATATTTTGTGGATGATCCATCGCAGGAGCGAGAGGACGATAAATGCCTGGTTTGGATATCTCTTAAAAAAGGAGAGGAAACCAATCAATGAAGCTTAGGAGCAAGTTAGTCATTGGTTTTACGACTTTGCTGGCGCTCATGCTGGTTCTGACCTTGATTGGTTATGACCGAATCAGTTATATGAACGACCAGATGGACCAGATCTATCAGGATCGCTATCAAAAGGTACGAAACTCAAGCGCAATGCGCGGAGAAGTCAACGATATGGCCCGAGAGCTTACGAATATGATATTGAGCAATGACCAGTCCACGTATGCTGTGTCCGAACAGGAACTGGAAACGATGACAACACGAGCTCAAGCGTATTTTAAAGCGATCAAAGAAAGTGCAAATACAGCTGAAGAGCAGCAATTGTTAGTCCGGATTGAGCGTGCGGTGAGTCAATATATCGTTTATCAAAACAAGACACTGGAGCTGTTGGCGAAGAGCAACGCAACAGAGGCCAATTTGCTTCGCAATTCGACCGGACAATCTGTCCAGGAAGAGATGCTGATGAGTTTGAACGAGCTTAGCAGCTACGAGAACCAGAAGATCAATGATGATATATCAGCAGCGAAAGCGGCATATGACCGCTCTGTCCAAATGTTTATCTATATCATGGCTGGCGGATTGTTAATAGGAATGCTGGTCATTCTATGGATTCTTCCAAGCATTACCCGGGGCATCAACGTGGTCTCCATGATGTTGAAGAGCTTTGGAGAAGGCAGATTGAAGGCGATCCGTCGTATTAAAGTGACGTCCAAGGATGAGTTTGGCGATGTGGCTCGAGTATTTAAAGACCTGTCTGAAGACATTATCGAGAAGCAGCGTATCGAGGAAACCTATCTCCAGGCGCAGCGTGATCAGTCCTGGCTGAACTCGAATATGGCCAGGGTCACGGAGCTGCTGGAGGGGATCAATTCCCTGGAGGAAGTCGGTCAACGGTTTATCAGCGAATTCACGCCGATTTTGGGTGCTCATTATGGAGCTATCTATATCCGTCAAGAAGACAAACATCCGAATAAGTTGGAGATGAAAGGTTCCTACGCCCATGAAGGCGGCGAAGAGCCGAAGATTTCCTTCATGATCGGGGAAGGACTTGTAGGTCAAGTTGCGCTCGACAAGAAACCGATCGTACTGAAAAGCGCGCCGGAGGATTACATGAAGGTGGAATCCGCTTGGGGATCATCGAAGCCGGTATCCGTCATGATCTATCCAATTCTGTTTGAGAATGAAGTGTTGGGTGTTGTTGAGTTGGCAGCCTTTGAAGAAACAACATCACTGCAGGAGCAGCTATTGTCTCAGCTGAGTCAATCTCTTGGCATCCTTCTGAATAATATTACAGGCCGTCTGCGGGTGGAGCAGCTGCTGCGTGAATCGCAGGCCATGACCGAAGAACTTCAGGTTCAATCGGAAGAGCTGCAGACCCAGCAAGAAGAGCTTCGCCGCACCAACGAAAACCTGGAGGAGCAAACCAATGCCCTCAAGCGTTCCGAGGACTTGCTGCAGCGCCAGCAGGAAGAGTTGGAGCATTACAATACCGAGCTTGTTGCCAAGACGCGTGCACTAGAGGAACAGGTGCAGGAAGTGGAAGAAAAGAACGATGAGATCGAGAAGGCGAGAATGCAGCTTGAGCAGCAATCAAAGCAGCTTTCGATTACAACCAAATATAAGTCGGAGTTCATGGCCAATATGTCCCACGAGCTGCGGACCCCGCTTAACAGTCTGCTGATCTTATCACAGCTGTTGTCGGAGAATAAGGATGGAAATCTGAGCAATAAGCAAATTGAATATGCACAGACCATATACATGTCGGGCTCCGATCTGCTCAAAATGATCGATGAGATTCTAGATCTGTCCAAAGTGGATGCAGGGAAGATGGAGATTAATTATGAGGATGTTCAGCTTCCGGATATTGAAGCCTTTGTGGAGCAGAATTTTGCCGCTGTGGCATCACACAAGCATATTGACCTGGGTGTGCACATTGGTGAAAATATTCCGCAGAGCATTGTAACGGACAGCCATCGCGTGAAGCAAATTCTTCGTAATCTGTTGTCGAATGCCTTCAAGTTTACCAATAGCGGCTCTGTCGAGCTGCATATAGAGAAGGCCGACAAGGAGAAACTTCCTCTTTATCTGAATGCCGAAGCGGATTACGTGGCCTTTGCTGTCAGAGATACCGGAATCGGTATCCCGGCTGATAAAACGGATCTGATCTTTGAAGCCTTCCAGCAGGTAGACGGCACAACCAGCCGTAAATACGGGGGAACCGGGCTTGGTTTATCCATCAGCCGCGAGCTTTCCCGTCTGCTGGGCGGGGGCATTCTGGTTGAATCGGAAGAAGGCAAGGGAAGCTGCTTCACACTCTTCCTGCCAGCCAGTCATCCGGATCTGGTAGAAGGAACACAGGAAGCAGCCGCAACAATTGAGGCACCACCGGAGAGTAATCTGATCGTACCGAAGGCAAAAATGATTACAAAAGAGGTTCAGCCATCCGTACAGGTGGATGATGATCGCAACCAGCTCGGACCGACAGACAAAGTCTTGCTTATCATTGAGGATGACGTGAAGTTTGCCAGAATCCTTCTGGATATGGCCAGAGGGCGCGGCTTCAAGGCCTTGGTTGCATTGCAGGGGGATATCGGTCTGGAGATGGCCAAGTCGTACAAACCGGATGCCATCATCCTGGATATCCAGCTTCCGGTTATTGACGGCTGGTCCGTCATGGGCGAGCTGAAGAGCTCTGCGGTTACGCGCCACATTCCAGTGCATGTCATTTCGGTCGTGGATGAAGTGAAGCAAGGATTAATGATGGGAGCGATCGCTTACTTGAAGAAGCCGTCATCCAGAGAAGCGCTGGAGGACGCGTTTACGCATATCGAATCCTATGCGGAAAAATCGATGAAGCATCTTCTGATTGTCGAGGATGACGACATTCAGCGCAATTCCATTATTGAATTGATTGGTCATGACGATGTATCGATTACGGCGGCATCCACAGGCGCCGAAGCGCTCAGTGAGCTGCGTAAACAGCGCTATGACTGTATGGTGCTTGATCTGATGCTGACGGACATGACAGGCTTTGAGCTGCTGGATCAGATTCGCGATGACGAGAATCTGGTGGATCTGCCGATCATTATTTATACAGGCAAGGATCTGGATTCGAAGGAAGAGATGCAGCTTCGTAAATATGCGGAGTCGATCATCATCAAAGACGTGAAATCACCAGAGCGGCTTTTGGATGAAACGACGCTGTTCCTCCATCGGGTCGAGGCTGATTTGCCGGAAGATAAACGTAAAATCCTGCAGAAGCTGCACAACAAGGAAGAGCTGTTTGAAGGCAAGAAGATTCTGCTGGTGGACGATGATATCCGCAACGTGTTTGCTCTCTCCAGCGTGCTGGAGGGATACCATATGGAAGTTACCTTTGCTGAGAACGGCCGGGAAGCCATTGAGCTGCTTCAGGATAATCCCGATTTCGATCTGGTGTTAATGGATATGATGATGCCGGAGATGGACGGTTATGAGGCGATGCGACGTTTACGCGAAATGCCGGAATTCGAGAAACTGCCGATTATTGCCCTCACAGCCAAAGCCATGAAAGAGGATCGCGCGAAATGTATTGAAGCAGGAGCTTCCGATTATATGAAGAAGCCGATACAAACGGAGCAACTTCTTTCGCTTATGAGGGTTTGGTTGTATTCGTAAGCCGCTTTTGTGGGTAAAGTACAAGTAGCAAATAAACACGGGGAAAGCGGTGCAAGCGTAATGTCATCTAGTGACCATATGGAATCAGAACAACTGTTGTTGACAGAGGAAAGCGAACGTGAGCTGGAACAGATCGAGATTGAGCTTCTTTTGGAAGGTATTCATCGATTCTATGGTTACGATTTTCGCAATTACGCTATTCCCTCATTGAGGCGGAGAATCTGGCACCATGTTCATGCCGAGGGCGTATCCACAATCTCAGCCCTTCAGGATAAAGTACTTCACGATCGTTCTTGTTTTGAACGGCTCATATATAATCTATCGATTCCGGTTACGGAAATGTTCAGGGATCCGAAGCTATTCCTGACATTCAGGCAGTCGGTAGTTCCATTGCTTCGAACGTATCCTTATATACGGATTTGGCATGCCGGTTGTTCGACCGGAGAAGAAGTGTATTCCATGGCCATTTTGCTTCATGAAGAGGGACTGTATGAGAAGTCCCGGATTTATGCGACAGACATGAACTCACGTTCTCTCCAGCAGGCCAAGGAAGGCGTATTCGACATCAAACGCATGAAGCAATATACCAAGAATTATATGGAGGCGGGCGGTACCCGCTCGTTCTCCGAATACTATACGGCGAAGTACAATTCGGTTATTTTCCAACCGTTTTTGAAGAAAAATATGATATTTGCCGAGCATAATTTGGCAACAGACCGTTCCTTTAACGAGTTTAATGTGATCTTTTGCCGGAATGTCATGATTTATTTTAATGATCAGCTGCGGGATCACGTACACGGATTATTTCACGAGAGTCTAAGCCATTTTGGTATTCTCGTACTGGGTTCTAAAGAGTCCATACACTTTACGAATTATAGTGAAGCTTATGAGACGCTGGACCGGGTGGAGAAAATATACCGGAAGATTAAATAGAAGTTTCGTAGGAGGATCTCATGGGGTTTCACGAACCGATTCATATTCTGTTGGTAGATGACCGCCCTGAAAACTTACTTGCACTCGAAGCTGTTCTGGACAGCGAACAATACACGCTTATTAAAGCTACTTCGGGGGAAGAGGCTTTGCGATATCTCTTGAAGTATGATTTTGCCGTGATTGTTCTCGATGTACAAATGCCCGGCATGGACGGTATCGAAACAGCAAGGCTGATCAAGGCGAGAGACAAGACAAAGGATATTCCGATCATATTCATTTCCGCGAACAGCAAGGACGCGGAGCATCTTTTTGCTGGATACTCCGCAGGGGCAATCGACTATATGGTTAAACCCTTTATCCCTCAAATCTTGAAATCCAAGATCGAGGGTTTTGTCGATATGTACCGGACCAACAACAGGCTCAAGATTCAGTCCATGCAATTGCACCAGAAGACCCAGGAGCTTGAAAAAATTAATCAAGAACTTGTACTGGCCAAGGAAGAAGCGGAGATTGCCGCCAAAGCCAAAACGGAATTTCTGGCGATGATGAGTCACGAGATCCGAACGCCGATGAATGGCGTCATCGGTATGATTGACTTGCTGATGGACAGCGAGCTTCAGGATGAGCAGCGGGAATATGCAGCCATTATCCGCAACAGCGCGGATGCTTTGGTTAATATCATTAACGACATTCTGGATTTCTCCAAGATGGAATCAGGCAAAATGGAGCTGGAGGAATATCCGTTTGATCTCAAGTCCTGCGTTCAGGAAGTGTTTGGTTTGTTCTCCGGAGAAGCCTCCAAGAAGAATCTGGAGCTTACGTATTACATTGAGGATCAAATTCCTGCGATCGTATTCGGTGACATGGGACGCCTTCGTCAAGTATTGGTGAATCTGGTATCCAATGCCGTGAAGTTTACGAATGAGGGCGGCGTGTATTTGGTTGTTTCGCTTGCTCAAACTAAAGAGGACCGATTAACCCTTGAATTCACGGTGAAGGATACGGGAATTGGCATCTCATCCGAGAAAATCGATCGGTTGTTCAAGCCGTTCTCTCAGTTGGACTCCTCGATGACAAGGCGGTACGGCGGAACAGGACTTGGGCTTGCGATCTGCAAATCGCTCGTACAGATGATGGGTGGAGAGATCGCGGTCGAGTCCAAGGAAGGCAAGGGAGCCACTTTCGTATTTACGATCTGCGTTCATACGCATGAAGAAGAGTATCATCGACTCCGGGAAGAGGAGCGTTCGGCAAAATATCGTGTGCATGGGGAGAGGCAACCGAACATCCTGATTGTGGACGATCATCCGATTAACCGAAAGCTGATGGAGAGTATGCTTGAAAAGATGGGGATGAAAGCGGATATGGCGGAAGACGGCAGGCAGGCGGTTGAGATGGCTGCCGGTCCTAAAGTTTACGACATGATCTTCATGGATTTGCAGATGCCGATAATGGATGGTCTGGAGGCAGCGCGTCTGATCCGCCAGATGAAGCCAGAAGCTGAGGCTCCCGTTCTGGTTGCGATGACCGCCAATGTGATGGACGGGATTCAGAAGCGCTGTTTTGACGCCGGCATGAATGAATACATCAGCAAGCCGGTCAAAATCAGCTGTGTGAAGCACCTGATATCCCGTTATGTACCGGTAGAGCCGGAAGGATGGGCCAGCAGCCCAAGCCGTGTTCGAATCATCAACGGCTAGCGAATCAATCGTTTTCCATATATTAGCGCGGCTTTAACCCTCGTTAACCTGTTTCAACAAGCAAGATAACGGGTTATGTAAAGGGAAAACAAATGATTGGGAGAGAGTGTCTATGAATACAAAAACGAATGATAAGTTCAATGCTAAGACCCAAATGAATGAGGGCGTATGCACGGTATTTTTGAGCGGTGAACTTGATCTGTCCGTCGCTCCGGATTTTCGATTAGTGATGGAGCCTCTTGTCGGCAATTCCGAAGTAGACTTGATCGTCAACATGAAGGACATGACATATATTGATAGTACGGGTATTGGTATTCTTCTGTCGATACTGAAAGCCAGACATGGCATGGAAGCACGCTTTGCAGTCGAGGAAGTTCCGCCGCAAATTCAAAAGCTGTTCGATATGACGGGTATTGCGAAGTTCTTTCAGTCGTAAGAAGAATTCCCAATAGGAAAGGATCGAAAAGAATGAATTCAGATGTACAAAGAGTAACGCTTAATTTGCCTGCCAGTGCTGAATACGTGGATATTGTAAGACTGAATCTGTATGGAATAGCTTCCAAGATGGGCTTTTCCTATGAAGAGATCGAAGATATGAAGGTTGCGGTGTCGGAGGCCTGTAATAACTCGGTCTTGTATGCTTATAGTCAGGAAGGCGGCATGGTAGAGGTTTTATTTCAAGTGACCAGCGAGTCGCTATCCATTACGGTCAGAGACGAAGGGGAGAGTTTCGACAGTGTGGGAGCGGTTGGCAACCGTACACTTCATGATAAAGATCTCAGCGAGGTCCAAATCGGAGGACTAGGCTTCTACCTGATGGAGGCGCTTATGGATGAGGTAAGCGTGACAAACCAGGCTGGAAAGGGAACCGAGGTTACGCTGACAAAGCGTCTCGCAAGAAGCGAGGAGCCCGTATGAGTGATAAGGCGACTCCCCAAGAGTCCAGAGATGAAGCCGTTCATTTAATTGAACAGTATCAGCAAACGAAGGATAACGATATCGCGACGGTGCTGATTAAGAAATATGAACCGATGGTCAAAATGGCGGCAGGCAAGATTGCCCGAAATCGGCCCGACCTGTATGAGGATTTGTATCAGGTTGGCCAAATGGCATTAATTCGTCTTCTGCAGCAATATGACATCAGCCTGGGGATTCCGTTTGAACCCTATGCCATGAAGAGCATGATCGGGCATATGAAGAACTTCCTCCGCGATAAATCATGGTATATTCAAGTACCAAGACGAATCAAGGAAAAGGGTGCCTTGGTTCAGCAAGCGATTGATGAACTAATGGTGAAGCTGGAGAGATCTCCCGATGTGAATGAGATCGCATCCCACCTGGATCTTTCCGTTGAGGAAACGGTTGAAGTGTTAGCCGGACGCGAATGCTATCATTATGTATCATTGGATTCCCCGTTATCTCAGGAAGAAACCGGAGCGACGCTTGGAGAGCTGATCAGTTCGGATGTGAATGATTTTGATTCCGTTGAGAAGCGCATGGATCTTCAGCAGGCGATGAGTCAGTTGAAGGAGCAAGAGCAGAAGGTGCTATTGCTGGCATTTCAGGAGGGACAGTCCCAGAGAGCTATCGCTCAGAGGTTAGGCGTGTCGCAAATGAGTGTCTCGCGAATCCAGAAGCGGGCAACGGAAAAACTGAAGCAGATCATGTCCAATTCTTCTTACTGATATGGACAAGCCTCGTAGAAACAGACGCATAGCAACATAAGGCACGCTTCCTCCATTACAGGAAAGCGTGCCTTTTTGGAACCTACGATTCGTATTTATAGAAGGGAGTGGCAAAGAAAACATGCTGGGGCCGGATGGGATGGAAGGTCAGGATATTTATACTTTTGCAGGGGGATGGAAGTGGTACGATGTTCGAACGGATAACTGGCAATCCTCCTGGATCGGCGAACTTCGGACGCGCTATCCTTATACAGCCGAATGGTTTGATCTAGCTTCGACGTTAAAGGAACGAAACTACTTATCCGTCCGATTCAAGGATGGGGTGGAGCCGGTCATTATGGGAACCATGCTTTATAAGGTCACGGATGATGCCGATCATTACAAGTCGGAACAGTTCTATTTCTATACGGACGACCAAGTGCTGATTACCATCAATTTGGATGACCATACCCGAAGCGTGATGGCTAAGTCCGAAAGAGCTTCCATGCTTCATCAATGCCAAAAACCCGTCGACGGCATGTTTGTGCTGGCTCGGGCCATTCTGCATTATTACCATGCGGGAATGGATCAATTCGAGCATAACCTGCGCCTTGTCGAAAGTGATATGCGTACGCACAACCGGAGATCCTTAATGGATAGCATTCTGTCGTCCCGGTTTGAGTTGTTGGAGTGGAGCAATCTGTTTATTCCTTTTCAGGAACTGATTGCCGCAGCAAAGGAAGGGTATCATGGCGAGCTGGATAGCAGCCGCTCGTTTCAACAGCTCCTGCATCGAGTGGAAAGAATGGAAAAGCTGATTCATCATTATGAGCGCGAAATCGATACGCTGGTATCGATAGACGATGCAATCTCTGCGTTCCGCGGTAATGAAATTATGAAGACACTGACGATTTTTACGGTCGTGCTCACACCGGCAACCGTGGTCGGAGCCATATGGGGGATGAACTTTGAAAATTTGCCTGCCATTAAGACGTTCTGGGGATTTACCGTAGTCATCGGATTCACTTTGCTGTGGACCGGAGGCATGTACCTTTGGATGCGTGCGAAGGGATGGACGGGAGACCTGCTTCAAGTGAAGTCCAACAACAAAAATCTTTGAGGCACGAAGGATATGCATGAATGGGAGCGAGAATGATCACAACGCCCGGTGACCTCTATAGGCACCGGGCGTTTTCATGGATTGAAGACACACTAGGATCTAGATTGATCAATATATCCTTGCAAATCGGAGATGAAATCCCCAATCATCGGTACGTTGACAAAGAAGCTGAGGATGTAACCCAGAAGACCCAGTACGAGAGCCGTACCAAGGGTTAAGCCCAACCCCCGGGCTAGGCCGGCAGTGAGGTTGGCAATGATGCGTTTCTTGGGATTCATGTAATTATCGATCATGTCCTTCATTTCGGATTTCTCCAGCGTGGCAGCGATTTTGTCCAGTCGCGTGTTCAACTTCTTCACTTCGTGCCTTAGCTCAAAGGGATGGTCCTGGACATCATCCGCCTCTTTGGAGTGCCTTTCCTTCCTTGATTCGGATTGTACTCGTTGTTCCTCGTTTCGTGTCGAACGACTGCCGCTTCGGGTCGAGAAGCTGGAGCCGGTACGATATGGGTTTGCTTTACTCATGAGATATCCCCGCTTTCCAGGCAGATGCGCCGTTTCATTTCACTTAGGAATTACTACAATGTGTATAAGAAGACGTTCACGATCTGGCACAAAAATAGCCAGCTGTGTCAGCTGGCTATTCGTGACTATACGAATTAATAATTCGTTGTCGATTTCATTTCACGGCTGACTTCGGAAGAAGTGTCCATCGCTTGATCCTTCACATCTTTGGAAGCACTCGAAACCTCGCTCGACACATCAGCCGATGCTTCCTTGACGCTGGACATAATGCTCTGGCGGCCTTCATTCACGGTGGCCATGACATCGGAGGCTTTGCTGCCCACAGTTTTGGCCAGTTCAGAAGCTTTATCGCCTACCGTGTAAGCAACTTCCTTGGTTTTATCCGACACCATGCTCAGCTTCTCGGACAAATCCCCGCGAAGCTCGCGGCCTGGCTTTGGAGCGAACAACAGAGCTGCCGCCGCTCCGACCAAGGCGCCGATGAAAGCACCCTTGAAGAATGTGGAACCGCTTTGTACTGGATATTCTTGTTCTGTGTTATTCATAACTTTCACTCCTTTTAGTTAATATAAGAAAGAATATAAACACGAGAGTCAGGCTGTGCGTCTAAACAACTTGGCAACAAGACCGAGCAGGAATACAAAGATGGCTGTACCGATGATAGCGGGCACAATAGCAAATCCGCCTATGACAGGCCCCCATGCTCCGAAGAGCCACGGTCCGAGCCATGCGCCTATGAAACCTGCGATCATGGAACCGATAATTCCGCCCGGCATTTCATGACCAACCAGCGCATCCCCGATAATCCCGATGATGATTGCCATCACGATGCTGATGATGATTCCCCACATACGATCGCCTCCTTTTCAGAGCAATGTGTTTCGAGTGGGCTTGCTTATCTCGTAATTAAACGTAAGGCCACACCATGAAACAGGACAGTGCAAAACGGGAGATAAATGAAATGTCCGTCCTGAATGGAACGAAGCCTGCTGTTATTTGCGCTTTTTTGTACTATACTGAATACAGATTTGCAATCATTCTCGGATGCGCGTGATGACGGGGAGATGCAAACATACAGGTTTTTCAGGGCTCAATGCGTAAGAGACGGTTAGAGAAGGAGTTAGACAACATGGATACTGTACTGGTGAAGGAATATCGGGCGGACATACTGGAGTGCGTCCACAATGGACATATATGTATTGTGAATGAACAAGGAAACGTTGAGGCTTTTGCGGGAGATCCGGATTACGTCGCATTTACGCGTTCTTCGGCCAAGCCCCTACAGGCAATTCCCTCCATTCGAGGCGGGCTGGCCGACCATTATGGACTGACCGATGAGGAAATAGCGATCATGACCGCTTCGCATCGTGCCGAGCCGGCTCATGTAGAAGTATTGGAACGTTTTGCGCGCAAGGCGGACATCAGTGAAGCTTACATGGTTTGTGCATCCAGCTGGCCGCTGGACGAAGGAAGCAAAGAGGCTCTTCTGCGAGGGGGCGGCGATAAGAGTAAATGGTACCATAATTGCTCCGGCAAGCATTATGGGATGCTGGCCTACTGCCAGATGGCAGGGTATTCGCTGACGGGATACGATCAGCCGGAACATCCGCTGCAGCAGGAGATCCTTCGGACGGTTGCCAATTTGGCGGGATTGGCTCCTGGCGATGTCAAATTGGGCACCGATGGTTGCGGACTGCCGGTATTTGCCATGCCGCTCCGCGCTCTGGCAACGGCCTATATGAAGCTCGCCTCCCCGGACCTCATAGAGGATGGGCCGACGCAGAAGGCAGTCATCCGAATCACGAAGGCCATGCATGCAGCTCCTTATATGGTAGCGGGTAAACACAAAGTGGATACCCTTCTTCTGGAAGATCATAATATTTTGGCCAAGGGCGGCTTCAAGGGCGTGTACTGTTTTGGTCTTAAGAAGGAGCGGCTCGGCATTTCTTTCAAAATTTCAGATGGCTCCGAAGAGGAGTGGGGCTGGATCACGGAGTCCATCTTGGAGCAAATCGGCTATAGCAACAAACCGACCATCGAGCGTCTGAAAGCCGCATACCCTAAGGATTTATACAATGATGAAGGTCTTCAAGTAGGCAGGGTAGAAACCGGATTTAAGCTGCTCCGCGCTTAAGGATGACTGATTAGACCGGAAACCGCCGGGGTATTGAATAGTAAAAACGGCGGAGGTGACCGGCCATGATTAAGATCATGACGGCAGCGGAAAGACATACTACCCATGAAGACGGTATTCATAGTGAATTCAGCTTTTCTTTTGGTGATTATACAGATCCGCATAACGAGCATTTTGGAAGCCTGCTGGCGCATAATGAATATGTGCTCCAACCGATGGAGGGATTTGATCGAAGGTTTCATCATGACTTGGTGATTGTGCATTTGGTGCTGGAAGGCACGTTAACGTATGAAGATGATACAGGGAAGTTATTGGAGCTTGTACCCGGTTCGATTCATGTCGTGAATACAGGCTCCGGCGTGTATCATGCCGAGAGGAATGCCTCCTCTTCAGAAGACGTACGCTATCTGGAAATGTGGTTTCTCCCTGCGGAGCCGGGCCTTGAGACGATACATCACCAAAGCAATTTTACAAAGGAACAGCAATTGAACCAACTGCTTCCGATCATCGGGTCAGGTAATGGTGAATCAAGCTTGCACCAATCACTGGATGTTGTGATGTACAGCAGCATACTCGAGACGGGACAAGAACTGACGTACAGCCTGGCCGGGGACCGGAGAATGCATGTGTACGTCATAAGCGGTCATGTCGAAATATCATCGGAAGACGGCGTATTCGATATTAAAGCGGGTGACGCGGCAAGGATCCAGCGTCGTCATGAGCTGACATTCCGGGGGAACTCAAGTGAGGGGAACTCGGAAGTGGTGATGATCGATATGCCGTAGAGAAGGACAGAAAGCCCCCGGAACTTCGCTTAGATTAGCGAAGTTCCGGGGGCTTTGCTATAAAAAGGGTTCTTCTTTTAGATCATTTCAAGGTTCTCGGGCAATGATGATTTACTGGTTCCCGCGAAGCTGCCCGAGCTCCGATACAACAGCTTCCACTTCCGATATACTCAGGTTTTGTTTATTCATGACCATATCGTACAAATCATAAATATCATCATATTGGTTAACCGAGAAGGCGGAGGCTTGCATAGCAGCTCCTGTAGCCATCCGAAGCTTGTTTTTAATCTGTTCAATCATATACTCGACATTGGCTTGGGATTTTTCGCTCAAATCCATGGATTAACACCATCCTCTCATAGGCGGATTTACGATTTTCATCCCTGTATTGTAACATGTTACTGTGCGGCTCGACCAATGTTTTTGCCATCGGAGACAGAGATAGGTTAAAATCAGGAAAAAAAGGTTTTTCAGGCTGCGGGAGCAAGGCTTCAAGCGATGAGATCAAGGAGGGCCGTCATGAGCGAACAAGCCGGCAAGACGCCAGGCGTACATGCTGTAAAAGCTAAAATGTCGGGGCATGAACTGACGGATTTTTTTCGGACGATTTCGCAACGGCATGAGCTGGACAGCATCGTATTTTTATGTATTGGCACCGACCGTTCCACGGGAGATGCACTCGGACCGCTGACAGGAAGCCGGCTCAAAGAATACGGTTTTCCGCATGTAATCGGGACGCTGCCTGAACCGTGCGACGCTTTTAATCTTGAGGCAAGGCTTCAAGGTATACCTGAGGATAAGGCGATAATTGCTATTGATGCATGCCTGGGGCAATCCTCGTCAGTCGGATATTTCTTTACATGCGAGGGTCCGCTGACGCCTGCCCAGTCCGTCGGCGGGAGGCTTCCGGCAGTGGGAGATTACAGCGTGGCAGCGGTTGTGAACGTCCATGGACCGAAGCCGTATTGGACTCTCCAAGTGACGTCCCTGTACCAAGTCATGGGGATGGCGGAGCAGATAGCGCAGCAAGCCGCTATAGCCTTTGGCCTTAGGCCGTAAGACACGGCGTTTCAGCCGGGGGTGTTTTTGTTTAATAATAGATCATTCTTTATAAAATAATGGGTGTCTATCACGTGGCATCCGCTGAATAGAAAGAAGGGTATCGCTATGGAAAAAGTACAATGCAACGGCAGCACGATTTGTTATGTTGATCAGGGACAAGGTGAGCCAATCATTCTGCTTCATGGTTTCTGCGGAAGCTCTGCCTACTGGGAACAGGTACTGCCATTTCTTCAAGGCTTCAGAGTCATTGTACCGGATCTCCGTGGTCACGGGCGGTCTGATGCACCGATGGGATCGTATACCATTGAACAGATGGCAGACGATGTACTGCTATTGATGGATGAGCTCGACATTCCGAAGGCAGCCTTACTCGGTCATTCCCTCGGAGGATATATCACGCTCTCCTTCGTCCAGCGTTACGCTTCTCGTTTGAACGCCTTCGGCCTGATTCATTCCACAGGCTACCCGGATTCGGACGAAGCGAAGGAGAAGCGGGTGAAGGCGGTCAGCACCATCCAAGGGGAAGGCATTACCGCCTTTGTTGACGGATTGGTGCCCGGCTTATTCGCGCCGGATACGAAGGAGAGCAAGCCGGAATGTATTCAGCGGGCAAAGGAGATAGGCTATCTAACGCCACCTCAGGGAGCCATCGGAGCGGCGCTGGCGATGCGGGAGCGTCCGGACCGACGCGATGTGCTCTCGGCGTCCACGCTGCCTACCCTGCTGGTAGCAGGGGAGAAGGACGGATTGATTCCGGCAGAGCATACCTTTACGACAGACCATGACAACGTGACCCAAATCGTAATCGAGGGCGCAGGGCATATGAGTATGATGGAGACGCCGGAGAAGCTGGGGGAAGTCATCACATCTTTCATGGGACGGCTTGAGCATGAATAAACGCATGAAAATCTTTCAATAGTTTATAATGAACGGATATCCAACGGGATATCCGTTTATTTATTATTGTGCCTAGGCGTACCCTCCGTCGTTTGCTTGGCCGGCCGATAGAGCCAAGAAATGGGAGGGAAGGGCCGGATACTGGAATTCTGGTCCCGAATAGCCTACAATTTAATCGTGATCCGGCTTGGGTTTAGACCCAACATGATTGCACTGCAAAGGTGACTCGCTGAAGCTGCCCGGCATTCATCCCGGTCCTTAACAGCAGGACTCACCGGAAGGTAAAGAGCAGGTCATCAATACGCTGCATTCGGCATGGATGCAGGTTGGGGGCGAGGGTATGTTTCGCAGGGATTATCTCGTGCGGTTGATTGAGGATATGACACAGATGATTGCCAAGGTGTTTTCACTGAAGCAGGAGCGCAAGCACACAGAAGCCTTATGGGAGCTCGATGAGCTCTTCAAACGGCAGTTCCGGTTGAATTCAGAGCTGCTTCGCTCATTGTCCGCTGCCGACATTGAACAGCTATTTCGCAGTCATGGTTATCTGGAAGCGGACAAGCTGCAGAGTGCAGCAAGACTTATGGAAGAAGAAGCATCGCTGCTGCTTGAGATGGAGCGTGAAGAAGAGGCCGTTATGCTCTACACCAAGGTCTTACAATTATATTTGAAGTCGGCCCTGCAGGGGGCGGATCCGAAACTGATCGGGTTGACGGAACGGATCGGCATGGTTAAAGAGCGATTAAGGGCATACGCATTGCCAGAGACGGCGATGCGGGATTACTATGCGTATACGGAGCAGCAAGGGATGTACGCGGAAGCGGAGAACACCCTCTACCAACTGCTGGATAACGGCAAGATGGAATATACCGAAGCCGTACAGTTCTATCAAAGATTGCAGCTGAAGCTGCCCGAGGATTTGGCGAAGGGCGGGCTTCCGCTGGAGGAAGTCCACGAAGGAATGGATGAACTTAACCGTCGTTTTCCGCATGCGGTGAATGGCGACAAGTCGTTTACCTAAGCGGGATTAATCGGTCTATAACATAAAGAAAGCGAGATGTACCCTTTGGATGCATTAAGAAAATTGATTCATAACATCATGGAAGAAGGATCGTTAATCACGGCTACGCTAAGCCAGCTTCGCAAGCGGGAAGGCATGACTTACAGCAAAGTAACGGTTAAACCTGTAGAGCTCAAGAACAAGCTGCACTACCAGTTCGCGTATTATTCCGGAACCAAAGTCACCCATCAGAACGTGCCGGCGGATGAGGCGGAGGCGGTGCTGGTTGACATGTTCGAGAATGTATTCCGGCAAGCGATGATGTATACGCCGGAAGCGGATTATCAGGTACTGATCTCGAAGAAATACAAGGTTTCGATTCTGACCAAATCCGCCTCCAAGACCAAGACGGATTTGTCCCATAATCGGAAAAAGACGTATATCCTTGAAGAGGGGGAGCCCGTTCCGTTTCTGGTGGAACTCGGCATCATGAGTGAGGACGGCAAAGTATTTGCTCGTCGGTACGATAAGTTCAAACAGATCAACCGGTTTTTGGAGATGGTTGAGGATGTGCTTCCCCACCTGCCGGAGGATCGTCCGCTGACGATCGTTGATTTTGGCTGCGGCAAATCCTATCTGACCTTCGCTTTATATCACTATTTGGCGGTAACCGCGCGCAGAAAGCTGAATATTGTCGGATTGGATCTCAAGGCTGATGTCATCGAACACTGCAGTATGCTGGCGAAAAAACTGAACTACACCCAATTGCAGTTTCTTGTCGGTGACATTGCGGAATATGACGAACTGGAGCAGGTGGATATGGTGGTCACGCTGCATGCATGCGATACGGCAACAGACGCTGCGCTGGAAAAAGCGGTCCGTTGGGGGGCCTCGGTTATTCTGTCGGTGCCTTGCTGCCAGCATGAGCTGTTCTCCCAAGTCCAGAGCCCTGTTATGGAGCCGCTGCTGTCCCACGGTATTCTGAAAGAACGATTCTCGGCGCTTGCCACGGACGCCATTCGAGCTAAGCTCCTCGATCTGATGGGCTACAAGACACAGCTGCTGGAATTTATTGATATGGAACATACCCCGAAGAATATATTGATCCGGGCGGTTAGCGGTTCTGCCGGAGATCGGGATAAGCTGTGGCAGGAATATACCGCGTTCCGCGATTTTTTAAACGCCTCGCCATATCTTGAACGGGCGTGCAAGGACTTGCTGCCGGATACGTAAACGGAATCGAGTTGAACCGGATTGGCGATGAACGTGCCAGCGCGCACTTTCATCGCTTTTTTAGTTAACAGAAAGTATAAACTATGAAGCTGGGCCTTCCGGATATCGCCAGACAATTAATATCTAAACGCGGTTTTTCTTCTGAGAATGTTCGTCGAGAGACGTTTTTTCTATATCGGTATTCGAAGTTTGCCTTAGAGATCAGGCCGCCTTATTGCGCACTAGAAAGATCACCGCCGATCACCAACGCCGCATCGAGAATAACGAAGTATGTCCTTGTCCACAATGGCTAATAGATGGTTTGGCTACGAAAGACGAACAGCCGTGGATAAATGGCTATGGATTGGAACGGGGGCGTTGGTTCATGGCATGGAAGACCCTGCATCGTCATTGCGGGATGATGCTGATGGCACTTGTCTTTGTGGCAGGTATCCGGAGCGGGATGTTTTTTGATGGGGATATCTATGGGGTCGGGGCAGGTTTCGGCGTGCTTCTGCTGCTGATGATGGGAGCCAAATGGAATGGTGCCGTCCAAAACCGGAAGATACATGGCGTTGGCGTGCTGTCGGGCGCGGCTCCTGCGGATAGAGGATTACGGGTGCTTCTCGGTTGTATCTGCGGAATGATTCTCATTTATGTGCTTCATGGGATAGGGATGGGAATAGGGCGCGCGCTCACTCTGGAAGGCACGATGAAGGAGATTATCTTGTGGGGGACCTACGGCTCCTTTGCAGCCGTCGCCTGGCGCATATGCCGTACAAGTGATGGCCTACGTATGATGCAGGCGGGTTGGCATCTGATGGGCGCTGTGCTGTGCGGCAGCGCTTTGCTTGCCGTATATGGGCTTTTGCAGCTGCCGTATGGGATCTATCATACGGCGGATGCGGACATCAGTGCGACCGGCGCGAGACTTGGCGGCCTGCTTCAGTACCCGAACACGTTCGGGGCCGTGATGGCCGCTTTCCTGCTGGAGCGGCTGTTCGCGCTGCCGTCCGTCCTGCGGACCCGGACGGGCCCGCTCCGCGCAGCGGCTGCCCTGCTGCCGCTGCTGCCCTACACCGCCGCGCTGCTCCTGACGGAGTC
>NZ_BIMF01000014.1 GCF_004000945.1 Paenibacillus lautus NBRC 15380
GTGAAGTGCACCCCTTAGAATGGACATTGGAATAAACCCCTGGTTTATCCGATGAAATTCTGGGGGTGTATTTATTATGTCATCGACAAAAGGAAAGAAGTTTAATGTGTATGCATATGAGACGAAGTTAGAGGCGGTACGCCTTCACCTAGTGGAAGGGTGGACCTATCGCAAGATCATGGAGCGGTTTGGGATTGCTGACAGACATCGTCTAAAAGTATGGATGAGGAAGTATAAGGAACTGGGCGAGTTTGGACTTGTGGATCAGCGGGGGCGACGTAAGGAATATATCGACCAGAACAGATACGTACAAGCGCTCGAACGGGAGAACGAAATATTAAAAAAGTGCTTGGAAATCTGGATGCAGGAGATGAAACGTATAGATATCTAACGATTGAGAAGGCTGCCAAAGACTACCCGGTCAGCACGCTCTGTAAGATCTTTGGTGTCTCCAGAAGTGGCTACTACGCTTTTTTAAAGCGAAAGAAACTAGATCGCGATCGAGAAGATAAAGCGCTCGTGATGAAGGTTTATAAGCACTACAATGGTGTTTACGGCTACCGCCAGCTCCAATTGTTCCTGCTGCAAGACCATGGGGTCTGGATGAATCATAAGAAAGTGCTTCGGCTCATGCAGGTGTTAGGTATACGCTCTCGTATTCGACGGAAGCATCGTTGTAACTACGTTTCTTCTACTGAAGGACGCGTAGCTAGAAATTTATTGAAACGGGATTTCCACGCAGAGGCGCCCAACCAGAAATGGGTTACCGATATCACGCAATACCGTGTAGGGGAATCCTGGCTGTATCTGTCCGCTATAAAAGACTTGTTCAATAATGAAATTATTGCCTATCAAACAAGTTATCGAAATGACAATGAGCTGGTACTCCAAACGTTCCAACAGGTATGGAATCAGCAAAAAGACGTGACCGGAGTGATCGTTCATAGCGATCAGGGATTCCAGTACACGTCCCATGCCTATCATGACATGCTGCCAAAGGTTGGCGCCCGAATCAGCATGTCTCGGCGAGGCAATTGTTATGACAATGCCTCTATGGAGAGCTTCTTCTCGCATCTCAAAACGGAAGGACTCTACCCTTATGATATCCGAAATATGGATGAAGCACAAAAAAGAATTGAAGAGTATATACGATTCTACAATCAACATCGGCCGCAACGTAAACTAAATAAGCTGCCTCCAATTGAGTATCGGAAGCAGCTTACAGCCTAGGGTCTTTTTTCAGTGTCTATAAAATGGGGTCTTGACCATAAGGGCCACGGGTTCTTTATGCGACAGGCACTATCTTGGTATTTGGTCTGCCGAAGGCAACAGAAAACCCGACACCTCGGGAGCCAGCACTTCAGGCGCCATCACGACGGCAGAATGGTCCTGACCAGGGAGCATCCGATGCTCGCACTGAGGGAGCAAGTCAACCAATGCGCTCGCGGCCCCATGGAACATAGCTCCGCTGTTCTCGCCCGTCATCACCATGACCGGAACATCGACATTCCAGCGATCCGTTGGCAGCGGTTGACCGGATTGCGTGCTGCCCATAATCATGCCATCATAGGCCAATGTATGCGCCATCCCCTCCATGACCTGCCAGGAAGGATCTGCCTTCATGAATTCTACGTATTCCGCGGGGATCCCCAGTGCTGCCGTCATGAAATATTCTACCGCTTCGCTGCGCCGGCTCCCGGCCATCAGGGTATTCAAATGCTGGACGTATTCCGCCGGTACGGGTGCACGGCTGTCGTCAATGATAAACGGCGGCTCGTATAGAAACAGTTTACTAATTTTACTGCCGCCAAGTCTGCTCGCCGCATCCAGAGCCAGAACAGCGCCCGATGAACTTCCGAATACATACGCGCTGCCGCCCGCCTCCTGAATAAGGGCATCGATATCCTCGACCTCACGTTCAACGGCATACGGAGCAGTATCCGTGCTGCTGCCCCGTCCCCGGCGATCATAATTGTAAACGGTGAAATGTTCGGACAAAAGCCCCCCTAGGCGCGTTGTATCGTTGTGATCCGAAGCTGCTGCAGCTACAAGAATGACAGCCGGACCAGTCCCTTTCTTTTCATAAAAAATACGGGTACCGTCATTTGACATAACGTAGTTCATGATCATCTCTCCTTTTATCTTCCTTTTATGTACAAGCTGATTTCATCCTCGAACCGTTCCAGCGTATCCGCGTATCCTTCCACCATTCCCATGCCTTCAGCAGCCTCCAGCTGCTCTGCGCTAGCAAAATGGGTGATGATGCTTAGCCTGGTCCCTTCCCCGGCCTCTTCAAACGTAACCGAGGTTAACATGTCACTGCCTGCCACGGGGCTCCAGTTCTGATCCGTAAATGTATCCGTATAGACGAGCTTCGATAACTCCACCACTTCGGAGTAGGTCGCCTTGCAGAAGGCTTCTTCCCCTTCTCCCGCCGCATCGGGAGCCAGTCTATAGCGCCATACGCCGCCCGGTCTGACATCCATCTCGTATACCGTGGCATTCCAGTTCTTTGGCCCCCACCAGCGTTCGATGTGTTCCGGCTTCGTCCATCCCTGCCAGGACAGCTTCAGAGGTATCGATACGACACGCTCCACGGTCAGCTTCCGCTGCTCCCGGTCTTTCGTGATGGTGGTTTTCCTGCCCATGTGGATTCCTCCTATCTGTGAAATCGGCTCTGCGTGCAGAGCCGTATCTTCCTGTGGAGCTAGTTGAAAAATTGGTTTAACTCTCCTTTCCGTTGAAGTCGCTCATATAGTCCTCGAACTTGTCGAGTCGCTCTTCCCATAGTCGACTGAACGAATCGAGCCAGACGTCCAGCTCCTGAAACGGCTGGGCTTCAAGACTATAAATGCGCTGCTGTGCGTTTTTACGGACTTTCACCAGCCCGGCCTCGCTCAGTATCCGCAGATGGCGGGATACTTGAGGCTGGCCGATTCCCAAAGTCTCTACGATGTCGCTGACCGATCTCGAGCCTTGCTTTAAAAGCTCAACAATGTTGAAGCGATTCGGTTCCGAGATCGTGAAGAGGGTTAATTGCATAGCTGAAGTATTCATGGCTATAATATACACTAAAGCGTATATACGTGTCAACGTATATATCATATTCTTTTCAGCATTCATTTGACGCAAAAAACGTGACATCAATTCGATCCACTCGGACATGCTGCATAATCTATTCAGATGCTCAACGAACGCAGCTTATGATCCATGGGGCGTCCTATTCATTTGTCCCGGCACTCTAACAACATCAAAAAAGAGGCCCCAACATAGGGCCTCTTTGCTATAAACTACTCTATAAAACACGACGATTCAAAGCTATAAAGCTTTCAGGACATCCTTATGGCTGAATGGACACTTGATGCAGCTGCATGATACCGTTCGGATGCCGCCAGAAGCCCTCCACCTTGCTGCTGACTCCGTTTAAATACTCCTGATGATGGATATACAGCATCGGCGCTAACTCAACCAGCTTCTCCTGCGCTTGCTTATAGATGAGCTTGCGTTGTTCCGGATCGTTCTCTTTACGCCCTGCATCCAGCAGTTTATCCAGTTCCGGATCCTTCGTGAAGGTACGGTTACCCGGCTCCCCTACATTTTTGGAATGGAATAACTCATACATGCCATAGTCTGCATCAGCCGTTACCGTGGACCATCCGAGAACAAACATATCATGCTTGCCTTCTGCGGTTTGAGCCAGGTATGCGCCCCACTCGACCACTTCGATTTTGACTTCGACGTTCAATTCCTTCAGCTTGGATTGTACGTACTCGGCGATCTTAATCCGTTCCGGATTGTCATTGGTCCAGATGGTCGTCGAGAAGCCCCCCTCATATCCGGCCTCTTTCAACAGCTCTTTCGCTTTGTCGATGTTATGTTCAATTGGCTTGACGGCAGCATCATAGCCGTTCACGTCCGGTGCCAACGGGCCGACGGCAGGGATGCCCGTGCCTTCGTAGATGCCCGAGATGATTTCATCCTTATTGATGGCCATCGACAAGGCTTGCCGCACCCGCACATCGTTAAACGGCTCTTTATTATTGTTGAACCCGATATAAGACAGGCTCAGCGAAGCCTGACGGTTCAGGGACATGCCGTCCGTGCTTTCAATGCGGCTGATGCTGCTCGGCGACACCGGATCGATAATATGCGCATAGCCGGTTTCAAGCTCCGCGATCCGCGTTCCCTCTTCGCTTACGACCTTGAACGTGACCCGTTCAACCTTCGCTTTATCTCCCCAGTAATCGGCATTCGCAACCAGCTTCACTTCCTGGCCGGGGTTCCAGCTCTCTAATTTGAATACGCCCGTGCCTACAGGGTTCTGCGCCAGATATGCGCCTGCCTTCTCACCTGCCTTCAGCTTCTCGTAATCCAGCTTGATGGCTTCTGCACTAATCATGCTCACCGCAGAATGGGCCAGATGGGCAAGCAGCGGCGAGAAGGCATACTCGGTTACGAGCTGCACCGTGTATTCGTCTACGACTTTAACCTCTTTAATCATGCCGACAAGCGATGCGCGCGGAGAAGCAACCTCCGGATCCTGCATACGATCAATGTTGGCTTTGACCACCTCTGCATTGAATGGAGAGCCGTCCGTAAACTTCACGCCCTGTCTCAGCTTGAACTCCCAAGTCAATTCATCGACCGCTTTCCAGCTCTCGGCGAGCCCCGGCTGAATATTCAGATCCTTATCATGAATCACCAACGTGTTATAAATATGCGTTGTCATTACGCTCGTTTGCTGGTCCGTCGACATATGAGGGTCCATGGATGGCGGATCAGAAAGCCAGGCAATCACAAGCTCATTCGCACCGGTGTCGGTTGTTCCTTCGGGAGGATCTTTGGCCCCCGGATCAGGAGTTGGCGTATTCGTACCGCTTGGCGGCGTTTCAGGGTTACTGCTCTTGCTTGGACTGCTGCACGCCGACAGCATTACGGTAAGGATGACCAGGGTGCAGACAAGCCACTTTAATCTTCTATTACCTGTCATGTGAAACAAACTCCCCCTTCTCAATCAAAATAGGAAAATATTTCATACACAGTTAACATATATTTTACTATTTGATATTTATACCAGTAGAAGCCAGATTTACCTCACGTTTCTACGACACCAATTCTGACATCCATACTTGGAGAAAGGATGATTTCACGTGCCTAACATGACCGCTGATGCCAGAACACAAGAATCGCTCCCTAGTAGAACCCGCCTCGTACAATGGAAATCTTTCTACCACCGTCTGAAAAAGAACAAAGCGGCCTTATTCGGGGGTTATTTTCTCCTGCTGATGATTGTTGTCGCGATCATTGGCCCCCTGCTCACCCAGTATGATCCGACCAAAGTGGATTATTCTACGAAACTGCTGAAGCCGTCCGCTGACCATTGGTTTGGTACTGACCACAACGGGCGAGATATTTTCACAAGGATTATCCATGGCATGCGTCTTACGCTCTCGGTCGGTTTTATTTCGGTAATTATCGGAGCAGCCTTTGGTGTCGTGCTCGGAATCATATCCGGCTATTACGGAGGTAAATGGGATGCGCTCATTATGAGAATTACCGATGTTATGCTGGCGTTTCCCGGCATTCTGCTGGCATTGGCGGTTGTCAGCGTTCTTGGAAAAAATCTGTTCAACGTGATCATCGCTGTCAGCATCTTCTCGATTCCCACCTTTGCCAGAGTCGTGCGCGGCTCGACACTGGCCGTGCGCAAGCTCGAATATATTGATGCCATGCGTTCGCTGGGCGCGAGCGATGGACGAATCATCTTCGGGCATATTCTGCCGAATATCACATCCCCTATCATCGTGCAGGCGACGCTGCGGATAGCTGTTGCCATCCTGACCGCCAGCGGCTTGTCCTTCCTCGGTCTTGGCGCACAGCCGCCGACGCCGGAGTGGGGAGCCATGCTGAATGATGGGCGCAACTACATTATGGATCACCCCCATGTTGCCCTGTTCCCCGGCTTGTCGATCGTGTTTGTTGTCATCGCATTTAATCTGCTGGGTGACGGCTTGCGGGATGTCCTTGACCCGAAAATGAAAAAATAATGAAGGGAGCTGCCGGGCCATGCTCATCTATTCCATTCGAAGGCTAATTCAGACGATACCTGTTGTCATTGGCGTTACCATCGTCGTCTTTCTGCTAATGCACCTCATTCCGGGAGATGCAGCGCAGGTCATTATCGGGGAAGGGGCACCCAAGGAGCAGGTGGAGAAGATCCGCGAGAACCTGGGATTGAACGATCCGCTACCGCTTCAGTATTGGAACTACGTCAGCGGCTTACTGCAGGGAGATTTGGGAGATTCGATCCGCAGCAGCCGCCCCATCGCCGATGAAATTTTCAAAAGCCGTTTCTGGATCACCGTCGAGCTTGCCGTATACTCTACGATCCTGGCTGTATTTCTCGGCATTCTGGCCGGCATCATCTCCGCCGTCAAAAAAAGCTCGCCTGCCGATATCGGCGTCATGTTCATTGCCCTGTTCGGGCTGTCGATGCCGAACTTCTGGCTGGGACTCATGCTAATCCAATATTTTGCCGTGGATTTGGGCTGGTTCCGTCCCTCCGGCTGGGGCACGTGGTCGCAAACCGTCCTTCCCGTGATCACGCTCGGGACAGGCGGCGCCGCGATTATTGCCAGAATGACCCGCTCCAGTATGCTGGAGGTCATCGGCCAGGATTACATTCGAACCGCTCAGGCGAAGGGCGTCCGGGAGCGTGTCATCATCTACCGGCATGCCCTGAAAAATGCCATGATTCCGGTCATTACCGTCATCGGTCTGGAATTTGGCGGCCTGCTGGGCGGGGCGGTGCTGACCGAGTCCGTATTTGCCGTGAACGGCATGGGACGGTATGTCATCGACTCGATTCGGGCAAGGGATTTCCCGGTCGTACAGGCAACCGTGCTGGTGCTCTCGATCATGTTCGTGCTCGTGAACCTGCTCGTGGACATCTCCTACCGTTACTTCAACAAGCGCATTGATTTCGATTGATTCCTTGCTCGCTATTCGCTATCTGCCGAACTCGATCTATATTGGGGCCATTGCGGACTAATAATGCGCTATTTATTGAAACCGAGTCGTTGGGGAGCCCATCCGGACACACGATCCGCTATTTACCTGTAATTGGTCCAGTTTTGAGGCCACGCGGACTTATACCCACTAATTACTGTAATTGAGCCGTTGGGGAGCCTATCTGGACACACGATCCGCTATTTGCCGATAATCGACCTATTTTCGAGGCCACACGGACTTATAACCCACTAATTACTGTAATCGAGCCGTTTGGGAGCTCATCTGGACATACGATCCGCTATTTGCCGATAATCGACCTAATTTCGAGGCCACGCGGACACACGATCCGTTAATCTATCTAAAATCACGGATTAATTCCGGAATATCTCGCAATAGCGAATCTGGTGTCCTCATCAGCTGCTAAAAGGCAGAAAATCAAGAAATAACGGAACCACAGTCCTCAACTATGCTGATGCAGCCAACTGAGTTCATTTCGAGTCCATACACACCCTCGATGTGCAGAAGTTAAGTTGTTTCGAGCCATTGCGGACTTTTAATCCACTAATTACTGTAATCGGGCTGTTTTTGAGCCAATGCGGACACACGATCCGCTATAGCTGAAAATCAATCTACTTTCGAGTCCACGTCGTCATGCTAACCCACCATTTACTGTAATCGGGCTGTTTTTGAGCCAATGCGGACACACAATCCGCTATTTACCGAAAATCGAGCTTTTCTTAAGCTCGTACGGACACAGGATCCGTTAATCTACCCAAAATCACGAACTTAGCCCGCAATATCTCGCAATAGCGGATCTCATGTCCTCATACCTCCACTAAGAGGCAGAAAACAAAGAAATAGTGGAACTACAGTCCTCTCAATATGGCTAATCCAGACCAATCGAGCTAATTTTGAGTCCATGCGGACGCACGATCCGCTATTTGCTGCAAATCAGCACAGAGTAGCTACTTTGCTGAAATCGAGCTGATTTTGAGCCCATCCGGACACACAATCCGCTATTTACTGAAAATCGATCCATTTGGAGTCCATGCGGACGCACGCAAGACCAATTAAAAGCGAAGGGAGCTTAGACAAGATGGAACAGCACGCATCAAGTTTGCTTACGATCAAGAACCTGCAAACCTCCTTTTTCACCGAACTGGGCGAAGTGAAAGCGGTGGATAATATCAGCCTAACCGTACGCAAGGGAAGGACGCTCGGGATCGTGGGTGAATCCGGTTCAGGAAAAAGCATATTGTCCCTGTCCATCCTGCGGCTGATCTTTCATCCGGGACAAATCGTCGGTGGCCAAATCCTATACAACGGTGTGAATCTGCTCGAACAATCGGACCGGCAGATGCGCAAAATAAGGGGCAATCAGATCTCGATGATCTTCCAGGAGCCGATGACATCCCTCAATCCGGTCTTCACCGTCGGCGATCAGATCGCGGAGGCCTACCAAATCCATGAGAATCTGAGCAAAAAACAAGCGATGGACAAAGCCGTTGAGATGTTGAAGCTGGTCGGCATCCCCTCCCCGGAAAAAAGAGTCCGTCAGTACCCTTTTCAGCTGTCCGGGGGTATGCGCCAACGTGTCATGATTGCCATGGCGCTGGCGTGCAATCCGGATCTGCTCATTGCAGATGAGCCGACCACGGCGCTTGACGTGACCATTCAGGCTCAAATTCTGGAGCTGATGAAGGAGCTGCAGCGAAAGCTGCAGATGTCGATTATTTTTATCACCCATGACCTGGGCATCGTCGCGGAAACCTGCGATGACGTAGCGGTTATGTACTGCGGAAAAGTGGTGGAGTATACCGATGTACGGACCCTCTTCAAGCATCCGAAGCACCCCTACACCATCGGCCTGATGAACTCGCTGCCGCGGCATGATATCGATAAAGAAATACTGGAGCCGATTAAAGGCTCTGTTCCAAGCCCCTATGATCCGCAAGAAGGCTGCCGCTTCGCCCCCCGCTGTCCCCATGCAGCCAAGCTGTGTTATGACAAACTGCCGGAGCTTCAGGCGCTGGATGATAACCAGCAAGTCAGGTGCTGGAAATACACCGATCAATGGGAGCCGGAAAGCGAGGTGAACGTTCTGCCATGAGCAAAGAGCTGTTAGCGGTTAAGAATCTCAAGCAGTATTTTCCAATCAAGGGCGGCATCCTGGGCCGTACCGTCAACGTCGTAAAAGCCGTGGATGATATTTCGTTCTCCGTACATGAGGGGGAAACTGTCAGTATCGTGGGCGAGTCCGGCTGCGGCAAATCAACCACGGGCCGGGCCATCCTGAGGCTGGACGAACCAACGGCCGGCGAGATTTTGTTCGAAGGGACCGATCTGCTCTCCCTGAACAAAGCGCAGATGACCCGAAGGCGCAAAGATCTGCAGATGATTTTTCAGGACCCCTATGCTTCGCTGAATCCTAGAAAAACAGCGCTGCAAGTCCTGGAAGAAGCGATGGACATTCAGAACGTCGTTCCCAAAAAGGATCGGCGAGGACGCGCCATCGAGCTTCTGGAAACGGTCGGCCTGGCCGCCTATCAAGCTTATCGGTACCCGCATGAATTCAGCGGCGGGCAACGGCAGCGGATCGGGATAGCCCGCGCCTTGTCCGTGAATCCCAAACTGATCATTAGTGATGAAGCGGTCTCTGCGCTTGACGTGTCTATCCAGGCACAGGTGCTCAATCTGATGAAGTCGCTCCAGAAGGAATTTAAGCTGACCTATCTGTTTATCTCCCATGATCTCGGGGTCGTTCGGCATATTTCCGACCGGATTATCGTGATGTATCTGGGGACGATTGTGGAAATCGCGGATAAACACTCCCTCTTCCGGCGCCCACAGCATCCTTACACCCGCGCTCTGCTGTCGGCTATCCCGACGCTGGATCCCGAGCGCAAGAAGGAACGCATCATTCTCAAGGGGGATGTTCCCTCCCCGATTAATCCGCCTTCCGGCTGCCGATTCCACACTCGCTGCATATACGCCACGGATCGCTGCCGGTCCGAGACCCCGATGCTTCGGGAAGTGGTTGAGCGCGGAGGCCATCAGGCCGCCTGCCACTACATCGAAGAAATTTCGGTCGGTACGTTGGAGAAGGTATAGCATCTGCGTCACCGAACGACAACGATACCTCTCTATAAACGTGAAAAAAGCGAGATATCGAATCTCGCTTTTTCTTTTGCAAAAGATAGGGCCTGCTTATCGGAATCGCATAGTGATACTCAGCCTCCACTAAGCCACCTTCATTGGAGTCGCTTCTTCGCTAATCCGTTCCGATCTTTTTCATGGGCGAATTTACTTATAACATGTATGGATCCGTTTCTAGTATTTTAGTTAGTTAAGTTAGGAGTTTAGATCCTGACACCGTTTCGGTTAGTTCGCGATTGATCCGTGATCCCTCATGCAGACCCGGATGTGCAACGATCACCAGTGTTCTCATGTATGATCCCCCACCCTTTTCAGTCTCGTGTATGTATACAAAAGGTATCAATCCCGGATAACGCCCGAATATGAGAAATGTCACAGGTGGCGTTATCCGTCTGTGATACTGTAGCAAGGAACATAGCGGGCGGAAAAAGTACGCCAAGGGAGGAGAATGAGAACGTGGCCCTTGTTATTCAAAATGTCAGATTGGCCCATCGCATCTATCGACTTACCGTTCAAGGCAGCTATTCGGCACGAATGGGACAGTTCTTCATGCTTCGCTGCTGGGATACCTATCCCGTCCTGTCACGACCGATCAGCGTTCATAACCAGACGGAGGACTCCGTTTCCTTCTTATATCGCGTGCATGGAACAGGCACATGGCTGCTATCGGCGCTTCAAGCGGGTGACAAGATTCAGCTGGAAGGACCTTACGGGCAAGGATTCCCCGAGCCCCAAGGCCGGACGGCACTGGTAGGAGGCGGCATTGGAGTAGCCCCGCTGCTGCTGGCAGCTAAGGAAATACCCGAGGCCAGCGTATATCTGGGATACACCAGCGTCCCTTTTGGAGTCACCGGATTCCACGAGTTAGGCCGCAATGTCACCGTCAAATCCGGCGGCACCATAATAGATGCAGTGGACCCGAGCCGCTATGATACGATATTCGCATGCGGACCGGTTGCCATGATGCACAGTCTGGCCCAAAAAGCGGAAGGTACCAGCGCCAAGCTCCACGTCTCCATCGAGAAGCGAATGGGCTGCGGCATCGGGGCATGCAACAGCTGCACGTTAACCTCCGCTGGCTCAAGTCGCAAGGTATGCACCGATGGCCCCGTATTTCCGGCGAAGGAGGTGAATTGGAATGATCTCCATCGATTGTGAACTGGCGGGCGTACCGCTGGCGAACCCGATTTTGGCGGCATCGGGCACGTTTGGATTCGGCAAACCGTATGCGGATCTGTATCCGCTTCGCAAGCTTGGAGGCATTATCTCCAAGGGACTGACCCTGACGCCACGAATCGGCAACTCAGGAACACGGCTTTATGAAACGCCATCCGGCATCATGAACAGCATAGGCCTTGAGAATCCGGGCATCCCCGCTTTTCTGGAGCATGAATTATCCGAGATGACCTCGCACGGGACGGCGGTCATCGTCAATCTTGGCGGCGGCACCATACGGGAATATACGGAGGGCGCCGAGCTGCTTACCGAAGCCAGCCTCAAGTTACGGTCATCCGGCAAACGAGCCGTCGACATGATTGAGCTCAACATCTCCTGCCCCAACATCAAGGAAGGCGGGCTGGCCTTCGGCGTTGAGAATGAGCAGGCTCAAGAGGTGGTTCGCGCAGTCCGGAAAGCGACCACGCTGCCTCTGCTCGTCAAGCTCTCTCCCGGCGCAAGGGATTTGAAGGAAATGGCACGCATGTGTGAGGCCGAAGGCGCTGATGGTCTTTCGCTCATCAATACGATCCAAGCGATGGCGATTGATATTCGGGAACGGCGAAGCGTTTTTGACAGAGCCTACGCGGGGCTGTCCGGGCCGGCAATTAAGCCGATCGCGCTCCGCATGGTCCATCAGGTGGCACGGTCGGTATCCATCCCGGTCGTTGGAATCGGCGGCATCAGCAGCGCCGAGGACATCCTCGAATTCATTATGGCTGGCGCCGCTGCCGTACAGATCGGAACCTACAACTTCATCAACCTGCGGGCCGGCGATACCCTGGCCGAAGAATTGATTGAATTGATGGAAAGCGAAGGCATCCATTCGCTGGATGACATTCGAGGCATTATCTAACCTATGAACCTGCATGCACAATCAACAGGATCATCCCGAACATGAAGCACCGACACTCTTTGTGATTTTTTTCACCGATAACTATTCTTTTTAAGAATAAAATGAACTCAAGAACAATATTTGTGAAGTAATTCACAAAATCATAGGAGGAAACCAGAATGAAAAGGACACTCTCTCTATCCCTCTCCGTCATGTTGATTTTTGCGCTGCTCGTAGGCTGCGGAGGCAACGGAGACAAAGAGCCTGTCACCACGGACAAACCGGCAGAGAGCCAAAACACGGATAACGCAAGTAATACAGAACAGACTGCACAAGAAGGAACCTTGCAGGACGGCTTATATTACGCCGAAGGCGATTTTGCCGAAGATTCCGGCTGGAAGGAACTTGTAGCGATTAAAGTCGAAGGCGGCAAAATCGTCAGCGCCAACTGGAACGGACTTCATAAGGACGGCGGCTTGGACAAAAAGATGTTTTCCGAAAAAGGCTTCTACGGCATGAAGGAAAAAGGCGGCGCTCAAGCGGAATGGCATGAGCAGGCAGCCAAAATGGAGGAATACCTGGTGGCTCAGCAGTCGGTTGAAGGCTTGACCTTGAACGATGAAGGCCGCACGGATGCCGTGTCCGGGGTATCGATCCATGTCAACGGTTTTACGGAGCTGGCAGCAAAAGCGCTGGCGGCGGGACCTGTTGAAGCAGGACCATACAAAGACGGCAGCTATCACGCAGAAGCGGCTGATTTTGACGCTAAGTCCGGCTGGAAAGAAACCGTCGACGTTACCGTTATTAACGGCAAGATCGCCGCGGTCAGCTGGAACGGCATTCATAAAGACGGCGGTACCGATAAAGTTACCCGTTCCAAATCCGGTGAATACGGCATGAAGAACGGCGGAGCTCAATCCGAATGGCATGAACAGGCTTATCAAGCCGAGCAGTATTTAATTGAAAAACAAGATCCGCAAGCAATCGTAACGGCGGAAGACGGCAAAACCGATGCCATCTCCGGTGTGTCGATCCACGTCAATGGATTCGTAGAGCTGGCAACAAAAGCACTCGAAGGCGCCAAATAAGCACAAGAGCGAGAGATAGAAGACAACTATTCCTTGAGGGGAGATTCGCATGAAACACATTATCGTGCTGGGCGGCGGATATGGCGGTATACTTACCGCCAAGAAGCTGGCTAAACGACTGCGCAAACAGAAAGATTTGCGGATAACACTCATCGACCGCAAGCCGTATCATACGCTGCTGACCGAGCTTCATGAAGTGGCCGCGAACCGGGTCGAGGAGGATTCCATCAAAATCGACCTGAAGAAAGTGTTCTCCGGATTCCGCAATGTAGACGTGGTGCTGGATGAAATCGGCGGCATCGACTTTGAAGGCCAAACACTCCGTGGAGATAAACAAACCTACAACTACGATTATCTGGTCATCGGAACAGGCAGCAAGCCAACCTTCTTCGGCATACCGGGCGCAGATCAACACGCCTTTACCTTATGGTCGTATGATGATGCTGTACGCTTGAAGGAACACACCCTGAATATGTTCCGAAAAGCCGTGCTGGAGCGCGACCCGCAGGTTCGCAAAGAAATGCTGACCTTCGTCGTGGTCGGCGGGGGATTCACCGGGGTCGAAATGATCGGCGAGCTGGCCGAATTTACTCAACAATTATGCAAAGAGTTCTACGTCGATCCAAGCGAGGTTACGCTTCATGTTGCCGACATGGTCGACAAGATCCTGCCGATCCTGCCCGAACCGTTAATCCGCAAAGCCGAGAAACGCCTACGCAAAATGAACGTCAATATCATTACAGGCTCCAAGATTACGGAAGTTAAACCGGACGGCGTTACCGTCGGCGGCAGCGACATCAAATCCCGTACGGTTATCTGGACCGCAGGGGTTGAGGGTTCTGACGTAGTCGGCAATATGGATGTCGAGCAAAAAGGCCGCAAGCGCATTTTGACCAACGACAAGCTTCAAGTTCCTGCCCATCCGAACGTTTATGTCGTCGGGGACAATATTTTCTACATTCCTGAGGGAGCGGCTGCACCCGTACCTCAAATGGTGGAAAATGCGGAACTCGCAGCCCCGGTCATCGCGCATAACATCGTGGCTGAACTATTGAACAAACCGATGAAATCCTACAAACCGACGT
The DNA here is from genome assembly GCF_004000945.1 of Paenibacillus lautus NBRC 15380. GTDB lineage: Bacteria > Bacillota > Bacilli > Paenibacillales > Paenibacillaceae > Paenibacillus_AQ > Paenibacillus_AQ lautus. The sequence continues at coordinate 14,391 of NZ_BIMF01000014.1, forward strand.
TCCACGGGACGATGGTCTGTATCGGCAGCCGCTACGGGGTAGCTAACGTGGGTGTGCCTGGCCACATGTTCAGGCTCAGCGGCTTCCTGGCTATGCTGGTCAAACATATGATCAATATGCTCTATCTGTTCCAGGTTTGCGGCTTCAACAAGGTATATCACTACCTGCTGCATGAATTCTTCCATGTTCGGAACAATCGCAGCTTCGTGGGCGGACATTTTGCCAAACGGTCTCCGAATTTCTGGCTTGTTCCGCTGCGGATTTTTGCCGGATGGATGTGGCTCTCTCAGGGATGGGGTAAGATCCACAAGATTATTGAGGATCCGAATAAGGTGTTCCTGATTCCTGCCAAAGCAGCCGATGGCGTAAGCGCAGCGTCTGCTGCCGGTGCCGATGCTGCCGGAGCAGTCGGAGCTGGAGCGGCTGACGCGGTCTCCGCCGCCTCCGCTTATACCGCAGAAGCGGTATCGGCCCTGCCGGTTCCGGGTTTCATGAAGTCGATTGTCGATTGGTCGATGGACCTGATGTTTTACACCGGCGACGGCGGCTATACTTCGCTCGCCTATGTGTTTCAGACCTCGATGGTCCTGGCTGAGCTGATCGTCGGCATCCTGCTGATCGTCGGATTGTTCACGGCACCTGCAGCCGTAGCCAGCGTTGCCATGGGCGCGATGGTTTGGGTATCGGGTATGGCACCTAACGAAATGCTGTGGTATCTGGCAGCTGGGATCGCCTTAATCGGCGGATCGGGCAGCACGTTCGGACTGGACTACTACGTATATCCTTGGCTGAAGAAGGTATGGAAACGAATACCGATCGTAAGGCGATGGTACGTGTATACGGACTAAACTTCCACCATTCGAGAGAAACGGCTTATCTTATCGTGCTTGCCGATTCGGTTCATAGGCCGTTCTGCCGGGATTCACACTCTTAATCAACACGAGCCTTCCGGAAGGAGTCAATAACGATGGATATGAAGCTATTACAGGATACGATCGACCTGCTTCGGTCGCATATCGATTCCGGAACGGATATCGATTGGATGGAGATGGATAACAGGCCGGTGAGAGACATTGCCGATATGCTCAACGCTTATGAACTGGCCTATTCCCGTAAAATGACAGTGCTGGCATGCTGCATCCTGATTCATTCCGCGCTAAGCAAGCACGGCAAGCTGCAGGCACAGGACAACGAGAGATTGACGCGCATGCTGCTGGACGGCGATTATTTGACCGGGCTCATGTACCGGATTGCCGTCAAACGGAAGGAATGGAAGCTGCTGTCCCGGCTCCTCCCCCTCCATAAGCGCATGCAGCTGAAACTGATGAAGAACGTTTCACCCGAAATCCTGCTTAAAGAGCTGAAGCGCGAAATCCGTAGCTATCTGGAACAGCGGAGCGCGTAAGGAGCCATCTGGGAAAAGGAGCGATGATACAGATGAACCTTCATAACCAAGTTGGAGTGGATCTCGCTTCCTTCGACCGTCTGCTCCGGGAGGTGGTCACCTCAGACCGTGACCTCACTCCTCCCTCCGTTGTGCTGAGCAGCGTCATGGATCTCATTATCGCCGGCGGCAAACGGCTGCGTCCGCTCATGGTCGTGCTCGGCAGCCGTTTCGGGGAAAGCGGGCATGAGCCAGCCGTCATGAAAACCGCCGTTCTGCTTGAATATTTACACATGGCCTCGCTGGTACACGATGACATCATCGATCAATCCGATATGCGGCGAGGCATGCCGACCCTGCATGAAACAACGGATGTTCAGACGGCCGTGCACATCGGCAACTACATGATTGCCCGCGCCATCGAATGGGCCGCGGGTAATCCGAATAACGAATCAGACAGGAGCAGCGAAGACGTCTCCGAAGAGGATGCCTACCGGTTAGCCGAGCTTGCGGCTCTGGTCACCGAACTCTGCATGGGAGAATACGATCAGCTGCACCACCGCTTTAACTATGAACTAACACTGGAGCAGTATTTGGAGAAAACGCGCTGCAAAACTGCCCTGCTGATGGCCCACTGCCTGAAAGCGGGCGCGGAAGCAGCCAAAGCGGATGCCGGAACCGCTGAACGGCTTTTTCAATTCGGGGAGTCCCTCGGCATGGCATTTCAAATCCGGGATGACCTGCTCGATTTCACGAAGCCCAAGGAGGCCATCGGCAAGCCGGCTGGCGCAGACCTGCGAAACGGCAACATTACACTGCCGGTGATTTACGCCCTCAACGATCCAGCCCTTGCATCGGGGATCAGGCAGCTCGGCCCCCACTCTCCGACGGCTGACATGGATGAGGTCATCCACCGCATCGCCGCAAGCGGGGCCATTAAGCAAACCGAGGAGCTTGCACGATCGTATGCGGAGCAGGCTCAGCGGATGATCGGCGACTTTGCGGATCATCCCGCCCAGCATGATTTGCAGGCCCTGCTCCATTATTTTCTGCCCTAAAGACATGAATCCATATACTCCAAATGAACAGGGATACATCCATCATGGATGCATCCCTGTTCGATATGAAAGGATGTTATAGAACATGAACCGCACACGAATCTGGCGGTGGAGAATGGCGCTGACGACCTTCCTGATCCTGCTTGCTGCGGGAGGCTTCATGCTGTTCAAGGCATCCCCTCTCGCAAAACAGGGTACCGGTGACACGCAAGTGAGCTCCATCGCCATCTTTGCGCTCAAGGGCTGCGGCGGCTGTTCCAAAGCGATGGGTGTCATGGAACAGATGGAAGCTGCTTCGCCAGCCTACCGCTACCAATATTTCAGCATATCGGAGGACACGGAAGCCGTTAACCGATACGGTATCACGGAGCACCCGACCATCCTGTTCCTGAACGCTCAAGAGGAAGAACTCGGGAGACTGACCGAAGATATAACAAGCGACAGCATCCTGCGCGAACTGGATGATCTCGCTGCGAACGGCGCACGTCCGCCCAAGGGGACGATTCTTTCCGCTATCCCCAGCACGATGCCCAGCGTAACCCTCCATGCCTATGACCCGCATTCCGGTTTATTCACGCCAGTATCCCAGTACGTACAGACAGAAACGTCCGTCCGCTATCCCAAGGTGAGTGCCATGACGATGCTGACCCAGCTTGGAGATCTATTACCACCTGAACTTGAAAGCGCCATCCCTGATGGCGTAACCTTCGTAGAAATCCGGACCGAGCATGGCGTAACCGTGGTTGAGCTCTCCCCCTCGTTTCACGCTTTTGCCGATTCAGAGGAGGGAAACCGGGCGGAACTGGCCATCGCGCTTACACTGCAAACCTTCGAAGGCGTGAATGGAGTTCAAGTGGTAAGCGGTGCCTATCGCAGCGACATCCTATATGCGGAAAACCTTGCAGGCCGATCCGACGGAAAAAGCGACTACCTGCTGAATCCCGATACGCCTCTTCCGCATATGTCCAGCGTGAAGGAATACAATGCAGCAATCCTCCACGCCAGCCATTTGGCCTTTATGCCCTGCTTCTGCGGATGCGGTGAAGCAGGCCACAGCAGCAACCTCAATTGCTACTATGCTCAAGAGGACGATGGCCGGCTCACGCCAACCACGCACGCGAAGTTCTGCCAAACCTGCCTGGACGTCACGGACATGTACCTGGAAGGCAGACAGCAGGGGCTTAGCCTGAAGGAAATCCGGCAATCCGTGGATCAGGCCTACCAGGGGATCGAACCGACGAATACGCCGATGCCGTTGAATTAATATGTATGACAGATAACACTGTTCCTATATGGAACGGTGTTTTATCAAATTCGAGTAAAATAAACCGCAGTCAGCCCTTAAGGACTGACTGCGGTTTTGATTTTCTTCAAGCCACAAACTACAGCAGCGCGGCTGCGGCCACGGGCAGCAGGAACAAGGCGACAAACAGCGTGTCCGCCCGCTTCCATACAAAGGCCCTGAACCTGCTTCGCGGCGCACCCAGCCGGTAGCCTCTGGCTTCCATGGAATCGGCAAGCCCGATGGCGCGCCGGAACGCACCTGTCGTTACAGGCACCAGCAGGGCAATGATCAGCCGCGCCTTCTCCTTCAGCGACCGCGACGACAGGTCCAGTCCCCTGGACTGCTGTGCCTTCCACAGCCGCTCCGCCTCTTCGAAAATGGTCGGAATAAACCGGAGGGCAATGCCGAGCATCAGCACCAGCCGATCGGTCGGCACGCCGATATAGGTCAGGGGCCGCAGAAGGCTGCCGAGCCCCTGAGCCAGCTGCTCTGGCTGGGTCGTGAAGGTCAGCACCGCCGCCAACATGATGAAGAGTCCCATCCGTGAGGCGGACACGATGCCTTTTTCCAATCCGCCGGTATACACCTTGAACGCGCCCACATCCAGTAGTTTCCCGCCTCCCGCGTCATAGAGAAGATGAAATACCAGGATGAACAATATTAGGAACATCAGCGGCTTCATGGCTCTAATGAAATAACGGTACGGGATTCTCGTAGCCCGGATCACCGCCGCAGTGAACAGCAGCAACGCGAGCACCCCCATATATCCGTCTACCAGGAACACGGCTACCATAAAGAGCGGCATGGCAGCCGTCTTGGCACGCGGATCCAGACGGTGAACCCATGAATCACCTTCCATATATCGGCCCAGGATGATTTTTCGCTTCATCCATGCTTCCTCCTTTCGCCTCTGCTTCGTCCTGCCCTATATTTCAAGCTGGCTTGCGTACCAATCCGCCAGCGCCGCCGCATCCGGTGGCATCTCCGGAGGCTGTACTCCAAGCTGAGCTGCCAGCTTGCCCGCCATCCGCACGGACGACGGAGCCATCAGTCCCGCCTGCTCCAGCACTTCTTGCCGGTGTACCAACTCTTTGGCCGTTCCTTGAAATACGACGCTGCCATCTTTAATTACAACGAACTCGTCCGCGTAGGCCACGACTTCTTCCAGCCGGTGGGTGACGATGAGAACCGTCTTGCCTTGGGTCCTCGTTAATCCATGCAGCCGCCCCATCAAATCCTCACGGCTGGCAGGGTCGAGGGAGGCCGTAGGCTCATCCAAAGCCAAAATGTCGGGGTCAGCCGCCAATACGGCAGCCACGGCCGCTTTTCGCATCTGGCCCGAGCTTAACTTGAATGGACTCTGCGCCAGCAGCTCCTCGTCTAATCCGACGAAGGAAGCCGCTCTGCGGACCGCCTCGGCAGCTTCGGCTGGACTCCGCCCGAAGTTAAGCGGCCCGAACAGCAGATCTTTCTCCACCGTCTCTTCAAACAGCTGCTGCTCCGGGTATTGGAACACCAGGCCGACGCGCTGCCGCAGACCGGCAGAGACTTTCTTGCTGTCACCCGATTCAAGGCGGAAATCCAATATGCGAATCAAGCCCTCATCTGCCCGTATCAATCCGTTCATATGCTGGAGAAGCGTTGATTTTCCCGAACCCGGCGCACCGAGGAAGGCAATCATTCCGCCTTCCTCCAGCTCCAGATGAAGACCGTCGAGTCCAAGAATAGGGCTCATCCCCCGGTCCCGGTAGCGGTAAGAAACCTCTTCGAATGATATGACCATAACGCCTCCAGCACCTCCTTCTCCCTAACCAGCTCGCCGATATCAATCCCCCGCGCCTTCAGCTCCCTGCATAGCTGGAGGGCAAAAGGAACCTTTAGCCTGCAATGCTGGAGCAGTTCTTCCTGCAGCAGCAGCTCACTTGGACTTCCGTCTGCCGTGACCATTCCGCCATCCAACACGATCATCCGGTCTGCTTCGGCCATCTCCTCTACGTCATGGGTGATGGAGATGATGGTATATCGGCCTTCGGCATGCATGGTTCGCATGAAACCCAGCAGCTCATTCTTAGCCTTCTCGTCCAGCATGGAAGCTGCCTCGTCCAAGACAATGATAGAAGGCTCCATCGCCAGCACGGCAGCAATGGCAGCGCGTTGCTTCTGTCCGCCGGACAAAGTAGCCGGATGGCGGTGGAGCAGATGGACGATATCCAGCCGCTCCGCATAGGTCCGAATCCGCTGCAGCATCTCTTCCCGGCTCAGACACAGATTTTCCAGGCCAAACGCAATATCATCCTCTACGGTGAGGCCAACAAACTGATCGTCAGGATTGGCAAACACCATGCCAATATGACGGCGAATTTCACCCAGCGTACGGCCGTTCAATTCCAGCCCATCAATAAGAATCCGTCCCCGACTCATGAGGAGAAGTCCGTTTAACAGGCGAATCAGCGTGGACTTGCCTGCCCCGTTCCTTCCGGCGATGCATACCCATTGCCCATGGGGGATCGCCAGCGAGACGTCTTTGAGCACGTTCGTACAGCCCTGTCCGTAATATACATGCTTGAGTTGGACCGCGTGCTCTGACTTATCGGTTATGTCCACCATGCCTAACGCCTCCTCCTTAACTTTCCGTGTGAAACATGCCAAACGGATCGATACGTCGCAGGGATTCGATCAGATGTTTTGCAGCCCATCCCACAAAGATCCCCGTCACGACACCCGCCCCGAGCAAAAATGGCAAGTAATAATAAATTTTGGTTGTTCCCAATACCAGCGAAGCTGCCGTTAATTGGCCAATATTATGAGCAATGCCACCTGCGATACTCACGCCGGTTAAACTGAAATTATGGCCCCCGAGCCTAAGCATGACATACATCACCAAAAAACTCGCCAGCGCGCCGAACATACTGAACAGAAAGGTCGAAAAGCTTCCCAGTATAAAGGCAGTCAGCAATGTCTTTAAAACAATAAGCCACAGGGCATCTCTGCCCCCTAGGCAGACTAGACAGGTCAGCACCAAAATATTGCCAAGTCCCAGCTTGGCACCGGGTATCGTGACCGCAAATGGAATCAGGGCTTCCACAATGCCAAGCACCACCGATAAGGAAGCGCAGATGGCGATTACGACCAGCTTGCGGAGTGCATGGGGATCAGGAGACAACGGCATCCGGCTCACTTCCTTCAACTTGATCTCCAGTCACTTCTACAAACACCCGATTGGGCAAACATACTATGGTGCCATGAACATCGTGAACGTGACCGAACCCAATGCAGAGCTGATCCGGACAATCCGACTCCACCATCTCGATCCCCTCGCGGGAGACCCTCAAGAGGTTATATCCCCGTTCTGTCCGGATTTCTATATCTCGGGGCTCTTCCGTAAGCGCCACCGTATCATAATGCTTTCCATTCACCTCGATCATGGCATAGTTTCCCTGCGCCGCTCCGTCTTCTCCCATAAACTTTGAAATTCCAAACCAGGCGACAACCGCTATCAGCACGAGCGCTATTCCAATATCTCCGCGTTTCATCAGCATCTCTCCACTTCGCTTTGCTTATCTTCATTATCAGGGCTGCACCAAGTGCCAGAAATGATTTTTCTCACATTCAGCAAGGGAAGGGTCTGATACGCTGAGATCATCGAAACTCGATTGAGAACAGCACCAGAACTGAAAAGAGGAGGCACTGTCATGTATAGGAAGCTTCTTTCCTACAGCAGCCTGTTGATCATGCTCACCCTGTTGATGACGGGATCGATTGGCTGCACAACCACAGCAGATCAGAAGGTAGCCGCCAGCAACGAACCGGCAACCGAACGTTACTTTATATTCGATACCATTGTAAGTCTCCGCGTTTACGATGAACGGATGACGTCCCAGCATTTCGATGAGGTAGGCGCACTGCTGGATCGGATCGACCAACGCATGAACCGGCAGCTGGCGGACAGCGAGATTGATCGGGTCAATCAAGCGGCGGGCAAGTCCGAAGTGAGCGTATCCGAGGAAACCTTCAAGGTTGTCCAAACCGCCATCGATTATGCGGCAGCTTCCGGCGGACATTTCGAACCGACCGTAGGCCCGCTTGTCGACCTCTGGGGCATTGGCGGTGAACACCCCGCTGTGCCGGAAGAGGATGAGCTGGATGCTGCCATGAAGCGAATGAACTACAAGGATGTCATTTTGAATCCTGCATCCCATGCCATTCTGCTGAAGAAAGAAGGAATGTCGCTGGATCTGGGGGCCATCGCCAAAGGATATGCAGCGGACGTCATCGCGGATTATTTGCAGCAGCAGGATTTTCATTCGGCCATCATCGACCTTGGGGGCAATATCCTTGCCATGGGCTCGAAACCGAACGGTTCACCGTGGAATATCGGCATCCAGGATCCCGGAGAAAAGCGCGGGCAGCATCTGGGAACACTGAAGGTCGTCAATAAGACAATCGTAACCTCCGGCGTGTACGAGCGCTTCTTCGAAGCAGAAGGGAAGGTGTATCACCATATTCTGAGCCCCTTCACCGGTTATCCGGTCGATAATGACCTGCTCAGCGTAACGATTGTGACCGACACGTCCATGGACGCCGACGCGATGTCGACTTCCGTCTTCTCGCTTGGACTAACGGAAGGGCGGCAGTTCGTCGAGAGCCGCGACGATGCCGAAGCTATTTTCGTCACCACCGACCATCAGATCCATCTCACCTCAGGTCTGACCCATGCATTTAAGCTGACCAATGGCGATTATCAACTTGCCGAATAACCTTATGGAAGGAGAAGATCGTATGAAACAGAATCGAACTGCAAGGTCCGATGCGTGGGATGGAGGGCTGTTTCCAGCGGGCACTTCCTCCGTCTATTCACAACCGCATCTCGCTCTGATCCGGGAAATGGCCGAGCCTGTCCGTTTGTTTGCCGGCGATTATCTATACCAGGAGAACGATCCTGCGGATCGGCTGTACTTTGTAAACCGTGGAAGCTTGAAGGTATCCAAGCTGCTGGAAGGCGGATTGTCTGCCACCTTATCGCTTCACATCCCCGGCGATCTGTTCGGTGAACCCAATCCGTTCGGACGAGCCGTTCACCAATTCGAAGCCAAAGCCTTGGAGGATAGTGAAGTCGGAATTGTGCCGCAGAGCGAACTGGATAAAGTCATCCGAACCAACGGGGACTTTGCCATGGAATATATGGGCTGGATGGCACTCATGCAACGCACCACGCAGAGTAAATTACGCGATCTGCTGCTGCATGGTAAATCCGGCGCCCTGTGCTCACTGCTGCTGCGACTGTACAATATGTACGGCACGAGCGGGACAAACAAGGAAACACGCGCCATCATTGGCAAGCGGATTACGAATTTGGAAATGGCGGAGATGATTGGTTCCACCCGTGAAAGCGTTAACCGGATATTGAATGAGCTTAAGGATCTTGGCGTGATTTCTACCGAACGGGGACGCATCGTTCTCATTGATCCCGACTATTTACGGAATATTTGCCACTGCGAGGACTGCCCCAAAGAGATTTGCCGAATGTAAACGGACAAAAAAGAAGAAACCTCTCACGAAGAAACGAAAGGCGCTTAAGCATCCCTTTCATCGGAGAGGTTTCATATTTCCTGCGTTCATTTTAGTGGTTCATTTCTTTCAGCTTCTAAGTTACAGGCATTCTAACAGCTTTTTCAAAAAGCCATGTGGATAGTTGATCAAAAACCTCCGCTTCCCGATCAACCATTTTATATATTTTCTTCCCTCCCCTTAGAACATAACCTTTTTGATTTATATCCAAAAAATAATCATTGATTTCTCCATCACGATCACGGTAAAAAATAATGAATGCAAACGTAGGCCCACCATCATTTCTTATGTTTTTGCTAAAAAACGCTCTCGGCGATCTCGTATACGAAACGGAGTCTAAAATGCTCATCCATTGATTAAGCTCTGCATTTTGATCTTCGAATTCGATAAGGTAAGGTGTCATGTTAGTTCCTTTCAGGTATAGAAAAGAGATCCTTTCTATTTTAGTAGAATGGGCAATGACGCTTGTAGAAGGCAATCGAACCGAGTAATAGATAATCCCCATAGCAGCTGCTAAGAGCACCACTGCTATTGCAATTATGAATTTCTTTGCTCTTGGAATAAAATCACTCCTCTCTTTCATTCATTAATTTAACGCTTGATCTAATAACTGAGTTACACAAGGTACAGGGAGATCCCCAGCAACCCGTTCATCCTCCAGCTTCCTGGAGCCCTTCCCAATCATCAAACACCAGATTACCGGCTGAGGCACTGAGGCGATGAGGTCATCAAATCAGTTATCCGAAGGAATCGAAATTTTCACATGAAAATTGCGCTAATTCTCGGTGTATTACGGCTCCGCTTTGCACGCTATGATGGAATTGAACAAACTGGCTTAAGAGAAGCATGAACTTATCGCATGTATAACTGAGAGCGTTTCCATTCCAACTATGTTTAGAAATGAGGTTTTGCTCATGAAATATCCATTCCAGAATCCGGATCTTCCGCTGGAAGAACGGGTTAACGATCTTTTATCCCGATTGACCTTGGACGAGAAAATCGAGTTAATGTGCCAATACCAGGCGGAAATTCCCCGCCTCGGCGTGCAAAAATATAAGCATGGCACCGAAGGCGCGCACGGCGTGGCTTGGCTTGGCGAAGCGACCGTGTTCCCGCAAAATACCGGGCTTGCGTGCACCTGGAATCCCGAGCTGATGCAGGAGATCGGATCGGTCATCGCGGAGGAAGCCCGCGTCTATTACCAGCGCGACCGGGCCATCAACGGACTGACCATCTGGGCGCCCACGGTGGATCTGGAACGCGACCCTCGCTGGGGACGAACGGAAGAAGCCTACGGAGAAGACCCGCACCTGACCGGGGAACTCTCCACCGGACTTGTGAAGGGCATGCAGGGAGACCATCCCTTCTACTACAAAACGGTAGCTACCCTGAAGCACTTCTACGGCAATAACAACGAAGTTGACCGCGGCAGCGCCTCGGTAAGCATCGATCCGAGAAACAAACGCGAGTATTATCTGAAGGCTTTCGAGACACCGTTCCGGGAAGGGAAAGCCGGTTCCATGATGACCGCGTATAACGGCATCAACGGCACGCCGTGCAACCTGAACCATGAAGTGAACGACATCGTCAAACAGGAATGGGGCATGGACGGATTCGTGGTAGGAGACGCCGGTGACGTTCTCGGCACCGTCATGGACCATCATTATGTCTCTTCCTATGCAGAGGCCGTGGCCGGCTCTGTCAAAGCCGGAATCGACAGCATTACCGACGACCAGGACATCTCCTTCCGTGCTCTCCGTGACGCATTGGAGCAAGGATTATTGGAAGAGCAGGATCTCGATCACGCCCTCCGCAATTCCTTCCGTGTCCGGTTCCGTCTCGGCGAATTCGATCCGGAAGAACGGAATCCGTACAGCCATGTGCCGGAGACGAAGCTCTGCGCGCCCGAGCATGCCAAATTATCGCTGCGTGCCGCCCGGGAATCGATCGTGCTCCTGAAAAACGATGGATTGCTGCCCCTTAAGCGTGATCAGTTGAAATCCGCTGCTGTCATCGGGCCCCTGGCTAACGAAGCATTTACGGATTGGTACAGCGGCACGCCTCCATACCGGATTACGCCGCTTCAGGGCGTGCAGGAGAAAATGGGGGACCGCAGCGTCCATTTTCATACGGGATTAGACCAGGTCCGTCTTCGTTCTTCTGTTAGCGGCCAATATGTCGCCCTATCTCCCAAAGAGAATGGCGGGCTGCTTGCAAGCACGGCAGAGCCGTCCGGAGCAGCGGTGTTCGAGCGGAACGACTGGGGCTGGGGCTCCGTGACGCTCCGCCTTGTTGGCAGCGGCAAATTCGTAACCGAAACCGAGACGGGACTGCACGCAACGGCTGACGAGGCTCGCGGCTGGTTCGTGAAAGAGGCTTTCAGCTTTGAGGCGTTACCGGATGGAAGCTTTATGATGAAGAATTGGGAAGGCAAACCGATCCTACTTGATGAGCACGGACGCCTTGTGGTAGGCGGCAGCGAAGATGTGGGAACGCCAATTGCCATCGAAACGGCTCAGGACGGCATCGCTGAAGCCGTCGTTGCGGCAGCATCGGCTGAAACCGCCATGGTCTTCGTGGGAAACAGTCCGTTCATTAACGGAAAGGAAACGATCGATCGTCCCGACATCACCCTTCCGCCTGCTCAGCAAGCCTTGGTTCAGGCGGTTTACGAAGCTAATCCCAATACGGTGGTTGTCATCGTAGGCGGATATCCGTTCGCCGTGAACTGGGAACAGGAGCATGTGCCCTCCATCCTCTTTACGTCTCACGCCGGGCAGGAGCTGGGCCATGCGGTTGCCGACGTTCTGTACGGAGATTACAATCCGGGCGGCCGCTTAAACATGACGTGGTATAAGTCAATCGAACAGCTTCCGGACCTCATGGATTACGACATCATCAAAGGGAAACGGACCTATCAATATTTCGACGGGGATGTGCTGTACCCGTTCGGTCATGGTCTCAGCTATTCCCGTTTCCAATACAGCGGTCTGTCGCTAAGCCAACCGGAAATCACCGCCGATGGCAGCGTCATCGTCACCGTTACCGTGAGGAATGAGAGCCAGCTAGCCGGAGATGAGGTGGTTCAGTTGTATGTGAAGGCTGATTCCTCCCGCGTCATCCGTCCTCTCAAAACGTTGAAAGGCTTCCGTCGCATCCATTTGTCCCCAGGCGCTTCGGAAACGGTAAGCTTTGAGCTCAAAGCGGAGGATCTCGCGTTCTGGGATGTCACCCGGGATCGCTACTGCGTTGAAAAGGGGACCTATACACTTATGGCTGGATCGTCCTCCGGCCAGCTGCCGGTCACCGCAGTCCTTCAAGTCGAAGGTGAGACGATCCCTCCACGCACGCTGCGAGAGCCTGTTCGAGCGGTGAATTATGACGACTACCAGGAGGTTTTCCTGGATGAATGCAAAGAAGGCGGCGAAAGCATTCGTTTAACCGGCGAAACAGGATGGATCGCTTTCCATGACACGGATCTCGGCGATTCCCCGGCAACGTTCGGGGCCAGGGTGAGCGGGCATATTAAGGGCGGCGAAATCGTCATTACGACCGGCAGCCCGGATGGCCCCACAGCCGGATGCTGCAAGGTTCTGCCTACCGGAGGGCGCCAAGCCTGGACGACAGTCCAGGCCGAACTGACGGGGTTAACAGGACGGGCTGACGTCTTCCTCATCATGAAAGGCGAAGTGCAAATCAGCTGGTTCCGCATAGCTTAAGCCAAAGCGATAACCCTCTATAAGCAAGTGCCTAATCGTTAGGCTCCAATTGAGCCTGTCAGCAGCTTCTAATTTTACAGATATCCATAGAACATCTGCCCTTCGTTTTATACGGTGAGCAGATGTTCTTTTTTGTTAGAATGAAATCAATTAACCGTTACGGAGACGGACTCAGACCTTCGCTGCATGACGGCAGCAAAAAAAGATGAACCCTTTCCAAGGGTCATTTGTTTATTAGACATAACGCAAAGAAAGGAGTGCCTTGGATTGACGGAACGCGAGTTATTCGATACTTACAACAAGGATGTGTACCGTACCTGCTACTACATGCTGCGGAACGCGCAGGATGCGGAAGATCTCTGCCACGACGTATTTGTCACCGTATTTCGTCAGGATTGGAGAAGCGTTGAGCATACACGTGCCTGGATCATGCGCATCGCGATGAATCACTGCCTGAACCTGCTTAGAAGGAATCAGACCCAGCGAGACAAGCAAAGCCAGGTCGAGTGGCTCCACGAGCAGACCACGGCATCGGTTAAATCCGTAGACACCATCGTATTGGAAAAAGCAGCGGCGGCGGAATGGGAGAAACTGCTGCGGCAGCTTCCGGACAAGCTGATGGCCGTTGTCACACTCCGCTATATCGGTGAGCTGTCGATGGCGGAAATCGCCGAAACGCTGAAAATTCCCGTCGGGACGGTTAAATCAAGGCTTCACAAAGCATTGAAAATCATGCGAAAAAAGCTCGAACAGAATAACGGCTTTGGGCTGAAGGGAGAGAAACAATTTGGAACGTTTTGAGAACAATCTGAAGGACCAGATGAAAACAGCGAATAACGTGTCTTATCCTGATTTTGACCGCATGTGGAGCAGCATCCAGCAGAACGAATTGAAGGTTGCCGGGGGTGAATCGGTTCCGCTTCGTCCGCGCAGACGAAAACGGATTGCGATCATCACGGGGATATCCGTCGCCTTGATGGCAACGCCGGTCTATGCAGCCCTGAACTATGATTGGTCCAATCTTCTATCTTACAGGGCCGGGATCCAGTCCGCATTGGAGCAGGGGCTTGGCCAGACGATTGAACAATCCGTTACGAGGGACGGCATCACCTTAACGGTGCACACGGCGTTTATCGATGAGAACCGGACGTTCCTGCTCTACAGTCTGGATCCAGGCTCAACACGAGCTAGCGAACAAGTAGCCTTTGATCATATTGGGCTTAAAGATAAGGAGGGTCATTCCATCGAGGGCCGTTATTCCCATCAGTGGAATGAGGAGCTAGGCGTATTCCAGGGGTATTTTGAAACCGATTGGGTCGCTGAAGGCCAGATGGCGGATGTCGAGTTTTTGATGGAGAATATCCGTTTTACCGGCGATGGAAAACAGTCCATCAACTACGACCCTCAAGATCCGAATACGCAGGTATTCCCCATTCAAAAGGATGGCATTGACAGCGTGACCCTGCAGTCTTTCGAGCAAGCCGAAGGCGAGGTACTGCTCCGATCGGCCATTACGTTTACGGATCCTGGGATGAAGAGCAGAAGCTGGGTACGAGTGGAAGCCGTCAATGACAATAAAGAGATCATCAAGGAAACCCGGCCTTCCGTCTTTGGAACCCCGGGAGCCTCCGGAGAATATTTAAGTCAGCAAATATTCAAGTCAGACCTTTTGCGTGCAGAAGGCACTGGTTTCCAGCTTGCTTACGATCGCACGCTTGAAACCGCAGAGGGTACTTGGAGCTTAAATACGGCCCTGTCAAAGAAACAAATGGACAATGGAACATTTAAGGAAGCGCTGAATATCCCTGTAGATCAGGTACCTGGCGGGACGAAGATCCATGAAATGATCGTTACGCCAACCCAAGTCCGGCTGATCCTGACCCATGAAGAGAAATATACTCGTGTTCCTTACATGGACTACCAACTGGATGTAGGCGGGACGCTGTTAAGCGGAGGCATCTGGCATGTTCCCGGCCAATCGGGCAAGACGGAGCTGCGCTTTGAAATGACCGGACTTCATGCGGCCTCCCTGGCGAACCAACCGGTGTCTCTGATCGCCAAACACCGCGTCGATGAATATGCCGGAGACAAGAATCCAATCCGCTTGACCGGCATTTCGGCTGAACATCAAAGCTTAACGTCCAGCATTGCAGGTTATCCGATTACATGGACCTATTACCTGAAGGACAACAATCTCTACGTAGAATCCTTAAGCTCCGATCCGACATTCGGCGGCGTCAACCAAACCTATTATCTTGACGGCAAAGACCGGAGCTATGGAATGCCGGCCATGATCGGCCTGCTCGGCGATGACAACAACAAACATATAGACGTGTATAAGAATTTCGACAAGACCGAGCTCGAGGTGTACATTTCGAACTATACCACTCATAAGCGAGACGATGTCCTTCGCGTTCCGCTTAAGACCGGAAAATAACATATAAAGCGTTATAAACGACAAAGAAACCCTCTGGATGTACATGAACGTTACCCGGGACGGCGCTTCTGCCAAGAATCGCCGTTCCTTTTTCGGGCTTTCGTTCTCCACCTTTTAAGGGTTTCTTTCTTTTTTCCATTAGAACATGTCACAATTCTGCCCGGCAGAATGTCATATGGGTGAACATCAACCATCATACCGTAAAGGGGAACTGAACATGGAACTTCGAATGAATTACCGATCGGCCAATCCCGAAGCCTTCAAAACGCTGCTTGCCCTGGAGCAAGCGGCCCAAAAAAGCGGACTCGATCACAAGCTGTACGAAATCATTAAGCTCCGGGCATCCCAGATCAACGGCTGCTCTTTCTGCGTGGATATGCATTCCAAGGATCTGCTCTCCATGGGCGAAAGCGTAAACCGCCTCCTCCTTCTGCCGATGTGGCGGGAGGTCCCGATATATTCCGACGAAGAACGGGCCGTCATCGAATTGACGGAGTGCGTGACCAAGCTGTCCGAGGCCGGCGTTCCTGCAGAGGTATATGAACGCGTGCGCAAGCATTTTGACGAGAAGCAATTCGTCGATCTGGTCATGGCGATCACAACGATCAATGCCTGGAACCGGATCGGCGTCGCTACAGGGCTGTTCCCGGGCTGTTTTGATTAAACAGCTGTAATTTATCCGGATTCACCACAAGAAAAATCTGACGGATGCGGGATAGATCGGGTTCCCACTCTACCGTCAGCACCATGGAGACCCTGCCGTCCCGCTTCAGTAACAAGCCAGGCTCTCCGTTTACGGAGACAGGCTCAAACCCTTCGAGAAACGAGCCTTTGGCAGATAATCCCTCGAAGAATGCACGTACCCGCTCAACGCCCAATATCGGATTGATGGCTGCCTTCGCTTTGCCGCCCCCATCCGATAGCAGCGTAACCTCTTCCTTCAGGAAAGACAGCAGCGGCTTAAAATTCCCCATATCGGACGCCCGCAGGAATGCTTCAACAAAGCGTTCCTGTGTTTCCGTCCGGGCGTTTTCTCCCTTAGGCCTCTCCGTGGCCTGCCCCATTTTCTGCTTGGCACGGCTGAAGGTCTTGCGACAGCTGATCTCCGTCTTTCCAAGCATCTCCGCTATGATCGGATATTCAAGCCCCAGCGTATCCTTAGCGATATAAATGGCACGTTCCAGCGGCGTTAACCGTTGAAGCAGCACCAGGTAGGCATAACCAATCGTTTCGCGGCGTTCCGCAGGATCGGACCGCGTCAGCATGTCATAGTCCGGCATCGGCTCCGGCAGCCAGGGACCGGTATACGTTTCGCGCTGGCGTCTGGACGATTTCAACAGGTTGATGCAGCGGTTCGTTGTCATTTTGGCCAAATACGCCTTCTCGTTCCGTACTTCTCCCCGATCCATCTGCACGAATTGGGAAAAAACATCCTGCACGATATCCTCCGCATCCGCCGCACTCCCCAGCATCCGGTAGGCCAGGCCGAACATCATCGGCTTGTATTCGGTATAGATTTGATCCAATAACATCAGGCACACCTTCTTATTCTGTATATTTTCGGCATGAAAGCTACACCACTGATAAGACAAATGGGCGTTACCGCCTGTGACCTTATGAAGACGTTATTCTCTACTCTACCCCATATCCCCTGATCCCCGGAAGGGTCAGTTGAAAGGAGAATTCCAGGGTCAATGGACATTAAATTCGGTATCCAATATGTAGATTATGTCAACGTTCGATAAATCTATCGACATTTGGGTAATTTTTAAATAACATATGGAATGGCCCAACTACAGCGATAAAAGGTTTAAGCGTTTAGAAAGTAGGTAAAACATGAAAAAATCCACCCCTTTACGTCGCGTCGAACTCGGTTATTTTCTGCTGATTGCTCTTGCTATGGTCCAGCAGTTGTTCATATTCTGGAACATCTATGTAAATCAAAGTTTTACTTTCACGGAATTCCTGTTCAGCGTCGGTACACTGGCCGCCTTATTGATCGGTTTCTTTCTTCCGGTAGGCGTTTCGACGGTTGCCGTTTTTGTGTATCTGGTCACTTACTTCGTATGGTTGTCCACGCTAGCCCCGGTCAATGCGCTCACCCTATCCTGGATACTGCTGCTTCCGGCCAATACCGCCATTGCCATCTTCATCAAGCTGGCTCTAGTTCGAAGCCGAAGGTTCATAAGGCGTCTCGAGCAGCTGAGGAAAACCAACCCGGATATCGACATCGACACCTCCCTTGGCAGCAAGGATGCATTCGCAGATACGCTGGTGAAACAAGCCAATCTGGCCAATCGCTATTCGGATCAGTACAGCTTCTGCATCATGATGTTTAAGCTCGATTTTCTCCCCCTGACCAGGGAGTCAGTCGGATCACACCGTTTTGCCAAGCTAATTATGGAACTGTCGAGCACGATACAGAAGCAGATTCGTTATGAGGACTATAAATTCTCCATTGGTGAAGGACGCTTTATCATTCTGTGCCCGCTCACCAAGCCGGAATATCTCAAAAGCCTTATGGAGCGCATCAAAGTCGCCATGATGAACGTCCCCTTCCGGGATAAGAAGGGCATGTCCCTCAAGCTTGTGGTCCGCGCCGGCGGCCTCGTGTTCCAGAAGGAGCAATTCAGCCGATACGAAAATATCGATGCCGTCATCTCTGCATTAGAACGGAATACCGAAACCGACCTCATCGGGGAATATATTTAACCAAGTTAAGTTACCATCATCCATCAAAAGGAGGCTTGCGGCCGTTGTCGTATACCAGCTGGTTTATCCCTCTGTGCATCGGGGTCAGCATCGTGTTCTCCATAGCCATCATTATTCTGACGATGGCCACCTTAAGCTTCCGTTCAAAAGTCAAACGAAAATATGATCGGGGGAGGTTCAGTGACTGACTTTTTCCTGGTCATTACCATCATCAGTATATGGATTGCCGTGCTGGAATCGATCATTATCATGGCCGGGGCCATCGTGTTCATTCATAAACAAAACCGGCAGAAGCTGGTGAATCCGAGCAATCTGGAGAAATTTCCAACCGTGACGGTCATGGTGCCCGCGCATAACGAGGAATTGGTCATCCAGGCAACGGTAGAGCACATTCTGCAGATGAATTACCCGCATCACAAAATGCAGGTGATTGTCATCGCTGACAATTGCAAGGATCATACGGCCGAGCGCTTAAGGGCGCTGAAAGCCAATGAACGTTACCGGGACCGCGACTTTCTTATTCTGGAGAGATCCGGAACCGGCGGCAAATCGGGCGCCCTGAACGATGCGCTCAAGCAGGCAACAGGCGAATGGATCTGTGTCTACGACGCGGATGCCGCACCTGAGAAAAACGCACTGTTGTTCCTGACGCAGAAGGCAATGGAGCAGCCTGAACGCTACGGGGCTGTCTTTGGCCGCAACAAGGCTCGGAACCGCGGACAGAATTTTCTGTCCCGCTGTATCAATCTGGAGCTGGTAACCATTCAGCGCGTGCATCATACCGGGTTATGGCAGCTGTTTAAGCTGGGTACCATTCCCGGCACGAACTTTATCGTGAAAACCGCGCTCATTCAGGACATCGGCGGATGGGATGAACAAGCGATCACGGAAGATACCGCGATTTCGTTCGAGATCCTGACGAGAGGCCAGCTTATTGCGCTGGCTCCGCAAGCCGAAGCTTATCAGCAGGAGCCCGAGGACCTGAAGGTATACATGAAGCAGCGCGAACGCTGGGCCAAAGGCAACTACAGCGTTGTCACGGATAATATTCATCATCTGTTTGACCGGACAAGCTGGCGGATTAAGCTGCATGTGCTGTATTACGCAGCCAGTTACTTCTGGTTTATGATTGCCATTATCATCTCGGATATTATATTTGTGACCAATATCGTATATCAGATCATCGCGCTGTTTAATCCGGCCGTCGTCTCTCCCTTCAGGTTCGAGGGCGATGTCTATATGTATCTCATTATTGCCTGGGCCTTAATGTATTACATCTACGTCCTGCAGATTAACCTGGCACTTGCAACGGACATCGGCCAAAGCAACACACGCAACTTCATTCTATCCTGCGTTTCGTACTTCACCTACGCCCAGCTGTTCCTCGTCATATCCGTTAAGGCCTTCTACTCCATGATCGTGGACAAGATTACGGGCAGGGAGTCCAAGTGGTACAAGACGGAGCGGTTTGGATAGAGGAGCTTGCATTTGATTATGTTAGCGCAAAGAGCGAGTAGGATTGGACAGCCATGCTGCCACCGTCCACAACTCGCTCTTTTTTCATGCAAGCTTGCCAATATGACGTGCTTATTCTTCTACAAGCAAATGGAATTCAAGTTCCGGTATATATATTTTATCTCCCGAATTCTGTACATAGGGTCTAATGGTAATCGACTTCGGCTTGGTTGGGAACGGCTCATACATGTACGTGAATTTAAGAGTGCTGCCGGAGCCGCTGCCCATCGCACCAATGGATTTGGCTATTTCCCCCTTCTCATTTATCACCTCGTATTCAATATTGATAAATTCATCCACTTTATATTGGCTAGGAACGGACTGAATGAACTCCTTAAGGTCCTGGCCTGGCTTACCGGTAATGCTTACTATCATTTGCATTGTGGCCGGGGTTATTGTAAAACTACTAATGTCCATATGGATATTGTCATGCACTTTAAGTTTATCCGACTTCAGGACTGTACGATCCGCCGCACTGTTTTTGACCGGAATGTTGAATATAAACGGCTCCGAGACGCTTATGTCTCGAATAACGACCTCCAATGCAAACTCGTCAGGCAATCCTTCCGGCGACAAGGTCACGATGTCCGAATTCGGAGCACCATCCCCTACTCTAGAAATGCTGTAACCGAAATTACCCAGTTCCTCCCCATCCGCATAGAATCGAATCCCGTTCACTTCCCCTTGCTGACTGGCCTTGCTCCCCAATTGACCAAAAGATTCATTCTTACCATCCCTTGTCGTCCGGGTCAGTACCATTGAAATGCGACTTCCGTCATACATCAGTTCGGATACGCTCATCGTAGTCCCATCATGGGTGACACTCTGATCAATATCCATCGTCATACCCTGCCGACTAGCTGTTTTTAGACCCTCATCCCCGCCATTTAAGAAGATGCTTCCTATAATCGGTATATTTTTCAATGCCTCGGCCATTACCGGGGAGATGAAGCCCGATCCGATAATCAAAAGTACCGACGCCACAACACCCATCAATAGACCCGTCAAACGCCGCTTCTTCTGAACGGGAGGATTGTTTTCTAAAATTTGATAGGTACTATTAAGACGCATGCGGATTGCCTCCGGCAACTCCTGAGCCTCCTCTATTTCATCCTTAGCCTGTTCAAGTTCATGATTAAGGTCATATTTCATACGTTAACCTTCCTTTCCCTGTGATTAGCCAGCCATTCCGATAGCGTGATCCTGGCCCTGTGGAGACGCGTCTTAACCGCACCTTCATTCAAATCGAGCATTTCTGCAATCTGCCGTAAAGGCAAATCACGAAAGTAATGCAAAATAATGATGGTGCGGGACACTTCCTCCAACCGGTATACTGCATCTCGCAAATCGATATTGACATCAAGGCTGGGTGTAACATGTTCGGCTTGATCTAGGTTGAGCAAAGGGACCACATGGCTTTTTTTACGGAGGATCATGTTGCACTCATTGATCAGGATGCGAAACAACCATGTTTTAAAGAAAGGCGCGTGTCTTAAACTCGGGAGTGACTTGTATGCTTTCAATATGGATTCCTGCATGGCATCTGCACAATCCTCATCTTGTCGGAGAATGGCTTTCGCTATGTTGTACATTTGCAGTTCCAATGGCTTTATAAGTTTGATAAACGCTTCATGGTTTCCCTTCTTGGCGAGTTTAACCTCTAATTCTTGCTCCTGCTGCACTTCCAAGGAATAACCTACCTCCCTTCAAGCTTCATCTTAACTCATAATGGATGTATGATTGTTGGATTCAATAATTAGATAGCCAGAACTTTCAAAAGGTTACAAAATACTGTATGTATTATAACGGAGTACATAAAAAACTCCCGCAAGTTCAGTGAACTCACGGGAGACGAACGCTTAGTTATATTTGATACATGGAAATGCTATGGCACTTAAAAGCGCATCCTTTGGTTACTTCTAAAATCAACATCCGTGTTCTGTCATTCGAAACTCGGATGTCTTACTCAATTTTCTCTCAGCTTCTTCTGCTCATTTCGAAGTTTCTCAGGTGTCACGTCGTTTCCGTCGGGATCCACGATGCTTAATCCCGAGAAGGTGCTTAGCACTTGGCCGCGGATTTCACGCAGATATTCCGTGCGCAAAACTTGCTGCTCGGATTTCTCCGCAGCAGTGAGCACGCCCTCCCGCTGTTTTTTAGCCAATTCATTAATCCGGGTTAAGCTTTTGATCATGATATCCCTCTTTCCATATGATTTTGATTTGTTATTTATCTTAATTTAAAGATATAATAATCTAAGATATTTGTCAACCCCTGCCAACTTTCATTGCCATCAGGTGCATTTGTGATTTTTTCCCTACCCAAAGTCTCTTCATTTCCTTAAACTTGATGTTTAAGGTTTATTTATTTACAAATCGTGGTTAATGTTAGTATTGAAAACTTTGTATTCGCAGCATAATAAACATGCAGGTCCTTATCCCTTAGGAAAAATTACTTATGCCTTTCTGGCAGAACATGAAATATAATAGAGGAACTTAACTTTAATCAACTGGGGGAACATCTATGAAATCTCAGCTCAACAACCCAGCTTCACCGGGGAAAAGTGATCGTTTTTCCTCTGCTGGATTCATTCTGGCCGCGATCGGGAGCTCTGTCGGCCTCGGAAACATGTGGAAGTTCCCGTACATTACGGGAGAACACGGCGGTGCAGCTTTCTTCCTGCTCTTCATCATCTGTCTCATCGTGATCGGTTTGCCCGTCCTGCTGGCGGAGCTTGCGATCGGACGAGCTGGCCGCGGGAGTGCCGCGACTTCCTTCGTTAAAGCGGGCGGACCGAAAGTCTTCGGGCATCTTGGATTGCTCCAGGTTATTGCGCCGTTTCTCATTCTGACCTTCTATGTCATTGTGGCAGGCTGGACGCTTCATTATGCCGTCATGTCGTTTAGCGGCAATCTGTACAACAATACTGATTTCGGTGGTCAATTTACGACGTTTACGGAAGGCTACATGCCGATTATATGGCAAATTGTCGCTATTGCGATAACAGGATGGGTAGTAGCTAAAGGTATTTCCGGAGGGATTGAAAAATTCAACAAGGTTCTGATTCCGGGACTGATCATCCTGTTGATCGTGTTAATGATCCGTGCGGTAACCTTGCCAGGGGCCGGCGCAGGCGTATCCTTCTTCTTGAATCCTGACTTCTCGAAGCTGAGTCCGGAAGCGGCGCTGGTCGCGCTGGGACATGCCTTCTTCTCCCTCTCGCTGGGGATGGGGATTCTGTTGACCTACGGTGCTTATGTCGATAAACGGCAATCTCTGGGTCCGGCTACCCTTGCCATCGGCGCTGGCGACCTGATTTATGCGTTTATTGCCGGGCTCATTATATTCCCGACAACCGCTTCCTTCGGGATTGAGCCAAATGCAGGACCATCACTTGTCTTCATTGCCTTGCCGGCCGCCTTCTCGGCCATGCCGCTGGGTGCTTTTTTCGGGGGATTGTTCTTCATTCTACTAGCCATCGCTGCATTAACCTCCTCCGTCTCACTGCTGGAGGTCCCAACCTCGTATGTCATGGACCGCTGGCATTGGGGACGCACCAAATCCGTAGTCGTCATTAGCGCGCTGGTTATGCTGATTGGTCTACCCTCCGCGTTGTCATTCGGCATCGTACCTGGACTTACCGATATCGGCGGCAAAAACTTCTTCGATTGGCTGGATTTCATCACATCCAATATTCTGCTTCCGGTCGGTGGTCTGATCACCACCATCTTTGCAGGATACTTCTGGAAGAAGGCGGCAGATGCCGCTGGCCTGAAAGCCGGCTGGTTCCGGGTATGGCTGTTCATGCTCCGTTATATCGCGCCAGTACTCGTATTTTTGGTGCTGCTTCATACCACGGGCGTGATCAAGTTCGATTAATTGGCAGCCAAGGCAATCTCATCGTCACACGGGGGCGAATGGGGTTGCCTTTTTCTATACCCTTGTCCATTCATATTCTCAATGTCTACTTGACGCAGATAAGACCTATATATACTATGTAATAGCCTTTAACCTTGTCCGACGTTTCAGCGCTCCCGGATCACCATCTAGAAAAATTTCAGTAAAAAGGGTGGAGCAAGTAATGAATTTTGAGTATGTATTTAGTCTTGGATTAACCTTTATTCAATACCTTCTATTGTTCTTCTGGGCATATTGGATGCTCATCAGTCTCTTCGGCTTTGGAAAACCAAAGAGACTGAAAGAATATGAGCCTTTGAAAAGATTTCTTCTCATGATTCCTGCGCACAACGAAGAAGCGGTTATTGGACACCTTGTAGAGAATCTTCATAAAATGGACTACCCGAAGGAGCTCTATGAAGTGTGTGTTATTGCTGATGGATGTAAGGATAAAACAAATGAAATCGCTAGAAAACTTGGTGCTACAGTTATTGAACATACATACCTGCCAGGAGAACAAAAGGGGAAACCTTATGGAATCAAATACGCAATTGAACAGTATGGAGATAGGTTAATCGATGATTTTGACGGCATCGCCTTCTTCGATGCCGACAACCTAGTCTCGTTGAACTATTTAAGGGAAATGAATAACCACTTGTTGAACGGTGATAAATTAATACAATGTTACCTGGATTCTAAGAATCCAAATGACAACTGGGTGACAATAGGTTACTCCGTAAGCTACATTTTCATGAACCGCTCTTGGCAGCTTGCTAAGTCCAGATTAGGCTTAGGAAACGCGATCGGTGGAACTGGGTTCTGCGTAGATACGACTCTATTCAAAAACATCGGTTGGACCGCTCGTTCCTTAACGGAAGACCTTGAGTTTACCATGCAGTGTTTGCTTGAAGGTGTACCAGCTAAATGGTGTCACTTTGCGCGCGTGTACGACGAGAAGCCGGAAAGTTTCAAATCTTCCTGCATTCAACGTCTACGATGGGCAAGAGGGCATTGGGATGTTTGCTTTAAATACGCTCACAGATTAATTTGGAGATTCATTAGCAAGCTAGACTTCAAAGCTTTTGATGGTTTTATGTACCTTATTAATCCTGGCAAGATTGTTTTAAGTGCTATAACAGGTCTCTTTATATTCATGTCCATTGCTACCGACTTATTAGATGCTCATCATTTGATTCCTTGGCAAGTTTGGATAATATGCTTGTTATTCCAATTCATTTACGTAGGATACGCACAGTTTCTCGATTCGAAAAATAAAGTAAGCATCTTCCGGAGCTATGTGTACCTGTACTTCTTCAATCTAACTTATGTACCACTGTTCCTTTGGTCACTCATTACAATGAAGAACGTAAATTGGAATCCTACAAAGCATACAAGAGCTATTCATTTGAGCGATATTGAAGTAGAAGACTAGAAATGGAAATACCAAGGGTGCTATAAGAATGAATGTGAGGCGAACATTGTTGGAGCTAAAGACGAAGGAATCAGAGGGCTTCCGATGAAGTCAGCTGCGACACCCGGCTATGCCGCTTCTCTGCAAGACCTAGCCGCTTCAATAACAAATCCATACCCAGCTTCGCCTCGTAGAGAGAAGCGTAGTATTGAAGGAATTCGCTAACCTTCAGACGCTCCTGCTGTCGCTTTAAGGTCGATATGCGAAATTATTACACTGCCGGTGTCTTCTGCACATGTAGCTGTACTACGCGCATCTGATATGTTATCCCCCTGGAATGTTGAATCAACAGGCCTATTTTAGTGGAATTATTTTAGACGAAACTACTATTTAGTTCGGACATTTCGCTAACAGATGCTATTTCCCGAGAAATAATGACATGTGCTTTAGACAAAGGCATCTCCTTTACTGTCGATCCCTATTAATGCTGGTGCAGAACTGTTTAACATCGCTGAGTTGGTGAGCTCTTGCCCTTTCATTTACATCTAAATGATTCGAACGGAGATCTTATCATGAGCCAGAAGTATGTGGAAAGCATGCCGCTGTATCGTCAGGAGCAACAGTTTGCAAGGTTTGGTGTGCTCTTGTCTCGGCAGACGCTGGCGAACTGGATGCTCTACGGTGCGAACCAGTGACTGAGTATTCTGTATCGATGCATGCAGGAGCACCTGTTAGATCAGGATATTGCATACGCCGACGAGACGACGATGCAGGTACTGCAGGACTTGGGGCGAGAGGCGCAGACGAAATCTTATCTCTGGCTTTATCGTACGGGTCGCGAAGGACCAGCGATTATCCTGTACGACTACAAAGAGACACAGGCTGGCGAACATCCACATAATTTCTTATCCGGATTTACCGGATAACTGCATGTAGATGGATATTCCGGCTACAACAAAGTATCCGGCGTCACTTTGGTCGGGTGCTAGGCGCATGCGAGGCGTAAATTTAGTGAGGCGCTGAAGGCGTTGCCGGCCTCGCGTTCCCCGATTGGAACAATTGCTCAGGAGGGGCACAATTCATGTTCGTCATTATTTAATCATTTATGAGCTTTTGATTATTTTTTGAATTTCCGGCGTAATCAAATATTGGGCTTCCTAAACTAAATGTAAAAGAATCTCTATTGATGGCACCTACCGTTTGATCGCTGTCGTACAGCTCTAATAAGAAATCTGCCATTTGGACACTGGTATGGTAATTGCCAAAATTCTTGTCATAATCGTATTCGGGAACATTATTAGCAGTCTGCCCAAACTCTGTTTGAGTAGCTGCCGGGGCTAACACTTTCGCTTGTAGTTTAGCTTGCTCCGCTTTTAATTCATGCGCCAGCCCCTCGGTAAAAGCGCTCACATAGAATTTAGTGGCGCAATAGGTTACGGCATTGGGTACAATGACATATCCGCCCCCGGAAGAAATATTAATAAGCTGTGTTCCCTCTACATTTTTGTAATCCCGGACATAGAGTGAGGTTAATACTGTCAGGGTTTCAACGTTCAGTCGCAGCATGGTTCCGACTTTATTCAAATCCATTAGTGAAACGCTGCTGTAATCTCCGAAACCAGCGTTGTTGATCCATGTTTCAATACAGTATTCTGTTAGCTCATCATAAAGATGGTAGGCGTTTTGAAGTATAGACAAATCGAATACTTTTATTACAACATCCAAAGCCGGATTAAATTCCAAAACCTCTTTTTTTAGATGTTCAAGCTGCTCTTTGCGCCTGGCTACAATAATTAGGTTTTTTCCTCGCTTCGCAAAAGCCTTTGCAGTTGCATAACCAATTCCAGAGCTAGCCCCTGTTATCACTGTATATTTTTTGTTATTTTCCACTTGTACAGCCTCCTTAATATGATATGGTTATACTCTACAATGTAGAGTTAACTCTAAGTCAAGAGTATTTTAGGAGTGATTTTAATGGAATATATAATTAGTGAGTTTTCAGCGATTACCGGAATTAGCATTTACACCTTACGGTACTATGAGAAAGAAAAACTAATTATTCCGAATCGAAAAGAGAATGGTAGACGTTGTTATTCCGATGGCGATATTACATGGATACAGTTTATTAAACGTTTGAAAGACACAGGTATGCCAATCAAGGAAATCCAGAAGTACGCCGAACTTCGAGCTAAAGGCGATACCACTTTGGTAGAGAGGATGGAAATGCTAGTTCAACATCGGGTCGTTCTCAAAGAGGAAATCGTAAAACTGCTAGAACATCTTGACAATCTTGATGATAAAATTAGCTATTATCAAACAGAAATTAATAAGGAGAATTTAAACAAATAACTCTATAACAAAAAAACCGCCGGGGATAACTGGGCAAGCCTCATTTAATAGACATTGAAAAACACCTAGGCTGCAAACTGGCGTCGGTACTCTACCGGCGTCAGTTTGTTTAATTTCCGCTGTGGTCGTCTTCGGCTATAAAATCGTATGTATTTCTCAATTCGCCTTTGTGCCTCCGCCATATTTCATAGGAATGGCGAAGAATCCACCTGAAAGCTCATATACCGTTTTGCCTACAGTTGAACAAGTAACAGGAAAACCAGCCAGAACATTTGCCCAATGGGTTGCTGAAAACAAACACTACTTTGAGTAAATATATAAAAAAACTAAATGTTATATCATATTAACTGCGATCTCCACTTGAATATCGAATCCGTTATCCTCTCAGAAGAAAAACAAGAAACCATGTGCTCACATTTACGCGAGCGCATGGTTTGTTCATGTACATCTATAGCGGACAAGGATTACAAATATATCGCCTTCACAGACTCTTTACAGGACCGGTAGATACTCCAACCACCAATTCCGCAGGCAATCGCTTCTCAACTGCTACATCATCGTGATTCATGATGCCAAGTACCGTCTCAATCGCCAGCCTCCCCATTTCTTCCTCGTTCTGCCGCATATGGGTAAACAAATAGCCCTCACCGATATTTAGCTGGGGACTGTCAAAGCACACGATAGATAGATCCTCCGGCACCCGCAGACCGAGGCGCTCTGCCGCGACCTTGGCTAGCAAAGCAATGTTATATTCGATCGCAAAAAAGGCAGTAATCGACGGGTGATCCTGCAAATGCTGCATGATCCGCTGGGTTTCACGTTCAATATTGCTCTCGTGGAAAG
Source organism: Paenibacillus lautus NBRC 15380 (assembly GCF_004000945.1). Lineage (GTDB taxonomy): Bacteria > Bacillota > Bacilli > Paenibacillales > Paenibacillaceae > Paenibacillus_AQ > Paenibacillus_AQ lautus. The sequence goes on from NZ_BIMF01000014.1 coordinate 42,569, forward strand.
CATTGGGCAAAGTGGCCGTCACATCGCTAATCCAGATTTCCTTATCAAACGCGATGCCCCGGGCGGCATGAGCCTGCACGAACCCTTCAATCCGTTCTTCAACCGCTGTCGTATCTCTCGGTGGAGGAGACAGCAGGGAAATATGACGGTGACCCAAATCGAATAAATGCTCCACCGCCTGCACGGCTGCCTCAAGATTATCTGTACTAATGGAAGCCGCTGCGACTCCCTTCAGCTTGCGATCAATCAGGACAAGCGGGAAACGGGCAATGACCATCTTTAATATTTCAGCATTGAAATATTCCCCCTGAGCGGGAAATACGATCAGTCCGTTCACGCCGAGATTACGCAGCTTCTGAATGGATAATTCCTCATTATCCTGGTCTCCAAACGTTCTGCGCAGCACCAGAAAGCAATCATTCTCCCTCGAATACTGCTCCATGCTATAGACCAGGCGTGTTCCGTAGCTTGAAGAAAAGTCCGTAATGACAAGACCGATCATCTTCTCCCGGCTGGCCGCTGCAGCATCTGTGCTCTCTGAGGAGAGAGGTTCCCTGAGTACAACAGGCTCATCCGGATCGGCTACGAACGATCCCTTGCCCGGCTTACGCACAATCACGCCTTCAGCCGCCAGCATATCTAATGCCTTCTTGCTTGTGATTCGACTAACTCCGTATTCGTCCGCGAGTTCCTTCTCCGAAGGGACTTTATCGCCAATGCGGAAAATATGTGTGGAGATCTTTCGCTTCATCTCGTTAAAAATTTGTTCATACATCGGCTTTGTGGAAGCTGCATCTTTCAAATTGATATCCCTCCAACGGCACTCCAAAACATGCTAATTCATATAACAATATAACATGATATATTTAATTTGTCCATGTTGCGCGGATAACCGCTTTGAAAATAATCATATCATCATTCCTCTCTAAACAATCCCATTCATGACAAAACAGCGCCGCATGATCTTTCGCTCCGAAAGATTCATGCAGAAGCGCTGTCCCCTGTCTACCTACTCCGTTTATTGAACTATTCCTTCACAGCCCCCAGAACGATTCCGTGGATTAAATAACGCTGCAAAAACGGATAGATGAGCAGAATTGGAATCATGGAAACCAGAATTTTGGCGGAGTTCAGGGTCGTGTTGGAAATTTTATTGAACTGCTGCAGCTGTTCGACCGAGAGGTTCTGCATCTGGTCGCGCGTCAGACTAAGCTGCTGCAGATAGGTTTGAAGCGGTATTTTTCCGCTGTCATTGATCAGGATGATCCCGTCAAAGAAGTTGTTCCAGTGACCGACGATGACAAACAGGGTAATGGTTGCCAAACTGGGCATGGAGATCGGGATAAAGATCTTAAGCAGGATTTTCAGCGGACCGGCCCCGTCAATGAATGCGGCCTCCTCCAGCTCCTTCGGAATGCCCTTGAAGAAGTTCATCAGGAGAATCACGTTGAAGACAGGAACCGCACCCGGCAGAACCAGTGCCCAAATGCTGTTGATCAACCCCAGCTTACTGATCACCATATACCAGGGAACGATCCCGCCGCTGAAGAGCATCGTAAACACGATAATCCACATGTATTTGTTTCTCGATCGGAACTGCGTGACGCTCCGCGACAACGGATACGCCATGAGGATGGTCAAAATCATGTTGATCGCGCCCCCAAGCAGCACCCGTTCCACGGATATTAGAAACGCCTTCCAAAACTTCGTGTCATTCAGTATCTGCCCGTAGGATGAGAAGTTCAGCTCCACCGGAAAAAAGTAGACCTTGCCAGCATTAACAGCCGTGCTGCTGCTGACAGACACCATAATCGTATTGACGATGGGGGCCAGCGACACAAATGTAATCAGAACGAGCGCGAGCATAATCATCAGGCGGGATAGCCTTGAGCCCAGCGTTTTGGATTGAATCATGCTAACCCTCCTAGAAAATCCTGTACCCCGCATACCTCGAGGCCAGCCTGTAGGATATAACAATCAGAATAAAGCTGATGACCGATTTCATCAGTCCGATCGCCGTTGCGAACGAATACTGCATATTGATCAGACCCATGCGGTACACAAACGTATCGATAATATCACCCGTCTCATATACCAGCGGATTATACAGGTTGAACACCTGGTCAAATCCCGCATTCAGCACATTGCCGAGACTCAGCGTACCCAGCAGGATGATCGTTGGAAACATGCCCGGCAGCGTGATATTCAGCGTCTGCTTCCAGCGGCTTGCGCCGTCCATTGCGGCCGATTCATACAAAGCCGGGTTAATCGCCGTCAACGCAGCCAAATACACAATCGTCCCGTATCCGAATTCCTTCCAGGTATCCGTCACGACGAGCAGCGGCCTGAACCAGTCGTTGCTTGCCAGAAACATGATCCGCTCCAGCCCCAGAAACTCAAGGAAATTGTTAATCATGCCGTCAAAGGAAAAGATCATGGTCAGCATCGTACCCAAGACCACCCATGACATAAAATGCGGCAAATACACGATGGTTTGAATCGTGCTTTTGAAGAGCTTCAGACGCACCTCATTAAGCAGCAGGGCGAACACGATCGGTACAATCAATCCGAGAACAATCTTCCCGACCGCAATGACCAGCGTATTCACAAAAATCTGTTTGGCATCCGGCAGTTGAAACATATACGTGAAATTGTCGAGCCCTGCCCATGCGGAGCCGAATATCCCTTTCGCGGGGATGAACTTTTGAAAAGCCATGACCACCCCGAACATCGGCACAATCGAGAAAATGAACAGCATGACCATGCCGGGCAGCAGCATCGCATGATAGGTCATTTCGTCAAAGGTTCTTCGTTTCTTTTTCCTCCGGTATCGTACTTCCCGCTCTGAATTGACGGTTGTTTCCACTTGCGCCATCGTCCGCTCCACCTCCATCATGTCCCTGTCAGGACAGGCCTTATCGAATGAAAAGCCCGGGCGGATGACCACCAATAGCCCTCCGCGCCAAGGCTCATGCTTTTTCTTATCTGCTGCTCATCTGGTTGACCTCTTCCGTAATCTCATCGCCGCCGGTACGTTTCCAGGTGTCCACGAACTTATCGAATTCATCTACGGGGGCTTGGCCCATGATGATTTTCAATATCGTCTCCTCTTCGAGTTTTTGGAGGTTGGCCCACTTCAGCTTCATCGTCTCGGTGGTTCCGTAGAAGCCTGCAGGAATCACTTCCAAATTCGGATTGTTCGCTTCGCGTTGACCCTCGATACGGGAGAGGTATTCGCCATAGGTGTTCACATCGACGGCATTGCCTTTCTCCTTAAACTCCTGATATGCCTTGAAGGATACCACCCTGTCCTCCTGAACGGCCGAAGCGTCCCCGGATTGATCCGCCTTCATCAGATCGTCGTAATAACGCTTCAACACGTCGTCATAATCCACTTGCATCGGAATTTGCGTCGGATCATTGTTCCAACGACTGGCATCGGTCAGCATCTCGTCCGGATGCTCTTTCTTGTAGCTAATTGCATCATCCGTTAAGGAGTACAGGAAATCCGTTGTCAGATTGACCGACTTCATGATCGCTTCGGGATGGGCAAAATCCTTCTTCACCACGACGATACCGCCGCCCACCGGATCCTGACGGATCGTCTTGAATTTGCCGTTCTCGTCTACCGGTGCCGATACGGCAACCCAGACAGCATCGGGATCTTGCTTGATCGAGTCCTTGTAGTTGGTGTAGCCGATCCACCATGGATTAAACAGCATGCCTACCTGACCGTTGATCACAAGCGCTTCCTTCTCTTCATTCGACCGGACGGCGAACTGTTTATCAATCAAACCTTCCTTGTACATGGCGCTCAGCTCCGTCAGCGCCTGCTTCATCTCGGGCTGGACCGATCCATATACGACCTGCCCGTCCTTCTCGATCCAGTTCATCGGAAAGGCGCCATGCGCAGCGAATACCGGCGTAAAGTTCATGGCGTTGGAATCCATCACCATTCCGACCGTCTTGCCTGTTCCCGAGGCGTCCTTTTCCACGAATGTTCTGGCGAGATTCCATACGTCCTCGACGGATTCCGGCATCTTCGCGCCGACTTTATCCACCCAGTCCTTCCGAACCCACAGCAGCTGGTGCTGGTTGCCGATATTCGTCATCGGAAGGCCCATGATTTTACCGTCAACCTTCACCTGGTTCAGCAGCAAGTCGCCATAGGAAGCGTAGATATTCTTGACCCCGTCGGATGCGGTCTTCTCGTACACCTCCGTCATATCGGCAATCAGGTCATTATCCACCAGCTGGTTGAAAATATCGCGGCTGACCAGCATAACGTCCGGCAGATCGCCCGTTGTCATCGATAACGAGAGCTTCTGATCCATATCGTCCGTCTCCCAAGCCACCTTGGCTTTCACATTCACCCGGTCCTCCACGTATCGGGTAGCCAAATTGTCCTCAATCGTATCGCCTGGTGGCAGGTTGTTCACATGATTCGTATTCCGGCCGATCGTAAATTCCACCGGCGTCTCATATTTTCCGTAAGGCTCATAATCCTGCTCTGAAATTTCCGGCTGCGCGTTATCACTCTTGCCCCCTCCGCAGCCGCTGAATACGACCAGCATCATGCAGCCGAGCAGCAGAGAAGCCATCTTTCTGCGTTTATTCATCCTGTCATCCCCTTTTTTATTGTTTTGGTTGATAATCAAATTGTATGCGGTTTCAAAATTGGCGTATATGCAACATTTTTTGGATATGTATCACTTTTTTCATGACCTTCTTGTTCTCCACTTCAAACTACAAAAAAAGCGGCTGCCTCAGCACACCGCTTTCATTACCAATGCTATGGACGGAATAACCTACGCTGTTCAGGAGGCTGGAATGACCATCGATACTTCCGTTCCGCTGCCTGACTCACTATGAATATCGAGTCCGTAATCCTGTCCGTAATACAGCTTGATCCGGTCATTCACATTCCGAACACCGCAGCCCCCGCTCTCTCCGGCCAGCAGCCTCGCCGCCTGCACGGGAGTCATGCCCACCCCGTTATCGCTGACGATTAGTTTAATTCCCCCTTCGACCAGGCTGACCCCTATGTGGATTTGGTAATCTGCCCCTCCTGCCTCCACAAACCCGTGTTTAATGGCATTCTCCACAATCGGCTGCAAAATAAAATGGATGATCTCGGTATGTAACACTCTCTCATCAATATGATAATCCACGTCAAACCGCCCATCATTCATAATAAGCTGCAAGTCCAGGTAAGCCTTGATGTGCTGCACCTCATCCTTGATCGTTGCCATATGCCTCCCCTGATTCAGCGTCGTTCTATAGAACCGGGCCAATGCCGATACCATATAACTCGTTTCGATATCCGCCTTCTTCTCGGCCCTCCACCGGATAAAGGAGAGGGTGTTGTATAGGAAGTGCGGATTAATCTGATTGATCAGCTTGTTATATTCGCTTTCCCTCTTGGCGATTTCGGCTTGATACACCTGGGAGATAAGGCTGTTGATCCGTTTCAGCATTTTGCCGATGCCATTGGTCAGCTCACCGAATTCATCCCTGGACGAGCTTTGGATAATGACATCCAGATTGTTCTGCTCCACCTTGTCTACTTTGTTCTTAATATGGATAATTCTGCGCGTGAAATTGTTGGAGATCACATAAATGAGCAGGAAGGTAATGATTAAGCTGAGGATCATGACAAACAACGTAATTTGAAAAATACCGAGCGCATTAGCGTACGCATTCGTGTTCAGCAAATGGTAGTGAACCGTCCAGCCATTGTTAGCGAGTGACCGGCTTAGGCTCAGCCCGCTCGGCTCCCCATCCTCCAAACCGGCAGATGCATCCGGCGCCTTGCTTTCCTTGAATATCACCCGCTGCTCAGCATCCTCGATATGAACCGCCACATGCTCCGACAACTTGTCCAGGTCTGCAAAGATGCTGTCATGCTGAATGGAAATGACCATGAAATTGCTGTCCTTCGGATTGCTGATCAGCTCCTGAACGAGATAAAGCTTCTCTCCGTCCACAATCCAGCGTCTGCCCCGAAATCCATCATACCAAGACTTGCTCTTAAGATCCCCGATCGGCAAAATATTGTCGCGAATCCCCAGCAGCTCACCGGATGTATAAAAGGTAATGGCCTCAATATCCTCGTCCATCAGCCGGATGTTCGAGATCAACGGCTCCAGGATGTCCCGGAAATCCAGGTACATGTTAAAATAGTTCTCTTCGTAATCCTTAATGAAAATTTGGGATAAATCCCGATTCAGAACCATGAACTCGCTCAGTGTATTGTACCGCTTAATCTTGTAATCCATAATGTTCGCCACCTGCTCCAGGCTGGCTTCGGCCTCGCTCCTCAGTTCCTTCATCTGAATGCGGTAGGACTGAATGAAGGAGAGCAGCCCGAGCAGCAGAATGGGAATGAGTGCAATCACCAAGTGGGACAGCAGCAGCTTGTTGCGGAACCTGATATCATTGAACTTGTTCTTGATCCACCCGATCATGGAGCACCCCGCACTCTCTATACTGTATCGGACTCACGCCGAACTTGCTTTTGAACAGCTTGGCAAAATAGGAATGGTTATCGATACCAACCGCTCCGGCGATATCATTGACCTTCATATTGGAATTCTGGAGCAGATGGCTTGCCCGCCGCAAGCGGTAATCGGTCAAATACTTCGAGAAGTTCTCGCCGGTCTCTTTCTTGAACAAAATACTCAAATACCCCGGGGACAGATATACATCGTGGGCTGCATCCGACAACGAAATATCCCGCTGGTAATGATCCTTCACATAATCCTTGACCTGAAGGATGACCTTGGACTCCAACGACTCCTGCTGGTGGTCCCCTCCATAAGGGCTGATCTGGGTAATGTCCTCCATCACCTCCAGAAACTCCTCCCTGACCAGCGGCTTCAGCAAGTAATTTACCACGCCCAGCCGGATGGCGCTGCGGGCATATTCAAATTCGTCATAACCGCTGCAAATGACGATCTTTAGATCCTGCTGCATCTTTCGGGCTTGTTTGCTTAGCGCAAGTCCATCCATCAGAGGCATTCTGACGTCGGTGATGAGGATATCAATCGCATTTTCCACCAGAATCCGCTCCGCGCTCATTCCGTTCTCGGCTTCCAATACTTGAAAGGGGAAGCGGTACTGAGAGATCAAATCCTTAATGCCTTCTCTTTGAACGGACTCATCGTCAACAACAAGAACATTAAACATCATGAAATCTCCTTTGCATATGAAAAGTATGGGAATCATACAGGGAAATATAGGTTGTTATAAATGGTATGCCTGTTATGTCGTAGTATATCATAGAATCCGGAAAGGGCTTTCATAATCGTGCTAAAGCCTGCGTATCCGCTTCTCCTTTGGATAACTTGAACTATGCATGATCATCACGACCGTTGCCAATCCTATACATCATATTCTTTATTTAGCGGGGAGGGAGATTACTTGGAGCGTTTTGACCCGGAACTGGTCTTTTTTGAGCCGGACGCGTTGGAGTATCCGCTTGGAAAGAAGCTGTATGCATGGTTTGAAGAATTAGGTACCCCCATTAAAATGACAACCTCTCACAATAGGGTGACCGGCATTCCAGGAGAATCGGAAACTGAAAAATACCGCAACGCCAAGAGAACTCTGGTTGTCGGGATCAGGAAAACATTGGACTTCGATACCTCCAAGCCGTCAGCGGAATATGCCATCCCGCTAACTACCGGATGTGCGGGACATTGTCATTACTGCTACCTGCAAACGACGATGAGCTCGAAACCCTATGTGCGGATTTACGTGAATCTGGATCAAATCCTGGATAAAGCAAAGGCCTATATCGCGGATCGGGCCCCGGAGATTACGCGTTTCGAAGCTGCTTGCACGGGGGATCCCGTATCGCTTGAGCATTTGACCGGAGCACTTGCTTATTACATTGAATTTATGGCCAAGCAGGAATATGGCCGACTTCGATTCGTGACGAAATTCGCCAACATCGATTCCCTTCTGAATATCGATCACGGCGGCCATACCAGGGTCCGCTTCTCCATCAATTCCGATTATGTCATCCGTTATTTCGAGCCGGGCACCTCTTCCTTCGAAGAACGGATTGAAGCCGCGGGCAAAATTGCCGAAGCCGGATATCCGTTAGGTTTCATCATTGCCCCGATCGTCAAATATGACGGATGGCAAGAGGGATACTGGCATTTGTTAGAGAAGCTTCATGAGCGATTAAGCCATGTGGAGGTAAAGGATCTGACGTTCGAGCTCATTCAACACCGCTTTACCAAAACGGCCAAAAACACCATTTTAAAGCGTTACCCCAAAACCAAACTGAATATGGACGAGGAAGATCGGCAGTTAAAATGGGGAAGGTACGGAAAATTCAAATATGTCTATAAGGCCGAAACCGTCGAGGAGTTCCAGCAGTTGTTCGAGAAGGGGATCCAAGAATATTTCCCGCGCGCGAAAATTGCCTATTTTGTTTAATTGCAGAGACTTGAGGGAACCAAGTGGTTATTATATGTCTCCAATAACAACATAACGGACACCTCACGGTGCCCGTTATTTGTATGATCTGCATCTATTCCTTCTACTTTTCATCCAAGGGTCACGATCTCTTCGTTCTTGTGTTCTTGGTCGTACATCCAGACCTTAATCTCATTGATATCCATCGGCTTTCCGTAATAATAACCCTGCATGACATGGCAGCCAAGCCCGGTCAAAAAGTCGATATGCTCCTTGTTCTCTACACCTTCCGCGATGACATCCAGATTCAAATTCTCTGCCATAAGAACGATGGCGTTAACGATGGCACGTTTGCTGGGCGTGTCCAAATCATTGGTGAACTGGCGGTCCAGCTTTAAAGCATCAATCGGAATCCGGTCGAGGAGTCCAATCGAGGAATAACCGGTTCCGAAATCATCCATGGAGACCTTGACCCCCAAGGACCTGATATTCCCGAGCTGGCGGATAATATCATTCACATCGTGCAGCACCATGGACTCTGCTATCTCCAGCTCTAACAAGCGAGGTTCCAGATTCGCCTTGTCCAGCACGTTTTGAATAAGCTCAAGCAGATTGTCGCCATGAAATAAACGAATCGATAAATTCACCGAGACCGGCTGGACGATTCCTCTCTCCTGCCACACCTTGCACTGTTTGCATGCTTCCTCAAGCGTCCATCGGGTCATCGGTATAATCAGCCCCGTTTCTTCCGCAATCGGTATGAATTCTAGCGGGGATACCACGCCTAATCGGGGATGCTTCCAGCGGAGCAGCGCCTCGAATCCGACCAAGCGATCACTCTGCACATTCCATTTCGGCTGATATGCAATGAAGAACTCCTTCAATTCAAGCGCTCGCTGCAGGTCCTTCTCCAATTCCATTTTACGAACCTCTTGAAGACCCATCCCCTCGTCATAGAGGCATTGCTGATTCTTGCCCAGCCCCTTCGCTTTATACATGGCGGTGTCCGCATTCTTCAGCAGCGTCGTACGGTCAGAGCTATGGACAGAACCGATGCTGATTCCGATGCTTGCCGTCACATACAGCTCGTTACCGTCGATATGGTAGACGTTTTTTATTTTTTGGAGTATATCGTCTGCTAAGCGCTGGGCATAATTGGGGTCGCTTCGCTTTAAAATAATCAGAAATTCGTCCCCGCCGATCCGGAATACCTGCTGGCTGCTTCCCATGAATTGACGCAGTCGCTTACCCACTTCCTGGACCAGCATATCCCCAACATTATGACCCAGCGTATCGTTGATCGCCTTAAATTGGTCCAGATCCAGAAACAGGATCGTAATTTTCTCCGTCTCGGCATTCGTCTCAAAGAATCGGTTCATTTCATTGCGGTTAGGCAAGCCCGTGATGGTATCCTGATAGGCCAGCTTTTCCAGCACATGCCGGTCAAAGAACATCGCCCCCCAGGAAATCAGCAGGATGACAAAAATCGTGACCGTCACACCATACAGAAGCAGAAAATCGACAGACTGCGGCTGCTGCGTGATCATACCAGCATGAGCCTCAAACCGTGCAGCTTTCATGCCGGTATAATGCATCCCGCATACGGCAAATCCCATGACAACCGCCGAGCCCCACTTGAGAAAGCTGGACTTGGGATGATTCCGAAAGCGGAGAAACAATAATAAAGCCGCATAGGAAGCTACCAATGCAATGATGGCAGACAATACCCAAAGGCCGGGATCATAACTGATCTCAGCATGTATGACCATGGCTTCCATTCCCATGTAATGCATGATGACGATGCCGCTTCCCATAATGAAGCCGCCAATGGCGATTTTGGACCAGTTAATACTTTTGGGCATCGTAATATAAAACGCGATGAAGGAGGAAACCACGCTGACAAGCATCGACATGATGGTCAGAAAGACATCGTACCTCACATTCATATTCATGTGCATGGCCAGCATGCCGACAAAATGCATGGACCAAACGCCGCTTCCCATGACCATAGCGCCGCCGAATAGCCAAAAAAACTTGGATTTGCCGTTCGCCTCTGAAATTTTGGATGTAATATTTAAAGCCAAGTATGAAGCAAGTATCGCAATCGCAATTGAAAGCCCAACAATATAATAGTTATAATTGCCGTCCATCTGAGCTGTGCACACCCCTTTTGTGAGTAATTCTTAAGTCCTATGAAGATCATACGTTTCCTAGCGGATAACGTTTCTATTAATTCACGGTGACTCGCCCCTGTGCATGCCAGGAAAAAGCAATCCTTATTTTCACGGCCTCCCTAGTCCTGCACTTCTCCATATTATATCTATAGTAACTATTCAATTTCTCGACAAACAAAGAAAGGTGCGAATGCGTCCGGATTTTAATGGGTCTAAAGAACTAATTATTCTACGGAGTTCGGGTCTATTCCTCTATCCTATCGAAAATATGGAGCGACAATCTTAAAAATAAAAAGCTACGGACCCTTATTAGGTCAGCAGCTTTTATTTTGTCTGTCCTCAAGGTGTAATTACCTTCGATTTTCCATTCAAGTACTTCTCGCCCCATTCACAGATTTGATCAAGGATCGGTTGTAGTGAAACGCCCAATTCACTCAGCTCGTAGACGACCTTAGGCGGCACTTGATTAAAGACCGTTCGCGTGATAATCCCATCCTCCTCCAGCTCCCGCAGCGTCTGCGTTAACATTTTCTGCGTAATATCCGGCATCTGCTTCTTAATTTCACTCGTTCGCTTGGGGCCATAACTTAAGTGGCACAGCACAATGACCTTCCACTTGCCGCCGATGACATCCATGGTCGCCTCAGACGGAATATTGTATTGTCGCTCCCCATTCATAAGAACTTCTCTCCTTTTCGAACGGAAGTGGCATATGGCTGATAACAGGCACTTTGGGGTACTAATGATACTTTTAGGTACCTATAGAACAATGAAGTGCGTACTTCCTTTCCGTCATTATATGTTACATAATCCCCTTATACCAGTAGTCAATATGGAAATTGGAGTTACATTGCCGGAGGTTATGGCGTAATCGGGAGTGCCGTTGCCCGGCATATCCGAACGATCAATCAAGAGGCAGAGATTATACTCGCCGGAAGGAATCCCGAGAAGGGGAACTTATTAGTGCAAGAGTTAGGGAACGCCCGTACCGCTTTTTTAGATATCCGCCAGGGCCAGTCTCCAACGGAGCTGGATCAAGTCGACCTTATCGTTTCTACCATCCAGGATCCGGCCGACCTCCTCATTCAAGAAGCCCTTGCAAAAGGAACTGCACATATCGGGATCACGAAGCTTGCCGACGAACTGACACCAATTCTATTCGCCATGCAAAACCATCCCCCTCAAGCGCCGATTGTGCCTCTGGGACATTCGCAAGCAGGGATCCTGACCTTGGTCTCGTATCAGGAGGCGAAGTCTTTCCGAAGCATCCAATCAATTAGCTTGGCTGGTCACTATGATGAACGCGATCCGATGGGGCCTATGACGCTGGAGGAAACCGAAGGGTTTATCAGCCGTGCTCTCCTCCGGGAAAACGGGATATGGAAGTGGGTTGAGGCTGCGAAGTATCCGAGAAGCATAATTCTTTCAAACGGTTCCCGGGTAGAAGGTCATCCCATGAGTCTGTTGGATGTTCCAAGCCTCGCTGCTGTTACGGGAGCGCCTAATATTCGATTCGACTTCGCCATTCATGACTCTATAGGAACACGGGCTGGAGGCAAGGCCTCCCAAGACCTCTACATTGATCTTGAAGGTGTTCTTCTTGACGGCCGTTCCACGAAACGGAGAATCGCGTTGACTGATCCGAAAGGACAGGCACATTTTACCGCCCTCGGTATCCTTCTCTCCATTGAGCGTATTCTGGGTTGGGACGGCTCACCTCCTGCTCCCGGAGGCTTCTATCTACCGGAAACGCTGGTTCCTCTTGAAACTGCAATGACACGTATTGAACAATTTGGCATTCAAATTCGAAGAGAAGAAAGAGACGGTGAACCTTAATGAAGGTATTAACGGTTGTTACGCATCCACGCGAAAATTCCTTTACATTTGCAGTTACCGAGAAGTTTGTACAAGGGCTTCGCGACTCCGGGCATGAAGCGGAAATTCTGGACCTCCACCGCATCGGTTTCGATCCGGTCCTGTGGGAGGCAGACGAACCCGATTGGACTGATCCTAACAAACGGTATTCTCCTGAGGTTGAGGGTGAAATCGCACGAATGAAGGAGCACGACGCGCTGGCCTATATCTTCCCGGTGTGGTGGTACGGAATCCCGGCCATGCTGAAAGGGTATATCGACCGTGTCTGGAATCATGGCTTTGCTTACGGAGGCGGATCAAAGCTTCATCACCAACAGGTGTTATGGCTGGCGCTCGCGGGAGCTTCGGAAGATCATTTTGCCAAGCGGGGCTATGATCAGATGTTATCCCTTTCCCTCAATATCGGGATGGCCGACTACTCCGGAATCAAAAATTCCCGTGTGGAATTCTTCTATGATACGTTAGAGGGCAGACCGGAGCATATGGAGAGTTTGCTCGAACGAGCTTATCAGCTGGGATTGCATTATGCGGATTCTGGAGTAAGCGTGAAATGATTGCTTTATAACGGCATGACACATTCCAGCAATTCATCCCGAACGCTATACGGCGTACGGCGAAAATAGATACAGCACGCACTCATAATATTGCATTGCATGGTCCCTTAAGAACAGAACAGCCTGAGTCCGCGATGAATCCTGGACTAAGGCTGTTGTTGGATTGGCTTGAAAAATTAACACAAAAGCTTATCCATTACGCATTGCTGCTCGTTTCGATGGGCTCATTCACTTCGATCAGTTCAACAACGGCCTCGCTCTTCAGCGTATTGCCGATCGTGCAGGCGCGTTCTACAACAGATTTTAGCTTCTCCTTGTACGCTGCCTCCAGGGTTGGCGGCAGTGTGACATGGACGTTGAAATGCGAGAACTTATTGCTTTTATCCTCTGCCTTTACCGACGACACTTCGACATGAATGGAAGACTTATCGTAATCCACGCCGTCGTAAGCCATTATTTTTTGGAGCGAGATGGATACGCACAGCGCCAGGGACGCTTCCAGCAGTTCTCTCGGTGACAAGCCGCCCTCCAGATTCGGGCCATGGTTTCCTGCGATCTGAAACCCAGCTTCATTGAATATTTGATCCTGGCCCTCTACAATTTTTAACGTTGTCATGTTCTTCGCCTCTTTTCTTTTAGTCTTCGTTTCAGGATGAACGGCTCTCATCAACCAGATGACAAGCTACCTTCTGGTTGGGCCGAACTTCTCTTAAAGCCGGAACCTCTGCCTTGCATACATCCGTTGCATAGGGACAGCGCGTATGAAAAACACAACCGCTTGGCGGCGATAAGGGGGACGGGATTTCCCCCCGCAACATGATCCGTTCCTTTAATCGGCTGCGGGTAAAGTCAGGTACCGCCGAGAACAGTGCCTTCGTATAGGGATGCAATGGCTCATGGAACAAATCGTCCGTCAAAGCCTCCTCCATTATTTTTCCGAGATACATAATGCCGATCCGATCGGAAATATAACGAACCACGCTGATATCATGCGTAATAAATAATAGCGTTAATTTCAATTCCCGCTGCAGATGCTTGAGCATATTCAAAATTTGCGACTGAATGGAGACATCCAGTGCCGAGACCGGCTCGTCGCATACGATAATCTTCGGATTCATGATGAGCGCGCGCGCCAAGCCTAAACGCTGGCGTTGACCACCTGAGAATTCATGGGGAAAACGGAAATAATGCTCCGGCTGCAGGCCCACGGTTTTCAAGATGTGAAAGACTTTTTCCTGACGCTCTGCCTTGTCTCCCATTTTATGAATAATCAGGGGTTCCTCCAGAATCCGGCCGATTCTCTTCCTCGGGTTGAGTGATGAGAACGGATCTTGAAAAACAAGCTGTACGTCCCTGCGGAAGTTCCGCATTTCCTCCCTCGACATCGCAGCCAAATCCCGGTCCCGGTATAGAACCTGACCTTGGCTTGCCGGGGTTAATCCTAAGATGGTACGCCCCGTGGTGGTTTTACCGGAACCGGATTCTCCAACAAGACCGTACGTTTCTCCCTCTCTTAATTGAAAGGAAACATCCGTTACGGCTTTCACATATCCCTTGGCGCCCCATAACTTACCGAAAGATCCGTACACCGGAAACTGCTTGTGAAGGGAGCTTACTTTTAAAATTGAATGATCAGCTGCTTGTTCCAACGGTTGTCTCCCTCCCTTGCGAATCGTTGATGGCCTCGTAATGCCAGCACTTCACTCGATGGTCTGTATGGGCCGTTCGCATCGGCGGCTCTGAGGTACGGCATAACTCATCGGCATATGGACATCGTGAAGAAAAGCCGCAGCCCTGAGGAATATCCGTGAGAGAGGGCACCGTTCCCTCAATGACATGAAGCGGGTCGCTCCTGTCTCCTTCCAGCTTGGGGATTGATTGAATCAGTCCCTGCGTATAGGGATGCAGCGGCGTGTGAAACAAGCGCTCCGTAGGGGCTTCCTCCACGATTTGCCCTAAGTACATCACCTTCACACCCGTACAAATTTCCGATACGACACCCAGATCATGCGTTATGAACAGCACGCCCATGCCCATTTTTCGGTTCAAGTCCGCAATGAGCTCCAGAATCTGCGCTTGAATCGTTACGTCGAGCGCGGTTGTCGGTTCATCCGCAATCAAGAGGTTGGGCTCACAGGAAAGCGCCATGGCAATCATTGCACGCTGCTGCATCCCTCCCGACAGCTGATGAGGATATTCATCCACTCTCACTTCCGGAGATGGAATACCCGTCATCCGCAGAATCTCAATGGCTTGCTGACGGGCCTCTTTCTTGGACTTCTTCTGATGGAGGCGTATGGCTTCACCGATTTGATTGCCAATCGTATATACGGGACTTAGGGAGGTAAGCGGGTCCTGAAAAACCATGGAGATTTTGTCGCCCCGGACCGCCCGCAATTTAGAATGCGGGAGAGACAGCAGGTTCTGCTTCTCAAACAGAATCTCTCCCTCGTACTCGATCGCATCCGTATGGTCCAGCAGCCTCATGATCGATTGGGACATTACGCTTTTTCCGCTGCCGGATTCCCCGACAATGCCGATGATGTCGCCTTTATTCATGGAAAAACTGACTCCGTTGACGGCCGTCACTTTCCCCCGCTCGGTATGAAAATGCGTTTTTAGATTGTTCACTTCCAATAGAGGCTCGTTATTCATGAAATTACCTCCAGCTTTATATTCATGACTTTCTCAGCTTTTGCTTCACGCGGGGATCCAGCAAATCACGCAGTCCGTCGCCCAGCAAATTTAAGCTCAGGACAGATAGAACAAGCGTTGCTCCTGGAAATACAACCATCCACCATGCCTTATAAATAACAAGCTTGCTCGCCTGCAGAATATTCCCCCAGCTGGCTTCAGGCGCAGGAATGCCCGCTCCGAGAAAGCTTAGCGCGGCCTCGGATATAATGGCTTCGGCAAACACGAAGGTAGCCTGCACCAGTAGCGGAGATAGCGTATTGGGCACGATGTGCTGCCATATGATGCGCGTGGAGCTTGCCCCCTGGACATGCATTGCTTCTATGTAGGTTTGCTCGCGGACCACCAGCGCGGCCGAGCGAACGACCCGGGCGATATTCGGCGTGAACACGATGGTTAGCGCCGTGATGACATTGATGGCGGATGCGCCGAGCGCAGCCATTAAGGCAATAGCTAGCAAGATGCCCGGAATCGCAATCAATCCGTCACAGATGCGCATGAGAATATGATCCAATGTTTTATAGTACGTGGCATAGACGCCGATCACGAGCCCCAGAGCGGAGGACAGCAGCGCAACCGCCAGTCCTACGCTAATCGATACCCTGGCGCCGTAGAGAAGCCTGGTTAACAAATCCCGGCCGAATTCGTCGGTACCCAGCCAATGCTCGGCCCCTGGCGGCATTAAACGTTCCACAACCTTCATGTCATACGGACCGTAGTTCGTGAAGAGCGGTCCGATCAGCGCCAGAATCACCAACAAAACAAAAATGGTCGCTCCGATCAAAAGCCCATAGTTCGACCTCAGTCGGCGATATCCTAGTGCACGCTGCTCTTTTTTCAGCTTTTTACTGACTTGAGCGACGTATTCTTTTTCCTGAACAGTTGCCATCCAATCACACCTCTTTTATTTGCGTTCCAAACGAACACGCGGATCAACCGCTCCATAAAGCAAGTCGATGATTAAGTTGATGGTGACGTACATAAGCGTAACGACAAGCACCACGCCTTGGATCACCGCGAAGTCCCTTCTGGCAATGGAATTCAAGATCAATTGACCCAATCCGGGAATATTGAATATCGCCTCCACGACCACGGCCCCTGTCACCAACGTGCCAAACGTTTGTCCAATGACGGTCAGAATGGGCAGAAACGCGCTCCGAAACGCATGTTTGAACAGCACCTTCATTTCATGCAAGCCTTTGGATCTGGCTGTCTTGATGAAATTCAAATTCAGCACTTCCAGCATGGACGAACGGGTCATCCGCGTAATCAGGGCTGCCTGTATGGTCCCGAGGGAAATGCCGGGAAGAATCAGATACTTCATATGTTCCCAGAGCCCGCTGCTGAGCGGTTCATATCCAGCCACTGGCAGCCACTGCAGCTTGACGCCAACAAACAGCATAAGGAACAATCCCAGCAAAAAACTAGGTAAAGCCATGCCCAGCAAGGATATCCCCATCAGCGTATAATCTGCGAGGGACCCTCGCTTGTAAGCAGCGATAATCCCGAAGGGAATCGCCAGTATAATTGCGATAACCTGTGCCAGAATGGCCAGCGATAGCGTGGGGGTTACATGCTCCGCAATCGCTTCGCTGACCGGCTGATTCATGAAGATCGAATCCCCCAGATCCCCCTTGAACACGTTGGTTACCCAGCTCGTATATTGTTCGAGTATGGGGCGGTCCAATCCCAGGTCCTGATTCAGCTGCTGTATTTCCTCCTGCGACGCCTCCATTCCCAATATGGCCGCCGCCGGATCCCCTGGCGTAATGTGGATGATCAGAAAAATAGCGATGGTGACAACGGCCAGTACAGGAATCAGCGACAAAAGTCTTTTCGTAATATAAGCCAGCACGGCAAACCCCTCATTTGTACATGGTCTATGAATCCAATTTCAAAAAAGGAAGGTGTTATCGAAGTTACTCCGGTAACTTGTAACACCCTCCATATACGCTTACTTCGCTACTTTGGCATTCCAAACCACCGGTGCTTCGAACAACTCGAAGCCTTCAAGCTTCTTCGTTGTGGCGACGACGCCATTATAATGGCCGATGACGGTGGAGGAAGCAAATTCGTACAGGAAGCCCTGCAGCTTCTCCCATTCCTGCTTGGCGGCTTCCGGCGTAGCTGCGCCGCGAATATCGATCAGCGCCTGTTTGACCGTTTCATTATCAAGACCGGCCCAATCCGGATTGACGGCCAGCAGCTGCGGCGGCGTAATCTGATAGCCCGTGCTCGCAACGAAAATGTCCCACTTGGAGCGGTCGTTCTTCGTTTCTAGAAATGTCGGGAAATCGAAATTCTCCACTTTTACGTTCATGCCGATCTGGCGAAGCTGCTCCTGAATGACCAATGTGGCCGTGTACATCTCGTTATAGTCCTTGGTCGTCAGCAGCGTGATTTCTTCGCCGTTATAACCGGCCTCTTGCAGCAGCTGCTTGGCCTTCTCCGGATTCGACTGATTGTAATACTCCGCTCCGGCTTCGGTCGACCATTGGACTTGGTTCGTATTCAGGTAACCCGGCGCCAGGGAGTATAAATCCGGCTTGGCGAAGCTCGCCAACATGATCTCCTCATTATTAAACGCGGCGAGAATGGCCTGGCGAATCTTCACGTCCTTTAACAATCCCTCGCTGGTATTGAAAAATGCGGTCAGTGCACCTCCAGGGAACGAGAGCAAATTGATATTGCTGTCGGCAGCAAGCTCATCATAGCTTTCGATCGGAATGCTGTCCGCCACATCGTACTGTCCGGTCTTCACGCCTGCAATGCGCGTGGAATGATCCGTAACAAAATGGAAGTACAGATTCTTGGTAGGAGCTTCTTTTCGCCCGTCAAATCCGCTTGGCTCCGTATCCGCCACCTGATGATAATCTTCATTACGCACCAAGTGTATGTACTGATCCTGCTTCCATTCCTGGAATTTATAAGGTCCTGTACCGATGTACTCCTTGATTCCGTCAGCCGGCGCCGATTCTACAATCTCTTTCGGCATGATGGAAGGGAACTGCGCTTGCGATGCAATAAGAATCAACACGTCGGATGTAGGCGCCTCTACAGTCAGCTTCACGGTATACTTATCGACGGCCTCAAATTTAGCATTCGTTAGCAGCACCTTCGCACGGGACGAAGTCACCAGCCAGCGGTTCATCGAGGCTACAACATCCTCGGACGTCATCTCTTTCCCGTTGTGAAACTTCACGCCTTGGCGAAGGGCGAACGTATACGTTAAACCATCCTCGCTTCTTTCGACCGACTCTGCCAGAGCCGGTACGGGCTCATAGTTTGCATTCAGTGTGTAGAGCTGTTCGAAGATGTTGCCTGCCGTATCCAACGCTACCGCCGATACCGTCAAGGCCGTATCCAACGTAGGCGGCTGAGCCGTAAGCGCAATGTTCAGCTCGTCTTTGTACTCTTGTTGTTCGGCTTGCTTCTCACTTTCTTTGTCTTCGGCTGCGCTCTCTGCTCCCTGGTCGGAACCATTGCCGCATGCCGCGATCAACATCATCAGCACGATCGACGATAAGAGTAAACCTAACTTTCTGGCTTTCATTGTAATCCCCCCATGTAGTAGACATATGCATATGAAATATATGCATCATGCTCTGTCAAAAACTTGTGAAACGAACGCACCCCTATAATCTAAGTTATCTGGTAGGTTTAATAAGTTATGCACATACTAATAGATTCGCTATTTGCTGTCAATGCAATAATTGATCGTGCTTGAATTAATTTCCTGTTTCGAGTAATTCATGATTTAATCCTTGGTTTAGGCGACCTTCTTCTTCGGCTGAATACGCTGCGGCAGACCCTTACGTTAACTAAAAAAAGCCCTGGTTCCGACTCGAACCAAGGCTTTCCGCTTATTCAATTGCTGGGAAACTTCGCAAAATCTTTTCCTTGCGTCCCCTCATATACCATTGCCCCCACGGATGGAGTTTATCGAGCTTCCCTCCACAGGCATGGAATAGCTTAATATAACGCCCCATTTCTCGCAGCTTCATGAAATACGGGATTTCTCGAAACCACTGTTCCTCCAGATGATACTCCAGACGGTATCCTTCCAGAAACGGGGTCAGAAACGGACCCGGCTCCGCATCCGCCCCTTCGGTTAGACCCGAGAAAAACGCGGCGACCGCAATATCATCAATGAACCATGAATATCGGCTGGCATCAAAATCAATCAAGCATAACGAATCCTCATAGACAAAAAAATTGCCGTAATGAAAATCCGCATGGATCAGCCCATAAGCGTCCACTGCAATCGGAAGCTTCGATATATAATGGAGCAATGCCTCATAACGACGGGTGATCCCTTTCTCGGTTAGCGGCAAATCGATATGCCGAACTTTCTCCGCCTCATCCGACCAATCAGGCCGTTTTGTAACGGGATCCAGATGGGTATACCCTTTGGTGATGCGATGCATGCAGCCCATGAATTGGCCCATTCGCCTGTATAAGCTCTCATCGGCATCGTTCTCCCCGACCGGACGCCCCTTGGCCTCCTCGTAACAAACCACCGTAAATTCACGGTCCTCCATCCGGATACGCTCCGCCAGATTCCCTTCCACCGAATAAAGCGGTCTCGAAACGCAGACTCCCTTACTTCCGAGAAACTCGACCCACTGCACCTCGCCCTCAATTTTCACATACGGTTTGTGGGACTCCTCCGTTATGCGCACATAAACGATCTTGGCACCAAGTTGATAAGAACGGATAAGGCTGTGTTCGGAAACATGCGTCTGTACCTTATCCTTCTCCAAGAGTCCGAACTTGCTTGCAGCGACGGCCATAAGTTCGTTCCGTTGTTCCAATTGCAGCGCCTCCCTTCAATCCGGATGATTCTATATCCATGATCATAAATTTCTTCCTAATGTATACCCGATTCCTGCATTTATCTACTTACCCATGGCAAAGATTTATCTTGCTCCTCATTGAATGTATAATTGTTATAACAGTTGAATAATATGATAAGGAGGAAACTTTATATGAGCAGGGTGAACGAAATGGAACGGAAAGTAACTAAATTCGGCAACAGCTTGGGAATTACGATGACGGATGCTCTCAAACAGATCGGCTTAGAATTAGGTGATACGGTACAAATTGATGTTAATCAAACAAATGGAGAGATCATCATTAAAAAAGCTAATAAGGTCTCCCTTCCTGACGGCCTCAGCCCTGATTTCTTAGATACTTTGTCTGAGATCATGAGCGAATACGACCAGACCTTAAAAGGGTTAAAAGATCGATGAGCCCTATACGTTATCTAACCTCTCAAGAGGTTATCGCCATAAACGTGGCAATGATACAGAAATATAGCATTGGCGAGCATATCGGTGTGAAAAATTCACATTTACTGGAGTCTGCCCTCCATCGGCCTCAACCATCAACTTTTGGAGAAGACGCTTATTTATCCATCTGGGAAAAATCAGCCGCATTATTCGAATCACTGGGACAAAATCACCCATTTCAAAATGCCAACAAAAGAACAGCTTTCACGGCTCTTCTCCTGTTTCTACGTTACAACGGTTATCGATTTATCATGGAACAAAAACAAGCGGAGGATTTTACGGTCGATATGGTAAATCATAAATTCACCTTTCAAGAACTTACGTCCCTCATTAAAGAATATTCCATTGAAATAACGCCATAAAACAGCGGTCCTTGTGCGGGCCGCTGTTTCCGCCGATGTATACGCTCTTGTTGTCGTCAAAAGGGTGGGAGGATATAATACGGGTAAAATAAAATCGTCATGTTTGAAAGAAGGCCCGATTATGAATCCCGAAACCCGAAATGCCCGAACGCAACTCATCATCGAAGCAGCAGAGTACGTATTTACTCATAAAGGCATTGAAACAGCCACCATGCAGGATGTCGCCACCGAGGCCAAAATGGGCATAGCCACCATTTTCCGGTTTTTTCCGCGTAAGGAGAAACTCGTCGTTGCCGTTGCTACGAAAAAGCTGGAGGCCGTTCTCGAAACCTTCCTTTCCATCGCGGAACGGAAGGTTTCCTGCATGGAGAAGCTGGAGCTGCTGTTCGACCACTTCATTTCCCTGCTGGAGCAGCAGACGAGCTCGAACGTCAAGCTGCTTGAGAACTTCGAGAGTTATGCCGCCCAGTTCACGGAGCCTCTGGAGGACATCGAGCTGTTTAACGCCGTCTACCGGGACATATCCCAGGTATTCTCAACGATTGTGGAACAAGGCATTGAAGACGGATCGGTTCAAGCCGATCTTCCGATTTCCGAGACGCTGACCACCATCGTGAATACATTCGGCATTTTTGCCAGAAAGCTGTCCCTCCAGAAAAACATCCTAGTGGTCGAGCCGGACCTCGCGCCGGAGAAGCAGCTGGCGATTCTCAAGCACATTCTGCTCAACTATTTGCGAGCCTAGGCTCGGGCCAAGTAAAAAGAGTGCGCAGCATCACGACTGCACACTCTTTTTTTGATGATATCCCTGGCTTCCCCTATAAGCCCAGCTTCTGCCCCCGCTCCAAGCGCTGGATCTGCTGCTCACCCGTGACCGCCAGCTCACTGAACTGATGGATCGTCTCACGCATCCGCGGGAGAGCCTCCTGCTTGTATGTGCTGATGGAATCGAGCGCCGACAGCACATCCGTGAACGCTTGCTTCAAGGTATCGACGGAGATGCTCGTTTCCAGCGACTGCTTATGGATCGCCGCACCTTGATCCTTCAGCATTTTGGAGGTAGCGCTGATCAGGTTGTTCGTGGTTTCGTTCAGCAGCTCGATTTTCTTCAGGACAATCTTCTGGTTGTACAGGGCACTAGCCACCGTGACCGAGATTTTCAGCGCCGTTACCGTTACGTTTCTCGCCCGATCCACGCCGCGAATTAATTCTTTGTTGTTCCGAATGACCACTTCAATGGCCATGATTCCCTGCTGGTTCACGACCAGCATCTGCTGCAGGTCCATCACGCGCTGGCGCAGCGGAAACAGCACCTCTTCGGTGATAAACCGGATTTTATCCTCCGACTCCTGCCGTATTTTAGCCGCCTCGACCTGAGACTCGATCTCTGCGTCCATGAGCATGCCCAGCTGAATTTCCTTTTGCAGCTTTTTGGTGAGCTCGCGGAGGGTTTGCTGTTCAATCTCCAGCGTGGTGTTGTCGTTCTTTAATACGGTTTTTCCTTTATCCAGAGAAATAATGATATCCGAAATGACGGCATCGGCCTTTTGAAACTTGGCAAAATATCGGCGCAGCGGGTTAAATACCATCCCCAGCAGCCCGCTTTTCGCAAAATCCACGACGCTTGGGTCCAGATCCTTCAGCTGCAGCTGCAGCTCCGTTAACCCTTTAGCCACTTGACCGCCTTCATCCCCGGTTTTTGATAATCTTCCCACCTGAACCTGCAGGAGCGCATTCTTCTCCGAGGAGGATCTCATCGAGCTGATCCCAAAGCTTTCAATGGATTGCAGCACTTGTCTTCGCTTCTCGAGCGATTCGATATCCAGCTCCATGATGGCCTGCACATTGTTAGCCGCCAGCTCCTTTAGCTGCGTGACTTCTTCCGGCTCAGGCTTCACCTGCTCTTCAATCGCCGTCTTAATCTCTTCGGGACTAATGACTTCCATCGTAAATGACAATATAACCCCTCCTCCAAGTTTCTTGTGTGAACCATTTCGTTATATGTGAAAAACGCTTGTGATGATGCTACATCTGCACATTCAGCAGCTGGCCGATTTTGTAGACGACATCGTCGGTATCCGCGTTGATGCTCGCGGCTTCATTGATGCTGGAAATGCTCTGGAGCGCCTGGATGTCGGCATTATAGCCAATCGTGTATACCGGGATTTTGTAGGCTTGGATCAGTTCTCGAATATCGTCGAGGGAATGCCCAACGTTTGTCTCTCCATCACTCAGCACAAAAATCAGGGGCTTCACGTCCGGATTCGCCGCCATCTCGTCCTGGAGCATCTTCATCGCCACCACGATGCCATCAAAGGTCGCAGTATTCCCGCTGGCTTCAAGGCTGTTGATCGCTCCGACAAACATCGACTGCTGATTCAAATCGTACTTGCCGATCGGAAGGTTGATCGTAACGTCCGTGGAATACGATACAAAGCCGATGCTGTTATCCCGGCCCAAATATTTCTGTCCCGTTAACAGCGATTCCTTGAGACGGTTTAACGGCTCGCCATCCATGCTTCCCGACACGTCCGCTACAAACACAGCCGCAACCGGCTTGTTGCCGTCTTTTTTCTCTTTCCACAGCTTCTGGGCGGACGGCAGCAGGCTGCTGTCGACGACCTCAAGCTCGGATTGGTAATCGTTTAGACCGTTGAAGCCTTTTTTGTCGGCTAACTTCTGGTATTTGTCCTGCTCAACAAACGCCGCGAATTTCTTAATGATGTCCAGCTTCTCCTTCGGCACTTTCCCGAGCGCATACAAGGGACTGTCGTGCCTTACGCCAAACGGGGTAAAGACGTAACCGCTCTTCATGTCCGCCGCGTTGACATAGGTCTGATACTCCAGAACAAAGGCATCCAGCATGCCGGACTTCGCCGCATCGCGCATCTGGATCGTGGTCGAAGCCGTGAAAGGGACGTTCGCTTGGAATTTCTCGAAGCCCTGCACCGCTTTTTCGCTAAGCAGATCGGAGCTGTCAAACGTTTCAAGGGCCGTGATCAGAAAGTTAAGCCCCGTCGAGCTGGCAAAAGGATCCGTGTAACCCATCGCCAATTCATTATTCGCAATCGCATCCGTCAGCGTTTTGACGTTCAAGGAGCCGTACTTCTCCACCAACTCGTCGTATTTGGCCTTTCGGGTGACGACGCCGGTGACGTTCCCCGTCAGGCGCTTGGATACGAGCTCGGCTTTGACGCCATATTCCTTGACCATCTCCCCCCACAGCTCATTGGAAGGCGTAAAAGCGTCCGGCACGTACTTCCCGGATGTTATGTAATCGGTTGCGGTTCCCGAAGCGATATTACGGATCTTCACGGATACCGGTTTGCCGTTCACCATCGGCTTGGAGCTGTTGAACTCCTCTGCCACTTCATTCAGCCATCCGTCAATGCCTGGCCCTGCCTTCTCGGGCGAGGAGAAGATCTCAACATACAAGTTCGTCGTATTCTCGACCGAGATCGGAAACTTGGATATATCGGGCAGGGAGTCGGCTACAGCAACCGGGTCCAGATCGACTTGGCCTTTTATGGGGTCGGCGGTCGTGACCACGATATCCTTGTAGATTTTGTTGATTTTCTTAGCCGCGCCTTCCGAATCGACCTCGGCTTGGCTTTTGCCCAGATTGGAGGTTAACGTGATCCCCGCATACACTAGAACAAACACGACCACTGCAATGGCCACTAATACGACAAAGGCACTACCCTTGCTTCGCATAATCATCTCCCTCTCTTATTGCTTGTATAATTTGGTTTGCTTGATTAACGCATCGATTTCCTTCATGCACGGCATCTCCTCCACATCCCGGTAATCGGTGCTGCCGAGCAAAGAGATCTCCAGCAGCAGCTTATCAAGCTTGAGCATGATTTCCTCATTCGCCTCCAGATAACCGGTCACGTAAGCCAAGTACTCTTGGTATAACGCCGTTTTTTTCTGCGCCACCTTGCTGGACAGCTGGGAGGCTTTCGGCTGATCGGCCATGCGGGCGAAATCGGATGCGGCGAAGACGCCAAGCTTGTTCAGAATTCCTCGAATATTGAGATAGAACAGCTTCTCAACCTCATCGATGACCGCCATGAATTTCTTATAACTGAGCTCCGTTTGCTCAAAACGCTGACCCAGAACGCCCAGCAGCGCATTTCTCTTTTTCTCGATTCGCTCCAATTGGTCCAGGGCAAGGGCGATATCATTCTTCAGCACTTTCACATTGCGATAATGATGAAGCGCGTCTATGTAATCCTCACGGGTCTGAATCGTTTGGATCGGTTTTGCAGCCGGAGACTTGAACAACAAAACATAACTGCCATAAAAGAGTCCAAGAACACTGACAACCCATACGGTGATGACCAGTGCAGACTGGAAAGCGTTATCGCCGCCGACTTGGAAACCGAGCAGCCCGGGCGAAACCAGGACAATATTCACGATCGCGATAACCGCCATAAGCAGGAGCAGCTTCACGGATTTCGAGCCATTCAAGAATTAACACCTCCCCTACTCCTATAGAGCGATGACTGATTCGACCTATAACCGCCTTTTGAAACATCCGTAAAAACATAGGTAAATGAAGGATATAACACATACTACGTCTCAATTCGAAGTTAGATGCATTTTCCTCGCGAGACAGGCCTGCTGATTCACAATCCATTCCATTTGGTATCAGATCATCGCCTAGCTAATATGATGCGGGCATGATCATCCTGTGTCCGGAAAGCCCTGGTGGAACGCAGAGAATTGTTTAAGAACAGAGGGGCCAAGCCGAGGCAAGCAAGATCATAGAGGTAGGGTAACTATAACAAAATCACATAAATAATCCAATGGTTCTGCGACAAAAGGCACAAAAAAAGTCCTTCAGGGGCCTGAAGGACTTCTAAATTATAAGAGAATGACAGTCGAACCAACCAAGACCACTCATATAACTCTGCGTACTAGAGTCGACGGTAGGCTAGGAGTGCATACTTTCTATTTATAAGGCGGATGAGTAAGAAAAACGCAAATACTGTCGTATGACGGTAAAAAGAGCCGCTGGTATCATCCAGGGCTCTTTTCCTGATTTAATCTTTCTTGCTTAAGAATATCTAGTGCTACTTCAGAGTTGGTCCAACAGATTCAGCATGGCTTGTGCGCTTTCGGCACGGGTGGTCTTGACGTGAGGCGTAAACGTGCCATTGGCATGCCCCTTCATCAAGCCAAGGGACAAGGCTTCATTCACCTCTTGGACTGCCCATGGAGAAATTTGCCCCCGATCCTTCAGATCCGGTGCTTCCACCGAAGTGGAGGCATTCCCCTTGGCTCCGTATGCACGGTAGAGCATGACAGCCAGCTCCTCGCGGGTGATGGCCGCGTTCGGTGCGAACGTGTCCTTGCCTCTGCCGTTCACCAGCCCGTGCTGGTAAGCCGCCGCAACGGAGGAAGCATACCATGCTTCGCCGTCCACATCCGTGAAGGCCGCTCCTTGCGTGCTTTCAAGGCCCAGGGCACGAACGAGCATCGCGGCAAATTGTGCACGAGTCAACTGCTGATTCGGACTGAATTTCGCATCGTCGGTGCCATTTACAATATGCTTGGCTGCGAGCTCTTTTACCGCCTGCTCGGACCAATGGCCGGCAAGATCCGAAAACGATTTGTCGTATTCCAGCACGGCATAGTAGCTGAATTGACTGACTTCAGCCGTCAGCTGCCCGTTTACCGGCTTGCCGCCGGCATATTTCAATGGTCCCTGATCCGAGATTTGGTAGATGCCGGCCAGCTTGCCGTAAATAGCGCTGTCGACGGCAAATCCAATCGTTACAGGTGTTATGAAGTGCTCAAGCTTATATTCCTTGCTGTCTTTCGTGCGGACGGATAGCTGGAAATCATACATCTTGCTGCCCTGCTTCAATTTGGCCTTCTCGGCAGCAGCTGCTTTGGCTACGAGTGAGGCTGCCGTTTGCGACCCAAGCTCCTCCAGCTTAAACGAGATGACCGCATCCTTAGCCTCCTCTGCCGATACGAGCTGGCGCAGCGCTTTGAGCAGCGCGGACGGAAGCTGTACCATCACGCCGTCCTGTTTCAGTTCTAACGGCTTCGTCCCCAGAATATCCCCTGCCGTCAGCGGCAGGAGAACCTCGATATCTTCGGCACCGAGCTGAATCGCCACTTTCTCTTGTCCGCTGCGCAGCGACTCTTCGTTGACGATCCGCTGCCCCTGATTTGGCTTCGTTCCCGGATCGGCAGGCGGATTGCCGCCTGCTCCCCCGCCTCCGTTTCCGCTTCCGTTGCCGCTGCCAGGGTTGCTGCCGTTGCCGCCGTCATCAATCTTAGCATTCATTTTAATCACAATGGCCGTCAGAGGCTCAAGCTTAATCGAGCCGGAGGTTAACGTGAAGCCGGACTTCGTTTTAACGCCTGTCGTGCCCGCTTCATCGTTATCGACCACCACCGTGCCGGAGGTGAGATCCTCATTAATCGTCAACGTTCTCGACTGGTTGTCGGCATTAACGAACACATAATAATGGCCGGTGCCGTCCGTCGCTTTATTCTTATATGCAATGACCAGATCCTGCGCCTTTACTTCCGGAATCTGCAGCAGCGTCACATTCGAATTCACCATGGACTGATCGCCAAGGCGGAAAGCGTCGGACGATTTTCTCAACTCGATCAGTCCGGTCGTATATTCCCGCGTCTTGTTGTTCTCCGGATATTTGGCTTCATCCGTCGCTTTCTCCCAATCGAACATGTTGATGGCATCGGAAGAGTCGTAGGAGTCGTGGATGAAATAACCGAAACGGTTTCCTGCCTCGTCCTCTAATTCATGGTATTTCTGCTCGGGAACCCCTGGGCCCAGCCATTGCTTGGTCCGCCCGTACTCCTGTCCTGCGTGGAGGAACGCCGTTCCTTGCGAAGTCAAGGTGAGCAGGTTGCCCAGGCGAATGCGCTTATGGATCTCCAGATCATTCGCTGCAATCGAAGGGTCCTTTTTGATGGACTGCGCAATAATGTCGTACAGCGGCAAATTGTCATGGGCTTCAATGTATTGAACCATGTCACCCGGATCGTCTTCCTTCGTGTTGCTCGGCTGCGCCTTGATATTGTTGAAAATGGTTTGGATGTCGCGCGCGCCGCCCGTAATGAATCGTGGCTCTCCTTCATTGCCGAAGCCGGATTTCAGCTCGTTGCGGAACTCATCGGAGAAGACGCCGACGTCGTCCGTTTTATCCATCCAATTCTGGTCTGCCCCCTTGCCCGCCAGGGAAGGATCCGACAGATGACCGCCGAACGTGACCCAGCCCTCGCCGATAAACAGCGCTTTCGGGTTGATGGCTGCAGCGGCATCATAGGCGTTCTGCACGGCTTCATAGGTGGCGTCGCCCATCATGTCCCAGCGCATGCCGTCGATTTTGTATTCGTCGAACCAGTATTTCACCGAGTCCACCATCAGCTTCTCGGCCATCTTGTGGTTGGTTGCCAGGTTGTTGCCGAAGCCGCCAATGAAATTGCCGTTGATGTCCTGGAAGGCATAATAGTTCGGCACGATATCATTCAGGAATTCTGCCTTGGCCATATGGGTGTACACTACGTCCAGAACGACGCCCATGTCCGCCTCGTGGATGGCGTTAATCATCGCCTTGAGTTCCTTGATTCGAAGCTCCGGATCCGTAGGATCCTCGGAGTAAGCACCGTCAGGTGAGAAATAACTGTGCGGATCATACCCCCAGTTGTACTCATTGTCTTTTGCTGAATATTCCAGCTCCCTGTTCTTCATGGCAGCTTCGTCCCCGTAATACCAAGCCATCACGGGCAGCAGCTGAACATGGGTAACGCCCAACGACTTGATATATTCAAGCTTCTCTTTGAACGCATCGTAGGAGCCCCAAGTGGCGTTATGAAGGTCGTTCTCGATCGTTGGATCCGAGGTGAAATCCCGGACGTGAATCTCCCAGATGATGGCGTCTTCCCGCTGCTCATAACCAGGAATGTCCGCAAAACCGAAACCGACGGGATCCGTTTGACTCAAGTCGACGATAGCCGCCTTGCCGACGGTATCGCCGTCCAGTCCTGCCTCACCCTTGGTGTTCACTCTGAATTGCGCCATCGATTTGGCATATGGATCAAGCACGGTCTTCGTCACGCCGTCGTTGGTCACTTCGTATTGATAAAAGTATCCTCTAAAATCTTGGATCCCGAGGTTCCCCGGCTTCAATTGAACCGACCATACCCCTTTAGCGCCTTTTTGCAGGGTTACATTGCCGATCAACTGCGTGGCATCATCCTTGCTGTACACATTCGCGGTGACCTCGGCTGCCGTCGGTGCCCACAGCTTGAGCTCGGCTCCTCCAGCCTGATAGGTCGCCCCGAGATCATCGCCGTCGTAAGCGTACATCTCATCCAGCATTCTCCAGCCGGTCGAGGCCGATACGGTTTTTCCGGCGTAGGTTACCTTAAGCGGAGTTTGATCCAACTGGAATAATGCCGACACTTCGATGGTAGTGTTTCCGACAATCTTCACGTCTTGAATGGTAACCGTATGGTCGTCCTTATCCTTGATCTGCAGCTCATTCTTCAGCGTATCCGCTTCCAAGCCATCGGTCATCGTAAATCCGAGCTGGAGCTTTCCGGGAGCCAATACCTCTGCTGAGACTAACCCCGTAGGCACCTCCCCATACGGAGACGTGTAGACGGTGTTGTCGCCTTCTTTAATGAACAGATGCTGGTATCGGTCTACCAGGGTGAAGCCTTTGTCGCCGCCGTCTTTCCCGGCGTCTCCTTTGGACGGATCCAGCACGAGGAAATTCATCTTCTGGGCCCCCGGCTTCATCGGAATGTCCACATAAGCGCCATATCGGTCGGTTTGGCCTGAAGGGAACATGGTGGCTCCTGTCGGCCAGTCTTTCGAAGGCGCAGCAACATCGTCGCCCCATATCCACAAACCGTACGGATCGTAGTTCTGATCCTGCCGTTGATAGTAGATGCGCACGGTATCCGCCGGCAGGTCAACAGGCTCAAAGCTGTATACCGTATCGGAGCCTTCCTTGAGCCATACTTCGTTCATCTCCGGCGAGGCTAGGGTGAATTTCTTGTCGCCGCCGTCTTTATTGCCGCTGATGCGATCGACAACGACGATGCCGACTTTTTGGGCGCCGTCCTTGAGCGGAATGTCGACGAAGGCCCCGTAGCCGTCCTGCTGCCCGCTCGGGAATGGCGTTGCGCCTGTCGGCCAATTGGCGGACGGGGATGCAACGTCATCGAATATCCACAGTCCGATGCTGCCGTAATTTGCGTCCGTCCGGTTGTAATGGACGCGCAGATGGTTAGCCGGAACCGGCGTTCCCGGATCAGCGGGTACCGTGAAATGAGCAGCAACCCCGTGATTGTCCGCATGGTAGCTGAACGTAACCTTCACGTCCTGCGGCAGCTGAAGCGCCTCCCGATTAGCGGGGTGAACCGGGCTTGCCGCATCGCTGCCCAAAACGATTTGATACTCATGATCCCCTTCGTACACGTCGGCCGTCACCGTGTATACGTTGTCATAATCGGAATCCTGCATAATTAATCTCGCATCCGCAGGCGACCAGTCGGCCGCTTCGCCGATGCCCGATTGGAAGCTGCCGATCACACGGGGAAGCTTATCCGCCTCAATCGGAGCGTAGTATGTAGAATCCGCGATCCGGTGGGTCCCATGATTGTAATAAAAGGTAACCTGGGAGTCTTGGGCGAGCGTTATGAGGATGTTGCCATCCTTGTTCACTCCGCTGGGATTGGAATAATGGGCGGAGCCGTAATTCTCGTTCCAATTGCCATCAATCGCGATCTTGTATTCGTACGATCCCGCGGGCAAGCTGCCGGTAAACCTGTATTCTCCGTTCCCCATATCGTGCATGGTCGTCGCGGCCGCCGCCGGATCCCAATCCGCGCTATGGCCTAGTTCGGATTGCAGACTTCCTACCAGCGTAACCTGGTTTGGCGCTTTATTGGCATTGGCCGTTGATGGCGGAATGCCGAGCATGGAGAAAATCAGCGAAAAAATCATGATGATGGACCACGTTCGTTTGCTTGAAACCGTCATTCTCATGAACAAATAGCCTCCTTCTGTTCTTGGGTTAGGTACAGCTGATGCTATGTTGATGCCATTCATTGCGCAAACGCTTGCATAAACAGGGTTGAGCTTCCATCAAGTAAAGTACGACAATAACTGACAATGATAAGAGAATAGGTTCGAAATATAGAATGAAACAAACATAGATGAAAGCGATTACAATGGAAACGTTTGCATCATTTATTGTAGTATCGAGGTTCCTTCTCGTCAACCACATTTTGACCTGTTTTCAAAATGAATTTTGCGGTTCAAGCGGAAATTTCTTCAGCAGCAGCTAGCTCTAACAAATATAGGGAATCAGCCATCGGGATGGCTGATTCCCCTACTAAGCGTTTCATGTATGTCCGTTACTTGTAAATAGAGCCTCGGAATCGCCGAAGCTGGTCGGCCGCAAGAACGACTCTGCCTAATAGCGAACCGCTAACTCATAATGTCCGGACAGCAGCTCAAGTGTAAGCTCGGTATTGTCCAAGCCGCAGCAGACGACGCCGTCCGGCATGCTGCTTGAAGCTGCTCCTCCCCATATCTCTATACCATCGATCAGGAGGCCGGTAATGGGGCGGGAGCGCGGTGAATCCAGTACAACGGTAGCGCTCATTGTGCAGGGCAGCTCAAGCCGCATCTGAATGCCGGTTCCGCCCCCCCGCTCCCAACGTACGGAGATAGGGCCTCTTACGGTCGAAACGGAAGCCTCGGCAAAGTCCAGATCCGGCGCGAAAAAAGGGCGAATTCGTGCCGTCGCTAATCCGGGAGCTCCGCTCTGAATCCCGCAGACATACTCCTGCAGCAAGCGGCCGGGATAACCGTTCCACGCATGGCAGTGGGACTCGATATCATCCCAGCCTTCCCACATGGTCTCGGCGCCTTGTGCAACCATATAGCCCCACCCCGGATAATCCGATTTACTCAGCAAATGGTAGGCCTGATCTTGCAATCCCTCCTCGAACAAAAGACGGAGCAGCGGCAGCGATAAGACGGTCCTGCTCTCCCACGGTTTGCCTGCCACGGCCTTCAATGCAGCGTCACGGTCGTTCTGAGGCAGCAGCCCGGTGTATAATGCCAACGCATTAACGCCTTGATGGCTGGCAGTCGAACCCGAGCTGTCACGTAGCAGCTTGCTGGAACCATCGTACAGCTCATTCAAAACGCTGACTTGCAGCCTTACGGCATGGGCAGCATACGTCGCACTGTCATCTGCTCTACCCAGCGTGGCAGCGGCTTCCGACAGGATTCGCAGTGCCTGCCATGCCTTAATCTGCTGCACAGTCAGATATTCCCCTTCATGCTCAACCGTCGGATAGGGCCAATCGCTAATATGCCATCCGCGGCCGACCGGAATCAGGCCTGTTACTGGCGATATCAACGACAGATAGCCATCGATCATGGCCTGGAGGGGCTCATAATATCGAGAGAGCAGCTGCGTATTCCCGCTAAACTGATATAGCTTCCACAGCAAGGTCGCATAATGCAGGTCCCATTCCGGAATTTGAAGGAAAAAATCAGGATGCTCGTAGTTCGAAGGGAACACAAAAGGGAAGGAGCCGTCCTCCAGTTGGCCGTCCGCAAAATCCTGCAGCGTCTTATCCAATACCGGATAGGCATCGAAGTTATAAAGCAGCGTCTCGGCTTGGAGATCGGTATCCGCGAGATACTGGGCCTGTTCCCGATGCGGGCAGTCGACCACCTGGCCCAGCACATTGTTGCGCTGCGTCTGCAGGCAAACGTCGTACAGCTTGTTCAAGAAGTCGGACGAGCACCGGAAATGCCCCGTCCGTGCCATAACTGTACCCGCTGAGCAAATTCGCAGCTGGCCTTCCTCAATCGATTTCGGATAGCCGGTAACCTCCACATAACGAAAGGCTTTAAAGCTGAAATCCGGCTGCCAATATTCGATCCCTCCGCGTCCATGCATCGTATAAAGGTCGTAATAATGATGCGAAGTCTCGTTGCACACTTGATGGACAACCCGCCCGCTGCCATCAAGCGTTTCGGCATACCGCAGCCGTACCGTGACGCCTGCCATACCGGGCAAGGCCAATTGCGGCCAGCCCGATATGATTTTGCCAGCGTCGAATACCTGAATGAGCCCCTCTTCCCCGTTCACGATTGACGGCTCCGCTGCCACGGATGGGATGATAGACTCCAGCTCTTCCGCCTCGGGGAGCTGCTGCCAATGGAGTGACCATTCCTGTACGGATGGATGAGCAAGAACGACCGAAGTGCAGTGTTCATCTCCAACATCGGGCTGCAGCCAGCTCGGTTCCAGAAGAGCAGCGTCATAGTCCTCTATGGCCGATAAGCGGCGGTTCTGCTGGTATGGAGTCCCGGTGCGATGCGGAATCTGCCTTAAGGCCTGCCATGTCAGATCCGATACAACCAGCTGCTCCGTCCCGTCCTCATGCTCCACGTGCAGCTGGAGCAGCATTCCCGGGACTCCGTTCACATAGTTCTGGCCGCTCCCGCCCAAATAATGAACGGCAACGCCAATGCAGTTGACACCGCTCGACAAGAGGGTAGCCACATCATAAGCCAAGTAATATTCGCGATGAGGTATTCCCGTTGGAGCGGGAGAACCATAGCCTCCAACCCGTTGTCCGTTGACGAACAATTGGAATATATGGTGGGCGGATACGAATATTTTGGCCCACGCAACGGCTCCCCGTAGATCAAAGGATTTGCGGAAATAGGCAAAATCATTGGGCTTAATCTCCTCGGACCGCCATATCCATTCAGCACTCCAATCGCCGGGAAACAAGCCCGTATCCCAATATGCCGGTACGCTTTCGCTTTCCTTTCCCTGACAGTCCCAGACCGTAACCTGCCACCAGTAGCGCATATTGCTCTGCAGCGGCGGACCATCGTACAGCAGGCTTAGGCTTTGGTCTATCCGCTTGCCGCTGTCCCACACCAGATCTGCATCGCTGCGATGGAGCCCCTCCGCGGATAGGAACACCTTCACTCTGTAAGCGGCGCATACCGCTCCGCGCTGGTTGCTCTCTAACAGCCAGGAAAAACGGGGAGAAGACACATCCAGCCCCAATGGATTCTCCAGACCATGCACAAGCGGTTTTTGTATCGTAAGCAAGATGCTTCTCCCCTTCCAGACTGTCTATCAAGCGCTAGAATCCATCATTCAATGGATTCGATTGATCATGCGGCACGTTCACCTGGGTCACAGCCGTGGTTTCATTGCCGGCTTGATCCGTGACCGTATAAGTAATCGTGTAGATCCTGCCGGAGTCTGCACCCGATCTTGCCGCGCGCAAGCTGAATGTGGTGTCCATCGTGCCCAGCTCCGCACCCTGAATATCCTCCGCTTGCAGCTCCTCATTGCTTGTAATGGAGGTCAGCACGACGGAACCGATATCCGAGCCCGAATCGCTGGCGTCGACGGAAGCCGTGACCTGGACCAGCCTCTGGTTAGGCGGCCACAACGTAACCGGATCCGCCGTTACGGTCGCCATGGGCGCGGTCTGGTCGATCTTCAAGGTCAACGACTTGATGGAGCCCGGTTCCCCGGCTGGACTCATCGTCCGATAGCCCAGCCCATGAATCCCGTCCGTATTCATAATCATTTCGGAACCGTACGTTTGCCATTCTCCGTCATTCACGCGAAACTGAATGTCGTAGCCGTCGGGCATGCCATTCGCTGCGCCGAGCTTCACGGTTACCGGGCTTCGGTACCAGCCGTCGTTGCCATCCGGCTGCTCCGGCGTCAACGCTGCGGTAAGCTCTGCAGCCTCCGTGCTGTCGGCCAAACCGATGCCGTCCACATGGAAATATCCTCCTTGCCAATGCACCCGGCTTGCCGGCACAAGCCCAATTTTAATTTTGGTGATCCGGTCCCTATAGGCCCAATCCCCTAAGTTAACCGCCAGGTTGCTCCACTGTTTGGGCGGAACATTCCCCTCTGCTTCCAGCACATGCTGATCGCTGTACACCTTTACCCGAACGGTATAGGATACGGCCGCAGGCCCGTTCGAAGGATTGATGCCAAAGAACAGGTAAGGTTTGCCCTCGACATTCAGCGGCTCGTCGAACCGCTTGGCGATGCCTTTGCTGTCGCCCAGCTGCTCTCTGGTCATCACCGTGGCCTTGAGCGTTTGACTGCCGGTCCAGGTGACTGAAGCATCGGTTTCGACGCCGGATACATACTCTGCATGGGTCCAGCCCTCATCGCCGTTCTCAAAATCAAACAGCATTTCCGCGCCCTCCAGCTGCTCCGGAGGAAGGACGGCCGCTGGCGCCTTATCCGGTATCTCCCGCCGAGCAAGCTTGCCGGCATCGAAGGATGGCGCGATATCCTGCCAGTCGGCGATGCCGATGATCGGCTTCGCGAATTCCGTCACCTCCAGCGAACGTTCCGTATCGATATACTTAAAGACATCGTACACCAGCTTGTGCTCCGCAGGAATGCTGGCCCCCCTGCTCGTATCCGGATCATGCGTCCATAAACCGAGATTCAAGCCGTACTCTTCGGCATGGTCCACATGCCGGTGGAGAATGAAGGAGTCGATGCCGTCAAGGAAATCCGTAATGTAATAAGCATACGCATAGGCTGCCGCCTGCAGCTGCTGGCCTTCCGGCGAATTGTCGCCGCTGTGGAAGCCCTGCTCCGACAGGATAATCCGGCGGGCCTCGTTGCCGTACATGAACTTCGGCTGCTTCATGTAATCAACGAGAACGTGCAGGTTTTTAAACGTGATTTTCGGCGTATCGAACTGCTCGAGCGACTGCGGCGCAACCCAGGCTCTCGGATCGAACAGGTTTTCCGGATATGGGTGATAAGCGATGTGCCACGGAATGTCGCCCGCTGCGGCGATCTCCGCCTGAAGCGTATCGATGATCGATCGGCCGTCGAACGAGCCGATCTGCGTGGACGGCAGCTGCTGATCCCAGTTATGCGTCAACGAAATATACACTCTGGCGTTGCTGTAAAAGCTTTTTACGACGGTATTCGTTATTCTCACGGTCCGGGCATAGTCCTGAACGAATTCCCTGACCGTTTTATCGTTGCCCATATTGTACCAGGTCTCCCCGGCATCCACCTCGTTGCCAACGATGTAATTGACGGCTCTGCCGTATTTCTCGTCCTCGCGCGAGTAGCGCTCGGCCAGGAAGGCGGTGATGGCTTTATAATACTTCGTCCCTAGCTCATCCGTCGTGTTAAATGCATAGACGATGCCTTCCGTGGCATCCGGATGGAGCAAATAGCGGTTAGGCGTGGTATCGTCCATCCCCCCCTTATACATGAGGAGGATCAGGGATACCGTCACTCCGTTATCGGACAAACTCTTGATGGAATTATCCCGCTCCTCGATCCAATCCTTCTTGAAGTAGAAGGTCTCCCCTTCGTAGGAATATTCGAACGTATTGGCCGGATTGACGGCCCCGTTCATGTACAGGGCGTTATTGTAATCCACGTTCAGCGCGGCATGGCTGATGCCGAGGTCCTCCGCATCGCCGACCATCTGCACCTGCAGCCCCTTCTTGCTCTTCGCCACAGGGAACGGATACGTGTTCGGCGCAAGCGCCTCGGGGTTGCTCACGTATTTGGCGCGATCCACGAGCTCCAGCGATCCGTCCGGAAGCCTGGCCGCGACCGCAAATTTGGATTGCAGGCGGGTACGTCCCTCTTCTCCTGCCAGGTCCAGCTCAAACATAAATTGATCTTGAATCCCCTGTTCAGCAACCGGCTCTCGATTCGCCAGATCCCTTTCGGATTCATAGGGTTGCAGCTCAAACAATTGGAGCTCTCCGCCTTCATAAAGCTCCGCTTCCCCGGGCTTTAATGCGCCCTCGATCACGATCCGATCCCGGGAAGGGGCGATCTCATACCTCGTGAGCTCCCCGGGGAAAACCTCGATCGGAGCCAACTGTTTGAATCGGATCTGATCGATGCCAACTTCTCCCGTGCTTGCCCCTCCGTCGTTCAGGAACGTCAACCGGAACTGCTTCAGGCTGCCGCTCCACTCCGGATGCAGCGACAGATTAAATTCCTGTTCAACGGACTGGCTGTTATTCGCTTCGATGTCGAACACCTCCGACTTCGTTTCATCCCAATCGGGGCTTTCCTCCGTAATCCAATCGACTTTCACTTTGCTGAATGGCGACTCGTTCCTCCATTTGACGCTTAATGTATTGTAATGATCGATATCCTGGATGATCACCGGAGATTGCAATACGGGAGCGGCACCCGCCGGTGTCAACCGGAGCTCACCTCCGGCTGCGTCTACCTCTGCACCCTGGGCGGTAAACCCTTCCGTTTCCCCGTCCACGTTAAAATCCATGCCGATGGCGTTCGATCCGCTGAGATAATCGATCTGGTAATTGCCGCCCCAGAATTCGTATCCCGGATCGCCCGGTTTCAGTCCACCGTGATCGAAGTTGAGCATGAACGCGAACTCAATCTTGGTGACGTGGTCCCGCTGG
This sequence comes from Paenibacillus lautus NBRC 15380, assembly GCF_004000945.1. Classification (GTDB taxonomy): domain Bacteria; phylum Bacillota; class Bacilli; order Paenibacillales; family Paenibacillaceae; genus Paenibacillus_AQ; species Paenibacillus_AQ lautus. The sequence continues at coordinate 80,447 of NZ_BIMF01000014.1, forward strand.
GCCCAGTCCTTGACGGACACCGCAACTTTGCTCCAGCTGTTCGGATTGATTTGGGCGATGCTCTCATAGGAATCTTCGCCGCTGAACAGGGTAACCTTGATCAGATAGTCCTCCGTCTGCCACCCGTAACAGTTGGCCGCAAACGTAAGATAGTTCACGCCCGACAAGTCGAGCGGCTGATCAAAAGCCCTGGATACCGTTCTCCATTCATAGGCTTTGACTTCATCCGACCATACCTCGAGCACATGGCTTCCCTCATATGGAGAGTTCGGGCCGTTGGCATAACGGTCGGCGTAGGTGACTTTCTCCGCCCCGGCTCCGCTGGTCCATTTACCCGGCTGGTTTACCGCATCGGGCTCGTTAAAATCGTCAATGACGATCGAAGGCGTGTAACCCGTCACGTTCAGGACATGGGGGGATGCCTTTAAATCCGGATCATACGTGCCCGCAAACACGATCCCGGCGGGATACGCTTGCAGGGTGAGGGCCAGCAGGACGGAATACACCAGCAGCGTCTTAAGCCTCTTCAACTTCATCAAGCTTTTCCTCCTCAAAATGGATTCTGATGATACGTTTGCCGCAGTTTGACACCATTCACCCCCTTTCCAAACCGAATATTCGCTCAGCACCAAGCCGGTATGACTTAATCTCTGATTTTCAGCACAAGCTCTGTCCCGTCGATCGCTTTCACGGTAATTCCCTTCGGAATCGTCAGCTCGTATTTCAGGTTTCCTCCTCCCTTCTCTCCCTCTTCCCTCTTCCAGCTTGCTTCCATCATCCCAAAGCGCGTCGGCACAGCGCCTTCCGCCCAATTAAGATCACCGGCATGCGGGGCAAGATACACCTCCTGATCGCCGAGTCTGCTTAAATCAAGGCCCAACACATATTGCGTCAAAATATAACTCGGCGATGCGCCCCAGCCGTGACTAAAGCTCACGGGAATATGATCAACCAAATAAGTTGGCGTATTGCCTTGATAAGCACTCGGCACGGTACAGGCCGGCGTTGAAGGATCAAACGTCTCCCACCAGGTCGTCGCTCCCCGGTCCAGCATGCCGCCCCAATAGCTTCTAATGATCTCCAAAGCGCGGTCTACGCGCCCCCTGCTCATCAGCGTCTCCAGAACCACATGATAGAAAAAAGCACCTTTTAACGGCGGCAGCTTTCCGCCGTCGTACCATTCGTCCAGGAAGCGGTCCTCTTCCGGCGGGTCCATCAAGCCGGACCACATCGCCGCAAAGTTGGTCTGGGCCGTGATTTGCTTCGACAATCCGTCCGGTCCGATACAATCCGCAAACATAATCTCGCCAGGGAGCCGCATCTGCTCCCTTATGGAAGCACGAACCCGGATCGCTTTGTCTCTCCATTGCCCGGCAAGCTCTCCGTGTCCAGTCTCTTCCGCCAGCTCCGCCGCCAACCCGAGCGCCTTGTAATAGAAGCAGGAGACGGCCGTCACCCGGTCGCGCCGGTCGATGTAATCGGCCCAGTCAATAAAGCACCACCAGCCATGTCGGTCGGCGCCGGCGAACAGGCCATCCCGATCCTCCTGCAGCGCGAACCACGCCATCAACCGTGTAATGGCCGGCCAGATTTCTTCCAGGAAACCGCGGTCCTTCGTATACAGCCAGTGGGAATGCACGCCGAACAACCAATGCGCGCAGAAATCGGGCAGCAGGAACGAGTTTCGCTCCGGCCCCGTACCGGGAATGGAGCCATCGTCATTCTGGATCCGTGCCCCTTGTAAGAGACATTTGCGCAGCAGCCGATCGTCCCCGAACGCGTGGTAGATGACTTTGCCCATGACCACGGCATCGGCTACCCACAGCGCCTTCTCGCGCAGTGGACAATCCTCCAGATGGTCCTGGCTGTTCACCAGCGTCGTATACGCCCCGACCTCCCAAATCCGGTTCAGACGCTCATCGCTGCAGCGAAAAAAGCCGGAGTCGTCAAACGGATAGTGGACGGATTCGACGCCGAAACGAGATACCGTCACCGCCGCGGGCGTCGCTTGGGCCGTTACCTGAAGGAAACGGAAGGCCCGGCGGCCAAAAGGCTTCAGCCGATTTCGCCCCTTGCGCAGGATGAAGGTGTCGTACAATTGCAGCTCCAGCGATTCTCCGTAAGACAGCTGGATCACGCCGCCCTCGGGTGCGTCCAGCTCAAGCTCGGGATACCCCACGATTTCGCTAGCAAAGTCATACACAACGCCCGGCAGCGAGCCCGGCATGCTGGCGTCGAGCGTCCAGCCTGTTGTACCTGTCGCTAACCTGCCTTGATCTCTTTCTGTTTTCGCTGAGTCCTCTTGCAAGCCAATCGCTTCATGACTCGGAGGGGCGTGCTCCGGCGTACTAAACGCTTCCGTGCTGCCCCCACGATTCCGAAGCATGCCGGACTCCCCCATGCTGACTCCGAAATTGGCGTCGGTTCTCACGATCGCTGCCGGACTGACCCATTCCCTGTGCAGCGGAGGAATCTCCCGCGGAAGCAGTCGCGGCCATGGCGAATCCGGATCTAACGCTTTGGCGATAACCACCGCCTCGCTCCAGGAGGAATCGTCGTAGGCGGATTCCTCCCATCCGTCCTCCTGCTCCGCGAGATAGATTTCGCGGAATCCGTTCCACTGATGCTGGCGCGACACCTGGGCCATCCATCTTGGCGATCGCCGAACCTTCCATTCCGCATCCGTGGCAGCCACGCAGAGCACTCCGTTCCCGCGCTCGATCTCAAGCTCGGCAATCAATCCCCCCGGCCCTTGCATCTGGCCTGTCACGATATCGGTCGAACCGAAATTGTAGGCGACGATGGCCAGCACATTTCTACCTTTCGCCAGCAGCGGGGTCACATCGATCTCGTCGTAATATTTCCACTGCTGGTCGGCAGGTGAAGGGCCCCTCCCGACCACGGCGCCATTGACATAGAGCAAGTACTCCTGGTTGGCTGACACGTACAATCGGCCCGCCATCGGCGCTTCCTGCAAGTCAAAGCTCCTTCTCGCTTCCAGATAAACGTTGGCTGTTTTCGGGGGGAAATCTCCCCAAATCCAGCTCGCTTGCCAGTGCTCTTTCATCAAACCCTCCCTGCCAGCTCGGCTTCCCCGATGCGAGCTGATTTGATCATGCGGCCATCCTCCAGCTTCCATTCCACCTTAATCAAACCCCTGGGACTTGGAATCGCGCCCCGTGCGGCCGTGAGCCCCCCGATGGCATGAGGCTCGAAAGCGATACGGGCATAACCAGGCTCAAGCGCGCGAATCCCAAGGACATACCTGGCAATCCAGACCACCGGCGTGCTCGACCAGCTGTGGCACAGGCTCATCCGGTAGGAATCGTACGCGGTATACGTGGTCAGGGCATGGTGAATGTCGCTGCTCGGCGTCAGCCTGATTCCCTCCCAGAAAGTGGTTGCCCCCGCATCCAGCATCGTTCCCCAGACCGTAGCGATAACCTCCCACGCCCGTTCGTGCATGCCGTACTCGGAGTAACATTCCGCCAGCCAGTAGGCGGACAATGGCGTGAGCGGGTCCCTCAGCCGATAGTCGAGGAGAAATCTGCGTGCGCTGTCTTCTCCCACATACCCGCTCTTAATGCCGATGACCGAAGTGAGCAGCGCGTAGGACGGCCCGATGAACTGCTCCTCCTTAAGCTCCGCTTGCGGTTCATCCCAATGGAGCCCGAGCTCTGGCATGTAATCCGCCAGCTGTTTCATTTGGCTCTTCGTCATGCCGTAAATCGCGTTCAGGCACGCCCACGATTCAGACGCCCCCATGGGTGACCACTCGATAAACGAATGTGCCTCTCTGGCATCCGGCATGAAAATCCCGCTGCACGGATCCGCATTCGCCTTGACCCAAGCGATATGACGCTGCAGATCGTCCCGGATTTCCCATACGAATTCGCGGTCTCCCGTCTCGAAGTAGTAATCCCATATGCTGCTGAGCCACCACAGCGTATAGGAGGGGAGATTGTTCATCCAATAGCCGTAAGGGGTCCGCCCCAGCTCCCGGAGCGACCGCTTCAATACCGAATAATCGTCCCAGAGCGAGTATTCGGTTTTGGCGGCCAGATAAATATCGTAAGCCCAATTCAAGCGGTCCCGCTTGATGCCGTCCCACAATCCGATTTGATGGCAGACCCGGCTGGTATGCACCGACACGTCATAGATTCGCTGCAGAAGATCGTGATCCGTCTGCAATTGTCCCGCCTGGTTCAGCGCAGCGCCGACTGCTTCCAATTGGAGCTCGATATGGAATGCCCCTCCATCGTCCCCGCTTACGTAAATTTGCACGTATCGCATGCCCTGGGGATTCGTAGCCGAAAGACTCCCCGGCGGAATCGCCAACCACTCGGTCATGCATCCGTCATAATGCCGCAGCTCCTGCAAGGATTCAGCGCCATTCCACAGCAAACCGATCTCGGAATCGCCGTGGTTGGTCACCTGCAGCCGCACATTGAGCTCATGGGGCAGTTCCAGCAGCAGCTCCGGCATCCGGCTCAAATCCAGTTCCTTCTGCTGCGTTCTGCGTTCCTTCCATTCGCCCTGCTTCAGAAGATGATAAAAAATATGCCGTTCATTCCGGGACTCCACTTCGTCCAAGACGATTCGCCCTCCGGCCGTTCCATTCATCTGAATTACACCATCTATGCCGCTGACCGCTTCCACTCCGGCTGCGGAAATGACTCTTATGCCTTGAACAGGCTCGACCGCGATATCGCCGTATCCTCCGGCAATAAACCAAGGAGGCGCATGATCCAGGTCTCCAAAAGGCTCCTCGCCCCAAACGCATACCACCTCCGCCGGGCCGTCCCCGGCATCCCAGGTATCATCCGTTGCCAGCCATAAGCCTTCGCTTCCGCTCAAGTAGGCGATACATCCCACCGAGCGGTCAAACAGATGCATGTTGATGGGATGCATCGGCATCGGCTCCGTATTTCGGAGCTCGATTCGGAGCGTATAGGCTCCAGGCTCCAAACCACCGGGGAGCCCCTCTACCGGATAAAATGCGGACGTGTGCCTGGCATGCTCCGGGAAATGGCCGATCACGGCATCATTCAGCCTGATCTCGGCTTCTCCCGTACAGGCGATTCTCATCTCAAGCTGCTCAACCGCGGCATGCAGAACAAAGGATTTTTCCAGTACGACATGCCGCCTGCCCGCACGTTCCCGATGCCAGATCCAGCTGGGTATCTTCTCCGCTTGTCTGTGTATATTCATCCATCTCTCTCCATTTAGTCCGTCGTTTTATATTTTTAAAGCCCCTTGCGTAACGCCCTGGATGTAATACTTCATCCCGAAGCTGAACAGCAGCACCAGCGGAATCGCCGATATGATGTAAGCCGCGAATTCCACGCCCATGTTGGAGATGCCGAACTGGTTCGTGAATTGCGTAAGCCCGACGCCAATCATCTGGATGCTGTTCGATTTAATGGTCAAGAGCGGCCAGATGTAATCGTTATAGATCCCGACGGACTGCATGATCATCAAGGTCATGAGAACGGGAACGGACAGAGGCAGCACCATTCTCGTGAACACCACGAACTCTCCCGCACCGTCGATTTTGGCCGCATCAAACAGCTCGTTGGAAATGCCCGCCATGAAGCTCCTGCACAGAAACGTGCCGAAAATTTGCCCGCCTGCGGCCGCGCTGATAATGATGACCCACGGCGTATTTACCAGCCCCAGATTCGCATACAGCACGTAAGACGGGATCAACGTCATGACCCCCGGTATCATCATGATGGCCAGCATCAGCATGAACAGCACTTCCTTGCCGAGAAAGTCTTTCTTGGCAAAGGTATAGCCGGCAACGGCGGACAGGGCCACGACCAGGGTGCCGCCCACCGCCGCATACAGCACCGTATTCAGGGTGTACCGCCAGATCGCAGCGAAGGCTTCCGCATAATTCGCCGTCTGCGCCGGGATCGGCATCGTCCAGATGCCTCCCAGAATCTGCGCGTTATTTTTGAAGGATGAAATCAGGGTGAAGGCGATGGGGGCGAGGGTCAACGCAACAAAAACGATAAGCAGCACATAAAGCGCCGACTGCTGAACGAGTCTTGCCTTTGCATTCATGCCGTTCCCCTCCTAATCCGTATTGGTTTTGATGAATTTCATATTGATGACCGTTATCACCATAATGATGGCGAACATGCTGACGCCAAGCGCCGACGCATATCCAAGGTCATTGAATTTCGTTGCGGCAAAATACATCTGCAGCGCCGGCACATAGGTCGAATCGGCAGGCCCCCCGCCGGTCACGATCAGGATGGAGCCGAAGTCCTGAATGATGCCGATCAGCGCGAGCACGATCAGCAGCTTGAATTGTCCCGCCAGCAGCGGCAGGTGAATCGCCCGGATAATGCGGAAGGATTTGGCGCCGTCGATTCTCGCCGCTTCGATCACTTCTTCCGGAATGGCGATCAGGCCTGAATACATTACCAGCAGCTGCAGGATGCCGACAAACGGGAAGCCCATCATAATGATGGCCCACAGCGCCGTATTCGGGTCTCCCAGCCAAGGATGGCTTAGCGAACCGAGTCCGATCATGCGCAGCAGCTGGTTCACAAGGCCGATGTTCGGATCGTACATGTCCTGCCAGACCAGCAGCATGCCGACGGATGGAATGACCATCGAGATCACGAAAAACGTTCGGAATACATACTGCGATCTTTTGCTTCTCAGATGATAGATCAGCTCCGCCACGATCAGCGGCGGAATAAGAGCCTTGAACAATCCGGTGACGATGAGGATGAGCAGATTGCCTACGCCTTTGGTAACGTACGGATCATTCGCCATGCGCCTGAAATTGTCCAGCCCGATAAACTCGCTTCTTGCCCCGGGATTCCAGTCGTACAAGGAATGAATCAAGCCGGAGAACGCCGGGATATACAGGAATATGATAATGAGCGTAAAGCTGGGGAGCAGCATGGTGTACGCCAGTTTGCTCTTCCACAGCCGGTGAAGAATGTACGGCTTCTTGCGCCACAGCCAAAAGAATAACAGTGCCGTCAGCAGAACGAATACGATCACGGCCGCTACCTGCACCACGGTTTTGACCATCGCCGCCTGTTTGCCTTGTTCCAGCACGGCGCCGACTTCATATTGGAAGACCGCTCCTTTGTCCGAGCCTGCGAAGAGCCGTGTGCCGTCTTTGCTGAAACGGATTTGCTGACCGGCTCCGGTCTCCTTCGTGCTCCACAACAATTCGCCGTCTTGATTGGCCACGTAATAATTGCCCGAGTAATCCGCTACGGCGATAAACTCCCCGTCATGGGTTGCATGCACGGAGGTCACTTTATCCTTGGTCAACAATTCGCCAAGCCCGCTGCCCTCTGCCGAATAGAGAACCGCTTTATTGCTGGACGTTCCGACCACCATCGTTCCGTTATCCGCAACGGAAGCATGAAGAATGTCGCCCTCCAGCGGCGTCTGGAATTGCAGCTCGCCGGCAGGATTGAACAAATAGGCGTACTGGTTCGCGGCCCCGACCGCCAGCCATTGCCCATTCGGGGATACCGCCGCGCTCTTCACGGCGATCCCGATCGGAATTTCACGCAGCGTCTGACCTTGTTCGTCCAGCACATGCACCAAACTTTCGTTATGCAGCGTCACGATAGCCAGCTTGCCGTCGGGCGTTGCCGACAGATTCTTGATCATTTTCTTAAAATCCCGCTTCCACAACTCCTTGCCGTCAGCGCTCAGCATATAGAGATGCCGGTCATCGGAAGAGACGAGCATGCGGCCGTCATTCAGAAGGGCGACACCGGTCACGACGTTGTTTGCCATGAATTCGAATCGCTGGCTGCCGTCACGCTGAAGAAGAATGGCACTCGCATTCTGCGTGCCGACTGCCACCAGCTCGCCGTCTTCCGATATGGACAAAGCTTTAATCGTTAGACCCTGCTCCATCGTCCAGATCGGCTCAGAGGCATGGATCGGCTGGGCAAATAGAAATAGCAGCAGCGAAGCCAGCAGACAGGAATATATTGCTCTTATCACCTTCGTGTTCACACTCCCTTCCATGCCAAGTGAACCCGCAGGACTCCACCAATGAAGGCGAGGTCCTGCGCCTTTCAGCCTTTAATGCTACTGTCTGACAGGCGGCTGACGCTCCGGATTCTCGATATCGGAGAGTTCTTTTTTGCGTTCCTTGAGCATGGCCTCGAATTTGGCATCAATATCCGCCTGATACTGCTTCAGCAGCTGATCCACATCGATTTCATCGTTGAAATATTTGGAGATCAGGCCAATATAGCTCTGCACAGACGGCTGGTAATCATGGAGTCCGCGGGCCAACACGTTGCCCGGGCTGTTCAGCCCTTCCGTATTCCCGATCGCGTCAAACGATTCGAACGTCTTCTTCATTTCCTCCGGCAGCTCGATGTCGTTAAGCAGCGGCGCCCCGTTCAAGGAGGCGTCCTTGGAATTCTGGACGGCTTCCAGGTACACCTTATATCCTTCCGGGCTGGTCAAATACATCATGAAATCCACGTTCAGGGCGCTTTGCTCCGCGTTCTTCTTCACGAAGCCGTAGAAGCCGGTATAGATGTGAATCGTTCTTGCCGGAGCCTGGACCAGCTCCCCTTCCATGGAAGGCATGTTGAAGAATCCGAAGTCGAAGGATTTCACGCCGCCGCTCTCTCCTGTTTTTTCCGCATCGGCAAAATCCTTCGGAAGCTGCCAATAGGAGGACGGAAGCGCGACCATCGTTGCGGCCTTGCCGGTCAGAAACAGCTTGTAGGCCTGCTCCTCGGACATGCCCATGAAACCGTCCGGCGCGTAACTGAACAGGGTTTTCAGATTCGTCATGACTTCGCGCCACGCCGGATGGCCCTCGACTTTGTACGGGCCGACTTTGTTTTTGATCGCCTGGTACATCCGCAGCTCGTTCGTCGATACTTTGGAACGGGAATCGTTGTACGGGTCGCTTAGGTCGAACTTCCAGTTATCGTCGATGTTTGGCATGTACGTATAATCTTCCGGCTTTGATTTGATCAGCTCCACGTAATTGCGGAAGTACTGGTCCGGATAAATGCGCATGAGCCAGCCCGCCTGGCCGCTCCACAGGGAGAGCGCGTTGCCGCCGATCGTGAACGGGATATAACCCGCCGCCTTCAGTTTGTCGTAGGTCGCGATGAGTTCATCGAACGTTTTAGGGGTATCGGTAATCCCCGCTTTTTCAAACATCTCTTTGTTGTACATCCAGAGGATTTGAACCGATTCAAAGTTAAGCGCTTGCAAAGTTTGCAGGTTAGGGTCATCCAGATTAACGCCCATGCCGTCCAGATTGAAGCTTTCCTTCCAAAGCTTTCCGGTGTAGGGGTTCTCCGTCTCCAGCCAAGGCTTGAAGTCCACGAATTTCTGATCTTCGTTCAGGTCGCTGTTTTCATTCGTGTTCACAAAATCGGCCTCCGGCTCTCCGGCGGCAAACTGAGCCTGCAGCCATTCGCGGTAACCCTCTGCCGGCTTGATATCCACGACGACATTGACGTCCGGATGCTTAGTCATGTAGGCTTCGGCTACCTTGCCCCATACCTCTGCGGAGGCACCGCGCAAAGATATTTGGATCGTACCGCTTTTTGGTTTTTCCGTATCTTCTCCGGCTGGTTCGACTGGTGTTTTGTTATCCGTTGGGGTAGGCTGTTCGGATGGTGACGGGTTAGCGGTATTGGGGCCGCTGCTGGTACAGCCCGCTGCGATGATGATCATTAGTGAGGATATCAAAATGAGGCTTACGATTTTTTTAAAATGGATCATGACGTTCACTCCCCTAAGCGTTTAATGAATTCGCTTACATTTATGTGAAGTCTTAGATGTCTAAATTGGACCCGCATCACTCCCTTCAAGGATAACAGGGTGCAAAAACGTTTTTGCACCCTTCAAAAAAAAGAATCGTCCAACGAAAATTTCCGTTTTCAGGTCGATTCTCTTTCAATGACGGTACACGGCAAAACGATCGTCTGAATATCGTCAAAACGAATTTCGCCGTCAATAAGCTGCATTAACAGCTTCGCTGCTTCCAGGCCCATCTGCCGCATCGGCAGCTCGATCGATGTAATGGATGGCCGGGCCAACTGGGAAACGGCCGTGTTATCGAATCCGATCACTGCCACGTCCTCAGGTACCTTGTAACCCAACTCCTGAGCCTTCTCGACGACGCGGGACGCTATGACGTCGCGTCCAGCGATAATGGCGGTAGGACGCTCGACTCGGTTCAGCAGCTTCTCCGTTTCCGTATAACCGCTGTCTTCTTCGAAGGAACCGATCTCCACCAACCGCTCATCGAACCCGTCGCCTAATTCCTCCATGGCCTGGCGGTAGCCGTTATACCGGTCCAGCGAGGCATCCACTTCCAGCGAGCATGGGGTGATAAGCGCAATCCGGCGATGACCTTTGCCGATCAGATATTTAACGGCTTCATAGGCGCCTTGCTCGTTATCCGCGTTGACGCTGTGACACACGCCGGGCATCGTCGGTCTCCCGAGCAGGACAAAAGGAAACCGGTTCTTGATCAGCTCCCCATACGGCTGGTTAATGGCCGCGCCCATCAGGATCAGCCCATCCGCCGATTGCTTGCGGTAGACGTCCAGCAGGTGATCCGCCAATTTATTTGTACTCGGCTTCTGAAAAGACAGCAGCAAATCGTAATTGTTGTCTCCAGTAGCTTCCCCAAGCCCCTTGACGACGTCGAGGAGAATGGTATTCTCCAAACCATCCACCGTATCCTCGACCACCAGGCCGATGTTGTTCGTCTTCTTCGTAACCAATCCGCGTGCGGACTGGTTCGGTCTATAATTCAGCTTCTCGATTGCATCAAATATCCGCTTCTTGGTCGCTTCCGCTACATGCGCGGAGCCATTTACCGCAAACGACACGGTACAAACCGCTACGCCGGCCTCCCGGGCGACGTCTTTTATGGTTGCTGCCATCATGATCATCCTTATCCAAAATTATAGGGGAACATTTGATTAGACTGTAAATGCAGAGCTGTAGAAGAAAAAAAGAGTTCAAACCAACACATATGTAAACGCTATCAAATCCTAGCCGATTACGGCGCCTTCGCGTTGAAGAATGGAGCACCGGATGACGCACTGGTTGATATTCTCATGATGCAAAACGTTTTTGCAAAAACGATTTGTATATAAAATACACCGGTTTATCGGCAGTGTCAATCCTGTTTTCTGTTCTTTTTTTAATGAATTCGTAAATGAATAGCTCGTCCACGAACCGCTGTACGTTTGAAGTAGGTCGTGATAACTCCTCTAACTTTGCAAACAAAGGATTGATTTCCCGCGAAGATTCCCATAACATTAAACATTATAATGATATAATGTTTAATGTTGCAAAATCATGGATGCAGGGGGATTTCATATGAAATTTCGTTTCGAGGGCGCTATTACGGATGTCATGCCAGGCATTCAGCTGCTGCTGGATGAGCTTGGCGTTGAGCTTGAGGAAGACGGAGTCCCCGTTCAGGTCGCCTTGTCGGATGGCGATCTGGAGGTCGGCAGGGACTTGGATCATGCTTATATTCGTTACGGACGAAAACATCAATTTTTCCGGGGACTCGGCTTGCTGGTTCAACACAGCCGCCAAAGCGATACATTCCACCTTCACGAACGCCAGCAATTTGACCAAATCGGCCCGATGTTCGACCTGTCCCGCAACGCCGTGCTGACCGTGGATAGCTTCAAACTCATGCTGAACAAGATGGCCCTGATGGGAATGAACAGCGTGATGTTATACATGGAGGATACTTACGAGATCGAATACGAGCCGTATTTCGGTTATATGCGCGGTCGCTACACGCAGTCGGAGCTGAAAGAGATAGACGATTATGCCGACCAATTCGGCATCGAGGCTTTTCCAAGCATCCAAACCTTGGCGCACCTGGAGGAGTTTCTGAAGTGGGAGCCCATCAAGCATTACCGCGATACGAAGGGTGCCTTGCTCGTCGGCAGCGAGCAGACTGATTCCCTGATTGAACGGATGATCGAGGCCGCCAGCGCTCCGTTCCGCAGCAGCAAGATTCACATCGGAATGGACGAAGCGGAGGAGCTAGGACGGGGTAAGTATTTAGATCACAATGGTTATGTGAGCCGTTTCGACATTATGATCTCCCATCTGGACAAAGTCCTCGCTGCCGTCCGCAAGCGCGGTCTGAAGCCGATGATGTGGAGCGACATGTTCCTGAAGCTCGCTGCCGGCGGAGGCGGCGATGCGGCGTATTACGACAAGGGCACCTCGATTCCGGAGGATATGGCCCGCCGCATCCCGAAGGATGTGGACATGGTGTACTGGGACTATACCCACATGGAGCCGGAGGACTATGAGAAGCTGATCGCCAATCACCGCCCGCTTGGCTGCAACCTCGTGTTTGCCGGAGCCGTCTGGATCTTTAACACATTCGGCGTCAACTACGGGTTGTCCCTGAACGCTTCGAATGTTGCGCTTCAAGTGTGCAAGCAGGAAGGAATCCGCAAGGTATACGCCACGATGTGGGGCGACGACGGCAACGAAGGAAATCCGTTCGCGGCGCTGCTCGGTCTGCAGCTTTATGCCGAGCATGCCTACTCGGAACAGGAGCCATCCCCGGCTCAGTTGGCGGAACGGGTGAAATTCTGTACGGGCATCGACATGGAGGCGTTCCTCCTGCTGAAGGATCTGGACGAGATTCCCGGCCAGGAGCCGAACAACGCCAAACAGAGCAACCCCTCAAAATTTTTGCTGTATCAGGACGTGCTCCTCGGGATGTTCGACAAACAGATCGAAGGCCTGGACCTCTCGAACCACTATGCCGAGCTGGAGCAAAACCTCCGCGCGAAGCGCGATAGCGGCGCCGAGCTGGACTACCTGTTCGAGATGCCGGAGAAGCTCAGCGCCGTCCTCAAACGCAAGAGCGAAATCGGCATTCTGCTGAAGCAAGCCTATGATGCCAAGGACGCCGATACCTTAAGGCATATGGCCAAGAACGTGCTCCCTGCCATCTCCAAAGCCGTGCAAGAGCTGCGCATTGCCCACCGCACGCAGTGGCACCGGATGTTCAAGCCCTTTGGCTGGGAGGTCATCGACATCCGCTATGGCGGCGTCATCACCCGCCTGGACACTGCATCGTTCCGCATTCTGGAATACGTGGAGGGACGGATGGCACGGATTGAGGAGCTTGAGCAGGAACGGCTGGTGTTCAGCACGACCAACCGCGACAACCACAAAGGGGTCGGCTGGTGCAGCCATTATTACCGCATGGCTTCGCCGAACGTGTTCTACCATGTGCTGAATCCTTTTTAAGGGTTCCAACTGCTGGAATCTGCTGATACCTGTCACCATCACATAATAAAAAGCCCCGGTTGCCGGGGCTTTTTTTGCATTTACCGCTGAAGATATATGCTCTATTCACGCTCAGGATCCGTGACGCTGCACTTCCTCATACCAGTCTCGCACATCCCGGCTAAGCCGTTCCACGATCTCGGGGTAACGGTCCGCCAGGTTGATGCGCTCTCCCGGATCCTTGGACAGATCGGACAGATGAACCTGATCGGGAACCACGCGGTCGAAATCGAGCTTCCCGTTCAGCACCAGCTTCCAATTTCCTTCACGGACAGCCAGTTGGCCTTGATACTCCCAGTACAATTGCTTATGCGGCGACGGCTCGCGCATCCGTAACATCGCCTTCAGGCTGCTCCCATCCAGCGCAACGCCTTGAAGCGGTCCTGCCGCCGGATCGACGCCCGCCAGATCCAAAAAGGTCGGTGCGATGTCCATCATGGCCGCCACCTCATCACGCACTTGCCCGCCTTCCCATCCGTTCGGCCAGCTCAGTATGGCAGGTTCGCGGATCCCGCCTTCAAACAGGCTTGCTTTATGTCCCCGGAAGATCCCAGCGCTCCCGCCGTAATAGACGTCCTCCGTCCCGTCCAGCCAGTTCCGGCTCTCGGAGGACGGTCCGTTATCGCTGGAGAAGAAAATGACCGTATCCTCGTAACAGCCGGCTTCCTTCAGGGCCTCCACGATCTCCCCGACGCCGTCGTCCACCGCGGCAATCATGGCGGCCATGACCTGCCGATCCCAAGGCAAATGCGCAAACCGGTCCATGTATTCCTGCGGCGCATGCATCGGGTAGTGCGGCGCATTGTACGACGCAAACAAGAAGAACGGAGCCTCCTGTTCCCGCGACCGCTGAATGAAATCAACCGATCGTTCCGTGATCAGTTCAGTCATGTACCGGCCGTTCTCCCAAACCTCCGTTTCGTTCTCCCATAGATCATGCAAGGGGTTGACGCCATGGGCTTGGCCCCAATAAAAAATGTGCGAGTAAAAATCGACGCAGCCTGCCTTGAATCCGAAAAACTCATCAAATCCATGCGCATTCGGGCTGGTTTCCTCGGACAAGCCCAGATGCCATTTTCCATACAGCGCCGTCCTGTACCCGGCAGGCTTGAGCGCCTTAGCCAACGTCACCTCGGCTGAAGGCAGTCCATGCGAGCCCCGCTTCGCCCCCAGGATCTCTCCGACTCCCGCACGGGCCGGGTACTTGCCCGTCAATAAAGAGGCTCGTGACGGGGAGCAGACCGGGGAATTCGAATACCAATTCGTAAAACGAATGCCTTCATCAGCCAACCCGTCCAGGTGCGGGGTTTTCACGGTGTCCGAACCGTAGCATCCAAGATCTCCATAGCCTAAGTCATCGCAATAAATCACGATAAAATTCGGTTGTTTCATATCTCCATTCACCTCTACTTTGCTCGACTTGTTCCTCATCATCGTACCTTTTGGCGGACGAATACGGAATGCTCCATCCTTGCAATCGTTATACAATATGTTGCATCATAGCATTAACAAGAGAAATGATCAGGTATTGCTGCAAGGAGGAAGTTATGAGCATAACAGTGAATCAGCGGCCATCCCGAGAAGAATACTTTAACAATCCGGCTCTCTTTGAGACTCAACTGGGATTATGGATATTCAAATCCGGATCCCAGCCCTTTTTCACCGAAAAGGTCGGTCCCCGGTCTGTCGAATTTTATAGTATACATTTCGTTGCCAGCGGCAAGGTGCGGTTCGGATGGGACGGCAGCAGCGTCTCCCTCTCGGAAGGCGACCTCTTCTGCCTCTTCCCCGGCTCGGTCTATACGTATGTTAAGGACTGCGACGAGCCGTCTACCATGATCACCTGGACGGCCTTTATGGGCGAGTTGATGCCGTCCATATTGAAGCATGTCGATTTATGTCCGGAACGGCCCTATCGACGAAATGCCTTCAGGGACGATGCCCTGGCTGTCATTAAGAACATTCAGCGATTGCTCCGGCAGCCCCAGCAGGACCATAGCCTTCAGCTGATGTCGCTGGGATTCCAGTTGATCCACAGCATCGATCCCAACCGGGATCAGCACCTTCCCGCTGCTTCGGCTCCTTCCGACTGGCTCGAGTCCGTCCCCGGATATATGGGATTGCATTGCACGGAGAACCTGTCCGTGGAGGAACTTGCCGCGTGGGCCGGCGTGCATCGCAGTCATTTCACCCGCGCGTTTACCCGCCGATACGGTATCTCTCCGTCCCGTTATATGCAGCAGTTGATCATGGAGAAAGCGACCCGCCTGTTATCCGCCGAGGGAACCAGCATCACGCAGACTGCTTTATCCCTGGGATATTCGGATTTATTTACGTTTTCCCGGGCTTTTACCCGGTATTTCGGCATGACGCCGAGCGCATTCGTGAAAGCGAACCGCCCATCATCAACGGCAAGCGAATAGCAAGGAACCGCCATGCGATAAACGATAAAGGTAGCGCCATTAGCGACCCTACATCAACGATAAGAGGCCATCCGATTAGGGATAGCCTCTAGTCTTTTGCATTATCTTTTTTCGTTGCGTTAAACGGTAGAACGACCTACTCCTCCATCAGCTCCCACAGCGTAGTGAACGCTTCGTCTTCCAATTGGAAGAACACCGACGCGTTGGCATACCGCACATATTGGCCGCCCTTAAACAATCTTAATTGTACCTCTGTCCCGTCCTGCAGCTGGATATACAGAAACTTCTGCTCGCCCGAGCCGGTCTCGTAGATCCCTTGCTCAAACAAAGGTTCGGCCGCAATCGGCTTCGCTGCATATAAAGCCTCAACGAAGGCTTGCACCTCCGCATCGGCGGAAAGCTCGCGCAGCCTGTTCTCGCCCATGTTCCAGCTGTCGAAATCCTGCCATTTGACCGACGTCATGTTCCCCATCAGATTCAGCTTACCGATGATATCCTCGCCCTTAGCCACCGTAATCCCGTTCAAATGTTCATACAATTCGGCATAGACTTCCCCGTCATGCTCCATGTAGGACATGATTCTAAAATCGGCGTCATATCCCTTAACCGTAAAGATGTCCATTTCGCCGATCGTCGAAGCAAGCTCCGTGTAATCTTCGGAGGAGCTCCATTCCGTAATCCCCGATTTCGACCGTCCGAGCTTGTCGCCCCGCAGCTGTTTGGCGATTTCCGGCGTGATTTGCGTACCGGTTTGGGTGTAGATATTGCCCTGGTATACAACCAAACCGATCATGTCGGCTTTGACGTTGCTCTCGCCCGGAAGCTCGATTTTCGGAATGGTTACCGGATCGTGACCAACCTTCGCGGTCGGCGGGGTATTCGCCCCAGTCCCTTGTTGAGCCACCGGAATATCGCTGACCGCTGGCTCGTTTTCAAGATTCAATACCAGCGAAGCCACTACCACCAGGCCCAGCATAATGGCCGCGGTGACGCCGGCGACCCCCATTCGGCTCATTCTTGTCGTTTGACGCTGACTTTGTTTCATTCCTTTCATGATCCGCTCCTCCAATCCTTTATCAGGTTCTATTCGATCTATCAATGATTTGTAGTCATTCCGATTCATCAATCGTCCTCTCCTTCCAAGTCCATGCGCAGCAGCTTCCTGCCGCGCTGAAGACGCATCTTGACCGCAGACTCGTTAATCTGCAAAATCCCGGCGATTTCCTTAACGGAATAATCCTCGTAATAAAACAGATGGATGACCGACTTATACTTGAACGGCAAACTCATGACGTTATCCATCAGCGTCCGTTCCGACGCCTCCACAAAATAATCGTTCATATGCTCCATTTTGGTTACCCGCTTGCGCCACAGGCTCCCTTGCATGTTCTTGCAATGGTTCGTAATCACCCGAATGAGCCAAGCCTTCTTATGCTCTTGGTCCCTGAAGTCAGGTGCTTTATATATCAGTTTAATGAACGTCTCCTGAATGGCTTCTTCGACATCCTGTTTGTTCCCAAGGTATACCATCGCTATTTTAAAAAGCATATCGCCATATAATTCATAGGTTTCCGTAATATCTCCGCCCGGCCGGAGCGAATCGATCTGCATCGCCTTTAGACCTCCTTTTACCCTAACACAGTTATGGACGTGGATCGGTCACATTTTGTTTTTAAGTTTTTCGGCATACAGAAAAAGATGTCCCAAAAACTCTCAGATCTGGCGTGCCCCTCTCTCTGTTAGGAGACGCTCCGTGTACGAATCGTTCCTCCCATCGCTGTTGTCCCCATATTTCTTGGAACGATTAAAGCAAAAGGGAGAAATTCGGGGACAAAGGCGACCGCTGGCGCTTGTCCGGAATCGTTTCGTCCTCTCCGCTACCCTCAGAAAACACTTCATTTAGACATATGAAGAGAACCACATCTTCACAAAATGGATGTGCGACCCATTTACGAAAGAAACGGTGTAACGAACCAAAAAAGCAAGAAATGGCGGTGCTAGGGATCACCCTTGCACCGCCATTTCTATATTTTCCGCTTTTTCATCGATCGGAATGTTCTTCAGCAGATTTGCTGTTGCCCCCCTCGTATATCACAAAGATTCAAATCCATTAACCATCCATCCGCTATACAACATGTTTAATTCGCATACGTCAAATCCTGCATCAAACGATGGAGCACAGCGGCGCTTTCGCCGCGGGTGGCATTCGATTTAGGATGGAAGCGCTGCTTCGGATCTCCATTCAGAATATCAAGACCCGCCAATTCATACACCGCCACCAGAGACCAAGCACCGATCGAGGACTCATCGACAAAATGGGCTCTTGTCGCGTCGACGGGGTTGTATCCGGCATACTCCAGCGCGTTGTAGGCCATCACGGCCATCTCTTCGCGCGTGATCGTTTGATCCGGCTTAAAGGTGCCGTCCGTATAGCCGGTGATGATATCGGCATCGACGGCTGCTTGGATTGCTCCCGCGTACCAGTCGGAAAGCGCCACATCCTTAAAGCTGCTTGATCCGGCATTTGCAGAGAGGCCCAAAGCCCGAACTACAAGCGCTGCGAACTCGGCCCGAGTGACCGATGCGTTCGGAACAAAGGTCTGCTCCGTGCGCCCGGTTACGATCATTTTAGCCGCAAGCGATTCAACGTCACCCTTCGACCAATGCGACGCGATGTCCTGGAACGTTACCGGGTTCTGCAACACCAGGTATGTGCTGTTGGTTCGGCTATAGATATCAATACGTTGGCCGTTCACCTTAAAGGGTACTGGCGTGTATTCGCCGTTTCCATCCACTCGGACAACCGCGATATCAGTCAAAGCATGCGATTTGTCGACATTCAGGGACCGCTTCACATAGGTTTGGAATGCGTCCAGCACGATGGTCTTGCCATTGCCGGACTTCACCGTCACGGTGTAGCTCACGGCTTGCAGCGCTTTATATCCTTTGGACGCTGCTGATTTAAGGGCCTCCTCATCGATCGCAAGCTGAATGACCAATTGAAGGCTGTTCATGTCCGAGCCGGCTTGGGCTGCAAGCGCTTGAAGATCGATCTCCGTCTTCGGAAGCTCATAGCTTCCGTACGACGTCGCTACCACCAGCACCTGCGCGCTTGTTTGATCAAGCCACGCCCGCAGCGCTTCATTCTCGATGGTAACGGATGAAGAGGAGATTGGCTGCGTGCTCGTTACCTCCACGGTGACTTTTCCGCCCGAAGGCTGTTTCAGGGCTTCCTTCATGGCCGCTCCAGTCACGCTGCCTGCTGCCGCGCCGTTCTCCGCCTTAACCGGAACCTTTACCTTGCCTGGTTCGGCTGGTGGTGTCGTGCCAGGGTTCGATGGATTCACGGGTGGCGTCGTCGGTCCTGGCGTTCCAGGCGTACCCGGGTTCCCAGGGTTCCCCGGCCCAGGCTCTCCCGGCCCGCCCGGATCAGGTCCTCCCGGAAGCGGCGCTCCCTTCAAGTCCGTAATCCGTCCTTCGACGGCGGAGGTCTTGGCTGTGATGGTGCCTACTTTTTTTACGTAGTTCGAGAATACTTCATAGTCAGGCTTATAGAGCAGGTTCACGCGCCCTTCCAGGTAGGCCTTCTCGAGCGAAGCATAGAAATCGCCGCCCTTAGCGGTAAATGCGTTTGTCGCTACCTCATACGATTTATTCATGTCGATCGGCTCGTATCCGTTCTTGCCTTTCACCTCGATACGCAGGACGCGTGACCCAACCGGCTTGGTGGAGTCATAATAGAACTTCATGCCCGCAATATGCGGGAAGCGGCCATCCGAAGCAGGTGTCTTGGAAACCCCATTCTCCATGGCTTCCTTAATCTCGGCGCCCGTTAACGTGATCGTGACGAGATCATTGTTAAACGGAAGGACCGTCATGACGTCACCCATCGTGATTTTGCCTGCCTCAATGGATTCGCGGATGCCGCCGCCGTTCTGCAGGGCGATGACCGCATTCGTGCCGGCGGCTTGCGCCGCATCCAGCATGCCATCGGCAATCAGATTGCCGAGATTCGTTTCCTTCGTGCGGACATCGGCGCGGACGCCGTTCAGCTTCACTTCGGTCGTACCAACCTCCGTTTGTTTTAACTGCTCCACACCCGGCTTATATTTGGTATTCAAAGTTTGCAGCGCCTCTTGGTCCGGCTGTACCACGTATTGACCGGCGCTATCTTTCTCGTCAACGGAAATGAGGCTGCTGTTCCACTCCTGCAGAACACCCTCGTCGTCAAATACGACCTCAAGCTGACCTAAGAATTGTCCCTTTTCCCCCGTCTGCACGATCAGCTTCGGTTCGCTGTCCGACCGGTCCACAACCGCCTCATCTAGCTTAGTATGACTGTGGCCGCCCACGATGATGTCGATGCCCTCGACTTCCTTGGCCAAGTTGACGTCCACATCATATCCAAGGTGTGACAGCACAACGATTTTGTTGATGCCTTCCTTCTGCAGCATCGCTACGGTGTCTTTTGCCTTTTGCACCGCATCATCGAAGGTGACGTCTCCAGGCGAAGCGATGTTCGCCGTGTCTTCGGTTGTAAGTCCGATGAGGCCTACCTGCTCCCCGTCTACCTCCATGATGATGGCCGGGTAGATGGTTGCATCCTTGGCATCCCGGGTCACTTCATTCTTGAATTTCTGGGTCAATAAAGCATCGGCCGAAAAATTCACGTTCGAGGAAACAAACGGGAATTCCGCATGCTCGATGAAATCGTTCAGCACTTCGGAGCCCTTATCGAACTCATGGTTACCAAAGGTCATGGCATCATATTGAACCAGATTCATGAACTCCAGATCGGCCAGTCCCAAGTATTGATTAAAATACAGCGTGCCGGAGAATACGTCCCCTGCATCCACGAGCAGAGGATTGACCGCATTCGCTTTGGCTTCTTTGATCGCCGTCACCCGACGCGCAATGTTGTCCGGTGAGCTTACGGTGTCCAGATTGGCATGTGTGTCATTGGTATGCAAAATCGTAAGCGGGAAGCCGTTCACGGCTTCTCCTTTCAGGTCGATCTGCGCGACTACCGGATCATGATCCGATACGCGGCCCTTGGAAGCTGGGAAGTCAGCGTTCAGATGCACGACATCGGCTTGCGTGGAACGGGTCAGGTTCTTACTGACCAGAATATGATCCAATACCTGCGAGTTCCCGTCATACGTGTAGGTATACCGCTCCTCAAGCGGAAGCGTCTCGATCAGGTTGTCCAATTCGTTGCCTTTCAAAATGCTCGCTGTCTCGGTAAACTGAAAATCATTCAAATCCCCCAGCACAACGACGTTCGCATCAGGGTTAGCAGACACAACGCTTTTCACGAATCCGTTCACGACGGCTGCAATCTGATGGCGCTGCGTTTCGCTGGAGAGAACCGGCGGCTGGGTATTGCCGAATGGTCCTTGGTCTCCGGATTTCGAGTTAAAATGATTCGCAATGACGATCACTTTCTCGCCTTGGAATTCGAACTGCGCGGCCAGAGGCTTACGCGACGCGTTAAATGCCGCATTCAGCGGATCGATCCGGCCCGGATTCAGGGTTAACTGATCCTTCGCCGCATCATAGGCAACCGATTCCGTCGGGGATCCCTTCTTGCCCTGAGCGCTGTCCGATAACTGGACACGTTCCGCGTTGTAGAGGAACCCTACCCGAATGTTCGCTCCAGGCGCTCCCCCGTCATTATTATTCACCGGATTGATGTCGGTAAAGCTGTACGTGGGTCCTCCCGCTGCCTTGATGGCGTTTATCAAAGCCTGGTAGCTTTGGTCAGCCGCGGTAGTACCGTTGTTCTGTTCACCGTTGTTATCCTGTACTTCCACCAGGCCGATAATATCCGGAGACTTAATGTTGTTTACGATCGACTCCGCCAGCTTGTTGATTTTGGCGGAACTTACACCCGGGTAGAAATTTTCAATATTATACGTCGCTACTCTGAGCTGTTCATCCTTCACGTCAATGGTGGATACCTCTTGCTTAAAAGAGCTACTGTTGATTGCAGGCAATTCAACTTTAGCCGGAATCACCTTGAAATTGCCACTGTTATAACCGATTACGCCGATCACATCATTGGCAAATGTATCGCCTGTGCCCACTTCTTGTCCCGGATTGCCGTAAGCAATCAGGAGACGCTGCGGGTTGAAATTGCCTTGCTCTTTCAGAACCAGTCCGCCGGCTGGCGTAATGACATCCGCGATATCGTTCTCTACACGGGTCGCAATGTTGTAGGTGCCGCCGCTTGTCCAATATGGACTAATGATCGTTGGCTGCGGAAGTCTGACCAGCATGCCCTCCAGAGATTCGTAGAAATCGATGGCATCTTCCTCCGGATCGAATGCTGTCATGCTGTCATTATCGATAATGGCGGCAGGAATCGGGCGTCCGCCTTTCCCTAAGGTTACCGGTTCAGGCAGCTGCTGAGCCTGATCAAGCTTCTTGAAAGATTGCAGCTCGATTTGGGTGGAGGTCAAGTTGCTGGAGCTTCCCTCGTTATACTCTGCCACTTTACCGGTTACGCTCACCAGATCACCGATCTGCGGCCGGTTCGGATCTGTAGAATATACAAATATCGCGTCCGATGTATTCGGATTGGAATCCGGCTTCGGATCCTGGATGTAGAATCCCTTGATATTGCCGTTAGAAAACGTATAACCATATTGGGTTACAACACCTTCAATATCAGTTACCGTTTGTCCTGTATACGGCGAAGTATGGTCCTCGCCTTGAATATCCGCGATGCGCGGCTGCTGAGTAGCTTTATAGGCAAATTCGTACACCTTGCTCACATCTTTACCCGAGACAACAATCGCTTTGATGGTCGTGTCACGATTAATTTGTATCAGCGAGCTATATAGTGTACTTGCTGTCGTAGGAACCGATCCATCGAGTGTGTAATAGATGCTCGCCCCTTGCGTAGGACTGGACAGCGTCACCGTTCCCCCGATAATTATCGGACCGGCACCGGGACTTGCGATCACGGAGAACATCTCTTCGATTAAGGCATCCTCGCCTAAAGGGATCAGCTCATAGATGTTTCCAAACTGCTTCACCACGCCCGTGACGCGGCTGAAGGTTTTCACCGTCTTCAGCTTGGATAATCCGGAATAGATGATGAATTCATGCCCGCCCTGCTCGGCCGTGTATTCCCCAGGTCTGTTCTCGGATTTGATAGTCACATCATCCAGGTAGACAAGTCGTGCTTCATAAGTCTCCCCTGCAGCTGCGGATAGATCAGCTCCGGTGATTTGTTGAGCCTGCGGCACTCCTGCATTTGCACCCGTTACATCATGCGGCAGCAAGGCGTGCGGTTTGATCTCCTGAAGATTGTTGTAAATCTCCATTACGCCGGCCACACTCACCCGATCGCCAACGCTGGCATTAAGCGGGTAGTCATAAAGCACGATACCGGCCGTATCGTCTTGAATATACGTTTCTCTGCCTTCGATATGCGTAATGATGCCTTCCGTCCACACATGCTCGCCTTTAGCCTTGCTGCGGGCTTCAGCGACGGACGTTTGCGTTAAAATATCGTATTGGAACGAGGAGACCGGTCCATCCGGTAAACCCTCCTGGACTGCATAGGCATCTACCCGCGTAGGCTCGTTAATCTCGATCGGGCCGTTGACGAGCTGGAAGCCGGAGCCGTTTCCGCCGGACAGATACACATCCGCATAGACGGAAGCCCCTACCGTAGGCGGATTCAGCGTAATCTCTGTTCCGGCAGGCCAGGCATTAGGCTCCGGGTTGGCCGTTACCAGTCCCAAGCCCGTGCCAGGCGTGATCGGCGTAGCGGGACTCGAGCTGTTTCTAGGATCCGGCGTCGTAACCGCAAAATCCGCTGCATTATTATCCGTGTCAAGACCGCGATCATTTTGACCCATGGTCAATTCCTTGCGAATCGCAGCCGTACTGTTGGATAGAACTGCGGTCGGGTTCTTTTCAAACTCTGAAGCCGATCCATAGCCAACAAGATCGATGCGGTCGCCTGCGGCGTTTACCAGATCCACCTTGCCATTGGAGCCGCTAAGGTTCAATGATCCTGCAGCATCAGCTGTCGGCAAAGAACCACCCACCGAGCCACTACTCTGTTGTTGGATTAAATAATAAGAATAAGGCTCTATAATACCAGTTAAAGAGGTCGTGCCGTTAAAAGTGCCTGTTGCGCTTGCATAACGCACCTTCCAGCCTGTCAGGTCGACCGGACTGCCTGTCGGATTGAACAATTCGATAAAATCATGCGTATAACTGGCCCCGCTATTCCCGCCGCCCCCATACACCTGGCTAATCACAACCTGGTCATGTTGGGGAGCAGCCTCCGCTACCTTCACGGGACTGAAAGGAACGATGATACTCAGGAGCATGACGATAGCCATAAATATACTTAGCTGCTTTTGCCACCTATGTAATCGAATGCGCATTCAGGTTTTCACTCCTCTATTCTATTAAATTTCTAGCCTTATTAACTATATATACCAGATATGTTTTGAGAGTACTAACCTAAAGTATGCTAGATGTAAAAAAACCTCCGATAGACCTAACCCTAAAGGGGCATAGGCATATCAGAGGTTCTATTTGTCTTACATCGACTTGCGCAATGCGTTACCGTTTACCTGAATCGAACGGCTCCCCTACGGCCTTCGGCGCATTCGAGGATTTGGAGAAAATCACGAGTGCGATCAGCGTGACAACATAAGGGAAAATCTTGAGAATGACCGGCGGGATTACCGCCAATGACGGAATGACCTGCGATACATTGGCTACCGTCGTGGCAAATCCGAAGAACAAGGTGGCCAGCAGGATGCCGAGCGGTTTCCATTGTCCGAAAATCAAGGACGCCAACGCCAGGAACCCTAGTCCCGCTACGTTTCCCGTAAATTCACCGGAATACGTCAACAGAATGACCGCTCCCCCGAGTCCGGAAAAAGCACCCGAGATCATGACGCCGACATACCGCATGGACTGTACCTTAATACCTGCTACTTCCGCCGCGTGCGGATGCTCGCCGCAGGACCGGAGTCGCAGACCGAACGGCGTTCTGTACAATATTAGTGCGCTGAGCACTAACACTAACAGTACAAGCCAGGTTGTTGCATAGGTTTTGGTAAAAAACAAATCCCCAATAACCGGTATCTTAGACAGCACAGGCACATCAAACGGTGCAAAACCATTCGTGATGCTGATCTTGCCGCTCCCTGTAATGTTACGGGCAAGGAAAATCGTCAGGGCACCCGCGATCATGTTGATCGCCGTACCGCTTATGATCTGGTTGGCACTAAGGTTGATACTGGCAAAGGCATGCAATAGCGAGAATAACGCACTCGCAGCCGCTGCTGCCAATAGTCCTACCCATAATACCCACGATTGGCCGGGCCATTGGGCCTGCATTTTGAAAATGACAAAGGCTCCGATGAAAGAACCAACAATCATCAAGCCGTCAAGGCCGATATTGACGACCCCGCTTCGTTCACTGAACAGCGCGCCCAAGGCGGTAATCAAAAGCGGGATCGTGTAAGCGATGGCATACGGAAAAATCTGTTCAATCGTTGTCCACATATGTCCTTACTCCCCC
Source organism: Paenibacillus lautus NBRC 15380 (assembly GCF_004000945.1). Classification (GTDB taxonomy): domain Bacteria; phylum Bacillota; class Bacilli; order Paenibacillales; family Paenibacillaceae; genus Paenibacillus_AQ; species Paenibacillus_AQ lautus. The sequence continues at coordinate 105,752 of NZ_BIMF01000014.1, forward strand.
TGCTTTTTATTAGCCGCGCGACGCAGCTTCAATTTACGGTATAGTCGTTCGATCAAGATGCTGGTTGCCGCAAAATAGATAATGATGGCGATAATCGAATCGGCGATTTCCGGCGGAATCTCCGTCATGGCATTCATAAACCCTCTGCCTGAGTAGAGAATCCCGAAGAACAGTGCCGACACCAAAACACCGATAGGTGCGTTGATTCCGAGCAGGGCTACGGCAATCCCGTCAAATCCCTGGCTCGGCAGAATGCCGATCTGCATGCTGGAGGCATTTCCCGCATACTGTGCAACACCCGCGAGGCCCGCGAGGCCGCCGGAGATGAACATAGACAGCACGATGCTGCGTTTGACAGCGATACCCGCATATTCGGAAGCGTGCCGGTTGAATCCGACCGCCTTCAATTCGTATCCGAGCGTTGTTTTGTTAATAAGGAAAGCGACGACCAGAACAGCAATGACCGCGATAAAAAAGCCCAGATTGACATAAGAACCTTGGAACATATCGCTGAGCCACTGCTGATGCAGCATGGCTTCCGGCGGAAGCTGACGCGATTCCGTCTCCAGACTCGCCCCTTTGAAGTAACCCGGAATGACATAATAAACGGTCCAGTAGGCGGTCCAGTTCATCATAATCGTGGATACGACCTCATGTACGTTATATTTAGCCTTCAGGAACCCTGGGACAACCGCCCATAGCGCACCTCCGATAAACCCAACCAGTACCATGATCAACAGGAGCAGAGCCCGCGGCAGGTCAAGCGAGAGGCCGACAGCCGTCGCGCAAAAGCCACCGAACAGCATCTGGCCCGCGGCACCGATATTAAACAATCCAGTGCGGAAGGCAAAGGCCACGGACAGACCGGTTAAAATAAGCGGAGTCGCCGTCGCCAGCGTATTTCCGATCCGCTCCGGGTTTTTGAGTCCACCCTGGATGAGATACTTATACCCTTCTACCGGATTATGTCCGGTCAGCGCCATAAGCAGTGCCCCCGCGATGAGTCCGAATAGGACGGCAAGCAACGATTTTACGCCGTTATTCATGTGGTGCCTCCTCTTTTTGATACCCGGCCATCATCAGTCCGAGCTCTCTTTCGTTCGTTTCGGAGGTTTTAACGATACCTACCAGTTCACCGTTATTGATAACGGCAATGCGGTCCGATAGATTCAGCACTTCATCAAGCTCCAGGGAAACCAGCAGAACGGCTTTCCCCTTGTCTCGCTGTTCGATCAGACGACGGTGAATATATTCAATCGAGCCTACGTCAAGGCCCCGGGTCGGCTGAACGGCAATAAGCAGATCCGGATCGCGCTCTACCTCGCGGCCGATGATTGCTTTTTGCTGGTTACCGCCGGACATCGAACGCACGATCGACCGGCCGCCCGTTCCGGAACGCACATCAAAGCTCTGAATGATATGCTCCGCATGCTTGCGGATCGCTGCTGGCTGGAGCAGCCCGTTCTTGGAATACGGTGGGCGGTTATACACCTCGAGGATCAAATTTTCTTCAATGGTATAATCCAGCACGAGTCCCCTCTTTTGACGGTCCTCCGGAATGTGGCCGATTCCGCTTTCATTCCGTTGACGGACAGATAGACCGTTGAGCGTTTTTCCATTCAAGCTCACCGTTCCGCTCTCCGCCTGGCGAAGTCCTGTAATGGCTTCTATCAGTTCCGATTGACCGTTACCATCCACGCCGGCAATACCCACAATCTCCCCGGCATGTAGATCGAGACTAAAGCCTTTGAGTGCATCGACTTTTTTACTGTTCTTCACGGTAAGCGATTGGATCTCAAGAACGGTTTTACCCGGTTGGCTCTCCTGCTTGTCCACCTTAAAGGACACGCTGCGGCCCACCATCATTTCGGCCATAGCCTCGCGGCTCGTGTCGGCCACCTCAACGGTACCGATCGTTTTCCCCCGGCGAATGACCGTGCATCGGTCCGCAACCGCTTTAATTTCTTTCAATTTGTGGGTGATCAGAATGATGGATTTGCCTTCATTGACCAGGTTTTTCATAATGCCCTGCAAATCTTCGATTTCCTGAGGGGTCAACACAGCGGTCGGCTCGTCGAATATGAGCACTTCCGCGTCGCGGTACAGCATTTTGAGAATTTCCACGCGCTGCTGCATCCCGACCGAGATATCCTCGATTTTGGCATAAGGGTCCACATTGAGGCCGTACCGCTTGGACAGCTCCTCGACCCGTTTGGCAGCCGATCTCACGTCCAAGCCGAAGAAGTACTTGCGCGTCTCGCTGCCCAGAATAATATTCTCGGTCACGGTAAACGGCTCGACCAATTTAAAATGCTGATGCACCATCCCGATTCCGAGTTTGTTCGCGACGTTCGGATTCGAGATCCGCACGTCCTTGCCGTTGACTTTGATTACGCCACGGTCAGGCTGATACATGCCAAACAGGATGCTCATCAAGGTGGACTTGCCCGCCCCGTTCTCACCGAGCAGCGCATGAATCTCGCCTTTTTTCAGCCTAATTGTGATATCGTCATTGGCCACGATCCCGGGAAATTCCTTGCGGATGCCCACCATCTCGACAACATAGTCCATGGTTTTGGGTCCTCTCCTTCTTTTTTGTTGAATTTTCCTGTGCATAAACTGCTTTAAAAAAACGCGGATCGACTCACTTCAAACAGCCAGAACGCAGTTGCATAGATCGATTTCTACATTCAATATCAGGATGCAATCGCTTGCGCCGGTGATACGGTCTGATACCTTAAATAGCCCCACAAAGTGGAGCCTATGCTTTGATGCTTGTTCCAAATACTTTGCGGGGGCCCCAAAACATATAAATGCGATTACAGATTGCTTACGCTTCGCTGAAATAACTTATAAATTCTAATACCTTAAAAAAAGACGGAGGGAATCCGTCTTTTTTCATGCGGTATCGCTGCTTTTCAAGTAAGTCTATCCACGTTCTGTAGATGACCTGGGTGCCTTGGATTACTTAATCAGATCGCCTTGCTCTGCGGCTACTTTAATTTCGCCGGCTTTGATCTTGCCGAACACTTCGTCTACTTGCTTCAGAACGTCATCGCTCAGGTTCGGGTTTTTCTCAGGAAGGCCGACGCCGTCATTGGTCGCATCCAGCGTAAGTGTCTGTCCGCCTGGGAATTTACCTTCGGTTTCAGCTTTGATCATATCGTAAGCTGCATGGTCGATTTTCTTCACGGCCGAAGTCAGGACAACGGATTTGTCGCCTTCGTAAACGCCATCTTGGTACTGGTCAACGTCTACGCCAACGATCCATACCTCGGATCCGTTCTGTACGCGAGTCTTCGCTTCGTTAATTGCACCCACGCCAACGCCGCCTGCTGCCGCGAAGATAACGTTCACGCCGCGGTCATACATTTGAGCCGCCAATTGGCTGCCTGCTGCAACGTCGTCAAAAGATCCTTGGTAGACAACGTTTTCTTTGTTAATTACCAGTTTCGTGCCGAGATTCTCGTTAGCATAAGCTACACCCTGCTGGAAGCCCCAGTTGAACTTCTGTACAGGAGGGATTTCCATGCCGCCGATGAAGCCCGCTTGTCCATCCTTCACATGAAGCGCAGTGGCTACGCCAGCCAGGAAGCCCGACTCTTGTTCTGCGAAGAAGATGGATACGGTATTTTCCTTAACGACCGGTGCTGCGCCCTCTTCTCCGGAATGAGGTGTTCCATCGATAATAACGAATTTAGCATCTTTATACTTGTCCTGTGCTTTGAACACGGCTGTTTCAAATTTGAAGCCTGGGGTTACAATGAATTTAAATCCGGCATCGTACAGGTTTCCGATCTCTTTTGAATAGTCGGCTTCTGTCGTTCCAGCCGGCTTGAGGTATTTATACTCCATTTTGAAGTCCTCGTTCGCCTTCACGATACCTTCGTACGTGCCTTGGTTAAACGACTTGTCATCGATCGTTCCCGCGTCTGTAACCATCCCTACCTTGAAGTTTGCCTTAGGTGCGTCGCCGCCTGCGCCGCCGCTTGGCTCTGACGCCGGTTTGTCGCCGCAGCCTGCCAGCATTGTGACAGATAACGCCAAACTGATTAAAGATATGACCCCTTTTTTCATTAAGGATAACCCTCCTAGGTATATATGCCCGAATACTAGATTCGCGCTATTTACAATATATTAATAAAACAGACCCTTTTCAACATAAATTTGGGTGAATCTGTCAAACTGCATCTGTGCCGCGGTGAAACGTTTAAGACATGTTTTATTCCATATCTAGAAGAGTTAGGAAGACTTGTTTCCTGCAGTGTTGATTTAACGGTTTTTATAGATAACACGGCGGGTTACAGTTGGTATGACACGCCAAAGTGGAAGTGCTCAGACCATTCAATTTGGAAAAAATAATAGCGCTTTATGAAAAGAAAGCACCTCGGCAAGGTGCTTACAAACATGCTGTTCATTTCAATGAAAGTTTTGAATGAATATTCATTTGCGGCGTGACTTCATCATACGATTATACGTAATCAATCCGGCAATAATCATGGCGACTACACCCAAGCTGCTTGCCGACTCCGGCGTCATGCCAAATACCCCGGCCAAATTCGTAACCAAGCTGTTCGTAAGCAGCGCTACCGCAATCAGCATAATCGGACGCCACACGCTATATCTTCTCATTCTCGCAACACCCCCAGGCAAGTTTCACAACCTATCAAACCCAAACCCTAAGATCGCTTAAACTATTAGATGCATTATACCATGAATAAGTATGCGTTTACATTAATTACAACTTTCTCAGTTTGAAATTTCCAGATAGCCCTTGATGTAGTTGGGAGACCAGCAATCCTTCTTCGCAATATCTTTAATCGTTACTGTTATTCGTTCACGATTCTTTCCTTCTCGCCCCTGGCTAATTACGCTCCTTCATTATATTACACGTGTTCATAAACATCGTGACGCGCCACATATTTCCCATGCGGTCATCAAGAACGATTCAAAAGCAAAAGCCACGGGCCACAGCGTGGAAATAACGCTGCGTCCATGGCTTTTTACGAAACATAAGTTATCATGCATCATGCTCGGCAGAATTTGTGATGGAATGCCATAATCCTAAATACATCATGGAAATCAGGCCGTATACCATCGGAATTCTGAACTCGTGCGGGAAATAAACATCAGTCCTTTTTGTTGTATTCGAATGAAATCTTAAGCGGAGCCGACATTCCTTCCACAGAGAGATAGGCGTCGCAGGTTCCCTTTAAATTGCCGGTAAGCTTGATCGTGAAATGGAAACCTCCTGTTTCCGTGCTTGTCGTTTGGCCTTCGTACCGAATTTTCCCTTTCGAATCGAGTATTTTCAAATTCACTTGGGACTGACTGCCGTTCATGACCAAACCGTCGATCGTCAATTTCTTTGCATCGGCATCCACTTCGGCTCTTGCGCCGTCGATAACCGTGCCACCCCCCGCCGGGTCGTCAATACCGAGAACTTCGATTTCATCCAGGAAGACCCAGACGTTGACCGGATATTCGACTTTGACGTAGCGGGCAGACACTTTATCGGCTCCCGCTTTCCCCGGCACGCCGTCTGTAATCCCGCTCCAGCCCACGAACTCGGCCGAGGTAACATCATGTGCCGGTGGCGGAGAAACGGTTGCCAGCGGGCTCCACGATTGGCCATCAGAAGAAACGGAAAAAGTGACGTTCTGAGGGAAATAGATGCCGGGTCCTTTATCCTGAAGAAAATGGGCTCTAATTGCCCCGATCGATTTGTTGCCGCCCAAATCAAATGTGATTGTGCGGCTTCGTTCGTCAGGGTAGTCGCTTCCCGCATGGGCCTGCCACTGCTCGTTACGGTAATCCGTCCAGCCGAATTGGCCGTCCGTAAGTTCGTTCCCGGAATCAGGATAGTTGCTGTTAGGAGGCTGCGAAACCGTGTAATTTTTGCCAAGAGCCAGATTGCTGAGCCCCCAGCCGTCAGACCAGGTATGAATGAGAACTTGGGCGTAGGTATCAAGCAGCGTTGCTGCCGGAGCGGAAATCAGCCCTTGCGCCTGCACGGCCGGGTCGTGAATGTGCGCGAGAAAATCCTGCATATACGTTACGGCATCCTCCGGCTTGTTTTCGTCCAACAGAAGCTTGATGGTCTGCAATCGATACAACAACTCATTGCCAAAAGCCGAATTGATTTCGTTCGACGCGACATAACGCTGTACAAGCTCCGTCATCGTCTCCGGCGCCGGGCTGCTGTCAATGGCGTACGTTCCGTTCAAATACTGATACAGCCAGTCATACATTAAACGCAAACTTGGATCCTTGCTTACCCCTAAGTTGTATACTGCATTATTGCCTTGATAGTGAGCTCTGAAGCCATTTTGCATCAGACCGGATCTGACGCCGCTGTCCAAGTATTCGATAAAACGCTCGCGAAGTACGGGATCTGTCAGCATTCCGTCATCAAATTCAACTTCGTTCCCCATTCCGTACCGCTTTGCAGTATTCGTAGCATCGTCCAGACGGTCGGAATCCATTCCGCCGAAGAAATAGTTAGGCTGAAGCGCAGCGGCATCGAACCCTACGTCTTTCCACATAAACATTTTGTAAGCATATGAGTGTGGAATCCAGAAAACCTTCATGTTCATGGCGTGCACTTTATCCGACACCATGCGAGCTATGTCCGGTCCCGATTCGGATATGTCGATTTGTTCCGGCATCCAGTACATGCCGACAAAATCAAGATTAGAGTAGTTGGCAGCCTGCCATCTTTGCCGGGCCTGGTCCAGCCACCACTGCACCGCTTTTCCTCTGTTTTCAGACGCTTTTTCTTTGCCTACGACGGAGTCGTTAAAGTTTAAGGAACCGCTGCCGTCAATATCGCCAAAATCTGTTAAGGATTCCCCAGGATTCGGAATCATTAACACAACCTTGACTTGATGATCGGGCTGTTTCAGCTTGGCTCCAACTTCCTTGGCAGCCTCATTCAACTGCTGCATATCACCCGTGGCTGCAAATGTTTTATCCAAATACCATTTCCAATCGTCCAGGTTCGTTTGTCCCAATGCTTTACCTCCGTCCGGACGCTCTCCATGCTCTCCGCAAGCCGTTCATCCCATTCGCCCAAGATCAATTTGCCCTGATCATCCACGATCGAGAGCAGCGTATCAGCCCTTCCGTCACCTGAGATCAAATGTTTCTGCAGTTCCTTTTTATCGAACAGGACGACAAGGTACCCGTCACGGTTTTTCTGCACAGGAGTCGAAGGAAACTGAAGCGCCAAATACGAGTTATTTCCTATCTGGTGATTAAAATAGCGGAGGAATGTCCCGGGATTACGCTCAATCCGCTGCAGCATCGGCTGATCGGCAAATTCCTCGAACGAAAGCAATCCAACTTTGGAGTCGATCACCTCACGTCTACGGACGCTAAATAAGTAAGCGGTTTCAATATAAGGCTCATTAGATAAATATTTAGTTAACACCCCCATCGTGCTTGCATTTTGCAGCAGATTGTCGGCGGAAGCATACATCCAGTTTTGAACGGTACGATCTTCGTACATGGTCAGACTGTACCATTTCAGCTTGGCCAGCATGTACTCGACCCGTTCCGCCATTTCGTCGATGCGGTCCTGATTGAACGTCCCCATCTGGGAATAAGCGAAATGAGAAAATCGGTTAGCCAGAAACAACGAGAACGGTATGATTGTAATCGCAAAAAAAATGCCGCTTATCACAAATATGCGCCAGGATGTCGATCTGAACATAGCATCCCCCTGTCTCCCTTCGTCTTTATGAGTTCTCTTTTGACCGATATGCCCTATCATAATGCACCCCTTTCCCATTTGCCTAGTTCTCATTTGTCCGTCAAGTTCTAATTCTCCGACTCCACCTCGCACGGCATGTTTTTTGAAATCTTTAGTTCGCAATGACATGCAGAAAGATGCAATGAAACTGGCGAAAGGAACAGTCGCAGATCGTGACAATGAAAGCGCAAGGATAAGATGAGGAGGAGGGGAATGCTGAAGAATGGAAACTGACAGTCAGAACAAGGAATGGAAAGGATGGGAAGATACATCACTAGATAAAGGATTCAGCGAACATAACAGCACAGCACCCTCCGCTTTAAAAGCGAGGGGTGCTGTTATGATAAGAGTTTTCACATTCGCTAGACGCCACCATTTTGCGTCATTCCAACGATGATAACGAACTTTTTGTCCAATCTTGTGCATCTTTAGTGCTGCTAGTCGCAAATTCAACCAAGCTTCTGCCCACAATTCGGACAGAAGTTCGCCCCTTCATTCTTTGCGCCGCAGTTCGGGCAGAAGTTGGGCTTCTTGTTTCCTTCGGAAGGGGATGAGGCCGCGGGAGCGGATGGTTCCTTCTCAACCGGAGGCTGTTGGTTTTGATTCGGATGGTTCGGGTTCTGATTATGTTGGTTCTGGTTCTGATTCATATTTTTCATCATTTCATTGGCCATGTTCATCCCCATCATCATGCCTGCCATATCCGAAGCCGCACCGCCGCCTTGCACCTTGCCGGACGCAATCCCGTCCGTCATGCTGACCTGCTGGTACTTTTGCAGATTGCCGATCATTTCATGGGAAGCCGTCTTCGTGATCATGTCGTGAATTTCCTTCGGATAATTGAAGCTCATCACCTGGAAGCCGGTGATCGTTATCCCGTTGTCCATCACTTCCATGTCGAGGTCTTCCCGAATCCCTCTCGCGATATCGGAGGCGTTCGCCTGCAGATTAAACATGTCCTTGCCTTCGCGACTAATCCATTTCATCAACAATTGATCGAGCACCGAAGTGATCCGGATCTTAACATCCTCCACAAGGTAGCTCTCTTTGATCCCGGCTATTTTGTCGATCAGCGTCACATAATCATTCACTTTAAAATTGAACGTGCCGTTAGCACGGATCGGCATCCCGCCCGGAAGCTGCGGCGTCGGAATGAGCACCGGATTCTGCGTCCCCCATCGGACGGTGAATTCCTTCGTGTTAACGAACAGGACTTCCACGCGCATGCCGCTGTTAAAGCCAAATTTAAACCCCTTTAAAGTAGAAAGGAACGGAATGATATCCGAGTCGATGTTATATACGCCTTCATCCTCAAAAATCCCCTCGATCTTGCCGTTATTGACAAAAATCGCGTCCTGACCGGAGCGGATAACCAGCTTACTCCCTTTTTTAATCTCCCGGTTGCTCCATTTCCAGAAAATCATATCGTCCCTAAACTCTTCCCATTCCACGACATTAGAGAATTGGTTCTTGAAAAATCCCATCGATGCTATCCATCCCTTCCATTAAAATTTCCCGCTGCTGCTGCTATGCGAATGGCCGCCACTGCTAACGCCGCCTCCGCCTCCGCCGCCCGAGCCGCTGCTCGTGTTGCGCTCGATCTTCTGCTTCGTTACTGTTGTTCTAATATAACGGTCCTGCTGGTTCAGTATCCCCGATGTGCTGGTATCCTCATAGGTTCGGCTGTTGACCGTCACCCGGCCGCCGGAGCGGTAAGCCATGATACCCACGGCGATAGCGCCGATGGCAGCGGCAGCTCCCAGTTGAAACCAAATATTAAACAGAATATTATCCGGGTTCACGTCCGGCTCAAAGCCCATATACCGATGAGCGGTTTTAATGTATTTTTCAAAAGCCTTTTTATAATCACCATTGGACAAATCGGGCGTAATCTTGCTGCGTATTTTGGTGAGCCTACCGGAATCGAGATATTTCTCGGCCTTATAATAACCTTCCAAATGCACGTTACGAGAACCATCACGAGCACTCATAACTATGGTCAAAATAACGGTATTGCCGTGTGGCTTATCATACCCAGGTGCATACTCATCGTAAAAGTTTTCTGTCCATGTCTCATAATCGTCATTCTCGACACGGTCAACCGTAAGGATCATAAAGTCCGTCTCGCGTTCGGCACCGTACTCATTCGCCATCGCATTCAGCTCATCCCGTTCTTCCGGACTGAGCAGATTGGCTTCATCAAAGATCAATGGCTTATCATCTTCAGCTTTGACCATCAGGGCCGGAACCATCAGGTAGGCAACCAGGAAAAACAGAACCGCCCCTAATATATATCGCCTTCTCACAGGAAACCTCCTCCCATCGCCCAGGAGATCAGCTTCAAGGATAACAAGGAGACGCCCGAAATGCCCGCGAACCACCCGGTCACCTTCGCTTTGCTGATCGGCGGTTTGCCGACCACCTTGCCCGTCTGGCCATTCATCGCAAATGTATACTCCGATTTATTGTAATCATAGTGCACCATCCATACCGGAAGAAGAACATAATCCGCCTGTTTCTTGGTGGTATCGATCTGTTTGTTGGTATAATTCACGGTTGTGTATCCTGAGACCGCCGACGAAATATACGAATCAATGAAGGAGCTGATCTTTTCTTTTGCACGCGGAAGAAGCTGCTCGTCGTCATGGCTGTATTTTTCCGCAATATACCCGGCGAGATACGGTGTCCTGAATTCCTTCAGCTGCTGATAGGGAAAAGGCTCCAGCTTATCCATCAGCTCATCGCTCATTTTCTCCGAAGCGTCGATCGGCACTTTCACATAGTTCAAGAGGATCTTCCGGTAGATGTCAAAATGCTGGGTCTCCGTGTATTGATAATCTCCTTGCGTGTAAGTTCTCACCTTGGTGCCCTGTCCATGTACCTCAACTCGATTATGTAGCTCATACAGCCAGAAGGGGACGTAGATCCCGGTGATGCCCTTGATCCGGTCCGCTGTCATAAACCCGCTTGGCGTCAAAAGGCCGTTCCGGCACCATTTCTTGAACGCCTTCATTGCCTCTTCCTTCGTAATCGAAAAAGGGATGACCTTCACCGGAGCCAACTCGCCGCTCAACCGGTCGCTAAGCACGACAGCCGATCCGCAGAAGCTGCAGGTCGTGGCGCTGGTCTCCGGCTCGGTCACAATCACGGCTCCGCAGCTGTTGCAATGGTACTCCTTTACCTCGTCTTCCGCGAACACCTGCTTCTTCAGCGGGTCGGGGATTTCCTCGATATTGTCTTTTCTTCCGCAGCTGGGGCAAGACAACATTCCCGTATCGCCGTCAAAAACCATGCCACTGCCGCAGTTCGGACATTTGTATTCAATTACCGGCATTTGCTCACCTCGATAACAATGATGATTATTCTTTCTTTTTCAGCTTTTCTTTGATTGCCTCCAGTTCATCCTCGGTAGAGGGAGTCTCCAGTAGAGCAGCTCCGTCCTTGCCCATATTCTTCTCCAATTCAACGATCAAATCGTCCAGATCGTCCTCCTTGGCTCCAGCACGAAGTTCAGCCAGGGCCTCCGCTTCATCCAAAGCACGGCTCGCTTTCTCCTCCATGGTATGGAATGCCGCATTGGCACCGCCCAAGGAAGAACGGCCGGAATTCAGCTCCTGCTGGGCTTTGGCAGCCGCCATTTTCCCTTTCAACTCGGCATAGCGCGCTTCCAGTTGGCTCATGTCCGACACCAGCTTATCCTGCATTTGTTTCATCCTGACGGCGTTTGCGGAAGCCGATTCGTATGCTGCCTGCAGTTCGTTCAAGTTCTCGGCCTGCGCTGCTTTTCTCTCCAGGAACTTCAGGGCATCGTCCTCGTTTCCGGCTTCCACGGCCTTCTCTGCATATCGCTGCAGCTTCTTGATCTCGCCACTGCACTCATCAAGCGCCCGCTTCGCTCTTCGCTCATCCGAGAGCACGGAAGCCGTCTCCGCTTTTACCTTACCCAAGTCCGCATTCAAGCTACGCATATAAGTGTCAACTGTTTTCTCCGGATCTTCCGTCCGATCCAACAGCCCGTTCACATTCACCTTCATAACATCCTTAAACCTCGATAAGATTCCCACCATGAGTGTCCCCCTCGAAAAGTTTACATTTAAACTATAATACCCTATATACCGACAAAAGGTTTCAATTGCCGAAATTCGATGGAATATATGTAAATTTATTGCTATGGAAAACAAAAAAATACCCTCCGACCTAATGATCGGAGGGTGTATATATTAGATATCATCCCGAATCTGGATACGCTTCTTACCAGGTTCAGGCTGTTTCGGTATTTCAAGCTTAAGGACTCCATCCTTCAGGGAAGCTTCGATTTGGTCCTCGGCTATGTTTTGCACGTAAAATCTGCGCACATACTCGCCATAACGGCGTTCCTTCCGGACGATCTGCTGCTTCGTATCCTCAACGCTGTGATCCTCCTTGCGAACGGCTTTGATCGTTAAGTAAGGGTCAGCGTAGCTGATTTCGATGTCGTCTTTTTGAAAACCTGGAAGCTCCGCCTCAACCAGATAAGCGCGCTCCGTCTCTTTTATGTCTGTTTTGAAAGACATCATCGAACCTTTGAACGGTGCAAACACTTCATCATGAAATGCATCGTTAAAGACATCGTGAAATGACTTCACCAACTGTCCGAAGGCATCCTCTCTGCGCTTTCCAAATGGCATCAAATCAAACATCATAGATTTCCCCTTTCTTGTTTGACCTTATTTGACCTTACGCCTTTATTATATGCCTGTATCGCATAAATGCCAAAACCGATTACGAAGAAAATAGGACTAAAATAGCGTATTTTCAACTGATTTCCCGAATGAATTGGTTTCGATCTTTCGATTTGACCTTTTTTGACCTTTTAGCCATTCCGCTTCCACGTTCCATAAAAAAAGGACACCCGAATGGGTGCCCGTTTCACTTATATATTGGGGTGATTAGACCTACCGTTTTTTCACAATATGATCGATTTCACTTTTCAACAAAAGGTATCGATGCACGCTTCTCATGATCGGAACTTTGGTCAGCTTATTCTGGTCGACATAGCTTTTCATTTGATCTTTGGACAGACCTAACAATTGACCTGCCTCAGAAACGGTTAATACTTCTTCATTACTGGTGGCATTAAACGTTTTTTTCACCTTTAAATTCCAATCTTCGAATACCTGCATGAGATCTCAACCTTTCTTTAACACAACGAATAGAACAAAATGGTGAAGGAGCCGTGAGAGCTGCCCCCTACGATTTGGTGTCCTTGCGTTGATTCTTACGGTAAAGCTTGATTTGCTGATCCGACGAAACAAGGATCGGCAGGATTTTATTGCTGCTGACCATGGATGACGCGCATTGTGAACAAACGGGAACTTCCTTGAACGAAAAGCTATCTCGAATCCAACCGTTACACCCTTCCTTCGTACAAGACCAGATCGCGGTCATCTCTTCCGGCAGATTTTCCAGTGGTTTATTCCAAGAATAAGACAATGAACTTCCCCCTTTAGCTACATTTTTAACGCCCTCATGCTGGTTGAGCTCTATTATAAAAAAAACCCCAAACGGTACGTTTGGGGATCTTTTCTCGAATCTACAGTTTTACAACGTTCTCGGCTTGCTGTCCGCGGTTGCCTTGAACTACGTTAAATTCAACACGTTGTCCTTCATCAAGCGACTTGAAGCCGTCACCAGTGATTGCACTGAAGTGTACGAATACATCTTCGCCACCTTGAACCTCGATGAAACCAAAGCCTTTTTCTGCGTTAAACCATTTTACTGTTCCTGTTTGCATAGAAACACCTCCTAAATTTATATGATTTTCTCATTTTTGGTTAAAAAACAAAAAATTCACATATTGCACAAGGTTCCTAATCAAAATAATAACCCTCTGCAATATGTGAATCTCAGGTCAAAATCCCAATAAACTTATTATACCCCAACCGATCCAAAATAGCAAATGTATTTCATTCTTATTTACCGCTTCCTACTAGTCAAACAAAAGATTCTGCGCAAAAAAACGGCCATCTCCCGATACATACCGGGAAATGGCCGTAGATTACTGCTGTCAACATGTCTTGCGAATACAAAGTGTTATTTACGCGATCCAACCAGAGTTACATCTGAGCCCCTGTCTGATAACTGAGCAGCTGTCGGAAAGTGCCTTTATGATCCTGAGACAGCTGCTGATAACCCCCCTGCTGGATAACTCGCCCTTGCTCCATCACGATGACCTGATCCGCATGGCGAATGGTGGACAGTCGGTGGGCGATCACGATGATCGTCATGCTCCCTTTCAGCTGTTCCAACGCTTCCTGGATCCGCTGCTCGTTCTCACTGTCAAGCGCGCTTGTCGCTTCATCCAACACAAGTATCGAAGGCTTCTTCAAGATAGCTCTGGCCAGCACAATCCGCTGACGTTCTCCCCCGGACAAGCGGATACCGCGGTCACCAATGACGGTATCGAGGCCTAGTGGAAGCCCGTGCACGAATTCGTCGGAGGCTGAAAACCTCAGCGCTTCCCACAGCTCGTTATCCGAGGCATCTGGAGCAACCAGCTTCAGGTTATCCCGGATGCTCTCATTGAAGAGGAAAGGATCCTGCGCCACATATCCGATACCTCCTCGGATCGACATCAGCTGACGTTCGTCCTCCATGGACACGCCGTCCACAAGAACTTGCCCGCTCTCCGGTTGGATCAGCCCCATGAGAAGATCGATAAGGGTGCTCTTGCCCGCGCCTGATTTGCCAACGATGGCCGTCATGCGATTGGCAGGAATATGTAGGTTGATATCTCGCAAAGCATAAACGGGGGAAGCGGCATCGTACCGATAGTCCACATGACTACAATCAATTCCATGCTGCAGCTGATGTCGCTCGCTGCCTGTCATCGGAATCGATCCGGCAATCTCCCTATCCACCTCGTATTCCGCTTGCAGCTCGCGTATCGCCCGGAAGGCCGGGAAATTCGACACGAGCTGCTCGGTGCTCGATTGAATGCTGATAAATCTTGGCCATAAGCGCGAGAAGATAAGAACGATCATCAGCAGCTGCTCCGCAGGCGTACGCAGCACTTCCAGCGCCAAATACACAAATCCAGCAACCAGCAAGACGGACGCGAGCCGATAAATCAGTTGGGACAAGGAGTTGATTCTGCCAAATTGGATGAAATTATGCTCCATTTTTCGCGACAGCCTGTCAAACCAGCTCATATGAAATGGCTCCAACCGGTTGCTCTTGATATCCTTGATGCCGTTGAAATGTTCGCTGATGCCGGCAAAATAATATTTCGACAGCTCTGTCGTCTGCTCACCGATCCGCTTCGATCGCCGGATGAATCGGCGTCCAAACAAGGCAAGGAGCCCTCCGCTCAACAGGACAATGAGGGTCAGCATCGGGGCCAGCCATAGGGCAAGGCCGATCTGAATGATCGTGAACAAGAAGGACGAGACCATCTGCAAGAATAGAAACGTGCCCTGATTCACGCGCCCGAGTTCATTGGTCATGACATGGTTGAAATCCGACTTGCGGTGGCGCAGGAAGAACTCCCATTTGGCATGCAGCAACCCCTGATACGTTTCCATGCGCAGTTTACGAATGAATCGCTGCAATATTTTGGCATTTAACAGGTTCTGGCTGCGCTGCAGCAAGGCTTGCCCGCCCACAATCACAACATATAGAGCCAGCACCATCGGCAAATTAAGCTGCAATGACCATGTGCCCGCAAGGTCCATCAAGGTTGAGACGAGCGGCACCCCGCTCAAATCGGTCTCGAATACGCCGATGACACCGAGAAGCGGAACGATCAAATAGATGCCGATGCCGTCCAGAATACTGATGATCAGGATCATACACATATTGAGGTAGAGTTTAACCCCGGCCATCCCATGCATTTTACGGATAAAATAAAAGAGATCCCTCAATGTAAAAACTCCTTATCGGATGACCGCTTAAAGTTCAAGTCCCCGGCCCCCATATCCTTACCGAATATCCCGACGACGGCATACCTTTCGTGCCCTTCTCTTCCCGTTACAATATAAGAGCCGCAGCGGAGCCAGGCATGGGCAACCATCATTCCTTTGTCGTCCCGGCCGCTTCCCAGATAAAGCGTACTCGGAATCCCTCTTCGCTCCAGCATCTTCATCGCGGCAACGGCTTTAACCAGGCACTGGCTTTCCCACCATGTGACACGGCTCATGGTATGAACGGCTCTCGAGATTTGGCGGACAAGCAAAAGCTCCTGCTCCGTATAACCCACATACGGCGTCTCCTTCATAGGTTCTCCCAGAGACGGAGACACCTTTTGAAAAGGAAACAGCTTGAACACCCTTCCCCAGGCCAGATAAACATAAGCTTCTGCCAGCATAAGCTTCATGCTGACAGGATAAGACATGAATCGGCGTGCTTTCCGGTACAGGCTCATTGCTATTTATCCACCTGAACAAGGCCTTCCGTAGCTAACTGCTTGAGGAATAGTCGCACCTGCTGCTCACAGAGCTCCGGCTCGATCTCATACTCCAATACCAATTGATCCACCATATTGGAAATCGTGACAGGAGACGAAATAAGTTCCCATATCCGCCCGCCAATCCGTCCCAGATTATAATACTTGCCGTTTTCGATGCTCAGCATCACCTTCTCGCCATCCATATCACTGACCAGGAAACCTTCGGATTGCACAACAAGCGCGTCCGTCGTGATTAATTCCGTACTCATGGATAGAACCCCCTTTTTCAGCTTTATAAGCTGGCTTGAGAAATATTTCATGTTACCCGCTTCTACAAATCGGATTGCGATCCAAATTATAAAAGCGATGATACGCCCTTAAATCGACGGTTGCTTGATACGCCGCCAGAACCAAAGAAATGGCCGAAGCGGAAAATACAGGAAATGCAGTGATTTTGGTAATGGCAGCACTGAAGCGTCCCGCGAATTGGGCAGAAACTTATTCAATATATACAGGGTTTTCTGTTTACCCGTCATTAATGAGAAAAGGTAACGGTTGTAGCGCCATGCCACGCTTTTCTCCGGCACCGGGTTCAATTTCACGATTCTTTTAATAAAGTAGAGTGCGCTTTCTGCAAGACGATGGGCCTTTGAGTTCATAGTCAGCACAGTCAAATCGTGCGGAATGTCAACTGAGAACAATCGCGACAAGAGAACGAAAGCCTGCCCTACATATTGCTGTCCCCCATATCGCTCAAAGTGAGCTCTCATATCGCTGCTGTTTATGATCGGGAGCAGCCTTTCAATATCCATCAGCCAACGCAGCCGGAACCAACCATGCCTGGCACCATGGTCGGCCAGATAGCTTAGCAAATCCTCATTGCCCAGATAATGATAAATCTGATGCGACAGCATTACATCATTCCTGCGCTCCCACAATAAATCGAAGGAAAATGACTTGTCATAATGAGGATTTAATCGCCAGTGAACTTCGATCTGTGCCGAATGGTTTTTATGCTCATAGGACAAGTGATGGCTTGTTTTTTTCCAATTTTCCAAGATACGTTCATCCTGCAATTCGTACCCAAGCTGTACCAATACCCGCTCAGCCTTCTCCACGTCATCCGCATCCACCAAGATATCCAAATCCTTCGAAGTCCTGTGTGCCAGATCCCCGTAGAGCTGCGTAGCTAGAATAGGGCCCTTAAGCAGAAGCGTACGCACCCCATTATCCTTGAGCGCCTCACAAAGCTGACTCATTTCTCTGCTTAAATGCAGCATTTTCATCACGTTGTTATGATAATGCTGCTGAAGGGATGTCATAACCTCAGACGGAATTAGTGATGCATTCACTCCTTTAAATCGCAGATATACAAGCGGATAAACTCGGTGGTGCAGCGCGAGTTTCATGAACATTTTCCAGTCGATATCCGATGCATATTGCTTAACGAGTATTTCATCATAGGCGTTATTGCGCAGAAGATAGAGTAAAAAAGACAGTTCTTTTGATATATCGCTCAGGTCCAGCTTAACGCCATCTTCATTAATCAAGGTATCCACCTCCTATCTATGCAAATTAGTAGGCAGTAGGATCCACATCCAATCAGCTCTTCCGACCGCCTAATGTCAGTTGTTCAAACTGCTCCTTCCAATACATATAAATATCTCTCAAACTATTTTCTAATGAGATGGAAGGGGTCCACCCGGTCGACTCCATCAACTTATGGTTCGAGCCATAATACTCAGGTACATTATTCGGTCTTAATTTGTCTTTGTTTACGACAACTTCAATGGGTTTTGAAGAAAAAGATACGAGTAACGTAAGGATGTCTTGGATGGATACACATTTACCGGAGCATACGTTATAGACTTCTCCCGATTTACCTTTTTCAACAAGCAGCCGGTACGCCTCGACGATATCTCTTACATCTGTAAAATCTCGTTTACTGCTCAAATCTCCTACAGAGATCACCGGCTCAGCTTTACCCAGCTCTATCTTAATCAACTGGTTGGCAAAGTCACTTGTCACGAAACCAAGGGCTTGGCCTGGTCCTATATGATTAAAGGCTCGGGCGTGAATAATATTCATCTCATGAATGCTGCAATATGAGTGTATCAACTTACTCAAAGTAAGTTTGGACAACCCATAAGGGTTGCCAGGATTCGTATCTGCGTCCTCCACAATTGGTAAATCTTTAACCAATCCGTACTCTTCCGATGAGCCTATCGATATAATCCTTACTCTGCTTCTTATGGAGGAATCCTTTACAGCCTCAAATAATCCAATAGCATCCATCACATTCGATTGAAAGGTTTCATTAATATGACTCCATGAATACTGGACTGAGCTTTGACCCGATAGGTGAAAGATGACATCCGGTCTTACTTCTTCCATAACTTTCGTTATCGCTTCTTTATCAGAGAAATCCATCTTAAGGATCTTCACATCACCTAGCATGGAAGAAGGCACCTCACGTGACGTGCCCCAGACTTCATATCCATGATTAACTAGATTTTGCGCTAGGTACCTGCCCACAAAACCACTTACTCCAGTAATTAAGGCTTTCATTGATGTACCAATACATTATTGTTGCTGGAGATCTTCTGCAAATCGTTATCGACCATCATCTTAACCATTTGCTCAAATCCAACCTCCAACTTCCATCCCAGCTTCTCGTTCGCTTTTGAACAATCCCCTAGCAATAAATCCACCTCAGCCGGACGAACAAACTTCTCATCAATTACAACATAATCTCTCCAGTTGAGATCCACATGACTAAAGGCAATGGAGACAAGCTCCTCTACGGTATGGGTTTCTCCTGTTGAAATAACAAAATCCTCTGCCTTGTCTTGCTGCAGCATAAGCCACATGGCCTTTACATAGTCTCCTGCAAATCCCCAATCACGTTTGGCATCCAGGTTACCCAGTCGTAATTCGGTTTGGAGTCCTAATTTAATTCTTGCAACCGCGTCTGTTACCTTTCTGGTAACGAATTCCACGCCTCTGCGAGGAGACTCATGGTTGAACAAGATACCGGAACAAGCATACATATCATAGCTTTCTCGATAATTAACTGTTATCCAGTGTCCATATACTTTGGCAACACCGTAAGGGCTGCGCGGATAGAATGGTGTTGTCTCCTTCTGAGGTGTTTCCACCACTTTACCAAACATCTCACTGCTCGATGCCTGATAGAATCTTGCATCTGGCTTTGCATAGCGTACAGCCTCGAGCATATTGGCGACACCAATCGCTGTTGATTGTCCTGTCAGTACAGGCTGAATCCAGGAAGTACCTACGAAAGATTGGGCTGCCAAATTATAAACCTCATCCGGATTCGAAATGCGCACCGCATTCATTAGTGAACCCTGATCCAGTAAATCACCATCGATAAATTCAATCTCATGCTTAATATGTTCGATATTCTCCATGATTGGTGTACTGGTTCTTCTACGCAGTCCATAGACCTTATAGCCCTTCTCCAGCAATAATTCCGCCAAATAGGAGCCGTCCTGTCCAGTTATTCCAGTAACGAGTGCATTCTTAGTCACGATAAATCTTCCCCTTTATAAATAATTTATAATACTATTGGTGGAATGCATGTTTCTCCGACAATCACTGATCTACAAGGCAAGGGATGGTGCCTTCTCCTTAATTCCTCCCCGCATATTGGGCCTGCCAACCGAATAATAAACAAGCTGGGTATTGGCCAACTGCTCTTCCGTGTATATATTTCTTCCATCGATCAGATAAGGTGATTTCAACCATTGGGCAATGTCGGTTAACGAGATACGCTCAAATTCCTTCCATTCGGTCAGAAGGCATAGTGCGTCTGCCTGCCAAGCCGCTTCCTTTGCATCCTTACAGTAAACAATCTGTTTAAAATCTGAATGCTTTCTGAAATTGTCGGATGCAATCGGATCATAAGCTCTAATTCTAGCCCCCCGCTCCTGCAAGGCAGCAATAATTTCGAACGCGGGAGAGTCGCGAACATCATCCGTCTCCGGCTTGAACGCTAACCCCCAAATGCCGATTGTCGCCCCGGATAAATTACCCAGTAAAGTCTCGAGCTTGCGGACCACATTAAACCGTTGATCACGATTAACTTCAACAACGGACTTCAAGAGCTTGAAATCATAATCCATCTGTCCCGCTATTTGGATAAGTGCTTGTGTATCCTTAGGGAAGCAGGAGCCACCGTAACCAATGCCCGCTTTCAAAAATGAAGAGCCGATGCGTCTGTCATAGCCCATACCAGAGGCTACCTTCGTCACATCGGCTCCAACTTTTTCACATATATTCGCAATTTCGTTTATAAAAGATATTTTGGTTGCCAGAAAAGCATTCGAGGCGTATTTAATCATCTCGGCACTCCGAATATCGGTTACGATGATATCCGAGGTTAACGTTTTATGAAGCTCAACCAGTTGTCTCTCCGCTCTCTCGCTGTCGGTGCCAATGATGATGCGATCCGGATTCAACGTATCATAAACCGCTGTTCCTTCACGTAAAAATTCAGGAACCGACGCGATATCAAAGGGTTCATTCGTATATTCAGAAATGATTTCCCGAACCTTCTCGTTGGTTCCAACCGGAACCGTGCTCTTCGTTACGATAATTTTGTAACTGTTCATGGCTCGCCCGATCTCTTTAGCCGCCTGTTCGATGTAGCTCAGATTGGCATGACCATTAGGCAAGGATGGCGTTCCGACTGCGATAATGATAATATCCGAGCTCTTGACCGATTCATTTAGGTCTGTTGTAAAGCTTAATCTGCCTGCTGCTTGGTTCGTAACGATCAATTGTTGAAGCTCTGGTTCGTATATGGGAACCTCTCCTCGATTAAGCAGCTCGATCTTCTGTTCGATTTTATCGACGCATATAACTTCATTCCCCAGCTCAGCAAAGCATACGCCCGAGACCAGTCCAACATACCCGGTTCCAATGACCGTTAATTTCATCTCTTATCACTCCCATGAGTAGTGAAAATCTCTGTTACACAGAAACAATATGAATGATTTCCTCCCACCTGGTGGCCAGTCTCACAATATCGTCTTCAATGAGCTCACTACCCGTCTGAACCTCAATAATTTCTAGCTCTGTTATCGCTCTTATGCTATGCTTCGCTTCGATCGGAATGACAATGACATCGCCAGCTTTAATATGACGGACATCATCATTTAGTATCATTTCACCTTCTCCGGATATTACCGTCCACACTTCTCTGCGCAGCATATGGTATTGATAGCTTAAATTTTGCCCTTCATGAATACAGATACGCTTCGTTAATACCTCGCAGCCATTCGGATATTTAGTATAGTCAAGTACACGATAGCGTCCCCAGCGGCGCTCTTCATGCATGGGCCGTTGATCTCCAAATTTGACCACCTCTTTAAGCCGCGTACTGGCATTCTTCTCAGATACAAGAATCCCGTCCGGACTAGCAGCAACGATCAAATTCCGAGCACCTATGACGGTTATTGGAATATCCAGCTCATTAATAACATGTGTGTTGGAAGAATCCTCGCTCAATGTGCCCCGCCCCACTAAGGGGTCTTTGATTTCCTCTGTCAGGACATTCCATGTGCCTAAGTCTTTCCACAAGCCGCTATAAGGCATAACCACAATATTATTTGCTTTCTCCACTACAGCGTAATCGAAGCTCGTCTTGTGCATTCGGTTATACTGTAGAAGTAATTCATCATATTGAATGGGGAGAGACTGCTCTATAAGATGATTGATGAGATAACCGAGCCGAAAAGCAAATACGCCGCAATTCCAGAGGGCGGATTGCTCTAACAGCTGAAGAGCCTGTTGTTCTTCAGGCTTCTCAACGAAATGGCTAACCTTGTAGAATTCCATCCCATTGCTTAACTGCGATACAGACTGCGGTATGATATAACCAAATTTCGAGGAGGGATGATCTGGCGAAACCCCCATTAATCCAAGATCCGCTTCCGTTTCAAGCATTAATGCTTCCAGTCCCTTTACTTTCTCAAAGAAGTGATCCTCTACAAAAGGATCAACGGGAAGCACAATGACAACGTCATTCAGACTGACACCCTTCACTGAGTATAAATAACCGGCAGTTAAGGCAATTGCCGGGAAAGTATCTCTTCGTTCAGGTTCAACAACGATTTCCACCTCGTGTCCAAGCTGATTTTGAAGCAGTTCAACTTGCGATCTTCCGGTTGCGACAACAGCAGTCTGAGTTAAGTTCATCTTGCCAAGCTGATTCCATACCCTCTGTACCATCGATTCACGTTGGCCAGCTGCGTTATTCAGTATTTTAAGAAACTGTTTGGATCGTGTCTCATTAGACAGCGGCCACAATCGGTTTCCGCTACCTCCTGACAATAGAACAATATGCATTTGTTAATAACTCCCCTCCGGTTCTGGAATAGTCGATTTGATCTCTCTTGATTTCAGCGAAGATTCAATGATGGACTGCATCCGTTCGATAAATACGTGTTCGCTGAATTGTTCTGCATGCTGCCTTATATACTGTGGGTCCCAATCATATTGATCGAACTTGTTAATCGTATTCACTAAGGAGCTTATCGATTGTTCCTCGAAATATAACCCTGTCTGTTCAGCTATAATGGTGTCCAGCGCTCCGCCCCCGTAGTAAGCGATAATCGGTCTGCCACATGCATTGACTTCAAGAGGAGTTATGCCAAAATCCTCGATACCGGGAAATATCAACGCCTTGCAATTCTGCATGTAACGGACAACATCTTCGTCACTTCTTCTTCCAAGAAAAGTGACAGTATCCCCGGCAAGCTGCTCCAGCCTTTGCCGATCGGGTCCATCTCCAATTACGATCAGACGCTTACCGGACTGTGAGCATGCCTCAATTGCCAAATCTATTTTTTTGTAGGAAACCAATCGAGAGACGACAAGAAAATAATCCTCCGGCTCCCCTTCCGTGACGCTAAACCGGCTAACTTCTACGGGAGGAAATATGATTGGAGCATTTACTCCGTAACAATGTTTAATTCGCTCCTTCACGATCGTGGAAATAGCGATCAAACGATCCACGCGTTTAGAGTTATTCTTATCCCATCTCTTTAGAGGATAGATTAGCCATTTCGCAATCCTCTTCACGAAACGGGGGACTTGAATACTTTCCATGTACGTCTCAAAATCCCAGACAAAGCGCATGGGCGTATAGCAATAACAGACATGCAGGCCCTGCTTACCCTTCCGAACCCCTTTCGCATAAGCACTACTGGAGCTAAGAATAAGATCGTAGTTCTTCACGGTTATAGACCTGATTGAGAATGGGTACAGCCAGAAATAAAGCTTAAATTTATTTAGTATCCCCGGTATTCGCTGCATCCAAGTCGTATGGATAACCGCATCCTGTAATTCAGGGAGTAGTTTATTGCGATCGACTATGGTTGTGTAGATTGGTGCATCGGGAAACATCTTGTGCAATACAGCCACCACACGTTCGGCTCCCCCCATTTGATTGAGGTAATCATGCACAATGGCTATTTTCAAATCCCGCATTATACCAGCTCCCTTGCATGCTGTTGTTGTTCCACCTGTTTCATTCCCGGCTTAGACAACAGCTGTTGATAGATCAGCTCAATTTTTTGAGATGTCTGCTTAATCGAGAAGTGATCTCGCACACGCTCTTGCCCGTTATCGCTAAGCGTCAACCACATTCGTTTATCCTTTAGCACCTGCCGGATACATTGTGTAAGCTCTTCGATGTTTCCAGTCTCATACAGAAGCCCACTTTCACCGCTCTGGATAATTTCAGGCACGCCGCCTCCACGGGTGCCAACAACCGGCATACCTTGCGACATGGCTTCAATAATAACTCTCCCAAACGGCTCATTCTCTGAGCATAATAAAAGGAGATCTGCTGCACAGCAGATCTCCAGTACATCATCTCTAAATCCAGTAAACCTAACCTTATCTTCGATCTTTAACGTTCTAGCTCTGGCCTTTAAACGTTCAAGATAGCGTTCATTCTCCTGCCTGAATTTAGCCTCACCAACGATCCATAGAACCGCTTCCGGTTCTTCAACCGCAAACCTTGAAAATGCTTCAATCGCATCTTCCTGCCTCTTCCATGGGGCAATCTGACCAATTATGGCTAGCACTTTCGCGTCCCGCGGTGTTTGTAACTCCGACCTTAACCGTGCTCTTATCTCGTCTTTTTCCCCCGCATTAAAATGAACCAGTTCTACTCCGTTATGCACAAGATGGCACCTTTCTTGTAAAGAGGGATGATCCATACTATGAATAACGGATTCAGAAATACCGATAAGAGCCTGCGTCGTATGGACGGCTAATTTTTGAATAAGCCTTCCAATGAGTCCCTTAGGCGGCATATCTCGCAAATGCCATACGACAGGAAGCCTATGATACCATCTGAATAATGCTGCCATCATACCAGCACGAATCGAATTGGCATGAATAAGATCTACCTGGCTTCGCTTCATAAGAAGAGCAAGCCTCCAACCTGCCCATAGCATACCG
Organism: Paenibacillus lautus NBRC 15380; assembly: GCF_004000945.1. Lineage (GTDB taxonomy): Bacteria > Bacillota > Bacilli > Paenibacillales > Paenibacillaceae > Paenibacillus_AQ > Paenibacillus_AQ lautus. Next base: position 130,426 of record NZ_BIMF01000014.1, read on the forward strand.
AATACATATATAACAAGAAGGAGAGGATTTTTAGTTAACCTCGCACGAAAGCTTGGTATAACAACAGCTTCAAGCCCTTGGCTGCGGGCTCTCTGAAGAAGCTCCCCTTCTGGTGCAAACAATATCGGATGCGCTTTGGTTAAATGCCTGGCGGTCAACAGCAAGCTAATCTCGCCCCCGCTCACGGTACTCGTATGATTATAGAAGGCAATCCTCATGTTCTAAGTACCTTCCTTTTCTCAATCTCTTCCGTAAATAACCCGGTTACAGCCTCCGCCACCCTGCTCCATGTATACCGATTCAGCACATGTTGTCTGCATGTTTCCCGGGTTGGCAAAAATAAATTGTTATTTAGAACATCAATAATTTTTTCACTCATGGCCTCAGATGTCCCGTCTTTGAACAGTAAGTCATTCGACAATTGCTGCAGAATCTCTTTCGTCCCCCCATATGGAGTTCCTAGCACGGGCGTCCCGCACGCAAGAGACTCAACCGTTATAAGCCCAAATCCCTCTAAGGTAAGTGTCGGAACAACACTGATATCCGCAGCTTGATAGTAACGAACAAGCTCTTCGTTAGAAATTCTGCCAAGCAATTTAACATGCGAAGAGAGTCCAAGCTGACCGATTAACGCTTCGTATTCCGCACGCATGGGTCCGTCTCCACCGATGAACAGGCGAGATTCAGGATGTATCTTGATCACGTCTACCATGGCGTGAATCAGCCTGTCAATTCCCATCCTACGGACTAATCTTCTTATACAGAAGAGCATGGGCTGACCAGCTGAAATACCCAGCTCTGCTCTCAATTGCTCCCGATTGGGATGAGGGCGGAAGCGTTCATGATCTACAGCTGCCGGAATTATATGAACGTCCCGCTCTTTCACATCATAGTTCTCCACGAGCATATCTTTAAAATACTGACTCAAAACAATGAAGCTGTCGGAACGCCGATAGCTAATTTGTTCTACTTGTTTCTTCAGCCAACACTTCACCTCTGTCACGGCTCCGCTCTGCTTCTTCTCCTCAATTTTTGATTCTAACGCCCAAGGTCCTTGAAAATGAGTAACAATCGGGACATGCGGCGGTATTTTCCTCCTTGTAACCATAGCAGAATAGAGTGCAAAGTGCGGATTGTACACATCGGGCTGAAAGCTGCCCACTGCCTGAAAGGAACGTTTCTGAACGGATCTCATTCGAGACAGGAGATCGTGATTGGTTGCTTCTTCCGTTGTATTGATAATATTAAGATCTGTCTCTATTATAGCCCCCTGAGGACCTACGACCAGTCCAAGCTCGGTATGGCCATACTCCTTCATAGCTTTCATGTAATCCGCAAAATAACGGTTTAATCCGCCATGCTGAATATCGATCCAACCCATTCCAGTTGTAAGTATATTCATCCATAATCTCTCTTTTCTTCAATAAGATTTAACGGTAAAGCTAGTTCATATACAATTGGCACAGTGTGACTCCTTAGCTGCTCAATTGAGCACGAATACGCTGAAGCAGCCATACAATATCCTTCTTCGTTAAGATAAAGTCCCGTGGTTTAATATGATGCTTCAGCGTATAGAGCAGAAAGATCAGAATAAATTCCACGACGGATGTAATCAACAGCGAGATTGCCGCACCTTCAATTCCTAGCATCGGGATAAGAATATTCAGCAGCACAATATTAAGCCCAAGGGTTGATACTCTAATGATGGTAACTACCCCCGGCTTGCCAGTAGACATAAAGCCTTGTGAAAGAATCCATGAAAGACTCGCAATCCCCGTTTGGAAGATTAAAATCCTGAATATCGGAACAGCATCCGTAAATGACTGTCCATACAAGAGAATTAACAGATATGGTGCAATAAGAAATACCGAGGCACCTACAAGAAGAGTCACCAGCATACTAACGCGGTAAACTTTGAACGTGAGTCGAATGGCTTCCGCCTGTTGAAGTCCGGACGCCTTGGGAAACAACACCGAGGTAATCGCAGTCTGAATCGTATTTAAAATTTTTGACAGGCTCAGCGAAACAACATATAGGCCAAGACTGGCCGGCGATAGTAACCCTACTACCAAAATCTGATCAATATAACCGGAAAAGGTCCCGGCCACATCGGTTCCATAGGAACGGACCCCATAACTGAGCAGCTTTTTGGCGGATTCCAGCTTGTTCCTCTGCTTCATTTTATAATGCAAGACCAGCTTGATTGTTATCCATATGGTTATTGGGATAGCGGGAAAAAGATATACGATCGATGTATAAAATGACGTAACATTCCCGGTTGCAACAAGAACACAGAGCAGAATCAGTGTACCCAGGACCGGAATATATCGCATGAAATTATACAAGAGGTATTCTTCCCTAGACTGTAAGGCAGCTATATTAATGGTGCCTAGGATGGCAAGCGGCGAAACTGCCAGTGCCCACACGGCAAATTCAATGACTTCCGGTGAGTATTCCTTCATCCAGAACGGAATGAGGGCAGCACCGATCGCTATGGCCACGCACCCAAGAATCAACGACATAATCAACGCGGTGATATAGAGCGAGCCCTGGTTCCCATCTTTTTTTTTCATATAATAGACCAGCGCTGACGGAATGCCTAAAGTTAAACAGTACGCCAAGAATTGCGGCCACATAATCATGGCTGCCTGTTCTCCACGGCCCTCAGGGCCTAAAGTCCTCGCGATAATAATACCTGTCAATACGTTGACACCGAGGATCAACACATTGGATGCAAATGTTTGCATCACATTGCCAAGACTGCCCCAACTTCTTTTACTTTTGAGTATATGTATTTTCAACATACCGTTCTTTCCCTTCAAGCCTGTCGATCGGCAGAATGCCTGACTGAGCGTTCATCGTCTCTCTGAATATTTCCATGTATTTGATCGCCATGGCCTCCCAGTCGTTTTGGAGCGCATGTTCCCTCGCTCTTCGTGCCATCCTTCTTAATTGTTCCGGACTGGAGGATAGTTCTCTGATTGCATTGGTCAGAGCCTTGGTATCATCCGGATTGTCCAAGACTATGGCTGCATCGTCAGACAGAAGCTCAACCACGCCGCAGCGGTTGCTCATGATCACAGGCAGGCCTGATGCCATCGCTTCTAAAATGACAAGCGAGAACGACTCATATCTAGAAGGAAAAACAAACAAGTCGGCAAGCGCCATAAAATCTGCGATATTCTTCCGATACCCAAGGAAATGAACACGGTCCGAAATTCCTAATTGTTCGGCAAATTTCGGATATGGGCTCTTTTCTGCATTTCCTAGAACCAGCAGGTGAACATGCTCCACTTCGGATAACGCACGGAGCACTGTATCCAGATTTTTTATGCCTGAGTTCAAATCTCCTGCAAACAAGGTATAGACTGTATGCTCATCCAGCTTATAATCGGCTCTATTGATCGGCCGTGGATAGAATTCGCTCGTGTCAACGCCATTATGAACGACTGAAATGCGCCGACCGCCTAATTTTGCATCCCGGACAAGCTCCTGCTTCACCTGCTCAGATACGGAAATAATGTGCCGGGTTTTCTTCAGTGCGATTCGCTCCAGAACGGCATTGATCCCGTTGTAGACGAAGTGGTAAAACGTCCTTATCGTTTTCTTTTCCCGAAACGGATGATACTTCGATTTCACCCACGCGCTATGAACTAAGTGCACACAATTGATATCAGACCGGGCATAAGTTATGAATCCATTGACCACAACTAGCTGAATACGTGCCCGACGAAGCCAGATTGAGCATGCGGAGACGATAGCAAAAAACTGATTTCTCAGCAAGGTGATCGGGATTTTGCTAACATTGATCCTAATCCACTCCACTTGGGAATGATTTCGGAGGTCCTCCGACAGCTCTGAGGATATCACGATCACTTCGTGCCCTTGCTTTAAAGCCTCCACAATGACTTCATAATTAACTCTGCCTTGTCCGTCTCCCTTCTTCACCTTGTGCGTAACAAAACAGATTCTCATCGTTGTACCTCTTTCATCCATGGTTGTGCAGCAAGGGAATCCTCACGAATGGCGCTGAGCAACGCTTTAGCAATTTTACTGTGTCCCAGTTCATTCGGATGAAACCGATCTTCCAAGTAATCACTCCATTTATTTAAGACTTGGGATGTGTCGCACAGATATACCCGGTTTAAATCTTGGCTGTTCTCGCAAATATCGTGCAATATACCTCTGTACCGCTTCATTGATTCTACAGATCCCGGAAAATACTTCTCCTCGATATCACTGGGAGTAAGCAGCACCACCTTGGTCTTCGGGCTGTTATTCAGAATGTTCAGAATAAGTTCGGTCGTATGCTGTCTAAATTCCTCGAGACTCATCCATGGTCTGCCGCCGAACACTTTAATCAGGGCCACCTTTACTCTCCATCGAAGCGCCGATTCCAGCTTTTCCATAAGTCTCCGCGCTTTTCGAGTCGAATAATAAGGTCTTGGGTCCATCCAACCGGGTCTTCGCCACCGTCTGGGCAGCCAATTCAAATACTGTTTCTGTTCCCGTACAATGGATTCCGTAATGCCGTGGGCAAACACGATGAAATCCGGCTGCAGCTCCATAATACGCTGTTCATACTTCGCCCTTGATTCGTTTACCTGCATGGCACTGGAGCCGAAATTCATGATTTCAACAGGCTGGGAAAGCAGTGACTTGAGCTGAGCCTGCAACAAGTTGGCATAATTGGTATTGGAGCGAATGACACCTAGTCCTTCCGTAATGGAGTCGCCTAAAAAAACGATTAACATGCTATAACTCCCTCCGATTTGTAGACGCATATGGAAATGCGAGTGAGATAATCAGCAGCAGAATATATCCGCTTAATCCGCTCAATACATTGCTTCCTAATAACAGAAATAGAATCGCACTGATAGCTGCAAAGGAAATCGGAGCATAACCCTTATCTGTTTTGCTGATCTTGAAGAGAATCACGAACAGATATCCTAATAAAAAAATAACGGCCAGTCCCAGGGGTAACCCAAATGAATAAAACAAATTTAAATACCCATTATCAAATACAGCCACTGTATTCGAACTCTGGGTTAGCTTGACCCCCAGTCCCGAACTGCCCAGTCCTCTTCCAATGGGATTGGATATCACATCCGAGATAATATATTTAGCAAAGTCCAACCGCTCATTAAAAGAGTGATCCTCCTCCAATGACTCGAACGTGCTAATGCGCGAGGATACCTGATTGGCCCCCGGCAAGAGCGGAAGAATGAAGGTATACGCCAGCACCATAATGACACCTAAGGCTACCAACTGCACTTTGCTCTTTAATCGGGAACGGGCAAAATAGGCAACGATCATTATTACACACGTAATCCATCCAACCCGAACCAGAGTGAGCAAAAGCGCAAACGCCACGATCATGATTCCGACTATGCCAAACGCTCTCCACTTTTTTTGCACAATCATAATGGCTAGTGCAAACCCAAGAAACATGCCTGCGGGTCCCGGTGAATTCAGCAGAGAGAACACCCGGAATTTCTGAGGTTCCGGTATTCCGACTGAGTTCATATCCGCAGTTGTCATCCAGAAATGATCCCAAGGAGGCAAAACCAAGTATTGGTATATGCCGTAGACTCCAACAAGGACCGCAAGATAAGCAAAGCTTCTCAGCCATTTGTCCCAAATTCCCTTATCGAACTGACTGGCACTCACGTATAGCAGCACTAAGAATGGAACAAATAAGCTCAGCAAGTCATATACAGAAGACAGCCCATATTTCATGAAACCGAGGATAAACCCATATATCAATGCCACACCAATGATTTTTATGATCAATCTTATTCTCGAATCGATCCGATTAAAGTGTTTTAGCGTTGTTATCAGTAATATCAACGAAACAGAATACGGAGTCAGCATGATAATCGATGTATCGCTGTACGACTGAAACGACCAGTCGAGCAAGCGTCTTACCTCAGGGCTGATCGTCCATATCAAAAGTGAGTATGGAATAAGAACATGGGGGCTCTTAAACTGGATATACAGCCCGATCAGCATACATAAGACCAGGAATACCATCTCCAGCAGTTTAATATGCAGAGAGTCAACGGAACTGAGCAATCCAATCAAAGTACCGCTCGCTATAATGACTCCGACCTGTATCGACCCGCGAACCGTTCGTGCGGCGTTCCTTCTCCAAGAGCTTAATCCAGAGATCCTCTCCATATTTTCCAATCACCCTATCTCCCTCAAAATTCCAATAGCACGCCTCAATTAATAGGCTGAATTCGGAAGGATCATGATCTTGACGGTTTGAAGTATCAATTTCAGATCCATCCACAAGCCTCTTCGTTCGATATATTCCAGATCCAGCTCCAACATCTCATCAAAGCTTAAATTGTTGCGGCCGCTCACCTGCCACAATCCGGTGCAGCCAGGGCTTACCCTCAATCGCAACCTGTCGTAATTGCTGTATAATTGAACTTCTCTTGGCAATGCCGGCCTTGGACCGACCAGAGACATCTCGCCGCAGAGAACATTCCATAGCTGAGGCAGCTCATCAATGCTCGTCTTTCGAATCCATTTCCCAAGCTTCGTAATACGAGGATCATTCTTCATTTTGAACATAGCACCGCTGACTTCATTTTGATCCAATAGCTCCTCGAGCAGTTCTTCCGCATTCGATACCATGGAGCGAAATTTGTACATTCGGAATGGCTTCTCATCCTTACCGATGCGTGTCTGGTAGAAAAAAACAGACCCTTTCGGGTCCTCCAGTTTTATAAGAATGGATACAATCACAAAGAGTGGCGACAACAGAACAAGGCCGATGAAGGCCAATACGCAATCCATGACACGTTTTATTGCCAAATACATAACTCTAGGTTCCGCCTCTAATGCCAAATCGTTTGCATATCGTTTATTTACTTCGAACACAACGTCTACTTCATTACGTTGCGGATTGGGAGACATGGATGATACACCTCTTCAGCTATTAATTTTTATTTGAATTTGAATACTCTCTTTCAAGAATCGTCTCCATACCTAGTAGAAGGGGTTTGCGGAGCTCCTCATTTTGAAGTGCAAAATCAAGAGTTGTCATAATAAATCCAAGCTTTTCACCTACATCATATCGGGTGCCTTCGAAATCATAGGCGTATACGCCCTGACTTTCATTCAGCTTCTGGATCGCGTCCGTCAACTGAATTTCTCCACCAGCGCCCTCCTCTTGATGTTCCAAAAAATCAAAAATTTCAGGAGTTAATATGTAGCGGCCCATGATGGCTAGTTTCGACGGTTCTTGACCGGCAGGAGGCTTCTCTACAAAATAATCCACCTCATACAAGCGGTTCATTTTGCCCAGCGGAGCCACGATACCATAACGATGCGTTTGATCATCGGGTACGGTTTGAACACCTATCACGGACTTCTGCAAGCGTTCGAACTGCTGCGCCAATTGACGAGTACAAGGTGTATCGGATTGGACAATATCATCCCCTAGCAGGACAGCAAACGGCTCGTTTCCTATAAAATTACGTGCACACCAAACGGCATGGCCTAGACCTCGGGCTTCTTTCTGGCGTATGTAATGGATTTCAACATTCGAAGCGCGCCGAACCTCATTAAGCAGTTCATACTTCCCCTTGCTGAGCAAATTATGCTCCAGTTCAAACGCATGATCGAAATGGTCTTCAATGGAACGTTTGCCTTTACCCGTCACTATGATAATATCCTCAATTCCGGATGCCACGGCCTCCTCCACAATGTATTGGATGGTGGGTTTATCCACGATCGGAAGCATTTCCTTTGGCATTGCTTTCGTTGCAGGCAGAAAACGTGTACCAAGCCCCGCTGCAGGAATAATGGCTTTCTTTACTCTCCTCATCACCCATTCACTCTCCAACTCTTATTTTTATATAGACAACGGGTAGGCTCATTGTCCGTTTAGCAGAAACGCTCAGCTATATACTCTTCTCTGCAGAAAAGAACATAGCTAAGCCTTTCATGAAAAAAAGGGCATTGAACCCGTCCTCACATTACACCCTCGACAATCATGTCTAAGGTCGATACGACCCACAGCGTAACCGAGTGTCTGCAGTGATAGAGGTGCAGTAGACATTACCTTTTCTTACTCATTTCTTCGCCTATCATCATTCCTGCCTGAAAGCCGTTTCCTTGCGGGCGTTCTCTTCGATTAATTCAGCACAATCCCCAATATTCGGGCATTCACATGGTCCAACTGCTCCTTCGCCTTTCTAAGATGATCCTTCTTTACCTTTCCGGTTGCAGCTACCATAATGACTCCATCGCATAATGCGCTGACAATTACGGAGTCCGATACGGAAAGCACCGATGGCGTATCGACAAGAATGACATCATATTGCTGTTTCGACAGCTCTAGCAGTTCCCGCATAGATGGCGAATCGATCAATTCCGATGGATTTACAGGGACCGGTCCGGATGGCAACAATGATAATCGTTCAACAGCCGTTTCCTGAATCGCTTCCTCAAGACCTATGTCTCCCGCAAGCAGAGTGCTTAAGCCTTGGGAGTTTAACAGCGAGAACATCCGGTGCAATGAGGGCTTTCGCAGGTCTGCATCGATCAGAAGAACACTCTTGCCTTCCTGCGCATAAGCAACCGCCAAATTGCCTATCGCAGTACTTTTGCCTTCTCCAGGCTGTGACGATGTCACCGTAACGGTCTTCAATTCCTGTTCTTTATAAAAGAATTGGATCTTGGTTCGAAGCAGTCGATAAATCTCTGAAATTGGCGATTTTGGATTGGCGGAAACGATCAGATTATGGTTATTGATGGAGCGACGCATACTGACTCTCACCTGCCTTTTGTGTTGGAATAGCTTTCGATCTTGTGGACCTCTTCAGCTCTTTTCGGCTGATCCTTCCTACGACAGCAAGCACGGGTACTTCCATAATCTCTGCAATCTCCACTTCGGTCTTGAGGGTATCGTCCAAATAATCGAGCAGAAATATAAAGCCGATCGCCAGAAGGAGTGAGATTACAAAACTAATCAACATGTTCATCACCGGATTTATATTGATAGGCGCAGGAGATATGGTTGGATCCGCTTCGCTCAGAATGGTTATATTGTCTACATTCATAATGTTTGGAATTTGCTCTTTAAATACCGTGGAGACAGCATTTACGACACTGGCGGCCTTGGCGTAAGTGACATCTTCGTAAACCAGATTCATGACTTGCGAATTGTTCGCCGAGGTAACAGATATTTTGGCAGCAATTTGGGAGGGGCTTTCACCCAGCTCGGGGTATTGCTCAACCACTTTGTTCATCACGGCCGAGGACCTAATAATTTCCTTGTACGAATTGATCAGAAAAATACTAGTTTGAATCGTGCTTGCATTGAGTGTCGCCGCTCTGTCGCCCGAGAATTGGTTTACAATTAACTTAGCGTTCGCTGCGTAGATAGGTGTCGTAAAATAGAAGCTCTTTACAGCGGCTGCTACCATCGCAATTACGACAATAACCGCAATCAACCACCATTTTCTCTGAACAACTCGGAAATATTGTTTGAGTTCCATTCGGCTGCAAACCTCCGCTTATTTTATGGATTGAAAAACATGCCTTGAATTTTCAAGCTCTTCGATACAATTTGTATATTTTACATTCCATAATTTACGATACAATCTGTATCATGTCAAGGTTAATTTTCATGAATTTACATAAAAATGACACAATATGTATCTTCATATTCGTTCTAACCGCAAAAAAAACAGCCTTGTTGATATACGAGATCAACAAAGCTGGTTCACCGAAGAGGATCAGTGGTTAGCGAAGCAGTTATCATTTTTGCGTAATTTGCAAGCTGCCGTTGACAATGGATAATTGATATCTGGCTCTTGTCACGGAGTCCGTTAGTATAATTCCGTTTCCTGGACCCTCGATTTCCAAGGAATCGGTCATATAGCTATGCGGATGCGGGGAATACGACCCGATATGATCCCATGTCACCATTACTCCAGCAATATAGGTTTCACCCACTTTGGGGATGAACGATATGCTGAATTCATGCAATAAACCTGTTTGACTTGCAAGCTCTCTCCCCCGAAGATGCTTCCAACCTTCTTCACGCCAAGTGATGGCATCGTTAAAAATATACTCCGCATTCTGGGCAGCAATTCGGCCCATTGATTTATATAACGAGCCACTTTCATACTCCGTTTGCAAAATGAAATATTGCATGGCCAAGTTTCTGTTTGCATCTCCCTGATACGGCAGAGTTCGGCTATTGAACTTGATCGCCATAATCGGTGATCGTACTCCATCTGGCGTAATTTTTAAAATAACAGGATGCGGACCGATGACCTGCTTCATCTCGTTGCTAATAGGGATCGGCACTTGATCGGCTGTGACAAGACTAATTACACCTCCATTTAATACCGTCCAATTCGATAGCACTTCCGGATTTCTAAGCAGGTTCGGCGCTGATACCGGCATAAGCGTGCGATGCTCTCTTTCCTTCATCCGTGTTTGTAAGTCTGCACTCTTATATAATGGAGTGACCTTTCTACGAATCACCACTTCCTCTGGGCCCAATCCAGTCAAATCGGAATCCTTACCACCGGTTAGAATATCAATATACGCCGTTCCAATGGCACCCTGAGCATTCGATTTTTTTAATACTCCAAGTTCATCGTTAAATGTCGTCGGAGCTGTAACGGTTCCAAACCAAGCTGCATATTTCTGCTTTTCACCAGCAGGAATCAGTTCATCTGGCATAGAGTACTCCCACTTTGAAGGATTGCCTGTATAACTTGTTACAGACCAAGAAAAGCCGAAGCCGAACATTCTTAAATTCGAAGTTAAGGATTTACTCAATAGTTTTATTGCTGCTTCCCCGCATTGTTCAAATTGAGCATTCATGTAGATACCGCTTAATCCTAAAACTACAGGAGCTGCCTTATAGTCATCAAGTCCACTGTCGATGCACTGATAAATAGCGTACGGCGAAAATCCAAGATGTGTTCTATGAATATTTGCATTTAACCCCCCGCGATGTCCGGCTGCTAATGTCGTACCGAACATAATGCCGCAGAATGCTCCTGTTATACTGCCGCCTTGATAAAAATAATCCCCCGTGTTGATACGGCAGTATACGCCAATTAATCCGTTCCAGGTACATTCGTATGAGGATACATGTCCATTGTTACTGTTAAGAAGCTGCCCAACCTTCACTCCAGATGTAGCAATATTTCTAAATATCGGTGTCGCTGATCCTGCAACTTCGAACGCAGCTGAACCTACAGCAAACATATCGTACAGACTTTGTTCAAATAACTCCTTATTTATCCAGTTGATCAGTTCTCTTGAGCTATATGTTGAAACCCCATAAACCCCGAAATCCTCAAATACTGCTTTCACTCCAGAATTTCGGATTCTTATGCATGGAAGTAAATCCGTTGTTGTATCGAGGGGGTCCCAGATAATTCTGGTGCCCATTTGTCCACCATCTACATAGGGACCTGCTCCAAAAATTCCCCGGCTATTGTTCTCTATCGTTTGTCTGATCCGATAATCACCAGGAGGCACAAATAGCTTGTAACGTTTATCACACTTTGCCATCGCAGCCTGAAAAGCAGCAGTGTCATCTGCTCTCCCATCCCCTACAGCCCCGAACCACTTAACGTTAATGCCACGGCTCATTAATTCCTCATCTAACAAGTCGAAATTGGAGCTTACATCTTTCGGATCCATCGTATCCGAGGATGACCATGCGTTCATCTTCATGTATTTCGTTTGTCTCTTGGCCATGCTCATCTCCTCCTTGCTACATAGTAGTGACTATATTAACAAATGTGCTTGATGAAAATACCCATCTAAGATTCGAGCCCAGCCCAAATTATGAAACCATTCAAATTTCAATCTTGAAAACAACACGAGGATTACTATAATATAGAAATCAATTGGATACATTTTGTATCAAAGTCAACGTACTTTTATCAGTTTGTATAAATAGAAGCATCTTTACCACCAAAAGGAGCTATTTTTCATGCGAATCATTCTTACCTTTCTATGGGCAATAGCTCTATTCGTCTTCACCTGTTCAGTTAATTTCCATCTCCTGATCAGATATCACATCGTGGATTTTCAGTTCAACCCCTCCCCCGACTGGTCCGAGCTTATGAAACTGGATTTTAAGTGGTACAGCAGCGATTGGATTCTGCGAAAAATCGGGCATTTTATCGGGTTTCTCATTCTTGCCCTTCTCGCATCCGATTTTGGCAGGAGAAGGACCGCCTTTTTCTGGTCAGTCGCCTATGCAGCGCTAACTGAAATTCTCCAGCTCTTCTTCTTCCGAGGCGGTCGAATCTACGATGTGATCAATGATTCACTCGGTATTCTTCTTGCTTACCTACTCTGTATGATCCTGTTCCGCAAAAGTTCAAGGCGCACAAGAAGTTGAAGCCATATAAAGCCGCCCAATTCTACCCACCAAAAAGGTTTAAAAAAAGTATTGATACAAATTGTATACATGTATTATAATGATTACGATACGAAATGTATCATACATACTCACTATTTCGTAATGAGTTGTAACGAAAGGAAGATCGAATGGGCGCACTTGCGGGTATTTATCGTTTTCATGGAGAACCGATTCCAACGGATCACAGCGAGCTCATAATGTCGGCATTAAGCAAGTATCCTGCCGATCAAAGCGCCGTTTGGCAACAGGATTACATTATGATGGGGTGTCATGCCCAATGGATTACAGAGCAAGCCGTCCACGAAATACTTCCTTATTACGATCCGCAGCGCGGGCTTGCCATCACGGCCGATGCCATCCTAGACAATCGGGATGAGCTCATGGAACAGCTGCATGTGCCGCATTTTCAAAGGTCACACATGACTGACAGTGAAATACTGCTGCAGGCTTATGAGAAATGGTTTGAGCGGATGCCGGAACGATTAGTCGGGGATTTTGCTTTTGCCATATGGGATGCACGCAAGCAGCTGCTGTTCGGAGCAAGGGATTTCTCAGGCGCAAGGACGCTATATTATCATCACGATGAGCAGCAGTTCTCCTTCTGTACGATGATGACTCCCTTGCTCACTTTACCTTATATACATAAAGAGCTTAACGAGCGTTGGCTAGCCGAGTTTCTGGCGATCCGCGGTGTATTCGAACCCCCGGATGCTTCAACCACTGTGTACAATCATATTTATCAGGTTCCGCCTTCCCACTCCTTCAGCGTTAAACATAACCGGTTATTGATCAGCCGATATGACAGCCTCGCTAATGTGCATCCTTTGCAGCTCCGATCATCGGAGGAGTATGAAGAAGCCTTTCGTGAGGTATTTCATACAGCCGTAACCTCAAGGCTTCGTCGTTCAAGCCTGCAAATCGGCGCTCATCTAAGCGGAGGTTTGGATTCGGGCTCCGTCGCAAGCTTTGCTGCCAGAGCGCTTCAGCAGGATAACCGGATGCTTCATACCTTCAGTTACATACCAGAAGACGAATTCATTGATTGGACGCCGAAGCACAGATTTGCTGACGAGAGGCCGCTCATTAAGCAGACCGTACAGTTTGTGGGCAACATCCATGACCATTACTTGGATTTCAAAGGTCACAGTCCCTTTACGGAAATCGACGACTGGATTGACATCCTGGAATCTCCTTATAAGTTCTTTGATAACTCGTTCTGGCTAAGAGGAATCTATGCGCAAGCGCAGCAGCAAGGAATCGGAATTCTGTTGAATGGAGCCCGGGGGAATTACAGCATATCTTGGGGACCTGCGATCGAGTATTACACGAAGCTTATGAAAAAATTCAACTGGCTTCATCTATTCCGCGAGATCAATCAGTACAGCAGAAACGTTGGAGTTGCACGTAAGCGGTTATACTCCATCCTTTGCCGTAAAGCGTTTCCTTCTCTTGCAAAGGTAAGGCCATCCGGATCATCTGCTGAGTTGCCGCAGCTCATTCATCCCGACTTTGCTGATCGCACAGGGATCTACGACAAGCTGCAGGATCGCGCGTTTACCGGAATTGGCTCAACAGACGATCTTCCAGATGATCCATTGGAAGCAAGAATTCAGCATTTCAACCGGGTCAACATATGGAGCGCCACCGGGTCAAGCGGATGCAAGCTGTCCCTTCGTTATTCCGTTTGGAGTCACGATCCGACCAATGATCTACGCGTCATTCGATTCTGCCTCTCAACGCCAATGGAGCAATTCGTTCATAACGGCATGGATCGGGCTTTAATTAGGCGGTCTACGACAGGCTGGCTCCCGGATTCCATCCGGCTCAACCAGAGAACAAGAGGCATCCAGGCTGCCGATTCCATCCATCGAATGCGAAGTGACTGGCCAGCATTTATCGAAGAATTGGACCATTTGAGCCGTGATTCTAGAATGCAGCAGATCATCAACATGCCTGTTCTCCAAGAAGCCCTCATGGAGGCCCGAGAGGGAATGGATTCGAATCAAGCTTATGGTCCATCTATTAAGCTATTAATGCGCAGTATCATCCTGTACCGATTTCTTCAGAAAAACTTTTGAAAGGAGGTGAATATCTATATGAAAAAGGAATGGAGCGTACCTGCATTGGAAGTTCTGGACATGAAAATGACGATGGCGGGTCCTGGAAGTGCAATTCCGGATGGAGTTCAACCGGATCCGGATGAAATCGTTAACTACAGCTAATCTTCATGGATTCATCTTCTAAGAACCGCTGCCCGTATATGCCTTATTGGGTATATGGGCTATCTTTTTTTATTCGTATATTAATCATTGGAGTGAGGACCATGCTTCAAACACTTAAACCAACCGCATATAAGGCCTTCGGGTTTTCCATTCAAAGTGACATTCCCCTGCCTGAGTTACAGCCCGTCGTCCTCCCGGATGATTTCGCCGATATTGTCGTCCGTTATGCTGATTTGACCGAAAGACGGCTTGGAATATCAGATACGTCGAATAAAACATGGGTATGCACCGAAGATATGGTCATGTTCAGAGTCCCTGAACTCGCTGTTTTTGCAATAGAGGACGGGACGACCATCTCTGTCTCCCCAGAAAAGGGCGCCGCGGTGGATAAAATCCGGCTGTACGTGCTTGGATCTTGTATGGGCGCCCTATTACTGCAGCGTCGAATACTTCCTCTACACGGCAGTGCGGTAGTCATTGACCATAAGGCCTATGCCTTCATCGGCCATTCCGGGCACGGGAAGTCGACGCTGGCCTCTGCCTTTCTGCAAAAAGGATACCAATTGGTAACGGATGACGTCATCGCTGTGACGGTGGATCAGCAAAATATTCCCTATGTAACGCCAGCTTACCCTCAACAAAAGCTTTGGCAGGAAAGCCTAGAAGTCTTCGGAATGGATTCCCGCCATTTCCGGCCTCTGTTCGAGCGTGAAACCAAGTACGCTATCCCCGTAACATCCCAATTCTCCAATAAGCCCCTGCCGCTGGCTGGTATTTTTGAGCTCGTTAAAACAGATTGCTGTCAACTACATATACGTGAGATTGATAAATTAGAGAAGCTGCCGCTTCTGCATCGCCATACCTATCGAAACCAACTTCTATCCGGCAGCGGATTAACGCAGTGGCATTTTGACATCACAGCCCGCATGTCCGGGAGTACGGCTATGTACCAGATTCAGCGTCCATCAAACGAACATACCGTGCACCAGCTAACGGCCATGGTCTTAGATGCCATACGTGAATAAACATGAACCTCATGGGTCGTTTATCGAATCATATTCCGCAGCTCTCAAACACCCGCAATTACATATGTCCCCCTTTATAAAAGATCCCCAAACGACAGGTTTGGGGATCTTTTCACTAAAGCTCGGCCTCGACAAGCCAAGGCTTTTATCTGCGTCACATCCATCTTTCCACTTTTCCTGCTTACGCACAAATACCACAACAACTTCCCAAGACGATGCGCAGCAAAATGAACTTCCGGATCGACCTGAGTGTTTTTGTTAATGTCGTTTCTAACGGCTGAGTACATTCATGATTTCGATCATAAACAAATTAACAACCCGCTCAATGAGCGGGTTGTTATACATGAAGACGAATATGGCCATAGATCCTTCGCTTAATAAAACAGGAAATTTACTTTAAATAAATCGGGCCGAGCGCGAATCCGATCGATTTGTATTCGTATCCTATACCATTACTTTTCGTCCGCTTGATCGGTGAATGCCATGCCCATTCGCCTCTTCATTTATTTTACCAGCTGGGACTGCCCTTTCTTTACCCCAAGTGCGTATCGCTTCAATTTGTTCAGGGCTTGTTTGAGATAACGGCACGACATTGGTAAAGAAGTTTATAAACGTTTCATCTGTAATGGAATCGTCCCCTTTTACAAATGCTTGCTTCACTACGTCTCGAACAGCCGCTTCCAAATCCGCACCGGCAAATCCGTCCGAAAGTCTTACTAAATGCTGTAATAATTCATTTGATATTGTTCTCTTCAATCCCTTTTCAATATAAATCTTTATAATTTCCTCCCGTTCACTCGCGGTTGGTAAATCTACGAAAAACAACTCATCAAAACGTCCTCTGCGCAGCAGTTCAGGGGGCAGCTTGGATACGTCATTGGCGGTTGCCACAACGAAGACTCTAGCGAGGCTTTCCTGTAACCAATACAGGAACTGGCCGACCAGACGGGTCGATGTGCCTCCATCGCCTCCGCCTACTGCGCCGGCAAGACCCTTCTCAATTTCATCAATCCATAATACGCATGGCGCCACATGATCGGCTGTGGATAATGCTTCTTTCAAACGATTCTCACTCTGCCCTAAGTACTGTCCATGTATGGTGGATAAATCCAACCGATACAGCGGCAGGTTCCATAAGGAAGCGATCGCCTTAGCGGATAAAGACTTCCCACACCCCGGAACACCAACCAACAAAATTCCTCTTGGCGGGCGAATGCCGCGTTCACGCAAGTCGGCCGTCAGGAGCTGGCGATTAGCATCAAGCCATAATTTAAGACCATCTAACCCGCCAATTTGATAGTCCTCTCTTACAATAACTCGCTCAATACCAGAAATATCGGCAAAAATCTTATCTTTGGCATGCATTAATTCCTTTAAATTCTCATTCATAATACTACCGTTTGCTAATAATGTTGCGATCACATTTTCAGCCTCAATTTGGCTTATGCCAGCAAGTATAGCGGCTGCTTGCCTCTCCTCGGCATCCTGCCATTCAATGAACATTTCACTTCGATAAGGATGAATTTGATCCCGAATAATGATCAGCATTTCATCCTCGTTGGGTTGAGACAGCGTTATCGACATGCCGAGACGCTGCAATGGCCCCCAGACAGGATTATTCGTAATTACAACAATCGCCCCGCCCGTTTCCGTAGCAAGCATTACCGCATCTTGCAATTGTCTTGCCATTCGAGTATCATCTTCAAGCTCTTGTACCTCTGTAAAAACAAACGTTTGATTTTGGAGTTGACCGATTTTTTGTGTCACATAATCTAGTCCACCAATAACCGAACGGTCCTCATTGAGCAGCCGATTGGTTGATATATCTCTCATTCCTTGGGATAACGTATGGTAGCCAATGTTTAAATTTAACTTTGTTGATAATTGAGCTATAAAACTAAGCGCACGAGAGCGTTCCGCAGTACGTATAGAAATAAAGGGAATTCTCGCTTTCAAATATTGCTCCATGGTCTTCAAACATGTTTGCAAGTCACTCATTTAAAATAGCACCCTTCTTCTAGACTTAAATGGATCAGAAGCAGACTCCTTCGGTTCAACCGGCTCACGAGCCGCGGCCGCTGGAGCTTGCGTCTGTTGCTGTATCAAACTGTTATGTCTAATCGTATAGGCAAGTTGACCTGTTCGATCATGCTTTGCGCTTTCTAATAAAGCTTCCTGAGAATCTCCGACATATTTACTTACAACTTGGATCAAGGATTCCTTAACATCCTCAGGAAAAATAGAAAGGCGGCATAAACGATACAGCAAATCAAATCGGTAACGTGCATTTATAATGGCGGAAATAATGGCTGCTTCTTCACCACGTGAATGATCTAGTTCCTGCTGGAATAGGCGTGTCGTATACTTTAATTTAAATTCAATTACATCATAGGTGCACTTTACAATTTTATCAGCTACACCTGACGTCCATTCCAACCTACCTTTTTCCAGAACAGAAATGATCTTCTCATCTTCCTGACCAAGTTCTTTTAGTTGATGAAACAGCTTCGTCCATTCGGAATAATAATTCGGAGGATTCATAATAATTTCGAGCTCCGTCTACGAACTAATACAGCCGGCGGATTCAAATCCCATGCAGGAAAGCTTTCCGCTAATGATTCGTTAATGGTTTGCCTTTGCAGTTCTTCAATCTTCAGATCCAGCTTCGCTTGCATTTGGCCAGCCGGCTCTGTCGAAGAATTCTGAATGATGGGTTTGCTTCTATTTAACATCCGGATTTCACTCCTTCTTAATTTGACGAAATAACGGCTCTAGCAGAATCATAGGTCGAATATGTATATTGCTCTGGCGTAACTTGATCAAGAAGCTCATCTATTTTACTTGCGTTAGCATCTTCAGTCTCATACTCGAGGCGATAATCAACGATATCACTTAAAGTTGCCACTAAAATTTGCTTATGATTTGCGAATAGTTCCGCATAATTCTGTTCAATTAGTTGTACATTCTTTTTAACAATCCTCAGACCATTCAGGAAAATAAACAAACAGATAGCGGAAACAATAAATAAAAATAATGTGCTCATACCTAATACAAAGAACCCAATACCTGCAGCTAAGGATACCCAATGTTTGGCGCCGAGCTTGTTTTTCCCCAAAGCGTCCTCTTTCTTCAATTGGATATGCTGTTGCAAACTGGAGATCAGCTCTTCCTCATTACTTCCGTCCCTCGAAGTGCCCTTCCAATCGTCCAATTTAATCTCAATATCGATAGGGACAGCATTACGATTTTCAGCAGTTAAATCATCATGGGCATGGTTAATCCATTCCTTCGATAAGGCTATGGCGAGCTTTTGGGTAGCAACAGAAGCGTTGGATTCTGTCGGATACATGGAAAAGTTCGTTAACAGCTGGGTAAAATCAAGTCTTTCGTCAACAACCTTCTCATTTGCAAACAAGTTCTGGGCCGTGTTCTTATCTCCATCTTCTTTTATGATTAATTCATTTAATCGTTCTTCACGACGCAACGGCAGCTCTTCCTCGTCGAATTCACGAACCAAAATGTCGAGCAGTTGGTCTACTGCAAAAGCCAAGTTTTTGGAAGGGATAATCTCTTGCGTAAGGATAAAATTGAAATATTGAAAAATAATATCATGCAGCTGCGCACCCTCAAGCGCATGCTGAAGCTGTGGCCAAGTCGGACTGTATTTCCTCAAATGAGGAAATTTTGAAGCATCCAGCTTTTCTGTACGCGACAAAAGCGCTTTCTTCCATTGGTCTCGCTGTGCTTCGATAAAACCTGCTTTTTGTGATAGCTCGTCCAACCAGCTTTTTATTAATAAGCCGCATTTCGCTCTAGCTTCCGGACCAAATATCCCGTTAGAAAAGCCATCAATCAAAATAACGATTTCTCTCTTAAGTTCATTCGGATCTTGCTGACCAAAATATCGTTCCAACCAAGAGCGGCTTGATTGATAACGACCTCCTCGGCGCGTAACCAATGCAAAAAACAGAGATGTCTTCTCATCATCTCTTCGCAACGCTTCGACAACTGCCTTCTCAGCCAGCTCCTTTTTATCACTAAGCCATGCGGATAATGCGATTAAGCATGGCGCCAGCCAATACCGTGGAGCAGCCAGCAACTGTTCTTCCGATGCGTTCTCGATTGTATCCTTACGTACCAAACTGGTGTCAACGGCTTGCAATATTCCAATCGCTCTTCGACGAACATCCTCATAGTGACCGTATTTATTCTCGAGCTCTTGTCTAACCTTAACTAATCTCGTCTCTGCTAACTGCACATTTTTGATCAATCCATCCTGGCGTACATATTCACGAAACTCTTCCGCAAGCAGTGCAAGATCGCTCTGCGTATCCTCCAGTTGCTGCTCTACCGTAGCTACCTGTTGATATACTCCATTAATTTTGTCATTAATTGCGCTCAACGAATTTTCGATCCGACTCAAGTTAGCCGTAGAGATCGTTTGATGATTTGACATCGCTCATCTACTCCTTAATCATAGATACTTCCCCAGACAGGGATATTGCAGCAATCATATTCATATATACCTCGATGTAGGCATAGCTAGGATGCATAGCCAGTCTTCTAGCCTTTTCCATGCCGTTAGGTACGATTTCCCCTCGTTTGTAATGATCGAGAATCTGTAATCTAGTATCTAACGAATGGACTTCATAAGGATTTCCCAAGTAACACTTACTCACAATACCTAACGGAAGTTGATCCACCGCTAACTCGGGAAATTCACTGGATATTTGATCTATAAGCTCTTGAACTTTTCCCTTAGAGACAACCACACCGCTAACATCAAGCTTGGTCATCGTTTCTATGAAAGCGCTTGAGCGTTTTAAGCGCAATCTTTTCTCTAATGCAGCTCCTTCTAAGCGAACTACAGCTTGCTGTCTGGGTGCGACATCCAGACTGGTTTCAACCCGTGTATTAAGTCCTAATATCGGTCTCCGCATAGTACCTCCAAGAACTATATTTTGGTTTATTTTAGTATATCATGGAATATGATGAAGGGATATGTTGAACTTTGTAGACTCTAGTCACAACTTAACTGTGAACAAATTGAAGATAACATCTTATGGTCAACGCAAAAAACCATCCTCATTCGGATGGTTTTGGATTATTATTCTATTATTATTTCTTTGAAAAAAGCAAAAACCATGTCCTTATGCGATCGGTAGTTTTACATAGTGCAGAGAGGGGAATTACTCCCCTGTCCGAAGGCAGCCAAGAAAATGGCATGATATCATGCACGCTTTAAACATCCACCGGCAGGCTTTCTATAGCTGTGAAAAATACGTCCAGCAGCTCTTTATCAAACGATTGTTTTATGTAATCCGATATTCGAGCTAGCTCTTCCTCGCCATTATATTCCAAGCATGCACGCCCTTCACACCATAATACCGTGCAATGAAATCGTTGCTTCACATGCTCAATAACATAGTCTTGCTCCACACATTCACGGATCTTTGCTGTCAAACGTCTCACACCCTCTTATCTTCTGATCTTCTCATCTTCTTATCTTCTTACATCATCCTTATTATTCAAATTTTCAAATCTATTTTCGATGACATTAATCACACATACTGATTATCAGCAACGGGCAAGTGGTGTATTCATATTGTTATGGAGGAAAAAGGGGATATCCGAAAGATCTTAGATCTGTTGGATATCCCCGTGCTAGATTTAAACCCGTTTAAATTCAATCCAGTCGATCTGCAAGCCGGGCTTGACGAAATCCAGCTTCATTTCATAATAACCCGCTTCCAGCTCCACTTTGACAAGCTTCTGTCTGATCCATCTGCCGTCGGTACCATTCGTTTGAATCGTGGTCACCGGTTGATCGTTCAGTGTGACGTTGCATGCGCTCTGGGCCAGTTCCGATTCCGGAGACATAATGCGTACAATAATCCGGTACTCGCCGGATTCTTCCACCTTCACATAGGTCGGTCCCGCTGCAGCCGGCTTTACTTGTGTGCTCTCCGATAAGGTTTGTGCTTGTTCAGGTGCGAGAGAAGGAGCGGCTTTAAAAGTACCCACGGCTTCCTCGATCACCTGTTTTCTTGAAAATACCGGTGCATGCATCAGGAACCGGCAGATGTTCATGGCGCTGCGCTGCAGCTCTCCACGAGTCAGCGTACCATTGTCCAAGGATGCCAAGGTATTGTCTTCCCATGCATTGATTTCAGCACCGTAGTTCATAACCACCATGTACAGATCATTTTGGGCGCGGACCATCCAGTTGGTGTTTTTGCGATCGGCTGGGCCTCCGTTCACCACATCGTTCATAATGGCCCACCAGTCGGTCATCACGATACCCTGGAATCCCCACTCGCCGCGTAGGATGGTGGTATTCAAATCATAATTGGATGCCGCCCAGTGTCCGTTGATCGGATTATACGAGGTCATGATGGCGTTCGCCCCGCCTTGTTTCACCGCGATTTCAAAGCCTTTCAGGTAAATCTCCCGAAGGGCGCGTTCGGACACAACAGCGTCGACTTTACTGCGATGCTTCTCCTGGTTGTTGCAGGCAAAGTGCTTCAGGGTGGCATTGGAGCCGCCCTTCATAATCCCGCGCGTGCATGCCGCGGCAAATACCCCCGAGATCAGCGGATCTTCCGAGAAATATTCAAAATTGCGTCCATTTAGCGGGCTGCGCCGAATGTTCAGACCCGGTCCAAGTAAAGTATCAATGTTGTAGCTGAGTAGCTCCCGGCCTTCCATGACATAGAGCTCTTCGACCAGCTCGGCGTTCCAGGTGGCCGCAAGCAGGGTTCCAATAGCCACCTGCGTTGCTTGCTGTCCGCTGTCCATCCGTATTCCGGACGGCCCATCTGCCGTACAAGCCACCGGAATTCCGTAGTCGAGCAAGCTGTCGCTCACGCCGCCAAAAGCCGAGGCCGTTCCCGCCGTAACCAGCGGACTGCTCATGCCTTCTCCTCTGACGATCACTGCCAAGTCTTGATCGCTTAGTTGAGCGATAAAAGCTTCCATGCTGACTTTTCCCTCATAAACGTCCCTTAAGGTATAACCTCGATTGCCCGTTTGCTCCAAGGTAAGCGGCAGGTTTTGATGAATGCGTTCCTCCATGTTCATCTTGCGCTGCGGCACCTCTGCATATGTCAGTTCGTATGAGCCGTCTTCCTTGCGAATGCCCGGCTTCATTCTGGTGAAGCCTTCCGTTGGCGCCATGGCTTCCTGCAGCTGCTCCACAACTTGCAGCGTTTCGACAACATAGCCTTCTTGGCCATCCAAACCGATGGGCTCCACATTCTTCACGCTGGTTCCCACATACAAACGGTAGGTTCCGGCCTCCAAGACATAAGCGGAAGCCTGTCCCGTCACACCGGCATCATCATAGGAAGCCATGGCGTGGACCGGGAAGCTGATCGTGAGCAGCTGCGAATCGCCGGGCCCAAGCTCCTGCGTCTTTCCGAATGCCGCCAACACTTTGGCAGGCTTGCCCAGGACACCTTGCGGCGCTTCGTAATAAACCTGCACCACCTCTTTACCTGTATAGGTGGTCCCGATATTTTTTACGTTTACGTCGATTTCAACGTATTGCGCTCCCTCTCTAACCACCAGCTTGCCTTCTTGCGGCTCGATTTGGAACTGGGTATACGACAACCCAAAGCCAAATTCATACTGCACGGAAGCGGCTCGAAACGTTTCGAAAAAACGGTAACCCACATAAATATCCTCTTGATAAACATTCTTTAGCTCGTTGCCGTAATTGCGGGTCGATGGATAATCCTCGATCGAATAAGCAATCGTATCGGTCAGTTTGCCGCTAGGCGTCACCTCGCCGACCAATACGTCTGCAATGGCGTTACCGCCTTCCATGCCACCGTGCCAAGCGTAAATGACAGAAGAAATCGTGTGCACATAACCTTCATCGAGCATCCAGCTCATATCAATAATGTTGGATACATTCAGCACCACAATGGTTTGCTCGAAGTGCGTGGTCACCTGCTGCAGCATAGCCTTTTCTTCGGACGTTAACTGGTAACTGCCCGGCTCATTAGCATTATCCTGATCTTCACCCGCTGTTCGCCCGATAACAACAATCGCCTTGTCGGATGCCTTTCTTGCTGCGGATACCAGCTCCTCGGTTAAAGCCATTTCCTTCTGATGCCACGGTTCAGCCGCCCAGCCGCCTCCGCCATTATCGAAAGGGTTTTGTTCAATCCACCGTTCATAGGCAGCTGCCAATTCTTCGTTGACGGTGATGTTCTTCTTATCCCGAAGACCGCCGAGCAGATTCGTTGTATGAGAAACATGAACGCTTCCGCCCGAACCCGTACCGCTGCGGTAATAATTAATTTGCGTTCTGCCGAAAACGGAAACGGTTTCGTTTGGTTTCAGGGGCAGAACCTGTCCATCATTCTTTAACAGTACGGCACCTTCAGCGGCGACTTTTCGGCTGAATTCCGCAAAGCCTTCCAAAGGAACTCCCAGTCTCTGTGTACTCAATATATTCCCTCCTGTTTGTTTTCTCCATATATCCAAGTGATATGAAGAAAGGTAGTAAATGCCTGACGAATTCCAACATTAGGTATGAGGCATCTGTGTACTATCATAGTAACAAATTCTGCATAGGAATACAGTGCAATGTTCGCAGGGTGCGATTCCTCTATAAGTTGGCTATAATAATGTAAACATCTATATTCCGTGAACACGGGATACACGATTGGATGATTTTTAATGAAGGCAGGATCAGTTATGCGTACACGTGTCCATATGATCGCTCCTTATGAAGCGATGGTTCCTATTATACAAGAGATCATTCCTCTGTTTCCCCAGTTAGACATACAATTCGCCGTCGGCGATTTGCAAAAAGGGGCCGAGCTGGCAGCATCTGCTCAAAGCAACGGAGCCGAGGTGATTATCAGCCGCGGTGGAACGGCCCAGCTGATTAAAGCGGCTGTCTCGATTCCCGTCATCGACGTCCACCTGTCCGGATACGATATGATCCGTTCCTTGACGCTGGCGAGCCAGTTTAACGGAAAAACCGCCATAGTCGGCTTTTCCAATATTACATCGGGCGCCCAATCGATCATTGATTTAATGGATCTGCCTTTAAAGGTATACACCATACACAGCTCCGAAGATGTTGCACGATTATTGCTGGAGCTGAAAGCTGCCGGATACCGCCAGGTTGTCGGCGATGTCATCACCGTCCATACGGCCGAAGCTTACGGGTTAAAGGGGCTTCTCATCCATTCCGGCAAAGAATCCATCATGCGAGCCCTGGACGATGCCCAGCTCATCTACCGCTACCTGAGCAACAACCATACCGTCTCGGCCATTCTGAACGAACTGGTTGCAAAAGAACACCCCAACCTCGTCATCTTTAACGATCAAAATGAAGTTGTATATGAGCAATTGGCCGATTTTGAACACAGCCCTTTGACGGATAACCATATCTACCTGATCAATACCCATGTGGAATTCCACAAATCCCAAGTGCAGAATGTTTTTACGATGGACGATTACCAGCTTTCCGTCACAGCCTATGAAACCACACTGGATAACAAAAGCTATAAAGTATACTCCCTGGAAAAAGGGCGGCCCTATGAATTTGCGCAGTCCGGCATCAAAGCCTACGCCGAACCACTAGCAGAGCCAATGATTGCCGAATCCGCTGCCATGCGCACCACGTTGGAAAGCATTCAAGCCCTGTATCAATATCATGAGCCCATTCATCTGCTTGGCCGGGAAGATACGGGCAAGTCCTTCATCGTGAAGTATATTCATCAAATGTACTCGGGCGGCGGCTTGCTGCTCCAGATCGATTTAGCCCAGGTTTCCCCGGATCAGTTAGGAGCCCTTCCACTCTCCAAAGCACGGACGGTGGAATTCATCCATGTAGAAGAATGCTTACAGGATCCGGATCTGGCTGCTTTTATGGAGTCTTGCCTGCATAAGAAGATTGGCGTATTCGTGCTTAGCGAACGGGCGCTTGATCAACCTGGAACCCCGAACATGAAACTGAATACGATCATCATGCCTTCCCTTTCGGACCGATTGCAGGATCTGCCTTCGCTCATTCAGCTTTTTTTAAGCCGATACCATCAAAAATACGGGACGGCGGCAGTCAAAATAAAGGAAGACGCCGTGCAGTTGATCCGGCAGAATGTTTCACAGATGACGATCGGCCAATTAAAACAGCTCATTAAACAGGCTGCGATGAACGAAACCGACTATGTGATTTCAGCCGATACACTAGCACGCCTGCTCGATAATCAGCCTCCGGCCTCAAACCCTATTCCGTTGAAAGGGACTCTTAAAGAGATCGAGAAAGAAATTATTCAATACGTACTCCACGAGGAAAAGAATAACCAATCTAGAGCGGCCGAACGATTAGGGATTAATCGGGCCACGCTATGGCGTAAACTTAAAGAATAAATTTAAGTTTACGTCTTTTTTTCATTCTGAATGTTGCAATTTTAAACAATTTATTAGAATTATCATATTTACAGAAATTATATGTTGCTAAAATAAACAATTTGAACTAGTATAATTACTGCAAGCGCTTCAATAAAACGATTACACAAGGAGCTAACATTATGAAAATCAAAGCGACATTAGATCGTATCCCTGGCGGTATGATGGTTGTTCCCCTCCTCATCGGAGCGTGCATCAATACATTCGCACCAAACGCTTTGCGAATCGGCGGGTTTACGGAAGCCTTATTCGTGAACAGCTCGAGTACGCTCATTGCCCTTTTCTTATTGATTGCCGGCACGCAAATCACGTTCAAAACAGCGGGTTCGTCGGTCGGAAAAGGCGTTACGCTGCTTGTATTTAAATGGACGATCGGCGCGCTATTAGGTTTGGTCGCCATCCTGTTTGCGGATTCCAACGGATTATTCTTGGGCCTTGCCCCTCTGGCCATCATCGCGGCCATGACGAATTCAAACGGCGGACTGTATATTGCATTAGCCGGACAATACGGAAAAGAGGATGACAAAGCAGCCTATCCTTTCCTGGCATTAAGCGACGGACCGTTCTTGACGATGGTCGCGCTCTCGATCTTCGGCGCCATGGGTTTTGCCAACGGCATGTTCTCGCCGATGTCTTTCGTTGCCGTACTGCTTCCGCTGCTCGTCGGCGTCGTGATCGGGAACCTGGACCGGAATATGGCCGATTGGCTGCATAAAGGCAGTGACAAGCTGGTTCCGTTCTTCGCCTTCTCACTCGGTATGGGCATCAATTTCTCATCCATCATTCAAGGCGGATTAAGCGGTATTCTGCTTGGCGTGCTGACGGTACTGCTCACGGGCGGCATTGGTTTTCTGCTGTTCAAGGCGATCGGCTGGAATCCGATTGTCGGTGCTTCCGAAGGATCCACAGCCGGTAATGCGGTAGGTACGCCGGCTGCGATTGTCGCCGCGAATGCTTCTTTCGCGCCGATTGCTGAAATCGCTACCGTGCAAATTGCCGCGAGCGTCGTGACAACCGCCATACTGCTGCCTGTCTTTATTGGTTTCCTGTCCAAGAGACTGGAGAAATCAGGCGGCGTCGAAAAATATAACAACCCTGCAGCATAGAGGTTATCCCTAACCCTCGATTGCATCGTTTTTCTCAAGGAGGAGGTAACTGCATGAAATTAGCCATCATTGCAGATGATTTGACTGGCGCCAATGACAGCGGGGTCCAACTCGCTCGTCATGGCCTTAAAACTAGCGTTCTGTTCGATATGGACAAAGACAACATTCGTTATTACGATGCCGTTGTTTTCGATACGGACAGCCGTTCCATAACACCCGAAGAAGCTTATCAGCGAGTAAGCCGGGCCGCTCAATTTTTAACGGATGCCGGGTTTGATACGATTTTCAAAAAAATGGACTCCACTATGCGGGGCAATATCGGGATCGAGATCGATGCCCTGTATGATGTGGTAAAGCCGGACTTTATGATGATCGCTCCGGGGTATCCCAAGAACAATCGAACCATTCTCAACGCTACCCATTACTTGAATGGAGTACCATTAGCCGAAACTGAAATTGCCCATGATCCCAAAACGCCTGTCACCCATTCCTATCTTCCCGATTTGCTGAAGCTGCAAACCAAGTATGCCGTCGGCGAGATTTCAGTCCGTGATTTGGAGGCTGGAGCAGGCCGCATTGAAGGTAAATTAAAAGAGTTTAAAGAACATAACATTCCGTATGTGCTGATTGATTCCACGGAAGAAGCTCATTTGGAGTTAATCCTGCACATCACTGGGCAGCTTCCATATAAACTCACGTGGGCTGGCTCTGCAGGCATCGCCAACTATCTGCCCGCCCATCATCATATCTCGTCCAAACCGAGGGAGCTTGCCATCGCGCAGAATCAGGGGCCAATCCTTACCGTGGTCGGCAGCGTGAACAAGAACTCCCGTGCCCAGCTAAAGCTTTTGCTGGAACATACCGACGTGGTTCCCGTGCATTTCGAGTCCTATAAGGCTGTGTCCGATTCAGCTGAGCGTATGGAAGAAATGAATCGCGTCTATCAAGAAGTCAAAACGCACGTACTGGAAGGCAAAGATATCGTTATCTATTCCACGGCGGAGCAAACCGATATCGAACAGGCTCGTGCCGCGGGAGAGGCCCGTGGTCTCAATCACACCGAGGTCAGTAATGAGATTGTGCGCGCCATGGGAGAGACCTGTGCCAAGCTGCTGGAGCACGGCTATTTCAAAGGCGTATCCATGACCGGGGGAGACACGGCCAAGCAAATCTGCATGCAATGGAACATTAGCGGCTTCGAATTGTTGGACGAGCTGGAAATCGGCGTGCCGATTTCGAAATTTTTAGGGATTGATGATCTGTATGTAGTCACCAAAGCAGGCGGATTCGGCAAGCCGGACGTATTTATCCATGCGATTCAAACGATAAAAGGAGGTAATCCAGCATGAAACCGACGGTTGGAATTACGATGGGCGATGCGGCAGGCATCGGACCCGAAATCATTATGAAGGCCTTATCCCATCAGGAGATGTACGATAACTGCAATCCGCTCGTGATAGGAGACGCCAAAATATTAGAACGCGTGCTGCCGATTATCGGTTCAAGCCTGAAGGTGAACGCAATTCAGGAGCCAACCGAGGCAAAATACGAGTTCGGCACCGTTGACGTCATCGATCTGGACCTCGTTCCGGCCGACCTCAAATTCGGCGAAGTATCGCCAGTCGCGGGAGATGCCGCTTTTCAATTTCTGGCCAAAGCTATCGATCTGGCAAAGCAGCGGAAGATCCACTCTATCTGCACAGCTCCACTGAACAAGGAAGCTTTGCATCAAGGCGGACATATGTATCCGGGCCACACCGAGATTTTGGCCGATCTCACGGACACAAAAGACTTCTCGATGATGCTGACGACCCCGAACCTGCGGGTTATTCACCTGACAACGCATATGGGATTGATCGAAGCCATTCAGAGCATCAACCCGGAAAGAACGTATACCGTCGTCAAACTGGCTCACGACACCTTAAAAAAAGCCGGTTTCGACAATCCGAGAGTCGCGGTCTGCGGAATCAACCCGCATGCTGGCGAGAACGGACTGTTTGGCAACGGCGAAGAAGAGGAAAAACTGCTCCCGGGCATCGAGCGTGCCCAGCAGGAAGGCATTAATGTGGTTGGTCCCCTCCCTGCCGATACGTTGTTCTTCAGAGCAGGCAGGGGCGATTTCGATATCGTCGTGGCCTGCTACCATGATCAAGGACACGCGCCGATCAAGGTCATGGGCATCGAAGAGGGCGTCAACATAACGGTCGGACTGAAAGGCGGCATCATTCGCACCTCCGTCGACCATGGTACAGCCTTTGATATTGCAGGAAAAAACATCGCCGATGACAAGAGTATGCTCGCCGCGATCCGTTCCGCCATTGAGCTTGCCCCGAAGGATCAAATGTAACCGTGTGACGATCGAAGATGTCGCATATGTAGAAGACCCGGCAGAAGCCGGGTCTTTTTGTTATGCACAGTAACGATGTCCGTAGCTATGCCACTCCCTATTAAGTCTAAGCTGCAACACGAATAGGCGCACGGCAGCCAGCACATAATAAACTTCATAACTTATATAAGTAAACAAGGAGGAGCCTTCCATTGAGCACGAACCAACCGGACAAGAACTTAATCAACACGGTGGAACAACTGGCAGAGACACCCGTGAACAGCCAAGAGGCCCAGCAACAGCAGCAAGCCCGCAATGATCGCCGGAAACAAGCACTGCATGACAGCAATGGTAAATATAAGGAGAATGAATCCAAAAACTATCATTAGGACAGCAACGTCCGAACTTCAATAAAAACATGTCATGCAAAAAACGCAAGAAAAGCGACCTATCACGGTCGCTTTTCTAATCGTTTATATGATTATTGTTAGTACTACCTTGTCCCTGCTAATGAACGTGTTACCCATTCAAAATAAAAAACGATCAACAAAGAAGAAGCCCTTGCTTCTTGCTCATTAATTAACCCAAGAAAGCAATGGAGCGTTTTACTTTCCTTGCAAATGCAATGGGATCATCGATCGATTCCCAGTGAATATACATTAAACGCGGGTTCTCAAACAGCCAGTGATTGTGGACCGCTGTCACTTTAATCCCATTTTTGCGAAGATTGGTCAGCAATTGATTTACTTGACTTTGTAAGAGAGCGGTTTCCCCTAAACAAAGTGCGCGACCGGAACTGTCCAGGTTTTCAAACGAAAATAATTGATAACGAATCAAAGGGGAAGTCGTCCGTCTTCCTAAAATAGATGCTCTTATTCTCCGATTTCTGGAGACAAAACAAACCGGTCCTTTTGTTATTTCATGCTCCGTTCCGCCTAGAATGGCCGAGAATTGGTTACATAATCTTCTAAAGCGAGGACTTGCCTTCACTTCTGCCATACGAAATCATCCTCTCATTAAATGATAGAAAGACGAGACATCACTCACCCGGCATTAACCCAAGAATGCAATGGATTCTTTTGTTTTTCTTGCAAACGCAACAGGATTGTCAATAGATTCCCAATGCATATACATTAAGCGAGGTTGTTCTTTTAGCCAGTGATTATGAACCGCTGTTACTTTTATCCCACGTTTTCGGAGATTGGATATCAATCGATTCACCTGATTTTGGTGTACGGCAGTTTCACCCAAACAAAGCGCGCGGCCCGATTTATCAAGAGATTCGAAGGAAAACATTTGCATCTGAACCAAAGGGGAGCGCGTTCTTCTTCCCAAGATGGATTCCCTTAGGTTCGTCATACGCGTGACAAAACAAACCGGACCTTCCTCGATTTCCGATTCGCCTCCTAGAATTCTTCCAAATTGGGCACAGAGCCTTTTGAATTGTGGGCTCACTCTAACTTGTTCAGCCATGATAAGTCCTCCTTTAATCGTATTCTATGTATCTTATGATCCAAGGAGAGAATAGTATTGGACTAACAAGTAGATATAAACATACAAAAAGATTTCCTTAATAGGACAAGCTTAAAACAACTTTATGAGGCTGTCGTCCTTTTTCATTTAGTCCCTAATTATATGAGGAAATAATAACTTTCACAGGGCAAAACGCTGATCCAGCGGAAAAAGACCACCTTAAAGGTGGTCTTAACACTATACGTGGAGGCAAACCGTGACTATTTATAGCCACCATTGCTGCCACCCCTAATCCATATAATACGATTTATCGGATGCGTCAGCTGACAATCGCTTGCTGGATGAAGAGGTCTCACTATGGCCACTCTCCTTCCTCTTACAAGTTAGGAATTTGCCAATCAATTTCTTGAAGCCCTATATTGCGTAGAAATTCGTTAGCGCGAGAAAACGGCTTACTGCCAAAAAAGCCTCGGTGCGCAGACAACGGACTCGGATGCGGCGAACGAATCAGTGTATGCTGCCGGTTCGTAATGAGCTCCGCCTTCTTCTGGGCGTGGCTTCCCCATAACAGGAACACGACAGGCTCATTTTTCCGGTTGATCGTCTCAATGACCTTATCCGTAAAGCTTTCCCATCCCCTGTTTTTATGAGAATTCGCTTCATGCGCCCTTACGGTGAGCACCGTATTAAGAAGGAGTACCCCTTGCTGCGCCCATGTTAGCAGATGGCCATTGTTGGGAATGAAGCAGCCCAGATCATCCTGAAGCTCCTTGAACATATTTTGCAAGGAAGGAGGCGTGCTGACGCCCTCTTTGACAGAGAAGCTTAAGCCGTGGGCCTGTCCCGGTCCATGATAAGGATCCTGGCCCAAAATGACAACTCTGGTGTCGGCCAGCGACGTATAGTGCAGCGCATTAAAAATATCGTATTTATCAGGATAAATGGTCTTCGTCCGATATTCCTCAACGAGAAATTCCCGCAGCTGTAAATAGTATGGCTTCGTAAACTCCTGCTCTAAATATGACGCCCAGTCATTCTTTAATATAGCCATTTCAGGTCCTATCCTCCCGCCATGGTCAAAAGTTATAACCAGATTATATCATACGGATTATTTCTGGTATTTCCCAACAATTAGCCCTTACGAAGACGCAAAAAAAGCGACCGATTACGGGCCGCTTTTTCACCATGGATTCCCTTAATTAAGTCATGATGACCGGCTCAATCTTGCCGTTGCCGATCCTCATCCGATCCATACATAGGTGGCGATGGCCCGGCTCGGTGTCTCCAATGATTCGGCGGTGGTATACGATAAGCCATTCATCTCTCTCCTGCAAATGCAAGTAGCCATGGTGGCCGGGTCCTTCGGCAATCGGCTCCTGTCGCTCCAGAATCGTGCCTTCATTCTTGAATGGACCGAACGGGCTGTCGCTTACGCCATAGGCTACGCGGTAGGTTCCATTCGTCCATCCGCCCATGGACCACATCAGGTAATAAAGTCCGTCCTTCTTAATCATACAAGGACCTTCCACGTACCCCTCCGGCGTAATGGAACGGAAAATTTCATTGCCGTCGTCTGCCAATGGAACGAATCCCGTCATCTCTTCGTTCATCCTTGCAACGTTGCAGTGCCCCCATCCGCCATAATACAGATAGATCGTTCCGTCTTCGTCCTTGAATAGATGCGCATCGATCGGCTGTGCCTGATGAATGAACTTATCCACGAGCGGCTTCCCCAAGTAGCCTCTATACGGCCCCTCCGGACGGTCCGAAACGGCGATTTCCAAGCCGCCGGTTTCCTCGTTCGATTGGATGTCGTTCGATGCAAACACGAGATAATATTTCCCTTGGTGTTCGATATGCGTCGGTGCCCAAACCGCCCTCCATATCCATGGAAAATCCGCCATTTCGATAATGCCTTCGTGTTTCTCCCAATGGATCAGATCGTCGGAACTGAATGCGTCCAGATTCATCTGCATCGTATATTCCGTGAAGGACCGCGTCGCATAAATCCAGTGCTTCCCCTCATACGTTCTGGCTTCGGGATCTGCATACCAGCCGGGTATGATCGGATTGTTGATGTTCAATGGTAGTCACTCCTCTCCTGTGCTGCGCTTGGTTCATACATGACCAAGACTCAATCTGAGTGATATATGACGTGGGCCGCGCTGCAAAGCGATTCGGCCTTCATTCGCTTGTCCTGCCTAGCGCGGATAATCTCAACAGTCAGTCGAGTTCGAGCAATATGGTATCGCCCGCCGACCAATGTCGCTCGATTGAGATATGGCCACGTTCTACCATTGCTTCTACACCGGATAGCCATTCTCCTCCCGCGTGAAATCCTTGTATCTCGTTCAACTTACCTCCGATCCGATCTCAATATCCCCGGGAATATTCCGGGCTTTCTTTGAGATGGACGATATCATGTCCGGTTGGATTTTGGAAGGCACGAAGCCCAAATGTCGGCGCAACGGCAAAGATATGGTCAAAGATATCCGCTTGAATTGATTCATACACGCCCCAGTTGATATCATTGCTGAAAGCGTAGATTTCCAATGGCAGTCCGTTATCTCCCGGCGCTAACTGTCTGACAATCAGCGTCATATCCTTATGGATTTTCGGATGGTTCCGCAGATATTGATGGATATATTCTCGGAATACGCCCACATTCGTAAGCTGTCTGCCGTTTACTTTGCTTTCCGTATTAATCTGGTGTTCGATGTTGTACGCGTTAATTTCATTTAATCTTGTCGTGACATAATCGGTAAGGTAGTGAATTTTCTGAAATTCCTCAATCATTTCCTTGGTGCAAAAACAGATGCTGCTCGTATCGACATAGAAGCTTCGCTTAATTCTTCGGCCGCCGGATACCTGCATGCCTCTCCAATTCTTGAACGAGTCCGAGATGAGGGCGTAGCTTGGAATCATCGTGATCGTTTTATCAAAATTCATTACTTTTACCGTATTCAATGTAATATCGATGACGTCGCCGTCCGCATGATATTTCGGCATTTCAATCCAGTCGCCGACACGCACCATATCATTGGATGATAATTGAACGCCTGCTACCAGGCCTAATATGGAGTCCTTGAAAACCAACATCAGAACAGCCGATAAAGCACCAAGCCCACTGAGAATGATCAAAGGGTTCTGACCGATGAGGTTCGAGATGACCACGATGCCGCCGATGATGAAGAGAACGATCTTCACCACCTGAATGTATCCCTTAATCGGTCTGATCTTGGAGACCTCAAACGAACGATAAATGTCATCAAAAGCATCTAGCAGCGCATTCAATACCGTGATCGTTACGATAATCATGTAGGTTGCTGCAGCTTTTTCAATCAGAATCTGGTACGCCGGAAAGATGGACGCCGAAAAATAAATAATGATCGCCGGCACGAGATGCGACAGCTTGTGGAACACTTTTTTCTCCACGATGATATTGTCCCACGTGTACCGATTGTTGTTGACGATATGAATAATCGTCTTCAGCACGATTTTTTTGGTAATAAAATTGGCCAGTATGGAGACCACTGCAATAAAAATGACCATGATCATATTCGAGAGATATCCAATGGTTTGTTCGCTCATGCCATATCCGTCTAGTTGATGTTTGATAAAGTCCATTGTTTCCTCCTGACGCAGTTTAAGATTAGCCTATTATTATAGAGGAGATTCTAGTACTACGCAAAGTTCAAGATAAGACATCGCTGGGTTGATTTGGGAGATGCTTGGTAAGTCTGTAAGGGAAACAAAAAAGAACACCGATTCGGTGCTCTTTTAGTCTGATTCGATCAGTCTATTTCATTTCCTTTCCGTTTCGGCTGATCAGCCCCCGCAGGCGCTTCATGACAGAGTGAATTTCGGTATCGGTCAACAAATAATACGTATTCACAGTCCAGGTCTCTCTGTTTTTCAAATGAAAAATCAGCAAAGGAAGCTTCGGAAGCAGCCACTTCCGAATGGAAGGGCCGCTGTAGCTGATACTTGTAATCTCCGCCCAGGCTACGGTCCGCGTACTATCTGAAATGGAATTTTGATCGTAGGTCAGCAGCTGCGTGTTTGATTTCAGCGCTTTTGGCAAGCTGACAACCAAATATCCTCCAAAAAACGGAATCCCTATTATGGCTGATGTGATACAAAAAAACTTACGAATAAAGGAAGTATCCATAAAAAAAGCCGCGTACAGCAAAAACAGGCAGGCCAGCACAAACAGTAAACTGCCAAGTGCTTTGCCCCATGCCACGGATTTCCGATAAGATATCGTGTTCATGATCTAGCGCCTTTCTGAAATTATTTGAACAGTCCGCTAATCCAGCGAACTCCATTTTCGACCACTTTAGCTGCGCCATCACCGACAAAGGCTCCAACCGTACAACGACGCGAACCAGATGATTAAGTGGAGTATCTTCTTCCAAATCCATAGGCAGGCAAAGTTGGTCATGGTACATGTACAAAGAAACCGTCTCGTATTGGTTTATGGTTGGGTGGTACCTCCATTTTATCAAAGAGCGGTTTCTTTATGTTTGAACTAAATGAAAAAAAGGGGGCCGTTTCTCAGTCATCTACGATGACTTTTGGGCCAGCACCTTTTAGTATGTATGAAGGCGAAGCGTGGCTGCTCGAAACCACAATTCGCCGGATCGCGTTGGTCAAGATGTCTTCTATAAACTTACGGAGAGAGTATCCGTTTTTGACCTGTGAGCTCCTGAATCGGTTTAATGTTTTGAGTAAATTCAAGCGTGCCTAAATAGTTTCCTTCTTCATCCCTTACGGCAAAATAACGAATGTAGACAAATTTATCTTTAACCGGGATCCAGAAATCTTCTGCATCTTTGACCCCTGCTTTGAAATCAGCAAGCAGCTGATTGACGACGTGAACGCTTTGCGGAGGATGGCAGTTCTGAACACTTCGGCCGATCACCGCTTTGGTTCGAACGAAGATTCTCTCTTTGCCCTGTGAAAAATATCGAACGATATCATGTTCATCGATAAAGGTTAGGTCGACTGGTAAATGATTTAAGATGGATTCCATCTGTCTGACTGATAAAATTCCTGTACTCATTCGGATATATCCCTCTTGCAGCGGAGGAGACGCCAATCCCTGATCTGTGCCAGGCTCAGCTGCTCTTTCAGGAATCCATTGTTGGTCCGGCGCAATCAAGCAATAACCGACTTCTTCGCTTTGGGCAGCAATTTGAAGCCATTCATCTTCCGTCAACTTCTCCAGAGCCATGGGTAATAAGATATGTTCCTCTTTATAAATCATTTCTGTTACTTCGTTTAAGACGCGTTTGGCAAGATCCATTACGCTCTGCGCATTGCCCTCATAATGAGTGAGTTTGGATTTTACTTCTTGTATTCCCATTCGGATACCGTCATCGACTGCCCACATCACCTTAGTCGGTCCATAAACTCCGTATTTCTCGAGAAAAGGAAACAGCAAATTTTCTTTCCGGCTGTAGTGTTTGTCTACGTCATAGAGGAGACTGAAATCCTCCAGCAATTTGAGGCGATTTGCCTCTCCCTGATCCTTCAGAAATTGATCCAAATGCAGCGCAATTTTGAAATTTGCCAGTCGATCGATTTCTTGGTTCTCCATCTTAAAGGTAAACACAGGATGTCCAGGCTGTTCTTCAGGTTTATGAGCCCTGTAAATGTCTTGGATGGAACCTTTGAATACAGCAGCATGCACGCTGCACAGTCGCTGTACTTCGGTTACCGGGATTCCTTCCTCCTGCATCAGCACTTGCTCCAGCTCCGAAATTTCATCAACCGATATTTCGCCTACAGCTTGGTTAAATTTTGACTTTACTTCCTCCACGCTTTTTCCATAGTGCAGCTCTTTAATGATATCCTTGAGCAAATGTATACGGGCCGTTCGATGAGCAGAAATTCCTTCCTCGCGGTTATTAATTAATTCACTCATGTTCATCACCTCTGTTTTATTTCAATATTTAGAGATTAAATTTTATTCTGTTTACTTCTCTAAACTAGCATCCTCATGCCCCATGACTTGTGATTAAAAGCACAAAGGTAATGAAGATTCATTGAACAAAGAAAGGTGATCCGTCTTCTTCGAAAAATCTTGGTCGTTTGACTAAATGGCCGCACGACTGAACGCGAAGCCCGCTCAGCCATAAATACGTAACAACCCTTTTTTCCGAATGGCATCAGGGCCGGTACACAAAAAGCGACCGGTCACGGTCGCTTCTTTATGGAATGTATGGAGGGGATTCAAACCCCTATAGTGAAAAATCCGTAACACCCTTTTTATAGGCATATTTCAGGGTATATGTATCTTCGGTTCCATAGGGCATGGTAGCGATTTTTATGCGAGTATAATCAAGCCGGCTCTTTCTCAACACTCTTTTTACCAAGGCTACAGCCCGTTCTTCTTCCATAATGACACAGAATATATTAAGCGCATATTGTTTCGGATCGGATATGTTTTTCCCCATATCAAAGCCGTCTACATGGCCTACATCGGCATCTGCTAGAGATAGTTCCAAGTATTCCATTACTTTTTCTCTTAACCAGTGATCACGTTGGCTGCCTTTGGCACTTTTCAGAGGATACTGTACAACTAACCAGAATTTTTCGCTCATTCAGATTCACCAGCCAATCTTCTGTTAATGTAGACATTGTTGGTTATTATACCAGAAATGGAAAAGCCACCAACCCGAACGGGCTGATGACTTGTACATGGTTTTATGGAGGTGAACCGTGGCTTGGCAGGATGTACGGCATGCCGCATTAAAGCTTACCCGCTATGTAACGGCGTAGGCTTTTTTGTATTACTGTTATTCAGTTCGGCAGCGATTAGCCGCGTACAGATTCCCTCATTATGCCGCCATCCAGCATTGTTAAAGTCCATCGATTTGCGT
This sequence comes from Paenibacillus lautus NBRC 15380, assembly GCF_004000945.1. Classification (GTDB taxonomy): domain Bacteria; phylum Bacillota; class Bacilli; order Paenibacillales; family Paenibacillaceae; genus Paenibacillus_AQ; species Paenibacillus_AQ lautus. Next base: position 168,314 of record NZ_BIMF01000014.1, read on the forward strand.
TATTGGAGGACACTGGTTCCGCTATTTCCTTGTTTTTACCGATTTCGCGACAATATGCGGACAAGAGATCCGCTATTGCGGGATATTTCGCGGATTAATCCGTGATTATGGTACAATAGCGGATCCTCTGTCCGCGTGAACTCCATAACAGGCCGATTCCCGTAAAATAACGGATCCTCTGTCCTCATGATCTCCTTAATAGGCGAATGTTCAGCATATAGCAGAGCCTCTTCTGCCCGCATAAACACGAGAATAGGCCAATTCCCGTAAAATAACGGATCTTCATCCACTTGCCAACGGAAAGTGGTGCCTTCTTGTTCAGGCAGCTAACGCCACCATTCGTGATCTCTTGTACCTGTCGCCAAGACGGCTTCGCCGTTCCAGCTGTAATTCCGGGTCTCCCCTGAAATCTTCCACAGAGAAGGACAACTGTTATACATCCAGTCTAACGGCTCCGCTGTCGGAAGCGGACGGGAAGCAGCCTCAAAGGCCTGCCGCACCTCCCGCTTCTGCTGCCCGCTTAACTCCTTCTGGTCGGCCGACACGAAGAGCGGCGTACCGCTGTTTGCCAGCAGATCGAGCCACTGACGATTGAATTCCCAAGGCACCCCGGAGGTGATACCTACGCAATCCGCGTCATGGCTGAACAAGGTTCCATGTTGAGGCATCCGGAAGGCCAGCGTATTCACGCCCATTCTGCGCGTTCTTTCCCACGATCTGCCGCTGGTATCATCTCCGGTGCGCTGAATTTCAAACAATCCCGCCGCCAGATGCCCAATCGTATTGCAGCCGATAATCAGACTGTCTTTTGAAGCCTCAGCAATCGTCCGGTACAAGTCGAGAACGATTTCGGCGGTGGTGCGGGAAGTATCGCTCAAGGCGTACGGCAGCGCATGGGCTTTTCCCTTCATCTGAAATCCCCATTGCCCGAACAAATCGAAGGTCGAGAAATCATGCTTGATCAGCTCATAACCCCATTCATGCAACCGACTCATCATGTCCGCGACATATTCAAGTACATCCGGGCGGCTCGGATCTAAGAAATGCCCGCCCTTCGAGTAACGGATCCAGGATTCCGGCACCTTCTCCTGCGTTAAGAGCGGACGACACCAGATGCCGGGTCGGACGCCAGCCTGCTTCATTTCATCCGCCAGTCCCGCCATGTCGGAAAAATCGCGATTCCCTATCCATGGACCGCCGTTACAGGTGCCGGAGCTGAGCTGCCAGCCGTCATCAATGACCATGAACGGACGATTCGTTAAGCCCTCCGCCATGGCGGAAATAAACTGCGAATCTTCTACAATTTGATGGTGGGAGCTCTTGCCGTAGGCATAATACCAGTTGTTGCCCCCATATACCGGAACGCTCGGCAGCACCGGCTGCTCGCACATGAAGCTGCACAGCATCCGGGTCGTCTCATACGGCGTCATGTTCTCGCCTCCATGGACCTGCACGAGCTCGGCGAATTTCAGAATCCGGTTTCCAAGGGTGACGCCTTGACTGCCGCTGCCACATCCGCCGTCAGCGTCACTCCATCTGCGTCCACCTGCCAGCAGCACATCGATCCCGCCCCGGTTTTCACGCCGAACCCGGCCGTCGACGAGCCGTCGTGAATCATGAAATACCAGGGCATCACGCGCTCCGGCTGTATGCCGGACCAGCCCATATCCCCGTAGCCGCGTTCCCAGTGATCTCCGAGCAGCGTTACAGGCCTCGTGAAGCTGTGGTTCCAACGAATGCAGATGGTATGCACCGCCGACTTTTTAGATTCCAGATAAAGTCCCATATCCGCTGCCGTTTCCCGCAGCTTCATGGTGACCGTAACATGTCCCGTGCTCCATACCGAATCCGCCGCAGGCATCAGCTTCTCCCAGCCCTGTTCCGTCTCGGCCAGCACCAACGAAGGTGACTTGAATATATTAAAATCCAACCTTTTCACTTCCTTCCAAACTTTTATCGAATTTACGAGGCTAGCCCTTGATTCCCGTCATCGCAATGCCTTCAATGAAGTACTTCTGGGCGAAAATGAAAAGGATGAGCACCGGAGCGCTGACCATGGTCGCAGCTGCCATCATTGCCCCCCAATCGCCATCACCGTACTGGTTCTGAAAGGAACTGAGTCCTACCTGCACGGTTCGCAGTTCATCGCTGTTCGTGACGATCAGCGGCCAGAAGAAATTGTTCCAGGTCCCCATAAACGTGAAAATCCCCAGCGTCGCTACGGCCGGCTTCAATAGCGGCGTCACGATCGAAGCCAGAATACGCATATGCCCCCCGCCTTCAATCAGGCCCGACTCGATCAGCTCCGTCGGGATGCCCGTAATGAACTGGCGCATCAGGAAACAGCCGAAGGCGCTGGTAAGACCGGGGATGATCAGGCCCGCATACGTATCCACCCAGTTCATTTGCGACAGAATGATAAATACCGGAATGATCGTTACCTGCGAAGGTACCATCATCGTCCCGATGTAGGCCAGGAAAAGCGTCTTTCTCCCCTTGAACTCCAGCTTGGAAAAAGCATATCCGCTTGCGACCGACGTAATCAGCACGCCTACCACGGTACTCGCCGTATAGAAAACGGTATTCAAAAAGTATTTATTCCAAGGAGCCATCTCCCAAGCCGTTTTGTAGTTGGACCAGGCAAATTCGGTAGGAATCCACTTGGGCGGATACACGAATACCTCTCCCGGCGTTTTGATTGAAGTCGTGATCATCCACACCAATGGCAGCAGGGTGGTCACAACCGTCAAAAACAGGATCGCGTACACCGCAAGCATCCCGATCATGTGTGTTGGTCTTCTCATCCGTTAAACCTCCTACAACTCAATCCTCTTTCTTCTGATACGAGTTCCACTGCCAGATCGTGATGGCGAACAGCAGAATAAACAGCAGCACACTCACGGCCGAAGCCCTGCCGATTTTGAAAAACTCAAACGCATATTGGTAGATATAGTAGGCAATCATATTCGTCTGGTTCATCGGCCCGCCGTTGGTCAAGGCATAAATCTCGCCAAAGGTCTGGAAGGAACCGCTGATAGATGTAATCAAGATGAAAAATGTGGCCGGTCTGAGCCCCGGAATCGTAATCCGGAAAAATTTCTGGACGGCATTCGCGCCGTCGATTTCCGCAGCTTCATATAAGGATCTGGACACGCCCTGCAGCGCGGCCAGATAAATGACCATGTTATAGCCGAACGACTTCCAGATCGAGAAAATGATGACGGACAGCATCGCCGTATCCGGCGAGACAAGCCATTGAAAGGGATGGCTTGGATCTCCGATCCCGATTTTCTCCAGAAAATAATTCAGAAGCCCGTAGCTCGGTTCATAAATCCATATCCATACCTGCGCCACAGCGATAATCGGCAGGATAGATGGCAGAAAAAATGCTGCGCGCATCAGCTTTCGGCTTTTGATTTTGCTGTTGAGCAGCACGGCTACCACGATCGCAATGCCCATGGAGAAGGCCACCGTAAATATCGTAAATACAGTTGTATTGACGATGGATTTAGTGAACACAGGATCCGCAAAGGATTGCGTGTAATTATCCAGCCCCACGAGCGTGAATTGATTCGCGAATAAATCGACCTCGGTAAAGCTCAAATAAAACGAATAAAATATAGCGAACAGCGTAAATACCGCGATCCAGATGACATTTGGCGCGATCAGCATCCATGCGACCGCCGCATCCTTGCCGAACATACGTTTAAACTGTTTCATGTTTGCACCACCTCGCACGCGCTTCATCAGGAATGGAGGGAAGGAGACGGATGCCGCTTCTCACACCCCATCTCCCTCCTACACGAGCCTATTTAGATGAAGACCATGTTTTTAATAACGGTTTGCTTTCCTCGTACGCTTTTTTCATGGCCTCTTCAGCCGTTTCTTTGTTATGCATGGCTGCTTCGATATGTGAAGTGATAACTTCGGTGATCTCCGTAAGGGTGAGCACGTTGAAAGGCTGGTATCTGCCGTACTGGTACCCGTCGATGTGAACCTGAATATCCGGATTCTCCTTGACGAAATCCTTCCAAACGGCGGCATCCGAACTGCTCTTGCGAATCGGAATCGAACCGTAGCCGACCGCGAATTCAGCCGTTTTTTCCGGCGTGGACAACCAGGTCAGAAAATCCCAGGCCGCCTTTTCCTTTTCGGGAGTCGTTTTGAAAATAAAATTGTTCGTGCCGCCTAAAATCGTCGCCATGCCCTTCGTTCCTTCCGGCAGCGGTGCAATGCCGTAATCCAGCTTTTCGTTGGCGTTCAGCGTCGGAATCGACCAAGGCCCCGATATGCTCATTGCGATCATGCCGGACTGGAATCCGTTTTGCGGCGGCGACAGGCTGGCCACTTTATACTTGTTGATCAGGTCGGCGAAGAACTGGGTTGCGGCAATGCCGCCTTCTCCGTTAAACTGCAGCTCCGTACCTTCCGCATTGACATAGTCGCCCCCGGCCTGCCACATAAAGGGTGCCCAAGCGGCATCCAGCGCTCCGCCCTGCGTCGTCGGCAGGGACATTCCCCATCTCTTTTTAGCCGGGTCCGTCAGCTTCTGTGCCGCTTCGACCAGCTCATCCCAAGTTTTCGGCGGGGTCACGCCCGCTTCATCAAACAGCTTCTTGTTGTAATAGAGCGCACGATTATTCGTCTCGATCGGGATGCCGTAGGTCACCCCGTCAAATCGCACGTTGCCATCGATCAGACCGTTCAGGAAATCATCCTCGTTCCACTTGTCCGGCTCGGCCTGGATGAATTCATCCAGCGGTTTGACGACATCCTTCAGCGGTCCCAGCCACATCGGCCACATCAGCATCCCGACTTCCGGCAAAGCCTTGCCTGCAGCCGCTGCCGTTAATTTGGTCACCATATTGTCCGTATCCACGAATACGAGCTTCACGGTGGCATTGGATTGCGATTCGTTATACTTTTTAACGATATTTTCTAAAAATTTCGCGCTTTCTCCCGATGCACCATGCCAGGCCGTAATCGTCACCCTTTTACCTGAAGCCGCCTGATCCGTGCCGGAAGCTCCCTCTTTGCCCGAAGATCCGGAGCATGCCGATAATAGGCTCAGCAGCATGGCTGCCACCAGCAATAAAGCCAGTCCTTTACAATTTTTGATCACTCGAAGACCCTCCTATTCGTAAATCTCACATCTGCTTTTTTCCTTGCCCTGTTCTGCAGTACAGCGCATCAGTAAAGCGTTGATTAAAAGCTGATTTTACTGTAGATTAACGGTACCGTGTCTACTTTAGGCTGAAAACCCAGTGTTGTAAGCACTTACATGAATGTGTTGAGTTCATGATATACAAAATCCGGAGACAGGAACACCGACGAATCTTAGCATTAAAGTGGAAAAATCTTATGTACTTTGGATACGGGAGGTTAGGCTTTGGCTGGAAAAACGCATTTTTTCAATTATTTGTACCGCAGGACGGTCGCCTACATCGTCTGTTCCGTCATCGTGATCACCGTTCCCCTGCTCATTCTGCTGTCGGTCTACTCCAGGAACGAGATTATGAAATACAATAACGAAGCCATCGGCCTCATTAACGATCAGCTCGATTCATTCTTCCGTTCGGTCGAAAACACGCAAAACATCATTACGACCGACAACAGCGTCGTTCTGCCGCTTACGCTCTACTACGCCGTTCCCAATTACGATTCCAGCTCGGCCACCGAAGCGTTCCGCAGCATGTCCACCACGTTGAAGAACATGACCATGTTCCAGGACGGACTGCAGTTTTGCGTCGTGGGCCAAAAAGGGCATTTACCCGTCAACTCGACAAAAGAAGACATTAACGATAACTTTATCCCCAGGGACGCGGCTTGGTACGAGACATTCGAACGAAATCCGGAGAAAAGCCGGATTTTTTACAACAATGAGCGCGGTTACTATCTTTCGGCTGAAAAAGCCATCTCCATCATCAAACCGATTCCCGACATCCAGACGAGAAAGCCGATCGCTTATGTCATTATGGATATCACTTACCCGGATTTCAGGGATATGGTCGAGCGGATTCATCCATCCATTCCGATCCGGATCCACGATCCTTCCGGACAGATTCTGTTCAGCAACATGGACCCTTCGAGTCAGCCGGCGGAGGCGGACAGCAAGCTGTTCAGCCGCCAGGTTTCGCCGTTTACGGGCATCACGATTGAGAGCTACGTGCCGCAGCAGCTGTTCATCAAGCAGATCAGTGCGATCATCGTGGTGATTCTATGCATCATGGCTGTGTATCTGTTCATTATTTTCGTCATTTCGCTCGTCTCCATAAAGCGTTTTACCCGGCCGATCTACATGTTGATGAAGGCGATGAAGCAGGTGTCCAGAGGCAATTTAGAGGTCTCCGCAAACTATCAGGGGAACATCATCGAGCTCCATGACCTCAAAAATTCCTTCAATATTCTCGTTAGCGGCACCAAGGACCTCCTTAAGGAAAACTATGAAATGAATCTTCTGAAGACGCAGGCGGAGCTGGATGCCCTGCAGCAAAAAATCAATCCCCATTTTCTATATAATGCCCTGGAGACCATCTCCAGCCAGGCGATCATCGACGGCTCCAAAACCGCCAGCATCATGTGCCAAAAGCTCGGAGCCCTGTTTACTTACAGCCTTCAGCCTCAGGACATCGTAACGCTGGAGCAGGAAATCAGGCACTTGAAGGATTATGTGTATATCGCCGAGATCAGCTCTTTTTATCCGCACATCCACGTGGATATGAACATCCATCCGGATACGCTGGACCAGCTTATACCCAAAATGGCGCTTCAGCCCCTCCTTGAAAACTGCTTCAAGCATGGGTTCGGCAGGAATCCGGAACATGCCTCCATGATCCGGATCCAAAGCAGCGTTCAGGATGGACATGTTCGCATCGAAGTGAGCGATAGCGGCAAGGGCATGTCCTCCGATGAACAGTCCCGGTTGAGAGAAAGCTTGAGGCAGGTGGAGAAAAGAACGCTGTCTTCTCCCGGCACCTCCATCGGGCTTCGGCATGTCCATTCCCGGCTGGCTTTATTTTATGGGGATTCCTACGCTATGGACTTTCAGTCCGCCCCTTCGCAGGGAATGCGAATCGTATTATTAGTTCCGATCCAACGAAAGGAAGATGCTGATGTATAAGGTCATACTCGCGGATGATAACCCCATTATCTGCAAAGCGCTGGAGAGCCGTATTCCGTGGGACGAGCTTGGCCTGGAGCTCTCCGGCGTTTGCCATGACGGCAGCGACGTTTTGGATCTGATCAAGAGCCATGCCCCGCATATTATGATCACGGATATCAAAATGCCCATCCTGGACGGAATCGCGCTTATCGAGCAGCTGCGCTCCCATGGGCTTCCGCTTCAAATCATCATCATCTCCGGCTATAACGATTTTATATATCTTAAGAAAGCCATCGATTATGATGTGGCAGGTTATTTGTTGAAGCCGATTCAGGACGAGGAGCTGATGAACAGTCTGCGGAAAGCGATCGGTCATTTAAAAGAGCAGGAAATCGTCTCGCAGATCAGCCGATCAGCTCATATCCTGGAGCTGCGCGAATCCAAGCGGAACGCCAGCGGACTTTTGTCCGCTATCATTCGGGGTGCAGAGACCTGTGAACGGTCCGGAGGAGTTCTGGCGGAGCTTCCTTTTCCTTCGCCCTACCAATGGCTCTTGTTTCAGCTGCCTCTTCAAGAGGATGGAAGATTATCCGAAGTCACCATCGAAGATATTTGGGAGTATGAGGACGCCCTGCGTCATCGACATCGCCTACCATGCCATCTGCTGCTTCCATCCGACACCCTGCTGGCTGTCATCTCCCCATATGAACATTCCGCTTCGGTATCGGACTTGGTTTCGAAGCTGCTTGGAGAAGATGGCATCCAGACGGCGCATGCGGCCAGCAAGCCCTTTCGGTCGCTATCCGGCATGCAGCTGGAGCTAATGGAAACGATCAGCGTTTTATACGGGCAGCTATTTCAGAGCCGATTCACGACAGCCGCTGCGGGGCATGCCCCGTTCCTGACCCTCAAGGATCAGCAGATCATCGGCATGCATCTCTCTTTGCATGATTACAAGGGCTCCATCGCTTATATTTCCGAACAGCTCGATCAATGCCTCGCCGCGGCTCCGACACCGGGTCAGCTCGATACCTTCATCAAGACCGTGTTCAAGTGGTATTCCGATTACGATCCAGCCTATTACGGCATGCAGGAGCAGATGGATGCAGCGCTGCTGGCTTCGCTTGCCTTTTCCTCGCGGGCCGACATACTGAATGCGTTGGCCCCGGGGGCAGAACCGGCCTCCGATTCGGGAAGCAAAGCGATGAACGTCGTTCAGTATATCGAGAATCATCTGAATCAGCCCTTGACCTTGAACATGCTGGGCAAAATCTTTCATCACAACAGCATCTACCTCGGACAGCTGATCAAAAAAGAAACGGGAATGCCGTTTAATCAACTGGTGAACAAGCTGCGCGTCGAGCGGGCCGAAGAGATGCTCCGCCGCAATCCCGATGTGAAGCTGGCGGATTTGGCCTATCAGCTGGGCTTCTCGGACAGCAAATACTTCTCCAAGGTATTCAAGAAAATTACGGGAAGGCCGCCAAGCCAAAGTGCGGAGTCCGAAATGTAGAAAGGGTGTCTCACAGATCTATGGAACACCCTTTTTGCTAAGACCGAAACCGTAACTCACTTGGTACAAACGATGGGGGAAGAAATATTTATACCATTCAACATAAAAAGGCAAATGAACCTTCCAACGATTGATTCATTTGTCTTTTCAAAAATGAAGAAAACCCGCTCAATGAGCGGGTTTTATGGTCGCGAACCACGGCTGTGTAAAACCACAATACACCGCCGAGTATTCCATTCGTTACTTTTCCTACTCGTCTATCCAATTCGATTTTTGAAGCAATGTAGACGATACTTACCAAGTAGTAGACTCTAAAAAAGAGAGCTTCTAAAGCTCTCTATGGGCTGGCTGCATCATCCCTTGATTGGGGTGATCCTCTGGGTACTCGTAATATTGCGACTGAACGGGCGCATGTATTTGTGCTTCCATTGGCGGCATTGATGGCTGCTGATATGGCTCATCCACATACATGATTCTGCGCTGAATTTGCATGAGCCCATTCACGACGCGTAGCGCGACCCAGAACAGGATAAGACCAACGCCAACGTACAGCAGATATTGCTGATTATAAGTCCAATCTATGTGAAAATAACTGAACAAGCTATTCTCTAAAATATCAAGCTGCATTTCATTCATCAAAATGATATGGACGACGGGAAGAGCAATCAATCCGAGTCCTAGTGAAATCGCCGTTACCATAATAACAAAGAATACAATACCTGTTACAAATCTTAGTAATACGAGCAGCAGATTTCGAATGAATAGCCCACCGTCAAAGCCTCTCACCATTCGCTTCAACCAGTTCTGCCCAGCTTCAGACTGTTGATTGTAGGTATACGATACAGAAGGAGTAGGCAAACCTAAAATTTGTCTAATCATGCTTTGTTCAAAAATCACAATCCCATTCAACAGCTTGGCTACTCCAAAAAACAGCGGTATTCCGATAAATATGGGAGTCAAACCGATGGATAGTGTAAGTCCCGTTATCGCTACTGTAAAATAAATAATCCCTAACGGGAGAGATAGCAATAAATAGAGAATCGTTGCATAGGTTTTTGGATTAAAAAGCACCCAATTCACCTTGCCTGCCCGCGCCATTGCTGTCGCTTCTGTTGCCTTCATATTCAAACACCCCTTATGGCTTCATAAGTCACGCTCCGAGTTATAAATCCATTATATCCGCCTTATTTGGCTGACATAACCGTCTTAGGGGGTATCTGAACCTAGACTTTAGACTAGGAACCGGCCTGGCTCTGATGAACTTATTGAAGCAAAGACCCTATTTTAAACCGCCGAACGGCATTTTTTTGTTTAGACATGCAGGTTCTCTACTGGTGTAGTTCCAATTCATCCAGCAGCATTTTGACTACAATTTCATTATTATAAAGGCAAAAACCCGCTCCTGGAGCGGGTTTTTATTATGTAGACAAGGGGAGTCGAACCCCTGTCCGAAGATACCGACAACACAAGCTTCTATGGGTGCACCCAATGGTGATATCCGAAGTAGGGGCTGATAGCAAATATTTTGCGTATTAAAAAAGACACGATTCGTGTCTTTACGGCAGTTTTATAAGTGTTCTTACTGATCACACGATCTCAGAGTACACCTCGATGATCATCATCGCTCCCAGCCTGAATCCATCAGTAAAAGAAGCCGCCATTTCCAGCCCTTGAACTTGTCGATATAAATCTAATAGGTCCTCGAGCTCTCGAAACTCATCTTCTGAAAGCCTCTTCTTCCAGGCATCCATGGACTCGGATATTTGCCGGCTCAATTGGCGATACTGAGGGTCGTTGGAAACAGCCTTCTCTACAGGATTTAACTGCCCGTAATATAGGGATTCCAGGAAGCTTGGCATGGGATTCTCCTTTTTTATCAAATGATTCGCGGGTCGATAATACTTGTCTGACAAATTCATCATTGTTACGCATATGAGTACCATCATTGAGAATATTATACGGTACGCTTATGCGTATAGTCAAGTTGAAATCGATCTTTGAGAGGTGATTATAATGAGGAAAAAAGTTGTCGTTAAAATCTCGGAATTGACCAAGGCACATAATATTTCTTTGCGGGAATTATCCCGAATATCCGATGTACGGCACGCTGCATTAAGTGAACTTGCCAATGGAAAGCGGGAAAGTATCAGCTTTAGTCATATTGAAAGAATCGCTGAGGCTTTGAATATAACTGATATTCGGGAGATTATTGAGTTAGTGGATGAGAGGGAAGGTATTCACATCTATAATGAGTAGCTATAACGACAAGTATTTAAAATATTTAGCCCGTAATATCGCTGACCTATGTCAAATGTAGAATTAGACTATAGCTATTTCCTCAAAAGAATGGAGGTTTATATATGCCTAACTATAACTTTCATGATTTACTAGAGCCCCTCGAATTTGAAAAACTAATTTGTGATATTGTTCAAGTAAGGGAAGGTTTTTTTGTAGACATGTATAAAGAAGGTCGTGATTCAGGTATTGACGGTTCTTATATATTCCACGGCAAAAAAACCGTTATTCAAGCAAAACGCTATAAACAAAATTTCAAACAACTTTACAATAGCTTGAAAGACATTGAACTGCCTAAAGTGCGCAAGTTAAAACCTGACAGATATATCTTGGGTGTTTCAATTACTTTTCAACCAGGTGAAAAAGAACAAATTCAAGAATTATTTGAGGGGTTTATAACTAGTACAAATGATATCTTAAGCAAAATAGATATTAATAGGCTATTGGAAGAACCAAACTACAAATGGGTAGAGTTAGCTCATCCTAAACTTTGGTTACCAAGCATTAATGTGTTTCAAAAATTCCTTAATGAGTACACACACCGCTCACTGTATAAAGAATCAGCTGAAGAACTTAAAGAGGCATTGAAAGCATCTAACACGTTCGCCCCCACTCGAATCTATCGTGAAGCGTTACAAAAATGGTCTCATAATCATGTAATTGTTATTTCAGGAGAACCTGGTGTTGGAAAAACAACGATAGCGTATCTTTTAGCATTGGCATACCTGCAGCCAGACGACCTAGATGGGTTTATATGGGCGTACTCTATTAAAGATGTCTATAATATGCTTGAAGATGATAAAAAACAAGTCATTATACTAGATGATTTCTGGGGGAGTATTTTTCACAATGAAAGCACTCGTAGAAATGATGAAAATCAGCTTAATAAACTCATACAACGTATAATAGACTTTGGTGGAAATAAACGCCTTATCTTAACAACAAGGGAATATGTTCTTCGTCAAGGTCTACAAAAACAACCTATGTTAAAGGAAAAATTAGAGCAGTATGCTCTAATTTGTACGGTGGAGCAATATAGCAATATTGAAAAGGCCAGTATTTTGTTTCAACACCTATACTCATCAAATTTACAATACGAATACGTTTCCTATTTATTCCAAAACTGCAGTCGAATAATAAATCATGAGAATTATAATCCCCGTGTACTTGCCCTCTACCTAAACAAGGTACCAGATAAAGAATCTGCCCCAGAAGACTATTTTATTGATCTTTGTGATTATTTCGATGATCCTAGTGCATTCTGGGAGGATATTTTTTTGGAGCTTTCTCAAGAGGCACAGATTGTAGCCATGCTATTGCTAATCTCTTCAACTCCCATGTACCTCGAAGATATGAAATGCTGCTATGCAAAGTTTATAGATACTCGTACAAACAGAATGGAGATAAAAAAGCTAAGTGACAGTATCTCTGAACTTGAAAGAACTATGATTAAGTCTTTTTATAGTGATGAAGAAGACGAAGTTTTATTAAAATTCAGCATGCCTTCTGTGCAGGATTTTTTGTATTCATATATCAAAGAACATACTGAACAATTTATTCCTGAACTTTTACAATGCTGTACTTACTACAATCAACTTCAGTTTATGTTGGAATATTTTTCTAAGGATTCCAGTAAACAAGTCATGGAAATGATAGAGCAGCAATGTATATTACATTACGAAGATTATCCTTATAGCTATCATAACGAACCCGATAGCAGTTGGAATTGGGGGCCTGACTTGGTAGATGATTTACCTAGTGGGAAAGAGGAGCTTAATAGGTTCTTTCATTTGCTCCGTTGTTGTGATCCGCATCTACATTCCTTACTTTTTAACTTTTTAGAAAGAGAAATTAAGAATTACTGTTCAACTATGGGGCATGGAAATATAGAAGCACAGTATGTAGATCTTCATAACTTACCTGATATTATAGTTAGGTGTACTAATAAAGGTATGTCGTTTATAGGAAAAGATATTCTAAATCAATTTTATAAGGAAGCATTTAGTGTATATCATTATATGGCTATGGAAAAGTTTCAAATAGTGTTTCCAGAAGATTATAGTACTTACCACGACACTTATTATGAAAAGATAAAAAAAGAACTAAAAACGACACTATTGGCCGAAATAGAATTACTTGACTATTTAAATATGGATATGGAGCTTGATCTTCTTGTCGATAACATTCCAGAAATACTCCACCATTTCGGCCTTCGATACACTAACCAATTCGGAGAAAAAATAGCCTCTTTGTGTGGCCGAAAGCCGTTATTAGCAGAAAAAAAGAATGCCGTTAAGAAAGACTACAGTATTTATAAAGATGAAAAAGAACAATCACTAGAAGTGGTTAAACAGGATGCTGAAAATTGGCTTTTCGGTCCTAATGAGATCGAACTCGATGATGAGAAAATCTCAGAATTCATTACTTGGTCAGATCTTCGACCCTCTCTAAAAAAACAGTTAAAGGAGATATTAACAAATAATCATTCCCATTATATTCATGACTATTTACAAACTAGGGAATCAATACAACTACTCTTCGCATCAATGGGCGATCTTGAATGTCTGCCCGAAAAAGAAAGTAGCTTATGCATAATCCTGATCCAACATATACACCTACAAAATACAGATTTACAGCATATTAATCTAGTCGATTTCTGTGCTGAAGCTTTTTTATTATTTATGTATCGAGATGAACCTGTGATCCGTGTATCGGAATTTTTGTCAAGCGACATATATAATCACTATTTAAAAAACGATCCTGCTCTTTATAAAATTGTCTTTGATAATCTGATCCTTCAAGATTCACAATGGGTCCGTTTCCTTCACATCCCTATCTATACTTTCTGTTATGCTTTTATAACATGTATGGAGTTTAGGAATGGTAGGGATTCCGAGGAATTCCATCAAGAATATTTGGAAGAACTATTAGGAAGTAATTCTGACAAATTAAAACTTACTATTAATCATGATAAAGGAACAGAAAAAAGAATTTATTATACTGACTTCGGAACCTACTATTTTAGAAATTATGGTTGGGAAGGAAAATTGTATAGAATGTACGAACAACTAGATCCTCTTCAATTTAATCGTCTATACGTTGGTCCTAAAATTGAAGAATTTCTAAATCAACTTGGATATGAAAACGAAGAAAACAAAGTAATAAATTATCTTTCCCTCTGTGAATATAAATTTATTTACGAAGACTCTGGAGACCCTCATTATTCAATCGCTTCTATTTCTGACGATCTCTCGATGTTTGAGCATTTAAATATCACTAAAGATTGGGCTCCATATCCTAAAAAACTAAGTAAAAAAAGATTTAATGAATTCAAGAAAAACAAAGATATATGCGCTGAACATAATGAGAATTGGTCAATTCTAGTATATAAAATTAAGGAAGTTGAATTACTAAGAGAACTTGGGGCCTATGAAGAAGCGCTAGAGTTAATACAAGAAGTAGAGAAAATCCATTCAAGATTTTCTTCTGGGGATTATTCATCGATTCTATGATATCGATATTGATGAATTATTCTTAAGGAGAAACTAAACAGTTCAGAGAGAGGATTATCGTAAGACTTATCCTTAGAGTGGAAAATATTCATTTTTTTATAGGAGTGTTAACCGAATACGTAGGATCGAAGAAACTATGCATAGTTTCAACATTAGCTGAAAAACAAAAAGCGACCTCATCGGGTCGCTTTTCTAATGGTATGTACGGAGGCGAGGGGAGTCGAACCCCTGTCCGAAGATAACGACAACACAAGCTTCTACGGGTGTAGTGACAGATTTGATGTCACCCTAGAGACTCCCTGTCACCGGATTCCCTTCAAGTCAGCCTGATTGTCTTCTTCAGCACACCCCAGGCGGAGATGTGACAGCGTATCCCACTAAAGTTGAGCCCTCATCCCGGTACATGGGCTATTGATGACCCTACGCTACCCGCTGGCATAAAGGTAATATCTCCGCTTTCATATCTACCTACATTAGAAAGTTTATATCCTATAGTTTTCCAATTTATAACAATTGAATATGATGATAAGAAGGAAATCTAATGAACAGGATGATTGAGATGGAACGGAAAGTGACCAAATTCGGCAACAGCCTCGGTATAACCATGACTGATGCTTTGAAGCAAATTGGACTGGATCAAGGCGACACAGTCAGTATTGAGGTTAGTCCAGCCACAGGA
Source organism: Paenibacillus lautus NBRC 15380 (assembly GCF_004000945.1). Lineage (GTDB taxonomy): Bacteria > Bacillota > Bacilli > Paenibacillales > Paenibacillaceae > Paenibacillus_AQ > Paenibacillus_AQ lautus. Next base: position 183,415 of record NZ_BIMF01000014.1, read on the forward strand.
GAAATCATTCCCTGGTCAAAACCATCCTTTCCATAACGCAAATAAATGGACTGCTTTTACAGCACTGGTTGTACTCCTACGCTTTAATGGCCTGCACTTCAAGATGGATGCAAGAAAGCCGAAAATTTTACAGTGGATATGGTTAACCATCAATTCGATCGTCAACAAACGGCTGCGATCATTGAAGCTCACTGCACCACGATTCCCAAATCATAAATCTAAGCCTTTACTCAAGTGTCCCTTTTTTCATTTGACGATGTCTGTATTTAGCTATAAAGATTCGCCAGCAAAGTTTCATAAGATTTGGAACAGAGTGTGCGTTTTCTTTGAGATAGGACAATGCAGAACGGTTGCCTCGTTTCGTATTGCATTCGCTGCATGAAGCGATCAGGTTTTGCGGAAGATCCGAGCCGCCTTTGCTTGAGGGGATAATATGGTCCACTGTCGTGGCGTGTCGTCCGCACCACAAACAAGTGTGATGATCTCGTTTCAGTGCAGCTTTTCGATAGTCCCGAAATAAGAACGGATTATAAAGCAATTGGATCGTCTGCTCATCAATCCAGACAGCTCGCGATCGCTCAACTTCCCGCCAAGCCCGATGGGGTAAACATGGTGTTAGTTGTTGACCATCCATATTGAGTACCGTTACCAATGGTTCCTCTCCATCATGACTATGATTCATCGATTTCACTCCATCTGTACGACATGTTCTAACCTATAGTATTAATATAAAACAAAAACACCATCCTCATGCGGATGGTGTTATTATGGTGGAACCGAGGGGAGTCGAACCCCTGTCCGAAGATAAGCTTCTACGGGTGTAGTCAGGGTTTTGGTGTCACCTGAGTATCACCCGTTTGACAACGAATTAACCACAATGATATATTGGCGTAATACCCATTTATATATGGGTCCTATCTTTAAGGAGTGCATAGCATGATGTTACCCGTTCACGAACGCTTCATTAAGCAGGCAAAAAAGAAAATCAGTCGAGATAATCGACTTACGGGCCTCCTTGCAGGCGGCTCCATGATCCACGGAGCCATGGACGAGTATAGCGATCTAGATTTAGTCATCGTGTACGATAACGCGTATCGCAATGAAATTATGGAGCAACGCATTCAGCTCGCAGAAGAGCTCGAACAATTACTGTCGGCATTCACAGGTGAGCATGTCGGCGAACCACGTCTGGTTATTTGCCTATACGGCCCACCGTTGCTTCACGTGGATCTAAAGTTCATTTCGAAATCGGAGCTTAGGATACGAACGGAGAATCCGATTGTGCTTTGGGAGAGAGACGAGGAGATCAGAACGATCCTTGCCGAGACATCCCCTGCCTATCCATCGCCCTCTATGCAATGGATGGAGGATCGGTTCTGGGTTTGGGTGCATTATGGTGCGGCGAAATTAGGAAGAGGCGAGTTGTTCGAGCTCATCCAACATATTACGTTTATTCGCAATGCAGTATTAGGACCGTTGATACTCATGCGTAACGGCCATCTTCCCGCGGGAGTCCGACGGCTAGAGCAATTTGCTGAAATGGAGATGGCTGAGCTTCAGGACACGATTCCACTCCACAGCTACGAAAGTTGTTACCTTGCGTTAAAGGCCACTATCAAGCTATATCAACGTTTACGCCAGGCTTCTGATGGTTGGATACGCAAAGAAGAAGCCGAACGCAATTCAATTGCTTATCTTGAAACCGTATATTCCACTATCCATAAATAAAAACATCTAAAAGACAGTGAAATTTATTATTCACACTTATCAGCTATTCTACAGCAAAAACCCGACCTCACGAGGTCGGGTTTTTCAAGGTATTGGTGGAGGCGAGGGGAGTCGAACCCCTGTCCGAAGATAACGACAACACAAGCTTCTACGGGTGTAGTGACAGATTTGATGTCACCCTAGAGACTCCCTGTCACCGGATTCCCTTCAGGTCAGCCTGATTGTCTTCTTCAGCTAGCCCCAGGCGGAGACTAGACAGCGTATCCCACTAAAGTTGAGCCCTCATCCCGGTACATGGGCGATACAGAGCGAGAGCACGCTCACAGGTTATTAAGCTGCGAAAGCGTAGTTGTTTTGTTGTTTGCCGTTTAATTGGCTTTAGCGTTGGTGAAGTGGACGCGTCCCCACTACCCGCTACTCATGCCCGAACTATCCCCGTCGAATCCAAAAACGCCCCCTTAAGTTGGAGAAATGCCGGTGTTTTGCACCTTGGCGTTCCTGCCAAAAAGGGCTATCGGATTAATCAAAGAATGTATTCAGTCATAGCAGTCAATCTATTGCGCATTCTTTCCCTCCAGAAAGAAAACACAAGCTGTATGCTGATTGTCAAAGATCTTATTGATCTCTCTTGCATCACTTAGTATATCACATTTTACATCAAAATGATATATACATTGCAGGTAACACAGATAAAAGCTGCCATCGTGGCTAAATACTTAATTACCTTGCAATCTTCTGCTTCTCGCGCAGTGCACGCTGGATATCGCGTTGTGCATCCTTCTTAGCGGCATCTGCCCGCTTGTCATATTGTCTTTTACCTTTACCGAGGCCCAGCAATAACTTGGCATAGCCGTTACGGATGTAGACTTTCAGCGGTACGATCGCGTAGCCATCCTGCTTGGATAGGCCCAGCAGCTTGCGGATCTGCTCCTTATGCAGCAGCAGCTTCCGTGTACGCGTAGGGTCCGTCGGGTTGTTGCGGTTCCCCTGCTCGAACGGGCTGATATGCATGTTATGGATATGAATCTCGCCATTCCGAATGGTTGCGAACGCATCTCCAATATTGGCACGGCCGTTCCGTATGGATTTGATCTCCGTTCCGGTCAACACCATTCCGGCTTCATACGTATCCTCGATGAAATAATCATGGGAAGCTTTTTTGTTCTGGGCCAGAACCTTCCCGTCACTTTTCTTACCCATGGTCTCACCCCTTGTCATCAACAATGATAATGGAAAAAGGACTTCCGGCAGACCGCCAATGCAATCTCACCAGAAGTCCATTGTATCAAACGTCAGCCTCTAAAAGCAAGGTGGGGCAAGCACCTCCAGCGTTAGTCAGGAGGAGAATGTTACTTTTTCTTCTTGCGGACAAAAGCGGCTGTACCGTTTCCGCCCTTGCTCTTCCGTTTGCGGCCACCGCCGCCACCGGAGTTGCCACCAGCATTGCCGCCTGGTGTTGGACCTTCGCCGATGAAAATGCCGCTGCCCGACGTCTTCTTGCGCCGGTTTTTACCACCAGCACCACCGGAGCTGCGGGCATTGCGGTCAAAGCCGAGAGCGCCGCCGCCTGCCGAGCTGTAGCCGCCTTTGCCGGAGCCAAAGGCGAAGTTCGACGCCTGCTGCTCACTAGCACCAGCACCCGCTCCAGCACCTGCTCCAGTTGGCGCCTCGCTGCTGCGCTTGCCGCGGCCACCCTGGCCGCCAGCGCTGTCACTGCGGCGTCCGCCTGGTGCGCCGGCTTCAACCGCGCCGCGCT
>NZ_BIMF01000015.1 GCF_004000945.1 Paenibacillus lautus NBRC 15380
GGGCAGCCGCTTGCGCGGGCTGCCCTTCCTGCTCCCTCACCTCCGGCAGGAGGCCGGGGGTGAGGGAGGTGCGCGGCGGGAGCAGCTGCGCCAGCTCAGCCGCGCGGGCGGCTTCCGCCTGCAGCAGGGCTGCGTAGCTGGCGGAAGCCGCAGATTGCGCCAGGAGCTCGGCGCCCTGGCGCTCCAGCTCCTCCAGACGGACGGCCGCAGTGTCCGTCAATACCGCCTTCAGCTGGTCGGCAAGCACCAACGCGGCCCGGCGGTAGCTGCCCTTGATTTCCTCGGCCAGCTCCCGGTTATAATTCAATACATATTCGCCGGACACCGTCGCTTCCGGATTCACGGTCCGCGTGATCATATCCTCCCGCACGCCGGGAAGCTCAGCGTCCATCAAGCTCTCCCATTCCGTATTCCACTCCGTATGCTGTTCCACGCTTTGGCGGAACAGCGAACGTAGATGCCAGTCGATCTGCGCTGTCGTCTGTTCCTCCAATCGATGATGGAAAGCCTCCAGACGGCGCCGACGCTCCTCCTCCGTTTTGCCGCCTGTGAACAGGAACCCGACTTTAAAACCGCTCTTCCGGCTTTCCAGAAAGGCCAAACTTAAATCCCGAACATCCGCCGGCGTCAGATTGGCATTTGCCAGAAGGGTATCCGCTTCTTTGCGAAGTTCCGTGCGGACGGATTCCGGCAGCAGCTGGGCGGATCTTTTTTGATCCTCCAGCTCCTGCAGCCGCGCTTTCATCGCCGCAGCGGCCTCCTCGCCGCCCATTTCCTCCAGCAGCCGCTCCTTCTCTTCCTGATGGCTGCGGGTATAGGCTTCCACATGCTGATCGGCAGCATGACGAATGGAGCAGGATACGCTGTAGCGCAGCAACGGTTCCTTATGAGATATGAGTTCGCCCATCAAAGACTTCAGCGTCCCCCATTGATTATAGGGATGGTCCTGAACTTTAAGCGAAGTGCATAGCAATCCTTTATACGTGATCTTCCACTGGGCGAACGCCTTCTTCACGTCGTTCAGATAAGAAGTCAGCGTCAATTCGTCATCACGATGCTTGTCGATCTGATTGACGATCAGGTACAGCGGCTTCCCCCAATCCGACAAACTCTTAGCAAACATCAGATTGCTCTCCGACTGCACATGATTATAATCCATGACGTAAAAAACGATGTCAGCCATATGCAGGGCGGAATGCGTGGCAAGCCGGTGCCCATCATCGGTTGAATCGACCCCGGGAGTATCCATCAAGACGCCATCTTCGCCAAGCAGCGGCACATCATCCCACACCTCAATCGCGGAATACTCCCGGCCCTCCTTGCAGTATTCGGCAAGTTCGTCAATCGTTACCGTTAAAGGTTCGCCAGGCTCCGCAGCAGATCGGTGAATCAGCGCCCGTGGCTCACCGCTTCGGATTGTAACCACATTCGCACTTGTCGGTACCGGACCCGAGGGCAGCACCTTTTTGCCGCAAAGCGCATTAATCATGCTCGACTTCCCTGCGGAAAAATGTCCGCAGAAGGCAAGCGTCAGCTCGCCGCCTGTACCCTTGCGTATTAAATCCTCAGTCAAAGCGGAGGAAGACTCGTCATTCCATTCCAAGAAACGGTCTCGAACTCTCGTTAGTTCCGTAACACTGTATCCGATTTCATGCTCAGCCATCAACTTCAATGTCATTTCTCGCTCCTGTCCATTGATCTCTCAATTTCTGACACAATCTATTCACATCGTTTTATTTTATCACCGCTTGCGCCGTAAAGGAATCACTGCATTTCATTTTCGACCGTTGCCTTGATATGACAGTCCTTGATCCATGCAAAATGGCAGGTCAAGGAAGTGATCTTCCTTGCCTGCCATGGATCCAAAGCTTCATGAAGCTGGTGCATACAGGAGGAATGAGGTGAGAATTCACACTCGATTACCCTGTAAGAACCAGGTTTATCTCATTTTTTAAAACATCAAATTTAAAGAACTTAAGATACAACGGTGTTTTCTTCTGCCGGAATCAAAATTTCGAAGACATTTCCGTGCTGCAGAATGGTTAAACCGCGTGATTTATCGCGCATAACAACCACTTCGGGCTTTTGTGACATGCGCTCCAAATAATGCTCGGGAGCATCCCCGGAATGACTGAACGTCACGCCTTCGACTTCCTGCTCTTCATTCTCACTCAGTTGGCTTTGGCTCTCCACCACATGTTCAAAAATATCTGAGAACAATTCAAAATTGTCGGTGTAAACAGAGATGCATTTCATGTGTAATCCCATCCTCTTTTAAATTTAGCTCATGCCGATCCAGGATACAGACCTCTTTCACCTTGCGAAAAGCGACTTTTGATCACTGTTGTTTCCAGATTTCCATTCTCCCATGCGGCTAAAGATAGAAATCCGGAGACAAAGGCAAGCCCAGCGCTTGCTTGCAATTTTGTCCATTTCGCTAGTTATTCATTAGAGTGTCCCGTATTCCCAATGAATCTGATGAACCTCTTTTTTGTCTATTTCTTGCTGGTTTTACAGTTGTTCCTTATTCTTCCTGACTGCTAAGGTTTTCATACGTTTCTTTCCTTCACGGCAAACATCCAGCAAGGGGCATACCGGGCATTGCGGATTTTGAGCCTTACAGTGATACCGTCCGAAAAAAATGATTCGATGATGGGTCAGCGTCCATTCTTCACGCGGTACCCGCTTCATCAGCTTTTTCTCCACTTCCAGCACGGAATCTTTCCAGGCGGCCAGTCCAAGTCGCTTAGAAACCCGCTCCACATGCGTGTCAACCGCGATGGCAGGTACGCCAAAGGCATTAGAAACCACGACATTGGCGGTCTTGCGTCCAACCCCAGGTAATTTGACAAGCTCATCATGAGCTTCCGGCACCTCACCGCCATACTGCTCGATCAGAATCCTGCACAAATTCTGAATATGTTTGGCCTTATTCCGGTATAATCCGATCCGTCTGATATCCTGCTCAAGTTCCTCGATCGGTACCGATACATAATCCAAAGGCGTTTTGTATTTCTGAAACAGATCCTTTGTCACTTTATTAACCGTTTCATCCGTGCACTGAGCGGACAGCAGCACGGCGATGGTCAGCTCAAACGCATTGCTGTGATTCAGTTCGCAATGTGCATCCGGAAACATGCTCTCCATCTTGTCCAAAATATGCCGCACCGTTGCCGCATTCATATGATATCCCTCCCGCAAAAAAAAATCTTGATGCGGAAATCCCCGCATCAAGACGGTGTTTCTCGAGCAATCCCAGGTCGATAATTTACTGTTTTACGATCTCAACAACGACACCGTTGTTTAAGTACAGTACAATATTATCATTTTCCTTAAGGGATTGCACGGACAAAGTAGTGTCACCTTGATGAACAAATACTTTATCGGATAATACATACCTGAAATTATCGTTAATCGATTTGCGCTTTACTTGAATTTCCGTATTGCTTGCCTGCCAGAATGCACGTTCAACCTTCTCCAGAACCTGGACAATGGTTACGCCCTGAATGTCCTTCCGAATCTCTACGCGATCTCCTGAGGTCAATGTGCTTAAATTCGAAGCCGTTGAACCATTCTTAACGACTTTGACGCCGCCGCTCACTCCTAACGTCTGACTATGGCCTGAATAATCCTTCACGGTCAATACATTCCCGGAAACATCTGCGCTTGTCACTTCGCCAAGCGTCAATTTAACTTCCGCAACTGCCACAGGCGTTAAGCCTTGAAACGTTATATTAACTAGTGCTCCCGGGCGCAAGTCAGCGAGCAGAATTGCTTGTCCGGTATCGCCGGTCAATATGGATTTATCGGTATAAATATCGCTTGTGGTGCCGTTCGCTTTCACTCGAATCCGGTTCCTTGTGGGTTCCGTTGAGACAACCTCGAATTGTGCGGAAGTTTTGAGTTTTAAGCTCTGTAAGTAATCCTGATTGTTCGACAGCTGGGCTAACACTTCGTCACCAATCCGTAAATCCGCCAGGGATGCGCCTGATCTGCCGAAGATTTCCACAATCGGACTATTGTAATAAGAGATTTCTTCCACTTTCCCGTTAGCGGTCATAATCGAAATCACTTGCTTGGATGTGTTAATGCTGTTAATTTTCCCTTCAACTTTGTATACCACTTCCAATGAAAGTACGCGGGTACCGATCAGGGAGACACTTACTTTTCGTCCCGAGACAAGCAGTGGTTCAACTTTATCCAGCGTGGTTCCGTAGCTCGATTCCAGCTTCGTCTTGTCATCCAAGACGATCACACGAGGCTGATTGTTCGCATCCTTGACGGTCAGCCAATGTGTCTTCCCATCGTAGTTTACGACGGTAACGGCATCCAACTGCTCAATTTGACGACCTGTTACTTCGATTTTCGAAATTTTTTCCTCACCGTTAATGGTCAGTGTTACCTGGTCACCGGATACGGCATCAGCGAGTAAATCGGACAGAACAGGTTTAGCCACGCCGTTTATCATGATTTCCGGCTTCTCTGCCAGATACTTCGTTTCGAGCTGCGTGCTTCCACTGCGTTTGTAGGTGATGGTCTTCCCGTTCTCTTCAATGGAATACAGCATTGCCTGCACGGAACGATCAACGCTTTGCGTAACTTCCAGCGTCTGAAGAACGCTGTTTTCTACCGTAAAATTGACGGTGTAGCCGTTCTTCAACTCGGCCGGAGCCATAATCTGGTTCTGATAGCGAATGACGGTTGCATCATCCCATGTGTACGTATCCTCATAACCGGTGCTATCTTTAAGGGTTACTCTTTTGTTTACTGTATCCACGTTCTGGACGACGCCGGCTCCCGTCTTGTTAACCAAGCCGCTCTTTACACGGATGGACACAATTTTCTTCTGGGGGCTGTACGTTTCGCGCTCAATCGTAAGCAGACTGCCGGCAGCCAGTGTCTTCGGATCGATCTTAGTCCCATTCTGATCCAGGAACACCGTGCTTGGCTCGTAACTCAGCTCTTCAAAGGTGCTGCCTGTATCCAGCCAAATGACGTTGTTCGGCGACAAGCGTGCGTACGTGCGGTCAAACCGCTCCACTTGCTGGGTTGGATCGGTAATTTCCACGTAAGCAGCCGTTCCGTTATTGACAACGACTACCGCTTGGGTGTATGGATTAATCTCCGAGAATTGCAATCTCTTCTCCGAATCGGATGTGAAATACGCTGTGGAATTATCCAGCTTGAATGAATTCAGCTTGCCATCGGCATACAAATCCAGTTTTCCATTCTCAATCGAAGCAATAGAGCCTTTGTATTGGTTCTCATAATTTGTGGTGATGTAGGCTTGAGCCCGGCTAAGGAACGTTGCAAGCTGGGCACGGGTAACGGCCCCTTGCGGATCGAACTTGTTGCCGTTCACACCTTTTGCAAGTCCCAGCTCAACCGCAACATTGACATAGCCCAGACGATCCGGGGATATCTTGGCGTTATCCGCAAAGCCTGTCGCTTTATTTTTGGCTGCATTGGCCTCCGCGGTCCGTCCAATGGAACGGACAAGCACTTCGGTTATCCATTCCCGGGATGCTTTCTGCGCGCCCCAAATGACTTTCTCGTCCGTATATCCGGATTCTTTTTGCTTGTCGAGCAGGTTTTGCTGAAAAGCCAGTTCAACATACTTCGTAAAATAATCGTTCACTTTAATATTTGTCGGTAATGTCGCAGCGCCGCTGCTTAATTGATCCTGCATGCTTAAGAACCGGATCGCCATCGTTACAGCTTCCTGCTGCGTTACGGGATCGTTCGGACGAAACTTTCCGTTATTCCCGGTCACGATCCCCTGTGCTGCTAATTGATAAATATACTTCTCTCCCCAATATCCGGCATTAACATCACTGAATGCGTTAATGGCCGTTTGGGCTGCATTTGCGGTTGTCGCATTTGCCGCTTCTTCATCTGCCGAGACGATCGAAGCCCCGCCTCCGAATGCTATAAGTCCGGCCATGACGGCGGAGACCACTTTTTTGGAATGAACATGTTTGCTGTGTCTAAGTACCATTTTCTTTCCCCTCTCAATAACTACTGCTTCATCATATACTAATATTCGACAGCAGATCGTGATCTCCTTCAACCATCATTACCGAGTCATTGGATTCTCCAAATCGACATGACCCATTAACGATTCGGTTTGCTGACCATCCACCAGAATTTGAAGTGATTTCACTTCGTCAAACTGGAAAAAAGTTTTTTTGATCGCATCGACGGCAAACGACTCTCCGCCTGCACCCAGGTTGGCTTCGTCCGGAACCGTCACATCGAGCGTCAATGCCCCGTTATCGAATTCCAGTGAATTCAGCCCGATTTTGTCCCACAGAGGAATCATTTCGGCATTATTACTCTTCTGTAATGCTTGATAAGCCGCTTCGTATTTTTCTTGATCTTCCTTATACGAAATTTCTGCCGTGCCTTCTACCAGCTCCATCAAATCAGGATCCGTGTAGTAGGCTTTGATGCTCTCTGTTTTCGCTTCCGGCATCGTCACTTCGCTGCCATTCCCGGTAGACGATCCACCTGATCCATTCGACGTTCCGCCATTACTCTGTCCTGTCTGATCATCAGGCTTAGGCGTTACTTGCTCCGGCGTATTGTCCGGAGCTGCTCCGGGTTTCTGTCCACAACCGGCACCAATCAGCATTACGGCTGCCAATAGACCAGCCGACCATATTTTTTTATTCAAAAGTAGCCACCTCCTGCAATCACGATCACTGTCGTATCTTAATCAACCTTTAAATAATTTTTGATGCCTCTGACAATAGCCTCGGCTACTCGGTCCTGTGTTGCCGGATCAAACAGCTTGCTCTCATCGGTCTTGTTACTCAGGAACCCGACTTCCAGCAGGGCGCCAGGCATTTTCGTCTCGCGAATGACATGGAAATTGCCGTATCTCACTCCGCGGTCCTTTAAACCCATGGCCTTAACGATCTCTTTATGGAGTGCATTCGCCAGGGCTTTGTCAGATTCATTGTAGTAATACGTTTCGGTTCCGCTTGCAGTGGAAGGGCCGCTATTAGCATGTATCGATATGAAAACATCAGCCTTCAGATCATTCGCAATCTTCGCGCGATCCTTCAGCTCGAGGAAAGTATCGTTACTGCGAGTCAAAACGACTTCGATATTTTGTTCTTTGGCCAACAGTTTCTCAACTTTCAGCGCCATCGCGAGGTTGAAATCTTTCTCCCTCTTCTTCGTTACCCCGATTGCTCCCGGGTCGTGATCTCCATGACCCGCATCAATGACCACGAGTTTCTTTCCGCCTGTACCAGGTGTCGGGTTAGAACCCGTATTCAAATCCACAATGAACACGCCCGATCCGTTCTCAAGGCCTGAAACGGTATAATTCTTGGCGTAGTTGAGATCAATGACAATTCGCACGGTCGTTGGGTTGCTGTTGTAAAGGGAGTAACGGACGGCTTTGACATCCGGGTAACCCGTTACCGCCATCTGACCGCTTTTCGTCACGTCATCAAAGCTGGCATTGCTGCTGAATGTATCCGAGAAATTCGTGTTCACCATATCAATGACGATACGGTCCGGACTGCTAAGTTTTGATACATTCGGCTTCGTATTGCCCGTAACGGCAACCATCAGCCTGTTTTCGCTGAAACTGATACCGTCCACGGTCGACGTAGCTACGCCAGGTTGTTCACCAGGGTTATTCCCGTCGTAAGACGAGGTCAGATAGACTGCCTTCTGCGCGTTATCCCATCTTACTTGAAGGCCCATCTGCTCACTTACAAAACGGATGGGAACCAGTGTTGTTCCGCCACGAAGAACAGGTGCTTTGGTCATTTGTACGCGCTGACCGTTGATGTCAGCTTGCTGACTTCCAATCACCATTGTTACAGTCTGCGAGCCGTCTTGGACAGTTACCGTCTTGGTTGCCTTGTTCCAGTACACGTCAAATCCTAGATTCTCGGAAATGACACGGATCGGAACCATGACGGTACCGTTATTATTCTCGACCTTCACGCCAGATGACAGATTGATTTGTTGGCCATCCAGGTAAATCTTTGCGCTGTACGAACTCGCATCCGCCATTTTAGGAAACGCAATCATGATGACAACCAGAAACATTAAAAAACCGAACTTCTTCATCCTTCACCCCTACCATCCTATTATTTTGCCATAGATTGGCGTTTCTGCACTCGGCCTGTCCGACATTACCTGACAACCTATAGACGCAAAGTCACAATGAAAGTTGCGAAAATGTTCCCTTTTTACCAAAAAAACACCTATTTCAAAAACCGAAATAGGCGTTTGGTCCTTCATATGAAATTCAACATTAGTTCTTTTGCTCTATTTTCGAGTCATAGGATGCTCAAGCTCAACATGTCCCATTAAGCTTTCGATCTGATTACCGTCTACTAGCAATTCCAGAGACTGCACTTCATCGAACTGGAAGAAGGTTTTCTGTAACGCATCAATCGCAAACATTTCCCCTCCAGCCCCAAGGTTGGCTTCGGCTGGTTTAGTGATATCCAGCGTCAGAGCTCCTTTATCAAACTTGAGAGACTTCAGCGTAATCTTATCCGACCATAGTGGACTTAGTTCGGCATCACTGCTTGTTTGAAGTCCTTCAAAAGCTTTTTTATATTTATCCTCCTCACCCGAGTATGTGATCTCTTTGCTTGCCTCTTTCAGATCCATGATTTCGGGGTCCGTATAATAGAGTTTAATATTAGCCTTCTTCGCTTGATCCTCCGTAGCATTCACATCCTTTGTATCCACAGGGGTTCCAGCACTTTCACCGGTTGTGTTCTGCGGTGGTGTGCTTGCTCCCTCGCCTGCGTTTACTGGTGTTGCGTCATCTTCCTTATGATCATCAGCCGCCGTTTCTTCCGGTTGATCCTGTGGCGTTTGTACTTCTCCTGTTGCGGTCTCCGGATTTGTCTCGGCAGGGGCTGCAGTCGGCTTCTGTCCGCAGCCGGCACTAAATGCAAGCAGAAGCGCCAGCAATCCTGTCATCCAATATTTTTTGTTCATGGCTTGTGTCCCCCTCTAAGTTACATCAAATCTTGTACACATTATTGTACTTTAAGATATTCTTTAATACCCGCTACAATACCTTGTGCAACACGATTTTGGAAATCGTCTTCAAACAACTGGGCTTCGTCACCCTTGTTGCTCAAAAAGCCAATCTCGAGCAGGACAGCCGGCATCGTCGTTTCTCTCGTAACATGTAGGCTGCCGTATTTAACTCCACGATCTTTGAGACCTGTCGCTTTTGCGAGATGTTTATGAATCACATTCGCCAATGATTTGCTTGAATCTCTCGTATAATACGTTTCTGTACCGCTGGGACTGCTTGACGTGCTGCTGTTTCCATGAATGGATACGAAAATATCTGCTTTTAAATTATTAGCGATTTTAACGCGATCGCTAAGCTCAAGATGTGAATCGTCACTGCGAGTCATCACAACATTGATATTCTTCTCATTTTTGAGCAGTGCTTCAACCTTGAGGGCAATATCCAAATTAAATGATTTCTCCGTCTTTCCCGAAAGGCTGATCGACCCCGGCTTGATTCCGCCGTGACCGGCGTCAATGACAACCGTCTTCTTGCCATTGCCGGTAACTGGCGGTACCGGCGGAACGAGGATTTCGCCCTCTGCGTTCAGATCCACGATGATAATGCCCGATTCCTGGGTCACCGCATAATTCTTAGGTCCGGTCAAATCCAATACGATACGCACGGTTGGCGGGTTGTCGCTGAACACGGCATATCTAATATTCGTAACGTCAGAGTAATCCGTAACTTCCATATTGCCGCCGTTTTGAGCATTTAGGGCATGTCCGCTTAGAAACGAAGCAGAGTACACGGTGTCCGGAAGATCGATAACAATTCGATCAGGCCCCGTCATGCTGAACACTTTCGGCGTCACGGCGCCTTCCGTTGCAATCATAAGACGGTTATCGCTAAAGCTAAGCCCCGTCAACGAAGTCTTGTTTCCAGATTCCGCAGGCGGAGGCGTTTGATTGCCTGGATTGGTTCCGGCACCTGGATCAATCTCGACTTCGGTGGCAGGCGGGGCCGTGCTGGAGAGGAACACAGCCTTCGATTGGTTGTCCCATTTCACATCAAGACCCATCTGTTCGCTAACAAAACGGAGCGGCACAAGCGTGGTCGGTCCATTCAAGACAGGCGCTAAATTCAGATCTACCTGGGCCCCGTTCAATTCTGCCTGCTGGCTGCCGACCACCATGCGGACCTTCTTCTCGCTATTTTCAACCGTTACGGTTTGGCTGGCCTTCTCCCAGCCTACCTTGAAACCGAGATTCTCGGATACTACGCGGATCGGAATCATCACGTTGCCTTTCATGTTGGCTACCTGGACGCCCGAAGACAAATTCAATGGTTCCCCGTCAAGAAAAATGCTCGCACTTGAAGAACTGGCTTCACCACTTTTCGGAAATGCCAGCAAGAAGACTATCAACATCATTACAAACCCTAACTTCTTCATGAATCCACCTCGATCATCCCATGATTGAATTTGAAAAGCAAATCTAGCAAAAACTAAAAATATGTAAATCAGCACATTCCCGACTACATGCTGCCGGACAAATACTGACATAAAACAATGGTCCCTCTTGGCTGCCGCTGCATATTAATTCCATAATACCAAAAAAAACTTCCATTTCCTACACAGGAAATGGAAGTTTAATAATCTTGTAACCTTTTGCTGCGTGATTGCGAGATTAAGCGAACAGACGCTCCCCATGCTTCTTCTCGTAAGCATCGATCGCACTTTCATGCTGCAGCGTCAAACCGATGTCATCCAGTCCTTGAAGCAGGAATTGACGACGGTGCTCGTCAAGATCAAAGTCAATACGGAGTCCTTGATCATCTGTAATCGTTTTGCTCTCCAGATCGACGTTCAGCTTATAGCCTTCTTTGGCTTCCGTCCGCTGGAACAACTCTTCCACCTGCTCCTCCGACAATTTGATCGGCAGAATCCCGTTCTTAAAGCAGTTATTGTAGAAAATATCAGCGAACGATGGAGCGATCACCACCCGGAATCCGTAGTCGAGGATCGCCCAAGGCGCATGCTCACGGGAAGAACCGCAGCCAAAGTTGGCACGGGAAATCAGGATGGTTGAGCCCTGGTATCGGGGCTGATTCAGCGAGAAGCTGTCGATATTGCCGCCCTCTTCATCAAATCGCCATTCGTAAAACAGAAACTGTCCAAAACCTGTACGTTCAATCCGTTTCAAGAACTGCTTCGGAATTATTGCGTCCGTATCTACATTCACCCGGTCCACAGGTGCGACGATACCGTGTAATTTCGTAAATGCTTGCATAAACTTCTCCTCCGTCCTTCTTAGCTCACAACTTCTTCGGCTGCAAAGTTCCAGTCACGTACATCCACGAAGCGTCCTTTAACCGCAGCTGCCGCTGCCATTGCCGGCGATACGAGGTGCGTTCTGCCGCCGCGGCCTTGGCGTCCTTCGAAGTTACGGTTGGACGTGGATGCGCAGCGCTGTCCCGGCTTCAATACATCCGGGTTCATCGCGAGACACATGCTGCAGCCTGCTTCACGCCATTCGAAACCCGCTTCAACAAAAATTTTGTCGAGCCCTTCTTGTTCAGCCTGAATCTTCACTCGGCCCGATCCGGGAACAACGATAGCTGTTACATTGCTTGACACTTTATGTCCCTTCGCTACAGCAGCCGCTGCACGCAAATCTTCAATGCGTCCATTCGTGCAAGAACCGATAAAGACATAATCGATCGGAATCTCAGATATTGGAGTCCCTGGCACAAGCGCCATATACTCCAGGGCTTTCTCCGCTGCCTTGCGCTCATTCTCGGTCTTAAAATCCGCAGGGTTAGGAACCGTCGAGGAAATGTCAGTACCCATTCCCGGGCTCGTTCCCCAGGTTACTTGTGGGATCAGAGATTCTACATCGAACTCAACCACCACGTCGAACTCGGCGCCTTCGTCTGTCACAAGCTCTTTCCAAGCTGCTACTGCAGCATCAAAAGCTTCGCCCTGCGGAACATATTGACGTCCGCGCAAGTATTCAAACGTCGTTTCATCCGGGGCGATCATGCCCGCTCTGGCTCCGCCTTCGATGGACATGTTGCACACGGTCATGCGCTCTTCCATCGACAGCTCGCGGATCGCTTCACCCGTATACTCAATAACATAGCCTGTTGCAAAATCAGTTCCGTATTTCGCGATGACGCCGAGGATCATGTCCTTAGCCGTTACGCCCGGATTGCGGCGGCCGACAAATCGCACTTCCATGGTCTTCGCTTTGGCCTGCTGCAAACATTGGGTTGCCAGTACATGCTCAACCTCGCTCGTACCGATACCGAACGCAAGCGCGCCGAACGCACCGTGAGTGGATGTATGGCTGTCGCCGCACACAATCGTTTTGCCTGGATGTGTTAAGCCCAGTTCCGGCCCCATGACGTGCACAACGCCTTGATCAATCGTATCGAGATCATACAGGGTAACGCCAAAATCCTGACAGTTCTTGGTCAGGGTATCAATTTGCTGCTTCGAAATCGGATCCGTAATGTTAAAACGGTCTTTCGTTGGAACATTGTGATCCATCGTTGCAAAGGTCAGTTCAGGACGGCGTACTTTACGGCCGCTGAGACGCAAACCTTCAAATGCTTGCGGGGAAGTTACCTCGTGAACCAAATGCAGGTCGATGTACAAAATACCCGGTTTGCCTTCTTCTTGATGAATAACGTGGTTATCCCAAATTTTCTCGAACATTGTCTTCTTACTCATCATCATCACCCCATTGTTCTTTACGTCCATGAGAAGATAATTGCTTGTTATCTTCTTTACATATAAGGAAGATCTACAACGCATCATCTTTACGTTGATAGTAATATATCATTTCCTTCTTCATTGTTCCAAGATATAATATCTATAGATGTAATAGGATTCAGCTATAACGGAGTGATGCCTAAATGGAACTGAGACAACTGCAATATACGCTGCAAATCGCGGCGGATAAAAATTTTTCGCGTGCCGCGGAGAAGCTTCATATCGCCCAGCCTTCCTTGAGCCAGCAGCTCTCCAAGCTGGAGAAAGAGCTCGGCGTGCTGCTGTTCCAGCGGAATACGAGCAACGTTGAGCTAACCCATGCCGGAGCCAGCTTTGTCGAGCATGCCCAGAAGATCATGGACGCCGTCGAGCAGCTGAAGCAGGAGATGTCGGACATCTCCCAGCTACGGAAGGGTAAAGTCGTAGTCGGCAGCATGCCGATTACGGGTTCTCACCTGCTGCCACGGGTTTTGCCTGCCTTTAAAAAGGGATATCCGGATATTGAGATCACCCTGTTGGAAGACTCCTCCATGAACCTGGAGAAGCTGACGGCCAGCGGCAAGGCCGATCTCAGCCTCCTAGCGCTGCCGCTGTCCGAGCCGTCGCTGTCCTGGATTCCGATCGGTGAGGAAATGATCGATTTGGCCGTTCCTCCGCGGCACCCGCTTGCGCTGCGGGCAGCCTCTGATCCCGTCCGGCCCATCACGATCGACGAAATCCGGAACGAAGCGTTTGTTGTCCTCAAAAAAGGACAGGGCTTCCGGAAGCTTACTTTTGACATATGTCGGGAGGCCGGCTTTGAACCGAACGTTGTATTCGAGAGCAACAATATCGAAACGCTCCAATCTCTGGTCGCTACCGGAATGGGCATAACGCTGGTGCCTCGTTTTATCGCCCGTGCAAAACGCAGCGAGTTTATACCGGTCTACTTGCCGCTTGCTGATCCGGTTCCGAGCCGCACACTGGTTGTGGCTTTCCGCAATGGCCGGTATTTGTCCAAAGCGGCGGATGCGTTCATCGATACGTTCAAGCAGGTTATGGATAAACTCGTTGTGGAGAGTGTTCAGGATTCATGAATGCTGCCCATAAATAAAAAAAGAAGCTCAGCTAAGGTCAATTTGACAAGACCAAGCTGAGCTTCTTTTCAACCTGAAGTTATAACACACCCATTTCATCATAATCGGAGGTTTATTTGCGCAAATTATGCTGGTCAATCAATCGGTTCTGTTCATCCGCAGTACGGGACTGATCCTGAATCGATTCATTCTTCCCGTTGCCGCCTCCGGCAACATTCTCAACAAAGTTGCGGAACTGTTGTTTTTGTACTTCTTCCTGCTCATGGTTTTGGCTGTCGAATTGGTTGTTCTCTACCATCATTTCAAGCCTCCTCTCTGACGGATTACCCATAGTATACCCGCCACTGACCAGATGAAACTTCATTTTTCAGAGGAGTTTAACCATAAACGATTTATTGAAAATACAAATTCGGACGACGGTCTTCAAAAACCGGAATACGTCCTCTGACTTCATCCGTAAGATCACAATCCAGCGTACCTGTCAGGATCATTTCCTGCTCATCCCCTTCGGCAATGACCTCCCCCCACGGATCGATGATCATGGAGTGGCCGAAAAAGTCCGTCTCTCCGCTAGTTCCTACACGATTACACGCAATGACATACATTTGGTTCTCGATCGCTCTGGCCATGAGCAGCGTTCTCCAATGATGCCGCCGCGGATGCGGCCACTCCGCAGGCACAAACAGCACTTGAGCGCCGCTGAGCGCGAGAGTGCGGGACAATTCTGGGAACCGTATATCGTAACAGATCGACGCGCCCGCTTTCAATTGTTCCAGCTCAAAGGTTACGGTATGCTGTCCGGCTTGCAGAAACTTTTCTTCATCCATCAGGCGGAACAGGTGAATTTTGGAATATTTGGCGATCTGCTCGCCGCTCCGGTTAAACACATACATGCTGTTATAAATCCGATCTTCGATTCGTTCGGCTACAGATCCGCCGACGACTTGGATGCGGTGTTTTCGCGCAAATTCGCTCAGCATCCGAGAGGTTTCCTGTCCCATGGGATCGGCAAGCTCTTGAATCCGGTCAAGCGCATACCCCGTATTCCACATTTCCGGCAGTACGATGACGTCCGGCTTCATATCAGCCGCTGCGGCCTGCTCCATCATACCGAGCATTTTATTCATATTGGCATTCACGTTTCCTATTTCAATATCGGCTTGGATAAGTGCGATATTCAATTGAGCCTTTGCTTCACCAGTCATCTTGCAGCCTCCTGTTATTGGGTAGAATTCAGCATCAGCGCCGCTGTGATCATGAAATCCATGATCGGGCTCTTATTCCGGAATTCATCCATTCTCTTGATGTCATCATCATAGCCTCCTCCGCCCTGCTGCTGCAACACCCAAGCACCATTTCCCTCTATACACCCCTGATAAATCGTGTTAAATTAATCCTAATTGTTTTCAAAATCAGCTGCATTCGAGTGTAATTAGATAACGGAGTGATGAAACTGCAATGAACAAATTAAACGAATTCCAAATAGAGCCGGCCGAGATGATGTCCCAGCTGCCCACACAATTTTTCGCGACCTTGGTCTCCAAGGTAAACCGCCAAGTGGCACAGGGACATGATGTGATCAATCTCGGGCAGGGAAATCCCGATCAGCCCACGCCGCCTCATATCGTATCCAGCTTGAAGGAAGCGGCCGACAATCCGCAGTTTCACAAATATTCGCCTTTTACCGGCTTTTCCTTTCTTAAAGAAGCCATTGCGCATCGATATAAGGAAGACTACAACGTTGATCTGGATCCGGAGACGGAGGTAGCCATTCTGTTTGGAGGAAAAACAGGGCTCGTACAGCTGCCGCAAGTGCTTCTGAACCCGGGTGATGTATGTCTTGTCCCGGACCCCGGTTATCCGGATTACTGGTCAGGTGTTGCACTGGCCCGTGCCCAAATGAAGTTCATGCCGTTAACCGCAGCTAACCGGTTTCTTCCCGACTATGGTGCGATCACACCTGCAGACAGAGAAAAAGCGAAGCTGATGTTCTTGAATTACCCGAATAATCCGACATCCGCCGTCGCTCCCCTGTCCTTCTACGAGGATACGGTGGCATTCGCCGCCGAACACGGGATTGTGGTAGCCAGTGATTTTGCTTATGGAGCGATCGGATTTGACGGAGACCGTCCGGTCAGCTTTTTGCAGGCAGAAGGAGCCAAAGAGGTTGGCGTAGAATTCTACACCCTCTCCAAAACCTACAATATGGCCGGATGGCGCGTTGGTTTTGCCTTGGGGAACAAAAAAATCATCTCGCTGATCAATATGCTGCAGGACCATATCTACGTCAGCCTGTTCGGCGGCATTCAGGCTGCAGCGGCCACAGCTCTCACTTCGCCGCAAGACTGCGTTGAGGAGCTGGTGGCACGCTACCAATCGAGAAGGGACGCCTTCTATGGCGCCCTGTCCGAAATCGGCTGGCAAGCCCAGAAACCTGCAGGCTCCTTCTTTAGCTGGCTGCCCGTACCGAAGGGCTTTACCTCGGTATCCTTTGCCGACCTGCTGCTTGAGGAGGCCAAGGTAGCAGTTGCTCCTGGTATCGGCTTTGGCGATCACGGCGAAGGATATGTCCGCGTCGGCCTGTTAAGCAGCGAAGAACGAATGCGGGAAGCCGCCTACCGAATCGGCAAGCTGAACTTGTTCGGTTAATCCAATTCCTTTTGAAAAAACAAAAACGATGTGCTATTCTTGCAGTAACAATTGATTGCCATTTTCCAAACGCAAAGACGGGACCAGTACGAAAGCATAGGGCACGATGACCAGAGAGCGAATTCCATGGGCTGAAAGAATTTGCCGTGACCCCCTTTCCGAATCCTACCCCCGAGCGGCCTGGCTTGCCAGGACAGTGCCTTCTGTTACAGGGCTAAAGCCGGATGAGCTGCGCTCATCAACAAAGGTGGTACCGCGGAAGTCAAACTTTCGTCCTTTTTCATACAGGACGAAAGTTTTTTTGTTTTCTGAGAAAAGGATTCATTACAGCTATACCTACTAATCATAAATACAAGGAAGTGATCACGATGCTATCACGCATCGTCGTAAAAATCGGAAGCAGCTCCCTTACGACAGATGAAGGCGGACTTAATCTTGATTCCGTCGCCTTCTTTGCGGGAGAACTTGCCGCGCTCCGCAAGGCCGGTCATGAGGTTCTGCTCGTGACGTCTGGCGCTGTCGCAGCAGGCTTTCGGGAGATCGGCTACGAGACGAGACCCAAGCTTTTGCATGAGAAGCAAGCATCCGCCGCACTGGGCCAGGCGCTGCTGATGCGTGCTTACCAGAATGCGCTGGCCTCCCATCAATTGAAGGCTGCGCAAATTTTGTTGACGAGAGACGACTTTGCGAATCGCAAACGCATGAATAATGCCAACATGACGATTACGGAGCTTCTGAAGCAAGGCGTTATTCCGATTATTAATGAGAACGATACCGTTTCGATTGACGAACTGAAATTTGGTGATAACGATACGTTATCCGCGCTGGTCGCCAATTTGGTCCGCGCCCAGCAATTAATCATCCTGACCGATACGGATGGTTTGTACACGGCAGATCCACGCAAGTCGCCGGATGCAACAAAATATGAGGAAATTGATGAAATTACCGATGAGATTTACAGCATGGCAGGAGGCGCTGGCTCCAGCGTAGGTACAGGCGGCATGCGATCAAAAATCGATGCTGCCAAAATCGCCACCCGCGGCGGTGTCCCCGTCTTCATCGGCAAAGCCAACGAGACCGGGGATTTGCTTCAGGCGCTTAAGCATGCAGGCAAAGGAACATATTTTGCTACCCACCTATCCTCCCTGCCTATGAAAAAACAATGGCTCGGCTTTATGTCCTCGCCGCTAGGCCGGATCGTTGTCGATCCGGGCGCCGAGAAAGCGCTAATTCACGGAGGCCACAGCCTCCTTCCCGTTGGCATAAAACGGATCGAAGGCAGCTTCCATGCAGGGGACGTGGTGGAGGTCGTTAATATGAACAACGAAAGGCTTGGCAGAGGCATCGTCAATTACGATGAGGACCAGCTGCAGGCCGTGCTCGGTTTGCCGAGCAGTCAAGTCATCGGCATCATCGGAGAAATCCATCGGCTCGAGGTTATTCACCGCGATGAATGGATCACGTTAAAATAATCCGGATTGCCATAAACCAATAAGGTATTTCCTGATAACTCAAACAAGGAGGAATTATCATGAGTGAGGTACGCAATAAAGCCCAACTCGCCAAACAGGCTGCATTTCGTCTTGGGAGGCTGAGCACGGAGGAGAAGAACCAGGCTTTGCTGATCATGGCGGACGCCCTGATCCAGCGGACGGCAGATATCATGGAAGCGAACGCGGAGGATCTTCGCCGTGGGAAGGAACTCGGCACCTCAGCCTCCCTGCTGGACCGGCTGGCACTGAATGAGGCCAGAATCGAGGGCATTGCCGAAGGATTGCGCCAAATCGTTAAGCTGCCGGATCCGATCGGCGACACCTTGGAAACGATCGACCGCCCCAACGGGCTGAACATCGTCAAGAAACGCGTTCCTCTTGGCGTGATCGGCATCATTTATGAAGCACGTCCCAACGTGACCGTTGATGCAGCCGGGCTGTGCTTGAAGACAGGCAACGCGGTCGTACTGCGCGGCGGTTCATCCGCTCTCTCCTCCAACCGCAAAATCGTCGAGGTGCTTCACGAAGCTATGGAACGCACCGCACTGCCTAAGGATGCGCTGCAGCTTATCGAGGACCCGAACCGTTCCTCCGTGGATGAAATGCTGAAGCTCAACGGACTGTTGGATGTCATCATCCCGCGCGGCGGCAGCTCGCTGATCCAGAACGTCGTGATGAACGCCACGGTACCGGTGATCGAAACCGGAGCCGGAATATGCCATACCTATCTGGATGCATCGGCAGCGCCGGACATGGCGGTTGCCATCAGCCTCAATGCCAAGGTGCAGCGCCCTTCGGTCTGCAATTCCATGGAGACCCTGCTCGTCCATGCTGATTATGCCAAATCGCATCTGGCTGCGCTGGCCGAAGCATTCCGTGAGCGCAATGTTGAACTGCGCGGATGCCAGCGTACCCTGGATTACGTTCCATGGGCTGTAAAAGCTACGTCTGAGGATTACGCGACCGAGTATAACGACTATATTTTGAACCTTAAAATCGTGGATCACCTGGATGAGGCCATTGAGCATATTTCGATTTATGGCACAAAGCATTCGGAATGTATCGTTACCGAGAATAAGGATCATGCAGAGCGCTTCTTGCAGGAAGTAGACGCGGCTGCTGTCTATCATAATGCTTCGACCCGCTTCACCGACGGCTTTGAATTTGGCTTCGGCGCCGAAATCGGGATCAGCACCCAGAAGCTGCATGCCCGGGGACCTATGGGGTTACCCGCGCTTACTTCCTCCAAATATGTTATTATCGGTAGTGGTCAAATACGCGAATAAATCATTCATCTAAAGCCCATGAAGGAGGAAATAACGATGTGCCAATCCCCGCAGAACCGACCTTTAATAGATAAAGCAATCACTTTCTACGGCGCCGGCTCGATGGCCGAAGCGATCGTACGAGGATTAGTGAGCCGTTCTGTCGTGCTTCCGGAGAATATTACGATGCTCAACCGAAGCAACGTTCAGCGCCTTCAGGAACTGAGTGAGCGGTACGGTGTCCAGATCAATAACGACGAAGCCGCTAAAATCGAAATTCTGAAAACTTCGCCGGTGATCGTGCTTGCCATGAAACCGAAGGATGCTGCTAAAGTGTTGAAAGAACTGGGTCCGAAGCTCTCAAGCGACCAATTGATTATCTCCGTGATCGCCGGATTATCGATTTATACGACACAGACGCTGCTTGGAACCCATCAACCCATTGCACGCACGATGCCGAATACATCCGCCTCCATCGGACTGGGTTCCACAGGAATCGCGTTCTCGAAGGAAATCAGCGAAGAACAGCGCCAGCTGGTCATGACCTTGTTCGAAGCTGTTGGCAATGTAACCGTCATTGAAGAAGAGAAGATGGATATCCTGACCGGGATCTCCGGCAGTGGCCCCGCTTACTTCTATTACATGATGGAAGCCATGACTGCCGCAGGGATCCGCGGCGGCCTAACGCCGGAGCAAAGCCGCGAGTTGACGCTCCAAACCATTCTGGGCGCGGCCCGGATGGTGCAGCAGACCGGAGAACAACCTTCATCGCTTCGCGCGAAAATTACATCGCCGAACGGTTCCACGCAAGCGGCCCTCGAAACGCTTGACAAAGGCGATTTCTTCGAAACCGTCATTGCCGCCGTGAACCGCTGCGCTGAGCGCTCCAAAGAAATGGGCGCCATGCTGAAGGAGCAGATCTCATGAGCCGCTGTATTGCAACGTACCGAATTTATGACGACCAGGCGGATTTTCGTAAGAAGGCGACTTCCATTGCCGTTGGCATGACGGTCGGCAGCTGGACCGAGCTGCCGCAAGCCAAGCGTGAAGCGATGCAGAAACATCTCGGCGAAGTCGTTGACATTCAGGTTCACGAGGGCTGGGAGCCAGGCAGTCGTTATGCGGATGTCAGCATTGCTTATCCGGACATTAATTTCAGCCGGGATATTCCCGCCCTGCTGGTGACGGTGTTCGGCAAGATTTCCATGGACGGACGCATCAAGCTGACTTCCCTGGATTTGTCTCCCGACTTCCTGAGTGCATTTCCAGGACCGAAGTATGGCATCGACGGAGTCCGCAATCTTCTCGGCGTCCATGATCGTCCGCTGCTGATGAGCATATTCAAATCGGTTATCGGCCTGAATGCGGACGAGCTTAGAGCCCAATTTATCCGTCAGGCGCTTGGTGGCGTAGATCTCATCAAAGATGATGAAATCCTGTTCGAGAATGACCTCACCCCGATTGAAAAACGGGTAAGCATGTGCATCCAGGCTGCTGCCGATGTGGAACAACAAACAGGCAAAAAGCTGCTCTATGCCGCCAATCTAACCGGACGGACGTCGCAGCTGCGTGAGCAAGCGCTGCGTG
The DNA here is from genome assembly GCF_004000945.1 of Paenibacillus lautus NBRC 15380. Lineage (GTDB taxonomy): Bacteria > Bacillota > Bacilli > Paenibacillales > Paenibacillaceae > Paenibacillus_AQ > Paenibacillus_AQ lautus. The sequence continues at coordinate 20,856 of NZ_BIMF01000015.1, forward strand.
CGATTGATGCCGGCGCGAACGCCTTGCTCTTTAATGTGCTGTCCTACGGGTATGACGTTTTGCATGAGCTAAGCAGCGATCCGGATATCACCGTTCCTATCGCGGCTCACCCTGCGCTAGCCGGTGCCATTTATCCTTCTCCATACTATGGGATAACGGCTCCGGTGCTGCTCGGCCAGCTGATGCGGATCGCCGGTGCGGATCTGGTGCTCTTCCCTTCTCCTTACGGATCTGTAACGATGCCGAGGGAAGAGAATCTGGCCATTCGCGACGAACTGCATAGCGCTAAACTTGGTGTGAAACGAAGCATGCCGGTACCGTCCGCAGGAATTCATCCGGGACTCGTTCCCCGCATCATCCGGGACTTCGGCACCGATGTGGTCGTTAACGCAGGCGGCGGGATCCACGGTCATCCGATGGGAACCGAAGCGGGCGGCAAAGCCTTTGTACAAGCGATTGAGGCGACGATGAAATCCGTTCCGCTCGCACACTTTGCCGAAGAGCACGAAGAGTTGAAAGCCGCACTGGACATCTGGGGAGGAGAAGTATGACATCTGGAGTAAAACAACCGATCATTTTTTGCGATTTCGACGGAACCATCACGAACAACGATAATATTGTCGCCATCATGAAGCACTTCAAACCGGAAGGCTTCGAGTCGATCATGCAGGATACGCTTGACCGCACCATTTCCATACGGGAGGGTGTAGGCCGCATGTTTGCCCTCTTCCCTTCCTCGATGCGAGGAGAGATTACCGATTTTGTTCTTAACCATGCAGGAATTCGTGAAGGCTTCAGTGCATTCCTTGACTATTTGAAAGCGGAACGGATTGAGTTTTATGTCACAAGCGGCGGTATCGATTTCTTTGTCGATCCCCTGCTGAAACCCTTCGGCATTCCTGCAGACCATATCTTCTGCAACGGTTCGAATTTTGAAGGAGATCACATCGAGATTACTTGGCCTCATCCTTGCAAGGAATCCTGCCATAACGACTGCGGCATGTGCAAGGTCACGGTGATGGACCGTTTTCCGGCCGATCAGTATTACCGAATTCTGATCGGTGACAGCCTCACCGATTTCGAAGGCGCCAAGCAGGCCGACCTGGTTTATTCCCGTTCTTCGCTTACCGAGCAGTGCAAGAAGCTTGGCGTGTTTCATGTACCCTTCGAGACATTTACCGATATCCAGAACGATATGAAAGACAAGTTTAAACAGGAGGTGCTGTAAGTGGCATTTTCAGATATCCGGCTTGAACAGAAACAGGCTGCCCTGCAGGATCTTAGAGGGATCAAGGAACTGTTCGCTTCTAGAAACTGGTTCCCTGGCACCAGCGGCAATCTATCTGTCCGTGTTGGCGAGTTCAACCCGGAGCAGTTTTATTTTGCGGTGACAGCCAGCGGAAAAGATAAGTCGGTACATACGCCCGAAGATTATCTTTTTGTGGATCAGAACGGCTTACCTTGTGAAGCAACCGGCTTAAAGCCTAGTGCGGAAACCTTGATTCACTGCGAAATTTATCGCAAAACCGGCTGCGGCGCCATTTTCCATGTGCATACCATCGATAACAATCTGATCAGCGACTGGTATGGTGAACAAGGCTATGTCCCTGCCCAAGGAATCGAGCTGATCAAAGCCTTTAACATTTGGGAAGAGGACGCGGCGATTCGCATTCCGATCCTGCCGAACTATGCAGACATCCCGCGGATTGCGGAACTCGTTCCGGATGCGCTCGATCCGGCGGTACCCGGCATTTTGCTGCGCAACCACGGCATCTATGCCTGGGGCAAGAATGCTTTCGAAGCGAAGAAACATCTGGAGGCTTTTGAATTTATATTCGAATACTCTTACCGTCGTCTGCTCCTGAAAGCAGCCGGATCCAAGTAAAGTAAAGCCATATTTGCATGTACCGGGCTTGAACAGCCGGATGCACCCACATCCAACGTTTTTGGGGTGCATCCGGCGTTATATTTCCGTTAGGAGTGTATAGGGATGCTCGAAAGTTTAGCCATTGGCATCGTGTTTATTTTGTATGGTTTGGTCCTCTTTTTGATTCCGCCTAAAAGTTCCAAGAGCATTTATGCTTATAAAACGACGTCATCTCTCAAAAATGAACGGAACTTTAAAGCAGCGAATGCCTATGTCAGTCTGCTGCTGATGATCTTCGGGGTCGTCCTGCTGCTTATCGCCAGGCTTACCGGCCATTTCATGACAACCGGTATTGCGACCGTGATCGTCTTTATCCTGATTTATATTCTCGTTGAACGAAAACTAAAAAACCTGTAAAACGATTCCGATCGTTTACAGGTTTTTTCTTTATATAAATCATAGCCGATTCTGCTCATGCTCCGTTAAAGAGATCGAAGGCGCCGGTACCTGATCCGGTGATGAATAGGCATTGAAGATAAACAAACAAGTCACAACAAATAGTGCAATATACAACAGGTAATACAGATTCTTGGCCACGATATCTCCCTCCATATCTCGTTCATATCATTTCTTAATCCAATGGATGTTATTAACAACCCCTATGTACGACAGGCAGCCTAGTCTAACTGCTGCGATCTCTAATGATCACTTTGACTGCAGAAGGCACGGACAGCGTCACATCAAGTTGTGAGAACGATCCTCGAAAAGCATTACGCGGGGGATCATTCAGCTGGACATATAGAATGTTTCCCGACTCTTTAATCTGAATCATCGACGGCAGCTCGGTCGTACTCCACATTTTGATGTCTTCCGTACGCAGGCTGCCGAAGATCAGCATTTCATCCGAGCTGGAAGCATCCTGTTGGATATTGTGGTTGTAACTGCCCTGAACAATGACTTTTTTAACCCCGTCCGGGATCGTTATCTTCTGATCTGGTAACGGAATCGTTTGCTGCACGGACATCGTCTCACGGCGAATCTGATCCAGTAAACCTGTCGCGTTCAGCGCTCCCATGCCGATACAGCAGAAGGTCAGAAAACCGATGAGAAGAATGCTGAAAAGATCATACTTGACCGAACCGCCTCTCCGAAAAATCAGTGTATAGCACACAATCTCGGCCCCTAACAGAACCAATACGATCGGCCACCATCTCGCGGCGGAGCTGTACACCTCTGCGCCTTTCCAGGCGGAGGACAAGACAAGCAAACCAAGCACGAGTAAGGATAGTCCCATGGAGAGTGTACCCACTCTCCATTGCCGTGCAGACTTCGATGGAGGGCTTCCCAGACCATGCATGGACATCTCATTCGTTGTCGGTATCATAATATGAACGCTCTCCCCTTAATGAATCCTTTTTCGAGCCGGTCATCAGCTTGATTCCTCCTCCGATGAGAAGAACAGCGATAATCGCGGTTTTCAAATAGGAACGAATGCGGTAATCCAGCTGTAAATGAGGGAAATGTGTATCAATATAAGGCATCACAACACTGGTAAATACGAAATAAATACCGAGTACGATCAGTCCAAGCCCGAGCCAGCGCTGCTGATTCCCTAGTCCCGAGATGATCGGTCGATCGCGCAGCGGCTCCCTGCCGTAACGGCTTACTTGCTGCAGACCGTCAAAGAATGCATAGAACCAGATCAGCGGAATCAAGAACAGGAACAGCGACAGCTTGAGTACATCCAACACATAAATGCTGCCAAGAAATAGGACCATGAGCTGCAGTCCGCGTTTTTGCAATCCCAAATACATTTGACCCGCTCCAGGAAACGCCGATAACAAGGTAGCAAACACTTTACTCCGGCGTCCGCTCTCCCTTCCGCTCTCTAACTCATCAAACAGCGTGCGATCGATAAGTAATTCCCCAGCTTGCTTGCGGTTAACCAGTTGAACCACATCAAACATGCAGTAAAGCCAAATGATAGGCAGCATGCCCAGAAACAGCAGGAATACCGATTCGTGAGTCAAGCCCGTCAAGAACAGCAGAATCGTCCCCAGTCCGAAGAATGCGATCAGGAATGACAACCCGCGCTGCATCAATCCCAGTTGAAAATGACCCAAACCGGGAATGAAGGACAGCAGTATGGTATAAAAGCGTTCAGACTCATCACTCTTTTCCTGGCGAATCTCCATCGGCCGTCCATACTCATCGTGGATAATCGTTACAGGCGTATATCGGATCAAAGCAACTAGCAGGTCGAGCATGCTGATCCCCCAGAACATTAAGGCTCCGAGAATTCCCAGCCCAAAGACCGCATCCGAATGCGACATGATCCCGAGCACAAATCCGCCGAAGAGGCTTCCGAAGAACAAGAACGGATATAGCAGGGCGCGTCCCTTTCTCCCCCAATAATAATGGCCGAGGCCCGGAAGGATATTTAATATAAAGGCAAACCCTTTACTTTTTTGCGGTTGCACTAGGCATCTTCCTTTCTTTTTTCTTATCTGGATAAGAGCTGGTCAAGCCAGCCCGTAGTTTTTTCCACCCATTGCTCACTGTAGGAAGGTGTTTCGGATAATGGAACATCACCGTTCATTTCTCCAGGAAGAAGTTGGTCAAATGCCCCGGTGAAGAGAAACAGCATGGTAATGGAGGCGGCAATGGTGTAATGAACGATCGCGCGTTCGTACCATCGCTTCGGACGTTCCTGAATCCGCAGCGGTGCTTTATGGGTGTAAGGCTTAATTTGTTCGTGTTCCACCACCTGCTGCGTAAATGTTTCAGGGTCTGACAAGCCAGGGAGTTCGGAATCAAGCTCCGCCAGTACCTGCATATATAGCTCCAGCACGGTGTCATCCGATAACATGAGCTCTTCATAAGAAGATCGTTCTTCTGGCGAGCCTTCTCCTCTAACATATCGTTCTGTCAGCATTTTAAGCTCGTTGCCCTTAACGTTCATTTCCATTCCTCCTCCTTCCACGATTTCCGAATCCATTGTCTGGCCCGATATAATTTCGATTCAACCGTCTTGACCGTGACATCCAGCTCGGCTGCGATTTGCTCGTAATTTTTCTCTTCCAAATAAAAAGCCGTTATAATGGCGCGGTGGTTGTCCGGCAATTGTTTGATTTTCTCTCGAAGTTCCTCTCTTCTCTCCTTATGTATGAGCAGAGAAACCACGTCCTCGTCCCGGGAAGGGAGTTTATCCAGCACTTCAGCATGTTCGCCGGGCAGCTGCTCCGGCGGTTTACGGGAAAGCTTCCTCTTCATATCAATCGCTTTATTTAGCGTGATGCGTGTAATCCAGGTTTTAAACCCTTCAGATCGGTACTGGGGGAGAGCTTTGTATACTTGAATAAACACTTCCTGCGACGCATCTTCCGCTTCCTTGGCATCCCGCAGGACCGAGTATGCCGTATGGAACACGTGCTGGCTGTAATGGCTCACCAGTTCCCGAAAGGCTTCTTGATCACCTTGCAGGATGCGCGTGATTAACGTTTCAGCATCTATAACTCTCCCCTCCTTCCCAAATACATAGACGTCTACTTTGAAAGCTGCCCCTGCACTTTTTTCAAAAAAAATTTTGGATAATCTAAAAACAAGACCAGAACAGCTTGTCCGCATAGTTTGCCCATACCGGTCAAAGCAAAAAAGAACGTCTATCGACGCCCTTTTAGGATGTTACAGGATCATGCCGCTAAGTACAAAAAGAACATTCATTATAAAATGCATAACCATCACGGGAACCAAACCTTTCGAACGAATAGCCACGCCGCCCATCATGATACCAAAGATTGAAAACAGCAGACAAACCGGCCATGAAAAACCTAGGTGGTAGTGGTATAAACCAAAGGTAACTCCGGCGATGACAAGCCCTTTCAGCTCCCCAAATCCACTTACAAAATGACTAAGTATGTATCCCCGCCACAACAGCTCCTCAAGGACGGCATTGATCAGCGCAAAGGATAGTGCATAACCGATAAGAACGAGAAAATGCGGCTGTCGCCAGTCAATAAAGAATGAAAATATGCCACAAATGATAAGCAGAAAAATGAACATGAACCGCCAAATCGGGTCTTTAATCGGGCCCTTGAATATCCATGGAAAATAAATCGTTGTCCTCCAGGTACCTCTGGCGAGATAAAGCGGTTTTTCCCTTGTCAGCATTGCCGCGAGCGCAAACGGCAGAACAAATAGAATCAGGCTTAGCCTCGATAGGATGATGGCCCAGGCATCGTGCCCCGCTAATCCATTTTTGATGATTTCACCGAAAGCATGATAGAGCATATAACCTATCACCATGATAAGCGCCACTATGGCCGTGTCTCTGATTTGAATCGATAGCTTGCGTAAGCTTCTTAGCTTGCACAAACTATATATCAACAGGATCAGCCCGATTCCCCACGCCATGGATAGTAGGATTGAGGTCCATTGAACCCATACGATGGTGGCGATCATGATGATCAAGCAGGTGATAAATTCACCTGGGCGATTCGTTACTTGCAAGCTTTTCTCTCCCATTCTGTAACGCGTATGATGATATCATGATACCCTTCTATCCTGACCGGATCAACTAGAGATTGGGACATCGTCTTTTTCTAACGGCTCCACCACAGTTAGCAGAAACGGGCGTCCGCGCAAATATTCATGGATATAGGCTAGTGCATAGATTTGCTCACTCTTCAGACTTTCTGTCTCTCTTGGATTAGAGGCATGGTGGCTATAATTCTCCATCATGATCATGATGAAAAAGCACTCCAGAGACTGAATATAATCCGAGTCCAACTTCCGCACGCTTTCATATCCTTGGAGCACTTTAAATCGCTGCTTCGGATCAAGTGACAACATAACCGCGGCCAGATCGTAAAGATAAAAACCGTAACCGCATCTACCGAAATCAATCGGATGTGGAATTCCCCCTTCAAATACCACATTCCCCAGATGTAAATCGGCATGAATGAGGCCATAGTTGCAATCATCAGCGTTCATGAGCTCAAGCTGGGATAGAACCTTTTCAGCTGCGAGTTGATACAGTGACCATGAGACTTCAGACAAAAAAGTCCCTGCATATCGTTCCAACTTAGCGAGCGCTTCTCTATAACTGTTCATCCCCCATACGGGCCTCCGGAAATCAGAAGAACTTTCGAAGCCAAGTGCAACTTCATGCAATCTCGCAATCAAGACACCTACCTGAAAAGCCTGATCTTCTGTAAGTCTTTCATGGGCATGCACTCCATCTACCCATTTCATCACGGTGACGTGAGGTGATCTGAATCCATGGTCTGTTCCGATTTTCAACAATCTTAATCCATTTGGAGTGGTTATACCTGTTGGTACTTTGATACCTGCGGTAATAAGGGCATCCAGGAATTGAAGCTCCAGTTCTATTTCATTACTGGACCGTCGATCCGAATGAATTCTCAATAAGTATGTTTCATTTAAGTTTGTCCTAACTTGATATGTAATCGTGTCCGAAATACCGATAAACTCAATCTCAACCCATCTCAGGTTATACTGCTGAAGTGCCGATATCGCAACCTTCTTGGCTCTTACGAGCAGCGCACACCGTTGTTCTTCTGTTGCAAATTGAAAAAAATCATTCATAAACTCACCTCTGCCCTATCGTTTGAACGTTGTTGAATAATTATAAATGCCCAGCATCTGTCCTTCCTATATAACGATTGGTTTAAAATGACTTTTATACATAAGAAAAAGCCACATCAGAATCAGGTCCAATGTGACTTTGCATTACTTGTTTTTGGTATACACGATTTTCTTGATGGAATCGCAGGATAAACAAAATTGAGAAGAAAGCTGATCAATCGTTGCGCCCGACGCAAACAACCGCCGAATTTCCAGGTTTCTTTTTTTCAAATACACCCGGCTGCCCGAGTTTTCTCCCCATTTCTTGCGTAACCCTTCAGGTTTAGGGATGTACACCATCCCGCCCTGTACATATTTTTGCACTTCCTTCAAAAGTTCCTCTGGAAGTATAATATCCGCGTTTATATATTTCATGGTAGCTCTGCTCCTTAAACTTAAAATAAAGGTTTTAAGGATGCAAAGTCCATTAGATAAACGGCCTCTTATATGCGAGGTAATCAGGCGGTAACTTTCTCATCGCTCCATGCAAACAACCGCCGTTGTTCATCATATAGACTTTGCATAGAGCTCATCGTCAATCTTCCCATCATGATCATGCCCCTCCCTTCAAAATAATGACATTCCGACTGGTTATGACCATTATAACCGATGTTACGCGAAAAATCGAAGTGCTCTGTCTCATCGTTCAAGTCGATTTTAAACCGCTCAGCTTGCAAACGACCGGAGCATCTCCTCCACGGTTTTGAAATAATAGGTTGGCTGGCATGCCCTCAGCTCTTCCTCCGAACCGTAACCATAACCTGCAGCAATGCTGTGTATCCCGCAATTCCCGGCTCCAATCAGATCAAACTTCCGGTCTCCAATCATGACGGCTTCCGAAGTATGAATGCGGCACGTATCCAGAACATGCTGAATGATTTCGGTTTTGGCGGACCGGGTGCCGTCCAGTTCGCTTCCGCACACCATGGAAAAATAAGCGGTTAGCTGGAAATGCTCTAGGACTGTTTCGGCAAAAACCGTAGGTTTGGAGGTAGCAACATACAACTGGCGCCCTTGGGATAACAGCAAATCCAATAACTGGCGTATGCCGACATATACCTCATTTTCATAAAGGCCGGTGTCCTTGAAATATTCACGGTAACTCAGAACGGCTTCCCAAGCCTCGGCTTCACTAAAATGATATTTCTCGGTGAAGGTCGCCTGGAGCGGGGGACCGATAAAACATTCCAGCTCGGAGAGATCACTTACGTTAATCCCATGCTGAGCGAGTGCGTACTTCACGGCTTTCGTAATGCCTTCACGCGGATCCGTCAGGGTTCCATCCAAATCAAACAGTATATGATTATATTTCATTATGTAGTCCTCCGTGTTCCATCTTTAGCCAAATCCTTGATCTCCAGAAGATCCCTGATCATATAAGCAGGTCGATGATGGTCACTTAAAGGGGTATCCCGGCGATTATAATAACAAAAATCAATCCCGGATCTTACTGCTCCTTCATAGTCATCCGTAAGCGAATCCCCTATGTACAGCACCTCGTCTGGACTTAAAGCCAATTCCTGCAAAGCGAGTTCAAAGATCTGCGGGTCCGGCTTCCAGCACTTCACCTCATCCGAAATGATGAAGGAGTCAAAATAATGAAACAAGCCTCCTGCCGCAAGACGTTTGCGCTGAGCTTCACCAATGCCGTTGGATATGACCCCGAGGGCAAAGTCGCCATGCAGGTGTTCCAAAATAAGATCGGCATGGGGCTCCATATGGTTGGAACTGCAAAACAACCCCCAGTAGGTTTCCGAGATCTCCCGGCACTGGTTAAATTCCCGCTTCAGTCCAAGGAACGTGTCCATGAAGGAATGTTCCAACACCTGCCTAATATCATGATTGTTCTGAATCCGGTTCATCCAATAATTAAAATTAATCGGTCCAAACGTGCTCCAGAATTCTTCCCACGTCAGTTCCTCATGCAGACGGTAGTGCTCCAGCGCCTGCTGCATACATGACCTTTCACTCTGACTATAGTCTAATAACGTGTTATCCAGATCAAAAATTATAGCCTTGTATCTCATCTTCATCTCCCCCTCCAGCCGCTGCTGCAACTATATCCATTCGCTAATCCGGGGAAGTTCTCCTGCTAATTCACAGGACTGAACGGCCAATCCTCAGTCCGCTGCATAAGAAAAGTCCCATTAACATCATAGACCTGGATTACAAAAAAGTTGCACATAAAAAAGCACGCCCTTAGCGGACGTGCTTCTTATCTATCTTCCAATATTTCTGAATTTCTGCGTATAGGCTTTGGCATCCTGTGCGGTACGCACCCGATTGCGGCTCCATTCCAGCAGGATCCGGTCAATGTAGCGGAAATGCAGTTTGCCCGCAAATACCGCTTCTTTGAGAGCCAGCAGGATCAACTCGTCCGGATAGCGATCCGCATCAACCCAGCCGGAGATGGTCTCCAGCTCCATGGGCGACAGCGGGCGGCCAAACTCTTTTTCAAAAATGGTGAACAAATTCCGCTCTTCCTTCTCGGGAACGGGATTCCCCGATGCAGCTGATTTGCCATTAGCAGGACGGGCATTCAAAAGCGGAGACGCAAACTTGGTTCCATCAGGGGTCTTTTCCTCACGCTCTTCTGCCAAGCACGAAGCGAGCTTCTCATACAATCCGTTGAGATTGTAACGCTCGTAATGAATCCCCTGTGTTTCGTCCACATATTCATCAATGCCGATCAGCCCTACCTTCATCAAACGCTGCAAGCTGGTAGCGATGAATGCGGCGGGAGCCCCCGTCACTTCCGCAAGCTCCTCCAGCGAAGGAAACGCCTTGAACTCCACCTGCTGATAACCAATCAAATGGATGACCAGCATGGCTTCGCGGTCGCTTAAACCAAGTGACCGGTAATGCCGGAGCAAGGCATAAGGGATGATCGCCATTCCCTGGCTCATACCGGCAGCGGCGCCGGCCGTCCACCCATTCACGCCTGTGTCCACGTTACCGTCGTGGTCCATAGACTCACCTCTCACGGCTTACGGGTACAACCGGTACAGGGTCCGTGGGAACGGAATCGTTTCACGAACATGGTCCAAGCCGCAAATCCAGGCAACGGTACGCTCAAGACCTAAACCGAAGCCGGAATGAGGCACGGTGCCGTATTTACGCAAATCCATATACCATTGATAGGTTTCCATCGATAGATCATGCTCCTTGAAGCGCTCTTCAAGCAGCTGCGGATCGTCTATCCGCTGCGATCCGCCAATAATCTCGCCATAACCTTCCGGAGCGATCATATCCGCACACAGTACGACTTCCGGACGGTTCGGATCCGGCTTCATGTAGAAAGCCTTGATTCCCGCCGGGTAATGCGTGATAAAGACCGGCTTGTCATACTTCTCGGCAATGGCCGTTTCGTGTGGCGCGCCAAAGTCCTCACCCCAAGGAATATCGAAATCTTGCGTATGCAGGAATTCAATGGCCTCATCGTAAGTAATCCGAGGGAATGGTGCCTGGATCGCCTCAAGTTTCGAGATGTCGCGACCGATCGTTTCAAGCTCCTGGCGGCAGTTCTTAACCACGGATTGCACCACATGACTAATGAACTGCTCCTGCACCCGAAGGCTCTCCTCATGGTCCGTGAAGGCCATCTCCGGCTCAATCATCCAGAACTCGATCAGGTGACGGCGGGTTTTGGACTTCTCGGCCCGGAATGTCGGCCCGAAAGAATATACCTTACCGAGCGCCATGGCGGCAGCCTCCATGTACAGCTGTCCGCTCTGGGTCAAATAGGCATCCTCATCAAAATACTTCGTGTGGAACAGGTTGGTTGTGCCCTCCGCGGATGTTGGGGTCAAAATCGGCGGATCCACAAGCGTAAATCCGTTGGTATCAAAATAATCTTGAACCGCACGGATAATTTCAGCACGGATCACCATGATCGCACGTTGTTTCTGGGTACGAAGCCACAGATGACGATGGTCCATCAAATAATCGACACCATGCTCTTTAGGCGTAATCGGATAGTTTTCCGTAAGATGTATGATTTCAATGCCGGTAACCGTCATCTCATAACCCGATTGGCTCCGCGGCTCTTCACGTATAACACCCGTCACATACAAAGAGCTTTCCTGTGTCAGGCTTTTCGCGTCATCCCATACTTGTTCGGATACTTCGCTCTTCACAACAACACCCTGGATATATCCGGAGCCATCGCGAAGCTGCAGGAATTGAATCTTTCCGCTGGAACGCTTGTTGTTGATCCAGGCGCCGATCGTGACGGTCTCACCGACATGCTGGTTGACGTTACGAATCACACTTTTGGTGGCCATGCTTAAATCTCTCCCTTATATCACTACTATTTAACGGTTGGAAGCTTGTACGATACGATGCGTATCCCGAGCAATCACCAGTTCCTCGTTGGTAGGGATCACAAGTACCTCGACCTTCGAATTCGCCGCAGAAATACGGCGTGGTTCGCCGGAACGAATGCTGTTCAGCTCCTCATCCAATTCTACTCCGAGATAGGTAAGCTGCTCAAGCACTCTTTGACGAAGAACGATCGAATTCTCTCCGACACCCGCAGTAAATACGATGACATCCACGCCATTCATGGCAGCAGCATATGACCCGATGTATTTACGAACACGATACTCATACATTTCAAAGGCCAACGTGGAGTTCGGATCGCCTTTTTCCATGCCTTCCGTAATCTCACGCATATCACTGCTGATCCCGGAAATCGCTAATAGTCCGCTATGCTTGTTCAGCATGGAGTTCACTTCATTGACAGTCAGCTCTTCCTTGTTCATGACAAACGGTACGATTGCCGGGTCCAAATCACCGCTGCGTGTACCCATCATGAGCCCTTCCAGCGGAGTCATCCCCATGGAGGTATCGATGGATTTCCCGCCTTTTACGGCTGTCAGGGAAGCACCGTTACCGATATGACAGGTAATGATCTTCAGATCCTCCAGCGGCCGGTTCAGGAATTCTGCCGCTGCCTGGCTGACATAGGCGTGGGACGTACCGTGCGCACCGTAACGACGTACTTTATACTTATTATAAAGTACTCTCGGAATAGCGTACAGGTATGATTTCTCAGGCATCGTCTGATGGAACGCCGTATCAAATACAACGACCTGCGGAACGCCCGGCATATTGGTTTCTGCCGCTTTAATCCCCATCATCGATGCGGGATTGTGAAGCGGAGCCAAATCGAACAAGCGGCGGATTTCCGCTTTGGCGTCACTGTCAACGAGCGCGGATTCTTTAAAAGACTCCCCGCCGTGCACTACGCGGTGTCCAACGGCCTGAATGCTTTCGATAGAATCGATCACACCGTGTTCCTCGTTCGTGAGCATGCCAAGCACTTTGCGGATCGCCGTGGTATGCTCCAGAATTTCGCTAACTTCCGTAACATCCTGTTTACCCGTCGGCTTATGCGTCAGAATCGAGGAGTCCATGCCGATCCGCTCTACCAAGCCTTTTGCCAATACGGATTCATCCGTCATGTTGTACAGTTGATACTTCAGTGAAGAACTACCTGCATTAATTACGAGAATATTCATACCCGGTCACCATCCTTATCGTACTTGAAAAAGCCTTCTCCGGTTTTAACGCCCAGTTGCCCTGCGCGGACCAGTTTCTTCAAGACAATCGATGGACGGTATTTCAGTTCGCCGTACTCGCGGAACATGCGCTCCAGCGCAGCGAGAATGGAATCCAAGCCGAAACGGTCGGCCATCTCAAGCGGCCCATGCTGGAAGTTATATCCGATTCTCATCGCGTCATCGATATCTTCCGCCGAAGCCACGCCCTCTTGCAGCAGATGCATCGCTTCGTTGATCATAAGGGTGATCATGCGGGTTGTAACGAAACCTGGAGACTCATACACCATGATGCCTTTTTTATCCGAAACTTCTTCAACAAAGCGTTTCGTTTCCGTAAACGTATGTTCGGAAGTTTTCAGGCCGCGGATGATTTCAACAAGGTCTACCTTGGAAACAGGATGAATGAAGTGCATGCCAATAACACGCTCAGGATATTTGGTAGAGCTGGCGAGCTCCGTCAAACTAAGCGTGGATGTATTACTTGCTAATATCACATGGCTCGGACATACTTGATCGAGCTGTGTAAATACCTCTTTCTTCGCTTCCAAGTCCTCTATAATGGTCTCAATCACCATATCGCAGGTGCTAAGCTCGGCAAAATGAGTTACTTTTTGAATCCGGTTCAGTATGAGTTTCTTCTCTGCCTGGGTAATTCCCCACTTCTCCAATTGTTTATCTAGACTGGTCTCGATCATTCGGTATGAATAGTCCAGTTTCTCTGGAGTTTTCTCTACGAGCAGTACGTCAAGACCTTTGGCTGCCAGCATCTCCGCAATGCCCTGCCCCATAGTCCCGCCGCCTACGACGCCGATTTTTTTGAAGTACATGGTTTCTACTCCACCCTTTCCTTATCTCTATACTTTATTGTACCCCATTTGTCGAAAAATACATTTTCAGAGCACAAAGTATAATAATATCTTAGCACGACAAAAAAGTAAAAAAAAATAACCAGCATAACAATTTATGCTGGTAAAAGCGCGTTTTCACGAAATTGACAACGAAATTGTTCCCCAGAGAGGATTTCTTCCTTTAAAAGGATATCGAGAGAATTGTCGAATATTGGCCGTTTTTGTCCCAAGAGATTCTTAGTGCGGTTCATTAACTCTTCCAAAATCACATTATTCTCTTTCATTAACTCTTCAGTTGTTACCATGTTCATGTTAACAATGCCCAGCGACGTCAAACCCGACTTCATCATCGTCTCCACGATGTTCAGCGATTGCTCAAAGTCATTGCTTGAGCCTGTGCTTCGCCCTCCGTAAAAGATCTCTTCGGCGGCCGCACCGCCAAGCGCGATCATAATTTGCTCTTCGAGGAAGGTTTTTGTATACAGATATTGCTCCTCCTGCGGGTTATGACGTACATAACCAAGTGCTTTACCACGGGGGCTCAGCGCAACTTGTTTCACACTGCCGGGACGCACAAGCTCTGCCATAATAGCATGTCCCAATTCATGTATGGCAACGCGCTTCTTCTCTTCCAAATTCGATTCGCGGTCGGAACGCTCACCCATCATTACCTTATCAATCGCCATGGACAAATGACGCTGATGGATAAACTGTTCATTCTCGCGCATCGTATAAATGGCCGCTTCATTCATGACGCTCTCAAGCTGTGCACCCGAAAAGCCGTAAGCTTCCTCGGCGATTTTCTCCAAGTCAACATCTTCATGCAGCGGCTTATTACCCGCATGCAGATTCAAGATATGAGTGCGTCCCTTCTTATCCGGAAGATCTACTTGAATATGACGGTCGAATCGACCTGGACGCAGCAGTGCGCTATCCAGCATTTCTTTCCGGTTTGTTGCGGCGATAACTAAAATGCGAGGCGTATCCTGTGAATAGATGCCATCCATTTCGGTTAGCAGCTGATTCAGCGTCTGGTCATACTCGCGCTGCTGGCCGCCTTCGCGTTTACCGCCAATGACATCGATCTCATCGATGAAGATGATGGCGTTTTGTTTGTTTTCTTTTGTCGCACGATTCCGGGCATCCTTGAACAAATCCCGGATGCGCCCCGCACCAACACCGACGTACATCTCGACAAATTCACTGCCGGATGCAGCAACAAAGATCGAATCCGTATAATGAGCAGCGGCTTTCGCCATCAACGTCTTCCCTGTTCCCGGAGGCCCGGTTAGGAGAATGCCCTTCAATGGACGAATGCCGAATTTCTTAATGTCTTCATGACGAATCAGAAAATCCAATGCTTCTCGCAGTTCTTGTTTAGCATTATCCTGCCCGCCGATTTCTTCGAACGTCAGCTTGGCAGGTCCGCTCTTTTTCCGCTTGCGCTCATTCCCTGCGCCTACAGCAATACCGCCTTTCATTTTAGCGATAAACAACAAGCCGCCTACAAGTCCTGCAGCGATGAGCAAGGGCACGATGTTCACGCCGACAAATACAAGGAATACCAGCAATACGGGAATAAAGCCTAACATGATTTCTTTAGCCAATTTAGGCATGATTCCACACCTCCATGTTGCCAGGCTGACGCGGCAAGATTATAAATTTACCAGACTTGCCGTCTGACAAGCTGACATAGACATTGGTGTCATCGATGGTTGCTTTTGCTTTCAAATTCGGAGACTGGGCAGCAAGCTGCTCGAGCGATGATTGAATATCGGTATACTGCTTATTATCCATTGCTTCGGCGACTGAGAGCATGGCCTTCTCCCACCATTGATCCAGTGCTTCCGAGGAATGGTCCTCCACCTGGATTTTCAATTCCCGCTTGCCAATCACAGACTTGCCTTCCTTCTTAATATGCTGAACCAACCCTTGTAAATTTGTATCTGGAGCCAAATCAAGATTCAAAGTAACGGTATTCTGTTTAATATCTATATGAGAATCCTTCACGCCGTCATATTGTGACACAACATTTGCCAGCGGATTTTGCAAAGCCATCTGCCGATACAGAAACCATCCGCCAAAGAGAACCGATGCTGAGATCACGACAGTCAGCATGATAGGTACAATGCGTAGTTTCATGAAGTTCCTCCTTCATTTCCTGTATAAAATTTTGTCTATCATTTTGTAACACAATAATACATATAACAACGATATATTGCGATGCATGTAATTTATTTGCTCGTTTTGTACAAGTACGAGTATATCACATCTTATATACTTTTTCATGCATGTCTGTGAAAATATTTAGAACAGTTTTTCCATATTCTTTATGAATGCGCTTACAATTATGAAAGAAAAAGAGAAGCCCCCTCTTAAATAGTAAGGGACGCCTCTCTTTACTTCGTTTATTATTGATTTGGAAGAATAATGTCATTACCGATGGTGTTACCGTCTTGAAAACGATAAAACCGATAGCCGCGCTGACCATTGTGTTCATACTGCAGCTGCCAGGCATACTCGCCTTCATACATTCCAGGCAGCAATCGCTTAATTTCCACGCCAGGCAATTCGTTATAAATCTGATCCCGAATCTGGGCTTCCGACATCCCCGTATTCAATAAAACGGACTGGACAGCATCGGCACCTTCAACAGGTACGTTGTCATCCGTAAATTTCACCCATACCATACGATCTTGATTGTCCTGATCCTTGCCGCTTACCACCCAATAGTTATTATCCTCGCCCCACACCGATTTATAGGTCTTTCCGGACGAAACCAATTGGCCATGCTGCTTGGCGGCAGCAATCGCCATTCTTTCTTCATTCCAAGTGTCCTTCATAACATATGAATAATAGAGCTGTAAACCAAGCAGTAACAGCAGCACGCCGGATACACTAAGCAAGATCCACTTCGTTTTTTTCTTCAAATCCGTCTTCCTCGCTCCCCTTGATTATTCCCTAGAGGGTTGTAAGACGCTCAAAGGCATGCTGCGCTTCCCGGCGGATACGTTCCTCATCAAGAGTAAGACTCGCGCCATTCTTCACGACCTGCTTACCGTCAACCCATACATGCTCAACATCCTTCGCACTGGCGGAGTAGATAGCATGAGAAATATAATCCGTCTTCGGAAGGAAGTGCGCCTGATCCGTGTTCAGTGCGATCATATCTGCCTTCATTCCTACCGCAAGCGTACCGATATCCGTAAGGAAAGCTGACTTGGCACCATACTCTGTACCCATCCGAAGCGCTTCGGATGCAGGAATCGCGGTTGGATCCCCGCTTACTCCTTTATGGATCAGTGCCGCCAGGCGCATCTCTTCAAACATATCCAGATTATTATTGCTCGCAGGTCCATCGGTACCCAAAGACACGGTGACCCCGGCTTTGAGTAGTGCAGGCACGCGAGCGATGCCGCTGGCAAGCTTCAGATTGCTGCCTGGATTATGCGACACCATCACTTGATGTTTGGCCAGGATTTCGATTTCTTCATCGGTCAGATGGACGGCATGCGCCAGCAGCGTTGGACGGGAAAACATGCCAAGCTTCTCCAAATGGGCAACAGGGCGAAGTCCGTAGTCATTTACATTCTGAGCGACTTCCGTTTCCGTTTCGGACATATGCGTATGCAAAGGCAGATTCAAATCATGGGATGCCTGAACGAATTTCTCGATGAAATCCGGCGGGCACGTGTAAGGTGCATGCGGCGAGATCATCGTCGTAATCCTTCCGTCCGCCTTGCCATGCCAGTCTTTCGCGAATGCAACCGCCTCATCCAGCTTCTGCTGCTGCACCTCAGGCGGACATAATCCGATGACACCGCGTGTCAGAACGCCGCGCATTCCTGAGTCCTGCACAACCTTCGCAACCTGATCCATATGATCATACATATCCACAAACGTCGTGGTTCCGCCTTTGATCATCTCAAGCACGGAGAGTGAGGTTCCCCAGTAAACATCGTCGGCCGTGAATTTGGCTTCCATAGGCCACATTTTTTCCTGAAGCCATACCTGCAGTGCCAGATCGTCGCCATAACCGCGGAGAAGCGACATCGCCGCATGTCCGTGCGTGTTCACCAATCCAGGCAGGAAAAACAGATGGGTTCCGTCGATAATTTCTGTTCCCTCTTGGACGGTCGGCTCTTCTTCACCCAGGTAGGTTATCCGGTCATTCTCCACAACCATATATCCGCGTAGAACGGACCTTCCTTCCTCTAGTACCGCAAACGTTCCGTTTTTAACCATCCACTTCGTTGTCGTCATGTGCTGTATCCTCCTTACCGTTATCCAAATAATAGGCCAAACTTTGCAAATCCGTAGTAAAATCAGCCGTATGAATCCGGATATGGGATGGAGCTTTTAGGATGGTCGGCGCAAAATTCAGAATAGCCTCGATGCCTGCGGCGATAAGCTGATTCGCTACATTTTGCGCTTCAAAATCCGGAACAGTGATAATCCCGATACGAATGCCGTACTCATGAACCGTCTTCTCCAGCTCCTCCATCGGCTGTACAACCAAATTGTTTATTTTCATACCAACTTTGGGAGAATACGAATCGAAAACCGCCACAATCTTCATATTATCCTTCAGAAATGCATTGTAATTTGATAATGCATGTCCAAGATTACCGGCCCCAATCAATGCGACATTGATCTTCTGGTCCAGCTTTAGAATCTGGCGAATTTTCTCGATCAGATAAGATACGTCATATCCGATCCCTTTCCGTCCAAAATCACCGAAATACGCTAGGTCCTTACGAATTTGAGCAGGATTGAGGTCCAGTTTTTGTCCCAGTTCCTGGGAGGAAACCGTGGAGACCTCCCTTTTCTGAAGCTCATTCAAATAGCGCAAGTATACAGGTAATCTGCGGACCACGGCTTCCGAAATTTTTTCCGATTTCATGCATGCTCCCCCTAATAATAGGTTAATAACTACATTTGTTTGTGATCGTTTATGGTTTCACTTTATTCAGCTTGGTTCTCTACGCCCGCCTCTTCCTGCAGCCATTCCGAAATTCGGGGAACGATCCCCTCGGTCGGCATGTGCTCCATCTTTGGTCCCGGCAAGGAATATAAGAAATATTTCCCGTAATAGGATTCAATGACCCGAGTATCGTAGACGATGACAATCCCCTTGTCTTGCGCTGTCCGTACCAGTCGGCCAAATCCCTGTTTGAAGCGAATGACGGCTTGCGGAACCGAAAGCTTCATGAAGGGGTTCTTCTGCTGCTGCTGCAGCAATTCGCTCTTGGCTTCGACCAAAGGGTGATTCGGCGGCTGGAACGGCAGCCGGACGATCGCAAGGCAAGTGAGCGCCTCACCGGGTATGTCAACCCCTTCCCAGAAGGAGCTGGTACCCAGCAGAACCGAGGCGCTGCTATCCTGGAATCTCCGGATTAACTTGGTACGGCTGGTTCCGTCCATCCCTTGTCCCAGTACCGTAATATCGCTGGATGCCAGCGCCTCCTTCAAGGGCTCATGCACCTGACGCAGCATCCGGTACGAGGTGAACAGGACAAGCATGCGTCCATGCGTAGCGATTGCCGTATCGGCCAATGATTGCACAAGTGTATTCACAAAGAGTGCATCCCCGACCGAGCCCTTCACGCTCGGAAAATCGCGCGGCACGACAAGGAGAGCCTGCTCCCTGTAATTAAACGGGGACGGCAGCAGAACCGTGTTCAGGTTGCCGCTATCTGCCGCTTCCTGTAAACCCAAATTCTCGATCATGAACTGGAACGATTTGTCCACCGACAAGGTCGCCGACGTCAGGATCACGCTTTGTTTCTTGTCAAAAAACAATTCCTTCAAGTGGGTGCTTACATCGACAGGCACCGCATAAAGCTGCAGTGATTTCCCGCGGAAATTGCCGTTAGCCTCCATCCAGTATACTGTGCCTTCATCATTCAGAGCCATGAAGGACCTCAGGTCCTCGCGGTGTGCGGCCAGGTCCTTAAACAGACCCGATAGGTCTGTTAACAGACTGTCGGCACTATAGTCGTCCAGATCTTCCTTCATTTCGGCGATCAGCTTGTCACCCTTGCGTACGACATCGCCCAGTATCACATGAATTTGATGTTCCAGCTCGGCCAGCGAATCCCAAGCCTTCGGCTTCTTAAGAGGCGATAAGCGAAGCGAGAATTGACCGGCATCTCCTGGAGATGCATCTCCGCGTTCCGGAAGCAGTCCGAACAATTGATCGCTGAGTCGATCCCAATTCTCTTTTACGGTGATCAGATCCGGATAAATCCGATCTATGATGGAAGACCACTCGACAGCCTTCTCATGGGATGATGCTTGCAGCAGCTGGCGAAGAGCCGGGAGCTGACCGCTGCGGCTGTCTTTGTACATACGGGTTAGCGTATGGACAACCGAAAAATATTTCATCTGCAAGCCAAGGTGCTTGCCGGCGACATCCTCCAGATGATGCGCTTCGTCGATGACGAGACGCTCATAACTCGGAAGCAGCTGGTGATTCGCTTTTACGTCGGTGAACAGCTTCGAATGGTTCGTAATGACAACATCCGCGATGCCCGCTTCATGCTTGGCTCTGTGATAGTAGCATTTGCGGAACCATGGGCAGGCACGCCCAAGGCAGGAATCCGAATCGCTGGAGATGGTCTCCCAGAAATCCCCTCCGCGGCCGCCAAGGTTCAGCTCTTCATCATCCCCGTTCTCCGTCTGGGTTAGCCAGACCAGCATCTGCGCCGCGGTGATCACATCTTCCTTCGGTGAATGAAAATCTCTTCTATTTATTTTATGTTCAAATTTTCTCAAACACAAATAATGGCCTCTTCCCTTGAAAATAGCCGCTTTAAACGGAAAAGGAACAACCTGGGTGAGCAAGGGAATATCCCGGTCACGCAGCTGTTCTTGAAGGTTGATCGTATGCGTGCTCACCATAACCTTCTGTTCCTGCTTCACGCTTTGATAAATCGACGGCAGCAAATACCCGAGGGATTTGCCTGTTCCCGTGCCGGCTTCGATCAATAAATGTTTATTGTTATCGAGTGCCTGCATCACTTCCTGGAACATCATGTCCTGGGCATCCCTGCTCTCGTAATGAGGCAGCGTTTCCTTCAGGCGTTCACGCACATCATTCATGTATTGCTCGAAGCTCACATCGGCTAAGGGATTGGGCTCCGTCTCATCCCTGACGGGCGCAATATCGTTCCAATCGTCAACTGCCAGGGCGAATTGACGATAGTACGTATGGGTGTCTCCGGCTTGTACAGCCTGGAGTTCCCTGTCAGCACGAATGCCGTCAAAGAACCAGGCCAAGTCGCTATCCTCGTCCGCAAACAGGTCGCTTAACCGCTGCACGGTAAGCAGAGGAAGCTCATCGATCTCCTCCAGGCATTTCAGCAGCGCATAGGCTGTGGCAAGCGCATCGCTGTCCGCCTGATGCGGACGGTCATGCTCCAGGCCGAAATGAGAGGATACCATCCCGAGCTGATAAGAAGGCAGCGAGGGAAAACATATTTTTAAGAAGTGCATCGTATCTAGAATTCGGCCGCTGAACGGTAAATAGCCGCAGCGATCGAGTGCATTTTGCAAAAAGTTAAAATCAAAAGCGACATTATGCCCAACCAATACGACATCGTCGAGCATGGGCACTAGTTCCATCATCATTTCTTCCAATGACGGAGCATCCGCTACATCACTGTCGGAAATGCCGGTCAAACCGGTAATAAAAGGAGGGATCGGAATCCCGGGATTGACATAGGTGCCGTATACGCGGGAGATGCTTCGATCCTCTTCGATGATGGCCAGTCCAACCTGAATGATCTCATCTGCTGACTGGTTGCCCGTGGTTTCAAAATCCAATACGGCAAATTTCATTTCGATAAAATCCCTTTCCTCCAGACTAATTAACAGCATACCAGAAGTTGCGGGTTTTGAACATTCCGGGTAAAAAATCCCCGCGTTCTCCCCCGCCGCTCCATACGGCAAAAAGCGATACCAAAGTCTCAGATGAGCTCTGGCATCGCTTCTTGTTTGGGCTTGATTTCTACAGTAAAGAGATCAATTGGCTGCCGTACTGGAGCTCACCGCGATTCTGCTTGCAGACCTCCAAATTGATAATGGGGTCAGGAAGCGTCGGGTCGCTGTGGATCGCCAGTGCGAAATGCTCCTCGGCCTTCCCTTGTTGTCCATTCAACACCTCGATGCAACCCAGCGCATTATAGATCATCGCCCGCATCTTCTTGTTGTCTGCCATGGGCAGGATGGACACCAATACATCGGAAGCTGGTATGGTTTGCCCCAAATAAAGATGGGACATGGCAATATACAGCTTGATCAGAAGGCTATCCGGAAATACCGTGGCGGCCGCCTCAAATTGCTGTATGGCCGGCTGGAACATCAACAACTTGTAATAACCTTGACCGCGAATGAATGCATCAAGCTGCAGTTCAGGCGCTTCGGTCGGTGGAAAAACAGGTGGAGAAGCGGCACTCTCGCGGAAAATGGCCATCTTCTCTTCAAAATGGAGCCATTCCTCGATAATACCCTCGCTCATGCTTTTGAGCATGTTCCAGTTTTGTACCAGCGCCTGTTTTTGGGGACCTTGAGCAGAAGGGTAATGCTTCACAATTTCATCTAACATGTTGTTCATTTCAGCGAATACATGTTGAAACATAGCTGCATCCCACCCTTAGCGGAAAAATGAGATCAGTGCGTCGACCTGAACTCATTTTCTGTAGAAGACGGTCTTTTCATCCCTTTAGGGTCCCGACACATTTTGGTTCTTAGGAGTCCTCTTAGAGAACCGCGGCGTGAACTTCTCGATATTCCGTCGTAACCGGCTTATTCAATTCGTCAACGATCACGACCGTTGGGGTGTGATTGTCGTATTCCTCTTTGGACATCATGGCGTAAGAAATGATAATGACGTTGTCGCCGGGCTGTACAAGCCGTGCGGCTGCCCCGTTCAAGCAGATAACGCCGCTGCCCCGTTCGCCTTTGATTACGTACGTTTCCAAACGAGCGCCATTGTTATTGTTCACGATTTGAACTTTTTCATTCTCTAGAAGATCTGCAGCCTCCATTAAATCCTCATCAATGGTAATGCTGCCCACATAGTTCAGATTGGCTTCCGTCACCGTTGCACGGTGGATTTTGGATTTCATCATTGTTCTAAACATGGGATCCCCCTACTTTTGGTTGAAGTAACGCATTGTCAATGAGACGGGTGCGGCCAAAACGTACCGCCAGCGCCATAATGACGGTTCTGTCTTCATCCGATATGCGATATGAATCTTCCACTGGAACAAGTTCCGGGAAAGTGAGCAATTCTGCATAATCAATATCAGCGAGCGGGGACCGGGATATATACTCCCGAAGATGAGCACGGATCTCTCCTGCCGTCGCCGCTTGTCCCTGCCGGATTGCCTCCTGAGCGGTCCGCAGAGAGCCCGACAGCACAAGTGCCTGTTCCCGCTCTTCCGGCTTCAGATACACGTTGCGCGAGCTTAGAGCAAGGCCGTCAGATTCGCGGATGATCGGACAAGGCACGATGGTCACATCCATGTTCAAATCCTGTACCATCTGCTCAATCACGGCCACCTGCTGGGCATCCTTCATGCCGAAGAATGCATAGTCAGGTTTTACGATATTAAACAATTTGTTAACAACCGTGGTAACACCGTCAAAATGTCCGGGACGGGAGGCCCCGCACAACAAAGACGTAATTTCCGATACGGCGATCTTGGTTTTGGTCGGCTGAGGATACATTTCGTGAACCGAGGGAATAAAAACCACATTTACTCCTTCGGATTCCGCCAACGCCAAATCGCGTGCCTCATCCCGAGGGTAGGTCTCATAATCCTCACCCGGTCCGAATTGAATCGGATTGACAAAGATACTGACGACCACCGTACCTGCCATTTCTCGCGCCTTACGCATCAGGCTGGCGTGTCCTTCATGCAAATAACCCATCGTAGGCACAAGTCCTACCGGACCACTGCCGGATTCCCGGCGGTCCTGGAGCTCTGATCTTAATTCCGCAATGGTGCGAATCACTTTCATGATGTCGTGCCCACCTTTTCCTTTTTGCTTCCATATAAAGTTGTTGTTGTTTCTGAACCTGCATGATTCTCAGCCTTGAAGACATGCTCCTCTGCCGGGAATGAGCGGTCCTTTACTTCCTTCACATACTGCGTGATGCCTTCACGGATGACGGAGCCGACATCGGCGTATGTTTTTACAAAGCGTTTGTCCCGATAGGGAGACGCGTATTTCAATATATCATGGAATACCAGAACTTGACCGTCGCAGTAACGACCAGCTCCGATGCCAATTGTCGGTATGCTCAGCGCTTTGGATATTTCCGCCGCTGCCTCTTCCGTAACCAGCTCCAATACAATTGCGAATGCTCCAGCCGCTTCAAGTGCCTTTGCATCATTCATGAGCCGCTGCGCGTCTTGGGCATCCTTGCCTTGAATGCGGTAGCCTCCAATCTGATTCACCGACTGAGGCGTCAGTCCGATGTGGCCCAGTACCGGTACGCCGGACTGCACGATCCGTTTCACGGTGCCGGCGATTTCTTCGCCGCCCTCCATTTTCACCGCATGCGCATGGCCTTCCTGCATCAATCTCCGCACCCCGCGAAGACTTTCATCAATATCTCCGTGATAGGTCATAAACGGCATATCCGCGACGATGAAAGTGTCCTCCGCTCCACGAGCAACGGCACGGGTATGGTATACCATGTCGTCAAGCGTTACCGGAATTGTGGAATTATAGCCGAGCACGACATTGCCGAGGGAATCGCCTACCAATATCATATCAATATCCGCTTCCTCTGCCAGCTTGGCGGAAGGATAATCGTACGCGGTCAGCATGGTGATCGGTACACCCTTCTTCTTCATGTTCTTCATCTTCACGATGTTCAGTGGTTGTTTGCCTGCCATTGTGACACAGCCTCCTTTGTGTAAATAAGTTAGACACAATAAAAAAACCTTTTAGCACATACTTGCTAAAAAGTCCGAAAGGCAAAAAAGAGTCACTCGCGATCGTCCCTTCTGTCTCGGTCCTTTCGGCTCAGAGCAGAATCCAACGTAACCGGCATAACAGTTATGAAGGTGTTCTAAAAAAAGTAATACATTTCATTACCAATTGCTGCAGAGTGCAATTCGCTCATGGCGATACCGCCTCTTGGTCATAGTATAACAAATTTGAGCCACGATTTCACCATGTTTCATTTACCTGGTATTAAAAAGAATATCACCGGAGTATACGGGGATCAGCTCATCATCTTGGTTGCGAACCAGCAGCGCACCATCTCGGTTGAGTCCTGTGGCAATCCCGCTAAAACGTTCACGGGCCGTCTGAACTTGAACTTCCCTGCCCACCGTGCCGGATAAAGCTTCCCAGAGAGAGGCTATAGGTTCGAAGCCCTGCTCGTTGTACAATTCATATAAAACCTCCATCTCCGCCATGATGGCTTGGATCAGCTCTGTCCGGTTGACGGTTGCTCCGCCAGCCATGCGAATCGAAGTCGCAACGCTGCGAAGTTCCTCCGGAAAATCCGACTCTTTCAGATTGGCGCTGATTCCGATACCGGCAATGCAGTAGCGCACCCTTTCGTCTTCTGTTGCAGACTCCAGCAGGATGCCGCAAACCTTTTTGCCCTGAAACAGAATGTCGTTTGGCCATTTGATATCGGTCTGCACACCTGCGCACTTCGTGATCGCACGGCATACCGCTACGCCTGTCAACAAGGTGAGCTGTTGGGTTAAATGCAGCGGTTGCTTCGGTCTGAGCACCAGGCTCATCCATATGCCTTTGCCTCTGGGGGAGTGGAATTTCCTTCCCATTCTCCCGCGTCCGCCCGTCTGCTCTTCCGAGATCACAAGCGTGCCTTCGGCTGCTCCTTCTTCCGCCAATTGCCGGGCATCTTCCTGAGTTGACGTCGTCTTGTCAAGCAGCTTCAGCGGTTTACCGAAGATTTGACTGGTCATCCCCGCTGTCAGTTGTTCCACGCTCAGTTTGTCCGGTTCATCCATCATGCGGTAGCCAAGCCGCGGAACGGCCTCGAAATCATAACCCAAATGACGGAGCTTATTGATCTGCTTCCATACGGCCGTCCGGCTGATGGACAATTTACGGCTGATCTCTTCTCCGGACAAAAATTGGCCGGAATGCTCCTGGAACATTTTCAGAAGTGCATTGTCTTGATCATAATCCTTCATTATGAATTACCACCCGCTTTGCTTCTTCAATCAACGATTCCTTATCGTTGTTAATTAAACCTGCCGCCGCTTTCTCCAGCAATTGCCCGAGAAGTTCTCCAAGCCATGGGCCCCCCCGCTTGTCCAGCGACTCTAGCAATTCGTTTCCGGTGATGGCCAAATCCTTCAAACTCCGAATTCGGAGCTCCCGGAGCCAACCGTCAAGCTGTTCGATTAAACGTAGCGAGGCAGAGGCCGCTCCCGTTTGATTCAACGCCATCTGCAGTTGCAACCAGCCTTGAGCTGCCTCGGCTCCGTGGACAAGGACCAGCTTAATCCATTTGTGCCTGACGTTCTCGGTATCTTCCTCTTCCTGCTCTTGCAGATAGGACTCATGAAGCGCGAGCAGTTTAACGATGGCTTCCCGCTGCTTATTGGAGAATGTCCACGATCGCAGCAGCCCCTCTGCTTCCTGGGCTGAAATGCCGCAGGCAAGCAGCAGCAGCGTCCAGCGGATCGTAGAATGCTCCGGCTCGATCCCACTCATGGCTTCTATCGCCTTCGTGTCATGTCCGGTATACGGAAACGGCGCTTTCATTCGGGCGTACAAACCGCTGCGGACAAACATCTCCAACCCGCGCAATGGGGCCGGTCCAGTCAAAATCTTTTCAAATTCACTGCGGATGCGCTCCATCGCAATCCAGCTTAAGGTGTCTCTCTCCGAGAGAATCCCCCTCCATGTATGCTGCGCGATGGAGAAACCGAACACGGAGGCGAAACGGATGCAGCGAACCATGCGCAGGGCGTCTTCACGGAAACGGAGACGCGCATCGCCTACGCAGCGGATCACCTGCCTATCAATATCCGCTCGTCCGCCAAACGGATCCACCCAGGATCCATCAATCCCTCGAGCCATTGCATTCATCGTAAAATCGCGCCGTCTCAAATCTTCCTTCACTTCTCGGACGAAAGCAACTTCCGTTGGATGACGGTGATCCGCATAACCGCTCTCCACGCGATACGTCGTCACTTCGAAAGACTGGCCTTCCATCAGCACCGTCACGGTCCCATGCTTGATTCCTGTAGGAATGACCTTGGGGAAGACGGAACAGGTGACTTCCGGCAAGGCGGAGGTGGTAATATCCATATCACTGACCCTGCGCCCCATGTATTCATCACGGACACAGCCCCCGACCCAATACGCTTCATGTCCATGTCGAAGCAGAGTCCGGATCACGTCCGCACTCCGCTCGGCCATATCGGGATCCGCGTTGCGCCATCGTATTGAATTAAACATATCTGCCATAGTTTCCCGTTCCTTTATCCGAAAAACAACGAGAGGGTCGAGCTTAGCCGCAGACCGGCTTTAGCTCGCTAACCTCCCGTCCCAATACTCGGTAATATATTTCTTCGTACTTGCCCCGTATCAATTCATTGCAGAACATCGTCTTGGAACGATGCAGACAAGCCTTGCGCAGCCGCTCACTAAGGGCTTCGTCCTTTAATATTTCAAGCACATGCTGAGCCATCGAATAGGTGTCTCCGATCGGTGCCAAATATCCGGTTTCGCCATGTGTAATCAATTCGGGAATCCCGCCTGCCGTGGAGCCGACAGTAGGCACTCCGCAAGCCATCGCTTCCAGAGCAACCAGGCCAAAGCTTTCCTTTTCGGAGGGAAGCAGCAGCACATCCGCCATGGATATCACGTGCGCAATTTCATCTTGTTTGCCTAGGAAATGCACCTTGCTGCCGAGGCCCAGCTCATTGATCCGGCACTGGATTTTCGGAAGCTCGGGCCCTTCTCCGACAAGCAGCAGCTTCGCCGGCACCTGTTCCTGGACCTGAGCGAATATTTCCAACACATCAGCTACCCGTTTTACCGGACGGAAGTTGGAAATATGCATCAAAATCTTTTCATTCGGTTCTGCATAATCTTTACGCAGCGATTCCGAATCCCGCGCATAGTACACCCGGGGATCCACAAAATTGTAGGTAAGGTCAATATCCCGGCTTATATCCAGCAGTTCCCGCGTTTCTCGGATGAGATCCTGAGAAACAGCCGTAACGGCATCACTTTCATTAATGGCGAGCCGAATCAAGTCCTTCAGCGATTCATCCTGCGCCAGTACTGTGATATCGGTTCCGTGCAGCGTTGTGACGACCTTCAGCTGATCTCCGACCATCTGCTTCGCTAAGAAGGCACACACGGCATGCGGTACCGCATAGTGCACATGCAGCACGTCAAGCTGCTGCATTTTGGCTACCTGAGCCATCTTTGTCGCTAGCGACAGATCATATGGCGGGTATCGAAACACATAGTAGTCGTTCACTTCAACTTCATGATAAAAAATATTTTTATGGAAAGTCCCTAACCGGAACGGAATGCTGTGAGCAATAAAATGAACCTGGTGACCTTGCTCGGCCAGGAGTTTTCCCAGCTCTGTCGCCACCACGCCCGACCCGCCCAATGAAGGGTAACAGGTAATGCCGATTTTTAATGGTTGTTGATTCATGTCAGGCCTCCTTTACGTACGCCTCTATATATTATGCCTGCTTGGAGCCGAATAGATGAACAACATACGGACTTTTACAAGCGAAGCCTTCTGCATAAGGAATAAGCCTGCGCGCTCCAAGCAGTGAATCCCTGGCCCGCACACGCTCTATGTACCCCTCTGTCAACGGAGTAGAGACTGCATCTTCTTCAGCCTTCTGGAACTGGGAACGATAGCTAAACAGGGCCTGCTCCTTGACGCCGTAATGATCCGTAACGTCAACGACGAGGTCCGTTCTTCCGATATCATTAATGAAATAAAAATAAAGCTCGTCCACCTTAACCGGCGGCTGCTCGGGCATGTAACGACGAAGTTTGGCATTAAATACCGCTTCCTCAACCAAACGGCTGCAAGCCACATGGTCCGGATGGCGATCCTCCCAGTAAGGAGCAAACACAATCGAGGGAGCAAACTTGCGAATCTCGGCCGTGACCCGTTCAATGTTCTCTGGCGTCACAAATAAACCGCGGTCCGGCAATCCCAGATTCGTACGGACCTTGAGATCCAAAATCCGGGCAGCTTGCTCCGCCTCCTGCTTACGAATGTCGACGGTACCGTTAGACGACATCTCGGCCTGCGTCAGATCACAGATCCCGACCGACAGTCCAGCTGCCGTATGCTTCGCAATCGTTCCTGCCATTCCGATCTCGGCATCGTCTGCGTGTGCTCCGAAGATTAAGATGTCCAGTTGGCTGTTCATTAGCTATCCACACCCGGCTTGTATTTATGAACAAGTTCCCGCCATGCAAAATCGCCACGGTCCAGCGCTTTAACTAGAATCTCGGCCGTTGCCACATTAGTAGCAAGCGGAATTCCCTGCACGTCGCATAAACGAAGAAGTGCATTAATGTCCGGTTCATGAGGCTGCGCCATCAAAGGATCCCGTAAAAAAATGATCAGATCCATCTCATTGTCCGCAACGAGTGCACCAATCTGCTGGTCGCCGCCAAGCGGCCCTGAAGCAAAACGGTGAATGCTGAGTTTGGTTTGCTCCATAATACGGGTCCCCGTCGTTCCCGTTGAGTAAAGATTATGATCTTCGAATACATTTTCATATGCGATAACGAAATTGACCATTTCCTCTTTTTTACGATCATGAGCGATAAATGCAATATTCATAGTAATTTCTCCCCTATGTTAGTCAATAAAATGATCAAATCCATAGACCAAGCCGGTGTAACCCATTACCTTCTCTATAGCCATCTTCACGCCCGGCATATAAGCTGCACGCTCATAAGAATCATGTCGGATCTTCAAGCTTTGTCCGTAACCGCCAAATATGACTTCCTGCTGGGCAAACACACCCGGCAGACGGACGCTGTGAATACGGAAGCCGTTATAATACCCGCCTCTGGCGCCCTCAATGACCTCTTCTTCCTTCGGATTGCCTTGGCGGATCTCCTCGCGGTTTGCAGCAATCATTTCGGCTGTTTTGATCGATGTTCCGGATGGCGCATCAAGCTTCTGGTCGCCATGGGTTTCAATGATTTCAACATGAGGCAAATATTTGGCAGCCGAAGCGGCAAACTTCATCATCAGGATCGCTCCGATGGAAAAGTTCGGTGCAATCAAACCGCCGATATTCTGCTCCGTACACTGCTTGTCCAACTCTTCGATTTGCTCTGGCGTGAAGCCGGTTGTGCCCATGATCGGACGCACGCCGTGCTTAATGGCCAGAGCTGTGTTGCTATAGGCAAATTGCGGTGCTGTAAAATCAACCATGACATCCGGTTTCGTTTCGACGAGCGCCATCTCCAGATCGGACGTCACCGTAACGCCGCAGGCAGGAAGACCCACAAGCGTTCCTGCATCAGCACCTGCATCCGATCGGCCGACAGCGGCAACCAGTTCCAGCTCCTGGTCGCCCAAAACAAGCTTCACTACTTCTTTACCCATACGGCCGCCGGCACCGACGACCGCAACTGTCCATTTGTTTGCCATTTTTACATGTCCTCACTTTCAATCCGATGCTGTATCCTGCATATATGATTTCAAGCGCTGTTTGAGTTCCTCCATAATATGCTGAAGCCCACTCTCCTGTGGGTACAATGAGATGACCTCTTTTAGAGTGGAAATGGCACGCGCATGCTCATCGAGTTCGCTATAGACCA
Organism: Paenibacillus lautus NBRC 15380; assembly: GCF_004000945.1. Taxonomy (GTDB): domain Bacteria; phylum Bacillota; class Bacilli; order Paenibacillales; family Paenibacillaceae; genus Paenibacillus_AQ; species Paenibacillus_AQ lautus. The sequence goes on from NZ_BIMF01000015.1 coordinate 51,617, forward strand.
GAGCAAGCCATACGTAGGCTTGAGCGTATAAAGGGTCCATCGCTACGGCTGATTTCAGATGAGACACGGCCTGATAGAGCTCAGACTTGGTCACATCCTTGCGATTTTCCACCATTTTTCTGGCACGCTGCACCAGTTCCGCCGCCTTGATATGCTGTAAGTGAAGCGCATATTCCGGTTTGTCAGGCTGCAGCCTGACGGCCTCTTCCGCGTGAGTAATCGCCATCTCCAGTTTGTTGCTTCTGCCGTAGGTAATGGAGCATCGGTAATGCACTTCGGCATCTCCCGGATTCGCAATGATCGCTTGCTCAAACCAACGTAAGGCCTCTTCGAAATCATTCTGAAGGATGCATCGATATGCTTTTTGTATATAACTTTCAGGTTTCACGGGCTGTCCCTCCCCACAGCGGGTTTGGTACAGCATATGTAGCAGCAGCCTAATCGGTGTTTATTTTCGTCCAACGATCGGCATCACGCGTCGCAAATTTATGCATGACTTTAGCGTGTGCTTCCGCGAGATCGATGCCAAGAGAATTGGCAAAACAAATTGTAATGAACAATATATCTCCAAGTTCCATTTCGATGGAATTGTCTGCTTCATCCGCTTTTTTCGGCTTCTCACCGAACTGATGATTAACCTCTCTGGCGAGTTCGCCCACCTCTTCCGACATACGGGCCATCATGGATAAAGGACTGAAATAGCCTTCCTTGAATTGTGATATGTATTGATCGACTTCCTGCTGCATTTCAGCCATTGATTTTCCCAAGACTCTAAACTCCCTTCACTGCACAGTCTGCCTTAACTTGTAACACCCAAGCCGAAAGCAGCATTCTCTCATGACGAGCGATTGGTTTTAAACCTATGTTATCGTAAAGCGGATTTGAAAACAAATAATTTTTTATGGCTGGAACATGATCAGCACATACTAGGTAGGTGTACAAGCAACCCAGACATACGGGTAATATCCACAATCGGGAATGCGAGGGGTCTTATGAAAACGTCCAAGTTGCTCCACCAGCTTCAAACGATCATTCCGATCATCGCCGGTTCCGCCATTTACGCATTCGGCCTTCTGTATTTCATCATTCCGAATGAACTCATGGAGGGGGGCGTCACCGGCATTACCGTACTGCTGAACTATGCCTTTAACATATCGCCGTCCATCTCAACCATGGCGCTCAATATCCCGCTATTCTTGGTCGGCATGAAAATCCTCGGTAAACGCCAGTCTATATACACAGGTCTCGGCATTGCCTCATTAACCCTGTTTCTGTGGCTGTTCGAAGCTTTGATCGACCGCGGCTATGTTGTGCCGTTTCATACCGAACAGGATTATATTCTTGCTGCGCTATACGCAGGTGTCACATTGGGGGCTGGACTCGGTATCGTGTTCCGGTTTGGCGGGACGACGGGCGGTTCAGACATCATTGCCAGAATCATCAACCGGAAATTCGGCTTCAGTATGGGCCAGATCATTCTATCGCTTGATATCTTGATTATCGGGCTTTCCTTATTCTTTATCCCGCTCGAGCGGATATTGTATACCCTCGTCGCCGTATTCATCGCTTCCAAGGTCATCGATTTCATACAGGAAGGAGCTTATGCCGCCAAAGCCTTCACCATCATCAGTGATCAGGCCCCAGATATCGCCCATCGCATATCCACCGAGATGGAGCGAGGGGTTACGCTAATCCCCGCCATCGGTGCCTACTCCAAGCAAGCCAAGCATATGGTATACTGCGTCGTATCGAGGCAGGAAATTCGCCGCCTAACGGGAATCGCCAAATCGTTGGACCCTCGGGCATTTATTATCATTAATGATGTCAATGATGTGCATGGCGAAGGATTTAAAGAGGAATAGCCCGGTTCGCACCGGGCCATGATCGGAACAGCTATGGATTCCCGCCTACATTTTGCGAGGGAACATTGGTTTTGCGCTATACAACTGACCTCGGTATTTGCGGTATCCCGCAAACGTTAATGCCGCCAAAATGAAAGCACCGATGACCAGCTGCCACGTCCATGGTTCCTTGACCTCTCCCAGCGGTGCGAGGGCAGGTTCATCCTTCTTTTTGCCAAACAACGAGTTGATCATTTCCTCGCCCTGCGGAACCACTTTTTGCACCTGTGCCGTGTCTCCGGATGACACCAGACCTCCGGCATAGGAAATCCAGGACTCCATCATGTTAACATCCTCAGGCTTTCGCTGTATGACAACGGAAGGACGGATGAGTTCATAATGTCCACTCAAGCTGTCATACGCTCTTCTCATGCCAGCCTGATCCTGCTGGACGGCATATTCCCCCATGACTCTCAGATCTTCACGTATGACCTTATAATATTGCAGCCATAACGCATCTCTGGCATGGATCAGACTATCGGTTGCCATTCGAAGTTTACCTGCGGACACCATCCAGTGCTGCGGGTCCTGCGTGGCCCTTGCCGTGGCTTCCTTCATCTCCAAAATGCTCTCAGCCAACGCATGAATCCCTTCTACTCCGGTCAATCCCTGAAATGACGAAGCCTCAAACAACCCGGATACCCGGCGAATATCCTCCAGGACGGCTTGTACATTGCCTTCTTCCACATGGCGGTATAGCTGCTCCACTTCCTTGTTCAGCGCCTTGGCCTGTATGGACGCGGCGGGCGAAGTCTCTGACTGTCCGTTTGCCGGGGTAGCCCGCACAGGATCACCCATGCTGACGGTAACCAGCATAAGCAGTGCAGACAGGCACAGCAGGAGCTTCGGAAAGGTTCGAAACATGGGACATCCCTCCTACCGTATATGTATGGCAGAAGGGATGCTCATAGAACCGTGTTGCCTACACAGCTAACGTGGTTTGGATTTCCCATACTTCATGAAGATCCAACCGGCGAAACCGCTGAAGAGAGTCAAAAGATACGTGAACAGCTCGACCGCTGATAGGTCGTCATATAACTGACCCGGCAGCCAAGGAAATACGCCGTACGTATAATCAACGGTATCATTCAGCAGTGTCCAGGCAATGGCCCCGGTGAGCGCTGTCCAGCGATAATGAAACAATCGTACGAACAATAGCGCTTCCACCGCCATCGCCGTATGGGAAGCGACGAGCATCCAATCCTGCCATGCCAGCACATCTCCTTGGGCTTGTCCGGCAAATATGATAGCCACGGCCCATATCCCATACTTTACCGATGTAACGACCGCCAGCGCCTCAATGAATTGCTGAAACAAGGAGCCCCCAAGCCCCCGAGGCGGGTAAAGCAGCAGCAGCAGCGCCAAGCTGAAGAATAAACTGGCCGTCGGGCTGTCCGGTACGAATATGACCTGCCATAATAAGCCATGATCCACCGTATCGACCATTTGACCCCCGTACCATATGTATCCATAGATCGTTCCAAGGATGTTGCAAATGAGCAGCAACCAAAGAATCGATCGCTTGCTTAGAAATTCCCGGCTCCAAACATACGAAATCGACAAACTCCGTCCTCCTGTCCAGTTCCTTGTATTCTTAATTTTTACGACTAATGCCGATTATACCTAAACCTCGCATATATTTCATCTGTGTACAAACATTTAAAAAGAACCTGACCACATTGCGGTCAGGTTCTTCTATGCATCTTACTCTGCAGCGGCTTCTGCCTTTTGGCTTGCGAGCCAATCAGCCAACTGGTCGAGTTGTTCTTCGGTTACTCCGGCCGCAAGCGCCGTGTCTTTCATAGCCGGCATGCCGCCTTGGCCATTTTCAATAATAGCCACGATCTCTTCTTTCGTGTGGGTATCCCCGACACCACGAAGCGACGGTCCGGATGCCCCTTTCAAATCTGCAGCATGACAAGAGATACAGGTAGCTGTCTTAAAGGTTTCCATCGCCGGATTATCCTTATCAACGATTGCTACAACACTGTCTTCAGCCTGCTTGCCACTAGTCGTTGGTAGACCAGCTGCATGCTTCTCTTCTGCCTCTTCTTCACGCTGAATATGCTCCGGTTTCTGTCCAGTAGCTTCCAGCTCATGCACATAGTGCGTCCATGCTGCATTCGTCAGATAGATGACTGCAAATAACGACAGAATCATAAGGGCCGAAGTAATAGGCCGCTTGTAGAACCGCCGCTCTTTCCCCGTATCAAGGAAAGGAACAAGGAGCAATGCGCCGAAGGCAACGCCTGAAACACCAATCGTACCAAGTACTACATAATCACCGGAAGCGTACGGAAGCTTCAGGTATTCATACAGGAACAGGAAATACCAGTCCGGCATCGGGATTACAGAAGCTCCCGGATCCGCCGGATAACCGAGCGGAGCCGGCTCCGAGATGGTCAGCACAAGAAAACCGACCAGTACAACTACACCAACCATCCATTCCTTCAACAAGAAGTTAGGAATGAACGCTTCTGATTTGCCGGGATAAGCGGTGTAATCCGGCGGCGTAACCCAACCGCTGCCTTTTTTCACACGCGAATCGCCGACATAAACTACTTTCTCATCAGATTTATGACCATGTGCCATAAATATGCGCCTCCCTTCTTCTTATAGTGGACCGGAAATACCTTGTCTGCGGATCATGATAAAGTGTCCTACCAATAGAGCAAGAAGGACAGCCGGAAGGAAGAATACGTGAATAGCGAAGAAACGCGTTAACGTTTCGGCACCTACGATCGTACCGCCTTGCAGCAGCTCTTTAATGATAGGTCCAAGCCAAGGTACGGAGTTCGCAATCTCCAATGTAACTTTTGTAGCGAAGTAAGCTTTGTTATCCCATGGCAGCAGGTAACCTGTCAAACCAAGACCGAGCATAACAAAGAAAATGAGCATACCCACAACCCAGTTCATTTCACGCGGCGCTTTGTACGAGCCGGTGAAGAACACGCGCATCGTATGCAAGAACATCATTACGATTACCAAGCTTGCGCCCCAGTGATGCATGCCGCGGACAATTTGTCCGAAGGCAACCTGTGTTTGCAGGTACTCAACACTGTTGTAAGCGTTTATGATATCCGGTACATAATACATCGTCAGGAACATCCCCGACAGAATCTGGATGACTGTGATAAAAAACGTCAAGCCGCCGAAACAGTACACAAACGCGGAGAAATGATGCGCCGGGTTTACGTGTTCCGGTACCTCGTGATCTGCAACGTCTCTCCAAATCGGCGTGATATCGAGACGTTCATCAATCCAGTTGTAGACATTCTTCAACATCTGAATCTACGCCTCCTATTTAACTACGGTATTTGGCACGATGGCGCCGAGGTAAATCCAGCCGTTCTCGATTTTCGTCTCGTACTGGTCAAGCGGCTTCGGCGCAACTGCCAGGTTCTTCCCATCCGGTGTATAACGCGCACCGTGGCAAGGGCAGTGGTATTCATCAGGGAAATTTTTGTTGTTATTCCATCCAACAAGGCATCCCAAATGTTTACAGATCGGTGAAAGCGCTACAATTTCACCCTGATCGTTCTTACGAATCCACGCCGTTAAAGTAGCTGTACTGTTGTACCAGCCGTCCTGCTGTTTGAGCTCGAAATGGAATTCCTGTGGATCGTTGGTAATTTTGCTCTCTTCCGCGACCTTTACAAAAGACCCTTCTTCTTTATTTTGAAGAATCGGATCAACGGCAAAGCGAAGCATTGGCAAAACTACTCCAGCAGCCATATAAGCTGTGGCACCGCCCAACGTGTATGTAAGAAATTGTCTGCGGGACATCTCTTTCTGTCGGGGTGGATTGTGCGATTCTTCATGCTCGTCATTGTGGTTGCTGCTCATTCTGTGTTCAACCCCCTTTGTCAACCGTTCTTAAGTGTCATCAATGATTAAAATCACACGACTTACTAGGACATACTAATAATATCTTAGGCACCCAAGACCGTCAAGAATTTGAACCCCAAATTTGGGTTCGCTTCCAATAGCCCTTTCATAAATTGTTGGTTTTTTGTCACATTTGAACTCAGCTTTCCTGCTGCCACATTTCACTGATTTGACCGGAAACGATAGCTGACAGGGGGATACCCTCATTGCCTTCCAACCTGCGCCGGGACAGTACAAGCGTGCTTTCAGGCACATCCTCTTTAGAGAGCTCAACATCCGCTGTCATGATAACAACAAATTTAAACCCGATGGATTTGACATTGTGACAAACCTCATTTAGAAGCTTTATATCTTCAGTATTTCCATATTGTACAGCAGGATATGTAACCAATCTTCCCTTAAACGGAATTTCTGCCAAATCCATAAAATCCCGCAGCCGTTCAAGCGCAGCTGTAGCCTCCCATGGCGTTTCCAACCCCGATAATCCGGTAAACGGAATCAGGCAGGTATCAAAAAAAGGTTTAAGTTCCGGCCAAGTCTGCTTGTCTACTTCACTAAATTTCATGCATGGTACATCCTTTCTGCTCACTCATCATCATTTTGTTATCATTATACGAGTGGAAGAGCGGATAAAGCAAAAAAAAAGAAGAAATGCGATAAAGCATTTCTTCAATTCAAAGTCCTCAGTTCATCCGTCAGGTTTCGGAAAGCCACTTCGTCGCCGGAAGCCAGCGCTTCGTCAATTTCTTTATACAGCTCTTCACTCCGATGCTTGCGCAATGCTTCGTCCCACACCATTTCGGCCGCCAGACCTAACATAACCTCGTAAGTAACCTTCATCTTATCCATTAGGATGCACCTCCAAACTAAATTTTGCGTATACCTTATATTCTTTCCCTTTAAATGCTTTACTTCCAAAAATTTTTACGGCTGCTGCAAATGTAACCAAACAACCATGCTAGAGAATCAAATCGTTCGAATCGCTGATATGTATGCCGGCTTCCGCGGCCTTTAAGCCAAGAGCGGTCATTTTGTACGAAATTCCCATACTCTGACTCTCTCCTATTCTGAGCATCCCCAAATGCATCAGCATGCGGATAATCCGCTGCTCCAAAATGTTTTGCGGACTGTCATAATAGAAAGGACGGATTAGCCAGCCCAGCGATTCGTAAAGAGAGGCTGCGGTGACCCAATCTCTTGCGCATTGACTGATCCAGTATACAAGAGATGTGATATTGGGAATTGCGCCTTTATAAAGTCTTAACCAAAAGCGGAATATCTGTATCACGCTAACTTGATTTCCTTCCTCCATAAGCGCAGCTCCGCTTTCGGTCAGGATCAACCGGGCATTGTTTTCCCTGATCCATTTTTTAGCGTAAGCATAATCGTACAGCAGCGCAAACCGATCGGGATATTCAATGCAGGAGCGGCCATACCCGAACCGCCATGCTCCCTTGGTAATGAGCGGTTCCGTAATATGCAGCGTACTCATGAGCTGTTGCTGATTTCGCCTATACATGAATCCTTCCTGATTCAACTCGATATCATGTCTGCCGACATATTTAAGAATCAGCATGAGATCTTCTGCGGCTAGTCCCTGCTCATCCCGGTACACTTCCGGGTCATCACTCAATCTATGCAGATTTTGATGAAGCCGTTCACGCAGCACGTCACGAAACCGCTCCTTCAAATCCGAAGGCACTTGAAACAAATACTTGGTGGAATGGGTAAAGCCGTTAAACAACCAGCCGCTTCGGCGATAACGTGCGACCGCCTCACGCGGACTTTCCGGTTTGGCAGCGGCAGCTTTCTTATTTGAAGAAGCTTGATCATCTTTCTCCTCCATTTCCGCCGCATGACGGATCGCGGCCGTCAATTCTTCCAGACTGTAGCCTGTTCGAGTGTCAAATGCCAGGTTGTTCAGAAAACGCAAATCGCTTGGTGACAAGCTGCTGACCTGCTCCTCGATAAACTCTCTGCGTCCGAGCTTGGACAGGATGCTCTGGATCAGTTCATGCTTTGAATTCCGCTTAGCGTCACAATCATAGTGATTCGCTATATTGCTAAGCTGTCCAATATCGGCATATGTGAGCATATCCGCTAGATTCATCTTCCATCGCCTCGCCGTTTTACAACCATTATGGGAAGGTTTTGGACATTTGATACCTGATACACTTCGGTTTAACTAAATATTTTTTTATTTTTTTGTATATAGAAATGACTATGCTCTCTTATTTAATGATAGAATACTTACCGATTGTTGCAGAGAATTCGCTTATGATGTATTACATTTAAATAAAATGAAAAACCGCTTATATGAAGGTAATTATTCAACCACTACAGGAGGAACAAAATTATGAGAACTCCAGAACATGAGATATAACTTGGTGCAAATCGAATTCGGGGGCCTCCCTTAAGAGCTTTTTAAAAAATGAAAGAACCTTTCATTATCAAAAGCTTGGAGGTTATGAGAAATGATAAAAGATGCAGAATTTATGGCCTTTATTCAAGATGTGGATCAACATTTTTCAGGATGGGACTTTTCGCGCATTACAGCTTCAGGACGCATGCAGTCCCATGCTCTACCCTGGTCTTTGGGCAGCATGGTGATTCCGTTCATGCGAGACTCCACAACGATGCTGGACATGGGGACAGGCGGAGGAGAGTTCTTATCCTCCCTCCATCCACTGCCGAAAACGGTCTATGCAACCGAAGGGTATAAGCCAAACGTACCGATTGCACAGCAAAAACTTGAGCCGCTTGGCGTAAAGGTCGTCTATTTTGAAGAGGATGCCTCGCTGCCTTTGAAGGATCATTTTTTTGATCTGATCATCAATCAGCATGAGTCCTATTCCGTAGCGGAAATCCAAAGAATTCTAAACGATCATGGCGTATTCGTAACCCAGCAAGCCGGGGGAACCGACTGTGATGGAATCAACGAATGGTTTGGCGTTCCGTTAAATGAAGAGTTCGCTCATTGGGATCTGGAAACCGCTGTCCAAGAACTGCAGGACATGTTTCAACGTCACCTTCAGCCGGGAGGACTTTTCACCGCAGCGGTTTTATGACATCGGTGCACTGGTCTATTACTTAAAAGCCATCCCCTGGCAGATTCCTGATTTTACGGTTGAACGCTACGTCGAACCCTTATATCAGATTCATCAGGTTATCCGGACTAAGGGCTACTTCGAGGTGCAGCAGCATCGGTTTATTTTAGTAGCAGAAGCGTAAAACTCATCTTAGAAACAAATAAGAGCCTTCCCGCGGGAAGGCTCTTACTTCTATTCATGAAGCTCCATGTTACGACTGTTTTGTCAACAGATGTTTGGTACAGTTAAACAGCAGGGGCGACCAGTCATCGTCTTTTCTCTCCAGGACCGTGAGCGACAGATTGCCGATCCGCTCGCTCAGAACGCCGCGGCACACCAGCCTGTATAGCTGCGCTAAAAATCCACCGTGGCTGACAACCAGAATATTGGCATCCGGGTGTTTATGCCACATATCATCCAGAAAGACAAGCCCTCTGGATTGGAGCTCCAGATCCGTCTCCTGTCCCAAATCGAGCAGGTGCCAATCAGCACCGAACCGGGATTCACGCTCCTTCGCTGTCAAACCTTCCACCTGACCGTACTTGCGCTCCCGCAAACGGTTATCCGGTGGCATCAATGGAATGTTCAGCATGGACGAGATGATCTTAGCTGTTTCCTCAGCCCGGGAGAGTCCGCTGCTAACCGCAAAGTCCCATCGGTAAGGCTCCTGCAGAAGTCTATCCCCAAGCAAACGCGCTTGACGACGACCTTCCTCATTCAGTGGAATGTCCGTTTGGCCTTGGATTTTGCCTAACGCATTCCAATCCGTTAATCCATGACGAACCAAGCCGATTTGCATGCCGCATCTCCTCCATCCTAACCATTTTTTTATCTTCTGACCCGATTTAATCTCTTCAGGAAAAACATGGCGAATCCAATGCCCAACAGGGATAATATCATCCAATATTCTGGCTGGGTCGGATTCATATCAACCACAAAAGGATCAATAATGCCGCTGTTCGTTTTCGGAATGTTGTAATCGTCCTGAGAGTTCAGGGTTTGGGCCGTGTCAGCCACCCCCGTAGGGATGATCCCTGTCGTTACCGCTTCCGGAACCGGCTCCGGCTGGTTGCCGGTCGCTGCAAAATAAACGAAGCTGCAAACAAATAGAGCCAAAAAACCGGCAATCATGAATGTCAGCCGCTTGCGGAACACTCGGCTTACCGCCCGACTCTTAGACGTTTCCTCCACCAGCCATGGGAAATCGCGATAGATGCGGTCCATCACGTTGCGGTTGATCTGTTCAGCGTCCATGTCGGGGATCTCATGTTCCAGAACATGAACCATGTTCTGGCTTTCCACCCACATTTCGTACTCCGCTGCACACGATCTGCAGGTTTGAACATGTGCGATCAGCCGTTGTCGCCGCAGATCATTGTCCGGCAAATCCCAGACCGTTTCCATCAGCTCTTGGGCTTCATCGCAAGTCATCTATTCTTCATCCCTCTCAGATCCTCAAAAACCGGCTCATAAAAATAGGGTTCGAGCTGAATTTTGACACTGCCGCGAGCTCTGAACAACAATGACTTAACCGAGCTGACGCTTTGACCTAAAATATCTGCGATTTCCTGATAATCCAGTTGATCATACTCCCGAAGAATCAGCGCCGATCTCTGTTTCTCCGGTAAATTATTAATTGCTTCCCTTACCATATGTACTCGTTCACTGCGTAGTATCGCCTGCTCAGGAGCAACCTCCAGCGGAGCCACAGGCACGACCCCGCTCTCCTCCAGCGGCAATGTGCCGCTCCGATGCTTGCGCAGTTCGCTGAGCACCGTGTTGCGGGCAATGGTATAGAGCCATGTCGAGAAGGATGCATCCACTTCCCGGAATGAGTGCAAACTCCGGAACGCCTTATAAAATGTTTCCGAACATAAATCTTCAGCCATAAGCTCCATGTGCGAACTTTTTAACATATGATAGACAAATGCTAATATTTTTCTCTGATAACGCCGCATTAATTCGGAATAAAGTTCGGTATTGCCTTGCTTAATTTCTTGGATTAGCTGGGAATCCGTCATATGATTTTTCGTTCCTCCTTCACCATCCGGTGCCTCTTCCCTGTCCTTTACATCTCCGCGGATGCAATGATCATGGATTTGTGCAAAAGTACCGTCAAACCATATATAGTTACGCCTCAAGATGTCTGACTATTCTATGTATTTGGCAATTTCCCCAAATCTTCTACACTAGCACTCTAGCATTATAGCACATATTGGAGAAAAGTTCAGGTTTGTGGCAGTAGGTTTGCCACGGATAGGAAAAAAGACAAAAAAAATCCGCCTTCAACATTGAAGGCGGTTGCACACAGTGCAATATTTTGGATAGGAGTGGAGAGAAACCATACTGTACTTTTATTATATGTATACGTTTTCATTTTGTCAACACTGAAAACGCATTTATTTCCGGTTGTTTAAAAACAACCGGAAAATTACTGGTACACCGAGTGTCCTTGCGACAACAATAGCTCTTTAGCCCGCTCCTGCTCGATTTCATTGCGGAAGGAAAGCCGCATCACGCCCGGAACATCTTCCCGACTCTCAATAATCTGCATGTTGCTGAGGTTGATGCTGTTCGTCCCCAAGTCCGTCGCTATGCGGCCGATGATACCCGGATGGTCAGGCACGTCCAAATACAGATCGTATTGGGATACAATCATCCCTTTCCGTCGCTCTGGGAGCACGCTGCGGAATTCCCCCGCTCTGCGGAAAGCCTCTTCGATAGCAGCCCCGTCCTTCGACTCCAGCATATCCATGAAACGCTGGATGCCTTCGTTCCAGTCTCGTAACAGCGGCAGCATGACATTGCGATTATTTAATAGAATGTCCCGCCAAACGACCGGGTCGCTGGAAGCGATGCGGGTAATATCCCGAAAGCCTCCTGCAGCCAGCGTACGGTACAATGGGTTATCGTCATTGTAGGAGCTGATCTGGTTCACCAAAGCCACGGCGATCACATGAGGCAGATGACTGATGGCTCCAACAATTTCATCGTGCAGTCTTGGATCAACCTTGACAATATGTGCGCGCGTATACGACAGAAGCTCTACAAGTACGTCCAGCTTCTCCTGTGGGACTTCATCCGGTGGAGTAAGCACATAATATGCATTCTCGAATAATACGGTGGAAGCAGCGCCTACACCGGATCTTTCCGAGCCGGCCATCGGATGTCCTCCGATAAAATAGGCATCCTTAAGCGCAAGCCGGGATGCGCATTCGGCAATACTCGCTTTGGTACTGCCTACATCCGTAATAATGCACCCGGGTTTAAGCTGCATTTCACTCAGACGTTTTATGTACATCTCCAGACTTCCTACCGGAACACACAAAAATATGATGTCCGCGTCCTGGACAGCTTCTTCTACCGAAAGCGTAACTTTATCGACAACACCCTTGGCGATAACCTGGTCGGCATATTCTTGCGTGTGGGCATAACCGGTAACGGTTATGCCTGGTTTTCCTTTGAAGTTTAAAGCTAACGAACCGCCGATCAAGCCGACGCCGAATATAGAAATTTGTATTGTCATGTTCTCTCTCACTCGTTTCAAGCTGCGATTATTGTTATGTCATTAGATTAGGCTCGTGCATTCACTTCTTGAAGCACTTGTTCCAATGCGCCGATGAAAGCCTTGTTCTGTTCTTCAGAGCCAACGGTTACGCGAATGTAGTTCGGGTATACTTCAAATCCAGGACGTACGATAATGCCTTTGCTTAGCAGGGACTTGAACACTTCGGTGCCCGGCTTTTTCACATCCACCATGATGAAGTTCCCGTTCGCAGGAAAATAGGATAACCCAAGACGATCAAACTCCCGCTGGACATAAGTGATTCCCTCGGCATTCAATTGACGGCATTTAGCTACGAACTCCTGATCTTTCAGAGCTGCCTTCGCCGCTACTTGGGCCAGCCGTCCTGTATTAAACGGCTCACGCACTCGGTTAATTAAGGAGATAACCTCAGGTTGCCCGATGCCGTAGCCGATGCGAAGTGCAGCCAGGCCGTATATTTTGGAGAAGGTACGCAGGATGACCAGATTCGGATAACGCTCCATTAATTGGATGCTGGCCGGATACGAAGCGTCCGTAACATATTCATAGTAAGCTTCATCGAGAACAACCATCACGTGAGCAGGAACTTCATTCAGGAAAGATATCAGCTCGCTTTCAGAAACGATGGTTCCGGTCGGATTATTCGGATTGCACACCCAAATGATTTTGGTTTGGTCCGTAACGGCTTTTGCCATGCCCGGCAGATCATGCTTCCCGTTAACCAGAGGTACCTCAATGCTTGTTGCACCTTCAATATCCGCATTCGTTTTATAAACCGAGAAGGTCTGATCGGCCATAATGGTTTCGTCTCCCGGCTCCAGGAACGCCCGAATAATGAGAGCGATGATTTCATCGGATCCGCATCCAAAAATAATCTGATTGCGTTCAATACCAAGCTGGTCAGCAAGCTCCGCCGTTAAATCGGCTGCACTACCATCCGGATACAGGCTGAGCGCTCCCAGTTCAGCGGTAATCGCTTCGGTTGCGCGCGGCGAGCAGCCATACGGATTCTCGTTGGAGGCCAGTTTAATGACAACATCCAGGCCTAATTCTTTTTTGACTTCTTCGATTGGCTTCCCGGGTTGATATACAGGAAGATTAACAATTTGTGCTTTCGGTTTCATTCGTTATTCGCCTCACCTTTCATAACTGCTTAACACAACACTATCCTTTTAATTGTGCCACAAACTCTCTGATTTGCAAAAGTCCCTGCCGTCTTGTCTCTTCCTTCTCAAGCAGAGGAATGGTTGATTCGATCTGACGCACAATAGCACTGCCAACAACGACGCCGTCGCAGATTTTCGAGAATCTGGCAACTTGTTCGCCCGACGAAATACCAAAGCCAATCGCGATTGGCACGTTACTGTACTGCTTCACCGTCTCAAGGAATGATTCCACTCCCGTATAAAAATCGGTGCGCTCGCCTGTTACGCCAAGCGAGGATACGCAATATACAAAGCCGGTCGCTTCCGAAGCGATGCTCGCAATCCGTTCATGGGAAGTAGGTGCCACCAGCGGAATTAGGTGAACGTCCGCGGCATGAGCCCGTTTCCTAACCTCTTCGGATTCTTCTACCGGCAGATCCGGAATGATCAGTCCGCTGATATCATGCCTTACCACTTCTTCGAAGAAGACATCCAGTCCGGTCTGCAGAACCGGATTGTAATAGGTGAACAGAATGAACGGCAGCTCGCTGCCCCGTTCTCTCGCCAAGCGTGCGGTCTCCATGCAAGTGCGAATGGTCACCTTGCTCTTCAGGGCGCGCTCGGAAGCACGCTGAATGACCGGGCCATCGGCAAGTGGGTCAGAATAAGGAACGCCGAGTTCGATAATATCGGCCCCTGCAATTTCAAGCTCATCAATAATATCCAGCGTCGACTTTACGTCCGGATCCCCAACGGTCAAATAAGGAATCAGGGCCGTCTTGTTTTGCTGTTTCAACGACGCAAAGGTCTGGTCTATTCGGTTCATTCGGTTTTCCCTCCCGTGTAAGCCATGATGGACTCCACGTCCTTGTCACCGCGACCGGACAAATTAATGACGACGATATCGTCTTCGGTCCACGCGGACGCCATTTTTACTGCTTGCGCTACGGCATGCGCGGATTCCAACGCGGGTATAATGCCTTCCGTGCGGCAAAGCAGCTGCAGGGCATCCAATGCCTCTTGGTCGGTTATAGGCACATACTGCACACGCTCAATATCTTTTAAGTAGGAATGTTCAGGCCCAACGCCGGGATAATCAAGGCCGGCAGAAATGGAATGCGCCTCCTGAACCTGTCCATACTCATCCTGAAGCAAATAACTCATCGATCCCTGGAATACGCCCTGGGTCCCCTTGGACATGGTAGCCGCATGAAAATCGGTATCTACCCCTTTGCCGGCCGCTTCGACACCGATCAAACCGACTTCCTTATCTTCCAGGAACGGGTAGAACATGCCGATCGCATTGCTTCCTCCCCCGATTGGTGCAAGAATCACGTTTGGAAGTCTTCCTTCCGTCTCGAGAATCTGTTTGCGGGTCTCGTCACCGATGATCCGCTGAAAGTTCCGCACCATCATCGGATACGGATGCGGACCTACTGCGGAGCCAAGCACATAGAAGGTATCCTCTACGTTGCTGACCCAGTAGCGAAGCGCCTCGTTGCCGGCATCTTTAAGCGTTCGGCTTCCCGACGTCACCGGAATCACTTCGGCACCGAGCATTTTCATGCGGAATACATTCAGCTGCTGCCGCTTGGTATCCTCTTCGCCCATGAACACCTTGCATTCGAGACCGAGCAGAGCGGCTACGGTTGCAGTGGCAACGCCATGCTGCCCGGCGCCCGTTTCGGCAATGACCTTGCCTTTGCCCATGCTCTTGGCTAACACGCCTTGAGCAATGGCGTTGTTGATTTTGTGTGCGCCTGTATGGTTCAAATCCTCACGCTTCAGATAAATTTTCGCCTTGCCGAGGTGTTTGCTGAGTCGTTCGGCATAATATAACGGCGTTTCCCGTCCGGAATACTGTTTAAGCAAATAAGCAATCTCCTCTTTGAAGGCAGGATCCTCCGAAAAGCGGTTATACTCTTGTTCAAGCTCTATTAAAGCGTTCATGAGTGTTTCCGGTACGAACCGGCCACCAAACACTCCGAAACGTCCATTACGGTCAGGAAGTTGTGTCATTTCCCCTTCACCCTTTCTACGAATGCAATCACTTTGTTTATATCCTTCACGCCAGGTTCACTCTCAACGCCGCTGGATACATCCACGCCGTACGGAGCGTATTGACCTATTAAATGCGATACATTATCCGAATCCAATCCGCCGGCTACAAACAAGGGGATCCCTTGCTTTTTCGCCCACTTCTGGTAAGGCGGAATGAGCTCCCAGGCAAATGTCTTGCCAGACCCTCCGCCATACACCGGATCGTACGTGTCGATCAGCAATCCGTCGATGGCGCCCGCATACGCATCCAGTGCTGACAGACGTTCCGCTTCCGGACGGTCACTCTCGATCGATACCGCCTTAAAAACGGAAACCGGGAAGCGCTCCTTCACTTCCCGGCAAAATTGCGGCGATTCCTGACCATGCAGCTGCACGACGTCGAGCGCTGCTTCTCGTAGAAGCTCTTCCAGCTCATTCACATCAGGGTTAACCAAGACGCCGACAGCGGCGGGAATCCTGTCATGATCCCATTCCCGCAATACTTGCATCAGCTGCGAAGCCTGCTGCGGCGTTACCTTCCGCCGACTCTTGGCAAATACGAATCCGATATAATCCACAGGTAAGTTTATCATAGATTTTAGCACTTCAACGCTTTGAAGTCCACATATTTTTAGCGCCGTACTCATCATCCAATATCCCCTTTATTCGAGGTCTGCAGCGATCGGCAAGGGTCCCATCAGATCGTTTACCGCGCGGAACACGTCCTGCTGGCGCATGAAATGCTCCCCTACCAGAACACCATGTGCCCCAACATAATGCAAGTAGGAAATATCGGCGGGGCCTGATATTCCGCTCTCGCTGATCAACGTAACTCCCTCCGGAACTTGTGCCGCGATATCGGCCGTTGTCTGCAGCGAGGTTTCAAATGTCCGCAGATTGCGGTTGTTAATCCCGATAAGCTGCGCCGTTCCCAGTTCAAGAACCGATTCCAGCTCTTGCCCATCATGGACCTCAATCAGGCAATCCAAGCCAATGGAACCAGCGATGTCTATAAAATCCGCGATCCGCCCCGGCTCCAGTATGCTCGCTATCAAGAGAACCGCGTCCGCACCTAAGAGGCGCGCTTCGTAAATCTGAGTCTCGTCGATAATAAAATCCTTGCGCAGCAAAGGAATGTTGACGGCTGCCCTTACCGCCTTCAAATACTCTCCACTACCCTGAAAATAGTCCTTGTCGGTCAGCACGGATAGGCAATCAGCATCGGCTGCCTCATAAGCTTTGGCGATCATAACCGGGTCAAAGTCCGGACGAATTAACCCTTTGGACGGCGAAGCCTTCTTCACCTCGGCGATTAACCCCATGCTGCGTTTACGCCCCGTGGACAACGCCTTCTCAAAACCGAGAGTCGGCGGTAAATCCGCTATTTGCCTCTCCGCCTCCGAGATGCTGAATGTATCTCGCAGCTGAGCAACCTCTCTGCGCTTCGTTTCTACTATTCGATCAAGATACATAACTCATTTCCCCCGTTCTTGAGATCAGCTGCTCCAGCTTGGACTGAGCCAGCCCTGAATCGATGGCTCCCGCTGCGCGCTGCACACCTTCGGCCAAACTATCTGCAAGCCCGGACACATAGATGCAGGCACCGGCATTGGCAAGCACGATATCCCGATAAGGACTGCGCTCACCACGCAGCACCGATCCGATGATGGCCGCGTTCTCTTTTGCATCGCCACCCAGAATATCGCTCATCGGATGAACCGACAGTCCCAGATCATGCGGATGAATATCATACGTTCGGACTTCTCCGCCGCGGAGCTCGGATACTCGCGTAGGCGCAGAGATGCTGATTTCATCCAAACCGTCATGGCTGGTTACCACCATGGCCCGCTTCAAGCCAAGCTCTTTGAGCACCTGCGCGATGGTTTCCGTTTTGTTCATATCGTAGATCCCGAGCATCTGCCGATCCGCCCCCGCCGGGTTTGTCAAAGGCCCCAGCATGTTAAATACGGTTCGAACCCCGAGCTCTTTGCGAGGAGCAGCCGCATATTTCATCGATGGATGATAGATTTGGGCAAATAGGAAACAGATGCCGATATCGTTCAGACAGGCTGTCGCTTGCTCTGCAGTCAAATGAATATTGACGCCCAGTGCCTCCAGCACATCGGCACTGCCCGCCCGTCCCGATGCTGAGCGGTTGCCGTGTTTGGCCACTCTGACCGAAACCGAGGAGGAGATAATGGCGGATACGGTAGAAATGTTGAATTTATGAATCCCGGATCCTCCGGTGCCGCATGTATCCAGCAGCTGATTTCGCTCGGTAACGACGCGCCCGCCCGCACCACGCATCGCCTCGGCAAAGCCGGTGATCTCTTCGACCGTCTCCCCCTTCATTCTCAAGGCCGTAAGCAGCGCCCCGATTTGAGAATGGGTTGCCTGGCCTTCCATAATGGACTGCATGACCCCGCGCGCTTCCTCTCGGCTCAGATCTTGACCTTGAATCAGCTTCGTAAGGCTGGATTGCATCGTTTCCATGACGTTCATTACGTTCTCCTCCTTCGGTTTAAGGTGTGTATTGGTACAGGTAATCCTGATTAATTAAATCGTTAGCATTCGTGCTGGACGGGAACATCGCTTCCGCGACGCGGATTGCCTTCAGCATCCCCTTGGCTTTGTTGACGGTTTCTTCATATTCCTTCTCCGGTACCGAGTCCCATACGATGCCTGCCCCCGCCTGGACATAAGCTTTGCCATGACGAAAAATGATCGTACGGATCGTAATGCAGGAATCCATGTTACCGCCAAAGCCCAGATAACCGATGGCCCCCGCATATGCGCCTCTGGCCTCCCGCTCCAACTCGGCAATGATCTCCATTGCTCTTAGTTTCGGAGCACCGGATACCGTTCCTGCCGGCAAGCAGGACAGAAAAGCATCGAAGAAATCCTTATCCTTGCTCAGCTGACCGGAAACGCTGGATACCATATGCATCACGTGGGAGTATTTTTCAATCTCCATGAACGTGTCGCACTTCACCGTGCCGAACTCTGACACACGGCCCAGGTCATTGCGGCCCAGATCCACCAGCATCAAATGCTCGGCGCGTTCCTTCTCGTCCTGCAGCAGATCATCAGCCAGCGCCTGGTCTTCGGCCTCGTCACGGCCTCTAGGTCTGGTGCCTGCAATCGGTCTTGTTTCCAATCTTCGTCCATCTACCTTCACCAGAGCTTCCGGCGAGGTTCCTACGATAATGTCGTCGTCCATTTTGAGATAATACATATACGGCGAAGGATTCAGCGTTCTCAGCACCCGGTAGACGTGCAGCGGCGATACTTCGGTCTCAATATGAAAGCGCTGGGACAATACCACCTGAAAAATGTCACCTGCGCGAATGTATTCCTTCGCTTGATCCACGTTGGAAAGATACTTCTCTTTTGTCATATTGGATTTAATGTCACCCATATCAACATCAGCCGGAATGCCTCTGGAGTTCACGTTCTCCCGCGGTCCCTGTTCTTGCAGCTGCTCGGCGGCTGCCTCTAAGGTACGGCATACTTCCCGATAGCTTTGCCCTATGGTTTCATCCGAATCCCCCGGGTTCACGTGTACGTTGCCCACCAGCATGATCTGCTGCTTCACATGGTCGAAGACAATGACTTGATCGCAAAACATGAACCGGATATCATCCATTCCGAGATCGTCCATCGCATGTGGCGGAAGCTTCTCATAATATTGGAGCAGGTCATATCCGAAAAATCCGATAGCCCCTCCGGTAAAAGGAGGCATCTCCTTCAGCTGCGGGCTGCGGTACGTCCGCAGCAGCGCCTTTAACTCCTCGACAGGTTTTCCTTCCAGAAGGGAACGCTCTCCGTTCCTTTCAATTTCGATCTTGCCTTTTTTGCCCGTGATCATTAAGAAGGGGTCTGTTCCGATAAACGAATACCGTGCCCACTGTACTCCACCCTCAACGCTTTCAAGTAAAAATGCCCGTTTCCGCTCCGCATACCGCTGAAAAATGCGAATCGGGGTTTCCATGTCGGCTAACAGTCTGATCGCTACCGGAATCAGGTTATATTCACCTGCCATAGCCACCACTTGCTCCATTGATGGATTCGCCATGTCAATCCCTCCTTAATTGATGATATACAACAAAAAAACCTCTACCGAAGTAGAGGTTAATGTTCAGAAAAAGTCTATGAAAAAAGAGCGCGGTCAAGGAATTACAACCCATTCAACGACGAACTACAGCGGCTATTGTTCCAAAGACGGATACAAGAAATAGGCTTGTAACCAGCCGTATGAACATGCTGTACTATTCATCATGAAATCAAGTTCATCCTTAATCCCGATTATGTTATTACCTAAACTGCCTCAGCTCTTCTCAACTCAACTCATCTGTAAAACCTAACTCTACTCAACTATTCTGATATCACTATACAGGATGATGCCGTGTTACTGCAACCCTAAATTTCTACATCAAGCGTTGGAGCCTGATAAATCCGGACGCAGCCGCTTGGCTTCGTTCAAATACACATGCTTAATCTCGCTCTGGCTTTTATCCGTATTGACCTGCACCATAAACCGGATGCAGCGCGGCAGACTGCCTTGAACCGGTATTTCAACCGAACACATTAAAGGGACGAGATCCCAGCCCTCCAGCTGGCGTATCGCTTTCGCCGGAAATGTCGCATCCAGATCCTGTGTCATCGTAATCCATATGTTGCTGATATACTCCGGCTGAAGCTCGTTTCGTCTCACCATCTCTTCAAGCAGCCGCAGCGTTTCCTGTACAATCTCCTGCTCATCGTTGCGGGTGACGGTTGTCGCCCCCCGGATTCCCCGATTCATCATGAACTATCCCTCTCCCTTCAACTGTTCAACCACGGATCGAACAGCTTCTACCGGTACATCCTTAACGATGCTGACGGTGCCGATGGATTCCGGTACGATAAATACCATATTCCCCTCGGCGAACTTTTTATCGTGCTGCATAGCGTCCATAATTCGCTCAACCGAGACGTCACACGGCAAGGTTACCGGCAGATTGACCGCCTTCAACATGCTCACTGTCTCGTTGTGCAGATCCGACGGTCTGCCGAGCTTTTCGGCAAGGCGGGCCGAACCGGCCATTCCGATTGCAATCGCCTCACCGTGCAAAAAGCGTCCGTAGCCGCCAACGGCTTCAATGGCATGACCGATGGTATGCCCCAGATTAAGGATGGCACGCAAACCGCCTTCCCGCTCGTCCTGGGATACCACATCCGCCTTGATCGCGCAGCCGCGCTCCAGGCCATATATCAGCGTATCGGGATCCAGGCTCAGCAGCTTCTGACCATTCTCCCGGCACCAATAGGCAAAATCACGGTCCAGGATCAAACCATGCTTCACCATTTCCGCAAGACCTGAGGATACCTCACGCGGAGGCAATGACATCAGCGTGTTTACATCATAAACGACCATAACGGGTTGATGGAACGCACCGATCATATTTTTGGCTAACGGATGATTGACCGCCACTTTGCCGCCGACGCTGCTGTCATGGGCCAGGATGGTGGTCGGGATCTGAACAAACGTCACGCCGCGCATGTACGTTGCCGCGACGAATCCGGCCAGATCACCTACAACGCCTCCACCCAGCGCGAATACTGCGGAGCTGCGGTCCAGCTTGCCGTTGATTGCTGTAGTCATTACCTCTTCATAGACTTGAAGCGACTTGGAGGATTCACCGGAAGGGACAATATGGGAAATAACCGTGTATCCTTCCGATTTTAACTGCTCCTCGACTTGAGACAAATAATGAGGCGCCACTTTATCATCCGTAACGATCAAATGTGGGCTCTTCCTAGTAATCCCATGCTTCGCGCTCAGCTCACCGATGGTATCCAATATCCCAGCTCCGATATAAATCGGATATGAGCGCTCTCCCAGTTCCACCTGAAGTGTTCTCATATTAGTAGTTCTCCAGCTGCTTCAGGTAGCTCTGGTAATTCGCATGAATCTCTTCCATCGAATCACCGCCAAACTTCTCCAGAAACGCCTTTGCTACCTCCCAGGTAACAACATGCTCCATGACAACGCTGGCTGCCGGAACCGCACAGGCATCCGAGCGTTCAACCTGAGCCGTGAAAGCTTCCTTCGTATCGATATCCACGCTTTGAAGCGGCTTGTACAGCGTTGGAATCGGCTTCATGACGCCGCGAACGACGATCGGCATGCCGTTGGTCATCCCGCCTTCAAATCCGCCCAGGCGATTGGTTGCGCGGTGATATCCGCGCTCTTCACTGTACATAATCTCGTCATGCACCTGGGAACCGGGCAATTGGCCTGCTTCAAATCCGATTCCGACCTCAACGCCCTTAAAGGCATTAATCGACATCACGCCCTGTGCGATGCGGCCATCCAGCTTGCGGTCATATTGGACATGGCTGCCCAGTCCGACCGGCACTCCTTCGATGATGCATTCCACGATGCCGCCGATGGAGTCGCCTTCTTTTTTGATCTGGTCTATGTAGGCTTCCATTTTCTTCTCGGTCTCTTCGTCCACCACGCGAACCGAGGAGGCTTCCGTACGCTCGATCAGCTCATCAATCGAAAGATTGTGCGGGGGAGCTTCGATCTCGCCAATCCGGATGACCTGGCCAGCCACTTTAACGCCGAATTGTGCCAGGAATTGTCTCGCGATAGCGCCAACCGCTACGCGAACCGTGGTTTCACGGGCACTGGAGCGTTCCAGCACATTACGCAGATCCTTCAGGTTGTACTTCAAACCGCCGTTCAAGTCGGCATGCCCCGGTCTTGGGCGGTGCACCCGTCTTTTCACCTCGTCGCTACCTTCAATCGGCTCCACGTTCATAATGTTCTGCCAATGCTTCCAGTCGTTATTCTGCACGACCAAGGCGATTGGCGCACCGGTTGTATATCCGTGACGCACGCCCCCAAGGATTTGCGCGGTATCCTTCTCGATCTGCATGCGGCGCCCCCGGCCATACCCCTTCTGTCTCCGATGAAGCTGAAAGTTCAATGCTTCGAAATCAAGCTCCAAATTACTTGGAAGTCCTTCGATTATGGTTGTCAACTGAGGACCGTGTGTTTCCCCAGCAGTTAAAAAGCGTAAGCTCATGATGCTTTTCCCCCTTTAAACTTTTAAGCGTTAAACCGCTAAACTCCGTAAATATCTTCTGCTCATTATAGTATAGGTCTAACGCTTTGACAAGAATGTCGCAAGACAAGCAAAAGCGCCTCTCATCCTACGGATTGAAAAGCGCTTTTGCGTTTATTGACAGCTGTCTCTATTGAATTTTACGGTAGAAAAAGGTCTCGTTGCTCTCCAGGCCATATTGTCCCGGATTAAAGATTTGTTCCGTGCTGCCCACAAACAAAAATCCGCCTGGCTTCAAGCTTGACGCAAACTTCTGGTACAGCTTATGCTTGGCCCCTTCCGTGAAATAAATCATCACGTTTCGACAAACGATCAGATCATACCCAGTCTCAAAGCGGTCCGTCAGCAGATTCTGCTTATGAAAGGTGACTTCTTTCTTCAAATGCTCACTGAAGCGATACACCGAACCTTCTTCCTTAAAATAGCGGGCGGCTACATCCGGAGGCACATCCTTCAATGACCTCTCGACATATAGGCCTTCCTTCGCTTTATGTAATGCCCCATCATCAATATCCGTCGCCGCGATTCGCGCACGGCCCAGCATCTTCTGTTCGGACAGTATCATGGCAAGCGTATATGGCTCCTCACCCGTGGAGCAGGCGGCGCTCCATATTTTCAATACCCCGGGATTCTGCTGGGATATCTCTGGCAATATTTTGTCACGGAGAACTTCCCACCGGTTGGGATTGCGCCAAAACTCCGAGACGTTAATTGTCATCCGGTCCAAAAACTCATGAAATAATGGCTTGTCCTTCATCATGGCGTCATAGAAGTCCGAAAAGGTTTCAAACCCCTTCTTCATACGCAGCGTTGTTAGCCTTCGCTTCATCTGGGCCTCTTTATAATCTGCCAGATTGATCCCCGTGCTTCGTTCGATACTGCGAACAAAGCCGATATAATCCGGATCATCCAGCACAGGTTCATGTTCCGTCATCGTATCATCCTGTTTAATCAGATTATTCCGCGTCCTTAGCTTACAGCCAAGGGGACAGCGTCTTGTTATATTCAACTAATTCCTTCTCTTCAAAAAAATTGGAAATTTCGCGTTGGGCGCTCTCCGGTGAATCCGATCCATGAATCAGATTGTGCGGCGTATGAGCTGAAAAATCCCCCCGAATCGTCCCGGGCAGCGCATCCTTCACATTCGTTTTGCCGATCACCTGACGGGACAAAGCAATGATGTCGTCCCCTTCCCAAACCATCGCAAACACCGGTCCGGACGTGATAAACCCAACCAGGTTCTCAAAAAAATCTTTGCCTTCATGTTCCGCATAATGGCGCTTGGCCTGCTCGTCTGAAATCTGCAGGAACTTGCCTGCAACCAGCTTGAATCCTTTATCCTCCAAACGGCCGACGATTCGGCCGATCAGCCCACGCTGTACACCATCGGGTTTAATCATTAAAAAAGTACGTTCCATTGGCCTCATCACGCTTCCCCTCATTCTAGGATATTGAACAATCATTCCATGCTCAGGTGATGTTACATGTTTGTACCCGTATTTTAACAGAAAGCAACCTCATGGTTAAGGCTAATATGACCGCTTCGTAATAAAATTTGCGATATCTCTTAGCTGTTTTTTGGTCTTGATGTCAGGCAAAGTATCCAATGCGGCCAATGCTTTACGGATATACCGATCAGCCAACGCCTCAGATCTCGATATACCATCGCTTGAGGTTACAAGCTCCACGGCGTCCGTCACATCACACTGGCCATTCAGTGCATGAATCCGATCCAGCGCTTGCAGCAGCGGCTCCCTCCGTTTGCTATCTTCGAGAGCAAATATAACGGGCAGCGTAATATTCCCCTGCCTCATATCGCTCCCCGGCGGCTTGCCAATCTGCTTCTCCGTCCCGCACAGATCCAGAAGATCGTCCTGAATCTGAAAGGCCATGCCGACGTTATATCCGAATCGATACAGAGCGTTTGCGACCTTGCGGTCCGCATCCGCAGCCAGTGCTCCGAGCTGGCAGCTGACGGCGATCAAGAGCGACGTCTTGCGGCGAATGCGAAGAAGGTACCTTCTGACGTCCTGATCGGTATTAAAGAAATCACGAATCTGCTCCATTTCGCCGATGGACATCTCGACCATGGCCTTGGCGAGAATTTGATGAATCTCTGGCTGCTTCAGGTGGGTCGTCAACTCCAGGGCCTTGCCGTAAATATAGTCGCCGGTATACATGGCAATCCGGTTGTCCCATTTCGCCTTTACCGTTGGCTTACCGCGCCGCGTGTCCGCATCATCGATCACGTCATCGTGAACGAGCGATGCGCTGTGAATCATCTCGAGCGGCACGGCCACATGCTTCAGCTTGTCAATGTCATAGTCGCCGAACTTACCGCCCATGAGCACAAAAACAGGACGGAGTCGCTTGCCCCCTGCTCGGAGCAGATGCAAAGAAGTCTCTGTCAGCTCGGGGCTGTCGCCTTCGACACTGAGATAGAGTTCCTTCTCGATAACGTCCATATCTTTTTTTAATGTTCCGAATATGTCAAATCGTTTCATCTTTTCACCCGTATGCTTAGATTCTCATTCCATAACTCCGGCACTACCTTGCAATCTTAGCAGGCCAAGTTCATCCACGAACTTGAAATATAAGCGTAACCCTTCCTGTTGTCGTTCGCCAAAATCGTAGCACAGGTTCGTAAAGCAGAATTGCAGCAGCCGCTAACTCCCCGATACACTCCGGCCTGCTAGTCACCCCATCTTGTATACAATTGATGTTCAATGCGTAAGCTGTCCAATACCTTGCCGACCAGAAAATTCACGATATCATCAATGGTCTTCGGTCCGTAATAGAACGCAGGCATCGCGGGAATGATTTTAACGCCAAGCTTGGCCAGCGCCAGCATGTTCTCCAGGTGAATCGCATGCAGAGGCGTTTCTCTCGGGACAAGCACCAGAGGACGGCCTTCTTTCAGCATCACATCCGCGGCGCGTCCCATCAGATTGTCGGAAGAGCCGTGTGCCACCGAGGATAATGTCCCCATGGAGCATGGCATAATGATCATGCCTTCCACCAGGAAAGATCCACTGGCTATCGTAGCCCCGATGTCGGAGATCGGATGGTACATCACATTTCCCTCGTATCCGCCGAATTTCTCGGCCAGCACTTCTTCGCGGTTGCCCGCCTGAAAGCCCATTTCCTCCTTCAGGACACGCCAGCCCGCATTGGAAATGATCAAATGCACATCATAGCCCAGCGAGAGCAGGCTCTCGGTGAGGCGAACACCGTATATGCTGCCGCTGGCTCCCGTAATACCGACAACCCAGCTTTTTCTGCGCATGGATTTCATCAGATATACCGCACCACCAAATCAATCAGAGTGAATACAAACAGGATGATGCTCAGTGTGCTGTTCATTGTAAAAAAGGCGGTTTGCAGACGGCTCATATCGTTCGGCGACAAGATGTAATGCTGATAGAACAAAATTCCGCAGGCGATGATCATGCCGATCAGATACCACCAGCCAACCGGTGTGACAAAGAAAAGAACGATAAAACCGATGGCTGTTACTACGTGAAAGCCGCGCGCGAACCACAACGCTTTATGCAAACCGAACCGGGATGGAATCGAGTACAGCCTTTCTTTGGCATCAAACTTCTCATCCTGGCAAGCGTAAACAATATCAAATCCGGCTGTCCAAAACGCAAGCGCGATATAGAACACAATGGCCTTCCAGTCGATTTGACCGGTTACCGCAACCCATCCGCCAAGCGGAGCCAATGCTGTTGTAAGCCCGAGCACCAGATGACAAAGCCAAGTAAACCGTTTGGTGTATGAATAAATAATGAGCATAAAAATAGCGATAGGCAGCAAACGGAAAGCAAACGGATCCAGCATGTAAGTCGCCCAGAAAAACACCGCGAAAGACAGAATAATGAATAAGATAACTTCCAGCGGTTTCAGCAGCCCAGCCGGAATGGCCCGATTTGCGGTGCGGGGGTTCTTGGCATCGATATGCTGGTCCGTGAGCCGATTCAATCCGAAGGCAGCGCTGCGTGCACCGAACATGGCAAGAAAGATCCAGCCGATATCTCCCCAGGATGGTAAGCGGTCAAACACAACGGCCGATCCTAGAATCGCCCCCATAAAAGCGAAAGGTAGAGCAAACAGTGTATGCTCCACTTTAATCATTTCAAGATAAGTTCCTATTTTCTTAAACATCCAGATTCTCCTTGATCCCAATATGTAAGGCTGCTATGCCACCAGTCAAGGGATAGGCCTGAACCTGTTTAAGTCCGGTCTGACGGAAAGCTTCGGCAAGCTCCTCTCGTCCTGGGAACAAAGCCAGCGATTCCGGCAGCCACTTATACTGCTCGTAACGCTTGGCTACCAGTTTCCCCATCCGAGGCAGCACTTGTTGAAAGTAGAAATAATAAATGCCTTTGAACGGCTGCCAAGTCGGCTTGGACAGTTCCAAACATACAACCATCCCGCCAGGCTTAACCACGCGTTTCATCTCATGCAGAACCTGCATGTAATCCGGCACATTGCGAAGACCGAAACCGATCGTCGCGTAATCGAACTGATTGTCTTCGAACGGCAGGCTCATGGCATTCCCCTGAACCAGTTCTATCTGTTGGTCCAGCCCCTGTTTGGCAACCTTCCCCCGGCCGACATTCAGCATCCCCTCACTGAAATCGAGTCCAACTATGTGTCCGGATTCACTTGCCTGTGCCATACTGATCGTCCAGTCGCAAGTACCGCAGCATAGATCGATGGCCGTATCGCCGCGACGCATATTCATCTTCTTCATCGTAAACTTGCGCCAGGCTTTATGTCTTCGAAAGCTGAGAATGTCATTCATAATATCATATTTTCCCGAAATGCTTTCAAAGACGGAATGGACGTATTGCTCTTTCGGATTTTTGCCGTCATGCTTGCTCATGTCTAACTTGGTTGTTTGATTATCCACAGCATCCCCCTACCCTTCACTTACGACGGACCGGTACGTGCTTAGCCGTTTCAGGAACGGGTCCAGCATACAGGCGTACGGGCTCTCTCCTACACGGCTTGCCAGCAGCAGCTGTACGGCATGAACGGACTCGCGCAGCTTGTCCAGCAGCTTCTCCGAAACCTTGTGCTTCAGGATCAGCTTCCTCCAGTCCTTCATATCCGTCTTCTTGCCAACCAGCATTTTCCGTTCCTCGTCGCTCCCCGACTCGATCAGATGCCAGTACACGTAACTGCATCTGCCGATTTCAGGCGTAGCACAGCGTTCCATCTCCTGAACAAGCGTCTCACATTCCGTAATTTCCTTGAGCAGCTTCTCCCATGTTTCTTGTACGGACTTCTCAAGCAGCGGAGTAAAAGAAAGAAACAGCTGCATATTCAGCTGTACCGTTAGCCGTAGATATTCTTCAGAAGGCAGCAACGTTTGTTTCATTTTGCCGTATAATCTCATCTTCATCACGTTAACTTCGCTAACAGCCTTGCTAAGAAGCGAGATGACAGCAATTTCGCCCTTTAAGGCAAGGAGTTGATAAAAACGGCTGCTGAAATAATCCCCTGCGAGCACTTTTAACTGCCGGGATCGCATCATCGCCTCTCCTTGATTGCCCTCCGTAACGTCGATGCTCTCATGCGTATCGAGTCCCACCTGAACCAGTGAGGTAACCAGTGCGTACAATTCTTCATGTCCGGCAAGATTTCGTCCCGAATCCTTTAAAAATATGTATAGCAAATGAACACGGGCATCCGGAAAATTCGGAAGTTCCGTGTGGTTCTGAATCATATCATAATTTAAATATTTCTCTGCCAGTTCTGGTACGCGATACGGTTTCATTCTCAGCCTCCGTGCACTTGATGTTCTTTTGTCCAATTGAGCCCACAATCCAATCTATTATAACACATGTTCAAGGCGCGTACATGCCCTGTCATCTACTATTTTACCCCTTTCAGGGGCTGCTGAACTGCTTAAGCCAAAGATTCGTAAATGTTAGGTTAAGAGCGGCTGCAATGGATGGCGGAACATCGCCGTTCTCGAGCTGGGTCAGAGCTTCTGCATAGCGTGAGTCCCAGGCATCCTTGTTCATATTCGAAGCCAGCAGCATATACCGCTTCCCTCCCCAACGATCGATGGCTACCACTCTTAGATACAGCTGCTGCACATTATCCGTTCCTTCGAACGTAAAGGACATAATGCTGGCGATATCCTCATAAACCTCGGCGGCCGTCTCCGAGGGATCGCTCAATTTGATATCCAGCGTCAGCGCGCCTTCATCATAATCTGCCCGGCTTATTTTCAGATGAAGAGGAAGATTCATTAGGGAGTCCACTAATCCGGCATCGCTTAATTCCCGGCTGTGATAGGGTATCGCCGCTGTCACAGCGCCGACCTTATAACGGGCTTGCGATTGAAGCCCCATTAACAGTGCGAGCAGGATACATGCAATCGCCGCGGGCAGGAGTACGGCTCGTACGGATTGCCAGTGCTTCATGTCCTAAACCTCCTCTATTCCTAGTTTCTTCCGCACCTCATTAGTCCATACCTCATTGTATAAAGAAAAAAAGCAGGCTATGCCTGCTTCAGGTAAAACGAGCCTTATTCGGTTTAGAAGAACGATCGAGAAGTCCACGCCGCTGCCACCCCCAGCGCTGCGATCCTCGCTAGATTCATGAGCACAAAATTTTGCACCGCGATCGCAAATGTTTTCTCTTTGGAAGGATGGGCGGTGAATACGGCGCTTTTTTTATAAACCGGGGCAAGCGTGACGAACACCAGAAGAACTAACACGGGGTGCACCTTCATCAGGAGAAGAGCCGCCAGGTCCAGATAAGCAAGGCAATACAGAATTCGGAACAGCTTTAGAGAAGGCCTGAATCCTATATATACGGGCAGCGTATACCGCTTGTTCTCCATATCCTCATCCATGTCGCAGATGTTATTGGCCAGCATGATGTTGGCAATCCCAAGTATGGCCGGCAGCGATACCACCAGCAGCAGCAGTACCTCAGGAAGGTTCACCTGAAGGGACAGAACGCTGCCGTGCAGGTCCAGAACCGCCAGATGGCTGTCCTCCGCGTGGATCCAAGCCGAAATAAATATAATGACAAATCCCATAAACAATCCGGAGAACAGCTCGCCCAGCGGCATCCGCGAGATCGGAATCGGTCCGAACGAATATAATATCCCTACGGCAAAAGACAATCCGCCCAGCAGCAGGATCAACCAGCCCGTAGACAGGAAAAGCGCGATCCCTGCACCAACGGCTGTCAAGAGCAGCACGATGATGACGGACACAACCGCAGGCTCCTTAAGGTTATAACGTACAATGGCATTGTGCTGCTCGTAACCGAAGCCGTTCTTTTTAATCGCTTTTTTGTAATCGTAATAGTTATTGATCGCCGTTGTTGCCATATCAAACGAGAGCAACGACGCGAGCATCAGGGCAAAATGATACCCGTCGAACTGCTGAAAACGAAACAGTGCATACAAAGTTCCGAACAGGAACGGAATCATGCTGGCTACCTTCGTCTGAATTTCCACCAGTTTAAAAAAAGCTCGGATTCCCATGACCATCATCCTTTATCCAATTAATCTGATTTCAGATTAAAGGATTTCATGGCCGCGGTCTGTTGGAATTGTACTTGACAAACGCGTTTGCAAAAGTGACGAATGTTACTTTTGGAGCGAGATAAAAAAGCCCCACCAATTTGGTGGGGCTTTGCCAAGATGGTAATCCTATTCAGATGCCGGATTCAATCTTCCCATGCTTGGTCATGACCTCAGCTTTGCCGCGTATTTTAACCGCAGACGTATGATCCGTGAACTGGGCGATGATGACCTCGCCTTTGTCCAGCTTCTCGGTATGATGAAACCGGGTGTCCTGACCGCGGGTAAGGCCGATCACCTGCACGCCATGGTCCAGCGCTTTGACGATAAAATAATCCCCGTTTTGAACGTTCTCCATTGTTCAGACCTCCTCACCGTAAGCTAAAAGAAAAGGCCGTGAACGAATTCACGACCTGTGCTCTTAGGTAATATGTAGAAATCTTTATTTGATTCCGTCTTTGAGCGCTTTACCAGGTTTAAATGCAGGAATTTTGCTCGCAGGGATTTCGATTTCTTCACCTGTTTGCGGGTTGCGGCCTTTCCGTGCGGAACGCTCGCGAACCTCGAAGTTGCCAAAGCCGACCAGCTGTACTTTGTCTCCACTTTGCAACGCTTCGGAGATTGCATCGAAAACGGCATCAACCGCTTTAGTTGCATCCTTCTTGGAAAGCTCAGTAGATTCAGCTACTTGTGTAATCAGATCCGATTTATTCATTCTTTCACCTCCCTAACAAGGAATGTGCTCCACTTGCTATTCACTGTTTCCGTTTTACCGCAAATTATACGTGCAATCGGGTATTTTACCCCTATCTCGCGTTTAGAATGCATGACGCGGAACAAATTTATAGTAATACAGCCATCTCATAATTTCAAGCGTTTTGCTCTGCACTACCAAAGAAAACACGAAAAACAGCCGCTAATCGGGACTTTAGACCCGTTAGCGACTGCGTATTCAACACCTTAGCGATACTCACTTAAAGAATGATCGCGATCAAACCGCCGGAACCTTCGTTGATGATCCGACCCAAAGTTTCTTGCAATTTATATCTCGCATTGTCAGGCATCATTGCAATTTTGCCTTGAATTCCTTCACGGACGATCGAGTGCAGCGAGCGTCCGAATATATCGGATTCCCAAATCTTGATCGGATCGTTCTCGAAATCCTGCATCAGGTAGCGCACAAGCTCTTCGCTTTGCTTCTCTGTGCCGATAATCGGCGAGAACTCGGATTCCACGTCGACCCGAATCATATGGATGGAAGGCGCGGTCGCTTTCAATCTTACCCCGAAGCGGGTGCCTTGACGGATAAGCTCAGGCTCATCCAGCGCCATCTCAGCCAGGGAAGGAGCAGCAATACCGTAACCTGTCGTTTTAACCATTTCAAGCGCTTCAGCGAAGCGGTCGTATTCCCGTTTGGCATGGGAGAACTCCTGCATCAGCTGCAGCAAATGATCTTTACCGCGAATCTCGACACCCACAACCTCCATCAGGATCCGGTCATACAGTTCATCAGGTGCAAAGAGATCGATCTCGGCAACGCCCTGACCCATATTCATGCCGCTAAGTCCGGCATGGTTGATGAAGTCATACTCCATGAACTGGCTGACCACCCGGTCCACGTCACGCAGACGGCGGATATCTTTCACGGTATCTCTGACCGAGTTCTCATAGTTGCTGCGCAGCCAGTGGTTCTCGTTAAGCACCATAACCCAGCTAGGAAGATTAACGTTCACTTCATGCACTGGGAACTCATACAATACTTCACGAAGAACACCGGTTACATCATCTTCGGTCATCGTGGCTGCACTCAGTGTCATCACCGGAATGTCGTATTTCTCTGCCAGCTCATTGCGCAGCTGAAGCGCTTCTTCACTGCGTGGACGCGTCGAGTTAATGACCACCACGAATGGCTTGCCGACTTCCTTCAGTTCCTCGATAACGCGCTCCTCAGCCTCAACATAAGAGCTGCGCGGAATTTCCGCAATGCTTCCGTCTGTCGTGACGACGACACCAAGCGTGGAGTGCTCCTGAATAACTTTGCGCGTTCCGATTTCAGCCGCTTCCTGGAACGGAATCGGTTCTTCGAACCATGGCGTCGAGATCATTCTCGGGCCATTCTCATCCTCGTAGCCCTTAGCGCCTTCAACGGCATAACCTACACAATCCACCAATCTGACGTTGACCTCAAGACCTTCCGTAACTTTGATCTGTACCGCGTTGTTCGGCACGAATTTCGGCTCGGTTGTCATGATTGTTTTCCCTGCAGCACTTTGAGGCAGCTCATCCACAGCTCTTACTCGATCCGCCTCGTTCGTAATGTTCGGGAGAACAATCGTCTCCATAAACCGCTTGATGAAGGTTGATTTTCCCGTACGGACGGCACCGACAACACCTAAGTAAATGTCCCCTCCGGTCCGTTCGGCAATGTCCTTAAAAATGTCCACTTTTTCCAAAAGAGATCCCCTCCTCAAATTACTCCGAAGGAAAAATGCTTTAAGAGCATCCGCTTCGTGTTCCACTCATAGCCAAAGCCATTGCAACAGATGAGCAGCCTTTACAATGTCGCCAGCATCCCGCCGCCGGTATTCCATGAGTTTTGATGGAAACGGCAAAGCGGCGTAACTCGTACATGCATTTGGACTAGTAACATCATATGTACCGGGTTCAAAAATATGACGGTTGCCCCTTAAAGTCCGTCCAGTTTTTTTTAAGGATATCGAATAGGCCTAAACCAACTAGACACTGCCCTCGAATACCGTTAAAAACAACTACCGCTAAGGGCGCGGTTTGTCTTCATGCTGTGCGCCTTCAGACGTTTTCGTATGCCTCATGATGGGGGCAACCGGCTCTTGCCCGCACTACTCTTTCAGATTATGAATATGCGCGCACTTTAATAGATATTCCAAATAGATTCAACCAATTTCAAAAAATCTATCGAAGAAGGGTCTCAAGAAAAAAATGTTGGTCCGATCATTGCTTCCGAATCCCCTATCTTCACCAGTTATCGGTAACCATGTAGGTTCAACAAAAATACCCGCCGATCACGGCGGGTATAGGTTCAGGAAAGCGGCTGAGCTACGGGCTGCCCATCCTTCCATATATAAGGTACAGATTTTACGGGGACATAATAGGATTCCTTCTCCAGGAACACCCGTAAATCCTCTCCTTCTTGAGGATCGGAACCGTTCTTCTGGATAGCCTGCATAATATCGAATGCATAATCGGCGTATACCGTTCCCTCTTCATCCATCATAAAGGCCATCTCCTGACCCGAGTATACACTCAGTAATGAAAGGGATTTGGCATCGGTCTTGGACAGGTCCACTGCCGTATATCCCGGGTACAGGGCTTCCCCTGCAGGAAGAGCGTTGTCATGCGCCATTTTGTACAAATTCACGGCTCTCTGAACGTCATTCACCTTCTGGGCCGTGGTCAAGTCCATAACCTTCACGGTTGGCTCGGTTTCCTCATTGATAATGAGAAAATATCCACTTCCGCCCTTCTCAAATGCCGTATCCGGAATTTGGTCGATGTATCCCCGGTTCTTCAGCTGATCCAAATCGACCCGGTATTTCTCATACCGAGGAATTTCCGGACCTGCCGTAATCATCGGCAAGATTCCCTGTTCTTTATAAAAATCATCTACAGCCGATTGTATCCGTTTGACACTTTCCCTATATGAAACCTTGTTCTCCTGCAATTTCTCGTCAGGATAAAGACAACCTGTCAGCAACATCGGAAACAGCACCAGGATTAAGACGGTAGACATCCGCCTCGAACGGCCTGCCGCTTGGGTCATCCAAGTGATCATACTCAACTAACATCATCCTTCGCTTTAAATAAAGTCATCGGACTCCCGGTTTCTCGCTGCTTCGAGCTGTTTGCGTATCGCAGCTTTGAGCGGGTCCTCGGGAATCATTACCTTTATATGATTCGTGATTCTCGTCTGGCAGGATAGCCGGTAGCCTTGTTCCATCATCGATGTCCCCAGCTTCCTGATTTCCTTGGGCTCCGGAGCAGAGCAATGATCGCGTTCCTCGCTCGGAACTATGATTTTGCACATCAAACAACCGGCTTTGCCTCCGCAACGGGTAGGAATACGCACGCCGGCCCGACGGGAGGCATCCAGTACATTCGTGTTCGGACGAACCTTGACCTTCTTCTGATCCGGCAGAAATAACACCTCGTAGTCCAACGGTAAACGCGCTCCTTTTCTTATGTAAACATTCATCCATGCTGCCGGCCCTATTTGCCGTGTTATGGGTGTAGTCCGATTAATCGGTTCAACACCATCCGATGTTCCATGCTCAAACGGTTCCGGCTTAACAGCTGCTGAAGCAGCGGCATATGTTGGTCCATGTCCCTCAGGATCGCCTCTGCAATGGCATCGTACCGATCCGGCCGATCCCGAAGCACATTAAACACCAGTTCATGGGATAACGGCATCAGCCGTACCGTGACGCCCTGTATATGACTCTCTGGTGCTGCAGGATACAGCAATGGATCGATCTCAACACAGTAGGTGGACCCGTTTGAATTCACTTCAAATCCGCCTACCAGTTCAATCGGAACTTTCTCTATTTCATAGTGGCTCAGAATCGAAGAATATATCCCCTCTTGGTCTAATCGGGGAGCATCCACGGCCATAAAAGCCAGCGACTCATGCAATGGCTGGACGCCCCCTGCATCGGTATATATATCGATATCTCTCGGCGGCTTGTCCAATGTTACATCCTGCAGAAGCAAGCTGCAGCTTCCACCCAGCAGCCAAGCAATAGGTACCTGATTCAGCTTATGAATGGCGGTAGCTAACACACTCTCCAATTCCGGCAGATCATTCAGCGTCATGCTGCACCCCTTTACCGTATCGTCCCGGATTGACTTCCTACGTTATATGATGGAGGCCAGTCCAATAATAAAACCAAAAATCATCATCATAAAGGCCACGAACGACAGCGCGCCGCGCAGAAAACCCTTGGTCTTGCTTCGAGCAAGCGTAACCACTATGACGGACAGTGCCATAATCAATAATGCGACTAAGGACAGCCACATCTTTTGCATCGGATCCATGTCACGAAACTCTCCATTCTCTCATCAATTTCAACCTATTATATCACGAAAATGATAGCGCCTCACCCCAGGTATGTCGAAAAAAAGAACAAAAGCCGCTATCCAATCCGGAGCGTCTTTTGTTCAACATCATCATCGTATCTTATTTGTTCATCATCATTTTCATCAAGGCTTCCATATTGCTTGGATTCATGCCACTCTTCTTCACCGCGCCGACAATCTCTTGGATCGTGTCCTCACTAACAGGTATGTTCGCCATCGAAGATACCTGCTTGATCAGCTGGCGGAGCTGGGCTTCATTTTGCATTGTAGACGGCTTAACCGTGCTAGCCAGCTTATTGACAGCCCCTGAAGAAATTTTCTTGCCGCTTTTCTTGTTAATCGCATTCAGTACATCCTTGTGAAAGCTTTTGCTCATTTCCACCCCTCCTCCGACATCCTCACATCAATATATGAGTCAATCATCGGAATGGTGAATAAGCTAGGTGTGCCATTGCTCCCATGTTTCAAGCGGCATCATTTCCATCTCTGTCTTGGGATCCCGCCCCATCAAGGCTTCCACGGCGATGCGGGGATTCCGGTCTTTAAACAACACGTGATACAGCTGGTCAGCAATCGGCATCTGTACGCCGTATTTCTCGGAGATGGCATGTGCGGCTTTGGTCGTGCGTATTCCTTCCACAACCATACCCATGGAACCCAGAACCTCATCTAACTTCTTACCCTGACCAAGCATCGAACCAGCCCGCCAGTTTCGGCTGTGCTGGCTGGTGGCGGTAACCACGAGGTCACCGATTCCAGCAAGCCCGGCAAACGTCATTGGATTCGCGCCCATTTCCATGCCGATTCGCAAAATTTCTGCCAAACCTCTCGTGATAAGCGCTGCCTTGGCGTTGTCACCGAAGCCCAGCCCGTCGGACATCCCGGCGCCCAAAGCGATTATATTCTTCAGGGCCCCGGCCAGTTCAACACCGATCATATCCCGATTCGTGTACACTCTGAAATACGTGTTCATGAACAAATCTTGAGCGGCTACAGCCGCCTCGGCATTCAAAGACGCCACTACGACCGTTGTAGGGCAGCGTCTGACCACTTCCTCCGCATGGCTTGGTCCTGATAATACCACCACGCGGCCTTCCTCACAGCCAAGCTCCTCGGATATGACGGTGGACATCCGCTTCAAGGATTCAGTTTCGAATCCTTTGGTCGCATGAATCACTAGCATGTCCTCGGTCCAAAACTGCTTCAGCTGCCCCGTCACTTCCCGCATCGCGGACGAAGGTGCAACGATAACTACAGCAACAGCCGATGAGACAGCCTCTTTCATATCGGTTGTAGCCCGAATATTCGGTGATAACTCCACCCCGGGTAAATAACGGTTATTGGTATGCGACTCGTTGATTTCACGAGTCTGTTCCTCCGTTCTTGTCCAGACGACAACCTCCAGATCATTTGAAGCGAGAACACTTGCCAAAGCGGTTCCCCAACTGCCTGCCACCAGAACAGCGACTTTGTCAGACAACGCGCTTCCCTCCTTTGTCCTTTCCTTTTCCAGAACCCAGCTTGTTTTCACGCCCCTGCACAAGCTTCACGATGTTCGAGCGATGCCGCCAGAAGGCGAATATGCATATGATCAAGCTCGTCCAAAAGATTGGCCACGAATAATCCGCGATCAATAGAAAAACAGGGGTAAGCACTACAAAAATAAGGGAACCCAAAGATACATAACGGGTAAAAACAATGGATAGAATGGCGATAATGCCTGCTATAAACGCTGGTATAAAGCAAAGCGTAGCAAGCACCCCAATGGCTGTTGCAATCCCTTTGCCGCCTCGAAAGCGGAAGTAAAGAGGCCAATTATGACCGATAATGGCCGCAATACCGCACAATCCCGGCAGCCACGCATTGTCTCCCCCGAGCCATCGTCCGATCCAAACCGCAGCGATGCCCTTAATTACATCCAAAGCCAATACAAGTATGGCAGGTCCCTTTCCCAGGACGCGAAGGGTATTGGTTGCCCCGGCGTTGCCGCTGCCATGCTGACGAATGTCAATCCCTTTCAGGATTTTGGCAAGCAGCACGCTGAAGCTTACCGAACCGAGTAAATAACACACTACTATCGCTACGATCTCCAAAATCAAACTATTCTCCCCTAACTCTCATCAGACTTTCTTCGAGTAAATATCCTGATGGGTGTACCTTCAAAGTCAAACGCGGCCCGAATCTTGTTCTCAAGGTAACGCTCATATGAGAAGTGCATCAATTCCGGATCGTTGACAAATACGACCATGGTCGGCGGCTTGACCGCGACCTGTGTTGAGTAGTTAATACGCAATCTTCTTCCCTTATCCGTTGGAGGCGGATTGATGGCAATCGCATCGGAGATGACATCGTTAAGGAGATGCGTCTGCACGCGCAGTGAATGCTGATCAGCCACATGCTTAACGACAGGGAGCAGCTTCTGCAAACGCTGCTTTGTTTTGGCCGACAGGAAAACAACCGGCGCATAGGTCATGAACAAGAAATGATCGCGGATCTTTTTCTCGAACTGCTGCATCGTTTTGTCATCCTTCTCGACCATATCCCATTTGTTGACGACGAACAAAGACGCTTTACCGGCCTCATAGGCATAACCGGCAATATGCTTGTCCTGCTCGATGATGCCTTCTTCCCCGTTGATCAGTACGAGAACGACATCCGCGCGCTCGATAGCACGCATGGCCCGCATGACGCTGTATTTCTCCGTGGTCTCATATACTTTCCCACGTTTGCGCATGCCCGCTGTATCGATGAGCACATACCGCTGCCCATCCTTCTCGAACGGCGTGTCAATAGCATCGCGCGTAGTACCCGCAACGTCACTGACAATGACGCGCTCTTCTCCCAAAATGGCATTAACGAGAGAGGACTTGCCCACATTCGGTCTGCCAATCAGGGCAACTCGAATAACATCCTCGTCATATCCGTCGTCTTCCAGTTCCGGCAGGTTCTCGACCACAACGTCCAGCAGGTCGCCGATCCCTGTGCCGTGACTTCCCGATATCCCGACAGGATCGCCAAATCCGAGGGAATAGAACTCATAGATATCATCCACGCGCTTCAAATTATCCACTTTGTTTACGCTGAGTATGACAGGTTTACCTGATCGGAACAGAATCTGTGCAACTTCCTCGTCCGATTGGGTAACCCCTGTCTTCGCATCGCACATAAATACGATGACATCCGCTTCTTCAATTGCAAGCTCGGCTTGCATGCGTATCGATTTCAATATCATGTCATCGCCATCGATTTCGATACCTCCGGTATCGATGACACTGAACGCTTTACCGTTCCATTCGGCACTACCGTAAATCCGGTCACGGGTAATACCCGGTTTATCTTCAACGATGGCTAATCTGTCGCCAATCAATCGGTTAAATATGGTGGATTTACCGACGTTTGGCCGTCCGACGATAGCCACTACGGGTCTTGCCATAGTCACTCCTCCTGTCAATTCTTACGATTATCATCATAGCAAAAAACGTTACAATTGGCTAACCTTTCATCTGCATTTCTATTATGCTCTACCCCATGTTACAACATCCGTAAACGTTCGTCCCCTAAAAAAACAAATGGCGAACCCAGGTTTCTGGGTTCGCCGACTTCGTTATGATAGGTCAATAGACCGAACAAAACTGTTCCCGGGCTTACTTGAATTTGCTCAGCTTATCGCCGAAACGCTCTCCAAGCGTAACGCTCATGCCTTGATTGTTCAAAGAAACGTTCGGATTGTCTTTCAGGTCGATTTTAGGACCTTTGGACGGTTTTTCAGCTCGCGGAGCTTGAGCTGGCGCTTCTTCCGTTTCTTTGATGCTCAGGCTGATACGTTGCTCGGAAGTGTTGATATCAAGCACTTTAACCTGAACTTCTTGGCCTTCTTTCAATACTTCTTGCGGTGTACCGATATGCTTGTGGGAGATTTGGGAGATATGAACCAAACCTTCAACACCTGGTGCCAGTTCAACAAATGCCCCGAACGTAACCAGACGTTTAACAACGCCTGTTACGATGTCGCCTGTGTTGAATTGCTCGCCAGCTGTTTCCCAAGGACCCGGAGCGGCTGCTTTGATACTAAGGCTGATTTTGCCCTTTTCAGGATCCACCTTCAGTACCTTCACACGCACTTGATCACCTTCGGACAATACATCGGCAGGCTTGTCGACGTGGCTCCAAGCGATTTCGGATACGTGAACCAATCCGTCTACGCCGCCAACATCAACAAATGCTCCGAATTGCGTAAGGCGTTGAACTGTACCTTCCAGCACTTGGCCGTCTTGAAGCTCGGACATCACTTTAAGTTTGTTTGCTTCGAACTCTTCTTCCAGAACATCCTTCTGGGAAAGAATTACTTTGTTGTTCTCGCGGTCCAGTTCCTTTACTTTCACGCGAAGCGTGCGGCCTTTATAGTCGCTGAAGTCTTCAACGAAATGACGCTCTACCATGGATGCAGGAATAAATCCGCGTGCACCAACATCGGCTACGAGTCCGCCTTTCACCACGTCAGCCACCGTTACTTCGAATACGTCTTGATCCGCAAAATGCTTCTCAAGCTCTTCCCATGAATTCTCAGTGTCGATCGCGCGCTTGGAAAGAACCAGGCTTTCCTTGTCGTCGTTAATGCTAACGACTTTGCATTCTACCTCTTGGCCAACCTGAACCGCATCAGATGCATTATCAAGTTGTACAGAAGACAGTTCGCGAACAGGAATTACGCCGTCATATTTATATCCAATGCTTACGTAAGCTTGGTTGTCCTCCAGTTTGACGATCGTCCCTTTCACGGTGTCCCCTTTTTTCAAGGATACGATTTGGTCCATCTGCTCTTGGTTTTCAGCAGCCTCTTGATTTCTTGTTTCTTCCGACATGTCAAATAACCTCCTCAATTCAAACCCCATTTATTTAAACTCGCATTGGCGAAGTTCAAAACATAATTGCTGTAGTATCTTTCCAATCTTCCCATGCTTTTTATGCATGGAGCGAATAAATCAGTTCACGGTTGGCTTGCCGCTTGCGCGCATTTCGTGAATTTTTGCCATGATCAATTCGGTTGCCGCATCCAGAGCTTCCGGTGACTTGTCACCTTCAAACCGGGATAGGTCCACAGGTGCACCATAGATGATCTTCACTTTGCGAAAAAGCTTGTAATCTCCAATGATGGCAGCCGGTATGACCGTCGCCCCGCTGCGGAGAGCGAAGCTTGCCGCACCTCGTTTTGCCGCGGTTGAATCGGAATTGCGCGTCCCCTCAGGAAAGATACCCATGATCTCACCCGTGCGCAATATCGTGAGGGCGGTTTTGATCGAATCTTTACTTACTCCGCCGCGCTTGACCGGAAATGCTCCAAGCTGACGAACCAGCCATCCGAACACCGGAATGTTGAACAGTTCCGCTTTGGCCATGAACTTAACCTGGCGCTTGACGTGAATGCCCACAGATATCGGATCTCGAATGCTAATATGATTGCTACAGATTAGCACGCCGCCTTCTGAAGGTATGTTATGTACGCCGACAGATTCGAATCTGTAGAGAATAGCGAACAAACCGCGGACCACCGCTCTGCAAAAAACATAAATCATGCCCATTTCTCCCCATCCCACTTAAGTTTCGCAATATGAAAGAATTGCTTCCACAACCTGGTTGATATCCATATGTGTCGTATCCAGTATGATGGCATCCTCTGCGCATCGGAGCGGCGACACTTCACGTTCCTGGTCAAGCCTGTCACGTTCTGCGATATCTCTTTCCAGTTGTTCCAGCGATATGCCTTCATCACTCAACTCATTGAAGCGGCGGAGAGCACGTTCCTTGACACTGGCCGTCATGAAAATCTTCACCTCAGCATCCGGCAACACCGTCGTGCCGATGTCACGTCCATCCATGACAACGCCCTTGTCCTGTGCCATTTGCTGCTGTAAACGGACAAGCTTTATCCGCAAACCCTCGATTCGTGCATATTGGGATACCACTGCACTAACCTGATGTGAACGAATATAGGGTGTAACATCTTCCCCGTTCAGCCAGACCATTTGACCATTTTCATGCGGTTTTAATTCAATCACCATGTTTTGTGCATGTTGAAGCACTTTTTCGGGATTTTCTGGAGAAATCCCTTGGTTCAGCATGAACCAGGTGACTGCCCTGTACATGGCTCCGGTATCCACGTAGATGTACTGCAGCCTGCTGGCTACCATACGCGCTACGGTGCTTTTTCCCGCGCCTGCCGGACCGTCGATGGCAATATTAATTCTGTCGCGATAACCTGTCCCCTGCGTAACCAACGGGGCATTCCTCCTCAAACATATACCTCGAAATCGAAAGGGCTTACCATCCCTTACGGACGGAATCACCGTTTCTCTAGTGAAAATATACAAGATTGCGCGAATGAAACAAAGGCACAATCTTATATTTCAAGAAAAAAGCAGGCGCCCGCCTGCGACGTGAAAATTATACCACACTAGCTAGAGTGATGCAAAAGAGAAGGGGTGTTTTCCCCCATCCAATCGTTTACATTTGGCTCGTTAACGGGAACACCCTCCATCTGCTGAATGGGCGAAATATAGGGCCGGCTGGGCTCATAATGCAATAGCAGCTGGAAAATCACCAGGGCAAGCACAAGCCAGATCAGCAGCTTAAGCAGCACTTTTCCATAGCGGTCATGCAGGGCTTGTCCCTTCTCCTCATGCTTAACTTCCAGTCTTGTTTTTTTGAGCAGCTGATCTTGATCGTTTACTATTTTTGACATGGCAGGCAGTCCCTCCGGGACAAAATTTTCGGATAGTGTTCCACCGGCCTGTCCTTTTTATGCATTAACGATTGCGAAAATCAAACTGTCTCTCAAAACAAAAACGAATCAGCTTCTGCCGTTCCATATCTGCGATCTGATTAAACTTCAGCATAACGATGCTTCGATTGGTAGGCACCTGCTTCACCCTTACAACCTCGCCTTCAAACGGGACATGCTCCACGGATCCGTTCTTAAACGGGATGAGTATCCAGCAAGTTAATATACTTCCTTCCGCAATCGTTTGATCCGGCTGCAGATGAAAGGATACGCCGCCGCCGCCGACATCATCGGTTTTGGCTAAAAACTGGGTGCCGTCATTGGTCATGACTGCTACCTCGAGCTCGGCTTGCACCCTCAGGAAGCTCCTTCTCTGCACCTTCGTAATTTGATCCTGCTCCGGCTTCTTGATGCGAACCAGACGGATAATATCCTCATGGTGACTCAGGACGTAGGAATTGAAGAAATTCTTGACTCCGCCTTCCGTCAAAAAGTAAGCGGACAGCTCGTCCCCAATGTACAGCTTTTTCAGCTTGCCCGTCCCTTCCTGCAGCGGAACCTCCATATACATCGATTCGTCATCCATGTCTGAAACGCGGGATTTATATACAATATTGGCTTCCTTCTCATCCCCCGTATCCAATTGGATATAGAGGACATCGTTAATCTTTGGATACAATGCGCTCACCCACTAATTCATCATAATCTTATTTCCCATTATATCATGGGATGCCACGGCCCATAGGACAAAATCTTCAAAATCAAGGTCGATTCATGTCCTATCCTTGGGAAACATGGAACGGTCCCGGTTGCTTCAACTCCTTCATCCAAACAAAAAGCCGATTCAGGAAAGCTCCTGAACCGGCTTGAAT
Organism: Paenibacillus lautus NBRC 15380; assembly: GCF_004000945.1. Lineage (GTDB taxonomy): Bacteria > Bacillota > Bacilli > Paenibacillales > Paenibacillaceae > Paenibacillus_AQ > Paenibacillus_AQ lautus. Next base: position 94,662 of record NZ_BIMF01000015.1, read on the forward strand.
CACGCAATCTTCGATTATTTGATTCCTGCCTGCGCATCCTTTACAACCTCAACCGTCTCCTCAAGGCCGGTATCCGAATTAATGTAAATCCGATACTGAGCCCCGTTGATTCGCCCGCCAAACTCATAACACAGGACATCCTCGGAACGGTCGTTTTTGATTAAGGCTTTACGGTGATAGAGCACCTTGAACTCAGGATTCAAGACCTTCTCCGCTTCGGCAAGACTAATTTTGGGCTGCGGGATTTCTCGCTTGATCTGATGCTCATACACAAAGTCGCTGGCCTGGAATCCAATGACATCCCCATTGTCCATAGCCGAACGAACGGTGATTTTCTCAGGATAAATCAGCACACCGTCCTCTTCACGGACAAAGGAAAAGTTGGCCAGGTTGTCATATTGGTCAGCTGAAACAACGGTCATGTCGGAGTAGCCTTTTTTCGTCAGGAATTGCTGGGCTTTGTCGATTGCAGCCTGAACGGACGCTTGCTTGGCGCCAACATTTCGCTCATCCGTATAGGAAATCAGCTGGCCGCCTTTTTCGGTAAAGTCCATGCTGAGCATATGCCCATTCGGATGTTGTACCTTCGCTGTATAAGATACCCACTCGGTGCCGCTTCCGTTCTTCGTCACTTGTACTTTGGCATTATTGCCCACATCCGAGAACTTCAGTGCTTTGCGTTTCACATCCTCTTCCGATATCGGCATGCCTGCCAATTGCTTCACGGAACGGCGGTCATAAATGCTGCTTACCGATGGTCCCCAGTCAAGCTCAGGGTAGGACTCCACCTTTTTGTCCACCGTTTTGAAGCCGTCAATAATGGAATTGTCTTCGACTTTATTCGTTGCCAGGGCCGTCTCTACATCCATCCAGCGCAAGCTGTTTGCGATAACCTTGTTCTGCACATGCTGCAAGTCCTTCGTAATTTCGCCGGAGTTGGTGTACAGGGATTTCAACGTTTTGACTTCACCCTCACTGAGCGGCTCCTTCGTTAAATCACGTACACCTGTTTTGTAAGCAAAATTAGAAATTCGGGAAAGGAACTCTTCGGTCTTGTTGAAGGGAAGGAGCGTAAGCGGCAGCTGGCTGATCTCATTTTGAGCCTCGCTGGTTAGGCGCCATACATTCATCAAGCCCTTCCGGTGCATCCCTTGGGAGGTAGAGCTTACCGCAAGTGTGTTGCCGAGCTCGGCATGAATCCTGTCCATATTGTATGACAAGTCATGGAATGCACGTTGGTATTGGTTCTCGGCATTAATCAATATGGCGTTTTTCTCTTTATTCTCTTGATAACCCCATACCAGAGCCCCGATCAATAAAATTGTGGCCACAGGAAACAGAATAGCGCTTAATCGTTTGTACATGATGCGATAGTCTCCTTTCTTCTACTCACTGCCGTTAGTTTGACTAGAAGAAAGAAGTCTTATGCATCTCTGTATAATTCCTTCATCCCTTAGAAATCTTCCTCAATATCGAAGTGATCGCGATTGTTGCACAGACACTGCTTAAATCCGGTTTCAATCCGGCCCTGCTCCTTTTTTCCTCGCAGCACAAAACGTTCACCGCAATCTTTGCAAAGAATTTTCACTTTTACACGCAAAAAAAGACACCTCCCTTTCTATGATTCCCTGGCTGTCAGCCGAGGTCTATAGAATGAAGTGTGCCCTGATTTGTTAAGTGTTAACCTCTTCCTCCCGCTTAATGAAACGAAAAGGAGAACGGTTGTTAGCTCTAGAGATTTTGCCCATGCCGCCATACCACAGCAGAACCATAAGCGGTACGATGAACCATACCCATGTGTGGGTCAGCAGGTTCAGAATCAGGTCGTACAGACCATGCCACATCCAAGGCAGGAACAAGGATAGAACGAGGAAGAATCTTCTTCGTTTCCCTTCCGTGAACCTCGCATGTCCCATGTAGTATCCCATGATCACGCCAAACATCGCGTGTCCCGAAACGGGCAGCAGTGCTCTTAAGAACATCGGACCAAAGGCTGCCTGGCTGTACCAGGCGTAAAGCAAATTCTCTACCGTAGCAAATCCCAGCGATATCGCCACTGCATAAAGGATGCCGTCATAAGGCTCGTCAAATTCCGTATGGTTAAAAATGATATGATACATTACGAACCATTTCAGAAATTCCTCAACGCCCGCCGAAACGAACAATGAGTTGACTACCGGATTGTCGCCAAGCCATAGTATCATTCCCCGCTGCAGAATCATAACCGGGAAAACGATCAGAACCCCTAACATGAACACCTTGATCACCATGTGCAGGGGCTCTTGATCATACCTATCTTTCAGGTAAAAATACGTGAGCAATGCGAGTCCCGGCGCCAAAGCTGACGCAATTACCGAGAACACCAGCACTAAAATTCCCCTTCCGTTAGTTGCGGGCCTGAAGTCCGGCACGCACGCCCACCTTCATTAATGCTGACGCTGGAAGTGTGTACAGATAACCTCAACTGCTTGCTGAGGCATGACTTTCTTCCCGTATTCCTCCAGCATCGCCTCGGTTACTGAAGAGGATTCACCGAATTCAGCCAGCATCGCAATAACCGCCGGCAGCTTCTCGCTATCCAATTCCTCAGGATCGAAGTATAAAAACCATTTATCCATATAGTGATAGAGCTTACCCGCTCCGCCTACAAGGTCCTTCAACATATGCGATGCTTCAATGAGCACTTCAAAATCCTGAAAAACATAGACGATCGTATCACTTTGATCCAGCGTTACTTCCATTTCATAAATCTCGTCCGGCATATCTTCTTCGGATAAGCCGCCGAAATGATGATCGTATTTCCCTCTCGTCACAATAACCACCATGCCCTGGGCAGGCAGTGCAAACACCTCAACGGCAAGAGGTCCGGTGGCATCAAATCCGAGTTCACTGTATGCCTGATCCATCATCTCCGTAAACAGGTCATAAACTTTCGGTATTTCCTGCCACATCTCTTCCTTCTGGATCCCTCGCTCACTCAGATCGTCAAACGTGAGGAAAATCCGTATCTTATCTTGACTCAAACGCTCTATTTTCATGACAGGATCCTCCTTACGTAAAACAAAAGTTTATAACAAATTATGATGTCTGGATTATGACGTGATAAAAATGGTTTTATATAATTGATTTTATCATTTAATAACCACAAATGCACGTAAATATGTAGCTAAAGAAAAAAGAATCATTCACAGGGAATCGTGTGGCCGCTCCCCGAGAATGATTCAAAATGGTTCATGCCGTTTACAAACCCGGTATGACGGTATGGGTCTCTTTCAAAATCTGTTCGACTTCGTTTTTGACATCAGGGTTGTTTCGGATGAAATCCTTGACTTGTTTCAGGTTGGCAGCCTTCGAATGAGTCGATGTCTGTACCCCTGCAGTTCCATTGGAATGAGTGGAATCATGTCGGCCTGAACTGGGAGACACGCTTTCTTGGCTGAAGCCAGAATATTGCTGGCTCTTTGTGCCCTGAATTTTACTCATCGCGGTATCCGCGAATCGGCCTAGATTCGCATCTTTCATCATTGAGGAGAAGAACCTGCTGTTGTTACGGGAAATCATCCGGCATGCAACGGCACCGATAATGACACCATATAGAAATGACGAAGTCTTCACAAATGATACCTCCTTCTATGATAAACTCGAGATTATTGTTCTCGCACCGCCAAGAACTCATGCTACATAAATACAGGAAAGTGAGATGGAATCATGGTTAGAACACGAACAGTACTTCTGCTGGCTTTCTGCCTTATGCTCAGCGCATGCGGCAGCAACGGCGCGGCTCAGAAGCAAAGCACGGCCACGGAAGTCGGTAATGACAGGGCAGCGCAGCAAAATGAAACCTCCGGTCAGGTGTCCACTCCGAAAGAAGGTGCCGACATGGCAACCGAAACGGACAAACCTGAAGCTGAGCCTGACGTGGATAAATCCGCGGACCCATCAGATGAAGCTGTCAAGAGTCCTGACACCGAGGCACCGTCTGAACCGAAATATCACATGAATAAGGTGTATCGCATCGTTCCCAATGATGATTCCGTACCAGAAAAAGTCGTGCTGCTCACGTTTGATGACGGCCCTAAGGATGAAACGATGATCAACCAAATGATCGATACGCTGGACAAACATGATGCCAAAGCGATTTTCTTTGTCAATGGATACCGTGCGAAGGAGCATCCAGAGCTGTTAAAACTGATCCATGACCGCGGTCAAATCATTGGGAATCATTCCTGGGATCATATCGACTTGAAAAAAGAAAGCAAACAGAAGGTAAAGGAACAGATCGGGGATGTACAGCAAATCGTCAAAGAAGCGACCGGATCGGAACCGAAGTTTTTCCGTCCTCCGTTTGGCTCAGGCGGAGATACCGTCAAGGAAGTTGCCCTGGATCATGACCTGCTGTTCATGACCTGGTCCAACGGTTCGCTGGATTGGGAAAGCAAAAACAAAAACAAACCCGAAGCCGTAGTCAGCAATGTGCTGGAACAGCTTCACCCTGGCAGCAACATTCTGATGCATGAGCTTCCCTGGACCGTAGAGGCCCTTGATACCTTGCTGACCAAGCTTGAAGCCAAAGGGTATGGCTTTGTGGATCCGCAATTAATCGAACCTAAAATAAGATAATCCGACAAAACACAAAAACCTTAATTCTGCCGTCGCCATTTGACGATCGAATTAAGGTTTTTTGCGTAATGTAAGCACATGATATTCTGCGGGACATTGCAAGCGCAGCGGGATATGGGAGGTACCGAATCCCCGGCTGATCAGCATCCTGGAAGAAGGTTGGGTTTCGCCCGTCTTTCTCGGCAGCGTATACCATCCGGATTTAAACTTCTTGTAAAAGCGCGCCAGACGAACGGCTCCGGCAATTGGCAGCACAATCTGTCCCCCATGGGTATGTCCTGCCAGCACTAGATCCCCATCTACTGCTTCCTTGCCTTTGACCCATATCGGATCATGCACCAGAATGATGTGATACTGGTCTTCGGCTGCATTTCCCCGAAATCTTGTGTACGGGTGCTTCCGGCTGGCCGGCTGCCTTACTCCGCTGAGAGCAATAAGCTCGTTACTCCGCTTTAACGTAACGGTTTTGTCATTCAGCAGAATGACGCCGCTCTCCCGCAATACTTTACGGACAGCGTCCTTGCCTGCATGCAGATCATGATTCCCCAAGACGGCATACACGGGTGCGATACGGACCAGCACCGACATGTTATGCCTCATCCGCTGAAGGGGTACCCCTCTTTCCGTAATATCTCCACCAAGCAGTACGCAGTCCACCGAGGATAGATTGGATAATAGCTTCACTTCTGACAATTGTCTGCGATGTATATCGGTGATGAACAATATCCGAAACCCGTCAAACGAGTGAGGGATACTTTCGGATACCACTTCTTCTTCACGCACTCGATAACCCTTAGCTTCAGCCCTCATCCAGCCGATAGCGCCTGCACCGAGTGCCGCAGCACCTGCTATCCACATCAACACACTCATAATAACTCCTTTAACAATTCCTTTAATGGAGGCGCTCCGATAAGTCCCCACCACAGAAGACCTACCATTAACAATATGAAAATGACGATCAATGAGTTCACAAACCATTTGCTCATTCTTACGCGATAAGAGGAATATGTATTCGTTCGTTTAGGAGCGGACACTTCCTCCTCTGATTGACGCTGGCGGGACCGGGTCGATCTGGAACGGCTCAATCCATCCGCTGTACTGCTGCTCTGGTGCTTTTGCTCCACGGAGCTTGTGGAGGGTGGCGATTTAGATCGATTCCTCGTTTCATCTGCTTGTTGCGACTTCGCTGCCGTTCTTTTTTCTGATTGAGCCGTTGACTTGTTCTTGCGGCTTTTATTTCGGCTCTGATGTCGTTGCATTCTGCTAAGTTCGTTCATGTTCCTCTTTCCTCCGAAACCGAATCAACATTCCTGATATGAAATCAATCAGAAAATGACACAGGATGGGCGCCCAAATGGTACCCGTTTGAATATAGACGTAGCCAAGACCGTAACTGCTTAAGAAAACCCACCCAGTTGGAAGCCAATGTTTTAAATATCTGACATGAATAAGTGCGAACAAGATACTTGTCCAATATGGTCCGAACGCATGCTGGATAGCTCCTCGAAACAATAACTCCTCGCAGATGGATACGATCAGAGCTATAACAAAAATATGCCAAACCGGCCTTTTCCGGAACAACATTTCATTGATTCCGCCATCGTCCATACTATCCTCTGACACAAACCGGGATAATATAAAATCCACGACCAGCATTGCTGCAGCAAGTCCGAGCCCCCAATAAACAAACTCGATATTCTTCGGGATGACAAAGAGCCCAAACGGATTCCTCTGCTGAAACAGGATCCAGATCAAACCTGCAATGAGTGTCAATCCTTGGGTAAGATACAGATTAATAAGCAGCAGCCGATCGTTTAATTGATGGGCTTCGATTCTTTTTACGCGTATTTTAAATTTTTTCATAGAAGATGGGCCTGTCTTTCATCTTGATTTTTAAGATTATCTTCGTGTACAACCACAGTAATATTAGAATAATTCAATCATAGGCGGGCATATGCATCATAGCAAATTAACGGCATGACATTCAAGGCTATCTCTTGTTTCTTCCCCTACTATAAGGCCTATGGACAGAATAAACACCTATTGACACAATGTTAGAGCCATGATACATTATGAAAAAATTAATCTGTGAAAACCGATGATGGAAAAGAGAAGCTGTAACGTCCTCAGAGAGCCGATGGTGGGTGTAAATCGGTGGCGTAAAAGTATTCTTGAGCGTTCCTGAGATATTTCGCTGAAACTTGAAGTAGGCGCAAATCGGATGATATCCGTTACCAATCATGGTCTGAACAGACCGCTTGAGGCTGCCGCAAGTTGGCAGCGAATAAGGGTGGCACCACGAATAACTCTCGTCCCTTACTACGGAGGTAGTATGCGGATTGGGAGTTTTTTTATGTTCCTGTCTCTTTGCCACGACACCGCGTCAAACCTGTATAGACCTCTTGCAGCTTTATTGGAATCTTTGGTGTATAACGGAATACGCCCCAGCGTAATCCTTATTCAATATTGCAGTACCGCATTTTATAGAGGATTTTAAGGAGGAAGAGAAACCATGTTTAAAGTATTGGTATCGGATCCGATCAGTGATTTGGGGATCCAGCAGTTAATGGATGCCGCCGACGTGCAGGTAGACAAAAAAACCGGGCTTAATGAAGATGAGCTCACTGCCATTATCGGTGAATACGACGGGCTCCTCGTACGGAGTCAGACACGTGTGACAGAACGCATTATGAATGCAGGAACCAATCTCAAGGTTGTCGGCCGTGCAGGCGTTGGCGTTGACAACATTGATCTTGAAGCTGCTACGAAGCGCGGGATCGTTGTTATTAATGCGCCTGACGGTAATACGATTACAACAGCAGAGCATACGTTTGCCATGATGATTGCCCTCGCCCGCCACATCCCTCAGGCCTATGCCAAAACTGTGGGCGGATCTTGGGACCGCAAATCCTTCCTCGGCGTTGAGCTGCGCAACAAAACGCTGGGCGTTATGGGAATGGGACGAATCGGCAGCGAGGTGGCTAAACGCGCCAAGGCTTTTGGCATGAACATTCTTGCCTTCGATCCGTTCCTGACGGAAGAGCGTGCGGACAAACTGGGCGTAACGCTTTCCTCGGTGGATAACATTATCCGCAATGCAGACTTCATTACGGTCCATACTCCGCTTACGCCGGAAACGCGCCATATGATCGCAAGACCGCAATTCGAAGTGATGAAGCGCGGCATGCGCATCGTGAACTGCGCCCGTGGCGGCATTATTGACGAACGCGCCCTCGTGGAAGCGATCGATGAAGGCATTGTTGCCGGAGCCGCATTTGACGTATTCGAACATGAGCCGCCTGAAAGCGATCATCCGTTCCTGAACCATCCCAAGGTTATCGTGACCCCGCATTTGGGCGCATCTACCGTTGAGGCTCAGGAGAACGTTGCAATCGATGTGTCGGAACAAGTGCTTCATATCCTGCGCAACGAGCCGTTTAAGAATGCGGTCAACTTCCCGCTTGTAGCGGCTAGCGTGATGAACAAACTGCAGCCATACTTCTCGCTCGGCGAGAAATTGGGCAGTGTGGCCGCTCAGATCACCGCACATGCGGTGAAGGAGATTCACGTCGACTATGCAGGCGAGCTGGCTGAAGTTGATACCCAAGCCCTGACCCGATACATCGTGAAGGGTGTGCTGGAGCGTCACCTCGGAAGCGAAGTGAATATTGTAAACTCCATGCATTTGGCGAAGAGCCGTGATCTGCACGTCGTTGTGTCCCAGACACCAAAAACCAAAGACTTCACCAACCTCGTTACCGTTACGCTTAAGACGCAAAACGGTTTGGAGCGAATTGTCGCAGGTACACTCCTGCTGGGTTACGGCGAACGAATTGTTCGTCTGGATAAATTCCCGGTCGATATCTCTCCGGAAGGTCATCTGATTCTGATCTCCCATAACGACAAACCGGGCATTATCGGTCGTGTCGGAACCCTGCTCGGCGAGAACGATGTCAACATCGCCTCCATGCAGGTTGGACGTAAAGTCATCGGCGGTGAAGCCATCATGCTTCTGACGGTGGACAAAGACGTTCCTAAAGACGTTCTGATCAAGCTTACCGGGCTGTCAGAACTGAACACCGCGCAGCAAATCGCGCTGGGCTAATTTCAGGCCAGTTATAAGGTATAAGGGGTTAATCATTGTTCCACGTAGAACAAGATTAACCCCTTAATTTCAACAAAAAAACACGCTCCTTTCGAGCGTGTTTTGTCTTTTGTGGAGACATTCCCTAAGATTCTGCCGATTTAGTTGGAATAATCATCGTAAACACCGTTCCTTCGCCTACTTCACTTGTTGCGTTAATCGTGCCATGATGCGCTGTCACGATATTTTTCACGATGGCAAGGCCTATGCCGGTTCCCACCGTCTCTCCCCGCACACGCGCTTTATCGGCCTTGTAGAATCGCTCGAAAACAAAAGGAAGATCTTCAGGCGGAATACCGACGCCTTGGTCGCTAATCTTTACCTGGAGAGCCTCTGTGTTCGATACGGTAATCCGATCTGCAATGATTCGGATCTGCTTGCCTGAAGGCGTATGACGAAAAGCGTTGTCCAGCAGATTGGTCAGCACCTGTTCAAGCTTGTCTTCATCCGCCGCTTCGAGCAGAAGATTCGAGTGAAGTTTGTTGAGCTGAAGGTCAATATCTCTCTCCTTGGCGCGTACGGTGAACTTCCGGTATACCCTTTCACACAATTCACCTGCATCCATCTCCCGCAGGGACAACTCTGCATGCCCCGCTTCCATACGGGTTAAATCAAGCAGATCCTTCACCAGCCGGCCCATACGAAGGGATTCCTCATGAATCACCTGTATCAGCTCCCTGCTCTCTTCCGGTGAAGCCGCCATCCCGTCAAGCAGCGCTTCACTGTAGCCCTGCATCATGGACAGCGGTGTACGGATTTCGTGCGACACGTTGGCGATGAAATCCGTACGCATCTTCTCCAGCGTAACTTGCTCGGTAATATCTCTTAACACAACAACGGCGCCGCGGATCACATCATCCGAATATAAGGGAGCCATATGGGCTGACCATATCCCCTGCTTCACATGCAAGTCAGCGCTTTGGTCCTTTCCTTCGTTCACGGTGGCATAATAAAGCTCACTGAGCGGTTTCGGCATGACATCGGCCGCCCAGCCTCCGCCCTGCAGCTCATCATCCCACTGCAGACCTTTCCAGGTTTTCATGATTTCCTGCCCTGGCGGGTTCACCAGAATGACCTGACCATGATTATCAAACGTAATCACCGCGTCGCTCATACTTCTCAGCACACTGGACAGATGCTCCTTCTCATGGTTCAAATTGCGGATATTCGTTTCCAGCTCTGCTGCCATATGGTTGAACGTATTGGCCAGCTCGCCAATCTCATCACTGGTCACAAGATTTAGCCGAGTGCCATACTTCCCTTTACGAATGTCGTTGGCTGCCTCAATGAGCTGCTGCATGGGCTGGGTAATCTTCGTTAACAGAAACAACCCGAAAAAGGTGGTCATCGAAAAACCGATAATGGCCACATAAGTAAATAAACGTTTGATGGCATCCGAATTCGCAAACGTGGTATCGATATAGGGGAGCAAAAATAATCCGAGCGTCAGTAGTACGCACGCGACTAAACAGGTTATCGTAATCCACAGCTTGCCGACGAGTGATCTCCAGAAACTCACGTTACTTTGGTACCTCCAGCTTGTAGCCTACTCCCCATACTGTCGTAATCATCGCTGCGGATTCAGCAGATACCTTATTTAACTTCTCGCGCAGCCGCTTCACATGGGTATCGACTGTGCGAAGATCGCCGAAAAATTCATAATTCCATACGTCCTTAAGCAGTTCTTCGCGGGAGAATACTTTGTCCGGGGACGAAGCCAGGTAGTGCAGAAGCTCATACTCCTTCGGTGTCAAGCTGATTTCATGCCCTCCGGCCGTCACGCGGTGAGCATCATGTTCAATGATCAAATGCGGGAAAACAATGCTGTTGCTTGGGTTCGGTTCCTTGCTCAAATAGGCCGTAGCGGATGATCGGCGCAATATCGCTTTCACGCGATAAATCACCTCGCGCGGACTGAACGGCTTCACAACATAATCGTCGGCCCCCACTTCAAATCCCTGTACGCGATTGATCTCCTCACCCTTGGCTGTCAGCATGAGAATAGGGGTAGACTTCACCTGACGGAGACGCGTGCATACTTCGACTCCATCCATCCCGGGCAGCATCACATCCAAAATAACGAGCCCGTAATCTTCCGAGCTTGCTTTGCGAAGAGCGGTTTCTCCATCCTCCGCCTCTTCGATTTCATACCCTTCCTTCTCCAAATACATTTTTAACAATCGGCGAATCCGTTCTTCATCATCAACAACAAGAATACGATTTCCGTGCTCTGACATTGGCGGCCAACTCCTTCATTTTTATAGGGAAAATCAGAAGCGGCCCTCTTGAATAAGAAAGGGCCCTTCTGATTGATCATTCACTGCTATTCTATTGACAATTAATCGGTTCCCGCATAGGAATGCAGGCCCGCGATAATCAAGTTGACGCCGACCAGCGTAAACATGACCACGATAAAGCCGATAACGGACAGCCAGGATGAGTATTTACCCTGCCAGCCGCGCGAAAGCCGGAGATGAAGGTACACGCTGTAGAACAACCATGTAATAAGCGCCCATACTTCCTTTGGATCCCAGCCCCAGAATCGGCCCCATGCAATTTCTGCCCAAATCATGGCGAATATGAGACCTCCCAGTGTAAATACCGGGAACCCAATCGCAATGGCTCGATAACTGATTTCATCCAGATCGTCCGGATCCAATCTATTAAGTGCTGGCTGAATGAATTTTGCCAGCGGTTTGCGAAGGATCAGGCGAAGCAAACCGTACAGGATCAACCCCGTGATCAGCGACCATATCACCGTATTCAGCTTCCGTCCCGCATTCACGCCGTGCATCCAGGACGGGGCTTCCATGAGTGGAGATTTCATGCCCAAGAAGGACTGCATGCTCTCCGTCTCGCTCTTATATGGTGCGACAAGCGGTGGCATGTTATATTCCACTTTTACTATTGTACTATTTTCTGTCTTCGGGTCAACCAAAGTCTGGTTAAATTCAGCCTGATATCCACCTGCACGGAAGCTGTATACCGACAATATAAATCCGATCAGCACCACGATGGCAAACATGACGAGCTCAAGCCAGCGCTGTTCCTTGCGCGAGCCCTTGTCCGTTCCGCTAAAGTTAACGGTACGGAGCAGATGCATCAGGCCGGCAATAAAACCGACCGCAAAAAACGCATCGCCCAGCGCCGCCAACGTAACGTGGATACCCAGCCAATAGGACTGGAGCGAAGGAATCAGCGGCTGCACCTGCTGCGGGAACACGGCGGCATAGGCCATGATCAGGATTGCCAGCGGCAGTGCAAACAATCCGAGCAGCGATTTTTTGTAGATAAAATAAAGTACGAGGAAGGCAATCATGATTGCCATCGACAAGAAGGACATAAACTCATACATGTTGCTGACCGGCACGTGTCCCGAGCCCGCCCATCTTGTAAAGAAGTACAGCAAGTGTCCGATCAAACCGATCGTTGTCGTAACAAACGCGATCTTGCCCCACTTCGCCAAATGGGCTTCCGGGTCGCGTTTGCGGAACCGGCGTCCCATGACGGCAAGTGCATACATGATAAATGCCACGCAGTATAAGGTAAAGGCCACGATAAATGCGTCGCCGCTAAAATCAATTAGATTCATGCTTAGTCCCCCTGTTATTCTCCAATGACTTTTCATCGACTTCGATATTCATTTGCTTGAGGATCGCGGAGATCTCCTTGCGAAGTCCAAACCAGTTCTTGTTCGTATGCGCGCCAAGTGTCAGCGTTCCGTTATCAATACGCAGCCAGATCCGGCGATGGGTGAAATAAAAGCCCATGACCAGGCCGATCATACCGATAAAACAACCAATCCAAATGAACGGCATGGCTTTATCCACACGAATATTCAGATAAGTCGTAGATTCCGAAAAGTCCACATCGTCCATGCTCAGCACATCCAGTTGTACGAGCGCTTCCCCACCCGCCAGCTGTGCATTGATCGCTTCCTGATTAAAGCGCTCCTTATCAATCTGCTTAGGGAAGTAGAAGTATTGAATGCCTTCCTTCGGCAGTTCAGGTCCCTTAATCAGAAATAAGAATGCAGGCGCATTCGGGTTAGGTGACAGGTTTACCGGTTTGCCGTTATCGCCAAGTCCAAAATCGGTAAAGGATTGTGTAAGCGTTAACGTATATTCTCCCGCCTGATACTCTCTTTGAGGATCGTCGATCGACAATGTGATTTTGCCGTATTCCTTCCCGCTCTTACTGTCTATCAGCACCGGCGAAACCGTACGGAGAATCGGGGTCAGATCATAATCGAATTGATAAGCTTTTAACCCTTTGTAATTGAGTGGATGATTCACCTCAATGTTATGGCGTGTCAATTCCACGAGCTGAGGCTCTTTATCGAGATCGTCACAATTGGCCTCGCACATATACAGAATCGCCTGGGTTTGGAATTCCTTCGGCAGTACTTTATTCTTGCCTTTAAATTCCTCAGGCATATCGTCCTCGGTATAAAACTCCACCTTAAAGCCGTCGTTCAATAAATAATAACTGGTGTTCTTGATATGCACAGGCTCATCCTGAGGGAAAGCCATGTGCTCGTCCATATGCAGTCCAGGAAGATTCCGTCCAAGAACAGCAAGCAGGAAAATAATCAGGCCGATATGCAGAACATAGGGGCCCCAGCGGCTGAACCGCTGCTTCTCTGCCAGTAGGGTTCCGCCATCCGTTCGTACGCGGTAGCCCTTCTTCTTAATAATCGGCTTCACCCGTTCAACCCAGTCGGCACCGTCCTCATCAACATGCCCTTGGTATACCACCTTCTGGCGGGTAAGGAAGGACATATGCTTCGGAACCCGCTGTCTGCTGAGCGCTTTGTACAGCGGCAGGACCCGGTCAAGACTGCAAATGACAAGAGATGCGCCGATCATGACAAGCAGCAGTACGAACCACCATGACGTGTATGTATGAGACAGCCCGAGCAAGTAATAAATATGCCCCAGCTGTCCGTACTCCTCTTTGTAATAGACTGAGGGGTCAATGTTAAGGAATGTGCTTTCCTGCGGAAAGATGGTGCCTAGCGAGGAGCCGATCAGCGTAAGCACTATCAGATATATTGCTACTTTTACCGAAGAAAAGAAATTCCATACCCGATCGATAATACCGGGATTTTCTTTCTGTGAGCGACGAGCAACCCCGTCATACCGCATTTCCAGAATCGGTTGGGCCTCCGCTTCTTCGGTCAGCGGCTTGCCGCAAGCCTCGCAGAGGACCGTCCCCGTTGGATTCTGGTGTCCACAATCACACTTCGTGTTCTGGATCAAAGGCTTGGAACCTTGACTCATTTCGCATTCACCAACTGTTCAATTTGTTTATCAAGGGTGTTCAAATCCAGTTCGCCTATACGAATATGGTCAATCTTGCCAGAGGCCGTAACAAAAAAGGTGGTTGGCATGGGGCCAACCCCGAAGCTGGCAACAGCATTCCGTTTAGGATCCATCAGTATGGGGAACTTCACGCCGGTTTGACCAACAAAATTCTCAACGGTCATTTTGTTCTCTCCCACATTAATTCCGATGATCTCAACGCCTTGACTGTTCCATTTCTCCCACTGGGCTTGAAGAGCCGGCATTTCCCGCACGCATGGCGGACAGTAGGTGCCCCAGAAATTAATAACCCTGGCCTTACCCTCGTATTCACTCATGGTATGTACGCCGCCATCCATGCCTAGAAGTTCAAAATCCGCTGCCTTTTGACCCACTTTGGGAACCTCATCAGAGCCGAATACAACGGTTGCAACGGCGTACACTCCGACCAGGATAATGGCAAGCAGAATCACAATCTGTACGCTTTTCTTTGATTTGCCCATAAAGCAGCAGCTTCCTTTCTATGACATTCATCATATCGTATACTACGGGTGTGAACATCCTATGAACAATTATAACGAAATTTGTCATAAACGCCGCTCGCCATTTTGAATATTATGTGTCGGGTTTAACGTTTTCTCTTCGGTTTCCCGCCCGGCTTAGCGGCTTTCGCCATCTGCAAAAGCTGGTTGATTTCATCTGCTGTCAAATGGCGGTACAAGCCCCGTTTTAAATTTTGCAGCAGCAGATCCCCATAGGATATCCGCTTCAATCGCGTTACCGGATGAGAAATCGCTTCAAACATCCTTCTGACTTGACGGTTGCGCCCCTCATGAATGGTAATCGATATGACGGATTGTTTATTATCCGGATCCACATCCTTATACTCCACCTCGGCAGGAGACGTCATTCCGTCTTCCAGCATAATCCCTTGACGCAGCTTGTCCAGTTCGGTGCCATGCGGCACCCCTTTCACGGTAGCCAAATACGTTTTGGGTACATGATATTTAGGGTGGCTGAGCAGATTGGCAAACTCGCCGTCATTGGTCAGCAGCAGGAGTCCTTCCGTATCGTAGTCCAAACGTCCAATCGGATATACCCGCTCTTTAATGCCCTTGAGATAATCCGATACAATTTTTCGGCCTTCTGGATCAGAAGCGCTTGTAATGACACCCTTCGGCTTATTCAGCATAATGTATACCTTTTTCTCATTCTTAATCGGTTTGCCTGAAACCGTAATGATATCCTGGGCTGGATCGGCCTTCGTGCCGAGTTCGGTAACGGTCTCTCCGTTTACCTGCACCTTGCCTTCAAGAATCAATTCCTCGCACTTGCGGCGGGAAGCGACTCCGGCCTGTGCCATAATTTTCTGTAATCTCTCCATGTTCGTTAGGTCACCTCATTCCTAATGATAACCATCGACAGGATAAATCACAAGCGCGTTCCATGGAAAATGTGCCCCGGGGCAGGAGTCGGAGTGAGGAAACAAGTATAACGGGGAAATATCATGGAGTCTGGATAGCTCCAAAATGATTTTGCTGGCGGTAAACAGCTGTGTTTTCTGATCCAGCGACATGGACTCGTAGCCGATGTTGAAGTCGCCCTCCAGACAGATGTGAATCTGTCCCGGCTGAACCAGCACGGATGAAGAAGAGACCGAGCCGTCCGAATGGATTTTAAAATCCCAGTTCCGCGGTTCCCGCTCGCACACGGTATGATGAATAACAAAACCCTCGATTTCCATTTCATCACCCCTACTACAATTTGTAATTGCAGCAGTATATGACAAGGTGGAATCAAGGGTATGGGCATACGTCCTGTTACATAGAAAAAACGCTCCGTCTTACTCAGACCGTTCAAACGATCATCAATTAACCGAACACCAGCAGGCAGACGGCAATCGCCGCAATAAAACCGATCAAATCGGAGAACAGCCCGACCTTCAGCGCATAGCGGCCATTGCGGATACCCACAGCGCCAAAATAGACGGTCAGTACATATAAGGTCGTGTCCGTGCTTCCCTGTATGGTCGAAGCGATTCGGCCAATCATGGAATCCGGACCGTATGCGCGGATCAGCTCCGTTGTGTAAGCGAGCGAGCCGGTACCCGTCAGCGGCCTAAGAATTCCCAATGGCAAAATCTCGCTCGGTACCCCTAGCGATTGCAGAAAGGGGCCCGTCCAACCCACAAAAAATTCCAGCGCGCCGGAAGACCGGAATACGCTAATGGCGACCATCATGCCAACCAAGTGCGGGATGATCCCAATCGCCGTGGAGAAGCCGTCCTTGGCTCCATCCACAAACGATTCATATACGGGCACTTTGCGGGTATAAGCATAAAGCGGAATGAATGCGATAATAATGGGAATAGACCAGGCGGAAACGAGATTAATCCATGACAGCAAGAATCATCACCCCTTCACATCCGGGTTCAGGCTTGTACCGATTCCCGGCGGCTTCTGGCGGCGTATCGTCCTTCTTCGATACCATCGGTCAGCCATAATGGCGGCCGCCGTCGCAATCGCTGTGGCCAAAAGCGTGGTCCCAACGATTTCCGAAGGATTGGCTGACTCATAATTCAGCCTGATCGCGATTAGCGTTGTCGGTATCAGCGTAATGCTGGCCGTGTTTAATGCCAGCAGCGTGCACATCGCCGGAGACGCTGTTTCCTTATCCGGGTTTAACTTCTGAAGCTCCTGCATCGCTTTGATTCCCATCGGAGTCGCCGCATTGCCCAGACCGAACAAATTGGCGCTCATGTTGGACAATATATACCCCATAGCGGGATGATTCTTCGGTACATCCGGGAACAGGAAGCGGACAACCGGGCCCAGCAGCTTGGCAACCTTCTTCAGCAGGCCCGCGTCCTCTGCCAGGCGCATCATGCCAAGCCAGAATACCAGTATGCTGATGAGACCGAAGGAGACGGTCACTCCCGTCTGGGCTCCGTCAAATGCGGCTTTTGTAACACTATCGATGTTCCCGTTAATTGCCGCAAAGCAAAAGCCGATCAGTATCATCCCCATCCAAATCAAATTGATCATCTCTTCGCCCCCGTTTGCTGCCCCGCTGCGTGAGAATACACGATCTCTTAAGCGAAGGCTAGTTATGATTTGGCCCTGAACAGATGCCTAAGCACTTCTCCTGCAGACTGCCACAGCGACAACGAACCGATGGGTCCGGAAGTGCTTCTGGACTTCTGCAAGATCTCAGGGGCTTCAGGAAGCTTGCTTCCTTCCGCATAGACCGGAACTTTGCCGATGCTGACATTATCGAGCAGCAGTTCAATATGACCCCGCAGTCCGAAAGACAAATCGGGTGTACTCGCTTTATGCAGGACCAGTCTCTTCACCAGGCGTGCTTCCTCATCATGCGCAAACGCATACGTAAAAGAACCGCCCGTGACCAGTGGATAGCCCTGGATCTTCTGCCCTTTCTCCATAACCTTTTTCAGTGGAAAATGGGCAAATCCGTAATCCAGCATCTTGGAATGATCATTCCAATCGTTGCCGTCATTCAGCGTGACCGCCGCAATCTGCTGACCGTTTCGGGTGGCGGAGCTCACCAGGCAGCGGAATGCTTTTTTGGTGTAACCGGTTTTGACGCCGTCCGCCCCCTCATAGAAACGAAGCATCTTGTTTTTGTTATCCCATTTGTAGTCCCACGCTTCATTCGGATTGGGCGCTTTCTTGGTCGGGGTTTTGACAATCTCGCTAAAGACAGGGTTCTTGAGGGCATAAGCCGTCAGTTTGGCTACGTCATTAGCGGAAGAGTAATGTTCATCATGATCCAGTCCATGGGGATTCATAAAATGCGAGTTCGTCAAGCCGAGCCCGGCCGCCTTCTCGTTCATCAGCAACACAAAGCCTTCTTCCGTCCCCCCGACATGTTCGGCAATGGCCGTCGCGGCGTCGTTGCCGGATCGCAGCATTAATCCATACAGCAGATTCTCAAGCGTCATCTCCTCACCAAGCTTCAGGAAGAGCGAGGAGCCTTCTTTGGCAAAAGCATTTTTGGAGATCTTGACGCGATCGTCCAGCTTGCCGTGTTCAATGGCCACGATAGCTGTCATGATCTTGGTCAGGCTTGCGATTCTTAAACGCTCGTCCCCGTTTTTGCTGTACAGCACTCTACCGGAAGTGACATCAATCAGTGCAGCTGCCTGCGCATGATTGGTGGGGCCATTCTCATGATCCGAATGCACGGGGACAGCCGTAACCAGCAAGCAGCTTATCGCAATCAACATGGATAACAAAGACTTGCAGTTCGTCCATTTCATTTTCATCATCTTATCCTCCGGTGTTCAGAAATCTTGTACAAGTATATGTCGTCCGCGCTAAAGGTATGTCCATTTCGTAAGAGAAACGCTGAAAGCCCATAAATTCAATAATCCTAACAGCAAAAATCCCTTCCGTCATGAACGAAAGGGATTTGCTTGCTCCAATCAGTACGCAGGCGGAGGCGTAGTGCTGTTCGCGGCATTGCTGCCTGATTGAAACATCGACTGGATTTGATCGAGTAAATACGGGGTCGCATCAATAATCCGTTCAAACAGATGGGTTTGATTGTCCAGCGGCACGATGTGCACGCCTTCTTTACCCACGACCAGGAAAGCAATCGGTCGAATGGACACGCCACCCCCGCTGCCGCCACCAAAAGGAAGGGCACTATGATCGTTGTGCGTCCCGTTAGTGGTCGCTTGGTGTGTGGCTCCCGCCTCAACGTTGTAGTCACTACCGCCGGCTGCAAAACCAAAAGCCACTTTACTGATTGGCAGGATAACGCTGCCGTCAGGCGTATTCACCGGGTCGCCTACAATCGTATTAACGTCCACCATTCCCTTGATGTTTTCCATAGCCGTTTGCATCAAGCCTTGAATAGGGTGTTCTGCCATGATCTAATTCCTCCTTTCACCTTTAACACGCGAACTATAAGTACCAGTCCAGCATACATAGCTTTTCCGCAGGAGATTTTCGCTATGCAGTTAAGCTCTGTGGAAATTTGCGGCGGACCGTTAAAGATCGGCACTACATCGATTTGAGGCAGCTCTTCCATGATCAGGCGATACGACATCCATCCAAGAAGCGTATGCTTTATGCCATGCAGCAGCCCGGTCGCTACCGCCGTATCAGCCGCATGCTCCAAAGCAATTCGGGTGGACCAGCGCACATCCATGAGATGAACGGCCGCCATCGTTTGCCTCATCCATTTTTTGAAACCTTTTGTTGAAAGCACAGCTCGCCCGTAATCCTTAAATTTGATCGTTCTGCTCGAAGCCTTTTCCTTTTTTGAATCGTGTGTATTTCCCTCTTCTCCGTCTACAGGAACGGTTTCCTTCTTAAACTCGATCCCACCGTTCGCCAGGTGAAAGGGGACTGCATATTTGCGCGTAATCAAGCCGAAGATCATTTTGATTTCCGCTAATACTTTATATTCATCTTTTTTTAGAACCACATCCAGCTTAATCGTTACCTTGGAACGAAGCACAACGACCAGCAATATGATGAGGAGAACGACCAAACCGACCGCCAGAAAGATCCATACCCTCACGAAGTAACCCCCAAGACGTACTTAGTAAAATGTTATCCGCTTGGCTTAGTATGGCAAAAGCACCTCCAAATGATGCGAAACTGTTCCAAGTCCTTGATTTCAAACTTTCGCAAGCGGCATAAAAAAATCCCGGACGGTGGATTCCTCCACGCCCAGGATTCTATTACAATCTTTCGTGTGTATAATGGCTAACTTTCCTCTACATCATCGAACGTAAGCTGACGACCGTCAAGCTTATCAAACAACAGCTGCGTTTCCTCTTCTAAATTATCGTTATCCTCAAATTGCGACGGCTCCGGCAAATCCTTGATGTTGGCAAGCCCGAAGTATTCCAGGAAGGACTTGGTCGTTCCATACAAAATCGGTCTGCCAATCGCCTCGGCGCGTCCGACTTCCTCGATCAATCCTTTGCTTACCAGCGTATGAATAGCCCGTTCGGACTTGACACCGCGGATATCTTCAATCTCTACGCGCGTAATCGGTTGCCGATAGGCAACGATGGAGAGTGTTTCGAGTGCGGCTTGCGACAAGGAGGAGCGGGAAGGCGAATACGCCAGGCGCTCGAAATACGGAGCGTGCTCGGCCAGCGTAGCGATTTTGTAACTCCCCGCAATCTGTACGATCTGAATCCCCCGCTCATGGCGCTCCCATTCTTCCTTCATATCTTCAAGCGCTTCGCCAACCAGGCCATCCGACTGCTCGGTGATCTCAGCAATTTGCCTAACCGACAAGCCCTCTTCTCCCGACAGGAACAGAAGCCCCTCAATAATCGATTTCAGCTTCGGATAATCCATCAATGCGTCCTTCCCCTCTCCACTCCATGACGATATCTTCAAACAACTTCTCCTGGTAGCACAAAATTTGCTTCATTTTCATCAGCTCCAAAATGGCCAGGAAGGTGACTACGATTTCATGCCGTACCATCTCTTCGTGAAGCAGCTTGGAGAACAGTATCCTGCCTCCCGGCCCAACCTCCTCCAGGGCATCCATGACCTGACGGATCCGGTCCTTTACCGATATTTCATCCCGCTGAATACGGGCATACGATGTGCGTTTGACTGCTTTGTTTAACGCTTTTTGAAAAGCAGCGATCAAATCCGAAATATGTAATCCCTGCACCGGGTTCTCTTCCACTTCCGGCATGTAAGGCGTGAGATCTTCGGCTTCCTTGGAATACATCAGACTGCGTTCCCATTCCTTCTCATGCAAATGGCGGGCGATGCCTTTGTACTTGCGGTATTCGATCAGCTTGGCAATGAGCTCTGCTCTCGGATCCATGTCATCCTCTTCATAAAAATCAAACTCGTCCATCTCGATAACCGGAGGCTTCGGAAGCAATAACTTGCTCTTTATAGACAGCAGCGTTGCAGCCATGACCAGAAATTCGCTCGTAATTTCCAGCTCCAGCTCCTGCATGTTGTGCAAATAGGCCATGTATTGTTCGGTAATCTCGCTGACGGGAATATCCTGGATGTCGATTTCCGCTTTATCAATCAAATGCAGCAGCAGATCGAGCGGTCCTTCAAACGTTTCCAGCTTGTATAATACGGTCACGGTGAATCCTCCCGCCAAAAAAATAAAATGCAGTGCTCCAAAAAAAGAGCACTACATTAAATAAGCACTATTTTAGGCTTTTCGTCAAGTTCGCCATTTCGATGGCTGCCATGGCGGAATCCCAGCCTTTATTGCCGGCCTTCGTTCCTGCACGTTCCACGGCTTGTTCGATATTCTCCGTCGTAACGACACCGAAAATCGTTGGTACACCGGTCTTCAGGTTAATTGCGGATACCCCCTTGGCCACTTCGTTGCACACATAATCATAATGCGTGGTGGAGCCGCGAATGACGGTTCCCAAGGTGATGATGGCATCGTATTTGCCGCTTTCTGCCATTTTTTGGGCAATGAGCGGGATTTCAAACGCACCCGGCACCCATGCGACATCGACTTCGTTCTCCTGTGCACCGTGACGCTTCAATGCGTCCAGTGCGCCGCTCAGCAGCTTGCTCGTGATGAATTCGTTGAACCGACCTACGACGATACCGTACTTTAGACCCTCGGATACTAATTTACCTTCAAATATTGTTGCCATTGTTGGATGACTTCCTTTCGGTTTGGAGTTTATATAAGGTCAAACATGGATTTGGGATGACATCGATATGGCTGCCCGCTGCGCTGACGGCTACTGCTTCCGATCGCTGTTAACTCCTGATTTCATGATCTATTTTCTGGAGGGAAGAAATCAGGATTTAAAGGCGACCGCTGACGCTTCTCCAGCAGCATTCCGTCCTCTTCGCTGGGTCATTCCATGAGGCAAACCTCCCCACATGATTGACCTTTTGTTATTTGGTGATTAGTTGGTGCTCTCGTTTTGCTCGATATCACTGAATTTCAGCATATGACCGAGCTTCGCTTGCTTGGTATGCAGGTAGCCCGTGTTATCCTCGTTCTCCGGCATTTGGATCGGAACGCGCTCGACAACCTCCAGGCCATAACCTTCGAGGCCTTTGATTTTGCGCGGATTGTTTGTCAGCAATCGGATCTTTCTGATCCCCAGATCCTTCAGGATCTGGGCTCCGATGCCGTAATCACGCAGATCCGCCGCAAAACCGAGCTTTAGGTTGGCGTCCACGGTGTCGAGTCCCTCTTCCTGGAGCTTGTAGGCTTTCAGTTTGTTGATTAAGCCAATGCCCCGCCCCTCCTGGCGCATGTAGAGAAGAACGCCTCTACCCGCTTCATCGATTTGGCGGAGTGCCGCCTCGAATTGGGGACCGCAATCGCAGCGATGGGAGTGAAACACGTCTCCTGTCAGGCACTCGGAATGCACGCGCACAAGCACAGGCTCATTTCCATCGATCTCCCCTTTTACCAGGGCTACATGCTCTTTATTGTCCACGTCGTTGGTGTAGGCAACGGCCTGAAACACGCCAAAGTCGGTCGGCATCCGCACAGCTACCTCTCGCTGGACAAGCTTTTCTTTTTCATTGCGGTAATGAATCAGATCCTTGATGCTAATCAGCTTCAGATCATGCTTCTTCGCAATCTCCACGAGATCCGGCAGCCTGGCCATTGTGCCGTCTTCCTTGATCACTTCACAGATGACGCCGGCCGGATAGGAGCCGCTCAATCTAGCAAGATCGACAGCCGCTTCCGTATGTCCTGCCCGGCGCAAGACGCCTCCATCTTTTGCGATCAGCGGGAACATATGACCGGGTCTTCGGAAATCGGAGCCAGATGCACTCGAATCCAGTATACCTTTGACGGTTATGGACCGCTCATAGGCAGATATGCCTGTTGTGGTGTCCTTATGATCAATGGAAACCGTAAAGGCCGTTCCATGATAATCCGTATTTTGGGCAACCATCGGTTTGAGGTCGAGCTCCTGAGCTCTGCTCTGCGTCATGGGCAAACATACCAAACCTCGGCCTTCGGTGATCATAAAATTAATGACCTCCGGGGTTGCCTTATCTGCTAATGCGATAAAATCGCCCTCATTCTCACGGTCTTCATCATCTACGACAATGACGACCTTGCCTTCCTTCAAATCTGTTAACGCCTCTTCGATTGTATGAAATGAAAAGCGCTCATCCATCGCTACTCCTCCTTCTTCTCATGGAGACCATATAAAGCACCCGGCTTAGGCAAATCCATGCTCCGCAAGATAATCCCTGCTGATTCCCGGTTTTGTCCCGCCTTGATTCCCTGCTCCTTGTGAGCCGTAATGCAGCAGGTGATCTACATATTTCCCTAAAATGTCGCATTCGATATTAATCGTATCGCCTGCTTTTTTATAAGCCAGCACCGTCTCCGCCAGCGTGTGGGGGATGATGGATACCGTAAAGGAGGAATCTGTTGTTTTGACAACGGTCAAGCTGATTCCATCCAGTGTGACGGAGCCTTTCGGAATGATATATTTGAATACGTCCCCATTCGCAGGCGCGATCTCGTATACCACGGCATTCTGATCTGCCTGTACGCTCCGTATGACGCCGACGCCATCCACATGCCCCTGAACGATATGGCCTCCAAATCTACCTCCGGCCGCCATCGCCCGTTCCAGATTCACCTTTCCGCCTGGCTGCAGCTCCTTAAGATTGGTATTTCTATAGGTTTCCGGCATCACGTCTACCGTAAATATACCTTTGTCAATGGTTGTAGCTGTCAAACAGACGCCGTTAACGGATACGCTGTCCCCCAGCTTTAAATCATCCATGATCCGGCTAGCGGAAATACTGAGCAGCATGGCTTCGCCTTTCCGTCCGATACGCCTCATCTCGCCGATCTCCTCAACCAATCCAGTAAACACAGGCTTCCCTCCTTTCTTTCTCCTTATTTCCAGACCGGAATCCCGGTGACGTAAATATTGTCGCCCAGTCTTTCCGTCTCAAGTCCTGTCAGCATAATCGCTTGATCCATCTGTTCGTATCCGCTGAACATGTAATTTCCAGGCGCATCGTACCCTCCGATAATCTTAGGGGCGATAAACTGGATGAGCCGATCCACCAGCTTCTGTTCCAGCATCGAGCCATTCAGCGTGCCGCCACCTTCCAGCAAAATGGAGGCAATCCCCATCTGTCCCAGCTTCGCCAGCGCAGCCTTCAGATCCACACGCGGTCCTGGCCCGCAGGGGATGACCTGAGCTCCCAGCTCTTCCAGCCCGGTCCGCTTCGTCTCATCCGCCTGTTCCGTCGTCAAAATCCACGTTGGCGCCAATCCGTCTGTCACGACATGGCTGTCGAGCGGGATTCGCAAGCTGGAATCCACAATGATCCTAACCGGATGCAGCCCTTCCACGCCAAGTCTCGTCGTCAGACTCGGATTATCGGCGATAACTGTAGACACGCCTACCATGATGCCTTGATGGCGATGACGCAGCGTATGCACAAGTTCTCTTGATTCATCATTGGATATCCACTTGCTATCACCGGTTTTCGAAGCGATCTTGCCGTCCAGCGTGCTGGCCGTCTTTAACGTAACGAAGGGCTGACCCGTCGTAATGAATTTAATGAAGGTTTCGTTCAAGCGAAGAGCACGCTCCTTAAGGACACCGGTCTCAACCCGGATTCCCGCTGCACGCAGCATTTGAATCCCTTTGCCCGCAACCAGAGGATTGGGGTCCTCGCAAGCAACAACCACTCGCTGAACACCCTCGGCAATCAGCCTCTCGCTGCAAGGCGGCGTTGTACCGTAGTGACTGCAGGGTTCCAGTGTCACGTACACCGTACTGCCCGCCGCTTTGCTGCCAGCCATATTCAGGGCATGAACCTCAGCGTGCGGTGTTCCACGCTCCAAATGCGTTCCTACTCCTGCAAGCGCGCCATCCTTAACTATGACACAGCCGACAACCGGATTAATCCCGGTTTGACCCTGAGCACGTTCAGCAAGGTCCAGCGCAAGTGACATATAGAATTCATCGTTGACGATATCCATGCTAAACATGCTCCTTTCCCAACGTTCACATAAAAAAGCCCTGCCAAAGATTCGGGGGAATCCTTAACAGAGCTTGATGGAAGTTAATAATCGACCACGCTAAATAACCGTCATGAATACAGGATTTGCTTATAACAAACAACTCAAATCCGTTACCGGCTACATCAAATCATCGCAAGTACAGGTTTGAACCGCATGTGAAAACCTGCACATAACGCATATCACGTTGTGCGCATAGACACAAATAGCACATGTTGCTTATGTGTCTTTCACTCCTTCTCCCATCCAGACTATACTGTCGGTCCCGGATTTTCACCAGGTCCACCGCATACGGTGTGTAACAACACACACATATCCGGGTCACGGACTAAGACGCAGCCATCTGCTTTCTAAAGCTCAATCACTGCGTTCATCACCGCCGGTAGGGAATTTCACCCTGCCCCGAAGGATTAAACATATGAAATTGTTTGATCTTATGAAGAATCTTATCACCACCTTTTGAAAATTGCAAGAAAAAACAACTAACTTTTTTAAAGTCTATAACTTAATACCAATATGTGTATTGGAAGTAGAAGGAGAATTCTCCTCCAAGGGAGAACAGTTTAAGTTGGGCAAACACGGGAACAAGATAAAGTTAAAAAGGAGCGCGCTGCGATGAAAACTTCGCTGGACATTGTCGTCCGTCCTACGGAAATCGACGTCAACGGACATGTAAATAACGCCAAATACCTGGAATATCTGGAGTGGGGCCGTGAGGAATGGTACGAAGCAGGAAACCTTCAATATGATATGTTGAAACGGCTCGGGATCCAGACCGTTACCGTCAATATCAATATCAATTACCGCAAGGAGTGCGGCCAAGGCGAAAGGCTAACCGTCGTGACCGAACCGAATTCTATCGGTCGTACGAGTTATGTGCTGATTCAGACGATTTACAACGAACAGGGAGAGCTTTGCGCGGATGCTGCTGTTACCAGTGTGGCAATGGATGTACTTACTCGTAAAAGCCGGCCTGTTCCGGAAGAGCTCCGCCAATTATTCCCTGACCCTGCGTAATCCCTCCCCGAATAATAAAACAGGCTTACCCTTAAGGGTGAGCCTGTCCTGAACAGAAGCTGATTTTTATGCTTCGTATACTTCTACTTTTTCCATTTTGTCGCGGCCTTTGAATGCATCCACGTACTCCATGCCCTCTACAACTTTACCGAACACCGTATGTTGTCCGTCCAAATGCGGCTGCGGCTCGTAGCATACATAGAACTGGCTTCCGCCCGTGTTACGGCCGGCATGCGCCATGGCCAAGCTTCCCCGCTCATGCTTGTTAGGGTTGATCTCGCAGTTAATTGTATAGCCAGGACCGCCGGTTCCCGTTCCCTGTGGGCAACCGCCTTGAGCCACGAATCCAGGGATTACGCGGTGAAATACAAGACCGTTATAAAAACCGGAATTTGCCAATTTCTCAAAATTAGCTACCGTGTTCGGTGCATCATTCTCAAACAGATCAAGCACAACCTCTTTGCCGTTCTCCAATGTGATCTTCGCTTTTTTAGCCATATGTGTTATCTCCTTCCGTTATTAGAACGCTTCAATCGATTTTTTTACAATGCATTGTATAGTTTACTATGAATTGAGCCCCGAAGCAAAGCGATCTTGTCCCCGTTCACACATTCCATATCAAGTCCCCGGCAAGCCAAAGAGCCCTGACCGCTGCCGGAGGCAGTGGCGGGCCCTCTTGGATATTAGAGGCGTAAAACATCCGTTTAGCTCGTTACAGTTTCTTTCGTTACACTTGCCGGCACGACATCATGGCTGACGATGTCCGCAAGGGACTCACGGCGTACGACCAGATTGCTCTGTCCATCCTTTACGAATACAACCGCAGGTTTACGGATCCGGTTATAGTTGCTAGCCATGGAATAGTTGTATGCGCCTGTACAGGATACGGCCAGCAAATCGCCAGTTGCTACCTTCGGAAGCTTCAGGTCCCAGATCAGCATGTCTCCGCTCTCACAGCACTTGCCGGCAATGGATACCGTTTCTTCCGGTTTCTCATTAGCCCGGTTTGCGAGCAACGCTTCATATTTCGACTCGTACAGCGCCGGGCGCGGGTTGTCCGTCATTCCGCCGTCTACGGCAACGTATTTACGTACTCCGGGAATATCCTTGCTTGTGCCTACCGTGTAAAGGGTGGTGCCTGCGTCACCAACAATGCTCCGGCCCGGTTCCACCCAAATTTCAGGAAGTTCGGAACCAAGGCCCGCAAAATGGGTCTTCACGGCATCCGTGATCGCTTTTACATACTGGGATACTTGAAGCGGCGTATCTCCATCCACGTAACGGATACCAAAACCACCGCCCAGGTTCACAACCTTGAATACAACCCCCAAGCCTTCTTTAACGGAAGCCGCGAATTCAGCTACGCGCTGAACGGCCATCTGAAAGCCTTCCACCTCAAAAATCTGGGAGCCGATATGGGAATGAATGCCCATCAGATGAATATTCGCTTGAGCTTCGGCAAGCTTCACCGCTTCATAAGCTGAGCCGTTGCCGATATCGAAGCCAAATTTCGAATCCGTTTGGCCTGTTGAGATATACTCATGCGTATGAGCCTCAACACCCGGTGTCACGCGAAGCAAAATGTTAACCTTCAGGTTCTTCTCGGCAGCAATCGCTTGCAGCATATGCAGTTCAACTACGTTATCGACAACAAAACAGCCGATTTCCGCATCCAGCGCCATCTCAATCTCTTCCGGCGTTTTATTATTTCCGTGGAAATGAATCCGTTCTGCCGGGAATCCGGCCTCAAGTGCGGTGTACAGCTCTCCGTCGGAAACGACGTCAAGTGACATACCTTCCTGGTCAGCCAATTGGCACATGGCCATCACGCAAAACGCCTTACTTGCATACGCGACTTGGAACTTCAATCCGGACGCCTTGAAGGCCTCGATGTATTCCCGGCAGCGATTACGAACCGACTGCTCGTCTACAATATATAGAGGTGTTCCATATTGAGCTTTCAAATCGGATGTGTCACACCCGCCGATTTCCAAATGCCCCTGATCGTTAATCTTGCTTGTACCGTGTAAAAACATGCTTACAATTCCTCCGATCCATTGATTCAAAAATAGGGTAATCGAATAATTGTTCACAGTATAGCAGACAACGGAAGGTAATCAAAATGGATTTTTCAACACAACATTTGTGTTATTGTTAATGCTCGCCTCTCGGATTCATTTCAGAGCCCATTTTCGTGTTGTCACGAGTTTTGTTGATAGACGGGCGTCTTCTTGACATGAGCAGCGGTTTACGGAATAGAATTTCGCCCATCGCTTTTGCACTAAATGGTATAAACGGCCACAAATAAGACGAGTTGTAGGAACGGTGGGTCGTCAGGAGCAGAATCAGAAGCGTCGTCCCGATGACAAAGCCCTTCACCGCGAACAGGGCTGTTGCAAGCAGAAGGAGCAGCCTGACCATCCGGTTGGCAAGTCCCAGCTCATAACTCGGGGTAGCGTACATCCCGATGGACGCAACCGCCATATACAGGACAACCTCGTTTACAAACAATCCGGTCTTAACCGCGATGTCGCCGATCAAAATCGCAGCGATCAATCCCATCGCCGACGCTAGCGGTGTCGGCGTATGAACGGCAGCCAAACGGAGCAAATCCACGCCGAATTCAACGATCATAAACTGCAGGATAATCGGAATTTTAGCGTTCTCCTGCGGACCGATGATATCGAGTCCCGGCGGCTTCAGTTCAGGATGGACAACCAGCAGCATCCACAGCGGGAGCAGGAACATGGATGCAAAAATGCCTAAAAAACGTATCCAGCGGAGATAGGTCCCCATAAATGGGGTCTGGCGATTCTCCTCGGCATGCATACAGAGATCCAAAAACGTGGTTGGCATGATCATCACGCTCGGTGAAGTATCTACCATGACAACAATTCGGCCTTCGAGCAGATGCGAGGATACTACATCCGGCCGTTCCGAATATCTGACCAGCGGAAAAGGGTGCCAACCTTTGTTCACAATCGCTTCTTCGAGCTGCTTATCTCCGATAGGAAGCCCCTCTATATCCACTTCCAGGATTTTTCCGCGAATCGCCTCAACCTGGGTTCGGTCCACGATGTCATCAATGAAAAGCAGACACACATCCGTTCTCGTCCGCCTTCCGACCTTCATGACCTCGACGTGCAGTCCTGGGTCACGAACCCGTCTTCGCACCAGGTTGACGTTGGTAACGAGTGTCTCCGTAAACCCGTCCCTTGCGCCGCGAACGACGCGTTCCACTGCAGGCTCTTCGAGCCCGCGCACAGGATATTTCCGGGTATCCAACAAGATGGCGGAATGCGCGTCCTCAATAAACAGCGCACATATCCCGGAGAGCACTTCGTTAATCACTTTGCTGAGTCTTGTATCCCGCTCCACTTGGACATGGGGAATATAGCGGGTCATCATCTCGGTAAGTGCCTGGTTGCTCACATCCTGCGGTGTCAGGTACGTCAGCCTTGTCAATATATCCGTCACTATGGCATCATTCGTGAAGCCGTTTAAGAAGAGAAGCCCCGCATTTCTGCCGGCAAAGTTCATCTCACGGAATACCACATCAAAAGAAACCCCAAGACCGATAACTTCCTTAAGCACTTTTTTTAGATCACTCAGCTTCGCGGGAACATGGTCCGTTTGCTGCCAGTAGATAACGGATTCCTCGGTGCTGTTGGAGGTTTCGGCCTCCCTCTTCTCCTTCAGCTCTTGTTCCTCCAACGCTTTGATCTCCGATGGGGGAATGATCGGAATATCGGTTTCCAGTTCTCCGCTATGTGTTGTTTTCTCGTCCATAACCTACCTCCTAGCCATAACTATCACTTGCTGTAAACAAACCAGTCGAACAGAGAGCCCGCTACCTTGCCTGCCACCATGGCCATTAGAAGACCAAACAAATACCCCGTCAACCGGAGCCGCTTGGCCAGAATCGGCAATACATTCAGCACTTCCGTCAATGCGGCTGCCAGCATGCCGATGAAAATCCCGCACATCAATCCAATCACGGTACTCACAACCGGTCCCAATGGAACCGACCATCTCCAGAAATCGGCCACCGTGCCGATGAAAGATCCCGCTATTAAAGCCCCTTCATACCAATGGACCCGGCTGTAAGTTGCCGTCAGTTGGGACAATCTCGGGATGATGTCCAGCACGATGATGAGCGCAATGACTCCCCCGCCGACGGCGATGCCCCCGGCAACGCCAAGAACACAGGTGAATATCCCTTGCAGAATGGACACCATCATGGTTCCTTACCTGTCGTATCGGCCCCGGCGTTCATTTTCCGATATTCTTCGGCAACCACGAACTGATCCAGATTTTCCTGATAGAGGTACATTTCCACCTCAAGCGGGGTCGGTTCTTCATTCCATTTTTTCTTGAACAAATGATTGAAGAACACCGTCATTCCGAATCCGAGCCCCAGCGAGTATGCAATCTGGAACAAATAGGGATGCTCGTCCCTTTTCCCCGTCACCATTTCGACGATTCGGATCTGTACCTCGAGCATGTTGACGTCGGCATGGAAGTTCATAATGGTCAGCGCCGAACCGAAAAACAAGAGCAGCCAAATGAGCGGGAACCACAATTTTGACCGTTTGCTCTCCGGACCGACAAGCTCCACCAGGGTATGATGGTTTCCCATCGGTTCAATATGGGCGCCAGGAATCAAGACTTGAATCTTCGGGATGATTTGAATCAGATCCATGACAAGGCGGTTGCCATCGATATCCTTCGGCTGCGTAAGCGGCAGGGCTCTAAGCCGTTTCTCCCATTCGGGTTCGCAGACGATGAAGGCAACATCACCTAGTTTGACGGTTTGGTTCTTTGGTAACCGTATGCGGCTCCTTAGCTGCAGAAACACCGTCGGAGTGGGATTAACCTTCATCCGAAACACTCCTTTACTGCTAAATTACCGTTAGTATGGGAAATCTCTCTCCTTTCTACTCGGATTTACCATACTTTCTTTATCCGCCAAACCACCAAGAGGTTTGCTGAAAAATGAAAAAAACGCCGTCCCCTAAGGGCGGCGTCAGTTTGATCAGGCATTAGAATAACGGCTGAGGTCCACTACTGCGCGATCTCGTTCCGTATGCTCTGCAATATTTTTTTCTCAAGTCGCGATACCTGTACCTGGGATATGCCCAGCCGGCTGGCAACTTCCGACTGCGTCTGATCCCGGTAATACCGCAGATAGACAATGAGCCGCTCCCGTTCGGTCAAGCCTCCTATCGCTTCATTCAAGGCCAGCTTGTCGAACCATCGTTCTTGCGACTCATCAGCTATCTGATCCATAAGCGTTATGGGATCCCCGTCATTTTCAAATACGGTCTCATGAATCGAGGTTGGCGGTTTGTTCGCTTCCTGGGCAAACACCACTTCTTCGGGGGTTACCCCAAGCTCTTCGGCAACCTCTTTCACCGTTGGAAGACGATCAAGCTGCTTGGACAGCTCGTCCCGCTTCTTCCTTACTTTGTTGGCCATTTCCTTAAGCGATCGGCTGACCTTCAGGGTCCCGTCGTCCCTTAAGAAGCGCTGAATTTCTCCAATGATCATCGGTACGGCATAGGTCGAGAACTTTACGTCATAACTGAGATCGAACTTGTCCACGGATTTGAGGAGACCGATACAGCCGATCTGAAACAGATCATCAGGCTCATACCCCCGGTTCATAAACCGCTGAACGACAGACCAGACAAGACGAATATTACAGTTGACGAGCGTGTCCCGGGCGACATTATCCCCGCTTTGGCTAAGTGCAATGAGTCGTTTGACCTCCGCGTCGTCCAAATAAGTCTGCGAAGTTTTCTTCACATCGGCATCCATTTGTCCAACCCCTAATTATATAAAGCTTTCTTAGATTCGATCCTCTTTTTCATTTTGATCGACGTACCGCTGCCTGGCTCGCTGACCACTTCAAATTCGTCCATGAAATTTTCCATGATGGTGAATCCCATGCCGGATCGCTCCAGCTCTGGCTTGGATGTATAAAGCGGCTGTTTGGCCATTTCCAAATCTTCGATCCCATGGCCGGAATCTTCAATGCACAGCGTGATCATATCCCCGTCTATTAAGGCTTCAATCTTGACAACCCCTTCCGGATCACTATCGTAACCGTGGATTATGCTGTTTGTAACCGCTTCGGAGACTACCGTTTTCAGGTCACTCAGCTCATCCATGTTGGGATCCATCTGGGAGATGAACGCAGCCACGGCGACACGGGCAAAGGATTCGTTTTCCGACCTTGCGGCAAACTGCAGAGTCATAAAATTATGCTGTGCTTTCCCTTCACTCATGACACTACCTCCAAACCCGAGAGTGCCGTGCCCTCGTTCTCATATATCGGCATGATCTTGAACAGCCCCGACATTTCAAGCAAGCGGTAAACCTGCGGCTTGACATCGCATACCGCCATCTTTCCGCCCTTTTGCTTGATGAATTTATAGCGTCCCAGGATGACCCCAAGTCCTGAGCTGTCCATAAAGTCCAAGTCCTTTAAGCTCAGCACCAAGTGCTCTGTTTGACGTCTCTGAATAGCTTCATCCAGCTGCATCCGGACATGATCGGCCGTATGATGATCCAGTTCCCCGGACAGACGGACGATCAGTACATGCCTGTGATGCTCCATATCAACATGCAGATTCATGTTTGCTCACTCTCCTCCCTGACATGAACAAAGATTTCTACATTTGAAAAAGACATTCCTGCATCCCGACAAAACTAGAAGAAAACTCCTATGAATCTACATGAAACAACTTGCCGGTTGTCCGTTTGAACAGCTTCCAGAATCCGGCCTTCTTCACCTCGACAGGAGAGGTCAGCTCGAACTCCTTGACCACGCGATCACCTTGATAGACCGTTAGCTTGCCGACAACTTGTCCTGCGGCTACCGGCGCCTTCAAATTCGGCTCCATCTGAATTTCATGACGAATATCCGGACTCTTTACACCCTTCTTAACCAGCACGCTGTAATCTTTATCCGCTTGAATCGAGATCTCGGGCACGGTTCCCTTCTGGACCTTCACGATACCTAACACTTCACCCGGTTTATAGATGGAATGCATCGAATACTGGGAAAAGGCATAGTCAAACATGCGAGATACTTCATTATTCCGCGTCTTCGTATCCGGAGCTCCCATCACAACAGCAACAGCGCGCAGTCCGTCCCGTTTGGCCGTTGCCGATAAACAGAATTTGGCCTCTGACGTGTATCCGGTTTTCAATCCGTCAGCACCAGTGTAGAATCGAACCAGCTTGTTCGTATTGACCAGCCAGAACGGTTTTTCTGAATCTTTACGCAAATAATCCTGATAGGCGCCCGTATATTTGGTGATCTGGTCATATTTCAGCAGCTCCCGGCTCATGACCGCAATGTCGTGGGCCGAAGTGTAATGATTCTCTGCGGGTAGTCCGTTGCAGTTCACAAAATGCGTATCCTTCATTCCCAGCTCGGCTGCTTTCTCATTCATCAGCTTGACAAAGGCTTCCTCTGAGCCGGCAATTTTCTCCGCCACCGCGACGGAAGCATCATTGCCTGATGCCATGGCAATGCCTTTGAGCATCTCATCCACCGTCATTTCTTCACCGGGCTCAAGAAAGATCTGTGATCCGCCCATAGAGGCCGCATATTCGCTGGTACGCACCTTATCCGTCCACTGCAATTGTCCTTCATCGATGGCCTCCATCGTAAGCAGCATCGTCATGATCTTGGTGATGCTCGCCGGAGGCAGCTTATCATGGCTGTTTTTCTCGTAAATAATGGTTCCGGTATCCGCATCCAGCAATATAGCAGAACGAGCACCTGGTGCCAGTTCCTCTTGTGATGATCCTTCCCCGGGTTTGCTATTATCTTCTGCATAACTTGGTACAGCCGCACTGGACAACGCTACACATAGAACCAGAAATCCAGCGATTAACGCTTTTTTCACTTCCATCCCCTCCTGACATTCGTAATGGCATCCCGAAAAATAACGGGTCTGTTATTCAGTGTCGTCAGGATGAAAACAAATTATTCCAGTATTTTACGGAAATATTATCGCCTTGAACGGAAGTGAACACAGCAAAAAGGCTGGGCTCGACAGATATAAATCCGCCGGAGCCCAGCCCTTTGCTAAAATAGGTTATTACATTTTTGGAATAATGGCCATGACAAGCGCAAGGAATTTCTCCCGGACCTTCTCGGCTGTCTCCATAACCTCGTCATGGGACAGCGGTTGATCCAATATTCCGGCTGCCATGTTGCTAATGCAAGAAATGCCCAGCACTTCAAGACCGGCATGTCTGGCCACAATGACCTCAGACACCGTGGACATGCCTACCGCATCCGCACCGAGTGTACGCAGCATGACGATCTCGGCGGGTGTTTCATAGGTTGGTCCGAGCAAACCTGCGTAGACCCCTTCTCTCAGCGCAACACCTTGACCCACGGCCACTTCTTTTGCCAATTGGCGAAGCTGACGGCTGTATGCCTGGGACATGTCCGGGAACCGGACGCCAAGATCCGGATCATTAGGCCCGATTAACGGGTTGGTGCCTGTCATGTTCAGATGATCGGAGATCAGCATGAGATCACCCGGCTCGAAGGACGTGTTGATACCGCCCGCCGCATTGGTAACCAGCAGACTCTTCACACCCAGCTCTTTCATGACGCGCACCGGGAAAGCCGTCACTTCCGGACCATAACCTTCATACATATGGAATCGTCCCTTCATCAGAACGACAGGTCTATTGTGAATCGTGCCCAGCAGCAGTTCTCCTTCATGGCCTTCTACAGTCGATACGGGAAAATGAGGAATGTCCGTGTACGGGATGGAAACCGGATTCTCAATCAATTCGGCCAGTACGCCGAGTCCTGAACCCAAAATCAAGCCGACCTGGGGCTCGACGCCTTTCTGCCCGCGTATGTATGCCGCTGCTTCCTTAATGCTCTGCTGATGAATTGAACTCATGTTCATACCTCTCCTAACTGAGAATAAGTTGTAGATCCTAGTAGAGTAGGCCCCACTAAGATCTCGGGTGATAATGATCATATACTTCCTTCATGCTTTTCTTGGTGGATTGATACATGCCGGTGGTCGATAATGCCGAGTGACCCAGCATCTCCTGGACCGAACGTAAGTCGGCGCCGTTCTGCAGCATATGAATGGCAAACGAATGGCGAAGGGTATGCGGCGTGATTTCCTCATCGATTTTGGCAAGCTTGCCATACTTTTTAATAATTTTCCAAAATCCCTGCCGTGTCAAGCGCGTACCGAGCGAATTCAGGAATAATGCATCCTCATCAGCATCTCGAATCAGCTTCTCCCGCATATCTTGCATATAAAAAGCCACGCTTTCGGCTGCGATCTGGGTAATCGGAAGAATTCGCTCCTTCCCTCCGGAAACGGCACAGCGCAGGAAACGCATCTCCATATTGATGTCATGAGTGCTCAAGTTCACCAGTTCCGACACCTTGATGCCTGAAGCATACAGCAGCTCCAGCATCGCTTTGTCCCGGGCCCCCTGAGGGGTGCCGGAATCCGGAGCCGACAGCAGCTTGTCCACCTGCTCAATGGTCAGCGACTTGGGCGGCTTCCGTTCCGGCTTCGGATTATCCAGCAGCTGGGTCGGATCTTG
Organism: Paenibacillus lautus NBRC 15380; assembly: GCF_004000945.1. GTDB lineage: Bacteria > Bacillota > Bacilli > Paenibacillales > Paenibacillaceae > Paenibacillus_AQ > Paenibacillus_AQ lautus. Next base: position 130,371 of record NZ_BIMF01000015.1, read on the forward strand.
ACCTATAACGGATTGACGCACCAAATATTGAAAAAAGGAACGCAAGGAAGCCGTGCAGCGAAGGAGGCTCGATGCCGCCTTGCCCTGCTGCCGCAGTCTTCCCATGTATAAGCCAAGCATGGTTCGTGTAACTTCCTGCGGATGGATAACGTCTCTTTCCGCTGCAAAAGCAATGAATCCTTGTAGGTCGGCCCGGTACGATTCCATCGTACTTCGGGACAGTCCCTTCACATCTTCCAGATAGGTTACATATTCGTCCAAATATTGTTTCATGATCTTTTTGCTCCTATTCCCATGTGCCCTTTACAAGCACGATCACTCCCCATACCAGTAGTACAATCGCAGACGTTCCGCCGGCGAATATCGGGAGTCCATGGTGCTTTCAGGCTGAAAAGCCTTAACCGCTTGACCGGAAGGCGCACGGTAAGGATCCACCGGGGTCAGCCAATCTCCCACCCATCCCAGCACGAAGTAAAAAAACATCGTCAGAACGGCAAACATCGTAATAAATCGGATTAGTGAGCCTATTTTTCGGATCGATATAATCACTGGCAGCGCCTCTCTTTCATCTTTGCATTGATCACCAAGTGAAAGTGGGTATTACGGGTATCACTTCACGTAAAGCCTATGATACAAGCTGCTGGATTATGACGGCGGCTTTCCTCTGATCCGTTCTTTAGTCATTGGACTTGGCGGTTATTGGGATAGAATAAAAAAAACGTCTTCTCGACGTACGTTGATGATGTAGAATGATAGATTGTTCTTGCGTGAACGATACGGATTCGTACATGTTCCACATATATTTTGGTTACCATCTAAAAAACCCTCCCGGCTTACGCCGTAGAGGGCTTGCCGTGATGGTCATCACTGCGGTTTGTTGAATGGTATGAAATTATGATTTGTCCTGGTCATTCTTGCCCTTCTCTTTGCAACGGTAGCATATGCCATGGAAATCAAGCCGATGGTCATGAACGGTAAAGTTGAACTCTCGCTCTAACCGCTCTTCCAATGGACCGAGCCAATCCTCGCGTATCTCATCCATGCTTCCACATTGAGTACATATCAAATGATGATGGTGATGCTTCGAAGTATCCGTCCGCAAGTCATAACGGGCGACACCATCGCCAAAATTTATCTTCTCGACAACATGAAGCTCACTGAGCAGCTCTAGGGTACGGTACACGGTTGCCAGACCGATCTCCGGAGCCTTCTCTTTCACGAGCATAAATACATCCTCTGCGCTAAGGTGGTCGTCTTCATTTTCCAACAATACGCTTACCGTGGCTTCCCGTTGGGGCGTTAATTTGTATCCTTGGGATTGTAGCTGCTGCTTAATTTTGTCGATCCGCGCTTCCATCGTTTCCCTCCCCCTTGGAAATCACTGCACGTTATTGTTCACTTCCTTCATTATAGGGGGATTTGACAAACAAAGTCAAACGGTTTTGCTTTATGGAAAAATTCGCGGATTATAGCAACATTGGCGTGACCCAGCGCATCATGGCCGGGGTTACCCAGGTTTCAAATGAAGCAACTCCGAGCGTTAACAGGACCATGAAAAAGGTCAGCATCGCATACGAAGCAAAAGGCTTTACCATGCTCCCGCCGCGATTCATAATAAATCGATCCCTGATGATGTATAGTGAGAAGGTTATCGCGGCTACGCTGCACATCATGAGCACAGGGATGATGAACAAATTTTGCGGCGCAATCGACACCAAGGCGAACAGCAGGCCTTTCCAAGAATACTGTCCGACCAAGTAACCGACCGTAAACCCAATAAGCACTCCTTTTAAGAAGTCCAATATCAATATTCCCGGAAGCCCGATGACGGACAATCCCAGAATCCATATCAAACCGATCCATTTCAGATGAAGGGCTGCGATGCTCCAGTAAGAAGACTGACTCATGGTTTCTCCACCGTCCTGCACGTTTACAAAAAAGTGGTTTAAATATCGGGCCATTTCCTGCTGCTGCTCCAATGAAAGTGCATTGACCATCAACGCTCCAAACAGCACGCCAACTAAAAACAAGACGCCCACGAACACATAGAGCATGGTCTGATCCTTGAAGGCTTGGCGGAATGATTGCATAGAATAGAGTCTCCTTTCTGTGTCTCTACTCTACTCTATGACCATCACCCTCCTGGTATGACCTGTGATTGAAAGAGTTGATCGATTTACCGAAGAACTTTTCCGTAAGAGCCCCCGCCGCCATCCGATAAGGACAATGTCCCGTTCCGGGCCATCACAATGCTGGCAGCGAGCCCCTCTCCGGCAACAGCGGCAAGCTCCGCTTCCGTAGCCTGGTGAAGGATTTTCATTTCGGTGCCGAAAGCCCCCAGCAGCTTCGACATCGACGATTTACCAAGGCCCGGGATGAACTCTAGCGGAACCTGATAGTGATAAGCCGGCCGGCTTTGCGGTACCACGGGCTCTTTGCGGTCAGCGATGTTCAGAATCCGATCAAACACGCCCTGTACCAGCTTGGTACTCCCGCAGTAAGGACATCGCACCAATTCGTGTATATCGCTGCCCTCCTCCAGTATGCTGTCGCAGCCGCCGCAGTAAGTACGATGGTATTTTCCGAGTCTGGGATTAAGCCCGTAGTTCGCGCTGATTCTTCTACCGTTACTTGTTCCAAGCGCCTGGCGAAATTCAGAAAATGAAGGCTTCGCCATGTCGATCCGGTTGTATTCCCTGCCGATTTTCCCAAGCGAATGCGCATCCGAATTGGTCAGGAAGGAATAGGCGTCCAGTTCGCTTATCCGCCCTGCCATCGAGGAGTCGGCACTGAGCCCGAGCTCTATTCCTGCAATCCCGTCCAAGTCCAGCACCTCGCTCATACGATCTGCCATGCTGCCGTACAGTCCCTTATGAGGCGTAAAGACGTGTGCAGGTATCAGCAGCCCGCCGCGGTCTAGAATCTCCTGCTGCAGCTCACGGGGGCTGACATAGATACGCTGCGAACTAAGCTGCACGTTCTTCATGTATTTTCCCATCCAGCCAGTGAATTCCTGGATGGTGTTCAGATCAGGGAAATAGGCCAGCACATGGGCTGCGCCACGGCCGCTTTCACGTATTTCAATCTCGCTTCCAAGCAAGATCACCGTATCCTGATACGCAATTCCGCCTCCATCGATCTCCTGCATGACCCCGCTGTCCAAACACTGGAGAATATCGTGCTGTACCGAAGGAGAATGGCAATCGATGATGCCAATCATTTGGATGCCTTTCCGCTCCGATGCCTCCACGGCTATATTTTCAAAGGTCAAATTGTTACTTGCGCTTATTTTCACAGCTTGTCCGCTGCTTGTGCGCCCTATGTGAATGTGCATGTCGCAGTAATAGGACTGAAGCTTCTCCCCGGTTGACATGTTCTTTTCAGGCTGCAGCATATCAGATCTTTCCTGTCAGGCTATACATATTCCAAGCATAAACGGCGAGAATGGTCTTCGCATCGCTGATTCTCTCTTCTTGGATGAGTGAGTATGCCTCTTCCAGGGAGATTTCCATCATCTCTATAAATTCATCCTCATCCGGGTTCATGTCGCCGCTGACCAGATCCTCTGCCAGATATAAGTGAATGATCTCATCGGCAAATCCCGGCGATGTATAGAAGGAATGCAGCTTGCGAATGGAACCGCACGTATAACCCGTTTCTTCCTGTAGTTCGCGCTTCGCGGCTTCCAGCGGATCTTCTCCCCGCTCCAGCTTGCCTGCAGGGATTTCAACCTCACAGCGCCCAAGCGGCTGTCGAAATTGATTAACGGCCAACATTTTATCGCCTCTTAATGCGAGCACCGCTACTGCGCCGGGGTGTCTGACAACTTCACGTTTCGCGGTCTCCCCATTTGGCAGTTTCACCGTATCGACCTGCAGTGATATGATTTTCCCCTCAAAAATCGATTGGGTAGACAGCGTGGTTTCTTCCAGCAATTTATCCGAGGCTTCTCGGTTCTTACTGCCGATATCGCTCACAAAATGACCTCCTTTGTTTAAAAACGGCATGTCTGACCATGCTATTGCATAAGGTGTATTATATCAAAATTTCCAAGAAAGAAGGAAGCTGCCCATGAAAAGCTACAAAGGGGACCATTCAGTACATATGGTAGGACAAGCCTGGCAGATACGGATCATGCTGAAACAGTGGCAACAGCAATGGGGCTCGGAAGCGAAGATTATGGATATTATTTCTAAGTCTTCTAAAAATATTTACGAAAACAGGACGTGAAATCAGGTCTTAAGACCTGTTTTTCGACTTTTTTCGAATATGAACCATGACCTTTACACCTATAATGGTGTTATATCATTGGGAGGCTTCGACATGCGACATATACCTATTATTGAAACCGAACCAATTACTAATCCACCTTCAACTGAATATGAGCGCGGAAAATGGTACAAAAGACGCGGGTATCTTGAGAAGGCGTTAAGGAGCTTCAAGGAAGCTGCGCAATCCGCTCCAACCGACAAGACGAGCTCGGGATGGAAGGAAGTTGATCTAAGCTGGCTCGAATACGGGTTGTTGAGCATGCGGATGCGTTCCTTCGGCAAATCGGAGGAAGCTTTCCGAACCGTCGTACAGCATTCCGGTACCTACGTTCAAGAGGCTCTGAATCAGTGGGCTGCACTCCTCCACATGCAGGGGATTTCGGACCAAACGATTTGTGAACGACTCCTGAACGAAACGAGGAGCTTTCCATCTTCCAACATTATGGTTGGCAGGTCACTTTTCTACATCGGAGCTTATCCGTATGCTGCCCATTGTTTTGCTGAACAGGGGAGCTTATACCCAGATACCTGTATCCAGTATGTGACTTGCCTGATCATGACGGGTCAAGTATCTGAAGCCATGCAGTTCATCGACAGCTACCTTCGCGATTTGGCTCACCACCCGCGCGAACTGCCTCGTCCAAGAACATCTGGAGTGGCTCAGCTGGCCAGAATCAGGCAGGTGTGCGAGTGGAACATAAACCATTCGATCCCTGACCGATTTATCGCCATGTCGGAAACTTTAGAATTAGCACGCGCTGCCATATCGTTTAATATGATCTCCATAGCCGAACATCTGCTTACCAATAGCGGCGACCATGCTTATTATGCTCTGATCTGTTTTCTTTATGATGAAGGCTACAGAGGGCTCGCGATTTTAAAATTGAACCAATTGGAAGCGCTGCCGCTCCAAGAACAAGACAGCAACAGTATAAAAGTATGCGTTATTGCCGCTGAGCATTTATATGATCAAGGAAGATATGATGAGGCTGCATCCCTGCTCGAGCAGCTTAGACTGGCTCACCCCGGGCGTTCAGAGATACGATTCGGTGAAGCTGCTTGTTATTTGCAGTCAGCCCTGATCTCCCTCTCTGCCCGCCTTGAGGAGCAATACTCATCTGCAACGGCGAGGAAAGAGATTGAACAGTACCTGGACAACATCAATGCCGCATTGCATGTGGTCGAGAACACGAACTGGCATACCACCTGGTCGCCTGCCCAAAAAAGACGTGAGAACTACTCGCCCATGTCATCCTTGAATTAATAGTCAAATCTAAAAGCCCGCAGCGGACTTAAAGCGTCCGCCGCGGGCTTTATACATTCATAATAGTCTAATGGTTGACTAAGCTTTAGCCGTTTCCTGGATGATCCCAACGACGATCTGCGCAGCCTTGATCAAATCAGAAGCCTGAATGCGCTCTTGCGTGGTGTGAATGTCTTGATATCCAATCGCCAAATTGACGGTTGGAATTCCAAGGCCGTTAAAAATGTTGGCGTCACTGCCGCCTCCGGACCGGAACGTGCGGGATGGCAAGCCCAAACCGCCGATAGCACGCTGCGCAAGCTGAACAACCTCATCATGTTCATTAAAACTGAAGGCCGGGTATACGATCTCGCTAATGAACTCACAATTGGCATTGTACTCACGAACGGTGGTTTCGAGCGCCTCGCGCATATCGTTCACTTGCTTATCCACTTTCTCTTGAACGATACTGCGTGCTTCAGCATCAATCTGAACATGGTCACAGACGATGTTTGTTGCGCCCCCGCCCTGGAACTTGCCGATATTCGCGGTGGTTTCTTTGTCGATCCGTCCCAGCTTCATTTTGGCTATCGCTTTTGAAGCGACTTGAATGGCACTGATGCCATCCTCCGGATTCACTCCGGCGTGAGCAGACTTGCCCTTGATGATCATTTGGATTTTCGCTTGGGTCGGTGCGGCAACTGCGATTGAGCCTAACTCACCGTTGGAATCCAGGGCAAAACCGAGATCCGCATCCAAATAATCAGGGTCAAGCGCCCGAGCTCCGACCAGACCCGATTCCTCACCTACCGTAATGACAAATTGAACTTGTCCGTGAGGAATGTTATTTTCCTGGATGACCCGAATACCTTCAAGCAATGCCGCGATTCCCGCTTTGTCGTCCGCCCCGAGAATGGTCGTTCCGTCACTTCGAATCCAGCCGTCATCACCCAGTGTCGGTTTGATGCCTTTACCGGGCGTTACGGTATCCATATGGCAGGTAAATAGCAGCTTAGGCGCTTGCTGGGCCGCCTCGTCCGCTTTCCAGGTAATAATCAGATTCCCTGCCCCGTGTCCTGTCTTTTCCTTGGCATCATCTTCGATGACGTCAAAGCCAAGACTGGAAAATTTATGTTTGAGAACGTTGGAGATCTCTTCTTCATGCTTGGTTTCGCTATCGACCTGAACCAATTCCATAAATTCTTGGATGATACGCTCTTCTGAGATCACTGGACTTCCCTCTCTTTCGCAGATACGATACAATGTCTTTATATCTATTTCTCATTGAAATGATGCTGCTGCATGTATGCTCATCATTAAACCTATTTCAAAGGAGTTACACAATGCAACGTAAAAAGTGGTTTCGAATTGTTATCTATCTCATGCTGATTGCCATGGTCGGATCAACGCTGCTGGTTATCCTTGAGCCATTGTTCCTTCGCTGACACCCTGCATTTACGAGCGCATAAAGTTACAACCAACGAGCCTCATATGGAAATACCCGGGTGAAGAAAGGCACGATCTCCCGGGCTACTTCCTCTACTTCAAAAACCCGCCCCGTACAGTCCTCCAATGAAGTTACACCGTATTCCTGTATGCCACAAGGAATGATTCCCGAGAATCCCGCGTCTGCAATTCCGGATTTGATATTAAACGCAAAACCATGGCTCGTCACAAATCCGCGATGCCGGCGGCCTTTATTGAATTTAACGCCGATGGCGCAAATTTTCATATCTCCTACCCATACCCCGGTGTACTCGGGTTTCCGGCCAGCTTCGATGTTGTATGATGCCAAGTAATCGATGATGACCTGCTCCACGTCGCGCAGAAAACCGTGCAGATTCAAATTCTTGCCGCCATCCAGCAGTAACAACGGATACCCGACAAGCTGTCCAGGACCATGATATGTAATGTCTCCGCCACGATCTATTTCAAACAGGCCGATACCCGATTTTTCCAATTCCTCTTTGCTTAGGAGCAAGTGCTCCGGATGACGCTGTGACCCCATGGTATAGGTCGGAGGATGTTGAAGTAGCATCAGGCGCTCGTGCTGCTCTCCCTGATCGATGGCGGAAACATGTTGTTTCTGAAGCTCCCAAGCCATGCCATAATCTACAATCGGCGTGTACGATACATCTAACGGTTTGTTCATGTGCTAACGCCTTCTTTCATAGGGTTCCCACTAACCAATGAATGCTCCTGCGATTGACTTCGGTATGAATAACGTCTGCGAACCTTCTTCCGAAGAATCAGTCCGCAGATCATATACGAAAATTAATAAAGCTTCGTATCCAGGGTATAACCTTCCAGGTTATCTTTAACCCGCTGCAGGAATCTTCCGCAGATTACCCCGTCCAAAATCCGATGATCCAGGGATAAACACAGATTCGCCATCGAACGGACCGCGATCATGTCATTGATGACCACAGGCTTTTTAACAATCGATTCAAACGTCAGAATCGCAGCCTGCGGATAGTTGATGATCGGATAGGACAGAATCGAACCGAAGGATCCCGTATTGTTAACCGTAAAGGTACCGCCCTGCATGTCGTCTAACTTCAGCTTGCCTTCACGGGTCTTGCGTGCAAGCTCCTCGATCTCTCTAGCCAAGCCGGCAATATTCTTCTGGTCGGCACGGTGGATGACCGGCGTCAGCACGGAATCCTCTGTTCCGACGGCCAGGGAAAGATTGATATCGCGCTTCACCACGATTTTATCCACGGCCCAGAACGAATTCATGATCGGATAATCTTTAATCGCGTTCACAACGGCTTTCAGCAAAAAGGCCAGGTAGGTCAGATTAACCCCTTCCTTACGCTTGAACTCATCCTTCAGCTGATTACGCAGCAGCACAATGTTAGTCACGTCGACTTCAATCATCGTCCATGCATGCGGAATTTCCGTAACGCTTTGACGCATGTTTCTGGCGATGGCATTACGCATCGGCGTAACATCAATAAAGTATTCCGATCTTCCGCCTTCCATTCCTTCCACTTCGATGGTCGGAATTTTTGGCGATTCCGTCAAATGCAGGCCGGAATGTCGCACATTCGGAATCGCTGTGCCCAGAGGAGGCGACGGTTCCGCAGGCGTCTGATGCTGCAGCCCCTGAAACGGCGATGCTCCGCTCGGCTGTGCCGTTTCTTTCGGCGCTTGAGCGCTTTGGACAGGCGCTGCTCCGGCAGGAGCGCCTTGGCCTTGGGCTGCTCCTCCCTTTTCAATATAAGCCAGTACGTCCTTACGGGTGATTCTGCCACCCATGCCTGACCCCTGTACTCGCGAAAGATCAATCTGATGCTCGGCTGCCAGCGTCTGCACAGCAGGCGAATACCGGAAACGCATCGAACCCTCTTCACTGCCGCTTCCCTGATGCTGACTCACGGGAGCACTTGCAGCCGGCTGTGGCGAAAGATCTGTACCTTGTCCTGAAGCCACAGAGATCCGGCAAATGATCTCGCCAACATTGACGGTCTGGCCCTCCTGGGCAAGAATCTCTCCCATGACGCCGTCCAAGGTGGATGGAATCTCGGCATTGACTTTGTCGGTAATGACTTCACAGATCGGTTCGTACTGCTCGATGACATCCCCCGGCTTCTTCAGCCACTTGGCAATGGTCGCCGAAACAAGGGATTCCGCCAGCTGAGGCATCGTAACATCGGTCAATTTCTGATTTTCGGACATGCTCCCACTCCCTGTTCTTAATAAAGCGCCAATTGACGCATGGATTCTTTGACTTTGTCCTTGTTAAGCATGAAGAATTTCTCCATCGGCGGACTGATTGGCATAGCCGGTACATCCGGACCGCACAAGCGCATGATCGGGGCATCCAGATCATAGAGGCAGTGCTCCGCAATAATCGCGGATACTTCCCCGCCGACGCCGCCGGTTTTATTATCTTCATGAACGATCAGCACTTTACCCGTTGCACGGGCTGCTTCAATAATCGCTTCCCGATCAAGCGGCTGTATGGTACGCAGATCCAGAACATGCGCGCTGATGCCCTCTTCCTGCTCAAGCTCTTCGGCAGCCTGCATGGCAAAGTGCAGCGGCAGGCTGTAGCTGATGACCGTAATATCGGATCCTTCGCGCAGCAGATTCGCTTTGCCGATCGGCACAACGTAATCATCGTCCGGCACTTCGCCAGTAATCAGCTTGTAGCATTTTTTGTTCTCAAAAAACAGGACCGGATCCGGATCGCGTATCGCAGCTTTCAGCAGCCCCTTCGCATCATAGGCCGAGTACGGCGCAACGATTTTCAATCCCGGCGTTCCGAAGAACACCGATTCCGGGCACTGGGAATGATACAAGCCCCCGAATATGCCGCCGCCGATCGGCGCACGAATGACGACGGGACAGCTCCAATCGTTATTGGAACGATAGCGGATTTTCGCTGCTTCGCTAATGATCTGATTGGTTGCCGGAAACATAAAGTCCGAATATTGCATCTCGGCAATCGGCTTCATGCCATACATGGCTGCACCGATTGCCACACCGGCAATCGCGGACTCCGCGAGCGGGGTATCGAGCACCCTCATTTCGCCGAACTGATCCATCAACCCCTTGGTTGTTGTAAACACGCCGCCTTTGACGCCTACGTCCTCGCCTAACACAAATACGGACTCGTCACGCTCCATCTCTTCCTTCATGGCCAGACGAATTGCATCGATATATTCCATTACCGCCATTCTTTACACGCCCCCTTCATCATCGGCATATACGTGAAGAAGCGTATCTTCAGGCTTCGGAAATGGAGCCAAGTCTGCAGATTCCGTCGCTTCTTTGATCTCCAGGTTTAATTGAGCGATCAAATCCTGATCGCGTGCTTCGTCCCAGAGCCCGCAGTCGACCAAATAGTTCTTAAAGCGGGCGACGCCGTCTTTCTTCCAGTTCTCTTCGACCTCTTCTTTTGTCCGGTACGCCAAATCGTTATCCGATGTGGAGTGCGGAGACAAACGGTACATCATGGATTCGATCAGTGTTGGGCCTTCTCCGCGAATCGCACGTTCACGTGCTTCCTTCACGGCTGCATATACCTCAAGCGCATCGTTGCCGTCCACTCGAATGCCCGGGAATCCATACCCGAGAGCGCGGTCGCTTACCTTCCCGCTAATCTGTTTATGAAGCGGCACCGAAATGGCATACTGATTATTCTCGCACATGATAATAACAGGGAGCTTGTGAACACCCGCAAAGTTGCAGCCCTCATGAAAATCCCCCTGATTGCTAGAGCCTTCGCCAAACGTAACAAACGATACAAAATCCTTCTTCTGCATCTTGGCCGCCAGCGCGATACCAACGGCATGCGGAAGCTGTGTAGTTACAGGGCTGGAGCCCGTCACAATTCGCAGACGTTTACTACCGAAGTGTCCCGGCATCTGCCGTCCGCCGCTGTTCGGATCCTCCGCCTTGGCAAAAGCCGACAGCATCAGTTCGCGAGGCGTCATGCCCACTGCCAATACAAATCCGTAGTCGCGGTAATAGGGTAAAAAATAATCCTTCTCCCGGTCAAGGGCAAACGCAGCAGCAACCTGACATGTCTCCTGCCCGATACCGGATACGTGAAAGTTAATTTTGCCCGCCCGCTGCAGCAGCAGGTTGCGCTCGTCGAATTTTCGTGCCAGCACCATATATTTGTACATGTCTAGCACTTGTCCGTCGGTCAGTCCAAGCTGCTCATGCCTATTGTTGTTTGCCGTAACCGTTTCATGTTCTTTCATGGAGATCCCTCCTTTATGTGAGCCATGACTTCAGGCTTGATCACAGGCCTCGTAACATGAGTTTAAAGGCATATTTGATCAAGTATTAAAACCTGGTACTAAGACTTGGCTTAATGTTATTATAATCCCTTTCTCGGCAAAAAGAAATGAGGGATTCCACAAAAGGATGTTCTCATCCCTACAAACCGATGGCTCGTCCATCCACCGCAAGCATCGCTTCGCCGATGATTTCGGATAATGATGGATGGGCATGCACCGCCGCTCCCACTTCCCATGGAGTCGCATCCAGTACTTGTGCCAGGGCCGCTTCGCCGATCAGCTCGGTTACATGCGGGCCAATCATATGCACGCCCAGAATATCTTGCGTCTTCTGATCGGCAATGACCTTCACAAACCCTTCTTTCGTTCCGTGGATCAACGATTTGCCAATCGCCGAGAACGGGAATTTTCCGATCCGGATCTCATGTCCGCGATCTTTGGCCTGCTTCTCCGTCAGTCCGACGCTGGCTACCTCATGACGGGTATAGATACAGCGAGGGATCCATTCACTGCGGTAGGCTTCCGCCTTCTCGCCTGCCAGATGGTTTACGGCTGCAATCCCTTCGTGGCTTGCCGCATGGGCAAGCTGAAGACCCCCGATGCAATCGCCGATCGCGTAAATATGGGGCTCCGTTGTTTGCATATTGGCATTCACCACAATGACGCCGTTCGCAACCCGAACGTCCGTATTTTCAAGTCCGATATTTTCAGTATTGCCTATTCTGCCGACAGAGAGGAGCAGCTTGTCCGCTGACAATGTTCTTGTATCGTCCTTTTGCTCGATCGTGATGGACACGCTTTGATTCCGAATCTCACAGCTGTCGGTTTGAAGTGAAACGCTGGTGATCACCTCTACGCCTCTGGCGGTGAGCATCTTTGTCAGCTCACGTCCAATCTCCTCGTCTTCGGCTGGCAGCAGATGTGGCGAAGCTTCCACAATCGTGACCTGAACGCCAAAATCATTCAGCATCGATGCCCATTCCACGCCGATTACGCCGCCTCCTACGATGATGATGGATGCAGGAAGCTCATCCAGCTGAAGCGCATGGTCGCTTGTCAGTATATGTATGCCGTCAGGCTCAAGCCCCGGTAAGTGACGCGGACGCGAGCCGGTCGCGATGATCAGATGAGTGGGAACCACGGTTTCCATCTCGCCATCCGGAAGCTCAACCGCCACTGCGCCGCTGCGCGGAGAGAAGATGGACGGGCCGATGACTCTCCCTTTGCCTTGCACGACGGTAATTTTATTTTTGCGCATCAAATATTGAACGCCCTGGTGCAGCTTATCGACGATACCGTCTTTGCGCTTTTGCACTTTGTCAAACGATAGCCGGACCCCATCCGTCTCGATTCCATAGCTCTCGCTATCCTTCATTTCCGCATACACTTCGGCACTCCGAAGCAAAGATTTGCTCGGAATACAGCCGCGGTGCAAGCAGGTTCCCCCCAGTTTGTCCTGCTCGATGATGACCACATTTTTACCAAGCTGGGCTGCACGTATGGCCGCAACATATCCACCGGTTCCCCCGCCAAGAATTGCTACATCACATGTTATAGCCACAAACGGCACCTCCATAATAAGTCCAGTTATACATTTTCATTGTACTCTCTTTTTTTCGGATTACAAAATCATCATCCATAATCGAAATAGACATAGCCCTATGAAAAAGGTATGATAAACGGTAGTTCATTACATCAGTCGCAGGAAGGAATCTTCTATGAAAATGTTAATTTCCCGCTTTATTGCCATCTTGATTTTGGTTATCCCGGGTTTTATGGCAATGAAGGGTTTCTTAATGATGAAAGATGCGGTTTTTCTATATATTTCCGTTCATGGGGATGACAGCGTGGCAAACCCCGCTTTCGGGTGGCTACCTTTTCTAGGCGGGCTGGCCCTGTTTGTCATCGGTATCGGATTCTTGGGCGGCTGGATTCTGTTCCGGGACCGCAAGCGAAATTACGTTGGACCCAGATTCAAAAAAAAGCGCCAGGCGCCGAAGTCAGGAACGCCATCTAAAAGCTAATCATGCGATATCAGGAAGCCCATGCATCGTATGTTACCACTTTATGATATCTTCCAAAAAAACACCGGGGAGCCCTCCCCGGTGTTTGTCATATGTCCTGGACTCCGCCGTTCATTCCATCAGTGCGTCCTTCAGTTTACTTGACATCCTCGTTTCTCTGGACGTCGCTTTCAGCGCGGTTTTCCGCAGATTGAAATTTTGTTTCGTCAAAACTTCCAGCTCTTCATACATCAAATGGATTAGCGTTAGGGCTTCCGGAGATAAGCCTCCTTTGGATTCTACCTCTCGAATACGCTCTTTCCATGCTTCCATCTTGTCGCTCATGCTGATCTTCCTTTCAGGGCACTTCCCTCTTGTCTTTCTTCAAATGATGTATCCAATCACTCTGCTAGCGAACTTGCAAATCGGCGGACAATTCAGCAATCAATTTCGGCATCCAATCGTGCAGATCCCAGAATTTAAAGCCGGCAGCTGCCGCTCTGGCATGATCCATCGTCCAATCTCCCGGAATTCCGAACGGGGACATGTGATCAGGTGGTGCCGAAGACTGCAGCGGTGCCGACCTACCAATTTCCTGCTGGATCAGGCTCATCATTTCCCGGACCGAAATCGTTCCGCTGGAGCAAGCATTTACCGGGCCTTCCCATTGGACCTGACCTGCCCATTCCAGAAACGCTGCCGCTTCCTCGGCATGCACAAACGAGATTTGTGCGTCAGGATCAGGCAAACCAATAGCTTCGCCGCTCGCTGCATGCTCAATATGAAAATGCAGTCTGCGCGTGTAATCATCTGGTCCCAGCACAATCGGCAACCGGACTGCGGTAACGTTCAGGTTATGGCGACCGAATAATACCGCCTCCGCCTGGCGCTTGCCTTCCTTATAGCTGTAGTCCCCGCTTTCGTTCATCATGACAGGATATCTGTAGGGATCAAAGTCCTCTTCCCTCACCGGATGATCCGCAAAATCATAGACCGATAACGTGGAAGTCAGCACGTATTGTCCGATCCGTCCGGCAAAGATGTCTGCAGCTTGTCCCGCTTCTTCCGGAGTATAACATATATTATCATACACGATATCGAAGTCCTGGCTTCCCACCGCCTGTTTTAAGCTTTCCGGATCCTTCCGATCCACGGTCAGCCGCTGAACGGCATCCCCGAATGAATCCTGGTGAGTCCCGCGCGTCAAAATCGTAACGGCATCGCCTTTAGCCAGCAGCCGGTTAACCAGCCTTTTACCGAAAAAGCGGGTCCCGCCCAATACTAATATCTTTGCCATTTATAATTCCTCCTTACCAGGAAATAAGAATATATCGTTAATCGAATTGTGCTTTATACATCCTTAACCATTTCATAAAACCATCTGTCCCTTTTTCTCCATCCATATCGAAGACTCCTTCTTTTTTCCTATTTTATATTATGCTGCTTACCTCATAGAATGTAAAAAACCGACCAAGCTGTTAAGCTCAGTCGGTCTGATGTTTGTTAATCCACCCGGTCTAAAACCCAAATTACAAAGTCGGCATCATGGCTTGGAGACTGGTTCATGATCCGCTCTTGGCACCCCGAAATTCGGCGTTCCGTCTTCGTTCCATCGGATGACCTGTACACGCGTATGACGGTTCGGATCATATAGTGGATCCCCGACGATCTCCTTGTAACTTCTTGCATGGTACACCAAAATGTCCTGCAAGCCGTCCTCGGAAATCGTGAAGCTGTTGTGCCCCGGACCATATTGGCCATTGGCTTCAGATGTCGTAAATACAGGTACAGGCGACTTGACCCAGGAGCTCGGATTCAGCAAATCACTGTCTTCATCGGCTGTCAGCAGCCCCATCGCATAGTTGTGGTCCGTGGCGCTCGCGGAATAGGTCATGAATATTCGCCCGTTTCGCTTAAGAACGGCGGCCCCTTCATTCACAAGATACCCGATCTTCTCCCAATCGTACTCGGGAACCGATATGCATACCTGTTCCCCTGTCAGGGTCCAGGGGTTTTCCATCAATGAGATATACAGATTGGAATTGCCTGGAATGCCCGGATCTTTCTGAGCCCATACATAGTACCGTTTGCCTTTATGCTCAAACGTCGTTGCGTCCAAGGCGAAAGATTCCCACTTCGTGATCACTTGCCCCTTCTCCACCCATTCCCCTTCGAGCGGGTTCGCCGAAGCGTTCTCCAATACGAACATGCGGTGATCGAACAATCCGTCCCTCGTTTCTGAAGTATGGGCAGCGGCGTAATACACATACCATTTGCCATCCATATAATGAATCTCCGGTGCCCATATGTTGGCACTCATCAGGCCTGACTCATGCTTCCGCCAGATCGTAATTCCTTCGGCATCCGCAAGCCCTTGAATCGTTTGCGAGCGTCTAAGCTCAATTCGGTCGTACTCCGGCACGGAACCGGTAAAGTAATAATAACCATCGGTATGTTTAAAGATCCAGGGATCTGCCCGCTGTTCGATCAGGGGATTTTTTATATATAATTCAGTCATGGTGACGACTCCTATACCTTATAGTTTGACTTCCGCTAGCTTTCTATTTTTACTAACTTCTATGAATCCAATCTTCTTGCTATCCTTTGATGCCTGCGTTTAAGTTGATCGACTGCACAAAATATTTCTGGGCAAACAGGAATAACAGCAGCGTCGGAATGATGGCCAGGATCGCAGAACCCATTAATTGTCCGATCATGCGGTAATTGCCGTAAATGTCCTGCAACAACAGCAGTCCTGCTGTGACCGGCATCTTCTCCACATCCGTATACACGATGACGGGCCAAAGGAAATCATTCCAGGAACCCGTGAATGAAAACAGGCCGCATACAATCAATACAGGTTTCATGAGCGGTAAAATAATAGAGTAATAGATTCTAAAATCTCCCGCGCCATCCACGCGCGCCGATTCATCCAAATCCTTGGGAACGCCCATCATGAATTGTCGGACCAAAAAAATGTTCCCCATCCCGGCCAAGCCAGGAATGATCATCGCCCAAGAGGTATTCACCCATCCCAGCGCATCAATGATTTTATAAGACGGGATCAGATTCACTACCCCAGGAAAGAAGGATATCCCAAGCAAGGTAAAGAACAAGGTGTCCCTTCCTTTAAAGTTCATGCGCGAGTATCCATAACCGGTAATGGAAATAACTACGATCACGAGCAGCGTATGCATCGTGGCAATAAAAACGGAGTTCATCAACCAGCGCAGAATGGGCGCTGTCGACGTATTTTGCAGGATCGAGACATAATTATCGAAAATCCAGCTATCAGGCAGCAGACTGAACCCGCTGGATACCACCTCGGCCTGGGACCGAAAAGATGTGGTAATGCCAAATATGACCGGAATCGCCCATATCACACACAGCAGGATGAGAAATGTATACGCAATATATTTTGACACGCTAATGTTGGTTGAAGCCTTCTTCGGACCAGAGCGACCAAGCTTGGAATCCGCGTTCACTTCATGTACTACCGGGTTCGACATTGCACAGTACACCTACCTTTTATCGTTTCCGTCGTTTGCAAGCTGAACATGCCGCTAGGACGCGTTTCGGTTCATCACATAATACTGAAGAGCTGAAATGACGAGAATGACCAGTCCGAGCAAAACGGCCATCGCGGAAGCCATGCCCGCAATCGATTCTCCGTGACCAAAGGCCAGCTGCCGGATATACATCATCAATACGGTTGTGCTCTGTCTAGGTCCTCCGTCCGTCATCATCAATGGCTGACCGAATACGTTAAAGGCTCCGGCTGTCGTCATAACAAAGGTATAGATCAGCGGGAAACGAATGGAAGGCAGCGTAATGCTTGAAAATCTGCGGACAGGCCCCGCTCCATCCATCTCGGCCGATTCATACAAATCCTTGGACACCCCGCTTATGGAAGCCCGGTAGATAATCATGTTCCCGCCGACTCCGCCCCACACCGTAATGACGATAATGATCAGCCAGGCATAGGGCTGGTTGGCTGCCCAGACCGTTTCGGAGCCGAAAATATTATTTGTGATCCCAAGCTGCTTATTGAATATTAAAGACCAAATCAGTGCCGCTGCGGAGATCGAAATGAGTCCGGGAATATAGAGAATGGACTGAATGACATTTTTCATTTTCACTTTTTTGTGTTCCAGCGATACGGCAATCATTAACGGAATGATGATTAATATTGGTACACTTAGAACAACAAAGATCAGCGTGTTTTTTAATCCGTTCATAAATTGGGTATAGAAGGTGGACTCCGTGTCAAACAGAATCGTTTTATAGTTGGCCAGGCCAACCCACACAGGGTCATTAATCAGATTCCATTGCGTAAAGGAAGCATAGATCCCGTATAGGGTCGGCAATAGAATAAATACGATAAAAAGTATCAGATGGGGACCTACAAAGAAATAAGGCGTCAACGACTTCTTATTCATACCCTTTCATTTCTCCTTTGGAAAAGAAAAGTGTCTTGAAAGCAAGGCCACTTTTCTTTTTTTCAATCTGCTCTGCTGTCATTTACTTTGCAGCACTGTTGCCTTCCGCGATTTTATCCTCTACAAATTTCTGCATCGTCGCCAGGGTTTCGTCGATATCGACATTGCCTCGTACGATATCCGCTGCATATGTATCCACAGCTTCCGCTACATATGGATAGTAATCGAAGGTGTAAATGTACAAGGATTCAATTTCTTTTTCGTTGGAGGTAAAGAATGACTGAATATAGTTACTGTATTCCGGGCTCTCAATGACTTGTTTACTCGCTACGATCTGCCCCGCTTTTGCCCACTCAATCGAGTTTTGGCGGATGAATTCCAGGAACTGGCCGATGGCTTGCTCTTTTTCATCCGTTCTCTTGTCGTTCTTCAGCATGGAGAATAAGTGCGAGGAGGCTCGGTTTGTATACTTGTCCGCACTCGTCGAATAAATGTTCGTTACGCCAAAGTCCAATCCATCCACTGTTGCGTGTGCCGTCGAGCTCCATGTGCCGTCTGTTGAGAATAAAACGTTTCCAGCTTGGAACATCAGGTATCCGTCCTCACCAAAAGTGGTCATCAAGCCCGCATCCGATATTTTCTTAATCTCCGTAAACGCTTGTTTCATGGCTTCTGTGTTCACGGCTGGCTTGCCATCTTGTTGAATATCGCCGCCCAGGTTCTGGATTTGCGCTAATACAACCCAGCCCAATAGAGCGTCATTGATAACGTAATCGCCTTCATCCAGTTTGCCTTGCAGCGACAAAATTTCGTCGATGGTAACGACATCATCATCCAGGAAGCTTTCAACATTGTATTTTTTGAGCAAACTTTTATTGTAATACATCGCATTGCTGTGAATATCAAGCGGTACTGTATATTGGGTGCCCTCTACGTTTCCCGTTGCCCAGGCCTGCGGCAAATAATTATCCGCTTTCAATTCTGGTTGCGCTTGCATGACTGCCGTCATCGGCTCTAACACGCCTTGCTTAACGAAGCTAGGAACGCGGTCTGCGTGAATAATGGACAGATCAGGAACGCCTTTGCCTGAATTAAGAACTGTAGATATTTTTGTATACATATCCGAGGTAATCACATGCTTCACTTTATACTCGGGATTGGTGGCGTTGTAATCCTTCACAAGCTGATCCATATACGCCCCGTCATCACCCGTCAAAGGCGTCCAGAAGGTGATGGTGTTCTTGTCCCCGTTGCCGCATCCCCCTAGTACCGCTACCGCTAACAATACAAGTATCAGTGAAACCCCCATTTTTTTCTTCAACAAACTCTCCTCCTATTACTAATCATTTGGTTAATCATTTACCGGCCTGGATGTGAAAACGATTAACTTTGGTTCAGTATACACTCGTTTTGAAAACGGTGTCAATAACATATATATAAATCTTTATTGTAAATTTATTGTTTGATTAACATTTACATTAATCATTAGTCTGAAAAATTGTTGTATCAAATGATGAGATTTATATACAGGTTAATAAAGCATATGTTATGATGCATATTAGTTAATGAACTCTGTTTATGAAAAACTTGTTGAAAGAAGTGGTCATATGCAATTGGAAATAGACAAGTCATCGCTTGTGGTTTACGAGGCTTTGGCCAGCGAAGTTCGAATCAAGATTATTCAGCTGCTCTCGAAAAACAAAATGAATATCAAAGATTTGGCCCAAGAACTTCAAATCAGCAGTCCGATTGTGACAAAACATATTAAAAAGCTCGAAGATGCAGGCATTATCCGGACTGAGAAAGTGCCGGGAAAATCGGGACAGCAGAAAATCTCGATCCTGAAGGTGGATCATATCGAAATCAACTTCCCGAAAAAAATCTTTCATTCCTTTGCTTCGTATGAGGCTTCGGTGCCGATCGGACATTACACCGATTATGACCTGAAGCCTACCTGCGGCCTTGCGACCGAGAAGGAATTTATCGGGCGGGTTGACGAGCCCAAATACTTCATGGATCCCAAGCGTGTGGATGCAGAAATTTTGTGGTTTACCGAGGGCTTTATCCAATACAACATCGCTAACTTCCTTCAAAAGGATGAAAAGCTGCAGCAGTTCGAAATCAGTTTGGAGATTTCCTCGGAATTTCCTTTTTCCAATGATGTCTGGCCCTCCGACATCACCTTCTCCTTAAACGGCATTGAACTCGGCACGTGGACAAGCCCGGGGGATTTCGCGGATACCAGGGGGAAATATACGCCTGCATGGTGGCCACACAATATCAACCAATACGGACTGTTAAAAACGATACGAATTACGAGCCACGGTACTTATATCGATGGCGACCCGCTCTCCGCTGTCTCCGTAGATGATTTGGATGCAACCTGTGATCGCTGGACCTTTCGAATTGAAGTGAAGGAAGATGCAAGGCACGTTGGAGGCGCCACATTATTCGGCAAGAAGTTCGGGAACCACGAGCAGGATATCCAGTTCAAAATGTATTATCTATGAGGGGATTCGAAGGGAACGTAACACCGAAGGAATGTTTACCGTTTTTTAAACTTAATGAAAACAAACCAGCCGCATTAACGGCTGGTTTGTTTTGTTGAAAGTCCATGACAAACATAAAATCACTCCTTCACTGGTTACGACGACGCAACCAATAAAGGAGTGATTTCAATGTTCCGCGTAAGTAGACATTTAGGGCAACCACTTTCATTACCCTAAATCCCTTCCTCAGTCCTTACCCTTTCAAGAAACCTTATGCTCAATTCTCAGCTTATCCGCGACCATCGCGATAAACTCGCTGTTGGTTGGCTTGGATTTGCTGATGTTGATGGTGTAGCCGAACAGATGGCTGATCGAATCGATATTCCCGCGAGTCCAGGCTACTTCGATAGCATGACGGATCGCACGTTCCACTCGGGAAGGCGTTGTCTTGAATTTCTCAGCGATGGCAGGATACAACGTTTTCGTGATCGCACCAAGAATTTCGATATTGTTGTATACCATGGTAATGGCTTCACGCAAATACTGGTAGCCCTTGATATGAGCGGGAACTCCAATCTCATGGATAATCGAAGTGATATTCGCGTCCAGATTTTTGCCTTTGCCCATGGGAACCACATTGGATTTCATACTTGTAAATGGCGCGCCTGACGAAATGCTGCCGGACGAGCCAACGAGTTGACGAATGCGGCTGGCGAGCACCTCCATATCAAACGGCTTCAAAATATAATAGGAAGCGCCCAATTGTACAGCTCGCTGCGTAATATTTTCCTGACCAAATGCCGTAAGCATGATCACTTTCGGCTGCGGAGACAAATTCATATCGCGTAATCGTTCAAGTACGCCAAGGCCGTCCAAGTGAGGCATAATAATGTCAAGGATCAGCACATCCGGTACTTTTCCCGATTCCTCAATCATACTCAGTACTTCTTCGCCATTATAAGCGATTCCGGATACCACCATATCTTGTTGATCCGAAATGTATTCACCAAGCAGGTTTGTAAACTCACGGTTGTCGTCTGCCAATAATACCTCGATCTTTTGCAATTCGTGCTCCTCCTTTATCAGATCAGATGTTATTTTAGAACATTTTCTTGTGTATAAAGTTTTCGACATACTCATTTAAATTCCTTCTGTCGAAAATTATTTTTCTTTATTTTTTTTTGAAGTTGATTTATAATTAAATATTTTGTTTCAAATTAATCTCTAATTCGTTATTTTACGACAAAAAATCTCAAGGCATTAACCTGCCTTAAGATTTTGAGGAGTTGATTCTGTAGATTGTAATACGCCGGAGTCCTGAAGCATCCATTCGATAAAGCATCCATACCCCGATTTCGGATCATTTACAAAAACGTGGGTTACCGCTCCTATCAGCTTGCCATCCTGAACGATTGGACTGCCGCTCATGCCTTGTACGATCCCGCCTGTCTTCTTAAGCAGTCTCGGATCGGTAATACGAAGTACAAGTCCTTTCGTTGCGGGAGTATCCTGTTTGGAGACATGTACGATCTCCACTGTAAAACGTTCAACCTCTTGGCCTTCTACGACAGTTAAAATTTCTGCGGGACCTTCCTTAACCTCATGGGATAAAGCTACGGGTATTGGCTCCTGATACAGACCGTGTTCAGGAAGATTATTCATTTTACCGAAGATTCCGAAATGAGTATTACGCTCGACATTGCCCAATATCTTGCCGTCTTTTGTGAAGGTTGCCCGTTTTTCTCCCGGCTCGCCTTCTTCACTTCGGCTAATGGATGTAACGTTAGACTGAACAATCTGGCCGCTTCCTACATCAATGGGGGTTTGAGTATTCATATCGGTAATGACATGGCCCAGAGCTCCGTAGACTTTTTGGTGAGGCGCATAGAATGTTAAAGTTCCTACACCTGCTGCAGAATCACGGATATACAGACCAAGGCGCCAGCTTTGATCTTCTTGATCATATGCCGGACTGAGCTTTGTTGTCATTTCTTTGCCGCCCCGCTTAAAGGAGATATCCAAGGGCCGATTGGCTTCACCGGCCTTCTTGACGATATCAGCGACCTTTGTTACATCATTAAGCGGCTTTCCATCCATCTTGGTAAGCAGATCGCCAACCCTCAGGCCAGCTGCTTCTCCAGGAGACACTTTAGCACCGTTTTGAACGCGTACCAGATGATGCCCAACGACCAGTATACCGGAGGATTTCACTTTGACGCCGATGGTTTGACCTCCAGGAATGACCTTGAGTTCGGGGATCACCTTCACATGAACTGTCTTCAGAGGAATTTTACCAAATAATTTCAGGGTAACTTCGGCATTTCCGCTTTGCTGGGGATTCAGCTGCAGTGGATGCTTTAGCGATACTTGAAGTTTTGACTCGCGGGAACCGTTGAGCTGCAGGACATCCGGGCGATCAACTGAAGCGAGGGCTTGAACAGGCATGGCTACATCAAGACGGGACTGCTGACCGGAAATCAATCTCAGCTCATTAGGCAATGAAGCAAAAGACTGGACAGGATCAGCAGTTCCAATGAAACAAAGAAGGAAAGCAAGAACGAAACCGAGCAGTTTTCTCCTGAGGTTGGGCTTCAATGGCTGTCACGCTCCCTTTTTCTTCTTTCGCTTGACGAAAAGGTGGTCGCCAATTGCGTACCTTTAAGTTACCCTGCCCTTAAGGATTTATAACTGTCAATCATTGACCCAGAGCCTTTCTGGAAGCCTTTTGCGCTGCCGCCAGATTGAGCATTTCTTGGGCATGATGAAGTGTCTTTTCGGTGATCTCGACTCCGCCAAGCATCCGTGCAAGCTCTTTTACACGCCCCTCTTCATTCAGGTTTTCTACTTGCGTCATCGTTCTGGAGGCTTCCAGCTTCTTCTCGATTAAATACTGATGATCCGCCATGCAAGCGACCTGCGGCAAATGCGTAATGGAGAACACCTGACAGGTTTTGGCCAGCAAAAACAGCTTCTCCGCAATCGATTGGGCAGCCCTTCCACTGACACCTGTGTCAACTTCATCAAAGATTAGGACCGGTATTTGATCATGACGTGCAAATATACTCTTCATCGCCAGCATAATTCTGGACATTTCTCCGCCCGAGGCAATTTTGGCAAGCGGACGCAGAGGCTCACCCGGATTGGCGGATATAAGGAATTCGGCCGTATCCATACCTTGTCTGGTCAACCTTACTTTATGTCCTTCATATTCGTAACCGTTAGGATCCAGCTGCAGTTCCATCCGAACCTCAAGCGAGGTTCGTTCCATTTGAAGATCCTTCAGTTCCCCCTCCACTTGCCGTGCTAAATCTTGCGCACACTGCTTGCGGGCAATACTAAGCTCTTTAGCGCTAACCAACAGCACACTTAACAGCTCGTCACGACGCTGTTCCAATGCTTGAATAAATTCGTCCTTATTCTCCAGCATATCGGTTTCCTGCTGAATTCTCACGTAGTATTCCAGAATTTGCTCTACATTATCCCCATATTTTCGGCGCAATCCGGAGATCATATCTAAACGAAGCTCAATTTCATTCAGCCGTTCCGGATTGAATTCAATGCTGTCTCGATAATCCCTAAGCTGGAATACCGCATCCTCTAACTGATAATAAGCGGATTGCAGCTGCTCAACAAGCGGCTTTAGCCCCTTCTCATCGTACCCGGACACATCCTCCAATCGGGATAGGGCACGGCTGACGGATTCCAGTCCCGAGGACCCGTACAATAGGTCGTATGCTCCGGCAACGGAATCCATCATCTTCTCGCTGTGGGACAGCTTGGTTCTTTCTTCGGACAATTCCTCGTCCTCACCGGTTTTCAACTCCGCAGCCGCGATCTCTTCCAGCTGAAACCGATACATATCCAGCATTTGATACGCCTTCTGGCTGGTCTCCTGCAGGTCCTTGAGCTCTCTCTCCACTTTACTGAATTCTCCGTACAACGCTTGATATTTCTGCTTGGCAGGCCCTATGACCTTGTCCCCGTACGTGTCCAGAAGACTCATATGCTGCTCTGAACGCAGCAAGCTTTGATGTTCATGCTGACCATGGATATTGATGAGCTTTTCTCCAACTTCACGCAGCATGCTTAAGTTTAGCAGCTGTCCGTTAATACGCGACGTGCTTTTTCCTTGAGATGTCAATTCTCTCCGAATCAATAAATGCTCTTCCGGATCCGCTTCAACCCCCAGCTTCTTCAGTGTTTCCCATACGGGATGCTCCACAGGCAGCTCAAACAGAGCTTCAATCTCCGCTTTGTCGCATCCGTAGCGAATCAGATCAGCCGACCCGCGGCCGCCAGCAATTAATCCGAGCGCATCAATAATGATGGACTTACCTGCTCCGGTTTCCCCCGTCAGAACGTGAAATCCCGGATAAAAATGCACATCCACGCTTTCTACAACAGCCAGATTCCGAATGGATAGCGTGTTTAACATGTTTCCCACCTCCGCTACTGCTTAAAACTGCCAATGAATCACAATATTTATTACGAAATGAAATTTTTAATTTGGGCAACGACATGTTCCCCGTCATCTTCCGTTCGGCAAATCAGCAATATCGTGTCATCGCCGCAAATGGTGCCCATGATCTGGGACCATTCCATATTATCGAGCAGCACGGCAACCGAATTGGCTGTCCCGGGCAAGCATTTCATGACAACAAGATTACCGGTACGGTCAATATAAACAAAATTATCAACAAGCGCTCTTTTGAGCTTCTGCACAGGGTTATAACGCTGATCCGTCGGCATGGAGTATTTATATCGCCCATCATCTGTAGGCACCTTAATGAGCAGCAGTTCTTTTATATCACGTGAAATCGTAGCTTGAGTGACCTGAAAACCTTCCGCACGCAATGCGTCTACAAGCTCATCCTGTGTCTCAATATCCTGGTGGGTAATAATATCCCTGATTTTAATATGGCGTTGTCCCTTCATAAAGAGCCTCCTGAGTATTAACTGTTGTAATCATCTTGACCAATCCATTCTTCGTCCGACCAATCCATGCTTAAACGGTGAATCGACTTCTCATTCACATCGATATAGAGCAGACCGGCACATTCGGGATACAGCAGCAAAAACGGCATCAACCGATCGCGAATGCCAGAGCCCGTCCAGTCGACCGGCATCCGTTCCCGTGCCAGCTTCACCATGTACAGCTCGCCACTGTCATCGGATGCAACGTAATCTATAAACAACCGACTCAAGATGGGTCTCTGTCCCGTTTCAAATGACAAGTTTATTTTTACTTTGCCCCCAACCACGTCATATCCTTCTTGTTCAAGCATCCCAATGGCTGGGTGATCTGGAATGTGTTCATTTATCGGGATGCCCGGCAGTCGATCCGGTGATGGCGACATCAGCCAACGATTCAGCCTATAACCGATAAGCAAGGCAATGACGACACCAAGCAATATCATTAATAACCAATCATAACGCTCATTCATCCTCTCACCTCGAATTTTGTATTCGCGGATGAGAACATAAATTCCTCTTTTTCAGCAAAAGAAACCCATCATTTCGATGAGTTTCCTGTGAATGTATGAGCCGCTTGTGTTACGACGGTATCAATCCATTGACTCAGATGGACAGATTCTTGTCCATCTCCCTGAGTCGGTTCTTCCGAGCTTTCAGTAACCTCCGGCTCTAATCGCCAGTGGGCCAGGAATTCGATATTGCCTTCCCCTCCCGTAATCGGAGAGAACGTAAGATTTTTTAATTTGAACCCAATTTCATCCGCAAACGTCAGCACTTGCGTTAACACTTCCCTGTGAACCTTCGGATCTCGAACCACGCCGGACTTACCAACCTTCTCCCGCCCTGCCTCAAATTGAGGTTTGATCAGAGCAGCTACATCGCCCGGTTTACCCAGGAGCATCTTCAAAGGCGGTAAAATAATGCGAAGGGATATAAACGAAACGTCAATGCTGGCAAAATCAGGCCGAGGGCCACTCAAGTCGTCCGGCGTCATATAGCGGAAATTCGTTCGCTCCATGACACACACGCGTTCATCGTTACGAAGCGACCAATCCAGCTGGTTATAACCGACGTCAATCGCATACACATAACTGGCCCCGTGCTGGAGCGCGCAATCCGTAAAGCCGCCAGTTGAAGAGCCGATATCCAGCATCGTGCGCCCCTTCATATCGATGTCGAATGAACGAATCGCTTTTTCAAGCTTTAATCCACCACGGCTGACATAGGGATGAACCGAGCCTTTGACTTTCAGTTCGGACGTCCTTGGAATTTTCATACCGGCTTTCTCGATCCGCTCGGTTCCTGCATAGACCAGGCCCGCCATAATCGCGGCTTTGGCTTTTTCGCGACTCTCATAATATCCCTGCTCTACGAGCAGGATGTCAATTCGTTCTTTCTGAGATGAATCCATATTATACTCCCGATGGTTTACTAAGACATAAAACTTCTCTTGCCGAGTACGGCTGTCCGGGCATTCTTCAAGCTCCGGATCTCCTGACAAACCGATTCCAATGTCAGCCCTACTTCTTCACGCTGCTGCGGTATGCTTCCGTGCTCGATAAACCGGTCTTCGATCCCCATTAAAGATACGACCGCATCATGGATTCCCTGCTCCGCAAAGAACTCCAGAACCGCGCTGCCCAGACTACCCGCTTGCGAAGCTTCCTCCAGAACCAGCATCGACGTCCCTGTCTCCGCCAGATTCCGCAGCATGCCTCCATCAAGCGGTTTAAGGAAACGGGCATTTACGACTTCTATCGTAATGCCTTCTCGCTTGAGCTGCTCCGCCGCTTCCTCGGCTAATTGAACCATAGGACCCAATGCCAGAATGGCGTATCCTTCGCCAGGACGAACGACTTCCCAAGTCCCGATAGGAATCGGTACCAGCTCGGTGTCCATGGGAACGCCGCGCACATTGTTCCGAGGGTAACGGTAAGCGATAGGTCCCTCATTATAATCGAGCGCTGTTTTCATCATATGACGAAGCTCGTTCTCGTCTTTTGGCATCATAATGACGATATTCGGGATATGACGCATGAAGGCTACGTCGTATACCCCTTGATGGGTTTCGCCATCTGCACCGACAAAGCCGGCACGGTCAATCGCAAACATCACGTTGGCGTTATGGCGGCAAATATCATGCACGATTTGATCGTACGCACGCTGCATAAACGTGGAATACACCGCAAACACAGGCTTCATGCCTTCCATTGCCAATGCTGCGCATAAGGTCGCGGCGTGCTGCTCGGCAATCCCCACATCGATCATACGGTCAGGGAATTTCTTGCTGAACGGGATCAAACCGGAGCCGCCCGGCATCGCCGGCGTTACGGCAACAATCCGTTTGTCCTGTTCCCCCAGCTCAACCAGAGTCTGTCCGAACACTTCCGTGTACATCGGATTTCCTACTGCTTTAAGCACTTGGCCGGATTCAATCTTATACGGCGTGATCCCATGCCATTTATGAGAATCGGATTCGGCTGGCCGGTATCCTTTGCCTTTGGTTGTGACGGCATGAATCAGAACGGGTCCGTCCACATTGTCGGCCTGCTTTAACGTATCGATCAGTTTGTTCAGATCATGTCCGTCTACGGGGCCCAGATAGGTAAATCCGAGCTCCTCGAATAAAACGCCGGGAACCATCATATATTTAAGGCTGTCCTTCATCTTCTCTGCCGTTTTGGCGAGTTTGCCGCCGATGGCAGGAATTTTCTTCAGGAGCATTTCCACTTCGTCCTTGGCACGAAGATAATAACGATCAGAACGGATCTTGCTTAAGTAATTGTGCATGGCACCCACATTCGGTGCAATTGACATTTCGTTGTCATTCAGGATGACCATCAGCTTTTTCTGCTCGTGGCCAATATGGTTGAGCGCTTCAAAGGCCATGCCGCCGGTAAGGGCACCGTCACCGATCATGGCGATAACCCGGTTGTTGTCACCTTTCAGATCACGCGCCATCGCCATACCCATTGCAGCAGACAGCGAGGTGCTGCTGTGTCCTGCTTCCCAGACATCATGCTCGCTTTCGGAACGCTTTACGAAGCCGCACAAGCCTTTGTATTTACGGAGCGTATCAAATTTATCCATCCGTCCGGTCAAGATCTTGTGTACATAGGCTTGATGGCCCACGTCAAAAATCATCTTGTCACGAGGGCTGTCAAAGCAATAGTGCAAGGCCAGCGTGAGTTCAACCACTCCCAGATTCGGTGCAAGATGGCCACCGGTAACGGACAGCTTTTCGATTAGAAAATGACGGATTTGTCCTGCTAAATCCTCGAGTTCGTCTACCGATAGATGTTTAAGTTGTTCGGGATGTTTGATATTTGGAAGAAGCACGAAGAATCTCCCCGCTTTCCTTGATTAAGTTTACGTTTCTTTAGCTGATATGAATTCAGCCATTAACAGACATTATATCACAAAAAAACCGTTTGCATGTAAAGCGTGCTTAGTGATCCCGCGCCATCAAGAAATCTGCGATCTCCAGCAATCTTGAGGGATCATTGAAATTCCCTTCTGAAATGACCCGCTTGGCTTCTGCTGTCAGGCGCTCAACTTCACGCCTTGATGCGTCCAAACCGATGAAGAACGGATATGTTACTTTTTCCTGTTTCACATCGCTTTGTACCGGCTTCCCAAGCTTGGACTCATCCCCGACCAGATCCAGAATATCATCTTGAATCTGAAAAGCAAGGCCGATATGATGCCCGAAGGTTCGCAAGGATTCGATTTGGGATTCCGAACATCCGGCAATATGCCCGCCTGCCATCAGCGAGAACATGATCAGATCACTCGTCTTGTGCAGGTGGATATACTCAAGCTGCTCTAGCGTCGTTATCCCTTGTTCGCCCTCCATATCGGCAACCTGCCCGCCTACCATCCCCCGCGGACCTGCATACTCCGCAAGATCCTCGACAATCGACAGCACACGTTCAGCCGGAACCCCATGCTTTCTGGAAGCCTGGATTACGCTGTAAAAGGCATGCGTCAGCAAGGCATCACCGGCCAAAATAGCGCTCGCTTCGCCAAAAACCTTATGATTCGTTGGCTTGCCGCGGCGATAATCATCATCATCCATCGCTGGCAGATCATCGTGTATGAGGGAATATGTATGGACCATCTCAACGGCGCAAGCGACCGGAAGAGCTGCATCACGTTTTCCGCCTCCGGCCTCGCATGCCGCAATGACAAGCAGCGGACGCATTCGCTTGCCGCCTGCCATTAAAGAATACGACATGGACTGGCGAAGGGTTTCAGGAACTTTCCAACTTGGCGGAAAAAGATTGGTTAACTCGCTATCCAGTCTGTCCCAAATCTCATTCATATATTGTTTAATCGGAAGTCTGTTATTCACCCAGTTCACCTGTCTCATCAAGCGTTCCACCAAAAGGCTTACGCTTCAGTTCTCCGCCTTCTTCCACGATCATTTCGATTTTTTGCTCAACCTGCTCCAGCTTTTTGCTGCACATCTGCGACAGCTTCATGCCCTGTTGAAATAAGTCGATCGCTTTTTCCAGCGGCACGTCTCCATCTTCCAACTGCTCCACAATCGTCTCAAGCTGAGCCATCGCTTCTTCAAAACTGATCTCTAAAGTTTCATTCGCCATTTTCTTCATCCTCCTTCATTCCCCACACTTGACACTGCAGCTGTCCATCACTGACCCTCACGTTAACCAAATCGCCTAACTGGACATCTTCGATGGATTTAACAAGCTTTTGCTCTTTCTCGTCATACACGAGACTATATCCTCTGGACATAATTTTCAGCGGGCTGAGCGCATCGAGATGCCTCATTTCGGTTTGCAGCTGCGACATCTTGGATTTCATAATCGACTGCATCGCATTCATTAACTGCCGGTTGGCCTGATCTTTTCTTCTCGCGGCGAACTCCGCTTGGGTTCGCGGATTATACCGGATTAATCCCTGATGCAGTGATTTTTGCCGCTGGCGGACCAGGGATAACCGGGATTTCAGGTTGCCCTGCAGCCGCTGGGACAGCATGTCCAATCGTTCGGCATGTTGAAGCATATACCGGCGAGGATGAACCAGAACCGGGGAACGCTGGAGCGAAAGTAAACGTTCACGACTCCGCTTAAGACGCTGTTGAAGTCCCTGGTTCAGCTGGCGCTGTCTTTGAACAAGCTGCCCCCTCAGTTCCGCACTGCTCGGTACCGCAAGTTCCGCGGCGGCCGTCGGCGTAGCGGCACGTAAATCCGCAACAAAATCGGCGATCGTAAAATCCGTTTCGTGTCCAACGGCGGAAATGACGGGAATATCGGATTGATAAATAGCTCTTGCAACGATCTCCTCATTAAACGCCCACAGCTCTTCCAGTGATCCGCCGCCGCGCCCAACGATGAGCACGTCAGCCTCAGCCATGTCATTCATCGTTCGAATAGCCTTCACGATCGAAGGAGCAGCCCCTTTGCCTTGAACCAGCACCGGATATAATATCGATCTTGCCTGAGGGTACCGTCTTCGGATCGTGATCATAATATCCCGAACAGCGGCACCCGTCGGCGAGGTAATAACACCAATCGTCCTGGGATAACGAGGCAAAGGCCGCTTGCGCTCGGCTGCAAACAAGCCCTCTTCCTCCAGCTTCGACTTCAGCTGTTCATAAGCAAGGTACAAACTGCCGATCCCATCAGGCTGCATTTGGACCGCATAAAACTGGTACTGACCATCCCGTTCATACACTGACACATTGCCCCGGGCAATGACGCGAGAGCCTTCCTTCGGTATAAAAGGGAGCCTCTGGTTATGAGTCGCAAACATGATCGCACGAATCCGGCTGCCTTCATCCTTTAAGGTAAAGTACATATGTCCGCTGGAATGATGGGTAAAATTCGAAATTTCACCGCGGATCCATACGTCGGAGAGCCTGGAGTCGCCTTCCATTTTCATGCGGATATAACGGTTTAAATCCTTAACGGATAATACTCGTCCTGGATCTGCCGACTTCATATCAGCTCAACCCATTCAGCCTTTTGGCGGCTATCAAGGTATTCTGCATGAGCATGGTAATGGTCATGGGTCCCACCCCACCGGGAACCGGAGTAATCGGACCGGACACTTCCTTCACGCTCTCAAAGTCAACGTCGCCGGCAAGCTTTCCGTTCTCCAAACGGTTCATGCCGACATCAATCACGACGGCGCCGGGCTTCACGTAACTGGCATCAATCATATTCGCTCTGCCGATCGCAACGACCAGGATGTCTGCTTGACGAGCGATTTCATCCATATTCCCCGTTCTGGAGTGGCACATCGTAACGGTGGCGTTCTCGCGTTGGAGCAGAAGTGATACCGGTTTGCCGACGATATTGGATCTTCCGATGACAACAGCATGCTTGCCTGCAATCTCAATGCCCGTGCGCTTGATCATTTCAATCACGCCGGCAGGGGTGCACGGCAGCAGACTGTCATCGCCTATTACGAGGTTACCCACATTAACCGGATGGAAACCGTCGACGTCCTTTTCCACTGCGATCGCATCAATGACGGCCTTCTCATGGATGTGCTTTGGCAAAGGCAGCTGGACCAGAATTCCGTGAATAGATTCCTGAGCGTTGAGCTTGTCCACGAGCGCCAGCACTTCTTCCTGGCTGGATTCCGCGGAAAGACGGTGCACCTCGGAATAAAAGCCCAGATCCTGACATGCTTTCTCCTTGTTGCGAACGTAAACATGCGAAGCCGGATCATCACCTACAAGTACAACAGCCAAACCAGGACGGACATTCTGCTTGGACAATTGTTCTACTTCTAACGCAATCCCCTTGCGAATTTCTTCAGAAATCTGTTTTCCGCTAATTATCGTTGCTGCTGTCATCCTAATCTCTCCTCCATTATGATTGAATGATATCGTTTCAAGCTATGCATGCATACAGATTAAGACTGACGCAGCTTCACCTTGACTTGATCCAGCTCCTGAATCATCCGGCCCAGTACGCCGTTGACAAATTTCCCTGACTCCTCGGTTCCGAAATGCTTGGACAACTCAATCGCTTCATTAACAGCGACCTTGCCAGGCACATCTTCACTGGATGTCAGTTCATATACAGCCAGACGCAGGATTTGACGATCCACACGGGAAAGACGACTTACCTGCCAGCCTTTTAAATAATGAGCGAGCAGTTCATCAATCGAATCCTTGGATTCCCATGTTCCATTGACCAATTGCAGCACATAATCCTTCATTTGAACTTCGTCGCCGATGACCCGCTCGGTCTCATTTTCTTCGGCCGCTTCCGAGAGCAGCATCGACACGGCTTCCACACTGTCGACTTCGTTCATCTCCATCTGATAAAGGCTTTGAACGACAATCTCTCTTGCTACACGTCTTTTCATTTTGTTCCTCCTGTGGACCCTGCTGAATCCATTTTTCTAATTAGTATGATCCATTTGCCGTCAAGACTTGACAACAATTAAAACGCCAAAAAAAAACCTGTGAATATCTCTCTCCGCAAAAAAGGCGCACTACACCTGTCCTCAGCATTTTTTCCGGAGAAAGCATATCACAGGGTTCATTTAAACGGCCGCCAGCGCTCGGAAAGCCATCGTCCCCATTCCTGAAAGTGGAACATGGAGCCCTGCTTCAGATCCTTGCGCTTGCCAAATATATAGCCGATAAATACCACTAATGCAAAGAACAGCATATCCCAAAAACCGGATAATAAGTAAATCAGTCCGCACACAAGCCCGCCGGTCACCCCGGCAATTCTTCCTCTGTGACTCTCCCATACTTCTTTCCAAGGCATTGGGGAAGCTCACCTCTATTCCACGCGGCTCTTGAAGCTTGGTGCCTGAACCACGTTAGCAATATATACGGATACGGATGACACGGGTATTCCTGTTGTATCTTCAACAAAGTCGTGCACCTGCTTCTGCACTTCCGTTGTCAGCGTAGGAATGGATTCCTCACCATCTACCACGGCGCGAATCGCAATATCAAGACCCGATTGGGATACCTTGATCCGGGATTTCAAATCCTTGACTCCACGCACGCGCGAAGCCGCCTTCAGGCATAGATTCTCGATCGTCTCCACCGAGATTTGGATGTCACCAAATTCCGTGCGCTGATCGATGGAATTCAGGTTTGAGCGATCGCGCCTTACGGAGATGTAGAAGAAACGGATGCTCAGCAAAAACAAAACCGCAGCTACGATAATTCCAGCCCAGAAAAGGCGTTGTTCCTGAACACTCGTTAATTCATACGGAACAGCGCCACTCAACAGGAGGATGGCAACTACGGATATAACACCGATACTTAAGCTGTAGATAAACAGCAAAAGTCTGTCCATTATTTTGGCCACGATTCAGCACAGCCTCCTTAAAATTAGATTAAACCCTCGACATCGCTGCCCAGGGCTAGCCTGAAACTATTCTATTTCACGCGTTGAGCCAGATCCAATTCTTCCGTCTTCTCTACGGATTTCATGAAATGGACATCATGAATATGTACATTGACTTCAATTACCGTAAGCCCTGTCATATTCTCAATCGAACGTTTCACGTTGCGCTGGATTTCTCCGGCTACTTCAGGAAGACGATGGCCATACTCCACGATGACGGATACGTCAACAGCAGCTTCCCGTTGTCCAACTTCCACTTTGACACCCTTGGATAAATTCTTGCGTCCGAGCAATTCGGCAATGCCGCCTGCAAAGCCTCCGCTCATCCCTGCAACCCCACGTACTTCTACCGTAGCAAGTCCAGCGATGACTTCAATAACCTCCGGTGCAATCTGAATCTCACCGATATCTGTACGTTCAAATTCTGTAGGCAAAGTTTCCGCCATTGTCTCAACACACCTTTCGGAATAAGTTAGCGGATGCACCCGAACTGCATAAGGCATGCGCTCTTATTACTCATACTATACCATTTGGCCAAGTTTATGACAAACTTGGCCAAAGGTTTCAAATCTCATTTTCTTCCAAAAATTTAATATCGAAGTCACCCTTCAAGAAGGTAGGATGGTTCATCAGTTTCTGATGGAACGGGATGGTTGAATAGATCCCCTCAATCTCGAATTCACCCAAAGCGCGCTTCATCTTCGCGATGGCTTCATCGCGGGTCGGCGCCCATACAATCAGCTTGGCAATCATCGAATCATAATAAGGCGAAATGGTATAACCGGGATACGCCGCACTGTCTACCCGCACGCCAGGACCTCCTGGAGGCAAATAGAACTGAATGGTTCCAGGGGCAGGCATAAAGCCCTTGTCCGGATTCTCGGCATTAATCCGACACTCAATGGACCAGCCATTAATAACGACTTCTTCTTGAGTGAAAGAGAGCGTGTTGCCCTCCGCAACGGAGATCATTTCCTGAATCAGATCAACCCCGGTCACCATCTCGGTCACCGGATGCTCTACCTGAATCCGCGTGTTCATCTCCATGAAGTAGAACTGACCGTCCTGGCCGAGCAAAAATTCAAGCGTACCTGCACCGGAATAATTAACGGCCTTCGCGGCGCGAACGGCGGCTTCGCCCATCCGGCTGCGTACCTCTTCACTTAGCACCGGACAAGGAGCTTCCTCAACAAGCTTTTGTCTCCGGCGCTGCACAGAACAGTCACGCTCCCCGAGATGCACGGCGTTGCCATGTTTGTCGGCGATAATTTGAATCTCTACATGCTTCATGCCGGTCAGATATTTTTCCAGATATACGCCTGCATTGCCGAAGGCCTTCTGGGCTTCCTGCTGTGCGTTTGTAATCTGTTTAACCAGCGTTTCTTCATCCTCGGCGATCCGAATACCCTTACCTCCGCCACCTGCAGTAGCTTTGATAATGACGGGATATCCGATATCACGGGCAAGCATAACGGCTTCGTTCAGATCCTCGACCAATCCGTCGGATCCCGGAATAACCGGAACACCTGCATCCTTCATCGTCTGCTTCGCAACAGCCTTATCTCCCATACGGTTGATCGCGTCAGCGGAAGGACCGATAAAGGTAATGTTGCAGGATTCGCAAATCTCCGCGAAATCCGCGTTCTCGGCCAAAAAGCCGTAACCGGGATGTATGGCGTCACACTCGGTCAGTGTGGCCACGCTCATGATATTGGTGAAATTCAAATAGCTGTCTTTGGATAACGTTGGGCCGATGCAGTAGGCCTCATCCGCCAAGCGGACATGCAGGGATTCCCGGTCCGGCTCCGAATATACGGCAACCGTTGTGATGCCAAGTTCCCGGCAAGCCCGGATGATACGAACGGCAATCTCTCCCCGGTTCGCGATAAGCACTTTTTGAAATGTCATGCAGTAACCTCCTTCGGACTCTTGCGACTCTCGTTCTTGGCGAGTCCCTCCATATTACTCCGGTTTCACCAGAAACAGAGGCTGCCCGAATTCTACAAGTTGACCGTTCTGCGCGAGAACCTCTACGATTTCGCCTTTGATCTCTGCTTCCAGTTCATTCATCAGTTTCATGGCCTCAATGATGCAGACCGTCGATTTCTCAGTCACCTTGTCCCCGGGACTGACAAACGGCCCGGCCTCAGGGGATGGGGAACGATAGAAGGTTCCTACCATCGGTGATACGATTTTATGTAATGAGCTGTTGCTATCCTCCACTGAATCCTGCTGTGGTGCCGTTGCAGGTGCTTGGTTCGCCGTATTCGGCTGTGCGATCTGTGGTGCCATCACTTGCTGTGCCGGTATGAACGCTTGCGGCGCTGCCTGATAGTTGTTAACAACCTCGGCTGCATTGGGTTTCTTAATGGATAAGCGTGTACCTTCGCTCTCAATTTCCAATTCATGCACGGAAGTTTGATCCACCAGCTTAATAAGTTCCTTGATCTCGTTTAATTTAAACATTATCGACGTTCACTCCTTCACTTTCTTGGAAGCCCTTGCTTAGGACAGTCAGTCAATAGCTTAGAGTATTATATCACAATCGAGCGAAATAGAAAGAGCCCAAGGCAATCCTTAGACTCTTTCGGTTTTATAGTATAACCGTGATTTATGTTGAAATCTGCTGACAAGCTTATGGCGCAACATATTGAACAGTTACTTTATCCGGCGAAACCTTCAATTCCTTCATCACAAGACTCACGATGCCGGCTGCACCTTTGGCATCGAGTTTCTCACTCAGAACGACCACATTATACTTCTCGCTCTCTTCCTTCACAACGGCGTTGCCGTATTGCTGCTGCAGCGCTTCCTCGATGCTGAGAATCACTTCCTCCTTCGCTTCGGCCGCTTTCAGCTGCTCGGTAGCTTGAGCTGTTTGCTCCGGCTTATTCTCATGATTGTCGATTTTTGTCATTAATTCATCGTATAATTTCATGTTTTTTTGTGAGCGGTCCAATTTATAGGACTCCAACTGGGCTTCTGCAGATGATGCATTGGCAGCCACTTGCTCCAGCACTTCTTCATCCGATTTCTTACCGTTCGTGGCGCTGCTTGTGTCTTTGGACTCCTCGGTTCCCTCTTTGCCTGTGCTGCTAGCGTCTTTGGAATTCTCGGCTCCCTCTGGGGATTCCTTCACTTCCGGCTCTTCCGTTTTGCCGGCTTCGCCGCTGGCTTTTCCTTGGTCCCCTTGCTCACCCTGTGTTGCTTCTGCAGGATCTTCTGTGCCGGCCGCACCTGTATCGCTCGTTCCAGTCCCTTGCTCATTGGCCCCGGAATCGCCGTCAGTACCTTCTTCAAGCACTTCGTTCACAACCAGCTCGTCGCCTGTACCTGCGGTTCCGTTTGCTTCTTGTCCGGCGCCTGGCTTCTGACCGTCCACTTGCGTGCTCTCGGCAACCGGCGGCGCTTTCGTTCCCGAATCGTCGGTGAATAAGTAGTAAGCTGACAGGATGACCATTAAACTAAGCATGGATACTAACCATATGGTTTGTCTTTTGTTATTCATTTGAACGTTTCCTCCTTTAAATGAAAACCTTGGCACGAATGATCGGATCATTCGATTGGCTGCGGTTATTCCTGTTTACGCGGGACAACGGATATACGATAGGACGGGACATTGAGGCCTCGCTGGATCGCATCGACGATCAAGCTCTTTACAACTTCATTCTCGGCTCCCTTGGCTACGACGAGCACCCCCCGGACTTGAGGTTTGATCTTCTTGGTGACGATCGGCGTTTCTTCCCCGGAGGATTCATAGGTGACAATCTGGCCATCACGCTGATAACTTGTTACATGGCGCTTACCTCCGTTAGCATCGGTTTCCTCCGTCAGTTCCTGGGTATCTTTCATGTCACGCTGGACGACCAGTTCTTCTGTAGATTCCACAGTCACCATGACATCGACGGACCCCACCCCAACAATCTGTTCCAGCATCGTTTTGGTGCGCATTTCAAAATCCTGCTCGATACTTTCAAACTCACCGCCGCCGCTGGTTGAAGTCCCGCCTTGGGTCGTTGAGACCGCAGCCGTCTCCGGCGGCGGCTCGCGACCGATATTCTCATGATCCAGCTTCTTCACATTGACGAAGGAGTTGAACAGCATGATCGCAACGCCGATCAGACCAAGAATGATCAACCACCTGAAGGTTTGCATTTTTCTTACTCCGCCAGCTCCTCCACCAAGCCATTGCTCCAACCGCTTCAACCAATTTCCCATCATCCTCACCTCCGCTACAGCTTTTTATCCTGCTCCTGTCCTGGCATATATATCGTGATCAGATCCGGCTCCAAATCCCATCGGCGGCTAATGTAATCCCGAACCGGCTCTGCTCTTGCTTCTTCGGCCTTGCTGACTGCTTCTGCATTCTCTTTCGCCGCAGCCTTTCCATCTTGTTCCGACTGCATGGATTCAACATTCACCTGAACGGAATCCACAGGCTCTATGCCGATGGGCTGCTTATCAACGCTATTCTCTTCCTCTGCATTTTCCGATTCACCTCCAACCAGCTTTACGTCAACGGAGCGTATCGTAGCGCCTGCATATCCCTTGTCCGGTCCGGCAGCTGCAGCCAGCACCACCTTGACCTCCTGAACCGCTTCCCCCGTTTCTGCCGTAATCTCTTCTTTCATCACCCGGGCTAATTCGTTGCCTGCCCACTGAAGGCTTTGACTCTGCTGCGTTTCCTTCAGCTTCTCGGCCTGTGCCAGAATATGCTCCAGCTGAACCTCTTCCGGCAGACCCTTCTCCTGTCGCTCCAGCTCCATCGCCAGCTGATTCTCGGGGGGATCCGTAATCAATGTGATAATCGGGCTAAGCAGCGTAAGCAGAATCAACAGGCTCAGGACTAATCTGGCGTAACGTTCAAGCGCCTTGCCGGGCAGTATCAAATCAACGAAGGCTGCAAAGAGAACTACCATGATGACGCTTTTCAACCAACCTCCAAGCCAGTCCATTCGTCATTCCTCCTAAGCATTAGCCGCCTTCTATGTTCTGTCTCACCTCATCATGACGGTAATGTTGCCTGCCGTGAGCAGAATCGTTATGGCCAGGAAGAACATCATACTGACTGCGGCCAAGGCTGCAAAAACATACAGCATCGTCTTTCCAATCGTCTGCAGGCAGGTGCCGATCGGAGTGTCTCCGAGCGGCTGCAGCACGGCTGCCGCGACGTTATATATCAAGGCAAGCGTCAAGATCTTGATCGCAGGGAATGCGCATAGGAACAAAATAATGATGACCCCCGCCAGCCCGATTGAATTCTTAACGAGCAATGAGGCCGAGATCACGGTATCCGTTGCATCTGCGAACATCTTGCCGACTACCGGAACGAAATTGCCGGTTACGTATTTGGCTGCCCGGATCGTTACGCCGTCCGTAACCGAGCTGGTAAGTCCTTGGACGGAGATAACACCCAGGAACACGGTAAGGAGCACGCCCAGAACACCCATCGAGACTCCTCGCAGCAGGTTGCCAAGCTGAGTCAGCTTGTACTTTTCGGATAGCGAACTAACCAGATGCAGCAGAGCCGAGAAGAACAGAAGCGGGAACACAATCGTGCTGATCAGCGTGCCTACCGTATGTACCATGAAGATGACCAGCGGATGAGCCACCGAGACGGTCACGACATTTCCCATCGAAGCCATCAGTGCAAAGAGTAAGGGAAGCATCGCCATCATGAAATCAATCATTTGGGTAATGGCGTCACGGGCATATCCAATTGCGATGCTGAAGCTATTAACGGCAATGACCAGGACAACCATGTAACAGATGGTATAGGCAACCCGACTCACGGTGCTTTTTTCAAAAGCCGTCTGCAGATTCTCAAGGATCAGACTCATAATGCTCAGCATCACAATGGTCGCCAGCAGCTTGCCGTTATAGAGAACCTCGTGCCACAAATATTTTCCGATACCGGACATAACCCCTTTGAAGCTAAGACCGTCACCGCCCGGCAGCAGCATATCCATCAGGGACGGCGTCTTTCCATCCGGGAAGAATCCGCCGTAATCCTTCATGAGCCGGTCCCAGTATTTCTCGACCTGGTCTGTCGGCAGCTGCTGCGTCTGCTGCTCCACCCACTCATCGGCCGGATTTGCCGCCGCAGCCGCGCTTATCGTTCCGCAGAACAATCCGGACATAAACAACATCAGGATCAGTAGACGAAACACGGTCAAGCCCTTTCGAAGTATTGCTCCTGTAACCATGTCCCCCCACCTTTTTCAAGCCGGGAGGAGCTTCAGGACCGTCTCAATGATGATCCCGATAATCGGTACAGCGAGCACCAATATGAGCACTTTTCCCGCCAGTTCTATTTTGGATGCAATCGATTCCTGTCCGGCATCTCGTACGATCTGGGCTCCCATCTCCGCAATATAGGCAATTCCGATAATTTTCAGAACGGTCTTCAGATAAATGATCTGGACACCGGAGCTCTCCGCCAAATCTTCCAGCATGGATAAGACATTTCCAATCTTCCCGATCAGGAACAGGAAGATGAGAAGCGAGGTCGCCACAGCGAGAAGAAAGGCAAAGAGCGGCTTCTGTTCCTTGACAACCAAGATCAGCACGGTAGCGATAATGCCCAGTCCTACCACCTGGATAATTTCCATAAAAGTCCACCTACTGGAATAGAAAAATACTTTTGATTTCCTTGAGCAAATCGTCAAGCAGTCTGACAACCATAAACAGCACAACCACAAACCCGATAAGGGTTACCCAATGTGCCATATCCTCTTTCCCCATCTGTTTCAGGACGGTATGAATCATGGCAATGATGATCCCAATACCGGCAATCTGGAAGATGGCGTTCACTTCAATGTTCATTTCCCTTGGCACCTCGCTAAAAGATCAAAATGACGATCAATGCTCCAATGAGCAGTCCCAGACTTTTGCTCATCTTTTCATATTTGACCTGGTCATCCCTTGCCGCTGCTTCTTCATGCTTGAGCTGTCCCACGGCCAGAGCGATATGTTTGATCTGGTCCTGCCTGTCACTGGTGCCAAGAACGCCGCTTAGCTGCTCCAACACCTCACGCTCGGCATTTTTCATCGATGTTCGTTTCCAGTACTCGCCCAGTGCCTTGCGGATGCTGTCCTGTGCGGATAACCCGTAGTTGGGTCTCATGTAAAGCGCGGCTGAGGCAAATAATGATCTGAGCGGTTCACGAAGGGAATCGCCAATTCGCTCCAGCGCATCGGGTAACGGCGTCAAACCGTAGCTGATCTCCGTTTCCAGCCGTTGAAGCGCGAGAATAAGTTCTCGCAGCTGCCTGGGTCTTGCTGCGAATTGCTGGGCCTGAAAAAATCCGGCTAAAGTTCCAGCTCCCAGCACGAGCACAGCCCCGACCAGTTTAAGCATAGGCATCACCGCCCGGCGGACCGACGGAAGCCGTCTGAAGCGTTCGCTGACCTCCGTCATACAGCTTGTATGATCTGTGGTCGCCCGTTCTATTTAGAACGGCATACATCTCAAACATCCGGTTCTCCAGAAGACCGGCGAGTGCCGGCCGCCCGCGCATATCTTGTATGGACGAGCCATGTGCCGTTGCAATCACGCTGATTCCCGCATGCAAGGCTTCAATGACGGCTTCCGCATCCTCTGGCCGACCGATCTCGTCCACAATCAACACATCCGGGGACATCGAACGGAGCATCATCATCATCCCTTCAGCTTTCGGACAACCATCCAGCACATCCGTACGCGGACCTACATCGAATCCAGGCACTCCGCGCAAACAACCGGCGATTTCAGAACGTTCGTCGATGATGCCTACCTTCATTCCCGGCCAATGCACGGCCGAATTCCCCCACTTGCCGTAACTGATCTGCCTTGCCAGATCCCTGAGCAGCGTTGTTTTGCCCTGCTGGGGCGGGGATAAGATCAGCGAGTGCATCACCCTTTTCCGTTTCCGGTCGAGTAAGTGCGGGAGGATGTCATCCGCCGCTCCCTGAACTTCCTTGGCAATCCGGACATTAAATCCGCTAATATCCCGAATGTGTTCAACCTTACCACCGCTGAGGATCGTCCGGCCGGTGAGCCCGACCCGATGACCCCCAGGTATCGTGATAAACCCTTTTCGCAGTTCCTCTTCCATGGTGTAGAGGGAATGGTTACTGATTAGATCCAGCAACCTATGGGTATCTTCACGCGTCGGCTTATACGCTTCATCAGGCCGTAATGTAAGCCCGCCTCGCCGGTCCAGAAAATGATGCTTGCCCGCCGAATTAATCTCCAGCGGACGTTCCTCCCGGATACGTACCTCCTCAACATGATCGAGAAGCTCATTCGACAGGTTCAGCAGCATTCGTTTTACGGTCTCGGGAAACAGGTCTAACCATTTCAATGTCATATCAATTTCCCCCAGGTTGTCCTTTTTGATCATCTTCTAATAAGAGAACTTCATATCCCATGTGTATGCTTGTACCTGAAAAATATGCAGCGAATCTATCATTTTTTTAGAACGCCGTATAAGAGACAGGAAACGCCGCACAAAATCCAGCCGATCTTCCCCCACGACAATTTATCCGCCATTCCCACAAGCCCGATCGTTGTTGTCAGAATCAAGATCAGCGGGCCCATGAAAGCCAGGGCGGAATTCACAGCCAGCGCTTTATCGACTTGATTCAGGCGCAGCATGATGATGGCCGCCACAATCTCGAGACTGCCGGAGAAAAACCGAAGCGTGGCCATACTAGCGACAAACTTGTCCAGCATGCTATATATCCTCCTTCTTCCTTGTTTACATGTGTGATGTTTAAAAATATGCGAGGCACTCTCGTT
Organism: Paenibacillus lautus NBRC 15380; assembly: GCF_004000945.1. GTDB lineage: Bacteria > Bacillota > Bacilli > Paenibacillales > Paenibacillaceae > Paenibacillus_AQ > Paenibacillus_AQ lautus. The sequence goes on from NZ_BIMF01000015.1 coordinate 172,679, forward strand.
TTATCTCTATTTTTTTAATTTCATAGAAGCGAACGTTGAATCTTTCGGACAACGCAAAAAATCCCGGTCGATATAGACCGGGATTAACTCTATTTAATATCGATATGATTGCAGAAAATGATTACATAAAGGGCAGGTTATCGACGAACCTGCGGCCCGCCAACGGAAGCCTGCTGATCCGTATCCAGTCCGTATGCGGTATGAAGCGCTTGTACCACACCTTCCAGATTGGTTCCTTCAATGACGCAGGATACTTTGATCTCGGACGTGCTGACCATTTTGATGCTGACCCCCTGCCGGGAGATCACATCAAACATTTGTGCCGCCACACCCGGGTGGCTGACCATTCCAGCGCCAACAATCGATACCTTCACAAGATGGTCTTCCGAAGTAACGTCACGATATGGAATTTGTCCGCGGATCTGTTCAATAACCGACAAGGCACGCTCCCGGTCGGCCAAGGAAACGGTAAAGGTAAAGTCTGCTTCGCCGTTCTGGACACCGCTCTGTACGATAATATCAACATCAATCGCTTCTTTCGCAAGCTCTCCGAACACTTGAGCCAAAACGCCTGGCGTATCGGAAACGCCCAGAATACTGATTCTCGCCACATTCTTGTCAAATGCAATACCGCTGACAACCACACCTTGCTCCATGCTTGTTTCCTCCTTAACAACCGTACCCTCATTATGATTAAAGCTGGATCTGACGACAAGCTTGACTTGATTATGCTTCGCATACTCAACCGCACGCGGGTGAAGAACAGCTGCACCCAGATTGGCTAACTCCAGCATCTCGTCATAGGAAATCTCCTTCAACTTCCGCGCGCATTTGACAACCCGCGGATCTGTGGAGTAAATCCCATCCACATCCGTATATATTTCACATACATCCGCTTGAATGGCAGCCGCAAGAGCAACCGCAGTGGTATCAGATCCCCCGCGTCCAAGCGTTGTAATCTCTCCGTCTTCGGACATTCCCTGGAATCCCGCTACAATGACGACATTCCCTTCGTCAAGCGCTTTAAACACGCGCTCTGGCCTAATATCCGTAATGCGGGCTTTACCATGGACCGCTTCCGTACGGAACCCCGCCTGCCAGCCGGTAAGAGACATTGCCTTGCGTCCGAGACCGTGAATGGCCATGGATAGCAGCGACATGGATATCTGCTCTCCCGTGGTCATCAGCATATCCATTTCCCGTGCCGGTGGATTCTCGTTCAAGAGCTTCGCCTGGTCAATTAAATCGTCTGTCGTATCCCCCATAGCAGACACCACGACTACACATTGATGACCTTCATCTTGTTTCTCTACAATTCTTCTGGCAACGCGTTTCATACGTTCTGTATCCCCTACAGAGCTGCCTCCGAATTTCATGACGTACAGTGACAATGCTTCTTTCACTCCCCACTAATATCAGTATGTAACAGCATTCAGGTGGTTTCTCACTTTAAAACAGTATAATACGAAAGTGAGTCATTCCGTCAAGGCCTTCAAGGCAAAAAGAACTCGGGATCATCGCCCCGGGCTTTGGCCCATCGCAAAAAACTCCCGTACATACGTACAGGAGTCTCGTTGTTTAGAAGATATTGGCACCCCATCAATAGTTGAAGGGTCCCGTTAAAGCCTACTATGCACGGGAGATGTATTTACCTTCGCGCGTATCGATCAGAAGCACATCGTCTTCATTAATGAACAGCGGTACTTGTACATTCAGGCCGGTCTCCACTTTCGCACTCTTCGTGGCGCCCGTTGCCGTGTTGCCTTTGATTCCCGGCTCGGTTTCAACAACTTTCAGCTCAACGCTGTTAGGCAGGTTGATCCCAAGGATTTCCCCTTGGTAGCTGATGATATTAACATTCATGTTCTCTCTCAGGAAGTTCAGCTCCCATTCCAGCTGCTCGCTGGTCAAGCTGAACTGATCGTAAGTTTCGTTATCCATGAATACATGCTCTTGACCGCTGGCGTAAAGATACTGCACACCACGATTGTCAATGATCGCGCGGCCAATCGTTTCACCTGCACGGAACGTCTTCTCAACGGTGTTGCCATTGCGAAGGTTTTTCAATTTGGAACGTACGAAAGCTGCGCCTTTACCGGGCTTTACGTGCTGAAAATCCAAAACGGTGAATATATCGCCATCTACTTCTACGGTCAAACCTGTTTTAAAATCGTTAACTGAAATCACTAAGATTCCCTCCTAAGGATGCGGTCTAATTAATATAGTACATCATTTTCCTAAAGCACAAGTTCAAAAAGCTGCCTTGTTGAACAGCCTCTTAAAGCACAGTGTAATCTTTGGACGAGCTTGTTAGTATATGAATACCCGATTCCGTGATGACGATATCATCTTCAATACGGACACCGCCAAGCCCAGGCAAGTAAATGCCCGGCTCCACCGTTACAACCATACCCGGCTGCAGCACATCATCACTCAGTTTGGACAGTCTCGGAGATTCGTGAACCTCCATACCCAATCCATGCCCCGTGCTGTGGCCAAAATATTCCCCGTATCCATAACGGGTAATTATATCACGAGTTAAGGCGTCTGCCTCGCGTCCTGTCATGCCGGGTTTAATATGATCCAGTGCATGAAGCTGCGCTTCCAGCACGATATCATAGATCTCCTTCAGTTTAGGATCAGGACTTCCCAGCGCAACGGTTCTCGTGAGATCGGAGCAGTATCCGTCAAGCAGCGCACCGAAATCAAACGTAACGAATTCGTTCCCTTGAATGACACGCTCGCTGGCAACCCCGTGCGGAAGAGCCGAACGCTCGCCGGAAGCGACAATCGTGTCAAAGGAGGACGAGGTTGCGCCATGCTTGCGCATGAACATTTCCATCTCCAGGTCGATTTCCCGCTCCGTTTTGCCGGCAGCCAGAAGCGTCAGCACATGGCTGAACGTTTGATCGGCCAAATCGGCAGCTCGCTGCATAATGCTCAATTCTTCCGCATCCTTGAATATACGCAGATCCTCTACAAGACCTGAAACCGGCACCAGGCTCATTGGCGCGAGCTGTTCCGAATAGGTGGAAAATACGCCGTATGTAACGTGGTCCTGTTCAAATCCAAGCGATGTAATCCCCTCGGAAGATAGCAAATCCTTGACCGTCTCCATAACCTTCGGTCCATGCTCAACCACTTGGAAGCCGACGGCTTGCTGCGGTGCTTGAGTCATATAGCGGAAATCCGTCAACAGATAGGCATTATCCCGTGTGATTAGCACATAGCCGGCAGACCCGGTAAAGCCTGTCAAATATCTGCGGTTGATCGGGCTTGCAACCAGCATAGCCGTTAAGCCTTTGGCCTGAAGTTTCTCGCGCAGTTTAACCACTCGTTTGTTACTCATTCTAACCTCTCCTCTCACCCATTTCCCAAGCCGGCACAAGAAAAACATCTTCGACGCATTTCTAAGGGGCCAGTTAAGGTTAGCTGTAATTCTTCTGATATCAAAAAACAACCTCTCGGTTATAAGCTTTCTAATATCTGATCATAGTAGCTATCCTTCTTGGTCGTTCAGGACTTGCAAAAGGGCCGACAAGCCCAGTGTGTAACTCGCTGCGCCAAAACCCGCGATTTGTCCGACAGCAACAGGTGCGATGACGGAGGTATGACGAAATTCCTCCCTGGCATGAATGTTCGATAGATGAACCTCCACTGTCGGAATTCGGGCAGAACTGATCGCATCACGTACAGCGTAGCTGTAGTGGGTCAGTGCTCCCGGGTTAAGTAGTATGCCGTCCGCCTGTCCAATAGCTTCATGAATACGGTCGATGATAGCACCCTCATGATTAGACTGATAGAAGGTAATACCGATACCGGCGAGATCCGCCTGTTTACGCAAATTATCTTCGATCGCCTGCAGGCTGAGTGAACCATAAATGCCCGGTTCACGGAAGCCGAGCAGGTTTAAGTTCGGTCCGTTTATCACCCATATGGATTTCATAGGGCTTCCCACCTTTTCGTCAAATAACCAAAAGCTATTTTACCATAGGCGGCATAGGGTTGAGAAGTTTTTCTTGCCTAGCCCGTCACCTTCTTCGGTTCGCGCAGTTTCTCGTCCGTGAATTCCTGCGCAATCGTATAACCGATAAATAGTCCCCATAATATAAAAATACAAACCTCAGAGATGTTTGTATCCCAAGACAGCTTCTTCACCGGGTCCGTCAGCCGAAGCCATGGATTGAGCGCGACGAACAGCACCGCCCACCATATGATTCCGTAAGCAATCCCGGGCCATGGGCCCTTCAGCTTCCTGAACAAGATGACATAAATGAGGGAAGCAATGACGGAAAACGCGATGAAGGACAGCCAACCGGCAATTTGACCGGCTGCCGTCTGGAGGAACTCATGCTTGAAGAATGGCTCCAGCAAAAAGCCCGGCAGCACCTTCGTGAATTTTAGCCAGTAAAATATCCAGGATACGCCCCCCCAGATCAGACCTGCATAATAGCCCAGCTCCAGTGCAAACGCAAATGGATTGGTTATCTGGTTCTGCTGTCGAAATCGATGTTCATGCATCTCATCATTCTCCTCTCTAAGTCATCGAAGTACTGCTGTTACTCCGTTCTTCTCTCAGAGTAGTATGCTCCGCTTCCCCTGCGCCTAATCCAACTAGAAATTACTTTCAAAATTCGATACAATAGTTCATAGAACGAAAAACATGTCAGGGAGGGTGAACTGGTTGTCCGATAAGTCAACCCCGATCAGCTATGGAGGCCAAGCTGTAATCGAAGGCGTTATGTTCGGCGGAAAACATGTGAATGTGACGGCCGTGCGGCGTAAAAATAACGAAATCAAGTTTCTCGAGGTGCCTCGCGAAGACAAGACATGGGTTCGGAAGCTGCGAAAGATTCCGCTTCTTCGCGGCATCGTCAGTCTCATAGATTCCACAATCAAAGGCTCCAAACATTTGAATTACTCTGCGGATGCATATGCTGACGATACCCTGGAGCCGGAAGAACGTGAGAAACAGAAGGAGAAAGAAGACTCCGGCTGGAGTTTAAGCATGATCATCGGTGTGGCCGCCGTCAGCGTGCTCTCTTTTATATTCGGCAAGCTGCTGTTTACACTCGTTCCTGTTTTTGTAGAGGATTTCTTTTTTGGCGATACATTTGATCACTATATTGTGCATAACCTGATTGAAGGCGTAATTAAATTAATACTGCTCCTCGTATATTTATGGGCGATCTCCCAGACACCTGTCATTAAAAGACTGTTCCAGTACCACGGTGCCGAACACAAAGTCATCAGCGCATTTGAAGCTGGCGAAGAGTTGACGGTGAAGAACGTTCAGAAATATACACGACTGCATTATCGCTGCGGCAGCAGCTTCATGATGCTGACCATAGTTCTCGGCGTTGTCGTCTACTCGGTGGTGCCATGGGATACCATGACGCAACGGGTCATTCAAAGAATCGCGCTTCTTCCGGTCGTGCTTGGCGTTTCCTTTGAGTTCCTGAAACTTACCAATGCCATGCGCGACATGCCGGTACTCCGTTTCCTCGGGTACCCTGGTCTGTGGCTGCAGCTTCTTACGACGAAGGAACCTACTGATGATCAAGTTGAAGTATCCATCGCATCCTTTAACAGAATGCGTGAGTTAGATGCTCAATACGAGAATGTTACAGTTCACCAATCTGTGACAGGAAGTGTGCTGGATCCCGCGAAAGGGTGATAATCCATGAGAAGGCATGCGATCATTTTTTGGACGGCGATTACGTTAGCCGCCATAGGGCTACTGGTATTCCTGTTAGACCCTGGATCAAGAATGAATATTGTGATTCCTCTAATTATTGTTGCTGTCGTGTATGTGCTCTACAAGTTCCCGCCCCGCCGCTTTAACAAGCGGCCCAAGGTGAAGCCTTCCAAGCGAACGGCAGCAAAGCTGGCGGCAAAAAACAGCACCGTACGGAAAAGCAGTCCAACTGCAAAACGTAAACAGTACCCGTTTCAAGTCATCGATGGGCAAAAAGGAAAACCCGACCCATCGGATGATGTTCCTAAATATCATTAACAAGAAAACCGTCCAACCGTGCAAACTCATGCCGGCTGGACGGTTTTTTAATGTTCGGATTGCCAGCGGGCGAAAAACATCGTACCCGCCGTTAATCCCGAATTGTACAAATTCTCGCTTTCTTCCTTCGTCAGATTAAAATGAGTGGTGCCAATGCCCAGCGTCGGAATTTTGATCGTTCGATTGCGATTTTGCTGTTCAATATAACGTTCATCGTGAGCGGAAAGCATCGTCTCAAACATGGCGGTTAACATGCCGAACGGGCCTTCGATCAGATGGGGTAAGTTCGTATTCTTCCCGACCATCTGAAAGCCAAGCACCGGCAGCGGCTTGGGTCCTCCCTTCGACTCACGATCAAATAGCCATAACGGAAAGTTGCTCAGCAGCCCCCCATCCACGATGTAAACAAACTGTTCCCTGAACGATTTACCTTTAGAGGCCCTGCCCAATAAACGAAGAATGACAGGATCGAAAAAATACGGGATGCTGCAGCTCATGCGTACAGCCTTGGCCACCGGAAATGTTGCAGGGTTTATGCCATATTGGCGAAGGTCATCCGGAAGCACCAGCAGCCTTCCATTCGTAATGTCGGATGCCACAATATATAGCTTGCCTGCCGGGATGTCCGAAAACGTAAAGATCCCTTTGGCAAGCAGGATTTCCCGAATCCAGTTCTCCAGGGCTTCTCCGGAATACAGCCCCTTCTTAATCAACACCCGCAAGGCAGGACCGATAAACTTTGTATTAAAGATCGGTGCTCGCTGGAGAAACGATTGAAAAGGCGTCTCCTCGATAATGCGCTTGATCTCGTCTGCTCGGTAGCCTGCTGCCAGCACGGATGCCACGATGGATCCGGAGGACGTTCCGGCAACGCGGCTGAATTCCATGCCGGCATTCTCCGCCGCCTTGACAGCCCCGGCAAGCGAGATTCCTTTGACTCCCCCGCCTTCAAATACCGCATTGATTTGCATATAAAATCCCCCGCCTCACATGGTCTAATGACTATGTATGAGCGCGGGGGATGTTTCATACCTATAGGACGTGCCGATTTATCTATAATATGATTGCAATTGATCTTTAATGCCTAACGGATTGCTTAAAATATTCTCTGCTCTAAAGAAGATGCTGCCTTTAACCTCGGCATAATTCTGATTGTACTTCAGTTGATTGATGATTTCCGATGCGCTCTGCCAACCGATCTCACTGGTTCCCAGTTTGTAGGGCGCATGACCGATCAGAAGGTCTACGCCGGTTCCTTGTACCTCACTGACCCACCAGTCAACGAGCTTATCATAATCGGCGGCAGGGTTACTCATGCTCCAGTAGATTTGCGGAGCTACGTAATCGATCCAGCCGTTCTGAATCCAGGCCCTCACATCGGCATACATGCTGTCATAAGCCGTCACACCCGCTTTTGTATCCGATCCCGTCTTATCCACGGATTGGTTACGCCATACGCCGAAAGGACTGATTCCGTATTCAACACTAGGTTTCACACGGTGTATGCTCTCTCCGAGCGATTGTACAAATGCATTGATATTTCCACGGCGCCAGTCCGCAAGGTTGGAATAAGCACCTTGATTGTATTGGCGGTATGCCGCATCATCGTTGAAGACCGTATTGGATGGGTAAAAGTAATCATCCAGGTGAATACCGTCAATATCGTATCCGTTCACGACCTCCATTATGGTATCGATGATATGCTGCCGAGCTTCCGGGATCCCTGGATTGATGTACAGCTGCTTACCTGTGTTCACGATCCAATCGGGGTGGCTGAGCGCAACATGGGACGGATCGAGCGATGCTGTCAAAATATCGGTGTTTGCCCGGAAAGGATTGAACCATGCGTGAAACTCCATATTCCGTTTATGCGTTTCCTCTACCATGAAAGCTACCGGATCATACCCAGGATCTGCTCCTTGTATGCCTGTCAGCACCTTTGACCATGGCACTATAGATGAAAGATACAAGGCATCGCCAGCCGGACGTACCTGCACGTACACGGTATTGATGCCAACGTCCTGGAGTGAATCCAGCAAGGCGATGTAAGATGCCTTTTGCTGTTCTGCGCTGGTCTTTGTTTTCGGCCAATCCAGATTAAACACCGTGGATATCCAGGCCCCTCTGACCTCATCCCCCGTCGATACCGGCGGTGGAACGACGTCCGTGCCTGTGGTAAGCGAGATACGCTGTGCCGCTTGATTCCATTCGACTTGCACACCCAGATTCTCGCTGATAAACCGCAGCGGAACCATTACCCGGCCGTTCTTAAGTTCAACCGATGCATCCAGAGCTACGGATGAACCGTTCACAAGCGCGGTTTTGCTACCGGAAGTCAATTGCAGACTCGAACCGTCCATCCCGATCGTTACCGTCTTTGACTTCTGACTCCAAGCGACCGAAGCGCCCAGGCCTTCACTGATAATTCGCGTAGGCACCATGGTTACATGAACCTTGGGCAATATGTAAGGAGATACGTCACTGTTTAAGGTTACACCGTCCAACTGAATACTAATGCGAGCTGCCTTCGCTTGCGCAGTTGGGACCACCGACGGGAGACACAATAGTAACATGATCAGCACCAACAACCATCTACGAAGCTTCATTTCTATTAATCCTCCGAAAATATGAAATTTGCAGGTAATCTAATTTATTATGATAACACTAGAAATATGACGGTTCAGTTTAAAAAAGCATCTGTCACAAGCGGACAGATGCCACATTACGATTCGTTGACTAATTCATTATGAACGTCACGCAAATCCTGAAGTCGATTCTCATCGCGCTTGAAATACTCCACAAGCGTCTCAATTCTCGTAATGGAATCCCAGCTTAAATGATGCTCGATTCCTTCAACATCCCTGTAAATATTTTCATCCTGTACACCTATCATCTCAAGGAATTCCTCAAGCAAATGATGACGTTCCATGAGCCGTTTGCCCATTTTTTTGCCTTTGCTGGTCAAAACCAAACCACGATATTTTTCATAGATCAAATATTCGTCTTTGTCCAGCTTTTGAATCATTTTCGTGACGGATGAGGGGTGAACCTCCAAGCCTTCGGCAATATCCGAAACGCGCGCATATCCTTTTTCGTCGATCAACTTGTAGATGCGCTCCAAATAATCCTCCATGCTAGGTGTCGGCATCTTATTCCCTCTTTTCTATAATTACATAACCCGTGCAAAAACCTGTTTTACCTGCACTAGTAATGATACATGTTTTTGAGACCGGTTGGCAAGTCCTGGTCCAATCCTATGCCCATATTGACCTATGGATTGAACCAGCCTTACCCCTGCCATTAGAATTTAAGCCATTCCGGCGTAATGCCTTGCAGCCAAATTGTAATTTTGTACATTTGATCTGTGAAGAGCAGAACCCCCATCAGAATCATCAAAACGCCGCCGACCTTCATCAACGTGCTCGAGTATTTAAGAATCCATCGGGTGGAGCCGATGAAAAAGGCCAGGATGAAGAACGGCACCGCAAACCCCAGTGAATAGGAGGTAATCAGCGGGAACCACGTTCCCGGATCGGAAGCTGCCAGTGCGATAATGGCCGTCAAAATCGGTCCTACGCAAGGCGACCAGCCTGCGGCGAAGCCGATGCCAAACAGAAATGTTCCTATGTATCCGGTCGGTTTGGATTTAAAATTGAATTTCCGGTCCTTCATAAGAAACTTAGGCTGGAAAATGCCAATGAGCATAAGTCCCATCACGATGATAAGCAGCGCAGACAGCTGACGAATCAGGTCCTGATATTCCGTGAAGAACTCTCCAAATAGGCCCGCCCCCCAACCAAGGGTGTAATAAACGGCAGAAAACCCAAGGATGAACGCGAGTGTGTGCGTCATGGTCCGGAATCGGACCTCCTTGCGGTTCTGTTCGTTCTTCAGGTCATTGACCGACATGCCTGTAATAATAGATAAGTAGGACGGGTACAGCGGTAAACAGCATGGAGATATAAAAGAAGCAAAACCGGCAGCAAACGCGATGCCGATATTAATATCAGCCATTTTATTTGAGAACCCCCTTATGTCGTAAAGCCCTTTTTGCCGACAAGCGTAATGATAAGCAGGCTGATCAGCAGCAGCACGATGGTCGCGCCAGGTGCCAAATTAAATACGCCCGCAAGCATCAGTCCCCCGATAACGGCAATTTCGGAGATGATTACCGATAATACGATAGAGCTTCGGAAGCTTCTCGCCAGCAATAAACTGATCGCTACCGGAATTACCAGCAATGCGGACACTAGAAGCGCACCCACAATTTTGATGGCGGTGCTTACGACAAGCGCCGTCAGTACCGTAATGATCATGTTCATCATTTTGACAGGCAGGCCGCTCACGCTGGCCGCATCCTCCTCGAAGCTGAGCAGGAAGAACTCCTTGAAGAACATCACCACGACGGCAATCACAACGACGGTTACACCGCCCACCATATAAATATCCGTGGAATCCAGCGTGTAGATGCTGCCGAACAAATAACTCATAACATCCGTATTATAGCCCATTCCCAGGGTGAAAAACAGCGAAGCAAGCGCAACGCCGCCAGACATAATAATGGCGATGGACAGCTCGGCATAACTTTTATATGCCTTTCGCAGCTTCTCAATCGCAAACGAGGCCAGCACCGCAAACACAAGTCCTGCGGCAAGCGGATAGACTTCGATCAGAAATCCGAGCGCCACACCCGCAATCGTGACGTGCGACAACGTATCGCCGATCATGGACAGCCTGCGCAGCACAAGGAATATCCCGATAAGCGGAGCTGTGATACCGATCAGAACCCCTCCGATCAGCGCCCGCTGAAAAAAATCGCTAAACAAAATATCAAGCAATGATAACGTCCCCTTCTCCTGCTTCAAAAAGCTTGTTTCTATAAATTATACGAGCGAATGCTGCAGATCCACTTCCGCGCAGTTTTCGATATCATGAGAATGTCTTACAAAAAACTGAATTTTTCCGTTCTGCGATACCGGCGATTCTCCGAGGTAGTCTTTGACCATGTCTAAATCATGGGTGACCATCAGAAACGTCATATGATGATGGGCATGCATATGGGTAATCAATTCAAAGAATCCGGCCTGGGTCTCGGCATCAATGCCGATCGTAGGCTCGTCCAGGATAAGCAGATCCGGACGATTGATGAGGGCCCGAGCTAGAAAAACGCGCTGCTGCTGTCCCCCGGACAGAGCACCGATCCGCTTATCAGCAATATCCTGAATGCGCATCACTTCCAAAGCGTCCTCACATTTCTGGTGGTCCAGGCGGTTCAAACGGCGAAACATTTTCTTCCGATTATATAGTCCGGACATGACGACTTCACGCACAGTGGCCGGGAACAGCGGATTAAATGAATTTTTCTGCGGAACGTATCCGATTCGTTCCCAGTCCTGAAACTTACGGATCGGCTGACCGAAGAGTTCGATAGACCCTTCCGCGGCAGGCAGCAATCCAACGATCATGCGGAGCAAAGTGGTTTTGCCAGCCCCATTAGACCCGACAATACCTACAAAGTCCCGCTCTTTTATGGTGAAATTGAGGTCCTTGATCACCTGTTGCTCGCGGTAATGAAAGGATACATCCTTGATTTGTACAATAGGTTGGTGGCAATCCTGTGCTGCCGGCTCCATAACCAGGCCGCCTTTCTCTCTGTAGTCTTTCTATCTAAAATACGAAAATAATAAAACATCCATAACACGAAAGAAGAGGGGGATATGCTCCCCCATCTTCCTTATTGTAAAGCCTTCGTTAGATTTTGCAAATTTTTCTCCATCAGCGTGAAATAATTCTCACCGGCGCTCGCCTGCTCCTTAGTTAGTCCCTCCACCGGATTCAATACCAAGGTTTCCACGCCCGCTTCATTCGCCAGCGTTTTGGCAAGTTTATCCGATACGAGCTCTTCGAAGAAAATATATTGGACTTCCTTCTCTTTCACCGTCTTCGTGAGGTTCACCATATCCTGCGCTCTGGGCTCCGCGTCCGGCGAAAGTCCCATAATCGCATGCTGCGTCAAGCCATAATCCCGGCAGAGATAGCCAAACGCCTGATGGGAAACGACAATGTCTTTTTTCGGCATTTTGGACAACTCGCTTGTGAAATCGTTATCCAGTTTAACCAGCTTCTCTTTCAGGGCTTCAAAGCGCTGTTCGTAGCCGTCCTTATGCTCGGGATCCACCTCGACCAGGCTGTTCTTGATATTCTCTGCCATGACCAGTGCCGATTTCGGACTTACCCATGTATGCGGATCCGTATGATGTGTGTCGGTGCTAGTCCCAGCGGACTCTTCTTCGTGTTCATGGCCCGCGTGGTCTTCTTCCGTGCCTTCCTCGTGGCTGTGGTCGTGCTCTGCTTCGGTGCCTTCCTCCTGGCTGTGATCGTGCTCTTCTTCATGAGCTGCTGCCCCGTGTCCATGACCATCGTCTCCCACGGCATCAATCAGCTGGATGCCGTGACTGACTTCAATCGGCTTGACTTGCGTGTCTTTATCAAGTCCCTTCAAAAATCCGGGTACCCAGCCTTCCAGCCCGGCACCGTTATAAAGAAACAGCTGTGCCTTGGAAGTATTCACGATATCCTGACTGCGCGGTGTCCAATCATGCGGCTCCACGCCCGTTGGCAGAAGATTTACGACATTGGCGTCATCCCCGCCAATTTCCTTCGTAAATTCATATATTGGATAAAAGGTCGTAATGACGTTTACCTTGCCTTCTACAATGCTGCCGCCGGATTTACTTCCGCACCCCGACAGGATGAGTACCGCCAACAATATAGAGGTTACACTCCAGGTCCAACCGTTAAGTTTGTTCTCTCTCTTTCTCTTGTTCATGTTCATCTCCCCATATCCGCTCCGTTCAATTAATCGTAATCTTTACTAACAAGATTATAAGAGCAGGTAAACCCAATTGTCAACCAAATCGTAAAAATTACTATTAATTTTCAATAGAGATGTTATATCCCCCTTATTAAAGTGCGTGTTCAAAAAGGTCGATTTTCAGCACCGAGAAGGTTGGATGAAGCTAGGGACGTCAGGAGC
>NZ_BIMF01000016.1 GCF_004000945.1 Paenibacillus lautus NBRC 15380
TTACAGGTGCAACGGGCGCCACGGGAACGACTGGCATCACAGGAGCAACAGGGGCAACAGGAACAACCGGAGCTACAGGTTTGACCGGAGCCACGGGAGTAACAGGAGCAACAGGCGTAACGGGCGCAACGGGAGAGATAGGAGCTACCGGAGCTATGGGGCCAACAGGAGAAACAGGCGCCACCGGGCCTAACTTTGCAACGACGGGGTTTTCTGCTTTTCAAACAGCCTTGTCAGTGACTACATCTGCACAGCTTGCGAACTGGACCGTGACGGCACCTTATTATCCGGATGCAAGTTTTAATGCAACGACAGGGAGCTTTACGGTACCTGCGACAGGGAGATATGCGATCAAGGCTACGATAAACTATTCCACATCAGCTGCGGTAACTGTTTCCCTCGGAACGGGAATCAATCCGGCCTTTACCGTACGAAGGATTTCACCGACCGTCACGAATTTAATCAGCGGATTGTTCCCACTGTTAAATGTGAACGTTGCCTTGGTCTTAACCTTAAGAGCAGTGCTGGGGAATGGTGCTGTGACCTTGGCTGGCGATGTTCAATTGAATGCAGGAGATGTGGTCGGCTTGTTTTACGATGCCAATGGTCTCACCATTTCGCTAAATCTTGGAGGAGCAACTTCATCTGGTATTGTCTGGTCGATATTCAGATTAGCCTAACTTGAGAAGATGCCGACGTTTGGAGCTATCGGGTGAAGAAGACGAATCGAAGAAAATGCATAGGATTATAAAACCGGCCATCCTTGGCCGGGTTTTTTAATTGCTTTTAGTCCATACATGTATTCCCGATGATATAAAGTTTATCGTATGAAGGAAGCCGTTTGTAAATTTGGTCTGGATTTAACAAATCTCGAATGGTAAAATTTTCACTAAACTTCGATCGCTAAATCCTAGACGGTGCAGAAAGAAGGATCAGAGGAACATGAATTCAATAAACGTACTTCATTATGATGCATTCTCGGTGCAGCCTAACCAGGGAAATCCTGCTGGTGTGGTCTTGAATGCAGATGATCTCACGGAGGCAGAGATGCAATCCATCGCCCGCAGCGTTGGATTCAATGAAACCACCTTTATCTTAAAATCAGAGCAAGCGGATATTAGACTAAGGTATTTTACGCCCGGCCATGAAATGAATTTGTGCGGACATGCTACCATGGCATCCATGTATGCCTTGAAAACCGAGGGACTGCTGCCGGAAAAAGAAACCGTGTGGATTGAGACCAAGGTGGGTATTTTGCCTATAGAATTTCAAAATGCCGAGGGCCAGTTAACCATGAAAATGAAGCAGGATCATCCTCAATTCATATCCTATGAGGGAGATGTTGACCGTCTGGCATCATCCATAGGTCTGAAACGTGACGATTTGGACTTCAGTATGCCCATTGTGTATGGAAGCACGGGGATCTGGACATTGTTGGTGCCGATAAAAGGATTGGAGCATTTTGACCGAATGGTGCCTGACAATGCAGCGTTTCCGGATATTTTAACAGAAAATCCTAAAGCCTCGCTGCATCCTTTTTGCCTGGAAACGATGGATGGGTCTTCGTTCATGCATGCGAGACATTTCTCTTCGCCGTATTCCGGCACCGTCGAAGACCCAGTAACTGGAACGGCATCGGGCGTAATGGGTGCTTACTATTTGACGTACTTGAACCCTGAGATATCCTCTGCTCGATTTACTATTGAACAAGGCCAGGAAATGGGGAAAGACGGTAGGGTACATGTTCAAGTGGAGCGCTGGAAAGAGACCATGGATGTCTATATTTCCGGTACGGCGGTGTTCGTTAAGGAATTCCAGGTTAGCTATTGATGGATGGTCCATCGGATGATAAAAACGCCTACATAGGTTAATACAAACAAGGAGTGCGACTCATGCAGGAACAAGAAGAAATAAAGATTTATCCCAAGGTGACCAAAATGCTAATAGGCTCTCTGGCGTTTGTGCTGCTAGGTAGTGGATTGGTATACGGTGGGGTGACATCGGACAACATGGTTATCGCCATTGTCGGAATTATCTGCGCGTTGTTTTTTGGCGCGGGACTGGTGTTTGCCATCACAAAGCTTTTCCAATCGGACCCGGCACTCTTGATCAATATGGAGGGAATCGTCGATAAATCCTCCTATGTGAGCGCTGGAGCCGTCGCGTGGAACGAAATTAAAAATATTCATATCTATCAGATCAAGAATGAGAACTTCATAGGAATTGAGGTTTATGATCCTGATCATCTGATGTCCCGGCACACTGCCTGGAAACGGAAGCTCATGAACATGAATAAAGGCATGACGGGTTCTACTATTCATATTTCTGCATCGAGTATCTCCGCTAATTTATATGAATTGTTCCCCTTGTTATATCGCAGATGGAATGCGTCCAAGTCGAGCCCGGATCAGATGATGAAGGAGGAGAGCATGTTATGAAAACATTTAAGCCGGAGATGACTTTGGATATGGCGATAAGTCATCTGAAGCATATTGAAGGGGAATCGGTAATGAATGTCACCCCCATCGAGATGGGGGAACTGAGCAAGGTGTTCAGCTACCGTAAGGGCGATGCCGATTATGTCATTCATTTTAAGGATAATGGGGACAGCCTTCATAAAGTGTTCAAAATCTACGATATGTACGGCACGCAATCTTTGCCCATTCCCCGTATCCACAAGATAGGGAAAGTGGAGAATATTCACTTCTCCATTTCGGACAAAGTATCCGGTACACCGATAAGTGCTCTTGAGCCGACGCAAATTCGAGGGCTCATCCCGGGCATTGTCCATCAATTCATGCGGTTCCGTCAGGTACATGTCGCGGATTCCCATGAGGGTTATGGCTGGATTACTCCGGAAGGCAAGGCTGTCCATCGTTCATGGCTGGACTACATCACGTCTGTTTTCGATGAGGAGCAAGAAGGGTTCTACCATGGATGGCACAATCTGTATGAGAACAGTTTTCTGGAAAAAGCGTTCTTCGAAGAAATCTACCAAACGATGATCGAACTGGTTCGCTATTCGCCTCCGGAGCGATATCTTGTACATGGAGATTTCCATTTGGGCAATATGCTGGGAGAGAACGGGAACGTAACGGGGATCGTGGATTGGGAGATGGCCATGTTCGGCGACTTCATGCTGGATGTCTCTGTTCTTCATACGTGGTACCCGATGCTGGAGTTTCCGAAAAGGCTGCAGCAAGCATTGGAGCAGCAAGGCGTAAGTATTCCTTATTTTGAAGAGAGACTGTTAGGCCATCAACTGTTCAAAGCGCTGGACGGACTTCGTTTTTATGCGAAGAAGGATGATCCCCACAGCTATCAGTTCATGAAAAACCAAATCATATCTCTATTAAATCGATAGATCCCTACGGGGATCTTTTTTTATGAGGCTAAATGTGTGAAAGGGAATAGTTAACTGACGAGTCCAGAATGATTGGCCAAGAATATACTGGACTAGGTTAAGTTGAAGGGTGGGACCTCCGTGTTCTCTTTCTATCGATGGAGCATGGAGATCGTTTATTTAACGAGAGAAGAGTTTAACGACTGCTGGTTTGGAGAGCAGATTCTGTAAGTACATTCACATGATCGGGAAGCTGGTCAAGACGAAGGTTTTTTCGGAAAGGGTGAGGTACTTGAGGGTGTTGCTCGTTACGATATTTCTGATTCCTCATGTCGGAGGACTATGGAAGTACATGCTGCAGTTGAAGCAAGGGCTTGAGGCAATGGGACACGAGGTCGACATGATCGGTGACGGACTTGATTGCTTTTATGTATATGGAGATGATAACAAAAAGGTGCCCAAGAGCCATTTTAAGCCGATTTTGGAGAATAATCTCCCTGTCGCATCGACTATTTTCTCAGACCTTTGGATCAAGTATGCAGAGTCCGAGCGGTTATGTCTGGAGCTGACGCTTTCTTATTTGGGTTTGGAGCAATACGATGTGATCCATGCGCAGGATGTGTTGGCTGCGGCCGCCGTCAGTCGCGTGAAACCCGCGGGCATTCCCTTGGTAACCAGCATCCATGCCTCCGTGGCACTTACCATATTGGATATGCTGCAGACGGATCAAGGAATTAAACCTTCCAGTCCTCCCCTAGTTTGGAATTATTACAAATCGATTGAGAACATAGGAGGCACATCCAGCGATCGGGTACTGCTAGCTTCTGCATGGCTGCGGGATATTATGGTATCGCAGTTCAATCTGCCGGAATCCCGTATCTCATTGATCCCCTATGCGATGGATATTCCAAGCTTCGAGAAAAGCTTGAGGAAGGAGCATTCGCTGACCCGGCCAGAGGACAAACAAGTGATTATCTGCACTTCAAGACTAAGTTATGAAAAGGGCATTCATGTACTGCTGGAAGCCCTGGGCAAACTCCATGGCATGCGTCAGGACTGGGAGTGCTGGCTTGTTGGAGACGGTGATCAGCGTTCCGTGTACGAAGCGCGTGTTCGTCAGCTTGGAATAGGGGAGGCAGTCCGCTTTTGGGGCTCGCGTGACGATGTTCCCGCATTGTTGGGAATGGCTGATATTTTTGTTATGCCTAGTCTGATGGAGACCCTTCCTATTCTGTCATGGAGGCGCAGCTTGCCGGATTGCCGATCGTTTCTTCGGATGCGGGTGGTCTTAAAGAAGCGGTGCAGCATGAGGTGAACGGCCTTCTTTTTCAGACGGGGAATGACGATATGCTTACTGCACATCTGAATCAGTTGCTGGAAGATGAAGCGTACCGGGGGCTCCTTGGTAAACAAGCGCGGAAGTTTGCATTGGCCCATCGTGGTCTGGATTCCATGGTGAAGCGAGTGCTGCAAGTTTATCGAAAAGAGATGAGCAAGACATGATAAACCCGGGAAAGGGGGAATGACCATGACAGTGGTACCCGGAGATCAGTATTGTAATCTATTTTTGATCTATCAATCCCAGCCTGCTTTAATGGTAAATCAAGCGGTTTGGGATCAAACCATAAGCCGGCTCCCCAAGGGTTACTTCATACCGGATTTCCGGATCATTAACATGATGATGAATATGGCGTAGTGAGATTGAATGGAGGCATGGGAATGGGAACGTCAAACTGGCAGAATTTATCTTATTGTGTGGATCTGATCCGGTATGTATCTCCTAAGTCCGTCCTGGATGTCGGCGTTGGTTTTGGCCGATGGGGGATGATCTGCCGTGAATATTTGGATGTCTGGGAGGGGCGCGTATTCCGCACATATTGGGACACGCGAATCGAAGGGATTGAAATCTATCCGGTTAATATCGATACCTATCATTCCTGTTTCTATAATATCATCCACGTTGCGGATGCGTTCGATCATGTACAAGCGGAGGTTCAGCCAGGACAATTCGATCTGATCATTCTAGGTGACGTTCTGGAGCACTTTACAAAAGAGCGGGCGCTTGTCCTGCTGCAGACCTGTATTGAAAAATCCCGTTTTGTCCTGCTTAATATTCCGATTGGAACTAACTGGCCGCAGGGAGCTGCGTACGGCAATGAATTCGAGACCCACTTGAGCACATGGACAACGGAGGAACTGGAACTGTTTCCCGTCGTCGACAAAAGGCATTTTAAGGATTACATTAACCGTGATTTTTCCACGTATTTGTTTTCGATACAAGGCAAGTAGGTCAGTAGGGAGGCTTGTACGATGTCATCCGAACCACATCTGCAGACCATGGTCACGAAAGTACCGCTGGAATTGTTGTTTACGGACTTCATAGATGAAGAACATAAAACCGTATTAATTCCACACTACACGGACGCCTGGTATGAAGTCCATAAAAGATATGGGGATCTACCCATTGCTCGCTTGACACCTCATTTGCAATTGTTCCGTTACCTTATGGGTCAAGGGGAATACCCGAAGTTGTATCTGGACTGGCATGCCTCCTTATTTACCACCCGTGATATGGAAGTACCGATCTCGGATTACGATATCTTGGAGCATTTTCGCTTACAATATCGCACGATGGCTGCCTTGTTCGCCAATGATCCGGAGTATTTCAATGAAAATCCGGTTTTGGTCGAATACGACAGGAAGGGCGGTTATTTTCATGTGAAAGATGGTCACCATCGAGCCATCTTTCAGTATTGCAGCGGAGTTAGGAAGGTCCCCGCCCGAATGATCGAACATGATTATGAGTTTTGGAAGCATACGGATGTTGTAAACCAGGTAACCGAGGTCTTTTCCCGCCATCTTCGAACCTTGATATATACACCGATTATGAATCCTCACTTTATGCATTTGAAAAGTGAACGGGATGATGTCTATCCGACCCGTATGGACCTGATTATGGAGTATTTGGGTTCTTCATCCGTTCGAGGAAAAAGGGTGATCGATATTGGCTGCAATATCGGATTTTATGCCAGACACTTTACGCGTCAGGGGGCCATCGTAACAGGCTATGAGCCATTGGCTGAGCATTACGAGCTGGCAAGGCAGCTGAACGTTCTAGAAAGAGTTCACTTTGACCTGAAGGAGGAACGGTTTGAACGCTCAACTTGTTCGGATACATGCGATATCGGATTGCTTTTAACCGTATTTTATCATTTGATGGACGATGTGCCGGTACGGGAAGCATTTTTGAGGAAATTAGACCAGAGCGTGACAGGGATGCTTTTTTGGGAATCCGGGGCCGAGCCGGAGAAGGAGAAGGCTATTTTGCTTGCGGGAACGCATTTTGACAGATATGAGAAATTGGCAGATACCGAAGGAACCGGGAAGAAGAGAGAGTTTGGTGTTTTTCTGAAATCATCCTACAATTCCGGCAGCTATGAATGAACATCTTCGATTATGGAAGGTGTTTTCTTTTTATTCTCTATTGAAACCATGATATATTGTAAGAAACCATGGTTAAATTGGACGTTTATGATGTGGATAAATCATAGAGAAATGAGCTGATTCTATTCTATGAAAAAGATCGTTCTGGCTGGTGGAACTGGTTTTATCGGAACTTATCTTGCAAAAAAATTTGCGAATGAGCAGCAAACACAACTACTTATGATATCCCGACGGGAAGGCCATATCGCATGGAACGATCAAGAAGCCATCGTCGCTGCTCTGGACGGGGCAGATATGCTGATTAATTTGGCAGGTAAATCAGTCAATTGCCGTTACGATGAAAAAAATAAGGAGCTTATTCTGAATTCAAGAATAGATACAACGAATATACTCGGCAGTGCTATCGAGGCATGCCATACTCCTCCGCGTACTTGGTTTAATTCCAGTACGGCCACGATTTATCGCCATGCCGATGATAAACCGATGACGGAGGAGCAGGGCGAAATCGGCTCGGGCTTCTCCGTTGAGGTTGCCAAGGAATGGGAGCGTGCCTTCTTCTCGTTCTTGCTGCCTAAGACAAGACAGATCGCCCTGCGTATTGCTATCGTGCTGGGGCCGGGCGGCGGCGTCATGACTCCTTATGTTAACTTGGTAAAATACGGACTCGGTGGCGTTCAAGGCACTGGCAAGCAAAAGTTCAGCTGGATTCATGTAGAGGATTTGTATCGCATTATTCTGTTTTTACAAGAGAGGGCAGAGCTGAGCGGGGTTATCAACTGTGCTTCTCCTTATCCGGTTACGAACAAGGAACTGATGGAGCAGCTTCGGTTAGCATTGAATCGCGGAACGGGATTGCCATCACCTAAATGGCTGCTTGAGCTGGGCGCCCGGCTTATTCAAACCGAAACGGAACTCGTGCTGAAGAGCCGCTGGGTGATTCCGGACAGACTCTGCAAGGCAGGTTTTCATTTTACATACGACACGCTGAATAAAGCACTGGCTGACATCTTAAAACGATAAGGGGATTCCGAGCACGCTCCTTGGTTTCGCATCGTAAAAAATGATTGCATATGGTAATCGAACGGATAGAATGAGTTTATTAGACGAGAGAGGGAGTGTCCTATCATGAATGCTTCGTTTACGATTATGGAGGTCGAACAATTAGAAACCGACACGCATCATCAATTAACGGAATTATTGATTCGGGTAGTAGAAGAGGGAGCATCGGTGGGATTCTTAGCTCCACTGTCTTATGATGAAGCTTCCGCTTACTGGGAGGATGTGCTTGGCCCAGGGGTTACCCTGTGGGTAGCTGTGCAGGATGGGCAGATGATCGGCACGGTTCAATTGCAGTGCGCCATGAAGGCGAATGGCAGACACCGGGCCGAGGTAGCGAAACTGATGGTGGATCCTGCATCCCGTCGCGGAGGGATCGGCAGAGCGTTGATGCAACATCTCGAGCCTAAAGCCAAGGAAGAGGGCAGAACCTTGCTGGTCTTAGATACCCGGGAGGGGGACCCCTCCAACAAGCTATATCAGTCTCTGGGTTACATCCAAGCTGGAGTCATACCTGATTATGCCATATCCTCTAACGGCCAACTGGACGGGACGGTGCTGTATTACAAACGTATCTAAGCCACGAAGCGGAGGGGTTGGATGGAGCGGGACGGATTGTCGGTTTCATCATATCTAACGGGGCATGGAGAGGGAAAAACAAGCGTTATGATCGATTGATCCGGTATGATGAGAAGCAGCGCAAGAACTTGCCGTAGCGGCGAGTTCTTTTTTTAGATATCAGAAAGTATAAACTTGGAAGCATGGGCCTTTCCGCACAAAATGGTATACTGTTTTTTAGCAGTAAATAGAGAAGGGATTGTGGTTATGGGTTACCAGCTGACCGAACGGGTGATCAAACTATTATGCGGAAAGACCTCCTACGATCGCGGCGGGGTTTTATATAGAGATGGGCAAGTAACGATGCTGAAACAAGATCCCGACACTCGAAAATACGAGGCTGAAGTGACGGATCAGGAGTCGGGTATCGTCTATGCCGAGATTGACTCGAACGGGGATGTATTCACCGAATGCAGCTGCATCGATTATGGATTCTCCCGGAAGCGGTGCAGACATATTGCGGCGCTGCTCCTGAACATCCGTGATATTGAGCAAATGGTAGAAGCTCCAATGCGCCCCTATCCATCGTTATTACATCCTTCTGTCAATGGAAATATCGGAGACGGCCAATTAACGCCTCGGTACTCCCCGGAGCATGACAGAAGCTCGGATGAAGGGGAGCAAGATGCACTGCTCAGCAGCCAGCTGCTGGGATTGTTCTCATATTCTGAAGGCCGGAGAGCTACGGCAGCGTCCAGGTTTGACACCCGAGAGGTGCTGGAGATGGAGTGCATTTTGAAATTATATCCTTACGGAAATCGGAAATACTTGTTCGGCGTTGAACTGCGAGTAGGTAAGAAACGCTTGTACATCGTACAGCGGATTCGAGAGTTTTTGGCGTGTGTAAAACACGCTGAAACCTGCATGTTCACGAAGAATTTCACGTACGATCCGGACTTGCACAGCTTTCAAAAGGAGGATGATGAAATTCTCCAGGAGCTGATTCGTATATACGATCATGAAAGCATGTTTAAACAGTCAATGGACATGTATACCTCGCATGGGAAAAACGGAAGCGGTGACCGAATGCTGATTATTCCTCCCACTTTTTGGCCCCAGGTAAGGGAACGATTATCCCATTCGAACCATTCCCTGTTGTCTTTGGACGGGATCCTCACGGATAAGCTGGAATTCGTTCAAGATCCGATCCCCCTTCAATTCGAGTTTGATGAAGCCGGGGATGATCACTACCTGATGAAGATCGAGGGACTGGAGCGAATGATCGTTCTGGAAGGCTACGGAATCGTCATTGTGGACGGAAAGCTGATTCAGCTTGAATTGGATGCTTGCAGAAGACTCTCCGAGATGAAGCAGCTGCTTGAGAATGCGAATAAACCGCATATCCGGATTCAACCTGAGATGATGGAGTCCATTATGGAGCGGGTAGTTCCGGGACTGATGAAGCTTGGAAGTGTCCATGTGGCACAAACTGTATCTGACCGTATTGTCAAAACGCCTTTAAAAGCGAAGCTTTATCTGGATCGGGTGCGTGGCCGGCTTTTGGCCGGACTCGAGTTTCAATACGGAGAAATCACCATTAATCCGTTGGAGGGACATCGCGCCATACGCAGCAGCAGCTCGATCCTCGTTCGCGACGGCGAGCAGGAGAAGCGGATTCTTGAGCTCATGGAGAGCGCCTCCTTTGCCAAGACCGATGGCGGTTTCTTCATGAACGATGAGGATGCCGAATACGATTTCCTGTATCATACGATCCCGCAGCTGGAGAAGCTGCTGGTTGTTTATGCAACGACGGCCGTGAAGGAACGGGTGCTTACTGAACCGATGGGTGCCAAGGTGCGGGTGGAGGTCGACGAACGGACGGATTGGCTTGAATTGAAGTTTGACATGGAGGGGATTCGAGAAGCCGAAATCCGGGAGATCGTCAAATCGCTTGAAGAAAAACGCAAATATCACCGGTTGCGAAACGGCGCGCTGCTTCCCCTGGAAAGCGCCGAGTTCCAGGCGGTGGTCGCCTTAATGAACCGGGTAGGGCCTTGGTTATACGAAGGGGAGGGCACGCAGTTCAAAATGCCGGCAGTCCAAGGACTTCAGCTGCTGGATTGGGAAGATACGGGATCAACGGTCCAGCTTGGCCGATCCTTGCGCCGAATGCTGCAGCACGTGAAGAATCCGGATCATTTGGATTTTGCCGTGCCGCCGAGCCTCGAAACGGTCCTCCGGGATTATCAGAAATTTGGCTTCCAATGGATGAAGACGATGGCCCACTACCGCTTTGGCGGCATCTTGGCCGATGATATGGGTCTCGGCAAAACGATTCAGAGCATTGCTTTCATTCTGTCGGTGCTCCCGGAGATCAGAGAGCGTAACGAACCTGCACTCATCGTCGCGCCGGCTTCTCTGCTCTATAACTGGCATAACGAGCTTCAGAAGTTTGCTCCCGAGATCAAGGCCGTCATTGCCGATGGTACGCAGAACGAGCGGGCTAAGATCATACAGAATGCGGGGAATGCAGATGTCATCATTACTTCTTACCCGCTGCTACGCAGGGACGTTGAACGCTATGCGAAGCTGCCGTTCTTAACGTTAATTCTGGATGAAGCCCAATTCTTCAAAAATTACACAACGCAAACGGCTCAGGTAGTCAAAACGCTGCATGCCCGTTATCGGTTTGCGCTGACAGGTACCCCGGTCGAGAACCGACTTGAGGAACTATGGTCCATATATGATGCCGTTTTCCCGGCACTCTTTGGAGATCGAAAAGCGTTTCAGGAATTGCCGAAAGAAACCGTGGTGAGGCGAGTGCGTCCCTTCCTGCTTCGCAGGCTGAAATCGGATGTGCTCAAGGAGCTGCCGGAGAAGATCGAGACGGTTCAGGCATCGGGCCTGCTGGTCGAACAGAAGAAGCTCTATACCGCCTATCTTGCGAAGTTAAGGCAAGAGACGCTCAAGCATTTGGCGCAGGATGGCTTTCAGAAGAGTCGGATTCGCATCTTAGCGGGCATTACTCGTCTGCGCCAGATCTGCTGTCACCCGGCCCTATTCGTGGAGGGCTATGAGGGTAGTTCGGCCAAGTTTGAGCAGCTTCTGGAAACCATTGAGGAATGTCGGCTTGCGGGAAGACGGATGCTGGTATTCTCCCAGTTTACGGGGATGCTGAATCTGATTGCCGGGGAGCTCGGATATCGGGGGATCCCGTTTTTCTACTTGGATGGACAGACTCCGGCCTCGGAGCGAGTGGAGCTGTGCCAACGCTTTAACGAGGGAGAACGGGAAGTGTTCCTCATATCGCTGAAGGCAGGCGGAACGGGGCTGAACCTGACCGGGGCCGATACGGTGATCTTGTATGACCTTTGGTGGAATCCGGCTGTGGAGCAGCAGGCGACGGACCGGGCACATCGCATCGGACAGAAGAAGGTTGTGCAGGTGATACGGCTGGTGGCTCAGGATACCATCGAGGATAAAATGGTCGCTCTGCAGCAGAAGAAGAAGGATCTGATCGAGGAACTGGTTCAACCGGGAGGAGAGTCGCTTCCAAGCTGGACCGAGGCGGAAATCCGGGAGCTGCTGACGCTTCAGGGTTAACCTCATGGGGTTATGGATGGGCGCAGGGCATAAACGCTGATATAATAGCTGTATGTGATTGATGTAACGTATACTCCAGTTATAGAATAGGACGGTTTTTGGGATGATATCTTTTTTACTAACGTTAAAACGTCTCTTCAGCGGTCTGTTTCGGGCGTTTAAGCAGCGGTATTTTGTAGCGCTGTTTGTCCTGATCGTCATTATGCTGATATCGGGCACGATGTTTTATACCAGGCAGGAAGGGTTATCGGTGCTTGATGCTCTATATTTCTGCGTGGTGACTTTGAGCACGGTAGGTCATCCGGAATTCGTGCCGCAGACACCGCTTGGTAAAACATTCACGATGGTCTATATTGTCGTCGGTACGGGTTTATTCCTTGGGATGGCCGGACAATTGGCGTATGCCTTAATCCGAACGAACCAAAGGGATGAGAAGGACTGAAAGAATACCTAATGGAAAAAAAGGAAACATCCTAGGCGTATGAAATGTGACTCGATTGTGAAGAAAACAGTTCTGGACTTAACTAGCAAGCAGATGACCTCTGAATTCGTCAGAGGTCATCTTTTTTTTATGTCCACGAGTATCGCTTAGATGAGCCGCTTACCCTATAGAACCGTTACCGCAAAATAAAAGCTGGCGCGTCCCTGATCCAGAGGCCATGTACATTGAATTTCGTACAGGTACGAGCCGGGTACTGCCGGTACGGTATATCCGTCATTATCGGGATCCGTCTGGTTTAGGATGGTGAAGCCGTGTATTCCTTCGGGTGGCGTCGTCTGAATGTCGGCACCGCCTGTGACGGCAACCGGCGTCATATCCTCGAGCTTGGGAGGAGCCGCATCCGTCGTCGCGCAGTTATCTCTGTTGCACCAGGAGTAACCGCCACGTTGCAGCTTGATTTCGATGCCGACAATGCTTACTTTGGGCAGCGGAGGTTCGGCGGATTTCACCCACAAGGTTTGGATGGCTTGGCGCGCATTGTCCTTTGAGATCGGTTTTAAATTCTCTGACCTTGATCCGACATAATACCCCGTACCAAACATAACGATTAGCAGGATTATATATAGAACCGATCGGGTTTTCTTCATGCAAATAAAGCCTCCTAATAGTTCACTCGCCTCATAATTAGTCGGAAAATATGTTATAATTTTGAAAAATCGTACACTTTCATTATAAACCAATCATGGGTAGCAGGCGTTATATATGATGAGAAGAAATTGAAGAGGGATGAATCTATGACATTGAAATGGTTGGATTGGGCAAAAGAGATACAGGCGATCAGCCAGGCCGGACTGGAATATACGAGGGATGTCTATGACAAGGAACGGTTTGAGCAGCTGAGGGAGCTCAGCATCAAGATCATGCAGGAGTATACCGAAGCAGGCGACGAGAAGATACGTACGCTGTTTGCGAGTGAAACCGGATACCAAACGCCGAAGGTGGATGTCCGCGGCGTTATTTTTCAAGACGGCAAGCTGCTGCTGGTGAAGGAAAAGGCCGACGGGGCTTGGGCGCTGCCGGGAGGATGGGCGGACATCGGTCTATCGCCTGCGGAGGTCGCGGTGAAGGAAGTGAAGGAAGAGGCCGGTTACGACGTGCGTGCAGGAAGACTGCTGGCCGTATTGGATAAAAAGTTTCATCACCATCCGCCTTCGGCCTTCCACGTGTACAAAATGTTCATTCAGTGCGACATTACGGGCGGAGCTGCAGGCGTGGGGACAGAGACATCCGCGGTCGGTTTTTTCCGGCAGGACGAACTGCCGCCGCTGTCTGAGGAACGAAATACGAAGGAACAATTACAGCGAATCTTCGAATTCGAGAAACAGCCCCACTTGCCAACTTGGTTGGATTAATCCATATAACAAAGGAGCGTAGACAATGTGATAGGCTTTAAACCTTATAAGGACGTACCGGATGAAGCGGAAATGAAACGCAGATTCAATGGACGGATCAATATTTTCTTTTTTAGTGCCTTTCTTATCTTTTGTGTCATTATCGTTCGAATGGCCATTTTGCAGTTCGTTGAGGGACCCGAGCTTGCGAGTCAGGAAACCGGAGGAGAGCAGAAGCACTTCCCGCTGCAGCCGATCCGGGGATCCATTATCGATGCGTCCGGCACCAAGCTTGCTTATTCTACGGCTTCAAATTCTCTATATATCACGCTCATGAAGGATTACAGCAAAAAGACGGACAAGGGAAAAGAAAACCGGCCGGAAGCGGAGGCGATGGCGAAGCGGCTGGTCCAGGCGTTTAACAAGTATGGGGATCCGAACTTGGAACCGATGACCGTCAAAAAAGTGATGGACGACCTGGATTTGGAATATATTAAGCAGCATGGTTATGAACCCAGACGAATCAAATCCGATTTGACGAAGGAAGAGATCGCTTATTTCATGGAGAACCGAGCCAAGTTTCCCGGCATCCAGATCGTGGAGGAGAATGTAAGGCACTATGACCCGGATACGGTGGCCGTTCAGACGATTGGATTTCTAAAGAAGTTCAGAGGCTCTAAAGACCTTAAGGATTATGAGGCTATTGATCAGAGCAACAAGGATCAGAAAAATCCCGGCTTGATCTACACGGAAGAAGAGTGGATTGGCTATGACGGATTGGAGCGGATGTTTCAGGAAGAACTGCGCGGCAAGAGCGGGTATCTCAGCATTCCGATCAATCCGCAGAATATGGTGGATGGCGTACCGACGATGGTCGCTCCTGAAAAAGGACATAATATTCATGCCACGATTCATAAAGACATTCAGCTTGCCACGGAGCAGGCCATTATGGATCAGCTCCAATACCTTCATACCCATCCGGTATCGGGTAAGCTGCATAAGGATGCCCTAACTGGATATGCGGTCGCCATGGAGGTGGATACCGGTAATGTAGTCGCGATGGCGAGCATGCCGGATTACGACTCGAATGTGCGGGTAAATGGTGGTAAGATTACGCCGGATATCGTGGACGCGTCAGGTAACGGCACGATTACGATTTATGGATCAGGTCGCTCGGGAAACGGGTTTGAATCCATGATCTATCTCGGTTCCGTTATAAAGCCGCTGACGGTATTAATCGGATTGAATGAGGGATTATTTGGCTTGAACGAAACGTATCCTGATCAGGGTTATGCATCAATTGGCAGAGAAGGAAGCGAAACGAAAATTTCCAACTCGAGCGGCCATCGAAATGGACCTATCAAGCCGCAGTTAGCAATCCAGCAATCCTCAAATGCTTTTATGATCGATATGATTGGCAAAAAGCTAGTCAATAAGTATGGTGGGGAGAAGGGCGTTGAGGTCTGGGGTCGATATATGAAGGAGTTTGGGCTTGGCGTCAATACGGGAAGCGGTTTGCCAGGGGAACTAGAGGGCCGTGGGGAGTATACCAATACGAAGGCAGCGGGAAGTAATCTCGCTGCGTTAGCCTATGCGTCTTTCGGACAGATGGGAAAATACACGCCTCTGCAGCTTGCTCAATACACCGTCATGCTGGCGAATGAAGGCGAGCGGGTCAAGCCACAGCTGGTCAGCAAAATCACGGATCAGGAGGGCAACGTGGTCAAGGAATTCGGTCGCGAGATCCTGAACGAGGTCGAATTCCCAAAAGCGTATTGGCAGACCATTAAGCGGGGAATGAATACGCAGGGTCTCGCAGCCTTCGATGATTTTAAATATGATTTTGCCCGCAAAACGGGAACCTCCGAGCAGGAGGCTAAAGTGAATGGAACGTGGAAGAAGATTGATAACGGCGTTTTCATCGCCTTTGCGCCGCGCGATAATCCGAAGCTGGCGGTGGCCGTTGTTGTGCCGGAAGGCGGCTTCGGCTCGCAAAGCGCCGCGCCGATTGCGAGGAAAATATTCGACGCTTATGACGAAGTCTACGGACTTGATGGAACGCCGCATCCGAAGAAGACTGAAGAGCAGAAGAAGGATAGCGGCGAAGAAGAGACAGGGGACAATAGATAAGAAGCGCTAGATGCAGAATATTGAAGATTAGGCGATGAGAGGCGGAGCGACTAAACCAATGATATTGGATGAAAGTATATTGGGGACAGTCGTTCCCTGTTAGTCGATTATTTTTCAATAACATTCGCTTGAGCGATGTAAATAACAATAGGCAGGCTGTAGAGGCGAACTCATCCTCTCCAATCCTGCCTTTTTTGTATCTCATTTAATCAATAAGGATTGTCCTTGATCTTCAGCACTTCGGCGAGAAAGGTCAATGCTAAGCCTTGGCCCCAGCCTTGGATTCGCTTATCGGGCACGCCTCTGTATCCAGCGGCGTCTTTCATGACGGCCGTTCCGGCGGAGACGCCGGTAACGGTGCCATCCTCGGTGATCTTGGACAAGATCCCGTCAATCGATTTCTGCGTGTATTTATTGTAGATGCGTCCTTTGGTGAGCAGGGCAGCAGCGATACCGGCTGAGCCGGACGTTTCCAGCGGAGATTGCGGATCGGTTGTGATCGTATGCCACAGGCCGGATTCATGCTGCAGCCTGACCAAGGCGCTAAGCTGGTCGCGCAGCGAGCCTTCGATGATCATGAAGGAGGGATGCGTAACCGGCCGAGCTCCAGGGCACGGGCCATCGTGATGGCGGCCCAAGCATTGCCCCGGCACCAGAAGACACCTGACATATGGTTGCCAGCGACGTTGTCCCAGCCGTGGTAATACAGATTCGTCACGGGATCCTGCAGGCAATCCTCGTGGCCGTGATACTGCTTCAATCCATCCTCGAAGTAATCCTCCCGGTCCAGCATCACGCCAATCCGAAGCAGGAAGTAGCCTGCCATGAACATGGTATCGACCCACGCCTGTTCCGGAAAGTTATACGTTTCGGAGTTCACCGTATGCTGAAAGATGCCGTTGCCGAAACGCAGCGCATCATGCGTGAGATAATCGGCCATTTCCTTGGCCGTTTCGATATAACGCTCATCCTCATAAACCTCGTACAAGGTCAGGAGGGAGTGGCCGATGGAGACGCCGTTGACGGACAGCTTCGGCAGCCCCTCATCCATGTTTTCGTCGACCCAGGCTTTCAGTTGTTCCAGATACTCCTTTTTGCCAGTGGCCTTATAGGCTTCGCATACTCCGTAAAAGGCAACCCCGCCCGGCCAATCCCAGCTGAAATCCATGCAAAAGGTCCGGTCGACCACGCGGTCTATGACATTCTCAATCTGTTGATCATCAAATACAAGTGCAGGCATTGTTAAAACTCCCTTCATATTCAATTGCGTCGATGTGTATGAATTACCCTTTCAATCCCGTCGTGCTGATCCCTTCCACGATGTATTTCTGGAAGATAAAGAAGACGATGACGACCGGCAGCAGCGATAAGGTAGCCATGGCAAACATGCCGCCCCAGTTATTGAGCGACTCCCCGTCCAGGAACAGCTTCAAGGCAAGTGACACCGGATATTTCTCCGGATTGTTCAAATAAATGAGCGGATTGATGAAATCATCCCATCTCCAGTAGAAGGAGAAAATCGAACATGTAATGAGAGCGGGCACGATCAGCGGCACAACGACACGGAAGAAAATCCCGTACTTGCTGCATCCGTCAATTTTGGCCGCTTCATCCAGCTCCTTCGGAATCGTGCGGATGAACTGCATGATCAGGAAGATGAAGAACGGTATGCCGAAGAATTGGGGAACGATTAACGGCTTGAAGGAAGACAGCCAGCCGAATTTGGCGAACATGACATATTGCGGAACGATTACGACATCATGGGGCAGCATCATCGTAATCATCATGCAGGCGAACCAGAACTGCTGTCCGAAGAACTTGGTCCGAGCCAGGCCGAAGGCGACTAGCGCAGAGGAAGCGACGGCACCGATGGTGGAAATGATGACAATGATGAACGAGTTCTTGAAGAAGGTGCCGAAGGTAGTCCCGGCAAAACCCTTCCAGCCTGTAGCATAATTCGAGAATTCCAGCCGACTCGGGATCAGGCTATAAGCCGTCGTGAATATTTCATGGTTGGGTTTAAGCGAGCTTGCCACCAGCCACAGAATCGGATAGGTCATGCCGAGGGCGAACAATCCGACCAGCGTATGGTATAGGATACGTCTGGATTTGGTCATAACCGTCAATCTCCTTTCGACTCGTAATGAACCCAGCGGGTAGATGATCTGAAGATGAGCAAGGTCAGGACACCGACGATAATGAGCATGATCCAGGCAAGCGCTGACGCGTAACCCATTTCAAAATGCGAGAACGCCTTGCGGTACAAGTAAAGCGAATAGAGCAGCGTTTGATCGAGCGGTCCGCCTTCTCCGCGCGAAATAATGTAGGCGGGGGTGAAGGTCAGGAATGCTGATATCGTTTGGAGCGTCAGATTGAACAAAATAATCGGGCTGAGCATAGGCAGCGTAATTTTGAAAAATCGATGGACCGCGTTGGCGCCGTCCACGCTGGCTGCTTCATAGTAATCCCTCGGGATATTCTTCAAGCCAGCCAGAAAAATGATCATCGAGGAACCGAACTGCCAAATCGATAATGCGATCAGCGTCCAAAGCGCCGTACTCGGATTCCCGATCCAAGAGGTCGTGGAATGGATCCCGAAGAGGGACAGGGCTGAGTTCACGAGTCCCTTGTCACCAAAGATCTGCTGCCACATAATAGCCACGGCCACGCTTCCGCCGATGAGGGAAGGCAGGTAGAAGGCGGAGCGGTACAGCCCCACGGCCTTGGTTGCGGTATTTAGAATCATGGCAACGAAGAGGGCAAATATGAGGCGAAGGGGAACGCTTGCGAATACATAGGTGAACGTGACCTGAAATGACTTGCCGATTTTGTCGTCCTCCAGGAACAATCGTTCATAATTTCCCAAGCCCAGCCATCTTGGCGCTTCCATCAGATTATAATTGGTGAACGAATAATACAGGGACGACAGGATTGGATATAAGGTAAAGATGAGAAAACCAAGAACGAACGGCGCTGAAAACACGTAACCGGTGATGTGCTCGTTCTCACGGAGCCTCTTCATAGATTTCAACCCCTACGATTCAGATTTGGTTGCGCCCCGTGCAGGGGTCACTGATGTAAAAAGGCATCTCTTGCACGGGAAAGACGTGCGGGAGATGCCTTGTCTAGCCGTGTCCTGGTTATTGCTGAGATCTGGCCAAGATGGCATTCGCTTCCTTGCGGAACTCGGCCGCGGCATCTTCGATCGAGATTTTCTTGAACAGGATGCGTTCGCTGAGATCTCGCAGCAGCTTCTCGATCTCCACCGCGCCAATCGGGTTAGGAGGATCGCCTGGCGTGCTGTTGGCCTCAGCCCATGTGACATAGTCGAAAATTTTGGCTTCGTTCTCGGAGAGGAGCGGCTTGAGCGCTTCCTTCACCTTGGCGGATACGGGAACGCCGCGCTCGCCCTTAATCAGTTTGTTGGCCTCGATGTCGTTAATGAAGAAGCTGATGAATTTAGCGGCTTCCTCTTTATGCTTGGACGTTTCGGTGACCGAGAAGTACATCGAAGGTTTCAGGAAAAGACCATCCTTCGTTCCAGGCCCTGGCATCGGATTCAGCTCCAACGGACGATCGGTGACCAGATTGGCCACGGCAAGGAATTGGTTGGACCAGCCGGTGCCCGATATGGAGTTGCCAAGGACAATTTCATCCTCTTCTGCTACGCCTTTCTTCTGGGCTTCCTTGTCCAGAGACAGGATATATCCGTTGTCGTACCATTTCTGGTAGCGGGTGAAATAATCGATAAAAGGCTTATCGTCGCTGTATCCGATCGTTTTGCCGTCAACGCTGTACATTTTCTGGCCGATGGTTCTTAGGTAGTACGGGAAGAAGACGTCATGCCGGTAAGCAAAGCCTCCGATTTGCAGGCCTTTTTCCTTGGCTTGGGCACCCATTTTGTCCATGTCATCCCAAGTCCATTCTTTGGATGGAATATCGATGCCGTTCTTCTTCATCGTCTCAACGTCGAAGGTGGTCTGAAGTGCGTTCACGCCGAGGTTCATGGCAACCAGCTTACCGTTGACCTCACCGCCGCTCAGCGCATTCTCGCTGACATCGGCGACATCCAGCTCGCCGCTCTCGGTGAACGGCTTCAAATCCGCCAGCTGATTCCGGCCAGCATATTGATTCAGATAGGAGATGTCCATTTGAATAATGTCCGGGAGTCCGCCAGCCACCGCTTGGGGAGCAAGCTTTTTCCAGTAGTCATCAAATGGAGCGTACTCCGGCTCAATCGTGACATGCGGATTCTGGGACTCATACATTTCAATGACCTTTAAGGTATAATCATGCCGGGACTGTCCGCCCCACCAAGCAATGCGGAGCTTGACCGGATCCTTGCTATCGCTTGCAGCCGCCGGCGGTGTCTCCGTTCCGGTTCCGCCGCTGGCTGGCGGTTCTGCAGCGCCGCCGCCCGAACAGCCAATCAAGCTTCCGATCAGGGAAAACATTAGAACCGCGTTTAACACTTTTTTCATTCCATTTCCTCCCCTTTGTTGATAAACCACTTCATATCGTTTCAAATGTTAGTGCTTACATTCCCAATTATCTTGTTTCCGCGGGGAAAGAGTAAGGAAAAAAACCGTGCAATTTGTTTAAAAAGCAGAGATGTACGTACAAGTTAATCACTCTTTTTCATATATTCGGAGGGGGTGCACCCGATCTGTTTTTTGAACACCTGGCTGAAATATTGAGGATTATCGCCGAAACCGAGCAGCTCGGCCATTTCAAAAATCTTGATATCGGGATCGCTTGCCATCATTTCGGTTGCGCGCTTCATCCGTAGTTTCATCACGTAATTGGAGAATTTCTCACCGGTCTCCTTCTTGAACAGCTTGCCGAGATAGTCGGCGTTCATATACAGCATGTCGTTTGCCACCAGATTGAGCGTAAGCTCCGAGTTCCCCAGCTGCTCCTCGATAATCTCAACTACCTTGCGGACGATGGCATTATATTTGACTTTGTTCTGCTCGAAGTTTCGCAGCGTGATTTCCCGTACCGTTTCTTCCAAAAAGGCCTGAATGGCTTGAAGCGTACTCATCTCGGCGATTTCCGGAATCCGTGCATAGCGTTCTTGCATCTGATCCGGATCGGTTAGTCGGATAAGGGATACGTACTGCTGAATGACATAGGATTTCGTCATGTCGATACTAAGCTGCGCACGCTTCAGCTCCTGGACGAATTCGGTCAGGGCCAGCTCCGCTTCGTTGCGATGTCCGGATCGGACCGGCATGCAGAGGCGTTCCTCGTCGAGGACAAACGTTCCTTCCAAGCCGCCGGCATGAAGCGTGTCTTCCGTAGTGATCATCCCGCTCTCATCCAGATAGAAACGGTAGTTCAGGCATTGCAGCGTATCCCGGTACAGCTTTCGAGCCAGGGTAACAGGCCCGGGATCGCTGATCGCGATCGTTACGTCCATCTTGTAATATTGTTTAAAAGTACACCGGATATCCTGGAGCTGTTGATGGAGCCGCTGTTGATCATTTTGGTTCTCAATGAGCACCAGTACATGCTGCCCGATCGTCGTACTCAGGAGCGTTGTGTCCAACAGATCCTCGGCAATGTTCTTCACGGCAAATTGATGCTCATATTCAACGATGCCCTCCAGCTGGAACAACAGCAGACGGACGGGCTGATCGAAATTAGTTTCGAACAGGCTGCGGTACTCCTCCAAGTCATGGCGTCCATAGGTTTTGTTGGTGACAAACTCCTTGAGCACCTGTTCTTTGACATGAGGCAGCACCTTTCGGAGACGGCCTTTCATCTCATGGATAAAAGACTCCTTGTTTTGGTTCAGGGTCAGCTCGTCAGTGACCTCTTTCAACGCTACTCCGATCTTTACCTCGTCGGTCGGCTTGAGCAGGTAATGCTTCACGCCGTATTGCATGGCGCGGTTGGCGTATTCAAATTCACCGAAGCCGGAGAGCAGCACGAATTTGATATGTGGATGGGAGGCATAAGTTTTGGCTACGAGCTCAAGCCCATCCAGCCCGGGCATGCGAATGTCGCAAACGACGATATCCGGGCTCTCCCTGACGATTTTCTCATACGCTTGAATTCCGTTCTGGGCGGTACCCGCCAGCTCGGTTTGATATGCCTTCCAGTCCACCATCCGAGATATGCCGTCCAGAATTATTCGTTCATCGTCCACGAGCAGAACTTTGTACATCCGAATCCCTCCGTTATTTGGGTAAATACAGAATTACGCGGGTCCCAAGACTCGATCCGCTGTCGATGGTTAAACCGTAGTGATCGCCAAAAGCCAGCTTGATCCGTTCATCAATGTTTAACAGTCCAATCCCGTTACCGCTGGTAGCCAAGTCGCCGTTTCGCAAACGGGACAAGGTATCCGGCGGCATGCCGGGGCCGTCATCCTCAACCATGACGCAGAAAGCGGAAGGGGTCTCCTTGCAGGACAACGTTATTTGGCAAGGGTTAACAGATGGCTCCAGCGCATAATGAATCGCATTTTCAAGCAGTGGCTGAAGGGACAGCTTTGGAATTTTGCGCTGCAAATCCTGCTCCTTCACATCCATCGTGAAATCTAGGCGGTCTTCAAACCGGAACTTCTGAATAATGACGTAGTTTCGGACAATCTCGAGTTCCTCTCCCAGTGTCAGAATTGGCTCCTTCAAGCTGACGGAGTTACGAAGAAGGAAGGCTAAGGCTTGCACCATGTCGGAGATTTGGGTTTGCTTGTTCATCTTCGCCAGCCAGTTCACGGATTCCAACGTGTTATACAGAAAGTGGGGGTTGATTTGCGCTTGCAGCGCTTTGAACTCGGTCTCTTTGATTAACAGCCGGTTCGAATAGTTCTCGGTAATCAGCGCGTTGATTCTCTCGATCATGAGACGGAATGTCCTATGCAGCAGGCCCAGCTCGTTCATGGCGACAGGAGCAGCGTCCTGAGGCAGTACGTTGGCTTCCGCAAAGTTTCCTTTTTCCGCAAGCTTCATCCGAGAGATGAGACTTTCGATAGGACGTGTTAGGCCTCGGCTGAACCGGATGCCCAGCAGAATCGAAACCGCGAAAATAACGGTAAACACGATGATGACAAGCTCTTTAATGAATATGATTTGCTTGAAGGTCTGATTAAAAGGCGTGACATTCATATACGTCCAACCCGTGTTGCCCGATCGGTTATGTGCAATGAAGTAGGTATGGCCATCGATTTCGCGGGTAAGGTACCCGTTTCCGGATGACAGGGAGGATTGAATGACCGACGGATCAAAGTGCGGCGTTGCAGGGTAAATCACATCCGCACCCGAAGTCACGATCAGGTCGCCTTCTCCACCGGCGGATTTCCGGACGATTTTGTCCATATTGATCCGAATAATGATGGTTCCCAAGTAGTTAAGATCGAATAAGGTTCCAGAGTAGGATCTTATTTCCCGGGAAAGTACAAGAGCCGAATCTGTTTCGTCCGGGTACACCCAGCGTTCTTCTCCATCCGCATCTCCGGCAAGCTGAAGAATAAACTCCTTTTTGGCGGGATTAATCGGGACGACACTGCCGACATCCTGCTGTTTATCGTAGGAATCGATCAGATGGATGGAATACAGCATCGGCTCGGAGCCTACATAATTCAGGAGGCGGTCCACCAAATGCTGCCGCAGGATGAGGCGGTCATAGTCGGAGTCGCTCCCGGCGATGGAACGTAACATATTTTGAATCTGGGTATCGGTAATGATGTTGAAGGATAACTGTTCGATCCGTTCGAGCTCTGACTCAATCGCAGAGGAGGACAGGTGTAAGACCTGTGATGATTTGAGGTACAGCTGCTCGTCGTAGATGGAGAATGCATATTGCTGGACGATGACGGCGAAAGTAAATGCCATCGCAACAATTAAGCTGATAAGAAGGGAAAGCTTATTTTTGATTTTCATATTTTTATAGATCGTCATCCATTTTTGCACGGCAACATCTCCTTGCGCAGGGCCTAAAATGTCGTGTACACATTATGTACCGGGTTGTAAACGCTGTCAATATAGACACCGATATTACAGCATCTGGAATATCAATATCGCAGATGTGCCAGATAGTCGGTTAATTGAACAAGGAGGTCTGTTATTTGAATTTATGTTTGGGGTCTCCCATACGATAATATTTTTAAATAAAAGCGACCGGGAGAGGTGAAGTTAGTTGCAATATTTGTATAAGTTCGATTTCGGTACGGAAGCGCCGGGCCACGAACATATCAAAATAACCGCTGAAACCTTATATAGTCCGGAACTTGGCTATGGATTCCATTCTCTATCTCACTTATCCGCTGTGAATCGGGCAGGGGAGAAGGCGTTAATGCGAGATTTTGTAATACCGCTGCATACTGCGTTTCAGGTCGATGTGATCGATGGCCTGTACACCCTGCATCTGCTGATCGGCGATGCCTGGTTTGATACCGAAACCTCCATTCGGGGTACGGAAGGGCAGATGCTGCTGGATGGGAAACGCATACCGGCAGGTCACTTTGAACGATTTAGTGTGACGTTGCCGGCTGTTCAAGGCAAAATCGTATTGACCTTCTCGGGCCGTGCTCCCCGGATTAATGCATTGGAAGTGGCACCTGCGCCGCATGCTTGCCATGTGTTTCTGGCGGGGGATTCAACGGTAACGAACCAACCGGCGGACGGTTATCCCTATGCCGGGTGGGGGCAAATGCTGCCCGCTTATATTAAAGCGGATGCGGCAGTGAGCAATTATGCTCGTTCCGGCCGAAGCTCCAAGAGCTTTATTACGGAGGGATATTTGGAGCAAATACGTGAGAAAATGAAGCCTTATGATTATATGCTGATTCAGTTTGGCCATAACGATCAAAAGCGGGATGAGGAGAGGTATACGAAGCCTTTTTCGACATACAAGGATTTTCTAAAGAAATACGTGGATGTTTGCCGGGAGAAACAGGC
The DNA here is from genome assembly GCF_004000945.1 of Paenibacillus lautus NBRC 15380. Lineage (GTDB taxonomy): Bacteria > Bacillota > Bacilli > Paenibacillales > Paenibacillaceae > Paenibacillus_AQ > Paenibacillus_AQ lautus. The sequence goes on from NZ_BIMF01000016.1 coordinate 24,874, forward strand.
GACTCCGATTCTGGTAACGCCCGTTCACCGCCGCTGTTTTGATAGCAAGGGGTTATTGGAGGACACGCATGGCGATTATATCACGGCGGTGCGGGAACTGGCGGAGGAGGAGCATATACCTTTAATCGATTTGGCTGCGCTGAGTTTGGAGTATTTTAACCAGCTGGGTCCCGAAGGGACCAAATCCGTGTTTATGTGGGGGAGGCCAGGGGAGTTTCTTCTGTTTCCGCAGGGCGTAATGGACAACACTCATTTTCAAGAGCGCGGTGCGGCCCGGTTGGCCGACATGGTGGCTCGCGGTTTGAAGGCGCTTGGACTCCAGCCGTTGTCTCTGTTTTTGCGCTAGCGTGATGGGTCGGAACGAGGATTAAAGGAATTTTCGGTGTCCATAGCGAATGTATTTTTATTTATGCAGCCTAAATCCATGAGTGCGAGGAGTGAAACGCATGTCAAAAGGTGAAAAACAATGGATTATTCCCGACGGGTATATCCCTCCTGAAAGCAGCGGAGAACTAACCAGTCATGAATCCGTCTGTGTGTTGAACTTAACCGAGCAGGACGTTGTGGTTACGATTCATGCTTACTTCGAGGATCGTGATCCATTGCTAGGAATGGAAACCATCGTACCAGCAAGAAGAACCAAGCACATACGAACCAGCTCGCTTCAAACGGACGGCGGACACGGTATTCCTCCAGGTATTCCCTATGCCATGGAAGTTACGAGCAGTGCACCCGTATTTGTTCAATACAGCCGTCTCGATTCCACTCAGGCCGAGAATGCCTTGATGAGTGTTATGGCGTATCCGGTAACCAAATCCTAAAGAAGGTGATTGTATGGTACAGACTGTGATATATACCTCAGAGCCGCCTGAGGACTTTCGTCAACTAGAGGCTTTGTATGCTTCGCTAGGTTGGAACTCCATTCATCTCACCGTTACGGAATTGAAAACCATGTGCTTGCAGAGCTGGTATGCCATCTATGCATATGAAGGACGGAGACTGGTAGGCATGGGACGTTTGATCTCCGATGGGGTTATTACCGGCGTTATATGCGGATTAGGCGTACATCCGGATTATCGGTCCAGAGGGATCGGCCGACAGATCCTCCATCGATTGGTTGAACATTGCGAGAAGTCCCGGGTCTTCCCGCAACTGATGTGTGAGGAAGGGCTGGAACCGTATTATGAGAAGCTGGGCTTTCAGCGATTTACCATTGGGATGAAGAAGGATATACAGCGAACTCATTCATCGGACGTCCCATAATCTTTGATCGTTATTTTTACCTCATACTGGATCGGAACCTCACTAAATATTTGATCCCAATCTTTTTTGGCTGTCTTCCATTTATGAGGATACTTAATTCTCAATTGGTTTCCGAAACCGGCAACGTCGGTTTTGTACTCATGTTGAATTTTATCGAGTACGTTCTTTACCAAGCGCTCAACCTCTTCTTCAATAGCTTTTTCTACTCTTTTCAAAAATTCAGTTTCGATGGTTTTCTCCGAAACCACCCAATGCTCGGCAATTCTTCCTTCAGACTCGATTTCTATATTAAACGAGATGTCGTTTCCATCAACATGAGGTTTAATATTACTTTTCATAGACAATATTTCGTATATAACAGGCTGACCTGTCTCTTTATCAACGCTTTTAACCAAACCGCCTTTCCCCTTTCCGGTTATCCACGTTAAGCCCTCTATTTCCTTTTCATTCAAAAAACCACGTAGTTTTTTAGTTTTCCCTTCAATGACGGCAGCTCCTGAAAATTTTATTTCTCCATTCGATGACGAGACGACATTTTGCAAAAGAAAGCTGGCTCCGGAATGCAGCTTCCCCTCTATTTTGGTAAGTGTAGTGGGAGGCAAAATTTTGGTGGTTCTTCCGTGACCGTGTGTCATTTCAACGAGTCGGAATGCTGGGATATCCATCGGTTTTTTCGATTCTAGTGTTTTACTCGCACGGTTTTGAGCAATTAGAAGGAGGCCGCTTGGTCTCATCTCTTGTTCTCTAATAAAAAAATCCAAAATCTTTTGCAAATCCAAGGTACGCGCAAGGTCCTCTCCAATGATTATCACTTTTGAATGTTCGGCAAAGGCACGTTTGTCGATTCTTAATACCATATTGCGTAAAGTTGGCAGGATCGCATCTCCTGTTTCAGAAACGTTATTGTAAGCTTTTTGTGGTGATGATCCTGTTTTTGTTCCTTTTCCTGTTGTTTCTGAGGTGACAAATTGATTGGTTATCGTAATTCGATCCCGGTTAAAATGCCCGCCTGCTTGTCCCGCTGACTCTTCCTGAGGCCCACCTTGTTTTTCCAAATCCAATGAAGTGCCTACAATTAGGCCCAAATCTTCAATTTCTTTTTTGCTCCAGCAACCTGTAAGAGGTAGGAGTATAAGAATCAACAGCGCACTCAAGAGGATCCGTATCGTGATGTGCTTCAAGCTTTTCCACCTCTCAGATTCGATACTAGAAGTAAGATGAATGGCAGGACAGCAAATAATAATAAAGCGACATTGCCGATGATATCCCCAAGTTTAAAGAGGTCATTGATATTTTTTGGAACCATGGCAATGATGTAAATAATCGGAATCAAGGCATATGTAAATGGATGAATCTTCTTTTTGAAGAGCTGCGCCAGCCCTAAAGCAGCCGCATAGTAGGTAATGGTAAAGGTCGTAAATATTTGCATAATCCATATCACAAGCAGCAAAGATTCAAACCGTTCAAAGATCAAACCGGGGATTTCAAAACTTCGCATAAGCTCAAGTGTAGGCCATGTACTCGTGACCACTCCATCGATAGACAGGGCTCCTAAGACCATGACAACGGTGATAACGTAAAAGAGTAAGGGGATGAATACTCCAACTAGAACAACTTTTACGGCTTTGTCCGGCTGTTTCATAAACGCTACAAGGAGCAGCATAATTTCAGAACCTAAAAATGCGAGAGCGGTTGTCTTTATTCCTTTTAGCATGGGGCCAATTCCCAATCCTAATACGGGACGGAGATTATCCATCTCAAATATGCCTAAGCTCAAAAAGGCAACCAGTAAAAAAATGACGATTGTAATAGGGAATATGATTTCAAACAAACGGGCGATCGTGTTTATTCCGCCTATGATCAGATAGAGACCTATCCACATAAAAGGCAGGATGATGGCCCAGGTGGGGGTGCCTTCCAGCAAAAAAAGGCCGGTTACTTCTGCCATGGTTCTGACTTCGTATGCAGAAATGGTAAAAAAGTAGCCGATAATAAGTAAACTGAGGAACCCGCCCACCCATTTTCCTACAATTTCTTGGCTGTATTGATAGAAGGTTTTTTCGGGGAATCGCTGGTTTAATTTCACGATGATTACCCCCACGATCATGGCGATCATCCCGCCCAAAATAACGGTGATCCACACATCCGGCGTTTTCACTTTCTCCACAGATGTTCGGGGTAGGGTAAGGATCCCGGCAGCAAGAATATAGTTGACGAGGATAACAGCTGCTTGCGAATTCGTAATTTGTTCTTTTGGACTACTAATCATGTTGTTTATTTCCTTTCATAGAGAGCTATCCTTTGCGGATGGAGTCTTTTCTATGTATCGCCTTCCGACGGCGTTTCATCTTCACGAGTGGCATACGAATCATAAAGTCTTTCCAATCACTTACTCGATAAGGAACGACCGGAGTGACAAAGGGAACACCAAAACTCTCCAACCTTACTAAATGGCTGCAAAGGAAAAGGAAAAACAGAACGACTCCGTATAATCCAAACACAGCAGCGAAAAACATGGCTATAAAACGAAGCATCCGAAACGTAATTCCAGCGCTGTATTGAGGGATGGCAAAGGAAGAAATGGCGGTTAACGCCACCACGATCACCATAATTGGACTGACAATCCCCGCTTGTACGGCAGCTTCTCCTATGACCAATCCACCGACGATACCCATGGCCGGACCAATGGGTTTAGGCAATCGCAGCCCACCCTCCCGCAAAATCTCGATCGCTACTTCCATAATCAGTGCTTCGATTAGTGCGGGAAACGGCACGCCTTCCCTCGTGCCCATGATAGACAAAGCCAGTTTGGTTGGGATCAATCCCTGGTGAAACGAGACAAACGAAATATACAAGGAGGGTCCAAAAAGCGAGATAAGGGCCGCGAAATAACGCAATAGGCGGATGAGAAAAGTAGGTAACCAACGATCGTAATAGTCCTCTGGTGAGTGCAGCATCATACTAAATGAAACCGGAACGATCAATGCGAAAGGTGTCCCATCCAACAAAATCGCAACTCGTCCTTCCATCAAGGCACTGTAAACGCGGTCGGGACGCTCCGTATTCTGTACTTGTGTAAAAGGACTGAGGTAATTATCCTCGATTAGCTGCTCTACATAGCCTGATTCCGGTACATCATCCATATTTATTTTTTTGATTCTTGCTTGGACTTCTTCCACCAAAGCAGGGTCTGCCATGTCTTTGATATAGGCGATGACAAGTTCTTTTTTCGAACGTTGCCCTACTTGAAACTTGATGATGGATAAGTTGTAGTTGTCACCATGCTGTCGTAAAAGGGCGGTATTATCACTTAACGATTCCGTGAAACCTACCCGTGGACCTCGAACCAATGGTTCCGCAGACGGTTCTTCAATACTGCGCGATTTCCCTTTGGTTGTACCGAGAATGAGCGCATTCTGCACACCATCCACTAACAGTGCGGTCGAACCTGTCAATACCTTGGAAACCAAGTCGTTTACATGAGGTGCTTCTGTTACTTCACTAATGGTAAGAACTTGATTTTTAATAAACTCTTTAGAAATGGCCCCTAGCACAAATGATGGATCCTGGTTATTTTTTTCGGAGAAGCTCACCATAAGAGATTTCATAATATGTTTGTCGATGAGTTCTTTATCCGACAGTCCGTCTACGAAAATGATGGCTGCACAAATGCCTGTGCCTCCTATGTGGAACTCCCTAAAGTGCACATCCGAGTTATGACCGATTTCTTTTCTCACCAGTTCAAGATCCAAGGCGAATTTCCCCGTAAAATGCTCTAATGAGGGTTGAGCAGAATTCAATGTTTTGTTTTTTTCATTCTCATGTTGTTTCATTGTTAATACCCGCCATTCCTCAGTCTTCCTTTGAGTTATGAATCCATTTAAAAAGCTTTGAGATCATATACGGAATCATAAATGCGATGAAACCCTGCATAAAAACCTTCCAATCCGGAAGGTAGGAAAGCACCATGTTCCACATGTTAATCCCCCTGTTAAGCCAGCATTAGCGTCGTATAAGCATAAGCCCCTATCTTTCCCATTATTATCTAAGCAACAACCGTTTAAACTTAAACCTCGGGGATGCGGGAGTACGTTGACCTTGGAAAGTTTCGCTTGGTCAAAGTCGCAGGATACGAGGGAGGGAAATAATGTTAAAATAACATCAAGCGGGTAGCTTAATGTACGTTAGGAGGTTCCAAGATGAAGACATTGTCAGTAGGAATCATAGGGACCGGATTTGGCGGTTCTGTTCATGCTCCCATTCTTCGGATGCACCCGGGGATGGAGGTGAAATCCATTGCCAGTGTCCATCGACAACGCACGGAGGACCGCTCGTGGAATGGAATTCCGTATTACAGGAATTGGTGTGAGATGCTGGAGAATGAGCAGTTGGATCTGGTATCGATCGTATCGGCACCGGTCCATCATTATGAAATGACAATGCTCGCCTTGCAATCCGGCCACCATGTCCTGACGGAGAAGCCTCTGGGCATGAATACGGAGCAAACGTTACAAATGCTGAGAGAGTCGGAACGGGTGGATCGACAAGGTTTCGTTAATTTTCAATGGAGATGGACGCCGATTCGGCAACGAATAAAGCACATGCTGCAAGGTAAAGAGCTGGGAGACATTCAGCATATCAAATATACAGGGAGCTTCCCCGGGTACTCCCTAATGGCTAATTCTTACCGGGGATGGGAAGCGCGCCGTGAGGAAGGCGGTGGGTTCCTGTTTGCGATCGGTTCGCATATGGTAGATTCACTCTTATGGTGGATGGACGAAGAGATTACGGAAGTGTACGGCGACCTGAGAATCCAGATCCCGGCCTATAAGGGAGATGAAGGGCTTGAGCTTAGGGATGCGGAAGATGCTTTTAGTTTTTCGGGGCGTTTTAAGGGCGGAGCCTCTCTCCTTGCGGATGTATTTTTTCCGGGAATCCGTGGCATGGGTTGGACGTTGGAGATTTACGGGACCAAGGGAACACTGATCATGCGAGATGACCGTTCTCTCGAATGCAGTTTTGGCGGGGCGTTTGAGTCTGTCGATATTGAGACGTTCCAACCACCTACTGATCTGGAGGCTCCGGCAGTGCACTATTATAACGGCTTCTATCAGATGATAGATGGGATCTACCACAGTATAACTGCAAACCAATCAACGTTAAATATGCCGTATTTCGTGGATGGCCACAGGGTACAAGCTGTTCTGGATGCGATTTGTCTGTCGTCCGAGACGCACAGCCGAGTCAGCGTTAATTATGGATCCATGATTCGGAATGGCTAATGGAAATGGTCAAAGGAGGCGGCAGAGGCATGATTCCGAGGCGTTTACAGATAGGCATGTGGGATCAGTTTACGGAAGAGCGATGGGAACGGCTTGCGGACAAACATATCAGCGGGATGGAAATATGCAGTTTTCCGAATCGGGAGGCGTTGGTTGAGGTTAGCGATTTTTGCCGTAACCAGCGGATCGCGTTCGGTGTTCATGCCCCGATTCTTCGTGAAGGGGGATATCGGTTGCCTCAAGTCAATGCACCCGAACCCGAGATTTTTCGGGAAGCACTTGAACAAATCACGGCCGAGGTTCAGTTAGCCTCCAGTATGGGGGCAGATTATATGCTGTTTCATTATCCATTTTATCCGGTCTTTCAGGAGCCCTTCGCACCGTACCCGAGACTTCCCGATCCCGAACATCGTTATAGTTACAACCAACTAAGCAAACCAAAATTCCGGGAAATGTCCAAGCGGTTATTTGAGTTCCTCTGTGAGCTGCAGGTTCGCTACGGGCAGCGCATTGTGCTGGAGCATGATTTTTTTGGTGATTACGAGGATGTGTTTGTGGATAGCTTTCACGCTTATCCTGAAATCGGGTTTGTGCTGGATACGGCCAGGCTTGATATTGCCCGCAGGGCCTTTCACGGATTTGACCCGTATTATTTTCTTGATCGGATGGCATCTCAGGTATATTCGGTCCATTACAGTAACGTATTTTATGATGAGGACAAGTTTACGCATCATCTGCCTGTACTGCCGGAGCATGATCATGATGTGAATCATGGAGATGCCTACGCCTATTTGCGGTATCTTGCAGATCGCAATTCACGGTTTCATGTGACGTTTGAACATAACGCGAGCCTGATCACTCGGCAGCAATTGCAGCAGATCTACGACCGGACGGCATTCATGCTTCAAGAGCAGGGAGGGCACGTACTAATTCGGCCGTAAACGCGATAGACATATAGGGAGACACAGACTGCAGATTCAATCGGTGACATGATATGGTACGACTTAGCCTGCACCTCAGGTGGGGAGGAACCCTCTATGATACAGAGCTTGATTGTTGTGTTTGTACTGACAATGATTATTCATACGGCGGAAACCTTGTCATACTCCGCAAGATATGCGGGGGTGAAGCTAAACAAGATTGCTGTTGCATTATCGTTGACGGGGATCATTGTGCTGGTTTCCCGAACGTCCAACCTGGTTCAAGCTCCGCTGACGGGCAAATTCGTGGATTATGCAAAAGTGGATCCTTCGTTTGACGTGCTCTCCTATTTCAGGGCGATATTGCTGGCCGCATCCATCGGAACGATTGTGGCGATCGCATTGTTTCCTACCTTCGTCAATCTGTTCAGCCGAATTATCAGTAAACTGGAGGTCGCCGGATCCATTCCGAAGCTTGTGTCGAGCGTGACCATCGGGCAGCTCAAGAACACACGGCATTACATAAGAAAGCCGAATCTGAAGTGGAGCCAGTTTCGTTACTTAGGAGTTCCTAAACGGTTTATTTTGCTGAATATCGTGGTTACGGCTTTTTACACGGTGGGTGTCCTGGCATCCCTGTATGCCGCACATCTCGTTCCCCAGTACAGCACCATGGCCTCCCAAGCGTCCGGACTGATCAACGGGATTGCAACAATTATCTTAACGATATTTATCGATCCCCAGCTTGGTTTGATTACGGACAAAGCCACCCGCAATGAAGAAGCGAGGGACCAGCTTGGCAAAGTATATACGATGCTGATGGTTTCAAGGTTTTTTGGGACCATGCTGGCACAGCTCGTGATCATTCCGGCCGCTTATGTGATCAGCGAGATTGTGAAGTGGATATAAGGACAGTGGTTGTGGTTAGAAAGTCAGAAGGAGAGAGGAAGAATCATAATGACACGTAAACGTGTAGTGATGGAATCCGTGCTGTTTGCTGCAGCGATATATATAGGCTATTTTGTATTTATGATGCTGCAAGGGATGGTGCTAACACAAAGACATGTGCGGGATCTGGATTTGACAAGGCAATATGAACAGGCGGAATCTCTCCAGGCTCAGGTAGCTTTTGGAGTGATCGAGCGGAATAGCGAATGGTTTACCGTGGCTGCAATGGGAGGCTTTATTTTATTAGGCAGCTTGTATGGAAGTGTTAGATGGATGTTGGCAAAACGAAGACGTCAATCCTAACATTGGATTTTCTAGAGAGCATTAAACCCTGTCATGGATTCCTGTCCAAAGCCAGGGTTATTTGTCTTTAAATTGATAGTCGATATTGGATCAAAAACCTTACCTCATCTTTGAAGGTAATCCATACTCGACGGTGTGGAAAATAAGGAGAAACGAAGATAATTGGGTCACCCAATTATCCGATACATATCGTAAATTAGGTACTAAATACCTTTAAAACGACAGTGTAAGCGCTATTTTTATGCTTGACAGCCTATTCAGATGCGTTTATGCTAAACGTGCGGTTAATTGGATCACCCAATTATTGTTTGCGCAAGTAGGGATAGAGAGGGTAGTCATATGACCATTAAGAAGATTAAATATCATCGGGTGTACGAGGATGTTATCGAACAGATCAAGAATCTGATTCTGGAAGGGAATCTGGCTCCGGGTGACGTACTTCCGACGGAACGAGAGCTGGCCCAATCGTTTGGCATTAGCCGCGGGACATTGCGGGAAGCCTTTCGTATTCTGGAGCGCGAGGGATTGATTGAAGCCAGACCGGGCGGCGGACGTTTCCTGAGCAAAGCACTGGATGTAGCCGAGGATCGAAGCCGCATTCTGGACAATATTGAACGCGCTACCATTATAGAATTGCTGGAGGCGCGGGAATTGTTCGAGACGGGAATCGTGGAGCTGGCGGCGAAGCGGGCAACCGATGAGGATATTGCCGAGATTGTGGCTGCATTTGAAGCATGGGGACAGATCGATCAGAATGCGGAGGATCGTTCGAAGCCGGATCAGGCGTTTCACCTGTCGATCGCCAAAGCCACGCATAACGTGGTCCTCGTCAACATGATTGAATTGCACATGGATTTGCTTCAGCGGACGCTGAGCAAAACCGCCCAGATTCCGGGTCGCAAGAGCGAGGTCTACGAAGAGCATTTACTTATTTTGCAAGCCATTAAGGAACGCGATCCGGTAAAAGCGAAGCTGGCTTTGCTGAACCATCTCAGCCGGGTTAAAGAAAACATACAGAAAAACTACATTCATGTATAAGAGGGGAGAAACGTACCCCTTTTAGCACAAATTGGATAATCCAATTATCCAATGGTCATGGGTGAATATGTTGGTAAAGAGGGACTGCTGATGAATACAGACATTCGAATACTATCACCCTGCGGCATGCTGGGATATGGCTTTCCTGAACAATCCTTTATAAACGGACTGGAGTTCGAGTTGCACGGCATCGTTGTTGATGCGGGCTCAACGGATGGGGGACCCCATAAGCTGGGCGCCGGCGTATCGATCGTCAGCAAGCGGGCGGTTAAGAAAGACCTGGACATTATGCTCACGAACGGTTTGCCTCGAAAAATTCCGATCATCATTGGCTCGGCTGGCGGTTCGGGCGCACGGACCCATGTGAATTGGACGCTAGAGATTATTGATGAAATTTTGGATGAACGGGGCCTTCAGGCCAAGGTATCCGTCATATGGGCCGACTTTACGCAGGAGGAAATCCATCAGGCGAGGGAAGAAGGGCGGATTAAGGCACTAAGTCCGAATATTCCGCCACTCACCAGTGAGTTGATCGATTCCACCAACAGCATCGTTGCCCAGATGGGACACGAGCCAATTGTGGAAGCGCTTCAACAAGGCGTGGACATCATCGTTTGCGGCCGGGCTTATGATCCTTCGCCTTTCGCGGCGATCGGGATCTATCACGGCAAGGACCCGGGGCTATCCTATCATCTCGGCAAAATATTGGAATGCGGCGCATTGTGCGCGGAACCTGGAACAACCAAGGACAGCATTCTTGGCACGATCAGCGACGATTCGTTTACCGTTCAGTCGCTCAACCCGAACCGGACGTGCAGCCCGACCAGCGTTGCGGCACATACCTTTTATGAGAAGGAACATCCTTATATTCTGCATGGTCCCGGATTTACGCTTGATTTGGAGAATTGCCGCTTCGAGGAAGAGGAGGAAGGTGTCGTTCGTGTAACCGGCAGCCGGCTCCTTCCTGCGGAGAAATATTTCATCAAGCTGGAAGGCGCTAGACGGGTCGCTTATCGGACCTTCGTGGTGGCGGGGATCCGGGATCCGATCCTGATCGGGAAGCTGGAAGAGGTTGAGGAATATGTTCGCAGCCAGGCACGGGAATATTACCGGGAAATTCCGGAAACGGATTATCAGATTCAATTTTACAACTACGGCAAGAATGGCGTTCTCGGAAGCAAAGAGTCGGAGTCGTTCGCCGGACACGAGGTCGGCGTCATGTTCGAAGTGGTGGCCAAGACGCAGGAATTGGCGAACAGCATCTGCGCCACGGTGCGTTCCACCTTCCTGCATTATGGCTACGAAGGCCGCAAATCAACGGCAGGCAATCTGGCTTTTCCATTCGCGCCAAGCGATATCGAGTTCGGTCCTGTCTATGAATTCTCCGTCTACCACCTGATGGAAATGAAAAATAATGCTTTTCGGATAGAGCATCGATAAGGAGGATCAAACCGTGACTCAACTCGGCGATTTGGCAAAGGTGCTGCGAAGTAAAAACTCAGGCCCCTTCGAAATTACATTAGACGTGTTGTTTGATTCCAAGGAGCAATATGACAGAGTGAAACAGTCCGGTATCATTACGAAACGGACGATATGCGAGCTGTATCAGATCAGGGAGGAGCAGATTCATCACCTGGTATTCTTCGACCAGGCGCTGGGCTTCAAAATCACGATGTCTCGGGACATATCGTCAGGTAGTGTCGGCGACCGCGACGTGTACGGAGCCCAGCAGCATGCTCCACTCATGAAGCTATCCATCGAACATCTGGAGGAGGGGTAAGCCATGAAGGGGTTAAGACGCTTAAGGCAGGATTGGGTACTGTACGCGATGCTGTCGCTGCCCCTGCTCTACTTTTTTATTTTTCATATCATTCCGCTGTACGGCATGAAACTCGCCTTTCAGGATTACCGGATTCTGGGGGATCATGTATGGGTCGGGTGGAAGCACTTCAAGACGTTGTTCAGCTCGCCCGCCTTCACAAGCGTGCTGCAGAATACCATAATCATCAGTTTGATGAAAATCGTATTCGTATTCCCGATTCCGATCATGTTGTCACTGCTTATTAATGAAGTTCGAAGCTCGAAATACCGCAAATATGTGCAATCCGTAGTCTATCTGCCGCATTTCCTGTCCTGGGTTGTTATTGCCGGGATCTGGATCAGTCTCTTGAATCCTGCCGAAGGCGGAGTCAATCTGATTGCGAATTTCTTTCAACTGCCATCCGTTGATTACATGACCAGCAAGGAGCATATCCGTTGGGTGCTCGTTTTCTCCGAAATATGGCGAAGCGCCGGCTGGGATTCCATTATATATCTGGCAGCCATCATGAAGATCAGCCCAGGATTGTATGAAGCAGCCAAGATCGACGGGGCGACCCGGCTGCAGCAGATGAGGTACATTACGCTTCCTCATTTATACAGCACAGTTGTAACCGTCTTCATTCTGAATCTGGGCTTCTTCATGAATGCTGGTTTCGATCAGGTGTTTAACTTTATGAACGATTCCATCATCAGTGTGGTGGATATTCTGGACACGTACGTGTACCGAATCGGTATCGGGAACGGACAGTTTGCTTATGCAACCGCAGCGAGTCTGTTCAAGGGCGTTATCGGTATCATCCTCATCCTGGGCACGCACTTCATATCGAAGCGCTTCTCGGGCAAGGGCGTCTGGTAAAGGAGGGTTTTACGATGAGACGGCTGGAAATTTCGAAAATCGTCATTTATCTCATGTTGTTTGTGTTTACGCTCATGGTATTGGTTCCTCTCCTGAATCTGCTGGCGCTGTCCTTAACCGATCCCGGCAAAGCCCACTTGATGGGCGGACTGGACATTTTTCCGAAGGGATTCTCGACGATCAATTACCAGCTGTTGCTGTCCAATCCCTTGATCACGGGCAGCATTCTGAATTCGGTATGGATTACCGTAGCGGGTACATTCCTGAATCTGCTGTTGACCTCGATGGCAGCGTACGTGCTGGCCAGAACCGAGTTTATCGGTAAAAAGGTCGTGTTATTCTTTCTGATCGTCATTATGGTGTTCGAGCCGGGCATGATTCCCGAATACCTGCTCGTGAAGGATCTCGGACTGATGAATACGTTAACTTCACTGATCTTGTACAAAGCGATCAATGTGTACTATCTCTTTATTCTCATGCGGTTCATTCAGGACATTCCGGAGGAAATTCTGGAGGCATCCCGAATCGACGGCGCAGGTCATTTTCGCTTATACAGCCGAATCATCCTGCCGCTGTCCAAACCGGGGCTGGCGACCTTGGGTTTGTTCTACGGGGTGTATCACTGGAATGAATATTTCAGAGCCACGCTCTACATTTCGGACCCGACCAAATGGCCGCTGCAGGTCGTGCTGAGACAGTTTGTTGTCCGCAAGGACAATACGTCCTTAATCGGCAACCAAAACATGTTCGACAGCTCGATCAACTTTGATTTCGCTTCCCTGCAGGCAGGTACGATCATGATTGCGATTGTACCGCTGCTGTTCCTATATCCGTTCATTCTGAAATATTACGCGAAAGGCGAACTGGAGGGCGGAGTGAAGGATTAAACGGGAGGGCGAAGGCAGCTTACTTATAAGGCATAAATGTTCAAATTCAAAAAAGGGGAGAAAGATGAACATGAAAAAATTAAGCCTGTTATTCATCGTTGCCATGCTGGTTATGGTTATGTCAGCATGTACATCGAATTCGAAGACACCGGGGGCGGGTCAGACCGAACCCGGGACCGCGCAGCCTGACGGAAGCGGTGATCCCGTTACGCTGAAAATTGTGTACAAGGATGAAGGAACGGCGAACCCTGTTTCGGTTAAATTCTTCGAGACCTTGGAGAAATCTCTGGCTGAAGATGAAGGCTTGAACGTGAAATTCGAGCTTGTGGATCTGGCTCAAGGGAGTTATGCCGAGAACCTGAATCTCTTGCTGTTAGGCGGAACCATTCCGGATATCATCTACTTCCAAGGCGGCGACCAGCAAATTGCCGAACAAGGCCTGCTGGAGGATCTGACGCCTTACATTGAAAAATCCACTTACATTAAGGATATCATCGAGCCGCACAACAAGACCCGGATGGCAAGTTATCCGTATCTGCTGTGGATCAAACCGCTCGCCCCGAAGACCCCTGTCATCCGGGCCGATTGGTTTAATGACATGGAGAGCTCCAAGGCCTTGATGGAGAATCCGACTGTCGACAATTATTACGCCTTCTTCAAGGAACTGGTGGAGAAGAAGCCGGGTGAAGGCAAGCCGAGTTACGCGCTGACGGCAGCAGGCGATATTGCCGAGATCAACTTCATTTTCAATACGGCTTTCGGCTTGGATACGACTTGGCTCAAGAAGGAAGACGGAACTTATGAGTACTCCAAGGTTTCTCAGAAGGAAAAAGAAAAGCTGACGTTTTACAATAAGCTCTACAAGGAAGGGCTGCTTGACCCGCAATTTATTACAAAGCAGTGGGATACCAAGGAGGATGCCTTCTATAAAGGAGAAGCTGCCGTTATTACGGGCACAGCCGGCAAAATCATCGATTTGTATGACGGAAGAATGCAGGAACTGGGCGGAGACGACGCCAATCTGATTGTGCTGCCGCCAGCCAAGGGCGAAGCTCAAGGCTTCGGGGCTACCGATGTGACGAAGGAATCCAGAGGACTTGCGATCTCTTCGCAGTCGCCGCATAAAGACGTAGCGTTCAAGGTCTTTGATTACCTTGCAAGTCCGAAGGGGCAAATGCTGGACCGCCTCGGTTTCGAAGATGAGCATTACAAGGTGGTTGACGGCGAGATCGAGCTGAACGAGAAGTACTACACCGAATGGTATGCGCGTTTCTGGGAGCCGACCGAGATCCAATCCGAAACGCCGTTGAAAACGCCGCTTCTGGGTGAGCCGGGTACCGAATCGCTGAAAATGGCTACCGAATTCTACACGGAAGACAACAACTTTATCATTCCCGAGCAGTTCATTGCCAACTGGGACGCGATGAACAACCTGTACAAGGAATACTCGACGGACTTTATTACGGGCAAGAAGGACTTGTCCCAATTCGACCAATTCGTTGAAGCCTGGAATGCTGCGGGCGGTGCAGAAATTACGAAATACGCCAACGAAAACATCAAGTAAGGAGCCTATGACTATGACTTCGTTTCGTGACCGGGTGAGGGGCGTGGTGATATCCACCGCGCTCGGAGACGCAATGGGAGCTCCAATCGAGAAATTGACGTACGGGGAGATCAAGTCCAAATACGGACGCGTGGAATCCCTGATGACAAGGTGGCATAAGATGGATCTGCCCGCCGACGTCCGGCTCGGACGGGTAAGGGGCGACGGGATTGTCACGGACGATACGCTGATGACCATTGCGCTTATGAATGTGTATCTTACCGAGGGCAGGCATCTGGATGCGTATGATATGGGCAATGAATTCGTGAAGGAGATTGCGTTCCGCAAGATGTTTGTCCCTGAGCTGAATGAGGAAGCGTTGATCATCGATCGATTGTTCTATCCGGAAAAATATATCTTTATGCGTCATGTGCTGGCCAATTGCGACCCGAGAGAAGGCGGCATCGGGAATATGGTGAACTGCGGGGCGGCGATGTACATCGCCCCGATCGGGATCGTCAATGCGGGCAATCCCAAGGCAGCTTATGATGAAGCCATCCTGTTTGCGATGGGTCATCAGAGCAGCTACGGCCTGGAAGCTGCGGGCGTACTGGCCGCTTGCGTGGCGAAGGCGTTTGAGCCGGGGGTGAGTGTGGACGATATTGTCCGCACCGCCATCAGCTTGGCAAAAGACGGCACGAAAGCTGCCATTCAAGAGATGACGCAAGCTGCCTATGATCTGCGGCAGGAGCGGGAAGACATGGACAAAGTGATCGAGGTGTTTCAGGCGATCATGCTTAAATATTCCCCGATGGGCGATGACGTGAGCCGGCATATCGACAAGGTTGGCATCCCAAGCAACCATTACACCCCAAGCCGCTTATGGTCGATTGAAGAGCTGCCCATAGCACTGGCGTTTATCGTTCTCAATGAAGGCGATTACTATCGTTCGATTCTGGACGGGGTTAACTCCGGACGTGATACGGACTCGATCGGCGTCATGGCCGGGGTGATCCTGGGCGCCATGTATGGCGGCGAGGTCATCCGCAAGGAAGATATCGAGCAATTGAATAAGGTGAACCGCTTGGACCTGTGTGTCATCGCCGACCGGTTCAGCGGCATTGCCGCGAAGATCATTGAGGAGGATCTGCGGATCAACGAGAACCGAAAGCGAATTATGAATCGTTAGCTTTTCATGTGCAAGGACATGGTTTCAAAGCTAGGAGGGAGAGCAAATGATACCTAAACATTATGTAGAGACGGTATATGCGGGATTCATCGGTATGAACATTGGCATAAGACTCGGTGCCCCCATTGAACCGGTTGCTTGGACGTATGAACGCATTCGGGACGTATACGGCGATATCCGGGATTACGTGAAGCCGTACAAAACCTTTGCCGCGGACGATGATGCAAACGGTCCGGTTTTCTTTATTCGTGCGCTGTATGACGATGCGACGGACCGAGAGTTAGAGCCGGAAGATGTGGGCAAAGCATGGCTCAATTACGCAAGGGAAGGGATCGGCATGTTCTGGTGGGGCGGCGAGGATATCAGTACCGAGCACCGCGCCTATGTGAATCTGCGCAAAGGCATCCCGGCCCCTCGTTCCGGTTCGATCGAGGTCAACGGCACGGAGATGGCGGAGCAGATCGGCGGCCAGATCTTCATTGATTCATGGGGCCTGCTGTTCCCTGGGCAAGCGGAAAAAGCAGCGGATTACGCCGAAAAAGCAGCCAGCGTCTCCCACGACGGCAATGGGCTGTATGGCGCCCGCTTCATGGCTGCTTGCATAGCCAAAGCCTTTGATGCTTCAACCATGGATGAGATTATCGCGGAAGGACTTCGCATGATTCCGGATGACTCCACCTATGCACGCGTGGTCCATGCGGTGTTGGACTTCCACCGGGAGCATCCATCGGATTTCCGGGCGTGTCGTCAATACTTGGAGGATCACTGGGGATACGATAAATATACGGGGGTCTGCCACATTATCCCGAATGCGGGGGTCTGCGTGGTAGCTCTGTTGTACGGTGAGGGAGATTTTGCACGTACGGTAGAGATTGCATCAATGTGCGGCTGGGATACCGATTGCAATGCAGGAAACGTAGGGACGATCCTCGGCGTATACGGCGGTTTGGCGGGGATTCCAGAACACTATCGCAAGCCGATTAATGACTTTATCGTAGCCTCCAGCGTGTCGGGGTACTTGAACCTGGTGGATTTTCCGACATTCGCAAAAGAGCTTGCCCTGCTGGGTTATCGCCTCAACGGAGAGAAGGCACCTGAAGCGTTGGTGCGGCGGGTGAAGCAAGGGGAGGTCTACTTCGATTTCGACCTGCCGGGCTCCACGCACGGCTTTCGGACGAGTAATTCGTTCAAGACGCCTGTCTTGCGCCATTCAACCAAGAATGCCTATGACGGCAGAGGCTCCTTAGAAGTCGTCTTTGACCGACTGGTCGAAGGCGACAGCAGCAAAATCTACTATAAACCGTTCTATCGCCGGGCGGAGTTTAATGATGAGAAATATAAGCCGACCTTTGCCCCCCTGGCCTACAGCGGACAGACCGTATCCGCCCAAATTCATGTGGATCAGTGGGAAGGGGAACCGGTAACCTTGACTCCGTATGTGCGCAATACCTATACGCAGGAGGACATTCGATTGGCAACGTTTACTCCCGCGGGCGGAGAGTGGAATGCGGTTGAATTCGTCATTCCGGATACCGAAGGCGCCATGATCGATGAGATCGGCTGGATACTCGAGAGCCCGTCGCCGCTCTTGAACCGCGCCATCGGAAGTTTGTTCGTCGGGCAATTCCGCATCACGGGAGCTGCGGACTATACAATCGATTTTGCCAAGCAGGCTAAAGAGTTCGCTTCTATCACTCCACTCTCGCATCATCGGGGAATATGGGGACTGCGTGACGGCGTGCTGCATTGTACTTCGCAAGGGGATACCTCGTCCTATTCCGGTAATTACTACGCCGGAGATATGGAGATGGAGGCGACCATCAAACCGATATCCGGCAACAGCCATTGTCTGATTACGAGGGCGCAGGGCGTCATGCGTCATTATCTGGCCGGCTTCGACGGCCCGAACTCCGTATCGTTTATGAAACAGGACTTCGGGATCAAGCGTCTGATTACGGCAAGATACGATTGGGCATTGGGTCAAGAATACCGCCTGAAGCTGGTGTCCGAGAAGGATCGGTTCATCTTGTATATTAATGGAGAGAATGTGCTGGAATGCAAGGAAACCGCCTATGGTCATGGCATGTTCGGCTTTGGCTGCCTCGAGGACGGCGAGAATGAGATCAAGGATGTTCACGTCCGTACAACGGAGCCGAAGCCGATTTAAGAGAAGGGAGCGGGTTATCTTTGCGTAAGCTGGTTGTCATTGGAAGCATTAATATGGATGTTGTGAGTAAAGTAGTGCAGTTTCCCCGGCCGGGGGAAACGATTCATAGCAGGGGCACATCTTTTTTTCCTGGAGGTAAAGGGGCGAATCAGGCTGTGGCTGCAGCCTCGGCCGGTGCGGATTGTACCATGGTCGGTGCGGTTGGCCTTGATCCATTTGGGAATACGCTGGTTACTTCCTTGGAAGAGCGCGGGGTTGGCGTTACATCGGTCCTCTCCAAGCCAGGCACCTCAGGAATTGCGATCATCACGGTCAATGATGAAGGCGAGAATTATATCGTGCTCTCGGAAGGAGCCAATGGACGGCTGACCGAAGAGGATGTTGCCGCCGAGGTGAAGTGGGATGGAGTATATGCTGTGCTGCTGCAGAATGAAATTCCGTGGCAGACGACGCAATATGTTATCCAATCGGCCAGCAATGCAGGCGTACGCGTCTGGCTGAATCCGGCGCCTGCGCGAAAGATCCCTCAAGATGTGTTACCGCTGATAGATACATTGATTGTGAACGAAACGGAAGCAGAAGTGGTAGGCGGCCTAAAGGTGGAGGACGCTGCATCAGCTGATGCTGCTGCAGCATCGATCATCGGCAGAGGCACCTCCAACGTGATCATCACCCTTGGCGAGTTAGGCTGCTTCTATGGGAATGCACGGGGCGATCGTTTCACTGTTCCGGCTTTCCGCGTCAAACCTGTGGATACCACGGCCGCAGGAGATACCTTTATCGGTGCTTATGCGGCGGCTTGCACGGAGGGACTGGAAACGGAAGAGGCGCTTCAGTTTGCAACTGCAGCGGCTGCACTGACGGTGACCCGTCCGGGCGCACAAGCCTCCATACCGTCCAAGGAAGAGATTTTGACTTTTATGAATAAGTAATCCGTTGCAAAAAGCGAGAGGGCGTCTTAGTTGCCTTCTCGCTTTTGTTATCTTCCCCCCTCGCATTTCGAACGTGCTATGGAGACGTGTCATGACGGTGATCCACCATCTATACGAACCATCTACTCCGGATCTGATGAGGTTGCAATGGCTGTGAGACATGTTATGTGATCTAAATGGAGCTGCCCGACATGTTCTGCCGAACCCATTCATATATGTAAGAGTGAAGATAATGAATCTATGAAATGGGGTATCTGGCTAATGGCAAAACAAAAAAGAGGCAAATCCTTGTGGAACCTACCAACTCGCGCCCGCGGTACATGCCCGGTGTGCAAGAGTACCCGGACTAAACTGTTGTATCCCCGAACCAAATCGGACGGAACTGCCCTGAAAGTGTGCAAGCGCTGCGACGGTGCTTCGCAGGAGCGAGTGGACGCGGCTGTTTAGCCTGCTTCCCGATGAAAGACACGCCTAGCTCTCTTACAGCTGCTGGGCTGGGCAGCCTGCTCTCCAGCCCGGAATGCACAGCTTGGCCCAACACGCAGCTCGGGCATCACCCGCTGCGCCCTATAATCCCTGCCTGTCTTGCCGATCAGGGATTATTTGGAATATAATAGATTTACCTATGAGCGTGCATAGACCGTTTTCCTCGTGAAGCGGTCTATGCTTTTTTACACGGATACAGGATTTTAGGGTTATGCTCTTATTCAAGTTGGGGCTATCCAATAGAAGAACCGGTGGAGGTTGAATTGTAAGAGGGCGAAGAAGAATATCATGTCAATGGCGGTGGATGGTATGTTAGAGGAACGGTTAAAGGAGTACATAAGCCAGCATAAGCAATTGATGACCGATTTGGGCAGCGTTCGCGACTTGGGGCTGCCGCAATGCTATATTGCTGCAGGCTACATTCGAAATTATGTGTGGGACTTGCTTCATGGGTTAGAAGGGACGGACCGGCATACAGATATCGATGTTGTATACTTCGATCCGGAGGATGTTTCTGAAGAGCGGGATGCAGACTTGGAGCAACATTTAAGGATCTCGACGGGGAACCTGAAATGGTCGGTTAAGAATCAGGCCAGAATGCATGTGAAGAATGGAGATGAGCCTTATAACTCGACCCATGCAGCGTTAACCTATTGGCCGGAGACGGCTACCGCGGTCGGGGCAAGGCTGAACGCCGAGGGAGAGCTTGAGCTCTGCTGTCCTTACGGATTGGAGGATTTATTTGCGCTTCGGGTTCGCAGAAGCCCTAACTTCCATAAGCGAAGCTATTATTTGGAACGGGTAGGGAAGAAGCAATGGAAGGATCTTTGGCCACAGCTAACGATAAGCGATGATTAGACAAAGGTATCCAACCAGGAGCTGCGGTGAGCAAGGAAATGAGCTTGTCCATGTGGAATTTATAGAGTGGCCTATTAACGGCCGGAACGAGGGGCTGTTGTATGGACATATTTAACCGCTCACGTGAAAAGGAAATGTCGTATCACGAGAAACTATATGAACAAGCTGTATTATTTCAACCTGGAAGCTGGTTAGCCAAGCCCGTTCAGACGGTCCTGGATCATTTGGAATTATTGTCATTTCAAGAGATGCGGGTACTGGATCTGGCCTGTGGCGTTGGGCGTAATAGTATCCCGGTTGCGCAGCGGATCCAATCGGCGAACGGGAGGGTCACCTGCGTGGATCTGCTGCCATCGGCAGTCGACAAGCTGCGGCAGTATGCCGCATTGCATGGCGTAAGCTCAAACCTTGAGGCACTTGTGGCAGACGTGGAGCACTATGAAATTGCCGAGGATACCTATCATTACATCGTTGCATGTTCATGTCTGGAGCATATGAGCTCCGAGGAAGCCTTCGTATCCAAGATCGAACAGATGCAGGCAGGAACCGTGGAGCAGGGTATACATTGCATATTGATGAGCACAGAGGTTAAGGAAATCGATCAGGAAACGGGCTTGGAGGAGGAAGGCTTAATCGAGTTGAATCTATCCGCCGACAGGGCCTTTTCCATCCTTGATGAGCTGTATTCGGAATGGGAGATCTTAACGAGGCGGCAGGTGCAGCAGAATATTCAAGAAGTGAAGGATGGGAGAGACGTACTATTCCGAAGTCAATGGATCACCTTCACTGCAAGAAAAGGAGTGTGTTGACCCGTGGTGAAACATACGCATCTCGGCGTTTATGGAGTATTGATTCAGCATGATCATATCCTGTTGATCCAGAAAGCGAGAGGGCCGCACAAGGGGAAGTGGGATTTACCGGGCGGCTCCATTGAGTTCGGAGAAGAGCCGGAGTATACGCTGCAGCGTGAATTTATAGAGGAAACCGGGCTTTCTCCAATTAAGGGGAGCATTCGGACGGCTGTATCCTACACGATCGTATATCAGTATGAAGCGAATCAGATGGAAGAGCTGCATCACATCGGCATTATGTATGATGTCGAGCTGCTGGATCATCAGGCCGTGATCAAGACGGACGGTGACGGCCAGGACTCATTAGGAGCAAAATGGATTCCTTTGGAGTCATTGGGTTTGTTACCTTTAACACCATTTGTAGAGATGATGATGGAGCCCGAGTTAAAGGGTGAGACTCCTAAAGAAGCAGAGGTTGAGGGATGACAACTTTCTATTTTGTGAGACATGCGGAATCTCTCTTTATCGAGGGGAAGGAAAGGTCGCGGGGATTGTCTGCGGAGGGTTCGCTCGCTGCGGTTCGAGTCAAGGAATTACTCCTGGGGGAAGGGATTGACGTTATCATATCAAGCCCCTATCAGCGAGCCAAGGATACGGTCCAACCATTGGCGGACGCTTTAGGACTACCGATTGCGGAGCAAGAGGACTTGAGGGAACGGAATGTCGGAGATTTTCAGGGGCATTCATTCCTCGATGCCAAAAAGATACTGTTTCAGGATCCAGCCACTTCCTTCCCCGGAGGGGAATCCAGCAAAACCGCGCAAAGCCGAGCAGTCCAGGTGCTGGAGGAAATCCTGAATACACATATAAGCAAGCGTGTCGTGATTGGCACGCATGGCGACATTATGACACTCATGCTGCAGCATTATGATCAACGATTCGATTATCAGTTCTGGCAAGGAATGACGCTGCCGGATATATACCGAGTCGAGTTTGAAGAAGGACGGCTTGCGAATATAGCGCGGTTATGGAGCGAGCAATAATGCTGGTGTACTCTATATGATAAAAAAAGGGAGCTGCCCCATTTGAAGATTTGCTCTCATGACAAACGGTTCGTCAGATTTAATAATGTGACAAATGAAAAAATGGCTGTGCTCAGGATGTTATCCTCGCACAGCCATTTCTTGCATTTCGGTCCATAGTCGCCTCGAAAGCAGTATACATTATGTAGTCTGTAGCATACTTAAAATTTGTAAATGTTGATCGTTTTTTGCAGCCGGAAGACGGCATTATTCATCGCTTCTGCTTCCTCGGCCATCTTCTGGATCGATGAGATGCCTTCATTCATGGATGCCGACACCTGCTCCGTTCCTGCGGCGGATTGCTGTGTGATCGCCGATATATTCTGAATTGCGGAAGAAATGCTCTTCGCACTTTCCAGCATGGATTCGCTCTCCTTGGAGAAAGCAGCGATCTGCTCCGAAATATACTGCACACTGTTTACAATCTCCATGAACACCAGCTCAGCCTCACGGATCATTTCGGTTTGCTGCCTGACGACCTCTTCATTAATTTTAATGTTCTGAGTCGCATGTTTCACGTCTGATTCGATGCTCCGAACGAGATTGAATACTTCCCGTGTCGATGACGTGGATTCTTCGGCCAATTTACGCACTTCTTGGGCTACGACGGCAAAGCCCGCGCCATGCTCGCCTGCTCTTGCGGCTTCAATGGATGCGTTCAAGGATAACAAGTTGGTCTGATCGGCAAGTTCCGAGATCGTCTCCGTGATCTGCGTAATTCCCCTGGCACTCTGGGCCAGTGCATCAATGGATTCCGAGACCTTGGCCGTTGCGTCAATATTACGCTGCATTCCGGCAGACTGCTTGGCAACGGAGTCCCTTCCTTGCTCAACCAGTCCCAGCGTTTCGATCGAACGGGTATTCATTTCCTGGGTTGAATGCGTATAATTGCTGACCTTCTCTTCGATCTCACGGATGGAATGCGTCATTTCGGCTACGTCTTCCGAAATTTCGTTAGCGCCGACGGCCAGCTCATTGGAAGATAAGGAGACCTGATTCATCACTTGAATGAGCTCCTGGTTTTTAATCGAGATGTTTGAGCTTGACGTCATGACCTGGCGGGTGATATCCGAGGTTTCCTGCAATATTTTACGAAGCTTGTCCACCATGCTGTTGAACGTTCGGCTGAGATCGTTCATTCCCCCAACCTCTTCTACCTGGAAGGTGAAGTCGCCTTTAGCGATTTTGGCGGAAACGCTGGAGATTTCCGCAAAGGAATTCGTAAGCGCTTTCTCAATGAGGCGAGAAAGAGGAAACGTAAGACCGGTTAGTGCCACGACGATGACCACACCAATGATTGCTTTACCCATTAGAATAAATGCAAGCAGCATTGGAACCGCAAACAAAGCGGCAATGAGAAAACAGGCTGCGGTGATTTTCCGCGAGATAGGGAGTCTGTTGAACCATGCCATAAGAATGAGTCCTCCTCAACAACATAGGATATATTTACCATGATTATAGCATCGACGGGCAAAACTAGATAGAACGAAATGACAAAAAGTGTTGAATTAGGTCGAAAGAACTGAAATTCGAGGAGGGAGAGGGGATACGCAGCGAATATGCGAATCCCCCTTAATGCACAGATATGAAATGATTTTATTTTACAGCCCGGAATAAGGCGGAAGCGAGATAATCGGTATTGTCCAGGATCATGCGGTCATGCTTGAACAGCGTTTCCCAAAGCGCAACATCGAACAGAAGTCCTTTATCGCGCTGTTCAAATGTATCCAGATGACGTGTTTGCTCTTCCTTTAACTGCTCATTGAAGTGGTTGTACTCCAGAATCTCTTCTTGTTTAAACCCGCAAGCCAAGAGCGACTCCGCCCATTCTTCCCTCATCATGAGATTAGGGATCCCGAAGAATTCGAGCAGTTCCTGAAGCTTTGCCTCCGGCATGGGCTTATCTAGCAGCAATTCTCTGTCCAGCAGGACACCTCCATGATCCAGAACGCGGTAATATTCGGGCAGCGATTTCGAAGTATCTGTAAATACAGTAACGGACTCGGCCATGATCAGATCAAATTGGTTGTCCTCGAAAGGCAATGCGCATACATCCGCCTGATGGAACTGGACATCGATTTCCATAGCCTCGGCTCTTGCGCGGGCTTTTTTGATCATATTCTCGTTTAGGTCAATGGCGGTCACTTGATACCCCATCTCCGAAAGATGGCATGCGGTTCTGCCAGTTCCGCACCCCACCTCCAGAATGCGGCTGCCCGGTTGAATGGGATAATTCTTCAGCATTCTGAGGGTTGCCTCGAATCCTCCAGGGTGGGCACTGCCCATGCCTAATTTGGAGAGCATATGAATATAGTTCATCTCATCTATCCCTTCTTCCTTATGATCAACATGAGGGTAATCGTTTATTTACCATATGATTCAGGTACGTTTAGGGTTTTAGCTGAATTAGATATTTTGAGCCCTTTTTTTCGGGAGGATTAGAGTCGTATTGGAGGAAACGTCATGAGGATGGAACCGGTAGAGGCAGCGAAACGTGTCATTCAACACGATTATCCCGACTGTTTGCTTGCTGTGCTCGGCGGCAGTGCGAGCAGAGGCGAATATAATGAACAATCCGATTTGGACATCATGGTCATAGAACGGGACGGATATGATTTTTGCAGGAAGACGATAGAGGCACATGGGTGGATCGCGGAAATGTTTATATTGTCTTTATCCTCGTATCGCGAATATTTCGACGAGGGCGTCATGGCGGCGAATCCGTCAATGCAGAGGATGATTGCGGAAGGGACGGTGCTGCGCGCTCTGCCCGAGGGAGAAGAGGTACGGGCGGAAGCCCGAAGCGATTTGAATTACGGCCCCATGCCCTTGACGCTAACCGACATGGACCAATACCGTTATATGCTAACCGAGTACATGCTGGACTTGGAGGGTCCACGAAGGGATGGCGAAAAATGGTTTACAGTGCACAAAATAGCGGCGATTCTCTGTGAATTTGTACTTAGGGTGAACCGGGAGTGGACGGGTGAAGGGAAAACACTGTTCCGGCTGTTCAGCCGCTATGACACAATCTTGGGAGACCGATTGGAAGCAGCGCTCGCGGCGATGTATCGCCAGGATGATCCTTCAGCTCTGATGGCATTTACCGAGGAAATGCTCCGTCCGTACGGAGGGAAGCTTCTCATTGGTTATGAGGAATAATATTTCCTAACCAATATATAAAGAGAGGTACATTAGCCGTGACACTAGCACAAAGCGGGCAATACTATAATAGTGTGATTACATCACGTCATTCTTTAAATCCAGGAGGGGATCTTCATGAGCGGAGAATACGGCGGCGCATGGGGCAATTCAGTAGGAACTATCTTGGTTCTCTTTATCCTGCTCGTAATTATCTTGAGTGCTTGGGTTTAAACTGCCAAAAGATTCTTGGCAGCTAGTGACAGGAAAGCCCGGCTTTTGCCGGGCTTTTGTCTGCCTCAATGGAACTCAATTCGATGCGGCTTTGATTGATGGGCTGTGTGCGGACACAACTGCAGTCATGACCAGATGGCTGCTGTCGGATTGAATTGCATGTAAAAACGCGTCTTCAAGCGATCCAAATACCCGGGACAGGGACCCGTCCAATCGGCTGGCGTAATGAACGCTTCCGGCGAATGTCCCGGCTTCCTTCGCACGATTTACTTCACTGTAGATGACATCCATATAGTTATCGGTACCCATGGGGTAAAGAGCGAATTGGCAGGCAGTCTCGATTTTGGCATGTTCTCCGATGTCACGGTTTAAGAGGGTCGAATCCTCAGTCATATATACATCGGCGTCCGTATCACCGGGGCAACCGATGGAATAAGTACCATTAAAAACGGTGTGCACGCCACTCGCCGCGGCATGGGCGAATATCGCCCTTGTAACATCAAAGACATGCTCTGCTCGTCCACGAATACAGGTGCTCACATCATCTGTCTGAATCCACACTTTCTCCGTATCCACAGATTGTAGTGCGTCCATGATGACCTCCACAAACCGGTCCGTCATGGGAAATACCGAGAACCGGCATCCGACGATCCGGCTGGTTCCGCATACAAGCTCATTCATTGTCATTTCCTCCCCATAATATAAGTCCACGCAAAAAAACCGCACCCCATGAAGAAGGTGCAGTTATGCCTACGAAAAGAAATAAACATAAATGCTACACTTCCCCACGCTAGTATGACCTAGATCGGGTGATAAGGGTTAACGGCAGCCCGCCGTCTCTCAGCACATGGCACCCCTAGTACAGCCAACATCCTATGTAGTTGGTTATTGTAAGTTTGCCCCGGAGCCTCCGTTATCGTAGGAGTTCGAGGGTTCTTACCTGTGTAATTGTATCGTTTTGCGATCGGTTTTTCAATCTTTGCCCATTATAAAAAAGACCGCCTATCCCAGTTGCAGGAACTTAGGGAGGCGGTTTTTTCATCTATTGGATTAGTTGTATACTTTCACGCGATCTTCCAGCGGCGCGAATTCTTTTTCGCCTGGTTCAGCAACCGGCTTACCGAAAGGCATTTGAGCAATCAGCTTCCAGCTTTCCGGGATGTTCCATTCGGATTTTACTTTTTCGTCGATCAGCGGGTTGTAGTGCTGCAGGGATGCACCCAGACCTTCTGATTCAAGGGATGTCCATACTACAAATTGCAGCATGCCGTTGGATTGGTTGGACCAAACCGGGAAGTTGTCGGCATAAGCGGCAAAGTTTTGTTGCAGCCCGGCAATGACGTTGTTGTCCTCGAAGAACAATACCGTACCGTAACCAGCGCGGAATGCAGCCATTTTGTCGGCCGTGGATTTGAAGGCTTCTTCATCGCCAACGACTTCCTTCAGGATGCCTTCCGTCATGTTCCACAGTTTATCATGCTGTTCGCCAAGCAATACAACGACGCGTGCACTTTGGGAGTTGAAAGAAGAAGGGGTATACTTAACCGCTTCGTTTACGATTTCCTGAATACGCTCGTCCGAGATAACGGATTCTTTGCTAATCCCGTAATAAGAACGGCGATTTTTGAGTGCAGTTGAAAAATCTTTAGACATTGAAAAAAAACCTCCTGGTGTAATCGAATTTGCATTCGCCTGATAAGAAGATGTCCTTTACTTCAAGCAAATATGCATTTTGCTTTTTTTTGCAATCAATTTAATTATCATTCCATATTAACTTACGTTTAGTTAGAAATAATAATTATGTTAGGATATTAATATAACTTAGAGCAATTGTCAACGGCTTTTGATTAAATATAATTTTTCTTATGTATTTAATATGAATTGAATTCGTCTAGTTTTTAGAGAAGCCTCATTAAAGGGAAGTTTAACGAAAGTGTGACTCTGCCTGTGGATATTAGTTATGTCTCCTCGAAACTTCATATTATGAACAATTCATGAACAAAATATACATATATGAACCAATTAATTGATTTTCATTCTCAATTATACTTGTCGAGCCAGAATGAGGATGATATAATGCATATCAGAACGCGATTGATAATCAATCTCAATGAGAATGGTGATGAAAATTGCAAGATCCCGGGTGTTTAGAGACATACGCATAGAAGGAAGAGCCATGAAGATTAGATACTTATTTGCAGCCGTTGTGGTACTCTCCATAATTTCATTATTTATTGGAGTTAAAGATATCTCGCCACTGCAACTGTTTTCGATGACAGAACAACAACAGCATATTATGCTTGTCAGCCGGATTCCTAGGCTTGTCAGTCTCATATTGGCGGGTGTCAGCATGAGCATCTGCGGATTGATCATGCAGCAGCTCAGCCGCAATAAGTTCGTATCGCCGACCACGGCAGGTACGATGGACTCAGCTAGACTGGGGATTTTGGTAGCGATGCTCGTCTTCACGACAAGCGGACCGCTTATCAAAATGCTTGTGGCATTTGTATTCGCTCTGGCAGGAACCTTTATCTTCATGAAGATCCTGGATCGGATCAAGTTCAAGGATTCGATCTTCATCCCGCTCGTTGGACTGATGTTTGGTAATATCGTCAGTTCGATAGCCACCTTCTTTGCCTACAAATATGATCTTATTCAGAATATGTCCGCATGGCTTCAGGGTGATTTTTCCATGATCATGAAGGGCCAGTATGAAATGCTCTATATTAGTATCCCGCTTGTGATTCTGGCGTATCTGTTTGCCAACAAGTTTACGGTGGCCGGAATGGGAGAGGAGTTTGCAACCAACCTGGGCCTTCACTACCGGAGAGTTGTGAATCTGGGACTGGTCATCGTGGCGCTGGTTACGGCATCCGTGGTGCTGACCGTCGGCGTGATTCCGTTTCTTGGTCTGATCATACCTAATATTGTCAGTTTATACTTAGGAGACCATTTGAAAAAAAGCCTTTCGCATACCGCGCTGTTGGGGGCCGGGTTCGTACTGTTCTGTGACATCCTGGGCCGGATCATTATTTATCCCTATGAAATTCCGATTAGTCTAACCGTGGGCGTACTCGGAAGCGGTATATTCATTTTCTTACTGATGAGGAGAAAGGCATATGACTTATAAAGCCAAACTCGGCCTGTTGGCCGCAGCGGCAATCATCCTGGTGGCAGTCTTTCTGTTCATTGATCTTGGCGGCAATTGGGATTACGCGCTTCCAAGAAGAATCAAGAAGGTGCTGGCCATTATTCTGACCGGCGGAGCGATTGCTCTGTCTACCACGGTGTTTCAAACGGTCACGAATAACCGGATACTGACGCCAAGCGTTATGGGATTAGATTCCTTATATATACTAATCCAGACCACCGTCATCTTTGTCTTCGGATCCTTTACGCTGTACAAACTGGGCAGCAACGTTAACTTTTTGATCAACGTCGGCGGGATGATCCTGTTTGCCGGAGTCTTATATAAGATTCTGTTCAAAAGGGAAGGGAACAACATTTACTTCCTGCTGCTGATCGGCATGATCTTCGGAACCCTGTTCTCCAGCATGTCTTCCTTTATGGAAGTGCTGATTGACCCGAACGAGTTCCAGTTTGTAGCCGACAAAATGTTTGCCAGCTTTAACAATGTGAAGACCGAGCTTCTGGTCCTTTCCGTCATTGTCGTAGCGCTGACCTTGCTGTATTTTGCCCGATTTGCCAAGTACCTGAACGTGTTGGCACTAGGTCGTGAGCAGGCGATCAACCTCGGCGTGAATTATGATTATGTTGTGAAGCGGCTTCTGATTGTGGTTGCCGTTCTGATCTCGGTGGCTACCGCTTTGGTAGGTCCGATTACATTCCTCGGGCTTCTGGTGGTCAATGTTGCGTACGAAGTGATGAAGACATATAGGCATTCATATTTAATTGCAGCATCCATACTGATTAGCGTTATTGCACTGGTCGGCGGTCAATTGGTTGTAGAGCGGGTGTTCACGTTCTCTACAACGCTCAGCGTCATTATCAATTTCATTGGCGGTGTCTACTTCATATACCTGCTACTAAAGGAGAGTAAAGCATGATCCAGGTTACGAACGTATCGAAAGTCTATGGCGGCAAAAAAGTCGTTGATAACGTGTCGGTTACGATCCCGAAAGGTCAAATCACTTCCTTTATCGGCCCGAACGGCGCCGGCAAGAGTACGTTGCTGTCTATGATTAGCAGATTAACAGGCAAGGACAGCGGACAAATTACGGTGGACGGTAAAGAGGTTAGCCAATGGAAGAGCGGCGATCTGGCGAAGAAGGTTTCGATCCTGAAACAATCGAACCATATCAGCCTCCGTCTGACGGTGCGGGAGCTTGTATCCTTCGGTCGTTTTCCTTACTCACAGGGCAGATTGAACGCGGAAGACGAGAAATACGTGGATGAGGCTATCTCTTATATGGAGCTTGGGGATATGCAGCATAAATATCTTCATCAGCTCAGCGGCGGTCAGACCCAGCGTGCTTACATAGCGATGGTCATCGCCCAGAATACAGAGTATATCCTGCTGGATGAGCCACTGAACAATCTGGACATGAAACACTCCGTACAGATTATGAAGATTCTCAGAAAGCTTGTCGCTGATCTGAACAAGACGATTGTCATCGTTATTCATGACATCAACTTCGCTTCGTTCTATTCGGATTACATCGTCGCATTGAAGGATGGAGCCATTGAAAGCGAAGGGAAGACCGAGAATATCATTCAGAGCAATGTGCTTCGCGGAATCTATGACATGGATATTGAGATCGAAGAGATTAATGACAACCGGGTGTGCGTATACTACGGCTAAGCGACATGATATTAGAGAGTAGAGGATAAGGATTCTGGAAGATAACAGCACGGAATCCTTATCAAATACAAGGACAGGGCTGCCTTGGATATAGGACGGCATGGTTTAATCTGTTCAAATTGAATTACATATTCAACTATAAATTCAAAAATATGTTGAATTATAGAAGCTTTTAATTATAAAAAATGGGGTGTAACAATGAAAAAATGGTTGGCTTTATTTATGGTAGCAATGTTCACGCTTGTACTCGCGGCTTGTGGTCAAGACGATAAAACAAGCGGCACGGGTGGCGGAGATGCAACTGGAGATACACCGGCTGCAACCGAAGAAATCACGATTACCCATCAACTGGGTGAAACACCTGTCAAGAAGAATCCTTCCCGCGTCGTTGTTTTCGATTTTGGTATTCTGGACTCTGTCGATAAATTGGGTATTGAGGTTTTGGGCGTTCCACAAGCCAATATCCCGGCCTACCTGTCCAAATTCGAAGACAAGAAATACGAGAATGTGGGCAGCCTGAAAGAGCCTGACTTTGAGAAAATCAACAGCATTAACCCGGATCTGATCATCATTTCCGGCAGACAGCAAGATGCGTATGAGGAACTTAGCAAAATTGCTCCAACCATCTTCCTGGGTGTTGATACAAGCAAATACATGGAATCCTTTAAAGCAAACATGAACACGCTGGGTCAAATCTTCGGTAAAGAAGCAGAAGTTGAAAAAGAGCTTGCTACGATCGATGAGAACATCAAAGCTTTGAATGAGAAAGCTACAGCAACCGGCAAGAAGGCATTGATCATCCTGGCTAACGAAGGCAAAATCAGTGCATACGGACCAGGTTCCCGTTTCGGCATTCTGCATGACGTGTTCGGTTTCGGAGCCGTAGATCCTAACATCGAAGTCAGCACACATGGTAAAGACATTTCGAATGAGTACATCGTTGAGATGAACCCGGATTATCTCTTTGTTGTTGACCGTGGCGCAGCGGTTGCCACCGGTGAAGGGGATTCAGGCGCTAAAGCGGTGGTTGAGAATGAACTTGTGAAAACAACGAATGCGGCGAAAGAGGGTAACATCGTTTACTTGAACCCGGATTTCTGGTATCTTTCCGGTGGCGGCCTGACGTCCGTATCCGAAATGATCACGGAAGTAGATGCAGCTATTAAATAAGTTTAGCGTAATCGTTATGAATATAGGAAACACTGGAGCCTCCACATGAAGCTCCGGTGTTTTATTTTTTTGCATTAGGGTAAGTGGGTATCGGATAATAAGAAGGAAAGATCGTGACCTGAGCAGATGATGATCAACAAGCACTTGCAGCCATGAAGAGACGATGAGGAGGTCTTTACTATGTTTCGAAATCAAATCTATATTGCTGGACAATGGATTCAGACCGAGGAACAAATGGATGTATATAATCCGGCGGATGGAAAGGTGATAGGAACCGTGTCCAAGGCCGGCAAGAAGGAAGCCGGGCTTGCCGTCGATGCGGCAGCCGATGCTTTTCCGGCGTGGTCCCGTAGAACGGCGAATGAGCGGGGGGAACTGCTGCACCGCTGGCATCAGCTCATAGAGGAACATACGGATGAATTGGCGCGGATTATGACAACAGAGCAGGGGAAACCGCTTAAGGAAGCAGCGGGCGAGATACAATATGCCAACAGCTTTGTGTCCTGGTATGCGGAGGAAGGCAAACGAATCTACGGCGAGACCATACCCGGATCATCCAGCCGCCAACGCATCATCGTAACGAAGCAGCCCGTTGGCGTCGTAGCAGCGATTACCCCGTGGAACTTTCCGGCATCCATGATTACCCGCAAAGTGGCGCCTGCTCTGGCCGCCGGCTGCACCGTGGTGATCAAGCCATCCGGTGAGACGCCGTTCACGGCCATCAAGCTGGTGGAGCTTGCCGATCAGGCCGGGATTCCTGCCGGGGTCATTAACATCGTAACCGGATCTTCAAGCGACATTTCCGGCGTGTGGCAGGCGGATAGCCGCGTAAGAAAGCTGTCTTTTACAGGATCAACCGAAGTGGGGAAACAGCTGATGGCCGGAGCTGCCGCTAACGTCAAGAAAATATCGCTGGAGCTGGGCGGTCATGCGCCGTTTATCGTGACGGATCAGGCTGACCTGAATCAAGCGGCTGCGGGATTAATCTCCTCCAAGTTCCGCAACGGGGGACAGACCTGCGTATGTGCCAACCGGGTTTATGTTCAGGAAGGCATTGCGCAGGAGTTTGCCGCGAGGTTTGCTGAGCTTGTAAAGCAATTGAAGGTAGGAAATGGACTGGAGAACGGCGTCGATATCGGTCCTTTGATTAACCGGGACGCTGTGGATAAAGTCGTAAGGCAGATCAAGGACGCAGAAGAGAAGGGCGGCGTCATACTGGCAGGAGGTCAAGCATTATCAGAGCTTGGCCGTAATTATATGGAGCCGACGGTCATTATGAACGCAACGGACGACATGGAGTGCATGAACGAGGAAACCTTTGGTCCCCTTGCGCCGATTACCACTTTCAAAACGATAGACGAAGCGGTGCAGCGTGCCAATAACAGTCCCTATGGCTTAGCCGCTTATGTATTTACGCAGAATCTAGGCGAAGCGGTTAACATTGCGGAATCGCTGGATTACGGGATTGTGGGCGTGAATGATCCCGTTCCTTCGACGGCGCAAGCGCCGTTCGGTGGATTCAAAGAGAGTGGACTCGGCCGGGAAGGCGGGCATTACGGAATGGATGAGTTCCTGGAGGTGAAGTACATTTCGCTTGGACTTTAAGAGAGGATTGGGCTTAAATCCCCCACACGATTACGCGCAAGCGGCAAGCTGCCCGGAGACAATGCAGCTTGCTACGTTGCGCGATATGAACTAAACATTCTTAACCAAAAATGAAGGGGCATACTCAAGGTCTACAGACCACGAGCATCCCCCTTTTGCTATGACTGTAGGATGACGGGTTTGCCGGTTTCCGCGGATTCATTGGCGGCCAGCGTTACTTCCAGCGTCTTGAAGCCATCTTCATAAGATGCCAGCACGAGGCTCGGGTCGTTGTTACGAATGGCGTCGATCAAGGCATTGGTAAGGTTTTTGTAAAAGTCCGTTTTGCTCCGGTACACGATTTCTTTCTCCTTGTCTACAATGGAGAGCGTGGTTCCGTCCAGAACTACGCGGAAGTCGCGGCCCATGATCTCGATCCCGCTGCGGTGATCGAACTGGATAAATCCAGTTTGCATATGGCCGACAGCTCCGGAATCCAACACGAATTGGATGGCGCCCACATCCGGAATGTCGAGGTCCGGAATGTCGTTCACCAGCAGTAGCTTCATATCGGCATACAGGCGGGTGATATCGCCGCACAGGTAGCGAACCAAATCCATGGTATGCGTGGATTGCTCAACCAGCTGCCCCCCGGATAATGCTTTCTTTCGCCACCAAGGAGTTGGTACAGGCGTTGTTATGTAGTGGGCGCGAACCATGCCGATTTTTTTGTCCTTGAGAAAGTCTTTGGCGATCGCAACGGTGTCCAGGTATCGCAGACAATAGCCGGAGGCTGCAATGATTCCGCTTTCAGCAATGACCTTGGCTTTGTGGCGGACGGACTGGGCGTCCAGACCCAGCGGCTTCTCCACCATCAGGTGAATGCCCTTCGCGGCTGCCTGCTCTTCGATATCTCCATGGCAAAATGGCGGAATGCATACATACAGCACATCCAGCTGCTCCCGCTCCAGCATCGTGCTGCCGTCCGTATAATAAGCCGTACCGTACTGCTCGGCCTGCTGCTTGGCTAACGCTTCATTCGTATCGCATATCGCGGCCAGCTGAACATATTCGTTCCCGTGAAGGTTTTTGATATGGACAGCGCCCATGCCTCCCGCTCCAAGCACGCCTGCTTTAATCATAGATTGCCTCACTCCTGATCGTATAAGATGATGGTTACATATTCCGGTAACTCGATTACTCACACGTGATTATAGCCCCGCTATCCATATTATTCAAGCATTCATTTGAACCTGGATTGACGGATCCGCTATGAAAAAAAACACAGAAGACCTCCTCAATTACCACGAGCATGCCTTCTGTGCCGGTTAACGATTACAGCTCCGACATGGTGATGGCCCGATGGCTCTCGGACGATCGGTAGGCGGCTACAGCCACGGCAAGTGCCTTGAGACCATCTTCACCGGTGACGGATGCCTCTGCAGCGCCGGAGGAGATCGAGGATACGAAATCCCTGATCAGGCTGGCATCCATGCTGTCTCCCCATGCATGATGGCGGTAGCCGGAATCATCGGTGTATACGTGCAGTTTCTGGCTGGTGGCATTAACGCTTAGGGTCCCGGCAGAGCCGACAATCTCCAAGGTGACGTTGCCCCATGTCGGAAACTCCTTATTGCGGGACCAGCTGCAATCCAGTGTGGCAAACACACCATTATGGAATTCCATGGTCAGAATGCCGCAATCATCAATGGGAGATTCCGAGATGAGATGGCCGACTTCGGCATACACGTCCTTCACCTCGGCACCTGTAATCCAGCGCATGATATCGGCGACATGCACCGTATGATCAATGACGGCACCTCCGCCGGATAGCTCCGGATCGATGAACCAACCGCCGGGATTGCGCCCGCGGTTGGTCCCCTTCATCGCCAGGATACGGCCTAGTCTTCCATCATCGACCATCTGTTTGGCCCGAACGACCGCAGCATGGTAACGCACGGGAAATGCCGTTTGCAGCAGCACGCCGCTTGCTTTGCACACATCAATCATGAACTGTGCATCCTGTATGTTAGTCGAAAGCGGTTTTTCGCAGAGCACATGCACCCCGGCTGCAGCGGCGGCCAGAACGTGCTCCTTATGATGGACATTCTCGGATGTGACAATGACGCCATCCATGCCCTGACTAAGCAGCTCGTGATAATCCCGATAATAGGCTGTTCCGAAATACTCGGCGTATTTTCGTCCGCGCTCCTCTACAGGATCGGCTATGCCGGCAAGCTCTACGCCTTCGATCCCCTGCAGCGCTTTGGCATAACTGAACGCATGCATATGCGCAAAGCTAATCACTCCTAATTTCATGATTTTCTCTCCTTTTTAAAGAGATAAGAAAGTATAAACATCAGAGGCTTAGCCTCCTTATCTCGCAAGAAAAATTTCCGCTGTATGCGGTCGATCTTCTGAGAAAATACGGCGATAGGCATTTTTATGGTGAAGTAAGTATAAACGCAGCATCTTCGATAATCACTGGCTCGCCGGAGGCCATCGAGGCTATAGCGGCAAGCGCGATACGAAGCGCTTCGTATGCGTCTTCAGCCGTTACGAGCGGCTCACAGCCATCGCGGATGCACGACATGAAGTGCTCCAGTTCCCGGTAATAGGGACTGTGCTCCAGCGGGCTTTCCGGCACGACGACGCCGGGGATGGTAGCGGCACAGCTCCGTGTCTTGAAGAGGAGAGGGCTGTCCTTGGCACTGTCATAATCGATAATGCCGCTTGTGCCCGCCATCTCTAAATTCATGGAGAAACCCTCGTGCGCCCAGGTGCCTTCCACATGCGCGATGACACCGCTTCGGAAACGAAGGGTTACCAGCGAATAATCCAGCTGGGCCTGATGACGACCATGGAGCCCTTTGGCATAAACGCGCTCCACCTCGCCGAAGCACCAGCGCAGGTAATCAAAATCATGAATCATCGCGTCCAGCGTAATTCCGCCGCTCGCTCCGAAGTCGCTGTACCAATGGTTCCAGCCCACAGGATAACCGCCGCCACGGCCTGCCCGAATGACCGCGGGTTTTCCGATGCTGCCCTGATCCAGAAGCGACTTGGCCTTTACATATTCCGGGAAAAAGCGGAGCACATGACCGACAAATAATCGTACTCCTTTTTCGTGGCAGTAGTTGATCATGAAGTGCGCGTCTTCCTCGCTTCTGGCCAGCGGTTTCTCGCATATGACATGCTTGCCGATGTCCGCCGCTTTTACAACGTATTCCTTGTGAAGCGGGGTTGGCAGGCAGACGTCAATGACATCAACTACATCAGAACCCAAACCTTCAACTGCTGCTTCGAATGAAGCATAGGCCTGTGCGCCGTGTCTGTCCGCCAGCTGCTGCGCTTTCTCCGCCTGGATATCGGCAATCCCGGCAAGCTTGACGCCCGGCATCGAAGCGTAGGCGGCGGCATGGGTTCTTCCCATGGCGCCCGCACCAATAACTAACACCTGTAACATTTCCGTACACTCCTTTTTTTGCATGGTTGGTGCTTTCCGCGTCCTATCCTTTTATCCCGTTCATGGCAATGCCTTCAATGAAGTAACGCTGAAGGAAAATAAACAGGATGATGATGGGAAGGGTAGCCATTAGGGCGCCTGCCATCAGCAGGGGGTAATCGGTGGAATGCTGTCCCTGGAAGCTGGAAATCCCGATGGAAAGCACGCGCATCTCCTCGGAGCTCGTCATGATGAGCGGCCATAACAGATCGTTCCATGAGGCTAATATGGTGAAGATCGCCAGGGAGACGAGAGCCGCCTTGGATAACGGCAAGTATATATTCCAGTAAATCCGGAAATAACTGCAGCCGTCGATTTTGGCGGCTTCCTCCAGGTCTTTCGGCAGCGTCATAAAGAACTGTCTCAATAAGAATGTGCCGAAGGCACTGAATATGCCGGGTACGATGAGCACATAGAACGTGTCCAGCCAATTGAACTCGCGCATGATGACAAAGCTCGGAATCATAACGACCTGGGAAGGGACCATCAATACGGCCAAGAGCGCGAGAAAGATGGCGTTCTTGAAAGGGAATCTCAAGCTGGCAAAGGCATAGGCTGCAAGGGAGCACAGAATGAGTTGTCCAGCCGTCCGCCCCACCGTCACGATAACGGTGTTCAAATAATAGGTACCGAAATCGATGGTTTGAATGACCCGCAGGTAATTGTCCGGATGCCATTCCACAGGCAGCCATTTCGGCGGAATGGACATGGAATCGGCAAATGACTTGAAGGATGTCGAGATCATCCACAGAAACGGCATAATCATGAGCAGCGCCCCGACAGCTAACAGGATGTGGACCGTCAGACGGCTTGCTTTACCTGCATTGGTTGAAGTATTCACGTCTACACACCTCCTGTTATTGGTAGTGGACCCAGCGCTTCTGAATATACATCTGGACCATGGTAATGATCAGAATAACGATAAACAGAATGAAGGCCTGCGCTGAAGCGTAACCCATGTTGAAGTATTTGAAGCCGTCTTCCCAGATGCTGTATACCACCGTCCGGGTGGATTCCAGCATCGTGGTCTGTTGATCCATCATGATGAAGATCAGGTCAAACACCTGGAACGAATTGATGAAGGACATGACCAAGACAAAGAACAAGCTGGGCGTCAGCAGGGGCAGTGTAATCCGGAAGAACTTATACAGCGTTCCCGCTCCGTCGAGCGAAGCTGCTTCATAATAGCTGCCGGAGATGCCCTGCAGGCCGGACAGCAGAATGACGGCATTGTATCCGATGCTGCTCCAGACACTGACGAGCACGATGGAGAACAAGGCGAATCTCTCATCGAACAGCCAGTTGGGCTGCGGCAGGTTCATGATCCCCAGCACATGGTTGATCAATCCGAATTCGGAGTTGTACAACCATTTCCATACCATGCCGACCGCGATCGGCATGGTGATGACGGGAATGAAATAGAAGGTGCGGTAGAAGACCATGCCTTTGATCTTCTGGTTCAGGAGCACGGCCAGCACCGTTGCGAGTGCAACGGATAACGGTACCGTACCTACGGTATACATCATCGTGTTCAGCATGGAACCGGTGAATTTGTCGTCCTTCATCAAATTTGCAAAGTTATCAAGTCCGATGAATTGAGGTGAAGTTAGTCCATCCCACGACGTAAACGACAGAAACAGGGATGCTGCGGAAGGTGCCATATAGAACAGACCGAGGCCCAGCACGACAGGCAGAATGAAGATGTATCCCCACATGGCTTCGTGAACGGCAAGTTTCCCTGCTTTTCGCTTGGTTGTTGTTTTAGGAGGTTCTGTGGTCACAGTGATGGGAGAGCTCACAGGCTGCACCGTCCTTTCTTAATTTCCGTATTGGGAGCGGCTGCTCGTCATTCGGTTTCTGTCGCAAGGATGGCATTCATCTGTTCGCCGGCATTTTTCAGCGCTTCTTCAAACGATTTCTTTCCGAGGAAAGCCGCCTGAATTTCCTTTACTTCAGCGTCCTGCCACTCTGCGGTTTTCTGGGATACGGGATATGGTACGGCGAACTCCAGGCTGTCCACGAACACCTGTAGATCAAGAGATGGAATGGACTTCAGCCAGCCGCCCTCCGTGCCTTTGTACGCAGGCATCGAGAAGCCAGAGTCAGCCAGCAATTCCTGTCCTTCCTTGCCGGATAGAATCTGAATCAATTCCCATGACTCCTGCTCGACCTTGGTCTTGCCGTTGATGGCCCAGCTGAGGCCATGGACGATGGACGCCTTTTCCTTTCCGGCTGGCAGAACCGCGACACCCAGCTTGTCGCCAAGCAGCTTGTAGAGTTCCGGAGAGTTGACGGAGATTCCCGGGAACATGGCGGCCTTGCCCGAGCCGAACAGCTGGCGCGACTTGGTTTCAAGCTGCTGCTGCGCATTCGGAGAGTAGCCTTTCTCAATCAAGCTCTGCTGCCATTTGAATGCCGAAAGAGCTTCCGGCGTATCGTAACCGGATGTTTTTTTATCGTCGGATATCACGAACCCGCCGGCCTGGGCAATATAGTTGTAATAACCGATTTGGCTGTCGATCGGCGTAATGTAGCCGTAGATTCCGTTTGATTTATCCGTCAGTTTGGCCGCGTTCTCTTCTACCGTTTCCCAGGTCCATGTATCGTCTGGATAGGGCAGCCCGGCCTTGTCAAACAATTCTTTATTGTAAAAAAGTCCGACGGAATCCTGGAAATAAGGAAGTCCGTGAAGCTTGCCCTGATAGGTGTACATATCGAAGAGCGCTTCGGTATAAACCGAGGTGTCCAGACCGCTTTGCTCAATTAGGGGAGACAGGTCTTTGATCAGACCGGAGGAGGCATAGGAGTGAAAGTTAGGACCGTTCATCCAGTAGACGTCAGGACCGCTATTGCCGGCGAGGCTGGTTTTCAGCTTGGTCCAATAATCGGCCCAAGGGGTGTAAGTCACTTTCACTTCAACATTCGGGTGCTTCTCATTGAAAATCTTAATGGATTTGTCCAGCGTATCCCGCACATTTTCGTCCCATAGCGCAACGTTGATGACCTTCTTGCCGTTATTTCCTCCAGAGGCATTGCCGCCTCCGCATGCGGACAGTAACGCGGTGAGCACGAATAATACCGAGATCAGGACAGACATTCTTTTTTTCATCAGATAACCCTCCTTGAATTCATATGATTTTTGATCAAGCGTGGTTGGTCGTACGGCTTGTTCAGAGTGAATCGGACCCCTTAAGCGCCCCCTTTATGTAAGTGATATAAAAAGCAATAGTTATTCCATTCGTCGAAAAAAGTTGACATCTCAATGCTATCTTTCTTGACAGAATAACCAGCTTCTATTGCGAAAGATTATATAATCACCTTGTTTGTTTTTCAAGATAGCGATTTCAAAACCTTTTAAATTCTTTTTTTCACAATATGAGAGAATCGCTATCAGATCTTACGCCGTATGTTATTTCGGTGGATGGAATAAGTTTATATCCGGTTGTTGAAAATGTTATAGTGATTCTATCCTCATTTTTCCGATACAGAAAGTCGCACTACGATGAAGAAACTATAGAAAGGTTGAGCTTGTTTGAACAATATGAAAAAAGGTGACCACAAGCTGATTCAGGCATTAAACCGGTCCAAGGTGCTGAACAAGATCCGCACAGAGGGACCCATATCCAGAATCGATCTGGCCAAAAAAAACAAGCTGAGTCCTTCCACGGTCGCCTCAGCCGTACAGGAGCTAATTAAGGAAGGCTACGTTTCCGAGATTGGAACTGGCTCCTCCAGCGGAGGAAGAAAGCCCATTCTGCTTAAATTCAATCCGGATAATCATTATTTGTTCGCGGTAGCGATAACGAATTCGGTCATGATGCTGGCCCGCATGAATCTGGAGGCGAGGGTGCTGCAGAAGGAAACGCATTCTCTAACCGGACTCCAAGGAGAAGCCGTTGTCGAACGATTGCTGAGCCTGATGGATGATTTCATGACAGGACAAGAAGACTTGGAGCGGTGTGTCGGGATATCCATTACCGTGCCGGGTATTGTGAGTGATAGCCGGGGCATGGTGCACTATAACACGAAACTTCGCATGACCGATGTTCCGTTGAAACGGACGATTGAAAACCGCTACGGGCTGCGAACCTGGGTGGAGAACGATATGAATTCCGTCGTGCTGGCTGAACGCCGATTTGGCGATTACGCATTCGCGAACCTGATTTATATTTCCATTGGCGACGGGCTTGGTTCCGGTATTTTGATTAACGATCATCTACTAAGGGGCAAGCATGGCGGTGCCGGCGAATTCGGGCATACGAGCATAAACCGCAGCGGAATCCGCTGCGAATGCGGCAATGTAGGCTGCTTGGACAGTTACATCAGCTGGATTGCTGTGTATTCGCGAATTATTACGGCGATCGCAACGGGGAGACCGACGTTGATCCAGGAGATGAGCGGGGGAGATTACAGTCAAATTGTTCCGTCCGTATTCAAGGAAGCTCTTCGTAGAGGGGACAAGCTGGCAAGGGATCTGAATGAGGAAGTGGCGGAGCTTCTGGGAGCAGCCATCGTCAACCTGGTCAATATGTTTAATCCTGAAGCGCTAATCCTGGGTGGGGACATGGCGCATGGAAATCCGGAATTGCTGGAAATGGTTCGCAGCTATATAGACCGACACGCGCTTCCGATTCTGAAGGAGGACATGGTATTTGGTCTGGCCTCTCTTGGCGAGGATGACAAGCTAATGGGTGCGGCTTCGGTCCTGCTGCAGGACTTGCTAGGTTTCTCCCTGACGGAATAATGGATTTGACAACGTTTCCACCTGCACGTTATCTTTGGTTAAATGCATATGCGGAAGGGGAGAAGTTGATTGGAGCAGTTCATTCTTGCGCTTGACCAAGGAACGACAAGCTCGCGCGCGATCCTGTTCAACAAGGAAGGAGATATCGTACACTCAGCTCATA
The DNA here is from genome assembly GCF_004000945.1 of Paenibacillus lautus NBRC 15380. Lineage (GTDB taxonomy): Bacteria > Bacillota > Bacilli > Paenibacillales > Paenibacillaceae > Paenibacillus_AQ > Paenibacillus_AQ lautus. The sequence goes on from NZ_BIMF01000016.1 coordinate 66,603, forward strand.
AGGAGTTTCCGCAGTATTTTCCAAAGCCGGGCTGGGTGGAGCAGAATGCCAATGAAATATGGGGTTCCATTCTTGCGGTCATTGCGACCTGCTTATCCGAAGCGGGCGTGAAGGCGGATCAGATTGCTGGAATCGGGATTACGAATCAGCGGGAGACGGCCGTGGTATGGGATCGGAATAGTGGAGAACCGATATACCACGCCATTGTTTGGCAATCCCGTCAGACGGCCGGCATCTGCGAGGAGCTGATTGCTGCCGGGCATGACGGGACGGTTAGGGGAAAGACCGGACTTTTGATTGATCCTTATTTCTCGGGAACGAAGATCAAATGGATCCTCGATCATGTAGACGGTGCCCGTGAGCGGGCCGAGCGCGGAGATATTATATTCGGGACCATCGATACTTGGCTGATCTGGAAGCTGTCCGGAGGCCAGGCGCACGTGACCGATTATTCCAACGCCTCGCGTACGATGCTTTATAACATTCATGAATTGAAATGGGATGAGGAGCTGCTGCAGCTGCTGGACATCCCCAAGGCCATGCTGCCTGAAGTCAGGCCTTCTTCCGAAGTGTATGCCAAAACGGTTTCCTATCATTTCTTCGGACGCGAGGTTCCGATTGCCGGAGCAGCCGGCGATCAGCAAGCGGCGCTGTTTGGGCAGACCTGCTTCTCGGAAGGCATGGTGAAGACAACCTACGGAACCGGCAGCTTTATGCTGATGAACACCGGTGACAAGCCCGTAAAATCCGAGCATGGACTGATCACTACGATCGCCTGGGGATTGGATGGCAGCGTACAGTATGCGCTCGAAGGCAGCGTGTTCGTGGCCGGCTCGGCGATCCAGTGGCTGCGCGACGGTCTTCGGATGTTCCGCGAAGCGAAGGACAGCGAGCCCTATGCGCGCCGGGTCAACTCCACGGAGGGCGTGTACGTGGTGCCGGCCTTTGTCGGACTTGGCAGTCCATACTGGAACAGCGATGTCCGAGGGGCAGTCTTCGGCCTGACACGTGGCACGTCGAAAGAGCATTTCATCCGTGCAACCCTGGAGTCGCTTGCATATCAAACACGGGATGTCCTATCCGTGATGGAAGAAGATTCCGGCTATAATATCACATCCCTGCGGGTGGATGGAGGGGCTGTTTCCAACACGTTTCTCATGGAATTCCAAAGCGACATCCTGAATGTTCCGGTGGAACAGCCGAACATTACGGAGACAACGGCACTCGGTGCCGCCTACCTGGCGGGGCTCGCTGTCGGCTTCTGGAAGGATCAGGAGGAAATCTGCAGCAAATGGAGCATGGGACAAAGCTTCAAGCCAACCATGGAGGAAGACGTAAGGGAGCAATTATACAGCGGCTGGAAAAAAGCCGTTTATGCGGCAATGGCTTTTCATTAGCATTTTCTATGGTATAATGATCAATAAGTGAATATATGTCTGGAGACTTGGAGAGACCACTAGGCGCGGAATACCTCATGATATGGGGTTGCTACTGCGTGTTTCGTGGTCTCTTTTTTGCTGTCTTTTTGCATGGGAAGGGTAACGATAGATAAAAACAGGGTAAATCATACTGGGAGGGATTCATTGTGAAGCAGGCACAGTCGTTTTCAAGTTTGGACCGCAGGCATCGATTTCAAGAAATGGCGGAGGGAACCTTCGATCTGATTGTTATCGGAGGGGGCATAACCGGTGCAGGGATTGCGCTGGATGCGGTCACGCGCGGGATGTCAGTTTTGTTGGTCGAGATGCAGGATTTTGCCGCAGGAACGAGCAGTCGTTCGACCAAGCTGGTGCATGGCGGCCTGCGGTACCTGAAGCAGTTTGAAGTCGGCATGGTGGCCGAGGTTGGCAAAGAACGGGCCGTTGTGTATGAGAATGGGCCGCATGTAACGACGCCGGAGTGGATGCTGCTGCCGATACACCAGGGTGGCACCTTTGGGAAGTTCAGCACCTCCATTGGGTTGATGGTGTATGATTTCCTGGCCGGCGTAAAGCGGGGAGAACGGCGTTCCATGCTGTCCGCATCCGAGACGCTGAAGAGGGAGCCGCTTCTGAAGCAGGAGGGTCTTAAGGGCGGTGGTTATTATGTGGAATATCGGACGGACGATGCCAGGCTGACGCTGGAGGTCATGAAGGAGGCAGCCGCCAGAGGGGCGGTTCTGTTCAATTACACGAAGGCCGAATCGTTGAATTATGATGCGAATGGACGAATTACCGGGATCACCGTACGAGATATGCTGGGTGGCGGGGTCAAGTCCGTATCCGGAACCAAAATTGTAAACGCCGCAGGGCCTTGGGTGGATCAGGTGCGCGAAATGGATAAGTCCAAGAAGGGGAAAATGCTTCAGCTGACCAAAGGGGTTCATCTGGTCATCGATCAATCCAAGTTCCCGCTTCGTCAAGCGGTGTACTTCGATACACCAGACGGCCGAATGGTGTTTGCTATTCCCCGCGACGGGAAGACCTACGTGGGAACCACCGATACGGTCTACAAAGCCGATCCCGTGCGTCCCTTGATCACGGTGGAGGACCGGGATTATATATTGAAAGCCATTCATTACATGTTCCCTGGCGTGAAGCTAAGTCCGGCAGACGTCGAGTCGGGATGGGCTGGAGTACGGCCCCTTATATTGGAGGAAGGCAAAAGTCCCTCCGAAATTTCACGCAAGGATGAAATTTGGGAGTCTCCGTCCGGCTTGATTACTATTGCCGGTGGCAAGCTGACCGGCTATCGCAAAATGGCCGGCACCGTTGTCGACCTGGTTGCGCAACGGATTCTAGAGAACGGCGGCAAAGCGTATGGTGCCTGCGTAACGAAAAATCTGCCGATTTCCGGCGGTCAGGTAGGCGGATCCGGCCAATTCCCTGATTTTGTCCGCAAGCAGGCGGAGATAGGCGCAACGCAAGGAATTGACCGTAAGCTCGCCGAGCAGTGGGCGCGAATGTACGGCTCCAACGTGTCGGAATTGTTCCGCTTGGCCAAGGATGGCTCCGATCAGGCGGAAGCAGCGGCTCTTCCGGTATCGGTACTGGTTCCGCTGATGTATGCGATTCATCATGAGATGGCAGCGAAGCCGGCTGACTTTTTTATCCGTCGCACGGGTTCCCTGTTATTCCATATCGATTGGACGAGAAAATGGAAGCTGCCTGTGATCGATTATATGGCTGCGGTACTGGGGTGGAGCGAGCAGCAGACACTCGAATACACGAAGGAACTGGATGAGGAGTTGGTCTCGGCCACACAGCCTGCAGCAAGCGATCAATCGGCCCCGGCTCCAATTCCGCAAAACGCTTCTAAAACGAAGCTTTCGTCTTAATCGGCATGCAATTTAAAAGGGACGGAATGAGTGGGGGGATGGGCCGACCATCCACCCCGAAAATATAGAAGTAAGGGCTTTGGTATGATAATCTATATACGTTCACACTTGAGAGGAGAGATCACCCGATGAACCACAAAGCGTATGAAGGATCATATCACGGAGAGCGCGCGGTTTGGCTCCAGCACGGCCCTTACGAAGCGGCGATATTGCCCGAAATCGGAGGCAATCTCATCGCTTTTAGGGATAACGAAAGCGGTTACCGGTTCCTTCGCGAACCGGAAGCAGACGAAATGGAAGCATTTAAATCCAATCCGGGCGTTCACGGCATTCCTGTTCTTTTTCCGCCTAATCGTTATGAGGACGGCCGATTTCCATGGAATGGACAAACCTATCAGTTTCCGATCAATGAAGAAGCGACGGGCAATCACCTCCATGGCTTTTTACATACGATCCCTTGGAGCGTCGAGGATTTTGGCAGCAGCGAGGCTGAAAGTTACGTGGTGGTTTCGGTCACCATTGATGAGAATCATCCCGTGTATGCCATGCTTCCGCACCAGTTCACGTTCCGGCTTCGCTATACGCTGAATCAGGATGGTTTGGCTCAGCATGTGTTTATTCGTAATCTGGGAACCGGCAGCATGCCGTGCCTGCTTGCTTTCCATACGGCAATCAACGCTCCGTTTGCCCCCGAGAGCACGGCGGATGACTGCGTCGTGAGAATAACGATCGGCGAGCGGTGGGAAATGAGTGAGCGGATGCTGCCGACAGGCAAATTCCAGACGCTTACGGCAGAAGAGGAGCTGCTTCGGACAAGCGGCGTAACTCCCTATTTTGATTCGATGGACAACCATTACACCGCCGTCCCGCAAAACGGCAGAAACCGTATGGAATTGACGGATACCAAGCTTGGGAAAACGTTCGTTTATGATGTCGGCAACTCGTATAAGCAGTGGATGGTTTGGAACAACCAGGCTTCCCGGAAGTTCTTCTGTCCCGAACCGCAGATCAACCTGGTGAATGCGCCGAACGTGGACTTGCCGGCTGACGATATCGGTCTGTTCGGTTTGGCTCCGGGCGAAATTTGGGAAGCAACCTCCAGGCTGTATCTTAAGGATTAAGGGTCTGGTTTAGGCCTTTTCAATGAAAAAAAGCGTATGGATATTGCAGCACCCGAATACGCGGGCGTTTGCAGTCCATACGCTTTATATGTATATGACTCCTTCTTCAACTGCCAGCCGAAGAAAAAGGCGGTTGTTGCTGTTTATGGCGGCGACTCCGTTTCAAGCGATCCGGAATGACAAAAAAGGCGATATACATAAGGATAAACAGCGCGAGTGCGATGAACTCCTCAATGAGGATGTATACGGGATGCGGTCCCAGCAGGTCCAGCAGTGAAGCGGTGTCCGGCTTGCGCATCAGGAACATATAGTTCGAGCCGACAGCAAGGTTGACCAGACCGACAACGAATGCGGATACGTTCAGGAAGACCATCGTCCAGGCGATGGATTTCCAGGTTGGACGGTATCCTCGCACCCAGGTCATGTACAATGCCGTCAATATGATCGCGATATGGACAACGAAGAAATGAAAGAACCGGAAGTGTGGGAAAGGGTAGCCTAGATTGGGTGTTAATATAGCCTGCAAGGCCCCTCCAATTCCGGCAAAGTAAACCAACGGATATAGACGGCGTTCATCCGTAAGCAGGATGGCGATGGAGAGAAACAGGGTCAAACTGCACAATTCCAATGGAAGGGAAGTGGCAGGGTCCCATATTCCCGTTGACGCATACCAGATATGAAGGGAGGCTTCGGGTAACGAAAGTGCAGCAAGCAGCCCCCATCTCACGGTTTTTTGCAGAGAAGACTTGGAGGCGACTGCCGTCCTGAACAAGTACAATAGGGAGCAAAGGGCGATAAACACCAGAATGGCTATCCAATGTTCGGTGGAGAAAGCAGCAAACGCTTCCGGATATCTCGGATCAAAATAGGGATCGATGAGTGATCATCCTCTCTATGTTCATAAACCTAAAATTTGATATTACCATTATAGATGATATGACGATGGAAGAGAGGTGCAATTATTGTGAGTAAACGACAGGGAACCAAACGTTATGCGAGTCTCCTGCTTAGCTTAATGCTGATCTTCAGCTTAAGCGGACTTGCTCATCCCGGAGAGGTCGAAGCTGCCAGCTCGAAGTACAAAAAGTTTTTCGATATCAGCAAAAAGGGAGCCCCGATTCCTGGTTACTCCGGAACCAAGGAGTGGATTCCGCAAGGGCTGGCCCTCGTTCCGAGCAAGAACTGGATCATTATATCGCATTATTGGGGTAATAAGGATAGCAATCAAGCCAGCAGCATCTCGATTACAAGCAGCAAAACCAATAAACGCATCAAAACACTCTATTTGTATGAGAGCGGCAGCAAAAAACATACCGGACATGTCGGAGGGCTTGCGGTTAGCAAAAAACATCTGTGGGTGGCGTCCGGCAAAAATGTGTACAAAATTCCGCTGAGTACCATTAGCAGCAAAAAAGATTACAGCCATATCGTCATGACCCCATATGCGCTCGGCCATAAAGCATCCTATGCCACTTATTCTGACGGCATTCTATGGATTGGCGAATATATGGATGGCGAGGATCAAGGCGGCAAACAGTGTGCGCCGGGACCCAAGGGCAAGCTGCGAGGTTATCCATTGACGTCCAGCGACGGCTTGCCGTCGAACCGCAAAGCGACCTATACATGGAGTACGCCTGACCGAATACAAGGGGCGGTTGTGACGAAATCACGCGTGGTGTACAGCCAGTCCTGCGGTCGTAACAATGCAAGTAAATTGCTCATATATACTCGTGGAACAAAGGGAAAGGCTGCGGCTACGCCGCTGACGATGCCTCCGATGTCCGAGAATATTGCGATACGGGGCAATGACCTGTACGTTCTGTTTGAATCCGGTGCCCGGAAGTACAGAAATGGTGCCATGCCGTTAAAGAACCTTTACATAGTCAATACTAAAAAACTGAAGCTTTAACCCTACCAACCAAAAGATCCCGCCTCCGTTTAACGGATGCGGGATCTTTTGTGTGTTGCGCCCCATTTCAGAAGAGAGCGCAGCTCACTCAAACAGGCTGTTTTACTTCAGCGACAAGGCGCTTGAGCGACTCTTGCTTCCATCTCGGAATCCGAAGATGTTTAGCAGAAGGTGCCTTCTCCCCGAAGTAAACGATGCCTTGTTCTACCGTCGTGATTTTGTCAACGTTGACATAGCAGTTGCCGCCGACATGATAGAACTGTTTACCGGAGAGCAGGGATGCGATTTTTTCGGCAGTCATTCTCTTTTTAATATTATAGTTTCTGCCGTGAAAGCTGACCAAACCGTGCGATCCGGTTTTAAAGAACAGAATGTCTGTCTCCACCACGAAGTCCTCATACATGTTGCGGGATTCCGATACGTGCTTCATCATTCTGCTTCCCCCTTTTCCAAGATCAACATTTGATAACGCTTACATTCTAACATGTTTTCCCTGGGGTTTAAAGAACTTTTTATTTGACATTAAAAAAAGCCCATACCGCAAGGGTAGGGGCTTGGACTAACGTTTAAGGTGCAGCAGGTGCTTCTGGTGTTTCCGCTGCAGGATCTGCCGGCGTTTCAGCCGCGGTTTCTTCCAGCGTATTGGTGATCGTTGCTTTATCCTTCAGCTCTTGAATGTAGGCTGTGGATTCGGAGTAAACCTTCTGGTTCTCAAGCTGACTGCGGATTTCTTCCTTCTTATCTTCAAGGGTAGGGTTCGTGGCTTCTTTACGATCGGTAACCTTGATGATGTGGTAACCGAAAGAACTCTTCACCGGGTCGCTGATCTCACCCTTCTTCAATTTGAACGCTGCTTCTTCAAATGCTGGGTCCATCTGGCCGCGTCCGAAGAAGTCCAGGTCACCGCCGGTCTCCTTCGTAGCATCTTGGTTCTTCTCTTTTGCAATCGCTGCAAAGTCGGCGCCTTCCTTCAATTGCTTCACGATGGCATCGGCTTCTTCCTTGGTTTCCACGAGGATGTGGGAAGCGCGAACTTGCTCAGGAGTAGCGAAACTTTCTTTGTTTTGGTCGTAGATTTCTTTAATTTCTTCATCGGTTACTTTGATTTTGTCGGCCATCAGTTTTTTGAGCTCAACCTGGGTTTTGGTCTGTTCTTTAAGATCGTCGAGCGTCATGCCGGCTTGCTGAAGCTGCATATTGAATTGGTCCTCGGAAGGGAAGGTCGCCTTCAAGGTATCTACTTCTTTATTCACATCAGCGTCGGTCACCGTAATGGATTTCTTCTTGAGTTCCTGCTGGATCAATTCCTCAGTGATCATCGAATTGAGTGTTTGTTTACCGCCTAAGCTGACAAGCTCATCGTACAGATTATCCTTGGTAATGTTAACGTCATTGACTTTAGCTATAGCTTCATTGCCGGATCCCTTGGCAAACGGAGGGACAATCAGGACGACGATTAACGCTGCCGCCAATACCAGCGAAGCGATCATCCAGCCTTTGCTTCCGTTCCCGCCGCCACCTGCAGGAGACTGTTCATCGTAAAGCGGTTGATCCCCTGCTGGATGCATGAGCGCAGGCTGTTCGTTCTCATCCTTGTGAAGCTCGATGGGCTCAGGATAGGTTGAATCTATTCTTTCTTCTTCATTAGACAAGCTGCCCGGATCTTGTTGGTTATTCTCTTTCTCTAGGGCTTGTCCCTGTTCATCCTCGGGTTGCCCCGGATGGTTTGGCTGCAAATCGTTATCTTTCATTTAATGATTGACTCCCTTCGACTGCATGTAATAATGAGTTGGTTCATTCTTTAATCACTTTACCAGATAAGCCAAGGGTTTACCTTAAGAAAAAATAAAAATTGAAAAGATAATCGAAAAAGTTGGAGCTGGACCTACAGGATCAGCATTCCCGCTATACCACATACAATTCCAAGCAGGACAACGGAAGCAACAACAAACCACATGACGTTCCTCGGGAATGAGCGTCTTACCATGAGCAGGGAAGGAAGACTGATGGCCGGCAGCGTCAGAAGCAGGGCTGCGGCCGGACCCGCTCCGAGGCCCGCTGCCATAAAGGCCTGAATGATCGGGATTTCCGCCGCAGTTGGAATGACAAACAGCATTCCCATCACGGAGAAGAAGATGACGGCCAGCAGCGTGTTTCCGGCAGCTGCTCCCAAATGCGGGAACATCCACACTTGCAATGCGCCTAGGAGTAGCACGGCTATAAAATATGCCGGAACCACGCGAATCATCATATGACCGATGCTGGAGAACCAGCGCAGCCACAGCGGACGTTCATCGGGTTGATCGGTGCTCTCTGGTGCGTCAATCTCGATGGGATCCGCCTCTTTGGCGAAGCGGTTAGCGAGGTAACTGACGCCAAAGGTTAGAATGAGGCCGAAGACCAAACGCAGCGCGGTGAATTTCCATGATAAAACAAACGTCATGAAGACGAGTGTTGCCGGATTGATGGTCGGATTGCCGATCCAGAACGCGAGGGCAGAGCCCACGGACACCTTTTTCTTACGCAGACCGATCGCGATCGGTGCTGCGCAGCAGGAGCACATCATGCCCGGAATGGAGGCAACTCCTCCAATCGCCGTGCTGCCGAAAGTGGTTTTGCCGAGAACGCGGAGCAGCCACTGGGAGGGCAGCAGCGACTGGATCAAGGTCCCGAGCAGGATACCGAGCACCGCCGCTTTCCAAACGGCTTTAAAATACGTGACCGCATAGTCCCAGGCCGCTTGCCAAGAAGGTACGGCATTGCCCGGGTCCATGCCTAATATGGAGGAGCCGATGCTGTGCTCCATAATGGCTTTGAGCGCTTTATCGTAATAAGGCCACCATTTTACGTAGGTTAGCCCTGTTGCTGCAATGATGATGAAGATGGTGATGAACCAGATGGTTCTTCTGCGATCCGAATGATCAAAGGCCATTCTGCCGTCGCTTGAGTGATTCATGATTTATACTCCCCCGATGCGTTGTGAAATGATTTACATATCCAATCAACTAGTATATCACATTGTGGACAGAACGAAGAAAGATATTCCCGGTAATTGCAAGAAATAGGAAGACCATTAGACTTGGGGCAGCCGATTTCTTATAATAAAGATATTGTGTGTGATCACAAGTGTTAGTAAACGGACGAATATCAGATTATCCCCGGGGTAGATGAGAGGTTTTTTAAGCATCCACGCCGGGGTTGTTGCATGCGTTTTGTTAAAATTAACTCTTAAGACGAAGGGAAGACCCGTGATGAGTCAATCGGAGAAAATAAAATTAACCTCGTATTCCTCTAAAGGAGGATGCGGCTGCAAGATCGGACCTGCGGACCTGGCTCAGGTCATTCGCAAGCTCCCGCAAGCCGAGCCGAATCCCAATTTATTGGTTGGTTTGGATACAAGTGATGATGCAGGCGTATACCGCCTCACGGATGAGTTGGCTATGGTTCAGACTGTCGATTTCTTTACGCCGATTGTGGATGATCCCTATGATTTTGGACAAGTGGCTGCTGCGAATGCCATCAGCGATATTTATGCCATGGGAGGCAAGCCGTTGACTGCCTTGAATATCGTGGCATTTCCGATCTCAACGCTGGACAAGCAGGTATTGACGGATATTTTGAGAGGTGCAGGGGATAAATTGAAGGAAGCGGGGGTAACCCTGGTTGGCGGGCACTCCATCGATGACAAAGAACCAAAGTTCGGCCTTGCCGTTACAGGTACTGTCCATCCGGACAGAGTAAGAACCAATGCCGGTGCTAAGCCAGGCGATGCATTGATTCTGACCAAGCCAATCGGCGTGGGTATCCTGACGAGTTCCATCAAGAAGGATCTGTTAAGCGATGAGGAGATTCGCCGAGTTACCGCCGTGATGGCGGCATTGAACAAAACGGCTGCCGAGCTCATGGAACCGTATGAGGTGCATGCTTGCACCGACGTGACAGGTTTCGGTCTCCTTGGCCATGCGCTCGAAATGGCCAAAGGAAGCGGCACGGGGATCCGGATTTCTAAACCTTCTGTTCCCATTCTGGAGCGGGTTCGCGAGATGGCCGACGGCGGTGTTATTCCAGGCGGTACGAAGAACAATTATGATCACGTGAAGGACGACGTGAATTTCCCGGACAACATGGACCAGATCGATAAGTGGATTTTGTGCGATGCCGTAACTTCGGGAGGACTCCTCATTGCGGTTGATGGCTCGCAGGCAGATCAGCTTCTGTCAGAGCTTCGCCATGCCGGGCTGGAAGCTGGAAGAATCGGCGAGGTCGTGCATGACCATCCGAATCGCATTGTTGTTGAGTTATAAAGTGAATCGCGTTTTGTATCAATAAAGGAGCGAACAGACATGTTTCAAGACATCACCGTAAAAGAATTAATGGAACTGCAAAGCAGGAAGAAGATTACTTTGATTGATGTCCGTTCCCCTTCGGAGTACAGGGATTCCACGATTCCGGGAAGTCTGAACATTCCGGTCTTCAATGATGAAGAACGGGCGGAGATCGGGACGATTTATAAGCAGGTGAGCGTGGATGCGGCTAAAGAGCGTGGACTTGCCATTATGTCGGCCAAGCTCCCGAGCTTTGTGAAGCAATTCAAGGAAATCGAGGGAGATAAGGCGGTCTATTGCTGGCGTGGTGGCATGCGCAGCCGGACTGCCGCAACCGTTCTCTCTTTGATGGATATCCATGTCAATCGGATTACGGGCGGGATTAAGGCATACCGGAAGTATGTGCTGGATACGCTGGAGCATAAGAGTCTGGACGCGGAAGCATTTGTCCTCCACGGATTGACAGGGACCGGCAAGACGGCAGTGCTTAGACAGCTCCAGCAGGAAGGCTACCCGGTCGTGGACCTGGAAGGGCTGGCAGGACATCGCGGCTCGATCTTTGGGCATGTTGGTCTACAGGCGAATAATCAGAAGACGTTTGATTCGGGATTGGTTGAGCGGCTGAAGCAACTGGAATCTTCGCCGTATTTGTTATTTGAGGCGGAGAGCAAACGGATCGGCAAAATTGCCGTTCCCGATTTCCTGATGAAGAAGAAGGAGTCGGGGGTAGCCATCGTGTTGGAACTGCCGATGGCGGAACGTGTTCGCCAGATCCTGGAGGATTACAACCCTGCCGCTTTTAAAGAGCAATATTTGGCGGCCTTTCAATTAATCAAAAACAGGATCCACACACCTATCGCCGCGGAAATCGGCAAGTCTTTGGAAGAGGGGCGGTTTGCTCAGGGAATACAGCTGCTGCTCGAGCATTATTATGATCCCAAGTACAATCACTCCTTCGGCCAATATGAGGGCAATACTCCCATTGTTGTGGCGGTGGACCGGGTGGAAGAAGCGGTGGTTGCGGTTAAAGATATATTGCGGAATCAAATGCTTCGGAAGACAGGCGCGTAAGGTAGCAAAACAAAGGCTAATGTGACAAAGTAAATCATAAACGATGCGCCTGCGTTGGCATTGACCGCTTTTATTGTGAGCTGATTATGATTGGAACTAGTATGGAAAATCGCCCCTGAAGTATGAGCCGATACCAACGTATCGCTTATGCTAAGGGGCGATTTTTTTTGACAAAGGCATTCTCTTTAAATGGAGGATAAAGCTTCGGATATAGGAGTATCTCCTGAAATCAGATCGAAGGAACGACGGAAGGTATTTTCTTCATCTAGGGATAACAGTATCGTTCGTGCTACATCCTCACGCGGAATCGATCCGCCCTGGATATTCTCCGCAGCGGTGATGCGTCCGGTACCGGGGTTATTCGTAAGTCCCCCTGGACGAATGATGGTGTACGAGAGGCTGCTCTGACGAAGCAGGCGATCCGCGTAATGCTTGGCGACATAATACGGTTTGATCTCCTCATTCCAAAATTCCCGATGATGCGCCCCCACGGCGCTTACCATCACAAAGCGCGAGACAGACGCCTGCTCGGCTGCTTCAATCATTTTTGCGGCTCCATCCAGATCGATTAACAGGGTTTTGTCGTATCCGGTAGCTCCGCCTGAGCCGGCAGCGAATACCACCGCCTGGCAATTCTTCGCCGCATCAGCAAGCTCCTCGACCGACCCTTCCAGGTTTGCAAGAACACACTCTATTCCTGCAGCTTCATATGTGGCTGCTTGTTCCTCTTTTCGTACCATTGCTTTTACGGTATAGCCTTCATGGTCTTGCAACAGATGTGTAAGCTGGTTGCCTATTTGGCCGTTGGCACCGACAACGAGAACCTTCATGTGGACATGCTCCTTTATGGTAAACTTTATGGTAAAAATTCTCTTGAAAGAGTAATCATTGCGATTTTGACATAGACTACGAGATATTTCATGTATATCCCAACTGGACTTTCCTTTATCTCAGGAAAATGATATTATCTTGTTTTCACCAATTCGCACGGATTCGAAACAAAGGCAAAGGAGAAAAGAGAGTTGAGCGGACAGAAGCTACACCCGACTTCAGGAAGACAACGCTGGATTTTCCTCATTTCGATGATCAGCTTGATAGGATTTGTCACACTGGCTGCTTTGGTAATGCGGCAAAGCCTGGCATCGTTTGATTTGGCGATCATAACAACGGTACAAGCCTGGGAGCATCCGCTTATCACGGATATCGCCATTGGGCTGTCGTTTATAGGTTCTATCGGACCGGTGATTGTGTTATGTCTGATTGTAATCGCCGTGCTATATTGGGTACTGGGACACCGCGTGGAGATCCTTCTCCTTATTGTGGTCGTCTTCGGTTCATCTATTCTGAATGTATTATTAAAATGGGTCTTTCAACGGGCAAGGCCCGACATCCACCGCTTAATTGAAATTACGGGGTACAGCTATCCCAGCGGACATTCCATGGTCGCCTTCTCGTTCTACAGCGTGTTGGCTTACTTGTTGTGGAGACATATTGACAGCAGAGCGGGGAGAGGCACATTAATATCCATCTCCGTCGTAATGATTCTCGGCATCGGACTAAGCCGGGTCTATCTTGGGGTCCATTATCCAAGCGATATCGTTGGCGGATATCTGGCTTCTTGCGCTTGGCTTGCATATCTGGTCCGATCTTATGAGAAAAGGATGGGGAAGCGGGCCAACCCGGAGCATGTGAATGAATCAGAAACTGCATAACATTGGAAGCGTAAGGGTAATTCATGTAATAGCGGTTCAAACGGAGGAGTATGTATCATGGTGTGTATCCTTAGATGTGAAATTGGGTTAGGTAAGGAGGGCTGTCTGTGGCGTTTGGAGCAAGAATGTTCAAAACCGGCTTAGCCGTGACGCTGGCTCTTTATTTAGCCATGCTGTTTGATTTTAAATCCCCTGTCGTTGCCGCCATAGCCGCGATTTTTGCGATGCAGCCGTCCATATACAGGTCGTGGAGATATTTCCTGGACCAGCTGCAGACCAGTACGCTCGGTGCGATTCTGGCGATGCTCGGAGGATATTTTTTATCGAATCAGCCGATTTCCGTCGGTTTGGTATGTATTCTAGTGATTATGATTTGCATGAAGCTCAAAATGGGCGAGACCATCGGACTTACGCTTGTCACGGTCATCTCCGTGATGGAAGCTTCCGGGCAATGGGATTTTGCGCTCAATCGCTTTATTCTGACGATTATCGGTATCATATCAGCATTTCTTATCAATATTCTTGTGTTTCCCCCGAAACCCAAGGAACAGTATATCACGCGGATTCATATTGTATTTGGCAAAATGTCACTGCTGCTGCGCACGGCCATCTCCCACGAAATGAAGGATTCGGTATACCGTGCGGAGAAGAAGGAACTGGAATCCGCGATCAAATCGTTGTCCGACAAATACAATTTATTTGAGGAAGAGCAGAAGAAGCTGAAGCGGGCCAAGTACAGTCAAGCCAGACAGCTCGTAGTGTATAAGCAATTGCTGCAATCCCTTCGTAAGGGATATGAAGTGCTGGATGCGGTGGAGAACCACTATTTTCAGGCGGAACGGTCCGAAGAAATCGACGAGCAGTTTGATCACAATTTGGAGCGGTTAATGAAGTACCATGAGCATATTTTGTGGAAATTCGAAGATAAACTGAAACCGAATGAGGACGAAGCCGAGACCATGGCGGAGAACAATGAAGCGTTCATGGAGCAGGTGATGTGCGGACCAGGCGCCAATCCAGGGGGGCTTCGGCTATCGGTGGTGGCCGCCTCCATGTATGATTACGGATATCAGCTTGACCGGCTGAACCGGGTAGCGGATCAAATCAGCCGTGTCGTGGATGATAAAGAGCAGGAGGAAGCCTTGTTCTCGTGGCTGCGTAAATAAGAGAAGTTCATCATTTGGGTGCCGATCAAGATGCCATATTTGATCGGCTTTTCATGCACCAGGGTTTAGGATGATTCCTCTTGGCAGTGAGCCTTGGGAATGGTATTGTATATAAACGCAAAAAAAACCGCCCCGGTGGGTCGGTTACTAAGATTCGATGTTGAATTATACGGGACACATTGCTATAATTAGCAATGGTTTGTCATTAAACATGGACAATATGGTTAGAATATCACAATTTTATTTTATCACAGACGAATTGCGCTGTCAACCAGTATATTAGGGGGATGAACAAATGGCTATCAGCGAACAGGATTGGCAAGAAGAACAGGCACGGGTAACGGAAGTGACAACGAAAATCGGTAATAAAATATCTCAGCTGGAAGCGAGCGTCGGAGATATCCGTGAAGTCGTGATTGATATGCGGAAAGACTTTTGGGACGAAGTTACGGTCAACTTCAGCAACCCGGACGATTTGGGTGAAACGTCCACCAACCTGAGACAGCAGTCGCAAGTGCTCGCGGAACGTGAGCATGCTCATCTGCAATCCAGCAAGCTGCTTAAAAAGTATAGAAAACTTGTGGAATCCCCTTACTTTGGACGCATTGATTTTCAAGAGGATGGAACCACGGAGACGGACACCATTTATTTAGGGACAGGATCTTTTTTGGATGAACATATGGAGACGTTTCTCGTTTATGACTGGCGGGCTCCGATATCAAGCTTGTATTATGACGGGGCACCCGGTCCGGCCCAATATGAAACGCCCTCGGGTACGGTCAAAGGCAAAATGCTGCTTAAGCGCCAATTCGTCATCCATAACGGCGAGATCAAGGTATTGTTTGATACCGGTGTGACGATTGGTGATGAGCTGCTGCAGCAGGTGCTCAGCCATAGCGCGGATGATCGTATGAAGAGCATCGTAGCTACGATTCAGAAGGAACAGAATGCCGTCATCCGAAACGACAAAACCCGAATGCTGATCGTTCAGGGGGCTGCCGGCAGCGGCAAAACCTCAGCCGCACTGCAGCGAGTGGCCTATCTGTTGTATAAGTACCGGGAGACACTTCGGGCCGATCAGATGATTCTGTTTTCCCCGAATCCGCTGTTCAACAGTTATGTATCCACAGTGCTTCCGGAGCTCGGCGAGGACAATATGCAGCAGACGACCTTCCAGTCTTATCTGGAACACCGGCTCGGGAAAGAGTTTGAGCTCGAAGACGTGTTCACACAGACGGAAACCTTGCTGAATGCGGACGATTCGCCGCGTTACCGGGCACGACTCGAGAGCATATCCTATAAATCCTCGGGAGCTTATCTTGACACCATCAGACAATACAAGGAGCTGCTGGAGAAGGGCGGGATGCTCTTTAAGCCGGTCGTTTTCCAAGGTAAGGTTATCGTCAGCTCCGACGAAATGTCCGCGCAGTTCTATAGTTATGATTCGGCGGTTAAACTCGCTGGCCGGATCGACCTGATGAAAGAGTGGATGCTGAAACGCCTGTCGGAGTTCGCTCAGAGCGAAAAAGACGCCCCGTGGGTGGAAGAGCAAATCCAGCTGCTGGATACGGAGGATTATCAACGGGCCTTTCAAACGATGCGACGCAAGCAAAACCGGAAGGCGGATACGTTTGACGATTTCGATAAGGAAAGGGATGTCCTTGCCAAAATGGTCATCAGCAACCGGCTCAAGCCGGTTAGACGCTGGATCAAGCGGTTCCGATATGTGGATGTGAAAGGCATGTACCGAAAATTATTTACGGATGAATCGCTATTTCGCCGGGCGGCCGGAAATTTGGAGAGACTCCCGGATGATTGGGAGGAAATCTGCAAGCTTACCGTTGCGTCACTGGACAACAAATCGCTGTTGTATGAGGACGCGACTCCGTTCCTCTATCTGAAGGAGCTGCTTCAAGGTTTCCGGACGAACACGTCGATTCGTCATGTGATTGTTGATGAAGTACAGGACTATTCGGGATTTCAGCTGGAATTCCTGAAGCGGTTGTTCCCGCGTGCGAAAATGACGGTGCTGGGGGATCTCAATCAAGCGATTTACGCACATGGAGAGGCGCTCGGCAATCTGGAAAATCTGGTGAGTCTGTACGGCAAGGACGATACGGAGGTCATCAATCTGACGCAAAGCTACCGGTCCACGTATGAAATCGTTGATTTCACACGGCAGATGATACCGGGCGGGGAGCGGATTGTTCCATTTAACCGGAGCGGCGAAGCTCCGCGTGTGGTTGCGGTGAACGATGAGGAACACCTGCATGGAGCAATTGTCTCTGATATCCGTGAGCTTCATGAACAGGGATTCCAGTACGTGGCGGTGATCTGCCGGACAGAAGAGGAGAGCAGACGCGTACACGAGCAGCTGTCAGCAGATATACCTACGCGATTAATTACCAAAACCACTCCTGCTTTCGAGAAAGGAACGCTTGTCGTTCCTGCCTATCTAGCCAAGGGCGTGGAATTCGACGCGGTGATCATATACAACGGCTCCGAGGATGTGTACCACCGCGAAAGCGACCGCAAACTGTTCTACACCGCATGTACGCGTGCCATGCACAAACTTCATGTGTATCATATCGGGGAAAAGAGCCATTTTATCCCGGATGAATATTAAATGAATAAAGGTCTGTCTGGCCACGGCTTAGGCAGGCCTTTTTTTCATGATTGTTATATGAAATCCAAACATGTTTCATAGAAAAGGAAAAAAACGGAAACATATTTAGGAGGAGATAGGGAGTATGCTTTATACCATAAGGAGGGAGTTATCCAATATTTATGATGATTTGACCGGTGATTAATAATTTTTTTCAATTATTTTCGGGAAAAGCGCTTTCTCGATCGCCCCGTCTATTCATTTTGGACACAAATTTGACGAAAAAAGGATTGGGGGTATATTACTTATATCAAAGGTCGGGTGCTTGCGGATGAAGATAAAAACAAAATTAATTCTTTCGTCTACGATTCTTGCAACGGTTACGGCGGTTATCGTAATCATCGCGTTCATCACTTCGAATATGACGGAGAAGAGGTTCAGCAAGATTATTGAAGTGGATCAGAAGGTCATCTATAACCTGACGCAATTGGAGACCCTATTGACGGGCGTCTCTAATGATGAGCGGGGCTACTTATTGACCGGTGATTCGACCTTTGCCGATTCATTGAAAGCGAAACAGGAGTCCGTCGCCAAACTCATGGCCGAAACCAAAGACTTGATGACGGCTGAGGAAGACCAAAAGGTATTTAACGAGATCGAAACCGGGTATGTCATCTACACCGAAGCCGTTTCTGAGGTGTTAAACAAATTGGGGTATGATACCGGATTTTACAAGGCTGTGCCGTTTCGGGTATATGAAGCAGCATTTAACCAGGAACGTGAAGTGCGCAAGTCATTTAGTACGCTTATCGCACAATTTACGGTAGATAAAAATGAAGCCTTGGCTAAGCAGGCTGATCAAATTGCGGCCAGCAGCCAATTTCAGAATTTGATCATTATGCTGATCGGAATCGCAGCCGTTGTTTATTTTGCTATACAGGGTTATCTTCTTACTCGATCGATCCGTCCGTTGAATCAGATGAGCAGTCAGCTTTTGAAGATTGCCGAAGGCGGCGGTGATCTGGTTACCCGATTACATATCACAACGAAAGACGAAATCAGGGATGTAGCCGACGCTTATAACAAATTGGTCGATGGCTTCAGGGAGCTTGTCGTACAGGTGCAGGATACGGCCGGCAAAGTCGGTGTCGCAGCTTCGACGCTGCACTCCACGACCGAGGAAATCCGTCAAGCTTCCCAGCAAACTTCAGGCATCATGGAAGAGCTGGCGGCCGGGGTAGAGAACCAGCTTCAGGATACAGAGGAAACGACAGCTACGATAACGGACATGGCGGAAGGAATGAAACATATCGCGCATGCCGCCCAAGACGTCTCCGGATTGGCAGCAACGACGAACCAACTTGCGGCTGGAGGGGAACAGGCACTTATACATACACTGGCTCAAATGGAAGGCATACGCACCAGTGTGGATCAATCCGCGCAGTCGGTGCGGGCGCTCGGCGAAAAGGCCTCCAACATCGGTGCGATGGGACAGATCATTATCGAAATTGCAGAGCAGACATCACTGCTTGCCTTGAATGCCTCGATTGAGGCGGCTCGGGCGGGCGAGCATGGCAGAGGTTTTGCGGTTGTAGCTGCCGAGGTCCGGAAATTGGCTGATCAGGCATCAAACTCCTCCGTCGAAATCAGACAATTCGTCCATGAGCTTCAGCAGGATATTGTTGATTTGGCCGGCGTCATGGAGCAGGGGACCCGCGAAGTGACCCAGGGCATGAACGTGGCGCAAGGAGCCGAGAGAGCCTTTAAGGAAATTGAGCAATCCGTCGTCGAATTGAACGAACAAATTCAGAGTGTCACCGTTGCAACAGAACAGATGAACTCCGGAGCAGGGGAGCTTGTTCACGCAATCCGCAGAATTCAGGAGGTCACGGAGACGACGGCAGGCGGAACCCAAAGCGTCAGTGCTGCCACGGAAGAGCAGCTGGCCTCTATGGAGGAAATTACAGATTCCGTTGAAGATTTGAATGTAATGTCTGGCAAGCTTCGGCAGTTGATGTCCGGCTTTAAAGTATAAATAAGGAAAAATGGCATATGGGAAAAAACGGCCACCTTGCAATCATGCATATTCTGGGCAAAAGAACCTACAATATGGATGACAGATAACGCAAAGGTGGTCTTCTCTCATGGAAAACAAGAAATGGGATCTGGTTGCCCTTGCATCCATACCACTCATCATGACGTTGGGCAATTCCATGCTGATTCCCATCTTGCCGCAGATTTCAAAAGCTCTGGGGATCAGTTCCTTCAAAGTCAGTATGCTTATAACGGTATATGCTGTTGTAGCCATCTTACTGATTCCGATTGCCGGTTATTTATCGGATCGGTATGGACGAAAGAAGATCATCATCCCCAGCTTAATTATTGCGGCATTAGGCGGAGCTGTCTCGGCTGTGGCAGCCTGGATGCTGAGTGGGACGGCGGCATATTACGTTATTTTGGCGGGACGGTTTCTGCAGGGAATTGGTGCTGCCGGGGCATTCCCCATTGTCATTCCGCTTGTCGGTGACATGTTTAAAGAGGAAGAAGAGGTCAGTAAGAGTTTGGGTATTATCGAAACCTCCAATACGTTTGGCAAGGTAGTCAGTCCGATATTGGGCGCCCTGCTCGGAAGTTTTATTTGGTTCTTGCCCTTTATAGCTATTCCGATTCTGTGCTTGATCTCTATCGTGCTTGTCATTTTTCTTGTGAAGACACCGAAGTCGAACGACAACGACAAACAATCCATTCGCGAGTTTTTGAAAACAACCAAGCAGGTTTTGCACGAGAAGGGAAGATGGCTGTATGCCATATTTGCCATCGGCGGCATCGCGATGTTTGGCGTATTCGGCGTACTTTTCTATTTGTCGGAAACGCTCGAGAGCACTTACCGTTTACAAGGTGTGGTGAAAGGGCTGGTGCTTGCGATTCCTCTGGCTTTGTTATGTCTGTCTTCCTATTTAGCCGGTAAATTCACGGGCAAAAATAAAGCGGCTAAGAAGTGGACCGGTTTCGCGGGTATGGCCATTTTGACGGTATCCCTGATCGTCACCGGATTTAGCGCTCAGATCTATTTTGTAGTCGGAATGATGACGCTTGGCGGCATCGGGATCGGGATGGTCCTGCCATGCATGGACACGCTGCTGACGGAAGGTATAGAGAAGGAACAGCGCGGTACCATTACCTCTCTATACAGCAGTATGCGCTTTATCGGCGTATCGCTTGGTCCGCCAGTTGTCTCGCTGCTGCTCGGGGCGAATCATTGGGTTCTGTTCGGCACGTTGGCAGCCGTCGCGGCGGTAGGCGGCCTGCTCACATTATTCGCCGTGAAGCCGGAGGCGAAGAAAGACGACACCGGAGGGAACTCATACCGAGTCGACTTCAAGAAACCGCAGGGCTTGAAAAAGAAAGGTCTTGTCCATAAATAATGGACAAGACCTTTTTCTCATATCCGGATATGGAGGGGAGCATATTGACAAGGAGGAACTCTCATCGTCTACTTTGTTTCCTTAATCCATTCCTGGACGCATTCGATGTGCATATGCCGTTGCTTCTCTTGGCTTAGCCGCATTCTCCGTTATCCTGCAGCGGTGGGTTCGGTCTCCTCAAGCTTTAAGGTTGCTTTGGAGCGCGATTTGCCGGTTACCTGCATGATGATATAAATCAGGATTAACAGCACAAGCGCAATGGCGGAATATCGGTACATGATCGTGTACGAAGTCGATTTGGCGATGGAGCCGAGCGCGATCGAGCCGATAGCGACACCGAAATCCAGTGAGTTGAAGAACATGCCGTTGGCCATGCCGCGCTGGAGCGGATGAACCTCCTGGATCATCCAGGTCTGGATGGACGGCTGCATCGCGCCGAAGCCAAGGCCATAACATAATGCTGATAACAGCATAGTACCCGTCGATGAGGCGAAGGTCAGCAACAGCAGACCGGTGACCATCAGAACAGCAGCGGGTATAACCATCGCCTTGTGTCCATAGCGGTCATAGATTCTGCCGGAGAACGGCCGTACCAGAATGATGGCAATGGCATTGAACAAGAAGAAATACTGGGGATTCCGGAGGTGGGCTTCGGTGCCGAACAACGCCATGAAGCTCAGCAGCCCTCCGTACGTAATGGACATCAAAAAGTTAAGGACGCTGGGGAGAATCAGCTTTTTGTTGAATGAGCCCTTCGGTTGATCCTCAACTCGAGGTTGAACCGCTGCGGGGCGCTCCGTTTTCCGTTTTGCCGATCTTGACGTTAGAACGTAGGCGAGTGGGAAGATAAGTATATTGATGATGACGGTGATGACCACAAGCGGTGTGAACCCCCCGTCTTGCAGGAGCGTCAAGCCGATCATCGGGCCGATCGACATGGCGAGCGTAGTGGATAATCCGAAGTACCCCATGCCTTCGCCCAGTCGTTTGATAGGAATGACGTCCGATGCCATCGTAGGAAACGAGGTGCTTGTCATGCCAAAGCCGATGCCAAACAAAACGCGCATCAGCAGCAGAAAGGCGATCCCGGATGCCCAGTAATAGCCCAGCGTGGCTGCAAGCGAAATCATCAGCCCGACGTACAGCAGCAGGCGCAGTTTTCCTTTTTCCAGTGCTTTGCTTGACACGAAGCGGGAGGCGATCGCGCTGAAGGCGAACAGGCTGGTTATCAGGCTGACCTGAAGCGGACTTGCCATAAACGCATCCTTGGCGTATGCGGGCAGCGTGGTCAGCATCATCTGCAGGGTCAGAAACAGAAATAGGTTGCTGACCATCAAGGTGATGAATTCTTTGGTCCATAAACGTTGCTTTGTATTCATTTCATTCATGTGAAACATCACTCCTGTTTGTGTAAGTTGTCTATGTTGGCATTGATGCGTGAGAGTGTGTCCCAGAACATCTCTAATTGATGATCGTCAATGCCTTCGATTAACTGGCTTCCGCATTGACTTTCGATGGTTGTGGTTGCGTCGATCAATTCTTTCCCTGTATCCGTCAAGAAGAGCTGGAAAGCTCTCCGGTCGTTAACCGATACGGATTTGCGGGTGTATCCTTTTTTCTCGAGCAGATCCAAAATACGGGTAGTGGTCGGTTGATCCTTGTCCGCTTTGGCGGCAACTTCCTTTTGATTCAACCCTTCATGCTCTCCGATGTGGTACAGAACCAGCCATTGCTCGGGGGTAATATCATAGGGCTTCAAGGCATTCGCAAACAATTGGGAGGCGCGGCGATAGGTGTAACCCAGATGAAAACCGATGGAGGGGTTGCGTTTAGGCATTTTCAAGAAACAAGTCACACCTTTCATTTCAAGTTTTCAAAAATAGTTGTCTAAACAATTATATGCCTGACATACAAATCAGTCAAACCATTTAAAAAATTAATTGTCTACATGACAGGGTTTCGTTAAACGATGTGGAATATGAAAAATGGAATGATAACATAGCTCTAACAATTGAGAGCTATATTTATAGTACAAACCAATATCTCACCACTCAGGAGGAAGTTCAAATGTCACAATTGATTAATTTTGCACACCGCGGGTCATCGGCCATATGCCCCGAGAATACGATGGCTGCCTTTGCCAAAGGCTTGGAGCAGGGTGCTACCGGGATTGAAACTGATGTTCAGATGACGAAGGATGGAAAGCTGGTTTTGATCCATGACGAGAGTGTCGCACGCACGACGGGGGCTGAAGGGCTTGTCAAGGATTATACATATGAGGAGCTGGCCAAGTTGGACGCAGGCTCATGGTTTGGGGCCGCCTTTCAAGGGGAACGGATTCCGCTGCTGGAAGAACTGCTGGAATTGACAAAAAGCCATGGTACAATCGTGAACATCGAGCTGAAGAACGGGTCGATTCAATATCCTGGGCTGGAAAAGCGTGTGATCGAGACCGTAAGGCATTTCAAAATGTCAGAGCAAATCGTCATCTCAAGTTTCAATCATTATTCTCTGGTGGAGTGCAAGCATATTGATCCTGAAATCCGTACCGGCCTGTTGTATGGGGAAGGGTTATACAAACCGTGGGAGTATGCCAAATTGGCGAAAGCGGATGCTCTTCACGCATACCATCGCGCGGTTCTGCCGGAATGGGTAACGGAAGCGAAGCAGCATGGCGTAGTCTATCACCCTTGGACCGTCAATGACGAGGAACAGATGAAAGCCTTGATCGATGCTGGCGTGGCGGGCATTATTACGGATTATCCGGATGTACTCGGGGGATTGCTACAAACCAAGGGAGCGTGACTTTGTGAAGAAAACATGGCTGCTGGGCTTTGGCTTTTTCAGCATTAGCATTACCTGGGCGCTGTACAATGCGTTTGTGCCCTATTTTCTGGAGGATTACATATCCAGTGTCGCACTGATCGGTTTTTTTATGACGATCGACAATTACTTCGCCTTGTTCTTGCAGCCATGGATCGGAAGTCGCAGCGACAGGACCCATACCCGGTTTGGCAGAAGAATGCCTTATCTGCTCATCGGCATGCCGCTTGGCGCTCTGTTTACCGCAATCATTCCGTTTCACACCGGGATGGTAACATTGATACTGTTCATGGTCCTCATGAACCTGGCCATGAGCCTGTATCGTTCGCCCACCGTTTCATTAATGCCGGATATTACGGAGGAGAAACGCCGCACGAGAGCCAACGGCATCATTAACTTTATGGGCGGCATAGGGTCCATATTGGCTTTTGGCGTGGGCTCGGTACTGTATAGCGCTCATCATTCCTTGCCTTTTATTGCCGCAGCCGGCATAACGCTGGTGTCGTTGTTCATTTTGAGAACGTTTATCCAAGAGAAGCGTGACGCTCCAGGCTATCAGGCTCAGACGGCCGCTAAAGCTAAAGTTTCCTTTAAGAGTCAGATCAATCGGACGACGGTGCTGCTCTTGGCGGCGATATTTTTCTGGTTTGTCGCATATCAAGGGGTTGAGACGCTGTTTACTTTGTACGGGAAAAACGAGATGGGGCTAACGGAATCGCAGGCTTCCTTTTCCCTGACGTTTTTTTCACTCGCCTTTGTTCTGTTCGCCATTCCAAGCGGATGGTTTGGCGGTAAATTCGGCAAGAAACGGATGATTCTGATCGGCGTCAGCGGGCTGTTCATTGTCTTCGCGCTCGTACCTTGGGTCGAATCACTGCTATGGCTCCGTGTATTGCTGACCGTTGGCGGATTATTCTGGGCTTGCATCAATATTAACTCCTATCCGTTTATCGTATCTACCGGATCGGAGGACAGCATTGGGACACGGACAGGAATGTACTATTTGGTATCCTCGCTGGCGGCGATCTCGTCACCGCCTCTTCTAGGGAAGCTCATCGATGGCATGGGGTATTCGATTCTGTTTTATTGTGCCGCAGGCAGCATGCTGCTTGCATTGATCTGCGTTCTGATGATTCGTCATCAGGAAACGGAAAGTCCTGCACAATCGCAGACCGCTTCCGCCGGCTTGTCCTAGCCGATTGGTTTGTTTGATAACCGTAGGTTCGGCTCCTGCTAGTCCGTGTGGAATAACATTGACGAGAGCCAGCCAGCACAGGTAGAATCTAATATCAGATAGATTTGAATTAGAATATGCCGGCGAAGGTGCAGGAGCTGATTCCGAGGTTGACAACGATTTATGATATTGCCAAAAAAACAGGCTATTCGCCTACGACGGTGTCCAAAGTCTTCAACAACTATCCGGACGTCCGGGAGAAGACGAGAGCCAAGATCCTGGCAACCGCGAAGGAAATGGGTTATCTTCCAAACGCAAACGCCAGATCGCTTACGACGAAGCGATCCTGGACCATTGGTATTCTCTTTGTGGAGGCTACGGGAGCAGGGATTCGTCACCCCTATTTTGGAGCCGTCATCGAAAGCTTTAAGAAAATTGCCGTATCCAAAGGGTATGATCTGATGTTCATCTCCAAGGATGTCGGCGGCCGAAGAAGCAGTTATGTGGAGCATTGCAAAATCCGGGGCGTCGACGGTGTGGTCGTCATTCTGTCGAGCAGCGAGGACCCTGATTTCCAGGAGCTGCTGGAGAGCGGCATTCCGTGCGTCATCCTGGACTCGTCACCGGAGTTTGTGCATTCGGTTTACTCCGATAACATCGGAGGCAGCGTGCAGGCACTTCGGTATTTGCATTCGCTTGGACATCGCAGCATTGCCCACATATCGGGCGGATTGAATACGTTTGCAGGCGAGCAGCGCCAACAAGGCTACGAGCAAGCTCTTCGGGAGCTTGATCTGGACCTAAGGGAAGAGTACATAACCGGCAGCGATTTTTTCTCCACCGAGAGTGGATATGAAGCCATGAAGAGGCTGCTGGGGCTTAGAGAGAGGCCGACTGCTGTGTTTGCAGCTGGAGATCTACTCGCGCTTGGAGCTATTCGTGCCGTTCAGGATCAGGGCCTGAATGTACCGGGAGATGTGTCCATCATCGGTTTTGATGATATTGAAATGTCCCGTTACATCACCCCTGCCTTAACGACAATACGCCAGGATACGGAGCAGCTGGGCACCGTTGCGGCCGAGATCCTTCTTTCTTCCATCGAAGAACAAAACGCAACCGTCAAGTCGGTTATGCTGCCAGTTCAATTGATTATCCGGGAATCCTGCCGCCCGGTCACCTAGGTGAACCTAAAGGCAGGACTCATTTTTACCGCTTTTCGAAACCGGTTTCGAAATCTGAGTTGATTCTGAAGTCGAGTCGATTATGAACCCATTTAAGGAGGATCTGAACATGTCAAATTATCGTTTTGAGAAGGATACCTTTGTTATCGAGCAGTATGATCTTGCCAAACCATTTTCCAGCTTTCTGCCCGGAATCGCAGGCTTGAAAGGGATTCCGATGTGGACCTTTTATGTGAATCGGGGGCAGGGGATATGCAGCTTCGGCATACGCGATAAGAACTCGCCGATCATGGAATTTTCCCCGGCGAATATCTCGTATAAGAACGTCTCCGCTACCGGCTTCCGTACGTTTATCAAGATGGCGGGGGCACCGTCCGTTTATGAGCCGTTCCAATCCTTTCAGCCGGATTCTAATGCGAAGAGAACGATGTTGATCCGTCAGAATGAACTTGTCATTGAGGAGGAGCACGCCGATAACGGACTTCGCACTTCGGTATCGTATTTTCAGCTGCCCGGTGAAGATTTTGCCGCCCTTGTCCGCGAGGTCAGCATCACGAATATCGGAACTCGGACGGAATCGTTCGAGCTGCTGGACGGCATGCCGGAGATTCTGCCTTACGGTGTCGAGAACAGCGGGTACAAGGAGGTTGGCAATCTGCTGCGGAGCTGGATGGAAGTGGAGAACCTTGATCAGGGGATCCCGTTCTATAAGGTTCGCTCCAGTACGCACGACGAGGCGGAAGTTAGCGAAGTTACGAGCGGTCACTTCTATCTGTCGTTTGATCATCATGGGCAGTTGATCAAGCCGCTTGTAGACTTTGAGCTTGTATTCGGCGGAAACACTTCATTAATCCATCCCGATCGATTTGCTGTAAGTTCGATGGAAGCTTTAATGAACGCCACGCCGTATCCCGTTAACAAGGTGCCATGCGGCTTCAGCGGGTTATCGGCCCGGCTTGCGCCCGGGGAGACGGCGACCGTTTATACGCTGGTTGGTCATGTGAACGATATCGGCAAAATCAACAAGCGCTCAAACGATTTATGTTCTCCTGCCTATATCCTCAATAAACGCGAGGAGTCCTCGGCGTTGACCCGGAACTTGACCGAGGATGTTGCTACCAAAACGGGATTACCCTTATTTGATGAATACAGCCGTCAGTCCTATCTGGACAATTTTCTGCGGGGCGGATATCCGTTCTTATTTGATAACGGGAAGGAAGGAGTGGTCGTCCACCTATATTCCCGCAAGCACGGGGATCCGGAGCGGGATTATAACTTCTTCTCTCTTTCGCCGGAGTACTATTCACAAGGGAACGGCAATTTCCGGGATATGAATCAGAACCGCCGAAATGACGTGTTTTTCAACCCGAAGGTGGGCACATTCAACATCCGGATGTTTTTCAGTCTTATTCAAGCCGACGGTTATAACCCGCTTAGCGTAGAGGGAACGAAATTCCGCGTGAGTGAAGGGAAGGAGGAGGAATTGGAGAAGCTGCTGCGGGCCTCCGCGGCGCAGGAAGATTATGAGAAGCTGGCAAATACATGCTCCGGGGATTATACGCCGGGGAAAATCATCAACGCGATTTCGGATCAAGGCATCAGGCTGGAGATCAGTGAGGAACAGTTCTTATCCGGGCTGTTGACGATATCCGATCAACATTTTGCGGCTTCGTTCGGCGAGGGTTTCTGGTCGGATCATTGGACTTATAATATGGATTTGGTTGATACCTACTTGGACATTTATCCCGACCGTTATGAGGAACTATTGTTTGGCGAGAATACGTATACGTTCTTCGACAGCCCGGTGTACGTCCTTCCACGAAGTGAGAAGGTTGTGATCAGCCGTGGCAAGGTACGGCAATACGGTGCGCTCCTGGAGGACGAGGAGAAGCTGAACAAGCTCGGCAGAAAACGGAACGCGGCGGAATGGCTTCAGGTAGATGGCGGACAAGGCAGCATTTACCGCACGAATCTGTTTGTCAAAATGATCTCATTGTCCCTTAATAAAATGGCAACACTCGATCCTTACGGGATGGGGGTAGAGATGGAGGCGAACAAGCCGGGCTGGAATGACGCGATGAACGGCTTGCCGGGCCTGTTTGGGTCGGGCATGAGCGAAACGATGGAATTGAAGCGTATGGTCTCATTCATCTTGGATGCGGCCGAGCGGTTCGGCCATCAAGCGATTCAGGTCCCGGAGGAGATTGCGTCTTACTTAGAGAGTGTATACGAAGCCGTAGAGCAATATCAGTCCGGCTCACTGGACTCATTCGGTTATTGGGACAGGGTAGCGGGGCAGCGTGAGGCCTATCGTGCATCGGTCCGGTACGGGATTAGCGGCCAGGAGGTTGAAATTTCGGTGAAGAACGTGAAGGATATGTACGCGGCATTTCTGGACAAAATCGAAGAAGGAATTCAGCGTGCCGAGCAGATGGGAGGCGGAATCGTGCCAACGTATTTCCGCTTTGAAGCCGAGCGCTATGAAGAGGTTCGGGATGCAGCGGGGAACCCGGTCATCACGCGCTATGGTTTGCCCGCTGCAAAAGTGCTTGAATTCAAGGCCTATGCGCTCCCGCATTTCCTGGAGGCGCCGGCCCGCGGAATGAAGCTCGCCGATGAAGGCCAGGCAAGAATGATGTATGACCGGATCAAGGCTTCCGATCTGTATGATTCCGCGCTGGGGATGTATAAAACGTCCGTCAGCCTGGAAGGCGAAACCGATGAAATCGGACGCATCCGAGCATTTACAGCGGGCTGGCTGGAGCGGGAATCCGTATTTTTGCATATGACCTATAAATACTTGCTTTCATTATTAAAAGCCGGATTGTATGACGAGTTTTTCTCGGAAATCAAAACTTCCCTTATCCCTTTTTTGGACCCGGCCGTTTATGGACGAAGTACGCTGGAGAACTCCTCGTTCATTGCCAGCAGCGTGAATCCGGATCCTCACGTGCATGGACGAGGCTTTGTGGCAAGGCTGAGCGGATCGACGGCCGAATTCCTAAGCATGTGGATTTCGATGATGGCAGGGAAAAAGGTATTCCGTTACGAAGACAACCAGCTTCAGCTGCATCTGAACCCTGTGCTTCCGGCTTGGCTGTTTGACGAGAATCAAGAAGTGTCGTTCACCTTCCTTGGTTCCGTCAAGGTGACGTATCGCAGTGAGCGCGCAGCAAATACGTATGGTCAGGACGGCGTTACGATTCAGCGATTAACGCTCATTACGGTGGGAGGGGATTCGATCGAGGTGGATGGCCCCCTCCTTACAGGAGAATTGGCTCATGAAGTCCGCAATGGGAACATCCGGGCAATTCATGCTGTAATGAGATAGATGTCACTTGCTCCAAATAGACCACCCGGGAAATCTCGGATGGTCTATTTATAGTTATGTGAAGGTTTTTTATTCATTAGGAGGCTTTTTATTATTGCTTGTCATGGCTGAGCCAAACGTAAGGCCGATGGCAACACCGATCGCTATGCCGATAGCGATATTTTTCATGGCAACTCCAATAGCTACGCCAACGCCGATCCCCATGCTCATCCCAAGGGCCATGTTGTTTTTTTTCTTTTCCATATGGCCGTCACCTCCATCTGCATCATGTTGATCCAAACAAGCTTCCTTCTCAAGTTGCTATTGTTCTTATTATAGAGGATATTGACTTAGGATGCCGGATATCCGGTTCCTTCATGTTTTCTTCGCTTGCAAGTCCCCGTGTTGCAACCCATAATAGATATATCGATTTCAAGTACATATGGATTCAACATCTTCGAGTGCGAGGAGGGGGTTATCATGCAGTGGATCGCCATGCTGACGATGCTGATTGATCATGTAGGGCTTGTGTTTTTTCCGGACCAGGAGGTTTGGAGAATCATCGGCCGCATTGCTTTCCCAATCTACGTCTATGCTCTCGTTCAGGGGCACCGCTACACTTCTTCGAGACCCAAGTATATCATTCGGCTGGCCGTTATTGCGGCGGTCTCCCAAATTCCCTATCAGCTTGCGCTGGATCCTGAAGGGTTGAATGTGGTCATTACCCTGGTAGCTGGAGCCATCGTTTTGTATGTGCTGGAACGATCGGATTCCCAGCTGTTATCGTGGATGGTTGTTGTTGCCGCCTGTGCGTTAATGAGAGGATTTCCGTTTGATTACGGAGCTTACGGCCTGCTGTTGATTTTGATATTCCGATATGCCCAGGCCAGCTGGCTTGTTCCGCTTCATATGGTGTTGAACCTGTTATTCTGGTTCCTTAATAACTGGGAGCTGCAGATGTGGAGCGTCATCCCGACGGCTGTAATAGCTTATGGCCCGCATGTATGGAAGAAGCTGGAGTCCATCCGGGTGAGCCGCTGGGTATGGCGTTCATTTTATCCGCTGCATTTACTGATTATTGCGTTATTACGGGTGTTTTTATAGAGAAAAACTCTATAGGTGAATGCCCGATGGATTGATTATATACAAGGAGAGACATACATGTTGAATATCGCAATTGCTGCCGGCATTCTTTTGTTCGCGGCGGCGGGTTACATCGCATTCATGAACTCCAAATTAATTGCGGATAAAAAACGGGAAGCATACATTCCTCCGCCTGCTTCGGAATATACCGTTTATATGACGCCTCAGTTCACGGAGGAGGACAAAAGGTCGATGAGTCCCATCGGGGTCATGGAATTCCGCGATCCGCAAGGCATGATGAAGGTATATCTTTGCCGGGTCAAGAATGAATCCGAGGATCTGAAGCTGGAGCAAGCCGGCCATGTGTTTCTTCATCATTTGACGAAGGCCAGGGACACCGGCACGCTGATGTTCTACCGTACGGTGGAGGAAGCGCTGCAAGGACCGGAAGAGAAAAGTTTAACCGACCGACTGTCTGCAGCTGCGAAAAAAAAGCCGAGAACAGAATAGGCAAACAGGGTCAATCCACCCACTTGCGGGGTAATAAAGAAATAAAAGACCGAAAGGAGATTTTCCGAAATGAAAACATTTAAAATCGGAAGGACATCGGTCTCCGTCTTTATAGGCGATATTACGACATGGACGGGCGACATTATCGTCAATGCTGCAAATTCGGGACTGCTGGGTGGAAAAGGCGTGGACGGCGCAATTCATAGCGCTGGCGGGCCGGAGATCATGGAGCAGTGTATGGAAATTCGCAAGCAGCAAGGCGGATGCCCGCCTGGCAACGCCGTCATCACCGGAGCAGGCCGGCTGCCTGCCCAGTATATCATTCATACGGTCGGCCCGATCTGGGAGGGCGGTGGACGGCGTGAGGAGCATACGCTGGCGGAATGCTACCGCAACAGTCTTCTGCTTGCAATCGAGGTGGGTGCCAGAAGCATCGCCTTTCCTAATATAAGCACGGGTATCTATGAGTATCCTAAGGCTCCGGCATGTGACGTTGCGTTGAAGGCGGTTACGAAGCTGCTTGAGGAGGATCTGCCGGATAACCGTCTGGATCGGATTGATTTCGTTTGTTTTTCTCCTGATAACGAAGAGCTCTATGTCCATTGGCTTGAGCAGTTCACGCAGGAGAAGGAGGCGCAAATATAAGCTCCGCTGAAAAATTATTTTCTATAATCTTAATAAAATCAGGGGCGCATTTAGCGCCCCTGCCGTTTGTCAGTCGACTTTACATATGATAGGAACCGCTTGGCTCAAACAGTACCCATTCCAGCATCGTGATCATATCGTCGAGGCGGGCTTCCTGATTGAGAAGGGAGGCTCGCTCCGGACTGTTCTCTTCGAGAGCAGTCAAGCGGGTTTGCAGCTTTTTCTTCTGCATTGTAAGTTCATTGATCTTGGATTTGATCTGGTTCTCTGTTCGCATGGTATAATCCTTTCGTTAGTTATGAAATCTCATCAATTCACCCCATATTATAGCATTTGATTCAGCTTAAGACGAAGGAGGGGTTCACATGACAAGTGAATATAATATGAAGAAAATTGCGGCGGAGCATGCCGCCAAGTATGTGCAGGATGGAATGAAGATAGGGCTGGGCACGGGCTCAACCGCTTATTACGCCATTCTCAAAATCGGCGAGATGGTCAGATCCGGGCTCTCGATCCAGGCTGTGGCTACCTCTGAAGCTTCGGAGAAGCTTGCGATGGAACAAGGGATATCCCTGACCCCCATACATCAGATCGATCGTTTGGATTTGACAATTGACGGGGCTGATGAGCTGGATGATCAGCTGCGGTTAATCAAGGGAGGGGGCGGGGCCCTTCTCCGTGAGAAGATCACTGCTTTTCACAGCGAACGGCTTGTGATTGTGGCGGATGAAGCGAAAGCCGTAACTCAACTCGGCGCTTTCCCGCTGCCGGTTGAGATTGTCCCTTTTGCTTATGAGTGGACGGTTCGGTCACTGGCCCAGCTTGGCTGTTCGGTGTTAATCCGCCGTACGCAAGATGAAGGGTTTTATGTTACGGATAACGGGAATTATATTGCTGATTGCCGGTTTCAGCAGATTGCCCGTCCAGAGGAATTAAGCTCTCGGCTAGGCGCCATTCCGGGCGTGGTTGAACATGGGCTGTTTATCGGTATGGCCGACCAAGCGTTCATAGGCTGCCAGGATGGTACGGTACGGATATTGCATTCCGGGAGCATAGAAGCAAAGAATATATTTGACAGTTGATCTGGCGTTCATTAACCTTAATTACATGATATCTTTCGGAGGGTGAAATATGTCGGATATTCAAGAACACGAGGATACCCCGTTACATTTGCTGGTTGTCCTTGCCAGAGCTTATAACGCAGTGATGACACATTCCAATCGCAGCATCAATAGTCACGGATTGAACTCCACCGAATTCGGTGTATTGGATGTACTCTATCACAAAGGACCGCAGCCGCTGCAAAAAATAGGGGAGAAGGTGCTCATTTCCAGCGGTAACATTACATACGTGGTGGATAAGCTTCAAAAGAAAAACCTGCTGGTTCGCCGGGCTTCCGCTGAGGATCGGCGCGTCATTTATGCTGAGCTTACCCCAGAGGGACAAGAATTCTTCGAAGCCATTTTTCCTCAGCATCAGGAATTAATGGTTAAGGTGCTCAGCGGCTTGTCGGAAGACGAGAGAGTGCAAGCGGCGGCGCTGCTGCGCAAGCTGGGGATCAGTGCAGAGAAGATGCTGTAGACCTAAACATGTTTAAGATTGGAGATATGTATGCTTAAAGATATAACGATGCAAGCGATGCAACCCGAAGTAAAGGAACTGCTCAGCTACTCGGTATTTCCGGATCCGGAGGCGGTGGATCAGGCGGCAGCTTCTTATCAGACGGGCCGAAGCCGGCTGTTTGGATTTGAAGAGGACGGACTTCTCTTAGGAGTCATCGGTTTTGATGTCGATCAGGACGAGCTTACCATTCGGCATCTTGCCGTTCTTCCGGAGAATCGGGGAAAGGGATATGGACGCGGATTGATTTTGGAGCTGCTCCTTGAGGTCCAGCCTAAGCCGGCCCGAGTCATTGCGGAAACGGATGAAGAAGCCGTAAACTTCTACCGCAGTATCGGCTTTGAGGTATACAGCCTGGGAGAGAAGTATCCGGGCGTTGAAAGATTCCGCTGCATTTACGAGGTGGAGGAGTCCGAAGAATAGGCCATTTATATAAAAAAGCATGCTTGCCGTCTTCGAGTGGAATTAAAATTGCCATTCAAGACAATAAACCCGTTTCGCAATGGGGGCCTTCCTCATATAATGTCGTAACGAGCGGGGCAGGGGGTGAACATGTTGGTGTACCATTATACCGCTGTCGGCGATTCCTTAACCTTCGGGTTTGGGGCGATGCCTGGCAGCGGTTTTGTTCCGTTATACCGTCGGATGGCGGAGGAGAAGCTTCGCCAGTTCGTGGCCCATGAGAATCTCGGGGTCAATGGATTAACCTCGGATGAGTTATACGATCGTGTCGTTCGATTTCCTACGTATCGCTATCATCTGCAGCAGGCCCAGATCATCACGATATCGATCGGAGGCAATGACTTGATACGTGCGGTAAAGTCCACGGGGGGGCGACCGAATCGGGAGGTGCTGGACGCTGCTTTATATCGATGTCAGAATCATGTGGCTAATACCGTTAGACATATCCGTAAAATAAAGTCACCGGTCAGCAAACCTTATTTTATTCGCGCTATCGGTCTGTATAATCCATATCCGGCCTGGACGGAGGCAACGGAATACGTGATTCGGTTCAATCGGCATTTGATGGGGTTAAGTGACGGCTATTTTCGAATAGCTGATATTTACACACAATTTTCAGGCCGTGAGAAAGAACTGATGTCGGTGGACGGTTTACACCCGAATGGCCGAGGGTACCGGGTGATCGCGGAACAATTAAACCGGCTTGGGTACAAGCCACTTGCATAAATATCCGAATGATTAAGAAAAAAAAGGGTGTCCCATGGTCTTTTGACCGTGTGGGCGCCCTTTGGTTTATGGTAATCACATATTATTTAAAATAATTTCCTGAAAAAACTTCGTACGGCCCATTTGCGTTCTTGCCGTTTCTTGTATTTGGGCAGTGACCGATACACATCCAGCGATTCCTGATAAGACTTCTTGGCATCCTCGGTCCTTCCAAGCGATTGATACATATAACCCAGCAAATAAAAGGCTTCGCTGGAGGAAGAGTGAATGGAATGGAACTGTTCCAAATAATGGAGCGCCTTCTCCCGATCCGAATCCCGAAATGCATCGGCAAGCCTAAGATAAGGCCGGCCATATTTGACCCTCGGGTTGATCTCCAGTGCCCTGATAATATCCGCCTCCCCTTGTGTGATGCTGCCGGTATGCAGGCGTGCATGTCCGATATCGTCCCAGAACTCGGCGGAGTCCTCTAAACTGGATTCTATGGATTCCAGCAGCTTCAGAGCTTCCCCATACTTACGGCGCTCCAGAAGCAATCTGGCAAGCTCGTGCCTTGATGAAACGTCGCTGGGGCTAACAGCAATCAGTCTGCGCAGCTTGGAAATATTCCGTGCACGCTTAATTGGCTTGGTCACGCTGGGAAATACCCCGACAAAACGGCGATCCAGCACATACACGATGAGAAGCAGCACAAGAATTGCCGTAATCGGATTACCGAAGATGTAGAACAGAAATCCAAAAATGATGAGTTTAAACAAAAGAGATCCCTCAATTTCTATGTAAAGTTGTAACACAAATTATACCATAACATGGATTTATTTAGGTGGAAACACTATCGGTTCTATAGACCTTGAAGACATGCGCATGTCGGAATAGGCCATAGGTATTGAAAGAAGGTCGATGATAGCCGATAAAGGTAGTAAAGAGGTGATAATCATGGCGAAAAAGGGACAAATATTCCATCATTACAGTTTCGAAACGAAAAAAAAGGCAGTCGCCATGCGGCTGGAGGGTATGACTAAGAAAGAAGTGGCATCCGCCTTACAAATATCAGATATCGGACGGCTGAAAGTGTGGATGCGCAAATACCGTGAGCTGGGCGAGGAAGGTTTGGTCGATCGCCGCAGACGAAATGTATATTCAGACCATGACAACGAGCGGGATGGAAAAGAACTGCTTTCGCACGTATAAGAATCAAAAATTACATGAGGCGTGGTGAACGACCGTTCCACCGCGCCTTTTTCATATGGGAATCAAGGGTGATGTTCTATAGTCGTATCCGGCAGTTCCGAATGCATGGGCCAATTCATTAATCTTATCTCGAACAGGCGGCTGCCCAGTTCATTTGAGCGGAACCGACATAACATGTGGTATGTTCAAAAAAGGAGGGATTCATGTGAGCGGAGTAGGAGAAGGTTATGGTGGTTATGGATATGGCTCTTCTATAGGTGCTATTCTGGTATTATTCATCTTGTTAGTTATCATTACTCGCGCATTTATCTAATCCATCTTTTGAGCGAACAAACCAACTGAATCGATAAGTGAACACCGAGCACCTTGAGCAGTCACAACGACAGACCGTCCAAAAGAGGCATGGCCTCTTCTTAGGGCGGTCTTGTTTTTGATGAAGCGACAATCGGCGCTAATGACTTGTTATGAATCATAAGTTTAAGCGCCTATCAGAAAATCCCTAATAAAAACAGACCGCTCGAAAGAGTGGTCTGTTTTTGGGAGAACGAATATGGACCCGGGTTCAACCTCTTGTCCCGGTCTGTTACTGCTGCTACATCATAATCAATATAACCTTACCGTTTACGAAAGATACGATATCAAAATTCGAGTAACCCCAGGTTTCAATGGTTTTCCCGCCGCCGGTGGTAATGTCCTTGGCTGCCGGGTTCCCCCATGAAAGCTGCACCTGTTCTTTTGTCATGCCGAGGGAAACCTGGCCTGCTTTAATCTGTTTCCACACCGATGCGGACCATTTGTATTTTTGGTAAGGGTCGTAATTTAATAACGAAGAACGGTCTGCAAACAGCTGCATCACTTCCGAAGAGCGCATAGGATAGCTTTTCACGGTTTTTCCTGATCCCGTTTTGAAGATCACGTTGAATTCGCCTTTGTCGTCCGGCAAAATGTCGGTTACCGTCAATTTCGAGAAGCGTTCCAAGTCTTCGAAATCATTCACCCAATACGTTCGGCCGATAAATTTAACCAAGCTGCCCTGCATCGCTTTTTTGATCAAGCCAGCCGTTTCGCTGGAGACAACGGTCATAGCTGCATCTCCGTCAAAAGAGATATTCGCTTGTTTCCACTTGGCATCCCAGCTGATTTTCGCGCCCAGAACATCGGATAATACGGTGGCTGGAATCAGCAGCTCGCCTTTGTCGGTTATCGGAGCTGCCTTTAGACGCAGCGGGCTATCATTCAGCTTGGCCTGGTTGCTGCCTGCCGTGAGCGAGAGTACGGTCTCTCCGAACTTGGCCTCCACGGCTCCGCTTTTGGCCGAATAGGTGCCGCCCAGTGCCTGAATGACGGATTTGGCCGGAACCATGATATTCCCGTTAACTTGTTTCGCATATTTCAAATTGTTGCGCAGACTGGAGGATACCGTTATCGATTTGGTCAAGCCGCCCGAGGTTACCGTAATCTGTGTCTTGCCAACGCCCGCAGACTTCAGCGTTCCATTCTTCTGCATGTTCATCAAATAAGGCTTCTCAATATCGATCTGGGCATCTTTAACCGGCACTTTAATCTTGGCCCCGTTTGTGTAAGTCTCCTGGATACTGACTTCCAGGGTATCCCCTACATAAGGCTTGGCATCGGATACCGAAACCGATAAGGCTTTAACGACAGGCACATCAACCGATTTGTTCTGTCCGTTCGTGTGATGTATCCAGCTTCCGTCAGAGCGCTGCGCATAGAACCCCTCCGACAGATCCTCGGCATTTCCGTAAATGGAGGTTCTCACGATCCCGCTCAGTCCGGAGACCTGCTCCTTGAGCTTCCAGCGGTCTTTATACACTCCGGTTGTCCATACGGTTCCGTCTTGGAGCGTCACAATCAGAAGATCCGTCGGCTCATTGGATGCGTAAACGATATGAGCTGCGTTCTGGGCGACGGTAACCGGGATGATGCGCCCGTTATCATCAAAGTTGGACGTTTCGTATACAACCACGTCACCGTTGTCACGCAATAGGGCAACACGCCCGCTGTGAACCGTCATGGATTTGACCCCTGCCGGGTTTTCCACGATACCGAGCTTCTTGAATTGTCCCTTTTTGTAGTTATCCTCTAATAGCAGCTCCCCGTTTGAGGACAAGGCGGCAAATTCTTGATCCGCATTGGCGATGAGCAAAATGCCGCTGAGGTTTTTTGCTTTTTCCGAGCCGTTCCATACGGTGCCGTCTGATTTCAGCCAGTAGTACCCGGATATCTGCTTTACGCCGCTTGTTCCCGGAACGACCTCGGGCCCCTTCCCGATATCCCATTTCACTAATCGCCCATCCTGCGTCATACCGATGCCTGCATATTCATAACCGCTGATGGCTGCAACTTTACCCGGCGTGCGAATGGCATGTCGTCCGTCTATCAGGGACCACATGGAGCCATCGCTCATTAGGTAGGTGTTTCTTCCCGCAATGTCGCTGATCTGGAGCTTGGACTCTTCGGCAGAAGCGATCCCGTGCGTCGTGCCTGCAAAACCAAGTCCCATCAGCATGCTAAACCATACGAGAACATACAACGTTCTTCTCACTTACATGACCTCTCTTCACTCTACCATTAGGAATATTTTTCAAACAGCTATATTGATTCGACAAAATCGGTGCTATTCCTGCAATTGTCGCTTGGTGTTATGGCTAAAAAAGGGAACAAAAAAACGCCCGCCGGATATCCGGGGGCGTCTTGCCGGTTAAGCTCGCGATTGGTCGTATGAACGGCAATGACCCAACGGTGCTAAGTTAAGGGGATCATAGGTGGCAGAAAACCTTATTAAGTGATATCAGTTCCCCTTAAGAGTATTAAAGCCGCGTATAAATTATTCTTCACCGTTTCGATTTTGGCAAATTTCCTGAACGTAAGAATAGAGATTAAAGTGATCAAGGCATATTTCATTCTTGCTCGTTCTATTGCTGTATCTTCATTGCTAATCAAACGATTCATGAATCATTTCCTCCTCTCAAAACAGGTGCTTTGTTTATTCGTGCCCAGCAAATGTTCAAAGAGTCCACTTAGCGGAACAAATACACCATACCGGCCACCGCAAGAAATACGAAACCGGCTAAAAGGAACCCGTTGGCTACTTTCACTCTGGATGCGCGGTCGTCCTTGGATTCAGCATAGAAGTTGCTTCTTTGTTGGTCTCCCGTAGTAAACGCTCCGGATAGAAGCCCTGCAACCAACAGGCAACCCAATCCTGCATATAAAAACAGGTTCATCACGTGTTCCTCCCATCATGCCCTTTATCGTTAGAACGTTCGCTGAGAGGGATTAGTTATGCTTTTCACATAAGGTTAGGTGAATCGCCTGACTAGAAGGTGAATAGGGATATGGAAAAAAAGGCATAAAAAAAGAACTAAATCCCTGTAATAAACATGCCGTTACAGGGATTTAGTTCGGGAACCTCCGAAGAGATTCCCTCATGGGAGAGGAGAAACCGGACGAAGAGCTTATGGGGAAACGTAAGTCTTCTCCGCGGTTGTCTACGACATTCATTGATGTCGATATTTCAAGGATGCCCGGCTGTGGTAGAAATATACATGGCTTTGAAAAAAAATGGAGAGTCGTTATGTTTCGTTTTTCATATATGGGATGATTGTGTTACGATAATCACTGTCAATGGCGTTGTCTTGGCAATGAATTTATAGATAATGAAACGGGTGAATGAAGCAGTGAGAGTAGTATCCGGAAGTGCAAAGGGCCGGCCGCTCAAAAGTGTGCCTGGTACAAGCACCCGTCCGACGACGGATAAAGTGAAAGAGTCCATATTCAGTATGATCGGCCCTTACTTTGAGGGGGGGATCGCGCTTGATCTGTTCGCAGGCACGGGAGGCCTTGGCATTGAGGCGTTAAGCCGGGGGATGGATCGTGCTGTTTTTATTGATGTGGAACCGAAGAGCATCAGTACGATCAAGGATAATTTGAAGGCGGTCAGGCTTGAAGAAAGCGCAGAGGTGTACCGCAACGATGCGGCGCGCGCGCTTAAAGCGCTTGAAAAGCGCGGCTACAGCTTTGATTTGGTCTTTTTGGACCCGCCATACCGGTTTAAGAATGGTGACGAGCTGATGCTAGATATGGCAGAGCGAGGGTTACTTCAAGATTCGGCTGTTGTGGTATTGGAATACGAATCAAGTTACAATTATCCTGAGAAATTTGGTGATTTTTGTTGTTTCCGGACCGCGAAGTACGGAGAAACCGCCATATCGATATACCGTTACGACACAGCGCAAGATCAAGCGTCAGAGCTTGATGAGGAGGAATTACAGGATGACAAATGAGAATACTAGTACATACCGTGTTGCCGTATACCCGGGAAGTTTTGATCCGGTCACCATGGGACATATGGACATCATCACACGCGCTTCCAAGCAGTTTGATCTGCTGATTGTGGCCGTGTTGAATAATCTAAGCAAGAACCCGCTGTTCACGATTGAAGAGCGCAAGGACCTCTTGAGGCAGGAAACCGCACATCTTCCGAATGTGGAAATCGACAGCTTCCGTGACCTTTTGGCAAATTATATCCGCCAGAAGAATGCCCAGGTCATCGTACGGGGGATCCGCACGGTGACCGACTTTGAGTATGAACTTCAACTGGCATCCACCAATCATAAGCTGAACCCGGATGCGGAGACGATTTTTATGATGACGCACCCGAAATATTCGTTCCTGAGCTCAAGTCTTGTTAAGGAAATCGCCCATTTTAATGGAGATACAACGGACTTGGTTAGCCCTGAGGTCCATGCCGCGATGCGCCGTAAATTTAGCGGCGATAACGGTCAATAAGACGGGAACACAGCCAGAACGCCGCTATCAATGATAAGCAGATCACGCCTTGAACCTGCAAGAATGAAGGCAATCCGCTCCAAAAGTTGAAGTGCTGATCCGTATTGGCGTGATCCAGCGGTTCCGTTCGGAAAGCAGGCATGATGCCTGCTGAAAGGGCGCTGACCGGCTTCCACATGGCCAGTGTAATCCCAAAGGCGAGTACCGAATGCAGGGCTCGCTTCATCATAAAGTAACGCCAAGAGAGACCGGTTTCCCGCATCAGCGACAAGCTTTGCAGCTGAGCGCTGATTCCGCTCCACGCCAGTGCGGCGGATAGAACAGCCAGCTGCAAAACGCCGGCTTGGAATGCCGAGGAACTAATGGACTGGGCTGCCAGATGGGCCTCCAATATTCCGGATACAAGATAGGGTGGAAGCTGCGGCAGCAGGTGACCGGTCAATACTCTGGTCAGGACGGCGAAGAACAAGATAAAGCCGCCTGTCATCAGTAAAGTCTGAACCGAACGGGTAACGGAATCGCCCAGTAATTTGCCGAAGCTCCGTCCATCCCGTTGATGGGCCTCCAGCGCTGCAGTCGCTGCCCTTTTAAGGAGGGGGCGCCGGGCAAACTCGTTTGTTCGGACTTGGTTTAAAGTAAACGGCCGTGTGCCTTCTGAAGAAGCCGGTTTATGGGAGAGGCTGAATATCCATCCGGCCAGCAGCCCGGAAATCCAATGAACGATCAGCAGCAGATAACCGGCTTCCGGTTTATGCAGCAGGCCAGTTCCGATGACAACGAGAATGGTCATTGGATTGCAGAAGTGGGATAAAGCGGCGAGCCTGCCGGCATCAATGGCACGAAGCTCGCCTTGTGTATACATTCCGGAGGCGGCCTGCGCCCCTGCCGGGAACCCGGCAGTCATTCCTGTTATAAGAACCCAGCCGCCAGCACCGGGAAGTTTGAATATTTTTTTCATCAAAGGGTCCAGCAGTACGCCAACTCCATGGGCCCAGCCATAGGCAATGAGTATTTCCACCAGAACGAGAAAAGGCAGCAAAGCGGGAAATACGATATTCCACCATAGCTTGAGTGCTTGCAGGGTGGCTTGGAAGGCAGGTTCGGGCGCGCTGACGACAGCCAGTACAAGCAGGAAAGCGGCGGCACCCAGCAGGATGGTGTTCCACAGCCCGTTTGATGACTTGACGGCGTTGTCTTTATTCATAAGGAATCTCCTTTCAGCGTAAACATGGCTAGTACAACTTTATGCAAAGGAGACAACCGTCAGACCAAACTTGGTGGAAGGCTGGATATATAAGGCGGAGGGAAGGAAACTACATGAAGAAGTCTGTAAAACCGAATGGCTTAAAAATTGCACTCTATTTGTTAATGGTTGGGGTCATGCTGTACGTTGTCGTTTATATGCCGACCCCTTATCTTGTATACCAGCCCGGGAGTGCCGAAGAGGTTCGGCCCATGATCAATGTCGAGAAGAGCGATCCGGCGGAAGAGGGCACATTTATGATGACAACCGTGTCGGCAAGCTATGCCAATATTGCTTTGTTGATGATGTCTGCGTTTAACCCCAATGCGGAGGTTGTGAAAAAGGCAGAAAAAATGGGCGATCAGAACAAGGATGAATATGCAGCCACACAAGTGTATTACATGAATTCTTCCCAGTCGTCTGCGATGGAAGCTGCCTATCAGGAAGCAGGAATTGACTACAGCATCGAGCCTGCTTATGTATTCGTGATGTCGATCTCCGAGAATTCTGCTAATGCCGAGCATTTCCGGCCAGGCGATAAATTGATTAAGATCGATGGACAGCCGGCAAAGGATAATGAGAAAATTGCCAGCCTGTTAAGCGGGAAAAGCATCGGGGACGTGGTATCCGTGGAGCTTGAACG
This sequence comes from Paenibacillus lautus NBRC 15380, assembly GCF_004000945.1. Lineage (GTDB taxonomy): Bacteria > Bacillota > Bacilli > Paenibacillales > Paenibacillaceae > Paenibacillus_AQ > Paenibacillus_AQ lautus. Next base: position 108,676 of record NZ_BIMF01000016.1, read on the forward strand.
CAAGGGGAAAACCGTTAAGGAACAGGTTCAGCTTGTCAGCATTAAGGATGAGAAGACCGGAGCGGAGCGTCCGGGTCTGGGCGTCATGATTGCTACGATGCAAAGCGTGGAGCCGGCGAATCCCGATCACACCATTCATTTTGCGGATACCAATATCGGTGGGCCGTCAGCCGGACTGATCTTTACCCTTGAAATTTATAACCAGCTCACCGATGGTGATTTAAGCAAAGGTTACCGGGTAGCGGGAACGGGTACCATTGACAAATCAGGCGCCGTAGGTCCCATTGGCGGCGTGAAGCACAAGATCGTCGCGGCTGACCGGAAGGAAGCCGATATCTTTTTTGTGCCGCAAAAAAATTACGAGGAAGCCAAGAAGCGGGCGGACCGAATTAAAACGGACATGGAACTGATCCCGGTTGAGGATCTGCAGGATGCAGTAGATTATCTGGAGCAGCTGCCGCCTAAGGGGTGAGTGGCGGCAGCAGGTAATCACTGTAATAATGGCGGATATCCGGCTTAGGGTGTCCGTTGGCGTAAACGGCGGCTGCCATCAGGTCCCTCTCCAGCTGTGGATGCTCCAGCGTTGTCGGCTTCTGAATGACGGGTAGGGAGGCGCTCTGCTTCATTCGTTTCAACAAGGAGCGCCCGGTGTCGTTGAAGCCGAGGACCCGGATATATCCCGGACCTTTGGCCAATTCTTCGCGATTCATGGTTGCCTTGTCATGATTCAGCATGATGTGCAGGAGCATACGCTGGAGCTTGGTGCGGGTATAGCGTTTGGTTTTTAACGCTTCTAGGAGAGCTTCAACCGTAGGCTGGTTTAACCGCGCAAGCATGCGCTGAACACGATACTCCAAGCCTTCGGTCACTTCAAGGAAGCCTTCAAGCTGCGCGGGCGTATGTGTGAGCAGGGATTGAAACAGTGGCTGGCGAAACCGTTCCCAGTGGACGGGAGCTAGTCCGCTCTCCATTTCCCGTTCCATGATGCTATGCGTGAATTCGGGGATGTAGGGTCTGGCTGCTTCCAATCCCTGTGAAAGTATGATGTTCCGGATGGCGGTAGCGCTGGCAATGGACGACGCTCCCGGCACGGGATCATGGTACTGTGCGTTTTCTCTTGGAATGGTATAGGGTGTAATACGGCTTCCCAGGCGCTCTAGAGCGATCAGGTAGTGCAGTCCCAGGGAATTGTTCGGCTGCGTGAGCAGCTCTTGCAAATGGGCAATTGCAGGTCCGGACTCACCGAATAGGGCTGCAGCCGCTGCGCCGTAAGCGGACGGGAAGTTCATGCCTTCCTGGAGCCGCTTTTCAATTTCGGATTGGAGCTCGCCGGATTCGCTGGCAAGCGAACGGGACAGCGGCAGAATCTGCTCCAGCGTACCGCTCTCCGATCCGAAGGAAAGATAGTCCACCACCCCTGTGGCTTCCAGAATGGCTACCGCACCGTATGCGAACCACTCCGCAGGCTGCACGGCATAGGTTACCGGCAGTTCAATGCACAGGTCAACTCCCATGGCAAGGGCCATTTCCGCCCGTGCGCGCTTGCTTGCGATGGCAGGTTCGCCGCGCTGGAGAAAAGGACCGCTCATCACCGCAACGACGGCATCCGCCCCCGTTATTTCTTTGGATTTGCGATAATGCAGCACATGACCGTTATGTAAGGGATTATATTCAACGACAATGCCAACCGTCTTCATGGGTTTCAACTCCTTGATAAGAATATAACATAATTACTGGACGTTCCTGCAACAATAAACTCATCGCCAAATAAGGGTGAGAAACTCGTCGTAGCGTGAGAAATATCGGGAAGCCATCATGGTTCTTTAGGGTTATCCTGTTGACAAAAGTCTTCGGGAATCGGTATAATAATCTTTGTTTGTTTGGAGTGATGGATATGCTAATTCAATTTCGTAAATTGACAACCAGCGATCAACCGTTACAGTTCCATCAAACCGTGGATGTAAGCAATGCCGTTAAGGACCGGAAGGATATCATTGCTGTTCAGCCATTAGACGTGGATTTGACAGCAACCCCAACGGTTTCTGGTACGGTGGATGTTCGTGGACGATTGCAAGGCGAGCTGGAGATGAATTGCTCCCGCTGCCTGAAGCCGATCAGCGAACATGTGCACATCCCTTTTCATGAAGTATTCCAGCCGGTGGAAGATCCTGAAATCATTCAGGATGAGAATGATGACACTACATACGTGCAAGGTGAGAGTGTGGATCTCACTCCCTATGTAGAAGAAGCATTTTTACTCCACCTGCCGCTAGCTCCGGTATGTAAAGCCGACTGCAAGGGACTCTGCCCGAATTGCGGCAAAGACCTGAATGAAGGCACGTGCGACTGCGATACGGAAGTGATCGATCCTAGGCTAGCCGGACTGAAGGACTTCTTTAAATGATGATGGATATGGCACCCGTGTTCAGCGGGTTGAACTGATAAGGAGGTGGGAACATGGCAGTACCTCAACGTAGAACGTCCAAAACACGTCGTGACAAGCGTCGTACTCATTTTAAGCTGGCTGTGCCAGGCATGGTGAAATGCGAGCAATGTGGAGAATTGAAGCTTGCTCATCGCGTATGTAAAGTATGCGGAACGTATAAGGCAAGAGAGATCATCAAACAATAGTTTTTAAATAAGTAGTACTTCATCTTTGGTGAGGTGCTATTTTTTTTGTCTGAAGCCCCCCTTTCTTTTTGACGTGACATGATTTATACTTAACATTAGTACCAGGTTCTAATATTTGCGACTAATTTACATATATGTATGTTTGAAGAATGGCGGCTAGCATAGCGGCAGAAGGAGTTGTTTCGTCATCGATCGTTTATCCAAGAAAGACCGTCACCAGCGGCTGATTCAGCTGATCGACGAGAATCCCTTTGTTACAGACCGCGAGTTGACTCGCCAGCTTAAAGTGAGCATTCAGACGATACGCCTTGACCGTATGGAACTTGGCATCCCGGAGCTTCGTGAGCGAATGAAGCAGATGGCGGAACATTCCTATGACCAGGTTCGTTCCTTGTCACTCGAAGAGGTGATCGGGGATGTTGTTGACTTGCAGTTGGACAAGAGCGGCATATCGATATTTGAAATCCGTGAGGAGCATGTATTCAGCAAAACGCTGATTGCCCGCGGGCATTACGTGTTCGCTCAAGCCAATTCACTTGCCATTGCCGTAATCAATGAAGAAATCGCATTGACGTCTTCAGCGGATATACGGTTTTTGAGACAGGTGCGTCTCGGCGAGAAATGCATTGCCAAAGCCTACGTTAGGTCCATTGCCGGCCAGAAGGGAAAGGCCAAGGTGGAAGTGTTTACTTATGTCGCTGATGAAATGGTGTTTCAGGGGAATTTCGTAATCTACCGATCTGCAGGGGAATTGACATAAGTAAAGGAGGAAGTTTGGCATGAGAATTGCGATTGATGCGATGGGCGGCGATAATGCCCCCCAGAGTAACGTCGAGGGAGCGCTGATTGCCGCACGGGAATGGAGCGATACCGAGATTATCCTCGTTGGGGATGAAGCGCAGATTGGAGCGCTGCTGAAGGACAAGCCGTCCAATCTGAAGGTGGTTCATGCAAGTGAAGTCATTGAAGCGGAGGATGAGCCGGTTAAGGCTGTCCGCCGGAAGAAGGATGCTTCGATGGTTGTGGCGGGGCGCATGATTCGTGAAGGTGAAGCGGACGCCATGATCTCGGCAGGCAATACGGGGGCTCTCATGACGACAGGGCTGCTCGTTGTGGGCAGGATGAAGGGAATTGAGCGTCCTGCGCTTGCGCCTATGATTCCTACTCTCGACGGCAAGGGGATGCTCGCCTTGGATCTCGGAGCGAACATGGATTCAAAGCCTGAGCATCTGCAGCAGTACGCATTAATGGGCAGCCTGTATCGCGAGAAGGTGCACGGAATCACCAAACCGCGGGTCGGGCTGTTAAATGTCGGTACCGAGCCGGGCAAGGGAAATGAATTGACGAAGCATGCTTATCCGCTGCTGGAGGAGCTGCCTATTCATTTTGTTGGCAACGTCGAGTCCCGCGACGTCATGAACGGGGTTTGTGATGTGCTTGTATGTGACGGGTTCTCGGGCAATATTTTGTTGAAATCGATTGAAGGAACGGCTGGTGCACTCTTTTCGCTGTTGAAAGAGCAGTTCAGCAAGTCGCTTAAGACCAAGATGGCTGCTGCCTTGATGATGCCGGAGCTTCGCAGCCTGAAATCGACGCTCGATTATAAGGAGCATGGCGGAGCACCCCTGCTTGGTCTGAGCGGTCTGGTCGTTAAGAGCCATGGTTCATCGGATGCGAACGCCATCAAGAATGGGGTTCGCCAAGCGCGGACGGCGCTGCAGAACCGGTTGGTAGAGAGTATTTCGAATGAAATCAGCGGGAAGTGAGTGAGGAAATGAACAATTTGCGTCCAGTCGGTATTATTGGCACAGGCAAATACGTACCTGAGAAAATTTTGTCAAATCGTGATTTAGAGAAAATGGTAGATACAAGCGATGAATGGATTGTCTCGATGACGGGAATCCGTGAACGGCATATTGCCGCTCCGAATGAAGCGACGTCGGATCTGGCTTACCATGCTGCTGTGAACGCGTTGAAATCCGCCGGAATGAACGCCGAGGATCTGGAATTGATTATTGTGGCGACCATTACGCCGGATATGTTCTTTCCCTCAACCGCATGTTTGCTCCAGGATCGGCTTGGTGCCAAAAAAGCGGCGGCATTTGACCTGTCGGCTGCTTGCTCGGGATTTGTATACGGCCTGGCTACAGCTACAAATTTCGTGAAGACGGGCATGTACAACAACGCTTTGGTGATCGGGGTGGACTGCTTGTCCCGCATTACGGATTATACCGACCGCAATACCTGCGTCCTGTTCGGTGACGGTGCCGGAGCGGCGATTGTCGGTGAAGTGCCGGAAGGCCGCGGGTTCCAAGCCTTTGATCTGGGTGCGGAAGGTGCGGGTGGAGCACATCTCTACATTGAGGCAGGCGGCTCGAGATTGCCGGCTTCCGCTGAAACGATTAACACGAATAAACACTTTATTTATATGAACGGCCGCGAAGTGTTCAAATTTGCGGTACGGGTGATGGGATCTGCTACGGAAGCTGTACTATCCAAAGCAGGCATCGACAAAAAGGATATCGACTTATTCATTCCTCATCAAGCCAACATCCGGATTATTAAGTCTGCCATGGAGCGCTTGGAGCTTCCGGAAGAGAAGGTCGTGATCAATGTTGATAAATACGCCAATACCTCAGCCGCTTCCGTGCCGCTGGCTCTTGTCGAAGCACAGGAATCCGGCCGTCTGAAAGAAGGAGACAAGGTATTGATGGTTGGTTTTGGCGGCGGATTGACATGGGGTTCTTCCGTACTAATCTGGTAAACAGAATGCTTTTTTAGGCCTAGCTAAATAAGAGAAGGGAGCTAACGATTTTGGGTAAAACAGCATTTATATTTCCAGGTCAAGGCGCTCAGTCCGTCGGAATGGGAAAGGATGCCTATGATGCGGTTCCTGCCGCAAGGGATCTGTTTCTAACCGCGGATGCTCAGCTTGGATTTCCGCTCAGCTCCATTATTTTTAATGGTCCTGATGAAGATTTGAAACAAACGGTAAACACTCAGCCAGCTCTACTGGCTACCAGTATGGCTTATCTGGAAGCCATTCGCGGCAAGGGGATCGAACCGGATTACGTTGCGGGACATTCGCTTGGCGAATACAGCGCACTTGTATGCACAGGCGTATTATCGTTCGAAGAAGCTGTGTCGATCGTTAGAGCCCGCGGAGAATACATGGAGGCAGCCGTTCCCGGTGGTCAAGGCGCAATGGCAGCCGTGCTTGGCGCAGACCGTGAGGCTTTGTCCGAGCTGTGCAAGAGCATTACGGCAGAGGGACATGTTGTAGAACTTGCGAACATGAACTGTCCGGGTCAAATTGTCATCTCGGGTTCCGCTCAAGGCGTCGCAGCTGCTGCAGAAAGAGTCAAGGAAGCAGGCGGCAAGAGGGCCATCCCTCTGGAGGTAAGCGGACCCTTCCATTCGACTTTGATGAAGGAAGCGGCTAACCGGCTGGCTGGTAAACTGGAGCAGGCCGCGTTTAATACTCCTTCCGTCCCGGTAGTTGCCAATGTGACGGCACGTCCGGTGGAAGATGCCGCAGCCATCCGCGGTTTGCTGGTGGAGCAGGTATACTCTCCCGTGCTTTGGCATGACAGTGTGGAATGGATGATCGCTCAAGGCGTGGATACCTTCGTCGAGATTGGTCCCGGGAGTGTACTCAGCGGTTTGATCAAGAAGATTGACAAATCCGTCAAAGTCATTAATGTAAATAGTCTGGACAGCGTCAGCAGTTTGGAGACGGTCGTATAAATAACGATGGATGAAAGTCAGATCACTCTGGAAAGGAGGAATAGGTATGAGTGAAGCTCTAAAAGGACAGACTGCGCTTGTTACGGGTGCTTCCCGTGGCATTGGCCGGAGCATTGCTCTCGGACTTGCCGATCTGGGCGCTAACGTTGCTGTCAATTATGCAGGAAGCGAAGCAGCTGCAGCCGAGGTTGTGGAAGCGATCCGCGCAAAGGGCGTATCGGCCATCGCGGTTAAATCCAACGTTGGACGGACTGAAGAAGCCGATGCCATGGTAAAGCAGGTGTTGGAGACTTTTGGTCGAATTGATATTCTGGTGAATAATGCAGGGATTACTAGAGACAATCTAATCATGCGGATGAAGGAAGAGGAGTTCGATCAGGTAATCGAAACGAATCTTAAAGGGGTATTCAATTGCCTTAAGGCGGTGACGCGTCCTATGATGAAACAACGTTATGGGCGCATTATCAATATATCCTCCGTTGTCGGAGCGCTTGGTAATCCGGGGCAGGCCAACTATGTTGCGGCCAAAGCCGGAGTCATCGGTCTGACCAAATCAGCCGCTCGGGAGCTCGCGTCCCGTGGAATTACGGTGAACGCCGTGGCTCCTGGTTTTATTGACACCGATATGACCCGGGAACTTCCTGAGGACATGCGGGAAGGCCTGCTTGGCGGAATTCCGCTCGCCCGTTTGGGGCAGCCGGAGGAGATTGCCGGCGTGGTTGCTTTTCTAGCATCTTCCAGTGCATCCTATATGACTGGACAAGTGCTGCATGTGGATGGCGGCATGTATATGTAGGCGCCGCCAATGTTCCGGCGCTGGCCGCCGGGCATTAAATCGTTTTCAAATGCCTTCTATGGCAATTTGAAGTCATATCTCGTATAATTACCAAGAGGAGGTGAGCCGGATGTCCGATGTATTGGAACGCGTGAAACGCATCGTTATCGACCGCCTGGGTGTTGACGAAGCCGACGTAACATTAGAAGCATCTTTCAAAGACGACCTTGGAGCTGATTCTCTCGATGTAGTTGAATTGGTGATGGAGTTGGAAGATGAGTTTGATATGGAGATCTCTGATGAAGATGCGGAGAAAATTACGACCGTAGGTGAAGTTGTAAATTACATACAATCTCATACCTAAGTCATTACAGTTAAGTCCCGTTCTTTAGCAAGACGGGACTTCTCCACATTTAATCCAAGCTTCAGTATAAACAAGTGATAGATTATTACTGCCGTCGTTATCATGAGTCTGCATTTGCGGCTTCATAGATGGACGGGCAGTCCATATAGAGGTGAGTCTGTTTGAAACATAGAGTCGTTGTAACAGGAATGGGAGTCATGACCTCGATTGGTCAAGACCTGGATACATTCTGGAACAGTTTAATGGAAGGCAAGTCTGGCGTATCCCGCATCGAAGCATTTGATGTGAGTGATTACACTACGCAGATCGCAGCATCCATGAAGGATTTTAATCCGGAGGATTACATGGATCGCAAAGAAGCCCGCAGGATGGACCGTTTTGTACAGTTTGCGGTTGCAGCCGGTTCGAAGGCGCTGGAGGACAGTGGTCTTGAAATTGGCGTGAATGCCGATGCAGAGCGGGTTGGCGTTTCGATCGGATCGGGTATCGGCGGTTTGGGAACTTGGGAGGATCAGCATAATATCCTGCTCGAGAAGGGCCCGAAACGTGTAAGCCCATTCTTTATTCCGATGATGATCGCCAACATGGCCTCAGGCCAGATGTCGATCAATCTGGGAGCCAAGGGTCCGAACACCACGCAGGTTACGGCTTGTGCCACCGGAACGCATTCGATCGGCGATTCATACCGTCTGATTCAGCGCGGTGATGCGGATGTCATGATCTGCGGCGGGGCGGAGGCAACCATTCGTCCAACAGGGATGGCTGGTTTCTGCGCTATGCGTGCAATGTCAACCCGCAATGACGAGCCGGAGAAAGCCAGCCGGCCATTCGATACCGGCCGCGACGGTTTTGTTATGGGTGAAGGCGCAGGCGTGCTTGTGATCGAATCTCTGGAGCATGCGTTGAAGCGCGGAGCCAGAATTTATGCCGAAGTGGTTGGCTATGGCCTTAGTGCCGATGCCCATCATATAACCGAGCCGGATCCGGACGGAGCAGCTCGCTGCATGAAGATGGCGATCCGCGACGCAGGCATTGCGCCGGAGGAAGTGGATTACATTAATGCTCACGGGACTTCAACGCCGGTGGGTGACCGCTCGGAAACGAAGGCCGTTAAGATGGCTCTGGGTGACCATGCCTATAAAGTGGCCGTTAGTTCAACCAAGTCGATGACAGGTCATCTGCTTGGAGCTGCCGGCGGCGTTGAGGCGGTTATCTGCGGACTGAGCTTGAAGAACCAAACCATTGCACCAACGATTAACCTGGAGGATCAAGATCCGGAATGCGATCTTGACTACGTACCGAATCACCCGCGTAAAGCCGATTTGGATATCGTCATGTCCAATTCGTTCGGATTTGGCGGGCATAATGCTACGATTATCCTGAAAAAATACGCCGAGTAAGGGGACAGTGTGTTGAGTGGAGATCTGAAGCAGTTACAGCATAAACTTCAAATCCAGTTTCGCAATGCAATGCTGCTGAAGCAGGCCTTTACCCACGCATCTTATGTAAACGAACATCGCTTCAGTCAGAGCCAGGACAACGAGCGTCTTGAATTTCTAGGAGATGCTGTTCTGGAGCTGACGGTGAGCGAATTCTTATACAACCTTTTTCCGGACCGTCCGGAAGGCGAGTTAACCAAGCTGCGGGCTGCTATCGTATGTGAGCCCTCCCTGGTGCAATTCGCTGTAGGTCTGGACTTTGGTCGTTACGTTCTGCTAGGCAAAGGAGAGGAAATGACGGGCGGTCGAACCCGCCCGGCTCTTCTGGCAGACGTATTTGAGTCATTTGTGGGGGCGCTTTATCTGGATCAGGGATTGGAAGCGGTTCGCCGGTTTTTGAGCGACCATGTCTTTCCCACGGTGACCGTCAACGGTCGTCCGCAGATGAGCGATTATAAGACCGAGCTTCAGGAACTGACCCAGCATCACGGCATGGGCGCACTGGAATATCGTATCGTAGAAGAGCGAGGACCGGCACATGAGCGGGAGTTTGTCTCGGAGGTATACATGGGAAGCGAATGTCTTGGACGCGGAAGCGGCAGATCCAAGAAAGAAGCCGAGCAGCAGGCAGCGGCAGTAGCCTTAAAGCAGCTGAAACGTGCGGATGCCTGAAGCTTCGCTGATGTGATGACAAACAAAGAGCAAAGAGCAGTCAAGCGGATAACCGGACCCGGATAGGATGACTGTTTTTTGCTCTTTTCGTTGTCTGTCTTTTGTAAAGGGACAGCTGTTTACAATGTAGATGGACCTCGTCCAAAGACGGCGGTGAAGCCGATTCTACTTATGGTACAATAGCAGGAGAGGTGATAGGTCGAATATGTTTTTGAAACGGATCGAGTTAGCAGGATTTAAATCGTTTGCCGACAAGACGGAGATGGAATTTGTCCGGGGAATTACAGCCGTTGTAGGTCCGAATGGCAGCGGTAAGAGTAACATTTCCGATGGAATCCGCTGGGTGCTTGGCGAGCAAAGCGCCAAATCGCTTCGCGGCGGCAAGATGGAGGATATTATCTTTGCCGGGAGCGATGCGCGCAAAGCGGTTAATTATGGAGAAGTCTCCCTTACGCTGGATAACGAGGATCATGTATTGCCGCTGGATTTTAATGAAGTGACTGTAACCAGACGGGTGCACCGGAGCGGGGACAGCGAGTATTTCATTAATCGGCAATCGTGCCGACTGAAGGATATTACGGAGCTGTTCATGGACACCGGAATCGGTAAAGAAGCCTATTCCATCATTGGACAAGGCCGCATTGAGGAAATTTTGAGTACACGTTCAGAAGATCGCCGGGGGATATTTGAGGAAGCATCGGGGATCGTTAAATATAAATCTCGTAAAAAAGAGTCTGTGCGCAAGCTGGATGAAACGGAGCAAAACCTGCTTCGTATCCACGACTTGGTCACAGAGCTTGAAGATCAGATCGGACCGCTGAAAGAACAGTCCGAGAAGGCCATTCGCTACAAGGAGCTTCGGGAAGAGCTGAAGCACAAGGAAATTTCTCTGTATGTGTATCAGATCGAACAGATACATACCTCATGGAGCGAGGCCAATGCCAAGCTGGAGCAGCTGAAGGAAGAGCAGCTCGCCTTGTCCACTGTTGTATCCGCGCACGATGCCAAGCTGGAGAGTGACCGATCGGCGCTGCGCCAGCTGGAGCAGGAAGTTGAGGATCTGCAGAGCCAGCTGCTTCAATTCAGCGAGCTGTTTGAGAAAAGCGAAGGCTATGGCGAGGTGCTCAAGGAACGCCGCCGCAACCTGGAACGTACGCGCGAGCAGTTGGAAGAAAGTTTGCAATCAGGCGATCATCGTTTGGGAGAGCGCGTAGGCGAGCTTGCGAGCATGAAGAGCAAGCTCCAGGAGCTCCAGCAGGAATTAACCCAGGTGCGGGACCAGTTGTCAGCGGAAGAAGCGAAGCTGGTTGGCGTAACCGGCGGAATCAGCCAGCAGCAGGAAGAGAGCTTGAAGGGGAATTTGCTGGAGCTTATGAACCAAATGGCTCAAGCCCGGAATGAAATCCGGTACGCCGACCAGCAGCAGGAAGCGCTGGATCGTCGAATGAATCGGGCGCAAGAGGAGTCCGGTAAATGGGAAGCCCTGAAAGAGGATTTGCTCCGCCGCAAAGAGAGCATCGATCGGAGTATTGAACGTTTCGGTAAAGAGATTGCAGATCTCCGCAGCGGTTATATCAGCGAGAGTGAGCGATATCAATCCCTGCAGAAATTGCAGGAAGAGACGCAGGGAGCGCTTCGGAAATGGGAGCAGAAGCGGGAAGCGCAAATTTCCCGCCGCGATACCATGAAAGAGCTTCAAGACGACTTTGACGGATTTATGCTGGGTGTTAAGGAAGTACTGAAGGCATCCCGAAAATCCGTGCTCCACGGGGTCCATGGTGCGGTGGCCGAGCTTATTCGGGTGCCGGAAAAGCTGGAGCTTGCCATGGAGACCGCTCTTGGTGCATCGGTTCAGCATATCGTCATGGAGAACGAATCCGTATCCAGGCAGGCGATTGCCTTCCTGAAGCAGCGCCAGTTAGGACGGGCGACATTTCTGCCTTTGGACGTCATTCGTCCACGGAATGTATCCGCTTCGGACCGGCACTTGGCAGAAGGGGAAGCCGGGTTTGTAGGCTTTGGCTCGGAGCTGGTCCAGTACGACTCGAGATACAGTAACATCGTCGGCAGTCTTCTGGGCAATGTCGTTATCGCCGAGACCCTGGAGCAAGCGAACAAGATTGCTGCCAGATTCTCCTATCGCTTCCGCGTAGTTACGCTTGAGGGAGACGTGGTTAATGCAGGCGGCTCCATGACAGGCGGCAGTCAGCATAAGAAAACGAACAGCCTGCTGGGGCGCAAGCGGCAGCTGGAGCAGCTCGATCAGGAAATTTCGGAAACCGAGAAGCAGCTGGAGAAGCTGCAGCAGGGCATTGAAGGCGTCCGGAATCAAATGATTGAATCTCAGGATAAGCTGGACGAGCTCCGCAAAGCCGGAGACGACAAGCGGATTGAGGAACAGCAGGCTGCAGGCGACCGCAAGCAGCTCGAGCATGAGCTGCGCCACGTCCTCGAACAAGCCGAGCTGGCAGGCGAAGAGAAGAGCAGTCAGGAGAAGGAAGCCAAAGAAATTCAGCAAAGCCGTGAACGCGCCCAGAAGCTGTTGTCTGAGCTGGAGGAGGAAGAGAAATCAACCCATCTGGCCATCCAAGCTGCAGAGTTTGCCCGGAAAGCCAATGAATCGGCGAAGGAAGAGCTTCAGAGTCAGCTGACAAACCTCAAGGTTCGCGAAGGAAAGCTGGATCAGGAAACCTTCTCGCTGGAAGAGCAGCTCAAGCGCCTTCAGTCGGATGTAGACAACCACGAGAAGGAACAGAAACAGAACCGCACGATGCTGGCCTCCGTTCAAGCCGACCTGAATCAGAACGAAAGCGAAAGCGTGAAGCAGATCGAGGATCTGAACCAGTACAAGCTGAAGAAGGAAGAGGCTACGCAGCAGCTGGAATTCAAACGGGCTGCACGCACCGCGCTAAGCCGGAAGCTGGAGCTGGAAGAGAGCGAAACCAAGGAACAGCGCACGCAGCTGCGGGCCGTGGATGATCAGCTTCGCCAAACCGAGATTGGGGTAAACCGGCTCGATGTTGAGCTTGAGAATATATTGAAGAAATTAAGCGAGGACTATGAGCTGAGTTATGAGCTTGCCAAGCAGCGGTATCCGATTCCGGAAGACATCACGGCCGCTCAGAACGAAGTGCGTGATTTGAAGAGGTCGATAACTTCCCTGGGGGATGTGAATCTGGGGGCCATTGAAGAGTACCAGCGCGTCAATGAGAGATACCTGTTCCTGAGTGAGCAAAAGGCGGATTTGGTTGAAGCGAAGACAACGCTGTATCAGGTCATTAAGGAAATGGACGATGAAATGTCCAAGCGCTTCAAGCTGACATTCGATGCAATCCGGCGCGAGTTCGGCACGGTATTTACGAAGTTGTTCGGAGGCGGACGAGCCGACCTGGTCCTGATCGATCCGGATCGATTGCTTGAGACGGGGATAGATATCGTTGCGCAGCCCCCTGGCAAGAAGCTGCAAAATCTGCAGCTGCTCTCCGGTGGAGAACGTGCATTAACCGCTATGGCGCTGCTGTTTGCCATTTTGCAGGTGAAGCCGGTTCCGTTCTGCGTACTGGATGAGGTCGAAGCGGCGCTTGATGAAGCGAACGTGGTCCGTTTTGCCCAGTATCTGCGGGAGTTCTCCGAACAAACGCAGTTTATTGTGGTCACCCACCGCAAAGGAACGATGGAAGAGGCGGATGTGCTGTACGGCGTCACGATGGAAGAAGGCGGCGTGTCGAAGCTGGTGTCCGTCAAGCTTGAGAATGAGGAAGCGGAGATTGCCTAATTTAACATAACGACATGGAGGGTACGTATGAGCTTTTTTAAGAAGTTAAAAGAGAGCATTTCCAGCAAAACGGAAAACGTAACAAAACAGTTCCGCGACGGACTCGAGAAAACCCGGAAGGGATTTATCGAGAAAGTGTCGGACCTGGTGATTCGCCGGAAAAAGATCGATGAAGAATTTTACGAGGAATTGGAAGAGATTCTGATTGGCGCTGACGTCGGCGTCAATACCGTGATGGATCTGATGGACGATCTTCGTGCCGAAGTGAAGAAACGGCGGATTGAGGACGCTGCCGATCTGCAGCCGGTATTGTCAGAGAAGCTGATGGGACTCCTTCGTGATGATAGCAGCAATGAGCTGCGGGAGAATCCGGATGGAATTACGGTCATTCTGTTTGTCGGTGTTAACGGAGTCGGTAAAACAACGACGATTGGCAAGCTGGCGCATCGTTATAAGCAGGAGGGCAAGAAGGTTTTGCTCGCAGCGGGCGACACGTTCCGTGCGGGTGCGATCGAACAGCTGGAAGTATGGGGAGAACGGGTTGGCGTTGAAGTCATTAAACAGCAGCCCGGTTCAGACCCGGCAGCCGTCATGTTCGATGCGGTTCAAGCAGCCAAGCAGCGGCAAGCGGATGTTCTGCTCTGCGATACGGCGGGACGCCTTCAGAACAAAACCAATCTGATGGAAGAGCTGAATAAAATCTTCCGCGTCATTCAACGCGAAATCCCGAGTGCCCCGCATGAGGTGCTGATGGTCCTTGATGCGACGACAGGACAAAATGCGCTGAGCCAGGCGAAGCTGTTCGGGGAGAAGAGCGGCGTGACCGGCCTCGTATTAACCAAGCTGGATGGTACGGCTAAGGGCGGCATCGTGATCGCGATTCGTCAAGAGTTGAATCTTCCGGTGAAGCTGGTAGGCTTGGGAGAGAAAATGGGTGACCTCCAGACCTTTGACTCGGAGCAGTTCGTTCATGCCCTCTTTGCGGGTTTGATTAAGGAAGAAGAGAATGCCGTAGAACAACAGGACTAGAACTGGTCTAGTCGAATATGTATACAAAAGGACCGAAAGATATACTTTCGGTCCTTTTTCATGTTCGGCTCGATCTACGGGCACAAGCTTTTTATGAAGAGACGATCCGAACGAATTCAATCGAACGAAGCGGGATGATGGCCGTATCTGTAGGAGGACCATAGATGATGGGCGGTACTTTTAAGGTGATGGTTCCTTCGCCCACTTCGGTCAGCGTGCCAATGATCACATCTCCCGACACCGTTACTTCGGTTTCCGAGCCGATAAATCCTTGCAGCCAATCCACGTAGCGCATATCGGTTAACCTCCTTGCCGTAATGAAAGTTTGAAGCTGATATCCAGTATCATCCGAAGGAATTACTGAACGGATGTAATACTGGCGAATGGAATCAGCACAAGGTCACCCGATGCTTCACGGAGCTGAACACCATCTTCGGCGGTAGCCAAAACGACCCCTTCCAAGGTGACAAACGTTGTGCTAACCCGTACTTTTTGGCCGGTACGGGCTTCGAAATATTGAATCAGCTCCGGAATAATCGTTAAACCCGTGAGGACTTGACTCTCCAGTGACTCTACGCGCTCGGTTAATTGACTGGTTTCCTGGCTTAGAAGTTCGACCTGCCGTGTTAACACCTTGACTCGCCTTGCAAGTCTTCTGCAGAACAGGAAGCAACACATAGTCATTCTCCTTTCTGTATTACCAACGGTTGTGCTCTTCGATATGCTTCTTTAAACCCCGAAGCGAGGCGGTGCTTTCTTCCTCCGCTGCGCGGATCATGGGCATAATCTGCTGCACATGACCAGGGCCGTATTTAAGGAAGGTTTCGGTTTTATCGACCAGAACATCAAGCGGCTGACGATAATCCGTAAAGTATTGACCGAGATGAAAAGAGCTCAGCAGGCTATGCACTTTGCTCATGGTGCTGAGCGCCAGTACAGGCTTGCCGCCGCGTAAAGCGGCTAGCGACGGGTGAAGCTTGAACGATATTAAATAGTCGACAGATTGAATGAAACGGTAAGTGAGCTCAATATCCATAAGGAACGGCAGCGTCTCAATGGAAGCGCCGGGTGTAGACTCCTTTACCTTTTGCTGCAATTGCAGACATGTGTTGTAATCGGAGTACGCATTGCCCGGATGATGAATGACCGGGATCAGGACGGCATGATAGCCCTTTGCAATAAGATGTCCCAGCAGTTTGGTCATGTTGTCCATCGGAAATGATTCGTAGGAAAATACAACGACGCCAATCGTTGGACGCTTAGAGAATCGTTTCACCGGGATATCGGGCTGACGATAGCCAAATACCATGTCAGGGGCTGTTTCGACGTTTCGATGGAAGCCTGCCCGTTTGGCGATGGCCGACGATCGTTCATCCCGGAACACCGCGCGGTTTGCCTTGGAGATCATCTCCCGGTAGGCGGATACCTGCTCCTCAGGCCAAGTGTGTTCCGGGTAGGCATCCACGATGCCGACACCGTAGACCCAGGTAGGCTGTCCTTTGAGCTGCGGAGGGAAGTAATATGAATTGAACGAGTAGGGTGTAATTAAATCTCCACCGCCGATGATGAAGGCATCCGTCTGATGGGGGTCCAATCGGGCGTTCCAGGGATAGACGTGATGATCGTGGAATACTTGGCGAAGGGTGTGAAGAAATAAATCATCACCGAAGTTTCCCATTCCATAGTACCCGGAAGCGGCAATATGCATGTACGTATCACCTCCTTTTCGAGCGCTGTCTAGCTCTTGTGTGTTTGCTGATTCCAGGCTTCGAAGAGGCTGCGGTTACGTTGGCTGGTACTGCTGCCATAAATGACGCGATGATACAAGAGGGCATCGACTTGAACTGGCGAGCTGTGCTTAAGAAGCCTGGCGGTAACATCGATATCTTCGAAGATACGTCCGAGACGATCCTCCCGATTCCACCAGCCGCCAATGGCGATTAGGGATGACTTTCGATACATACGGGGGACGAGCGGGTGTACATGCTGATTCGTTCGATTTAAGGAAGCAGACCATGCCGAATAAAGCTTGCCCGAATCAACGTTTCTTCTCCATAGAGGACCGAGCTGCCGGGTTCGTTCCCAGCACCCATACCGGCCTGTGGCCATCCTGCCGTCCGGATTCTGGTCAAGCGCTTCGGCCAGGAGTGCGGTGGCATCAGGAACCAGCCAGTCATCTCCATCCAATTCCAGAATATATCGACCCTTTGCTTCAAAAAGCAGGCGATTCATCATGATTGCTTTTCCGCGGTTACGCGATTGGGACAGAACCCGAATTCTGCTGTCAGGATAAGCGCAGGCTTCCTCCAGACTATCGTCCTCAGAGCCGTCATCGCCTATTAACAGCTCCCAGTTATCGCTTGATTGTGCCAACACGGAACGGATGCTCCAGCCTAAAGTGTCCTTCATATTATGAATGCTCATCAGAATGGAGACGACAGGTTGCGGAGGGATTTCAGGGGACAAAGTCCCTGTGGAGCTGGCGGTTTTCTCTCGCATCCTTGTTGCAGACAGAACAGGGAGAATATACTCCAGATCCTTTTGATACGGAGGGTTTTGCGATGGGTTTAGATGCATCGTAAGGCTTGGATCGGCGGGCAGCAGATCATAAGGCAGAAATCTGGCAGCAGGAAGCCTGTCGTTCCAGCGGGTGAGGGCGGCAAGCAGCCAGGCTTTTCTCCAATAGATTGGTGCGCCGTTCATACAAATACAGACAACACGATCTGGAATATGAGCTGGCATTGGAATGAAAGTCTGTGTGCTTTTATTGAAAAAAGAGAAGTTACCGCCCCATAGAATCCACTCACGGTCTATTTGTGAGACTTCCTGAATGATTTGTTCACGATAGGCTAATGTATCGCTGGCTCTATAGCCGAATGGCTGCGTACGGAGTATGGCATAGGGTTTCAAAGGGTGTTCATGCCTTTGTCCAGGATGGCCTGCTGGATCACTTGATCGGCTTTCAATCCGCGTTCAACCCAGCGGTTCTCTCTGGCGTAGGCAATGCGGGCCAGCTTATGCTCTGCTGTATCCGGGTGATGGAGCATGGAGGACAGCTTGCCCAAAAAATCATCATGGGTTGTCGCCGTGGTAACATGCGGCTCCATGGCAATGCATTCCGGCAGAGCCGTTGACAATACGCGAACACCGGATGCCAGATACTCATATGCTTTGACTGGATTGGTTGCCAGCGTAATCGGATGGTATTGGAAGGGGATCAATGCAACGTCAATGTGAGCGAGATAACGCTTGAGCTCCTGGTGCGGCTTTTCCCCGAGAATATGCACATTGGGAAGCTTCGAATAATCGCCTGAGCTGCCATAAGGTGCTCCAATGGAAACGAAGTGGACGTTTGGAAATTGAATGGCCGCCTTGGCGAACAGTTCATGATCTACCCAATACGCCCAAGCACCGATATAAGCAACAACAGAACCCGGAGGGAGATCGGCGGGTCTTTCACTGAATGGAATATGAAAAAATGAAGAGTCAGCGCCATTCGGGATCAAGGTAAGCGGTTTATCCGGATACGCCAAGGATAACCGGGTGTGAATCACCTCTGCGGTACATACAACATGGTCCGCCTCGTCAATCATTTTGGGTTCATATTTAGCCCAATGCGGAAATTCATCGCAGCAGTCGTAGATCGTAATGTCGGGCTGAAAGAGAGTGGAAATGCGCGTCCGGAGTTTAGACCACGTCGTCCAGACGACAATCGGATGCTCTTTGCGAAGGGCAGGCAGTTTTTTGTGCAGAAATGTTTTGGTATCTGTGAATAGGAACACATTCGGTTCCACTTCTTTGAACTCCTTATCCAGCGGTGCCAGGTTTTCGAAGAAAACCTGATGACCAAGCGCCCCCAATTGAGTCATAAGCTGCTGCGGTCTCTGTTTCATATACGACCAGTTCATCGTTCTCGGATAAATGATAACAGCCAAGAGGTTTCCTCCTTTCTTTTGTACTCGGGATAATATATGCATTGCTAGCTTCATAGAATTGGACGAATGAGCCGAAAGGCCGAAAAATGGTTGATTTCTACAAGGGTGCAACTGACCGGAACGAATCTATCAACTTGCCATATAATGCTTAAGATATGAGGTTTCAGATCTATCTTTTCATATAAAACGAGGAGGAGTGAAGGTTCGTGAAACAGAAAAATGTTCTTGTTATATTCGGAACGCGTCCGGAAGCGATTAAAATGGCACCTTTGGTCAAGGAATTGGAGTCAGCCCCGGGTTTAACTCCAATCGTATGCGTAACCGCACAGCATCGTGAGATGCTGGATCAGGTGCTTCGTTTTTTTGAAATCCAGACGCAAACGGATCTGAATATCATGAAGGAAGGGCAATCCTTATACAGTCTGAGCGCTGACCTGCTAAAAGGGATGGAGAAGGTATTCCAAGCGAGAAAATATGATCTTGTGCTGGTCCACGGGGATACCACGACAGCATTCATCGGTGCTTTGGCAGCTTATTACGCAAAGATTCCGGTGGGACATGTGGAAGCAGGGCTTCGGACGTATGATAAATACGCGCCGTTTCCAGAGGAGATGAACCGCGAGTGGATCGGCAGAGTGGCTGATATGCACTTTGCCCCGACGGCGCTGTCCGCAGCTAATCTCAATGCCGAGAACCGATCGGCTCACGTATATGTAACGGGAAACACGGGAATCGATGCGATGAAGTGGACGCTTCAGGCTCCTTTTGAGCATCCGATACAGAGCAAGTTACGGAAAAATAGCCGATTAATACTGATGACCATGCATCGCAGGGAGAATTGGGGAGAACCGATGAAAGGGGTGTTTGAGGCAGTGAAGCGTGTGATCCAAAAGCACCCTGACATTGAAGTGATATATCCGGTCCATCCAAACCCTGTGCTGCAGGAGGCGGTCGCGAAAGAGCTTGAGGGGCACGAGCGAATCCACTTGACCGAACCGCTCGATGTGGTAGATCTGCATCATATCATGCAGCGTTCCTATCTGGTCTTGACGGACTCCGGCGGCATACAGGAGGAAGCGCCGTCACTAGGGAAGCCGGTTCTGGTACTGAGGGATAAAACCGAACGCCCGGAAGGAGTCACGGCCGGTACCCTAAAATGCGTCGGCACGCAGTGTGAAGCGGTTCAGGCAGGAATAGAGCAGCTGCTGTCGGATAAGGAAGCGTACCGCAGCATGGCAAAAGCCCATAATCCGTTTGGCGACGGCACTGCGTCCCGCCAAATCGTCAGCGCCATCCAGCAATTTTTCCAATCGCAGGGGGGCTGATATAGGGGGCGGCTTTGATTTTGCATGCCCGCAGGGCGTATAATGAAGTATAAGATGACAAGCGAAAGGATACCTGTTATGGCCAATACTTACACTTATCCACGCAGAGAAGAGATAGCGAATGCAATAACACATGGCATAGGAGCGGCACTAAGCGTTGCTGCGCTGGTGCTCCTGATCGTATTTTCAAGTTTGAAAGGCACAGCCTGGCATGTGGTGAGCTTCACGATCTACGGATCGACGATGCTGCTGTTGTATTTGAGCTCAACGCTCGTCCACGGCTTGAGAGACGGGAAAGCCAAGGATTTCTTTGAGTTTATGGACCACTCCTCCATTTACTTGTACATCGCAGGGACGTATACGCCATTCTTGCTGGTTGCCATCCGGGGAACGCTGGGATGGAGTCTCTTCGGGATCGTATGGGGCACTGCGCTGTTCGGTGTCATATTTAAAGCATTCTTCGTCAAGAAGTTTTTGTTCCTATCGACGATATTCTACCTTGCGATGGGCTGGCTGATCGTCATTGCCTGGAATCCGTTAACGGCGGTTGTAGCTCCTCAAGGGATGACTTTGCTTGCCGTTGGCGGCGTGTTGTACACGCTGGGCACCATATTCTATGTGTGGCGGGGCTTCCCATACCATCATGCCATCTGGCATTTGTTTGTGCTGGCGGGTTCGATTCTTCACTTTTTTGCGATACTGATATACCTTCTTCCTATCGGTTGAACGGGTAGAAGAAGGCTTCCTGCACATGAAGAAGGATGACAAGGGAAATGGCTTGACATCCTTCTTTGTTTTTTGTATGATAAGGTTCGTTAAGCGAACTGTAAAGTGTTTTTCCTTGACGAGGGGGTGCCCTTAAATGAGTCAGGAGAATCGGCTCGAGAAGACGAACCGGATCAATTTGCTGTTCGATTTCTATGAGCAGCTGCTGACAGAGAAACAGCAGACCTTTTTGAAGTATTATTTCCATGACGATTTTTCCCTCGGAGAAATCGCTGGTGAATTTGAGATTAGTCGCCAGGCCGTCTATGAGCATATTAAGCGCGCAGAACAGGTGCTCGAGTCCTATGAAGAGAAGCTGGGGCTCCTGAGCAAGCATGAAACGCGCATCCGGGAGCTGGATAAGTTTCGGGAAATGGTGGAGAGTAGCGACCTGGGTGAACATGATAAGCAAGCAATAACCGATATGGTTGAACGTTTAAAAGTATGGGATTAAGTATGAACGGAGGTGGCGGATATGGCGTTTGAAGGATTGACCAGCAGACTACAGAATGTGTTCAGCAAGCTTCGTGGTAAAGGCAAGGTGTCCGAAGAAGATGTAACAGCCGCCATGCGTGAAGTTCGACTCGCGCTTCTAGAAGCCGACGTTAACTTCAAAGTGGTTAAGGATTTCGTATCCAAAGTAAAAGAGAAGGCCATCGGCAAGGAAGTGATGGACAGCTTTACGCCCGGCATGGTGATCATTGACATCGTTAATAAAGAACTGACGGAGTTGATGGGAGGAAGCCAAGCCAAACTGGTGAAGAGTAATAAGCCGCCAACGGTCATTATGATGGCCGGTTTGCAAGGTGCCGGTAAGACAACGACTTCGGGCAAGCTGGCCAAGCTGCTTCAGAAGCAGAACAGCCGACCGCTGCTCGTTGCCGGCGATATTTATCGTCCTGCTGCGATCAAGCAGCTCGAAGTACTCGGTAATCAGATCAACGTGCCGGTGTTCTCTTTAGGAGACAAGACAAGCCCGGTCGAAATCGCGAAGCAGGGCCTCCAGCATGCCAAAGATAATGGTCACGATTATGTCATTATCGATACCGCCGGCCGTCTTCATGTCGATGAAGAGCTGATGGAAGAATTGAAGCAGATTCACAGCGTTGTGAATCCTGATGAAGTCCTGCTTGTCGTTGACGCGATGACGGGTCAGGATGCGGTGAATGTCGCGGAAAGCTTCAACCAGCAATTGACGCTGACGGGTGTCGTGCTCACGAAGCTGGACGGTGATACTCGGGGCGGTGCCGCCCTCTCGGTTAAGGCGGTTACCGGATGTCCGATCAAATTCGCTGCACTTGGCGAGAAGATTGATGCGCTGGAGCCGTTCCATCCGGAACGGATGGCATCGCGGATTCTCGGAATGGGCGATATGCTGTCTCTTATCGAGAAAGCACAATCGAACATTGATGCTGACAAGGCCAAGGAAATGGAACGTAAAATGCGTAATGCCGAATTTACGTTCGAGGATTTCCTGGAGCAGATGGACCAGGTCAAGAAGCTCGGTCCTCTGGACCAGCTGATGGATATGATTCCCGGCATGGGCAAGATGAAGCAAGCCAAGGATCTCAAGGTTGACGAGAAGCAGATGGGACGCATCGAGGCTATCGTCCACTCCATGACAACGGCGGAGAAGCAGCAGCCTGACATTATCAATCACAACCGCCGTAAACGGATTGCGGCAGGCAGCGGAACCTCGCTGGCTGAAGTGAACCGGCTCATCAAGCAGTTTGACGAAATGCGCCGCGTGATGAAACAGTTCTCGGATATGATGGGTCCTAAAGGCGGCAAGAACAAAGCAATGAAACAGCTGAAAGGCTTGACCGGCGGAAAAGGCATGAAGTTTCCATTCCGTTAAGTCTCGGCTATATCGAATGGACATTTTTTGAAGGAGGTGAATTTTCAAATGGCAGTACGTATTCGTCTGAAACGCATGGGTGCTCACAAGGCTCCTTTCTACCGCGTGGTGGTTTCTGATTCCCGTTCCCCACGTGACGGCCGTTTTATCGAGGAAATCGGTTATTACAATCCGGTTGCTCAACCGGCTGAAGTTAAAATCGATGAAGAGAAAGCACTGAACTGGCTTCAAAATGGTGCGCAAGCATCTGACACGGTTCGCAACTTGCTTAGCAAAGCGGGCGTAATGAAGAAATTTCATGAGCTGAAGCATCAGAAATAAGACTGATCGCGAGGGTTATCTATGGAAGAATTAGTTCGCGTTATTGCTAAGGCTTTAGTGGATCATCCAGAAGATGTGACTGTGAAGACCGTTGAGAAGGAGCACTTGATTGTATATGAGCTGTACGTGCATCCTGACGATGTCGGGAAGGTCATAGGCAAACAAGGGCGTATCGCCAAATCATTGCGTACAGTCGTAACATCGGCGGCGGTTAAAATGGATAAACGGGTGACCGTTGATATCATTTCTTAAAATATACGAAAGGGGGTTAGGATGCATGTCCTAGCCCTTTTTCGTACATGCTGAAGAAATCAGCCGGTCATACCAGCGAGAACGTTCATTAAGTGATGCAGGAGGAAGACCATGTCTGAAAAGTTGTTTACCGTAGGGAAAATCGTGAATACGCACGGCATCCGCGGGGAAGTTAAAGTCATGCCGCATACGGATTTTGCCGATCAGCGATTTGCTCCAAAGAGCCAGTTGTATATTGTCCCGGACAAGGGGAGCAAGGTAGAAGTAACGGTGGATACATCCCGTTTTCATAAAAACATGTATATCCTTAAATTCAAGGAGCTGCATGGCATTAATGATGCCGAAAAATATAAGGGCTCGCTGTTGAAGATTCCAGCGGATCTTCAGGAGGAGCTTCCGGAGAACGAGTACTATTTCCATGAGATCATTGGCTGCAAGGTGATGACCGATGAAGACCCGGCCGAGGAGCTCGGCACGATCTCTGAAATTTTGACGCCAGGCGCTAACGATGTATGGGTTGTCAAAACGCCTCAAGGAAAAGAAATTCTCCTTCCGGCCATACCGGATGTCGTACTTGATGTAGACAAGGAATCGAAGCTTGTCCGCGTGCATCTCATGGAAGGGTTGTTATAGTTCATGCGGATTGATGTGCTGACGCTGTTCCCCGAGATGTTTGATGGTGTGTTTCATTCGAGTATTTTGGGGAAAGCGGCCGAAAAACAAATTGTGAACTTGAATGCTATCAACTTTCGCCAATATGCCGGGAACAAGCATGGTCAGGTCGATGATACCCCCTATGGCGGCGGAGGGGGAATGGTGTTAAAGCCGGACCCGATTTTTGCTGCGGTGGAGGATATCCTAGCTTCTGATACGGATGCGATTTCGAATCATGAGGATGGGGCTAATCCTTCCGGGGAGATTTCAGCGGATATCGCTGGAACAGCCAAGCCTCCGCGAGTCATTCTGATGTGTCCGCAAGGAGAGACCTTTACGCAGAAAAAGGCGGAAGAGTTGTCTCAGGAAGACCATCTGGTATTTATATGCGGGCATTACGAAGGTTATGATGAACGCATTCGCGAGTTTCTTGTTACCGATGAGTTATCCGTCGGGGATTACGTGCTTACCGGCGGAGAGCTGCCGGCGATGGTTGTCATCGACTCTGTGGTCCGATTGCTGCCTGGTGTGCTTGGCAATGAAACCTCAGCGGTGACTGATTCATTCAGTACAGGCCTGCTGGAATATCCGCACTATACACGGCCGGCTGAGTTTCGCGGCTGGAAAGTGCCGGATATTTTGTTAAGCGGTCATCACGCGAATATTGACGTGTGGCGTCGGGAACAAGCGCTTAAGCGGACATGGGAGCGTCGCCCGGAGTTGTTAGACAAGCTGAAATTGTCCAAACAGGATCGGGCGTATTTAGACAAGCTTCAGCGAGAAGCGGGAAACTCATAAGTTTTATTGTTCAATCTAACGAACAGATCTGTAAGCACAGGTCTGTTCGTTTTTTTTCTATCATGTGCCCGTATGTAGTAATATGCACGTTTCTTGCTTGCACCCGAGAACAAAAATCGTATGAATTGAATAGTGTGATAAATAGGCGTTTGCGGATGCATGAGATCGTAAGGGGTGAAATCGATTGAGGCAAGAAAGAAGGAAACGTAGGGACAGCAAGACTGTAATTCAGGGACTTACACCCGGGCGAATCCGTGTCGGAAAGAACCAAGCCACTCGATTCGTTACATTGATCCGTCAATTAACATCACTGTTACGCGCATTTGTGGAACAGCCGGTTAATGAGAATTTCACACTAATCAAAATACAATTGCAGAGCCTTAACGATCTGGTCTCGGGCATGAGGTTCTCGTTGCGGAAACGACGGGGCCTTAGGCTGGTCGTACAACAGATTGCAAGGATTTCCAATGCGGATAATCTGGAAGGGATTTTAACAAGATTGAACGAAGTCATGACGTTGATTCAATCGTATGGAGAACGAATTGGAGTCGGCAGCGAGATCGGTCCGGATATCGCTGATTTGCAAAATGGTATTCAATCAAGGCTGGATAATGCGTTTCCGAGTGCGGATGCTGTCCCGCTAGTCAATTTAATGAACAATCTGCCTTATTACATTATGAATGCAACGACGAATCCAGGGGCCGGGTCGCGCCAGCAGCTTGCTGATGTACTCCAAGGCATCAACCAACAGGCTGCGAGATTAGGGAGTTCCGGACCACAGTTAGGTAGGCTGCAAGCAGCAGCGGATGGTATTGTTTCTTTACTGCTGAATGGAGCATCCCCCGGGCTTTTGAATGAACAGTTGACCAACTATACCAATGCTCTTTCAGGAACCGTGTCTACGTTAAACGTCCCACTGACTGTCCAAAACGATGCCCTGCAATCTCTATCAGCTGTTGCAAGGACGAGCGCTGAAAGTGTTCAAGGTCTCACGATCCAGGAAACCTTAGAAAGCGTGCCGGGTAACGGAGAGCCGGGCGTGACTGGAGCAACAGGACCAACTGGTGCGGCAGGAGCGACGGGAGCTACTGGCCCGACAGGTGCTACAGGAGCGACCGGGACAACTGGTGTGGATGGCTTGCCCGGAGCAACCGGACCAACAGGTGCCATGGGTGCTACGGGACCATCAGGTCCGGAAGGACCACCGGGAGCGCCTGGCGGGATAACAGGAGCGACCGGACCGACTGGGATAACGGGTGTAACAGGAGGAACAGGTTCGACCGGTGTGACAGGTCCGACCGGCGCAGCGGGTGCAACAGGAGCAACAGGATCGCCAGGTGTAATTGGAGCGACAGGTGTAACGGGAGCAACCGGAGCAACCGGGGTCACGGGAGTAACCGGAGTAATGGGGGTAACAGGTGCAACCGGGGTAACAGGAGCAACGGGTGAAACTGGAGCAACTGGAGTAGCAGGAGTTACAGGAGCAACCGGAGCGACCGGAGCAACGGGTGAAACTGGAGCAACCGGTGCTACGGGAGTAACTGGAGAAACAGGAGAAACAGGAGCTATAGGAGCAACCGGAGCAACTGGCGCTACGGGAGCAACCGGGGTAACAGGAGCGACAGGGGCTACAGGAGTTACGGGAGCGACAGGAGCGATAGGTGCTATAGGAGCAACGGGAGCAACGGGTGAAACTGGTGTTACGGGAGCAACCGGGGTTACGGGAGCCACAGGAGCAACGGGGGCAACCGGAGCAACTGGTCCGACTGGCGCCACGGGAGTAACTGGTGAAACCGGAGCTACAGGAGCAACCGGAGTTACGGGAGCCACAGGAGCCACAGGAGC
>NZ_BIMF01000017.1 GCF_004000945.1 Paenibacillus lautus NBRC 15380
TGCAGCGCCGGGGCCATGCGCACGCTTGCCGCAACGGCGGCAAGCTGCTCGGCCGTGACGCCGCCCGGGCGGAGCACCGTGACGGCGCCGTCTTCGCCGACTTGTACCACCGTCGACTCGACGCCCACCCCGGCCGGGCCGCCGTCGAGCACGCCGTCGATCGCCCCTGCCAGATCCTCCAGGACATGGCTGGCCAGCGTCGGACTTGGCCGACCGGAACGGTTCGCGCTCGGCGCAGCCAGCGGACGCCCGGCGGCGCTGATCAAAGCCAGCGCCACGTTGTGATCCGGCATCCGCACGGCAACGGTGTCGAGCCCTGCCGTCACACGAGGGGATACTGCTCCCGGTTTAACGGGCAGTACCAGCGACAGCGGCCCAGGCCAGAACCTTGCCATCAGCGCCCGTTCCGTCTCATTCACATGACGGACCAAGCCGTCGAGCTGAGTCAGCTCCGAAATATGCACGATCAATGGATTGTCCGACGGCCGGCCTTTTGCGGCAAAGACGCGCTCAACCGCTTCGGTATTGCCGGCGTCTGCGCCAAGCCCGTAGACCGTTTCCGTCGGAAAGGCCACCGTTCCGCCGAGCTCGAGCACCTGCCCCGCTTCCCTGAGTGCCTGCTTCGCTTCCTTCTCCGAGCCCAAGCCCTCCCTGGAAAGCGAGTTCGAGACGTGCCACACTTGGGTTGATTTTGCAGCAGCATGGCGGAAGCCGTTATCCCGCTGCTGGTTAAGTTCCATGCCGTTCTCGTTCTGTTCCATACCTATCCCAAACTTTCTGTATATGAAATATATAAACTTCAATGCGAGTTTTGCCTATGTCCCAAAATAAAAAGCGCTTTTCGTTCTTCAGTCCCGTGCCGGTTCCCATTCAAACCAGTCGCGCCAAAGAGAAAGCACTCTTCTACATCAAAGTTTATCATACCGGGTCAGGATTGAAAATCAGCTCGCTCATAATCTTAGAACAAGCTTACCACCCAGTTCCAAATGCCAAGGAACATATCCCACAAGAAGAAGCGGACCTCCGGTTCGCTATCGCCTGCATTCTTCGGAGTTTCCTCTTGAGAAGCCTCACCAGACTCAGCAGAAACCGTTTGAATACCTGTGTCAACAGGCTGCGCCGCCGCATCCCCGCTGCCACCATCGATGAAACAAAGCGGCGGGAACAAGACGCACCACCAGTTCTGCCCTTGACCTTCCCCTAAAGTAATCCGCAGCGCATCATAATCGCCGGCCGGATACACCGTGCCCCCATATAACTTAGTCGGGAATGGTACGACGCCAAGCTCTACGGTGTAACTGTACGTAATTCCTCTTTTCTTCAACTCTTCACCCACCAATTGGCGGATTTCCGGAAGATGCTGCCGGGTTAATTCTTTGGCGTCCTCCAGGCTTTGCGGGTTCTCCAGCTGCAGGACCCAGAGCTGCATTTGCTCAACGACCGAATCACGAATCTCTCGTTTGACCAGCTGATCGGACGGGCTATCGGAATTCGCCAGAATGCGAAGTCGTATCGATTCCTGGGGGATCGGAC
This sequence comes from Paenibacillus lautus NBRC 15380, assembly GCF_004000945.1. GTDB lineage: Bacteria > Bacillota > Bacilli > Paenibacillales > Paenibacillaceae > Paenibacillus_AQ > Paenibacillus_AQ lautus. The sequence continues at coordinate 1,534 of NZ_BIMF01000017.1, forward strand.
CGCCCACAACGGAAGCATCAATCTGCTGTCCTTCCCAAGCCATGATGACCATAAACATACAGGATAAGAGCACAACCATTTTTTTCACGATAATACGGAGGGTTTCACTATAATTTTTCATCTCGGACAACCGCCTCTCTATGACGAAACTCTATGATGCTATCAGTATGTCCGCCGGAAAAAGATATAAACGTAGAATCTAGCAATTTGATATAAAAATCATAGATGGGTGCGGCACGAACCAAAAAAAGATGCGATCCCCATTCGGAATCACATCTTCGCCTAGCTCGATTATTTAGTTTATCTGTTTTCCATGCCCACATTTTTAAACTAGAGTTGGAGCGGTTATTGAGCTTCCCGCAAGGAAAAGTTTAGGCCTGCTTAGAAGCTGCCGGGCGATATGCATGCGGATCAGGCATATCTTCCTCCACTTCTTGTCCATGCAGCTTCACGCTCATGGCTACCCCCAGACTGGCCATACTGATCACAAGGGAAGTTCCCCCGTAACTGATGAAGGGCAGCGTAATCCCGGTCAGCGGCATTAAGCCGATAAACATGCCGATATTCTCGAAGATCTGATATAAGAACATAGCCACGATCCCTATAATGAGAAACGGTCCCGCACGCTCCCGGGATTCCAGGGAAATCAGGATCAGCCGATGGATCAGGATGAAATATAACAGAAGCAGAATGGAAGATCCGATAAAACCGAATTCCTCGGCAATCTGCACAAATATGGAATCGGAGTACGCATAAGGAACTCTGCCCGACTGGATCGACGATCCCTGCATGTAACCCTCGCCGCTCATACCGCCCGAGGCGATGGCAAGCTTCGCATTCGTTGTATGGTAGCTTGCCTTGGCGGTCGCCTTCTCCGGATAGAGCCACGGATCAATCCGTTCCACCCAGTGCGGCTTCAAAATTTTCGATTCCAGCAGCTCATCATGATAATGAATATAGGCCTGCGCGCCGCCGAAGGCCACGCCTGCCACAAGCGCAAGCCCAATGAGCGCATGGGAGAACTTGACGTTCCCGATCCAGAGCAGCCCCAGCAAAATCACGACATAACTGAGCGCGTTACCCAAATCATTCTGGGCCATGACGAGCACAAAAGGCACGAATGCCAAAAGTCCAATCGGAACAACATCCTTCCAGAAGGACAGCAGCGGTTTGTTTTTGCGCACCAATACAAAAGAAAGGAAAATAATCAGGATCAGCTTGAACAATTCGGCAGGCTGTATACTTAAACTGCCAATGTAAATCCAGCCTTGCGCGCCGTTGATATCCTTACCGATAAACATAACAAGGACCAACACGGCCAATCCGCCCAAGTAAATATATTTAGCATATTTAATCAACAACCGGTAATCCAGCAGGCTTATTCCAAAAAAAGCAATGAAGCCGACAATGTAAAAAGCAATCATGCGGAGATGAGAGCCCTCAAATTTGGTGTCAACGGTTGTGCTGTATATCGACGTAATGCTGATACCCATCATCAAAACCAGTACGAAAACAATAACGTAATCCATCTTCTTAAATTTCTGAAGCATTCTTTATGGTCCCCCTGTGCCCGGAGCTGTTAGCCCCCCGGTTTGCCTATACAGGCATATAACGATTAATCGGAAAGAAAGTTTGACGTCGCTATCGTTGATACAAATGATACCCGTTAAAAACGTCTAACGGCAGCATTACAATGGAGCGTTTCAAGGAGTATGCCTACTAGCCCCTAATGAATTATTCTAAAAGATTTCCTTCTCTAATACAATTCACGGGCCCTCCTGTAGGTACCAACAAAAAATACAAAAGAGATGCTGCTTTCGATAGCATCTCTTTTGATTCTAAATCCGATAAACGTAAATCAAGCCTGTTTAGGTGGTGCGGAACGGTACGTTTGAGGATTAGGCATATCTTCCTCCACTTCTTGTCCATGCAGCTTTACACTCATGACGACCCCGAGACACGCCATGTTAATGATGAGCGAGGTCCCGCCATAACTAATGAAGGGGAGCGTAATCCCTGTCAAAGGCATCAATCCAATAAACATGCCGATATTCTCAAAGATTTGATACAGCAGCATGGCAACAATACCGATGATTAGAAACGGCCCCGCTTTGTCCCGGCTTTCCAATGAAATCAAGATCATCCTGTGAATGAGGATGAAATATAACAACAACAGAACGGAAGAACCGATAAAGCCATATTCCTCTGCAATTTGCACAAAAATCGAATCCGAATACGTATAAGGTACACGTGAGGATTGTACGGAGCTTCCCTGTAAGTACCCTTCTCCGCTCATACCGCCTGAAGCGATGGCCAGCTTCGCGTTGTTAGTATGGTAACTCGCTTTCGCCGTTGCTTTCTCCGGTATCAGCCATGGGTCAATCCGTTCCATCCAGTGGCCGCGGCTCTCCATGATTTTTGATTCTTTAATCTCATCATGGTAGTGGATATAGGCCTGTGCTCCACCAAAAGCAATACCTGCTACAAGCAGCAGCCCGATAAGAGCGTGCGAAAACTTCACATTACCGATCCATAACAACCCAAGCAAGATGACAATATAACTTAGTCCATTACCCAAGTCATTCTGAACCATGACAACGGCAAACGGGATAAACGTCAAGAGCCCAATCGGTACGATGTCCCGCCAAAAAGACAACTTCGCTTTATTCTTACGAATAAGAATATAGGTGATAAATATAATCAGCACTAGCTTAAACAATTCCGCAGGTTGAAAATCCACGATACCAAGATTAATCCAGCCCGTGGCATTATTTTTGGTCTGGCCGATGAAGGACGGCAGCAAAAGGGTTAATAACCCGCCGATGTATATGTGCAGTGCGTATTTATTCCATAACCGATAATCAATCAAACTCAGCCCGAAAAAGGCTGCAAATCCGAGGATATAAAAGATCGCCATCTTGATATGGTGTTTTTCGAATCCAGTGGTGTCGAGCGTGGCACTATATATCGATGTAATACTGACAACCATCAGCATCAACAGTACAAAAACGATAACAAAATCAATCTTCTTGAATTTCTGAAGCATGCTTTGGTCCCCCTGTGCCCGGAGCTGTACACACTGATTTGCCAATTGAGGTAATGTAGCGATCTGAACGACAGCAATAATTTAATCGGCTCAGCCCATCATCTATTTTAAAAGAAATCCACCCAGAACACAATTAACGGGATATTCCCAAGACATGCCTGTCAATCCCCGCCAAATCCGGCACCGTGACGATTTCCTCCCAGTGCCCTGCACTTCGCAGAAGCTCCGCCACATCCTCGGCCTGACCCATACCCAGCTCAAAAGCGATCAGCCGTGGCGGCGCTGTCAGCAAGGGCAGCTGCGCCATCATGATCCGGTACGGATTCAATCCGTCCGGCCCGCCGTCCAGTGCCGTTCGCGGCTCATAATCGCGGACTTCCGGCTGCAGCCCCTCAATATCCTCCGCCGGAATGTACGGCGGGTTGGAGACGAGGATGTCCGGGGCCATGCCCGCGAATGGCTCCAGCAGGTTCCCCTGCCGGAACTCGACATCAGCGTTCAGCTGCTTCGCATTCCGCGCGGCAACTTCCAGCGCATCGGGCGAAATATCGCTCGCATGCAAATCCCATCCTTTGGACTGCAATGCCAACGTGATGGCAATGGCCCCGCTGCCGGTGCCAATATCAATGGCCTGTAGCCTATCATTTGATCGCGGAGTGAGCCCCTGCCCATACTTCAGCACCGCTTCCACCAGCAGCTCCGATTCCGGACGCGGAATGAGAACCGCCGGCGTAACTTCAAACGGCCGGCCGTAAAATTCCTGTTCGCCGATAATATACTGCGCAGGAACGCCTTGAGCTTTGCGATTGATCGCTTCTTCCAGGGCGTGGCGGCGGTCCGCCGGAAACGGCTCCGCGAGCGCCATATAATATGAGGTTCCCGACAATCCCAGCACATGCTCCAGCAGCAGCTGCGCATTCCGCTGCGGCTCCATTACCCGCATGCCGTCTAAAAAAGAAGAAGCCTCCACAAAGGCTTCTCTTATGCTGCGCTGCGGCGTCAATTCAAATATCGTCCGCTTCAAAGCGTTATACTCCTTTTTCCATCGCTTCAGCCTGCTCCGCAAGGGTCAGCGCCGAAACGATCTCTTCAATCTCACCGTTCATCACTTGATCCAGCTTGTGAACGGTAAGTCCGATCCGGTGATCGGTTACACGGCTTTGCGGGAAGTTGTACGTACGGATCCGCTCACTGCGGTCACCTGTACCTACCTTGCTCTTCCGTTCCCCGGCATACTTCGCTTCTTCCTCTTGGCGCATCATATCAAAGATACGAGCACGAAGCACCTGCAGCGCCTTATCTTTATTGGAGTTCTGCGATTTGCCGTCTTGACACGTAGCCACGATCCCCGTCGGGATATGCGTTACGCGTACCGCCGATTTGGTGGTGTTAACGGACTGACCGCCTGCACCACTGGAGCAGAAGGTATCCACGCGGATGTCCTTGTCATGGATTTCGATATCCACTTCTTCCGCCTCCGGCATGACCGCCACGGTGGAGGTGGAGGTATGGATACGACCGCCGGATTCCGTAGCCGGAATACGCTGCACACGGTGCGCGCCGCTCTCAAATTTCATTTTACTGTAAGCGCCGCGGCCATTGATCATGAAGATCACTTCCTTGAAGCCGCCCAGATCGTTCGTGTTGACATCCATCAGTTCAACCTTCCAGCCCTGGGTATCCGCATAACGGGTATACATCCGGTACAGGTCGGAAGCAAACAGTGCCGCCTCGTCGCCGCCGGCTGCGCCGCGAATCTCGATGATCACGTTCTTATCATCATTCGGGTCCTTCGGCAGCAGCAAGATCCGAATCTTCTCCGCCAACTCGCGCTCGCGCTGGGTAAGCTCCTCGATCTCCATTTTCACCATTTCGCGCATTTCGTCGTCCAACTTTTCGCCCTGCATGGTTTTGGCAGCTTCGAGTTCTTCAATAACATTTTTATATTCAACATAAGCCTCATAAGCAGGCTGTAAATCGGATTGTTCTTTGGAATAATCCCTGAGCTTCTTGGAATCATTAGCGACATCAGGATCGCACAACAGCTCACTTAACTTCTCGTAACGATCCGCAAGGGATTGTAATCGGTCCAACAAAGGAATTCACCTCTCTAAGATATATTCCTGAAGATATGTCTTTTTGCACTCCATTTCGCATCAACAATGAAGTGTAAACGACTTTTTATTTTACCATGAAACGACGTATTTGACTAGCAGGCAGTTGACCGGACGGTAAAGGTTCTCCCCTTCAAAAAAACCACGGTCCCATGCACAAAGTGACATGGAGCCATGGCCTTTGAATCGTTCAATTGCTACACATTGAAACGGAAGTGCATCACATCGCCGTCATTCACAACGTACTCTTTGCCTTCCAGACGAAGCTGTCCGCGTTCCTTCGCGCCGTTCATCGATCCGGCCGCAACCAGGTCATCGTAAGCTACGACCTCCGCACGAATGAAGCCCCGTTCGAAGTCGGTATGGATCACGCCTGCCGCTTGCGGAGCCTTCGTTCCTTTGCGGATCGTCCAGGCACGTACTTCCTGCACGCCTGCCGTAAAGTAGGTGTACAATCCCAGAAGACTGTAAGCCGCCTTAATGAGACGGTTCAAACCGGATTCTTCCAGCCCCAGCTCCTCAAGGAACATCGCTTTGTCCTCGCCCTCAAGCTCGGCAATCTCAGCTTCAACCTTCGCGCTGATCGGAACCACGATCGCGTTCTCCGCAGCCGCGAAATCACGAACCTGCTGCACGTAAGGATTGCTGTCGGCTTCCGCAACGCCGTCCTCGCTCAGGTTAGCCGCATATAACACCGGCTTCAATGTCAGCAGGTGCAAATCACGAACAATCAGCTTCTCATCATCGCTCAGTTCCACGCTGCGCGCCGGTTGATCGTTGTAAAGTGCTTCCTTCAAGCGCTCCAGCAGTTCTACCTCCTGAGCATACTGCTTGTTGCCGCCCTTCATGTTCTTCTTCGCGCGGTCGATCCGCTTCTCCACGCTGTCGAGATCCGCAAGGATCAGCTCCAGATTAATCGTCTGGATGTCGCTGACCGGGTTCACTTTACCGTCAACGTGGGTAATGTTCTCGTCTTCAAAGCAGCGAACAACATGAACGATGGCATCCACTTCACGAATATGGGCAAGAAACTTGTTCCCGAGACCTTCCCCTTTGCTTGCCCCGCGAACCAAGCCCGCGATGTCCACGAATTCAAAAGCGGTTGGTACCGTTTTGTTCGGCTGAACCAGTTCGGTCAGTTTGTCGAGGCGCTCATCCGGCACTTCCACGACGCCGACGTTAGGATCAATCGTACAGAACGGATAGTTGGCCGATTCGGCGCCCGCTTGCGTGATCGCATTAAACAATGTTGATTTGCCGACGTTTGGCAAACCGACGATTCCTGCTTTTAAAGCCATTTATGTGACAACTCCTTATCAGGTTTACTTCTTTAATTGGTAAGTATTACACAGCTTCGGTTCTTATCGCCGAAGCTACTAATCGCCTGTTAAACAATCTTATTAATTATAGCAGATACCCGATAGACTTCAACACGAATATACTGCCATCGCTTTAATGTGGATCCCGCAAATCCCCCCGGCCATTTAAACACGAATCAGCCGTTTGGTTGACCTCAGCGCATCGATATTCGCCGCGCCGATTCCGAACATCGCCGTCCGCAGCTCCAACTCCACCTGGGCAAGCCGCTGATCCAGCGCTTCCACCGAATCGACCGCCGATCCCAGGAGTCCACGCCCGAAGCCGGCCAGATCGGCGCCAAGCGAGAGCGCTTTAGCCGCATCGACGCCGCTCTGCAGTCCGCCGCTGCCGATAAGCGCACAGGTTGGCGCAGCTTCGCGCACCTCCACGATGCATTCCGCGGTTGGATTGCCCCACCCGGCGAAAGCCTCAGCCGCAGCGCGGCGAACCGGATCCGGGCTGCGGAATTTTTCAACCTGGCTCCACGAGGTACCGCCCGCACCAGCCACGTCGATGAAGGCCGCCCCGACATTCAGCAGGTTCCGCGCCGTTTCACCATCGATTCCCCAGCCGACTTCTTTAATGCCGACCGGTACCGACAGCGTACGGCACAGATCCTCAATTCGCCCAAGCAAACGGCCAAACCGGGTATTCCCTTCCGGCTGAAACACCTCTTGAAGTCCGTTTAGATGAAGAACCAGCATGTCCGCGCCCGCGATATCCACCGCCCGCTGACAATCGTTAAGGCCAAAGCCATAGTTCAGCTGCACCGCTCCAAGGTTGGCGATAACCGGCACGCTCGGCGCACTCTCCCGGACACGGAAAGTAGGAGCAAGCTCTTCCTTCTCCACCGCGGCGCGCACGGAGCCTACCCCAAGAGCCCAGCCGCGCCGTTCCGCTGCTTCAGCCAGACGTCTATTGATCTCTCCGGTGGCCTTGCTTCCGCCAGTCATGGAGCTGATCAGAAAAGGTGTTCGTACGGAAAAATCAAGAAATGTAGTGTCCAGCTTAATATCGTCAAAGTCGATTTCCGGCAGTGCGGAGTGACGGAAGCGGTAACGTTCAAAACCTGTGGTTACTCCCACGGAGCCTACTTCCTCATTCAAGCATAAACGTACATGCTCTATTTTCCGTTCGCCCGTGGACACTTCCGGCATCAGCCTGCCCTCGGGTCTTTCCAATCCTCTGCCTGAAATGGTTTCAGCAGGTTTACCCGCAGTCTCTTTATGTTCTGAATTCATCCCGTGCCTCCTTATCCACTTCGCTCATCCTTTAAATAACCCATATATAAGCATATCATTGGCATCACAGGTTGTCCCGGCTGCATGGATATGCACATCATCCTTAAGCAACAATATAAACGACTCGATCTTCACCCATTCTACCGCATATTTTGAAAAAACAAACCCGAATATCATTCTACCCCGGCTTCCTAGGATCAACTCAGGCTCCAAATCTCACACTTTCTGAATTGCAGAAACGAAGAGTGCGTCAGAGCAGGACTTTCATGTTAATTAACGGTATATGACAGCGATAGGAGGATGGGCTATATTGGGTTTCCACCATTTCATTCATAACCGCAATTCAGAGGATCTACATACAAGCGATGCAGGCGATCCAGGGACGCAGCTCGTACCAGGGAAACCGGATACCAAAAGCTCCCGAACACGAACAGCGATTTTCATCTGCCTTGTCCTTCTTATACTATGGCTCATCGGCGTAATGGTCTATCAGACTCATAAGCCGCTACCGAAGGGGATCTCCTATGAAAGCCCGCTCTACCAGAGCGACGTTAAAATGTGGACTGACCTGACCTATCCCGGACCGGACGGTCAACCGGTACATGATCGTGAAATCGGACCACGCATCGGTCAAATTATCGATGAATCCCGAAAGTTCTTGGTTATCGATATGTTTCTGTTCAACGGCTACACCCATAAAGGTCAGGAATTCCCCGAAGTCAGCGAAGAGCTTGCCCATCGCCTTGTTTCCCATAAAAAGAAATATCCCGACATGGATATCTTCTTTATTTCCGATGAAGTGAACACCGGATACGGCTCTTATTCGCTGCCAGAATTCGAGACCATGAAGGCTGCCGGCATTCATGTGATCATCACCGATGTCGACCGGCTGCGGGACTCCACGCCCGCCTATTCCGCCGTATGGCGTACGTTCGTCCAGTGGTTCGGCCAATCGGGCCAGGGGACACTCCCCAATCTGATGGCAAACGAAGCACCTGATATTACGGTCCGCTCCTATCTGAAGCTGCTGAACGTGAAGGCCAATCACCGTAAAGTCGTCATCAGCGAGAACACCGCACTGGTCACTTCGGCCAACATCCATGATGCCAGTGCGTTCCACTCGAACATCGCCTTCGAAACGAGCGGGGACATCATCGGGGATATGCTTGCAGCCGAGCAAGCCGCCGTTAACCTTACAAGCCCCATCAAACTGCCGGAGTATGAGCCGGGCTCTAACCCACCCGTGCAACCTTCTGGTCAAGCAAACGATGTCGATGTTCGTTATTTGACGGAAGGGAAAATCTATAAATATGTTCTGGAGGCCATTGGGCAATCACAGCCCGGGGACACGCTCTGGATGGGGATGTTCTATCTGGCTGACAGCAACGTCATGGACCAGCTTCTAAAAGCCTCGGACCGTGGCGTTGATATACGCCTCATTCTGGATCCGAACCAGAACGCCTTCGGCCGGGATAAGATCGGCATCCCCAACCGTCCGGCTGCCGCTGAGCTCATCAAGAAATCCAAGGGGAACATTTCCATCCGCTGGTACAACACCGGTACAGAGCAGTATCATACCAAGCTCATGTACATTGCCAAACCGACAGGCAAGTCCGTGATTACCGGTGGGTCAACCAATTTCACCAAGCGGAATCTGGCCGATCTCAATTTGGAAAACAATCTGTGGATAGCCGCACCTAAGGATCATCCGCTCACCCGGGACCTGGACCGTTACTTTCATCGGATATGGTTCAACGAAGGCGCAGCCTTTAGTCTCGAAGCCGAGGCTTATCAGGGAAAAACGACATGGATGAAGGACATCCTGTTTAAACTGCAAAAATGGCTGGGTTTCACTACCTTTTAAAATTCTTTCAATAATTATGTATGTACGCGCATAAAGTGCCGGTATGTACCGCCAGTTACCCACCTCCACCGCTTACAGCAGAGGTGACATCAGCCGGGCAGCCGACTCCAGCAGCCGGGTCATGATTCTTTTTTTACGGGTATGATTGCGGTCGTACAGGATGGCGGATTCCAGGTCCTGCTCGAAATCGGATACCAGCCTGCCTACGCTTTCCGTATGAACGAGTAATGCATTAACCTCAAAATTAAGGTGGAAGCTCCGCATGTCCATGTTAGCTGTGCCAATGGTTGCGACCTCGCCGTCAACGATCAATAGCTTCGAGTGCATAAACCCTTTTTCATATTCATACACCCTTACCCCGGCATCCAGCAGAGCCGGAAAATAGGAGTGGGAAGCCAGGAAGGGCAGCCATTTGTCCGGTTTCGACGGAAACAGAATCCGCACATCAAGACCGGACAAGGCGGCAACCCTGAGCGCGGTGAATATGTCTTCATCCGGTATAAAATAAGGCGTAGCCAGCCATACCGACTTGCGAGCAGACACAATCATGGAGAAGAAGATGTTTTTCAGGGCTCTTCGCTCATTGTCAGGTCCGCTTGCGATAATCTGGACGGCACCGGCACGGTTCTCCAGCAAATCCGGTGAATAATAGATCGGCTCACTTGGCTGCTCCCCCGTCATGTACTGCCAATCCTGCAGAAAGACAACCTGGAGCGTTCGGACAGCCTCTCCACGAACAAGCATATGGGTATCGCGCCAGAAACCGAATGCCTTACTGCGGCTTAAGTACTCATCCCCCACATTCAATCCGCCCACGAATCCGACACTGCCGTCAATAACAACGATTTTGCGGTGATTGCGGTAATTCACGCGGCTCGTGAAGAATATCGTCTTGGGACTGCCGAATACGGCAACCTGTATGCCCGCATCCCTCATCTCCTGCAGGAAGGTAGGCGGCAGCTGCAAGCTGCCAACGGCGTCCACCATAAACCGCACGGCAACCCCTTTTCTCGCCTTCCGTATCAAAATTTCCTGGATCTGCGTTCCGATGGCATCCGGCCGGTAAATGTAATATTCCATATGGATATGATGCGTTGCCTGTTCCAGCTCCGCGATCAAGGCCTCGAAGGTCTCTTCCCCATCGGTCAGTACCCGCGTTTCGCTTGAGAAGGAAATCGGCGTCCGCGCCAGCCGGGCAGACAGCTGAAGGAGCTGCTGCACTTCCGGCTTGAAGCAGGAGACGTCCGGAGTGCTTTTGCGAAGGACCTCGCTGGTGTACACCAGGCCGTCCCTCCGCGCTTTTTTGTCGTATTTTCTCCGTTTGAAATAATTCTGTCCGAACAAAAAATAAAAGACAAGCCCGACGATCGGGACAAGTGCCAGCAGCAGAATCCAGGCCATGGTGCTGCTGGGATGGCGATTCTCCATAAAAATCATGAAGCCGATGGATACTACGGTTAAGGTGGAGAATATCCCGATAATGGTCCCGGTCGTCTTCCCGAAATAATCCATGCCAAAATAATAAAACGCGAACAAAAGCGCGGTGATCAGTACAGCCTCAATTCCCTTTCTCATGTCCGTATACCCCTTGTTTATTCATCGTTTTTCGTCTCTTTTGTATGTACGATGCCGATCACCCATATTCTACATGATCTCCCCCAGGAACTAAAGACTGTTCTCTTTGAGCCGACAAGGCCCGATGCTCAAAAATAAGATATTGACAATGCTAAAACTATTTGCTAGAAATATAACTAACGATCGTTAGTTAGGAGGATGATTATGAGTGCCGCCAACATTAAACAATCCGCCCTTGCCCACTTCGCCAAGAACGGTTACGAAGGGGCATCGCTGAAACATATCGCTGATGATTGCGGAATTAAGAAACCCTCGATTTATGCTCATTTTTCAAGCAAACAGGATTTGTTCCTGCAGGTGCTTCAGGACGTATTCCAGCGTCAAGAGGACTTGATGGTAGCGTATTTCCTCGACCATGCGGATTGGCCGCTGGAGCAGCAGCTGCACGGCTTTCTAGAAAGCCGTCTGCAAGCTTATCGCCTGGATGATGAAGTCCGGTTCTTCTTGCGGATGGCCTTCTTCCCGCCAAGCGCGCTGTATGACGAAGTGATGGGGATGGTGTATCCATTGCTGGACCAGCAGGAGGAGAACCTGTCCAAACTGCTTGCCGCAGGATGCCCGGTGCACGGACGCATCATCCGTTATCCGCGGAATGCCGCAATTGCCTATATGACCTTGCTGGACGGAATCCATCTGGAGACCGTGTACGGCGGAGAAGAACGGGCCATGAGGCGGCTCGTGGCCGCTTGGCCTGTGTATTGGTTAGGAGTAACGAAGCAAAGGTATACCCACAAGAGTTAATGTCTCCTGTTCTACGCATGATAAAGAGGCTTAAGGAGAATAGGAATCGGTAGCCGTGAGGGGTTACTGTTGTATTCATAAAAGGAGTGACAATCATAATGAATCGCAACTGGGTTTTTGTGCTGCTTGCTGGGGTGGTTGAAGTGATATGGGTTATGGGTTTGAAGCATTCCTCTAACATCTTGGAATGGCTTGGAACCGTAGCCGCCATTGCAGTCAGCTTCTATCTTATTATCGAGGCAGCCAAACGGCTGCCGGTCGGAACGGTGTATGCCGTCTTCACGGGAATCGGCACAGCCGGAACGGTCGCTTCCGAAATGCTGTTCTTCGGAGAACCGTTTAAACTGCTCAAGGTGCTTCTGATCTGCGTGCTGCTGGCAGGTGTGATCGGCCTGAAGCTGGTTACGGCGGATCATGCAGAACCGGAGGTGAGTAAGTAATGGCCTGGGTTGCTCTTGTATTTGCCGGATTATTCGAAATCGGCGGCGTCATCGGCATCAAAGGCGTGTCGGAGCGCAAGGGATGGCGTTATGTACTGATTTTGGCCGTATCTTTTGCCGCCAGCTTCTCCCTTCTCTCCTACGCCATGACCATACTGCCTATGGGGACTGCTTACGCTATCTGGACGGGAATCGGGACCGCGGGCGGCGCGATCACCGGGATGTTCCTGTTCGGGGAACCAAAGGAGTGGCGGCGGGTGCTGTTTATCGCCATGATTCTGTGCTCGGCTGTCGGCCTGAAATTGATCAGTTGATTTTTTCGTATAATTTCATAAGTTTTCAGAACCTAACGAAAAGGACGACCGTAGTAAAGTTGAAACGGTCGTTCTTTTTCATATATAATAATTCTTGACCTTATGGTCAATCCAAGAACCGCAAAGTTCTCAAGCGAGGTGAGTTATTAATTGGCTGATAAAACGGCAGAAAAACGACAGCAAATTCTCATCACTGCGATGCAGCTGTTTTCCGCGAAGGGCTCTTCGGTTACCTCCATGCAGGAAATCGCCGAAGTATGCGGGATGTCGAAAGGCAGCCTCTATCTTCATTTCAAGTCCAAAGAGGAACTGGAAAAGAGCATTTTCGAGCATATCGCAAGCCGGATTAAAGACGAGATTCTCCGGGTCGACCACGATCCGCTGCTTGCGCCCAAGGAGCAGCTGCGCAAGCAGACGGAAGTGCTTTTGATCCATTTTCTGGAGATCCGGGAATTTCTCATGAAGCAGTTCCATGATCAGATGCCGGGAAAACCGCCCTTTGACAAGGAAAACATGCGGCAGGAAATGCTCGCTGCATTGCAGTGGTTTAACAATAAGCTTAAAACCATTTATGGACCGGACGTGGAGCCGTATACGATGGAGATCGGCATGTTTATGGCCAGCATGCTGGGCTCGTATATCCGTTTCCTGTTCATGCCGGGATTCCATTTGAATGTGGGAATCACGGCAGATCACCAGATCCAACTGCTCGATGATATCGTAGCCAGCATTCTGCGCAGACGGCCCGAGCCCTTGATTCCGATGGAGGCGGTTGGGCAATTGGGCCAATTATGCCAGACCGACATCCGCACGACGCGTCACCCGCTCATCGTCATTAAGGCGATGAAGAACGAGCTCAAGAAGATTCAGGTGGAGCCGGATGTCCGGGAAGATGCAATGGAGTCGCTCAATATTATGGAGAAGGAACTGCTTGCCCTCCAGCCCAGCAGGGCCGTTCTGAAAGGAATGCTTGCTAACCTGGAGGGGATCGAGGACCTTGAAGCATTGTTTACGGAGCTCAAGGGCACCATCGTTACTGTGCTTGAAAGCTATCTTACGCCCGGTGGAATTATGCAGGGAAATGAGTCCAAGTTAGAGACATAGAGTTCTGGAGAGGAGAGAATCGCCTAATGAAAGGAATTATCAATTTCTCGCTGCGCAACAAGTTTGCGATCTGGCTGCTGACCATCATCGTCAGCTTCGGTGGGTTATACAGCGGACTGACAATGAAGCAAGAAACCATTCCGGATATTAACGTCCCGTTCTTAAGTGTCACTGCGATCTATCCCGGTGCAGCCCCTGAAGGTGTTGTGGAGGATGTCACCAAACCGCTCGAGACGAGACTCCGCAATATCGACGGCGTCAAAACCGTAACCTCCACTTCCATGGAGAATGCAGCCAATGTCATGGTTGAGTTTGATTATGGTAGTGATCTGGACAACGCTACGGCTGCTGTTCGTGAAGCCATTAACGAGGTAAAGCTGCCCGATGACGCTCAGAAACCTACCATATCCAAATTCAGCATGAGCTCCATGCCGGTTGTCTCCCTAAGTATTGCGAACAAAGACAATATGGCATTGGATGAATTGACACGTATTACAGAGAATGACATCGTTCCTGAGCTGGAGGATTTGGACGGCGTTGCTTCCATCCAGGTAGCCGGACAATTCGTGAACGAAGTACAGCTTAAGTTTAATCAGGACAAACTGAACGAGCTCGGCCTGACGGAGGATACCGTCAAAGGTATCGTACAGGGTTCCGCACTGTACGTTCCGCTCGGCATGTTCGAAATGGAAAAATCCCAGAAGGCCGTTGCCATTGATGGCGGCATCATCGGCATTGACGATCTGAAGAATATCGCTATTCCGGTTATTCCGGGTGGCGGCGGCGCAGATGCATCTGCCGGAGCGGGTGCTCCGAATGCCGGGGCAGGTCAACAACCATCGCAGCAGCCTCCCGGTGACGCAGCTGGGGCAGGTCAACAAGGCGCTCCTGGAGCTGGTGCGGCTGCCGGAGGACCAAGCGGTGCTCCTGCCGTTCCAACCGGCATTCCAACCATAAAACTCAGCGAGATTGCCAAAATTGAAGTTATCGGAACCTCGGAATCCATCTCCCGCACCAACGGGAAGGAATCGATCGGTATCCAAATCGTGAAAGCCAACGACGCCAATACGGTTGACGTTGTCAATCAGGTCAAAGACAAGGCCGAAGAATTGAGAGGCCTTTATCCGGGCATGGATCTGACGATCATGCTGGACCAAGGCAAGCCGATTGAAGACTCTGTTCATACGATGCTTTCCAAGGCATTATTCGGCGCGCTGTTCGCCGTTCTGATCATTATGGTCTTCCTGCGCAATATCCGTTCGACGATTATATCGATCATTTCGATTCCATTGTCCTTGCTGATTGCGGTTCTGTGCCTGAGACAAATGGATATCACCCTAAATATGATGTCGCTCGGTGCCATGACCGTTGCCATCGGCCGGGTTGTCGATGACTCGATCGTCGTAATCGAGAATATCTACCGGCGCATGTCCCTCTCGACCGAGAAGTTGACGGGCCGAGCGCTCATTAGCGCTGCTACACGTGAAATGTTTGTACCGATCATGTCCTCCACCATCGTAACCATCGCGGTATTCCTGCCGCTTACCCTGGTCAGCGGTATGGTCGGAGAGCTGTTCATGCCATTTGCATTGACGATGGTCTTCGCACTGCTCGCTTCCCTGGTCGTGGCGATCACGCTTGTGCCCGCCATGGCGCACAGCCTGTTCCGCAAAGGCTTGAAGAACAAACATGATCATGCAGAGAAACCGGGCGCAATGGCCCGCGGGTATCGTTCCATTCTGAAATGGACGCTGAATCACAAAGCCATTACATTCCTGGCAGCCATCGTATTATTGGCAGGAAGCTTGTTCCTGACGAAGTACCTTGGAGTTAGCTTTATACCTGAACAGGAAGACAAATATGCCATGGTGACATATTCTCCTGAACCTGGCGTCATGCTGGAGGATGTAGAGGAACGCGCATTACAAGCGGAGAAATTGATCCTGGATCAGCCTGGCGTGCAAACGATGCAGTACTCCATCGGCGGCAGCAATCCGCTTGGCATGGGATCGGCCAATTCCGGATTGTTCTATATTATGTATGACCCGGACACGAAAAACTTCGAAGATGTTAAAAAAGCGCTTGTCGAGGATCTTGCCAAGGAAGTGCCGGATGGTACTTGGTCCAATATGGACATGGCGGCCGGCGGCTTTGGCGGCAGCCAGTTAACGGTTAACGTCTTTGGCGATTCTCTGGAGCAGATCAAGCCGGTGGCTGATCAAATCGCAGAGCTCGCAAACAAGGATACCGCAACCTTTGACAATGCAGAAACCAGCTTGTCCGAAGCGTTCGAGCAGTATACGCTGGTTGCCGACCAAGAGAAGCTGAGCTCCCTTGGCCTGACAGCAGGACAACTCGCGATGAAGCTGGCTCCGGTACGGGAACGTCCGGTCTTGACCGAAGTCGAAATTGAGGACAAGACCTACAATGTTTACATTGAGACGGACAGCAAAACCTATAAGAGCATAAAGGAAATCGAGAACGAAACCGTCACCTCTCCGCTCGGGATCGAAGTACCGATCAAGGATGTAGCCAAGGTGGAAAAAGGAACGACTCCAGATTCCATTATGCGCATCGACGGGAAAATGGTTGTGACCGTTACAGCCGATATCCTGTCCAGCGATGTAGGGTCGGCCTCCACCAACCTGGAGACTGAAGTGAACAAGCTTGAGCTTCCAGACGGCGTTTCCGTCCAGTTCGGAGGCGTCACCGAGCAAATCAACGAAACCTTCGGACAGCTTGGACTCGCCATGCTGGCAGCCATTGCGATTGTATACTTTGTGCTTGTGGTTACATTCGGTGGCGGTCTCGCACCGTTCGCCATCCTGTTCTCACTGCCGTTCATTGTCATCGGAGCCATTATCGGCTTGCTCGTCACAGGCGAGACACTGAACGTGTCTGCACTCATGGGCGTACTCATGCTGATCGGTATCGTCGTGACCAATGCGATTGTATTGATCGACCGCGTGATCCATATGGAACGCGAAGGAATGAGCACCCGCGAAGCCCTGCTTGAAGCCGGAGCTACCCGTCTTCGTCCAATCCTGATGACGGCACTCGCAACCATCGGCGCTCTCCTGCCTCTCGTATTCGGCTGGGAGAACAGCGCAGGCATCATCTCAAAAGGTCTCGGCATTACGGTTATCGGCGGTCTGATCAGTTCGACGCTGCTCACGCTCGTGGTGGTACCTATCGTGTACGAGTTCCTGATGAAGTTCAGCAAGAAAAGAATCGAAGATTAAGCAGAACACCAAAGCCCCGGCTTCCTACACTAGGAGACCGGGGCTTTTTTTGATGACGATGATGTTGTCTTGCTCGCTAATGTACCAGCACAGCTTCCCTGGAATGCTTCCACGTCTTCAGCATGTTCAGATCCTGTGCGAGGAACTCCTCCAGCAGACTGAATACCGACTGATAAAGCGGACTTTTCGTGGATTCCTTCAAATCTTTGCAGAGGGATGGCACCCATGACAACAGATGCTCCTCCAGAAACTTCTCTTGAACCTCCATCAATTGCAGCATGCTATGTTCACAATACGTATTGTTCAGCATACGGTCATGAAGCAGTGTCATAAATTCCAGTTCAATGGCTATATGATCGTCCGCTTCGCCGTGCAGTTTATTAAAGGCAACACCGACGGATGCATAACAATCGGCTAAATCCTGAGCGCATCCATCCTTCGTATAATGAGACTCTGCCGCCTGACGCTGTTTGGACTGCTGAAGCAATTGGCGGTATTCCGCCCCTTCATATTCGCAAATCCGAACCAATTCCTCAGGTGAGCGTCCACATAAATATGTCATCAGGTCCGTACCGGCCTTCGAACATTCCGCAGCCTTGCTAATTCCACTTCCGCGGCTCCATTCCGCAATCATAGACAAGCTGGGCCAATTGCCCAAAAAATCAATCAGCAGCTCGTAGACCGTCCCCCGGTTTTCAAGCCATCTGTGACAGACGTCAGGCACCTCCAAAGTTTGAACAGGTGATATCGCCATATCGAACCTCCTATTGGTAACCTTTCTTGTTGGATGAGATATCCTTGACAGTATATCTTAGATGAACGTCTAATGAAAGCAGTTTGAAATGATTTCCGAAAATTTCGGAAAATTCAGGAAACTTTCGGAAATCTAGAATGTCACTACTCGCTTTCAAGGGGAGAAAGCTTTTGTCCACAGCTTCAATATACTGGATCCCGAAAGCGTTTTCTGTGATTCTTCTCACAAAACAATGGCCGTTTTGCCGCAGCTTGTCCTGCCGGCATGACCCAAAAGGTGCATTGACTCCCGTACGGGGAATAGCTACAATGTGACCATGCATGCTATAAAGGGGGATTTCCATGATCGAACCGCTTAAAGATTCTTTCGGTCGGGTCCATGATTATATTCGTATCTCAGTGACGGATCGATGCAATCTTCGTTGTGTCTATTGTATGCCGGAAGAAGGGTTGGAATTCCAACCTCACGATCAGATTATGAGCTATGAAGAAATCGCAGCGATCATGCGCGTCCTTGCCCCTATGGGCGTCTCCAAAGTACGCCTTACCGGCGGCGAGCCGCTGGTGCGCAAGGATCTGGAGTCCTTGGTCCATATGATTGCTTCCATTGATGGAATTCAGGATATTTCCCTCACCACCAACGGGATCATGCTCCCATCCAAAGCTCGTCTGCTTAAGGAAGCGGGACTTACCCGAATCAACATCAGCCTGGATTCGCTTCATGAGGAGCGCTACGCGCGCATCACGCGCGGCGGTCAAGTGCGCAAAGTGCTGGAAGGCATTGAAGCCGCTTATGAAGCCGGCCTGGATCCCATCAAACTGAACATGGTGTTAATGAAGGGCTTCAACGAAGACGAGATTCGCGACTTTATCGCGCTGACGCTCGATCGTCCCCTACATGTCCGCTTTATTGAATACATGCCGATCGGCCAAGCATCCGATGCCTGGCGAGATTCATATATGCCGCTGAGCCGGGTATCCGAAGTGTGCCAGGATGCGGGTTGGACCATTCAAGAAGAGCAGGGGCCATCCGGCAATGGGCCCTCACAAAATATGAAGGTGGTTGGAGCTACAGGAACCTTCGGTCTGATCCATCCGGTCAGCGATCATTTCTGCGATTCCTGCAACCGCCTCAGGCTGACGGCTGACGGCCACATCAAAGCTTGCCTGTACTGGTCCGACGAATTTAACGTGCGCCGCGTCGTCGATGATCCTTCCGCGGTGGCGAACCTGTTCCGCAAAGCGCTGGGCGCCAAACCGCTGAATCATGAAATGGCGCTCGCGCTCGAGAAAAAAACGCAAAGCCATACCCCCACCGTCCGGCGTATGTCACAGATCGGCGGATAAACCATCTGCTGTGCGTATAATAGCTGAAGGCAGTCGTATGATCTATATTAAAATCCCCGCCAAGCATTTAGATGGCGGGGTTATTTTTTAGGATGAGTACCGGTTTCATCAACCTTTGCACCTTGATGCTGCTATGAGAACTCTACTATCGTTCCTTAGGAAAGTCCGTGTTCAGCAGGCCGCCTGCCTCCTCGTATTCCCCTGGCGTGTTCATATTAAATAAAATCCTGCGCGGATCAAGGCCCGTCATTGCCTCTAATTGCTCCTCGTGCACAAAGACGGCATCCAGCTCCTGCACCCACTCCACCATGCGCAGCTGTCCCTTGATCAGCCAGCGTTCAAGGCCTTCTGCGGTTTCTTTGCGATATGCCGCCAGCAGCGGATGCACCCTACCATCTACAACGGGGATGACAGCGTCTGCTGTATGCTGCTTGTTCGCCAGATCCAGCAGTCCCCGAAGGAAACGCTCATGGATATGGGGCATGTCGCACGCAGCAACCATGTTCCATGTGCTTTGGGATGACTTGAGCGCTGCATGGAGTCCCGCCATCGGGCCTTGCCCGACATAAAGGTCGGGAACACATTCAAGTCCGAGAAATGGATAAGAGTCCGGGGCATTGGTGGATAGGATTATCCGTCCGCTAACCTTGCCAAGCGCCTGAACTGTTCGTTCGATTAGACTCATTCCCTCTATGGGCAGCAGCGCCTTGTTTCTCCCCATTCTCCGGGAGGCTCCACCTGCAAGCACGATACCCGTCACCTGGTCCGGCGGAAGGCCGACATCTATGGGTTGACCGCTCATATGCTCTACCAGCCTTTCTTACACGTTGTAAAAAAACCTGATTCAGTTTATAGGTTAATAACCAGAATAATGGAAAATCATTTAAAAGATGGTTTGTATCCCTTTTCAATGCGTGATACATTGAAAGGAAAGCGGCTTTTTTTCGTTGCCGCGATTTTGGATTGCATTCGGTTTGAAAGGAATGACCTACTTGCGGAATATGGACAATGCTCAACCTTCGCTGACATCGCTCAAGCTGTTCAACTTCTTCATTTACGGAACCATGGTCATCTTCACCGGTTTCTTCCAGTTATATTTACAAGACATCGGCATGAGCAAAATCGAAATCGGCAGCCTGATGGCCATCGCGCCATTTGTGTCCATCTTCGCAAATCCGTTCTGGGGATTCTGGGGTGATCGGGCGGCCAACATTAAACGCGTGCTGCTGATCATGATGACCGGTACGCTGCTGCTGGTTCAGTTCGTATTTCAGGCGAATACCTATGCAATGATATACATGACGATGATTTTCTTTTATTTCTTCCAGACTCCGATGTTCTCACAGACGAATTCGCTGATTCTAACCTATATTGAGGGGACGCAGCAAAAATTCGGTTCGTTCCGGCTATGGGGGTCCCTGGGCTGGGCGCTGACGGCAATTGCTGCAGGACCTGTCATCGACCGGCTCGGATCGGGACGCATCTCCATCGTGTTCTCGATCATGCTGCTGGTGGCGGCGTTGTTCATGTTCACACTGCCCTCCATCCAGAAAACAACGGCGTCAGCATCGGTTAACCTTAAAGGACTCAGCAGGCTGTTCCTGAATTCCTATTTTGTCTGGTTCATTCTATTAGGCATCATGGTATCCATCCCGAACACAGCCAATAACACCTTTATGTCCCTTTACATTCTGGAGCTTGGCGGTACCAAGCAGATGGTGGGCCTGGCGATTTTCTTCTCGTCGATATTTGAAGTGGTGATCTTCATTCTGTTTGACCGCTTCCTGAAGCGTAAAATCAATGTCCTGGTCGGCTGCTTGACGATTGTCAGCCTGCTCTTCGCCCTCCGCTGGCTGCTGATGGCGGAAGCCAACAGCGCGCTGGAGGTGGCCTTCATCCAGCTGCTGCACTGCGTAACCTTCGGCGGCTATTTCTATGTCGGCGTACAGCTGACGATGCTGTTTGTTCCGACGCCGTACCGTGCTTCCGGACAAGCAATCTATACCTTAAGCTGGAGCGGCATATCCGGCGTCATCGGCGGCCTCGCCGGCGGCTGGATGTTCCAGAACTTCGGGGCGCAGATCATGTACTGGACCGGCACGATGCTTGCCATTGTGGGTGCCATCGGCTTTGGCTGGATGTGGTACAACCTTCGCAAGCACGGGTATCAGCCGCTGCATCCGGACGATCCCGAAGTCGACGAGATCGAGGAGTACGCTGCGAGTTAGAACGTGGTCCGTACGCAAGCCATTCCAATTGCAAGCTGGTATCACCATAATATAACAAGACTCGAATGAATCCTGTAACGGAATCTTCGAGTCTTGTTTACGTTATAAGGTCGCGGGAGACCTCTTCTACGCCGCCCATCCCGTGTATCTTAATTAGTTCTTCGGAAGCTGGAACGAGCTCTTCAGAGAGACCACGCGGTTAAATACCGGACGTCCTGGCTGCGAATACTTCGAGTCGACGTTGAAATATCCGTGGCGGAAGAACTGGAACTTGTCCTGCGGTGCAGCATCCTTCATATTCGGTTCCACGAATCCTTGCACGATTTGCAGCGAGTTCGGATTGATGTCGTCCAGGAAGGACTTCTCGGCAGTTGCTTCTTCCGCTTCGCCTGCAACCTCCTGCACCAATTCGGCTTCTTCCTCTTCGTCCTTGAACAGCGGTTCGAACAGGCGGAATTCGGCAGGCACGGCCTGCGTGGCCTCCACCCAGTGAATCGTTCCTTTCACCTTGCGTCCGGTAAAGCCACTCCCGCTCTTCGTCTCCGGATCATACGTGCAGTGGATCTCGACGACCTTGCCGTTCTCGTCTTTGATCACGTCATTGCACTTGATGAAATACGCATGCTTCAAACGCACCTCATTGCCCGGGAACAAGCGGAAATATTTGCTCGGAGGATCTTCCATAAAATCCTCTTGCTCAATATAGATCTCACGCGAGAACGGAATCTGGCGAATCCCCATCTCCGGATTCTCCGTGTTGTTCTCGGCGTCCAGCCATTCGATCTGACCTTCAGGGTAATTCGTAATGACCACCTTCAGCGGGTCCAGCACAGCCATCGTACGCGGGGCCTTCAGCTTCAGGTCCTCACGGATAAAGTGTTCCATTACTTGGCGGTCCACCGTGCCGTACGCCTTCGAAATTCCTGTCTCAAACACGAAGTTGCGAATGGCTTCAGGCGTATACCCCAGTCGGCGAAGTCCGGAGATCGTTGGCATGCGCGGATCATCCCAGCCGTCCACAACATTCTCGTCTACGAGCTGCTTCAGTTTGCGTTTGCTCGTAACCGTCTGCGCCACGTTGAGACGCCCGAATTCATACTGATGCGGCGTGCTGTCCATCTCGCATTCCGCCACGACCCAATCATAGAATGGGCGCTGATCTTCAAACTCCAGGGAGCACAGGGAATGCGTAACCCCTTCAATGGCATCCTCCAGCGGATGGGCAAAAGCGTACATCGGATAAATGCACCACTTGTCGCCTGTATTGTGATGATGCGCGTGAGAGATACGGTAGATGACCGGATCCCGCAAATTGATATTCGGCGAAGCCATATCGATCTTGGCGCGGAGCACGCGTTCGCCGTTGGCGAATTCCCCTTTGCGCATCCGCTCGAACAGATCCAGATTTTCTTCCACGCTGCGATCCCGGTACGGACTATTTTGCCCAGGCTCGGTCAGGGTTCCGCGCGTTTCGCGGATTTGGTCGGCGGATTGGTCATCCACGTAAGCTTTCCCTTTCTTAATCAGCAGCACCGCACGGTTGTACATCTCTTCAAAATAATCGGACGCGTACCGCAGCTCTTCCCAATCGAATCCGAGCCACTTCACGTCCTCCTTGATGGAGTTCACATACTCAATGTCTTCCTTCACCGGGTTCGTATCATCGAACCGCAAGTGCGTCCGTCCGCCGAATTCATCGGCCAGCGTGAAATTGATCCATATGGCCTTGGCATGTCCAATATGCAAATAGCCGTTCGGTTCCGGCGGAAAGCGGGTAACGATTTCCTTAACTTTACCGGACTTCAGGTCTTCGGTAATAACATTTTTTATGAAATTGGAGGGGGTGCCCCGATGGTTCTCCACGTTGATCAACCTTTCGTCCTGTAATTTCTGTCTATCTCCTGTATAAACGTGTTTCCCTTAAATATACCTGTAATGCCGCGATTGTTCAAGGAATTCGGCACTTCCGTGCCGCAAGCTGCCGACTTGGGATGAGGATTCCGACAAGCAGCCCGCTCCCTGCATTAAACCTGCGCGCAGAGAATCCTTCTACAGCCGAAAATGCCGGTGAAAATCGTTTTGACGGGGGCTTTTCAATAGGGTAGCATGGAGAGAAAAACAGCGATGGAAGGAGGCCTGCAATCTCTTATGAAACCTAGTAAATTCCCCAAGGAACAACGCGAACAGCTGATTGAACTGGTTCAGGAATACTTTGAAACGGAGCGCGGCGAAACCCTCGGCCATCTGGCAGCAGAAGGGGTTCTTGATTTTTTCATGGAAACCTTAGGGCCGCATCTGTACAATCAAGCGCTCAGCGACTGCAGAACGGTTGTCAATCAGCGTATGATTTCCATTGAAGAAGATATTTACGCATTGGAGCAAAAAGTGAAGCGGACACGTTAAAGCTACATACACTTCACGATGGAGAACAAAGGAGATACCGTATGTTTGGATACACTTTAGATGACCATGTTGAATTGCGCCCGCTTGCCATCGAGCATGCACGGGCGATGTTCGAAATTACCGATCGGTCCCGGGACCGTCTTCGCAAGTGGCTTCCGTGGGTGGATGCTGTTACCGAGGTCAACGATACCGTCAATTATATCAAAGGCGCCATGAAGCAAGCGGCTGAGACCGGCGGCTTTTCGGCTGGCATCTGGGTTCGCGAGGAGCTGGCGGGCACCATCTCGTTTCATGAGATTGATTGGAACAACCGCTCGGTCAGCATCGGATATTGGCTGGATCAGCATTTTACGGGGCAAGGCCTGATGACAAGCGCATGCCGGGCGTTCACCGATCACGCGCTGATGCGAATGGGCCTGAACCGGGTGGAGATTCGCTGTGCAACGGCTAACCATCGCAGCCGGGCCATTCCGGAACGGCTGGGGTTTGTCCTGGAGGGAGTCATAAGGGAAGCCGAGAAGCTCCCCCAAGGCTATGTCAACCATGCGGTCTACGGCATGATTCAGAGCGAATGGAAGCGGATGAGGTAATGCGCGATAACGTTCTAAGAACGTCCATCGGCGCTTTTTCGCAGAACACAGGCCGCACTTAAAAGGATGTTTTTCCTGCAATTATTGAAATTGTTCGGCTTCACTTAGCACTAGAATCCCAACAAAATCGGCTTGTATCCTACGATCAGGATGCAAGCCGGTTTTTGTTGTCTGTATATGTTCTAGGACGTAGGATAACCTTGGCTAAGTGCTTGGCTGGGAGCCCGCGTCTCACTCCTGATGGTCCCGCAGGGTCTCCAGCCATTTGCCGAATTGCGCCTTCAGGCTGGCTGACAGCGCATCGATCTCCAGCATGCGGGACAACCCGCGTTCATCCTTCCTCCCATCCTTCATCATTCGAAGCACGTCCAGCACCGTGATGCCGGAAGCATGGGACTCAAGCTGAGCGACCACGGAATCGGCACGGACGTCCCCTTCCTCCAGGACTCGAAAGTAAAACCCGCTGTATCCCGTATTCAATACTCTTGCCGGCATGTCTTTAACGCCATGCTTTTGCGACAGCTTAAAGCAGGGATATCGAGGCTGGCTGACCTGCACCACCGCGTCGCCTATCCGGTATACATCCCCGATGCAAACCTGATCCTCCACCATCCCCCGCAGCGTCAGGTTTTCGCCAAATGCAGCATACTCCATCTGTTTGCCCAAGGACTGTTCCCAATAGGGATAATGCTCAGAAGGATACGCGCACACCGCCTTATCCACGCCGCCGTGATTGACGAGATCGGCCTGACCATCCCCTTCGAAATTCAACGCACTTAGGAATAAGGGGCCTTCCACAGGCTGCTTATAAATTCCCGTAGACAGGTCCTTTCCCTGATAATCAACCGTTACAGGCTTTCCCACATTCAGCGATACAATGCCCATGGTCATGGAAAATAACCTCCGCCTTCTTTTCTTTTCATCTACTATATTCAATAGCGTGTACCCTTGTCCAGAAGCCATTTAAGCCACGAAAAAAACAGCCCGGCAAGCTGCCGGACTGTTCAACCCTATGACTCCTCTCTGCCGCACGTTAACCGGCCTAGAGGGGTATCATGATGTGATCATGATAAGAAGCAGCACATTAAGATATCATCGACGTAACGTCCATCCACGTAAAACTCCTGAATCAGCCTGCCCTCTTCCTGAAACCCGCAGTTCCTGTAAAAAGAGAAGGCGCCCGGATTGCTGGACAGCACCCGCAGCCTCAGCTTCGAAATGCCTTCCACGCGCGCCATATCCTTCACGGCTTCGATCAGCCGCTGCCCGATGCCCTGCCGTTGATAGGCAGGGTGAACCGCGATGTTCATCTCCAGCACGTGACGATTACTGTGAAGGCTTGTGGGCGACCGGAATCCGATGTAACCGCACAATTCTCCCTCACGCAGCGCCACGAGCTGTGTGCCTGGCGGACAATGCAGAAGATACTGATCTCTTGAGGTCCACTCCAATGGGGCAGGGGCCGTATTGCGATCCCATACCAGTTCGTCGAGTTCCATGAGTGCAGCAGCATCCTTCATCTCGGAGAACCGGATGGTCAATGTCTCTTGACGGGTCTTCATCGCCATCCCTCGCTTTGATAACCATTCTCTCTATTATATCAGACCGGTTTGCTTCTTGCAGACGAGTTTCACGGGTTAGGAATTATTGTTCATGAATAGAGGCGTAAATATCCACGACACAGCCGGTGTCGCCCTCTCCGGCCAATCGTTTGAAATCCGCACCCGCAATACGAACGCCGCCTGCGCGGTAGCGGTTCCAGATGGCAACCGCTGCTACATCCTGCCCGTTAATGGTGATACGAGTCCGCTCGGCGCGATCCATGTGATAAATGAACGTTACCGCTATCCCCGCATAGTTGAATTGGAATTCCAGGCCATCCAGCGTCTTCGGCAGGACCGGATCGATCACCAGGTCTCCTCCCGCTTCGCGAATGCCAAGCGCATTGGAGATCAGCTGGTTCATGTAGATCCCCGGACCGCTGGAATAAATCCGCCAGCCGCCTTTGACAGGCACGCGTCCGCTTCGCAGCGCATCAAACGATTCCTGCGCTTCATAGCGCGTGTTGAACTTCCCGTCCGAGCTGCTGAAATACGCATTGCTCTGACGCAGTTCCGCATTCGGCACAACCTCGGTAATGCCGATCGGGTTGATGCGCTCCAGCCCGCTCCAAACCTCGCTGCTCTTGCCGAGCTTTGCCATCGCCTCTACATAACGGATGTGCGCATGCACATATTGAAGGCCAACCTCCCGGCCAAAATTCGCCGCCTGCTCCGCCCGCTTAAAGTGCGTGCTGACGCCGCCGGCATATACGGCCGGGCGGTTCATCAATCTTACACCGTCCGGACAGAACAGCTGCTCACGGATAACTTCATAATGGCTTGCTGCCTGCTCCGGCGTCAGCAGCTCGCTGATCATGCTGCGCGTCATCGGAAGCAGCCTGTACTGGATTCCCGTTTCCTCATCGGACGGATGCAGCAGGAATCTGCTTTGCTCCTTGCTCTCCATATAGACAAAGCCCGGAATGACTTCGGA
Source organism: Paenibacillus lautus NBRC 15380 (assembly GCF_004000945.1). Classification (GTDB taxonomy): domain Bacteria; phylum Bacillota; class Bacilli; order Paenibacillales; family Paenibacillaceae; genus Paenibacillus_AQ; species Paenibacillus_AQ lautus. The sequence goes on from NZ_BIMF01000017.1 coordinate 28,490, forward strand.
GTTTAAGATATACGTATTGAAATCCCGCTGAATTCCTTCCGCGAGTTCCCCCATGGCATCGGACATCACTTGGTCCACACCCTCCATAACGCGGGAGAACTGGTTCAGGGTCTGATAGGTCAAAGCCACCGTCCAGCTGCTGACCATGAACTGCTTCAGCTGCGCGTTAGCCGGCTGAAGCGTATCATCCCAGTCCCCGTCTCCATATGAAGAAAGATAGGTGTCATGCAGGAAATGATTTTGAATATAGGCCATTTGCTTCTTCACATGCTCAAGCACGGTGTACGTCTGCTCCGTAAAATCAAAGCTGTGTTTTCTTGTGTAAGGAACAACAGACTCCAATATGCTGTAATCATGCGTGACGGCCAAGTAATCGCCCAGCACCTTAAGCGGCCATACGATAATATCGCCGTGGCTCTCTTCCTGCTGAATATGAGCATATTGATCAAACATGAACCACTGCGGCCAATTTCCGTCATCCTCATACTGGTGGGAATACACTTCAAGCAGGATCTCGCGTACCTGCTCGTATTTATGCGTTGCCATGAAATATTCAACAGGCCCTTGGCATACATCGCGCGTTCCCCACGCCGCGCCGCCGTATTGTTCCAGGCCGTGCGGTACCGAATAGTGAACGAGCATGTTATGCGTATACCACCAGGCCAGCGCATTTACCTTGAACAAGCCGTCTTCCTGCCCATTCTGCCGGCTCAGATGGAACCCGTTCATGACGGACGCATAGAATGAGCGGTAGCTTGCAATTTCTTCATCGGCTTCCCGCGCCGCTAGCGGAGCGCTCGCTGCATCAAGGCTGCCTTGTACCGTCATGGTCCATTCCGTACTCTCGCCAAGCTCAAGTACCGTTAGGGAGGCACTGCCGGGCGCGATATGGCTTGCCAGACAAGTTTCGTCCTTAACCTGCATATCGGCTCCCGTCACGCCAAGACGATAATGCAGTTCCTTGTACACGGAAGCGCTGAGCGATGCCGAATCGGCACGGAAAGTCAGGATGCCGTCTTCCTGAACCATATGATATGGCACTTCATATTCGTTGACATCCATCGTGATCTGCATGGTGACCAGATAACGATAAGCCCTTCCGCTCTCGGATCGGACTTGAAGCGTAACCTCCGGAGCCGCGGCAGACGTGAAATTGGTGATGATCAGCATGTCGCTTTCGGTCTTATAGTACCACCGTACATAGTTAAATCCGATCTCGAACACGGACGGCATCGTCAGGAGGCGATACTCCCCGTCCATCTCGACATAAATCCGCTGTCCGGATGTCTTAGGCACGTTCAGTGCATTTCGCGCATGACTCATCATTTTGTTAAAGTTCGTGTTCCCCGTCACCAGCTGGGAATTAAACACGCCGTACATGTAAGAGGTTGTCGTAATGACAGGACTGCCCAGCTTCACATTGTTGCCGCTCATCAAGATATGGCCGTGCGGACGCTCTACGCGGAGCTCCTTCTCCTTCATGACGATATGCTCATAAGTATCCGTGAAGAACGAGAGCAGTTCTTCCCCGTCACGCTCCTCTTGGCGGCGTAAAGGGTACAAAGCGTTCAGCTCGTCTTCCGTCAGCGGCAATGTGCGCAAAGGCTCCCCGAAGCGTTCGGATCGCTCGATCCGAGGCAGCGAATTGCTCGTCTCCGTCAAGCGGCGCGCTTCAACCTGCTGCCATGCAGCCTGAAGCTCATCCTGGAATTCAAGCGTTGTGACTGCATCCGGATGATTCTCCTTAAACAGGCCGTAAAATACCAACCGTGCCGTGCCATTCAGCGTTACGCGAGGGGACTGCAGGGCGGTATAGGCAAACTCATATTGATATACCTCATTCGGCAGGCTCTCCTTGGATAAAGCCTCAGCCTGGTTCGTCTCTTTATAAGAAAGACCAAAGAACTGAAAGCCATCCGTTGCATATCCCACGGCAGAAGTCAGCGCTCCCTGTTGAAGATAAGGGAATACGCCTCCCTGCGGCTGATTTTGACGGGAGCACACGACATACCCCAGATCTTCCTTCTGGAACACAGCATGGTCGATGTATTGGGACAGATAGGCTTCATTGTTTCGAACGGCGCCCGGATGGGCGATCCCGATATCCTGCCCATACACGACGTCGGCTTGAATTCCTTCCCCCCGGAGCTCGACGTCCCAGAACCATGCGCCGGTATCCGTTGGGGTAAACAGAACCTTATAATCTACTCCCTTGACGCTGCCTTCCCATATCAACCGGTTATCCACATGAGTGACCACGCTGTTGGAGTGTACCCCGAGCATAGGAACGGCCTCGATGCCGATTTCGGTATGGATTCTCAGAAATAAATTGTTGAGGGCGCCATCAATCGAATTGGAGAGCAGCTGATTGATCATCGTCGTGCCGTAAGTGGCTTGATAAAGATCACCGCTAGGCAAAAAGGAAAACGTCAATTCTCCCGCCTGGAGTACAACTTTTGCATCGTTCATTACATGATTGGCTGTCACAAGTTTCACTTCCTATTCTGCATAAATGATGTTAGTCGTGTTATTTTCGAAGCCGAAAACGTCTGGTCTCCGTATCCCGGCTGTTCTTTCCGACCATGATGTCGAACTCGCCCGCATCGCTGGTGAAAGACAAATCCGAGTGATGATAGCGAAGCTGTTCTTCGGTCAGCGTAAACGTGATTTCCTGGCGTTCGCCCGGCTGCAGCAGCACCTTGCGGAAGGCCTTCAGCTCTTTGACGGGTCTAACGACCTCACCGGATCGGTCCCGGACGTACAGCTGGACGACTTCTTCACCGGCCATATCGCCGGCATTCGTTACCGAAACCGTGATTTCAAGTGGTTGATCCGGGGACATCTCTTCCGCCGACAGGCTCATCCTCCCATAGAGGAAATCCGTATAACTGAGGCCGAATCCAAACGGAAGCAGCGGCTCATTCGGTATGTCCAAATATTGCGATACATAGCGTACCTGCGCATCGGGCGCATCCTTCGGACGGCCGGTATTAAAATGGTTATAGTATACCGGCACCTGCCCAACGGAATAAGGGAACGACATGCTGAGCCGGCCGGAAGGATTCGCCTCGCCCATAAGCAGGGCAGCTACGGCCGCTCCGCCTTCACTTCCCGGGAACCAGGCTTCCAGCACGGCATCCGCTTCGTCCAGCACGCCATGCAGATCCAGCGGACGACCGTTGAACAATACGGCAACCATCGGCTTCTCCAGCGTTTTCAAATGCTGAATCAGCTCGAGCTGCGGTTGAGGCAGCTTTATAAACGCACGGCTGCCCGCTTCGCCGCTCATCTCGGAATCCTCGCCCAGCGCAAGCACAATCACGTCGGCTTCCTTTGCTGCCTTCATCGCCTCTTCCAACTGCTGCCCAGTCATGGCGTTCACGTTACAGCCCTCGGCTACCGTGAGGGCACCGGAAGACAGCTTGGCGCGTAGTCCCTGTTCCAGGGTTACCGCATCTTCTTTGGAGCCTGTCCATGACCATGGCCCAAGAATATCGCCGCTGGCGGCAAACGGACCGATCAATGCCACATGCTGCTCACCACGCAGCGGCAGTAGCGAGTTGTTTTTCAGAAGAACGCAGGATTTCGCCGCTGCCTCCCGGGCTGCCTGACGGTGTTCTTCGCAGAACACAATCTCCTGCTCCGCCTGTGGATCGGCTCCCCGCACAGGGCGCTCGAACAGTCCAAGGCGCTTTTTCAATGACAGAATACGCAGCACCGCTTCATCGATCAGACTCTCGTCTACCCGGCCTTCTCGTACCATGTCCGGTAAATGATGAACATAGCTGGACGTCATCATCTCGATGTCCACGCCCGCTTCGATGGCTCTTAACGCTGCCTCTGCCTCGTCCTCCGCTACCCCGTGAGGGATCAGCTCTTTGACTGCTCCCCAATCGGAGATCAGCACGCCGTCAAAGCCCCATTCGCGGCGCAGCAAATCGCGCATCAGCCGTTTATTGCCCGTAGCCGGTATGCCATCCACCGTATTAAAGGCGGTCATGACCATCTCGACACCTTCATCCAGCGCAGCCTTGTACGCAGGTAAGTAATATTCCCGCAGCTGACGCTCGGACATGTCCACCGTGTTGTAATCGCGGCCCCCTTCGCCTGCTCCATATGCGGCAAAGTGCTTCACGCAAGCAGCCAGCCGGTTGAGATCCCCGCTCAGGTCATCCCCTTGGAAACCTCTGACAAAAGCTCTGGCAAATTCACTGTTTAAGTAAGGGTCTTCACCGGTCGACTCCATCACCCGTCCCCAGCGGGGATCGCGCACCAGGTCCACCATCGGTGCAAAAGTCACATGCAGGCCGGATACCGCGGCTTCGCGCGCAGCGATTTCCGCACTCCGCTCCGCGAGGCCAGGGTCCCATGAGCTCCCCATGGCGAGCGGCACCGGAAAGATCGTTTTAAAGCCGTGAACGATATCGGCCATCATCAGCAGTGGAATTTTCAATCGATTTTTGCGCAAATGTGCCTCTTGGACGGCTATCACTTCCTCCGCACCCGCCAAACCTAGCACGGAGCCGGCATTACTTACGATGTCATCGGTGATGCCAAGCGACTCCATCGGTCCTGTAATCTGCCCCGATTCTTGAGCTCCTTCGAAAAAAGGGACGGCCAGTTGTATAAGCTGCGCAATTTTTTCCTCCAGCGTCATCTGCTCTACCAGAGAAAGTAGTTGTTGATCTGCCATTTCCCATCCTCCTTTGTCATTGCCATTCACTTTATCATTGATTCGAAACGTTTTGATTTTTCTAAAATCGATCAGTATTGGCTATAAAACCATATACTTTATAAAGGTTTTTACTTAGAAATCAACCATTTAAAAAACAAAGAAATCAGCGCCAATTCGTGCATTTAATCGAAACGTTTCAATAAATGCGGACAAAAAATTCAGGGCAGGGGCAGCCAATCCAGCACACGCTGAATTTTGCGATCCCAATATCCCCATTCATGACCACCGGGTTCTTCCTCATAGGTGATGCGAATCCCCAGGCTGTCCGCATATCGTCTAAAGGTTTGGTTATCGTTATACAAAAAATCTTCTGTCCCGCAGCACTGATACAACATCGGTTTATCGCCTGTATATGCCGCGAATTCCGTGGCCAAAAACAACAAATCGTCCCGGCTCCCCCGTAAACCGTCGATATGGCCGAAGAGGGTTCGAATTTCTTGCTCCTGAAAGCCCGGTCCTGCAGCACGACTGGCGAGATCCAGCCCACCCGACAGGCTTGCGCCTGCCGCATAACGATCCGGATAACTCATGGCCAGCTTGAACGCTCCGTAACCCCCCATCGAAATTCCGGCGACAAAGGTATCTTCCCTTCGTCCGGACACCGGAAAAAACGATACAACGAGCTGTGGAAGCTCCTCGCTCAGGAAGGTAAAGTAAGGCAAGCCGTTTGCCATGTCCATATAATAGCTTCGTCCGACTCCCGGCATCACGAGCGCGATGCCTTTATTCTCGGCGTATCGTTCGATGGACGACCTGCGCATCCATTCGGTCTGATCCGCTCCTCGTCCGTGAAGCAAGTAAAGCACCGGCAGTTTCGAAGAAGAACCGTACGGCATCAAAGCGGCTTGCGGTAGAAAAACCTCGATGCCTGTAGACAGTTTCAGTGTTTCGGAATAAAAATTACACGTGATCCATGCCAAGTTCCTCATCTCCAATCCGGTCCGTTAATTCTCTATTTTGCTCTTCCCTGCAGATGCCCGTTCCATCATTTCGGTCGTCAGCATATAAGACTGCTTCACGGATTCACCGCCCAATATCTGAAACAGCAAATGGGCTGCAAGCGATCCCGCTTCGCTCTTAGGCTGCTTGATGGTGGTTAGCGGCGGATTCACGTATTCGGCTAATTGAATATCGTCATATCCGATGACGGATACATCATCAGGCACCGATATGCCGCTCTCCTCAAAAGCCTTCAATCCTCCGATGGCCATCTCGTCGTTGCCGTAGAACACCGCCGACGGGAGCGAACCCTGCATAATCATCATCTTGGTCGCATTGTAACCGCCCTCGCGCACGAAGTTTCCGCTGAGACGCCATTTCGACTGTTCCTCCAGCCCTGCCTCGGCAAGTGCCCGTAAATACCCCTGATAACGCAAATGATTATCGTACGAATCCGATGAGCCGCTGATGTATGCCACATGCCGATGACCGTTCTCAAGCAGATATCGGGTAGCCGTATACCCTCCTTGTTCCCCATCAACCAGCACATTGACCAGGTATTCGCTGCACAATGGACGATCCATCACGACGATCGGAAATTGGGGACCGGAGGTCTCGATCAGAACTTCATCCCGGATATTAGGTGCAAGTATGATGGCACCGTCCGCCCTTTTCTCTCTCAGAAATTTAACCGCCGTTGAATCTCTGCCCCCTATTGAACTGCAGGCGATCAGATCATATCCGTTGGTTAAAGCGACTTCCTGTACGCTTCGGATCAGCTCGGAATAATAGGGCCCGGATAGATCCGTCAGAATAAGAGCGATTGTCTTGGTGCGGCTCCGCTTCAAATCCATGGCAAATCCGTTCTTCCGATAATTCAACTGCCTTGCTGCTTCGAGCACCTTTGATCTTGTCTTGGAACTCACTCTGCTGTCGCCGCTTAACGCGTATGAAGCCGTTGACAAGGCGACTCCAGCGAGCTTTGCCACATCCTTAATCGTTGCCATTTCCTTACGCCCCTTCTACTACTTAAAAAAGCTCTATCTATTTATTTCATGCCAGAGATCGTATATCCTTCAATAATATGTTTTTGGAAGAAAGAAAATACGATGATAATCGGAACAACCATAAATGCAGCGCCTGCCATCTGGAGGCCGAAATCGGATCCATGCTGTCCTTTTAGAAGTTGCAGACCCACCGAAAGCGTATAAAGCTTTTGGTCATTCGCCATAATGAGAGGCCACAGGAAACTGTTCCAAGCACCGATGAAGGCCAAAATCCCCTGTACCGCAAATACCGGCTTCGTGATCGGAACGATCAACTGGAAGAAAATCCGCAGTTCTCCCGCTCCATCCAGCCGTGATGCTTCAATCAGATCCGTAGGGATCGTGGACATGAACTGACGGAAGAGGAAAATACCGAATGCTCCGACCAGGCCAGGCAGCACAATGCCTGCCATCGTGTTGGTCAAGCCCATGGCATTGATTAGCAGATATACAGGGATCATGGTAACTTGCCCAGGAATCATCATCGTTGCCAGCACGAGATAGAACAGCTTCTTATTGCCGGGGAACTCATATTTAGCGAATGCATATCCAGCAAGCGCATTGAGGAACAGACCGACAAAAGACCAGAACACAATGATAAGCGTATTTTTCAGGTATACGATAAAGTCCAGCTTCGTAAATAAATCCACATAATTTTTAAACGTAAATTCTTTCGGTAATAACGTCGGCGGAACCGCCGTAAATTCATTTTCCGGCTTGAATGAGGACGTGATCATCCATATAAATGGAATCATCATCAGCAGTCCCCCTGCAATGAGCAGCACCGTCATGACTGTTTTCTCAATTCTTTTAGCTGCCATACCCTGAGCCTCCTTCAGTTACGATACGGAACATGACTTGAACCTGAACCTTAATATTCGACATCTTTTCTCTTGACTGCGAATTGTACGACCGTTACAGCGATAATGATGATGAAGAGCACAAACGATCCTGCAGCAGCATAACCAAAATTGCTCAGCTGGAAGCCATTGTTATAAATAAAGAGAGCCATCGACATCGTGGAATTAAGTGGGCCGCCCTTGGTCATAACCAGCGGCTCTTCGAAGAATTGAATCCAGCCGATCAGCGTCGTAATGGTGACAAAGAAAGTCGCAAAGCTAAGCAGCGGAACCGTGATATACAACAGCTTCTTCCACTTGCTCGCACCATCGATCTCCGCTGCTTCATAATAGGAGCGTGGAATGCCCTGCAGCGCAGCAAGGAAAATGATCATATTGAGTCCGATGGATTTCCATACGGCCAGCAGAATCAGCGATAGCTTGGCTAGTGCCGGATCTGTCAGCCACTGCTGAGCCGGAACCCCGAACCAGGACAATATATGGTTAAAGAGGCCATAATGGCTGTTATACAAGTAACCCCAAACAACCGCGACCGCTACAATATTCGTAATGGAAGGCATATAATACACGACGCGGAAAGTCTTAAACAACCATCCCGTGCCATAGTTAAGCAGCAATGCAGCGCCCATGGCAAGCATTACGACAAGCGGAACTCCGATAATAACATAGAACATGGTGTTAAACATGGATTTCAGAAAGACCGGATCTTTAAATACATTCATAAAATTATCGAAGCCAACGCCTTCAATGTTTGAATAATTAGCGAGACCAGCAAGGTCAATATCCGTGAAGCTGATGACAAGCGCAATGATGATCGGAATGATTGAGAACGTCAGAAGCAGCACCAGTGCGGGCGCAATAAACATATAAGGATACTTATATTGGTTAAAGCGCTTGATAAAGTTCTGCAATGTCATTCACCTCCTGCAAGTGTGGGTTTCCTCAATAAGAGAATAACGCTCTTTGGAAGCAGTCAGGCTTGTTTCATCCTTCGAAGAAACAAGCCGGGCTGCGTTAAGACGCACTCTTATTTTTTGTTTAGAATTTCAGTAGCTTTCTGATTCAAAAGATCCATTTCTGCTTTGATGTCAGCTCCGCCAAGGGTAATTTTCTCAAATGCTGCAATGGCTTCTTGGGAGATAGCATCCCACTCCTTAATGAACGGAACAGGTTTAGCGCTTTCGAGCTGTTTTCCAAAGGTAGCAAAAATCGGATCTTCAAAGCGTTGGTCTTCCCATGCACTCTTAACAGCAGGCAGGTTTTTTGCCACATCATAGTTGGTCAGTTGCGATTCTTTTTCACTCATGAAGGAAATGAATTTAACGGCTTCATCTGCATTTTCGGTTGTGTTGAATACCGACATGTTCGCTCCACCGAGGAACGATGCATTGTTTTCTTTAGCTGGAAGTGTAGTCGTAGCCCATTTGCCTTCAATCTCAGGCGCCTTGTCTTTAACGCCTTGAATCATCCAAGGACCGCTGATAAACATCGGGAATTGTCCGTCTTTAAATGCGGCAAACAGATCCAAATCACTAGCAAGCGGTGTCATCCCCGTATCGTAGAAGCTCTTCAGGTATTCCATGGCTCCCATGAATTCCGGCTCGTTAAAATGAGGGGCCCGGTTCTCATCGATCATATCGCTTCCATTCTGCCAAGCAAACATGGACAGATAGTTCATATCTTTAGCATCAATGGTGATTGCGTAATTGCCGTCTCCTCTAGCTGCCAGTTTCTTACCGGCATCCTTCATCTCATCCCAAGTCTTAGGGCCTTCCGGATAGCCTACTTCAGCCAGAATGTCCGTACGGTAGAACAGTACGCGCGTTTCCACATACCATGGAATACTGACAACCTTGTCATCATAACTCATGGTTTGCACAGCACCGTCAAAATAGTTTTCTTGCTTCAAGTTTGGATACTGCTCAAGATAAGGTGTCAGATCGAGCAAAGCTCCAGCCTGAGCAAATTCCGGAATCCAGGTTGTTCCCATTTGTACGACGTCCGGGCCGCTTTTGGATGCAACTGCTGTAAGCAGCTTGTCATGGGCACTGCCCCAAGGAATCAATTGAACGCTTACCTTAACGCCTGGATTCTTCTCTTCATATTGCTTAATCAAGGTTTCGTCCGTTGTGTCACCCATCAGCCAAACTTTTAGTTCCTTCTTGCCTCCACCGCCTTCGCTACCTCCGTCTGCTTTCTCAGACCCGCCCGAGCATCCGGCTAATACGACGGAGAACACCAGCAATGCTGCCAACGTCCACAATATTGATTTTTTTCTCATTCTACATTCACCCCGTTTTTAATGTTTACCACCATGCGAAACGTAATACAAAACCTAATTGAAAGCACTTACTTCGAAACGTTTCGATTTTATTCGAAAAAATAAAGACGCCGGATAAAGGTTATTTCTATAATCCTACTGTCTCTTCATTCCCCCTATAAAGCACCTTTCCATGGTCATCCTAGGGATAAACATGCTCTTGTGTATTCATAATAAAAAGATTGCTTGCTTGATAATTTCAAAAAACGCATTCTGTTTTGAAACGTTTCGACAAGTTCATTATAGCTCCCTCTGAGAGCGATTTCAATATCCTTTTTATTTTTTTTGTAAGGCGTTTCTTTGACAATGGGTGTAAGGCTTGAACCGCGGACAAAAAAGCAGCAAGCTCCGAAGTAAGCCTGCTGCTTCATCCTATATCCTGGAATTATTCAAACTTTTTAAAACTTGGGCTAGGCGTTAAGGTGACCTGCATTCTTGTCATGACCGTCATGATGCAGCGGGATGTCCTTACTAAGCCGGGCATGTACCGCAAATGACAGAAATGACAACACGGCAACACCTGCAGCCAACCATGCCACCGGCGTCAACCCGCCGCCGTCATACATCGTTCCCATCGCATATGGCCCAATCACCCGGCCCGCGGCACCCAGGCCGCCTGTCACGCCGATATAGAACGGAGCGGCTTGTCCTGCTCGATCCGAGATAAAAGCCGGGATCGCAGGCGAAATCAACATCTCACCCAATGTGGCCAGCACCATTGCGAGGATCATGCCTGGATAACTGTGCACCGTCACGATGACGACATAAGCTGCCAGATAGAACAAAGCGCTTGCCGTCATCTGACTGCTCTCCGTACGGGCCGCCCAGCGCTTAATGGCATTCGTGACAGGCTGCGCGGCAAAAATCAAGATCCCATTCAGCGTCCATAAATAACCATATGCCGTCTTGGACATTCCCTCCGAGATGATAAATGGAGACACCCCTGTGTTCCAGATGGAATTACCGAACCACAGGAAGAGAGAACCCAATCCCATAAAGAGATAGATTCGGGTGTTCCCGAGCAATGCCCATGCCCCGGGGCCCGCCGGCAGTGGACTCCTAGGCTGCGGATGATGGGCCCCTTGCGATACGCCCGTTCCCCCCAGCTTCGTCAAGTAGGACAGGAAAAAAATCGCAAATCCGAAGGACGTGACACCGTTTAAGACAAAACTTAAATGATAGGATATCTCCGCCAGGAAACCGCTCATGGCCGTTCCCAAGGCTACGCCGATATTATTCGCGACATAGATGACATTAAACAATTCTCCCCGCCGATCGGCAAACCGGAAGCCGATAAATGCCTGAATGGCCGGCATCGATACCGCGTTACAGAATCCGATGAAACCCATCATCGCGATGAACAAACCCCATAGTCCATTGATGAACGGAAGGGTGAACAAACCGAGGGCATTCAGCAGCAGCGAGCCCACAATGAGCTTTTTCACCCCGACCCGGTGATACAGCGCGCCGCCAAGGAGTTGACCGGCGATCCCCCCCATCGACTGAATCAGAATGACAAAGCCTGCATCCTTCATGCTGCGTCCCAGTTCATCGAATACATACATCGTTGTCAGCGGCCACATCAAGGACCCGCCTGCAGAGGCAACGAGACTTGCAACAAGAAAACCTTTTACTTCCTTAGGGTACTGCTCCAACCATTTCATGTTTATTATCTCCCAGCAGCCTCGTTAGCAGTATATTTACGCATATAACCTAAAAAAGCCCGTGCGGGCTTTTTCTAATTCTTCTTGAATAAAGAGGCGAACGCCATCTTTTTGATGCTCCAATAATCCTGTAAGAATGAACATTGCTTGTCATTTCTTATCGCCCAAATCCTAGTATCGCTTGAGAGATCCATTTTTAGCAAGCACACTCATTGACGCTTTACCATAACAACGAATGCCGGGCCGCTGCTCGTCTATCGGCCCTTCCCTAACGAATCTCGGACGCTTGCTCCATTTGCCGACTGCAAGCGGCGAGGCCCTTCTATAAACACGTTCGGAAGAAAGGCAGCTCGTCGAGGTATATCAAACATTATTGTCGCTTCACCTCTACCACCGTTGAGAAGAAGGTAGCGCCTTCGCCCATATCCGACAACCTGTCGGGCGTAAGGGCATTGGCGCGCTGCTTCCTGCCTTCCCCTTCCCACCACAAGCCTTGGCTGACTACCGTGCCAGGCAGCATTTTATCCGTCACCTTGGCCCGGACTTCGTAGGTACCGCGGTCGTTATATACCGTAACCATGTCTCCGTCCTCTACACCGCGTTCCTCTGCATCCTCCGGATGGATCTGCAAGGCAGGCTCCTTCTCCAGCTTCTGGTGCTTGTCCACATTCGCAAAGGTCGAATTCAGGAAGTTATGGTTCGGCGGCGAAATGAACATGAGCGGGTATTTGTGCCCGCGGCCGCGCCTTACGCCGTCATATCCCTCCTTCAAAGGCACGTAGGTGGGAAGAGGCGGAAGACCTGCTTGCTCCAACTGCGCTGAGTAAAGCTCGATCCGTCCCGAAGGCGTCGGCAAACGATCCAGATATGTTTCAAGCGGTGTCATATCAAGCTTTACATGACGGTGTTCCTTTAGCTTGTCCAGCGTGACGCCGTTCAGATAAGGGTTGTCCGGGAAGTCGAGCGCTCTTGCCATCATCTCCTCTTCTGTCTCATGGAAGGTCGGGTCGGTGAAACCCATGGCCCGGCCCAGCATGGAGAACAGCTCTACGTTGCTCTTGCTCTCCCCGAGCGCCGGAATGACCGGCTCCTGCAGCTGGATGTACTGATGCCAGTAAGAAGCGAACAGATCCGTATTCTCAAATGAGGAGGTTGCCGGAAGCACGATATCCGCATACTTGGCTGTATCCGTCATGAACAGATCGTGTACGACGGTAAACAGATCCTCCCTTGCAAACCCTTCGCGTACCCGCCCGGTGTCAGGAGCGACCACCAGCGGATTGCTGCAATAGACAAAGACCGACTTAATCGGCTGTTCGGTCATGGCAAGCGCCTCGCCGATCCGGTTCATGTTAATGGTCCGGGCATTCGGATTCGGCCGGAGATCCGGACGTTCCAATGCATCGCTATCCATGCTGTTGTAGCCGCCATTCGACTTGGCAGCCCCTCCGCCCCGCTTCAGCCATTGTCCTGTCAACGCCGGAAGCGCCGCGATGCTGCGCACGGTCAAGCCGCCATTGTCGTGATGCTGAAGACCGTTACCGATATGAATATACGAAGTATCTGCCCGGCCGTACAGTTCGGCCAGCTTCTCGATATCCCCTACTGGGATGCCGGTAATAGAGGATACATGCTCCGGCGTATAGTCTTTGACATGCTCACGCAAGGCTTCATGCCCGAGCGTATACTGCCGGAGGAATTCCTCGTTCACCATGCCGTCACGGAACATGATGTGCATGAGGCCGACGGCCAGCGCCGCATCCGTGCCCGGAAACAGCGGAATGAACCAATCCGACCATTGCCCCGTCTGGTTCTTATGAACATCGATCACAACGACCTTGGCACCGGCCTTGCGCGCTTTCTCTGCCAGCACGACCTGGTGCATATTGGTGCTGACGATGTTGCCGCCCCAGACGATGATGACATCGGCATGAACGGTATCCTCCGGGACGGTTCCTCCATTAAACCCCATAACGGATTTCCAACCCTCATTGCCTGCGGAATTGCAGATCGACTGCTTCAGGCGGCTGGCGCCCAGCCTGTTGAAGAATCTCCGATCCATGCCGTCCACGCTCAATATCCCCATGTTGCCGTAGAAGCTGTAGGGCAGGATGCTCTCAGAGCCATGCTCCTCGATCAGCTTCTTGTAGCGCCCGGTAATCTCCTGAATCGCTTCATCCCAGCTGATTCGCTCGAAAGCCCCCTCGCCCTTGGGCCCTACCCTCCGCAGCGGATAAAGCACGCGCTCCGGATGATACACCCGATGTGCCATATTGCGGACTTTATTACAGATGGCTCCCTGTGTAATCGGATGATCCGGATTACCGGCAACCTTCACGATTTTTCCGTTCTCTTTATGCAGCAGCAGGCCGCAAGTATCGGGACAATCCAACGGACATACCGCCGGAAACACACCATTTTCCTGATGAATCATCGCTTGAGTCATTTCGTTCATTCCCCCTTGTACACGCTGAATCATATCCCCTTATCTTAAAAGAAAATCAGGGCTCCAGTAAAGTCTTACATTTTTTTCTGCAGCGGGTGATTCACTCTAATTCCTTCCGGGTATATTCCTATCAAGAGCAACGAAGAGGAACCCAGACCCTTTCTCTTCCTTGCCGAATCATGGACCACTCCCAAAAAATTCGCCATGCCCATGTCTCCTCCCCCGAGACCGGCATGGCGAATTTGTTTGTATTGAGGTTCTATCGCATCACATTCGAGCTACTTGCAACTTACATATCATAGAAAGTCATGATTTCTGTAGCAAACCTGCAAAAAACAAAGCCTGTCAAAGCCACATAATTATGTAAGCGCTTATCTGTCATTTTTTATAAATAATTCTGCTTAATTTTTCGTTGGAGGGTGTTTTACAAAAGATTTGAGCAGGCGTAATATACTATTCAGCTTCGATATCATTCTTCATATTCACATGATATTCGCTTAATTTCCAGTTTGGAAAGCGGGGGAACCACACGTATGGATGGATACCTATAGGATCTGTCAACCATACTATGGGGTGAATCCTGATGCAGCGCGAACGTACGCCGCGACAACGTCAGGTAGGGCGACTCTCACCGCCCGAATCCGACAGCTAACCTCGTCAGCGTTGATTGGGAGGGTTGTGAACTTGTGATCAAACACAGGGTTCTAACCTGTGTTTTTTGTTTGCCAAAATTCAGCATAGGAATGGTGACCGTTCGTATGTCCAGCCTATGAAACACACCGATTGAAGTCCATTCAGTCAGCTTCCATCATGAACTTAATCTTAATCGGCGGTGAAAAACCATGTTATCTTCAATCAAGCGATTCCTCATCGGAAGACCGCTTAAATCAACGGAAATGGGCGAGCAAAAGCTGAACAAAACCAAAGCGCTGGCCATCCTTTCATCCGACGCCTTGTCGTCCGTTGCCTATGGACCAGAACAAATTCTGATCGTCTTGATGACCGTTGGCGCAGCTGCCTATTGGTATTCCATACCGATTGCCGTCGGGGTCCTGGTCTTATTGCTGGCACTTATCCTATCGTACAGACAAATTATTTTCTCATATCCGCATGGCGGCGGAGCCTACGTGGTTTCCAAACGAAATTTAGGCATGTATCCGGGGCTGGTTGCCGGCGGCTCCCTGCTGGTCGACTATATCCTGACGGTTGCGGTCAGTGTATCGGCAGGGACGGACGCAATCACGTCGGCTTTTCCGGAATTGCACGCCTACAATCTGCCCATCTCCATCGTGTTCGTTCTGTGTTTGACCGTACTCAATTTAAGAGGGGTCACGGAGTCGGCCTCCATATTGGCCTATCCGGTTTACTTGTTTGTACTCGCGTTGTTTATCCTGATTGGCGTCGGAGTATTCAACATTGTTACAGGCCATGCATCTCCGGATCTGCATACGCCGATCGGCACGCCTGTCGCCGGGCTAAGCTTGTTCCTGCTCCTGCGGGCATTCGCCTCGGGCAGCTCTGCCCTGACCGGCGTTGAGGCCATTTCCAACGCCATCCCGAATTTCAAAGATCCTGCTCCGAATAATGCGGCCAAAACCTTGGTGGCAATGGGATCCTTGCTGGCCCTGTTATTTTCGGGCATCGTATTCCTGGCCTATTACTATGGGGTTAACCCCAGCGAGCAAGTCACTGTCGTTTCCCAGATTGCCGAGCATACCTTCGGACGAAACTTTCTGTATTACTTCATCCAAGGAACAACGGCCCTCATTCTGATTCTGGCCGCCAACACGGGATATTCCGCTTTCCCGCTGCTTGCCGTTAATCTGGCGAAAGATAAATTCATTCCCCGAATGTTCACCGTCCGGGGAGACCGTCTGGGATATTCAAACGGAATCATCATACTGGGTTTTCTCTCGATTCTGTTACTGCTCGCTTTCGAAGGCAAAACCGAGCATCTGATTCCGCTGTATGCCGTCGGCGTGTTCATCCCTTTTACCCTCTCCCAAACGGGGATGATGGTGAAGTGGATTCGCGAAAAGCCCGAAGGATGGATTGTCAAACTGATCATTAATACCACCGGCGCATGCATCAGCTTTATCGTGACGATGATTTTCTTTTTCACGAAATTCGCCCAAGTGTGGACCGTCTTGATTTTCCTACCGCTGATCATTTGGATCTTTACCCGAATCCATAAACATTACGAGGCCGTAGCAGACCAGCTGCGAATTACGACCTGTGAGCCTGTTAAGCCGATTGAGGGAAATGTTATTATTCTGCCTGTGGCGGGAATCACCCATGTGGTGGAGAACTCGCTGAATTATGCCAAATCGCTGGGAGCAGGCCAGATTATCGCGGTGTACGTGCCGTTCGAGCGGGAGGACGAGGCGGCCTTCCAGGAAAAATGGAAGAAATGGCAGCCGGACATCCGGCTGGTGACCCTGCATTCGCCTTATCGGAGCATCATTCAGCCGCTGACCAAATTCATCGATACCGTGCAGCGGAAGGCGAGCGAGTCCGACTACCAGGTTACCGTTGTCATCCCGCAATTCATCCCCAAGAAGGGTTGGCATAACTTCCTGCACAATCAGTCCAGCTTGCTCATTCGCGCACATTTACTCTATCGGAGAGATGTGATTATCACCACGGTACCTTACCATTTAAAAAAATAGCGGGTTTATTCCTTCTGCCACTTATACAAGGAATCCGCTCGCCAACAACGTTAAAAAAGCTGCGATCATCCGATCCCTATCTTTAAGGGAGCGGTCGATCGCAGCTTTTTTCCTCCACCTTGGCTTACCAGGCTTCGGGATATTACGAAACATTCTACGCGGAGTGAACCTGTTGAGCAGTGCCGGTAGCCGGCGCAGACGGCAGCGCCTTATCTTGTTCGCCGCGAGGGATGACCTCAACTTTATCATCCTTCTTCAAATATACGGACCCGTAGGCAGCTCCCACAAACAGCGCACCTCCTACAAAATTGCCCAGCCAAACCGGAATGAAGTTTATCAGATAATCACCCCAGCTGTAATATCCCTCAAATATCGCTGCCGGAATGAGGAACATGTTGGCCACCACGTGCTGAAAGCCGATGGCAACAAACGCCATCGTTGGAAACCAGACTCCGAGAATTTTGCCGCTCATCTGGTCGGATCCGTAGGACAGCCACACGGCGAGCGCTACGAGCCAGTTACAACCGATGCCCGACAAGAATGCTTGCAGGAAGCTGTCGTCGAGCTTATGACCCGCCATGTCCACCAGCTTCTCCAAATAAACGCCGCTGCCCGTCAGACCGGTCACATGGCCGAAGAAATAAGCGACGAACAGTGCCCCTGCCATATTGCTTACCGTGACAAGAGCTAAATTCCGCATCATGTCCTTCGTGGAAATCCGCTTCTTGAATCTGGCCAGGGACACGGCCATCATGTTGCCCGTCAGCAGCTCTCCGCCCGCTAGCAATACAAGAATCAGTCCGACAGGGAATATCGCCGCGCCTATAAAACCGGCAATGCCTCCCCAAGCCTCGGACGCTCCGGCAATCACGCGAATATCCAGCAAAAAGCCGAGCGCGATAAAAGCACCCGCCAAAAATCCTAATATCATAACGTTCATGGCGGAGTTATGCGCTTTTTTCACCCCGTTCTCCACGGTGATCTCCGCAATGCGATCAGGTTTGTAATAGGCCATGGCCGCTCCCCCATTTCTCCCGCATTCCGTCCTGAAATCTCTCGAATGCAGTGTCTGATGTTTCTGTTACAGTTACAGTTACAGTTACAGTTACAGTTACAGTTACAGTTACAGTTACCCATATTGTACCGCAGCCTCCAAGGCAAGAACGTGAATTATATCACGAACGTATACGTCGAGGCGGACATCCTTGTGTCCTGGCTGCTCTTGTTCACCTTTGATTGCCCTTTGGTCATATAACTTCATAGGGATAATACAATCACAGCACCTTGTCCAAGGGTGAATCTTCGGGTCCTCTAGAGGATGCCGATCATTCGCTCGATCCGAGCGAGCGGTACATATAAAATAGCGGTGTCGGAGATGATCCCGACACCGCTTGGTTGATTGCTTTTACCAACCACCATGTTCTAAACCTGCAAACCTATGCCTTTTTACCTCCATCGCATTCTAAACCTACAAGCCTATGCCTCGGCGGCAGTCTCTACGCTAACAGGCATTTCCTTTTCCTGAACCGAAACGTTCGAGATCGGAATCTTCATGCTAATGAAGGACGACAGCAGGAAGAGCTCACCTGCCGTGAAATACACGACCACAATGGAGGTTGTCGACATATACCATCCTGTAAACCCGGAGCCAATGAGCAGCATGCCGGTAAAAACCGGCGTCATCACGCCGTTCAGCCGGCCGATAAATTTCTCTTCCACTTGCTGCATCATCACGGCCATCAATACCGTCTGCGCCATCGCCATCAGCACCCCGGTTACAAAACGCATCGTGCCGGTCAGGATCGGCCACTGGGACAGCACCTCGACAAAGGTCGAGAGTCCAAGGAAGGCAAGCCCGGCGAACAGCAAGTAGGAACCTTTCACTTTGCCCGCAATCACCGCTGCGATCACACCGCCGATCAACATACCCAAGCCCTCAAGCGCAGTAAACCACTGGACGCTGGACATCTCCAGCTGGAGTCGCTCCGTGATGACAAAGATATCGAGCGGCTGAACAAGTCCGCTGCCGAGCGCCATTAAAACGTAAACCACCAGCAGCACCTTCAGCAGCCGACTGGAGCCGATGTAAGTGAAGCCTGCCTTCATGTCCTTCATAAAAGAACCGGTCGATTCCGAATTCTTAGAGGGTTCATCCACACTGGAAGGGAGAAACGCCAGCACGATCGCCGAAGCGCCGAATAGAACCAACAAGCTGATTAACGAGGCCTGCAATCCAAAAGCTTGATAAATCGTCGTGCCAACCATAGGCCCCAAAATGATAAACAGCGACATTGAGGTCTGGGATAACGCCGTGGCCGCGGGCACATGCTCATCCGGCAAGCACCGCTTGATAATCTTCATGGACGATGGCTGCGAGAATTGCGATACGACGGCCGAAACCAGCGTCACCGCAAACACGGCCTGCCAATATCCCGCATACACAACAAACAAAATAAGCAGAATGGATATGAAGCTTAATATATCCCCCCAAATCATCGTTCGCTTGGGACGCCAACGATCTGCCAGTACGCCGCCAACCATGGAAATCACGAAGATCGGCGCGTATTCAATCACGGTCAGCAGCGATACGGCAACCGGGTCATGGTTGCTCTGCTCCATAATGAAGAACAACAGCGCCATATTGCGGATCCAGATCCCGATATTTTGCATAAAATCCGAAACCATCAGCAGCACAAACGCGCGGTTGCCAAACAAATGCCTCATATTTTATCCCCCTAGTAAAACCGACTATTCGGTTTAATTATATATGCGAAAACGCCCGCTCCCGCTTGTAAACCAAGAGAAGCGTTTCCGACAAATCCTCCTATCGTTCACTACACGCTAAGAGCCTTGACCCGATAACACACCGTTTAAAAAGTACGTCACTCCTTTACGGTATAACAGCCTCGATTCTTCCTGAGAACGTTCGTAGTACGAAACCGACATCCCGTCCAGAAGCGCGCCAAAAATGACGGATATCTCTTCGATATCTTCTGCCGGTATCCGTCCCTCATCCACTCCCTCCGCCAAAATCTCGCGGTAGAGCGTACGCGGTCCTTGCAGGATCGCCAGCATCTCGCCCACAATCGTCTTATTCTCCGGCTGATTGATATAGAACTCTTCCGCGATCTTGGTGAGCGGATTCTGGAAGTCATCGACCATATGGTCGGCAATGCCGTACAGCTTCTCCTCGAAGCTGGCGTAACGGGCTTTTTTATCGTTCCAGGCTTCCATCCATTCCTGATTCTGCTTAGCCAGCAGCTTGACGAACAAATCTTCCTTGCTCTCAAAGTGATAGTAGATGCTTCCCTTGCTGGCACCCGTATACTTGACCAGTTCATCCATGGATGTTGCCGCATACCCGCGCTGGATGAACAGTTCCTTCGCTTTATCCAGAATCAAATCCCGCTTTCGTTGCGCTTTTTCTGAAGACATCGGTGTAAGCACTCCTTGCTTGGAAATAATACTCCGCCATCACAAACGGAAACCTGATTCCCTTAATATAAATGAATCTGAAGTTGATGAACGCTACTCACGATAAAAAACCGACTGTACGGTTTAATCATACTGAAAACATTCCCGCATGTAAAGCGATGCCTTGGCCATCACATAGAAAAAAGGACTTTGCCTGCGCAAAATCCTTTCCTCACTCGTTAATCCCGAAGCAACCATATACTAATTATTTTTTTATTCCACTGCCCAAATGGCTCTTCCTTCTTTCATCGGATCGCCATAACTCAGCTGCAGCCCCTTTACACCCTGCTTCACTTCGTACGGAATTTCACCTGTCAGCTCGCCGCCTGGGGCAACGGTGCCGTCCAGCATCTTTACATCATCCGTAATGGGAACCGTATAGTTAAGATCGCTCGAATCCGTCAGGGAAAAAGATAGCGCGGAAGAGATGACCAGCGGCTCCTGGCCATTGTTCTTCACGGTAATCTCAACCACCTTGAACGTATGGCCCGGCTGGGGCTTTAAGTACTCGTCCCCTTCGGACTCACGTACGCTGTTCAGCGTAATGACCGTGCCATGATAATCCACCGTATCGCCTACCGCGGCAGGTTCGCCGATCGGCTTCACCTCTGCATTGTCGGCAGGTTGATCCTCCCCTTGGGTTGGTTCTGCAGGCGGCTGCTCTTCCGATGCCCCCGTCTGACCAGTCTCCCCGCTATCCACAACAGCCGGCGGAGTCTCTGCTGGCGGATCCGCCTGATCATTGGAACAAGCAGCCATCAGCAGCATGGAGAACAATGCAGCCGAGGCCAGCATTACTTTTTTATTCATACTTTATCCTACCTCCTGAAAGTCGATATCTACATGTCCGGATATTTTCCAATTCGCTGTCAAAATCCATAATCCTTCAAAAACAAAAAAAAGACCCCCGATTCAGGGGTCTTCTTGGTAAATGGATTAAGAATGCACCGGTGCTTGTGTCTCGACCGCCGGCAATGCCTGCAGTCCAGCCGTGTTAAGGAAATTCCACGGTTTGTTGTAATGCGGCTGGAAGAAGAAGTCGATGAATGCCAATTGATCAATCGTCATCCGATTTTGTATGCACACCGAGAGCGTATTAATGGATTGCGTCATATCCGCTTTGGAAATGACCTGTGCCCCCAGCATCCGGCGGCTTTCCTGCTCATATACCACCTTCAGCGTAACCTCTTCGAAGGTAGGCATGAATTCCGGACGGTAATGATCCGTAATGGTGACCGTCTCCACCTTCAAGCCTTCGTCCTTGGCGGCTCCTTCGGTTAATCCCGTCGAGGCAATGTTGTGCTCGTATATTTTCAAACCCGATGTACCTTGCGTTCCCATATATGGGGTCGTCGGCTGCACAAGGTTGCGTGCAACGAGCGTACCCATCCGGACTGCGTTAGTTGCCAGCGGAATGTACATCATTTTACCGGTCGGGTTATAGTGCACGGAGCAGCAATCGCCTGCTGCATATACATCCTGCTTGCTGCTTTGCATATATTGATCCACGACGATGGCGCCGTTCTTCAGCATCTCCACCTGCCCCTTCAGCAGCTCCGTATTCGGACGGAAGCCGATGCAGAGGATCACCAGATCCGTGTCGATCTCACCTTTGTCGGTGATGACCTTATTCACCTTCCCATCCTCGCCTTGGAAAGAAGTCACGGTCTGACCCAGGGCCATCTCAATCCCTTTTTCACGGAAGGATTCCTCGATCTTGCCGCTAAATTCAGGATCCAGATATTTGTTTAGAATGCGGTCGGCACTATCAATCAGCGTAACCTGCTTGCCGTTCTGCTGGAAGGCTTCGACCAGTTCCACGCCGATATAACCGGCGCCGACAACCGTAATGTGTTTCGCTTCCTGCGCTTTTTCAATGATGGCATTGGAATGATTGTAGTTTTTGCAGAGCAAAATATTATTCAGATCGATGCCTTCAAGCTTCGGTACGATTGGCCATGATCCGGTTGTGATAATCAATTTGTCATAGGTATCATCAAAAATTTCCTGTGTGACCAGGTTCCGAACTTTCAAGGTTTTCTTGTCCGTATCCACCGAGATGATCTCATGCTTCATCTTGGTTTCGACACCCAGCTCGTCGAGCTTCTGAGGCGAAGAATAAAACAAACCGTCAGGGTCTTTCACAACGCCTCCGACGTAAAGCGCGATGCCGCAAGACAGGAATGAGATGTTATCATTACGTTCATAAACGGTGATCTGTGCATCCGGGTAAAGTTTGGCGGTATTCACGATGGCGGACGTTCCTGCATGGGTACAACCGATAACTGCAACTTTCATGGTTTTTCCTCCTCCAAGTATGAAGCTTTATATTTGATTAAGATGAGCTCTTTTGCCTGGATTCATGCTTGGTAACGCTTGTTGAGCATGAATGTGGTGACGGGTAATATTGCTTGTGAATGTTTTCACTTCATACTCTTATTATAATGTGATAAATTTCACAGTTCAATAGGTAATTGCGATATTCACATATTGTTCATAATTTCACATAGTTAAGATGATAAAAGATGTTGACCTAAACAGTATGATGATCTCGCGCCAATGCCCTAGGTTAAACGAAGAATACAGGTTCGGTATCAGGGTAAGCTATATGTGTCCGGCCTTATGAAGTAAATTCAAGCGATCATCCCTATCTTATTACGTGCTGCCTTGAAGGATCTTGCTTAGGCTGATTCTAACGGAATGATACTTACGCTCAGTGTTTTCTAAGATACTGTCAATTAATCCGGTTAACCGAAGTGGTGTCCAAGAAAAACAGGACTGTTCTCCTCAGAGGGAAATCCCCCCAAAGAAAACAGCCCTGTTATGTAATCGTTACTTCCTGCCACTAACCAAGCAGGGATTCAATGGCACTCTTCATCGATTCCGGTGTATCTCGCGGTTCGAACCGCTGAACCACCTTGCCCTCGCGGTCTACCAGAAACTTTGTGAAATTCCAAGCGATCTCTCCGCCTTCATTCGGTCCTGGCTGCTCGGATTTCAAATATTGAAATAACGGATGCGTTTCTTCTCCGTTCACGTCAATCTTCGCAAAGATTGGGAAATTCACGCCATAATTCAACTGACAGAACGATTCGGCCTCCTCACTCGTACCCGGCTCCTGTCCGCCAAACTGATTGCACGGGAAGCCAAGAACCTGCAGCCCTTGCTGGCTGTATTGGTCATACAGCTGCTGAAGCTCTCCATACTGCGGCGTAAGTCCGCACTGGCTTGCCGTATTTGCAATAATCAGAACCTTACCGGAATACTGATCGAGCGAGACTTCCTGTCCCTTGGTATTTGTTGCATGGTATTCGTAAACTGACATCTTCGAATCTCCTCCCCGGTCTATATTATTGGATGCATTGCTTTCCAAGCTCTACAGCCTAGCCAATCTCCTTCCATCATACCGAATAAATGTCCCTAAACCAAATTTCGGTTCCAACGCCTCTACCCCGCCGCCCGCAAATCCATTATGATGAATGCATAACCTCTTCAAACAAGAGATACATAGGCTAATAACAGCTGTTTAATCAACAAGTAAGCAGGGTAATGATTAAGGTTTGAAAAAATATTGAATGGTTCTTATTTCAACAACATAAGTGAGGAAAAGAAATGAAACTGTATCCCGAAATGTTTATATCCCCATGGCATCTCATTGTCATTGTGCTGGCACTGATTGCCTTCATCGGCTTGATCAAAGGGGGGTATGACCGAAAGACCGTGCTTCGCAGCACCGGGCTATCGACGCTGGCCTTCTATTTTATACTGACGATCCCCATTGGCCTTATCACCCAGGAATCCCTTTATAAAGAAGAAACGATGCTGACCGATTTGGATCAGAATTATGAGGATAAGAAGGCGGGTTCCGAGCTGCATAGCTTTGAAGATTACATCGTTGTCCATGCCGGAGCCTATAAAAACGAGGATGACGCCGAAATTGTGATCTATGCCGGCAACTACCATGAGAGCCAAACATTTCATGGTCATATCACCCTTTTCGTGTACGATAAGAACGATGAGGAAGTCTTCACCGAGATGTATAAGAACGTAACCCTTGCCTCCGGCGAGAAGAAGAAGCTCGACAGCACCTTTACCAGCCAGCCTATGGAAACCTACAGGTACCGATACGAAACGCACCCCCAAATGTGAAGGGTGCGTTTTCTTCGTCCCGTATTAAGTTGACAGATGGTCTCCGGGCTGGATCCCCACCTTATCGTTATCAGAAAGAGGCTGATACGGCCCCGGCATCGGGGGCAGGTTCTTCGCATCCCGACCTTTACGCACATAGCGGATGCCCAGATAGAAAAGACCGACCACAGGTAGTGACAGCATGGCTATAGCAAGGAGCATGCTGGACATTTGGTACGAGGGATCCGTTTCGATCTCGGAAAAGTCCAAAAACATAAACGATATAAAGGTAACCAACGAGAACATGATGATCTGGAGCCAGCGCATCCATTTCACCAGGAAGAAGAACAGGATCGCCGAGAATGCAACAAGCAGAATTGGGAATAACGGCTGTTCGGGATCCGCGTTACCCAGCTCTGCCTGACGCGTCAGCCAAAAACCGATGGCGAACTGAATCGGGAAAATCAGCCAAGCAAGCAAACCGGTTCCACGTAAGGCCGATCTTCTCTTTTGCAGCACCTCTTCGTATTCGAGGAGCTTCATCTCATATTCCAGCTGATTAAGCTCCTCCTCCGTCAATTCCCGGTCTTCCTCCTCATTCTCCTGTACCAGACGGTCCAGGTATGGCCGGAACTGCCGCTCCATATTGCCGTCAAATTCGGCACGCTCCAAATCCTCGTCCTCGCCAAGCAAAGACGCAACCGATTCATCGCTCAGATCTTGAATGATGATGGACGTCAGGTATAGGGGAATGTCCCTTCTGCCGATAACCTCCAACCAACGATTCGCCTCCATCGGATCCGTGAATGGAATGGCAACCGCCCGTTCCATCTGCCCTTCTCCAGCGACGAGGTACATAATGGGCATTAACTCCGCCATAGGCACGGATTCGGTCATTTTACTCTTCTTATATGCATAACTGAATTGAAAAATATATCGCCCATAGTATATTTCCTTGATGTCACCGATCCTAAGGCTCCCCTTCAGGGAGTCTTTCGTTTCCGGGTCCCATCTCTCGTATTCAATATGATCTTCGTATAACAAATACTCGTCCAGATGCGTATTGTTCCAGATATGCCCTTTCAGGCTTCTAGACAGACGAATCATCATGAAGATACCGGCGGGTATAGCAGCCAGACTCATCCAGGTCCAGACATTGGTCCAGAGGTACAGCAACATCAAGGGACCCAGTGTCAGCGCCAGGCCAAGCAGTATTCCCAGCACGTGCATTTCAAATGTTATCACCCAATAAAAAGGCTGCATTTTGGGCTTTCTCTGCTCATGAATCACCAGAGACATTCAGGCAACTCCCTCCTCCTATTTTTTCGTTGTTTCTAAAGCTTACATGAAATGAAGACATTGGAGATCGTGTATGGAGCAGTTCGAACGATGTACCAAAAAGTATGTTAGGCCAACGGTAGAGCGTGCGTCCGGCAGTGCGACAGAAGAGCGGTAATGTAAGTCCAGCCCAGCGATGGAGCAGCGTCCCGCGTTAAGTCTAACGGACTCAGGAGACCTTATTTCTTAGAAAATGGGGTTTTGAGCGAAACGAACGGACAGGAGATCCGTTATTCTTCTGAAAAGACGGTATTTCAGCTGTTTCCAGGCTACATAACGGCTGTGGTGTCCGTTAGAACGATAATTGGACCTCATAACAGGAAAATAACGTATCTGATGTCCTTTAGCCTCGGCGTTCGGCGGGGTTCTGGTCATCGTCATACCATTTCATTGCACCCAGATACCATTTCATTGCACCTAGATACCATTTCATTGCACCTAGATACCATTTCATTGCACCTAGATACCGAAGGCGGGGGCGCACAAGCCGGTCTAGATTGCATGTATATTATGTATAAAATTCATATCCATCCCTACATCCCTACATCCCTACATCCCTACATCCCTACATCCTTATAAGTATGTTAATTACTACTCTTGAACTCAAAAATCCTTCCGCGGCAGGTCGGCCGGGAAGGATTTCCATCTCACGCTTTGCCTTATGGAGCCGTACGTTTCTGAGCCAGCTTCACAAGCAGATGAGCCAGCTGATGCTGCTCCGCTTGGGTTCCGACCTTCCATAACTCCTGCAGAAGCTTCTCTTCGGAATTGCGGGGCTCCTCGTTTGCAGCCAAATAGCCAGCTACCTTCTCTGCTGCCTGCGCCAGCTGCTCTTCATTCAACCCAATGCTCTCGGCAAGCTGAATTCGCTTGTTCAAATAGGATTGGAAGGCATCAAAATCGGCCAGGATTCTCTCCTTCTCCCCATCATCAATCCGGTCCATTGCGTCACTGACCTTACTCACATCCAGCTCACCGTTCTTGTTCACTACATGATTATGTTCAGACATGGTAACGCCTCCTTATCATTGACTGGGTAACGATCTCTACTTAAACGGGATCTTTCGGATTGAAACAGATGCTTCCTAAAGTTCCCCTCTGACTCTTAGCGGTTGCGGCCACCGCGCCGGCCACCACTCTGGCCCCTCGCACCGCGGCCTTCGGAAGATCGGGTACCGCCTTGTCCACCGCGACCGCCGTGATTCCCCCGACCCTCGGTTCTGGACGGTCCACGGCTGCTGCTGCCGCGTGTTCCGGCCTGTGATTGTTCACGACCTTCGCCTGCACGCCCGCCGTCACGACTGCCGCTGCGACCTCCAGCCAACGATGGTCCGCGTCCCTCGCCTGCACGGCCGTCACGGCCTCCTGCTCGTCCGGATCCACGCTCATCCCTGCGTGACGATCCGGATCTTCCTCTACTCTGCTCGCTGCCGCGGCTCCGTCCGGAACCCGTACCGCGCTCTGCCCGACTTCTGCCTTGGCCGCGTTCTTGATCGGCTTCAAGCGAAGAGATGTTTCTTGCTTTTCCCGGTCTACCCGTATCCCTGCCTGAGCTGCCCGTGCTTTCCCGAAGGCTTCCAGCACTGGAATCATAGCGCATGCGCTTCAAGCGCAGGGAGATTCCTTCCTCGATGCGCTGTAGATCGTTAAGATCCTTACCGGCAGCGAACGTGATAGCCATCCCGTTCCCCCCGGCCCGTCCGGTCCGTCCGATACGATGGATGTAACTTTCAACGTCGTGAGGCATATCGTAGTTAAAGACATGGGTCACGCCCTCGACGTCAAGCCCTCTCGCGGCAACGTCCGTTGCCACCAGCAGCTGCAGCTTAGCTTCCCGGAATCGCTTCATTACCGCTTCCCGTTTCGCCTGGGACAGGTCCCCGTGCAGCTCGTCCGATTGATACCCATAGGCCAGCAGCGCCTCATTCAGAGTAGTTGCTCTGCGCTTCGTCCGGCAGAAGATAATCGCGAGAAAAGGGTTATGCTCCTCGATCATCGCCCGCAGGGCATCCTGCTTGGAGCGGTCCGTACACTCGACCACAACCTGCTGGATCTGCTCCAGCGGGATCGGGGAAGCCCCTTTTATGACGATATCGACAGGTTCATTCATATAATTGCCGGCAAGCTGCTTCACACCGGCAGGCATCGTGGCCGAGAAGAGCATCGTCTGGCGCCGATACGGAAGCGCGTGGATCAGTGCTTCGACCTCATCCAGAAATCCCATGTGCAGCATCTGGTCGGCTTCATCCAGCACCAACTGCTTCACGCCGCCCAGCTCAAGCGTGCCCCGGCGTAAATGATCCAGCAATCGGCCCGGTGTACCGATGATCAAATGCCGTCCGCCTTCGAGCTTTCGCAGCTGTTTCTCCACGTCCTGACCTCCATAGACCGCCAGGATTTTGATCCCGTCCGGCTCTCCGGCTGTCAGCTTCTTGGCTTCTTCCGTAATCTGCAACGCCAATTCCCGCGTCGGCGCAATAATGAGCGCCTGCGGATACGCCCGCTTGGGATCGATATGCTGCAGAATCGGCAGCATGAAAGCCAGCGTCTTGCCTGTGCCGGTCTTCGCCCGGGCGATTACGTCCTTTCCTTGCAACAGAAGCGGGATACTCTCTTGTTGTACCGGAGTCGGCACGGCAATCCCCTGCTCCTTCAGTTTCCGTACTCTTTGTTCGTCAATGCCCAGTTGTTGAAAGTTCGGCAAACGTTCCACCTCATTTAAATTATTTAGCATCTGTTGCGTCAAATCGATTGGATATAGCAAACAAACAAACAAACAAACAAACTTACATAATAAGTCCGACAAAATGTCATTCGAATTCGTTCTAAGAAGAACGAACGTTTTCGTTGTATTTCTTTTCAACTGACAAAAGTCCCTGACTTTGGTAATGTCAATGATATAGATATCCAGTTTGCACCAGCGAAGGAGGTGTCCCCGATATGCATACCATACAGATCATCCTGTCAGCACTAATCCTGATGATCCTGTTCGGCCTTATCAATCTGATGATGAATTATATTTCAAGACGCGACGGGGAGCCTATCGTCCCCTTCCGGAAGAAGCTGTGGCTTATCCCGCTGTTGTCGGCCTTTATCATTATACCGTTAGAGCTCTTTGCGATGTTATATGCAAGGTGGTTTCCCATGTCCGATCCATCAGGATCAGGTGAAATCCTGGCTTACGACGTTCAAGGCGTATGGCTCGGTTTCTCGCTCACGCTCCTGATTGGGCTCCTGATCTTCGAAGGTATCATTCATCCCTTGGTTATCACCCTGCTAAGGCTGCTGCTTCGCAAGGATACCTCCATCTATATCAAACAGGCGGTTACCGTTGTAACCGACACGGTTCTGCTGTACGTAGCGTCTCTGATTGTGCCCGGCATTCTTGTCGGCGGCTGGAAGCAAGCGCTTCTCATTGCCGTATTCTTTCACCTCATAGAATGGATCCTCATCGGAGTCCAGACCTGGGTACAGCAGCGCAAGCGGGCAAGAGCTGAGTCTACCGGCTAGAACCTGCCGGATTTGAAAATGGCATACAGCAGCCATGCAACCATGAGCAGGGCTACGATGAATCCGACTTCAATCACCGGGAAGCTCCATATCATCATCGGCTCCCGGCTGAGCGACGAACCGATAATCAGTCCCACCATGATGATGCTGAAAGCCAGAAGCACGATGCTGAAGGACAGCCGGTTACTGATCTGATCCATCTTGCGCATCAGCGTTTGCAGTTCTGGAACGCTGATCTCCACCCGCAGTTTCCCTTTGCTGATCAGAGCCGACAGCTGCCTGGCTTGTCCGGGCAGATCAAGCAAACTCTCGGCAAGCCCTGTTACCCCATCCAGCACCTTCCGGCTGATCCGGCGTGTATTATACCGCTTCTTCAGAAGCTTTCGTCCAAAAGGCTCCGCCATATCGATAATGCTCAGAGTCGGGTCCAGCATCTCGATGACCCCTTCCAGGGTCAGCAATGATTTGCCTAGCAGCGTCATATCCGGCGGCAGCATAATCCGGTGCCGCTGGGCAACGGCAAACAGATCGGTCAATGCCTTGCCGATGCGCACTTGAGCGAACGGCACGTCATAATACTCTCCCCGCAGACGGTCCATATCCGACCGCAGCGAATCCATATCACAATCGTCCGGGATCAATCCCATTCTGGAAATCGCCCGGATCATCCCTTCCGAATTCCGCCGCATCAATGCAATAATGAGTCCGGACAGATGATCCTTCATATCTTCGCTGAGGTGACCCACCAGCCCGAAATCCAGAAAGACCAGCGTGCCGTCCTCCCTGACAAGCAAATTCCCCGGATGAGGGTCGGCATGAAAGAATCCCTCAATAAAGATCTGCTGCAGCATCCCATCGATCAAATGCTCGGCGATCGCCTTCAGATCATGTCCCTTGTCCACGATCTCCTGCCTCCGGCTTAAGGTGAGGCCATCGACATACTCCATCATCAGCACTTTGGATGACGTGTACTCCCAATAAATCAGCGGAACGCGGATAAATTCATGCTCCGGCATCTGAGAGGCAATCTTCTCTGCGTTTCGGGCTTCATGGCTGTAATCCAGCTCCGCCATCATCGCTCTGGCAAATTCGTCAACGATCCGGTCCACACGGTACTGCTTCACCCAGTCCCAGTGACGCTCAGCAATCGAGATTAAATCCCGCAATATCTCCAAGTCACGACCGATCATTCGGGCTACCCCAGGCCGCTGAACCTTGATCGCTACATGCTCTCCGGACTTGAGCTTCCCGGCATGGACCTGCCCAATCGAAGCGGCGGCCAAAGGTTTATCTTCAAACTCACTCAACACTTCATCGATCGGCATACCCCACTCTTGCTCAATCAGCTCCCGTGCACTCGTGGAAGAAAAAGGAGGCACCCGCTCCTGCAGCTTCACCAATTCCTGGATAATGTGGTCTGGCAGCAGATCCGATCTTGTACTCGCCAACTGTCCAAGCTTCACAAAGGCGGGGCCAAGATCCTCAAGCACTCGCCGAATGCGTTCCCCGAGCGTAATCGTCTCCGGCTGTTCCCTGGAACTCCAGCGGACAGGCAGTGACAGAACATGGAACAGTCCCATCTCCTCCACCATATAGCCAAAGCCATGACGCATGAGCGCCATGGCGATTTCCCGGTAACGTCCGGCATGTCGAATTCGGACCGCCATCTATTCCTGCCGCGATCCTTCCAGTTCTACAACCTTCTTCTCCAGAGTAGCAATGCGCTGTTCCAGGCTGGCGACATCACTCTCTTTGGGAACATCCAGATCGGACAACACGCGCTGCACCTGCTCATAAATATATGTCTTGATCTGGGATTGCTCCTCTTCGCCGCGTTCGACGAGACGGTTTACCAGCGCTTTGGATTCCGCAGGAGCAAGCTCCCCGCGTTTAACCAGATCATCCACGATTTTCTCTACTTTTTCCTTGCTGACCACGGTAAGGCCCAATCCTAACGAGATGGCTTTCTTAAAAAGATCACTCATATATATCCCTCCCGGTCGTTGTCTGGTTCCATTATAACCTTTAACGCTGGTAAAAACATCTATCCTTGGACTTGCTTTCATAAGTATAGAGAAGCTCCCTTATCAATTTCCCCTGATTTCACATGAAATATGAGGGCATTCCGGAATCGGATAACAAGAAATTGCATTCCAGCCATGCTTGTTATGTAAAATACAATGTAAAAAGCGAACAGGCGGGGGAGAAAGTGATCCGCCTGTTCGCTTATGATGCTATGCCATGCAGATGAAGAATGGCTTAGTCGTCATCCCCATCATGATCGTCTTGATCATCATGATCCCAATCTTGATGGTCATCATCGTCATCATCATCGTCATCATGGTCGTCGTATTTCTCATACTCTGCCTTGATCACTTTACCGCTGATCGCATGGACTTCTACGTCAGATGATCCGTTTGCTGTCTTCACTTCGACGTCATACACCCATCTGCCGTCATCTTGGTCCAGATCCACTTCCACAGCCGTACCGCCCTTAGCGTGTTTAACAGCGATAGCGGATGCCTTGCTGGCACCGATCAGATTGCCTGGAAGATTGTCACGGTCATCATCGTCATCATCCCGGTCTACTCTTACGCCAAGGGATTTGCCTGTGTAGGCATCAATCCATACATCGACATCCCGGTTGCTCTGCTGAATCTCAACATCGTAGACCAGCTTGCCCTTTTTCCGGTCGATGTCCATGCTCTCCACTTTACCGCTGGCAGCAGCCAGAGCCAATTGTTCGGCTTTTTCCATTCCAATGAGCTGCTGCTGTTGCTTCGCCGCCGCCTGAGTTCCTGCTGCAGTTGTCTGTCCTGAGCCTGCCGCCTGTACGGCGTTATAGCCGTATACTCCACTCGCCGCGATAGCTACGGACAGTGCGCCTGCCCACAATGTTCTTTTGTTCATCATCTTACGCCTCCTCAAAACTCTCTGTGTGATCTCTACAAAACCAATATACCGTCTCAACATGAGAGCTTTCGGAGAGAAAGATTAGAAAACGATGAGAAAACGCGAATAGGCCTCTAATCTATTCATCATCATCCTCATCATCCCAAGTCACCGTCATGATCTTACCGGTAATCGCATGGACTTGAATGGTCGCTTCACGGCCGTCTTCCCGCTCAATCTCCACCAGGTAGTAACGGCTGCTCTTACTCTCGCGATATTCCACGTCTTCTACCGTTCCCGGTACCTTCTCTAAAGAAAGCTTGATCGCATACTCTTTGGTAATCATCGTTGCAGGCGGTTCCGTCGTTCCGTTTTCGCCATCCGTTGTTCCCTTCTCGCCATTCACATTGGGCTTCGTGGGAGGCGTGCTCGGATCGTCAGTCGGCTGCTTGGTGTCGCCCGGCTCCGGCTCTGGCTTCACTGGCGCTTTGTCCAGCGGTTTGATGGACACGATATCGCCTTGACGGGCATCTACCGTCATTTCATACCTCCCGGAATCCGATTGCAGCTCCATCCGGTACATCTCGCCTTCCAGCGTTGCCTTTGTAATCTCACCATCCGGATATTGTTTCAATACTCCACTAACGGCTTCCTCCTGCGACATCGCCTCCGTCGAACGGTTAAACGGACTCCATACCGCATTCACGATGATCATAACGGCGACCACGATGATGACACCCAGCAGCACACTCACTTTCTTACGCATTGAATCACCTCGCAAACACATTCTGTCTTTACCGTCAGTATAGCGCAGCATGGTTAGAATTCGATGAGAAAACAGTAGGCTGCTGCAGTTTATTTCGATTCTTTGAGCCGAATGGTGGCCGTTGTGCCCACGCCGGGCAGGCTGTCCAGCTCCAGAACAGCAGAGATGGCCTCTGCGATATCCTTCGCCAAGGACAAACCAAGGCCAGCGCCCCCTCCCCGGCGGGTACGAGCCTCATCCACCCGGTAAAAACGGTCGAAGACGTGCTCCAGCTCATCTTTGGCAATGCCGATTCCGCGGTCGATGACCCGAATATAAACCTCCGATGGCTTCCTGCCTACCTGGATGACGATATGTTCGTCACTGTATTTGCGCGCATTATCCAGCAGAATGAACAAAAGCTGCTTGAGCCTGCGGCTGTCCGTCCAGCCGAGAACCCCGCCATCGGCTTCCACCTCTACCGTGCGGTTATAAGCATCGCGAAATGCGCGTGCGGAAGACTCCGATAATGCCACGAGATCCACCTGCTCCAGCTCGACCTGCCATTGATCCTGATCGCGTGCAAGCAGCAGCAGCTGCTCCGTCATTTCCTTCATCCGGATCGCTTCCGAATGGATCGCTTCGACGGACTCCATGAACAGCTCCGGCCGGTCCAGACCTCGCCGCTTTAACAGACTTGCGTAACTCTCGATGATGGTGAGCGGTGTCTTTAACTCATGGGAAGCATTGGACACGAATTGCTCCTGCCTCGCATGATTGCTCTCCAGCAGCGTAATCATGTCGTTGAACGCAGCCCCCATCTCTACCAGCTCATCCTTGGATTTTTCCTTCAGCTCGATTCGCCGGAATCGTCCGCTCTGTCGAATCTCCCGCATTGTACGGATTAAAGCCGTAATCGGCTGCACAATTAAACGCCCCAATATCCGCGTCGAAATGATGACCGGAACCAAAGCGATTGCGGTTACGGCGACCAGCACGATTCGCAGCACCTGCAGCGTCTCCATCGTGGCGGCAAGACTGCGGGAAATTTGGATGTTGTATACAGCCCCGTCGCTCCAAATGACCGGCAGTGAAACAAGCACATAACGCATTCCTTCATATAGGATCTGCTCTACCTGCTTATTGGTGTTATAAGGAAGCTTAAGCTCATCCATATCCTCACCGGAGGAGGTCACGTAAGGGGACTTAGCCTTGCTGTCAGCCGGGACAAATTGAATCTTTCCGTCAGCCGGGACATAACTTCGCAGCAGATCGTCAATGGGAATGGTCGCAGCAGAATGCGCGATACTTTTGACAATGCTTCCCGCCTCGGCTTCCGCTTGCTCCAGCTGGCTGTCCACCGTCATTTTGCTAAACACATAGTATACGGATAAGTTCATGACAATCAGAATGGCCGCCATCAGCACCGACGAATAGAGGTGGATTTTACTGCTCAGCTTCATGGGGTCTCTTTCAGCACGTAGCCGACACCGCGGACGGTGTGAATGAGCTCCGATGTGCTGTCATGATCGATTTTCTTGCGGACGTAACGTATATATACATCGACGACGTTGGTATCGCCGTAATAATCGTATCCCCATACGGCAGCGAGAATCTGCTCGCGGTTCAACACCTGCCGTTTATTCTTCAGCAAATAGACAAGCAAATCAAATTCACGAGGCGTCAGATCGATCCTTCTGCCATCGCGAATGACTTCCCGCGTACCTTCGTTCAATTTCAAATCCGCTGCCGTAAGCCATTCTCCTGCCGCCGGCTCTTCCGGATCCTGCTTACCCTGGAGCCGCAGCGCAGCACGAATCCGTGCCAGCAGCTCTTCGATCTGAAACGGCTTCGTTATATAATCATTGGCTCCAAGATCAAGCCCCGATACTTTATCCTCAACGGAACTCTTGGCTGTCAGCAGCAGCACGGCTGTATGGGAATCATGGGCACGGATCCGCCGCAGCAGCTCAATCCCGCTCAAACCGGGGAGCATGACATCCAGCAGAATTAAATCCACGTCCTGACTGCGGTATGCCTCGAGCGCATCCAGCCCGTTATCCGCCTTGGTGACCTGATAGCCTTCACTCTCCAGCTCGATTTCAAGCAAACGGGATATTTTCGCTTCATCCTCAACAATTAGTATCTTCCCGCTCACGCGCGTCCCTCCTACCGCTCATTTCGAAATGGCTTGTTAACCCGGAACTCGCGCAGCCCACTTGGCCGCTTGCGTAATCATCAAACGCAGCTGAGGCTGGAGAAAGGACGGCTCATGGTGGCCCGGCATCAAGAAAACCACGCGTCCGATGCCATACGTATGGCACCAGGCGGCAGGCCACTGCTTACCTTCGTATTCATAATGCAGCAGCACCGTTTTTTCCGTAAACGGACTGAATATGAACCGGTAAGGCTCCTCATCCAGCACAAAAGGCTCCACGCCTTCCGTAATATCGTGATCGGTCTCCCCCGGAACGAAATACAGCTTCTCCATGGGCGGGTGTCCGTCAAAACGGGCACCGATCAGCTGCGCCAGCTCATAACGATTGGCCAGCGTAACGCCGTTATGGATCACGAGCAAGCCGCCGCCTCCGCTTACATAGGACAGCAGACCTGCGGTCTGCCGTGGCGAGACTCGCTCGTCCCATAGGTCGCTGTAGGCGATGCAGAGTTCGTAAGGGTAGAGATTGCTTTCATGCAGCATTTTATGATTTTCCGTGCATTGCACGGTGAACATGTCGTTCAGCAGGTGTGTCACTTGTTTATCAATGCCTTGCAGCGGATGAAACTTCGGGTGGGTGTAGCTGCCAAGCAGCAATGCTTTTCTCTTATCCATCGGTCATCCTCCTATTTACTACTCAATATTTCACATGATCCTTAGGAACATGCATGAAGAAGCTGGCATGGAATGAAATCTCCCCAACTTCATTACGTTATATCATGACATTATTCTTGATTTTGAGCAAAGTAGCGGCCAAGCGCCACCATCATGCTGCCCATTCGCTCTTCCTCGGGAACCACCATGCGTTCAATGCCTTCCTCGCGAAGCCCCTGAGCCGTAACCTTGCCGACAGCCGCTGCCAGGACAGGCCCGCGGAACGCCTCAAGCACAGCCTCCAGCTTGCCATGGGCACGTGCATAATCCGCAAGGAAACGAAACTGGGGCGCGCTTGTAAAAGCAACCGCGTCAACCTTGCCGCCAACAATTTCCTCAACGAGTTGCGAAACATCCTCCTCCAGCGGCGGAATATGCTTATACGGCAGAATCTGCTCTACTACCGCCCCGCGACTCTCCAGCCACTCCACCAGCTTAGGAGCAGACTCGCCATGCAGCTGAAGAATGACACGTTTGCCCGACAAGTCATGCGGTTCCAAAGACCGGATCAGCCCCGACGTACTGCCGTCATCATCTCTGACGACCGGTGCCAGCCCGCGTTTTTTCAGTGCATTTGCCGTTTTGTACCCTCTTGCCGCAATCGAGGTGCTCTGCAGCGTTTCATTCAATGTATCCAAAAGGCCCATCTGTTCGGCCGTATCGTAAATGGCCTCCAGGCCGATTCCCGTCGTAAATATCGCCCACGGCGCAGGCGCTTTGAGCCAAGCTTCGATCGAGCGGCGCAGTACTTCATCATCCAAAAATACGGTTCCCTGGGCCGGACGAAGCAGCGCGGTGCCTCCCATCTTCTCCACCAGCTTGGCCATGTCTGCCGCCTTGCGCGGACCAGCCAAAGCGACGATCCGATCTTTCATATGCTGTGCCATTTATATGCCCCACTCTCATCATTTCTAGCTTGTTCATCGGTTAATCTTACAGCTTCTAGCAGTTGACTCCAGTATAAAGGCCCTGCTCCTATAGATAAAGCCACTTTGGTCTTATTCTTCAAAAAGCCCCTCTTTCCTGCCACAAACAGAAAAGCAGCAAAGGAATATATGTTCCTTCACTGCTTCAACATGAAATATTCAGGGCATACTACACGCCATTGAATCTATTAAATCTTAAAGCGTGTCACCATCTCTTGCAGTTCTTCGGCTAACCGGCTTAAATCTGCAGCAGACGCGCTCACCTCTTCCATGGAGGCAAGCTGTTCCTGAGAGGCTGCCGATATCGTCTGGGTCTGGCTTGACGTTTGCTCCGACACCACGCGGATCTCCTCAACGGACTTTTTCGTGGAAGACGTATCTTGAGCCAATTCCTTAGCCGCCTTCGAAGTGGATCTTACCTGGTCGGACACCGTATTCACGGCCTTTTTGATACGGGAGAAGGAGCGTCCGGTCAGGTCCGCTGCATCAACGCCGTCCGACACCTTCTGCCTGGCGGCTTCCGTCACCTCCATGGTTCGTTCCACTTCTGCCAGTATCCCTGTAATCAGCCCCGATATATAATCTGCCGAGCTTTCCGACCTTTGGGCAAGCTTACGGATTTCCGCGGCTACAACCGCAAATCCTTTCCCCTGCTCCCCGGCTCTCGCAGCTTCGATAGAGGCATTCAGCGACAATAGACTCGTCTCCTTAGCAATGTCGGTAATGGCCGAGGCGATACCGCCGATCTCCTCAGTCCGCTCAGACAGCTGATGGATAACCCCATTCAGATCGTTCATCGCATGATCAATATCCTGCATCGTCGCTGCTGCGGTAATCACCGTCTTGTTCCCTTCCAGGGCCAATTCCTCCGTC
Organism: Paenibacillus lautus NBRC 15380; assembly: GCF_004000945.1. GTDB lineage: Bacteria > Bacillota > Bacilli > Paenibacillales > Paenibacillaceae > Paenibacillus_AQ > Paenibacillus_AQ lautus. The sequence continues at coordinate 65,927 of NZ_BIMF01000017.1, forward strand.
TGGTTCATGGCCGCTGTAACCTTCTCCAATACATCCGCAATGTCGTCCGCATGCCGGGATACCTGAAGGATGCGCTTCAGAATCTCCTCCGCAGCGTTCAACTGGCGTTCGCTGCCGGCGGCAACCTCCTGAATGGAAGACGTGACATGCTCGACAGCGCTTGTATTTTGCAAGGCGCTTGCGGACAATTGCTCGGAAGATGCGGAAACATTCTCCGTCATGGACTTGACCCCGTGAACCATGTCCCTGAGACTATCCACCATCTGCTGAAAGTGATCGGCCAACTCTCCAATCTCATCACGCTTGAAGCCATTCAAACGAAGCGTCAGATCCCCCCCGCTAATGACTTCGGTCGCTTGGCGCATCCGGCGAATCGGTTTGATCACAGAGCTTACATTCCAAGTCACCAGGATTAAGGCGGCTAGCAGCGAAACGCTCATGACCACAATCAGCGTATGGCGGATGCCACTAACAGAGTCGTCGACTTCCTTAACATACATGGTCCCGGCAATTTTCCAGCCGGTTCGTTCATTCGTAATGTAATCCAATTGTTTCTCGATACCGTTATGAACATAGTCAAAATGACCGGTCGGCTGCTCATACAGCTTGGAGATCCAGGTTTCTTCAGCCAACGCGTCCGTCCCCGCATCATAATCGGGGTGAAACAGATATTTGTGATTTTGATCCAGCACCATCGTATAGCCTTCTTTACCTACCTGCACTTCGACCAGGCTCCGGATGCTATGGAGGTTAAGATCAATGCCCACGACGCCTTTGCCGTCAGGCAGCATCTGAGCTATCGTTACAACAATCAGTGAGCCTGCGTTCGAAGCATAGGGGGCTGTAATAATCGGTTGGCCCGATGCATTCATTGCGTCCTGGTACCACCCAGTTTGTCTAGGATCATAGTCCGCCGGCAGCTTATCCCCCGATGTCTTGATAATTCCGCCCTGGTCTGTACCGATAAATACGTCCACTGTATCCGGATGTAGTCCCAAGTACTGCTTCAGTGCATTAATAGTTGAACCCGCTTGCCCTTCAAGTTCCTTGTTAATTTCCGTGGACTTCATCGTTGTACTTAAATAATTCAGGTCATCGAACTTGGATTGCAGCGTGTGATTAATGATCTCATTCGCCGTATCGACGCTCTGCGATGCACTGCGCAGAATTTCATCCTCGACAGTTCCCTTGGCGTCACGATAGGTGATAATACCGATGGCGCAGCTGGGCACAAGAAGCACGAGGAGAAATGTGAGGATCAGGTTTCTTCTAATACGATTAGCTCTTTTTTTCTTCATGGGTTTCTTTCCTTTCTAAACTGCAGTGACTCTCGCCTGTCTTCTATAAAAATACTCCCTTCAACTTATCGGCATCTCTTGAACCATTCATTATGTAGTGTGTATAGGTAATTAATTCCATAAAAAGAGGGGCGCCCTTGTTAAAAAGGCACCCCTCTTGGCGGCGATCAGAGATCACCGTCTATATAAAGGCCATCCACCCTGCACAGCGGAAACAAAGATGGCTGGCTCTTATAAGTTCTGATTACGTTATTTCGACTGATTGGAAGGTATGAACCCACTCAGGTCTACACCAAGCCCGGCAGCGAGTCTTGCGCCATATTCGGCGTCGGCACGGTAGAAATTGCATACGGCACGGAGCTGAATATCGGATTTGACCTGGCTCAGGTCGTCAACCAGATTGCGGATCAGATGATCCTTCTCTTGCTCCGTAAACGAACGGTACAATTCCCCAGCTTGGGTGAAATCATCCGTTTTCTCGATACGCTGGCGGACGACACGCCCTATGAGCGGTGCTTCGCTTTCACTTACAGACGGGTCCTCCACAGGGCCTGTTGTATAGCTGTTCGGCTCATAGTTCACCGGCGACGGATCTTGATTCACGTTCATCAAGCCATCGCGCTGATGATTGCGCACAGGAGCATACGGGCAGTTGATCGGGATCTGCAAATAATTGGCTCCCAGTCGATGACGCTGCGTATCCGGGTAAGAGAATAGCCGGCCTTGCAGCAATTTATCCTCAGACGGCTCGATGCCTGGTACCAATGCACTTGGGGAGAAAGCGGCCTGCTCAACCTCTGCAAAGAAGTTCTGCGGGTTGCGATTCAAGGTCATTGTGCCGACCGTCACGAACGGGAAGCGATCCTCCGGCCAGGTCTTTGTAGGATCCAGCGGATCAAAGGATAATCCATCCATCTCCTCCGGGGACATCAGCTGCACCTGCAGGCGCCATTTCGGGAAATTCCCGTTTGCGATGTGCTCACGAAGATCACGGGTGGCGTGATTGAAGTCCTTGCCCTGGACTTCGACCACTTCGTCTGCATTCAGCGTATTCACGCCTTGTGCGGATTCCCACTTGTATTTAATGTAGGTCACTTTGCCTTCGCTATTCACCCACTTGAAGGCGTGTACACTGAAGCCATCCAACTCCCGATAGTTTGCTGGTGTGCCATGATCGGAGAACACCCAGGTCATCATATGCGTGGATTCCGGGGACAGCGTCATGAAGTCCCAGTACCTGCCGGGCTCCTGGATGTTGGTCTCCGGCGAAGGTTTCAAGGAATGCACCATATCGGGGAATTTGATTGCGTCCCGAATAAAGAAGACCGGAATATGGTTCCCTACAATGTCATAGTTGCCCTCCTCCGTATAGAACTTCACGGCAAAACCGCGCGGGTCGCGTGCCGTTTCGGGTGACCCCGTTCCATGAATAACCGTGGAGAAGCGAATGAACACAGGAGTTTCCTGACCGATTTCCTGCAGAAAGGCCGCTTTCGTATAAGGCTTCATGTCATTCTCCACAACAAATGTGCCGTGTGCACCTGCCCCGCGGGCATGAACGACGCGCTCCGGAATCCGTTCACGGTCGAAATGGGCGATTTTTTCGATCAGATGATAATCCTCAAGCAGCGTCGGTCCGCGGCGCCCTGCCGTTTTGGAGTTTTGGTTATCTCCGACTGGAGCCCCTTGATTGGTTGTCATTCTATCCATATATGAACCCTCCATCATTTCTATAATTGATTTTAGACTGAATCTAAATTTATGAATTGATTGTATCATTGGAGAATCCATTGGATCATGATTGTCGCATGAGTGTTATATGACCCTTCTATGATCGTTATATGAAGTTCGGATGAATCCATTTATGGGTACGAGAATGGACAAAAAAAAGGAGGGGGATTAGTCCGCCAGGCGGTATCCCACTCCTCTAACCGTTGCAATATATCGCGGGGCTCCCGCGTTGTCGCTCAGCTTTTTACGCAAGCTTTTGATATGGACGTCAACCACATTGCTGCCGCCCATAAAATCCGTATCCCAAATTTTGCACATCAGATCCTCACGCGTGCATACGGCTCCTTCGCTGTCCAGCAGGAGCATCAGCAAATGATACTCTGTCTTGGTCAAATGGATAGGAGTGCTGCCCCGGTGGATGGTCATTTTATCCCGATCAATGGATAGGTCTTTATAGACGAGGCCTCGCATGACCTCTTCTCCACCCGACAATCCGGCAGCCGGAGAGAATAATCGAATGGTTCGCTGCACCTGATACATCATCGTATCTTTGGAACGGGCCGGCCATACCATAAGCTCTTCGTTCAACAGGCTGGAGCCCGCTTTGCTCATGAGCTCCTCGCCAACCAGGTACAAGATCGGAATCGAGGAATGTTCAGGAAGCAGCAGCTCCTTCTCCTTGTTGAATGCCGCCATGTTCCGGCAGCCCGTCATATCGGCGATAATCAGTCCCGTGTTTAGGGCCGACTGCAGACGCGGTTCCCATTTACGGAACATCATGACCTCGAAGCAGTTCTCCGTCAAGGTCATGAACATTTCGTTCACCCGTCCCGGGGAGCGGCTGATCAATGCAGCCCGCAGCGTTGTGGGACAAGCATCCCCGATTGCCATCGGCGGCTCCGGACGAACATAAAGATTGCCGGATTGGAAATCCGGAAACGCATAGACCTTTCCCAGTTCCGTCATTTCTTCCGTTTGATTTGACATTCTGGACACACCCCCCCGAATACGACGTGAGCATGATGGATAACGTAGTTGGTTTCACTGGCTACCGTAGCAGCCCAATCCTCTGGCACCTCCGTCATGACCTCGTCCACTTTACCGCATACTTCACAAATAATATGTTGATGCTCGTCAGTACGGGCATCGTACCGACTCGCGCTCTCGCCCAGCTTCAATTCTCGAATCAGCTGCTTATCCGTCAAATAACGCAGGGAATTATAAACCGTCCCGTACGCCAAGTTATATCCTTTCTCCACCAGCCGGTTCATGATATCCGCTGCAGTCGGATGATCATGCGATTCCCGAAGGACATCGTACACCGCTTGGCGTTGTGTCGTCAGATTTAAAGATTTCAAGGTATTCACCCTTTTAATTTATTTTTAGATCAAGTATAAATCTTATTCTCTCCAAGGTCAACATCCCGTGCCGAAATCGCTGCTGGTAATCTTTAAGATTTCTTTAGATTCAATTAAAAATTCCTTTAGCTTGTATGGTTAGAATTAGAACATACATACACGATGAATCGTATAGTCCGCCAAAGGAGGCGATCGAGCGCCATGGAATCCATAGCCAAGCATCCCCGTCAAGCAACGTCATCCCCTGAACGACCCCGGCAGCAAACCGGCACGATTCGAAACAAACGAATCAAGCGCCGCAAGGGACGCGCACGTTTAAGTCTGCTCCTACTACTGTTTGTCGTCATTCTGTTGGTTGTGTTCATCGCGAGGATATTTATTCCGCCTCCCATCAAAGCCAGTTCGGCCATCCTGATTCATGCGGATACCGGCCGTGTACTCTATGCGATGCATGCCGATCTCCCCTTACCTCCCGCGAGCATGTCCAAAATGATGACAGAGCTGCTGGTGCTGGACGCCGTCCAATCCGGACAGCATGCTTGGGAAGAGAACGTACCGGTAAGCCGCTATGCGGCAGAGGTGCCCGGTTCAGGCATCGGCATGCATGAAGGCGAACGTTACACACTGAAGCAGCTGTTCGAAGCACTCATTATTCATTCAGCCAATGATGCGGCCGTAGCTATTGCGGAGCATCTCAGCGGGTCGGAGGCCCGGTTCGCGGAGACCATGAATGAACGGGCGAAGGAAATCGGCCTTTCGGACCGCACCGTATTCGCCAATGCATCCGGTTTGCCTGCCGCTGACCTCGTTCCCTTTGCCGAAGCGGCCTCCGACGGCGATACCGTCATGACGGCCAGGGATTCGGCCATGCTGGCCAGATGGCTGGTCAACATACATCCGGATCTGCTCGAGGTAACCAGCCAGCGCGATTTGCCTGTTCCGCAGAAGAAGCTTTCCCTGCATACCACCAATCTCATGCTGCCTGGCGAACCGCATTCTTACGAAGGTAATGACGGATTTAAGACCGGATACACCCGCTCCGCCGGTTATTGTTTTACCGGGACTGCGTCGCGTGGCGGAAACCGGCTGATTTCCGTCGTGATGGGAACCGGGAATGCCGATCAGCGGTTTACGGAGACCCGGAAGCTGATGGATTACGGATTCGAACGTCAAGGTATTCTTTCGAATCTCATATCCGGCCTTTTTTTAATAATCGTCATAGAAGAACTCACGATTTTTGAAGGCCAAGCTGCACTTTATGGGGTCAATTTAGGGTACACTGTTCGTAAGGAATCATCATTTCCAATGGGCGGATTTACTGGAGGATATTTTATGAGAAGTATATTAATCGTTGATGATGATAAAGAAATTTCCGGGCTGATCTCCATCTATCTGGAGAATGAGGGTTACCGCGTGATGCAAGCCCATGACGGGGAGGAAGCACTGCTGGCCATGACCACCAATAACGGGGCGGTGGATCTCGTGATCCTGGATGTCATGATGCCTAAGCTGAACGGGATTGACACCTGCCGCAGAATCCGGGAAACCTCGTCCATACCCATCCTGATGCTGAGCGCCAAGAGTGAGGACATGGATAAAATACTGGGGCTGATGACCGGCGCGGATGATTACATGATTAAACCGTTCAATCCGCTGGAGCTGACGACTCGTGTCAAAACACTGCTGCGGCGCTCCACTCTGTACAATGCCGAACTGCATCGGGAGGACAGCGAGCGGATCGAGATTGATGGGCTCGACATAAACCGGACAACGCATGAAGTAACGGCCAATGGCAAAGCAATCTCTCTGACGGCGAGAGAATTCGAGATTCTGTATTTGCTTGCCCGCCAGCCGGGGAGAATCTTTAGCGCCGAGGATATCTTCCAGCAGGTCTGGAAGGAGAAATATTACGTATCCAATAATACGGTCATGGTTCACATCAGCAACCTGCGGGACAAGCTCGAGAAGGAGCTGGGTTATAAGCTCATTCAAACGGTATGGGGCGTCGGGTACAAAATCCATGCGTAAGCTGCAGTGGAAGATCATTACACTATTCTTTGCCAGCGGAGCCCTGACCTTGGCCATACTATTCATCGCGCAGCAGATCTTCCGATTGATCGGCCGGGAGTACTGGAAGGAACCCTGGGTAAACACCCTTTTCAGAGTTGATCGTACTTTGGAGGATTTCTTCGGTTTCCCCATCATCCCGACGATCATCGGCATCGTGCTGTTTATCTGTATGGTGCTCCTCCTGAGTCAAGGCACCATTCATCAAATCAATCAGTTAATGGAGGGTACAAAGCGTTTGGCGAAGGGCGAATTGGATCAAGAGATTATTGTTAGCTCCAATGACGAACTGGGCCAGATGGCAACGCAAATCAATCAAATGGCCAAGCAGCTCAAGCTATCGCTGGCAGAGGAACGCATGGCCGTCCAGTCCAAGAACGAGCTTATCAGCAACGTATCGCATGATCTGCGCACCCCCCTCACCTCCATCATCGGGTACTTGCGGCTGGTCAATGAAGACCATTACAAGGATGAGGTCGAGCTCCGGTATTATACCGATATCGCGTACGATAAGTCGCTGCGCCTGGGCGGACTCGTGAACGATTTGTTTGAATACACACGGATGGGGTACTCCCCGATGAACCGGGTTGACATTAATTTGGTGGAGCTGCTCGCACAGTTGGCCGTAGACTTTTCACTAACCGGGCAGCAGGAAGGAGTACAGGTCGTCTTCACACCTGAAACGGAGAAAATCATGATCTCCTCGGACGGGGATAAACTGATGCGCACCTTCGAGAATCTGCTGTCCAATGCGGTACGGCACGGACGGGAGGCCGGGCGGGTGGATTTGAAAGTATCTCAGGACCCGAAGTTTGCCGTCGTACAGGTCATCAATTACGGTCCTCCGATCCCTCAGCATGCAATCCCCCATCTGTTCGAGCGGTTCTACCGGGCGGATGAATCGCGCACTGATCAAACCGGGGGCTCCGGGCTTGGCCTGGCTATCGTAAAAACCATCGTGGATGCCCATCACGGCACGATTCAAGTAACCAGTACTACGGAGCTGACGATGTTCGAGGTTCGTCTACCTTTAGAGGCTCCTGAAAATTAACAAAATAAAACATTTAATATTCGACATACAATTCCATTTTCCGATAAAATAGGGGGTGAATGTCTTCATCGCCTTGCCGCCCTTGCGCAAGGTACATGAAAGGAATGATCCCCCATGACCAATATACTTTTTACCAACTTTTGTATATTTGTGACTTTCTTATACTTATCCGGACTGCTGTCCAAAAAATATGTAGCAGGTGTTGTGACACCGTCCATCCACGTTAAGATCAACGCCGGACTCCTCTTTGGCATTTACGGGATCATCTTGATGTACTATTCTTTCCCCATTGACCCCCGGTTTTTCGCGGATTTGCGGCATCTGGCCATTGTCGTGATCGCCAGCTACTTGGGCTGGCTTCCGTCTCTGATTGCCGGCGTGCTGATTGCACTCGGACGGCTGCTTCTGTTCGGCATGTCCGCTTCCTCTGCCATTGCAGGAGCCGGCATGCTGCTGATCGGCATCATCTGCGGGATGCTTTCTCGTATGCATTGGGAACGTTTAGGCAAAATGCTGCTCATGAGTGTATCGAGCATGCTGGTGCTCCTATGTATTATGTGGATGAATATCCCGGACCACCACAAGGTGTATACCGTCTTCACGCAGCACCTCATCATATCCATGCTCGCCACGGTGGTCATCTACATGCTGACCGAGTATATCAACACGTCCAATCAACTATTTCTGCAGATGAAGAAAAATGCGGAGACGGATTACCTGACCAGTCTTCACAATTTGCGCCAGTTCGAGCAGCTCTTGTCGGAACGTTTCCTCGAAGCCCAGCATTTCAGCGAACGGCTGGGTGTTCTTGTCGTGGACATTGATCATTTCAAAAAAATAAACGACACCTACGGCCATGCGGCCGGAGATGCCGTTTTGCAGCAGCTCAGCAAAGTGCTGAGGGAGCATTCCCGTTCTTTTGACGAAGTGTCCCGCAACGGCGGGGAAGAATTCTCGGTGTTGGTCCCGGAAGCGACCATCGACGAGACTGCCGCTATTGCGGAGCGAATCCGGGCCGCTGTAGCGGATCATATCTTTGTCCTGGAAGACGGAACCAAGATTCAGATCACTGTGTCGATCGGAGCTGCTGTACACCCCGATACGATCCGGTCAAAAAATGCCAAGGAGCTGCTTCAGCAAGCGGACCGCGAGCTGTACCGTGCTAAGGACAGCGGGCGCAACCGCGTATGCTCCGCCCCCGAAATCCATGATCTGATTCTTTCTTAATTCGGATCCGCCTTCAGTATTTCTTCAATGACAGTCAGCGTATCCGGAGACAGCTTTATACCGGAGGCCTTCACATTCTCTTCCACCTGCTCCGGACGGCTGGCACCCACCAGCGCACTGGCTACGTTGTTCTGACGCAAAATCCAGGCCAAGGCCAGTTGGCCGACGGTCATACCCAGCTCGCTTGCAACGAGGCCCAGTGCCTGCACCTTCTGAATGCGGTCTTCACTCATTTTGAGCCGGTCGGCTCCAATCTTCGATGCGCGGCTGTTCTCCGGCACGGCTTGCTTGGAGGCATACTTGCCAGTCAGAAGTCCTTGAGCAAGAGGAGAATAGACCACTTGACCAATGCCCTTCTTCTCGCCTAACGGGATAATTTCCTCTTCGATCTTGCGCTCGAACATGTTGTACAGCGGCTGATTCACCACGATGCGATCCAGCAAATAGCGATCCGCAACGGCCAGTGCCGCTTCCATCTGGGCAGCGGTCCACATACTGACTCCTATATAGAGCACCTTGCCTTGTCGGACAAGGTCATCCAGCGCCCGCAGCGTTTCCTCTAGCGGTGTTTCTTCATGATATCGATGGCAGTAATAGATGTCGACGTAATCGGTACCCAGCCGCTTCAGACTCGCATCGCACTGCTCTCTAATATGTTTGCGGGAAAGTCCCTGATCATTGGGTCCGTCCCCCATCTTGCCGAATACCTTCGTGGCCAGGACATAGGATTCCCTTGGGAAAGCTCTTAAGGTTTCCCCGACAACCACTTCAGCCGCCCCCTGGGCATACACATTCGCCGTATCAAAAAAATTAACGCCGAGTCCATATGCGGTTTGAATCGATTTCACCGCATTCTCCCGTTCCACATATCCCCCGTACGTCAGCCAGCTCCCGAGACTGATATCACTAACCTTCAATCCGCTACCGCCCACTCTTCTAAATTCCATATGTGAAACCTCCTTCATACAAGATAGATGCTTATTCTTTATTGTAACATCTTCCAGTACGATAGACAGTTGTGCCTTGTTTAACGTTTATAACCGGTCGACTTTATTTTAAACCTGACTGATACATTAAACTTGGCATGGGGATAAATGGTGCGCCACTCCTCCATCTCCGTCTGGTTGTTCCAGTGCGTACCTCCATACCGAAGGCCGAAACCTAACGGGTCCAGACCTGTTTTCTGAATTTTCTCCAACACGTTTTTCACAGCTTGCGATAGTTCCTTGCTAAACTGCTCTTCGATCTTACGCAGATCCTTCGGATCTAATTGCGCAGGGTCTTCTTTCTCTTCCAAAATCGCGGTTATCCGAATCTTGTAATCAATGGTTTCTTCCCCTGGTTTATCCGTTACGATCTTGTATCTTGCTCGGGTTCTATCGGTGTTAACTTCAAGCAATTGGCCGTCAATTTTCGTCCCGAAATTCGTGCTTAGATTACGACGATCCAACAGGTTAAACAGCCTGGTTTCATCCCGCGTCAGAATCACCTTCACCTTGTTCTTATCCATCAAGGCTAATTTTTCGATATTCAGGATCTTCTCAGCGGTAGTTTCCACAACGGGCATGACCGGATCTTCTCCTTCCTCTAACATTCGGCGGGACAAATCGAAGGAGTATGCCTTAGTAATGAAGGGAGATTCCGTCCCCTCCTCGCTGAGCGCAAGAAAAATTGCGTTTCCGGCAATCCGCTCCGTTGGAGGATCCGTCTTTAATACGGCTTCTGCCGTAGGTACTGCGACAGCAGGATACATTAAGAGCTGCATGTCCCGCCTCCGAACGGTCCAGTCCTGGATTTTGCTGATATTTTTCCGAGCATAGGCCTCGCCGTACATGACCCCTTTGCAATGACCAAAGTCCAGCTCCTTATCCACCTTGGATTTGACCTCCCTGATCGCTTCCGCAATACTTGATGATTCTTGTGTAATAAGGAGTGACTTCTTATCACCTGTCTTCGGGTCTCCCGAAGGAATCGCCATTTTGAAGGTAAATCGGTTCATATCGGGACTTTTCTCAGAGACGTCAATACCAATGGACACGACAAAAAGCCTCAGATCGATATCCCTAAAATCACATCCCGACACCAACAAAAAAGAGCAGCACATGAGCCAGACCAGCCATCGCCTTAGGACTTTCATGCTTCCTTCCTCCTTTTCCTCCATACCGCATAGAATAACAGGGCAATGAGCAGGAATTCACCCGCGAACCGGACGTCCAGAAAGACAATCGCCATATCATTTAATATGTATTGATTCACGATAAACGACGTGCCGAAGGTAATCAGGGAAAAGAGGAGCAGCACCCACCATTCGATTTTCCTCCTCTTAGACATCGCTTCCCCCTTATCGACCTTTAATCCGAAACCTCCCAGAATGAGTTCCTTACCCACATGCCAGTGGATAATGGAATTCACGAGGGAGAGACACATATATACCACGTAGAAGACATAGATCATCCGTTCAATGATGAAATAACGAATCCGCAGCGAGTCCACCGTCGAGAAGGCAGGGTACACGTGTCCTCCTGCGCCCGCAGCGCCCAATATGCCAATGGGTGCAAAGATCGAAACCAGAAGGGTAAGTATACCGACCCCCGCAATCGCCCAAACATGGCGCACTCTGAATCGGTGAAAGATCCGATTGAATACCACCATGTTCACGTAGCCCGTAAATATAAAAGTTGCCGCCGCCACCGTTTCGTAATTGGGCATATTCCACGCATAGGTAATGATTTGCCTTACGGCATCCCAGCTGAAATAGGGATTGCTGAAGATACGCCATGACATGTAGGCGATAACAGGAACACAGATGTACAGAATCATCTCCAGGGCATATATAATGGACTCGGAATCCAGTCTGGCACTAAGTCCAACCACCACTAGAAATCCCATCAGAACGATATAGGGAGATACATCCGGACTAATGTAGCGAGAGGTAATATCAACGAAGCTTACCAGTGTGATTACGCTGGAGAAAAACCACGCGAGTCCGTATAAAAAAAGCAGGATACCCGATGTCCACTTGGACATCACCAAGTGGAAAATCTCCGGCAGCCCTTGTCCCGGAAATTTCTGAATCAGTTTTACGAAGGTAAACATCAGCAGCGTACCAATCGGAATGGACACGAGGATCGACATCAGCGCGCCGTCAAAGCGATCCGTAATTAAGATGCGGGGGACATAATTAATCAGGTTGATGGTTGCATTGAGCAGGAAGAGGTAATAAAAATATTTGTTTCTAACCACTTCGCTGATCCCCTTTCTTCTTCCAATCCACAGCAAACATCTTCAAGTATGGTTTGCCAAAGGATCGGAGACTCGTTAGGTACATGATCATGGCCACGATGCCCAAAACGATGCCGACCAAGCCGAAGAAGGTAGCCAGTACAATGAACAAATACTTCGTGACACGGATGCCGGAGCTCATCATCGTGATCGGGATCACGAAATTCGTTATCGCTACCGCGGAAACCAGAATGATCATGATGTTGCTGACCAGTCCCGCTTCCGTAGCAGCGGTCCCCAGAATCAGACCCCCTACCGTCGTTGCGGTCTGACCAATCGCTTTAGGCAGACGGACACTTGCCTCCGTCAGAAATTCCATCGCCAGCAGCATGAAAATCACTTCGAAGAAGGACGGATACGGCACCGTAGCCCGGCTTCCCGCAATAAGCAGCGTAACCTGCATCCTCAATATTTCCGGATTGTAGGAGGTGAAGGCCACATAAAGGCTTGGCATCAGCACGGTGATAAACAATGCGATATACCGTATTCCCTTGAGAAACCAGCCGATTGGAGGAAGCTGTATTTTGTCATCCATCGCCGTGAAGAAATCATTGAATATAGCCGGGAGCAGAAGCGCATACCCCGTTGAATCCATCAATACCGCAATCTTTCCTTGAGATATATTCAATACGGCCCGGTCAGGGCGCTCGGTCAGCATGAGTGTCGGATACAAACGGAATTTGGGATGCATGGTATGTCTCTCGATTTCGGAGGCCGACTGCACAATATCCGCTTTGAGCTCGGACAATCGCTTTCTAAGCTCCTGTAATACCGTTTCTTCCACTTTACAGGCATCATACATAATGATGATTCGGGTCTGTGATATTTTGCCGACCGTCATGAATTCCGTCTTCAGATTCACGGTTTGGTAGCGGTGGCGGATCAGGTTCAGGTTCACCTCGATATTTTCCGTAAACGAATCATCGGGACCCTGAATGACGTTCTCCGTACTGGCGGGTTGAATGGAGCCTGCATTAACCAATACGGCGTCAAACAGGAGCACGTTGTCCCTAATGAATATAGCTACGCAGCCCCTAAGTATATTACGGAGCAATTCCTGTTCATCTTTCGGCTCCAGGCTTGAGGGAAAGGATCGGATGAATTGGTCGTATAAGTCCAAGGAATTCAGCTCATAGAAACGGTTAATCAAATTATCGTTAATCATGACAGGATCACACATACTTTTAAAATAAATCAGTAACGCGTGCCCACCTTCATTTTTCAGCTCTCGATGTTCTATATCCCCTATATTCTGGAAATTTTCTTTCAGACATTTCCTGGCAAGGTCCGCATTTAGATGCTGTTCGCTGGTCATGATATACCACCCCTCTTTTTCACAAAATCCCAAAATTTCCGCGGTTTCTTTAGTTTCTGCACAAATGTCCCAAAATATTTACAATCCTCCAGGAAACTTATGAATACCGAATGGAATTCTGTTCGTTTCTAATCATTCCCAAGTGGTAATAATGAAGACAAGAGTCTGTGTTTAAGGGCAACGCCCGTAGAAACTGAGGAGGAATCGTGAATGAACCCAACCAATTCATCGCATCAAGAACTTCCGCAATATCCGGAGTCGCTGTGGAGAGGGACAACTGAACTGCCCACTTTCCCCCGCTTGGCCGAAGATATTGAGACAGATGTGGCCATCGTCGGAGCCGGCATAACTGGTATTACGACCGCTTATCTGCTTGCCAAGGCAGGCAAGGACGTCGTGCTAATCGAGGCAGGGCAAATCCTGAACGGGACCACCGGTCATACAACAGCTAAGGTAACGGCACAGCATGGGCTGATCTATCATGAATTCATGAATCATTTTGGAGAGGAGAAAACGAGGCTCTACTACGAAGGAAATCGGGAAGCGATTGAATTCATTAGGGATATAATTGGCGGAGACGAAGAGAAATTTGGGCTGAAGCTGGAGGATGCCCATATCTACGCCCAGCAGGAGGACAAGTATCTCTCAAAACTGGAAGACGAAATCAAAGCCTATGAGAAGCTCGGCATTCCGGGAGAATGGCAGGAAAGCCTTCCCCTCCCTATGCCGATTCGGGGAGCGATTAAGATGCCCGGGCAGTATCGGTTCCATCCTCTGCAGTATTTGAAGCATCTGACAGAAGAATTCCTATTGCTTGGAGGACGGATTTACGAGAACACGACCATGGACGAAAAGGCCGGAACCGATGGACCGATCACGCTGTTGACCAAACGGGGCGGTCACCGGATTACGTGCAATCACGCCGTATCCGCGTCTCATTTTCCGTTCATTGACGCCAAAGGATTGTTCTTCACGCGGCTGCATGTGGAACGCTCCTATGCCATTGCAGTCAAACCCGAAACCGCTTATCCGGGAGGAATGTACCTAAGCGTGGATCAGCCGACCCGTTCCCTGCGGTCAGCTTCTTATGACGGCCAGGAGTTGGTTATCGTCGGGGGCGAGAATCATCCGACGGGCCGCAGCATCTGCACCCACCAGCATTACGAAAACCTGGAGCTTTTTGCAGGAAATCTGTTGGGCGCTTCCGCCATTCCTTACCGCTGGTCGGCCCAGGACCTGATTACACTGGACAACATGCCTTACATCGGGCCGATCACGTCCAATCAGGATCGGATCTTTGTTGCGACAGGCTTCCGGAAATGGGGCATGACAACAGGAACATTGGCCGCGAACATCATCGCTGATCAAATCTTGGAGAAGGATAACCGTTACGCCGACGTCTTTGACCCCTCCCGCTTCCACGCGGACCCGAGCATCAAAACGTTTGTCGTGCAAAATGCTTTGGTTGCCAAAGATTTCGTTGCCGGCAAGGTGGAGATGTCCCACGCCGATATAACCGAGCTGAAGGCCGGCGAAGGCGCCGTCGTCCGCCATAACGGTCAGCGTGCCGGAGCTTACAAGGACGACCAAGGGAATCTCCATCTCGTGGATACGACCTGTACCCACCTCGGCTGCGAAGTGGAATGGAATGAGGGCGAACGTTCATGGGATTGCCCGTGTCACGGATCACGATACCGCTATAATGGCGAAGTGATCGAAGGGCCGGCCATTGAGCCATTGAAGCAGCTGGATCCGGAGAGCTAAGCGGACGCAATCGCTCCCTCAATGACTCCTAACCTAAAAAGAAGTGAAGCCCATTCGAGCTTCACTTCTTTTCTATAACATGGGACTATACACCGGTCGCGACCTAATTTCAACCAAAAATAACATTTTTCTGGTATAATGAGCTTACAAATCGTTACGGGAGGGATAACCATGGTTCTAGGCCCTGAATATTTGGATCGAATTAAAGAGGACGTCTCGGAGAAGAAAGCAAAGGAAAAGCTGCGCGGTATCCGGCAACAGAGCCTGCTTAGTGATTTTTAATGACCCTTGCTGCTGCAGGTGCCTTCATTGTGGTGGCTGCCATTTTTGGTTTTATCTTGTATAACATACGCTATTAGAAGCCATCTCCATGCCTCCCCCGATGGGAAGTCTCTGAAGTTTATACTTTCTTACAACTTCAAAAAGGCACCCTGACGGGTGCCTGTGTAATGTTATGACCTGGACCTAGATTACCTTAGCAGGCCTAAGCGATTTCTGGTGCCGGCTCCTCGCGGTATGCCTCAAGCGACCGGTCCACGATCACCTGTATGAAATCGGGATCGATATCCTGGATCCAAGGTATGGCGTTATTCCAGGCATTTTCCTCAATTTGAAGCGCGATCTGCCTCTGATCCCATTCATCCACCGTTCGATCCATCCGGTCGCACAGCTCTGTCAGGGTCATGTCCATCGAATGGCCCAGCTCATGTGCAAATACCACCGCAAAATAGGCATGGAACGGCTCAAGCGTGCCAAACAGCTGCAAACACTGCTGGCGTATGACTTCGGTATACATCGTCACGCTGTGCGAATGCATGACATATTTTCCGCCGATTAACCGGCCCCCTGGAAAATACGCCTCCATCTCCACGGTGACACTGCTGCCCGACCGACGTAGAAGCTCTTGCGTAATTCGGTTCAGTTCGGACTTATTCAATAATGATCATGGCTCCCTTTAAAGATATAAACATAAACATCATTATAAAAGAACCATATGAAAATGCAATATCAAATATGCCTGCCAGCTTACTCTCAACCTACCAAAAACCTTTAATTAATCTAAAAAAGAAGACCCACTCCGCACTCGAATGGGTCTTCTTATGATGACAATCCTCGCCTCGCTATCCAGCCTCATGCTGGTCGCTGAATTGACTGTTATACAGGTCCGCATAGAAGCCGCCCTGAGACAGCAGCTCTTCATGGGTTCCCTTCTCGATAATGCTGCCCTTGTTCATGACCAGAATCAGGTCCGCATCCCGGATCGTGGACAACCGATGGGCAATGACAAAGCTGGTCCGGTCCCTCATCAGCTCATTCATCGCTTTCTGGATATAGAGCTCCGTCCGCGTATCCACGCTGCTGGTTGCCTCATCGAGGATCAGAATCGATGGATCGGCCAGAATGGCGCGCGCAATCGTAAGAAGCTGCTTCTGCCCTTGCGATATGTTGGAGGCCTCCTCGTTCAGAACGGTATCGTAGCCGTCCGGCAATGTCCGGATGAAGTGATCCGCGTGAGCCGCTTCCGCCGCCCGGATGATCTCTTGTTCCGTGGCACCTTCGCGCCCATATCCGATATTCTCCCGGATGGTCCCGTTAAAGAGCCATGTATCCTGCAGCACCATCCCGAACAGACTGCGAAGTTCACCGCGCCGAAGAGCGGTAATATCCGTGCCGTCTATCGTAATCTTGCCCTTATTCAGCTCATAGAACCGCATCAGCAGATTAATGAGCGTGGTTTTCCCTGCGCCGGTCGGTCCGACGATGGCGACCGTTTGCCCGTGCTTCACGTCCACATTCATATCCTCGATCAGAAGCTGGTCCGCTTTATAGCCGAAACTCACATTCTCGAATGACACATCGCCAAGCGGCTTCTTGAGCACTGCCGGAGCTGTATGCTCTGACACTTCTTCTTCCTCATCCAGCACTTCAAATACGCGCTCTGCCGATGCTATGGTGGATTGAATGACGTTCGCGATATTCGCAAGCTGGGTAATCGGCTGCGTGAATTGGCGTGAATATTGGATGAATGCCTGAATATCCCCGATCTCAATCGCTCTGCGGGTAACCAACACACCGCCGACAACACTGACGATCACATAACCGATATTTCCGACAAAACCCATCAGCGGCATAATGGTACCCGATATAAACTGGGCTCTCCACCCGGCATCATACAGCTTGTCGTTGACCTCATCAAATTGCTCCATGGACTGTCGTTCCCGGCCAAAGGCCTTGACCACTTTATGGCCCGTGTACATTTCTTCCACATGTCCGTTCAGCTCACCCAAATGCTTCTGCTGCGCCACAAAATGCTTCTGCGAGCGCTTGGCAACCACAATCGTGACCACCACGCTAAGCGGAAGGGTCAGAATAACCACCAACGTCAGCAGCGGACTGATCGTGAGCATCATAACAATGACGCCGACCAGCGTGACCACGGAGGTAATCATCTGCGTCAAGCTCTGCTGAAGCGTACTGCTGATATTGTCCATATCGTTGGTCACCCGGCTCAGCGTTTCCCCATGCGTCCGGGCGTCGAAATATTTAAGCGGCAATCGGCCGAGCTTGTTGTAAACATCTTTACGTAAATCATACACGGTACGCTGGGCCACACCGGCCATAACATATTGCTGGATGTAAGCAAACAGAGAGCTTAAGAGATATAGCCCTGAAAGCCAGAGCATGATCGTCCGAATAGCGTCAAAATCGATTCCGGCCCCCGGCACGCCCTGCATCTTGGCCATGAAGCCTTTGAACAGGATCGTGGTCGCATCCCCCAATATTTTCGGGCTCACGATGCTGAATATCGTACTGAGAATAGCTGCGATCAAGACGATCAGCAGCTTGCCGGTATGCGGTTTGAGATATCGTGTTAACCGGCGAAAAGTGCCTTTGAAATCCTTGGCTTTCTCCCCCGCCATTCCAGGTCCGTGCGGGCCGCCGCCAAAGGGACCGCCCGGTCCCCGAGGATGTCCTCCCCGTTTCTTCTCACTCATGCGATCTCCTCCTCTGACAGCTGCGAGGTGACGATTTCGCGGTACACATCGCTGGAAGCCATAAGCTCCTCATGCGTGCCGATGCCGGCAATGCGTCCCTCATCCAGCACGATAATCCGATCAGCGTCCATGACGGTGCTGACCCGCTGAGCGACAATCAGAACGGTAGCTTCCGTCGTTTCCTCGCGGAGCGCTGCGCGAAGATTGGCATCCGTCTTGAAATCCAGCGCCGAGAAGCTGTCGTCAAACACATATATCTCGGGTCTCCGAACCAGCGCCCTAGCAATCGAGAGCCGCTGCTTCTGACCTCCGGATACGTTGCTGCCGCCCTGCGAAATCTCGGCATCGTACCCGCCCTCCATGGACGAGATGAAATCGGCCGCCTGGGCAACCTTCGCTGCATGCCGGATCTCATCGTCTGTTGCATCCTCTTTACCATAGCGGATATTCTCCGCGATGGTACCGGTGAAGAGCAGCGCCTTCTGCGGCACGAATCCGATTCGGCTGCGCAGCTGCTCCTGGAGCATGTCCCGAATATCCGTACCATTGACGAGAATCCGTCCCGAGGTTACGTCATAGAAACGAGGGATCAAGCTGATGAGCGTTGATTTTCCTGAACCGGTTCCGCCGATAATCGCGGTAATTTCACCCGGCCCGGCACGGAAGGAAATATCGGATATGGCGGGCTCCTCTGCACCCGGATAATAGAAGGTTACATCCTGAAATTCAATCGAGCCGTGCTCCACGCCGGTTTCGCCCGGCTGCTTCGGATCATGGATCTCCGGCATCATGTTCAACACCTCATTGATCCGAACCGCTGATGCCTGTGCACGCGGAATCATGACAAACATGACGGATAACATGATGAGGGAGAACATGATCATCATCGCGTATTGGAGAAATGCCATGAGGTCTCCGACCTTCATATGCTCGCCCTCTATGCGATGGGCTCCGAACCAAACAATCGCCAGCGTTGCAAAGTTCATGACCAGCATCATGACAGGCATCATCGCACCCATGATTTTATTCACTTTGATGGAGGTGGCTGTCAAATCCTCGTTCGCATCATTAAAGCGGACGGTTTCATGATTCATCCGGTTAAATGAACGAATGACCCGGATTCCTGTCAGATTCTCCCTCAGCACGCGGCTCAGCGTATCGATCTTCACCTGGATCGCTTTGAAGAGCGGAATGCCCTTTTTGGCGATGAGGAAAATGGCCAGTGCCAGAATAGGCAGGACGATCAGCAGCACCGTGGTCAGTCCCGGGTCTCTCGACACGGCCATCACGATGCCCCCGATACACATCATCGGCGCAATCGCCATCATGCGAAGGATCATGATCGTGACCTGCTGTACCTGCGTGATATCGTTCGTTGTACGGGTAATCAGGGATGCCGTACCGATCTTGTCAAATTCCTGCAGCGTGAAATTCTCGACATGGGAGAAGACGCGGCCCCGAACAATCTTCCCGAATCCCGTAGCTGATTTGGATGCCAAATAACTCGCAGCAATGGAGCACACCATGCCCCCTGCTGCTACGAGGAGCATAAAGCCGCCCACACGCCAAATGTAAGGCACATCTCCCTCAACGATGCCATAGTCCACGATGTCTGCCATCAAGGTCGGCAGGTAAAGATCAGACAGACACTGGAAAAATGTAAACAGCAGGACAAAAATGACCGCTGTCCGGTACGGCTTCATGTAGTGAAACAGTTTTAACAAATCCCCCACCCCTACTCGTTGTCTGATGTCGTTTCGTTCGGTTTGCGTTTTTGCTCGTGAAAATGATACACCTTCGTTAACAGCTCCGTCAGTTTGACGCTGTCCTCTTCTCCCAGAAAATCCACCAGCTCGTTAAAGTTGTTCTTGACGTTCTGATACGTTTGCTGAACAACGCGGTTCCCTTCCTCGGTAAGCTGTACGCGCACCGCACGTCGATCCTGTGCATCCATCACCCGTTCCACCAGACCTTTGCTCTCCAGAGCGTTGATAAATTGGGTGATCGTCGGTGACGTAACATTCATCATGCTGCTGATTTCGGACACTTTCATGCCGGGACCATCAGGCTCGATATGATGTTTGATTCCCATCAGAACGCGAATCTCACCGGGCGTATAGCCGGAAATCAAGTGCTGATCCCATTCCTGCTTGTGGAACATGCGAATGCTGTACAAGAGCCTGCCGGCGACGCTATCTTCTCGCCTGCCGCCCTTCATGCACAGTTCTTCTCGCGAAGCCCTTTCCTCTGACCGGTTGTTCTCTTTATGTAAATCTGGATGTATATCCTCTTCCATGGTCCACCTCTTTTCTGCAACCTCTCGAATAAATAGATAGTCTGCCAATTTAATTGGTTACCTAACTATATACCCGAAGAAGACCGAAGTCAAATCGACTTCGGACCTCCGTAACATCCATTATTCGTCATCGTACAGATGCTGCTGGTACGTCCCTTTGCGGTCTCTGTCGCTCTTCCGCGAGGACTTGCCTGAGCTCTTATTCTGGCGGCGGGTGCTAACCTTCTCTTTACGGGCGATATGGGCCAGCTCCCGCTCCGTCTTCTTGTAATTCGCATATCGTTTCGCATCCAGGGTTCCGTCCTGCAGCGCTTCCTGAACTGCACAGCCGGCCTCCGTCTCATGGCGGCAATCATGGAACCGGCACTGCTGGGCGAGCGTGGCAATGTCCGCAAAGGTCGCCTCGAACCCTTCTTCCGAATCCCACAGCTGCAGCTCCCGCATGCCCGGCGTATCCACCATAATCGCGCCGCCCGGCAGCACAAAGAGCTCCCGGTGCGTCGTGGTATGCCGTCCCCTTGCATCCTCTTCGCGTATCCCTTGAACCCGCTGACCCTCCTGGCCCGACAACCAGTTCAGGAGGGTGGATTTACCGGCCCCGGAGGTACCCGTAATGGCAACCGTCTTCCCTTGCACCAAATAAGCCTGCAGCTGCTCCTTCCCTTGATCCATCAAGGAGCTTACCGCATGGACCGGCACACCTGGAGCAACAGCCTCTACCTCCGCGACATACGCTTCCGGCGATTCACATAAATCCGCCTTGGTAAGCAGCACGACCGGTGCGGCTCCGCTCTCCCAGACCGCAATCAGATAGCGTTCTATTCGGCGAACATTAAAATCCTTATTGAGCGCGTTAATGATAAACACGGTATCCATATTTGCGGCAATGATCTGCTCATCCGGCACGCTTCCTGCTTCCTTGCGCGTCACCGCGGACTTTCGGGGGAGCAGCTTATGAACGACGGCACGGGATTCCCCTTTCAGCGGCTCCACCATGACCCAATCGCCAACAGCCGGAAAGTCGCTTTTGCTGGCTGCTTCGTATTCGTATTTGCCCGTGACAATCGCGGACTGCTCTCCCTCTTGCGTAATAATGCGGTACTGCTTCGAGAATTGGGCCGTGATGCGTGCCGGTACCAGCGCTTTATCGTGCTGCGGCATCTGCTCTGCCATCAAACTCCATTCTTCATTCCATCCATAGGCTTGTAGCATGGTCATGTCTTGTTTAGTCAAATTCGTTATATCCCCTTATCGTTATTGGATTGGTTGTTGTTATCAAACACAAAAAAACCGCAGATTTGTATCTGCGGCTGATCTGAATCTATGCAAGAAGAAGGCATTAATCCCCATACAGCCAAGCCGATAAAGGTCATACCACGCCCCTTGCATAGACACAAAAAACCCGCAGGATACCAAGCACGGTCTCCTGCGGGTTCTTAGGTATTGAGATAAAGACACGTAAGGTCACATGCCTTACACCCCTGCTACCATTAGAATTTCCCGTCCAAAGAGACCAACGTCAATGCGACCCATCCACTATGCATCATAACCATCTGACATCAGCCTCCTTCAGCTTAATTAATATATCCGTATTATAGAGTTCGTATTTCCAAGTGTCAACATCTCAAGAAAAAATTAGATGCGCCTGTAATGCCTCCACTCCTCCGGCAGCAGCATCCCGTACTGGCGATTCAGAAAGCGGTCATCCACGAGCGTCAGCGTCCCGCTGTCCTGCTCCGATCGGATCAAGCGACCACCGGCCTGCAGCACTTTGTTCATGCCCGGGTACACATAGGCATAATCGTATCCCCTCTTGCCGGTGCGATCAAAATAATCCTTGATGATATCATTCTCGAAGGATAGCTGCGGTAATCCAACGCCGATGACCACAACGCTCGAAAGCCGTTCTCCCTTCAGATCGATGCCTTCGGAGAAAATACCGCCCATCACGGCAAAGCCGATCAGTGGATCTTCCGCATCCGCCTGGAAAGCATTCAGGAATGCCTCCCGCTCCTCCTCGCTCATCCCATGCCCCTGGAGCAAGGTACGCGCTCCCGGATTCATTCGGGCAAACGCCTCATGAATATCCTGCATGTAGGGATAGGACGGCAGGAAGATCAAGGTATTCACCGGCTTCTCCTGAACCAGTGCACCCAGCATCCGGACGATGGCCTCGCTATTGCGCTCCCGATCCTTGAAGCGCGTCGATAACGGCAAAATTCGAACATCCAATTGCTCGGAAGAGAAGGGGGAGGGAATCGAGAGGCTGTAGTCCTCTTCCTCCGCTCCCAGCATGTCGCGATAATATCCGAGCGGCATGAGTGTTGCCGAGAAGAATACGCTGGAGCGGTAGTTTTTTCCCGCTTGCTGGAGCAAATAAGAAGGGTCCAAACAAAACAGCTTGAGAAACACCTCACTCTGACTCATCTCCGCATACGTGACAAAGCGGTCGTCATACAGCTTGGAGATGCGCAGATACCCCTGCACGGCAAAATAGCATTCCAGAAGCGCATCGGCCTCATCCCCGCTCTTGCCGGTCATCAGCTCGGCCTCTGCCTGGAGCGAGAAATCCTCCAGCAGCTCAACCATCATCTCCGGCTGCTGGGACCCGACAATCCGCTCTTCCTCCTCACTGACCTTGCGCAGCACTTTAAAGCGGTTATTCACCCGCTTCGCCGCATTGTAAAGCGCGGGATTACTCTCCTTGTAAGCTCGTTGCAGTTCCAGAAAAGCCGATTTATTCAGCTCGGCCGAGAACATTCCCCGCGCACGGTCTACCAGATTGTGGGCCTCATCAATGAGCAGCACACTGCGTTTCTTCACGTCCTCCGGCATCCGCTTGAAGGATACGCGCGGATCAAACACATAGTTATAATCGCAGATGACGGCATCGGCTGCGTACGCGGCATCCAGCGAGAACTCAAACGGACACACCGTATGCTTCCGGGCGTACTCTTCAATAACGGGCCTCGTGATCATCGTTTCATTTGAGAGCAGATCCAGTATGGCGCCATTAATCCGGTCATAGTAACCCTCTGAGAACACGCAGCCCATCTGACCGCAGCCCTCGGCTTCACTGAAACAAATCTTGTCCTTCGCCGTCAGCGTGACCGTATGCATGCAGAGTCCTTGACGCTCCATACGCGCCATGGCTTCTTCCGCGGTGGTTCGGGTGATCGTCTTGGCCGTCAGATAAAAAATCCGGGATAACAAGCCTTCGCCGATCGCTTTAACCGAAGGAAACAGCGTGGATATGGTCTTCCCTATGCCCGTCGGGGCTTTGGCAAACAATCTTCGTCCTTCCCCGATACTTTTATACACGGCTCCGGCCAACTTCCGCTGCCCCTCGCGGTAGGCGGGAAACGGAAACTTCAGTTCGCGGATGCTCCGATCCCTCCGCTCGCCATGCTCCCGCAGCAGGTTGGCATAAGGCGCATACGCCGCCACGACCTCCAATACGAAGGATTCCAGCTGAGCGAAGCTCCATTCCTGTACGAACTGCTTCCGCTCTCCGCTCGGGACCTGGAAGTAGGTTAATCTCACCGCCATCGTCGGTATCTCATGCAGCTTCGCGTACATATAGGCATACATTTTGGCCTGCGCCCAATGAACCGGGTACGTGTGCTCCGTAATCTCGCCCAAATCACCGGAGGTCGACTTGATCTCGTCAATCATGATCCGCTCTTCCTCTTGAATCAGACCGTCGCAGCGGCCTTCCACCACAAACAGAAGATCTTCGTAGGGAATCTCTACTTCAAGCTGAACTTCCTTCTGATCGTTCTCACCATAATCACGCTGTACCTGTTGATGCGCACGGGTTCCCTCAGTAAGGGATGTCGCCGTGCGAAAACCGGAAGTAATGCTGCCGCTGCGAAAGACGTATTCCACCAGCGGCCTGACGGATATTTGAATAGTATGAGGCATGATGGTCTCCTTCGTTCATGTTCTATGAAGGATATTATACCAAACATTCGTTCCTGAAAGCGAAGCATCCAACTTCATTCGGTAACAAAAAAACGTGCAGAACGCCATCCTGACAGGATGGCGTTCTGCACGCTGTACGCATAAGCAGCATGTGCTTACGGGGCTTTCTTCTGCATCTGATCCAAACTCTTGAACTCGTAGCCCCGGTTCCTGGCTTCGTCAATGATCCGCCCAAGCGCCTCGGTGTTGTCCTTGGAGATCGAGTGCAGCAGGATCACAGCGCCCGGGTGAAGCTGCGCGGTTACCTTATCATAAGCATACTGCGCACCACGCTGGGACTTCACGTCCCAATCCATATACGCGAGCGACCAGAAGACATTGGTATAGCCCAATTGTTTGCTGGTCGCCAGCGACCGCTCATCGAAAATGCCGCGCGGCGTACGCAAATATTTCATATCCGGCTGGCCGGTTATGCGCATAACCTCTTTCTTCACCCGCTCCAGTTCCTCGGTCAGCTTCTCTGCCGAGATCGTGGTCACATCCGGATGATTCCAGGAATGGTTGCCGATAATATGGCCTTCCGCCGTCATCCGCTTCAGCAGATCTTCCTGTGTCTTTACGTAGTGTCCGGTCACAAAAAAGGTGGCGGGCACCTTCTTCTCTTTGAGCGTATCCAGGATACGGGAGGTATATCCGTTCTCGTATCCGTTATCAAACGTAAGATACAGCTCCTTCTGCTCGGCATCGCCCATAAAGATCGCGTCGTATTTTTGCAGGAGCTCCTTAAAACCCTCCTCGTTGATGGAGGGCAGCTGGCCATTGACGCTTTTTTTGAATCCAAAATGAAACGGACCGCTTCCTACCGCCAAAGCCGCCCCCGATATGGACAGCATCACCGCCAAGCACACCAGAAGCGATAAGGCCGGCCGAAGGATATCACGTTTCTTCATATCCGTTCTCTCCTTCTTTGTTGTGATATGCATTGATTCCCCCTCATGAAAAACGTACAAGGGTTGCATCACCTAATATCCCACAATTCGGAGTAAACTATGTGTTAATCAACGACGACCCGGGGACCAGATGCAGCGGCTTTTACGTGATCTTGATCAATCGGCCCTTCTGATAACTCTGCAGTGCATACTCAATCATGCGGATGACATTACGGGCTTCTTCAGGCTGAACAGGTAACGGGCCATCCTTAAGAATCGCTTCGGCCAAACCCTGATAAAAGGCCTGATAGCGTCCCGGCAGCGTCTCAATCTCGCCCTGAACCGCCAGCCCGCTCAGCTCGGTAGCAAGCTCCCCGTACTGGTCCGGCTGGTCTTCGCCCCAGCCCGCATCCCCCGGGTGCATTCCCTGCTTCAGCTGGCCTTCCTGAGGGTCTGCTCCATATTTCAGGAAGCTTCCTTTATCCCCGTGCAGCTCGAATTTCGGGCCGGCTTGCCGTACCAGCGAACCGGAATGCAGAATAACGCGAAACGTTTTGTAACCCAGCACCAGATGAAAATAATCATGGGTTTTGGACCCTTTGCGCTCCGTTCTCAAATCCGCCCACAGCGTCTCCGGCAGACCGAACAGGAACAGCGCCTGATCAAGCAGATGCGAACCCAAATCATACAGGATGCCAGACCCGGGAATTCCCTGCTCCCTCCACCGCTCCGATTGCACTTCCGGACGGTAGCGGCTGAACTGCGCCTGATAAATCGAAAGCTTGCCGAGCGCTCCCGTCTCCAGCAGATTGCGGACCGTCAGAAAATCATTGTCCCAGCGGCGGTTGTGATATACCGTCAGCAGGACCCCCTTCTGCTTGGCCAGATCAATCAGCTGGTCTGCTTCTGCGGATGTTACGGTAAACGGCTTCTCGACGACCACATGCTTACCGGCCTCGATGGCTAACCGGGTATATTCGTAATGTGTTGCATTCGGACTCGTAATGATGACAACATCAATATCCGGATTAGACAAAAGCTCATCCACGCTATCGACAACCGCCGTATCCGGCAAATCCTTGTGAACCTTGTCCGGATCTGATGATACAACCGTGTGGACTTCGTAATCCGGCACGCTTCTCAGGATAGGTGCATGAAACACCGACCCGGACAGGCCGTAGCCGATGATTCCCGCTTGTATTGCCATAAAGCAAGCCTCCTCTTCCCATGGTTCTATGTTGATTCGATATGTATCGCTTGGTTTCCTTGCAACATCTTAACATTCCGCAAATATTTTACAACCTCAAATGGTAAAGCCGCCTGCACATCCATCGCTGTGCAGGCGGCTTTCTTCTTGCCATTGCAAATAATAACCTGGAGACCTCTTTCGTCCTGGCAGATTTTAGTAAGGATCCGCCTCATGGCCCATGCGGTTTGCATCCTCTACCGCCTGCTCCCGGACCGTCTCGTTCGAGCCCTTTCTGGCCTGCTCGAGTCCTTCCCGCACGCGGCGTCCATAATCCTCATCCGCATTCGTAAAATATTCCACCATCTTGTCTTGAATCCGGATATCGCATTGGATGAGCGCACCCACCAGATTGCTAATCAAGTCGTTTCGCTCCCAGTCCTCAAAGGCTCTGTACGTATCCCCTGCCTGCTTGAAGTCCAGCGTACGGTCCAGCTTTTGCCGGACGAGGTTGGCATCATAATGGGGCTGATGCGGTTTCGCTGTCTGCGCGGCTTCCACCAGACCGTCGGTCATGGATGGCTCGTAATCCACATGGGGGCTTTGGCCTGGTGCCTTATCCACGTAATACGACATCTGTCCGCCGCGCTGGTTGGTAGCGACCCGCTTCTTCGGCGCATTGATCGGCAGCTGCAGATAGTTGGTGCCTACCCGATGCCGCTGGGTATCCGAATAAGAAAATGTGCGACCTTGGAGCATTTTGTCGTCCGAGAAATCGAGTCCATCCACCAGCACGCCCGTACCGAAGGCCGCTTGCTCCACTTCGTTATAGTAGTTCTCCGGATTGCGGTTCAGCACCATTTTGCCTACCTTCAGGAACGGGAATTGATCTGCCGGCCACAGCTTGGTTGCATCAAGCGGATCGAACTCCAGCTCCGGATGCTCATCATCGCTCATAATCTGAACACATAGCTCCCATTCCGGATAATCCCCGCGTTCAATGGCCTCATATAAATCCTGTGTTGCATGGCTGTCATTCATAGCCTGGATCTTGCTTGCTTCTTCCTGCGTAAGGTTCTTAATGCCTTGCTTGAGCGGTTCCCAATGGTATTTGATCAGCACACTATGGCCATCTGCATTGACCCATTTGTATGTATTCACACCAGAGCCCTGCATTTGGCGGTAGTTAGCCGGAATGCCCCATGGGGAGAAGACAAACGTGATCATATGCGTCGCTTCCGGGGAGCGGGATACAAAGTCGAACATGCCGACAGGCCCCGGAACGTTGGATACCGGATCCGGTTTGAACGCATGGACCATGTCCGGAAATTTGAGCGGATCGCGGATAAAAAATATTTTCAGGTTATTGCCCACCAGATCCCAGTTGCCTTCTTCGGTGTAAAACTTCACGGCAAACCCGCGCGGATCCCGAAGCGTTTCCGGTGAGCCGGAACCGTGGATGACGGTTGAGAACCGGACAAACACCGGCGTGCGCTTGCCTTCAACCTGAAACAGCTTGGCCCGGGTATATTTCGAAACAGGCTCATCGCCCACTTTCCCGTAAGCTTCAAAGTAACCGTGAGCTCCAGCACCCCTTGCATGCACTACGCGCTCCGGAATGCGTTCCCGATCAAAATGCGTGATCTTCTCCAGATAATGATAATTCTCCAGGGTCATCGGTCCCCGATTCCCTACCGTTCTCACATTCTGATTATCCGAAATAGGATGTCCCTGGCGGTTCGTCAGCGTATCCTCCCGCTCCGTCTCGCCGCGGTTCTGGGCAAAGCCTTCCCGTCCTGGGTTCGTTCCATTATTACCATCATGTTCTTGGCCACTCACGAATGTCATTCCTCCTTGGATATAAGGCTTGTAAAATGGGTTCTCTTACTATGGATATTATGTCCAAGGCGTGAAAATGTATGAAATGTCCCTTCATTTAAAACAAACTTAATCATGCTCACCCAACAGGGCGCGGGTAAAGCTGATCCATTCCCTGACGGCAAAGGACAGGTACCGGTCCTTCCTCCAGATCATTCCAAGCTGCCAGGGGATCGAGGGATTATCCAGCGGCAGTATCGTCACGCGCGAAGAATCGATTTCCTTACAGATCGTCTCCGGGAGCAGTGCGATACCCAAATTGGCGGCCACCATGCCGCTGATGAGATCCCACTGTGAGCTTTCATAGACCACCCTTGGCTCAAAGCCGGCGCTGACGCATTCGCGGATAATCCGGTCATGCAGCGTAAAGTCCTCTCGAAACAACACAAATGCCTCGTCGGCAAGCTCATTCAGGTGTACATGCTCTCTTCCTGCCAGCCGATGGGACGGATGCAAGAGCAGATTCAGCTTCTCTTTCACAAAGGAATAATAGTGGAATACGTCTTCATTGACCGGCAGCACCGCGACGCCGATATCCGTCTGACCGCTTTCCACATCCGCTTCGACCTTCTTGGCACCATCCTCAATCAGCTGAATGGTAATCTTCGGATATTCCCGGTGGAACTGACCGATCACCTCAGGGAAAAAGCTTGAACCTACCATGGGCGGAAGCCCGATACGGAGATGGCCGCGCTTCAGGTTCATGAGATCCTCCAGCTCGGCCGATACCCGCTGAAAGGAATCCACCATCTGCTGCGCCTGCTGATACATGATATGACCCGCATCCGTCAGCTCAATCCGCTTGCCCTGCCGGTAAAACAAGGTTACGCCCCACTCGTCCTCCATGTTGCGAATCGTTTTGCTGATCGTTGGCTGCGTAATATACAGCTTCTCGGCGGCTTTGGTGAAGCTTTGGTTCCTCGCTACCTCAAGAAAATACTCCAGGTGCCGTATATCCATCCGATACTCCCTCCGGTTTCTTCTATGTATAGATAAATGGAATGCATATCATTCGATATATGCATTTTACCTATGAAAATTATCGTTGTAAAATTTCAATACCAATGAAAATAAAGGAGGCCGGTCATGATCAACATGCTGAAAGGAACGCTGCAAGTGGCCGGTTTCATGCTTCTCTCGTTAGGGATGGATCAACTGGCCGCTTGGCTGAATATAGGGATTCCGGGCAGCATTCTCGGAATCGTTGTTGTGTTTATACTTCTCGAAACCAAAGTCCTCCGCCTGGAGTGGATCGAGCTTGGCGCCAATTGGCTGCTCGCCGAATTGCTGCTGTTCTTCATCCCTGCTGCGGTTGGCATCATGAAATATTTCCCGATGCTGGAGGCCGAAGGGCTCCAGATTCTGGCCGTGGTTTTGTTCAGCACCGTCATTGTGATGGTCAGCTCTGGACTGACTGCCGGCTTCATCTCATCCAGAAAGGAGCGTAAAACACCATGAACATCCTGTTGACGGTAATTCTCGGCTTATTATTGACGGTCGGGATTTATGGGGGAGCCAAAAGACTGTATCGCCGTCTGCCAAAGGTCTATTTATCGCCGCTCCTTATCACCCCTGTACTGATTGTTGTGATATTGACACAAACGGGGGTATCCTATGAATCATACAATGAAGGGGCGCAGTGGATCAGCAAGCTGCTCGGACCGGCTACGATCGCTTTTGCCGTGCCTTTGTACAAAAACTTCCAAACCCTTAAAAAGCATGCGGCCGAAATTATGCTCAGCGTGCTGACCGGATCGGTACTGGCGATGTTATCCTCTGCAGTTCTCGCCAAATGGATGCATCTGAACAGCTCGCTGGCCACCAGCCTCGTGCCGCGCTCCATAACAACCCCCATTGCCATGAATGTCTCCGAGGTCATTGGGGGCGTGCCGAACATGACGGCCGTCTTTGTCATTATGACCGGGATTCTGGGGTCCATGATCGGACCGGCGGTCATGCGAATTTTCCGGATTCGGGGCGATATCGCAAGAGGCGTGCTCTTTGGGACCAGCGCCCATGGAACCGGCACCTCCAAGGCATTTGAATTCAGCTCCCTTTCGGGGACAATCTCCAGCATTTCGATGATTGTCGCCGCTCTCTTCACCCTTGGAACCGCACCACTGATCATGTCTTTTCTTTATTAATATTTGCTAAGGCCCTGACAAAACCGGCGATGGCCGGTTTTTTCGCTGTCTTTTTCATGTTGTTATAAGAAGCTTAAGGACTTACTTTAACTCTTTGACAACCTCCTCCGAAGAGGTCATAATAGTTCTGTTCATTCATTTTGTAAAATAAATGGTATACGGAATGTATATCAACAGTAAGAATAACGTCTATCGATTCTTAAATAACGGATGGCCGCTGCAGTTCTCAAAAATGGTGTACGGCGGCATTGAAAGGAAGGCGATACAGGTGTTCTCCACCTCGCGGTTTCGGTTAACGATTACGAAGCCTTTTATATTTTTCTCTGTCATTATGCTGCTCAAAAGCTACGTAGCCTGGATGGTCATTTTTGATGATGTCATGCCATGGAAACCGCTCATTACGGAAATTCCTTTTATTTGGCTTGTGTTCAGCTTGATCGAATGGTTCGCTTCCAAGCGAAAGCTCGCTGCCTATATGAGTGTTAACTTATTGCTGACCGCCATATTTTTTGCAGCCATTATGTATTATAAATATTACGGTGTCATTGTTACGTATCATGCGCTGGAGCAGGTCAATCAGGTAACCGCGGTAAGCAATAGCGTATTCTCCTTGATGGACCCTTACTATCTGCTGATCTTCACGGATATCATCGGTATGTTTTTTCTATTATGGCGCAGTGACCGCGTTAAAAAATGGAAGATTCGGCATGCCAAGAAAGAAAAGCGCAAGATTATTCCTATCGTTTTTGTCGTTTCTTTAATGCTGTGCCTATTCCAGATTATGCCGAACCGCGCAAGCATGAATGAAATCGTGAAGGCTCAGGAAATGGGCATTCTTAACTACGAAGCCTACACGATTTTCCAGCAGGAGAACAAAGAGCTCGTGGATGCCAAGACCATCACGCAGGATAAAGTCAATGAATTGAAAGGCCTCGGAGCGGCTGATCAGGAAGCCTTGCTCTCAGGTGCAGCCAAAGGGAAAAACCTGATTATCATCCAGATGGAGTCCTTCCAGAAGTTCTTAATCGGTTTGAACATTGATGGTAAAGAAATTACGCCTAACTTGAACAAACTCGCCAAAGAGAGCTTATACTTCCCGAACTTCTACCAGAATGTCGGTCAGGGTAATACCTCGGATGCCGAGTTTGTGGTGAATACGTCATTCTACATTCCGCCACGTGGTGCGGCAACGCAGCATTATGCAGACAGAGTTCTGCCAAGCCTGCCGAGACTGCTGCAAGGGGAAGGTTATGATACGGCCACTTTCCACACCAATGTGGTGGAATTCTGGAATCGCGGAGAGCTGTACAAGGCCCTCGGTTTCAACCGTTATTACGATAAAGCGTTTTTCGGTGATGAAGATAAACTGTTCTTCGGTGCCTCGGACGATGCCCTGTATTCCAAAACGGCGGCCGAGCTGAAAAAGATGGACGAAGCCGATAAACCGTTCTATACCCAAGTCATCTCCATGTCGGCTCACCATCCGTTTACGATTCCCGAAGATAAATATCGGATGACGCTGCCGGAGCGATATGAAGGCACCTTCGTCGGCGACTACATCCGCTCGCAGAATTACGCCGATGATGCGCTTGGTAAATTCATTGAGCAGCTGAAGAAAGACGGCGTGTGGGATAACAGCCTGGTTGTTCTCTACGGTGACCACCTCGGACTGCCGATTTATTCCTTGGACAACAAGGATAAAGAGCTGATGCACGAAATTTATGGCCGTGATTATAACTCTGGAGATATGATCAATATCCCGCTTATGATCCATGGAGAAGGTCTTCAGCCGGAAGTGAAGGAGCAAGTCGGCGGGCAGATCGACCTCTTGCCGACGGTGGCCAACCTGCTCGGCGTATCGATGGACCATCAGCTTCATTTCGGTCAGGATCTGTTAAACCACACCAATAATAACTTGCTGCCGGAACGGTACTACCTTCCATCCGGTACATTTATCAACAATACGACCCTGTACATTCCGGGAATCGGCTTTGAGGATGGGACCAAGCATCCGCTTCCGAACGCGGACGAAAAGAAGACCCAGGCGACCAAGGAAGAATTCGAACGCGCGCTGCAGCTGCTTCATCTGTCGGACAGCTATATCAGACAGCTGCCATACCATAAATAGCCCGTTGCTTAATAGGACAACTCTTTCGGATAATCGGAGGGTTGTCCTATTTTTACTTGGTAGAGTATCGCTGAAATCCCTTGATGTATATGGGTTTATACAGCCGAAGGCGACGGTTATTTGACATAGTGGCTTACTTTTTCTTATGATTAATAAAATAGCCCCACAAAGTGGAGCCTATGCTTCGATGCTTATTCCAAATACTTTGCGGGGACCCCAAAACTATAAATGCGATTAAAGAGTTGCTTACGCTTCGCTGAAACTTATAAATTTTATCATCTTAACAATATACCTTGTTTTGAATACCGCATTCGTGGTGAAATTACGTACAACAACTCGAAAGACTTCATACTCATACGTTGACAATTAAGCCATATATTTTTTATGAACAAATCGATTATGAATTGTAGGAGTGACGATCCGACTTGGACCCCATACGAAGGATAAACAGAATTATATGTTCAACACTTGGCCTTCTTCTGATTGCTTCCTTTACCCGTGTTCCCCTGGTGGACATCACCGATTCCGCTGCGGCTACGCAGGGAATGGAAGCGTCTGAAGGGACTCTTCCATCGCCAACGCCGGTACCCAAGAGCCCGGAACCTGTTCGGTTGATGCTGGAGTCGAAACGCCATGTGTCTCTGCTTTCCTTGCATAACGTTACATTCCGCACGGATACCGGTATGTTTCTGCTCCTCAAGCACATGATGCTAGACCCTTTAAAATTCCGGTCGAATTATGTTGGCAGCCATGCATAGTAAGTGATGGTTATTAAAAAACTAATTCGGATCAGATAAAAAAGGATGTGTTTTGTTTGGAAGACAGTATAGGCTTAAATTTATTCTTAGTCGCTGTGCTTATCGCAGCTACCGCTTTTTTCGTTATGACGGAATTTGCTATTATAAGACTTCGTCCCAGCCGGGTAGACCAATTGGTAATGGAAGGGCGTAAAGGCGCGCTTGCCGTCAAAAAGGTAACTTCGAATCTGGATGGATACCTGTCTGCGTGTCAGCTGGGAATTACCATCACGGCACTCGGTCTTGGTTGGCTCGGGGAACCGACCATCGAGAAAATTCTTCACCCGGTGTTTGATAGCTTTTCCATTCCTGTTGCTATCGCATCGCTCATCTCATTTTTACTTGCATTTATTATCATGACTTATATTCACGTCGTTATCGGTGAACTTGCACCGAAGACGATTGCTATTAATAAAGCGGAAGCCGTGTCGTTCATCTGTGCGACACCTATTATCTGGTTTAACCGGATCATGTACCCGTTCATCTGGTTGCTGAACGGATCCGCCAACAAGATCGTTCGTCTGTTCGGCATGCATCCAGCCAGTGAGCACGAAGAAGCTCACTCGGAAGAAGAACTCCGCATGATTCTGAGCGACAGCTATGAGAGCGGAAAGATCAACCAAGCCGAATACGGTTATGTAAGCCGAATTTTTGCTTTTGATGATATGCTTGCCAAGGAGATTATGGTACCCCGTACCGATATGATCTGCCTGTATGTGGATAAGCCGCTTGCCGCCAATCTGCAGATCATCAAGCGCGAGCAGTACACCCGTTTTCCGGTTGTACGCGGTGACAAGGACCAGATCGTCGGCATGGTGAACACCAAGCAGTTCTTCCTGGAGTTCGATGACAATTCCAACATCGACTTGACCAAGCTGATTCATCCGGCCATGACGGTATCCGAAGCGATTCCGATCAAGAAGCTGCTTCGCAAAATGCAGCAGGAAGGCACGCATATGGCCATCCTGATCGATGAATATGGCGGCACTTCCGGGATGATCACCATCGAGGATATTCTGGAGGAGATCGTCGGCGAGATCCGCGACGAATTCGACGAGGATGAAGAACGCGAGTTGACTCAACCTGAGCCGAACCGGATTATTGCCGACGGCAAGGTATCCATTAACCGGATCAACGACCTGCTTCACACCGACCTGAGCACCGATGACCTGGATACGATCGGCGGCTGGCTGTACGGACATAACTCCGAGCTTGCCAAAGGCGATACATGGAGTTACGGTGACCTGACATTTACTGTCATCGAGAAGAAGACTCACCGCTACACAAAGCTGCAAATCGTTAAAGAAACACCCGAGGCAGCTGCCGAAGCAGCAGCGGAAGAAGCAGCTGCCGTCGCGGCCGCAAGCGAAAACAACGAATAGATACCATATAGCCAAGCCGCCATGCAGCCCTTACCGGGTTATGCATGGCGGCTTTCGTATGACGGCATAACATTTTAACACTTTAACAAGTTATAACTCTGCTGTAATATAGAAATAATCTAATTTCATACATATGGGGGGCAGCAAGTCATGAATCGTCAAATCGCTATCATTGGAAGCAGCGGCGGCAATCTGTACAATCTCGGCGGCAAAGACCCGCGCAAGCTGCTGGATGAGATATTGATGCAGCTGGAGAGCGCAGGCCTGTCCTGTGGGGCACTGCAGTTTATCGCTGCCCAGGTCTCCATGGATGCAGCTAAGGATACAACGCCTGCTGCTCTTTACAGCTGGAGCATTTCTCAAGGGGAGCCGGTCGTTATCGCGGAAGGTACGCTTCGGCAGGTCAATCAAGCGGCTGAACGGCTGGACCTAGAGATTGCCGAGCAGATTGAACTCGGCGAAATTGACGGCATTATCGTCATGAGTGCCGACCCTGAGGGCAGCAACCGGCACGCCATTGAGGCTGCTGCTAAATTCCGACTGCCAGTGACCGGTACCGGCGGAACTTCCATGGCCATCATACAGACCAAAGGCGCGCATGTCATCGCCGCCTCGGGTACAACCGGAACAACCAACCGAACCCGCGCGGTCACCTTTATTACTTCCCTCAGCAAGCATTGGCGGCTTACGTACCGGCCGGTCATCGGAAATGCAACCGCGAACCTTCACGGGGCGCCAGGAAGCTCGTCGCCATGGCGGAGAATCAATATTCGAGGCATTATGATGGCATCCCTCCCCGGTTTCATCGGCATGGCCCTGATCCTCGCGGTCAGCAAAATCCCGGGGTTATCCTCGCTGACCGAGGTGTTTGATCTATTGATCAAGGCGCTGCCGGTCATCGTCGCTGTTATCGCAGCCAAGCAGGTGTCCGAACTGGACGAGGTATCCATCGTGGCAGGCATCGTGGCAGGTGTCCTCTCCGTCGAAGGGGGCATTATCGGAGGCATCATTGGCGGAATTGGCGCAGGGATCATCGTCCATTACGTGTTCCGTCAATGCGTGGAGTGGCGTTTCCCCGCAACCACGGTCAATATCGTGGCAGGCGGTATATCCGGACTGATTGCCGGGTTGCTGGTTTACTTCCTTATTGCGCCGATTGCGCTGAGTGCAGGACAAGGCATCCGCTTCCTGATCGAAACGCTTGTTTCTTGGAGCCCGGCCATAGCCGGATTGATTGCAGGCCTGCTGATCTGGCCCGCGATCATTGGCGGCGTCTATCATGCGGCCATCCT
Source organism: Paenibacillus lautus NBRC 15380 (assembly GCF_004000945.1). GTDB lineage: Bacteria > Bacillota > Bacilli > Paenibacillales > Paenibacillaceae > Paenibacillus_AQ > Paenibacillus_AQ lautus. The sequence goes on from NZ_BIMF01000017.1 coordinate 101,972, forward strand.
GCCGATTGTACTGCTGGAGATGGAGACGACAAGCAACAGCTTCCTCGGCGCGGTCGATATGGTTGGTCTGGTGATGGTGTCCGCAGGCATCACGCTGGCCAACATTATCGCCCCTCGGGATAAGGGAGAGGCGGCCGTAGCGGCTCCCGGGTTTGCCATCAATATGGGTTTTGGCACCTTCGTTGAAGCCGCCTATCCCTTCATGTTTTCGAACAAGCTTGTGTTTGCTGGAGCGATTGCTTCCGCAGGTCTTGGCGGCATGCTCGTCGGTTTATTCGGCGTTCGGGGAACCGCCTACGTGCCTTCCTTCATCGGTCCCATCACATCGAATAACACCATTGGCTTCCTGATCTCCATGGCAGCCAGCATGCTCTGCTCGTTCCTTATTACGTTCTTCGTAAATAAACTGTCCGGTTATCGGGATGCGAAGAATACCGTGAGTATGTAGTATATGGTCAGCTCCAATATGCAGGTTGCTTCTCGTTTAGGTGAAACAACCGTCTAACCAAAAAAGTACGGATCAAGGTTCATCTTGATCCGTACTTTTTTTCTTGCCTGCCGTATTCAATACCAACGCCACAGGGCTACGGGAGTATAGTGCTCATCATAGTGACTGCGGTGCATCACATTCCGTTAAGGCGTCAATGTAGGAGCCTTGCGGTGCAAGGTTCCTTGTTCATAGCTGTATGCCAGTTTGATCAAAATCCCTTCATCAAATGCCTTCCCAAGGAATTCCACGCCAACGGGAAGACCGCCATTTGTGAAACCGGCGGGCACGGTGATCGCCGGGAAGCCTGAGAACGGGCTGAGCCTGTTGTTCACGCCCGAGTTCTGACCCTCTCCGATTTTGCCTGCCGGCTCAGCCGAGGTTGGGTAAATCAGAGCATCCAGATCATGCTCGGCCATTACTTTCAATAGCGATTCCTGCGTTAGCTTGGTGCGATCCAGAACAATTTTACGGTATTCATTGTCATCCAAGGTTTCACGGGCTTGTCTTGCTTCCATGGAGCTCTTATGAGATTCCATATATTCGCCCGACGCTATAATTTCCTCCAGTGAGTGATAAGGTGCGTCGTCGCCCAGGCTCTCGAGGTAATCATTCAACTGGAATTTGAACTCCCAGCCGCTGAGGCTTGGGAATTTCATGATGGCCTCGTAATTCGGAATTTCGATATGGACGGCCGTCGCGCCGAGCTTCTCCATATCCTTCACGGCTTGCAGGACAATATCGTTCACTTCTTTCTGCTCGGCCTTCGTGCCTTCCAGGAGTTGGCTGACTACGCCAATCCGAGCACCTTGAAGTCCTTCCTTGTCCAGATAACTCAAATAACTGTCGGGAACACGACCCAAGCTTTGCGTTGTCACCAAATCCTTCGCATCATAGCCGGCGGTAGCTTCAAGAACAGCCGCTGCGTCCGCCACGGTCCGGGCCATCGGTCCGCCAACATCCTGCGTTAATGCCAGCGGAATAATGCCATCACGGCTGGACAATCCAATCGTTGGCCTGATGCCCACCAGACTGTTCAGGGATGACGGAATGCGGATGGAGCCGCCTGTATCCGTACCCAGACCGGCAGCTGCAAAATTGGCAGCAATCGCCGCCCCGGTCCCGCCGCTCGATCCGCCAGGGTAATGCCCCGGATTATAAGGATTTAAAGTCTGTCCGCCTAGCGAGCTGGAAGTTGTAATATTAAACGCGAATTCATCCAAGTTCGCCTTGGCAATGATGATCGCTCCCGCCGCCTTCAAACGGGCGACTTGCTCCGAATCATCATCCGGAATCGAGTCTTTGAGACATATACAGCCTGCCGTGGTCGGCATATCCGCTGTATCATAGTTATCCTTCACAATGATCGGAATTCCGTGAAGCGGCCCGCGGGAGCCGTGGGTCTTGCGTTCCTCATCCAGCGCTCTTGCCGTCTCCACCGCCTTGTCGTTCACGGTTAGAATGGCATTCAGCTGATCGTCATATCGATTGATTCTTGCCAGATAGAGCTGTACCAGCGTGACGGAGGAGACCTTCCCCTGCTCCATCGCCGTTTGCATCTCGGCTATCGTTGCTTCGGTTAAGTTAAAGGGAGTCAGATATACCTCGATCCGATCGATTAACAGATTGGCATCGGACATCGTCACCGGTTGATTCGGCGCAAATCGGGTGCTGCTGTAGCCGTTCATAATGCCGGCCTTGAGCAGGGCACCGGCAATCTCCGATTCAGCATCGGACAGGTCCTTATATGCACTAGGGCTCTTTGGCAATTCAATCCATTCATAGATAGCTGCTGCAGCGTCTTTGCGCTTGATCGTTCCGGTTCCATCCAGTCCTTTGAACTCAAGCCCGTTACTCTTCGCGACCCCGTTCAGCAGCTTGGAGAATTCCGCGACGGTAATAGGTGACTTCAGGTTACTCTTCTGAACGGCCTGAGCTTGCCCAGTACCTGCATCCGAACCGCTGGCTTCTACAGGAGCTCCCGTGAGGATGAATGATCCGGTCAGTAATGAAGCACTTAACAGGGCGGCACTCCCTTTTAACTTCCATGAGGTCGTTTTACGCATGAAACCACGCTCCATTCTATCGATGTTGGTATGTAGTAGATGATGATTATGATAGAATATGTTAAATAACCTAACAAGTCTATATTGTATTCATGTAAGCGCACTATCTTTATGAATTCAGCGATTATCACTCTATTTCATTCATTTTATATATATTTTGTTCTGGTCAATCAGGGAAATCATTAAAGAGTATGGGGATATTTGTGTCAAATAACATAACAAGGGACCGCTGAAATCTATATATTAACATCTCTACCATAAATTAATGTGGTATATGATATAACGTATATGTCAACGAAATGGAAAGACTCTATTAACACTGGTAAAATCATATAATGAACGAATTCGTTTTTACATGAATGCTTGATAGGAAGAGGAGATTACTACATGACGATGATCGGAATTGATCTTGGTACAACGAATAGCCTTGCGGCTTATTGGGCCGAGGACGGAGCGGTTATCATTCCGAATGTGCTCGGAGATCACCTTACCCCCTCCGTTGTCAGCGTTGACGGTAACGGGGACATCCTCGTTGGCCGGATTGCACAGGAACGGATGATTACGCATCCGGAAGCAACCGCTGCGACGTTTAAACGATTCATGGGGACGGAGAAAAAATACAGCCTCGGCAGCCATTCCTTCTCCCCCGAGGAGCTCTCCTCCTTTGTGCTCAAAGCGCTGAGGAGCGATGCCGAGGTTTATCTGGGCGAGCCCGTAACTGAAGCCGTCATCAGCGTCCCTGCCTATTTCAACGATACGCAGCGCAAAGCGACGAAGGCCGCGGCAGAACTGGCAGGTCTTCGGGTAGAACGACTGATCAGCGAGCCTACGGCAGCAGCCATTGCCTATGGTTTGCATCAGGAGAGTCCCGAGACCAAGTTCCTGGTCTTTGACCTGGGGGGCGGCACATTCGACGTCTCCATTCTGGAGCTGTTTGAAGGGATTATGGATGTGAAATCCATTGCCGGGGATAACTTTCTTGGGGGTGAGGATTTTACGGAACTCCTCGTTTCCCACTTTTTACATACACATCAATTGGAATCTGAGGATCTAAGCAGCAAGGCCAAGTCGCTCTTATACAAGCAAGCCGAGATGTGCAAGCTGGCCCTGGGGCAAGAAACGGCAGCAACCATGCGCCTCAAGGGCGACAGCTCTACCTTGGAACTGCACATCAACCGGACTGAATATGAAAAGCTGGCCCAGCCGCTGCTGCTCCGTCTTCGCCAGCCCATTGAACGCGCACTCCGTGATGCCTCGCTAACGCCTGCTGATCTGGACGCGATCATTCTAATTGGCGGAGCCACACGCATGCCGCTGATCCGAAATGTGATTGCCCGGATGTTCGGACGCATGCCGTACAGCAATATCCATCCCGACGAGACGGTAGCGTTAGGCGCAGCTATACAGACCGCCCTGAAGCAGCGCAACCAGGCGCTGGAGGAAATCATTTTGACCGATGTGTGTCCTTACACCCTCGGCACCAGCGTCGTCCGCGAGCTCGGAGGAGGCCAATACTCGGATGGACACTTTTTGCCCATTATTGAACGGAATACGCCCATTCCCGTTAGCCGGGTAGAACGGCTGTACACCATCTCGGACAATCAGAAACGCTTGAATGTCGACGTGTATCAGGGGGAAAGCCGGCGGGTGGAGAACAATATCAAGCTGGGCGAGCTTCAGATCAAGGTTCCTCCTGCCCCGGCAGGCGAACAGAGCATTGACGTACGCTACACCTATGATATCAACGGCATACTCGAGGTTGAGGTGGTCAGCGTGTCAACCGGCGAGAAAAAAAGAGCGATTATCGAGAAAAATACCGGCACGTTGACCAAAGAGCAGATTGAGGCCCGCCTGGCGGAATTGAAGGATATCAAGATTCATCCCCGTGACCGTACGGAAAACCGGCTTCTGATTGCGAGAGGAGAACGCTTGTATGAAGAGTCGCTGGGTGACCGCCGCGAGCTCATTGCGCGATGCATTCAGCAGTTCGAAAAGCTGCTGCAAACGCAAAATGACCAGGAGATTAAGAAAGCGGCCGAAGTGCTGAAGGATCAGCTGGACCAAATGGAAAGGTGGATGGACTTGTCATGAGCATATGGGATATTTTAGGCGTCGAGGCAACAGGAGACACATCGATCATCAGAAAAGCGTATGCCAAAAAGCTGCGGATCTACCATCCGGAGGAGGATCCCGAAGGCTATCAGCGGCTGAGGGAAGCATATGATTCCGCTATGAAGCAAGCACCTTATTTCAAGACAGAGGAAGAGGAAACTCTGATCCTCGAGGAAGACATAACCGCGAACAACGCTCAAAGCGATTCTATCTGCGCAGAGCCATCCCCGGCGTACGCTGCAGGCACTTCTGCCCAACAACAGGAGAGTGACACTGCGCATCCTGATCTGGAATATACGCCACCTGAATATACAGCAGTCAACCAACATAAGCAGCCCATACCACTAAACCCTATCCACCAGTTTATCAGCCAGGTTGACGAGGTTTATGAAGACTTCTCCTTACGCATCGATTCAGGCACATGGGAGCAGCTCCTTGACCAGGATATTGCGTGGGATGTGGAGAAAAGCGAGGAGCTGCAGTATGCCCTTCTCTCCTATCTGGAGGATCATCGACACCTGCCGCGTCCGGTATGGCAGCAGCTGGATGGCATGTTCCACTTCAGCGAGAACCGAGACGAGCTGCTGGATCGCCATTCGGAAGCTTTTGTTGATTATATAATGAGGCAAATCCATGGTACCACGGAGCTGCGCTATGAATGCTTCAAGCAACATCTGCGGGAGATCATCGATATCGAGCATTATCTCGATTTAAGAGATTACGCTCAGTCTATGCTGATGCATAATGAGCCGGAGGAAGCCGGAACGCACCTTGCCGAAGCGCACGCGATGTTTGCGGATGACCCTGACCTCCAGCTTATGAGAGGAAAATATTATCTTGAGATCGGCGAGCCCGAGGAAGCGCTGAACGGCTTCAGCCAGGCCATTCGGCTGCTGCCCGAGGATATCGACGGATATCGATACCGCGCCCAAATCCTCTTCGATCAACAGAAATATGAGGCGGCCATACAAGATCTCGACCGCATTCTGGAGCGCGAGCCTCAGAATACGGATGCACTGAGTCTGAAGGGGCGCTGCTATATAGAACTTGGCGAGATGGACCGGGCAAGAGAGATTTTGAAGCAATCCAATCAACTGGATAACACCCATATCCATTCGTTCATCTATCTATGCTTGACTGCCAACAAGCAGAATTACGATCGAAGTGATATTGACCCTGCTGAGAAAAAACGCGCGTGGAGAAACAATATGCTTTTCTATGCGATGATGGTGCTGAGGTTAAGCTGGCTTTATATTCTGGTCTACCTCGTGCTTCAGCTGTTCTTCGACCTGCATCCGCTCTTTACGGGCATGCTGGTTGCCGTCCTGTTATGGAATTCATGGAAAATGATCCGGACTCACCGGGTAATAGCAACTTAGAAAGGTGCGTGAAACAATGAGTGCTTACAGCCGCAAGCAAAAGAAGAGACTGGAGTTGTATTTTCGCTGCCTGTCCAGCGTTTGCATCGACAGCATGCTTGGCTATTATTATATCCCTTACGAGTTTCATATGGGGGAACGCTGGATCAGAAACATGGTCTTGAAGAAGACGCTGGCCTATTGGCGTGTCAAGGACAAAACCTCGCTGGAAGAACAAATTCACTTTTTGCTTCAGGATGGCCATTGTCAGGAGTATAAGGATATTCACGCCAAATTGCAGGCATTAACCTTTGCGGTACGTGAGCGGTATGTGGAGAACTCCAAAGAGGATGCCCAATACGATAAGCTGTTGGTCGTCCACAAATACATGTCTCTCCTGCCCTCCGCTGATATAGCCGCATTAGGGGGAGGCTGGGCCATCATGCTCGCCCGTATCGGGCGGGTCTATGGCCTCCTGTCCAAAAGAGAAGCCTGGGAGATTGATCTCCAGGCCGCGCGGTACCTTCAGCAGCATTACAGCAGTTGGGAGGAGTACCTGACCGCCTTCGCGGTCGGCACGCACTTCATAACGAATAGCACGGAGGTGAAGCACGTCCGTCATATTTTGAACATGGCCAGCACGATCGTAGGCGGAAGCTCCTTGGCGCTCGAGAAAGCGCGTTGGAATCAAAACCTGCTGCCGGACCGAGACCTAAACTCCGGACACCAAGACAGCATATCCGTCTAAGGACGTTACGAAATCCCTTTTTTTTCATAAGGCTTCATGAGGCTATCCTCTGCTCTTTCACACAGTAAGACAGGGGTATCCTTATTTTATCTGATCCGTTAGCTAACCAGCCGGCCTGAAAAAGAGTTTATAATAATAGATAGGCTCCTAGATTTGGATGCCTATACCCATTCGAAAAACGGAAGGAGGTTATTATGATCGTGAAATTCAGAAGAATATCGCTGTTCGCGCTGACAAGTGTCCTGCTAGCCGCTTCGCTAATTTGGAACAGCGAACAAGCAGCCGCTAACGATGCAGAAGACTATTCCGTGAAGGCGGCAGGCACCCCCATGACAAACGTTCTTGTTCACAAAGGCAAAGCGTACGTTCCGCTCAAGTCCTTAGCCGATGCAATGGGGTATGAAATTTCCTATACGCTGAAGGAGGAGTTGGACAACTTTCATCAATATGACTTGAAAGCTGCCAACAGCCCCCCGGTATCGATATGGGGCAACGACAGATGGGGGTATACGATCGTACGGCGGGCAACGCAAGAGATGAGCGTGAACGATATCGACATTTATAAGCCGGCCAAGCTATGCCCCGAGGAATCTGACCATTGCAAGCTTGATGAGAGCAAGTATAACGGCCCCCTTTTCATCAAGAACACCCTCTACGTACCTGTCCGAGACATGACCACAGCCTTAAATCTGAAGCTGACCATGACGCAGACCCAGAAAGGGCGCCTCATTCATCTGTCCCTGCGCTGAGGCCCCCTTTATCTGCTCCCCTAATGAATACTTAAAAAAGCCAGGCAGAGTGACAAACTCTGCCTGGCTTTTAATCTGAATGCAGGCAATCCAATCCTTCAATCTTTCAAAACCTTCACATTCTTCATTCCAGTCCTCTGATCTCAATGTCATCCGTGGACGTGATTTTGGAAATATCGAACGCCCTGAAGAAATGGGTACTCCGTTTCCCATTCATGTAATCAAAATCCTGCTCTATCTTCTTCACACGGTCCGGCGTCTTCTGATCCATAGAATAATACTCGATATGAAGGTCTGTCTCGCCCTGTACCGTCACCGAAGGCAGCCGCCGAATCAGCTCCAGCACCCGTTCCTTCTCTTGCGCCAGATTGTCTGCCGTCAGATCCGCAAAGACGATCAAACTGATATTCTGACTGACATTTCCGTCGGCATTTGCAAGTTGGTTATAATCACGCTCAACCGTGTCGAAATCGGCGTTGACATAGGCGTCCGCAAACGCCTGGTCCGGATAAAGCTCAGCGAGCAGAGGTTTCAACTCGTCTTTCAGCTGCTGCCCCCACAGCAGGTTCAGATATATATCGTTCGATATGGTTGGGGGGCTGCTATCATTACTGTTAAGAGTGAACACCAGCTCAGGCTCCTGTTCCGGATGGGCTCGAAGTTGATACGAGCTGGTTGCCCAGGTATAGTCCACGTCCGTTACCTTAAAGGGTTCGTTGTACTTCTGCTCCAGATAGGACTCTGCCGCTTCTTGAACCACCCGTTTCTCAGCAGCCGTCTTCATAAACGGAGCAGATCCCCAGGTGTACCCCGCGTATACGGCCCCGGCGAACAAGGCCAGTCCGATCACCGTCCGCACGATGATTTTCCAAGGGGAGGATAGTTGGCGCCGCCGCTTCTCGTCGAACATCGGTTTCTTGGGCGAACGATAGTTGAAGTAAATAACCGGTATAATCAGACCTATAATATGAAGCCCAATAGCTATCGGACCAATCAGCATACCCAAAAATCCCAATGTCATGAAAAAAATAAACAAAGCCGCTCCCTGAAGCGCCATAAGCAGCGTTCCGCCTATCATCATGCCCGGCGTCCCGATATAAAACATCCCGAGCCCGGTGCAGATCAGAGAGAGCAGCGTGGCAATCCATTGATGTTTCCTCAAGTTATCATCCGTCCTTCATGCATATGGTTTGTGAATCATGGTCAAATCCTGACACCCTATTATAACCGCTGTGGAGCTTGGGAGAAGAAAAATTTCTGTCGATGTGCTACAAAAAGACGGACCGCGTTTAGAGAAAAAGGTGTCCTGCGATTATCAAATATGGTTCAGCTTCGCTGAAACCTTATCATTCTATAATCTAAAAAACCAAAACCCATTTCACCGTGGTGAAATGGGCTGGGTATTCAGCCGAGGCCTATTTTCCGATCAAGCTCTAAACATTGGGCCTTACTCCTTCGGATGGATCATTTCTTCCGGACGAACGATCCGGTCAAAATCCTCTCCGCTCAATAGACCGCTTGCCAGAGCGGCTTCGCGAAGCGTTGTCCCTTCTTTATGTGCCTTTTTCGCGATGGCCGCGGCATTCTCATATCCGATATGTGGATTCAGCGCCGTCACCAGCATCAGCGACCGCTCCATATTTGCACGGAGAACGTCTAGGTTGGCTTCGATGCCGACCGCACAATTCTGGTCGAACGAGTCCATGGCATCCGACAGCAGGCGTACGGACTGCAAGAAGTTATAGATGATCACCGGTTTGAATACGTTTAGCTCAAAATTCCCCTGGCTTGCTGCAAAACCGATTGTGGCATCGTTGCCCATCACTTGGCAGACCACCATCGTGAGTGCCTCGCTTTGGGTTGGGTTCACTTTCCCCGGCATGATGGAGCTGCCCGGTTCATTGGCAGGGATCGAGATTTCACCAATCCCGGAACGCGGACCGCTTGCCAGCCAGCGAACGTCGTTGGCGATTTTCATCAGATCGGCAGCCAGCGCCTTCAGCGCCCCATGGGCAAATACAATCTCGTCATGGCTGGTCAGCGAATGGAACTTGTTGCTGGCGGACGTGTAGCTTTTTCCGATTTGCATGCTGATTTCGGCAGCCGTCATTTCTCCGAATTTCGGATGCGCGTTAATGCCGGTACCGACGGCAGTACCGCCAATAGCCAGCTCACGCAGCGGTTCTACGGCAGAAGCCAGCATCAATTCACACTTCTCGAGCATCCGGTGCCAGCCGCTGATTTCCTGTCCTAGAGTCAGCGGTGTGGCGTCCTGAAGATGCGTGCGGCCGATTTTGATCAGGTCCTTATATTCATCGCTTTTCTTCTCGAGCGTTTTCTTCAAGCGGCGCAGCGCGGGCAGCACATGATCTTCCACGGCCACGACCGCGGCCATGTGCATCGCTGTCGGAAACGTATCGTTAGAGCTTTGGGATTTGTTAACGTCGTCGTTGGGATGAACGCGCAGGGCGCTGTCTTTTTGCTCAAGCAGTTGATTCGCACGGTTCGCAATGACTTCGTTCACGTTCATATTGGACTGTGTGCCGCTGCCGGTCTGCCAAACCACGAGCGGAAAGTGCTCATCCCACTTGCCGGCCACAATCTCGTCGGCGGCGGTCGTGATCGCATCCACTTTGTCTGCATCCAGCTTGCCGAGCTTGCCATTCACAATGGCTGCGCTCTTTTTCAATACGGCAAACGCCCGAATGATTTCCTTCGGCATCGTTTCGGTTCCAATCCGGAAATTCTCGGAACTGCGCTGTGTCTGCGCTGCCCATAGCTTATCCGCAGGCACTTTAACCTCACCCAGGGTATCCTTCTCAATACGATAATCCATCCCAACTTCCTCCTTTGGCTTCCTTGAATTTAAGCGCTTCATATTCCATCTCTCCTATTATGACATAGACTTGCCCAAGAAAAAAACAGACGGGATGAACAGCTGCGACTTCCATGCTTAAAGCCTTGGCTCGGTGCCTTCTTAGCTGGCTTACTCACCGCCGCCTCGCTTGAAACAGCGGAGGTATCGCACGATTCGCCGTGATTTTTCAAGCTAACGGCAATATTCCGCTTCACAACAGCCACTCAAACCAGCGAGCATGCCCATCCGTCCGGGCGACCGTAAACTCGCTTCGCACGCCCCCGAGGATATAGTCCACATGGAGGTCTTCATCCTGCATATTGTTGTAGACATGCACGATATCGCGGACGCTTCCGATTTCATGTAAGTGATGCAGCAGTGTTTGCTTGGATGCCTCCGGAATCTGATTGGCCACATGCGTATGAAATACGCAAATGACGGCCTCCTCCGGGATGCCCTTCACGATATCGGGAAGCAGCGCGGTCCCATCCCCTTCCCGGAACTGGATCCCGGACTGCTGCTTCAGCACCTTCGCTGCATGCTCCAGCATGGATACCCTGTCGTGATTGCCCGGCCAGATTAAAGACCGCAGCCACAACAAATGCTCCGGGTTTCGCACATCATTCACATGCAGATCGATCCCCATCCGATAGACGACCGGAGGACTGGAAGCCAGCAGGAACGGCGTGCGTCCTCCCTTGATCTCCGATGTGATATGAACCTTCGACCCCGCAAGGCCGTAACTCGCAGCGTCTCCATAGGAATAGCTATATCGATCCCACAGCAGCTGCAAGCCCGCGCTGGTTCCAAGCTCCACCAAGGCAAGCGGCTTACGGACCTTGTCATAGATCGAGCAGAACACCGGATACAAATACGCACAGCGGCGGACTTCATTCGTCTGTACCCGCTTGCTCTCCAGTATTCCGATAATAGCCGCCTCATGACTCAGTACAAATGAACGAAAATGGGGATAACAGGAGCTCATTTCCTTCGGATGCTCCACAAGGCCGGGGTAATACGCCCTCAGCTCCGGTCCCTCACCTTGGAGCAGCAAATATTGAACGGCGCCAAACAGCATATTGGGGACAGGCTGGCCTGCAGGGACAAATGCAGCGACTTGCAGCACCTCTTCATCATCGGCTATATGGCGCGCCAAATACTCATAGAACACACTGGAGCCCGGACATTCCCGTTCAGCAAAATGACGAAACACGTTAACCATCCGCTTATGAACCACCATACATCACACCCCTAAAGTTGTAATTAACCCTTTATCCTGCTTTAGACTAATGTTACATCTTTCCACGATGCGCATGGATTTTGATCTTTTATCGGGCTCATTAAGAAAAATAAGATGGAGACAAAAAAAAAGAACCGACCCCAAAGGCCGGTTTCTTCTACTAAAGGATGCTGTTGTTGCCTAGATTGCCGGACGATCCAGTAGGTACAAGTTTCGATACCGCGGATAGTGCTCCATTAGCTCATCGTGCGTACCCCGCATAACGATTTGGCCGTTCTCCATGAATAGGATCTCATCCATGCGCTCCACGCCAACCAGATGATGGGTTACCCAGATTAGAGTCCGGTCCTGCAGACTGGAGAACATGGTGGATAACAGTTCCCGCTCGGTTTTGGGATCCAGTCCGACCGTCGGTTCATCCAAAATAACGACCGGCGTCTTCTGCAGCAGGATCCGGGCCAAAGCCACGCGCTGGCGCTCTCCTCCGGAGAAACGCTGTCCGGCTTCCTGCATACGGGTGAGGAGCCCTTCCGGAAGGGATGCCACCAACGGTTCAAGCCGTGCCAGGGCAACCGCATCCCGTATTTCGGCCTCCGTGGCATCCGGCTGTCCGAGCCGGATGTTGTTGGCTAGCGTCGTATCAAACAAGTGCGGACTCTGATTCAATACCGAAATAACGGAAGATATCTCATCGCCAAACCGCGCAGAATCCACTCCGCCTAGGGTAAGACTTCCCCCTGAAGGTGCCAGCACACCCTGAATCAGCTGCAGCAGGGTGGATTTACCGGCCCCGGAACGCCCTATAATGGCTACCTTAGCCCCAGGAGGAATATCCAGGGATACATCCATTAATGTAGATCCATCCCTATTCACATCGGATCGGTCCAGCCCGGATTCGCCGCCTGCGGCCTGATCATAACGGAAGCTGACGCCATCCGCCTTCACATGAACACCGCTGTTTATGACCGATTCGATCTCTCCCTCATTCAGCTGTTGCCCCCGGTTCTGCTTCCCTTCAGATGTTTCGGCGCTATCGATCGCCTGAAGTCTCGCGACCGATTGGCCGTACTGCGGAATCCGCTCCACGGCTTCGGATACCGGCAGGAATCCGTCCATTAACGGGAACACAACCAGTACAAAAGCCGCGATCAGCGTAACATCGATCGAGCCGTCCGCATACTGCCGTCCTGACCAATACACCATCGATACCACCGTCACGGCAACCACGCATTGACCGATAAAAGCCCGAAGACGCGACCAGCGCTTAAGGGAGCGGTCGGTCCGGTCGACCTCGGCTTCATCCGCCTCATAACCGGTCAGGAATTCCGTCTGCCGGCCGCTGACGTACCATTCATGAATGCCCAGTACCGCGTCGGTCAGCTTCTGGTAGAGGTTGCTGCGGGCCTGCTTCATCTCCCGGTTCTTCCGTTTGGTGAGCAGCAGGGAAACCAGCGGCAGTACCAGAATCAGCACCGCTACATACAGCGCAAGCAGAAGGGCAAATGCCGGGTCAAACAGACCGACGGCCAGAATAACACCGGCGTATAACACAAGCGCAACAATCGATGGAAAGACCGTACGGATATAGACGTCCTGCAAATACTCGATATCATCGGAGAGCACGCCAAGCAGATCCCCGGTGCGGTACCGGGAGGACAAGCGGAGGGCTTGCGGTTCCAGAATGCGGTACAGCCGCAGGCGCATCTGGGACAGGATGCGAAGAATCGTGTCATGCCCCACCAGGCGCTCCACGTAATGGATGACCGCGCGTCCGATGCCGAAGGTACGAACCCCTACGGTTGGCACGTATACCATTAGGATATTTTCCGGTCGCAGGGCGGACTTGGAGATCAAATACCCGGAGGTGAACATCAGCATCCCGGCGAACAGGATCGTGAGCACGCCAAGCATCACAATTAGCAGAAAACGCCAGAAGTTTGCCGTTACGTAAGGCCGAAACCACGATTCCTGCTTCATTGTAATCCCTCCAGCTGCGATGTAATTAAGCCGTAATAGACGCCCTGCAAGGCCATAAGCTCCTCATGGGTTCCCGTTTCGGCCACCCGCCCCTGATGCAGAACGAGGATGTAATCCATATCCTGCATCCAGTGCAGTCTGTGCGTCGCGAGGAATACCCACTTATCTTGAAACAGGGACAGCATCGTCTCCTTCAGCTCGTATTCCGTCTCAATATCCAAATGGGCCGTTGGCTCATCCAGCAGCAGAACCCGCCTGCCGCCGAGCAGCGCTCTGGCTAAGGCCACGCGCTGTGCCTGACCGCCGCTTAAAGCGCGTCCGCCGCCGCCGATCATCTCCGCAAGTCCGCCTGGTAAGCTCTTCACCAGATCCGACAGACCCGCCGCTTCCACCGCTGCTTCCACTTGCGCTGTTGACGCCTCCGGCGCATAAAAGCGCACATTATCCGCCAGGGTAGCACCGAATAAATACGGCTGCTGCGGCATATAGGTGACCTCGGTCCGCCACGCCCGCCGGTTCCATTCCTCCAGCTTCACGCCGTTCAGCTCCATCATTCCGGATGTTGGCGCCATGAATCCGCCTAATAGCTCGATGAGCGTGGATTTGCCGGCCCCGCTCTCCCCCACGATACCGATTTTGCGTTGACCCGGTATCCGGAAGCTGACATTCTCCAAGGAAGCCGGCCCTAACTCTTCGTGCCTGAGGCCGATTCCGGACAGTTCCAGTACACTGTGGTTATCCCATTGGAATGATGGCTGCGGTCTTCGGCTGAGATCTGAGAAATTATTTTGAATTTTAAATGTTAGGCCCGTTGGGGTCCGTTCCATCGTTTCTGCCGCCGGGGTTTCAAGCGCTCCCGTTGGCTTGAATGGACCCGCGCCGTTAACCGAACCCTCCGCAGCAACAGGACCCGAGCTTCCGCCGGAATGCCCCTTTCGGGCTTCCCGGATGATGGATTGCATCGCCTCCCCTGCCTGCTTACCGTCCAGCGTGGCATGAAAGTCCGCCCCGACCATGCGCACCGGCAGGAAATACTCCGGTGCCAGGATCAGGATGAGCAGTGCGGGCAGAAGCTCCAGGCTGCCGTTAATGAGGCGCAAGCCCAGATTTACCGCAACAGATGCCACGGACAGCATCGTAAAGAAATCCAGCGCGAAGGACGACAGAAACGCCACGCGCAGCGTCCGCATGGTAGCTGCACGATACCCCTCGCTGACCTGCTGTATGCTCTCGCTGTGCTTGCGGCTCTGTCCCAGAAACTTCAGGGTAGTCAGACCTCTCAGCGAATCTACAAAATGATTGGACAGCATCCGGTAGGAATCCAGCTGCCGCTCGGTTTGCTTTCTCGCGGCCAGTCCCACGAGGATGAGAAAGACGATCAGGATCGGCATGGTCACCAGCAGAATAATGCCCGAAATCCGGTCCGTCATGAACACGTACAGCCATACCAAAGCCGGGGTAATGCCCGCCCCCATCATGCGCGGTATGGTCAGCTCCGCATATTTGCGGAACTTGCCGATGCCCTCCAGCACAAGCGTAACCACATTGCCTGTTCCTTCCGACCGGACAAAGGACGGCCCATTCCGAAACAGCTCATCCAGCAGCTGCTTCCTCAGGCTCGTGCCCGTCTCCTCGGCAAAGCGCTGTGCGATTCCTTGCTGCACGGCCGAGATGCCGTGGCGTGCCAGAAATGCAAGCAGGAACAAGGCAATGGTCTCCCCCTGCTCCTGCAGCGTTGATCCCGCAAACAGGGCGGATACGGCTTCCGCCAGCCACTTGGCTTGCAGAAGGATGGCCATGCTCTGTGCCAGGGTACATACGGCGACAAGAAAGAATACCGTCTTGGCGCCTTTGTATCCCAGCAGGTCTTTTCCCATCAGTACTCCAGATGCTCCTTCTCATGTACCCGTTTGTGGAAAACGAAGTAACTCCAAATTTGATAGCCTAATACGAATGGCAGCAGCGTTACCGCCACAATCGTCATAATCTTGAGGGAATACGGTCCGGAGGCCGCATTATAAATAGTCAGGTCAAATGCAGCATTGATGGAGCTGACCATCACGCGCGGGAACAAACCCACGAACACGGACGTTACCAGCAGGGCGATAACCGCCCCGGTCATCCCGAAAGCCCATCCATCCCGCTTGATATTCATGAAATATCCGCCCAGCAGGAATGCGAGCAGAGCCAGCACCAGCAGCACGGTTAACACCACGCCACGCTTCTCGAAGATATCGGTCATGAAATACGTCATCACCCCGAATGCCACGAACAGGGCAGCTACGGGAAGCAGGAGTCTCCGGGCCATACGGCGCGCGCGTTCCTGAAGATCCCCCATCGTGCGCAGTGTTGTGAACATCAAGCCATGCAGCAGGCAGAGCATCACCATCGTCAGTCCGCCAACCACAGTATAGCCATTCACAACATCGAACAATCCGGCATGCAGCTGCATCTCTTCGTTAATGGGGAGCCCCTGAATCAGGCAGGCAAAAACAACGCCGAGCAGGAATGGCGGAAGCACGCTGCCGGTGAAGATCGCACCGTCCCACACCCGTTTCCAGCGGACATCGCCCACCTTGCCGCGGAATTCAAAGGCCACCCCGCGGCCGATCAAGGCCAGCAGAAGACAGACAAGCGGAATGTAGAACCCGCTGAACAGCGTAGCATACCAGTTCGGGAAGGCGGCGAACATGGCGCCGCCCGCCGTCAACAGCCAGACCTCGTTGGCATCCCAGAACGGGCCGATCGAGTTGATCAGCACCCGGCGCTGGGTATCATTTTTGGCCAGCAGCTGCGTGGACATCCCGACCCCGAAGTCGAAGCCCTCCAAGAAGAAGAACCCGATAAACAATACGGCAACAAGCACAAACCACAGTTCGTTAAGAGACAGCATTGTAGCCCTCCTTATTAAACGGATCGCTTGCGTGGTGGTCGTCTTCCTCCGCCGCATACGGTCCTTTCTTAATGACTTTGATGAACAGATACGCCATGACCGCTGCCAGCACCGCATAAATGGCGGTAAACATGATAAGCGAGAACAGAATCGAGCCTGCGCTGACGTTCGGTGAAACACTGTTCTCCGTAGTGATCAGCCCGAATACCGTCCACGGCTGTCGTCCGATCTCCGTCATAATCCACCCCGACGTGTTGGCGATGAACGGCAGCGAAATACCGAACAGCATCAGTCTGAGGAACCATTTGCCAGCCTTCTCGACCTTTTTGCGCAGCATCAGCCATGCTCCGTACAATCCCAGCAGAATCATGATGCTGCCTGCGGCCACCATAATCCGGAAGCTCCAAAACGTGGTACGGACCGGCGGGATATAGTCTCCAGGGCCATACTCCTGCTCATATTGCGCTTGCAGCTCTTTCATTCCGATGACTTCGCCGGAAAATTTGCTGTAAGACAAAAAGCTGAGCAAATACGGGATTTTAAACTCCATCGTGTTCTCCTGCTTATCCGGATCGATGGCTGCTATGACCGTCCAAGGCGCAGGATCGTCACTCGTTTCCCACAGGCTCTCCGCAGCGGCCATCTTCATCGGCTGCGTATCCACCAGATACTGCGCCTGCTGGTGACCGAATACCGCAACCAGAATGGAGGTGATGAGGCCAATCACGATGGCGATGTGGAATGATTTCTTAAAGAAATCCAAATCCTGCTTCTTCATCAGCTTGTAGGCACTCACACCTGCTACGAGGAACGCCCCGGTTGCCAATGCTCCGAAGATCGTGTGCGGGAACTCCACCAGCAGCTGACCGTTCGTAATCAGTGCGAAGAAATCGTTCATCTCCGCCCGCCCATTGTTCATCTCGAACCCGACGGGACGCTGCATGAACGAATTCGCTGCCAGAATCCAGAAGGCGGACATCAGGGTGCCGAAGGACACCAGCCAGATGCTGAGCAGATGGACCTTCTTCGATAACCGGTCCCACCCGAATATCCACAGCCCAATAAACGTCGACTCAAGGAAAAATGCCAGCAGGGCTTCGATCGCAAGCGGTGCGCCAAACACATCCCCGACAAAGCGCGAGTAATCCGACCAGTTCATGCCGAACTGGAATTCCTGCAGAATCCCCGTCACAACCCCGACCGCAAAGTTAATCAGGAACAGCTTTCCCCAGAACTTGGCCATTTTCTTGTAGACTTCCTGGCCTTTGACAACATACATCGTCTCCATGATGGCAATCAGAAACGCCAATCCGATGGACAACGGTACGAAAATAAAATGAAAAATGGTTGTTGATGCGAATTGAATTCGCGCCAGCATAACCGGATCCATATTAAGATACCCCTTTCTTTAGCTCACGTGATCACTTCAAATTTGATTCTTTTTGTATTGTCGCAGACCACGCCCTTAAGGATTGTGATAAACATCACAATATCAAGGCTGAAACTGGGGCAAAAAGTTATAAATTTGTGACGAAAATCACTAAGTAGGCGGTGGAATATGTGAGGATTATCAATTGGAACATGGCTTGCGGCATCCGCTCACAGGCCAAGCCCGGTATTTACGCACCAAAAAAGCAGGTTCGCCCTCAGGCCAACCTGCTTCGGTTTATGCTGCAATCTTATTGAACCGCGCCAATCTCGGTCTCGATGAGCTTGAATTCCGTTACGTCCGCGATCCCGCGGTTGGTAATGCGTATTTCCGGAATCACCGGCAGCGCAATGAGCGAGAAGGTCATGAACGGTGCATGGATGTAGCATCCAAGCTCCTTCCAAGCTTCCTCCAAGGCAGCGACTTCCTCCGCTACGATCTCAACCGGACGGTCCGCCAGCAAACCGGCAATCGGCATCACCACCTTCGCCAGCACCTTGCCGTACCGTACCACGATCATGCCGCCTCCGCACGCCGCCAGCTCATTCGCCGCGAGTGCCATATCCTCGGCATTCGTGCCCATCACGAGCAGATTGTGGCTGTCGTGCGCGACCGTGGACGCAACCGCGCCGGACTTGAGCCCGAAGCCGTTCGCAAAACCGAGCGAGATTTGCCCGGTTGCGCTGTGGCGCTCGATGCATGCCAGCTGAATCACGTCTTGATTCAGGTCCGGCTGGATGACGCCTTGCTCCACAGAGAGCACCGCGGTCATTTTGGCGGTACGGGCACTGTTCTCGATGACGCGCACCACGTTCACTTCCGTACGCGTCGCATCGAACTTGCTGCGCTGCAGAAAGTCATCGGCGGTAAGCGAACGCTGCAGCCGAACCGATTGAAAGGCTTTTTCCGGGTATTGATATACCGGGAACGCCTTCACGAGCCGGCCGTTCTCTGCAACCACTTCGCCATCCGTGATCACGACTGAAGGTACCATGCTCTTCAGATCGTCAATCAGCAAAATATCCGCCGTTTTGCCAGGTGAAATGCTGCCCAGCTCCATGTCCATGCCGAAATAACGAGCCACGTTGATCGTTCCCAGCTGGATCGCCGTAACCGGGGCCACGCCCTCTTCTATAGCGCGGCGAACCACATGGTTCATGTGACCGAGCCTCATCAGCGTCTGTGGATACACATCATCCGTAACCAGAGAAATATTGTCTGTTCGCACCTTATCTTCCGTTATGACCTTAACAACTTCCTTTACATCCTGCCAAGCCGAACCCTCGCGGATCATCAGGTGCATGCCGAGACGAACCTTCTCCAGGGCCTGTTCTCTCGTTACCGTCTCATGGTCGGAGCTTACGCCGGTTGCCATATATGCCTGCAGCATCCGGTCATCCTCGGCCGGAAAATGCCCTGTTACGGTCTTGCCTGCACGCAGCGTAGCTTCAATCTCCCCGCTCATGGTCGGATCGCCGTACACGACGCCCGGGAAGTTCATCACTTCGCCAAGCCCGGCGACGCCAGGCCAGGTCAGCCCTTCCTCGATGTCGGCTACGCCCAGCTGCGCACCGGCACCCTCTAGATCAAACGTCGCCGGTACGCAGGAAGGAATGGTGGTGAACACCTTCATCGGCAGCTGCTGCCCTTCCTCGTGCATCCAGCGCACGCCCTCCATGCCGAATACGTTGGCAATCTCATGGGGATCCATATAAACCCCAGTCGTTCCGCTAACAATAGCCGCCTTGGCAAACTCGGTCACGGTGAGCATCGTGCTCTCCACATGCATATGACCGTCGAGCAGACCAGGCGAGATAAACCGGCCATTCGCTTCGATCACCTGCGTCCCTTCCCCGATCGTATGATCGGCGTTGCCGATATAAGCGATGCGCCCGTACGCCATCGCCACGTCTACCCGTTCCTGAAGCTCACCCGTAAACACATTCACCAGCGTGCCGTTTTTGATAACCAGATCGGCTGACTCTTGTCCTAACGCAACCTTCCCCAGCTGCCGGCTGACCTCGTATCGTTTCTGTCTCTTAATTGAACTCATGATGAATGCACGCTCCCCTTTTTTTAGATATCAGAACGTATAAACTTCGAAGCTTGTAACTTCCTGATATCGCAATAAAAACTTCTTCTAATTGCGGTCTGTCATCTGTGAAAGTGCGTCGATAGACGTTTTTCTTATAGATATCAGAAAGCATAAACTTCGAAGCTTGTAACTTCCTGATATCGCAATAAAAACTTCATCTAACTGCGGTCTGTCATCTGTGAAAGTGCGTCGATAGACGTTTTTCTTATAATGAACCGGTAAAAATACAAAATCGATCCGCTCTATAACACGCCAAACACCCCGGGCAGCGTATCTGCCCGGGGTGCCTGTACTATATTCCATAGAGGAAGAGAAACCCCGTGCATCAGCAATGTATGCTATCTAGTCTGCACATCACCTCAGCCGTTAAAACCTGCCGGATTCCAATCAAGGTGATCTTCCAGCCCGGCTTCCATCATTATGCGAAGCTGGGCGGGGTGGTGGGATTCTCAACCTTCATGTAGTCAAGTCATTTACGGTAACCTGGTAGAAACGCCTGGGCCCTATTCCCCGGCATATACATCAAGATTTGATTTTGAAGAACATTACCCTTCGATTCTTTGGTCGTTTCATTTGTTGTATGAATTATAATCCTCCTGCCCGAGAAGTCAAGCCATTGGAAGGAACTGCACATCGCCGTCACTGACCAATCACGCCAGATTCCGTCCCATTCTTTGCACACGCTCGAGCCATTGCTTTCTTGCGGCCTCGGGCATTTTGCGAAGCTGGGTTATGTTCGTGGAACGGACCGTGCCTACGCCGCAGAACTTCAGAATGGAGTGCTTCATCATTTGATGCCCCGGCTGTCCGAGATAGAAGCGGTAGTAGACGTACGGCGAATCCATTGTGACGATCAGACGGGCCGTTTTCCCTTTGAGCAGCTGCTCCGGCAAAGGCGAGTTCCGGCGGTATTTAAACGCAAAGCCCGGCAGAAATACCCGGTCGATGAACCCTTTGAGCAGCGCCGGCATGCCGCCCCACCAATTCGGATATACAAACACCAGGTGATCCGCCCAAGCGATCAGTTCTTGCGCTTTTTGCAGATCGGGTTCGAGCGGTTGTTTCCCCTTATAGCCGCCGGACAGATTCAGGTCGAATTCCATCTCCGCAAGCACGAGCTCCCGCACCTCCGCCCCGGATTCGGCCGCCCCCCTCGCATAGACCTCTGCCAGCTGACTGCCATAGCTGTTCTCAATGGGATTGCCTTGAATAATTAAAACCTTTTTCATATGTTTCTTCCCCCTCGTAATTTGGTTAACAATCACTAACCTGATGGCAAAAAGAAAAGGTCACGCCGGACCTTTTCCCAAACCTGTTAATGCCAATAGATGTGCCGTCACTTCAGGTGCCAGATGCGACAGCGGTTCTTCCAGCTCCCCTTGCATCGTTGAGATCGCAAGCTGGCTGAATGCACCGATGATCAACACGGCGGTTAACCGCGTATTCTGCGGCGGAATATCCCGCTGCAACACCGCCTGCTCAAGCAGATCATGCAAAGCGTCAAGCGGTTGACGCCCCCTGCTCTTGAGCACCTCCGTAAACAGCTCGTGATGCTGGGACAAGAGCAGCAAGCCGTATTTATCCTCGTCATACGACTCCAATACCCGGATGACGAGCGCCGATAGCCTCTCCGCAAACAAGCCGGGCCGGGAAGCATAATCATCCACCAGACGTGTATAACTGCTGCAGTATTCCTCGAACGCCTCCGCAGCCACGGCATCCTTATTCGTAAAATGCTTATAGATCGCTGCATCCGTTACACCCGCCGCCGCGCCGATCTCTTTCACCGAAACGCCATCCACACCCTTCTCGGCGAAGAGCTTCATGGCAGCCTGCAAAATATCCTTCTTCTTGCTATCGTAATGGGGTTTCTTTTTCATGCTCATATCATAAGTGAACACTAACCAAATTGCAATCACCAATGCAAAAAAAGAGGCTCCCCCATACTTGGAGTGCCTCTTCCATTCCTATTCTTACGCTTCCCGCAGCTTAAGGCGCGCTCCACCTTTTTTAGCCTTAACCATGGGTTCAATCTCCATGCCCAAGCTAAACTCCGACATCTATCGGAGTTGCCTTTACCTTTTTGCCATACAGCAGCATAAGCGGGATGCTGATCACAAATGCGCCGGCAACAAGCAAGAACGGAATTCTCGGGTCGATGCCATATGCCCAGCCGCCAATGATGCCGGAAGGCGAAATGACAATAAGAATGAGCACCTGGAGCAGCGCAAATATTTTGGCGCGGTTCTCATCGTCGATGGCATTGGCCACCGCCGTCTCCAGATACGGATACGTCATCATCGTGCCGATTGCGGCAATGACGGTGCTCAGACTCAGCACCAGCAGATCTCCTTGCGGCGCAAACACCAGTATGACATTGGACAATACCGATATAACAAATCCCCATACCATCGTCCGGTGTACATGCTGCTCCCCGATCCGGGGCATGATCCACCGCATGAATATCAGCATAATGACGGAGGAGAATGCCGGAAAGACCGAGATCAGGCCGCTGCCCAAATGCAGATATTCCACCATGAAGATGGAGACATAGGTTGTCTTCACCGTCATCTGAAAATTAAACAAAATATAAACGCCGAAGATCATCAGCAGCAGCGGATTTCCGAGCATACTCTTCATAACCAAAGCATAGTCGGTCATCCCTTCCCGCAGGCTCATCGCCTTCGTTTCTTTCATCTTGCGGTATCCGATATCCGTCTCCCTTGTCGCATAGTGACGCCCAATGAACTGGATCGTCATCAGGATACAAGCCAGCACGAACATGATGCGCACTCCGGGCACAAGCGTGAAATGATACACCAGCAGCCCGCCGATCGGTGCAAACAAGCCGCCTACGACGCTAATCAGCTGCAGCAGCGTAAAGACATAGGTTCGCTCCTTCGGTGCGGTGTCCTCCACCAACAAACAGTAAAAGGCGGTATGCGGCACCTTCTGAAAGCCGTTGATGACGGCCGCGATCACAAAAAACCAGAAGTTCTGCGAGACCGCCCAGAGCAGCGTTGCTACGGTCCAGCTTAGTACGTCGAAGTAGAGCAGCGCCTTTTTTCTGCCTAAACGGTCTGTTAAATACCCGCTGAGAAACGAAGAAAGCACCTGTACAAGCAAACCGATGGAGGTAATCCAGCCGATACCCGTCTCGGTTACCCCAAGTTGGTACATGTAGATGGAGGTGTACGTCGTGAACATGCTGTAAGGGATGAGAAACAGCGGCTCATAGACGAGACAGCCCCGCGCGTTGCCAGTCAATTGCCGAAACGAAGTTGAACCCATAATATCCTCCGGACCTAATGTTATCGTTGCTTAGCCATTATAGCGCAACCGGGCCGGCAGCAGGATAGGAATCTTGAAGGATTTTTCGAGATAATTCCAGACATGACAATCCAGGAAGAACGTCAGCCCTTATCGCGTTCAGCAGCCCCCTCAGCTTCTTGTACGGCAGCCTCAGGCAACAGAACGGTGATGGTGGTTCCTCGGCCCACTTCAGACCACACATTTACCCGGCCCCGATGTGCTTCGACAATCGCCTTCGCGATGCTCATCCCGAGACCCGAGCCGTCCATGCTCTCTTCGGTATTCGTTCCCCGGTAATAACGCTCGAACAGGTTGCAACGGGTCTCTTCGTCCATCCCTACACCTTGATCCGCCACCACGATCGCCGCACCGGCAGGGCGTCTCTCCACACGAACCTCAATGTTTACGCCCTCCGGATTATGCTTCACGGCATTCGTAATCAAATTATCCATCAATCGCTGCAGCCATTTGGCATTGCCGTCAACGAGCAGCGCCTCTTCCCCGCCGATATAATTGAAATTCGCATCCAGCGTGGCATCGTTGACGTATTTGAGCACGCAGCGACGTACCAGCTCGTTCAGATCAAGCCGGGTCAGCTCCTGCGGCCGGATTTCGCTTCTCAAACGGAATACGAGCGAGAAATCATCGATAAGCCCCAGCATGTAGTCACCCTTCTCCCGGATCACGGTTCCCATCTCCCGCAGCTCTTCCTGGCTCCAATCCTGGGGCGCGCTCTCAAGCATATAACCGTACCCCTGGATGGAAGACAACGGAGTACGCAAATCATGCGATATCCCGGACATCCATTCTTCCCGATTACGGTCGAGCCGCTCCCGTTCCCTCTCGGTCTCGGCAAGCTGCTCCGCCATCTTGTAAAAAGAATGGATCACTTCCTTGTACAGCTTGAAGCGCGTGCGCAGCTTTCCGTTCTTACGGAATACCCGCTTCCGGTCCTTCGGCGTCAGCACCTCCTCGTAGGCTCCGCTGCCCATCCGCTCAAACCACCCGGTAAACAGCAGCAGCGGCCGGCTGTACCGGTATCCATGCCATATCGCCACCCCAAGCGACAACACAAGCACGCAGACCATCGTCCATAGCGCCACGCGGATCAGCTCATTCATCATCGGCCTTTTCTCCAGCGCTCCGTCCTGCGGCGTATGGTATACCCAGGTGTTGCCGCTGGCCGTATCGCGGTAAACCGCAATATGCGTTGAATACGTGCCCGGCTGCTCCTGCATCGTAATGATCTCCAGCGGGTGGTAGCTTACCTTATTGTCTGAACCCGTTCCAATCGCTTGGACAACGCGGCCCTCCCGGTCAATGACATGCAAATAACCGCCTAGGCCGGCCAACTCGCGTCCGAGCTTCGCTTCATCCTTCGGCCTCACCCTGCCGCCGTCCTGATAATGGGCATACCATTCCCGAAGATGGTCCGAACCCTCATCGATACGTCCGATCAAATACAGCAGCGGTTCTTCATAGGTCAGATCCATCTGCCAATCCATCGTGTACTCGCCAAGACGGCGCTCCTCCTTGATCTCGAGCAAGGTGCTTACCGAGTACTCCGAAGGAACATCCGGAGCCGTATTGGTGGAATGAATCACGTTTCCCTCCATATCCACCACTTGCAGCCACATATCCTTCTCTTGAAGCAGGAGCTTCCACGGTTCCTCCAGCAGCACTTCGCCATTCTCCGTCACCGTCTCGGTCACGATGCTGTTCAGGACGCCTGTCGGAAAGTTGCGTTTGATCTCATCGTCGCTGATATGTTTGATCAGGAAGAATAAGAGCACGATCAGGAAGCAAAACATAAACGCCGAGAACGCAATCAATTGGTACGTAAAATGAAAAGCCAGCCTTCTGCGCAGTCTCATCGGACTTTCTCCTTAACCAGCTTGTAGCCGAGCCCCCGAACCGTCAGCAAATATTGCGGGTTGCTCGGATCCTCCTCGATGCGCTCGCGAATGCGGCGAATATGTACCATGACGGTATTGTCCTCGCCCATGCCGTCGATGCCCCACACGGCTTCGTACAGCTGCGATTTGGAGAATACGACCCCCGGATGCTTGCAAAAATAAAGCAGCAGCTGAAAGACCTGCGCCGGACAAGGCACAGGCTCTCCCAGCACCGTAAGCTCCCCGGCGGATTCATCGACCTTAAACCGGCCGAAATCCCATGCGCGCTGGATCACCGGCTGCTCCGCCGACACAGTCGCCCCGATGCCGCCACGGCGCAGACGCGCCTTGATTCTTGCGGCAATCTCCAGCGGATTAAAGGGCTTGGTGACATAATCGTCCCCGCCCATCGCAAAACCGGTCAGCACATCCAGATCCGACGCTTTGGCCGTCAGAAACAGGATGTGCGGACTGCCATAGGAACGGATCTGCGGACAGAGATCAAATCCCGTGCCGTCCGGCAGCATAACATCCAGGAGCACGATATCCGCTCCGTGTGCAGCGATTTCGCTGAGCGCCTCTTTACAGCTGGAAGCCGTGTATATGCGGTTAAAGCCTTCCTTGCGCAGCACCATCTGCAGCATTTTCACAATGGAAGGTTCGTCGTCTACAATTAAAATTCGTGTTTGATCCATTTTATCCTCACCCGACATTTATGCTAGCACAACAACCTTAACAGGAGTTAAACAAATGCTGGAAGAGTTAAGAAAAAGTTAGGATGCCGTTTCCGAGTTATTTCATTTCGAGCTTTATACTTGGTGTCAGAGGTGATTATCATGAATTCAAATAAACGTTCCACGGCCGTGGATGCGATTCGCGGCTTGAGCTTGCTCGGCATCCTGATGGCCAATATGCTTATTTTTCAATACGGCATGTTCGGCAAAGACGAGCTGCATTTCTTCCAGCCGTCCACACTGGATCTGATCAGCCATGACATGCTGAAAGTATTCGTAGAGGGCAGCTTCATGCCGATCTTTACGTTCCTGTTCGGCTACAGCATGATTAAGATGCGGGAAAGCCTGATCGGGAAAGGGCTCAAGTATGGACGCAGCTTCTTCCGCAGGTCCGTGCTGCTGATCGTCCTCGGCTTGCTGCACTCGACATTCATCTGGGAAGGCGATATTCTGCTGTTTTACGGAGCGATCGGGCTCTTCCTGGTGCTGTTTGTGAAACGGAAGGCCAAAACGATCATGATCTGGGGGATCCTCTTACTCGCGCTGATGACCGTCTTCGGATATGGCTCTATGGAGCCTGGAGCAGGTGAAGCAGAGCGGATGGAGAATTATGTGAAGCAGTCTATTGAGGTGTACGGCAACGGCACGTTCAGCGAGATTCTAAACTTTCGTACAACTGAGGAAATGCCCATCGACCTTCCGGACTGGTTGATGCTGCTGGTCATCCTGATTGCTCCGCTGATGAGCGCGCCGATGTTCCTGTTCGGTATGGTCGCCGCCAAACGCGGGCGCTTCCTTCATCCTTCCATAGAGATCAAGCTGTATCTAAGATGGTCTCTGCTCGTTCCGGTAGGGCTTGGACTAAAGACCGCAGGAGTTATGCTCGGATCAACCCACAGCTGGAGCGGCGTCTTCACGATGCTTGGCGGACCTCTGCTCGCGCTGGGTTATATACATCTGTTCGCCTCCCTATATGCCTTCTCGTCCAAACAATCAATTATCATCCGGGCGTTTGAAGCGGTTGGGCGGATGTCGCTAACCAACTATCTGACGCAAAGCATGGTGTGTGTATTAATATTCTACGGATTCGGGCTGGGCATGTTCGGCAAGCTCGGCGTGCTGCAAGGAACGCTGCTGGCCATCCTGATCTATTCCGTACTGGCCACGGGCAGCCTGCTCTGGCTGAAACGATTCCGCAGCGGCCCGATTGAACGACTGCTCCGCATTGGCACCTACTGGTCGTGGAGCGGAAGGGCGAAACCCAAAGCGGTAGTGCCGGCTGCCGCCGTACCAGCGGCAGAGTTTCCGGCGGAAGGTCCTCCGGCGACCTGAGAATTCCATAGCTTTCGGCATGAAGCACGGTTCCTCCCAAGATGAAATCAGGACGCTCGTTCATGTATAATGGACATATCTGCAAGGGGCTAGACATTTCTGGAATTTATCCGGTCATCACCGAAGGAGGAATCAAGCATGCTGGTTGTTACCAACTCGATTAAGGTTAAACCGGGCTTCGGACAAGAAATTGCGCAGCGATTCGCTGAAGCGAAGGGCGTGCAGGAGATTGAGGGATTCGTGCGGATGGAAGTATGGCATGAAGCCAAAGAAGGCGCAGAGGCTGAGGAACTGAAGGTCTCTACGGTATGGGAAGACGAGGAGGCGTTCAAACGCTGGACTTCCAGCGAATCGTTCCGGCAATCCCACGGTCAGGGCCGCAACGAGAATATTTTGGGCGCATCCCTGAACAAATATGAGTTGTTAATCAGTCATAAGAAGTAATATATGAAAACGTCTATCGACGTACCCGGTATGAAAAAGAACCTAGTTCCGATCGTCTTACCATTATACGGGGTCCCCATCATAAATACCCTGCCCGGGCGTTTGCCTGTGACAGGGTATTTTTTTGCCGTGATATGTCAAATGCCTTCTCCGTTCGTTCACGATCTCTGTGATACCAAAGAGACCTACCTCAAGGCTCCTGATCGTTTATCGTGTACCCCGGCAGCAATTCAGGGTTGTGGGAGCGACCCAGCTCGACCATGTACGTGTTCAGATCGTTCAACTCGGGACCCGCCAGTACATACGATTGTCCATCCACCGCAAACTCGTTTGCCACGCGAACCTCCTGCTCACCTTGCACGACATCCATAAAGAACAGAAACCCCGGTTTCTCGTTACCTGTGATCCGCTTGGCTTGAAGACTGCCCACTCGCTTCATAACCGGTTCTATGTCCTGCACCTGATCCAGTACCATCCGTGTGCCATCCCCATAGACCACATGAATGGCCCTCACCTTCGCTGCATCCAGCTTCATCAGTGTTATGACGGAGTACAGGCTTTCGTCTGCAGACTCCGCATCCTCGTCGAATCCGCTGCAGCCGACCATACCCAGAACAACGATAATTCCAACCATCATGATGAACGCGAGCTTACTGGACATCCCATCATCCCCCCAAACGAAAATCACCAGCCGTATCCGTTCCAAAGTCACCAAATATGATCACGCCGAAATGGTTATATTAAGCACGATCAGGCAAAGCCATACATTCTGAGCAAAAGGAGCTTACGTCCTATGGAAAGCACGCACGATTTTGTGGAAAAAATGAACGAGAATGCGGAGAAGGCCCGTCGCAACAAAGAAAATCACGGCAAAGGAACGCCAAGCGACAAGCTGCCGACTAAGCAGCACGGCACCAAGAAGTAAAATGACGCATACCGCGATCCTCATAGGATCGCGGCTATTCTATCAGGAACGCTTCGAACACCCGTTATCCGCGCTTCCCTATTACATATGATTTACAGCCCATCGGATGCCTGCTTCAGCAGAGATCCAAGCGCATCATAATCGACCTGCTGCTCGGACGATATTTTGATGGTCTTTCGTTCAGGCGGTCCTTCAAACAACGTTTCAGGCCAATCCAGGCCATCTGCATTGAAAATCGTAAAGCTCACGGCGCTCTTCGCGACGCTGATCACCGCCGCATATTTTCCATTCTTCAGAAAATGGGGCTTTTTATATTGAAGCCGTTCCGAAACATCCGGGATCGTGCCGTGCACGAGCTCCCGAAGCCGCTCGCTGACCTCCACCTTCCAGGTATCACTGATGGCTGCAATGTAATCCGTTACTTCTTGATTCATCTTATTGGCTCCCTCTGTATCATAGTATGGTATTTTTCAGCTCAGCCCTGATGAACCATCTGCCAGGTCATGCCGTACCGGTCCACCACTTCACCGTAGTAGGCTCCCCAAGGCTGCAGGGCAAACGGATATTTCTCGGTACCCCCATCGCTAAGATGGCGATAGGCGGCGCGGGCGTCTTCCTCGTTATCAAAGGTAATGGCTAGCCCCATGCTCGTGCTCTTGCCGGTTTCCTGAAAAGCATCGGTGAGGATTAGCTTATTGCCGTCAGCCAGCGTTAACGACATGTGCATAACTTTATCCTGATGGGCTTCCGGTATGCCCGGCATGTCCTTGAAGGTAGTCAACAATCCGATCTCTCCACCCAGCGCTTGCATGTAAAAATCCGCCTGACCTCTTGCATCCTCCGAAATAATAAAAGGTACCATTTGTGCTTGCATGTTCATCTTCCTCTCGATTCATTTTTTTGTTTTATATCTAAATGACGAACGAGATTTTATGTAATCGACACATCATCATATTTTTTCGAAAATTTTTTTAATAATTTTTCTCCAGCTTGTCTTAGGACTCCGCTGACAGGCATTCTGCCGCACGGTCAAGCAGCAGGGCACGTTCCCTCAGGTTATCCGTCAGCGATGCGGCCAGCTTGAACTCCGCGCAGGCTTCGTCCAAGCGCCCCAGCTTAAAGAGCAGGTCTCCCCTTACGCTCGGGAGGAGATGGTATCCCTTCAAGGCGGGCTCGCCACGTAAAACATCCACGATCTCAAGCCCGATCTCCGGATCGAAAGCCATGGAGAGGGCCACGGCCCGGTTCAACTCCACGATGGGCGAAGGAGAAACCTGGGCCAATGCCTCATACAGTGCGGAAATTCGAATCCAGTCGGTCTCTGCGGCACTGGGCGCTCCGGCATGACACGCGGAGATGGCAGCCTGTATGGCATAAGGACCCGTCATTCCGCCCAACCGCTCGATCCGATCCAGAGCGGCAAAACCGCGTCGAATCAATAAATAATCCCACAAGGCCCGATTTTGATCCATGAGCAGGACAGGCTCCCCCTCCGCGTTGACCCGGGACTTGAATCGGGAGGATTGAAATTCCATTAACGCAACCAGTCCATGCACCTCGGCTTCCGTCGGCGCGATCTCTGCCAGCACCCGCCCGATCCGAAGCGCTTCCTGACACAGCAGCGGACGAATCCACTGGCTGCCCGATGACGCTGCATACCCCTCATTAAACATGAGGTAGATGACCTCAAGGACCGATGACAATCGAGGTTTAAGCTCGGCTCCCTGAGGAATCTCGAATGCCACCCGGGTCGCGGACAGCGTCCGTTTGGCACGAACGATTCGCTGTGCGATCGTCGGTTCAGGCACAAGATAGGCGTGGGCAATCTCCGCTGTCGTTAAACGGCCGAGCAGACGCAGCGTCAGGGCCACGCGGGCTTCGGGGGAAAGAACCGGATGACAGGTCATGAAGATCAACCGCAGGAGATCATCGCTAACTTCCCCCGGCTCCGGTACCTGAATATCCGATTCCATCCGGGAATCCATTTCGCGTCCCAACAGCTCATACTTCTGATCGCGCACTTTATTCCGGCGCAGCAGATCCAGTGCTTTGCGCTTCGCGGCGGTCATGAGCCATCCACCGGGATTATCCGGTATTCCGTCTATCGGCCAGCGTTCCAGCGCAGCGATAAGCGCATCCTGAGCAAGATCCTCGGCGATCCCGACGTCACGAACCATTCGAGTCAGGTAGGCAATGATTTTGGAGGATTCGATTCTCCAGATGGCATCGATCGTACGATGGGTATCTGCCGCCGACATTACGGATTCTGCCTTTGAATGTGTTCACGCATTTCGTATTGTTTGGCCTGCGCTTCAGGGTCCTGCGTTAAGTCAGTCGGTTCAAACACCTGGCGGAGCTCGATCTGGCCCGCACCGAAGCCATGTGGATCCGGCATGCGTTTAGCCCACTCGATCGCCTCTTCCCTCGTCTTTACTTCGATCAAGGTATACCCCGCGATCAGTTCCTTCGCTTCCGTAAAGGGGCCATCGGTAATTTTCGGCTTGCCCCCCGGCTCCGGATAAGATATCCGGATGGCGCCCGAGCTTGGATGGAGCCCATCGGCAGCAAGCAGCACGCCCGCTCTGGCCAGCTCCATGTTGTACCTCATCATGGCATCCAGCTGTTCTGCGCTTGGCAGTACGCCTGCCTCGGAATCCTCGGTTGCCTTTACAATCATCATAAATCTCATTCTTATTCCCTCCTGGTTATCGAGACTAAACTTAAAATTTCGTTCTATGCTTAACCAACGAATAGAGAATCCCCTAATCGACAAAGACGTCAACATTTACAAAAAAATAATAGTTACAATCATTTCGTTACGGAATCGTTTATTCCTGTTGGAATGATTCGGCTCCATAAAAAAAAGACCAACCAAGGCAAACACTTGATTGGTCTAAAGAGATAAACAATATCCAAACCAGCTTTATGACGGGAGTTCATCCCATGGACTTGCTTCGCTCCCGATATGTTTTATTCTTCGCCCGATTGCCGCAGCAGGCTCTGTAATTTTACGAATATTGGGACAGGAGAACGCCGCATCGGTACCGAAATGATTAGCTATCATTTCTCATGAATGCGGTGATCTCCTATGGTAACTAACATTCCGAACCGGATCCATATTATCGGCTCCGTCGGAAGCGGTAAAACGACGCTTGCCCGAACGCTGTCCGCCCAGTTTCACATTCCTTATTACGAGCTCGACAATGTGGTGTGGGAGCGAGCCGAGCCGGATGATATTCGGAGGAGCGAAGCGGACCGGGACGCACTGTTACTAAGCATCGTCAACACGAAATGCTGGGTCATCGAAGGCGCTCACCTTAAATGGGTCAGTCCCAGCTTCCGCCGTGCGGATCTTATCGTATTCCTGAACCCGTCCTACTCCACAATAACCTACCGGATCATCACAAGGTTCATCAAGCAGCGACTGCGACTTGAACAGGCGCACTATACACCAACCTGGGACATGTTCAAAAAAATGTTCGAATGGAGCACCACTTATCAGCGGAAAGGCAGATATCAGATTCAGGACACGCTCGAGGATTATCCCGGCAAAGTGGTCGTTGTAAAAGATCTCAAGCAGCTTAAACAACGGCTTGAACAGTGGAGGCCGCCCATAGAACAGCAAGAAAGGACCTCCGGTTAACCGGAGGTCCTT
>NZ_BIMF01000018.1 GCF_004000945.1 Paenibacillus lautus NBRC 15380
CAGGGCGCGCGCAAGGGAAGCGCGCCCACGCCGCCTCCCCCGCCGCCGCAGGCGCAGGGGGACGGCCAAGGCCGGCCCGAGGGAACCGGGCCGGCTCCGGAAGGAGGCTCCTCTATGGATCGCCTCCTCAAAGCCAAAAAACGCGGCACGCGCTGATGTGCCGCCTTACGCTTCGGCCTAAGCTGTCTAATGTGCAGCTAAGGCCGAAGCTTTTTTAATTGTCGAATGAAGTAACTTTTTCCATGCCGCCGATGTCCGAAAAATCGTTTAACGGATGTCGAATCCGGTTATAACCGGACTATTAAGGGAAATAATGCAAGGGGGATGTCGCTCTCCCTGACGGCTTTTACACAACTTTGACAATTACGTTATGGAAATGAAAGACGTGTGGTGATACAATAAGAGTCAAAATGATATTCTCAACATTCCTAACTGCTCTGATACCATATGGATTGGGGTTGGAGGGACGTAAGAAGCCTTCATTTTCGAAGCTTACTATGGAAAAGATTTGAGGAGGACGAATCATGACAACTGAACATAACCAAACGATCGACAACCTGTCCATCGCAACGATCCGGACATTGGCGATCGACGCGATCGAAAAAGCAAACTCCGGTCATCCGGGCATGCCGATGGGGTCTGCACCTATGGGCTACCAACTGTTCGCGAAGACGATGAACCATAACCCGGACCAGCCGGCGTGGATTAACCGCGACCGTTTTGTCTTGTCTGCAGGCCATGGCTCCATGCTGCTCTACAGTCTGCTTCACCTGAGCGGTTATGACTTGTCCATTGAGGATCTGAAGCAGTTCCGTCAATGGGGAAGCAAAACCCCGGGTCACCCGGAATTCGGCCACACGGCCGGCGTTGATGCAACGACAGGTCCGCTTGGACAAGGCGTGGCCATGGCTGTAGGTATGGCAATGGCTGAAGCTCATTTGGGCGCGACTTACAATAAAGAGAGCTTCAACGTGGTTGATCACTATACGTATGCGATTTGCGGCGACGGTGACATGATGGAGGGCGTGGCTTCCGAGGCAGCTTCCCTGGCAGGTCATTTGAAGCTTGGCAAATTGATCATGTTGTACGATTCCAACGATATCTCCCTTGACGGCGAGCTCAGCCTGGCATTCTCCGAGAACGTAGCGAAGCGCTTTGATGCTTATGGCTGGCAAGTGCTGCGCGTAGAAGACGGTAACGATTTGCCTGCGATCGAGAAAGCGATCGAGGAAGCGAAAGCCGATACGAACCGTCCGACGCTGATCGAAGTGAAGACCGTCATTGGTTACGGCAGCCCGAACAAACAAGGTAAAGGCGGCCATGGCGGTACGCACGGTTCTCCGCTTGGAGCTGATGAAGCGAAGCTGACCAAGGAATTCTATAACTGGGTATATGAAGAGGACTTCCATGTGCCTGATGAAGTGCGCGAGCATTTTGGCAAAGTGAAAGAACGCGGCATTGCAGCCTATCAAGCTTGGGTTGACCAATTTGCGAAATACAAAGAGGCTTACCCGGAACTGGCAGCGCAATTCGAGCGCGGCGAATCCGGTGAACTGGCTTCTGGTTGGGATAAAGACCTTCCGAAATACAGCGCGGATGACAAAGCGGTTTCCACTCGCGTGGCTTCCGGTAAAGCGCTGAACGGTTTGACTGCAGGCGTGCCGCAGCTGCTTGGCGGATCGGCTGACCTGGAAAGCTCCACGATGACTCACCTGAACGATCTGGCCTCTTTCACGGCGGACAGCTACGAAGGCCGCAACGTGTATTATGGTGTTCGTGAATTCGCAATGGCCGGCGCCATGAACGGTATCGCTCTCCATGGCGGACTGAAGATTTTCGGCGGCACGTTCTTCGTATTTACGGATTATCTGCGTCCGGCTGTACGTCTGGCCGCGATCATGAAGCTGCCGGTTACGTATGTGCTGACTCATGACAGCATCGCTGTCGGCGAAGACGGTCCTACGCATGAACCGATTGAACAATTGGCTTCCCTGCGCATCATTCCAGGCCTGACAGTGATCCGTCCTGCAGATGCCAACGAAACTTCCGCGGCATGGGCTTATGCGGTTGAGAACACAGATCGTCCGGTAGCATTGGTGCTGACTCGTCAGAATCTGCCAATCCTTGCAGGCACGGTGGATCATGCACGTGAAGGCATCAAACGCGGCGCTTATGTTGTTTCTGACGCGAAGGATGGCAACGTGCAGGCTCAAATCATTGCAACGGGTTCCGAGGTTCAGCTTGCCGTTAAAGCGCAAGCAGCATTGGCTGAAGAAGGAATCTCCGTACGCGTCATCAGCATGCCGAGCTGGGATCTGTTTGACAGCCAGGATCAGGCATACAAAGATTCCGTGCTGCTTCCTGACGTAAAAGCCCGTCTGGCTATTGAAATGGCTCATCCGTTCGGATGGGAGCGTTATGTCGGAGACAAAGGCGACATCCTGGGCATCAACACATTTGGCGCTTCGGCTCCTGGCGACCGCGTCATTGCTGAATACGGATTTACCGTTGAGAACGTGGTTAGCCGCGTAAAAGGCTTGCTGTAATCCAGGCGGATCTAACTCTATATTGATTTTCCGGCACCCGCATCATGCGGGTGCCGTCCATATATTAAGCCATAACGATGTTGGAGGAGGAGAGTTTGTCGATGTCACAATTTAAGAATGCTACCGTTACGAAAGCAGCCAACGTTTACTATGAGGGGAAGGTAACCAGCCGTACGGTGCTGCTGGAGAATGGCGAGAAGGTAACGCTCGGTATCATGCTTCCGGGAAGCTATGAATTCGGAACGGATGGCCCTGAGATTATGGAGATTTTGTCGGGCGATTTGCGTGTCCTGCTGCCCGGAGAGCAGGAGTGGTTAGAGATTCAAGGATCCGCTACCTTTAACGTTCCGGGCAATTCAAGCTTTAAGCTGGAAATCCGCACGGTTACGGATTATTGCTGCTCTTATCCAACCATGTAATAGATGAAATGCCGAATGTGACTTCGTGTCCGTAAATAAACAACAAAAAGGCTCAGAGCCGTTGGCTCTGAACCTTTACTGTCAATGCCGGATGTCAACGCATGCGGTTAACGGTGGTTGTTATAATGGACTCATTCCTCCGGAATCGTCACGATCTCGCCTTTGTAGCCTGGTGAGTGGTTATCAAGCTCTACGTACCCTTCGCCCCATTCCTTGCCGCGGTCGAGCAGTCGGTAGCTGGTGACGCCGGAAGGGTAGCGGAATACGAATTTGGCTACAGTCCAGTTCTTGACATCCGGCTGCTTACCGACCTCGGCTTGAATCGCAGGCAGGAAGAACAGGTTCTGGTTTGCAGCCGCTTTGGCGGAGTAGTCCAGCTTGCCTTGCCATTTCAAATATTTGACGCCACCCTGGATTTCGTAATATTCAGCGATGTCGTTATCGACCAGGAAGAAGCGATTGGATTTGCCTTTTGGAAAATAATAATCCACGCCCTGCATTTCCAGAGGGAGCATTTCCAGCTCAGGTTTCTGCAGTTGGGATGAATAAGGCAGCTTGGCTGCAGCATTCCGGGCGGTGGCCAGATCGGAACTCTTTAAATCAGCGAGCATAATGGCATCTGCCTTATTGATATAAGCTGTTTTTAAAGAGCCGTTCCAATAGACGCTGGCATCAAAGGCTTGGGCAACGGCCCTCAGGGGAATCAGGGTCTTGCCGTTATGCAGCAGCGGGGCTGCAGGGAGCGCCTTCTTAACGCCGTTCACTTCCATGCTGGTGTTTCCGGCCGCGAGAATCACCGTTCGGTTATCACCTTGAATGGTCACCTGCTTCTTGCTGTTGTCATACTTCATGACGTAGTTACCCAGAGGCTTGAGATCGGTAAGGGTAACAAAGGTGGTGCCCTGCTTGATCAGCACGTCACCGCTTGCGTTTACGTTGTTAATGGTAGCGGATGGTTTAACTGCTGCAGAAGCTGGTGAACCGGCTATTGCAGGAGACAGAACAGCGGTTAGTATGACAGCAGCTGCCATTGCTTTTAATCTTTTGGTCCATTTCATGTTGTAATTCCTCCCTTTGCATAGTAGACGGAAGTGAAATGCAAAAAGTTTCTTTCTGAGAGGAAAATGATGGAATGACCAAAAAAAATAGCTCCTTCCTCCTAGTCCGGATGAACCGTAAACCAGCAAGAAGGAGCCATTATAAGATATAGCACGGCTTGTTTGTTATTACTGCTGCTGTTCGCCGATCTTCTGACCGATCCAGGCTTCATAGCATTTCACGACAGCGGAAAGATCCTCTTCGCCGTAGCCTTCGCTCGCACCGGCTTGAAACAGGCTTTTGGCCAGATTCAGCATAGGGGAAGGCATTCCGATGCCATCCGTGAGTGAAGAGGCCAGCTTGAGGTCCTTGAGCATGAGCGCAAGCGAGAATTGGTTGCTGAAATCGCCCTCGATAATTTTGCGTCCCTTCAGTTCTGCCGCTTTGCTGCCGGCCGATCCCAGCTGCACAAGCTCCAGGAAGTTGTCAGCGGGAATGCCTGACTTCGCGGCGATGGCGAAGCCTTCGGCTAGCGCCAGATTGTTAATGCCCACAATGGTATTATGCGCAAGCTTCGCAACAGCGCCGCTTCCGTTAGGTCCCATGTGGATGACTTTTTTGCCCAGGGTGTCAAATACGTCCGCATGCGCTTCGATGACGGCGGCATCACCGCCAACCATGAAGACCAAGGTTCCATCAATCGCTGCAGGCTTGCTGCCGGTTACCGGGGCATCCAGGAAGGAAGCGCCGAGACCGGATACGGCGGAAGCAATTTCCTTGACAAGGCTCTCGGAGATCGTGCTGCAGTCAATGACGGTCATCCCGCTCGTCAGGGAGCCGAGCAGACCATTCTCGCCATAGAATACATCACGGATGGATTGGTCGTTGCTTACCATTGTAATGACAAGATCTTGTCCATCAGCCGCTTCACGAGGCGTCTCCGCAATGGAGGCTCCCTGTTCGGCGAGCGGACGGCACTTTTCGTGGGTGCGGTTATACACGGTCACATCGTAATCCTGCTTCAGCAGATTGGAGGCCATGGGAGCGCCCATGGTGCCCAGTCCGATAAACCCGATTTTTTTCATAGCTATATCACCTTCGATTATGGATTCCTGATCCACTCTATCTTAGCATGGGTTCCTGAAACGAAGCCAGCGTTTGTGAGGAATGGAAGCGGTAAGGAGATCCGCGCATGAAGAATAGATGACAGTTGGCCCGTGAAACTTGCGGTCTTTATTAAATTAAAGTATCCTATTTCTAAATTCACAGGAGGTTTAAGGCATGTCTAAAAAAATCAAGTTTGATTACAGTAAAGCACTGACTTTTGTCAATCAGCACGAAGTTGATTATTTCGCAGAGCCGATCCGCACAGCTCATGAACAGTTACATAACGGTACGGGAGCCGGCTCCGATTATCTGGGTTGGATCGACCTGCCGACGCAGTATGATAAAGAAGAATTCTCGCGCATCCAGAAAGCGGCTGCCAAAATTCAAAGCGATTCGGACGTTCTGATCGTTATCGGAATCGGAGGTTCTTACCTCGGGGCACGCGCTGCCATCGAAATGCTGTCGCATTCGTTCTATAATGAGCTGTCGAAGGACCAGCGCAAGACACCGGAAATCTACTTTGCGGGTAACAACATCAGCTCCACTTATGTGACTCACCTGCTTCAATTGATTGAAGGCAAAGACTTCTCCGTCAACGTCATCTCCAAATCCGGCACAACGACGGAGCCGGCTATCGCATTCCGTATTTTCCGTGCGGAACTGGAGAAGAAATACGGCAAGGAAGAAGCCCGCAAGCGCATTTACGCTACAACGGATCAAGAGAAGGGCGCCCTCAAGAAGCTGGCTACCGAGGAAGGCTACGAGTCCTTTATCATCCCTGACGATGTGGGCGGACGTTATTCCGTGCTGACTGCGGTCGGTCTGCTTCCGATTGCTACGGCAGGCATCAACATTGAAGAAATGATGCAGGGCGCGGCTGACGCATCCAAGGAATACAGCAGCCCGAACGTAGCCGAGAACGAGGCTTACCAATATGCGGCGGTTCGTAATGCGCTTTACCGTAAAGGCAAAGGCATCGAGATCCTCGTGAACTACGAGCCTTCCCTGCATTTTGTATCGGAATGGTGGAAGCAGCTATATGGCGAGAGCGAAGGCAAGGATTACAAGGGCATCTATCCGGCTTCCGTCGATTTCTCTACCGATCTGCACTCCATGGGTCAATTTATCCAGGAAGGCAGCCGCAACATCTTCGAAACGGTCATTCAGGTTGAGAACGTATCCGAACATATTACGATTGAATCGGATCCGGACGATCTGGACGGATTGAACTTCCTGACCGGGAAAACATTGGATTTTGTCAACAAAAAGGCCTTCCAAGGCACCATGCTGGCCCATACAGACGGACAAGTTCCGAATTTGATTGTGACAATTCCAGATTTCACTCCCTATTCGTTCGGATATCTGGTATACTTTTTCGAAAAGGCCTGCGGTATCAGCGGCTATCTGTTGGGTGTCAACCCGTTTGACCAACCGGGCGTAGAGGCGTACAAGAAAAATATGTTCGCATTGCTCGGCAAACCTGGGTATGAGAAAGAGAAGGCCGAATTGGAAGCTAGACTTTCCGAATAACCTGACACTTTCATTGGATTAGACGTAAGACGCTGAAGGAAGCAGTCCGCTGGCATATCGTTGCCGTGGACTGCTTTCTTGGCAATATAGAGGTGGTTGTAGTTTCATGCTGGATCGTTACAAAACGGTACGTCAGGCGGGCTCCAAAGAGATTGTCATCAAGAAATCGCGTTTCATCGGGCATGTGATGCCGGTTGAAACGGAAGAGGAAGCCGTCGCTTTTATTGAAGAGATCAAGAAAAAACATTGGAATGCTACGCATAATTGTTCCGCTTATATGATCGGCGAGCGGGATGAGATTCAGAAGCAATCGGATGACGGGGAGCCGAGCGGAACGGCGGGTAAGCCGATTCTCGAGGTGATCCGCAATCAGGGGCGGAAGAATGTAGCCATTGTGGTCACGCGTTATTTTGGCGGCATTATGCTGGGTGCGGGCGGATTGATCCGGGCGTACACCGACGGAGCCGTGGCTGCAATTGAGTCAGGCGAACCGATTACAAGGGTTCTGCATCGGGAGATTTTCGTGGAGCTGGATTATACCTGGCTGGGTAAGGTGGAGAACGAGCTTCGTAACCGGGGCGTTCGAATGGGAGAGACAAACTTTGCCGACACGGTAACCTTGACCTGCTTGCCGCTCGATGGTGATGCGGAGAGCTTTATGACTTGGATGGTGGATTTGACACAGGGGCAGTCCTTGATCACGGAGGGAGAGCGGCTTTATTTTATTGAAGGGGAATAAAATAATATGGCAAGAAGAGCTGTAGAACGCGAGTTGTCGAGAGAGCGGATACTGGAAGCAGCCAGGCATTTGTTCATAACCAAAGGATACAGGGCCATATCGATGCGAAGCATCGGGCAGCATCTGGGTTATAGCCACGGCTCCTTGTATTATCATTTTAAGGAAAAGGCGGAGCTTTTCTACGCCATTGTCATGAAGGACTTTAATGATCTAAATGATTTGCTGTTGGATGTCTCGGGAAAGCCTCCCTGTGACGGGGTATCGAAGCTGGAGCAGCTGATGCTGGAATTCGTTCGTTTCGGTCTGGATAATCCTTACCAGTACGAAATCATGTTCATGATTCGGGACGAAGAGCTGCTGTCCTACTGTCGCTCTGAGCAGGGACGCTGTTTTGAAATGTTTGCTATGCTGGTCCGTCAGTATTTGCTTGAGGAGAATTACAGTGAGGAAGAACGGCGAACCGTTCCGCTGACTTTGTTTTTGTCGCTGCATGGATTTATATCGTATTATATTCAGGACAGAATTGGTTTTGATGAGATTAAACCGGCCGCTCTTACCCATATCAAAGTGTTATGCCGGAGTCTGTACAGCAGGGTCTGATTTTTAAATGCTGCCAAGACGTGCAGCTTGATACTTCAATCCGTTACAACGACTTAGCGTTGAAACGTCAATCACCTAATGAATAAAACACAGACAGGTCCACACGCCCCCTAGCATGTGCCTGTCTGCTTTTTGTGTTGTTATACATACGCCGGCGTCAACATACATCTTATTTAAGGGATCATCCTTCCATGATCTTCACATGATATTGGCGCTGCCTTGGACCGTCGAATTCGCAGAAATAAATGCCCTGCCAACGTCCGAGAAGCAGGTGCCCGTTCTGAATGATAACGGTCTGGGAAGGGCCGCAGGTGATCGATTTGAGGTGGGAAGCGGTGTTGCCCTCCGCATGGCGATACTTGGGATGATTCCAAGGATAGACCTCATCGAGCGACATCAGGACGTCCCGCTTCACATCGGGATCCGCGTTCTCATTGATGGCAATCCCCGCCGTCGTATGCGGACAATAGATCAGGACCGTTCCTTGCTGGACCCCGCTTTGTTTTACGTAAGAGTGGATCTCCCTTGTAATATCCCTCATCTCATCGCGACCTTGCGTATCCAATTCACCGGTATACAGCATGTACCATACCTCCTCATTTTTTAAGAGATAAGAAAGTATAAACATCCGCGGCTTAGCATCCTTATCTCGCAAGAAAAACTTCCGCTAAAAGCGGTCTGTCTACTGAGAAAGTACGTCGACAGACGTTTTTCTTACCATTTCTATTATTTTACCCGATAAAGTGCAAAAGATGGATTGACGATGGGATTCAGCTTTTGGTAAAGTATGTGTAAAGAAAACCAAGTATACAAATAGGAAATATAAAGATGGTTTGTGAAAGTGTCGACCGGAATGCCATCCGGAGGCGGGAGGGATACGATATGACAACATGGATTCGTCATAAAGGTTGGACTTGGGGGTTTCGAAGTACCGTACTGCTTTATTTTCTTGCCTTGATCGTACTGCCGATCTTTGGGGTATATGTGCAATCATTCTCAGCAGGATGGAGTCATTTTACGGAGAGCATTATGGATCCGATCGCGTGGAAGGCTGTGCTGCTTACCATCAAGCTGGGCGTCATCTCTACTTTCATCAACGTGCTTATCGGAACGATGATTGCATGGGTGCTTATACGCTAT
Organism: Paenibacillus lautus NBRC 15380; assembly: GCF_004000945.1. Classification (GTDB taxonomy): domain Bacteria; phylum Bacillota; class Bacilli; order Paenibacillales; family Paenibacillaceae; genus Paenibacillus_AQ; species Paenibacillus_AQ lautus. The sequence continues at coordinate 9,120 of NZ_BIMF01000018.1, forward strand.
AGGTTTCCGGGAAGGACGCTGCTGAACAGTCTGGTCGACCTGCCCTTTGCGCTGCCGACAGCCGTAGGCGGTCTGATGATATTGCTGCTGCTGGGACCCGGGAGCTTTCTCGGTGGTTTGGCAGAGAAATTGGGTTTTGAAATTGTGTTCCACCAGCCCGCGATTGTGATAGCGATGATGTTTGTCACGTTTCCGTTTGTTATCCGGGCGGTTCAGCCGCTGCTGGAGGAGCTTGACCCGCTGGAGGAAGAAGCGGCCTATACGATGGGGGCTTCCAGGACGAGAACCTTTTTTAAAGTTATCCTGCCGTCGATGCTGCCGGGGATTATCAGCGGAGGGATGCTGGCATTCTCAAGGGCGTTGGCCGAATTCGGGGCCGTTGTCTTGGTGGCTGGCAACATTCCGGGAAGAACGCTGATTGCATCGGTTTTTATTTTTGGTGAGGTCGAGAGCGATAATCCTGCTGGAGCAGCTGCGGTATCGATTCTGCTCCTTACCCTCTCTTTCATCATCCTCTGGGTGATCAATGCCGTTCAGCAGAGGGGGAGACGAGTTTGAGACGTCTGTGGATCGGGCTTACGTACGCCGTATTTATCATTCTGCTAATCATCCCCCTGTCTCGAATTGCGATCGGTGCGTTTGATAAAGGGCTGAGCGGGTTTGCCGAAGGTCTGTTCAGGCCGGAAGCCCTGCATGCCCTGATGATGACGGGTCTTATTGTGGTATTCGTTACGTTCTTTAATGCGTTATTTGGCATCATGATGGCGTTGTACCTGGTACGGGCGAATTGGCTCAGCCGAAAGATCAAAGGCATCCTGAACAGCATTGTCGATCTGCCCTACGCTGTATCGCCGGTTATCGGCGGTTTGATGATTGTACTGCTGCTCGGACCTGACAGCATCATCGGCGGTTTTTTTGAAGGGATCGGGTTTAAGGTGGTTTATGCTTTCCCGGGCATGGTGATCGCGACACTCTTCGTCACGTTTCCGCTCATGGTTCGCGAAGTCATGCCTGTCCTGCAGGAAATTGGAAATGATCAGGAACAAGCGGCAGCGACGCTAGGGGCTTACGAATGGACAACGTTCCGGAAAGTAACGTGGCCTTCCATCCGGTGGGCTGTCGTGTATGGCCTGGTGCTCACGGTAGCCCGTTCATTGGGCGAGTTTGGTGCCGTGCTGGTGGTGTCCGGTAATATCATGAACAAAACTCAGACGGCGACGACGCTGGTATATCAGGATGTGGAGAATTTTAACGTGGCTGCGGCGAATGGCGTCGCATTGGTATTGGCTGCCTTCTCGGTAGGACTTTTGCTGCTGATGGAATGGGCCAAAAAAAGAAAGGATGTGCATTGATATGCATGTGGAAGTTCGCGATCTGAACAAGCATTTCGGTACGTTTCATGCGGTCAAAGATGTCAGCTTTGAGATTGAGAAGGGACATCTGATCGGACTTCTGGGGCCCAGCGGAGGCGGTAAAACGTCCATCCTGCGCATGCTGGCCGGGCTTGAGAATCCGGACTCCGGGCAAATCTCCTTTCATGGCCAAGTAGTCAATGATCTGCCGCCGCAAGAGCGCGGGATCGGCTTTGTGTTCCAGAACTATGCCTTATTTAAACATATGACCGTGTTTGATAACATCGCTTTCGGTTTGAAGGTGAAGAAGACTCCCAAAGCCATCATCAAGGACCGGGTGATGGAGCTGGTGGAGCTGACCGGTTTAAAAGGTTTCGAGAGCCGCTATCCGCACCAGTTATCGGGCGGACAGCGTCAGCGTGTAGCCTTTGCCAGAGCGCTGGCGCCCGAACCGCAGCTGCTCTTATTGGATGAACCGTTTGCCGCCATCGATGCGAAGATCCGTCAGGAGCTGCGCTCCTGGCTTCGCGAGCTGATCGAGCGGGTCGGCATTACATCGATTTTTGTTACGCATGACCAGGATGAGGCGATTGAAGTCGCGGACGAAATTATGATTATTAATCAGGGGCGCGTTGAGCAGAAGGGGACGCCTTGGGATATTTACAAGGAGCCGAAGACGCCGTTTGTCGCTTCATTCATAGGGGAATCTACCGTGATTTCGAGCGCGGCTGAGCTGAAGGGATTTGAGGCAGCGGCTAACAAGAATGCGACGCGTGCGCTGATTCGCCCGGAATATATCGAGATTGGAAGCAAGCATGATTTCAGCGTGCTGTCTGCAACGGAGACGGGGATCGTTCGTCATCTGCATTTTCGCGGCAGCGAATGGCTGGTGGAGGTGGAGGTTAAGGGACATAAGCTGATCACCTACCGTTCACTGGAGAAGGAAACGCTGCAGCCGGGTCAAGAGGTCCGCGTCCTCGTTCACCGGGCTTATCTCTTTAATGAGGAGCACAGCTGGATCGAGGAGAATCGACTGAAGGTCGACCCGATGCCAATTATGATCTGATGGTTCAAAATATCCGAAGGGAAGTGGATTCATTCATGCGGATCTTGAATATGAAACGTACCTCATTCCTGCTGGTTGGCATGGCGCTTCTCTTCAGTTTTTTCATGGCAGGATGCGTCAGTGATCAGCCTGATAGCGAGGAAGTGACATCCCCAACCGGAGAGAGAACGATCGTTCTGGGCGCGTATAGCGTGGCCAGAGACGCCCTGTCCGAGATCATCCCTGCTTTTCAAGCGCAGTGGAAGGAACAGACGGGAGAAACCGTTCGGTTTCAGGAATCCTACGAGGCTTCCGGAACACAAGCTCGTGCCATCACGGGCGGATTCGAGGCCGACGTAACGCTGCTTGCCATGGAAGGGGATGTCGACAAACTGGTCAGGGAAGGGCTTGTGGACCCCGAATGGAAATCTCAGCCGTATAACGGCATGGTGACACGTTCGATTGTCGTTCTCGGCACGCGCGAGGGAAATCCGAAAGGGATACGGGATTTCGACGATCTGACCCGATCGGACGTCAAGGTGCTGTATCCGAATCCGAAGACCTCGGGCGGTGCGCAGTGGGATATTAACGCGATCTACGGCGCGGGGCTGAAACAATCGGAAGAGAACGGAAAGCGTGATCCTGCCGAAGCGAAAGCTTTCCTTGAAGCGGTTCACCGCAATGTGGAGTCGCTCGATAAAAGCGGGCGGGCTTCGATGGCGGCTTTTGAATACGGGGTCGGAGATGTAATCGTAACGTATGAGAATGAGCTGCTTGCCCGGATTGCCCAAGGCGTCCAGTATGATATCGTTGTGCCGCAGCATACGATGCTGATCGAGAACCCCGCTGCAGTCGTCAAACGTTTCGCTGAAAAACATGGCACGGAGGATGTATCGGCGGCTTTTGTGGAGTACTTGCGCACGCCGGAGGCGCAGAGCATATTCGTGAAATATGGGTTCCGTCCGGTTGAAGAATCGGTGTATGAACAGACGAAGGATCAGTTTTCCAACCCGCCGGGGCTATTCGATATCGAGTATCTGGGCGGATGGGATCAGGTGCGCGAGACGCTGTATTCCAAGCGAGGGGTTTGGTATCAGGTGCTGGCCGGGCTATGATACTTGATGGCAGACGGAGCGTTGGATGGACTCATGAGGGATAGTCGTGTGCTGAGTTCCGTTTCGTAAATGGCCCGTCGATCAAAAAAAGAGAAAGCGAGCCGTCCAGGATCTACTGGGCCGGCTCGCTTATTTGTACGTACAGAATATTAGCAATCGTCTGAATAATGCCTCATGCGCTGCAAGTATTCTGTGTATAGGGATTTTGCAGTACAATCTTGCTCTATACGCGTGCTTTCCGAGCTTCCCATTCTTCGCGCAGAATGCCCATGCGAATGGAATCGTAGTAGACGCCCTCGTAATATCTGCACTTCCGCATGCGGCCTTCGAGCTGCATGCCGACCTTCTCCGCGCAGCGCATCATTCTCGGATTGCCGGACCAGGTGGTGATGCCGACACGGGCGATGGTGAGATTTTGGAACAGGCATTCCACCCACAGCGAAAGGGCTTCCGTACCGTATCCGCCGCTCCAACGGCTCGGATCGTAAATCAGGATTCCGGCTTCCAGCCAGCGTGAGGCTTCATGCTCCCAATAGAACGTGACGATGCCAATCGTCTTTCCCTCCACTTCGATGAGCAGGTCATTCGGAAATTGATCGGCTTCGAAGTCGGCGTTCCACTGCGTTTCAAATATTTCGTAGGAAATCGGCTTGAGCGGGAAATAAGGAGCGTCGTATTTTTTCCATTCCGGATTTTTGGTGCCATAGATCAGATTATATAAAACCGGGGTATCCTCGGGTTTCCTGGATCTTAGCGTAACTTTGCTGCCTTCAAGGCGAATTTTTTGCATATGTAGAAATTCCTTTCGCTCTGTATTCTGTACATGCTTAAGTACGTTGCGGGTTCTCTACATTGTAACGGTGAAGAAGTTGATTGCCAACTAAATTTGGATAAATGATCCTTTATATGAAACATTAGGCGGTATCATTCCGTCAATAGCAGATAGACAAAGAATCTGACATTGAAGGGGGACAAGGTTATGCGAAAAAGAAAGGTACTCACAGGTCTATGCTTGCTTATGGGGCTTACCGCTTGCGCTCAGGGCGGTGAGATCCAGTCAGGGGAACCGCAAGCGATTGTGGATAAGCAGCCCAAAGTGAAGGAATTGTCGGCTGAGGAACGTAAAGAGGTGTTGAGCAAGATTGATACCGGCATGGTGGAAGCGCAGAATGATTTTGGCTTACGCTTGCATCAAGCGTTATCGAATAACCCGGAGTACGCGAACGGTAATCTGATTATTTCTCCATACAGCATTACGCAAGCTTTGGCACTGGCCTATAACGGGACAGCAGGCGGTACGGCCGCCGAGATGTCCGACGTACTTGGATGGAAGGGCATGAGTGTGGCCGATATCAACGACGGGAACCGCCAGCTGCGATCATTGCTGGAGAACGGAGGAGGCGTCGTGCTGAATGTGGCCAATTCCGTGTGGCACACGCAAGGCATTGAGATGAAGAAGACGTATTTGCAGGCCGTTAAGGATAGCTATCGTGCTGAAGTTAAGGAGGCCGACTTGATGCATGCCGATGCCATGGATGCCATAAACCAGTGGGTGAACGACAAGACGAGCGGCATGATCCCTTCGATATATGATAAGCCTCCGGGCGGCGTTGCGGTTCTGATCAATGCCATTTATTTTAACGGCGGGTGGATGGATGAATTTGATCCGGCGAATACCGTAGATGAAGAATTTACGCTTTCTGACGGCACCACTCAAAAAATTCCGATGATGAAGCGGGAAGGACGATACAGTTACAAAGAAGGGGAGTCCTGGCAGGCGATCCGCATTCCTTACGGAGATGGCCGCATGCATATGCTGGTCATCCTGCCGAAGGACTCCTCATCCATGGATGAGCTGCAGCAGCAGTTGTGGAAGGATGCGTCCGTCTGGAAAGGCGATTTCCCGCATGAGACCATCCAGCTTGGGCTGCCCAAATTCAAGGTAGAACAGACCTTTGAGCTCCCAGATGCGCTTCAAAGCCTGGGGATGATCCAGGCATTCGACAGCGATGCAGCTGATTTTAGCGCCATGGCAGCTGATGGAGAGAAATTTTGGATTGATAAGATAAAACATAAAACCGTAGTTGATGTCAGCGAAAAGGGCACGGAGGCCGCCGCGATTACAGCGGTCGGGATCGATACAACCGCAGCTGAGCCTACTGAGCCGATCGCCATGAATATCAACCGCCCTTTTTTCTTTGCTATTGAAGATCGGGATACCGGCACCTGGTTATTTATGGGGTCTGTTTTGAAACCTTAGCATATACTATACCAACATGCGCCTGCCATAATTTTCACCCAAAAATAGGCAACTTTGTTATAATGGTCGAATAAGACTAAAATGTATAACAAAGGGAGAATAGGATGTGCCTATGACCATACCGAAGCCGAATTTATTCATAGGTTCTTCCAGAGAGGCCATCAAGTATGCAAGGGCGATCCACGAACAGCTTAAACGGTCCGCCCAAGTGACGCCTTGGTACGGCGGAACGTTCGGGGCAAACATGTATACGATGGAAGCTTTGGAGAAGCAGCTGGCGTCCAGTGATTTTGGTGTGTTCGTCTTTTCTCCGGATGATGTCGCACTCATTCGAGGCAAACATGTATTTGTTACCCGCGACAACACGCTGTTCGAGATGGGGCTGTATTGGGGAAGGCTCGGGCGGCGAAGGGTGTACTGCATCATCCCGGATCAGGTAGAGGCAGACAGCAGCTCCGTTGAAGACGTTATTGTTAAGGATTACCATCTACTCTCCGACCTGCAAGGCTTAACGCTGCTCGAATACGAACTGCGAAGCGATGACGATTACAAATCAGCTGTTGATGTCGCTTGCGGGCATATTCTGAGCGCGATCGAAACCGAAGGATTCTACAACAACCCGAGCACCGTGATTGAGCAGAAGGATGCGGAGCTGAGGCGCAAGCAAAGTGTGCTGCATTTTTTCTGGGAATATAATCGAAACGTGCATGTGACGGATGAATCGGAAAAATATCATGCACTGAGTGAAGCTGTCCGAAACTCCTTGCTCCCGCCGGCTGCAGGGGATTTCAGGGTGACCGGCGCCGCCTTCTGGGGCCGAAGAGATGAAGGCATTGCCCAAATTGGGGGTAATGTAGGTAGAGGACGGTATTTCCCGTTCGATGGGAATAAGGAACATTCGCCAAGTAACCAGTCGATTTATGTGATGGATGTCTATCATAGTGGAAAATGGGCATTTTATCACGAAGAGGAAGTTGCACAGGTGTATGTGTTCTGCTATCCTTTAGGAGTAAATCATGTATTGTCCGTGCATTTTACGGGACATGAGATTCTTACGGATGAAGATCTCGCGGAGGTTGTAGAACAGAATCGTGAGCTGCTTCGTACCATCAGGCATTTAGTTGGAGGGGATTCGTCGTGAGCAGGAATGAGAAGAAGAGAACGTCAGGTCATCCGCAGGGGTCCGCCAATGGCAGCAGCTGGGTGGTTCGGGGACCCGTACCGATGATGAGTACGCTGAAATCCCGGAAGCGCTCGGTTAGACGCCCAAGCAAGAATAGTGTATATGTTGGTCCTTCCGTGGAAGGTGTAGATAAGAAGTACGTCAAGGTCATCAGCGGAGCTGTTGACGATAATAAACCCTCGTTTGCTTAATGAATTGCTATCATAGCCATATCAATCGTATGACAGAAATGACGAAAGACCGTTCGGGATGAGCCGGGCGGTCTTTGTTTTTTCTTTGTGCGCTTATACAATATAGGGACAAGGTTTGCATAACCAAGAACGAATCTATAAACACAAATGGGGGATGCCATGTGAGCGGGGATACATTAACTTTTTTGGGAACGGGAGATGCCATGGGCGTTCCACGGGTATATTGCGATTGCGAGGTATGCACGGAAGCCCGGAATACGGGAATCAATCGGCGTTTGCGCTCTTCCGTGATGGTGGAGTGCGGCGAAACGTCCTTCATGATCGACTGCGGCCCGGATTGGCGCTCTATGATTGAGGGGCTGGGAAAGCGGAAGATGAGCGATATGCTGATTACGCACGCCCATTTTGATCATATCGGCGGCCTTCCGGAATGGAGCGATGCTTGCAGATGGCAGAGGGAAAAAGGTCGGTTATACGCCCCTGCCGAGGTGCTGGAGCAGATTGTACGGCAGTATCCATGGCTTCCACGCCAGATGGAGATGACGGCTGTGGACGATGGGATGACGCTTGGCGGCTGGGAGATTTCCTGCTGGAAAGTAAACCATGGCCAGAACGGATATTCTTACGCATACCGGTTTCAGAAGGAGGGGTACACATGGGTATACAATTCAGATTCGATCAATCTAAGCCTTGAGGAAAAGGAGCCGCTGAAAGGTGTGGATCTCCTGGTACTTGGAACCAGCTTTGTTCACGAAACCGCCAAATTCGAGACACGCTCCGTCTATGACATGAAGGAAGCGGCAGAGCTGCTCTCCGAGGTGAAGCCTCGCCAAACGGTGTATACCCATATGTCTCATGACGTCGATGTTCGGAAGGAGCTGCCTCTTCCGGAGGGAGTCCGTGTGGCGAGGGCGGGGATGACAGTAAAGCTGAGTAAATGAAAAAAATAGTGAGTTTGTGTGACTAGGAGTGCAAAAATGTAGCGGAAGCGATTTCGCAGCCCAGTGGGATGCCTTACACAGGTTTGAAGGCGCCGCTCTCTTACACAGACCTGGCCATGCCGTATCGATCAGGGTACAGCAGCTTGAAGCCGACATGCTGGTACAGCTTGATTCCGGGCACGTCCGTGATGACGGTGACCTCGGCTCCGCTTGGTGCTATTTTTTTCAGGCGAGCCAGCAGTTCGGACACGATCGTATCTTCAAGCCCTTGATCCCGATAGGATACCGCGGTCATAATATCTACCAGTTGAAAATAGAAAGCGCCGTCGCCAATCACCCTTCCCATCCCGATCAGCCGGTCATTGCTGTCTCGGGCCAGAAGGGACAGCAAGCTGCGGTTTAGCGCCGTCTCTATGGCCGAAATCTCAACCTCAGGCAGTCCTGCATCTAATCTTAGGTCCATGTATTCTTTACTCTGTGGAAATTCTTCGGTTATGTGCATATTCATCATAGTCAGCCTCCCGCTGTTAAGAAATGAGTTCCACTTGCCTCTACACCACTCAATATACAACATTGATGCAAGTGAGAAGATGCCTTGTAGCAAATTCAACCAAGTCGAGGATGTTATCCCGTAGACCTTCTCAAAGCACTTTAATGTTTTAATTTAAGGTTTGCCAATGGCTTGCGATTCTGGTAAAGTAGGTTCTCAATCGTGATTGGGGAGGGAACCGGCGTGCATTACTACAAGCCGAAAGATATCGCCAAAGAGCTGCAAATCAGCACGAGTGCTTTAAGGCATTATGAATCTTGGGGAGTGGTACCTCCTCCTGACCGGAACGAGAAGGGATACCGTCTATACACGAAGATGCATCTGGCCTACTTCCGTTGTCTCCGCGCCATGTTTCCCGGGTTCGGTTATGCGGTTACTTATGATGTGATTCGACACATTCAGAAGAGGGAGATGGATGAAGCCCTCTGGATCGTGAATGGGGAACAGGTCAAATTGCAGCAGGAGAAGACCATTGCAGACGAAACGCTTGCCCTGCTTGAGAATCCGGAGCTTAACATCATCAAGGACAAAAAGCTCAAAGCCCATATGACGATCGGAGAAGTCGCCGAACTGACCAACGTGGAGTCGTCCGCCATCCGTCATTGGGAGAAGGAAGGATTGATCACCCCGGATCGAAACCCCGAGAATGGATATCGGCTGTACACCCCGTCGCAAGTCAGACAGATTTTGCTGATTCGCTCGCTAAGGCGCACCGTGTATTACTTGGAAAGCATCAAGGAGATTATTCAGGCCGTGGAGCATCAAAGCATTGAGCAGGCCCAAAAAATGGTTCGCGAAGCGTTATCCGTCATTCATCAACGGAATCTGCAGCAATTTAACGGCATCCATAAATTGATGGAGCTGTGCATGGAGGTAGGCCTGCTGGAGTTCGACGATACGGCACTTCTGAAGCCGATTCTAACATTTAACCCGGATCGGGAATAATGGATAGGCCGAGGGCGGCTTTGCGCTGCCCATTTACTTGTTAACGAACACATGGACTCAATTTATAGACATGAATAAGCCCCCATGGATATCATGGAGGCTTATTTGCGTATATCTATTTGTCCCGGATATTAACCTTGGTTAAGCACGAATTTATCAATGACATGTTTCACGCCGTCTTCGTTATTCCCAAGCGTTACGTAATCGGCAATCGCCTTAAGCGGCTCAATCGAATTGCCCATAGCGACGCCAAGTCCGGCGGCCTCCAGCATTTCGTGATCGTTCCAGGAGTCGCCGACAGCGATGGTTTCCTTGAGATCGCAGCCAAAATGATCGGCTAGGAAGGTGAGCGCATGTCCTTTCGTGCCTTCCTTATGCATGAATTCAAGAAAATGAGGCTTGGATTTGGTAATATGCACTTCATCGCCCAGCAGCTCGCGGAATACAGGGATCAGTTCATCCAGATAGTCGGGATCGTCAATAATGAGCATTTTCGGGGTCGGTTTCTGAACCATCTTCATAAAATCAGGCTCGATATAATACGGCGTCCGGTTTAGGGCGCAGTAATCGATTAGCTTCTGGTTCTCTTCGCGGGCATACAGCTTGTCATCGATGTAGGTTTGCAGATGGAGATTATGCTCTACGCAGTATTCATACAGCTTCACGGCAGCGTCGACGGGAACGAAGCGTTCGTAGAGAACCTTTTCGTCGAGCAGATTTTTAATTAAGGCACCTTGGTAGGTGATAATAGGAACATTAAGTCCGGTTTGACGGGCAATTGCCTGAGCCGACGCATAGGCTCGTCCGGTTGCCAGTGTCACAACGACACCGTGGGCTACGGCTTGCTCAAGCGCCTGCTGGACGCCGGGGGTTACTTCCTTATCGTCGTTGATCAGGGTGTCGTCAATGTCGATCGCCATCAATTTGTAAGTTGTCATGGGTATCTCTCCTTTGGATTCTGTCTCTGTCTTTAACTCTATTGTACCTTCTGTGGCGCAGACTTCAATTCCGCAATCATCATTCCTGCCAAAATACATAGACAACCGATGCCGCCGGTGAGCGTAAGCCGCTCTCCCGCAAACAGGATTCCGGTCAGCGCGGCGAATACCGGCTCCGTTGCATAGATGATGGCCACCCTGGACGGCGTCGTATATTTTTGACAAACGGTTTGGATCCAGAAGGCGAATGCGCTGGTGGGTCCGATGGATACAACCAGTGCCCACAGCACGTTCGGTTGGGTTAGCTTGTCCATCAGGTCGGTTACATTGCCGACATGTTCGGTTAGTGCAGATGCCGCTAAGCTAAATACCCCCACGACAGCCATCTGGAGCGCCGCCAGCAGCAAAGAGGGATATCGACCGGCATAAACGCCCGTATAACCAATATGGAGCGCAAAACCGATGGCGCAGACGAATACCAGCAAATCCCCCTTATTCAAGCTCATGCCGGAACCGGCGAAGGTAAGCAGATACAGACCCGCTGCCGCAAGCAAGGCACTGATCCAGGTGAATCTGGAGATGGAGTGCTTTAACAGGGCATAGGATATGAAAGGGACCAGCACCACGGACAAGCCGGTAATAAAGCCTGTATTGGACGTGGTTGTGTACAGAAGGCCCGCGGTTTGAAAGGCGTATCCTATAAATAAAAAAAGACCCAGCAGGCAAGCATGCAGCAGCATTTTGCCGGATATTAGCTTCCACTGACTTCGGTAAAAGAGGGTGATGATCAATACAAGGAGCAGGGCCGCTCCCAAAAAGCGGACGGAATTGAAAGCCATCGGCGGGAGCACGCGGACCGCATGCTGAACGATGAGGAACGTAGATCCCCACATCATAGCCACCAGAAGCAGGCTGAGATCGGCAATTCGTGAGCGATTCACTCGGTAGTCATCCTTTCTTGAAGATGTGAAACTCCTGATGAGATTCCCGTGCATTCGTCCCGGTCGTAACCTTGGGCAAGTGATCAAATTGTATCCCATATCAGAGAATCGGACAACCATTTTTAAGCCTAACCCAAGTGGAAGGGGTAGACAAAAAGAGGATGATTTTGCTATACTATTGAACCGAACGTATATTCTCATAACCCTGGGCTATCGGACGTGAAGACCGGCAACGATCCATCGATCCCATAGTCAGCATTGAGCTTAGAAAGGAAGATTGTCATCATGATGGGCAGAGCTCATTTGATTATTAGCACAGGGGTCACGTTATCCGTCATGGGCATGAGCGGAGTGCCTGTCACATTGCCGGCTGCCGCAGTGGCTTTGGTTAGCGCACTGCTTCCCGACATCGACGAGCCCAACTCTCTGCTGGTTCGCAAAGCCATTCCTTCCGGGCTGCTGCGAATCCTTCAGCTGGCGATGATTGGCGCAGCCATCTTCGTTGTCTTCTACGGCAAGGAGTATGCCCCATGGAACATCGCCCTGGCCGGGCTGATCGGGGTTGTTTCGTACCTGCCAAGCCGGACCCTGCGCCATATTGTCATGTTCCTGATCGGTCTCGGACTGATATCCTTCGGGCAGGGCTTCAGCCCATGGAACACGATCACAGGCAGCGTGCTCATTGCAGGCTCCTTGGTGACCCACCGGGGGTTAACCCATACCGTCTATGCCGCTGCCGGATGGACGGGTCTGCTGTATTTTGCATCGCAGGGCAAGATCGGCGGGGAAAGTCTGTGGTTTGCCGGAGGTTTATCCTACTCGATTCATTTGCTCGCAGATGCACTGACCAACCGCGGAATCCGTCCGCTTCCTCCGTTCAAATGGAGAATTAAACTGAAAATCATGAGCACCGGAAGCAAATGGGGACGCACGGTAGAGAATGCATGCATTGTGTTGACGCTGGTCCTTGTTTGGTATGTGTTTATGGCCTCCTCTTGATCCGAGGTATTCCTGTTTGAAATGAAAGAGCCTCCCACCCTTATGCAAATTGCACACGGGGCGGGAGGCTTATTTAGATTTCAGCCGGATCTATTCCTCAAGAAAGATGAGGCCGATCAGATCGTCGAACTCCAGGTTGCCGAAGTAATGCTTGACGTTGATGCCGGATAGGGCCGTGCGCACCGCAGTTTCTTCATACCGTTTGCCGCGCAGCAGGTTTTCAATATCCGCCACATCGCCGACGCCGAAGAAGTCGCCGTAAATCTTGATCTCTCCGATATGCCCTTCACGGATGTCCATACGGATATCGATAATGCCCACCGGGAACTTCTTGGCATGCTTCACATTGCTTTCAGGGGATAGTCCATAGTTCCAATCCCAATTCTGGTAGCGTTCCTTCGAAATCTGGTTGATGATCTCCCAGTCCTTCTCTTGAAGGACATATTGGGGTACTTGATCAGGCTCCATACCGAAAATCGAGCGAAGCAGCTCCGCGCGGAACTGTTCAATCGTCATATCCGTACCAAGCAGCTCCTTAATGTTCGCCACGCGGCTGCGGACGGATTTGGTGCTCTTGGATTTGAATTTTTCCGGATTGGCATTCAGCGAGGCTTGTACATCATCCAGGTTCAGGTCAAACATGAGCGTGCCGTGGCTGAACATGCGTCCCCGCGTCGAGAACTGCGCGTTCCCCGAAATTTTCTTCTCGCCGACCTGCAGGTCATTCCGGCCGCTGAGCTCGGCGGGTACGCCCATCTTTTGCAGGAAGTTGATGACCGGCTGCGTGAACTTCAGGAAGTTGTGGAAGGACTGTCCGTCATCCTTCGTAATGAAGCTGAAATTCAGGTTGCCGAGATCATGGTACACAGCCCCGCCCCCGGACAACCGGCGTACAACCTGAATGTTGTTGTCACGAACGTATTCCTGGTTGATCTCTTCGATCGTATTCTGATGCTTTCCGATAATTATGGAAGGCTTGTTGATATAAAAGAGAAGGTAGCTCTCGTCCATGGACAAGTGCTTCAAGGCATATTCTTCAATCGCTAGGTTAATGGATGGATCATGGATCCCCTGATTATCGATAAATAGCATAGTATCCTCCGTCGTCACAATTCAAAATGTGGTGCTTCCAGACTATTGTAAACCAATTTTAAGACAGAGACAAAGCATTCCATGTTGACGAGTCAGGGACGGTAGCGACATAATGATGGCATTACATAACGGCAGGGCTTGCAAGAGCCAGGGCATGGAACAGGAGGAGCCCTTATGAACGACAAAAAACAACCCTTGATCGAGGTGTACGGCCACGGAGGGGACGTGGAGACGGCGGCTGCCGCATTCGGAAGGCAAGCCTCGGCTTTCCTGGATTACAGCGCCAATATTAACCCGCTCGGACCGCCGCAAGGGGTAATTACGGCCTTACAAGAGGGAATGAGTGCGGTCATTCGTTATCCGGATCCGGGACATCGCAAGTTTAAGGAGCTGCTCGCAACGGAGTTAGGCACCGATCCCCGGCGAATCTTAGTCGGCAACGGGGCGGCCGAGTGTATGGCGCTGTTGTTGATGGGCCTTACGCCAAGGACTGTGGGCGTGGTTGACCCGTGTTTTTCCGAATACCGGGAGTTGTCCTTAAAATTTGGCTCGGACATCCGCTCCGTGTGCGGACATCCGGAGCGGGACTGGCGTGCAGACAAGGCGGATGTGATGGAGCTGTTGGCTCGCACGGATCTCGTGTTTTTGGGACAGCCCAACAATCCGAACGGGGTTCAGTACAGCCTTGAGGACATCCGTGAAATAGCGGCATGCGCAGAGCAAGAAGGGACCTGGCTGGTGCTGGATGAAGCCTTTATTGACTTTATTCCGCTTGAAGACAGACAGACCCTGATGCCAGAGCTTCATGACTATCCTCGAACCGTGATTGTCCGATCGATGACCAAGTTTTATGCGATTCCGGGTTTGCGGCTCGGGTATACGGCCGCGCATCCCGATGTGATACGCAAGATGGTCGGCAAGCAGGTGACATGGAGCGTCAATGGACTGGCGCTGCTTGCAGGAGAGGCATGTCTTGGCAGCGGCAGGGACTACGAGCAGAATACGCTTCATTTGATTCGCGCAGAACGCGAGAAGCTCATACGGGGTGTACGAACGCTGGGGCTTGACGTTACGCCGGGGGAGGCCAATTTTCTACTCATGGAGCTTCCACGACCATGGAATGCCGAGATGTTTCAGTCGGAGATGGGGAGACGCGGCGTGCTTGTCCGCAGCTGCGCCATGTACCCGGGCCTCGGTGAGCGTCATATCCGGCTGGCCGTTAAACATGTCGAAGATAACGACAGGCTGCTTGCCATTATGGCGGAGGTTTTTGGGATTTCTTCTGAAGAAGAAGCAACCTAGGGTATCAAGCGGCAAATGGAGTTTGGGATCAGGCGGATTTAGATCATAGAGAGCAGGGAGAGAGAAACATGGCCGTACCTTTTCTGAAAGGCAAGAATCACTTATATCGTTCGAATGCGTGGCAAGGAGCGGTGGTGTCCCTCGAATCGGAGCAGGAACAGCCGCATATCCGCATATCGCTCCCGGAGTCGGCTGCGTCTATTAGCAGCGCCATATATGGCGGCGGATTCGTACGTTTGGATTATATCGTGAACCGTTATGTGGACCGGCATTATGATTGCAGCGACCCCGTGAACGATATGTTTAGCTTTATGGGTGCTCACGGTTATCCGGCTGAATCCACAGCTGGATTGATGACGGCGGTAAAACTGAAATATGCCTCCATCCGGGAAGAGCGGAGTGAACAAGCTTCCATCCTTTGCTGCACCACCGCCGGCGTGGGCAATGCAGCCCGCGCCGGGTCGAGCCGGACGACCTTTGCGGCTTACCAGCCGGGCACGATTAATATTATGCTGCTGATCGACGGGATGATGACGCCGGCATGCATGCTGAATGCCGTGTTGACCGCGACGGAAGCGAAGGCCGCCGCGCTGCATGACCTGGGCGTGAAGGATCATGAAACCGGAGCCGTCGCGACCGGGACGACAACGGACGCCATGGTCCTTGGGGTCAGCGGCAATACAGCCTATGGCGTAAATCACCATTATGCCGGAACCGCAACCGATCTGGGCGGCATGATCGGCCGCCTTGTCTACGAGAGTGTTACGGAAAGCATTGTCTCCGAAAGAGAGGACCGGATATGACCGTTGTGTGGGTCATTTGGGCGGCGGTTGTACTGGACCTGCTGATCGGAGATCCGAGATGGCTGCCGCATCCCGTCATTGGCATGGGGAAAGCCATCCGCCGGGTTGAAGGCTGGATTCGCCATCGGGCGACTTCCGCTCAGAGCCTGAAGCGGGCGGGCATTCTGCTGCCGGTGATCGTGGTCGGCGGCTCCTTCGTGCTGGCCTGGCTGCTGCTGTTGTTGTGTGCAGCGATTCATCCTTGGCTTGCGTGGGGGGTGGAGATCGTGCTTATTGCGACTACGATTGCCATCAAGGGGCTGCGTGAAGCAGGATTGGAGGTCTACGGCCATCTTCGCTCCGGCCATATCGCGGAGGCCAGGCGCGCGCTCAGCATGGTTGTCGGGAGAGACACCGGCCATCTGGATGAGCCGGAGATTGTGCGGGGAACGGTGGAGACGGTTGCGGAGAATATCGTGGATGCGGTCATCGCTCCGCTGTTTTTTGCCCTGATCGGGGGAGCGCCGCTGGCGATGGCCTATCGGGCCGTAAACACGCTCGACTCCATGGTCGGTTATAAAAACGAGAAATACCAGCATATCGGCTGGGCATCCGCAAGGCTGGACGATATGGCCAATTGGATACCGGCACGCCTGACCGCAGGACTGTTGACCATGGTAGCTGCGATGTTTTCGCTGCAATGGAAAAAAGCGATCAAGATGGTCAGAAGAGATGCGCGAAAGCACCCCAGTCCGAACAGCGGCTTCCCGGAATCGGCCGTTGCCGGTGCTCTGGGCATTCGTCTGGGAGGCGAGAATTCCTATCAAGGTATCATCTCGTTCCGGGCTTACATGGGGGACGCTGATCGCCCGCTTGAAGCGGAGGATATCCGGGTGACCAACCGTTTGCTGCTGGGCGTATCGGTTTTGTTTACGTTACTGGGTACCGTGGTGCTCGGACTTGTTGCCTCATCAGGAGGAAGGCTGTGGATATGAGGTTTACCCTGCATCTGGTCCGTCATGGCCGCACGCTGTGGAACGAGGAGCGCCGTTATCTCGGTCACGAGGATCAAGGGATTCTGATGGAAGGCAGACAGCAGCTCCTCCCGCTGCGGGAAAGGTTTTTTACCAGGCAGTTCGCCAGGATCTATTGCAGTGATCTCCTTCGATGCAGGCAGACGCTGAATGTTATCCTATCGGATTCAACAATGGCTGCTATTCCTGATGATGAAGTTTTGGGCAGGTTTATACCGGGTGTCGAGTATGATCCGCGCCTGCGCGAGCTTGATTTCGGAGATTGGGAAGGGGACACCTACGAGGATTTGAAGTCGGATACCTCCTATCGGCGCTGGATTGATAACCCTGCAGAAGTTACGCCGCCGAATGGGGAGAGCTGGGAAGCGTTCCGTTCCCGGGTTCAGGCATTTTTGACCGGATTGTATTTGGATTTAAAGGAACTGTTGCATGTGGAGGAAGATCCGGATACCCTTGTGCAGGCAGAGCCTGCTGGTTACGGCCTTGGAACACAGAGAGCGGGGCTTGATGTGCTTGTGGTCACCCATGGGGGCGTTATCCGGCAGATCGCCGCAGCCACCCTTCCGCATACGGAATTCTGGGAGACGCAGGTATCGCCGGGCGAGGAGCTCAAGCTGCAATTGACATGGGATGGAGAACGCTGGCAAGGCGTACGGGTAAGCGAATAAATGAAATCGTATGATATCGGTGCGGAATGGGCGATAACGGGATAAATCCGTATCATAACGCATTTGAAACGACCGAAACTTTCGGTTGTAAGAGGAGGGTTTATCGCCTATAATCTTGGGCAGAGAAACCATGCTTGGCCTATCATACATAAATTCATATTATTTGCGAGGGTCCCGGACAGAAGGCGTTATTGTCTTTCTGCCGGGTTAATAGGGAAGCCGGTGCAAGTCCGGCACGGTCCCGCCACTGTGAAGCAGGGACTTCTCCATATGCCACTGAGCCATAGCGCTTGGGAAGGCGGAGAAGTCGTTACAGCCTGCAAGTCAGGAGACCTGCCCTCGGCGAATGAATGACGGTCCTTCGAGGAGAGGATTACGTTTGCCGGCCCCATGCAGCATGTATGGGCGGAAGTTTAAGGCGCTATCTGTGAACGGTTATCCAGATGTCCTTATGTTAAAACGTAATCCCTGAGTCCTTGTTTACGAGGAGTCAGGGATTTTTGCTTCTTTTGGAGTATGACGATTGATGTTTTTCTCCCGGTAAGGATCAGTTGAAGGAATGTAGACTTGCAGCGCCAGGTTCTCAATTATGTATAGGGGGATTTCAAGAGATGAAAGCATTGAACAAAACATGGTCCGTACTTCTGGTAGCCTTACTGATGGCCCTGGCCTTGATTGGCTGTGGAGGGGAAGAAGCGGCGCCGAAGGATACAACGCCGCCTGCACAGCAGGAAGAGCAGAATAACGAAGCGCCGGCGGATTCAGGCGAAGAGCTTAAAACGACGTATCCGCTGACCGTTAAGGATTCAACCGGGGTTGAAATGACGTTTGAGAAAGCACCGGCCAAAGTTGCATCCCTGACACCGTCCGAGACGGAAAAATTGTTCGCCTTGGGCCTGGATGAGGAAATCGTTGGCGTGTCCGATAATGACGATTATCCGGAAGCGGCCAAATCCAAGCCTAAATTGGGCGGGTTTCAAGTGAATGAAGAGGCTATTATTGCAGCCGATGCCGATGTGGTATTTGCGGCTTCGATGAATGCCCAGAATGCCGAGAAATTGCGTGAGCTTGGCGTTACCCTGTTCGTCAATGATCCGAAAACCATTGATGCCGTGATGGAGAACATCGAACTGATCGGGCAAATTACCGACCGTCAAGCGGAGGCGAAAGCGGTCGTGGATCAGATGAAGCAGGAATTGGCTACCGTTACGGAAGCCGTGAAAGCCGTGAAGGATGAAGACAAGAAGAAAGTGTACGTAGAATTCTCTCCGGGATGGACTGTCGGCAAGGGCGAGTTTATGGATGAGATCATCACCTTAGCTGGCGGCGTCAACGCAGCCGGCGATGCGGAAGGCTGGTTCGAAATCAGCGAGGAAAATATTATCGCTGCGAACCCCGATGTCATTTTGTACACGGACGATGTGGTAGATGAAGCAACCAAGAAAACATTGGATCAGCTGATTAAGGAGCGCGGCGGCTGGGATCAGATCGATGCCATCAAGAATGATCAGGTCATTTCCGTGGATGCGAACCTGCTGAGCCGTCCGGGTCCCCGTGTGACGCAAGGGTTGATTGAAGTGGCGAAGGCCGTTTATCCGGAACTGATGAATCCATGAGTAAAAAACTTGCAGGATTCGGTGCGGCCGGCATACTCCTATTACTGTTAACCTTGGTTGTCAGTCTCGGAATCGGCTCCGTGCACCTGCCTGTGAGAGAGATTGGGGCGATGCTGCTGCACCGGCTGCCGGGAATCGGCGATTCCATCGTTCCGGGCTGGGAAGCTTCATCCGAGCAAATCTTAATGAAGGTGAGATTGCCGCGCATATTGCTGGGGATGCTCGTAGGAGCCTCCCTGGCCGTCGCCGGAGCCGCCTTTCAAGGGGTATTGCGAAATCCGCTGGCGGATCCGTTTACGCTCGGTGTATCCTCGGGTGCTGCGCTTGGCGCAGCATCCCTGATTTTTTTCGGGATGGAATACTCCTTTGCCGGAGGTTACACGCTGCCGCTGGTAGCGTTTATGACCGGAGCAGGCACCCTATGGGCCGTTCTGCTGTTGGCAAGGGATCAAGGAAAACTGCCGATCCACGGGCTCATTCTGTCCGGTGTGGTGATGCAGTCGTTTCTGGGCGCCGTCGTTTCCTTTTTGACGGTCATGTCCAAAGATACGGTAAACCAGATCCTGTACTGGACGATGGGGAGCCTGAGCATGCGTGGATGGTCGTATACGGCCATCCTTTTCCTGTATTTTATCGCAGGTTTTATATACTTATGGAGCAGGTCGCGGGCGCTTAATATTTTGTCGCTGGGGGAACGGCAGGCCGCCCATATGGGCTTGAATGTGGATCGGCTGAAGACCACCGTGCTCATCGTGGCTACCCTGCTTGCCGCCGCAGCCGTGTCGGTCTCCGGCGTGATTGGATTCGTGGGACTTGTGGTACCGCATATGATCCGGCTGATCACCGGCTCCGATTATCGCGTCATTGTTCCACTGTCGGCTCTGGGCGGCGCGATATTCATGGTCTGGTGCGATACGGCGGCACGGTCCGTGCTAGCACCAACGGAAATACCGCTCGGTGTGGTTACGGCATTCATAGGCGCTCCATTCTTTGCGTATTTGCTATACCGGAACAAAAAACGGCGCAGGGAGGGTTTATCATGATTACAGCTCAAGGACTTGGCAAAGCCTATGGCAAGGTGCCGATTCTTGAAGGCGTGGACCTTCATATTGCCGAAGGGGAATGGTGGGGAATTATCGGTCCGAACGGAAGCGGTAAGTCTACCCTCATGCAGGTGTTATCCGGTGTGGAGAGTCCTACGAAAGGAAGCGTGACGCTTCGGGGGAAGGCGCTTGGACACTATAATCGAAAGGCACTGGCCCGGATCGTGGCGGTGCTTCAGCAGGAAGGGCTTGATCCTACCGATTTTACCGTCCGGGAAGTGCTGGAGATGGGAAGATTCCCATTCCTGAACTGGCTTGGCCGTGAAGATAAGGATGCAGCACCGCTCATTGAGGCCATTATCCGAAAGCTGGATCTGCATGGTCTGGAGGAACGGCGGCTTACCGAGTTAAGCGGCGGTCAACGCCAGCGTGTAGCACTTGGCAAGGTAATGGTCCAGGAGCCTTCGCTGCTGATGCTGGATGAACCGACGACCTATCTGGATATCCGCTATCAGCTACAATTCATGGATATGGTGGCGGAGTGGCGGAACTCGTCCGGAATTACGGTGATCAGCGTACTGCATGATCTGAATCTGGCGGCTCAATTTTGCGATAAACTGCTGGTGCTTGATCAGGGAAAGATCGCGGGGGTTGGCAAGCCGGAGGAAGTTTTGACAGCGGCGTATATACGCCAAATCTTCCGAGTGGAGCCCTCGATTGTCGCCCATCCCGAGAATGGTGCTCCGCAGGTGCTGTTAACGGCGAATAGCACGTGGTCCTGACCGATGTTGCCGCATGTTCCGCTGGGGATGTAAGATTTAGGAACAAGATATGAGGAGGTCGTTTCATTGACGGATACAATCGTGAATCGTTTAAATCGTTTCATGGCTAACATTAAACCGCTGAGTGTGGAGGTGCAGAACGAAACAGCCGCTTATTTGGATACGCTGACGAAGCCTCCGGGCAGTCTGGGCAAGCTGGAGTCGCTAGCGATCCAATTAGCGGGGATCACAAGGAATATGAAGCCGTCGTTCACCCAAAAATCCGTCGTTGTCATGGCTGGTGATCATGGAGTCTGTGAAGAAGGAGTCAGCGCATTTCCGGCTGAGGTAACGCCCCAGATGGTCATGAACTTCCTGAATGGAGGGGCGGCTGTGAATGTGCTGGCCCGTCAGGCGGGGGCAGACGTGCATTGTGTGGACATCGGTGTTGCGATCGAGCTGAACCATGAGAAGCTGATGTCGCGGAATGTTGGCAGAGGAACCGCCAATATGGCCAAAGGGCCCGCGATGACAAAGGAAGCGGCGCTGCAGTCCATTGTAACCGGTGCTGAGGTAGCAGCCGAGTTGGTATCGCAAGGAACGCAAATGTTCGTGACCGGGGAGATGGGCATTGGGAACACGACACCGAGTGCGGCGATCTTCTCCGTTCTGTCCGGCAAACAGCCGTCTGAAGTCGTGGGAAGGGGAACCGGCGTAACCGATGAACGGCTGCTACATAAGATTCGAGTTGTGGAACAGGCTATACAAGTTAATAGACCTCATGCCGATGATCCCCTCGACGTGCTCGCCAAGGTTGGAGGTTATGAAATCGGCGGGTTGGCTGGTCTGATTCTGGGTGCGGCTGCCCATGGTTGTCCCGTTATCATTGACGGCTTCATATCCAGTGCGGCGGCGCTGGTTGCCAAATGCATCTGTCCGGATGCCCTCTCCTATATGATTGCCTCTCATGTTTCGCATGAACAGGCGCATGTTCTTCTGTTGAAAGAGCTGGGGCTGCATCCGATGCTGCAAATGGACATGCGTCTTGGCGAGGGTACAGGCGGAGTACTGTGCCTGCATCTGGTCGAGGGGGCGTGCCGGATCATGAATGAGATGGCGACGTTTGAGAGTGCCGGAATCAGCGGAGGGGCCGTATGAGCCATCGTGGAAGCGTGTTGGTAACGGGTGGGGCCAGAAGCGGGAAGAGCTCATTCGCGGAGAAGCTGTGCATGAAGCGCTCGGAGTCCGGAATGTACGTGGCGACTGCGCAAGCCTATGACGATGAGATGAGGGAACGGATCCGAATTCATCAAGACCGTCGGCATGATTCCGCCTACGGTTGGGAGACGGTCGAGGAGCCTGTCGCCCTGCCGGAACTGCTGGATACGCTGGGCCAATCGCAACCTGATGCCCCTGCGGTGGTAGTGGACTGCCTGACGCTGTGGCTTACGAACGTGCTGCTGCAAGCCGAGCCTGAAGGAAGTGCCGCAATGGAAGAAAGGCTGGGACTTCAAATCGGCAGATTGGCAAGAGCGGTGCAGGGTTATCCGGGAATGGTCATTCTGGTAACAAATGAAGTGGGGTCGGGGATTGTTCCGGAATACCCGCTAGGCCGAATATATCGCGACTGGGCAGGGATTATGAATCAGAGGCTGGCTCAGGTATGTGATGAAGTGTTTTTGGTAACTGCGGGAATTCCGATGGAAATCAAGAGCAGGGAGTATCGCATATGAGCAAGATGATCGAAGCGGCTGCGGCCGCTTTTCAATTTCTATCGAGGCTGCCGGTGCGGAGGGAAATTCCTTTTACGCCGGAAGTGCAACAACGGAGCGTCATTTTTTATCCATTGGTGGGGGCGGTTATTGGTATTATCGTTGCCGGAATGGGACTGGGCGTAAGCTTTATGCTGCCTTCCTTTCCTGCTGCCGTCATCCTGCTGGTTGTATGGGTAGCGCTGACCGGAGGGCTTCATCTCGATGGCTGGATGGACAGCGCAGATGCGCTGCTCAGCCATCGGTCGCGCGAACGGATGCTTGAAATCATGAAGGATAGCCGTGTAGGTGCGATGGGCGTCATGGCGTGTATGCTGCTGCTCCTTCTGAAAGCTTCCTTGATCATGTCTATGTGGGATTTGTCAGCCGGGGCATGGAAACAAGAGGCATGGCTGCTGGTGCTCGCTCCGGTTTGGAGTCGCTGGTTTATGGTCCATGCGATGTATCGCTGGCCGATGGCACGGGGAAGCGAGGGTCTTGCCGCTCTATTTCATGGATTGACCGCCGGCAGGAGATCGCTGGCGGGCGTAATGGCTGCTCTGATAACGCTAGTTATTGTAGGTTTCCTATGGATCACGGCAGGCGAGACTAATCTGGGGATGATTGAAATCGGAGGAATCCTTGTGATCCCATTCATAGCCTGGGCAGTTGGAAGTTTAACGGCTGAACGGATGAGCCGAAGACTTGGAGGACTGACGGGGGATACGTATGGAGCGCTCAATGAACTGATTGAGACGGTTGTGTTAATATTTGTGGTTCTCCTTTTGAAGTTTACATGATATGATAGTAGAGTGATATCAGTGGTAATCCGATCAACATAGTCGACATAATCCGCATCGATGGGAATATAACGATTTTTGACAGGAATTTTCTCAATCGGGTAATGATATGTTTAGAGTGGGCTGTAATGGATATGAATACATACTAGCGCACTTATGACATGAGGATGGAGCACATTTATCCTTATTTAAAGAATGGGAGGAATCATTAGGATGGAAACGCTTTGGGTTATCATCAATGTCCTTGTTCTGATTCTGCTGGTCGGTATTTTGTACTGGATGCAGAGAAAGCATTACTCGTTTACCAAACGCGTGTTTGCCGGACTTGGATTGGGTGTGTTGTTCGGAGTGGCACTGCAGCTCATCTATACTTCGACCTCCGATGTGGTGGTGAAATCCACCGATTGGTTTAATCTGATAGGATACGGTTACGTTAGACTTCTGCAAATGATGGTCATTCCGCTGATCATGGTGTCGATCATATCGGCCATCATGAAGCTGAAGGGCGGAAAGAATCTGGGCAAAATGAGCGGGCTTATCATTACGGTGCTGCTTCTGACGACAGCCGTAGCCGCTGCTGTCGGGATTACGACCGCGCTGGCCTTCGATTTGTCCGCGGTGAATATCCAGGGCGGTGCTGCGGAGGAGCAGCAGGGTGCCCTGCTGCAAGAGCGGCTCGGGGATGTTGAGGGCCGTACGCTGCCCCAGCAGATCCTGGATTTCATTCCGAGCAATCCGTTTGCCGACATGACGGGGGCACGAAGAACTTCGACGATTGCGGTCGTCATTTTCTCGGCCTTCATCGGGATCGCCGTTCTCGGGTTGGACCGAAAAAACAAGGAGCAGGCGGAAACGTTCCGCAACATGATCTCTGCGGTCTACGGCGTGGTTATGCGCATCGTGACGCTGGTGCTTCGTCTGACGCCTTACGGAATTCTGGCACTCATGGCCAAAACGATCGCCACGACCGATCTTGCGGTGATCATGAATCTGATCGATTTCGTCCTTGCTTCGTACGTGGCTTTGATCGCCATGTTCATTATCCATCTGGTGCTGCTGGCGATATTCGGGTTCAACCCGTTCAAATACGTCAAGAAGGTGTTCCCGACGCTGACTTTTGCCTTTACGTCGCGTTCCAGCGCGGCCACGATCCCGCTTAACGTGCAGACCCAGAACAAAAAGCTGGGCGTCTCGGAAGGCATCGCGAACCTCTCGGCATCGTTTGGCGCCACGATTGGGCAAAACGGCTGCGCGGGCATTTATCCTGCCATGCTGGCCGTCATGATTGCGCCGACAGCCGGCGTGGACCCAACCTCGTGGTCGTTCATCCTTACCCTGATCGTGGTCGTTATGATCAGTTCCTTCGGTGTGGCGGGTGTCGGAGGCGGAGCTACCTTCGCATCGCTCATCGTGCTCTCCACGATGAACCTGCCGGTTGCCTTGGCGGGCCTGTTAATTTCCGTCGAGCCGCTGATCGATATGGGACGGACGGCACTGAACGTGAATGACTCCATGACAGCCGGCGTGATTACCGGGAAAGTCATGAATGAAGTGGATAAAGACGTGTACAACGACGACAACATTGAACTGGATATGGTTCAGGCATAACATATCCGTGGGAGCCATCTTGAAGGCATTTTTTTGCCGGAGGATGGCTCTTCTAGTACATAGAGAAAGCCCGAATACCGTATGTGAAACGGGAATTCGGGCTTTTTTCGTATGCTGAAAATTGCATTATCCGAGGATGGTCAGTTCTTTCGGGAAAGAGGTCAACACCTCGACGCCATCCTTGGTTACGATCACATCGTCCTCGATCCGCACGCCGCCTACGCCTTGCAGATAAATGCCGGGCTCGATCGTGAATACCGCCCCCGGCTGCAAAATGTCCTGGTTCAACCCGTGGATGGATGGATATTCGTGGACATCCATGCCAAGCCCGTGCCCCAAGCGATGTACAAAAGCTTGCCCGTATCCTGCGTCGTCAATCACTTTGCGAGCCGCTTGGTCAATCGATCCATAGGTTACGCCGGGCTTTACAGCCTGAATGCCGGCCAGGTTCGCTGCGAGAACCGTCTCATAGATGTTGACGGCTTCGGGCTTCAGCTCGCCTACCGCAAAGGTACGGGTAATATCCGACGCATAACCACCCGCATACACACCCAAATCGAACATGAGCAGATCCCCTGCTTCAATCCGGCGCGTACCAGGAACACCATGAGGCAAGGCGGTGTTGGGGCCGGATAATACCATGGTGGCGAAGGATGGAGCATCCGCACCCAATTTTTTCATTAAGTACTCCAGCTCTGCCACAACCTCAATCTCGCTGACGCCGATTTTTATCTGGGCGAGGCCTTGTGTCAGAACATCCTCAACCAGTCTTACTGCATGCTTGATGATCTTCACTTCATCGGCCGATTTTCGGATTCGGAGATCTCGGAGCACAGCGCCAACATCCTCGATCCGGTTCGCGTTCACATGCTGCTGCAGCTGCTCATAACGGGAGACGGTAAGCTGATCCTTCTCTAGCGCCAGCGTACCGGCTGCGCCTTGAAACTGATGTTTCAGCAAGAGATACGGATTATCGGTATCCTGATGCGTGACAATATGCTTAACCGTTGAAGCCGCCTCGGCTGCGTCTGCATCCAACGCCGGTACGATCAGCACCGGATCATTCGCAGAGGAGAGGAGCAGGCCCAAAAAGCGTTCATGGGGATCACTCGCAAATCCGGTCAAATAGTAAACATGCTTGGGGTCAGTTACCAGGACATGATCCCAGCCCTGTGTATTCATGGATTGTAGCAAACTTTGCAATCGTTCATTCATCCTGTTCATTCCTTTCTTAATCCGAAGACGGTTATCACACCATTAATGCTAGGGTATCGCGTTCAATCGCGTAAGTAAAGTTTTCCTTTATTATGAGCTTAATCTTCCTATATAATGTTTTGGAGTAAAAAAATTACATAATATATGGAGGGAATTACACTCGAATGGATCCGAATCAAGTTCAGGAGAACAATAACGCTTCGCCGCAAGGCTATACACCCAAATATCTCATAAAGCCTTTCATTTAGTTTGCTGGTAAGCATCGTGGACTATGCTGCTGTTAGCCAAATTGAAATTATGGCTCAGGGGGATACCGGGAAATTCATAAGTGAATTGATCCGGTCGTTATTATACGCCAGTATCTGGATCCCGTGTTTCATTCGCTCCAAACGTGTGCGAA
This sequence comes from Paenibacillus lautus NBRC 15380, assembly GCF_004000945.1. Taxonomy (GTDB): domain Bacteria; phylum Bacillota; class Bacilli; order Paenibacillales; family Paenibacillaceae; genus Paenibacillus_AQ; species Paenibacillus_AQ lautus. Next base: position 35,652 of record NZ_BIMF01000018.1, read on the forward strand.
ACACCTTCGTAAATTAACGCCTTGAAAAAATAGAAGCGTTTTTTCGCTGCCTCTTGTACAATAGATCTCGTACAAAAAGATTACGCATCTATTCGGAGGTAGGACATCGTGACGTTTCAATATCGTATCGATTATGCCGTCAAAGAGGATTTGCCGGCCATTGTGGACATTTACAATTCGACGATCTCAGGCAGAAAAGTAACCGCCGATCTGGAGCCGGTCACGGTGGAGAGCCGTATACGCTGGTTTGAAGAGCACAGCAACGATTTTCGTCCGCTGTGGGTTATGCGGTCCGATGACGGGATGGTTGCATGGATGAGCTTTCAATCCTTTTATGGTCGTCCTGCCTATAACGGCACAGCTGAGATCAGTATATACGTAAACGAGAAATATCGCGGCATTGGTGCCGGCAGCATATTGATTCAGAAGGCAATCGAGGAGAGTCCGCGCCTTCGCGTCAGTAATCTGGTCGGATTTGTATTCGGTCATAATGAACCAAGCCTCAAGCTCTTGAAGAAGTTCGGCTTTGAACAATGGGGACTTCTCCCCGGGGTTGCGGAGCTTGACGGCATCAAGCGGGATTTGGTCATTGTAGGTCGTGCCGTTTAAGTGTTGATTCGTTAATGGATTGATTTATGCTGTGCCTTAAAGCATGCAGATTTACCTATAAAAAAGCTGTCCCTCCGGTAAATGAGAGGACAGCTTTTTCATGGTGTTACGACATTGACAGGAAGCATTCGCGCTGCATATTGGGATATGTTTAATTTCTTGATATAGTATAAGGGACTTTAAGTTCCAGAGGAAACGGGAGGTTATATTCGATATGAACACAAACATAACCAATATGAAGCCGGTACGGTTTCTGGAAGGCGAGCGGATCTACTTGCGTCCCTTTGGAGAAGAGGAAACCGAAGGGTATTATCAAATGCTGTTTAATCCGGAAATGCGGCGGCTGACCGGGACGAAGCAGGCTTTTACGCTGGAAGGGGTGCGTCGGTATATCGAGGAGAAATCCGGTAATCATGACACCATCCTGCTGCTGATCGCTTTATCGGATAACGATCAGATGATTGGCGACATCGCGCTGCAGGATATCGATTACGTTAACCGGAACGCCAACATGCGAATCGCCCTTGATAAGGGTGAGCATCTCGGCAAGGGGTACGGACCGGAAGCCATCAGGCTTTTGTTGGAATACGCCTACGGAATTCTTAATCTTCACCGGATCGAGCTGCAGGTGTTTGATTATAACGAGCGTGCCATCAAGGCTTATGAGAAGGTGGGCTTCAAGCGCGAAGGGGTTCAGCGAGACGCTTTGTACTACCAACATCGTTACCATGACTCCATTCTGATGAGCATGCTGGAGGAGGAGTATAGGGCGCTTTACCATCAAGGGCAATAGCATCCTGGCTACCTGAACCATGAAGTTGCGTGCAAACCATTCGTGGTTTTCTGCATTCCAAATCCTGACCGACATCCAGTACACTTGGGGAAACGTAGGATGTAAAGGATGTGCGTGATTTGAAAGCAGAGATTCATATATATCAAGCGGAACGGAAGGATCTGGACAAGGCAGCCGCCATGTTTAATCAGTATCGTCAATTCTATAAGCGGGAAGATGATTTGAATGGGACCGAGCTATTTATCAGGGAGAGGTTGAACCAAGGTGATTCCGTTATTTATTTAGCGGATTGCAATAGCGGGGGAACCCTGGTTACGACTGGTTTTCTTCAGTTATATCCATCCTTCTCATCGCTATCGATGTCCAGGTTGTGGATCTTGAATGATCTGTACGTGGATTCCGAATATCGCGGGCTTGGTGTCGGAAGGAAACTGCTCCATCAAGCCCAAGCGCACGCCCTTCAGACCGGAGCCAAGGGGCTGACCCTGTCCACGCAGCTTCATAACGTGCCTGCTCAGCATTTATATGAATCCGCAGGGTATGTGCAGGATGAAGAATTTGCGTATTATTATTTGGATTTATCATAACGAAGGTTCATCAATAACAAACAAAGACGATACTCCGGAAGGAGTTATCGTCTTTGTTTGTTATTGATATATCGAGCGTATTTTGCGGAAAACCTCAACCCGGGCTATTTTAAGTTCCCACATCTGGTCCAGCAGCTTCCGCTGTTTATCTTTATCATCTGTTGCTTTCAGTTCATTGTACAGGGCAAACATGCGGTCATTGATTTGGTTCACGCATTGCCACAGCTCTTGTTCCGTGCATTCCTCCGACTTCACTTGGTTCTCGCCCTGCGGTTCCTGCATGTGATGAAGTGTACGAATAATGTCTGCTTGCCACTTCCGATCTTCTAAGCGAATAGCCAAACCGAGAAGATCCAGATAATCATCGAGGGTCAGAGATGTCGGTTCTTTATCGCATTGATCCAAGTTGAAAGCCCCCTTAGCAAACTGCTAATCATCTTTATACCAAGTATTATACTTGGAATTGTGAGTTTTTCAAGAGGGAAAATAACGAGTATATTGTTATAAACATGCTTTCGCTTGTTGCAACAATGCGAAGGAATCAATATAGTTAAATGTGACCGTATTTTTCCAATCCAAGGAGTAATATGAATGAAGGTAATTCTCGTAGATGACGAACCGTTGGCCTTGAAGTATTTAGAACGTCAGCTGTTAAAATTGGATACCATGTCTATAGATGTAATCGGTACATATACGAATCCCTATGAAGGACGAAACGAAATTCTTGCAAGGGACGTCGACATCGTGTTTTTGGATATCAGCTTGCCGGAATTGAACGGCATTGAGCTGGCAGAGCAGCTGCTTGAGCAGAAGCCTCATCTCTGTATTGTGTTTGTGACGGGGTATCACGAATATGCAGTCACCGCATTTGAATTGAATGCTGTAGACTATATTGTTAAACCTGTCCAGATGGATCGAGTCGCCAAAACGATGGAGCGTTTGCGAAGCCGCATAGCGTCCAGGCCGGAAGAGATCATGGAGCCTAATCGTAACATTCGGATGGCGATGTTTCGCCAGGTTATGATCGAGCAGCCGAATGAGCAGGGGCAATTCGCTCTGCTTCATTGGCGGACTACCCGGGCTCAGGAGATATTCATCTATTTGCTTCAGCATAGAGGACAGCTTGTACGAAAGTCGGCATTGATCGACATGTTATGGCCGGAGTTTGATATGGATAAAGCCTATCCCCAGCTGTACACGGCCATTTATCATATCCGAAAAACACTGGAGCCTTATGATACCCGATTCCAAATTACCAACACGACGGAAGGCTATGTGCTGAATATCGAAGGCGTGCAGCTGGACATTGAGGAGTGGGAGAACTGGTTCATGTCAAATCCCTCCGTGTCGGCCGAATCCATTGAAGGACATATTGAAATGATGAAGTTGTACACGGGAGACTACCTGCAGGAATATGACTATTGGTGGGCAGAAGGAGAGCGTCAAAGGCTGAAGGAGTTGTGGCTTAGCGTTTCTTTGTCCATGGCGGAATGGTATGTGGATCAGGAACGCATCGATGAAGCCATATTATGCTACTTCTCGATCCAGAGGCAGCACTCCCTGGAGGAGAAGGCTTATTTCTCATTGATGAAAATATATGCGTTGCAGGATAACCCAGCCCAGGTGCACCGTCAATTCAGTCTTCTGTGTCAGGTGTTTGAAGATGAGATGGGCGAGGAGCCCAGTCCTTACATTGTGAAATGGTACGACGAATGGAGCAATGGAATCCAAGTCACCAATATGAAATAGATCAAATAGCCAAGCACGCATACGATATGAAATCACCGGTCGTTTCGACCGGTGATTTTTTGTATATTGCTGCCCGAATCTGTGGTCCTCCCGGTGTTGTTCAGAAATTGTAGAGGACGGTCTCCTATACTGTGGAGTGAACCATAACAATCGGGAGGTACATGATTCGGTTATGAAATTCATTCGGAAATTTAAGGAATCTTCGCTGTATAAGGCCATGGGTTTGGAGCTTGGAACGTTTCGGGAGATCGAGCTTGAAGCGGAGAAGGACCTCCAGCATTGCAGAGGTTTCTATGTTCACTTCAACGGCAAACGGATTGGCATCGTTGCTACTGATGAGGGTCCGGTATTTCTGTGCGGTCAGGAAAAGTACTTGCTGGATGACCGTACCGTTCATTTTTTGTTGCAAAAAAATGCCGAGGTTAACACATTTATCTTCATGTGGGACGGGGGAGTAAAACTCCAAATTCCCTATTTGCGGTCGTTAATCGAGTACAACGGAAAATGGGTGGATGATTCAATTTTCGACTTTTTTTCGTGGATCTATGAAGCATCCGGGAGAAAAAGATTCTACTCTTACTATACGGTGAAGTATGTATCCGCTGCGGAATTATGTCCGCACCAGCCGCTGCAGCGCCCGGGCAAGACCTTATCGTTTGTATAGGGGCCTGACCCCGCCCGTTTATTTATTGGACTTTATGGAAAAGGAACAGACAACAGCTCCGTAACGATGTAAAATAATGGACAGTTATGTAGTGTTGTTGATTTTTTACAATATGTAATAAGGGACTGTTATTATTGTCGACCTATTCCAACTTGAAATCGAAACCGATCTCCGGCAGAAGGCTGCTGGGGATTACTTTTCTGTTTATTGTCATCTTACTTTCCGTGCGGTTGGCGTATTTTAAAATCATCATGATCCCTGAGGAAGTTCGGTTTCAGCAAGGCGTGCTGGATCTTCGGGATTGGCAGGCGGATTCACGCAATACGGTCGCGCTGAACGGGGAATGGGCCTTTTATCCGAATCAGTGGATGGGCCCGGATAGATTAACTCAAGGGGAGCGGCAGCCTGTCGCCGATCCGCACTGGATACAGGTTCCCGGTCCATGGGAAGGCGTAAACGAAAACGGGACCCAAATCGGCTTCGGAACCTATCGTCTCAAGCTGCTCGTACCGGAACGTAGCGTAGCTTACGGCCTCTGGATTACCGATATCCGTACAGCCTATCGTTTGTATGTCAATGGCGAGTTATTGTACGAATCCGGACATCCGTCCGATATGTCGGAGACCCATGTGGCAAGAATCGTCCCCCATGTCGAACTCATCCCTCCGGCTGCCGATGAAGAGCTGGATATCATCCTGGAAGTGAGCAATTATCAATATGCCGATTCAGGTGGGATCAAGCTGCCGATCAAATTCGGGACAGCTGCAGCGGTGATGAAGGGGAAAGCATTCTCGGAGAACATGCAGCTGCTGGTGTGCATTGTGCTATTTCTTCATGTCATGTATGTCTTCATTCTGTATCTAATCGGCTATCGGAACAAAGGCCTGTTTTATTTTGCGGCTCTTATCCTGTTTACGCTGCTGGCTACGCTGGTTGACGACGATAAGCTCCTGCTCGTTTGGCAGCCGGCTATCCGTTTCGAATGGTCAGTAAAGCTTAAGGTTGTTGCTTATGTGGCTATATCATTATGTTTAATTCTGTGTACCAAGCATCTGCTCCGACCGAAAATTAAAGAGGGATTTTACCGGGCCTATACAAGCTTTGTGGTTTCGTATGCCGTCGCCTATTTGCTGCTTCCCTTTCATCTGATGGTGCATCTCTCTACTTATTTATCGTTAGTATTAATAAGCTCCGTACTGTTCCTGCCTTCGATGGCCAGGAAGGCGGTCAGCGAGCGGACGGAAGCGGCCATATTCATCTTGCTGTCGGCGGTTGCCGTTTCCTGCAACATTATCGTGAGCGGAATATTAAGATTCCGGTATTTTAAGGAACTGCCTTATTACTCGATTGACCTGATCGTTGCGTTTCTCGGATTTGCTTCCTTTTGGTTTATCCGGTTTGCCCGAAACACCGTCGTGTTGAAAGAGCAGGCCGAACAGCTCCAGCACGCAGACAAGATGAAGGATGAATTTCTGGCAAATACGTCCCATGAACTGCGAAATCCGCTGCACGGCATGATTAACATGGCGCAAACGCTGCTGGAACGCAAAGGGAGTTTGCTTCGGCAAGAGGATCGCGACCATCTGGAGCTGATTACCGGCATTGGCAGGCGGATGTCGCTGCTGTTGGATGACTTGCTGGATGTCTCGTTATTGAAGGACAAGCGGATTCGGCTGAATATGGAGAGCGTCCATCTCGGTTCGGCTGCTCAAGGCGTGCTGGACATGCTCCGTCCGATGGCGGAGGGCAAGCGAATCGCGCTCGTATGTGAGATCGCGGATGACTTTCCCAAGGTATGGGCAGATGAAAGCCGCTTGGTTCAGATCGTATTCAATCTGATTCACAACGCAATCAAATATACGGAGTCAGGCCGGATCGCGGTGGCTGCCGATGTTGTTGATGGAAGGGCCTGCGTCCACGTTCTCGATACGGGGATGGGGATGGACGAAGAGACATTAAGACGGATATTCCTCCCCTACGAGCAGGGAGACTCCAGCTTTGCCGCGGCTGGAGGCGGGTTGGGGCTTGGACTGAGCATCTGCAAGCAGCTGGTTGAGCTGCATGGAGGAGAACTCTCGGTGTCATCGGCTCCGGGACAGGGGAGTTCCTTTACGTTCACGCTGAAAGTGGACGATATGATGAGGCAGGAGAATACGGATAAACAGGAGTTTATTGCGGGCTCCTCGGCTTCAAATTCAGAGAAAGAGAAGGAGAGGCTATCTAACATGTCAGATAATCAGGATGATGCCGAATCCGAGGCTAAGAAGCTTTCTCGTCAAACCGATGGCAGGCTGCTCATCGTAGACGACGATCCGGTTAACTTAAAAGTTATCCATCATTTGCTTGAAGACGAAGGGTATCAGATCGTGACCGTTACCCGGGCTGAGGAAGCCCTTCAATTATTGGAGCAGGGAGAATGGGATCTCATCATATCTGATGTGATGATGCCCCAGATGTCAGGATATGAATTGTCCAGGACGATTCGGCAGAGGTATATGATATCGGAGCTTCCGATTCTGCTGCTAACTGCAAGAAACCGGCCTGAGGATATCCATATGGGCTTCATTTCCGGAGCTAACGATTATTTAATAAAACCGGTGGATCATCTTGAATTAAAAACAAGGGTACGCGCACTGCTGGAGCTGAAGCGCTCCATTAAAGAACGGCTGCATATGGAAGCGGCTTGGCTCCAGGCTCAAATCCAGCCGCATTTTCTACACAATACCTTAAATTCGATCGCTTCTCTTAGTGAGATAGATCCTTCCCGGATGATTGCGCTGATTGGAGAATTCAGCCACTATCTGAGAGCCAGCTATGATATCAGCAATTTGGAACGTTTTATCCCGTTAGAGCAGGAGCTTGGCTTGGTTCGCTCATACCTGTATATCGAGGGGGAGCGGTTTGGGGAACGGCTGCGTGTCCGTTGGCATATTTCCGAGGAAGTCGCTGTTCAGCAGTGGAAGCTTCCCCCTTTGACCATGCAGACGATTGTGGAAAATGCGGTCGTTCACGGGGTATTGGCGCGGACCCAGGGAGGCACCGTAACCATCCGCATTGTAAGTGAAGCTGAATCCGCCGCCAAGGTCATCATTGCGGATGATGGTGCCGGGATGGATCCCGAGAAGCTCCGCTTGATGCTGGGAAGCGGACAGCGTACCGGCAAGGGAGTCGGCCTTATGAACACGGATCGGCGTTTGAAGCAAGTCTATGGGCAAGGGCTCATGATCGACAGCACAAGGGACAGAGGAACCACGGTGTCGTTTGTCATCAGGAAGATGGCATAATGAAAGCCTAAGCCTATAAAACCTATAGTCTATGAATCTTGGACGAATGCTTGAGGTATGGGTTAGGATGTAGAGAGGTGGAAATGACATACCGTTTCATTAATATGAATGTCGGACAATTGATGGGCAATATGTACTGATGACGGGTGATATGCAGGGATGATGGGCAATATGCACGGATGTATGCGGACAGGAGGTTCGCTATTTTCCAACAACTGTGCCAAATTCAAGGCTTTGCGGACACCTAATCCGTTATTCGCCGCTTTTCCCTGTTTTATGGTGTAATATGCCGGCAATAGCGGAACATGTGTCCGCTTAACCTTATGTTTAGCACCTTTGCTAACGAATAGCGGAATCTCAGTCCGCACGGAGCTGCACTAATGACTGTACAACGTGTGCACTGCTCCCTGTGCGCACGTTGCGTGGTCCGGGGCATGCTTCCGATGGCTGTCGACCACAAAGAAGCCATCTCTTGAAGCGACGTAAAGATCAACCGAAAACGGGTGGATCATCAGGCTCTGGCGAATATAAATCCGTCAGAAGATATTTAGTTTCCCAAAGTGAAAATAAATCGATTATTTATGGCTCAACCAACGGGATACGTTAGTTGAAATGACAACCGCGGCGGATCAAGACTTTTTACTTTGAATAAAGGTGGACCTCATGATCTCTTCTTTCTTAGTTACGATTTATAGTGTATTCCTCCCCATATCGCTGCCCGTCATCGGCGGAGCACTGCTCAAGCGGTTCAAGGGCATTGAAACCAAGGGGCTTTCGGCCCTGTCTTTATATGTGTTGAGCCCGGCACTGATCTTCGAGACGCTGGAGAAGGCTTCGATTACCTCGAATGAGGTCACGGTAACGGTTGCGTTTTGCTTGTTGAATGTGATCGCCCTATGGGCGCTGAGTGCCTTTGCCGGTAAAATGCTGGGCTTGTCCCAGACAGAGAAATCGGGTCTCGCCTTGACCACTATTTTTACCAACAGCGTGAATTACGGGCTTCCCCTCGTCCTGCTTGCCTTCGGGCAAGCAGGGCTGGATAAAGCTTCTGTGTATGTCATTGTACAGATTATCATTATGAATACACTAGGGGTGTATCTGGCAGCGAGATCTCATTTTTCGGCTGTAAAGGCGATCAAATCAGTGTTTACTCTCCCCTCGGTCTACGCGGCGGCACTCGCCGTACTCTTTCGGTTGACGGACTTTCAGCTTCCAGAAGGGTTGAATACCGGCGTTTCCATGCTGTCCGCGGCTTATGCGCCGCTGGCGCTTGTCATCCTAGGAGCCCAGATGGTGGGGGTTCGTGAGAGCGGCGCTTCCGCCGTCTCCAAGCGTGGATTCTGGTCGGGCATGGCGATGCGAATGCTGGTGGGCCCATTGGTGGCATGGGGATTGCTCGCGATTTTATCCATTGAGGGAACATTGTTTGCGGTTATCCTGATTTTGTCGGCGATGCCTGCAGCCGTGAACGCGGTAATCCTTGCCGAAGAATACGATGCCGCACCCAAGTTGGTATCCAGGTGCATTCTGTGGACCACATTGGCTTCCTTTATCGTTCTGCCTGCTATGATCGGTTTTCTCTAAGCCTGCCATCTCCTGGCCTGAAGATTGGTTCAATCTCAAGACGTGTGTGTAAAGAGTAGTAAGCGTCAAGAGATACCATCATCTGCAACTAAAGAATCGGATGGAGGTGGAGACTATGAGCAGGCAGCGTGACCGAGACGTGGAGATCGAGACCCGTAATATCGAGGAGCGTAACGACTCCAGCAGGGTAGCATCTACGTTGATTAAGTATGTTGCTTATCTGATTATCTTCTTTGGATTCTTGTATTTTCTTATCAAATACGTATTTCCGATGTTCTAAATGGAGCAGATGGTATTCGTTCGTTAAAAAGCCTCCCTTTCGTGGTACGCGAAAGAGAGGTTTTTTATCATGGATCGGCTTTTTTTATATCAACTTCACCTTCTAGTTAGGCGATTCACCTAGCCTTGGTGATGGGCTTTACTTCGCAGCTGGGATCATCAAATCTTCCAGCTTGGTCTCTTCATCAGACCAGTTGGCGAGCAGTTCTTGAATATACCGGATGTCCGAATCGTCCGGATCATAGAAGTAATCGCCGCGGATCACTAAATCTTTTCCCTTCAGCATGTAATTCTCAAATGTAGGTGGGGAGTCATTAAAAAATAGGTTTTCGGCCAGATTGAGAATGAAATCGGAGTTTAAGTTCATCGTAAGATTGCTGCCTCCGATATGAATCAACTCCGGGATTTTCGTTATATTTTTCAATTCAAATACCCGATCCATTAAGGAGCTGAGGAATATGCGCTGACGCTTGGTGCGGTTGAAATCCGAATCTTCCCGGTATCTGACATAATTTAATGCATCTGTGCCATCGTAAATAGGCTTGTTGGGCTCGATCCGCAATTTGATGTGACTCGCCTTCTTGTTCTCGATGATTTTATCGATGGGGAGTTTAATCCCATCCAATGCATTGATGATATCCGTTAATCCGTAGAAATTAATGGCTGCATAATAATCAACAGGGTGCTGAAACAGATACTCAACCGTGTCAATGGCCATTTTCGCGCCGCCGTGGGCGTAAGCGGAGTTGATTCTGGAGGTGACTCCCCTGCCGATGACTTCAGTATATGTATCCCTGGGAATGGAGACGAGCAATATTTTATTAAGGTCTGGCCGGATGACAGAGTAGATGATCGTGTCGGAGCGGGCAGGCTCGTCCTCGCGTTGATCAACGCCCAGAAGCAGGACCGAGAATGGCTCTTTTGAAATTTGTATATCGAAAACCTGATTTTGGCTTAAGTGACATCGGCTTCACCGTTGACTTTAGGGATTATTGTAACTATGATGGTTACATGCTAGTCATCTGAAGATTTGGTCCGTCAGGAGGGGTCACATGAACATAAGCAGCCGATTTGCAGTGGCCATTCATATTCTCTCCGTGCTGGAGATGAATAAGGCTGGCGTCAGCACCTCAGATTATATTGCGGAGAGTGTGAACACGAATCCGGTGGTTATCCGGCGCATTGTAGGCATGCTGAGCAAAGCGGGCCTGGTCGAGGTTAAACCTGGCGTAGCGGGAGCGAAGCTGGCAAAGCATCCGTCCGAGATTACGCTGCTGGATATTTATCATGCCGTTCATGTCGTGCAGGAGGATTCCCTGTTTGGCATTCATGCGAATTCAGACGCGAAATGTCCTGTTGGCAAACATATTCAAACGGCGATCGTTCCGGTTTTTTCAGCGGCCCAGAAGGCCATGGAGAACACGCTGCATGAGGTGAATCTGGAAGAAATCGTCCGGAAAATTTATGCCTCTGCGAATGAAACATCAAATGAATAAGCGAAAATCACACGCTCGATCCTATGTAGGATGGGCGTTTTCTTTTGGCCAACCATTGGAGACTCTTTGGTTCACCTGTAAATTACTGGATTTGACAACGAGGCTGTCCTGTAACTATAATGATTACAAGTAAGATGTAACTGATTTGATTACAAGTTAAGCCTCTCGTTGACCTGAATATATGTAATGAACAAAACAAACAACAATTCAAGGAGTGAGAATATGACAGCTATTATACATCCATCCACAAAGCTCGGACCGGTCTCTTTGCGGATCAGTAATCTGGCACAATCCGTACGCTTTTATACGGAAGTCGTCGGTTTGAAAATGCTTCGGCAGCATGGCCGTGTTGCCGAATTGACGGCAGACGGGAAGCAGCCGCTGCTGATTGTAGAGGAGATTCAAGATCTGGTAAGACCGCAGACCCGGACGGCAGGTCTATACCATTTTGCGATCTTGGTTCCGAATCGGGAATCGCTCGGGCTTGCGCTTGCCAACCTGATCGCGCATAACATTCCTGTCGGCCAAGGCGATCATCTGGTCAGCGAAGCATTGTACATTAATGATCCGGACGGAAACGGCATCGAGATTTATGCCGACCGACCAAGGGATACCTGGAAGCGTGATGCCAAAGGAGAATATGTGATGACCACGGATCCTGTTGATGTAGAGGGACTGCTGGCTCTCTCCAAGGACAAGGAATGGTATGGACTTCCTGAAGGGACCGTTATCGGGCATGTACACTTCCATGTGTCCAACCTGCACGATGCCCGCGTATTTTATTGCGATGTTCTGGGTTTTGAGCTGACAGCCCATTATGGAGACGCTGCGTTGTTTATATCCGCAGGAGGATACCATCACCATATCGGGCTCAATGTTTGGGCAGGACTCGGTGTACCAAACACTCCACGGAGCGCTGCGGGTATGGAAGATTATACGATTGAGCTTCCTAGCCATGAGGTGCTTGAGGCGGTAACCGGCCGTATCCGTGAGGCGGGGCTGCGCCTGGAGCAGCGCGATGGCGTCTGGGCCGTTCAAGATCCCTCGGATATCTGGATCCGATTGGTTGTTGCTTAAATAATACAAGTCGAAGAGGCCTGTCCGCTATGTTAGCGGGCAGGCTATTTTTATGAGCTATCCGTTATCTTTATCAGGGAAGCTATATCCGGTCTAATTCCTCCAGCGTACGAAGCATGAACTCCAATATATTCGGGATATCTCCCATCTGTTCTTCGTTGATCCTGCGGGGAAAGCGAAGCTCGATCGTGTTGTGGAGCGGTCCCGGATCATCGCTGTAGGTGTACCGTAACGTTTGCAGCGGCGGAAGCTCCGGATTCCATATCTCCTTCATGATCTGGGTGATAGCCGGACAAGCTATGGAAGCATCAGCGATGTTTTTGTGAAAGAGGAGCTTCAGCTCGCAGGCCGGCTGACCTTCCGGAATTTCCAAAATCTCGGCCGCCAAATCCCGGAGCCCGGTCTCCAGGCAAATTTCGGCCGAAGTCGTGGATTGCGCAGCCAGCTCGAACCGGAGGCTAAAACTTCTGGACAACGTCGCCATATCCAGAAGATCCTTTCGATCGGTAACACGAATGATTTCATCGAGGTTGTCGAGGTCGTAGACCGCATTTTCGATGCCAACCTTTAAATTTTCGAATATTGTCGGGTCAAACATGAGGCACATCCTTTGAACATAATAATGACGTACATACGATTGTGGATAATATATCATAATTCAGCTGTTTAAGGGGAACATACTGGTCCTATAAGCCGTGACCTCTCCGCGTGATTTCCTTCGTTCTATAACAGTATTGCCTAATCGTATCATCGTTGACTCGTACTCGGTTTCCGGTTTGCGTATAACCGTAAAATCGTAGGAGCAGCAAGATTGACCCAAGAGTAAAAGTCATGATAGGATGAAGCATGAACAACAGTAAAAATAAATTTACCGGTAAAATGTATGGAGGTGTTAAAATAAAAATGACAGGTGTCTATAGAATTAAAACCCATGAGCAGCTCAAAGCAATTGCCGATCCACTGCGTACCAAGATCCTGATGAATCTCGTGAAGGATGCCTACACCGGACAGCAGCTAGCCGAGATACTGGACATTACGCGGAACAATATTTACTTTCATCTGAAGGAGCTGGAGAAGCATGGCATCATTCATGTGGTCCGGAAGGAAGAGAAGAACGGTATCGTACAGAAATACTATCGTGCCGTCGCAAGCCGCTTCATACCGGAAGATCATCTGCTGCCAAGCCTGGATTTGGTGGAAACGTCCAGACAGGTATTTATGGAGACGCTCGATGTTACCCGAACGAAAATTGAGAGCGCACCGGCTTCTTCTTTTTCATTGGACAGCGCGAGCGAACAACATAGGAAAAACATTGCAGGAACCTACCGCTTTCATGCAACAAAAGAGAGCTTCCATGCTTTTGTGGACGAGTTCAAGCAGCTTATGAATAAACACTTCACGATGGAGACGGCCGAAACAGGCAGTACGCCTTTGTCCGCAGAAGAAAAAAATTACTATATGTCGTTGATCGCATTTCAAGATGATCAGGAGGATATCACCATTCGATAATCCTTGATGGGGGAGTAAGTACATATGGAGAATAATCAATATAACGTCGTTATCGATGATGCATGGTTTACCGTATCGCAGCTGGATGAAGCCACGTTTGCAATCAGTGAATACGGACATTGGGAGAAGGTGCATTCGTTTCTGTTGATAGGGAACGAGCGTGCCGCATTGATCGATACGGGACTCGGCATCGACAACATGAGGCGGATGACGGATCAGCTGACGGATTTACCTATTATCGTGCTAACCACGCATGTTCACGCGGATCATATCGGCAGTCATGGGCAGTACGGGGAGATTTATGTGCATGAGGCTGAGGAGGACTGGCTCGTCAGCGGTATTCAGAAGCTTTCCATTGAACAAATCCGCAAGGACATATCACGCGATATCACGAGACCCGTACCGGCTTCCTTCGATCCGGCAACCTATACCCCTTATCAGGGGCAGCCGGCCGGTATTCTCCGGGATCGAGATGTCATCGAGCTGGGCGGGCGGAGTTTGGTCATTTACCACACACCGGGCCATTCTCCCGGACATATCGCGGTATTTGATATAAACCGAGGTTATTTGTTCACAGGGGATTTGTTGTATGATGAGACGCCGGTATATGCTTTTTATCCAACGACAAGTCCGGAGGATCTCGTAAACTCTCTGGAGCGGATAGTGAATATCGATGGCGTAAAGCGAATCTACGGTTCTCACAATACGCTTGGGCTGGATCCGGCATTGCTGGCCGTGGTTCAAGAGGCGGTTCAAGAGCTGCGGGCAAAAGACCTTGTCCGATTTGGAACGGGCATTCATCGGTTCAACGGATTTTCGGTTCAATTTTAATAGCACCGTTATAAGAAAGAGCCGCCTGCAGATCCGAAGTAATCTGGATCAGGAGGGCGGCTTTTTTACGCAAAAACGATTCTCTCAGGGGATAAGCTACTTCCACATGTTGATGAGCATCTCGGCATGGTACGACAAATTCATCTGCGCTCTATCCGATATCGCCCCCCCCCCCGGTTTCTTATTCTCCCTTAGCTGGCAACCTGCGCCCGGTACTTGTGTTTCCCGGTCGTGGAATCCTCCATCGTAAGGCGTCCATTCTCATACGCAAACCGAGTCCGAATACTAAAGACCCGAGTATTTTGATAAAGGCCGGTATAGGATTTGGCTTCCTCTTTGCTTAATTCTACAAACACAGGCTTCGGATTTGATGCCGTTTCCGGAAAGTAATGATCCATGAACTCCTCGTATATTTCCAAGCTCATATTGGTGTCGTTATTATAGGACATATAAAAGCCTGTGTTCTTCTCCGGAATCAACACCATCAAGGAGGAGTGTCCCGGCATATTGCCGCCTTTTAGCACCACATGGTGTCCATTCATCAATTCTTTGTAGAAGCCTTCGAAGCCAACGGTGGCGATCGGTACAGAAGGCTCAGCGTAAGTTTGATAGGTATGCATCTGCTTCAAGCTTTGCGGACTTACCAGCTGATGATCGCCATATTTCCCATTCTGCAGCTGCATGAGCAAATAATTGGCCATGTCCTCACCCGTCGATAAGATGCTCCCCTGCGGGCCATCGGTGGGTGCGTGACCATACAGTGGTTGAAACTCCCCGGTTGGACTGTAGTGGGAGGCCATTCGCGCAAGCAGGTCAGGTGTGAATCGAACACTTGTGGATTTCATCCCCAAAGGCTCAAAAATATTCTTTTTCATGTACTGGTCAAAACGCATGCCGCTCATATTCTCCACTGCATACCCGGCGAGCATGAATCCAAAATTATCGACACGTAGGCTTCCCCCGGCGGTCTGACCACGGTTGGCATATGTTTTTCCAAAAAATCCCGGGTTGGAATGTCCTGCTTCACGTATTCCGGCGATGTATAGGTTGTAATGTCAGGCATATCCACGCCGCTGGTGTAGGTTAGTAAGTCGAACATGGTTAGCGGCTTCCCTGTTCGATTCGGAATTTTCAGCCCTCCCAAGTACTCTTCGATATTATGTTTTAGATTGATTTTGCCTTCATCCACGAGCTGCATCGCGGCCAATGCCGTGAATGTCTTGCTAATGGAAGCAATTTGAAATACGGTTTGCGAGTCAACGGGAATTTGCTGTTCTTTATTGGCATAACCATACCCCTTATTGACAAGCACCTTGCCATCTTTGACGACTACAAAGTTGGACCCTACGACATTGTACTTCTTCATCTTGTCGGCAAACAGCGGGTCCGCGAATTTCAACAATTCCTGTGTATCGGAAGGTCCGCTGTGGATGGAGGCGGATAATGCGGCAGAAGAGGCGCAAGTTTGGTCGAATCGGAAGCCGCGGCTTTGGGTAGGAGAGGTCCATTTCCCATTAATGTGGCAGCCGTTAAAGCCCCCGTAGATACAAGTAGAAATGCTGTTTTCACTTTTTGATTGTTCCATTTCATTGATACCATACTCCTTCAGAGATGTGATTGGATAAGGCTCGCCCTCATGCTTCATTCCGGCAGTCCTAGCAATAAGCGAACGATCTCCCACAGTATGGCTGATGGTAAGTCATATCGGTCAGTAACATTCGGTCACTTCTTTGGGAAGGCGTGTCATATGACATTTTGACACTGTTGCACATGACAACGAGTGCAGTAGGATACAGAAATATCAAGGTCATGAAGACATGAAAGGAGCCTAATCTATGAAGAAATGGCTGAGGGAGTACCTGTTAAACTTTTGTTTTTTGATGTTGACTTTTGGAACTGGAGTGTTTTACTTTTGTTACTATCTTGTGGGACTTGTATTTGGCTTCAGCATGAGTTTTACCCTGATCGGGATACCTGTTCTTACCTTTGTAATGCGAACGTCACGGACCTTCATGAATTACGATCGAACTCAGGCAAAGTTCTATATGGACATAACGATCGAACCTGTTATGAAGAGAACATCATCCGGCTCCTACTGGAATCAGGCTATAGTGGAGCTGTCGGACATCCGAAATTGGAAGGCCGTATCGGTGCTCATGCTGAAGGTTATCGTTGGCATCGCTAGTTTGTTCAGTGCCGTCATCTTCTTTATCGTTCCCATTCTATGGATATTGGCCCCATGTATCAGTTCCTTTGCGGATATCAACGTAGGACTTATTCGCATCGATACCTTGCCCAAGTCCCTGCTTATGATGGGAGTCGGCCTTCTGTTTGCTTATGCAGGGTCGTGGGCGGCTAAGGGAGCGGCGAGATGGACAGCCCGGTACACGCAGTGGATGTTTTCGGTTTGGAGGTAGACACATTGTTGGGGCCGTGTCATATTAAGGAGGACCGTGAAGGAACTGCAGGGAGTGAAAGTTTTTGTTTGATATAGTGAAACAATGGAAATGGTACGACTGGGCGATGCTCTTTATTCGCATGATGGGCTGCATCTCCCTGATCATCACATGTATAGAGTTCAGGCACCAGCTTACCGCAGCGTTATGGATCGTCGTCATGTGGGAATTGGCAGCCTTCTCGATACCTTGGCTGTGTCTGCTTCTGAATCGTAAAGCATATTTGTTCACCGAGATCTTATTATCAGGCGGAATCGCCGTTTATTTGACTTCCTTATTCCCGGGGGCTTACTTGTCATTTATCATTCCGGCCTTTCTGATGGCTGCGAACAGCTATGGAACCACGTACAGATGGACAGCCCCCCTTGCGGCTATCTTGGTTCCAATACTGATCAAGCTGTATGCCCCGTCAACGGATTTGTTACTGATGATAGAGCATGTTGCTTTAGCGTTTGCATTAGGATTTGCCTTTCATCTGTTGATGGCCAACTACAGCCAAAACGAAATTATTCGGACACACAATACGATATTGGAGCAGTATTTATCTCAGGTCGAGCGGGTCACGCTGTTGGAAGAACGGGAACGCGTGTCCAAGGAACTGCATGATACGATGGGCCATACGTATACTGCGGTCATCATGGGCTTGGAAACGCTTCGTTCTACGGAAACAGATGCATCAGCTCAGCGTAAGCTGTCCAATCTGCTGGAACTGACGCGGAGAAGTCTGGATGAGGTCAGAGGGTATTTGCATGAGCTGGATTCACCGCTAGAGCAGATTCCCTTGGTGCAGTCACTGAGACAGGTAACAGAGGATTTCGAGCGCAATACCGGGGTAAAGGTAGGACTTAGAGTGCTTGGTGAAGAGTACCCGGTATCCCGGCAGGCCAAAATGACCTTCTTCCGCTGTCTTCAGGAGTCCTTAACGAATAGTGTGCGGCACGGTAATGCGACGAGGGTTGACGCCGTGCTTCAATTCGAATTGCAGCAGACCCGGCTAGAAATTCGGGATAACGGCAGTGGAAGCGTGCAAATCCAGGAAGGTTTCGGTTTAAGCGCCATGAAGGAAAGGGCCTATCGCCTTCAAGGCCAAGTATCGGTTTATTCAACTCCTGAGGCAGGAACCGTTGTGACCTGCAGCTTGCCTAGAATTTCGGAGCCTGCAGATGAAGTCATCCGGCTTTTATTGGTGGATAATGAACCTTTTATCAGGGAGGGTCTTGGCATCATTCTGGAATCGGAGAAGGACCTTGAGGTGGTAGGACGTGCAGAACATGGGGAACATGCTTTGGACATGTGTGAGAAGCTTAACCCCCAGCTGGTGCTGATGGATCTGGAGATGCCCGTGATGGATGGCATTACAGCCACCAGGTTGATCAAACAACGTTGGCCGTTAGTGAAGGTTATCATATTCACCACATTTGAACAGAGGGGCAAAGCTGTGGAAGCCATGCGAGGCGGAGCGGACGGTTATTTACTGAAGTCGATGGAACCACGTGAACTTGCCGAGAACATACGAATCGTGTATCGAGGGGGAACTTTGATGGATCCGGCGATTGTGGCGAAGCTCTTCGATGGGGAAGCGTGCGGCTTCATGAAGGAAGAGGGTGGCTCAGCATCTGTAATCGAAGCCGATCCAGCGTCGTCTCCACTTCTGAAGTTATATGATTTGACACCAAGGGAGATTGAGGTTCTGAAGTAACTCTCCCAAGGATTGCGGTACAAGGCGATTGCGATGAAATTGTATCTCTCAGACGGGACTGTACGGAATTATGCCTCAACTTTGTATGCCAAGCTGGGCGTCCGCAACCGGGACGAAGCGATAGAAGTTGCAAACCAGGCCGGACTCTTATGAGCCTAGCCTGGTTTGTTTCATTTATTTCCCTGTATAGAAGCAGATGTTATGGCATCACATCAGGAGTCCATCATCAGTAACTGCGGTCCATGTTTTTGCCGTAATAAATTTCGTCCATCTCCAGTTTGATGCGCTCGGTTATTTTCTGCTGCTCGGCATCGGATAGCTTATCCTTTGTGTAACCGAACAGATAATTGTCCAGATCAAACTGCTTCAGCTTACACTTGGTGTGGAAGATGTTTTCCTTGTATACGTTGACATCAATCATATCGAATAAATCCTTGGCTTCGTCTGGAATATAGTTCTGAATGGAGCTGATCTCATGGTCGATAAACAGCTTGTGCCCGTGAATATCCCTCGTGAAGCCCCGAATTTTATAGTCGATCGTCATAATATCCGTATCAAAGGAGTGGATCAGGTAATTTAAGGCTTTCAGCGGAGAAATCTCCCCGCAGGTCGACACGTCGATATCGGCCCGGAAGGTGCTGATTCCCTCATCGGGATGGAATTCCGGATACGTATGGACGGTAATGTGGCTCTTGTCGAGCTGCAGGATGACGTTATCCGGCAGCGGACCCGGCGATTCGTCATAGGATTCCTCCGGAACCTCCACGACAGGACCCTCGGATACTAGCACCGTCACGCTGGCGCCCTGCGGGATATAATCCTGCTTGGCAATGTTCAGGACATGGGCTCCGATGATTTCGGCCACATGGCTCAATATTTTTGTGAGTCGATCCGCGTTATATTGTTCATCAATATATTCTAAGTACGCTTCTCGTTCTTCTCGGGTCTTCGTATAACAGACATCGTACATATTAAAGCTGAGCGATTTCGTCAAGTTGTTGAACCCGTGCAGGGTAACGCGTTCTTCTGGTGTCATATCCATATGAATTTCCCCTTGTGTCGTTAATATATCAGTTCGAGTACCTATTATTTCCGAAACCGGCGATTCCTAATCTGCCCGCGCGTCGCCTTCTGCGTTAACATTAATATGTTCTTACCCGCATCGGGTTCAACATTAACAGATGGTTCTGGAATGATAGAGACAAGACTCGGAATATAAAACAAAAAAAGACATCCTGCGCATGCAGCATGTCCCTTCATATTTTCCTATGGGCATCGTATTGCCAAATAACCATCATGCTTCCTAAACGTCACGATTACTCCGCGAATTCCAGCAGTTCGATCACATTGCTAAAAGGGCCTCGGATCGCGCTGTATAAACCGGGAGGGCAGGGCTGCGGGGTATCAAAGACCTTGTTTTATTGGCAGCATAAAATGCCTTCACCGGATTCCATGATGGATTTTAAGCTGGCCAGCATGCCTCTCCATGCATCCACATGCCATTCCCGGGCTTGCAGCGACGCCTCGGTATCCTTCCAGCCCGTGTGCTCCAAGGTGATTCTCGTGCCGCCGTCCTGTTCAGGTCTAAAAGACACCTTGACCGTGGTCAATTTCCCCTGATTCATCGTTTCCGCAAAGGGATCGGGTCCTTTCCACTCAAAAACGAGGATATGCGGCTCATCATACTGCAAAAGGGTACAGCCTGCGGTGCACATCGATTCACGATTGGTGGGATTAAAATAAAGCTCGAATTTCCCGCCCGTCTTCGGTTCAATTTCAGCAGCCGGCGCAAACCACTCGGTTATCCTCGCAGACTCCGTCCATGCTCGCCAGACTAGCTGCACATCGGCTTGAATCACGGTTTCTTGAATAATGGTCATATGTATTCCTCCATCATATAGCGCTCTTTGTTTTCAGATAACGCTTCTTGCAGTTCCATTATAAATGGACATGCGCTTCAAAAATTCTTCTACCTTGCGCTGTTGTTCCGATCCTTCTCAAACAAGAGCAAAGGCAGATTAACAACAATCGGCGGGTCGTAGGGCAGAGGCTCGCGCAAGGTGATGTTCACGGCGAGATCGGTTTCTTCGTCGATATGGACAGGCTCCTCCCGCTTGCCGCGCAAGGATTTGCTCAGCAGAAAATAATCTTTTGGATTGAGGCTCCAGGGGATGCCCGCTGCCAGCACATAATACGTTCCGGTTGGTATGCCGGTTAAGGTACAGGTCCGGTTCTTGAGGTTGACCGCCGTACCGGAGACGGGCTTCTGATCAGGCACGGGTCTTGGGAACAGACCAACGTAAATCATGCCGCGGAACGCCTCGGGAGCTTCGATCCGGCAATGAATCCTGGGCAGAGCATGTCTTTCTTCCTCTGCCCAGGCTATTGGCTTGTGCTCATATTGATTCACGTAACGATGCAGGGACTCGGTGGTGGAGCGGAACCTTTTCGGAGACAGACCGACAAACTGCTTGAAGCGGGTATTGAAGGTGCCGGGACTTGCCAAACCGATGCTCAATCCGATTTTTACAAGCAGGGAAGGACTTTGAAGGAGCTCGATTTTGCCGGATTCAACCCGGAGCGCGGACAGGTATTGCCTGAGCGATATGCCGGTTACTCGTTTGAATACTCTGGAGAAATGGTAGGGGCTGTATCCCGCAAGATCGGCGAGCTGCTCGGTCGTCATGGGCTCGTCCAGATGCTCCTTCATATATTGAATGGTTTGATTTATGGCTTCGGTATGTGCGTCATTCATTAAGATCACCAACTTCATTTTTTGGGCTTTACATGATAGCAAGCCTTTTTCCACATTTATGAAGTTCTCCTTGTCGAATGCAATTTCCTTCCCCGATTCGGTTGCCCATTCATGGAAAGGCCGTTAAACTTAAAGGATGAAGGCTTTTCGAAACGGAAAACCAAGGTGAATTAAGGAGTTTTTATCCATGAATGTGGAAACAAATGATAGAGAATCGATGAATATGGATACAGCGCGGGATTATCTGCAGAAATATTACGGCTATCCTGATTTTCGGGAGGGCCAGAAAAAAATCGTTGCCAGTCTACTGACGGGTCAGGACACGCTCGGGATTATGCCGACGGGCGGAGGCAAATCGATCTGTTATCAGATTCCGGCGCTCCTGTGCCCGGGTCTGACGTTAGTCGTATCGCCTTTGATCTCCTTAATGAAGGATCAGGTGGATGCACTCACAACAGCGGGCGTGGCGGCAGCCTATATCAACAGCACGCTTAGCGGTAAGGAAGTGAACGAGCGCATACGTGCGGCCAAGCGCGGAGAACTGAAGCTGTTATATGTCGCTCCGGAACGGCTTGAACTGGATTGGTTCCGGGAGGAGATGGCCGGTCTCGACATTTCGATTGTGGCTGTCGATGAAGCGCACTGCGTATCCCAGTGGGGGCATGATTTCCGGACCAGCTATCTCTCGGTGGCTCCTTTTGTTAAAGGGCTCCCGAACCGTCCGATTGTGGCGGCCTTCACGGCCACGGCCACGCCTGAAGTGATGGAGGACATGCAGCGTCTGCTTCGACTGGAACAGCCGCAGGTGTTCGTGACGGGCCTTGGACGCGATAATCTGGAGATGTCGGTGCTTCGCGGCGAGAACAAGCGGGAGTTTGTGCTGGACTATGCGGCCTCGCATACCCACCAGCCGGGAATCATCTATGCCGCCACTCGTAAAGAGGTGGATGATTTATGCCAGCGCCTTCAAGCCAAAGGGCTTCTTGCGGGGCGATACCATGCCGGCATGAGTGACGCGGAGCGAGCGGAGAGCCAGGAGGCCTTCCTCTATGACGATATTCGCGTTATTGTGGCAACGAACGCATTCGGTATGGGGATCGATAAATCCAACGTCCGGTATGTCATCCATTACAATATGCCGAAAAATATGGAGTCCTACGTGCAGGAAGCGGGTCGCGCCGGACGGGACGGGGAGCCCAGCCAGTGCATACTGCTGTTCAGCGCCCAGGATATTATGACGCAGAAATTTCTGATCGAACAGAATCCCCAGGAGGGCGAGCGCAAGCAGAACGACTACCGGAAGCTGCAGCAGATGATCGATTACTGCTACACCACCCGGTGCCTGCGCAGCGCGATGCTGGATTATTTCGGGGAAGAGCACGAAGATAAGCCCTGCGGTACGTGCAGCTCCTGCACGGATGACCGGGAGCTTGTCGATATCACGGTGGATGCTCAGAAAATCTTCTCCTGCATCCACCGGATGCGCGAACGCTTTGGCGTGTCTATGGTCGCCTCCGTGCTGAAGGGCTCACGGGCGAAAAAAGTGCTGGAATACGGCTTTGACCGCCTTCCAACCTACGGCGTGATGTCGAATCGGACCGAGAAGGAGATATCCGAGACGATCAATGTGCTCATCTCGGAAGGGTTCCTGGCGCTGACAGAAGGCCAATACCCTGTCGTGAAACTGCAAAGCGAGGCGGCCGATGTGTTAAAAGGTCAGCGCGAAGTGATGCAGCGCGTTCCGCGTCCTTCCAAAGCCGCAGGCAGCCAGCGCAGCGGCAGCCGCCGCGATTATTCGCCGTCAGCCGTCAACGAGACGGTGTTCGAGCAGCTCCGCTTGATTCGGCGTGAGCTGGCAAGCAAAGAGCATGTGCCGTCCTACATCATTTTTAACGACGCAACATTGCGGGAGATGAGTGTGGTTTGCCCGCAAAGCGAGGATGAGATGCTGAATGTCAAAGGGGTCGGCGAAGTGAAATTCCGTAAATACGGCCGTCCGTTCCTGGAATTCTTCCTGAATGGTCAGGGCACATCGAGTGACGGTGACGACTTGTACGACTATGAATAATAGGCTGGCATAACCGGCAGAAACTAATTTAGAAGGAAAGTGGACCCTACCATGAAAGTCATACTATCAACCTTGAATGCCAAGTACATTCATACCTCCTTGGCTATTCGCTGCCTGAAAGCATACAGCGAGAAGGATTTCGATATCGAACTGACGGAGTACACGATTAAGGACCCCGTGATGAATATCGTCTCCGACCTGTTCCAGCGCAAGCCGGATGTGATCGGATTCTCCTGTTATATATGGAATATCGAAGAAACAATTAAAGTGATCGATATCGTGAAGAAGATTATGCCGGAGGTCACGATCATACTGGGCGGACCTGAAGTATCCTACGATACGGAGTATTGGATGAAACGGCTGCACAATGTCGACTTTATCGTCATGGGTGAAGGCGAGGAGACCTTCCACCATTTGCTGCAAACGATAGAGGGGGACCGGAAGTATCATTTCGTCTATGGCGTAGCTTACCGTAAGCAGGACGAAGTCATTGTGAATCCCGGGAGACCGAAGAGCATTCTGGCGGAGCTGCCTTCCCCGCATCGTTTTCCGGAGGATATCCCACATCTCGGGAAGCGGGTTGTCTATTTTGAGACCAGCCGGGGCTGTCCCTTCAGCTGCCAGTTCTGCCTGTCGAGCATCGAGGTGGGGGTTCGCTACTACGATATTGAACGGACCAAGGCGGATATTCTCTACCTGATCGAGAACGGAGCGAAATTGATCAAGTTCGTAGACCGCACCTTTAACATTAAGCGGGATTACGCGCTTGAAATGTTCGAGTTTTTGATTGAAAACCATGGCGGCTGCGTGTTCCAGTTTGAGATCACGGCGGATATCATGCGTCCCGAGGTGCTTGATTATTTGGCGAAAAATGCGCCTCCCGGCATTTTCCGGTTTGAAATCGGGGTGCAGTCGACCAACGATCCGACAAACGAGCTGGTGAAGCGTCGCCAGAATTTTACTAAGCTTTCGCGCACGGTGACAATGATCAAGGACAGCCGCAAGATCGACCAGCATTTGGATTTGATCGCAGGTCTTCCCGAAGAGGATTACGATACGTTCCGCAAAACGTTTAACGACGTATTCGCGCTTGGGCCGGAGGAGCTGCAGCTAGGCTTCTTGAAGATGCTGCGGGGAACCGGGCTGCGGATCGATGCGGACAAGTACAACTACACCTATATGGATCATGCTCCGTATGAGATTCTGGGCAGCGACGTGCTTCCGTTCTCGGATATCGTTCGATTGAAGAGACTGGAGGATGTGCTGGAGAAGTATTGGAATGCGCACCGGATGGACCATACCCTGAATTATTTGATGAAGCATGAATTTACGTCGCCGTTTGATTTCTTCCAAGAGTTTGGCGACTACTGGGAAGGACAGGGCTGGCAAAAAATCGGCCATCAGCTCGAGGACCTGTTCACCCGTTTAACAGCTTTCCTTGAAGATCGGAAGACCCCGCATATGAACGTTGTCTCCGGTCTCATGAAGTTTGATTATTTCCTGGGCCATAAATATAAACCGCGGAAAATATGGTGGGATCATAATCAGGATAAAGCGCAGTGGACCGCCAATGTTCGCAAAATCGTTGAGGAACCTGCGGCCCTATCCGACGGTTTTGCCGATCTAGGTATCACGGAGCGCGATCTGCAGAAACATGCGATGATCGAGGTGCTGCCATTTAACCTCATCGATGCCATCCAGGGTGGCACCGGAATCCCTGACAACGCGGACCATGCAACGATGCTGCTAGTATTGTACCAGCAGAACGAAACAGGGCAGCCGCAGTACTACACCATGCCTGTGGAGTTAGCGAAGCAGGCATAGTAGAGGAAGCGAAGGACAACCCTTTATCGGAATTTGATGCGAGCGGCTTGTCCGTTTTGGCAAAATATCTTTCTTCTAGGTTTAGGGATTGGTAGGGACTGATAGGATTGAAACTGTGATCATGCCCCCTCGTTATCGTAACGGACCCGGAATAAAACACCCTTGGGATCGGTATTCTAATCGCATCAACCGATGAGGAGGGGATGTTTATGAACGGGAAACAGAAGGGGCGGGAACAGCATCCGCAGGACGAGCCCACCATTGCGCCAGGCATGGAAACCAATGACGATCTGCGCGAAGAGGCTACGGAGGATGAAGTAGCGCATGGCGATTACACTGAGGTCACGCAGCTGATCATCGACCGCACGCCGAATGAGGAAGAGTAAGAGGCTGGGCTGTCCCGTTAATTAGGTTTACTTACTTGACGGATAGCTTGTCAGATTAAAAAAGGGTATTTGGATTCACTAAAGGGCAACCTCTTTTTGTTTATGTTAAGGGTGGATATGCACAGCGTCATACAACAGACAGAGGGGGTGTCCCAAAAGGTCAATTGACCTTTTGGGACACCCCCTTTTTAATTCGTCCTGCATCATTCTTTTACATCATCCGTTTCGATTCTTGCGGTGTCTGCTGTCTCATGCGATCCCGCTGTGTGCCGTTCGAGCCAGTCGAGAACATGTGCCGCTACTTCATCCCGGTTGATTTCATGCAGCATTTCGTGGCGGCCGCCGGGATACAAACGGTATTCAAGATCCTGAATGCCATGTTTCCGGTACAATTCGATCAACCGCCGTACGCCTTTACCGCGGTGTCCGACCGGATCATCCTCGCCCGAGAAAATATAGACCGGCTTATCCTTTAGAAGGCATTCCATCAGTTGAGGTTTATGAATCTGGGACAGCAGCTTGAAGAAATCATGGAAGAAACGAGCGCTGCATACCTGACCGCAGTAGGGATCGTTGATATACTTATCCACTTCCGCTTCATCCCGGGATAACCAATCAAATGGAGTGCGAATAGGACCGAAACCTTTGTTGTAAGGGCCGAACACGATGGCGTTCAGCATCAGACTCCGGTGCGTGTTTCCTTGGAGGCGCATTTGGGCCGCTGCCAGATTCAAACCGAACGCTAGTAGTCTCTGGGGACCGTTGGTGCCGGACAGAATGAATCCGTCGAATAATCCGCCGTTCGAACACATGATCTTTTGGGTCAAAAAAGACCCCATGCTGTGACCCATCAAGTAATGTGGAACATCCCCATGGCGCTTTTGAAGCTCGGAAGCAAGAAGCAGCAGGTCTTCAATCATCCCTTCGAATCCATTCTCCCCGGCATCGCCGAGAAGCGTAAGGCCGGACGTTTGTCCATGACCCCGATGGTCGTTGCAGTACACGGCGTAGCCGTGTGCTGTAAGCAACTCGGCAAGTTCCTCGTATCGTATGCCGGTTTCGCACATGCCATGCGCAATTTGCACGATGGCACGAATAGGATGGTCCGGCTCCGGCAGCCATTGATATACAAAAACATGCATGCCCTGCGTATTCAGCATCGTAAACGTGTCGGTTTGCATTACAGGCCTAACACCTCCACAAAAACGAATGGTTTATTTCAATTATTTATACCCTGTTTAAGGAAGATAGGAACGAAGAACCGTAGATTGCCCATCCAATGTATATGCACCCAGGTTAGCTGGCAGCAGGAAGCATTGTCCGGAGGTATAATCGATGGAGCCGTTATCCCAGCTGAGGGTTCCTTGACCATCGCATACCACCACGATCGTGAAGCTTTCAACTGAAGTGGACAAGGACCAGGCACCGTTAACAACGCCTTTTTCGACTACAAAATAAGGAGATTTGGCAAGCTCAAGCCATTCTCCAGGAGCGGTTCCTTCCGTGCTCATGGTAGTTGCGCCCGATCCTTCATAGGCCGTCACGTTTAAGGAGTCCTCAATATGAAGCTCGCGCGGCTTACCGTCCAGCCCTGGTCGATTATAATCAAAAATCCGGTAGGTGGTATCCGAATTTTGCTGAATTTCAGCCACGACAACGCCCGCACACAGCGCATGTACCGTACCGGCAGGTATGTAGAATGTATCTCCGGCTTTTACGGACACTTCTTGCAGCTGGTCCATAACCGTGCCGTTTTCCATGGCTTCTTTCAAAGTCTCGCGGCTGACGCCTTCTTTCAGACCGTATATGATTTTGGCGTCCGGCTTCGCATCCAGCACATACCACATTTCAGTCTTGCCCAGCTCGCCTTTCGGAAGCCCCTCATAGTCATCGGTCGGATGGACCTGAACGGAGAGGTTGTCATTGCAGTCAAGCAGCTTGATCAGCAGCGGGAAACGTCCGTTAACCTCGGAGAATCCTTTGCTGCCAAACCACTCCCGTCCGAATTGCTCCCGCACCTGATCAAGACCGCGGCCGGCAAGTTCACCGTTCACAATGCTGGTTGTACCGTTCGGATGGTCGGCGATCATCCAGCCTTCTCCGATATGTCCTTCAGGAATATCCAAGCCGAATTGCTCCAGGGCACGGCCACCCCACACACGTTCTTTAAATTCGGGTTGGAACAACAATGGATATGGTTTTGTCATTGTAATCATCTACCTTTCATCATGTTTGGAATATTCTATGGATGTTGTAAAGTGCGGCACCTCTCCTAGAACTTATATCATATCGGCTTCTTCCGTTCCAGTGCAATGAGATATGGCGCTTCGGAACGCTGAAGACCACGATATAATATCGTTTGCACTTTGTGCTGGGGCAATTCCGCGGCCCAGGCCAACACGGCGTCCGCTTCGGCATCGCCGCCCTTGTGGCCTGGATACAGCACGATGGTGATAATGCCGCCGGGTCGGAGCAGCTCGATGGCAGCCTCCAGAGCCGTCAGTGTGCTGGCGGTTTCCGTCATGATCCGTTTATCCGATGAATCTGACGGAAGGTAACCGAGATTGAACATGATTGCACCCATGCGGCCATGCTCGCGCTCAGGTACGCATTCTCCCATAAGCGCATGGCTCTGATGGTGAAGAGTAACCTCTGCAAGGGTGTCGGGGGGTTCCTTGTCCAGCCTATCACGAGTCAGCTGCAGCGCCTGTTCCTGAATATCAAAAGCGTACACTTTGCCCTTTGAGCCTGTGCATTTGGCTAGATACAGCGTATCGGCCCCGGTTCCGGCCGTCGCATCCAGCGCAATGTCTCCAGGCCGCAGCCTTTCGGACACGAGTTTATGGGCAAAACTCAAAACCGAGAGGAAGCCCATCAGGATCCCCCCCACAATTTACCCTGCCATGTATCCCGGCGTTTAAGCTCGGCGTCAATGCCGTTAAGCACTTCCCATTTCTTGAGACTCCACGTCGGGCCGATCAAGAGATCCCGTGGAGCGTCTCCGGTCAGACGATGAACAATCATATCCGGGGGCAAGAACTCCAGACTGTCTGCGATAAGGCTGATGTATTCGTCCTGCTCCAGGAACCGCAGCAGCCCGGCCTCATATTGTTTCACCATCGGCGTCTTGCGCATGAGGTGCAGCAGGTGGATCTTGATTCCCTGCACATCCATCTTGGAGACCGCTCGGCCGGTGGCGAGCATCATGTCATGGTCCTCTTGCGGAAGGCCATAAATGACGTGTGTGCAGACACGGATGTTATGCTTGCGCAGCTTTTCGACCGCTTCCAGATAACATTCGGTATCATGGGCACGGTTGATCAGCTCGGAGGTGGAATCATGGATCGTTTGCAGGCCCATTTCCACCCAGAGATAGGTTCGCTCATTCAGCTCCGCCAAGTATTCCACGACGTCGTCAGGCAGGCAATCGGGGCGTGTCGCGATCGACAAGCCGACAACACCCGGCTGCTGCAGAATGACTTCATAGTATTCCCGAAGCTCTTCGACCGGAGCATAGGTATTGGTATAGGCTTGGAAATAACCGATGTACTTGGCGCTCGGCCACTTCTGGTGCTGCCGGTCACGAATGGTGTTGAACTGGGTAACAAGATCATCCCGACGCCGTCCGGCAAAATCACCGGAGCCGCGGGCGCTGCAGAAGGTGCACCCGCCCTTGGCAATCGTGCCGTCGCGGTTCGGGCACGTAAAGCCCGCATCCAGCATAACCTTGAATACTTTTTCCTCGAATTGGCTGCGCATCTCGTAATTCCATGTATGAAATCGTTTGTCGCCCCATAACGTTGGGGCGGGTTTAAGTGGTGTACTCATGTGTGCTCCTTTTTATAGCCGCATAAGATGAATAGAGACAGACAGCCTTAGCCGTGCCTCAGAGTATACATGTTTGACTTAACCTTTACTTAAGCAGATATGTCCATTGTAACAAAAAATAAAACTTTGCGTTATATACAGGTCTTCAAGCCTAATTAAAATGTTGTTACTTGAATGAATTGCATATAATTGGTATATTTAAAATAGAAAAATAAAAATATGATTCAAGCAATTTTGGCATGGGTATATATCGGATAGGATTCATATTTGTGTGACGTCATGGATACAATAATACCGTGAGGTGATTACGAATGAATTCATCGACAGTAAAGAATGACAGTAGAGACAAAATCGCTGTGGAGCTTACCCCGAACGAAGCTTTAGCCCTTACCGGCGTGGAGTTTAACTCCAACCAGGATGTGAAGGCTTCGGCACGTCGCAAGATTCGGGCCGCCTTTGAGAAGACGTTTGATTTTGCGTCGGAAGAAAGGTAGATTATTCACAGTTTAACCATCGCGGAACCCCAATTCCAAATATAAGAAAGAGGAACCTAAATCCTTTGCGTTAAGCAGAGCATAGGTTCCTTTTTCTATGGGGCTCTTTACTTTTGGGATTAACTTCGTCACAATAAATGCAGTATCGGGATATCATTCTAAATTACTTGGAAAGTTTCGGAGGTATGACATGCGTTTACGCGGAAGAAAAGGTATACGGGAAAATCTGGAGCAGCAGGAAGACCTGGTCGTTTTGGACCCCGGTCAATATAGAGGAAAATGGGCTTCATTATTTGGCAATGACCTTCCGATTCATGTCGAATTCGGCATGGGCAAGGGCCAATTTATTAGCCAGATGAGTTACAAGCATCAGCAAGTGAATTTTATCGGGGTGGACATGTACGACGAGCTGATTCGCCGTGCAAGCGAAAAGGGACGCAATGTCTGGGCTCAGGACGGTATCGATACCCCGCCGAATTTGAAGCTGGCGCTGTTTAATATCGAGAACGTCGAGCAGGTTTTTGAACCCGGCGAGATCGAACGTTTATATTTGAACTTCAGTGATCCGTGGCCAAAATCGAAGCATGCCCGCCGTCGTTTGACGCATCCGCGTTTTTTGGACAAGTATTCCCAGATCCTGAACGAACGCGGGGAAATTCATTTCAAGACCGATTCGGTTACACTCTTTGAGTTCTCCCTGAATGCATTTGCCGATTATGGCTTGCAAATGACGAACATTTCGCTGGATCTGCATCGTGACGGATTGAACGAAGAACACGTGATGACAGAATACGAGACCAAATTCGTCGGTCAAGGTATGCAGATTCATCGCTGCGAGGCTATTGTCGGCAAGGAAGCACTTGCTTCCTACCATAAGAATCGCCTTGAAAAATACGGTAAATAACGTCTGTACACTAGAGTCTTCCCGATGATAGCGTTTGCATCTATTATAATAGTAGGAAATCTATCAACTGCGATGACATGTTCGCGGAAAACGACGTAAAAAAGGTGTGCTCCTCTTCAGGAGTACACCTTTTCGTTTTCCAGCATATCGATGATGCTGCGTGCGCTTTGCATCGGATGGAATCGTTCGATGTCTCGCAAATTTTGCGCCCGTTGCTGTTGGATTACGTCGTATTGATGAAGCAGTTTGTTCATCCAGCTGCCAATAACCTCCAGCGAGTGGATAGGCTCACCCAATCCCTGCGCCGTAAAGTATTGGCAATTCTCTTCTTCCTGCCCCGGAAGAGGCTGATGGAACAGCATCGGGATTCCTTTGGCAAGGCCTTCGGTGCATGTCATGCCGCCAGGCTTCGTAACGAGCAGATCCGACACCTCCATCAGCTTGTCGATCTCACGCGTAAAACCCAAAATCCGGATGTTTGGATGCTGGAACCGAGGGTTGTTCTCCATCTCCTCGCGTCCCTTGTCGTTATTGCCGAGGCAAAATATAATCTGTACTTCTTCCCGCCATCGGGTCAAAAATTCATGCACAACTTCGTCATTCATGATGCCCCAGCCTCCGCCCATCACAAGCACGGTAGGCATATCGGACAGATTAAATCGTTCCCTGATTTCCTTCTTGCTCGGATGCGTCCAGAAGTCGGGATGGATCGGAATGCCGGTGACCTGAATTTTGGCTTGCGACACCCCGCGATTGAGCAGCTTTCGCTTCACTTCCGGCGTGGACACGAAATATCGGTCGACCTCAGGACTAATCCATGTATCGTGAGCATCATAATCGGTTATAACGGTACACAGAGGCACATCAATGCCCAGCCGTTTCAAACGCGAGATGACCGCACTTGGTATAAAGTGGGTACACACAATGATGTCGGGTTTGAGCTGTCTAACCACGTTTTTGGTGCTTGTATAGAACATTCGGTGAAGAGCTAAAGCCGTAAAGCGGTTAAAGGACTTTTGATGGCGATACATGTACCCGACCAATCTCGGGCGAGTTGTAATCGTCTTTCTGTAGGCCGAAATGATCAGTGGAGCGATTTTAGGGTTCAAGAAGCTCCCGAGCTCGAGAACTTTGGTCTGTACGCTAGGCGATAACTGGCGCAGGCTGCTGGAGAGTGCATAAGCGGCCTGTGTATGGCCTGCACCGAACCCTTCAGATAACAGCAAGACTCTTTTTTTAGCCACTACTTTTCACCCGTTCTGCAGCGTTATTCTTTAACTTTAACATATCGACTTTGGGAAAAGAAATCAACCATTCTCCGCTTGTGTTTCAGGGACTTTGGTCCCGGAAACGGAATCTTTATTCGGCAAGCTGCTCGCTGGCACCTTGCTACTTAAGGAGTTAGTCAGCGGCGCGCATTTTGTAGAAAATCAGGGTCCGTGGTCTTTTGACTTGAGTATGAGATGCCGCTACAATGATTCAAACGGACATCAAAAAGTTTATTAGAGAAAGAGCATTAAAAAAACGAAAACTTTTTGGGTGTCTGTTGCGTTTATTTATTGACGGACAAGTCGAAAAAGAAAAAATGGGCAGCCAAGAGAAATAAAAAGCAAGAAAACGGATGAAAATAAGAACTAAAGCCGTTTGAAACGAAGCTTGCTGGCAAACGGGATTGCAAGCTGAGCTCTTTTACGAAGTTTTTCCGTAAATTAGAGCATTCCACGGTTTTGACAAAAGATTCAAAAGTGTGGAAAATCGTGTATGACGTGCAAAGTTGCCCCGCGGCACCGAGGCTACTAGAAGGACAGACACAAGTCACAGGGTCATAGCAACAACAAAAAAAGCGAAAAACTTAGAGAGAAAAAAATAACAAACATTCTCGGGTTATAAAAAGGGGGTAACGGAGAATCATGACAGACGCCATCTTTATCGCGCTCCAACTATTCTTGGCCGCGGTGGGTGTGTACCAGTTCGTATTCTCTTTGTTTGGTCTGGTCAAAAGAAAAAAGAAACAACAGTTCGAACCCAATAAATCATTTGCAGTGTTAGTTGCTGCTCATAACGAAGAACAGGTTGTCGGTGCATTAATGGAGAACCTGAAACAGCTTAATTATCCAAAACATCTGTACGACGTATTTGTCATCTGTGACAACTGTACAGACCGTACAGCAGAGATCGTCCGTGCCCACGGGATGAACGCATGCGTGCGTACGAATCAGAATCTTCGAGGCAAAGGTTATGCCATCGAATGGATGCTGAAAGAGCTCTGGGCGATGCCGCGCCAGTATGACGCGGTCGTCATGTTTGACGCGGATAATCTGGCGGATCCGAATTTCTTGATTGAAATGAACAATGATCTTTGCTCTGGAGCGAGAGTTATCCAGGGATATATCGATACCAAGAACCCTGAGGATTCCTGGATCACTGCCTCTTACGGGGTGTCTTACTGGTATATAAACCGCTTGTGGCAGCTTTCCCGCAGCAATCTGAACATGGCGAACTTCCTTGGCGGTACGGGAATGTGCTTTGAGACCAATCTCTTGAAGGAGATCGGCTGGGGCGCAACCAGTCTGGTTGAGGACTTGGAGTTCACGATGCGCAGCGTTATGCGCGGCGTGTATCCGAAGTTCAACTATGACGCGAAGGTATTTGACGAAAAGCCGCTTACGTTTAAGGCTTCCGCCAGACAACGCCTGCGCTGGATGCAGGGTCACTTTACGGTTGCCCGTCGTTATTTCTTCCCGCTGCTGTGGCGTGCCATTAAAGAACGCAGCCTTGTGAAGCTGGACTTGGCCTTGTACGGAGTCAACGTTTACATCGTACTGCTGACTTTCTTGTTGACGGCCATCATCTGGGTGGACAGCTCATTCTTCAATGGTCCGAATATCGCGAACCTGTACGGTTATTTACCGCTATGGCTGAGCTTTACAGCGATCGCGGCGAATGTGTTCACGTTCATGATCGCGATGATTCTGGAGAAGGTGAAGTACAAGAAGGTGTACATGTATCTGGTGCTGTTCCCGATTTACCTGCTGTCGTGGTATCCCATCACGGTGTATGCGTTCTTCACGCAGAACAACAAGCAGTGGAGCCATACGGAGCATACCCGGGTTGTGCGCCTTGAAGAAGTTCAAAGCAAACAAGGCTAATCCCATTTTTTTATTCCCTCTGTGTTGACAGAAGATAGGATGACCTGTTATACTATCCTAGTCTGTTAAACAGAATATCTGATTGCAAGCAGAAGCGCCGCTTCTCACCTGACCGACATGTGTTGGCTGGTTTGATCACGAAATCAATGAATGGATTTAACTTCATTTGTGAGATGAGTATCAAATAGGGATGTCGGTGATTAACCCGTCATCCCTTTATTTTTTTTGCAAACAGGAACAACAAGTAATTTGGAGGTGGAGGACTATCAGTAAAGAACATATGATCAATGACGAGATTCGGGCCAAGGAAGTACGTTTGGTTGGTGCCGAAGGTGAACAAATCGGGATCAAGCCGATTCGTGAAGCACTGCAAATGGCAATTGATCTCAATCTGGATCTGGTGAACGTGGCCCCTCAGGCGAAACCGCCGGTATGCCGCATCATGGACTACGGTAAATTCCGCTATGAGCAGCAGAAGAAAGAGAAGGAAGCACGTAAGAACCAGAAAATTGTGGATATCAAAGAAGTATGGTTCCGAGCCAACATTGAGGAGCATGATTATCAAACCAAGCTTCGCAATGTCGTTAAGTTTTTGAAAGACGGCGACAAAGTGAAATGCTCCGTGCGTTTCCGTGGTCGTGAAATCACCCATGCTAACATTGGTCAAAAGATTTTGGAGCGCGTGAAGGTGGAAGTGGCGGATCTCTGCGTCATTGAACGTCAACCGAAATTGGAAGGCCGAAGCATGATTATGATTTTGGCTCCAAAAGCCTAAGAGAAATTAGAGGAGGAAGTACTACAATGCCTAAAATGAAAACACATAGCAGCCTGAAAGGCCGCTTCAAGATTACTGGTACTGGTAAAGTTAAACGTTATAAAGCTTACAAAAACCACTTGCTTTCCCACAAATCCAAGCGCGCGAAGCGCGTATTGTCCAATAGCCCAGTTATGGCGCCTGGAGATGTTAAACGTTTGAAGCAGGGTCTGGCTAACTTGAAATAGTAAACAACAATTATTGGGAGGTCTTTTGATATGGCACGAGTTAAAGGCGGATTTGTCGTTCGTCGTCGACATAAAAAAGTATTGAAGCTTGCGAAAGGTTATTTCGGTTCCAAACACCGCATTTTTAAAACAGCGAACGAGCAGGTAATGAAATCCCTCGTTTATGCATACCGGGATCGTCGCAATACGAAACGTAATTTCCGTAAATTGTGGATCGTTCGTATCAACGCGGCTGCTCGTCAAAACGGTCTGTCTTACAGCAAATTGATGCATGGTCTGAAGCTTGCTGGCGTGGACATTAACCGTAAAATGCTGGCTGATCTGGCTGTTAATGATCTGAACGCGTTCAATTCTTTGGCTACTGTAGCTAAAGAAAAAGTGAACGCTTAATTATACGTGTATGAAGAAACCGCCGTAATATTACGGCGGTTTTTTTATTTTGCGCTCCTGTCCGTCATACATAGGAATCGTAAGCGCTGAATGAAGGGCATGAGGAGTTTTTTACCTATCTTTAGCCATCGTAAGGGCCATGAAACAAGCAAGGGAACTCCTTCCGGAATAGATTGAAATGTATATTACCTGAGGAGGGATCTTATGCACAAGCCTGTCAGCAAGGCAAAAGTGAAATCATATGTGGGCAAACAGATCGTAGCGTATAAGAAGGACGGGACGATGGTGACAGGCAAGCTGGTACGCGTTTCCGGCAACCGCCTTTTTGTAGAACCGGCAACCAAGGGGAAAAAGGTGAAGACCAAGGCGATTCTTCCGCTCGCATTGTTTGACCTTCTTGCCATTGGGACGGCACCCTATGCGTTCGGTGGAGGCTATGGTGGCGGATTCGGTGGATATCCGGGAGGCTATCCAGGAGGATACGGCGGCTTCGGACCGGGGTATGGCGGCTTCGGGCCGGGCTTTGGACCTGGTTTCGGACCAGGCTTCTTCTGGTAATTAGAGGAACCAAATCTTCTCCAACTCATAACATCGGCTGAGTTCGATCATTCTTGTCACCGTATAGCCAAGCTTTCGGTAAAAGTTAAGTCCGGTGTGGTTGCCAATATCCACCATAACCTTGGCGCGTTTGCATCCGCGGGATACAGCGAAACGTTCGGCATGTTCCATCAATCGGACACCCCACCGTCTTCGCTGTGCGGTGGATGCAACGGCCAGCATATCGATATACAGAAGTTCGCCGTGCATCATAAAATGGATAAAGGCAATGATTTTATCGTTATCCTGAGGCGAAGCAACAAGGGTCACGCCGCGTCGTAATCGAGAGGGAATATCCTTGCGTATGATGTCCAGCTCTTTTTGGGTCATATGGGAAAGCGGGACGAGTTGGGACTCAATGAGTTGTAGAATCATCGGATCATCCAGCTCCGGTGTTCGATAGCGGATCATCGTGTTGTTTCCTCCCTTCACCGCTATTAAGGATAGCTCCATTTATCATATGTAGCAGGGTTTAAGAGCGTGTTTTGCATCAAGAAGGAGAAGGGATTGCTCCAATTGTGAATGAAAATCTTTCATCGGAAGTAAAATAAATGTGTTGACTTCTGGAATGAATGAATCATATAATGTTTCTAAACATTTTAACGAATATATCCAATCGGCAATGATGAGGACGAAGTTTAAAGGGCTCTTTTGTTCAGAGAGTGGATGGATCAGCTGAAACCACCACCAAAACCCCTTTTATACGAGCTCACCTCGGAGCTGTTTCCCTGAAAGATGCTACGCTATGACTTTATCGCATTAAGTCGTAACAGCGTTTATTAGGGGGAATCGTCTTAGTCCACGTTACGGACTGCAGATATTGAAGAGTTGTGTTCATTGTGTTCTTCATACCTGCTGAGGCTTTACACTGCGAAGTGTAGGGCAAACATGGGTGGTACCACGGAAGCTAAACCTTTCGTCCCTCACACGGAGATACTCCGGGTGTGGCGACGGAAGGTTTTTTTGTTGCTTGAAGGAAGAGTGCCAATATTTGAGAGGAGGATGACTGATGAGCGCGCAAACTCCAGAAGTGCGGTCTACAGAACAATTACGAGAGAAATGGTTGAAGCCTGAAGTGATTACCGGATCGGAAATCTTGCTTCGGAGTCTTCTGCTCGAAGGTGTCGAATGCGTCTTTGGGTATCCGGGCGGAGCGGTCCTGTACATCTACGATGCCATGTATGGTTTTGAGGATTTCAATCACGTCTTGACCCGTCACGAACAAGGCGCCATTCATGCAGCTGACGGTTACGCTCGCGCAAGCGGCAAAGTCGGTGTGTGCATAGCGACTTCAGGACCGGGGGCAACGAACCTTGTGACCGGTATCGCAACAGCTTATATGGATTCCGTTCCGCTCGTTGTGATAACCGGTAACGTTGCAACAACCCTGATCGGTACGGACGCTTTCCAGGAAGCGGACATTACGGGCATCACGATGCCGATTACGAAACACAGTTATCTGGTAAGAGATGTAAAGGATCTGCCAAGGGTGATTCACGAAGCCTTCCATATCGCTTCTACCGGCCGCAAAGGTCCGGTACTGATTGATATTCCGAAGGATGTATCCGCGGCAACCACGCTGTTCCAGCCGGAAGAACGAATTCAACTGAGAGGATATAATCCTCGGACGGTACCAAACAAACTTCAGTTGGATAAATTGGCCCGTGCGATTGAGGAAGCCGAGCGTCCTATGATTCTTGCCGGCGGCGGCGTGATTTACTCCGGAGCTCATGAAGGTCTGTACGAATTCGTGAATAAATCCGGGATTCCGATCACGACAACGCTTCTGGGTCTGGGTGCCTTCCCGAGCGGTCATGACTTGTGGACAGGAATGCCGGGCATGCACGGAACCTACACCTCGAACCATGGTATTCAGCAGTCGGACCTGCTAATCAACATCGGGGCAAGATTCGATGACAGGGTTACAGGCAAGCTGGACGGATTCGCGCCACATGCGAAGATCGTTCATATCGACATCGACCCGGCAGAGATCGGCAAGAACGTGCCAACCGATATCCCGATTGTCGGCGATGTGAAGACCGTGCTTGAGATGCTGAATCCGCTCGTTCCATACGCTGCGAAAGCAGATGCCTGGAGAGACCAGATCAGAAAATGGAAAGCCGAATACCCATTCCGTTACGTCGATTCGGATACGGTGCTGAAGCCGCAATGGGTTATCGAAATGCTGAACGACACCACAAAGGGTGAAGCGATTGTAACGACTGACGTTGGCCAGCACCAAATGTGGTCCGCTCAGTATTACAAGTTCAACCAGCCGCGTTCCTGGATCACCTCCGGCGGTCTTGGAACGATGGGCTTCGGATTCCCGTCCGCGATTGGTGCCCAGATGGCGCATCCGGATCGCCTGGTCATTTCGATCAACGGGGACGGCGGCATGCAGATGTGTTCGCAAGAACTTGCCATCTGTGCCATCAACAACATTCCGGTAAAAATCGTTGTCATCAACAACCAGGTGCTTGGCATGGTTCGTCAATGGCAGGAGCTGATTTACGATAACCGTTACAGCCACATCGATCTGGCAGGCAGCCCTGATTTCGTCAAGCTGGCTGAAGCCTACGGTGTCAAAGGACTTCGTGCCACCACGAAAGAAGAAGCACAGCGTGCTTGGGCCGAAGCGATGGAAACACCGGGACCCGTCCTCGTTGAATTCGTTGTAGAGAAAGGCGAGAACGTGTATCCGATGGTGACGCAAGGGTCGACAATCGATCAAATGCTGATGGGGGATGCGTAAGATGAGTACAAAACATACCATTGCCGTACTAGTGAACGACCAGCCGGGTGTCCTGCAGCGCGTATCCGGGTTATTCGGACGCAGGGGCTTTAACATCGAGAGCATTACCGTGGGGCAGTCGGAGGAATCCGGCTTGTCCCGGATGGTTATCGTAACCACGGGTGATGAAACGACGCTGGAACAGGTGGAGAAGCAGCTCTACAAGCTGATCGATGTAATTAAAGTTATCAACCTGAGCTCGAAACCGATGGTAGCCAGAGAGCTCGCCCTGATCAAAGTAAAAGCCGAGCCTTCGGCCAGACCGGAAATTATGGGAGTTGTCGAGACTTTCCGTGCATCCGTCGTGGATATCGGCACAGCCAACCTGATGGTTCAGGTTGTTGGCGATACCGTCAAAATCGATGCTATGATCGAACTGCTTAAGCCGTATGGCATCCAGGAGCTTTCCCGTACCGGGGTTACCGCGATGATTCGCGGTAATGCGTAATTATTTTATACGATTGTCTTGAACCGGGATAACAAATTATAGCTAATATCAGCGTTAGACACCTGCATGTCATGAGCGGGTGTCTCAGCAGATCGAGAATGGATTCGGTCTATTGAGATACCCGCTCATCATGAAGGGTCTTTAAAATCAAAGGAGGACTTATACAAATGGCAATTACTACTTATTATGAACAAGATGCAGAACTCAGCGTGTTGAAAGACAAAACAATCGCGGTTATCGGTTATGGAAGCCAAGGTCATGCTCAAGCGCAAAACCTGCGTGACAGCGGACTTCAGGTTGTCATTGGTCTTCGTGAAGGCAAGTCGTTCGACAAAGCGAAAAACGATGGTTTCGAAGTGCTTCCTGTAGCTGAAGCCGTTAGCCGTGCAGAT
This sequence comes from Paenibacillus lautus NBRC 15380, assembly GCF_004000945.1. GTDB lineage: Bacteria > Bacillota > Bacilli > Paenibacillales > Paenibacillaceae > Paenibacillus_AQ > Paenibacillus_AQ lautus. The sequence goes on from NZ_BIMF01000018.1 coordinate 75,297, forward strand.
GTGGTGCAGATCCTGATGCCGGACGAAACACAAGCAGCGGTGTACAAGAACGATATCGAGCCAAACCTGAAAAAAGGCGCGGCACTGATGTTCTCCCACGGTTTCAACGTTCATTTTGGTCAGATCGTAGCTCCTAAAGACAACGACGTTCTTCTGGTGGCGCCTAAATCCCCAGGTCACATGGTTCGCCGTACGTATGTTGAAGGCTTTGGCGTACCTGGATTGATTGCAATCGAGAAAGATGCAACTGGACAAGCTAAGGCGATCGGTCTTGCTTATGCTAAAGGTATCGGTTGTACTCGTGCAGGCGTTATCGAAACTTCCTTCCGCGAAGAAACCGAAACCGACTTGTTCGGTGAGCAAGCGGTATTGTGCGGCGGTGTATCCGCATTGGTCAAAGCCGGTTTTGAAACATTGACTGAAGCTGGATACGCGCCGGAAATGGCATACTTCGAGTGCCTGCATGAGCTGAAATTGATCGTGGACATGATCTATGAAGGTGGTCTTGCAAGCATGCGCGACTCCATCAGCAACACGGCGGAGTACGGCGACTATGTAACAGGCCCGCGCGTGGTAACCGAAGATACGAAGAAGGCAATGAAAGAAGTCCTCTCCGATATTCAACAAGGTAAATTCGCTCGCGACTTTATCCTTGAGAATCAATCGGGACGTGCTTTCCTGACAGCTACCCGCCGCAACGAGTCCGAGCATCCGATTGAAGTGGTTGGTGCGGAGCTTCGCGAAATGATGCATTGGATCAAGAAATAAGAATATATAGAATTCATAAGGAATTCTTCCGGGTATGGAGCAGTCAAGCATGAGATGGATGGTGCTGCTGCATGGGACCCGTTAGATTAAAGCAGCCGGCGGCAGGGGATTAAGTCAACCTGCCGCCGGATGTTTACGTCAAGCGATAAACTTCAAGGAGGTGCCGACATGCGAAAGATTTATGTCTTTGATACAACGCTGAGAGATGGAGAGCAGTCTCCTGGCGTGAATTTGAACACTCGGGAAAAGGTGGAAATCGCCCTTCAACTCGAAAAGTTGAAAATCGACCGCATGGAAGCAGGGTTTCCAGCGGCGTCACCCGGTGACCTTGCTGCTGTGAACGCAGTGGCACGTGCGGTTAAAGACGTCACGGTCATTGGATTGTCTCGTTCCAGAGAGAGTGACATCGATGCGGTTCGCGAAGCGCTTCAGGGAGCACAGGATCCATGCATACACGTGTTCCTGGCGACTTCCCCGATTCACCGCAAGTTCAAGCTGCGGATGGAGAAGCAGCAGGTGCTGGAAACGGCGCAGGCCTCGATCCGTTATGCAAAGAAATACTTTTCCAAAGTGGAGTTTTCCCTGGAGGATGCCGGCCGGACAGAGCTTGATTTCATGGCAGAGGTCGTCGGCATGGCTGTGCGCGAAGGCGCCAATGTCGTGAACATTCCGGATACCGTGGGTTACTTGAACCCTTCGGAATACGGGGCCATCTTCAAATACTTGAAGGAAAATGTTCCGGATATCGAGAAGGTGCAGCTGAGTGCGCACTGCCATAACGATCTGGGCATGGCGACGGCAAATACCCTTGCTGCCATTCTGAACGGGGCCGATCAGATCGAAGGCACGATCAACGGAATCGGTGAGCGTGCAGGCAATACCGCAATCGAGGAAATTGCGATGGCGCTGGAGACGCGTTCCGAATTCTTCGGAGCGAAGACGGGGCTGGTCTTGACCGAAATCGCCCGCACGAGCCGCCTTGTGAGCAAGCTGACCGGTATGGTTGTGCCTGGTAACAAAGCGATTGTCGGCGCGAACGCATTCGCTCATGAATCCGGCATTCATCAGGACGGCATGCTGAAAGAGAAGACGACCTACGAAATTATGACGCCGGAGTCCATCGGGCTCAAAGAAAGCAAGCTGGTGTTAGGCAAGCACTCCGGCCGTCATGCTTTCCGTGAGAAGCTGCTGGATCTGGGTTACGAGCTGAGCGAAGAACAGGTGAATGACGCATTCGCCAAATTCAAGGTGCTGGCTGACAAGAAGAAGGAAGTATCCGATGAGGATCTGCTGGCTTTGCTGGAAGAGAAACTGATCGATACGCCGGAAGTGTTCAAGCTGGAAACGATCTTTGTTGCTTACGGCAATGAATCAACGCCGACGGCGCGGGTTCGCATTGCGACCGTGGATCAGACGATTGAGGAAGAGGCTGAGGGCAACGGTTCCGTGGACGCGATCTATAACGCGATCGACAAGGTGACCGGCGAAGAAGTTACGCTTGCGGATTATTCGATCAAATCGGTTACGCACGGCAAGGATGCTCAAGGCGAAGTGCATGTGGTGCTGTCGCAGAACGACGTGGCGGCGCAAGGCCGCGGCTTGAGCACCGACATCCTGGAAGCGAGCGCAAGAGCTTACGTGGATGCGGTTAATGTCCTGATCGAGAAACGCAAAACGTTTAGCCGGCGCGAGCGCGCTACACTGTAATCCATACTTGGTGTGATGGGAGCTCTGCTTGCAGCGTGAGCGCTGAAGGAGCATACCATGAAAAAGAGGGGCAGCTATTGAAGCGGCTCCTCTTTTATTTGTTTTATTTATGCTTGGCCAGTCGTGTAATGCTGGTATCAAGACACTTACACCAAGCCTTTAACCATCATGGGTGTGGAAGCGAAAAGTCGAATCTTACCAGGCATAGGCCTGTGGAGCGGCGCCGCCCGGACCCGGGAATATTTCATCCAGACGTTTCATCACGGATTCATCAAGTTCGATCTCAAGCGAGCCCAGGGAGCTTTCGAATTGCTCCAGCGTGCGCGGTCCGATAATCGGTCCCGTAACGGCCGGGTTCTTAAGCACCCAGGCAAGGGCGACGTTATCCTGCGGTTCGCCGAGCTCTTGGCAGAGTGCGGCGAACTGTTCCAACTGCGAGCGGTGTTTCTCCACGCGCTCCGCGTTGCCTCCGCTGCGCGAGCCCTCGATTTTTTTAAGCGCATTGCGTCCCAGCAGTCCCCCGTCCAGCGGGCTCCATGGAATAACGCCGAGTCCGAGCTGCTGCGAAGCGGGAAGCACTTCGAGTTCCGGCAATCGGCAGGTCAGGCTGTATTTATGCTGCTCGGAAACGAGGCCCAGGAAGTGACGGCTTTGGGCCGCGGCTTGCGCAACCGCAATCTGCCAGCCCGCAAAGTTGCTGGACCCGACATATCCGATTTTTCCTTGATGAACCGCAACCTCAAAAGCTCCCCACAGCTCGTCCCATGAAACGGAAGGATCCACGTGATGCATTTGGTACAGCTCGATATGATCCGTTTGCAGACGCTTGAGCGATGCTTCGAGATGACGACGAAGTTTATAGCTTGATAGTCCGGCTTCATTGTTGGGGCCATCCAGAGGATCACTCATGGAGCCGTAGAATTTGGTTGCCAAAACGACTTTTTCACGGCGGCCTCCGCCTTGATTAAACCAACGTCCGATAATGGTTTCGGTCAGTCCGGAGTTCTCGCCCCAGCCGTAGACGTTCGCCGTATCGAAGAAATTGACGCCGGCGTCAAGCGCAGCATCCATAATGCGGAAGGCTTCTTTCTCATCCGTGGCAGGACCGAAATTCATCGTCCCCAGACACAGGCGACTTACTTTCATACCGGATTTACCTAGAGCAGTGTACTTCATAATCGATGATCACTCCTTGGTCGTTTAAGGTATAAGACAAATTCACCCCTATTGTAGCGTATTGGCAGAAAAATGTAACTAACGGCGTTCGGAAACGTTAATATGGATAGTGACTGATTTTACGAGGAGGGGTAGGATGAATCGACTAGTTCCTTTCAGGAAACTTTCATTGCTTGTTGTGCTAACCTCGGCGTTGATAATCACCGCCTGCAACCAAACAGAGCCAAAGACTACTGTCGATACTGATTTCAAGGAATCCATGTCTGATCTGACCAGTTTTCAATCCATTTCGCTAACGGAAATTAACAAACAAATCATTAGGGAAGCCTTTGATTCGATGAAAGTGCTTCAAGACAAACTCCAAAATCATCCCAGCCCAACTTGGGTTGTAGATAAAGAAGATGTGAAGATATCGCTGAGCGAATTTGTTCTAGCCAGGAAAAACAGAGATTTGATATATGCCCTAAACCAAGTGCAAGAGATTCCTTCCGATGCCGTATTGCTGCAAGAAATGGTCATCACGCAGTTAACGGCGAATTACGCCAAACAGTCAGGCACAGTTGTATCCCCCGAAGAAGTCAGAGAGGCCATCGATTTTCAGAAAGCAGCGCTGAATGAAGCTGATCCGAATGACGAAAACCACCGGTTAATTCTTTACATCATGGAGAACCGCATTCGTATTTCGGATAAGACGGAGGAAGAGTTTTGGAGCAGTGATGAGGTATATCAGGGCTACGAAACCTCGCTGTACAAAAGCAAATTAATCGAAAGCATCCTGTCCGATGAGAGCATGAAGGGGATGGACAGTTATTACGAGCTTCAGGAAAAGCTGTTTAACGATTTCCAGAAGACGCATCCGATTCAGGTACCGGACCTTGACGAGTTGTCCAAAAAAGCCAATTTGTAATTTCCCTGCTCCTCCATCCAGGAGTTCGTCGGATGAAAGAGCAGAAGCGGTGAGATAGGTGGAAGTTGGAACATTGCAGGAACGCGCAAACAGGAGGAGCTAGGAGCAAGGAGCAGAATCAAGCAGCAGAATCAAGTAGCAAGAGCAATTACAAGAACAATAAGCAAGACCAGGAGTAACCGAGCTCCCAACAAGATGTTACCTTGAAGAGCCGTCCCATGCTTATGCATAGGGCGGCTCTTCAAACTCCCACCACCCTTGTGGTCAGGGAGATTCGCTCTTCTCCGTTGAGCCTGCTAATCCGTTCGGCTTCGAAGCAGCGGAGAGGACGAATCGATTCCGGAAAAGCGAAGCGGTCGCCTTTGGAGCCGAATTTCAACCCCTGAAATACAATTCAGAAATTCGGCGACAACAGCGATTGGAGGAACGATACGTACTCGGAGCCTCCCACATTAACTCTTCGAAGCTTCTGCACGACTCTTCGACGCTGCCATCTCCCTGATCACATTCCCCCTACTTATAGGCAAAACGAATTAAGTTCATAGTTTCTATATCTTGGTCAATCGAGGGGGAAGTATGTTACAACAGTAACTAGATGATTAAATACGACCAGTGTATATATAAATAAGGAGTGACGAAGAATGGCAGAAACGAAAAAAATCGCGGTAATTGCCGGAGACGGCATCGGTCCTGAAGTAGTGGCCGAAGCGGAGAAGATCATGAAACGTACCGAAGAGGTGTTCGGATATTCATTTACGACGGAACATGCGCTGTTTGGCGGCATTGCCATTGACGAGAAAGGGACGCCGCTGCCAGAAGAAACGTTGAATGTATGTAAAAGTGCCGATGCTGTATTGCTTGGAGCGGTGGGCGGACCGAAATGGGACAACAATTCGAAGGAGCTTCGCCCGGAAACGGGATTGCTTGGCATCCGTAAAGAGCTTGGCCTGTTCTCCAACCTGCGTCCGGCTGTCATTTTCGATTGCTTGAAAGATGCGTCCACATTGAAGCCTGAAGTTCTGGAAGGTACTGACCTGATGGTCGTTCGTGAGCTGACAGGAGGAATATACTTCGGCGAGAAGTTCAGACGTGAAGGCGCTGGTGGAGAAGAGGCGGTAGATACCTGCGTATACAACACGGCGGAGGTAGAGCGCATCGTCCATCAAGCCTTCGAGATTGCACAGAAGCGCCGGAAGAAGTTGGCTTCCGTCGATAAAGCGAACGTGCTGGAAACGTCCCGCTTGTGGCGCGAAACGGTAAACCGCATCGCTCCTGAATATCCGGACGTGGAACTGGAGCATGTGCTGGTAGACAATTGCGCGATGCAGCTTCTGCGCCGTCCGTCCAGCTTTGACGTGATCGTAACCGAGAACATGTTCGGCGACATTCTAAGCGATGAAGCAGCCATGCTGACAGGTTCCATCGGGATGCTGGCATCCGCATCCATGGGCGAAGGAGCTTTCGGTCTGTATGAGCCGGTACATGGTTCGGCACCGGACATTGCCGGCCAAGGCTTGGCGAATCCAATCGCAACGATTCTTTCCGTGGCGCTGATGTACCGCCTCACGTTTGGCTACGAGGATGCGGCAGACGCAATTGAACGCGCAGTTGCCGAGGTGCTTGATGCCGGACACCGGACAGCAGACATTGCCGTGGATAAGAGCAAAGCGCTCAGCACGACGGAGATGGGCGATTTGATCGCCGCGGCTATCCGTTAATAAAGGAAGCGATCGTTCAAAGAAACTCCTTATTTATAATAATTATAATAAAGTAACGTCTACAATCTTGACTTTGATTAGCCTCAATGATAACATTTCTATTAAATGTTCATAGGAACATAGCATGTAGAAAATACACGTATTTTCTTACATATGTTAAGGAGGAATTCAATCATGGCAGAACGTTTGGTTGGTAAAGCGGCTCCTGATTTCACAATGGAAACTGTATCAGGAGACGGTAAAGATTTTGGTAAAGTAAGCCTGTCCGACTACCGCGGCAAATGGCTCGTATTCTTCTTCTATCCGCTTGATTTCACTTTTGTATGTCCAACTGAAATCACGGCTCTCAGCGATGCTTACGATCAATTCAAAGCATTGGATACTGAAATTCTGGGTGTAAGTGTTGACTCTATCCACAGCCACAAAGCTTGGATCAACACAGCTAAAGAAGCTAATGGTCTGGGAGCATTGAACTTCCCGCTGGCTTCCGACATCACCAAAAATGTAGCAAGAGACTACGGTGTTCTGATCGAAGAAGAAGGCGTTGCTCTGCGCGGCTTGTACATCATCGATCCAGAAGGCGAATTGAAATATCAAGTGGTTAACCATAACGACGTAGGCCGCAGTGTAGAAGAAACGCTTCGCGTTCTTCAAGCACTTCAATCCGGCGGATTGTGCGCTATGAACTGGAAACCAGGCGACAGCAACCTGTAATTCCATTTCGTTAAAGTGAAGGCAACCCTCATTATCTGACATTATGTGCAGGTAATGGGGGTTTTTTCACCTCTGATTTTATTGGATGAAATAGGGGAAGACTCTTGTTTAGAGAACCGCATTCTGCGTTGATATATAATTAAATATATAGGCTTACTGACTTATGTTTAGGGAATCGTGCTTTAAAATTTTAATCGAGGTTTTTTTCATGAAGGAATTAGCGGGACTGAAAGCGAATACAATATTTTGAAACGGTAGAGAATCCACAAAAGGAGGGTGAACGATATGAGTTTTTGCTGTGGGGCTAGTATGATGGGTACAAAGGGTACACTGAAGCATTATCGCACTCAAGTACATAATGTTCCCCTGCTGTCTTGTCCGGTCTGCCATCGCGTCGAGGTACATCATCGGGTTGAGAATGAGTATGAAATATTAGCTGAATATGCCCATGGTGACGGAGCATCCCAGGTGGATTTTCAGGATTATGTGATGGAAGATGAGGATGCGATTTTTGAGAATGTTGTCAACCGGGAGTCGGAGGATCCGCTAACGGTGGTGCAGAGTCAGATTGATATGTCGTTAGATCTCCTGGTGGTTGCCAAATGGATGGAGGATGAGAAGTGGCAGGGCGAACTGAAAAGACGGCTTGCCGTGATGAGTCAGCGCAGGCTCCGGCTCCAGAAGCAACCTTAATGCAGGAATTAATAAAGCCTCGTGAATACCCGGGGCTTTTTTAATGTTTCAAATCAAACACAAGGGGGTAATGTTTATATTAGTTGTTTGAAAATAGGTGTTATATACAATACATAAACAAAAATACATAAGAGCGAGGAATGGTATTTTTATGCAATTTTCCATTTTTCGACAGGATTTCTGATTGACGTTTCTTTGTCTCGATGACTATCATGGAAGGAAGCAGATTCGGGCTGCTTCTGATTCAAAGGCGGACAAGCTGATTTTTGCAAGTTTTTTTGTCGGTTTGGTGAGTTCAACTTTTCAAGAAAAGGGGGAGCCATCTTGTTGAGTCAAATCCGTGAATCTGAGCTGCAGGCAATTCGTTCTTTTCATTCCAGCCAGCTTATTAGGAACAAGTATGAGAACATACTGGAGAATCTCGACAGCGGGATCATCCTCTTTGATAGTGACGGTGTGTTGGCATTTGTTAATGTACAGATGGCAAAATTACTAGGTGTATCCCGTAAATCGCTGACTGGCTGTACGCTGACCCAACTGTTGCGTCATCCCCAGCTATCCAAATTTAAGAAGAGGAAAATACTTCGCATTTTTCGGGAAACGGTATTCCATCGCAAGAGATTTCATGAATTGGTTGATGAATATGGCAGATCGTGGCTGATCACGATGACTTATGGGGACCAGATGGAAGGCGATTTTCTGATCAGCGTGAAGGATGTATCCGACTTCAAACGAATTGAGCAAACCGCTTATCAGAACGATAAGCTGGCCATGCTGGGAAAGATCTCGGCCTCCATTGCCCATGAGATACGCAACCCGCTCACCTCCATCCGTGGCTTCATCCAACTGCTTCGTCCGCATCTCGTAAGTTTAGGTAAGGACGAGTATGCCAGAATTATACTTACGGAGATCGATCGTGCGAATGATATTATATATGAATTTCTAAATTCCTCCAAACCCTCGGCTCCAGAAACCAAGATTGTGTCCGTATCCTCCTTATTGAAGGAAGTCGTTCTGCTAACTGAAAGTGAAGCCTTAATGAAGGGATGCCAGATTAATCTGCATACCGATAAGACCCCACCTGCCTTTATATCCGTGGATGTGAAGCAGATCAAACAGGTGATTCTGAATATTATTAAAAATGCCCTGGATGCGATTAATGAGCATCATGATGAGAACATCACCGGAGTGATTGATATTTCCGCCCGCGATACGGGAAAACATATCAACATCTGCATTTCGGATAACGGCGGCGGCATGGATCAGAATACACTGAACCATCTGTTCAATCCGTTCTTCACGACCAAGGAGAGTGGAACGGGGCTTGGATTATCCGTGAGTTACAGTATTATCCGGAACCATGGCGGCTCGATTGCCGTGGATAGCCAGATAGGTGCCGGGACGGAGTTTGTGATTACATTTCCCAAGTTGGACGTTTCGGAAGTCTAAGATTGTACGATACGTGCCTGAAATGAATACGAGAGCAGCTGTTCCGATGGAATGGCTTTTTCTTTTTTAGGAGGAGAAGAACGCATGAAGTGGACATTAAAGGACCGTTTATCATCTGGGCATGTGCATACCGATGCCATCATTGTTCCCGTAACGAAAAAACAAGCGACGGAAGGCGGTGTTTCCGAGTCCTGGGATCCGCTGCTCAAACAGTTGGCCGAGAATCGGTTATTTGACGGCACTCCCAATCGGTCATTCGTATGGCCGGAGAGTATCGAAGGCGGAGCGCGCCTATTAATATGGCTGGGCCGTCCCGAAGGAATTCTGACATCCGAGCAGCTGCGGCTGCTTGCAGCACAGGCGGTAAAAGCCGCCGGGAAATCGGGTGTACGCAGTGCTGCCATTCAAATTCCGAATACGATGCTCAACTTCACTGCGGAACAGACTCCGCAAGATGCTGCTCAGGCTTTAACTGAAGGTTTTATCCTCGGAAGCTATCGCAAACCTCATTATAAGCGTGATGCTTCCGAGCAAACGAATATAGAAGAAATCCTCTATTATATAGAAGGCGATATGGATGCGGAATTTGAAGCCGGGTGGACAAAGGGGATGTCATTAGGGGCAGCGATTGGGGAAGCGACCTGTCTGGCACGGGATTTAACGAACCTGCCCGGCAATATGCTGTTGCCGGAAGACTTGGCCCAGAAGGCGCTTCAGGTTGCGAAACGGTACGGTTTTGAAGCCCAGGTGCTGGACGAGGAAGGAATTGTCGAGAAGGGCATGGGCGGCCTCCTGGCCGTCGGTAAGGGCAGCATACATCCACCGCGCATGATCGCGATCCGTTATCAGGGACGAGAGACGTGGGAGGATGTTGTCGGCCTTGTTGGCAAGGGGGTTACGTTTGATACCGGTGGCGTCTCGCTGAAGAGAGCATCCGGGATGGAGGATATGATCAGCGACATGGGCGGGGCGGCTACCGTACTGGGCGTCATGGAAGCGCTGGGACGGATTCGCCCCAGAGTAAATGTAGTGATGGTGATTCCGTCAGCCGAGAATGTGATGAGCGGTAGCGCCTTTAAACCCGGCGATATCGTCACGACACTGAGCGGCCGCACCATCGAAGTATTGAATACGGATGCCGAGGGCCGTATCGTGCTTGTGGACGGAATGACCTATGCCAAGCAGCTCGGGGCTTCGCGATTGATTGATGTGGCCACATTGACGGGGGCTGTTGTTTCGGCTCTGGGGGATATCGCCACTGGGGCCGTAACCAATGATGAGACCTTTTTACAGGAGCTTATTGCCTCCTCCCGGAGGGCCGGCGAAAAAATATGGCCGCTGCCATCCTATCCGGAGTTCTGGGATAAATTGAAGAGTGAGGTGGCGGATTTGCGAAATCAAACGGGCCGAGAAGGCGGGACGATAACAGGCGGTCTTTTTGTGGGGACATTTGCTGAAGGGCTGCCTTGGGTGCATTTTGACATAGCAGGTACGGCATACTTATCCAAGGAGCGGGGCGTGGATCCTAAAGGGGCAACCGGCGTGCTCGTCCGTACCATCACCGACTGGATACTCAAGCAGGCCCAGGTCGTCATGGATTGAAGCGCTTGTTATGAAATGAAGAGGCAGTGGCAGTCCGATATCCCTTTGTAAAACGTCCGTCCTTCGGACGTTTTTGCTTTACTTTTCAACCGGCATTCAAGTATGATGAAGAGAAAAATTGCCGAGAGGAGTTTAGCTTAGAATGATTAAGAGTAGTCAGACAAAGATTGTAGACTGTACCATTCGCGATGGCGGACTGGTAAATAATTGGGATTTTAGTGTGGAATTCGTACAAAATTTATATGCGGGCCTGAATGAGGCTGGCGTGGACTATATGGAAATCGGTTATAAAAATTCGCCTAAACTGCTGAAAGGCGCTGATCAAGCGGGCCCTTGGCGTTTTCTGGATGATGAGTTCCTCAGAGAAGTGATTCCTCATAAAGGTAAAACCAAACTGTCCGCACTTGTAGATATCGGCCGTGTGGATGAAGACGATATTTTGCCGCGCGAGGAAAGCTTGCTGGATCTTATCCGTGTCGCTTGTTACATCAAAGACGTGGATAAGGCGCTGGCGCTGGTACAGACCTTCCACGATCGTGGTTATGAGACTACGCTGAACATCATGGCTCTCTCCAACGTGATGGAGAATGAGCTCTTGGAAGCTTTTGAGCTGATCAGGGAGAGCGTCGTGGATGTAGTGTACATCGTCGATTCTTACGGAAGCCTTGATCATAAAGACATGGAATACCTTGTGAATAAGTTCAAGACGCATCTGCCGAACAAACGTCTTGGCGTTCATACCCATAACAACATGCAGCTGGCGTTCTCCAACACGCTGGTTGCTGCAGATATTGGCGTTGAGCTTCTGGATGCATCCGTATACGGTATGGGACGTGCGGCCGGCAACTGCCCGACCGAGCTGCTGGTTACCCATTTGAAAGGCACGAAGTATGAGCTGCGCCCGGTTTTGGACATTATCGAGCGCTACATGATCCCTCTTCGCGAAAAAGAAGAGTGGGGTTATATCATGCCTTACATGATTACAGGCACCCTGGACGAACATCCACGCTCCGCCATGGCACTCCGTGCTTCGGACGATAAAGACAAAATTGTGGATTTTTATGATAAATTGACGACGCCGGAAGTGACTTTCGACAAGAAATAGGCAAGGTGCTCTTGCAGCCCTGCTACCTATATAAGTCAAGGAAATACAGCATCTTTCCCTCCTCGGAAGGATGCTGTTTGCTTTCTAATACGGACGATCCATTTTCCATAAAATACATGTTGAAATTACGTGTTCAGCATGGTATATTTATTTTTGTCTTCAAAAGACAGCATCTTCACTATCGGGACGTAGCTCAGCTTGGTAGAGCACCTGGTTTGGGACCAGGGGGTCGCATGTTCAAATCGTGTCGTCCCGATTCGCTTATGCCTCGCAAAAGTAATCGGAATATGCTTCAAAGCATAGCTACCACTTTTGTGGGTTGATATGCGGGTGTAGTTCAATGGTAGAACTCCAGCCTTCCAAGCTGGTAGCGTGGGTTCGATTCCCATCACCCGCTTATAGTTAGAACCGGAAACCCTTGGTGACAAGGGTTTTTTGTTTACTTTTTTTCGAAATGTATATGGGACCGGAATAAACATGGGACAGCAGGCATTCAAATATGTAGAGATTCAGCTAATAACCCTTTTACATCTTAAGAATATCTGTTATAATGACCATAATTTCATTCCAAGAATGCGAGGTAACCCAATCCAATGAAGTAAGACACCCTTTTCTCTAAACAACTGCATGTGGTTTTGCAGGCGTTTCTCTACGGCGGTAGAGGGAGAGATTTGGTGTGTCTGAACAATCTGACTGGGGTACCTCTTTTTGTTATGTCAAAACGGTGCTCTTATGCAAAACAATCACATATACGGAACGGATTTGCAGCTTCCGCTAACGGCCGAGGTTATTGAGCTTCATCTCAATGACAGTCAAGGCTGGACTGGAATGAACAGCCGAAGTCGTGTCGGTCGTGCAAATTCGTCCCGGTAATCAGACCAGCCCCATACCTCTCTTTATAACATCCGCCGCAGGCCATCGCTTGCGGTTTTTTTAGTTTTTTCAAAGAGAGAGGATGAGGCGATATGACCATGATTCTAAAAGCGAAAGATATAAGTATGGAGCTCCAAGGAAGGCCGCTGTTTGAAGGCATTCAGCTGGAGGTGGCGGAAGGAGAACGGATTGCGCTGTACGGGCGTAACGGCACCGGCAAAACCACGCTCCTCTCGATCCTGGCCGGCGAGCTCGAGCCGACCTCGGGCGTTGTGGAGACGATTCTCCCACGAGAGCGCTGGGGCTGGCTCAGACAGCAGGATGAGCCGGACGAAGTCGATAGGAGTGCTATCGATACGGTGCGCAGCCGCAGTCACCCAACATTATGGCAGCTGAAGCTTCAGCTTGCCGGAGTCGAGCAGCGGATGAACGGCGGCAGCGCTGCAGAAATGGAACCATTGCTTGAGCAATATGGCAATCTGCTGGAGCGCTACGAGTCCCAGAACGGTTTCCAGTGGGAGACCGAGGTGGAGAAAGCGATGACGATGCTGGGCATCGGGCCGGAGGTATGGCCTGTATCCTACCGTGAGCTGAGCGGAGGCCAGAAGACGAAGGTCATGCTGTCAGGGCTCCTTGTATCGGCACCGAAATTTTTACTGCTCGACGAGCCCACGAACCATCTGGACAGTGACAGCTTGGTCTGGCTGGAGCAGTGGCTGGTGTCGTCCTATAAAGGCACCGTGTTGTTTGTTTCCCATGACAGGGAATTCATCGACCGGGTAGCAACCTCTGTATGTGAGCTGACCTCGGAGGAACTCCGGCGTTACCGGGGAGGATATACGGATTACCGTCGCGAAAAAGAGCGGGAGCTGCGCGAGCGGGAGACGCTTTACCGGAAGCAGGAACTGGCCCGCAAAGCGCTGGAGGAATCGATCCGAAGATACGAGGAGTGGTTCCATAAAGCGCATAACGCGGCCGGAGACGTAAGTGACGTCAAGATCACCGCCAGCTTTTACAAGGCCAAGGCTAAGAAGAACATTTCAAGATATCATGCTAAGGAAAAAGCGCTGGAACGGCTGGAAGCAGAGCGGGTGGATAAACCGCGAAACGGTCCTAAGCTGAACATGGACCTGGAAGGGGAAGCTTTTGGCGGCCGTACCCTTCTCCAAGTGAAGGACATCTGTTTTGGATACGGAGATCAACCGCTTTTTAATAAACTCACCTTCTATCTGAACCGCGGCGACCGGTTGGCCGTAAGAGGCCCTAACGGGAGCGGGAAAACGACACTGCTCAAGCTGCTGCTGGGCGACATCGAACCGCAGGAGGGCCGGATTACCCGAAATCCTTCCGTCAAGATCGGTTATTTCTCACAGGAGCTTGAGGGGCTTGAACATGAAACCAGGCTGCTGGATAGTCTGCTCGTCATTCCGGGAATGACGGAGAGCCGTGCGCGTACCTTGCTGGGTTCGTTCCTCTTCAGGCGGGACGATGTGTTTAAGAAGATGGGGCAGCTAAGTATGGGAGAGAAGTGCAGAACGGCTTTTCTCAAGCTGTATTTCAGCGGGGCGCACCTGCTCGTGTTGGATGAACCCTCGAATTACCTGGATGTGGATACCCGCGAGGTGATTGAACAAGTGCTCGTGAGTTTTCCGGGTGCGATTGCGCTCGTATCCCACGACCGGTATCTGGTGCGCAAAATCGCGAATCGGCTGCTCACGCTGAAGCCTGGGGAAGCTCCGGTTTGGTTTGAGGGAAGTGTGGACGAGGAGGAGGAACAGGCCTCGCGGACCGGTGTGATCAGGGGGAATACGGAGAAGGACAATCGGCGAATGGAGCTCGAATATCGGATTCAGGAATTACTGGGCTTATCAGCCGAAGATTTTGAAGCCGGGGACGAGGCGAGTTGGCTTGCCGAGATCAGGGCGCTCCGGGCTGAGCTGACCAGGCTTCAGTCGGAATAAGATCAGGGATCATGATTAAAATCAGTCAGAAAGGGTTAAAATGGGGAAATGAAACTTGCCATATCCCGAAAGGTTGCATATAATAAACCCTATATATTTGCATATGTAATAAATGCGTGGATGGAGAAAAGTAGCTAGTGCCTCTTTACAGGGAAGGGATACCGTGGATTGAGAGTGTCCCTATAGAAACAGGCTAGTGAAGTTCGCTCCGGAGCAGTTCCTTGAACACGGCATGCAGCCGGTCAGTAGGGGATAACGGGTCCGATTCGTTACGTCGGTCAAGTGAGCATGATGATGCATACTCGGGGCCTAAGGCCTTTTACCGCCTTGGTTTGGGTATGATGCATGTTAACAAGGGTGGTACCACGGTCTCTTCGTCCCTTTTCGGGAGGAGAGGCCTTTTTTGTTTTCAGTCTTTTTTGTTTTCAGTCTTTTTTGTTTTCAGTACTATGATGGAGTTTACAAAGGGGTGTGCGAATAGCCATGAAGGAAAAATTAGAAGCATTAAAGCAGGAAGCATTGGCGCAATTGCAGGATGTTACCGATCCGCAGCAGCTGAATGATTTGCGGGTGAAATACCTTGGCAAAAAAGGTGCTCTGACGGAAATCCTGCGCGGAATGGGAGCGCTGAGCGCAGAAGAGCGTCCCGTTATCGGCCAGGTGGCCAATGACGTTCGGGGCGCGATTGAGGAAGTCATCTCCGGCAAGCAGGAAGCGTTTCTGCAGCAGGAAACCGAAGAGCGCCTGCGTGCAGAGAAGGTGGACGTAACCCTTCCGGGACGCAAGCTCAGCCAAGGCGCGGTTCATCCTTTGAGCAAGGTGATCCAGGATATCGAGGATATTTTCATCGGGATGGGTTATCAGGTAGCGGAAGGCCCTGAGGTGGAAACGGACTACTTCAACTTCGAAGCGCTGAATCTGCCGAAGAATCACCCGGCACGCGACATGCAGGATTCCTTCTATTTGACGGAAGATCTGCTGATGCGTACTCAGACATCCCCGGTGCAAGCCCGGACGATGCTGTCGATGAACGGAAAAGCTCCTGTCAAAATCATCTGCCCGGGCCGCGTATTCCGCCGGGATGACGATGACGCGACGCATTCGTTCCAGTTCCATCAAATCGAGGGCTTGGTCATCGGCGAGAACATTCGCATGAGTGATCTGAAAGGGACGCTGCTGCAATTCGTGCAGGAGATGTTCGGCGATAACACGCAGATCCGTCTGCGTCCAAGCTTCTTCCCGTTCACGGAGCCGAGCGCGGAAGTGGACGTATCCTGTGTAAGATGCGGCGGCAGTGGCTGCCGTGTATGCAAGCAAACAGGCTGGCTTGAGATTTTAGGCTGCGGCATGGTTCATCCGAAGGTGCTTGAAATGGGCGGTTATGACCCTGAGAAGTACAGCAGTTTTGCTTTCGGTATGGGGGTTGAGCGAATTGCCATGCTGAAATACGGCGTGGATGACATCCGTCACTTCTTCAACAACGATACAGCATTCTTGAATCAGTTCACGCGGATCTAATTTTAACGATAAAGGGAAGTGAATAGACAATGAGAGTTTCAACCGATTGGTTGTCCGATTATATTTCGCTCGAAGGTGTAACCTCTGAGGATTTGGCGAGCCGTATTACTTCGGCTGGTATTGAAATCGATGTGATCGAGAAACGGAATCAAGGCATTAACAACGTGGTCGTAGGCTACGTTAAGAGCAAGGAGAAGCATCCTGACGCAGACAAGCTGAATGTATGTATCGTGGATGCGGGTCAGGAGGAAGATCTCCAGATCGTGTGCGGAGCAAAAAATGTGGATGCTGGCCAGAAGGTGCCGGTGGCGCTTGTTGGCGCGAAGCTGCCTGGCGGTATGGATATCAAGAAGGCCAAGCTGCGCGGCGTGCTCTCCCAAGGCATGATCTGCTCGGCGAAGGAACTGGGCATGAATGATAAACTGCTGCCTAAAGAGCTGCAGGAAGGGATTCTCGTCCTTCCGGCTGATACGGAAATCGGCAAACCAATTCTGGATGTGCTGGGTTTGAACGATGAAATTTTGGAGCTGGATCTGACGCCAAACCGCTCCGACTGCCTCAGCATGCTGGGAGCAGCTTACGAAGTGAGCGCCATTCTGGGGCGTGAGCTGAGTCTTCCGAACCCGGAGAAGGAGATTCTGGAGGTTCAAGATGCAGCAGCCGATCATATTTCGGTTACGATTGGTGCTGATGAGCAGTGCAGCCATTACGCGGCACGTTACATTACGGGAGTAAAGATCGGTCCTTCTCCGCTGTGGATGCAGAACCGGTTGATCGCAGCAGGCGTTCGCCCGATCAGTAACATCGTGGATATTACGAACTATGTGATGCTGGAATATGGCCAGCCGCTGCATGCTTTTGATGCGGATCAGCTGAAGGATGGCGCGGTTCACGTGCGTATGGCTGAAGCTGGCGAAACGATGGTGACACTGGACGGCACGGAGCGCCGCCTGGAGCCGCATATGCTGGTGATTACAGCAGGGGGCAAGCCGGTAGCCTTGGCTGGCGTTATGGGCGGCCTGGACTCCGAAGTAACGGACAGCACGGTGAATATTTTCCTGGAATCGGCGAAGTTCGATGGCGGTACCGTCCGCAAAACATCCCGTCAGCTGGGACTTCGTTCGGAGGCAAGCTCCCGCTTCGAGAAGGAAGTGGATCCCGCCGCAGTTATTCCTGCACTGAACCGTGCAGCGGCACTGATGGCGAAATATGCCGGCGGCGCTGTCCATCAGGGAATCGTCGAAGCAGGCAGTGCCCAAACCGAGCCTACCGTGATTACGTTGTCGCTGGAGAAGCTCAATCGTTATCTGGGTACGGAGCTGTCTCTGCTTGAAGTAAAAACGATCTTTGCCCGATTGCATTTCCCTTGCGGAGATGCGGGCCAAGGAATGGTGGATGTTCAAGTGCCGTCCCGCCGCGGCGATATCGTGTTTGACGTGGACCTTATTGAAGAGGTTGCCCGTCTGTATGGATACGACAATATTCCGACAACGGCGATTGAAGGTCCGACGACACCGGGTTCATTGACCATCGCTCAGGCCATCCGCCGCTCGCTTCGTCGTTTGCTGACGCATAGCGGATTCCAGGAGGTTCTGGGTTATTCCTTCATCCATCCGCAGCAAGCGGAAATGTTCACTTCCCTGTCGTCAGATGGCACGGCGGTTAAGCTGGCCATGCCGATGAGCGAGGACCGCAGCGTCCTTCGCACCAGCCTGCTTCCGCAGCTGCTGGATATCGCAGTATACAATCATAACCGTAAGCAGCCGGACCTGGCTCTGTTCGAGATAGGGAACCTGTTCCATACGCATGAGAAGACGTTGACGAAGCAGCCGCTGGAGCGTCCGGTTCTCGGTTTGCTGTTGTCGGGACGCAAAGGCAGCAAGCAATGGAATGTCCAGCCGGCCAAAGTGGATTTCTTCGATTTGAAGGGGGCACTCGAAACAGTGCTCGACTACCTTGGAATTCGCGCAGAAGACATCACCTACGAGGCCAACGGACCGGTTGGCTTCCATCCGGGACGTTCCGCATCCGTATATGCGGGTCAAGGCGAGAACAAGTGGCTTTTAGGTGTACTTGGACAAATTCATCCGAAGACGCAGCAGGAGCTGGATTTGGAAGATACCTATGCCGCTGAGATTCTGCTTGAGCCGCTGTATGATCTGACCAACGCCCGCGTCGTTTACCGCGATTTGCCTAGATTCCCGGGCATGGAACGCGATCTTGCCATCGTGGTGAATGAGGAGGTTGAAGCCGGCTCCCTGATTCAAGTGATCAAGGAGAATGCAGGTGAGCTTCTGCAGCAGATTCAGGTATTTGACGTCTTCACGGGCAGCAAGCTTGGAGAGGGCAAGAAGAGTGTTGCCATCTCCATGACGTACCGTCATCAGGAACGGACGCTGACCGATGAAGAGGTTGCCGGCGTCACGGAAAAAGCCGTTGCTGCCCTTCAGCAAACTTTTGGCGCAGAATTAAGAAAATAGCAGGAATTGTGAAAGCCCGCATCGAATCCATTACATCAGAGATTCGATGCGGGCTTTTTTGCTCTAAATTGAACTGGGATTTGCATCAGGACGCCCGCAGGGTACATAATTATAAGCACAAAACTGTGTTATCATATACCAAACTTCGGTCTGTTTTCTTGAGGTTCGTCTACAGATGTTATCTCATATATAATGAATGTAGAGAATAGACCATTTCAGACATCATAGAATCTACACATAATAGAAGGAGGGCACAATTTTGACTACATCGGACCGTAAAAGCGTTACCGTAGACATCTACGGAACTTCCTATAAACTCGTTGGCAATAGCAGTGATTATACCAGACAGGTAGCGAATTATGTAGATGACCGCATGCGTACCATATCCAAGGCGCACTCTCGATTGGATACCCCGCGCATTGCCGTCCTAGCTGCAGTACATATGGCTGAAGAAGCTTTGCAGAAGCTGGAGTTTCAGAATGAGGCCAAGCAGATGACGGCCGAGCGGAATGAACTGCGCACGGAGCTTGCCAAGGTGCAAGGACTTCAAATCGAGCAGCAGGAGAGACATCGTCAGCAGTTAGAGCAGCTGGAGCACAAGCTGGCGGAGCAGACAACGCTGGCTGAGGAATACAGGAAGTCCAAGGAGAATCTAACCGCGGAGTCAGAGCGTACGAAGGAATTGCTCCAGAAGGAATCCGACCGCGTGGCTGAACTGCTGAAGGAGAAGCAGCAGCTTGAAGCACGTCTTAAGGAGCAGCGCGAGAAGCTGGAGAGCGGCCATAAGCAGTCGATTGAAGATATGAAACGCCGCTATGAAGGACAAATTTCGCAGCTGACGCTCACTCATAAGCAGGCCATCGAGAAGCTGGAACAGAGTCTACGGAACTCTGCGAAGCAGGCCGAAGAGAAGCTGGTTGAGCAATTGAAGAAACAGGAGAGCACCTATAAACAAGAGGCGCTCCTGAAGGAGCAGCAGCACTCGAAGACCGTGCAGGATCTGGAGCAGAAGTATACGAAGACGGTGCAGGATCTGGAACAGAAGAATACGAAAACCGTGCAGGATATGGAACAAAAGCATACGAGGACCGTCCAGGAGCTGGAAAAGCAGCTTACCGAGCAGCGAACTCGCGGCGGGCAGCTCCAATCACGCTTGTCGACTGCGGAGAAGGAACTGGGTGCTGTAAAAGCGGAATCGGACAAGCTGAAGGAAACGCTCCAATCGTCCAGACAGCAAGCCGAAGCCTCTTCGCAGGAGCTGCGCTCCTTCCGTACGAAGGTGGAAGGGCTGACGAAGGAGCTCGAAGGCCTGAAGCAGGAATCCGCCAAGTCGGAGGAAGAGCGCCGTCGTCTGCAGAAACTTGTGGTGGATGCGAATCAGACCTCCCGCAAACAGCAGGAAGAGCTGCAGCGTTTAAGCAGCGAGCTCCAATCTTGGCGCACGCTGGCGGATCAGCGCAAAGAGGAAACCGGCGAGCTGGAGATGAGAATTGTCGAGCTTATGGAAGCAAACGAAAGCCTGGAAGAAGGAATGAAGGGACTTCAGGATGAGATCCAGGTCATGAAGGAAGAAGCTGACCGGAGCATGTCCGAACGCAGAAGTGCCCAAGAGGAATTGAAGGAACTGCAGCTTCGCCATGAAGAGCTGGAGAAGCTCACGAAGGAAGCGGGAATCCGAGAGGAAGAGACCAGCAAACTGTACGCCATGCTGGAAGAAGAGTACGATACGGTGTCGAATCAGCTGGATGAGCTTCGCAAGAAGGCGGCTGCCAGTGAAGAGCGCGCACGTGAACTCGCCGAGCAGCTGAGAGATTCAGAGGAACGTGCCGTTCAGTGGCAGGAGCAA
Source organism: Paenibacillus lautus NBRC 15380 (assembly GCF_004000945.1). Classification (GTDB taxonomy): domain Bacteria; phylum Bacillota; class Bacilli; order Paenibacillales; family Paenibacillaceae; genus Paenibacillus_AQ; species Paenibacillus_AQ lautus. Next base: position 95,814 of record NZ_BIMF01000018.1, read on the forward strand.
TACCAGCAATGGATGGCGGAACGGGAACAGCTTGCCGAGGGCAGCGAGAAGCTGGCAGCAGAGCGTGATGAGTGGAAGCGAACCAAGCTTGCTCTCGAAGAAGAGCTCCAGTCCTGGCAGCAGGAAATTGCATCCGCACGCCAAGCCTGTGAGCGCCTGGAAGGCGAAAAAAGTGAAGCAGCACAGCAGTATTCTGATTTAGGTGAACAGTATGAGCTGGTTATGCACCAATATCGTCTGCTCCAGGCGGAGCAGGAATTGAAGGCGGAGCAATCTGCGCAGCTTGAAGAAGAACACCGCAAGCTGAAGGAAGAGTATGCGAAGCTCCAAGTTGAATATAATGAGTGGATCGAGTTGATTGAGCAGGATCAGCGTTAGGCCATGGCGAAGATGTGAACCTGAAAAAACCTCCGGATTAGACAGAGGATACTCTGGCGATCCGGAGGTTTATTTTCGTGAGGAAGATCTACTTATTCTTCGACGATAAGTTTGGATATCATTTTGCTGTGACCCGCTCCGCACATAATGGAACACGAAACTTCGAATTCTCCCGCCTCATCCGGCGTAACAACAGTGGAGTTGTTTTTACGGTCCAGCTGCAGGCCAAGCGCAGGAATCATAACGCCGTGGTTGCCGTCTTCGTTCTCGTAAGTAATCTTGACGGGCACCCCTTTCTTGAGACGATATTCCTCTTGGTCGAATTGAAAATTGGTACCCTTAATCACGAGTTCAGCTTCCGGTGCTACGCCAGTATCCGAGATCCCTGAATCTCCCTGAGACTCTTTCTGGTCTCCGCCGCAGGCAGCCAATACAAAAAGGAGCATACATGAAACAAGTAAAGCTATGCCTTTTTTCACTATAATCTCTCCTGACTATGAAATAATTGTGAATATAATTTCCAATCTTTATGATAGCGCAGAAAAAGAGTGGATGCACATATGTGTTATGAAAAATTGGTGAACGTGAACGGTTTCAAACGATGATATGGATTTACTTTATAATATAGGGGAAGATGGAAATAAAGGAATTGAGGTTTTTACCCAAAATGAAAACCCCCTGCGCAGAGTAGCAACAAGGGGTTAATGTGGGGAATGCAGCCGCCGATCAGTTCGTTTAGGAAGAGGGCTCCAGAGGAATCCTCTAACAAAAGCGGGCGTTCTTCTATCTTATTCTTTGCGGTTTTTGCCTGCTTCAAAAGGGGTGGAAATCGGTATGAACAGATCGATGATCCCGATGACCAGTGCAGCAAGCAAGGCGCCCAGTACGGAGACGCTAACGCCTCCAACGATGAATTGGGCAAGGTAAATCACGAGTGCGCTCACTAGGAAGCCCACGATGCCACGTCCAAACGGCGTGACTTTTTTGCCGAAGATGCCCTCGATAGCCCAACCAATCAGGGCGATGACGAGTGCAAGCAATAGGGCGCTTCCGAATCCGCCGACGGAGAATTGAGGGACAATCCATCCGACAACCATAAGAACGAGCGCGGCAACGATAAATCGAACAACGTGCCCGAGAAATTGCATGGTACCTGCCTCCTTAGAATAAGACTGGAATGTTACGCAGAATTTATTTTGTTCAATAGGGCCGTCGGTTATGTGTGGAAGGATTTTGGATTCCTTGGCGATTTCGTATCACTTTCGATATAATATATGCATTGATTGAGAGGAGTTGTGAACTTCTTGAATGACAAGATTTTGCAAACTTTAGAATACCGAAAAATTTTAAATACATTAACACAATACACTCAAACCTCCATGGGAAGTGCGAGAGCTGAACAGTTAATGCCTGAAACCGACCTGGAGGCTGTAAAGGATCTGCTTGCGGCTACCGATCAGGCCTACACCGTAGACCGACTAAAGGGCAATCCGTCTTTCCGCGGGATTACCGATATCAACGACGCTTTGAAGCGGGCCAGAATCGGAGGGACGCTCAGTCCCCATGAATTGCTGGCTACGTCGAATACGATTCATGGATCTCGCCGAATCAAGCGGTTTATAGCGGCGATTCACGAGGACGAGAAGATTGAGATCCTCTATAATCTGAGTGATCTTATTTCGGAGCAGAAGCCCCTGGAAGATACCATTCGGCTGTGTATTGATGATGCTGCTGAGGTGCTGGACTCCGCAAGCGCGGAGCTTGCCCAGATCCGGCGGGAGCTGCGGGGCGGAGAAGTTCGCATTCGCGAGAAACTGGAGTCCATGATTCGATCGCAATCCGTGGCGAAGATGCTGCAGGACCAGTTAATTACGATACGCGGCGACCGTTTTGTCATTCCCGTTAAAGCGGAATATCGCTCGCATTTTGGCGGCATCGTGCACGACCAGTCCGGGTCAGGCGCGACGCTGTTTATTGAGCCGGAATCCATCGTAGCCATGAACAACAAGCTGCGTGAGACGCGAATGCGGGAAGAACGGGAGATCGAAGTGATTCTGCAGAAGCTGACTGCTCAGGTCGGCGAACAGGCTGAGCTGCTGTCCATTGACTTGGATCTGATCGGCCAGCTCGACTTTATTTTTGCCAAGGCTCGTTTAGCCCATGTCATGAAGGCTTCACTGCCAAGAATGAATGACAGAGGTTATATTAAGCTGCGTAAAGGCCGACATCCGCTGATTCCGGCGGATCAGGTTGTGCCGCTTGATGTGGAATTGGGCAATTCCTATACTTCCATCATCGTCACGGGCCCGAATACCGGTGGTAAGACGGTTACACTCAAGACGATCGGATTATTAAACCTGATGGCGATGTCCGGACTCTTTATTCCTGCTGAAGAAGGCAGCCAGATGTGCGTGTTTGATGCGATCTACGCGGATATTGGCGATGAGCAAAGCATTGAGCAGAGCCTCAGTACCTTCTCCAGCCATATGACGAACATCATCCGCATTTTAAGCAAGATGACGCCAAAGAGTCTCGTGCTGCTTGATGAGGTAGGAGCGGGGACGGACCCTGCGGAGGGTTCCGCTCTGGCGATTTCCATTCTGGAGCATATCCACCGCATGGGCTGCCGCATGATCGCGACGACGCACTATTCGGAATTGAAGGCTTATGCATACGAACGCAAAGGCGTGATCAACGCCAGCATGGAGTTCGATATCAATACCCTAAGCCCGACCTATCGGCTGCTGGTAGGCGTACCTGGACGCAGTAATGCGTTTGCCATTGCAGAACGTCTGGGATTGCCGGGATCCATTCTGGAATTTGCCCGGGGCGAAGTGAAGGAAGAAGATCAACGGGTGGAGCATATGATTGCATCGCTCGAGGAGAACCGTCACACCGCGGAAGTAGAGCGGGAGAAGGCAGAGCAGGTTCGGAAGGAAATGGAGGAATTGCGTCTTCGTCACCAGCACGAACTTCAGAAGCTGGAAGAGCAGAAGGACAAGCTGGTTGATAAAGCTCGTGCGGAAGCGAGACAGATCGTGGACAAGGCGCGGAGCGAGGCCGAAGAGATCATTTCCGATCTGCGCAAGATTGCCCAAGAAGAAGGCGCCTCCGTTAAGGAGCATAAGCTGATTGCAGCCAGAAAGCGTTTGGATGAAGCCGAACCGCAGCAGGGCAAGAAAACGGGCGGCCAGCGTTCAGCGAAGCAGCAGCGCAGCATCGAGCCCGGGGATGAGGTGCGGGTATACAGCCTGAATCAGAAGGGGCATGTCGTGGAGATGTCCGGCTCGAAGGAAGCGGTTGTTCAGCTCGGCATTATGAAGATGAAGGTGGCGCTGGATGATTTGGAGCTGCTGTCGAATCCGGCAGCCAACGCTAAACAAGCGCCGAAACAGCATGCGACCGTCTTGAAGCGGACTCGCGATACCAACATCCGGAATGAGCTGGATTTAAGGGGCGCGAATCTGGAAGAGGCGCTGATCGAGGTGGATCGGTTTATTGATGAGGCATTTCTGGGGAACCTGGGTCAGATTTACATCATTCATGGCAAAGGCACCGGGATCTTGCGAACCGGAATTCAGGATTATTTGCGTAAGCACAAACATGTGAAGAGTCATCGTTTAGGTAATTACGGCGAAGGCGGCAATGGCGTTACCATTGCCGAGTTGAAATAAGGAAAGTAAGAAATCAGGAACCGTTTTCTCCTTCAATCGTATAACATATCATCATAGGGTTCAGAACGACGGGATGCGAAAGGTGCCGCATCCCGTTTATATCAGGGAGGAAATAAGGTAATGACGGAAGCGATTGATCATTTGCTGACCCATCCACTTGGGGTGCTCGTCGGCTATTTCTCGGTTGCGATACTTGCACTTATTGTTTACTTGTATTGCTTTGAACTGGTTACCAAGTACAATTGCTGGGATGAAATACGCAAAGGAAATGTTGCCGCGGCCATGGCGACCGGCGGCAAGGTCTTTGGCATCTGTAACGTGATGCGGTATAGCATAACGGCTAATACGTCCATTTACGGCATGATTAAATGGTCGTTCTTCGGGTTTATACTGCTTTTATTGGCGTATTGGTTGCTTGAGTTCTTGACGCCTGTGTTTTCGGTAGACGAAGAGATTGGCAAGGATAATCGCGCAGTGGGCTTGATCGTACTTCTTATCACCGTATCTTTATCTTACATTATTGGAGCGAGCATCATTTAATGGCTTCGGGAGGAAAAGGACGATGAAATATTTACCGCGGATATTGTTTGCGGCTGCCTTGATTTTTTTTGTGGCGGGTATTGTATACTTGATGTCTCAATAAAAATAAAGTTAACAGGGCCATTTATGGCCGTTTGAATAAGGAAAGGGATGAATGATCGATGGAACCGACGGTTTGCCCATGGTGCCAAAGTGAGATTGTATGGGATGAAGAGATAGGTCCCGAAGATACTTGTCCTCACTGTGCGAACGAGCTTAAAGGCTACCGCACATTGAATATCGCATTGGAAGAAGAGGAAACACAGGAAGACCCGGAGGAATATGAAGAGGCTTACGAGGCTTCCGATGAGGAGGCGGGTGATCTTCATCGTATTTGGGGATCCGACCATGAATCGCTGTCCTCGCTTCGAACCGTGGATAAGTACGGGGAGGATCACGACCTATTTGCATTTGAGGAGACCGTAGAGGGAATTCTGGACCAGCAAGAGGAAGTTCCCGAGTGCTTGCATTGCAAGGAGTATATGCTTCATGCCGGAACGCAGCACGTGAGCGGGGAAGGCTTCCAGCCGGTTAACGCAGCCTTGATTCAAGGCCCTATACTGCAGCCGCCATATGACTTAAACGTATACGTGTGTCCCGGATGCTTCCATGTACAGTACAATCTGGCAGAGAATGATCGGCTTCGGATGATCAAGAGTTTTATCCATAAAAAGGAATAGAGTTTACGGAAAGGCGCAATATGCCGATCCACGGCTATCTTAAGGAAACTGCTTGCGGCGGTTTCCTTTTTTTTGTTCATGAAGTGGGGATTAGAAGGGTAAAATACCTTGGACTTCAAGTGTGAGGGCAAGGGAGGAACTGTATATGAAGTTGACAAAGGACCCCCAGGCTATGCTTCTGTTATCGGTTCATGGGTTGTTTATACTATCGAGTGCATTGTCGGGTACATTCCTCAACGTATACTTATGGAAAAGCCGCCAGGATTATACGATGCTCGGTTGGTTCACGATTGCTCAGCAGGTCGCACTCGGCTTGACGTTCTGGGCCGCCGGCAAATGGGTGAAGGAGCATAACAAAATGAATGCGCTTCGCCTGGGAATTGCGGTGTCCGGCCTGTTTTATCTATGCGTTCTGTGGGCAGGGCGGGACGCCGTCCATTATATTTGGCCTCTGGGCTTGCTGTTCGGCGTGTCATTAGGATTATTCTGGTTAGCCTTTAATGTGGTTTATTTCGAGGTTTCGAGCGCGGAGAATCGGGACTGGTTTAATGGCTGGATCGGACTCCTGGGCTCCATCACGGGGATTATCGGTCCGTGGCTGGCGGGTTGGATCATCACGATGATGCATGGGGATCGGGGCTACCGGTTTATTTTTACCGTATCGATGGTCATCTTCGCAGCGACGGTGGTGCTGAGCTTTTTTCTGCGAAAACGGCCGGTCCAGAGCGACTACCATTGGCTGGAGGGGGTGAGCCGGCTCAAGGAGGGCGGCGTTTGGAAATACGCCGTATTCGGATTGGCCGTTCAGGGAATCAGGGAAGGTGTGTTTTCCTTTCTCATTACGCTCCTTGTTTTTGTGGCGACGGACCAGGAATCGAAGCTGGGGCAATACGCATTGATTACTTCGGCGGTTTCGCTGGTCAGCTACTGGGCCTGCGGTAAGTGGTTCAAGCCCAAATTCCGTAAAACCGGCATGCTGGTAGGTTCGATATTGATGCTGTTGGTCATTTTGCCGCTGCTGTTTGCCGTCAACTATACTACGCTGTTGGTGCTGGGAATCGGGACGTCGCTGTTTATTCCGCTGTACATGATGCCGGCTATATCGGCCAGCTTTGATCTTATGGGAGTGAATGAGGAAAATGTGGAGAAGCGGGTGGAACTGGTCGTGCTGCGGGAACTCAGTCTAACCATAGGCCGAATTACGGGTTTGCTTGTGTTTATTCTTGTCCTGTCATTTAGACAGGACACGTTAACGGTGACGCTGCTGCTGCTGTTTCTGGGGGCGTCCCCTATCGGATCATGGCTGTTTATACGAAAGCTGTTTCCTTCCAAAGGACAAGTCACCTAAGTCCGATTGCATCCAGATGAGCGTGTAGGATAACACAGGTCAACCACGGTATGTTTAAAACATTCGGCTGCGTCGCGACGCAAATCGTATACACGCAAAGAAGGTATCTCCAAGGGCGTAGGGCCTGTAGGGGATACCTTCAATTATTTAGGTGTGGTTCAGGTCGATTGGCCGTGTCAGGGAGAACCATTTCAGTTCTTCGGGCTCATGTCCTGCAATCGTCTTGCCCAGCAGATCCGCAGCGATCATGCTGTAAACGGTCCCGTTTCCGCCATACACCTCGATAAAGTAGCTGTGCGGATATTGCGGGTGTCTGCCGATCAGCGGGATGCCGTCTTTGGTTGTGGCAAACACGCCGGCCCAACTGCAGGCGATATTCAGATCCGTCATATGGGGGAACAGCTGATGAATTTCATTTAGCAGTCTCCGGCCTCTTGGTTCAGCGTATTCCTCTGGTTTGCCTGAAGGAGGAAGGGGCTCATCCAGCCCTCCGGCTATGATTCGCTGATCCGGCGTTGTCCGGAAATAGAGATAAGGGCGATTTGTTTCCCATATGAATGCCCGCTCATACCATGAAGACAGATCGGATACAGGCTCCGTCAGGATGGCATAGGTGTTGAGCAGCTCCGCTTGATAATCAGGCTTCCATTCTTGGGTGCTATACCCAGTGGCCCAGATCACGTTTCTGGCCAGAACGCTTCCTTGATCGGTTAAAACGGTGACATCGCTATCGGTATACCGTGTTTCCTTCACTTCGCTATTTTCATAAATTCGCAGCCCATGCTCGCTGGCATCTTGGAGAAGATTATGACCGAAACGGTAGGGATCGACTTCGGCATCGCCGCGGGTATAGATGGCCGCTTCTTTTGAGAACGGGAAGTTAGCCTTCACCTGCTCACGGCTCCAGTACTCTACATCGAAGCCCTTGCGTTTGAGCAGGTCATACTCATGCCGAAGCATGCCGACATCTTGGGGGTTACTGGCATAGTAGAGGCTGCTTCGCGGGATCAGGCCGGAATCCCTGGACAGATGATTTGCGATTTCGGTGAGCCGTCGTACAGCGTTTCTGCACATCATGTAGAAGGAGGAGCCCCGTTGTTCACCAAATTGTTGGATCAGATCAGATAGGGGGCAGTCGCTAGAGAATTGCAGCAGCCCCGAATTGGCGGATGTGCTGCCTTCGCATACGCGTTTTTTGTCCAGCAGGATCGTGTCCACGCCTTGCTTGCTCAGCACATAGGCCATCAGCGCGCCGCTAATACCGCCGCCGACAATTAGCACATCACAGCTGAGCTGTTCTGATAGACCGGGGTATTTTTTTACAGGTTCACTGTTTAAATATTTCCAGGGCGTTGTTCCGCCGGTCAGTAACATGGTCCCTCACCCCCTCATTGTCACATCGTTATTAGTTTGGACGTTCCTTTCGTATTTAATGACATCTCACGACATAGATTTTTATATAGGTGGCATACTAGCTCCTGTGCAACTTAAATGGAAAGGGGAACAAACACAAAGATGACGCCTAATCAGCAATTACAGCCTCTAACCTCAAAAGAACTGGACTATATTGCGGATTGCATCTCCAACGAGACCATGCTGGCCAAGCATTGCGCCGCGACGGCAGCAGCCAGTCAGAATCCTGCTATCCAGCAGACGCTGCTGGGATTCGTAAAACGCCATGAACAGCATCTGGACATGTTGGTGAATTCTCTGCAGAGTCACAGCAATATTGCGCCGACGCAGCCTCAATAAGAGGAGATTTATAGACTTTCGAAGTTAAATTGTTAAGGAGGAACGACTTATGGTAACCCCTAATGGATCTTCATACCTGCCCGAAGAGGACATGCTTAGCCCTATTCTGGGAGAACTGAAACGGTCTGTTCGAGAGTATACAACAGCCACGACGGAGGCCTCTTGCCCTGACGTGCGTCAAATGTTTACGGATTTGACTGCAGATACACTGAAGCTGCAAGGTGAGTTTTTTAATATGATGAAGCAGCAGAACATGTATACCGCGCCTCGGCACGCATTGAAATACGACGTGGACAAGCAGTATAAGCAAGCGCAGCAGTCCCTGCAAAAAACTCAGGAAACCATTCATCAAAAAACTTCCAGCATGGGCGCGTTCGTCCATCATCCGAATGTCGCGCCGCATGCCACCAATGTCGCGCCTACTTCTAATAATGTAACCCAATGATCCCATGGTTAACTCAAACGATACGCCGATGACACCCGCAGCCGTTGCTGCAGGCATGCATCGGTATTTTTTTTTGCACATCCCGTGTAAGTTATTGTAATATAAGTATTAATCTCTGTTCCGAAATATCATGCATGAAGAACGGTTATTCGGAATAAGTGCTGGAGGATACGTATATGGAAGAGCTTAGCGAATTGAAACTGAAGGTGCTTGACCTGCTGAAAGAAGACGCGAGAAGATCGCCGGCTCTACTCTCTACTCTACTCGGTGTAGATGAGGAAGAAGTAAAGACCTCCATTGCGGAGCTTGAACGAGATCACGTCATTGTCAAGTATGCGACCGTTGTCAACTGGGGCAAGGTGGAAGACGAAAAGGTTACGGCGCTGATCGAGGTTCAAATTACACCTGAGCGCGGAAGAGGCTTTGAAGGAATTGCGGAACGGATTTATTTATTCCCGCAGGTGAAGTCGGTCTATCTTATGTCTGGCGCCTACGACTTGCTGGTTGAAGTGGAAGGTGGAAACTTGCGTGAGGTGGCCAACTTTGTTTCGGAGAAACTGTCACCTATCGATTCTGTATTATCGACCAAAACGAATTTTATTTTAAAAAAATATAAACAAGACGGGATTATTTTTGAAGAACGTCAAGAAGACAATCGTCTCCTGATCTCGCCGTAAAGGAAGCGTGTGCTATGATTGTGAACGAACAGCAGCTTGCAGAAAATAACAGGAAATCGATGAGCTCCTATTTGGCGCCTAGGGTCAGGGACATTCAACCCTCCGGAATCCGGAAATTTTTTGATCTCGTCAGTGGAAATAAGGATATCATCACACTTGGTGTCGGTGAGCCTGATTTCGTAACGCCGTGGCATGTACGAGAAGCCTGCGTGTATTCATTGGAGCGCGGGTTTACAGGATATACGTCCAATGCCGGTATGCCGGAACTGCGGGAGGCGATCGCGGAATATTTGAACGACAGTTTCCACGTGACCTATAATCCTGCCAATGAAATGATCGTAACCGTAGGCGGCAGTGAAGCGATTGATCTGGCTCTGCGTGCCTTGATTGTTCCCGGAGATGAAATTCTGATTCCCGAGCCGTGTTACATTTCTTACTCGCCGATTGCTTCAATCGGTGGTGGGGTGCCCATTGGTATTGAAACGACGGCAGAGCATCATTTCAAACTGACGGCCGAGGCGCTCGAAGCGCAAATCACCCCTAAATCGAAGATTCTGATCCTGTGCTACCCAAGCAATCCGACAGGAGCCATCATGACCTATGAGGATTGGCTGCCCATTGCAGAAGTGGTAGAAAAACACGATCTGATTGTGATCTCCGATGAAATCTATGCTGAGCTCACATATGAAGGCAAGCACGTCAGCTTTGCCTCGATGCCAGGCATGATGGACCGCACCATACTGGTGAGCGGCTTCTCGAAGGCGTTTGCTATGACCGGTTGGCGTATGGGGTATGTGTGCGCTCATGCCGATCTGATCGGCGCCATGCTGAAAATACACCAGTATACAGTCATGTGTGCACCCGCAATGGGGCAAGTCGCAGCACTTGAAGCATTGCGTAACGGCATGGGGGAAAAGGATCGAATGGTTGAATCCTACAACCAGCGGCGCAGACTCGTGGTTCAAGGGCTGCGGGAGATCGGTTTGGATTGCCACGAACCGCAGGGAGCGTTCTACGCATTCCCGAGCATCAAGCGAACGGGACTCGGCTCGGACGAATTTGCCCAGCGCTTGCTGACCGAGGCGAAGGTGGCCGCCGTACCGGGCACCGCATTCGGTCTTGGCGGGGAAGGATTCATCCGCTGCTCTTATGCTACATCCATTGCCCAACTGAATGAGGCTTTGGAGAGAATGGGCAATTTTGTGGAAAAAATAAAGTAGGCAAGGAAATCGTTGAACTTTTTCCTTGAATTAACAAAAAAATCACTTTCCATTGGCAAAATATATGTTATAATTTTATTTTGGGGGCAGAATTTTACTTTCCAAGGAGGGATCACCAGTGTTTTGTGATTATGAATTGTCAAACTACCGTGGTGACTATACGGCCGAAGACAATAATCACGGTAAATGGTCAATTAAATCAGCCAAATCCACTCCTCAGGAAATTACCCTGGAAGATGAAATTCACATGCTTCGCCGGAAGATGGAACAAATTTTTTTGGAAGAGCAGTCCTTCACGTCGGAGATTGTCATCGAGATCAGCAGTTTGCTGGATTTGAAGATCAACGAGTATATGAAGGCCCATCCCAAAAAGAAACTATAAAATACGACATGATTGAATAATACAAGGCTGCTCCTGAGGCTAGATGCCTCACGGATCAGCCTTGTTTGCGTTTAAAATAATCCTCTGGTGCAAAAACTCGCCCGGAATCATGATCGGCATGGGGCTTATTCTGCCGTAGAGGGACCGTTATTGGAAATTATGCTATAGTTGAGCATAATAAGAAATATGGTGTGTTCGTTCAATATGGATCGGACTTTGAAATGGAGGAAGATGTGATGAAGGTATATACGAGAACGGGAGATGCGGGGGAAACTTCAATTATTGGCGGTCGTGTGCCCAAGGATGATCCGCGCATCGAGGCGTATGGCACGATCGATGAATTGAACAGCTTTGTCGGTCAAGCCGTATTTTTGGCCAAGGAAGCCGACTTTGAGGAGCTGCATCTTCAGCTCGTTCGAATCCAGCATGAACTGTTCGATTGCGGCTCGGATCTGGCCTATGCGAGACCTCGTGAGGATAAACTTAAGGTAAGCGCCGATCTTGTGGATAATCTGGAGGTATGGCTGGATGCATTCGAGGAGAAAAACCCTCCGCTTGAGCGTTTTATCCTGCCAGGTGGAAGCGCGTTGTCCTCCATGCTTCATGTATGTCGGACCGTATGCCGCCGCGCCGAGCGGTTGACCGTATCGCTGCAGCGAACCACGGAAATCAATCTGGAGGTTCGCCGCTATCTGAACCGATTGTCCGACTATTTCTTTGTGACTGCGCGGGCAGCCAATGTGCACGCCGGGATTCCGGATGTCGAATATGAGCGAAGTGGAAAGGTGTTTCGGTAATTCATGAATTTGTATTATCCGCCAATCAGCTATGTCGTGTCACCGCAAGAAGACGGCATGCAGCTTAAGACCATTTTACAAAAACGAATGGGGGTATCCCGTAAGCTGCTCTCGCGCCTCAAGTTGACCGAGCAGGGCATCATGCTGAACGGGACCCGTGTATACATTAGCGTTAAAGTGCATGCGGGAGATCTGATCGAAATCCGGATGGAGCAGGAACGGTCAGACGATATGCTGCCCCAGCCGATGAAACTTCATATTCTGTACGAGGATGAGCATCTGCTTGTTCTGAACAAGCCGGCAGGGATCATCGTGCATCCGACGCACGGTCATTATACGGACACACTGGCGAACGGCGTTGTTTACTATTGGCGGGAGAAGGGCTGGAATTACCGGTTCAGAGCGGTTCACAGGCTGGATCAGGAAACCTCCGGCGTGCTGGTGGTGGCGAAGAATCCGTATATTCACCAGCATGTTTCCGAACAAATGATAGCCGGCACGGTTGACAAGAGGTATGTAGCATTTGTTCATGGCAAGCCTGCTATGCCGTCAGGCGATATTGACGGTCCGATTGATCGGGATCCGTTAGAGCCCCACCGTCGCATCGTAACTCCGGATGGATATCCTTCATTGACACGGTATCAGGTATGCGAAACCTATCCTTCCGCATCCTTGGTTGAGTTGAAGCTGGAAACGGGCCGGACCCATCAAATTCGGGTGCATATGCTTAGCATCGGCTGTCCATTGATTGGAGATCAGATGTATAGGCACCCGGTTTACAGCGATCGGGAGTTGCCATCAGATGGGACGGAAGCTGCTTCCTATGAGAACGAGGGACCGGCAGAGCCGGAAGCCGCATCCATCATGAGGCTGGACCGCTGCATGGGCAGGCAGGCGCTGCATGCAGCAAGCCTGACGCTGATGCACCCGATTGAGGGGACCCCGATGGTATTCACCGCTCCGCTCCCTGAGGATATGAACTCTCTGAGAAACGTGCTTGCGGAAGAGGCGACCTAATTTTCAAAACAACATAAGAAGGAGAACGTATCGAATGAGCAAACTGAAAGTATATCAATACCCGAAATGCGGGACATGCCGTAACGCGGTGAAATGGCTGCAAAACGAAGGACATGAACTGGAACTTCAAAATATTTTTGAACAACCGCCGAAGAAGGAAGAATTAGCCGACCTTATCGCCAAGAGCGGCCTGGAGCTCAAGAAATTTTTTAATACGAGCGGCGAGGTCTACAAGGAAATGAACCTGAAAGATAAGCTGCCTGGGCTCTCCGACGAGGAGAAAATCGAACTGTTGTCGTCCAACGGAAGATTGATTAAGCGTCCGATCGTGACGGACGGCAGTAAAGTGACCGTCGGCTTCAAGGCTGAACAATATCAGGATTCATGGCAAAAGTAGAATGGCTGTTTTTAGCCGGAGGCAAAGACAGGCCCAATAAAGGCGGGTTAAAAGAGCTGATGGAACCCGATTGTTGAAGGGCAACGATCCGGCATTGACGCATTCTCCTGCTGGTAAAGGTAGAGCATCCCAAGGTCCTTTGGCCACCGGGATGTTCTTTTGTGTTAAGAGATAAGAAAGTATAAACATCCGAGGCTTAGCATCCTTATCTCGCAAGAAAAACTTCCGCTAAATGCGGTCTGTCTACTGAGAAAGTACGTCGATAGACGTTTTTCTTATGAACAGCCAATGATAGGAAATTCAAAGAAATGCCTTGTGACTAGCCCAAGTCTATATAGGGATATGGTATAATGACAAGGTATATTTAAGGTTATATCAGAGAAGTTAAAGTTAGGAGCGATCATGACTGTGATACCCAATCAACAACCATCCTTAATGCTTGTAGACGGGATGGCTTTATTATTTCGTGCTTACTATGCGACCGCGTCAAGCGGCTATATCCGTCGAACCAAAGCGGGTATGCCGACCAACGCGATTTACGGCTTCCTGCGGTATATGTGGGATGCTATCGATAAATTTCAGCCTACCCATGTGGCGTGCTGCTGGGATATGGGCTCAAAAACATTTCGTACAGAGCAATTTGCCTCGTATAAAGGCAATCGTCCGGAAGCGCCGGATGATCTGGTTCCGCAGTTTTCGTTGGTGCGTGATGTGACGGAATGTCTGGGAATTCCGAATCTGGGCGTCGTGGGCTATGAGGCTGATGATTGCATCGGTACGCTGGCCAGACGGTATGGGGATAGCATGAATGTCATGATCCTGTCGGGTGACCACGATCTGCTTCAGCTCGTGAACGATTCGACTTCCGTCATTATTATGAAAAAGGGACACGGCAATTATATGCATTATACTCCGGAAACGTTGTATGCCGAAAAAGGACTTTCCCCAAGACAGGTGATCGATGTGAAAGGCCTGATGGGAGATACGAGCGATAATTATCCGGGCGTACGCGGGATTGGTGAGAAAACGGCGGTCAAGCTGATTCAGGAGTATGAATCCGTGGAAGGAATTCTTGCGAATCTTGATTCGCTGACCAAAGGGGTCCGCACCAAGATCGAGGCGGATCTGGAAATGCTGCATCTGTCCCGGGCTTTGGCCGAAATCCATTGCGAGGTTCCAATGGAGTGCGAATTGGATCTATGCCGCCTGAGCGTGGATCACGAACGGGCATTAACCAAACTGGAGGAGCTCGAGATGAAGAGCCTCGGCCATCTTTTTGGGGTGGCGGTGGTTTCCTAGTCATGTGGAGACCGTTTAATTTCGGAAGAACGTCAATCTTGACCGGGTTGCTGCTTGGGGCCATGCTGCTTCTAATATCCGCATGTGCCTCCAACCAGACTCCTTCAACCGATACCACTAAGCAGCCCTCAGGGGCTGAGAAGAAGGTGGAAGTGATTGTTTCGGCAGCAGCAAGCCTAAAATCCAGCCTGGAAGAGACCGGACGACGATTTGAAGCAGAGTTTCCGAATGTTACGCTGCGTTATAATTTCGGCGGTTCGGGCTCTCTTGGACAACAGCTCGAGCAAGGGGCGCCTGTAGATTTGTTTGTATCCGCGGCAACGGAGCCGATGGATCGACTGGTCGAGAAGGGGATCGTACAATCCGATGCGGTTCAGTTCATGTTTCGGAATGCGTTGGTGCTGATTGAGCCTGTTGGCAAACAGAACGTGAAGCAGTTATCGGATCTGCTCAAACCTGAAGTACGCGTTCTGGCTATCGGGCAGCCGGATACGGTACCGGCCGGGGAGTATGCGAAGGATGCTCTTCAGAATGAAGGCCTTTGGGATGATGTCGAATCCAAGGCGGTGTATGCCAAGGACGTGACGCAAGTTCTCGCTTATGTGGAGTCGGGGAATGCGGATGCCGGTTTTGTGTATAAAACCGATCTGAAGAGTTCGACCAAGGCAAAACTTGCGCTTGAGGTCGACCCGGACAAGCACCAACCGATTGAATATCCTGCAGCGGTTCCCGGTAATGCCAAGCATCCGCAGGAGGCTGAGGCGCTCCTTGAATTTATGCGGAAGCCCGAGATCAGGGATATCTTCACGGAGGCTGGATTTGAGGTAGCGGAGGCGTCGCCGTGACCACGACCGAAATGTTCTGGATGCCGGTATGGCTGTCGATAAAAACATCACTGCTGTCCAGCATCATTGCCTTTATACTGGGATCAGCGGCGGCACGCTGGATGTCCCGGCGCGCGTTTGTCGGCAAAACGGCCGTCGAAACGCTGCTGATGCTTCCGCTTGTGCTTCCGCCTACGGTGGTAGGCTTTCTTTTGCTTGTAATGCTGGGCAGAAACAGCTGGATCGGCGCAGCCGTCGAATGGCTGTTTGCCAAGCCCGTCATATTTAGCTGGGGTGCTGCTGTCATAGCGGCTATTGTGGTTTCATTTCCGCTTGTATATCAGAGCATGCGGGTGGGCTTCGAATCCGTGGATCCGGAGCTTGAGGATTCGGCGCGATCGGCCGGAGCCGGTGAATGGCAGGTGCTTCGCTGGATTACGCTGCCGCTGGTCCGCAGGGCAGGCGTATCGGCGTTCATTCTGGCTTTTGCCAGAGGCTTGGGCGAGTTTGGGGCAACCTGGATGGTTGCAGGCAATATACCGGGCGTCACGCAAACGCTGCCCACGGCGATTTACGTTGCGGTTAGCAATGGCGAAAGCGGGCTGGCATGGGCGTGGACGGCGGTCATTATTTTGTTCTCATGGCTGTTACTCGCCGCGTCAGGAACGGGCAGAAGCAGAGAAAGCGGCAGGCAGACTTGACGGGAGCACAATGTTTACATATGCTTCGAATAGAGCTTGTTAGCAACCAAATAGAGAACAAGGCACAGCACATCGTGGAGAGGATGGAAGAAGCATGAGTTTACTTGGAGCAATTGAAGCAGGAGGAACCAAGTTCGTTTGCGGCGTGGGTATGGAGGATGGAACGGTTGTGGAGCGAGTGAGCTTCCCGACAACAACCCCGGAAGAGACCATGGCAAACGTCTTTAACTTTTTTGCTGATAAGGATATAGAGTCGATCGGAGTCGGTTCTTTCGGACCGATTGATCCGGTGAAGGGCAGCCCGACTTATGGCTGCATTACAACGACACCGAAGCCGCATTGGAGCAATTACAATATTGTCAAAGCATTGGAAGAGCGTTTTCATGTTCCGATTGGATTTGATACCGATGTAAACGGAGCAGCTCTTGGAGAATATACATGGGGCGCTGCCCAGGGACTGGATAGCTGTCTGTATATCACCATCGGAACGGGAGTAGGAGCAGGCGCCGTGGTAGCTGGTGAATTGATCCACGGCTTGTCTCATCCGGAGATGGGGCATATTTATGTGCGCCGTCATCCGGAAGACCGGTATGAAGGGACCTGTCCTTATCACGCCGACTGTCTGGAGGGGCTTGCAGCCGGACCATCCCTTGGCAAACGTTGGGGAGTTCCCGGCGTGGAATTGACGCCGGATCATCCGGCTTGGGAGATGGAAGCTTATTATCTGGCTCAAGCGCTGATGAATTATGTCCTCATTCTGTCCCCCCAGCGTATTGTGATGGGCGGAGGCGTTATGAAGCAGGAGCAGCTGTTCCCGCTGATCCGCACGAAGCTTCAGGAGCTGCTGGCCGGATATGTTCAGCATCCAAGCCTTCATGACGGGATTGATCAATTCATCGTTCCGCCGATGCTCGGCGATAATGCGGGGCTCTGCGGCGCATTGGCGTTGGCCAAGCTGGCAGTAGATGAGGCCAAGAGCGTTCAGGCTTAACCTTATTTCTTAATTTCTTATATAGAGTGAGCCAAAATTGATTTGATTTTATTACAGATTATGGTATTATGGTTTCAACAGTATAACGTATGGAACGGGAAGCACCTTTCTTTGTCGCTGCGGCGGAGGAGAGGTGCTTTTTTGCGTTGTGCCATCGTTGTGCTGAATGCTTAAACGGGAGGTATTCGAGGGATGCAAATTGTGTTCATGAATCAGATGAGCGGAGCGGATGAGTCAGGTCATCTCCGTTCTGCTCAAGTATGGATCGGTGAGGAAGAGGGGGGATGGCAGCTCGGTTGGCGGAATATGGATCCGGACGGTGAAGTATCCGATGAGGAGTGGTATGAAGGAAATTCATGGAATGAGTTATTATGCGTGTACCGACATCAATTAGCGAAGAAGCTTGGAGAGGGCTTCCGGCCGCTTGTTGAGGGGGTATTCCATGAACCGGGAGAGACGGGAGGCAAGAATCTTGGTGTGCAGAAGCTGCAGTGCTACAGTGAGCTGTATGGCTCGGAGGAGCTGTACACGGAGCTGTGTGCCTGGCGCAGGAGAAAGGCGGCCTCCGGAAGAAAAGCCCCTTACTTCATTGCCAGCAATCGGGTGCTGCGCATGATTAGCGCTTTCATCCCCCAGAATGAGGAAGAGCTGCTGCAGCTTCCGGGAATCGGGGTCAGCAAGGCCTCGGAGCATGGGGCGGAGTGGCTGGAGATCACGACGAAAATCGAGCGAACCACAACCTTTCCATTGGATTGGGTTTATAAGCAGCTGCAGGAAGAAGTGTTCTTGTCCTGGCTGTATAAACAGAAGGAGCAGCGCTACAAGCAAGAGCTGGACCGCTTCCGAATCCGTCGTACGATGCTGCTTGGCATAGCAGAAGGAGCGTCGCTGACCCAGCTGGAAGAGCGCACCTCATTATCTCGTCGGGATTTGGTTGAGGAATTGGAGGGGCTCGAGAAGGAAGGTTATGACACCGAGCAGCTGCTGGAGGTAGAATTGAATACGATGACGGCTTCAGAGCAGGCGACGGTATGGAAGGCTTTTGAAGAGCTGGGCGATACGTTTCTTAAACCGGTATTACAACGGGTATATGGAGAAGGACAAGCCCGGAATGGAGAGGTAGAAGAGATTGGCGGAACGGAGAAGCTGTATGAGCGGCTGCGCCTGATACGGATTCGCTTCCGGCGGGAAGAGCCTGGCAAAGCGAACGCAGGCTAATCCGCACGAACGAAATCAGGACGGATTTCCTTGGGCAAGGAGATCCGTCCTGATTCTGTCTGTGGTGCTGTGGTATTTCATATCCAGTCCTTTTTGCGGAACAGATAAAACATGAGGGCACCGGCAGAAATCATGATGCCTATAACCACATAATAAGAATATTCCCAGTGAAGCTCAGGCATATTGTCAAAGTTCATGCCGTAGATGCCCGTAATCAGCGTCAGTGGAATAAAGATCGTTGTAATGGCGGTAAACACACGCATGATTTCATTGGCCCGATTGGCGATACTGGATTGGTAAGCCTCTCGAAGGTTGCCCATGAGATCCCGGTAGGTCTCGAAGGTTTCGGAAATTTTCACGGCATTTTCATAGATATCGCTGAAATATTTCTGCAGCTGGTCATCGATCAGCCGGAGATCTTTTTTGTTAAGTGTATTGATAACTTCCTTTTGCGGTCCAAGCACCTTTTTCAACCAAAGAATCTCGCTTCGCAGACCGATAATCTCGCTTAAGTGTGATTTTTTGGTATGCATCAGGATGTCTTCCTCCAGCTTTTCAATCCGCGCCTCGATGCGGTCCCCGACGGAGAAATAGTTGTCCGTGACAAGGTCGATCAAGAGGTAAAGGAAGCGGTCAGGCGTGCTGACTTCGTCCTCCCAGAGAAGCGGCTTAACGGTGCGAAGCTCGTGGATCTTTTGCTTGGTTACCGTAATAATAAAATGTCTGCCCAGGAAAACATTCAATGCCCGAAGGAAAATCTCTTCGTCGTCAAACCGGATGCTGTTCACGACGATAAAATAGTGGTTCTCGTATATTTCAATTTTGGGACGCTGCTCCTCTTCGCTGAGGCAGTCCTCCACCGCAAGATCATGCAGGGAGAAGAGGGGCTGCAGTTCGGCTAAATCATCCACGTCCGCATCCAGCCAGTAGAAGCCGCTGGCCGGAGGTGTCAGCGTCATTTCGATGTCATCAATAGGGGTAAATACGCCCGAATCGACCAACCGGATTTTCATCTGATATCACTCCTTTGTCAAATACAAACTGCTTGGTTAAGCAGTAAAGGCACAGGATATCAGCCCACCGGTATACGGGCATGATTCAAGGAAGGTTAGAATACGATAAAAGCGCATGAAAAATAACGCCGCCCTCTGCCGGTAAGCTGATCTTAATCCTATGCGGTTGTGCGTCTTGTGCATCCAGTTTCTGGCTCGGGTCACCGTCCATCTTCCATGTCACCTCTTTCATACTCGGTTTTAAACAGCACTTGTCTAGTATAACGCCGGGTGTAGGACCTTTCAAGTTGAAAATCCGGTGCAATCAAGGGCCATTTGTACAGGGTATGGAAACCTCCGGTGAAGTGTGACGGACTTATGAAAAGGTTCTTGACGAAAAATTGGGAATGATTTAAAGTAAGTATCAATTACGAACCATTTAAGACAACTGAATAAAGCGAAATCTTATCAAGAGCAGGTGGAGGGACTAGCCCTATGAAACCCGGCAACCGGCGGCAACATCGCACGGTGCTAATTCTTGCAGGAGATACGACGCTTCTTCGAAGCCGTTGTATAGTCTGACAGATGAGAGAGGCGCATTGTGATACGTATATGATGACCTTTCTCTACTTCGAGAAAGGTTTTCTTGCGTTTATACAGTCTAACGCTCTTTCTCACAGCTTTTTATGGATGTATCATTTCATATTTCGAAGGAGTGAGCCACAATGCCAATTAAAATTCCGGATGCCTTGCCGGCAAAGGAAGTTCTGGCTGGAGAAAACATTTTTGTCATGGATGAGAGTCATGCATTTCATCAGGATATCCGCCCATTGCGGATTGCTATTCTGAACTTGATGCCAACCAAGGAAACGACGGAGACCCAGCTGCTGCGATTGATCGGTAACTCCCCGCTCCAGGTGGATGTTGTTCTTCTTCATCCGAGTTCCCACGTTTCGAAGAATACGTCGGCTGAGCACCTGAAATCATTTTACAAAACCTTTGAAGAAGTGAAGAACCGTCGTTTTGACGGCATGATCATTACAGGAGCTCCAGTCGAGCAGTTGGAGTTTGAAGAAGTGAATTATTGGGATGAGCTTACTGAAATTTTTGAATGGACCAAGACGCATGTGACCTCCACGCTCCATATTTGCTGGGCATCGCAGGCCGGGCTTTATTATCATTACGGCGTGCCAAAATACAGCCTCGAGGAAAAATGCTTTGGCGTATTTCCACATACGATCAATGAAGCGTGTACCAAGCTGCTCCGCGGCTTTGACGAAATGTTCTTTGTTCCGCATTCCCGTCATACGGAAGTTCGGCGCGAAGACATTACAGGTGTTGATGATTTGGTCATCCTGTCCGAGTCCGAGGAAGCAGGAATTTATTTGGTATCCAGCCGGGATGGAAAGCAGATTTTTGCCACAGGGCATTCCGAATATGATGCGGACTCTCTGAAATGGGAGTATGACCGGGACGTTGCCAAAGGAATGGATATCGCGCTGCCGCGCAACTATTACCCGAATGATGATCCAACAAGGACGCCTCCGTCCATCTGGCGCGCGCATGCAAACTTATTATTTACTAATTGGCTCAATTACTATGTATATCAGGAAACGCCGTACGATATTGGTCCGCAAATATAGCAGTACACGGGAGGAGAGTTTGTGATGGAGAAGAAACCTTTGAATATAGAGAGCAGGCTGGCACAGATCGGGTCGGTGCAAGAACCGGTAACCGGAGCCGTTAATTTTCCGATTTATCAGGCTACGGCGTACCGCCATCCCAAATTAGGCCAGAGCACGGGGTTTGATTATGCTCGTACGAAAAATCCGACCCGGTCGGTATTGGAGGATGCCTGCGCCGAGCTGGAATCCGGTGATGCCGGCTTTGCTTGCAGCTCGGGCATGGCTGCCCTTCAGACGATTTTTGCTTTGTTCGGCCAAGGGGATCATCTGATTGTATCGCTGGATCTGTATGGTGGGACGTATAGGCTGCTGGAGCGGATTATGTCCAAGTTCGGCGTAACGGCTACGTACGTCGATACAAATGACCTGGATGCCCTGGAAGGGTCAAGACAGCCCAACACGAAGGCTGTCTTTATCGAAACGCCGACCAATCCACTTATGATGATTACGGATATCGAAGCCGTCTGTACGTGGGCAAGGCGCCATCAACTGATCAGCATCGTCGATAATACGCTTTTGACTCCATATTTCCAAAGACCCATCGAGCTTGGGGCGGATATCGTCATACATAGCGCCACCAAATATTTGGGAGGACATAACGATGTGCTGGCGGGTATCATCGTAACGAAGGGCAAGGAATTATCGGAGGAGATGGCTTTCCTTCATAACTCCATCGGCGCGGTGTTAAGCCCGACCGATTCCTATCAGCTGATGAGAGGCATGAAGACGCTTGCGCTGCGCATGGATCGGCACGAAACGAATGCAACCGCAGTGGCAACCTTTTTGACAACTCACCCGGCGATCGGCGAGGTGTATTACCCTGCTCTGCCGGATCATCCGGGGCATGAGATCCAGAATCGCCAATCCAGCGGCAACACGGGCATCTTCTCCTTTAAGGTGAAGGACGCCCGCTATGTCGAGCCGGTGCTGCGGCACATCAAGCTGATTGCGTTCGCAGAAAGCCTCGGAGGCGTCGAGTCTCTGATGACATACCCTGCCGTCCAGACCCATGCGGACATCCCGCTTGAAATTCGGGAAGCGATCGGTGTGGATGACCGCTTGCTCCGGTTCTCGGTCGGCATCGAGCATGCAGATGACCTGATCGAGGATTTGGATGCTGCGCTGGGCGCAGCTATGGCTGAAGTGGAAGGGAGCACGGGAGAATGAGCATCGATAAAGGCCCATCGGGCTTGGAAACGCAATCCAAGCAGTTATCAACAAAACGGGAGTGCGAGGAAGAACTCCGTTTCGAGACGAAATTATTGCATTTCGGCGGGGAAATCGACCGGGCAACCGGCGCCTCAAGCGTTCCGATCTATCAAGCCTCTACGTTTCACCATGAAGATATCTTTAACCCGCCGCAACACGATTACAGCCGTTCCGGCAATCCGACGAGGCAGGCGCTGGAAGATTATATCGCCCTCTTGGAAGGAGGCGTACGCGGTTTCGCTTATGCTTCCGGTATGGCGGCGATCTCCAGCTCGTTCATGCTGCTCTCCGCGGGCGATCATATGATCGTGACAGAGGACGTGTACGGCGGGACCTACCGCCTGCTGACCAGTATTCTGAGCCGTATGGGCATCGAGAGCACCTTTGTAGACATGACCGATCTGGATCAGGTGAAGGCTGCCCTCAAACCGAATACGAAAGCTGTCTATATGGAGACTCCTTCGAACCCGACCCTAAAAATTACTGACATTGGTGCCGTGACGGATTGGGCGAAAGAGCAAGGCCTGCTTACCCTGCTGGATAATACGTTCATGACGCCGTTTTACCAGCGTCCGATTGAATTCGGCGTGGATATCGTCATCCACAGCGCGACCAAATTCCTTGGCGGGCACAGCGATGTGCTGGCAGGTCTCGCGGTAGCCAGAACCCAGGAGCTTGGAGACCAATTGAAGCAGCTGCAAAATGGTTTGGGCACGGTGCTTGGGGTTCAGGATTCCTGGCTCCTTATGCGCGGCATGAAGACACTCAGCACACGAATGGCCCACTCCGAGCAAAGTGCAGCCAAGCTGGCGGCCTGGCTGCAAGGGAGAAGCGATATTGAGCGAGTGTACTACCCTGGCCTATTGAATCATCAAGGACGTGAAGTCCATGAGAAACAATCGAGCGGTTATGGTGCGGTCATCTCCTTTGACGTCGGCTCAGGCGAGCGCGCCAAGCAGGTGCTGAACCATGTGAAGCTGCCGCTGGTAGCGGTCAGCCTGGGAGCTGTGGAGAGCATCCTGTCGTATCCGGCGATGATGTCGCATGCAGCTATGGGCGAGAAGGTTCGGCATGAACGCGGCATTACGGATGGTTTGCTCCGTTTCTCGGTTGGACTCGAGGATGTGGACGATTTGATTGCTGATCTGGATCGGGCTTTTGCTGCCAGTTACTAAAGATTTGCATGAAAGCAAGGACTTCATTTGAAGATATGCCAAATCATAGAATTCGGCATCCTGTCACGGACGGGATGTCGTTTTTAATGCCGGATTGTGGTAGGATGAGATAGAAAAAGTTTTACTGGTGTTTGTTATTTTGCTCTAAGTAGGGAGGCTGCAAGAATGAGTGCGGTAAACCGTATATTGGATAAAGCTTTACGCGGTGAGCGTTTAAACCTGGAAGATACCGTGACGCTTTTTGAAAGTGATGAGATTGAGAAAATTGGTCATGCGGCGGATGTGATGACAAAGCGCCTGCATCCGGATCCTATCACAACATTTGTTATCGGCCGGAATATCAATTACACGAACATATGTGATGTATTCTGCCGTTTCTGTGCTTTTTATCGCAGACCGGGCTCTTCCGAGGGCTATGTTCTGCCCGATGAGACGATTTTCCAGAAGATTCAGGAAACCGAGGATGTGAACGGTACTGAAATTCTGATGCAGGGCGGAGTCAATCCGGATTTGCCTTTCAATTATTATACGGACCTGCTTCGTAACATCAAGAAGCGGTTTCCTAACATTACGATGCATTCCTTCTCTCCGGCGGAAATTATGAAGATGGTGGAGATCTCCGGGCTTACGCTCGAAGAGGTAATGCGCGAGCTTCACAGTGCGGGTCTGGATTCGCTGCCTGGCGGCGGCGCAGAGATCTTGGATGATCGCATCCGTAAAAAAGTCAGCCGTTTGAAAGGCACATGGCGCCAGTGGATGGATGTCATGCAAACGGCTCATAAAGTCGGCATGAATACGACGGCAACCATGGTGATCGGTCTGGGCGAAACGATGGAAGAGCGTGCGCTCCATATGCTTCGCGTACGTGATGCGCAGGATGAATGCATTCAGAACGGTTATGATTCCAAAGGCTTCCTGGCCTTCATTCCATTTACGTTCCAGCCGGACAATACAAACCTTAAGCGTGAACGCGAAACGCCGGAGGCGTACTTGAAGACGGTAGCCATCGGTCGCTTGGCGATCGATAACGTTCCGAATTTGCAGTCGTCGTGGGTAACGATGGGACCTGAGATCGGCAAACTGTCACTCAGCTACGGCTGTAATGACTTTGGCAGCACGATGATGGAGGAGAACGTGGTTTCTTCCGCAGGAGCTGTGTATAAGGTCAATATTGAATCGATCATTCAATTGATCCGCGAGACCGGCAACATTCCGGCTCAACGCAATACCCGGTATGATATTCTGCGCGTGTTTGAAGATAACAGCACCGTTGAGCGCGACTTTGTCATGCAGAACTAATTCTATACTTCATGAAAATCCGCAAAGCGGGCCGAGCAACTCGGTCCGCTTTTTGCGCGCCACTTATTAGATATTCTTTCGGACTTGCTTGTTTTTCCAAGCAGGAGTTCCGTATATCCCCGAGCGGGTCCCCATATACTGAAAAGGGAACTCGAAAGGAGTGATTCCATGGAACTGTTCAGCATTTCTGTCGGTACAAGGACGGAAGACGAGAAAAAGGCGTTTCACCGTATATTGTCAGACAAGCAGAAAGAGCTACATAAACAATGCAAGCAGCTGAAATTCACATTCAGCGCTTCGGATGACCGCGTGATATGGACGTGCTCCGGCAAGCTTCCGCTGTCCTCATGGACCGCATCGGCCGACACGCTGCGCCGGCTCACTGCCGAAGCAGTCACTGCTTATATTATGGAAGAGAAGGAGCAGGAGATTGCTGCACGGTTAATGTTCTCGGAATTCGAGTTTGATGATGAGGAAGAAGCGGGGCGGATTCTGCAATGGTTTTTGATGCTCCTGCAAAAAGAGGAAGGCCCGTCCGCGGACTTCTGGCAGAGCCGCAGACGCAAGCTGTCCGAAGGCATATACCAATGCCTAAACGAGGCATCTGAGCTCAATCTGGATGGATATATGACCTTCCGGCTTCAGTCCTATGAACAGGAGCTCCGCGAGATGGCGGAGTATGCAGTGGATGAATTTATGCTCGATCAGCAGTACGAGGAGTTTGTCAGCCTGCTGAAATATTTTGTTTATTTTCAGGAGCCCAAAATGCCGCTGGTTCACGTCATTCATAAGGGGGAGGAAGATTTCCTGCTGCTGGATGGCAATCTTCGCCCGATTGAACGTCCTCGAGATGAAGGACTCGTTATGGAAAGGCTGGACCAGGATATGGAGATTGAAGATATGGTGGTCAGTACGCTGATTTCGGTATCTCCGGCCCGCATGATTATCCACACGAGGCAGCCTGAGCTTCCCGTCATCGTGACATTGGCCCACATCTTTGATAATCGCGCCGAAGTATGCTGCAGCTGTCCGGAATGCAGCGCGCTTCTCGGAAGCGGACGAATGATGACTTGACGCACCGAAGCGGTCAGGATTATAATTACTGATAAAATCACGTAAAAGCTCTGACAAAGACATGAATCAATCCGGATTTGACCGCTCAGAGAGAGGAAACCTCGGCTGTAATTTCCTCCGGTTCGCCATTGATTTACCCCTTTGTAGCTGTGTCGTCGAACCCGCACGTCATGATGAATGCGGATGAGTAGGCTTCACCGGTTCATGACCGTTACTCAATGCTGATGAAGGATCTTAATCTATTATGTACCTGGTACATAAGGTGATGGAGAGATCGAATTAGGGTGGAACCACGGGTATAACACTCGTCCCTTCGCGGGACGGGTGTTTTTTGCATGTTCCGGTATCTTTCGTTGAAGCTCAGGCGTGCACCGAGGATCCATGCCTGGCTTCGCGGGGAGACTAACGCGTCCTTCATATATGGAAGAAACGTGAAATACTTTTTGGGAGGAATGCAAGGTGGCTATTAGCATTAAATTGCCTGACGGCTCCGTACGGGAGTATGAGGCGGGCAGCAGTATTGAGGATGTGGCTGCGTCAATTAGCAGCGGACTTAGAAAGAATGCGGTCGCGGGAAAAATGGACGGGATCGTCGTGGATCTCTCGACACCGCTTCAGGACGGAGCTTTGATCGAAATCGTAACGCAGGATACACCCGAAGGGCTTGAAGTGATGCGCCATAGTACAGCGCATTTGCTGGCTCAAGCAACCAAGCGTTTGTATGGAGCGAAAGAAGTAAAGCTGGGCGTGGGCCCGGTCATTGAGGACGGCTTCTATTATGACATGGATCTGGAGGAGTCTTTGAATCCGGAGGACCTGCAGAAGATTGAGAAGGAAATGGAACGCATTATCGGCGAGAATCTTCCGATTGTCCGCAAGGAAGTAAGCCGTGCGGAAGCGCTGCGCATCTTCGGCGAGCTCGGGGATCCGTACAAGCTGGAACTGATCAATGCTCTGCCTGAGGATAGCGTCATTACGATCTATGAGCAAGGCGAATTCTTTGATCTCTGTCGTGGACCGCACGTCCCTTCAACCGGCAAGATCAAAGTATTCAAGCTGATGAATGTGGCAGGCGCATACTGGCGCGGCGACAGCAAGAACAAAATGCTTCAGCGCGTTTACGGTACGGCGTTCGTGAAAAAAGCGCAGCTCGATGAGCATCTTCATCTGCTGGAGGAAGCCAAGAAGCGCGATCATCGTAAGCTGGGCAAGGAATTGCAAATGTTTACGTTCTCTCAGCTTGTTGGACAAGGCCTGCCGATCTGGCTGCCAAACGGCGCGAAATTGCGCCGTACCCTGGAGCGTTATATCGTGGACATGGAGGAGCGCCTCGGTTACCAGCACGTGTACACGCCTGTCCTCGGAAACGTGGAGCTGTACAAAACTTCAGGTCACTGGGAGCACTATCAGGAAGATATGTTCCCAAAAATGGAGATGGACAACGAGGAGCTTGTTCTTCGTCCGATGAACTGTCCTCACCATATGATGGTATATAAGAGCGATATGCACAGCTACCGGGATCTGCCGATCCGTATTGCTGAGCTTGGCATGCAGCACCGCTATGAAATGTCCGGTGCACTGACCGGCTTGCATCGCGTGCGCGCGATGACGTTGAACGACTCGCATATTTTCTGCCGTCCGGATCAGATCAAGGAAGAATTTGCCCGGGTCATTCAGCTGATCATGACCGTGTACAAGGACTTTGGCATCCATGACTACCGCTTCCGCCTTTCTTACCGGGATCCGCAGGATACCGAGAAATACTTCCAGAATGATGAAATGTGGGAAATGTCCCAGCGCATGCTGCGCGAAGTCGTCGAGAGCCTGGACATGCCGTTCTATGAGGCCGAAGGCGAAGCTGCCTTCTACGGTCCGAAGCTCGACGTCCAGATCCGTACGGCTCTAGGCAAGGAAGAGACTCTGTCAACCGTTCAGCTCGACTTCCTGCTGCCTGAGCGCTTTGAGCTGGAATATGTCGGCGACGATGGCCAGAAGCATCGTCCGGTCGTTATCCACCGCGGTATTCTGGGTACGATGGAACGCTTCACCGCGTTCTTGCTTGAGAATTTTGCAGGTGCGCTTCCACTGTGGCTGTCACCGGTGCAGGTTAAAGTCATTCCGGTTTCCAATGCCTTTGAAGACTATGCCAAGGAAGTGGCCGAGAAGCTTCAATTCGCCGGTATCTCCGTAGAGCCGGATCTTCGCAACGAGAAGCTGGGCTACAAGATTCGGGAAGCACAGCTCGAGAAGATTCCTTATATGTTTATCGTTGGCGAGAACGAGAAAAATGCGGGCGCCGTTTCCGTCCGCAAACGCGGCGAAGGGGACATCGGTGCCCAGCCGCTGGACGAGATCATCCTCAAGCTTCGTGAAGAGATTAACACCCACGTCGTTTAAGTTTAGCTTTAAGTGCAT
>NZ_BIMF01000019.1 GCF_004000945.1 Paenibacillus lautus NBRC 15380
CTACCTGGCGAAAAAGTAAAGATTGAAAAAGGACAGATCTATATTAACGGGAAATTGCTTGATGCCTTTTACGGAAGAGCACATCGACTGGGTGCTGATCTCGATAGTTTGAAAAAAGCTTTAGAGCGTGTTGACTTAGAAGATTACATAAGAAAAAACATCGAAAATATAGCGAATTATTTTGAGGAATTAACTATGAAGGAAATTGAGATCCCTGAAGACAGCATTTATATTGTAGGTGATGATTGGTTTCGCAGTAATGATAGTAGATTCTTTGGGCCATTACCCACAGATAAAATTGAGGGGAAAGTGGTTGGGGTGATCGGTAGCCCGTAAAGAGCTAACGGGAAACGATAGCTCAATGAAGACATAAAGAGGCAGCCGCTTTTTGGTCGGCTGCTTTTTCTCAACTAACGGGCAGGTTTGCATTTCGCAAGAGTCCGGCAAAACTCGTCGGCCTCTTGTGTTTAATGAAAGGCAGCACGCTTAATTTTCTTCTTCCAGTTCTGGCATGATTCCAAGAATACTTAAGCAGGTGCTTAACAGCACTTCATTTCTAATGATAATAAGTTGAAGCTTTTTCCGTGTTCTCGTTAGAATTTGGAATAACATTTTGGTCGGATGGTAATAGGGGCTGAATCCTCGGGTGAACAATTTCCCTTCTTCCGTGTGATAGAATGTATGATCCAAGAAAGCAATAACGTTATCGAATTCCTGGCCGATGACATCATGAGCCGTGTAGACCATTTCAACTTGGGTTTCGGACATAAAGTAACCTTTGGGTGACTTTATGTCACCCTGTTTTTGGATCTATCTGATTTTGGGTCCAGGTCATAATAAACTATTTAATTATGATTCAACAGGATTTTCATTTTCGGGTGAGTACATGGTTATTTCTATGATGGATTCAATTAAACGAACAATCGTGAAAACGGTTAGAATTAAAGCAGATGAATACGTGTAAAAGTTGTTGTTAGTAATGTATCCGAGGACAATTCCCCCAAACAGAAAACAGAATTTCAGAATATTGTCTACATTCGTAAGGCGGAAACTATATAATAAAATTCCAAGCAACAAATGTTCGAAACCCGTAAAGTAAGAGATACCAAACTAAGCAGGTGTTTTTTTGTCAAGTCAAGAAAAAATGAGGCTCGACGCTTACAGCCGCAAGGTATTCAAGCTAATTTGTTGCTGCGAAAGTTGAGTTAGTAAAATCGACTTCGAAAACGAAAAAAATAATTATTATATAATTACCAAGAGCACGTTGCACCGCCTCTTATAAGATGCCGTTCGCGAACTCAGCACGAATGGGGCAAAGCGCAAAGAGCAAAATCTTTTAACTATTAAGCAATATCCGCTAGAGTTTCTCAATTGTGAAGTCCGTATAATATGAGAAGAATAGAGCGCTTACAAGAAAAGTTCTTCAAATTTTTGTCTGTGACGACAAACGACTTCTAGAGGGGGGGATAAAGGAGGGCCAATCCTTGTTGATGAGGACTACGCCGGGACCGTAAGAGGTTCGTGGATGCTAGAGGACAAAAGCTTGGTAATCGGAATGAGGAATGAATGAATATAGTCTCTCGGAACATCATTGGAGGTGAAATTGGAGGAAGAAGACAGTTGGAGCTGGAAAGTATGGAAATTGAAAACCAGTTTCAAGAATGGGCAGACATCGACAATTTAGGCGAAACGCTTTTTTGAAAAACTTAAGCGACAGTAGGGCAAATGGTAGCTTTCAGCTTGTCCCATTCATCTTTCTGGCTTACATACCAGGCATACATGTGCTGGCAGGTCATAATGCCGTAGATGCGAATGTACCACATCATCGTCGAGCGGTGCCTACCGGATTCGAACTTGTAATCGATCTTCTCCTGCTTGTTGGAACGCTCAATGGACGTGCAGCGTTTGTAAATCAACTTCCACTTCTCCGACCCGCGAGCGGTTCTGGGAAACAGGCGAAGATTATCGCTGCTGTGTGTATGGTATGTCCGCCCGTATTTGGCATCGGAGTACCCGCAGGTCAAAGAGCATCTCCACTTACGGCGATCCTGGGATATGTCAAACCCGGTTGGCTTCATTTCGTTGCCTTTCGGACAGATCGGAATACCCGTTGGAGAAATGTGAATGTCACTTTCCGTCGTCGTATTCTTCTTGCTGCGGTTGTTAAGATCGATGCAGGGCTCGATGTTCTGATGATCCAGAAGCATGTAAACCGCCTCAGCATCATGAGCGGCATCGAGCAACATCTTATCGATGACGCCAAGGTTGAAACGTTGCTTGCATTCCATCATACTCATAACTAGACTGACAGCGTCATGCCTGGAAGCAGGCTGCAGTCTAAGGTACAAAGGCGAGTCTATTTACTATCAGCCGCAGAAATCATGTAGAGATGGTATCCGTTATAACACTTCTCTCTAGAGCCGTCCCAGCCCGATTTGCAGTCGGGCTGGGAGTAAATACGAGGATGGTTGCACCCCGTCATACCTTCGGCATGACAATCACAGGTGGATTGCTTCTTGTATAGACAGCGGTGACTATGGGGGTTCCATCACCGGCAGCACTAAGCGCTGAAACATCCCCAAGTAAGCCTAAATTCGCCGACACGGCGAGGATTTGTGACTGAAAGAAATCGAACAAGGGATCCGTTGGTAAAGCTGTTTTCTTATCCGCGTGACGCATCATCCATGTGACAAGACGGTTCACTCTGCCCGGTGTAGCCGTAGGCGCTTTCTCTCCTTTCTTCCCTTTCTTTGGTTTGCTCTTGCGTTTGGGTTGCTTCATCGGTTTAAGATTATTGTCTACCGCAGGCCAAAAGCGTCTGAAGAATTCATAGAAGGTCCCGACGACAGGAAGATCGTCATAGTCGAAGCCGTAAAGAATGGCATAGATAGGTGTCCGCTTCAAGACATTCACACATTCGGTTAATCCCTTTTCAGGGTTGGTCAAAAGGAACAAGAAAAAGGATCGAAACATAGATGCTGGATCTCGAGGTTCAGGGCCCCGATCCGAGTAAGTGTCTCGAAGAAACGTTGTGAGGGGAGAAAGGTCAGTCATCCATAATTTTGCTAGAAGCGGCCAGTCTTTATTGATGATGACGATACCGGGCCCAATCTGAGTACGAAGTTGCTTAAGAACAAAGCCTTGGTAGTCCACATGCGGAACAAAAATAGGTTTCAAGAGAAGCACTCTAATCGCGATTTATAGGTTGAAAAAGGAACCCTTACAACGCAATTTTGGAAAAATGAAGGATTTGTCAAGGCTTTTTCGAAGAAAATGACCAAATATTCTAGAATATTTCCCATAATGAAAAAAGGAAATTAATGAAAAAAACCCCCTACGAAGTAGGAGGAGAGTAAGTTTGGTGGTACAAGAAACCCCTTGTCCCATCTGCCTCGGCGAATGCCGAGAGGCTATGAATGAATGCGGAGGGATTATTGATGAAGGCATCAAAAAAAGTTTCGGTTCTGATACTGGCACTCTTACTTCCATTGATTGTGATTTTCTCTACG
The DNA here is from genome assembly GCF_004000945.1 of Paenibacillus lautus NBRC 15380. GTDB lineage: Bacteria > Bacillota > Bacilli > Paenibacillales > Paenibacillaceae > Paenibacillus_AQ > Paenibacillus_AQ lautus. Next base: position 3,510 of record NZ_BIMF01000019.1, read on the forward strand.
GCAGTTCCGGCTGCGGAATCCTACGAAATCGTCCCGCTCACAGATCCGGTTACGAATCCGGATACAACCGATGAGGTCAAAATCGACTTCCAGACCAAAGGGTCTCAAACGGCAGAAGGGTATCTGCCCGACAACGGGGATGCGTACGGCGAACGCGGGAATGGCTTTACGTATGGATGGACCCCAGGCATTGTTGGAGCCGCCAGAGATTACAGCTTAATCGAACCGGATCTTAAACTAGCAACCTTGAACCAATTTGGCCAAGGGATTATTTGGGAAATTGCCGTTCCGAACGGCAAGTATGAAGTGACGGTCAGCATAGGCGATATTCGATATCCGGACCAAATCAAAGGAAAATTGTTGCTCTTGGCTGAAGAGACCGTCATCTTCGAGAACAAACAAGTTGACGGCAAATGGGAACACGTCAAACCGATTGGACAAACTTACGTTTCCAAAACGGTAGAAGCGGATGTGACCGACGGCAAACTGACCCTCGATCCGAAAGATTCCGCCACGGAAAACATTAAGATCAACTACATTGAAATCAAGTCGCTTGACGTTCCGATTCCTATTGATCCCGTAGACCCTGTAATTGAAGAACCACGAGACATTGATAGGACTCCCGTAACCATTGTTGTCAATGGAGAAGAGGCGGAGTCGGATGTTCCGCCGGTTAGAGCGAACGGCCAAGTCATGGTACCTGTAGATATGATAGCTGAAGAATTTGGCGCTGATGTTGGTTGGAATGAGGAAAAGAATGCCGTTCTGATTAATTCAATGCCGAGTCAAGCAAGGCTCAAACAGCAGTCGACTCAGCTGATCGTGAACGGTTTGGAAATCGAATCGGAGGTTCGTCCATTTGTTCTGGATGGCAATTGGATGCTTCCTATTCGGGAAATATCCGAAGCCATGGCCTTGGACGTCTCCTGGGATGAGGCAACCCTGACGCTTCAAAGTAGTTTAAGGCCGCATACGGAACCTGCCATGGAGCTTCATGGGTGGGCCTCCGTGGAGGCTGATGGACAGGGCGGGACGACAGGCGGCGGCGATGCCGAACCTCGGACGGTGACAACGCTGGAAGAACTGGAACAACTGGCTGGAGACGACGAACCAAGAGTCATCGTCATTTCCGGAACGATCACATCCGGGGCTCAGCCTATCAGCGTAGGCAGCAACAAGACGATATTGGGGGAGGACCAGTACGCGACCATCCGCGGCGGCATCACCATAGACGATAGCAGCAACATCATTATTCGCCACTTGAACTTCCAAGGCATCTGGCCTATCTTCGGCCCTGCCGACGCGATCGCCGTGAGAAATTCGCATCATCTTTGGTTCGATCACTTGAACATCTGGGATGCCAGTGACGGCTTATTGGACCTCACCCAAGGAACTAACTACGTCACCGTTTCATGGAACAAGTTCTTTTACACCGATCCGGATAATCCTCACCGTATGGTCAGCTTGGACGGCGGAGGCGCGGAACATGATGCTACCGACACAGGCAAGAACAAGGTAACCTATCATCACAACTGGTTCGCCAACAATACCGATCAGCGGATGCCACGCGTCCTGTTCGGTCAGGCGCACGCCTACAACAACTACTACACGGCCAGTAACAACAATTACGCCATCGGCGTAGGCGTCTTCGCGTCGATGCTGGTGGAAAACAATTACTTCAAGAACGTAAAAAATCCGCACCAGTTTATGTACCCCGACCGTCGTCCGGCGTACATCACGGCTACGGGCAATATTTATGACAACACAAGCGGATTAATGGATACGGGTGCCGTTACACCAGAGGGCTACGACAGCGTGGCGCCTTTTACCAATCCGCCCTACGCCTACGAACTGGATGATGCCGAGGATATTCCTTTTCTTGTTACTCGATATGCGGGTCTAATGGTCAACGAGGACATTACAGCGCCAGAAGCACCTGTTATTATAGCTCCGGCAGAGTCGGCGGAAATCCACATGCGTACTCCGAGCATAAGCGGAACGGCAGAACCGAGCAGCATCGTGACAATCACATTGACAGGCACTTCATCGGGATCGACAAAAAACGCAACGTTGACGACAACGGCTGACTCGAACAGTTCATTTAGTGCCGAATCAACAAGACTGAACAACGGAACGTATACCATCACCGCAACGGCAACCGATGCTGCAGGCAATGTAAGCCACGCTTCGATCAATCGTTCAATTAGAATAAAAGGACAGGCTGACAAGAAGTAAATTAATAGAGGGTTTGAACGAGCAACTCCGCTTCCGACCTGTTCCGAATTATATCAGCGCTTAAGAAGACTATAGCTCAATAAACCATGCGGCAGCCGGTCTCGCGACCGGCTGTCTTTTTTAGTTGAAATAAGGGGAAGGGGGAGAAAAGTTGGTAAATAAGGTTTTTGAGTTTGAATGTCGTACTTTACCATTGTTGGAGAGCGATGATCTTGAGCAGATTAACAACTATATCTTAAATCACTAGCGTTACATAAAACCTCATACATTTCGCTTGTGACGTAGAGATGCTTGCTCTGCAAATGCTGCTTGATCCACTAGTAGAAGATCTCAATGGCCCAACGACTACGGTACATCTCACTAATTTCATCGCAGATTAAATCAAGCAGTTGGTCACCAGGGGGAGCAGATTGCCCTCTATCGCCATAGTTGAATGGATCGCGATAGGAAACCCCCGACTCCATATTCAGAGTCGGGGGTTTTCCCGTTACTTCAATTTTTCCATTTCCTGATCAACCGTTTGTTGCCCCAGTTCTTGTACCTCTCTTAGGATTGTATTGACATCTTTTTGCCCTGTTACAAGTTCAGTTACTTTATCATTCATTAAGTCAACGATGTGATCTTCTAATGGATGTAATTGACGCATTGGAGCATTTCCGTTCACATACACTGCGTCGAAGTTTTTATCTTGGTCTGGATGGTTTTCAAATGCAAGATCTTTAACCTGCTGTGATTTCAATGGAGAAATCTTTCCTTTTTTTGATACTTCCATTTGGAACTCTTCAGACGTTAAATATTTTAAAATTTGCATTGCCGCATCTTTATTATCGGAAATGGAAGTAATACCTGCATAGTTGGCGTAAGGTTGAGTGCCATTATCCGGAAGATCTTTGAAGACCGGCATCGAAACCATGTCCCAGTTCAGCGGAAGTTGTTCTTGCGAAACCGCGATCCATTCGGTTAAAAATACATACATGGCGGAAACGCCTGCTGCTCCTCTAAAGTGATCATGACTTGGGAAATTTGCTTTAGCCATATTCTGAACGCCAGGATTTCTGCTCAATTCAGTGAAGAGGTTAAGAATCCTCTTCCAATTATCGTTGTCTACCGTCACCTTGTTCGTTTCCGGATCAATGAAACCTTGCGATAAGGAATTCATGCGGAAGTAGTGCTTCGGAGACATCCAAAGTCCCATATACTGCGTTCCGTTTTCATTCCGATCGAATTGATGGGCGAGTGCAAACGTCTCCTCCCACGTCATGCCATCTTTCGGATATGGAATCCCGAATTTGTCGAATAAATCTCGGTTATAGAACAAAACAAGAGAATCGTTAAAAATAGGAAGGCCGTAAAGTTGGTTTTCAAACGTGGCAGATTCAATAAACCCCGGGGCAAACGAAGCTAAGTCAACTCCATGTTTTTTAGCTAGCTCCGTCATATCATAAGTCAACTTCATCGGTTCGTATGCATTCAAAAATCCACCGGCTCTTGTGAAGTAAATATCAAACTTCGTTTGAGCGGCTACTAGTTGTTCCAATGAAAGTCCTCTATTCGAAATATGGTTAATCGTGTATGTAGGGAACTTTTTCTTCACGTAACTCCCTACATTTGCTTCAAATTCTTCATCGGAAAATATTGTAGAAAATGTGACTTCGGCATTTTCCGGCGCCGGAGGTTCTGCTGTCGGATCATTACCGCCCGACGGCGTAACAGTACCCTCAGTATTAACAGTACCTTCAGTATTACCGTTAGTACAAGCTGCAATTATACTTAAAATCAGAATAATTACCAACAGCAGTCCCATTCTTCTTTTCAACATTTCGTTTTCCCTCCCTTAGTTTGAAATGGATAATCCTAAACCCCGAATCCAGACCACCCCCTCTCAAAGTCTGTGCCGTTGCCTGTAAGCGCATACAAGTTTTGCGTTCGCGTTTGCAAGTATTTGACACTATTGTATAGGAGTGTTTCCATCAAAAATATACGGCTATAATCGTAAATATAGGGCGATCGAATCTATTGTTGATTCTCGGAACCGGGTATTGGACGGTGCTGCTCTTAATCGACAGCCCATCAAGAGGGACGATACGAGAACGCTGTGGATTATGATATCAAAAGGAAATGCAAAAAAAAACAGGACCGCTTCCCTGAACTGGAACGCGTTCCGAGTCTTTACTTGCTATCCACGTTGGACAATGCCGTTAAGCTAGGCAAGTTTCGGATTGATTACGTCGGCCTGTTTTGGAGCAATTCCTCTAAGATAGGGCAAGAGGGTTTTCTTCCTTATGTTGAAGTGAAGAAAGAACAGAATATTAATCTGCTCGGAATGGCTTATTTTAAAGACGCGAAGATGGTAGAGACAACAAAGCCGTTTGAAATTGCAGGGTATATGGGAATTAAAGGGCTGCGAGTTTCTTGAGGGGATAAGGAGATCGGGTCTAAGGAGCGCTGACAAGAGGCTTGCAAAAATTTGGAGTGAGCGTATATACAAAGGTCCGGCGAGTCGGCCGAGACCGTCTTCGAGCTGGATCGGCGGGCGTTCTCCATCTGGAGCACACCCGCCAATCGATGTGCGGTTTATGAGAGTCCCCGCGCATACCGCTTCCGGCATTGCGAAGGGGAATGCCTCTTGTACTGCCTGAACATTTGACTGAAATAATTAACGCTGCCGAAGCCGACTTTAAACGCGATTTCCGTGATCGGATCGGAGGAATGGATTAATAATTGCTCGGCGGCGTTGATGCGGAGCAAATTGACGTACTCCACGAACGTCTTGCCGGTTACCTTCTTAAAGGTTCTGCAAAAGTGGTATTCGCTCAAATTGACGATGCCGGCTGCTTGCTGTACGGTGAGCTTCTCCGGATAATGCCGCTCCACAAACGCGATAAGCTCTTTGAATCTATCGGTTAATTCCGCGCCTACCGTATCTGCGGAACCAGTTGGTCCATGCAGATGGTGATGGCGGGATAAATGTACGAGCAGCAGATGCAGCATGGACTGGATCGCAACCTGATAGCCTATAGCCTGCTGCTCGTATTCGGCGATCATCTGCTTGACAATACCGGCGATGAGCGAATTATACGCATCTGTTACCGGCAGAAGGATGGGAAAAAAACGTTTTCCGGAAGCATAAGGATTTGTGATTTGCACATGACTGGAGCTCGCCACCCGGCTTTCGGCTAGCACGGAATGAAAGACCAACGCGTAATATTCCACCTGATGCTCGTCATCCGCAAACCCCGTATGGATCATGCCCTTGTTCACGAACATCAAATCGCCAGGTCCCGGCTTAACCGTCTCGGAGCCGATATAGAAGGTCGCGTTTCCCCTGATAAAATAGATGAGTTCCAAGTCATCATGCCAATGCAGGTGCAGCACTTCCTTGCCGGGCGGAATGATGTGGAAGACATCAAACGGAAAGTCCAGATCGCGATGCGGGACGTCTTGCTTGATTTGATAAGGATTTGTCATGCCGCAGTCCCTCCGAAAAGCAATATCCCTTAACTTTACAGCAATATCAGCTAGAGAACTCTTAATAGGAAGCAGCTATAATTATAGACTATCAACCGCTGGAATGAAAGTAATGAAAGCGATATCCAAAACAAGAACAGCCAAACAACGGTTACGGGAGGATTATCGAATGGGATTTGAAATTGAGCAGACAACAGGGGATTCAAGCTGGTATACGCATGATCGTTTCGGCATGTTCATTCATTGGGGCTTGTACTCGCTGGGCGCCAGGCACGAGTGGATGAAGGGCCGGGAATTTATGACGAATGAGCAGTACAACAAATATTTCAAGCGCTTTGACCCGGATTTGTACGATCCCGAGCTATGGGCTACTCTTGCCTCGGACGCCGGTATGAAATATTTCGTAGTCACCACGAAGCATCATGAAGGCTTTTGCTTATGGGATTCGGCTCTGACTGATTACAAAGCGACCAACACGCCGGCAGGCCGAGACCTGCTGACGCCGATGATAGAAGCATTCAAGTCAAAGAACATTAGGCCGGGACTGTATTACTCCCTGTTGGATTGGCATCATCGGCATTATACGCTCGATGTCAAACATCCGCTTCGATATAATAAGGAGTTTCTGGAAGACCAGAAGCACCGCGAATGGCAGAAGTATGTCGACTACATGCATGAGCAGACGAGGGAGCTGCTGACTAAATTCGGCAAGATCGATTTGATGTTTTTCGATTTCTCTATCCCGTCGGAACAAGGCTTCCCTGGAAAAGGCAAGGAAGAGTGGCAAAGTGAGAAGCTGGTGAAGCTTATTCGCGAGCTGCAGCCGCATATTTTGCTGAATGATCGCCTGCAGGTGAAAGGGGACATCACGACGCCGGAGCAATATCAACCGCGCGAGTGGATTCAAACGAACGGCAAGCGCGTTGTCTGGGAGGCGTGTCATACCTTCAGCGGCTCATGGGGGTATTACCGCGACGAAGAAACGTGGAAGAGCGTCGACACCCTTGTGAAAATGTTAATAGACACGGTAAGCAAGGGAGGCAATCTGCTCCTTAACGTCGGACCGACAGGTCGAGGTGAATTCGATGAACGTGCCATCGATCGTTTGAAGGGCATTGGCGAATGGATGAAACGCCACAGCAAGTCGATTTATGGCTGTACGGCCGCGCCGGAGGAGCTTCAATGTCCGGAAGATTGCCGTTTTACCTACAATCCGGAGAACAACCGTCTTTATCTGCACGTTTACAGCTGGCCTTTCAAGCATATTCATCTGCGCGGTTTGACGGGCATGGTGGAATATGCGCAACTGCTGAACGATGCTTCGGAAATTAAAATGAAGCAAGGCGAAGAGGAAATGACGATGGAAGCGGGCGCTTTCAACGAGGGAAGGCCGCGCGATATCCTGACGCTGCTGCTGCCGGTCAAGAAGCCGAACGTAACCGTCCCTGTCATCGAGCTTTTCTTGAAAAGCCGATGAGTAGACCGAAGCTTGGGTAGCAGGGGCCGGTCATCGCCTGGCAGGACTCATGAGCCGGGGGAGCGTCCGATTGAAATCATGCGTACGGGTCTATGCCGGCATTCAGGTGTCGGTTCAGGAATGGTTGGAGCCATCGCTAGCGGAAGAGTCGAGACATTATTTTAGAACTAGCTGGTAGACGAATATGGCAATCTGTTATAGCAATTTTGTTACTGCAACCTGCTAAGCAACCTACCAAAGCAACCTACCAAAGTAACCTACCAAAGTAACCTATCAAAGTAACCTATCAAAGTGACCAGTCCTAGCAAACCTGTCTTAGCAACCTACCCTCAACAGAGCGGAGGTTGCTTTTGTTTTTTTAAAATATATGGCTCATGGAGGCTTTCAGACTCTAACGGTCACCACGGAGCCTAATCGCCTTTAAATGGCCTCCTTCCGGATGTCACGTTTGCAGTGGAGCTTATTCGGCTGAAAGTAGGTCATTTTTGCGGATTTTGGTCATACAGCGTTCCTCATACAGGATGAAAAGCGCTCAAACAGGCCATTTAAGCGCTGTGGTAACCGTTGAATGCTGGAGAATCACTCCAACAGTGGTCTGCACATCGAGTGGGGCATTGTAGTCGAAATTAATGCTACATTCAATGGTTTTCACGTCCAGTTGGCGCATTATGATCATAGATTTCGGCGGTCTAGTCGCTGCGTAGACGTGGATAGCATCGGCCATTTCACCTTCGTGAAAACCCCCTATAAACACGGTTGAATTAGCCTATAAACGAAGTCTTGAAACCGTGTAAAGTGGTCTTCAAACAACAGAAGCATTTTACCCGCAAAAGGCTGTCATAAAGTAACGGGGAGGGCATTGCCTTTTCGGACGATCTTCTGCATTGGACGAAGTATCCCGAGCCGATTATTACGGTCGGCCAACAGTTGGATATGCGGTTTATAGCACGGATCCGGGCGCCTATCTCTTTCACGCAGCGATAGATGCCACGAAATTAGAAGTCAAGGAGCTGTAGAGACATGAGATTGCGATTCAATCAGGAGTCGCCGGATTATGAGAACCCGGACGTTTTGCAGATCCATGCCGAGCCGGCGGATGCGCGGGGCATTCCTTATCAAGATAGGGAGACGGCGCTGGCGGCAGCCGCAACCTGTGACAAGAACGCCTCCTCGTACGTCCAAATGCTTAACGGCGAATGGAAGTTCCATTACGCGGCATGCCCCCAGGATGCGCCGGAGCGGTTCTATGACGAATCGTTCGAGGGTGAGGATTGGGACGCCATTCCGGTGCCGTCGAACTGGCAGCTTCTCGGCTATGGAACGCCGTTGTACAGCAGCAGCAAATATCCGTTTCCGGTCGATCCGCCATTCATACCGAAGCAGAACCCGACAGGCTCTTACCTGCGAACGTTCGAGCTGCCGGAGCAAAGGGCGGGCGGCGACGTTTTTCTTGTATTTGAAGGCGTAGACTCCTCCTTTCACGTGTGGGTCAACGGCGAGGAAGCGGGCTTCGGTCAAGGCAGCCATAACCGGATGACGTTCAAGGTGACGGACTTGATCCGCCCAGGCGTCAACAAGCTAGCCGTTCGCGTCTACCAATGGTCGACCGGCAGTTACTTGGAGGATCAGGACAAATGGCGGCTAAGCGGCATATTCCGCGAAGTTTACCTGCTGAGCTCGCCGTCGGCGGTCCGTCTGCGCGACGCCCGTATCCGGACACGGCTGTCCGAGTCGTACGACAGCGGCGTGCTCGAGCTTGGCTTAAGACTTGCGGCGTCTTCCGGCAGCAATGGGGAGGGCTATCAGATCAGGGCCGAGCTGCTGGATGACCACGAATCGACGGTCACGGCCAGCGTTGCCGGCGTTCCCTGCCAGATCGGGAGCTCACCGGAAGCAGACATCGCCGTAGAGCTTCCTGTTAGCGCTCCCAAGCTGTGGTCGGCGGAAGAGCCGAATCTTTATACGCTGCTCGTCACCTTATCCGGCGCGGAAGGACAAGCGGAGGAGGTATACCGGTACGCGGTCGGCTTCCGGGATATCCGGGTGCGGGACGGACGGCTCCTGGTCAACGGCAGGCCGGTCATCATCCGCGGGGTGAACCGGAACGAATTCGATCCCGAGCTCGGCCGCGTCATGACGATGGAAGCGATGATCGAGGACATCGAGCTGATGAAGCGCCACAACATCAATACGGTGCGATGCTCGCATTATCCGAACGACGAGCGCTGGCTCGACCTGTGCGACCGCTACGGCCTGTTCGTCGTCGACGAAGCGGACTTGGAGACGCACGGCTGCGTCTTTCTTGGCGAAATCAGCCGCTGGATCGACAATCCCGACGAGAAAACGGCCTACGAAAGCCGGCTGGCGAACGACCCGGCATGGAAGGAGGCGTTCATGGACCGGATCGTCCGGCTTGTCGAGAGGAACAAAAACCACCCGTCCGTCATCATCTGGTCGCTCGGCAACGAATCGGGCTACGGAGCGAATCACGATGCGATGGCGGCTTGGGTACGGGAGAACGATCCGACGCGGCCGGTCCATTACGAGCGGGCTTACGATGCACTCGTCGTAGACATTGTGAGCAGCATGTACCCTTCCGTGGATATGTTGATTGCGGAAGGCGAGAAATCGGACGAGACCCGGCCCTATCTGATGGTTGAATTCGGGCATGCGATGGGCAACGCGCTCGGCAACCAGAAGGAGTATTGGGATGCGGTTTTCCGTTATCCGCGTCTGTGCGGAGGCTTGATCTGGGAATGGGCGGATCTGTCCTTGCTCCGGTGGAAGCCGGGCGGCGGCTTCGAATACGCCTACGGAGGCGACTTTGGCGACAGCCCCAACAGCGGCCACTTCTGCGTCGACGGCTTGTTGTTTCCAGACCGTACCGTCAAGCCGGCGCTTCTGGAGTTCAAGAAGGCCATCGAGCCGGTCAATGTGCTGCCGACCGATACGGATCGTCTGCTTCGGATCCGCAACCGGTACGATGTTGTCACGCTGGAGCATTTGGCGGTCAAATGGATCGTTTACCGGGAGGGAGTGGCGGTAGAGGAAGGAGAGCTGCAGCCGCTTGCGATTGCCGCGGGAGAAGAAGCGTTCGTCGCTGTTCCTTACCGGACGAATCCGGAGCTGAATCAGGAGCAGGAGCGAAGCGGCGGCGGAGAATATTGGTTTCATCTGAGCTTCACGCTCCGCGAGGAGACATGCTGGGCGCCTGCCGGGCATGAAGTGGCGTGGGCGGATATTCCTTTGACTTCATCGGCGGCAACAGGAGCTTCCTTGCAGCCTGTATCGCAATCGGCGATGAGCGCCGTCGTCTTAGAGGATGGAAGCCGGTACGTCAAGGCAAGCGGAGCAGGGTTTTCGTTAACGTTCGACAAAGTAACCGGCGCGCTGGACCGTTGGGAGCATGACGGCATGCCCCTGCTGGAGTCGGGGCCCCGCATCCAGCTGTGGAGGGCGCCGGTCGACAACGACGTTCATCTGGCGAAAAAGTGGCGGGAGGCCGGCTATCATGAGCTGGAGACCCACGTCAGAACGATGGAAGCCCGCCATGCCGCTGGCGGGCGAGCCGTCCAGGTGCGGACGGAGACGGTCCTTGGGGTGAACGGCTTACGGCCGGCGTTCGCGGCCGTTCAGCTCTACACCGTCTTCGGCAGCGGCGACGTGACGGTCGAAACGAGGCTCGAACCGCTCAAGGAAGGGCTTCCGCCGCTGCCCAGGGTTGGACTCCGGTTCGTGATGCCATCACGGTTCGGGCATATGTCCTGGCTTGGCCTCGGTCCTCACGAATGTTATGCGGACCGCAAGGAAAGCGGCAAGCTGGGCTTGTACGAAGGAACCGTCTGCGAACAGGTTGTGCCGTACATTAAACCCCAGGAGAACGGCAGCAAGGCCGATGTCCGCTGGGCGAGCCTGACCGATGCTGGCGGAGCCGGGCTATTGGTTACGGGGACGGATGCCCCGCTCGGCCAGTTCGGCGCACGGCCGTATTCGACCGAAGCTTTGGGCGCCGCCCGGCATCATTCGGATTTGAAGCTTCTCGGCGCGACGGAAGTCAGCGTCGACTGGCGCCAGTCGGGGCTCGGCAATCACAGCTGCGGCTATGCGCCGACCCTGCCGGATTATTTGATCCCGGCAGAGCCGGTCTCGTTCACGATTCGATTGAAGCCGATCGTTGCGGGTCCGGAGCGGGACAACGGCGCTAGGCTGCGATTGCCGGAGCGGATCGAGTGGGAAACAAAGGAGAAGGAGCGAGTGTAATGAACGGTTTGCCTAATAAGATACTGTACGGCGGGGACTACAACCCGGAGCAATGGCCTCGCGGCGTGTGGGAAGAGGACATGCGGCTGTTCAAGCTCGCCGGAATCGACATCGCCACCGTCAACGTCTTTTCCTGGGCGCGCAATCAGCCGGACGAGGAGACGTACCGCTTCGAATGGCTGGACGACGTCCTCGATATGCTGCACGCGAACGGGGTCCGCGCCTGCCTCGGGACCGGCACCGCGGCCCATCCCGCCTGGATGGCGCGCGCGTATCCGGACGTGCTGACCGTGGACTCGCAGGGCCGCAAGAAAAAGTACGGACGGCGTCATAATTCCTGCCCGAACAGCCCAACCTTCCGCCTCTATTCGGAGCGGATGGCGCGGAGGTTGGCGGAACGGTACAAGGATCACCCGGCTTTGCTGCTGTGGCATGTCAACAACGAGATGGGCTGGCGGTGCTATTGCGACAACTGCGAGCAGGCGTTTCGAGTCTGGCTGCGGGAGCGCTATGGAACACTCGATGCGCTTAACAACGCTTGGTACACCTCGTTCTGGGGCCATACGTTTTACGACTGGGAGGAGATCGTGCTGCCGAGCCAGCAGAGCGAGCATTTCAGCGCGTTCGGCCATGAAGCGACGGCTTTCCCGGCCATGTCGATCGATTACGACCGTTTCAACTCCGACAGCTTTCTGGCCTGCTACCAATTGGAGCGCGACGCGATTAAAGCCGTCATGCCGGATGCGGTCGTGACGACCAATTTCCAGAGCAACGGCACCTATAAGCCGCTAGATTATTTCAAATGGGCCAAGGAGCTGGATGTCGTCGCGCTGGACAGCTATCCGGAGAGCGGCACGCCGATGAGCCAAATTGCGATGCGGCACGATCTGATGCGGGGGCTGAAACAAGGCAAGCCGTTCCTGCTGATGGAACAGAGCCCCAGCCAATTGAACTGGAGGGAAGTCAATCCGCTTAAGCGGCCCGGCGTCATGCGGCTGTGGAGCTACCAGGCGGTCGCGCGCGGCGCGGAAGCGGTAATGTTTTTCCAGCTCAGACGATCCGCGGGCGCCTTCGAGAAGTTTCACGGGGCCGTTATCGACCATGCCGGCCATGAGCATACGCGCGTCTTCCAAGAATGCGCCGAGCTCGGACAAGAGCTGCAGCGATTGGGCGATGCGCTGATCGGAGCGAGAACGGCTTCGAAGGTTGCCATCGTGTTCGATTGGGACAATTGGTGGGCGCTCGAGCATTCCAGCGGGCCAACGACGCGGCTCAAATATTTGCAGCAGATTCAGCGCTATTACGATGCCTTCTACAGTCTTAACGTGCAAGTCGATATGATCGGCACGGAGACAAGGCTTGACGAATACGCGCTGGTCGTTGCGCCCGTGCTGTACATGGTCAAACCGGGCTTCGCCGAGAAACTGGAGACGTATGCGGCTAGCGGCGGCACGTTCGTGACGACGTTCTTCAGCGGCATCGTGCAGGAAACCGATCTGGTGACGCTCGGCGGTTATCCCGGCGAGCTTCGGAAGCTGCTCGGCATCTGGGTGGAAGAAATCGATCCGCTGTTTCCGGGCCAGTCGAATTTTCTCGTCATGCAAGGAAAAGCCAGCCTGCCGGCTGTCACGTATAGCTGCTCATTAATATGCGAGCGTCTGCATACGGAGGGCGCGGAAACCGTCGCCGTTTATGGCGCGGATTTCTACGCAGGGATGCCCGCGATTACGCGCAATACATTCGGCAAGGGCGAAGCCTGGTACATATCGTCCGATCCGGAAGAACGGTTTTTGAGCGATCTGTTCTCCGAGCTGACGACCAGGAACAATATCGTTCCGGTTGCCGCGACGCCTCCCGGCGTGGAAGCGAGCGCCAGGGCGAAGGACGGCAAAAGGTACTTGTTTCTGCTAAACCATAATGACCAGCCGGCGAAGGTCAATGTTGGCCCGGCGCCGCTGCGCGAGCTGCTCGGTGGCTCGGACGTGAGCGGGGAAGTCTCGCTTCCCGCCCACGGCGTCTGGATTCTGGAAGAGCGAACGGAGTGATGGGAATGAAGGCGGTTGACGGTTTGGGAACATACGAAGGAATGCTGTGGTATCGCAATCCTGCAGCGGAATGGGTGGACGCGCTCGCCGTAGGAAACGGCCGGCTGGGAGGCATGGTGTACGGCGGGATTTTTCGGGAACGCATCTCGCTAAACGAGGATACGTTATGGTCGGGACATCCGTACGATCCGAATAACCGGGAGGCGGCAGCCTATTTGGAGACGGTACAGAAGCTCGTATTCGAAGGAAAATACCCGGAAGCCCAGCGGACGATCGAAGAGCATATGCTGGGGCCGTGGTCCGAGTCCTATCAGCCGCTAGGCGACTTGTATCTCGAGCTGGAGGAGACCGGCAAAGCGGAACATTACAGGCGCGAGCTTGACCTGAACGATGCGGTCTGCCGGACGCGGTTTACATTGAACGGGGTTCGGTATGTGCGCGAAACGTTCGTTTCCGCGGTCGATCAGGTCATGGTCGTGCGTTTTACCGCCGATCAGCCCGGCCGGATAGCCGTTCGTGCATCGCTTGACAGCCAGCTGCGGCATCAGGCGCTCCGGGTCTCCGCCGATAAGCTTGCGATGAAGGGACGAAGCCCGTCGCATGTGGAGCCGCTTCATGCCCGGAGCGACGATCCGGTCATCTATGAGGAAGGACGGGGCATCCGCTTCGAGGCGCAGCTGCTCGCCCTGCCGGAAGGCGGAGCGACGACGGAGGACGGGGAAGGACGGATCCGGATCGAAGGCGCGGACGCCGTAACCTTCCTCCTGGCGGCGTCGACCAGCTTCAATGGGTTCGACAAGAATCCCGTCCTGGAGGGCCGAAACCCCGCCGAGCTATGCCGCTCCTGCCTGGATGCGGCTGCCAAGCTTTCCTACGGCGAGCTGCTGGACCGGCACGTCCAGGATTACAGGGCGCTATACGGACGGGTGGAGCTTGAGCTTGATGCCCCCGGTCTGCAGCATCTGCCGACCGACGAACGAATTCGGGCGCTTCGCGAAGACAAGACAGACGAGCAGCTAGCCGTTCTATTTTTCCAATTTGGAAGGTATTTGCTTCTATCGTCGTCCCGGCCGGGAACGCAAGCGGCGAACTTGCAAGGGATCTGGAATCAGTCGATGAGACCGCCGTGGTCGTGCAACTATACGGTCAACATTAATACGCAAATGAATTATTGGCCAGCCGAGGTATGCAATCTTGCGGAATGTCACGAGCCGCTCTTCAGTCTATTGGAGGACTTGCGGATTGCCGGCAGGGAAACGGCGTCTGCCCATTATAAGGCAAGAGGCTGGGTCAGCCATCATGCCGTTGACCTTTGGCGAATCACGACGCCGTCCGGCGGCCCGTCGGGCGGCCCCGCAAGCTGGGCGTACTGGCCGATGGGGGGAGCTTGGCTCAGCCAGCATGTATGGGAGCATTACAGGTTCGGGGGAGACCGGACGTTTCTGAGCCAGGTCGGCTATCCGATCATGAAAGAAGCCGCGTTGTTTTTCCTGGACTACCTCGTCGAGGATGCGGACGGCTACTTGGTTTCCAATCCGTCCACCTCGCCGGAGAATACATTCGCCTTGCCGGACGGACGTAAAGCGGCCGTCAGCATGGACGCCACGATGGATATTGCCTTGCTCCGCGAGCTCTTTGGAAACTGCATGGAAGCGTCCGACCACCTGGGGATCGATCGGGAGCTGCGCCTTGAACTGGCCGCTGCAAGGGCGCGCCTTCGCCCATTCCAGATCGGCCGCCGCGGACAACTGCAAGAGTGGTTCTCGGATTTCGAAGAAGCGGAGCCCGGGCACCGGCATATGGCCCATCTCTATCCGCTGCATCCGGGCGGCGAGCTCGACCATCGACGCACCCCCGAGCTTGCTAACGCTTGCCGGGTATCGATCGACCTTCGGCTGCAGCACGAAGGGGAAGACGCGGTGGGCTGGTGCTTCGCCTGGTTGATCAGCCTGTTCGCGAGGCTGGATGACGGCGAGATGGCGCATCGTTATTTGACCAAATTGCTTAAAAATCCGTTTGACAATTTGTTCAACGCCCACCGGCATCCGAAGCTGACCTTTTATCCGCTTACGATCGAAGCCAATCTCGGGGCGACGGCGGGGATTGCCGAGATGCTGCTGCAGAGCCATGCCGGCGAGCTCAACCTGCTGCCCGCGCTGCCGGAGGCGTGGAAGGGAGGCCGCGTATCCGGATTGCGGGCGCGCGGCGGCTTTACGGTATCGCTGGCATGGACGGATCGCGCCCTTAGCGAAGCCGTCATTGCATCGGCAAATGGCGAGCACTGCCGAATTCGAACCGATGGCAATGTGCAGGTAACCGCCGGAACGGAAGCGGTCGAGGTTCGCGAGATCGCTCCTTGCGTCGTGGAGTTTCGAACGGAGCCGGGCGTAACCTATACGATTACGCGGTGCTAGACAGGCGCCAGAGACTATCATTCTTTCTTGGAGAAGGAGGCATTTCATTGAAATCAACGCAGGTGAATCGTTCACAGACGGTGGATCCTTTCGCGGAAATCGCGCTTTGCGAGCATCCGCTTGCAAAGGAAGGCATGACCGAAATCCGGCCGCGCGAATGGACGAAGAGGTTGTTCGGGAGGGGGGAGACTACTGCCGAGCGAATGATCGAGCCGAGCTTCGAGGAACGGCTGAGCCGATTCGGGCAGGAATTGGCCGAGCTTCGCGAGCGATATCGCCCCTATCTAAGGCAGCTATCGCCGCCACCAGCCTATACCCGTCCCAACGGGAAGCTGACCAGCTTCGATTTCCGTTACGAGGAGGGAGGAAGCGGGGAATTCGCTCGCGTGCTGCGGGGCGAAGGCGAGTGGGAACAGGTCTCGATCCCCGACTTCCGCGGGCCGACGAAGGAGAAGGGACGCTGGACCGGCTATTATCGGACGACATTCGGCTATCCGAAGCCGCAAGCAGGAAGGAGAACGTTTCTTGTCTTCAAGGCTGTCGATTATGAAGCGGCCGTTTACGTGAACGGCAAATGCGTTGGTCGGCATGAAGGATTGTTTGCTCCCTTCGAGTTCGACATCACTTCTTTGCTTGAGGAGACCAACGTGCTCGTTGTCGAAGTGAAAAACGATTATCCGATGATGGGCGTCGGCGGCACGCGGCTCGATGGAGACAAGATGTACGCCGCCACGGGTCCGGGCTGGGACGAGCCGGTGTACGGCTGGCATCATTGCCCGCCCGGCGCGGGCATTTATAACCATGTGATTCTGGAGGAACGGGCGGAGCTGTTCGTAGACGACATCTTTATTAGACCCAATCCCGAGGACGGATCGTTTGAGGCGTGGATCGACGTCATGAACATGACGGCGGGTCTCATCGAAGGAGCCGAGCTGACGGTCGACGTTTTTGCGGACAATTTCGAGGGAGAAGGGCTCTCCGGCATTCGCTTCCCGATTGCTTATGCGGGTCCGGGCATGAACAATTACCGTTATAAAATCGCCTTCCCGGCATTCCGCAGCTGGGAACCGGACGCGCCGCGGGTATACCGGCTTAGGGCGAGTCTGGACCGCGAAGGGGAGCTGCAGGATGCCAAAGACCGTTGCTTCGGCATGAGATCCTTCAGGATGGACGAAGCGGCGACGCCGAAAGGGACGCTGTATTTGAACGGACGGCCGATTCTGCTGCGGGGCGCGAACGAGATGGGGCATCTCCAGCAATGCGTCATGCAAGGCGACGAAGGGCAGCTCATTGACGATATTTTGATTGCGAAGCTGGCCAATCTGAACTTTTATCGGATCACGCAACGACCGGTGCAAGAAGAAATTTACGATTACATGGACCGTCTCGGCATGATGAACCAATGCGATTTGCCGGCGTTCGGTTTTATCCGTCGAAACAAGTTCTGCGAGGCAGTGAGGCAATCTGCAGAGATGGAGCGGCTCGTACGCAGCCATCCGAGCGTCATTATGGTATCGCTGATCAACGAGCCATCCCGTCCCGCCAAGCGGGGCAAAGGACATCGGCATCTGTACCGGGACGAAATGGAAGCGTTCTTCGCATCGGCAAGGCATGCCATTTATATCGAGAATCCGGACCGCGTCGTAAAAAACGCGGAAGGCGATTATGATCCGCCGACGGAAACGGGGCTCTCCGATTATCACTGCTATACGATGTGGTATACGAATCATATGATCTCGTTCGGAGAGCTGTACAAGGGCGGGCTTCCGCCGCTCAAGAAGGATTGGAAGACCGGATGCGGGGAATACGGCTCGGAGGCGCTTGATCATCTTGCCCTCATGCACAAGCGCTATCCGCTTGAATGGCTGCCGGAGAACCCGGACGACCCTTGGATGCCGGACGCGATCGTCGACAGCCAGACGTATTCGCATCATGGCGATTGGTATCCGGAAGCCGACCGCATCGGAGACTGGATCGAGCGGAGCCAGCGATACCAGGCATTCGTCACAAGGCTGATGACCGACGCGATCCGCCGGCGCGCCGATCTGATCGTGCAGTCAGCCATCCATCTGCTCATCGACGCTTGGCCGTCGGGGTGGATGAAATCGCTTGTCGGAGCCGACCGGGTGCCGAAGCCGGCCTATTTTGCTTACAAAGACGCTCTGGAGCCGCTGCGGGTACATTGGCGGAGCGACCGATGGCGCGCATATGCAGGCGAACTTCTCGAGCTGGAAGCCTGGCTGCTTAATGATACGCCCGATGATTATCAAGGCATGAAGCTAGTCGCGACGCTTCGGAGCGAGACCGAGGATTATGCTTCCTTCGAGCTGGAAGCCGACATCGGCGGCGCCGATTCCGCTTATGTCGGCTCCGTGCCGTTTGTCATGCCGGCGGTCGATAGACGCCGCACGCTTCAAGCGGACATATCCGCCTATAATCGTGCCGGAGAACTGATCAACAGCGAACGGTTCGATATCGAGGTATTCCCGAACAACGTTACGCTCGTAGATGGCGAACCTACAGCCGCGGTAAATGCGGCAGCGATCGGAACCGCAGCGGAAGCGCTGCTCGCCGCGATGGGCTTGCCTTGCCGGACTTATGAAGCCGGCCTCCCTTTCGACGTGATCTTCTTGTCTTCCGCGGAGGCATTCCGTCTCCACGAAACCGAGATCGCGGGAAGGATCGAAGCGGGGGCAAGAGCGATCATCGTCCCGGACGAGGGAGGAGAAAGCGAATGGCAAATCGGAGATATCGCCGTGCGGCAGGAGAAAACGGGCAGCCTGTATACGCTGGCCTTCGACGAAGCGAATAATAGGCTCGAGCAATTCGGGGCTTCCGATTTCCAATTCTTTTATAACCAAACCTTGGACCGGATAGACGCTCTGACCGGATGCGGCTGGCACTCGGAGTCTATGTCGCCGCTGCTTTATGCGTACGCGAAACCGAAAGGCGGGACCCCGTCGGGCGGAGCTCGCAAACGCAGGGTGCCTGTCGTCGGCTCGGTCCGGCACGGGCGCGGCGAGTTGATCTTTGTGGGACTTCGCCTCGAAGGACGGCTGGGCTGCAACCCGCCGCTTGACCTGCTCCTGCAAGAGCTGATTGTCGGCTGCGGGCAAGGAAGAGGAGACTTAGCGATTCGAGAAGGAGGCGGAGGATTATGAAAGCCACTGAGATAAGTCCGTCCTATGAAGTGCCGTGGACATTGGACACCGGATATTGTCATGACGGGATTCCGTTGTCGAACGGCGTGTTTGGCGCGCTAATCTGGTTCCAGCACCAGACCGTTATGCTGACGATTAATCGGGCCGATTATTGGGATCATCGCGGCGGTACGATCTGGCGGGACGATTGTACGTACGGCCATTTGAAATCGCTGCTGGAGAGCGGCGATTTCAAAGGCGCGCGGGAGCTCTTTCCGACTACGCTGATGAACGGCAAGGAGAAACGGCCGACGCGGCTGGCGATGGGACGGATCGAAGCGAGGCTGAAGCCGGATGTGCGATTGGTTTCGGCTAACCTGCATATGAACGAAGGTGAAGCCCGGCTGGTTTGCCGTCGTGGCGAACGCGAGCATGTTATCGAACTTGCCGTTGTGATCGATAAGCCGATGCTGTTGCTCTCGGGCGGCGAAGAACTGTTCGAAAGCATAACGCCCGTGCCGTCTTACTCTTTCGAGAAGACGAAGGCGTACTTCGACGACTTCGGGATTCCGGCTCCCGCGGCAATAGAAGATGGCTGGGTGCAGGAGCTGCCGGAGGATCCGGCATGCGCCGTAAGGATGAGGCTGCGCGGGGGGACGTTCGCGATCGCCGCGGAGTACGGTGTAGATTCGGAGCAGGCAAGACAAGCGGCAAGCGCGCTGCTGGATTCGGTTTCCCCCTCAGACGGAGGGTATGCCGCCGCAACAAGAGAAACCAGAGAGCGTTGGCTGGCATTATGGCGGCAGGCGGCGGATATCTCCTTGCCCGACGCCGAGATTGAACGGATGTATTACTTGGGCATCTACCGGATGTTAGGCAATTCCATGCCGGGCAGGATCGCGCCGACGCTGCAAGGCCCTTGGGCGGAGGAGTACCGGAATCCGCCATGGAGCTGCGATTACCACTTCAATATTAACGTCCAACAGTGCTTATGGCCGGCATACGGTTCCAATTTACTGGACAGCCTGAAGCCGCTTTTCTCCATGATCGATGGCTGGAAGCCGACGCTGGCGCTGAACGCCAAACGTTTCGTCGGCATCGATGACGGATATATGCTTGGCCATTCGGTGGACGACCGCGGCCGTCCGGTCGGCGGCATGTGGACAGGGACGATCGATCAGGCGAACACCTCGTGGGTCGCCCAGATGATGTGGCAGTATGCCCGGTATGCCGGAGACGAGGCATACTTGCTGGATGAAGTGATTCCATTCATGAGCAAGGCTCTTCGCGTATTCAGGGAAATGATGGAGACCGAAGGGGATCGCTATTCGCTTCCGGTAACCGTTTCGCCGGAATTCGGCGGCTCGTCGCAAGCCGGACTCGGCCGGAATTCGACCTTCTTTCTTGTCAATGTCCATTTCTTATGCGAAAAGCTGTTGGAGCTCGACGAAAAGTACGGAATCGATCCGGATGCCGCGGCCATGGCAGCCGACATCCGCGAGAAGCTGCCGCCTTACACGGCCGGACCGCGGCAATTCCAAGAGTTCGGCACGAAGCCCGGGCTTGAGCTGTATCTGTGGGAAGGACAGCCGCTCTCCGAATCGCATCGCCATCATTCTCATTTGGCCGGCATCTTTCCCTTCGACACCATCCAAATGGACGATCCTGCGCAGAAAGAGGCTGTCTCGAACGCTTATAAGTCATGGATCGACAAAGGCATGGGGCGATGGGCCGGCTGGTCGATGCCTTGGGCTTCGATCTTGCACAACCGGATGGGCCGTGCGGATATGGCGCTGCTTTCTCTACACCTGCTGAGGGAGGTGTTCATGATGCCGAGCTACGCGACCAGGCATAACGCCAACTATGAAGGCTTCTGCCAGTTTACAGGAGGCGATACCATGCAGGCAGAAGCATCGATCGCCGCGGCGGCGGCGGTATTGGAAATGTACGTGCAATGCGTCAGAGGAACCGTCCGGGTATTCACGGGGCTGTCCCGGCGATTCAAAGACGCCTCGTTCGCGGGCATCCGGGCGGAGGGAGCGTTTCTGCTGTCGGGAAGCAAAGAAGGCGGAAAGGTAAAGCATGTTACCGTGTACAGCGAACGCGATGAAACGATCCGTCTCGTCAATCCATTCGAAGGAAGGGCGTTGATCCGGAAGGACGGGGCGGTGGTCGGGACGGAAGAGGCGATCATTAGCCTTAAGCTCCGCTCGGGCGAATGCGTCACGCTCGAGTCGGGAGTCCATTTGGTCACTCAATCTTCATAACGAAGCGCGCAAGATAAACATAGCGGGAGGAACTGGATTTGAGCAACCAGGTATCGATTACAAATCTAAGAGTGGAACATAGGAGCAATCCAATCGGCATTGATGTAGAGGCGCCGCGTTTTAGTTGGATGATGAATTCCGCCGAACGGGGACAGAAGCAGACTGCTTATCAGATTCTAGCAGCAACCATGCCGGAGAAATTGGCGGAAGACACTGCCGATTTGTGGAATAGCGGTAAAGTCGAGTCCAATGAATCGGTAGCGATCGCCTATATGGGCAAAACCTTGCAGCCAACGACTCGCTATTACTGGACGATCATCGTTTGGGATAAGAATGGTCACATGGTTAAAGCAAAAGAGGAGGCGTATTTTGAAACCGGATTACGGTCAACAGACGGAATAACGGGTTGGGATGGAGCCAAGTGGATCGCGATGGATGGCAAGCAGCCTAAAAGCTCCGGGGCGCCGATGTTTAGAAAAGAAACGAAGTTGAACGGGGCGATCAAGCAAGCCAGACTGTATATTTCGGCATTGGGCGTATACGATGCCTATATCAATGGGCATAAGTTAGGGATTGTCAAAGAGGATGGCAGTTGCGTCTACGAGCTCATGCCTCCGGGCTGGACGAACTTCGATCAGACCATTAACTACATGACGTATGATGTTACCCCTTTTATAAAAGATGATGTGGCAACGCTAGCATTCACGCTAGGAAATGGGTGGTGGAATGGCCGAATTTCCAAGGCGCCGTCCCCTGAGAAACAAACGGTGTATTATAACGATGAACGGAATGATCTGGGGTTATTATGCAAGCTATTCATCACTTATGAAGATCAAATGACTCAAGCGATTGTGACGGATATCGATTCCGGCTGGAAGGCGACCGATACGGGTCCAGTGAGAGCCGACGATATTTATGACGGCGAATCGTATGATGCCACGATGGAACAGGAAGGCTGGACGGAAGCCGGTTTTGACGATTCACAGTGGCGCGAGGTCAAGCAGCATGATTATCGAAGCACCTTCCCGAATGTAAACGTGACATCGTATCATGGTCACACCGTGCAGATTATCGATGGTTTAGACCGTGTCCCTCAAGGAATTACCGTATATACCGATGTTGTCAATAAAGCTAGCGCAACCAGCCGAGGAGAAATCAAAGTCGACCATGCAAGAAGCGTTACGGACTTAGAGGTTGCCCGGCGAAGTGCCGTAACGATTGCTTCAGGCGATGTTGCGATCTATGATTTGGGACAAAACATGGTCGGCATTCCGAGGATTACGGTCCAGGGTCGGAAAGGGACTCAAATCAGCATTCGTTATGCGGAAATACTGAATGATCACAGCAATGGCGCAGACGGTCCGGCTGGCTCGATATATACCGCGAATTTGCGGAATGCGAAAGCATCGGATTACTACACGTTAAAAGGATCCGCGATGGAGGAAACCTATCAACCAACCTTAACCTATCATGGGTTCAGATATGTTGAAGTCGCTATTGTCGAGGGCGAATCCGTGCTGATTAAAAGTTTGACGGGGAAGGTAGCGATGTCGGCCCTTCCGGAAACGGGGAGTATTAAAACATCGCATCCGGATATCAATCAACTTTATAGCAACATTATGTGGGGGCAACGCGGTAATTATTTGTGGATTCCAAGCGATTGTCCGCAAAGAAACGAACGCGTAGGCTGGTCGGGCGATACGCAGTTATTTGCCAATACCGCTCTATATAATATGGATGCGGCCCTCTTTCTCGAGAATTGGATGGATATGCTCGTGGAAAATCAAGATACGTATGGAAACGGCGCGTTTACATCGACGGCTCCAAGCGGAAGGTATGCGAATTTCAGAGGATTTGCCGGCAACGGCGGTTGGGCTGACGCGGGCATTGTCGTGCCGTGGACAGTATGGCAGATGACCGGGGATATAACCATCATTAGCAAAAATTATGAGGCAATGAACCGTCATATGGATTGGATCTATGAACAGACAGGCGAAACGTATAGAGGGACGGGAAGCATCGGGGACTGGTTGAACTTCCAAGGAACGGACCGGCAGCTCATGAGCGATGCTTATTACGCATATGATGCCAAGCTGATGGCGAGCATGGCTGAAGGAATCGGGAACAAGGATGACGTGGAGAAATACGAAACATTGTTCGAACATATTAAACAAGTCTTTATTCAAAACTATCTTCGTATCGATAAAGATGGAGCGTTAATGGTCCTGTCTTCAGGCGGTTATGCTTCATTGGAATATGATGTCGACCCGGATCAAGTAGGCGTCGAGAACATTATTTTGGAAGACAATAGCCAAGCTGCGCTGCTATGGTGTTTGAAGTTAGGCTTCTATGAAAACGAAGTCCAAAAGCAGCAAATGATCGACTTGCTTGCCGACAACATCAAAAATAGCGAGGCGTATAAAGCAGCGCATCCAACCAGCTCGCGGGTCCTTTATGCCGAGAACACCTTGTCTGTCGGATTCCTTGGCGTAAACGTGATCGCACCTGTTTTGTCCGATGTGGGACTGACGGAGCTTGCCTATAAATTGTTGCTGCAAGATGCCATGCCATCATGGTTATATTCGGTAAAAAATGGGGCCACTACGGTTTGGGAACGTTGGAATTCCTATTCGGCTGAAGACGGTTTTGGCGATATACGCATGAATTCATATAATCATTACTCTTATGGCGCGATTGCGGAATGGATGTATAAATATATGGTCGGCATTGCCGCGGATTCAACGCAACCCGGCTTCAAGAACATTATCCTGCAGCCTCAGATCGACATAGACAAACAGATCACTTGGGTCAAAGGGTCATATGACTCTGTTCGCGGGGTGATTCGAAGCGAGTGGGAGCTAAACGGGGAACAATTCACATACTCCGTAACGATTCCAGCCAATACGACGGCCAAGCTTTATCTGCCGGCGGATCGCGAACAGCCTGTCTTGGAGGGCGGACGGACGATTCAAAAGGCAGAAGGGATCAAGTTTGCCGATTATACGAACGGCAGAGCGATCTATGAGCTAGAGGCCGGGAGCTATACATTTACTTCTGTTCTATCTCAGGAAGTTCAGCGGGTTTCCTCTCGTTCGACCAGGTCACTTAACTTGAACGGAAGGAGGACAAAATGAACCGACCCATGCTTGGTCTGTAAGAACGGCTGACTACATTTTGCAAAACGCCTCTCCGGAAGGATACCACCCTCGCCTTGAGAAAAAGTGGGCTTATGTCACTGGCATGACATTGAAAGCATTCGAACGAGTATGGGAGCTGACCGGTGATTCGAAATACTTCGACTTTATTAAGCTGAATATGAGTCGGCACATTCACGCGGATGGCACGATTGAACGATACGTTCTGGAGGATTATAACCTCGATAATATTAACCAAGGCAAGCTGCTGTATCTGATGCTTCGGCAAACCGGCGATCCGTGCTTCGAGAAAGCGATCAACCTGCTGGCCGATCAATTAAAGGGGCAACCTCGGACGAGCGACGGAGGTTTTTGGCATAAGAAAAGATATCCGTTCCAGATGTGGCTGGACGGTCTGTATATGGCCTCGCCGTTTATGGCGGAATATGCGCTTGTCTTCGATCGGCCGGAGTGGTTCGATGTGACGGCACATCAGCTGCTTACCGTAGAGAGGCATACCCGCGACCGGAATTCCGGCCTGTTGTATCACGGCTGGGACGAAACCTGCGAGCAAGCGTGGGCTAACCCGTCGACAGGCAAGTCTCCTCACTTCTGGAGCAGGGCAATGGGCTGGTACGCAATGGCGCTTGCCGATACGCTGGAATATTTCCCTCGCGATCATGCAATGCGGGGACAACTCTGCGGCATTTTCGAACGAATGGCTGGCGCGCTTGTGAAGGTGCAGGATAAGGAAAGCGGTCTGTGGTATCAAATACTTGACCAAGGTGGACGGAAAGGCAATTATCTCGAAGCATCCGGTTCGGGGATGTTTATATATGCGCTGGCCAAAGGCGCGCGACATAATTACTTGTCAAGAGGCTTTGCCTCGGCAGCTAAACGGGGATATGAGGGAATGTTGGACCGCCTGATCGAGCTCGATGACGAAGGCGGCGTTCACTTGACGCAAATTTGCGCAGGCGCAGGACTTGGAGGCGATCCGTACAGAGACGGTTCCTATGAATATTACCTCAGCGAACCGGTTGTACAGGATGCGATGATGGGCGTTGCTCCGTTTATTCTCGCCAGCACGGAAATCGAACGGATGGACAATCAATCATAACAGCATGAACAGGTAAGCCGGGCCTTATCATTACGGGCCCGGCTTTTTCAGACTTCCCATCGTATTGTGCCATTCCACCTGTCTATCGTGCCGGAAATGACGATCTTCATAACAACCTGCAGACACTTGGCATGCTAATTACACGATCTTCTTCCGACACCTGCACCGCCGTTTTTCTAAATTCTTTTTCCCCTATAAACACGGTGCGATTAGCCTATAAATATAGTTCCAAAACCGTGTAAAGTGTAGTTAACCTAACTAAAATGGAGGGCCTAATGGATCAACCGGAGAACCAAATTCGATATGTCGGCGGCGAGACCGCCAACCTGGACTATCATCACGGACAGCTGCGCCCCGCGATTGGTGTTCGGAGCAAGCAAGTGTTCCGGGCAAACCGTTCGCATCCGGAGTTGTCGGACGGCAGCGGTTGGACCTACAACCATGCTCCGATGCTGGCCTACTGGAAAGGCTGCTTTTATTTGGAGTATCTTAGCTGCCCCGTTCACGAGCATGTGCCGCCAGGCCAGACGCTGCTGACGACATCGAAGGACGGCTGGCATTGGTCGACGCCCGTCGTCTTGTTTCCTCCATACCAGCTGGATCAAGAGCATCATTATCCGGACGGCGAGATTCTTCCGGAGGGGACGTATAGCGTCATGCATCAACGGATGGGCTTTTTCGCCGCTTCGAACGGCAGATTGTTGGCGTCGGCGTTTTACGGATTTTGCCCGCTGCCAAGCGTGAGTCCGAACAACGGAAAAGGCATTGGCCGCGTCGTGCGAGAGATCGGAGAGGACGGCAGCTTCGGGCCGATCCATTTCGTCCGGCTGAACCGTCATTCCGGCTGGTCCGAGGAGAACATAAAGTATCCCCTGTATACGGAGTCCGGAGACGAAGGCTTTCGCGAAGCCTGCGAGGAGCTGCTGGCGGACCGCGTGACCACGCTTCAATGGTGGGAAGAGGATCGCAGCCGGGACGGCTTCTACGCGGTGGAAGGGGGAACGGCCTTCAACTCTTACCGGCTGCCTGACGGACGGATCGCAGGGCTATGGAAGCATTCGGTTCATGCGGTAACGGAGGACGAAGGGCGTACATGGTCCAAGCAGACGCGCTCTCCATCCCTTATTATGGCAGGCGGAAAAGTGTGGGGAGAACGCACCTCGGATTCCAAATATGCGCTTCTATACAATCCTTCGCCGATCGGCAACCACAGATGGCCGCTTGCGGTCGTGACGGGCGATGACGGGTTAACGTTTGACGATTTGCTCGTCGTAAACGGGGAAGTTCCGCCGAGGCGCTATTTCGGGTTTCATAAAAATTACGGCAACAGCTATGTCCGCGGCATCGAAGCGGCAGACGGTTCTCCGCCGGGCGGCAGCATGTGGGTGACCTACAGCGCGAACAAGGAGGATATCTGGGTCAGCGAAATTCCGGTGCCGATTGAGTACCGGGTCAGCGGGCCGGTCAACGATACGTTCGACAACCTGTCGCCAGAAGATCGGGTGCAGGACTGGAACGTGTACAGCCCGCAATGGGCGAGCTTCTCCGTCGCGGCGTTTCCATCCGAGCGCGACAGGAGCCTGGAGCTGAACGACGCGGATCCCTACGATTACGCGAAGGCGGAGCGCGTGTTCGAGGAATGCGCCGCAGGCGAGCTTCGAATCCGGATATTGGCGAAGCAGGCGAATGACGGCCAGCTGTATATCGAGCTATGCGATGCCAAGAGCGCGGCGCCTATACGGATTCGTTTTCATTCGGACGGAACGCTGCAAGTACTGCAAGCCGGCACCTGGAAGGAGCTGCAGCGCTACGAGCCGGACCGGTGGTACGAGCTGACCGTCCGCTTCGATACGGATAGGCAGCGGTTTGAATTCGAAGTAGACGGCGAGCCGGCTCCAAAGGCTTTCCAGTTCTCCATGCCGGCTTACACGCTCGAAAAGCTCGTGCTTCGCACTGGACCGATGCGCCGGGAGCCGCATGCGGAAACGCCGCTTGTGACCGCGGATTTGCCGGAAGCGGACGAACCCGCGAAGGCCGTTTCTTACTATATAAACAACGTTAACATCCATACGATTGAAGGAGGCACGAACAAGTGGCGATGACCAAACAAGCAGGCAACGAAGCATTGCCGTTCGACATGCCTGAAGTGGAATTGCCGGTATTTCCGGACGGGACGTTTAACATTGCCGATTTCGGCGCGATCGGAGACGGACTAAGCGACAATACGGAGGCGTTCGCGGCAGCGATAGAAGCATGCGCCTCGCAGGGCGGAGGCACGGTCCTTATTCCTGCAGGTCTATGGCTGACCGGCCCGATTCGGCTGCAAAGCGGCATTCGGCTGCATGCCGACGCGGGGGCCCTCGTCCATTTCAGCGCGAACCGCGACGATTATCCGTTGATCCGTACGAGCTACGAAGGATTACGCACCGTTAGATGCATGCCGGCCATTTATGGAGAGGATTTGGAAAATGTCGCCATAACGGGAACGGGTATTTTCGACGGCTCGGGAGAGGCTTGGCGGCCGGTGAAACGAATGAAGCTGACGGAGGGGCAGTGGAAGCGATTGATCCAGTCCGGCGGTTATGAGGAAGGCGGAGTCTGGTGGCCAACGGAGCAGTCGCTTAAGAGCGCGGCGCTCGTGAAGAGCTTAATTGCGCAGAACGTGCAGGATCCGTCCGCGTTCGAGCCGGCCCGCGACCATTTAAGGCCGACGCTAGTGCAATTGGACCGGTGCCGCAAAGTGCTGTTTGATGGCCCTACCTTCCGCAATTCGCCGGCTTGGAATGTGCATCCTTGGCTGTGCGAGCATGTGACCATCCGCAATGTCTCGATCCGGAATCAGTGGCATTCGCAGAACGGCGACGGTCTAGATCTCGACTCCTGCCGGTATGCAAACATATACGATTCCGTATTCGACGTGGGCGATGACGCCATCTGCATCAAGTCCGGCAAAGATGCCGACGGCAGGGCGCTGGCAGTCCCTACCGAATATGTCACGATACGGAACTGCCAAGTATTCCACGGCCATGGCGGCTTCGTCATCGGCAGCGAAATGTCCGGCGATGTCCGGAATATTGCCATAACGGATTGCGTGTTTATCGGAACGGACGCAGGTCTGCGTTTCAAGAGCACGAGAGGCCGCGGCGGAACGGTCGAACGCATCTATATCCGAGGTGTCCTCATGAAGGATATCGCCAAGGAAGCCATCATATTCAGCTCTTATTACTCAGGCAAAAACAATACGGACGATCCGGTGGCCGTTACGGAGGAAACGCCGGTATTCCGCGATTTCCATATCAGCGACACAACGTGCATCGGAGCGCATACGGCGCTGCACATCAAAGGGCTTCCGGAAATGCCGATTGAAAATATCGTCTTCGACCGGGTGCAGCTAACCGCCCGCAACGGCGCGACCTGTACGAATGCCCGGAACATTACGTTCCGGCAGACGAAAGTGCTTCCGGAGAACGGCGAGCCTTATACGTTGGTCAATACCGAGGCGGTTACCATAACCGATTAACAGACCTGATGAAGGGGAGGAAGCCGCATGCTGGAAATGATTGCGATTGGCTACGATTTGGACGCTTCTCCCCGTATGCTGCATGGCGTGCGGCTGCTGAGAGAAGCGCTCGAGGCTTGCGATTACATGGTGGAGGAAAAGGCGGGCGGTTGGGCATGGAACCGTTACCGCGATACGGGCAACCGCAAAATTTACGTAGGGCGCCGCACGGGCTCCGAGCTGCTCGCGGAGCTCGAGGCGCGCGATGTGCTGCTCTATCATACGGATGAGCCTACCGGCGAAGGCTTCTATCTGGCATCATGTCCGGGCCGGCTAGTCGTGGTCTCCGGCGGGAACGATAGCGGCGCGCTGTACGGATGCCAGGAGCTGGCGGTCCGAATCCGCGAGGAAGGAGGACTGCCGCGCGAGCTGTCGTTCGGGGACACGCCACGCCTGGACTGGCGCGGACCCGCCATCGGCATGCAGAAGCAGCACGTGGAACCAGGGCGGCAGCCCTTCGAATATCCTCTGACGCCAGACCGCTTTCCTTGGTTTTACGACAGAGTCATGTGGCTCGACTACCTGGACATGCTGCTCGAGCACCGGGGCAACTCCCTTTACCTATGGAACGCGAATCCGTTCGCCTCGCTGATCGATCTGCCGGGCGAGCCGGAGGCGCGGGAGGTGACGAAGGATCAACTGGAGGAGAATGCAAGCTTGCTGCATTGGCTGACGGAAGAGGCGGACAGGCGCGGGATACAGTGCTTTTTGGCCTTCTACAGCATTCATATTCCGCAAGGTTTTGCCGACAAGCACGGTTTGTCTTATAAGCAGTTAAAGCCTTTGCCAGAGACTAGCGATTATTTCCGCCGCTTGCTGACCGCGTTTGTACGCGCTTTCCCTTCGGTCGGCTTGATGGTCTGTCTGGGCGAAAAGCTGAAGGGGCAAATGTACGGGGCGGAATGGCTGTGCGAAACGATTCTGCCCGGCATCATGGAAGGCTTCGGCCAGTCGGCTGCCGCGGAGCCGCCGCCCGTCGTCGTGCGCTCGCACGCCATCGACATCGAGAAGGTGATGCAAGAGGCTGACGCGCTTTATCCCAATCTTCACAGCGAAATGAAATTCAACGGGGAATCCCTCACCACCTGGACGCCAAGGGGGGAAGCGCAAGGGCTGCATCGGCGGCTGGCAGAGCGCGATGGCAAACATCTCGTCACCGTGCATATGAATGCCAATCTGGAACCGTTCCGCTGGGGAGCTCCATCCTTTATTCAACGCTGCGTTCAGGCGGCGAGGTACCGCTTAAAAGCCTCGGCGCTGCAAATTTTCCCGCTGTCCTACTGGAGCTGGCCTTATTCGCCGGACAGGTCGGAGCACCCGATCAAGCAGGTGGACCGCGACTGGATCTGGTTTGAAGCGTGGCTCCGTTACGCATGGAATTCGGACCGGGACGGGAAGGCGGAGAAAAGCCACTGGATAGCCCGACTGGAGGAAAAGTACGGAAGCAGGCAGTCGGCCGAGCATTTGTTGCACGCCTATGAAACGATCGGGACTTGCGCGCCCAAGCTGCTGCGTCGTTTTGGCATAACGCAAGGCAACCGCCAGACGATGAGCCTCGGCATGACGATGAGTCAGCTGACGAATCCGGAACGGCACGTCCCATGGTCCGAGCTGTGGGAATCGCATGCTCCGCAAGGAGAGAGGCTGGAGGAGTTCGTGTTGAAGCAACTGGCGGGCATGCCTCATCTGGGCGAGACGCCGCTCGATATCGTGGAGGAAGTGGAGCGTGCTTCCGAAGAAGCTTCGAAAGCGGCAAAGCAGGCTAGGATGACCGTGCAAAAAAATAAAGCCGAGTTCGAACGTCTTGCTGCCGATATTGACGCGATCAAAGCGATGACGAATACGTATACGTACAAGGTAAGAGCCGCGCTGCTCGTGTTCATGTATAAGCATACCGCCTTCGGAAAATACGCCGAAAGGGTGTCGCTGCTGGAGGAGGCGGCGGAATGGTTGGACAAAAGCGTAGCCGCATACCGCAAGCTGACGGAAACGACGGAGAAGCATTACGGATTCGCAAACGGCATGCAGACGGCGCATCGCAAAATCCCGTTCCGCGAGGGGGAATTCATCAACCATTGGAGGGACTGTCTCCCCCTGTTCGAACGGGAGCTTGCCGTTTTCCGACAGCGTATCGGAGAGCTGCGGGCTGGCAAAATGCCGGCGTCCCTGAATCAGGCGCCGTCCGTTTCCCATCGGCGATATCGTCAGGCAAGCTTTACGCTGCTGAGCGAGGATGCCGAGCTGTACCGGATCGAGAAAGGCGCCCGCGTCTTCACCGACGGCGACATTCCGATTATAAGCTGCGCGGAGGAATTGTACGGCTTGACGGGAATAAGGTACAGCCAGCTGCGGGCGGCGCACGAAGAAATTCGGCTCGACGTGGAGCTGAAGGAGCCTTCCCTGATTCTGGTAGGATGCTTCAATTCCAGAGACGACCAATGGATGAAGCCTGGGGGAGTCGCTGCCGTCGACCAGTATACGTTCGGATTGGATCCGGTGATCCGCAGAGGCATACGGCTGTTCGTCTATCCTTCGGTCCATGTCCATGCTTTGCCTTACGAGGCCGGCCGGCATACGCTTCGTTTCGGCAAAGGGGCGTTTCTGATTCTTGGCGTCATTGAGCTGCATCAGAACCTGTCCGACCGGGATTTCGATCCGCAAAACGAAGAGCGTACGCTACTCGATTGGCTGTACGAAATGAAGGAGGTGGAGATGGTCCAGTGAAAACCGACTCGGAAGCGGCGGCCGGGCTGATCGGGCTAGTAGCAAAGCACGCCGGCCTGCTGCTGAAGCACGCATCGGACAAAGCCGGAGAAACCCCCTTGTTTGTCAACGCGTTAGATTCGCGCACGCTATCGCCGGTCGCATACGATCCGGATCATGTGAACCGCGAAGCGCTGCTCGCGAGTCCCGCAAGCCAGCAGCGCTGGCAAAAGCTGCTATGCGGCCTTACCCGGCTGACGGGCGATCCGGCGTACGAAGAACGCGCGCTCGCGGTCAACCGCTTTCTACTGGATAGCCAGACAGATGACGGCGGCCTGCTCTTGTGGGGAGGCCATACCGCCTACAACGTAGAGAACAGATCGATCGAATACGCCAGAGACAAATCGAAGGTGCACGAGCTGAAATTTCATTACCCGGATTACGAGCTGATGTGGCGGGCGGATCCGGAAGGAACAAGACGGTATATCGAAGCGATGTGGAATGCGCATATCCTGGACTGGTCGCGCCTGGATTTCAACCGACACGGACCTTACGGAACGCCGCCTGGACGGTTATGGGAGCATGAATACAAGGGCGGTGACGTATTCTTCTGGGGACGCGGATTGACGTTCGTAAACGCCGGCAGCGATCTGTATTACGCTGCCGCGATGCTGGCGAAGCTGTCGGGCGAGAAAGCGCCGCTGGCGTGGTCGAAACGGCTGGCGCGCCGTTACGTGGAAACGAGACAGCCCGGCATCGGGATCAGCGGCTACCAATTCAGCCAATCCGCAAACTCCTGGTGCAACGGCCCGGCGGTAAAGGGCGACCGGGCGCAGTATCAGCTGGCGCCGCTTATTCCGGAAGGCCATGACGTCTATGAAGGGACGCTCTTCAAGCCGCGGCCCGTCGTCCAGCGCTGCATGCTGGCGATCGGCGAACAAGCGGGGGAAGCGGCGGAATGCTTCATCCGATGGGCCTGCGAGGAAATAGCGGCTTGGGGGAAAATCGCATACCGCCGATCCGACAACAGCTTTGTCCCGATGCTGACCGACGGATACCCGATCGAAGGGCTGTCGCTGGATCGCGACGGCTACTTCGGGCCGAAAGGGAGGGTGTTTGGCGCAATCCCCGCTGGTCCGGATTTTTTCTGGATGTACGCGGCAGGCTACCGGCATTCGCGCGATCCGTTTCTATGGGAGATGGCGAAATCCATCGCCGATGGGATGGGCGCGGGAGATATCGGCCAACCAAGCGGGGGCGGAGTCCGCACTTGGGAGCAGAGGGAGGACAACGCCGATTACCGTCTGCTGTACGGCTTGTTGGAGCTGTATAAGGCGACGGACGACCGCAGATTTTTATCCTATGCCCGGCAGACGGGAGAGCAATTGCTTACGAAAGTTGCCGATAACGGCGCGTTTGTTTCGGAGGAACGGCTTTTGACCGACGATCCGCTGCCGCTGGCGCTGCTTCATCTAGCGGAAGCGCTGCAGGACAGACCGGGAAACGTTCCCTTGACGTGGAAGTAGCGGAGGGTCAACCCATACGAGCTGACACTGCCTTAGGCGGCGTCGGCCGTTTGCGTTTGCGGGCGATTATGGCTTCAAAGGAGCGATGACCGATGGAACGGAAACAGGTGTTCGAATTTAACGGCAAGCGAAAGCTGTTCGGCAAATTTTTATTGTCCTACGTGCTCATCCTGTTGATTCCGCTGCTGGTAGGCGCCTATGCCTATTACCAGACGGTTCAGGTCGTGGGCGAGGACGCGGCGGAGCTGAACCTGGCGATGCTGGAGCAGAGCGAGGAGGCGCTGAACCGGCTATTGACGGAAATCCACGATATCGTGTCCCAGCTGTCGCTCGATTCGGAGCTGCTGAATGCGATGATTACCGCCGACGCTTCATGGCCGCCGCAGGCGGTGTACAAGTTCTCCCAGCTGCAGAAGAACGAATTGAACATGCTGTCGACGAACCAGCTCTTCTCCGATCTGTTTGTCTACCTGGAGAAAAGCGAAGCCGTCATTTCCGCGAACCGGCTCGACAAGCTGGACGCTCAGCCGCTGTGGATCGGCGACGTCCCGTTCGGCCGGTGGCTAAGGAGACCATCGCCGGCGAGCGGATGAACCGGTATTTGCCGCTTGCGGGCGTGAATGACGGAAGGACGACGGAGGATTACGTGGCGTATGTCAGCCCATTGCCCGCGGGCACCAACATGCGGACCGACGGCGCCGTCGTCATCCTGATCAAGGAAAGCGCGATCGCAAGGATGTTTCACAGGCTGCTATCGGAGGAAGGCGCGTTCGCGTATATTCTGAACGAAAAAGCGGAGATGATTGTATCCGCGTCGGCTGGCGGGGAGCGGATCGTGCCCGTGGGCTTCGATGCCAGAGGGATTCGCTGGTCCGCATGAACGGGACGGACATGTTCATCACTTCCGTGCAATCCCCGGGCAGCGGGTGGACGTATGTGGCCGGCCTTCCGGCGAACGGCGTGTTTGCCAAAGCCGAGTACATCAAGCGGATCAATTGGACCATCGCCTTGGCGGTCATGGCCTTCGGGTGCGTGGGTGCCCTGTTGCTCGCTTACCGAAACAGCAAACCGATCGCGGAGCTGCTCGATTCGATCAAGGATTTTGCCGCCGGGGAAACGGGCAAGCGGGCATCCGCGATGGAGGTCATCCAGATGGCCGTGCATGAAATCATTCTGTTCTACGGCGTGTCCCACTGGAATTCTTATTTTTCCGCCATGCTTTACATGCGGAGCTATGACAATTACCCGCTACAGCTGATTTTGCGGGAGATCGTCCTGCAGAGCACGATGGCCGAGCAGCTCGCCTCGCAGGGGAATGCCGCCTTGGCCGAGGATATGAGCACCAAGCTTACGCCCGAAAGCGTTCAGTACGCGACGCTGGTCGTATCGATCGTCCCGATGCTGATTATTTATCCGTTTATCCAGAAGTATTTCGTCAAAGGGATCATGATCGGCTCGCTGAAGGGCTGACATGATTAGAAGGAGGTAAAGCGGCGGCAAAACGCCAGTCATGCATGATCAGGAAACGCGGGATTGCCTTGAATTCATGATGAGGGGTGATGAAAGAACATGGAAAAAGGGAAACGGAAAGTGGCGCTGCTCGCGATTGCGGCGGTGGTCGCGGCGACGGGCTGCAACCAGGCAAATAACGGGAACGCAAACGAGCCGAATCAGGGGACCGCAACGACGACTGACGGCGAAACGTCGGGAGAGAACGCGACAGTGAAGCTTTCGGTTGCGAGCATGCCCAAATATCCGCCGAACGAAATTCCGAACGACTACGTCAAAGAGGTCGAAAAACGTTTCGGCATGCAATGGGATTTTGAATCCATCCCACTGACGGCGGGCATCGAGAAGTATAACGTGATGTTCGCATCCGGCGATTATCCTGATTTCATCCCGAACATGAACAGCCCGACAAGCGTGAAAAAATGGGCGTCGTCCGGTTACTTGCTGCCGATCGGCGATTATATCGACAGGCTGCCTAACTACCGCAAGTTGTTCTCCGACGAGGACTGGGAGCTGCTTCTGTCTTACGGCACAGCAACGGCAAGCTCTATATGCTGCCTAGCGTGGCGAGCAGCGACCCGATGACGTGGATTTACCGCAAGGATGCGTTCGATAAGGCCGGCATCGCTTCGTTTCCGGCCACGATGGATGAGCTGTACGAGTCGGCGAAAAAGCTGAAGGAAGCCTATCCCGATTCCGTGCCGATCGGCGTTCGCGGCGGCACGGAAAACGGCGGCGTCAAAAACTTGATGAACGGCTTCCGCCAGGCGTTCCGCAATCCGCAAAACAGCAACACGCGCGGCTTCTGGAACGATCCGGACGAGGGCGGCAAGGTGGTGTGGAACCTGGCGTCGGCCAAACACCGCGATATGCTGACCTTTATAGCCAAGCTGTATAAGTAAGGGCTTGTCGAGAAGGAATTCGCGACGTTGACGCAGGATCAGTGGAAAGCGAAGCGTCTCACGGGAAAGGTGCTGCTGGACTTCCAATACGCGAGCCATACGGTCGACCCGGACTACGCCTTAACGGATATTCCGGACGGCCAGTGGGAATTCGCGCGCATGCTGCCAAGCGCCTCGGAGCAGCCTGCGTTGGAATTCAAGCCGCTTAACTTCTCGTTGTTCGGTCCGGTCTTCAGCAGCAAGCTTGCCGACGAGCCGGAGAAGCTGGACCGCCTTATCGAATATGTCGAATGGGGCGCAACGGCGGAAGGACAACTATTCCATCAGGCGGGCCTGGACAACGTCACCTACGTGAACGAAGGCGGGACGATGAAATACAAGGAAGGGCTCGATCGTCAGAAGGTGGCGGAGCAGCACGGCTTCGATTGGTGGCTAAGCCAAAGCGCGGAATTCATGAAATCCGATGCCGGGTATTTGAAAAAGCAGGAAGCGATGAAGGAGTTTGCCCCGAACTATAACGTGACGCCGAAGAACGCTCCGCTTACCGAGGAGGAACAAGAGACGGTGGGCACGACGGTCAGCGCCCTCGAGGATGTGGCTTACCAGTTCGCTACGAAAGCGATTATGGGGATGATCGATATCGGCAACGACGAAGCATGGAACGGCTACTTGAGCGATCTGGAGAAGGTAGGGCTCGACGAAACGCGGACGATTTACGAGAAATATTTAAAATAACGTCACGTGCCCAGCCGACACAATGCAGTACAAGTTCAGGCTACATTCGAGGCTGCACGATGCAGAAAGTACGGATCTAGGGCTCGCCAGACATGCGACGGCATGGCGGCGAGCCCTTGTTCAAATGCATCGTATTCCCCTATAGAAAAGCAGTTTCCCCCTAAGATTGGCAGCGGATTTGTCTATATAATAAATGTGTCAACAGCAGGAATTACATAACGCCGTTCATTTAAAAGGAGGATAACGGGGGGGTTATTATAGCAATTTAGACAGCGCTTACAATGTAAGATATTCAAAACAATGGTTGAATATAAAGGGAGGTATTGATAATTATGGTGCGGAAAATGGTTTCGATGATGGTATCCTTAGTTATGCTACTAACTGTTCTGTCGGCTTGTGCAAGCAATTCCGGAAGCAATGCGGAGCCAACGCAGAGCGCGAGCAGTACGCCTTCCGAGTCGGCTGCGCCCGAAGGCACCGACGCCGGTACCGGCAATCCGGCGGATCTGAAAGCCGATCTGACTTGGTTCGGCTTGATGGGTCCCGAACAATTCGAAGAGCGTTACAACCAATATATCAAGCAGAAATTTCCGAATATCAACATTACCTATATCAATCAGACGGACGAGCAGAAATTGGAGCAGGTTATCGCGTCCGGCACGGAAATCGACATGTTTCTGTCGTCGGCCGGCGAGTTAAGGGAAGATTACGTGCCGGCCCAAATGGCTATGGACCTCACCCCGTTGCTTGAAAAACACGCCGTCGATATCAGTACGATCGAGCCGGCCTATCTGGAACCGGTCAAAATTGACGGAAATGTAAATTTGCTGCCGATCACCGACAACAAATTCGTCATGTACTACAACAAAGGCATCTTCGACCGGTTCGGCGTAAAGTATCCTTGGGACGGCATGACTTGGGATGAAGCGCTGGAGTTGTCCAAACAGATTACCCGCAATGAAGGCGGCAAGCAGTACATCGGATTGTGGATGTCGCCGAAGCACTATCTCCGCGTCGCTCAAAATTCGGCCGGTTTTATCGATCCGGAGACAAATAAGGCGACCGTCAATAACGACCAATGGAAATTCATCTTCGAAAATATTTTCTACAACTTCACCCGGGATCCTGGCTTGCAAAAACGAGCGAGCGAAGAGTGGCTCGCGCACAAGGATTTCAACAAGGAATTCTTAATCGGCATGTATGTCTACACATCCGGCTGGATGTCGTCTGCCGATACTTCGCTCGCCATGGACTGGGACATTGCAGCCGTTCCGACCTTCAAGGATATGCCTGAGGTGAACACGCAGCCATATGCTACTTATGTAGGCATCTCGGCTCTTTCGAAAAACCAGGATGTCGCCATGCAAGTGCTCAAATATTTGATCTCGGAAGAATATCAGACGATTATATCCAAGAAAGGCATGATAACTCCGCTTACGACGCAATCGGTTCGCGATGCGGCATTCGCCGACTATCCGTTCGCAAGCGAAAAGAACATCGAAGCGCTATTCTACGGCAAGCCGGCTCCTTCCCGCGTGCTTACGCGATTCGACGAGCTTGTAATCGAAACTGCCTTAGACGAGGATGCCGTCCGGCAAATCGCGATGGGCAAACTCGATGTCAATACGGCGCTTCGCAAAGCGGAAGAGCTAGCGAATAAGCTGATTCAGGAGCAATTGGCGCAAAATTGACAAACAGAAAAGATCGACGCTGCCTCTCAAGGGCAGCCGCACGTAAAGGGAGATGGGGCGACCATCTCCCTTTTTACCACAATAGACGAAGACTTCCGTTTCACCTTGCGTCTCAGCGGGTTTGTCGGTGTGGCCGACAAAGTAGCAGCAAAATGGCTCGTTTGTGATGAGTTTGTCTGGTGTGAGCGACAAAGTAACCGTAGGTCAGTACGAAAGTTCACCGGTAGGTGTTTTGATCTTGTAGTAAAGTATACATTATCTCCAAACAAGGCCCATAAATCTAGGAGTGAAACGGCTACGCCGCCAAGGAAGGCGACAGCCGTTTTTTACCGTGATTTGAGGAATAAGCATTTTGTTGCTCACGGAGACTCACAGACTCTAACGGATGCCACTGCGCTTATTTCGACCTAAACGGCACTCGCCAAATTGTAACGGTTGCGAGCGGGCTTATTCATCGAAATCAGCCCCATTTTGCCGTTTTGGCGCCAATTAAGCTCTAACGTAACCGTTACAATTCCAAACCAGTCCAAAGGACGCAATTAGCCGCGCAGACAACCGTAACAGTATCTAGCAAGCGATTTGGGGTAATGGTGGGCAAAGGTAGGCAAAGGTAGGGCAAAGATGGAGCAAAGGTAGGGCTATCGTCAATCTGGTTGGATTGCCCTATGAATTCGTCTTTAACCCCGGTGAAAAACGATAGCCTGGCCGATATAATGATGAAGCAAGGTGAAACGGGAGCCCCCGTTCATGGCGCCGCATCGCGTTTCGTATAGAGAAAGGGAGGAAATGATGATTATGGCAAGGAAAATGGTTTCAATGATGTTGACTTTGGTCATGCTTCTCACCGTCCTGGCGGCATGCTCCGGCAATTCCGAGGGCAATGCGGAGTACCCGCAGAAAGAGACACCGCCTGAAGGCGCCGATGCCGGCGCCGGAAATCCGGCGGATCTTAAAGCCGATCTGACCTGGTTCGGCTTGGCAAGCCCCGAACAATTCGAAGAGCGCTACGGCCAACATATCAAGCAAAAATTCCCGAATATCAACATTACCTATATCAACCAGACGGACGAGCAGAAATTGGAGCAGGTTATCGCATCCGGCACGCAAATCGATATGTATCTGTCGTCGGCAGGCGAGTTAAGGGAAGATTACGTACCTGCCAATCTGGCTCTTGACCTCACCGCATTAATTGAGAAGCATGCCGTTGACATCAGCGCCATCGAGCCGGCCTATCTGGAGCCGGTCAAAATCGACGGAAAGGTGAATCTGCTGCCGCTCAGCGACAACAAATTCGTTATGTATTACAACAAGGGCATCTTCGACCGGTTCGGAGTGGAATATCCTAAGGACGGAATGACCTGGGACGAAGCGCTGGAGCTGTCCAAAAAGATTACCCGCAATGAAGGGGGCAAACAGTACATCGGTCTGTGGATGTCGCCGAAGCACTATCTCCGCGTCGCCCAAAATTCGGCAGGCTTTGTCGATCCGGAGACGAATAAGGCGACCGTCAATAACGATCAATGGAAATTCATCTTCGAAAACGTGTTCTACGACTTCACCCGGGATCCGGGCGTGCAAAAACGCGCGACCGAGGATTGGCTCGCGCACGTCGACTTCAACAGAGATTTCATAATTGGCATGTATATCTATACGTCGGGTTGGATGCAGGATGCCGAGAGCTCGCTCGCCATGGACTGGGATATTGCGGCCGTTCCGACCTTCAAGGATATGCCCGGGGTGAATACGCAGCCAAATGCTACTTATGCAGGCATTTCGGCTCTTTCGAAAAACCAGGATGCCGCCATGGAAGTGCTCAAATATTTGATCTCGGAAGAGTATCAGACGATCATGTCCAAGAAAGGCATGATAACGCCGCTTACGACGCAATCGGTTCGCGATGTGGCGTTCTCCGACTATCCGTTCGCAAGCGAAAAGAACATTGACGCGCTCTACTATGGCAAGCCGGCGCCATCCCACGTTCTTACGCAATTCGATGAAATTGTCATCGAGGATGCCTTCGACAAGGATGCCGTCCGGCAAATCGCGATGGGCAACCTCGATGTCAATACGGCGCTTCGCAGAGCGGAAGAGAATGCGAACAAGCTGATCCAGGAGCAATTGTCGCAAAATTAACAATCGTGAAAGGTTGACGCCGCCCTCAGGGGCAGCTGCGCCAAGAGGGGGGATGGGCGACCATCCCCTTTTGCTCGCTATGTGGTTTAGCAGGTAATTCTCGTATCGGTGTAAACATCGTGGGTCAAGCATAGCTTTGCGCGTGGTGGTTACTCAAACATAGGGGATTTCGATTTGGAAAAAAGAAGGGGATTTGTCAAGGGGGTTGGATTGCCCTATAAATTTGCCGATAACCCCGCAGAACAAAAAAAGTCTAGCAGATATACTGGTAAATAAGGTGAAGCGGCTTACATCGTCTTAGGCGGTTTGACGGTTTCAATCTGTACGACAGGGGGGCAATAGCATGATCGACGAGGAGTTAAGGGCCGGAAGAAAGGCGCTGCGCACCGTCCCGGGAGGGCTGCTGCTCGGTCCTACGGGAGCGCGATTATGGGCCGATTACGTGGAAGCCGCACCGGGCTTTATCGGCCGATTCGACTTCATTCACAAAGTAAATATTCCGCTCCTGTTCACCATAACGGTTAACGGCCATGCCTGCAAAATGGAAACGGCTTTAGCCGATTGGTATCCCAGCCAGCTCCGTCTCGACTATTCGGACGACCGGATCGGCTATGCGGAGACGAAATTTATTACGTGGGAGGACTGCGCCGTTTCCTGCCAGACCTGGACGAACCGGTCCGATGGCGAGCTGTTGCTGCAAGCGACTGCCCCGCCGGATTTTCGAGCCTGCGGCGATGCAGGTTTGCAGGGCGGTTTCGATATCCCTTTTTTCAGCTTTGACATCGACGCTTGCCTCGTTGCAAGCGAGCCGAAACTGCTTAGCGACGGAGTAAGCCTGCAGCCCGGCGAGACAAAAACGTTTATTGTAGCCGCGGCGCTCGGCATCCGGTCGCTCGACGGCATCGAAGCTTTAATGAGCATCGCAAATCGTTTCATCCAAAAGCCCGCAAGCCTTGAGGAGACAGCATCCGTGCAGCAGAAGGAGTACCAGCGCTGGTTCGACGCCGCGCCGCGCTTCAAGAGCAGCGACCCGGTACTGGACAAGACGTGGACGTACAGGTGGTTCCTGCTCCGGCACAACATGGCCGATCCGCGTTACGGATTGCTGCAGCATCCGCTGTTCTATGAAGGACGTTCCCATAAGAAGGGCAAGCGGCCGTTCTCCAAGGGAGGATGGGAGTTCAGCAAGCTGATCAATTTATCGGTGCCGCTTCATTTGATGGACGCCAGGTGGCATCACGATCCCGCGCCCAGCTTGGGAGCGCTGCGGAACATGCAGGAAACGCCGGCGGAAAACGGCATGTATTGCTGCTTGATGGCGGACGAGAGGATGCACTCTTTCGCCAACTATATCGGTTGGGCGGCTTACCGCCTGTTTCTTGTCCATCGCGATGAGAACGCTATATTGAAGGCGCTTCCTGGACTTAAAGACCAAATCTCGAGCTGGCAGGAAGTGTACGGCAACGAACGGGACGGATTAATGACGGAATACCGGCATACCCGGACAGGGAAGGAATATCAGCCAAGCTATTGGTATTTCCACGATTATCCCCGCAATCCGAAGGATCCGGAAACGTACACGCATGTGAAGCGGGTGGATCGAACCGTCTATCATTATCTGAACACGCTCGGCGTAGCCCGGTTGTGCGAAGCGGCGGGCGATCCGGAATCGGTTAAATACCTGCAGCTTGCGGAGCGAATCAAACATGACGTGCTGGAGAAGATGTGGGACGAAGCGTCGGCGTTTTTCTACGATCTGCATGACCAGACGGACGAGAAGGCGCTTGTCAAAAATATAGTCGGCTTCTATCCGGCGTGGGCGGAGATGCTCGACGAGAGGCATGACGGCCTGGTTGCCCATTTGCTCGATCCGAAACAATTCGCGACCGCTTGCCCTTATCCGACGGTGTCGGCCGACAGCGTCGCCTACTCGAAGGAAGGCGGATGGTTCGGCTTTTTTCTTAAAGGCCGTAACGGCTGCATGTGGAACGGGCCGACTTGGCCGTACACGAACGCGATTACGCTGGACGCGCTCGCCCGCGAGAGCAAGCGCCGCGGCAACGCTTATAATGAAGCGTTCGCGCGCGGCCTGAAGGAATATTCGTTCCTCCATTTCCAGAACCGCGATCTGAACAGGCCGGGACTGGTTGAGCATTACAACAGCGACACCGGAGAACCGTTAAGCGATGAACAGGAATACAACCACTCGTATTATATCGATCTGATCGTCAGCCACGTGGCGGGTCTCTCCGTCGAAGATGGCGGCCTCCGTCTCGAACCGCTCGATATCGGTCTCGATTATTTCGAGCTTGACCATGTGAAGGCGGCGGGACAAGACATTCGGATCACTTACGGAAAGCCGGGCCTCGGCAGGTATCCGGACGGAATCGAAGCAGGCTACAAGCTGTATTTGAACGGACAACCGGTCTTTGCCTCGGATAGCTTGGCGGCGGCGACGTTGCCGAAGAATAAATGACGAAAGAGGGATAACTCATGCAATTAACGGAACGGTACAACGGGATATTAAGTCAATCGGAGCAGGATCCGCAGCTGACGGAGGCCTTGCTGCCTATCCGTTACGAGCCCGATAGCCATTCGGCGAATTTGCTGGCGCTGGACAACGGAGATTTGCTTTGCGTCTGGTTCTCCGGAAGCGGCGAGGGCAATCCGGATACGAACGTGCTGCTGTCGAGGCTTCCCGCAGGCGGCGAACGGTGGGAGGAGCCGATCGAGGTAGCGGCCGATCCGGAGCGCTCGGAG
Source organism: Paenibacillus lautus NBRC 15380 (assembly GCF_004000945.1). Classification (GTDB taxonomy): domain Bacteria; phylum Bacillota; class Bacilli; order Paenibacillales; family Paenibacillaceae; genus Paenibacillus_AQ; species Paenibacillus_AQ lautus. The sequence continues at coordinate 46,588 of NZ_BIMF01000019.1, forward strand.
CAAAATCCGCTCGTCTTCCAGGCGCCGGACAACAAGGTGTGGCTTCTGCATACTTCGAATGAGCCGCACAACCAGCAGACCTCCAAAATCGTCGGCCGCATCTCGGATGATCGAGGATATACATGGGGGGAGCCGTTTGTCCTGCATGAGGGCCCCGGCATGTTCCTCCGTCAGCCGATTCTCGCGATGAGCAACGGAGAATGGCTGCTGCCTTGTTATTACTGCAAGCCCGGCGGACATTACAGCGTGGTGCTTATATCGGCCGACCAAGGAGAGACATGGTCGGAATACGAGGTGCAAGGCAGCCTTCATCGTGTTCAAATGAGCGTTGTGGAGCTCGACGGCGGCACGTTGTTCGCCGTCTTCCGCAGCCGCCATGCCGACCGCATCTACGGCAGCGTCTCCAAGGATTTCGGCAAAACGTGGAGCGAGCCGGCAAAAACATCTTTGCCGAACAACAATTCCTCCATTCAATTGGCGAAGCTTGCGAACGGGCATTTGGCGATTATCTATAACGATTCTACGATGGAGAGAGATCAATACCGCTGGATCGAGAGGAATGGCGAATGGCGCAAGAAGACGCTGCGGACGCCGCTGACCGTCTCGATCTCGGAGGATGGCGGCAAGACTTGGCCCCATGTCAAAAACGTCCAGATGTCGGATCTCGAGCATAAGGAGAAGCAAACCGGGTATTCTTATCCGAGCATTATGGGAACAAAGGACGGCAGCATCCACGCCGCTTATTCGTACCTGAGGAAAGCGATCAAATATGTGCGCTTTACCGAGGAATGGGTGAAGGAGAACGGGAGGACGCCCGTTTAACGAACGTTCATGAAAATTTAGAGCGGAATAGACACTTTTTGCAATCGCTTTAATTGAGAAATTTTGCTACTATAAAACGGTAATGAAGTGTTTACGAAGCGTAGAATCACAAACACACTCGACCGGGGTGATCGTATGAATTGGCGCATCATCGAATTGAGCGGGGATATTTTTTTTAATCCTGATTTTGACATATTCATTAATCGCGAAGTCGAAGGGTTTTGTCTATCGCAGCATACCCATGATTTTATAGAAATCAGCTATGTGGAAGAAGGCAGCGGATATCATTATGTCGAGGATCAGTTGATCCCGATCAAACGCGGCGATCTGTTCGTCATACCGATCGGCACGTCGCATGTGTTCCGGCCTTCTTCCCAGGACAATCAACTTGTCATCTACAACTGCATCTTCCGGACTTGCCTGCTGGAGCAATTGAAGTCCGTCATCTGCGAATCGACCAAGCTGCACAGTCTGTTGTACGGCTCGTCGCCGTCGGCCAAGTGGCTTCAATACCAGGACAAGTTCGACAAGTTTTTGTCCATCATGCACGGGATGTTCAGAGAATATTTGAAGAAGGGACCTCGTTACGAATTTCTGATGATGGGGCAGCTCATCCAGGTCCTGGCCATGCTGCAGCGCTATGAGTGCGACGGGAGCATGGTATCCACGCCGACGAACAACATGGATGACGCCATCCAATACATTAACGATCACTTTGCCACGAACCTCACGGTTCAGCAGGTAGCGGAGAGGTCGTTCATGAGCCCAAGCCACTTTCAACGGTTGTTCAAGAAAACGACAGGCGTCACGTTCATGCAATTTTTGCAAAATATCCGGGTTCAGCGCTGCTGCGAGCTACTGAAATCGACCGAAATATCGATTCAGGAGGCCGCCAATCAGGTTGGCTATCAGGATATGAAGTTTTTCCACTCGCTGTTTCGCAAGAAGACGGGCGTTACGCCCAGAGAGTACCGGAGAAGCACGCCGGATCCGGAATTTAGAATGGCCTCAATGTAAGAATGAAAGCGCATTCCCTAGCGGGATTGCGCTTTTTTTGCCATGCTGCAGCTCCGCGCAGCATGATTCGAGCGCTTCTGCATGGCTAATGGGTCAATCCGATTTCCGGAATGCCGGAGAACCGCTTGCCCGGATTGCATCCCCCTATAGAAACGGCCTGAATCGCCTATAAAAGGGGGAGATTAGCATTGTATAATGAGGAAAATTCGCTTCCGGCGGGCCTGTTTGGGGGCTTGGCCATGCGGAAGGAGAGACAACGCGTGATTTATAACAAAACAGTTGGAAGATGGGCTGTGTTTGAAACCGCTATCAAAGTCGATGAAACGCTTGAAAATCCGTTCAGCGGCGTCCAGCTAGAGGCTGCATTCCGGAGCGGCGAGCGGACGGTGAAGGCAAATGGGTTCTACGACGGGGACGGCGTCTACAAAATCAGATTTATGCCGGATGCTGTCGGACCTTGGACATTCTTGACAAGCAGCAACGTTCCGGCGCTGGATGCCTTAACCGGCGAGTTCGAATGCACGGACGCCGGAGCCGGCAATCACGGACCCGTTCGCGTCGCATCGCGGGATTCATTCGAATATGCGGACGGATCGCCCTACATTCCGTTCGGAACGACTTGCTACGCTTGGGTACACCAGAACGAGCCGCTGCAGGCGGAGACGCTCGAAGCGCTGCGGAATTCTCCCTTCAATAAAATACGCATGTGCGTCTTTCCCAAAAGGTATACCTTCAACGTCACCGAACCGGCGCTCTTTGCTTTTCCGGGCTCGAAGGAAGACGGTTTCGACCTTGAACGGTTCGAACCGCGGTTCTTCCAGGGGCTGGAACGGCGAATCGAGCAATTGGCGGAGCTGGGGATTGAAGCGGATGTCATCTTGTTTCACCCTTACGACAAGGGACATTGGGGATTCGACAAGATGAGCCCGGATCGAGATGAATTTTATTTGCGATATGTCATCGCGCGCCTAGCCGCTTATCGCAACGTATGGTGGTCGCTGGCCAATGAGTACGATTTCATGAGGGAAAAGCGGAAAGAAGACTGGGACCGGTTATTCCAAATCGTGCAAGAAAACGATCCTTACGGGCATCTCCGTTCGATCCACAACGGAACGAAAATGTACGATCCCACATCGCTTGATCTCTACGACCACTCGAAACCATGGGTCGATCACGTCAGCCTGCAGCACTGGGATCTTACCGCTGTAGACTCGATCCGACGCGCATACGGGAAGCCGGTCGTCGTGGACGAGTGCTGCTACGAAGGCGATATCCCTCGCCGATGGGGCAACATCACAGGTGAAGAGATGACGCACCGGTTCTGGGAAGGAACCGTTCGCGGCGCTTACGTCGGTCACGGAGAGACGTACATGCATCCCGAGAACATCATCTGGTGGTCGCACGGAGGAGAACTGCACGGCACGAGTCCCGATCGAATCGGATTTCTTAGGAAGGTGCTGGAGGATGCGCCGCGGCATTTAACAGTCATCGACACGATTAAGGATGTGCCGGCTCTCGGCAAACAGGAAGACTATTACTTGTTGTACTTCGGCATTCACCGGCCGATCGTCCGTCCGGTCCAGCTTTCGGAGGACGCCGCGTATACCGCGGAAGTTATCGATACCTGGAACATGACGATCGAGCCGATCGAGGGGACCTTCTCCGGCGATTGCGCGATCAGCCTGCCGGGCAGGCCGTATTTGGCGCTGCGAATTCGGCGGAGCATGCAATAAAGGTTGAACATTGCCAGGACAAAGACAGCGGACTATTCCATACCCTATTGTTCGGAGGTGCCGCCATGGGGCGCATTGTACTAAAGCATGTAGAGAAACGATATGGCAAGGACAAACAATATGCCGTAAAGGATTTTAACCTAGAGATCGAGGACGGCGAGTTTCTTGTCATGGTCGGCGGGTCTGGCTGCGGCAAATCGACGACGCTCCGCATGATCGCCGGGCTGGAGGATATTACTTCCGGCGAGCTGTACATCGGGGATAAGCTGGTGAATCATCTGCCGCCTAAGGATCGCGATATTGCGATGGTCTTCCAGAACTACGCGTTGTACCCGAATATGAATATTTACGAAAATATCGCGTTCGGCCTGCGTCTGCGCAAGGAGCCGAAGCACGAGATCGATCTGTCGGTCAAATCGACGTCGCGCACGCTGGAGATCGAGCAGTTTCTGGATCGCAAGCCGAGACAGTTGTCGGGCGGTCAGCGCCAGCGCGTCGCGCTCGGCCGGGCGATCGTCCGAAAGCCTAGCGTGTTCTTGATGGACGAGCCGCTGTCGAACCTTGATGCCAAGCTAAGAGTTCAGATGCGTACGGAGATTATCCGGCTTCATAAACAACTCGGCGTGACGACGGTTTATGTAACGCATGATCAGGTGGAAGCGATGACGATGGGCAACCGGATCGTCGTCATGAAGGACGGCGTGATTCAGCAGGTCGACAGTCCGCGCCTGATCTACGGCAATCCGAGAAATATGTTCGTCGCGAGCTTTATCGGGACGCCGCCGATCAACTTCATCGAAGGGAAGGTCGTGGAGACGGACGGAGGCAAGCTGGATCTGCAGACGCAGCGGAGCTACCTGGCCATTCCGGACGAGCACGCGCAGCTGCTGCGGAAGCACGGCAAAGTGAACCGGAGAGTTGTGCTCGGCATTCGATGCGAGTATGCGCATGCAGAGCCGGAAATGGCCGATCGTCATCCGCGCAGCCAGATAACGGGCACGCTCAAGGTGGCGGAGCTAATGGGAGCGGATATGTATCTGTATGTGGATATCGGAACGGACACGCCCTTTGCCGTCCGTACGACTTCTGGCTTTGATTACAAGGAGGACCAAAAAATCACCGTTACGCTGAACATGTCGAAAGCGCTTTACTTCGATAAGGATACATCGGAAAGCTTGATGTACGAATGATGGGTGCAAAGGGGGAGAGATGAATGTTAAGGGCGCTTACGAGATGGCGTGCAATCATCGTGCCGGCATTGGCATTCGCTATGCTGCTGCCTTGGACAGTCGGAGCAGCGGGGAACGCCGGGGAAACGCAGTCGGCTAATTCCGCGGAGGAAGCATCAGCCGTGTCGGCGGAGGAGCCGCAGAAGGAATCGCCGGAGGAATCGCAGACGGCAGCAGCGAACGAAACGGGCGAGCCCTACTTTCTGGATAAGCTGGCGGAATGGAAGCAAGCGGGAGCGCCTTCCGAACATGACGGAAAGGTCAGCTTGTCCGGCGCCGGCTTTGCGCGTACATCGGAAGGCGCCAGCGTTCGAGTCGGCACCGTGGACGGCCGGGCGGAGGCGCTCGATTGGGGCCTTACGAACGAGGAATGGGTTGAATACGATGTATCCATCGAGCAAGCCGGGCTGTACCAGATCGATTTGACGTACCGTCCCGTTACGGACGGCAACCGCAGAAGGCCGATCCTGCTGAACGTCTCGTTCGACGGAAACAATGCGTTTCTTGAAGCGAGATCCATCACGCTGGACCGCCGCTGGAAGGATCCTTTCCCGGCTGCCGTCGATTCGAACGGCGATCAGATCCGTCCGATGGCCGAGGATATCAGCGGCTGGATTACGACATCGCTGCGAGATTCGGGAGGGGCTTACGTCGAACCGCTGCAGTGGTACTTGACGCCCGGGAAGCATACGCTCCGCTTTACCAGCAACGAGCCGTTCGCGCTCGGCTCCATCGAGCTGTCGGATCCGGAGCAGGTTCCGGACTACAAGACGGCAAAGCAGGAGAATGCCGGCAAAAGCGGAGCCGGAACGAGCGGGGAGCCGATCATTATCGAAGCCGAGCAGGGCGATTGGAAAAGCGTCTCCTCGATCTCGCTTCGCTATGACAACGAGATCAACAGCACGCCGTATAAACGCGGGAAAATCACGTTCAACACGATCGACGGCTCGCGCTGGTCAACCGGAAACGGCGAAATCAGCTGGACCTTCGACGTTCCCGAAAGCGGATATTACAAAATCGGAATGCGAACCAAACAAAATTACTCCTCCAACCGTTCGTCCTTCCGGACGATTATGGTCAACGGCGAAATTCCGTTCGCCGAAATGAAGGCGTACCGGTTCCCGTACGAGTCCGGCTGGCAGGGCGTCCGGCTCGAGGACGAGCAGGAGGAGCCATACCTGTTCTATATGGAAAAAGGAAGCAATACGATCTCGATGCGCGCGACCGGTGCTCCCGTCAAACCGATGATCTCCGAGCTGGAGAAAACCGTAACCGAGCTGATGGAGCTTGCGACCGATCTGAAAGCGCTGACCGGAGGTTCCAACGACACGAACAGAACTTGGAAAATCAATACCGAGCTGCCCGGTTTTACGGATAAGCTCGGTACAATCGGAGACTCGCTGGACGCCGTTCAGAAAAAGCTGATCGAGGTCAACGGCAAGAAGGATGCCGTCACGCAAGGATTGTTCACGACGATCAAGGATATCCGTTCCATGCTTGCGGATCCGAATCAGATTCCGTACAAAACCGACCGTTTCGTCACAATGCAGGGCAAGGTCGCCGAGATGCTGCAGCAGCTGAAGACCCAGCCGCTTGGGCTTGACCGCATTTATATCGTGCCGGAGAACGAGAAGTTTCCAAAGATGGAAGCGGGTTTCTTCAAAAAGCTGGAAGGGACATTCGTTAATTTCTTTTCTTCGTTCCAGTCGAAGGAGCAGCTGAGCAGCATGGATGACGATGTGCTGAACGTATGGGTGCTCCGCGGACGCGATTACGTCAATCTTCTGCAACAGCTGGCCGAAGAGCAGTTTACGCCGAAGACGGGTATCAAGGTAAAGGTCAACCTGCTTCCGGATACGAATTTGCTCGTGCTGATGAACGCGGCCGATATCGCGCCGGACGTCGCGCTCGGGTTGCCGGAGACGCTGCCGTTCGATTACGCGATCCGCAACGGGCTGTACGATCTGACGCGGTTCCAGGATTTCGATGCGGTATACAAGCGTTTCGCGCCGGGCTCCTGGACGCCTTTCTACTACGACAAAGGCTATTACGCGGTACCGGAGACGCAGAGCTTCTCCATGCTCTATTACCGCAAAGATATATTGAAGGAGCTTGGACTCGAGGTGCCCGACACCTGGGAAGAGGTCTATGATATGCTCCCTACCTTGCAGCAGAACAATCTCAATATGGCGCCGATTCAGCATATGCCGTTTTTCTTCCAGAACGGGGCCGATTATTTCAACAAGAACGGCCTGCAGACGGCTCTGGGAACGGAAGCGGGATACAAAGCCTTCAAGGAATGGACCGACCTGTATAACGTATACGCCGTAGACCAACAGCTGGCCAGCTTTTACCAGTCGTTCAGAAGCGGCACCGTCCCGATCGGCATCTCGGACTTCAGCATGTACATCCAGCTGATGGTAGCTGCTCCCGAGCTGAACGGGTATTGGGGCATCGCGCCGATTCCGGGCGTCAAGCAGAGCGGCGGAGAAGTGGCCAGGTGGATGGGCGGCAACCTGCAATCGTCCGTCATCTTCAAGAAGACCAAAAAAGCCGAGCAAAGCTGGGAGTTTCTCAAGTGGTGGACCTCCGCCGAGGTACAGGAGAGGTACGGCTCCGATCTGGAGACGATTAACGGCCTATCCTTCCGTTGGAACACCTCGAATATCGAAGCGTTCGTCCACCTTCCGTGGAAGCAGGAAGATTTGAACGGCATTCTCGAGCAATGGCGCTGGTTCAAGGAAATCCCGAACGTGCCGGGCAGCTACTTCCTGGAAAGGGAGCTGCAGAACGCCTGGAACCGGAGCGTCGTCGACGGCATCAATTACCGGAGTTCGCTCGAGACGTCGACTTTGGAGATCGAACGGGAAATGCGAAGAAAACTGCAGGAATTCGGCATTATCGACAGCGTGGGCGAGGTGCTTCGGCCGCTTGATTTGCCCGAGGTCAACCAGCCATGGGAAGGGGTGAATCCATATGTCAGAGATTAACGCGCAGGCTTTGAAAAAACCTTCCGCATCCGGCGGAACATCGCTCCGCGCGAAAGGAAAGGCGTCCGAGCTGCTGAGGGAAATTTGGCGCTTCCGGTTGTCGTACCTGTTCATTGCGCCGTTTATGATCTGTTTTGTCCTATTTATATTAATTCCGGTCGTAAGCGCGTTTCTGCTCAGCTTTATGACCTATAACTCACTCGAGCCGCCTCGCTTTGTCGGCTGGGCGAATTTCCGTTATATGATTTCGGAGGATCTGTTGTTTCTGAAATACGCGTTGCCGAATACGTTCAAATTCGCGATCATCGCAGGACCGTGCGGCTACATTGCCGCCTTCCTGCTGGCCTGGTTAATCACGATTCTTCCCGTACGCTTGCGCAAATGGTTTGCCCTCGCGATGTATTCCCCGTCGCTGATGGGGGGAATCGCAATGACCATCGTCTGGCTGCCGATGCTGAGCGGCGACCGGATCGGTTACTTGAACAGCTTTCTGCTCGAATGGGGATTCATAAGCGACCCCGTGTTATGGGTGACGAGCAAGGAGCATCTGATGTCGTCCATGATCGTCGTTACGCTGTGGTCCAGCATGGGGATCGGATTTCTGGCGATGATGGCGGGCATCTTGAACGTCAATCCCGACCTGTACGAAGCGGGGAGACTCGACGGCATCAAATCCAGGCTGGAGGAAATCTGGTACATTACGATTCCGTCCATGAAGCCTCAGATGCTGTTCGGAGCGGTTATGGCCATCGTCGGAACCTTCAAGGCGGGCAGCATCGGCACGGAGCTGTCGGGGATGAACCCTACGCCGCAATATTCCGGCCATCTCATTATGAACCAGATCGACGATTACGGATTTATTCGTTTCGAGCTGGGCTATGCATCCGCTTTGTCCGTATTCTTGCTGCTGCTTATGTATTTATCCAATAAGTTTTGCTGGGGTCTGTTCGGTTCGAAGGGAGATGAATAAGATGGCAATGCCGCTGCTGCGCAAGCCATTCCGTTTCAAGAGACAATCCAGGCTGCATCGGATGAGCCGCTTCGAGAAGGCTGTCGTATTTCTGCTCGTCCTATTCAGCGCGTTTATGCTCCTGCCGCTGGTTTATATTTTCAATCACGCGTTAAAGCCGTACGAAGAACTCTTCATTTATCCGCCGACGATTTGGGCTCGCACCCCATCCTTGCAAAATTTCGTCGAGCTGTTCCATATTACGTCGGATTCCGTTATTCCGGTCACGCGCTACATTTTCAACAGCTTGACCGTAGCGGTGCTGAGCGTCATCACGGTGACGGGGGTAAGCGCGTTATGCGCCTACCCGCTTTCGAAGCATAAGTTTCCCGGTTATAAGCTTGTGTTCGCAACGATTATGCTGACGCTGCTGTTCGCGCCGGAGACGGTTACGATCCCTCGTTATCTCGTCGTCAGCAACTTGGGGATCATGAACACGTACTGGGGCCACATCTTGCCCATGGTAGCCGTACCTGTCGGCGTCTTCTTAATGAAGCAGTTCATCGATCAAATTCCGAACGAGCTGCTGGAATCGGCTCGCCTGGACGGCGCCAGAGAATTTACGGTGTTCCTGCGGATCGTAGTTCCCGTCATCCTTCCAGCGGTCGCAACCATTGGCATCATCTCGTTCCAGACCGCGTGGGGCAACGTCGAGACATCGAATTTGTTCATGCAGGACGAGCAGATGAAGACGTTCCCGTTCTTTATCTCATCGCTGACTTCGAACATGGCGAACAACGTGGCAAGGCAGGGTGCGGCCGCAGCCGCGGCGCTGTTTATGTTCATTCCGAACCTTATTATTTTTCTTGCATTCCAGAGCAAGGTCATTGCGACAATGGCCCATTCCGGCATTAAATGAAACCGCGGGAGGAGAAATTATGAAGCCGGCACAATCCAAAATGATCCGTCTCCTGCGGGGCTTGCTGGCCGTGTGCCTCGTATGGGTCGTCTTTCCGGCGGCAGTATCCGCCGATTATCCTTATTCAACGAATTACAGATCGGCCGCCACCGGATCGCTTGTCTGGACGCAAGCCGCTTTTGCGCCGGAGCAGGTGCTTGGCAGGGACATATTCGTCCCCGATCCCAATGATCCCGCCAAACAAGCGCAGTCGCCGCTTATGCAGCCTCGAGATCTGTTCATCGACGCCCAGGACCGGATCTATGTAGCCGATTCGGGGAACAATCGGGTCGTCGTGTTTCATCCGAACGGCGAATTCGACCGCGTGCTGCCAGCGCTTGAAGGTACGCCGTTGTCCAATCCGCAGGGGCTGCACGTCGATGAGAAGGGCCAAATATACGTCGCGGATACGGGAAACGCCAGGATCGTGATGCTCGACCAGCAGGGGAAACTGCTGAAGGAATATAAGCTTCCGGAATCAAGGTTTATTCCGGCGGATTACCGCTTCGAGCCGATCAAGGTCGCGGTCGATAAACGCGGATTCCTGTATATCGTATCGCTCGGCAGCTATAACGGGCTGCTTCAGCTCGATCCCGAGGGCGGCTTTGTCCGCTTCTTCGCGGCCAATAAGGTGCCTTTCACCGTCCTGGACTCGATCAAACGAATGATCTATTCGAAAGAGATGTACGAGAAGCAGCTCAGCAAGCTGCCTCCGGCCATCAACAACGTAAACATCGACGAGCGAGGGTTTACGTACACGGTTTCATTCGGAGAGAGTTTGACCGAAGACCAAGTGAAGAAGCTGAACAATGCCGGCAAGTATTTTCTCGGTTCCAGCAGCACCTTGGGGGACGGCAATAAAAAGTTCGGCGAATACCGGTTTCGCCAGATCGGACAGATGGTGAATCTGAAGGACATCGCCATCGACGCTAGCGGCAACTTCTCCGTTGTCGACGGAGATTCGAAGATGATCAGCCAATACGACGCGTTCGGCAACCTGCTGTTCTTCTGGTCCGGGGACGCAAGTCCGAACACGACGCAGCTCGGCATCGTCAAGAGCCCGTCGGCCATCGACATCAACTCGAAGAACGAACTGTTCATCCTGGACGACAATGCGAATTTGATCCAGACGTACCGCCAAACCGAGTTCGGAGCGCTCGTCTACAAGGCGAACAACCTAACCGTCGACGGCAGGTACAAGGAAGCCGAGCCGCTTTGGCGCGAGGTGCTCCATCTTAACGCGTACTATACGCCCGCGATGATCGGGCTGGCTCAGTCCGCCTACGCCCGCGGAGATTACGCGGAATCGCAAAAGCTGTTCCGTGACGCCGGCGTTCAAGAGGGTTACTCGAACGCGTTCTGGCAAATCCGCTTGCAGTGGTTCCAGGACAAATTCGGTTTGTTCATGAACTTGATCATGGTTGCGGTCGCCTTGTACGTCGTTTATAGAATGGCGGCGAAACGTTATCCCGTTCTGCTGAATTCGCCGATCCGGTTCCGGCCGCGCTCGCGCTTCCTGGGGCAGATGAAACATTCGCTTTACGTGCTGAGGCATCCGATCGACGGCTTCTCCGCGCTCCGCTACGAGAATAAGGGAAGCTATGCGAGCGCGTTCGTTATCCTGGCGCTGGCGTATATCTCCTATGCGGTGTCTCGAACGCATACAAGCTTCACCTTTAATATGGAAGCGATCATGCCGCTCAGCGGACTTACTGTATTCCTCCAATTTTTCCTGGTATGGATCGGCTGGGTCGTATCCAATTATTTGGTCAGCAGCATCATGCGGGGCGAGGGACGTTTCAAGGACGTGTTCGTCGGCAGCGCCTATGCGCTTACGCCGTTTATGGTCATTGGACTGCCGCTTACGCTGATCTCTAATGGCATGTCGCTTAGCGAAGAATCGATTTACAATTTTCTTCACACAGGCATGATGGTATGGATTTTCCTTCTGCTCGTGTGGAAGGTGCAATCGCTTCAAAATTACACGGTAGGCGAGACCGTGGTCAATTTACTGTATACGGCCGTAACGATGATTATTATCGGCGTGCTGTGCTTTATTCTGTTCGGTCTAAGCACCGAGCTGCGCAGCTTTATCTATTCGATCATACAGGAGGTGTCGGCGCGTTGACGGAAGCAAGCAAATCCTACATCAAGCTGCGCAAGCTGCTTCCTGCGGCGGCGTTGGCGGCGGCGGTAGTGTCGGTCGGCATATACTTGTGGACCCATTCCGCAAGCTCGGACGTGGTACGGACGGAGCAGGTTCAGGAGGCGGTCATTCCCGAAGGCATCAAGCCGGCCGTCAGCACGAATGGGGAGCTGCCGAACGAAGCCGATTTCGTGCAAGTAGCCGAAAGCGAGACGCTTGTGTTATTGGCGGATAAGAACACCGGTCATTTCAAAGTTCGCGACAAACGGGACGGGCACGAGCTGCGCTCTTATCCGAATCCGGAGGACTGGCCACTGGAGACGATTTCCGGTACTTGGCGGAGCCATCTCTTGTCGCCGATCATGCTGGAGACGGCCACGAGCGTGCGCAAGACGGAAGTGAAGGTGAGCAGTCTTCTGTCGCTAAACGGCGGCATCATGAGCTGGAAGCAGCTAGAGGACGGCTTCGCCGTCACCTATGCGATGCCATCCATTCAGATGGCGATTCCGGTCGAGGTCCGTATTAAGAACGATTATGTGGAAACAAAGGTCATCGACTCGGAGATCGTCGAAGGCAAAGACGCGTTGATCAATTTGAAGGTATATCCGTTTCTGGGCGCCAAGCAGCCCGGCGGGCAAGAAGAGGAGTATATGCTCCTGCCGGACGGCTCGGGCGCCATCTACCGGATCAAGGAAAATATTTCGAACGACCGCAGCGTATACCGCGAACCGATCTACGGCACGGACTACGCGTTCAACTCGGTCTACACGAACCGGAGGCCGATTACGATGCCGATCTATGGCATTAAATCGGGAAGCGGCGGCTTTCTGGCAGTTGCGGACGAAGGCGAGGAATACGGATATATGTTCGCGGCGCCCGCAGGGGTGTACAGCCAGTATGCCTGGGCTACCGTAGAACATAATTACCGGCTTCAATACTTCCAGCCAACGACGTACGACAAGACAGCAGGCTTCTTTACGTTCAGCAAAGTCAAATTCGGCGGAGACCGCAAAATCCGTTACTACGTCCTTCCCGAATCGAAAAGCGACTATTCCGGCATGGCCGCGAAATACCGCGAGCATTTGATGAAGGATAACGGTCTGAAGCAGTTGGAAGCAAGCGAGTCCGAGCTGCCGCTTTACCTTGATCTTATCGGCGGAGATTCGGAGATGGGGTTTCTTAGCAACCGGTTCATTCCCGGCACGACGACGGACGAAGCGAAGTCGATCGTCGATCGGCTGCATGCGCAGGGCGTTCCCCGGCTGATCGTCACCTATCAAGGCTGGCAAACCGGAGGCGCGAGCCGACTCGGCTTCGGCGTGAAGGTCGACAAGCGGCTTGGCGGCAACGACGGCATGCGAAGCTTCGCCGAATACGCGAAGTCAAAGGGCGATACGGTCATTCTGGAGACGGATTTCACGCTGAACACCGACGGCGACGACTTTGATCCGAAGAGGCAAGCGACGCAGGACCAAGCGGGTTCCATCATGAAGTTCCCTCGCCTGCAATCGAACGACGAGGTTGCGATCGTGAGTCCGAAGGTAACGTTAGACAAGATGGAAGACGCCTTGAAGAGATTCGCGTCGCTGGGCATAGACGGACTTCATCTCACGGGAACCGGCTACATGCTGTACAGCGATTACAATCGCAGATCCCTCACCAGCCGGGAAGAGGCTGCATCGCTGCAAAGCGAGCTGCTGAACGCCGTGCAATCGAAGCTTCCTTCGGTAACGGTCGCGGGCGGCAATGCTTACTCGCTGCAGAGCACGGATGCCGTTAGGCAGCTGGCTGGCGATTATTCGTACGACCTGTTCTTCGACGAAGCGGTTCCTTTCGCCCAAATGTCGCTGCACGGCCTAGTGCCGTATACGATGAACTGGGGCAATGCGAGGGACGAATACCGCAAGGATTTCCTGCGGAGCATCGAATACGGAGCGGCGCCGACATTCGGCGTCATGAAAGCAGAGACGGAGAAGATGAAGAGGGCGTACACGATCTGGTATTACAGCTTGAATTACGACGATTGGGAAGCCGCGATCATCGAGGAGTACAAGCGCTTTAACGAAGCGCTCGGAGATGTTCAGGGCCAATTCATGACGTACAACCGCACGCTCGCTCCTAAGGTGAAGGAGTCCGTTTACTCCGGCGGGAAGAAAATTATCGTGAACTACAACGATACCGAGGTAACCGTCTTGGGAATAAAGATTCCAGCGCAAGATTTTGTCGTGGTGAAAGGGGGAGAGGCGAAGTGAACGGATTGTTACGATTAAAAAACCGATTGTCGCAACGATACGAAGGCATCTTCCTTATTTTGCCCTGGATTATCGGGTTTCTCTTGTTCGTATCGTTCCCTCTCTTCTATTCGCTCTATATGAGCTTTCATAACGTTCGCATTACCGGGACGGGCATCCTGCATGAATATGTGGGCATCAAATATTACTATAATCTTTTGTTCGAGGACGGCGGCGTCTTCTACGACCAGCTGCTGCCGTTTCTGAGGCAGATTCTGTTCATGATTCCGATCATCGTCATCTTCTCCTTTATGATTTCTATCATGCTGAACCAGAAGTTTCTGGGAAGGGGCTTGTTCAGGGCGGTGTTCTTCCTGCCGGTTATTTTCTCCTCCGGCAATATCATTGAACGCTTCTTGAGTCAAGGGAGAGGGCAGCTCGGATTCCTGGAGCAGTTCTCCATTTCGACGACGCTCACGCAATATTTGCCGGGCTCCTGGGCGACGCCGATCGTAAGCGTCTTGAACTCGTTCGTCCTTATCTTGTGGTATTCCGGCGTGCAGATTCTACTGTTCCTTGCGGGCCGCCAGACGATTTCGGCGTCCGTTTACGAGGCGGCGCGCATCGACGGTGCGAATCCGTGGGAGATGTTCTGGAAAATCACCCTCCCGGGTATGATGCCGTTCGTCCTGCTGAATACGATTTATACCGTTGTGGATTTGTTTACTTTCCCCGGCAATCCCGTCATTGCGAGCGTCAATCCGACGCAATACGGTCCGACCAGCGCATTGATCTGGGTCTATTTCATCATCATCCTGCTGTTCTTGGGACTGGTGGTGCTGCTGCTCGGAAGAGCGGTCCGCAACACGACGCAAACGAGGTAGGAGGAGAGAAGGATGGAGAAAGTTTGGAATGTCCTAAGGCAGAGGCAGCAGCGGTTCAGCCAGGTTGGATTGCTCGAGCGTCTTCGATTGCTGCTGCTCGGGCGGGAAGCCGATAAGGGATTGCTGTTTCGCGTATTTATTTACATCGTGCTGATTGAAACGGCTTATCTGTATCTCAATCCTATTTTATATATGGTATCCACCATGGTGAAAGGCCTCGGCGATTTGTTGGATCCGACCGTGAACTGGATACCGAAGGAGATTTTTTGGGGGCATCTGAAAGAGGCGTGGAGGCTGCTGAACTACCCGACTTCGTTTGGCATCAGCTTTGGACTGTCGATCGGGGCGACGCTCTTTCAGCTCGTCGCCTGCGCGATGGCCGGATACGCGTTCGCCAGGGTAAAGTTTCCGTTCAAGCGCTTCTGGTTCGTGTGCTTGATCTTCGCCTTCGTCATCCCGCCGCAGGTCACGGTGCTGCCGCTGATTATTATGTACCGGGAAGTCGGCTGGATCGATACGTACTTCCCGATGCTGATCCCGGCTTTGTTCGGGCACGGCCTGAAGGGCGCGCTATACGTCATCATTTACCGCCAATTTTTCTCCATTCTGCCGAAGGAGCTGGAGGAAGCGGCGAAGATCGACGGCGCAAGTCTGTACAGAGTCTTCTTCAAGGTTATGCTGCCGATCGCAACGCCGGCGATTGTCGTCGTATTCCTGTTCTCTTTCGTCTGGAGCTGGAACGACAGTTATTTTCCAATGATGTTCCTGTTCAAGATGCAGGACGTTCCGCTCTCCATCGCGCTGGTGAAGGCGACGGGAGACATCTCGACGGAGGAAGGGCAGTTGTTCGCCCAGTCGCTCGACATGGCGAAGTCGTTTCTCGCGGTCATGCCGCCGCTATTGCTGTACCTCTTTACGCAGCGCTGGTTCACCGAAGGCGTCGAGCGGACCGGCCTTGTGGAATAACAACGAATGGAAGGGAGTGCTAGTACGCTAATGGGAATGCAGGAAGTGGAACGCTGGGGAATATTCGAGGTTGCTTTATCCGGTCCTTCGGCAGGCAATCCGTTCGAGGAGGTCGCCGTGTCGGCGACCTTCGAATACCGCAACGATCGGGTCGAGGTGGAAGGATTCTATGACGGGGACGGGATCTATCGGGTCCGGTTCATGCCGGATCGGGAAGGAACGTGGCGATACGTCACGAAGAGCGGCACGTATGAGCTGGACGGCGCGACGGGAAGCTTCCTCTGCACATCGCCGTCGGAAGGAAATCACGGGCCGGTAAGAGTCAAGGACGGTTATTTGTTTGCATTCGAGGACGGCACGCCATATATGCCGTTCGGCACGACCTGTTATCACTGGACGCATACGGGGAGCAAAGAGCATGAGCTGCAAACGCTGGAAGAGCTCGGGCAGTCCCCGTTCAATAAAGTCAGGATGTGCCTGCTCCCTACGCGGGATATGCGTCCGGAGATGGTCGCCTTCGCGGGGACATGCCCGGAGGATGCGGATACGACCCGGTTCAATCCGGCGTTCTTCGCCCATCTGGAGGAGCGGATCGGCGACTTGATGAAGTTCGGAGTGGAAGCCGACCTGATTCTGTTCCATCCCTACGACAAGCAAGGCGGCTGGGGCTTCAACAGCATGTCGCGCGAACAGGATTTCTACTATCTGCGATACGTCATCGCCCGTCTTGGCGCGTACCGCAATGTCTGGTGGTCGCTGTCGAACGAATACGATTTCAACAAGATGAAGACGATCGAGGATTGGGACCGGCTGCTGCAATACGTGCAGCGGAAGGATCCGTACCAGCGGCTGCGGTCGATTCATAACGGCACCAAAATGTACGAACAATCGTCCTTGTACGATTTCTCCAAGTCGTGGCTCACGCACCAGAGCATCCAGCATTGGGATACTAGTCCGACCACCGAATGGCGGGAAGCCGTTCGCAAGCCGATCGTCGTCGACGAAATTTCCTACGAGGGCAACGTCGCCAAGCGATGGGGGAACATTACGGGGCTCGAGTTGATCCACCGCTATTGGGAGGGGCTGACCAAAGGCGGCTTCGTCGCCCATGGCGAATGCTTCGAGAACAAGCCGACAAGAGCCTGGATATCGAGCGGCGGCAAGATGTACGGTGAAAGTCCGGAGCGTATCCGATTCCTGCGCCAAGTGATGGAGGAAGGTCCGGAGGATTGGATGCAGGCTCGCGAGGAAGGCGGCTATGCGCTTCTGTACTTGGGCAAATACCGGCTTTCGTCCTATAAGCTCCCGCTGTCCCAAGATCGGGAATACCGGATCGAGCTCATCGATATTTGGGAGATGACGATAATGCCGCTTGACGGCACTTTCACGGGGCAGAGCGACTTGGCATTGCCGGCTAGACCTTATACCGCCTTGCGCGCGCAAGCAGTTTGAGAGGAGGGAACGGCGTGATTCAATATAAAAAAGAAGTAGAGCGATTTGGCATATTCGAGCTGCAACTGAAGGGGCGCGAGGACGACGGGCTGTTCGCGGACTCCGGCCTGTGGGCTGAATTCAGCAAAGAGGATCGTCATTTCGTGGCAGAAGGTTTCTACGACGGCGAAGGCAGACTATTGATCCGGTTCATGCCGTACGAGGAGGGGGAATGGTCGTTTCGCATCGAAGGCGCGTCCGCCCCAGCCGGAGGATACGCCGGACAATTCCATTGCCTGCCGGCGGGGGCCGATAATCACGGACCGGTGAGCGTATCGAACGCGACGCTGTTCGCTTATGCGGACGGCAAGCCGTATACGCCGTTCGGAACGCTGCTTGAGGCCTGGCATGTGCAGGACGAATCGAGCCGCGACCGGACGATCCGGACGCTGACGGCATCGCCCTTCAACAAAGCGCGGATGAGCGTTGTCCCGCAGGCGGGTCATGCGGGGAACGGCGAGACGGTTATATCTCCGTTTGCCATTCGCCAGGACGGCCAGCCGGACGGCGATTGCTTCGAGCCGGCTTATTTCGCGAAGCTGGAAGCCTGCGTGGAGAGTTTGTCCCGCATTGGCGTGGAAGCGGAGCTGATCCTATTCCCGGCCTCCATGGACCTTGAAGGCTCCATTCGGTTGACCCCGGAGCAGGAAGAGCGTTATATCCGTTATGCGGTTTCCCGGTTGGCCGCTTATCGCAACGTATGGTGGACGATGGCAGACCTGGGCGACGGAACGCGGAGGCGGGAAGTCGATTGGCGCGCTTATTTCCAGACGCTTCGCGAATGCGATTACGGACATCATCTGTGCTCGATCCATGGCACGCCTTCCGCTTTCGATTGGGGCGTTCCCTGGCTGACGCATGTCAGCCTCCGTCAGGAGGACGTGATGCTTGCCTCCGACTTCACGCTGCAATACGAGAAGCCGATCGTCATTGACGATTGCGGCCGCGAGGGTATTGGAGCGGAGCCTAGGGACGCGTTGACGCCGGAAGACATGGCGTACAGAATTTGGGAAGGCTTGTCCCGTGGCGGCTTCGCGGCCCATGGGGAATCGCTTCGCAGGCCGGACGGAACAAGCTGGTCGGTTCACGGCGGCGAGCTGCTCGGCGAGAGCGTGGAGCGGATCGCCTTCCTGCGCGGTCTGCTGGAGGATGCGCCAGGCTATCTGACATACAGCAGGCAGCGACACGATGCCTCGACCCTCGAGAAGCGGGGCGAATATTATTTGCAATATTTCGGACCGCACCGGTTCTCGTCGCGCGACTTCGGGATGCAGACAGGCGAATTCGCGGTGGATATTATCGATACATGGAATATGACGATCGAACGGCTGGACCAAACGTATCAGCAAAGGTTCCAGATCAAGCTGCCCGGCGAGGTCTACTACGCGCTCCGTTTGCGAAAAATCGGCGAAGGCGCGGCGCAGGACGAACCGGAGAAGGAGCATGCGTCGGCGTAGAAGGGCGAAGACTGCACCGTCCAACCGGGCGGCAGAACGGAAATCGGAAGGAGAGCGCTGGAAATGAACGCTTATCGTATAACGAGTCCGGCCGAGCGCCGAATCGTGGATGTATGGCAGTCGGACGACGATATCTATATCCAATTGTCCCGCGAAGGCGACTCCGAGCCTTATTTCAGCAATAAGCTGGGACTTATGGCGGTTCACTCGGAGGGACGTCCATGGCGTGAAGATCGGCTGCGGTTAAATACCGCTCGAATCGAGCATCATGGCGGCACGCTGCGGATCGAGGCGGACGGCGGGGAGCTGTTCCTCGCATTGGAACTGAAGTTCGATGCGGAAGGGCTGCTTCGGGTATGCGCCATATGGGAGAATCGTTCCGATCGCACGCTATGCGACGCCGCGGTCGGGCTCGAATGGGAGCTCGCCTCCCGCGGCAAGGAAAACGTGACGATCCCCCATATGATCTACAACAACAACCCGTCGGCGGATCCCTCCAGGCTTGTGCCGCATCTCGGCATCGGCGAGGGCAAGGGCTTTATTTGCGAGGAGCATCGGCTCCCGATCCCATGCGTGAACGTCGAGTGGAACGAGGAAAACTCCGGCGAGCGATATTTTTCGATGTTCTCGCTTCCGTCCTATATCGAGGATTCGGAAGGCGTCGTCCATTATGGCTCGCTTGGCGCTTATCAGCGTGATGGAAGCATAGCCGTTGCGGCGATGAGCGGCGTTCTGATGTTTGGCGGCGAGAAGGACATCGTATACGTGAGCAAGAGCCAAATCGAGCCGTACTCCGGCGGCTATACCGATTTTGCCCCGGGCTTTGCGCTCGAGAAGAGCTATGCTTTGGAATGGGGTCCGCAGGAGAAGCCCGGCCAGGCTTTCTCGAAGGCCGTTCACCGCGCCGTTCGGCTGTACGATCCGCAGGGCGCCGATCCGCTATCGCTGGATGAACTGATTCGGCTCAAGACGGCGGCCATGGATGACCGGTGGCGGGAGACGGACCGGTCAGCCGGCTACGTGAAGTTCAACGACCGGAATTCGTTCGGGCTCGTGTCGAAGAAGCACGGGCTTCACTACATGTACGGCTGGACCGGACAATGTTTGAAGCTGGCTTGGTGCGACGCGTCTTTGGGCTTCGACGGTCAATCGCCCGAGCGTATAGAGCGATGCAGGAAAGCCGTCGACTTTTATCTCCGCGAGAGCGGCACTTCGGTGCCCGGACTCAGGAACGCCGCGTATCATTTGTCGGATGGCCGGTGGGAAAATTTCCGCTGGCAGCAGGAGCCCGTCATCTCGAGTCGCGCCTTCGGCGAAACCGTCAGCGACCTCGCCGATATCATTTTGCTGTTCCGCAGCCGGGGGGAGCGGGTTCCTTCCGCTTGGACGGCCGCGCTCGAACAATCCGCGGATTTTATATTGGGGGCCATATTGCCTTCAGGCATATTCCCTTCCGCCTTTAAGCCGGACGGCAGCGCCGCGGACACGGAGATTACGGCCGCCGGCATTCCATGCCTGATCGCGTTAATCAAAGCCTGGCAGGTGACGGGCGCGCGGACGTATCTTGACGCCGCCAGCGCCAGCATGGAGCGCTATTACGCGCTGCATGCCGAAACCTTTGAACGGCCGTTCGCCAGATCTACGCTTGACGCAAGATGCGAGGACAAGGAAGCGGGCATGTTTTTCTTCATCGCGGCCTTCGAGCTCTTCCGTCTGACCGGGGAACCTCATTTCCGCAATTGGGCGGAGATCGCCGCGGATTGGCAGCTTACCTACGTGTATATGTGGAACCCGGCTTACGATCGCGGCACGGCGTTCAGGGAAAGCGGCTTCCAGGCTGTCGGCTGGCCCGGGGTGAGTGTGCAGAACCATCATCTCGACGTCTTTTTCCCTACCTTCGAGCTGTGGCAGTTCGGCCTCATGACCGACAACGAGACGTACGTGCGCTTGGCGCGCACGATCTTTGGCGCACTCGGCCAAGGCATTTGCACCAAGCCGGGCGAGTGGGGCTTCACCGTCGTCGGGGAACAAGCGGAAGGGTTCTTCCAGTCCAACTTCCAAGGAAGAGGCAGATCCAACACCTGGAATCCCTCTTGGGTTATTTCGGAAGTGCTGCATCATGCGCTTCGCTTCCGCGAAGCGGCCACTAGTGGCGAAAACCAAAAACAGGGCAAAGGAGTTCATCGTATATGATTAGACCGCACGGAATTATACCCGCAATGGTGACGCCATTCGACCAGGAGGGGCGTCTTAACGAGCCCGTCGTCCGCTCGATGATTCGGCGTCTACTTCAAGCGGGGGCGCACGGCATATTCGTGCTCGGGACGAACGGCGAATTTTTTGCGCTAACGGAAGACGAGAAGATTGAGCTTGTCCGAATCGCGGCCGACGAGATCGGCGGAGCCGTCCCGCTCTACGCGGGATCCGGCGCGATTACGACAGCAGAGACGATCTGTTTGTCGCGCAAATTGGAGGAAGCGGGCGCCGATATTTTATCCGTCATTACGCCTCACTTCGTTCCACTCAACCAATCGGAGCTTCACAGCCACTTCGAAGCGGCGGCAGGCTCGACGAATTTGCCGATCGTTCTCTATAACATACCTGCGCGCACGGGCATTATGCTGGAAGCGGCAACCGTGGCATCGTTGTCCGGCATTGCCAATATCGTCGGCGTAAAGGATTCAAGCGGCAATTACGAGCATGTGCTTCAGCTGATTCAACAATCGGGTCCCGACTTTGCGGTTTTGGCCGGCACGGATTCGTTCATTTTGTCGACCTTGCTTGCAGGGGGCGCCGGAGCGATTGCGGCATCCGCCAACGTCGCTCCCGATACGGTTGTCTCGATTTATAAACACTGGCAGGAAGGGCAGTTGGAGGAAGCCGCGAAATCGCAAGCCGACATCGCGGTTGTCCGCAAGCTGATGCAGTTCGGAACGGTCCCGTCAGGGCTCAAGGAGATTCTGAGCCAGCTGGGAATCGAAGTCGGCTCGCCGCGTCTGCCGGTGCAGCCCGTCGGCGCAGAGGCGCGAAATACCATTGCGGCCACGCTGCGCGCGGCTGGCCTGCTGAAGGAGGGAAACTCGCATGCGAACATTGGTCGTTGATCAATCCGGAAACGGCGATTTCCGCACGGTTGCGGAAGCGATCGCGGCAGCGCCGGATCATGCCGTCGAACGCGCGCTGATCGTCGTGAAAAACGGGCATTACAAGGAGAAGGTAACGGTTCCCGCAAGTAAAACCAATTTGTGCATGATGGGTGAAAGCCGGGACGGAGCCGTCATCTTCTATGACGATTCCGTGTCGACCATGAAGCCGAACGGCGAGAAAATGACAACGTACGACACGCCATCCTTCACGATATTGGCAGAAGATTTTTATGCTGAAAATATGACCTTCGCTAATTCGGCCAGCAGGCTGGAGAAGCGGGGACAAGCGCTTGCGCTGCATGTGGAGGGAGATCGCGCAATCTTCCGGAACGTAGCGATACTCGGCCATCAGGATACGCTGTATACGCCGGGCAACGGCAGACAATTGTACGATCGCTGCTATATCGAGGGACACGTCGACTTCATATTCGGTTCTGCGACAGCCGTGTTCAAGGATTGCGAGATTCATAGTCTCGATCGTCATAACGGCTTTGTGACGGCGGCTTCCACGGATGAATCGCAGCCTTACGGCTACGTCTTTCTGAACTGCAGGCTAACCGGAGCCGCCCCTCCCGCGACCGTCAGTCTCGGCCGGCCTTGGAGGCCGCACGGAAGCGCGATTTTCGTTCATACATGGATGGGAAGCCATATCCGTCCGGAAGGCTGGGACAACTGGCGCGATCCAGCGAAGGAAAAAACGGCGAGGTATGCGGAATACGGAAGCGTGGGACCGGGAGCGGAGTCTGCGGCCCGGGTAGAGTGGGCCAGATATTTGACGGAAGAAGAGGCGTTGGCATTGACGGTACGAAGCGTACTGGAAGGCCGCGACGGCTGGAATCCCGAGGAGGTGCGCGCGGCCGTTATATAATGGGTTGATTTCGGGAGCAATCGCTGACTATTGTTTCAAGACGATATGGTAGAAAGCGATTCGCTCCCTTCTCCATGTGTAGCTAATATAAATGTTGTTGCCATGGGCGACGACCGCGGGGTACGAATATTGACTGATGCCCGAATCGAGCGGAAGCTCTTCGCCCCAAGTCGCGCCGTCGTCGCGGGATAACCGAAGCACGAGCGGAGTGCGGGGACCTTTTCCCTTCGGATCGTCCTCGCGCGGCACGGTCGGGTTGTAGGCCATGGCAAGCGTTCCGTCCGATAACCGCGCAAGATCGAAGCCGCTGTTGTTGTTCGGCATATCGGTCGGATAAGCCTCGCGCCAAGTGAGGCCGCCGTCCTGCGAATCGCTGCGGTACATAGCGCCTTCGGTGCTCCGTGCCAACAGGTGGACGGAGCCGTCCTCCGACTCCCACAACGTAGGTTGGATGATGCCTTTCAGCTTCAGCTTGCCGTGATCGAGGGGAACGATCGCCGTTTGCGTCCACGTATCGCCCTGATCGGGGGAAATATCGATAAAAGCGTCCCATGCGGGCTCAAGCGAATTCGGCGCGAGCAGGGTGCCGTTCCGAAGCGCGATCGGCTTGTTCTTGACAGGTCCCCGTCCGCCGATATCGCCGGGCATGAGCTCCTTGGGCTCGGACCAGGAATAGCCGTTATCGTCCGAACGGGTGATGCGGGTGTGCCATTCGGCAACGCGGGGGCCAACCTTGTAGAACAGCAGCAGCTTGCCGTCAGGTCTGAGATAGAGAACGGGATTCCAATGCGGAAGGCCTTCTTCGTCCGCGACTTTGACCGGAGCGGACCACCCGCCGTCCGTTCTGCGCGCCGTCCAGATCGCCACGTCGGGAGCGCCCTCGCGGGAGCCGCCGAACCAGGCGGCCAGCACGTCGCCGTCCGGCAGGACGACCAGCGTGGACGCGTGACAGCTTGCGAAGGGACGATCGTCTTCAAAAATAAACTCTTTTGCCTTAACAGAATACGTCATAAAAAAAGACACCTCCAACTATATTTAACAGCTGCTTTAAACTTACCCCAGGGGTGAAGCTGTTACTTTACAAGCGTATGACGGCGCATGACCCGATTCAATAGGGCATTACGTTCGCATGTCAGGCGATAGCGCTTATATGGGAAAGGAGTTTACGATATGTGGAATCCTGACAAATTTATGGAAACATTATATAAGCGGTCCGCAGCGGCAAGAAAGAAGCAAACCGAGCTTGGCCGCGAAGAGCGGAAATCGCTTCTAAAGGAACGTCTACGGGCTGCGCTTCTTCCGTTCGAGGAAATGCGCGCGCCGCTCAATCCGATTCTTCTGGAACGAACGGAATATGACGATCATGTCCGGGAGCGCGTCGAGATCGGAACGGTGACCGGGCTTCGCATGCCGGTCTATGTTCTCATTCCAAAAGAGAGCAGCCGGCCTTGGGAGCTGCCCGGCAAGCTTCCCGGCATGCTTGCGCTGCATGGACACGGCTACGGAAGCCGGGAGGTTGCGGGGGTTGCGCCCGATGGGACGATGAGCGCGACGAAAGGCGGACATAACCGATTCGCCCTGGAGCTTGCACGGCAGGGCCATATCGTCGCTGCGCCGGAAATGATCGGCTTTGGCGACCGCAGGCTGCTCCGCGATACCGTTCCCGGCAAAGAACGCAGCTCTTGCAATTCCTTAACAGGACAATTGCTTATGCACGGCATGTCCATTGCGGGCTTGCGCGTCTATGAAGCAATTAGGACGCTGGATTATCTTGCGATGCGGGCGGAGGCCGATCCTCGGGCAATCGGCTGCATGGGTTTCTCGGGCGGAGGCTTGCTCGCGGCTTACGCGGCCGCAATCGACGAGCGGATCAAAGCCGCTGTCCTTTGTGGATTCACCAGCACCTATAAAGGAAGCATTTTGTCGATTAACCACTGCATCGATAATTACATTCCAGGCGTGCTTGAATATGCCGAGCTGCCCGATTGGATCGGACTCATTGCGCCGCGTCCGCTGTTCGTCGAATCCGGCGAGAACGACCCGATCTTCCCTGCCGGCTCCGTTCGCGAAGCCGTCGAGATTCTGCGGAACATCTACCGGGACGAAGGGGCGGAGCATAGACTGCAATCCGATATTTTCCCCGGCGCCCACGAGGTTAGCGGACGGAACGTCTATCCTTGGCTTCGATCGACTTGGCAATCATTAGAGAAAGAGCTCTAATAATAACGCGACTGGCAAATAAATGGAAAGCGGAGGATCGACATGAATAAAATCAGATTAGGGATCCAGGAACAAGCATCGCCTCGGATGGTTTACGGCTTGACGCTGCTTAAGGGTGCTTTGGAAGCATGCGGCTTCGAGACGGAGACTGCGGAGGGGGAGTGGAGCTCCTTGACCTACCGGAAATCGCCGGAGCTCAAAATTTTCGTCGGCAACCGGGAAGAGTCGGAATTTATCCGTTCGCTGGAGCATCAGGAAGTTCTTCTCTATCATTCGGAGGAGCCGGGCAAGGAAGGCTTCTACATCGCCACGCTGCCGGGAAATCTGATCGTCGTTTCGGGCGGCAACGATACCGGCGCCTTGTACGGAGCCCAGGAGCTGGCCGAACGGGTTCGCCGCGCGGGACGGGTTCCTGATTTGCTTGCGCATGGCGAAACGCCGAAGTTTGTGATCCGCGGCCCGGTGCTCGGTCTGCAAAAGACGGAAATCGAGCCTCCGCGCCGCACCTACGAGTACCCGATCACGCCGGATCGCTTCCCTTGGTTCTAC
The DNA here is from genome assembly GCF_004000945.1 of Paenibacillus lautus NBRC 15380. Lineage (GTDB taxonomy): Bacteria > Bacillota > Bacilli > Paenibacillales > Paenibacillaceae > Paenibacillus_AQ > Paenibacillus_AQ lautus. The sequence continues at coordinate 72,244 of NZ_BIMF01000019.1, forward strand.
GACAAGGCGTTGTGGACGGAATACCTGGACATGCTCTGCGCGCAGCGGAGCAATATCGTATACATCTGGTCGGCCCATCCGTTCTCCTCCTTGTTGAAGCTTAAGGATTATCCGGAGGCGCTGGAAGTGACGGAAGAGGAGTACAACCTCAACGTCGAGACGTTCGGCTGGCTGACGGAAGAAGCGGACAAACGAGGCATCTGGGTCGTGCTGAATTTCTACAACATTCATATCCCGCTGCCGTTCGCGGAAAAACACGGCTTGGAGCTTCATCAGCCGAAACCGCTTCCGATCACCGCCGATTACACCCGCAAATCGATCGCGGAATTCGTCAGGTCCTACCCGAGCGTCGGGCTCATGCTGTGCCTGGGCGAGGCGATGCAGGGAGACGTGTACGGCGCCGAATGGTTCACGGACACGATTCTGGCAGGCGTTAACGAAGGCCTCCGGGATCTGAAGGTGAAGGAACGTCCGCCGATCATCCTCCGCGCGCACGCGGTTAAGGCGGAGCCGATTATCGAGAAGGCGATTTCGCATTACCCGAATTTATTCACCGAAGCCAAGTATAACGGCGAGTCGCTCACGACCTGGACGCCGCGAGGCGGCTGGAAGCATACCCATAACAATCTGAGCGGGATGCAGTCGGTTCATATCGTCAACGTCCACGTGCTCGCGAATCTGGAGCCATTCCGCTACGGCTCGCCCGCCTTCATTCAGAAAAGCATGCAAGCGGCAAAGGATCGGCAGAAGGCGAACGGGCTGCACCTTTACCCACTTTTCTTCTGGGATTGGCCATACAGCGGCGACAAGACGACGCCAAGGCTGAAGCAGGCGGAGCGGGATTGGATGTGGTATGCCGCATGGGCGCGTTATGCATGGAACCCTGACCGCGATCCGGAGACGGAACGCCACTATTGGATAGAGGAGTTGGCTTCGCTGTTCGGGTCAAGGGAAGCGGGCGCTGCGCTGTTGGAAGCCTATGACGCTTTTGGCGAGTGTGCGCCGCGGCTCCTTCGCCGCTTCGGCATTACGGAGGGCAACCGGCAGACGCTGTCGCTTGGGATGACGATGAGCCAATTGACCAATCCGGACCGTTATTCCCCGTATCGAGCGCTGTGGGAGGATCACGCGCCGCAAGGCGAGCGGCTCGAATTGTATGTCCAGCGAGAGCTGGCGGATGAACCGCACATCGGGGAGACGCCGATCGACGTTATCGAATCGGCCGAGCTGTTTGCGGAGCAAGCCTGGACGGCGATTCAGCGCGCAAGCTCTCATGTTACAGACAATAGGGAAGAATTTGACCGAATCGCGAGCGACGTGGAAGCGATTCTGTACATGGTGCGCTTCTACGGCGCCAAGGTGCGAGCCGCCGTCCAAGTGCTGACGTACAAACACACGGTGAACGGCAACTACCTGGAACATACGAATCTGTTGGAGGAAGCCGTTCCTTATTTGCAGGAGAGCGTGGATTGGTACCGCAAGCTGACGGAGCTGACTAAGAACACGTACCTGTACGCGAACAGCATGCTGACGGCGCACCGTAAAATTCCGGTGCCCGACGGCCGGAAATTTAAGCATTGGACGGACTGCCTCCCGATTTACGAGGAAGAGCTCGCAGGCTTTAGAGCCAGCGTGAATGACTTGAAGGCCGGAAAGCTGCCATCGCGGGTAAGCGGAGAAGTGAAGATCGAGCCGTACCGGGAAGCCGCCTTCAGGCTGAAATCCACCGGCATGGAGACGTATACGCTGTCGAAGGACAGCTTGCTCTTCACCGATGGCGAGGTATACGTGCAGAACTGTGCCGAGGAGCTCGAAGGCTTGACCGGCGTCCGGTTCAGCCGCGCAGAAGCGGCGAAGGGCGGAATGGCCGTCGAGTTCGAGACGGACGCGCCGGTTCGCGTGCTAGTCGGCTATTTCAATTCCTCCGACCCGCAATGGCTTCAGGTGCCGACCCTGGACGAGAATACGCATGCGGATGAACGGGGAGGCTTATCTCCCGTATTGCGCAAAGGAATCAAGACCTCCTTCTACCCGAGCGTTAACGTTCACGCTTTTCTGTACGAGGCCGGAAGCCATATGCTGAACCTGGGCATAGGAGCCTACGCGGTGCTCGGCGTCATCGCCGCCGATCAGGAGCTGAAGGAGCGGGACGTATCGCCGTTCAGCGAAAGCTCCCGAACGCTGGATTGGCTATATGACGGCGCCAACAAGAAGGGAGCGCTGTCGCGCTGATGGAGGCGGTTCAGGAACAAGCGCTATTGAAGCCTAATTAATTCAGGGTCCTACTCACCTTGCAACAAACACAGCAGCTAGGCCGCAAGGCTCTGGCTGCTGATTTTTGTTCACGCGCACAAATCAACAAGACTGCTCGAAGTGATGAACCTATTAAGCTGATTAAGGAGGCGGATGAATCGATGAGGAAGCTTGTACAACCGGACACACTGAAAACAGATAGGGAAGTCCCGTTCAGCGGCGGCGCGGGCAACGACGTATGGCGCATGCTTACAGCCTGTGTCGAGGGGAATGCGGAGGCCGTTCCCGAGCTGCTTCGAAGCAATCCTACGTTGCTTGATGGGGAGGAGTTGGCAAGATGAGCGACTTGGCTATGCTGCGCAAGCAGTTTGCGGAACCGCCTGTAGAAGCGAGGTCCGCGCCCTTCTGGGCATGGAACGACAAGCTGGATGTTGATGAATTGATGCGGCAAATCGAAGGGATGAAGGAGCAAGGAATCGGCGGCTTCTTTATGCATGCGAGGGACGGACTGGAAACCGAGTATCTGGGAGAGGAATGGATGGAGGCGGTCGAAGCTTCGGTGATGAAGGCAGAGCAGCTCGGCATGGAGGCATGGCTGTACGACGAGGATCGTTGGCCTTCCGGCACGGCGGGCGGCAAAGTGCCGGCGATCGGCGACGAGTATCGCTCCAAGGGACTGACGGTAGAGGTGCTTCAAGACGGCAGATGCGGAACGGCCTCTGCTCCATACCTAGCCGATGATCGGACAGTGGCGCTCTTCAAGGCGCGTATCGACCAGATGAAGTTGTACCGCTGTGAGCGCCTGCCGCTTGCGGAGCCGGTTAAGACGCTTGAAGCGGCCGAGGGGCTTCTCGTGTTTCGTGTCGAGGTGTCAGCACCTTCCGAATGGTTTAATGACCAGGCGCCGCCGGACAGCATGAATCCAGAGGCCGTTCGCCGGTTCATCGACGAGACGTACGAGGTATACAAGGCTAAGGTCGGCGACCAGTTCGGCCAAACGATCAAAGGCGTGTTCACCGACGAACCAAGCGTCAATGACCGGCATTGCAGGTTTACGGAAGGACGCGGCTGGGTGCCGTGGACGTATTCATTCCCCGATTACTTCAAGAGCCGGCGCGGTTACGATCTGTTGGAGGAAGTCCCTCATCTGTTCTTTGACAGCGACCGCTCTTCCTGGGCTCGCCATGATTATTGGCGCACCGTATCGGAGAAATTCACCGACGCGTTCTCGAAGCAGATTTACTATTGGTGCGACAATAACGGCCTGTCGTTTACAGGGCATTATTTGCAGGAGGATAAGCTCGGTCTGGGCACCCGGGTCGGCGGCGCCATCATGCCGCATTACCGGTATCAACATATACCCGGCATCGACATGTTGACGGAATCGACCGATGAGCATATGACGGTGAAGCAGTGCACGAGCGTAGCAAATCAATACGGCCGTAAGCGCGTGATGACGGAAACGTATGGCTGCGCCGGATGGGAGTTTACGTTCGAGGGTCAGAAGTGGATCGGCGACTGGCAATATGCGCTCGGGGTCAACTTCCGTTCGCAACATTTGGCGCTATATTCCATTAAAGGCTGCCGTAAGCGGGATTATCCGCCGGTGTTTAATTACAATACAAGCTGGTGGAAATACAATCACGTTGTCGAGGATTATTTTGCACGGCTCGGCGCGGTGTTGACCGAAGGGCGCGCGGTTAGGGACATCCTCGTGCTGCATCCGGCTTCGACGGCTTGGTCGCTGCTTGGCTCCAATCCATACGGCATGCCGAACCGGGGCAGGGATCGCGATATCCCCGGCATTAATCGGTACGGAGACGAGTTCAATCGTTTGCTCAGGGCGCTGCTCGGCGCGCATCACGATTGCGACCTTGGAGACGAGACGATTATGAGCGAGATCGGCGAAGTGAAGCCCGGCAAGCTGATCATCGGACAGGCGGCCTACAAGGCGGTGGTCATGCCAAGCATCTCCACCATGCTGCGCACCACCTATGAGCTGCTGCTGCTTTTTCTGGAGGCGGGCGGCCGCGTCGTTGCCATGCAGCCATTGCCAATGATGTTGGAAGGCCGAACGTCGGAAGATCTCGCGAACCTGACGAATCATCCGCACTTCACGGCGGTCGCGGATACGGCTGGGGTTATGGATTGGCTCGATCATGGCTCGGGCCTATCGCGCCAAGTATCCATTCGCGGGCAGCAAGGGACCGAAGAAGACGGCTTGTTGTATATGCTTAGGAAGTCTGAAGGCTGCAGCTCGCTGTTCATTGTTAACAATGACCGCAATCGCGGCCATGACGCGCGGATCGAAACGGCCGTTATCGGTACCGTAGAGGAATGGGATGCGCTGACTGGCGAGGTTCATCAAGTTGAGTCGTGGCTCTGCGAAGGCAAGCTGCGGTTTCGGGCGTCATTCGATCCGGCCGGCTCGAAGCTGTACATGATTAATGAAACAGCGGCTCCTGCCGCACAAGCACCGGCCCCGGTGCCGGTAGCGTTTAACGACAACGACTTGTATGCGGCGTTCGGGCCGAGGTTCCGGTTCACCCGGTCGATGCCCAACGTGCTGACTCTCGATCAATGCCGTTACCGGATGCAGGGCGGAAGCTGGTCCGAGCGGATGGAGTTGTGGCAAGCGCAGCGCCATATTCGCGATACGCTCGGGATGAGGCAAGTATTTTACAATGGCATCACGCAGCGGTACAAATGGATCGGGGAAAAGCATCCGAACGATGGGACGGAGGTTCTATTCCGGTTCGAGTTATTTGTCGATGAGGTGCCAGAGAGCGAAGTTTCCCTCGCGCTCGAGGGGGCGGAACGATTCCGCATTCGCTGCAACGGCGAAGAGCTTGCTTCAACGGCGGAAGGCTGGTATATGGATCGTTCGATCTCATGCGTGAAACTAAGCGGCTTACGCAAGGGAATCAATGAGCTGATTCTCGACTGCGAATACACGAACGATATGGAAATGGAAGACATCTATGTGATCGGCAATTTCGGGATTAGCCCGCAACGCAGCATCATTGCTGAGCCGACCCTGCTGCACGCGGGCGATTGGTGCCTGCAAGGTTATTATCATTATTGCGGCAGCATAATCTATCATTTGGATTATAAGCATCGTCATGAACCCGATTATCGTGCGCTTCTGAAGCTCGGCGAGGTATCGGCGGTCGTTGCGGAAGTGAGGGTGAACGGCGTAACGGCCGGCTACATCCCGTGGAGGGCGGCGGACGGTCTCGATATAACCGGCTTTTTGGCGGAAGGCGACAATCGGCTGGAGATCGAAGTGATGGGCAGTCCGCGCAATGTGTTCGGACCGTTTCACGTGGCGAGAGGCAAATCGCGAGTGACGAGCTGGGGCTCGTTTCGGACCGAAGGCAAGGAGCATACGCCGGATTATATCACGTTTCCCTATGGCATTATGGGTCAAATCAAGTTGATGCGCTCAAAGCCCGGGAGGAGTCTATGACCATTCAAGCAAAGCTTCCGGAGAAGTACACATAAGGCGCTTCAGAAGATCAGGTGATGTGCTGAAACGATTTCAAGACTTGGATGCTTGGATCCGAAGGCGACTCCGTTCGATACAATTGCGGAGCTGGCGAAAAGTGAGAAAGCTCCACCGGGAAATGCGAAGAAATGCCACAGATGCGTATGACAGCATGCATGGAGGAGCCGGATGCGTTGACCCGCACGTCCGGATCTGTGAGAGGCCTATGCGCATGCGCATAGGCCTACTCGATTTCCGCGGCTATGTGAGTTGCTGGCTTCAGCTCTCGCCGTTTGCAATTAGGGAAGATGCCGATGACTTCCTTTGTACGAGCGTCGTATCGATCATGACTTTGGAAGCGGCGGTCTCGCCTGATGTCGCCGACTGTATGACCAGATCAACAGCCAGATGGGCCATTCGTTCCTTGGCTACTTGAACCGTGGTCAGTTCGGGAGTGACGATTCTAGCTTCCGAAATATCGTCAAAGCCGACGACAGATATATCCTCCGGCACGCGAAGACCAAGCTCTTGCAGCGTTCTGACAGCGCTGATCGCGATATAATCGCACTCGCAGAAAAAAGCCGTAGGCATCGGCTTCTTGTCGGCCAAATAATCCGTAAGCTGCCGCGACAGGTTTTCCTGAGAGGAAAGGATCGTCGGCGCGACCGAGAAGACGCACACATCGCCTGGATCGAGCCCTCGCTCCCGAAGCGCTGACTCGAAGCCTATCCGGCGATCGTCGAAGTTTTTAATTCTTACATGAGATGCCAGATATCCGATGGATGAATGCCCGCTGTCGCAAATGTGTATCCCTGCCTGATAGGCTCCCAGCACATTATTGATGGATACAAAATGAACGGGGAGCGTTTCAAAGCAGTTGTCCAATACGACAAGAGGCATCGTAATCGCTCCCGCGATGTCGGAAATTTGCTCCCGGCCAAGGTTGGTGCCTAACAAAATGACGCCATCGCTTCTCTTTTCCTCCGAAATCAGCTTAAGCTGCTCCGCAAACTGATCTGGCGATACCGAAGTGAACATAAGCGAATAGCCGTAGAAACGGCATCTCTCCTCGATATGATGGATCAGTTCGCGAAAGAACGGCTGCTGGTAGTATTGCTCCAGAACAATGCCGGAATTGGCGATCGCGAGAAACGTCAGCGATTTGATAGACGGCTCGTCCGATGACGATCTCGATTTGTGGGTATAGCCGTTTTTCTCCGCAATTTGAATAATTTTTTCGCGCGTTTCAACGCTGATTCCTTGCTTTCCGTTTAATGCAAGCGAGACGGCGGCTTTGGACACGCCCGCCAGCTTCGCGATATCCTCCATTTTCAATCCACTTCAGCCTCATTTCATTTCTTTCAAATATCGAAGTTTAGTATGTTTAGTTTACTATCCCCATGAATAATAAGCAACATCACGCTGCGAGTTTATATTAACGTTTATGGCTATTAACTAAACTATTTGCTTTTGTTTATATAAACTGATTGACTGAACAAAAATGCGGTGTTAATTTAAAGGTGTCATAAGTTTTATCGACTTAGTTTTTGTAAACTGTTTATTTGTAACTGTGAATGTTTAGTTAAGTTTGTTTAGTTAAAACAAGGAGGAGCGCAGCTTGAAAAAACTTAAATTGGGATATGCACCAACAAGACGGTTTGTTTTCAGCGCGGAGGACGCATTCAAGTACAAGGTGCTGATCAAGGAGAAAATCGAAAGCTTCGGTATGGATATCGACATCGTCGATTTGGAAGGCATTAACGAAGAAGGGCTGCTCTATGACGACAATATCAATGCGGATTCATTAGCGGATCGATTCAAGAAGGAGGGAGTGGATGCCGTCTTCTTCCCCCATTGCAACTTCGGGACGGAGGATACGGTGGCGCGTGTGGGCAAGGCGCTTGGCAAGCCGGTGCTGCTATGGGGGCCTCGCGACGAATCTCCGCTGGAGGACGGCATGCGGCTGCGCGATACGCAATGCGGCCTGTTCGCGACAGGCAAGGTGCTGAGACGTTTTAATGTTCCTTTCACTTATGTGACCAATAGCCGTATTGACGATCCGGTGTTTGAGCGGGGTTTTACCAATTTCGTCGCGGCAGCCAATGTGGTCAGAAGCTTCCACAGCTTACGCATTCTGCAAATCGGGCCGCGTCCTTCGTCGTTCTGGACGATGATGTGCAACGAAGGCGAATTGCTGGAGCGGTTCGGTATTGAGATCCATCCCATTACGCTTGTCGATATTCAAAGGGAAACAAAGCGCATCGAGAAAAACGGAAGCCCGGAGCTAGCCGAAGCCGTCGATTATATTAAACGCAAGCTGGACTGGTCGGAGGTGGCCGAAGTGGACGTCATCCGCATCGCGGCTCTGAAGGCGGCCATGAAATCGTTCGCCGTCCGGACGGGAAGCTCCGCGATCGCGATTCAATGCTGGTCTTCGCTGCAGGATGCGATAGGCATCATGCCTTGTCTGGCGAACGCGATATTGACCGATGAGCAAATTCCGGTTACCTGCGAAACGGATATTCACGGTGCAATTACATCCATCATGGTTCAGGCGGCAACGATGAACCAGCATCCGACCTTCTTCGCCGATCTGACGGTCCGACATCCCGAGAACGCGAACGGCGAGCTGCTGTTCCATTGCGGCAACTTCCCGGTATCCATGTCGGTGGAGGATAAGCCGAGGCTCCGCAAGCACTTTCTGTTCGACGATCATTCGCCGGGCACGCATGAAGGCGAAGTGAAAGGCGGCGATATGACTTTGGCGCGCTTCGACGGCGATCATGGCGATTACCAGCTGTTCCTTGGCAAAGCGCGCGGTATCAAAGGCCCCTATACCCGCGGTTCTTATGTGTGGGTGGAGGTCAACGACTGGCCGCTATGGGAAGAGAAGCTCGTTAAGGGGCCTTATGTGCATCATTCCGTCGGCATTCATGCCAATGTTATCCCGGCGTTATATGAGGCTTGCAGCTATATTCCGGGATTGACGCCGGACCCGGTCGATCCGACAGAACGCGAAATTCAAGCATGGCTTCGCGGCAGCGGCTTATAGAAGCAGACGGAGGAGGACGGGCAAATGGAAGTACGGGAATTGAAAGCGAAAGCAGCGCAAATTCGAATCGATCTGCTGAGCATGATTCACGCTGCCAAGACCGGACATACAGGTGGATCATTAAGTAATACGGACATCCTTACCGCACTTTATTATCGTGTCATGAGAGTAGATCCCAAACAGCCGAAATGGGAGCAACGGGACCGCTTTATTGCCAGCAAAGGCCATTCGGTGGAATCATTATGGTGCATTCTCGCCGATCTTGGCTTCTTCCCGAAGGAGGAGCTGAAGACGTTCAGCGCTTTCGGAACAAGGCTGATCGGCCATCCAAACAACAAGGTGGCCGGCATCGAGATGAATACGGGGGCGCTCGGCCACGGTCTTGCCATCTCGGTCGGCATGGCGCTTGCCGCGAAGCGGGACGGCGGCGATTATCGCGTGTTCTGCCTGATGGGCGACGGCGAGCAGGCGGAAGGCTCCGTCTGGGAAGCGGCGATGGCTGGCCCGCATTACAAGCTCGACAATCTCATTGGCATTATCGATCGCAACCGGCTGCAAATTAGCGGATCGACGGAGGAAGTCATGGGGCTGGAGCCGCTGGAGGATAAGTGGCGGGCATTCGGTTGGCATGTCGTAACCGTTGACGGCAACGACATGGACTCCCTTGTGGAAGCATTCGAGGCAGCCCCGGCACAACCTGGCAAACCTACCCTGGTGATGGCCAATACCGTGAAGGGAAAAGGAGTGTCTTTTGCGGAAAACATTCCTCATTGGCATCATCACGTTCCGAGCGACGACGAACTAAAGCTGGCGATCGCGGAGCTGGAAGCTGTATTGGATACGTATCAACGGAAAGGGGCCCTGTAAGGAATGGCGAACAAAATAGCCAACAGACAAGTGATTTGCGACACGCTGCTGGAGCTGGCTCAAGAGGATGGCAGCATTATGGTCCTTGCGAGCGATTCGCGCGGTTCGGCGGCGATGGCGCCTTTCGCGAGCGCGTATCCAGACCAGTTCGTGGAAGTAGGCATCGCGGAGCAAAACATTGTCGGCATATCCGCCGGTCTCGCGCACAGCGGCAAAAAACCGTTCGTCACATCGCCGGCTTGCTTCCTGAGCATGCGCAGCATCGAGCAGATTAAAGTCGACGTGGCCTATTCCGCAACAAATGTGAAGCTGGTCGGCATAAGCGGCGGCGTCAGCTACGGAGCGCTTGGCATGTCCCATCATTCCGTACAGGATTTGGCGGTCATGCGCGCGATCCCGGGCATTGCCGTACTTCTGCCGGCCGACCGGCATGAGACGAAAAAGATGACGGAAGCTTTGGTTGCATATGAAGGCGGAGCCTATATTCGAATCGGGCGGAATCCAGTTGAGGACGTCTACGAATCGGATGATTACGAATTCCAGATCGGCAAGGCCGTCACGCTAAGAGACGGAGGAGAACTTACTCTCATTGCGGCAGGAGAGACCGTGAGGGTTGCGGTTGACGCGGCAGCCGCCCTTGCGGAAGCCGGCATTTCCGCGCGCGTCATGAATATGCATACGATCAAACCGCTGGACGAGGAAGCCATTCTGAAGGCGGCGCTCGAAACCGGACGAATCATTACGATTGAAGAGCACAGCATACACGGCGGTTTGGGCGCGGCCGTTGCCGAGGTCGTGGTGCAGCATCATCCCGTGCCTATGCGGATTGTTGGCATTCCGGATGAACCTGCTATCGCGGGCAAGACGGCGGAAGTGTTCCGGCATTATGGCATCAGCGTCGAACATATTAGTAGTCTCGCGCAGGAACTGTTAGGGCAATAGGGAGGTCTGTTATGTCGGCAAGTGATAAATTTATATTGGCTATTGATCAAAGCACCTCAGGTACGAAAGCGCTTATCGTGAACGCCAGCGGGACGGTGAGGAGCCGAAGCAGCCGCGATCATCGCCAGTATTACCCAAACTCCGGCTGGGTGGAGCACGACGCGCAAGAAATTTATGACAATGTCAAGCTTGCGGCGCTTAATGCCTTGCGCGAGGCTCAAGTATCTCCCGCGGAGCTAGCGGCGGTTACGATTACGAATCAGCGGGAAACGGCCGTCCTATGGGACCGGATGACGGGGGAGCCGGTTGGCCGCGCAGTCGTGTGGCAATGCCAGCGTACGGCGGAAGCATGCGCGGGATTGAAGGAGCAGGGACATGAGGGGACGGTCACCGCGAAGACGGGCTTGACGCTAGACCCGTACTTCTCCGCAACGAAGTGGCGCTGGATTCTGGACAACGTGGAGGGGGCGCGCGAGAAGCTCGATGAGGGAAGGCTGCTTGCGGGAACGATCGACAGTTGGCTGGTCTGGAAGCTGACGGGCGGCAAGACGCATGCAACCGACTACACGAATGCGAGCCGCACCTCTCTGTTTAATATCTATACGCTTGCTTGGGATGAGGAGCTGTGCGAATTGTTCGGTATTCCGCGCGGCATTCTGCCGGAAGTAAGGAATTCCGACGAAGTATTCGGCTATACGGAAAGCGAAGGCTGGCTCGGGGCTTCCGTCCCGGTGACCGGCATAATCGGCGATTCGCAGGCGGCGCTGTTCGGAAACCTGTGCCTGAAGGAAGGAATGGCCAAGGCGACCTATGGCACTGGCACTTCGGTACTGATGAACGTTGGAACAGTCGCTCCGCACGCCGGGGACGGACTCGTATCGACCGTCGCCTGGGGCTGCGGCGGAAGAGTAACGTATGCGCTTGAAGCTGTCATTCGCTCAAGCGGAGACAGCCTGAATTGGCTGCGCGACAACTTGGGACTGTTCGCGACCTATCAGGAAATGGAGCAATTGCTTGAGCGCGCACCGGATCATGGAGGCGTCTACCTCGTACCTGCTTTTGTCGGTCTAGGCGCGCCCTACTGGCAGCCGGACGCAAGAGCGGCTATTACGGGAATGAGCCGCGCGACAGACAAATCGCATATTGTCCGTGCCGCGATCGAAAGTATCGCCTATCAGGTGCATGACGCAGTGGAGCTTCTGCAAAGCGAATCCTGCGTCATTCTGGAGGAGCTGCGCGCCGACGGAGGGGCCACGGTTAATGCGATCTTGATGCAATTCCAGGCGGACCTGCTGCGGAAGCCGGTCACTCGCACAGGCATAGCCGAACGATCAGCGATGGGCTCCGTCTATATGGGTGGTCTTGCCATTGGCCTTTGGAACTCGCCGGATAGCCTGCCAAATTGCACGCATGAAGGATCACGATATGAACCGTTGATGGAGTCGTCTGAACGGAACAGACGCTTGTCAGGCTGGCAAACGGCTGTTGCTTCATTGCTTGCCGGGACGTCCAAGAGGCAGCATGAGTGGGAATGAGGCCCAGAATCATCATGAAAGGAATCATCGCTGACCCTTGCCATTTAGTCCCCCGAAGAGCAAGATCCTTAAACTTTCGAGCAATATCAGATAGAGAACTCTGGTTATTCTGCACCTATAATTATAGTCACAGAATGAGAGAACGAGAGATTCGGAAAGGGGAACGAAAAAATGGCCAGACCAAAGCTGGGCATGCAGGGGCCCGTTATCGCCTGGCAGGATTCATGGGCGGGGGCAGCGTCCGACGAAATCATGCGAACGGGCACGGGCAGCGTCTATCCTTCCCAGGAGGCGCTCCCGGCTCCCGATTTGTTCCTTCAGGCGCTGAAGGAGCTTGGCTGCGATTTCTACGTGCACCACATGTTCCCGAACGGGGCCGGGCAATCGGCCATGGTGCGCGATATGGCCGAGCACGGCATGGACCTGTGCTTGGGCAACGAATACGGAAATATTAACGGACCTTACGCGGAAGGGACGAACCGGTACGACGTGCCCGACGAGGCGCTGCTGGAAGCCGCTGCAAGCGGCAAGCTGATCGGCCTGCTGTACGACGAGCCCGAGCATCTCCAAATCAACGCCTCGCAATATCGCAAGGATGCCTTCCTTCCGCATTGGGGGACCACGGAAGAAAACACGCTGCGGCAATCGCAAGATTCGGTTGTTCGCGCGGTGGCGGAGAGGACGGCGCACGTGCGCGGCGTCTTGGCGAATGCCGGAGTCGATCCGGAGGGCGTGCCCTTGGTAGGCGAGTTTGTGTTCCCCACCCTCTTCCACACGAAAGCCAGGGGCGGAATGATCGTTTGTCCCAAAATCATGAAAGAGTCGTTCCAGTCGCTTCAGCTTTCCACAGCGCTCGGTGCGGCGAAGCAATACGGCCGAGGGCTGTGGATTTGCGCGGATTTGTGGGGACCGGACGTCGGGCCCTGGTTCATCCGGACACCGGGATTCCCCGGGCACTCGCCGGAGGAGTACGCTTCGGCGCTCAAGATGGGCTACTTTATGGGACCGACCCATCTGTTCACGGAAAATATCGACGCTTTACTGCAGTACGGGAACGGCAGCTTCCGCCGTACGGAGTTCGGAGAGGTGTGGGAGGAGTTCGTGCGGGCCTTTATTCCGGCGCATCCCTTGACCTGGTCGCACGCGGAAGCCGACCCCGACATCGCGTTCATCCATTCGGACGACAGCAATTACGGGCAGAACGCAAGGTTGTTCGGCAACCGGGGGCTTGCCGTCCCCGACGCTGCGCAAAGCGTGTTCCGCGCGTGGCATCTGCTCAGCCACGGCACCATTCCCGCGCATGGCAGCTGCATGCATATTCCGGGCTTCGACTTTCCGCGTCATCGCTTGAAAGCGGAGGTTCCGAGGGACGAATTTCCATTGCTGCAGGGCAGGCCTCATGCCATAGAGGAGCGGGTTCATCCGCTCTATTATCCGACGAACAACGTTCTCGTCTTCGACGAAACGGTGCGTGAAGAGCAGCTCGGAAATCCGAAAATGATTCTGGTTGCCGGCACTCGCCTTTCTGCGGAGACACTGAAGGCGGTCCGTCGAAGAGCGGAAGCGGGAGCGACGGTCATAATCGCGGACTGGCTCGTCCCCGAGCCGTGGAAGGCCAGCGGCCGAACGGGCGAAGGCAAATGGCTGGTAACCGGCGATTTCCTGTCGGATGATCGGGTGAAGGAAGAAGCCGGGCCGCATCTTGGAGGTTCCGACTGTTGGATGCAGCGGTTCGCGGACGCGGAGGTAAGGATGTACAAGGCGGACGAGCGCGGGTTCATGCTGGATTTCGAAATTAGGAAAAGGTGAGGAGGAAGCCGATACATGAACACCTACAAGCTTGGCGTCGTTGGACTGGGGGAAGGCCGGAGCATTATGTCCGCGGCGTTAAGCAGCACGAGATGGGAGCTTGTCCAAGTATGCGATATTAATCCGGCGGTATGCAAGCTTCGGGCCGAGGAGTTCGGCTTCGATCAGTGGACGACGGATTACGGGGAGCTGTTAAGCAATCCGGCCATCGACGTCGTCGCCATTTATTCGCCCGACCCGCTGCACCTCCCCCACATGATTCAGGCGCTGCAGGCAGGCAAGCACGTCATCTGCACGAAACCGATGTTGACCTCGCTTGAGGGGGCGAACGAGCTGCTGGAGCTGGCGGGGAGATCCGGCAAGCATGTATTCGTCGGGCAAAGCTCCCGTTTCTTCGAACCGATGATCCGCCAGCGCGCAGATTACGAGCGGGGTCGCCACGGAAGCATCCAGACGGTTGAAGCTCATTATATCGCGGACAGCCGCTGGTTCTTGAACAAGCCGTGGAGCCGGCAGAAGGGCTTCAGCTGGATGTACAATTTCATGATACACGCCGTCGATCTGGTCCGCTGGTATTTGCCGGGCGCCTTGGAGGTGACCGGATACGGCAACGTCAGCGGGAACAGCCGCCAATACGGCCTCGAGACGTGGGATTCCATGCGGCTCCTCGTTCGGGACGAAGAAGGCAGGATCGGCCAAATATCGGGCAGCTATACCTTGCCGGCGTTAGGCTCGGAGGTCGAGCCGGGAATCGGCTGCGTCATTCGGGGGACGAAGGGCTCCTCGCGGGCGGAGTACTCCAATCTGCTGTATCATACGCGATTCGAGGGCGAAGGCCGCAAGACGTATTCCTTCGAGAATAAGCGCGATTATTACTTCCGATTCGAGGGCAACAGCCATCACGCGGGGGAATATCAGAACTACATCGACTATTTCGCGGAATGTCTGGACAATGGCGCGAAGCCGCTGCCGGACGCGGAGGAAGCGGTGGTGACGCTCGCCTTGATGGCGGCGATGGAGCGAACCATGCGGGAAGGCGGCAGGCCGGTCCGCGTGGATGAGCTGCTCCGCGAGAACGGGCTGGCGCATCTGCGGAAGCTCTTGCGGGACGAGACCATGAGCCGCGGGGAGATGCGTCTGCCATGAACGAGCTTGCGATTATCGCGGACGACTTGACGGGAGCCACCGACTCGGGCGTGCAGTTCGCGCGGAGAGGCTTCAATACGCAGGTCGTCTTGCATGCGGAAGAGGTTTCGGCGATCGAAAGGAATTCCGAAATTATCGTGCTGGATACGGACAGCAGGGCGGTTGCCGCAGGCGAGGCCTACGAGCGGACCAGGCTCGCCGCGCTCCAAGTCGCGCGGATGGGCTTCAAGCACGTGTACAAAAAGCTGGATTCCACGCTGAGGGGCAATCTCGGCGCGGAAATCGACGCCGTCGCAGATGCCATTCCCGTGGATTGCATCATCGTTGCACCCGCCTATCCGAAGATCGGAAGGACGACCCGAAACGGCATTCATTATGTGAACGATGTACGGATCGATCGGACGGAAACCGCTAAGGATCCCAAATCTCCCGTCGCCGAAGCCGATCTCGTCAAGCTGCTGGCCTCCCAATCGCAACGGCAAGCGGGACTGCTGCCGCTTGAAGCACTGCGAGCGGGCGCGGAAGCCGCTAGCTTGCGAATCGGGAAGCTGCTTCGGAGCGGCATCGAAATCATCGTATGCGACGCCGTCTCGGACGAGGATTTGCGGCGAATCGCCGACGTCGCGGCGGCAGGCGTGGGACGAATGCTATGGGCAGGCTCGGCCGGTCTCGCGGAATGCCTGCCGGATTCGCTCGCGCTCGCGAGAGGCCGCGGAGCGCACGAGCACCTGTCGCGCGTCGTCCCCGAAAGGGGGAAACCCGTGCTATTGGTTGCGGGCAGCATCTCCAAGATTACCCGGAGCCAGGTTGCCGCGTTCAATCAATGCCCGCGAACAAAGGCCGTGGAGCTCGACGCCATCGCGGCCATGACTTCCGACGAAGGCTGCGACCGGGAGCTCGAGCGGTGCAGCTCGGCCGTCCGGACGGCGCTTGCGGCAGGCTTCGACGTTTCCTTGTACGCCGGCTGCTCGCCCGGACAAGTCCGGTCGGCCCAAGTGGCGGGCGCCGCGAGAGGATTGCAGGCGGCGGAAGTGTCGAACCGGATCGCGTCGCTGCTCGGTTTGGCGGCTTCCGAATGCATGGATACAACGGAGCTGCAAGGCGTCATTCTGACCGGGGGAGACACGGCGAAGGCCGTATGCAGGCATCTGAACGCATCCGGCATTCGGCTCGTCCGCGAGATCGAGCCTGGCATTCCGCTAGGACGTCTCGTTGGGAGCATCCCGCTGAACGTGGTCACGAAAGCCGGCGCTTTCGGACGGGAGAACAGTCTTGTCCATGCGAAAGTGGTATTGAAGGGAGAACCAGTCGATGAATAGACCCGTTATCGGCATCACGATGGGAGACGCCGCCGGCGTAGGGCCCGAGATTATCATGAAAGCGTTGGACGATCCGATCCTGTATCAAGCTTGCCGGCCGATCGTCATCGGCGATTCGAAAATGCTGGAAAGAGCCGGAGGCATCGTCCGGACGGGTCTCGGCATCCGTTCGGCGCGCCGCGTCGACGAGGGGCGAGGTCGACTGCCTGGATTTGGATCTGCTGCCGGCCTCGCTTCCGATCGGGCGAGTGTCGGCCGATGCTGGCCGGGCTTCCTTCGCGTATTTGGAGAAAGCGATCGAGCTTGCGCGCGACGGCCGGATAGACGCCATCAGCACGGCGCCCTTAAACAAGGAGGCGCTGCGCAAAGGCGGGCATGTTTATCCGGGTCATACCGAAATCTTGGCCGATCTGACCGGGACGAAGGAAGTGGCGATGATGCTGTCGTCCCCGAAGCTGAAGGTCATCCACGTCACGACCCATGTCGGCCTGCTCGACGCGGTTCGGATGATTCATCCGGAGCGCGTGCGCAACGTGATCCGCATGGCGCACGAAACGCTGCGGCGGGCAGGCGTCGTGGCTCCGCGCATCGCCGTCTGCGGCATTAACCCGCATGCCGGCGAGAACGGGCTGTTCGGTTATGGGGAAGAGGAAGAGAAAATCGTTCCGGGCGTCGAGCGGGCCAGGGAAGAGGGGATCGACGCCGTTGGCCCTCTTCCCGCCGATACGTTGTTCTTCCGGGCGACGCGAGGCGATTTCGATATCGTCGTCGCCATGTACCACGATCAGGGACACGGGCCGATTAAAGTGCTTGGACTGGAAGCCGGAGTCAACATTACCGTCGGTCTGCCGATTATCCGGACGAGCGTCGACCACGGAACGGCGTTCGATATCGCCGGCAAAGGCATTGCCGACGAGCAAAGCATGAAGGAAGCGATCCGCCAAGCGATCGAGCTGGCGCCCGGCGGACGGCGATCCGAATAACGAGAGGGGGAATTCGCATGGCAACGCGTCAAATTCCGGACACGTTGATGCTGGAAGAACGGGCGGCCCATGCATTGAACGCCATGGTGGGCATGGCGGACGAGGATTTTGGCCATATCCCGTTTTTCGCGGCTAATTTAATGGCAAAGCCCGCGTTCGTGACGCATGGGGATTGGGATTACGGCTCCTCACACGGACGCATGATCGACGGCATGATCCTTGCCCGCCATATGTCCGGCGCCACGTTCGGACGCGAGGTGGAGGAGCGCTACCGGGCCAACTTGCTCTCCTTCTTCAAGGAAGACGGCATGAGCTATCGCCAATTGAATCCGGTATACCGCTGGGAGACGAACGCCAATCTGATCGATCAGCGCGCGGTCATCTTGTCGCTGACGACCTGGTACATGGAAACGGGGGACGAGAAGGCGAAGGAAGCGGCAGATCGTCACGTGGCCGCGTTGAAGCGGATCGCGGTCAAGGAGCGCGACATTTGGTATTACCCGGCATCCGAATACAAGGAATCCGGCTGGCCATCCGCGAACGCCGTGCAGCTCCGGCTTGCCCCGGATCCGGCTTCCTTCTGCGGCAGGCTGATCATGCCGCTCCTGAAGTACCACGAATTAACGGGAAATCCGGACGCCTTCGAGCTCTGCCAATATTTCACGGCGCTTATTACGGAACGAAGCCGTGTCTTCCTGGAGGACGGAAGCTTCAACGACGCGCCTGCCTACCGGAGCGGACATTTCCATACTCGCCTCGGCACGCTCGACGCGATCGCCCGTTTCGGCGAATTCACGGGCAACGCCGCATTGATTGCCTGGGTGAAGAAGAGCTACGATTGGGCGCTGACGAAGTGCACGTCGTTCGGCTGGACCCCAGGCGATCTGCACGAGCAGGCTTACGAGCACGAAACCTGTTCGCTCGTGGACTTGATCGCGACCGGGATCACGCTCGCCAGGAACGGCTACGTGGAGTATTGGGGAACCGTGGAGCGGTTCATCCGGAACCATCTTGCTGAATCGCAATTGCTGGACTTGAATTGGGTCGAGCAGTTGGACGACAAGTCCCGCGACATTCGCGCGGACCGCTCCTATTACAAGGTCGCGGACCGTTCGCGCGGCGCTTTCGCCGGCTATTCCGCTCCCAACGATTTCTGCTGCGACGTGAACGAGGGTCGCGGCCATACGAACGATTTGCAGCTTTGCTGCTTAGGCTCCGGAACCCGGGGGTTGTTCATGGGCTGGAGCAACGCCATTACCGAGCGGGACGGCATGATCAGCGTCAACTTCCTGCTGAACCGAGGCTCGAAATGGCTGGACGTCGACAGTTATTTGCCGCATGAAGGCAAAGTCGTGCTTCACGTTCGCCGGGATTTGCCGCGGCTGGCCGTTCGCATTCCGGAATGGGCGGGCTTTACCAAAATAAACGTGCTCCGCGAGCTCGACGGCGAGACGGCGGAAAGCAACGGAAAAGCTCCGAGCAGCTGGATTAATAAATGCTTCCTGCTGCTCGGGACGGCCCGCGAGGGCGAGACGATCACGATCACGTTTCCATTAAGCTATCGAACCACGCAGGAGAATGCGGTCGGCCAATCGTTCACGGCGCAGTGGCGAGGCGATGACGTCGTCGAGATCAGTCCGAAGGGACGGCAAAAGCCGCTGTACAGCGGACGCGCCGTCTACGACCGCGCGCCCATGCGGGAGGGCGATTATCGCAGACCGGATCGCGATTTCGTCTGGTAGCGCCATGAAGCGCAATGATGAAAGACGGAGGGGAATCCATGAAATGGACGGTTGCCGCGGTATATACGGGCCAAGGGCTCGCGGATCCGCTGAAGAAAATATTCGATGAGCTGCTGCCGGACTGCCGGCTCGTCAATCTGATCGACGACGGTTTGATCCATGACGTCGTTCGCGCGGGAGAGATTACGCCGCTAGTGTCGAAGCGGCTGCTGACTTACTATCGGAACGCAGAGGAGCTTGGAGCCGACGTCATTCTGAATACCTGCTCCTCGGTCGGCGAAGCGGTCGACCGGGCGAGACCGTTCGTATCCGTGCCCATCGTGAAGATCGATCAGGAAATGGCCCTGGAAGCGGTAAGCTGCTATGCCCGCATCGGCGTCATCGCGACTTTGCCGACGACGCTGCAGCCGACCAAGGCCTTGCTGCTCTCCCAAGCGGAGGCGATCGGCCAAAAAGTCGCGTTGGCGGACGGACTGGCGGCGGGAGCATATGATGCCCTGGTTGCCGGCAAGCCGGAGGAGCATGACGCGCTGATCGCGAACGCGGCGGCCAGCCTTGCCGGCTCGGTGGACGCGATCGTGCTCGCGCAAGGCTCGATGGCTAGGATGGAAGCCGCGCTCCGGGAGAAGACCCGCAAGCCGGTATTGTCGAGTCCGCGTTCGGGCGTCATGGCCGTGAAGCGGGCATTGGAGTCTTTGAGTTAATCAATATGCCACGGCGAGGTGTTGGGAATTGGAAACGAATCGGGTAACGGCTACTTATTTGGTGGAAACCCCGTTGACGCTGGAGCAGGCGGCCGCGTCCATCGCGGGGGAGCAATCGACGGGCACGTTCACGGCGGTGCCCGGCGAGACGGAGCCGCTCAAGGAGCGGCACGGCGCCAGAATCGAACGAATCACGCCATTGGAGCAGGTTGCGCAGCCGTCGCTTCCCGGAGCGCTCGCTCCGCCGGCCACACAAGGACGCTATTCGCGCGGAGAGATTGTCGTGTCGTTCCCGCTTCATAATTTCGGGCCGTCGATTCCGAATCTGATGGCCTGCGTGGCCGGCAATCTGTACGAGCTCCGCGAGCTGTCGGGGTTGCGTCTAGTCGATCTGGAGCTGCCGGAGGACTTCAAGACCCGTTATCCGGGTCCGCGCTTCGGCATCGAAGGGACCCGGCGAATAACCGGCGTCCGCGGCCGGCCGATCATCGGTACGATCATTAAGCCGAGCGTGGGTCTCGGGCGTGCGGAATTGGAGGCGCTCGTATACGACCTGGCCGTATCGGGGGTTGATTTCATCAAGGACGATGAGCTGAACGCGAATCCGCCTTATTTGCCCCTGCGAGAAAAAGCGGAGACGGTGATGCGGGCCATCGGGAGAGCGGCGGACAAGACGGGACGCAAGGCGATGTACGCCTGTAATATTACGGGCGACATCGAAGAGCTGCAACGAAACCACGAGCATGTGGTCAAGGCGGGCGGCAATTGCGTAATGGTCAGCATCAACAGCATCGGTTTCGCGGGACTCGCCTATTTGAACGGCTTCAGCGAGGTTCCCGTCCACGGTCACCGGAATCAGTGGGGGATGCTGACGCGGCACGGACAGCTCGGGATGGATTTCCGGGTCTATCAGAAGCTGTGCAGGCTTGCGGGGGCCGACCATCTGCACGTGAACGGTCTGGGCAGCAAGTTCTACGAAAGCGACGAATCCGTCGCGAGGTCCGTGGAAGCCTGTCTGCAGCCCATGTGGGACGGCTATTCGGCGATGCCGGTACTCTCGTCGGGGCAATGGGCGGGGACGGCGGAGACGACGTTCGAACGGACGCGATCGGTAGATGTCATGCATCTCGCCGGCGGAGGCATTCTTGCCCATCCGGACGGGCCGGCTGCCGGCGTCGAAAGCATGAAGCAAGGCTGGGAGGCCGCGATGCGCGGCATTCCCGCCGAAGAATACGCGAAGGAGCGGGTCGAGCTGCGGCGCGCGTTCGACAAGTTTAAGCGCAAGGAACGAGCGCTATGAGCGTACCGGGAGCTATGCCGAAGCATAACGATCGGCTGCTATGCTTCTACGGCGACGACTTTACCGGCTCCACCGACGCGATGGAGGCTCTCGCCAAGAGCGGCGCGGACACAGTGCTGTTTCTTGATCCCCCGCCGCCGGAGCTGCTCGCCGAACGGTTCCCGAACGTGCGGTGCTTCGGCGTCGCGGGCGTAAGCCGGTCGATGACGCCGGACGAGATGGAGCGCGAGCTTCGGCCGGCGCTCGAACGGCTCCATGCTTACGGAACGGCCGTCGTGCATTATAAAGTATGCTCCACCTTCGATTCTTCGCCCCGCGCGGGAAGCATCGGCAAGGTGCTGGAGCTGGGCAGGTCCGTCTATCCGCGTCAAAGGTACGTGCCGATCCTGGTCGGCGTGCCGGCCCTGAAGCGCTACACGCTGTTCGGTCACCACTTCGCCGCGGCGGGCGCCGACGGCGGTACGTACCGGCTGGACCGCCATCCCACGATGTCCCGCCATCCCATTACGCCCATGCGGGAATCCGATCTTCGCTTGCATCTTCGGGAGCAAACGGATTTGCCCGTTTCGTTAATGGAGTGGACGGCCTTGGACGGCGTGCCCGAGGAGGTGTCGGCCAGGCTCGAGCATCGGCTGGAGGTCGGGGAGCCGGCCGCTCTCCTGTTCGACGTCATCGACGACCCGCGGCTGGAGGCGGCGGGCAGATTAATGTGGCGGGAGGCCGAGGAACGGGGGACGGGACTATTCGTCATTGGCTCGTCGGGCGTGGAATACGCGCTGGCCGCCCATTGGGCGAAAGAGGGGCTCGTCGACCCGGGAGGGGCGCGGCTGCAAGCGGCGGAACAAGCGGATCAATTGTTGGTCGTCTCGGGAAGCTGTTCGCCGGTCACGCAATCGCAGATCGCGTGGGCGCTTAAGCGAGGTTACGCCGGCATACGGGTGCGGGCGCGGGATTGGCTCGAACCGGGGCGGGCGGACGAGGCGAGACGGTCGCTGCTGAAGCAGGCGCTGCCGTTCGTCGAGCAAGGCAGGAATATCATCGTCTATTCCGCGGACGGACCCGAGGATCCAGCCATCGCAGCGCTTCGGGAGGCCTTGAACGCCAGAGGCATGGAGCCGGCGGATTCCGGACGTTTGATCGGCACGCAGCTTGGCAGGCTGACCTCGGACCTCTTGCGGGCGACGGGCTTGCGCCGCATTCTTATTGCCGGAGGCGATACCTCCGGTTACGTGACGCGCGAGCTGGGCATTTACGCCCTGTCATGCTTGAGCGCCATCGTCCCGGGGGGGCCGTTATGCCGTTGCTACTCCGAGGATCCGCGGATGGACGGGCTTCAGCTGGCGCTGAAAGGCGGTCAGGTCGGGGGGGCCGATTATTTCGAACGCGTAAGACTCGGAGGATGAGAGCGATAGCGTGGCAGCCTGCGGCGTAAATGAACAATCGAAGCAAGCAATCGCTTCCCGGCACGGGAGTGACGGCTTGCTTTTTTTCGTCCTCGAAATCAAGAAACGCAACGAATCGCACATCACTCAGAAATGACCTATAAAGTCGATGGAAGCAACCTATAAACAAAGCCTTTAAACCGTGTAGAGTGGTGTTCAAACGAACAGAACCCGGCTAGGCGGGGGAATCGCACGCTCGCGCGAAGGCCTGTATCGGAGAGGAGAGGGAATGGGCATGGTTTCGGAATGGACTCGAATGCACGATCGGTTCAAGGAGCCGGATCCGCGATACGGACCGGTGCCGTTCTGGTGGTGGAGCGGCGAAGAGGTGACGGAAGAGCGAATCCGGTGGCAGCTGCGGAAATTCCGGGAGGGAGGGCTGCGCAATATCGGCATTATCCATCTGGCGCCGACCGGACCGCAATACGGCTCCTGCGGCGATCGCCCGGCTTACATGAGCGAGGAATGGTGGACGCTGTTCGAGGCCGCGCTGCGGGAAGCGGAGCGGCTGGGGATGAGACTGTGGTTCTATGATCAAATCGGGTTCTCCGGCGCGAACGAACTCGCGCGCCTCGTCGCGGAGGTGCCGGCATACGCGGGCTATCAGCTGCGCAGGTATCCGAAGGATGAGGAAGCGCCTTCTGGCTCCCAGCTCTTGCTGGAGACGGACGATTACCGGTACACCGCCGAGCGTCAGGGCTTCAACTGGCTGGATCCGAAAGCGTCGGCCGCTTTGCTCGACCGGGTGCACGGCGAATTCGAGAGACGCTTTCCGGACGATCTCGGCCGAACGATCGCGGGCAGCTTTCAAGACGAGCTGCCGCCGCTGCCGCTATGGTCGCCGGAAGTACCGATCCTCTATCGCGAGCGTCACCGGCACGATTTGTTGGAGGCGCTTCCAGCGTTGTTCGACGAAGGGCCGGGTGCGGCAGACGTTCGCCGACGCGTCTACGCGATCGCGGCGGAGCTCGCGGAACGGGCGTTCTTCGAGCCGCTCGGCGAGTGGCACCGCAAATACGGCATGCTGATCGGCTGCGACCAGGCCGGCCCGGCGCGCAGAGCCGACGTTCACGGCGCGCAGCGGCTGTACCTCGATTACTTCCGGACGCACCGGTGGTACAATTCGCCCGGAGCGGACATGGACGGGGACTTGAAGGCTCACTCCTCCCTCGTCCATTTGAACGGCGGATCCCGCGTCTGGTTGGAGGGCTTTCACTCCAGCGGCTGGGGCGGCACGCTCGAGGAAACGATGCATTGGTTGGTGCCTTGGCTGCAGACGGGCGTGACGCTGTTCAGTCCCCACGCCGTCTATTACTCCACCCGCGGCGGATGGTGGGAATGGGCGCCGCCGGATACGGGGTGGCGCCAGCCCTACTTCGAGCACTACGGGGTGTTCGCGGACACCGTCAGCCGGGTATGCCGCTTGCTGAGCGAGGGAAACCATGTCGCCGACGTTGCCGTTCATTATCCGTCTTATGCGGCGGTAGGGTATCTGTCCCTGGACGACGTGAAGCCGAACGAGCATCCGATGGGCGCTTCCAACCGGGACCCCCGTGAGAGGATTACGCAGCTGAGACGGGCGTACTGGAGCGTGGCGGGCACGACCCACCGCAAGGATACCGAGACGTATGCGGGTTCGCTTCGCAACCTTGGACTCGACTTCGACGTCGTGGACGATTCCGCGCTGGAGAGAAGCCTCGTCAGGGACGGTAAGCTGGACATCGCCGGCGAGCGATTCGGCGTGCTCGTGTTATGCGGGACGACCGCCATGGACGCGCCGGCGCTTGCGGTGGCGCAGGCCATGGCGCGGCAGGGCGGGCTGGTCGTCGGGGTTGACGTCCCGGAGGAGGAGCGTGGAGCGATTCCGGGCGCCGTCTTCGTCGACACGGCAGAGGAGGCGGCCGCGCTCGCCGAGCGGAAGGCGGAGAAGCGAGCGGAAGGACCGGGACTGTCGCTGCATCGGCGAACGGACGACGCGGATATCTTTCTCCTGCTGCCGAAGAACGGTGCGCTGCTGAAGATGCACGAACCGGCGGTCGAGTCCGCGCGGCCGCTTCCGCCAGCCGTCTACCGGCTGCGAACGGCCGGCGTTCCGGAGCTATGGGACCCGGTAACCGGCCGAACCGGTCCCGTCGCGTATGTGCGCGAGGGCGATTGGATCCGCGTAGAGGCCTCCTTCGACCATTGGCCTGCCGCTTTGATCGTGTGCGGCGCGACGTCCGTCCGGGATGCGGGAAGCCGAGCGGCAGACGAGTCGGCGGCGGCACGGACTTCGGCCTTGGTCTCGCATCGGGAACGCTTTCCCGCGGAGATCGGATCAGGTCCGGCAGGCGGCGGAGAGGAACGAACGCTGGAGGAGTGGCGCGTCCGGATCGAGCCGACGCTGGACAATCGGTACGGGGACTTCGACCTGCATGCTGAACGACGGGGGCTGATGCCTCCCGAGCGGCGCATGATGCGGGTCCGCACGGAGGAACGCGGCGAGGACGGAACGGCGGCAGGCTGGCAGATGCCGGAGTATTCCGACGCGGGTTGGGACGAACGGCTATGGAGCGAAGCCGCTTACTGGCACGTTCATAAAGGCGAGTCCTACGATCCGAAAGAAGCGGAGCCGCTTGTCTACAGCACGGTATTCGGCGATCTGAAATTCCGGTCCTGGGCCGGACGGATGGGCCGCGTGCCGCGAAGATATTTGCATCTTGGCGAAGCGTCGAAGGGCGAAACCGTCTGGGCCGCCACGAACGCCATGGCTCGCGAGGAAGGACGCTTCTGGATCCGAACGGAAAGCAATGCCAATCTGCAGGGATGGGTGAACGGCGAGGCCATCGAATGGAGCGGCGGACCGGAGGAGAGGACGGCTTGGGTTCGGCTGAAGGAAGGGCCGAACGCGGTCTTGCTGCGAGCGGAAGCAAGATCGAAGGGCATGCAGCGCGCGGCGGTCGAAATCAACGAATCGGCCGCGATGCCCTTGCCCAAATGGATATACGCGGGACGGCCGGCTGCCAGCTCCCGCCTTCGGATCGGGCTGGCGGCGCCGCCGAACCGGCCGGCAAGCCGCGTGCGCCTTGTGTTCGCCGCGCGGGGAAGGGCGGTCCTTGCGGTGAACGGGATTACCGTAACCGAGCATGGGGACTTCAATCCGTACATTCGGCAGGGCCAGGAGGAAGTCGATATTACTGCTTATTGGCGGGAAGGCGCGAACGACATCGCGCTGCTGCTGCCCGAAGGCAAAGGCGACGTGTTCGTCGACGGGAGAATCGAGCTGGCGGACGGCGGCGCGATTCCCTTCTGCACCGGTCCAGATTGGCTGGACGAACGGGGAGAACCCGCGCTAGTCCATCATGGCGGCGTGCTGCAGTTCGCCGAGACGGAGTCGCTCTGGATCAACGATCGTCCCCATCCGCTGCCCGGCGTGGGCTGGCTGATGCCGGGCTCGGCGCCTTCGACGGCGCCCGTCCCGTTCGTGGCGGACGCGAGCCGGATTGGTCGGCCGATTTGGCTCCGATTCCCTCTGCCCGTCGGTACGCATCGCATGCACTTGGAGGTCGAGGGCAAGGTGCGTCTTTGGATCGGCGGGCAAGAGACGGCGTTCGCGAGCGGTTGCTGTTCCTTCGCCCCGCAGGCGGCGGGAACGATGGCCGCCGTCCGAATCGAACCGGAAGGCGCGTTGACGGAAGCCGCCGTGATGAACGCGCCGATCCGGTTCGAAACCTTACCTCGCCTAGGGGAGCTTGGCGACTGGCGGACCGCGCTGCATCTGCCGCATCACAGCGGTGCCGTTGAATACGAGACGCGGCTGGAGCTCGCGGCGGAAAGCACGGTATTGCTCGATTTGGGCCACGTGAGGGGGACCGCCGAGGTGTGGGCGGACGGTGCTCCCGCCGGCGTCCGTGTATGGCGCCCGTATCGGTTCGCGTTAGGCAAGCTGGCCGCGGGCTCGCATAAGCTGCGCGTACGCGTCACGAATACGCTAGGCACATTCTATGAGCACGGCCGCCCGACCAGTCTCGTCGGCGCGAACCCGGCCGTCACCTACTGGGACAAGACGCCAAGGCCGGAATGGCAGGCTTCGTTCCCTGCCGGAGGGCTGTACGGTCCCGTTCGAGCATGGTTCACGCAATCGGAGGAGGATGAAAGATGACGATCGATGCTTGGCTGACGCCTTACAAACGGAGCGAACCGGTTCTGGTCGGCTCCGGGGAGGAAGGCGCTTTCGATTACCACGCGGTGGACTGCCCGTTCGTGTTCCGCCACAACGGCCGGTTCTACATGATGTACGTCGGCTACGACGGCATCGGCTATCAGACGGCGCTTGCGGTCGGCGACGATCTGCTGCGGTTCGAACCTTTATCGACGATATTGCGCCGCGACGAAGGCTCGGCCTGGGATTCGAGAAACGTGGCGGGAACCTGGATGCTGCGCGACAACGATTTGCACGGGCCGGGCACGCTCAAAAAGTGGAACGGCAAATATTGGCTTGCCTATCACTCCTATCCGGGCGACGGCTACGAGGCAGGCTCGGCCCGAATCGGCTTGGCCTGGACGGAGGACGAGGAGCTGCTCGAGTGGCATCGGCTTCCGGAGCCGATCTTGACGCCGGAGGAAGGAGAGCCGTGGGAGAGCGGCGGGCTCTACAAGGAGTGCTTGCTCGAGCATGAAGGAACCTTTTATTTGTTCTACAACGCCAAAAACCAAACGCACGGCCGATGGATCGAGCAGACGGGTCTCGCGACCTCGACGGATCTCGTCCGGTGGACCCGGCATCCGGACAATCCCGTCCTTCGCGTTACGCCGGGGGCATGGGACGGCGGATTCGTCAGCGATCCTTGCGTGCTAAGGGACGGAGACCGCTGGGCCATGTTCTTCTTCGGCTTCGACTACAAGAAGGCGCAGGAAGGCGTCGCCTACTCCGCCGACCTTCTGAATTGGACCAAACATCCCGATCCGATCATCGAGACCGGCCAGCCGGGAGAGCTGGACGCATCCTACGCCCACAAGCCTTCCGTCATCGCGCACGAAGGCGTGTTGTACCACTTCTATACGGCATGCCGCAAGCCTCAGAAAGGCGACAGGACCTGCAACTTCTTCCCCGAATACCGAACGATCGCCGTGGCGACTTCGCGCGAGTTAAAGGAGGAGCAGCGTGGCGGCGATTAAAGCGACGGACTTGCGGACGGAGGGCATCCTTAACCCGTTCGGGCTGGACGCGGAGCGTCCCCGGTTAAGCTGGTCGTTCGGGCAGCCGGCCGGAGCCGGAAGCGGCCAAAGCGCTTACCGAATCGCCGTCGCGTCCAGCGAGGAGCGTCTAAAGCTCGGCGAACCGGATGTATGGGACAGCGGCATCGTGAGAAGCTGCGAGCATGTTTCCATCCCGTACGAAGGGGCGGCGCTGATGCCGAGGCGGAGGTATTACTGGCACGTAACGGCGTGGGACGGCCAAGGTCAACCGGCCGTCAGCAAGGCGGCATGGTGGGAGACGGGCCTATTGGCCGAAGCGAAATGGTCGGGGCGCTGGATCGGCGATGCCGCCGAAGCGGCGGACCGCGGACCGATGATCCAGCTCCGGAAGTCTTTCGAGGTGAAGAAGCCGGTTGCCCGCGCGCGCGCTTACGTAACCGGACTCGGACATTACGAGCTGCGCCTGAACGGGGCGAAGGTCGGCGACCGGCAGCTTGAGCCGGGGTGGACGAATTACGACAAGACGGTGCTGTACTCGGTTTACGACGTGACGCCCGGGCTCAGGCAGGGGGAGAACGCGGTGGGCGTTCTCCTCGGCAACGGCTTCTATCGCGTGGCCGGCGGACGCTACGCCAAGTTCAAGGGCAGCTTCGGCAACCCGAAATGTTTGGCGGAGCTGGTCATCGAATATGCCGACGGGACCGCGGAGACGATCGTCACCGACGGAACTTGGTCGCTAAGCGACAGCCCTCTTACCTTCTCATGTATTTACGGCGGCGAGGATTACGATGCCGGATTGGAGCGGACGGGCTGGGACGGTCCGGGCTTCGTGGAAGACGGGGATTGGAGACGCGCTTGCGAGCTGGAGCCCCCGCCCGGCAAACTGACGGCGCAATCGTCTCCCCCGATCGCGATTACCAAACGCTTGCCCGCACGCAGCGTCTCGGAGCCGCGGAGGGGCGTGTACGTCTACGACTTGGGGCAAAATTTCTCGGGCTGGCCGTGCATTCGCGTCAGCGGCCCGAACGGAACGCGGGTCAAGCTGAAGCCCGCGGAGCTCTTGACGGAAGAGGGGTTGGCCAATCAGAAATATTCGGGATCGCCATACGAGCTGAATTACGTCTTGAAGGGGGAAGGCATCGAAGAATGGCATCCCCGGTTCACGTATTACGGCTTCCGGTACGTGCAAGTGGAGGGCGCGGCGCCCGCCGGCGAAGGCGTCGAGGAATCGGACCTTCCCGTGTTGCACGGTCTCGAAGGCCACATGATCGGTCCGGACGTCGCGGACGCCGGGGGCTTTCGGTGCTCGGATCCGCTGCTCAACCGGATTCACGAGATCATCAACTGGGCGATCCTCAGCAACATGAAGAGCGTCTTCACGGACTGTCCGCATCGCGAGAAGCTGGGCTGGTTGGAGCAGCTACATCTCATGGGGCCTTCCGTCATGTTCAACTACGAATGCGAAGCGCTGCTCGAGAAGATCATGCGCGACATGTCGGATGCCCAGCTTCCGAACGGCATGGTGCCGACGACGGCGCCGGAGTACGTCGTATTCGAGGAGCCTTGGCTCATGTTTCGCGACGCGGCCGCTTGGGGTGGCTCCTATATTCTGCTCGCGTGGGAGATGCTTCGGCGTTACGGCAGCGTCGGAACGCTCGAGCGGCACTACGAGGGGATGGGCCGTTATGTCCGTTATTTGACCGAGGCATCGGACGGCTTCATTCTGCGCGGCGGGCTCGGCGACTGGTACGACATCGGACCGAAAGGCCCCGGCTTCGCTCAGAATACGTCCGTCGTGCTGGTCGAGACGGCCATCTTCTTCGGGCTGGCGAGAGCGCTCGGCGAAATCGCGCTGGTGCTCGGCAAAGCCGAGGACGCTTCCGCCCATTCGCGGCTATCCGAATCCATTCGAACGGCGTTTCATTCGGCGTTCTACGATCCGGCTAACGCCATGTACGCCGAAGGGAGCGACACGGCCGTCGCCATGCCGCTCGCGATCGGCCTTGCCCCCGAGGAACTGCGCGGCGTCCTCTTGGACCGCCTCGTCCGCAATATCGGGGAGCGGGGCTGGCAGACGACCGCCGGTGACGTCGGGCACCGCTACGTGCTGTCGGCGCTTGCCCGCGGAGGCCGGTCGGATGTCGTCGGCAAGATGGCGAGAAACCCGCATGCGCCCGGCTACGCTTATCAGGTCGCTCACGGCGCGACGTCGCTGACCGAAGCCTGGGACGGACCGACCGTCGGGAAATCGCAAAACCATTTCATGCTGGGCCACTTGGAGGAGTGGCTGTACGCCAGCCTTGCCGGCTTGGATTATCGTTATCGCCCGGAAGTCGGACGCTACCTCGTCAAGGCGAAGCCGACGGTCGTCCAAGGCGTCGAATGGGCGGAAGCGTGGCAGCAGCTTCGCTCCGGCAGGGCGAGCGTCCGCTGGGAGCTCGGCCCGTCTAACCAAATGACCGTCCGGGTCGATATTCCGGCGAACAGCGAAGGTCTGATCCGGATTCCCTCCTCTCCGGACACGCCGGTGCTCGCGAGCGGGCCGGACGTCGCATACGAGGGACGCGAAGACGGTCACGCGGTCTATCGTTCGGGCCCGGGCTCTTATTGCTTTACCTTTGCCGCGAATCATCGAACGACCGAGATGGAAAGAGAACGAATGTGATGAAATCGCGATTCGATCAAGGATTACCGGATTACGAGAATCGCGATACACAAGCAAGGCGGCGACAGCCCGCACGAATAACGAGGGGCAAATCCGGGAGGGAATTCGAATGAATGAGCCTGCAAGAATCTATCAATTTCAAACCTCCGGCAAAATCATCGCCGGACTTCACGCGATGCAAAATCTAGGGCCGGAACTTCGCGGCTTGGGCCGGATCAATAAGGCGCTGATCGTCGCATCGGACGCGATGCGAAGGCAAGGCGCAACGGACGAGCTGGCCGCGCGGCTGGCCGGAAGCGGCATCGCCTCCGAAACGATCGGCGGCGTCATGCGGGAGCCGACCGCGGACCACATCGAAGCGCTGGCCGACCGAATCGGGCAAGAGCCCTTCGACGTCTACATCGGAATCGGCGGCGGCAGCGTCCTGGACGCGACGAAGCTCCTGTCCGTCTTGCGTACGAACCGGCTGCGCGTGAGAGAGATGATCGGCACGGAGCGGATTCCCCATGCGGGAGTACCGACGGTGCTTATCCCGACGACGTCCGGCACGGGATCGGAAGTCACGCCGAACGCCATCGTGACGCTGGAGGAGGAAGCGTTGAAGCTGGGCATCGTCAGCAGCCGCTTATACGCGAGCTTGGTCGTGCTGGATCCCACCTTGACACTGTCGCTTCCGCGGTCGATCACGGCGGAGACCGGCATGGACGCTTTCACGCACGCGTTGGAATCCTTTCTGTCCAACAAAGCGAACCCGATCAGCGACATGCTGGCCTTGGAGTCGATTCGTCTGCTCTCGGGAAGCATCGTGTCCGCGTTCCATGACGGACACGCCGTCGAAGACCGAAGCGCGATGCTTCTTGGTTCGATGTTCGGCGGAATGGCACTCGCGGGCTCCGGCACGGCGGCCGTTCACGCGATGGCGTATCCGCTCGGCGGCAGGTTCCATATCCCTCACGGGGCGGCGAACGCGATGCTCCTTCCGCATGTCATGGCGTTCAATATGGACAGCGTTCGGGATAAGCTGAGGCGCGTCGCTTCCGCCATGGGCATCGTGACCGAAGCGGGCGCTTCCGCCGATGCGGCGGAGCTTGTCGTCGAACGGATCGCGGAGTGGACGAAAGAGCTGCAAATTCCGCAGAATCTAGCCGTCTACGGCGTGCGGTCATCGGATGTTCCCGTACTCGCCGAAGCCGCTTTCCAAGTCAAGCGATTGATGGACAACAACCCGAAGCCGATGTCGACCCTTGACATCGAGGACGTTTACCGCAAACTACTCCCTCGGATTGAGCATGCTTGCAAGGAAGGTAATGCAAGCCTGTAACGGAGCCATTCGATTGGTTAACAACATGGAGGAAGTGTGAATCATGATACGCTTTATCGCTTTAAAGAACTTAAACATTCCTATGTGGTAAAAAAAGATCGGCTTACGCCTGTTTGCACAGGTACGATAAGCCGATCTTCTTTATTTTGAGCTCAGAGTCTGTTCAAGGGTACGACCTTTGCTTACCAGTCTTTACCCGATTCCGCCTGGGATTTGATGTAGTTGGGAATTTCCACGGTCTCGGAGACGGTAAATGCCGCCTCAACCGACATCGCGTCCTTCAACACGTGCTGCCGGAACACGGAATACAGCGGAATATCCCAGTACTCGGTGTTCTGGTAGTTCTGTACGACAGCATTGGAACCCCAGTAAACACCCGAGGTGTCGACGTTGGCCAGCCCTGGAATGTCGTCACCAAAGCTGTCCACGACTGCGGGCGTCTCCAGGACTCCCTTGATGGCATGGCGAGACAGCTCTACCTGTCCCTCCTCCGACACCAGCCATTTCACGATCTCGATGGCCTTCTCTTGATGGCGCGCCTGCGGTGGAATGAACGCCGCCATCGTGTTAGGCTGGTACGTCGTCTCTGAACCAGTATTGAGCACTGGCACCGACGTGACGCCGACATCGATACTATTCAAATACTCATGGAAACTCGCCTCATCGTCATCCTTGATGAAGAGATCGTCGCCAACGTATGCCGGCAGTTTCTGCAACGTGTCCACCGCCATCGCGACATGCCCGGGACGGCTCATATCACCCTTGAGGAAGTCGTTAACCGTGGTGAACCCGTTACGAGGAAGCCAGAGGAACCGATCGATGTTCTCTCCCAATTGGTTCCACTCCGGTGACGTGATGTCCACCTTCACGTCCGCAGGTGCTGGCTCCTCGCTGTCAGTCGGCTGGAACGGATACAGTCCGAGCTGGTTATACTGCAAGTAGTTGTCGGGATGCTGCATGTATCCCTTGTAAGCGTCGAGCCCATCCTGCCTGGTCAGCTTCTTGGCCAGCTTGAAGATCTTGTCGTACGTCATGCCCGGCGTCGGATACTTCTCGCCGAACTTATCGAAGATCTTCTTGTTGTAGTAGAGCATATAGTCGTCAATAAAGAGCGGAACGCCGTAAATCCCGCCATCTGACCGCGACTTTACCATCTCCACTGCAGCCTGGTTGAGCGTGCTCAGGTCGAGCCCGCTCTGCTCGATCATAGGTGTCATATCCTGAACCCAACCACGATGCTCGAAATCACGATCGATCCGGTTGTAAGGGTTATCGATGATGATGTCGGGTACGATCCCGGCCGCATCCAGATCCTCATAGCGGACCGGATAGTCCCAGGTGCCGAACTTGATCTTAAGTCCCGGGAAGGCTTCCCGAAGCTTGTCGCCGATGATCTCGTTGAATACCACGTCGCCGCCGGTGTGGTCGTCATCGTTCGTGCTATATTCGAGCGGTTTGTAGTTGGCCGCGAAGATGTAGATCTCATCGTCATCGACCGAGTAGGGTGTGTTGTATCGGTTAGGAATGCTTATGCTGCCCGTGCCGTCCTCGGCCGCGGAGCTAAGGGGGGCTAAACTAGCAGTCATAGCTAACATCAGCAATAGACTTAAACCTTTTTTGGACTTGGACATCTCAAATTCCCTCCCATTATAAAGTAATGTTTTCTCCTGCTTTCTCGCTCATTCTTAGATTTTTTAACTTCGACATATAGAAGCGTTTGGAGGATAATTGAAAAATATGATTTTTTTTCTTTAATAGCCGGTGGCGGGAATAGAGCCTGTACTTAACCAGGGTCTAAGCTCTACCTCTCAAGAAAGGCCGCTTCTTGCTCCTTTGCGAGGGGATTATAATCTTTTGGCTTCTCCGGTGCTTTGGTTGTCGTAGTTATGTCCAGGTGAATAAGCGAGACTACAGTTTGTCGAGCCCTTTTCACCTCCTTTCATACAAAGTTTACAATTCGATATTTTTATTCTATATTATTGCAATATTTACATTACTATGATCTAACACCATTATGTATAGGGCAAAAGCGCTTTCATAGAGGTGAATGCGTTCAAATTTTAAATGAACAAGCGGAGTCTGGATGAATTCGACCGGTTCGTCGAGGAGTTCAATGCGAACGCCCTCTCCAGCCCTCGCCGAGCTTATCCTTGAGGATGTTCTTAATACGCTTGATCTTATCCGTCTCTTTTATCGATGGCGAATACGACCATGTTTTCACTTGCGCCTCCGATCTTACGGAATCTGCTACTGCCGAATTGGCTGGAAAATTAAAGCTTCCTAGCACCAATATTGCGTTCAGAATTACAGATGCCTCTGCTCTATGGCTTTCTTGCTCGTTATCTTGTACAAATGCAATCCCCCGAACGATGTATTTTTGCGAACTGCGACAAGAAAATAGCTTGACCCTCTCTACTGGTCTAGGGGGGATATTTATACATCTGATCCTGCTACTCTATAGCCAAGTACTTTTCATACATTTCGTATGCGTCCAATACATTCATCTTCTAGGTTAATCGATCATTTCGTCGTACTGCGACACATCTGTTAATGGAGAAGGAGATTAAACTATACCAGCTAATAGCTTATCAACATTTACAGAGAGACTAACATATTACTTATGGTATATTGAAAAATAGGCACGCCGAATAACCCCCACGCACTATGGGTTGGGAGGTTATACCAACAGCACTATGTCAATTTGTTCGAAATGATTTTTTAGTCTTTAAAATGGTATAAAGCCAATGGGCTAACTTATTCGCACACGCGACCGAGGCTACTTTGTGAGGCTTTCATTCGGATCTTTTTCGGTTGTAGAACTCCTTAAGCTTAGTGTTGCGTGAACGAGTCAAACCGCATTGAACAGCCAAATCAATGAGTACAGCAGCTGCCTGGCCCCGCGTTTGGTTATTCTATTCTGGGTTGCTGTAAATTTCCCAGAGGAAAAGACTCTTGGGTCATTTCCGGCAAAAGCAACGAGTTACTGAGGATGGTTAAATCGATCGATTTCTCCGATTCCGGATAAAATTGTTGCAGCAATTACAGGACCGTTCCCCGGAATCGATTGGATAAATCATCATTTTCTTCAACCAGAGCATCTATGTTCTGTTCCAACTCAGCAAGATACTGCTGGTATTGAAGGACCAAGGTTATTAAGACTCTTGAATTAACTAGATGGCACGAGAAATGGGTTTCGTTTGGCGGCCGCTAGTAGCCTATGAACCCTTTCGTTGATCCAAGCTTCAGAACGCCCTCGTCTTGAAGTGCAGCGATTCTGGATGTAAGCAACGTCACAGTCTGTGAGACAGATTGGGAGGTGGGAAACTCACTCAGGTACCGAAGCGAAATCTTGGAGTAGAGGGCTCCAAAAACACCTCTATATTCTATAACATAAAAAGAAACCTTTCACTTTTTTGAAAGCCCTTCCAATTACTCTTTTGAAAGTGGGGTACTATGTACAGCATTCCGAGATTGTTTAAATCTGTTCGTAAAATGATCGTTCCTACTTCTTTGAAACGCAAGCTGATTTATGTGTTATTGTTCAGTACGCTCATTCCGCTGTTGTTAATTGGCATCATCTCTTATACATCCATGCATACCATCCTGGAGAATAAGATCACGAGTGGAATACACAGCAATCTCAAACAGGTTCGAGTGTCTTTGGAAAATGTGCTGGGCAACTTGAATTATGCTTCCCAGCAGCTTGCCTTCGACGGACGGGTGGGTAAGGATATTTATGCCTATATGTCGGATGAGCATCCGTATGACCGAAAAATTCTTGCTGGTGAGATTGAAACGGAAATGAATTTGCTGACATCGACTAATCCCAACATTGGACTGATGTTCTACTATATGAAAGGCACCAATCAGATCCTGTTTCCGAATCTTCTCGTGAGGGATGGCTTTAATCCGGAACATTTGCCCGCATTTACAAAGTTGCAAAATATGATTTATTACGGGCCGCACCAAACGTTAAACGCTCAATTCAATCGCAGTGTAATGTCGCTTACCCGTAAAATTGATGTTCCTGGTCTGGAACAGCTATATATTTATATGGAAACAGAAAACCGTCTGGTCGACACGATCTTTAATAAGCTGCAGTACGGCATGGAAGTAAACCATCTTATTGTAGATACGGATAATCAAGTAGCTTATACCGAACAGCCTTCGTCCTTTCCGGTCGGAATGAAATTTGCGGAGCCGGGAGAGTCCGGCAGCCGCGGGATCATTGGGAGTGAATACATATTTGAGGAAGCAAGCAATCAGGGCTGGCGGGTTGTTGCTGTGATTCCTGCCGAATCGTACAAACATGAAATCTTGAACTGGTTTTTACAATTTATTGCGGTAGCATTTTTATCTCTTTGCGTAAGTCTGGCCTTCGCCTGGTTGATCTGGCGGACGGTAACCCGACCGTTGACCCGATTAAACCGTGAAATCCGCTCTATTACACAGAACCAATCGGTAAATACGCTCCAATTAACAGGAACAGATGAATTCGATTATTCCCTGCGCCGCTTTCATGACATGAAGAATACCATCGTGGAATTAATCGACGACATTAAGACAAGCGAAAGAAAAAAGACGCGGCTTGAGGTCGAGAAAATGATATCCCAAATCAATCCACATTTTGTACATAATACGCTGGACACGATACGGTGGCAGGCCAGGCTGAATGGACAGGAGGATATTGACCATCTGATTTCTACCCTGAACCGCGTCCTTCATTATAATTTGGGCAAAGGAGAAACGGCATCTATTCAAGAAGAACTAAATGCTTTAAAGGATTATATGACGCTGCAGGAGGTGCGGTATCAGTTTCACTTTGACATTCGCATTTCCGTCGAGCCGGAGCAGCTCGAACTCCGTATTCCCCGTTTTATGCTTCAGCCGCTGGTTGAAAATGCGCTTTATCACGGAATTGGGGACGACGGATTGATCCTTGTGGACATCAGTCAGATTGAAGCGCACAGCATCCAGATCGAAGTTAGCGATAATGGGGTCGGGATGGCTCCTGAAGAAGCGGAACAGCTCCTTCATGAGGATAACCCCTCGCGCACACGGCGGGGAATGGGAATCGGTATGCCTTATGTGATCCGAACTTTGAAATACCTGTATGGTGATGCCGCGAACATTCACATCAAGAGCAAGACGGGAGAAGGGACGAGCATCACGATAACAATACCTGTAATTCATGCTGGAAAGGAGAATGATCATGCGTGTATTCATAGTTGAAGACGACCGACTGGTGCGGAAAGGCTTCATTTCGTTAATGCCATGGGATCAGTTTGGAATGAGCGTAGTTGGCGAGGCAGGAAATGGGGAAGACGCCCTTTCTTATTTAAGTGAGCATGAGGTTGATTTGCTAATTACGGATTTGGCGATGCCCAGAATGAGCGGAATCGACTTGATCAGATTCGTTCGTGAAAGGTATCCCCGAATCTGGTCGGTTGTATTGACATTCCATCAGGATTTTGAATATGTACAGGAAGCTCTGCGGCTTGGGGCTATTGATTATATTGCAAAAACGGAGTTGCAGCAGGATAAGATGGAAGAGGTGCTCGGCAGAATCAACGGACGAATCCGGTACGAACTGAGCCATCAAGCCATAAAACCTGAGCTGGCCCAAGGCAGGAGCACTGATCTGGCCATCGCTTGGATTTCACATCCGCTTATGGATGAAAAGTCAGTGACTGCTCCTCTATATAACGGAATTTCGCTGGAAGAACGTGCTCCGGGTATTTGGCTTCTTCTTGCCGGTGTTAAGGACACACGAGAGGGTGGGGGGAGCTGCCTGAAAGAAGAAACGCTACATGAGAATGGAATTGTTATGAAAATCAGCGGGATTGGCGGCGAAGATCCGAAGTCAGTGATCAGTGTTCTTCAGAGATATCGGGAACGTTTTCTATTCTATGAGTGGAACAGGGCCGAATTTGAGGTCCGGAACCGAAGCTATGATCAGCTGCGGGCCTGTGTTGAGCGAGATCATGCCACTGATGAGGTGAAGCAGCTGCTGAAGGAGTCATGGTCAAGCCTCCAATGGGTCATAAATGATCAACAGTATGAAGAGAACATTGCCAATCTGTATGAGGCGAAGCTAACGATAACCCAACTGGACGCGCTTTTTGCTATGGCATCGGCCCGATGGGAAAGGATTGTACCTGGTAAGGTGTGGTTGCCAACGCCAAAGGCAAGGCAGTCCTGGACAGCATGGAAGAGCTGGGTGGACGAGTTAAGAGGAGAGCTTGCAACTTATCTGTTTAAGCCATCCTATTCGCAAGAAGTGACTTCATGTGTTTGGAATGCGGTCGAAAGCATCCATCGTGATTTGAGCCGGGGGATTACGCTGAAGGAGGTTGCCCGGGAAGTAAATATAAGCCAAAGCTATTTAAGTCAATGTTTTCGTGATGTGGTGGGGGCTTCATTTAATGAGTACGTACGTCAGGCCCGGATGGACTGGGCCAAAAAGCTGCTTGCGGATACAACTAAGCCGATATATTGGATCGCCACCCAAACCGGATATCCTAACGAAAAATATTTTAGCC
The DNA here is from genome assembly GCF_004000945.1 of Paenibacillus lautus NBRC 15380. Taxonomy (GTDB): domain Bacteria; phylum Bacillota; class Bacilli; order Paenibacillales; family Paenibacillaceae; genus Paenibacillus_AQ; species Paenibacillus_AQ lautus. Next base: position 110,531 of record NZ_BIMF01000019.1, read on the forward strand.
GCGTATTCAAGGAAAAGACCGGGATGCTTCCAAGCACATATCGCTCAGAGGCAAAGGACGCGTACTGATGCGGCAGTCCGAAACGACAATCATTGAAGGGCCTACAGCCCGGCCAGGTTTCCGATCCTGCCGGGCTGCTTGGCGTTGCAACGGTCCGTACGCAATCAAAGGTTCCAATCGATTGACAGAATAGTGTACAAACGATCGACAAGTTTGGCGAGAAACGGGAGAAGTCATCCATTCATGGACGAATTGTTCCTCTTTTACAAGAGGGAATGTGCACCCTAGCCTTACGGAGTACAGATACAATGTTTCTATGGGCCCTAAGTAAGGGAACTGATTCATACAACTAGAGCACATGATGTAAGCGTAAACAAATTGATTGGAGGAGCCTTCATGAAAAAATGGTTGGTTGTATTGCTGGCAAGCGCCTTGTTCATCGTGAATGGATGTACCGGAACAGATAACGGCACATCCAAGGGGGAGGAGGCAAGCTCGACGCCTGCTGACCCGTTCTACAAATTCCCCGAGCCTGTGACGTTATCGATAGCCAAGTCTCTGAATCCGGAAGATAAAAGTCTGCCTTCTGGCGACACCGTAGACAATAACCAATTTACGCGTTATATCTTCGATAAGACCAACATTAAATTTGATTACACCTTGACGGCTAAGAGCGGGGATCCTTTTACGCAAAAGGTTCAAGTCGCCATCGCGAGCAATGACATTCCGGACGTGATGGTTGTGGGTGAAAAGGAGCTTCGGCAAATGGTCGAGGCCGATCAATTGGAGGACATGACGCAAGTGTACGAGAAGTATGCTTCTCCGCAGGTGAAGGATTTTTATGCCACGACCAATGGCAAGGCATTGGAGAAAGCAACGTTCGACGGCAAGCTGATGGCGATCCCGAATATTGTGCCTCAAGGGGATGCTCCCTACTTCCTGTGGGTTCGCAAAGATTGGCTGGATAAGCTGGGACTTGCAGAACCCCAAACGATCGATGATATCGAATCCGTCGCCAAAGCTTTTATTGAAAAGGATCCGGACGGCAACGGGCAGCCGGATACCATCGGCTTGCCTGGCTCTCCTTTGGATCTTGTTTACGGAGATAACGGCTTTGGGTCCATCTTCAGCTATTACGGCGCTTATCCGGATTACTGGATGAAGGACAAGGACGGCAATGTTTCTTACGGGTCGATTCAGCCGCAGGTAAAGGAAGCTCTGTCGAAACTTCGGGACTGGTATGCATCCGGGATTATCGATAAAGAATTCGCACTTCGGAAGGAAGCTTATGAATTAATGTCTGGCGGCAAAGCCGGAATGTTCTTTGGACCATGGTGGCTGCCGTGGGGAGCTCTTGGCGATGCCGTGAAGAATGATCCGAAATCGAATTGGGTTGCGCTGGCCGCACCGCTTGATGCAGACGGAAATTTCAATACGCATACCGTTCCGGTAAGCAGCTCGTTTGTTGTTGTCAAAAAGAAAATCAAACATCCGGAAGCCGTTATGATCGCGATCAATACAACGGTAGCGGGAGAACGCGGTACGGATCCAGATGCCAAAAAGCTGGATAACCGGGTTAACCCTGGATATTGGCCTCTGCGAGTAGTTATAGAGAACTCAGATACGGTCACCCGCAAACACGATATGCTGAAAAGCGTTATCGAAGGCAAGTCCAAACCGGAAGATATGATTCCGGAGATGCAGGACATTTATGCCAAAGCAAAAGAAGCCAATTTTGATCCCGTCAAGGATCTTGGCGCCTGGCAGCCGTACTACTCCTATTTAATCGGAAGCGAGCCGTTGCATGGACCGCTTAAGCCGGCAGAAAATCTATTTACATCGATCACCAAAACGATGGAGCTCAAAAATGCAACGCTCGACAAGATGGAAAAGGAAACGTTCCTAAAAATTATTATGGGAAAAGAGCCTTTAGATTCCTTCGACACGTTCGTTGAGCAGTGGACCAAGCTAGGTGGTGAGCAAATAACGAAAGAAGTCAGAGAAGCGCTCGCGGAATAAATGAAGAAGAGAGCCGGATGTGAGCATAGGGTTCACATCCGTGCTCAGTGACAATGTGTATGACTGCATGAGAGGTGAATCAATATCATGAAAAAGCGGCCTTTTGAATTTCATTATCACCTGATGCTTTTTCCCGGCATCCTTCTGCTTGTTTTGTTCAGCATCGTGCCGATGTTCGGCATTACGATTGCATTCCAGAACTTTAAACCGGGGCTGGGCTTTTGGCGCTCCGAATGGGTAGGACTCGATAACTTCCGCTATTTGTTCGAGCTGCCGGACAGCAGAATCGTGTTTTTTAACACCATATTTATTGCCGTATTAAAAATCGTAGCCAACATGATCGTTCCCGTGGTTTTTGCGCTTCTGCTTAATGAGGTTAGATCGGTATTGTTAAAGAGGAGCGTCCAGACCATCGTCTATCTTCCACACTTTCTGTCCTGGGTTATCCTGGCGGGTATTATCTCGGATTTACTTTCCACGGATGGACTGGTTAACCAGGTCGTTGCCGGACTCGGGATGGAGCCGATTATGTTTCTGGGAAGCAACAGCTGGTTCCCCGGTATCATCGTTGGCAGTGATGTATGGAAGGAATTTGGGTTTGGCACCATTGTATACCTTGCTGCATTGACCGGCATTAACCCGGCTTTATATGAAGCGGCAGCCATAGACGGAGCCAGCCGGCTGCAGCAGCTGCGCTACATCACGCTGCCCAGCTTGAAGCCGACGATTATTCTCCTGGCTACCCTCAGCCTAGGCAACGTACTAAATGCTGGTTTCGATCAAATCTTCAACTTGTATAACCCCCTTGTCTATGACTCCGGGGATATCATCGATACTTACGTTTACCGTGCAGGCCTGCTTCAGGTTCAATACGGACTTGCGACCGCTGTCGGACTGCTGAAGTCGGTTATTAGCTTCGTGCTTATCATCATTTCATATGCGCTGGCGTCCAAATTCGCCAACTACCGTATTTTCTAACAAAGGGGCGGATGCTTGTGGTCAGAAACGTTACACGCTTATCGCGATCGGCTGATGCGGTCATTATAGCGATACTCATTGTGTCATCCCTACTCTGCATTTTTCCGATTTGGTACACCGTCGCAGTATCCTTCAGTGATAAATCGGCAGTTGCCGGTGGAATGGTGACTTGGCTCCCTGTTGATTTCACCCTGTCATCCTATCGCAAAATATTGCAGGAGCAAGCGTTTTTCACCGCTTTTGGCGTATCGCTGGAAAGGGTCTTTCTCGGGGGGATCATCAATTTTGTGATCTGTGCGCTGATGGCGTACCCGTTATCGCGCGATCCCCGTCAATTCCGCTTCCGGAATACGTATATGTGGTTTATCGTGTTTACGATGCTGTTCAGCAGCGGATTAATCCCTTGGTTTGTCACCATTAAATCGTATGGTTTGCTGGACACGATTTGGGCGCTGGTATTACCGACTGCGGTTCCCGTATTCAACGTTATCTTGCTCGTGAACTTTTTTCGCAGTATACCGAAAGATATGGATGAAGCCGGAATGATTGACGGAGCGGGACCCTGGTATATGCTTCTCAAAGTGTATCTGCCGCTGTCAGTTCCCGTTCTTGCCACGATAACACTGTTCAGTATTGTGAGCCACTGGAATTCCTTCTTCGACGGTCTCATATTGATGAACAAACAGGAGCATTACCCGCTCCAGACCTATATTCAGCAATTGGTCGTGCAAATCAACACGGATAACATGACGACCGAAGAGCTGCGGCAGATGGCACAGCTGTCCAATAAGACGCTGAATGCGGCTAAGATTGTGATTTCGATGCTGCCGATCCTGATCGTATATCCTTTTTTACAAAGATTTTTTATACACGGCATTATGTTAGGTTCAGTTAAGGAATAATCCAAAGACAAGGAGACGATTGTTATGAATTCGACTGCCGCGCAGGACTCCCTGATTCACACCGGTGGTTCCCACTGGAAAGCTGTAATGGACGCTAGCGGAGTATTGCAGAGCTTGCAACTGCTTACAGGTGAGAAGTGGGTCGAGGTTGATTTCAGGAAAGGTCCTTACGCTGGTTTTCGCTGGTATGTCGAGCAGGATGGAAGCAAGCAATTCGTGCATATGAGGCAGGATCAGCAGGATGCTGACGGTGCATCCTTTACAGGAGAGACCGGATCTTTAAGCGTAAAGCTACGATATCACAGTGTAAACGGAAAGCTTGTGGTCACGGCTTCGGCTGCCAATACCGGCAAAATTCCGCTGCAGCCCCAAGCCCTGGGCCTGATTACCGGCATTGACACTTATATGGAAAAGTTTCCGGACTGGAATCATAAATTTTTCCCGACGCTGCTGAGATGTGAGCCAACGCATTTCTGGGGTTACGGCATGCGCCCGGACGGTTCGATCATCAGTCTTGCCTGCCCGCACCCCATAGCTTCCTGGAGTCTGAAATATAATGTTGGTTATTTGGAAGGCGAAATGGAATGGGGAGGACATAGGGTCGAGACATTCATGCTCGATTTGTTACATGCAGCTCCTTTGCCTAAACGTCATCCGCAGACGCTCTTTCAACTGCTGCCCGGGGAGGAAAAGCAGTGGACCATACATATTGGGGCAATCGAACGGCTGGATGAACTTCTTCCGTCTTTGGCCCCCACATGCGAGGCTCCGATGATTGAGATGGACCGGACCACCATCGCAGCTGGTGAGACGGCGAAAATGAGGATCTATTCAACTGAACCGGTCACTGCCATGGTGGAAATGCCGGATGGGTTGCATACTGTGCTTGAACCGCAGTCCGTCCGTGATAATCAATACGAACTGGAACTCAACGGTGGAACAACTTATGGCCATATTAAAGTCAGCGTCCAGAACCGATTCGGCAGACGAAGTGAAGGGATCCTAAGCGTTCGTCCCAAGTGGTTATGGTTTATGGAAAAGGCGCGGGAAGCTGCTCTGCGCTACCCACCGAGAGCAACCTCACATTGTGAGAGCTGGTACGGCCTATATACGCTTTATTTGGCGGAGCAGTATTGCCAGGACGCTGATATGTTGGAGCAGACCGAACATATATTTGAAAACATTTATCCTTACATGTTCGATACCGCATCACATGAGCCACTGCTCGTCAAGCATAGAATTCAAAATGTTAGCTCGATGGTAGGAGTACTGGTTGACCGCTACGAAGCAACGGGGAATGAAGTTGCATTGGAAAGGGCTTCTGCTTTGGCAGACTGGCTCATTGACCATGCCCAGGGTCCGGATGGATCCTACCGTGCAGGGAAGACACACTACACATCGGTCATATACCCGGCCAAAAGTATAATGGAGCTTATTCTAGCGGAGAAACCTCTCGCTGAGCAGGAACTAAAGTGGAAAACCCGGCTTGAGAAACATACGGCTTCGGTTCGGCTGGCTATGGATGAGCTCATTATGGCGGATGGAGATATCGATACGGAAGGTGAACTCACGTACGAGGACGGGATGATCTCTTGTAGTGCGCTACAACTAGGACTATTTGCTCTCATGCAGCAGGATGAACACCTCAGGGTACGATATCAGGAAGCGGCACTGAAGCTGCTGTCCGGTCACGATTGTCTGACCAATTTGCTAATTCCCGATGGTCGCCAAAGAGGGGCTACAAGACGTTTTTGGGAATCGCAGTATGATGTGGCGATCCAGCCCAACATGCTCAATTCGCCTCACGGGTGGACGTCATGGAGAATATATGCCACATGGTATGCATACTTGCTGACCCATGAAGTGGCCTTTCTGCAACAGACGATGAACGCGGTCGGTAGTGCGGTACAAGCGGTCGATATGAAGACAGGCCAATTAAGATGGGCATTTGTGCCCGATCCGTACGTCCGAGCAAGGCAGATCAGCGAACCAATGCTTGTGGAACAAATGAATCAGGCACAGCAAGGACATCATCACACATTAAAATATCCATCGACGGAGTTTGTCATCGGAGAGCAGTACGTGGGAATGATATCGGATTGGCATACAAAGAACTTGCAGGATAACGATGTGCATGAACACTTCAAATGCCTTGCCGAAGTAGCTTTGGGAAAGGCATATGTGGCAAAAGATCATTCGGGAAGTCTAATCACATGGAACTGCAAAGCAGAAGAAGCAGACGGAATGATCCAGGTAAAGTTGACAGAACCCCAGGTAAAGCTGGTTCATTTGAATGTAGGAGCGGTTCTGGCGAACATTGATTTTGACAACCCGGAGACGGTTCAAGTTCAGGTTCAAGACCCTTGTTGGGTGACATCCCAGGGACAGGTGATCGATAATCTATTTATTTGATTGCCAATAAGCATGCTCCACCTATTAGACCGCTGTGTGTGCTCACATCCAGCTCACTCTTGGTAATGTCCGTCTGTATGCTGGTAAAGTCGGACTGCTCATATCGGCCTTAAATTTGAACGGAGGCATATCTTGTCCTAAGGGATGACGTATGTTTCGCTTTTTCGGCCCAATCAGACGGCCTGGCCAGATTAAGACAATTAGGATTGCTCTTGATCTGGTCCACGCATCTACATTGCCGTACAAGTCTTCCTTATAAGTTTCGTCTTTCCACTGAAAAACAGTCGAATGCCCTCATCGCTGTAGAAGTAATTCATCCATCGGATCAAAAGAAGTGCCCGGCAGAGAAAATGAATTGACGATGGCGCAGAGTACGGTAAGACAGCTTGACGGCGATAAGCAGTTTCGGCGTCCATCCTATACCGATATCTCCGATTTCGAAAACCCGTGACCTTTCATTTATAGGCCTTGGACAGGCGGTGGAAAGGTAATGTTCTGATGTAATGCCTGAAAGCCAATATATTCAAAAATCAGCTTGTGGAGGGACAAGGACCAATGAAGAAAAACCAAATAAAGCTTCGTGTAAAAGCAATAGTTACTAGCTTAGCTTTGGTTATGATGTTTACTCAGGCAATGCCAGTCATGGGTACTGCTTATATTGGGGAGGATGTTGAAGCAACTGTTCCGAAATCCCCAGAGCTTCAGTCCATGCATCTGAATTTCGAAGCAGCAAATACTTCCGTCGTGGACAGTACTTATAACGAGGATAGCTCTTCCATCGAGAATAGTCCTAATAGAGCTTATGGAGTTTATTTTGAAAGGAACTATAATGATTTTGATGACAGTTCTAACCCCGATGAACTAACGGTAACGGATACACAGTCTATTGAGAATGGCAAGTTAAATACGATCGTTAAGGTTAACGAAGAACAAATATTCAAGCAAGCCCCAGAGTTTTTAAATGGATACTTAAGATTAAAACTTTCGTCCAGCAGTTTTAATAGGTTTGGAGTTGTAGTTCGTAAGAGTAATGAGTATGCAATTCATATAGTACATGATGTTAACGGTACTTGGAAAGCAAGCTTGCAAAAAAACAATGCCTGGGTCAAGGATATTCCATTTGTAAGTTATGGTGGATATGTACCTTTTGAAGGAGCGGATGCTAATTTCTTGATTCATTTGGATGGCAACAGCATCAAGCTCACGATTAATGGACAGGAAATTGGAGATGGAATTACCGTACCTGATGAGTATGTAGTAGCAGGAAAGTTGGGAATCACGGGATGGGGAAGTAATAAGAATGTCAGTATCTCTAAATTAGGCAATTATGAAAGCCCTATTGAGCCTATTGAGCCTGTCGATCCTGCTGGAAGTTTTGAAAGAGATTACTCACTTGAAACAGATAATGATATTGTCAACGATCTAACTGTTTCGGAGATGCAAAAGATTCAGGCTGGTAAACTGCTAACCACCCTTAAAGTAGATCAGGAGCAGCTGTTTGCCGAAGCTCCGAAGATAAAGAATGGTTACTTTAAGATAAAGTTGTCTTCTTCTGATTATAATAGATTTGGATTAGTCATACGTAAAGATGATACGTATGCCACTCATCTTGTCCATGACATCAACGGTACATGGAATGCAAGTTTGCGTAAAAATGGCCAATGGGTGCAAAATATTCCATTCGTATCGAACGGTTATGTCCCTGCAGCGAAAGCAGATGCTGAGTACATGGTCTTTATGGATGAAACCAAGATCAAGCTATATGTAGATGGACATGCGATTGGCAGCGGAATTACCGTTCCTTCTGAATATGCCGTTTCAGGACAGCCAGGGATTACTGGCTGGGGTGGTACGAAGACAGTTGGCATCTCAAATGTTAAGTTTGTGGAAGGTTCCACCAACCTGACAGTAAAAATAGGGGATTGGGTAATTGAGGATGGTTCGGTACTGGAACTGAAACCAGAGTCGGAGCTTCAATTGACAGCTTCTATCGAAGATGATGCGAATAAAGCAATTACTTGGGATATTCCAGCATCTGATGCATTCACGATTGAGCAGGCGGGTAATGACATCATCATGAAAGTAAAGGCTGATGCAGAAAACGGCAGTACACTGAAGCTAACAGCTAAGATGGTTGAAGATTTTAACATTCAATCCACTTTCATTTTCAAGGTGAATACTGATGTGATTGTTCAGGAAACGATTGTGTCTGACAAGATGCAGGTTACGGTCAACCAAAACTTCCCAAGCATCGCGAAGTATGTCTGGTTGGATGGAGACAAAACGCTATTCGGGCAAGAAGATGTAATTAATGAAGTAATGCTCAATGGCAAATCGTATACGCCGAATGTTGAATTCACTAAAAAAGGTAATGATACAGCTTCGTATCGTTTGACCTTTGATGAGATCAAAGTCGCGATGGATATGGAAATCAAGGTTGTTGATAACATCGTCACATTCAAAATTACCAATATTGAAGACCCTGATAAAGCTGTCTTCAACATTCAGATACCGAATCACAACCTGTTATCCGTAAAGAGTACGCAGGCAGGAGCTACCTTTGCAGGCTCTAGAATGCATACAGCTAGAACAGGAACAGGCGACACGATCGTCTCGGTTGAAGGTACACCATCCATTGATGCATCCGCTAAAAATTATATGTATGCCTTTGTCAATACACATGAGCTGTCTGGTGGTGTATGGACGAATGCAATCGTGGATCAAAGTGCGGATTCCGATAGAGATAATGATCGACTGAAGAAGCAGACAGTTACTAAATTTGGATATTATCAAACTGGTATTTGGAGCACTGGCTGGACCTATCGAATCAAAGACTTTGATGAAACGGAAGATCTTCCAGAAGTTAAGATTGCTATATCTCCTGATGCGAATGGAGATGGAATTGTAGATTGGCAAGATGGTGCAATCGTATATAGAGACATCATGAACAATCCTCTTGGTGTTGAATTAATCCCAGAGATGGTTGTTCAGCGTATGCCAACAAACTTTGCCAGTCAGACAGCACAGCCTTTCTTGAGAACGCTTGATGAAACGAAGCGAGTGTATTTGGCTACTGATGGACTGGAACAGCATGTCCTTGTGAAAGGTTATCAATCGGAAGGACACGATTCCGCTCATCCAGATTACGGAGGAAACATTGGTAAGCGTATGGGTGGAGCTCAAGACTTGAACACCCTTGTGAATGTTGGTTCAAAATACAATGCAAATTTCTCTGTGCATATCAATGCTCAGGAATCGTATCCAGAAGCGAAGAACTTCTCCGAAGAGCTTGTATATCAAAATCAAGTGGGTTGGGATTGGTTGGAAGAATCCTACATTATCAATAAGCGATTGAATGGCACTAATGGCAATAGGCTAGAGCGATTGAAACAATTGAAAGAAGAAGTCCCTGGGCTTACGATGATCTATCTTGATGTTTGGTATGACCATGGCTGGAACGGTCGAAAGATTGCACGAGAAATCAATTCACTTGGATGGCCGTTTTCAACCGAATTTATGTATTCAACTGAATGGGATTCAATATGGAGCCATTGGGCAGTGGACCATCCTTATGGCGGTAATGATACCAAAGGTTACAATAGCCATATCGCAAGATTTTTGAGAAATCATCAGAAGGATATTTGGCTTGATCGCGACCCTCTTCTTGGTGGAACTGAGCTTGTAAGCTTTGAGGGTTGGAGTGAAGGCAAAAACTTTGACAACATGATTAAGATGACATTCGGCACGAATCTGCCGACGAAGTTCTTGCAACACTATCCAATTATGAAGTGGGAAGGCAATACGATTCAATTCCAAGATAAAGTTGAAGTGTCCACCGCAACAGGCGAACGAGTCATTAAGAAGGATGATGTAGTACTGTTAAAAGGCAAGTCCTATCTACTGCCTTGGACAATTCAGGATGAAGAGGAGAAGTTATATCATTGGAATGAAACTGGTGGGAGTACTACTTGGACATTGACTAACGACTGGGCGAATCTTGACAGTGTTAAGGTATACAAATTAACAGATAAGGGTCGTGAGCTTGTTAAAGTGGTTTCTGTTGTGGATGGTCAAGTAACCTTGAATGCGGATGTTGAAACACCTTATGTCGTTTATAAAGGTGAAGCTAGCACTGTATCTGATGTCGACATGATCAACTTCGGCGAAGGAAGCTACCTTAAGGATCCTGGCTTTGATCGCGGCAAACTGGATGGCGTTTGGACTGTTGAAGGTAGCGATGTCACTGTAGAGCGTAACAGCTTTGGTCAGAATGAATTGGTTATTGATACGGTCGATGCAACAGCAACTGTGAGTCAGACCATTACTGGGCTTACTCCAGGAACATATTATGCAAGTGTTTATGTTCAAACGACTACATCTCCTTCCAACCAAGGACGTAAAGCATATATCGGTATTAAAGATATTGCTGGGATGGACGAAGTAAGTAATTATACAGATGGATCATATTGGAAAAATATCGCACCGACGGATAGCAAGCATAATACGAATATGATGAAGATGCCTGTTTACTTTGAAGTGCCTGAAGGTCAAACAACAGCAACTCTTTATCTAAAAGTAGACAAGGGCGAAGGTCAAGTAGTGTTTGATGATGTGCGAGTTATTAAGGTTCAGAAGTCAGAGAATCCGACCGATGCCTATTTCGTTCAAGATTTCGAGCATGTTCCGGACGGATGGTATCCTTTCGTACGTGGTAATGCGGGTACTGGAGCTCAGACGCATTTATCTGAGTTGAATGCTCCATATACTCAAAAGGGCTGGAATGGCAAGCAGATTGATGATGTTATTAATGGTAACTGGTCATTCAAATCTCATAATGAGGCTCCCGGCATCCTGTATCAAACATTGCCTCAAACCCTGCGTTTTGAAGCGAATAAGCGCTATCGCTTGTCTTTCTATTATGAAAATGAGGTAGAAGGTGCATATAGCTTTGTGCTTGGAGACTTGTTAACAGAGGTAAAGACAGAGAATTTACCAGCAGTTACAGTGCCAACACGGGTCTCATTCGAGTTTGATGCTAGTTCCTCGGGACAGAACTGGATTGGAATAAGTAAAACATCAAGGGTAGCCGGAGATTTTGTACTCGATGATTTGATAGTAGAGGAAATAGATGAAGATGGAGTTGATACATCAGCGCTAGAAACAGCTATTAAGGAAGCACAAGGAAAAGTTGATGACGCAAAAGTCGGTGATCAGCCAGGGCAATATCCAGAAGCAGCAGTAAATGCATTGCACGCAGCCATAGCAGAAGCACAAGGAGTAGTAGAATCGGCAACATCTCAAAAGGAAGTGGCGGCAGCAATAGAAGCGCTTCAAGCATCGGTAAAAGCATTCGATAATGCGAAAATTACTGAGGTTGGACCACCAGTAGACGAAACTGCACCTACATGGCCGGCAAATGCACAATTAATTGCTTCAAGTATTAATAATACTAGTCTAACTCTTTCATGGCCAGCAGCAATGGATAATACTGGTGTATCAAATTATAAGATTTACAAGAATGGTATTGAATATACTGTAATACTGGGAGACATAACTAGCTATACATTCAGTGGCCTTTCAGCTAACACAAGCTATAACTTTGAGGTTAAAGCAGGTAATGCAGCAGGAATTTGGAGTGCTAGTCTGAGTGTTAAGGTAAAGACTGATGCTAACTCTTCTGGCGGCGGATCGGCGCCAACACCAGATCCAACATCATCAACATCAGATCCAACACCATCAATACCATCAACACCAGATCCAACACCAACAGAATCGACAAAACCAATGGAACCTGCTGAGCCTAAAACTCCTAAACTAGTTTTGTCTGATGTCGCTAATCATTGGGCTAAGGCTTCCATTGAAAAGTCTGTAGAGCTTGGCTTTGTAACAGGTTATGAAGACGGAACATTCAGACCAAATGCCAGTGCAACTCGTGCTGAGATTTCGACTATGTTAGCTAGAGCATTGAAATTGAAACAAGTCAATACAGAGTTTGGTTTTGCTGATAAAGACAAAACACCAGTATGGGCGCAGTCATTCATTCAGGCAATTGCTAAGGCGGGGTATATTACGGGTTATGAAGATGGTACATTCCGTGCGAATAATGAGATTACAAGAAGTGAAATAGTTGCTATTATTGTACGGGTACTGAATCTTGAAATTGATCCTAATGCCTCATCATCGTTTAAGGATGCATATCTTGTTCCAGCATGGGCGAAATCTTATGTAACTGCTGCTGAGAAAGCAGGCCTCGTTAATGGATATGGGGATGGCAACTTTAATCCGAATGTCTCTATAACCAGAGCTGAAGCAGTCACAATAATTCTAGCTATGTTGAGTAAAATGTAATTCATTTAGATTATAAATTTATTACTGATCTAACCTGTGGAATTGTGATAACATAGTACATTTCATAGGATAGATTTACTCCAATTTTTCATCAAACCTCAGGGATTCTAGGAACTTCTTTAGAAAAGCTTTAGAAAAAAATGTCGAGGGACAAGAACATTGTCCCATTGAAAGTCGCTATTTTAGCGGCTTTTTTGTTTTATCGGTACAAGGTATTAATTTGTTGTGTGTCTGAAGTTACTGATCCTAGAGTAATTACCTATGGAGGAGTTTGCGAAACGCAAATACAATTTCATGTTGATTCATTCTTCTCAATGAGTGATCAACAAAAGAAAGAAGTAACATTTGATTTATTAAGAAAAGGGCTTGATAAGGTCATTCCCGAAAAAGGATGGGATTCAGATTCTTTCGAGCAAGCGTTCTCAAAAGTGATTGAAGCCAGATATGAAAAACGAGTGGTTTTGGAGAAAACTAATTTCAAGTCCTGACTGAAGATTAAAAGTAGGTTTATATATTGTGCATGAAGTAACTGTTGTAATTGGTAACATAATTGTCTTTGATAAAACAAATAAAGAAGTTCTTCGTACAGAGGCTTTTCGGGATCGTCCAAACGAATGGGCTTATGTTCAACATCTCGGAAAAATACAATGGGTCTCTTTGAATGAGGTTGCTCTTTTCAATAAAGACAATAAGTTAATCCGGAAAATATCGTTAATGAATATATGATAAAATACCCTGCTGTCATTAAACTAACGGGTAACGATAGTTGAATAAAACAAGAAGGCAGTCGGCCAGTGTGATTGGCTGCTTTTGTTCAACTAACGGGCAGGATTGCTCAATAC
>NZ_BIMF01000020.1 GCF_004000945.1 Paenibacillus lautus NBRC 15380
TGTGAGGGCAGAGGTGGGGGAGTGTATCCGCTCCGGTCGCTGTTGAAACCAGGAAACTGTGATGAGATAAGAGAGTTGTTTCCCGGTTTCAAAGGCGAACGCCAGGTCTCCTCCACGGCTACACTCCCCTTGCACAGGGAAGCTCATGAATGAGCCGCAAGCAGGGAGGGTGGCACCCGACAGGAAGCCTCTGACGGGAATTTTTTTACAACTTCTATTGACACTGTTTATATACACACTATATACTGTGTATAAAGATATATACAGTGAGCACAGTAATCACACTAAGCACAGTAAAACTTAAACTGCGATGATAACGAAATGAATATATGAAGAAATGAAAGGGTGAGACGCATTGCAACAGGTTTTCCATAATGCGATGAAGATCGTGAAGAAAGACTTCGCTAGCGATAAGCTCCAAATCATATGGACGATACTGTTCATGCTGTACATGGGGTTTGCCACGAGCGTTGTCATAAACGTTCAGTTTGAGCATCTAGACGAATACAATAACCCATTTGTCGATTTTATCATGGTGCTGTTTGCTCCTTTTGTAGGATTTTTATTTAACAGAAAGTCCTTCAAATATTTGAACGAGGATTCATACACCCGAATGCTGTACTTTTACCGGAGCATACCGGTGCCGGCTTCCGCGATTTTTGTTAGTCGGATCATTAATACCCTGATCGCTTTCGCCATCAACAGCATCGTGTTTTATGGAATCATTTACGCTATAGGGAATCACCTGAGAGGCGTGATGGATATTCCAAACTATATCGCCTTTATGTTGACATGGGTTGGGGTTGGATTTTTATTAACGGGACCTTATATTTACTGGGAACATATGTGCAGCGGCAAAGTGTATCTTAGGAACACCGTTCTTCTGAATCTGCTCATTGCCGGAACGGTCGCTGTACTGAGTCTGCTGGGATACAGCATATTCCATTTCGTAGCGAACGCCGCCATGAAATGGGGCCTGTTATCTCCGGTGATGTGGGGTTCGTTGATTGCGGGATTGGCGTCTATGCTGCTTATGAGCAAATTAACCTACATTCGGCAGCAGTCCCGGGATTTATCATGAAGGATATGAAGATGAATCCGTATGGCATGCAATGGCACGGGTTTATGTACAAAGAAAAGCGAGGTGGTAAAAGGTGCGACTTCTGATACAGATCAATGAAAATAGCGCAGAGCCTTTATATCACCAGATTGAAACACAGCTGCGCTCGCTCATTATTAGCGGTCAGATCGAGGAGGGAACGTTATTGCCATCCATTAGGGAATTTGCCGGGAATCTGAAGTGTAGCGTTATTACGGTGCGCAGGGTGTATCAGGATCTTGAGAATGAAGGGTTGCTGCGAACAAGACAAGGTACGGGAACTTTTGTTGCTGGTGTCGGCGACCAGGCCCGTGAACAATATAAACGTGACGCGGTGATTGAGGCGTTAAGGATGGCAGTGGATAAAGGGCTTGCCGTTCAATTTAATGAAGATGAAATGAAAGAACTGTTCATGGAAGTTATTCGGGAAAAATATGACGCAAAAGGAGGTCGCTAACATTCCATGGAACCGCATGTTATTGAATTTCGTAATGTCATAAAACGACGGAAAACGAAAACCATCGGTCCGATCCAATTATCGATCCCTCAAGGGTATATCGTTGCCCTGGTGGGACCAAATGGC
Source organism: Paenibacillus lautus NBRC 15380 (assembly GCF_004000945.1). GTDB lineage: Bacteria > Bacillota > Bacilli > Paenibacillales > Paenibacillaceae > Paenibacillus_AQ > Paenibacillus_AQ lautus. The sequence goes on from NZ_BIMF01000020.1 coordinate 1,683, forward strand.
TCGGGAAAAAGCACCTTGCTGAACATGATGATGCAGACCGTGTTTCCGGACGAAGGGGAGATCACCTGGTTCGGTGAGTCTTACCGGGGAGAGCTTCCCGTCTCCATCCGTAAACAAATGGGATTCGTTCCCGAACAGCTGAGCGTAGAGGAACAGCATATGACGGTAGATGAGGCTGCCAGCTTTCGCGCATCCTGGTATGACACTTGGGACGGTTATTTTTTCGATGAGCTGCTATCCCGGTTCGATGTCCCGCGGGGCGTAAAACTTCGCAAGATGTCCAAAGGGGAACGACGCAAGTTCGAGATCGCCGCTGCACTTGCCCCTAGGCCCAAGTTTTTGCTGCTGGATGAACCTTCTTCCGGCCTCGATCCTTTCGCTTGGAAGCTGATGATCGATCAGCTGCAGAAAGTGATGAAGTCCATGGATACAACGATTGTGCTCTCCACCCATGTGGTGGATGAAATCCGGCGTCTGGCGGACTACGTCATTCTCATCCATCATGGGAAGCTGCTGGGCATGGTGGAGAAGGATTCGCTCCTGGATAACTGGAAGGAGTGCTGGGTCCAAGGGGATACCTCCATTGTCGAGGAGCTGCCGGGTATTCTGAGTTGCAAACAAGAGACAGCGACTACGATTTCTTTTATAACAACGGAATGCTTGGAAGTGGAGAAGATCCTGCAGTCTGCAGGCATACCGTTCATTCAGACCCGTTCCCTGGAGCTGGATGAAGTGCTTCGATTATGGATTGACGGAAACATTCCTGCCAACGTGCAGAACTAGGATAGAGAGGGGTTTTTACGATATGCAACGCTTGCAATTAGACAATGTAGTTAAGATTTATGCAGACAAAACGGCGGTAAACCGGATTTCGCTTCAGGTTGAGGAAGGTGAAATCTACGGACTGCTTGGTGCGAACGGCGCCGGCAAAACAACCACCATGCGGATGGTGCTTGGGTTGATCTACCCGGATGACGGAACGATCCTGTATAACGGCAAGCCGTATAACAAAGAACTGCGTCACATTATGGGTTATTTGCCGGAGGAGCGCGGGTTATACCCGAAAGTGAAAGTCAGCGAGCAGATTTCCTACTTGGCACAGCTGCGGGGCATGTCCGCGAAAGACGCGGATAAGAGTCTGAAATACTGGCTGGAACGGTTTGAAGTACCTGACTATTACGATAAGAAGATTGAAGAGCTCTCCAAGGGTAACCAGCAAAAAATGGGCTTTATCGCAGCGGTTGTCCATGACCCGCAAATTCTGATTCTGGACGAAGCCTTCAGCGGACTGGATCCAGTGAACGTCGAACTTCTGAAATCAACGGTAAAAGAACTTCGCGATAAGGGCACGAGCATTCTGTTCTCCACCCACCGGATGGAACATGTCGAGGAGTTGTGTAAGAACATTACCATACTGCATCGCTCCAACACGGTAGTGAAGGGGAATCTCAAGGATATCAAATCCAAGTATCCTCGTGAAGAAGTGGTGCTCGGTACGTCCGGTGAAGTCCGGGGCCTTGAAGCCCTGCCTGGCGTAACGGCTGTGGAGCGAACAGAGGACGGCTACTCCATCCGGATCAGCCAGGTTGATGCAGCGCAAAACATTTTGAATACAGCCATGTCGCAAAGCACGATCCATCGGTTTGAAGTGAAGGAGCCGACACTCAATCAAATCTTCATAAAGGCGGTAGGTGAATCCAATGAATAATATGTGGACCGTTATCCGATTTACATTCATGAATAAAGTAAGAACGAAGTCCTTTCTCGTTTCAACGTTGATTTTTGCACTCATTATTACGATCGGGATCAATCTTCCTTTTCTGATTCAAATGTTTACGGGAGATAAAGCAGGCTCTGAAGAAACCACACGCATCGGTCTGGTATACGGACAGGAGCAGACGCTCGCTGAACAACTGGAGACTACCTGGAGTAACCTGCCGACAACCTCCTATGAATTGGTAAAATACGAAACGGCTGATGAAGCCGCTCTGAATAAGGATATTAAAGGTGGCGTAATCGAAGGTTATCTGAAATTCGAAGCGCAAGAAGGCAATACGTTCCCGACCGTGGTCTACAGCTCTGAAGATGAGGCTATGAGCCCGGAACTGCAATCCAATCTGCAAGCAGCTCTGCAAGTGGCGAAGACGCGCAGCATTGTAGACGGACTTGATTTGTCCGAAACGCAGATCAATGAGCTGAATACGCCGGTTCAAATCGACACTCGGGGTATCGACCCTACAGAAACAGGTAACGCGGGCGGAGCTTCCGGAGAGAAGGAAGGGGCTTCCGAGGTAATTAACTACATCGTCGTGTATGCACTGATTATTCTATTCTTCTTCACTTTGATGGGAACAGGTAACATGATTGCTTCAGAAGTAACGACAGAGAAGAGCTCCCGCATTATGGAGATCTTGATTACAAGCGTATCTCCGCTGAGCCAAATGTTTGGTAAGGTTATCGGCATGTTCCTGCTGGGACTGTCACAGATCGCGGCATTTGGAGTTGTGGCCGCCGTGAACTTGATGCTGCCGCACAATATGGATACATTGAAGGACATGAATCTCGATCTGACAGCGATAGACCCGATGCTGCTGGTGTTCGGTTTGGTTTTCTACATCCTTGGCTATTTCTTGTATGCGATGCTCTACGCGGCCATTGGTTCGATTGTCAGCCGTACCGAGGATTTGGGGCAGGCGGTCATGCCGATCACGATGCTGTCGCTGGTGGCGTTCTATATCGCGATCTTTAGCTTAAGCGCTCCGAACTCGATGCTGATGAAGGTGTCTACTTACATCCCGTTCATCTCGCCGACCACGATCCTGGTACGGATCGGACTTGGTAACATTCCAGTATGGGAGATCCTGCTCTCGCTGGCGATCCTGGTCGTAGCCATTCTCGTCTTCGGCTGGCTGGCTGCGAAAATCTATCGCACCGGTGTCCTGATGTACGGCAAGCGCCCTACATTCAAGGAGCTTAGAAAAGCGATGAAGGCTTATAAGATGTAAGCATAGGCAGTACAAGAAGTTATGGTCTGCTGAAAGCAAGAAAGTAGAAGATAAGGGTTCGCCATAACGACAATATCGGTATGGCGAACCCTCATCAATCTTTGATCATAAATGAAGCACAATGGCGGTTATTCTTTGACACAAACTAAGTTTTTTCAAAACCACACGAGAATGAAGGAGATTACATAAATGAAAAGCTGGAAAAAAATGCTCTTGTCCCTCGCGATTTCGGTTGGTTTGCTCACTTCGGCAGTGCCTGCCATGGCAGCGCCACAGCAGCCGGCAGTAAAAGTCGATAACCAAGTTGTTCAATATTCGCTTGGCACACCGATGATAGATAAGGGCACAACGCTTGTTCCGCTCAGAACAACACTCCAGGCTCTGGACGTGCAACTGACGGGTGCAGCAGATGACACCATTACTGTGGTCGTGGATGGTAAAACCATTACCCTGAAAGGCAAACTGAAACGAATCAATGGCGTAACCTATGCGCCAATTCGGGTTGTTGGGGACGCTGCGGGTTATAAGGTTAGCTGGGATGCGAAGACTCGCGCCGTTCTGCTGGTTTCCAAAGACACGGAAACCGTGCAAGCGGGTGGCCGCGGCTTCATGTGGGAAGTGGAGAGCAACGGGAATACGGTGTACCTGGTAGGCTCCATGCACATCGCGGATGACAGCTTCTACCCGCTGCGTCCGGAGTTTGAAGAAGCGTTTGCTGAGGCGGACTATCTGGGTGTCGAGATTGATATCAGCAAAGCGGCTGATGAGGAGCAGCAGAAACTGATCATGGATCTGGGCATGTATCAGGATGGGACAACCTTGAAGGACCATGTATCCAGTGAGACCTATGCCAAGCTGGGCGAAATTCTGAAGCAAAGTGGCATGCAGCCGAATGCACTCGATGCATTCAAGCCTTGGGTTGCCGAAACCACAATTAGTAGTCTGAAATCCGTGAAAGCCGGGTACGACGCATCAGCTGGAATCGACCTGTATTTCATCCAGAAGGCCATTGAACGCAAAGTGCCGATTCTGGAACTGGAAACTTATGAATCCCAGCTGGGCATGTTTGATAACTTCTCCAAAGAGCTGCAGGAGAAAAACCTCAATACCGCCCTCGATAACTTTGACGTGCTGGATGAGAGCGTGAACCAGATGGCCGAAATGTGGAAAACGGGCAATGATGAGCAGCTGCTCGAGTTTACAAACAGCATATCGGGTGACGAGGAATATAACAAAGCGATGCTGATCGACCGCAACATCGGCATGGCAGACAAAATCGATGGATATTTGAAAAACGGCAAAAACGAAGAGTATTTCATTGTGGTAGGGTCAGCGCACTATCTGGGTGAGCACGGCATCGTGAAGCTGCTTAAGGATAAAGGCTATACTGTGGTTCGCAAATAAATAGCTGCAGGGTTGTAGTCTTCTAGAATCTGAGAAACGGAAACCTTCCAATGATCGTCATTCGATCACTGGAAGGTTTTTTAATTGTAAAAAAGGGGGCATGCCGAATCTGTATCTATGCCTATTTCGGAGAGCGCGCGGGCCATTGTTCAAAGGAATAGCATCGGAAGGTGGTGTGAGTAATGGTTATAAATGAGACAGAATAAAGACTAGTTTGATCAAATTCTTTGGTAAAGGTTAAGAGATGCTCATCCAACTATTCACAGAGTTGTTTAATCCTAAAAAAGGAAAATTATAATCTTAAGCAGAATTAATCAGTGATACATATTACTTTAAAAAGGACAGATAAATAAAAATGAAATCCATTCGAACGGGTAATTATGAGTTGCCTCAAACACTGGTCATGTTGCGTGAACTGGAAGAAGAAATTGAAGCAGAGACAGGAGAAGTATTTGCTGACTTAGTTGGATTAAGTTTTTCCTATTCTCCGGAAGAAAATGATTATTTTTCTTATGCTAGCGCACCTATTGATATGGTGTTAATGACGTTCACCCGTGTTGATAGCTACTGTGGATTCATTACGGAGTTTAGCACGATTGATGATCTTGAAAATGCACCCATTGTACTTTTTGAACCACTGCGTATTGGTGATTCAGAATATAGCGCAAAAATAATCGCTAATAACATAAGAGATTTTCTAAGATTGCTTATCACGGTTAAAAACATTTTCAGTCTCGACCAGGAAGATGATGAGAAGCATGAAGAGCAAACCGCGGAGGAAGGATATTTTTATAAAAGAATCGAAGAAAGATTCGATCTTCAACCATTCGAAAGCGTTCAACAGTATAAACAAAAGCTCATGCAGATTCGTTCACGTGACGTTGCAATCATCACTAAAAATGGAATTGGTGTTAAGGGGATTAGCAATGAAGATTCGCATGGAACTTTTGAACTGAATGAGGAGTGGGATAATCTATTAGTTGAGGTTAAACGTTTCTTTGAAAGTGCATCCTTGGAGAGTAAACTTGCCTGTATTCGTGATCTTCAGGAACAAGTCTCGCTTGAGCATGGGCTTGATTTACTAAACTTTCTAATTGATGAAATGACCAAACTGGGTTTCATGAATGAGGTCAGGAAATTGAGTACATACACTGTTTAAATTACTAAGAACAGCTTCCAATGTGAAGCTGTTCTTTTTATTTTGATTTGAGAAAGCTAGAGGAAAATGATTGATGCCCTCGATCAAAACCAGAGGGTCCTCCAAACCCACGTACAGACCGACCAACATAACAATTATAAATCAAATCTTCTCCAGGCCGGGGAACAGTAGCAAACTCACACTGCCCACCAAATGGTGTCGGCGGCTGCAATCAATGCAGCGCTTTCATTTCTTCAAAAAAAGAGTTGATAATTGGGAAATCATCCTCTATGATAATGTCATCAGACCGATATGGAAAATTAAAGCACTTTAACTTTAATGTATACATCATCCTATGAATGCCTTGAAACAGGGAAAACTTTATATTGAAAGTTAAAGCGTTATAATTTTCATAATAAAAAGAAAGGTTGGTGTTTACGTGACCCATCGCGAAAGCCGGCGGCAGACGTTATACATGTACCTCTTCATCGCTCCATGGCTTATCGGTTTCATGGTGTTTGCCTTGTATCCGATTCTGTCATCCCTTTATTACAGCTTCACGGACTATGACATTATCCACCCGCCGAAATATGTCGGCCTGGCGAATTACATCGAAATGTTTCACAATGATCTGTTTTGGAAATCCGTTGGGGTAACGGTGCGGTATACGTTTATAAGCGTACCGATCCAACTGCTGCTGGCACTCGGATTTGCGCTCTTGCTCAATACGAAAATACCGTTCCGCAGATTTTTTCGGACCGCCATGTACTTTCCGAGCATGGTATCCGGCGTGGCGATGTCACTGCTGTGGTACTGGATCTTTAATCCATCGATCGGCCTGTTCAACTACGTTCTGTCCTGGTTCGGCATCCGTGGCCCGTCTTGGCTCATGAGTCCGGATTATGCACTTTACGCTTTGATGATTATGTCCTTCTGGACAGTAGGCTCAGGCATGATTCTGTTCCTCGCGGGGCTCATGAGTGTACCTGCAAGTCTCGTGGAGGCTGCCAAGCTTGACGGTGCGGGACGCTTCCGGATTTTTCTGAATGTGACGCTTCCCATGATTTCACCAGTGCTATTGTTCCAGCTGATTATGGGGGTCATTGACTCCTTCCAGGTATTTACCCAAGCGTACGTTATGACCCAAGGCGGTCCCAACTACTCGACATGGTTCTATGTTTACAACCTGTATACCAGTGCCTTCAAAGAATACCGGGCCGGATACTCTTCCGCTCTCGCGTGGGTTCTGTTGATCGTTGTCATGCTGTTTACGGCACTAATTATGAAGTTCTCTAACCGTTATGTTCATTATGAAGGAGGCGGACGCAGATGAGTATCATTCCGGCAGCCAGTCCTTCGACTTCACCTTCTACGAATAAACGTCGGCGCAAAATCGATGCAATAAGCATTGCCAGCTTTATTGCCTTGGTGGTCACCACCTTTCTCATGCTCCTGCCTTTGTTTTTCATGGTCTCGACCTCGCTGAAATCGAAGAAGGAACTACTGAGGTTTCCTCCGACCTTTTTGCCGGAGTCCTGGCAGTGGAGCAACTACAAGGAAATTTTCGAAACGCTGAATTTTGGTCAAATGTACATGAACAGTCTCATTATCGGCACTTTGACCGTAGTCGGCACCCTGTTGTCGTCGGCGCTGGCAGGCTACGGCTTCGCCAGATACCGGGGCAAGGGCAGCAACCTGTGGTTCATGCTGATGCTCAGCACCATGATGCTTCCTTATCCGGCGATTATGATTCCGCAGTTCATTCTTTTTTCCAAGCTGAACTGGATCGATACGTTCTTGCCGCTGATCGTACCTGCATTTTTCGGCTCGGCATACAACATCTTTTTGCTGCGCCAGTTCTTTTCCACACTTCCGGATGAGCTGTTTGACGCCGGACGCATGGACGGTTGCGGCGAGCTGCGGATGTGGTGGCGGATTGCCTTGCCTCTGTCTGGTCCGGCACTTGCAACCGTTGCGATTTTTGCCTTTATTTACAGCTGGAACGACCTGCTAACACCCGTGCTCTATCTAAGCTCATCGGATAAATTTACGCTTCCAGTCGGTATGTCTTCCTTCACCTCGTCGCGGTTTCGCATTCCGCCGTGGCATCTGCTCATGGTTGCCTCCGTGCTCGCCATGCTGCCGATCGTCACCTTATTTGCGATAGCCCAGAAGCGATTCGTTGAAGGAATTGTACTTACAGGCATCAAGTAAAGACCCCGCCGCAGCGGCGGCAAAAAACTTGAGTATATGGGGGATTGTAGATCATGAAAAAAAGAAGGACCAAAAAGACCTATGCAATTCTGCTTGCATTCAGCATGCTCGTCGTATTGGCATTGTCCGGCTGCAGCGGCGGCAAATCAGCGGGAGAAGTGGCTCCCGCAGGCAAAGGCGACAGCGCCGGCTCTGCAGGCGAGCAAGTAACGATTACGCATTACACGATGGATTCGGAAGACCGCACATTTATTGAAAAGCTGGTTCCGGACTTTGAAGCCAAGCACCCTAACATCAAGGTCAGAATAGAAAAGGCTCCTTACGAGCAGTTCGACAGCAAGCTGCAAACGCTGATCGCCGGCGGTAAATCGCCTGACGTGACAAGCCACTATGGCTACGGCGGCTTTGCGGAATATTTCAATAAAGACATGCTGCTTGATATGAGCGACATCATAAAAGAAGACGGATTTAAAGCATCCGATTACAGCATCCCGGATGACCTCATGGAAATCTATACCGTCAAAGACCATGTATACGGCATTCCGGTCAATATGTATGTGACTCTCATGCTCTATAACAAAGACATGTTCGATGCTGCTAATGTTCCTTATCCTCCAAGCGATTACGAGGACAAGAGCTGGACATTTGACAAAATGGTCGAAGATGCAAAGAAAATGACTCATGTATCCGACGATATCGCTAAAACACAGTATGGCGTCGACTTCACATGGTCCGAACGCGATATGCGCCCGCTGTATTTCGGCGTTGAGCCATACTCCCAGGATACCTGGACTAACGGCGGCGTGCCTTCAGAGACTCATTTCGATTCTCCTGAAGTGATCGCAACCTATAACAAACTGTTTGACCTGATTTTGAAAGATAAGGTTTCCCCGACGACGGAATGGAGCAAGAGCGTAGCCGGGCAAAATGGCGATGCATTCGTAACCGGCAAGATTGGCATGACCGTCAGCGGTTCCTGGAGCCTGGCCGGCTCCAATGACTTCCCGTTCAAGGTCGGCGTGGCTGCAGTTCCTGCCGGCGGCAACGACAAGATCCGCAGCGTGCTGTTCGTCGATCCACTCTTTATTCTGAAAGATTCCAAGCATCCGAAGGAAGCTTTTGAATGGATCAAATATCTGGTCAGCGATGAAGTTCAGGAAAAATCCATTGACCTGAGCGGCGGCAACCCTCCTGTCAATACGAAGGCAGCCGAGGCTTACTACAAGCATTTTGAGGGCATCGATCCGGAAGATGTGAAAAAGGTTTACGAAGGCGCTGTCAAATACGGCTTTGAATCCTACAATCACCTGATCACCAACTATTCGCAGATTAACGACATGTTCATCAACGAAATGCAGCCGATCGATACCGGACATAAGACCGTTGAAGAAGTGATGCCGACGATCCAGAAAAAAGTCATGGAAATTATCAAACGTTAAAACAAACTATCGTAAAGTCCCGAAAGGGGCGGTGCTTTTGTTAAATTAGCTTCGCGGCCAGGCCTCCGTGCATGTATACTAGTGTTAAGTCAATGTAAACGTACGGAAAATCTGCCGCAAGGAGTATAAACAATGAAGGTTAGTATATTTGACGTAGCCAAAAAATCAGGACTGTCCGTCGTGACGGTTTCACGTGTCTTAAACGGTGCCGAATCGGTTCGAGAGAAAAACAGACTTAAGGTTCTGGAAGCCATCAAGGAGCTTGATTACCGTCCCAATGCGGCTGCCCGGAGTTTAGCCCGCGGTAAGACAGGGATCGTCGGGTTGATTGTGACCACCCTTCAGGACTCTTTCTTCGACGCTGTGGTGAAGGAGCTGAATGAGGTGCTGGCACTTCACGGTTATTTCCTCGCCATTTCGGTCTCTACGGGCATAGGCTCCGACGAAGCCCATTATCTGATTCAGGAAGACCGCGTGGACGGACTGATTCTGCTCTCACCGATGGAAGAAGACAACTATATCGTGGAATTGAAACGGCGGAATATCCCTTATGTCCTGATAGACAACCAGAAGCCGGATAATGACGCTTATTCCGTCACTATAGACAACTACAAAGGCGGTTATGCCGCAACGAAGCACCTGCTTGATCTCGGCCATACCTCCATTGCGCATATCAGCGGGCAGGATATGTTCCGCAGTACGAGAGAACGCCGCAGCGGCTTTCTGCAGGCGCTTGAGGAAAGAAGCCTGGCGCCGTTCGAAATGATTACGGGCGATTTCGAAATCGACTTTGGCTATGATGTCTGCCGTAAATGGCTGCGGGAAGGACGACTTCCTTCCGCCGTATTCGCAGGCGATGACAATATCGCGCTCGGAGTCATGAACGCTCTTCTGGAAGAGGGCATCCGGGTTCCCGAACAGGTAGCCATTGTCGGTTATGATGATCAGTATATCTCGTCCAAGCTGCGCCCCCATTTGACAACGGTTCGGCAGCCTACTGACCGGATTGGGCTTGCCGCAGCGGATATGCTGCTGAAGCGCATGGATGGTACGATGAAACGCGGGGGCAATGTTCGGATTGACCCTGAGCTTATCGTAAGAGAATCTACGGTCAGACCTGCAGAAAGTGCGTCCGAATAAATAGAAAAACATAGAGTCGGTTGTTTCATTCAAAGAAGAGTGCCTGGTCCCCGTATTTACGGGGACTTTTTCTTTTTTATCGAATGTACGAGTAGATGAGCATGCAGCTTCAAATACCATACATCGGTTAATAGTACAATGACTCGATGGAGTGATTTTCTTGTTTTTCACCGAGTTGTCGGAAAGATTCGATTGTTTGTTGAACGAGAGGCTTTCGTGATTCATTTGAGACATGGCTTCGTTATAATAACGTTTAATTATCGGGTATGTATGGTTAGGGTCAATCCCGATCAACGAATGAACAGAGTTTGAAAGGAGGCAGTATCTCGTGGTTATAGATACGGTGCTGTGGAGCAAATGGCTGACGGGGCTAACCTTGGCGTTTCATGTCATTTTTGCCACGGTTGGCGTGGGTGTTCCGTTAATGATTGCCATTGCCGAATTTGTCGGTATACGTAAGAAGGATCCCCATTATACGCTCATGGCCAAAAGATGGACGCGAGGGTTCGTTATTTCGGTGGCGGTTGGCGTGGTGACTGGAACGGCGATCTCCTTGCTGCTTGCGCTTGTTTGGCCGAATTTTATGCAAGTGGCGGGGAATGTCATTGCGCTCCCGTTATTTATGGAGGTTTTTGCATTCTTTTTTGAAGCCATTTTCCTGGGGATATATATGTACACGTGGGATCGGTTCCGCAACCCGTATATCCATTGGCTGCTGACGATTCCGATTGTCGCCGGGGCAGGCATGTCCGCTATTTTTATTACGACGGTGAACGGTTTCATGAATCAGCCTGGAGGCTTTGTCATGGAGGCAGGCCACTTTACGGGGGTTAACCCGCTGCAGGCGATGTTGAATACAGCGACGCCTTCAAAAGTATTCCATGTACTAACCTCGGCCTATTTGACGGGAGCTGCCCTGCTGGCAGGAATCGCAGCCTACGTGATTCTAAGAAAAGGGGCCTCGGCATATTACAAGAAAGCATTGAAGCTCATGATGGCGGTTGTTCTGGTGTTCAGCTTGCTGACAACCTTAGCCGGGGATATGTCGGCCAAGTTTTTGGCGGAGCATCAACCGGAGAAACTGGCGGCCGCAGAATGGCATTTTGAAACGGAAAGCGGTGCGGATTTGATATTATTGGGCTGGCTTAATGCAGAACGGGAGGTCATGGGAGCCATCCACATTCCGAAAGCGCTCAGCTTCCTGGCCTTCGGAGACTTTGATGCCGAGGTAAAGGGGCTGGAGGAGTTTCCGCTTGATGAAAGGCCGCCGCTGCTTGTCCACTATTTGTTTGATTTGATGGCCGGGATCGGTTTTGTTGTGTTGGCCGTTGCGGTCCTGTATTTCCTGTTTTTGTTCTGGAAGAGACGCAATGAGCTCAACAAGTGGCTGCTTCGGGCCATTGTTTTTAGTGCGCCCCTTGCATTTTTGGGCGTTGAAATGGGCTGGTTCTATGCGGAGCTCGGGCGGCAGCCATGGATTATCCGCGGATATATGCGCGTAGAGGAGGCGGCTACGACTTCACCGAATGTAAGGATTCTCTTTTTCCTCTTCCTGCTATTGTATATTGTACTGGGGACCATGTGTGTCTTTGTACTGAGACGCTTGTTCCGTAATAAACCGGCAGAAGCCGAGCTGGACGAGTTCGTGAAAGAGAAACGCGATCAATCCACGGGAAAGGGTGAGCCGGTATGATCCATTACGAGTTGATAGGCATCTCCGTTCTTTGGCTGTTTTTATACGGCTATCTAATAATTGCCTCCATTGATTACGGTGCTGGTTTTTTTGCCTTCTATGCCCGTCTGACGAAGCAGGACCACCTGATCAATCGATTGATATCCCGCTATTTATCGCCGGTCTGGGAGATTACCAATGTGTTTTTTGTCTTTTTCTTTATCGGCATCGTCGGTTTTTTTCCGGACACGGCCTATTATTATGGCTCTGCGCTGCTTATACCGGGAAGCATCGCCATAATTCTGCTGGCGATCCGCGGCTCCTTTTACGCGTTTGAAAATTACGGCTCCAAAGAAAATATCGTGTATCTGTTTTTATATGGGGCCACAGGTTTGCTGATACCGGCTTCCTTGTCGGTAGCATTAACGCTTTCCGAAGGCGGTTTTATTGTGGAAAGGGGCGGAGCTGTTTCTCTGGAATATTGGACGCTGATGACGAGTCCGTTGTCGTGGAGCATCGTCGCGTTGGCCATCGTATCGGTACTGTTTATAAGCGGGTCGTTCCTGGCCTTCTACGCCTTCCGGGCGGACGATCAGCCGGCGCTAAAGCTGGTGCGGACATATGCCCTGTTTTGGAGTACGCCAACCATCATTGCCGCGCTCACGGCATTTATTTTCCTCAGTCAACATAATGAGCGGCATTTTCAAAACATGATGGATTTATGGTGGCTGCTGGCGCTTTCCGTCGGTTTTTTCATGATAGCCGTATGGCTGCTGTACAAAGGCCGCCGCTACGGACTGGCTTTTATTTGTGTCATGCTGCAATTTTTCTGTGCGTTTTTTGCATACGGTATCGGGCAATATCCTTATATTCTGGATCCGTACATTACGATTCAAAGCGGAGCCACGCATGAGTCGATGGGCGCTGCGCTTGTGGCAGCCTTTATCGGCGGTCTCTGCCTGCTGATTCCGTCCCTTATACTGGTCTTCAGGTTATTCCTGTTTGATGCGGATTATGTAAAAGGCAAAAAATAATAATCGTGTGTGGGTATCACTTCATTTGGGAGCACCTTGCAGCGGTTTGGTATAAAGGAGGGGAGTTAGTTGAAGGGGAAAACCACTTTGCTGTCTGAGCAAATGTCCGCACAAAGAAAACGGTTGATTCTCTTGGGGTTCATGTCGCTTGGGCTCGGTGCAGCCATGGCAGGCCAGGCCGTGCTGCTCGCCGAAGCGGTCCAGAGGATTTTTGTGCAGCGGGCTTCCTTTTCGTCGGTTGGTGTCATACTTGGCGCTTTGCTGGCTGTGATGGCTGCGCGGACGCTGCTGTCTTATGGAAACGGGATCATCGGCTTGCACATGGCTGCCAGTGCCAAGACGGAGATGCGAGCAGCGGTGCTGCGTAAGCTGGCCCATGCTTCCGTAGCTTCCACACTTCGTGGACAAACGGGCGGAAAGGTCAGTGTGGCGCTGGATGCCGTGGACGAGGCCGACAGTTATTTCAGCCAGTATATGCCGCGTATGATAGAAGCTGCCATCATTCCTGTCCTGATTCTGGTCATTGTTTTTACGGAGCATATAAATTCTGGCTTGATTATGCTGTTTACCGCCCCCTTTATCCCGATTTTTATGGTGCTTGTGGGGCTGAAAACGAAGAACAAATCGGAGGAGAAATTCGCACAGCTGGCCGAGTTTTCCGGTACGTTTCTCGACTCTCTTCAAGGGCTGGTTTCGCTCAAGCTGTTTGGTCGGACGGATCATCAGCAGCAGGAAATTGAACGCAGCAGCCTTGGCTATCGGGATGCAACGATGGGCATTTTGCGGATTGCGTTTACCAACACCTTCATGCTGGAATCCATCGTCATGCTTAGCATTGGCGTTGTTGCGCTTGAGCTTGCGCTGCAGCTGCTGGTTTTCAAAACGCTTTCCTTCCATACCGCCTTTTTGATCCTGCTGCTGGTGCCCGAGTTTTACAGCCTGCTAAAAAACACGGGAACTGCTTTTCACAGCGGTCGTACCAGCATGGGGGCCATCCGTAAAGTAGAGGAGATGCTCACGGAAACAAGGGAAGCAGGAGCAGTGACAGATGGACAAGAGAGCGCCGGGAAAAAAGACAGAACAAACGGGGACGATCCGATGGATGCGGCGGATAAACCTGGGGCATCCGATCAGGGTTTGATTCGGATCCCGCCAACCATCGAACTGAGGGATGTCCGGTTTCGGTATGCGCCGGATTCCTTCGAGCTTGCAGCCGGCTCCATGTCGTTTGGACCAGGGGAGCAAATCGCCATCGTCGGTAAAAGCGGATCGGGCAAAACCACCTTGCTGCATCTTATTGCCGGGCTGCTTGCGCCAACGTCGGGAGAAGTGCTGGTGAACGGACGTCCGCTTGCGCAATACGATGAGGCTTCATGGTTTGATCATGTTAGCTACATTACCCAGCATCCGTATATTTTTGCCGGCACGTTTGCCGACAATATTGCGATTGGCGCGGGCAGGGACGTCTCCAGGGACGAAGTGCTGCAGGCGGCGGAGGCCGCCGGACTTGCTGCGGTTGCAGCCGAGTTGGAGCAGGGCTATGACACCTTTGTCGGCGAAGGGGGCCGGGGATTGTCAGGCGGCGAGAAGCAAAGGCTGGCGCTGGCGCGTGCTTTTTTGAAGCAGCCTGCCGTTATTTTGTTTGATGAGCCCACCGTCGGATTGGACCTGCACACCGAACGCGTCCTACAGCGGTCCATTGCCGAGCTTGCAAGCAAAGCGACCATGATTACCGTGGCGCACCGCTTGTACACGATACGGCATGCCGACCGGATATTGTTTATGGACAACGGAGCGCTGCTGGACAGCGGGCGACATGATGAGCTTCTAGCGCGTCTGCCCCAATATGCTGACATGGTGGATGCCCAGCGGAAAGGGGGACTCGCATGAATGAGCTGGCTATTTTAAGCAAGGCGATGATTCAGGAACGGAAGGATATTGCCATCGCCATTATCGGAGGATTCGTTGCGGGCATCGCAGGTGTATGCCTCTTCGCCACAAGCGGGTATGTGATCTCCCAGACGGTATTTGCCCCGCCGCTCTATACCTTGATTGTGCTGACGTCCCTGGTAAAAATACTGGGTTTGCTGCGGGCGGCAAGCCGCTACGCGGAACGCTTGTATTCCCATCGGGCGACATTCTCTCTGCTCAGCCGTTTGCGTACATCCTTTTTTGCCAAGCTGGTTCCTTTGACGCCAGGGATATTGGGTAAAAAACGGAGCGGAGAGCTGCTCGCACGGATCGTCGGGGATGTAGAGAGTTTACAGCATTACTTTCTGCGCGTCGCCTATCCGCCTATCATGGTTGTCATGGTGTTTCTGGCTACGGTTTTGTTTACTTCCGCCTTTTCATTCTGGATTGCCTGTTTGTTTGTGCTGGGGATGCTGGCAACGGCTTTTGTGGTTCCGGGACTTGTTCTCCTTGGGCAGAGAAGGATATATGGCCGCGTTCGCCAAGAACGAGCGGCGCTATCCACCGAAGTGACCGAAATGCTTTACGGTTTCCGCGATTTGAAAGTATACGGGCAAATGAAAAAGCGCGAGCAGCAGCTGCAGCGCACCTCTGCTGCATTGGCAGCGGAACAGCAAGCGGCAGCCCGGCATTTGCTGCGCGGACAATCGCTGCATGTTTTTGTATCGTATCTGATTTCATGGGGCGTACTGATTCTTGGCGCCTATTTGATTATGGACGGCTCGCTGGCCGGCATATTTCTCGCCATGCTGGTCATGGCTTCGCTTACGGTGTTTGAAGAAGCTGCGCCAATGGCCACACTGCCTGCTTATAAGCTGGATAGCGAACATGCGGCAGCTCGGCTTGCGGAAACGGTTCATGCCGCAGATAAGCAGCCGCCGCAGCCAAGCGGTGTCCTCTCTATCGAGAAGGCCGTTTCCATTGAGCTGAGCGGTGTTTCATTTCAATATGAAGATGAATGGCGCCCAGTGCTGAAAGACATTTCCCTCTATCTACCGCCGGGATCTAAAACCGCCATTGTCGGGCCGAGCGGATCAGGGAAAACCACCCTCATCGAATTGCTGCTCAAGCTGCGTTTACCGACCGACGGCCAGATTCGTTTGAATGATACTTCGGTTAAGGAACTGGATGAAACGAGCATTTGGCAAGCCTCAAAGGTTGTGCTGCAGCACAGTCATTTCTTTCGGGGCACCATTCGGGACAACCTGCTGCTGAATGAGGAACATCATTCCGATCAAGCGTTGTCGGTTATACTGGATAAAGTGCAGCTGCCGAACAAGTCCCTGGACGATAGGGTGTATGAAAAAGGGGAGAACTTGTCGGAGGGAGAGAAGCAGCGCTTAGCCTTGGCCCGGGCGATGCTCCGAGAGGGACGCCTATGGCTTCTGGACGAACCGGCGTCTTCACTGGATTACGTTACGGAGCAGCGTGTTTTTCGGCAACTGCTGGCGCAAGCGGTTAACGATACGCTTGTTCTGATTTGCCATCGGCTGACCGGCTTGGAGGAGATGGACCGGATTCTGGTCATGGACCAAGGCAGGGTCATTGAAGCGGGCACGTATGCAGAGCTGATGGAACAAAAGGGATATTTTTACGAAATGAAACAAATTGAGCTGCAAATGATCGGCGAAGACGGATCATAGGAATAGCGAGCGAGTGTATGCAAGCGAATGATATGACAACATGGTGCACGTCTTTAATCATTGCGATGAAAAGGAGTGTCTTTAGTGCAAACCAAGCAGCCTCCCAGGCTAACCAATGAAGATTACCAATTGCAGCCCCACGCGCCTGTTCAGGTGTTTCATGGCATCCATCCGGGGACGATTCCGCTGCATTGGCATGAATTTTACGAGCTGAGTTATGTGGTTTCTGGAAAAGGTGAGCACAGGCTCAACGGTTCCTCGTATCCGCTGTCATCCGGAACCATCTTCTTGCTGACGCCAGCCGATTTTCATGAGCTGGTTTCGTTGAAAGAGGAACCTCTTGAAATTTATAATGTCATTTTCACCGAGGCTATGATGGATGATCACATCTACCATTGGTTATTCGGTGGGAAGCTTCTGCTGCAAGCACAGCTTGAGGAGAAGCAGCTCCCGGGGGTATTCGCCGACTATGAACGGATGAGGGAGGAAAACGGAGCCTGGCGGGAAGGCAGCGAGATCGCGATCCGGGCTACGCTTCAGCGGCTGTTGGTGGATCTGTATCGGGGCAGCGCCGCAAATCGCCTCCTGCCCACGAACGGGACGAAAGATCGGCAGCTCAACTTAAACCTGCAAAAGGCTCTAATCTACATTCATCATCATTTCCGTGAGGATTTGAGATTGGAGGATGCAGCGGGCCAGGCCCAATACTCGGCTACTTATTTCAGCGAGTGCTTTTCGAAATCCGTGGGGCAGTCTTTTCAACGTTATCTGCAAAATGTCAGAATGCAATTCGCTGAATCGCTGCTGCAGGCATCCTCGCTGCCCGTTACCGAAATTTGTTACGCTTCCGGCTTTAATACATTGGGGCATTTTGAAAGGGTGTTTCGTCAGCGAAAAGGAATATCTCCCCGCCAGTACCGCAACAAGGCTGAGATAACCGAAGATATGCAGCATTTATCCTAACGAATGCGCAGTATGGCTCTGATCGTCCGGGATATAATGACCACAGTTAACGAAATCCTTACTTGACTGGAGGTTATGAGGATGACAACGCAAGCCCTTTCGAAACAGGAAGTTGAGTTTTATAAGGAACATGGGTACTACTTGTACAAGAAACCGCTGTTTAGTGCCGAAAAAATGCAGGTTCTGACATCCATCTTTGAAGAGCAGCTGGAGGAGAAGGGCAGCAAATTATCCGACGAGCTGGATACGCCGCATTTCCGTGACGAAAGGCTGCTGGACTTTCTGTTATCCGATGAGGTGCTTGATCTGGTTGAACCGATCATCGGCCCGAATATCGGGTTGTGGTCCAGCCATTTTATCTGTAAAGATCCGCATGTCGGACGTGCTACGCCATGGCATGAGGATTCGGCCTACTGGAATGGCAGATTAAGCAGCTTCGACAAGATTATCACCGTATGGCTGGCGATCGACCGCAGCTGGAAGGAAAACGGATGCATGCGAGTTATTCCGGGCACGCACCGTAACGGTTTCTCCGATTATGAGGAAGTGGACCGGGCGAGCAATTTGTTCGACACCCAAATCAAGAGCGGTTCCGTCGATGAGTCTCAAGCGGTTTACTTCGAGTTGGAAGCGGGAGAATGCTCGCTTCACGATTCGCGCATCATTCACGGCGCGGCGCCGAATACTAGCCCGTACCGTCGCTGCGGCTACACCATGCGGTATTTCTCGACGGAAGCGCTTGTCTATCCGGATAAGAACCCCGGCTTTAAGGTGTGGCTGGCCCGCGGGAAGAATATAGCCGGAACGAAATTCGTCAACGAATAACCTGAAGGGGAAGGGAGAATTCGCGAATTGAATATTCAGCTGTATAAAGCCCTATGGGGCATGGAAGGAAGCTACAGGGACCAATTGACGCGAGCTGCACAAGCCGGTTACGCGGGGATTGAAGCCCCGCTGCCTCCTCGGGATCTGGAACACGAATTCAAAAACCTGCTTGCCGAGCTGCAGCTTCATTACATTGCACAGGTGGTCACCTCCGTTCCCCATCAAGAAACCTTCGCTGAGCAGGTTCGCCGGGCTGCCGATTTCGATCCGAAGCTGATTGTATCCCATAGTGCCCGCGACGGTATGAAGCTTGTGGACCAATTTCGTTTTTTCGAATCCGCACTGAAGATGGAACAAGAGGTCGGCATCACCATCGGCCATGAAACCCACCGATCGCGGGCGATGTTCACGCCATGGACGACGCGAACCCTGCTTGAGGAGTTCCCTGAGCTGAGCATTACAGCCGATTTCAGCCACTGGTGCTGCGTAACCGAGTCCTTGCTGGAGGATTATGTGGAAGATATGGAGGTCGCTATTCGCCGGACCGTCCATATTCACGCGCGCGTAGGCTATGCCCAGGGCCCGCAGGTTCCCCATCCCGGGGCGCCTGAATATAGCCGGGAGCTTGCGGCCTTTGAAGCATGGTGGACACGAATTGTCCAATACCGGAGAGAGCAAGGGTTCAGTTATACCAGCATAACGCCTGAATTCGGGCCTGCCAATTCCGGTTACATGCATGCGCTGCCCTTCACAGGAGCTCCTGTTACGGATCTATGGGACGTAAACGAGTGGATGGCCAAACGAATTTCTGAACGGATGACACCATAAAAAGGAAACGAAAACAAGCCGGACCATGAAGGTTCCGGCTTGTTATTCGTGCGTTTGGAAAGCCATCCTTGTCCAATCATTCACGCACGGCCGACAGCCATCCAAGCATGCCCCGGACCACGCACTGTGCGCACAGGGAGCAGGGTGCACGATGTACAAGAAGGAGGACCGTTTGGGTATGTGTTGAGCCGTCTGTTCCCCGCCTCCCTATTACAAATTAGAATAAAACAATGCCGGCAGCGCCGGCCACTAGGAGAATCAACAACGGGTGAAGTTTGTACTTCAGCAAGAGAAATAAACAGGCTCCGCAAATCAGCAGCGTAGGAATGAGGCTCTGGATGAGCCCTTCGCCCTCATCGGGATACCCAAAATGAATAGCTGCATATACAATGAGTCCTGTCGTTACGGGACGCAGGCCGTATAAAGAAGATTTTACCCATGGATTGCTCCGCATGCGATAGAAGAGAGCGGAGAGCAGCACGATGACAACCAGCGACGGCAGGATGATGCCCGCGGTGGAGACGGCGGCTCCGATATAGCCGGCGGACTGATAGCCAATCAGCGTAGCGGCATTGGTGGCGATCGAACCGGGCGCCATACCGGCCAGCGCCACGGTCTGCTGGAATTCCGCCGTAGTCAGCAGCCCTTTTTCCGTTACCTCCTTCTGAATGACCGGGATCACCGCATAACCGCCGCCAAAGGACACGAGGCCTACACTTATGAACATCATGAACAAGTCCCAATACATGTTTCAATCGCCCCGATTCGTTTCGCTCAAATGTAATATTCCAGTTCCGGGCAGCTGTTGGTCGCAGCTTTCTTCTCCGTATTCGCTTGAAGGCCCAGCCGTTTTTTTATCTGAATGGCGGCCATTCCGCACAGTAGGCTTAGCGCAATAAGATAGAGGGGGTGCACGCCTGTAAACAGCATCACGGATACGGTGGCAAGGGTGGATATCGTTGTCGTCGCATCGAAGACGGCATATTTGGCCATCCGGTAAGCAGCGACGGTGATCAACGCAATAACGGCGCCATGCATTCCCTTTAAAGCAGCTTCAACCTTAGGTTGATCCCGAAAAAAAACGGCACCTACGCTGATCAGGATCACGATCAAAAACGTGGGGCATGTCACGCCAAGCACGGCCGAAACAGCCCCGGCAATACCGGCTTGCCGGTGGCCGATCATCGCGGCAGCATTCACGCCGACTCCGCCGGGAGCGGAACCGGCAAGCGAGATCAGCTCACCGATTTCCTCCTTGTTTACCCACTTTTTCTTGCTCACCACTTCGCGCTCAATTATGGGCAGCATCGCATATCCGCCTCCGAAGGTGGAAGGCCCGATGCGAAAGAAGGTCCAAAATAGCCGGGCCAGCAGCGTTAACCGTTCTTTCAGCCTGCTAAAGTACACGTTTATCCTTTCCATTAGGCGTGATGAATTCTCGGCATCGGCATCGGCTCCTTGCCAAGCTCGGCCCAGATATACTTGAGCAGAAGCTCTGCCTTCAGCTGCTTGTACCCCGGGTCGTCCCATAAATTGCGCAGTTCGCCGGGATCCGCTTCCAGGTCAAAGAGCTCGCCGTAGGTTTGATTGTAATAAACGGTGATTTTATAGCGCTGCTCGATGTACGTTTTTTGATGAATCGTCGTAGGCTCATGACGGAATTCGCAGAGCGCGTGCTGCCGCGCGGCGTCCGCGTTACCGAGCCACACATCCTTTTGGTCGATGCCCGTCATCGCTGGCGGTATCGGTATATTGCAGAAGGATAGGAAGGTAGGGGCCAAATCGACCAGGGACTGCATCGCATTTGTCCTTTTTCCGGCAGGCACCCGTCCTGGATATCGTGCAATGAATGGTAGCTTGATTAAATCCTCGTAATGGAACCCGCCCTTGGCTTGAAGGCCGTGCTGGCCGAAGAAATGTCCATGATCGGTGGTGAAGACAACGATCGTATCCTCCGACAGTCCCAGTTCATCCAGTTTATCGAGAATGTTTCCGATATATTTATCCATCATGCTGATCATGCCGTAATACACGGCGACCAGCTTCTTCTTGTCGTACGCCGTTAACCTGGATTTCGAGCCGTATTCGTAATAATGATGAGAACGGTAGCCGTGGATGCCGAACCCGGTTTCAGCGAGATGGGAAAAATCGGGGTCTTCTTCCTGCGTCAGGCTAAAATGCGGCGGATTGCGGTCATGCTCACCGGGCGTCAGGGATGGGATCGTGAGTTTTTCCGGATCATACATCGAATCCCATGGTTCCGGCACCAGGTATTCCGGATGCGGGTCGAAGAAGCTAGCCCACATAAAGAAAGGATCATCCGCCTTCTGATATTGGTCCAAAAGCGCATTGGTTCGCTCGGCGATCCAGGTGTTGTAGTGGTATTTTTCCGGGATGGGCCAGGTGTATGTTTGGGAAGGATCCATGGTTCCCGTAGGCGGCAGGAAGTAATCCCGCCAATGGGCACATCCTTGCTCCTCCAGCCATAGGGCATAATGTTGTCCGACATGGGCCTCATTCGTATGGTTGCGGGCCAGCTCGACGTGATCAAAGCCGTAAAAAGGACCGTGAAAATTCCGCCAATACTCCAAATCCTGAAGAATCGGGTAGGCCTCCACGGATGGGTAATCTTCCGTTGATTTCAACGGCTGAAAATGCGCCTTTCCCACCAGTGCGGTCCGGTAGCCTGCGTCTTGGAAGCTCTCTCCCACGGTATGGCGGTCTTCCAGCAGCTTTGTCCCCAAGGTCCAGGCTCCATGCTGACTCGGGTACTGCCCCGTAATGATGGAAGCCCGGCTCGGCGTGCAGGTCGGATTGGGGCAATATGCCCGATCGAACGTCGTTCCTTGACGTGCGAGGCGGTCCAGGTTCGGCGTAGAGATTTCAGGCTGAAACGCGCCGATTGTATTCCAATGCTGCTGATCGCTTGTGATTAGCAAAATGTTAGGTCGTCTCGACAAGTGTAATCCCCTCCTAGTATGATGATATTGAAAATAACGGGTTATAAAAATAGCGGGGTGTTATATTTTTATTGTCATTTTGTTATTCTTGATAGAAAAATGAAGGAAGAGGAGGGAGCCATGATGCAGGAATACGAATATGAATATGCGGAGTTCATCTATTACACGCCGGGATATTTGGATAAAGAGGAACAGATCTGGCCTGTCCGGGCCGGGCGAAGCATTGCCAAGCCCAATTACAGGGTCGGACCGAAACGAATCGAGTGTTACAGCTTGCATTTTGTACATGAAGGCAGGGTGCGGCTGGAGTTCGAAGACAAACGAGTGGATCTGCAGAAGAATGATCTGTTCTGCCTGTTTCCGGGTCGGACCTATTATTATCACATGCTTCCCGCGGATACACCGCTTCAGATGAGCTGGTTGGCAGTGGACGGGAACAGGGTCAAGCCATTATTGGAGCTGGCGGGCTTATTCCCGGAAAGCCCGTTCGGCAAACAGATGATATCCGCTAAGGTCAAAGAATCCTCCGAACGCGTGATTGATGCCCTGGCCGCAGTCGAGCGCTGGAAACCGGCGGTATCGCTGGAGCTGCACGGCTTGATTTATGGGCTGCTCGCCGGGATGGTCCCGGATACGGCTTCCGCACAGCCGACGGAACTTGCGGGATGGATTCACGAGTGTTTGGATTATATGGAGCTGCATGCCACCGAGGGGATTTCCGTACAGCAGGTTGCCGAATTCGCGGGGGTGCATCGGTCGTACTTCTCCAACATGTTCACCCATCAGGTAGGAATGCCGCCATTAAAATACCTTCAGCGCATACGAATGGAAAAGGCGAAACGCTTGTTACAAGAAACCGACGCAACGATTACCGAGATTGCCTTGTCTCTCGGCTATCCGAATTTGTATTCGTTCACCAGAGCTTTCAAGATCTATTATAAGGTGCCTCCCATAACCATGCGCGGAGCTCAATGCTGACCGTACGGACGAAAATACGTTTTTGTAAACGTTTACGATCTATTTCTTCTGACCTGGAAAAAGGAGACACGCGCCATGAAACTATCTACGATTCAAAGGTGGATATCACCGAGGCGAAGCATTCAAGGGAAAATCTTCATTGCGTTCAGTGCGGTTACGCTCGTATCCATTGTCTCCATTACGGTCATTGTGTATATGAGCATGCGTGAGACGATCATGCAAAATGCGATCACCTCGGTCTCGGACAGCATCAGGCAGGCGGATGAATCGCTGAATATGATGCTGGAAGAGATCGACCGGCTGAACACCGTCGTGGTGACCAACAAAAACACGGTGATCGACACCTTGCTGAGCCCTCATGAAGAAATTAGCTATGAATGGTTTCAAGAGCAGAAACGGATCGATGAGTTTCTATCCGTTCTGATCGATTACAAGCCGTATATTTCACGGATTACCGTGGTCGGTTTGAACGGCAAGGTGTTTTTCTCGGGTGGCCCGTGGCTGGACAAGACGGTTTTGGGGACCGGAATGATGGATTACATGCTCCAGAATGGATCGCGTCATGCGTATTTCAAGCAGACCGGGGTGTCGGATGCCATCACGGTCGGGCGGGAGATCCGGTATAACCGTGAACCGATCGGGGTTGTCATGGTGGATTTGAATTATGATTTCATCCAAAAAACATACGGCGTAAAGCCGACCACCGATAGCATGGTCTATGTGCTGGACAAGCAGGGCGGGTTTGTCTATGAGGCCGAATCGGCGCCATCCTTTGCCCCTTCGTTCGAGAAGATCCTCAGCATCCATGGGGAGCTCGCAGGGAATGGGGATGCCATCAAGCAAGCCATTGACGGCAGAGACTACATCGTCGTCAGCCGCCAATCCGGTTATACGGGATGGACCACCCTGGCTCTGATACCGATGGATTCGCTCCTTAGCGAATCGACAAGGCTCCGTAAATTGTTGGCGGAGGTATCGGTTATCGTCTTCATTGTTATCCTGATCGGTTCGCTGCAAGTATCTTCCCGAATCACCCTCAACATCCGGAGGTTGAAGTCCCTGATGATGTTCGTGAAGGAAGGGAATCTGACGTTCCCGAGAAAGGAAATCAAAGGCGAGGACGAGACAGGGGAGCTTTACCGCGTCTTTATCAGCATGGTGGAGGAATTGAAACGGCTGCTGGAAGGGATCCGGGTCAGCGAGAAGGAGAAGCGGGAGGCCGAGCTGACGGCGCTTCAGGCACAAATTCATCCCCATTTTTTATACAATTCGCTCAACACCATCAAGTATTTGGCCAAGATGAACGGCGTGCCGAATATCGAAGAGGTGTCCGGATCGCTGATTGAGCTCATGCGCGGCGTTCTGGGCAATTCGAGTGAATTTCTGACGGTGAGGGAGGAGCTGGATTATGTTGAACGCTATATCTCCATTGTGAAGTACAGGTATATGCAGCCGATCCGGATGGTTACCCAGATCGAGGACGACGTTTTGCTGGAATGCCGGGTGCTGAAGCTGATGCTGCAGCCCCTTGTGGAGAATGCCATCATTCATGGAATCGGAGCGATGGAGCAGGAAGGGCTCGTGCTGATACGCGTATGCGATGAGGGCAGCGACCTGAAGATTGAAGTGATCGACAATGGCAAGGGCATAACGGAAGGGCAAAGGGCGCACCTGCCGGGCGAGACTGGCAAGAAGGGAGAAACCTCCCGTTTTAGCGGTATGGGCGTGCGCAGCGTGCATGAGCGGATCGTTCACATGTACGGCGATTCGTACGGCGTCAAGTTGTACAGTGAACCGGGTTTATATACGAAGGCGGAGATCCGGCTGCCGAAAAAAATGGAGAGTACGGACAAATCCCGACAAGAGGTGATATAAAGCCATGTTTCAAGTGCTGCTCGTTGATGATGAGCCGCTCGTGCGGCATGATCTGCGAACGTTATTGGACTGGAATGAGCATGGATTCGAATTATGCGGCCAAGCGCATAACGGATTAATGGCCTTGGCCATGATTGAGCAGTCTCCCCCGCATATTGCGATTATTGACGTGAATATGCCCGAAATGAACGGCGTAGAGCTCAACCGGGCGATTAAAGAACGGTTTCCACTTATTCAGACGATTATGCTCAGCAGCTATGATGATTATGACTACGTGCGGGAGTGTCTGAAGAACGGCTCCATCGATTATCTGTTGAAGCATCGGCTGGACGGTGCAGCGCTGGTCACCCTGTTGAACAAAGCGGTCCTGGAGTTGCGGCAGGAGGATCGGTTGCTGGATGAACGCATGGCTCACGAGGCCGTGGCTGAGAGGCTGAATCCCGTGCTGATTCGCGATTATATCGTGTATCTCGCTAGCGGGCGGAAGGATGCAACCATGGAGGTTGAGGCTTTTTCACAAAAAAATCGCCTTTACACCCACGCGTTAAGCTATGCGGCAGCGGCTGTGCAGATTGTTCCGTTCCTGCTGCTGACGGAGTCATACAGCGACGTGCAAACGAACCGGCTGGTTCAGCAGGTAGTCGATATCATGCAGCAGAGCCTGGGCGATATTCAGGAGCGGACGGCGGCTTACGTGGAGGATGGAAGGTTTATTGTCGTGTTTGCGTTCAAGGAGCGGAGCGAACATGCCATAAAGAACGAGATAGCCGGGCGGATGAGGAAGCTTCAGCATGCGATTGAGCTGTTCCTTAATTTAAAATGCGTGGCCTCCGTCGGACATGTATGCACCAGCTTGTCTCAACTCGGCTCAAGTTATAGCTCCGCTGAGCGGGTGCTCGATGCTTCCACGGCGGAGTCGACCGGAAGCAGTGCCGCTCCAAGAATACCGGGCCGGGCCGGCGGACTTGCTGGCGGAAACCATCAGCGCGTATCTTTGACGATCGAGGAACACAAACAGCTTCTGCTTTCGATTGAAAGGCTGGACGTCGAAGACGTGCACGGGTTAATCTCCTCCATCTTTGCTTCGATCCGCCATCTGCCGATCCATTCGCATACGGTCCAGATGATCGTTAGCGAGCTCATGTTAACCGGGGATAAGGCATGGAAGACATGGATGCCATCTGCGGAAAATGCGAAGGAGAAGCTTCCTTCAAGAAGCGAGCTCGGAAGAATCGGCAGTGTTGGGGAGTTAGTGTTATGGCTGCAATCCTACTATGCGGGCTTGCTTGGCCTACTGAAGCAGCACCGTGCAGCGGGTCCGTATTCCCGGCATGTCACGCAGGCTGTTCATTTTATTCTGGAGAGGTATCCGGGTTATGTCACGCTGGAGCTTGCCGCCGGCGCAATCGGCCTGAACTCTTCTTATTTAAGCAGAATCTTCAAGGAAGAGACGCAGCGGACGTTCTCGGAGTATCTGAATCGGGTACGGATCGATGCAGGGCGGAAGCTGCTGGAGAGCGGTAAATATTCGATCAAGGAAATCAGCAATCAAGTGGGTTTTACGACCCATAACTATTTTTTCAAAGTATTCAAGGAAATAACGGGGGTAACCCCGCAGGAGTATTTGAACCGCTTGGGAAGAGGATAGGCTGAAAAACCCAGTATTCGGATCGGCAGGAGAACGTGCAGGGAAGCCGCCTTTCAAGAACCGTAAAATATGTGGAGTAAATGGTCATATTTTTGTAATGGGCCGTCTTGAAGGGTGGATTATAATAATCACACACCAGGCGGTAAACGCTTACAAATGGCGCTTGGTGAATGAAGAGATATGGGGGTCGCTTATTTATGCGTAAACGCTGGGGAAGAAACGCGGTCATCACGATGCTCGCTTCCAGCTTGATGCTGGCCGGATGCAGTTCCGATGGAGGTTCGAAGAAAGAAGCTGCGCCCGAAGGTACAGAGAATGTCGTTCATGCTACAGGGTTTCCGATTGTAGAGCAGCCCGTGGATCTCAAGATGTTCACCCGGATTGCACCCGTGAACGGTCCGTTCAAAGAGATGCCGGTGTTTCAGGATTACGAGAAATTAAGCAATGTGAAGGTCGAATTCATTGAAGCGCCGACGGACGGTTTCCAAGAGAAGAAAAATCTGTTGTTTGCCTCCAACGAGCTGCCGGATGCTTTGTTCCGTTCCGGCCTATCGCCGCTGGAAGCCGTTCGCTACGGATCGGCAGGCCAATTGATTCCGCTGGAAGGCCTCATCGATGAATACGCGCCGAACCTGAAGAAATTGATGGAGGAATATCCCGAAATCCGGGCGGGCATCACGACGCCGGAGGGTCATATCTATGCGGTTCCGGGCATTGTGACGCTGGGCGCGGCGCGGACGGATAAGAAATGGATCAACCAGATGTGGCTGGAGAAGTTGAGTCTGGAGGTGCCGGAGACGACGGACGAACTGTACGAGGTGCTGCTTGCCTTCCGCGACGGTGACCCGAACGGCAACGGGAAGCAGGATGAAATTCCGATGACGGCCCGTGTCGGATTGGCGGTCGTTGCCGCGATGAGCGGCTCATTCGGTCTGGATACGCAGCTCGGATATAACATCAACATCGACAACGACAAAGTGAGCATCTGGATGGGCAGCGACAAGAATAAAGAGATGCTCATGTACTTAAATAAGCTCTACAAGGAAAAGCTGCTGGACCCCGAAATCTTCTCGCACACCGAAGCGCAGTATTTGGCCAAGCAGGGGTCGGGCAATGCGGGATTCTTCTTTGACCAAACCAACAATAACTTCTTGTCGATCCAGGATCAGTATACCGGAATCGCGCCTCCGGCCGGCCCGAACGGAGATCGGATGCAAAGTCAGGCCTTGCCGATTGCGCGGGATTTTGGAGCCTTTGCCATCACGTCCATTAATAAATACCCTGAAGTCACAATGCGCTGGATCGACTATTTCTATAGCGACGAAGGATCGACGCTTCTGAGGTTCGGCAGGGAAGGGGAGCATTATGAACTCAAGGACGGGATTCCGTTCTATACAGAAGATTTCCTGAAGGATATTAGCAATCAGGCCAAAATCACGCCTTACGCCGGGGGAGGGGCACCTCATCTCATCAGCGAGCAGGTTGCTTCTTTCATCAATCCGCCGCAGGTACAGGAGGCGCAGCAGAAGCTGGATCCGTTCATGCCGGAGGTTCGTTATGCGGCTCCGATGTTTGACGAGCAAACCGCGCAGCAGGTCAACATTCTGCGCAACGACATCGACAAATATTACGAAGAGCAAAGCACGAAATTCATTGTTGGCGCGCTTAGCTTCGACAAGTGGGGAGAATTCCAATCCACGCTCAAGAAGATGAAAGTAGACGAGCTGGAGAAATTGTATCAGGATGCCTATGACAAGATGCAGAAATAATGCTGCTACATCATGGATAAGGAGTGGATGCCCTTGAAGCGTGTCAAAGCCGATACATCAATGGCTCTGCCTCGAAGCGATTCGAGGCGGGGTTCCCGCCTTTTAAGGCAAATGGCCAAGCGATATGACCTGTATCTCATGCTGCTTCTGCCAGTCATCTGGTATCTGGTGTTTCATTATGGTCCGTTGTACGGGCTGCAAATCGCGTTTAAAAATTTTAATCCGGCAAAAGGTATCCTCGGCAGCAGCTGGGAGGGCTTCGGGCATTTCGAACGCTTCTTTGATTCGTATTATTTTTGGCGGCTGCTGTGGAATACGCTGTCCATCAATTTGTTTTCCTTGTTGATCGCCTTCCCGATTCCGATCTTGCTGGCGCTGATCATCAACGAAATACGCAACAAGACTTTCAGCAAATGGCTGCAGAACATTACGTACATTCCGCATTTTATTTCGGTGGTCGTGATCGTGGGCATTCTGAACGTGTTCCTCTCGCCCAATAGCGGTCCGATCAATCTGTTGATCGAGGCCGTCGGCGGTACGCCGATTCGTTTTCTTGAGGAAGCCGGCTGGTTCAAGACCATCTTTATCGGCTCTAACATATGGCAGAACATGGGGTGGCAGTCCATTATCTATATTGCGGCGCTCAGCGGGGTGAACCCGCAGCTCTACGAGGCGGCCAAGATGGACGGGGCGTCGAGGCTGCGGCGCATCTGGCACATCTCTTTGCCAGGAATCGCGCCTGTCGTTATCATTTTGCTTATTTTGGATATCGGCCATTTCATGAACATTGGCTTTGAGAAAATATTGTTGATGCAGAACAACTTGAATCTGGAATCAAGCGACGTCATTTCCACGTTTGTCTACACGACAGGCATTTTAAAGGGAGAATACAGCTACACGGCAGCAATCGGGCTGTTTAATTCGGTTATCAATCTGATCCTGCTGCTGTTCGTGAACCGGATTGCGCGCAAGACGTCGGAGACAAGCTTATGGTAAAGGGGGGGACGTGCCATGTCCAAGCCGTCGACAGTAAAAGAGGCCGCGAATGAACGGGTATTCGATGTCATCATATACGCGAACGCCGCGATAATTATCGTCATTGTGCTGTACCCGTTGATTTTTATTGTCAGCGCGTCGTTCAGTGATCCGACAAGGGTATTGAACGGCGAGGTTTGGCTGCTGCCGAAAAGCGTAACGCTGGATGCGTACACGAATATTTTGCAAAACGAAAAGATTTGGACGGGATATCGCAACACGATCTTCTATACGATCGTTGGCACAGTGATGAATATTATCATGACGATTTTGGCGGCCTACCCGTTATCGAGGCCTGACCTTCCGGGGCGTAATGCGATCATGGTGTTTATCACGCTGACGATGTTCTTCAGCGGAGGCTTGATTCCAACGTATCTGCTGGTCAAGGATTTGGGCATGGTCGATACGATGTGGGCGCTGATTGTTCCCGGCGCCATTGCGACTTACAATCTGATCGTGATGAGGACCTATTTCCAATCGAGTATTCCCTGGGAGCTGCAGGAGGCCGCCCATATCGACGGCTGCTCCAATTGGAGGCTGCTTTTCAGTATCATTCTGCCTCTATCCAAGCCGATCCTGGCCGTCATGGTGTTGTTCTATGCGGTCGGCCACTGGAATTCGTTCTTTAATGCACTCATATACATCCGAAACGAAGATCTGCACCCGCTTCAGCTGGTGCTGCGCGAAATTCTGCTGATCAGCCAATCCGATGCCGTGGACGGCAGCGTTGGACTGGAGGATAAAATTTTGCTTGCTGAAAGCATCAAATACGCGGTCATTATCGTCTCCAGTTTACCTGTACTGCTGATGTATCCGTTCGTGCAGCGGCATTTCGTTAAAGGCGTCATGATTGGCTCGATTAAAGGGTGATGCCGATATGATTGCACGGCTCAGCCTAAAATTCCATGGGAGGTTATATTCTTGAATACGAACGCAACGATTACCATTGATTGTAGCCGCAAGAGCGAGCATGAGATTAATCCGTATCTGTTCGGTCATTTTGTGGAGGATATCCGGGACCATATGGAGGCGATGCTCGCGTTTCCGTTAAAGGACATGGATTTGGAAAGCGAAGCGGAGACCAAGACGCCGGTATCGGGAAGCTGGCGCGCGTATACCAACGGGCGGAACACCAGGTACGCCTTGGAAGCGCCGGCACCCCGGCATTCGGGACGCACCCAGCGCATCCGCATCCTGAGCGATGACGAAGCCTATGCCGGTATTGCGCAGAAAGTAGCATTAAAGGGTCCGATGAAGTATACGGTCCGGCTTGTTGCCCGCGCTTCCATTGAGCTTCAATACGTGACGGTGGAAGCCGTGGACCGGCGCACGGAAGAAACGATTGGACAGCTTCGCGTAGAGCTGGGCAGCCACAACTGGCAGGAATACGAGGGAGAGCTGTCCACAACACGCGCTTGCAGCGATGCGGAGATCCGGGTGTATGTTCCGGCCGAGCATCCAAGGTGGATCGACCACGTATCCACCGGCATGCTCTGGATCGATCACGTGTCCCTGCTGCCGATCGATAGCATCGCTATGGTGAAGCGTGAAGTGATCGAGATGACTAGAGGGCTGAATGCGGGCATGATGAGGCTCGCAGGCAATTATATCAGCGCTTATCATTGGGAGCATGGCATTGGTCCGGTCCTGGAGAGACCGGTCATGTACAACGAGGCCTGGGGAGGATGGACCAGTAAATATTTCGGCACGGACGAATTCATCCGCTTTTGCCGCGAGCTGCAGGTGGAGCCCCTGATTTGCGTGAACGATGGATCGGGTACCCCTGAAGAAGCCGCACAGTGGATCGAATACTGCAATGGGAGCGTGGATACGCCGATGGGCGCCTTACGAGCCCGAAACGGCTTTCCTGAGCCGTATAACGTCAAGTATTGGGAAATCGGTAACGAAGTATGGGGCCAATGGCAGGTCGGCACTTGTACAGCAGAACGGTTTGGCGAGCGGACGATATCGTTTGCCAAGGCCATGAAGGAGGCGGACCCTTCCATCGTGCTGCTGGCCTGCGGGCATTACGAGCAGGAATGGAACCGAACCGTGCTGGACCTGGCAGGCGAGTATATGGATTATTTGACACTGCATTTGTATCACGGTTACGGACCCTTCGGCATGAACCGGGATACGCCGGCAGAGGAACGCTATAAGGCGATTGCTTCTTATCCCGAGTGGACCCGGCACCATATCCGTCAGACGACGGAACTGATTGAGTCCAAGGCGAAGCACAGCCACGTGAAGCTGGCGATCACCGAATATAACACGATGTACTATCCGAATACGGTGCGAAAAGGGCTGCCGAACGAGCACACGTTAGGAGCCGCGGTGGCTAATGCCGCCAACCTGAACGAAATGATTCGCTGCAGCGACATGGTGCATATCGGCAGCTTCTCCGATCTTGTTAATGGCTGGCTCGGAGGATGCATACGGGTCGGGGACTACTATGCGGATCAGTATTGCGGCAAGGAGCCCGGATGGAGCGGGCTTCCGCTCACGATATACGGGACGCCGACCTATGAAGTGTTAAAGCTTTACGCGAATCGGGACGTCCGGCGTATTCTCCCCGTCCAAGCGGAATGCGGAACTTTCTCCGTGGCATCAAGCAAGAAGACGCCGATGGAGCTTGATGCGCTTCCGGACCTGGACGTTGCGGCCGGGACGAATGGCGACGGCAGCAAAGTCACCGTATTTATCGTTAACCGAAGTCTGGAGGAGGTAAGGGCCGTGCTGGATTTGCAGCCCTTCGAGGCTTCCGGGGAAACGACTCTATATGAAATCACCGGCAATTCTTACGATGATATTAACTCCGTATTCCAGCCGGATCATATTGTGTGCAAAGAAAGCAGGGTGCCGGTAGAGGCATGGCGCCAA
This sequence comes from Paenibacillus lautus NBRC 15380, assembly GCF_004000945.1. Classification (GTDB taxonomy): domain Bacteria; phylum Bacillota; class Bacilli; order Paenibacillales; family Paenibacillaceae; genus Paenibacillus_AQ; species Paenibacillus_AQ lautus. Next base: position 34,104 of record NZ_BIMF01000020.1, read on the forward strand.
GGTTACAACTTGCGGCCTTCGTCCGTTTACGCGCTGGAATTCAAAGCGAGTGTATAGTGGCGGAAGGTACAGGAATGATGTAAGCTCCCATAACAAATCGTTGCACCAAAAAAGTCGGACTGCGCTGGCAGTTTTCGGCTTTTTTGGTGCAGACGATGGTTCAGGTTCTACATAAAGTCATGAGTGAATGATCCTGCAAAGAAAAACGGAGTCTTACATGATTCATCGTTTAACTTATTTTGGGGAAGTGTAAATAGAGACTAAACACAAGGATGGGGTGATTGAGATGTCAAACGAAACCGTAGTGAACCAGGAAGCGGTCGAGACCGTGAAGGATATTATCAAGGATATCGAAACGGCGATGTTCTCCACGATATCGGAGGGCGGGATCAATTCCAGACCGATGCAAACGCAGGATATCGAATTCGACGGCGATTTGTGGTTCTTAACGAAGAGGGATACCAGCAAATATCAAGAAATTATGGCCAATCCCAACGTCAATGTTGCTTATGTCGGCAAATCCTATGTATCGATTCGGGGAACGGCCGAAGTCGTGGATGACCTTGAGCGGAAAAAGGCGCTTTGGAATGCGGCATATGAGAAGTTTCTGCAAACGTCCTACGACGATCCCAACATTATTCTGATCAAGGTGGATACAGATACTGCGGAGTATTGGGAAACCGGAAACAAAACGAAAACGGTCAAAGCCTTCTTCAAGAAAATGGTGGGCCAAGAGCCGAAGGGTGACTCGGATATAAACAAAACCGTAGATCTCCATGGATAACGAAATACGTAACAAGATGATGAAAAAACCGCAGGATCCAGCCACGATCCTGCGGTTTTTTCCTGTAAGTTGAACCAGCCTGCACGGATCCCACCAGACGAATGCCATTATGGTTATGAATGGATGAACAATAGATGAAGCGTACATTTTAATACATAACAGGGCATATTTAGTACCACGTAGGAATATACCTCATCAAACAAGTGAGAATTATGTGAATTCGTGCTGGAACCCGCCCTCAAACCATAACGTGCAACTGGATGGTTTGAGTGCTGCCATGATATAATTTTTTCATAAATATGAAAAATAGATTCCTGGAGAGGAGGTAGTACATTGGGAAGGCGTTATTGCAAATGGATCAAATTGCGGAATTAGGCGGTAATATTTTCTTCGGCGAACTACCTCTTTTTCATGGAAATATCGTATATAGACATGACCTGTTCAGATGCATAACCTATGGCCTTTAATTCAATCTGGAGGTGAATCCCTCTGAAGAGGGAAATCATTGGACATTATTACCATCACTAATTTAATCATACTTGCCATACTGATTGCGTTGACCGCTTTTTTCGTAGCGTCCGAGTTTGCTGTCGTTAAAATCCGCATGTCGCGGATCGATCAATTGATAACGGAAGGAAACAAAAAGGCGGTTGTTGCCAAAAAGGTAGCCGGGGATCTCGATTACTATCTCTCGGCCTGCCAGCTCGGCATTACAGTGACGGCGTTGGGGCTCGGGGCCATCGGCAAGCCGGCCGTTGAACGTTTCATGTACCCGGTATTCGATTGGTTTGACATATCGGCTTCAACGGCCTCGATTGCCTCTTACGCCATTGCGTTCATTCTCGTGACCTTTTTGCATGTCGTGGTGGGGGAGATGGCGCCCAAGACCTTGGCTATTCAATTCTCGGAAAAGATGACGCTGCTCCTTGCAGCCCCGCTGTATGGGTTCGGAAAGCTGATGTATCCGTTCATTTGGGCGCTAAATGGAGCCTCGCGCGTGCTGCTTCGTTTGTTCGGCGTGAAACCTACGCCGCATGAGCAGGCCTACTCGGAAGAGGAACTGCGCATTGTCATGGCACAGAGCTTTCAGGGCGGCGAGATCAATGAGACCAAGCTGGCTTACATGGAAAACGTATTTTCGTTTGATGAGCGTGTGGCCAAAGACATTATGGTACCGAGAACGGATCTGATCACCCTGGATAAAGGCATGAAACACCCGGACATCGTCCGTATCCTGGATGAGCACAACTATACGCGGTACCCTGTCATCGAGGATGGCAGCAAGGATCGGGTGGTTGGCGTCGTCAATGTCAAAAAGATGCTGCCCCACATCGTGGCCGGACGAGACCGCAAGCTGGAAGAATTCGTTCGGGATCTTCCGGTCGTGCTTGAAATTACGCCGATCCAGGATGCCATGCTGAAGATGCAGCAGGAGCAGATGCATATGGCTTTGGTGATTGATGAATACGGCGGTACGGCGGGGATTCTGACCCTGGAGGATATCTTGGAAGAGATCGTCGGGGAAATTCGCGACGAATTTGATGAAGATGAAGTAGCGGATATCCGCATGATCGGTGAACGCGAATACCTGATAAGCGGACGGGTTCTCTTGGAGGAGCTTGAGAAGCGCTTCGGCTTGGTATTCGAGGATAACGAGGAGATGGATACGATCGGCGGCTGGATACAGTATCAGAAAGGCACGACGGCTCAAGACGGCGATGAGATCCAGCATGGCGAGCATGTATGGGCCGTAGCCGAAACGGATAATTTCCAGATCAAACACGTCATTCTCAGACACGGGTGATCAAGGGCATAGCGTAATCCCGTGCACATTCAGACCATAACTTTTTTGGAGGTGAATCCCTCGCAAGAGGGAAATCATTGGACGGAATAATCGTGTTAAATTTATTTTTGGTAGCTGTGTTTATAGGACTGACTGCATTTTTCGTGGGCGCCGAATTCGCCATATTGAAGGTGCGGCTGTCCCAGATCGATCAATTGATCGCAGAGGGGAATAAACGGGCGGTCACGGCCAGGAAGGTAGCCCATGAGCTGGATTACTACTTGTCCGCTTGCCAGCTTGGAATCACTATTACGGCCCTCGTGCTCGGCGCGCTGGGCGAACCGACCGTCGAAAGAATGCTGCACCCGCTGTTTGAACGATTCGACGTGCCGGCGGCGGTGGCAACAGTACTCTCTTATGCCATTGCCCTTGGGATCATTACGTTCCTGCACGTTGTCATCGGGGAACTGGCACCTAAAACACTAGCGATCCAATTTGCCGAGAAAATGACGTTACTGCTGGCACCTCCCTTGTATTGGTTTGGGAAGATCATGTATCCGTTTATCTATGCACTGAATGGAGCTTCGCGTCTTCTGCTTCGATTATTCGGCGTAAAGCCCGCAGGGCATGAAACGGTCCATTCCGAAGAGGAATTGAAGTGGATCGTGGATCAGAGTTACGAGAGCGGCGAAATTAACCAAACCGAGATGGGGTATTTGACCAATATATTTGCTTTTGAGGAGCGCACCTTGCGGGAAATCATGGTCCCGAGAGATCGCATCGTCACGGTAGAACGAGGGTGGCCCCTTGCCAATATCCTGGAAGTTCTCGGGGAGTACGACTATACCCGTTACCCGGTGACGGAAGCGGGACGCACGGAGGATTTCATCGGGTTTATCCATACGAAGGAGATGCTGACGGGCATAGCAGCCGGAAGAAACTGCAGCGTGAATGATTTTATTCATGACATGCCGCGTTTTCCGGAATCGTCTTCGATCAAGGACGTCCTGATCAAGATGCAGCAAATCCGCGTGCATATGGCCGTTGTCGCGAACGAATCCGGCGCGGCGATCGGGCTGGTGACGATGGAGGATATCCTGGAGGAAATCGTGGGCGACATTCGGGACGAATCGGATCGTCACGAACTGCTGGGTGCACAGGCCTAAGCGATGGCGAACTAGCATCGGGCACGATCTAAGAATATGAAAATGCTCTTTAGCTACCCATCCGGTGGCGAGAGAGCATGATCTTGAATCATGGAAAGAGCAGCTTCTAATCTTAGAAGCTGCTCTTTGTATTTGTTTTATAGAGGGGTTTTAGCGTGCTGCCCCCATCGTAAAGCCGAAGCTGTAAGTACGGTTGGAAGGCAGCGTAAATTCTTCGTGGATCGGCGCTCCCCAGCTGTCGTCACCGCCTACGCCCATTTGCTTATAGTTAATGCGGAGGACGGTTTTATCGCTTGGCGGGAGCTTGTACATATGGTCGCTGCCCTCGAGTTCATCCGGCGTCCACGGCAGGACGCATACCTCCATGAGGGAGGAGCTTTCGAATCGTAGACCTTCCCCGCTGCTTCCTTCGGTGAGACTCGCGAAGCGGACATCCGTTTTGTTCCCGCATTCTTGAGGTCTTAGATAAGGAACGAACTGATCGGCTGCTTTTCCCGTGTATCGACCGATTTTGGCCCCCGTCTTCCGGTCCCAATAATTATCATGCGGCCCCCGCCCATACCAGCTGAGCATATCGAGACTTTCATCCAGCAAGAACAGCATGCCGATTTCCGGAATGTCTGGCAAGCCGCTGCCCGGAACAAAGGTTTCTTGCACGCGGATGGTCCCATCCGGGAAGATTCGATACCCCAGAGTCAAGCCGGATACGGGATGGGTCTCAATCTGATAGTGACTGGAGACCACGACGGCAGGACCTTCTGTATGCCAGCGCAGAGCCAGCAGCTTCCGCTGATCATGGGCCGTTCTCCATACGCCGCAGCGTTCGGGGAGCCGGTTGCCCAGATCGTTATCGGTGACGGCCCGCCAGAAATTCGGTCTGGCCGGTGCGAGCAGGTATTCCTTGCCGGATTGCGCGTAAGATGTCAGATCGCCGGTGCCAAGGTGGAAGCGTAACGAAACGGCAGGGCCCGAGATGAGAAGCTCTTCATCCGACTCGGTAACTTCCAGAGCCTGCGCGTTTGCAAGAGTGTCTGTTTCCGGTTGGTTCGCCGCTATATAGGTCGTTAGCGCGAACTGCTCCCAAGCCTCTTCATGCCCCGCTGGTGCCCACTTGGTGCTCTCCTTCCGAACGAGGGAGACGGTGAGAATCGCTTCTTTTCCATCGTCCTCTATAGGGGAATACGGAATCTTGATTTCGGAATGGTCACCGGGCTGAAGCGAGAGCTGGAGCGTGCCGGATTGGCTTTCTTCTCCGTTCAGTTGGATTTCCCATTTTACAAGATACGAATCGAGATTGGTAAACAAGAAACGGTTGCTGACCCGAATCCGGCCTGCGGCAGGGTCCAAACATTCAAACTTGACGTTCTGGTAGCATTTTTTTACTTCGTCCAGCTTGGGGGTTTTGCTGCGGTCCGCGAAGATCAGGCCGTTTCCGCTGAAGTTGCCGTCATGCGGCGTTTCGTTGAAGTCCCCGCCGTACGCCAAATATTCGATTCCGTCCGCCGTTTGGGTGCGGATCGCTTGATCGATCCAGTCCCATATAAAAGCTCCCTGCAAAATGTCATACCTCTCAAACAGCTCCCAATACAGGTGAAGCCCGCCGCAGGAATTGCCCATCGCGTGACTGTACTCGCAAATGATATAAGGCTTGTCCGGGTTGCTGTTGGCATACTTCTCTACATCCTGCGGTTTTGCATACATGGTGGATTCCATGTCGCTGGCCGCTTCGGACGCCCTGTAATGAAAGATTCCCTCGTAATGAACGAGCCGCGACGGATCGGCCTCCTTCAGAAAATCGTGCATCGCAATGAAGTTGTCGCCTCCGAACGATTCATTGCCAAGCGACCAGATGATGACGGAGGGGTGATTCTTGTCCCGTTGAAACATCGAATTGCAGCGGTCCAATACATTGTCGCGCCACTCGAGCTTGCTGCCGGGCACCGTTTCTTCCAGCTCCTGCTGTCCATACGTCCAGGTTCCGTGCGTCTCCAGATTCGTTTCATCGATGACATATAAACCGTATTCATCGCAGAGGTCATACCATACGGATTGATTCGGGTAATGGGAGGTCCGTACCGCATTAATGTTATGCGTCTTCATCAGCTCAATATCGGTGATCATGTCTTCACGGCTAAGAGCCCGCCCGGTATCCGGGGAGAATTCATGCCGGTTCACGCCTTTGAACAGAATGCGCTGACCGTTGATTCGCATCAGCCCGTCCTTCAGCTCGAAGCGGCGGAAACCCGTACGGCAGCTTACGGCTCCGCGGCAAGCTCCGTCCGTATCCTTCAATGCCAGAACGACGGTGTACAAATAAGGTGATTCCGCGCTCCATTTTTGGGGCTCGGGAACGTCCATGCTCAGGGTGAAGCTGCCCTCATCGATAATGTAATCCGCTATTGTGAGTGCTTGTTTCTTGACCAGCTGACGGTCCTGATCGTATAGAAGCGCCTCAAGCTGAAGCTTGTCCTTATCGATGGTTTCATTAAAGTAATTCGTAACGGTTGCATTGATCTGCAGCTCGGCATTCCGGTATTCGTCATCAAGAACCGGGCGCACGAAGAAATCGGAGATATGGATGGTAGGGACGGAATAGAGGTAGACTTCGCGGAAGATCCCGCTAAGCCTCCAGAAATCCTGGTCCTCCAGCCAGCTCGCGTCGCACCATCGGTAAACCTCAACAGCCAATTTGTTCTTGCCTTCGATCAGATAGGGGGTAATGTCGAACTCGGCCGGCGTAAACGTATCCTCGCTGTATCCGACCATCTCGCCGTTCACCCATACATAGAAAGCGGATTCAACACCTTGGAAGCTAATATAAACGGGCTGTTCCTTCCATGTGTCCGGTACCGTGAATTCACGGATGTAGGAGCCTACGGGATTGTATCTCGTTGGCGCGAAGGGGGCTTTTAATTCAGGCTCCAATTCGGACCAGGGGTATCTAACATTCGTATATTGAGGATAGTCATAGCCTTGAAGCTGCCAATGGGAAGGGACGGGCATATCGGCCCAGCTGCCGGAATCATAATCGGCCTCGTAGAAATTTTGGATGCGCTTGTCAGGGGTTTCGGCAAATGCAAACTTCCATATCCCGTTCAATGACTGATACCAAGGGGACATGGAGTGGGCATGGTTCAACGCCTCAGACTCCGACGGAAACGTCATCATGTAAGCATGGGCTTTGTGACGGTTTAGCTGAAAAATATTCGGATTATTATTCCATTCGGGATAACCGTTTGCAGGTGCCTGGTAAATGAATTTGGTACGCAATGTGTTCAGCTCCTCCTAGATTATGGTTTCCTTCTACTGTCAGTATAGAGGTTAATTCGGTCCAAGAGTATAAGGAAGTTGCGTTTTTCTATTAAAAACGACAGCCAGATTACACACCAGAGTGGTCAGCAGAGGTGAACAGAGCCTTTTTGCAGGAGTCAGGCCGTATCTTGATGTGCGTGTTCGCCTCCAGGCATTTCACGGTTTACATTGGAGAAGGTTTATGAAACAATGGTTAGTAAATGGACATTCACTAATTGGGGAGAGGAGATTACGCTATGGTAAGACCTCGCGAATTCCAAGATGAGGCTATCTTCTACGGTGTCTACCGGGCACTGTGTAAAAAAGGATACGGTCAAGCAGCATTAACCGACATCACGCATGAAGTGAATATTTCGCCGGCAGCCCTAATGAAGCGATTCGGTTCGAAGAAAAATCTGTTCCTGGCCTACAGCGATTATGTTATTGAATTAACCAAGCAAGCCTTTCAGGAGGCCAGCTTATCCGATCAATCCAGAATTGATGCACTAAAGGCCGTGTTTCAGCATGCGGTTTTACATATGAAAGATCCTGTTGAATTGGCTAACCACACTTCCTTCTATCTGGAAGGGACGAATGATCCGGATTTGTTGGAGAAGACCCGGTACCGGCTGCAGCTGATCGATGAGTTTACCCGGCAGATGCTGAACCAGGCGATTACGAACAAAGAAATCGCTGGATGCGACGTCGCTATGGTTAGCAGGGTATTGCAAGCCGCGATCAGCGGCGCCATGATGATCTGGATTAAAGAATCAAACCGGGCGTTGGACGAACTGTTTGATGAATGCTTTCAGGTGATACTCGCTCCGTTATTGAATGTCGGTACGTCATAATTTCAACTTAGCGAGGAGGATTCGTTATGCCGATTTTCAAAGGAAGGGAAGTCGATTTGTACTATGAAGTAAAGGGTGAAGGAAAACCGCTTGTTTTTACGCATGGGGCCTCATGGAATCATAAACAATGGCGGACGCAAGTCGATTATTTCTCCCGCCATTATCAAACCTTGGTGTGGGATGTTCGGGGACATGGTTCGTCTTCCTTGCCGGACGGAAAAGTGGATTCGGAGGACTTTAGCAGAGATTTGGCGGATCTGCTAGGTGATCTGGACATCGAGAAAGCAATCTTATGCGGTTTATCCCTCGGTGGACATATTTCGCTGCAGACTGCTGTTCGCTATCCTGACAAGGTCGCAGCCCTTGTACTGATCGGCACTCCGTTCACGAATGCGTTCAATTGGTATGAGCGAATGTTCGTGCCGCTGAATCGCTGGTCAAGCTACTTGATGCCGATGTCCTTATCGGGAAAAATGCAAGGGAAAATGCTATCCAAGTATAACAAGGGCAATCAAGCTTATATAGAGAAAGCCTTTCGTTCCATCCCGCATTCCAACTGGGTTCGGATATGGGATGCAGTGACCCGGATGGACAGCACGCAGGATCTGCATAAGATTCATTGTCCAACCTTGCTTCTTCAAGGAGAGAGCGACACGATGATCCGAAGGCAGCAGGAGTACATGCAGGAGAGAATTGCGAATTCTCGATTAAAAATCATCCGGAACGCTCACCATGCAACAAATTTGGATAACCCGGATGAAGTCAATGAAGCCATCGCTTCATTTCTGACGGAGAACGCGTTGTAGACTTATAGCGGAAGGGGGCTTTAAAGCTTGACGCTTTGATCTGGGGATAGGTATAATATGTAAAACCTACTTTAAGGAGAGATTTGTTGTTCTTAACTTTGTTTGAACCATAGGGTCGGAAGAACGCTTGACTTGACATAGCCGTAGACAGGCTAGGTTTCGTTCAAGATGCATTCTTCGGGGAAATATGGTGGGGTTAAGAACTGCGGAGATCAAGGAAGCCTTAGGTAGACTATCCTATTTGCGTCTTGGATCCGCGTTGTTTCTGCAGCGCGGATTTTTTATTAGATTATTGAATTTGTACGTTTTCAGCGAAGCTGAACCATTCGATAATCGCAAGAAAAACTTCTTCTAAACGCGGTCTGTCTTCTATGAAGTGCGTCGATGGATGTTTTTCTTATGGATGCAATTAGCACATAGACTTCATATAGAGGCGGAGAATGACACGAGTTCATTTTCCGTCTTTTTATGTTTTCTAATAGAAATAATCTTGAGAAGGACAGGTGAACCACATTATGGAACTGGAAACAAAGCGTTTACTGCTTAGAACACTGGATATGGATTTGATTGACGCGGCGGCGCGCCGAGATCCGAAGGCATTCGAGGATTTAGGATACCATAGCAACGGCGAATGGCCGGGACCCGACTTTTATGAGGCACTGCCTTTTTTTCGGGAATTGTTGATCAAGAATCAGGGCACTCGGGGCTTTGACTCATGGATTATCGTCGACAAAGCCACGCGCGATATTGTCGGCGGCATCGGATTCCTGGGAGAGCCTGATCCGGAGGGCAGAATCGAAATCGGCTTTGCCACCAATCCAAGCCATCAGCGGCAAGGGTACTGTCATGAAGCAGCGCAAAAACTATTGGATTGGGCTTCGCGTCAGCGGGACGTCAAATCCATCATCGCCAGATGTGAACCTGGGAATGCGGCTTCTCAGCATGTTTTGCTTAAACTGGGATTCCAGAAGAGACACGAGGATTCGGAATTCATACACTGGATATATCCGAACTAAAGCGGGGAGCGGCGATCGGTGATCCCCTTCATTGACACCCCAAAATAGGGTTGCTACAATTTTAAGTATATATCCATCGGAATACAAGGGTTAGCAAGGAGGGGACAAACTTGAATCGATCCGGTTCCACAGATCCATTCATACGTAATGAACGCGAAGCCATGATCGCAGCTCGGGCCGATACGCTTGGGGCAAAATTCGCAGAAAGAGCTCCTCGGCACGATTTGGAGGGGTCGTTTCCGTTCGAGAATTTTGATGACCTGAAGGAGTCGGGCTATCTGAAGCTGACCGTACCGGCATCCTTTGGAGGAGAAGAAGCATCCGTATACGAAATGGTGCTTGCCCAGGAAAGACTCGCCAGAGGCGACGGCTCTACGGCGCTGGCGGTCGGTTGGCATATCGGGCAAATACTCCAGCTGCGCCTATCCGGAGCTTGGCCGGAGCCGTTATTTGAAAGACTGTGCAAGGACGTTGTGGCCGAAGGTGTGGTCATTAATGAACTGGCGAGCGAACCTGCGACAGGGAGTCCCAGCCGGGGAGGAAGGCCGGAGACCACGGCACGGCGGGTGCCGGGCGGCTGGCGCATTACCGGACGCAAAACTTTCAGCACGTTAAGCCCGATCTTGAAGCAATTTGTGGTTACGGCTGGTATCGAGCATAGCGAGAAGGTCGGTGCATTCCTTGTACGCAGCGGACCCGGGGTCAGGGTCGAGGAAACCTGGAATACGATGGGCATGCGGGCAACGGGAAGCCATGACGTAATTCTGGAGGACGTCTTCGTGCCGGAGACCGAAGTCATTCGGGGACTCGATTACGAGAAGCCTGAGTTTCCCGTGCCAACGGAAGGCATTCTGCTTCACATACCGGCATGTTATATGGGGATTGCTTATGCCGCGCGCAATTTTGCCATCGATTTTGCCCGTCATCATAAACCGAACTCCTTGACGGTCCCCATTGCCGAATTGCCGAATATCCAAAGACATATCGCCGAAATCGAAGTGGACCTGCTTACGGCCCGCAGCTATTTGTATCAAACCGCTGACCGCTGGGACAAGGAAGCGGAGAACCGTGCTGCGCTTAAGCCTGAGCTGGGTCTTGCCAAGTATGTTGTGACCAATGCAGCGGTCCGGATTGTTGATCATGCTATGCGGATCGTTGGAGGGTTGAGTCTCTCCCGGACTCTCCCGTTGGAACGAATGTACAGGGATGTTCGGGCGGGTCTTCATAATCCGCCGATGGACGATGTCGTGCTGACGAATCTTGCCCGTCGAGCCATTTCGGAAGCGGAGGAGTAGGGGAAGCAGGCTTCTCAAATCTGATTGGTCGAGAGAATGGATCACTTGTTGAACCGAAGGGATTTACGGATAGAAACCGCTGGAGAGCTGGCTCCGGCGGTTTTTTGCGCTTTACGCACCGGACATTCCTTACGAGGCTCCATTACGAAATCCCCCGCATCTTCAGCGACCTCTGTTTCATATACATACACTTAGGTTAGGATGGCAGGCTAACGGGTATAAAACCTATCAGTACGTGCTGCAAGGGTCGATCAGATCCGATCATGAGGAGTTAAGATGAAAGGAGATATGAACCATGGATTCTGTGCTGTATTTCGGCTTGGCCGTTATCTATGCCGTGCTGTTTCTGTATGGTTGTGTGCTGCTGAAGCGGGAAGCGTCACCGGGCCTTCGGTACTTGCTTCTGATCGTAACGGCTGGACTGGTCTGGGATAACGGCGTGATCGGCATCGGGAAATATATCGGGGAGGGAGACCTGCTGGAGAGGCTAAACGTTGCGCGTTTCTGGGTGCATGCGATGGCAACGCCGCTGCTTGTGCTCGTGTCGTTCGATCTGATACGCAAGGCCGGAAGCCCTTGGGCCAACAAGCTGGCCGCCGCATGGGGAGCCTGGCTTTTCACCGCGGCCCTCATCGTGCTCGAAGTGGTGACGGAGACGCTGCAGCTCAAGCTCCAGCCATCCATGGAATACGGAGCGCTTCGTTACGTTCCGACCGAATCCGCGGGGCCGCCGCTCATGGTCATCCTGATCCTGATCCCTCTGCTTATGGCAGGCATTATCGTATGGCGGAGGAGAAAAACGCCGCTGCTGTTCATCGGTACGGTGCTGATGGCAGCCGGGAGCGCCATCCCGATTCCGATCGAAAGCTCGGCTGCCACGAACGTATTCGAGCTGCTGCTTCTTGTATCCCTGTGGCTGACGGTTCGCAAGCTGGCCTCCGCCCGCACGTTGTCTTTTCGATAGAGAATGGATGCAAGCCGCGTTACGCTCCGAGGTGAACGCGGTTATTTCGCGTCTCCAAGCATGCCCCAGTACCCACCGTGCGCACAGGGAGCAGCGCGTCTTTTGGCATTCAGCAAACCTTCAGCTTAGCCTAAGCCTGGCATAACATTCCCTTAAGTTTACTTTCAGATTCCCTCTCTATACTTCAAATTGTAAGACAAACCCTGACCCTAAAAGGAGAGATGACGATGAATCCGATAAGTAAAAAAGTATTGGTAAGCAGCATGGCGGCAGCGATTGTGCTGGGAGGAGCCGGGTACCTTCAGAACAAGGTTTTTGCAGCAGCGAGCACGGACGCTTCAACCTCCGTATCGGAGGATGGACAGACGGGGACAGATTCTTCAGCTGCGGATGCAGTGAAGAACCGAGATGGAAAGTGGATGGATCATAAGGCGGGCGGCCCTCGCGGCGGCAATATCGTCAAAGAGACGGCCGAGATCCTTGGGCTGACGGAAACCGAAATCCGGACGGCGCTTGAAGCGGGCAGCACGTTTGCCGAAATTGCCGAAGGCAAGGGAATGACCCAATCCGTGTTCGTCCAGAAGCTGACCGAGCTGGAAACCGCCAAGATCGATGAACGTCTGAGTGAAGGCAGCATGACGGAAACCGAAGCAGCCGAGTGGAAAGAGGCTCTGAGCGCGCGCCTTACACAAATCGTGGAGAGCAGCGAAGCCGGTTTTGGAAAAGGTCACGGAAAAGGCGGCCGAGGTTTCGGCCAATTCGGTAATCCGGAGGAAATCGCAGCTTTGCTCGGATTATCGGAGGACGAGCTGAAGGCGGAAATGCAAGAAGGACAGTCGCTAGCCGAGATAGCTGCCACGAAGGGGATTACGGAGGATCAATTGGTTCAGAAGCTGAAGGATCAAATGACCGAGCCCTTGAAGCAGTGGATTAACGAGAAGCATACGGACGCCGATAAATCCGCAGCAGCAGCGGCGGATACGACAGAGGAAGCGAAATAACATTCTGAATTGGATCGTTGGGGAGACTGGATGATATTCTGTTAAGAATACATTCAGTTTCTTTTTTTATATTTAAGATATTTATAATTTTTTTTGCACAAAGTGTTGACCTTAACGTTACGTGAAGGTGTACATTGATGTTGTCAGGAGGTGAAACCATGGAATACACGGTGCAAAAGCTTGGAAAGTTGGCAGGAATAAGCACACGGACGCTCCGTTATTACGATGAGATTGGCATTCTGAAGCCGGCCAGAATCAACTCCTCAGGATATCGGATCTATGGGCAGGAGGAGGTCAATCAATTGCAGCAGATCTTGTTTTACCGGGAGCTCGGTCTTCAATTGGACGGGATCAAGGAGATTCTGACCTCGCCATCCTTCAACCGGATCAAGGCGCTCCAGGAACACCATGCGCAGCTCCTAGACAAAAGAAGGCAATTGGATTTGCTGATTACCAATGTGGAGAACACGATCGCCTCCGCCGAAGGGAGAAAAACCATGAGTGACCAAGAGAAATTCGAAGGATTCAAGCAGAAGCTGATTGATGATAATGAGAAGAAATACGGTAAGGAAATTCGCGAGAAGTATGGCGAAGAGACTGTAAATAAATCCAATGCCAAGCTGAAAAACATGACGCAAGAGCAGCATGAGGAAGTAACGCGTCTGACTGATGAACTGTACAAGACGCTGGCTGAAGCGTTTAAGCAAGGTGATCCTGCCAGTGAGCTTGCTCAGAAGGCGGCCGATCTTCACAAGCGCTGGCTCACCTATTATTGGAACGATTACAGTAAAGAGGCCCACGCAGGCCTCGCTCAGATGTACGTTGACGATGAGCGTTTTACCGCCCATTACGATGAGAAGCAGCCCGGAACGGCAGTGTTCCTCCGCGATGCGATTCTGATCTACACGGGCGCGAATCCTTCATCATAGTAAGGCAAGTTGAAGCAGCCGCCTGCCATACTGACAAGACCCTTTCCCTGCGCTAAACCCGCGGAGGAGAGGGTCTTTTTTATATGGTATCGCTTGGAGGTCCATGCTCTGCTCACCCTGCTGCCGAGAGGGGAGTGCCTAAACCATCGTCTCGACTTTCGGGCGGAGGGTCCCCGTCGAAACCATGTCCTCCAATTACCACAATTAACCTCTTGTTTCCGAAGGGGAAGTAATGGTTAGATGAAACGTGGACTATTATACACAAAACCTACACCATGGGTGATGACTTATATAGCGAGGGTAGAGTATGGATCAAATTGTACAGCATGTAGTGAATATTTTTAATGATTTTTTATGGTCTAAGCTGCTTATCGTATTGCTGATTGCCGTTGGCCTGTATTTCACGGTGGGGACCAAGTTTCTGCAGTTTCGCCTGATCGGCGAGATGTTCCGGGTGATTCGCGAACCCAAAAGTAAAGCAAAGGGCAGCATTTCGCCTTTTCAGGCATTTGCCATTAGTATGGCTGCCCGTGTCGGGACAGGGAATATAACCGGGGTTGCTCTGGCCATCTCGCTTGGGGGACCTGGTGCCGTATTCTGGATGTGGATCATTGCGCTTATCGGTTCGGCATCCAGCTTTATCGAGAGTACGCTGGCCCAGATCTATAAAGTAAAAGATGGGGCGGGTGGTTACCGCGGCGGTCCCGCTTATTACATGCAGCAAGGATTAAAGAAACGGTGGATGGGCGTGTTGTTTGCGGTCCTGATCACCTTGTCCTTCGGTCTTGTCTTTAATGCGGTCCAATCCAACACGATTACGATTGCCTTCGAGAATTCATTCGGTACCGATCGTTTAACCATCGGAATTATTATGGCGGTGATCTTCGCGGTTATCATCTTTGGCGGCGTGAAGCGAATTGCCAAAATGTCGGAGCTGATCGTTGTTGTATTGGCTGTGGTGTATGTCGGTGCCGCGCTGTTTATCGTACTAGCCAACATCACCAAGCTGCCGGAGGTTTTTGCGCTTATCGTCAAAAGCGCGTTCGGCTATGAGCAGGTCGTTGGCGGATCAATCGGTGCCGCCCTCATGAACGGGATCAAAAGAGGACTATTCTCCAACGAAGCCGGCATGGGGAGCGCGCCTAACGCAGCAGCTACCGCAACAACAAGCCATCCTGCGAAGCAAGGGCTGGTGCAGGCGCTGGGCGTACTGATCGATACGCTGGTCATATGTACAAGCACCGCCTTCATTATTCTTTTTACCGGTGCTTATCAGCAGACCGGACTTGATGGAATCGCCCTGACCCAGGCGGCGCTGGGTATGGAGATGGGGGCATGGGCGTCCGACTTCCTGGCGATCATGGTCTTCCTGTTTGCGTTCAGCACGCTGATCGGCAATTATTACTACGGGGAAACCAATATCGAATTTTTGAAGTCGAATCGGGCGTGGGTGTGGATCTATCGGGCTTCCGTGCTGGCTATGGTTATCTTCGGCTCGGTTACCAGCGTGAAGCTGGTGTGGGATTTGGCCGACCTGTTCATGGGATTGATGGTAATTGTGAATCTTGTGGCCATCACGCTGCTTTCCCGAACAGCCTTTGCCGCGCTGAATGACTACTTGAAGCAGAAGCGGGCTGGTCTTGATCCTGTCTTCACCAAGGATAGCATCAGAGGGCTTGATGATGTGGAGTGCTGGGATGGACACAACACCCCATCCACTGAAGCGCAATAATATATAATTTTGTGTGATATGGAATCGTTACAGTAGCTCGTGTTTTTAGCTGCTGTAGCGATTTTTCTTATTTTACCGTAACATTTACGGGCTCAAACCGTTGTCTAGATGAGAGGGTTGAGAGGAGATGAATACGGATGATTAATCGAGTGACCTGGCGGACAAGGGTGAAGGAGCTTATATATGCTTTGTTAGCTGTGTTAATATTGTTTTTTATTTATGCCGTGTATTACTCAGCTATCCACATCTACTATTATAAAACCGGCCTAAATGATAAATTTCTAAGGACCGTCATAACAACGGTTGAATTGCATGAAAATGGACTTATGGTAGATAAACGAAGCTCGCCTTGGGGTGAAGTGACGCCCTTCCTCACTCAGAAGACAGAGCTGAAAGTGTATAAGGATGTGGGGGAATGGCAGGTAATTGTCGGAGAGCTTCACGCGAAGAAGCGATTAGGGGGAGAACTGAGGTATTCTATTGAGGAACTGAATCCTTATTTGAATCGTGAGGAAAGAAATTCTTATATCCTGAACTCTGCGCTGCTGGAGGGCAGGGAGATTAAAGACGATCCTCACCCTACTGGTGCAATGAACCAGTTAGGGAAACTTGAAGACGGTAACGTAGCGGAATTATTCTTCTCGCTTCGAATGCTTAGGTCACCGGAGGAGGTCTTGGAGCTCTTGTCGGACTATGACGTTAAAGCAACCAGTATGGCTGTTTTTGCAGGCGAACTGAAGGATTTTAAGCTGGGTACTTATAGCTCTAGCGGCGCAGATTACATGATTCCTCATCTAACGTTAAGACCCAAGGTTCAGTTTGGCGATAACCATTCCCTTTCCCTCTGGCACACATTCTTCTCAGGGGATACCGAGATAACGGATCACGTGAAGCAACTGATCGCCGACGTTGAATGGATGACTGACAACATCAAATATAACGGTGTGGATGAAGACAAACAGCGGCTGGCTTACTTAAAGAAAAATGGGGTTCAAGTATACGGAGCGACCGTTACGGGACCTGTGCGTGAGCTGGAGAAGCTGAAGGAGCGGCCGGAATTCCGGGAATTCCGTTTGGGTCGCATCGAGGTATGGAATTGGAGTTAACACAGCTTGCGCTGCCAACCTTTGTATAACCAAACAAGAAGGAGCTGGTGGGTCGCACAACGGTAGCGGAGAGGACGAAACGATTCTTACACGGAGCGTCTCCTAACAGAAAAAGGGGGAATCCCGTCAGATCTAAGATCTTTTTGGGCCCCCCCTTTTGTTAAGAATAAGCAATACTAAACCATGCCGCTAAGCCATCTTCATAAACTACGTTAAATATTTATCCCGCAAAATATTCAGGTGATGAAGCTCATGCCCGGCAATGACATAGGCGGCTGCCCGGGCGGAGAGCGGGTAATTGTTGAACGTGCCCTGGCGGAGCATTGCTTCCTCTGTCAAGCTTCCAACCAGCGTAATGGTAGACTGCCTGACGGCAGCATAATCCTTAAGGGCTTCCCGTAACGGAAGATGGCTGAAGGGAGAGTTCTGGACAAAAATCTCCCGGTCATACCCCGAAAATTCACGTGCATCTCCACGCGCGATGTAGAGAATGCGGTAATTCCATAAGCGCTCTACATCGGCGATGTGTCCAACCACCTGTTTTAGACTCCATTTCCCTTCCGCATAGCGAACATTCGCTTGTTCTTCCGTCAGATCGCTGAGCGATCTTAGCGTTTCATCATGCTGTCGCTGCAAAACCTCGGCAATATGGCCTTCGGGGACAAGAGAGACGTATTTTTCGGCGAGGGGTAAGTATTCATTAGAATCGGGCCTTGTATTCATAACAAGTTCCTCCAGATCAATTAATAAGAGCTTATGTTAAAAATATGCCGACAGGTCACAATGAATGAATGAATGATCAGGTAGCTTGCGCCCAGATCAGATGGACGATGCCGTTCCAGTAACGTTCCGTCTTCACGATATTCAGTTCCGAGGCATTCGCGATATGGATCATGTCCCTATTATAATGACAGCCGGATATCCGCCGTCCTGCGGGGTTGATCAGGTGCTGCATGGCGCCAAGGAATCGGTTCGTGCTCATGCCATGCTCCAGTAAATAAACGCGGCCGCCAGGCTTGGCCCAGCGGTTGATTTTATTCAAAGCTTGGACCGGATCCTCATAGCCGCATAGCGACAGGGTGGATACAACGCAATCATAGGAACGTTCCGGCAGCTCCAGCGTTTCGATATCCCGTTCCAGGAAATTGGCCCGAATGCCAAGCTCGGAGGCCATACGCCGGGCACGGCTTAACATCTCGGGACTGAAATCGACAGCCGTGACGTTCACCTTGTCGCGTTGATAAAAGGGGAAGTTCGCGCCGGCGCCGACAGCTACTTCAAGCACGTTACCCTCTACATCCTGAAGCAGCCGCTGTCTCCACTCACCGAGCCTGCGCTGTCTGGTGTTCCTTTCATATATCGCTGCCTGCTTATTGAACTTCCGAATGAGGGATTCCTTATTCACGCGGGATTCTCCGGGCAACGCCGGTTTTGACCGCCGCTTTCACGACAAGCTCACGAATGGCCTTTACGACGTTCTGGTTAAATACGCTTGGAATAATATACGACGGGTTGCGTTCCTCATCCGATACGGCGGATGCAATGGCTTCGGCTGCAGCCAGCTTCATCTCTTCATTAATCGTGGTCGCTCGGCAGTCCAAGGCCGCTCGGAAAATACCAGGGAAGCAGAGGACGTTATTAATCTGGTTCGGATAATCCGAACGTCCGGTTGCAATGACGCCTGCAATATCCTCGACCTCTTCCGGTTTAATCTCCGGCGTAGGGTTTGCCATTGCAAACACGATCGGATCTTTAGCCATGGCCTGTACATCCTCACGACGAAGCAGGCCGCCGGCAGAGAGGCCGATGAATACGTCGGCACCTTGGATCACTTCGCGCAAGGAACCTTCAACTTTATTCGGATTCGTATGCTCTGCGTACCATTGCCACATACTATTGTTGTAAGTTTTTCCGGCCACCAGTGCACCTTCACGGTCTACGCCAATGATGTCTTTGACACCGGCCGACAGGAGGATTTTGCTGCATGCTACGCCTGCAGCGCCGATTCCGCATACCACGATCCTAACTGTATCGATGGATTTCCCGACAATTTTCAGCGCATTGATCAGTGCTGCATACAGAACGACCGCCGTGCCGTGCTGGTCATCGTGAAACACAGGAATATCCAGCTCATCCCGCAGTCGTTGTTCGATCTCGAAGCAGCGCGGGGAGGAGATATCCTCCAGGTTAATGCCTCCAAAAGCCGGAGCCATTGCTTTGATGCAGGCAATAATCTCTTCTGTATCCTGGGTATCCAGGCAGATCGGGAAGGAGTCTACGCCCGCAAACTGTTTGAAGAGCATCGACTTTCCTTCCATGACTGGCATGGCCGCATAAGGACCGATGTTGCCCAAACCGAGCACGGCGCTTCCGTCCGAGATGACGGCCACCGTATTTCTTTTAATGGTAAGCGTAAAGGCTTTTTTCGGGTCCTCTTGGATGGCTGCACATACGCGAGCAACATCTGGCGTATAGACGCGCGACAGGTCATCGCGGTTTTGGATTGGAATTTTGGGCTGGGTTTCGATCTTGCCGCCGAGATGCAGCAGGAAGGTGCGGTCCGAAACGTTGACGAGCCGGACACCTTTTAGATTTTTTACTGAATTTGTAATTTTACCGATATCCACGCTGTCCGTGACCGTGATGGTAATATCGCGTACGGTAATGTGGCCGCTCGCCTGAATGACGTCGATGGCGACCATGTCTCCCCCGGCTTCAAATATGGCGGATGCAACTTGACCGAATTTGATTTCCTGTGTATTCATCTCTAGTCTGAGGATAATGCTTTTTCCTCCGAGTCCGTTGTTTTCCATTGCTACCTCCAAATGTTTGATCGATTTCGTCCTTCTAAGTGTATGTAACTGTGCAAAATGTTAACGTTATCATAGTTCGCTGAGCAGTGGTCAATTTCCTGTTTCATTGCAAAGAAACTGTGATATATATAGGAAGAATTTATTGGAAATGCGAATGCTACGGAGTATAATCGAAAGCATCTTATTGTGAAGGAGAGAGCTGCCATGAATGCCAGAATCGAGGAGCTTGAAAAGCGTTTAACGACCCAGCATCATAAAGACCTGTTTCTTCAGATGAAACATACGTTGAAAGCCGTTGATGATTTGGCCGAACAGCACCGGGTCTACCAGGCCGTTCAGGCACTCAGTGGTACACGTATTGTAGGGACGGAGGAAAATGTTTATTTTGATACCTTGAATCAGGTCAAGGAACAAATTGTGCATACCCTGGAGCTTACGATTGAGGATTTGGAGCACAAAGGGGATAAACATTACAAGAAGCATTTTAACGACGGCGTGGAATAGGAGTAAGTTGCGCGGTCTGGACGGATAGAAAAACATGGATGAAGGCATGATTCCCCCAGGGGAGGCATGCTTTTTTTGTGATTTTTTTTCTGCAATTTCCGAGTGTTTTCATAACATTTCAGGTTACATAATTATCCAATTTCATTGAAATGTGTAACAAATCGTTGATTAGTGTTATGGGATACGGCTTTCAGATGCTTTAAAATAATGATAGTACTGGTAAAGCTTGGACGATGGTTGTGGAAGATTTCCAAGTTCAGTCAAGTTTCAGTCAAGTTAAGAGGGCAGCTACTGTATCAAAGAAAGGGAGGTGGCCTGAGCAGCCGGAGGTTATGTAAACGCTTCAATTATTATCTTTTATATTAAAGGAGGATTAATTGTATGACTTTAAGTTTGCCGAACAAAGCTTGGCTCAAGCATCTAATCATTGCCGGTTCCACGATGTTAGTGATGACCTTATTCATGGTTTTATTTGCAGATAAGGCTTTTGCCCACGGATATGTCGATTCTCCAGGCAGCCGCGCCATTCTGTGTAAGCAGGGGCAAAATACCGATTGCGGCGCAATCGTGTATGAGCCTCAAAGCTTGGAAGCTCCTAAAGGCTGGCCGAACGCAGGCCCGGCCGATGGAAAAATCGCCAGTGCAGGCGGCGCGTTCCCTAAACTTGATGAGCAATCCGCAACTCGTTGGAGCAAAGTAAGCATTTCCCCGGGAACCACAACGTTCCAATGGCATTTGACAGCCAACCATGCAACGGCAAGCTGGAAATACTACATTACGAAAGACGGCTGGAATCAAAATGCTCCGCTGAGCAGAGCTTCGTTTGATCTGACGCCTTTCTGCTCCATTGACTACGGCGGTGTAAAACCTCCAACAAACTATGCTTCCACTTGTAACGTTCCTGCTAAATCCGGTTACCATGTCATTCTGGCAGTATGGGAAGTAGCTGACACGGCGAACGCTTTCTATAATGTCATCGATGTGGACTTTGGCGGCGGCGGAACTCCGAACCCAGGCGTACCGGCACCGACAGGACTTACTTCCCCATCCCAAACCAACAACAGCGTTTCCTTGGCATGGGCAGCCTCCACAGGCGCTTCCAGTTACGAAATCTACCGGAACGGATCCCTTGTGGGTACATCCACTACAACCTCCTATACCAATACGGGGTTAGCCGAAGGAACGTCTTATACGTATACTGTGGTAGCCGTAAGCAGCACGGGCAGCAAATCGTCAGCATCCGCCCCGCTTACGGTGTCAACATCCGGAAGCTCAACGACCTATCCGGCATGGAGCGCAACAGCCGTTTACTTGGGTGGCAGCAAAGTCAGCCACAACGGCGTGAACTATGAAGCAAGATGGTGGACTCAAGGCGAAACTCCTGGATCTGCCGAGGTTTGGAAGGTCATCCCTTAATCGATAGTGTGAGAGGATCCGGCGTCTAATGACTGCCGGATCTTTTTTTAGCAGCCGGGCAGGGAATGAGAGAGTCGGGGAATCTTTTCTTTGGTTACTTCCATTAATAAGCGTAGAGGAAATAGCTTCCGTCGGCTACGCATTGACCCTGGTGGCTCCTGGAATTACCTATCGATATGTTGTGGGCTCACTGACTGTCGATGTTCTTCATTCGATGATTTCATGGCTTTCGTCAACTTTAACGGACCCTAGTTCCGTTATTTAAGATCATAACCCGATTTTTCACAATGTAAGGGACTCCAGATCCGCTATTATGAGAATTACGGGAGCAAATACCGATTAAAACAGCAAATAAGATCCGCTGGGTCCGCTAAAGTTACTAAAAGGGCTGTTTTCTATGAAATAAGGTATTCTGAGTCCGTTAGGAAGTCCTCACACCAAAGAACAAGTTGAGTTTTGGACATATTGAATGATATGGCGATCGTATTTTTGCACGTTCAGTGAATTTCTGCTTATTGCTCTTTTGGTCTGAGCGGGGGGATCGCGAAAAAAGAGCGAGTATGGATGGTAAAATAGCAGTGGAATATAAATAATCAAGCTGCCGGCAAGCAGCAGCTTGATCTGGGCACCCCTAGGGGTGCCTATTGTGTTTTCTGCAAGGAGTATGTCCAGGTATGCAAAGGTCCGCCAAGGTACGCAATGGTACGCAAAGGTACGCAAAGGTATGCATCTATAAAAAGTATGCAAGGTGTGCAAGCCTCAAACCCTGTACACGGTAATGCCCCGTTCCTGAAACGGCTTGATATCCGAGTCGGAAGCCTCAGTGCCGGTGACAAGGGTATGTATCGCGCTGTTGGGAGCGACCGTGTGCAGAGACAGCTTGCCGATTTTGCTGTGGTCGGTGACAACGACAATTTCGCCGGCGGCCTGTATCATGTTCTGCTTGGCCGGGACGAGCAGCGCTTCCGGGTGCATGAGGCCATGCTGAGGATGCAGGGCAGGGGTACCGATGAACGCTTTCTCAACGTGCAGGGATTTCAGCACATGGTCGGTAAACATGCCGTTTAACATATAGCTTGAGGGGTACAGCTCCCCGCCGGTCAGAATGACTTTGATTCCCGGAGCATCACGAAGTTCAACAGCGACATTCATATCGTTCGTAATCACCGTAATGTCCGAGCGGTGCACAAGATGCGTAGCAATATGAAGGGTGGTTGTTCCCGAATCGATAATGATATTCTCCCCGTCTTCCACAAGCGAAGCCGCGAGCTGACCGATGCGTATTTTCTCGTCCCGGTGAAAGTTGGTTCGCTCATTAAAGGATGGCTCGTTATGCGTCCATTGTTCCATAATGACCCCGCCATGTGTGCGCTTCAAAGCGCCTTCCTGCTCAATCTCTGCCAGATCGCGGCGGATGGTGGCTGTGTGAACGCCGAATTCCGATGCCAGCGCAGCAACCGTTGCCGTTCGGTATTGTCTTACATAATCAATGATCCTTTTCTTTCGTTCATGTGCCAGCAATCGATAATTTCTCCCTTCCTAAATAGACCATGAGCTGTGCAGGTACGTTTGTACATACAATGCGCACTTTTGCTCTTTTATGCTTAAGGATTCCATGTCTATCTAGTGTACTCCCATTATGTTAATGCCATGTTAAATCCCTTGATGCGAAGCGAATTTACAAAATCCGTACGAAGGTCTAACACTCTCCTAATACTGCACATCTACAATCGAATTAAATAAAAATGAACAAAAGTGATCATTACATGTGCATTTCATGCGTACTTATTATCAGATGTATGTAAGGGATTTCATTTTTATGGATTCATTTATTTTTCGCTTGTCATGACAGCATCATTACACTTTCGTGAGGGGGATCGCTCTTGGCATCCATTGAATTTGTGAAAGTAAGCAAGTCGTTTGATCGTCAAACCGTCATACAGGACCTGGATCTTACCATCGAGGACGGAAAATTCACCGTGCTGGTCGGTCCGTCAGGTTGCGGAAAAACAACGCTCCTAAGGATGATCGCGGGCATTGACCCTCAAACCTCCGGTTCCGTTCTTATCGATGGCAAGGATGTTACGCGAATTGCACCGGGTAAGCGCGGCGTGGCCATGGTATTTCAGAATTACGCGATCTACCCGACGATGTCGGTCCGCGAGAATATCGAGTTTGGACTCGTGAACAACAAGGTTCCCAAAGCCGAGCGTACACGTCTGGTGGAGACCATAGGGGCAACCGTTGGACTAAACGATTACTTGGATCGTAAGCCTTCCACCTTGTCCGGCGGGCAACGGCAGCGGGTGGCTTTGGCCCGGGCGATGGTTAAGAATCCGTCCGTATTCCTGATGGATGAGCCGTTGTCCAATCTGGATGCCAAGCTCAGGGTTCAGATGCGGATTGAGCTGATTGAGCTGCACAAGAAGCTGGGAACGACCTTTGTCTATGTGACCCATGACCAAATCGAGGCGATGTCGATGGCAGATACCATCGTGCTCATGAACAAAGGCGTCATTCAGCAGGAAGCGCCGCCCGAAGTGGTGTACCGCGAGCCCAGCAATCTGTTTGCGGCCCAGTTTATCGGGGTTCCCCCCATGAACATTGCGCCGCTGGGCGAGGATCGCACCACATTCGGATTCCGTCCGGAGAGCGTCGTAATCGGCACAGAATCGGAGTCGTTCCATTATACGGCCAAGGGTGAGGTCATCACGCGTGAAATGCTGGGCTCCGAGACGATTTATCAGGTGAGGACAACGGATGGCCAGGCATTCATGGTGAAGTGCCAGGATGACAAATTCCATGTCGATCAGGAGGTATATCTCGGCGTACCGGCGGATAAATTGTTTTTCTTCGGGGCGGATGAGTACCGGATCGAAGAGCAGGACGTCCGCTATAGGGAGTTCATGGAGCGGCTGAGAGGGCTGGCTCATGGATAAGAAGCGGATCTGGGAAGGGATCAGGCCCTATGTGCTGATTGCGCCGGCCATGGCGGGGATCATGCTGTTTGTGATGTATCCGGTAGGTTATCTGATTTACTTAAGCCTGTTCAAATACAACCTGATGAACAAGGACAAGAGCAAGTTTGTCGGATTGGACAATTTCACCCAGATTCTGGATCGTGGGGATTTCTACAAAGCGCTCTGGAACACCTCCGTCTATACAGTTGGCGTCGTGATTCTTACCATGCTGCTGTCCCTGCTGATCGCCGTATGGCTGAACAAGAAAGGCCGTTTCAATTCGGTCGTTCAGGCCGGGATTTTCACGCCGCACGTCGTTTCCATCGTGTCGATCTCACTGGTCTGGCTGTGGCTGATGGAGCCGAATCAAGGACTTCTCAACTATCTGTTCAAGCTGGTTGGGCTCCCGCCGTCCGCATGGCTGCAAAGCTCCAAGACCGCATTGATATCCGTCATTATCGTATCGGTCTGGCAGGCCATCGGTTATTACACCCTGATTATCGTGGCGGCCCTGCAGAGCATATCGCCAAGCATCTATGAAGCGGCGGCGCTGGATAATGCCAGCAGGTTCAAGGTGTTTTACAAAATCACATTACCGATGATTTCGCCGCAGCTGTTTTTTATCCTGATCATCATGACGATTGGCTCCTTCAAAGTATTCGACACCGTTCAGGTGATGACGGGCGGAGGACCGAATAATGCAACGACCACGCTTGTGTATTACATATACGGCTTCCGAACGACCAATATTGGTTATTCGGCCGCGACAGGCGTTGTGCTCATGGCGATTATCGGATTGCTCACATTCATCTATTTCCGGCTGCTGTCCAAGAAGGTTCATTATCAATAAGGCTTTGGCCATGCAGAAAGGAGGCACAGTTTGAAGACCTTTGACTTAAAAATCGTATGGACGGCGCTGGGCTATTTGCTGAAGGCTGCAGTGCTCATGATTTTCATCTTCCCGTTTCTGTGGATGATCTCCACATCGCTCCAGACATTCCGGGAAACGATGACGTTTCCGCCGACGTGGATTCCAGCCTCACCGCAGTGGGGCAACTTCGCGGAGGCGATGAATGCAGGTCCTTTTCTGACCTATTTCAGGAACTCGGTTGTTGTCACCGGATCCATCATCGTTCTGCAGTTCCTGATCATGATCCCGGCCGCATATGCATTTGCCAAGTATAAGTTTCCGGGAAAAACGCTGCTGTTCGGCATGATTCTGCTGGCCTTCATGATCCCGGGCCAGGTTACGTTCATACCGGTCTATCTGATGATGGCGGATTGGGGATTGGTCAAAACCCTGCTGCCGCAGATCATCCCGTTCATCTCGAATGCCTTCGGCATCTTCCTGCTGCGGCAGTACTTCATGCAGATTCCGGAGGAAATCATTGAAGCGGCCCGGCTTGATAATGCGACTGAATTCAAAATCATTCGGAAAATCATGATTCCCATGTCGAAGCCGGCACTTGCTACCATCGCGCTGTTCAGCTTTGTCAGCCACTGGAATGACTATTTCTGGCCGCTCGTCATGACCGACTCCGCTGCCGTCCGGCCGCTGACCTTGGGGATCGCCATGCTAAGGGAGACCGAGGGCATCAGCAACTGGCATATCATTATGGCCGGGAACGTGATTCTGGTTGTGCCCATCCTGCTTGTGTATGTATTCTGCTCGAAACACATCGTGAAGGCTTTTGTTTATTCAGGCATTAAATAATCACAGGAAATGACAGGGTTCAGCAATTCATAATCGAATAATTAATGGAGGAATGAGTCATATGAAATCCAAATGGTATACACTGCTATCCGTCATCATGCTGTTCAGTTTGCTTGCCGCATGCGGTGGCGGGGGAACTTCCAGTGGTCCTGGCGAAGCCCCAGGCAGCGGGGGAACCGAAGCCCCGTCCGGAGACAAAGGAAAAACCACGGTTCAGTTCTGGCACTCGCTGGGCGGCAAGAACGGGGAATACATGGACGCGCTCATCCAGCGTTTTAATGCATCCCATGAGGACATCGAAGTGATAGGCACCTTCCAGGGAAGTTATGACGAGACGGTAACCAAGCTGCAGCAGGCGATAGCATCCGATACCGGTCCGGATGTCAGTATGCTGGAGCGAGCCTACGTTCAGATGTTCGCCGATTCGGAAGTGCTTGAAGATCTGAAGCCGTATCTTGAAGGCTCTGGCATCAGCGTCGATGACTTTACGCCGGGACTGATGGGACACTCCACTTTCAATGATCAATTGGTATCGCTGCCGCTGAACCGTTCCACCCCGATTCTGCATGTGAACAAAACCTTGCTGGATGAGCAGGGCCTTCAAATTCCGACCACATGGGAGGAACTGAAGGAGGTCGCCAATGCGCTGGTGGTTAAGGAAGGCAGCGAGTATAAGCGCTACGGCGTTACGATGCCTTATGACACTTGGTACCCGATTGCCATGATCTCGCAGGCGGGCGGCACTTTCTTCAATGATGATAATACGTCGATCGGCTTCGGGGATAACGGTGCAGGCGTCAAGATGTTCACTTACCTTAAAGACCTGCAAAGCACTGGCGCTTTGTATTATCCGCCGGCTCAGGATTCCGGCAACATTGTGAACAGCATGTTTGTGGAGGGCAAGGTCGGCATGATGTATCAATCTACGGGATCGATTGGCGGGCTGTCCAGCGCGGTGGATTTCGATTACGTGACGGCATTCCTGCCTAAGGACGAAGTGTATGCGAATCCGACCGGAGGCGCAAATGTGACCATGCTGTCCTCTTCCAAGAACAAGGAAGCGGCTTGGGAGTTCATCCGGTGGATGGAGATGGAAGAGGAAGGCGGTCTTGAATTTATTTTGCAATCCGGTTACCTGCCTTTCACGAAGAAGATGGTGGAGTCGGAGCAGATCCAAGAGCTGTGGGCCAAAGAACCGAATCGCAAAGTCGCCTATGATCAGCTGGAATTTGCCGTTGATACCAATAAGGACGTGGCATGGCCGGAGATTATGCATGAGTTCTTCTCGGCCATGGAAGCGATCATGTACGACAGCAAGGATATTCCGGCTACGCTGGATACCTTCAAGAAAGAGACGGAACGGATTTTGGCCCAATAACAACTGGTAAAGGAGTGGCAGGACATATGATCGAACGACTACGGGAACCATCCTGTATGATGGTGGCTGCACACCGCGGGTATAAATCAGCTTATCCGGAAAATACGCTTCTGGCCTTTCGCAAGGCGCTGGAGTTAGGGGTAGATATGCTGGAGTTTGATCTCCGGCTGACGCGGGATAAGGAAGTGGTGGTTATCCATGATGCAACGGTTCAGCGTACGACGAGCGGCGCTGGCGAGGTGAGGGATTTTACGCTTGCGGAACTGAAATCTCTGGATGCGGGCGGCTGGTTCGCCCGGGAGTTTGAAGGATTGAAGATCCCGACGCTTGCGGAGCTATGCGAACTGCTCCGGGAATATCCCGAAGTTCTGTGCAACGTGGAGATTAAGCCAAGCCCCGAGGCCAAAGAAACCGCAGACCTGGCGGTTGATGTGCTGAACCGATACGGGTACCTGCCGCGCTGTGTATTCACCTGCTTCGATGCAGAAGTTCTGATCCATATTCATGATACGCATGGTCTGAAGACACAGGGTTTCCCTGGTGAGAAAATGTCCCGATTTGTCTTCGGCGAGGAAGGAACCTACTCCAAGATGTGGGCAATCGGCGTGGAGATGTCGCTGCTTACGCCTGAATTCGTTACCCGGTTCCAGGAACAGGGGCTTCTGGTTTGGAGCTATTGCCCGGACGATGAGGAGGGTGTCCGCTATTCGCTGGAATGCGGGGTCACCGGCATGACCTGCAATGACCCGCTGCCGGCGATGGCGGTGATCGGAAAGAAGGGCACGCCGATATGACCTCCATTTTATCGAATGTCCGAAGTTTGGCGGCGGATTTACCTGCTAGGCAGCTTTCGAATCTGGACGAAGTGGAGTCGATTCAGATCCAGTCCGGAGCTCTGCGTGAGGTCGCAGGTTACCTTGAGACGAAACGGTGGACCTCGGTGGTGATGGTCGTAGACGGCAATACCTATGACATAGCGGGCCAGCCGCTTGCGAACCTGCTCACGAAATCCTCGATTCAGGTCCAAGTCACCCGTCTTCTTCCGGATTGGAAGGGAGATGTTATCGCGGATGAGGTTTCCCTGATTCAGGTCATACTGGATATCCAGCAAAGCGGGGCGAAGGCGGTGCTGGCGGTAGGCGGGGGAACGATTCACGATATTAGTCGGTACGCTGCTTATACCGCGGGTATCCCGTTCATCTCGGTACCCACGGCCGCTTCGGTGGATGGATTTAATTCCAAGGGAGCGCCCATCATTATACGGGGCGAGAAGAAGACAATTCCGGCCATTGGACCGAGCGCGATTTTTGCGGATGTCGATATTCTCATGTCGGCTCCCCCGCAGCTTACCGCAGCCGGGTTCGGGGATATGCTGGGCAAGTATACGTCGCTGTTCGACTGGAAATTCGGAAGCCTGGTGGCCGGCGAACCCTATTTACAAATCTCGGCGGATATTACGCGATCCGCGCTCGACCAATGCGTGAACGGGGTTGAGCTGATTGGGAAGCAGAGTGAGGAGGGGGTGCGCATCTTAATGGGTGCGCTCATCGAATCCGGTTTAGCCATGCTGCTGTTCGGTCAATCCCATCCGGCTTCGGGCTCGGAGCATCATCTGTCCCACTATTGGGAGATGGAGTTTATCCGGCTAGGGGAGAAGCAGCTGCTGCACGGAGCCAAGGTAGGTGCCGCTTGCGTGGAAATCTCGAAGCTGTATCACCGTCTCGTGGAACAGGGGCTTGAGATGAACATAGGCGCCTCCCGAGGTGCGGATGACGTTGCACTTCGGATCACGCAGCACTGGAACGAAATCCGCTCGCATATAACGCAAATCCCGGAGCCGGAAGAACTGGGGGATCTGATGCGAATGGTCGGCGGACCGGCTGGGGTGTCGGAGCTTCCGATCCAAAGCGAGCTGCTGAAGCGGAGCCTGGGTGAAGCCCACAAGGTTCGATTTAGCCGATATACGCTGCTCCATGCCTACAATGAACAGGGATATCTATTCGTAAACTAAGGATCCACATGCAATGAAATAAGGCTGTTCCCTAAAAGCAGATCATTCTGCTTGATAGGGGACAGCCTTGTGACGTGATGATTACCGATACGATCGAAGCGATTACGTATGCAAAAGCAGATTCCAGATTGTATGCTGCATTGACGGATAAGCCTTTCACGAACAGCGAAAAAGGCTACATGATTCCTCGCGGCGACTTTGAATATGCAAGCTATCTGGAAATGTGGATTGACGAAATGAAGCTGCAAGGCAAGTTTGCCGACATTCATAAAAAATGGTTGGAGTAGGTTGAATCGGGCTAGGAAACGATAGCCGAACCTTGCCAGCAGATCAGGATAAAGACCCTGATCTGCTGGTTTTTTTTTTATGTTTATGGGGGGGGGCAGTTTCACGGATCTAAACCATAGGATACTTTCAAAAGTCTTTCTCTATACGTGATCTGTCTTCTGTGAAGGAACGTCGAATAGACGTTTTTTTCTGTTGTCTTACACGGTATCTGGACGCTGCCTTGGAGCCCGGAAGGTTTACCAACCAAGCAAAAAGGGTAGTAAAAAGACATGGACTTTGACCAAAACTACATCAGGATATGAAATGGGGGGCAGACCATGAAGCTTGGTAAATGGATCGCGGCGTGTTTGGTGATCGTACTAATACTGACCGCATGCGGTGCAAAAGAGGAATCGGGACGCGTGCAGATTGAATTTTTTCAAAATAAGCCTGAAGCGAAAGGTTCCTTTGATGCACTAATTGAGAAATTTAATCAATCCCAATCCGAGATCAAGGTTGTTCAGGTAAATCCGCCGGATGCGGAGACCGTACTCAAGACAAGAGTCGTCAAGAATGATATTCCTGACATTATCGGCATGGGTGCAACCGATACCTATTCATTGCTGGCGCAAAGCGGCATTTTTATGGATTTGACGAATAATCCGCTGCTGAGTCAGGTGGATGAGACCTATGTCCAGATGCTGAAAGACGTAGCGGGGATGGACGAGGTTACGGGCATTCCCTATTCAACGAACGCTAACGGCGTGATGTACAATACGGAAATTTTTAAGGAATTGGGGCTCAGCGTTCCCAAGACCTGGGACGAGCTGTTAGCTACGGCGCAGAAGGCCAAGGATGCGGGGAAAATCCCGTTCTATTTCACTTATAAAGACGATTGGCAGACGGTGCTGCCGTTTAACGCATTGGCATCCAATCTGGAAGGCATTGACTTTTATATGGATCGGCGGGAAGGCACGGTAACGTTTGCCGAGAAATACCGGGAGATTGCGGAGAAGCAGCTCGCGCTGATGGATTATGGCCATGGGGATAACTTTGGCAAGAACTACGCGGACGGCAACCGGGATTTTGCGAGAGGCCAATCCGCCATGTATATCCAAGGAACCTGGGCGATTCCGGAAATCCGGAAAGCGAATCCGGATGCACCGATCGGCTTCTTCCCTATGCCAACCGGCAATAAACCCGAGGAGAATAAACTAATATCGGGTGTCGATACGTTACTTGCCATATCCGAGGATTCGAAGCATAAAGAGGAGGCCCAGCAGTTCATTCAATTTTTGCTGGAGCCTGAGCATAGCAAGCAGTATATAACGGAGCAAACGCTGTTCTCCACCGTTGAGGGCGTGAAGCAGGAGGATCCCTCCGTCGCAGAGCTTCTGCCTTATCTGGAGCGGGGCCAGGTCATCGATTTTGCCGACCACTACATTCCCGCGGCGGTGCAGCTGAACTCGGTGATTCAATCCTTTCTTCAGAACCGGGATATCGACGGGTATCTGAAGAAGCTGGACACCGAATGGGACAAGGTAGCTGACAGGCGTTAACGGGCGGAAGGCGGTATTTTCTTCACACGATATCCAAGAAGCATTGAGGAGGACCCAACATGAACAAGCGGCTTATGCCTTATTACTTGATGACCGTGCCGGCGGTCGTGCTGTTCTTTGTATTTCTGACGCTGCCGGCTTTGCAGGGGGTGTATTACTCCTTCACGAACTGGAACGGATTCGGCGATAACTTCGATTTCATCGGATTCAAGAATTACGTCAATCTGTTCAAGGACGGCAACGTGGGCAATGCGTATTGGTTCACATTCAAATTCGCGGTCGTGGTAACCATCCTGATCAACATTTTCAGTCTGCTGATTGCCATGGGGCTGAATGCCAGAATCAAAGCGAGGAATTTCTTCAGAGGCATCTACTTTCTTCCGAATATTCTAAGTGTGCTGATTGTTGGTTACATATTCAACTATCTGTTCTCGAATGTGTTCACCATCTGGGGACAGAACCTGGGGATCGAGTGGCTGTCCACCAATATCCTGGGCAGTGAACAGCATGCCTGGATCGGGATCGTGGTGGTAGCGGTATGGCAGGGCATAGCTTATAACACGATCCTGTATCTCGCGGGGCTCCAGACCATCCCTCACACACTGTATGAAGCGTCCAATCTCGATGGGGCGAACCGCTGGCAGGAATTTTGGAAAATAACGTTTCCGCTGATCGCGCCGTTCTTTACGATCAACATGGTGCTGGCGATGAAGAATTCCCTGATGGTCTTTGATCAGATCGTCGCCCTCACCAACGGCGGTCCGGGCCGGGCGACGCAGTCGATCTCCCACCTGATTTATACGGGCGGCTTCGAGGGAGGAGAGTTTGCTTATCAATCCGCGAACTCCGTGATCTATTTCATCCTGATTGCGACGATATCGATTGTGCAGATTCGGTTCCTGCAGAGAAGAGAGGGGGACATGTAATGCGGACGAAAACCAACTGGACGGTGATGATTCTCATCACATTGGGTACGATACTGATCTTGTTCCCGCTGTATATGACGATCACGATTGCGCTCAAAACGCCGGAGGACATGCTGGCTTCCGTATTCGGCCTGCCGAAGGAGCTTCATTTCGAGAATTTTACGAATGCCATAAAAATGACCAATTTCTTCAACGCGCTGGGCAACAGCGCCATGGTAACGACAGCAACGGTGGTGCTGACCCTGCTGACCAATTCGCTCGTCGCTTATGCGATTGCCCGCAATATGAACCGGAAGTTCTTCAAAGGTTTGTACTTCTATTTCATCAGTGCCATGTTCATTCCATTCCCGATCATTATGCTGCCGCTGGTCAAGCTGACAGCCGGGTTTAATATGACGAATCTGGTCGGGCTTACGATCCTGCATACCGTATATGCCTTGGCATTTAACGTATTTGTGTACGTGGGTTATATTAAATCCATCCCGGTTGCGCTGGAGGAGGCGGCCCGAGTGGACGGGACGTCGACTTGGGGGACCTTCTGGAGGATCATATTCCCGATGATGGCGCCGATCAATGCGACGGTGGGCATTCTGATTTGCCTCTCGACCTACAATGATTTCCTGCTGCCGCTCATCATTATCAGCGATACGGATTCCTACACGCTGCCGCTTGTGCAGTATATATTCCAGGGGCAGTTCAATACAGACTTCAATCTGGCCTTTGCTTCATACCTGATGGCGATGCTCCCGATGATCATCATCTATCTGTTCGCACAGAAGTGGATCATCAATGGCATTACGCAGGGAGCTGTGAAATAAGGCTGCTTCCCGCCTTTTCCTAGGGCCCTTAGTCCTCACCATCCTTTCGCTTCAGCAGGCGGGGGCTGGGGAGCCCACAATCAGCGGCATGTACATGTA
Organism: Paenibacillus lautus NBRC 15380; assembly: GCF_004000945.1. Taxonomy (GTDB): domain Bacteria; phylum Bacillota; class Bacilli; order Paenibacillales; family Paenibacillaceae; genus Paenibacillus_AQ; species Paenibacillus_AQ lautus. The sequence continues at coordinate 67,293 of NZ_BIMF01000020.1, forward strand.
CGGCCCATAATAACAAAAAAGCTGTATTCCAGCATGATATCCATGATGTCATGCCTGGAAATACAGCTTTTTTGCTGCCATAAGGATTCTATTGGCAAAGGGACTCCTTGCTTATGGCTTGCTATTTTATAATTGCAGCATTTCCCGCTTCTCCGCATCCGGGTCCTCGATGACCCTGCTGTCGTTGTTGAATATCATCGTTGAACGCGATGCTGGGTCATAAGCAGGCCACGGCAGCGCCTCCGTATCCGGTGAGCCATTGCGCGCAAATGCAATCCAAGCATCCTGCATCCGGTCGGACAGGGCTTGCGTGGCGGCATCGACTTGAACACCGATGTTCTGAAACAGCGCCAGTGTGTTGAATACAAACGGGATTTCCAGGGCGTGCATCGCTTTGCCGAGAACCGGATGATTCGGCAGCGTCCAATCGAATCGGTACATCCATACCGGCGCGTGTTTGCTCTGAGCGGAAGCGAACTGCAGAGCCGAGCGCCAGAAATACAGGTCGGTCATAATCTGGGCATGTCCGTCGATGCTGTACGGGTACTCCTTTGTGATTGGGGCGGCATCCTCAATGCCGGTCATCATCTCCACGGTGCGGACAAGATCGTTCTCCTTCACAAGCGGCATGTCCGGTCGGAAGAACAAAGCCCCTTCATCGAGATTTGTTCCGATCAGGATCGGCACGTCCTTGGCCCAACCCAATTGAACAGCCTGCAGCGGATCATGAGGCAGCGTTTCCGGTTCCAGCACCGGCTGGAAGATCATGTTGACGCCGGCTCCAATTCGTTTCTTCAGCCGTTCCCCGGCTTCAAATATTTGCTCACCTGGGAGGGATTCAAGCTGATGGGCCTTATCAGGCGTTATATCCAGCTCCTTAAGCAAACCAGCCGTTACCATCTTTGCCTGTTCCGGAGCCATGACCTGGGAAGCACCGCTTTGCATGATGGCCCGATGGAACAACCCTTTGGCTGCGGGCATTGCAAGTAAGGCTGCAATGCTCATGCTGCCGGCCGACTCTCCGAATACCGTCACTCGCTCTGGGTCGCCGCCGAAGGCCTCGATATGATCCCGCACCCATTGCAGGGCGGCAATCTGGTCCAATAAACCGGTATTGGAGGAATAGGCTTCACCGAATGGAGAGAGATGGAGAAAGCCGAGCGGACCCAGCCGGTAATTGAGCGTTACTACAATCACGTCTCCACGGAGAACGAAGGGCGCGCCGTTATAGCTTGGCAAGCTGCCCGAGCCTGTGACAAAAGTGCCCCCGTGAATCCATACCATGACGGGCAGCGGCTCCGCTGGCGTATTCAGGGGTGCCCACACATTGAGATAGAGGCAATCCTCGGACACCGTTTTGGTCACTCCTCCGCCAAGCATACTTGAGGTGGATTCAAGCGGTTGAAGGCACATGGGGCTGAAGGCGGTGGCATCTTTTATCCCGTCCCATGGATCGGGGGACACGGGAGCTCGGAACCGAAGCGGGCAGATCGGTGGCTTTGCATAAGGGATTCCCTTCCATACACGTACTCCGTTTTCCGAACTGCCTTGAATACGCCCGTCTTTTGTTTGAACGACAAGTTCTGACATGTTCTCGCTACACCCTTTCTCTCTACTCTATATATACACTTTACCAAGTTAGCGGCATAAGTTCAAAAAAGCACGAATCATGAGAAATATAGGCAGGAATGTCATGTCACATGAAGAATGTAACAGGGTGGAGTAGTATTCGCGGACAACGGATACGGCATCACCTTTTGGTCCAAGTCATTACAGGTATACTGGAGGGATAAGCATGAATATAGCGATTTTGGGCTGTGGAACGATGGGAACGGCCTATGCGCACAACTTGGCGAAAATGCCGGGAGTAACGGTGACAGGCGTGGTTGATATTAACGCCGGGCGGGCTGAGCGGGCAGCAGCTTTGACCGGGGCGAAGGCATACACGGATGTAGAGTCGCTGTTTGAACAAAAAGATTTGGAAACGGTTGCGGTGTGTCTGCCCACCTATCTCCATAAACCGTTTGTACTGAAGTTAGCTGAAAAAGGACTGCACGTCATCTGCGAAAAGCCAGCAGCATTAACGCTGGAGGATGCACAGGAAATGAAGGCAGCCTGTGAGAAGCACGGAGTCCGGTTGTTTATCGGACATGTCGTTCGGTTCTTCCCGAACTATCATGACGCTTATCGGCAGGCTCACTCCGGAAGCATCGGAACACCGAAGATGGCTCACTTTAAGCGGTACGGTTCGTATCCGCAGGGTATGGATGGATGGTATAACGACCCGGGCAAGAGCGGCGGTGTTATCATGGACCTCATGATTCACGATATCGATTTTGCCTGCTGGCTGTTCGGGGAAGTGGAGTCGGTGTATGCTTCCATTGTTAAGCGGGATGAGCCTGAGATGGAGTATGCCCAGCTTACGCTTCATTTTAAAAATAGCGCAATCGCCAGTCTAACCGGCTATTGGGGGTATCCCGGACCGTTTACAACGCAGTTCGAGATCTCGGGAGACCAGGGAATTATAAGATTTGACAGCAATCAGGTGCAGTCTCTGGACATTAAACTGGTGAATACGGAGGCAGGCGAGGGAGCAGCCGTACAGGTTCCTTCAAGCCCAAGTCTGTATGACCCTTATTATAACGAGGTGCAGCATTTTATCGAGTGCATCCGAAACGGCAGCGAGCCGCTCGTAAGTATTAAGGATGCTTGCTACGCCGTTGAAATCGCTCAGGCAGCGGAGCAATCGGCTCAGACTGGACAGCCCGTGATGATCGGAGGGACGGTTTCATGAAGAAAGTTAAAGTAGGCTTTATCAGCTTTGCTCATATGCATGCAGCGAGCTATCTATTTGGCATGCTGAAGCGAGATGATGTCGAGGTGGTCGGCGTCGCCGATGAAGACGCGGAGCGCGTGCGCCCTTACTCAGTGGACCGGGGCATACCGTATTATGCAGACTATAATGAATTGCTGGCACAGGAACTGGATGCGGTTGTCATCTGTTCGGAGAATGCGCGTCATGCGGAATTCACCAAACTTGCCGCTGCGGCGGGTAAGCATGTGCTGTGCGAGAAGCCGTTAGGCTTGTCCGAGTCCGAAATGCTGGAGATGATTCAAGTGTGCAAGGATCATGGCGTTCAGCTCATGACGGCTTTTCCTTGCCGTTATATTACGTCCGTTCGTCAGGCGAAGGAAGCGATTGATGCAGGGCAAATCGGCGAAATTTTGGCCATGAAGGGAACCAACCGGGGAAGCATGCCGGGCGGCTGGTTTATCGAACGGGAGAAGTCGGGCGGCGGGGCCGTCTTGGACCATACCGTCCATGTGATGGACCTGATGCACTGGTTTACCGGCAGCAAGGCAGAGGAAGTATACGCCCATGCGGAAACACTCTTCCATGACACAGAGATTGACGATGCCGGCATGGTCCACGTCAAATTCGCGAATGGCGTTGTTGCTGTACTGGACCCAAGCTGGTCCCGTAATCGCACCTTCCCCACCTGGGGGGATGTAACGCTTGAGATCATTGGCACCAAGGGTGTGCTGAACATTGATTCCTTTGCTCAGAAGAACGATGTCTACAGCGATGTAACTGGTAAAGCGGCGTGGAGCTTCTGGGGCGATGACATGGACGCAGGTCTCGTCAACAGCTTTATCGACAGCATTCGCGATGGCAAGCCGGTCGAAATAACGGGGGAAGACGGCTACTATTCTGCCCGTGTAGCCATTGCAGCGTACGAATCCGCAAGCACCAAGCGTACCGTTCAGCTGAAACCGCTGGGGTAATGGTGCGGTATGCGGCTTAGCCTTTCAGCAGAATGCGCTCGGCTATATAATGCGGGAGTGCTCTGGAGTTCGGGGATCCGCCGAATTACAACGGGTAGAGGAAACAGTCATCAGGGATGACATACATTTTTCCTGCTCGAGACGAGGCTGCTGTGAATCACGGAGCCACGCCTCTGCTGAGGCGCGTCTTAGCTTTCTTATGGCATGAGTTCGCTTGCAATAGGCCTCTTCGATTATCGTAATCGAAGGGGCTTTTTTTATTTCAGAAGATTAAACTTCAGAGCTTGAGCCTCCCTAATCTCGGCAAGAAGACAGCTTCCGCTATTTGCGATTTGTCTTGCGAGAAATCACATCAACAGACGGTTTTCTTATGTTGGCAAAAAAGATCAAAAACGCTCTTCTCCCGTTTGGTATCCTAATAACAAAGGAGGGCCTGACCTTGAGTACCCAGCGTATCATTCAAAAAAGTATAGCGTACATGGAGCAGCATCTGGAGGAGCAGCTGACCCTCACGGATATTGCATCCTATGCCGGTTTTTCGCCATATCACTTCCACCGCTTGTTTCGGAAGGAGGTTGGCATGAATATCGCGGATTACCTTAGAAAACGAAGACTCTGTTATGCAGCACAGCTCTTGCTGCACTCCGAGGCTGCGATTATCGACATTTCCCTGCACTGTCACTTCGAGAGTCAGGAGTCGTTTACGAGAGCATTCAAAAAATTGTACGGCATGCCGCCGGGGCGTTACCGCAAAATCTTTGCGGTTCACGCTCAACACTCAAGCTACCAAAAAGGAGAGGATCATATGCAGCAGCAAACGCAATCCGCATTAAAAGGCTGGTTTCTGAGCGGAAGTCATCCGCATGATTATGAAATCGGCGTCGACCGGTCCACCGTCCACCAAGGAAGCACTTCCGGTTACCTAAAAGCCCTTACCCCAATGGAAGATGGCGCTTTTGCGACCATGATGCAGCAGTTCAAAGCCGACAAGTATGCGGGCAAGCGGATGCGGTTCTCCGGCTTTGTCAAAACCGAGAACATCAAAGAATACTGCGGGCTGTGGATGCGCGTCGATAATCGTGCGGAAGACGTGCTCCAATTCGATAATATGAATGACCGGCGCATTGTGGGCAGCACGCACTGGAATCACTATGCGATCGTACTCGACGTACCCGAGGACAGCGCCACGATTTCGATCGGTGTTCTGCTGATGGGGACAGGCAAGGTGTGGGTGGACAGCTTCCGCTTTGAAGAGGTGGATCTCAGCGTACCTACGACGAACCTCGACTTTCACTATGAGCTGCTGGAGGAGCCTGCCAATTTATCGTTTGAAGAGTGAGGCGGAGGGGTTTCAAGCTGCTACGAGAATGAATGAATCCTGGCTCGTCGATGGATAGGGGATTCCCCGTACAACCATTAGGCAGAAGTCCCTCCTTATCGGAGGGCTTTTTCTTTTTTTCTTCATGGATGAATGGTTGCGTTGCACCATATTTACTCCTATGATGGTCTTGAGCAATTATCCCTATCATTATGACAATCATAGAGAGCATTTAGCGCATTAGAAACTTTTATCATCCGCATTTTTTCTTGTCCACGATATTTCTGAAGAGTACGAGCATCTATTTGCCAAAAGGAAGGTGTACTATGCAGGTAATAACGCTATGCGGCTCGACCAAGTTTAAAGCACAGTTTCGGGAAGTCGAAGCTGCGCTTACGTTAAGCGGACATATCGTTCTTAGTGTCGGTTTTTTTGAGCAGAGCGACGGGATCGAGATCACGGAGGAGCAGGAGCGCAAGCTTAAAGAGCTGCACTTCCGCAAAATCGATATGTCGGACGAAATCTTTGTAATCGATGTGAATGGCTATATTGGAGACAGCACTCGGGCCGAGATTGAATACGCCAGCTGTCATGGTAAGAAGGTACGGTATTATTCAAAGGACCAACTGTAGTAGTCTGCTCCTCGAAGTCCCCGCATTTATGATATTCGTTGACGGACAGAGCGGACGTTGTTTACTAAAAATCGGTCTTCCGGACGAGCTCGATATCATTCTCTGTATACCCGTTTTTACGAACTAGGATTCAGGATGGACACTAGCATTCACGCCCATAGCAATAATATTGAATCCATATGCTTTTTTTGTTATAATTCCCAAATGGCGGTGGTGGATTCAATGGATATTTATATGGTTATTCAGCAGTTATATCCGAGTTTCTCGAAGAAAGAACAGTTGGTAGCGAATTATATTCTTCAAGAAGGTCAATCAATTAATAACATGAATATATCTGTGCTGGCGAACCATGTTGGTGTCTCGAATGGGACAATCACGCATTTTTGCAAGAAGATTGGTTGCAATAATTTTGCCGAATTGAAGGTTCAGTTGGGCAGGCTTCGTACTGCGACGGCTCCTTCGGCGGAGGACAATATTCTCATTCAAGTATCTAAATTCTATCAGACGGTCATTGAGCGTTCGAATCAATTACTGGACATTACATATTTGCATCGACTTGCTGAAGCGATTAAGAGCGCAGCACGAATTTATATATACGGAATCGGGAGCTCGGGACTTTCAGCGAAGGAAATGATGCTTCGCTTGCTGCGTATGGGCTTCAATGTGCAGAGTATTACGGATTCTCATTTAATGCTGATCAATAGTTCGATAGTGAATGAGAATGATTTCGTTATTGCGATTTCCAGTTCAGGGGAAACGTCTGTCATTGTCGACGCAACCAGAATTGCAAAGAATAATGGGTGCAAAGTCATCTGTCTGACCAGCTTCTCCGAAAGTACGCTTGCGCAACAAGTGGACTCTTTTATTTTGGTCTCCAACACATTGTTTGTTGATAAAGAAAGGTTTGTAAATAGTCAATTTTCCGTCATGTATGCGATAGATATTTTATGCATGATCTTACTCGCGGATCCGGATTTAAATAGTCGGATGCAAATTACGGTTAATACGATTCTTGAACACAATCGAATGGATTAATAATAAAGCTTTCATCGTACCTGTGAACCTCAGAAGTTGACGTATTTTTCGTCTACTGGAGGGGCACAGGTTTTTTTTATTGTCATTGTTCATACTAAGTGTCATAGATTAATTACCAATTAATAAAATTATTTTAATGAAATTATATTTACTAAAATAATTTCATGATGTAGAATTGACATATCGCGATGGAATACAATGATTGATCCAATAGGAGGAAAATCCATGTTTAAACAGTTGCAAAAGCTTGGTAAGTCATTTATGTTACCGATTGCAATCCTACCTGCCGCGGGTTTGCTGCTTGGGATTGGGGGAGCCTTATCGAATGCGAATACGATTGCTGCATATCCGATTCTGAATACGCGGTTTTTACAAGCTGTTTTTCAAATTATGTCGGCAGCCGGCAATGTTGTGTTTGCCAACTTAGCGCTAATCATGTGTATTGGTCTTGCCGTTGGGTTAGCGAAAAAAGATAAAGGTACTGCTGCGCTGGCGGCAGCCGTCTCGTTCCTGGTTATGAATGCATCGATTGGTGCAATGATCACGGTATTTAATCCAAGCGTTGAATCCATTGACACCGGAGTTGTAGGGGCTATTGTCATTGGTATCCTGGTTACTTATTTGAACAATCGATACCGGGGGATTCAATTACCTTCCTTTCTTGGATTTTTTGGAGGCTCGCGCTTTATTCCGATCGTCTCATCGTTTAGTGCTATTTTTGGAGGCGGGATTTTCTTCTTAATCTGGCCTACATTTCAAGGCTGGCTGGTAGCGGCAGGGACTGCTATAGCCGGAATGGGATATTTCGGTACCTATTTATACGGATTCTTGCTTCGTCTTACAGGTGCTGTCGGTCTACACCATATGATTTATCCGATGTTCTGGTTCACAGAGCTGGGCGGTGTCGCCACGGTTGCAGGTCAGCAAGTGGTGGGTGCGCAGAAAATCTTTTTTGCCGAACTGGCTGATCCGAATCATGTTGGAATGTTCTCCGAAGGAACCCGTTTTTTTGCAGGACGTTTTGCTACGATGATGTTTGGTCTTCCTGCGGCATGTCTTGCGATGTATCATTGCGTTCCGAAGCACCGTCGCAAGCTTGTGTTTGGTTTGTTCTTTAGTGCAGCGCTGACATCGTTCCTGACAGGGATTACGGAGCCGATTGAGTTTATGTTCTTATTCGTCGCTCCTTGGTTATATGTGATTCATGCGGCTCTAGATGGTCTATCCTTTATGATCGCGGATATGTTATCCGTTCGTATCGGGAATACCTTCTCTGGCGGGGCCATCGACTTCATGCTCTTTGGGGTTCTACAGGGGAATGCCAAAACTAATTGGATCTATGTCATTATTGTGGGGCTCTTCTGGGCTATCATCTATTACCTTGTGTTCCGCTTCTTAATTACGAAATTCAATGTGGCGACACCGGGACGTGAAAGTGATGGGGAGAGCGTATCGGTTGAATCCAAGGACAGTATTGGAGAGACCGCGATGAAAGTGCTGAATGCGCTTGGTGGCAAGGAGAACCTGGAAGATGTCGATGCATGTATTACGAGACTTCGTGTTGCAGTCAAAGATGTATCGAAAGTAGATAAGGATACAATTAAAGAACTGGGTGCTACTGCAGTATTGGAAGTAAAAGGCGGGATTCAGGCTGTATTTGGCGCAAAAGCCGACTTAATTAAACAAAAGATAAATGAGGCTATTGGAGAAGAATAAAAGAGGATATGGCATGGAGGGAACATATTGTGAAACGAGGATTAATTGTATCATGTCAGGCTTTGCCAGGCGAACCGTTGCATAGTTCATTTATTATGGGACGTATGGCCATTGCGGCAGCCGAATCCGGTGCGGTGGGGATCCGTGCTAATAGCGTTGAAGACATCGAGGAAATAAAGAAGCAAGTTGAGTTGCCCATTATTGGCATTATCAAAAAAGACTATCCGGGCATGCAATCGTTCATTACAGCGACCATGACCGAAGTGGATGCGCTTGTTGGTACGGGGGTTGAGATTATTGCTGTGCAAGCAACGATGGATCAGGATGAGGCATTCCTGCAATCGATCTTTACAAAATATCCTTCGCAGAAGTTCATGGCGGATATCTCCACAACGGAAGAGGGGTTGCGAGCAGATCGATTGGGGTTCCACTACATTGGAACGACACTTATTGGTTATACACCGCAGTCTCAGCATGTGGAGAAGTTCACCGTGCTGGAAGAACTGATTAAGCAGTGTAAGAAGCCAGTCATTGCAGAAGGCAACTTCAACACACCGGAGCAGGCTGCAAAAGCGATCGAAATGGGAGCTTATTGCGTGGTTGTAGGCAGCGCCATCACAAGGCCTCAAATCATCGCGAAATGGTTCTCGAATGCGGTAAACGAAATTCTATAACAAAAGAGCATACAGAAAGATTTAGCACCCTTAATAAAAGGCGGGGCTGTCCCAAAAGTCATTGAAGATGACTTAGGGACAGCCCCGCCTTTTTTCAATCTTGTGCATTCAATATACATGAACGAACGGTTTTACAGATAAAGCACCAACGCAATAATAGCAGCGAGCACGATCCGATAGATCGCAAACGGCACCAGCTTGATCCGGTTAATCAGCTTCAGGAAGAAGCGGATGGAGATCAAGGCGAAGACGAAGGCTGCCACGAATCCGGCGATGAAGAACGGAAGAGCCTCGAGCGTGAAGTATTCCCAGTTCTTTAGCAGCGACAGGAAGCTGGCTCCGAACATGATCGGCACAGCCATAATGAAGGTAAAGTCAGCCGCCGCGCGGTGACTCATGCCCAGCATGACGCCTCCGGAGATGGTGGAGCCGGAGCGGGAGAAGCCTGGCCAGAGCGACAGACATTGAATCAGTCCGACGCTGAATGCCTGCTTGTACGTAATTTGATCGACAGTGACCACTTTCGGCTCTTTTTTCGAGCTGACCTTGTCGGCAACGATCATGAAGATGGCTCCGATCACAAGCCCGATCAGCACCGTTTCGGTAGAAAATAAATGCTCGTCAATAAGGTCTTCGAACAAGACGCCCAGCACGCCCGCCGGAATCAAACCGACGATAACCTGGCTGAGTCTCAGTCTGCCCATACCCGCCGGTACGCCCGCTTCTGGTTTTTTGCGCTTGAGTCCCAAGAGATCCAGGAAGCGGTCCTTGAACACCACGATGACGGCGAGAATGGAGCCGAGCTGAATGACGACCTTGAACGTGTTGGCTACGTATTTCGTCAGAAACTCCTCGGATTTCAGCCACATGTCATCCACGATGATCATATGACCGGTAGAGGATACAGGAGCGAACTCGGTCAGTCCCTCGACGATTCCCAGAATAATTGCTTTGAGGATGGTTAAAAAATCCATGACCTATAGTCTCTCCCTTACAAAAAAATGTTAAATGTAATGATATGAATGATGAATGGCATGAAATGCATGATCCAAAGCTGACTTAAGCTGACTTTCTCCGCTTGCGGAAGAAAAAGAACAGGAACGCAATCACGGCCACAGCTATTAAAGCATAAGCGATATTGGAATAGACGTCCATGAAGGCCACGATATTTTCCCATGAATCACCGACGGCGGCCCCGACGGATACCAGGATGACGTTCCAGATCAAGGTACCGATGCTCGTGAAGAGCAGGAACATGCCGAACTTCATGTTGGACATCCCCGCCGGGATGGAGATCAGGCTCCGGATCAGCGGAATCATGCGGCAGAACAGCACGGTCCAGTAGCCGTATTTATCGAACCAGGCATCCGCCTTGCGGATGTCTTCTTTTTTGACGCGGAGGATATGCCCCCAGCGATCCACGATTTTTTCAAGCCGCTCAACATCGAGCAGGCGACCAATCCCGTACAGAATAACAGCACCGAGTACAGATCCGATGGTAGCTGCGATAATGACGCCAGGCACCGTCAGTTTCGTGTAGGTGGTCATGAATCCGCCGAAGGTTAGAATGACCTCGGAGGGGATCGGCGGAAAGACGTTTTCCAAGGCAATCATCAGCAGGATGCCGACATAGCCGAACTTCTCCATAATGTCCGTAATCCAGTTTTCCAAAAGTTACACCTCTTTCAAAAGATAAGGATGTCTCTGCCATCCTTTATATAAGGGTCTGCTTCAGCTTGCGCAAATATTGGCTGCGGATGAAGAAGAAGTACAGGACCTGCATCATCAGGAAGCTGATCAGCACAATGCCCATTTCAGCCGCAATGGATAAATAGAAATAGCTTTGCAGCGCGATGAAAGCAAAGATGCTGTGCACGATCGCAAGGCTGATCGGTACAAAAAACAGCAGCGCCAGTTGTCCGGTTACGATCCGCCGGAACTCCTTATCCGTCATCCCGAGCCGGGATATCGTGGTATAATGCCTGCGGTCATAATCCAGATCGGCATAGAGGCGGAAGTACAGGAAGCTTCCTGCCGCGATAAAAAACACCGTGCCCACAAGCAATGCCGCGAAGAGCAGCATATTGTACAGGCTGTCCCGAAGGGCAAACAGTGTGCCGCTGACCGCCAGCGCGTAAGGCCGGTCCATCTCATAACGCACGGCACCGCTCGGGGCCAAGTGAGGGACGATGCCCTCGGTCTCCGTAAAATCATCCACGTAGAAGCCGGTGTACTGTTCCTGCCGGACCGGATCCGTGATAGCGGCGAAGATGTCGTCGCTGACGACCAGTCCGCCGAAACGGGAATCGTCATCCATCTCCGGCAGCAAATATTCCGGCACGCCGACATGATCGGAATAACCGATTTCACGCAGCCGGATGTCGGAATCCCGCAGCCGGTAAGAAGCGTAATCCCGGTTGCGGATATAAGCTCTGTCGTTTTGCGAAGCAATGAGGACAAGGGCCTCCTCGCCGCTCGGCGGCTGTTCGTTAAACGGCAGTCCCGCCATCACGACGGCCGCCTTATAATCGGAGAACGAGATCAGTGTCAACGGAATCTCCGATGGACCGACCTGCGCCGATGCCAGTACGGCATCCGTATATTTAACGCGAAACGATAGCGTTTCAAACGGTATTTTTCTCGATTCAAGCTCATGCCGGATTTCGTTCAAATGCTGCTCCTCGGAGGCATCTCCCGTTTTGGCGAGATAACCGATGGCGGCTGGGAAGTCCTCGTTGAACTGCTTCGTGAGCACCGGGATGGAGGCAAATACGCCTACCGAGCAAAAAGACACGGCCAGCACGATCGTCACCATCGAGAACATCTGGGCATGATCCTTCAGCCGGTATTGCAGGCTGGATAGCGAGATCAGCTTGGTCCTTCTCCAGGCTAACCGGCGGCTCTGCTTCAACCTCCGCACGAGAGCAACTCCAAGCTGGGTATACAACAGATACGTGCCGATCATCGTCATTAAGGTAACCGGAAACATGCGCAGCGCAAGGGTCGATGCGCTTGTCGTGGCCGCCAGGCTGTAGCTGACCAACAGCAGGGCAGCCGCCAATATGGATAACCACGGCGATGTCCTGGGCGCGGTTTTCGGCCGCTGTCCGGACTGGAACAAGTCGATTAGCGCTTTGGGCCGCAGCAGCCAGGGTGTGCACAGCGAAATGATGAGGAACAGCAGCACATAACTCGCGACCGTCAGCCCCAGCGCGCGCAGGCTCAGTCGAAACGGCAGGGGCGGGACTCCGAGAAAGGCCGAGCCTGCCATCAGGAACAGCTTGCCTGTAATGATGCCGAACAGGATGCCCGTTGCAATCGCACTTACGCCGATGATCATATTTTCGAGAAACACCATCTTGTTAAACTGGCGGTCCGTCATGCCATGCATGAACAGAATGCCGAACTCGCGCTTGCGGGTCTTCAAGAAAGCCCCGACGGAATACAGTACAAAGAAAAACGAGAATACGTACATAATCAGCTCTGCGCCGACCATCGCCTGGATCACAACCGGATAGAACATCTCGTCCGTGATGGAAGGGTGAAACAGGAACAGCGCGCACACAAAGAAAATCATGACGGAGAATGCACTGCTTAAGAAATAGGCCGCATAGGTCCGCTTATTCCTCAGGACATTCCTAAAAGCGAATTGTCGAAAGGTCATGACTTCCTCCTCCCAGCAGTGCCAGCATGTCGATGATTTTCTGGAAAAAGGCTTGGCGGTTGTCACCGCAATACATTTCATTATATAGTTGACCGTCCTTAATGAACAAGACGCGGTCACAGTAGCTGGCTGCCACCGGATCATGAGTGACCATGAGAATCGTTGCGGAAGCCTCTTTGCTCGAAGCGGATAGCGTCTGCATCACTTCTTTGGAGGCTCTGGAGTCCAGGTTTCCCGTGGGCTCGTCGGCCAGAATCAGGGAGGGCTCCTGAATGAGCGCCCTGGCGATGGCGGTGCGCTGCATCTGTCCGCCGGAAATCTCGTAGGTATGCTTGTGCAGAATGGACCCGATGCCGAGCCGGTCTGCGATCCGGTTCAGCCGGCTGCCCATTTCGTCCAGCGGCATGCTCTCCAGCGTTAACGGAAGAACGATGTTTTCCTCAACGGTCAGCGTATCCAGCAGATTGAAATGCTGGAAGACGAAGCCCAGCTCCCGGCGCCGAAACAGAGCGGTATCGCTCCTGCTGAGCAGATGGGGATTGCGTCCGCCTATGATCACTTCCCCGGCCGTGGGCTGATCAATGGTGGCAATCAGATTGAGGAGCGTCGTTTTTCCGCTGCCGGAAGGTCCCATAATGCCGACGAATTCGCCTTTGGCGACGTTGAAGTGAATATTGCTCAGCGCTTGGAACGCCACTTTGCCCTCGTAGATTTTGGATAGATGCTTGACGCTCAGGATGGGCATATCTTCACTCCTCTATAACGATGTTATCATTGTAAAAGATTCGTTTGCGTCTATGCCATATTCGTAACTTACAGTTACCTTACAACCTTGTAAGGTTTCTTTTACTGACGTAAGCAGATCGGGGAATAAGCCGCAGCGCTCTTAAAGAGCATGTACTGCCGTTCCCTTCCATCTACCGGTGGAATTTATGGTGCGACGCGGCCTGCAGAATCCGCAAAAACGATGCGGACCGTCGTTCCTTCATCGACCTTGGATTCGATTTCGAAGGCATGTCCAAGCTTATCGCATATTTGTTTGACCAGAAACAGTCCCATGCCTGTCGATTCCTGGAACCGGCGACCGTTCTCTCCGGTGAAATAAGGATCGAACACCCGTGGCAGGTCGCTTTGGGGAATACCGATGCCCTCGTCCCGGATTTCAAGCACAATTTGATTCCCCCGGATGTAGCCGTTGAAAAAGAGGGTGCCTTGTTCCTTCAGCGTATATCGAACTGCGTTGGTCAGCAGCTGCGTCAGCACAAAAGAAAGCCATTTCTCGTCCGTGGCTACCGTTAATCCGGAATCGATCCGGACGGACGGGTATATTCTCCGCCGGATAAACAGACGCTTTTGCTCGGAGGTGACATTCCGGACGATTCGCTGAAGCGGCAGGTTTTCCACATGGAAATCATGCTCGAACGTATCAAGCCTGGCAGTATACAGCACCAGATCAAGCCCTTTTTTGAGCCGGTCCAGCTCGTCGCCGATTGCGGCAAAACGGGGGTCATCGTCATCCTGAAGGATCAGGTGAATGACCGAAATCGGCGTTTTCATCTGGTGGGCCCATTGGTTGATGAACTGTAGATGGCCTTCAATCTTATGCTTATAGTTATGCAGATCCGTGGTGTAATGCCGGAACTGGGTTTTCAGCAGCTGATGAAGCGCTTCGGCGAGCGGGGTATGGGAGGATTCTGCCGAGGATTCGCCGGTGAGGGATTCTCCCGGGAGCGGCTGCTCCAATCGTTTATAGAAGGAACGGTTGGCAATGAACCGGAAGGCCAGATAGCCGAGCAGCAGCAGCAAGCTGATGATGCCCGCGTACAGGCTGACCGTCAAATTGCGATAACCATCCAGCCTGTAGATCAGGGTTACGACAAGGAGCTGGGCGATATAGACAATCATTAAGGGACGCTGCTCTTGCAGAAATAGCCTCATGCTTCGTCCCCCCAGCTCGGTACCAGCCGATAGCCGCGCCCGCGCACGGTTTGAAGACCGTCCTCAATTCCGAGGGCGGTGAGTTTCTTGCGGACGCGGGTGATGTACACATTCAGCGTATTATCGTCCACAAAGGCCTGATCATCCCATATTTTCTCCAGGAGTCGGTCCCTGCTGACGATCTGCTCGGGCTTCTTCATTAATTCGTCCAATATTTTGGCTTCGGTATGGCTGAGTTCCGCTTGGGTCTGTCCGAGCGAAACGGAAAGACGCTCAACGTCAAGCGTGAGTCCGGCAACGCTGAGGACACGCTCATTCTGACCGGCAGCATAGGACCCGTAGGCCCGCCGGAGCTGGCTCTTGATTTTGGCCATGACAATCTCGTAGTCAAAGGGTTTGGTTATATAATCATCGGCGCCGTTCTCCAGCGCCATCACCTGATCCATTTTCCCGTCGCGGGCGGAGATGAAGATGATCGGGCAGGTGGAGAGGCTGCGGAACTGTCGGCACCAATAGTAGCCGTCGAATTTAGGCAGATTGATATCCAGAAGTACAAGATGAGGGTCATAAGATTCAAATTGATCGCGCACCGTTTCGAAATCATGAACGGACTGCGTCGCGTAACCGAATTTATGAAGATATTCTTTCAGCAGGCCGACCAGCCCGGTATCGTCTTCGACAATGAAAATTTTGAACATATCGATCATAGTCCCTTCATTTGACATTCTCGTACCGTCTGTATTGTACCAAATTGTCAGGATATAAGGAAAAATTACGTGAGCGAAGACAGTAGGTGACATTAGGGAGAGCGGGGGGAGTTTTCCAAACAAATAACTATGATAAATTCAATCGACCAGTCTATGGAGATCATGAGCATTCATGATCTCCTTTTTGTTGTTTTCTGATTTCGTGTTATTTAGCAATCAAGGAGGGGATGAATGATACCCGGCCATTCCGCACGGAAAACCGTTCCTTGGTTAACCGTGCTGTCCACGCTCATCTGACCGCCATGCGCGTTAATAATGGACTGGGTGATGGACAGTCCAAGACCTGCACCGCCGTGCTGTCTGGTCCGGGATTCATCGATGCGGTAGAAGCGCTCGAATAAATGGGGCAGATGCTCCTTCGGAATCCCGGCTCCATTGTCGCTGACCAGCAGTACGGCATGGTCCTTGGTTCTATCCAGTGTAACGGTAATCCGCCCTGTGGCAGCATCGGTATGCTGCACCGCATTATGAAACAGATTGTAGATGACCTGCTTGATCTTGTCGGGGTCACACCGGCACAGCACGGCTGCTGCTTGAATCGTTACTTTCCTGCCTTGGGCAAGCATCCTCAAATGGGGCTCCATCTCAAACAGCAGCCGCTCCAGCCGGATATCCTGCAGATGAAGCTCCGGCTTGCGGTCAAGCTTGGCTAACAGAAGCAAATCCTCGACCAGTTTCTTCATGCGCTTGGATTCCCCGTGCATGCTGGATAGTGCAGCATGCAGCTGCTCCGGGTTGTCGGCGGCCCCGCGGCCAAGCACCTCCAAAAAGCCGTGAATCGAAGTGAGCGGCGTTCGCAGCTCATGGGAAGCATCGGCAATAAACCTCCGCATCTGCTCTTTGGCTTCGCGTTCCGTTTCAAACGCATCTTCGAGCCTTTTCAGCATGCCGTTAAACGATTCGGCCAAGCGGTCAATCTCCCGTTGACCCTGCACGGCGGGAATACGCTCCGCTAAGTTTCCGGCGTCCGTGCGTTCTACCGTTTCGACCATTCGGTTCAGCGGGTGGAGCGTCCGGCGCAGCAAAGGCAAGTACAATGCAACCCCCGCAGCCATGGCAAGTATAGCCAGTACGGCAAAAATCAGCAGCTGCCGCAACAGAACGGCATGCAGCGGCTGTGTATCCATCCCAAGCTGCAGTATACCGGAAGGGCTGTTTGGGCTGCCGTAAGGGCGAAAGACAACGATCTGCTCGGTGCCTACGGTATTGTCAATCACTTCATACGCAACGGGCTGGCGCTCTTTGAATTGCTCCAGAATCGAGGTATAAGCCTCTGCTGTCAGCTGCGGTGCGGAGAGACCGGTGTCACTGGTCAGGTCGGTGTAGTTTCCGTTCGTTGCGATCTTGGCAAGCGACATATTCGGCAGAAAGAGCATAGGTCTATCACCCTGACGCGGATTTTCCGGAAGGGCTTCGTTATTTCGCTCAGCAGGCCGGTTGCGCGGCTCCCGATCAGGCTCCCATAGCTCCACGGGGATAGAGCGAGCCTGGAGGGAAAGCGCCTCGGCTTGATTGCGGAACAGGGCATTTTTCATCAATACATATTGCCATGCGCCGATCAGCACAAGCAGAAGCGCCAAGACGATGAGGGATCGTGATAGGAGCTGCGTACGTAGCGACGTAGGCCCGGATGAACGTGCACGGTTTCGCAAACTCATGGCAAATCGACCCGGTAGCCGGCTCCGCGAAGCGTGCGAATGACCCGGTGTTCCTTATCACCGAGCTTCTCGCGCAGGGATCGGATATAAACCTCCACGATGTTATCCTCTCCGCCAAAGTCGTAATCCCACACAATATTCAAAATGTTCGTTTTACTCAGAACGCTGCCGTGTTTGGTCACAAGCAGTTTAAGCAGTTTATACTCCGTAGGCGACAGCTCAAGGGCTGCCCCCCGGTATGCAATTTCTTTCTTCCGGTCATCGATGGTGAATGGGCCCAGCCGGATTTCAGCCAGCAGACTCGGGAACTGATTGCGCAGCCTTGCTTGAATTCGGGCAAGCAGCTCTTCGAAACTGAAGGGCTTGGCCATGTAATCGTCCGCTCCAATCATGAGGCCCTTCACGCGATCATCAATCTCGTCCTTCGCGGTAAGCATAATGATCGCGACATCTCGGCCCTCCGCCTTCAAACGTCTGCATACCGCAAGTCCGTCCATTCCCGGCATCATCACATCCAGTACGATGATATGCGGCTCGAAGCGGCTTGCTTCCATTATCGCACGTTCCCCATCGGGGGCCGTTCGCACCTCAAACCCTTCATTTTGCAGACCAAGCGCCAGAAACTGCAGTATATGAGGCTCGTCATCCACTAGCAAAACGCGAATACGATGCATTGATTCCATAGCACAAAACTCCTCTTATCTCATTCCTTCAACATTATCATACGTGCTCTAGCTGAATGAAGTCTGAACGTGAACTGAAAATAAACTGAAAAGTGGTTCGCAAATATGCATTCACAATAAGGGAATTTAAGGATGTTGATATATATTCTGTTATCGTTAATACTATCTTAAAGCCGAGATAATCAATGCAGCACCTGTTCAAGGTCAATCATGGATAGGTGAAAGGAGGAGACTGGACATGATAGGAAATGTATATCCACCCGAGAATCAGGGCAAGGGCTCTCTCGATGGAGGAAGGATAACGGAGCAGAAGCCGATCGGTTTCTCCGGAGAAGGGTCTGCCGTGACCCGGGTGGGACCGCTTTTCTATTGGTCCTGGTTCCGTTCGCCCGTCGAAGGTTATATCGCGCCTCATCCCCATCAGGGTTTTGAAATCGTGACTTATATGATTCAGGGGAAGGGCGTTCATAAGGATTCGCATGGCACGCACGATGAGTTGGGGCCTGGAGGCCTGCAATTGATGAGGGCCGGCTCCGGACTAACGCACGAGGAACGTCTGACTGGGCCGGATGCAGAAGGATTTCAGATTTGGTTCGAGCCGTATCTTCGCGATTCATTGAAACAGAATCCTGCCTGTCGTCAGTATCGACCGGATTCCTTTCCGGTAACCCGCATACAGGGTGGGCTGTTTAAAACGATGATTGGCGGTTCCGCACCAACCGATTTATCTGTGGATGTGAGGATGCTGGATATTCAGATTCTGGCCGGGAACGAAGCTCAGTATGAATTGAAGTCCGGCAGGAGAGCGGCTGTGCTTGCCGTAAGGGGAGCGGGCAGCTTTTGTGGCGAAGAGGAAAGCCTTCTATTTCGTCAGCGGGACTTTATGGTAATGGATACGAAGCTGGGCGAGACGCTAAGCCTTAAGGCGCAAGACAATGTCAGGGTCATCCTGATTGACGTACCGGAAAACCCTGGGTATCCGCTCTATTCCAAGAGGCCATAAGGTCAAAAGTTTACAAAATTGTAGTGGAATGAAATTTAGGATGTACGATAAACTAGAGTCTGTCAGATGGGGACACCCGTCTGGACAGGCTTTTTTAGCTGTAAGAAGGATCGAAATATATTCTCTCATGCAACAATAGTAAGAAAATATACGTATATATGGTAAGTAGAAAGACCCAACAGAGAATTCCGGCGTTCGTTATACCGGGATGGTTGGGTTATTTTGGCATGTTTTATTTCTATAATAATCTATTTATACTAAATTCAAGTATAAAAAGAGACTAAAGTCCTCCTCTTTGCCAATAGTTGGTATGCGTTTTTGTGAGGATGGTAGCATGCGTCCCGAGACATGCCCTGTCTATAATGATTGCGGGATCACGAAAATGACAATTTCGTCATTCCACAATCTAACGAGATGGGGGAGATCATTATTTTCTCGAAAAAAAGCTTTAAACAATTGATGGCCGGAGCGCTTCTATCAGCAGCTGTTCTTGGTTCTTACGGATATGGGTCTGTGAATGAAGTGGCTGCTGCCAGCGTGCAGTCAGTAACCAATGGTGTAGCAAGCTCGAATGTGTACATGCGCAATCAGCCTTCGACTTCGGGTAAAGTCTTGGATCGTGTGTATAAAGGGGATAGCTTTCAAATTCTGGGCAGCAGCTCAGGCTGGTATAAGATCAAAACTTCGGACGGTAAGCAAGGTTATGCTTCGTCTAAATATATTAACCAAAGTAATGGATCTTCTAACAATTCCGGCAGTAATTCCGGCAATTCGGGAAGTACCGCGCCCTCTGCCAGTGCCAGCGTTGAAAAAGTAATCAGTGCAGGTATGAAGTATCTGGGCACGCCATATGAATTCGGTTCTAACCGCAGTTCAACGAAAACCTTTGATTGCTCGGCCTTTGTCCGCCGCGCATTTATGGACGGCGCTAACATTACGCTCCCAAGCGATTCCCGCAAGCAAGGGCAGTACATCAAGGACAAAGGAATAGCTGTATATAACGTTAATCAATTAAAACGCGGGGACCTGGTATTCTTTATGAGTTACAGAGGTTCATCGGCATCCGCTTATGCCGGATTGGACAAGTCCAAACAGCGGATCACCCATGTAGCTATTTATTTGGGAGACAATAAGCTGCTGCATACGTACTCGAAACAATCCGGTGGTGTCCTTGTAGGTACCTTTGGTGATTCCTGGAAAAATCGCTTCGTGCATGGCGGAAGCGTCCTGTAATACATCATCATTTTTTCATTGAGAATATATCTATACTTAGAATGAGATAGAAGGACTGTCCGAATAGATCTGAATGATCTTTAACGGGCAGTCCTTTGTTGTTTGGGATTTGCTTTTCACCTTTGATTTCAGTAAGGTGGACAATAGAGAACGGACAGCATCAAGAAATGGACAGGAGGGACGACGATGAATGGTGGGCAGCGTTCCAATATCAAACCGGGTCTTGAGGTTGATATCGTATTGAAGCAGGATCAGCGAACGGGCAAATTAACCCGCGGCGTGGTCAAGGATATTCTGACCAATTCCCCGAACCATCCGCATGGCATTAAAGTACGCCTTCAAGATGGCCAGGTGGGACGGGTAAAGAACATTTACGAGTCTTGAAATTCGATGCAGTCCTGTGGTCACAACACGGGCTGTCATTAATAGAACCGTTTGACTATAAGTCGATCCAAAACTTCGCAAATCTGAGGAGTTTTGGATGCGACTTTTTTGCATTTCTGTGCAACATTGCGCTCTGACCATCCGTCTGGAAGTTGAGGTGAAAATGAAGATGAAGATGAAAAGCTACCTTTCTATGGGGTTTATCTTGATGTTTATTATGCTAACAGGTTGTGACAAGCAGGAGACGCTAGGGGCGGCTCCGTCTGATCCTTCATTGAATAGAGCTGCCAGGGAAAATCATGCAGAAGTTTCCGACGGGGACTTCGTGTATCGCCTCGTTAGCGAGAAGGGGCAGTACGAGCATGGAGATCAGGTTCAAGTATACGCGGAACTGGAGTATGTAGGCGAGAAGGATGAGGTTACGATTGGCCATGCAGCCTCCGCCTTTTATTTCCCGATGAAAGAGCTCACAAGAGACTATGACATCAGTTATGCCATGAATGAGCCTTATATTACGACCACGCTGAAAAAGGGGGAACCCCTCCGCGAGTATTATAAAATGCGTAGCGGATACGGCAGCAAAGACGATAAAAAGTTCAAAGATTTCATCCGTTCCCTGAAGGATGGCTTTCCGGGCGGGCACTATGTTGTCTACGGATCCGCGGATTTCGTGATTGATTCACAGTCGCACGGCGCGGACCAGGGCGGTTCGAACGGGGAAGAGCCCAAGCGCTATAAGATACAAGCCGAGATCGAATTCAGTGTAAGTGAAGAGAAGAAGTAATAAGAAATATAATAAAAGGGGTATCTCGCAGAACTTATCGACCTGCGAGATACCCCTTTAACTTTCTTATTGGAAGCCTTGGCCTTGATGTGTATTAGGAAAACCCTGTTGGCCAAACGAAGGCTGAATGTGCTGTGTTT
Source organism: Paenibacillus lautus NBRC 15380 (assembly GCF_004000945.1). Taxonomy (GTDB): domain Bacteria; phylum Bacillota; class Bacilli; order Paenibacillales; family Paenibacillaceae; genus Paenibacillus_AQ; species Paenibacillus_AQ lautus. The sequence goes on from NZ_BIMF01000020.1 coordinate 88,708, forward strand.
GGTTGTGAGCTTGCACAGAATTCTCGACTTGTCTAACGATCTGAGAGATTTGCTGATACTGCTGCATCGCCTGTTGATGGCCTTGAAGGGCAGACTGGATCATCTGTGCCGCTTGGCGCTCACGCTGAGCGAGCTCCTCAAGGCGGGCAGCATTTTGCTGCTCTTGCTGTATCAACTGCTGGTACATAGCCGAACCCTGCTGCGTTTGCTGGGTCAACTGCTGAAGAATCTGCTCGCATTGGCGAATTTGCTGCGATATTTGCGAGTTGTTGTTATTCATTTGGTACATGGTGTGTATTCCTCCTAAGAATTGTGGTTTCAAATCCTTGGTTAGTGTACGGAAGAATACGTCAAATCATCCTGATTATAATGTGAGCTGCCCTTCCAATATGTGGACAAATTCCTCCAGAAAAGCTTGATCCTCCTGGTCGAAACGGTTCTTCAGCGGACTATCGATATCGAGAACGCCATACAATGCGCCATCCACCATCATTGGAACTACAATCTCGCTGTTCGAAGCTGCATCACAGGCAATGTGCCCGGGGAATTCATGTACATCGGCAACAAGCAGTGTCGTCTGTTCAGCCGCAGCCGTGCCGCAAACCCCGCGATTCATCGGAATCCGGATGCAAGCGGGCAGTCCTTGGAATGGCCCGAGCACCAGTTCTTTGCCATCATAGAGATAGAAGCCGACCCAATTTGTATCGGACAGAAACTGCTTGAGCAGCGCCGAGGCATTGGACAAATTGGCAATGGCATTGGGCTCATCGTGTATAAGTGCTTTTAACTGGTTCAGGACCTGGGCGTATTGCTCACTCCGAGTTCCCTCATAGGGTGTGTTTTGAAACATGTGGTTATCCGCCCTTCCTTTATTCGTGTTGGTTCAATCACCTTAGTATAAGTATATGATATTCGTCAAGGGACAAGCCATGGGAAGAAAAGCTCCAGCAAATCCGGCTGATTCCTCTCCATGGTGCAGGGGTAATGTAAGACATGACAAGGTATCAATTCAATCAGGTGGAGGGAGAGAAGATCGAATGCGCGCAGATGTTCAGAATTTGTTTATCGGTATTCATATGCTCTATCACGCCCATGAGCGGGACCTAACGATCAGCGAGATGCAGCCCGAGCTGGAGCGCCATGGATATAAGGTTGGCGACAGGGAGGTTAAGCATGAACTCGAACGCTTGACCGAGGAGAACTTCCTGACGGCGCACGGTGAAGGATACAGCCTCACGGGAGCCGGGATCGAGGAATTTAAAGAAATTCAGAGCAGGCTTAAGGAGCTTTGCGATGAAGTGCTTAAACCGGTGAATCCGAAGAAGGCAGACTCCATGGCGTAAGTAGCTAACAGCATAACATTAAAAGAAGCCCCCGACTCACGCTGTTCTTATGCGTGCAGGCGGGGGCTTCTTTTGGCCACCGGTCTAAACCGTTTCAAGCGAGCCGTCCAGCTCAAGCTGGAATGGATGCGGGGCAGGCGCTGCCTCCGTTTCGGGCTGTGACAACCGCTCAGCTTCTGGCTGAGGTGCTCTCACGGGTTGATCTATATGTTCGCGAAGGAAAGAGTGCACGCTCTCCCGATATTGATTGGGATCAATATGATAAGCGTTCGCATGGATAGCGCCTTCGATTAGAAGAAGTTTTTTCGGGTCCGGTTTGGCCTCGAACATCTCGATACTCATCCGGGTAGGCACGTAATTATCCTTGGTGCCATGGATGAACATAACCGGAAGCGTGCTGTTCCGAACAGCACGGATCGGGCTGACCTGATCCAGGCTGAATCCGGCTTTACGCCGAATTCTGGCGTTCACCCAGGACAGGAACGGCACGGAAGGGATTTTGTTGATGCGCGTAAGCTGATGCCGCATTAAATCCGTCAAATCGGAATACGGGCAATCCGCTATGACAAGCTTGACCTGCGGATCGGCAATGGATAAATACTCCAGCACGGTTCCGCCTCCCAGCGATTGTCCATGCAGCCCGATCGCCACATCCTCGCCGTATTTGCGGGTAATCCAGCGTACCCACGCTTGCACGTCGTGTTTCTCATAAAAGCCGTAGGTGGTATAACGTCCTTCGCTTCGTCCATGCCGGCGCTGATCAATGAGGAGCACGTTGTAGCCCTCTTCCGTAAACAAATCGATGAATTGGGTGGATACGGCTCGCGAACCGGTATAGCCGTGGGCAAAAAGCATCCAATGCTTGGAGCCGGGATTGTTCTCAATGGCTGCGCCGCACAGCTTCAACCCGTCAAAACTCGTGATCGCCACTTCGTTCTTTTGAAGCGATTCATATTGCTCTCTGCTGTACAGTCCGGCTTTTTCCAGTACCGTGAACAGCTTAAGGTCATTCTTTACGCGCATCCGCGTAATCTGCAGATATCCGATTTGCGTAATGGCAGCGGCAATGACAACGACGGTGAACAGCAAGACAATCGCGATATACATACTCAGATGACTTCCTCCTTCTTCCGCACTGTACAAGGGAGCCGTTACAAGCATATTGACGGAAGCCTCCCGAATCCATCAATATATATACATCCAGCTCTAAGGTGTTGATGGGGGACCAGGATACGGATTGATTTTTCGCTATACTCTTTTATACACGAACATAGTATCACCGGAAACAGCGCATACAAGTCAGTTTTTTTGCAAGGGGGTTCGAAAACCATGTACGTCTGCGAGGGAATCATTCCGGAGATAAAAGGTCGGCGATTACGGCTGCGAAGAATGGAGGCGGATGATGCGGAAGCGATGTTCCGCTGCTGGTCCGATCCGAAGACAACCGCTTTTCTGGATTTGCCTGCTATGCATTCGGCTGAGGACGCAAAGGCATTGATTCATTGGCTGCATCTCCTTGCCGAGCAGGACGAAGCCATCCGCTGGGGCATCGAAGTCATCGAAACGAGACAATTGATCGGCAGCTGCGGATTTAATATTTGGCAGCTGGAGGGTGCGTTCAAGGGCGAGTTCGGCTGTGAGCTAATAAGCACTTATTGGGGGCAGGGCTTCATGTCGGAGGCGGCCGAAATGGCTGCAGCATTTGGGTACATATCCATGGGACTAAACCGGATCGAAGCTTTTGTTGATCCGAGAAATGAACGAGCATGCCGATGGTTTATGGAGATCGGCTATATGCGCGAAGGCGTATTACGGGATTATCGCCATACGCCAAACGGTTATGTGGATGCCGTCGTTTTTTCAAGGTTAAGAAAAGATTGGGAAAGGCCGATAGAGAGGCAGGAGTTGTAATATGCTGATTCAATATGAGAAGGGTAACACGATTCTTCATCGTTATGATCCATTAAGCAAGCTGGTGATATTATTTTGCACCGCCGTGATCGCCATGCTGCTTGATCAGGCCTGGCAGCAGGCGTTATTCCTCCTGCTATGCATAGGACAAGCCCGATTTGCAGGCCAGGTGTCAGGCAAACGGTTGCTGGGAGGGATCCGGCTGATTGCGATCGTTGCAGTGCCCTATTTCATTCTGACCAGCCTGACGGTCAAAGGAGAAACCGTATGGCTGCAGTGGGGACCCATCACCCTGACGGTAGAGGCTCTGGACGCTGCGGGTGCCATGTCACTCCGCATGTTTACGTTGTTTCTGACCTCGATGGCTTATATCTTGACAACGGATCCGAGAGAAGTGGTAGCCGAGTTGACCAGACGCCTTCGAATCCCTTACCGGTTTGCGTTTGGCGTATCCGCTGCGCTTACCTTCATTCCACTGTTGGAGGAGGAGGGTGCCCATATTCTGGCTGCCCAGCAGGTAAGGGGCCATCGACCGCCCAAGGGTCTCGGAAGTCGCATCGGTTACGGATTGAAGTTTGTATCAGCTGTCCTGCTTAATGCGCTACGTCGTGTTCAGCAAACGGCGGGCGCAATGGAATCCAAGGGATTTGGCGCGTATCCGGACCGAACGTATCGTACGGAGGTTAACCTGCCTTCATGGGCGGTCGCATCGGCGGTTTTGTATGTACTGGCAACGGTTTTCGTGTGGTGGATTGCCTAAATTGTTAACCGTTAATGATAAAAATAAGGTTGACGTTAAGGGCGGAAGCATGCAAAATATGAAATGAAGCATCCGAAAGTGTTAGTACAGCCGCCATGGCTGGAAATAAGGAGGACTACATTTGAATTCATCATCGCAGAAAAAATGGTTTGCTTTTACGACGCAGGAAATTATTCTGATGGCGATGCTCGCTGCCGTCAATGCCGTTCTAACTGTATACATAGGGCCGGTTAACAAGCTGCTGAACAGTCTTGGCGGACCCATCGCAACCTCGACGACGACGGGCATCTACATGGTATATGGACTCTTGGCCTATTACATCATTCGTAAACCGGGAACGGCGGTTGTCACGTTTGCGATTGGCGGCACGATTCAGGCTCTGACGGGGACGGTGTACGGCATCGCTTCGTGTTTTGTAGCCGCAGGCTGTTACATGATCGTGGCAGAGACGATTTTTGCCATCTACCGCCACAAAAAGTGGAGTGCCGGCGTGCTCATGCTGGTCGGCGGTGCGATGGTACCGCTATGGTTTCTGTTCGCGGCCAATATGTTCGGATATACGTCCTGGCCGCTTGAAGTGCTTGGCATCGCGCTGGTTGTGCGCATTCTGAGCGGCGTGCTGCTCTGCGGTCTGTTAACCAAAGTGTTAGGAGAGGCGTTAGTGAAGACAGGCCTGCTTCGCCGGTTTGCCGTCGCAGTGAAGGGATAGCTCCATGTCAGGAACAACGGTAATATGCCGAGACCTCGGATTTATCTATGATGGAGATGAGCGCCCGGTTATACAGGATTTCCACCTGAAGATCGACCAAAACGAGTGGGTCGCTATCCTCGGGGCCAGCGGCAGTGGGAAGTCGACGCTGTGCCAACTGCTGTGCGGTCTTCTTCCGCGGAGCGGCGGAGGCGCTAGAACTGGGGAAGTGCTGCTGGATGGCATGGATCCCGCAGCGGCGCCGATTGCCGACGTGGCCGAGGCGGTAGGGGTATTGTTTCAGGATCCGGATGCGCAGCTCGTTCAGGGCATCGTAGAGGACGAGGCGGCCTTCGGACCTGAAAATATGCGGGTTACACCCGTGGAGATCGAGGAGCGGGTGGTTCAGTCCCTTACGGCGGTTGGGCTGCTTCACCGCCGGACCGATCCGGTGCGCAGCCTGTCCGGGGGACAGAGGCAGCGCACGGCCATGGCCGCGGTGCTGGCGCTGCGCCCGCGGCTCTTCGTCTTCGACGACGCCTGCGCCAGCCTGGATGCCGCGGCGCAGGCGAACTTCCTGCAGCTGTGCCATAAGCTGCAGGCAGAGGGCCGGACGCTCATCACCGCGTCCGGCCGCTTTGACGATGTCGCGCGCGCCGCGCAGCGCGTCATCGTCCTGGAGGGCGGCACCGTCGTGCTCGACGGGCCGCCGGAGGAGCTGCTGCACCGCTGCGGGGAGCAGCTGGTGCAGCTGGGCTTGCTGCCTCGGCCCGCAGGCGAGGCAGCGAGTGCCGCCGGGGACCAGTCTGTCCCGGCGGCAACTCCCCCGCATCCGGCTGGGCGCCATGCGGGCACGCAGATCGCAGCAGGTTCCATGTCTGCCGCGGTACTCAATGGGGAAGGCGCCAGGCTGTCTGCGGCCTCCCCGCTGCTCCAGATTGATTCGCTGACGTTTGCGTATCCCGGCGGTCGGGAGGCGCTGCGCGATATCGAGGCGGTGATTCATCCCGGCGATTGGGTGCTGCTGACCGGGGAGAACGGATCCGGCAAAACGACCCTCAGCCGCCTGATCATGGGACTGCTGCCGGCTCCGGCAGGCAGCATACGCTGGCAGGGGGAAGATACAAAGGGAATGGCCGTCTACCGAAGAGCCGAGTTAATCGGCTACGTGTTCCAGCAGCCGGAATATATGTTTACGGCTCCGAATGTTTGGGAGGAGCTGATCTACAGCCTTCATGGCGGACTGTCCGTGAAGAAGCGCCCCGAGCTGACAGCTGGCCAGCAGCAGCGAGCCGGGTTTCTGTTGGACAAGGCGGGACTTACGGATCGTCTTCAGATGTCTCCCTATCTGCTCAGTCAGGGCGAGAAGCGTCTCTTAAGCATCATCAGCCAATTGATGCTGGAGAGATCGCTGTATATCCTGGACGAGCCGACCTCGGGAATGGACTATGCCGCCATCGAGAAGGTAACCGAGCTGTGCCGTTATGTCATCGGGGAAGGCTCGGCCATCCTGATGATCACGCACGATCCCGAGCTTATGAAGCGACACGCTACTTCCTTTATTCATCTGCGGGGCGGGAAAATGTCTGTGCAACCATCGCGGTAACCTTTATAATAGAAATGTTACATGATGTGAAAGCGCTCCTGGTATCGGGAGGCGCTTTTATGCTGTTGGCCCCGGTTTTTATCCGTATCCATATAGGATACATACGGGAAACATGGATCGGCAGGAACAGGAATCATGCCGGGGCTGTCTAGAGTAAAGGGGACGAAGGAACGTGGGTGTATTAAAACAAGACAAACGCAGTTATATCCTGGTCGGTATTCTGTTATCCACCTTTATGGCTGCGATCGAAGGAACGGTTGTCGGACCGGCGGGTCCGGCGATTATCAGCAGCTTCGGCAGCGTGAGTCTGATGAGCTGGATTTTTACGGCCTATCTGCTAACGATGGCTGTAACGACGCCGATCTTCGGTAAAATAAGCGATTTATATGGACGCAAGCCCGTATTTTTATACGGCTCGCTGATCTTTCTCGTAGGCTCATTGCTGTGCGGCCTGTCGCAGAACATGACGCAGCTGATCATATTCAGGGCAATCCAAGGGATCGGGGCAGGTGCTGTTATCCCGGTAACCTTTACGATTGTCGGAGACATTTACAATCTGGAGGAACGAGGGAAGATTCAGGGGATGATCAGCTCCGTATGGGGAATCTCCTCTCTGATCGGACCGCTGCTTGGCGGGTATTTCGTGGATTACCTGTCCTGGCACTGGATCTTTGTCTTTAATGTTCCGTTCGGGCTGTTATCGATATGGCTGATTTTCCGTTATTTCAAAGAGGAACGCACCACCCGCGAAGTATCGATCGATTATGGGGGAGCGGCCCTGTTTACCGTGGGGATGACGGCGCTGCTGTTTGCGCTCGCGGTAGGCGGCGGAGAGAGCTATTCCTGGACTTCTCCATTCATGCTCGGTCTGATGATCGGTTCCGTGGTGCTGCTCGCTGCGTTCCTGGTGGTGGAGAGTAGGGTGAAGGAGCCGATGCTGCCGCTCCATTTATTCAAGATCCGGGATATTACGGTATCGACGGTAGCCAATATTCTGGTCAGTGCGCTTATCATCGGGTTGACCACGTATTTGCCGCTGTGGATTCAAGGCGTTCGGGGCGGCAACGCCACCTTGTCGGGTCTGACGCTGGCCCCGATGTCGATCGGATGGCTGATCGGCTCGATTATCAGCGGGCGCCTGATCGTTAAATCCGGTTCCCGGAAAACAGCGATGATCGGCGTCGTACTCCTCATAATCGGAGCGGTCGGATTGGCGTTCATGCATAAAGATACGGCGCTGGGCGTGCTGCTGGTCTTTACGTTCATTTATGGCGTAGGCTTCGGTTATATCTCCACCTTGTTTCAGATCATCGCGCAATCCTCGGTCGGTTACGAGGTTCGCGGAGCTTCCACGGCGCTGAACTCCTTCATTCGGACGTTCGGTCAGACCGTGGGCGTAGCGGTGTTCGGATTATGGGTCAACGCGGGAATTGCGGGCAGGCTTGCCGCTGAGCCGGATGCGGCAGGCATTACCAGCGACGACATTAATAAATTGCTCTCTCCGCATGGAATGGCTGAACTGCCGGAGGGGTCAGGCAGCCTGCTGAGCGGAATATTGGAGGGAAGCCTCAATTCCCTGTTTGTGGTGATGGCCGTGATGGCGGTGATCTGTATGTTGATCGTGACTGCCTTCCGCAATGCGCCCCCTGAACCGGAGGCGGGAGAGGAAAAACCGTCAGGCCATTGATAGATGAACTCATGCAAGGCATATATTTCATATTATAAGTTTAACAGGACCCCGCTCTCTTTGAGGCCGGGGTCCTGTTTTTTTGTTTTATGCGGTTCTTGGTGGACTGCAAGCGGCCATCTCGCAGCAATCCCCTTCGAAAGTGCCCGAAATCTTGCTTTTATGCCCTACACGGCGCAGGGCGAACTCCGATATAATAAACATATTTCGCTTTATAAATGAACTTCTCCCACTACATAAACCAAGGGGCTGCCGATGTATGTCCAAATTTAATCTGTTTCGAAAAATCGTTCTGTTTATTTTCCTGATGTTAATTCCCATTGTCGGCCTCTATTTCTATTCGAACCAAACCACGACGAACGTGCTCAGCAAGGAGCTCAGCCAATCGAATACGAACCAGCTCGTCTTCTTTCAGAATCAGGTGAATACCAATATCGATATTTTGGCATCGTGGCCGAATTTGCTGCTGCATGACCCGGACATCTCAAGCTTTCGGGATATTTATTTGCAGGATAAGTATCTGAACCTGGACGCGATTAACCTGGTGAAGCAGATTCAGACGAAGCTGAGCATACAGGAGAGCTCTTCGAACTGGCGCAGCCATCTGGCGATTTATTCCCCGTCCCTCGGGAGGGTGGTAACCGAAAGCGATGCCGGGTTTTACTCGCCCGAGGATCTCGCGGAGGACGTGAAGCCGGGGTGGCAGGTCACTCCTTATGATGAGGGGAGCGATCGGCGTTTCCTGTTTGTCTGGTATTCGGTTGCACCGTATTCCACCCAGCATCATACGGGCAAGTCGAATACCGTGATCAAGGTTGAATTCGACAGCACCAATATCCAAGATATGCTGGACCGCTTTAAGAGCGACGGAAGGAGCGATCCGTTCTACTATAAACCGGATACGGGCGTCATCTACAATCGTACCGCGGACCAGGAACTGATTAATCATATGATTGCGGAGCTGGGCCGCGAATCCTTGCTGGACGTGGAGAACCGCGTGAAGGAAGTGGACGGCAAAACCTATTCGGTCAGCATCGTATTATCGGAAACGACCGGATGGTATTTGATCGACTATATTCCGCTATCGGACATTATGAAGCCGATCCATACGTCGAACAGACTCTTTTATATATCGATCAGCGCACTGCTCTTGATGAGCTGCCTCGCCGCATACCTGCTGTACTCCCAGGTTCAGGTTCCGATCAAGCAGCTGGTTTATGTGTTCCGCAGGCTGCAAGCCGGGGATTACTCGGTCAGGATGAAGGTATCGGGCCGGAACGAGTTCAGTTTTCTGGCTACGAGATTCAACTCGATGGTGGAGCAGATTCAGGAGCTGTTCGAGCATGTATACATGGAAAAGATCCATGTCAGGGAAGCGAAGCTGAAGCAGCTGCAGTCCCAGATCAATCCCCATTTCTTCTACAATTGCTTCTCGTTTATCACCAGCATGGCGAAGCTTCGGAAATACGAAGCCGTCGTGGCGATGTCGCACAACTTGTCCCGGTATTTCCGGTATACCACGCGTCAGGAAAGGGAACTGGTTCCCTTGTCGGATGAGGTGGAGTTCGTTACGCATTATCTGGAAATTCAGCAGATGCGGATGAGGCGTCTTCAATATCATCTCGACTTGACGGAGGAAGCGGAAGGCATGGAGATCCCGCCGCTGGTCATTCAGCCCTTGGTGGAGAACGCCGTGCTGCATGGCATTGAACCTCATTCGGGCGACGGTGAGATCAGGGTAACCTTCCGGATTCTGGACGGCGTTGCCTGCATTCAAGTGGATGATAACGGAATCGGCATGAACGGGTGGAAGCTGGCCGAGCTGGAGGCTCGGCTGAACAGGCCGATGGATCAGGAGATGGGCTGCGGCGTCTGGAATGTTCACCAGCGAATGCGGCTGCGTTATGGTGAAGAAGCCGGCCTGCGGTTTGCGGCATCTCCGCAAGGCGGCGTAAGGGCTGTGCTCTATTGGCCGCTGCCGGATCGCTTGGGAGGAATCAATCAAAGTCAGGGCAGGGGGCAGAGAGTTGATGAATATCTTATTGGTTGATGACGAGAGTTATGTCACGGAAAGTTTATATCAGACCATACCATGGCGTGAGCTGGATATTGAAGAAGTATATCAGGCTTCTTCCGCCCTGGAGGCGATCGACCTGCTGGAGGAGCAGGACATCGATGTGGTAGTTACGGATGTTCGGATGCCGGTGATGACCGGTCTGGAGCTGATGGAGACCATTGCCGAGCGCTGGACGCATATCCGCTGCATTTTACTTACGGGTTATTCGGATTTTGAATATGCCAAGCAGGCGATTCGACTGCAGGCATCCGATTACATTTTGAAGCCGGTGGACGATGGTGAATTCATGCGAAGCGTGAGCTCCGCTTTGGCATCGATTCAGGAGGAGCGGAAGGAGCTCGGGCACTACCATCAATTGCTGTACAGCCGGAAATCGGATCTCGGCATTCTGCGGAACAGCCTCATGCATGATCTCTTGCTGGGACGCGAGATGTCGCGGCATTCACTCGATCACAAGCTTCATGAATATGAAATTCCGCTCCGAACAGACCAGCGGGCAATCATGCTGCTTATCCAGCTTGGGCAGAGGTTTACGGGAATGGACGACCATTCGGTCGGCCTAATGGAATATGCCATCGGCAACATTGCTGAGGAGGTATTTGCCGAGCTGTTCCATGTGTGGTCCAGCAAAACGCCGCATAATGGTTTGATTCTGTTGGCTCAGCCCAAGAGAGAGTCGAAGGCTGGAGAAATGGAAACATTCGCGGATTCCCGCGAATTGAAACGGTATATAACCCAGTTTCAACAGGATGTGGACAGCTATCTAAAGGGAAGCATTTCGGTTCTCGTGTCAGCCTCCTTTGATTTTCCGGGGGAATTGGCATCCGTTTACCGGTCGGGATTAAGCTCGCTTTACCTCTGGGGAAACGGAGATCATGAAGCTATCCGGTTCTCCGAAGACCATGATGTCCGGCTGCGTGAGCCTGTATGGGACGTAACCCAGGCGTTTGCAAAGCCGCCGAGCCTGCTGCATCTGCTGGAGACAAGGCAGTGGGATGCCGTCCGAGACAAAATAGAACAAGTCTTTGCAGAACTTGAAACCGTATTCATTGGGCAGACGGCGTTGTATGAAATTTTTTTATCAGTTGCAAATGCCTATATGTACCTTGCTCATAAGCAGGGGCACACCATTCATCAGCTGGACCAGGCGGGCTGGGACCCCTTATATATTCAGCAGGTGGTTCAGTCGGCTGCCAAGCTGCGCTCCTGGTCGCTTGATATGCTGAACAAACTTCACGATATTTCGTCCGAACAGGAGACAACGAGCAAGAGCCATATCATCAAACAGGTCCAGGAGATGGTGACAGCCGATTCGGGTCATGACCTGTCCGTCAAAGCAATTGCGGACCGGGTATTCCTGCATCCGGTGTATTTATCCAAGATTTATAAGAGCGAAACCGGAGAGGGACTCGGCGATTATATCATCCGCAAGCGAATGGAGCGGGCGTTATATCTGCTGAAGCATACGAACAAGAAGATTTATGAAATTACCGCTGAGCTTGGATACCAGAATCCGCAGTATTTCAGCAAGATGTTCCGGAAGCACTACGGAATGACCCCGAATGAATACAGAGACCAAGGATGTTGCTAAAGGTGCAGAAATCTTCGATTCGTGACATAGGATGCGGCTGCCGGCCCCTCTATAATTAAACATGTAATCCATAAGGTGGTAGAAGGGGGATTTAACGATGACCGCTAGAAGAAAGAAATGGTTCCCGATCCTGGCCGCGTCCTTGCTCCTGGCCGGATCCTTGGCCGGATGCTCCGGCGGCGAGCCGAAGCCGGAAGCGGCGCAGCAGCCAGCCGAATCCAAAACTGAAAACGTCTACAAAGAGAAATATGATCCGGAAGTTACGATTACGACGGTATGGGGCGTTGATCCGACGCTGCAATTCAAGAATGGGGAAACGATCGAGAACAACGTGGCTACGAAGTGGGCAAAGGAGAAATTCGGCATCAATATCAAATCGCTGTGGTCCATTACGGATACCAACGGCGCTTTTGCGACCAAGCTGCGGCTCGCCATGTCCTCCGGACAGGAGATGCCGGATATCGTCACGCTTGGCACCGAAAATCAGCAGCTGGCCCAGGATTTGATCGATTCCGGCATGTTTGCCGAGGTAGGCACGCTGTTTGACCAGTATGCATCGGAAACGTGGAAGAACGCAATGAATCTGGATTCCAATGTGTGGAATCAATACAGCCGGGACGGTAAGCGAATGGGGCTTCCGGTACTGGATTTTGCCTATAATCACGACTATGTATTATGGATCCGGCAGGATTGGCTGGACAAGCTGGGGATGAGCGCACCGAAGACGATGGATGAGCTTGAGCAGGTGATGGATGCCTTCAAGAACCAGAACCCGTCCGGACTTGCTCCGGATAAAGTCACGCCGCTGAGCATCGGCTTCAAAACGTCCATGAGCACCTGGATGGGCGATCCGTCGTGGATATTCGGCGCTTACGGAACGCTGCCGCAGCAGTGGAACGTGGCTGAGGATGGAAGCCTGGAATACGGCTCGGTCCATGCAGGCATGAAGCAAGGCTTGGTGAAGCTGAACGAATGGATGAATAAAGGATACATTCCGAAGGAAGCCGCGCTGTGGGATGAGAACAAAACGGCGGAGCCGGCCGTAGCCGGAACGGCCGGCATCATTCCGGGGCCCTATTGGATGAGCGGCTGGCCGCTGATCGATACCGTAAAGAATGCGCCGGAAGCCGTCTGGAGGCCTGTGCCAATTCCGGCTGGCCCTGACGGCGTTGCGATGCGTCATGGAACGCAGTATACAAATGGCGTTACCCTGATCCATAAAGATATGGAGCATCCTGAAGCCTTCTTCACGTATCAGAACTACCTGTTCGATAACTTTGCCGTATCCAAGGAAGGCGGCGAATTTGCCAACGGGCTGTTCGAAGGTTACGACTTCGAGCTCGATGCCAATGGCGAAATGGTGCCGAACGATCAGATCCAGGGCGGTTATGTCAATGTCGTCCGTTATTTGCTGGTCCGCGATGGGGCTCGGATTCCGGACGAGCAGATGAAAGCGCTGCTGAAGCTGGCGAAAGGCGGGAAGCCGGAGAGCCGCCTCGAAAAGGATGTGGCGGTCAACTATGGCAAGGATACGCCGGCCGCTGCGGAAGTGCTGCTCTCCCAAGAGGAGATCTCCAAGAAAAACATGTTTACGGGACCGGTAACCGCCACCATGAAATCGAAGTGGGATTATCTCCTGAAGATCGAGAACCAAACCCTGAACGAGATCATTTACGGCAAGCAGCCCGTTGAATCATTTGATGCATTTGTGGAGACGTGGAAAGCCGGAGGCGGGGAACAGATCACCAAAGAGGTTAACGAATGGTACCAAAGCGTGAAGTAGTTGTGGTTACCGAGAAGGGCGGCCTGCCAAGAGGCCGTCCTTTTTGCTCCATCGGAGCGGCTGCAAATTGATTGCTATCGTGCCATGAATATTGGTTTTGTGGGCTACTGCGCTCCGTGGGACGGGTCCTATAATCAAGAGGTAGATTGATTTAACGGGAGGATCTTGGATGAAGAGGATGAAAAAAACATGGCCTTTCCACGTCATGCTGCTGCCGGCCCTTATCTGTCTGTTCTTGTTCAGTTATTTGCCGATGGGCGGCATCATTATGGCTTTTCAGGACTATAAGCCGTGGGAGGGCGTTGGCGGCTCCGCATGGGTGGGCTTGGACAATTTCCGATACTTGTTTGAAAGGCAGGACAGCATGCAGGTCATATGGAACACCTTTGTCATCGCGGTGATGAAAATCGTGTTCAATCTGCTGATTCCGTTCGTGTTTGCCATTCTGCTGAATGAAATCCGAAAAACGGCGCTTCAGCGAAGCATCCAAACGATGGTGTATTTGCCCCACTTTTTGTCATGGGTTATCCTGGGCGGAATTTTGATCGAAATGCTCGCGGTGGACGGCTTTGTCAACCGAATTCTGGCCGCTGTCGGCATCGATCCGATCTTTTTTCTCGGAGACAATAACTGGTTCCGGTTCACGGTGATCGTGTCCGACGTATGGAAGGAGTTTGGCTACAATACGATTGTGTTCCTGGCTGCTCTGGCCGGCGTTAGCCCGACCCTGTACGAAGCAGCGGAGATCGATGGAGCGGGACGCCTGAAACAAACGCTACATATCACGATCCCTTCCATGATTCCCATCACGATCGTTGTCGGGACATTGGCGCTCGGCAACATCCTGAATGCCGGGTTTGACCAAATCTTCAACCTGTACAATCCGCTGGTATACGAGAAAGGCGATATCATCGATACCTTTGTATACCGTACAGCAATCCTGAATGGCGAGATGGGGTTCGGAACGGCTATCGGCCTGTTCAAATCCGTGATCAGCATGGTCCTTATTCTCGTATCCTACCGGCTGGCCTACAAGTGGGCGGGCTACCGTATATTCTAGCAGAGCGAAAGAGGGAGAGCCATGTACCATAAAACGATGGAATACCGCATATTTAACGTGTTTAATACCTGCTTGCTTATCGCGCTGGCCATTCTCTGCATCATTCCGCTGCTTCATGTGCTGGCGATTTCGTTCAGCTCCAAAGCGGCTGCCGACGCCAGTCTGGTGGGATTATGGCCGGTCGATTTTTCACTGGAAGCTTACAAGAAAACGATCAATAACCCGGCATTTTTGCACTCGATCTGGATTTCGATTGCACGTACCGTACTGGGAACGGCTTTGACGCTCGCCGTAACCTTTCTGGCCGCATATCCGCTGTCCAAAGAGAACCGCGTCTTCCGCAGCCGCAGTGTTTATTCCTGGCTGTTTGTGTTCAGCATGGTGTTCAATGGCGGCCTGGTGCCGTTCTATATCGTGATTCAGAAGCTGGGCTTGATCAACTCCTTCTGGGTGCTGGTGATTCCCGGCACGGTGAACACCTTTTTGGTGATCCTGATGCTGAACTTCTTCAGGGGGATTCCAAAAGAACTGGAGGAAGCGGCTTTCATCGATGGAGCCGGCCATTTCAAAACGCTGTTTAAGATTTATTTGCCGATCTCGCTGCCCTCGATTGCCACGATTGCGCTCTTCAGCATGGTGTTTCACTGGAACTCCTGGTTTGACGGGCTGCTATATCTGAACAATGCCAAGGACTTCCCGCTGGCCACCTTCCTGCAGACGGTCATTATCCAGCGGGACATGAGCTCGATGAGCATGAGCCCGAAGGAGATGGAGCTGCTGTCCCAGACGACGGTGAATGCCGCACAGATCTTTATCGGTGCTGCGCCCATCCTGCTGGTCTATCCTTTTTTGCAGCGTTTTTTCGTTAAAGGGATGACGCTGGGTTCTGTCAAAGAATAAGAGATGCGATCCTATCAGGAAACAGGAGGTTAACTTACTATGAAACGAACGTTTAATCCGATTAGCCAGCGCGTTCCGCACATGCTGCATGGCGCCGATTATAATCCGGAGCAATGGCTCCGTTATCCCGAAGTGCTCGAAGAGGATATCCGGCTGATGAAGCTGGCGAATTGCAACGTGATGTCCGTCGGCATATTTTCATGGGTTTCATTGGAGCCCGAGGAAGGGGTATTTACGTTTGATTGGCTTGACGCCGTATTGGACCGTTTTGCCGCCAATGGAATCTATGCCTTTCTGGCTACGCCAAGCGGCGCAAGACCGGCCTGGATGTCGGAGAAGTATCCCGAGGTGCTGCGCGTGAGCGAGAAGCGCGTCCGTAACCTGCACGGTTTCCGGCATAATCATTGTTATACTTCGCCGGTCTATCGGGAGAAGGTCCATACGATCAACAGGAAGCTTGCGGAGCGGTACGGCAACCATCCAGCCGTCATCGGCTGGCATATTTCGAATGAGTTTGGCGGCGATTGCCATTGCGACTACTGTCAGGACGCATTCCGGTCTTGGCTGCAGGCGAAGTACGCCACGCTGGATGAGCTGAATCATGCCTGGTGGACCGCATTCTGGAGCCATACGATTACGAATTGGAGCCAGGTTGAATCTCCGGCACCACACGGGGAGACGCAGGTCCACGGAATGAACCTGGATTGGAGACGGTTTGTAACCGATCAGACGGCGGATTTCATCCGGCACGAAACGGAACCCCTCCGCAGGGTCAATCCATCCCTTCCCATTACGACCAACCTGATGGAATATTTTGAAGGACTGAATTACTGGAAGTTTGCCGATCTGCTGGACGTGGTGTCCTGGGACAGCTATCCGACCTGGCATGATCAGGGCGGGGATGAAGCCGTGCAGGCGGCCCGCGTTGCCATGATGCATGATATCATCCGCTCGATCAAAGGCGGAAAGCCCTGGATGCTGATGGAG
Source organism: Paenibacillus lautus NBRC 15380 (assembly GCF_004000945.1). Classification (GTDB taxonomy): domain Bacteria; phylum Bacillota; class Bacilli; order Paenibacillales; family Paenibacillaceae; genus Paenibacillus_AQ; species Paenibacillus_AQ lautus. The sequence continues at coordinate 105,101 of NZ_BIMF01000020.1, forward strand.
AGCACGCCAAGTCTGACGAACTGGCAGCCGGTGAGCAAGCTGAAGCGTCCGGGTATGCATTTGCTGTCCTCCATGCAAGCCGTTGCCCATGGTTCGGATACGGTGCAGTATTTTCAATGGCGCAAGAGCAGGGGATCGAGTGAGAAGCTGCATGGCGCCGTCGTTGATCATGTCGGTCATGAACGCACCCGGGTGTTCAGCGATGTGGCTGAGGTAGGGGACTATCTCAAGAAGATGGACGCCGTTGTAGGAACGGGCATTCCGGCGGAAGCGGCCGTCATTTTTGACTGGGAGAACCGTTGGGCCATCAATGATGCGCAAGGTCCGCGGAACAAGGGAGTCAAGTATGAGGAGACTGTACAAGAGCATTACCGGGCTTTATGGAAGCAGGGAGTCCCGATCGATGTCATCGATATGGAGCAGGATTTCTCCAAATATAAACTTTTGGTCGCACCCATGCTGTACATGGTGCGCCCAGGCGTGGGCGAGCGGATTCAACAATTTGTGGAAGCGGGCGGCACGTTTGTTGCAACGTATTGGTCGGGAATCGTCGATGAGTTTGACCTTTGCTTCCTCGGTGGATTTCCGGGTCCCCTCCGTAAGACGCTCGGCGTATGGTCGGAGGAAATCGATGCTCTCCATGATCACGATGTCAATGGGATCGTAACGAATGACGGAGGTGGGCTTGGCCTGGCCGAGGCTTATGAAGCCGTTGAGCTGTGCGACCTCATTCATCTGGAGACGGCGGAGGCACTGGCCGTTTACCGGTCCGATTTCTACGCGGGGCGGCCAGCATTGACGGTCAATCAGCTCGGGAAGGGCCGAGCCTATTATATCGCCTCCCGGAACAGGGAGCCTTTTCATTCCGATTTTTACAGGAAGCTTGTTGAACAGACAGGCGTGCGCCGGGCGCTGCCGGTGGAGCTGCCTTCGGGCGTAAGCTCATCCATTCGTACGGATGGTGAGTCGGACTACATTTTTGTAATGAACTTCTCTGGCGAAGCGAAGCGGGTCACGCTGGACGGAACCCGGTACAACGATTTTATCTCGGGCGAAGCTGTGGATACGGATCTTGAGCTGGAACCTTATTGCGTGAAGGTTATCACGCGTAACGTAAGCATGTAAATGAATCCGTTAGTCCGCCAGACATATCCTCATATAAGGGCAGGTGCCATGCTGGCACCTGTTTTTTTTCAGGAAGTATAAACTTCGAAGCAGGGACCTTCCTGAGATCACAAGAAAACCTTCTTTTGCACATTTTTATTTTGCTTGGAAAAGGACCGGAAATGTTGGCATTATGCCCTGTGGCTTCATTTGGGTAACGCTTACAATAAGGGTGTCACTTGCGCAGTGAAGAAATGACAAAGGAGGTATCATGATGACTGGAGTTGTGAAAGGAGTTTGGTTCAAGATGTTTCTTTGCGTGTCGATGCTTGCGTTATCGTTTGGCTTTTCGGGTAACGGCTCCGCCGAGGCGGTGCCTGCTTTTGTAAAAGGGGCTGACATCAGCTGGGTCCCCGGTATGGAAGCTCAGGGGTATAAGTGGAAGGACAAGAACGGGGCTCAGCGCGATATTCTGGACATTCTGAAGAACGATTACCAGATCAATTCCGCAAGGATTCGGGTCTGGGTCAATCCCAATATGAATGATTATATGAACGGCTATCTGAATGCGGAAAAGGCGGCCGAGCTGGCTCAGCGTGCCAAGAACAAAGGCATGAGCATTATGCTTACGCTGCATTACAGCGATTCCTGGGCGGACCCGGGGCAGCAGAACAAGCCGTATGCCTGGCGTAATTTCACCTTTCAGCAGCTGATGGATGCGGTCTATTCCCATACCGTCTATGTGATGAACACCGTGAAGAACAAGGGCGTTACTCCGGATTGGGTGCAGGTCGGCAACGAAACCAACAACGGGATGCTGTGGGAGGACGGCAAAGCTTCGGTGAACATGAAGAACTACGCATGGCTCGTTAATACGGGGCATAATGCGGTGAAGTCTGTCAGCGGTTCTACCAAGACGATTGTCCATTTATCCAATGGCTACGATAATGAATTGTTCAAGTGGAACATTGGCGGCTTGATCAGCAACGGCGCGAACTTTGATATTATCGGTATGTCGCTGTACCCGGAAGTAAGCGATTGGTCATCGAAGGTCGATCAGACGATAGCCAATGCCAAAGACATGACGTCCAGGTTTGGTAAAAGCATCATGATTAGCGAAATCGGCATGGATTACAATCAGCCGGCGGCAGCCAAGGGCTTTATTCAGAGCATCAAGACCAAGGTGCGAGGTTTAGCGGGAGGTACGGGGCTGGGCGTGTTCTACTGGGAGCCTGAAGCAACGCCGGGATACAATGCGGGATACAACAAGGGGGCCTGGCAGGCGGACGGGAAGCCGACCATAGCCTTGGAAGGCTTTAAAGACTGAGCGTTTCTAACCAGTACATTCAATAAGAAGAACCCTGAATTCCGAGAAGGAGGAGGGTTCTTCTCTTTGCTTTTTCAGCCTTGCTGGCGTACGATTTGCACCTGTTCCGCATGTTTTCCCATTTTACTAAGAAGTCCAATCAGTTGGTGCTTTTCTTCCTCATCCAATCCACCGAGGGCATGCTGGATGTGACGTTCATGCAGGGGGTAAAGCTTCTGCATCAATTGTTCTCCGGGCGGGGTCAGCTCGGCGTAAATCACTCTTCTGTCCTCGGGACAGGGTTTGCGGCGCACATATCCTTTTTCGACGAGCTTATCAACCACATAGGTTACGTTTCCGCTCTGCAGGAGCAGCTGTGCCCCGATCTGCTGGATGGGCTGGCGGCCTTTATAGAACAGTACTTCCATTACGGCAAAAGAAGTTGGATTAAAGCCTTCGATTTTACTTCCATTCACGACATGCTCGTTGACGCTCTTGAATGACTTGGCAAACACCCGATACAGGTGCATAGCAAGCTGTGTATCGCATTCATGTGACACCTTCATACATTCTCCCGCCTTTGATATGGACTCATGTCCTGAATTACTTCAAATCTAAGATTACGCTGAAATGAATAAATTCAACATGTGATTTGTCACAATGCGGCCGAAACATTTTCATCCTGCGGCTCGATATCAGCTACACCTCCAGCCCGATACGCCCTCTGAACACCGATTCTATAATGAAATTATTCAAATGGGATGAAAAGGGTGGGGAACATGAATCAAGCACAAATCGTGGAATCAGAGGGACTTCAACCGCTGCTGCGCAATCGGAACTATATGCTATTGATGGGCTCCCAGCTGGTGTCCAACATGGGAGAGTGGCTGTATATCATCGCGCTCTTAACGCTTGTCGGATTAAAATGGCAGGCCGCGCCTTGGGAAATAGCGGCGATGACATTGTGCATGGCCATTCCCGTCTTGATTGGCGGCCCTGTGGCAGGATGGATCGGTGACAAGTATGACCGCAAAAAAATCATGGTGATATCGGACGTGGTCAGAGCTTTTATCTTGATTGGGGTTTTGTTTGCAGGCAATCTAATACAAATTTATATACTGCTGATCGTTAAAGGCTTGATGGATGTCCTGTTCTCTCCTGCCAAGAGCGGCAAGATCAAAGAGATCGTAGACCCGAAGCACATCGATCAGGCGGTGACGATCAGTTCATCGATCGAGCAGATGTCCAAAATCATCGGGCCTTCCTTGGGCGGACTATTGATGGCGTTATTCGGCATTCAGTTATGCTTTATCATCGATGCCGGGGCTTTCATCGTATCGGCGCTGTTTTTGCTTGGCGTTCCGGGTCGGAAGCTGCTTAAGCAGAAAGGACTGATCGGTGAGTCGCCAAATGAAGCGCGAAGTGGGCATGACACACAGAAAAAATCCTTCTTCAAGGAGATCGGGGAAGGGCTGCAGCTGATCTATGGCATGCCGCTGCTGCTGGGCGGCGTCGTTACGATATGCGCAGTCATGCTGGTGCTGCAGATGGCCGATTCCCAGATCGTAACCTTGTTCCGGCTGATCCCCGACGTATCGGATGATCTGCTTGGCTACTGTATTTCGGCCAGCGGCTTGGGCACGTTGATCGCAGCCATGTTTGTCCGCAAGCTGAGCTGGAGCACGCTTGCCAAGATGGGCGTAGGCTCTGCCGCGGCAGGTTTGGTATTTGCCGTATGTGCCGTAGTGGTCGTGATCGAAATGCCGCATCTGCTGCAAAGCGTAGTTTTGTTCGGTTCCTTCTTTTTGGCGGGTGCAGGCGGAGGCTTTGTGCTTGTTCCGTTCCAGATGCTGCTGATGAAGAGGACCCCTGAGCATATGACAAGCCGCGTATTCGGGACGGTCAACAGCCTTACAAGCGGTGCTGTGATCATAGGACCTACGCTCGGCGGCGCGCTTGTAACAGGCATGGGACCTGTGCCGACTTATATCGTTGCAGGGCTTGGAACTGCTGCAGTGGGTGCCGCGCTGCTGTTGTGCAAACGCAGAATCGAACGGAAGGATGAGGCTTTTGCCGCAAGGAGCGAAGGCCTCATGGTCCCTGAAACTTCTACGATATAATGAAAGAATGTTTCGCTAAATGCAACGAATTGCTGTCCATCTGCGTAATACTGAGAATAGGATTAACGGATGGGGTGTTAGGATGCATAAGATTCAAGAGAATGGACTTGAGCCCGAGCCGGTGCTGAAAGTGGATATTCAGCAGGCGGGTTACGAACCAGGCCGCCCGCGCATACGGGATATATCGTTTCAAGTGGTGCCCGGCGAGCTGCTGGGTTTGATCGGGCCGAATGGAGCCGGAAAAAGCACAACCATAAAGACGGTGCTGGGGCTGCTTAAGGATAGTAAAGCCGACGTCTATATTGCGGGCAATCCTCCCCGATATGCTTACGTTCCCGAGCAGCCCGTGTTTTACGAGGATTTGACGCTATGGGAGCATCTGGATTTGGCAGCTGCCGCATTTGGAATGGATGATGAACATTTCGAGGCACAGGCCGATCAGCTTCTCCGTCAGTTTGGAATGGAGTCCGTGCGCAATGAACTGCCGGGAGGCTTCTCCAAAGGAATGAAGCAGAAGATGATGCTGATGATCGGCTTTCTCTCCAAGCCGGACGTTTATATTGTAGATGAACCGTTTATTGGGTTGGACCCCCGCGCCACCCGAGATTTCTTGAATTTGCTGCTTGAGGAGAGAAGTCGAGGAGCCGGCGTATTGATGTCCACCCACGTGCTGGATACCGCAGAGAAAATTTGCGATCGCTTTGTGCTCATATCCGGAGGGCGGATTGCCTCGGAGGGCACGTTGGATCAAATCCAACAGGCCGCTGATCTTCCCGGCGCATCATTGTTTGATTGCTTCGATGTGCTGACATGAGGGAGGTGATGGACATGGATCGCTCCTATCATTTCAGCCATCCTGGCGCCCTCTTTTGGCGAAGGGTGACCGCTCATTGGAAGAATCAACGCGATAATCTGGCAACTGTGGTCGACTGGATTGTGATGCTGTACATCATTGTTCCGGGTCTGCTCCTGGGAGGCGGGCTCTACCGCGAGTTATGGACGAGCCCGCTCCCCGGATGGGCACAATTCTTCCCGCTGCAGGCGGTGGCAGGCATCCTGCTCTTTATGTTCTCCGGCAGAGTGCTGCTGTTCCTGGAAGAGGCTGACGTGTTGTTTCTTCGCCAGCAGCGGGGCTGGATGAAGGGGTTAATGATCAGAGGCATGGCGTACAGCCATACGGTCTCAGCGATCAAGGGATTGGTCGTTACCGTGCTTGTGCTGCCAATCCTGGTCAGGGAACATGAGATAACCGGCATTGCCTTGTTGACCTTGCTGGTGATTACGGCTGTATGCGCCTGGTGCGCGAATCTATCAACCGCTATGATTCGTTCCAGCTATAAAGGCTGGCGGAAACATGTAATGACTTATCTCGTACGCTGGCTCTCATTCGGACTGCTAGCGCTGCTTGTTACATTTTGGCTTGAGTTCTATGTTGTATTGTGGGCAGCTGCCTTGATTCTGCTCCTGTTGCTATTTCTTCTTAGCCGTAAGCGGCTTGCCATGCAAGGGACCTTCATCGCAGATGCGCGTGAGGATGCAAAGACAAGGGTCCAGTTGACGGAGAAGCTGTTGGTTCAAGCCGTCGGCAAACCTCCAAGTGTACGAAGTAAAACCTGGTTTATGCGCAAGTCCGGCCGATTGTTCAAAGGTACGCCGGAGAAGAGGCTGGCCGATGCGGGGTTAAAGGCGATTCTGCGCCACCCTGAGAGCTTGTTATTGTACATTCAGATTACGCTGGTCGGCATTCCGGCCGTCTGGCTGCCACCGCCGATCATCAAAATCATTGTATATCTTGCTCTGGTATTGATGATGTCGTATTGGCTGAATACAAGGTGGGCGGTGTTCGCCAAGGCGGAGTTTATGCAGGTGCTCCCGTTTACGAATCAGCAGCATCGTTCGGCCGGTGTCCTCGCGGTCCGAACCTTGCTCGCTCTCCCCGCCTTTCTTTATTCGCTCGTGGCTGGACTAACGCTTTTACAAGGGACGATGGGATGGATCGCCGTACTTGCACTGACTGTGCTGGCTGTCATGATCGCGCCATCGCTCATGTCTTGGCCGGTCTACAAGGAAGAGAGACACCCGCAAGAATAACAAAAAGCGCGCTGGATTGCTCCAATGAATGGGCATACCAGCGCGCTTTATTTAAGATATCAGAAAGTATAAACTTCGAAGCTTGTAGCTTCCTGATATCGCAAGAAAAACTTCCTCTAACTGCGGTCTGTCATCTGTGAAAGTACGTCGATAGACGTTTTTCTTGTAGATATCAGAAGTATAAACTTCGAAGCTTGTGACTTCCTGATATCGCAAGAAAAACTTCCTTTAACTGCGGTCTGTCATCTGTGAAAGTACGTCGATAGACGTTTTTCTTATGATTTGTTTATCGCTGCGGCTTCGGCTGCATGCTTGCCTGCCGTATAACCGGTCGCAAAGGCAGCCGTAATATTGTAACCGCCGGTGTATCCGTGAATATCCAGAATTTCACCGCAGAAGAAGAGGCCGGGCATCAGCTTGGATTCCATGCTTTTGGGCTGGATTTCCTTGAGGCTGACGCCGCCGCCTGTCACGAAGGCCTCCTTCAGCGAACGGGTGCCCGAAGCGCGGAACGTGAACTTTTTTAGAATGGAGGCAAAGGTTGTCAGTGCTGTTTTGGATATTCCGCTGCAGATCATATCGCAATCGATGGACGACTTGGATAGCAGCAGGGGGATCATTCGTTCCGGCAGCACGCCTTTAAGCACGTTTTTGATGCTCTTCCTCGGCTCATCCTCCAGCCGCCCTTTGAGTTCGGCCTCAAGCTCTGCTTGGGAGCGATCGGGGAACAGATCGATGGCCATGTCCACATTCACGATATCAAACTTCCGCTGTACCTGGCGGATGAACTGACTGCAGCGCAGCGCGATCGGACCGGACACCCCGAAATGGGTGAACAGCATGTCTCCCCGGTGGGCAATCACTTTTTTTCCTTTCGGATTCCAGACGGACAGCTCGACATCCCGCAGTGAAAGGCCTTGCAGCTCTTTAGAGGCAATAAACGGCTCGGTGGAGACGATAGGCACTTCAGTTGGATACAGCTCCGTGATGGTATGGCCTGCCGCTTCAGCCCATGGATAGCCGTCCCCCGTGGAACCGGTTTGCGGCACAGACTGCCCGCCGGTTGCAATGATCACGCAGGATGACTTGATCGCTTCCCCGGATTTAAGTTCTACCCCGGCCGTCCGGCCGTTCTCATAGAGAACTCTCTTCACCGGACTGTTTGTCCGAATGTCGGTACCGAGCTCCTTCACTTTGCCAATCAAGGCATTCACGACGCTGGAGGCTTTATCCGTCACAGGAAACATGCGCCCGTTGTCTTCTTCTTTGAGGCGGATACCAAGGCCCTCGAAAAAAGACATGATATCCTTGTTGTTCCAATGCTGAAAAGCACTATATAAAAAACGGCCGTTTCCCGGGATGTTGGCAATCAATTCATCCTGTTCTTTGGCATTCGTCACATTGCATCTTCCGCCGCCCGATATGCCAAGTTTACGGCCAAGTTTATCTCCTTTGTCGATCAGCAGAACGGAAGCTCCTCTTTCCCCTGCAGCCACGCAGGACATTAATCCGGAAGGTCCGCCGCCGATGACAATAATATCATAATCAAGCATGTTTGCTCATAGCTCCTTTGGGGGTATATCAATTAATAGATGAATCTTATTATATAGGATTTTTGCGAATTATCCCAAACCCCATGAATAGGACATAGGATGGAGTTTCCCCAGACTTCGAAAGAGAAATTACAAGATATTGTAATATGATGTCGCCTATGCTTTAATCAGAAATATTAGATGCGTCGTCCAATTGAGGTGATCGATCACTGTGCTGAGCCTATGGAAAGATATCTTGCTGCAAGTTTTGCTGTCTGGTACACTCATCTTTCATCTGCCGCTTCTCCTCGACAGACATCTAAAGTGGCTGAACAAGAAGCATCCGGATGATCTGCTTCGATTTCGCGAACATATTGTCATAGCAAGCGGGATTAGCACCATATTATGCATTTTGATCTCGGCCATGAACGATTATTACGTACCGATCAACCTTGGTGTAATCCCGTTGTTTCTAGGCATATTATATGGAGGTCGTCGTTCAGGGCTTTTTCTTGCAGCTATGTATATCACAAGCCAAGGGCTGATTAACGGTTGGTCAACGATCGGCCTCATTCTGAATATGCTCATTCTGGGGTATTCGCTATTACCCTGGATTACCTCTAATTTCAAGAAAGGCTCCATGACCGAAAAAATTTGTTGGCTGTGGAGCGCGCTTATTCCGGCTATGCTGATTATTGTAGCCTCCCACGCGATTGAAGGAAAGGTTAAGAATAATGATCTGAATCCGGATACGATATTGGTGACCATTCTGTATATGCTGATCGGCATTTTTTATTCAGGAATGATTGTATACTGGATCGAATTAACATGTGAGCGCCTGGGCGCTGGCCAATACGATGTGAAGAACAGAGAGTGGTCATCTTTAACGAAAATGATGGAGATGATTCCTTTAGGGATGGTCGCGGTGGATCGAAACGGCAATATCATCGCATTTAATCAACCGCTTATCCGCAGCTTTCGCAACGTGTTTCCTAATCTGACAACCAAGGATGTCATCGGCAGACCCTTATTTGACTTATTGGACGGCATGATTCAAAAGGAACATCTGCGCAGCCGGTTTCAGAGAGCTATGGACGGAATCGAAAGCACCGGCGAGATTATGCGAAGCGCTACCCGGGTATATTCCACAGGCATCTATCCGCTTATACATAATGGGAACGGCGACATCTTGGGTGCGGTAGGTATTATGGAAGACATTACGGAGCTGGAGAGACTTCGGACGGAATTCATTAAAGTAGAACGTTTAAGTTTGGTTGGCCAAATGGCGGCAAGCATTACCCATGAGATTCGCAACCCGATGGCTGTCGTCCGCGGATTCTTGCAGCTGATGCAGGAGAAGAGTCCGGATACGCTGGACCATTATTACCGGATCGTCATGGAGGAGCTCGATCGGGCCAACGGTATCATCAGCGATTTTTTATCCCTCGCCCAGAACCGGGTTGCAGAGAAGGAAGAGTGTCACCTGCATGACATTATCCATGAGCTCAGCCCGCTCTTGTGGGCCGACGCGAATTTGCGCGGACAGAGCATTGACCTGAAACTCGGAAATGGGATTCCCCGCCTGTACCTGAATGCCAAGGAGATGAAACAGCTGATTCTGAATCTGTGCCGAAATGGGATGGAGGCGATGGACGACAAGGGGACGTTGACGATCGAAACCCGGCTCGATGGGGATCAGGCCCAGCTTTATGTTGCGGATACGGGAATCGGCATCTCCGAGAATGAGCTGGAGCGCTTGTTTGAACCTTTTTTTACGACGAAGAGTAAGGGAACGGGGCTAGGACTCGCCCTGTGCATGAGCATTGTACAGCGTCATCACGGGACCATTGATGTGAAGTCGCAGCTAGGCGAGGGAACGGTTTTCATTATTTCCTTTCCTGTGCACTCGTACCAGCAAAGCTTACCGGAATCCCAGAGCGCTGCCGCTTCCGAATAAACAGGCTGATAATTACGCATCATAAGGCAGAGCTCAGGGTAAAGGAGGGATTCGGATGAGTAAAAATGATTCCAAACAACAGGAGCAGCAGGAGCGTGAAAACAAAGATCGCCGTGGCGAGCCCATCGTGGACAAGAAAAAAGATGGGGTAAACTATCCTGCTACCTAGTTTACACGAATGGAACAATAAAAGACGGGCGGTATCCTATTTTGTGATGCTGCTCGTTTTGTATTTTCTTGCTTTCACTCTTTAGGATTGTATAATATAGATATCGATGAGCTGTTATAATTCGAACAATCTTGTTTATATAAGGAGTGAAGCAGTTATGGGTATGTCTTTTGACCGATATATGCGCGATATGGTTCAACCGATGCGGGATGAGCTGACCAGCCTGGGAATTAAGGAACTGACGACACCAGAAGAGGTGGAGGAAGTGCTTCCAGCAGCGAAAGGCACAACGCTGATCGTTGTAAACTCCGTATGCGGCTGCGCAGCAGGGCAAGCGCGTCCTGGTGTAGCCAAAGCGCTCGAGAACCAGGTGAAGCCGGATCATTTGTTTACTGTGTTCGCCGGACAGGATAAGGAAGCAACGGCTAAAGCCCGTGAGTATTTTGCTCCGTATCCTCCATCTTCCCCATCGATTGCTCTGCTGAAGGACGGGGAATTGGTGCACTTTATCGAGCGCCATCAAGTGGAGAATCGTTCTGCAGAAGAAATCGCGGCGGATTTGACCGACGCATTCAATCGCTACTGCCAGTAATCGGCAGTTACATAGGCCCCGAAGCATTCGGCATATTCCGAAGCCGCGGGGCTTTTGTTATAGATATAGAATTTATAAGTTATCTAGCTACGCTGATGAAATTCTATATCGCAAGAAAAACTTCCGCTAAATGCGGTCTGTCTTCTGAG
>NZ_BIMF01000021.1 GCF_004000945.1 Paenibacillus lautus NBRC 15380
TTTTTAAATTAATTACTTACTCATTATGAAATTTCATTGTGCCGGTGTGGCGGAATTGGCAGACGCGCGCGACTCAAAATCGTGAGGGAAACCGTGGGGGTTCGAGTCCCTTCACCGGCATTAAATAACGGGATGTAGCTCAGCTTGGTAGAGCACCTGGTTTGGGACCAGGGGGTCGCATGTTCAAATCGTGTCATCCCGATTCGAATCGAAAGACTGCTTTCAGTGAAACTGAAGGCGGTTTTTCTTTGTTATGGATTGAAATTGATGCTAATGGCAAAAGCGGAACTGAATAATTTGGCAGCTTCCCGGTCACAATATGAAAAACATTGAATAGAAGGGGATAACCTTGAGTGTTTTTCATTTCTTTAAGAAGCTGTTCAGAAAACGCTGGAGACGCTGGAGACGCGCGATTTGGTCCTGTGCGATCATTTTGATCGCAGGTATCATGATATGGTCCGGCCAGAATATAAAGGATCAGATGAAAAAGCTGCTCACTGCTGCATCCAACGAAACGCCACTGGCCGTAGAAACGATGCATTACTTGCAGATCGAGGATGAAAAGCAGGAAGAACGCAGGCAGGATCAGAGGGAATTCATGCAGAAGCTGAATACCTCGAAGGGAAAGAAGCTTGTTCATGTTCGCATCACTTATGTATGTGGCATCGAAGAGCAGGATATGGGAAAGCTTACGGCGGACGGTATTTATGAACTGATGAATAAAAATCCTTTATGGCAGGGACGATTGGATAACAAAGGCGAAGTCTGGCTGGAGCATGCCGTATCGGACCTTTCCCCCACCTGTAAGAGGCAAGCCTATATGAGCATCGATTCCAACGGAAACTTATCATTGTTTGATGGCCCGCCGGAGGAAGAGAAAGTGATGCGGACCTTCTTTCAGCTGGATGTCGGTTCGATGGAGTCCTCTTTGCCTAAAGATGTGATTCAACAGCTTGAAGAAGGTATTCGCATTCAAGATATGGAAGAGTATAACAGTGTTCTGTCAACTTTTAGCGACTATGCACGGGATATGGCTGAGAATGTCATGAACCCGACCCCTTAGATCGTCCCATACTTGTCGCTTCGTGACCGAAGATGCTGCTGCCCGGAAATTGTCCGGGCAGTTTTTTTGCGTTCTACGGGGATGTCAGCGGTCTCAATATAGAGGATACGTAACTGGTGCTTAAAGGATCAAAGTTTTTCCTCAACAGAGGTCGATCTTTTGTTATAATGGGAGAACGATACATATGTTCGCTTCATCAGAGGAGAGATTGGTTTGCGTATTTTAGGGATCGACCCCGGGATCGCGATTGTAGGTTTCGGGTTTGTAGATAAGGTTGGAAGTAAAGTCACGCCAGTACAGTATGGCTGCATCCAGACGGAAGCCCATACACCGGATGAAGAGAGGCTGCAACACGTGTACGAAGGCATGCTGCAGCTCATTGATAAATATGAGCCTGAGGCCGTTGCTTTCGAGAAATTGTTTTTTAACCGCAACGTTACCACGGCGATGTCCGTATCCCAGGCCAGAGGGGTTCTCATCCTGGCTGCGGTCCAGCGCGGGCTCCCGATTGCAGAATATACGCCGATGCAGGTGAAGCAGGCGATTGTCGGCTATGGCAAGGCCGAGAAGAAACAGGTACAGGAGATGGTCAGGATGTTCCTGAAGCTGCAGAGCATTCCCAAACCTGACGATGTGGCGGATGCATTGGCTGTTGCGATCTGTCACGCTCATTCCTATACACTGAATTCCAAGTTAAATGAGGTATTGCGAAAATGATTGATTTTTTACGGGGACAGGTTGTCCACTTAGAGAGTGAATATATTGTATTGGATGTTCAAGGGGTAGGATATCGGGTGTTCTGCCCGAATCCGTATGCCTTTGCCAAAACTGAAGGAACCATCACGGTGTTTACCCATCATCATGTCCGGGAGGATGCCATCCTGTTGTTTGGATTTCCGACACGGGAGGAACAGAAGCTGTTCCGTAAACTGATCGAAGTCTCAGGAATCGGTCCGCGTGTGGCGCTCGGCATATTGGGCGGGGGATCTCCGGATCATGTAGTTTCCGCGATCTACCAGGAGAATGTATCCTTCTTAATCAAACTTCCCGGAATCGGTAAGAAAACGGCGCAGCGCATGATTCTGGACCTTAAGGACAAGCTTGAAGGATTCGGGAATGCGAGCATGATGACCGGTCTTTTTGCCATACAGGAGCCTGAACCGGAAGCAGATGGCTCGGCGTGGTCTGAGGCACGTGAGGGATTGAAGGCTCTTGGTTATACGGATAGCGAGCTGGACAAGGTTTGGCTCAAAATTAAGGATTCTGCCGCAAGCGGTGAATCCGTCGATGTGCTGATGAAACGGGCACTGCAGCAGCTATACGCCGGTTAGAGGATCGCTGCAGGAGAGGAGTTTATTTAGATGGACGATCGAATTATTTCCGCCAATCTGATGATGGACGAACAGGCTGTCGAGCTTAGTCTGCGTCCACGCTATTTGGCTGAATATATAGGACAGAATCAAGTTAAGGAAAATCTCAAGGTATATATCGAAGCGGCAAAAATGCGTAACGAAGCGCTTGACCACGTGTTGTTGTACGGTCCTCCGGGACTTGGTAAAACGACGCTGGCGAATATTATCGCCAATGAGCTTGGCGTTAATCTCCGTACGACGTCCGGTCCGGCAATCGAGCGTCCGGGGGATCTGGCTGCGCTTCTCACCAATTTGCAGGAAGGAGATGTCCTGTTTATTGATGAGATCCATCGGCTGCACCGGACGGTAGAGGAAGTGATGTATCCGGCGATGGAGGATTTTGCGCTGGATATTATGATCGGGAAAGGGCCAAGCGCACGTTCGGTTCGTCTGGATCTGCCGCCGTTTACCTTAATTGGCGCCACTACCCGGGCTGGATTGCTCTCTGCGCCGCTAAGGGATCGTTTTGGTGTGGTAAGCCGTCTGGAGTTCTATACGGTCGACGAGCTGAGTTACATCGTGTCACGCAATGCCGATCTTTTGGGGATCGAGATATTGGGAGAGGCAGCGGAAGAGATTGCCCTGAGATCGCGCGGGACGCCCCGCATTGCCAACCGTCTCTTGAAACGGGTGCGTGATTATGCCCAGGTTCGAGGAGATGGCATGATAACGCCAAGCATCGCTCAGGAAGCGCTGAAGATGCTGCAGATCGATCCGATGGGTCTGGACTTTATCGATCATAAAATGTTGAACGCCATGATCAAAAGCTTCCGCGGGGGACCTGTAGGCCTGGATACCATCGCGGCAACCATCGGAGAAGAAAGCCAAACCATTGAAGATGTATATGAACCGTATCTCCTGCAGATCGGTTTCTTGCAGCGTACACCCCGGGGACGGGTTGTAACGCCTACAGCTTATCAACATTTAGGTATTCCTTTCCCTGAGGATCGCCGTTAGATTATAGAATCATTACATTCATACCAAATCCTAATAGCTACAGGAGGAAAGACGTAAATGGATAGGAACTGGACGAAATCATTATTTGGTTGGACCACCAAGGGACTATTGTCACTGGCTGTTGCCGGAACCTTATGGAACGGGCCTGCGGTACATGCGGCCGCTCCTTCATTAGATACGATTCGAGTTGCGATGTTTTTGGATCTGGGCAGTCAGTATAAATCGACAACCAATGCCGTTACGCTAAAATCCACTGAGGCTCTGACCGCATCGCTGCGTGAATCCGGTGCTCAGCAGACTTTGATGAACATCCCAGCAAACCAGCAGGTCCGAATGAGTGTGGATACATACCGCGTCAAGGTGCTTGAGACCGCGGATTGGAAAACGGCTTCGGAAGCAGCGAAAAAACTGCAGGCCACGAATGACAAACCGATGCTGTTTACGGACGGCAATGTATACAAACTATATGCCGGTATGTACGGTACAGAGAAAGCGGCCGTGGAAGCGGCTGCGCGAACTGCGAAAACGGCGGCTGCTTATCTGAATGGTCAAAAGCCTTCCGTTAAAGGAGGGCTGCATCTGTCTGCGGGCTCGTACGGATCGGAGGCGGAGGCGGAGTCTGTGCGTAAGACGTATGCAGATGCCGGAATGGATGCTTTCAATGTTGTGGTGCAAAGCGGAGGTACATCCGCTTATGAGGTGTGGGTAGGCGAGGCTGCCAACACAGCCGATCTGGCTGCAGTCAAACTGGAAGCTGCTGCAATATCCGGTTCCCTCGTTGAACAGAATGCCACCACCCCGGGTCTGATTATGAGACGAGATGTAAGCCTGAACCTGGCGACTCCTCAAGAGTCACAGCATTATATGTTGTCGGGTGGTCAGTCCGTTCTGCGGGTGGAGGGGAGTTCAGGAGCCGGGACGAATGTGAAGGAACGATCGGATCGTTCGTATCGAGGCGCTTTGGAGATCGGACAAAAGAACGGTCAATTGTATCTTGTCAATGAACTGCCGTTCCAGCAGTACCTGTATTCCGTCGTTGGAGCCGAGGTGCCGTCTATTTGGGGGGCTGAAGCTCTGAAAGCCCAGGCTGTGGCAGCGCGCAGCTATGCGCTATTCCAAGGAAATAAGTTCGAAGTAGCTCATGTCGTGGACACAACGCTAAGCCAGGCCTATTACGGAACAGCCTATGAGTATCCGAGCATTATTCAGGCAGTGGATGCAACCGACGGCGAAGTGGTCATGAAGGACGGCAAAATCGTGGAAACCGTGTTTTCTTCCAATAGCGGAGGAATGACGGCAGACTCCACCGAGGTGTGGGGTAACCGTAACGATCTGTTTGCCGCGGTGGAAAGCCCTGGAGATTCCTCATCTCAAGCAGCGCTTAAATCCTGGTATCATGTACTTCTTCCGAGTGGCATTACAGGTTATGTACGTGAGGACAATGTGAAGGAAACCGGCAACAAAACATCGGCAGGACTCCTGTATATGACCGTTACCGCCAAGGATACAAACGTACGTCCACTGCCATTGATCCAATCCAACGTTGAGCCTGTAGGCAAGATGAATCCGGGAGAAACAGCCGTTGTCCTTGAGAAAGTGCCGGAATCCAATAGCTATGACTGGGTTCGCGGTCCCTATACTTCGGATCAACTGCTGGCCTCTCTAAAAGGAAAAACCTCCAACAGTCTGCCTGCTTCCATTACTTCGCTGGATGTAACGGAGCGAGGCCCGTCCGGACGTGCCCTTACGGTGAAAGCAAACGGTCAAGTGCTGGACGTAAAATATCCGGATATGTTCCGCTCGGCTTTTAACGGTCTGCCAAGCACATTGTTTGATATTGAATCGACCGGAAGTTATACTGTATTGAGCGCGAATGGTGCGGTATCCACGGTTTCAAGCGGCCAAACGGTATCCGTCATCTCAGGGAGCGGTAACGGTAATGTCAAAGGTTCCGGTACCGTTGTGATGAATGGAACGGGAAAAGCCCGTGTGATTGAAAGCTCTTCCGGCTTTAAATTTACCGGTAAAGGCTTTGGTCACGGACTGGGCATGTCCCAATGGGGTGCCAAGGGAATGGCAGATGAAGGGTATGATTATAAGCAGATACTCCAACACTATTACCGCAACACGACTATTACGAAGGACTGACCGATATGAATGTGGATTTGTATGATTTTGAATTGCCCGAACATTTAATTGCGCAGACACCGCTGCTGGATCGAAGTTCTTCCAGGCTTCTCACGCTTAACAAAGAGAGCGGACACATAAGCCACCAGACGTTTGCGGACATCATAGACAGCCTGAATCCGGGAGATACGCTCGTATTAAACGATACGAAGGTTATACCGGCCCGATTGTTTGGTGTAAAGGAAGACACCGGTGCGAAAGCAGAGGTCCTTCTGCTGAAAAATATGGGACAAGACCGGTGGGAAGCACTTGTAAAACCCGGCAAGAAGCTGAAAAAAGGAAACATAATTTCCTTCGGTGACGGGAAATTAAAAGCTGTGATTGAGGAAGAAGGCGAGATGGGTGCTCGCACCTTATCCTTCTCGTATAAAGGGATTTTCCAAGAAATCCTGGATGAACTGGGGCAAATGCCGCTCCCGCCATATATTAAGGAAAAGTTGGATGACCGTGATCGTTATCAGACGGTATACGCGAAGCATGAAGGGTCCGCAGCCGCACCGACGGCGGGCCTGCACTTCACGGAAGCTCTCCTAGAACAGATCCGGGCCAAGGGAGTGGACATCGCTTTCATCACCCTGCACGTGGGATTGGGGACATTTCGTCCGATGTCCGTGGAACAGGTTGAGGATCATGTCATGCATGAAGAGTACTATTCCCTTTCCCAGGAAACCGCTGAGCTGCTGAATGAAACGAAGCGGCGCGGCGGCCGGGTTATCGCTGTAGGGACTACCTCTTGCAGAACGCTGGAGACGGTTGGATCGGAGCTGAACGGCGAGCCTCTGCGCGAGAGCAGCGGCTGGACAAGCATTTTCATATATCCCGGATATGCTTTTACCGTCGTGGATGCGCTGATTACGAATTTCCATCTGCCGAAATCCACGCTGGTTATGCTGGTCAGCGCGCTGGCCGGTCGCGAACACATTATGAAAGCGTACAAGGAAGCTGTTGATAAGGAATACCGATTCTTCAGCTTTGGCGACGCGATGTTTATCTATTAATTCGGAGGTTGGTTATCACAATGGTAGCAGCTGTTACTTATGAACATATTAAAACGTGTAAACAATCGGGCGCTAGGCTCGGCAGAGTGCACACTCCGCATGGCGTGATCGATACGCCGACATTCATGCCTGTGGGAACATTGGCAACCGTAAAAACCATGAGCCCGGAAGAGTTAAAAGCTATGGATGCCCATATTATTTTGAGCAACACCTATCACCTGTTCCTGCGTCCGGGACATGATATTGTGAAGGAAGCAGGCGGACTGCACAAATTCATGAACTGGGACCGGCCGATTTTGACCGATAGCGGCGGCTTCCAGGTATTCAGCTTGGCAGAAATGAGAAAAATATCGGAAGAAGGCGTACATTTCCGTTCCCACTTGAACGGAGATAAACTGTTTATTTCCCCGGAAGTTGCGATGGAGATTCAGAACGCGCTCGGATCTGATATTATGATGGCTTTTGATGAATGCCCGCCTTATCCTGCAGAGTATGAATACGTCAAACAATCCACCGAGCGGACCTCTCGCTGGGCTGAACGCTGCCTTAAGAGCCATGCAAGACCGGAAGACCAAGCCCTATTCGCCATCGTTCAGGGAGGCATGCATGAGGATCTGCGCCGTCAGAGCGCCCGTGATTTGACTTCCATGGATTTCCCGGGTTATGCTATTGGTGGACTTAGTGTGGGAGAATCGAAGCAGCTTATGTATGAAGTGCTGGATTACACGGTGCCCCTGCTGCCGAACAATAAACCTCGCTATTTGATGGGAGTCGGATCACCTGATGCGTTGATTGAGGGCTCGATTCGTGGTGTGGATATGTTCGATTGCGTGCTTCCGACGCGGATCGCTCGCAACGGGACAACGATGACAAGTCAAGGCCGTCTTGTCGTTCGAAATGCTCAATATGCCAGGGATTACGGACCGCTGGATCCGGAATGTGACTGCTACACTTGCCGTAACTACTCGCGTGCTTATCTGCGTCATCTGATTAAAAGTGATGAAACGTTTGGATTAAGATTGACGACGTATCATAACCTGCATTTCCTGCTCAATTTGATGCGTAACGTGCGTCAGAGTATTATGGAAGACCGTCTGCTTGATTTCCGCGATGAGTTTTTTGATAAGTACGGCCTTCATGATAATGAAAAAGGGTTCTAAAGCAAGTTCATGGCCATCATGATAAGTTTGTGAAAGGGGGGAAAGATATGTTTGGAACTTCATTTGATTTAGCAACTGGTGCAGGTCAAGGCGGAGGCGGCATTTTAGGGTTGATTTTGCCGTTCGTTCTGATGTTTGTCATCTTTTATTTTCTGCTTATTCGTCCACAGCAGAAGAAACAGAAGACCAGGAACGCAATGCTTAGCGCCTTGTCAAAGGGCGATAAAGTCGTAACCATTGGAGGCCTTCACGGCACAATCGTGGAGATTACCGACGACATCGTGGTTTTGAAAGTGAACGATGTAACGAAGTTGACGTTCGATCGTAACTCTATCAGCCATAGTGTGAATGCGGATGCATAATGACGTTTCACCTACATATGGAATGTAATCGTCAAAACAAAGGCCGATTCCTTTTAGGAATCAGCCTTTGTTTTTTTAGCGTGCTAGTGAGATGCTCCGAGGATTAGAGCCTAAATTTATTTTTTTAAATTGACCCCGAACATTCCCCCAATGGCGCCCCCAGCAAATACCGTGGCAATCAGCGTCAAATCTCCGAGAGATAAGGAACTATCCAAGGCAAGAAAGCCAATGACGAGCAGCGTAATGCCGTATATCAGCCCTGTCAGGCAGCCGTAATACCAACCTCTGTTTCCTGCACGCTTACCGCTGACACAACCACCGATAAAGGCTGCGATAGCATGTACGAGAAATGTGTAGAACGATAAATCATCTTCGGCCAGCCCGCTGCCCCATAGAAGCAGGGATAACGCCAACGCGCCAAGAAACATCCAGAAAAAAGAATACAATAATCCTGAAAGAATCGGATTGGTGATCCTGAAAGTGAATACTCGACGGATCGGTTCCATGAATCATCCCCCTTAACTAATCTTGATCATTAAATTGTATGGCCAAGCCTGTACATATAGTACAAACTGAACATTTTGCTGCCGGTTTTGCATGATTTCCATTAATTAATCCGTTGTAATCGAATGGGAAAAGCTATAGCAGGTCAGAATAGCTGTACATGAGAATGTTCGACAAGCTAGGAGGGATTGTTTATGTCTCATATGACTATTCTGATTCTGCGGACCATTCTGATGTATGTGGTCATCTTTGTTACCATGAGAATCATGGGCAAACGGGAAATCGGAAAGCTGTCCATCTTCGATTTGGTCATATCCGTTATGATTGCAGAGATCGCCGTTTTTGTTCTTGAAGATGTCCATAAGCCGATTTGGGAGGGACTCGCTCCTATCGCCGTTTTGGTTGCCATTCAGGTAGGTCTTGCTTACATCGGACTGAAAAATCGAAGTATACGGCTGTTTGCCGACGGAAAG
Source organism: Paenibacillus lautus NBRC 15380 (assembly GCF_004000945.1). Lineage (GTDB taxonomy): Bacteria > Bacillota > Bacilli > Paenibacillales > Paenibacillaceae > Paenibacillus_AQ > Paenibacillus_AQ lautus. The sequence continues at coordinate 9,117 of NZ_BIMF01000021.1, forward strand.
CCAAGTGTATTGGTATCCAGGGGCAGGCTGCACCGCAAAGAGATGGCAAGGCTTCGCTATAATCTGGATGATCTGATGCAGCAGCTCAGAGGCAAAGATATTGACAGTCTGGCGGATGTGGAATTTGCGATACTTGAAACATCCGGTCAGCTCACCGTGATTCCAAAGGATACGGGCAACAGCTCCAACAGTAGTTCGAATAGCTCTTCACGTTCGTCCAACACCTCAACTGCCAACAATTCTTCATCCACTTCATTCCAATCCGAAAAAGATAACCCTACAGTCGTAGATATTCCTTACGATAAAATTACGTATGAAGGCCTGCCCATTCCGCTTATATTGGATGGAAAGGTGCAGGACGAGAACCTTGAATTGATCCAAAAAACGCGGTTCTGGCTTAAGAACGAGATACAGAATTACGGTGCTAAGGATTTTAAGGATATTTTTCTATGCTCCATTGACCATAAAGGCCGGATTTACATTGATCGTAAAGACAGGATCTAACGGCGGCTGAATTTATTGAACCAGGGACCGACGACAGGCACACGCTCCAGATCCCGCGGCGTGACCAGCTTGGTCATAAAAATCATGACGAAATAGACCAGAATACCAACGGCGATAGAGGTCCAAAATTGCAACCATGGCGCGGTCGAAAACGGAAGATGTTTGTACCCATAGAGGACGCAAGCACCCATAATAATCATAACCGCCCCGATTTTGACATAATCCAGCAGACGGAATCGAAAGCCGATCAGTCTCGATAGACTGAAACCGTGGAGTAATGTAACTGCAATGCTGTTTACGATAATGGCAATGACGGCCCCTTTTATGCCAAAGGCGGGATTGGATGCCAAATACACGATGAGGCTCATTTTGATGATCGCCCCGAATAACGTATTGAGCAGTGCCCGGCCCGGACGGTCCAGTGCTTGTAAAGCAGCTTGAAGCGGGGACTGCACATACAGGAACAAGGCAAACGGCGCCATGATTTTGAGCATATCGCTAATCTCCGCGTTGTCGTACAGGAGCAGGCATAATGGCTCAGCCAGAACAAACATGATGATGGCAAACGGAGCTCCGGAGACCAGGGCTAACCGAAGGGATTGATTCATACGTTTGTGGATCGTAGACCGATCATTACGGGCGGCTGCTTCCGAGAGTGAAGGTACCAGAGAGATGGCCAAAGAAACCGTCAATGCGCCGGGCAGCAGCAGGAGCGGGATGATCATCCCTTGCAGTGCACCGTACTGGGCTGTGGCTACGGATGTCGCTATACCTGCCATGGCGAGGCTGCGATTGGTCAGAATCGTCTCCAGCAGGTAGGAGAAGGAGCCTACCATCTTGCCTCCCGTTACCGGCAATGCAATGCCGAGTAAACGTTTTAGGATGCCTTGATTCGATGGAGAGTCTTCTTTCGCAGTGTTTTCGGATATTGCTTTTTGCGGTTTAGGTAAAAGTTTATTCGTACGTCGTCCCTCGCCGGAATATTGCAGCAGCAGCGCGATCATGCCAATCAGTTCCCCCACGGCAGTTCCGAGCATGGCACCCGCCGCCCCATAAGCGATGCCTTTGGGCATCAGAAGATGCGCAAACCACAGCATGCAAATAATTCGGACAATCGTCTCGATCACGGAGGAGCTCGCGGAGGGAATCATGTTCTGTTTACCTTGAAAATATCCGCGGTAGACCGACGAAACGGCAATGATAATCATCATGGGCGTCATGCTGATAAAGGTTTGGTATACACGCTCGTCCGGCAAAAGCACGCCGGTTACCCAAGGGGCAAGGAGCAGACTGAGTCCCATAAAGAGGGTGCCTGCTGTAAGCGTCAGCATCAGGCTGACATGCAGAATTTGCTTGGAAGCATCCTGCTTCCCGGCGCCCTCTGCTTCGGCAACCATTTTGGCGATGGCAAGCGGAATTCCGCCGGTAATGATTGTCACGAGCACGATAAAGAAGGGGTAGCCCAGTTGGTAAATTCCGACACCCTCGGGTCCAATGATCCGGGGGAGGGCGATCCGGGGGATAAAACCGAGTAGGCGGTTTACTATGCCGGCTGCAAGTAAAATCAGCGTTCCTTTAATAAATGATTGCTTGTTCACTGTCCATCCCACTCCCTGGTTAAGACTGAATACGGTGACACGACATGGCTATTCTTATGGATATGCCCTACCTGTCCCATCTGATGACTTTACTTTTTTTTCAGGACATGATAGGAATAGAAGGAAAGCAATGTATCATGTCGAATGTAACTTAGGGACAACAGGGAGTCAGTGAGGAGGCCATATGCATGGAACTCGAGCAAATGAGCGAGGAAGAATTGATGAGCACCATTGAGATGGTATGCTTGAGCAAGGTTGAGGAAATGCATTTGATTGGGTACGAGTATGTGACGAGCGACGATATTTGGAACTGTGTCAGCAGCAAATATAAAAAGGAAGGCGTCCCCTCCCTCCACAAACTGGTCAATGACATTCTGTCCTTGAAGGCGACAGCGTTAATGAACTATATGACAATATCAGCATATAAGGGATCTTCTTTCGATTAATCGAAGAGGTCCCTTTTGCCTTGCGGATATAAGAGTTCATTCATAAGCCCGACAAATTTTGATAAATTGACTGGGTTTTATGACATCGCTATAATAGGAATATTGAGTAAAAAGGGGGAACATAGGACGGCATGAAGAGAATTATCAGTTTCGTCGGAACCGTACTCGTGATCACTGTATTAATGGCCGTTACAACTCCAGGCTTGCTGAAAGACGTCCGTCTAGGTTTGGATCTTAAGGGTGGATTCGAAATCCTTTATGAAGCAGAGCCTTTGATGGAAGGGCAGCAAGTCACAAAAGAAGCACTGCAGGAAACCGCAAAGAGCTTGCAAAAGCGTGCGGATGCAATGGGAACATCGGAGCCTGAGGTTACACCGGAAGGGGCGAACCGGATTCGCTTGAAGGTGGCAGGCGTAACGGATGAGGCCGAAGTTCGAAAAACAATGAAAGAACCTGCAAACCTCACATTCCGAAGCAATGACGGCTGTAAAGAAGGCGAGGAGTTCTGTAAAATTGAGCTCCGCGGCGACGATTTCGTCGAGAACGGCGCTTCTGTTGCCTACGACCAGCTTAATCAGCCTATGATAGATATTAAAGTGAAGGACAAAGGGAAGTTTGCTGAAATTACAGAACGTCTTCTCGGTCAAGAGCTGGCTATCTTCATGGACGACCAATTGCTGTCAGCTCCGACGGTACGGGCCGTATTAACCGACGGTACCGCACAAATTACGGGGAGCTATTCGCTGGATGAAGCGAAGCAGATCCGGGATACGATTAATCTCGGCGCCCTGCCGCTGAAACTGGTTGAGAAGTACTCTCAGAGCGTAGGAGCTACGCTCGGTATGCAGTCTCTTACGAAAACGGTACAAGCAGGTCTTATCGCGTCTGTTGCGATTCTGCTGTTCATGATTATCAGATATCGCGTACCGGGTTTGCTGGCAAGCTTTGCACTTATTTTGCATACATGGCTTCTCATTCTTATTTTCGTATGGGCTGACTTTACGCTGACGCTTCCAGGTATTGCGGCATTTATATTAGGTATTGGTATGGCGGTTGATGCTAATATCATCACCTATGAGCGCATTCGGGAAGAGATCAGAACTGGCAAGAGTGTTCCATCAGCGGTGAAAGCAGGCGGTAAGTCATCCCTGCGAGCGATTATGGACTCCAACTTAACAACGATACTCGTTGCAGCTGTCATGTTCGGATTTGGTACCGGCGCGGTTAAAGGTTTTGCGCTAGTATTGATTCTGGAGATCATCGTGAGTATTGCCACGAACGTTTATTTCTCCCGTTTCTTGCTCAATCTGCTTGTGAATATTGGTTGGGCCCGCAAACCGAGCCATTATGGCGTAAAGGAGCGTGACATTCGTGAGCTTTAAGAACTTTGATTTCGTAGGCAAAAGCAGATTTTTCTATATCCTATCCATTGCAATTACGATTCTGGGCTTGGTATTCCTCTTGACTCGTGGTCTTAACTACGGAGTTGATTTCCAATCCGGCTCGAACGTAGACATCTCACTCTCCAAGCCCTTGACTACGGAGCAGATTAATACCGTATTAAAAGAGGCTGGAATTGGTGAAGATGCGAGCGTCACTCCCGGTAATGACCGTGTGAATATTCGATTCAGCGAGGTACTGACCGAGGATCAGGATCTGAAGCTCCGTTCCGGAATTGAGAAGCTGGATAATAAGGCAACCTTCGAGATCAATACGGTTGACCCCGAGATGGCCAATGAGCTTGGACGGAACGCCATTTATGCCGTGCTGCTCTCCTGTATCGGGATTATTATCTATGTCAGCATCCGCTTTGAATGGCGATTTGCGATTGCAGCGATCGTAGCGCTGCTGCATGATGCATTTGTTGTCATCAGTATCTTCTCCATCCTTGGATTAGAGGTGGATCTAACATTCATTATCGCCGTTCTGACCATCATCGGTTATTCGATAAACGATACAATCGTTATCTTTGACCGGATCAGAGAGAACTTGAGATTTGCCAAGATTAAGAGAGTCTCGGATCTTAAGGATCTGGTTAACAAAAGTTTGTCCCAGACGATCGGACGTTCGATCTATACGGCATTGTCCGTATTCATCGCTGCATTCTTCATGCTCCTGCTTGGGGGCGAGTCGATTCAGATGTTCTCTCTGGCCATTTGTATCGGTTTGGCATTCGGCGCGTACTCTTCGATCTTTATCGCAAGTCCGTTGTGGCTCCTTCTTAAAGGCCGCAATGTGAGCAATAAACCGAATTCACCGAAGCCAAGCAAAGATAAGATTGAAATCTAATTGAGCCGCTGTTGGCGTAGCAGTCTAGATAGCAGAGGATCCTATACAAGTAGAAAGCCGCGTCGCAGGCGACGCGGCTTTCTAAAGTTAACAGCACGATAAGCACAGGATCGATAGTGACATTGAGGGGGGCCTCAAGTGAGCAATGAACGTTTGAATCATACGGAGACTGTCCTTTGGACAGGCATTGTAACGGATTTTGCATTGGCCTTGTGCAAAGGGATCGCCGGTTATTTATCCGGCAGCAAGGCTCTAATCGGAGATGCTCTGCATTCTGCGGCAAATGCCGTAACTTTATTGGTGGACCGTTTGCCAAGCCTGGGTATTTTCGGCAGTAAAAGCTCCATTCGGGACAAACGGAACGTTTCGGACACGACGGAGCCCGTGATCTCGATTCTATTTGCCGTTTTATTGATCATGGGCGGTATTCAAATTGCGGTATCCGCGATTCAGACCATGGCATCAGGCGACTTGGAGCCGCCAACCAAATCGGCACTGCTTGCGGTCTTCATCTCACTCGCGGTGAATGAAGCGGTATTTCAGTACCAATGTCGGCAGATCAAAAGAAACAATGACCCCCGGTACGAGGTGCTGTCCGCTGATCATCGATTTGCCCTGTACTCTTCGCTTACGGTATTGATCGGCGTGTCACTAGCGATGGGTGGCTCCTACTTTGAATGGACACCCCTGCTCTACATGGATTCGGTTGCGGCTCTGATTGTAGCTTGTCTCGTGGTCCGCAAAGGGTATATACTAATCGTTCATTCCGTCTATGGAACGCTCGTGGAAGAGAAGCGGCATGAGCACGAAGCCGAATTCATGGATACGATTCAGCGAGTGCATGGCGTGATCACGATCGAGGAACTGAAGGTACAAGAATACGGGCAGATCCGTCATGTGAACATTGAAGTGAAAGTTACCGTGAATCCGCGGACGTCCGTATTGGAAGCTCAAGAAATTGCCGAGCGAATCCGGAAGCTGTTGACCCATCGTTTTATTCAGGTTACGGATGCCAAGGTTCACGTTGTACCTTATGAACCGGGATATCCATATAAATCGAACTATGACTTGATGGATAACGATATGCCGACACTTCCGCAGTAGCGTCTGGAGCTAATAGGTGTAAGACAGCAGGAAAAAGGCAGGAAAAGGAAGGTGAGTCCCTGTGCTGTATTCCAAATATGAATGGAGAATACGCTCGGCAGAGTCATCGATCACCGATAGGCTGGCCCAGGATCTGTCGCTGCCACCCATGGTGGCATCACTCATGGCGTCACGGGGGATACAATCAGCCGAGGATGGACGTAGATTTCTATATGGAACGTTTGAGCTGACGCATGACCCTTATCTTATGCAGGGGATGCAGGAGGCTGTACCGCGTATTCGTAAAGCGCTGGAGGATCGGGAGCATATTCTAATCTATGGCGATTATGATGCAGACGGTGTTTCCAGTACGTCATTGATGATTCATCTGATGCGGCACTTGGGCGCATCTTATGATATTTATATACCTCACCGATCCAATGAAGGTTATGGCTTACATAATCACGCGCTGGATTGGGCCCATCAGCAAGGGGTCAGTCTGGTCATTACCGTCGATACCGGGATTAGCGCAGTCGAGCAAATTGCGTATGCCAACAGCCTTGGCATCGACGTGATTGTTACGGACCATCATGAGCCGCCGGAAGTGCTGCCAGAAGCTTACGCGCTGATCAACCCGAAAATCCCTACATGTCCGTATCCCTTTAAGGGGCTGGCAGGCGTAGGCGTGGCTTACAAGCTGGCACAGGCTCTCGTTGGAGAACCGCCGGAGGAATGGTTACAGATTGTTTCGATCGGGACCATTGCTGACTTGATGCCGCTCACGGGGGAGAATCGGGTGCTTGTGAAGCACGGGATCGAATCGATGCGGAATACGAGGTATGAAGGCATTCGATGCCTGCTTGAGGTATCCGGGATCCATGTGGAGCAGGTGACAGCCGTTAATGTGGCATTCTCCATGGCACCCCGGATTAACGCCAGTGGCCGTCTGGATCATGCAGGACGTGCCGTCACGCTGCTTACAACAGAACACCGGGAAGAGGCGGAGCGGCTTGCCTGGGAATTGGATGGGCTGAACAAGGATCGGCAGCAAGTGGTTGAAAACATCGTCCAGGAAGCGCTTGGCATGGTTCAAAACCGTTGGAGAGGACAGGAGGTTCCTCCTGTCATCGTATTGGCGGGTGAAGGCTGGAACGTTGGCGTGGTTGGCATCGTGGCTTCCAAAATACTGGAGCGATTCTACAGGCCTGTCGTTATCCTCGGGATTGATCCCGAGACGGGGAACTGTAAAGGTTCCGCCCGATCAATTCCGGGATTCGATATTTATGCGGCTCTGCACTCCTGCAAGGACGTCATGGACCATTTTGGCGGTCATCCATCTGCAGCGGGCATGAGCCTTCATCGGGATCGCTTGGAGGAATTTGAACAGGGACTTCATCGATATGCGGAAGAAGCACTCGAAGGAGAGCATTTAATTGCAACCTGTGAAGCGGACCTGGAGGCCAGCTTGTCGGATGTATCGGTGCCCGTTATTGAACAGATGGAACAGCTAGGTCCATTTGGCATGGCCAATGCCGTACCGAAGATCGTCTTTCGGGATGTTGTCATCAAGGACGTCCGCAAAATCGGCAAAGAGGGGAAACATTTGAAGCTTCGTTTGCAGCAGAAGCGGGAGGTTATCGATGCAATCTCATTCGGCTGGGGACATCTTGCCGATATTTTGCCGGTGGGATCGGTTGTGGATGTGCTTGGCGAGCTTTCCGTGAATGAATGGAACGGGAGCCGTAAAGTACAGCTTATGATTCAGGATATCTGCGCCCCTTATCAGCAGGTGTTTGATTACCGCGGGATCAAAGAGCCGTTACAGGAAATTCAGCGGTGGAGAGCCGAGCTGGAGCCGCATCTGCGTTGCCCGGCAATCCGTTCGGCAGTGGTGTACGCAAAAGATTCACATCCGGAAATAAAAAGTCAATTGTATGATATGTGCCTTTGGGTATATGATAGGAATGCTGGCATCATGCCGGAAAATGATATTGCTGAGAGCAGTCAAGAAGATATTTCCGTTTTGTTTGTACTGGATGTACCGGAAACGGCTGAACAACTGGATGCATTCATGTCAGCCTTCCATTCCGTTCCCAATATATTCATGCTGCATCCGACCCGGAACCAGCGCGATCGGTTGCAAATTCCGGACCGCGAACAGTTTAAAAAGCTGTATGTTTTACTTGCCGGAATGACGTCCGCTCCCATGTCGGAGAATGAGGTTGTAACACGTCTGCAGAAGCGGACGTCCTTGTCCACTCGCATGCTGCTCAAAGTACTGGATGTGTTTGAGGAATTGGCGTTCATCCAGCGTGTCCAGGGACAGATAACCTTCATACCGAAGCCGGAGAAAAAACCGCTGGACGCTTCCCGTCACTTCCGTGAACTAAGCGATTTGGCGGATATGGAGCAGCATCTGCTGCATGCCGGTACGGAACAATTAACCCAATGGATGATGTCCCGCACAAAAGGCGTATCTTAACCGCAACTATACAGGAGGAGATTATTTTGGATTTTAAAGATTATATTCGTGTCGTTCCCGATTTTCCGCAGGCGGGGATCAGCTTCAAAGATATTACTACACTGCTGAAGAATGGTGAGGTGTATCGCAAAGCCATCGAAGAATTGAAGGTCTTGGTATCCGATCTCAAAATTGATGTGATAGCTGGTCCCGAAGCCCGTGGATTTGTCGTGGGTGCTCCGCTGGCTTATGCGCTTGGAGTAGGATTCGCGCCCATTCGCAAAAGCGGAAAGCTTCCCTACGAAACGATTGAAGTGGGATATGACCTCGAATATGGTAAAGATCGCTTGGCGATGCATACCGATGCGATCGAGAAGGGGCAAAATGTATTGATTGCGGATGATCTTCTTGCAACAGGCGGTACGATTGCGACTTCGGTTAACCTCATCCGTCAATTAGGCGGAAACGTCGTTGGAGCTGCATTCATGATCGAGCTGGCTGATCTCAATGGCCGTTCGAAGCTGGATGGAATCGATGTATTTACATTGATGCAATACGAGTAATCGACAAAATGCTTCCCGATTTTCCCGGGAAATAATAAACGCCCTGAGCAACCAGCTCAGGGCGTTTTTTGATTAGCGATAAGGCCGTTAGTTTCAATCCGGTGTTTTTTCCACGAGCGGCTCATCATTTTTTTCATTGGAGAGGCCGGTAATTTCGAAGACTTTGAAGAGGAGAGCCATAAGGACACCTACGATGGTTGCCAAGGCCATACCCTTCAGCTCGACGGTACCGATTTTCAAGGTTACACCGCTAATCCCTGTTACCAATACGATTGTAGCCAAGATCATGTTGCTTGCTTTGGAGAAATCCACCTTCTGCTCGACGAAAATTCGAAGACCGGAAGCTGCGATTACCCCGAACAACAGGAGGGACACGCCGCCCATTACTGGTGTAGGAATGTTCGCTACAACGGCGGAGAACGTTCCTGAGAAGGAGAGTATAATCGCAATAATGGCTGCTCCGGCAATTACGAATATCGAGTATACCTTAGTGAGTGCCATGACCCCGATATTTTCACCATAGGTGGTATTAGGGGTGGAACCTACGAATCCTGACAGAATAGTGGATATACCGTTACCGAGAAGGGAGCGGTGCAAGCCCGGGTCTTTGGAAAGGTCTCTGCCCACGATATTACTTGTTACTAACAAATGCCCGATGTGCTCAACGATAACTACGATCGCAACCGGAATGATGCTCCAGATCGCCCCGCTATCGAAAACAGGGGTTGTCAGCTCCGGAGCCGACAGGAACTTCGCGTTCGCAATTTTCTCCGTCTCCACGACCCCAAGCGCGAAGGAAAGCGCATATCCGACAACGATCCCGATCAGGATGTGAATGATTTTGGCGAAGCCGCGGAACAGGATGGATCCGAGTACAGTGACTCCAAGTGTTACGAGTGAAATCGTAATGATTTTGGGATCAATGGATTGTCCCTCTTCTGGTAAAAAGCCGGCCATACCTGCGGCAACCGGTACAAGCTCAAGCCCGATCATCGCAATGATGGCACCCATAACCGCAGGCGGGAATACGAAGTCGATCCATTTGGTTCCCGCATATTTAACGATGAGAGCTACGAGACAGAAGATGATACCGGTAACGATAAAGGCTCCTAATGCTTTGCCGTAGTTGGCTTCCGGATTTTTGGCCAGTACGACCAGAACCGGTGCGATAAAGGCGAAGCTGGATCCCAAGTAAGCCGGAATTTTTCCTTTACATAAGAAAATGTAGAGCAGTGTACCAATACCGTTCATCAGCAGGATCATGCCGGGATCCACACCAAAAAGGTTCGGTACAAGCACCGTACTTCCGAACATGGCGAACAAATGCTGCAGGCTTAGAAGGAAACCGGGGCCAAACGGAAGTTTCTCATCTACTTGAATTTCACGTTGCAAACCATTTCACTCCTCTTAGGACTTTAAATATAGGACCGTTCGCGTACGATCTTTACTAGATTAAATACAATCGTTCGTTTTTTCAACAATAATTTTTACAGTTCGTCAAAATATCCAATTCATGTCAAGTTTTGATGTCTCCTCGCCGGAAACGGGCATACTATAAGTGTCTGAATGCTAGACATGTTGACGTATAACGTCACAAGCGTCATAATGATAGGAAAACAATCACGAGGGAACCTGCACGTTTTGACAAGGGCGGGTTCCATTTTATATAGAAAGGGAAGAGAAGGACTCCAAAATGGGCATAGAGCGATTACTCGAAAAGGCCAGCGCCTATACAAAAGAACCCGATCTTCTCCGCATCCAGGAAGCTTATGAATTTGCGGAGCAAGCCCACCACGGACAAGTGCGGAAATCGGGAGAACCTTATATTCTTCATCCGCTTGCGGTTGCAGACATCGTGGTGAATATGCAGATGGACACGTTGTCTATTATTGCTGCGTTGCTTCATGATGTCGTTGAGGATACAACCGTATCGCTCGAGCAGATCCGTGAGCGCTTCGGGGATACCTGTGCACTGCTGGTGGATGGTTTAACGAAACTCGAACGTATCCAATTCCGATCCAAAGAAGAGCAGCAGAACGAAAATTATCGTAAAATGTTTATCGCGATGGCACGGGACATCCGGGTGATCGTGATTAAGCTGGCTGACCGGCTTCATAATATGCGCACTCTTAAGTATCAGTCCGAGGAAAGCCAGCGCCGTATTTCATATGAAACGCTAGAGATCTTTTGCCCGATCGCCCATCGTCTAGGTATTTCCGCGATCAAGTGGGAGATGGAGGATATTGCGCTTCGTTACTTGAATCCGCAGCAGTATTACCGCATTGCGAATTTGATGCACAAGAAGCGGGCTGAACGAGAGCAATATATCGACAATGTCATAGTCTGTATCCGGGAGAAGCTTGACGAGATGGGCATACAAGCCGACTTATCCGGCAGACCGAAGCATATCTACAGCGTGTTTAAGAAAATGACGGTCAAGAACAAACAATTCAACGAAATTTATGATCTCCTTGCAATCCGCATTATTGTGGACAATATTAAGGATTGTTATGCTACGCTGGGGATCATCCACACCCTGTGGAAGCCGATGCCTGGCCGTTTCAAAGATTATATCGCCATGCCAAAAACGAATATGTATCAATCCCTTCACACAACGGTGGTTGGACCGAACGGGGAACCGACGGAGGTTCAGATCCGGACCTGGGAGATGCATCGTACGGCGGAGTACGGTATTGCGGCACACTGGTCCTATAAAGAAGGTTCCGCAGGCAACGGAGGCAGCTTCGATAATAAGATGACGTTCTTCCGTGAAATATTGGAGCTGCAGCATGAGACGAAGGATGCCTCGGAGTTTGTAGAATCTTTGAAGATGGACTTTTTCTCTGATTTGGTCTTTGTGTTTACGCCAAAAGGCGAAGTGATCGAGCTGCCTTCAGGCTCCGTCCCTCTCGATTTTGCCTACCGAATTCATACTGAAGTAGGAAACCGAACCATTGGTGCGAAGGTCAACGGCAGAATTGTTCCGCTGGATCATCAGCTCAAGACCGGCGACATTGTGGAAATTTTAACATCAAAACATTCGTACGGCCCTAGCCAGGACTGGTTGAAGATTGCCCAATCCTCGCATGCCCGCAGTAAGATCAAGCAGTGGTTCAAGAAAGAGAAGCGGGAAGAGAACGTGGAGAAGGGGCGCGAGATGCTGGAGCGCGAGATCAAGCGCCTCGGTCTTGAAGTGTCCGAGTGGACGACCGATGATAAATTAATGGAGGCGGCCAAGAAATTCGCCTTTAATGATATCGAGGATATGTTATCCGCGGTTGGCTTCGGGGGGATCACGGCCGCCCAAATCTGTACCAAAGTGACCGAGAAGCTTCGTAAGGAGCAGGAGGAAGCGAATCAGCTTGAATTGACCTCCGAGATGAAGGAAATCAAGCCGGCGGAGAAACGGAGCCGTCCGACTAACGGCGTTCGCGTTAAGGGGATTGATAATCTGCTTGTGCGTTTTGCGAGATGCTGCAATCCCGTACCCGGCGACGATATTGTCGGTTACGTTACCCGCGGACGCGGCGTATCGGTCCATCGTTCGGATTGTGCCAATCTGCCGTCCATGGGTGAAGGCGAAGATGCCGCGCGCGTGATTGAGGTGGAATGGGAAACGGCGGTTGAGGCTAATTACAGCGTCGATATCGAAGTGACGGGCCATGATCGTAACGGACTGTTAAATGAAGTTCTTCAGGCCGTATCAGAGAGCAAGACGAATATTTCCGCTGTGACCGGCCGATCTGATAAGAACAAAATGGCGATGATCCACATGACGATTTTGATCCGCAATACGGATCACCTTCATTCCGTTGTGGAACGAATCAAGCGGGTGAAGGATGTTTATACCGTTCATCGAATCATGCAGTAATGGCAATGATGGCACGATTGCGTGGTTAACGGACACCGGGGTTCATGGACATGGACAGTCTCGGATATTAAACGAATGGGCGGTCTGTTATCCTGCGGGAGACAGGCCGTTTTATTTTAAGATATCAGGTATAGACTTCGGAGGATCTGCTGCCTGATATCGCAAGAAAAACTACCGATAAACGCGGTTTGTCTTCTTAGAGAGTACATCGATAGACATTTTTCTTATGGAAATGAAGGAGCTAAACCAATGAGAGTGGTTATTCAAAGATGTAAGCATGCGCAAGTCACGGTTGACAACGAAATCGTTGGCAAGATTGAAGCGGGATTGATGGTGCTGGTTGGTGTTACGCACGAGGATGAAGAGAAGGATGCCAAATACCTTGCCGAGAAGGTTGCGGGGCTGCGGATTTTTGAGGATGAGGATGGAAAAATGAATTTTAGCGTCCAGGACGTGGGCGGAGCCATTCTGTCGGTATCCCAGTTTACGCTCTATGGCGACACCCGCAAGGGAAAACGTCCGAACTTCATGGCCGCCGCCAAACCGGATGAAGCGAATGCATTGTACGAATCCTTTAACCGCGAGCTCTTAGCGAAGGGATTGCAGGTTGAGACCGGGGTATTCGGAGCCATGATGGACGTGTCGCTAACCAATTGGGGACCGGTAACCCTGATCATTGACAGCAGATCATAAACGGTTAAATAGGCGGGCAGCATGCATCATATTGGAGAGATGGGGCATCCTGAGTGGATAATCGCTTGTTAGGTATTCACACTTAAAAAGGAGTCGTGTTCGTTATGCGTCAACCTCCCAAATTTTCGATATGGAGCAGTTTGCCTACGATGGTCGGGTCCGGAGACATTAGGGAAGCAGCGAGCACGGAACGCATGGTTACGGCTTCGGAAGATCCTGTACAACTCATTAGCATAAAGGGAAATATGCGGAAGCAGCTGCCGAGATCGTAGAGCTAAATAGGATAGTGAGTCACTTCTGGTGACGACGTAGCAGAGCCTGAGAACATTTCAGGCCTTTTTTTATTTCACTCATAAACCGGGAGTCCTTACAGTCCTTGTAATGCCCATGTACTGTACCTGAACGGTGTAGATCGCAGGATTTCCGTCCATTCCGCTGTTATAAAAAGGACATTCCCGGGTAATAACAAATCGAGGACGATCATGAAAGGAGACATGCCAGATGAGTAAAGTTGCATTTCTACTAGCTGACCAATTCGAAGATTCCGAGATGAAAACTCCTTATGATGCCGTGAAGGAAGCGGGGCATCAAGCTGATATTATTGGATTGAAACAAGGACAAGAGGTAAAGGGCAAACAAGGCAAGGCATCGTATACAACGGATAAAGCCATTGCCGACGTCAATATAAACGATTATGATGCGGTGGTTATTCCAGGCGGCTCTTCTCCGGAAAATTTGCGTCTGGATTCCCATATATTGCAGTTTGTTGCATCAGCGGACAAGGCAGGCAAACCGATTGCCTCAATATGCCACGGGCCGCAAATTCTGGCAAGTGCCGACCTGCTGAAGGGACGCACGATTACTTCCTATCCTCCGCTTCAAGATGACATGGTAAATGCCGGCGCAAACTTTAAGGATGAGGAAGTCGTCGTGGACCGCAACTTCATTACTTCCCGGACGCCGAAAGACGAGCCAGCCTTCGTGCGCGAGCTGTTAAAGGCACTGTAAGTGGATAGCAGCTGCAAGCTGCAATGGTTGTCCATGTTATACCGGTCTTTCAAACAAGTGGGTTGAAAAAAAGGAGGAATGGACATGTCTAGACAAATTCAAGCTTATTTCAGAACGGAAGACGACGCTGAAGGCGCAAGGACAAAGCTGTTAACGTACAACACGGAGCAGCTGGAGGTGGGACAGCTACAGGATCCGGTTCGAGGTGGAGGCCATATCCTTGTGCCGCTGGTGCCATGGGGTAATTCCGGCACGGGTGGAGCGACCGCAGGGGCTACAACGCTGGGGGCTCCCGGCGGAGTCGTCGGGGCACCCGGGGTTATCGTGGGCTCCCGGGATGCCAATGCTAGCCGCGATATAGCGCAAGATCGGCCGCACGGCGATGACACGCTGGGCGACGCATGGCGCGAAGCGGACGTGACCGACCGGGACTATGATGATCTGAGATATACGCTGTCCGTTAAGGTAAGGGACGAGGATTACGATCAGATTGTGCATGATTTGCGGGCGAATAATGCTTATGTGGAGCGTTTTGATTAATTAGCGGAGAAGCCGGCAGCGTTATCCCCCTATTGAAGATAAAAGCTATTCATTCTCGTGGGGCCGCTTATCCCTGGGAACGAAAAAAAAGGGCTGTTCCGCTGATGGAGCAGCCCTTTCATGGTTTTAATAGTAAAAGCGCTTTCTCGCTTGTAACATAACTGTAATGTTTGTTCAATGTTCCTTTAATATTCCCTGTTTATAATAACAGCATGACCCCCTTTTTTATATAATATATGTTTTGGACCTACAACGTGGTTTGTAGGTTTTTTTCTTTTTTCGGGGAAATTCAACAAAGTTTCTTGACTTTAGTGTGGCAGTTCATTAGAATCTAAAAATATAATGTTTTGGGTATACTATATTTATGAATAACAGATTTCATGACGGGAACAAGTACTCCATCCCCACAAGACCAGAGAAGAGTCCCTTTGGCTGTAAGGATTCGCTTGATGAGTGGACGAATGACCTCCCCGAGAACAGACGGCGAAGCAAGCACCGGTTAACCGGTGGGATAGACAGTAGCCGAACTGCGCGGCCGGGCGTTAAACGGATAAAGCGGAATGGTTGAACGCACTGTAGGGTGTGTCAACGCCGGAATGTGGGTGGTACCACGGGTGATTATATGATATCTCTCGTCCCTGTTGTCTTAGAACAACGGGGCGGGAGATTTTTTAGTTTTCACGACTTATTGCGAAATGACTCCCTAGGAGTTTTTCCATAGTTAGTTCTAAAGTTAGTTCTAAGTGATGAACCAGATCAAGGTAAGGGACATGTTCAAAAGGTGAAGATGTCATAGGACGTGGAGGGATGAAGATGGCAAACGAGAAATTCGAGAAACCAACAGGCACGCAGGACATCCTGCCAGGTGCCGTCGAGAAATGGCAGTTTATCGAGGAGAAGGCACGCGATTTGTGCCGGAGATACAACTATCGCGAAATCCGCACACCGATCTTTGAACAGACCGAGTTGTTCGAACGCGGGGTGGGCGAAACCACCGACATCGTAGAGAAGGAAATGTATACGTTCAAGGATAAAGGGGATCGCAGCATGACCCTTCGTCCAGAAGGAACGGCAGGCGTCGTCCGGGCTTACGTGCAAAACAAGCTGTATGGGGAGCCAGACGTCACGAAGCTGTACTACATGGGTCCCATGTTCCGCTATGAGCGTCCGCAGGCGGGACGCTACCGCCAGTTCCATCAGTTTGGCGTAGAGGTATTCGGGAGTGCAGATCCGGCTATCGATGCCGAGGTGATTGCGCTGGGATACAGCTTCTACAAGGAGCTTGGGCTGAACGGGGTAAAAGCGGAGATTAACTCCGTTGGGACGCCAGAGGTACGGGCGGCTTACCGCAGTGCACTGCTTGCTTTCCTGGAACCGATGAAAGAGAGCTTGTGCTCGGATTGCCAGTCGCGCATGGAACGCAACCCGCTGCGCGTGTTGGACTGCAAGAAGGACCAAGGGAAGTTCGGTGATGCACCTTCGATCCTGGACAGCCTGGATGAGGAATGCAGCACGCACTTTGAGAAAGTGAAAGGGTATCTGGACGCCATGGGCATCGAGTATGAGATCAATCCAAGACTTGTTCGGGGATTGGACTATTATACGCATACCGCATTTGAATTCAAGGCCCAGGGCATCGGCGCGATTGATACGGTAGGCGGCGGCGGACGGTTCAACGGACTGGTCGATCAGATTGGCGGACCGGATCAGCCTGGCATCGGGTTCGGGATTGGTCTTGAGCGAATCCAATTGATTCTGGAGCATCAAGGGGTCAATCTGTCGGCCGCCAAGCCGCTGGATGTCTATCTGGTGGCGCTGGGTGAAGCTGCCGAGCAGGAAGTGGCAAAATTGATCTACGAACTGCGGAGCAAAGGCGTAGCTGCCGAACGCGATTACCTCGGCCGGAAAATGAAAGCCCAGATGAAATCCGCCGACCGTTTGCAAGCTCGTTATACCGCCATTTTGGGTGAGGACGAACTGGCACGAGGAGAAATCGCCCTCAAGTCGATGGAGACCGGCGAGCAGCGTACGGTGAGATTGGATCGTCTGGTTCAAGAATTGGTTTAATCGTCGCATGAAGCGACTTAATTATATTAAAGGGGAATGATAAACGATGAAAAGGACGCATCATTGCGGTCACCTGACAACCGCGAACATTGGAGAAACTGTAACACTGAACGGCTGGGTACAGACCCGCCGCGACTTGGGCGGCGTGCTGTTCATCGATCTTCGCGATCGCAGCGGCATCATGCAAATCGTATTTAACCCGGATTTCTCCGGCGAGGCTTTGGCTGTCGCCGATAAGGTCCGCAGCGAATTCGTGGTGGCCGTATCCGGTAAAGTCGTAAAACGCGATCCTGAAACGTTCAACCCGAACCTGCCGACTGGCGAAATCGAAGTCCAAGTGACAGGCATTGAAGTGCTGAATGCAGCCAAAACACCTCCGTTCTTTATCGAAGACGGCGTGGAGGTGGATGAGCAGCTTCGCTTGAAATATCGCTATCTCGACCTTCGCCGTCCAGAGATGCAAAAAACGCTGATGCTGCGCTCCAAAGCGTCGAAGATATTCCGCGACTTCCTCGATGACGAAGGCTTTGTGGATGTGGAAACGCCAATTCTGACCAAGAGCTCGCCGGAAGGCGCACGCGACTATCTCGTACCGAGCCGCGTACACGCAGGTGAATTCTTTGCCCTTCCGCAATCTCCGCAAATTTACAAGCAGCTCCTTATGGTGAGCGGGCTTGAGCGTTACTACCAAATCGCACGCTGCTTCCGTGATGAAGACTTGCGTGCTGACCGTCAGCCTGAGTTTACCCAGGTCGACATCGAGACATCCTTCATGGAACGCGACGATCTCCTCAACATGATGGAGCAGCTGATGGTGAAGTTGTTCAAGGAAACCATCGGCGTTGAACTTGCAACGCCATTCCAGCGTATCAGTTATGCCGATGCGATGGGCAAATACGGCTCCGACAAGCCGGATCTTCGCTTCGGTTTGGAATTGATCGAAATGAACGATATCGTTGCAAGCAGCGGCGTTAAAGTATTCTCTTCCGTTATTGAAAAAGGCGGCGAAGTGAAGTGCTTGAACGCTAAAGGCTGCGGGACTTGGACACGTAAGGAAATTGACGATCTGGGGCCATATGCAGCCCGTTACGGAGCGAAGGGTCTTGCCTGGATTCAAGTGAAAGAAGGCGAGTTCAAGGGGCCGATCGTGAAATTCTTCAGCGAGCAGGAAATTGAAGCGGTAAGAGAACGTACGGGTGCCGAAGACGGCGACTTGCTGTTGTTCTCCGCGGACAATAAAAAAGTGGTTGCCGATGTCCTAGGCGCGCTCCGCTTGAAAATCGGACGTCAGCTTGGCCTGATCAACGACAACGAATACAAGTTTGCTTGGGTGCTGGACTTCCCGCTGTTCAGCTATGATGAAGAAGCGAAGCGCTATGTGGCCGAGCATCATCCGTTCACCCGTCCAAAAGACGAAGATCTGGAATTGATGGATACGGATCCGCTTGCCGTACGAGCAGAAGCATATGACATCGTTCTGAATGGATACGAAGTAGGCGGCGGTTCCATGCGGATTTACAAACGCGAGATCCAAGAGAAAATGTTTGCGGCTCTTGGTATGTCGCCGGAAGTGGCGCACGACAAATTCGGCTATCTTATGGACGCCTTTGAGTACGGCACTCCTCCGCACGGCGGAATCGCCTTCGGATTGGACCGTTTGGTGATGCTGCTTGCCGGACGCACCAACCTGCGTGAAACGATTGCGTTCCCAAAAACGGCAAGCGCAACGGATCTGTTGATGGACGCTCCTTCCCAGGTGGACGGAGGACAACTGGAGCAGCTGCATATCAAACTCGCCAAGAAGCCGGGCGACGAGAAATAATAAGCCTGTTGTTCTTGAAAAAGGAGGTTGCTTGAATTATGCTGCACCAATTTTCCCGTACGGAATTAGCCATAGGGCCTGAAGGCCTTGAAGTCATGAAGAACAGCACGGTGGCGGTGCTCGGTATCGGTGGCGTGGGCTCCATTGCGGTGGAGGCCCTCGCCCGTACCGGGGTTGGCCGTATCATTCTGATCGACAAAGACGTGGTGGATATCACCAACATCAATCGGCAGATACATGCGTTAACGACCACGGTAGGTCAGAAGAAAGCGGATCTGATGGTTGATCGGGTTAAACTGATCAATCCGGAATGTGAAGCGATTGCCCTGAACATGTTTTACACAGAAGAGACGTATGAAGAGTTGTTTAAATTCGATCTGGATTATGTAATTGATGCATCCGATACGATTATTTATAAAGTGCACCTGATCAAGGAATGCCTGCGGCGCGGTATTCCGATCATCTCCAGCATGGGGGCAGCCAACAAAATGGACCCGACGAAGTTCCAGGTAGCCGACATCTCCAAAACCTCCATGGACCCGATTGCCCGTATTGTACGCACCAAGCTGCGCAAAGACGGCATCAAGAAAGGGGTCAAGGTCGTATTCTCTCTAGAGGAGCCGATGAAACCCCGCCAGGACGTTACGGAGAAGATCGTACCCGAGAACGCCCCTGAAATCCGGAAGGCGAAGCAGCCGCCGGCGAGCAATGCATTCGTTCCGCCCGTGGCCGGACTTATTATGGTCAGCGTAACGGTGAAAGAACTGCTCGAAAAAGGCGGCGTCTCGTTGTAAGAAGCATCTAGACAAACGGAAGGCAGGGAGAAACAGCCTTTCGGCAAAGTTTAGCGTGGTTAATAAAACGCAGTGTCCCAAGCAAGGGAGGCTGTGTTTTTTTATGGTCATTGACGAAGCGATTATGATGGCAAACCGGCACCATGGGATTCCGATGACAGAGCTTTGCTAGTATATCCGGGCCAGGTGTGCTACAATGGAACTCCTTTTTGTGTCACGGCCCTTAAAGCCAGACTTTCGATGCGAAAAAAAATATGTTTCTTAGGAGGTAACTGAAAGTGTCAGAATCTTTTCAAAGTGCCTATCAAGAAGAAGAGTCAAGGCTAAACGAGGTTATCGTTGAAATTGACCGTCAGCTTGAACGTTTGCGCGGGATTCCGGTATACACGGGCCATGATTTTACGGAGCAGGTGCTCGAAGCAGGACGGGAAGAGAAACGGCAGGCCCTCGCCAAAAGTTTGCCCGAGCCTTACTTCGGGAGGCTGGATTTTCAGGAGAGTGGAACGGGAGCAAAGAAACCGCTCTACATTGGGAAGATCGGCTTTGATAAGGAAGATGCCGAGGATCACCCGATGGTGATTGATTGGCGAGCTCCGGTCGCAAGTCTTTTTTATTCGTTTACGGGCGGTACCGACCCCGCATCGTTTGAAGCACCCGAAGGAATCATCGAGGGGCTGGTGTATTTAAAACGCAACGTCGTAATCCGTAAGCAAATTTTGGAACGGGTATCGGATACGTACAATCGGGAAAACGGCGGACCTGCGGTATCCGATGAGTTTTTGGTTTACCGTCTCGGGGAAAATAAGGATAACCGACTGCGGGATATCGTATCCACGATCCAAGCGGAGCAGGACAAAATCATCCGGGCAGCCAAAAACACCGCCCTCATCATCCAAGGGGTGGCGGGAAGCGGAAAAACGACGGTGGCACTGCATCGGCTGGCCTATTTGCTCTATCAGTACAAGGAGCAGGTAACCGCGGAGAAAATGATCATATTCGCACCCAACCTGATGTTTCTGGATTACATATCCGACGTGCTGCCTGAGCTCGGAGTTGGCGATATACAGCAGCGCACGTTTGGCGATTGGGCAGCCGAGCTGCTCGATATTCAGCTCGCTTCGGATGATCATACACACACGCTTCATCAATGGTTCGAGACGGAGCCGGGTCAGGGTACCCCGGATATTGACGATAATGTCAGCGGGCGTTACAAAGGCTCATTGAGACTGATGGAGATCATCCGGCGCTGCGTGGAGTCCATCGAATCCGAAGCTCTTCCGGACGGGGACTTCTCTCCATGGGATGGGGCTATCCTGAAACAGGAGACGATCGCTGAATGGTTCTACCAGGAATATAAACCGTATCCACTGGCCAAACGGAAGGAACGGCTGCTGGCCAGATTGCACCGCTGGGTCGAGATGGAACTGAAGAAATCGCCATCAGCGGTTGTGATGAAAGAACGAAAGAAAAAAGCGGCTCAACGAGAAAAGGCTTATGCAAACCGATGGCTGAAATTTGAGCCGGTCTCACTATATAAACAATTGTTTGGGGCGGTTAAGGCAACCGGATCGTGGTTTGAAGAGCTATCCGCTCTGATTCCGTCCGAGGTGCTCGCCGCAACGCGTAAGGATCTAAAGAAGAACGTGGTCCGCGAAGAGGATTTGCCTGCCTTGCTGTATTTCCACTGTTTATTGAATGATATTACCGGAGAGCAGCGTTTTGACCATATCGTTATTGATGAGGCTCAGGATTTCTCGCCATTCCAGGTGGCTGTGCTGGACCTGTTCGTCAGAGGACATTCCTTCACCATATTAGGTGATTTGTCGCAGGGCATTCATGCCTATCGCGGCGTTCATGCGTGGGAAGAGATGAGCTCCCTGTTTAAGGAAGAGGAGACAGCCTATTTTGCGCTGACACGCAGTTATCGCTCCACGATGGAGATTATCGAATTTGCGAACGGCATTTTGGAGAAGGGGGTTAGCAGTGATCTGCTCGCCGTACCCGTATTTCGAAGCGGCGATGCCGTTCGCCTGATTCCTTATGATTCGGAGAAATCCAGAACGAGAGATTTGGAGCGGGCGATGGAGGCACTCATCGCTAAGGAATATCGGACGGTAGCCATTCTCACCCGAACCTTGCGGGAAGCGCAAGAGCTGCATAAGCAATTCATTACTGCGTGGCCGATGCTGAATCTGATCGATGGCAGCAAAGGAACGTATCAGGGCGGTTATTCCGTACTTCCTGTTTATTTGTCCAAGGGGCTTGAGTTCGATGCGGTTGTGGTGGCGGATGCAGATCGGGTGCATTACGCGGAGAAAGCCTGGGATGCCAAGCTGATGTATGTGGGATGTACGCGGGCACTGCATGAGCTGTGGCTGCTGCATGGTGAGCCGCTGCCTTCGTATATCATGACGGAGACCTCAGAAATTACGGCCAGCGGCTGGCCTGCGGAGTAAGGTGAGATGGTGTTACTAACGTAGCAACGTTAAGCGTGAAGAGGAAAGAACGGGAAATGTCCCGTGGGGTGGTACATGTCTGCATGTGCTTGTCTCTGCGGGACTTTTTGTTGTGCTTGTGCCTAACCAAGCATTTGGTAGGAGGAGCCCAGATTTTCGATAAACCGGATCAAAGTCCATACAGCGAGGATGGAACCTGCAGTTGCCAGGATGATGAAGAGTGTCATTTTTCGCATAGGCTTTCGTTTCAATTCAATAGCCTCCCTTCGTGCGTGGTATTCGAGTGAAACGTTTATAATAAGACCTCGTTCTCTTCCTCATTTCGGATGCCCTGCTTATATTCATAGAGAATGATGGATGAACGGGTGAAGGCATAAAGGCCGACCAGGAACTGCAAGATGAGGTGGCATACAGCAGGTTTATCGCGAGTCTCTCATTGTCGAGGTATCCGGGGCCGAATGTTTCTTGTAAAAGATTATGAGTACTGACATAAAGGTAGAGCCCCAGTATACTGAACGTCATATGGATAGCCGCGTTATACAATTTGCGCACGGATTTTTTGCGAGTCGTCATAACATTCTCCCCAGATCAGGTTTTTCAATAATTCCCTATTATATTAAACGCTCCAAACCGATGAAAGTTGGGATGTGGTTGAAATAAGCCGCAAATATTGATGGATCTATGAAAGATGAAGCGTAGGACAGGAACTTGCCGCAGCCGCAGGCACGGAGAAATCGAATATGATATGATAGAGCGTGATGGATTGGATTGAAACGCAGCATTGTTTATTATTGCATTGATATCAGACAAGGAAGTGTAGCAATGGATTTATTCAGTATCGGGCGTGAAGGGGACCGTGATTCCCGGCTGCTGGCCGATCGGATGCGCCCTTCGTCGCTGGATGAATATATAGGACAAGAACATATTATCGGTCCGGGCAAACTGCTTAGACGGGCCATAGAGGCAGACCAGGTTTCTTCCATTTTATTGTACGGCCCGCCGGGATGCGGCAAAACAACGCTGGCCCATATTATCTCACAGCAAACGAAGGGGTACTTCGTTCGGCTGAATGCGGTGGAAGCCTCGGTTAAGGACGTCAGGGAAGTCATCGAACAAGCCCAGAGCAACCGCAGCCTGTACGGCACCAAAACGATCCTGTTTCTGGATGAGGTTCACCGCTTTAACAGCTCAAGACAGGACGCGCTGCTGCCTGCCGTGGAGAACGGCACGATTATATTTATCGGCGCGACGACAGAGAACCCCTTTCATTACGTAAATGGGGCCTTGATGAGCCGTTCAACCTTGTTCCAGCTTGAGCCGCTGACTAAGAACCATTCCATGATCGCCATGTTGCGCGCGCTATCCGACCCAGATAAAGGTCTTGGTTTCATGGATCTCCAGGCCGATGAGGAAGCATTGGAGCATATTGCAACCATGGCGAACGGGGATATCCGGCGTGCACTGAATGCGCTTGAGCTGGCGGCGATGACGACCCCGCCCGATGCAGGCGGTACGGTTCATATTACGCTCGAAGTGGCCGAGGAATCGATCCGCAAGCCGCTCGTCAAGGCGGACGAGTCCACGCAGTATGACGTGCTATCAGCCTTTCATAAGAGCATTCGAGGTTCCAGCGATGCGGCCTTGTTCTGGTTTTTGTATGCGGTCGAAAAGCTTGGGATGGACCCGATGGTGTTCATCCGCCGCTTGATTGCTGCCAGCAGCGAGGATATCGGACTTGCCAATCCGCAAGCGATGGTGCAGGCGGTGAGCGCACTGGATGCCTACCGGAACAACGGGTGGCCGGAAGCCAAGCTTAACATTGCCCAGGCCATCCTGTTTGCGGTGGAGAGTCCGAAATCCGATGGCGTTGTGTCAGCCATATCCCGGGCGATGTCCGCCATGGATGAAGTGAAATCGGCAGAGGTTCCGCTTCATCTGCGTGATGCGCATTACTCGGGGGCGGTGAAGCTGGGACATGTCGGCTATAAGTACCCGCACGATTATCCGGGCCATTACGTGAAGCAGGAATATTTGCCGAAGGAGCTCTCCCGCCGGGTGTTCTATCAGGCGACGGAGCAGGGGAACGAAGCCAAGATCGCACATAATCAGCGATTACGACGCGAAGAATAGGGTCGTATGAACATGAACGGTAACTACGGCCGCGCAAATGGGGGGAATGAATGATGAAAACAGGGAAACAACGGTTTGCCATCCTGCTGCTGTCCGTCGGCATGGTGCTGAGCGGCTGCTCGGGAAAAAGCGCTTCGGAACAGGTCTCCAATAGACAGGCCGCCGAGGCCGTGCATGAGCATGGGCATCAGACCCAGCTGTCCAATGGGGATATCCAGGAGGCGACGGCTTCGATAGACGAGCTGCCTGCTTTTTTGAAGAGCCAGACCAGCGAGCTCCAAACGATCTATGCCTTATCCGCGCAGGTGAGTGATGTCCTGAAATATATTCCTTGTTATTGCGGCTGCGGGGACAGTGCCGGTCATGAGAGCAACCTGAACTGTTTTATTGATGAGATCCAGGAGGACGGCACCGTGGTGTGGGACGATCATGGCACCCGCTGCGGGGTTTGCTTGGACATTGCCGTGGAATCTGCCAAAATGAGCAGCGAGGGCAAGAGTCTGATGGAGATTCGGACCGCAATCGACGAGAAATACAGCACAGGTTATGCTAAGCCGACACCAACCCCGATGCCGCCTGCCGAAAGTTAATCCTACTGCAGCTAAACAAGAAGGCACCCGATGTGATCGATGGATCACTCGAGTGCCTTTTTTATGTTGGGATTCATGTCCTTTATGGACGTTATCAGGAATCGCTGATCCGTTTCTTAGCTCAACAGGTGTGATCTATCTCACAGCATTAAACTATATATGGATGTAAATTAATAAAACAAAACTATATATAGTATGTTGATGAGATGAATACGAGGAGTTGATTATATTCATGAAAGTTATGAAGAGAGACGGATGTCTGGTGAATTTTGAGATAAGCCGGATCGTGGAGGCGGTGGATAAAGCATTTATAGCGGTTGAGGGTGCTTCCCGCAAGGAAGCCTCCTTGCGGATTGGGGATGAGGTTGCTCATGCCACCGCGGGTATGGAACAGGTGAGCGTGGAGGAAATTCAGGATATCGTTGTCGAGCATTTGCAAAGAACAGGATACGTAAAGGTGGCGGCAGCTTATCAACATTACAGGGAAACCCGTGACCTGGAGCGGATGCGGCGGGGAGAACTCTACAAGATCAGCAGGGATGTGATTGGGGTAACGAATCTGGATCTGCTCCGGGAGAATGCAAATCTGAACGGAGAATCCTTCAGTGGAAAAATGAGTCGGATCGGCTCCGAGTACGCCAAATGGATGGCAAGCAAATTCATCCTGCCTGGAGAACTCATGAGAGCGGTTAGGGATGGCTATGTGTACGTGCACGACCTGGACCAGTATGCACTCGGAACGACGAACTGCATTTTCATCCCATTTGACCGTCTATTGGCCAAGGGCTTCAATACCGGTAACGGATCGGTCAGGCCGCCGCAGAGCATCATGACTGCGATGGCGCTGGTGGCCATCATCTTTCAATCCCAGCAGAACAGTCAATTCGGCGGCGTGTCCGGAAATAAAATCGATTGGGATCTGGCCCCGTATGTCGGCAAATCGTTTCGTCGGCATTTTCGCAAAGGGCTGGCTTACTTCGGAGAAGCGGAGAAGGGAGAGGATTGGTCATATGAACGAGCTCTTCAGGATAATGAAATATACATAGACAATGGGCTACTGAAGGACATGTACCCGCGAATATATCACTACGCATATAACGAAACGGTAAATGAAGTAAAGCAGGCTGCAGAATCCCTGATCCATAATTTAAACACGATGAGCAGCCGGGCCGGCGGGCAGATTCCCTTTACATCGCTGAACTACGGCATGTGCACGTTAACCGAAGGTAGGCTGGTATCCCACGCTTTGTTGGATGCCACGATGAAAGGGCTCGGCGGCGGCGAGACGCCGATATTTCCGCAGCATATTTTTCAGTGCAAGCAAGGGGTAAACCAGGCGGAAGGGGAGCCCAATTACGATCTGTTCCTGAAAGCCGTTGAGTGCTCCAGCCGCAGGCTCTACCCGAATTTTGTCAACGTGGATGCGTCGTTTAATCTGGTCTACTATAACCCGGACGAGCCAGACACGATTATTGCCACCATGGGCTGCCGGACACGGACAATTTCAGACCGGTTCGGGCGAAACCGCCTGAGCGGCAAAGGCAACTTATCCTTTAATACGATCAATCTGGTTCGTCTAGGCATTGAGCATGGCATCATTGAAGGGAAACGGGATATGCCTGACCTGAATCTCTTCTATGAGCAGCTGGATCAGTATATGACCATTGCGGTAGAGGGTTTGATTCACCGTTACGAGCTGCAGGCCGACCAACCGGCCAAAGCGTCGGATTTTATGATGCGGGAAGGCGTGTGGGAAGGCGGCGAAACCCTGGCCCCGGAGGACAAGGTACGAGAACTGATTAAGCACGGTACCCTGGCGCTTGGATTTATCGGGCTGGCCGAATGCCTGAAGGCGTTGACCGGACTGCATCACGGAGAGGATGAAAACAGTCGCGTTCTGGGAATCGAGATCATCCGGCATTTGCGCCAGTTTTGCGATGCAGCCAGTGAAAGATATAACCTGAACATCACGTTGTTTGCCACGCCGGCAGAAGGGTTGTCCGGAAAATTCACGAAGCTGGACCGGCAAACCTTCGGGGTGATCGAGGGTGTGACAGACCGCGAATATTATACGAACTCGTTTCATATTCCGGTGTACTATCCGATGGCGGCGTACCGCAAAATCCGTTCCGAAGCTCCTTTCCATGAGCTGTGTAATGCAGGAGCGATTTCGTATGTGGAGCTGGACGGCAACGCAAGGCAGAATACGGCTGCTTTTCAGGACATCGTGAAGTTTGCCCTGAAGCAGAACATTGGATATTTCTCTGTAAACCATCCCGTCGACCGTTGTCCGGCATGCAACTACGAAGGGATTATCGGAAGTGCTTGCCCTGGATGCGGCGCCTTGGAGGCGGATGGAAACTTCCAGCGGCTGCGGAGAGTGACGGGATACTTAACGGGCAATTATACCGAGCGCTTCAATTCGGCCAAGCAGGCTGAGGTCAGGGATCGGGTGAAGCATCTGTGAATGTGTGCGGATACATCCCCGAGAGCATTAATGAAGGTCAGGGACTTCGGGCAGTTCTATTCGTGAGCGGCTGCCGTCATGCGTGCGCCGGATGTTTTAATACAGATTCCTGGGACTTTGAAGCGGGGGAGCCGTTTACAGAAGAATTGTCCGCGTCCATCCTGCAGGATATCATCGACAACCCTTTGCTGGATGGCGTGACCTTATGCGGTGGAGACCCGTTCTTCTCGCCGGAGGAATGCACGGCATTTGTACGCAAGCTCAGGACCCTCTGTCCCGGGAAAAGTGTATGGGCCTACACGGGCTTCACCTTTGAAGGGCTGCTGAGGCAGCCGAAGCTGCGCGAATTGGCGATGCAGTGCGATGTAATCGTGGATGGCAAATTCCAGCTGGAGTTAAGGGATGTCTCGCTTCCCTTTCGAGGCAGCTCCAATCAGCGTTTCATTGACGTAGCCGTCAGCCTAGAACGGGGAGAAACGGTAGAATATGTTCTTCGCTAGCAGGTAAAAAAAGAGCACTCACTTTACGGATTCTTCCGTGTTAAGTGTGTGCTCTTTTCGTTTAGGCCAGCGGATTAATATGGAATTTTATCCGCCGTTTCGATCGTTCCTCCGCCAAGGCAGTCGTCCCCTTGGTAGAAGACAACGGCTTGTCCCGGCGTGATTGCTTTTTGCGGCTTCGCAAAAGCGACATGAACGGTTCCGTCTTCGCGCGGAGTTATCGTAACTTCCTGATCCGGCTGACGGTAGCGGAATTTCGCGGTGCAGGTGTAGGCGTCTTTGGGCATAGCGTCTTGTCCTGCAATCCAGTTGATTCCGGAGGCAACGAGTCCGGTTGAATACAAACTCGGATGATCGCCTTGAACAACGTACAGAATATTGTTAGTTAAATCTTTGTCGGCAACAAACCAAGGCTCTCCGGAGCCTGATCCGCCGATTCCGAGACCTTGGCGTTGGCCCAGCGTGTAGTACATCAAACCATCATGACGGCCTTTCACTTCACCGGTGACAATGTCCACCATATCGCCGGATTGGGCGGGGAGGTATTGTCCAAGAAATTCTTTGAAATTCCGTTCTCCGATGAAGCAAACGCCGGTGCTGTCTTTTTTCTTGGCGGTGTACAGTCCGGCTTCCTCAGCGAGTCGGCGAACTTCCGGTTTCGGAAGATGCCCGATCGGGAACATCGCCTTGGAGAGCTGCTCTTGGCTCAGCGCATTGAGGAAGTAGGTTTGATCCTTGTTGCTGTCGACGCCGCGCAGCAACCGGTACTGTCCGTCTTCCTCGATGACGCGGGCGTAATGGCCGGTAGCCACGTAGTCGGCTCCCAGATCCATTGCCTTGTTCAGAAATTCGCCGAATTTGATTTCACGGTTGCACATGACATCGGGGTTCGGCGTTCTCCCGGCTTTATATTCATCGAGGAAATAGGAAAATACTTTATCAAAGTATTCCTTCTCGAAATTGACGGTATAGTAGGGAATGTCGAGCTGCTCGCACACGCGGCGCACGTCTTCAGCGTCCGCTTCAGCTGTGCAATAGCCAAGCTCATCGGTATCATCCCAGTTTTTCATAAAGATGCCGATCACTTCATAGCCCTGCTGTTTGAGCAGGAGCGCTGTTACGGAGGAGTCGACTCCTCCCGACATGCCGACAACGATACGAGTGTTATGTTTTTCTTTTGACATCGTTATCACCATTTTCATATTGAATTGTGCCCATGGAGGTATTTTAACATATTGGAACAAGGTTCACACGTTTCATTTTGTCCACTCAGGGTGAACATTTTTCAGGTTTCCGATTGGAATATTACCCATTGAGGTTCAGGATATGTTACCATAAGCTGAGGGTAATGATCGGAATACGGAGAAAAACACAGGATAAGCTGCTTCACGCGTGGATTACGCCGTATTTGTCGCTCACCCGCCACCTACAATTCATGTACAGGATGGACATAATATACAAATTGCCGAAAGAGGTGTCACCTTTGAAGATATCAACAAAAGGAAGATACGGATTAACGATTATGATGGAGCTGGCCGCGAGGTTTGGGGAAGGGCCGACTTCGCTGAAGAGCATTGCTGAGAAGAACCAGCTGTCGGAACATTATCTTGAGCAGCTGATCGCACCGCTGCGGAATGCGGGTCTGGTCAAAAGCATCCGCGGCGCATACGGAGGATATATCCTTTCCCGTGATCCGGCATCCATAACGGCTGGAGATGTCATCCGCGTGCTGGAAGGACCGATATCCCCTGTGGATTTCACGGAAGAGGACGATCCGGCGAAGCGGGATCTATGGCTTCGTATCCGCGACAGCATTGCTGAAGTGCTGGATTCCACGACGCTGGACTATCTGATCAACTATCAGGAACAGTCTGCTGCAGACAACTACATGTTCTATATTTAAGGGTGACGACGGATATGAGATCAGTATATTTGGATCATGCCGCATCAACCCCGGTTCATCCGGAGGTTGCCGAGCGGATGATGAATGTGATGACAAGCCAATACGGCAATGCTTCAAGCGTTCATGCTTTTGGACGGGAAGCGAAGAAGATTGTGAACGGGGCGCGTGATCGAATTGCGTCCCTTTTAGGATGCCAATCGGACGAGCTGGTGTTCACCGCAGGCGGAACCGAGAGTGATAACCTGGCTATACTTGGATTGCTGGAGTCGCTTGGCGTGAAGGGCAAGCATGTGATTACGTCGGCGATTGAACACCATGCGGTGCTTCATACATGTCATGAGCTGGAACGGCGGGGCTGTGAGGTTACCTATGTCCCCGTCGACTCTACTGGGCGTGTCTCTGTGGAGGACATTGCGGGCGCGATTCAGGACAACACGGTGCTGGTCACCATCATGTATGGCAACAATGAAGTAGGCACCGTTCAGCCGATTTTCGAAATCGGCGAGCTCTGCCGCAGCCGGGGGATCGTATTCCATACCGATGCTGTTCAGGCATTGGGATCGGAGGCGATCAACTGCCGCGAACTGCCGGTGGATATGTGGAGTTTTTCCGCTCACAAAATCAACGGACCCCAGGGCGTCGGTGCCTTGGTTGTCCGCAGAGGACTCAGCGTATCTCCACGTCTGTTCGGAGGGCTGCAGGAGAAGAAACGCCGTGCCGGAACAGAGAATATGGCTGGAATCGCTGGTTTTACGGCAGCAGTGGAATGGACCGTTAAGAATATGGAGGCGCGGATCCAGCATTATCGCGAGCTGAGATCGACGCTGCTTGAAGGGCTTCGTCAGGAGATTGGCGAGGATGCTTTTGTGATCAACGGAAATTCGGAACATTACCTACCTCACATCCTAAATATCAGCTTTGCCGGTGCCAATACGGAGACGATGCTGATGAACCTCGATATGGAAGGAATTGCGGCGGCAAGCGGCTCGGCTTGTACGTCGGGATCTCTGGAAATATCCCATGTACTCCAAGCAATGAAACTTTCTGATCCTGTTTTGCGCTCCGCGATTCGTTTTAGTTTCGGTTTGGGTAATACTACTCAAGAAATGGAGTACACTGCCCAAAAAATTGGAACCATCCTTAATCGGTTACGTAAATAGATGTTAAGGGATTTCTCCTTCTAGGGAACAGGGGGTATGCGTTCGTCCATTTCATCCTTGGAAATGGCCCGTCAGGCTAACGAAATTTTGACCGGCGGCTGATTTCAAACCATGAAGGATGAGGAGGTGTCCACTGTATATGAAACTTCAAGAAATGATTGGACTGGCTGTATTCGACGTGGAGAACGGTAAGGAAATCGGCAAAATCCACGATTTTATACTAGATGAGAACTGGTTGATTACCGGGTTGGAGCTGGAAGGCAAGGCTTTGTTTTCCTCGCATGTGAAAAGCGTCTCATGGGAAGATATCGTAGCGTACGGGGAAGATGCCGTCATGATCCGGAGTCAAGAGGCTGTCCGCAAGCTGGGCGCCAATGATATACCGCTTACGTACCTTTTGGGCAAGCGCAAACTGAAAGAGATGCAGGTCTTGACAGAGGATGGTATCCTGCTCGGGCGTATATCGGATGTTTATTTTGAGCAGGAACAGGGCAATACAATACTAGGGTTGGAAATATCCGATGGATTTGTCTCGGATTTGATCGAAGGTCGCAAATGGCTGCCTTGCACAGCGGAAATGGCTATCGGCGAAAGTGCCGTCATGGTACCTCCGATGAGCGAACAGCGTCTGGAAAAAGCCATTAATTCTGTGAACGGATAGGGTGAGGTAGGATGAAATGTCCAAACTGTAGTTCCAAAGATATCGGAAAAATCGGCTCCCACCAGTTTTATTGCTGGGGTTGCTTTATCGAATTGACAGTCAACGGAGAGAAAATGTCCGTATACCAGGTAGAAGAGGACGGCACGCTCAGCTCGCTGGATGATTTGTTCTTCGGTGATGACATGCAGCCGGATTTCCCTCCTATGCACGCGTCTTCCTAAAGAACGCGTACATATTGTAAGATAACGACTCCTTGCTGAAGGCCTGTACGGCTGAGACAGCAGGAGTCTTTTTCATTTTGGCCGGCGGAAATGTTAGTTTATTTCTGGAAGCTTGTACATATACTACAGGGTAGCTTTCGAAAAAGGAGGGTGCCTGTTGGAACAGCTGACCGAGAACAAATGGTTTCGATTGTTGGTATGGTTAATGCTTGGACTCATCTCTCTTTACTTTGTCTGGCTGCTGCGCCCGCTGTTTATGGATGTCTATCGATTTCTCAAGGCTGTCCTGGCGCCATTTCTGGTTGCCATGATCATATCTTATGTGTTGAATCCGGTTGTATGCATGCTCTCCGACCGCAAAGTTCCGCGGAGCATGGCGGTGCTGCTCATCTATGCCGTCTTTCTGACGTCGCTCGCCGTCATTCTAATTAATATGATTCCGATGCTGATCCGGCAGCTGGAGGAGCTCAACGAGCACTTGCCTGAATTAACGATGAACGCCCAAAGTCTGATGACCAATCTGGACAGCAGGCTCCTGCCTCCGGGAGTAAGGACAGGCGTCAACAGCTGGTTCCTGCAGATGGAATCGAGGTTGGCCGGGGGAATCTCGGATTTCATGGACAATATCGGCAACATGATTAATATTCTGTTTAACGTGTTAATTGTTCCTTTCTTGATCTTCTACATATTAAAAGATTTTGAGGTGTTCCAGCGGACCGCCGTATCCTATCTGCCGCGGAGCCGCCGGAAGTCGATTGTCACGCTGCTTAAAGAGATTGACATGGCCCTTGGAAATTATGTCCGCGGACAATTCCTGGTATGCTTAATCATAGGCGTACTGGCTTATGTGGGGTACATGATCGTGGGCATGCCGTACGCACTGCTGCTGGCAAGCATCGTGGCGGTGTTTAACATCATTCCGTATTTGGGTCCCTTTCTCGGGGCGGCACCAGCAATTGTGATGGCATCCACGATTTCCTGGAAGATGGTGCTGCTGGTGGTGGTGGTTAATATGATCTGCCAGACGCTGGAGAGCAACATCATTTCACCCCAAGTGGTGGGGAAAAAGCTGCATATGCATCCGCTCCTGATCATTTTTGCACTCCTTGTCGGCGGTCAGCTCGCAGGAACTGTGGGCTTGATTTTGGCTGTTCCCGTCTTTGCCGTCATCAAAGTGCTGCTGCAGCATTTTTTCGCTTATTATGTTAGAAGGAAATCCGGCTGAGGGTTCCAGTCTGTAGCTGCAAAGTTCATGCATTGACAGATAGTATCACCCTATATATACTTGAAATGATAAACCTATAACCGTACAAATCGATGAGAAAATCGAGTAGGCTTTGCGTACCTTGCCCAGAGAACAGGTTCCTGCCCGGAGAATTTCCGGCTGGCTGCGAGAACCTGGAAGTGAACCTTAGCCGAATGCTAATTTTTGAGTGTGATTCAAATTCACCGGGTGGCTCCCGTTATCCAGCTGTTACGAGGCGATCGTCACATAAGCTGCTCCAGGAGGAACCCTGCTGGAGGATGAATGGACGATAACCAGGGTGGTACCGCGAGAACATCGTCCCTGAATTCAATTCAGGGGCGTTTTTTGTGTTCGGAACCAAGTGATCCGGGCCCTATATTATGACTGGAGGAAGTGTAGAGATGAAAGCTAGTGAAATCCGTTCCAAATGGCTAGAGTTTTTTGCAGAGAAAGGCCACAATATTGAGCCAAGTGCATCGCTTGTTCCGCACAATGACCCGTCCCTGCTCTGGATTAATGCAGGCATGGCTCCGCTCAAAGCTTATTTTGACGGGCGTGTGAAGCCGGAAAATCCGAGAATTGCGAACTCGCAGAAATGCATTCGGACCAATGATATTGAGAATGTCGGCAAAACCCGTCGTCACCATACATTCTTCGAAATGTTAGGCAACTTCTCCATCGGGGATTACTTTAAGGAAGAGGTTATCACCTGGGCTTGGGAATTCCTGACGGACAAGAAATGGATCGGATTCGATCCGGAGAAGCTGTCCGTTACCGTGTATCCGGAAGACGAGGAAGCCTACAAATTGTGGAACGAAAAAATCGGTCTCCCGAAGGAACGCATCATCAAGCTGCAGGATAACTTCTGGGATATCGGCGAAGGACCTTGCGGACCTTGTACCGAGATTTTCTATGATCGCGGAGAAGGATACGACACGGATGCTCCGGAATCTGAAATGTTTCCTGGCGGTGAGAATGAACGCTGGCTCGAAGTATGGAACCTTGTATTCTCCCAGTTTAACCACAACAAGGACGGCAGCTATACACCGCTTCCGAACAAGAACATAGATACGGGTGCGGGGCTCGAGCGCTTTGCTTCCATCCTGCAAAATGTGGCGTCCAACTTCGATACTGACCTGTTCCAGCCGATCATCCAGAAGACGGCAGAGCTTGCCAACGTAAAATACAATGAGAAGACGGAATACGATATCGCGCTGAAAGTCATTGCGGACCATATCCGGACGGTTGCATTTGCAGTTGGCGATGGCGTGCTGCCTTCCAACGAAGGCCGCGGCTATGTCATCCGTCGTTTGCTCCGCCGTGCGGTTCGTTACGGAAAGGTGCTCGGGCTGGACAAACCATTCATGTATACTTTGACCGGAACCGTAGGCGATATTATGGGCGTATACTACCCAGAGGTCGTTGAGAAGCGCGCCTTTATCGAGAAGGTCATTGCAACGGAAGAAGAACAGTTCCACAAAACACTCTCTGACGGATTGAACATCTTGGCTGACGTCAGCGCAGAAGCGAAGAAGCAGGGCAAATCGGTAATCAGCGGCAGCGACGCGTTCAAATTGTATGATACGTATGGCTTCCCGTTTGATTTAACGGAGGATTATGCATCCGAACACGGATTGACCGTGGATCGTGAAGGCTTTGATGCCGCGATGAAGGAACAGCGTGACCGTGCGCGTGCGGCCCGTCATGAAACGGAAAGCATGAAGGTCCAAGGCGGCGTTCTTTCCGATTATACGGTTAAAAGTGAATTTGTTGGATATAATGACACCGTCAGCGAGGCTAAAGTGCTCGCCATTGTTTCCGGTGACAGCTTCGCAGACAGCGTCAGTGAAGGCGAGACTTGTCAGGTCATTCTGGACGTAACCCCGTTCTATGCCGAAAGCGGCGGCCAGGTCAGCGATCAGGGGATTTTGGAAGGCGGATCCGTCCGTGCCAGAGTGGAAGGTCTCTTCAAGGCTCCGCATGGACAGCATGTGCATTTCGTAACCGTAGAGCTTGGCGAGCTTAAAGTGGGCGATACGGTCAAGGCGCAGGTGGACTCCGCCATGCGCAATGATATTGTCAAGAACCATACAGCCACACATCTTTTGCATAAAGCATTGAAGGAAGTGCTGGGCGATCATGTCAATCAGGCAGGTTCCCTTGTTGAACCTCAGCGTCTGCGCTTCGACTTCTCCCACTTCGGCAGCATTACGCAGGAGGAGCTCGCCGATATTGAGCGCCGCGTGAATGAACAGGTATGGAAGAGCATTCCAGTTGTTATCGAGCGCAAGGCCATTGACGAAGCGAAGGCGATGGGTGCCATGGCATTGTTTGGAGAGAAGTACGGAGATATCGTCCGTGTTGTCCAGGTCGGGGATTACAGCATCGAGCTGTGCGGCGGATGCCATGTAGGCAACACCTCCCAGATCGGAATCTTCAAGCTGCTTGGAGAGAGCGGCATCGGCTCTGGCGTTCGCCGCATTGAAGCCGTAACGGGACGCTATGCTTATGAGCATCTGGAGGGGCAAATGGACCTGCTCAAGCAAGCCGCCGGCTTGTTGAAGAGCAATCTTACAGACGTGCCGAAGCGGATCGAGGGCCTGAACCAACAGGTGAAGGATCTTGCCCGGGAGAACGAGTCCCTGCAAGGCAAACTGGGAGCGATTGAGGCTAGCCAGTTGACCGATAAAGTGAAGCAGGTCGGGAACACGTCGCTGCTTGCAGCTGAAGTACAGGCTGGCAGTATGGACGGACTCCGCGGCATTGCTGACGAATTGAAGGGCAAGCTGCCGGAGACCATCCTCGTGCTCGGCTCCAAAGCGGGCGACAAGGTGAATTTCGTCGTAGCCGTTCCGCAGGACCTGGTGAAGCAGGGATATCATGCCGGCAAGCTTGTGAAAGAAGTGGCCTCGATCTGCGGTGGAGGCGGCGGAGGCCGTCCGGATATGGCGCAAGCCGGGGGCAAGGATGCTTCCAAACTAGCCCAGGCGCTGCAGCACGCTGAGGATCTCATAGCCCAGGGCGTGTAACAGATTTGTCCAGATTGTGTACAGCAAGCAATAGTAAGCGGGATCCAACATTTTGCTGTACACAATCCCGAATTTTTTGGAACACTCTCTAAATATTTCGCTTTCGATTTCCGTAGAGACTTAGGATTATGTTATGATATAACTAGATCAAGCTGGTAAATATTTATTCGACGAAGCATGGTAAACATGTTCTTTGAAGAAGCGAGGTGTGTCACACATGGACTCCATGGATAAGACAGTCAAGTTCAATGTAAAAGGTGATGAAAAGGAGGCTTCCGCCCAGGACATTCTACTTTCGGTATACGATTCGCTGGTAGAGAAGGAATACAATCCGATTAACCAAATCGTAGGGTATCTTTTGTCCGGGGATCCCGCTTATATACCTCGGCACAATAATGCCAGAAGTTTGATCCGGAAAAAAGAGCGAGATGAATTGATTGAAGAACTGGTCCGGTTCTATTTAGCCAGTCACCGTTAGGAGCACACAGGGATGAAGAAGATCATGGGATTAGATTACGGGGACCGCAGAATCGGTGTTGCCATAAGCGACGCGTTCGGATGGACGGCCCAAGGGGTTGAAGTTATCGAGCGCCGCCGTGATGAAGGCGAACTGGACAGAATTGCCACACTCGTCAAAGACAACGAGGTCGGTGAAATTGTGGTCGGCTTGCCTAAAAATATGAACGGCACGATTGGTCCGCGGGGCGAAATCTGCATGGAATTCGCAAGTACATTGCGAGAGTCCCTATCCTTACCCGTTCACCTTTGGGATGAACGGCTATCAACAGTATCCGCTGAAAGGACATTGCTTGAAGCCGATGTCAGCCGAAAGAAGCGAAAACAGGTTGTAGATAAAATGGCGGCAAGCTTGATTTTGCAAAACTACTTGGATTCTAAAAGGTAAAGGTGAGGGTGATTACAATGGCTAATGAGCATATTGGTATGGAAGAAGAACCGGAAATTATTTATATTCCCGACGATGAAGGCAACGAGGAAGAATTCGAAGTCATCATGAAATTCGAAGTGGATGGCTCGGATGCTAAATATATGATGGTCGTACCAAGGGAGTCTGCCGACGAAGAGACAGACGAGGTCTACGCCTTCCGTTATGAGGAAGACGGAGACGACTTGAAATTGTTTATGATTGAAGACGATGAAGAATGGGCCATTGTTGAAGAAACCTTCAATACGCTCGTGGAAGAGCTTGACGGGAGAGACGAATGATGTCTGATTTTTCGGTTGAGAATATCGTATGGACCCAAGTACTTAAGGAAGCATTCGGTGAGAGTGTAGAGCTTGAGGACGATAAAGGCCATATCGAGGTTTATGATATTGCCGCCGAATTTGAAGTGGATGGTCAAGGGTATGCCATTCTGGTTCAGCCGGATCGAACCGATGAGGAGTACGAGGTGCTCCGTATCGTCAAGGGCGAGGACGGCGGATTGCAGCTGGCAACCATTGATGACGACGAGGAATGGGAGAATGTGTCGGAGCTCTATGATGAGCTGACGTTTCCCGAAGGAGACGAGGATTAAGTTCTCTCCTGCAGGAGCACATGCTTAATTTTCAAATGAAAGTTCAGGAAGGGGCGGAGCTGTCCGCCCCTTTTGGTGTGAAGGGATGAGTAGATTGAAGAAACTGGCAATAGCAGTATTGGTCCTGATCCTAGTTGCGGGCGGGGCCGTATTTTACGTATGGAATGGTTTACAGCCCGTACAAAGCTCGGAAACTCCTGTCGAATTCACCGTGGAGTCCGGCATGAGCACGTCCTCTATCGCCGATCTGCTTGAGGAAAAGGGACTGATCAAGAATGCCCTTATACTTAAAGGTTATTTAAAGCTTAGCGGGGAAGGAAGCCGTCTGATGGCAGGGACCTATGAGGCAACCCCAGGCACTCCGTTCAAGGAACTGTTATCGAAGATGAACAAAGGCGAAGTGAAGCCCGAGGAGATGGTTCGTTTCACGATCCCTGAGGGTTATACGATCCTTCAGATGTCAGAGACCATTGCTAAAGAGAGCGGAATCGATGAGAAGGAATTCCTGGAGGTTGTGGATCAGCCTACCGGCTGGGATGTTCCGATTGCGGGAGAAATTCCCCAAGAAGCACATCTCAGGCATCATCTCGAGGGATACTTGTTCCCTGCGACCTATGAATTGCCGAAGAAGGATATCACGGCAAAAGGCATTGTCGAAACGATGCTGAAAGAAACGGAGAAACGTTTGGCCGAAATTCCGGGTTGGGAGAGTCAGTTGGAGGCTCGCGGCGTAACGTTCCATGAACTCATGACCATCGCTTCACTGGTTGAGCGCGAAGTGGTTGCAGATCAGGAGCGTGCCCTGGTGGCCGGCGTTATTTATAATCGATTGGAAGAGGATATGAGGCTGGAAATCGATGCCACGGTTCAATATCTGTTAGATAAACCGAAGGAACGATTGCTTTATGCTGACCTGGAGGTTGAGAGCCCGTATAACACGTATCGTCAAAAGGGTTTGCCGCCTGGGCCCATCTCAAGCCCGAGCCTGGAATCCATTCAGGCTGCTCTGAATCCGGAGAAATCCGATTATTTGTTCTATGTGACAAAGAAAGACGGTACACAAGAGCATCTGTTTGCCAAAACGTATAAAGAGCATTTGAAGAATATCGAGACCAGCAAGAAGATGGCACAACAATAATATCACGTGTTGAGCAAGTCCCCTGATACGCTGGTGACAAGGAACAGATCCAGCTCGTACTCAGAAGAGTCTTGTTGTACAACCTCTAACTAGGGAGGAATTTTTAAATGAGTATCAAACCTGAATTATTAGCGGCAGCCGGGTCCGTGGCTGATGCTGCTGCTTACCTGAAAGCGGGAGCCGATGCACTGCTTGTCGGCGAGGATCGATTCGGCATGAGATTGCCTGGCAGTCTGACATTGGACGAAATAACGCAAGTCGTACAGCTTGCACACGAGCGAGGAAGTAAAGTATACGTAAGCTTGAACAATTTGATGACAAATGATTTGCTGCCCGAGCTCCCCGCCTATGTTAAGGCGCTCGGAGAAATCGGCGTTGACGCGGTGGAATTTAACGATCCCTCCGTGCTCACTACCGTAAAAGAGCTGGCTCCACAGGTAAAACTTCATTGGAATGCAGAAATGACCGCCACCAACTATTCAACGGCCAATTATTGGGGAAGCAAAGGCGCCTCCCGGGTTATTCTTGCGCGTGAATTAAATATGGACGAGGTAACGGACATGAAGCCGCAGCTTCAGCTGGAAGCACAGGTTCAGGTTCATGGCATGACCAACATCTATCATTCCAAGCGGCGCCTGGTGAACAGCTATATGCAGCAGCAGGGCAGACCCGTGAAGGAAGGCAGCCTTGGAAAGGAGCGCGGTTTGTTTCTCATTGAAGCTGAGCGTCAAGAAGAGAAGTATCCGATCTATGAGGATATCAACGGAACCCATATTATGAGTTCGGAGGATATTTGCATTCTGGAGGATTTGCATCTGTTAATGGCAGCAGACATTGACAGCTTTAAGGTTGAGACGCTGCTGAAGCCGCGGCATTACAATGAGTTGGTGATTCGAACCTATCGTCAAGCGATTGATCTATATGCTGCAGATGCTTCCACTTATGCATTTCAGGAAGAGTGGATGGACGGAATCCGCGCGATTCAGGATCCGGAACGTGAATTGTCGTTTGGATTTTTCTATAAGGAACAAGTTTATTAAGGAGTGGACAGCATGGAAGCAATGGCACAGCCAAAATACAAGGGCAAACGCTATCGCCTGGACAAGCCGGAATTGCTCGCCCCGGCTGGTAATTTGGAAAAATTGAAATTTGCGGTGCATTATGGCGCCGATGCAGTTTATATTGGGGGTCAGAAATATGGCCTTCGTTCAAATGCGGACAACTTCAGCTTTGAAGAAATGAAAGAAGGCGTGGAGTTCGCCAAGAAATACGGCGCGAAAGTATTTGTGGCCACCAACATCTATGCGCATAATGAGGACATTGAGGGAATTGAATCCTACCTGCGAAGTTTGGAGGAAGCAGGCATTGCGGCAATCATCGCTGCTGATCCGGCTATTATTGAGGTGGCTAAACGTGCTGCACCCAAGCTCGAAGTTCATCTGAGCACACAGCAATCCACATTGAATTGGCAGGCCGTGAAGTTCTGGAAGGACGAAGGATTGCCGCGGGTTGTACTGGGACGTGAGGCGAGCCTGGAGGAGATCGCAGCGATTAAAGAGCATGTCGACATTGAGATCGAGGCCTTTATCCATGGCGCGATGTGCTCCTCGTTTTCCGGTCGCTGCGTGTTGTCCAATCATTTTACGGATCGTGATTCCAACCGGGGCGGATGCTGCCAATCCTGCCGTTGGAAATACGATTTGTTTGTAGATGGAAGAGAAGAGCAAGGCCAGTGGGTATCGGAAGAGCAGCAGTTGATGGAACAGCCGGCCCCTGCACCGTCCCCATTCCAACCAGGCGTTACGCAGATCCCGCTGTTCCAGCCGGAGGACAACCAGTTTACGATGGGGTCGAAGGATCTCTGCATGCTCGAGCATATTCCGGATCTGATTGAGGTGGGAATCGACAGCTTCAAGATTGAAGGACGGATGAAATCGATCCATTACGTAGCGACTGTGGTCAATGTATATCGACAGGCGATTGATTCCTATATGGCTGACCCAGATCATTATGTATTGAAGCCGGAATGGATCGAGGAAATTAATAAAGCGGCCAACCGACCGCTGAATACCGGATTTTTCTACGATACACCGGACCATGAGGATCATATCTATGAACCCGAAGAGAAGGCAGTTCCTTATGACTTCGCCGGATTGGTGATGGAGTATGATGAGAAATCGGGAACGGCCGTCATTCAGCAGCGGAACCACTTTAAGCCCGGGGATGAAATCGAGTTTTTCGGACCGGAAGGAACCTTCTTTAAGCAGGCAGTTGGTCCTATCGGAGATGAGAATGGCAATGAACTTGATGCAGCTCGTCATCCTTTGCAGCTCATTCGCATGAAGGTGGATCAGCCGGTGCGTCATTTTGATATGATGAGAAAACGTAAAGGGTAATAAAAATACGGTTCTTAAGAACTACACAATTGAGAATCCGGGTCTGTGGATGGACCTCGGATTCTTTTTGTTTGTAAAAAAATTAGGGATTAAGAATTATTTTTTTGCGAAAAGCCAAAGGAAAACACCTCCAATTGTCGAAATAAAGAGTAACGAATACGTTTCAAGGGATTGGACCGACGTATTAATAATATGATTGTGGTAGGTGAACAGCTAATGTCAGAAGTTGAGCAGCATGATAAGAAACCGAAGAAGGACAAGAAGCCCGGAGGAATCAAAGAGAAAAAGAAAAAACCTTCGGCATCAACAGGGATACATACTGCCAAGTCGTTTTTTTCAAACGTGGGAACGGCTATAGGCCGGATGCCGATGAACCCGGCGAAATCCGTCGGTATCCGGTTGTTCCTAATCTTTTTGTCAGCGATTGTATTTTTTGTGATTGTCTTGGGTTATCTGTCGTACGATAAGGCGAAGAGCACGATTGAGAAGAATGCTGCGAACGGCAATCAGCAGACGATCATTCAAACCTCTGAGAAAATCGACATCATTCTGGAGAAGTATGAGAATGCCGGTAGACAAATCTTCTATGACATTGAATTGCAGAAGTTATTGTCGGAGTACACGGATAAAAAATTAAGCGATTACGATGCGTTTACGGTGGAACGCAGCATTCGGGATAAACTATCCAATCAGATCACTTCGGATTCGTCGATCAGAGCCATATATCTGATTCCTACCCAGGGAGAGAAGATCATATCGGCAGGTCAGGCCTCGGAATCCTCCAAAACCGTCCTTGAGCAAAGCTGGTATACTGAACTGAAGGAAGGCGACAAGAAGATTATGTGGCTGCCAACGATGCAGAACAGCGGAGCTCCATATTTCACGATTGCCCGTTCTTTGGGGTCTATGAACGATCTGACTTCAACGTATGTGGTTATGTTTGAACTTAACGCCTCGGTGCTGGATACGCAGCTGAAGGGGATTAACCTGGGCGAGAACGGCCAACTGCAATTGATCAGTCCGGAAGGCATCGTTGTTTCCTCCAGCGAGTCCTCCATTGTGGGTTCGGAAACCGCCTGGGCATTTGCGAAGGAATTCCCGGCCGACACCAAAACGGATGACGTAAGAACGAAGGATGAGCAAGGAAGAAATGTACTGGCGGTTTATAATACGCTGAACACCAACGATTGGAAGCTCGTAGGTTCTGTCCAAACCAGCGAGCTCACGAAGGATGCGTCCAGCATACTGGTCATCACGCTTATCGTGGCTGCCATCGACGTTATCTTTGCCATTCTGATCGGGATTTGGATGGTAAGAATGATTGCCCGTCCGTTAGGCAAACTTAACCTGTTGATGAAGGAAGGCGCCAAAGGCAACTTGAATGTTCGTACAGACCATAAGAGCCAGGATGAAATCGGTCAGCTCTCCGCAAGCTTTAACGATATGATGGAGCAGATTACCGGACTCGTGCAGCAAACGAGCAATACCGCTCAGGAAGTGCTTAGAACGGCAACCGAGTTAAGCGATGCCTCGAAGAAGACGGCTATTTCCGCCAAAGAAATTGCCGTAGCTACCGAGGAAATTGCCAACGGTGCCAGCAGTCTGGCGGTAGAAGCCGAACGCGGCAGCGATCTGACCAACAACATCTCGAAGCAGATGCAAATTGTCGTTTCAGCGAACGAAGAGATGGGCAAATCGGCCCGTCACGTGGAAAGCGCGAGTGAGCTTGGAACGAAGCATTTGAGTGACTTGCTGGATAAGACCCATCAGACCGAGGATATGACCCGCTCGATGATGCACAAGGTCGATGGCTTGAAGGAGACGACTTCATCGGTTGTCAAAGTGCTTGACGTACTTCAAAACATTACGAAGCAAACGAATATCCTCTCATTGAATGCAACAATCGAAGCAGCCCGCGCTGGGGCGGCTGGTAGAGGCTTTATGGTCGTGGCTGATGAAATCCGTCAGTTGGCAGACCAATCCAGACAATCCATCGATATGGTCAGCCAGATTACCGATCGCATCATGACCGAGATGAATGAGACCGTGCAGGTATTGCTGGACGCCAACCCACTCTTCAAAGGACAGATGAATGCTGTTAAGGAAACGAATGATATCTTCGTATCCGTTCAGCAGCAGATGGTCGACTTTATCGAGTCCTTGGATTCGGTAACGCATTCGATTGATGAACTGAATGAATCTCAGAATGTACTTTCGGAAGCGATGAGTAATGTGAGCGCGGTAGCCGAAGAATCCTCTGCAACTTCGGAAGAGGTGGCTTCTCTCTCCACAGAGCAGCAAAGCGTCAGCAGTCAGCTGGTTAATCTATCATCGCAGCTGGAGAATGTATCGAATGAGCTGAAAGAGACCTTGTCTCGTTTTAGACTGTAAGATTGATTGCAT
This sequence comes from Paenibacillus lautus NBRC 15380, assembly GCF_004000945.1. GTDB lineage: Bacteria > Bacillota > Bacilli > Paenibacillales > Paenibacillaceae > Paenibacillus_AQ > Paenibacillus_AQ lautus. The sequence continues at coordinate 52,691 of NZ_BIMF01000021.1, forward strand.
AATTCAAAGGCTGTTCCATCAGTTTAAGCTGATGGGGCAGCCTTTTTTTAACTTTCAGAGGAAAACTCCATTTGCTGCAGCCTATGCGGTGAAGCTGCTGATTGAGTCAGGTTCCATATGGAAATAATGATGAGACAATAGACCATATTGGAGGAGCAAGACATGAGGCTTATCCGCAATAAGCGAATTACATACGGATGGCTGATACTGACGATTTTAATTGCCGTTTTGACGCTGCGTCTTGGATGGGTACAACTCGTGATGAAGCATCAGCGGGTTCCCGGCAGCCGGCATACGATGGTAGAGGCATCGCTGATACAGAGGGAGCGGGGCATTGTGCTGGATTCCGGTCGCGGACATTTTACGGATCGGAACGGAAAACCGCTCACGGGCAAACTCATTTGGGCAGCCGTGTTGTTTCCTGCTGGCGAGAAGGAACTGAAGAATTCCCATAAACAGTTAGTGAAGCTGGCCCGTATACTGGGAACGAATAAGGATCATTTGATACAGACTTGGGGCAAGTTAAAGGAGCCAGAATTGTGGCATGGAGACAACTCCCTCATTCCTCGTTCCTTAACCAAAGATCAGATAACGCAGATTCAAGAACTTGACCTACCTAAACTCAAGGTTCTTCCTTATGAGCAGCGGTACGGCCATCGTCAATCGGGAATGCAGTGGCTTGGATTTGTGTCCGGTCAGCGTAAGGAAAGCCTGTTCTTTGACGATAATCCGGAGGTTACCGGAACCAGTGGATTGGAGAAAACGATGGATTCGTTGATACGGGGAGAAGGGCCGACCATCGTCTATTTTCCGGTTAACAGCACCAATGACGTCATTCAGGATATTAAACCGATGGTGAAGGCGCCTGACAATCGGTACTATCCGTTACGGGTAACCACCACGATTGATATCGATATTCAACAAGGGATTGAGGCCATAACGGAGAAAGCGGGCATGAAAGAAGGGGCGGTAGTTGTACTGGATGCCCGAAATGCGGATATCGTGGCCATGGTTTCCAGACCCTTCTACAATCCGGAGCAGATTCACCCGAAGGATGGTCAGTGGGAGAACCGCGGGTTGAAAGCAGCCACGCCAGGATCCATCTTCAAGTTAGTCACGGCTGCAGCCATACTTAAGAATGGGTTAAGCTCTGAAGCTGAACACTTCCATTGTGATGGCGAATACGGTAAGTTCGGAATGTCCTGCTGGAAAAAGGGAGGGCATGGAACGATTGATCTTCGTGAAGGCTTCGCGGAGTCATGCAACGTCGTATTTGCTGCACTTGCGGAGAGATTATCAGCTCAGCAAATGGCGGAGGCGGCCTCCGCGCTGGGTTTCGGGCAAACGGTAGGCTGGAAAACCCAGCAGTTTCTGGGGCTCCGTTCCTTCGCGCCATTGGATCATGAAGAGAAGGGCACGGTATTTTCCAGTTCTGTGGACGCCTCTGATGCAGGTGTCAGGGTTCAGACAGGCATAGGCCAAAGAGACGCTGCCGTATCCCCGCTGCAAGCTGCTAATGCGATAGTAACGCTCCTTCATGGCGGGGTGAAGACCAAGCCCCGTATTTTACAGCAGATCCGGTATGCTAACGGCCAGTTGCTTCAAGATACGGATCCGCTAAAGGAGCGAACATCAGGAAAGGGGATTTCCCGTGAAACCTCTTCCATCCTGCTCGAGTGGATGAAGGATGTTGTCGAAGAGGGAACTGGCAGCTCATTAAAAAATCGCAAATGGACTCTTGCCGGTAAATCCGGAACGGCTCAGGTAACAGTAAAAGGCCGTTCCCGAAACAACCAGTGGTTTGTCGGGTACGGCCCAGTGGAGAAGCCACGTTATGCCGTGGCTGTATTGGTTGAGAATCGGAGCCTGAACAGCAGCAATCAGGCAACCGACGTATTCGGTCAGGTTTCCGATTTCTTGGCTTCGGTTGAATCGGCCTCCGGCTCTGCGTAAGAGCGGGACATGTCCCAAGGGGACACATCGAATTCTTCGCTCGGAAGCCGGATCCACTGCTTCAGATATCCTTGGGTAAGCAATTCCTTAATGAGAATCAGCAGGATGGGAGCCAGGATCAAACCGGCAACTCCAAAAATGGACAGCGAGATCATCATGAAGGACAGCATCAGAAATGCAGAGGATACGCCGATCGAGTTTCCTGTAATTTTTGGCTCAAGCAGCTGTCTGGAAATCACAACTACGGCAAGCAGTACGATCAAGCCAATGGCAAGCCCGGTGTTGCCGACGATGAACAAATAGGTAATCCACGGAATAAGAATAACGGGAACACCCAGCAGCGGCAGTACATCGAACACAGCGCAGATGAGCGCAACGGACAAGGAATTTCCCGTACCTAATATCAAGAGTCCTATGTATATAATGACAAAGGTAATGCTGACCAACTTCATCTGGGCTTTTAAATACGAGCCAATCGCCTTGAATACATTTTCCTTGAGGAACACAAAAGCCGTCTTGAGGGTCTTTGGCGTCTTGTCTTTGGCAATTCTCCGCCAGCTGCCGATCTCAATGCTCAGGAAGAAGGCAAGGATGATCGCAACCCCGAAATTCGCGATGAACGAGGAGAACGACCCCATAAAGCCAACGACATAATGAAAGAACGACTCGGCTGCACCCTGGGCAAAAGTGGTAATGTCCTGAAAATAACCGTTCAGACGGTCGGTCAGATCCGGTGGCAGCGCGTCGAGCTTGGATTGGAGAAACATCAGGCTCTCTGAGAAATGCTTCTGGATCGTTTTGGTATAACCCGGCAAATTATCCTGCAGATTCATGAACTGCGATACGATGAGCGCGCCGGCTCCGAACAGGATGCCCAGGATAACGAGCAGGAAGAGCAGAACGGATATCGCGGCGGCAAACGGTTTTGGCAGTCCCCTGCGGTGCAAGAATTTGGAGAAAGGCTCGATAATCAGGAAAACGAGGAAAGATAAAAACACCGGAGCCGCAATTTGGTACAGCTTGCTGAATATGAACATGATCAGGTAAACCGTAAGCACGATTAAACCTATATCGAAGGCGGTTCTCCAATATTTTTTATACAAGGGAAGCATAGTGGGATATCGGCTCCTTTATACTTTATTAATTGATATCATTGTACACGATTTGTGAAAAAAAAGCCTATTTCTTTAAGTGCTATGCTAAAATAATAATAGTGGGTTCATTAGAAAAAGAAATAAAAAGCGGGGAGTTAGCATGCAAACATTACTGCTATGGTTGTTTTACCTTTCATCTTTTTATGCATTCATTCCCGGCATCTTGACCCGGATATTTGGTTTCCGAGTATTTCGCAGGGGAACAGGCTCGAACGACTTCGCCTTAACCTTTGATGATGGTCCTGATCCGTTCTATACACCAAGACTGCTGGATCTTTTGAAGCAGTATAATATGAAGGCGACGTTTTTCCTGGTGGGTTCTCATGCCGAGAAACATCCAGAAGTTGTAAAACGCATTCATAGTGAAGGTCATCTGATCGGGATTCACAACTATGTTCACAAGAGCAATTGGTTCATGCGGCCGGTCACCGTCCGTAAACAAGTCAAGCGCACGGATGATATTATTTACTCCATCACCGGTGAACGTTCGAGTTATTACAGACCGCCATGGGGAATCGTGAATTTATTCGATTTTGCCAAGAATACCGGCTGCCGCATTATCCTATGGTCGTCGATGTTTAATGATTGGCGGAGCAAAATTGGCGCCGACAAGCTAACGCAGCGAATGCTTGCCAAGCTTAGCGGTGGCGAGGTCATGCTCCTTCATGACTGCGGCACGACGATGGGGGCGAACCCCGATGCACCAGAGCAAATGCTGATCGCGTTGGAACGTGTTCTCAAAGTCGCAGAGCAGAAGGGAATGAGAAGCATCCGAATCGACGACATGATGGCGAAGGAAAGCAAAGCGAAAGCGAAGAAGCTGTCTCCTCTCAAGCGTATGATCGTCTCGTTGTGGCTTTTGTGGGAAAAAGGATTTCATGCGGTATTTGCACTCGAAACGGTTACTCCGGCAGATCCGATGCTGCATTTCCGGAAGCGTGCTTTTACCGGTAAAACGGTTGTGATGGAAGATGGCAGTCTGCTTGAAAAGGGAGACCAGGTGCTGGAGCTCCATTTTGATAACAAAAAATTGTTCGAGATCGGCAGCCGCTCCCGTTCGGAAGTACAGCTTGCCATCAAAATGATTCGTGCCGTGCAGAAAGACCTGCCTTCTATGGCTAATATGGTATTGGAACGGCCCGAGTACAAGGATATCAAGGGATTGTATGCTGTAACTATGATTTCACGGGGACCGGAGCAATTCGGATTTCTTGTCATGGATTTACCGCGGGGACTGTTTGCAAGCTCATCCAGACTTTATCTGAAACTGCTGCTTAGCGTCATTCACCCGAAAGGGCAGGCCCGTCTTAAAGAGGGCAGTCATATTATGGAACCGAAGATGCTCATGATGCCGGTGGATGTTCTGATCGGGCGTTATGCTGAGAAGAAGAGTCAGCTTCAGCCTCCATCCGAGGAGCAGCAGGAAATACAACAGGAACATGTGGGTGACCTGGCGGTTGCCAGTGCATCGCAGGGCATGTAGTTCATCGAACCGATTTGTTTACTGTCATTATGTATGGATTATCTCTAAGCTGTAATTTGGATATAAAAAAGGGGTTATCCCCGCAGGCTTACCAATGCCTGCGAGGGATAACCCCTTTGCTTTGTATGAGTTAGATTTTCAATACGCCGCCTGAGCTGGCGTTCGTAACAAGCTTCGAGTAGCGAGCGAGATAACCGGTCTTCACCTTCGGTTCGAAGTCAACCCATTTGCTTCGGCGTACAGCCATTTCCTCATCGGAAACGTCCAGTAATTGAATGGTCCGGTTATTCAGGTCCAGCTCGATGATATCTCCGTCTTCAACGAAAGCGATAGGTCCGCCTTCTGCCGCTTCCGGCGAGATATGTCCGATGCTGATGCCACGGGAAGCACCGGAGAAGCGTCCGTCTGTGATCAGACCGACTTTGGCTCCAAGCCCCATACCTGCGATCTGGGAGGTCGGCGCCAGCATTTCCGGCATGCCCGGTCCGCCCTTAGGCCCTTCATAACGAATGACAACCACGTGACCTTCTTTGACCTTCCCGTTGGCAATACCGCTAAGCGCTTCATCCTGCGAGTTAAAGCAGATGGCAGGCCCTTTATGGTATCCGCCAACCGATGGATCAACGGCACCGACTTTGATGATCGAACCTTCAGGAGCCAGATTGCCGTACAGTACTGCGAGTCCGCCGCGCTCGGAATACGGGGAATCGATCGGATGGATGACGTTCTGATCCTGGATTTCACAGCCCGCTACGTTCTCGGCCAGCGTCTTGCCTGTTACGGTGATGCAATCCCCGTGCAGTGCGCCCGGCTTCTTGAGAAGCTCATGCAGAACCGCGCTCACACCGCCTGCTAAGTGTACGTCTTCAATAAAGTAATCCGAAGCTGGAGCCAGCTTGGAGATGTGAGGAACGCGGTCAGCAACTTCATTGATCCGCTCCAGCGGGTATTCGAGACCGGCTTCTTGAGCGAGAGCCAGCGTATGAAGCACCGTGTTGGTGGAGCCGCCCATCGCCATATCCAGCGCAAACGCGTTGTCGATCGCTTCAACGGTTACGATATCACGCGGCTTGAGGTCCATTTTTACGAGCTCCATCAATTGTTTAGCGGATTGTTTGACGAATTCTTTGCGCTCTTCGGCGATGGCAAGAATGGTACCATTGCCCGGGAGAGCCAGACCGAGCGCCTCGGCGAGACAGTTCATGGAGTTGGCGGTAAACATGCCGGAGCAGGATCCGCAGGTTGGACAACCGAATTGTTCCAATTCCAGGAGCTCATCATCATTGATTTTGCCGACCTGGTGAGCGCCCACGCCTTCAAATACGGAGGTCAGGGACAATTTACGGCCTTTGCTGTCCACGCCGGCTTTCATCGGTCCGCCGCTGACAAACACCGTCGGAATATTAACGCGCAGGGCACCCATCAGCATGCCGGGCGTAATTTTGTCACAGTTCGGGATACATACCATACCGTCGAACCAGTGAGCGGATACGACGGTTTCCAGGGAGTCCGCTATGATCTCGCGGCTTGGCAGCGAGTAGCGCATGCCGATATGTCCCATGGCAATTCCGTCATCCACGCCGATGGTGTTGAATTCGAACGGAACGCCGCCGGCTTCACGGATCGCTTCCTTCACGATTTTACCGAATTCCTGTAGATGCACATGACCCGGAACGATGTCGATGTAAGAGTTACATACGGCGATAAACGGTTTGCCGAAATCCTCTTCCTTAACGCCTGCTGCACGCAGAAGGCTGCGGTGCGGCGCGCGGTCAAAGCCTTTTTTGATCATGTCTGAACGCATTTTTTTGGTTGTCATGATGTCGATTTCCCCCCAGATCTATTATAAAATTGTTACGCTTTAGCGCGGTCTTCCGGCAAAGCAGCCGGGTACCTGTAAACAGCGAATAGGTTTTAAATGAGTCTATCACAAAAAGGCAGGTTTTTCTACATGATATTAATAGGAAGCGATGGAAAGAAGCCTATTGCGATGGCATGTAAAGAGCCTGCTCTCCTAGGGCGGGAACAGGCTTCTTATTGAGTGATGATGCTATTTCTTGCCGCCTTTGCGGCCAATTTCCTGATAGAATTCACGATTATGATTCCGCGAGGTAGCTTCGCCGCCCTTTTGACCGATCTCCTGGTAAAACTCGCGGCTATGGTTCTTGGACGTCGCTTTGCCGCCTTTTTTGCCGATTTCCTGGTAGAATTCTCGGCTATGCTTTTTCGCGGTCGCTTCGCCGCCAAGACGTCCTGCTTCTTCGCGGGTCATCTTTCGATTGCTGCTGTTTGCCATCACAAATCACTCCTTTACCGTCGTATTTGCTATGCGTATATGTTACTTACCACGGCTTATTTGTCATGAATCAAAACATTCGACTAAAGATTGGTAAATTTCCATATCGGATCGAATTCAGAGTCCCAGCGTTAATTCCGTTTAAATCATAGTTTATTTCATGGTTTAATAAGAGTATGATCAAGAAAAGGATAGGGAGGTTTTTTACATTGCCGTTTGTTCAAGTGAAGGGACGAACCGTTCCCTGCAAAGGGATTTTGTTTGATAAAGACGGAACGCTGCTCCATTTCATGGCGCTGTGGGGAGGATGGGCCGATTATGTGCTCAAGTTCATGGAGGAACGGCTGGAATTAATGGGAGCCGGCTTCACGCTGCCGAAAGAACAGGTGCTGGGCACAAAACATGATGCGAGCGGGCGGGTGTCGGGTTACGATGTTCAGGGTCCGCTCGCCATGGGCACCGTGGAGGAGACAAACGGGCTGCTAGCCTGGCAGCTGTACGCTGCGGGAATGCCCTGGAACGAGGCAATTATGCAGGTCCATCAAATTACGAAAAATGCCATGTATGAAGTTCGTCAGCAGAAGCCGGCATTCCCGATGCCGGGGCTGGAAAATTTTCTGAAGAAGTGCAGCTTGGCTTCCGTGAAGATGGCCGTGGTTACTTCGGATGATACTTCAAATGCCGAGGAACAGTTGGAGTGGATGGGGCTTCGCTCTTCCTTTACGGCCATTTTGGGAAGAGATCAGGTTCGAAACGGCAAGCCGCACCCGGAAATGACGGAGACTGCATGCCGACTGCTTGGGATTATGCCCGAGGAAGCGGTGGTGATCGGTGACAGCAACGCGGATATGCAAATGGCGAAGCAAGCAGGCGCCGCTCTGGCTGTGGGTTTAATGACAGATGAAGGGGAACCTGTACATCTGACAGATGCCGATGTCGTCATATCCGATTATAATGAATTAGACGTGCACAGGTAGACGTGTTATTTTAAGGGCTGTACGGAGGTGTAAAAGAGTGGAGAACAGGGAAAAGATCGAGCAGTTGGCAACATGGATCGAAGCGAGCGACTACATTGTTTTTTTCGGGGGAGCCGGTACCTCCACGGAGAGCGGGATTCCTGACTTCCGTTCGGCAGCCGGACTATACCAGAGCGAGCACCAATCTCCGTATCCGCCGGAGGTCATGCTCAGCCACACCTTTTTCATGAAGCATCCGGAAGTGTTCTACGACTTTTATCGAAGCAAGATGCTTCACCCGCATGCACAGCCGAACGGCTGTCACCGGCTATTGTCGAGACTGGAACATGACGGTAAGCTGAAGGCGGTGATTACGCAAAATATCGACGGTTTGCATCAGACCGCAGGATGTTCCGAGGTGTTGGAGCTTCATGGCTCTGTGCATCGCAATTATTGCATGGATTGCTCCAGGCACTACAGCCTGCAGGATATTCTGGACATCAAGGAAACCGTCCCGCGCTGCAAGGATTGCGGAGGGCTGGTGAGGCCGGATGTTGTACTGTATGAAGAGGAATTGGACCAGAACATCATCATGCGCTCGGTTCAGGAAATATCGACGGCGGATTTATTGATTATTGGCGGGACTTCCCTGACGGTACACCCCGCTGCGAGTTTGATATCCTATTTTCATGGAAGCAAGGTAGCTTTGCTGAATGCAGATCCAACCCCTTACGATCACCGGGCAGGCCTCTTGATTGCGGATCGGATCGGTCAGGTCATGACGCAGGTGGATAAGCTGATCAGTACGTAACGGCGACAGCGGCGGCGTGCTGCTGCATCTATGTCTGTAATCGTTTTCTTGTCAAAGGACGTTCAAACACGTTAAGATGGAATTTAGCAATGGACCTATCACTTAGAGAGGCAGGGATTGCAAGTGACCTATGTGGCTAGCGAAGACCGCTATGAAGGAATGAAGTATAACCGCGTGGGGCGGTCCGGATTGAAACTTCCGGCGATCTCCCTTGGATTATGGCATAATTTCGGTGGTGTCGACTCGTATGAAAACGGGCGTAATATGATTACGCGCTCCTTCGATCTGGGCATTACCCACTTCGATCTGGCGAACAATTACGGACCGCCTGCAGGCTCTGCCGAAGAGACGTTCGGTAAAGTTCTCTCAAGAGATCTTAAGGCTTACCGTGATGAAATCGTCATTTCGTCCAAAGCGGGCTATTATATGTGGCCTGGACCCTACGGTGACTTCGGGTCGCGCAAATATCTGGTAGCAAGTCTCGATCAGAGCTTGAAACGAATGGGCCTGGACTACGTCGATATTTTCTATCATCATCGGATGGATCCGGAAACGCCGCTGGAGGAAACCATGGCAGCCCTGGATCATCTTGTTCGTTCAGGCAAGGCGCTTTATGTTGGAGTATCCAATTATTCGCCGGAGAAGACGCGGGAAGCGATATCGATTCTGAAAAGCCTGGGAACTCCGCTGCTTATCCATCAACCAAGCTATTCCATGCTGGATCGCTGGGTGGAGAACGGATTACTCGATTGTCTGGAAGAGAACGGGGTCGGAAGCATCGCATTCACTCCGCTTGCTCAAGGACTCCTCACCAACAAGTATTTGAACGGCGTGCCTGGCGATTCACGCGCCGCAAGCGCATCCGTATTCTTGAACGAAAGCAATATCACGCCCGAGGTGCTGCGCAAGATCAGAGCTTTGAACCAAATCGCCCAAGCGCGGAACCAGAGTCTCGCCCAATTTGCCCTCGCCTGGGTCCTCCGTGGCGGCAGGGTGACATCTGCCTTGATCGGGGCAAGCAAGGTGAGCCAGATTGAAGACAATGTGGCTGCCTTGAACAACCTGGAGTTCTCGAAGGAAGAACTGGATCGCATTGAAGCGATCCTGAAAACGGAAAACGCCTCTTCTGCAGAGGGGTAGATCATGTACCACTAATGATTGGATGCTGAACAGAACATCATAGATACCAACATACATGAATGGAGCGCCTCAGGATGATGACAGACCTGACAGGCGCTCCTTTTTCGTTTAGATCTATCGGGCATACGATATCGTTAAGTATGTGCGGATGATGAGAGGATATCCTTGCGGTACCGTGTCGGGGATCGGCCGACAAGACGCTTGAACTGACGCGAGAAATAGAGTGCATCGGTGAGTCCAACGGATGCGGAAACCTGCTCGATGGACAAATCGGGGCGTTCGCGCAGCAGCCGCTTGGATTGGTCGATTCTCAATTTAAGCAGATACGTAATCGGAGTCATGCCCGTTTCCTGCTTGAAGATGCGCGACAAGTATGCGCGGTTATAGCCTAGGCTAGCACACATTTGTTCAATCGAGACGGGATGAGCGTATTGAGAAGCCATGTAATTGATCATTTGCTTTACCGTGCGCTGAACCTGCGGTTCTGCCAATGTTAAACGGGACGGTCGGTCACTCCGATTCATGATCTCAGCCCAGATTAAATGCAGATAACCGATGGCGGCGACATGGGAGCTTTCTTCCCTGGATTGAAAATGGCTTTGAATAAGGGACACATAGCCGGGAATCGGGTTGTTCTCCATGAGATGGAGGACAGGCTTTTCGGGTGTGAGTCCCGAACGGGATACGCTTTCGCCGGCTTGCTCTCCATCAAAGGCAACCCACCGGTAACGCCAGGGCTGGCTCGCATCGGATACATAACTGACAATCTGACCGGGATGGATCAGGAAACAGTCGCCGGGGCCGAGCTGATACCTGTCGGTTTCGGTTCGAAATACACCATGTCCCGACTCGATGATATGCAATAAGTAATGATCGTATATTTTCGGCCCCAATGCATGCTCCGGCCGGGTCTGGCTCTCACCGGCGAATCGGACGTGGAGCGAACCGCTGCCTTGCTGTGCAGGATTGGAAGCAACAGAATAGGTTGGTTTCATCATTCATTTTCCTTTACAATAAGTTTGGGAAAAAGAGGAACTGCGGTGATATCTTTGATTTTATGAATTCATTGTACCTCCAGAAGTCACATAAATCCATATGTAAAGCACAAGATTTCATTATCGGTTAACGAGATTTCCATTATACTGAAGACAGTAAAACTACCATATGTACAGGATGGAGTGATGGCAGTGACGACACAACAGCTTATGGAAAGATTTATGGACAAGCACGGTGAGAACCAGCATAAGGTTCGAATATTTAACGCGCCCGGTCGTGTGAATCTAATAGGGGAGCATTTGGATTATAACGGAGGTTACGTGCTTCCGGCCGCCTTGGAGTTTGGTACCACCTTGATTATAAGGCCGCGCGACGATAACAAGGTGAGCTTTTCATCCACGAATATCCCCTATGAACTAACGATCAGCCTGGATGATGATTATGGCCACAAAAGCGATCAATGGACGGATTATCCGGTCGGCGTCATAACGGAGCTGAATAAAATCGGCTGCAACCTTAGCAGCGGTTATGACCTGCTCTACCATGGGGATATCCCGAATGGAGCAGGCCTCTCGTCCTCGGCGTCCATTGAAGTGGTCACAGCTTACGCCTTCTTGAAGATGGAAGGCAAGGAAACGGATACGGTGGAGATTGCGAAGCTTTCGCAGCGGGTGGAGAACCTGTTCGTTGGCGTCAACTCCGGCATTATGGATCAATTCGCCGTAGCCAACGGCAAGCAGGATCATGCCATTCTATTAATGTGCGATACGCTGGAGTATGAGCTGGTACCTTTCCGGACCGGAGCATATAAAATCGTGATTTCGAATACCAACAAACGGCGCGGACTCGTCGATTCCAAATACAATGAACGCCGCAGCGAGTGCGACCGCGCTTTGGAAATTTTGCAGAAGGAGCTGCCGGCATTATCGTATCTCGCTCAACTGAATCCGGATCAATTCGCAACCTTGCAGGACAGCATCCGGGATGAAACCGTCCGAAGACGTGCCCAGCATGTCGTTGAGGAAAACCAGCGTGTGCATGATTCCGTGAAGGCTTTGAAGAACGGTGATCTGGAAGCTTTCGGACAATATATGAATCAGTCCCACGACTCTTTGCGTTATCTGTACGAAGTAACGGGCGATGAGCTGGATGCGCTGGTGGAAGAAGCTCAGCGGATTCCAGGCACGCTGGGTTCCAGAATGACGGGAGCCGGCTTTGGAGGCTGTACGGTATCTCTCGTGCACGAGGATGCGGTGGAGCGTTTCATCGCGGAAGTGGGGCAGCAGTATGAAACCAGAATTGGACTGAAGCCGGATTTCTACGTATGCGGTGTAGGTCAAGGTGTGCATGAAGTGAAGGAGGGCGAATAATATGGCTATTTTAGTAACTGGTGGTGCGGGTTATATCGGTTCTCACACCGTAGCGGAGCTCTTGGAGCAGGGGGAAGAGGTTGTTGTGATCGACAGCCTGGAGACGGGGCATCGCCAAGCACTGCTGGGCGGAAAGCTGTATGTTGGCGATTTACGTGACAAGGCGCTGCTGAAGCAGCTGTTTTCGGAAAACGACATTGATGCCGTTATCCATTTTGCCGCGAATTCTCTGGTTGGCGAGAGCATGAAAGATCCGGTGAAATATTACGATAACAACGTATACGGCACGCTGTGCCTGCTGGAAGCCATGAATGAAGCGGGTGTGCGGAAGATCGTCTTCTCGTCAACGGCAGCAACCTACGGCGAGCCTGAGAAGGTGCCGATCGAGGAAACGGACCGGACGCAGCCAACGAACGTGTACGGGGAAACCAAGCTGATGATGGAACGGATGATGTCCTGGTTCGATACCGTGCTTGGCGTGAAGTATGTGTCCCTTCGTTACTTCAACGCAGCCGGATCGCATGCCAGCGGAAAAATCGGCGAGGATCACCGGCCGGAAAGCCATCTGATTCCGCTTGTCCTGCAAACGGCTTTGAAACAGCGCCCAAGCATCTCGGTGTTTGGCGATGATTATGCAACGCCTGATGGCACATGTGTCCGTGACTACATTCATGTCAGCGATCTTGCGAACGCGCATCTGCGCGCGGTTGAGTACCTCCGCCGCGGAGAGTCCAGCAATGTGTTTAACCTCGGCAACGGACTTGGGTTTTCGGTTAAGGAGGTTATCGAGACCTCGAAGCAGGTGACGGGTGCCGATATTCCGGTTGTCATGGAAGCTCGCCGTGCCGGTGACCCTGCGGTATTGGTGGCGTCATCGGACAAAGCGCGAACGGTTCTCGGATGGACACCATCCCGAACGACGCTTGAGGAGATTATCGAGAGCGCATGGAAATGGCACAGCAGCCGTCCGGACGGTTACGGTGACAATTAATCCAAGGGGGACGATGACCATGAATGCAGCAACATCAGGAACTCCCGAATCCAAGCAGGTTCTTCATGCGATTGAAATGCTGGTGCGTTTTGCACTTCATAAAGGCCTGATTCAGGTAGCCGATGCCGATTGCAGCCGCAATTTGCTGCTGGAGGATTTCGGATTCAGCGAACCGTACGACGACGAAGTGAACGACCCGATACCGGATGGGCCTCAGACTATGCTCGACATTATGATCGATTACGGCGCGGCACATGGTATGATCCCCGAGAATACCGATACGTACCGGGATTTGCTGGACGCCAAAATCATGGGCCGTCTCATGGCAAGACCTTCGGAAGTGACCGCTCGGTTCCGGACGGTTGAGCATGAGCAGGGGATCATCGAGGCTACCCGACAATTTTACAATTTGTGCATCGACTCCAACTATATTCGGATGGATCGTGTAGCCAAAAACGAATACTGGCGGCATGCCAGCGCATACGGCGATATTGAGATTACCATCAATCTATCCAAGCCGGAGAAGAGCCCGAAGGAAATCGCCATGGCCAAACTGCTGCCTCCGCCGATCTATCCGAAGTGCCAGCTCTGCCGGGAGAATGTGGGTTATGCAGGCAGGGTCAATCACCCGGCGCGGCAGAACCTGCGCATTATTCCGCTGGAGTTGAACGGTGAACCATGGTTCTTCCAATATTCGCCATATGTTTACTATAACGAGCACTGTATTGTATTCCATCACGACCATGTACCGATGAAGCTGACCAAAGCGACGCTTGCCCGTCTCTTGAGCTTCGTCCATGCCTACCCGCACTATTTTCTCGGCTCGAATGCGGATCTTCCGATTGTCGGGGGCTCGATACTCACGCACGATCATTTTCAAGGGGGACGACATACCTTCCCGATTCAGAAAGCGCCGAAGGTGGCCGGATTTGCGCATGGGGATTATCCGGGCGTATCCGTGGCCATCGTGAAGTGGCCGATGTCAGTCATTAGGCTATCCTCAAAGGACCGGGAATCCCTCCTTGAATGCGCGAACAGTATATACGAGGCATGGAAAATCTACAGTGATCCTTCAGCAGACATTGAAGCGTTCAGCGAAGTGGACGGAGAGCGGGTCCGCCATAATACGGTGACTCCGATTGCCCGCCGAAATGACGAGGGCATCTATGAGATGGACCTGGTTTTGCGGAACAATCGGACGAATGAGCAATATCCGGAAGGGATCTTCCACCCTCACCGGGAGATGTTCCACATCAAGAAAGAAAACATCGGCTTGATCGAAGTGATGGGACTGGCGATCCTGCCGGGCAGACTCAAGGAAGAGCTGGACCAAATCGCCGAGATTCTGGCGGGGGACGAGGCGCTGTATGCGGACAGCCAGGCGGCTGACCATCCGCTCGCCGTCCACGGCGACTGGATCGAGGAGCTGCGAGGACGGGGAATTACCGCATCCGATAAAGCCGGGGCCACCCAGCTGATACGCCGAGAGGTCGGCAGCAAATTCACGACCATTTTGGAGCATGCCGGGGTGTACAAACAGACGGCGGAAGGACAACAGGCATTTCAGCGATTCCTGAGCCATATGGGATACGTTCCTGACAGCAGATAGACATTCATTGATGGATATATGATGTATTGAAGTTAACGATAACTAGGATCATCATTCAAACAGCCGATCTTTCTGGAGAAGGACGGCTGTTTGTTTTGCATAATGGGAATGGTATAGAATGAAAAAGCATGCACGATAGAATATAGATGCAAACAAGATGCCATGGAGGTAATGTACATGAGACCTTTTGTCTTTCATAATCCGACTCAGTTGATTTTTGGCAAGGGCAAGCTGAGTGCTTTAAGTAGTGAAGTGGCCAAATACGGCCGGAACGTATTACTTGTATATGGTGGCGGCAGCATTAAGCGCAGCGGGCTGTACGACCAGGTTATCGCGTTACTGCAGGAAGCAAATGCGGTAGTAACGGAGCTTGCCGGTGTGGAACCGAACCCGCGCCTGTCGACGGTTCATAAGGGTGTGGCATTGTGCCGGGAGCATAACATTGATCTCATTCTGGCCGTTGGCGGCGGAAGCGTCCTTGACTGCTCCAAGGCCATTGCCGTTGGCGCCAAATATGACGGAGATATGTGGGATTTCGTAGAGCGCAAAGCCGTTCCGCAAGCGGGTCTGCCGCTTGGAACGGTTCTTACGATGGCTGCAACGGGATCGGAGATGAACGGCGGCTCCGTCATCACCAATGAAGTAACTCAAGAGAAGATGGGCTGGGGAAGTCCTCATGCGTACCCCGCATTTTCGATTCTGGACCCTGTACATACGTTCTCTCTTCCGCGGGATCAAACGGTGTACGGTATCGTAGATATCATGTCTCACGTGCTGGAGCACTATTTCCACCAAGACACCAACACGCCCGTGCAGGACGGATTCTGCGAAACGATACTTCGTACCGTTATCGATACAGCACCGAAGCTGGTTGAGGATCTGGAGAACTATGAGCACCGCGAGACGATCATGTACTGCGGAACGATGGCGCTCAACGGCATGATCAATATGGGGATGGCCGGCGACTGGGGAACCCATAACATCGAGCACGCGGTATCCGCCGTATACGATATTCCGCATGGCGGCGGACTGGCGATCCTGTTCCCGAATTGGATGAAATATAACCAGAGTGCGGATCCTCAGCGCTTCAAGTCACTTGCCGTGAACGTATTCGGGGTGGACCCGGCAGGAAAAAGCGATGAAGCCATCGGATTGGAAGGAATTGAAGCGCTTCGCAGCTTCTGGACTTCCATCGGTGCGCCTAGCACACTGGGAGCGTACGATATTGACGACAGCCAGATCGAGGCTATGGCCGATAAGGCGATGCGGTTTGGTCCTTTTGGCAACTTCCGCAAGCTGCAGCGTGAAGACGTCGTGGAGATTTATCGAATGTCGTTATAAGGGTTGTCCTGTCGTTATATGACAAGGAATAGAATCATTTCAAAGCCTGCCGGCTCATGCCGTGCAGGCTTTTTAATTGGGACGTGGAATATAGATATGAAGAGATTTTCATACGTTTGAGGGAATTAATTGAAACTTTAGCAAACATTTTGCCGTATTACTTGTTATACACAGTAAGGAATTCTAGAGGGGGCAATCAACATGGAAGCGTTATATTGGGGCTGTCTAATCGGAGGCGTGATATTTGCCATCGTAACCGTGGTGCTTGGCGACATACTTAGCTCGGCGCTTGACGGATTGTTGGACTTTTTGTCAGTGGATTTTTTCAATCCTGTTGTAATCGCTGGGGGAATCACCGTATTTGGCGGTACCGGCATCATGCTGACGAAATACACGGAATTAGCGGCAGGTGCCCATGTAACGCTGTCTGTCTTAGCGGCTATCGTCATTTCGATTCTCGTCTACTTCGGCTACGTTAAACCGATGGAGAACAGCGAGAACTCGACGGGCTTCTCCATAAAGGAGCTGGCGGGCATGATCGGCGTTGTCACCGTACCGCTTCCTGCAGAAGGATTCGGTGAAGTGATGGTCAAGATTGGCGCAGGCAACACAACGCACATCGCGTCTAGCTTTGATCGTCAAAATCTTGCTGCAGGTGTCCGCGTGGTGGTAGTCGACGTTGTTGAGGGTGTCCTTAGAGTGTCCGAACTGGAAGAACGAAAAGGAGAGGATTGATTCAATGCCAGAGTACTTAGTAATTCCGTCGATTGTTGTAGGGGTCATTGTCGTGTTAGGACTTGCGTTCTGGGCTCGTTACAAAACGGTGAGTCCGGATGAAGCGATGATCGTAACCGGTTCTTTTTTGGGAAGCAAAAATTTGTCGGAGGATGAATCCGGCCGCAAAATCAAAATCGTGCGCGGCGGCGGCGCTTTTATACTCCCCGTATTTCAGCGTTCCGAATTTGTATCGCTCTTATCTCATAAACTGGATGTCATGACACCTGAAGTGTACACGGAGCAAGGTGTTCCGGTTATGGCCGATGGGGTAGCCATCATTAAAGTGGGAAGCTCGATCGAAGACGTGGCAACGGCAGCCGAGCAATTCATGGGCAAGCCGATTGAAGCGCTGAAGGGCGAAGCCCAGGAAGTGCTGGAAGGCCATCTTCGTGCCATTCTCGGTTCCATGACGGTAGAGGAAGTATACCGTAACCGTGACAAGTTCGCGCAGGAGGTTCAGGGTGTGGCTGCAAGAGACCTGAAGAAAATGGGACTGCAGATCGTTTCCTTTACCATTAAGGACGTTCGCGACAAGCATGGATATCTGGAAGCGCTGGGTAAACCACGGATCGCTACGGTAAAGCGGGATGCGGAGATTGCCGAAGCCGAAGCGGTGCGTGACGCGCGGATTCAGAAAGCGCGTGCGGAAGAAGAAGGACAGAAGGCCGAGGTTATACGTGATACCAATATCGCGGAAGCCGAGAAGGAACGGGAGCTGAAGGTCGCTTCCTTTAAGAAGGAGCAAGATACGGCGAAGGCCGAAGCGGACCAAGCCTATCATATCCAGGAAGCCCGTGCCAGACAAACGGCGGTTGAGGAGCAGATGAAGGTTGAGCTCGTTCGTAAGGAACGCGAAATCGATCTGCAGGAAAAAGAAATCATGATTCGCGAGAAGCAGTACGACGCAGACGTGAAGAAAAAAGCCGAAGCGGATCGCTATGCCGTTGAGCAGGCGGCCGAAGCGGATAAGGCCCGCAAGATGCGGGAAGCGGATGCCTTGCAGTACTCCATCGAAACGCAGGCCAAAGCGTCTGCCGAACAGAAACGTCTGGATGGTCTGGCCGTTGCAGATGCCGAGCGTGCGAAAGGTACGGCCGAAGCTGAAGTTATTCGTCTGCGCGGTATTGCCGAAGCCGATGCCAAGGAGAAACTCGCCGAAGCGTTCCAGAAGTTCGGAGAAGCTGCGGTGCTCGACATCATCGTAAAAATGCTGCCTGAGCTTGCCGGTAAGATTGCTCAGCCAATCTCATCCATCGACAAGCTGACGGTTGTTGATACAGGTAAAGGCGAAGGAGCGGCTCGCGTGAGCAATTATGTGACCGAGCTGATGTCCACGGCGCCTGAAATGCTGAAGAGTGTGTCAGGGATTGATGTGGAAGAACTGATTAAGGGCCTGACGACAAAGAAAGCTGCTCCAGTCCAAAAGCCGGTAGCCGTTGAGCAGGAGCTTGTCCCGGTACCGGTGGCTGTAGAGACAAGTGCTGCGAAGGAAGAATAGAACGAACGGTTAAGTAGGATTGGAATAGTGGTCACAGGCAGCGGTACAGCGCTTTGGAGACTTTGGCAACCACATATGATTTTGCCGCGCTCTTATATTTCTGATAAGATATCCGAGTATACGCGTATGAATCAAAAAGAGGTGCAAACGTGAGCAGCTTACAAGTGGCTAAAGTGTTGAACAATAATGTAATCATAGCGAAGCATCCGCAACATGGCGAGGTTGTTGTTATAGGCAAGGGAATCGGCTTTAACCGGAAGAATAAAGACCGTATCCTGGCCTCCGCTGCCGAGAAGATGTTCATTTTGACCAAACCGGAGGAGCAGGAGCAGTATAAGCAGCTGGTGCCTCATATCGATGAGAAGCTGATTGAGGCGATGAATGACATTATTCTGAATGCTGCCAAATCCAGCGACGCTCCTCTGAATGAGCATATCCACATTGCGTTGACGGATCATATCGCATTTGCCATTAAACGCCATGCCCAAGGTCTCTATATTCATAATCCCTTTTTATACGAAACCAAAGAGATGTATCCTGAAGAGTACGAGATGGCGGAATATGCCGTCCGTACCATCCGGGAGAAGCTTGGGGTTGACTTGGGCCAAGAGGAGATCGGATTCATTGCCCTTCATTTTCACGGTGCGCTCACAAACCAGCACATTTCGGAGGTCCGCAAACATTCGGAGCTGATCGCCGATCTAGTACACACTGTTGAACAGCAGCTGGATTATGTCATCCCGAGGGATACGCTGGACTATTCCCGCCTGTTGACTCACCTCCGGTTTGCCTTGGAGCGGATTCGGCGGGGAGAAGCGGTGAACGAGACGAGTTCATTGGACGGTCTGCTGAAGCGTGAATATCCCGAGACGTATTCCTTGGCATGGAAACTGACGAAGATGATGGAGCAGCGGCTGAAGAAGCCCGTATATCCCGCCGAGGCCGGTTATTTGACCATTCATCTGGAGCGGCTGGTCCAGCGTAAAGAGCAGGGCGAGCAAATGTGAAGATTTTATTAAGTCCCTCACCATGTGGTTGCAACGAAAAATGAACGGTGTTACAATACGAACAGTTATGAAGCATAAAACTTCAAATCAAACGTGTAACTGATTCGATCAGGCATGAGTATTACAGGAATTTGGTTGTTATTACCCATTTTTGGGTAATCTAATCCATGAGATTAGCCATCCATTTTCCCGTGGTTACTCATGCCTTTTTTTGATTTGGTTGTTTTATGATGCTCTACTTTCAACTTTGTGACCACAATTAGATAGAGGGTGAGAATTTTCATGTTTAAGCGGCTTTTTGGCGTACTGCAAAGGGTCGGTAAAGCTCTGATGCTGCCCGTGGCCATATTGCCGGCGGCCGGACTACTGCTCGGCCTTGGAAATATGCTGGTCAACCCCGATTTCCTGCAGTATGCACCGTGGCTCGATGCGGCTTGGGTTCAAGCAGCTGCCACGGTCATGATGAATGCGGGACAAATCGTGTTCACGAATTTATCCTTGCTGTTTGCAGTGGGGGTTGCCGTCGGCTTGGCCGGAGGCGAAGGTGTGGCCGGGCTTGCTGCGATCATCGGTTACCTCGTCATGAACGTTACCATGGGCAGCGTTATAGGTGTGACGCCATCGATGATTGGCACAAATTACGAATATGCCAGCGTGCTTGGCATTCCGACCTTGGCCACCGGGGTATTCGGCGGGATTATTGTAGGTATATTAGCGGCAAGCATGTACCGAAGATTTTTCAAAATAGAGCTTCCGTCATATCTAGGCTTTTTTGCAGGAAAACGGTTTGTTCCGATTATGACGGCTGCAACGTCCGTTTTGCTTGGTCTGTTAATGGTCTTTATATGGCCTCCGATCCAGTCTGCGCTTAACACTGCATCCCATTTCATGCTGGAACAAAACCTGACGCTGTCCGCTTTTGTGTTCGGCGTTGTGGAACGCGGATTGATCCCGTTCGGTCTGCACCACATTTTCTATTCTCCATTCTGGTTTGAGTTCGGGGAATATTTGAATCAGGCAGGTCAAATGGTGCGCGGTGATCAAAATATATTCATGGCTCAGCTTCGGGATGGCGTCGAGTTTACGGCAGGCACCTTCATGACGGGTAAGTTTCCGTTTATGATGTTTGGTCTTCCTGCCGCTGCGCTTGCTATCTATCATGAAGCGAGACCGGAGAACAAAAAGTTTGTTGCCGGTATTATGGGGTCGGCAGCGCTGACCTCCTTCTTGACGGGGATCACGGAACCGCTTGAGTTCTCCTTCCTGTTCGTCGCGCCGATCTTGTTCGCCGTACATGCGCTGTTCGCAGGTCTATCCTTCATGACCATGCATATTCTGGGTACCAAGATTGGCATGACCTTCTCAGGCGGTCTGATCGATTACATGATATTCGGTGTCATTCCGAACCGGACGCCATGGTGGAATGTACTCATTGTTGGTGCTATCATGGCGGTAATCTATTATTTCGGATTCCGGTTTGTCATTCGGAAATTCAATCTGAAGACGCCGGGCCGGGAGGACGCTTCCGCAACGGAGTCGGAATCAGGTTCCCAGGGAGCAGGCGGTGACAGCAAAAATGAATTGCCGCTTAACATTCTGACTGCGCTTGGCGGCCAGCCTAACATTGCGCATCTGGATGCCTGCATTACCCGGCTTCGGGTAGAGGTGAAAGACAAGGGCAATGTCGACAAGGCTAGGCTGAAACAGCTGGGTGCGTCAGGTGTGCTGGAGGTGGGGAATAATATCCAGGCGATATTCGGCACCCGTTCCGATACGATTAAATCGCAAATCCAGGACATTATGTCGGGTATAACACCGACTACCGCATCTAAAGCAGTGGATGTGGAGACGATGCCGACTGCTAAAGAGGAGCAGCAGGCTGGTCAGGACGGAGAAACGCTTGTCATGGAGGAGATCGTATCCCCAGTCGATGGAGAGCTTATGGATATTTCCCATGTGCCTGATCCTGTGTTTGCAGAACGAATGACGGGGGATGGATTTGCGGTATTACCTCATAACGGAACGATCGCTTCTCCTGTTAACGGAACCGTGTTTAACGTATTCCCGAGCAAGCATGCGGTCGGCATTATGTCGGATGGCGGCAAGGAAGTGCTTGTCCATATCGGCGTTAATACCGTTAAGCTGAAGGGGCAAGGATTTGAAGTTCTTGTACAAGAGGGGGATCTGGTATCCACGGGCCAACCGATCATGCAAGTGGATCTGGATTATGTGAAGGCGAATGCCAAATCGATTATTTCTCCTGTGATCTTCTCGAATTTGCCGGAGGGAGCTTCCGTGAAGCTGAACAAGACCGGTGAAGTAAAAAGCGGTGAAAAAGGGATCATTACGATATCGAAACCTTAACTTCACGGTGATCTCAAGGATTCTAAAAAATTAAAATATACGAAAGTAGGATGATGAACATGCAACAAACATTCAGAATTATTGACGAAGATGGAATTCACGCACGTCCGGCAACAGCATTGGTAAATACGGCTAACAAATTCCAGGACACCAATTCATTTGCCGAAGCTAACGGCAGAAAAGTAACGCTGAAATCGATCCTGGGCGTTCTGTCCCTCGGATTGGAGCAAGGTGATACATTGACACTGATCACGGAAGGCGGCAATGAGAGCGAAGCGCTGACAGCACTGCAAGAAGTGATGGTGAACGAAGGGTTAGGCGAGCTTCATGAATAATCTGAAAGGAATCGCGGCTTCCGCTGGCATCGCGATTGCACGTGCATTTACACTGGAGCATCCGGATTACTCTGTTACGGAAAAGCAAGTGACAGACACGGATGCCGAGCTTGCGAAGCTGGATGCGGCGCTGGCTCAGTCCCAGGCTGAGCTTGAAGCGATCAAAGCCCGCACGCTTCAGGAACTCGGGGAGAAGAAGGCTGAGATTTTCGAATCTCACCTTCTCATCCTGAATGATCCGGAATTGATTGAACCAGTTAAAGCAAAAATCGCTTCCGAGTCGGTT
The DNA here is from genome assembly GCF_004000945.1 of Paenibacillus lautus NBRC 15380. Classification (GTDB taxonomy): domain Bacteria; phylum Bacillota; class Bacilli; order Paenibacillales; family Paenibacillaceae; genus Paenibacillus_AQ; species Paenibacillus_AQ lautus. The sequence goes on from NZ_BIMF01000021.1 coordinate 75,058, forward strand.
AACGCCGAATACGCCTTAAATGAAACGGCAGCCCAATTCATTCAAATGTTCGAGAACATGAAGAGTGCCTACTTGCAGGAGCGGGCAGCGGATATGCGCGACGTAACCAAACGTATTCTGAAGCATCTGCTCGGCCTGAATTATGTCAGTCCTTCAGAAATCAGCGAAGAAGTCATCGTGGTTGCAGAGGACTTGACTCCTTCGGATACCGCGCAGTTGAACCGTAACTACGTTAAAGGATTCACGACGAATATTGGCGGGCGTACCTCGCATTCTGCCATCATGGCCCGTTCGCTTGAAATTCCGGCTGTCGTCGGAACGAAAAACGTGCTCTCTTCGGTCCAAAACGGGGATTTGATCATCGTTGACGGACTGGAAGGGGATGTCATCATTAATCCTACGGAAGCCATCGTGGCCCAGTACCGTGCGAAGCAGGATGCCTATGCCAAACAGGTCGAGGAATGGAAGAAACTCCGTTCCGAACCGACGGTATCCAAGGACGGGATCCATGTGGAGCTGGCCGCCAATATCGGGACGCCGAACGATGTAACCGGCGTGTTGGAGAATGGCGGAGAAGCGGTAGGACTGTATCGCACGGAATTCCTGTACATGGGCAGGGATAAACTTCCTTCCGAAGAGATCCAGTATGTCGCCTATAAATCGGTACTGGAGAAAATGGAAGGCAAGCCGGTTGTTGTCCGCACGCTCGATATCGGCGGGGACAAGGAGCTGCCTTATCTGGATCTTCCTAAGGAAATGAATCCGTTCCTGGGATTCCGGGCCGTTAGGTTGTGCCTGGACCGTCAGGATATTTTCAGAACACAGCTTCGGGCACTGCTCCGCGCAAGCGTCCACGGCAATCTGCGAATCATGTTTCCCATGATCGCGACGCTCGGTGAGTTCCGCGAAGCCAAAGCGCTTCTGGAGGAAGAGAAATCCAAGCTGGTAAGCGAAGGCATTCCGGTATCTGAGGAGATCCAACTCGGGATCATGGTGGAGATTCCATCCACTGCGGTGCTCGCGGATCAGTTTGCCAAAGAGGTTGATTTCTTCAGTATCGGAACGAATGATCTTATCCAGTATACGATGGCGGCTGACCGCATGAATGAACGGGTTGCATATCTGTATCAACCCTATAATCCGGCGATCCTGCGACTGGTTAAAATGGTCATCGATGCCGCTCACCGCGAAGGCCGCTGGGTTGGTATGTGCGGTGAAATGGCCGGTGACGCCACGGCGATTCCGATTCTCCTCGGTCTGGGGCTGGATGAGTTTAGCATGAGCGCTACATCCATTCTTCCGGCGCGCAGCCAGATCGGGAAGCTGTCCCGCAGTGATATGCAGGCACTTGCTGCCAAAGCGCTTGAAATGGGTACCGCAGAGGAAGTAGTGGCTCTGGTGGAATCCATTGAGGTAACAGGCGAGTAAACGGAAGACGCCTTGAGCGATGTGAGAAATGGAAGAAGCACTTCGTTTGTTCTGGGACTCTACCAATCTTTTTCCACGATAGCAATACATTGACAACATCTGTCCATTTGGGCAGATGTTTTTTTTGTCAAAAGAAAGACACCCGGCATGTTTGCTAGTATAATAGCCTAAATATATAGTTATTTGGCATCAAACCCAAACCAAAACAGGGCTTTTGGCATATCATGATATATGAAAGCGTTCTACATTCATGTGCTAGAGGTCTGTCTTATGATTCAGGCGCCCATACTAGGAAGTAAATCTACTTATAAGTGACGGTGATGATGACTATGGACATGATCAAGAGCTGTACAAGTGTTAAGCTGGGGGCTACCTACCGAAGAGAGGGAACGGCCTTTCAGGTGTGGGCTCCGGATGCGGTTCATGTGAAACTGGCTTTGTATGAAGGTCCGGGAGAGTATAACGAGCAGGGCCTCGTAACGGATCACGAGAGCGGTACTTTATATTCGATGGAACGTAATGGCGACGGCATATGGTCGGCTGTCATAAACAGGGATCTTCACGGAACCTATTATATGTACCAAATCGAGTCAGCGGACGGCGTCGTTTGTTATGCCGTTGACCCCTATGCAACAGCGGTGTCCGCCAATGGATGCCGCGGCGCGGTTGTTGATCTGGCGAAGAGCAATCCGCCGGGGTGGGAGCAGGATGTTAGACCCGCGCTGCTGAAACCTACGGATGCGGTGCTCTATGAGCTTCACGTACGCGATTTCTCGATTCATACCGATTCGGGAATGAAATATAGAGGAAAATACAAGGCATTCACGGAGGGGGGCCTGCGGGATTCCGAAGGGAATACCATTGGACTGGATCATCTTCAAGAATTGGGTGTGACCCATGTGCATCTGCTGCCGGTATTTGATTTTCGAACGGTCAATGAGCTGGATGGCTATGCAACCGGCTGCTTGAGCCACGAGTACAACTGGGGCTATGATCCGCAGAATTACAATGTTCCTGAAGGTTCGTATGCGACAGACCCTATGGATCCGATGGTGCGCATCCGGGAGCTGAAGGAGATGATTCTGGCTCTGCATGCAAGGGGAATCCGTGTCGTCATGGACGTGGTTTACAACCATACGTATACGGTGGATGACGGTCCGTTTGAACGATTGGCGCCTGGGTATTTCTATCGTAAGGATGGATACGGAAATTTATCGAACGGTTCAGGCGTAGGCAACGAGCTCGCTACGGAGAAGCCGATGGTACGCAAATACATCAAGGATTCCCTAAGGTACTGGGCCGAGGAGTATCATATCGACGGATTTCGGTTTGATCTGATGGCTCTGATCGATACAACAACGATGAAAGAGATTGTAAGCGAGCTGCGGCGTGAAGTGGATCACTCTCTTCTGTTTTATGGTGAGCCCTGGACGGGAGGCTTAAGCCCGTTAACGGAGCAGACCGTCAAAGGAAGCCAGAAGGGTCAAGGCTTCGCTGTATTTAATGATCATTTTCGGCAGGCCATCAAAGGTGACAATGACGGGCGCGGCCCTGGGTTTGCTACGGGCGAACCGTGGTGCGAGGGTGCTATCGTTGAAGGGATGATGGGCTCGATCCATGATTTTGCGCTTCATCCGGAAGAGACGGTCAATTACGTCACCGTGCATGATAATTTGAATCTGTGGGACAAAATTTTAGTGGCACACGGGATGGAAGAACAGGCAGGACTGCTCCGTCTAATGGACGGGAGGCTGGTTAACGGCGGCGATGTATGGCAGGCAACCGCCGCATCCAAGCCTTATGTCGATATTCCTGATGAAGCTGTGATGTCGGCAGCGCCTGTGCGCCGCAGCTTGCTGGCTAACGGCATTGTACTGCTCTCTCAGGGGATTCCGCTGCTGCCTGCCGGCGATGAGCTGCTTCGCACGAAATTTGGCGATCATAACAGCTACCGCAGCGGGGATGCCGTTAATGCCATCCGCTGGTCGAACAAGAAACGATTCAAACCTGTGTTTGATTATTACAAAGGCCTTATTGCCCTGCGCAAAGCCCATCCGGCATTTCGTATGGCGGCAAGAGAAGAGATCGAGAAACATATGGAAGTGCTGCGAAGCAGCGATCGGATTATCGCTTACCGGTTAACGCATCATGCCGCACAAGATAGCTGGGGACAAATTGTAGTGATCGTGAACGGGAATGAGCATGAAATGACGGTTGATCTGCCGCCTACCCCTTACCGCTGGAACATCGTGGTGAACGATTGCCAGGCAGGTATAGATACGATCGACACGTTGGACCAAGGAGCTATAGCGGTCCCAGGGCTGTCGCTGATGGTGTTGTACGAGGATCAGACCCGGAAGAAGCAGGGATTGATTACCGTTGAGATCGAATACGAGAGACGTGATCAAGCATATGATGGCTGGAATGTATGGGTGTGGGGAACGGGTGTGCAGGATGGCAGCGTGCCATTCACTAAGGCGGACAGCGGCAAAGCCCGAGCGGTCTTCTATGCAGCTTCCGGAACCAAGCGGGTCGGCTGTATCGTCAGGTTGAATGATTGGGAGGATCGGGAAGGCGAGAAAGACTGGTTTATCGATATTCCGCCAGATGAAACAGAGGTACGGATTTCGCTGCCAAGCGCCAAAGAAGACGGCTCTGCGGGCCAAGAGCAGCGGGATATGGCGAGTTGAGGATTGTATTGTAAAAAAATAAGGAGCCCTCCTTTTGTACTGAAAGGGGGGCTCCCATTATTTATATTTCAAAAGGGGTACCATTCATTTCCCACTGGATTGAAATTTAAAACATCGGAAACTCATGATTAGTTAGCAGGTAAATAGGGTAATAATGAGATAGACTTTGTTTTCGATAAAGGAGGATGTCACTCATGTCAAAAGGAAACACAGTTCAACTCCAAGCAGATGTTCGTGATGAATTTACCCGGGCTTCTCGCCGAGTGCTTCGCGAAAATGGCGGAATCCCTGGCGTAGTATACGGTGCGGGCGAGGAAAGCATCCCCGTTGCTGTTAATTTCAAGGATACGGCCAAGCTGTTCCACACCGGAAGGTCGGAGGTATTCCAGCTTGATATTCCAGGCTCCGGTAAAATTCCGGTTTTGATTAAGGATATTCAAAAGAGACGCGGCACTGTATCCCATGTGGACTTTCTGCGGATCTCCATGAATAAGCCGGTTCGTGTCAGCATTCCGGTGGATTATCAAGGCACTGCTGCCGGAACGAAATCTGGCGGTATTCTGCAAACCCAGGTGACCGAGATTGAAGTAGAGGGATTGCCAGGCGAACTGCCTTCTACCCTCGAAGCGGATGTATCCGCTCTGGAGATTGGTGACAAGCTTACGGTTGCAGATATTAAAGTGCCGGAAGGTATTACATTACACGCTTCGGATGAGGAGGTTCTCGCAACCATCATCGTGCCTCGTGCCGTTGAGGCTCCAGAGACAGAGGATGCAGCGGACGCTGAGGAAGCGAATGCGGGAGAGACAACCGAAGAGTCATAATATGCACATTAAAAAGGCGCTTGCTTTTTGCTGGTATCCAGCGAAGCAAGCGCCTTTTTGTCAGGGATATTGATAACTCTATTTACCCTTTCGATCATGGATGCCTTTATAACTCATTGGGGCGTCTCCAAAGTATTTGTTCCAAATGGTCAAATATGTTCCGTCCTGCTGCATGGTAGCCAGTGCATTGTCAACGGCGGCCACGAGATCCGGATTCCCTTTGACAAAGGCTGCGGAAATCTCGAACACCTGATCGGCGGATTCGGAGGCAGCAACCGGAAGATCAGGGAACTGCTGCTTCAGGTTGGTCACGGATAACTGGTCCGAAATCACGGCATCCAGCTCTCCATTTGCGAGCTTGTGGGCTGCGTCTGATATATATTTGATCGGGACGATGTCCGCTCCATGCTTCTTGGCCATATCCTTATAGATTCCGGTGGGGTTCAGGCCGACACGCTTACCCTTGATATCCGAGAAGGTACGGATCTGATCTTCGCCCGAGGAACGCACAAGCAGAACCGGAGTAGAGGATAGATAAGCGACGGAAAAATCATAAAGGGCCCGCCGGTCCGGCCGGTCTTCAATCTGGTTGAATACGGCGTCGTATTTGCCTTCTGTCAGCCCTGGCAGCAAATTCTCCCACTCGGTTTCAACGAATTCTGCTCTTAGCTCCATATGACGGGCAACCTCTTCAGCGATTTCCACATCGAAACCCGTAAGTCTTCCGCCCGTTCCATGGTAACTGAAGGGGGGATAATCCCGTTCCGTTGCAATTCGCAGGGTTCCGCGTTCCACGGCATTCCGAAGCAGGAAGCCGGTGTTCACCCGGTAAGGGTTTACGCCCATATTGGGGGTTGGCACCCGGTCATTGCTGTTAGGGGTGCATCCGGTAAGGACTATTGAACCGATCAGTGTGAATAAACAGGCAAGACTGATCCAACGTATCGATTTTGTTCCGCGCATGACTCCAGAAACCATCCTTTCTTTATTCACGGTCCTTCGAGGCCCATTTCGTAAAGTTAGGATGTCCCAAAGGATGGTTCGTATATTCGTGAAATGTCGGTACCCGGCAAGAACTTAGGATCTCTAATCAGATGAAAGAGGAAAATGGACGAAAAAGAGGCTGTGCTTCCTCCGCCTGCAGCAGCAGCGGAAAAGCACAGCCTCTTATCGCTAGATTGGGATGAAACTTAGGTTGACATGCTTTTTGATACAGCGCTTTATGACCCTTAACGGGCCATCCATCCGCCATCAACACAAAGTACATGTCCGTTCATATAATCCGAAGCGGCGGAAGCGAGGAATACGGCAGGTCCGCCAATATCCTCGGGTTTACCCCAGCGTCCGGCAGGAATACGATCCGTAATGGAAGTACGTCGTTCCTCATCCTGACGGATGGCTGCCGTATTATCGGTTTCGATATAACCGGGAGCAATTCCGTTCACCTGGATGCCGCTGGCTGCCCATTCATTAGCCAATGCTTTCGTAAGACCGGCAACACCATGCTTGCTTGCCGTATATCCGGGCACGTTGATTCCGCCTTGGTAGGACAGCATCGAGCAGATATTAATGATTTTGCCGCTGCCGCGTTCAATCATATGTCTTCCGGCCAGTTGGGACAGTAAGAATACAGTATTCAGATTCAAGTCAATCACGTCAAGCCAATCCTGTGTAGCATGATCCTTGGCCGGTGTACGGCGGATAATGCCGGCATTGTTAACGAGAATGTCCACATGCCCCGTTAGCTCCAGCGCTTGGTCAAAAGTCTGCTGGAGTTTGCTCTGGTCGCTTAGATCGACCTGAATTTCGGAAGCTTTTCTGCCGAGTGAAGTGATGGCATTTATCGTTTCGGCGCTTGTATTCATGGACACGGCAACGATATCCGCGCCGGCTTCGGCTAGAGCTATCGCGATGCCTTGTCCCAATCCTCTGGCGGAACCGGTGACGATTGCAGTTTTGCCTGATAAATCAAACCTGTTCATGCTCCGTAAATCCCCTCTCACTTGCTCTCTATTAGATTCGTATGAAGCTAGTCCGGTCGTTATGTTTCATGCAGCGGTTACAGCATGGTAACGCCGGCATCATCATATTGTTTGATCGCCTCGGGAGACAGTCCCGCATCGGTAATGATGCCGCTGATCTCCTGCAGGGATGAAAAAGTCCTTAATGCCGTTTGCCCGAATTTATGATGGTCGACAACGGCATAAACCTCCAGCGAGGTTTCGATTAATGCCCGTTTGAAAGGGATCAAGTCCCCGGTATATATGGACAATCCATGATCAAGATGGACGCCCGTCGCGGATATGAAGGCCTTTTGAATGTTCAGCTGGGTTACATACGATACGCCTTCGGGGCCTGCGAGCATGTTCCGGACCCGGTAGCCCCCCGGTACGACCAAACGGATATGATTCTTCGTCGCCAGTTCGCTGATGATATAGACATCGTTCGTAATGACCGTTAAGGGCACGTCTTCCAGCCTGCGGGCGATCTCCAGCGTGGTGCTGCCTCCGTCCAGGGCAATGATGTCGTCGGTATTGATATGCTTCAGTGCTTTCAGCGCGATTTCGGTCTTTTCATTCGGGTGCTTGGCAAGTGGTTCTTTGGACGGCAGGATGCCGAATTGATCGCTGTGCGCAAGCACAGCCCCGCCATGCACACGAACGATTAGACCCTGTTCCTCCAGCTTGGTCAGATCCTCGCGTATCGTTTTTCCGGTCACCTGAAGCTGCTGGCTAAGATCGGCGACAGTCACTTCTTTATGGGTTAGAAGGTACTCCATTATTTTTTCATAGCGTCGTAACGGGTTCATATGAATCTCAACTCTTCCGTGGGTTAATGGATAATCCCCTCTATTTTAAATCTTTTATGGACACTGGGTCCATATCATCATAGCGTTTATTATCTCCGGCCATACCCCAGATGAAGGTATAGTTGCTTGTGCCTACGCCGCTGTGGATCGACCAGCTTGGCGAAATCACGGCCTGTTCATTGCGCATAACGATGTGCCGCGTTTCATTAGGTTCGCCCATCAGATGGATGACCACCGCTTCTTCCGGTAAATCAAAATAGAGATAAGCCTCCATGCGTCTTGGATGAGTATGGGCAGGCATCGTGTTCCACATGTTTCCTTCTTTCAGCAGGGTCATTCCCATGACAAGCTGGGCGCTCTCAATGCCTTTTTGATGGATGAAACGATAGATCACGCGATCATTGGAATTTTTGATATCGCCCAATGCGCTGGAATCGGCTTCCTCCAAAGTGGCTTTGGCTGTCGGGAAAGATTGGTGCGCCGGGGCAGAATTCAAATAGAATTTGGCCGGATTGGTTGGATCCGTGCTTTTAAAAATAACCTCTTCCGTGCCCATGCCAACGTATAAGCATTCTTTGTTGTTCAGCTCATGCTCCGCACCGTCAACGAGTACGGTACCATGTCCGCCAATATTGATAATGCCAAGCTCACGGCGTTCCAGGAAAGAGGAAACACCCAGCTCTTTCAGGTCAGTTTCCAGTTTAACCTGTTCTCGAACGGGGGCTGCGCCACCGATAATCAAACGATCTTCATGCGTCAGGACAAGCTCCAGCTTGTCAGGCGTAAATAGGACAGGGATATGGAATTCCTTGCGGAGTCTTTCTGTGTCAAATTGTTTCACTTCGTTGGGGTGTGAGGCATAACGTCTTTCCATTTTCATTCATCTCCTCATAATTCTATTTTTAATGAATTTATAATGTTCATATAAGTACAAATTACTCCATTTACGTTCGTATTACAAGAGATAAAATAAAAATGAACAATAATTATACCTGGTGAACATCGTGCTGACTTCATTTATATCTGACTGAACTTGGAGCGGAAGGGGAAGAATTAGCATTAGATGGGAATGGGGCAGGCTGTCCCGAAATATCCTCCAGCGAGGTAGCCATGAAGTGAACAAGATACAACTAGGAGATTGATAGCCTAATGAAAAGAATGATGATTATCGCAGCAGCTGTGCTTGCAGTGACCGGTTCTCAAAATACGGCTGACGTTCCGCATTATCCTTTTCATCAAACCAGGGAACAGGAAGTCTGGATGAGGTCCGAGGATGAACGCGATCAGTCCTGGGTCAATATTGCCCACCGGGGGGCATCGGGGTATGCCCCGGAAAATACGATGGCTTCTTTTGGTAAGGCATTCGATATGGGAGCGGATATGCTGGAACTGGATGTCCAATTGAGCAAGGATGGACAGGTCGTTGTGATTCACGATTCCACCGTTGAGCGAACCACTGATGGGCAAGGAGAAGTAGGTGATTTAACCTTCGAGGAGCTGCGTATGCTGGATGCAGGTTCATGGTACGATTCGGCATTTAAAGGAGAAGTCATTCCTGCATTAGCGGAGGTGCTTGAGCATTTCGCAGGACGAATCGGTTTGTTGATCGAATTGAAATCTCCCTCCCTTTACCCGGGCATCGAGCAAAAGGTCGCAGACGATTTGAATAGGTATAACATCGGCGCTGATGGTGGCGAGAGGTATAAGGACCTGATCATCGTGCAGTCAGCAGATACGGACTCGCTGCTTCGGTTCCGCAAGCTGATGCCCGATATCCCGCTGGGCGTTATTATCACCAGTGCGGGCGACTTATCCAAGCAGCGGCTGGAAGATATGAAGGCCTATGCGGAGTATGTGAATGTATCGATGAGGCTGGTATCCAAAGGACTGGTTCAAAAGATACATCAATCCGGGATGAAAACGATGGTCTGGACCATTCGGGATATGCTGCAAATTCCTTATGTGCTTCAAATTAACGTGGATGGGATTATTACGGATTATCCGGACCGGGTGCCGATATCGATTTCGAACAGGAAAATGATCAGATAAATAGCGCAGCGGTGTTGACAACCTTTTGAAGATCAAGGGTTGTCTTTTTAATGTTATTAAATATAACAACTTGCCCCGGATTTAAAGTAGTATGAGGGTTTTTTTTATATTCATGTTAGTTAATATTACTCGAAAGACGAATTTTCACGACGTTTTTATAAATAATAAATAAAATTATGTTAGAATTATTGACACAAGAAATAAAAGGCAACTATAATGTGGAATAACGAACAGAGAAGTTAGGTTGCAGAAGAAATGTTCGGAAACAGAAAAAAGGGAGTTGGGAGCGAATGAAGAAACAAAGCGTGATCGTTAAAGGATGGGCCTCATTTGTTTTATGTGCAATTTTGATGTCAGGCTGCGTGACGGAAAAGGAAGCCGCCCCAACCGCCGGAGCGGATAACGGCAGCCCGCCGGTAGAAACCGCAGGCGATTCGATTAAGGTCGGTATTCTTCACTCCCTCAGCGGAACGATGGCCATCAGCGAGGTATCGGTCAAGGATGCGGAGATGCTTGCCATCGAAGAAATCAATGCGGAAGGCGGCGTGCTCGGCAAGCAGATCGAACCCGTGATTGAGGACGGTGCCTCGGATTGGCCGACTTTCGCGGAGAAGGCGGGCAAACTGCTGCAGCAGGATAAGGTTGCCGCCGTATTCGGAGGGTGGACCTCCGCCAGCCGGAAAGCCATGCTCCCTGTTTTCGAACAGAATAACGGCCTTTTATTTTATCCGGTCCAATATGAGGGGTTGGAATCCTCCCCTAACATTTTCTATACGGGCGCAACAACCAATCAGCAGATCGTGCCTTCGGTGTCTTGGCTGCTGGAGAACCGCGGCAAAAAAATGTTCCTCCTCGGCTCCGATTATGTGTTTCCGAGAACGGCCAACAAGATCATCAAGGCCCAGCTGACGGCCGAGGGCGGCGAGCTGGCTGGCGAGGAATACACGCCGCTGGGCCATACCGATTTCAGCACGATTATAGCCAAGATCAAAGAGGCGAAGCCCGATATCGTCTATAACACGCTGAACGGCGACAGCAATGTGGCCTTCTTCAAGCAGCTGAAGGATGCGGGCATTACTTCCAAAGATATGACCACGCTGTCCGTCAGCGTTGCGGAGGAGGAAATCCGCGGCATCGGCGCCGATATACTGGAGGGTCATCTGGCAGCCTGGAACTATTACCAGTCTACCGACACGCCGGAGAACAAGGCTTTTGTTGACAAATACAAAGCAAAATACGGCGCTGACCGCGTGACGGCCGACCCGATCGAAGCGGGATATACCGCGGTGTACTTATGGAAGGCCGCGGTGGAGAAGGCAGGAACAACAGAGGTGGCCAAGGTGAAGGAAGCGGCAAAAGGCATTGAGTTCGCCGCTCCGGAAGGAAAAGTAACCATTGATGGCGAGAATCAGCATATTCATAAAACGGTTCGCATCGGCGAGGTGCAGTCTGATGGACAATTTAAGGAGCTCTGGAACTCGGGAGAACCCGTTAAACCGGACCCCTATCTGAAAACTTATGATTGGGCGAAGGGATTAAGCGGAGAATAAAGTTTCATCTCATGCATGGAAGGCCCTCGGGCTATTTCGTGAAAGGAGGTTCACCCTGGATGGAAATGACGATCCTGCAAGTGTTTAACGGACTCAGCGTCAGCTCGGTATTATTATTGATTGCTCTTGGCTTGGCGGTGACGTTCGGTTTGATGAATGTCATTAATATGGCCCATGGCGAGCTGATCATGATCGGTGCTTACTCCACGTACGTCACCCAAGGCTTGTTCACCGCGTATATGCCGAAATCCTGGTTTGACACCTATTTCATCGCAGCTTTGCTTGTATCTTTCTTGGTTGCAGCCGTCGTCGGGCGGCTGCTTGAAATGGTTCTCATACGCCATCTGTACGGCAGGCCGCTGGACAGTTTGCTCGCCACTTGGGGCGTCGGGATGATGCTGCAGCAAATCGCAAGGTTCATCTTCGGCGCACCCAACGTGGCCGTAACCAGTCCCTCTTGGCTGAACGGCGGGCTTTCGATCACCCCAAGCATCGTCCTTCCTTACAAGCGGCTGTTCATTATCCTATTGGTGGCCGCCGTGCTGACGGCCATGTATTGCTATATTTACAGAACGGTTCAAGGCCGAAGAATGCGAGCGGTCATGCAGAACCGCAGCATGGCCGGGTGTCTTGGCATTTCAACCCGGCGCGTGGACGGACTCACGTTTGCGATCGGCTCGGGCATTGCCGGTATTGCCGGCTGCGCGTTGACGCTGCTCGGCCCGATCGGTCCTTCGATCGGCACCTACTATATCGTCGATGCTTTCATGGTGGTGGTGCTTGGCGGCGTTGGAAAGTTGATCGGCACGGTTGCCGGGGCGCTGGGCATCGGCGTGTTCAACACGCTGTTTGAGACCTACACTTCGGCATCTATCGGCAAAGTGCTGGTATTCGCCTGCATCGTGGCTTTCCTGCAGTGGAAGCCACGCGGGCTTGTTGCGCTACGAACACGCAGCCTGGATTAGAGAGGAGGGGATGATATGGTGCTGAAATGGTTGACAGGAACCCCCGGTAGCCGATCGAAACGGATTTTGTGGAGCGTTGTGCTGCTCCTGATGTGTATGGCGCCTTTGTTCACGACCCCTTTTCGCCTCGGATTGTTGACCAAATTTCTGGCTTTGGCGATCCTGGCGGTCGGGCTGGATCTGATCTGGGGCTATGGCGGCATTCTAAGCCTGGGGCACGGCGTGTTCTTTGGATTAGGCGCTTATGCCATGGCCATGTATATGAAGCTGGACGCCAGCGGCTCGTCCCTGCCTGATTTTATGGGATGGAGCGGGGTAACGTCTCTCCCCTGGTTCTGGGAGCCTTTCCGATCGTTCCCCGCGGCCTTGATACTCGGGATGCTGCTTCCGGCCTTGCTCGCGTTGATACTCGGATTTTTTACGTTCCGCAACCGGATTGTTGGCGTGTATTTTACGATCCTGACGCAGGCCCTGGTCATGATCGTGGTTACGCTGTTTGTAGGCAAGCAGGAGTGGACGGGAGGCACGAACGGGCTTACGGGTTACAACTCTATTTTGGGTTTTAATCTGAACGCGCCGTCAACGAAAATCGGATTGTATTTTATGACGCTGGCCGCTCTGGTAGGAGCCTATATTCTGTGCAGAAGAATTGTGAACAGCAGGGTGGGCCAGGTGCTGGAAGCGTCCAGGGATGGAGAGAACCGGGTGCGGTTTCTGGGATTTGACCCTTCCCGTTACAAGACCTTTGCCTTTGCCGTAACGGGCGGTTTGGCCGGCATTGCAGGCATGCTGTTTGTCCTTCAGGTCGGCATTATTTCACCGTCAATGATGGGCATCGTCCCGTCCATTGAAATGGTGCTTTGGGTTGCTCTCGGCGGCAGGGGAACGCTGATCGGCGCAATTATTGGCGCCGTGCTGCTGAACGCGGCCAAGACCGGGATCAGCGAGGCTTATCCGGAAGGATGGCTGCTCGTATTGGGCGCTTTGTTTGTCATCGTTGTTGTGTTGATGCCAAAAGGCTTGATCGGATTGTGGAGCAAGGTGGTTTCGTCATTATCCAAAAGAGGAGGGACTGTCCATGCAGCCGTACGCAAAGAGAGTTGATATGCCGCTCACCGTCCATGGAGAAGTTAGAGACATCGGTATTTCCCCTATCGTGCTGTCCGCGGAGAACATGACGGTCACGTTTGGCGGGTTTGTGGCGGTAAACGGCATGAATCTGGTGCTGCGCCAGCATGAGCTGCATTTTCTGATCGGCCCGAACGGCGCGGGAAAAACCACGATGCTGGACGTGATCTGCGGGAAGACAAAGCCTGCTGCAGGAAGGGTGCTGCTTGGGGACGGCCTGGAGATCACGAGAAAGCGGGAGTATGAAATCGCGCGTCTCGGCGTGGGCCGAAAATTTCAAGCGCCGTCGATATTTCCTAATTTGAGCGTCAAAGAAAACCTGGAACTGACGGTTGATCCCGATCGAAGCGTGTTCCGGGCGCTGAAGGCCAGGAGAAATCGGTGCACCACGTTCGAGATGAAGAAGGTTCTGGAGTTGATCGGGCTGCCCGATCGGCTTCACGTTCGGGCAGGCTCTCTGTCGCATGGGGAGAAGCAATGGCTGGAGATCGGCATGCTGCTTCTTCAGAAGCCGCGGCTTCTGCTTCTCGATGAGCCGGTAGCCGGGATGACGGATGAGGAGACGATGAAGACCGGTGAACTCCTCCAGCGTATCGCCAAGGAATGCTCGGTAGTTGTGGTCGAGCACGACATGGAGTTTGTGCGCTCTTTTGCCGCCAAGGTTACCGTGATGCATGAAGGGAAACTGCTGAAGGAAGGCTCCATGCAGGAGATTCAGCGCGATCCGCTGGTAGCCGAGGTTTATCTGGGAAGAAGGAGGGAGGCAAATGCTCAAGCTGCAGGGCATTGAATCGGGCTACGGGGAGAGTCCCGTCCTGCGCGGCGTATCCATGGTTGTCGACCCGGCGAAGGTCGTGTGTCTGGTAGGGCGCAATGGCGTCGGGAAAACCACACTCATGCGGACCTTAACCGGACAGCTGAAAATCCGGCAGGGCCGTATGACTCTTGGCCAGCAGGAGGTTACCGGCTGGGATTCCGTAAAAAGGGCGAGAGGCGGCATCGGGTATGTCCCGCAAGGGCGCGAGATTTTTCCTCAGCTTACAGTGAAGGAGAATCTGCTGCTCGGACTTGAGCCATGCGTGCCGAGGAGGAAGGCATTTCCGGAGGATGTGTTAGCCCTGTTTCCAGTGCTGCCGCAAATGTACCACCGTCAGGGCGGCGATTTAAGCGGCGGACAGCAGCAGCAGCTCGCCTTCGCGAGGGCGCTTGCTTCCCGGCCCAAGGTGCTGCTGCTCGACGAGCCGACCGAAGGAATCCAGCCTTCCATCGTAGAGGAAATTCAAGACGTCATCCGGGGCATCAAAGCCAAAGGGGAAACGTCGGTCATTCTGGTGGAGCAGAGCATCGAGTTCGTCCGGAGCGTGGCCGACTATATCTATGTTATGGATAAAGGCACGATTGTCGCCGAAGGGGTCCAAGATGCCATCGATATGGAGCAATTCGAGCATTATTTGACGGTATGAAGTTTATTTATACGGGCAAATATCGTGTATTAGAGAACGAAGCAACATATGAAGCGCTGATGATAGAGGGTTGTCTCTGAATGGGTTCGTTTTTTCACCTGCAGAGACAGCTCTTTTTTTTATTTTGATCTTGCTATTTTGGAGGCGCGGGGTTAGAATGTGAGTGATTCAACTTGTACGTACATGTATTTATAAATCGCTTGTTTTATTATATAGGTATGTACAAGTTAGTGAACAAGCATTCATACAGGAGGCGTTATTATTATGAATTTGAAACCGCATTCTTTTTGGTTCGTTACCGGAAGCCAGCACTTGTATGGCCCCGAAACGCTGGAGCAGGTCGCTGAGCATTCCCGCATCGTGGCAACGGAGTTTGATAAAGATCCTGTATTTTCGTATCCCATTGTGTTCAAGCCAATCGTAACCACACCCGATGAAATATACAACCTGATTCTTGAGGCCAACAACGATGAGTCCTGCGCAGGCATTATGACCTGGATGCACACCTTCTCCCCAGCCAAAATGTGGATCGCGGGCCTATCCCAATTGCAGAAGCCGCTTCTTCATTTCCATACCCAATTCAACCGGGATATCCCTTGGGAAACGATTGATATGGACTTTATGAACTTGAACCAGTCCGCGCACGGTGACCGCGAGTATGGTCATATCGGCGCCCGTCTCGGTATTGCCCGCAAGGTCGTCGTGGGCCATTGGGAAGACGGGGAGGTTCGCGACAGCATAGCAGGCTGGATGCGGACTGCCGCGGCCTATGCCGAAAGCCGCAGGCTGAAGGTGGCTCGCTTCGGTGATAATATGCGCCAGGTGGCGGTAACCGAAGGGGATAAAGTGGAGGCGCAAATCAAGCTTGGCTGGTCCGTCAACGGTTATGGCATCGGCGATCTTGTGCAGTCCATGAATGAAGTCGGCGATGAGGAGGTAAAAGCGCTCCTGAACGAATATGCCGAGTTATATTCGATAACCAAGGAAGGGCTTAGCGACGGTTCTGTGCGCGATTCGATTGCGTATCAAGCCCGGATCGAGATTGCGCTGCGTCGTTTTCTGGAGGAAGGCGGCTTCGGCGCATTCACGACGACGTTCGAGGATCTGCATGGAATGAAGCAGCTTCCGGGACTCGCCGTACAGCGTCTGATGGAGTCCGGCTACGGTTTCGGCGGGGAAGGGGACTGGAAAACCGCTGCCCTGACACGCGTATTGAAGGTGCTTGCGGGGAATAAAAGTACTTCTTTCATGGAGGACTACACCTATCATTTCGAGCCGGGGAATCATATGATTCTTGGATCGCACATGCTGGAGGTATGTCCGACCATCGCACTGGATAAACCGACGCTAGAGGTACATCCGCTCGGCATTGGAGGCAAGGGGGATCCGGCACGACTCGTGTTTAACGGCCAGGACGGCCCGGCCGTCAATGCTTCCCTGGTTGATCTGGGCCACCGCTTCAGACTGCTGGTGAATGTGGTGGATGGCGTCAAGGTCGAGCAGCCGATGCCGAAGCTGCCGGTAGCCCGCGTGCTGTGGAAACCGCAGCCATCGCTCCGCGAATCTGCGGAAGCGTGGATTTTGGCCGGCGGAGCGCACCACACCGTTCTCTCTTATGCCATGACGGCTGAGCATTTGAGCGATTGGGCGGAGATGGTTGGCATTGAAGCGGTCGTTATCGATAAGGATACAACGATACCGCGCTTCAAGAACGAGCTCCGCTGGAGCGAAGCCGCGTACCGTCTGCGGTAACTGGTTCTGTCGGCATTCCCCTGGCCTGTGTTACAATAGCGAGATAACTTAGGATTGCAAGGGATCCTAACATAATGAGTGCGTGAGGCTAGAGGTGAATGATGAATAATAGACGGATACCCAAATATATTGTATTAAAAAACGAACTGCTCTCCTGGTTTGAATCCGGCCGGCTTCAAGCGGGCAAACAGATTCCTTCGGAGCATGAAATCGCCGACCAGTTCGGCGTAAGCCGCCAGACGGTCCGCCAAACCTTCGGCGAACTGGAGAAGGAAGGCTGGCTGGAACGGATTCAGGGCAAAGGGACGTTCGCTAGAAATCCCGAGCGGCGGGAGAGCGAGCAGGTTAAGACGATCGGCATCATGACAACGTACATCTCGGATTATATCTTCCCGCATATCGTTCGGGGAGCGGAGGCGGAGCTGCGCAGCAAGGGATACCGCCTGCTGCTCTCCAGTACCGATAACAACAAGGAGAAGGAGATGGAGAGTCTTCAGCTCATGACCAGCCAGCCGCTCAGCGGGCTGATTATCGAGCCGACCAAGAGTGCGGAGGGCAACCCGAATCTGACGTACTTCCTGTCCCTGCAGGAGAAGGGAATTCCGTTTTTGATGATTAATGAGAAGTATCGGGAGCTGGAATGTCCTTGTCTGAAGCTTGACGATGAGCTTGGCGGCTACAAGGCCACACGTCATTTGATCGAGAGCGGGCACATGGCGATAGCCGGATTTTTCAAACGGGACGATCTTCAGGGCGTGAACCGGCTGAAAGGCTTCCTGCGTGCGCATCGCGAGGCGGGAATTCCCGTTTCGCCGGAGCGGGTGGTTACGTATACCACGGAACAGAAGGGAAGTTTTCCGTATGATCAGGCCGTCCAATTGCTGAAGCAGCCGGATGAGCAGCGACCGACGGGGTTTGTATGTTATAACGACGAGCTGGCTGTGTTTTTGGCGGAGGCTGCCGGGCAATGCGGGCTGCAAATTCCGCAGGATGTGTCCATGGTCGGCTTTGATGATTCGACGCTAGCCGTAGCTTCAGGCGTGAAGCTGACAACGATGACCCACCCGAAGACAGAGATGGGAATCATGGCGGCCAGACAATTGATCAGCATGATTGAACATCATATCGTTATAGAGGATACGGTGTTTCAACCGGAGCTGGTGGAGAGAGAATCGGTGAAGAAACGGTAGAGAATAAGGGAGCTGAAGGTCCGAAAGATCGGACCCTTGCTTGCCAACTTGTACGTACAACTATATTTTTCAAATATAGAGAGGAGCGGTTGTTCATGTTGGAGGATTTAAAGGAGCAGGTGCTGGAGGCGAATCTGGACCTTCCGAAGCACGGACTCGTTACCTTTACATGGGGAAATGTAAGCGGCATCGACCGTGAACGGGGACTGTTTGTCATTAAGCCAAGCGGCGTGCCTTACGAGGATTTAAAAGCGGACGACATGGTCGTGCTGGATTTGAACGGAAATATTGTTGAAGGGGATTTGCGACCATCCTCCGATACCCCGACTCATCTGGTGCTGTATCAGAACTTTAAAGAGATCGGCGGGATTGTGCATACCCACTCTCCATGGGGAACGAGCTGGGCTCAAGCCGGACGCGCGCTTCCTGCCTACGGAACGACGCACGCCGACTATTTTTACGGAGAGATTCCGATTACGCGGCCCATGACTCGCGATGAAATCGAGGGAGCCTACGAGCTGGAGACGGGCAACGTCATTGTCGAGCGATTTGCTGACCTGGATCCGAACATGGTGCCCGGGGTGCTTGTCCATTCGCATGCGCCATTCGTATGGGGCAAGGATGCGCATAACGCGGTTCATAATGCGGTCGTATTGGAGGAGTGCGCCAAGATTGCAGCCCGGATGCAGCAGATTAATCCGGAAACCGAACCGATGGACCAGGCGCTGCTGGATCGCCATTTTTTGCGGAAGCATGGAGTTAATGCCTATTACGGTCAAAAGTAACGCTTGTATTCATCATTCATGATTTCATCTGTAGGAGGAAATGAGATGGGGAATAAATACACCATTGGTGTCGATTACGGAACACAGTCCGGGCGTGCGGTGTTGGTTAATCTGGCTGACGGGCAGGAAGTAGCGGATCATGTTACGCCTTACCGGCATCATGTCATCGACGAGTTTTTGCCGGGTACCGGGAAGAAGCTGGAGCACGACTGGGCGCTTCAGCATCCGGGAGATTATCTGGAGGTTCTGAAGGCATCCGTGCCTGCCGTCATCCAACAATCCGGGATTGACCCGGCGGATGTGATTGGCATCGGCATTGACTTTACGGCTTGCACCATGCTGCCCGTTGACGAGCTTGGGGAGCCGCTCTGCTTCCATCCGGAGCTGGCCGACCAGCCGCACAGCTGGGTGAAGCTGTGGAAGCATCATGCCGCCCAGCCGGAAGCAGACAAGATCAACGCGATTGCCGCCGAGCGCGGAGAAGCCTTTTTGCCCCGTTATGGCGGAAAGATTTCATCGGAATGGATGATCGCAAAGGTCTGGCAGATTCTTGACGAGGCACCGGCGATCTATGAACGTGCGGACAGGTTCCTGGAAGCTACCGATTGGGTCATTTCCCAAATGACCGGCCAGATTGTCCGCAACAGCTGCACGGCTGGTTACAAGGCAATATGGCATAAACAAGACGGATATCCAAGCAGGGAATATTTTAAAGCGCTGGATCCCCGGTTGGAGGATCTGGCCGATACGAAGCTGCGCGGAGAGGTCCGTCCCCTCGGGAGCAGCGCAGGCGGTCTGACGGAAAAGATGGCGGAGATGATGGGCTTAACGCCAGGGATTGCCGTGGCCGTCGGCAACGTTGACGCTCATGCTGCGGTGCCTGCGGTTGGTGTCGTCACACCGGGCAAGCTGGTTATGGCGATGGGCACATCGATCTGCCATATGCTGCTCGGTACGGAAGAGAAGCAGGTTGAAGGGATGTGCGGTGTCGTCGAGGACGGGATCATTCCCGGATTATACGGTTATGAAGCAGGGCAATCGGCAGTAGGCGATATTTTTGAATGGTACGTCGAGGAAGCGCTTCCCGCGTATGTAAAAGAAGCTGCGTCCGAGGAAGGAATCGGGGTACACCAATGGCTTGAACGGGAAGCGGCTGCGTACAAGCCGGGTCAAACCGGTCTGCTTGCGCTGGATTGGTGGAACGGCAACCGTTCCGTGTTGGTGGATACGGATCTGACCGGGCTGGTGTTAGGGATGACCCTGTTGACAAAGCCGCAGGAAATTTACCGCACCTTGCTTGAGGCGACCGCATTCGGCACGCGCAAAATCGTGGACGCCTTTCACGAGAACGGCGTGGCTGTGGATGTCCTCTATGCATGCGGCGGACTGCCGCAGAAGAACCGTCTCTTGATGCAGATTTATGCGGATGTTACCAATCGTGAAATTGTGGTGGCTGATTCCAAACAGACGCCGGCGCTTGGCGCCGCGATGTTCGCCGCGGTTGCAGCGGGTCAGGCGCAAGGCGGGTATGATTCGATTATCGATGCGGCCGAGAAGATGGCGCGGGTGAAGGAAGAGACCTTCAAGCCAATTCCGGAGCATGTGGAAGTATATGAGCAGCTGTATCAGGAGTACAGCAAGCTGCATGACTATTTTGGCCGGGGCGAAAACGACGTGATGAAGCGGCTGAAGCGGATTAAACAAACGGCAGAATAGCCCCTGGTACTAGAAGCTTGAATAAACACGGCAGGATGGGATGAAGGGGAGGAACAGCATGACGGATTACTTGAACGATGCAAAAGGTTTAATGAGCCGGATAAGGGAAGTCCAGCCCGGGTTCCGCGGACTTGAAACCATGGTGCTTCAGCCTGGCGCTATGCTTGACGTGCCTCCGTATCTTAAACGGCAAGGCCTTGGTTCACCAATCGTTGTTGCGGATGCGAATACGTATGAAGCAGCGGGTCAAAAGCTGGTGGAGATCCTGGAAACCGATGGTCAGAAGCCCCGGCTGTGCCTGATTCAGCCTGATGAGCAAGGCGATGTTGTGGCGGATGAACGCTCATTGATGCAGCTGTTTATCGAAGTGGAGCCTGAAGGGACAGGATGCTTAATCGCTGTGGGGTCCGGGACCATTCATGACATTACCCGCTTTGTGAGTCATCGGAGCGGCAAGCCGTTCATCTCGGTCCCTACGGCACCTTCGGTCGACGGCTTTACTTCGGCGGGCGCGCCGATCGTGGTCCGTGGAGTCAAGCAAACCTTTGCGGCTACGGCTCCGATCGCGATATTCGCCGATCCGGACATTCTTGTGAAGGCACCGCAGCCGCTGGTAGCGGCAGGTTTTGGCGATATGCTCGGCAAATATACCTCGCTGCTGGATTGGAAATTCTCTTCGACCACGGCCGGCGAGCCCTATGATGATCAAGTGGCGGCCATTACGGAGAAGGCGCTTCAAGCTTGCATTGAGCATGCGGAGGCGATCGGCCAGCGCACGGAGGAAGGGATTCGCATTCTGATGACGGCTTTGATTGAGTCGGGTATCGCGATGCTGCTGTTCGGACAGTCCCACCCCGCCTCCGGGGCGGAACATCATCTGTCGCATTACTGGGAGATGGAGTACTTGCGCCGCGGCAACCGGGCGCTGCTGCATGGTGCCAAAGTGGGGGTAGCCTGCAGCGAAATATCGAGTCTTTATCACGATGCGGCCGATAAGGGAGTGTATCCTAATGCAGAGCCTATACATTGGGAGACATATAGAGAGCAGGTTCGAGAATGGCTGCGCGAGGTCCCTTCGAAGGAGAAGATTGCCGAGCTGCTGCGGCAAGCCGGAGGTCCGTCCACCCTGCAGGAGCTTGGCATTGATGACGAGCTGTTCCGGGAGAGCCTGCGGGAGGCGCACACGCTGCGCGATCGCCATACCATCTTGAGGGCTCTGAACGAGGGGAAGGTTGGGTAGAAAAGACGGAACGGTGCATGGTAGTGGATAAATCATAAACGAAATCGTCCAAGAAAACAGTGGAATTGTCATTTTTGTTTTTTTAATAAGGCATATCGTTGTATCCAAGCAAAAGGGACTCTTTATGATCGAATGATCATGGAGAGCCCCTTTTTGTTGAATTCCTATGTGTCCCGTGTGTCTCAAAGTAATCAAACAGACGAACCAAAGTAGATCAATTCTTGTTGGCGTGAGGCTTGTAATCCAGCGATACCCGCCATATCAAGAATTTCCTCTTATCCTTCCTTCACATCATACAGCACGCGAGCTAACAGGTCCTGGCTGTAGTTGCCGAAATGTTTGCCGTAAATGGTTAAGCCCCGTTTATTAACAGATCGCTCGTTAACGGCGATCCTGAAGGTGAGCTCGCTCTTGTAATCAAGCTGAATCTGGTCCAGACCGACATCCGAGATGCGGCATCCATCGATAAAGCTGCCTTCCTTATTAATTCGGATAAGCTTCAGCATGCCGTACTGGTTCAAGTGGGGCGGCCACCATTCGGGGTTGAAGGTACCGCGTTTGTCCCCGAAATCCCCCGGACTTGTCCAGCTGCCAATCTCGATCCCGTTTACGTAAAAGAAAATGTCCGATGGGTAATTGTCGCAATGTCCCGGCGCTTCAGAGCCAAGCTCTAAGGAGAATTGAATCTCGCGGAACGATTGATTGGATTTCAAATAATTCGGGATCCGGTATTCCAGGAATCCTTCGGTAAGCCAGATGATCTCCGAGTTGATCCGTTCCGGATCGGCGAAATAGCGCGGATCGTCAAAATCTCCGATGATGCTGTCCTTGGTTGCAAGCCCGCAGGTCGGGATCACTTGGTAATCGCTGTAATGGCCAACCTGAATTTCCACCTCGTACAAATTATCAATATCCTTGCTGCGAAGATCAACCATCAAGGTATCTTTGTTCAGGTAGCAGATCTTCTGAATGCCATGCTTCCCGCCCGTGGTATTGATTTCGATCAGGCCGCTATCTTCCAGTTTCTTGATATGCATAGTGATAGCGCCATTGCTGAGGTTCAGTCTGTTGGCGAGGTCGTTCAGGTTCAGACTTTGATTCTTGGCCAGCAGCTCCAGAATTTGAATGCGAATTTCCGAGCTGAGCGCTTTAAAGATATCAAGCCCGCTCATTAAATCTTTAATGTAGATCATCTTATCTCGAACCTTCTTCCGATTAAAGGATTTATATAACGATGGTAATAGGTAAAGAGGTTTATTTTAAATAATTATAAATCAATATGGGCGCTAAATAAAGATGTCATCTAACTCATCGAAAAATTCACTGAAAAAATAAGAATTTGAATACTGAAAATCATTTTATTTGAAATTATTATGAAAATAATAACTCAGAAAACAGAAGAAAATTGTTTTTAGACCAGAATTAAGTGCATTTTCAGTTGTAAAATTAATTCATTTCTAATTTATATAAATCATTTTATATTTCTATATTTACAGAGTGTGCTTCATATGATATTTTATATTTGAAAACGAATTCATTCAATATTATTTGAATTGTTTTATAATTATATCAACGGAAGGTGAAGGACTTGGCAGCTGAGAAATTGAAAGCACGAATGATCGTGGATAAGTCGTTTCGGATCGCGCAAGTTGATAACCGTATTTATGGCTCGTTCATTGAACATCTAGGCCGCGCTGTATATGGCGGGATTTACGAGCCCGGCCATGAAACTGCGGATGCAGGTGGTTTTCGTAACGACGTGAAGGAATTGATCAAGGAACTGGATGTCCCGATTATAAGATATCCCGGCGGGAATTTTGTATCTGGCTATAACTGGGAAGATGGCGTAGGTCCTGTAGCCGAACGGCCGAAACGGCTGGAACTGGCCTGGAGGACGCTGGAGCCGAACGATGTTGGCACAAATGAGTTTATTTCCTGGGCTAAGGAAGTGGGCTCTGACGTTATGATGGCCGTAAACCTCGGTACTCGGGGGATCGACGCTGCCAGAAATCTGCTGGAATACACGAATCATCCTGGAGGTACATACTGGAGCGATCTAAGACGCAGTCATGGCTATGAACAGCCGCACAAGATCAAGACTTGGTGCCTTGGTAACGAGATGGACGGACCTTGGCAGATCGGACACAAGACCTCGACTGAATACGGCCGGCTTGCGCTGGAGACGGCAAAAGCCATGCGGCTTGTCGACCCGACCATCGAACTGGTTTCTTGCGGAAGCTCGAGCACGGGGATGCCGACATTCCCTGAATGGGAAGCCGTGACGCTGGATCATACGTACGAGGCGGTTGATTACATATCGCTGCATCAATATTACGGTAACCGTGATAACGATACCGCCAACTATCTGGCCCTTTCCCTGGATATGGATCACTTTATTCATACGGTCAAATCCACTTGTGATTACATCAAGGCCAAGAAGCGCAGCAAAAAGACAATGTATCTCAGCTTCGACGAGTGGAATGTCTGGTATCATTCCAATGACGCCGACAGACAGATTGATCCATGGAGCATCGCTCCGCCTCAGCTGGAGGATGTGTATAATTTCGAGGATGCGATTCTTGTCGGCAGCATGCTGATTACCTTCCTGCGCCACGCAGACCGGGTGAAGATGGCTTGCCTGGCACAGCTCGTAAACGTCATTGCGCCGATTATGACCGAGAACGGCGGTCGTTCATGGAAGCAGACCATCTTTTATCCGTATCTTCACGCTTCGAAATTTGGCCGTGGCGTATCGCTGCTGCCGATTGTCGAGTCACCGAAGTATGATTCCAAGGATTTTACCGATGTTCCGTATCTGGACAGCGCGGTCGTTCATAACGAAGAGGATGAAGAAATTACGATTTTTGCCGTGAACCGTCATCTGGAGGAAGCATTGGAGCTGGAATGCGATGTGCGCAGCTTTGAAGGTTACCGGCTGCTGGAGCATATCGTGATGGAGCACGAGGATCTGAAAGCGGCGAATACCGCATCCGAGGAAAGAGTGAAACCTCATCATCAGGGCGGGGCTAAACTCGATAACGGTATGGTTACCGCAAGGCTGGCCAAGGCATCGTGGAACGTTATTCGCTTGAAAAAAGCTTAAGGAAATGCAGGGGGCAGTTCTCACCATGGACTGCCCCATCTCCCAAACTCATATCAAATTACACCTAATATGAAAGCGCTTTATTTCTGGTGATAGCAGAAGTACCGATTTTTGAAGTGTAGGTTTGTATGAACGAAAATTAAGGGAGGTCCAGTAGGATGATGAAAAAATGGATGGTCGTATTCATGGTGTTATGTATGACGTTGTTTCTGTGGGGGTGCGGTAAATCGAATAATGCCGGGGGCGAAACCTCGGTTCTGGATGGAGGGGCAGGGGAAAGCGCTACGGAGCTGTCTTATTGGACGTTTGTTGAGCTGCATGGACAGCATTTCGAGAAAATGCTGGGCAAGTGGAATGCCGAGAATCCCGAACGCCAGATTAAGCTGAATGTGACGGTCATGCCGTATGACGACATGCATAATAAATTATCCATTGCGGTTCAATCGGGGACGGGGGCACCCGACATTGCTGATATCGAGCTTGGGAAGTTTCCGGACTTCTTGTCCGGCACGCCGCAGCTGGAACCGCTCAATGACGTCATTGATCCATTCCGAGACACCATCGTTAAATCCCGAATTGACCTATACAGCAAGGAAGATGTGAATTACGGCATCCCGACCCATGTGGGAGCATCCGTTGCCTTCTATAATACCGAGATTTTGGAGGAGGCCGGCATTAACTATCAGGATATCGTGACTTGGGAGGATTTCAAGCAGGCGGGTATCCAGGTGTATGAAAAAACAGGCAAGTACATGGGAACAGCCGATACAAGCGCAGCCTGGCAAGCCTCGATGCTATTGGCGCAGCAAGGCGCCGATTTGACGGATGATTCCGGCAATCCGATCGTGAATTCGGAAGAGATGGTGAAGGCCATGACGCTGCTCAAGGACTTGCACGATAACAATGTCATATCAACCATTGCCGGCGGCCAGCCTGATACCGAAGAAGCCTATGGAGAGTTTAATGCAGGAAATTACGCTACGGCCTTCATGCCGCTGTGGCAAATGTCCAGATACACCAACTACATGTCCGACTTATCCGGGAAAATAGCCATTGCGCCGATTCCGGTCATTGAAGAAGGAATGCCAAGATCGGTTGGCGGCGGCGGCACCGGCACGGTGGTTACCAAGACCGCAAAAGACGTACAGCTGGCGAAAGACTTTCTGGCATTTGCCAAACTGTCCCTGGATGCCAATAAAGAGATCTGGAACACGCTTGGATTCGATCCGGTCAATATGGACGTTTGGGATATGAAGGATGTTACGCACAATGCCGAGAATCAGTTCGTCAAGTATTTTGTCAATAACCCGTTTGATGTCTTGAATGAGATCCGGGATGAAATCCGCTTAATCAAATCGACCTCCGCATCACCTACCATCAACAACGTTCTGTGCACAACGACCTTCAACGAGATTTTTGAGGATGGCAAGGACATTACCGAAGCTTTGAACGATGCCCAGAAACAAATCGAACAGGAATTAAAATGACACTCGCTCATAGGGTACCAAAACAAAGAGCTGCTCATGGACCGTTAATGAGCGGCTCTCATTAAAGGAGTAGAATCATGATTAAAAAATTTCTGTACTCGCAAAAGGTTGCTCCTTACGTGTTTGTCCTGCCGTTTATTCTGGTGTTCCTTATATTCTGGGTATTACCGCTGGGCAACTCGTTTGGCATGAGCTTTCAGAAGACGCAGCTGGGGCAGGAAGCGGATTGGATCGGTTTAGCTAATTACGGAAAGCTGATGGGGGACGGCGTCTTTCTGAAGGCGGTAACGAACAGCGCGATTTACATGATCCTGACGCTCCTGATCCTGATTCCGTTTCCGATGCTGTTCGCGGTCCTGATCAACAATAAGTTCATGTGGGGAAGAGAGTTTTTTAAATCGTCCTTTTTCTTCCCGGCACTGACGTCGGTTGTTGTCGCAGGCACCATATTTCGGCTGATGTTCGGCGAGATGGAAGGTTCCCTCATTAACAGTCTACTAGGATGGTTCGGGATCGACCCCGTGAAGTTTCTGAAGGGACAGGTTACCGGTTTTATTGCTTTGGTGGCTCTTGCCACATGGCGGTGGACGGGAGTCAATATGCTCTATTTTTTATCGGGGCTCAAAAACATCCCGGGCGAATATTATGAAGCGGCATCCATCGACGGGGCTTCGGCCTTTCAGAAATTCACCAAAATCACGATGCCTTTGTTGAAGCCAACCACGATTTACGTGTTAACGATCAGCATTTATGCGGGGCTTGCCATGTTTATTGAGAGCATGATGCTCTGGAACGGCAACAACTCCCCGAAAAATATCGGCCTCACCATTGTCGGTTATTTGTACCGTCAAGGCATTGAGAAGAACAATCTGGGTTATGCGGCCGCTGTAGGGATCGTGCTGCTGGCGATTACCATGATCATTAATCTAACACAGCTGACACTCTCCGGCATGTTCAAGAAGGAGGATTGAGAATGAGAAGAGAAACGCTGATCAAAATCATCCTCTTCATTTTATTCTCCATACTTTGCTTTCTGATCCTGGTACCTTTTTATGCCGTCACCATCGCTTCCTTTAAACCCGGGGAGGATTTGATCCGGTATGGGCTGAATTTGAAATTTGACCTATCGGTGATGAGCCTGGACAATTTCACATACCTGTTTACGGGCGATCATTCTTACTTTATGTGGTTTTTTAACTCTTTGCTCCTCACGGTGGTTCAGGTTACGTTAACCCTGCTGGTCAGCGCAACCGTTGCCTATGGGTTTGCAGCCTATGATTTCATCGGCAAGAACTTCTTGTTTATCTGCGTGCTTCTGATTATGATGGTTCCTTTTGAAATTCTTCTTCTTCCGTTATACTCCCTGACGTACAACCTTGGCCTTATGAATTCATACTCGGCGATTGTGCTGCCGGGAATCGCAAGCGCAGCTACGATCTTTTTCTTCAGGCAGTATTTAAGAGGGATTCCAAAAGAAATGATTGCGGCAGGGCGGGTGGACGGCGCGACGGAATATGGAATTTATGTGCGGCTGATCTTGCCTGTGATGAAGCCATCCTTCGCTGCCATGGCGATCCTGAACGGCATGAACAGCTGGAACAATTTTCTGTGGCCGTTCATGGTGCTCAGCGACGATAGCAAGTATACACTTCCGATCGGATTAAAGACGCTCTTGACCCCTTACGGGAACAACTATGATTTATTGATTGTCGGCTCCTTCTTCTCGATCATTCCGATCTTTATTTTGTTCATGGCTTTCCAGAAGTATTTTATCGACGGGATGACAGCGGGGGCGGTGAAAGGATGACCGCTTGATCGATAGGAAGGTCCTGACCTTGCAGGCGGTACCACAAATCCATTATGATACAAAGAAACCTGCGTGTTTTCATGTTTGATATGATGAATGAGGTGACCGTATCGTGCATCCTGTAACTCGGGCTCTATTATGGATTGGCGGCGCTCTGATCGTGATCGGGCTGCTCTGGCCTGTCATTGGACGATTTGTCGGCCGGCTGCCGGGTGACATCGTGGTGGATAAACCCCATGTCAAAATTTACTTCCCGATCGTAACCTGCCTCGTCATCAGCGTGGTGGGCTCGTTGATTCTGTTTCTGATTCAGCAGTTTCGTAAATAGCAGGGATTTCATAAGAAAAACGTCTATCGACGTACTTTCTCAGAAGACAGACCGCGGTTAGGGGATGTTTTTCGTGCGATATCAGGAAGGCCTAAGCTTCGGAGTTTATACTTTCTGATATCTTAAAAAAAACAGGCCGGCTAGGGCAAACCCTTAGCCGGCCTGTTTACATGGAAGAGAGAAGCTTACTTCTGAATGATGGTAATCTCGGCATTCGGATCCAGGCTTCTCACGATGGACTTGAACCTGGGCATCTCCAGAATGTGAACCCGATAGACCAGCTGCGTCGAACCGATGGTGTCACCGTCATGCGTAGAATCATCTTTAGCGTTAGCAGTTTGGGATTCATACCCCATGATGGTTTTCATGCTGTGCCTGATTTCCGCTTCGCTCACGCTGCGAATCCGGACCTCTCGTTTAAGCGGGAGGCTTGAAGTCGTAATTCGCCCGGTCTCCAGCGCCATCAGACATGCGATCGCGGAGTACATCGCTCGTTCCCAGCCGAGAAGCAGCCCTGCCAATGTCAGTACGAATGTATTGACCATGATATGGATGTACGGCAGCTTTAGGCGGGTTAGCAGATGCGATAGCTGCTGCGGAATCTTAGGCATTTGCAGTGTGTCCAGGACAACGCCGTAACGAAGGCCGATACCGATGCCCAGCCCAAGGAAAATGCCGCCGATGCCTGCGCTCCCGATATTGCTGTCGATGAGAGCGGGAACCGGAAAGAACAGGATTGAGCATACGGAAAACGTAAGCAGCCCGACGGTGGCAATGACGGCTTTTTCCCGGTTGGTCCTACGGTAGACCAGCAGGAGCAGAGGCAGGTTTAATGCAAACAGAAACATGCCCGTATGAAGCCCCGTCAGATGCGAAGCGAGCGCAGAGATTCCCGTTACGCCGCCCGCGATGATGCCGCTAGGAACTAGAAATAAATCTAAACCGAACGCCGCGATCAGGCCTCCGATGGCAGCCATGCTCATTCTTCTTCGTGTACTTGCCTTGCTTACGGCCTCTTGCGGACCGTTCGTTACCCGAACCGGGGCTTGAACCATAGGCAATGTACCCTCCTTTATCCGCTGGCACTTTCATCCTTTAGCTTCGGTTTAACCGGTTTCTTCTCCTTATGATCTTTAAATCTAATTATTTTGTTTAAGAAGTTATAGACGTGCTTGGACTCCTTGGTCAGCAGCGGTCCGAGTATAGCCAGTATCAGCACATACAAGGCTGCAAACGGCTGGATGAAGGTTGCAAGTCCGCCCGCTTTACCCATATTAGCGAGAATAATGGAGAATTCCCCGCGGGATACGATGGTCAGACCGATATTGGAGGATGCCTTGGAGGACAATCCTGCACTGCGTCCTGCAAGCATACCTGCAATAAAGTTACCAAGGAGCGTGATGACAACGGCGATCAGCGATAACCACACAGCTCCGCCAAGCTCGGAAGGTACAATCGTTAAACCGAAGCTAAAGAAGAATATGGCTCCAAAGAAATCACGGAATGGTAAAATCAAATGCTCAATGCGTTCACGATGCTCCGTCTCAGCCAGGACGAGCCCGACGAGCAGAGCGCCGATGGCCTCGGCAACATGAATCGTTTCGGCGAATCCTGCGAGCAGGAACAACGCGCCAAAAACAACCAAGGCAAACAATTCGTTAGACCGTATATTTAATACCTTATTCAGAAGCGGAACGGCTTTACGGCCAATAATAAGGACTAGCAGCATAAATCCGAGGGCGATCACCGCAGATATCAGTACTCCGCCGAGCGATGATGATCCGCTCAATACGAGGCCGGAAAGAATAGAGATATATACAGCCAGGAATACATCCTCGAACATGATAATACCGAGAATCATTTCAGTTTCGGGATTCGCCGTTCTTTTCAGGTCAACCAGCACCTTGGCTACGATAGCGCTTGAGGAGATGGTGGTTATTCCCGCAACAATGAGTGTTTCCGCCACGGGGAATCCGGAAAAGATCCCGATCATCAGCCCAAGCGTAAAGTTAATGGCAATATAGATGCTGCCACCAACAACGATGGACTTCCCTGATTTGATTAACCGGCCGACCGAGAATTCGAGGCCAAGATAGAACAGAAGGAACAGTACGCCGATTCGACCCATAAAGTCGATGAACGGAGCACTTTCTATAAAACGAAAATCGAATGATCCAAAATGAAAAGCATGAGGCCCTACCGCCATCCCTATCAGAATATAGAAAGGGACGACGGAAAACCGGAGTTTAGCCGATAGCAACCCCGCCAGGGCGATCAGAGCAATCGCCAGTCCAACTTCTAAAACCAAATGATCCATTCATCAACCACGTCCGTTCATCAAGATTTGTTTAAATAGCCGCTGTTGTTGACGCTCACCGACAACGACGAGTGTCGAGTCCGGTGTAATGATAACGTCAGGTCCGGGATTGATTTGTTTACTGTTTTTATCAACTGTCGCAATGATGGTTGCGCCTGAGGCTTGGCGTACGCCCAAATCACCAATCGATTTACCTGCCCCGTAATAGTGGGGCTCGATGCGGTACCATTCGATAATCAATTCGTCCAGCGCCATGTCGATTGTTTCCAGCGCCTTAGGTTTATAAGTGAGACCGCCAACGATGGCAGCAATTTGGCGGGCCTCATCATCATCCAGGGAAATCATGGAGATGCTTTCGTCCGGATCGTCATGTTCATAATGGTACATTTCACGGCGGCCGTCGTCATGAATGATAATGACCAGTTTATCGCCACCGCGGGTATCGATTACGAACTTCTTACCAATTCCGGGCAAATCTGTTTCGCGAACATGCATAGGTTAAAATCCTCCTAAAAATACACTTTTAGTTTTTTGCAGACCGATCACACGGATATCAAAAATATACGAAGCCAAATAAAACAATCCATTCAGGATGAAATTGCACAGTTTTTAATAAACCTATGTGCATACGTCAATCATCACAGGTTGAGGGTAGGGTTGCATGAAAGATGAAAAATTGGCGAATTTAAGAAACCGCAGTCAGTTTGAATGCGAAAAAGGGGAGGATACTATACGAACTTCGATGTGTATTTAATGGGGAATAGTAATAAAAGCCGGAGCCGAAGCGGAATGATCGGCCGATACGGCAGACGTGTTTTGGGAGCCTGCAGCATAAGAACGGCCGACATCAATAAGAACAGCGGCAAGGTATTGCCGGCTGCCTTAAGTTTGGAGAGAATTTGAGAGTGTTTCAGAACAGCCGCTTTCAGATGATGGTCGTGCTTGTATACATACCGCTCATCATGGGTTTCGCTGCTGTAGTACTCCTGGACGGGAATGTAAAGGGCAAATGCCGTAACCAGAACAAGTACCAGCATCCAAAGAATTTTTGCTGTTTTTAAGAAACGGTTCACGGTTACTCCCCCTTCGTCCCAAGCTTCTATGTTAATCATAACATAAAAATAATCGTTCTCAAAATGAGAACGATAAATTATTTTTGAACACTTTTACAGATCAATTTCATTTTTTACATTATATTGAAGCGAGACTTGTCTTACCTTTTGCGAAGTTTATCGTAATTTTCCGTATCGGGATTGATATCAACTTTCGATTCATCTTTATCTTCCAAAATGCCAAGGACCAGATCGTCGAGTTTATCGGTTGCGGCTTGATTCGGACGGTCGGGCTCGGGAATAGGGTCTACGCCGGGGAACTGTCCGTCATATTCAGGTTTCTTTTTGCTCATTAGGGTCTCATTCCTTTCTGGCAATATTTTGGCACAAAAGGTTTCGTTATATGTAACGAATAAACGCGGGGGGTGAAAATGAAACAAGGCAAGCGATCATCAACGTGGTAACCGTCTTCCTTCTATATTAGGTAGCTCCTATATATCCATCTGCTATATAAGAAATATGCTAGAATGTAGTGGAGGAATATTATACCAGGGGGTAATGTTAGATATGAAGAAAAAAATGCTGTGCTGCACCATCGCTTTATTGCTTGTGTCCGGTTCGGTTGTTTCTGCTCATCCGGGAAGAACAGATGCCAATGGAGGGCATACCTGCCGTACCAATTGCGAACGCTGGGGTCTGTCCTATGGCGAGTACCATTATCATAACGGCGGAGGAAGCTCTTCAGGCAGCAAGTCATCTTCATCCACGCCTAAAGCCAAATCATCGAAGAATAGTACAACAAAATCCACTGTGCCGAAGCCGGCAGTTCCGGCCTATGCCAAGTCCGGACTTAAAGTTTACGTTAACGGCAGCGTGGTGAAGTTTGACAGTGAGCCGTTGGTGTATAACAACATCAATTTGGTTCCGCTGCGGGAAATCGCCGAAGGAATGGGAGCTGAGGTTACCTGGAATCGCGAAGCTGCCACCATTGGCGTGCAAAGAGACAATCATAAAATAACACTCACGATTGGCAGCAAAACCGTCTTTTACAACGGCAAATCGGAAAACGTTACGGTCGCTCCAAAAGTGATCAACGGCGTGACTTATGTTCCGATTCAGGTGTTTGCAAGGGGCCTTGGTGCTGGCGTGAACTATACCGATCATGATAAAATTCTGAGAATCTCTTTATAGGAATAAAATAAATACTGCTTCAAACGGGTGAACAGAGAGGGGAGAGCATACTTGAGTTTTTTTGATAAATTTAAGGCAGGTGTGTCCGACGCCGGAAACAAAGCCAAAACACTGGTGGAGATCAATCGGTTAAAGCTGCAAAACAACGGTAAAAAAAGCGACATCGATGAGCAACTTCTGGAAATCGGCAAGGTTGTATTTGCTTCAACCGAAGCTGGGAAGTGGCCGCCTGATCAGGAGAGTATTCAGAGCTACGTGGCCAAGATTCATCAATTGAATTTTGAAATCGAACAAAATCTGCTTCATATCGCCAATCTTACGGATGAGAAGGTATGCAGAGGCTGTGGGAACAGCTCCGCTATGAATGCTAAGTTCTGTGCCCACTGTGGCCGTACGTTCGAGGTGATTCAAGTGCAATCGGAAGAGGAGCGCAAAGAGGTTCCGCTGCTGGAGGATGGCGGCGACCAAGAGGAACCGAAGTAGTGTTGTTCTAATTGACCTGATGTTAGGATGAATGTTTTTGCTAAAGATAGAGCCGCCCCTGGTTTGGGAATGACCGGGGGCGGCTCTTTTTCTTTTTGTCCCGGGTGAAGGAAGCCGCAAATCATTACAGAATGATTTATAAAGGTGATCTTACTCACCATAAATCGTTATATAGTAATATTAGCTTACTAGCTGAGGGAGTGAGGACATATGCCGATGAACAAGGCCTGTAATGATGAGTTTTTTCAACATGGGAATCAAAGGGTGTCAAGGCTGCTTAAAGGTAACGTTCTATTGCTTCCCGTCTGTGTATTTCTGATGCTCCTTGCTGCTGGGTGTAACAGTACAGGCCCTAAGGATGACCATCCGCTGGAGAATCAACCGAAAAGCGCGTCCATCAGCATCGTCATTTCCAGTCTCGGGATGACGTTCCCTGCCGGGATGGACGAGAATGACAATCCGTATCTGGATTACATTGAAGAGCGCACGGGGCTCGAGATCGGAGTTAATCTTCCGCCGCCTGAGGTATACAACGAGAAGCTGGATGTCATTATGTCCTCGGGCAACTTGCCGGATATGCTCCATACGTATGAACCGGTGTGGTTCGACAATTATGTCAAGCAAAAGGCATTTATGCCGCTGGATGAGTTAATCGACAAGTATGGTCCCCATCTAAAGGAGAAGATTCCGCCGGAGGTCTGGGATCGGGTTCGATATGGCGGCAAAATCTATGCGGTTCCGAGCTTGAATGAGGTGACTGGGGCAGAGCTGATGTATGTCCGAAAGGATTGGCTTGATCGGCTTGGCCTCGAGCCGCCCGAAACACTGGACGAATATTACGAAGTCATCCGTGCCTTTACGCTCGATGATCCGGACGGCAACGGCGTGCAGGATACGATCGGCCTTACCCTGACATCGAAATTAGGCAGGTCTTCCCCGTTCTTCGGCGCCTTCGGCACGCAGCGGAATACGTGGTTTGAACGGGACGGGCAGCTGGTGAACGGAAGCATTCTGCCTGAAACGAAGGAAACCCTCGCGTTTTTTGCCAAGCTGTATCAGGAGAAGCTGCTCGATCGGGAGTTTCCTCTTAACCTGCAAAATAATCTGTTCGAGAAGATAGAAAATGGCACGGTGGGCCTCTTCTCCGCAGCATGGTACGACACGCGGGGACCGATTGCGGCCAATATGAGCAAAGACCCGGAGGCTGTATGGATGCCGCTTCCGTATCCCACGGGACCGGACGGATTTAAAGGGGTAGAAGGCAAGGATATTATCCGCGGCTACAATGTCATTCCCGCCGAATCGGAGAAAGCAGCCGAAGTGATTAAGTTTCTGGATTTTATCGCCAGTGATTATAAGACGCTGAAGCTCGGCTTCGAGAACGAAATCTGGCGTTGGGAGGACGGGGCGATTGTTACGGATTTTGCGCTTCACGACAAGCATTTGTACCGTGGCATTTACCAGTCGCTTGTTGATGTGCCCGACCAACTGCTGTTTAAGGAGCGGCTTGACTCCCTAGGCGATTTCAATCTATACAACAACTTGCAAATGATTAATCAGCATATCGTTCCTAACGCGTTCTACGGAGTTCCCACGCCTGCCATGACGAAATACAGCAATAAGCTAAAAAATCTGGAGGATGTCTTTACGAAGATCATTATGGGGCTGGAACCGCTGGATGCCTTCGATGACTATGTGAAGAGGTGGAAGGAAGAAGGAGGAGATGAAATCACGAAGGAAGTGAATGAATGGTACTCCAAACAATGATGTCGGCCGCCAAGAGAGGGGGGAGTCGATTGATGGCGTTGATTCGCTGGGTACGGGATCGGTTTTCGCAAAATATTCAAACCCGCTTGACCGGTTATTTTCTGCTGATTCTGCTGCCGCTGGTCATCATCAGCCTGTTTGCGGTGGAACGGTCCCGGGATATTCTCTATGAACAGGCGGTCGAGCGGACGGAGATGGCGCTTTCGTCGGCGATGAATCATTTTGATCTGGCGCTGCAAAATGTAGAGGAGATATCCACCTTGATTGCAAGCGACCCTGGAATGAATGAGCTGCTGAACAAAAACAGCACCAATTTCTCTCCTCAATCGATCGTGGATTTTTCGGATATATTGGAACAGTTATTGAATTCCGTTTCGGTGAACCGGTTTGTATCCCAAATTTCGGTGTATCATCAGGCGTCCAATTGGTTTATCTCTACCCATTACGGCGGCAAAGAGCTGACGGGCGAGACGCAGCAGGAATGGCTTGTCGAAGCTGCCCGGAAGAACGGAACGGGGATTTCCTACGTGATGTCGGAAGCTCCTGTAGCGGAGGACATCACGTTTGGCCAGATGACGAATACGGACAGCGTCTCCTTGATTCGGGCCATGGACCTGTACAACAGCGAGCGGCAGTCGAACCTGCTGGTGGTGTCTTTTAACAAGAGCAAGCTGTTAAATATCATCAAGACGCTGCTTCCCTCCGAGAACAGCCGTATTGCCCTGTTGAACGAAAAGGGAGAAGTGGTAGTGGAGACTGGCAGAGTGCATGAGGATAACATTTCTGACAAGGATATGACCGTAACGATTGACTCGGATTACTCCGCATGGCGCCTCGCGCTGGTACAGCCGAAAAGCGAGCTCTATAAAGAGACCGATCAGCTGCGCCTGTTCACGGTTGCGATCATCGGGCTGAGCATCCTGCTGGCCATCATTATTTCATGGGTGGTTTACAGCGGAATTGCCTCACCTGTGTTGAAATTGTCGCGCGGGATGAAGCGGCTCAGCAGCGGGGAACTGAATATTCACGTTGATACCAAGCGGAAGGACGAGTTCGGTTTTCTCATCCAGTCGTTTAACAAGATGGCCGTCGTGCAGAAGCATCTGATCGAGGATCATTATGAGCAGCAGCTGCGATTAACGACGACGGAGCTGAAATTTCTGCAATCCCAGATCAATCCGCATTTTCTATATAATACACTCGATTCGATATACTGGACGGCCAAAAACTACGATGCGGATGAGATCAGCGAGATGGTGATGAATCTGTCGAAGTTTTTCCGATTGAGCCTGAACAAGGGCAGGCAGGTGTTCACGATTGAGGAGAGCATCACCCATCTGCACTACTATTTACGAATTCAGCAGCTTCGTTTCATGGACAATTTCACCGTGGATTATCACATATCGGAAGAGAGCAAGGACGTTCCGCTCCTCAAGCTCCTGCTCCAGCCTTTGGTGGAGAATGCGATCATTCATGGCATGGAGGGTAAATCTTCAGGAGGGAGCCTGGTCATATCCAGCCGGATCGAGAAAGGACAAACCGTGGTCATCAGCGTACAGGATAACGGGCCGGGGATTGGGGAAGAACGGCTGCGTTATATCCAGCATGAGCTGGAGATGATGGGTTCCCGCAGCGTGCCGGCGTCTTCACAGGATGAGGACCATGTAAAGGATCTGTTCGGCCTTCGGAACGTGCTGAGCCGAATGAAGCTGTATTATGGCAGGGAAGCCCAACTCACGGTTCACAGTGTCTCAGGCGAAGGCACAACCGTCACGATTTCCATTCCGCTGGATCGCTGCAAGGAAGTTAACCTGAAGTAGGTATTCATATATAGATCGCTCAAAAGGGGAGGACATAAATGAATCTCATGATTGTGGAAGACGAACCCCGGCTGCGTAATGCACTGGCTTACAATATCCCGTGGGACAAGCATGGCATTGAAGTGGTCGGTATGGCGTCCAATGGCGTTGAAGCCCTTGAGCTTGTAAGCCGGAAGAAACCGGATATTATGCTGATCGATGTGCAGATGCCTGAAATGGATGGACTGACGCTCCTCGGCGAGCTGCGAAGCCGGCAGGACATCAGTCGATTGACGAAAATGATCATCCTGAGCGGGCATGATAATTTCGAGTTCGCGCAGCTGGCTCTGGAATACGGGGTGTCCAAATATTTATTGAAGCCTGCCGGCGAGGAGGATATTCTCGAAGCGGTGCTTGAAGCGAGGCAGCAACTGCGGGAGGATTTGGAGCAGTGGCAGCGCAAGGCGGCGTTGGAACAGAAATGGGAGGACAATCTTCCGCACCTGCAAAATCTCTTTTTTATCCAATGGGTGAGCGGCAAATATACAAAACAGGACGTTCTTAGCAAAAGCAAGGAACTATATATTCCGTTGAAGGAGGACGACCGTATTGCGGTGGCCGTGGTGGACCTGGACCCGCTGCCGGAGCATGAGACCCGGTTTCAACGGGGGGATGTCGAGTTGCTGCAGTTTACGATGCAGTGCCTGGCCAAGGAGCTATTGTCCCATCCTTCCCGCTGGATCACGTCGGATTCAGGCAATATGCTGCTGATGGTGTTGATCGTGGAGGAAAACCAAGACGCCAAGGAGGCCATGCTGCGACTGAATGCGGATGTATCCAAGCTGCTCTCCCAGACGAAGGAAGTGCTGAAGTTAACGGCAAGTGCCGGCATCTGTGCTTCGATCGGCGCGATTGAAGATATGAGCCTGCTGTATGCGCAAGCCTGCCGGGCGCTTCAAGACCGCGTCGTGTACGGACACGATCTTGCGATTCCTTACCGTGAACAGCTGAGGCGGGATATCCAGGGCGTGATCGTGCAGCAGAATCTGGAGAAGACGCTGGAGATTGCGCTGGAAACGGCGGATGAAACGAAAGCCCTAGAGGCGCTGAAGGGGTTGTGGGAAGAAGCCTTCTCCAGATCCGAATCCTCGGATGAATTTCATGAGGCGGTTTTATACATGAACAGCTTCTTTACCCGGATGATCCAGAAGCAGGGTTGGACAGTAAAAAGAGTCGTCGGTGAGGATATCGAATATTTTCATAACGTCAAGCTGCTGAGCACCAAAATGCAAACCTGGTCGCTCTTGGAGCGAACGGTGAAGCATATCGTCTCCTTTATGAGCGAGCAGCGGAAAACGACGAGCAATCAGGTGGTGAAGGATATTCTGAACCTGCTCGAGGAGGAGATGGACCAGGAAATTACGCTGCATACTGTGGCGGACCGGCTCTATGTCAATTCTTCCTACCTCAGCCGGTTGTTCAAGCAGGAAATGGGGGTTGTCTTCTCGACCTATGTGCTGGAACGCAAAATGGAGCGCGCCAAGTCGCTGCTGCAGGAGGGACTCAAGGTGTACGATGCCGCCCGGCTGGTCGGGTACCGCGATGTCAGTTATTTCACCAAGGTGTTCCGCAAGTATTGGGGTGTGAATCCGGGGGAATTCAAAGGGTGAGCGATGGTGTAGGCTTGGGTTGTAAGGCCGTGTAAAACCCTTCGCTCTATGCCG
>NZ_BIMF01000022.1 GCF_004000945.1 Paenibacillus lautus NBRC 15380
TTTGACTTGCTCATTTCAAAGCTAACGTATTAACGTTTGCTTGTGTTACATTGACGTGATCCATTTGTTCAGTTTTCAAGGAACTTGTTGGCTGCTTTGCCGATCATCTTCAATCAGCAGCGCAGGTTTATATCTTATCAAGTAATTAACTTGATGTCAACACTTTTTTTTCGACGCCGTTCGACAAGCTTCAAAAGCTTTCGTCAAAAGCGACAGTTAGTAATATACCATGATACAAAAGATATAGCAAGCATTTTTAAAAGAAAATATGTAAAGTTTCGCATAACATCGATCCTATCATGATTTATATCTTATAGAGATCGATATTTAACACAGTCTGTCGGCGACCTCGCTATAAATGTGCTCAATCATAGACCTCAAATTTCTGAGGTATCATCTCGAAATGTAATTGATTTCCTATAGAAAAGGTTTTAAGGTTAGTTCATCGCTTTTTTACAGACCGACTACATCTATAAGAAAGGAGTTCGCCGAATGGCAGACAAAAGCATCGCTCTCCAGAAGCCAAAAGATACTCCAAGTCCTGCGCACGGAGAGGCACATCAGGCCACAGTATATAAAATTCTAATCGCCATCAGTTTCGTGCATTTGTTTAATGATTCAATTCAGTCCGTGATCCCTGCAATCTTTCCTATATTAAAGGATAATCTGCTGCTTACCTTTACGCAGATCGGTTGGATCTCCTTCGCTATTAATTTTACTTCATCCATTATCCAGCCGGTTATCGGGTACGCCGCGGATCGAAGGCCGACACCGATTCTGCTTCCGATCGGTATGTGTTTCACGTTTGCAGGTGTATTCATGCTTGCATATGCACATACATACATCCTGGTTCTGTTCGCCGTCGTTCTGATCGGATTAGGCTCAGCGACCTTCCACCCTGAGGGAATGCGGGTCGCACATATGGCTGCAGGCATGCGAAAAGGGTTATCCCAATCCATCTTTCAAGTAGGGGGCAATGCCGGACAGTCACTTGCCCCGCTCCTGACACGATACATTTTCGTACCGTTCGGACAGTTTGGCGCGATCGGTTTCACCTTCGTTGCCGCGGCTGGTATCATCGTGCAATCCTATGTTGCCCATTGGTATCACGGCATGCTGAAAGCTGGTTACACGTTCAAAAAGAAAACTGCCGGACGCATGCTCGATCCCGCTCGCCGGAAAAGCGTACGTAATGCAACGCTGGTTCTCGTCATTCTAGTGTTTATCCGCTCCTGGTATGGCGCAGCCATCAGCAGCTATTATGCCTTCTACCTTATGGATGCATATAAGATCACGATTGATAATGCTCAGATCTATATTTTTCTGTTTCTCGCTTCCGGAGCTGTAGGCACCTTCTTCGGCGGTCCGCTGGCCGACCGCTTTGGCCGCCGCAACATGATCATGCTCTCCATGATCGGCACGGCGCCCATTGCACTGATTCTGCCGTTCGCCTCCCCGTTCTGGGCGGCTGTATTGCTGCTGATCGGCGGATTTGTTCTATTGTCCAGTTTCTCGGTTACCGTCGTATATGCCCAAATGCTGCATCCGGGCAATATCGGTACAGTATCCGGGCTGATCACCGGGTTTGCTTTTGGCATGGGCGGGGTCGGTTCGCTTGTGCTCGGTAATCTCGGAGATGCTTGGGGAATCGGCAATGTTATGATCGCCATCGGCTTCTTGCCGCTGCTTGGTCTGCTTGCCCTGCTTCTTCCCGGTGATGACAAGCTGGACCAGTGGTCGAGGGAATAATCGTTATAAAAAAGACACTCATTGGCAGCACAGTAATGTGCTCGTGGTGAGTGTCTTTCACTTTATTTTTCTGACAAGTTTAATGAACCAGTACAGGAATATCCATGGCAGCACGTACTTCGTCAGCCACTCGATGGTAAACAGAATGGTACCGGCATCTGCTCCCTCAGCTATATTCCCCAACACAGTAACCATAATGAAAAATAGAACTATTGCAATGGTTACATAGAACACTGTATTATATTTCATTCCCTTCCACCTATCATCCGACTTCATACGCTACCGAAATATTACACATCACGGGATGTATAATCAACATTTTTGTTGACGGTTTGAACAAAACGGGGCCATCCTTATACAGCAACGATGTTAGCATTGTAATACATGTATCAAAGAGAGCGTCATTAAAAAGAGGAGATGCCCCGTCAATTCGCATGACATGAGCAGCTCCTCTTTTGCTTAACCACGATTGTATTCTAGATGAATTAATCTTAGATCTTCATTAGATTTTGTTCAGATAATCCAGTAAACGATACACAATCACGGATACCTGGGCCCGAGTGGAAGTCTCACCCGGTCCGAAGCGGTTGCCATTCACTCCCTTCACCAGACCTTCCTTCACAGCAAAGGCTACGGCCGTACGTGCATCCTCAGAGATTAAGTTATTGTCATTGAATGACAAGGAGCCTGCATCGGAATCAATCTTCAGCGCTTCCGCAATCATGACCACCATATCCTCACGGGTCAGCGGATTCTTCGCTCCGGCTTCTTTGCTGCGTGTTTCCCAATCGATGCCTGTCTCGAAAATACGATCAAGCAGTGTCGCAAATTCTGTACGGGTCACCGCATTGTTTGGAGAGAAGCGGCCTGCACCAGTACCGTTCGTGATATGCTGCGAGGCAGCAACCTCGATCTCATCCTTAGCCCAGTGGCTGACGATGTCGTTAAAGGTCACGTTGTTCTCGGCAGCCACATATGAACCTGGACCGTTAACACGGAACGTGATCGATCCACGCGCAGCCGATTGCAGCAATCCCGCGGATTGCAGGTCCCCTTTTTCCGACTGCACGTAGGCACCTACCTTGCGCGCATCCTTCACTTTTGTTGGGTCATAGTTCAATGTCAACAGAAATGGGTGTTTGAACTTGTCTCCGTGTTTGATCGAAACGATCGGGGATACAGCGTTCAATGTATTTCCGGATCCTGCTTTGCTTGCAGCTACGGAAACCGCTAAGCTGAATCCGCTGCTCGTAGTGAAATCATCCAAGGCATCAGCAGGAACCGTCAGGCTAAATCCGTTACCCGTAATCACAAGCGGTTTGCCGGATGCTTTCAGTTTATCCACGGCAGTCTTGCCGAGAGTAAAGGCTACCTCGCTATATTTGCTGAAATCCAGCTTCGATACGTCCAGCTTCACTTCCTTGCTGTCCCCAGTAATTCCTGCAGTAATCGCTGCTTCAGATAAAGCTGCCGTTGCAGACTCTGTGCCATCCGCATTTTTCTTCGTGGTTACTTTGGCATCCCCCGATACTTCAGGAGCCGGAGTGGACGGAGTTCCTGTAGAACCGCCACCGGAGGACGAGCCTCCACCGCCGCCGGATCCGCCACCTGGGTTACCTGGATCAGGGTTTCCTGGTCCAGGCGCGCCCGTCAGCTGCAGGTCAACCGTCGCTTTTTCTTCAAGACCTTGACGGTCTTTGACGGAAAGCTCAACGGTATAGTTGCCTGAAGACAATCCGTCTAAAGCAATGTTAAATGCACCATCCTGCTCGACATCAAA
This sequence comes from Paenibacillus lautus NBRC 15380, assembly GCF_004000945.1. GTDB lineage: Bacteria > Bacillota > Bacilli > Paenibacillales > Paenibacillaceae > Paenibacillus_AQ > Paenibacillus_AQ lautus. Next base: position 3,530 of record NZ_BIMF01000022.1, read on the forward strand.
GCTGCCTTCCTTCGCTACCGTTTTATTGGCTCTCTTAATAACATAAGTGGCATCCAACCATTCGCTTACGTCAAAATCAATGGCCCACTCATCCCACAGAGCCGGAACAGCCGTTACATAGAGATCATCGACCGTGCCAATTAGTGCAGGATTGCTCTTGCCGGAGATTTTGACATCCTGCTCGGTTTGGATCGATGGTGCCGATCTCTTCACAAAGAAAGGAATCGTTGCATAATCCGAGTGGACTACGAAATCGGTATCCAGGGATAACAGCTCGATCGAATACAATCCGTCCTGAACCTCTACCTCTTTCTCGGTCTCATAATCGGCATACTTCCCGTTCCAGCCGATCGTAAACGAGGTGTTCGCATCAAAATAGGCCTGCCCTCCGAATATTTGGCCAATAATACCGTCGCCGTCAACACCCGCTCCTGGATTAAGACTGTCATACAAGTCCACGATGACGATCTGCATCGGATTGTAAAATTCGAAAGCCAGGTTGAGCTTTCCTAATTCACCCGTCTCGGTTAACGGAACATGCGGTAAGTAGTTTTCGGTATCACTGTAAGCTTTCGTATACTTCACGCCAGTGATCTCAAGGTTAAAGTACGCAACATACGGAACCGAATAGGTATGGGTACCATTCGTAAAGGTAATATAGCCTTGCTGTTCCGATACGCCCTCTATCCCTTCCGGCACTTGGAGAGTTACCGTGAGTTCTTCTTGACCGTTGAGGGTGAAGGTGCTTTTATCGGTTGTAACACTTACTCCCGGCGTGACCTGTGTGTTATTGATTTCCACGTTAAAAGTCCCGCCCGCATTTCCAATACTCTCTACCTTTATTTTTTTCTGAACGGTCTTGGCAGCTTTGCCGGTAAAATTACCGAAGTTAATGCTTCCCGTAATGTTATCCTGCTCTTTACTTGTTCCGTTCTCCTGATACGAGGTCTTGTCCAAGACCTTCACCAGAGCCTCTGCCTGGATGGTATTGAGCGCTTGTACACGCCCGGCTCCTTGATCCGTTACATCGTAGGATTCGGTATTCAGCACTTTGGCGTTATTCATCAGTGCGACTTTGACATCGAATGGAGTCCAGTCGTTGTGCTTCTCCAAAATGAGAGCTGCAAGCCCTGCCACATGCGGGGATGCCATACTGGTGCCCGTGAAGCGATCATAGGATTGACTGTAATCAGCTTCCGGATCATCTTTTCCATACCTTGGCACGGAAGACAAAATGCTGGTTCCCGGTGCTACCACATCGGGCTTAATATCCAGCGTCTTTTTGGCCGGGCCACGGGAGCTGGAATCATTGATTTCATCGCCGGCGGTTCGGTTTTTAATAAAATCCGAGAATTTCACTTTCAGATCCGGGTTGGCATCGAGCAGCGATTTGATATAATCGCCGTCTTCTTTGCTCATACTAAAGGTTGGGATGAAGGCAAAGCTGTCCCCAAGTAAAACACCAATAGGCCCAGGGTTCTGGTTGAATACGATGGCACCCGTCGCACCTGCTGCCTTCGCATTAGCGATTTTATCGACAAAGGCGAGTTCGCCGCGTTTAATTAAAGCGATTTTGCCCTCTACATCTTTATCTGCGAAATCCTCAGGTTTGCCCAGATCCGCATAAACCAGTTCAAAATCTCCATCCAGAACGACTTCTGGATCCTCTGCGAGATTCCAAGCCATTAATTCAAGCTTATACGTTGCATCTACCACAGTAATCAGAGCGTTATCGTCTGCCGAAGGCAGTTCCTTATCCTTGACAGGTTCAACAACCTCTTCTTCCGTGACCTGCTCCTCTTCGGCTCCTTCAGTCGGTTGAGCCGGCTCTAGATCCTGCTCCGTATCGATAGAATCGGGAGTCTCATCGACAGCTGCCGTGTCATTAGTCGATGTTGGTCCAGCTGCTTCATCTGCCTGTGCTCCTACATCCGTCTGCTCTTCAGGTGTAACGGGTTGTGTTGGCTCTGCTCCAAGCTCCAACGGACCCTCATTGTTATCAATTGGCTCACCCGGCAATTCCGCATCCGTGAAAAAGTGCGATGTTGCCGCCATTTCATCACTTGGACCCGTTGAGTTTCCTACCGTAATCGGAAAAGCCGCCGCTCCCGGCGATCCAACCGTCCAGCGGTTTGGCCCCGAATTGCCGCTAGCAACGACTGGCGTGACACCGGCCAGCGCAGCATTGTTGAGTGCTACTGACGTCACATAGTCCGGATCATTGCGTGAATTGCCAAGGGAGAGGTTGATTATATCCATTCCGTCTTGAACGGAACGGTCAATACCACCTAGTACCCAGCTGGAATAGCCGCTTCCGTACGGCCCAAGAACGCGATACGCATAGATATCCGCGTCCGGCGCAATGCCTACAACTCCATATTCGCCCACATCACGGGCTCCGATGGTACCCGCCACATGTGTTCCGTGATCAGTCCAATACGTACTCCCCCTGTCATCGACCTGTGGGGGATTGGAAGGATCATTCTCCCAGTCAAGCGGAGTCGCCTCATAAGGATCGTTATCATTGTCGACGAAGTCATATCCACCCTTATAAGCATCCTTCAGGACAGGGTGAACGTAATCAATCCCTGTATCGATAACACCGACTTTAATGCCTTTGCCTGTATATCCTAGATCCCAGACATCAGGAGCACCGATGAACGGCCCCGTATCCTTCATGTATGGATTCACTTCGCCCTTCGGTCCAACCGTTACCTCCAAATCGGGATATACACCTAGAACGCCAGGGAGATCAAGCAGCGCTTCAATCTTGCTGCCGTCGATCTCCATGGACACCCCGTTGAATGCGTAACTATATTGCTCCGAAATTTCGTGCGTTATATTCTTCGTGCTCAGGCTGCGTATAAAAGTCTGCTGCTCCAATTGCACCTGTGCCTCAACCTTCGCCTCTACGAAAGAACTAAAGGATTGACCCTGAATAGAGGAAAGCCCTTTGGCTAAGGCCACTGGCTCAGTAGACAGCTCTACAATGACTCTTGTAGGACCCCCGGCAGATTTCTGCAGGCTTTGTTCAAGCACCGGAAACTCTGCAAGCTTAGCTCGCTGTTTCAGAATATCCTTTATCTGCCTAGCTTCATCGGCACTGAGCTGATTGTCCAGCTCGATCTGCCGTTCTGACGGAGCGGCCCCAGCCGCTGGTGCAACGAGTGATAGCGTTAATACAAAACTTAGTAGTGCGGACCATAACTTTTTACTCAAGGCTTTGCCCCTCCCATAAGATAGATTTCCCAATCACATTAGGGTCTGGGATGTCATCAGCATATCTGCGCTGCCTAACGATGGTATCCACTCCTTTCCGCATAAGACTGACCCGTGGTAAATTATTCTAGAATTAAAAATTAGATTCCTTCATCCTTTTCTGTATGCTTTTGTTAAATTCAGTCGATTGTATAGGAGGTTTTGACGAATGATCAAAAATGTCAGAGATTCATAGAAAATATGGCTCACATCGCAAGTAAGGGAGAAGTCAGGGAACCGGGGAAAAAGAAAAACCGAGGCTATCGATAGCCTCGGTTCACATGGAGTTGCAACTGATTCTGCAAGATATATCCAGATTGTATTATGATTCGTTCAGCAACCGCACAAACTCTTCTTCATCCTCCAGGATGTCGATGCCGAGCTGCTGGGCTTTAGCCAGCTTGCTGCCGGCTTTTTCGCCTGCGATGAGGAGGTCCGTTTTCTTGGACACGCTGCCGGTGACTTTGGCGCCGAGCGCTTCCAAGCGTTCGGTTGCCTCTTCGCGGGTCAGCAGATGGAGGGTGCCTGTAAGCACCACCGTTTTGCCGCTGAAGTAGGAATCGGTGCTGACCGGCTTCGGTGCTTCCGGCGCTTTCGCTTGGACACCCAGCGAGAGCATCTTCTGAATGCTTGCTTGGGCAAACGGGTCCGCGAAGTATCCTGCGATACTTTCGGCCACGATGCCGCCCACGTCCGGCAGCTCGACCAATTCTTCTGCGGTCGCAGCCATCACGCGGTGCAGATCACGGTAGTGATCCGCCAGCATTTTGGTTGTGGATTTACCGGTATTCGGAATCCCCAGTGCGAAGAGGAAGGATGCAAGATCCCGCTCCTTGCTCTTCTCGATGGCATCCAGCAGATTCTGGGCTTTTTTCTCGCCAAAGCGCTCCAGCTTCAGCAAGCTATCAAAAGATAACGTGTAAAGATCAGCCGGTTCTCTCACGCCCAGTTCGTCGTATAACTGGATCGCGGTCTTGTCGCTGAATGTTTCAATGTCCATGGCATCCCTGGAAGCAAAATGCGTGATCCGGGCCACGATTTGCGGTTTGCACCCCGTCTTGTTGTTGCAGAAGAGGTGAGCGCCGCGCTGCTCCAGCGGGAATCCGCAGGATGGACACTGTTCCGGATACAGGATCTCTTCTCCGTCCTGCTCCTCCGTTACTTTGCCGAGGATCTCGGGAATAACGTCATTCGAACGGCGAATGAAGACTCGGGAGCCCAGTGCGAACTTGAGGTTCTTGCGCTCAATATCCCCGATATTGTTCAGCGTACAATTTTGCACCGTGACCCCGGCAAGCTCAACAGGCTCTACACGCGCTAACGGCGTGATTTTTCCGGTCCGCCCCACATTCCAGGTTACCGACTGCAGCACGGTCGTGGTTTCTTCCGCTTCGAATTTATAAGCGACTGCCCAGCGGGGGAACTTATCGGTATATCCGAGCGCCTCGCGGATGCGGAAATCGGTGACCTTTACCACCGCTCCGTCAATGAGGTAATCGAGCTCGGAACGGCGCTTCTCGATATCGGCCAATTGCTCCATTACATCGTCAAATTGCTCAAAATAGAAAATGTACGGATTGACCTTGAGCCGGTTCTCGCGCAGGAAATCCATCATTTCCTTGTGATCGGCAAAGGTGATTCCATCGGAATAACCTACATTATAGAAGTAAGCGTTCAGTTTACGCTCGGCCGTCACCTTCGGATTCAGATTGCGGAGCGCCCCTGCGGCGGCATTACGCGCGTTTTTGAGCGGCTCGGCCGCGGTTTGGTTGTAATGTTCCAGCACGGACAGGTTCATGATGCCTTCTCCCTGCACTTCGATCGTGCCTTCCGTGTACGGGATCGTCATCGGCACCGACTTGATGGTCTTCACCTGAGCCAAAATGCCTTCGCCAACTGTTCCGTTGCCCCGTGTCGACGCCTGAACCAGCTTACCGTCCTGATAGGTCAGATTCAGCGTCAGCCCGTCAAACTTTAGCTCCAGTGCATAACAAGGAGTCGGCAGAGGATTGCCGGGATTCTTCGCATTGTAGTCATTGACCAGCCTGACCACGCGATCATGCCAGGTACGGAGCTGCTCGATGTTCTGAGCCTTATCAAGGCTCCATAACGGAGCCAAATGACGGTGAGGGGCAAAACCTTTCAGAATCTCCCCGCCCACCCGCTGGGTCGGAGAATCCGGGAGCGTCACGCCGGTCTCTGCCTCCAACGCTACCAGCTGGTCGTACAGGGCGTCATACTCCTTGTCGCTTACAAGCGGCTGATCCAGCGTGTAATAATGGTAATTGTAATTGTTCAGCTCCGCAATGAGCTTCTCCATCTTTTCCTTGAAATCCATGCAGGGGCAATCCTCCTTCGATAATATAAGGCCAAAATAGGTTGGGTTAAAGATTTCTGCCAATCATCACTGCGAATTCGGATCGTTCTTCCGTTGATGCCGATTCTCCTAGTTGTATCCCTTATTCCACTTTCGTAATCGGCGCAAAGCCGGCAAGCAGACGTTTCACACCCACAGGCGCCGGGAATGCAATCTGCAATTCCATGTCGTTGCCGCTTCCCTTTACCGCTACAATCGTACCGGTTCCCCATTTGCCATGGGCCACTTTGTCGCCGGCTTTAAATTCCCCACTGCCCGAAGCGGCCGCTGGACGGGATGCTGCACCGGTTGTCATCGTCACCCGGCTCTTCGGCGCAGCTTGCGCGGAAGCGGTCGATCCGCTGAGGGAGAGATCCACGCTGCGGCCGCCGCCAAAGTTGCTGCCTCCACCGCCTCCGAAGCCGCGTCCGGCGTAAGATCCGCCCACATTGCTACCGCCGCCGCGGCGGTATCGGTCATGCGCCATCTGGGTGTCTTCCTTCAGTTCTTCCGGGATTTCCTCCAGGAAGCGAGAAGGCGGGTTCGCCGTCGTGCGGCCAAATAGCGTACGCATGCGCGCACAGGACAGGAACAGCTGCTTCTCCGCCCGCGTGATGCCTACATAAGCAAGTCGGCGTTCCTCTTCCAGCTCTTCGTTATCCATAAAGGCACGGCTGTGCGGGAATACCCCTTCCTCCATGCCGATGATGAACACGACCGGGAACTCCAGACCTTTGGCGCTGTGCATGGTCATGAGCACGACAGCGTCGTCGCGGTCTTCTTCGTCATCGTTCATCGAATCGATGTCCGCGATCAGCGCAAGATCCGTAAGGAAGGAAATGAGGGACTTATCCTCGTTATTCTTCTCGAACTCTTGCGTCACCGACAGGAACTCGTCGATGTTCTCGAGGCGGGATCTGGATTCGATTGTATTCTCGTTTTGCAGCTCGAGTCGGTATTCGGACATTTCAAGTATTTTTTCCGTAAGCTCGGTGACCGACAGAAACTCGACCATCCGGCTGAGCGCGGCAATCATGTCATAGAAGCCCACCAGCGCATTGCGCGTCCGTCCGGCAAAACCGAGGTCGTCCACGATTTCCAGCACGCGGAAGATCGAGATGCCCCGCTCTGCGGCTGCAGCCGCCAGCTTCGCAACAGTTGTGTCGCCGATGCTTCTTTTTGGCACATTAATGATCCGCGTCAAGCTGATATCGTCGTCCGGATTGGAAATCAGGCGAAGATAAGCAAGCATGTCTTTGATCTCTTTGCGATCATAGAACTTGATGCCGCCGACGATCTGGTAAGGAATATCCGACTTAATCAGAATTTCCTCGATCACCCGGGACTGCGCATTGGTCCGGTACAGAATCGCATGATCCTGATAACTCTTGCCGTCTTTGATGTTCTTGCTAATTTCCGAGGTCACAAAATACCCCTCATCATGCTCCGTGTCCCCGCGGAACACCTTGATCTTCGGTCCTTCGCCTTGCTCGGTCCACAGATTCTTCGGCTTACGGCCTGTGTTCAGGCCAATAACATTGTTGGCAGCGTTCAAAATATTCGCTGTCGAACGGTAATTCTGCTCCAGCAGAATTGTCCGTGCCTCCGGGTAATCTTGCTCAAAATTCAGGATGTTCGTGATATCCGCGCCACGCCAGCGGTAGATCGACTGATCGCTGTCCCCGACAACGCAAATGCGGTGATGGCTGTCCGCCAGCATGCGGCAAAGCATGTACTGCGCCCGGTTGGTATCCTGGTATTCGTCCACGTGGACATACTGGAATTTGCGCTGGTAGAAATCAAGAACCTCTGGAACTTCCTTAAACAGCTGAATCGTGGTCATGATCAGATCGTCAAAATCAAGCGAATTGTTACTCTTCAAGCGCTTCTGGTATTCGGTGTAGACCTTGGCTACAAGGGATTCAAAATAATCTCCGGCTTTCTGTTCATACTGCTGCGGGGAAATCAGTTCATTCTTAGCGGCGCTCATAGCTGCTTGAATTGCCTTCGGCTCGAATTTCTTCGGATCGATGTTGTGCTGCTTCATCACGTTCCGAATAACGGACAGCTGATCGGTCGAGTCTAAAATACTGAAATTCGAGGTAAAGCCGATCCGTTCAATGTCTTTACGCAAAATCCGTACGCACATCGAGTGGAACGTTGATACCCAGATGTCCTGGCCTTCCCGGCCGACCAGCTTGGATACCCGCTCCTGCATCTCGCGGGCTGCTTTATTCGTAAACGTAATCGCAAGAATGCTCCAGGGAGCTGCTTTGCGCGTGGCGATTAGATACGCGATCCGGTGTGTCAGCACCCGCGTCTTACCGGAGCCGGCCCCCGCCATAATGAGCAGCGGTCCATCGGTTGCTTCAACGGCTTGACGCTGCTGCGGATTGAGACGTCTGACGGCGTCGTGTATATCAATGGAATGCATAGTATTGCCTCCTAATAGGTGTAGATTTGATAAGGGAGAAACTTGGGTAAAGGTGAAAATCCAAAAGAATGGGATAGGGTGTCTGGTAGATAGATAAAATTTGAAGAGAATGAATATAGATTACGACATATCTAAGACAGACACTTTGAGTTCTGCGTTGCTTGGCTTAATGAATTACATATTTAAATGAAATAAATACATGCTTAACCTCACAAGGCAGCATGGAAAAGAAACACTATTATAGAACCTGAGGTTACCGTAATTAGTCTCTATATTTTTTAGCAGATGGGTATACAGAAAACCAATCAGCCCTTCATGGCCTTGACCGTCTCGAGCGCCTGCTCCAGATGATCATATACAATGTTGCCTACAACGATCGTATCAGAGATAGCTGCTGCCTCCGACGCTTGCTGGGCGCTCGTTATTCCGCCACCGTAGAACAAACGGGCATTATCCAGCGATCTTCGAACCGTACGGACGGTCTCCATATCGCCAAATACGCCGCTGTATTCCAGGTATACAATCGGCAGATTCATCAGCTTGTCCGCGATCTGAGCGTAAGCAGCGGCAACGCTCGCTTCAATCGAAGTCTCTGCTCCGGTCAGCTTCGCCACCGCGGCATTCTCGTTCAACACGATATAACCTTCGGTCACAACGAGATCCCACGGGATCATATACCCGTAGCGTTCGATTCCTTCGCGATGCCGGCCCATGATCCAGGTCGGATCCTGAGTATTCATGACCATAGGGACCATATATAGATCAAATCCGGGTACAACGGCTTCCAGATCGGATACTTCCTGCACGCACGGCAGCTCGTAGCGCCTAATTCGGGACAGCAGATCCACGGTATTTTCATAAGTGACTCCGGTTGAGCCTCCGACCATAATGGCATCGGTTCCTGACAAACATACCGCATCAAGGGTCTCGTCATCGATCTCCTTGTCGGGGTCCAGCTTAAACACATGCCTCCAGGATTGTATCATCTCTTTCAAGCGTCATTCCTCCACGTTCACGGGTTACTATTATACTAAAATAAGTCTATGCTAGCACGGTAAGCAAGTCAATTTATGTTCGCATAAAATACGAACATTTTTTTGGTAATTGTGATGTAGGAGCCAAAGGACGCGGTACTGTACTGCTGAGATGAGAATGAAAAAGCCCGCCCGAATTCACATGAGTGAATCGGACGGGCAAGATGATCATTTTAGCCGTATTTTAGAGCAAGTTGATTAGTAATCTCGCCAGCTGTTTGAGTGCCGTAATTTTAGCATCATTCTGACTGCCAATTCTAGCTTGCCACGCCGCGTCACGAGCAGTGATCAAGTCAGTTAAAGTAGGGTCATCATTAATCAGCTTATCAGCATCTGCAATGGCCTCATCAATCAACATGTTCAGTGTCGGAATAATGATGGATATTGGTTGAGCAATTGTCTGCTGCGACCCACGGGCCAGCTTAACCTTTGCGTGATAAATAACGTATTGAGCACCGTCATTGTAATTCTCAAGAATGATCGAGCCTTGATCTTCTTTAAGATATACGCTGCCAGTTACGGTTGCTGGAGTTGTCATTTCCAGATCCTCAATGATAACTAAAGTATCATCCAATAGAGGATTATTTCGATCTGCAAGATAAACCGCATCCCCAACCGTTGTAAGATAGGAAACTCTTGACTCAATCATTAGTTTTGCCTTCTCTTCGTTCAGAAGATCAAATTCTCCATCCTTAATGTCCAGCGTATCATAAGTCGTATCCAGAACTTGATTACTGCTTACATCAATAAATTCAGTTTTAAATGTATATCTTCCCGCTTGCTTGAACTTCAGCTCATACTGGAGTTCAAGATTAGACACATCATATCCGTTATCATTTGAACCGTGGTAAGCCTCAATCGAATTATTCAATGAATTGGGCTGGAACGGTAACAAAGCACCTTCACTTGACTTGAGTTCAACAATATCCGGGTTCAACGGACCCTCGATAGAAAAGCGAAGGTATACCTTATCTTGAGTTGGATAATATCCCGACCCAAGCGTAAGCCGTAAAGCTTTATCAACTAAACGATTTCCTTCAATGGATGAGTAGAAATTATACTCTACTGCCGGCTGAAGATCAGACTGAGGTTCATCCAAAACAAGTTTGTTATGATCCGTGAAATTCAGTTCTGCGCCGTTTACTTCCATATCGAATACATACCAGTATAACTCATCTCCACTTCCACCCGGGATATGATATATCTTCACAGGTTGACCGCTATTTCCGCTGTATATCTCGACTTTAGCAGTTGAATTACGAAGCGTTTCCGATCCGTCATATCCGTTTCTGGAGTAGTTGTGAATATAGAACTGATACTTGCCGTCTACGCGCTTGCGAATGGTCGTTGTCTCTGGGCCATAGGAGTCTGTATCATCATGGTCCAGATCCGCGTACTTTTCTCCCTGATAATAATATTCCCGATCACCAAAATAAGTGTGGAATGATCTTCCATCAGGCGTTGGTCCAAGCAGGTGGGAGTCTTCATCCCTCGGCTTCTCACCCCATGTCAACACGATGCGAATCTCATCGTTTGCCGGGATTTTGATTGCAGTCGCATCTTCATTCCGGTTAAAGCTGTCGCTTAGTGAGACACCTACTACATAAGTCGTAATAAAGCCGGCTTTTGTGAGTTGTCCAGTATATACCCCGGCTGGCAAATTAGCGGTATATCGTCCATCCAAACTAGTAACCGACGACGCAGCAATGCTGCCCGTTGTATTGCCTAATCCTCTGCGGAAGTCAATTCTCATACCTTCCACAGGAAGTTCGTTAACATCAGTTATTGTACCTTCGAAGCCTTCAAGTTTCACACTTCCCGTTAAACTTGTTGTGAACTTGGAGCTACCCTCTACAGGAGACACATTAAGAACAAATGTATCACCATAATGCTCATCGAGCGAAATCGGTTTAAATGTCAGCATTTTAGTTACATTATTAAAAGCAATGTCTTCCAACTGATAAACAGTGCCTGCGACCGTTGCGCTGATGTTAAAATCAGTCAGTTCCAGAGAAGGCACGGCATTCGCAAACTGTAATACTGCCTGTCCGTTACTCAATTGAATACGGTTCGTAACCGGCGGCTGAGTAGGATTAGGATTCGTTGTATTCCCGTTCTCTCCGGTTCCAGCGTTAGATCCAGAAGTAGAACCTCCGCTACTAACGCTTACGGTAACGTTATCCGCTAACACCAGACTGCCCGGGCGCTGAGTAAAGGATACGCCAGCAGCATTAACTTGGGCACTGCCAATGCTTCCCTGACCACTCACAGACGCTGCTGCATTAAGAATCAGGGATAGGACAGATGCAGAAGATCCAACATTCAGACTCGTGCCGGAAGCATTCGCCGCAACATTTAGCTGAGCTACAGAGCCTGAAGTAAGATTCACATTCAGCGAAGCTGCTGTAACATCTACTGTTTCGAACTGCCCTGCTAAAGTCACGTTGGAGCCAGATGGAATAAGATTGGACAATAAAAGATCTTTAAACCCTTCACCTGTCAAACCTGTTTCTTCCAGGATCGCACCGGATTGCAGTGTAACCTGTGACACAGAGCTGCCACCTTCGGCAACGATACGGACACTTCCGTCCTTTTTGTTCACAATAACGGTAATAAGCACGGAGTCAACCACATGAATACTGTTTTTGCCCCCGCCTTTTATCGTTGTACTTCCCTTGACCGTTACTCCTTGAAGCGTGACATCCCCTTCACCAACGCCTTCGCCAATGACAAGGTTACCCTCTATGGTCATATTTTGAAGCGTGATATCCGAGGCATTAATATGTACGGATCCCGGAATTTTCTTAGTTCCTGTAACAGGACCAAATGTGCCTGCCTTGTCATAACTCGTAACTTCCTTAGATTTAATCTGCTCAAGAGCACGATCAAGTACAGTTATGGCTTCAGCACGCGATGCACTTGCTGTCGGTCTGAACTTGCCATTACTTCCATTCATGATACCGCTAGAAGTGACAGCCCCGATCGCCCCTTTGCTCCATGTTGGACTACTATCCGTGTCTGTAAATTTATTGGCTGCATCACTTGGTTTAAGCTCCATTAGTGAACTCAAGATGACAGCCAATTCCTGACGTGTTACCTTACTATCCGGTTTGAAGGTTCCATTGCTGTATCCCTTCATGTACCCTTGCGAGGCAGCCACGGACAAGTCATTATAGTACCATGATGTACTTTTGACGTCACGGTATGAAATGACAGCCTTTGTCTCGAACTGAAACGATCGATTAATGACCGCGGCAAGCTGAGCCCTAGTTATTGGAGCATTCGGATGAATCTTTCCGTTTTGATCCCCATTAAGATAACCTTGTTCATTCCATTTTTGAAGCGACTTGCTTGCCCAGTGTCCTGTAATATCACTAGCACTGGAGGTGGTTTGTGCCTCACCTTTTGCTGTTGCGGCATAGGCTCCGCCTAACGGAGACAGTATGAGGGATATACCTAATACTGCACTTATTGCCCTTTTGTAAAATTTTAGTCTGTTACCCAAGTTGAATTCCTCTCTCCCTAATTATTATCAATCCCAACACAAGACTATACGACTATTATTCTATCGATTTGAATCAATAGACCTAAATCTATATAGTCTATAAGTTCTAATAACATTAACACTTCCAGTAAATAACACAAGTCCAATTACTGGAACAAATGAAAAAACATGCCCTTTTATAGACATATTTTTTCATAATCTGCATATATGGTTGGTTATTAACTAAAACCTCAAACTGTTCTGCTCCAGCTCCGGCTCTGTCAGCAGGTCTGAATAAACGCCGTACACGCCCCATTTTTCATAATTGTTCACGGTCGTGGTGTCATTAATGGTGTGGACATAGGTCACGGCACCCGCTTGCCTCAGCTTGGCTACGAAATTCGGGCTGACCTTGTACTCCGGCATGGTAACAGCGTCGATATTGTTTTCCTGCACGAAGGCCGTGATCTCGGCGGGTGAATCTTGCGTGGCATACAACGTATAGATAATTGATTCAAACGGATAGATGTCCATGACCATATCGAGCATGGGCTCATTATAAATTTGGATGACCACCCGATCCAGAAGTTTCGAATCCCGCTCATAAGCAGCGTTTACAATCTCCGTGAACAGGTATTGAATGTCCTGATCCTTCTGCTCCTTCGTATCCGTCACGATGTAGATATCGGGATGACGCTCCATCATATCCATGATCCCCTCAATATCCATCGGTTGGTATTGCTCCAAAATCGGCGTATTTATGAATTCCTCATGGCTCAGGCGCGCTGCCTGCTTATCGTCAGGGAGTTTTTCCTTCTGGCCCAGCTGCTGTGTCATGCTCTCCGTCCACTCATGCCTGGCCACGACTTTACGGTCCTCCGTCAGCATCAAATCAATCTCGAATACCCGAGTGCCTTTCTCGTAGTTAACGACCATGGCTTCGTAGGCGTTCGTGTAGGGTTGTTCCCCGATGCTTCCCATGGCATGGGCGATCAGGCGATAGGCCGCGAATCCTTGCGGCTCTTCCTCTTCCAACTCCAGATGAGTCAGAAGCAGTATCATAACGGCGGAAAATAATAGAAGGACAACTGCGATCCGTTTCATGGTATCCCCACCCTTTGTTTCGTTCATTGCTGTTGCTAGGTAAATACCCGGTTAATGGAGGGGCCAAACAAAAAAACGCCACTTGGCTACTGCCAAATGACGGAACGCATCATACACAAAAACTGCCCCATTGATGTTCTGCAGTTTCACGTACTCCCATTCATGCTTCCATAAGACGCGACGGAGGTTTTTTGCGGATTAGTCAGAAAATCAAATCTTCTAGGTTTTCGTAAGAAGTCAATCTCTACAACATTAAGCCACGGCTGAAATTTGCATACTGGACTGTCGATACTCCCAATACCATCACGAGGAGCTTAATCGGCTGTTGTTCCATAGTTTGGCGCGAGCAAAATACTTGTGGACAATAGCAGATAAATCGGATTCGTTCCCCCTCCTTGCTTTTATAGATAACGTAATCACTTTCATTTCCTTGTCCATTTTGTCTGATAATCAGTATGCACTTTATAGTTTAATTTCCATTATTTATCTAGCACCTATTCTATTTTACGTTATAATTTTAACTATTGCTTAAATCTGTTTATTTTACTCAAGGAAAAGGGTGCATCATGAAGATTCTTAAAATATCAACATCCGTCATTATTCTATTCATCATTTTTAGTCTGTTATGTCCAGTAACCAAAGCAGAAAGTGACTATTTGGGATCAATTGATTCTCCAACTTCTAATGCTAAAGTTTCGGATACACTCAGTATCTCAGGTTGGGTTTTCAATAAAAAAGCTGAGATTACGTCAGTCACCATTTATGTTGATGGTAATCAAATCTCAAAAGCCCAATATGGGTTAGAAAGAAAGGATGTCGAAACAACTTACCCTCAATACAAACAGGCAGCTACTAGTGGATTTCTTAAAGATATTTCAATTGCTGATTTCTCTTTTGACAAACATGTTCTTGATGTTATAGCAGAAAGTACAGAGGGGGACAAATACAGCGTTGCCAGACTCAACATTATACGCGAACAGAAAGTTACGTTTACTATCGATTCTACTGTAAAAGATGTCATAAAGAACGAAGAGGATATCAGTATCAATGGTTGGGCTTTTAATGAGACTGGGATTCGAAGTATAGAAGTCTATTTTAATGACGAATATATTGGCAATGCTAACTACGGTATCGAACGAAAAGATGTTCATAGTTCATATCCAAATGATAGCAATTCTAATTATAGTGGCTTTAATTTTATTCATAAATCTAAAAAATTAGACCCTGGTGATTATAAATTACAATTAATAGCGGTAACCAATAATGGGGAAAAATCCAAATTTTATGAGGATACTTTTATTAAACAAGATGACAATATTGTTGTAAGGTCTATTATTATTATATTGTTATTTTGCTTACTTACTTTATTACTATTCAAAAATCATAAAAAGAACAAACAGTTTATTAAACTAAAATTTTTATTCGACCATATAATAGTGCTCTGGTTTATTATTAGCACAATGGTAAAAACCCTACTTTTTTCTCACTTTAGCAATACTAGTATTAATATTGCTAATGTTTTTTGCACGCTTGGACTAACGACTGTGATTGCATTAATGATAAGTTTTTTAAAACACTACCATCTAAGGAATATAATATATATTTTAATCAATGTTCTTCTCACGATAATTATTTTGGCTGATCTTATATATATCAGATACTTTAATGATGTTACATCTATAATAATGCTCCAGTATATACAACAAGTAAGTCAGTTAGGCGATAGTATTTTTCAACTTTTAAAACCAGCAGATACAATATTTTTTGTGGATTATATATTTGTGCTATTTTTGTTTGTTTTATTGAGGAATAATAGGCCTGGGAAAATGAATAAATTAATTATTGTATCTTCTATAAGCCTTTCTCTTTTTGCGATTTCTTTACAAGTTGTAAAAATATACAAGGATGATACACAAATTTTCAAACAGACTTTCTCCAATAGAGAAGTTGTTAATCACCTTGGTATTATAAATTATCATGCTTTCGATATTTATAAATATCTAGAATCTAGCTTATCAAAGCCGAAGGTAAACTCTGAGGAAAAGATGCAGATTCAAAACTGGTTTGATAATCATAATATATATTATCCCGAAAGCCCGACATTTGGTAAGTTTAAAAATAAAAATCTAATACTAATTCAAGTGGAATCACTCCAATCTTTTGTTGTTAATTTAAATGTAAATGGGTATGAAGTCACGCCAAACCTAAATAAATTAGCCAGAGAAGGATTTTATTTCAATAACTTTTTTGATCAAACTTACAACGGGCGAACATCTGATGGAGAATTAACAGCCCTCGCCTCCTTATATCCTTTACGCGAAGGAACAGTAAATTTTCGATATCCTAACACTGAATTAGATACACTTCCCAAACTATTGAAGGACAGCGGTTACGCTACCTTCTCCGCTCATGCTTATAATGGTGAGTTTTGGAACAGAAAACCGATGCACCATAATTACGGTTTCGAGGAATCCTATTTTGCAGAGGACTTTAATACAACAGAATCAATTGGTTGGGGACTTTCAGATACTGAATTTTTTGTACAGTCAATTGAAAAAATAAGAGATCTCAAACGGCCTTTTTTTTCCTTTTTGATTACACTAACAAATCATCATCCTTATGACTCAATACCAGAGAAATATAAAGAATTAGATTTAAGCGGAATTGATGATAGGTTAATGGAGAATTATTTGCACTCAGTACACTATACTGATACGGCTATCGGGGTCTTAATTGAGAAATTAAAGCAAGAGGAGCTATATAATGACACTATTATAGCTATTTATGGCGACCATGATGCAGGACTTGAAACGAAATCCATATGGCAAATGAGTGATACGAACCTGAATTATAATAAATTTGCAGATAAAGTTCCCTTTATAATTCATATTCCTGGAACAAATGATTCAAATGAAGATGGCCTTGCTGGACATTTAGATATAGCGCCGACTTTACTGCACCTTCTAGGCATTGATACAAGTGAAGCATATTTTATGGGTGGCAACCTATTCGAACATGCCGCTAACCGTATCTTACCCACAAGAGATGGAAGTTACATTACGGATGAGTTTCTATTTGAAGGTCCTTGTATTAACTTGACCTCGGGGACACAAATAGATACAAAATATTGTAACCCTCCTTTAGAGGACATGGCTACTCTGTTCAGGATTTCTGACATTATGATTAAAACGGATCTATTTAGTAAAAGAGAAATCGAGAAACATTAATCTAGATTTAATTTTCCAACTTTCTAAAAAAATTTTAAATCTAACTTAATCAATAACACGATGTTTTTATTAGGCGGCGATCTTTCCAAAATTCATTTGGGAGGGATCGCCGAGGTAGTTTTTGAAGGATTTCGGATTGTAAAACGCATACAATCCACAACTAGTGTTTTTCTTGTTCTAGGATATGAGGCTTCGTCTGGAGTGGCTCCTGACAGTTTTTTCTCCTCCGGCCACTTCAGATTGAAACCCCTGGTCCGAAATGGAGTAAGACATACCCTGGCTCTACTGTTCTATCATTTCTGTGACCAATTTAAGGTCATCACTTTCAGAAAACAGACTACAATCTCATTGTTGTACAAATCCATTACTACCGAGAGAGTAGTTACATATGTAATACCCTGCTGGATTACAGTAACGTAAACTTTTAAACGTTTTGAAATAACGCACCGACAGTTTTGGTCAATAGTGGCTTCTTTACGAATAACTGATTGATGTAAATTAAACTTTTTGTTTGTTGACTCTTGACCTTCTTTCTCTAAATCGATCAGCATTCGTTTATAACCAAAATAGAGATATCCTCCGATAAATCTCCAAGATATATGCTTTTAAATCGACATCCCAGTCGGCTCACTGCTGTATCTACCTTTCCCTCCCACTGAAATTTTCAATTAAGCATTTGGAAGTCCACTTGCGCTTTCAGGCAGGCATCTTCCACTTCTGCATACTTAAGTTGGTTCAAATCCCTCGGTTGTTCTCAAAACTCTCTCCATTATGGCTTTTACGTACCCGTGTGATGATTTGACTCTCACTTCTGACTTCGCATTTTTCCATGATTCAATTGTAGCCCAACCCTGATCTATTCATAGCGAACCGGCTCCTTCTTTGTTTCTTCAATATATTCCCGGGCATAACAAAATCCCCTCCGGTCGACAATGTTGAGTTCATTAAATGATCTCTTTTTTCACTGTCTGACATGAGGGGATTAATACCAGTTGAGGACCCAAGAATTTAATGCAGATTTATTTATATTTTCATTCTACTCAATTAATGCTTAGCAAATTCAATTATCGCTTGGAATAATTGATTTGACCCTTCCAATTTATTATCAGCTCTAATGTTAAATCTTTGTAGCGTATCGCTCTCTTGGGGTTTTAACGAATCTGGGATAATTGATATGTAATAAGGACTGATAAATGTTGCCCCGTCATTAAATTGAGCTTCTAGTGAGTCCAAGGCCACATTTGGTAACTTCCACTGTTGTATGTGGTACTCAGGTACTCCATATTCAGTTGTTTCTCTTTCTTCAAGAAATCTCCTTATTGCATCACTGTTTGTTGCACCACCATAAAGATTGATGCCAAGCTTATATGGCAATTCCTTACCGACAGACTTAGCCTCCATAAACAATTGATAGTTCCAAGAGGAATTAATCCGTGAGCTAATCTGGTGCGAAAACAATTTATCTCTAGGTAACCCTGACTCATTAGCGACCTTCCAAAAGTAATTCAAAAAATCCAGCACTTGATGTTCTCTATATTCATTCCAATCTCTCGCTAATGGATTGTAATATAAAGCAGTGAGCGGAGTTGGTTGATCCAACCAATACTTTATATTCAATAATTCAGCATTTTTAAAATTATTTTGGCTATTAAAATGCAAAGAAACATCAGGTGTAAGCTCCTGATTTCTATCCACAACTACAAATCTAACTTGAGCAATGAGATACGATTCTTTTCTTGATTTTACAACTACCTGTGCATCATGTTGACCAGGAGATAAACCACGGTAATCTAAGTCATATCGAAATCCGACATTAGGACTAGTTATCTCTTTAACTTCTCGGTATACATCTAATCGATGAAGACCATGTTCAACATCCCCAAATTTCTCACCATCTATATATATCTCTAATTCTTCAACAATTGATGTTGGATCCCATAACCATCCGGATATAGGCATCGTACCAGCTGCATATTGATCAAAATGTTCAGTAAAAGAATTCATTTTTTCTTTATGTATATTCTTACTAGGAGGATATATTTCTTGAAAATCTCCATACACACTACTATATTCATTATTTAGTTTACTAATATCTCCGTATTTATCTTCTAACCACCTTTGAAATCCATCAATAGAACGTGTGCTATAATCCGTAACTAGAAAGTTATCTGTTGCTCCCGCTCCATTAGTGAAATCCGGATATAAATGATGCGTTTCTCCTGCCATCGTTATTCCTACAATCCGACTTCTTACTTCAGTCGGCAACTCAGCTATTTGATTGCCTATATGGCGAAGTGCATTAAAGCGATAATGGTTAACAGGAATTGATTCATCTGTCAGTAATGTAAAAGGCACTACAGAGTTCCCATAATATTCATCATTCGGTGTGTCCCCGTTTTTAAGTAACATTAAGTTATCAGGATTTTTCGAAAGTTCTTTAGGCAAGGGCCCTTCAGTATCAAAATGATTAGCCATGAGATACACAACTACAGGACGATTAATATTTTTTATCAAATCCAAGTATGAATCAACTTTTTTTTCATTAATTCTCCATTCTTCACCAGACTTTTCGTAAAGACTGAGTAGGAATATGGGAAGTTCATACCCAACTTGTACTTCTCCAGATGCACCACCTGGTTCTAATTTTTCAAGAGCTTCGTTAAGAAGTGAGGCAGCGTTATATCCCTGACTAATACACCAATCCATAGCTTCTTTTGCTGTCTCAAATGACGGCTCATGATTAATTGACTCTTCACATAAATTGACACCCTCTATAACAGGAGTAATATAGAAAGTCGAGCGATTATCAGATTTTGCATCACAGCCTAGTAGCTGGATTATACATATAAAAGAAAGTGCAATTTTCAGAAATTTCATATACTCTCCTCGGCTAAGTTAACAAACTATTGTTATTCTCAGTTTTTCTATAAATTATAGCATAAAATTAATAAGCGTTCTTGAATCCGTTACGGATCGTTCGCAGAATGATTTTGATGTCAAACAGAATGGACCAATTCTCGATGTAGAAAATATCGTGCTTGATCCGCTCCTCAATCGAAGTGTCCCCGCGCAGACCATTGCTCTGCGCCCATCCCGTGATGCCCGGGCGCACGTGATGTTTCACCATGTACTTCGGAATTTCCTCTTTGAACTGTTCAACATAATAAGGTCGCTCCGGTCTTGGGCCCACCACGCTCATATGTCCGAACAGGACATTGAAGAACTGCGGCAGCTCATCCAGACTGGTTTTCCGGAGAAACGAACCGAATTGGGTGCGGCGCGGATCGTTCTCTACGGTCCAGCCGGTATCCGGCACCCCTTCCGGCAGCGGCTTCATCGAACGGAATTTATACATATAAAAGTTCCTGCGATTCAGCCCCACCCGTTCCTGTTTGAAAATAACAGGTCCCCGGGAGGTTAATCGGACACCGAGGTAAATCCCGATCATAACCGGCAGGGTAAGGATAATCGCCACCAAAGAAAATACGATATCAAACGCTCGCTTGAACAGCCGGTTTGCCACATGGTCCAGCGGAATATCACGCACGTTGATCATCGGCATACCCGCAAAGTTATCAAACACCGGCCGTGCCGGGAGGTAATCGAAAAAGTCCGGGATAATCAGCGTTCGGACACCTGCTTTTTCACAAGCAGCAATGATCTCCGGGTATTTGTGGTGCGCATTTAGCGGAAGTGCCAGCACGACCTCGTCCACGAGCTTTTCGTTTAACACCTTATGTAGATCGCTGACCGAACCCAAAATGGGTTTAAGCCGTCTCGCCTCAATGTCGTCCCACTGCTGGTAATCATCCAGGAAACCGATGACTTCATATCCAAGCTCCGGGTACTGCTTCAGATTTTTGAAGAAGCGCTTGCCCAGCGACCCTGCACCCACGATGAGCACGAATTGGCGGTTGTAGCCTTTTTCCCGAAAACGCTTGAGGGATTTCTTGAGAAAATAACGATATAGGATAATGAATGCTACATTGAGAATCATGTAGATGGCGAGATACCAACGGGAGATATTCACCTCTTTAACAAAAAACATAATACTGAGGAGAATGAACATCCCGATGAAATGCATCTGGAAGATCTTCATAAACTCGTCAGCAAAACGCTTTTTCCGCTTGGGGGAGTATAAAGAAATCATGATGCCGACAACCACGGCAACCGCGCCGTATATCAAGCTCCACATCCCGTAAGATTCGATGGGCAGCGGTTTTTCGTACGGAAACCAACCGCTCTCGAATTTCACCCACCAAGCGAGCAGAAACGCCAACTGGATAAAGGCGAAGTCGGTCAACATATACAATTTGGTCAGAAAGCCCTGATTCTGGCGGATCATGATTTCACCTCCACTCCACCTGAAGATTGCGTGATGGTTGCTGGACGAATGGGCTTAAGCCAGTTCGTGAGCAGGGACAGGAGCAATTTTAAACCAACGCCCGTATAGACGACTCCATTAACGAATATGTTGTATTTCTGCCGGTAATGCTTCCGATGAAAAAGAATCATCGCCCGATGAAACTCATAAATGATTTTGAACGGCCTGCGCTGGGCGCTGCCCCCTTTATAATGGATAATCGTCGTCCGAGGATAATAGTGAATCCCCCATCCCGCTTGTTTTATGCGATAACACCAGTCGATGTCTTCCCCATACATAAAGAACGTTTCGTCCAGTGCGCCTACCTGCTCGATTGTCTCGCGACGTACCAGCATAAACGCACCAACCAAACAATCCACCGGATACTCTACGTCCGGATTCAAATATCCCAGCTGATACTGGTTGAACTCCGGTTTGTTCGGGAACAGCTTGCTGAGCCCAAAAGCATAGTAGAAGGACGCTAAAGGCGTCGGGAACCCTCTTTTGCAGGCCTTATCCAGCGAACCGTCCGGAAGGACGATTTTACAGCCAGAAGCACCTATGATCGGATTATAGTCCATAAAAGCGACCATCGTCTCGATCGTATCCTGCTGGATAATCGTGTCGGAATTTAGTAACAGCGTATAGCGACCTTCCGCCACTTCCATCCCTTGATTGTTGGCTTTGGCAAAGCCTGTATTCTCCGTGTTCTCGATCAGCTTGACCTGTGGGAATAACTCTCGGATGGTCTGAACGGACTCGTCCTTCGAGTTGTTATCTATCAGAATCACTTCATATGTATATTCCGTCTCCGATGCAAACACGGATCGCAAACAATCCACCGTTAGCTGACAGGTATTGTAGTTCACGATTAAAATGCTTAAATCCATTGCATAACGTCTCCTGACAAATATAGTAATCTATCGACATTATAGCACAAAGACGCAGGGCGGGCAGGAATAAAGAACTTTATTTACTAAAATCTAGTTATCGATGACTCTTTATATATAGCCCACAAGAATTAAAAATCGAAAGAGTGACTGCTCTAGGATCGATTGACGATAGAGTATCGATCTTTGAAGAAAATAGATTCTTGCACTAAGTTGTTGTCTAGGCGCAATGAAAAGTTCAAGTTGCTCTCTCTTCTTGTCGTCCAGAAAATGACCATACACTCGATAAAACTCTCTTGCTTGTAAGACAAGAAGATGCCTCCCCTTATGTTTTACATAACTGCGATATTTCTGTTTTAGTTTATCGAATAAAGAGTTACTTCCACCTACAACATTACTTTCATGCTGGCGATACAGTATCGAAGGACGATTATCATATATTACATTGCCGAATCCGGATACCAATAAGTAAAACCACCAATCATGCATAATGATTTTACTATTATCGACCTCGTACCCTTTAACAAATTTATCTCTCGCCGCCATATTTATCGTAATGGTTGCTCCAACAGCAATATTTTGCACTAAAGCATTGTAAAATGAAGGTTGCTTCGAAGGGGCCTTGGGCCAAGTACCGAGAGAATTCAAATCTTTATCTGTCAGCTCCGTTGATGTGAAAACCATAGCAGGAATATGATCCGCTTGAGAACTTAACACACTTACAGCACGCTCAATTTTCTGCTCCATCCATACATCATCCTGATCGCAGAAACAGTAATAATCTGCATGGGGGTCGGATTGCTGAACCAACTCAAAAAAACTGGAAACAACCCCTATATTACTTCCAACGATCACTTTGATTCGGTCAGTATGAGCTTTAGCATATTCCTTTAATAATGCTACCGTTTGATCAGATGATCCATCATCACGTACAAGAACGGAGATATGAGGATAACTTTGCTTTAAAATACTTTGTAGCTGGCCGGATATATAATGCTCCCCATTATAAGTAGACAGCAGCACCTGAACCTGTTTCATTCTTTTTGTAACCTCCAAATAACTCCTAAATATATAACATAAGGCCTGATCATACAGATCAGGCCTACATTTGCTGTATTCACTTCAAGTATAGTTCAGGGTGCTGTTTCATATCCAGCATAAACTGCTTCAACCCTTCACGCCAATGTGGTAAATCCTCTAATTGGTTTAGACGGATAGCCATGTGATCCATTGTAGAATTGGCCGGACGTGGAGCGGGTCGTGGAAACTCTGCCGTCGTGCAAGGTTGCAGCTCAGCTGTTATCGCTAGTCCCAATTGCTCATGGGCTTCTTTAAAAATGGCCACGGTAAATTCATACCACGTACAAGAACCACGGTTGGAGGCATGATATAAACCGTATTTTTGAGTGGAGATGAGGTTTAACAAGAACTGCGCCAGATCTACCGTGTAGGTGGGCGAACCTTTTTGGTCGTTAACCACCTTTAACAGCGGTTTTTCTTGTCCTAGACGAAGCATCGTTTTTACAAAATTATTCCCGTGAAGCCCAAATACCCAAGATGTTCTCACGATAAACCACTTGGAGCAGAAGTCCCGAATCATTTGCTCGCCTGCCAGCTTGGAGCGGCCATAAATCGTTTGCGGGTCGGTGTCGTCATATTCAACATAGGCCGTCTCACTAGTACCATTAAAAACATAATCTGTGCCGATAAAGACTACGGTGGCACCGATTTTTTCGGCGGCTACTGCGATATTTCTCGTACCTATTGCATTCACAAGATACGCACCATCCGTATCGCTTTCGGCTGCATCCACTGCGGTATAAGCAGCACAATGGATGACGAAATCCGGATTATGAGAAGAAATAACCTGTCCGCATTGCTCCATGTTCGTAATATCCAGTTCTGCTCTTCCGCAGCCGATAACCTGATACCCAGCTTCAACAAGAACATCTGTTACATCCTGCCCCAATTGACCATTTGCCCCAGTTACGAGTACCTTCATTCAACTTCACCCAATCGCTTGCCGTACTGCCGGGTCATATAATCCCTGTAAGCCCCGGACTGGATGCGAGTCCACCAATCCTTATGGCTCAAATACCATTGAATCGTTTCCTTAATGCCTGTCTCGAAATTATGCTTTGGCTTCCAGCCGAGCTCATTCGTGATTTTTGTAGGATCAATGCCATATCGGCGATCATGGCCAGGACGGTCTGCCACGTAAGTAATCAGCGACTCGGGTTTGCCAAGCTCCTTCAGGATGGTTTGCACAATATGCAGATTGGTCCGCTCATTGTTGCCACCGATATTATAAACCTCGCCTAACTTCCCTTGATGGATAACAAGATCGATCGCACTGCAATGATCCTCAACATACAGCCAGTCCCGTATATTCAAACCATCCCCATAAATAGGCAAGGATTCGTCATTTAGTGCCCGAGAAATAATAAGGGGAATCAGCTTCTCAGGGAATTGGTATGGACCGTAATTATTCGAGCAGCGGGTAATGTTGACCGGGAGACCAAAAGTCTCATGATAAGCTCTTATGAGCAAGTCCCCACCTGCCTTGCTGGCTGAATAAGGACTGTTAGGAGCAAGTGGCGTGGTTTCAGAGAATAGCCCCGTATCCCCCAGAGAACCGTACACTTCATCCGTCGATACTTGGACAAACTTCGTTACGCCATATTTCTTGGCTGCATCCAGAAGTACTTGTGTACCCAGGACATTAGTGTTCACGAAAATCTCCGGTTCCAGAATACTGCGATCCACGTGTGACTCTGCGGCGAAATTAACCACCACGTCGATACCCTGCTGGAAAATAGCATCTACCGCTTGTTTATCAGCAATATCTGCCCGCACGAATGAGTAGTTTGGCTGATTCTCAATCGATTTCAAGTTTTCCAGATTACCTGCATAGGTAAGAGCATCCATATTCACAATCTGATAATACGGATGCTGCTGCATCATATATAGAATAAAGTTGCTGCCGATAAAGCCGGCACCGCCGGTAACAAGAAGTTTCATACTTACTGCCCCCTAGTCAAAATTCATCTCTGCGTCTTTTAGCAGCGGGTGCTGCTGGTCTTTATCCGATAGAATCGGATTCGACGTTGGCCAATCGATTCCCAAAGCCGGATCATTCCATAATATGCCGCGGTCATTTTCGGGGGAATAATATTCGTCCACTTTGTAGAGAACCTGGGTATTGGGCACCAGTGTACAAAAACCATGGGCAAAACCTTTAGGCACAAGTAGCTGACGATAGTTATACTCGCTTAAGATGACGCCCATCCACTGACCAAAGGTAGGGGAGCTTTTTCTAATATCTACGATGACATCGTAAATAGCACCTGTCAGGACACGTATGAGTTTGGTTTGAGCTTTTGGGTTGAGCTGATAATGTAGACCCCGTAGGACACCCGGTTCGGCAGATAAAGATTGATTGTCTTGAATGAAGCTATAGGTAATGCCATGTTGGTTAAATAGCGAATCGTTGTAACTTTCCATAAAGAAGCCACGGCTGTCACCGTGGACCTTTGGTTCAATAATAGAAGCCCCGTATAATGATAAAGGAGTAACAATCATTTTAATACCTCCTATACTTTGAGTTTGCCAAACTCTTCAGTGAATACTACATTATGTGCTAACTCATTAGCCTTTGCCAACGAAGCATGTGTTCCCGCATCAGTCCACCACCCGCTCAAAATATCATACGTGAGCTCACCCCTTGCAATGTATGCATTATTCACATCCGTGATCTCAAGTTCTCCGCGTGCAGAAGGCTTCAAAGTTTTTACAATGTCAAACACATGATGATCAAACATATAAATACCTGTAACAGCATAATCAGATTTAGGAAGAGATGGTTTCTCTTCTATAGAGATAATTTGATCCCCTTGAAGCTCTGGCACACCAAAGCGTTTAGGATCTTCTACTTGTTGAATAAGAATTTTTGCTCCATGCTGCTGCTCTTTAAAATTCTGAACGAACTGCGATAGATTATCTTCAAAAACATTGTCTCCTAGAATAACAACCATTTGATCAATTCCAACAAAGCTTTCAGCAAGATCTAAAGCTTGAGCGATCCCGCCTGCTTCATCCTGAACTTTATACGTAAAGGTAACACCCATATCACTTCCACTTCCGAGCAAGTTAACGACTTCACCCATATGTTCTTTTCCAGTTACAATTAGAATATCTTGAATATCAGCCTGTTTAAGTTTATAAACGGCATGAAAAATCATTGGATATTTCCCAACCGGGAGAAGATGTTTGTTTGTTACTTTTGTTAATGGATACAACCGTGAACCTGTGCCTCCCGCTAGAATAATACCTTTCATAAAAGCCCTCCGTAATTTGAAATAGTTTAAAAGGTCCACATACGATTTAAAATGATGTTACTAATAGGCACAACTATGTGAGCCCAAACTTGATGTAGGAATTATTTAAGGTTAAACTCTGCATTATTAAGAAGCCACTCACTACGAAGAAACAGTTCACAGCCAATGTTCCGATAGAAATCTGATTATTTGAAATACTTGCAAGTGGATCCTCACCATTACTTTGACCCTTAAGCAATATAAAAGAGTGAGAAAATATCACAGCAATGGCCAGTACAAAACGAAGAAAATCAAAAAAATTATCCTTTTGATTATATACTTGTTCAATAGTTGATATCTTGTTTTCCTTCATTAAATATAATCTCACCTTTTATTAGTTAATCAAGTACTAGGTGGCCATTTATAGACCTTAATTGAATTGTCTTTTTTTGAATCTGAGATAAAGATATATTACTTTTTTACCAAATCTAAGCGCCATACTGTCTGAATTCCTCAATTTATTTAGAACTTTCCATCCAATTGTTGATCTCATTTTTTGCAGTTCATTTTGGAGTTGTTGAACTTGATTCGAATATTCTCCTGAAGATGTAAAATTAGTATCTGGAAGATAGTATTTTAAGGCAAGCATAATATCACGATTCAGAAAACCACCTTCGACATTAAAATTAACTTTCATGGAATATCGACTATAAATATCTAGATACTTCTCAACCATCTCTTGTTTGTTTTCAAATCTATGTTTGCTTATTCTCGTTTTAACTTCCATAAACTCATCGTTATAATTTCCCACAATTTGATTTAACTTCGATATAATACCATCTAGTTCCATTGAATCAGCTATCCAACCACCACCAACTTCAATAACTCTTTCTTTTAAAGCCCCCATAGGAGTAACTAAAACTGGAATATTGTGAGCCCACGCCTCAGACAATGTATAAGAAAACGTTTCTGGCCAAGGTGAAAGTAAACAAATCAAGTCTAATTCTAATTCGTCCAAAATCCCACTTAGTTCCTCACGTTTATATTCTCCATGCTTTATCACATTTTCTTGATTTATTAGATTAAGTCTCTGATCACCAAGCCCTCCAATTAAATGCCAATTAATACTCTTCTTAGGAAAATTAGTGATTAGTCTATAAATCAAATCACTACCTTTATTAGGGGAAAGCCCTCCGAGGAACCCAATATTCCACTCTTTCCGTTCATCAGCCCTATCGTTTCGATTTGGGGTGGATCCATTAGAACTCCCATGTTGTATAGTCATGATTCGGTCAGTAATAACCGGATACTCATCCTTAAAAAGATTTTCAGTAAAGTGGGAAGGAGTAATATAAAGATCGATATATGGCAACATTTTCTCAACTTCTTGTTTCCACTTGTTTATAAATACTGTATGAAACCCATGCGAACTACGCAAGCATGCTGAACATTTTTGCTGGGATCTCATACTGAGACAGTAATTATTATTCTCGTCCAACAAATTTACTCTTGGACATATCAAATAATAATCATGCAATGTGAATAGAACTTTTAAATCATGTTTTTTTGCAATGTATGGGACATCGAAACTATGTTTTTGTAGATGATGGATATGCACTAATGTAATATCAAAAGATTTAATAATATTTTCAATTATTTCACTATATTCCTTATGATGAAAGTGCTGTAAAGTAAGTTGATTATGAAAGGGAAAGTGATATTTTGCAATAAATTCTCCATCAAAATACTGTTTCATCACAATTTCATATCCATTTGTTACGATGACAAATGCATAATATCCTTTTAACCCCATTACAATATCCTTTACATGATACTCAGTCCCCCCAACAGGGTGATTGTATGGTTCATCAAAGAAATTATGTAAAACAAATAAAACATTCCCGTTTTCTTGAAAATATTTATGAAGATCTTTTCTAATGTTTATATTGTCATGTATTGGTTTCAAAGGATTATTCACAATGAAATCGTGGACATTCCTCTCATAATATGGATATCTATCATTTAATATTTTCAAGTTTTTTTTAAGTAGTTCAAGCTTCTCTCCTTGAAATGACATAGAACCTTTATGATATATAAAAGTGTGATCATCTAGCACATTTTTATAACCATGTTCTATGACCCTGCAACAAAAATCATTCTCCTCCGCGTAGCCCTTACCAAACGTTTTATCATCAAATAGACCAACCTCATTAATCACGTTTCTTTTAATGTACATACAAAAACCAACTGCTGTTGGTATTTCCATAAAATATTTCATCGAAATTTTCTCAATAAATCGTGCAAAGGAATCAATTGAGTATCCTTCGGGTATTTCATTGTCCTCCAAGAATACTGGAACAGAACATATACTACCATTATTCGTTAAGGGGGTTACTGTAGCAATCGTTTGATCAGAGTAAGCAACATTTTGCATCTTTTTCAACCAAGAATCAGTAACAATCGTATCACTATTAAGTAGAACCACATCCGAATCAGAATAACTCATGCCTCTATTAACAGTTCCAACAAACCCTAAATTAGAAGTATTGTTTAGAACAATAATACTATCTCCACTAAGGTTATTCAGATTATTCAAATATACACTTACATTCTTATCTGGACTACAATCATTAATAATAACAATCCGATTATTATTCAAGTCTGTATGTTTAATTAGAGATTCTACACACTCTTTAAGTTCATCTAGCGCATTATATACAGGAATTACGATATCGCATTTCTTTATCCTACTCACAAAAAATTACTCCTCTTTTCTTGCTCTAATTTTGTTTGCCAAAGCTCTAAAAGGTGATGTTATACGCCAAGAGTAGGAGGAATAAATAGCCTCCCTTTCTCTTTTTAAATTGTCTAGTTTTTCTTGAGTACTCTTCAATTCACTATCTACTTGAAATACTTTAGCTTCATATCCACTGATTTCGCTAGCCATCTCCGAGATATTGTATTCCAATTCTTGTATCTTATTTCTATAAAGTTGGAGTTGTTCTTTAAATTGAAGTTCGTTATCCATAATTACTTTCTTAAGTTGTTCGTTTTCAGTTTTCTCTACCATATGAAGCTCTTGTATTTGATCATTAAAAGTTAATAATTCTTTAATTATGTTAGGGATATTATTTTCAAGTCTCATTTCTAATTCCAAGTAATATCTATTGTTAATCTCTAAGTTTAAATCCTTTAATAAAATCTGCGGGTCATTATCTAGTGATATAAATTTATACTTCTGCTTGTCCAAAGTAATAATTTCACTTATTGACAATAAATCTTCAAGCGAAATTTCTCTCTTTTTACTGACTTCATTTTCATTTACACTCATAAGTCTGATATTTTTTATTTCACCATATACTAGAGTATTGGCTGGATCAAATCTCAATGAGTTCCAGTTTCCATTAGGGATTTCAAACCTGTAAGTTGAAAACCCTTTATTAAAATCTACTGGCAAGAGTGCTGAACAAATTTCACTAAAATTTCCTTCTGCTCTCCAATAAAGTTGACAATAGTCACCATCTAAATAATTCTCGTGCTGTATTTGATCATACCTGGATAAATCCCATTCTGTTGAACATTTTTTTGACACAGTTACAAATTGGTATACATCCCCATCAATCCTATTTTTAAGTAAACTTTGAACAGCTAGCGGGAAATTGTTGTAATTTTGTTTAAATTCAGTAGTTTCAGGGGTTCTCATAGTTGTCAACCATTCCACTGGTTCTAAACCAACATCTTTTAAAAGTGATAAAACACTCTTCCTTGTAAAAAAGTGGATATGCGTGTCATCTAGAAGTCCTTCTTTTTGGTAATTAAATTTACCTTCCAGCAGTTCCATAATAATTGAATTGTGTGAAATATTAGGTATGGATGTCATTACGTACCCATCCTCATTCAAAAAACTAGTTGCAGTAATCAAGACAGCATCAGGTCTACGCAGATGCTCCAATACATCCGCAAACAATATATAGTCAAATTTCTGTCCCTTGATCTTTTCCTGCCAACTCAGTGTATCTATATCAGCTAAAATCATCTGTTCTGCATATTTGCTAGCTTTTTGTGCAGCCTCGGAATCTATTTCAATACATACTACTTCACAATTAAGCTTTTCTTTCATATACTTAGTCATATACCCTGTAGCAGACCCAAATTCTAATACTCTAGTACATGGTTGAATTCTACTTAGAATAAGTGAATGTGAAGTATTAGAAGTCAAATCCACGTTTAGATCATATTTCATTTGAAGTCCTCCCTACGCTCCAATTGTGTTCTAACAGAAATATTCCCTCTGCGTTATAAACATTAGAAATCACGTCGAAAGAACCAAATTTAGTCTTGTAATCGAGTCTAACTAATCCTGAACTTTCAAAGAACCCAATATCTATATGATAGGTGCCAGGAAGTAAACGTAAATTAGTGTAATTACAAACAAGCTTGTAGTACCCGGGTGAACTCGGCAGTTCATATTTATCAAGTTTAGTATTAATACCGCAAACGTAGGTGTCACGTTGATCTATAATAGCTACTCCACCTACAAGACCTGGCATATCTTTCTTTAGAACATAGTCAATTTCAACAGAAATCAACTCTTGCATATCAAATGTATGTTTTATTATTCCGTCATTATTTTTAAATCGGACTGTATTTATTTCAAGAACGTTTTTTTCTATGCCTTCATCTTTATGTTCTTTTATTTTTATAGAATCCTTATCCTTCATATAGTTTTCATATTCATTTGTAACCACCTGTACATTACCACGTCTATAAATGGACCCTTCCTTCATCCAAATAACTTCATCACAAAAATTTTTGATTGAATACGTATCATGACTTACAAATATAATGGTCTTTCCTTGCTTTTTAAATTCTTTCATTTTATCAATACATTTTAGTTGGAACTGCATATCTCCCACTGCCAGTGCCTCATCTACTATTAATATATCTGGATCGACATTTACCGCACAAGCAAAGGCAAGTCTAACAAACATGCCAGAAGAATAAGACTTTACTGGCTGATCAATAAAATCACCAATTTCAGCAAATTCCTCAATTTGAGTCATCCTATCATTAATTTCTCTCTCTGACAGCCCCATGATACTCCCATTGAGGTAAACATTTTCCCTACCAGTAAATTCAGGATTAAAACCACTTCCGAGCTCAAGTAAAGCAGCAATCCTTCCTTTTATATTTACTTCCCCTTCTGTGGCACTTACTGTACCAGCAATTATTTGTAATAAAGTGCTTTTCCCCGATCCATTTTTCCCGACTATTCCCAAGGTGATTCCCTTTGAAACCTCAAATGAAACATCCGTAAGAGCCCTAAATTCCCTGAAAAAATCGCGTTTTTTTCTATATAGAAATTGTTTAAGTCTGTCTTGTGGCTTATTGTACATTTTATATACCTTAGTGATATTCTTTAAAGATATAACATTTTCATAAAACATCAGCAAAACCACTCCTCGTTTTATTAAACCAATAGTAACCAATTAAAGAAACTACGGCACCAATCGCTGATCCAATCAACAACCATTGAAAATTGGGCGCTGTTCCCCATATCACAATACTACGCATATCCTCAACTGTATAACTCACAGGGTTTATATAATATAAAACTCTTAAATCTTCTGGTACAGAATCAATCGGGTAAAAGATTGGACTCAGAAACATAAGTGCACTAGTTAATACATTAATTAAATAACTTATATCTCTAATGTAAGTACCTAAAGATGCCAAAATCCAGCTTACTCCCAGTGTAAATAAAAATATAGGAACTAGAACAATTGGTGTATACAGAAGAGATAGATGCACTCCATCACCTAATACCGCAACTCCAGCTAAAAGGATGACAAAACTAATTATCATATGAACAAATGCAGAAAGCACTGTCGAAAGTGGTAATAAGTGTAAAGGGAAAATCACCTTTTTAACGTAGTTACTGTTGTTAACCATCAAACTAGGGGATCTATTAATAGCTTCCGAGAAGAAATTAAAAATCGTCATACCACTAAAAATTATTAATGCGAATTGTAAATGATTATCTGATTGAACATTCCATCGAGCCTCAAATACTACACTGAAAACAAATGTATATACTACTAGCATTAGTATCGGAATAACAAAAGACCACAACATTCCTAATGCTGATCCCTTATACCGTAATAACACATCTCTTTTTACCAATTGTTTTAATAAATACTTATTATTAGAAAACATTTGCTAATATTTACACCCTTCCTCTTTGCAAATAATGTTGAAAAGTCTAATGCGTATAGCTCCTCGCATCCTCATATGCTAAAATATTGTCGTATCTACAAGAAAAGGAGCTAAATACGTTGTCGAATCCAGTATACGGTAAAAAAGCCGCTGCGTCGAGGAAAGCTGAGACGAGATCGGCTTTGTTTTGGGCGTTAATATCAGGAATTGTTCTTTTCCTAGCTTGGACACCATTCCAAACGGCTCTATTTAACGATAATAAGTTACAATTTGAGAAACCGATTTTCTGGGCTGCTATCTTAGCATGTCTACTAATAATTCTCTGGATTGCTCAGTCCTATAAAAGCATCCAACTAAAAGATCAAAGAGATTGGCTAGCTGTGAGTGTGCTTTTACTTCCCGTAACTTACATACTCTCACTCATTAGCGCCGCCTCCCATGTTCTTGCCATGAATATGGTCATCATTAATTGTATCTATGCCATTATGTTCATCATCGGATTATACGTGTTAAGCGACAAAATGGGGAATCGGATCATCCAAGCCACAACTATGACGGTTGCTTATTTAATCGTCGGGTTCGGCTTACTTCATTGGTTTGGACAAGGCACAACTGCTGGTGCGATAACCAAGTGGTTTTCCAACACGGTTCAATATGGGACATATGCCCATGCCGTCATGACTGACTCCAATGGTCTGCGTCTCACTTCCGTATTCCAGTACGCCAATACTTATGCAGCTTTTCTAATGGCATTCCTTTTCGCAGCGGTCTTTTTCGTTACTACATCGCGAAAATGGTATGGCCAAGCCTTTCATAGCTTCATGCTGGTGCCCATCATTGTATCCCTGCTCTTAACGCTGTCACGGGGCGGACTGGTGATGTTACCTGTTGTGTTTGTTCTGCTGCTCCTATTCCTAAAGCCAGCTAAACAATTATTGTGGATCCTGTATTGCGGTATAGCAGGTGTGGCTTCGTTGATCATTTCCAAGCCGGTAACAGAGTTAGGGTTGAAATTGAATGAAACCTTCAGCGGCAGTGGCGCCCTTAAGGGCTGGGGAATTTTGCTCGGTACGTCCGCTATTGTAGGACTCCTTGGATGGGTTATTCAACGTTTTATTGCTCCCAAACTCGAACAGTCCTTAGGCAATTGGTCGGCTAGAAAAACCTCCAACCTATGGATTCCGATCGGTTCCGTTGTGATAGGAGGTATGTTGATCTTCCTATTCATCGGTACCGGATTGAAAAATGTACTACCCCAAAACATCAGCGTCCGACTCGAGAACATCAACTTTAATCAGCATAGTGTTCTGGAACGCTTTACATTCTATAAGGATGCCCTGAAGGTGCTAGCAGACTACCCTCTCATCGGAGCCGGCGGCGGCGCTTGGGCTTCACTATATGAGCAGTATCAGAACAACCCTTATACAAGCCGTCAAGCACATAACTTCTTTTTACAGTACTTGATCGAGGTTGGCATTGTCGGATTTGTAGTCTTCATGTCGTTTATCCTGTTTATTTTCTATAAGTATATTCGCGGTTATATCAAAGGCAATGAAGAAGAACGCAATAGTCACTTCCTTTATCTCATTATCGTCCTTTCGATTTTGATTCATAGTATTTTGGACTTTAACATGAGTTACGTGTTCATGGGAATTCTAGTATTTCTGGGACTTGGCGGAATGGCGGCTGTCATGGATAGTAAACCGGTTAAAAAATGGAGTCTACAAGATTCGACCGCTAGAGGCATATACAGTGCCGTTGTCGGTCTGTGCGCTATTATTGTACTGGTTACTTCTATCCGCTATGTTCAAGCCGCTGAGGCGGGCACGGATGCGCGACGAATCGTTCAGGTGAGCACATCGTTTGAAGAGATCAAAGCTCCTCTTGACAAAGACTTAAGCATACGCCCTAGCCATCCTGACTCTATACTGTTATTGGCATCACTTTATCAAACCATATACACGCAAAATCAAGATGAGGGTTTCTATAATGCATCTGTTGATCTGCTTAATACCGCATTGAAAGACGAACCATATAATAAGTCTATGCTTAAGCGTTTAGTTGAAGGTTATGAAATGAAGCAGGAACCCGAACAAGCGTTTGATGTTCTCATTGAGAATGCTCATAAGTTCAAATGGGATATTACATGGTATGAGCAAATTATCAATAAAGGATACGATCTGGGAACAAAAGCTCTAGGAGCTGGAGACACCGCCACGAAAGACAAATACTTCAAGCAAGCAACTGAGGTGTTCACTGATGTCCAAGCCGGCATTCAGCATCTAACCACATTACCAGAAGGGCAACTACAAGGTAATCCTTTTGAGAACACGCCAGACATGATCTTGCATGCAGGCAAAATGCACTTCATGATGAATCAACCGGAACAGGCGGCAAATGCGCTCAAGATAGGCATCCAGGATGACCTGTCTCAGCCATCTGCGCAAGAGATCGTCAGATGGTACCTTGCCGCGCTAAATAAGCTAGACCAGAACGATGAAGTGCTGCTTGAGAAGTTAAAGCAAGTTGATCCGAATGCGGAACAAAACGTCAAGCAACTGTCAGATCTTCAATTCTAAATAAAATAGCGGGTGCGTTCGGTAGCTCAACATCTACCGGAACACACCCGCTATATTTTTGCCTAAATGACTATCTCACTTTCTCCATTACTTTACTCATATAAGCTAATAAATCCTCTCGTAATTCCTCTCGCTGCAGTGCATAGTGAATACTGGTCTGAATAAAGCCCATCTTCTCACCGACATCATGGCGTATGCCCTCAAAATTGTAGGCTAATATCGGACTCCGGCGGGCTAGTACAGACAGAGCATCGGTCAGCTGAATCTCGCCATTCTTGCCAGCTTCTTGATCCTCCAATAAATCAAAAATAACCGAGGGTAAAATATAACGCCCCATAATGGCCAAATTGGAAGGTGCTTCATCTCTAGAAGGTTTTTCAACGAGCCTGGACGTTACATAGATTCTTTCCGATTTTCTTAGGCCGTCCACAATGCCGTACCGATCAACTTCATTCCAAGCTACAGGCTGCACGCCTACAACGGCTGACTGATAGGTATCGTAGACCTTCATCATCTGTTTCAGGCAAGGGACCTCCGACTCTACAATGTCGTCACCAAGCAACACTGCAAACGGTTCGTCCCCGATGAACTTGCGCGCACACCAGATCGCATGTCCGAGCCCCTTGGGCTCCTTCTGCCGGATATAATGGATATCAGCCATGTCCGATGGCTTCCTAACCTCTTCGAGAAGCCCCCACTTGCCCTTCTCCGCCAGATTATGCTCAAGCTCAAAAGAGGAGTCGAAATGGTCCTCGATCGCACGTTTACCCTTCCCGGTTACGATGATAATATCCTCAATGCCGGAAGCTACTGCTTCCTCGATGATGTACTGAATGGTCGGCTTGTCCACTATGGGAAGCATCTCTTTCGGCATCGCTTTGGTAGCCGGTAGGAAGCGAGTGCCGAGTCCCGCTGCCGGTATGATCGCTTTACGAATGTTCATTTCTAACTATCGTCTCCATTTCCGTATTTTCCCGAATAATGCTATTGTAGCATGTTCCGAATGGTCATTCGACACTAAAATCGATTTTTGTCAAAGGTGGCGGCTTCAGCGTAAAGGCCGAGAACGACTCCTGGTAATCGGTGGGCACGGCGATCACCACCCCGTCATCAAAACCATGGCTCGGCAAGGCAGCAGTCGTAGCTTGGTTCTTATGCTTCATGTTGCCGCCGGGGACACGAAGGTTTTTACTTCGTTGGCCGCCCCCTTGAAGGGCGATACGATTTTGCCGCCTCGAGCCCCATCCACGATCCTTAGGTAGGTGTGGTTTGATAACTGCTCTTCCATTTGATCTTGGCCCCTCCAACCACGAAGCTTTTCGTGGACATAGATTGCTTGGAATAATACACCACCCGATTCTCCGTGTCTTTGACCGCATCAGCTTGTGACATGCTTAAAGTTTCTCTCCCATCTCAAGTCCAATATCGAGGAGACGAAAAGTGACTCCCTTACTCTATTTTATTGGTTCTTGATGAGGCATTGACAACGCGGCGGGACCGATAACTCCATGGGTAATTCCAGGTTTATCCATTAGAAATGACCAACCGCCTCCGATATACTAGTACGAAACTTCTTCGATGGACCAAAAAGCCAAAGGAGCTGGTTACTGATGAAAGAGAGAGACGCCTATTTCGATAACCTCAAATTCATACTGATCCTGTTGGTGGTCGTGGGGCATCTTATCGAGCCGTTTACCGGTGAAGCAGCGATGGGAGCGATCTATCAGTTCATTTACTCGTTTCATATGCCGCTGTTTATTTTTGCGGCCGGTTATTTCGCCAAGTGCATTCAATCCCCCAAACAATACGTCGGCCTGCTGTCGGGACTGGTCGTGCCGTATTTCATATTCGAGACGCTCTATACCCTGTTCGACTATTACATGCAAGGCTTGGATCGGCTCGATTTCACGTACTTCTACCCCAATTGGATCCTGTGGTTCCTGTTCAGCATGATGCTGTGGAAAATGCTTCTGCCGTACCTGCTGATGCTCAAATACCCGCTCATCGTCTGTTTCGCGATGTCCATCATGCTCGGGTACTCGATCGATGTCGACTATTACGCGAGCATTTCGCGCACGCTGTACTTCCTGCCTTTTTTTCTCATCGGATATGTTTTCAAAAGGGAATGGCTGGATGCCATCAAGGCCCGGTCCTTCCAGCTGCTATCGATCATCCTGCTCGCCGCCGGGTTTGGCATGCTGTATGTACTATCACCACCCCTGGATGCCAGCTGGTTCTACGGGGCGATGCCTTACCTGGAGTTTGGCTTGGACTCGTGGTATGCAGGCTTCTACCGTATGATCACCTACGCCTTCACCGTCATCATGGGACTGTGCGTCCTCTCCCTCATTCCGGAGTCGGATATGCCCTTCACCGACCGTGGGGTTAATACCATGTACGTCTTTTTGCTTCACGGGTTCATCGTCAAAACGATGCAGCATCTAAACTGGTTTGAAGCCTTCCGTTCCGGGGGAGGCAAGCTGCTGCTGATCCTGTTCGGCGTCCTCTTGACCTGGCTGTTATCCTCGTCCTGGATCAAACGCGGCTTCGGTTGGATCGTCGAGCCGAACGTCGGGTTTCTGTTCAATTATCGATCCAAGCACCGCCATGAACGCGCTGAAACGAATCGTTCCGAAGCAAAAAGGAGTGATGCCTAACTTGGCGTCACTCCTTTTATCATGAGCTTAGGACTGCTCGGTATATAAGTAATACGCGTGCTTCCTTCCTTCACCAACTGCCCCCGCGTTTGAATTCAGGAACTCCTTTGAAAATCAGAGTTCCTAACTAAAGCAAGAAGTAGTTAATTGCAGTTGTTAGCCGCTATTGTCGACATTCTCAAATTGATCCTGCTTTTATATTTATATGGCCCTCATTTTATATGTCTCATTTTTCTTCCTTGGAACTATTCCCCTTATTAAGCGCATTATTCAACTCCGGACTCAGAATCGTATTCAAGGTGGTCCAATCTTTATAATTAACGGAGATGTTAAATCGCTGTTCTTCCTCTCCGACCACGTGTCCCTCCATATTTACTTGGGAAGCCACATAGGTAGGGAGCATCTCTTGTTTCGTTATTCTGACCTCTAAACCGTACTCTTCTATAAAGTGAGTAATCGCCACTGCCTGTGCTTCCTCTATGATTGCTGTTTGTTCATTTCCCTTCACGTCTTTACACCCCCCAAGGACTACAGCCAATAAGGTAAGTAACCTGAGCCAAAGCATATATTTTTTAGACATCATATTCCCTCGCCTTTTTACTCTTAATCAATAACAGGCTGTTCTTTCAATTCTATCACTAAATAAAACAATAGATTCCAATTATAAACAATTTCCATATATATCTCGTCACGCGTATAGGGGACTGAAGTCCCTAATACAGTGCACTTTAAAAACATCTCTCATCCTACTCCAATAACAAAAAAACATGCCCAACCCTTTCAAAGGTCAGACATGTTGTATATGCAATCCATTCCTTACTTCACCAACTGCCCCCGCGTGACGCCGAGCTGGTTGGTCGCCTTCAGCTTCTTCCACACCTGGGTGCCGCTGATCTCTCCGCGCAAGGCGCGGTTGTAGAGATCGATGACCTCGTGGACTTGTTCCGGCGTTTCCTCGAGGAACTCCACGCGGTAGCTGGATACGCCCAGCTCCATGAAGTTGGCCAAGTACTCGGCGCCGGATTGCTCGATGGCATTGTACACGGTGTTACGGCAGCCTTCGTCCACCCGAACCGGGTGGGACATGCCGATCCGGTCCTGCAGAGACACGCGGCTCTCTTCGCACGGACGACCACAGTTCGTGAAGTCCGTTCCTTCACTGAGGAAGGTACAGTACACGCAGTGCTCCGTATGGAACATCGGCAGATGCTGATGGATGACGATCTCCATCTTGGACGTGTCGGCCTTCCCGAGAAGATCCACCATCTGCTGGATGTTCAGGTCATAGGAAGGCGTGACGGTGTCGCATCCGGCTTCGACGAACAGGTCAACCGCCTTGTGGTTGGCAATGTTCAGGGAGAAGTCGCCGATCAGCCGGGGATGCTTCGCCCCCGGGTTCTCCATCCGGTGGCGCAGGTAGAAATACAGCGCACCGGTGTTGCGCACCAGGACGGCGTCCGGCTGGAGGCGCAGGATGTTGTTATGGTAGCCGTTCTCGCCCGGCATGTGAATGCGTGGCGTTGCCAGCGCAATCTGTTTGCTGGCTGCACGCACGGCTTCCACCGCTGCCGGGAACTGCTTGATGAACTCGAAGTCGGCGTAGATCATCTCGACGCCGGCCTCAAGCGCAGCCTCAACCTGCGGGAGGCTGCGGCACAGCGCGGTGAGCTGCGCCTCACCGCGGGCCACGGGCGCTGCGGGCACAGCCGCATCGCCATACACCGACACCGCCCGTTTCACGTACACGGGCGGCTTCGGCCGCTCGCCAGCGAGCAGCTCCACCGCACGGCGGCGGATGCTGTTGAGCTCGCGAATCGGCACGATGACGTCGCCGTACAGGTCGACGTCAAGTGCCTCGAGCTGGAACACCGTTCCGCCCAAGCGGCCAAGCTGCTCCTCCAGGATTTCCTGGCTGAGCGGCCTTTTCTGGGCGATTTCCAGTTCCAGCCCCGAATCCACCTGGACCGTCGTGCCCTTCTGCACATCGGTCCACCAAGTCGTCAGCGGCTGTCCGGGACGGCCGCTGACGCGCACATGTACCGGGAATACCCGGTACGGCTTCTCCGTCTCGTACGTCTGACGGAGGCGCTTATCCAGAGCCGGATCATTCGTCTTCCAGATCCGGTCGCCCACATGCAGCTTTCGCAGGTCCACGTCGCTTCGGCCGGGAACAATGTCAACGATCCAGCCTTCCTGCGCTTCACCCTCCAGCTTGACGCCTTTGCGGCGTACGTCGTAGACGCGTCCGCCTTCTTCTTTTTTCGTTGGGTCGCCGGCATCAAACACGATACCGTCCCCGCGTTTCAATGGCGCATCCAGCTTGCAGACCACGCCGTCACGCAGAATTTGCTCTACCCGGCCGAGGTACACACCGCGGCTTTTCGGGAACGTACCCTCGACCAGCTTTTTATTGTTCGTTCCATCCAGGAAGCCATGCGTGAAGCCGCGGGAGAAGCTCTGCTGCAGCTCGCGCACCTCTTCCTTGCTTGGTCTGGCATCTTCGCCGTCAAAATACCGGTCAATCGCCTTCCGGTACTTGCTCACGACGTTGGCTACATATTCTGGGCTCTTCAAACGGCCCTCAATCTTGAACGAGGTCACACCCGCTTCAATCAGCTCCGGCATTAAATCGATCGCTGCAAGATCTTTCGGCGAGAGCAGGTAGGCGACGTCGCCCATCGGCTTCTGCTCGCCATCCACGATCAGATCGTACGGCAGACGACAGGCCTGCGCGCACTCTCCGCGGTTGGCGGACCGGCCGCCCCACATTTCGGAAGTCAGGCATTGGCCCGAGTAGGATACGCATAGTGCACCATGCACGAATACTTCCATCGGCAGCTTCGCCTGCTCCCCGATCTTCTGGATTTGCTTCAGATTGTTCTCGCGCCCGAGCACGACGCGTTCCATGTTAAACGGCTTCGTGAATTCAACGGCCTCCGGGGACGTAATCGTCATCTGCGTAGAGCCGTGGATCGGGAAATCCGGGGAAATCTCGCGAATCATTTTCACCAGACCCAGATCCTGCACGATCACCGCGTCGACGCCTGCATCCACGCACGCATCGATCAGCTCCTTGGCATCCTCCAGTTCGTTCTCGAACACCAGAATATTGAAGGTCAGGAACCCCTTAACCCCATAACTGTGCAAAAAGGCCATAATCTCGGACAGCTCGTCCATCCGGAAATTGTTCGCCCGTGCGCGCGCATTAAATTTCTCGACCCCAAAAAAGATCGCGTCCGCCCCGTTCGCCACCGCGGCCCGCATGCAATCCCAATCCCCTGCCGGCGCTAGCAGCTCCACGTCTTCTCTTCGTAGTGCTTTCGTGTCCATCTATATCCTCCCAGACCGGTTCAAGCCGGCGTGCTGTGTACTACTATTCTTTCATTGAAACCTGCAAGCCATACTCTATGTCCATAGAACAGGCTCCGACATCTATATCAATTGATTTGTAAATGCTTTGAAAGCTTTTCAACTTATCTAGTTTACCAAAAGTCCGGCTTCTCTTCTACCTGCTAACTTGATTTCCACACATTTGATAGTGTTGCCATAATCCGCATGGCCCTCGGTTTCGTAAAAACAAAAACAAGCCCTCCCATCGGAAGGCTTGCCTCATATCATCTGCTGCGTTCGCTGTTCGCGCATGATCATCCATGGGAGCTAGGCTCTTATCTCTTTTACTTGTCTAAAGAGATTACCTCCCCTTTCCTTTACCAGGGATTTGCATTTCTATCTCCGAATCCTGTAGTCAGAGCCTCCTTAACATCTCAGCGGATGACAGCCATCCAAGAATGCCTCAACCAACAACCACGCACCGTGCGCACAGGAAGCAATGCACACGATGTACAAAACTTTAGAACGGAATCGTCCCGTACCTTCAACTGATTCCAGGATTCCTTCATCACAGGTTTGCCAGTGAACGACCTGCCCCAAGGCTTGCCAGTACATCGTCCTGCACTACGCGCCCTACTCTTATTCCGCGCCCTCCAGCAAAAAATCCATGCTCGCCAAACGCTTGCCGTTCACAACAATGTGAAGACGATGATCGCCGGAATAGAAACGACGCGTGGAGATCGGTTTAAACGACTGCTTCTTCTCCACCTTCCAGCTTCCCGGCGCATAGATCTTGTCCGAGCATTTATAGCGTTTCGGCGCAAGCTTGCCGCTTGCCTTCATATAATCGATCTCGTAATCGATGCGGAGCGCCATCGGATTGCCGGTTTCGTTGACCACTTGAAATGCAAACTCGAGATCGTCGCCCATCGCGATCACGGAACGTTTAATGCGCAGCTCGCGCACTTCAAGGCCTTCCAGCTCTTCCAGCTCTACATATCCGAAAATAGCCAGTGCCCGGATATCCCCCTTCCGCAGCAGCGAACGCAGCGCATGCCGTACGATCCAATCCGTTAACGGATGCCTTCCATACCATTTGGCGGCAATCTCAAGCACGAGCTCCGGATGATCCTTAGAGATATCGTTCAAGTGATTGGCGACGCTTTTTCTAACGTATAAGGAAGGATCTTCTTTCAACTTCTCCAGGATCGGCAACGCCGGACGCGGATCCTTGATCAGGGCCGGCAACTGCGGCGCCCAAGGCAGGCGCGGTCTGCAGCCTTCGCTCGCCAATCGGCGCAGATGCTCGTCATCGGACTGTGCCCAAGTCATCATCTGAGCCAGCATCCGTTCCTGATCCTGGATGATGAAAGGCCGAACCGCAAACTCCGCCGTTGAAGAATGCGTGAATACCGCCAAAGCCTCCATCGATGTCTCCAGATCCTCCATCCCATTAACCTCTACATAATCCGGAAAGAAGACATATTCCACGCCTCTAAAATGCGGGGCTACCTGTGTCAGGATCCCAATGGCTTCCGGGTAAGAAGCAGGCAGCGTGTCCGTTAAGGCCAGCGTTATATGCCGAATCCGCTGCTTGAACTCCTCCTGCTCCCAGGCTTCATTATGAATCAGCTCCATGAACCGGTTTCTATCGAATGCCGGATAAGCCTCCTTCAACCGGTCGGTCACTTGCTGGAACAACGTATTTGAATATAGAT
The DNA here is from genome assembly GCF_004000945.1 of Paenibacillus lautus NBRC 15380. Lineage (GTDB taxonomy): Bacteria > Bacillota > Bacilli > Paenibacillales > Paenibacillaceae > Paenibacillus_AQ > Paenibacillus_AQ lautus. The sequence continues at coordinate 46,496 of NZ_BIMF01000022.1, forward strand.
CCTTCAGCGTTTCTCTCATATCAGATCTCCCTAAAAAAATAATTTTTACGATGCTATATCCACGTCTTATGGAATCCTGAAAGCCCTTTATTTATGCGATAACCGGGCGGTTCCAACCCATCTCCAAAAGAGCCGCCGACCGCTCTAACCCCGTTCCCCGCCTCTTCCCAATCCAAAACATGTGGTGTAGGATGAAGTTGCACGCCTTTCGCTTTAGCGCGGCAGTCTGGTTAATTTCAGTTTGCCAAATTAGTGGGGCGTTTTGCTTTATCCGAATCCGGCCTCCCGCTGCTGGGATGTCACAATGTATACTTTCTTATCTCTAAAGAAAAACGTCTATTGACATACTTTCACAGATGACACACCGCATGTAGAGGAATTTTTTTTCGAGATAACAGCAATGCCTTCTCCAAGATCGGACGGTAAACCAACGGATTCTCCCGCAGGAGCTCCTGCACCTTCTCGGCGAACAAGGACTCAAGTCTCGAAGCTTATACTTTTGCTATCTCTAAAAATGTAATACATACATCATTATCCCATTTAAAAAGACAGGAGGCGAAGCTCGAAGGATTACAACAAATCGCACACCAGGAGATGAAGAAGACATGGAAAGCTGGAAAAAGAATTTATGGATACTATGGTTCGGCTCATTTATCGTTTCATCAAGCTTCTCGATGGTCATACCATTTCTCCCGCTTTTTCTGATTGAGCTCGGCGTTACCAAGCATACGGAAATGTGGTCGGGACTGCTGTTCAGTTCCGCTTTTTTTGCGGGCGCCTTGTCCTCTCCCTTCTGGGGAGCCGTCGGCGATAAATATGGACGCAAACCGATGATTATCCGCGCGGGGCTGGTGCTCTTTGTCATCTATATTCTGATGGCGTTCGTCACGAATGAGTATCAGGTATTGGTTCTCCGCCTGCTGCAAGGCCTTCTCTCCGGCTTTATTCCGGGCGCAATCGCCATTGTAGGCACCAACACCCCTGAGAAAAAAGTTGGCTACGCCCTCTCCATGATGTCCACGGCAACCGCAACCGGCGGCATTATGGGCCCGATGATCGGAGGCACCCTGGCCTCCCTGTTCAGCAACCGAATGGCATTCGGATTGGCAGGGATGCTGTGCTTCGCAGCCACGCTGCTTGTCATATTCTGGGTCAAAGAAGAGAAATTCGTGCCCAGCAAAGAGCGCGTCTCCGTCATAAACACCTTTAAGGTCGCCGGACATAACAAGGCGCTGATGACCGTGCTCATGCTTACGGTGCTGACGCAGTTTTCCGTCATGACGATCGAGCCGGTATTGCCGCTGTATATCGCTCAGATCGGCGGCTCTTCATCGCATACCTCGATGATTGCCGGCTTTGTGTTCTCCATCGTCGGGATCGCCAGCATCCTGTTTGCTGCCCGCTGGGGACGCTTATCCGATAAAATTGGGTTCCAAAAGGTGCTGCTGATCGGTCTGCTCGCCGGCGGAATCGGATCGCTCGCCCAGATCCTGTTCAGTAATATTTGGGCATTCTCGGCCATCCGCTTTGCTTACGGCGCGTTCTTCTGTGCCGTATTCCCGGCGCTCAACGGCCTTGTCGTCAAACATACGCCAAGCGAATTCCGCGGGCGTGCGTTCAGCCTCAATCAGACAGCCAACCAAATCGGCGGGATGGCTGGACCACTCGCTGGCGGCATGATCAGCGGCATCTTTAACATTCACTCGGTATTCTTAATGACCGGCGTCTTAATGCTGATTACGACCGCCATTACTTATTGGACGATGCGGCCATCGCGCCGGCAGCCTGTAGAAAAAGGCTCCCTCTCTTCATAAAGTCTTTTTACTTTACGCACGCGGGATGATTTCAGATCTCGCGTGCGTAACTCATTATGGATACCAATCGAATCATCGGCGTGCCTTATATCGTTCCCACGAACACGTAAGACCACGAAACCTCTTGCCTAACCACCTATCGCTTCGCAGCACCCTGGACAGGGGTAGATCACACGGCTTCGGGTCTACGCCCACATACTAAGTCGCCCTATTCAGACTTGAGATGACATCAAGGATGACCAAATGCTAAAGCATCACACATGCATATGACGATCCGCTTCATCCCAAGGCACCGCGTAACCGCTGCCCTTCGCACAGAATATCGAAGAGGAGCTGTATTCCGGGTCCGCATTTTTATCGTATCCTTTACGTTCAATGACCTCGGCCTCGTTATGGCACGGGCCATATCCGCCGTAAACCAGGGATATCGTACCTCTTCCCTTGGTGTAGGCGGCTAGCTCCATGCTGTAATTCATCATGGTCGATACGGGAGCCGATCCCGTGACCGTCACCTTGTTTCCGGCCGTTTCCGGCGGCTCAAAGCTTGCCTTCGCCATGGTCAAATCCGACATCAGCCGTCCGATATACTCGGCATCGACCTTCACCTTGAAGTGATAGTAAGGCTCCAACAGTATATTGACTGTTTTCTCCAGCCCTTGGCGTAATGCACGGTAGGTGGCTTCCCTAAAATCCCCGCCGTGCGTATGCTTGTTGTGCGCCCGTCCCTTCAGCAGAGTAATCTTGATGTCGGTGACGGGAGAGCCTGTAAGCAGCCCGTGATGATCCCTCTCACCGACATGCTGGGCGACCAGATGCTGATAATTGACCGGAAGCACGTCGGGATGACAAGCATTGGCGAACACGATGCCGCTGTTCCGCTCTCCAGGCTCCAGCCGAAGGTGCACCTCCGCATAATGCTTCAGCGGTTCAAAGTGGCCACAGCCCACAACGGCCTCCGTTATGGTCTCTTTATATAAAATCTCCGGTTCACCGAAGGTAATCCGATAACCGAACCGCTCGAACACGATTCGTTCCAGCACTTCAAGCTGAATGATACCCATCACATGGATATGAATCGCCTGAGCGTGCTCATCCCACTGGACAGACAGGGAAGGATCCTCCGCATCCAGCAGACGGAATTCGCGCAGCATATCCTTGGGATGAATGGAGGACTCGAATTGCACCTTCGACTTCAGTGTCGGTACAAGCTCATAAACGGTCCGGCCACCACTTAGAGTCCCAAGCCCGTCACCTGCCGCAGCTGAAGAAATACCCGTCACTATAAACAGATCACCCGCTTGCACCTGATCGACATTCGTCACGCGCCCCCCATTGATCAAACGGATATGCGTCACCTTCTCCGTGATCTTCTCCGTTCCGGAGAAATAAGCCATCTCATCGCGCACCCGCAGCGTTCCACCCATGGCTTTGATATACGTCAGTCTTGCGCCCTGTTCGTCATGACGAATCTTATATACCCTTCCGGCAAAATCAACGCTGGGGTCATAGTCCGTAACCGTCAGCAGATCCAGCTGATGCAAGAAATGGGACACGCCCACGTTTTGCAGAGCTGATCCGCTGAAGCAGGGGAATAGCTGTCCTCTCTTTAGCATCGCTGTCATCGTATCCAGCCACCGCGAGACCTCAACCCCCTGTTCCATATAGAGCTCCAGCAGCTTCTCGTCCCGCTCCGCGATAGCCTCCATGAGCGAGGACTGCATCACGCCTTCGTGCAGTACATCCTCTTCCGTGATCATACAGACGTCTGCGGAAAGCTCGCTCCGAATCTCTGCAAACACACGCGCCACATCCGCGCCTTCCCGGTCGATTTTATTAATAAACAAGAACGTAGGGACGCCATGCTTACGCAATAACTGCCACACCGTCTCCGTATGCCCTTCGACACCTTCCACGGCGCTAATGACGACAACCGCTGCGTCCATGACCTGAATGGCCCGCTCCATCTCCGGCGAGAAGTCGACGTGACCCGGCGTATCGATTAAATAATAAGTGGAGCCGTTAAAATGCATGGTGGCCTGATCGGCAAATACGGTGATGCCCCGTTCCTTTTCAATGTCATGTCGATCAAGAAAAGCGCTCTGATGATCCACGCGGCCCCGCTCCTGAATCGTATCGGTCATATATAACAACTGCTCCGCCAACGTGGTTTTGCCTGCATCCACATGGGCGAACATGCCTATCGTTTTTTTCATCCGCTTATTCCCTCTTCTGCAAGCCGGTTTAATTACATATCCATTGCTCTCAAGATTTAATTTTAACATATCAGATCGCATAAACGTACGTATGTTCTATATTTTTCGAACGAGGGTGAACCATTCCGCTATCTAAACCACAATAGCTGCCCATCCGCACCCCATGTGTGCAGCAGGACAGCTATCGGTGTTATCGAAAATTCACTCTAATCCATGTGATCTGAGCTCATAATTCCATTCTGCGGATTATTTCACCAGCTCAAACGAGGACAGCGCACGCTCTAAAGCGGCTTGCTGCATGTCCGTTGCATTGGCATCATTCAACGTCGTCGTAATCGTGTAGGCGATATCTCCGTTTTCAAACACGATTTCCTGAGTCGTAAAACCAACGCCGTTCTTCACCTGATGCACCTTGAACGACACGGCAGGCACACCGGCAAACGTAATGTTATCCACGCCAAGCAATTTAACCGTCGTCCCTGAAGCCGAGCTGGCTTCATTATAATAACGCTTCAGGTTGCTGATGATGAATTCTGCGGATGTATCCTTCTGAGCAAGAATTTCAAACCCACCTCCGGCAAATCCATATTCCACCATTCCCTGCTCGAACTGATCATTCAGCGGTTCCCAGTACTTTGGAATATCGATATGATAGCGGTACGCTTCGGAGTTTTTGCTCCTCATCTTGGTTTTATCGGTCAGATAGCCTTCATCGCCAATGCGGCCGAAGTTCTCCGGTACCACATCATAATCGATCTCGATCGATTCCAGCACCTTCTTCCAGTTGGAAGCCGTCCGTTCCTGGCCATCCGGTACCGCATACTCCAGATAATAACGGTAGCCGTTCTTCTGGATCATCACTTCATATTCCGTCACCCATTTATCTCCGAAGTTGTATCGAACCTCTTGAATCTGCCCTCTGACACCCGATATCTCCACTGGCGTAAGTCCGAGGTATTCGTAAGAATCTTGGACGAAGGATTCCGACAACCAGTCTTTAAGCCGCTGCCCCCAAGCTGCGAGCGTGCCATCCCCCCCTGTGGGAGCGGATGTCACCGAGACGGACAGATAGCCTTCCCCTTCGCTGCCGTATAACATATCCTTGTTGTTGATTTCCCAGCCTGCAGGAATGCCAAACCATATGCCGTATTCTTCATTTCCTGCTTCGCGGAGCCCATCTACGATGGAAGAGACGTCTTTTAATGATTTGTCTCCCGCCTGATAGGTCGTTCTGAAAGAACCCAGCAAGCTCGCGTGTTTGTCCATATCCTTATAGTGAACCGCTTCGGCATCGGCAAAATACAGCTCATAGACGCGGTCATTGGCATAATACTGCCTGCCTTCCCATAAGACGCCGTCGATATCGCGGGAAATGACTCTGGCATACGGTACAGCTCCGCTTGCGACCGTCTCTTGGTGAAGCACAACATCTCCAGAATCGCTCAGTTCTTTCAGGAGCCGTTCTAACAGATCGTCAGGACTCAGCTTTACTAACTGAGAGGAGGCATGAACCTCAAGATAATAGCGGCCCGTAGCATCATTGAAAGCAGCACCGCTCTCGTCGTCGGTTCCTCTCCCAACGATCATCCAGGAAGGATAATTCATACTCCATTCATAATAGCTATTTCCGATTCGGGTCTTCCCGGTCGTATTGTTGATCTCGCCCTCGTCATGCTTCTCTTCCTTATCCGTGACCATGAGGCTGATGGACAGCTTGCCTTGGGAGGAGCTTACCTTGGCGCCAATCCCCGCCGCAACCGGACGCAGCGGTACCATCAGCGTTCCGGACACCATCGTCGGTTCTACCGGCAGCTGTACCTTTTTCCCGTCAATCCATGCGGTCTTGTTGCCGATAACGAGCACAACCGTATGCGGTCCTTGCAGCAGTCGAACCCGGTTCTCGCCCTCCAGCTTGATCTCGCTGCCAAAAGCTTTTTTAAACACGCCCAGCGGTACCATCAATACGCCCTGCTTCAGCTGCGGCTTGGCAATCGTATACGAGGTGCCATTGACCGAAGCTGTGCTGCTGCCGCTTTGCACGGTCAGGATACGCTTCTCCGGCACAACTTCATCTCCCCATACGGGAAGTGACAACGACGTAAATAGCATCAAAGCCGATAAGGTTCCGGCTGTCATCTGCCGCAAACGGCGGCTTGCTTCCGCTCTTTCTCTCTTCACCATTACTCGGCCTCCCCAACGCTTGACGAAGCAGCTTCGTTACCATCCTGGCTGAGCGTCAGTTTTACATTCACAATATCTCCATCCCGCTGCATCAGCAGCTGAACCTGCTGGCCTGGGATGAAGGGCTTTAACCGTTCGTTGATATCAACAACTGAATAGATGCGTTTTCCGTTAATTGCGTATAACACGTCATCCTCTTGGATTCCAGCTTTCCGCGCTTGCTCGGACAGCACCTTCGTAACGGTCAATGGGTCGTCCGAAGGCAGGCCCACGATGGCGGACCAGCTTTCTTCCAGCTCCAATCCGAGGCCGGCTCTTCGAACCTCGCCGTATTCCAATAAATGATCCACAATATAATGGACCGTTTCCGCAGGGATGGAAAAGCCCATATTTTCAATGCCAACGGCGGCAAACTTCTTGCTGTTGATGCCAATGACCTCGCCTTTTAGATTGACGAGCGGCCCTCCGCTGTTGCCCGGGTTAATGGCGGTATCAGTTTGAATCAGGCGATAAGAGCCGTCTACGCTCCGGTTTAAGCCGCTTACCACACCCACGGATGCCGAGTTTCGTAACGAGAAAGAGATTGGCGTGCCGATGGCAACCACCGTTTCTCCAACCAGCGCATTTTGCGCGGATGCGGCAAATTTGGCCGGCTTCAGAGACTTGGCGTTAATTTTGACCAACGCAATATCACTCATAGGATCGCTGTATACGCCCTTGGCTTTATAGGATTTACCGTCTGAGGTTACGACCGTGATTCCGGTTAGCCCGTCCACCACATGAGCGTTCGTCACGATCCAGCCGTCTGACTTCCAGATCACACCCGTACCGTGCGCCAGATTATATCTGTCATCCACTTCGCCGCTTCCTTGTGCTGCCTTCCCGATAATGCCGACAACCGATGGCGACATCCGGCTGATCACCTGTGGCACCGCATTTTGTTCATATGTATTCTTGGGCTTAGCGCTTGCTGCAGCCGCAATGTCTGTATGCATAAGCGTTTCGCCGCTTCCTGCCAGAATGATGGCCCCCAGCAGCGCAGCCGCCGATCGTTTTTGCCATTGTAAATTCTTCAATTCGTTAGTTCCTCCCCCGGTTCCATCCTCAACCCAACTTGTACTCCTCAATTTATCATGTTTTTCCATTTGTAGCCATTGCTTCTAGACCTATTTCTTTTACGTTTTTCCTGCGGAGCATGTAACTTTTCCCCGAAGAAACAAAAAGACACCTCCATACTGCCAACAGCAGACGGGCGTCTTGTTTGTATGTATTTCATTACATTCGTCATATGAAGCCGCTTTAAATTAGGTACCTAAGCCAACCTAATTGTTAAACCATCCTGTAATCATGGCATAGTCAGAGTACAAGAACACAAATAAGCTGACGAGACCGAAAGCGATTGCGAATTTATTTTTTTGGCGGGCCATCAACAAGCGAACCACACCAACAAAGATCAGAATCGTAAACAGGATCATGAAAATATCAAATGTCTTAAACGTCGCGCTCGCATCCGATGCTGCTGCAAGGATCATGAAACGTACCTCCTCGTGGGTTTCTTCTCGGGCAAATTTACATATCTTCTTCTATGTTATCCATGTGCCCGTCCAGATGCAAGCCCTCCACCCCTAAAAATGAAAAAAAGTCATAGAAATTTCTCATTTTTAACCAAATTTTCAGATATTAGCATGACTTTCATCACGGCAGAGGCTGGATCAAGCTTGCGTTATGGATTTAGGCATAGGTTGCTTCGTACTTCCAAGTGACTCTGGCAGGATCGAGAAACGTTCACTCCTGTTCCTCATACTCCTCAGGAATCGATTCTTGCTCTATTGCCGCTTCCTCCTCCAAGTCCTCACTTGGCAATGCCACGGAAGGATCCGTGATCGTAATCCGGTCCTCAGGATCCTTCTTGACATCCAGCACAACCTCATTGGACGGCTCACTGCTTACGTTCAATTCGTTCACAGCAACGACATGGATCGCATACCGGCCGGACGGACCTGCCAACATATTGCGGTTCGGAATAAGATATGTACCGCTCTCTATAGGTTCATCATTCAAACGATACAGTACTCCATCGGGTCCTATGTAATATACATGATAGTTTATGCCTTCCTGCACATCGGACCAGGTTAAACCAATGGATTCATCTTCCTCATTTAGGATGGCCTGAAGATCGGATATTTTATTCGGACGGCTCGAAACTTCATTAGAATAGCCACTCTTGCCGACGCTGTTCACAGCCTCAACCACATAGTAGGCGGTCTCCTGAAAACGCACATCGGATGTTACGTAAGCGCCTGACTTCACATTCGCTCCGTCAGCCAATAATGTATAACCTGTTCCGGACTTCTCGCTGAAATAAATATTGTAGGTTTCCCCTTGTTGCTCTGTCCAGGTTAATTGAATCTGACCCTTCTCATATTGGAACTTCAAATCCTTCGGAGCGATTGGTGCCGTTATCGGCAAATCCGGCTGAGATGCCAAGGTCTCTGTCCCCGCATGGGACTGTGCTGACCCGGGAACGGCAGGAGTTGTGGATGATGATCCCGAAGATGAGGTTACGACACCTTGGATTACCGGGCGGGAAGTTTCTGGTGGTGTCTCTACCTCCCCCTCCGCAGTATCCGAGCTGATGTGCTCCATGGCTTTCAACCACTTCGCTGTAGCCAAAGCCGCCTCTTCCCGGGTAACGGTACCCTTGGGATTCAGAACATCGGCTGCGGATCCCTGAAAGAGACCTAACTCCATGGCCAGTACGATAGCATCCTCAGCATAATGGCTGAAGGTGATTTCATGTAACTCCAGCTCCAGCTGCGTGGCCTCCCCGTCCGAGGTTTCCTTATCGGTACTCCCTTGCAGAGCTCTTTGATACAGCACAGCCATATCCTGACGTGTCAGCGACTGCCCAAGTCCAAATCTTCCATTTCCTATCCCCTTCACCAGCCCTGCATGAACCGCAGCTTCGATTGCGGAGAAGGCATAGTGATCGTTAGGTACATCCTTGAAGGTAGCGACTTCCGGAAGTTCAGCCGTGTTCAGGTTTAGAGCATTCACGATCAATATGACAAAATCCTGTCGGCTGATGGCAACTTTCGGAAGGAGATCCCTACCACCGTCACCGGGATGGGGGCCTCCTTCGGTTAACCGGAGAATGGCTTCCTGCGCAACGAAGAGCCCCATATCTGAAACGGGTACACCCTCTTTTGCTTGAACGCTGTCGGATGAGTTTATGTATAAAGCACTTGCTGCCAGAGCTATCAGAACGGAACAGGTGATCCTCTTCATACAATCCCTCCATTTTGTCGCAATCATCAAGATCATACCATATCCTGGAATGCGAAGATATTGAAGTATGAAATGAAAACAGAAAAAAAGAGCCCCCGTTATAAAAACGGGGACTCCGTTATTACTTCTAACCTTGTTCATCTGCTGAGATATGATTTGTCTAATATACTGTCAATTCATCCGTTCTCCCTTGCAGTAGCAAGGGAGCAGCTATTAACGTGCCGCTTCCACCTTGTTCAATTCCTCGGTTCGCTTTGTATCGCGTTCCAGGATTGGTTTCAGGTACTTCCCTGTATAAGACTCGGGTACCTTCACCAAATCCTCAGGCGTTCCGGTAGCAATAATGGTACCACCGCCGCTGCCGCCCTCCGGACCCAGGTCGATTAGATAGTCTGCTGTCTTAATGACATCCAGATTGTGCTCAATGACAAGGACGGATTCCCCGGATTCCACCAGGCGATGAAGGACAACGAGCAGACGGTCGATATCGTCCACATGCAGGCCGGTGGTCGGTTCATCCAGAATATACATCGTTTTGCCCGTGCTGCGGCGATACAGCTCGGAAGCCAGCTTTACTCGCTGCGCTTCACCACCAGACAGCGTGGTGGCAGGCTGACCCAGCGTTATATAGCCCAGGCCCACATCCATCAGCGTTTGCATCTTACGGTGAATCTTCGGAATGTTCTGGAAGAAGTCCGTTGCATTCTCCACCGTCATCTCCAGGACTTCAGCGATGTTCTTGCCTTTATATTTAACTTCCAGCGTTTCGCGGTTGTAACGCTTGCCCTTACACACTTCGCAAGGCACGTAGATATCCGGCAGGAAGTGCATCTCAATTTTGATAATGCCGTCTCCGCGGCAAGCCTCGCAGCGTCCGCCCTTCACGTTGAAGCTGAAGCGGCCCTTCTTGTATCCGCGAATCTTCGCTTCATTCGTCTGGGAATAGATATCCCGGATGTCGTCGAAGACGCCCGTGTAGGTCGCCGGGTTGGAGCGAGGCGTACGGCCAATCGGTGACTGGTCGATGTCAATGACCTTCTCGATATGCTCCAGACCTTTCATCTCACGGTATTGCCCCGGACGTACTTTGGCCCTGTTCAAATCACGAGCGAGTGTCTTGTAGAGGATCTCGTTAACCAGTGTCGATTTCCCTGACCCAGACACGCCGGTTACCGCCGTAAAGACACCAATCGGAATTTTCACGTTGATATTCTTCAGATTGTTCTCTTTCGCGCCTTTAATCTCGAGCCAGCGTCCATCGGTCTTGCGCCGCTTGCTGCTGACCGGAATAAACTTGCGGCCGCTCAGGTACTGGCCCGTCAGAGAATTAGGGTCTTTCATAATCTCCTTCGGGGTTCCCTCCGCGATGACCTGGCCGCCATGAATGCCAGCGCCGGGACCAATATCGATGATATAGTCCGCAGCCATCATGGTGTCCTCGTCATGCTCGACCACAATCAGCGTATTGCCCAGATTCCGCATATGCTCCAGCGTCGAAATCAGGCGGTCATTATCCCGCTGATGCAGCCCGATGCTGGGCTCGTCCAAAATGTACAGCACGCCCATCAGGCTTGAGCCGATCTGCGTGGCTAGCCGGATCCGCTGCGCTTCCCCACCCGACAGCGTTCCCGCCGAACGACTGAGCGTCAGGTAATCCAGACCCACATTGACAAGGAAGCCCAAACGGCTGTGAATCTCCTTCAGAATGAGATTGGCAATCTGTTTTTCTTTCTCGCTAAGCTCCAGGTGATCGAAGAATTTCAGCGATTCTCCGATCGACAGGCTGGTGACATAGGCCATGTTGCGGTCATTGATTGTAACCGCTAGGCTTTCCTTCCGGAGACGATGACCTTTACAAACATCGCATGGCTTGCTGCTCATATAACCTTCGATGTATTCGCGAATACCCTCGGAATTGGTATCGCGGTAGCGACGTTCCAGATTCGGAATGATGCCCTCGAAGGTCACATGCGCTTCCTTGCGCTGACCGAAGTCATTCTCATAACGGAAGTGAACCTTCTCATTACCCGTACCGTACAACAGTTTATTCATCTGTTCCTGGCTAAAGGTACTGACCGGCTTGTCCAGCGGAATGCCGAAATGCGCGCAGACCGATTTCAGAAACTGCGGATAATAAGTCGACGTGCCCCCGCTCCATGCAGCAAAGGCACCTTCCTCCACGCTCTTGCTCGTATCCGGTACAAGCAGCTCCGGGTCCACGATCATTTCGACGCCCAGACCGTCGCAATCCGGACAAGCACCGAAAGGGGTATTGAAGGAAAACATTCTGGGGGTCAACTCTTCCATGCTGAAGCCGCAGATCGGGCAAGCAAAGTTGGAGCTGAATCGCAGCTCCTCCTGACCCATAATATCGACCAGGAGCTGACCGCCTGACAGGTTCAGTGCCGTCTCGATCGAATCGGCCAGACGTGCCTCTATATCTTCCTTAACTACGATCCGGTCCACAACCACCTCGATCGTATGCTTTTTGTTCTTCTCAAGTTCGATGTTCTCCGACAGATCACGCAGCTCTCCATCGACGCGGACCCGAACGAAGCCCTGCTTCGCAATATCGGCGAACAGGTTCTTATGCTCGCCCTTGCGCCCGGAAATGACCGGCGCGAGAATTTGCAGTCTCGTCTTCTCGGGATACTGCATGATGCGGTCTACCATTTGCTCGACCGTCTGGGACGTAATCTCGACGCCATGCTCCGGACAGTGAGGATGTCCGACCCGGGCGAACAGCAGACGCAAATAATCATAAATTTCCGTTACGGTACCTACCGTAGAGCGCGGATTTCGGCTCGTGGTTTTCTGGTCAATCGATATCGCCGGCGATAGGCCTTCAATGGAATCGACATCCGGCTTCTCCATCTGTCCGAGGAACTGGCGTGCATAAGCGGACAAGGATTCCACGTAACGGCGCTGACCCTCGGCGTAAATCGTATCGAATGCGAGAGAGGATTTACCCGAGCCGCTAAGCCCCGTAAGAACGACGAACTTGTCACGCGGTATCGTGACGTCGATATTTTTCAGATTGTGTGCACGGGCGCCTTTGATCACAATATTTTCACTTGCCAAACGATATCATCTCCTACTCCATATGGCATGCATGTGGTGCTTATATTTTCACAAAGAGAACGACCGCATAGGCCGTCCCCCCTGTCATTCGTCTCTCCAATATTTACTCGGCTTGCAGCTCCAGCAGCGCATCACGAAGCTCGGCCGCACGCTCGAATTGCAAATTCTTCGCTGCTTCCTTCATTTCGGACTCAAGACGCTGGATCAGTTTCTGACGATCTTTCTTCGACATCTTCTGTCCTTCGCCCACCAGATAATCTGCCTTGCCCTCCGCAACCTTGGTTGCTTCGATGACATCGCGGATCTTCTTGCGGATCGTTTGCGGCGTTATGCCGTGCTTCTCGTTGTAGGCAACCTGGATGCTGCGACGGCGCTCGGTTTCCTTGATTGCCCGATCCATCGAATCGGTGATCTTATCGCCGTACATGATAACTTTACCTTCCGAGTTCCGGGCTGCCCGGCCGATCGTCTGAATGAGCGAGCGATCCGAACGGAGGAAGCCTTCCTTGTCGGCATCGAGAATCGCTACCAAGGAAACCTCCGGCAGGTCAAGACCCTCCCGTAGAAGGTTAATACCCACCAGCACGTGAAATGTACCAAGCCGCAGATCCCGTAGAATCTGCATCCGCTCCAGCGTCTTGATATCAGAGTGCATGTAACGAACCTTGATGCCAATTTCCTTCAAGTAATCGGTCAGATCCTCTGACATTTTCTTCGTCAGGGTCGTCACGAGCACACGCTCGTCACGTTCCACCCGGTCATGGATCTCGCTAATCAAGTCATCGATCTGACCTTCTGTTGGGCGCACATCAATGATCGGATCAAGCAAGCCTGTCGGCCGGATGATCTGTTCAACCATCGTATCGCAGTGCTCCATCTCATACGGACCAGGCGTAGCCGACACGTAAATGATCTGATTGACCTTCTCCTCGAATTCCTCGAACTTCAGCGGCCGGTTATCCAGCGCGGACGGCAGGCGGAAGCCGTGATCGACCAGCACCGTTTTCCGTGCCCGGTCACCGTTGTACATCGCGCGGATTTGCGGGAGCGTCACGTGTGATTCGTCAATGACAAACAGCATATCGTCCGGGAAGTAGTCAAGGAGCGTATATGGCGTAGCACCAGGCTCCCTGAAGGTCAGAGGGCCGGAATAGTTCTCGATGCCGGAGCAGAATCCGACTTCCTTCATCATCTCGATGTCGTAACGGGTACGCTGCTCCAGGCGCTGCGCTTCCAGCAGCTTGCCTTCCGAGCGCAGCAGCTCAAGGCGTTCTTCCAATTCGCGTTCGATATTCACGATTGCTACCCGCATCGTCTCTTCACGGGTAACGAAGTGAGACGCCGGGAAAATGGCGATATGCTCGCGTTCTCCAACCAGCTCTCCCGTCAAGACGTCGATCTCCGTGATCCGCTCGATCTCGTCGCCGAACAGCTCGACGCGAACGGCCTGTTCCCCCTTCGAGGCCGGGAATATCTCGATGACATCCCCGCGGACGCGGAAGGTACCGCGAACGAAGTTGATATCGTTCCGCTGATACTGGATATCAACCAGCCGCGACAAAATCTCATTCCGCGGCTTCTCCATGCCTACCCGGAGCGAAAGCAGCATTTCGCCGTACTCATGCGGCGAACCCAAGCCATATATGCAAGATACGCTTGCCACAATGATGACATCGCGCCGTTCAAACAGCGAACTCGTTGCAGAGTGGCGGAGCTTATCGATCTCTTCATTAATGCTGGAGTCCTTCTCGATATACGTATCGGAGGAAGGGATATACGCTTCCGGCTGATAGTAATCGTAATAACTCACGAAATAATCCACAGAGTTGTTCGGGAAGAATTCCTTAAACTCACTGGCCAGCTGTGCAGCCAGCGTCTTGTTATGCGCAATGACGAGTGTGGGACGGTTTACTTTGGCGATTGTCTGCGCGATCGTAAACGTCTTCCCCGTTCCTGTTGCACCTAGCAGCGTCTGATGTTTTTTCCCTTGGCGGAGTCCTTCGACCAACGCATCAATAGCCGTGGGCTGATCGCCCTGCGGCTGGAATTCAGACTGGATCTCAAAGGATTTGGTACTGACAACTAAATCGCTCATTGCCCTTCATCACCCTCATACTCTAAAATGAAATTCATGCTAAAAGATATGTCGAAACTTCCCGATGATATACTATGGGAAATTAGTGGTGTCTACGTAAGGAATAAGAATATTTGTTCCCGTCTCATTATACCCTTTACGTTTTTTTGATGCAAACAGTTTAATTAAAATTTCAATAAGTTCCAGCGCGAATGTTCCGGGCCACACCTTCTAGGGTCCGGCAGCCTTCAAATTCCATATCGGACTAGCTTCAAGCAAACCCATGATCTACAATTAACTTCCTTAAGGAGATGATACAGCGTTATGGATATTACGATTATTCTTGGCATTCTCGCCGGTTTGGCCGCGTTGATCGGAGGGTTTTTATGGGAAGGCGGGCATCTGAGCGGCCTGCTGCAAGGAGCGGCTGCGCTTATCGTATTCGGCGGCACCATCGCCGCCGTCATCGTCAGTTTCCCGGCTACCCGGCTCCGCACCATCCCGGCTGCCCTCAAGCTGGCCTTCGGCCGCAGCAATCGTTCAACGGACGAGCTGATTGACGCCATTGTCGATATGTCGGTAACGGCCAGAAGAGACGGGGTGCTGGCGCTCGAGCGCATCTCGGCCGAACACGAGGATCCGTTCCTGCGGGAAGGCATGCAGATGGTCGTGGACGGCAACGACCCGGAAATGGTGCGCCAAATCCTGGAGCTCGATATCAATGCCGCCGAGCAGAAGCACGAAGGGTATGCCAAGATTTTCGAGTCCGCCGGGGGATATGCTCCTACCATGGGGATCATCGGTACGGTCATGGGCTTGATCCACGTGCTGGGCAGTCTGCAAGACCCAACGGGTCTCGGACCTTCGATCGCGGTCGCGTTCACCGCCACTTTATACGGTGTCGCAAGTGCCAATATTATCTTTTTGCCCATTGCGACCAAGATTAAAGCACGTTCCGAAGAAGAAATTGCAAATATGGAGCTGCTGCTCGAAGGAATTATGGCTGTTCAGAACGGAGAGCACCCGCTGTTGGTTCGTAAAAAGCTAGCCTCCTTCGCTTCCGCCGGCACCACGGACATTCCGTCCACAAGGGGGATCGCGCATGAGACAGCCGAATAGACGGCGCCGTCAGCGCAAGCAGGCTGAAGGCGACCAGCGCGACCGCTGGATGATCACCTATGCCGACTTGATTACGCTGCTCCTGATTTTTTTTGTTGTGATGTATGCCATGAGCCGGCTCGATACGGAAAAATACAAACTCGTCACCCAATCCCTGCAAGCCACCTTCCAGAGCGGAGACAGTATCCTGGAGATGGGATCAGGCCTTACCGGCACGGCCGATACGGAGAAGCACAAGAATCCTCCGCCGAAGCCTGCAGCCGATGAGGAGAGCGAAGACAAGGATACAGCTGTGGAACCGCTGACCGAGCGGGAGCTCGCTTTCCGAGCCCAGGAAGAAGAGCTGGCAAACTTTATGGGACTCATCCAGCAATACGTGAAGGACAACCAGCTCGAAGAGGATATCTTCATCGCGGACGAGCCGCAAGGGATTGCCATTACGCTAAGCGACCGCTTCCTGTTCGATGTCGGCAAGGCCGAGCTTAAACCCGGTGCCGCTCCGGTTCTGGGCAAATTGGCAAGCCTGTTCGGCGATTTAAACACCACGGTGAGCATCGAGGGGCATACGGACAATGTGCCGATCGGCCGCTACTCCAGTTACAAGGACAACTGGGAGCTCTCCGGTGCCCGGGCGATGTCAGTGCTGAGGTTCTTCCTTGATCACAGCAAGCTGGACCCCGAAGGCTTCCAGTATGCAGGTTATGCCGATACGAGGCCGGCCGCGGATAACGCGACTGCCGAGGGCAAGCAGAAGAACCGGCGGGTTGAAATTACGGTGCTGCGGCAGCTTAAAGAGTAGGGAGATAGCCTCCATCGGCCAAACTCGCTCCCATGCTTTGCCTTAGAAGAAAATGCTTAACCCATCGTATCGTCACCTATATTAAATAAGCGCCCGGCAGACTGAATCTACATGCATTCAGATCTGGCCGCGCGCTTTCGCTTTAAAAAAATGATTCGATCACTAACAACGTTCATACGAGCCAAGAGGTTTCCAACATACTCGTTTTATGCGCCGTGCCCAACTCCGCTCTCGCTTGGCCGCAGGATAGCGGAGCCGACGGCCAGCAGAATGACCGCCATCAAGCCAAGAACGGCCAGCGGAAGTGCGATATCGGACAACGTGCCGCCCGTGGCCGCAATCTCCACCGCCTCAATAGCCCATTTTTGCGGGATGAAGTTGGCGATTTTCTGCATGAACTCCGGCATGATGGCAAGCGGCCAGAAGCACCCGCCCAGCATGCAGGTCGGCGTGACGATCATGGAATTGATCATGGCCGCATTTTGCCCGTTCCGGATCAACCCGGCGACCGTGCTTGCCACGCCTAACGATACCAGCATGAAGGCCATCAGAATAAGGAAATGCAGCAGTAACGGAACACCGTAATCGTAACGGAGCACATACCGGCTCAGCACAAGTACGATGATCACCTGCAGCGAGCCGACCACCAAACTGCCTAGAAAATTACCTAAAGCGATCTGGTAGGCACGCACCGGTGCCGTATACATGCGAGACAGCGTTCGCTGCCTGCGGTCATCGATCATCATCGACACCACACTGGAGATGAGGGTCATCATGAACATCAGGGTAAAACCCGTTACGTTCGAGAGTCCCGGCTTGGCGTACAGATTCAAATCCGTGACCTCAGTATCCACCCGATTCAGTGCGGATTGCTTGAGCACTTCTTGCAGCATCAGCATTCGGTCAACATCCGGCTTTGAGGTTCCCCGGATCAAAGCAGCGGTGCCGCTCAGACGCGTGACCGCAGAGTCTGCCGTCATTCGTATCATCACCGAAGCCTCCGAGGTTGAAACCTCGTATACCTGAACCGTCGGCCGCTGTCCTTCAATCAATCCATCGCTGAAGCCCTCCGGTATATAAACGCCTACGGTGCTTTTATTCTCCACCAGGTCTTCTCTCAGCGTATTCTCGGATTCGGACTCCTTGAGTACGTATTGGCCGCTGCGCTCCAGCTCATTCATCAAATACTGACCTGCCGGGCCTTCATCTTCATTCACATAAGAGACCAGAATGCTCGCGGCCGTGGTCTGCCCCAAGAAAAACACCGTCAAGGTAACGACCACGCAAGGAACCAGCAGATATACGATCCAGCCTCTTTTGCGCCCCAGCGTGCGTCTTACCATATGCCAGGCAATGGTTAAGCTATGCATGGTATCCCACCTTTCTGTACGTAATCATGGCTGCAGCCGACAGGGCCGCGGTAATGGCCGCCAGCATGCCGAGGCAAGTGACAATCAAGTGCAAGTCGCTGTTCAGCATCATCCGCAGCATGCTCTGCATGGCCCAATGATTGACGGTGAAGGCGCCGATCTTCTGGAAAAAATCCACGGGAAGCGGCATGAATCCTCCGCTCACAAATGTCATGGCGATAATGATCGCCTGCATCAGCCCCCTGGCTCCTGCAGCCGTTGAGGAGACTAGGGTTATGAACGTGGCAATGGTCATGGACGATAATGTGATTAATACGCAGACCACGATGAGCAGCAAGGGGTGAGGGCCCCATTTTACGCCGTACAGCCACATGGAACCCAGCACAATGGCTGCTGCCTGTACAAGCGTGATCAGGCTGCAGCCGATAATTTTACCGGCAAATACGGTTCCGGGGGTGACGGGTGCGCTTTGCAGGCGATACAGGGTCCGGCTTTCCCGCTCTCCCAGCAGACTGCTGCTTGCCATCAGACCCGAATACAAAAGAAACATAATCAGCATGGAGGCAGCGTAATATTGGGCTGCTGAATATGTGGCTCCTTTCTCGCTCAGTTTCCCGATCGTTACGTTCGGTCCAGACGAGGTTTCAACAGGTGCTGCCGCTTGAGCCGCAAGAACTTGATCTCCACCCATAACGATAACCTCCGCCTGTTTGTGATTGGCATCTGCGATAAAGGTCTTAAAGATCGTGTCTGCCACCAGATTGAGATTACGGTCTCTTCCGGGCAGCAATTCAAGCTTCACGTCCGCTCCCTGACCCATCCGTTCATCAAAGGAAGCGGGAATCACCACCGCATAATCGACCTTGCCCCTGCGCAGCTTTCCTTCAACCTCTTCCCGGCTATCTGCCATCTCTTGAACGAGAATGTCCTGGATTGCCGGTGAGCCGGTTAGAGACTGAATACTCCCCGGCAGTTGACCTCCATCCGCTGCATCCAACACAAATCCCACTCTGACCGATGGCTGTTTAAACTCCTGATCATTGCCAAACCAGCCCGAGAGTGCGTTCCCCAATATAAAAATAAGAATGAGCGGCAGCAAAAACTGGTTGATCAGCACCGTTCGGCTGGTAGCCATCCGCTTCAGCTCAAACCAGGCGATAATCATCGTATTCATTTTCGGTATTCCTCCTTCATGGATTCCTCTGCACATGCCGTTATGATCAATCGCGAAGCGTTCGCCCGGTTAGGCTGAGAAACAGCGTTTCAAGCCCCGGCTCCTCGCACTGCAGGGAGCGGAGAATCGTATGATGTTTACTGCAGATGAACAAAATATCCTGCAGCTCATCCTGAGCCGACGGCACATAGACTTCGATCACGTTATCATTCTGCGTGACGCGCCGAACACGCGGGTGAATGGTCAGCTCCTCCACCAGGTCGGGTGTGATCCCATCAGCAGTAAGAATGATTTTTTCCTCATGCGCAACGCGTGCCCGAAGCTCCTGCTGCGTCCCGCAGGCGATAACATGACCTTGATCCATAATCGCCACCCGATCACTGATCGCAGCGACTTCCTCCATGTAATGACTCGTATAAATAACCGTAGAGCCCATGCGGTTCAGCGTCTTCACGGACTCCAGAATATGATTCCGGGACTGCGGATCAATCCCTACCGTAGGCTCATCCATAATGATCAGCTTCGGACGGTGTGTGATCGAGCAGGCAATATTCAGTCTTCGTTTCATCCCCCCGGAGAAGGTGGACGGCTTTTCCTTCGCCCGATCCTGCAAGCCGACAAACTCCAGCGCCTCTTCCACCCGTTCCTTCAGCAGATGACCACGCAGTCCGTACAATTTTGCAAAAAAAGCGACATTATCCCAAGCTGACATCTCCTCGTACAGAGCCAGATCCTGCGGCACCAACCCGATTCTCCGCTTCACTTCCAGCGGCTGCTCTTCAATCGAGATACCGTCCACCTTGATGCTGCCCTGATCCTTGAGAAGAAGGCCGCAGATCATACTGATGGACGTGCTTTTGCCGGCCCCGTTCGGTCCTAGAAGCCCAAAGATTTCCCCTTCGTTCACTTCCAGGTTCATATGATCCACCGACAGCTTGTTTCCATATCGTTTCACGACATCCTTCATCTGCAGAAAGACTGCCATATTCACCACTCCATTTCTCATATTTCTCGTATCCATTTGTTGATTTCATTCTATCCGGAATGGCCGGCTTTTTAAGGTAGAAGAAGTCACTTTATAGGGTGACGAAAGTCATCTCCTTGCCGAAAACATCCTTGTGATATAATGAAGCCAATCGTTTGAACGGTTTGATTTCACTATGGAAAAGGGTTTGATCGCACGTGACATCCCCACTCACCTATCTAAGGTATGGCTTCATTCTCCTTCCGGCCGCCGCGGACATCTTTTTGCAGCAGCTCGATGATTACGGGGAATATATGGTGTACATATTGCTGTTTCTGGCGATTACGGTGCTAAGCCGCTTTTTGCCATCGCCTGCTTATCTGAAGGCAGCCGCTCTGCTGGAAATTCCACTATCTCTGTGGCTATGCCATCAATACGGCTTCATGATGGTGTTCTTGTCCATCTCCACCCTATGCGTTTATTTGCCCTTATTCCAGCGGTCAGGCAGGGTATGGGTGGCGTTCGTTCACCTTCTGCTGCTCAACATCGCCATTAACGATTACGATGCGCTGCTGCTGACGACAGCCAATCTGCTGTTTCTGTTCATGGCGGTAACATTCAACCACATCCATGAAATGAATCAGAAGGAAGCGGATCATATTCAGTTATACGACAAGCTGAAAAGACTGCATTTCCAGCAGGACGAGGCAGGCAGACAATTGCTGCAATTCGCCCATCAGGTAGAAGGTGCGGCCCAGGCCGAGGAGCGTAACCGCATCTCCCGCCAGCTGCATGACGACATCGGCCACCGCCTGATTCGCGTTAAAATGATGATGGAAGCAGCTCTCCATATCGTGCCTCGAGATTCCGTCCGTGGTATGGATATGCTCCATCAAATCCGTGACCAGCTGGGAGAGAGCATGGAGCAGATGCGAACGGCCGTGAAACAGATGAATCCGGCCCGGCGGATCACGGACGACTATTCCCTCGATCGGCTGCTGGAGGAGACAGGCAGACAGACCGGGATCGAGACCGACCTTTTATTGCAGGGCATCCCCTATCCGCTCTATCCCAGTCAACAGGTGGTGCTATACAAAAATGCCCGTGAAGCGATCACGAACGCCATCCGCCATGGCGAGGCTAAACGGATCCAAATCATCCTGCATTACGGAGACCAGGACGTCAGGATGGAGGTTTCCAACGATGGTACTGTCCATGAGCCGATTGGCCACGAAGCTGCACGGGACCGTCAAGGTATCGGAATGAGCAGCATGCTCGAACGAACCCAAGTGGTGGGTGGGACGCTTGAGGTACGGAGAACCGTACCTTTTACCGTCATCACCCGGCTGCCTGTCTACCAGAAGCGTGAGATTATGTAATTTAACAAGACAAGATGCAGTATCTTATTTTATAGAAAAAGGTGTTGGCCATCCATGATATCCGTTTTAATTGTAGATGATGATCCGTTCATTCGAGAAAGCTTGAAATTACTGGTGGGGATGGACCCGGATATCGATGTATCGGCTGTCGCGGAGCACGGCGAGGAAGCGCTGGCTATGTTGGAGGAAGGACTTTCTGTTGACGTCGTGCTCATGGACATTCGCATGCCGGTATGTGACGGCGTGGAAGGAACGCGGCGAATTCGTGAACGATATTCGGATGTACGAGTGCTTATGCTGACCACCTTCGATGATGATGATTATATCGTGGAAGCTCTGCAGAACGGGGCCAGCGGCTATCTGCTGAAGAACATTCCGCCGGACCGCATCATCCAGGGGATCAAAACAGTGCATGACGGAAACATGCTGATTCATCCCGACATCGCCCGCAAGCTGACTGGCATGCTTCGTCCAACGGCTCAGCCAGTCCCCAAATCTGCTGAGCTTGAACAATTCGGGCTGACCCCGGCCGAGAAAAAGGTCGTCACCCTTATTGCAGAGGGCCTATCGAATAAGGAAATTGCCGGACAGCTTTATTTAAGTGAAGGCACCGTTAAAAACTATGTCACCGAAATTCTGGGGAAGCTGAATCTTCGGGACCGAACGCAAAT
The DNA here is from genome assembly GCF_004000945.1 of Paenibacillus lautus NBRC 15380. GTDB lineage: Bacteria > Bacillota > Bacilli > Paenibacillales > Paenibacillaceae > Paenibacillus_AQ > Paenibacillus_AQ lautus. The sequence continues at coordinate 68,623 of NZ_BIMF01000022.1, forward strand.
CGCCATTTTCTATCTAAAAAAAGTGCAGGGCTAGCTCCATATACAGCATTTCGTACCTTATGCAACAATAAAGCGGGTCTTTGTCCATATAGGACAAAGACCCGCTTCCAGTATCATGATGAATAGAAACCTGCCTCTTCGGAGCCGTCGGTCGTCGTGCTGCCGGAAGAACCCCGCTTGCTGCGAATATGAAGTTTATTCGCCAGCAGCGTGATTAAGCTTACCGGCTTCAACCTGACGGCTATGCCATCCCTCGGGTCGGGTGCCACGATAGCTCCCAATTGATGATGATCCCCTGCGTAGATCGCACGCTGCAGGAATTTACTCTCCCCTTGATGGTTCTGAACCTCCAGCTTACAGAAGGCCGAATTCTGACGAAGCGCGCTATGCAGCTGTTCCTTACTGTGAATCAGTTTACCGTTCACCTTAAGGATCGTCTCTCCTGCCAGAATGCCAAGTTCGCTTGCCGGACTATTCGGAAGCACCGCGAGGACGCGTAGTCCCCGAATCGGATGCACAAAGATTGGACTGCGCTGCTGCTCTTCGTAACGGCTGTACCACACCAAGCCTTCATGCAGCATTAATGCGGCTAATGCAGCCACGATCGTGAGTGGTGCCCACCACTCGGCCAGCAGGCTCAACGCCAGCACAATGGCTCCGTAGAATATGAGCCGCTTCGATGTGATCCCTGCCTTCTCCTGCGGAAGCATGCTCTGCGTCATCTCCCCGAAGCCGATCACGACTGGGAGTGCCATCATGGTAAAGCCTGTACTCCAGGCATCCCCACCGAAGAATGGCGTCCATGGCAGCACGCTGCCTCCGTTTACTGCCGGAACAAGCAAGAATAAGGGCAAGGGCCAGAAGCTCTGCATGTGATAACCACCAACGAGCCTTCCACGTTTCCCCTCAAGGAACAGCGGTGTTGCAAAACCAGAACCCTGTATCCTGACAAGCAAGGCTTCGGCAAAATGCAGAACGGCGGATAACGCCAGCAGCGCGGGGATGTCCAATCCAACGATCGTTGTTGTTACGTGACTAATCCAGCCTTCCGGCTGCCAATTCGGAAACCAGCCTAATACAAACTGAATGATCCCCAGAAGACCGATGGAATAGGCAAAGCATAAGTAACGGATATGAAACAGCATCAGGATCAGGGAAGTCACCCATATGCATATAATGGCTTCCAGGCTTAAGGATATGCCCAGGAAGGCCACCACGATCGATACGCCGATTCCTGCCAGCAGCCCGCCCAGAAACGTTCGCCATGTCTGCAATCCCCAGGAATGCAGCTTCACATGGAACAGCTTACGCTCCACCAACACCTGCCTTCGGTAAAACAGCATGACAAACAAAATTGAAATATAGTAAAAGGGCTGCGTCAGCAGTTGTATGCCTGCATCTATCCCATACATAAGCAGTTGTTTCAATGTCTCCAACAGCTTGCCACGCTCCTTTCGATTCAAGATGCTTCGAAATGTATACTTTCTGATATCTCAAAAGAAAAAAGAAGGCTAACATTCAGCCTTCTTACTTGTTCGACGCTTTAGCGGCGATTTCCTTCCGAACCTCGGCAATTCCGCGATTCATTTGATTATCCTCTTTCGGATCCTGAATCTTCTCGATCAATGCGGCTTCCAATGCCTCGGCTGTAGCGCCGTTAAGGATACCGTCCGCCTTCAGCTTGTGCTTGCTCTGGAAGCTCTTGACCGCCTTCTCCGTATTCCGGTCGAAATATCCGTCCGTACGCCCTGTCTTATAACCAACCGCTTCAAGCATGATCTGTGCGTTCTTCACATCTGTGCTATTCGTGTCGTACGTATAGGTTTTCTTCTTATCGATCGGTGCAACGGTAAAGTATTCTGGCTGTGACACCTTAATATCCGGCTCAATTCCCTTCTCATGGATCCAGGTACCGTTTGGCGTCAACCATTTGGCAATCGTTACTTTCAGCAGGCTTCCATCGCCAAACTGCTTATCAAAGCTCGTTTGTACGGTTCCTTTACCGAAGGAATGCTCACCCATCAGGGTAGCTCCGGCCGATTGCTGCAGTGCGCCTGCCAAAATTTCGGAAGCGCTGGCACTGCCCTTGTTCATCAGCACCGTAATCGGATAGGATTTCGCCTCACCATTGGAAGGATGCTTCTCACGCTTCTTATCCTTATCCTCTACCTGAACGATCAACTCGCCTTTAGGTACGAACTGCTCTGCAATGTCAATGACAACGGACAGCACGCCGCCTGGATTGTTCCGGACGTCGATCAGCAGTCCCTTCATGCCTTGGCTTTCCAGCTTCTCGAGTTCCTCCTTAAAGCGTTCGCCTGTATTCAGCGAGAATTGGGAGATCTCAATAACGCCGATTCCGCCCTTCTCCATCCGTGCCGATACGGTTTCCAGATCGACGTCATCTCGAACGATAACATACTCGATCGGCTGCTCGGAGCCTGCACGCTTAATCTGAAGAACGGCCTTGGAGCCCTTCGGACCGCGAATCTTGTTGACGGCCGCGTTCAGTTCAAGGCCCTGCAAGGATTCGCCATTGACGGAAAGGATGGTGTCCTTTGCCCGAATGCCGGCTTTATCCGCAGGAGATCCCTTGATCGGGGATACAACGACCACACTGCCATCTACAGAGGACACCTCTGCGCCAATCCCCGAGAAGGAGCCCTCGATGCTCTCTTCAAACTGGGCTGCCGTTTCTTTTCCCATATAGTTGGAATATGGATCTTCCAGCGCTTCCATCATCCCGTTGATGGCGCCGTCGATCAGTTTCGACCGATCGATATCCTTGTAATAATTGCTCTCGATGAGGTCAATCGCTGTCCCCAATTTTTTCGCTTCAGACTGCTCCAGTCCATTCCTGTTGGCTATACTGGCCAGCAGCCCCTCACCGTCTCCGGTCTGGCTAGGAGCGGGCAGCTGGGTCAAGGCCATCGTTAACAGCACGCCGCACAGCATGGCAGCTATGACCAGAAAGACAGCCGTTCGTTTTTTCAGCAAGTACTTCACCGCCTTTGTACGTTTCAACTGCTACACACATGGGGAATCCCGTCCACCTAGTATATGATTGGCTTGCCGGGAATATTTATACAGCGGTCTGAAGGTTATATGGTATAAGTCCTAAAATTCTGTTACAGATAAGGCGAAGGATTCACCGGCGATCCATTGACCCGAACCTCAAAATGAAGATGCGGTCCTGTGCTCTGACCCGTGGAGCCTACTTCGGCAATCTTCTGCCCTCTGGACACCTTGTCGCCTTCGCTGACTTTAATGCCGCCGTTGCGGATATGTCCATACAAGGTCCATACGCCGCCCCCATGATCAACAATAACACAGTTTCCGTAACCGCTCCACCACTCGGCCAAAATGACCGTGCCGCTCTCCGCTGCGCGGATCTCCGTTCCCTGCGGAACGGCGAAATCCTGGCCTGTATGCATCTTGCCGACTTCCCCCGTTACCGGATGAACTCGCGGCCCATAACCGGAGGACAGTCTGGCCCCGGAGACCGGAATGGCGAATGGTCCGCCGTTACCTGTATATCCGCCGCCGCCTTTGCTACCACCGAGGGTGGTCGCCTTGGCTCTTTTCGCCGCAGCCGCTTTGGCAGCCGCTGCTTTACGTGCAGCTTCCTCAGCGGCAAGCTTATTCTTTTCCTTCTGCAGATCCGAGCGTTTGCTTGCCAGGGCAACCAGCATTTTATCCTGTTCTTCGGTCAAGATTTCCGCGTCCTCGATTTCCTGATCGTATTGGGCGAGCAAAACGCGCTTCTCCTGTTCCTTCTCGTTCAAGATGCTCTTGCGGTCCTCCATTTGGCCATACAGGTCCTTGGCGGTTGCATACTGTCCTTCAAGCTCCTTTTTCTTGTCGATGACCAGCAGCTTGTCCTGCTTATGCTCTACCAGCAAATCCTGGTCCTGGTTAACGATCGTCTTCAGGGAATCCGCACGCTCAATAAAATCGCTGAAGCTGGTCGAGGAGAGCAGCACATCCAGATACGATACTTGCCCATCCATATAAATGAGGCGAATTCGGGATTCTAACAGCTTCTCGCGGGAGGCGATACGCTCCTCCGCCGCTTCAAGCTCCTTGGTTGTCTTTCTCAGCAGATCCTCTGTCTCCTCGATCTTCATGGAGATTTTAGTCAATTCATTGCTGACGATGCTGATCTGTTCCATCACATATTTCAAATTCTTCGTTGTTTTCTTCTTGTAATGCTGGGCTTCTTGTTTATTTTCCGCTGCTTTGTTCTTCTGTGCCCGTGCTTTCTTGACCTGCTCCTGAAGCACTCTCAGCTCTCGATCTACATCGGCTGAAGTCTTCTTCTCGGCTTGTCCGACAGTCGGTTGGATCATAACAGTGGCCAGTAATAAGGCTGCTACTCCTGCGGCGATCTTCTTCAAGTTTCGCTCCCCATCCTTTACCTTGTTTTTTATACTTTCAAAAATTTACGTATCGACATGGTGCTTCCCCAGATGCCAATGACAATGCCCAGCCCAACAACAATGGTGCCGATCGGCAGCCACAAATCTCCCAGCGGGATTAAACTTTGGGCTAACGTCAAATCCGTTTGCGATGCGGCGTACAGGCGGTTGTAGCCTACAAACAACAGCGTGACCGTCACAATGGAGCCCATCAGGCCGATCATGGCGCCTTCCACGAAAAACGGCCAGCGAATGAAGTTGTTGGTCGCGCCGACAAGCTTCATAATGCCGATCTCACGGCGACGAGCCAAAATCGTAACCCGAATGGTGTTCGAAATCAGGAACATGGACATCAAGCCGAGTCCCGCTACGAAAATAAAGCCGATATTGCGCACCGTCTTCGTAATCTTGAACAGGGTTTCTACCGTGCCTTCTCCATACTTGACACGCAGGATCGGCTCCTCCGTATACTTCTGGTTCAGTGCGGTAATCTTGTCGGCAACAAAACCGACCGTGGTCGGTTCAATAACGGAAACCTCGAATGCATCCGGAAGGGGATTCTGGTCCGCTTCGCTGAAGCCTTCCACCCATTCGGAGCCCAGGCTTTCCTCAAGCTCCTTCATGCCCTCTTCCTTGGACACGAACTTGATGGCGCTGACCTCCGGCATGGCCTCGAGTTCACCCTTGATGGTTTCGCGCAGCTTCTCATCCACGTTGAGATTTAAGTACGTGTTGATTTGCACATTGCTATCTGCTTTATCGGCTAAAGCGTTCACATTCATGACTAACAGCATGAAAACGCCCAGTATAAACAAAGACACCACGATGGAAGTGACGGATGCGACCGACATCCATCCGTTCCGGAAAACGCTCTTCGCCCCTTCCCGCAAGTGCCGCAAGAAGGTTCTAAAATTCATACCCGTAATCTCCTCTCTGCTGGTCACGGACGATCTGTCCATGCTCAATCGCAAGAACGCGTTTACGCATGGTGTTCACGATATCCCTGTTGTGGGTAGCCATGACGATGGTGGTTCCCCTGAAATTGATTTCATCCAGCAGCTGCATGATGCCCCACGAGGTTTCCGGATCCAGGTTACCTGTAGGCTCGTCCGCAATAATGACGGAGGGGTTGTTCACAATCGCTCTGGCGATTGCGATCCGCTGCTGTTCACCGCCGGAGAGTTGGGAAGGTTCGCGGTTCGCCTTGGATTTCAGACCCACAAGCTCCAGCACCTCCATGACCCGTCTCTTGATGAGACGCTGCGGCGCTTCGATAACCTCCATGGCAAAAGCTACATTTTCGTAAGCAGTCAGCTTGGGCAGCAGACGATAGTCCTGAAAAATAACCCCGATATTTCGGCGAACATAGGGGATTTTGCGCTGCTTCAGCTTCCCGATATTAAATCCGTTAACGGAAATTTGCCCCTTGGTAGGCACTTCTTCTCTATAGATAAGTTTCATAAACGTCGATTTGCCCGCACCTGACGGTCCGACAACATAGACGAATTCATTTCGATTGATTTTGACGGAAACTCCTTGAAGCGCATGAGCACCGTTCGGATAAGTCTTCCATACGTCCTGCATTTCGATCACTTCATCACTTCCCAATCCTTAATTAGCCTTTATACTTTCGACAGTTTCCATCGAATTCCTTTAAAATCCATGAAAAATCCTCACGACATCGTTTATTGTAACAAATTTGTTACCTTTTGAGTACCCGAAAGTTTAAGCCCACCGTGACATATACATGAACAAGTGCATGAACTGCGGCCAATACGAAGTTAAGAAGGTGGTTTCGAATGAAAAAAATTCATCTTGGTCTCATCATTGTCATCAGTTTCGGTCTTCTCCTCTCGGTCGGCTTCGGTCTATTGACGATGTACGTGAACCAGAAGGAACTCCCGAAGGGGGTCGTTCTCTCCGGCTGGCAGGTAGGCAGTAAACCCGCAGACGAGGTGCTGTCAGAGCTGGATCAACGGCTGCAGGCGATGACAGCGTTGAAGGTGGAGCTGCAATCGGACGCTCTCAAGGGACACACGGAAAGCTTCACTCTCCGGGAAGCCGGCGTTCAATTCAACGCAGCCGATTTTCGGGAAGCTATCGCCAAGCTGTCCGAAGGATCATTATGGGATCAGGTTCTTTACCGGCGTAACTTTCAGCTGGAGTGGCATATATCCACGGACTGGGATCGCGATGTGTTAAAGGAGCGGCTGAGCGAAGACTGGCAAAAGGAACGCTTTGGGGAACCCGTCAATGCTGTGCGAAGCATTTCCGAAGACGATGTTGTCCGGTATACCCCGGAGAAAACAGCGTACCGCATCGATTGGCCAACATTCTATGATGGGTTCAGCGCTGCGCTTCCGAATGAGTCTCACTTCACCGAGCTGAATCCGGATGAGGTCATTACGGTTCAGCTGCCTCTCATCCGTCAAAAGCCCCCCGTTACCGTAAAATCGCTGCAGGATGAGGGGATTGAGCGCAAAATCGTCGAATTCTCCACCAGTCTCGGATCCAGCGGGCCTGGACGCGTTCATAACGTCACCGCCGCTGCCAAAGCCGTAGACGGTATGATTCTAAAGCCGGGCGATGAATTCAATTATGCTCATATTATTGATACGGCGAAGAAGGAGTACGGCTTTGAAGAAGCTCCCGTTATCGTGAACGGCAAGCTGGTTCCCGGTATCGGCGGCGGTATCTGCCAGGTATCCAGCACGGTCTACCATGCCGCTCTGCTCATCGGGCTGGAAATCACTGAACGGCGCAACCATTCCCTTCCGGTCAGCTACCTGCCCAAAGGGCAGGATGCCACCTTTGCCGAAGGTGCGATAAACTTCCGCTTCCGAAACAATACAGGCAAGCATCTACTTATTTTATCGGAGGTATCGCACGGTAATTTAACGCTAAAGATGTTCGGGACCTTCCCGGACAATACGGAATATGAGCTTGTGTCCACCACCGTTGAAACCTTGCCGTCACCAGAGAAAATCATTCACAATAACTCGCTGCCGCCCGGACTCAAGCAGGTGGTTCAGAACGGGAAGCCAGGCTATGTGGTTGAAACCTACCGAACCAAGAAAGTAAACGGCAAGGTTGTGGAGAACGTCAAAATATCCAAGGACACTTACCGCCCCCAGAACAGCATCGTTGCCATTAATCCGACGAATGAGGTCCCGCTGCCGGATGCGAATGAAACGCCGAAAGAGGAAGTGGTTGAGGACGGGATCAGCGCGCCGTGAACCTGCAGATAACGTGGAACAGCCCGGATTCGCGAATAGAACCGCGAATCCGGGCTGTTTGCCTTGCTGTTATTTTAATGTAATGTATCTATTTTATAATAGGTTCGGACTTCTGCCATGGCATCTGCGCTGAACGTCTCGGTATATTCCACCCGGCCGATGGAGCAGCCTTTGCCGATATGGACCCTGCTGCCCCTGACAACAGCGGCATCGTTGTTACCCTTAAAATCGCCGAGACGATCTGACCTCTGCTTCCGGATGCTGTGACAGTTCATCTCTGTACTCCACTTGCCGAATCTCGCAGCCTTTGCCTAGGATCACCCGGTTCCCGCGGACGATATCGGCTTCGACATACTCGAGATCCAGGACATCGCCTTCAATAATGCGAGCTTCCAAACGCGCACCCCTTAAGGGCAAGGACAGCATTTCCCAGAGCCGCTTTCCTTTTTTGCGGATCGTGATCCGGTCTCCGACGATTTCCTGCGCAAGGCAGCGGCCCAATACCCGAATATCCGCTGTTCCAACATGCAGGCGGCCATCGATCTTAAAGCCCCCCTGAAACGTGGCCGATTCACTCCGCACGTCACCACGGCTTCTCAGGTTTCCCGTAACCTCAAGCTTCTTCGATTCGGAATCTCCGTGAATGCTGCAATGCCCGCCGATAAAGATGGAGCGGCTGCGCAATCCTTCCTTTAAACTCAGGCTGCCGGCTACATGCAGCTCCTCGGACTCCACGGCCCCCTTAATGGTTCCCGAACCGTTCACGCGAATCGTGCGGGCAGCCACGGCGCCATTGATGCTCATTGTTCCATTGCCTATTAATTCCTGGCAATCCAGATCCCCGTTCACCTGTCCGGCACCGTCAATTCGCACCTTATCGTATCGGCCGCCGCTTGAACTTCCGGTTCCTGTAATCCTCAAATCGGACAGCTTGTCGTCACGTGGTATCATAAGTATCCTCCTCCAGATTTACAAAGTGATCACGATCTATATCTTAATTGCTTCATCACAACAATTATTTCCTAAATAAGTTTCCATCCTCCACCAGGTGGAGTCATAATCTCCCTCTAAGATACCACAAGGCGGCTATTCATAGAACAGCCCGATGGCTGAACTTCGCCTCGGTCTCAAGACCGAGACGATTTATGCATCTTATCCCATCCATTTCAATTGCGGCCCGAGCCGCCTTTATATCCCCGGAGGATTAGCGAGGTGGCCAAAGGCAGCAGACTGTAAACCTGTTCTTGCCCGCAGAAGCTGGTTCAGATTTGCTTGGAGGAAGGGAGATCGATTGTGATATGATTTAAATAGATTCGTCTTTTCGATCTCACATTTACAAAAGTGAAAGGGGATACATAACATGGCTCTTATGCAATGTCACTTTTACTCGGAGGTACTCGGTCTCAGCACGTCCATGACCGTCATTCTCCCTCAGCAAACCTCTTCGCAGATCGGTATGACCAATCATGCCAAAAGCGGTCTGCATCCGACGCTCTTCCTGCTGCACGGCCTGTCAGACGACGATTCCATCTGGCTGCGCAGAACCTCCATCGAACGCTATGTGGCTGAGATGGGCATTGCCGTCGTTATGCCGCAAGTTCACCGCAGCTTCTATACGGACATGGAATACGGCGGCAAATACTGGACCTTCATCAGCCAGGAGCTGCCCTCCATTGCCCGTTCCTTCTTCCCGTTATCCCATGCGAGAGAAGATAACTTCGTAGCCGGCTTATCTATGGGCGGATACGGTGCATTCAAACTGGCCCTTCGCTGTCCGGAAGCCTTTGCTGCGGCCGCCAGTTTATCGGGCGCGCTCGATATGGCGGGTCATATCCGGAGGAATGAGGCCTTGTTTGAACATCAATTAGTCTACGGAGATCAAGATATTACCGGCACCGACAACGACCTGCTGTGGCTGCTTCAGGAAGTAGAACGATCGGAGGGGCCTAAGCCGCTGCTGTATCAATGCTGCGGAACGGAAGACTTCCTCTATGAAGACAATCAAGCGTTCCGCAAAGCCTGCGAAAAAACCTCCCTCGATCTCACCTATCTGGAAGGCCCGGGCGATCATGATTGGGGATATTGGGATACCCGCATTCAGGATGTGCTGAAGTGGCTTCCGTTGAAGGTCTAGTCAATGAAAAGAGGCATGCTCCGAAGTTTACACTTTCTGATATCTTAAAAAAGGTGGATCAGCAAATGTAACGTTTGCCGATCCACCTCTATTTTTTCTACCCTAATATGCCGTTACTCAACTTTCCCTTGGCGGAGACCCAGCCATTCTTCCGTGGTCTGAAGGGTCTGCACGCTGCGGTCAATGGCCGCCTTCACTTGTTCGGTTGCCGTACCGCCGTAAACGTTACGCGCATTGACCACCGTCTCCGGTTGAAGCACGCCATAAATGGAGTCGTCGAACAACTCCGAGAACTGCTTGAATTCGTCCAGCGTCAAATCCAGCAGATACTTGTTGTTCTGGATGCAGTACAGTACGGTCTTGCCAATCACTTCATGCGCTTGGCGGAAAGGCAGTCCTTTGCCAACCAGGAAGTCCGCGATGTCGGTTGCATTGGAGAAGTCGGTGTTCACCGCTTCGCGCATGCGGCCTTTGTTGACCTTCATCGTGGCGATCATCGGTGCAAACAGCTGTAATGCGCCTTCCAGCGTAGCCACTGTATCGAACATGCCCTCTTTATCTTCCTGCATGTCCTTGTTATAAGCAAGCGGCAGGGACTTCAGCACGGTGAGCAGACCCATCAGGTTGCCGTATACCCGTCCGGTTTTGCCGCGGACCAGCTCAGGTACATCCGGATTCTTCTTCTGCGGCATAATGCTGCTGCCTGTGCAGAACGCATCGTCCAGCTCAACGAAGTTGAACTCCGTGCTGCTCCAGAGCACCAGCTCCTCGCTCAGACGGGACAAGTGCATCATGATGATGGAAGCATCCGAGAGGAATTCCAGGATGAAGTCGCGGTCGCTGACCGCATCCAGACTGTTCTCGTAAACACCGTCAAACCCAAGCTGCTCTGCCACGAAATGGCGGTCGATCGGGAACGTTGTACCTGCAAGCGCGCCTGCCCCGAGCGGCAAAACGTTAATGCGTTTATAGCTGTCGATCAGACGATCGATGTCCCGCTGGAACATGGAAACGTAAGCCATCAAATGATGCGCGAACAGAATCGGCTGTGCACGCTGCAAATGCGTATATCCCGGAATAATCGTGTCCAGGTTATCTTTGGCTTGCCCGATCAGTGCAGATTGCAGCTCATGCAGCATGCCGGTCAGCGCCACCACACGGTTACGCAAATACAGATGCATATCCGTAGCTACCTGGTCGTTACGGCTGCGGCCTGTGTGGAGCTTGCCGCCGACAGGTCCGATTTCCTCAATCAGATTCTTCTCGATGTTCATATGAATATCCTCATCCGAAACGGAGAACTCGATGCTGCCCTCACGGATGCGCTCCAGCACCTTGTTCAAACCATTCTTGATCGTCTCCACATCTTCGGCCGGCACGATGCCGCATTTACCCAGCATGGACACATGAGCAAGGCTTCCCTGGATATCCTCCTCAGCCAGCTGCTTATCAAAACCGATGGATGCCGTATATTCCTCTACCAATGCGTTGGTCTGCTTCGTAAAGCGCCCGCCCCATAACTTGCTCACAACACTTGCCCCTCTCTGTTTAAGGCAGAGGGCCGCTTCCCGCTTAAGAAGTCCCATTCATCCCGGTTACGCGAGAATCAGCGGAGCTCCCTAGCATGAAAACGGCCTTCAGCCTGTTCATTATTGTAAACTTATTGATTCTGGTTCACGCCGGTTGCCACTTTTAAACGCAGTGCGTTCAAGCGGATAAAGCCGGTCGCATCGCCCTGATCATAAGCTTGCGTCGGATCGGCTTCCATCGTAGCGATATCCGGGTTGTACAGACTGACCGGACTCTTCACGCCTGCGCCGATGACGTTACCCTTGTACAGCTTCACGCGCACCGTACCGGATACGTTCTTCTGGCTCTCGGTTACCAGGGCCTGCAGTGCCAGACGCTCTGGCGCAAACCAGAAACCGTTATAAACCAAGGTGCTGTAACGGGTTATCAGACTATCGCGCAGGTTCATCACTTCACGGTCCATCGTAATAGATTCCATTTTGCGATGAGCAGTGAACAGGATGGTTCCGCCCGGAGTTTCATAGACACCGCGGCTCTTCATGCCAACGAAACGGTTCTCCACCATATCCACGCGACCGATGCCGTGCTTGCCGCCCAGCTCGTTCAGCTTCTCCATCACTTGCAGCGGGCTCATCGATTCGCCGTTCAGCGCAACGACATTCCCTTGCTCAAACGTTAGCTCGAGGTATTCAGCTTCATCCGGTGCATCCTCAGGGGATACGCTGAGCAGGTACATATCCTTGCTGTCCTCCGCGCTTGCATCGAACCAAGGATCTTCCAGCACGCCGCTCTCATAACTGATATGGAGCAGGTTGCGGTCCATGGAGTAGGATTTGGCAGCGGATGCCGTTACCGGAATGCCATGCGCTTCGGCATAGGCAATCATCTCTGCGCGTCCCGGGAAGGAGTTGCGGAACTCCTCGATGCGCCAAGGCGCGATTACTTCAATGTCCGGTGCCAAGCCGGCTACGCCCAGCTCAAAACGAACCTGGTCGTTTCCTTTACCGGTAGCGCCGTGCGCAATCGCCGTCGCGCCTTCGGCACGAGCGATATCCACCATGCGTTTCGCGATCAACGGACGCGCGATGCTGGTGCCGAGCAGGTACTGCCCTTCGTACATGGCACCCGCCTGAAACATCGGGTAGATGAAATCATTTGCAAATTCGTCGCGCAGATCGTCGATGTATACTTTGGAGGCGCCGGTCGCCAGCGCTTTTTCCTCAAGTCCGTCCAGCTCTTCCTTCTGGCCGATATCGGCCGTGAAGGCAATGATCTCCGCATCGTAGGTTTCTTTCAGCCACTTCAGAATGACGGACGTATCCAGACCGCCGGAATACGCCAGTACGATTTTTTGTTTTGCCATGGTTAAACTCCCTCTCTTTGTTACTAACAACCCTGTCCTTCATTATACTAAAGAAAACGTCCATTGACGCATTTTCATAGAGAATGTCACTCTACAATGAATGGCTCTAAGCCATCAAAGCAACCATCAAAGCCTTCTGGGCATGGAGACGGTTCTCAGCCTGATCAAAAATGACGGAATTGGCACCGTCGATCACGCCTTCGCTAACCTCTTCGCCGCGGTGGGCTGGAAGGCAATGCAAGAACAAGTAATCCGGCTTCGCCGCCTTCACCAGCTCCTCATTCACCTGGTAGTCCGCAAAAGCGGCTTCCCGCTGAGCTTGCTCCTCTTCAAAGCCCATGCTTGCCCATACATCTGTATAGATCACATCGGCATCCTTCGCGGCTTCGAGCGGGTCTTCGGTGATCGTGATTTTGCCGCCGGTTTGCGCCGCGATCTCCTCGCTCAGCTTCACGATGCTGGCATCCGCTTCATAGCCCTTCGGACTGGCCACGGCCACATGCATGCCCATCTTGGCACCGCCGATCAGGAGCGAATGCGCCATGTTGTTGCCATCGCCGATAAAGGCCATCTTGAGACCTTTCAGCTTCCCTTTGTGCTCCAGCACGGTCTGCAGATCAGCCAGCACCTGACATGGATGCGCCATGTCGCTCAGGCCGTTGATAACCGGAATGGAGGCATATTTCGCCAGGTTGACCACATTGTCGTGCCCGAAGGTACGAATCATCAGGCCGTCCAGATAACGGGACATCACCTGTGCCGTATCGCTGATCGGCTCGCCGCGTCCAAGCTGAATATCGTTTTTGCTTAAAAAGAGTGCATGTCCGCCCAGCTGGAACATGCCAGCCTCGAACGACACCCGCGTCCGCGTGGACGACTTCTCAAAAATCAATCCGATCGTCTTGCCTTTCAGCGGCTGATAGACTTCGCCGTTCTTCTGCTTGCGTTTAATCTCGATTGCCGAATCGAGCAAGAACTGAATCTCTTCCGTGGAGTATTCGTCCAGCTCGATCATATCCCGCCCTTTCAGGCTTAATTCCTTCACTTGTCCGCTAGCGGCCATATTCTTCAGTCCTCCTTAACCATGCTGTTATTGTCCAAAAAGCTGCTGTACGATTCTTCTATGCTTGGCTAACCGCCGTATGCTCATGTATAAGTTCCGTAACGATCGATACCGCCTGGTCGATCTCTTGTTTTGTGACGTACAGATTCGGAAGCAGCCGGATCACATTCGGTCCTGCCGTAACGAACAGCAGCCCACGGCTCTGTCCTTTCAGCACCAGCTCGCCAACCGGTTCGATGCATTCAATGCCGATCAGCAGGCCTTTACCCCGGATCGCCTTCACAAAAGGATGACTGCCCAGGCTCTCATTCAGCTTCGTCATCAAATATTCTCCTGCTTCGGCCGCACGCTGCGGCACATTGTCCTCCAGCATCGTTTCGATAGTGGCCTGAATGACGGCGCTCGCAATCGGCGTGCCGCCAAACGTTGTCGCATGGCTTCCTGCCGTGAAGGCTTCGCGCAAGTAAGCTTTACCCAGCATCGCGCCGACCGGGAACCCGGAGCCGAGCCCTTTGGCCACGGTAAAGATATCCGGCTCAATGCCGTAATGCTCATGCGCAAACAGCTTCCCGGTCCGGCCCATGCCCGTCTGCACCTCGTCCACGATCAGCAGCAGTCCGTGCTTTTTGCACAGCCCGGTGGCGGCTTGAAGGAACTCCGGCTCCACCGGATGGACGCCGCCTTCCGCCTGCACCATTTCGATCATGATGGCGGCAGTGTTGTCGTTAATGGCCGCTTCTAGTGCCGGAAGGTCATGCAGTGGAACGCTTTTGAAGCCTGCCGGAAGCGGAAGAAAGCCTTCCTTTACCTTATCCTGGCCGGTTGCCGTCAGCGTAGCCAGCGTCCGTCCATGGAAGGACTGGGTAAACGTAATAACCTCGTACCGTCCCGTCCCCTTCACCTTCTGATGGTAGCGGCGCGCCAGCTTAATGGCGGCTTCGTTCGCTTCCGCCCCGCTGTTGCAGAAGAAGACCGCATCCGCGCAAGTGTTGGCTGTCAGCAGCTCGGCTGCTTTTTCCTGACCCGGAATGTGGAACAGGTTCGAGACATGCCACAATTCATCCAGCTGGGCCTTCAGCTTCTCTTTCACCTTTACCGGGGCATGGCCGAGATTCGTTACCGCCAGACCGGCCATAAAATCAAGATATTTGTTGCCTTGAGCGTCCCATAACCAGCTGCCTTCCCCTTTGACCAGGGCGATTGGATATCTGGCGTACGTTTGGAACAATGAGCTTTCATTAGCTGCTTTGATACCGTTGGCTGCTGTTTCTTTTCCCATGACCTTCACACACTCCTTTGCATTTGGACAAAACAGATTCATGAATCCTGAACACTGACAACCCCAGACATCACTACGCATGTGGATTGTTCTTCCGATCGCTGTTGCCCCCAGATTTTTTATTGAAATGGTTGCAGTGGTTAAAATCCGGGGGCAAAGGCGACCGCGCTGCTTCTCCAGAACAATTCCACCTTCTCCGTTGAAGCCGTTATATTGTACAATCTCGAATCTAAATCTACATCCGCACGATGCGCGTGCCCAGCACTTCTCCGCCAAGCACTCGGCTCAGTACATTTGGTTCGCTTCCGTCCACGATGACAACCTCGCTCACTTTGCCGTGAATGCAGCTGATGGCCGCTCGGACCTTCGGTATCATGCCGCCGTAGATTTCACCTGTTCCGATCATGTCCTCGATCTCCTGCACCGTCACGGTTGGAAGCACCCGCTTCTCGCCGCCCGATCCCTTCATGATCCCGGGCACGTCGGTGACAACGATCATCCGGTGTACCCCCAGATGGGAAGCCACGGCACCAGCTGCCGTATCGGCATTGATGTTGTAGCGCTGACCGGACGGATCCACCCCGATCGGTGCTACCACAGGCATGTAGCCCATTTCCAGCACACCGCTCAGAATCGACGACTTCACAAACGTCACATCGCCGACCCAGCCAACCTCCGCATGGTTCGTCACCGGTTTGGCCTCGATCAGTCCGCCGTCCGAGCCGGACAAGCCGATAGCAGAGCCGCCTACGCTTTGAATCCGCCGTACAATCTGTTTATTAATGGTGCCCGCAAGTACCATCTCCACGACGTCCAGCACATCCTCCGTTGTCTTACGCAGCCCGTTTACAAATTCGGTCTCGATGCCGAGTTTCTCCAGATTGCCGGAGATCGCGGGTCCGCCGCCATGCACGATAACGGGGTTAACTCCCTTTTGCTGCAGATCCTTCAAATCCTCGAAGAAGCTGTCAGGAAGCGCAGCGAGCGTGCTGCCGCCGCACTTCATCACGAACGTATCCGCACCTGATGTTTTAACCGGCAGCGTATCCTTTTGATCGATCGTGCTCTTCATATCCGTCTCCTCCGTCCTACTGAATATTTATCTACGTACGATAAGCCGCATTAATGCGGACATAGTCATAGGTTAAATCACAGCCCCAGGCCGTAGCCGACCCATTACCGGTATGCAGCTTCACGTCAATGTCCACGGTGTCGCCCTGGAGGTAAGCCAGAGCCGCATCCTCGTCAAACGCAACCGGCCTGGACTGCTCCAGCACCGAAATCGGACCGATAGCAATATCGACCGTCTCCGGATTGACCGGACGGCCCGCACGGCCGACAGCCGCAATAATGCGTCCCCAGTTGGCATCTGCGCCGAATACGGCGGATTTCACCAGGCTGGAGCCAATGATTGTCTTGGCGATCGCTTGCGCGTCATCGTCGCTTTCGGCACCGTCTACGCGAACCTCAATCAGGCGGGAAGCTCCCTCTCCGTCCCGAGCGATAGCCTTCGCCAGCTGCTGGCATACATAATGGAAGCCGGCTGCGAATGCATCCCAATCCGGATGCTCCGGCGATAGCGTGTCGTGTCCCGCCAGGCCGCTGGCCATTGCAACCAGCATATCATTGGTGCTTGTATCGCCATCCACCGTAATCATATTAAAGGTCAGGTTGGTCGTTTGGCGCAGCAGCAGCTGCAGCGCTTCCTGACCAATGACCGCATCCGTTGTCATGAATCCGAGCATGGTCGCCATGTTCGGATGAATCATTCCCGACCCCTTCGCCGTGCCGGCGATGGTCACCTTCGTACCGTTAACTTGTACGGTGACGCAGGCTTCTTTTTTCACGAGATCGGTTGTCAAAATCGCTTGGCTGAAGCTTTCAGCCCCTTCGCTTTCGCCGCTGAGCCTTGCAGGCAGGCCGGCGATACCTGAGGATACACGGTCCATCTTCAGCAGTTCCCCGATGACTCCGGTTGAGGCGACGGCCACCTCGTTCTCTTCCAGACCGAATTGCGCAGCCGTATTGGCACGCATCGTGTAAGCATCCTCCTCACCCTGCTTACCCGTACAAGCGTTAGCATTGCCGCTGTTGACGACGATCGCGCGAAGCTTGCCGTCCTGCAGGCTTTCACGCGTCACCTTCAGCGGTGCCGCTTGGAACAGGTTCGTCGTATATACAGCAGCCGCCACGGCAGGCACATCACATACAATGACGCCCAGATCGTTACGGTCGGTTTTCTTAAGTCCACAGTGAAGTCCGGCAGCCTTGAAGCCTTGCGGCGTTACGATGCTGCCCCCATCAATAATCGCAAACATATTCTCTCCCATGTCTGTATCCCCAGACGCTTACGGATAAATCGGCGCAAACGTAAGTCCGAGGCTCTCCTCCCATCCCATCATCAAATTCAGGTTCTGAATCGCCTGACCGGCTGCACCCTTCACCACATTATCAATGACCGATATAATGGTCACTCTGTTCGTACGCGCATCCACCGCAAATCCGATATCGCAGTAGTTGGACCCGCTGACTTCTTTTGTCGCAGGCCACACGCCCAAGTCGCGGATTCTCACAAACCGGCGGTCCTTGAAATACTGGCGATACAGTTCGATGAAATCCTCTTCCGTGTAAGGACCATTCAGCGTGGCATACATGGTGCTCATGATTCCCCGCGTCATCGGGACCAAATGGGTCGTAAAGGTAACCGTGATCGGTTCGCCCGCGACCTGCGTCAATACCTGCTCAACCTCGGGAATATGCTGGTGTTTATTCACCTTATAGGCTTTGAAGTTCTCGTTGATCTCGGCATAATGCGTCGTCAGGCTCGTTCCCCGTCCTGCACCGGACACGCCGGATTTGGCATCGATAATAAGGGAAGAGGCATCAATCCATCCAGCGCTGATTGCCGGAATCAGCCCGAGCAGCGTTGCTGTCGGATAACAGCCCGGATTGGAGATGAAATCTACATCACGGACCTCTTCGCCAAACACTTCGCATAGACCGTATACGGCCTTTTCCAACAGTTCCGCACTCGGAGCCGTATGTTTATACCACTGTTCATAAACAGCCCCGTCCTTTAAACGAAAATCCCCCGAAAGATCTATGACCTTCAGGCCTGCATCCAGCAGCTCCGGCACCAGCTTGGCACTGACGCCCGAAGGCGTAGCCGCGAACACCAGGTCTGCCACCTCAGCGATTTCCGCTGGGTTAACGCCATCCAGGTTACGTGTGATGATATTCGTCAAATGCGGAAAACCGTCCGATATCGGTACGCCTGCAGTCGATGAAGAGATTACCGAAGTAATCTCAACGCGCGGGTGTGCTTGCAGCAAGCGGATCAGTTCCACGCCACCGTAGCCGGTAGATCCAACAATAGCAACTCTTACTGTGTTTGAGTTTGTGTCCGTCATATCCTCATCCCTCTCCCCAAGGAACAGTTGAAGGACCTTATGCAAGGTCCCATTCATCCATCCTTCATCTCTACGCCATGCTCATCCGTATAACTTCTTCCGAGCGATCACGCTGCCGCTGATGCTATCCTCATCATATGATGGGTTATCAAAAACCACGCGTGTCTACTGGTGCTTCTTGATATCATTTTTGCTTCAAGAAGCAGTCAAGCTGGTGGTGATCTTCTTTGGAGTTTTTTGTCTCCTGCGTTAGCACACTCTTTATTCATAGGTATTCATTGACTTTATCCGTCTCATAAATATGTATTATTATACGACCGTATTCATATAAATACAATGGATTATTCAAATTTGGTCCTAAATGCATGTAAATTCCATGTTCATCCAATGGCTAAGGAGCGGATTTAAATTCTTCTTTTAGAATGGAATATAGTTTGAGGTCCCAATGCTGACCTTTGATCTTGATCCCCTTCCTCAATGTTCCCTCATAAGACATACCGATCTTCTCCATGACACGCTGAGAGCCGATGTTCCCTTCTATGCAGCGAGCTTGGATGCGCACAAGATCCATTTCGCCAAATCCGAGTTTCAGTAAAGCGGAGGCCGCTTCCGTCATGAGCCCTTGTCCCCAACAATCCCGCGCGAGTACATAACCGATCTCGGCACTCTGCTGTTCGGGCTTCCACCATACAAAATCCACCGTCCCGACCAGACGCCCGCTCTCCTTCAGCTCGATCCCCCAAGGGGCAATATCATGCTTGGCATACTGAACCAGTATAAACTGGATGAATTTTTTACTGTCCTGAATCGAGCGATGGGTTTCCCATGTTACGTACTTGGCAACCTCATCATCAGAGGCATAGGCATACATTTGTTCCGCATCCTGCATCGATATTCTGCGAAGCCGCAGGCGCTCGGTTTCCAATACCGGCAAATTAGCAAAGATCTGTTCGATTTCCACAATCCCCCACCCCCTGAACAATATTAGATACCATTATATGCTCTTTACTAGAAAAATAAAGGAAAATTCAAGGTCATCGATCAGACCCACCGAAAAGCCGATCCAATTAGGAAAAATGACGATCGACGCACTTCACCGATGGCTGACCGCGTTTAGAGAAAGTTTTGCTTGCGATTATCGAATGGTTAGCTTCGCTGAAACCTTATCGATTCTATAAATCCACAAAAAAAAGAGACGGTGATATATCACCGTCTCATCAAGTGTCGAGAACCTCTCGACACCGCTTCTATTGGGTTATGCCTTGATATTGCGAAAGCCTTCACCCAATACCTCATGGGCATTGCTAATGATGACAAACGCATTCGGGTCCACCGATTGTACCACCGTTTTTAGACGGGGAATTTCACTCTGTCCGACGACAACCATCAGCACCGTCCGGTGTTCACCCGTATAGCCTCCCTCTGCGGTCAGCTTGGTTAGTCCACGATCGAGATCCTCGAGAATCGCCTTGGTGATCGGCTCCGTATGATCGGATATAATGTAAGCTACCTTCGTGAAGCTAAAGCCCAGCTCAATCGCATCAATCACTTTGCCTGTCACGTACAATCCAATGAGTGCGTACAACGCCTGCTCCAGCGACAGCACAAGGGCTGCCGAAGAGATCACAATCGCATCCAAGAGCACGACACAGAGGGAGAAGCTGAGGCCGCTGTATTTTTGCAGGAGCTGGGCCACGATGGTCAATCCACCGGTTGACCCCCTCCCGCGATAGACCAGCCCCATCCCGATACCAACGCCGATCCCGCCATAGATGGAAGCCAGAAGCGGGTTAGAGGTTGGAATCGGCCAGTCCTTGGTCAAAAAGACGAACAGCGGCAAAATCACGCTTCCCAGCAGGGAACGGATGCCATAATCGCGTCCAAGCAGCCAAAAGCCAAGCACAAACAAGGGGATATTCAGCGCCCACTGCGTAAAGGCCGGTTCAATCCCGAGCCACGCTTGCGCAAGAACAGACAATCCGGACACGCCGCCTGAGGCGATGTGGTTGGGCAAGAAAAACAAATTAAATGACAGCGCCATAATAAAGGAGCCGATGATAATAAAAACGGCGTCCACCGTCTGACGAAGGGGACCGTTAATCGGAATCAGAGGTTCTCTTTTTCTTTTGTTAATCGATGGATTACCAGCGGATTGCGCCATAGTGCTTCAAATCTCTCCTCAACGTCCTACTCGACTTCCTGCTTGATCTGACTGCGCAAATATCCATCGATAAAAGCATCCAGATCCCCGTCCATGACGGCTCCTATATTACCGGTCTCCACCTGTGTACGATGGTCTTTAACCATGCTGTACGGATGGAATACATACGAACGGATCTGGCTGCCCCATGCGATGTCGGATTGCTCGCCGCGGATTTCCGCCAATTCCTTCTGCTGCTCTTCAATCTTGCGCTCATAGAGCTTGGAACGAAGCATGGTCATTGCACGCTCACGGTTCTTGATCTGGGACCGTTCATTCTGACAGGTTACGACCACACCCGTTGGCAAGTGAGTGATCCGTACGGCTGAGTCCGTCGTATTGATATGCTGACCACCGGCACCGCTCGCACGGTACGTATCAATCTTCAGGTCCTCGGTGCGGATGTCCAGTTCAATCTCATCGTTAATCTCAGGAACGACGTCACAGGACACAAACGAGGTATGGCGACGGCCCGAAGAATCGAACGGAGAGATCCGAACCAGGCGATGCACCCCTTTTTCAGCCTTCAAATACCCATATGCATTGTAGCCCTTAATGAGCAGCGTTACGCTCTTGATTCCCGCTTCATCCCCAGGCAAATAATCCAGCGTCTCCACCTTAAAGCCGCGTTTCTCCGCCCAGCGCGTGTACATGCGATGCAGCATTTGGCCCCAGTCCTGCGACTCGGTACCTCCCGCGCCCGGATGCAGCTCAAGGATGGCATTCATTTTATCGTAAGGCTGGTTCAACAGCAGTTGGAGTTCAAACTCTTCCACACGCCCAACCAGATCCTTGATTGTCTCTCCGATTTCTCCTGCAAGGGAGTCATCGCCTTCTTCATCCGCCAGCTCGATCATCACGACGGCATCATCGTAGTCCACCTGCAGCTTCTGATATTGATCCACGGATGACTTCACGGCATTCATCTCGGTAATAAGCGCCTGAGCTTTCTCATTGTCGTCCCAGAAATCCGGGGCTGCCATCTTCTCCTCAAAGTTCTCAATCATCTCCTGCTTGAGATCTAAGTCAAAGAGACCCCCTAAGATTGGTTAGTTTCTTGCTGATTTCACGCAGGTCCTGCTTCACACTTGGATCGATCATGAGTCCTCGTCCTTTCTTATCTACACGTAATAATTTCAGTATACCCTCTCCAGCATGGAAAACGTTCCATTTTAAGAGAAAATCCACGTCACATCGCTTCACAACATGTTTCGCTGTTTATTCAGATAAACTCCCTTAAGCGCAGCAGTGATTTCGGATCACGGTGGAATAGACCACAATCACCCGGTTCATCTGCCGCTCTTAAGGGAGTTGGAAAGTTTGCGCCCATATTCTGGACGGGCTTATAGGGATTATCGAATTCATCGATTTTAGCGAAACTGAACAAATTCGATCATCGCAAGAAAAATATCCTCTAAACGCCGTCCGACTTCTGTAAAAGCGCGTCGATGGATGCTTTTCTTATATTATATTCATCGCCAATGGGCCGAATCGCTTAAGCGTTCTGTCCATGGCAGTGCTTATACTTCTTGCCGCTGCCGCAAGGGCATGCATCATTCCGGCCGATCTGTTCAGCCACTTGGACCGGACGCTTCTCGGCAGGTTCGCTGCTGCTGTTCGTGGAGACTTTGTTCTCGTCCACAACGGCTTGACGCTCCTGATTCGTCGCGATTTGGGCCTTCATGATGTACGTCGCAACTTCTTCCTGGATCGTCGCGATCATGGCATTAAACATCTCGAAGCCTTCGAATTGGTATTCTCGAAGCGGATCGGTACCGCCGTAAGCACGAAGGTGAATACCTTGACGCAATTGGTCCATTGCATCGATATGATCCATCCACTTGCTGTCCACCGCACGCAGGACGATAACTTTTTCAAATTCACGTACCATTTCTTCGCCGATGGCTTGCTCACGCTCTTCGTACTTCTTCATGACGCGATCGAAGATATACTCCGTAAGCTCTTCGGCTTCTTTACCCCACAGATCTTCGCGGGTAACGGCACCCTCGTCCAGCAGCTTGCTGTTCACGTAGTCTGCCACTTCCTGCAGTTCCCAGTTCTCCGGAATGTCATCGCTGCAGTGAGCCTGCACCACACGATCAATGACCGGCTTGATCATCTCTACAACGATTTGCTTAATGTCTTGGGACTCCAAGATCTCACGGCGCTGCTTGTAGATGATCTCACGCTGCTGGTTCATGACGTCATCGTATTGAAGAACGACTTTACGCATATCGAAGTTGTTGCCTTCTACCCGCTTCTGCGCGGATTCAACCGCACGGGTAATCATTTTGCTCTCGATCGGCTGATCTTCTTCAAATCCAAGACGCTCCATCATATTCAGCACGTTGTCTGTACCAAAACGCTTCATCAGCTCATCGCCGAGGGACAGATAGAACTGAGTTGACCCCGGGTCACCCTGACGACCGGCACGTCCACGCAGCTGGTTATCGATCCGGCGCGATTCGTGACGTTCAGTACCGATAATGTGAAGCCCGCCAATATCCTGTACGCCTTCACCAAGCAAAATATCCGTACCGCGTCCCGCCATATTCGTCGCGATCGTTACCGATCCCGGCTGACCGGCACGCGAGATGATTTCCGCTTCCTCCGCATGGTACTTCGCATTCAGAACTTTATGCTGGACGCCTTTGCGCTTCAGCATTTCCGATAAACGCTCGGAGTTCTCGATGGAAACCGTACCCACCAGAATGGGCTGGTTCTTCTTATGGCGTTCCACGATCTCAGCTACAACCGCCTTAAACTTGCCCTCTTCGCTCTTGTAAACCACATCCGGCATGTCGATACGCTGATTCGGTTTGTTCGTAGGAATTTGCAGCACTTCAAGACCATAAATCTTCTTGAATTCTTCTTCCTCAGTTTTCGCCGTACCGGTCATACCTGCCAGCTTGCGATACATCCGGAAGTAGTTCTGGAAGGTGATTGTTGCAAGGGTCATGCTCTCGTTCTGAACCTCGATGCCTTCCTTCGCTTCAATCGCCTGGTGGAGACCGTCGCTGTAACGGCGTCCAGCCATTAGACGTCCCGTGAATTCGTCAACGATGACCACTTCATCGTCGGTAACGACATAATCCACATCGCGGCGCATGATGACATTCGCTTTCAGCGCTTGTACAATGTGGTGGTTCAAGGTTACGTGGTTATGGTCATACAGGTTGTCGATCCCGAAGGAACGCTCCGCTAGGGCCACGCCTTTTTCGGTTAAGGCCACGGATTTGACCTTAATGTCTACCGTATAATCCTCTTCCGCAGTCAGACGCTTCACAAAACGGTCAGCTGCAAAATATAGCTCGGTCGATTTCTGAGCTTGTCCCGAAATGATGAGCGGCGTACGCGCTTCGTCAACCAGGATGGAGTCCACTTCGTCAATGATACAGAAATAAAGCGGACGCTGAACCATCTGCTCTTTGTAGAGGACCATGTTGTCCCGCAGATAGTCAAATCCGAACTCATTGTTCGTTCCGTACGTAATATCACAAGCATACGCCTGCTGTTTATCCGGGTGTTCCATACCGCTCAGGTTAACCCCGACCGTCATTCCCAGGAAGTTATATATTTGCGCCATTTCTTGGCTGTCACGCTGTGCCAAATAATCATTGACGGTTACCACGTGAACACCTTTGCCAAGCAGGGCATTTAAGTAAACCGGCAGCGTACCTACAAGGGTCTTACCTTCACCGGTCTTCATCTCTGCAATTCTGCCTTCGTGGAGGGCCATTCCTCCGATCAGCTGCACGTCATAGTGACGCTTGCCGAGTGTCCGTCTGGAAGCTTCACGAACTGTCGCAAACGCTTCAGGAAGCAATTCCTCCAGCGTCTCACCTTTCTCGATCCGCGCACGGAACTCTTCGGTTTTGGCTTTCAGCTGCTCATCGGAGAGCTTCTCAAAATCCGGTTCCATTTTGTTGATTACATCGACCGTCTTCATGAGACGTTTGACATCACGCTCGTTGGTGTCGCCGAAAATCTTTTTGACAAGTCCTAGCATGGTTAACCCCTTTCGTGCAAAACAAGTGATAGAATCAACTTCATTAAATGCCAAAGGGTTAAATGATGAAATCGATTCATTGATTCCTTATGATGGTCCCATTTCATGCAGGCTAAAAAGCCCGTCCCATAAAATGAGGGTTTGCATAAATTGTAACAGTTTGTAAGGGATGCCGCAACAATATGTGTTATCACAAGAGATGTCTGTTACGTGAAGCCCTACTCTATGAGACGCGGGAAGGCTCAAAAAAGTTGCGTGGAGCATTTACCCAGCTCTCAACCATGGAAGTATATTCATTTCGTGAATGAAACTCTACATCTAAATGGGTGTGAAATATTCATCTCCCATTGTCCGAAAATAACAAAGACTCTGCCCCGGAACTATGGTTCAATCATGACTAAACCGAACGCTAATCCTCTTATAAAGGAAGTCCTTAAGACGTTGTACCTGAAGCTGTTTAAGAAACGGCACCGAAGCCCCCTATGAGCCATCTCATCTAAAACAGTGGTTGCACTATTCAGCATACTCCGATGGGTTTACCATCAAATACCACCGTCTTTACGATGCCTACCGCATCGAAAACGTATATATCCAAATAAAGAGCCCCACCCGCTTACACGGATGAAGGCTCATCTTACATTTCAATTTCATTTACCGTTTTAAAATTCGAATCAGGTCCAGCTGCTTCTGCATTCCGCTTGGAATATCGCTAAAGCTTAGTCCCGCTCGATCAATCCGTACTTGCCGTCATCGCGCTTGTAAACGACATTTACTTCTTGTGTGTCAATGTTGGAAAATACAAAGAAATTATGGCCTACCATGTTCATCTGCAGGATCGCTTCTTCCACGTCCATTGGCTTCATGGTAAAACGTTTCGTACGGACAACTTCGTAATTGTCCTCGTCATACTCGACTTGCTCTGCCTCCATCTGACTGGTTGCTGCTCCGTTCGCCGCAATGAGCGTCTTCAATCCGCCCTCTTGCTTGATCTTACGGTTCAGCTTGGTTTTGTGCTTGCGAATCTGACGTTCCAACTTGTCCACAACAGCGTCAATGGAAGCGTACATATCATCGCTTCGGTCTTCCGCACGCAGTACCACACCTGTGAGCGGAATGGTCACTTCCACTGTGTGCAATCCTCGAATGACATTCAGGGTGACATATCCTTCGGAGGTGGGGGGTGCATCAAAATACTTATCTAGCCTGCTGAGTTTCTTGTCAACATAGTCCTTCAAAGCATCGGTCACTTCAATTTGTTGACCTCGGATAGTGAATTGCATTGGGCACTCCTCCTTTGCACCTTCATTATAGCATTTTGTTAAGGCTATGTAAAAAGTCAGAATTGTGAATTTTAGCACAATATTTATCGGAGGTCGGATACAAAAAAAAGACCCCGGAAGTTCCGGAGTCTTGGGCTAGCGAATCTCGAATTGTTAACCATCTATACCGTTTATGTAGGTCGGCTGTGCCGGGATGATTATAATTTGATTACGTTAGCTGCTTGCGGGCCACGAGCGCCTTCAACGATCTCGAATTCTACGGATTGTCCTTCTTCCAGAGTCTTGAAGCCCTCGGATTGGATCGCGGAGAAATGTACGAATACGTCGCCGCCGTCCTCAGTCTCGATGAAGCCATAACCTTTCTCTGCGTTGAACCATTTCACTTTACCTTGCATGCACTAACATTCCCTTCATTGTCAAATAAAGTGTGACACTAATTGTCCACATTTCCGACTATAGCACCCGACTTATCCAGTGTCAATTACCAAGGAAAAGGTTTTCTTTTGCAAAAAAACCGGAAAAATGTCGACTTGGCTTCAGGCCTGAGTTGGCGGGCACTGCAGAAATATGCTTTATCGATATTTACCCAGCAGGAGGGGGGTGAAACATCTAATTGCCAATAAATCTGCGCCATCCGACCATCACCTGCCACTGAAAAATCCGTCTCCTGGAAAAAGGAACATTCTTCAAGGAAATTGAAGAGTCTGTACCTTTTTTGCTGTATAATCAAGATATCATGAAAAGCAGGTGAGAGTGGATGAGACGCTGACTATATCTACGTCTCATCCGCTACAATCCTTTCCGCAGGTAAATCGGTTCTAGGATTTTCGGAACTTGTGCAATCCGGGATTCAGTTTAATGCTGCATTAGTTTGTTGAGAATACTTGCTTATGTTCCACCTTAAAATCGTGGAACGCGTCTACTTAATGAAACTGGGAGGAAATGACCTCCTCGAAAAGAATATTTAGAGTATAGACCATAGAATTATAGCTCAACAGGAGGATATATGGAGAATTTGATTTCATTGTGCATGATCGTAAAAGACGAGGAAAAGGTGATTTCACGCTGTTTAGATAGCGTACAAGGACTTGTCGATGAGATCATCATTATTGATACCGGTTCCGTTGATAATACAAAGACAGTCGCTCGAAGGTATACTAACCATGTCTATGACTTTGAATGGATCAACGATTTTTCTGCCGCCAGAAATGAATCATTACGTTATGCCACCGGAAAATGGATATTGGTACTAGATGCAGATGAATACATGAACTCATCCGATATCGAGGGATTAATAACCGACCTGCGGGCAACTCCCACTGACAAAGATTCTCTTAAGTCATTCATGCTGCCTATCCATAATTTTACCGGACAAACCGTTGATCCCTCCAGAGTAATGATCTCGCAAGGGGCTCGAATATTCGAGAATCAAAAAGGGATATACTTCAGCAACCCTATTCACGAGCAAGTCACCTCGGATCACCGTAAAATTACATTTAATAATCTCCCTTATCCGATCTTTCACGACGGATACACAGAAATACGAGTCGAGAGTCACAACAAGACAGAGCGCAACCTGTCCATTCTAGAGTCTATGAAGACAGAAGAAAAACTTCGCGACCCTTACTTTTGTTTTATATTGGGAAATGCCTGTACGAGCGACAATCAACTGGAAAGAGCCATCCAGCTTTATCGAACAAGTATTGCTTCGAGCGCTCCTAGTCATTCATGGTATGTCCATCTGCTAGATAACTTAATTTCCACTGAAATAAAATTAAATAATTATGTCGAGGCATACCATCTCATTCTACAGGCAATGACAGAATACCCCGAAATTTCCGATTATTATTGCCATCTTGGTATTCTTTACGAACAATTCGGGATGTTTCAACAAGCTATCAATAATTTCGAACAAGCTTTAGCCCTCGCCGAAATGGCGGTCCGTCAAAATCGTCCCTATTGGAATGTTCAACCTTCCTACGGTTCTACAGTTCCGCTGCAAATGTTGTTCAATTTGCATGTTCAATTAGGAAACAAGACGGACGCTGTTCGATACGGTGTCCAATTGCTTCAAATTCAGCCTAAAAACTATACGGTTCTGCAACAAGTATGGGAGCTGCTTATCCAGGCTGAGCAAGACGAAGAAGCCATTATCCGGTTGTTTCAAACGGTTTATCCTAATCCTACAGCCATTGAATACGCCGCCTTATTTCTCGTTGCACTACGAACCGGCTCTCGATCGCTAAGTTCATATTATCATAAGAAACTGGTAATAGATGTTTCTCCTAATGATGCTTTGACCTATCATTTACTACAACATGAAGAAAAACCGTTCAAACTTACGATTGATATGAAGTTAGATGCTTCTATAGCCTTAATGGCCGCCGTTCTATATAATGATCCACAATATTTAACAGCTATTACTGAATACCGGGATTCTGCACTAGAGCTTTGGACCCATCACAATGCTCTTCTAGCAAGTCCGGATATTCCTCCTCAATTAACGGATGCCGCATCTGAGTTGCTTGCTAAGACACTTTTCATTTTATTAAGATATTCATATAACGACATTTATTTTCACTGGCTTCAGTCGATGGCAACCGCAGATACAATTAATATACTTGCTAATCTAATGTACGAATATGGCTACTATGAACCAGCAGTTGAATTGTATGCGATTCTATTGGATAATGAGGCATTATCTACGAAAGGTATGGTTAATATAGGACAATGGTATTTTATCAGTAATAATTCTGATGATGGCTATTTGTTCGTAAATACTGCGTTTGATCATGAAGAAGATTCATCTATAATTGGCTGGGTTTTTAACTATTGTTCCAAAAACCAATATGAACAGTTTCTTAAACGTTATCTCGAAGCTTTTCCTAACTTTATTAATCTTCCATTCTTGATACAACCAGCAAAGAATTTATAGTACCACCGAACAAAGAAGATCGGGTTGAGGTATTTACCTCAACCCGATCTTCTTGTGTTGTACGTTATTAATTATAAGTGTAAGTGACTGTATTGCTCTCGAGCGTATCTGGATTTACAACCCTCACTAAAACTTCACCTGTGTTGCCGGTTGGAACTGTAACTCGGATTGTAGTCGAACTTGTGTATACGACAGTAGTCGCTTCTACAGATCCGAAATACACTTTTGGTTTATTCTTAAAGTTTGTTCCATAAATGTATACGACGTTGCCTGCTTTGCCTGTTACAGAAGAAAGACTGGTAATAACTGGAGCAGCTGCGGCCGGAAGATCAGTATAAGTAAATGCAAAGGTAGCTGATTGCCCACTCGACAAGCTCACAACTAATGGCACTTGTCCCACCGTTGAGCTAGCCGGCACTGTCACTCTTAAACTAGTTGAGTTTACATAAGCAGTGGTTGCATTGACACCATTAATACTTACGGCAGCGGATGTATCGAAATTGTTGCCGTTAACATAGATTGTCGCCCCGCCTGCACGGCTTGCACTTGCAGGAGAAATGCTAGTGATCTCCGGCAAGATTGGTAAGTACTCAAATCCGCCTGCCAATGTTTCCGTTCCGCCATCCTTATTCGTAACAGTAACATCAACAACTCCTGTCGTTGCTGTTGCTGGGACAACTATTTTAAGCTGGCCCGAATTAATATATGTTACACTAGCATTTGTTCCACCGAGGGTTACAGTTGCGCCACCACTAAAATTTTCACCGTCGATATACGCAATGTATCCACCTTTGATGGATCCCTGATTTGGGGTTACAGCTGTAATATTAGGGTCAGAGATGATTGGCATCGTATATTCATATCCTTCTTGTAACAACGCAGATTGATCATTATTCGATACTATAACATCAACTTTACCTGCCATTGTAACAGCTGGTACAGTTAGGCGGAGGGTTGTTGAGTTCACATAAGTCGCATTGACGTCATTTGTACCAAACGTAACTTTAGTTACGCCATTTACGAAATTGGTGCCGTTAACATATACCGTATTCCCGCCTGTTATCAAACCCGTATTCGGTGTTACTGATGTGATCGTAGGTGTCGGATAAACAATTGCGTTATAAGTATAGCTTTGTGATTTTGTGTACACTGCTCCTTCAGCAGTACGAACGGAAACATCTACTGTTCCTGCTGCATCGCCTGCCGGAACAGTCACCCTCAATTGAGTTGCCGATACATACGAGGTTGATGCATCTTTTGAACCAATAACAACTTTCATACCGCTTTTAAAGTTTTTACCGTTCACATAAATCGTATTTCCACCTGTTACCACACCATTGTCAGGTGAAATCGAAACGATTTCCGGATCTGTTGATGGAGGAGCATCATAGGTAAACCCTCCTGTCACAGTAACGGTAGTTCCATCCGGATTCGTAAGCGTAACGTCAACTGGACCTGCCTCTGCGCCAATCGGGGATTTGACAGAAATTTGATCGGATCCATAGTAATAGAAGAGTGGAGCCGTTTTATCGCCAAATTTCACAGTCAGGCCACTCATGAAATACTGTCCCTTAATCGAAACGATCGTTCCACCTACAAGCGGTCCATTAGCGGGAATTATAGAAGTAATAATCGGATCAGTCTTATATTGATATTGCGCTTTCGCAACTTGATTATCTGGGTTTGTTACACTTACATCTACCATCCCTTGCTTCCCTGCAGGCACGGTTGCCGTAATTTCAGTGCTGCTGACAAAAGCTACATTTGTAGCTGCAGTAGAGCCAAATTTCACTGTTGCTCCAGACACGAAATTTTGACCTGTAATGGTAACTGTCTCACCGCCGTTCGGATGTCCGAAAGGTTCTGTTACAGCGGTTATTACTGGTGCTGGCAGTTTAACCGTAACATTAACGCTTGGAATGCTCTTCGTCCGGTTAGCTCCAGCATAATCTTTGTAAGTAATGCTTGAGGCATTCAACGAAGCCGGGAAAGTGCCCGCTTTCATTTTATCGACTGGACGAATTTTGTACTTGAATGTTAATGCGCTATTTTTCAATTCATTGAATTTCCATGTCAATGTGTTGCCTGTCACCGTAGGTTTAGGAATATTATCCTCGAAGGATCCAGGTACAATCTCAAAATCGTTACCAACTATATCTGTCACAGTAACATCATAAGCGCTCGCCATGCCAATTTCTTTAACGATAGCTGCATAAATTTGGTTAAGTCCATTTGAACCAAGAACAAAGTGATGATGAGTTGCAGTTGTAGCCATATTTTTCATAAGGACGTTCGGAGCACTAGTAATAGGATCTTCGTTAGGATTCAGAAGAGCAATTGTATAGAATATAACCCCTGCATCCTTTGCAGCTTGTGCCCTCTGAAGCGCGTAATCAAACGGATCAGTGTTCTTCGGCGATTCTGTCGCCGCTCCATCCGTCATCAGTACAATTACCGGCTGAGCTTCTGTACGGTGGTCAGCCAGCAATGCGACCGCTGCATCGATTGCATTCCCTGTAGCGGTTCCTCCGCCAGAATTAATTGTATTAATGTAGGACTTCGCTGCATCTTTATCCACCGTGAATGGAAATGAACTTGCGGAGGAGGAGAAATCAACAACCGCTACTCTATGTTTAGTCATATCCATTAGATCGACGAACCCTTTTGCCGCTTCTTTAGCATTCGTCATTTTGTCTTCCCCATTATTAGGGCCATACGTTGGGGCCATACTGCCCGATTTGTCAATAATAAGTACAACGTCATTAGGCATGACCACATTAGCAGGCGGAGTTCCTGTAATGTTGAGCGCAATTTCCGTTTCCTCTTGTGTTGTGATTTTTGTTGGATTTGCTGATTTGGTAACCGTTACATAATCATTGATCGCAGCCTCCCCTTGTTGCGGAGCGGCGATTAATCCATATAACGCGAACCACACAGCGAAGATGATCGTGAAGCATTGTTTAAACTTCTTCATAGGCTTTTCTCCTCTATTAAAAAAGTAATAGCAAACGGTTCGATGTTTACTTATTGCTGACTATCGATAAAGTACCCTACATGCTGCGTATATTCGCCAAGATAGGCACCTTTAGACTTTCGACTCTCATTTATTCGGTTTAGTTCCATTCTCGCTGCCTGTCGTTTCTGCGCGAAGGCTTCATTATTCGTCTTCTCTAATTCAATGCATTCCAGTAGAATGCTCCTATCCGACTCCGTATATGAGAAGCCATTCATTTGAGACAACTGATCGATCTGCTCTCTTAGTTGGGCTTGATCATATTGAAGAGAATGAAGCGATTCATAGTCCGCTTCATTCTCTAGATCCAAATCGCTTATCGCTCGAGTTATGTCCCTTAATTCCAACAACAAATTCTCCGCGGCGCTCGATTTCATTGAACTCCCACCTGCTCGCCATTCGAAATTAATTTCAGGGCTTCAGCCCAAGTATCTCGAAGCTCGGTAAGAAGTTGGATGCAATCCTCTGCCGATTTAACGTCAAGCTTGACATTTGCTTCGAATAGTTTCTCATTGATATAGGTGTATAAGCTGTACAACTGCTTCGATATTTCATACTCCATGTTTAGAGTCGATTGAAGTTCATCTATAATGTTTTGCGCTTTCACGAAATTCAAGTGCTTCCCTTCCATATCATGAATCTCTATACTCTGAACAGCCAACTTTAAATACTTTATACAACCGGTATAGAGCATTAATGTGAGTTGACCCGGCGACGAAGTTTGAATTTTCGTATGCAGATAGTTGTATTGTGCCTGTAAGTTAATTTTTCTCACCTTTTTTCGTCAATGATTGCCCCAACTGAAAGCTCCTTCAATTTCTCAACAAGATCGATAAACTTCTCAGAAGGTATTTCGTGAATGACCTCTTTGTTCTTGTCCAAAATTTGGACAATTACTTGATTCGTACTTTCATGCACTTTGAATTGAAACGAGTGTTCGGTACCTTGAGCTGCCCGGTTTGCTTTGTCAATCGCATTAACGAGGGCTTGCTCACTAACCGATAATATGGAATTCTTGCTCTTTGACTTCAACTCTTGATATTCTCCACTAACACGAACAATTGGAACAGTTTCTTTTATCTTTGATGACTGAACTGGCTGCGCATGAGTTGTTATCTCCATTCCCTCACAGCCTTCCTTTTATGCAAATTGTTGTGATAACCAACTAGACTGAGCATTGCTTTGCGATATCGCCTTTTCCATTGCAGCGAACATTAGATAATAGCGATCTTCACGTTTATTAAGTTGTTCGTTTTTACGCTCGACTTGGTTATCAATTTTGTTCATTTGAGAAATCAATCCCATGCTAGTTACATTACCACCGCTTATCTTCCTCGTAACAGAGGCGACCGCTGTGTTCATTGCATCATATGCACGTTGAAATATCCCTTTTCCTTGAGGATCAGTACCTTGTGCCGAGAACAGAGAAATAACCGCTTCCGGATTCTTCTCTACCGCTTCGCGCAGTTTGTTCTCGTCTAGGATTAGCTTGCTATTCGTTTCTGATGATGCACCAACAATGTATTTAGGCGTTGTAATTCCGATCTCACTCAATGTATCAAATTCAGGATCAACTCCCGATACTACCGCCGAAGTCAAACCTTTCAAATCACTTAACGCACTTTTCAAAACATCATCTTTACGCAGGATCCCGCTCTTTGCTTTGGTTTCCCAGTTTTTAATATCCGTTTCGCTTAACGCCGCCTTCTCTTCGGAAGTGAGCGGTTGATAATCACGGTTCACTTTTTCTGTCAATGCCCCGCTAATGGATGAAATCGTGTCGTTATATTTGCTTACAAAGTCTTTGGCCTTGGCAATGATCTCATCCGTACTTAAACGTACCGTGTTGCCATTTCCGTCAGATTTATTCCATCCACCAGAAAACCGCAAAGAAGATACCGATTCGCGCAAGGTAGAGAACTGTAAATTGAAGCTGGTATACTTCTCGACCTTCCACTCCATCGTCTGCTTCTTCTGTAATAGTTTGTTAACAGGGATTCGTTCAGCCTTCATGAGCTCTTTAATCATTGAATCGGTGTCTAGTCCTGAAGCTATTCCGCTAAGGCGTATTGGCATATGGATACCCCCCTCTTGTTTATTGAATTGACCTCTAACTCTATATATCGAATGAACATACTATAAAATTTAGATTTACATAAATATATCTGTTCTATTTATGTTCAGCCTCTTACAGAAAAAGAGGTCCACAAATCTCGTGGACCTCTTCCGGTATCAAGCAGAATCTTAACGAAGCAACTGCAGTACGCCTTGCGGTGCTTGATTCGCTTGTGCCAGCATTGCCGTGGAAGCTTGTTGCAGGATGTTGAATTTCGTATACTTCATCATCTCTGCAGCCATATCCGTATCACGAACACGCGATTCTGCAGCTTGCAGGTTCTCGGCATTAACGCTTGTGTTGTTGAATGCATGCTCCAGACGGTTCTGGTAAGCCCCCAGTGTGGAACGAGCTGTGTTAACTGCTGTGATCGCAGCATCTACTACTCCACGTTCAGTTGCACCAGACGCTTGGTCAGTAATGGCACCGAATTGAAGGGCAGTAAGGTCAATACCAGACAAATCAAGAACGATTGCATCTGCGTCACTGCCAGCGCTTTGAATTGTAACATTACCAGCAGATCCGTCAAGCAGCGTAATTCCGTTGAACGAGAAGTTCGTCGCATTGCGGCTGATCTCATCGCCCAATGCTTGGTACTCGAGTTGAATAGATGCGATATCATCGGCGCTATACGTTCCGTTGGACGCTTGCGTCGCAAGTTCCTTCATACGGGTCAACATGTCGGAAACTTCGTTCATCGCACCCTCAGCCGCTTGAACCATCGAAATACCGTCTTGCGTATTACGCATACCTTGATTCATGCCTTTGATTTGCGCGCGCATCTTTTCAGAAATCGAAAGACCTGCAGCGTCGTCAGCAGCACGGTTAATGCGGAAACCGGAAGACAATTTCTCGCTGGACTTACCTTGTTGAATGTTGTTGAAGGACAGGTTGCGGTGAGAGTTCATCGCGTTAAGATTGTGGTTAATAATCATTGATTATTCCTCCTTGAAATATGGATTTCACATCCTTGTGAATTAGGCTTTTCGCCCTATAATATATATCGGAGCTATCTTAGGATTATTTATAGCAAACTTCAGATTTTTTATTGTTTTTTTATTGTTTTTAATAAATTTACGTTTTTCAAAGTTGCACTGGCTTCTAAATTGGTGGCCCTGACCTCTTCAGCAAGCTCTTTTCTCAAAATAGAGACATCCGCTGGCGCGCTGATCCCTAACTTTACGCTTTCTCCGTCAATGGAAGAGACAAAAATTTCAATCTCATTGTTTATTAAAATGGTTTGCCCACGCTTTCGGGAAAGTACCAGCATTATTCTTCTCCCCCTTGTCCTTGATCATCCGCGAACAATGGACTGTTCGTCTTGTACGCTGTTTGTTCATGAAATACATGCTGTAAACCGACTTTTCTGGAAACATTAATAATGAGAGGAGCCAATAGATTAATTGTAGACGCTTGCTGGGGATCCCGGATAGTAACAATAGATAACACTAAAACTTCTTCAGGTCTTTCTGTATTCAATCTTTTCTTTAACAAATCACTTAACTGTAATTCATAGTTTTTGTACCATTGAAATGGGGGCGTGACAAGAAAAGATAATTCCGGATTTTCAATGCTATTTAAATAGGCAAACGGCGTTTCTTCTACTGCTTCCATGACAAAAGTGTCCAATTCATCAAACCCTAGAATGCTTCCTTGGAAGGAAACTTGAATCCCGTTAAACTGACTAAGCATTTGATCGCCTCCTATAAAAAAAGCTACAGCCTATAAGCTATAGCTTTATTTTAACTATAAAAGTCATACTCATTCACCCACATACTCAGTGAATTTTTGTTTCTCATATAAATATTAGCAACAGCCGCTTCAAAGGATGCTTGGGGACGCTGCGGCGTATATTCAATTTGCGTAACTTGATCGCTCCATTGAACATCCAGTTCAGTTGGAGCGTAATGAACATCAACATTTGCAACAGAAGCTTGCCCATTATACTCAATGGTTGACTTCTCCTGGATTCGGTCTGCCATCATATCAGCAATCTTACTTCCCGGTTTTGTAAATTGGGCTAATCGGTTCCCTTCCTCCACAATTCGTGACACGTTGGTAAGGTACTCCTGATCCATCTGACTAAATACCATATTGCACCAGTCCAAATGATTCCCTTTCCCTAAAGCCATCCAGGCTTTTGAACTATCAACCGTCAACTTCGCTGGAGTACGTTGAATGTCCATTTTTGCCGTTTCAGTCTCGATCTTCAAATCGCCGGGGGGAGACTCGATACTTAACTTCGCTTTACTCGTCTCTATACCGATGGAAGCATAGGTTTGGCGAATTGATAGCCTTAATAAATCCATCTTCCTACCCCCGTTTCTCTATATCATAATATTATTACCGAAGATAGTCTAGCAAGCTTATCTGCATGATCTTCGCGCTAGTTGCTAGTGATGCTTGATACACGCTTTCATCTTGCTTAAGCTTCATAATTGTTTCAGCGTAATCAGCATCTTCTACCTTTGCTTGCATAGCGGTTAGATTTATCTCCAGATCGCCTAATCGATTGAAGATAAGGTCCACCCTGTTTGTCTTGGCTCCAATCTCTGATCTCGCCTCGTTAATCTTTGATAAGCGGCTGGATAAGTTATCCAATTCTGTTCGAGCGGCAGCTTTATCATCGATAGTTAATGCAGCTTGAACTCTATTCAAAATACTGAATAGATTATCTGGGTCTGATGGTTCCCCAAATACATCTTGACCTGTAACGTTAATATTTAAGGTTGCCCCTTCTGTAAACTTATATGTGATTCCATGAAGATCTGTACCCTGAGTAGGTGCTAGAACTTTGTCGTATGGCGCTTGATCAGTTAACTGGCCATTAAAGATATACTTATCGTTAAATTTACTATTGCCTAATGAAATGAGTTGCTCGTAAATTTGTTTCAGTTCAATGTTAATTGCATCTAATCCCTCTTGGGGATTAGTTCCATTGACAGCATTAACAATTAATTCATTGGCCCTTTGAGAAATCTCATTAACTTGACCGATCACCGTATCCGTATATTCCAGCCAAGAAAGTGCCGTGTCCGCATTTTTCTGATATTGATCATTAAACGATAACTCGCTCCGATATCTTAATGAATATGTAATCCCAACAGGATCGTCAGATGGCTTATTTAACTTCATGCCTGTAGAAAGCACATTCATGTTTCCATCCATTCTCACTAGATTCGTATTGATATTTCGCATCATTTGCAGGTTCATCATACCTGGTGTAACACGTAAAGCCATGAACTATCGCCTCCTCTATCTACCTACAACGCCCATGCTGTTAATGATTTTATCCAGGTTTTGATCAATTGTTGTCATAAATCGTGAAGCAGCTCCATAGGAATGCTGTAATTTGATTAAATTCGACATTTCTTCATCCAAGGAAACTCCACTTACAGATTGTCTTCTGGAATCAACCTGGTCGACTAACAGTTGGTTATTTTCTTGCTGTCTTAAAGCTTCTCGGCTCTGAACACCCATCTGCCCCATAACGGCTCGGTAATAATCATCTATTGTGCCATTTGTAATCCCATTGTTACTTGCTATGGAGCCAAATGTAAACGGACGTTCTCTAAGCTGAGACATCAATAAAGCGAGCGTATTATTCCCTTTCACTACTTCATCCCCATTAGCGCCTGCAACAACTCTCAATGAGGAAGCAATCTTGTT
This sequence comes from Paenibacillus lautus NBRC 15380, assembly GCF_004000945.1. Classification (GTDB taxonomy): domain Bacteria; phylum Bacillota; class Bacilli; order Paenibacillales; family Paenibacillaceae; genus Paenibacillus_AQ; species Paenibacillus_AQ lautus. The sequence goes on from NZ_BIMF01000022.1 coordinate 106,278, forward strand.
AGGGTCTTGGATAATGGCATTATTAACGCTAAATGAAGCAGCCGTAATAGGCCCCCCGTCCTTGGAACTAAAGAAATCACCAGCCGCTTGAGCGGGAGAAGTAAATAAATACCCCAGTTTATGGAGTCCATTAAGACCTTTTACTGTGACTGTCGTATCTGCAGTTAAAGTTCTCGTCGTTCCACTATAAGTCACACCATTAAGCATGGTTCCTTCAGGAAGCACCGAACCAGCTGGAATCGTAATGCTAACATCGCCGTTAGCTATCGTATTAGCCAACTCGTTTAATTGGTCCAAGTAATCCTTTACGATGCCGTCCCTAGATTTAATAATACCGAAAAGTTCTCCGCTATTCAGAGTATTACCGGCATATGCGGTCTCTAATTGAGCAGGGGTAACGGGAACAGCTGCATCCCCTGCAACAAGTTCAAGTCCCCCAACGGTAACCCGATAGCCCGTCTCTTCCTCTACCACAGTGACGTTAGCCATGCGAGAAAGTTCGTCGATAATGAGGTCTCTTTGATCGCGCAAATCATTTGCATTATCTCTAAAACCTTCAATTCGATTAATTTCATAATTTAGCTGAGCGATTTGAGTGGTCAGGGTATTAATATGATCTGCATTTACGCTTATCCCCTGAGTCAAATCCGCCTGCATATCAGTTATTTTCTTGCTAGTTTCGTTAAAGGCTTCTGCCATTGCTAAAGCATTTTCCCTGACGATCTTTCTTGAAGTTACGTTCTCAGGGTCTTTACTGAATTCAGACCAAGCCTTCCAAAAGTTATCGATAACCGTTGTCAACCCAGACTCAGAAGGTTCGTTAAAAATCGTTTCCAGTTTAGAGAGCGTTCCTGCTTGTACTTCCCAATCACCAAGAGAGCGATTGGCGTTCCAGTATTGTTGATCCAAAAACTGATCTCTTACACGTTTGATATAATTAACTTCGACACCTGTGCCCAGCTGGCCAGGAGATATCTGATTATGCATCCCTGGCATAGCCAGCGGACGTGAAGCGATCAAACCTACAACTTGCCGTGAGTAACCAGGAGTGCTGGCATTTGCTATGTTATGACCGGTCGTGTTCATACCTGCCATCTGAGCAAAGAGGCTGCGCTTCGCAGTTTCAATCCCGTGAAATGTAGATACCATGTGTTCTCTCCTTAATAAGTGCCACGCTACGCTTTGGCATCAAAAAAATTGTTTTTATTCGAAAGAGCCGGTGGAGTGTCCGTAGGCTTCTTATAGATCATTTCCTCATCCACACCAACGATTATATTTAAAGAGAAGTCAATAAAATGCAGAGACTGCTCAAGCAACTGGGTCGTTAATTCATTCTGCTTTTTTAATATCATGGCGTTATTCAGCAAGCTATCACGGATTTGCATAAGCTCTTGCTTTTCGTCCGGATCAAATACAAGTCGCGATAGCTCGGTTACGCTTAGACTCAATTGGGAACGTATTCCCTTTTCCTGCAAGAAAAAACTCACTTGCTCCACGCGCTGCTGTTCCAGTTCGTTCATCTGTCTTAACAACCGATTTTCAATCGTCATCAGCCGAGTCAAGTTCGACGAATCATTATCTATGATTGCCTGTTGTTTCTCTTTACCGACATCTATCATTTCAAGATGGACATCGTTTAACTTCGTCATTGCTAAAATGACATTCTGTACACTCACTTGGACTCACCTGATTTATTGTAGGATTGAAAATACGGGAGCAATTTGTCTGCCAAACGGTCGACTGGTACTTCATATGTACCGTTGGTTACAGCTTCCTTCAAACGCTGAATTTTCTCCGCGCGATCCGGATCCTGTACTTTATTCTGTGCACTCAGTTCCATCGCCTCCGGGGAGATTGATACTTCATCCTTACGGCGTTTCTTCTTATCGATATGCTGCATCTCCCGAGATTCAATATTCCGTTGATACGAATTGATGCCGTTCACACGTCCCGATTCGTTAATCTTCACGCCCTATTCACCTCACTTAAAATAAAAGACCGATAAGCTTTACTAAGTTTATCGGCCGGATATGAAACATTGTTAATAGTTCAAAAGTTAGTATTTGCGCAGTTTATCGACTGCACTGTAAGTCTCTCTATCTTTTCTGGACCCAGGCTGATTTTCCTGGTCGCCAGCAGCAGCCTGCCTTAGCTCCCTCGTTAATCGCGTTCGACAGGACTCGCACATATTACTCTCACGAATCAACGTTCCGCACACCTCGCAAGGATACGCAAGGTTTGGCGCGTTCGCAATCGAGATCCGGCCTTCCTTGATGAACTTCGTAATTTGCCGCACAGATACTTCCGTAGCCTCAGACACTTCATGAATCGTTGCACCTTTTTGCTCACGAAGGAAGGCTGCGCATTTCTCATATTCCTTCTCAATAACCTTCATGCATTCAGGACATAACTCCCGAATATTAACCGTATATAACTTGCCGCACCGAGGGCAATTCCCCAGATTCATGCTCAACAACCTCCATGCCACATAGAACCTTTGATACCCCTAGATTACATTATCTCAGGCCTTACGTCTATCATTCGGTAACAGAATCCACACATTTTTCCTATTTTAATCATTTACGAGCGAGCCCAGGTTAAACTATAGATCTCGACGGGCATTTCCATAAGGGGTTCGCATCTCCGCAAAACCTGCGCACAAGCATTAATCGTACTTCCAGTTGTATAGATATCATCAATCAAAAGTATACGGAATGGTCCTTTGAACAGAGATGCTCCCATTTGAGAACGAGTTTGCTCTGCGGCCTGATTACTTATGGACAAAAGCATATCGGGTCCATCCTGCAATGCACCGAAAACACCCTCCATATCCTTCAACCGATCCATCCGGCTTTTGAAGCTCTGTTTATCCGTGTGACGTCTACGTTCCAACATCTGTACATAAGGCACCTTAATTCTAAGCGCAAGCCCCTGTGCGAGTACCTCCGCTTGATTGAAGCCCCTCTCCTGAAGCCTTTCCCCACTGACCGGAACCGAAGTGACGGCATGTACACTCCATGGCATGTTACTAGATTTCCGTGACCCCTTATAGTCCAAATGGATGTTTGCTTCCCGATGGAGCAGCGTGTACGCCCGTAGCATCATCTCTATCAAAAGAGGAGCATAACGTTCATTCCCTCTATATTTGTACTGAGCCAACCACTCTCTCATCTGTGTATCATAGGTTACCGCACTTCGATTCAAAATAAAGCTTCGATGGTTCAAGCCTGGTCGAATGCAGTCGGGGCAGCCGATTCCCCGCCCGCAGCGCCAACATTTGGGTTTCATAATCCAGGGGATATTCCGATAACAGGCACGGCATATGCCCGGAAGTTCCCGGGTGAATGAACCTGTTTTCCCACAAGCGAGACAGGTTTCGTCAATTGGTTTGAGCAAACGATGCATATGCCCGATCAGATGGCTAAAGGCGTTTGATATCAATTATGCTCCTTCCTTTCTAAGAGAGGTAGAATAAAAAGAATGATTAATATCACTGAACGGATAAAAAGACTACAAAACAACAACGCGAATATATTGTCATCACTATTACGGGAATCCCCTAGTATTCGACAATTTCCTGAACAGACCGTAAATACCCTCCCTTACGCGCGATTCTGTTCATCGCCTTGATTTGTCGGACTGCCGAGCTTTGGCTCCGAGTCCATTGGGGCGCAGCAAATACCACCCGTCCTGCCGGATCATCCTTGGATCGGCCCGCGCGGCCGGCCATTTGAATCAATGCAGCTTCATCAAAAAGCTCACTGTCTGCATCCAAAATGAACACGTCACTCTTAGGAACCGTTACCCCGCGCTCGAGTATGGTCGTTGTCACGAGTAAGCGAATCTCCCGGTTACGAAAGGACATCACTTTGCTTGTCCGTTCCGGATCGATAGATGAAGTCCCTTCAATCGGCATATTGGTTATGGCCTTGCGAAGCAGCTCCAGAATTGGAGCAATATGCTTGATGCGGGAAACGAACAGGAACAACTGAGCACCACGGGAAAGAGATGCGCTCAGACTGCGAACCAAGAGTGGGGGAAGCTTTTTTTCCTGTAGACAGCGGTTCACCGTCAAGATTTTCAGCTTTTGTGGAACGGGTAACGGATGACCGTGGAAGCGTGCGGGGACTTTGGCATGTGGCAATCTGCCTGCAGCCGCCTCACGCTGTAATGGCGTTGGCGGAGTGGCTGATAGGTAAATATACTTTCCCCCTATTTTGCAAGCGCCCTTGGCCGCGAAATCCAGCATCGGATCGTTATGATATGGGAATGCATCAATCTCGTCGATCACGACCAGGTCAAAAGCTCTCTTGAAACGCATCAGCTGATGCGTTGTTGCCAGTGTGATGCTCCCCCTCTTCCATCTGTCCGGACTTCCCCCATATAACGTGACTACCGTCTGTTCCGGGAAGGCCTTGGATAGACGTGGTGCCAGCTCCAGCACCACGTCCCGTCTTGGCGCGGCAACCAGCACGCGCCCACCCGTATCCAGAATAGACTGCAGCAGCGGAAAGATCATTTCGGTCTTTCCGGCACCGGTCACCGCCCAGATGAGAAACCGGGCGGGCACCGCGGAGCCCCCTGCGGGCGGCTCCGCCAAAAACCGCAGCGCAGCGCCAGCGGCGGCGCTCTGCGCTGCGCTAAGCCCCCACCGGCCCAAGGCCGCGGTGGGGGAACCCCCGGCCGTGCCCCGCACGGCCGATCCTGCTGCGCCATGCAGCAGCAGGGCACAGGAGCGGCTGCGCCCCATCGCGAGGCAGGCCTCGCAATAA
>NZ_BIMF01000023.1 GCF_004000945.1 Paenibacillus lautus NBRC 15380
AAAGCGAGCCCCGGTCATGTCCGGGACTCGCTTTTACTCGTTAAATGGCTTTCGGATTATCGACCACAGGATTAACATCCGCATCGTAATCCACGCCGTCGGTTTCAAAGCCGAACAGCTGGAAGAACTCGCGGCGGTAACCGGCTAGGTCCGTCAGTTCTTCAATATTTTCGCTCGTAACCTTGCTCCACAATTCGGCCACCTCGGCTTGCACGTCATCACGAAGTTCCCAATCGTCGATACGGATGCGCCCCTTCTCATCCACCGGCGTTTCTTGCCCTTTATAGAGACGATCGGAGAATAGACGATAGATCTGCTCGATGCAGCCCTCGTGCAGCCCCTTCTCCTTCATGACTTTGTACAGCGCCGACACGTACAGCGGAACGACCGGGATCGCCGAGCTGGATTGGGTCACTAACGCTTTGCTGACCGTCACATAAGCGCGTCCGCCTCCGGCAGCAAGCTTCTCGTTCAATTTCAGCGCGGTTGCCTCCAGGTGATCCTTGGCTTGTCCAATGGATCCATCCCGATAAATGGCTTTGGTAATTTCGGAGCCGATATAGGAGAACGCAATCGTGGTCACATTAGGAGCCAATACGCCGCCTTCCGCCAGCTCATTCATCCATAGTTCCCAATCATCGCCGCCCATCACCTCAACGGTGTTCTTTACTTCCTCTTCCGTGGCCGGCTCTATCGTTACCTCTGTCACTTCACCCGTATGGAAATTTACCGTCTTGTTGGTATAGGCTGGTCCGATCGGCTTCAATACGGAGCTGACCGTCTCGCCCGTGTCTGGCAGCGTACGGCGCGCCGAAGCAACACTGTACACCACGAGATCAACCTGTCCCAGCTCTTTGCGGATAAGCTCCACCGTCTTGGCTTTGGTCTCTTGCGTGAAAGCATCTCCCGTCACGCTGAACGACTTTAAGCCTGCGGCCTCCGCTGCCTTCTCGAAAGCGACCGAATTATACCAGCCTGCCGAAGCGGTCCGCTTCTCGGTTGCCTGGCTGGGACGATACACACCTACAGTATTTGCCCGGGAGCCGAAGGCGGCAGCAATTCTGGCCGACAAGCCGTACCCGGTGGAAGCGCCGATGACCAGCACATTGCGCGGCCCCTCGATTCCAGGCTGTTTTAACACATAATCAATCTGCTCCTGCACCTGGGCTTCGCAGCCTACAGGATGGGACGTGGTGCAAATAAATCCGCGTGTTCTAGGTTTAATGATCATATTTATATACCTCTCTTCCAGTACTCGTCGTCTGACACCATATGTATGGTCTTTTAAATTTCCTTTCTATTTTAACTGTTTTTTGTGGAGAGAGGAAATCTTTTGACAGGAAAACCAAGAAAACCTCCCTTCAGAGTTATGGAGGCTTAAGCCTGGCATTCCTTCCAAAGAGAGGTTCTGTATGTTTAATGCTCTATATACGTTGCCATTAAATACCTAACGGATTATTTGAATGAAGCATAGCCTTGGTCAGCCATGACCACGCTGCCTGTAATCGCAGCAGCTTCATCCAGAGACACGAGATACACGGTATCCGCTACAACTTCAGGCTGTGTTAATTCTCCGCCCATGACTTTGGCTTTCATGGAATCCAGCATTCCTGAATCTTTATAGCCTTGGATAATCGGTGTATCCACTGCTCCGGGAGCAACGGCAACGACACGAATGCCATATGGTGCCAGTTCAAGCGCAGCCGATTTGCTCATCATGATGACGGCGCCTTTTGTAGCGTGGTAAGCAAATGTGCCAGGTGAAGCCAGGAATCCGAATACGGATGCTGTATTGATGATAACGCCTTTAATACCAAGCTCTTTCATCTTTCTGCCTGCCGCAATAATACCGTAAGCAACCCCGTGCTGATTCACGTTAATGGTGCGATGATAGAGATCCATATTTTGCTCGAGAACCGGTCCAGCCCCGCCAATACCCGCATTGTTGTGCATGACATCGATGCGGCCGTAAAGCTCAACCGCTTTATCCACAAGCGATTCGACGCTTTCTTGTTTGGAAACATCGACTTGAACGAAAGTGGCTTCGCCGCCTTCTTTTTTGATCATGTCCACCGTCTCTTGACCGGCAGCCTCATTATAATCGGCAACGACGACACGATCGCCTTTTCTTGCAAATTTAAGGGAGACCTGACGACCGATTCCGCTCGCTCCGCCGGTAATTACCGCTACACGTTGTTCTGACATTATCAATGACCTCCTAGGGTAAATTAGCGTTATTCTTTGAACATTGTGTGTCCATGTCCTTGTGTTCATTGTAACGCTGCGTTATATTTAAGTAAATTTAAACCTAATTAATATTACTTAACTATAGATTAAGGATGAGGTCATATGAATCTTGAACAACTGGAATATATCGTGGAGACTGCCAAGACAGGATCGTTAACCAAAGCAGCCCAGAATTGCAACGTTACCCTTTCCGCCGTCAGCCAAGCGGTGTCCAGCCTGGAAGCCGAGTTCGGTTTCTCCTTGTTCACCCGATCGCGGCTTGGTGCCGTTCCCACAGCCGAGGGCCAGCGAATTCTCCAGAAAGCCTATGCCATTTTGGAACAATTTCAGGAGCTGAAATCAGAGGCCGAAGGATATTCCAACCTGCTGAGCGGATCTTTGCGGATTGCTACCGTTCCGGTACCCTTAACGCTGTCCATCGATGCCATTATTCAATTCAAAAAAGACTTTCCCCAAATCAAACTCGAAATCACGGAAAAAGCGACTCTTGATATTATTGAGGATATCAAACAAAATCATGCGGATATCGGTTTGATTTTTGTCGATGATTCCATCATTCATCAACACCGCGGCCTCCATTTCGGCAAGCTGCTGGAGAGCAAATTCGTGGTCGGAGTCAGCCGTCAATCTCCACTCGCCATGCGGCAATCGATCACGCCGGAAGAACTGCGTAAGTACCCCTTGGTTCTTTACAAGGATGACAGTCTGTTCAAACTGATGGATGTATTCGAGGAGCAGTACGGGGAAATGGATCTGCTCTTCTCAACCAACCAGACGAGGGTCATACAGAAGGTCGTCGAAGAGAACGTAGCGGTCACGGTTGGGGTCGATTTGTCCTTCTCCAGCTTCACTCCCATACCTTCGGGAAACATCGTAACGCTTGAGCTGGAGATGCCCCCCGGCCACGCTGCTTCTTCATTCGGATGGGTACAGCCCGGAACCCACCATCTGTCGAAGCCGGCCTCGATCTTTCTGGACAAGCTGAAGCATCAGATTGGGTGAACGAAAGCTTTTGCTTCCAATATAAAAAGCCAACCGGCGTAGGCGAGGCTGTTATCCAGTCCCCTGCTCTTCGGTTGGCTTTTTTTAAAATCTGTATTTTAACGTAATGACTCGCTGAGCGTCAAACTCACCGGGCAGTGATCGCTTCCCATCACATGGCAATCGATCTCGGCATCCTTCAGTTTCTCGGTTAAACGGGCGGACGTCAGAAAATAATCGATACGCCAGCCGATATTCCGCTCCCTTACCTTGGCCATATATGACCACCAGCTGTATACGTCCGTGCGATCCGGGTAGAAATAACGGAAGGAATCGATAAAGCCGGCTGCCAGCAGGTCGGTCATTTTGCCCCGCTCTTCCAGCGTGAAGCCGGAGTTGCCATGATTGGACTTGGCATTTTTCAGGTCGATTTCCTGATGCGCCACATTCAAGTCGCCGCATGCGATCACAGGTTTGCGTTCGTCAAGCTGAAGCAAGTAAGCACGGAACCGTTCCTCCCACTCCAGCCGATAATCCAGCCTGCTCAGGTCACGCTTCGCATTCGGCGTATATACGTTCACAAGATAAAAGTCCTCAAACTCCAGCGTGATCACTCTGCCCTCCGGCTCGCTATCCTCCTCCAGACCATAGCGAACGGATAGTTGGGCGATTTTCGTAAATATCGCCGTTCCGGAATATCCCTTCTTCTCTGCATAATTCCAATATTGTTGATACTCCGGCCCCAAATCAAGCTCAATTTGCCCGGCTTGCAGCTTCGTCTCCTGCACGCAAAATATATCGGCATCCGCCTGTTGAAAATAATCCATAAAGCCCTTCGTTACACAGGCTCGCAATCCGTTGACGTTCCATGACACTAACTTCATTTACGCAACCTCCGTGGTATCCATATCGTATTAGCGTGTTGAATCTATGAATCTTCTAAATTCTATTATGTTATCATGTCACGGCTAATACGAACAAGCAGCTTCGGGCGCGTTCATCATAACTTCATGAACAGAAAGAAGAGGCTTGCGTGCATAATCCCGCGCCAAATCAGGAACAACATAAACGTTCGCAAAGTACGATCATTCGTACGTTCGCAATCGATGAGAATCCCACATAAGGAGGAATACAGCATGACAGGCAGAAACAGCAAACCTAAGAACGACGGTCCTTCCAGCAGCCCTGAACGTTTGGACCAATACGGTGATAAGCTTGCTTCCGAGAATGAGGAAGAGTTTACTTCGGCGGCCGAGGAGCACTGTCGGGATCAGGAATAACGGATTTGATAAGACTGTCGATGCACATTCAATAATCACCGCAGCAAAAACACCCATCCATGCCAAGGTAATGAATGGGTGTTTTTCCTACTCAATCATCTGGGCAAACACGATGCCCGTCAGTTATAACCATTCTGCTTCTCGATTCGTTACTCCGTCACCCCGCAGCGGTTGCCGTCTGGATCCGTCAGGGAAAAGCCTCTGAACCCGCCAAAATCCTCAATTTCAGTCACGTCGGCTCCATTGGCAACCAATCGTTGATGAATTTCACTTACATTCGTGGTATGCAGGTTGAAATATTGCCCCACGCCATAATCATTCCTGGGAAAAACCGGATGCTTCACCTCATAGGACCGCACGAGGCAGAAGGATACCTTCTCATCGTTCATTCGCATGATCACCGCATTCGGTTCATCCGTGTGGATCACTTCAAACCCGAGCATATCCGTATACCATGCCGTTGAGCGTTTCAAATCACTCACCGGTACAAAAATGCCAACGCCGTACAAAAGGATTTTTTTCAAAAAAACTTCCTCCTCTTTGATTTGATTATATAGCATCTGACACATAAGAAACGAAATTTCAGGCTATAACCAAACAGCGTCAAAATATAATGTTTTGTTCCGTAAGTTTCCACACGTTTCCATCCGGATCTTCCACGCGTTGCTTGCGATGCGATATAAGTAGGCATTGGACAGATGTTTTCCACGATCGGTTTCAACCGCTCGCATCACCTTTATCATGACATCCTGAAGCAGATCCTCCGCTTCCCATGGATCCCCTGAGATTCGCATACAGTATCGGTGCAGCTTCGCCTGCACATTGGATAAGTCCGGCATATACTTCGGCATCATCATTCCCACCTCGCTAACTAGTTCTGTGAGTGCCCACGTTTTCCTGCTGAATGTTTGCGACGTCCTTGTTCCATATACGCATCCATACAAAAAACCGCCTCCCCACTAATGTGGGAAGACGGCTGATTGCTCGAGCTGACCGCGTTTATTTCACCAAGCTCTCCAGCACGTCATCAATGATCTGGCTGTTGGCAATCGTACCGGTATACAGCCAGCTTGTATCTTTTCCATATTCATAGATGTTGCCGTTCTTAACGGCCGGAATATTCGCCCAGAGCGGATCCTGGAGCACTTCGGCCCCTTCGCCGTCGCTGTTAATAAAGAACAGATGATCCGCGTCGAGCTCGGCCAATTTCTCCAGGGAAATGGAGGACCAGTTGCCCGTAGCCGCTGCCGAGATTTCCTTCACCACGTCCGGCACCGTAAGTCCCAAGTCGCCGTACATAACGGCTCCGCTGGACAACGTCTCGCTAACGACGAACAATTTACCGCCGACAAGCCAAATCGCTGCAGCAGATTCACCGCCGATCGATTGCTGGATTTTCTCCTTGGCATCCTTTGCCTTCTGCTCGTATTGATCGAGCGCCGCTTGCGCTTCCTCCTCCATGCCAAAGATTTCCCCCACTTTCTTCAGCTCTTCGCGCCAATCGTTATTGACCTCATTGCCGATGACGTAGGTTGGAGCAATCTTCTCGTATTGGCTGTACTTGTTGCCTTCTACCATGGAAGCCGAGTCCATGATCAATAAATCCGGCTGGAAGCTCGCTACCGCTTCAAAGGGAAGATCATGCTCAATCGTAGGCACATCCTTCAATGAGTCCTGCAGATAATCCTGGACGCTTCCGCCTTTGACCGACCACTGCGCGATCGGGGTAATCCCTAACGCCACCAGGTTATCCTCCAAGTAAGAAGCAATCACCCGTTTCGGCTCGGCTGGAATTTTCACCTCATGGCCCATGGCGTCTGTCAGTGTCCGTTCCGTCTTGGCTTCTGTGCTTCCTTCGTCCGGCTTGGCTTCGGTGCCGTTGTTCTGGTCACTTGGCGCTTGGGCCTCCGTTGGCTCGTTCCCGGCTGCTTCCTTGCTATTTCCACAAGCTGCAAGCAGCGTGAAAGCTGCCAAAACTCCTGCGATTATCCATATTTTTTTCTTGAACCGACTCATTGTTACAGATCCCCTTTATGTATATTTTTTCTGCCTAGATCACTAGCAATCTTAGGATGAAGTGATATAATAATAACCATGATAATGAAATTCATTCTCAATTACAATACGTTATTTAAAATTTTTTATCAACATGAAGGTTTAGGTGACTATGCAAGCAAATCAGCCCATGAACAAAACAACCGCAAAATCCATCTACCGCCCCAAGACGGCCGCGGCCGTCATTCTGCTGGGGCTTGGTCTGCTGGCTGCCGCGATGGCATCCTCCATTATCTATGGCGCTTCGAATATTAAATTGTCCACCATATGGGAGGCGTTTGTTCGATTCGATGCCCATTCCACCTCGCACCAGATTATCCAGAGACTGCGCATGCCGAGGGCCTTGGCAGCTGCGCTGATCGGCGGTTCCCTGGCTGTTTCGGGAGCCATCATGCAGGGGATGACAAGGAACGCGCTTGCTTCCCCTTCCATTATGGGAGTCACCGCAGGTGCCACTTTCATGATGTCGATCGGGTTTGCCTTTATGGAATCGCCGTCCATCACCGCGCTCATGCTGCTGTCTTTTGCAGGTGCAGGCCTTGGGGCCGGACTCGTACTTCTGATCGGCTCGTTATCCAAGCGGGGACTGACGCCTGTTAAGCTCGCTCTGGCCGGATCAGCCGTTACCGCGCTTCTGAGCTCGATTTCCTCAGCCATTGCCATCCGCTATAACGTTGCCAAGGATATCAGCTTCTGGTATGCCGGAGGCGTGTCGGGCGTGCAATGGGTGAACGTGAAGCTTCTCATCCCCGTCGCGATTGTCGGGCTGCTGATTGCGCTGGCGCTCAGCAGATCCATTACCGTCATGAGCCTGGGCGAAGAGGTCGCTACCGGGCTTGGCCAAAAAACGGGTGTCGTGAAGTTCCTGGGCACGCTTGTTGTGCTGCTGCTCACGGGCGCAGCGGTAGCTGTGGGCGGAACGATCGGATTCGTGGGGCTTGTCATCCCGCATATCGTTCGCTTCATCGTAGGTCCTGACTATCGGCTGATCATCCCTTGCTCCGCTGTCATGGGAGCACTTCTGCTGGTGTTTGCCGATGTGGGGGCGCGGATGATCAACCCTCCGTTCGAGACGCCAGTCGGCGCAATTACGGCCATGATCGGCGTTCCTTTCTTCCTCTATCTTGCACGTCGGGAAGGGAGGGGGCTGTAACGATGAATACAACGCGAAAAATCATGTCCGTGTCGATGATCCTGCTGCTGGCCATATTAGCTGTGTTTCTGGTCAGCCTGAATATGGGAACGATGAAAATCCCGCTGGCTGAGGTCATTAAAGCATTCAACGGGACAGGATCTGAGCAAAATTATACCGTTCTGATGCACTTTCGTTTACCACGCATGGTCATTGCCATCCTGATCGGTGCAGGAATCGCCGTCTCCGGCGCTATTCTGCAGAGTGTTTCGCGGAACGCGCTGGCAGACCCGGGCATCCTAGGTATTAATTCCGGAGCTGGACTGGCCGTCGTGCTGTATATCTTTTATTTCCAGGGCAGCTCGTTCAGCTCCGGCATATGGTCCGTCTATATTATGCCTTTTGCTGCCCTATTCGGTGCGTTTCTTGCCGCCTTTCTCATATATTCGCTGGCCTGGAAGCAAGGTGTAACGCCGATCCGGCTGGTGCTTGTGGGGATTGGCATCAACGCGGCCTTCGGCGCGCTTATTATCGTGTTCCAGCTCATGATGGACCCTAACAATTTCATGCAGGCTACCATCTGGCTGTCCGGAAGCATTTGGGGCGCAAGCTGGGAATATGTCGTTGCGATCCTTCCGTGGATCCTTCTGCTGATTCCCTGGGCAGTGTACAAATCGCAACATTTGAATGTGCTCAACCTGGGGGACCACACGGCAGCGGGACTTGGGGTCACGGTAGAACGCGAGCGAAGAACGCTGCTGTTCATCTCCGTTGCCCTGGCTGGCGCCTGCGTGGCCGTAGGCGGCGGCATCGCGTTCCTGGGACTGGTTGCACCGCATCTGGCGCGTAAGCTGGTGGGTCCCCGCCATCAGGGAATGCTGCCGGTCTCCGCGTTACTCGGCTCGCTGGTGCTGCTTGTGGCCGATATGATCGGCAAGAACTTGATGGCCCCTTCCGAGATTCCGGTTGGATTAGTCGTTTCATGTCTCGGAGCACCCTACTTTATTTATTTGTTGATCAAGGATTAATTGAATGAGTTTAAAAAAGACGGCGATCACCTCCCGAATCCATTCGGAGGTAATCGCCGTTCTTTTGTGTCATGCGCTAAAGCTTGATTGGCGTACATGAGCGAGTGCTATGCACTGCTCTGATTCAGCTCGGAGGCAACCTTTTTATTCCGCAAAACAAAAAGACCGCGTCCGCGGTCTTTCATAAGTTATGCAACTGCGAAGCACAGCTGCGATATTAGTGAGCGCTCACCAGGATCTTCACCTGGTTCTTCTCTTTGAGCAAGGCCTCAAAGCCCCGGTCAATAACCTCATCCAGTTTGATCCGCTGGGTGACCAGCTTATCCGCCGGGAAGAATCCTTTTTCCATCAGGCTGATGACAGCCGGGAATACATCGCGATAACCGATGATACCGGTAATATTACGTTCCTTCATCACGATGTCATTGGGCACGATGGGAGCGGAGGTTTCGAAAATGCTGACAATCATAATCTGACCGCCGATCTTCGTAGAATTGATCGCTTGATTCAGTACGGGCGGAACACCCGTCACTTCAAATGCGACATCTACCCCGCTGCCGGTCCGGCGATGGAGTTCCTTTACCACATCGTAAGCCTTCGGATCAATGACGATAGCCCCCAATTCCTCGGCCTTTTGTTTACGCTCAGCAGACAGCTCCACGGCGTAAATCTCGGACGCCCCTGCTGCCTTCAATGCTTCAATGACGAGCAGACCGATCGGCCCCGCACCGAATACGACCGCCCGGTCCCCTGCTTTCAGCTGGCTTTGGCGTACGGCATACAAAGCGACTGCCGAAGGCTCTACCAGCGCCCCTTGTTCATACGAGACGCTGTCCGGAATTTTATGCACCATATGCTCATCCGCAGCTACATATTCGGAGAATCCGCCGCCACCGCCGGCAAGGCCGAGAAAGCCCATTTCGTCGCACAGATTGTACTTTCCTTGTCTGCAAGCCGCGCATTTTCCGCACGCAAATACAGGCTCAACAACCACGCGGTCACCGGCCTTGAATTTCGTAACGCCTTCGCCAACCTCTACCACCTGGCCGGAAAATTCATGGCCCATAACCACCGGAGCCTGTTCTCCGGTAAGGGTGTGAGGCGTATTCTCAGGTATAAATATAGGTCCGGCCACGTATTCGTGGAGATCACTGCCACAAATCCCGCACCATTCAACCTTGATTTTCACTTTTCCACTCGTTGCTTGCGGCTCCGCAATTGTCTCCAAACGCAGATCCCTTACTCCATGCCAGCGCAATGCTTGCATTGTCTTCATCTCCTTATGGGTTCGAAAAAATAAAAACAAAATAGGAAACGTTTCCGAGATCAAATATGTCACAGTTTTGACAATCTGTCAAACACGATGGACTAAAATGTATGAACAGTCATGGACAACCGGTGGTCAGGGTTCATCGACTTTTTTAAGGACTAGCAGCAATTTATACGCCAACGTCCGCCACACCTCTTTTCTTTGCCGAGGTGTTCGATGAATCGAAGGTATTCTTAATGTTATAATATAGATATTACTCCTTTAGGATTTCGAATCAGTTCAATAACAGGAAACGTTTCCGATATAGAGAGGACTTTTTGAATATGGTGAATCCCAAAAAAGTGACGATTGAAGATGTCGCCAAACAAGCGGGCGTTGGCATTGCAACCGTGTCCCGAGCCATCAACGACAGCAAGGGGATCAGTCCGAAAACGAAAGCACGGATCATGCAGGTGATCGAAGAAATCGGATTTAGTCCGGATACATCGGCTCAAAGCCTGAAGGTTCGGCAGACGAATCAAATCGCCTTGGCCGTGCCTGACATCCGAAATGCGATCATCCCGGAAATCGCCTGGTCGGTGGAACAGACCGCCAAGCAGCACGGATATCGGGTCGTTCAGATCAATACGGCCGGGAATGCCCGAAACGAGCTTGAAATCGTGAGAGATATCAAGAAGCTGCACGTAGACGGCTTGATTATCATGCCGCTGGCTTATCCGAAAACGCTGAGCGACCTGATCAACAAATCCAGCCTCCCCGTCTCAATCATTAATTACGGGAAACAGCTTGGAGATGAGTATAAAGCCGATATCGTCGGCCTGGCACGCCAGGAGGGCAGGCTTGTCATGGAGCATCTGCTAAAAATCGGACGGACCCGCATTGCCTATGCCGGTGCGCCCAAAGATAAAATCGAAGAGCGGTATTGGGCATATGAGCAGTCGCTGACGCAAGTCGATCCGTCGCTTGTCTATTTCGGGGAGGACTTCTCGTTTGAAACGGGGGTTCGTGCAGCGGACTATTTCCATGGCCTGAAGCATATGCCTGACGCCATCTATGCAGTAAACGATATGGTTGCCATCGGCATCGTCAACCGTTTTAAAGAGCTGAAGGTCCGGGTTCCCGATGACGTGGCCGTCGTCGGCATCGATAACAATGTATGGACCACCGTCACGACGCCTCAGATCAGTTCGGTGTCCATCATGGGCGATGAAGTAGCCCGGCTGGCTACGGAATTGCTGCTCAAGCGGCTTCGCGAGCAAAAGTCCGGCCAATACGAACGCGTACAATTTGAACCGAGGCTCATCGTCAGGGAATCCAGCGTGACCGTGATACGAAACGCAACAACCGACTAGGAGCATATAAAGAGCCTGGAACGCGAAGTTCCAGGCTCTTTCCTGCCGCTTTTTAATTGGAATATTGGACGCTTAATGACTTAAGGTATACGCGGCTTCCCAGGGTCGCTAGAAAAACAATATGCGTTACAATAACCTGCCAGCATTTTGCTTCCTAAGCTTTGACTCCTTGAAAAAATCGCGGCAAAAACGAACGGTTCCGCTCCAGCATCTCATCCAGCATGGCTTCCGCGGCATTAACGGAATCGGTGAGCGGATGAGCGCCCAGAGCAAGCAGCGCCTTCTCCCTGCTGCCCGTGACCGCCGCCTCGATGGCCAGGCTCTCGTAGGTCTTCACGGCTTGGATCAGGCCGATCGCCGCAGCCGGCACTCGCTCGACCGGTACCGGCACCGCGCCGTTCTTCGACACGACGCAGTTCACTTCGATACTGGCATCCGCCGGCAGGAAATCCAGTGTGTCGCCGTTCATGACGTTTAGCGTTTGAATCTCGCCGCTATCCGTATGAATGGCCTTCATCAAATTGACAGCCGCCTCGGAGTAATAAGCGCCGCCCCGCTGCTCAAGCTGCTTCGGCTTCTCCGCAAGTTCCGGCCGCTTGTAAATCTCAAACAGCTCGTCCTCAAGACGCTGGACCGTTTCGGCCCTTGTCTCGCCTCTGGCCGCGGCAGCCTGCTGCTCCTCCAGCATCTCCCGGTGGAGATAATAATATTTTAAATAATAGGACGGAATCGCGCCCATCGCCCGAATCAACGTATCGTTCCAGGCAAGCTGCGGCACGTTGCGAGCTGAGTAGCTCCCTCCCGTTGCCAGCAGCTCCTCCAGCTTCGACACTCCATCGACCTCGATCCGGCTGATCCAGTGCAGATGATTCAATCCGGCAAACTCACAGTAGATTCGCTCGACCGGCACCTCGTAAAGCCCGGACAACCACTTGTAAGCCGCGATGGGGGAGTTGCACAAGCCGATGGAGCGGATGCCGGAGTGCTTCATGATGGCTTCCGTTACCATCCCGGCGGGATTGGTAAAATTCAGCAGCCAGGCATCCGGACATAATGCCTCCATGTCCTTGCAAATATCCAATAGCACAGGTATCGTCCGCAGAGCCTTCATCATGCCGCCGGCTCCTGTCGTTTCCTGCCCGAGCATCCTGTATTTCAGGGGGATCGTTTCGTCCCAGCCTCTGGCCTCCAGCAGTCCGACTCGCATCTGAGTCGATACATAATGGGCATTCCTCAGTGCTTCCTGGCGGTCCAAGGTCAACGTAATGCGGATCGGCAATCCGCTTCGCTCAATCATCCGCTGGGCCAGACCGCCTACAATTTCGAGCTTGCGGCGGCCTTCCGGGATATCCACGAGGACGATGTCCGTCACCGGAAACGACTCATAATGATGGATGAAACCTTCAATCAGCTCGGGGGTATACGAGGATCCGCCCCCGATAACAGCAACCTTCAATCCAGTGCCCATTCCACATTCCTCTCCTTCACGGCAAGCTCATGCTGCAATTGTTCATACACGGCTGTGCCCGGAACCACGCCGTTCTCATCCATTGCGAGCAGGACGGCACCCGCTGCGGGCTCAAGGGCCAAAATGCGCACCCGGCTATTCGGGGCTGCCGCAAGAACCTGAGACTCAATATACGGAACGACGTAATCCCTTTCTCCCCGGGTCAGGACGCTGCCGGCCAGCACGACATCGAAGGCGTCATTGCCCATGCCGAGCTTACGAATTACCGCGCTGGCGACCTTCCCCAGCTCCATGCCTTGCCTTTCCAATATCTCTCTTGCAGCTTCATCGGCGGGTGCGGCTTGAAACAGCAATTTCGCCAGTGTATGCGGCGCCCTTCTGCCCTCGTCCAAAAATCGGTGAAACATCTCTTCCACGCTGCCGAACCTAAGTGCATCCAGCGTTAGCGGCGTCAATGAAGTCGGCTTCTCGCGGCCTTCCCAGGAACGAACGACCGTCCGAAACACCTCGACGGCCAGGTCGGCGCCTCCGCCGAAATCGCCGAACGCATAACCGAATCCTCCGATCTGAACCTCCTCGCCTGCCGCGTTGACGCCATAACCGTTCGTCCCGCTTCCGCATATAAGGACGACGCCGTCCCTCTGTCTTGTGCCGGCTCTCATGGCAATGACGGTATCGCAGGCGATATGGTGTTTCTTGAAGCCCATGGCGCCGATCATGGGCCGCAAGATGCGGAAGTCCGCCTCGCGGTCGGCTCCCGCCAGCCCGAACGACGCGCAAGCGATGTCTTCTCGCCCGAGTCCCGCCTGTCCAAGCGCCTCTTCAACGGCCTGCCTGATGCTTGCTTCCGCACGCGCTGCGCCAAGCTGATGGTTGCCGCAGCCGCCCATTCCCTTTCCAGCGATTCGTCCTGTCCCGTCCGCCACGACGGCCAGCGTCTTGCTTCCTCCGCCGTCGACTCCCAAGTAGTAATTCAAGTATGATCTCTCCTATGATGCCCGGCTCATGAAGCTGTCCTGCCCAGCGAATGCCAGCGCATATTCCGCAAGCCCCTGAAGGAATGGACGGCTTCGCCGTGACGTTTATTTCGATGCTTCCAGCTTCTGCTTATTCTCCTGCCATTTTGCTGTTTTGTACTGTAATAGCTTGTCGTAACCCGCTTTTTGCGCATCTGCCTCTGCCTTATCCAGAAGCGAGAGCACTTCCTGATCCGAAGAGGCCGAGCTGATCGCCTTGGCTCTGGCCTGCTCATAAATTTCGAACACGCGCTGCGCAATTATGCCCTCCTCGGAATCGCCTGCCGGATCCAGGTTGGCGTACTCCGTCGTGTTCATCTGCGTCTTCCAGGTAATCTCCGATTGCCAATACGTTTCAAAGTTCCGCTTCTCCGGCGGCAGCGTGGATTCGAATTTCATCTTGGAATTGTCGACATACACCGTGTTGCCGTTCCACTGGAAGTTCACCGTGGCGTTCATCAACTCATCGCGCCCCTTCGCATCGCTGGTGAATTTATCGGTGAACAGCGGCATGTCCTCTTCGTCCGTCCCGTCCCAGTACAAGCCTTCAGGTCCCCACATGATCGTCCGCTGGCCCTCGGGACCAGTGAACCAATCCAGGAATGCAAAGATAGCTTCCGGATCTTTCGCCGCTTGCGTGATGACGCTGACATTCCAGCCTAGCTGCTTGTAATCGCCCGGGAAAATCTTGTCGCGATCCAATCCTTCCTTGTGTACCGGCCATATCATTATGTAACCGGCATCAGGGTCCTGCGCCTTCAGCAGATTGTTGCCCTTGGAACCGAACTCGGTCGGGCTGGAGGCTACATAAACCGCCACGTTGCCGCTCAGAATCTTCTGCTCGACTTGCTCCAGCTTCTGCGTGAAGGCATCCTGCGTAATGAGTTTCTCGCGGTACAATCGGCTCATGTATTGAAGCAGCTCCCGATAAACGGGATCCGTGAACAGCGACACAAGTTGATCCCCCTGGGGTACAGCGATCATACTGTTGAACGTATACGGGCGGTTTTCAGCAAAAGCAGACACCATGATGTCCACGCCCGCTGCCGATTGGCCAACCTCCAGAGGAACGACATCCGGATACTTTGCCTTCACTTGCTTCAAATAGGCGTACAGATCATCCGGCGTTTCCAGTTTTGGCGATCCAAGCTCCTCGTATATCTTTTTATTGACGAGATAGCCGGCATTGCCGTTCGGCTGCGTTGTATACCAGTTCGGGAATTGATACAGCTTTCCGTCCGGCGAGCGAAGCAGATCGAGCGTGGATTCCCCGGCCCATTTTTTCAGATTTGGGTATTTATCCAGATAATCGTCGAACGGCACCAGCATGCCCTCGGCACGCAGCTTCTCGACCTCCGCGCCCCGTTCCATCCATATGACATCCGGCAGCTCCCCGGACACGATCATCGTACTGAGCTTGTTCTTGGCAACGCCGCCGGAGCTGACCGGAACCACGTTAACCTTCTTGTTCTCCTGGATCCACTTGGTTGCAAGATCCGCGCCCCAATCCGGCATCGTATACCAGTCATAGTGGCCATAGAACGAGAATTCCAGCGGCTTCTCTCCCAGCACAAAGTTATCCTCTCCGGCTGGTTTCTCATTGTTTTGCGAGCTTGGGCCTTCCTTCTCCGGGCTTGCGGCATTCCCTCCCGAACCCGAACATCCCGTTAAAGCCATGACGATGACAAGCGTGACTGACCATGCAGATAGAAGCCTTTTTCCCCTTTTTTTCATTCCAAGTGCTCCCTTCATGATTCATCTATGGTCAAAGCTGCCGCTTCAAACCCTTGGCAAGATGGCTGGTGAATTACTCCTTCAAAGAACCGATTAATACGCCCTTCACAAAATACTTCTGAACGAACGGGTATACGCACAGGATCGGAACGGTTGCCACCATCATGGTCGCCATGGACAAGGACTTGGTCGTTACGGCCTTCATCGCGCTCATCCGGCCCTGTGCCGCGGCATCCATGTTCTGCATCTGTTCCATCATGATATTGGCATTGAGGATCTGCTGAAGCTTCGTCTGTATCGGCAGCAGATCCGTGTTGGATATGTAAATGCTTGGCGCAAACCAATCATTCCAATGATACACGGCCGTGAACAACGACAGCGTCGCAACGACCGGTCCCGATAGCGGAAGCACGATTCGGAAGAATACGCCCCAGTTCGAGGAACCGTCGATATGGGCCGACTCCTCAAGGCCGGGCGGAATGCCCTTAAAGAACGTCCGGAATATAATCATATTCCACACGCTGATGATGCCTGGTACGACCATAACCCAGAACGAGTTCATCAGGCCCAGCTCCCGAATAAGCAAATAATTCGGAATGAGTCCGCCGCTGAAGTACATCGTCACGATGCAGGTGACCATATAAAAATTCCGGCCCATCAACTCGCGTTTGGATATGCCATAAGCGAATATGGCGGTTGCTGCAATGGAGAGAAAAGTACCTGTCACCGTACGGAGCACCGAGATGACGAACCCGTCAATGAGGCGCTCGTCCTTGAACACTACGCGGTAATCCTCCAGCGTAAATTCGCGCGGCCAGAACGTAATGCCGCCCTGCATCGTATCGGTCCCCGAGTTAAACGAGATGACGGCAGCGTTCCAGAATGGGTACAGCGCGATAAATGCCAGCAACGCCAAAGAGCCGTAGATGAACCCAACGAATACCCGATCTCCGTTTGACAGCCTCATATGCATCTCTCCCCTTTCTGCCCTACCATAGGCTGTTCCCCGACCGTCGGGCCCAGTAGTTGGCTCCGGCCAACAACAATACGCTGATGATCGCCTTGAATAGACCCGCCGCCGTAGCGTAGGAGAATCGGCTGTTCTGAATGCCAATCCGGTAGACGTACGTGTCCAGCACGTCGCTGACATCCCGCAATACCGGATTGCCTGCCAGCAGCAAAATGTCCTCAAAACCGGCATTCAGGAAGTTGCCGATCGCGAGAATCGAGAACACAACGATGATCGGCATAATGGACGGAATAGTGATGGAGATGATCTGCTTCAGACGGCTCGCACCGTCAATTGAAGCCGCTTCATACAGTTGGGGATTAATGCCCGCAATGGCCGCCAAATACACAATGGAGGAAAAACCGATCTCCTTCCACACATTCGTTACCGTCAGGATGCTCCAGAAGTACTTCGGCTCCGATAGAAAATTGATCGGTTCATCGATCAGGCTCAGCTTCTGCAGCAGAATGTTCAGACTGCCGTTGTCCGTGGACAGAATGGAGATCGCAAAGCCCGAGACGATGACCCACGACAAGAAGTGAGGCAGATAGCTGATCGTCTGGACGATTCTTTTGAAGGAATGCCTCCCTACTTCATTCAGCATTAACGCAAGCAGGATCGGGGCAGGAAACCCGATACACAGCTTCAGCAGGCTGATGACCAGAGTGTTCCGCATAATGGTCCAGAACTCCGGCGCCCCAAAAAACATCTCAAAATGCTTGAAGCCGACCCACGGGCTGTTCAGAAAGCCCTTGAACAGACTGTAGTCCTGGAACGCCATGAGTACCCCGTACATGGGAATGTAGCTGAAAACCAGAATGAACATCATGGCCGGAAGCACCATCAGCTGTATATCCCATTGCTTCAGAAAGCAGCGCAAGCGGCCTTTCTTCATATGCGTCTCCGTCCTGCTGTCGATCCCGATTTGCGGCATTGGCATCTCCCCCTTTTTATTTTGTGTTAGGTTTGTTGACATATTCTTGAGATGCTTGCCACTTTATTGTATCGCCTGACCAGGCTCATTTCTCTGCTTAAACAAGCAAAAACCAGCACTATTTCACTGGTTTTTAGGAATGTTGCTTTTGTGAAGCCTTCGGCGTCATGCCGATGTGCTTTTTGAACAGACGATTAAAATTGGTCAGCGTGCGGAAGCCGCATTCCAGGGCGACGTCCATCACTTTCATATGGCCCCCTTCCAGCATCGTGACCGCCTGCTCCAGCCGAATGTGGATCAGGTACAAGAGGGGCGGCATGCCGACCGCACGCTTGAATATTTCGCTGAACCTGGAAGGACTGAGATAGACCAGGGAAGCCAACTCCTCCAGCGTCCAGGGGTGGGCGAAATTTTGCTCCATCACCATGATGACTTGACGCATTTTCTCCAGCTGCCGTTCGCTGATGCTGGGTTCGCTTCCGCCTTCCCCTTCGATCCGGCACTGCCGGTTTACGGTGGCCAGGAATTGGAGCAGAAGCGAGTATACTACCGTAGCGTAAGACCGCTGTTCCCCCACATGCTCCTCCTGCAGCTCAAACAGCAGCGAACGCAGCTTCCCCATGGCCGGATGGTCGCGGGGGATCAGGTTCATGTAATGCTTGCCCATCTCGCGGAACGGGCTGAACAGCTCCGGATCGAACCGGAGGTTATGGATAAACCAAGTCGAATCAAATGAAATGACGGTCATGACAAGATCCTTCGTCTCGTAAGCGCAGTGAAGATCATTCGAGTTGATGAGCAGTACATCCCCTTGCTGGAATTCAAATTTTTGCCCGTTGATGATGTAGTAACCCATACCGGATTTAATGTAATTTATCTCCAGCACGTTGTGCCAATGAAGCTTCTGATAGGGGCCGGTCACGCCAATCGTATCGGCGACAAAAATCGGATAATTCTTGGCTAATATTACTTTTTCCTTCGGTATCGCTTCTTCCCGCATGATCGATGGCATGATAAATCCCTCCATAACCGATATTTTCTTGTAAGCGTTGCATCCATACATTTCTTGTAAAAAACTCTACCATCTATATTCCATAGTTGTAAATAAAAAGCTGCCCCAAATGTCATTTCTGACCTGGGGCAGCATGTTGGTGCGATGATTCCAGAACAATAAGCGGATGCTAATCAAAGAAACTCCAACATACCTGATAAAATCATCGGCTGAATACCCGATAAACTAGTTGGCCGGCGTGAATTTGATCCAGTCATAGTACGCGCGTACCGGCGAACCCGGGTAATTGAATGTTCCGGTCCATATCTCAGCCGGTCCCGATCCTGACCACAGATTAACCATGATATGGCCCGGACTCGTCGGAAGCGCCCCGCGGGAGCCATTCTCCGTATGAACCAGTTGGCCGTCTACGTACCACTTGATGGACGAGGGTGACCATTCGAACGCATAATTATGGAAATCGAGCGACGCATCAAACCCTAAATTGATGATGGTGCTGTGCTGGCCTACGCCATTGGTAAAATAATTCGTTTCCATCTTCGTGGTGTCCTTCCCCAGGATTTCAATATCGATTTCGTCATTGGACGTGCCTGTGGCTTGACCGGAATACGTAAAGAGGCTCGTCACCAAGCCCGTTCCCTTAGCCGCTTTGATACGCGCTTCAACCCGGCCATAGCCGTACTTCAGATGTGTCGCATATTCACCGGAAGCGTAGGATTTGCCCGAGCAGCTCGCAGGGCATCCCGCATTGTCAAGCCGTAAAGCCATAATTCCGTTAGAGAACTCCTGGTTTGCCGCCTTCCAGCCCACCCCGAAATCCGGGCCATTCGCCCATCCATCGGAAGTATAAAACAGATTAGGGTTCGTCCCGTTCAGCGGCTCATTAAATGCAACGTCGGCAGCCGACGCTTGAATCGGTACCAACAATCCGCATAACAAGCTGCCAGCCATAAGCATTGTCGTCATTTTCTTTCTGAACACACTTAGCTTTTTCATGAATAACACCTCTTTCTTGAAATGTAATAAACGGAAAAAAGCTCGAAGATCCCGTGCTGCTCATCCCCCTGACCGCTCAATCCCTCCCTTCATCTCATAGCCGTGTGACCACCAAGAATCGTTGATCCATTCTATCCTACATGCAAATCACTTGGAAATCTTAGCCATTTCAAGGATAAAACGACACTATTTAACGGCCCTTGCTGCCTATCCAAGCGAAAAAGACTGCAACAGGTCTCACGCTTCCCTGTCACAGTCTTGTTATGCATACCCTTTCCTACTCAACTAAACTACATTGGCACCGGCACGCGCTGCTGCCGATACGAGGTAGGCGATATGCGGTAATACTTAGCGAATGCTCTCGAAAACGTGTGGAGGTTGGAATATCCCAGCGAAAAAGCAGCCTCCGTCACGGACACATCGGTTTCGGTCAGCAGCACCGCTGCCCGCTCCATCCGCAGCTTCATTAAATAATGACTCGGACTGATGCCATACGCCCGAATAAATTCACAATACAGATGCGTCCGGTGTACGCCAGCATACTCGACAACATCCGTGACCGTGATCCCCTCCATGTAATGGGAATCCATATAATGAACGCTTTGCTCGAGCCAGTTCGATTTACTCCCTCTTTTGACCGTGGCGGCAGCCAGCAGTTCAAACAGCTGATATAACCATTTCTGTCGTCCAAATTCGTTGCCAATGGTATCGTCATCCACACACCCGAATATTTGATTCAACACCGCCTGCAGCTCCCCCTTCATCACGGCAAACATAAAGGGCTGGCCCGGATGTAACCCGATCCGGCTCAATGCACTGTCAGTTAATTCTCCATCCAGGACGACCCACTGCGTACGCAGCGACGGCTCCGAATGGCGATTCGGTTCCCAGTAACTGAACCTCGTATGAGGAAACAGGCAAAAGACGTCCCCTTCCGACAAAGTGACCTCCTCATCCCCGTAAGCCAGTGAGATCTTTCCGCTTAGAACAAAATGCAGCGAATAGTTTTCGGATACTTTGGGGCCCACGTAATAATGGGGTTTCGCCATGCTGCGGCCTGTACGGAGAATCCAGATTCCTCCCTTTCTTTCCATATCCGACGGTATGCAGTACTTCATTTCGGCATACTCAAAGGCAAACTCCTTCACATGATATCCCTCCCTCACAAAAAAAGAATGTTTCCAGCTACCGTGGAACCCTGGCATGTTACGCCTGCCTTCATCAGGTAAAAAAACAACAAAAAGACACAGCCCCATGACTGTGCCTCCAGTGTTCTGGTCGACAAACCTTCCGTATGTTATCTAGATTGATGTTGCCCTGCGTGAGACGCAGGCTCCTCAGCTTTACACGTTCCCAATCGACACCGGATTGTCCTTATAGCTGATCCAGTCGCTCCAGCTGCCTGCATACAGCTTCACCTTACGGTATCCGGCTTCCTGCAAAGCCAGCACGTTCGGGCACGCGGACAGCCCGGAGCCGCAATACACAATCACTTCATCCTCGGGAGATATTCCGGCAAAACGTTCCCGCTGCCGCTCTGCTCCCTTCCATGTCCCGTCCTCATCCATCCCGTCCTTCCAAAAGGCGTGCACCGCTCCCGGAATATGTCCGGCCACCGGATCCAGCGGCGCCGTTTCTCCCGTGAACTGCTTCCAGTCCCTTGAATCGAGCAGGGTCACGCCGGCTGCGCCAAGCTTTGCCCTCACCTCGTTCACATCAGCCAGCCAATCCTCCTGGACACTTGCCTGGAATACACGCGGAGTTACCTCGCTCTTCTTCGATGTAAGCGGATATCCGGCTGACTTCCAGCTTGCGAATCCTCCATCCAATATATATGCCGACCCATGGCCCAGGTATTTCAAAATCCACCATAACCGCGCCCCTTCCGGGCGAAGGTCATCGTCATAGACAACAACGGGCGTACTCGCATCGATCCCGAACTTGCCGAGTCGCCGGGCCAGCTCCTCCAGATGCGGTAAGGGACTCCGGCCGCCGTGCTCGCCTGGAGGATCCATCAGATCCTTTTTCAAATCAACGAATACGGCACCGGGAACATGCTCACGCTGGTAAGCCTCAAAGCCGTAACCCGGATCGCCCGGGCTGAATCGGACATCCGCAATGACAAGCTGACCCGGATTCGACTGCAGCTGTTCCAGCACCCATTCCTTGCTTACGATATTACTTGACATGAGTTCCACGTCCCTTCTGATTTCAAGCCGCTGATTAAATCCTAAATTCCAAATCCGCTTCCGTCTTTACATCATAAATCGCAGAGTAGATGTCGTTCTGAATCTTCAGGAGGCTGGCATCCTCCCGCTTGCGCGGACGCTCATGAGGAACGTCGAAAATATGGTGAATGCGCCCGGGGCGCGGGGACAGCAGGACGACCCGGTCTGCGAGAAAGACGGCTTCGGATACGTCATGGGTCACAAACACCACCGTCTTCTTCTCCTCCTGCCATATGCGGAGCAGATCCTGCTGAAGCTGAAGCCGGGTAAGATGGTCCACCGCGCCGAACGGCTCGTCCATCAGGAGGATGTTCGGACTGCTCACGAGCGCCCTTGCGATCCCTGCGCGCTGCCGCATGCCTCCCGACAGATGATGGGGATATTTCGAGCCGAATCCCTGCAGACCGACCATATTCAGATATTTGTCTACGAGCGTTTGCCGCTCCGTCTTTTTCATGCCGCCCAGCTCCAGCCCGAGACCCACGTTCTGTGAAATCGTCCGCCATGGGTACAGGGATGCATCCTGAAATACAACCCCCGAGCTCCGGGTGGGTCCCTTAACCTTCGCGCCATCCAGCAAAATCTCGCCTTCCGTCGGGAGCTGCAACCCCGCCAGCAGTTCGAGCAGCGTGCTTTTCCCGCAGCCGCTCGGCCCAAGGATGCACAGGAATTCGCCGTCCCGGACCTGCAAATTTATATGTTGAAGCGTGATCGTAGGAAGATCGCCGTCATAGACCTTCGAGACATTTTCAACCGTAAAGCCGGACATAGGAACGCCTCCTGTCACACTTTATTTTTTCGGAATAAACCTGAGGTCCAGGATGTCCTCCACCTTATAGATCTCATCCTGGAAGCCCAGCTCCTTCTGAATCTGCTGGGTATCATTCAACGCGTTGATGTCCACGTCCGGATTGTTCTCCCACAGCACCTCTTCGCGCTCCAGCGCCAGATCCAGCACCACGGGATCGATCTCGATATTGTTCAGATAGTAAGTCTTAAACTCGTCCGGATGGCTCTTCGCATATTCCTGAGATTTGAAATAAGCCCGCAGCAGCTTCTCGACCAATTCCGGTTTCTCTTCCAGAATACCGTCGCGCGCCGCCAGCACCCCGGTGTGGAAGGTCGGCAGGTAATCCCAGCCTGTAGCGATGATATGGCCTTTTCCCTGTTTCTCCGCGAGAGAAGCGAACGGTTCATGAATGATGGTGGCGTCGACCTGTCCGGTTTCCAGACTCGCGTAAGCCGCCTGATGCGTGCTGTTGGCAATGAAGGTCACATCGTCCGGACTCAATCCGTGCTCCTTCAGGATGACCTGCGTATATACCTCCAGGCCGCTGCCGAACACGGCGATGCCCACCTTCTTGCCCTTCAGGTCTTCCACCTTCTGGATCTCCGGCGAGGCGATCAGGTAGAACGGCCCCTTGGTCCGGAACATGGAGGAGACGATTTTGACGGGAGCGCCCTTGCCCGCAGCCACAATCGCCGTCGTCGTGGCCACGTCGACCACGTCAATGTCCTTGCTGGTCAGACCGGCTATCGGATCCTTGGTGGTGATAAATTCGACGTCGAGTCCTTCCTCCTCAAAGAATCCCTTCTCCGCCCCGAAGGACACCGCCAGTCCACTGACCCCGCTAAGCGGCGCGTACCGGATCTTCTCCAGCTTGGCGCCTGCCGCGCTCTCTCCGTCCCCGGCGGACGGTGCCGCTCCCTTGCCGTTATCTTGACCGCTTGCGCAGCCGGCCGTCATGGCGATCAGCCATATCGCCGCAAGCGCTATAAGGTATGGACGTATTCCTCTTCTGTTCATATGGATCTCTCCCCCTGTAAGTGAAGCTTTTTCTGATGAACTATGATGATTTCCATTTCAAAAACACATTGCGTTCCAACAAATCGATGAATGAAATAATAAGTACGGATACCACGGTAACCAGCGCTACGATAGCAAAGGCCTGCGCGGTATTATACAGCGATGTCGCCTTCACGAGAATATTCCCAAGGCCATCCTTCGACGCCAGCATCTCCCCGAACAGAGCCCCGACCAGTCCGGTTGCAGCCGATAAACGCAGACCCGCAAAAATGGTTGGCGAAGCCGATGGCAAAATCACTTTCATGATGGTCTGGTACCGCGTGGCCTCGAAAACTTGGGCGACCTTCAGATGGTTGTCCGCCGTCTGTTTAATTCCGGTCATCGTATTGACCGTGATCGTAAAGAAACAGAACAGGAACACAATCGATATTTTATGCGTGACCCCGATCCCGAGCCAAAGCGCAAGCAGCGGCACAATCGTGACTTTCGGAATCGCCATCAGCGCCGAGAGATACGGCCGGAAGAACTGCTCCGCCCAAGGGATCAGCACCAGAGCCATGCCGACGGCCAAACCGCCAAGGGCGGCAATGCCGTAGCCCGCAACGAATTCGCCCAGGGTGACATACAGATGCTTCCAGATCTCCCCGTCACCGAACAGTTTGAACAGCTCTAGGAATACCTGGGAAGGTGCGGGCAGGTACAGGCTGCTGACGGTTTCCGTACGAACCAGAAGCTCGCAGATGCCCAGTATAATCAGCAGCAAAACCGCCTGCCCCGCCCAGATGCCGCGGAATTTCTTGGCTTTCCTCGTTCCCATCAGGCTCACCCCTTCGCAATCAGATCATAGCGGTTCCCCGGGCGGCTCAGTCCCAAATGCTCCCGGAAGGTGCTGCCTTCATATTCGGTACGGAACAAGCCCCGACGCTGAAGCTCGGGGACAACCAACTCCAGGAACAAATCCAGTCCACCCGGCATATAAGGCGGGCACACATTGAATCCGTCTGCAGCTTCATCCCGGAACCACTCTTCGATGATATCCGCCACCTGCTGCGTGCTGCCGACCACGAGCAGATGCCCGCGGACCGTGACGGTGAAGAAATAGAACAGGTCCCTGATCGTAATATCTTCTCGTCCGTTGGCCCCTCTGGCCAAGCCGGCCCAGTGCAGCGCGGTTTCCGAAGCGGATAGGTCAGGCAGCGGATCCTCCAGCGAATATCCCCTCAGGTCGATTCCGATCTTATCGGACAGCGGTCCCAGGTCGTAATCCGTAACGACCAGCTCATTCAGCTCCGCATATTTGGCCCGTGCTTCTTCCTCCGTCCGGCCCACGATCGGAACCAGCCCGGGGAGGACCTTCAAATCCGAAGCTTCCCTTCCATACTCCGGCAGGCGGCCTTTCACTTCCTTGTAAAATTTCACGGCGACTTCTTTCACGTTCGTTCCGGTGAAGACCATATCGGAATATTGGGCCGCCAGCATTTGGCTGCGCAGGGAGGTTCCTGCCGTGATCAGCGGAAGCTGCCCCTGTATCGGGCGCAGAATGTTCAGCGGACCGGCGACGGAGAAGTGCTCGCCGACATGGTTCAGGGCGTGCACCTTGCTGCCATCTGCGAACATGCCGCTTGCCTTGTCACGCGGAAGGGAGTCATCCTCCCAGGTGTCCCACAGTCCGCTGACAATTTCGATGAATTCCTCGGCATAGTCGTACCGCTTGGCGTTATCCCAATGCTTCTCCCGGCTGAAATTCAGAGCAGCCCGCGTATCGGAGCCTGTTACGACATTCCATGAAGCCCGGCCCCGGCTGAGATGATCCAGCGATGCCGTGAAGCGTGCGATGTTGTAAGGCTCGGCATAGGTGGTGTTCACCGTGCCGATCAAACCGATTTTATCCGTTGCCGCTGCCAGGTAGGACAGCATGGTGAACGGCTCCAGCCGCGTCATTTGGGAAGGGAATAAATGCTGCATATCCGCGCTCGTGGCCAATCGGTCCCCCAGGAAAAAGAAATCGAACTTGGCCTTCTCAAGCTTCTGGGCGACCTCCTTCAGGAACTGGGGATCGTAAGCCCCGTCCGTCTTGCCTTCGGGCAGTCTCCAGCCCGCTGGATGATAGCCTGTCCCGAATAAAAACAATCCAAGATGCAATTGACGACGTTTTGAACTCATGGTTGTGTCACCTTCCTGATCCATATTAGTTATAGTTGATATCGTGCTGTATGGGTATGTCACCTATATATCCGCTTTATCCGCGGAGTTCCTCCGTTAAGCGGTCGATCTCCTGCAGTTCTTCCTCTGTCAGCCGCTCATCCGAATGCTTCAATGTTTCCGCGATATGCTCGGGCTTGGATGCCCCGACAATGGCTGACGTGATGCCCGGGCGGCTGAGCACCCAGTTCAGGGCGAACTGCGGAAGCGTCCATCCCCGCTGCTCGGCCAGCGGCCGGATCCCTTCCACAATGGAGAGCGCATGCCGCTGGTTCAGCAGCAATTGCAATCGCTGTTCACCTGCAGCCAGGCGCGAGTCCGATGGGGGAGCTTCGCCCGCCCGGTACTTCCCGGACAATATGCCCCGGCCGAGCGGGCTGTACACGATAACCCCAACCTCCTCGGACTGGGCAAAGGGAATTAATTCGCGTTCGATATCCCTCGTAATGAGGCTGTATTCCGGCTGCACGCTCTCGAATCGACGAAGGCCATGCAGCGCACTGATGCCATGAGCTTTAGCCAGCTGCCAAGCCGCGTAGTTCGAGCAGCCGATATAGCGGATTTTGCCCTGACGCACAAGATCCGTAAGTGCCTCAAGCGTCTCGTCCAGCGGGGTAAACTCATCAAACCGGTGCACTTGATAAAGATCGATATAATCCGTCTGGAGCCGAGCAAGGCTGTTCTCCAGCGCGCGATAAATATGATAGCGGCTTTGGCCTTGGTCATTGATGCCGGGTCCGATCCGGTTATGCAGCTTCGTAGCCAAGAGAATATCCTGTCTTCGCCCCTTCAGCAGCCTGCCCAAAATTTCTTCCGATTCCCCTAGCTGGTTTACGTTCCCGTTATCCATGCCCGTACCGTACACGTCAGCTGTATCGATCAGATTGATTCCGGAAGCAAGCGCCTGATCCAATACGGCGGCCGAAGCCCTCTCATCGATCCAGCGCCCGAACGCCATCGTCCCGAGACTCACCTCCGACACTTGAACTCCCGTTCTGCCTAGTGCTCTATACTTCATACATTGCAGCCTCCTCGTAAGATTCATAAAAAACAGCCGAAGACACACCTCGGATCACAAGTTGATCCAAGGATGCATCTCCGGCTGTCCGGTAGAATGTGCATCAATTCTATTATTTCCGATGTGTTAAGTAGGATTATAGCACCGTCTAATTTTGTCGTCAATTATTTTTAATGTTGGGTTTCCGGCCGGATGAGACCGAGATGGTCCCGTAACGTTCTGCCTGTATAGTCCTCGCGAAACAGCCCGCGCTGCTGAAGCAGCGGGACTACGCGCTCCACAAACTGTTCGAGCCCGCTCGGAAGCAAAGGGGCCATAATGTTGAATCCGTCGCAAGCCCCGCTTCGAAACCAATCCTCGATCCGATCGGCAATCTGCTGCGGGGTTCCGATCATCGTCATGTGACCTCTGGAGACCGCGTAATGCCTGCCAAGCTCCAGAATGCTCATGCCCGATTTCGCAGCCATATCCATAATCATGATCGCCCGGCTGCTGTTCCCTTCCCTCGGCAGATCAGGCAGCGGACCGTCTACCGGATATCCGGTCAAATCCGCATTTAGCAATTGAGATACATATTTCACCCCTGCTTCCGGCACGATGAGCTCGCTGAACGTCCGGTGATACGCCAAAGCTTCGGCTTCGCTCTCTCCGAGGAAGATCAGCAGGCCCGGCAGTACCTTCACTTCTTCCCCTTCCCGTCCATACTCCTTGAGCAAGTCCTTAAACTCGCGGTAATACCTTATCGCATCTTCTTTACTCTCACAGGCCGTGAACACAACATCGGCTGTTTGGGCTGCCAGTCTTCTTCCCGCTTCCGAGGTTCCAGCTTCAATGATAACGGGCCTGCCTTGCGGAGATCTGGGCATGTTCAACGGACCCTCCACCCTGAAAAACGCTCCTTCATGATGTACCCGATGAATCCGGGTCGTATCCGCAAAGACAGCTCTCTGCCGATCCAACACAAGGGCATCGTCCTCCCAGCTGTCCCAACAACCCGTCACAGCCTGTAGAAAATCCTCCGCCCGTTCATACCGCTTCCCGTGCTCCATTAATACAGCCGAGCCGAAATTGCGTGCCTCTGCATCCTTCGTAGAGGTCACCACATTCCATGCGGCTCTGCCGCCGCTGATATGATCCAGAGTGGAGAGGCGCCTTGCCAAAGCGTAGGGCTCGTTGAATGTGGTAGATGCCGTGCCGGCTAATCCAACATACTCCGTAACGCCAGCCAGACTGCTGAGCATGGTCAGCGCTTCAGGCTGCAGAAAGCTGACATTCGTCTGCAAATCCTCGATCAACGGAATCGAGTTGTTGTCCGCAAGGAATACCATATCGAATTTCCCGCGTTCGGCTGCTTGAGCGCAGCGCTTATAGAAATCGTGATCCACGGCTCCGACCCCCGCCGAATCGGGATGCCGCCAAGCGGCGATATGATGGCCGTAATTCATTAGAAAAGCACCCAAACTTAATTGGCGTTGCTCCGCTCCCATCTGTATACTCCCCTTCGCTTTAACTCTACTGAACGCTTTTTATCTCTATAGATACTTACGTTCAACCAGGTTCTCTACGTAATCACCGACATACTTCATATCATCAAGACGGGATTGAACTTCCTTCTCCCATGTCCCGGCATCCCGTAATGAAGCAAGCGTAACCTGGCTGCCATACCACGACTCCACCTCGTCCCGCCGGATGGTGAAGGCTTGGTCTTCAAAGACGAAGATCAGCTTCTGCAAATTATCAATCATGGCAAAATTCGCAGTGGAATTATAAACCAGCAGCTGCTTCAGCTTCTCCTCTTGCAGATCACCAGCCCTGGCCTGGAATCGGAGCTCGGCCGTCAATTCCTCCGGGTACAGCTGAAATGTGCGCCCGATGTCACGCATCGGAAGCGAAGCATTCAAATTGATCAGGTTCCCGGCATTCCCCATATACGGGCTGGCGAAGCCTAACGAATTCCGGATATCATGAGTTAACGGATCATTCTGCGCCGCTTCATATTGAACGGCCTGTTCGTTGGCCCTGGGCTTGATGAATCCCTCTAATGCAGCCATACCTGCTATTCCGACAAGCAGGAGTGCAACAATCAGCCAATTTTTTCTGCTCATGGTTCATTCACCTCAAGTCGAAGGGTTAGTTTACAAGCTTTTTGGACAAGCAGCGGAATGATGACCGACGTCATCGGGATGGCATATCGCATGACGGTCACGTAGAACGAATAGGGCCCATCGATCCGCAGCTCTCGCCCAAACCATAGATCACTGCCGTATTGAATTACGAAAGTGTACATGGATACAACTACGATAAATATCGACCACAGCCACCATGCCCCTTTGCTCCATTTGGCCAATTTGCCTGCGTTGATGACAGCTGTCTGCTTCTCATACCGTTTCAGATGCCGTGACATGGAAAGATACACCGCTCCGGTTAAGACAACGACGCACAGCAGGAGGGTGTTCACCCCTATACCGCTTGGCAAAAATCGGGCCGGAATGGTGACGATCCACGCCAACAAGGAATAAATAAGCGCGCTCTGAACAAGGTCATACCGGAAACGGTAGCTGTAAACTTTTTGATTATCGTCAATGAGGGCCTCGATATCTTCGATGTTATCGATCGCCAGACTGATGGCCGATTGATATTCCATGCCGTTCTCCATATAATCCGTAACCCGCGCCTCCAAATTGCTGAGAA
The DNA here is from genome assembly GCF_004000945.1 of Paenibacillus lautus NBRC 15380. Classification (GTDB taxonomy): domain Bacteria; phylum Bacillota; class Bacilli; order Paenibacillales; family Paenibacillaceae; genus Paenibacillus_AQ; species Paenibacillus_AQ lautus. The sequence continues at coordinate 29,461 of NZ_BIMF01000023.1, forward strand.
CCTCATTCTTCAGCTCTACCACTTCCTTGGTTTTGCGTTGATTCGCAAATAGACGGTCCACAAAGATCTCTAAGTCATGCCTGTTGGTCATTGATCCGTCAGCTCCTTTCCGTTCCCGATCAGAACATCGATAATCTCGCGCGCAGCCTTCCATTCCTCCTGATTTTGCAGCAAGCGTCCCTGTCCCTCCTGGCTGAGGTTATAATATTTGCGCCTTCCGCCCTGGGTTTCTTCTCCCCAATAGGAACGGATGAATCCCTGCTTCTCCAACCTTCTCAGACTGGAATATAATGTAGGCTCCTTCAGCTCAAATCGATTCCCGCTTCGTAGCGAGATTTCTTTAATGATCTGATAGCCGTAATTATCCCCGTCCGATAACACGCGCAGAATAAAGGTATCAATATTGCCACGTATCAAATCACTGTTATGTAAGGATTCAATCAAATACCCGGACCTCCTTAACGGAATGGAATGGGTATAATATAACGCATATTACTATGCATGTCAAAGTAATATTCCACACATATATTGATCCTTCATCGATTGACGGTTTACAAGCACTACTATATAATTCTTGAAAGTTCTTCCTATTATAAATAGAATCCCCTACATATGATATGGGGTTCCAATCCCTTCATTATTGTATTTAGTACGTGCAGGAGGAGACGGTTTTGCTTCATAAATACATTCGACGACTGAAATACTATATTCTCCGGACTCTCCGCATGCAAAATAGCGATCATCGAATTGCGCTCGGTTTTGCCGTAGGCTTCTTCCCTTGCTGGTATCCAACCTTCGGCATTGATCTGCTGCTGGCTCCGCTGCTCGCTCGTATGGTTCGCGGGAATATCCCCTCCGCCTTCCTTGCAGCTTCGGCAGGCTCCGTCTTGTGGCCAATCCTGTTCTATTTAAACTATAGAATCGGAGTATTTGTGCATCTGTTCACCACATTTCCCAAATCCTTTGAAATCGAAGATGCCCTCACGGTTCCTGTCCCTGAGACGGATTATATCGTTGAGACGGACCATTTCGGCAGATTAGGCGATATGGGCGTCAACTTTCTTGTCGGTGCCCTCATCAACAGTGTCCTGTCTACATTAATACTCTATATTTTGCTGCGCATCTTGCTTTCCGTTTACCGCAGACCCTTGCTTCATAAAATCAAAGAATCCATTCGAAGAGGAAAATTGAAGTCTTAATTAGTAGTCACACAGAAAAGCGCCAGGAACCCCCTTCCTAGGCGCTTATTCATTTTCAGAACCAAGCTGCATAGTCCCTCCCTGCCTTATCCCAACTCCCTACTTTCTCTGGTCAATTTCTCTGGAAAATTCGGTATAAATTGCTAAAAGTACGGCATTCTAAAGAGGATGAGCCTTTACTACATATCGGCAAAGGAGGGGAGAACGAAAGTGAAATCGAAAGCGCAGCACGTACTGCTTGACCCTGTTAAAGAACGGCTTGCGAATTGCGAGGATGTCATCTATCAATCCTTACGTGTCCATGGATCAACGTGCACCGTCATCTACATTGAATCCATTGTGGATATCAGCACCCTGCACGAACATATCGTTAAACCGCTGATTAAGGAAGCCGCGTTGATTCAGCATAATTTTAACGACTTCATTGACCGTATGGATCGTGGAGATATCCTGTCGGTTCCATTTCATCGCTCTTCCTCGGCGGAGTATATTGCCAATATGATTGTCGAAGGCACAGCGGTAGTGGTTGTGGAGCAGTTGGCAGAGGCTTATTTATTTGACATCGCGTTGTATCAGAAACGGGCGGTTTCGGAATCTCAGAATGAGCTCGTGGTGAACGGGCCGCAAGAAGCTTTTATCGAAGACATTGGCACGAATTTGTCGCTGCTCCGGCACAAAATCAAGCATACGGACCTCAAAACCGTGCGTTATCAGATTGGTGACTATTCCAAGACCTCCGTATATATGGTGTATGTCGACGGCTTATGCAAACCCGAAGTTGTCGCTCAAGTAGACCGGCAGTTGAATAGCATATCCATTGATGGCATCTTCGGGATCAGCACCTTGTCCGAGCAGATGAAGGAAGGTGTGAAATCCCCGTTTCCGCAGTTTCAATACACAGAGCGACCGGATTCCGTAGCCGCTTCTCTGCTTGAAGGCAGGGTCGGCATTATGCAGGATGGAACGCCGTCGGCACTGATCGTGCCAGTCACTCTATTTTCCCTGCTGCAGTCGTCCGAGGATTATTATCACAGCTTCTTCTCCTCCAGCTGGATCCGGATTGTCCGGTTCGTGTTCGCCATTATTTCATTACTGATGCCTTCGCTATATGTGGCGATCACGACATTTCAGCCATCCATCATACCCACCGATCTGCTGATCACCATTGCGGCATCGCGTGAGAATATCCCGTTCTCCGCTTTAACGGAGGCACTGATCATGGAACTGACCTTTGAAGCGCTGCGGGAAGCCGGAACCCGGATCCCGAAGCCCGTCGGGCAGACGATATCCATTATCGGCGCCATCGTCATTGGACAGGCCGCGGTGGAAGCGGGAATCGTATCCAACCCAATGGTCATCGTGGTATCGATAACCGGTATCGCTTCTTACATCATTCCGCACTTTGAGCTCGGGCTTGCGTTCCGCTTGCTGCGCTTCCCCATACTCATACTCGGAGGGACGCTGGGTCTAATCGGCGTGTTTGCTGCCGCCTTCCTTGTGTATGGCCATATGGCTTCCCTAAAGTCATTCAAGACGCCTTATCTGCAGCCGGTTGCTCCGCTTATATTATCGGAATGGAAGGATACCTTCCTGCGGGCGCCGTCCATGCTGATGAAGAATAGGCCTAAAACCTATGCATCATCCAACAATATAAGGAGACGAAAGCCATAATGCCTCTACTCAAATGGTTTAACTTGTTCAAATTGGTGCTTCCCCTGACTCTGTTAACGGGTTGCGGTTTCACGATGACCAAGGTTGAAATCAATGAGCAAACCTTTGTATTTGCCATGTATGTAAATAAAGGTCAGCAAAAAGACACCGTGGAAGTTACGATCAGTGCCCCCCTTCCAAATCGGCTTACATCTGGAAGCCAAGCAGGCGCCCAAGGTGGTGGTGACCCGTATGCCATGGTAACCAAGACCTCCAGTACCGTGCAGGATGCCCTGCACCTGATTCAACGGGATCTTTCCAGACGTTTTGACTTCAGTCACACCAAGGTCGTAATCGTTGGCAAAAGCTTCGCGGAGGCGGGATTAGAAGAGCTTACGGACTGGCTTCAGCGAGAACCGACAACCAACCTGAATATTTATTTAATGGTTGCACCCGGAGACGCCAAAAAAGTCGCGGAGCTGACGCCGGTCTTTGAGCAGATGCCCTCGGAGGTACTCACCCGATTTGCAGACCAGCACAACATGATCGTGACGAACCTGAAGGATTGCCTCTATGCCGAATCGGCCAATCAAGGCTATGCCTTGAACTATTTGTCAGCAGGCTTGAAGCCTATGGTGGCCGACCAAGAGAAACTGGAACCCTGGGCAGGGATTCAGGGCACGGCGCTTTTCCGTCATCATAAACTCGTTGCCACACTCCCGATGAAGGAGTCGCTTGCCGTCAGTTGGGGAGTAAACGAGGTAAAAGGTCCTATGTATACTGTTCATTGGAGTAATGGCGAGAAAGCAAGCGTGTTTGTCATCACATCAAGATCCAATAAGTCCGTACGCATGGTTTCGGGTCATCCGGTGTTCACAGTAAAGCTAAGCGGAACGGGCGATGTCATATACAAACCAAAGCAAAGGCAGTTTGATACCCTTCATGTGAAAGAGCTGATCGAGCGTGAGCTCAATGATCAAATCGCCGGTCATTTAAGAAAAGCTCTTCATACATCGCAGCGAGTAGGAGCAGACATCCTGCAGCTTGGCATGCTGGTGGATTGGAACTATCCGGATCATTGGCACAAGGTTCGTGCCAACTGGCCCGATTATTACAAAAACGAAGTGGAGATCCAGGTTGTTACCGACATTAAGATTCGAAACTTCGGATCCATACTCAAAATGAATCCGAAATAAGGAGGTTTTGCCCATGCTCGCTCTTCTGTTCCTCGTGTACTCCTTGGTGGAATGGTATATCGCGAAGAAAAAGGCAAAAGCACCTCGTGAAAAATGGACGGTTCTCCTGCTGATCCTTGCGTTTACCGTCTGGAATTTATTCGCCTTGTTTTCTCACGAGTGGCTGACCCCCAACCATCTGATTATGCTGCTGTTCGGTTGGCTTGATAACCTATAACAAAAACATCTATCGGCGTACTTTCACAGAGGACTATAATCTATGACGGAAAGGATGTACGAACCCAACATGCGCAATACTCCCTGGCAGCTGTTTCGTTTCGGATTTGTCTATCTTAACGCCATACCTACTGGATTTCTGATCAGTCCCCTATTGTGGAACTCTGCTTACTTAGGATGGGCTGCGATTCTGGGCGGCTATGTGATGAGTTTAATCTTCCTGTGGTTTATGGTAAAGCTCGCGCTGTGGGATCCTCAGAAACCCTGGATCGATTTCGGCAGTAAACTTGTCAGCAAATGGATTCATATCCCGGTCGTCGCTTTGGTATTTTTCTGGTCGATCAATTACATAGGGATGGATATCGAAAGCTTCACTTTATTCTTCGACACCAATTACATGCGTGAATCTCCTCAATGGTTCGTGCTCCTGATCGTGGGTTTGGTCGTTATGATTACCGCCAGATGGGGTATGGAGACGATGATTTATATGTCCGACGGGCTGTTTCTCGTCATTGTCATTGCGATCGTGTCCATGAATTTGTTTTTCTTCAAGGAAGCCCATTTTGATATGATGATCGCGCTGGTCAGGCATCACAATTATGAGTCGGCCGTTAAGGACGCCCTGTTCTGTCTTTCATTCTTCGCGGAATGGCTCGTCTTCCTCTTTCTTGCTCCCTATATCCAATTTGATCGAAAATCCTTTCGAAACCTCGCCGCCTCAGGGATATTGGTGACTATAGGCATATTTCTCCAATGGGCTTCAGCTTTACTAAATTTCGGCCCTTATCTAGGGCGGGAGATGCAATATCCACTCGTTGAATTGATGCGCGCAGCCAGTGGCTTCCTCGGCAACTCCGATCCGCTTATCATTGGATTATGGAGCAGTTCGATGTTCTTCCACAGCGCCTTTCTCATCCACGTAAGTGTAAGATGTCTTGCCAAATTGCTTCACCTGAAGCAAATGGATGGGCCGCTGATCGCCATTATTGGGGGAACTGCTATCGTCATTGCATACCAGTATTCGCAAAATCCGATCCTTTTTCTCCAGGACTTTAATTCTTTCGGGATGGCGATCTTCTTTATTCTTATGGAGTTCATCCCTGTTTTCTATTGGATTGTCTCCTTGTTCCGTAAACGCAAACCCAAGCATAAACAAAAACCTAAAGCGAATCATAAATCCGCTTGAATCTGAAACTGTATCGATATCGAATTGAAAAAACGAATAAGAGAGCGGCATTTGCAGCTCCCTTAGCTTCTGGAACAATCACCTTTTATACTGATATTATAGCCTTCTCCTTCGCGAGGTAAGTATGATAAACCTCTGAAGTTAATACTTTCTTATCTTGTCAAAAAATCAACATTTTATGTAAGCGCTTCCTACAAAAAGGTTCTTTTATTGTAAGCAATTGGCATATTATATAGTACAGTAGACCAGCTGGCAAGGGTGGCAGCAGGAGGTGATAGGCATGGGCGTGAATGAAGCTTTGGCTTTAATGATATCGTTCGCCACTCTGGTCGTTTCGATCCTTGCCTTCCATAATAAGAAATAGACCCGTCCCTTGTACAGATGAATCTATTTCTTACGTCTGGTTGCAAGCAAATATCCACCTTGCAGGTGATGATCTGCTGTGCGAGGAGTCGGCGGCAACCGGCTCCTTTTGTAATACACAAAAATATCCTATTCTGATTTTCGCGGAATTATGACTCGGCGGTGGTGAATTAAGTATTCAGGATTGGCTTTACCTCGGCTATAATTTTCTCGATCTGTTTGGAGCTTTCCTCATACATTTTCTTGGCCTTCTTGCTCTTTGTACTGAGACTGAACAACTCCAAATCCGCCTGACATTTCTTCAAATTCGCATAGAGCAGTTTTCGCTCCTCATTTTGCGGAACCTGAATCTGATCATCATACAAATCGACGGTCAGCTGTCCATAAGTGTCTACCTGGGCAAGATATACATCCTTGATCTTGGCGCCCTGCTTGTCCAGTTCTTCTACCAGCCATCCCTGATTGAAGCCCATAACGCGCAGCGGTTCATCCATGACTTTACCATCCATGACCACAACCTGTGCAACTTTTTCCGGCGCTACCTGGATACCAAGATCTTTAGGGGTTAAAGGCAGATTCTCACGCGTCTGCAGCACATTAATCTCTCCGCTTGACTCCATGATGGCAAATTCCACGTCAGCGACCTGAAACACGTCTTTTTTCCGCAGCTGCTCCATTAACTCATCGGCAGACAGTCTTTCTTTCTTTAAATTGTCTTCTAATATCTTGCCATCTTTAATGAGCACGGTCGCCTTAAAATCGATAAAGTCCCTGACATTCTTGTTCTTGATTTGCAGGAATTCAATAATTAATGAACAGGCTACCCACACGCCCAGAGCTACTAATCCCAAATACCAGTTCGCATCAAGATCCAAGGAGATATAGGCCGCCAAGCTGCCGATCGTAATCCCCGTTAAATATTCAAAAAAAGATAGCTGCGAAACCTGCCGCTTGCCCAGCAGTTTTGTCATCAGAAACAACACGACCACAGCACATAAGGTTCTAAGTACAATTTCCAACCATTGGGCCACAATAAAACCTCCTCATTTAACTTGATAATCACTCTATAGATTATTGTCAAATATCCCTTTAGAAATCACACCATTATTTCCCAATCTATGCTTCATGCATGTTCTTCTGCAAAATGCGTACATTATTACGCATGAAAGGAGTGATAAAAACCAATGACCGTAGCATCCGACGTCAAAACATGTCTCTCATCCTTAAAAAGCGCTCAAGCCAGCCTTGAGCAATTTGCACTGTCCACGCAAGATCAAAATGCCAAGGATTTGTTCACGGCTGCAGCACAACAAACACAGCAAGTCGTGGACCAAGTGGCCCAGCGGGTTCAGCAGCTTGAACAGGAAGAGCCTCAGTATAAAGGTTTCTAACCATTTGTTTTTTGTTTGCTCCATAAACATCTAAGGCCCATGCATACCTCCTATCCCTCCTGATAGGAGGTTGTTTATATTGTGTTATTTATTATTGAGTTATCCTCCCCATCAGGGTAAAGTGTTAATAACGGAGACTGAATATAAGGGGGTAGATTCTATGAAGAATGGTAAGCGTCCTATCGATGTCATCACGTTCGGTGAATCGATGGGATTACTATATCCGGAAGGCACACGGGGCATAGGACAAGGAGGAAGCATGGCACAATCCTTCGGTGGTGCCGAAAGCAATCTCGCCATCGGGCTCTCCAGACTTGGCTGCAGCAGCGGATGGTTCGGTCAACTCGGCAACGATCCGATCGGAACCGGTATTTTGAAAACGCTTCGAGGAGAAGGTGTCGACATTTCCGCCGCCAGACAAACGGATGTTGCACCGACCGGTCTTATGCTGCGACAGAACGTTCGCGGTCAATCCTCCGTCTATTACTACCGCAAAGGCTCTGCTGCCAGTCAAATGACCCCGGACCATGTAGACTCCGAATACATAGCCAATGCCCGTATCCTTCATTTTACAGGCATCACCGCAGCTTTAAGCAGCAGCTGCCTGGAGACGATACGGCATGTCATTTCCGTATGCAAAGCGCATGGCGTCCTGATCAGCTTTGACCCTAACCTCAGGCTCAAGCTATGGAATATCGAAGAGGCTCGTCCTGTATTGCTGGAGCTTGCGGAAGCCTGTGATTATTTTCTTCCAGGTTATGATGAATGCAAGCTGCTGTTCGAAACAGAGGACGAGCAGGTGATCCTGGATCGTCTGCGACAGTTTCCCGCCATGTCCGTTATCAAAAGTTTCAATGGGAGCAATGTCATTGTCCACAAGAACCACACCTATTCCCTTCCTTTTGAGCAGGTGGATCAAGTGGTGGATACCGTAGGCGCAGGCGACGGCTTCTGTGCCGGTTTCCTTGCTGGCATCGCCAAAGGCTGGACACCCGAAGAGGCCCTCTCCTTGGGCGGCTTAACCGGATCTCTGGTGATCCAAGCGCCCGGTGATTGGGAAGCACTTCCGACCTGGGAAGAGGTACAACAGCGGCGCGGGAACGCTGCTCATATCGAACGTTAACTCCTGTTCTTTAAACGAGTCATCTTTTCTTTCGAATCCATTCATAGACGAGAAGGAGTGTGTAAACATGAAAAAGCTAAGACTGATCGAACAAATTCATCATGCAGGCGTCGTCGCTGTCCTTCGCGGGGATTCCCCCGAAGAGGTTGTCGAGATTGCCAAACATGCGATTGAAGGCGGTATCAAGGTTATCGAAGTAACCATGACTGTACCGTTCGCTACCGAAGCCATTACGACGCTGGCCAAAATGTACTCCTCCAAAGATCCGCAAGCGGATAACTATGCCATTATCGGCGCAGGCACGGTTCTGGATGCTGAAACAGCCAGAATCACCATTCTTGCCGGTGCCGAGTTTGTGGTCTCGCCCGGCTTCGACCGCGATACCATTTTGCTCAGCAATCGTTACCGCATCCCGGTTATGCCGGGTGCCGTAACCGTTCATGATATCGTCGCCGCTCTTGAGCTTGGCGTCGATGTCATTAAGCTCTTCCCGGGGAATTTGTACTCTCCATCCGTCATTCCATCCCTGAAGGGTCCGCTCCCGCAGGCCAACATCATGCCAACCGGGGGCGTGAATCTGGATAATCTGCATGAATGGATCAAGGCCGGCGCATTTGCGGTCGGGATCGGATCGGACCTAACCAAGGACGCACTGAAGAGCGGCGACTTCAATCTGATTACAGAAAAGGCACGCGCTTATATTAACGCCTTTAAGGAAGCCCAGGCGCAAAGATAAAAAATATGTACTGTTATGATATATGATTTTCTCTAAATATTTTTTAATAAACAGACAAGCCTATCAAGAGTCAATTCTTGATAGGCTTGTCTGTTTATTTAATCCTTCTTTTTTTGAACCAACGCTTTTGAGTGAACATTCCCGTCGTAAACCCGCCTGCTACGATCGTCAGAACAGAATACATGAAGGTGCTTCCCGATAGCAGGATGCCTCCGAACCCGATGATAAACGCATCCATCAGCAAAATAATGACGCCTACATTTAATGGCAAATATTTAGCCAGGAAATGCGCCAACAGGTCCGTTCCGCCCGTGCTTGCATTGTTTCTTAGCATAAATCCAAGTCCGGCTCCGATCAATGCCCCGCCCAGGGGCGCGCTAAGGATGACATTCGGGGAAAAAAATCGCAAAAAAACCTGCTGCAGCGGTGAAAGCAAATCGATGATAAATGAAGATATCAGCATGCCTGACAGACTATTGTAAAAGATTTCGCGATTTAATATCCAGGCTGCGATAAACATGGGAATGCTGCACAAAATGATGACGAATCCGATATGTAGATCAAATACATAGTTAGCAATCAGAGCAATGCCGATAACTCCACCATCCAAAACTTTATGCGGGACAAGAAAAAAATTGGTCCCCATCGCGATCAGAAAACTGCCGATCACGATAATGACATGTTTTCGAAATGACACCATTTCCCACATCTCCATTTATAAGGGCATGTCTCATTTATATGCTTGTCATTTCGAAAAATTGCGGACTTGCTGTCCCGCATTTAAAAAAAATCCCACCGTGATCGATTTGGATGCCTTGCGCTTTTAATCTTTTACATAAATCAAACGCTCGGTCCGTGCCATCACCTTGGTCTTCATATATGGATAGTTCTCATAACAATAATCCACAAAATAGCCCGGCTTCTCTCCGTTCCAAGGGAAAATATCATAGTGCATGGGAATTGTCAGATCGAATCCCGATGCTGCGGCAAGCTCCGCTGCCTCCCGGAAGCCCATATTTCCAACGATACCGTCTTTCCGGCGGAAGGCATCTCCCCCGTTAATCGGCACCATCCCGATATCAATCGCATGCGCTTGTAACCTTTCAACCAAACCAGGATAAACGACAGTATCTCCCGCATGGTAGATTAACACGCCCTGGATATCCACCAAATATCCGACATATCGGTGCCCAAACTGTTCATGCTCATCCAAGGTTTCATGGGCAGCCGGAATCGCCATCAGTCGGAAGCCCTCAAACTGCTGCCATTCATCGCACATCGCCGCGTACAAACGCTCTGGAGCGACACCAGCCTCTCTCATCGCTTCATGACAGAAAGCCGGTGCGACAAAAACTGTCTCCGGATTCTGTTTGGCTATGACCGCAATCGTCCCCAGATCCATATGATCGTCATGCTCATGGGTGATCAGCACCATGCTCGCATTCGTGATATGCTCCGGCTTCAGCGGTGCAGGAAATGCGCGCTTGAATCCCGCTTTGCGTTCCAGATCATCTGACATATAAGGGTCGATATAGATGACAACCTCCCCACCCTTAAGGACAACGCTCTCCTGTCCCAGAAACCATACCGCCGCCATCCCTTCGGCTGTGGACGTGCGGTTGATTTCTTCGATAAGCTGCTCTGGACTTCGACCCTTGCTGTTCTGTTCCATCATCTCTACTATTCTCCTTTCATTTTCTATCACGACTAGATTATAACATGAGGTCATCTGTAGAAATGACCCAACTGACAATGAAAAAAACGAGTCGGAAGTCAGCAAAAATGCTTACCCCAAACTCGCTTTGTCTTGTCTTACATGAATCTATTTACGCTCAAGCGGCTTCTTCCATAGTCCAAGCAGCATGCCTGATATCACCGCGCCAATGAGAACGGCCAGCAAGAACAGAAGCGCATGATTGGCCAGAGCGGCAACAAAGATCCCCCCGTGGGGCGCAGGCACGTTGATGCTCCACAGCTGCGTCAACCCGCCGGCAACCGCAGAGCCGAGGATACAGGATGTCAGCACGCGCAGCGGATCGGCTGCGGCAAACGGGATCGCGCCCTCCGTTATGAAGGAAAGACCCATCACGTAGTTGGTCACGCCGGATTTGCGTTCCTGCTCCGTGAATTTGTGCTTGAAAAACGTCGTTGCCAGCGCAATGGCGAGCGGAGGAACCATCCCGCCGGCCATGACCGCAGCCATCATGGCCCCGTTCGTGTTGCCGCTGGATGTAAAGACGCCGATCGCAAATGCATAAGCCGCTTTATTGAAGGGACCGCCCATGTCAATCGACATCATCCCGCCCAGAATAAGACCGAGAATCACAGCGTTGCCGGTACCCAGATTGTTCAGAATATCAATCAGACCGAGATTGATCCAGCTGAAGAACGGATCGAACAAGTAGAACATGATCGTCCCAGTGACAAGAAGACCGACAACCGGATACAGCAGAATCGGCTTTAAGCCGTCAAGCGCTCTTGGCAGGCCGGCAAACACTTTGCGCAGCAGGATCACCACATAACCCGCCAAGAAACCTGCCGCAAGCCCGCCAAGGAATCCCGAATTTGAATTGAGGGCCATCAGGCCTCCGACCATGCCGGGCATCAATGCCGGGCGATCGCCTATGCTCAGCGCAATGAATCCCGCCAGAACCGGAATCAGGAAGTGGAAGGCGCCGTCTCCTCCGCCAATCGTCTGCAGCAGCTGGAAGAGGGGATGATTTTCTCCTGCGAGCTGCTCGATCAGGAAGGAGATGGCCAGAAGAATGCCGCCCCCTACGACGAATGGCAGCATATGTGAAATACCATTCATCAGATCCTTGTACACTTTCGTGCCTATGCTGCCCTTCTCCGCGCCTTTCGCCTGCGGCTCACCGCCGCCTTCGCTGCGGTAGATCGGCGCATCGCCGCTCATCGCCTTACGAATCAGCTCCTCTGATTTGCGGATACCGTCGCTGACAGGTCGCTGGAGCACAGGCTTTCCGTTAAAGCGGGCCATCTCCACGTTTTTGTCAGCGGCAATGATGACGCCTGCCGCCCTGCGGATATCCTCTTCCGTTAACACGTTTTGCGCACCTTCCGAGCCATTGGTCTCCACCCGGATTTCGACGCCCATCTCCTGAGCTTTCTTCTTCAGGGCGTCTTCAGCCATAAACGTGTGGGCAATGCCGGTCGGGCACGCCGTGACGGCAACCACAAATGCAGTAGAAGTTCCTGCAGAAACATTCCGTTGGTCAGATTCGGGAGCGCCGCCGGACTCCTGACGGTTGTTCTCGGCTTCTTTTTGTGCAGCTTCCCTTTTTTTAGCCGCTTCCCTCTCAGCTTTGGCGGCTTCTTCTACCGCCTGCTTGGAATCGAATAAAGCCGTTACCTCCTCGGGCGTCTTCGCATCCATCAATTGGTCGATGAATTCTGTATCGATCAACAGCCGCGATAACGCTGCAAGGGTACGAAGATGCGTATTTCCCGCTCCCTCCGGGGCAGCGATCATGAAAAACACATACGCCGACTCTCCGTCCAGCGCTTCGAAATCCACGCCCCCACTGCTCTTGGCAAACACGACGGTCGGTTCATTAACCGCTTTCGTCTTCGCATGCGGCATCGCAATGCCGCCCCCGATCCCCGTACTGGATTCGGCTTCACGCTTCAGAATCATTTCTTTGAACAAGACCGGATCGTTGATCCGCCCGCTTGCAGCCAGGCTTGCGATCAGTTCATCAATAGCTGCCTCCTTCGTGACCGCCTTCAGGTCCATGATCATCGTTTCTTGTATCATTAAATCCGTAATTTTCATGCTGGTTCACACTCCCTTGATATCATCGTGATGACAACCACGCCATAGCCGCACCATAACGCGTGATTCGATGTAAAGCGACTTACCACTCCGTGATCATAACCTGCGGAAGAAGTCGCTCAATCGTCTCCCGCACAGCCAAATCGTCCGAGAACGCCGTCGCGCTTCCCGAGGCGACCCCTGTCCGGAATGCCTCGATCGGGTCCTTGCCCATCGCAAGCGTACCGACGAATCCGGCAATCATCGAATCGCCGGCCCCGACGGAATTACGGACTGTACCTGACGGTACGCTCGCGTGATATACCCGATCGGTCGTGATGAACAGCGCACCTTCGCCGGCCATGGAGATAAGGACATGCTGTGCTCCTTGCTCGAGCAGCTTTCGGCCGTACTCCACAAGCTTCTCGCTTGAGTCGATCACGACGCCGAATAATTCGGCCAGTTCGTGATGATTCGGCTTAACGAGGAGCGGCTTCCAGGCTAAAGCCTTCATCAGCGCCTCTCCGGTGGTGTCCATCACGAATTCGGCGCCGCTCTTCCGGCACGCTTCGATAAGACGGCCATAGAAGTCAGGTCCCAGCGAAGGCGGAACGCTGCCGGACAACACAACGATATCCCCTGCTTGAAGCTGCGACAGTCTATGAAGCAGCTCTTTCGTTTCTTCCTCGCAGATGATAGGACCCAGGCCGTTAATCTCGGTCTCTTCGCCATGCTTAAGTTTGACGTTGATGCGGGTATCGTCCGCGATATTTACGAAATCGGTGCGGATTCCTTCCTTGCCCAGCATCTCGTCTATATAACGACCGGTGAATCCGCCCAGGAAACCGATGGCCGTATTATCAGCTCCAAGCTGGTTCAGCACCCGCGATACATTAATTCCTTTACCGCCCGGAAACTTCATGTCCCGGGTCATTCTGTTCAAACCGCCAAGCTCGATATGCTCAACTTCCACGATGTAATCGATGGAAGGATTCAGTGTAACTGTATATATCATCATGATCCCTCAATTATTTTGGTTTTCTGTGAAATGGCCTTCTTCCATGATTCCGGCAAGGGCTCTGTAATCAGCGTCGCTTCGTTCAGATCCAACAATTTGGCGAAGGAAACCTCACCTATTTTGCTTGAATCCGCAAGGACATAACTGGAGGCGGACAGCTGGTGGGCGCGCCGCTTAATCAAGGCTTCTTCCGGATCGGGCGTGGTGTAACCCATCTCTACATCCACACCGTTCGTGCCCAGAAAGCAGCGGTCAAAGCGGAAGTTGTCCATATTTTGCAGCGCGATGCTGCCGATGACGGCTTTGGTATGAATTTTCATCATGCCGCCCAGTAGATAACTTTTGATTCGCTTGCTGACCAGCGCTTCGATATGGGATAAACCGTTCGTAACAACCGTGACATCCTTCGCGTCGATGAACGGTATCATCGCCAGTGTGGTCGTTCCCGCATCGAGGTAAATGCTTTCTCCATCTTCCACCTGTGCTGCCGCTAAACGGGCAACGACATTTTTTTGTTGAATGTTTTTGAACGTTTTTTCCTCAATTCCAGGTTCCTGTATCTTAGGGCTCGGCAGAGCCGCTCCGCCATGAATGCGCTTTAATAATTGACGTTCTTCAAGGTCGATCAAATCACGCCTAACTGTTGATTCCGAAGCTTCAAGGAGTTCAACCAATTCCTGCAACTTCACGACGCCGCGTTCTTGCAAGCGCTCTAAAATGATTCGGTATCTTTCTTCCGTCAGCATAATCGAATCCCCCCCTCAAAGCATATACTACCATAATCATTCCAAAAAACAATCTAAAACTTTCAAAATCATTCATAATCATTCAGGAAAGCTATGAATCATTTACCATATCGCATCATTTCCATTCGGCATTTTTTGCTTGTTCATGACAGTTTACCCATTATCAAGCCGGCAAGTGTCGAAACATCACATAAACGTTTGTAACCTGCCACCTCTACACTATATACTGGTAAATAGGAAACTCTCACAGTATAGAAGAGGTGACATGAATGGACCAATTGAAAGAAGCCTATGAGCGAATGGGTCTGCCGGAGGATGCAACCAAGGAACAGCTCGACGACCGGTATACGCTGCTCATGCGCCAAACCCGCTCACATCAAAGGCGGGAGCCGGACCGGGTGGAGGAGATCGAAGCCGAGTTTGCCGAAATCACCAAAGCCTATAAATTCATCCTTGAAGAAGAGAACCGTAAAGCTTTGGAAGAGATGAATCAGAAACGGTACGGCAAATATAAAAGGTTTGCCGGGACAGCGGAGAAAACCGATCATTTCTTCCGTTATTATAAATTTCATGTGCTCGGCGGAATTGCTCTAGTCGGCGTACTCATTTATATCGTGATTAGCATTTTCAACCATCAGGCCGAGAAAGAACGGCTGGCCAATCTACCCCCGGTTGATCTGGAAGTCATGTTCCTCGGATCTTATATGAATCAGGATGGAGGACAGGACCTCAAGCCGATCGAAGACGCGATTCTGGCGCAATTCCCCGATTGGAAACGCGTAACCGTTAACATTAACTATGTACCGCCTCTGGATTCCAACAATCCGCAGGATGCAGCCATGCTGCAAAAGGCACTGCTTGTCCTGTCCACCGAGCGACCGGACCTGTACATTATGGATCAGACCGCCTTTGATTGGATTGGCAATCAAGGGATGGTACGTCCGCTCGAAGCGGAGGTTGAAGGCGAGCTGAAGGAACTGCTCACACCGGAGATGCTGGTCAAGGGAAAAAATGAGGAAGACGGTTCGGAGCATGTGTATGCCGTGGATATTATGGGCAGCCCGCTTGGCGAAGAACTGCCTGTCCTTAAGAAAGAAATGTTTGCGGGCATCCGTGAGGGTACGGAACGGGACGCAAATGCATTGCGCTTTATTAAGCAATATTTGGAGACGTCCAAGTAACAATGAATGCGCCCATCGAATATGAATAACAAAACAGCCTCGCTGTCTAGCCATATGGCCAAACAGCGGAGGCTGTTTTTATATGCATTATTGATTAACGATCGAGCTCAAAGATGTAAAGGCATGCGTGGCAAATCCCTCGGAAGGTTCACGGTGAGGGTTATTTACACGGAAAATATAACCCTGTCCGTCAATCTCATCCACAATGTACATCTTGGTCAGGCTCTCGCCTTCGCCTATCATATATACGGACGCATCCTCCATGCCCTTATGCTTCTCATGGTCGTCAGCTTCACGAACTTTACCTGTCTCGGCAAGCTCTTTCTCCGCTTCCAGCTTGAGTTCATCCCCGTTATAATCCGAAGGCAGCTTCGTAATCTCGACATAATAATCTGGATCCACATTCATGGTCAGCTTGTTGGTCTTTGCATCAAAGGAAAAGATATCAAATATATAGAGCGCGTAGCCGTCACCCTGGGCCAGTTTAGCTGTTTTGGTCTCTTTCATGCCCTCCAGCTCAAGTTCAAAATCTTTGGTTGCAGGCAGCTGCGCGTTCTCTGAATCCGTGCCACCGCCTCCCTCTTCCACCGTCAGCTTGGTGAGGATCAGCTGTTTCAATTCTTCTTCGCCCTCAATGGGCTGCTCCCAATACTCATACGAGACGGACTCATCTCCCTGAAGCTTGGATATGACTTGGTCCATACCTTCGCCCAGCCGGAACGCGGTAGGGCCATCTGCTGTTTCAATTTCAACGGAATTGTTATCGATTTGACCTACATAGGTACCGGTTCCCTGCTTGATCTCGACCTTCGGCTCTTCGACGGGTTCAGCCGGTTCCTTGACATCATCCTCTACCGGATTCGGATCAACTGGCGGCTGAGAAGTCGGGTCTTCGCCGCCGCATGCCGTAATTGCCATGAGCAGCATAGCTGCGGCAGCTGCTGCGATGATTTTGCTCAAATGCTTTCGCTTTGCCATAAAACCACCTCCATTATAATTAACGGGAAACCTATGGAATATGTTGCACAATCACCGCCTTTTTGGAGTATGCTCACAGCACTCGCCCCAAAACGACAAGAGCATTCCCTTTTCTCATCAAACAAGGTATTCTAGTAGTACAAGATTCAATTAGTTGATAAAGGGAGATGTTCATGTCTGGTAAAATTAGAATTTTTGCTGACAGTACTTGCGACTTACCACCTTCATGGATAGAAGAATATAATATCGGCATCGTTCCGCTCTACGTCGTATTCGGAGAACAATCCTTTCGCGACGGAGTCGACATTACGCCGGAACAGCTATACGCCAAAGTCGATCAGATCGGCAGCCTTCCCAAAACAGCGGCACCTTCTCCGTCCGACTTCATTGCGGCCTTCACGCCTTCTATTGAGCAAGGCGAGGATATCCTGTTCCTTAGCATTTCGTCAGAGCTTTCTTCCACATACCAAAATGCGTTGATAGCCGCAGGGGAGCTGCCCGAGGGCCGGGTTACCGTGTTTGATTCACGCAATCTTTCCTCTGGTATCGGACTGCTTGTTATGAAGGCTGTTTACGCGGCCAATGAAGGTTCATCCATACCGCAAATTGTGGAGCTATTAAGCCGTACCGTAAATGAAGTGGAATGCGAATTCGTTGTCGATACGCTGGATTACTTGTATAAAGGCGGACGCTGTTCCGGCATGCAAAACATCATTGGCAGCCTGCTGAAAATCCGTCCGGTTATCAAAGTTGTGGACGGCGGTATGATTCCCGCTTACAAGGTACGCGGCAAAAAAGAGAAGGCACTGGAGCAAATGATCCAGAATGCGCTGACTCAAGTGGATAAGATGGACAATGATTTGATCGTTGTTGTACATACCATGGCCGAAGAGGAAGCCCGCTTCCTGCAGAAGGAGCTGCAGGAGAAAACAGGCGCACGGCAGGTTAGCATTTCTACGGCGGGCTGCGTCATTTGCAGCCACTGCGGTCCTCAAACCGTCGGACTCATGTATACCAAGAAGCCTTCATAATATCCTTCTTTCGAAAAAGACAGTCCTGCCATGTAACGTTCTGCCGCAGGACTGTTTTTCTGTACTCAAGCCTGCCCACCGGGCGCTTAGGACCTTATTACACGGGCTGACTATTGGCTAAACATGTCATCCTAGACTAAAGTCTAGGTGAAACATTCCCCGAAGGACCGAGGACATCCCCATCCATTGCATGGTATTCTTGGATTAATCAATCTACAAAAGGAAAGGAACGAAGTTTGTATGACGAAACGTACAATCTTGGCACCGCTGCTCATCCTGCTCGGCGCATACTTGCTCTTAAACCAAGGCGGATCGGTAGGCGCCGGTTCCATCTTCGCCACATTCTGGCCTACCTTGTTCGTGATCCCGTTAGGCCTGTTTTTTCACTGGATGTACTTCTCGCTGGTTGGACGACAGGGCATCGGACTGTTGATACCGGGCGGCATTCTGCTCACAGCCGGTATTGTCAGCCAAATCGCTTCCTTGTTCGACTCATGGGGTTCAATGTGGCCCGGCTTTATCCTGGCCGTTGCAGCAGGGCTGTTCGAGTTTTACTGGTTCGGATCGCGTAACAAGTGGCTGCTCATCCCGATTAACATTCTGACCGTATTGTCGCTGCTGTTCTTCGTGGTATTCTCTATCGGACCCGTGCTGAATTACCTGTCCGTCGTGCAGCCTGTTATTGCCGTGCTGCTTGTGCTTGGCGGAGCTTGGCTGATGCTCGGACGGAAGAGACACGGTTAAGCATCCGCTGCGCCAAACCGTTAACAACGCATAAAGGCACTCCAAAGGTTGGCTAACCTTTGGAGTGCCTTTATGTTATAGATGCCCTGCATATGCATCAAGAAGATGCAGCGGCAGCCAAGGTTTCACTGCTTTGAAACAGATGATGAACGCTGCGGATATAACGGACAGTTCTAGTGCCGGAGTACATCATGACGGAATGCGTTTCGGCCCGCTGACCCGGCATATACTTCACGCCGCGCAGGAAATCGCCAGCCGTCACGCCGGTTGCCACGAATAATACGCCTTCGCGGCCTACCATATCCTCCATCGTCAGCAGCTGCTCGGGATGCTCCAACCCCATGTCCTGGCATCTGATGAAATCCTCCGGTGTCTCCGGTATAAGCCGTCCCTGGATTTCTCCGCCCAGGCATTTCAAAGCGGCGGCGGCGAGAACGCCTTCCGGAGCTCCTCCAGAGCCCACATAGAGATCGACCTCACTGTCCGTGCAGGTCTCGATCGCACCCATGACATCCCCGTGGCTCAGCAGCTTGATCCTTACCCCGGACTCTCGCAAAGCCTTAATCATCGCGCTGTGTCGCTCACGATCGAGAATGGATACCGTCATCTCCGACAGCGGTTTTGATAAGATCTCCGATGCTTTTCGAAGGGTTACTTCAATCGGATCATTCAAACTCAGCTGACCCGCAAGCTCGGGTCCAACCGCGAGCTTATGCATGTAGATATCGGGCGCATGCAGAAGGGTGCCTCGGGGAGCTGCGGCTATTACGGACAACGCGTTGTTCAGCCCGTTTGCCACCGTTTCCGTTCCTTCGAGCGGATCCACCGCCACGTCCATCTTCGGACCTTGGCGGTTCCCAACGCGCTCTCCAATATAGAGCATGGGCGCTTCATCCATCTCGCCTTCCCCTATGACAACGACCCCATCCATCGCTGCGGAATCAAAATGCTTGCGCATGGCAACCGTCGCGGCTTCATCAGCACTGTTCTTGTCACCTCTTCCTGTCCACCGGGCGGATTGCAGC
This sequence comes from Paenibacillus lautus NBRC 15380, assembly GCF_004000945.1. GTDB lineage: Bacteria > Bacillota > Bacilli > Paenibacillales > Paenibacillaceae > Paenibacillus_AQ > Paenibacillus_AQ lautus. Next base: position 49,016 of record NZ_BIMF01000023.1, read on the forward strand.
GCCGCTTCCTCCGTCACTCTTACAAGCTCCAATGCTAATGAACTCTCCATGAATGAATCCCTCCTTCTGCTTTTTTCCTTACCGGTGCAGCTTATTTCAGATAATTCATAATCAGTCCTGCGGATTCCTCAATCGCCTTATCCGTGACGTCAATGACCGGACATCCGAGCTCCGCATACAGCGACAGGGCATAATCCAACTCCTCCTGTATCCGCTCAAGGGCTGCATACTGCACCTGATGCGGCAGTCCCATGACCTTTAAGCGCTCGCTGCGGATTTTGAGCAGATGCTCCGGCTCAATCGTAAGTCCGATAATTGTGCCGTTCGTTACTTCTCTAAGCTGCGATGGGGGCGACATCTCCGGCACAATCGGAAAATTGACCGTTTTGTAGCCTTTATGAGCGAGGAACATCGATAGCGGCGTCTTGGAAATTCGGGATACGCCCAGCAATATGATGTCCGCCTTCAAAATGGCGCTAACGTCCTTGCCATCGTCATATTGGACAGCGAATTCCATCGCGTCGACCCTCCGGAAATAGCTGTCGTCCAAGCGGTGCAGCAGTCCCGGCAGTCGTTTGGGATAGTCGTTGAACGTATCGGCAAATGCCTGCATCATCGGCCCCATAATATCCACCGTACGAATGTTGAGCCGCACAGCTTCCTCCCGCATGACCTCGCGAAGCTCCGGCTGCACAAGCGTGTAGGCCACAAAGCCTCCGCGCCGCGCCACCTCCTCCATCAATTCGGTCAATTCATCCTCGTCGCGAACGTTCATATAACGTTTAATCTCTGTATTCGGAAGCTCGAACTGGCGTAATGTAGCTTGCACAACCGCTTCAGCCGTCTCCCCAATGGAGTCCGAACAGATTGCAATGAAATGAGTTAATGCCTGATTCATCCGATTCCTCCCATTATTCCTCGGCTACCATGTCGAGCAGCATTTTGATAATATTCGTTTTTGTAATCCGACCCACAACCTTCCAGTGTTCCCCCGGCTTCCCCGTGGTGGATGGAACAACAACCGGCAGGCTATCGATTTGATGATTGATGATTTTTCGTGCGGCATCCAGTACCGTATCTTCCGGCTGCACCGTTGTCACGTTAGCCCGGCGGGTCATGATCAGGCTTACCGGCATGGAGGATGCCGTCGGGTTCCCAAGCGTTACCTTAAGCAGATCCTTGCGGGACACAATCCCGGCCAGATGGCCGTCGGCATCGGTAACGATTAGATTCCCCACGTTCTCCAGAAACAAGGATACAACGGCTTCATGGATCGTCGTGGTCTCACGCACAATAACCGGAACACCGTGCAGATCGCCAACCTTCATTTTGAGAAGGCGAAACTTCTCCTCCCGGTCGCGCGTACCCCGCTTTCCCAGAAAGTACCCCACCTTGGGCTTGGCATCAATATAATCCAGAACCACCAGTTTGGATAAATCGGTACGAAGGGTGGCTCGGCTGACATTCAGCATCTCCGCAATCTGATCTCCTGTAATGGGTGCATGTTTTTTTACGATATCGACGATATCCTGCTGCCTTGTCGTCAGTTCGATAGTGATCCCTCCTGCGTGCATTTCCTCTACTTGCCGATATAATACGTCATATATAATATATATGCAACATATTTTCGTTCAAAAATGCATAATTAGGTATCAATCATTTTTTTAACCCCTATCAGAAAAGGTTATAAATCCACATAAATCCACTAAAAAAAGCATGCTTCAGGAGGATTCCTCCCGATAAGCATGCTTTGTTTACATTCGATCTAACCATCACCGCCGTTTAATCTTGAGGGTCTGTGCCTTTGCACTCCCCTTTTCCGCAATACCCATAAATGATCTTCACTCCGTCGGTTGGAATCGTATCCACCATTTCATCACATCTGGAGCATATAATCAGGCCCCATTCCTCGTTCGCCTTGCCTTTCGCTGCCTCCGGACTTGTTAACGCTTTCATAACATTTCCTCCTCATGTTTTTTCACTTTGCTGCAAGGCAGTTTACGCTTTGTTATCAAAGGGGGTAACTCGATTCTCCACATCATGCCAAAGACCGCTAACCAACCGTTTCGTTTCCCACATCCCTTTATTTTGCACTATATTCTTAATGTATTGGGTAAGAAATGAAGATATGAGTAAATCATGATTAATGTAACAAAAAACATGTTAAGTAATATGTATGTCATCATGTTTCCTGTGAGGATAAGGGGATGGGGATACCCTTAATTTGGCATGATATGATAATATATACTTCAGATTTATAGAAATCGACATTATAGACGGAGGGTTTGGATTGAAGAACACATGGCAGCTCATTAAGAAAGGAAATACCTCATCCGCCATTGCGGCACTGGGCAACACGGGATTGGCCATAATCAAGGGGATTGCGGCGTCTGTCAGCGGCAGCGGTACGATGTTTGCATCCGCCATGCACTCGGTGGCCGATGCCGTAAACCAGGGGTTTGTATTCGTAGGCAGCGTGCTGGCCGAGCGGAAGCCGACCAAGAAGTTCCCCACCGGATTCGGCAGGGTCATTAATCTGGTCTGCATGGTCGCGGTGATCGTGGTTACCATCATGGCCTACGAAACGATACTGAAAGGCTTCAAGCTGTTAAAACATCCGGAAGAAGCCACGAATTTCTGGCTTAATTTCATTGTGCTGGCCATTGCCGTTATCATTGATGGCTCCATTCTGATGAAAGCCATGAAAGAGATTATGAAGGAAACCCACGTTCAAGCATCCGGCCTTGCCCTGCTGCCAGCGGCTTTCAAAAATGCCGGCCGCGCTGCCCCGCCTACACGGCTTGTGTTCTATGAAGACATCGTCGCTACGCTGGGCGCCCTCTTTGCTCTGGTTGCCATTATATTCGCACATTTCTTCAACTTCCTCATCCTGGATGGAATCGCCACGATCCTCATCGGCTGTCTGATGGTAGGCGTCGCCTTTAAGGTTGGATATGACAATATGGTCGGCTTAATCGGCGTCGCCGCTCCGAATGAAGTGGAAGAGAAGATCTCCCAGATCATTCTCGGCGATCCGGATGTCCGCGATATCAATCGTCTTCGCATCCTGCAGGAAGGACGGAACTATCATGTGGAGGCCTACATTGAGCTGAAGAAAGGGATGACCCTGGCCGAGGCAGGCCATTCCAAAATGAGAATCAATGCCCTGCTGACCCAGGATCCAAACATCTCGGATGTGACCTTGGGCATCCTGGAGGACGATGGAATCAAGCTTTGGAATCCGAGCGAGAATCTGGATAACTAAACGGGAAAGAGGCATGCCTCAGAGTCCGATGGACCTTTAGGTACGCCTCTTTTTTCATACGACTCTTACTGATTGCGCTTCAGGAATTCGACCATCCGCGCATAAGCGATTTTTTCGTTGGCCTTCTTCGTAATGCCATGTCCCTCGTCTTCAAACACGAGATACTCTACGTCACGGCCCTTCGCCCTCAAGGCTTCCACGATTTGGTCAGATTCCTCTTTGACGACACGCGGATCGTTAGCCCCCTGGATGATCAGCATCGGGTTCACCATCTCATCCAGGTATGTAATCGGCGAATCCTTGATAAAGCGATCTTTATCCCGTTCCGGATCGCCTATCCAGCGCTCCATAATCGGCTTCCAGTGCTCCGGTACCGAATTGTAGAAGGTAAACAGGTTGCTGACGCCAACAATATCAATGGCCGCTTTGAAATACTCCGGATTACGCCCTGCCAGCAGCAGGGTCATATAACCGCCGTAACTTCCGCCTATCACGAAAAGCTTCTCACGGCTCGAGATGCCTTGCTCAAACAGCCAATCCATGCCAGCCAAGCAGTCCTTGCGCGGTCCCTCGCCCCAATCCTGCTCCACCAATTTCACGAAGGAGCTGCCGTAACCCGTGCTTCCCCGGAAGTTCGGGCAGAAGATGTGATACCCTTTGGCCAGGATATACTGGAACATGGAGCGGAACTGCTTGCGCTCCGAGGCTTGCGGGCCGCCATGCGGCCAAAATACCGTATAACCGTTCGCCACGTGATCTTTGGCGCGGAACAGGAGCGCTTCAATCTCCATGCCGTCAAAAGATGGATACGTCACAACCTCCGGTGTCACCATGTCCTCGTCGGTTAATCCTGTCAGGACGTTTTTTGTGATCATGCTCCATGAGCCGCCTGCGAAACGGTAAATGTTAAGCGGCTTCACCGCACCGCGGGCGAGCATGTACAGATTGCCGGACTTTGTCACGTTCAACTGCTCCACGATGTCCGATGGGAGAGGAATGGCAGTTAACTCACCACTGTCGAGCGAATAGGCATACAGTCGATCCTCCACCCCTTTTTCCGTGACAATGTAGAGGGTCCGTGAATCCTTATGGTAGCGCAGGTGCTGAATGCTCTCCCGGTCGATGCGGCACAGCGGTTCAAACTTCTGCTGAGGAATGTCGTAAGTGGCTACATATGAAAATTCCGATTCATAATCCGTTGCGAAGATGACCTGGTCATTGCCGGCAAACAGCACATCCCCCGAAATATGCACCTGTTCCGGCGACGGCGTCAAGCACAGCGGCTCTTCGCCCTCTCGCTTCACGTAACTAACATAGTAGGTGTTGGCATACACTTTCGTATACGCGATGGTTCTCTCGTCGGGGCTCACAGCACACATCTCGGTCGACGTCACCTCGCCTTCATGCAGCAAATGATCCTCCTTGGTGTCCAGATGATATACCCGCGAATTCAGGAAGGACGGATTCCCCTTCGACGTGACGTAATACAGTCGCTTGCCGTCCTCTGACAGATGCACAAAATAATGTTTGTCATCCGTATTAGCACCTTCGAACAGAGGCATCGGCTCGCCACCATTCCAGGGCAGCGCATGAAACTGATAATTCTCATTCCCGTCACGGTCAAACGCCGTTAAGATATGTCGCCCTTCCGGGTCCAGCTTGATAAAGCTTGCGATCTGGTCATTGTATGTAAGCGGATAAGGGTAAGACGTCTGCCCTTCTAACTCCATGGCCCATAAATTGAATTTTCCGTTTAGACTGCTGCTGAATACAAGCCGTGACTCGTCTGGACTGATTCCGAAGCTACGAATGCCATAAGTTTGAAAAAATTGCTCCACATCGGGTTTAGGAAATTCGATCATTCATTTGCCTCCCTGACCTCATCTTATTATCCATCGGTAAATAAATGGAGAAGTTTGCCAAACCGCTGGATTATTCCCATTATAACGCAAAGCATCCTGAGGGTCACCGTTACATGGTCGGGCAGCTTGCTAAGTCTGCAGACCGAGAGGATGTACAATTTTTGACAGAGGCCTGTATATATTCCCGGCGTCCCCTCGTCTGCCCGCATATCTGCAGCAAGATCCCATATAAATGATAAGAACCATGTTTTTAATGACGAAGGGGGGATTCTCGTGCACCAAGACGAGATCGCGGAACTGGAACGTTCCATTGCGGAGATTACCGAGATCGCTACAGGCTTTGGCCTTGATTTTTACCCTATGCGATATGAGATCTGCCCGGCAGACATCATATACACCTTCGGCGCCTACGGCATGCCTACCCGGTTCAGCCACTGGAGCTTCGGAAAAACCTTCAATAAAATGAAGATGCAGTACGACTTCGGCCTTAGCAAGATCTACGAGCTCGTGATCAACTCCAATCCGTGTTATGCGTTTCTCCTGGACGGCAACTCCCTGATTCAGAATAAACTCATTGTCGCCCATGTCCTTGCACACTGCGATTTCTTTAAAAACAACGCCCGCTTCTCCGTCTCCAACCGCAATATGGTCGAGAGCATGTCGGCTACTGCCGAGCGCATCTCCCGCTATGAAATTGAGCATGGCACGGAGGCGGTTGAGCAATTTATCGACGCGGTGTTGGCGATTCAAGAGCATGTGGATCCGCATATCGTGAGGCCCGATAAACTGGATAAGCAGCGGTACACCGCACGGCGGATGCAGGAGCAGAAGGAGGAAGCCAAGCGGCAAAAGCCTCCCGGCCGGTACGACGATTTATGGGATATGGACGAAGACGGCGAAGACAAAGCCGACAAATCGCCAGCAGCACCCAAACGCTTCCCGCCCGAGCCGGAGAAAGATATCATGTGGTTTATTCAGGAGCACTCCGACATTCTGGAGGATTGGCAGCGGGACATTATGAGCATGCTGCGGGAGGAGATGCTGTACTTCTGGCCGCAGATGGAAACCAAAATCATGAACGAAGGCTGGGCTTCGTACTGGCATCAGCGTATTCTGCGGGAGATGGACCTGACCAGCGAGGAAACGGTGGAATTCGCCAAGCTTAATGCCTCGGTTGTGCAGCCGTCGCGCCACAGCCTGAACCCCTACTACCTTGGGCTGAAAATCTTCGAGGATATCGAACGCCGCTGGGATCGGGATAAAATGTTTGATGTCCGTGAATATGACTCTGATATCTCCTTCCTGCGCAATTATTTGACAAAGGAATTGGTGGAGGATCTGGACCTCTATGTCTTTGAGAAAAAAGGACCGGAGTGGAAAATCACCGACAAGGCGTGGGAAAATATCCGCGATCAGCTGGTCGTCTCCCGCGTAAACGGCGGCTCGCCGTTTCTCGTGGTGACCGATGGCGATCATCTCCGCTCCGGCGAGCTGATGATCAAGCATCTGTACGAGGGCATTGAGCTTGACCTGAAATATATGGAGCGCACCATTCCCTATGTTTACCGGCTCTGGGGCAAACCCGTGCATCTGCACAGCATGATCGAGGGCAAACCGATCCTGTTCTCCTATGACGGCAAGAAGCTGCATCGGCGATTTATTTAACCACGCTTGAAGGACAATATGGCGCCATATAACAGCAGCACCCGCGAAGGGTAAGTTTCCTCTTTCGCGGGTGCTGCTGTTCGTTTACATATGGGCACACATCATCTGTTCACTCTCGGATCCCTGTTATACACTTACCTTCTCGGATACGTTTCCCTCCAGGACATCGTGCTTCTGAACATCATATTCATGTTGAAGTGATTCCAAATCATCGGCCAGCTTTTCCATCATTTTCACAAAAGCAGCCAATTCCTGCGAGCTTGCCGCCTGATTACGTGCGTTCATGGACGTTTTTTCCGATTCCTGTTCTACAAGACCCAGCTTGCGAATAATGCCGCTAACCTTGTCCTGAATCTCATCCATCGCCTTCTTGGAGTTGGTGGCCAGCTTTCGAACTTCACCGGCAACCACCTCGAAGCCTCTGCCTAACTCCCCGGCATGAGCAGCCTCAATCGCCGCATTCAGACCGAGCAAGTGGCTCTGATCCGAGATTTCCCTGATCAAGCTGCCCATCTGCTCAATATGTAGAATTTCCTCGCCCAGCTCGGAAGTCAGCGAATGCGCTTTATCCTGGGCTTCTGCTGTTTTGATTGCATTGTCTGCCATTAAGGCTGCGCTTTGATCCAGCTCCACGATCATGGCAGTCAATTCTTGAACTGCATTTGTAATCGCTTCCAACATTCGTTGTTGATCCGATACCAAATGGTTTATCTTCTCTTTCTCTTTCATTTCGTAAGCTTCCAGGACGAGCTGGGAGTCCAAATTAAACATCTTGCTCAGCGCATGCACCACTTGGATCCACTGATCCGGTACGATTTGCTTCAGTAAATCGGTGGCAATGTCCAGATAAACCATGTAACTTCCAAGATAATAATCTGTTTTCAGGCCGATTCTGGAGTGAACTTGTCCGATCTTAATCCGTTCGGCAATATAAGCATCGTCCACTCTCCCTCCCGCAAGCGACATCCAGTATACCCGCTGGGTCTCCTTAAGCCGCTCCACGGTCGAGGTACGCTCGATGATCTGCATCAGGTGCGGCTGCGTCCCGATCTGCGCGTAAAACCGGTTAACAACCTCTTCAACTACCTTCGCAAACACGTCACGATGATTGGCCAGCAGCTCCAACCCTTGTTCATCCAATCCGATATACTCCAACTGTTGGCGTCTTTTCGGGGAAACATCAATCATTTCGAAAAATCCACTCCTAAATAGCGTGATCCATATCACAGGTTCAAGTACTTAGGGTCCATTATAGACTATATTTACCATCCAGACATAATGCTAAAGTCCTAATTGTGTGTATATTTGCACCGACAAACCGGGCCATTTCATCCCAAAACATGAGAAACCACCCTAATTGAACTGCACCTCCAATGTTAGATGGTGTCTAACAATTGGGGTGGTTCAAATTCACAGGTGGTTTCTCATGGCATTCCATTCTTCTATTCGTTATTACCGATTCAACAGACTGCCCACATAACGCAGCAGCTCGTTCGCGCATACCGGGCAGTACCCATGCTCCTCGATCAGTCTGGAGCTAACCTCGTTGATCCGTTTCAACTGCACGGCATCCGGCGTTTTGGTCGAGGTCGTAATCTTGACGATATCCTTCAGGTCGGTGAACAGCTTCTTCTCAATCGCCTCGCGCAGGCGCTCATGATTGTTATACTCGAACTTTTTGCCCTTCCGGGAATAAGCCGAGATGCGGATCATGATTTCCTCCCGGAAAGCCTTCTTTGCGTTTTCCGAGACACCGATCTGCTCCTCGATCGAACGCATCAATCTTTCGTCCGGATCCATCTCCTCATCGGTTAACGGATCGCGGATTTTCGTCCAGTTGCAGAATGCCTCGATGTTATCCAAATAATTCTCGAACAGCGTTTTGGCCGACTCCTCAAAGGAATACACAAAGGCTTTCTGGACTTCCTTCTTCGCCAGATCATCATACTCCTTGCGTGCGGCAGCGATAAAATTCAGATAACGCTCCCGCTCTTCCTTGGCAATCGAAGCGTGCTGATCCAGCCCATCCTTAATCGCCCGCAGCATATCCAGCGCGTTAATGCACTGAAGATCCTGCTTAATCAAAGCACTGGATATCCGGTTAATGACATATCGCGGATCAATCCCGGACATGCCTTCTTCCAGATATTCATTCTGCATTTCTTTCAGGTCCGCTTCTTTATATCCTTCGACTTCCACACCGTCGTACATGCGCATCTTCTTGATCAGATCCATCCCTTGCTTCTTCGTTTCCTTCAGACGCGTCAAAACGGAGAATATCGCGGCAGAACGAAGCGCGTGCGGCGCGATATGGATATGCTTCATATCACTTTGGCCGATCAGCTTCGAGTAGATCTTCTCCTCGTCGCTGACTCTCAGATTATACGGAATCGGCATGACAATCATCCGGGATTGCAGCGCCTCATTTTTCTTATTGGCGATAAATGCTTTATACTCGGATTCGTTGGTGTGGGCAACGATCAGTTCATCCGCGCTAATCAGCGCAAACCGGCCCGCTTTAAAATTCCCTTCCTGGGTCAGGGAGAGCAAATTCCACAGAAATTTTTCGTCGCATTTCAGCATCTCCTGGAACTCCATCAAACCACGGTTGGCTTTGTTTAACTCGCCGTCAAAGCGGTAGGCCCGCGGATCCGACTCCGAGCCGTATTCCGTGATGGTGGAGAAATCGATGCTGCCGGTCAAATCGGCAATATCCTGCGACTTGGGATCCGATGGACTGAACGTACCGATGCCGACCCGGTTCTCCTCGGAAATTAATATCCGCTCGACTTCAACCTTTTCGATATCTCCGCCGTATTCGGTCTTTAAGCGAAGCTGGCAGGCCGGGCACAAATTCCCCTCGATTCGGACGCCGAGCTCCTTCTCGATTTCCGGTCTGAGCTCCAGCGGAATCAAATGCAGCGGCTCTTCCTGCATCGGGCAGCCGGCGATCGCGTATACCGCTCCCCGGTCGGTACGGGAATGCTTCTCCAGGCCGCGCTTCAGCAGCGTGACCAGCGTGGATTTCCCGCCGCTGACGGGCCCCATAAGCAGCAGTATGCGCTTGCGTACATCCAGTCTGCGGGCCGCGGAATGGAAATATTCCTCAACGAGTTTCTCAACAGCTCGGTCGAGACCGAAGATTTCCTGTTCAAAAAACTTATATTTTTTCTGGCCCCCGCTCTCTTCGAAACCGTAGGATTCGATCATGTCATATACACGGGCATGTGCCGTCATGGCTGGAGAGGGATCCTTCTTAAGTATTTCAATGTATTCCCTGAATGTGCCGCTCCACGCCAAACGGTCGCCTTCTGCCCGATACGATGCTATGCGTTCGAAAATATCCATTTCGCTACCTCCTATGAGTCTGTTTATGGGGATTGGCTTCCATTCCACAGCGTCATTAGAAAACATTCCATTTTCGAAAAAGTGTATTACATACCTATGCGACTTACTTGGAATAGTTGACCTTATTTTCGAAGTCATGCGCATGCAATTTTATCTAACCACCGGTCCATTCTACACTCGGGTACGTCACGCGAGCCGTCCCCATGCTATACTGAAATTACATTAACTTGACATTAAGCATCTTTCGAATAAAAGGAGAGTCATCATGGCGATAAAGCATGAAGCCGAGCTGTACGCTCCCCTGAAGGCCTTTTTTGAATTGAACGGTTATGAAGTGAAAGGCGAAGTGCGCCATTGTGATCTTGTCGGCATGAAAGAGGGCGCCGATGAACCGCTGATTGTGGAACTGAAAAAAACATTCAATCTGGCTCTTTTGCTCCAGGGCATCGAACGTTTGAAGCTGACCCCGTACGTTTACCTTGCCGTCGAGAAGAGCCGGGCGAAGAAAGGAGCCGTCAATCAGCGCTGGTCGGAGCTGACGGGGCTCTGCGGACGTTTGGGACTTGGACTCATTACGGTCACCTTTTACAAAACCAAAGCGCCCTTCGTCGAGGTGCTCTGTGAGCCGGAGATGGCCGTGCAGAAGGGACGGACCGCCATCAGGCGCAAGGAACGCCTGTTGTATGAATTTCGTGAGCGCAGCGGCGATTACAACACGGGCGGGGTGACGAGGGCCAAGCTGGTTACCGCTTATCGCGAGAAGACGCTGCGCGTTGCTGCTGCCATGAATGCGGCGGAAGCGGAGCAGCTGGGCTCGCGCGAACTCCCGGAGGGTCATGAGCTGCAAGAAGGAACTGCCCCTGCGGTGCTCACCGGCATTTCTCCGGCGGCTGTGCGGGATCGAAGCGGCGTGGGATCGGCGGCTGACATTCTGCAGCGCAATTACTACGGCTGGTTCCGTCGGGTGAGCCGCGGACGCTACGTGCTGACGCCGGCCGGCGTACAGGCCCTGGCAGATTATGCTTCCGTAGTGAAATCATAGATTTTATACGCAGACCCTCAAACAAGCAAACATTCGCCCATGAAAAAAAGCTGCTGATTCTATTCCGAACCTGAAATCAGGCTCAATCAGCAGCTTTGCTATGTTATACACGATTTCGCTAAAAGAAACGTTCCATGTCTAATTCCGGGCTGTAAATTCCATCACGGCTTCGCTGATGAGATTCATGCCGAGCAGCAGCTCATCCCGCCCCGGATGCGTAAAATTCAGCCGGATACACTCACGGGTGCGATCTGCTGCCGAGCACATCGAGCCTGGCAGGAATGCGGCTCCTTTTAATAGAGCGGCTCTTAAGAGGCTATCCCCATTCAAGCCCGGAGGCAGCTGTACCCAGAGAAACATCCCCCCGGGAGGCACCGCATACTTCGAATCCTTCCATGCGCTGCGTTTCAGCAGCTCCACCATCAGCTTGAGCCTCGTTGCGTATTCCCGATTGAGCATGGCGATATGATCTTCCAGCTTAAAATGCTTCGATTCCAGCAGATGATGCAGCATCCGCTGGTTCAGCATGCTGGATTGCCAGTCGGCCATCTGCTTCACAGCCGTCATCATCTCAATCAAGCGCCGGTTCCCGGCAGCCCATCCCGTACGCAGCGCCGGCGCTACGGTTTTACTGAACGAGCCAACATACAGAACATGTCCTCCCTGCGGCTCCTCAAGTGAGAAGATGGAAGGAATTCGGGGCTTCGGATTCTTGGCGTCCGCAAAATAAAGATCGCCGTAAGAATCATCCTCCACGATAAGAAGTCCATGTGAGATACACAGCTCCAGCACCTGCTTGCGCCGTTCCAAACTCCACATCACGCCTGTGGGATTGGTAAAATTGGGCGCAGCCATCAGCAGCTTCGGCTTATGCTGCCGGATCATGGCCTCAAGATGCTCCGGCAGCATCCCGTCTTGATCTCCCTCCACAGGCACGATGACGGCACCTTGGAGACGCAGCACCTGGAGCAGTCCCGGTGAGGTTGGATTCTCCACCAGCACCGGATCGCCTGGGTCCACATACACCCGGACCAGCAAATCGATGGCCTGCTGGGTGCCCGTTGTCAGCAGAATATGCTGGGGCTGAACGCTCAGGCCTTTACGCCTGGAAAAGTCCTCGCTCAGCCACTCGCGCAGCGGTCCATAGCCTTCTGCCTCACCGTACTGCAGGGCGAGCGGGTCCTCGGAGAGCACCGATGTCGCCGCTTCTGCCAGTGAATGCAAAGGAAATAACTCTTCGGCCGGCAGCTCTTCTGCCAAGGAAATAAAAGAATCCCGCTTCGCAAGTTCCCTGATATCGCGCAGCGGGGATGACAAAAGGGTCTGTGCACGGGAAGCAAAGGAATACTGCATGGAAGTCCCTCCTCTAACCGTTATCAAAACCTCGGTTTTGTATTCAGGAGCCTCTTAACAACCTCTAAAAGGTATTCCTGATATGTATATATTATACCTTAATCCTGCATTAGGCATATATTTGCCTGCCTTGGCGGGTATACAGCGCATACTTCTCGATCGCCTGCGCACGGGTGGATACCCCGAGCTTCACATAAATTTTGCGGAGGTAATTGTCAATCGAGCGGCGGCTTACCTGAATTTCCATGGCGATTTTGTCGTATGTAATGCCCTGGACGATCCGTTCCATTATAAAAGCCTCCGTCTCGGAGAGCTGGAGTCCGCCTTCGTTCATTGCAGAGGCCGTTAACGGCCAGATGCCTTGCCTTACCCAGTCGAGCGGCAGCGAGGCAACGCCTTCCCGGAGTCCGGTAATCATATGTATGAGCTGAAATGTGGATGCCTGCTTGGACAATAGGCCGCTAGCACCGCGGCTGACCAAGGATTGCAGCAAAGAAAGGCCATCATTGTCGGTCATAATGACGACATGGGTCTTCGGGGACAGCTGCTTCATCTGCTCCAACACGGCTTCCGAGGTATGTTCCGACAAATGATAATCCAATAGTACCAAGTCAGGAAGCAAATCTCCGACCATTCGAAGCCCTTCTGAATCCGAGGATGTCATTCCCTCCACGAGCAGATCCTGCTGCTCTTCCAAAATCAATTTTGTTCCCAGCATGCTTGTAGGTTGACTGCCGACGATAACTACCCGCCAAACCTGATTCATTTTCTAATAGACCTCCTGTATCAACAATCTTGAATCTCTAGTATCTCTATTAAGTAAGCGCCGTCAATTTCTTACATATCCGGTATTGCGAATCCTCGTTGTTTGCAGATATGGATAGACGCAATTCGGAGCCGTTATTCGTATAGAAAAAAGGTTAATTAATCCTATAGGCGCAGGGCCTTTGACGGTATACATGGCGAATGTCTTATATGTATCCTATTTGATAATCAAATCTATACAGATTGTATCCCACTCTATCTTTCTAGGCAATCTATTTTTCATAAAAACAAGTGCTATTGGTTCGTCTTTGCGAAAGTAATTCTGACATGTTAGAATGAAATTTGGAAAAAATGATAGTTTTTGAGGGGTGATGAAATGCCAATGCTGGAGCAGGAACACAATACCCCCTATAAATCCCGTGAGGAAATGCAGCAAAAGGGGCCATCCACCAAATGGTTCTGGGTATTTTGGATTGTTCTCATCGGGCTGGGTACCACCGCAGCCTACCTATATAGCAATCACTTGAAGGAGCAAGTCGTGGTGCAGCTGCAGCAGGATACGCGCCAGGAGATGGCGTCATTCAAAGCAGAGTACGACCAAAGGTTTAACGAGCTGGTTCAGGAAATGGACGAAATGCAGAGCAAGGTTCAGTCGTTTAATGAGCTGCTGACCTTTACCAAGGATCAGGCTAGCGGCAAAACAGACAACAGCAACAAGCTGTACAGTCAACTAAGCCAAGTTGAGAAACAGCTGAAAGAGCTGGAACGCAAGATGGAGCTGCTGAAGTGAGAAAACTGAAGTATATCCGTCCCAAGCAGTTAAACCGTACGTTTATGCTGGCCATTGCACCTTTTATCGGAGTGCTGCTGTGTATGTGGTTAATCACGGAACCGCCGCGTCTGTCGCACGAAACCGCGGAGTACATACCATCCGGCAGCATATCGGAACAGTCGGCCGTTATTAAACAGGATTTGGATCAAGCTGCCGTCTCTGCGGAGCAGACGATAACCTCCATTGAAAAAACGGCCAAGCTCTATCGGCAGACAACCGCCACGGTAGGAGCCATTCTGCAAACAGCGGAATCGCAAGCCGCGCGCCCGGAGCAAATCTATAATCGCCGGATCACAACCAAACTGGGCGTCCCTATTGAAACGGTCAACAGTGACCGGATTCGAATTGAGTTGTACAAGATCAATCCCGGCACCTATCACGGATATGCGATGAAGGTCAAACTGAAGGACCCTTCCGCGATGAAAATGTCGCTTGGGAGCGAAAGCGGCAGACCCGGGTCCGTCGAAACCACCATGCGTGCCGTAAGCCGGCATGGTGCGGTTGCGGGAATTAATGCCGGTGGATACGCTGACGGGAACGGGGGCAGACATCCGCTGAGCACGACCTATTATGATGGCAAGTACGTCTCGGGGTTTCAACCGAGCTTTAAGGATCTTGCCTTTGTCGGCATGAGCAAATCCGGCAAGCTGATCGGTGGCAAGTTCTACAGCCAGAGCGAGCTTGACCGGCTTGATCCTATGTTCGGTGCTACCTTTGTACCCGTGCTGCTCAAAAACGGCAGCAAAACGACAATACCCGAGAAATGGAGAACAACTCCCGGCCGGGCACCGCGTACCGTCATCGGCAATTACAAGGACGATCAGCTGCTCATCCTGGTTACCGAAGGATATGATGAGAAGGGCAAATCGGGAGCCACGCTGCAGGAGCTGCAGAACAAGCTTAAAAAGCTGGGCGTGATCGACGCTTATAATCTGGATGGCGGCGGGTCCGCATCCCTAATCCTAAACGGCCGCGTCGTGAACAAACCGTCGGACGGAAGTCTGCGCCCGGTACCTACGCACTTCTTATTTTTCAAATGATAGAATCGGCCCTCATATTCTCGTTTATTTTTTGGCTCAAGGTGGTTATAATAAGGTTAGCTTAGCAGGAGGTGGCAAGAATGTCGTTCTCATTAACATTTTGGATCGTCATGCTCGTATTCGCCCTTTATATGGTTGGCATTTGGACCGCGGCATACAATGATGATAAAACCAAAGGCCTGTAAGGCGTCTCCCTCGTATATCGGGGGAGTTTTATTTTTTTGAGGGACAAAAAAGGCACCGCTCATTAGCGATGCGCAAAAAGTAATTCGTGTGAGGTACTAGGCATGTTTTGGAAGCTGCTGCATTTCGGACATGCATTGTGAACAGATATAGCGTTCTTTAAACTCGCTTACTCCGTCCATAGAACCACAGAAGACGCATTTCGGACGATAGCGCTCCAATATAATATGGTCCCCCTGTACAAGAATTTCTACGGGATCCCCCTCGTTCATTTGATATCTCTTGCGTAGAGACTTAGGCAGAACGATTCTTCCCAGCTGATCAACTTTACGAACAACACCAGCAGGTTTCATAACGATTGTACACCTCTTTCATTTTCAACAAGTGATTTCTGACACCACAGTTCAGAACTGATAACAAGGGCCTAGTATAATAGTTCGATAAAAAGTTGTCGAATCCTGCTGGAAATTAAGAATTTCTTAGTTTTTTTCAATATCAACTAGGTATACTGGATGATTTTCCCGAAAAAACTCAATGTTTTGCAAAATTTATTCCATACCCGGGAAATCTAATTGACGTAATGCTTCATACACCATAATCGCTGCGGAGTTGGACAGATTCAACGAACGCACCTTATCCGTCATCGGCATGCGAATACAATGCTCGCTATTCGCGGCTAGCAGCTCCGGAGGCAGTCCCTTGGTTTCTTTGCCAAACACCAAAAAATCTCCGTCTTGATATTCGATATCCATATAACGCTTGGTTGCCTTCGTTGTGGCGTAGAAATAGCGTCCTTCGGGATAGAGTGCCTGCAGCTCCTCAAAGGAATCATGATATTCAATATGTACGGCATACCAGTAATCCAGCCCGGCCCGTTTCAAGGTTTTGTCATCGGTATTAAAGCCGAGCGGACGGACCAGGTGCAGATGTGTGCCCGTTGCGGCGCAAGTTCTGGCGATATTGCCCGTATTGGCTGGAATTTCCGGTTCGACTAGTACGATGTGTAATGCCATGTTGATAAGTCCACCTTTTCATCTGTTTTATTTTTATTATAACCGATTCCCTCCCGATTTCCCGGGATATCCAGAAATAACCTTCCGCCAAACCGGCGGAAGGTTATCATTGTGTAATCTTGTATAATATTAGCTGTGACTATTCTTAAACTGCTGCATGAATTCTACCAGCGCCTGAGCGCTCTCATACGGAACGGCGTTATAGACCGAAGCCCGCAAACCGCCGACGCTGCGATGACCCTTCAAGCCGACAAAGCCTGCTTGTTCCGAAGCCTTCACGAATTCCTTCTCCAGCTCCTCAGAGGCAAGACGGAACGTAATGTTCATATCGGAACGCACCGCTGCATTCACGCATCCGCGGTAGAAGCCTTCGCTGTTATCGATGGCATCATAGATGAGCGCGGCTTTCTTGCGATTCATCTCTTGAACGCCTTGCAGTCCGCCCTTCTCCTCAATCCACTTCAGCACTTCGTTGATCATATAGATGCCAAAAGACGGCGGCGTATTGTACAGCGAGTTATTTTTCAAATACGTATTGTAACGGAGCATAGTCGGCAGATGTTTAGGAGAATCTGTAATCATATCCTCTCTGACGATCACAACGGCAACGCCGGACGGCCCCAAGTTCTTCTGGGCACCCGCATAGACCATCGCGAATTGGTTCAAATCGAACGGACGGCTGAGGATATCGCTCGACATATCACAGATAAGCGGCACCGAACCGGTATCCGGGAATTCCTTAAACTGCGTGCCTTCGATCGTTTCATTGGAAGTAAGATGGAGGTAAGCTGCATGATCCGACAGCTTGATGTCTTCAAGACTAGGCAGAGCCATGTACTTGCTCTCCTCAGAAGAGGCTGCCACATGAGTTTCGCCGATCAGCTTGGCTTCTTTAATCGCCTTGTCAGACCAGCTTCCCGTCATTACATAGTTCGCAACCTGGTCTTGTCCCAAGAAGTTCATCGGAATCATCGCAAATTGTGTGCTTGCACCGCCTTGAATGAACAACACCTTGTAGCCGGATGGATTTCCCAGCAGGGACAGCAGGCGCGCCTGCGCTTCGTTATGAACGGCTTCATATACAGCACCGCGATGAGACATTTCCATGATTGACATGCCGGTATCCCCGTAATTGACGAATTCGGCCTGGGCGCGCTCCAACACTTCAAGCGGCAATGCGGCAGGTCCTGCGTTAAAATTGTATGCTCTCTTGCTCAAAAGACTCTCCACCCTTTCTCTACTATGAATGCTAATTAACGCTAATCATAGCAACAATCCCATAGACCTTCAAGTGTAATTATTCACATTAAATTCTCCGGCTACCAGCAAAAGAATTGGTACTTTCTGCTCCAGGATCTCTTTTCTCCGGGAGCCAGACTTAATCGAATAAACACTTCTGGCGAAATAACGTGGCCGGTCCCCCACAGGGCCATATGCGCCACCGTAAAATCGCTGATCTCCCTCACTCCCGCCCTGCTGGCGCTGTGCGTTAGCTCCCAGGAATAAGGATAATCGCTGCCGTTAAAGCCTTGCATTCTCCCATAGAAGGGCTTGTGGGGTCTCTCATTCCAGCATACCTCGCAATCATGAACAGACAGCAGGCCCGAGGTATAATCCGATTCGACCTCCGTAAAACGGACAGGGACGGGCAGCTTGAGCATATACTCGGGTCCTACCGATTCCTTATTAATCCCTATGAAATTATGAATGTACTCCTCCGTATCTATCCTTTGGCTCCCTTCATTAAAGAGCTCATAATCTATCGTCAATGCCGTGTCCTGAATCGAGATTTTTTTAACGAGCTTTGCCGCATACCCCTTGACGTTCCTAGGATGAATCGTATAGGTGATACTCACGTCATCCGAAGTGATATCCACATCGAAGGGTTCCACCGGATACGTATACTGAAAGTGATACGGGTCCTTGCTGACCCGTTGAAGAAGGCCCACCCCTAATTTAGGAAACCATGCTCCTACTTCGGCCTCTGCATACCCCATACCTTCATGCAGTCCAAACTCGTTGCACAACCCGGACCCACCCTGAGGGTTAAACCCATCCGCAAACTCATGAACACAGAATGTGTGACCGCTCTCGGTCAATTTGGCCTGGGTAATGAAACCGGTCCGGTCAAAACGCGTGCCTTGGTAACGACCGACTTCCGCTATATCGACTTCCAATTGTCCGTTTGCTAATTGATGTCCCAAAAAAATCGCTCCATTCATGATGAAGAAGCCCCGACCGACTTGCCTGCCAGGGCTTCCGAAATGTTGTATGCTCGCGTGTCAGGCAAGCTCGACACGAATCCGTTGACACTCGTCATCGGATAACGCGGACAGCAAGCTGCGATCCAATTCGGCAGCCCCCGGTTTCTGACTGCGCAGCTGAATCTTCTCGCCGTTCAGCGTAAACGATTGAATCGTATAGCTTCCGTAATCCAATCGCATCGGATTGCTGTATACAATCTGAAGCTGTTTACCCGCAAACCGCGTATGCACAACGGCAGTACCATCGGCACCGAATTGTGAAGGCCTGAGCTTCGGCTCCAAGAGCAGATGTCCCAGATTTCCTTTAACGCCAAAGACCTCGGTCAGCATGGTAAGCAAAAGCCAGCTTGCCGATCCGGTAAGATAGGGATACATTCCTCTTCCCTTCTCGTTGATGTACTCGGGAATTCCCGGATACATGCGGCTGCGTTCAAAGTCATTGCTCAAATCGTAAATCGATTGTAATACCTCGTATCCCTCTCGGACGAAACCTCTCTTATAAAGAGCGTTAGCGTACATGACGCTCATATGGCTGAACATGGCTCCATTCTCTTTATGTCCGAACGCGAAACCGAATGCCCGCCCCAGATTTTGCTGAATCTCGCCAAAGTTCGAATTCAGACGATAGCCGATGCTCGGATCTTTTAAATACCGATCAACCGACTTCGTAATTTGTCCTACCTGTTCATCGTCCGCAATTCCGCCCATCACAGCAAAGACCTGGCCTGTGAGCGTCATGCGCACGCCAAGGGGAAAATCGCCTTCCACACGCGCTCCATCATTATTGTAATAACCGTTAAACCACGAGTACCCTTCTTGACTCGTAATCCATTCTTTGCTGCGCAAATGCCGGATGATCCAGTCCGCTTTCCATTTCAAATCCTTCACAACTTCCGCAACGCTAAACTTTCGTTTGTTTCCGGTGACGGAGACTTTAACGGCCTGATAATACTGATCAAGCAGCTCCAGCTTCTCCTGCACATCGTCATAGGAGACGGGTGCCGTTACCGAATCGAGCAGCACGGCCATTTCCTCCGCAATTTCAAGAAACTCCACGCCTTCCTTGTCCTGCCATGCCAGCAGCAGATCGCCAAGCTGCATCAAATTGCTTGCATAAAACGCAGTAAAGGCTACGCTCTCGCCTCTGTCCGGGGCAAGATCGAGACCATCATTCCAGTCTGCTCCCTCAAGCTTGATGTTATTGTGTTCACCTACATTAAAGAACGGAACCAGATTCTGCAGCAGCATGTGCTCCAGTATCGTACCTTCGTATACCTCACCGTTCACGGTTAAGAGCTGATTCCCATGCTCAGGCAGCCATCCGCTATCCTTCTCCTTGCACCGACTAACAAATACGTCGCGGAAATAGGTCTGAGGCTGCTTCAGGAAATCCAAATCCCCGCTCTGATCCATATAAAGCAGCGTGGTCATGAATGGCCATGCACCGTGATCCATCCATACGCGCGGTATGTTGTTCCGGTCAGCGATAAACTCACCGGGCTTCGTTCCGATAATCGTGGCATTGCTTCCGTCCATCCGGACACCCGCGTAATTATTGAGCAGCAGATACCGAACCTCGGACGGTTCCATGATCATCAATGCCAGGCAATCCTGCCATAGGTCACGCCATCCACGCCCTCCGCGGCCATAGTCATGGTAAGGAAGAAATGAGTTGCCATATAGGCGCCTCAATATCGGCTGCAAGGTTACCCATTTCATCCACAAGTCCTGCTGCTGATCTCCGGTCTGGAAGGATACCGTATTCAGTTTGTCATTCCAATAGGCTTCATTCTGAGCAAGCAGCTCATCAAAGCGATTCTCCGATAAATACGTTTCGGACAGCCTTTCAGTGTCTGCGCGATCCTCTGAAATAACCATTGCCATGACAAAAACCTTGGATTCACCCGGCAGCAATTGAACCTGCGCAAACCGCAGACCTCCTATAGCCTCGTACCCTTCTACGGAGTCTCCTGCCTGTGCGCCTGCTGGCTTATTGGCAATGACAGCTTCAGGCCAATCGAGCGCGCCGCCTTCCCCGATATATTCCTCGAGCACCGGAAAATAACCGATCGGTTCCGCACCGTCCGCTTCCGCACCCAGCACACTATAGGATACGTGATTGATACGGTGACCCCGCTCGTCAAATGAGAGAGCAGGCTGCACTTCAATCCCTTTACGATGGACAAAGATCCGGTGAAGCAGGGATGTTACGTGACGATGGTCCCTCAGGTCGTCTGCCGAACGGCCATACAGCGGGATCGCCGCGGTAGGGGTCAGTTTCAGCGTCTGCTCGCCTACGTTGGTCAGTTTCACTTTCATTAATTCGATTTTGTCATCCGTTACCGGAACGAAGCTGGTTACTTCCGCTTGCAGTCCGGCCTCCCCGTTCATCCGCGTTAACTTATGCCATAAAAACCCGGCTTCCAATTGACTTTCTTCTTCCTCGTTCATGAACCGGTTTGCGTTCTGCTTGGCAGAATTGCCGGTTACGGACCATGCGCCATGCCCGTCAACGTGAACCCAAAAGTTACGTGCGGACTTGGAATTATGCAGATCCTCCACCGATACGGGCGACATGAAAAACGTATTATGACTGCTGGTCATTTCACCGTGAAGATTCGGCGTGACAGCTGACATCATGCCGGCCTCATTCACTAAAGGAAAATATAAATAGTTATGATGTCCGGGATCACTTAACTTAAAGACACCCTGGCTCCCCTCAAACTTCCATCCTGTTGATTTCATATCGCGATCTCTTCCCCTCTATGCCTTAGGATTTGACGGCTCCTGCGAGAGCACCATCCACCAGATATTTCTGTATGAACGTGTACAGAATGATCAATGGCGCAGCTACGATCGTAATTCCGCATGCCAGCAGCGGCCAGTTATTCCCGTACTGCCCCCTGAATTCCTTCAGACCGAACGTAATAGGATAGTTGGACGGACTCGGGAGATACATGATTGGTCCGACAAAATCATTCCAGATTCCGATCGCGGTAAGAATGACACCCGTTGCGATAACAGGCTTCATCAGCGGCAGAATGATCTGGAACAGGTAACGGATATATCCGGAACCATCCATCCCTGCGGCCTCATCCAAATCGCGGCTGATCGACTTGATGTAGCCGACAAACATCATGAACACAACGCCTGTTCCCGTCGTTTTCAGCAATATATAACCAAGCTTGGTATCATAGCCGAAGAACGAAACGCTCTCCTTGAAGGACAGCATGAGTTTATACTGGGCAACCATCGGATTCGGAAGAAACTGGGACAGCAAAAAGAACATATAAATAAATCCGCTCCACATCACATATCCGCGCGCGACCGGAAACGCCGCAAACAGCGACACGATGATGGTCAATACCGTCGCCGTTACCGTATAAATCAAGCTGTTCGTGAAATAGCCAGCGAAATTGCCTTCAGACCATGCTTGCGTGTAATTGCTCCATTCGATGTTCTGAACGATCCCGATCGGGTTGAGCAAATATTCGTTGAAGGATTTCAGCGATACATTGAATACGAGCAGAAGCGGAACAACGTAGAGAATCAGCAGCAAACCTATGACACCATAAGAAAGGATTTGCGTGGTTTTGGAATTTTGCATCAATATTCCACCTCTCTCTTCCGCGTCTGTCTGACGGCCACCACAACAAAGAGGAGAATAATCAGGAACTGTATGACGGATAGAGCCGAAGGAAGGCCCATTTCCAAACTTCCCCGGAACGTTTCTTTGTACACGTCATACGCCATCGTCCTTGTATTGAAGCGACCGTCTGTAGTCGCCAAAATGATATCAAAGGTAGACATTGCGCCAATGATGGATAACAGCATATTCACCGTGAAGGACGGTGCGATCAGGGGGAAGGTAATATGACGGAAGGATTGCCACTTGTTGGTGCCGTCAATATGACCCGCCTCGTATAAATCTTTCGGGACGGATTGGAGCCCGGCCAGAAAGATCAGCATGGAGTAGCCCATGTACATCCAAATCTGGACGAAAATAATATAGCCGAAGGCGTGAGTGAAGCTCCCAAAGAACATGTCCTGATAGCCGAAGAGGGCATCGTAGAGGCGATTGACCGGTCCGTTTAACGGATCGAACATCATCCCCCAGATCAGAGCGACGACAGCTACGCCCAGTACAACCGGCAGGAAGAATACCGCACGATAGAAGTAATCGCCTTTTAGGCGCTGGTTAATGATGACGGCGATAAAAAGAGCGACCCCGTTCTGCACGATCGTAACAACGAACATAAAGATCAGGGTGTTTACGATGGAATGCCACCGCTCCCCTGAGTTCCCCGAGAAAAATAATTCCTTATAATTATCAAGCCCGACAAATTGGTACGTGCTGCCCGGGAGGTTCTTGACATCGGTAAAGGAATAGACGACCGTCAGGATCGATGGTCCAAAATAAAACACGATATACAACGCCATCGGTATCAGCAGCAGCAATAAGGGTATGAATCGGTTAAATCCTTTTCCAAATGGATACATCTCTCTCACCTCGCAAATCCCTTTTCAATGAATGTCGGGGCCTGCTGCACAGACCCCGACTACAGTATGGTTCATTCTATATAGGTCTCTTTATAATAGAAGAATCTTTATTTTGGAGCGGCAGCTTCCCATTCTTTTTGTTGAATGTCAGCCAGTTCTTTTGCTGTTTTGTACGGGCCGCCCGGTGCCAGGAATTCCGTATGCACGCCTTCTGCAGCCAGATGCTCGCCAATATTTTGACGGTTAATCATCATGATTTCGTACGCCAATTCGAACTCTCCGAGATATGGAGTCAGTTCATTGTCAATAAATTCACTTTCCGTCTGAATGTTATCCTGTGTCGGGATGAAACCGGCAGCTTTCACGAATGTCGTGTAATTTTCCGGCTCGGAGAAGAATTCAAGCCATTTTAGGGCTCCTTCTTTGTTCGGTCCTTTCTCCGCAGCATACCAGGTTACGTCATACTTGCCGACAAAGGAGGCATTCTTGGCTGCATCTTCCGTAGCCGGTAGCGGGAAGTAACCGAATTTCAGCTCCGGATTTGCTGCTGCGACGGTTGGAGCATCCCAAGAACCATCAGCCAGCATGGCTGCTTTTCCTGTAGCAAAATAGGAAGGTGCCGTTGCATAATCAATTCCCATGAATCCGTCAATCATGTAATTGTCTTGAAGCGTCTTCATTTTTTCCAATACTTCGATTGCCTCTTCATCGTTGTAAGCCGTCTCGCCTTTCCACACGCCCTCAATCCATTTCTGCTGATCTCCGCCCCCCAGAATTTTGGCTTGCAGAGCAAATACAGGAAGTTTCAATGGCCATACGTCTTTACCTGCAACAACAATCGGGGTAATGCCTTTGGCTTTCAGATCATCATTCAGCTTGATGAACTCCGACCACGTTTTCGGCACGCTCAATCCATTCTGTTCGAAGATTTCCTTATTGTAGAACAGGCCCGACATCGCAACCTTGCCCGTTGGAATAGCATACACTTTATCGTTATAAGTTCCGGCTTTTTCGATATCGTTAGCGTTATAATTCTTAATGAAGGCTTGATCGGATAAATCCGCGATCAATCCCGTATCAATCCATTGCTGCCAATCCGGTACTTTCGCTCCCGGTGTCCATTCCTGCGGAGAGAGCCTCATACCCGATAAATCAGCCAAAACGTCGACGTCATTCGCGGTAATCCTTGCTCTCTGCGCCTGCTTGTATTCGTCATCCGGACCTGTAGTGGTATACTCAATCGTATACTCTGGATATTTTTCTTCAAACTTCTTGTTGATCTCTTCAACCGCTTTATTGATGTTATCTTGTTTCCAGTGTAAAATTTTGATGACCTTTTTATCACCTTTCGCAGGTGTACCCTTATCGGTTGAATCGCTGCTTCCGCAAGCCGCTAGCGAGAAAGTCAGAGCACCTGCCAAAAGTATTGCTGATAATTTCTTAATCATTTCGTTACCCCCTGAAATTAAAGTGCAATTCATTATGAAACCGGATTCATCATTCCGCTTTTTCTCGCCCAGTACCATCTTGATGTTACGAAACATTTATTATAAATTTTCGTAATTTAACGAAATATACCGAAAGCGGTTTCGCAAGGCCTATTATTACTCATTATTTTTTGTTTGTCAAAGCTTTTTTTCTCTTTCCCACAATATTTTGTTATTGAACGCGATTCAGCCTTATCCCTTTCTATTACAAGCATCATAGCTACTCTCTTCATTGACTTACCTGGTTAAAGCAGATACACTAATTTACGAAACAGTTTCGAATTTGTGCTGTATACGTCGCAACCAGATTGGTTAATACTTATCACAATGGTAGGCTCTATCGATATGTTTTCCGTTATCACTCCATTGAATCATATAAAAACTTATACCTAAACAACATATTTTGAGCAGGAAACACGTATAAAACTGCTCTTTTTCTCCTTAACCTTGCACATACAGACAATTGGCAATCATGATTAACGAAAACTTACGAAAATTATGAAGTGACATCATAAACAGAATAAGGGGCGTTTCGCATGGCGTTAAACATCAAAACAATCGCTAAGATGGCCGGGGTATCCGTATCCACCGTCTCCAAGATTATCAACAACTATAGTGATGTATCCGAGGAGACCAAAGCACGCGTGTTGGAAATTATGAAAGAGACGGGATACACCCCTTCCAATTCTGCGAAAACATTAGCAACCAAGAAATCTAATTTAATCGGCATCATATTTGCGGGAAAGCTGAATGTCGATTTTACCCATCCCTTTTTTGTTGAGGTTCTGAATTCCTTTAAGAAGCAAATGGGGGTACTCGGTTACGATCTACTGTTTTTTTCGAATGAGAAATTCCAAGGGGATGACGCCGACTACCTTGGCCGATGTCGCCATTATCAGGTGGATGGCTGTGTCATTATATCCGGCGAGGAAATCGAGCCCTCGATTAAAGAGCTTGATGAGAGCGACATTCCGTGTATCGGGGTCGATATTGAACTGTTCGGCGAAATGTCGGGGCATATAATGTCCGATAATTATAAAATGTCCTCGAAGGTCGTGGAGCATTTCTATCTTCAAGGCTTCAGAGACTTGGGGTTCATCGGAGGCAGCAAGGAGTCTGAAATCTCCAACATGCGTGAGGCCGGTTATCGTAACGCCATGGACAGCTTCGGCCTTCCGGCCCGTACGGAATGGTTCCTGAACGGTGAAGACTTTCATGAAGCCAGCGGATATAAAGCCATGACACGGCTGATCCAGGCGGGGTCTCTTCCCCGTGCAATCTTTGCAGCCTCCGATCAGATTGCGATTGGAGCCATCCAAGCGCTTCAGGAACAAGGCCTGAATGTCCCTGACGATGTATCGATCATCGGTTGTGACGATATTGAGGCGTGCAAATACACAACACCCAAACTAACGACGATTCGGCAAAATAAAGAGAAAATCGGCCGCCTGGCAGCGCTCATGCTCTACGACCTTATCCATAAACAATCACCCGTCAGCTCCTTTGTCGTAGAGCCTGAACTCATCGTTCGTGAATCTTGCGGAAGCAATACGCACCACTATGGATACTTTTGAGAGCAAAGTTATAGTGACGTGGATGCTTCTACCAAGAGAACCCCTCTTTATCTCACTTGGTATGGTTATCCTCACCTAAGCCTAGTTAGTCTTTATATGTGTAACAAAAAAAGCCTAGGGCATCATGCCCTAGGCTTTTTAACGTTGTTTATTACAGGTCGTAATACAGGGAGTACTCGTGCGGATGAACGCGGATATTAACCGCCTTGGCTTCGGCACGCTTGAACTCAATGAAGTTCTCGAGGAATTCTTGCGTAAATACGCCGCCTTCTGTCAAGAACTCATAGTCTGCTTGAAGT
Source organism: Paenibacillus lautus NBRC 15380 (assembly GCF_004000945.1). Lineage (GTDB taxonomy): Bacteria > Bacillota > Bacilli > Paenibacillales > Paenibacillaceae > Paenibacillus_AQ > Paenibacillus_AQ lautus. The sequence goes on from NZ_BIMF01000023.1 coordinate 75,508, forward strand.
GCATCCAAAGCTTCATCCAGGGAACCCGGTACGCTGCGGATTTCTTTCTTCTCGGCGTCGGACAATTCATAGATGTTTTTATCGAATGGTCCATAACCGAGTGCGGTAGGATCGATTTTACGCTTGATACCGTCCAAGCCTGCCATCAGCATAGCGGAGAATGCAAGGTAAGGGTTCGCCGTGGAATCCGGTGTACGGAACTCGATGCGGCAGCCTTTAGGCGTAACAGCTGCAACCGGAATCCGCACTGCGGCAGAACGGTTGCCTTTGGAGAATACGAGGTTAACCGGTGCTTCATAGCCTGGTACCAGACGTTTGAAGGAGTTGGTGCTCGGATTCGTCAAAGCGATTAATGCAGGCGCATGGTACAGAATACCGCCGATGTAGTGGATCGCTGTTTCGCTCAGGTTAGCATAAGCGCCTTTTTCGTAGAACAATGGGGTGTCACCATCGAAAATGGATTGGTGAACGTGCATGCCGCTTCCGTTATCCCCGAACAATGGCTTCGGCATGAACGTAGCCGTTTTGCCATATTGGCGTGCTGTGTTATGCACGATATATTTATAGATCAACAAATTGTCAGCTGTTTTTTTCAATGTATCGAAACGGAAATTGATTTCTGCTTGGCCGGCAGTTGCTACTTCGTGGTGGTGACGCTCAACGCGAAGTCCTGCTTCATCAAGCAAACGGCACATTTCGCTGCGGATATCTTGCTGAGTATCCACAGGTGCTACAGGAACATATCCGCCCTTAACGCCAACTTTGAAACCAAGGTTGCCGCCTTCTTCCTTGCGGTTCGTATTCCAATGTGCTTCCTCGGAGTCTACGAAATAGCTGGAGCTGTTCATGGAGCTTTCATAGCGAACTTCATCAAACAGGAAGAACTCGGATTCCGGTGCGAAAAATGCTGCTGTTCCGATACCGGCCTCTTGAAGGTATTGCTCGGCACGAGCCGCGATACCGCGCGGGTCACGCTCGTAAGCATCCCCTTCCGGAGTATAGATGTTGCTCATAATGTTAAGCGTAGGATGTGCTGTAAACGGATCAATATAGCAAGACTCCGGATCAGGCATCATAACCATATCCGATTCTTCAATGCCGCGGAATCCTGGAATAGAAGATCCATCGAACGCTACCCCATTCACGAATGTTTCTTCATCTACTTCTGAAGCCGGCAAGCTAATATGATGAACCCGTCCCGACAAGTCTACAAAACGAAAATCAACCCACTCAATATTGTTCTCTTTAATGGTTTGCAATACTTTCTCTACCGACATGTCTCTTCCTCCCAATTTCCGAACATTAAGACTTAAACAGCTTAACAATGTTCATAATCTTTCGATTTCTTTTCGTCATTATATGCCGGGAGATAACCTGACGTCAATACCTATGTAAGGTATTTTTGAAAACAATGTTAAGTTATATGACATGGAAAACCAGTTAATGTAAACTCAGAAAAAAGACACCTGCAAGCTTTTTGCAAGTGTCTTCTATATTAGAATTAAGGAACTGACGAACCATAACGATGTGCTGAACGCTATCCCTGAGTATACAACCACTTATAAGAAAAACGTCTATCGACGTACTTTCTCAGTAGACAGACCGCATTCAGCGGAAGTTTTTCTTGCGAGATAAGCATGGTTGGCCACCGTTGTTTTTCTTCCTTATCTCTAACCAGAAGCTATACGCGCGCAAATTCAGAAGCAGGTGCTTTGGCAGTCGCAAAGCTTTTGCCTACCAATGGGGCCAGCTGCTCCAAGTCTTTAAGCAATGCGGCGAACTGATCCGGGAACAAGGATTGCACCCCGTCGCCTGTCATGGAATTATCCGGATCCGTGTGCATCTCAATAATAAGACCGTCTGCCCCAGCCGCCACGGATGCCTTGGACATCGGCTCGACAAGCTCGCGTCGTCCCGTTCCGTGACTCGGATCAGAAATGACCGGAAGGTGACTCAACCCTTGTAAAACAGGGATGGCAGATAAATCCAGCGTATTGCGGGTGTAAGTTTCGAATGTTCGGATTCCGCGTTCACAGAGCATGACATTCGGATTGCCGCCGGCAAGAATGTATTCCGCTGCATTCAGGAATTCATCATAGGTTGAACTGAAACCTCTTTTCAGCAGAACCGGCTTACCGCAGGTGCCTAGTTTCCGAAGCAGATCGAAATTTTGCATATTCCGGGTACCCACTTGCAGAATATCGGCGTATTCCGCGCAAATATCCACGTATTCAGGCGTCATAACCTCCGTAATCGTCAATAGGCCATGTTTTTGCCCGGCTTCCGCCATCATGATTAAACCTTCGACGCCAACACCCTGGAAGCTGTATGGACCCGTGCGAGGCTTAAACGCGCCACCTCTAAGCACTTGTCCGCCTGCTGCCTTAACCAGCTGTGCAATCTCGTCAATCTGCTGCGCCGATTCCACGGCGCACGGGCCACCCATAACGACCAGATTGCCGCCGCCAATCTTGGTGCCTTTAATATCAATGACGGTATCATCCGGATGAAAATCACGACTCGCAAGCTTGTAGGACTTGGAGATTTTAACTACATTCTCTACGCCCTTCATTTGGCGGAGATGCTCCGCAAGCTTCGGGTTCACGCTGCCGATCAGCCCGATCACGGTACGATCCGCCCCCTTGGATACATGAGCCTGGAGCCCTTCCTTCTTAATCTCGCTTACAATATGCTGAACTTGTTCCTCTGATATTTGATTGGATGTAATAACGATCATAATATAAAACCTTCTTTCTGAATATATTCCATTTAATGTGTGATAGCCACTTTCGCGCTTGTTCGCTTTTAAGCTTTTATGCTTTTAACCGATAAAGTAAATATACAGAAAATATCTCCCCTCGTCAAGCCCATTCTTCAAGCCTTCACGATCGGGAGATATAGACCACCTGTTACATCCATGTTTTGCTGCGTCCTTCCGCTACGGTTCGCTTCACGAGGGGGATCACAATTCTTACCGTCGTCCCAATACCGGCACGGCTGAATAATGTAACCCCATATTCGCTGCCATAGTGAAGTTTGATTCGTTGATCCACATTCCGAATGCCATATCCGGCATTGGTTAGATCCTGTCCGCCTGTATTGTCCAGAACTCTGCCGGGCGGGAACCCGACGCCATTATCGATAATTTTAAATTCCAGAACATCTTCCAGCACTCTGGCGGTAATTCGAACATGTATATAATCCCCGGTCCAGGCATGCTCCAGCACATTCTCGATAAACGGCTGCAAAATCAATTTCACAGTTTCATACCGGACCACTTCCGGCTCAAAATCATAAGTAACCTGCATCCGTTCGTCGTATTTAATCTTTTGAATGTCTACATATGCCTGAGCCTGTTCCAATTCATTCTTCACAGATATGATATTCCGGCCATCATTAAGAGACAGGCGATAAAACTTCGCTAAATCCATCACCATGCGCTGCAGCTTATCCAGCATCCCAAACCGCGCCAGACGGCTAATGGAGGACAGGGTGTTATATAGGAAATGCGGATTAATCTGCGCATGCAGCGACTCCAGTTCCGCTTGTTTTTTCTGAAGGTCGGCCAGATACACCTCATTAATCAGCTTGCCGATATTGCTGCCCATATCATTCAGGGCAGAAGCGATATGTGTAAACTCATCATTTCCCTTGAACTGAGCCCGTTTATGAAATGCACCTTCCTGAAAGGAATCCAGAACAGAGACGATTTTGGATACGCGTAAGCTGAAATACTTGGATATCACGATGCTGACTATAAAAAATATAGCAATGCAAATGAGGCAAATAAGCAGGGTGAGGTTCCGGATTTTCACCGTATCTTTCTCCACGATTTCTGCAGGAACGACAGCGATAAGATTCCAGCCGAGCACGGGAATCGGCTTACGAATAAGCAAATCACCATTATTGCGCAGCTCGTTCTCCTTAAACACGGTTGTCTGTACCCCGCCTGAAGAAAGAATAACTCTGCCTTGCGAATCCGATAAATATAACGCTGTCCCATCACCAATTTTGTTATAATCCATGCTTTCGAACATATCTTCTAGACTGACATTGATTCGCACGAATCCAATCTCCTGCAGCTGTATAGAACTGATGTCTATCAGCCTGCGCAAAAGTGAAATACGACCGTTGCCCGCATCATTTTCAACCTGCTTCCATTCCAGCGTCGATCCATAGTTTTCCTCTTGGGGATAGAGCTTGTACCAGGTCTTATCCACAAGACGCTCATACTGATATATATCAAATAAACGCGTGTTGGACTCAAGCGGATCAGAGTAACTATAATTATTATAAATTTCCCTTAACTCTTCATTCCGTAAATAAATAGACAGCCAAATCTTGGAGTTCGCTGTGTTAATCGCCGTTTCCAGCTTCGGAATCAGGACATTGACCATCGTATCGTAGCTTACCCATGTACTTTCTGAATAACGCAGTCGGTTATTAAAGGAGGAATCAAAGTAGAGCATGTCGGAAACGCGGACGATGTCTTCCATTTTATACGAAATGTTATCACTCATTTGGTGCAGGGTGCCCTGAATGTTATTATACGTTTGTTCTCTAATCGATTTGATAAATACCTGGTTCGCGATATTTCCTACAAGCAATACCGGTATTATGATGAATACACAGTAAGAAATCATTAATTTGAAGCCAAATGGTATCTTGACCCGGATACGCTCGAATTTCCCCGCCAAACCTAATCACAACCTCATTACAAGCGGTATAGTAGTATGTTAAGAGTGTTTACGCCTATACTCCAATGGTGTCATTCCATACATCTCTTTGAATTGACGACTAAAATAGGGCAAATACTGGTAACCTGTTTGAGAAGCCACTTCATATATTTTAAGTTTCGTGCTGACTAATAGATCTCTGGCTCGCTCCATACGAAGCTTGATGACATAATCACTAAAATTATAACCGGTTTCTTCCTTAAACAGAACACCTAGATAGTTTGGAGAAAAGGAAAAACGGTTCGCCATATCCCGGAGCGTAATATTCTCGTGAACCCGCTCTCGTATATTATCAATAATCTCCTCAACAAGGCGTCCATTCTTGGACGATTTACGAAATTTCAATTGCTCCGATATCTCAAAGACTTTCATTCTCAACCACGAGAAAATATCGTCCATCGTTTCAAATTGCAAGAGTACATCGAGGTTTTTCAGTTCGATTCCCAGCATCCTAAACAGGTCTTCATGCATCGTATGCAAATGCGCGTCCAACTTCAATATAATGTATACTCCAAGATTCCGAACCGTAAATTTGGAGCGAATATTGGATGCTAGCAGTTGTATGGCTTCGATTTCATCGTGGATTTTGACGATCTCATAATTCGTCATAGCGGTAAATAAAGAGTCCAGCCTGATATCGAGACTTTTGGCGTCTTCCCGGTCCTCCGTCGGCACTTCGTTATAAAGTATCCATTTCCCTTTTCCACGAAACATTTTATAGTCAAGGGCACCCTCTGCCATAACGTAGGACGGATGAAGTTCTTCAAGCCGATTCGCAGTCCCTCCCTCACCTACGGTCACGGTAAGGGGATACTCTTGGCCTAGCGCCGTCAGTAAGGACTGAATCTCTTCCTTGCCTTTTGTCATTTCCATGAGTACTGCCATCCGCTGATCTGTCACCTTGCATATATGCCTGAATCCGCAACTCTCCAGTTGCTTATGCAAACTCGTGAAGTACTGCTCATTTAATCCACTCGGATTCTCGAGCTCGTAATGATTGCTCCGCCAGGAGCTGACATCATCCACTTCAAGTAATATCACTCGCACGGGCCAGTTCATCTCATGAAGTTGGTATTCCCGCTTAATAACACCCAGCATGGCACCGTCATAAGGCTTCTGGAGAATTTGCAGCAGATACTGATTTTTGAGAATCGGTACCATCAGTTGATAAGCCCGTTCTGTTTCCTTGCGGTCATGGAGCCTGTCCAGCTCAATCCGAACTTTGGTCAACTCTTCAATCAACTCTTGGTCCTCCATGGGCTTCAGCACGTAATTACAAGCGTTTAATGCGATTGCCTGTTTAACATAACTGAAATCCTGGTAACCACTCACGAAAATAACCTGTAATTCATCATGTATCTTCAGCGCTTTTTGCGCTAATTCAATACCAGTCATATTGGGCATGCGTACATCCGTCACAAGAATGTCAATATCCTCTCGTTGTAGGACTTCCCATGCTGCAAATCCATTATTGACCGAATCAACCACGGTCATTCCAAGACTCTCCCATGGAATAAAGCTCCTCATGCCCTCTAGGTCCAATATTTCATCGTCAGCCAGCAGCACTTTATAGATGGGTATCCTCTCCCCTAAATTTCGATAAGGGTATGCTGCAGATGCAGCATACCCTTTCGGTTTACGTTATTCTACTTTTGACCCTTCATTTGAGCCAAGTTTTCTTGCCATTTCGTTGTTTTGAATGCAAGAAGCTTATCATATCCAGCTGCTTGAGCATCCGCTTCTGCTTTGTCCAAGACAGCCAGTACTTCTGCATCGTCCTTCGCAAACAGCGCCTTCGCTCTAGCTTCTGTGTAGATATCTTCTACACGCTGACGGATAATACCTTCTTCGCTTTCTGGGGCCGGATCAAGATTGATGAATTCCGTTGCATTTGCTTGAGTTTTCCAAGTTATTTCATACTGCCAACGAGTAGACCAGTTACGCTCTTCTTCTGGCAATGTGCTTTCGTATTTCGCTTTTGCTGTATCAATAAATACCGTGTTTCCGTTCCACTGGAGGTTTGTTGTTTCCGCTTGCAACTTACCAAGACCCGCAGCATCCGTAACATATTTCTCAGTAAACTTAGGCGTTATACCATCTTCTTCATATCCATCCCAATATCCGCCTTCCGGTCCCCACATTAACAGTGTTTGACCTTCAGGACCTGTATACCAGTCCAGGAAAGCAAAGATCGCTTCAGGATTTTTTGCAGCTTTCGTAATAACGCTTACGTTCCAACCCAGTTGAGTATAGGTTCCCGGGAAGATTTTATTCTTGTCCAGACCTTCCTTATGAATCGGCCAGATCATGAAATAACCGGCTTCCGGATCTTTTGCAACGAGTTCCGCATGTGCGTTCATTGCATTTTCAGTCGGGCTGGAAGCTGCATATACAGCAACGCGGCCTGTCATTACTTTTTCCTTGATTTGGTCAGCGGTTTGAGTCAATGCATCTTGAGAAATCAGTTTATCACGGAATAACTTCGCTGCATATTGCATCGATTCGCGATATGTTGGATCCGTAAAGATCGAAGTCAATTTATCTCCGTTAGGCACACCACGAATGGTAATCCAACGTGTCATTGCATCCTCTTTGAAAGCAGAGTACAACACATCAATCCCTTGTCCTTCAATACCTGGTTCATAAGGAACGACAGAGTTTCCGTATTTCGCCTTGACAGCTTCCAGGTATTTAGTCAAATCGTCCGTTGTTTCCAGCTTAGGCTCGCCAAGCTCTTTATAAATTTTACTATTGACTACATAACCTGCATTACCGTTCGGTTGGCTGGTGTACCAGTTAGGGAATTGATACAGCTTGCCGTCCGGGGAACGAAGCATGTTGATTCCTGCCTCGCCCAACCATTCCTTCAAGTTCGGATATTTATCCAAGTAGTCATCGTAAGGCACGAGCATGCCGTTTTCTCTCAATTTTTCAACATCCGATCCCCGCTCCAGCCAAATAACATCAGGAAGCTCGTCGGAAGCAATCATCGTGTTGAATTTTTGTTGAGCATTACCTTGGGAGTTGACCGCTTTTACATCGACTTTTTTATTCTCTTTAATCCACTTCGTTGCGGCATCTTCTCCCCATGTAGGCATGGTGTACCAGTCATAGTGACCATAAAAGCTAAAATCAAGCGGTTGCTCACCCAGTACAAACTTTTCTGATGCTGCTTCAGTTGGCGGCGTGGTGGTTCCATTGTCGCTAGGAGTCGGGTTAGCTGTCTTAGTACCACCGCTGCATGCTGACAGCATTAAAGCCGCTGCTAACAACGCAGTAACCGATGTGGCCAAAGATTTTTTTCTGAGCCTCATTCTCTAAATTCCCCTTTCATATTTCCCCTTGATATTTATGTCTAAAGCTAAGCTTCAAACAACAGGATTGCTTGCCATACATGTGCTACTCTTTCAACGATCCCACCAGTACTCCCTTAACAAAATGCTTCTGTACAAAAGGGTATACCATGATGATCGGAACCGTAGCGACAATCATTGTGGCCATGGACAAAGATTTCGTGGTCACACTCTGCATTCGAGATAAAGCGGCCTGCGATGCCGAGTCCAAATTACTCATCTGCTCAGACATAATGTTGGAATTCAGTATTTGACGCAATATAGTCTGAATGGGCAGCAGTTCTTCTTTATTGATGTAAATACTCGGTAAGAACCATTCATTCCAATGGGATACTGCCGTGAACAAAGACAATGTTGCAATAACCGGACCGGATAGCGGCAGGATAATTTTAAAGAAGATCCCCCAATTGCCCGCCCCGTCAATTTTTGCCGACTCTTCCAAGCCATTAGGCAACCCTGCAAAGAAGGTACGGAATATAATCATGTTCCATACACTTACCAAACCAGGAATGATGAATACCCAGAACGAATCCATCAAGCCCAGACCACGAATCAGCATGAAGCTTGGTATTAAACCACCACCGAAATACATGGTGACTATACACATAATCATGTAATATTTACGACCCATCAGTTCGCGTTTGGTCATGCCATAAGCGAAGATGGAGGTCACTAGAATCGAAGTTATGGTTCCCACGATCGTACGGGCTACCGATATTCCGAAGCCATTCAGCAGGCGTTTATCCTGAAATACGATACCGTAGTTTTCCAAAGTAAAATCCCTCGGCCAAAATGTGACTCCCCCAAGCGATGTATCGGCTCCTGAGTTAAAGGAAACCACAAGAGCGTTCCAAAAAGGATAAAACGTCACAAAAGCCAAAAATGCTAGAAAGATATAAATCATGATCATCATGAAACGATCACCGAATCCTAAACGCACCAAGTCTAACCGCTCCCTTCATCACCATGTTCGTTTACCATAGACTGTTACCTGATCTGCGTGCAATCACGTTAGCAATTGTCAGAAGCATCACGCTGATTACCGCTTTGAACAAGCCTACAGCCGTTGCATAGGAGAACCTGGAGTTTTCAATACCGATCCGGTAAACATAAGTATCAATTACGTCGGATACCTCTCTTAACACAGGGTTCTTAGCCAAGAGCAAAATATCCTCGAAACCTGCAGTGAGCAGATTACCTATTGCAAGAATCATAAAGATGATAACAACAGGCATGATGGATGGTAACGTAATCGTGAATATCTGTCTAAATTTGCTTGCACCATCCATATCCGCCGCTTCGTACATATGAGGATCCACTCCCGCAACTGCGGCCAAGTAAACGATGGAGGAGAATCCGATTTCTTTCCAAACTCCTGTGGTTACCAGGATCGCCCAGAAGTATTCAGGAATGGATAGGAAATTAATCGGTTCTTTAATCAAATTCATTTTTTCCATCAGTATGTTTATGCTTCCGTTATCGGTAGAAAGCAAGGAAACCACAAACCCTGATACGATAACCCAGGATAAGAAATGGGGTAAATAACTGACGGTCTGCACCAATCTCTTGAAGAACAGATGTCGAACTTCATTCAGCATCAACGCAAGCAGGATCGGAGCTGGAAAGCCAATCAAAAACTTGAGTAAGCTGATAACGATGGTGTTTCGCATCACGTTCATAAACTCTGGAGACTCAAAGAACATCCGGAAATGCTTCATCCCTACCCAAGGACTGTCTCCCATGCCTTTGAAGATATTAAAATCCTGAAACGCCATCAGAATACCGTACATCGGTATATAACTGAAAATAAAAATAAGTACGAGAGCGGGAAGTACCATTAACTGAATATCCCACTGTTTAAAAAAGCGAATGAATCCATTGTCTCTCTTCCGTTTTGGAACAGTTTCCTGTTCTACGGATATTTGCGCCATGTCCAACCCCCCGTGTGTTCTATGCCATGAAGTTTACCTGATGTCTAACATTGTAGAATAAATGATCCAATATAAACATTTGCCTATTCAACGAAAAATGATATTATTCAATTGAAAAATGAAACGCTTACAGGGCATGGGATATTTACGGTGTTATGAGAGTCCTAAAAAGGAAGCTTTAACAGGCCAGGTTGTCTAACTATCACCCTTCCGATATTTAATCGGAGGCATAGAAAATCCCCTTGCGTCAATAGTGTCAGGTTCATTTCACATGAACGGTTGTTCCACCATACACCACAAGGGGAGAGTTTCAATTAGCTCTATTTGGCTGAGAAATTCATAGTATCATCAACGTTTAGCTGAACGCTGCTGTGCTGGTATGTTATAAACCATTTTCTGTAATGTCAATGGACCGGAACCCCTAATATATCATAGGTGATCATGAAAAATATACGCTTCTGCCCTTGTTCGAAAAAAGGAACTGCTTCTCTACTAAATTCACAGTAAAAATGATATTAATCAATGAATAACAGTGGCGTATATAATTCCAAGCAAGAGGCCCTGTGGTATAACGATGACTGGTTAATACTAAGGAAGCACCGATATCAACAAAAAAAATACAACCGTCACGACCAAATCGCGACGGTTGTATTCAGAAAATCTCTTATGACTTGCTCTTCACCCGTACAGGTGGAAGCAATTTATTCATATTCACCGTACGCTTGATCTCCCAAGTGTCCGGCTGATCATGTTCATACTGTTCCAGATAGGCAATGACTTCTTTGGTAATCGGAGTCGGTGTTGATGCCCCTGATGTCACAGCCACTTTGCCTACGCCTTCAAGCCATTCGCGTTTGAGTTCCGTCACATCGCCAATGCGATGAGCCGGTACGCCGGCTATCTCTTCGGATACCTGGGCAAGACGATTGGAGTTATTGCTGCGCGGGTCGCCAACCACGATGACCAAGTCCGCCTGGCCGGCTTGCTCGGCTACCGCTTCCTGCCGGACTTGCGTTGCAAGACAAATTTCATTGTGAATCTCCGCCCCAGGGAATTTATCGAGCAGACTCTTCATGATATGCTTGATATCCCATTGACTCATCGTCGTCTGGTTCGTAATGATGATTCGGGATGATTTTACCTGAAGCTGTTCAATCTCTTCTTCCTTCTCGATCAGATGCACGTGATCCGGAGCGATCCCGATCGCGCCTTCCGGCTCGGGATGTCCCTTCTTCCCGATATAAATGATCTCATACCCGTCCGCTGCCTTTTCCCGGATCAAATCATGGGTTTTCGTAACATCAGGACAAGTTGCGTCGAGCGTGGTCAACCCTTTATCTCTCGCAAGCTTGCGTACTTCGGGAGAGACCCCGTGTGCGGTAAAAATAACGGTGCCGCTCTCCACCTGACTCAGGATTTCCATCCGATTCGGACCGTCCAGGGTAATGATACCTTCATCCTCAAAGGATTGCGTGACATGACTGTTATGCACAATCATGCCCAATATATAAATAGGCCGAGGAAGATCCAGATTCTGGGCCGCCTGACGTGCCAAGACCATAGCGTCAACGACACCGTAACAGTAACCTCTCGGTGATATTTTCAAGACTTCGATGATCTTCACCTGCTTTCCGTTGTAATACGTAAAGTATCCAGTCTATTATAACCTATTCCAGAGGAGGAGCAAAGACGACGGGCAGCCAGACGATAAAGGTGCTGCCTTCCCCTCTTCGGGTAACAACCTCGACGGAGCCCTTGTGCTCATCAATAATCCATTTGGCGATGGATAAGCCAAGACCGGTCCCGCTCGTCACGCCTCTGGACTGGTCCGCACGATAGAAACGCTCGAATATAAACGGAACTTCATCCTTATCCATGCCGATCCCCGTATCCGAAATTCGCAGACCAACCTGCCCCTTATACAGGACGACATCCAGGCTGACTTCTCCCTCCGGCGTATACTTGAACGCATTCTCGATAAAGATGAACAGCATCTGCTGCAAGTAGTCCTTATTTCCTTCTACATAAACACCGTTCAGGACAGACAGCTCTCCGACATGCCACTCAGCGGTTTTCTCGAGGAAATGAGCACGCCGTGCGACCTCTTCAACCAAAGGCTGCAGAGGGACCGGATCCAATTCAAAGGTCTGGCCGGTATCGGCCCGCGCCAGAGACAGCATGTCGTTCACCAGTCTGCTCATCCGCTTCGCTTCGTCGGAAATATCGCCCACCGCTTCAACCGAGATCTGCTTAATCGTTTCTTCGTCCATATTCGCTCTCTCGCCAGGAGCTTCCGTCCACATCTTATGGAGAAGATCCACATTCCCCCGGATGGTGGTCAGCGGCGTTCGGAGTTCATGCGAAGCATCCGATACAAACCGGCGCTGTGCCGCATAGGCATCCTCAAGCTCTTTGTAAAAGCTCTCCGTCCTCTCGAGCATCCCGTTAAACGTCCCGATTAACTGACCGATCTCGTCCTCTGGCCCATCGTATTCGATTCGTACGCTGAGGTCAGTCCCCTTCTGAATCTGCTCGGCCGCCTCCGTGACCTTGCCGATCGGTTTCATGGATTTTCGTGCCAGGAACAAGCCTAATGTTGAGGCAATGACAAGTGTTGCTGCGGATCCCATGATGAGGATGGACTGGAGTCGATCTAAGGTTTGCTCGATGGTTCGCGTACTTACTCCGATCTGAAGCCATCCGAATAATTTCCTTGAGTTCGTTTCAACGACCGGGGATTCGTATACAATGAAGGATGCCCCATTAAAAGAAAACCGTTTAAACTCTCCGGGTTTGGTCATACTTAATGCTCTGTCTACAGTCGGATTCTCAAATTGCAAACCACTGAACTCCATATTCCCAGATCTCCAGATGGACCCATTATAGAAAGTATACAGCTGAACGTATAAATCAGCTGCCTCCATATTAAGCGCGGAGGAACGATCCGGTAGAAGTGCAACAGACGAAGATGTGTAACCAATCTTATTTGCTTCCTGTACTAATCGCTGCTTTAACTCCTCATACGTATACAAATGGACAAAGCCATACACCGCCGAGCTGAAAATCAGCAGTGTCACAAATAAAATGCCGGTATACCATGCTGTCAGTCTTAACCGAATGGACATGCTAATTATCTCCTCTTAAAATATAGCCGGCTCCGCGGATCGTCTGGATCAGCCGTTTACCTCCATGTTCCTCGGTCTTCTGCCGGAGCATGGCGATATAAACCTCCAGCACGTTGGACTCCCCGCTGTAGTCATAGCCCCATATTTTATCCATTATTAAATCGCGGGACAGCACCCGCTTCGGATTTTGCATAAACAGATGCAGCAGCTCAAATTCCTTCGCGGTGAGCTCCAGTCTCTGCCCGCTGCGAATAACTTCCCTTGCATCCGTATCCATCACGAGATCCTCGAAGGTCAGTCGGTGGTTAGAGGAATCATCACCGGTTTTACGGCGCAGCAAGGCCCGTACGCGGGCAAGCAGCTCCTCCAGCGCGAAGGGCTTGACCAGATAATCATCCGCTCCGGTATCCAGTCCCTTTACCCGATTCTCCACTTCATCCTTCGCGGTCAGCATCAGCACAGGTACTGTGCTTCCGCCTTCCCGGAGTCTGCGCAACGCTTCAAATCCATCGACTTGAGGCATCATCACATCCAGAACGACAACATCCGGCTCCTCACTCAATATCACCTTCAAGCCTTCCGCTCCGTTGGATGCGGTCAGGACGTCATAGCCCTCAAACGCAAGTCCCCTGCGCAGCATGGAAATTATTTTCTCATCATCATCTACAATTAATATCCGGGATCGCATAGCGGCATCTCCTCTATCTTCTAGCGTTAAATTTAGTACGACGTTACAATCCCATTATATCGGTCGCCTTAAGGACAAGACAAGCGGAAGGGAACGGTCCCTTCCGCTTGTTGTCACGCCTATCCAGGGTTACGGTTGCTGTTGTTGTTGGGATAGATCAAACTTATTACGGTCCCCAATCGTCAGCGGCAGATCAATCTTCTTGCCGTTACGAACCACATTCAGCGTAATTTTGTCTCCGACTTTCTTCGATTGTATGAATTCAGTCAGATCCTTCGAGGTCGGATATTTCGTCCCGTCCACGCCTACAATGATGTCGTATTGACGCAGGTCTGCTTCATAAGCCGGCGAACGGAATACAACGCTGTCAACGTAAGAGCCTTCCGTTACGTCGGTACCCAGGGATTGAGCAATTTGCGGAGTGACCGTTCCCAGATTTGCCCCGATAAACGGAACCGGTTCTTTCGGCACTTCTTGATTATTCTTCAGGTATTCCACAACTTCCTTGATTGTGCTGGACGGAATCGCAAATCCGATCCCTTGCGCTTCCGCGCTGACGGCTACGTTCATCCCGATAACTTCGCCCTTCAGATTGAGAAGCGGTCCACCGGAGTTACCTGGATTAATCGAAGCATCGGTTTGCAGAAGATGCTCGTAATTACGCTCAGCTTCGCCGTTCGTTCCTTGAATATCGATCTCCCGTTCCTTCGAGCTAAGTACGCCTGCGGTTACCGTGTGTTCAAAACCGTGCGGGTTACCGATGGCAACAAGCCATTCACCAACCTTCAGCGAGTCAGAGTCACCTAGCTGTACTGATGGGAAATCGGCCCCTTCGATTTTGAGTACGGCCAAATCGAGCTCATAGCTGGAACCGAGCAGCTTCGCTTCATACGGCTTTTTGGTACCCTGTACCGTCACTTGGATCACATCGGCGCCATGGATCACATGCTCATTCGTCAAAATGTATCCAGACTTCTCAAAGATGAAACCCGAGCCGATGCCGGAAGGCTGAAGCTGGGATTCCTGACCTCCGTTGTTGCTGCTTCCACCGTTTCCGCTGTTTCCGCCATTTCCTCCCTGACTCGATTGACCCCCGCCGAAGAAGTACCAGAACGGATCATTCATGTTCGGATTCGTGCTTTGGCGATTGCTGCTGTTCACAAGCGTCTCGATCAGCACGACGGCTGGACTTGCCTGGTCCACAACCGCCGATACATCGCCCGGATTCGAAGGAATCATGGCCGATGCCGTAGTAGCTCCGCCGTTATCATCGACTTTCGCTGAGGTTTCTTGGGCTGGCTCTGATGAATACGCCGCATCAGGCGTAAACAGGTTCGTGCGGTCAGCGGCAAACATCAGGCTCGAAATGACAAGGACACCAGCCAAGAAGGACAGCAGCACCGTCTTCACGGAATTTTTAGGCTTCTGGCTGTAATTCCATTCTTTGTTTCTTTTCATCGAATCCATAGACCCGCCGCCACCCTGGCTTCCGGAGGAATGTGACTGCGAGAAACCGGAGGATGGAATCGGTTTGATAGGCTGCGGAGCGGTAACTTCCACTTCCTGCGATTCCCGACTCTGATATGGCTGCTCTGTCTGCTGATCATCGCGTTCGCTTGGTATGGACTGAAACGGTCCGTAAGAATAGTAATAAGACGAATTCTTCGTGGATGCTTCCTCACGTCTCGGTGCTTCATTGTTATTCGACTCGTTGTTCATTCCCTCATCATCCGGATACCCGTAGCGCTTTCTTTGGTCGTCCATAGGTCTACCTCCTATTTTAAATCACTTGCTTCCAAGTGGTTTCATTGATTAACTGTTCTTATTGTGTACTATAAACCTTAATAGTACCTTAAAAACAATTAAAAGGCAGATAAAAAGAAAGCTAAGGCCGCGTCAAAGGAATCTGATCCGAAAGAGTCGCTATATTTTTACCCATCCCTTACGGTGGGCATAAATCGCCAATTGCGTGCGGTCTTCCAGCTCACACTTCATCAGCAGATTGCTGACATGGGTTTTGACCGTTTTAATGCTGATATGCAGCTCTTCGCCGATCTCTTTGTTGCTCTTGCCTTCGGCAATGAGCAGCAGCACTTCTTTTTCGCGCTCGGTAAGCCCGGAATCGTCGCCGTTCACCATATGTCGGCGGATCCCCCGGGTGAGTGCTTCCGACACGTCTTTGGTCATGACCGGCATGCCCCTGAACGCTCCCTGAAGGGCGTAAATGAGCTCGTCGGCCGAAACGGTCTTCAATACATAACTGACAGCCCCCGCCTCAATGCACTCAACCACAAGCTCGTCTTCGAGAAAGCTGGTCAGAATCACGATCCTCTGGTCCGGGAACTCGGACATGACCGCACGCGTGGTCTCCGCCCCGTTCATCACCGGCATCATCAGATCCATAAGAATGAGATCCGGCCGGTCTGCCTCATCCCCATTTCTTAGCATATCAACGACCTCTTGGCCATTTGCCGCCTCTCCGATCACTTCAAATCCCGGATCCAGCGACAAATACGTTTTTAATCCCATACGAACCATATCATGATCATCCGCCAGCAATATCCGAATCGTACCCATAATGATGTTGTCCCCTCTCTATTCCACTGGCTCAGCCAGCACTTCCTCATCCTTGCCCTCTTCCGCAGCCGGTCCCTGATTGCCCTCGGCCTCAAACAACGGAATATTCACGCGAACGGTCGTCCCTGCGCCCTTTTTGCTTATAATATCGACCTGTCCACCAAGCTTTTCGGCCCGCTCACGCATCGTGGACAGCCCGTATGAACCCTGCTTGCCTGCCACCTCGTCAAACCCAACCCCGTCGTCGCTGATGCTTAAAATCACGCGTTTCTGATCCTCACGAAGCGACATGCTGACAAGGCCTGCACCGGCATGTTTCACAATATTAGCTACCGCTTCCTGTATGATCAGGAACAGCTGATGCTCAATCGCATCCGATACCCCGCCGTAGAGTTCGACATCCTTCATGCCCTTCAGGCCATTTTGGCGACAGTAATCCGGGAACCATCGTTCAAGTGCCTCCTCTAGGGTTCTTCCTTCCAGTTCAACAGGCCGAAGCTGTGCAATCAGCGCCCGCATCTGCTTCTGTGCCACGTGAGACATCTCAATCAACTGACCGAGCACTTTATCGCCCTGCTCCGGGTTTCGCTTCAGAACCGCTGGAAGCGATGAAGCCGACATATGAATCGCGAACAGCTGCTGACTGACCGTATCATGCAGATCCCTTGCCATCCGGCGTCGTTCCTCAAGCACTGCGGCTTCCGCGGCAATCTCTTTCTCAATGACATCCTGCTCACCCAGGCGCTGCAGCAGCTTCATCTTCTTCTCCAGCGCTTCTGTCATTCCGTTAAACTCATCGTATACTCTGGCAAAAGAGCCGTCTTCCATGGCCGGCAGCCGTACATTCAGATTTCCTTTGGCAACCTGCAGCATGTTCAGATGGAGCAGGTCCAGCGGTCGCTGAATGCGCTGTCCCGCGATATATCCCGCAATCCCCGTAAACAGAAGTACACCGACCGTGTAATACACCCACAGCCGGTTATCTTCAATATGTATGTAGCCGGATTGGTTTGCTGTATACAGGAAAACAGCAACCCCGGCTCCAATCAACAGAAAGTAAAACAGTATCACCCATTTGGTATTTTTCAATATCCCCATCATAACGGTTATCCTACCCTATTCACTTTGACATCACCGATAAATACGCTAACGGTGATTCGAATTTTCTTACCCGCTTCCCTGTAATGCGGGCTTTCCAGACCGGCATTACTCATAAAGCCGCTGCGGCTCTCCTCCAGCACCTTCATATCGCCAATGAAGGAGTTGGTCGTGACATGAATGCCGACATCCGAATCATTCGGAACGAATACCTTTACATCCCCGATAAACGCCGAGATGTTGATTTTCGTTTCTCCGTAAGGGATCTGGGCTTTGGTCAGATCCAGCACCGTATCACCGATGAACTGCGAGATATTTGTCGGCTTCAGCTGAAAATAATCTTTTCCCATATGCACGTCCCCGATAAAAGAGGACTTGTTCACCGCATCATGGCTATGCCAAGATTGATGATGATGATGGTGCCCGTGCTGTTCATCCTTATAATCCGATCCGTCGCTGTAGCTTCTGCCGTTATCGTCAAAATCAACATGAACCCTGAACCGGCTGCGATCCTGACGGTCCTGGCGCTGGCGTTCATGATGCTGCCCCTGCCAGCGGTAACCCTTACCCGGCTCATGATAATCCGGTGATTCAAGTTCAGGATCGGGCAAGGTATTCTCAGTCTTGTCAGCCTTGTCTGTCTTACCAAATCTCCGTTCAAATTCTTCATCCAGAGAAGAATCAAGCGGACGCGCTTCAGGCGGATCAGGAATGTTGTAATCGTCGCGCCGATGCGAGCTGAAGTCATCCGGACTTGGCGGCGATGGCGGTGGCGTATGATCCTTCGGTTTGAAAATAACCTGCAATCCAAACCCAATCAGGATAATCGGAATCGCATACTTGATCAGATCGCCGAATGAGAAGTCAATCAAATTCAGGTTTTTTCCAAGAAAGTACGATCCGATAATGATCGGCACAACGGAGCCCCATAGTGCTCCTCCACGGGCATAAATTAAGCTTTGCAGCCCGAACCAGATGATGAACACCGGCCAAAAGGTCTTGAATATATAACCAAGATCCACATGTATCATATCGAGCTGATTTAGAAGAAACACCACACCAATACCGATGAGCAGCAAACCGTTGCTAAGCTGGCTCCATCCTTTTCTACTCATGGTCATCCCCTTGCCTTCCAGTTCTATTTTTTCTTAACTACAGTGTACAACATATTGCAATGAACAGGTTAGCGGCGGTGGAATGAAGTTGATCTCGGTCTTGAGACTGAGTCCATGGATAAAAATGGGAATCACGCCATAATAAAAGACCCCCGCTATAGCGGAGGTCTTATTTCACGAACGGACGCTGACATCTAAACCTTAACGGTTAGCGGAATGGTCCCCTGGTGTGTTCAGCTCGCCAAACTCAGCATCAAACTTCTCGTTCGGCTTTTTGTAGTTCTCCTGAACTTTCGAATTCCCTTTTGGATTGCTGGCGATGCTGGTATCTTCAGCAAACTCAGCATTAAACTTTTCATTCGGTGTTTTGAAGTTCTCTTGAACTTTGGAATTCCCTTTTGGGTTGCTGGCTATGCTGGTGTCTTCAGCAAACTCAGCGTTAAACTTTTCATTCGGTGTTTTAAAGTTTTCTTGTACTTTGTTCTTTTTAGCCACAGTATTCACCTCCCTGTTCATATGCAATACCATCATCCTCTTCAGGGGTTTGGCCCCCGAAAAGTAGTATGTGATGAACAGGGAGGCATTATTCTTAAATGTTTACTGCCAATCTATGCGCCAAAATCACCCTAAATGGCTTCCTCCAGAACGGATGAAGGCAGGAAACGATAGGTTTCGATCGCGGTATCCAGGGTTCTCAGCATTTCCTCCGTGCATTTGCCGCTTCCGGTTTTAATGACCTGTACCTCGACGTCCTTCTTCCCCCACTCCTTGAACACTTGTTTGGTTGTGGAGAAATAAAGATCGATTTTTTGCCCTTTGATCGCTGATCCGATATCCGCTACGATTCCATAACCATAACCCGGTATATAGAGAATACTGCCAAGCGGAAATACATCCGGATCCGCGGCAATCGTAGATAGCGTATTTCGATCCCGTTTAACCTTCACCCCGGAGTAGGTGATTCCATATTGAGGATGTCCCGGCTTCTTCCCGGTCGATTCATAACCTGCCGTATACCCCGTAGCGGTTACCTTCACCGTATGCAGCACCTGGTCCTCCCTGGGCGCAAGCACAGGCATGGATTCCCGTTTCTTTCCAGGCTGGCTGGCCTTTGGCCCCGTATCCGGAACTTCCAGGTATCTATTCATATCGCTAAAACCTACTACACGAAGCGCATAGAAGCGAGACATTTCCACGTAATCGGAGCCTTGAATTTCCCCGGCCGGATCATATACATTTCTGAAGTCCGTCGAACCATAGGATTCGCTTAGAATCAGATTGTGGGCTTCTACTATTGAAGAACCTGCACTAAACAAGACGGCTGATAAAATAAAACCAGCAAAAAACCTCTGCCATTTTTTCCATTGGATCATGTGAGTACCTCCCCCTTACTAGCGAGGGTTCCCACTTCCCAAATAGAATATACGTGATGGCAGAGGTTTGCATGTTCCCTTGTTACTTAAGCTTTATAGAGGTTGTTCAAAAAGTCCGCTTTTGATAAGAAATCCTCTATCGAGGCCACTTCAAGGATGAGCGACCGCGATGAATAGGTAGGTTTTCTTGCGATATAGAATTTCATCAGTTCCACTGATAACTCATAAATTCTATATCTAA
>NZ_BIMF01000024.1 GCF_004000945.1 Paenibacillus lautus NBRC 15380
GAATCAATCTCTGTAACTGCATACAAGTTATGATGGAGAGATACCCAAGTGGCTATAAGGGGACCCTCTGCTAAGGGGTTAGACTGCGTAAGCGGTGCGAGGGTTCGAATCCCTCTCTCTCCGCCATTTGAATAACTTGAACGCAAATAGGTTTATATGGCGGTGTAGCTCAGCTGGCTAGAGCGTACGGTTCATACCCGTGAGGTCGGGGGTTCGATCCCCTCCGCCGCTACCATACATACCTGGAGGCTTAGCTCAGCTGGGAGAGCATCTGCCTTACAAGCAGAGGGTCGGGGGTTCGATCCCCTCAGCCTCCACCATGTACTATTTTTATCACCTTACCATGCCGGTGTAGCTCAATTGGTAGAGCAACTGACTTGTAATCAGTAGGTTGGGGGTTCAAGTCCTCTCGCCGGCACCATTTTTAATAATGTGGAACTGTGGTGTAGAGGCCTAACATGCCTGCCTGTCACGCAGGAGATCGCGGGTTCGAATCCCGTCAGTTCCGCCATTATTAATTTTAAGGAATAAAAATGGTCGGTTTTCCACAGATTAAAGTGGGAATCCGTGCTTTATTTTTATGTAAGGCTCGGTAGCTCAGTCGGTAGAGCAGAGGACTGAAAATCCTCGTGTCGGCGGTTCGATTCCGTCCCGAGCCACCTTTATATCCTGGAGGATTAGCGAAGTGGCCAAACGCAGCAGACTGTAAATCTGTTCTCGTCCGAGTTCGGTGGTTCGAATCCATCATCCTCCACCAGTAATAAGAGCCATTAGCTCAGTTGGTAGAGCACCTGACTTTTAATCAGGGTGTCGAAGGTTCGAGTCCTTCATGGCTCATCCGAAGAGTCGTCAACGTTGTTGACGGCTCTTTTTGTGTTGTTTTTAAGCTGTTTTTCCCCAATGTAGGTGGACTTAGAGAGAAGGCATTGTCGTTTGTACAGGGTGTTATGCTAAAATAAGAAAAAACGATAAAGTGGTGGAGTCATCAATGGTGGAGATGGAGCACATCGTTCAGAAACTAGAGCAGACCTTGGGTACCTCACTCGGTTTAAAAACATTGAATGATCAGGAAGCAGCATGGTTAACAAAATCAATGGCGACCTCACCGCAATTCGGTGATCGGATTGTTCATGAGGAAGGAGCCCAG
This sequence comes from Paenibacillus lautus NBRC 15380, assembly GCF_004000945.1. Taxonomy (GTDB): domain Bacteria; phylum Bacillota; class Bacilli; order Paenibacillales; family Paenibacillaceae; genus Paenibacillus_AQ; species Paenibacillus_AQ lautus. The sequence continues at coordinate 1,148 of NZ_BIMF01000024.1, forward strand.
GGGTCGAGTAATGGAACCTCACACAAATCACGAAGGGTTCAAGGCATCTATTTACACAAGGATCTCGGTGAGATTTGGATTCCGGTGAATCAACAGGATCCTCGCCGGGTAATCGTAGCGGATCAAGGTACTTTGACGGAGTCGGAGATTGGGCTTATAACTCTACTATTGTCCAGCCTTCAGGATACGACGCCAGGGCTAACGCCAAAGAATGCCGGTAAGGTTGAAGAAGAACGGCGCGCCCAACAGTTGGGTGGTTGGTTAAAGGAACGCCTGCAGGCCGGTGAACTGCTTGCCGAGTTACCAGAGGAAATGTTGATTCGGACAAGCTTGACGGAGGACATGGTTCCCTTTCTTCTTATTCATGAGAGCGAGCATGCTCCCACTCCAAGTTATAAGGCGCTGCATCGGTTGTTGCGCAGCTATTTTGATGGGGACATCATTCTGGTGCCACTGCTTGATAAGGAATGGATTATCCTAGCGGACCAAGAATTGCTGGACGGTATAACGACCGATGATAAAGAGGATACTCCGGCGGAAGGCGATCAGGAGTTACTCTCCTTATTCTGTATGGGGCTCTACGAGCTTATCTCAACGGAATGGGTGGGGGATTTCCATATCTCCGCGATACCGGCGGTTAATGCTCTGCATGCTCTGCCACAGACCGTTAGCATGTTAAGAGAGACCATGACCATCGGCCGTACATTCCAGGTGAAGGAACATATCCATCTGTCGACTGGACTTCATCTGGAGCGTCTGGTCTATAGCATTCCCGAGTACCAGCGCAATCAATTCCTGCGAGAGTACGCTGCCGGACATACCGATTTATTCGAGGATAGTGAGACCTTGTCAACGCTGGAGTCTTTTTTCGAATTGGATTGTAACGTGAGTGAGACGGCCAAGCACCTGTATATCCACCGTAACACGCTGCTGTACCGCTTGGATAAGATCAAACAGGAGACGGGGCTTGATGTTCGCAGCTTCAGTGATGCGGTTTTAGTGAAAATAACGCTTCTATTGTATAAAGTGACGAAAAGGAAATAGGTTTTTTGTGCAGATTGTGTATAGCAAGTCAGGTGCCTATGGGGTAATATAAGATTATAAATTAATTGTATTCGATTTCATAACATTCATATGAGGGGGCAAATGCACATGGCTGGTGTACGCTTAGAGCATATTTACAAAAAGTATGCAGGTGCGGATAAAGCAACTGTAATTGACGTTAATCTGGATATTAAAGATAAAGAATTCTTGGTATTGGTAGGTCCTTCCGGTTGCGGTAAGTCCACAACACTGCGTATGATCGCAGGTCTTGAGGAAATTTCTGAGGGTAAACTTTACATTGGCGACCGCGTTGTTAACGATGTAGCACCTAAAGATCGCGACATCGCGATGGTATTCCAATCCTACGCCTTGTATCCACATATGAACGTATATCAGAACATGGCATTCGGTTTGAAACTCCGTAAAGTGAAGAAAGACGAAATCGATAAACGTGTACGTGAAGCAGCGAGAATCCTGGATATCGAGCATTTGCTTGAGCGCAAACCAAAAGCTCTGTCCGGTGGTCAGCGTCAGCGTGTTGCCTTGGGTCGTGCGATTGTCCGTGATCCACAAGTCTTCTTGATGGATGAGCCGCTTTCCAACTTGGATGCGAAACTCCGCGGTCAGATGCGTGCCGAAATTACAAAGCTGGTTAAGCGTCTTGAAACCACTTGTATCTATGTAACGCATGACCAAACAGAAGCTATGACGATGGGTGACCGTATCGTTGTTATGCAGGACGGTATTATTCAACAAGCGGATTCCCCAGAGCAACTGTACAACAACCCGAACAACCTGTTCGTTGCTGGTTTCATCGGTTCCCCAACCATGAACTTCATCAACGGTAAATTGTCCGAGCAAAACGGTGGCGTATACTTTACTTCCCAGGGCTTGAACGTTCAAGTACCAGGCGGTAAAGCACAATTGCTCAAAAATAAATCCATGATTGGCAAAGAAGTAATCATGGGTGTTCGTCCGGAAGATATTCATGAAGAGCCAGTCTTCCTCGAAGCTTCCCCGAACACAATCTTTACTGCAAAAGTTGACGTTACCGAGAACCTTGGTCACGAAATGCTCTTGTACCTGAGCGGTTTGGGCACCGATACGGTTATCGGCCGTGTAGACGGACGTTCGACTACTCGTGAAGGCGACAATGTGAAATTGGCACTCGACATGAACAAAGTTCATATCTTTGATAAAGAGTCTGAATTGAACGTATTGCTCGAAGACTAATCTTCAGCAATCGGGATCTCTTGGAAACCGCCCCCTCAAGGGGCGGTTTTTTTAGGAGGAAAATAGATAAATCAAGGTATTATTAGTATTCACTCCTAGAGAAGGTGTAAGGCGCTTCACGCAGAAGGTAGTAGATATATTCAATGGAATAGCAGATTATATAAAGCAGTAAACCCGGAGGCGGGAAAAAGAATAGAGTTAATAATGCCTTTCGTAATAAAACATTACATTTACATTATTCAAGTTATAGTACGTAATCGTAGCGTCGGTTCACCCCGATATGAGCCTAATGTCCCTAGCGAATAGTCGAAGAGAATTGCATTCATTGGTTTTTTTCGATAAGATAAGCACAAAGCAAGGGATACATAAGTATGGATCACATGGGATGTTGAAGCGTATTTCATGCTAAGTAACAAACGGCTGTAAGGCATGTGAAGCATTGTTTTGTAGAAGGAAATAACCGAATCATGAAATATATCATCATAAGACGAGCCGTGGTGACGGTTGCGTTGTGATGTCAACATACAATGGAAGAAGAGGGGTAAGACCATGGCCAAGAAAGTGAAGGTATCCGAGCTGGTCCAGCAGTTTCAGCTGGAGGTCATCGCAGGTGAGGAAGGCTTGAAACGTCAGATTACAACGGACGATCTGAATCGCCCGGGATTGGAAATGGCCGGTTATTTTGAATACCATCCGCGGGAACGGGTTCAGCTAATGGGGCGCACGGAGTTGGCTTTCTTCGGAATGCTGAAGCCGGAAGAGCGGAAAGAGCGGATGCGCAGCCTGTGCACGGAAGAAACACCTTGCATCGTGGTTACACGTTCCTTGGAAGTGCCGGAAGAACTGGTGGAACTCGGGAATGAGAGAGGTCTGCCTGTACTGCGCAGCAGCATGGCGACAACCATTCTGACAAGCCGATTCACAAGCTTCCTGGAGCGCAAACTTGCACCAACTACAACCATCCACGGGGTATTGTGCGATGTTTATGGGGTAGGGATGCTGATAACAGGCTCAAGCGGTATCGGGAAAAGCGAGACGGCACTGGAACTCGTCAAACGCGGACACCGATTAATTGCGGACGATGCGGTGGAGATACGTCAGACATCGGATTTTCAGCTTCACGGAACGGCGCCGGAGCTAATTCGCCATCTTCTGGAGATTCGCGGAGTCGGTATTATTAATGTGATGACGTTATTCGGTGCAGGAGCCGTTCGGAACAATAAACGGATTACGCTTGTTGTTCGATTGGAAGCCTGGCAGCAGGATAAACAGTATGATCGTCTGGGGTTAGATGAAGAGACAACACGAATTATCGAGACGGACATCCCTCTGGTCACCATTCCGGTTCGTCCAGGACGTAACCTTGCGGTTATTATTGAAGTGGCAGCTATGAACTACAGATTGAAACAAATGGGACTGAATGCTGCACTGCAGTTTACGAACAAACTGACAGCTACGATCGCTGAAGATATGGACGATTTGGACTAGGACTAGGGAGGTTATAAAAGATGCAAACATTGCTCATCGATCCGGTGGCGTTCTCCATCGGATCGCTGCGTGTTCATTGGTATGGCTTGATTTTGGGTTTGGGTGCTTTGGCGGGCCTGTTACTGGCCATACGCGAGGGGAAGCGTTTTGGCATTCCGCAGGAATTTTTCATGGATTTGCTCCTGCTTGGCGTTCCTTCCGCTATCATTGGTGCGCGTATTTATTATGTAGCTTTTAAATGGGAAGACTATAAAGACAACTTCCTGGATGTGTTCAAAATATGGAACGGCGGGATTGCCATATTCGGTGCCCTTATTGGTGCCATTATCTGTGCGTTGATCTATGTTCGCCGCAAAGGCTATTCGTTCTGGCGGATTGCCGACATCTGTGCTCCGTCCCTGTTGGCCGGCCAGATCATTGGACGCTGGGGGAACTTCGTTAACCAGGAGGCCTATGGCGGACCTGTAAGCGAGTCCTTTTTACGCGGACAACTGCACCTGCCTGATTTCATCGTCAATCAAATGAATGTACAAGGCGTATTCCATCATCCTACCTTCTTATATGAATCCTTATGGAACTTGGTGGGTATTGTCATACTGCTTATCCTCCGCAGACAGAAATTCCTGCGCGCAGGCGAACTTTTCATCGGATATTTCATTTGGTATTCCATCGGCCGATTCTTCATTGAAGCGGTGCGCACGGACAGTTTGGCGTTCCAAGGCGCAGCCGGACTTGCCGACTTCATTAACAATACGTTATGGGCACCGATGACTTGGATGGGCTTTGAACTGGGCCATCTGGATCCGGCTTACGGCAATATTAGGATCTCCCAGCTGCTGTCCGTGTTGATTGTCATTGGAGGCATCATACTGATCATTGTACGCCGCGTGACAGGTCGCGCCAATGTGCGGTATTTGGACCCGATCGTGTCGACGAAGACCGGAGCAGGCCCTACGCCTGAAGCGGACCTTCAGACCAATAAAGCCGTGAAGCCATCCGCGCAGGCACCTGTTAAGCAGGATAAACCGGCAGCAGATCCAGAAGAGACGGCTGATAAAAGCTCTCTAACCCAGGAGACGGAAGTCAAACCGTCCCGAGTAGAAGATACTCCGGGAATAAAACCAGATACGGAGGACAAAAAGGAGTAGTTGCAGCATGATCGAAACCGTACTGTTTGATTTGGACGGAACCATTATCGATACGAATGAATTGATTATCTCGTCGTTTCTGCATGTCTTCGAGGCTCAGGCCCCGGGGCCGTTAACCAGGGAGCAGATCATTCCACATATGGGAACCACGCTGGAACAGCAGCTGCAGGCGTTCTCGGGAGGCGTCGAGGATGTTAGTCCGCTTGTCAAAGCCTACCGCTCCTTCAACACGCTTCATCATGATGAGATGGTGAGACCGTTCCCCCATGTAAATGAAGTCGTGGAGCGTCTTCATCGTCACGGGCTTTCGCTGGGGATTGTAACCACGAAGATCCGTCCTTCCACAATGATGACTTTGGAAAAGTACGATCTGGAGCGTTTCATGTCGGCGATTGTTACGGTGAACGACGTCGAGCATCCGAAGCCGCATCCTGAGCCCGTTCTGACGGCGATTGAGCGGCTGGGCGCCAATCCGGCTACGACATTGATGATCGGAGACAGCCCGGTTGACATTCAATCTGCCAAGGCGGCGGGCGTGAAGGCCGCCGCTGTAGCTTGGTCCCTGAAGGGTGAGCAAAAGCTGATGGAGTATGGTCCGGATTATGTTTTAAGGGATATGAAAGACCTGTATGAGATCGTAGGACTTCAAGAGGAATAGGAGTTTTGGCAGCATGGCCAGAAAGATTACCCGTTATCCTGTAGAAGGGCCCAACGCGTTATGGCAAATCTACCGCACCGTGAGCCCGTTCAAGGGGGTCAAGAACTTTATCTTTATCCAGTTGGCCCGCTATTGCCCTATCCTGCCCTTGAAGAACTGGATATACCGCCATATGCTCGGGATGAAGGTGGGGAAGCATACCGCGTTTGGATTAATGGTCATGGTGGATGTGTTTTTTCCGGAGAAAATATCCATCGGTGAGAATTCGGTCATCGGCTACAATACAACGATTCTTGCCCATGAGTACTTAATAAAGGAATATCGTTTGGGTGAAGTGCGGATCGGGGAGAACGTGCTCATCGGAGCGAACACCACGATTTTGCCTGGCGTAACGATCGGAGATGGAGCGGTTGTTGCTGCAGGGTCTGTCGTACATAGAGATGTGGCACCGGGTGTTTTTGTAGGCGGCAATCCATTGCGAGAGCTGAAAAGGACATCGACGGAAAGTGAGTCAATTTGAGGTAATGTGACAAGTTAGGTTCTCAATCTGCCTGAATTATTGTAGAATGAGTAGAGGATAACATGACACAAAGCGATTCCATAGTCCCCTGGGTATGATAGCCTTGAGGGACTTTTTTGCCCGCCTATCCTTATACACTGACTCTATGAAAATACTTGAAATCAAGGAGGCGACGCCTGACATGAGTGCAACGCTGAACAAAAAGGAAAGGCTGCCGCAGCTCGATATTTATCGTGCGCTGGCCATTCTGGGCGTGCTTCACGTTCATGCGACTTCATTTGCAACGGTTGATGCGATTGATTCGCGATTCTATTATATTATTAATTTTTTGAATATTTTCTTTAAATACGGTACACCCTCTTTTATATTCCTAAGCAGTTTTGTGCTGTTCTATAACTATGCGGACCGGCCGCTGACCAAGGATCTGATCAAAAACTTCTACAAACGGCGGCTCTTGTATATTTTGCTGCCATATGTGTTGTTCTCGATTATCTATTTCTTTGTGCGGATGTATCAGAACGGGTTGCTCAACAGCTCATTTGATCTATGGGCACAGATGCCGATTTTCTTTGAACGTTTAATTCGGGGACAGAACTATACGCACTTATATTTTGTATTTATCAGTTTGCAGTTCTATATCCTGTTCCCGATTTTCCTTAAGCTGTTCAAATCGTCCCGGTTTCTCGTACGGTGGGCGGTTCCCATCGGGTTCCTGCTGCAATGGGGCTTTATCATTTGGAATAAATACGAGCTGCACTACACGTTTAAAGGAAGCTTGGCCATCTCGTATTTAGCCTACTATATGCTGGGTGCTTATCTGGCGATGAATTACGACAAATTCAAGGGCTGGCTAACGTCATCCTGGAAAAAGCAGACTTCAGGTCAAAGAGCAGGCACGGTCGTGTTATGGGCCGGCTGGCTCGCGATGGCACTAACGCATGTGCAGATTTGGTACAATCAGAGATTGCACGGTGCCAAATACGATTCCCTGTTGTACGAGCTGTTGTGGAATCTGCACACGGTTTTCTCCGCGATTGTGCTGATGCAGCTGGCCAGCTGGCTGTATAACAGCGGTTGGAAACTCATCGTAAGGGTGCTGACGCGGATTGGCGAGCTGTCCTTCGCGATCTATCTGGTGCATCCTCTTTGGCTGTTCCTGTATCGGGAGTACGATCTCAAGCTGAATCCGGTAACCGATGATTATCTCATCTGGATATATGGCGGCATGGTAACTGCCCTCATTGTCAGCGCACTGGTGGTACAAACGGTGTTCCGGTGGATTCCAGGATCCTGGATGCTGCTTGGCAGCGTTCCACGATCCTTGAAGCCATCATCCAAAGCCCCCAAAGCGCCAACGCAGAGAAAAGACACCGTTACAGGCGACAGCAAGAAATCAGTTGATCTATAACCATACCAGGCATACTTTTTTTCTTTTCAATGATCATAAAGCAAAGCCGTCCGGCAATCGGGCGGCTTTTTTTGTATTATACTGCTGGACATAGCAGAAGGTCGCCCATAGACAAGCAAGCCACTCCAGCTTGTTCTTGTGTTACAATTATACCCAGAAGTGAAGCGGATTCTTTGGCGGCTAAGCTGGATGACAACTGAGAACGATACATAAGCAGACGCATCCATGATGCATTGACGATCAGGCAAGATTCATGGTAATATAGCCAATATCCTTTAATTTATTAGCAAGGTACCACTTTACCATATTAAAGACTTTACTGAATTTGAGGTGGAGCGTCATGTCTAAACCGAAAGGCTTCGAGAAACCGGCAGGTGTTCGTGATTATCTCCCTCATGCGGTCACCAAGCTGCGTCGGATTGAACGCGAAGTGCTTGCATGCATGGACCGCTGGGGTTACCGGCAGATTATGACACCAACGATGGAATATTACGATACGGTCGGCGTGGCAAGCTCTACGTCGGACCAGAAACTGTTTAAATTATTGAATAAACGCGGGACAACGATGGTGCTGCGGTCCGATCTGACCGCTCCCATAGCACGGGTTATGTCGTCGCTGCTGAAGGATGAGCCGCTGCCGGTGCGTTTGTCTTACCATGCAAATGTGTTTCGCGCAATCGAAGAGGAAGCAGGCCGGGAGGCTGAGTTCTTCCAGACCGGCGTCGAGCTTGTAGGCGATGATACGCCGGAGGCGGATGCCGAGGTGATTGCGCTGGCCATCGAATCCCTGAAGGCGGCAGGCGTGGAGAAATTCAAAATCGCGATGGGACATATGGGGTATCTTAATGGCCTTCTCCAGGAGGTGCTGCCTGAGCGGACGGAGGATCAAGAGAGCCTGAAGCAGGATCTGCTGAACCGCGACTATGTCGGATACCGAAATACCATTGCCAGTCTGCGCCTTACGGAGACACAGCAGGATCAGCTGGAAGGAATCCTGAAGCTGCGCGGGGGCCGGGAGATTGCCGGGCAAGCACTTGAGATTAGCAGCAATGATCTCGCAAGAGCTTCTATTGAGCACCTGTGCAGAGTATGGGAGGTGTTGGAGGCATACGGCGTCTCCAGACATGTTCTGTTTGATCTGACGATGCTCGGCGACTTCTCCTATTACACGGGAATGACGTTCGAGGGATATGCTGCCGAACTGGGCTCGCCCGTCGCAAGCGGTGGTCGTTACGACAAGCTTCTGCAGCAGTTTGGCCGTGCGGTTCCGGCAACCGGCTTTGCACTCAAGACCAATCGCATATTGGATGGCGTGCAAGGGGAAGAGATTGCGGAGGAGCTGCCCATTCTGATCCGGTACACGGCCTCCTATCGCAAAGAGGGATTGGCAAAAGCATCAGAATTGCGGGCACAGGGCCATACCGTCATCACCTCGATCATGCCGGACTCGGCGAATGTCCGCGATGCGGGGGTACCCGTTGTATCCGGCAGCCTGCTTAATCGAGGCTATCGGGAGATCATTACCCTTCAATAGAACACTGATATATCACTCTATTTTATATAGGTTAAGGTCAGGAGGATTTGAACGTGGCGGAAACTTTGAAAGTAGCGATGCCCAAAGGGCGTATTTATAAAAAAGCATCCGCGCTGTTCCGTTCAGCCGGACTTCCGATTCCCCTCGATGTGGATGAGACGCGCAAGCTGGTCATTCCCTTGCCGGAGGCAGGAATGGAATTTATTCTGGCGAAGCCGGTGGATGTGCCGACTTATGTGGAATACGGTGTCGCGGATATCGGAATCGTTGGCAAGGATGTGCTGATGGAAGAGAACAAAGACGTCTATGAGCTGCTCGATCTCGGCATCGCAAGGTGCCGGATGTCGGTTATCGGCATGCCGGACTGGAAGCCGGGCATACGTCAGCGGGTTGCCACCAAATATCCGAACGTGGCATCACAGTATTTCCGTGAACAAGGCCAGCAGGTTGAAGTGGTTAAACTGAACGGTTCGATCGAGCTTGCACCGCTTATCGGTTTGGCGGACCGGATCGTGGATATGGTGGAAACGGGCCAAACGCTCAAGGAGAACGGACTTATAGAGATGACCAGCATCTTTGAAATTACAAGTCGCCTGATTGCCAATCGTGTCAGCTATCGGATGAAGAATGATGAAATTCAGGCATTGTGCGATCGGCTGCAAACGGTCATTATGTCTGAGGGAGCCAATATACAGCGATAAGAAACGCAGATATAAGCAAAGATGAGCATGGATCGATCGGACATATAGATTGTTGATTCGTAAGAAACGCTAAGCGTGTATTGAAACAAGATGTGATGCAAGCAGCAGGATTGGGGGAGATTAAGGTGAAGGTTGTATCAGCACGGGACTTTCAGCTAAAACGGGAAAATGATTACGGCACACCAGAGCAGAATGAAGTCGTGAAGGCGATTGTGCGGGATATTCGGTCTGAAGGAGATGCTGCCTTGCTGCTGCATACCGAGCAATTGGACCGTGTCCGTCTGACCGCAGATCAGCTTCGAGTTACAGAAGAAGAGCTTAAAGCGGCTTATGATCATGTGGAGCCCTCGTTCGTGAAGGCGATTCAGGCAGCTGCGGATAATATTCGGGCTTTCCATGTGAAGCAGAAGCGAAATTCCTGGATGGATCTACAGCCGGACGGCAGCATCTTAGGACAAATCATTCGTCCGTTAAAGCGCGTGGGAGTATATGTACCCGGCGGAAAAGCAGCCTATCCTTCGTCCGTGCTGATGAACGTGATCCCGGCGCAAGTGGCAGGCGTGCCCGAGATTGTCATGGTCACCCCCCCGGCAACCGGCGGGAAGGATGGGATTAATCCCTATATCCTGGTCGCTGCAGCCGAGGCGGGCGTTACGGAGATCTACCGCGTAGGAGGAGCTCAAGCGATTGCAGCGTTGGCTTACGGTACGGAGACCATTTCCCCCGTCGATAAAATCTGCGGCCCCGGCAATATTTACGTTGCCCTTGCTAAGCGAGAAGTGTACGGGGCTGTCAATATAGACAGCCTGGCCGGTCCGAGCGAGATTGCGGTATTGGCCGATGACAGCGCGGATGCTTCGTATATTGCGGCGGATTTGCTCTCCCAAGCAGAGCATGACGAAATGGCATCCGCCATTCTCGTGACGCCTTCGCGCAAGCTGGGCGAGGCCGTTGCCACTGAAGTGGAGCGGCAGCTTGAGCTGCTGCCGCGGCGCGACATCGCCAGAGCTTCCGTTGACACTTACGGCGCGGTGATTATAACAGAATCCCTTAGAGAAGGGATCGAAGTTATTAACCGTTTAGCGCCGGAGCATCTGGAGATCGTGACGGCGGAGCCGATGGCCATCGTAGGCCAGATCGAGAATGCAGGTGCGATCTTCCTCGGGCCATATAGCTCGGAGCCGGTAGGTGATTATTTTGCAGGGCCGAATCATATCATCCCGACGAATGGAACGGCACGGTTCGCATCGCCGGTTGATCTGGACGATTTCATTAAGAAATCGAGTTTGATCTACTACAGCAAGGAAGCCTTGCTGCGCGACGGCGAGCAGATTATGGAGCTGGCCCGGCGCGAAGGGCTTGAAGGCCATGCCCGGGCGATCCAGATTCGGCTTGAACAGGAGCGTTAAGCATCAAAGAGGAACATGAGTGATTCGTACTAGAAACGTTTAGAGGAGGCAATCAACGTGAGTAGTTTGGATGCAGCAGCAAGATCAGCCGGCGTGAGCCGCAAAACCAATGAGACCGACATTGCCCTGGATTTCAATGTCGATGGAACCGGGATTTCGGAATTGGAGACCGATGTGCCGTTTCTGAATCATATGCTTGATTTGTTTACGAAGCATGGCCAGTTCGATCTTCGCGTCAAGGCGAAAGGCGATATCGAGATCGATGACCACCACACGGTGGAGGATATCGGGATTTGCCTGGGGCAGACGTTCCGGGAAGCACTGGGCGATAAAAAAGGGATCAAGCGGTATGCCAGTGTGTTTGTACCGATGGACGAGGCGCTTGCTCAAGTCATTGTGGATATCAGCAACCGTCCGCATTTTGAGTATCGGGCCGAGTATCCTTCGCAGCAGGTAGGCTCTTTTCATACCGAGCTTGTCCATGAATTTCTGTGGAAGTTGGCGCTGGAAGCCCGGATCACGCTGCATGTCATCGTTCATTACGGACACAATACCCACCATATGATTGAAGCGGTGTTTAAGGCGCTCGGCCGTGCATTGGATGAGGCGACTACCGTGGATCCGCGGGTGACCGGCGTGCCATCCACGAAGGGAGTGCTCTAATCGATGGCCATTGCAATCGTGGATTACGGCATGGGCAATCTGCACAGCGTCAGCAAAGCAGTGGAGCGGCTTGGATATAAGCCGCTCCTCACGGGGGAGCGAGAGGAGATTCTGGCGGCGGATGGCATCATTCTGCCCGGGGTGGGCGCGTTCGGAGATGCCATGGAGCAGCTGCGCGAAACCTCGCTGGACTCGGTCATGAAGGAAGCTGCGGAATCGGGGAAGCCGCTGCTGGGGATTTGCCTCGGCATGCAGCTCCTGTTCAGCCGAAGCGAGGAGCATGGCAAGTATGAAGGGCTGGATATTTTGCCCGGATCGGTTGTACGGTTTGCGGGTGGTGACTACAAGGTGCCGCATATGGGCTGGAATTCGTTGCAGTTCGAGAAGCGGGAGCATCCGCTGTTTGCGGGGCTTGAGGAAGGTCATGTGTATTTTGTCCACTCGTATCATGTTCTTCCTGAGGTTCAGGCTGATTTGCTGGCGGTTACCGATTACGGTCAGCCAGTGACGGCCATCGTGGGCCGTGGTTCGGTGTACGGCATGCAGTTCCATCCCGAGAAGAGCGGGGAGCTTGGGATGAGCCTGCTTCGGAATTTTTTAGCTTTAACATAGGCTTTAACGTAATGTAAGGCGATCAAATAGACCAGAAGGAAAGTGGGAATGGGGATGTCCTATTTTATCATATATCCGGCAATCGATATTCGTGGCGGCAAATGCGTCAGGCTCGTGCAAGGCGATTATAATCAAGAAACGGTATACAATGACAATCCGCTCGAGGTAGCCAAATCGTGGGAAGAGCAGGGTGGCACCTTTATTCATCTTGTAGATTTGGACGGAGCGAAGGCTGGCCATCCAGTGAATGACGATATCATCGGGAAGATCGCATCCAGCGTCCAGGTTCCGGTTCAGGTAGGCGGCGGCCTGCGTACGCTGGCGGATGTGGAGCGGCTGCTGTCGCTTGGCGTCAGCCGGGTTATCATCGGTACGGCGGCGATTGAAGACCGTGTCTTTACGGAAGAGGTGCTGGGAAAATACGGCGATAAGGTGGCCATCGGGATCGACGCGCGCAACGGATACGTCGCAACAAGGGGCTGGCTGGAAACGTCGGAGGTTCAAGCCGAGGTGTTGGCTAAGGAGCTGGCAGCCAAAGGAGCGGAAACCTTCATCTTTACCGATATTTCCCGCGACGGAATGATGCAGGGGCCAAACGTAGAGGGGATTGTCTCGTTGGCCAAAGCCAGCGGCCGCTCGGTCATCGCTTCAGGCGGCGTGACGAAGCTGGACGATCTGCTGGCGCTCAGCGCGCACAGCGGTGACGGTGTAGGCGGAGCAATCGTAGGCAAGGCGCTGTATACAGGCAATATTGACCTGAACGAGGCCATTTCGCGAATCAAGTGAGGCTGGACCTTGGGTCCGTTCAAATAAGCGATTGATTGATAGAGTTCATAGGGGAAGAGGGGAAAGGCATGCTGGCAAAACGGATCATACCTTGCCTGGACGTGAAGGACGGCCGGGTGGTGAAGGGCGTAAATTTTGTGAATCTCCGCGATGCGGGCGACCCCGTGGAATTGGCTGCGCTCTATGACCGGGAAGGCGCAGACGAGCTAGTCTTTCTGGATATATCGGCTTCGGTTGAAGGCCGGGCAACGATGGAAGAAGTCGTTCGGAGAACGGCAGGGGAAATCGCCATCCCTTTTACCGTGGGTGGAGGGATCTCGTCTGTCGAGGACATGAAGCGGATTCTGCGGGCGGGCGCGGATAAAATCGGGATCAATACGGCCGCGGTCAAGCAGCCTGAGCTCATCTCCGCCGGAGCACGCAAATTCGGCTCCCAATGCATTGTCGTGGCGATCGACGCCAAGTACAACGAAACGTGGGGAGAATGGGAAGTGTACACGCACGGCGGACGTACGCCTTCCGGCATCAAAGCGCTGGATTGGGTAAAACAGGCGGAGAGCCTGGGTGCGGGCGAGATTTTGTTGACCAGCATGGATGCGGACGGAACAAAGGATGGGTTCGATCTGTCGCTAACCTCTGCCGTATCTTCGACGGTGCAGATCCCGGTCATCGCGTCTGGCGGCGCCGGCAAAGAGGATCACTTCTATGACGTGTTCACCAAGGGTAAGGCGGATGCGGGTCTTGCCGCAACGATTTTTCACTATAAAGAGATCTCGATTCCTCATCTGAAGTTGCATCTTAGTCAAAAAGGAGTGGATATACGGTGAGCGAAGATATGTTGAAGGATTTATCCCTGGAGCAGGTCAGCGAGCACATCCGTTGGGATGCCTCGGGCCTGGTGCCGGCGATTGTACAGGATGCACAGAGCAAGCAGGTGCTGATGATGGCTTATATGAATCGGGAGTCTCTTCGATTGACGCTGGAAAGCGGCGAAACTTGGTTCTGGAGCCGTTCGCGCGAGGAGCTGTGGCATAAGGGGGCAACTTCCGGAAACGTCCAGACGGTAGTATCCATGACGTACGACTGTGATGGAGACACCCTCTTACTGCAGGTGAATCCGAAGGGACCGGCTTGTCATACCGGACAAACGACCTGCTTCCACAATGAGATTACCGTTCAGAGGCAGAAAAGCGGGTCAGGGAGTAACCCTGCAGCTGCTGAGAGCGGGCGGTTTGCGGTTCTTGCCGAGCTGGAAGAGGTCATTGCCCAGCGTGAAGTGGAGCGGCCTGAAGGGGCTTATACGACATACCTCTTTGATAAAGGGGTGGACAAAATCCTTAAGAAGGTGGGCGAAGAAGCCTCCGAAACGATCATCGCCGCCAAAAATAAAGACAACGCCGAGCTGAAGCTTGAGATCAGCGATCTGATCTACCACCTGCTGGTGCTTCTTCAGGAGCGGAAGCTCCCGCTGGATGAGATCATGGATGAGCTGAGCCGCCGCCATGAACGGCCGCGCCGCGATTAGGAGGCCTGCTCGATGCATATTGATTACCATACCCACCATGCCCGGTGCGGGCATGCCGAGGGGCAGTTGGAGGAGTATGTACGACGCGCCATTGAACTCGGGATGGATCAATTGGGCTTGTCGGATCATATGCCCTTGATTCACGTCAACCCGGAAACGTATTATCCGGAGATGGCCATGCCGATGGACGAGCTGCCGCGTTACGTGGAAGAATGCCTGCAGCTGAAGGAACGTTACAAAGGACAGATTGACATTCGGATCGGTCTCGAAGGCGATTATATCGAGGGATATGAAGAACAGATCGAGCGGATCGTGAAAGACTATCCGTGGGATTATGTCATTGGCTCCGTTCATTTTCTTGGTGAATGGGATATTACGGATTACCGCCAGACCCAAGGCTGGGAGGGCAAGGATCCGCTTGAGGTCTATCAACAATATTATGATGCGGTGCAGAAGGCTGCCGCGACCGGCTTTTATGATATCATGGGCCATCTGGATGTAATTAAGCGGTTCGGATATGGGCCAGGACCCGAGCAGAAGCCGGACGTGATCGCTCTGGAGCAAGCCGCGCTTGCGGCCGTGGCCCAAAGCGGGCGAGCCATGGAGCTGAATGCCTCCGGTTTATCGAAGGCCTGTGAGGAAATGTTTCCGAGCCGCCGCATGCTGGAGGAAGCGATTAAGCTTGGCATTCCGTTGACTTTAGGGTCGGATGCCCATCAGCCGATGAAGCTGGGCGAGCATCTGGACAAGGCCCGGACACTGCTATGGGAGCTTGGCGTTCGGGAGATCGCGACCTTCCGTAACCGGAAGCGGGAGATGGTGCTTTTGAATGTTGAAGGAAACGATGTATAATAAAGAAAAGCACTAATTGCAAACAGGTTTATTGCAGACGGCTGTTTTCTACTCCTAGAGACCCTTCTTCGAAGAGGTTGAAGGAGGCGGGAACGGCCTGATTTGACGATAGCGCTTTCAACGAGATCGCTGCATCAGCCGACATTATCAACCACTCTCGTCAGGAGGTCCTCATGTATCGTTCATTACGATTGTTCGCCGGAACTTCCAATCCGACGCTTGCCGCAAATATCAGTCAGCAGTTGGGAGTTGAACTGGGAAAGATCAAGATTTCCCGCTTTCAGAGTGGCGAAGTTTATGTACACTTTGAAGAGAGCATCCGCAATTGCGATGTTTTTCTACTGCAGTCCTTTTCTCACCCGATCAATGAAATGTTCGTAGAGCTGCTGGTGATGATTGATGCCGCAAAGCGTGCTTCCGCCAGAACGATCAATATCATTGTGCCTTATTACGGTTATGCCAGACAGGAACGAAAGTCAGCGCCGCGTGAACCGATATCGGCCAAAATGGTAGCCGATGTGCTGACCACAGCCGGGGCCAACCGCGTGATTACGATTGATCTGCATGCGCCCGCCATTCAAGGTTTCTTCAATATACCGGTGGATCATCTGACTGCACTGGATCTGATTACGGAGTATCTAAAGTCCAAGAATATCGAGAATCCGGTTATCGTATCCCCCGATGCCGGGCGGGCGAAGACAGCCGAGAAGCTCGCGAGTCGCTTGGGATCGCCGTTTGCCATGATGGTCAAGCAGCGTCCTGCCCATAACGAAGCCGTTATCACCCATGTGATTGGGGACGTGGCAGGGCGTACGCCGATTATTATCGAGGACTTGATTGATACCGGAACCACCATCGTGCAAGTGGTCGAAGGTCTTAAGGAACGGGGAGCTAACGATGCCATCGTTTGTGCGACCCATGGGCTCTTCTCCGGTGAAGCGCTAAGCCGTCTGGACCATGCTCACATTGAAGAAATCGTGGTCACAGACTCCATCGTGCTCCCGGATCATCACTGCAAGATGCGGCTTAAGGTGCTGTCTGTTGCGCCCATGTTGGCCCAGGCAACCCACATTATTATCGAGGGCGGATCGATCGCCACTTTATTCAAAGACGCCGGTGTGTAAACTGGTGTCTTTTTTCTGCAAATGACGTTGAAACTTGTGTTATACTGTTGTGGATAGAGGAGCAAGTTAAAGGAGGTGCCTTGCTTTTCGTGAATGGTCATCCATATGGGTCCAGTGACCCCCACAATGTTATATCTATCGAGATGAATGCCAATTTCTTCTTCGATCGCGCGGTTCGTTCGCTTGATCGTTTCCAATATGACAAGGCTCTGAAATATTTTCGCAAAGCTGTTGAATATGAACCGGATAATCCGGTGAATCATTGCAATATGGCGGGTATATTATCAGAGACGGGAGATTATAAAGCTTCCAACGATGTGCTGGCTCACGTTCTGGAGCAGGTTGACCCGTTGATGACGGAGTGCTATTTCTATATGGCGAACAACTACGCCAATATGGAACAGTTTGAGAAAGCGGAAGAAGCGCTTGTCACCTATCTGGAGGAGGATCCCAGCGGTCAGTTTCTGGATGAGGCCGAGGAGATGATGGAGCTGCTTCATTACGAGCTGAATCGTCCTGCCAAGCTGAACCGGATCAAGAGTCGTGAAGGCGTGGTCGAGCATGAGCATGCCCGGGCACTGCTTGAGGAAGGGAAATTCGCACAAGCGGTCAAGCTGTTGGAGGAAATCGTCAAGGATTATCCGGATTTTCTGGCTGCGCGCAACAATCTGGCTCTGGCTTATTATTATATGGGGCGCTTTGATACCGCGAAGCGCACGATTGGCGAGGTGTTGGATCAGGAGCCGGGTAATCTGCACGGTCTATGCAATCTAGCTATCTTCTTTCAGCATGAAGGAAATCAGGAGCAGCGTGACCGATTGATGGACATGCTAACGGTGACGGTTCCTTTTCATCAGGAGCATGTGTTTAAGCTGGCGACAACGATGGGAATACTGGGGCAGCATGAAATTGCCTACGGTCATTTTCGCCGCTTGTTGAAGGATGAGGAGTTTAGCGGAGATCCTAGTCTGTATCATTATACGGCTGCTGCGGCTTGCAATAGCGGTTATTATGATAAGGCCGAGAAATATTGGCGGCAAGCATTGAAGCTGGACGGAGACTCGGTGATTCCGAATTTCTATCTGGCACAGCTGCAAAAACGTAAAGAGACCGGTACGGACCAGATGAAGGTGAGTTATCACTATCATCTTCCGTTCGAAGAGCAGTTCAAACGCTGGGAGCATGACGGCGACAAGTTGACGGAGGAAGCGAAGCAGAATCCGCTGATTCGATCTTCGTTTTTCTGGGCGCTCCGACATGGCGATCCCCATACCAAGCTGCAGGTAATCCGGACGCTGGAATTGATTGCCGATGAAGAGGTGCAGCATGCGCTGCAGTCGTTCTTGCAGGAGCCGGGAGAGGATGCGGAGCTGAAAGATGCCGCCCGCCTGGTACTCCAGCAGATGGAGGCCGCAAGCAATCGGCTGAATGAACGCCGCGACGATCGCGATGTATCCAGCAGCAAGACCCGCGAGGTGCTGCCGGATTGGCTGCCTTCTTGGAAAGCGGTGCTGGAGAAGGCAGAGCAGACGATGGACATGCGGGTAGACGCTTTTTGGAAAAAAGAGATGGAGAACCTCTGGTCCGATTTCCTAAGCGGGCTGTACCCTGATATTCCGAACATTCGGAATGTGGAGGGCTGGGCAGCGGCATTGGAATATCTGACGGCCAAGAAGCGTGGACGAACCCTGACCTATGAACAGGTGGCTGTCCGTTATGGTATATCGCCATCAACCGTTAGCCGTTACGCACGTCAAATAGATAGCGTATGTGAAACGAAAGCACAGCCGGATGATAATTTTCGGCCATTTACGGAAAACATTTAAGTAAGAACCCATATTCGGATACTTAGGAGACCTTGGTACATGAAGATTCCATAAGTCCAGAATAGAATGAAGCACGCAACAAAAATCGACACCTTAAAGGAGGCCGTATCTATGTACAAATCAATCGTAATCGGAACAGGACCTGCCGGATTGACGGCAGCCATCTACTTGGCACGCGCGAACTTGAAGCCGCTCGTTATCGAAGGAATGCAGCCGGGCGGTCAGCTTACGACAACGACGGAGGTTGAGAACTTCCCTGGATTTCCGCAAGGAATCATGGGTCCTGAGCTGATGGATAATATGCGTCAACAAGCGGAGCGCTTCGGTGCGGAGTTCAAGAGTGCCTGGGTCGAGTCCGTTGATTTCTCCGAGCGTCCGTTCAAGGTGAATGTCGAGGGCATGGGCGAGCTTCTGGCTGAGTCCGTTATTATCTCGACAGGAGCTTCCGCGAAGTATCTTGGAATTCCGGGAGAGCAGGAGAATGTTGGCCGCGGCGTAAGCACATGCGCAACATGCGACGGATTCTTCTTCCGCGGGAAAAAGATCATTGTCATCGGCGGCGGCGACTCCGCGATGGAGGAAGCCAGCTTCTTGACGCGTTTTGCTTCCAGCGTAACGGTAGTGAACCGTCGTACCGAACTGCGTGCATCCAAGATCATGCAGGATCGCGCACGTGAGAACGAGAAGATCCAGTGGGCTCTGGATCGTACGCCGGTTGAGGTGGTTACCAGCGAAACCGGTGTTAAGGGGCTAGAGGTCCGCAACAACGAGACCGGAGAAGATGAACTGATTGAAGCGGAAGGCGTGTTCGTGGCTATCGGCCATACGCCGAACACGGGCTTCCTTGGCAATCAGATTACAACCGATCCGACCGGCTACATCCTGGTTAAACCGGGTACGACGGAGACGAATATCCCGGGCGTATTCGCCTGTGGTGACGTTCAGGATACGCGTTACCGTCAAGCGATTACGGCTGCAGGCACAGGCTGTATGGCGGCTATGGACTGCGAGAAATATCTCGAGGGTCATATGGTGCATGACTGGAGCGAAACGCTGAATAAATAATCCCTATCTTTTTGAGGGATGATATGTAAATTAGAAAAAGCCTCTGAGCTATACAGCGGACGGTTTTGGCGAGACTAACATCTCGTAAAAACCTGTCTTGTGTAGCCCGGGGCTTTTTTGCTGAGGTTAGAGACTTAATGCCTTGTTGGCATTTTTCACGTCATTCTCCAGCAGCTGCTTCAAATTGTAAGATGGATACAGACCGCGCGCATACATAAAATAGAAGACCTTCCCGTGCAGCTCAATGGCTTTGTTCAACTGCTTCTGCAGGGTTTCTCTTACGCTAGGCGTTGCGGCTTCGGTAATGGCAATGGCGTAGCTGCGGACAGAGGTTTTGGCAAAGCCCAAGAGATGGCCAGCGTAATACGCCGTCAAATCGGCACCGGAAAGACTACGGGTTCCGGTTGGGGCTTCCGAATAGTAAGGTAAAAGCTCTCGTAAGTTTTGTTCTACTCCTTGGATCGCCTCGGTGTATAGTCCATGGAGCTGAGGGTCTTTAATATCATGCAATGACATTTTGAACCCCATCAGGTGGTTAGCCTGAAAGGCGGTTAATTCATGAATCTCCAGCGTTTCATGCCAAGCAAGATGCCTCGGGTTTTGACTCATGCTCAATAGATTCTCCTCCATAATCAATATGCGATAGCCTATTCACCGAATGAAGGAGTGGTGCATAGCCCAGCCCCGAAACCTTACAAATCTAACGACAACCGCACCATGTCGCGCAGCAGCATGCCGTTCTCATAGATTTCCTCTTCGTAATGACGGACAAAAAAGTCCCGATCGATGCCTGTCATCCGAAATCCGCATTTCTGATACAGCGCCAACTGCGCCACGCCGGTACTCCCTGTGCCAACTTCAATCGTTGCATATCCCAGCTCACGTGCTTGCCCGATGGCATGATTCACGAGCTGTTTGCCATATCCCTGGCCGTGCAGATTCTCGCTTACGGCAACGTTAACCAGCTCGATCGTATCGGGCCTTGTAGGCAGCAGAACGTAGATCCCGATTGGATGCGATTTCTCTTCAGCCACATAGCAATGACCTCGTTTTACATAGTCCTCTACAAGTCTGATCGACGGGTCTGCAAGGAGCAGCAGGTCCATAGGGGGTTTTTCATGAGTATTCAGCTTTCTAATGTTCACGAGCGTTCTCCCTTATTATCATCTATAGTGATTCTAAAACAGGTTTATTGTAACATGTCTGGACACTGAATTCCTGAATTTGGATGATTTCAACTGGCGGTTGAATTCTTCCGGGATTCAAAGATCGGGTTATTGTGTGCCCCGTGCAGCGCCCCCTACAATGTGGTTATATAGGAGTGTGATACGTATGAGAGACATGTTAGCCAAAAATATTCATCGTTACCGCAAAGAACGGGGGCTTACGCAGGAGGGATTGGCCCACAAGCTGGGCGTTACGTTCCAAGCGGTATCCAAATGGGAAACGGGACAGACCATGCCCGATATTGCGCTGCTTCCCGAGCTCTCACTGCTGCTTGATGTCAGCATCGATAAGTTGTTTGGTTATTCTTCGACGGGCAAGCCGATCAGCATATATGAAGAGGAGTATAAAACACCGGAGTACTATTGGGGCACGGAGCCGAACGCAGCCTGTTATCAGGTGCTTGAAATGATCCCGCCCACAAGAAGGGTAAAGCTGCTGGATATCGGGTGCGGGGAAGGGAAGGATGCCGTGTTTTTTGCCCGTAACGGCTATGAGGTCACAGCATTCGACATTTCGGATGCGGGGATTGAGAAAACGAAGCGATTGGCCGATCACATCGGGGTTCACGTGAACGTATTCAAGGCGGATATTTCGGATTACCGTCTGGACTCGGAGTTTGACGTGCTGTATTCCAGCGGCGTGCTGCATTATATCCGACCCGAGTATCGTGAAGAGATCTTTGCGAATTATAAAAAATTCACGTCGGCAGAGGGACTTCATTGCCTTAATGTGTTCGTACAAAAGCCGTTCATTGCGCCTCCTCCCGAGGATGAGCCGTACGCTTACGACTGGAGGTCCGGTGAGCTTATGATGCATTATCACGATTGGTTAATTCACAGCTGCCCTGAGGTGATTTTTGATTGCAATTCGTCGGGTATACCGCACCGTCATGCGATGAGTAAGTTGATTGCACAGAAGGCGTAAGGAAGGCGACTTGAAAAGCCGAGTATAGACGGTTACCAATACCGGGTACGGCAAGAATGGTAATCCATTCGACGAGAAGATGATGCTGGAGAGCTAACGATTAACATCAAGCATCATCACAACCGCCTATTGGGCGGTTTTCTTAAGATATCAGAAAGTATACACTTCGAAGCTTGTGACTTCCTGATATCGCAAGAAAAACTTCTTCTAACTGCGGTCTGTCATCTGTGAAGGTACGTCGATAGACGATTTTCTTACTTGTTGATATAAATATGAGGATTGTTAACATAGCGGCTCCTTCCCGGACATACATAAGGGTGTAGGATTAATATTGGCATGGGAGGTCTTTCATGAACAACCATAACAATCTTGGTTATCCAGCGCCGTCTGCGGGTTATGCACCGGGTTACTATGCCTATCCCCCGCCCCAACCTATACCACCGTATTACGCGCCGCGTACCCCGGCAATTCCGCAGCCAGCCCACTACGCAGCGCTGGTTGAACCGGTATTTATTGAGCATCTGCTGCGGCATAAAGGAGCCAAGGTGGTCATCATGACCACCGCGGGGAAAGTCGATGGGATCTTATCCGGCGTTGCGGTGGACCATCTCCAATTGACGGTCGGGGATCATAAGGCGCTGCACATTCGCTTAGCCGAGGTGGTATACTTCGAAGGCGTTCCGTACTAATAAACAGGTGAGCAAAAATAGTTTAAACCGAAAATTACCGGCTGGAAGGGAAGGATTAGGCCAGCAAATCGCCAATTCATACAGTACAGATCCGAAGGCGTTCCGATGGGGACGTCTTTATTCTATTGAACTGAGGCCGACCGATTGAACGGGTCGGTGTGGAGGAACGATGAAAAAAGTACGCATTCCATTCGACATCATGACGCTGCCTGTCAGCTTGCAGCCATATATCCAGACAGCTGTCGTCTATGACAGCAGCTCCTCGGAACAGGCCAGAACCCTGTACATCGAGGGAGGGAACCAACCTATGTTTTTAAAGATAACGAAACGGGATGAACTTAAGAGAGAAGGGTTGATGTCAAATTATTTACACGGAAAAGGCCTGGCTCCCAAGGTGCTGGCTTATGAGCAGCATGGCGAGAACGATTACCTCCTCACCGTTGCGCTGCAAGGGGAAGATGGAGTGTCCGAAGGTCATCTGAAGGATCCGAAGAGGCTGGCTTCCGTGTTCGGGGAGAGTTTGCGTTATCTCCATTCTATATCTGCTGCCGATTGTCCCTTTCCGAATCGAACGGCTGAACTTGTCCAGGAGTATCAGGAAGGCATCATGAACAAAGCGGGAGATATTAAAGGGTTTCCGGGTGGAAGAGAACAGGCCCTATTATGCCTTGAGAAGCTGCAGGGAACGGTTGATCATGATGTGCTGCTCCACGGCGATTATTGCCTGCCGAATTTGATTATGAGAGATTTCCAGCTTGAAGGTTTTATCGATCTGGGCAATGGCGGAATCGGGGACCTTCATTACGACCTCTATTGGGGAATATGGACGCTGCGATATAACCTGGGGAGCGATGACTACCAGGATATTTTTCTCGACCATTACGGTCGGAACGATTTTGATCCGGAGAGATTGGCGTTATGGACCGCATTGACGGATCGTATCTAGGGTGGAAAGGAAGATGCACATGAATTCATATCATATTCGAGTCGCTGGCCGGGAGGATGAATCCTTTTTGCGGGAAATGCTGTATGAGTCTCTGTATGTGCCCGAGGGAGAGGAGCCTTTTAGTCGAGACATACTCGAAGAGCCGTTCATGAAAAAATACGTGGAGGACTGGGGGCGAGCGGGCGATCTGGGCTACATTGCCGTGAATGCCGCAGGCAAGCCGGCAGGCTCGATTACCATCCGTTATTTTGATGAAGGGAACAAAGGGTTCGGTTACGTGAGCGATGACATCCCGGAGCTGGGCATGGCGCTGCTGCCGGAATCCCGCGGGCAGGGGCTTGGAACAGCCCTGATGAAGGAATTGTTCAGAGGAATGAAGGAGCAGGGGATTCAAATGGTATCGTTAAGCGTCGCTCCGGAGAATACGGCAGCTATGAAATTATATGAGCGTTTCGGCTTTCAAGAGGTAGGCATGAGCGGAACCTCTATCACGATGGTTGCGGATGTCATCTGAAACACGGGAATTGGATGATCTAATAAGGAAGATGGGGGATTACGATGCTGGTGTACGAGGCAGGGCCGATAACGGTTCGCGAGCTGGAGGAGAAAGATGAATGGTCCTTAGCTTCTTGGCTGTCCAATCCGGATGTGCTGCAGTATTATGAGGGACGGGACAATCCTCACGACGTGGAGCGGGTGCGGGAGCATTTTTACGTGGATGATGATGAGACTCGCTGCATCATTGAATATGAGGGGAAGCCGATCGGGTATATCCAGTTCTATCTTCTGGATGAAGAGACGTTAGGCGAGTATGGGTATGACGGGAGTGATTCGGGCGGGAGAACATTCGCCACGGATCAATTCATCGGGGAGCCGGATTATTGGAATCGAGGCATCGGTACGAAGCTCGTGACTTCCATGGTGGATTATCTCGTGTTTCAGAGGCAGGCCGATCGGATTGTAATGGACCCGCAGGCTTGGAATGAACGGGCGATTGCCTGTTACGAGAAGTGCGGTTTCCGGAAGGTCAGGCTGCTGGAGAAACATGAACAGCATGAGGGAGAACTGCGGGACTGCTGGATTATGGAGTATCGGGCGGAGCGAAATTAAATATATTTGGATATACAGGGATGGGCCAGCGTGGCTCATCCTTTTTTGTTTCGGCAAACGCACAAAAAGTAAAATTCGTTCCAAAATGCACATTTCTATTTCTTATAAGCGGTAAGCGACTTTTTTACAATGAAGATATCAAGATTCTACGTTCAACAGCATCGGTCTCAAATAGAGATACAAGTGAAATGGTGCTAAGCAAAAATGCCCAGGAGGAGAGACGTATGAAACGAACCAACAGATCTGCCCATCTCAGCATGGCAGCGAAGGAGCAAATTGCCGGATATTTATTTGTTGCTCCTTTAATGCTCGGGCTGTTTATTTTGACATTAATCCCTGTCATTGGGTCTTTGCTGCTAAGCTTTACGGATTGGAACTTCGTTGCCGGGATGGGCGCGATCGAATTTGCAGGCCTGAGTAATTTCGTCACCCTATTCAAGGACAGTGCGTTTATGCAGAGTTTGGTTAACAATCTGGTCTTCATTATTACCGTTCCGATTACAATGATCTTGGCCTTGGTGCTTGCGGTATTGATTGACCGGCATGTTTATCTGAAGGATGCTTTTAAGGTTATTTACTTTCTGCCTTATATTTCGAGTATCGTTGCCGTCGCCATGGTCTGGCAGGTGTTGTTCCACCCCTCTCTCGGACCCGTGAACAAGACGCTGATGTCCCTTGGCATAGACAATCCGCCGAAATGGCTGGCTGACATCGATTTTGCGCTGCCGTCCTTGATGATGATTCAGGTGTGGATCCTGTTAGGGTACAACATCATCATCTATATTGCCGGATTACAGTCCATCCCCAGAGATCTGTATGAAGCTGCCGAGATTGATGGAGCCAATACATGGGTGAAATTTCGCAGCATTACGCTGCCGTGCATATCACCGACCACCTTTTTCTTATTAGTGACGGGAATCATTGGTACCTTCAAGATCTTCGACCTGATCCAAGTGCTAACACAAGGCGGACCGGCTAATTCGACAACCGTTATCGTATACGAGTTGTACGATACAGCCTTCAACCAGCTGAAGACAGGCTATGCCTCCAGCATGGCTCTGATCCTGTTCCTGATCTGTCTGCTGATCACGGGTGCACAGATGCTGGCTCAGAAGAAATGGGTCAACTATTAAGCAATTTCAATGAAAGGAGGGAAATCCCATGAAATTAAATATATCCAAAGTGATTTGGACGATCGTTATGGCCTTAATCGGTATTCTATTTATTCTTCCGTTTGTATGGATGTTATCGACCTCCTTTAAGCCGGAGATGGATGTCTTCAAATTTCCGATTGAATGGATACCTAAAAATTGGAATGCGCTAGAGAACTACCAGACGGTATGGAGCGGACAGTTCGTTCGTTATTATTGGAACTCCATCTATATCACGATCGCTACGACCGTCATTAATGTGTTTGTGTGCGCGCTCGCAGCTTATGGCTTCTCCAAACTTCGTTTTCGCGGCAGAGATGCGATGTTTGTGCTTGTTCTGGCTTTGTACATGGTCCCGCCGCAGGCTTCGTTGGTCCCGCAGTTCTTATTGTTCAATTGGATGAATCTGATTGATACCCATGCGGGTCTGATCCTATTGAACAGCTTCAGTATTATTGGAGCATTCATGTTGAAACAATTTTTCATGGGCGTGAACAACGAGTACATCGAGTCTGGCAAAATGGACGGGGCGGGCCACTTCCGAACCTTCTGGCAGATTGCCCTTCCGCTTATCCGACCGGGTGTCGCTACTTACGCTATTCTCCGGTTCATCTGGACATGGAACGACTATCAATATCCGTTAATTTTCCTGAAGTCCAAAGATCTGTTTACGATCCAGCTCGGCATCCGACTCTTCGGCGACCAATACGGGGATGTATATTCCCTCATGATGGCTGGCGCCGTATCGGCCATATTGCCTCTGCTTATCATTTTTGCGATTGGTCAGAAGCAGGTTATCGAGGGCATTTCGCTTGGCGGGGTAAAGGGCTGAGAAGAAGTCAAAATAGTTTGGCTTCCGTAAAAATTGGGAACTACGCTGAAAGATCGATCATGATAGGATGATTTTGTAAGCACTTACTTCTATGAATAACGGGAAGCAGTTACTTTCGAGGAGGGTCAATATGAAAATCAAGAGATTATCGGCGATGTTGTTAAGCTTATCCTTTGCGCTTGTTGTTTCGGCTTGCGGAGGTGGAGGCAGCACGCCGTCTGATTCGGCCGCTCAAGGCAGCACGGACTCAGGCAAGGAAACAGCACCTGATCAAATTGTGTTGAAATTAAGCACGTGGCAGACGGATGCAAAAGCGCAGTGGAGCAAGATTATTCCAGAGTTCGAGAAGAAGCATCCAAACATCAAGGTGGAGCTGGATCTTCTGAACGAGAAGGGAGATTCGCTTGCTTCCATGCAAAAATTGGACCTGATGGCCGCATCAAATGACCAACTGGATATCGTTGAGCTTCCTTATACGAATTATTCGCAGCGGGCAGATATCGGACTGTTTGAACCGCTAGATAGCTACATAGAACAAGATGGCTACCAATATGATGATGAATACTTGGTGGATACCCGAGTCAACGGCAAAATTTACGCACTGCCATCCTCGATGCAGCGCTGGTTTGTGATCATGAACAAAGCGATGTTGGAGGAAGCGGGTTTGCCGATCCCTACGGACTGGACGTGGAAAGAGTTTGAGGACTACGCGAAGAAGCTGACCAAGGGGGAAGGCATCGAGAAACGATATGGTGCTTACCTGCACAATTGGCCGGATTACTTCCAGCTGCAATTGATGAGCAAGCCGTCTGATAATACATTTCTCAAAGGCGACGGAACATCCAATGCCAAGGACCCTCTGCTGAAAGCCAATCTGGAAATGATGAAGCGAATGATGTATGAGGATAAGAGTGCGAATCCGTACGAAGATATTATTTCGCAAAAGCTGGCTTACCGTAATCAATACTTCAACGGACTTGCTGCTATGCTCCCTATGGGGGATTGGATGGTAGCGGAGTCCGGAGGAACGGACGCCATTCCGGCTACCTTCGAAACTGTATTTGCACCTCTGCCTAAACTGGAAGGGGAAAGCAAACATTACTCCCCGGTACAACCGACATATATGGCAGTGGCAGCGAAATCCGAAAATAAAGAGGCCGCTTATCAATTCGTCAGATGGTATACGTCCGAAGGCCTGGAAATTGGGGGAAGAGTATTCTCAGGCTGGGCCAAGTCGGATACGGATAAGCTGATCGATACGATCGTAGGCTCCTCTAAAGATCCATCGAAGATCGATGTGGAGTCACTGAAATATACGATTAATAACACCGTGCCAGGGTCAGCCCCCGTGCCTGTAAAATATGCCGAGGAAGCAAAGAATGTTGTGATTCCGGAAGCAGAGCTGTATATTCTGAATAAGCATGATCTGGACAAAACGATCGACAGCATCGATCAGAAGATTACCGAGGTTGTGAATAGTAATAAAAATTAGGCTGAGACACAGAATGTGATATGCCTAATGCAGCAATAGGATACGAGGATGGTCAAGGGGAAAACTCAGGTTTTCCCTATTCCAATTCATTAAGATTTGAGGACTGCATCTGTGATGATTCCCAAATTTTCATTGCGAAAAAAATTAATCTGGTCAGCACTGCTATGTTTTCTGCTTCCCCTGGGCGGAATATATTGGGTTACCAATTATTTAACCAAAGATCTTCTGCTGGACAGGGCCATTGTGAGCTCAGAGGATGCACTAAAAGCTGTTCAATCCGATGTGAACAGCGTTCTGGATCAAACATTGGAGCTGTCCAACATGGTGCTGACGAACTCGGAGATCAGACAGCAGATTATGTCCAGGCAGAAAGAGGGCACGCAGGAATACAAGAATGAGATCCTTGTAAACTACAGCCGCTTAATCCGGCTGCTCGATGAGCTCTTCGGGCAGCATGATGATTATTATGTCACCATCCTGGGAAAGAACGATTTTACATATACCAATTACTCTCACAACGATTTTAATCCGGCCATCTTATACAAGCAGCCGTGGTTCGCGGAGCTTAACCAAATTCCCTCGTTCTCAACCTATTGGGTCGGATTACAGGACAATTATTTTCATGCTGTCGACAAGGAGGATTCTTATCTGATTACGATAGGGCGACCGATAAGAACATCCTCCAACAGCATCATCGGTTATGTCATCATCAGTGTGAATGAACGTAAGATTCGCAGCCATCTCCAGAGCGGCTCTAATCCAGACCAGGATATGATGCTGCTGGATGAGGAGGGCGTGGTCATCTCCCATTCCGATCCGTCCCTAATCGGAAGCAGAATGACCTGGTGGAATCAGGATGAGCCTACACGAACGATTGAAATGGACGGCCGGGAATATGTATACGCCGAGCAGTCCATTCGCCCGAATACTTGGAATCTGGTCAGCTTAATTCCCTTATCATCGGCCGTTTCCAAGTATAAACAGATTTTATTAATCAGTTTTGGGCTGCAGGTGCTTTTCTTTACCTTATTCTGTATTCTGCTGATGGTGTTGATCTCGGCATTTACGAAGCCGATGAGGGAGCTGAGCGGCTTCATAACCCGCATTGGCCGGGGTCAGCTGGATATCCGCTCGGGAATACGCGGTAACAACGAGGTGACTCAGCTCGCACGGACGATCGATCATATGCTGGACAGGATCGAATCCAATATCGAGCAAATTACCGTGGAACAGGCAAAGAAGCGAAAGGCCGAGCTGGAGATGCTGCAGGCTCAGATCAACCCGCACTTTATGTTTAATCTTCTGAATTCCATCAGGCTCAACATATTGATCGAAGGGGATAAGGAGAACGCCGAATTGATTGCTTCCTTGTCTTCCCTGCTGCGCATGACGATTAATCGCGATAATGAATTTATTCCGCTTCATGAAGAGGTGCAGACGGTTCATCACTATATCCGGCTCATGAATTTCCGGCATGCCAACCAGGTGAGGCTTGAGGTGAATTACGAGGCAGGCTGCGAGCAAGCATTAGTTCCACGCTTCATGATTCAACCGATCATTGAAAACGCTATTATTCATGGTTATGAGCAGTTTGCCGGGGTCATCTTTATTGAAGCGGTCCATATCACTGAAAAAGGAGCCAATGACATCAGCATAACCGTCCGGGACAACGGGATCGGTATGAGTGAGGCTACGCTTCAAGAGCTGCGTGCCAATGTGGACCCGGTTCAAGGGGCAGCAGCACCTGCCAAAAAGGGATTTTCCGGTATTGGTGTCAAGAATGTATTCCAGCGTCTTCGTCTGATCTACGGAACTAACGCCCAACTGG
Source organism: Paenibacillus lautus NBRC 15380 (assembly GCF_004000945.1). Taxonomy (GTDB): domain Bacteria; phylum Bacillota; class Bacilli; order Paenibacillales; family Paenibacillaceae; genus Paenibacillus_AQ; species Paenibacillus_AQ lautus. Next base: position 30,943 of record NZ_BIMF01000024.1, read on the forward strand.
AGGTTCACAGTGAACAGGACATTGGAACAAACATCACGTTAAAGTTTCCATTCGAGGTGGAGAGAGGTGAGCATGGTGCTGACAGCGATTCTGGTGGACGATGATTATCCTGTTGTGCGCTATTTGTCGCAAAGCATTGCGTGGAAAGAGCTTGGTGTTGAATTGATCGGTTGTTACTCAAACGGTTTGGAGGCTTGGGAGGATGCGCAGCTCAAGCAGCCTGACATTATTATTACGGATATCGGGATGCCCAAGATGAATGGCCTGGAGATGCTTGAAAATTTCAATAAAGTGAATCCCTTGTTTCGAGCCGTCATTTTGTCCTGCCATAACGAGTTCCACTACGCGCAACAAGCAATGAAGCTGAAAGTGAGCGATTATATCCTGAAAGAAAGCCTGGATGTAGAACAGCTGCAGCAGCTGCTGCATCATATCGCCGTGGATCTGAGCGAGGAAAAGCATAAAGCCGCGGAAGTGATGATGTATATGCAGAAGGAATCGCTCAACCGATCCGCCCTAAAAGATAAACTTCTGAAGGATACGCTGTATCAGTTATCCTGGACGAAGGAAGCGTGGATTAAGCATGCCCGGTTAAATGGTGTCGACCTTCAGGCCAGATATTACTTGCCTTTCGTTGTCTCTATCGACCGTATGCCCGAAGTTTCAAGGACCCGCAAAATGAACGATTATACGATTGCATTCGCGGTCGAAAATGTGCTGCAGGAAGTGCTCGATTCGATGCATCGCAGCGTTATTTTTCATTACAGCAACAAAGAGCTGGTCGTTCTCATCTGTTGCGAGGAACCCGTTAAGGAACAGCAGATACTCTACTATTCCTTGCAGCGGGCGATAACGGCCATGAAACAATATTTGAAAATATCAGTTACCTGCCTATTGGGACGGGAAGCCGCAGCACCTGAGGAGCTCCGGCTCATATTAATGCCCATGCTCAAGGAATGGAGCCATCGCTTTTATCTGGAGGAATCCAGCATCTGCCGGTTCGAGAAGGCGTCTTTCACCAGCGGGGATATGTATGGAGAATATGCCGTATTCTTCTCGCGGATCAATGACATGCTGGCCTTGAATCGGCCTGAACATTTGGAGGAGATTGTAAAGGAATGGGCGGTATGGGTAGAAACGAACCGGTTTCCCCCTGCCGATGTGAAAGAATGGGTGCTGCAGCTGCTCATGGACTTACAGATGAAAACGAAAGTGACATTGCAGGTTCAGGACAGCATAACGGAAGAGAAGCTGTATGACGCGATCAACGATATTCATTCTATGGAGCATCTGCGGAGCTGGATCATGGCATATCTGACGGAGCTCTCCCGCAGATTAAGCGTATTATCCATCCGCTCAAAACGTTCCGAGATCATCCGGGCACAGAAATATGTGATTCAGCATGTGACCGAGAAATTGACGCTTGAAGAGATGGCAGGTTATTTAAACCTGAATTCAAGCTACTTCAGCCGCCTGTTTAAACGTGAAACGAACCAGAATTTTATCGAATATGTCAATATGGTCAAGCTCCAGAAGGCGAAGCAGCTGCTTCAGCAGTCTAATAAGACCGTCGAGGAGATATCGGATTATTTGGGTTATGCCAATAAGAGCTATTTTATCAAATTGTTCAAGCGGGAAATTGGCATGACGCCGAGCGAGTTTACGTCTTGGAGTTAATTAGCGATAAGAGAAGGGAATTAAGACCATGGAGCTGACAGATGAAACGTTACAAGGCTTATCGCTTTGCACCAAAGCCGATCTGCAGAAGGCTCTCCTGAATATGTTGGAGCCTTTGAAGCAGCGCTTCACCTCGGGATATGCCGGACTAACGCTCGGATCTACAGCAGCCATACATAATGAAGCCATCGCTCTTATGGAGGCTTTTGCCAGACCCTTATGGGGATTGATTCCCCATGCCAGCGGGGGCGGCGAATCGGATTTATGGCCCCTGTACCTGAAGGGAGTCGTGAATGGTACGGACCCGGAGCATGCCGAGTATTGGGGAGAGTTTGCGACCCAGGATCAGCGCATGGTCGAGCAGGCGGTATTCGGATTTGGACTGGCGCTTGCTCCGCACAAGCTGTGGGAGCCATTGCAGGAGCAGGAAAAGCAGCAGCTGTACCGGTGGCTCAATCAGATCAATCTCGTGGACCATTCCAATCCGAACAATTGGCTGATGTTTACGGTGCTTGTAAATATGGGTTTCAAGAAGGTAGGCATGCCTTACAATCAAGCCATTATGGATGAGTACCTCGATATTATCGATACTTACTATTTAGGCGATGGATGGTATTCCGACGGCAAGACGGACCAGCGGGATTACTATATTCCGTTCGCGATGCACTTCTATACGCTGATCTATGCGAAGCTGATGGAGCAACATGATCCTGAACGTGCACGGATTTATAAGGAGCGGGCGAAGACGTTTGCAGAGCAATTCATTTATTGGTTCGCCAAGGATGGAAGCAGTCTTCCCTTTGGGCGAAGCCAGACCTATCGCTTTGCCCAGGTTTCCTTCTGGTGTGCGCTCGTATACGCCGGCGTCGAGCCATTTTCCCTCGGCGTAATCAAAGGGATCATTATGAGGCATTTGCGGTGGTGGCTTGCGCAGCCCATCTTTACGACAGACGGCTTGTTAAGTATCGGGTATGCCTACCCCAATTTGATCATGGGGGAGAGCTACAATGCGCCGGGATCACCATACTGGGCGTTTAAGTCATTTCTTATATTGGATTTGCCGGATGATCATCCGTTCTGGACGGTGGAAGAGGAGCCCCTGCCAAGCTTGAAGTCGGTGTCAGTCCAGCCTCATGCCAGAATGCTGATATGCAAACCGGAGGATGATGGACATATAACAGCCCTGGCTTCCGGTCAAATGGCTAACTTTGATATGGCGCACAGTGCAGCCAAATATGCAAAATTCGCCTACTCTACGCGGTTTGGTTTCAGTGTCCCCAAAGGGTATTATGGCCTCGGACAGGGGGCTTATGATTCGATGCTTGCTCTAAGCGAATGCGATGAGCATTATCGTGTACGGCGCTTTTGCGAGGAGTTCCGCATCGAAGAGCAGTATGTTTACTCTAGATGGCTTCCTTGGCATGATGTCGAAGTGCGGACATGGCTGGTTCCTGCAGGACTGTGGCATGTACGGATTCACCATATCCATTCAAGCCGCTGCCTGACTGCGGCCGAGGGCGGATTTGCCGTGGGAAGGATGACGGATTTTGCCCTGAGCGAGACCGAAGCGGTAAAGGCGGAACCCCAACGGGTGGCTGCGATGATGCCGGGTGGAATCAGTGGAATCGTCAATGTACAAGGATACGGCGGCGCGTTGATGGTTTACCCGGAGGCCAATACCAACCTGCTTAAGCCAAGAACGATGATTCCGACGTTAACCGTCCAGCTGGAGCCGGGCGAACATGTTTTGATATCGGCCGTATACGGAGCTTCAAACCGTGAGGAGAACCGTAGACGCTACGGCCTCGCTCCGATTGTAGAGCGCACACTCGAAGGAAACATCGTCGTTACGGATGCCGAGAACGGAAGCGTCCTTTTTCGTTTGGACATTTAGCACGAACAAGCATATGAGCAAGGGGAGGATGAACATGTGGAAGGGCGCAATTGAGGATGCCATTCGGAAAATTAAGCAGAATATAATAAAGTATCCGGGGAAATTACCGCATATTACGGAAGGCCAGCGATACGAGTGGGGCGATAATAACGACTGGATCGAAGGATTCTATGTCGGGATGATGTGGCTTGCATACGAGTATGGACAAGATTCCTTCTATAAGGAGGCGGCTGAGTCTTACTTGACCAATTTCAAGGAACGGCTGGACGGGCACGTGGCATTGGATCATCATGACATCGGTTTTCTATACTCACTGTCCGCTGTGGCGCAGTGGCGTGTAACGGGGAGCGATGCGGCTCGTATCACGGCACTTCAGGCAGCGGATACCTTGCTGGCACGGTGGCGCCCCCGAATGGGGATGATTCAGGCATGGGGACCTGCGGATGATCCTGAGAACGGAGGACGGATGATTATCGATTGTCTGCTGAATCTCCCGCTGCTGTTTTGGGCGCATGAGCAGACGGGTGAATCGAAGTATTACGATATTGCCATGAAGCATGCCTTGCAGAGCCAGAAGTTTCTGGTGCGTGGGGACGGGTCCTCCTACCATACGTTTTATTTTGACATTACCAATGGAAATGCGCTTCGGGGAGGCACACATCAAGGGTACCAAGACGGATCGACCTGGACACGTGGTCAGGCTTGGGGGATATACGGTTTTGCACTGGCTTACAGATATACGAAGCATGAGGCATTTTTGGATACGGCGAAGCGTCTTGCCCGATATTTTATCGAACGTATGGCTGAGGATGCTGTTGTCTATTGGGACTTCGATGTGCCGATTGATGAGGGCACACCGCGCGACAGCTCGGCATCGGCTATCGCAGCGTGCGGATTGCTTGAGCTTCTGGAACTTATGGAAGACCGTGATCCGGACAGGATGCTGTTCGAGAATGCCTTGAACCGCAGCATGAGCGCATTGGTGGAGCATTATTCAACAATGGACCTGCCGGATGCGGAGGGGCTGTTAAAGCACGGATCCTACCATGTCAGGGGGGACCGGGCGCCGGATGATTATATGATCTGGGGAGATTATTTTTATTTGGAGGCGCTGGTCCGGCTAGAACAAGGAATTAAAGGCTATTGGTACGAATCTTAAAGCTGAAATATGTAACGGATATTGACCTCTGTCGGCGATCTGCCGGCAGAGTTTTTTTGTGACCTGACGAACAGGGCGAGGCAGCGGACGCAAAGAGGTAAAAATCGTGTGGCATCCGTCAAATTTGTTCATTATATCTGTTTTTTAACTTTCCTATAATAAGATTAATTCTAAATGTAAGTGCTTACAAATGGATGGGGGGAGATTATGTTTGGGAAAAGGCCTACAGCCCGCACGTTCATACTCCTGTTATTTAGCCTTGTTGTGGCAACCGTGATGATCGCCGTTGTCTTGAACATGGAGATGCGAGCTTCAGCGCATGAAGTCGTTCTCACGATTGACGATGAACCCGTTACGGTTCAGGAGTTCCAATTTTTTTTACGGCAAAATAAAGCATGGACCACCAGCTACTTCAAGCAGAAATACAATGCCGATTATAGTGAAGACTTTTGGACTTCTGCTTATGAGGGAGAAACACCGCTTGACTACGCCAGACAAAAAACGGTGCAGGATGTAACACGCATAAAAACCGAACAGAGCCTGATGAAGCAGCACGGGATCATTCAGGATGGTTCCTATGCGTCCTTCTTAAGGGATCTGGCAGCGGAGAATGAAACTAGACAAGAGAAAATTCGGGAAGGGCAGCCGATATATGGTCCTCAGCAGTATGGGGCCGATTCGTTTTACTCCTATACGCTGAGCATGAATTATCAACGATTAATCGATACGTTGGTTAAGCAAACAAGGAATTCGCTTGGCGATGAGGAGCTGAAGGCCCTTTATGAAGAGGTTAAACCCGATTATTTTCATCTGGGGTATGCGTTCGTCTATGAAAAAGTAACAGCCTCAGGCAAGAGGTCCTTTCGTACCCTGAATACCCTTCAGGAGCTTGTGCTCTCTGAGAAGTTAAGTGTTGAGGAAGCTATCGCACGGTGGAGTCCTTCTACAGGCGTTGAGGTGCAAAAAGACACGCTGGATATAGACACCAAATCCAAAGATGATGACGGAGCACGTTATCTACACGATGTGCTGATGTCTACTCAGCCGGGTGAGTTTACCGCCATTCAACAAGATGCGGAAGGCTCTATGATGTTCAGGCTTCTCGATACCAGGGATAAAGGCTACGCGCCGTATGAGCAGGTTAAAGCTTCCCTGGTTCAACTATACATTCAGAAGCAGCTGGAACAGCAGGTAAGTCAGAAGTTACACGATGCAAACATTCGGATCAACGAGGAGGTGCTGAGGTCGGTTTCGTTCTGATGACCCAAAGAATGTATCAGGAGGGATGATGTAATGAATCGCGGGAAAAGAAACAGCAAGCGAAGGTTGCTTACCGTTTGTCTCAGCATGATATTGACGGTTTCCTTGGGAGTTCCGGATCTGCCCGGGAATTGGGTAAGCGCAGCTGAATCCATGGAGGCAGCGGCGTCTGTTCAGGCTGCGACGGGAACGGTCTACTATGTCAGCGCGGACGGCGATGATGCCAATGATGGAAAGTCAGAGAGTCAGTCTTGGAGAACGCTCGAGAAAGTGAACAGCATGAACTATGGACCCGGTGATCGTATTTTATTTAAAGCCGGGGATGTGTGGAATGGATCACTCAAGCTTCGGGGAATATCCGGTACGGAGGATGCGCCGATCGTGTTCAGCAGTTATGGCGATATTGTGGGGCATGGCCGGCCGGTTATTAACGGGAACGGCACAACGACCACGGAGAGATCGGCAATTATAGAGAACTACAGAGGCGTTTCGGATAAGACGATGTCGGCCACCATCGATGTAGTGGATGGCAGCTATCTGGAGTTTTCCAATTTTGAGCTGACCAACTATCATCCGGATATCATCTCGCAACGAGCGGGTATCAATATCCGCACAGCCTCTACCTCGGTATCGGAATGGGAAGCGAATCCTCACATGGGGATTGTCGTCAAGAATAATTATATTCATGATGTGAACGGCAATCCAAAGGGCTGGAAAATCGGAAGCGGCGGGATCCTGATTCTCGGTAATATTACGGATGTTCTCGTTGAGGGCAATATCGTGAAGCGGGTGGATATTGAAGGGATACGTAACGCCGGACTTTATAAAGAAGGCGATATTAAAGCCAATTTTCCGCGAGTCTTCAAAGATATTATTTTCAGAAACAATTATGTAGAAGAAGTTCAGGGCGATGGCTTTGTGATGAGCAACGTCGGCGAGAATGGCCGAATGGAATATAACACCGTAGTCAAACACTCAGCTAAAGACGTGGGGAATGTCAACTACGCGGGACTTTGGGTCATCGCTGTCAAGGATATGGTCATGCAGTATAACGAAGTGTACGGCGGGGTGTACGGGTATAACGACGGCCAAGCCTTTGACGTGGACATGTTCTCGGAAGGAGCGCTGTACCAATACAACTACAGTCACAGCAATCGCGGGGGCTTTATGCTCTTTATGGACGGTTCAACGAATTCCGTGGCCCGGTACAATATCAGCGTGAATGACGGAGACGGAAGATATCTGCTGCATTATTTACCGACACAGGCACAGTATGCACCTCTGATTCATAACAATACGTTTTTTACAGACGAGAATATCTCCACCAAAATCTTTAACACTTCGGGCAAGTATGCCCGGCTCTATAACAACATCTTCTATTCCAAGGCAGATACGCCTATGGGTGCCACCTCCTTCTCCGGCGGGGAGATCAAGAACAATATTTTCTATCCGGGAACGGGGATTAAGGGTGCCGTATTCCCGGGTGCAGTCGTAGAGGACAATATCTTTAAAAGCCCGAAGCTCGCCAGACCGGGTGAAGAACCGAAAGATATCATTCAGGCAGATGCGAGCCTCTTCGATGCCGAGAAGCTGAATGGTTATAAGCTGTTATCGGATTCGCCTGCCATTAATGCAGGACTGGATGTGAGCGCACACACCCCTTCGGTATGGGGCAAGGCAGATAAAGACTTTTACGATAATCCCCTGACTGACGGTAAAGCGGATATCGGGGCGCATGAATATTCGGGTGATGCACCAGCTCATCAGGTACCTGAAGTACTGCCCATGGCGATGAAACTGAATCAGGACAAGCTGGACTTGTATGCCCAGCAGGCGGGCCAAACGTTAGCAGTTGAATTCACACCCCAGGACGCATGGTTCAAGGGGATAAAGTGGTCCAGCAGCAATCCGCGAGTCGCGGCAGTAGATGCGAAGGGTTTCATCACTCCGCTGAGCCCGGGGAAAGCGAGCATCAGGGCCGAAAGCACGTTCAATGCTGCCATTTATGCGGAGACGCAGGTTACGGTTCATCCCCCATCCGTGCTGAAGTCGTATCAAGTCGGGGCAGATCAAGCGGAGATATCGGAGTCTCATCCATCCGTGCAGCTCCGAGTCGACGGCGTGACAGAGGAAGGCATTACTCTGAAACATGCACCTTATTACAAAGTTCAATACAGGACGGACCAGGATCGGGTCACCGTGGATCAGGAAACCGGAATTCTAACGGTAAATGGTGATGTCTCCGGTATGGACAAGATTGAAGTCACGGCTGATGTCGAAGAATACAGCGACATTCAGTATTCACAGAGCTTTGAAGCGGGCTGGGGAGACTTCGTGTCGGAGACCGGAACGCCAATTGAGACAGGGGTCATCTCTGATCAAGTGGCGTATCAAGGAGAACGAAGCGCCTTATTTGTAAAAGGGAATGGCAGCAATGCGATACAGAAGCTGTTCGGATCACCGCAGCAAGGCATTGTAACCATGATGTTGTATGACGACGGCTCCAAATCGGGGAATACCCGAGTTGTTGCCCATGTCGGAAACGCAAGAAGCCAGCTGCTCGCCGGTATGGGCGTGCTGGATGATGGGAACCCGAACTATGGTTCCCAGGACTATTATTCCGTGAGGGCAAGCGGTGTTTCAACGGCTTGGGAAAAAACGAGCATTAAGCGTAGTAAAGGCTGGCATGAACTGAAATGGGACTATACCTCGGGAACCGAATTAAACATGTACATCGATGGTCATCTGGTGAAAACGACAAACGTGATCACCCATTTCGACCGGATTGTGCTTGGCTTCCTGTGGGACAGCGCGAACGGCCGTACCTTTGCCTTTGACAATATCAAGTATGCTTCGACGGATGGCAAGGTGACGAAACCGGCTGAGAAACTCACGCTGTCCGTACATCAGACAGTGGATAGAGCTGCCTTGAACCAGGCGATTACCGTCGCCCAAAGCGTTTATGATCCTGCCGTTGAAGGAACTGCACCGGGGCAATATCCAGCAGGTTCGAAACTCCAGTTATTCGATGCCATCGAAGCTGCCAAGGCAGTGCTGAACCAAGCAAATCCGAAGCAGGCGGAAATCGACGCAGCGGTCACTGCACTTCAAGCGGCTGTGGCAGCATTCCAGTCCTTGGTGATCGTGGACCCGGGAGCTCCGGTGGATAAGAGTCGTTTAAACGAAGCGATTACCGTGGCCAAATCGGTGTATGCCGAGGCTGTGGAGGGAGTAGAGCCCGGACAATATCCGCCGGAGGCCATGCTGCGGTTCCATCACGCGATTCAAGCAGCAGAAGACGTGATGACAGATGAGGATGTATCGCAAGCGGACGTCCAGGCTGCCATCCGTGCCATATATGCGGCCCTTGCGGAGTTTAAAGGGAGCATGATTCCAGGAAGTAAAGTCCCTTCTTGGTCAGGAGGCATACTCACAGCGGAAAATGTCTCTGCCACCAGTGTTCATCTTCATTGGTCAGGTGAGGTTCAGGCAGATCAAGTTGAAGGCTATAAAATATCTCGGAATGGGGCTGAATTAGCCACGGTAACCGGGTCAGTGTACCGTTATCATGTCACAGGACTAAGTCCTGACAGCATATACAGCTTCAAGGTTGAAGCAGGCAGTAATGGTGAGTGGAGCCACGACGGGCCAAGTATTACCATCAGAACAGCCGCAATCGTAACGGAGCCTGGCGGCGGTTCATCGGATGGAGGGACATCGTCGACCACCCCATCTCCAACCGTTCCGAAGACCGAGAATCCGGAGGAGTCCAGGGAAGCCGAAGAAGATGACAAGGAAGTAGCTGAGAAGCCGAACCCTCCGAAGCTGGAGGTGCATCTTCAGGATATTCGTAAACACTGGGCTTCAAAGGCTATTGAGAAGGCTGTGGAGCTTGGTTGGGTACAGGGATATAAAGATTATACCTTCCGTCCAAACGCCAAGATTACACGTGCCGAGTTTGCAGTGTTGTTAGGAAGGGCGATGGGATTGGACCAGGGCCAGCAGGGGACAATGAGCTTCGAAGATGCGGACGGGATTCCTGTTTGGGCTAAAGCATTTGTTACAGGGATTGTTAAAGCCGGAATCATGAATGGCTATGAAGATCGGACCTTCCGGCCGGCACAAGAACTGACACGTCTGGAGATGACGGTCATGATCGCCAGAGCAAAGAAACTTCCATTAGACCCTCAAGGTAAGGTCTCCTTTGTCGATGCAGACCAAATCCCTGCATGGGCTCAGCCTTACGTGGCAGCAGCTGTTGAGGCGAAACTGGTTCAAGGCAGAGGCCAGGGGGTGTTCGCTCCACAGGCTCATGCTACCCGCGCTGAATCTGTCAGTTTAATTGTTGCAATCCTCGGCGAGTAAGCCAGAGCCGAGCGTACATGCAAAGAGCAAGAGAGTACGGTTTCCTGTTAGGACCGTACTCTCTTGCTCTTTTTCTTTAAGTACTCATACCCTTACGGTTCAAGTAGGGTTGCTCTGATATCTTAGGGATCAATCCTCCTTCAGCTGCAGCTGTAGACGGTGCTTGGCGAATACTTCCCGCATGGCGGCTTTCGCTTCCCATTGGTCCGGACCGTAAACGTAGAGAAGGTACGTTTGGTTGCGGTACAGTGTCATGCTTAGTCCCAGTATGCTTTTTGCGTCGATTTATTGATCCGGCCCAAGGACGAGTACGATGCTTGATGAGAAATCATTCGACCTCATATTGATGTCCACGATGGCTCGTATGCTGCTTCCCATTTATGAATCCTCCCCGTTTCATGGAATCGTACTCGTTAACGGTATTCCCTTGGGATTCGGCGCGCGACCCCGGTTCGGATGGCTGCCTGGATGACAAGGTCCCGGATGCCGCTGACGACTTGCTGGTTGAATACGCTCGGAATGATGTAATGCCGGCTCCGTTCCTTGTCCGTCACCGCCGAAGCAATAGCTTCGGCCGCGGCGAGCTTCATCTCCTCGTTGATAGTGGAGGCTCTGCAGTCCAGGGCGCCGCGGAAAATCCCCGGAAAGCATAACACGTTGTTGATCTGGTTCGGATAATCCGATCTTCCCGTTGCAATGACGCCCGCGATATCCTCGGCCTCCTCCGGCAGAATCTCCGGGATCGGATTGGCCATCGCGAAGACGATTGGACGCTCTGCCATCGCTTGGACATCCGCCCTCGTCAGGATTCCGCCGGCAGACAAGCCGATAAACACGTCGGCGCCTTGGATGACGTCTTGGAGTGATCCGGAACGCCGTTCGGTGTTGGTATGGCTGGCGTACCACTGCCACATGGCATGGTCATACGTCTGATCAGCGGTCAGCGCGCCGAGGCGATCGACGCCGATGATATTCTTCACGCCCGCTGACATAAGTATTTTGCTGCAGGCAATGCCGGCGGCGCCAATGCCGCAGACGACAACCTTCAGATTATCCACGGATTTACCGACGACCTTCAGCGCATTGATCAAGGCTGCATACAGGACGACGGCCGTTCCGTGCTGGTCGTCATGGAACACCGGGATGTCCAATTCCTCGCGGAGGCGCTGCTCAATCTCAAAGCATCGCGGCGAGGAGATATCCTCCAGATTGATACCGCCAAACGCGGGAGCGATCGCTTTGATCGCCGTAATGATGCCCTCGGTATCCTGCGTATCCAGGCAGATCGGGAAGGAGTCCACGTCTGCCAGCTGCTTGAAGAGCATCGACTTGCCTTCCATCACCGGCATGGCCGCATAGGGGCCGATATTGCCAAGCCCCAGTACGGCGCTGCCGTCGGAGATTACGGCCACGGTGTTGCGCTTTACGGTTAGCGTAAAGGCCTTGCGGGGCTCTTCGTGAATGGCCATGCACACGCGCGCGACATCCGGGGTGTACACGCGGGAGAGGTCGGCGCGGTTCTGGATCGGCGCTTTCAGCTTGGTCTCGATCTTTCCTCCCAAGTGCAGCAGGAAGGTGCGATCAGATAGATGCAGCAGCTGAACGCCGGACATGCTGCGAATGCGCTCGGCAATAATGTCGATGTCGACGGTGTCGATCACGGTGATGGTAACGTCTCGAATCGTGGCATGCTTGCTCGTCTGAATGACGTCAATGGCGACGATATCGCCGCCTGCCTCGAAGATGGCGGCCGCGACTTGGCCGAAGTTGGCTTCTTCCATATGCATTTCGATTCTTGCGATGACACTTTTGCCGCCTAATTTGCTGGTATTCATGACTGCCTCCTTGGCCTACGATATACGTATGATGGTTAGCCTTCTTCGTTCACGACAACTTCCTTGCCTCTTCGCTTGAGCAGAATCGGAACGATAATCCAGAGCAGGGCGATGATGAGGAATGCCAGGGACATCGGCTTCTGCAGGAAGATCATAAAGTCGCCGTTGGATGTGGTCAGCGCCCGGCGCATATTGTTCTCGATCATGGGACCCAGCACGAGTCCGAGTACCAGCGGCGCGAGCGGAAAGTCATTGCGGGCCAGCAGGAAGCCGGCAATGCCGCAGATGAGCAGGAGGACCAGGTCGAAGATCTGTGCTTGAACGGCGTAAACGCCGAAGATGGAGATGGCAATGATGATCGGAATGAGATATTTGGCCGGGGTCTGGATGACCTTGGCGAAAACCTTGACCAGCGGCATGTTCAGCACGAGCAGAAGCAGGTTGCCGATGAGCATGCTGGCGATCAGTCCCCATGCAACTTGTGGGTGCTCCTCGAACAGCAGCGGGCCTGGCTGGATGTTGTACATGATGAGCGCCCCCATCAGGATGGCAGTTGTCCCGGAACCGGGAATGCCCAGCGTCAGCAGCGGGATCATGGCGCCTCCGGAAGCCGCGTTGTTGGCGGATTCCGGGGCAGCAACGCCAGCGATGTTGCCTTTGCCGAAGGATTCCGGATGCTTGCTGACCTTTTTCTCAACGATATAACTGAAAAAGGAAGCAAGCGTTGCGCCGGCGCCCGGCAGAATACCGATAAAGAAGCCGAGGATCGAGCCTCGGGCAATCGGTCCCGCGCTATCCTTCAGGTCTTGGCGTGTCGGCAGGATGCGGCCGATCTTGGAAGTTGGACCTGCTGCGTAGTCTTTCTCCAGGATGGATTTAAACACTTCGCCAAGGGCAAATAAACCGACGGCAATCGTTAGAAATTCCAGTCCGGAGTACAGGATGGGGATATCAAAGGTGAACCGGGCGACGCCGGATACGGTATCCATGCCGATGGTAGCAAGCAGCAGACCGAATACGGTCATAATGAGTGCCTTCGTGATCGATTTGCCTGCAAGCCCACTTACTGCACAGAGTCCCAGCAGCATGAGCGAGAAATAATCGGCTGGCCCGAATTTAATGGCTACATTGGATAGAGGCTCCGCCAGTGCGATCAATGCCACAAGCGCGAAGAGCCCGGCTGCGAACGAGCCGATCGCAGCGATGGACAAGGCAGGGCCTGCCCTGCCTTGCTTCGCCATCTGGTAGCCGTCCAGCGTCGTAACGACAGACGAGGACTCTCCCGGCGTGTTCAGCAGAATCGAAGTTGTAGATCCGCCATACATAGCTCCGTAATAGACGCCTGCCAGCAGAATAATCGAGCTGGTTGCAGCCGCTTCCGCCGGCAAGCCGCTAGTCATGGAGGCGGTGACAGGGATCAAAAGCGCGACGCCGCTCATCGGACCGATGCCGGGAAGGACCCCGACCGAAGTGCCGATCAGCACGCCTAAAAAGGCGAAGAGCAGATTATGCCACTGCAAGGCGGTCATAAAGCCATCCGCCAAATAATCCAGAACGTTCATTGTAGATTCCTCCCATGCTCATGATAGCCAAGACGGGAAGCCCGGCATGGAGCCTTCCAGCAAGATAACAAAGATGACGTACACGCCGCCGGAGAACAGCGCGGAGATTAGAATGGATTTCAGCCACTTGCCTCGTTCCAGCGTCTGAAACGCAAACAGGAGGAACAGGAAGGTACCGATGATATATCCGATGAGTTCCAGGAAATAAGCATAGAGAAAGGCTGCCGCAAAAATCATGAAGAACCGTTTGTAGTCCAGTTTCTCTGTATGGTTCTCCGTCGGCCTGGCTTTCAGGGCTTCATAAAACAAACGAATGCTGAGCAGCACAAGCGCCAGGCCGAGGCCGAACGGGAATATGTTAGGGCCAACGGTGCTTCCGTACGCGGATGAGCTGATCTTGGCGCTCTGCCACATAAAGCCGATGCCAAGGAGCAGGAAGACGATGCTGGCGTAACGGTCAAACGTTCTGTTCAAGGTTGACACCTCCTCAAGGATGAAACGGGAGAGGGAGTGCGCCACCCCCTCATTCCAAGGCGTTACTTCTGCATGCCTAGAGCCGTAAGCAGCTCTTGTACATCTTGTTCTTGCTCTTCAAGGAAGGCCTTGAAGTCAGCGGCGTTACGATACTCACTAGCCCAATCGTTAGCAACGAGCTCTTGCTGCCATACTTCGTTCTCGGAGAGGTCCTTCAGCGTTTTATCCCAAAAGGCCAACTGCTCTTCCGTCAGTCCCTTCGGACCGAATACACCGCGCCAGATGGTGAATTCGGCGTCCAGACCGAGCTCCTTCAGGGTCGGTACATCCGCGAAGTCTCCGCCGAGTCGTTCGCTTGAAGTAACGGCCAGGATTTTGATCTTGCCGGCCTTCAAGTAGCTACCGAGGGAAGAGATGTCCGTGCCGATCGCATCGGCATTGTTGCCGAGGAGCGCCGCGATGGCCTCGCCGCCGCCATCATAGGATAAGTACTTCACGGTTCTCGGATCCACGCCGGACTTGAATGCAGGCAGAACACTGATCAAATGGTCCATCGAGCCCGGAGCGGAACCACCCGCTAGTGTGACGGAGGTCGGATCGGCTTTGATCGCGTCGATCAGCGATTGCAGATCGGTGAATTTGGAGTTTGCCGGTACGGCAATCGCTCCGAAGTCTTTGGTCATTTGGGCGAGCGGCGTCACGTCCTTGTAGCCGAATGGACTGTTCCCTTCTTTTTTCAGATTGTTAATTAGAATAGGCGGGGAGCTGACGAACAGCTTGTAGGGGTCTTCGTTGTCTTTAGCTACGTATTCCGCGAGAAACACGGTTCCGCCGCCGCCAGGCTTGTTCTCAACGGTCATCGTCTGTTCGATAAGCTTCGTTTCCGTTAATACCTTGGTGAGAGATCGGGCGGTTTTGTCCCATCCGCCGCCCGCCCCTGAAGGTGCGGTCACGATAAATGGTTTTTTCGGATATTCGCCGGTGCTGCTTCCGGGAGTACTGCAGGCTGTCAGGCTCATCGCCAGGACAAGCGCAGCGGTTATGATTTTTATGCCGTTTCGTTTAAGCATGGATAAATTCCTCCTTATCATTGACCGAGAGTTCGCAATATCTGTAAGCGCTTACTTAATGAAGTTCCTTCATACTATCATCGAGCGTCTGGCTTGAATAGAATTGCGACATAAGTTGAAAAAACTTCATTTCGCTAATTTTGTTCATAAAATTTACGGCTGATTTTTTTACAGGACTATGTTAGAGGTATGATCTAGAATACAATAGGAAAATCAGAGACATGTGTGTTTAGACGACCATGCGTATGGGGGAGATTGAATGCGTTTACAGACGAGGCTTATTCTGCTTATTGGCACCCTGTTGTTTGCCGTCATTGTCGCCTTGACCTTCAGTTTTGAGCGACTGCTCGTAACGACGCTGGAGAAGAGCATCGGCGCTTCGGCATTAAAGCTGGCAAAGGCCGTGGCGGAAATGGACGTCATTCAGGATGCGTTCGAGGAGGAGAACCCGTCTGCCATTATTCAGCCCGTCGTGGAGGAAATCCGGCTGGAGACAGACGCCGAGTATATCGTCATCGGTAACCGTGAAGGGATCCGGTATGCGCATCCTATTGCCGATCGGATCGGCAAAGAGATGGTCGGAGGCGACAACGGCCCGGTATTGGAGGGCATGAGCATCATATCGAAGGCGAATGGCTCCATGGGGCCCTCGCTCCGGGGGAAGACGCCGATTTACAATGACAAGAACGAAATCATCGGCATCGTATCGGTCGGCATTCTAATGAGAGATATCGAGACATCGGCACAATCGTACCGCAATCGAGTCCTGTTCTTTGCGGGAATTGCATTAATCCTGGGGTGCGGCGGCGCTATATGGATATCCTCCAGCGTCAAGCGATCCATTCACGGGCTGGAGCCGAAGGAAATCGGCTTATTGTACCAAGAGAAACGCGCGATTCTGGAAACGATTCATGAAGGCATTATCGCCGTTAATCGAGAGGGCATGGTAACCCTGGCCAACCATACAGCGATGATGCTGATTGATCCGGCGGAGCGAAGGGCGATCGCCGGGCAGTATATTCAGGATGTCATCCCGGGCACCCGATTGCTGGAGGTTATGCAGACCGGGGTAGCGGAGAAGGATCAGGAGATGGTCATTAACGATCATGCGGTTGTGGTGAACCGGCTGCCTATCTATGATCATGAACATCGGATTGTAGGGGCAGTCTCCAGCTTCCGCAATAAATCCGAGCTTCTGCACCTGACCGAAGAGCTTACGCAGGTGAAGAGATATACGGAAGCACTGCGCGCGCAGACGCATGAATATTCCAACAAGCTCTATACGATTTACGGTCTGATTCAGCTGGAATCATATCAGGAGGCGATGGATCTGATTACGCATGAGACCGATGTGCATCAGAATCTCATTCAATTTCTGCTGCAAGAGATACCGGACCCTATCATCGGTGGCATTCTCATCGGAAAGTTTAATCGCGGAAGCGAGTTGAGAGTGAAGGTGGAGATCGACCGGAGCAGTTCCTTCAAAGACATCCCCGGTCATATTAGCCGGAACCAGCTGGTCACCATTATCGGTAATCTGATCGACAACGCCATGGAGGCGGCCTTGGGATCCAAATCGGATAACAGATGGGTAAGAGTAGAGTTACACGACAAGGATCATGAATTAATGATCGAAGTATCCGACAGCGGGAACGGTATTGCCGAGAATGATACGGATCGTTTGTTTGAGCTGGGTTACTCCACCAAAGGGGAGCACAATCGGGGCTTTGGCCTATCTATCGTTAACGGGACCGTACAGCAATTGCATGGTATGATTGCTTACCGTAACGCACCAGAGAGCGGGGCGGTATTCACGGTCAAGATTCCAAAAACAAGGGGGGATATCCATGATTCGGGTCGCAATCATTGAGGATGATGTGCGCATTGCCAGCATTAACCAACGGTTCGTAGAGAAGGTAGAGGGCTTCGAGGTCGTCGGCATTGCAACGGATCGGGCCCAGGCGCATGAGCAGCTGGACATTCTGGCACCTGATCTGGTGCTGCTGGATTTGTATTTTCCGGATATGTCGGGACTGGATCTGCTGCAGCATATACAGTGGGGATATCCGAATACCGATGTTATTATCATAACAGCAGCCAAGGAATTCGATACGGTGCGGGAGGCGATTCGCGGCGGGGTGTATGATTTCATGATCAAGCCGGTGGTCTTCGACCGTTTCCAGGAGAAGCTGAAAGCCTACCGGAAATATTACGAGCAGATGAAGCAGCTCGGCGGTGCGAACAAGCAGATCGACCAACAGGGCATCGACCAGCTGTTATGGCGTTCCGGCGAACGAATGGACAAAGAGACGTATTTTCCGAAAGGCATCGATAAGCTGACAAGCGAGAAGATCCTGTCCTACATCGAGGAGTCGGAGGATGTGTGGACCGCGGAGGAGCTGGGTAAGCGCGGCGGCTTTAGCCGTACTACTGCTAGGAGGTACCTGGAGTACTTCGTAGAGAAAGGCGTGCTGATAGCGGATATTTCATACGGCACGGTAGGCAGGCCGGAACGGGTGTACCGGAGAGCGTAGGGTTAAATAACCGGATGCGAGACTGGGATATTCCGCCTAGACTTGCAGCTGCATATCGCTTGGATCCTTTCCTTGGATTCGAAATTTATAGAAAGGAGGGATTGACGCGATGATTACCACCGTTGTTTTTGATTTGGACGGGACGCTGCTTGACCGCGACACGTCATTGGTTCATTTCGTTCAAGATCAGTATGATCGTCTAGCGCTCCATGACGGTTTAGTTGTGGGCAGAGATGAGTACGTAAGACGGTTTGTCGAGCTTGATCGTAGAGGTTATGTATGGAAGGATCAGGTATATCGGCAGCTAACCGAGGAGTTTGCGCTCCCCCTCGGTTGGGAAGCTCTGCTGCGGGATTACATATCCGAGTTCCATCATCATTGCGTCGGTTTCCCCCATTTGCATGAAATGTTAGCTTACTTGAGGAGTAAAGGGATAAAGCTCGGACTGATCTCCAATGGGTACGGCGATTTTCAATACAGCAATATCAGGGGACTTGGCATTGAGCCTTATTTTGATATTATCACGATTTCGGAGTGGGAAGGTTTACGTAAGCCGGATCCTAGGATTTTTCTCCATACATTACATCGGCTTGAATCAAAGGCCGAAGAATCGATCTATGTTGGAGACCATCCGGACAATGACGTAACCGCAAGCCGGCGTATCGGCATGAAGGGCATCTGGAAGCGAGATCCCCATTATGATCAGGACTTCGCTAAGGATGGGGAGATTACCGATTTGCTTGAAATCACCCATTATTTAAAAAGTTGAACAACCATTTCATTCTTTCACTCGTTATCATTTATATAAGCCGAATCGAGATAACCGGTTGTTCTGCGTGAGGAGGGTGTCCCCGTGAATCGAAATAAAGCCATGACCTTTATAGGCAAGGGTGAGAAGTGGAAAGCGACTTATGCCATTACCCATCAGGATAAGGTCAATGCGAAGTTTACCGTGTTTCAGGATTCGCTTGGCGGAAAGCTGAAGCTGCAGTACTTAGGAAAGGAACTCCTCGACCATGGCAAGGTAGACTATCGGCTGGAAGATATGACGGGCTACTCCATGGAAGGCAGAATTGTCGTGGGGATCGATCATGCTGCCATGAAGGAAACCAAGGGGAAGCTGGATTTGGAGCATCTGCTCGATATGATGAACCCAAACAAGGTTCTAACCCTAAAGATTGAGTGGAACGGGCACCGTGAAGAGTTTAAGCTGGGGCTTCCCCGGAAGATCAGCTTTGGAAAAGCGGTCCGTAAGCGGAAGGAATAGCGGGATTTCATGGAAGCAAGACAGGGGCCGACCCTCCCATCATCACTTACGCGTAAGGCGGGCATGACGACCACATTATTCCAATGACATTGCATCAAATGCTTTTTGCATATGGTGATCCTGCCCACACTGTTGGTGTGGGTTATTCGGTTTTGGGCTGTAGCCATAACCCCCGGATTAACAACAGGGCCGATGATGACGCGGGTGTGCCTTTTTTAAACGCATTTTAAACGAAGGAATCCCCGTCATTTAAACTTGATCCTGTAACTTATAAGTAGAACATCACAGAGGGAGTGAACGAAAGCATGCTGGAAGCCTACCTGTTTCCAATATCTTATGCATTTTTAACCTTTCCCATAGCGGCTTTGCTGTGCGCAGTTCCCTTTCTGATTGTGCAGTATCGCAAATATGGTTATTTTAATAAATTCCGGGGATTTCTGCTGTATCTATTTCTGCTCTACATGATGAACGCAGTGTATCTGGTGCTCCTTCCTTTGCCTGCCTCGCGGCATAATGCTCCGATGAATGTAGCCTCGGTTATGCAGTGGATTCCGCTGAATTTTATACAAGACATATTGAAAGAGACCAAGGTGGTATGGGGCGAGCCATCGACTTACATGCATTTGTTGAAGGAAAGAGCCTTCTTGCAGGTCGTGTTTAACGTATTTCTCGTGGTTCCGTTCGGCATGTTCCTTCGTTATTATGCGCGGGCGTCCTGGGTTGTTTGTCTGGCTGCCTCATTTGGCTTGTCGCTGTTCTTCGAGGTAACCCAGGTAACCGGCATTTACGGCTTCTATGATCACCCTTACCGATTGTTTGACGTGGACGATCTGCTGATGAATACCCTGGGCGGAATGATGGGCCTTGTGCTTGCGGATTGGATGAAAAATCACCTGCCCCGCCTGGATCGTTTGGATGACAAGGTGGATCTGTCGCAGAAGAGGGTCAGTTATACGCGCCGGGCCATTGCTTTTGGCATAGATGCAGCGGTCATGCTACCGACCATTGGCGTGCTGACCGTGATGAACGTGAGGGGTGCATACTTCTTTGCCGTGATTTTATATTATATCGTGCTGCCTTATATGATGCAGGGGCAGACGCTGGGGAAATGGGTCGTCCGGGTCCAGATCCGCGGAGCAGGCGAACATCTGAAGCTGAAGGAAGTGATTGTGCGCAACGGCCTGCTGTATGTGGTATGGGGCGGGTTCCATGCCTTGCTCATTACGGTTAATGTCACCGGCTCTCATGTCCTGCTTGCGATGTATGCGCTGGGGATATTGCTGCTGGACGGCGTTGTGTTCATTCATGTGCTGTTATGTCTCATCCATCGTGACCGGAAGCTGCTGCATGAAGCCAAGAGTGGAACAAGGCTCGCGATCGTGGAGAATAAACCCGTGCATAAGGCGGATTAAAGTTGGTTACCACAGGTCTTCTTATTTGTTATAATGTGGAAAATGGGTTTGTCAAGGAGGAGATACAACTGAAAGGCAAAATCCTCTCCATTTCTGCCATCGTCCTGGGTCTGCTCTTTATTTCCAACCAGCATCTGGGCTATTCGTTCGGGGATGATCTGTTTCGCTGGTCAGGGATCTCTCCATGGACTAAGCAAGGCAATTATGGGCTTCATCTGCCCGTTATCGCAGGTCTTATCTTATTGACGATCGGCATCCTGTGGGTAACGCGTATTTATCGCCCACGTTATCCGAAGATCATGAGCAGGGTGATGTTCGGCTGCGTCGCATGGATCGTTGTTTTTCCATTCGTATCGGAGTCCGTCATGTTTGTGGCGAACTTCAATTCGAGCGGAATATCCACCGTCGCCTATTCCAAAAAAGACAGCAAATGCGACTATCGTACAGAGAACGAGGCTATTCGGGCACGCTGCCAGATTCAAATTTACAGTTACGGCACTGAGCGGCAGGTTACGGTACGCCCGCTTAGCGTGGATGTTGGCGGAAGGATGGTTGATTTCGAGCCTAAGGTGGTTACGGTTCGGCCGCGAGGGGTGGTGCAGGTCCATGAAACCTTTGAGGGTTTCTTGGAACAGCCTGACTCTTCCTACAGGATGTCAGGTGGAACGAACGAGCCGGGCATCGAGCTGATCGTCGATGGGAGAAGCAAGCAGGTGAAATAGCCATCCGGTTCTACAGATAACATGAATTGTGGGGTGAACCATGGTCGATATTCGCCGTGCGGGTCGGCTTATGCAAATATCGCTGGTCACGCTGCTGTTGCTGGTGATTTGTTCATCGCCCGCTGCGGTTGCTTCCTGGGCATATCCATTTGTCGTGAATGGCGGGAAGATTTTTGTTGTGTCAGAGGACCGCGTGGATGAGTCCACTCTTGGAGACGTGGTGGGGAAGGTCACCTACCATACGGATCAGGAAGGGACCTACGGCGGCAACTTCTCTAATATTTACCCAAAGGGAACGAAATACTATGCCATCCAAGGAATCGCTCCTGAATCCGCCATCGCGGTTGAGACGCAGGAAGGTTATGTCATGGCTCGTTATGAGGGTGAGTATGGCGGGTCTCGTGTTCCGTGGGAAGTCATCAAGAATTGGATTGCGGCGGGACTGATCCTGCTGATTGTTGTGTGGGTGGCTGCCGTTGTTCGAAAGAAGCGGGTGAGTGGCTCATATAGGCGCTAGATGCTTCGGGAGCTGGGCAGACATATTCACGATGCGCAATAATACAGCCGGTATTCTTTGAGTATGCTCATAGGACACCGGCTTGTTATATACATGTATCTGTGCGGGTTGCAGCTTGGCCTATGGAGGATTTATATTTGCTACAATAGAAAATAGAACTAGAAACCGATACGATAAGGAGCCAGCCCATGAAACCGATACGAAACTCGGCCAAGGCCGTTATTATGCGGAATCATCAAATTCTTCTAACGAAAAACGCAGACCATTTGGGGGATTTCTATCTGTTCCCTGGCGGCGGGCAAGAAAAGGGGGAAACCTTGGTTGAGGCCGTGGTCAGAGAGTGCCTGGAGGAAATCGGGCGCAAGGTCGAGGTTCAAGATCTGCTGCATGTCCGTGAATACATAGGGTCCAACCACGAGTTCGCGGAATGGGATTTCGACGTGCACCAAGTGGAGTTTTATTTTGAATGCCGTTTGGCGGACGAGGGGGACCTGTTTCAAGGACATAACCCGGATGAATATCAGGTGGGTGTGGAATGGATCGATCTGTCCGCATTGGATGAGATTCGAGTATACCCTCGCTCCCTGGTCAAGCCACTTCAGGATAAGGCTGCGCGCCCCGTGGTTTGCTATGTTGGGGATACGAACTGATTTTTGTCTGCAGGTTGGAAGGTCGCGAGGTTTGTTGTCAAAATCAATGGGATAACGGAGGATGCCGACTATGGATCAATGGGAATACAAAACGCTGAAATACAAAACCGGAGGATTCCTTGGGGGTAAAGTGAACGAGGAGGAATTCGAGGATTTACTGAACAGTTACGGGATTGACGGCTGGGAATTGATCTCGTGTTTCGATACGAGCGTGCATCAAGGCCAGTCCAGAGATATTATTGCCGTGATGAAGCGAAAAGCGTATCTGGGGTAAGACCGAATCGAAGGGAGAGAATCGGATGATCATTCGCGAGACGGAAGATGCTTTTGTTATGACGACCCAGGACGACCATGGCCGCTTCTCGGGCGATGTGGCCCGGGGCTTTCGAAGAGATCTGTTTATGGATGAGACGGTATGGGAAGAAGTACTGCTGGCTATAACCGAGCATGACCGCGCCTGGATTCGGATGGATGATACGCCGATCTGGAATGATGCAAGCCGGACTCCGTTCACTTTTATCGATTATCCGGTCATGCCGAAAATGCTAATGTATACCAAGGGCGTTGATGAGATCGAAGCGATGAGTCCTTATGCAGGGTATCTCTGCAGCCTTCATTTTGCGTCATTTATGAAAAATGCGTCCGAAGCGCCGCTGGTGGAATTCTACCATGATGAGTTGGATCGGCAAAAACGGCTGCGTGATCACTTTCCATTTCCCGATGAAGATGTGGTTCACAGGCAGTTTGGCCTGCTGCAGCTGTGCGATGATATCTCGCTCTATGTAAACATGAATGCACCCGGTGTTTCCAAGGATCAGGAGCATCCTTGGTTTAAAGAGGGCTTCGATATGTCGATCGATGGGGAACGGGTTATGGCGGCATGGGCAAGCGAGCACGAGATTCAATTGAGTCCGTTTCTGTTCGAACAGGCATGGTCGGCTTCGGTGAAGTGGAAATATGTGTTGAAGGCGAAGATTGCTGAACAGGGAGTGGCCAAGGCATTTGACGATGCGGCGTGGACGGAGCAGACGGTTAATTTTGTACCGTAAGTTCATATAAACGATCATACTTCATAAGCAAAAATATGATATGATCACCACAGTGGTTTATAGACTGGACAGATTTGATTCTGTAGGAATGTAGAGGATGAATAATGAAGAAAAAGGAATTTTTGATCGTTGCGCTGCTTAATTTTTTGGCCGCGATAGCGTTCTTGGTGGTCGTTTTCATTACGGATCGAAGCTCTTGGCAATGGGGATTTGGAATCGTTTCACTGTTGTTTGCGATTGGTGGAGTAGGGAATTTGGTATTGCATGCCAAGAACAAGTAAAACCTCCTTCGCAGGGCTTATTGGCTTAGTATTAGGATCAATTGTTATAAAGAATAAGAATGAAGTATAGGACAGGGAGCTGCAGGCTTCCTGTTTTTATGTTGGCACGGAGCAACTTTGCAATGGAGGAGCGGAGGGATGAGATGGAATATAAATCATTTATGCCTTTACTTGTTATCGCATTTATGTGATAATATTCACAAATAAATGAACATTAATAAAGTACTCATGGATAGGATCCGTGAGGATTCCGTCCATAAGACATGTTAAACGATAAAGAAATGCTTAGATGTCGATGTTGTCTTTCCAAGTAAAGGAGCGTTATTCATGAGGAATAATGGGAATTGTGTCAGCTGCGGCGGCGAGGTATACCCTGCCTCTAACCGATGCGCTCAATGCGGAATGCTGCAGACGTCCGGTCCAACCAAGCACAGATTCATGCTGCAGGTTGCTTCGATGATTGGTGCCGGGCTGCTTATTTTTGCGGTCCCGGTGATCCTGCTGATGATGTGGAGACATTAGGATAGAAGCGAATACATTTTATAATCCCCACTAGAAGACTGTGATCGAAGCGTTCATCTCATCAAGTGATGAATTCGACATGGTTGGCAGGAGGGGTTTTTTTCATGGTTGGGGCAGCGCAGGCCTAATGAAATCTCCTATGGAGCTTCAACCTTCATTCCGGACATAAGGGGGGAATATTTCATTATACTGATCTTGTACCAAGACCCTCATCCAGAATCATGTTAAAATACCCCTAACCAGATAAAGGATGGGGTTCGTGATGATACATAAAATGAAGGAATTTGCCGCAAGTATCCGTTTTTCGGGAGCTGTGCTCGTAACAGATGAAAATGACAACATCGTATGGGACGGTGCCTTTGGTTATTCAAACCGGGCCGATCGCATCCCGAATCAAGCAGACACCAGGTTTGGCATTGCCTCAGGCTGTAAGCTGTTTACCGCTATTGCGGTTTGTCAGCTTATCGAACAGGGTAAGCTATCGCTGGACATCAAGCTAAGCGATTGTCTGGATATTTCGCTGCCTCATTTTAGCCCGGAGATTACCATTTTGCATTTGCTAAGCCACAGCTCGGGTATTCCGGATTATTTTGATGAAGAGATCATGGATGACTTTGAGGATCTGTGGAAGGCGGTTCCCATGTATACACTCCGGAACGGAAGGGATTTCCTTCCTCTGTTCCAGGATGAGCGCATGAAATTTCAGCCCGGTGAAAGATTTCATTACAACAATGCAGGATTTGTGGTGCTTGGCCTGATCGTTGAGCAGCATGCCGGAATGCCGTTTCGCGACTATGTTCAGCAGTTTGTTTTTGAGCCGTGCGGCATGCAGGATTCGGGATATTTCCCGTTGGATCGTCTACCCGCAAATACGGCTTACGGGTATATCGATGAGGAAGACGGCACGTGGAGAACGAACCAGTATGCCATTCCGATTCAGGGTTATGCCGATGGCGGGGCGTATGTGACGGCACCGGACATGGTGAAGTTATGGGGATCGCTTATGAATAACACGCTGCTCACCGCATCCATGACGGAGAAGCTGCTGGCTTCACATATGTACGTTTCGGACAGTGATCTGCATTATGGGCTTGGCGTGTGGATTACCAAGAAAAATGAGGATGTGTTTAAATACCACGTCATGGGTTATGACCCGGGTGTGAATTTTCGGTCTGCCTATTATCCGGCCACCGGTCATACCCTTGTAGTGGCTTCCAATGCCGGTGGTGGCGCTTTTGAAATGATGCAGTTCATCGAGGAAGAATGGTTGAAGCGAGCTTGACCTACATGAAACAGCCCCAGGCCTTGAATAGGCCAGGGGCTGTTGTTCTGTTGATCCCAAGATCAAGCCGGTGTTGGTGGGTTGGTTACGTTTCAGCTTTGAAGTACCGATTCGCCGCGGGTCTGAACATAAAAATCAAGGCTGCAACAACGGCGATAATATGAAGGGTACGGCTGGAGGCAAATAGTATGGAAATATTGTCTGCATTAGCGAAGGCGTCCCAAAGGGAACCTCCTGTAATGAGCCATTTGATGGGGTCAATGATTAGGGAGAGAATGCCAAACCCGCCTAAAAACAAAGCCAGTGCGATACGCGCCCAATTATTACCCCGAAGCATTCTGAACATGATGTAAACAAGGACAGCGAACATCATCGTTCGTGCTGCGACTTGAATGAGAATACCGACAATTCCAGCACCCGTTAGGCTGGATATCGAATCGATGACAGCCAGGGTCATCTCGAATACCCCTGCACCAATGGCAATGATCCATAACAGAAAGGACTGGAACACTTCATGGGGGACAGCATCCTTTTTCAAGATCCATCATTCCTTTCGTGCTAGAGTGATCCATTAACGCGTTGTTAGGGGAAACAAGCTTAAGCGATGGTGCGTCTGGCCGTGAACCACCAGCCTCCTGCCAGCAGAACGAGGGAGACGATCAGCGTGAGTCCGAGTCCTTGCAGCAGCGAATCGTTGAAGAGAAGGGCCAGCAAGCCATCAGCCAGCGTATGCCGAAGTGAAGGAATGGATGTAAAGATAGGGATTGCCGCAATAAATACCACCCAGACCACCCAGCCCAGTACATGACGCAGACCGGAGAACAGCAGATTCAGTAACGAAATAAGAAGCAGGTAAGCACCGAATTGATAGAAGAACATGCCAACGATTCCGAATTGATTCCACCCAAAGATTTCAAGGATGTTGAAGGTATTCTCATATTGTCGTATAAAGCCGATCTCCACCTGAAGCCAGATGATATTGAGGACAGCAAAGATGGCGGACCAAAGGGAGTAAACCAGGAGCATGCCAAAATAATATTCTTTTCGAGTAGCTCCTAAATTCATCACCCGCCGGAACAAGCTTGCCGGGAGTACACTGCCTACAAATAACAGGAGCACCGTAAGGAGGTTGGCCGCAGACACCTGCGTATTCTCCGAACTGTCTCCAAGAGACAGGCTTACGATAACATTTGCAATCATACTAATCGCAACGGTGCCGAGCATCACCAAGAGATAAGGTCGAAGCTGAAGAAATGAAGCCCTCATGAGCGCGGTGGTTTTATTCAATGGATTGCCCTCCTTCGATTAAATAGGAGAAAAACTTTTGCAGCGGTAAACCGTCAATAGCAATACCAAGCTTGTTGGCTTGTGCACGGTCTGCTTCATGAATGGCTCCATATATCGCGGTTAAGGAACCCTTACCGTAAGATTCTTTATAGATCACGTGACGATCCTTCGTAAATTGTTCGACTTGCTCCTGATTCCCGGTCAACAGATGGGAATTGGCGCGGATATGGTCAACATCGTCATGCAATAACATAGCGCCGGAATCCATGATATAGACTTTCTCAACGACGGTTGCGATCTCATCAATCAGATGGGTCGAGAGCAGGATGGTCCGGGGATGATTGGCATAATCCTCAACCAGGACGCGATAAAATTTCTCTCGCATGAGCACATCCAATCCCAGCACCGGTTCATCAAATACGGTGATCGGGGCCCGGCTGGCCAGACCGATTATGTTTCCGACCAGAGATTCCATACCCCGTGATAGCTGGCGGATTTTTTTGTCCGGGTTCAGCTTGAATGTCTTCAGCAGGCTCTGGGCATAGTCCCAATCCCAGTTCTCGTGAAAGGCCGAAGCCAGGCGCAACACATCCATCACCTTGGCACCGCCGAAGAACAAATTTTTCTCTCTGACGTAGCAGATTCCTTTGGGAGTTTCCCCGCTCTTAAGCGTTACCCCCGAAACTTGAATACTGCCATAGTCGGGAAAAGATCCGCCGGTCATCATATTAAGCAGCGTAGTCTTTCCGGCGCCATTGCGGCCCAGCAGACCATAGATCGTATTCTCTTCCAGCTGGAGCTCCAGATTTCGGACCGCTTCCGTACGCCCGTAACTCTTGCTCAGATTGGAACAGGTAAGTATTGCGTTCATCTGCTCATCTCCTATCTCTTTTGTTTGATCATTTCAATAACATCCTCGGTGGTCAATTCAAGCTTTTCGGCTTCATCAAGCAGCTTCAATACGAGTTCGTTGTAAAACCGATCCTGTCGCTTGGTCAATATGATCTGTTTGGCATCTGCTGCAACAAACATGCCCAGCCCCCTTTTCTTGTACAAAATCCCTTCATTGACAAGCAGGGCAATGCCTTTTACAGCTGTTGCGGGATTGACCTGAAAAGTACTCGCGAACTGCGACATCGAGATAATCTGATCATCCGCTTGGTATGTCCCGTTCAATATGTCATCTTCAATCATATCTGCGATTTGCTGAAAAATCGGCTGTCCTTCGTCAAACCTGGAATTCATGATATCACCCTGTCGGTATGTTAGTCTTGTAACATACTATAATGCCGGATGGGAGGATGTGTCAATCAAAAAGAAAAAAACAGACCCAAATGGGCCTGTT
The DNA here is from genome assembly GCF_004000945.1 of Paenibacillus lautus NBRC 15380. Taxonomy (GTDB): domain Bacteria; phylum Bacillota; class Bacilli; order Paenibacillales; family Paenibacillaceae; genus Paenibacillus_AQ; species Paenibacillus_AQ lautus. The sequence continues at coordinate 59,107 of NZ_BIMF01000024.1, forward strand.
TGCGCTGTGAAATACAAAAGCCCTCGTCTCTTCAAGACGAGGGTAAGGTGTGTGATCAAGCTGCAAGGAGGCTATATCCAGCCCTTCTCTTCCGCCATCGAGATGGCCTCGATCCGGTTCTTGGCATTCAGCTTGCTTAAAATCTCGGACATATAGTTGCGGACCGTCCCGTAGGACAAGTGGAGCTTCGACGCAATTTCATTGGAGCTGTTCCCGTCTGCAGCCAACCGCAGCACTTCCCGTTCGCGTTCGGTCAGCGGATTGGCACCCGCACCCGAAAGCGTACCGAATACGAGCTCAGGGGAGACCTCCCGCCGCCCATCCATTACCTGGCGGATGGCTTCTGCCAGCCGTTCACTGGGCTCGTCCTTAAGCAGGTATCCCTGAACTCCCGCCTGCACGGCCCGCTCGAAATAACCGGGTCTGGCAAACGTGGTAAGGATGATGACCCGGCTGGCATAACCGCGCAGCTTCACTTCCTCCGCCACTTCGAGACCGCTGCGCGCAGGCATTTCGATATCGAGCAGGCATACATCGGGTTGATGCAAAGCAATCAGGGATAGAGCTTCATTGCCGTCGCCGGCTTGACCAATCACATCAATATCGTCTTCAAAATCAAGCAAGGAAGCCAGAGCGCCGCGCAGCATTCGCTGATCCTCGGCGATCAGCACTTTGATGCTCATGGGATGTGTCCTCCTTCCGGTTCTTGATGATGATCGGAACACGAATGTCTAATATCGTGCCTTGTTGGTCGGAGCTGGCCTCAACGGTGCCCCCGATGAGGGACAATCGCTCCACCATGCCTTTCAGGCCATTACTATTGGAAGAGGACGCATCCTCTTCCTTGCATTGAAGACCAACTCCATTGTCGGCCACCTCAAGACGCCACTCATTATCAAGCGACTCGATGGCAATCCGGCACTGGCTTGCTTGGCTGTGCTTCACCACATTGGTTACGGCCTCCCGCAAGCAGAGACTCAGAATATTGTGGGCCAGGTCGGATATTCCCTCCAGCTTTGGATCACCGGTGCAGATAAACCGGATATCGGCACTCTCCAGAATGATCTGGGCCTCTACCAATTCCTCGGGCAAGGTGGCGGTCCGCATATCGGATACCAGCTCACGCACTTGGCGCAGCGCCGCGCGCGAGGTGTTCTGAATCTCTCGGGCCTCCAATTGGGCTTTCTCGGGATCCTTCATTGCCAGCTTCTCGACAAGCTGGCTCTTCAACGTGATGAGGGAGAGGGTATGCCCCAAGGTGTCATGAAGATCCCTGGCGATGCGCATCCGCTCTTCGCCTTTAATCAGATTGCGAATCTGCTCGTTAGCCTGCGCGAGCTCCTTCTCCAACTCTTGTCGCCGGTTCAGTGAGCGGATACCGAAGGGTGAGAATAGCATGATGAGAAAGAAAGGAATCATAAAGACCAGATCCTTCCATCCCAGCATGCTCGCGTTTTTGATTAAAGGAACGGTCTCGATGATGCCAAACAGCACAAGGGATATCGTGAATTTGCGCCGGTCGGTATACCAGCCGATGAAATTGGCAGTAAAGAAACCCATGTACATATAGGTTGGGTGGTACCACATACAGAGGATAAAAATGATGGACATTTGAATGCCGAGCCACCAGAAAAAACGAGGCGTTCCAGCGGCGAAGTAAAGCTGGCGGTACGTGACGAGAAACAAGGCAATAAGCGTAAAGCCGATCCCCATCTTCCATCCTTGTTCGCTCATCATGTTGATCACGGGCAGGGATATATAAATGAGCCATAAATAGGGGAAAAACCCCAATTGAGTTGGAAACACCTCAAACCCTGCAGATTTCGCGTCTTTCAATTTTTTCATAAAGCCATCATCCTATCCCCTTAATCGGCTTGTTGTTTTTTCCGAATATAGGTGGATAGTAACATAAATACTACCAAATATCCTGTCAAAACCATGAAATTATCCAAGCCCGGCGCTTCTCCGCGCACGATCGACCAGGCACCCCCGCCGAAATGGTAGGAGGGCATCCACTTGCCGATAGCTTGCATAATAGAAGGCATCGCCTCGATCGGGAACCACATCCCGCCCGTCACGGCCAGCCCTAAGTAAATGCCGTTGCTGACGCCGCTTGCCGTATCGACCCGCTTCATGGAGCCGATCAGGGTGCCGATGGCAAGAAACGGAACGGATGCGATCAGAATCCACAGTCCGCTGAGCAGCCATTGTCCGAAGGTGAGGGAGACGCCATTAATCAGATAGCCGGCTACGAAAATCACGATGATACAGAGCAGATGCATGACCGTCTGCACAAACATTTTGCCAAAGAAATACACGCTGCCGGGAAGCGGCGTAACCCGCATATAAACGGCCCAGCCCTGCACTCTCTCTTGCACGAGGCGAATGCCGAGCGACATGATGGCGGTGCCCATAACACTGAAGGATGCCATCGACATGAGATAATGCGCCTGCCATTGTCCGGTATCGTCGGCCCCCGTATTCACGACCCGTGTAAAGATGAAATAGAACAGAATCGGCATAGCAAGCGACCAGAAAATATAATATGGATTGCGTACCATCCGCAGCAGTTCCATCCTGCACTGTATGGCCATCAGTTTCCAGGTTGTCATGATTATACGGCCTCCCCTTGATTCATCGTTAATTGGTCGAATGCTTCATCCAGGCTACCTTGATCGATACGGACGTCACGTACAGCCAGCCCGGCCCGGAACAGAGCCGCTAGTGCCGTGTCGGTGTCATCAGTTACAGCGTTCAGCCGACCGTTCAGTTCATATACATCCGTTACGCCGGGAACCTCCTGAAGCAGCTCCTTGACCTGCTGGTGGTCCGCATCGACGATAAAGGAGAGCGACCTTCGGGTCAGCTTAGCCTTGATAGCATCCGGCGTGCCGTCTGCAGCAACCTGACCTTGGTGGAACAGCAGAATGCGGTCAGCCATATCGTCAGCCTCTTGCAGGTAATGCGTGGTAAACAGAATCGTTTTGCCCTGATCGGCAAGCTTGCGTACCGTCTGCCAGAATAACCGGCGTGCCGATGTATCCAGGCCGACCGTGGGTTCATCGAAAAATAACAGCTCAGGGTTCCCCGCAATTGCCAGTGCAAAGCTGAGCTTGCGTTTTTGGCCGCCGGACATTTTGACGGCCCATTTGTTAAGCTCTTCCGTTGTGAGCCCGCTAAGCAGGGCGATGTCCGACAGTGACAGCGGGTTCGGATAGTAGCCGCGAATGAGATTGATGATTTCACGCGTGCGGAGCCCGTCCATGACGCTCACCTCTTGAAGCATGGCGCCGATCTTCTCGCGGACCTTCAAGTCCTTCGGGCTTCGACCGAACAGGAGGACCTCGCCTTCGCTGGCGTCCTTCAGACCGAGCATCATGGAGATGGCGGTTGATTTACCTGCTCCGTTTGGCCCGAGAATGGCCGTGATAGATCCTTTTTCTATCGTAAACGACACTTGGTTGACTGCTTTTTTGCTTCCGAACATTTTGGTTACCTGCCGCAGTTCTGCAATAGGTTCATGGATTGGTTTTGACATGGTATCGCTCCTTTGTCATCGAAATGATCTGAATTCATCATACGAAAGCGAAGGAATACCCGTTAGTAAAGGATGTCATCACTTCGGAGTGACATTTGTCATGTGTGATCTGATGAAGGATAGAGGAGGTTTGATTATGAACAAATAAGGGCGGTTTCGAGGTTGTTTGTATGCGCTTACATTGGCGCGATTAAAGGTCTGCTTACGGTTTCCCGTCACGTTGTCTTCTCTTGACCGCAGGAGTGCCTTCAATTATAGTGGGTACAGTAGGAGCAATCTATAATATAGAAGGAAAAAGGTGGCTTGAAACATGTCTGAGAACATCTACGTCGGTGTCGATCTGGGCGGAACAGCAATTAAAGTTGGAATTTGCAACGAAGAAGGGCATCTTCTGCATAAGTATGAGGGGCCGACGGAAACAGCCAAAGGCGTTGACACGGTTATTGACAACATTGAGAAATATGTACGTCACATTGTAGAAGAATCGCCATACAGCTGGGATCAACTTGCTGGTGTGGGAGCTGGATTCGCCGGCTTTACGAATATTCGTGAAGGCATCATTATTCTGGCACCGAATGTAGGATTTAAAGATGTACCGATTCGCGCACTGCTTGAAGAGCGTCTCGGCAAGCCCGTCAAAATAGACAACGACGCCAATGTGGCAGCATTGGGTGAAGCGTGGAGCGGCTCAGGCCGCGGCGTTGAGAACTGCGTATGCTACACGCTGGGTACCGGCGTCGGCGGTGGCATTATTATTAACGGCAAGATTTATCAGGGTTTCGGCGGCATGGCTGGCGAGCTTGGACATATCTCGGTTGTGCCGGACTTGGAAGCGATTCAATGCGGATGCGGTGAAATGGGCTGCCTGGAGACGGTTTCGTCGGCAACCGGCATTATCCGCATGGCGAAGGATGCCGTAGAGCGTGGCGACCGTACTTCCCTTGCACATGTAGAGAGCATTGCGGCGAAGGAAGTGTTTGATGCTGCAAAAGCCGGCGATGAAGTTGCCATTCGGATCGTGAATCGCGCAGCTTATTACCTGGGCAAATCCATGGCAGCCGTTGCGGCCGTGTTGAATCCGGAAGCCTTTATTATCGGCGGCGGCGTATCCAAAGCCGGCGACATTCTGTTTAACGAAGTCCGCGCTGTATTTGCGAAGCTGACACCAGAGCCGCTTCAGCGAGGTGTACGCATCGTTCCGGCTGAGCTTGGCAACGATGCCGGCGTTGTAGGCGCTGCTGGTCTGCATTTGCGTTCGTAGTCATTATTCACCATACATCGTCTGATCTAAACTTATAAGGGAGGGAAAGCTGATGCTGGAAGCAGCCAACCGCGGCAGCAACACATCATCCATGGCCACCCTGATCATCATCACCGGGATGTCGGGAGCAGGTAAGACCTTGGCCGTACAAAGTCTGGAGGATCTTGGATTTTTTTGCGTCGATAATCTGCCTCCGGTGCTCATTCCCAAATTCGCGGAGCTGATCGATCAATCCAAGGGTAAGATCGGCAAGGTTGCATTGGTCATCGACCTGCGTGGCCGCGAATTTTTCACGGCTCTATCAGAGTCTCTGAGTTACATCAAGGATCACTTTACCATCCATTGCGAGATTCTGTTCCTCGATGCAACGGATTCCGTGCTTGTTCAACGTTACAAGGAAAGCCGCCGCCGCCATCCGCTCGCTCCGGAAGGCATGCCGCTCGACGGTATTAGGTTGGAGCGCAAAATGTTGGATGAGCTAAAGAATTCGGCCACTCAGGTGATCGACACCAGCAATATGAAGCCTGTGCGATTGAAGGAGAAGATTATCTCACGCTTCACACATCTGGAGAGCAGCACGTTATCGGTAAATATCACATCCTTTGGGTTTAAATACGGTATTCCGATTGACGCTGATCTGGTGTTTGATGTGCGCTTTCTGCCCAACCCGCACTATGTTGAGCAGCTGCGCCCCAATACCGGTCAGAACAGTGATGTATATGAATACGTGATGAAATGGCCGGAGACGCAGGCTTTTCTAACCAAACTGCTCGATATGCTGCATTTCTTGATCCCGCAGTATCGGAAGGAAGGCAAAAGCCAGGTTATTATCGGCATCGGCTGTACCGGCGGGAAGCACCGCTCCGTTGCGATAGCGGAATACCTTGGCAAAATGCTGGGCGTTAGCGAAACGGAGACGGTATCTGTGAGTCACCGTGATTCTGATCGGGATCGGCATTAATTAAGGGAAGTGATAAATGTGGCTGTGCAAGCTAGAAAGCGTCCCCGCATCGTGGTGATGGGTGGAGGAACCGGGCTGTCCGTTATGCTGCGGGGACTCAAGGAAAAGCCGCTCGATATTACGGCCATCGTTACCGTCGCTGATGATGGGGGAAGCTCCGGCATACTGCGTAGCGAATTGCAGATGCCGCCCCCGGGAGATATTCGAAATGTACTTACAGCGCTTGCTGATGTGGAGCCGCTGTTATCCGATATATTGAAATACCGTTTTAAGAATGGCTCGGGACTGGCCGGGCACAGCCTCGGCAATTTAATCTTGGCTGCCATGACGGATTTGCACGGTGATTTTGTCACGGCAGTCAAGGAGATGAGCCGGGTTTTTGTTGTTCGTGGACAGGTGCTGCCTGCGGCGGGTGAAGCTGTTATTTTGCATGCGGAGATGGAGGACGGTTCCATTGTGACCGGTGAATCCAAAATCCCGGAGGCTGGACAGCGAATTAAGCGGATCTTCTTGGAGCCGGAGCATGTCGAGCCGCTGCCGGAGGCGCTGGAGGCGATTCAGCAGGCCGATGCGATTCTGATCGGTCCGGGAAGCCTGTATACCAGTATTTTGCCCAATTTGCTTGTTCCCAAGCTTGCTGAAGCCATCGTATCCTCTGAGGCGATCAAAATGTTCGTGTGCAATGTGATGACGCAGCCTGGAGAAACCGATAATTATACGGTGAGCGATCATTTGCAGGCCGTTTACGACCATATTGGTCTTCATCTGTTCGATTATGTTATTGTAAATGATGGAGAAATCCCGCCTCAGGTTCAGGATAAGTATGCCCAGAAGGGTGCAAAGCCCGTGTTCCTGGATCGTGATGAGGTGACCAGCAGAGGGTACAAACTCATTGCAGATAAGCTTGTGCTATTTAGAACATACTTAAGGCATGACGCTGACAAGCTGAGCAACCATATTTTTCAGCTGGTACAGGATTGGATTACACGAAAGGGGTGAGTACCTTGTCCTTTGCGGCACAGACGAAGAAAGAACTGACAATGATCGAAAGCCAGAACTGCTGTGAAAAAGCCGAGCTGTCCGCGCTCATTCGGATGAACGGTTCTGTTCAGCTTTCGAACAAAAAGGTAATCCTGGATATTTCAACGGAAAATGCCGCGATTGCAAGACGTATTTATTCCTTAATTAAGAGGCATTTCCAGGCGCATACTGAACTTTTGGTGCGTAAAAAAATGCGTTTGAAGAAGAATAACGTATATATCGTTCGTATTCCCGCCCAGGTTCAGGAGATACTTAAAGAACTGCGCATCGTTTCCGAAGGCTTTCTGTTTCAATCGCGGATTGATAAACAAATCGTTCGCAAAAATTGCTGTAAACGCGCCTATTTGCGCGGTGCCTTTATGGCTGGCGGTTCAGTGAACAATCCCGAGGGATCTTCGTACCATCTGGAAATTGCCTCAATGTATGAAGAGCACTGCCAGTCCCTGGTGGATCTGGCGAATGAATTTCATCTGAACGCACGTTGCATCGAGCGGAAGAAAGGCTTTATCTTCTACATTAAGGAAGGCGAGAAAATTATCGAATTCCTCAATCTGATCGGTGCCCACCAGGCATTGTTCAAGTTCGAGGATGTCCGGATTATGCGGGATATGCGCAACTCGGTAAACCGGATCGTCAACTGCGAGACCGCCAACCTGAACAAAACGATCGGCGCGGCCGTCCGGCAGATCGAGAACATCAAGCTGCTCCAAAAGGAAATGGGTCTTGAGAATTTGCCCGATAAACTGCGGGAAGTGGCGGAAATTCGGCTGGCTCATCCGGACATGAATCTGAAGGAAGTCGGCGAGCTGCTTAAAGGAACCGTCAGCAAATCCGGCGTCAATCACCGTCTGCGCAAAATCGATGAATTGGCCGAAAAGATTCGGAATGGGTAAGAATTTTTTCTTCTAGTGTCCTGTATGGTAAAATGGTATAATATTATAAAATGTCAATCGCGCTTTCAATGCAGCAGATTTATTAGATAGGGGGTAATTTTCATGACAAAGCACCCGGTAGTCGTTCGGTTAAAGACGGGTCTTCACGCCAGACCGGCCGCGCTGTTCGTTCAGGAAGCGAATAAATACTCATCTGAAATCTTCGTTGAAAAAGATGATAAAAAAGTAAATGCCAAAAGTATCATGGGAATTATGAGCCTTGCGATCAGCTCTGGTACGGAAGTTTACATTAGTGCTGAGGGAGCCGACGCGGAGCAAGCGGTTACTTCACTCGTGAACTTGGTGAGCAAAGAGGAACTCGAGAACCAATAAGGGTAACCGTGATTGAAGTTTAAGAAAAGTCTTGTTACTGCAAGGCTTTTTTTGCTATCAAGTTCTTGTTGCTGTGATTCTCGCTAGTTTTTCGCGTACATAAGAATAGATTTCGAGAAGGGGCGGAGATATCCGCCCTTTTTGTACATCGTGCACACTGCTCCCTGTGCGCACGGTGCGTGGTCCGGGGCATGCTTGGATGGCTATTTACTATATACTGGAATATATATGTTTTTTGGGAGCCCCGCAAAGTATTTGGAATAAGCACCGTAGCATAGTCTCCACTTATGGGGTTGTTTTAGGTTGTTTTCCCAAAAGTAAGACTTCGTTTAACTTCAGTTTAACTTGTTGATATATTCTTTCCTTACAGACAATAAACAGGGATGGAAGGGAAGAGGAAACGATGAGAGAAACGGATCATTCTTCTATACAGGAAATAGCGCAGGAAAAGCTGGCCGGCAGCAGCAAAGCAGGTTCACAGGCCTTCTTCCGGTTGTTGAAAGAAACGAAACCTCCGATGCTGCTGCTGATTGGAGCCATCCTGCTAAATGTGGTATCAACCCTGGTCGGACTTGTCATTCCGATGTTTACGAAGAGCCTGGTGGATGGCTTCTCCTTAACGGATATGAATTCTTCCCATATCATCGGGCTTGGAATCGCGTTTGTGGTGCAGACGATTGCCGCCGGGGTTTCGATTTTCTTGCTAAGCTATACCGGACAGAAGATGGTGGCTGCTCTTAGGGAACGGCTGTGGAAAAAGCTGCTTGTGCTGCCGATCCGCTATTTTGATCATAACCGTTCAGGGGAATCGGTCAGTCGTATGACGAATGATACAGGCGTGATCAAAAGTCTCATATCGGACCATGTGGCCGGATTTTTCAGCGGGATTATCTCCATTGTCGGTTCCATTGGGGTGCTCCTCTATTTAAACTGGAAGATGACGCTGACAATGTTCATCGTCATTCCGATTGCAGCGCTGATCCTTGTGCCGCTTGGCAAGAAAATGTATAAAATATCGCTTGGCATGCAAGACGAGACGGCTACGTTTACGGCGAATATCAGTCAGGTGCTGTCGGAGATTCGCCTGGTTAAAGCTTCTAACGCTGAGGACAGAGAGTATGAGAATGGGCATAAAGGTATCACCAATCTGCTGAATTTCGGGATCAAGGAAGGCGTGGTATCCGCCTGGATCGCACCGCTGATGTCCTTCGTGCTGATGATGCTGCTGGTGGTTGTCATCGGGTATGGCGGACTTCAGGTATCGACAGGGGCACTGACCGCTGGTGAGCTGGTTGCGTTTATTCTGTATCTGATTCAGATCGTGATGCCGATGACGCAGTTGACGACGTTTTTTACCCAGTTTCAGAAGGCCAAAGGAGCAACGGAGCGAATATTGGAAACCCTGGATGCAGAGGAAGAGTCCATTTCGGCAGGTAGCGATGTGGTGAACGCGAATCAGCGGGTGTCCATCGAGAATCTTTCGTTTGGTTACAAGCCGGATGAGCTGGTACTGCATGATATCAGCTTTCAGATGGAGCCGGGCACGGTCACGGCAGTGGTGGGCCCGAGTGGCGGCGGTAAAACGACGCTGTTCTCCATGCTGGAGCGTTTTTACCTTCCACAAAAAGGACAGATCCGATTGGGCAAAACGGCGATTGATACGTTCTCTTTACGCTCATGGCGCGGATTGATCGGTTATGTCTCACAGGATAGTCCCATGATCGCGGGAACCATCCGTGACAACTTATGTTATGGGATGGACCGGGAAGTGAGCGATGGGGAGATCCGAAGAGCGGCAGAAATGGCCTACGCCGATGGATTTATCGACGAGCTGCCTCATGGTTTTGATACGGATGTGGGTGAACGGGGCGTGAAGCTCTCCGGGGGACAGCGGCAGCGGATTGCCATCGCCAGAGCCCTGCTGCGGGATCCGAAGATTCTGATGCTGGACGAAGCCACCTCCAGCCTGGACAGCCGTTCCGAGATTGAAGTGCAGAAGGCGCTTAAGAACCTGATGGCTGGACGGACAACAATTATTATTGCGCACCGGTTATCCACGGTTGTAGGAGCGGATCAAATTATTTTCATTGAAAAAGGAACCGTAACCGGACGGGGAACGCATGATGAATTGATTGAGCAGCATGATATGTATAGAGAGTTTGCCGTGCAGCAGCTGCAGATGAATGAAACGGTCGAGCCTAAGGGCGCCTAGAAGATGCTGGGGAAGAAGGGATGGTCACCGTGGCAAAAATATTGGTAGTGGACGACGACCCGAATATCCGCGAACTCATAAAGGTGTTCTTGGAGGAAGCGGGGATGGAAGGGGTGTTCGAAGCCTCGGACGGCGTTGAGGCCTTGTCCGTCATGGATCAGACATCCGTCGATCTGGTCGTGATGGATATCATGATGCCGAATATGGACGGATGGGAGTTATGCCGGGAGATCCGGAGGAACACCGGTATTCCGGTGCTGATGCTGACGGCCAAAGGGGAAACGAGACAGATTGTGAAGGGCTTTGAGCTGGGCACCGACGATTATCTGGTGAAGCCCTTCGAGCCCGCGGAGCTCGTCGTGCGCGTCAAAGCGCTGCTGAAGCGGTATCAGGTAGCCGCATCACAGACGGTGACCATCGGCAAGCTGCAGATGAACCGCAGAACCTATGAGGTCAAGGCGGGGGATGAGGTCTTTACCCTGCCGCTGAAGGAGTTCGAGCTGCTCTTCAAGCTGGCCAGTTACCCGGGGAGCACATTGCCGCGCGACCGGCTGATCGAGGATATTTGGGGTTATGACTTTGAAGGGAACGAACGCACGCTGGACGTTCACGTGAATCGGCTCCGGGAGCGATTCCCGGAGGAGAAGTACCGGTTCAGGATTCGAACGGTGCGCGGGCTGGGATATCGCCTGGAAGCAGGTGAGGGCTGATGAGAAAAACGCCTAAAATCTTGTGGAAGATCGTTCGAGAAACGCTTCAGACGATCTTGGTCTTCGCGGTCTTGGGAGCGTCATGGACAGCGGCGACCTATGTGACTCGGTTTGTTTACACCTGGACGGGAACCCCGCCGTGGGATTATGTCATCCAGCTGATCGATTTGTTTGTCGGCGTGATCATCTTCTTCCTGTGCATGCTGGTCGTGGGCATGTTCTTCAAGCACCGGCAAATGGCCATGCTGAATTCCATTACGGATGCCATGCGCCGGATATCGCAGGGGGACTTCAATGTAAAGATGAACGAAAATGAATGGCGCGGGGAGTTCAAGATGATCGCGAGCGGCATTAACGACATGGCCGGCGAATTGGGGCGGATGGAGACCATGCGTCAGGATTTCATCTCTAATGTGTCCCATGAAATCCAATCCCCGCTTACTTCGATTCGGGGGTTTGCCCGAGCGCTCCGAAATCCCCGCCTCACGGAGGAGAAGAGAGCCCGTTACCTGGAGATTATCGAAGGAGAGAGCTGCCGCTTGTCGCAGCTGAGTGACAATCTGTTAAAGCTGTCATCCCTGGAAGGAGAGCAACCGGCATTCGAAAGGGCGCGTTACCGGCTCGACGGGCAGCTGCGTGCGGTCGTGTTGGCGAATGAACCGCAATGGCTGGCGAAGCGGATTCAGGTGGATCTGGACCTCGCTGAGGTAGAGATTGAGGCCACGGAGGATCTGCTGAGTCAAGTGTGGACCAATTTGCTGCACAACAGCATCAAATTTACGCCCGAAGACGGCATGATCACGATTGTGCTGAAAGCAGGGGAAGACGGGGCCAAGGTTACGATAACGGATACGGGAGTCGGGATGTCGGAGTCGGATCAGCTGCATATATTCGAACGCTTCTACAAAGCGGATAAATCGCGCAATCGCGCCGCTGGCGGCAGCGGGCTGGGATTATCCATCGTGAAGCGGATCGTCGATATACATCAGGGAAAGATAACGGTCCAATCCGAGCTAGGAAAGGGATCTATTTTTACCGTGATGGTGCCTTATAAGCGATCTCTGGATACGAAGCATTGATTGAGCGTGAGAATGAATATAAAGATTGTGCATGAAGATTGGATATGAAGATTGGATGGAATTAATGCAAGTAATACATGCGAATTGAAGTGGGAGCAGTAATGCAAGTAATGCGAGTGAATGCAAGTGAAAGTAGTAATGCAAGCAATGCGAGTGAATGCAAGTGAAGGTAGTAATGCAAGCAATGTGTGTGAATGCAAGTGGAAGCAGTAATGCAAGTAATACATGTGAATGCAAGTGGATGCGAGTGAAAGTAGTAATGCAAAGAATGCATGTGAAGGCAGTAATACAAGTAATACATGTGTATGCAAGTAATGCAAGTGAGAGCAGCAATACAAGCAATACAAGCATTCCCTGGTAATCTTGCGAATTTAAACGGACACAAAGGACCTTATTTACTCCAAATTAAGGCCCTATTTAAAATTAACGGACACCAGAGCCGTTATTTTAGGATTTGCTTAGGGAAATCCTTCCTTTTCGAGAAATAACGGATCCTTGGTCCGGTAGCTTGCGGAAAATCTCTATTTTCCCTCAAATAAGGTCCTCTCGGTCCGTTAGCTACTCTAAAGAATGGTGCAGCTATCGCAAGACCATCACAGGTCGGCCTTAGATTCAATGTAGATGCCATTCGGTCCGTTAGCTACTCTAAAGGATGGCGCAGCTATCGCAAGACCATCGCAGGTCGGCCTTAGATTCAATGTAGATGCCATTCGGCCCGTCAGCTACTCTAAAGAATGGTGCAGCTATCAACAAGACCATCGCAGGTCGGCTCTAAATTCAATGCAGATGCCATTCTATAGCCATACGATAACGTGCACACGCCATTCCATAGCCGTGCGATACATGTTATGCCACTCCATAGCGTGCCATAACATGTACATGCCATTGTTAGCCGTACAATAACCGGTTAGTTTCACCCCAACAGGCTGGCCGAATAATAGGGTCACTGCATGAATATGGTCGACAGCCATGTCAAGCACGCCCCGAGGCCACGCTCTGTGCGCAAGATTTCTGCAGCCATGCCAAGCACGCCCGAGGCCACGCACCGTGCACACGGTTTCTGCAGCCAACTAAGCACGCTCCTAGGCCACGCACCGTCCGCCAGGGAACAGTCCGCACAAGGAGCAACCCGCAAGGTGCGTGCTGCCATCCAAGCACACCCCGAGGGCCACGCACCGTACGCACAGGGAGTTGTGCGTACGGTTGATGCAGCCGCACGGCAGCGGCTTGTTAAAGATAGGTTAGCTGCATGGTTTACAGCACCTTCTCCAAAAAGCTGATCGTACGCTCATGCTTCGGTCTGCCGAATACTTCCTCCGGCGGGCCTTCCTCTACGATATACCCGCCATCCATGAAGATCACCCGGTCCGCAACCTCGCGGGCAAAACCCATCTCGTGCGTGACGATGATCATCGTCATGCCTTCGCGTGCCAGATCCTTCATGACGCCGAGCACTTCGCCGACCATCTCCGGGTCCAGCGCGGAAGTCGGTTCGTCAAACAGCATGATGTCCGGATTCATCGCCAGCGCCCGGGCGATCGCCACACGCTGCTTCTGACCGCCTGAGAGCTGGCTTGGGAAGGCCTCCGCCTTATCGGAGAGGCCTACTTGTTCCAGTAGTTTTAGCCCCGTGGCACGCGCCTCGGACGCGTTCTGCTTGCCCAGCTCGACCGGGGCAAATGTAATGTTCTTCAGCACGTTGAAGTGAGGGAACAGATTAAAGTGCTGGAACACCATCCCGATATTCTCCCGTGCCTTGTTAATGTCTGTTTTAGGGTCATTGATATCCTTGTCATGCACGAACACCCTGCCTGCCGTAATGTCCTCCAGTCGATTGATGCAGCGCAGGAAGGTGCTTTTGCCGGAGCCCGAAGGTCCGATGACACAAACAACCTCGCCTTCCTGGACCTGCATGTTGATGCCCTTCAGCACCTCGTTCGTGCCAAAGTTCTTCTTCAGTCCTTCTACGCGAATTTTATCCATGACGCACCTTCCCTTCCAGACGGCCCGAAATTTTGGTCAGAATCGTGATCACGACCAGATACATGATGGCCACCACGAGCCAGATATCAAACGAAGCGAATGTTCTTGCGATGATGATTTTCCCGGATTGGGTCAGTTCGACCAGACCGATTACCGACAGGATCGACGTATCCTTGAGTGTGATCACGAGCTGGTTAATAAAGGTCGGGATCATGACTTTGATCGCTTGGGGAATGATGATTTTCATCATGGCTTTGCGGTATGGCAGACCGAGCGAGCGGGCAGCCTCCAGCTGTCCAGGGTCAATGGATTGGATGCCGCCCCGGATAATCTCCGTTACATAAGCGCCGGCATTCAGGCTAAGTGTCAGCACCGCTGCCACGATCGGCGACATCGTGAATCCGAGCGCCTGCGGAATACCGAAGTAAATGAAGAAGGCAAGGACCAGCAGCGGTATGCCGCGGAAAATATCCACGAATACGGTGGCGATGCCTCGGAGCCATTTATTGCGTCCGACCTTCATAAAACCGAATATTAACCCTAAGAAAAACGCAAAGAACAGCGATACAATGGTCAGCAGCAGCGTATTGCCAAGGCCCTTCAGCAATGAGGGCAGCGACTCCACGACCAGCTCCCAGCGGCTTTGACTCGCCGCGCCTACGGCATTTTCGCCAATGTATTTTGCCTTAATACGTTCATACTCTCCGCTTGCCTTCAGGTTGATCAAGCCGGCATTGAATTTCTCCAGAAGCTCCTGGTTCCGTCCCTTGCCGACGGCAAATCCGTAGGAGGCGCCGGGCTCCATTTCCGTGACGATCTTCAGCCCGTTGTTCTGTTCGACTCCATAAGCCAATACGGGGAAGTCGTCAAAACAGGCAACGGAATTGCCTGTCCTGACATCGTCATACATCTGGGCCGAATCGTCAAAAGGCACGATGGTGAATCCGTACTTGGAGGATATGGATTCAGCAAAGCTGTAGCCCTCCGTACCGGTTTTGACGGCGACTTTTTTTCCTTTTAAATCCTCATACCCTTTGATGGACTCCTGATCCTTGCGAATGGCCATGACCACACCTGAGTCAAAATAAGGATCGGAGAAGTCGAATTTTTGCTTCCGCTCATCCGTGATGCTCATGCCGGCAATGACTCCGTCCACCTGGTTGGCTTCCAGCGCTTGAACTGCCGCATTGAAGCCGAGCGGCTTGATCTCATATTTGAAGTTCTGATCTTTTGCGATCGCGTCCAGCAGATCCATGTCAATACCGACAAATTTGCCGCTTGCATCCTGGAATTCAAACGGGGCAAACGTAATGTCCGTTCCGATCTGGTAGGTTTTACCGGAGGCTGGCTCTGCCGCGGCGCTTGCCGCCCCGTATGGCATGCCCGCTGCCATGAGTAGCAGCAGTGACATGAACGCGTATAACATCCGGAATGATTTCATAGTGACCTCCTCTTTTTAAACACCGATGTAAGTTAGTTACCCATTAAGGCTTCCTTATTAAACAGTTACCGCTTCTTCATTGGGTATCTTATTTTGCTAATCAACCAATCATGCCTAGATATACCAATTAACAGGGGCGTATTAAAATAAGTCGAAGAAAAATTTTAAGACGCTCCGTTCGGATGCAACATTTACCAATGCCCTCACGTTAGAAGGGTAAGGCAAGCATGGCAGCGATGCCAATATTGAAGGAGGCTGACAATAATGAAAAGATGGGTCAAACAAGTAGGTTCCATCATGATTGCAGGTGCACTGTTGACTGGAAGTACGGCTTTAGTAGGATTGAGCGGGGCAACCGAGGTGCATGCGGCGGAGGCGGCACAGCAAAACCTTCTTACCGTACTCGGTAAAGGCGAGATCTCGGTGAAGCCAGATATCGTTTATCTTTCCATCGGGGCTGAATCATATGCGGAAACCGCAAAATCCGCACAGAAGAGCAATGCACAGAAAATGGATAAAATTACGAAGCTGTTGAAAGAAACATGGAAGATTGATGACAAGGATATCAAAACCGAACAGTTCTATGTCCAACCTAACTATACGTATTCCGATGATAATGGACGTAAAGTGAAAAATTACAGCGCCTATCATTCCCTGGAAGTCACCCTTCGCGACTTGAGCAAAGTCGGCGATCTGCTTGATGCAGCGTCCGATGCCGGCGCCAATTCCATTGGCAACGCCCGTTTCTCGGTTAAGAACCGTGATGCTTTCGAAGCTCAAGTGATAGATAAAGCCATGGCGAACGCGGATCTGAAAGCCCAAGCTATGGCAAAGGCCTCTAAGCGTCAGCTGGGTATCGTGCTTAACATTGTGGAAGGTTCTGTTGGTGTAGATAACATCTATGGCCTCGAAAAAATGGCGATGGAAGCACAGTCCACTGCAGCGGACGCAGGTGCCAACACATCCGTGAAGCCGGGCGAGATCAAAATCTCGACGCAGCTGTACGTGCAATATGAGCTGAAATAGTAGCTGTTTTCTTCTAAGAATACTGAAAACCGTTCATCCGGGTCTTTCCGGGTGAACGGTTTTTTGTGCATCCCTTTTCGGAAAATGAAATACCATAATCCGGTCCCATATCCGTGCCTTCCCCTGTCGAAATACGCAGAAAAGTGTTGTGTATAGGGGGAAAACGAGGTATAGTGAATATGCGAAAAACTGAACTTTATGTTAAACGTTAAAGCCATACCCATGGATATGGCTTTTTTTTCTTAGTAGAGACTTCTAGACGCTTCCACCCTTAAGAAACGGATTCTGCCAACCTGAGCACGATAGGCAGTATGACCGTTTCTTCTTAGTGGGGAACGTTTTTGTGCATACTGGTTAGCAGGAATGTACACATGGAATAGGTCACATTTTGAAGAAGGGGTTGATGCATGTGATTGAACTTGTCCAGATCGAGAAGCATTTTCAGGGACAAGCGGTCGTGCATCCGCTGTCGCTCTCCATTAAAGAAGGGGAATTCCTGACTTTGCTGGGCCCCAGCGGCTGCGGCAAAACGACGATTCTCCGAATGATAGCAGGATTCGAACAGCCGACCAAAGGACAGGTCTGGCTGGCGGGTCAGAATGTGACGGAAATGCCTCCGAACAAGCGGGACTTGAATCTGGTATTCCAACACTATGCTCTGTTTCCGCATATGACCGTAGAAGACAATATCGCTTTTGGGTTGAAAATGAAAAAAATGCCGCGTCAGCTTATCAAGGAGCGGGTGGACGAGGCCGTTGCCATGACACAGCTGACTCCCCTGCGGGAACGATTCCCGCACCAACTGTCCGGCGGACAGCAGCAGCGCGTGGCCATCGCCCGCGCCATCGCCAACAAACCGAAGGTACTGCTGCTGGATGAACCGCTCGGCGCGCTGGATTTGCAGCTGCGGAAGAACCTGAAGTCCGAGCTCAAGCATTTGCAGCGGACGCTCGGGATTACGTTTGTATATGTAACCCACGACCAAGAGGAAGCCATGATGCTCTCCGACCGGATCGTCATCATGAACCACGGACGGGTAGAGCAAATCGGCACGCCGCGCGAGATCTATGCGAAACCGCAAACGCTGTTTGCCGCCACGTTTGTTGGGGAGAATAACGTCTTCTCCTCGCCAGAGGGTCTTTTTGCCGTAAGGCCGGAGAAACTTATTCCGCAGCGGGAATCGGGTGCCAGGAAGAGCGGCGTGATCGAGGATGTGCAGTACCTCGGCAGTGTTCATAAGCTGCTGGTCCAATTGGATGATGAACCGATGAAGGTCACGATTGCCCTGGATATCTCGGATGACCATCCTTGGGAGGTTGGTGAACGGGTCGGGGTGAACTGGAACACCAAAGATGAGGTGATCATCGGGCCATGAGGAAATCAAGGTTCCTGTTGACTCCGGTGCTGCTGTGGTTATCCCTGTTCCTGATGGTTCCGATGCTGATTGTGGTCGGCATCTCCCTGCTCTCGCGGGATTCGCTGGGGAATATCGTTTTTTCCTTTAGTCTCGAAGGCTATAAAACCTTTTTTGACCCTTTATATTTGGGGATTTACGGGGATACCCTGGTATTGTCGCTGCTGACAACGGTGATTTGCTTGTTAGTCAGCTATCCTTTGGCCTATTATATAGCCAACGCTTCCCCGCGTATCCAAACCTGGGGATTAATTCTGATCACGGTCCCGTTCTGGATTAACTTTCTGATCCGGACCTATGCTTGGGTTCTCCTGCTCCGGACGCAAGGCGTGGTGAACAGTCTGCTGCTGTGGATGGGATGGATCGACGAGCCGATTCAGATGCTGTATACGTATGGCGCCGTACTTCTCGGCATGGTCTATAACTTCATCCCCTTCATGGTGCTGCCGATTTACGTGGCTCTGGAGCAGATGGACAAGCGTCTGCTGGATGCGGCCAGCGATCTGGGCGCTTCCAGGTGGAAGGCATTCCGGCACATTACCTTCCCGCAAAGTAAATCCGGCATCATGACGGGAGCGGTTCTGGTGTATGTCTCGACTTCCGGGATGTTTGTAGTTACGGATATTTTGGGAGGCGCGAAGTCCTCCATGATCAGTAATATTATTCAGCAGCAGTTCCTGGGTGCGCGCAACTGGCCCTTTGGAGCGGCGTTGTCGGTGATCTTTGTGATTACGTCCCTCGTGCTAATCCTGCTCTTTAACCGGGCGATGCAAGCCCGCCATCAACGCGTAGGGGAGGGGAGATAAGTGAAGAAGAAGAATCACCCGCTGCTCGGGATTCACTCTTTCCTTATGATGGCTTTCATCTATGTACCGATCATCATGATCATCATCTATTCCTTTAACAACACGCGGCTTAGCGGCAACTGGGAAGGATTTACGTTGGATTGGTATGTGTCGCTGTTCGAGAACCGGCACGTGATGGAAGCGCTGATGAACAGTTTGACGGTGGCGGTCATATCGACGATCGTTTCCACCCTGCTCGGAACCGCAGCGGCGCTCTCGCTTCGGAGTATGGGGCGCAGAGGCCGCAGCGGCATGAATGGGCTGCTGTATCTGCCGGTCATTATCCCGGATATTATTATGGGGCTGTCGCTGCTGGTTTTGTTCAGTCAACTCAATATGCCGCTCGGTAAAACGACCGTGATTATAGCTCATATCACCTTCAGTATGTCTTATGTATATGTTGTAGTTACGGCCAGATTGTCTGGAATGGGCAAACAGCTCGGTGAAGCGGCGCAGGATTTGGGAGCTACGCCTTGGCAGACGTTCCGGCACGTCACGCTGCCGCAGATTGCACCGGGCATTATCTCCGGCGCCTTGATTGCTTTTACGCTGTCATTGGATGACTTTATGGTCAGCTTTTTTGTCGCCGGCCCAAGCTCAACGACGCTGCCGATCTATATTTACGCTCAGGTGAAGCGCGGCATCTCGCCAGAGATTAACGCGCTGTGTACGCTGCTCATTCTGGTCAGCATCACGCTGATTCTGTTAGCGCAATATATTCTTAACCGCGGCAGCGGGGAAAAGAAACATAAAACATTACCGATTTAAGCGATAGAAACGCTTTTTTTCGAAATAAAACATGGAACTGGAAAGAGAGGAGATATTGAATTGAAAAAATCAAGATGGACCCGCCTGCTGACGGCAGGCATGGTTGCGGTATTGTCTGTAGGACTGCTGGCCGGCTGCGGCTCGGATAAGGAGACGCTTCACATTTACAGCTGGGCGGATAACTTTGATCCCGAGGTGCTGAAGGACTTCGAAGAGAAATTCGACGTGAAGGTAACCTACGACAATTACGCAAACAATGAAGACCTGCTGGCTAAAATCAAGGCTGGCGGCAGTGGATATGACCTCATTCAGCCGTCCGATTATATGGTGAAAACGATGATTGAATCGGAGCTGCTTGAGCCGCTTGATATGAATAATATCCCGAACTTCGTCAATCTTACGGATACTTTCAAAGATCCTTCTTATGACCCGGGCAATAAATATTCGATTGTCTACACGTCCGGTGTAACGGGAATTGCATATAACAAGAAGTATGTTAAGGACGAGATCAACAGCTGGGAAGACCTCTGGAACCCGGAATACAAGGGGAAAGTCCTGCTTCTGGACGACAACCGCGAAATGATCGGCATGGCGCTGAAGAAGCAGGGGAAATCAAACAGCAGTACGGATGAAGCGGAAATCACCGCAGCTACGGATGACCTGAAGACCTTGCTGCCCAATGTGCTCGCGTTTGATACGGATAACATCAAGCAGAAGATGATCCAAGAAGAAGGCTGGATTGCTACGGTCTGGTCCGGAGATGCGGCCTTCATTGCAGCGGAGAATCCGGATGTGGCGTATGTCGTGCCAGAAGAAGGGGCTACCATCTTCTCTGATAACTACGCGATTCCTAAGGGTGCCAAGAATAAAGAGCTGGCCGAGAAATTCATCAACTTCATGATGGAGCCTGAGGTCAGCGCCAAAAACTATGAATTCATCGGATACAGCAATCCGAACACCAAGGCGATGGAATTCCATAGCGAGGCATACCGCACCAATACGATGATCAACCTGACAGATGAAGAGCTGGGCCGTACCGAGTGGCTCGATAATGTCGGTGACTCGCTCTCAATCTATGATCGTCTATGGACCGAACTGAAGAGCGGTCGTTAATTATAGCTTACATTTTGATATTTTTGTAATAAAAAAGTCTGTCCCATTGGGGGCAGGCTCTTTTTTTGTTTGCGAATAATAGGTCCTAAGACCCGGAATAGGAAAAATTGGCCGATTTATACGAATTGAACCACAACTTTGGGGCCCGTCTCGTTGTTATATATAAGGGAGGACGCTAACGACTTCCATCAGGTTTCTATTCGTTTAATCAGAAAAGGAGAAAGCAGCTTGAGCGATGTGATGAGCATGTTTTTGATTGCATTGATTGTTGCGGGGGTTGCAGCCGTTTTATTTCTGAACATCTTCAGGAAAAGCGCGCTGCATCTGCTGTTATTGAGTATTCACAGTGCGCTTGTGGGCATCGGTTTATTTCTGCTTGCCTATGTTGTCGAGGGCAGTGAAATGCTATTATTGATGGGTGCGTGCGCTCTCTTGTTCGGTGTGTTTCTAAGCGTAACGGCGTCCGTACGGAAAGAATAATGAGAACGTATAGGTCCTACGGCCTGGAATCAAAATTGTCATTGGCTTTGTTACCAATACATTCAAAGCTTTCCTTATAATGATTAAGGGTAATAGATTAACAACTAACGGAAACTTAATTTAACAAAGGTGGAATTCTGATATGAATCCTAAATTTCGTGTATGTGCATCATTAATTGCAACTAGCGTCCTGCTTGGCAGTCTGGGTTTGAGCGGACAGGTCATCGATGCAAGCGCCGCTAAGGCAACCGTTTCCGCCAGCCAAAAATCCTCAAAGAATGAAGTCGTACTGAAATGGAATGGCAAGACCCTGTCACAGAAAGGTCTCGTGCTGCACGGAGTAACTTATGTGCCGGCAACCGCTTTGCGGGACGGCCTGGGGATGCCTCTTAAATATGATGCAAAAAACCGTACGTATACACTGGGTAACGGTTATAACAAACTGAGCGCTATCGTATATGATTCAACTGAAATCGGTATTCTGGTGAATGGTTCGTATGCCGGCGAGCCTGGGGGACAGATCATCAATGGTCGTCTGTATGTGCCATTCAAAACGATCAGCGAATACATGGGTGTTCAGGGGCAATGGAATCCTTCCTTGAAAACACTCAGCATGACGCAGAAGAAGCAGAATGACATCACCATTAAATCTGTAGCGCTGAAGAAGAAGATTCAGGGCGTGGATGCCGTTGTGAACTATCCTGTAATCAGTGGACTTGATAATGCGGAGGCCCAAGCCGAGATCAACAAAGTGCTGAAAGAAAATGCGTCCGGCGTAATCACCAGTGCCGAAGGGAATGCTGAGGAATTCCCGCCGTCGGAATCCAGTTTCCCTTACGAATTCAGCGGTGACTTCGTGGTCCATTACAACCAGAACGATATCCTGAGCATTACGGCATACGATTATTCCTACACTGGTGGCGCTCACGGCATGACCTTCCGTAAAAGCTTCACGTTCTCCTTGAAGGACGGCAAGCAGATGAAGCTGGGCGATTTCATCAACATGCAGGGCAAGAACAAGCAGAAGCTGAACAACCTTGTGCTGAGCAAGATGAAGAAAGAAGGAGGCTACCTCGGCGGATTTGAGGGCGTGCCTGCCGATGCTGATTTTTATGTGAAGGATAATGCTGCGGTGCTGTACTTCCAGCTTTATGAGTACACGGCGTATGCCTATGGATTTCCGGAGTTTGAGCTGAAGCTGAAAGAGTGGAAGTAAGAGTATACGGTAAGTAGTTATTTATAAGCCGCAATCATTTTTTAAATGCTATAGCTTTGTCTTGATACAATATGTTGTCCTGATGTAACACTGTGCTGGAACTAGTTGCGAGTATCCCTTGATCATGGAATGTGGAGAGTGTATTCTCCTTTCCTGCGATCAAGGGATTGTTTGTGTTTATCGAGAGGATTGCCTCCGATTACGAATATGTGATCCTTAGGAATTGCTATTTAGGCATACTCTGATTAACATAGTCCTCTCGATGATAACTTGTATAGCTTGTACACGCTTGTACACCATGCGCACTGCTCCCTGTGCGCACGGTGCTTGGTTAGTGGCAAGCAAAGCCGTGCGGTAAAAGGCCACACATTCGCCCTATGCGATATTGGATGTCACCCCGTTTATGAAAGCAGTGAGTGAGGGTAGCGCATCATTAGGCCTTACGCAATCCGATTGCCCGTGCAAAGGAATCCTGCACAGGCTTGCTCTTTATTCCCTTCCCAATAGTTAAGGCAGGCCTTTTAGGAGGGCAGTGCCATTACCGTCTTTAAGTTTTATTGAAATAGTCGTACCGCAGTGAGAGTGTCCTCAGAGGAGCAACGCGTTCGCCTTTGAAATCGGGAAACCTCCTTATCTGTTCATTCATGTTTCCCGATTTCAACAGCGACCGGAGGGGATACTCTCACTATTTAGTACTCGAAGTTTTCAATGATTCTAGAGGATAAAAAAGGGCAGGCACCGGATAACGGCGCCTGCCTTTACTTCATTTCTTTTTATAGTCCTTGCGGTGGTGTATTTTCCAGTACTTGATCGATCAGGCCATACTCTTTGGCTTCGTCAGCCGTCATGAAGTAGTCACGATCGGTATCCTTCTCAATGCGCTCCAGCGGTTGGCCGGTGCGTTCGGACAGGATGCGGTTCAGTTTGTCGCGCATTTTGAGAATGCGGCGAGCACGGATCTCAATATCCGTGGCTTGACCTTGTGCGCCGCCGAGCGGCTGGTGAATCATAATTTCGCTGTTAGGCAGACCGTAACGTTTGCCTTTAGCGCCTGCGTTGAGCAGGAATGCGCCCATGGAAGCAGCCATGCCGACACAGATCGTCGAAACGTCCGGCTTGATGAACTGCATCGTATCGAATATCGCCATACCTGCGGTAATGGAACCGCCAGGACTGTTGATGTAAAGATGAATATCCTTCTCAGGATCCTCAGCCGACAAGAACAGCATTTGAGCAATGATGGAATTGGCGACCACGTCATTTACGTCGGAGCCGAGGAAGATAATGCGGTCTTTCAGCAATCTGGAATAGATGTCGTATGCCCGCTCACCGCGGTTGCTTTGTTCAACGACCATAGGTATAAAACTCACGTGGAAAACCTCCTCTTAAGTACCTCATATAAATACTGTTACCGTATTACCCACATGATAAACAATTTAAATCAAAAAGTCAAAGATAGTCAAACTATTGGGTAAAAAAAAGAGCCGTCATGGGCACTTTAGGGTAATCAGTATAGAGAATAAGATAAAATGGCGCGCCCGCGAGGAATCGAACCTCGATCTCAGGCTCCGGAGGCCTACGTCATATCCATTGGACCACGGGCGCATAAGAAAAACGTCTATCGACGTGCATTCAAAGAAGACAGACCGCGTTTAGCGGTAGTTTTTCTTGCGATATCAGGAAGCTGGCTCCGCGAAGTTTATACTTTCTGATATCTTAAAAAATTAGCAACGAAGTTGATTATACCGCATCTTTTTTAAAAATACAATAGCGGGCAAAACTTTGTTCCTATTTATATAGACAAGCCTGTAGTTGGTCATAATGTATAAGAATGCCTGGGGCAGAGAAATATACTTTCGGATACTTGCAACCAGCATGATTATTGGTTAGAATAAGGGTGGGACTTAAAAAGTTTGACTGGGACATTTTACGACCAGGTAGAGGAGAGCCGAGACGAAGTTTGCAGGAGTGGAATGCATGCGTAACCTATTAGAAATACAAGAGCAGCTTCTGCCGGATCTGATGGACACTCTTAAACGAAGGTATTCCATCCTTCATCAGATCAAGTTGTCCGGAATTGTTGGCCGAAGAACATTGGCTTCATCACTCTCGATGACCGAGCGTGTCCTCAGAGCAGAAACAGATCTTCTGAAAGCGCAAGGGCTGATCGAGATTGAAACGCTTGGCATGCGGATCAGCAGTTCAGGGATATGCTTGCTGGAGGAACTGGAACCGGTTATGAATGAGTTATTCGGACTGGTTGAACTGGAAGAGAAGATCCGTCAGGCTTACGGGCTTCGTAAAGTGGTCATTATTCCCGGTAACAGTGAGTCATCTCCGGAAGTCAAACGCGAGCTTGGCCGTGCCGGAGCAAGAACGCTGCTAAGCTTTGTGCAGGATGGAGATACGATTGCCGTAACAGGCGGCTCCACGCTCGCCGAAGTAGCAGAGCAGATGTCCTCTTTGCCTGGTGGCGAACCGCTGACAAGCACTTGGTTTGTGCCTGCCCGGGGCGGTCTCGGGGAGAGTGTCGAGATTCAAGCGAACACCATTGCCTCTAAGATGGCTAAGCGCGTTGGAGCTGAGTACCGATTGCTTCATGTACCGGATCTGCTAAGCGAGGATGCCTACCAGTCTTTGGTGCAGGATCAGCATATCCAGGAGATTGTGGATGTGATCAGGCGCTGCCGAGTCATTATTCACGGCATCGGAGATGCCATGGAAATGGCAAGAAGGCGCAAGCTGGATGAAGACTCGATTCAGAACTTGCAGGCCGATGGCGCGATTGCGGAATCCTTCGGCTACTACTTCAGTGAAGATGGCGAAGTTGTCCACAAAATGCTTACCCTCGGGCTGCGGCTTGAGGATATTATGCGGACAGAGACGATCATCGGCATTGCTGGGGGGCAAGGTAAGGGCAAGGCGATTCACGCGGTGCTGAAATTCGGACATGAGGATATTCTCGTTACCGATGAAGCCGCGGCACTGGAAGTCGAGAAGGAGATTGACGCCGGTATTTGAATCCAAGGGCGTACAACTGATTTTTCATTATTGTTGTCTTGATTGGCTTAACAGCCAATCTTGAATATATAAATTTTACAAATATGGAGGGAACTACTCATGGTTAAAGTAGGTATTAACGGTTTTGGACGTATTGGACGTAACGTGTTCCGCGCTGCGCTGAACAACAGCGAAGTTGAAATCGTGGCAATCAACGATTTGACGGATGTAAAAACGCTGGCACACCTTTTGAAATATGACACAACTCACGGCAGACTTAATGCAACGGTTGAAGCTAAAGAAGGCGCACTCGTTGTAAACGGCCGTGAAGTGAAAGTATTCGCTGAGCGTAACCCAGAAGCATTGCCTTGGGCTGAGTACGGCGTAGAAATCGTTGTAGAATCCACTGGTA
Source organism: Paenibacillus lautus NBRC 15380 (assembly GCF_004000945.1). Classification (GTDB taxonomy): domain Bacteria; phylum Bacillota; class Bacilli; order Paenibacillales; family Paenibacillaceae; genus Paenibacillus_AQ; species Paenibacillus_AQ lautus. Next base: position 84,872 of record NZ_BIMF01000024.1, read on the forward strand.
TTTTCACAGCGAAAGACAAAGCCTCCGCTCACTTGAAAGGCGGCGCTAAGAAAGTTATCATCTCTGCTCCAGCTACTGACGAAGATATCACCATCGTTATGGGCGTTAACGAAGACAAATACGATGCTGCTAGCCACACCATCATCTCCAATGCTTCTTGTACGACGAACTGCTTGGCTCCTTTTGCAAAAGTTCTTGACGAGAATTTTGGTATCGTTAAAGGTCTGATGACTACCATTCACTCCTACACGAATGACCAGCAAGTGCTTGATCTGCCGCACAAAGATCTGCGTCGTGCTCGTGCAGCTGCTGAAAACATCATTCCTTCCACAACAGGTGCTGCAAAAGCAGTGAGCCTCGTTCTGCCGCAATTGAAAGGCAAATTGAACGGTAACTCTATGCGTGTACCTACGAAGAACGTTTCTGTAACAGACCTCGTAGTAGAACTGTCCAAAAACGTAACCCTTGAAGATGTAAACGGAGCGCTGAAAGCTGCTGCTGAAGGCCCGCTGAAAGGCATCTTGAACTACTCTGATGAGCCGCTTGTATCCAGCGACTACAATGGTGACCCAGCTTCTTCCACGATCGATTCGCTCTCCACTATGGTAGTTGGCGACAACATGGTGAAAGTTGTTTCTTGGTATGACAACGAGTGGGGCTACTCCAACCGTGTCGTTGACCTCGCTGCTTACATCGCAAGCAAAGGTCTGTAATTGATCTAGCCATACAATCGAAGAGGAGTTCCGTTTCACGGGTCTCCTCTTTGGTTCATGGTTTTTCCTTGTTTTCATGCCAGAGCACTGGGAAGAATAGACAAGATCCGGGCGCTGGTTAGCGATAGAGAGAGAAACGAGAGCAACTGCATGCTGTCGGTGAGGAGAATAGTTTTCTTAGGAGGAACGTGGAGATGAACAAGAAAAGTGTACGTGATGTAGAAGTAAGCGGAAAACGGGTGTTTGTCCGCGTCGATTTCAATGTACCGCTCGAAGATGGTAAAATTACAGACGACACTCGTATTCGCGAGACTTTGCCGACCATTAACTATCTGGTAGAGCAAGGAGCGAAAGTCATCCTGGCCAGCCACATGGGCCGTCCAAAAGGTGAGGTCGTTGAATCTTTGCGCCTGACTCCGGCAAGTCAGCGTCTGTCCGAGCTGCTCGGCAAACCGGTAGCCAAAGCGGATGAAGCCGTAGGAGAAGCGGTTAAAGCGCAGGTAGAGAAGCTGCAAAACGGCGATGTGCTCGTGCTTGAAAATGTTCGTTTTTACGCTGGTGAAGAGAAGAATGATCCGGAACTTGCGAAGCAATTCGCCGAACTGGCCGATCTGTTCGTGAATGACGCGTTTGGTGCTGCTCACCGTGCGCATGCTTCGACAGAAGGTATCGCTCATCATCTTCCGGCTGTATCGGGATTGTTGATGGAGAAAGAGCTGTCCGTTCTCGGCAAAGCCCTTTCGAATCCGGACCGTCCTTTTACCGCCATCATCGGTGGATCGAAGGTTAAGGACAAAATCGACGTGATCGACAACCTGCTTACGCTTGCTGACAATGTCATCATCGGCGGTGGACTTGCTTACACGTTCTTCAAAGCTCAAGGCCATGAAATCGGTCAATCTCTGCTTGATAAAGAGAAGCTTGATGTTGCACTCGGTTTTATCGAGAAAGCTAAAGAGCTGGGCAAAAACTTCTACCTGCCGGAAGATATCGTCGTTACGGACGAGTTCAGTGCAGACGCGAATACCAAGATCGTTGATATCGACGGCATCCCAGCCGATTGGGAAGGCGTTGACATCGGTCCTAAGACTCGCGCCAAGTATGCAGAAGTGATCAAGAACTCCAAACTTGTCGTGTGGAACGGTCCTATGGGCGTATTTGAAATCGCTCCGTTCAGCAACGGTACTCGTGAAGTGGCACAAGCTTGTGCGGATACGGAAGCTTACACGATTATCGGCGGCGGCGACTCGGCTGCAGCAGCGGAGAAATTCGGCCTTGCCGACAAGATGAATCACATCTCGACAGGCGGCGGTGCATCTCTTGAGTTCATGGAAGGCAAAGCACTTCCTGGTGTTGTGGCACTGAACGATAAATAGAAATAGGCACTACAATTGGATAGCAAGTGGATGAAGTTTGGACCCCGATTCTTCGGGGGAATAAAGGAGTGAATCGTGTGAGAACACCTATCATAGCTGGTAACTGGAAAATGTTCAAAACCGTTCCGGAAGCAACTTCATTTATTGAAGATGTGAAAGGCAAAGCGGAAGTAGAAGGCGTGGAAAGCGTGATTTGCGCGCCATTTACCAACCTTCCTGCATTGGTTGAAGCGGTCAAGGGCACGAACATCAAAATCGGTGCACAAAATCTTCATTTTGAAGATAATGGCGCCTTTACGGGTGAAATCAGCGGTTTGATGCTGAAGGATCTGGGCGTGGACTATGTCATTATTGGACATTCCGAGCGCCGTCAGTATTTTGCCGAAACCGATGAGATCGTGAACAAGAAGGTACATGCGGCATTCCGTCATAGTCTTCTTCCGATCGTATGCGTCGGCGAAAAGCTGGAAGAACGCGAAGCCGGCCAAACCAAAGACGTGTGCAAAGTACAAACGGAAGCTGCGTTCGCAGGTGTTCCGGCTGATCAAGCGATTCATGTTGTTATTGCTTATGAGCCAATCTGGGCGATCGGAACGGGCAAGTCCTCTACGGCAGAGGATGCGAACGAAGTCATCGCTTATATTCGTGAACTCGTTAAAGGTCTGTACGGCGAAACCGTTGCAGAGCAAGTTCGCATTCAATACGGCGGTAGCGTGAAGCCTGAAAATGTAGCGGAGTATATGGGACAAAGCGACATCGACGGCGCGCTCGTTGGTGGTGCAAGTCTACAACCGGTTTCCTACATCGCACTCGTTGAGGGGGCGAAGTAAATGTCTGCTCCAAAACCCGTAGCTCTGATCATCATGGACGGTTTCGGGCTTCGCAACACCGAGGTGGGCAATGCGGTCGCTCAAGCGAACAAGCCTAACTACGACCGGTATTTGAAGCAATACCCGAACACCACGTTGACCGCTTGCGGTGAAGCCGTAGGCTTGCCGGAAGGTCAAATGGGGAACTCCGAAGTGGGTCACTTGAACATCGGCGCAGGCCGGATTGTGTATCAGGACTTGACCCGTATCACGAAGTCGATTCGTGAAGGAGAGTTCTTCGAGAACGAAACGTTGGTGGAAGCCGTTCGCGCTGCCAAGAACAACAACAAGAAGCTGCATTTGTACGGACTGGTATCCGACGGCGGCGTTCACAGTCATATTGAGCATATGTTCGCCATGCTGGATCTTTGTAAAAAGGAAGATTTCCATGACGTATACATCCATGGCTTCATGGATGGACGCGACGTGGCACCGGACAGCGGCAAGCAGTTCGTTAAGGATCTGATTGCGAAGATTGAAGAAGTGGGCGTTGGCCAAATCGCTACGCTTTCCGGTCGTTATTATGCGATGGACCGCGACAAGCGTTGGGATCGTGTCGAGAAGGCTTACCGTGCCATGGTGTATGGCGAAGGACCTAAATATACGGATCCGCTGAAAGCCATCACTGAATCTTACGAGAAATCGGTTTACGATGAATTCGTAGAACCGACCGTGATTGTGAATGGTGAAGGCGAGCCGGTTAGTCTGGTGGAGAGCGGAGATTCCGTCATCTTCCTGAACTACCGTCCTGACCGTGCGATTCAGCTGTCCCAGGTGTTTACGAATAATGATTTCCGTGGCTTTGAACGTGGACCGAAGTTCCCGCAAAACTTGCATTTTGTCTGCTTGACGCTGTTCAGTGAGACGGTGGAAGGCTTCGTCGCCTACAAACCGAAGAATCTGGACAACACGCTGGGCGAAGTGCTGGTTCAGCACAACAAGAAGCAGCTTCGTATTGCGGAAACCGAAAAGTATCCACACGTCACGTTCTTCTTCAGCGGTGGACGCGATGTTGAGCTTCCAGGCGAAACACGCGTACTGATCAACTCGCCGAAAGTAGCGACGTACGATCTGAAGCCGGAGATGAGCGCCTATGAAGTGGCGGATGCTTGCGTGAGAGAAATCGAAGCGGATAAGCATGACGCGATCATCTTGAACTTCGCAAACCCGGACATGGTAGGCCATTCCGGTATGCTGGAGCCGACGATTAAAGCCGTTGAGACTACGGATGAGTGTGTCGGCAAGGTCGTTGAGGCTGTTTTGGCAAAAGGCGGGGTTGTTCTGATCACCGCTGACCACGGAAATGCGGACATGGTATTTGACGAGAATGGACGTCCGTTCACCGCACATACCACGAACCCGGTTCCGTTCATCGTAACGGATGAGAATGTAACGCTGCGTGAAGGTGGTATTCTTGCCGACATCGCGCCAACCATTCTCGACCTGATGGGTCTGCCGAAGCCGGACGAAATGACCGGAACTTCGATGATTGCAGCACGTAAATAAGTGGTTCATAATGGAACATAAACATAACATATCAAAGGAGACTATACACATGACTATTATTTCTGATGTATATGCACGCGAAGTCCTTGACTCCCGCGGCAATCCAACCGTAGAGGTTGAAGTATACCTGGAATCCGGTGCAATCGGTCGCGCGATCGTTCCATCCGGTGCTTCCACTGGCGTTCACGAAGCCGTTGAGCTTCGCGACGACGACAAATCCCGTTACCTGGGCAAAGGCGTTCTGAAAGCTGTTGAGAACGTGAATGAAATCATCGCTCCTGAAGTGATCGGCATGGACGCTCTGGACCAGCTCGGCATCGACAAGCTGATGATCGCTTTGGACGGTACGCCGAACAAAGGCAAATTGGGTGCGAACGCAATCCTGGCCGTATCCATGGCTGTAGCTCGCGCTGCTGCTGATGCATTGGATCTTCCACTGTATGTTTACCTTGGCGGATTCAACGCCAAACAACTTCCAGTACCTATGATGAACATCGTGAACGGTGGCGCCCACGCGGACAACAACGTTGACGTTCAAGAGTTCATGGTATTGCCTGTTGGCGCACCTAGCTTCAAAGAAGCACTTCGCATGGGCGCTGAAATCTTCCACAACCTGAAATCCGTTCTGAAAGGCAAAGGCCTGAACACAGCGGTTGGTGATGAGGGTGGTTTCGCTCCTAACTTCACGTCCAACGAAGATGCCTTGTCTTCCATCATTGAAGCAATCGAAAAAGCCGGCTACAAGCCAGGTGAAGATGTATTGCTGGGTATGGACGTAGCTTCAACTGAGTTCTTCAAAGATGGCAAGTATGTTCTGGAAGGCGAAGGCAAATCCTTCACACCAGCAGAATTCGTGGACTTGCTCGCTTCTTGGGTAGACAAATACCCTATCGTAACCATCGAAGACGGATGCTCCGAGGACGATTGGGAAGGTTGGAAATTGCTCACCGAGAAATTGGGTAACAAAATTCAACTCGTGGGTGACGACCTGTTTGTTACCAACACCGAGCGTCTGGAAAAAGGTATCAACGAAGGCATCGGTAACTCCATCCTGATCAAAGTAAACCAAATCGGTACATTGACGGAAACATTCGATGCGATCGAAATGGCGAAACGCGCAGGATACACGGCTGTGATCTCCCACCGTTCCGGTGAGTCCGAGGACAGCACGATCGCTGATATCGCAGTAGCTACGAACGCGGGTCAGATCAAAACGGGTGCTCCTTCCCGTACCGACCGTGTGGCGAAATACAACCAATTGCTTCGCATCGAAGACCAATTGGGCGAGCTTGCTCAATACAACGGCTTGAAGTCGTTCTACAACTTGAAGCGCAAGTAATTGAAATAAGAGAAAGCCCAGCTCCTGCTTTTAAAGGGAGCTGGGCTTTTTTGCATTCATTTGTGGATGTCTGGGGG
>NZ_BIMF01000025.1 GCF_004000945.1 Paenibacillus lautus NBRC 15380
AATGTGGAGGAAGAGGTACGCAAGCGCGTTGATTTTCTGAAAACCTATGTAAAGAACTCGGGCACTTCCGGACTGCTGATCGCCATTAGCGGGGGGATTGATTCGGCCGTGGCTGCCGGTCTGTGCAAGCGGGCTACTGACGAGCTTACGGAGGAGATCGGTAAGGAATACAAGACACTCGGGGTGTTCCAGCCATACGGCGAGCAGGCTGATATTTCCGACAGCTACGCGACGGCGAAAGCCTTCGATTTGAAATATACCGTCGAGACCAATATCGAGGAAGCCGTGAACGAGGTTGCACTGGAGGTTGAGCACGGCCTGAAAAATATCGGCGTCCATAAGCATATGAGCATTCCCGGTAAAGGCAATGTGAAAGCCAGAGTGCGTATGGTGGTACAATATGCGCTGGCATTCGAACAGAATTTGATCGTTGTCGGCACGGATCATGCTTCCGAGGCGATTACCGGCTTCTATACCAAGTGGGGCGACGGAGCAGTGGACATTACGCCGCTGAGTTCCCTGAACAAGCGTCAGGTCCGTATGCTCGCATCCTATTTGGGGGTTCCGCAATCGATTCTGGACAAGGCGCCTTCTGCCGGCCTTTGGGAAGGTCAGACGGACGAGAAAGAGCTCGGAATCAGCTACGAGGATAACAGCGATTATCTGGAAGGCAAGACGATCAACCCTGATGTTCAGCAGAAGCTCGAGAGTTATTACGTCAAAACCGCGCACAAGCGCAATACGATTCCAGGCATCTAACATACGAATACCAGAAGCCAAGAGCCTTCCGGAGAATCCCCTCCGGAAGGCTTTTTGTTTAGCGAGGGACTAGGTATACATAATATTGTAGGTCGGTTTGAGAACGCCGTTGGCATATTGCTTCATATTGACCAGTTCGAGTCTTATCCGCGGCTTGACACTGCCGAACAACGGAACGCCGTCACCAACCATTACCGGATTCACCTTCAATACAAGCTGATCGATCAGTTGATGCTGAAGCAGGCTTCCTGCCAATTCTCCGCCGCCGCACAGCCACAGCTTGCCGTCTGTTTGTTGTTTGAGATTATGGATGTACGGGATGGCGTCCTCCTTGACTAATTCAACTTCATCATTGGATTCGAATTCTAATGACCGTGAGAATATATAATGTTTGAGTCCTTTGTAACCAGGCTCCCCCGGCTTAGCGCCCATTTTAAATCCAAATTCATACGTTTTACCGCCCATCAGCACAGCCTCAAACTCCTGAATGTCGGCCAAGAAGTCCGGAACATGTTCCCCGTCGAATAAAAAGAGGGTACGGTCGATTCTTCCATCCATCATGGCTTGATCGGCGATAAAAGAGTCAAGCGAAACGGCAACGTGATAAATCAATGAACCCATAACATGATTCCCCCTTAAGCTATGCTATTTTGTACAGTCTATATGGATAAAATTTGAAATACAACAAATTTATTTAATTCAAGGTGTTGTAACACCGTTGGTCTCGCGTTGACGTACATCGACTGATACAATAAGTAGGAGTATATTTTTTGGACAGGAAGACTGGACCCATGAAGGAGAGCGGACGATTGTGATCTACGGAATCGGACATGACGTGCTGGACATGAAGCGAATGGAGATGTTGATGACAGGCCCGCATGGCGAGAGGTTCATGAAGCGCGTGCTTACGCAGGACGAGCAGGTCATTGCGGCCGGCAAGGGGGCGAAACGGACGGAGTTTGTTGCCGGGCGCTTTGCTGCCAAAGAGGCGATATCCAAAGCCTTCGGCTCCGGAATCGGGGGTGTAATCGGGTTCCGTGATATCGAAGTGCTGCCAGGTGCTCTTGGCAGGCCTGAGACCCGTCTATCACGGGAAGCCTGGGACCGTCTCGGAATGGAAGAGTCCGCACATTATGCGATTCATCTGACGATTTCGCATCAGGCCACGCTGGCTTCCGCTTTCGCTGTGGTTGAGAAGATAAAGTAAGGATGACGAAGGAGATTTTTATAGATGCATAATACGGAACACAAACCATACTTCAGCCACGAGCTGCTGAATTGGTATGAGATCAACAAAAGGGATTTGCCATGGCGCAGGCATCGCGATCCTTACTATATATGGGTATCTGAAATTATGCTGCAGCAGACCAGGGTGGACACGGTAATCCCGTATTTCCACCGGTTTATCGAGCGGTTTCCAACGATTCAGTCGCTTGCGGATGCGCCGGAGGACGATGTATTGAAATGCTGGGAGGGCCTCGGCTATTATTCCCGGGCACGCAATCTTCAGGCAGCCGCAAGGCAAGTGACAGAGCAGTATGGGGGCGTTATGCCGTGCGGCAAAGATGAAGTGTCGGGACTTAAGGGCATTGGTCCTTATACCTCGGGCGCCATTCGCAGCATCGCATTCAACATTCCTGCCGCAGCAGTGGACGGTAACGTGATGCGCGTGCTGTCCCGCTATTTTTTAATTGAAGAAGATATTATGAAGGTGAAAACTCGCACCAAGATGGAGGAGCTGGTGCTGACGCTGGTTCCGGACGGTCGAGCCTCGGATTTCACCCAGGCGTTGATGGAACTGGGGGCGTTAATATGTACGCCAAAGTCGCCCAAATGTCTGGTATGCCCGGTGATGGAGCATTGTACAGCGCGTCTTGAGGGCAAAGAGGAGTCTCTTCCTATTAAGACGAAGGCCAAGCCGCCGCGTCCCGAATACCGCCTTACGGCGATCGTAGAGGGCACCGGCGTGCACGAAGGGAAGATTCTGATCCGCAAGCGTCCCTCGACCGGTTTATTGGCAGGGATGTGGGAGCTGCCGCATGTGATCGTATCGACCGAGGGGAGCGGCGTTCCGGCCGTGATGTCCGAGGAAACGGCAATGAGCCGCTTGAGGGATGCCTTGCTGGAGGAAGGAGTTCCGGTCCTGCCGATCGGCCATGTGATGGACGCCGAGCATATCTTTAGCCATATTCAATGGAATATGGGCGTGTACCGCTGTAAGTGGCAGGATGTGCCGCCGGCAGCCCTGCAAGCAGCAGAGAGTGCAGCGGCGTATGAGACAGGCGAAGAGAACTTTCGCTGGATTCACGTTCACGACATGGAACGCTACGCATTTCCGAATGTGTTCATTCGGATTTTGAACTCGTATTTCTCATCTTAAAGCCGTAATTCCCCTTGCAATGGGGGATATAATGAGGGAACGGCTCGTAAGGAGTAGTGGAGCTTTTGCATAGCTGGAAGAATGCGCTTCTTTACATTTTTGGCATCGGGGTGTCCAATCTGGGGAACTGGATCTATCTGGTTGCCATCAATTTGCTTGTCCTGCATATGACAGGTTCTCCTGCGGCAGTGGCTGGATTGTTTATCATCCGTCCGCTCGCAACCCTGTTTACCAACTCCTGGGCGGGCAGTATTATTGACCGGGCGAATAAGCGGAGGCTTATGATCACTACCGATGTGATCCGGGGGGCTTTGATTGCCCTTATCCCCTTCATGTCCTCGGTTTGGGCCATCTACTGTATCATGTTTCTGATTAACGTGGCGGGGGCTTTTTTCGGGCCTACGTCCATGACGTATATAACGAAGCTCATCCCGGCAGAGGAACGAAAGCGGTTCAACGCATGGTCCAGCTTTACGACATCCGGCGCTGTGCTGCTTGGACCCGCCATATCCGGTCTATTGATCGCTTATACGGACATTCGGATCAGCATCTTCATCAATGCTGTATCTTTCTTCATCTGCGCGCTTGTCATATACTTCCTTCCCGATGTGGATGGAGGGGAGAGGGCAGCCAATGGAAGGGATGCCATCACAATGAAGACGCTGCTTCGGGACTGGGCAGCGGTTATAGATTTCGGGAAAGCGGCGAAGTATTTTATGCTCGTATACCTGTTGTTTCAATCCGCCATGCTGCTCGGCTTCGCGCTCGATTCTCAAGAGGCCACCTTCATTAAACAGGTGCTGCTCCTCGGCGACGAGGATTACGGATTGCTCGTCAGCGTAGCCGGAGCGGGGTATCTGGCCGGCTCAGCGGCTGCGTCTCTAACTGTCAAATGGCTGTCATTGCGCATGTTTATCGGGGCGGGTGTGCTTCTGTCGAGTGCCGGGTATATGATCTTCTATGCCGCATCGGGCCTCCTGACGGCCGTTATCGGCTTTATCGTGTTTGGTTTCTTCTCTTCGTATGCGAATGCGGGATATACCACTTTTTTTCAAAATCAGGTGCCTATTGATCTGATGGGGCGCTTTACGAGCGTGACCCGCTTGCTGGAAGGGATGCTGCAGATTCTCTTAACGCTTCTGCTCGGTTTTGCCGCCGATGCCTGGCCGCTGCAGGCCGTATGCCTGATCGGTGCAGGTGCAGCCGTCCTGATCTCGGTCATCCTGCTGGTGGTCATTTATGCGCCATCCAAGGTCCGCCATTATGAGTCTGGCCCTGCTGCAGCGGTAAATAACACGTAACAGCATGATATAGATAGATATAGATATAGATATAGATATAGATATAGATATAGAAAAAGGCTGCTTTAGCGGTAGACAGGGTCTACAGCTGAAAGCAGCCTTTTTGGTATGATATCGGTTTTTAGTTAAGCGATATTATTTCGCGTTATCGTAACGTTTGCCGACTTCTTCCCAGTTAACTACATTCCAGAATGCGGAGATGTAATCAGGGCGTTTGTTTTGATATTTCAGATAGTAAGCATGCTCCCAAACGTCCAGGCCGAGAAGAGGAGTTTGACCTTCCATGATCGGGCTGTCTTGGTTTGGTGTGCTGGTTACTGCCAGTTTGCCGTCTTTAACAACGAGCCAAGCCCAGCCGCTGCCGAAACGGGTTGTAGCCGCTTTTGCGAAATCTTCCTTGAATTTATCGAAGCCGCCGAGCTCGCTGTTGATGGCATCAGCCAATGCGCCAGTCGGTTGTCCGCCGCCGTTTGGTCCGATTACTTCCCAGAACAGGGAGTGGTTAGCATGTCCGCCGCCGTTGTTGCGAACCGCTGTGCGGATGCTTTCCGGTACAGCGTCAAGGTTAGCGATCAGCTCTTCAAGGGATTTGCCTTGAAGCTCAGGAGCGTTCTCAAGAGCAGCGTTCAAGTTGGTTACGTAGGTATTATGGTGGCGATCATGGTGGATCTCCATCGTTTGTGCGTCGATGTGAGGCTCGAGCGCGTCGTTTGCGTAAGGAAGTGCTGGTAATTGAAATGCCATAGTAAAAACCTCCTGTAAATTTAGTTTTTGGTTATGATGAAAGGGTCTTCCTTCATCAGGAAGTCTTTATCATCCCGGAGCAATGGAATATGTAATCCGGCTACACTACATATATTAAACCGTTTTGGGTGATTAAATCAACTTTTATGTTTGAAAAGTCCGAGAGGGCTGATTTATTGCATGATGGAAAGTTGTTTCGTCGTAATGAACATTAATGGAAAACTTTTCTGTGAAACTTGTCGTTATATATATAGTCTTGAATAAATCTATGATTGAAACGTCGATATAGAAGAGTTATATCGAGGTAGAAAGGAGTCGGTACATAATATGAATAGTACAAAGCTCAGAGTGACTGCCATTCTGATGGCTGCCATTCTGGCTGCGGCACCTCAAGTGGAAGCTGCGGCATCTAAGACGCAGCCATCGCAAATTGCGAAGTCGACTGCTCAGAAGGGTGCAGCGCTCGCCTGGAGCGTGAAACTTGGCAACAACGTCACGGCAAAGCTTGACCATGCGGACGTATGGCAGCAAACCGGCACGAATGTGGCGGTATTTACACTGACTTATAAAAACGGGGGTAAAAGCGCAGCGCGCCTCGTATCTTATTTTCCCAAGGTAGTGCTTCCCGGCGCTTCCGTGACGGCAGCCAATCCCATTTCCAAGGATCTGGCCAAGAAGAAGGTAGAGCCCGGGCAAAGCTTGAGTGTAACCTACTATGCGAAGACCGATAGCAGCTCCTTGTCCGGCATGAAGCTGGTGATGGACGTATGGAATCCGCAAGTCAAAGGCTACCTGCAGCGTGTCGGAACGTACAGAATGCCGGCCAACTATTCAGCAGCCGTACCATCTGGTTCGAGCTCCAAGCTGCAACTGGGCGGCAGTCCGGTCACAGTGCAGGCGGAATCAATGGAGATCATCAAGTACGACGGTAAAGTCATCGCCAAAGTCGGGATGTATATGACGAACCATGGTGGAAAGGTATGGAATGACCGGGGCTTCGAACCGTATTTGGTGACAGCAACCGGCAGTTCTTTCCTTCTTCGTCATGAGGCAGGGGCCGAGGGTGTGCCTGTTCAGCCGAAAGAAAAGAAACTGGTTTATTACATAACAGAAGTTCCCTCCTATCTTAAAACGACCGGTTTACGTTTCTTGTGGACCGAAAACGATGAAACGCTGAAGCTGTCGTTGCCGGTCGCATCCTTCAAGCTGCCTGCGGCAACAGCTCCAAAGTGGGATGTTGCGGCGGGCGCGGCCAAGAAGTTGACCATCAAGGGGATTCCGGTCGATGCCAGAATTCGCCAGGCTTCGCTGCGTGCCTCAGGGGGGCAGGGCATATGGAATATCGAAATGGCCTTCAAGAACAAAGGAAAAAAATCGGTGGAGGTTCCGGCCTACGAGTATGCAATTAAAGCATCCGAAGGTTCCTTCCATCCTTACACTCCGGATAACAAAGCGGGTTTGACGCTGCGTCCCGGGGAAGAGAAAACGATGGTGATGGAAATCACGCTTCCGCTTGATCTCAAGCAGGACCGGTTGAAGTTGCAAATGATCGGGGCATCTGGCCCAGTCAGCTCATCCAATCCGCCGGCGAGCTCGGGTGAACCGGGCAGTGAGACGACCGCCGAGGTCCAGGAGTCATTGACCTTGCCGATTGCATACTTTGCCATCCCTTACCAAACGGAACGCAAATCATCTATCGGCGTGGAGTACGACGCGCAGACGGCCAAAGGATTTGCATACACGCTGGAATCCATGCAGCGTCTGCCATGGCAGGATCAGGATCTGATCGTTGCGAAGCTGCGTCTGCGGAATACTCAGGAATCTAAATCGCTGCCGCTGCCTGAGCTTAAAGTGAACGTCACAGCGGACGAAAAAACGAGTCTGGCCGGTTCGGAGGTTATTGCGGAGGAGCAGGGTTCCTTGATTGCCCCGGGGTCATCCACTGAGGTATATGTCATGGCGCGGATTCCTTATACCAAGGATATCCGTTCGCTCCGCTTCGAGCTGTTTACGCAGCAGGACACGGCCAAAACGTCGTTCCTTACCATGACCACGTCAGGCATGACACAGTCGATCAGCGTTCTGGAGAAAGGGAAGCCGTATACGGTTACCGCGATTGGTAAGCGCGCAGAGGCGCAGGAACGGCGGACGGTCATCTATGAAGGCGTGGACTCCGACATTGTCTATTCCGAGTTCTTGCTGACCAGCAATGAACAGCGCCGCGTTCAAGCAGCGGTGCTGAAGGGGTATTTCCAAAGCACGGATGGAAAGATCTATGAAGCGGAAACCATTCAGCCGGAAGCCTCGCTTCAGCCGGGGTCCAAGCAGTCGATCGTCTTTTGGGCCAGAGTGCCGAAGGGGGCTGCAAGCGAATTGGGGCTTGCTCTGGGTACGGCGATGACCGGAGGCAAGCTTGCGGAAACGGGGAAAGACGCTACCGGTGTCATGGGCGTGAAAAAATTGATGCTGAATCCGATCAGACCTGCCGTAAGCTCCGGCCTGACAAACCTCGATTGGTATCCTTACCACGTTTCGGTTACGAAAGCGGTAGGACATCTGCAGGAGGGCAGTTCTTCCATTCCGCTGAATATCACGTTTGATGTAAAACGCAGCGAGAGCATCATTGCGGCGGACTCCGGCCACAAGCTGATTTTAATCATCAAGGACAGCCTCGGGCAGACACAGGAGCGTACGCTCACGCCAGGAACCGATATTCAGGTGCCGGGCACCCGGTCGGTATCGATCGAGCTGTCGGATGAGCAATACAAAAAACTTCGCGGCGGTTGGTTTAACTTAACCCTGGTGGATGAATTCCAGAATGAACGGATCACGCTGGGCAGTCAAAGCTACAATCTGATATTCACGCCTACTGCAGTTCCTGACGAGGAGAGTTAAATTAAGAACCGGAAAGGAATAGCGAACATGTTGCGTTTGGAAAATGTATCGCACAGCTTTAAGAACGGTAACGAAGTATTAAAAGTGCTCCATCATATCCAGTTCGAAGTCCAGAAGGGTGAGATGATTGCCCTGCTGGGCAGTTCCGGGTCGGGCAAGTCCACGCTGCTCAACTTGATGGCAGGACTAATGAAGCCGACGGAAGGCCATATTTATATTGCCGATCAGGATATTGTCAAATACGGGGAAAACAAGCTTGCAGTCTTCCGGCGCAAGCATATCGGATTTATTTTTCAGGCCTATGAGCTGATCCCGACGCTTACGGTTCGGGAAAACGTGGAGCTTCCACTGGTCTTTCAATCCGTTTCTCCGTCCAAGCGCCGCAAGAAAGCGATGGAGCTGCTGGAGATGACGGGGATCGGCGATAAGGCTTCATTGTACCCGTCCCAGTTGTCAGGCGGACAGCAGCAGCGCGTCAGTATTGCTCGCTCATTGATTACCGAGCCTTCCGTTATTTTTGCGGACGAGCCGACGGGGAACCTGGACACCAAGACGGAAGAGGAAATTATCCGAATCATGATGGCGCTGAACGAGTCCATGAAAACGACATTTGTCATCGTTACCCATGAGATGGAAGTCGCTGCTCAAATGAAAAAAACGATTATGCTCCGTGACGGTTATCTGGTTCAGCCGGAGGACTATACAACGCCAGCAGCAGGTCAACGGGGGCCAAACGCCCCTTCGCCCCTGTCTGGAGTCCCGGTTCATGCGGAGGAGGCAGGTGAGGTCAGCTGATAATTTTAGACAGCATACGGCTGGCATGGGGACAGATTAAACGCCGTAAAGTGGTGACAGCCCTGTGCATGACCGGTATTTCGATTGGATGCGCGGCTATTATCGTAGCGATCAGCATTGGCAACGGCGCCCAGAATTATTTGGAGACGGAAATTATAGGCGGCATGAAGCTTGACGAAATTACGGTGACTCCGCAGGGCTCAAGCGGGCAAGGTGAAGGCAGCGGCCCCACGGTCGGAGCTGACCGGGGATTGCTTACGGATGATAAGGTTCAGGTGATCCAGGGCTTTGATCATGTCAAATCCGTTATAGCCACCAAGCAACTCGGGTATTTTAGAGCCATTTCGTCCGACAACCTGATCAACGACGGCTTCAACGTTGTGGCCGTGGACCTGTCAAAGCTCAAAGAGCAGGGTAACAGGTTCAAGGAAGGCGGTCCGCTTGATCAGATCGGTGCTATGGTGCTCAATTACGGAGCAACAACCGGATGGAAGGATGCAGAGACGAGCGAAAGATTGATGAATATGATCAATACCGATCCCAACAATCCGAAGATATGGGAAGAATATCAGATGTATGAGAGCACCGTATCGGAAATGAACGGTAAAAATATTCAGCTGGAGCAGATGGACGCTGACAAGAAACAGCTTAGCCCGCAGCTTTATGTTGGAGGCGTGCTGGACGTGCCTACGGGGAGAGATGCCCAGTTTGCGATCTACGATCGTCAGGCCTATATTTCCTTTGATACGGCGGAATGGCTAACAAACAGTTTGAACCTGCAAAATGGGACAGCTTCGAAACAGCGGGTATACGATAATCTAACCGTCAAAGTGGATGATCTGCAGAATATTAAACCGCTCGAGGATTTGATCTCAAAGCTTGCGCTTAATGCGAGCGACAATCTGGCCATGCGTGATCAGGTCGCTTCCCAATTGGATACATTCAAAGCGATCGCTCTCGGGATCGGCGTATTTATCCTGTTATTGGCCTCGATATCGATCATCGTAGCGATGACGATGTCAACGCATCAGCGCCGTAGACAAATTGGCATCATGAAGGTCCTGGGGGCGAATATGCCGCAAATCCGCAACATGTTCATCGTAGAAGCCAGCCTGCTCGGTTTGCTTGGCGGATTGCTTGGCATCGTATTCGCATTTTTGATCATCAAGGGACTGAATTCATTCATTATGGCTTCGGCGGGTATGTCTGGGCTGCAAATTGCGGTTACGCTGGAGACACTGCCTATCGGCATTGCATTCGCTGTGATGACCGGAATCTTCTCAGGGATCTATCCGGCGATCAGTGCAGCTAGAACGAATGCACTTCTGGCCATCAAGCGGGATTAGGATAATGAGTTTCGGAAAGGAAGCTAAATCGGTATGATAAAAAAAATCATAAAATGGACGGTTATCGTTGCCGTGCTGGGCTTGGTGGGATATTGGGGATATGGACAGGTGAAACCGAAAGAACCCGAGATTCCCATGATGGAAGAGCCGCAGGTCATCTCATTTCCCGTCACCGAGGAAACCATCGTCTCGACCGTGCAGGTCAAGGGAACGTCCGAATATGGGCGAGAGACCAATGTGTACGCACCTTTTGAAGCGAAAGTGGAGTCATGGAACGTAGAGAACGGCCAGCAGATCAAGAAAGGCGATGCTCTTTTTAAATTGGAGCAAACGGCCATTCGCCAGCAGCTTCAGCAGAAGGAAGCCGAGCTGCAGAAGCGGAAGCTGGAGCAGGAGCTAAAGGAGTTCACGTTAAATCAGGACCTCGATAGCGCCCCGGCGTTAGCAACAGAGGCCGAGCGCCTTAAAATGCTGGCAGACCAGGAAAATGCTCGGCTGAGCAGTCAGCTGGACGAGGTTACCAACGATATTGAGCGCCAGACGCTGGCCGACTTGAATGACAGGCTGATGAAAGCTACATACCTATCACCTGCAACAGGCCTATTTCTGTTCGATCCGACGCAGCAGCGGCCGCAATCAGTGACGGCGAACCAGTATATCGGCAAAATCGTCGACCTGGATTCTCTTCGATTAGTGGCATATGTCGGGGAAAACGATATATTCAGCATTAAGCCGGACATGGCGGTTGAGGTAAAGCTGCCGTCCATCAAGGATCTAAAGCTGAAGGGAAAGGTGCTGGAAGTGGCCAAATTTGCCGAGACGACGGCTCAGGAGAAGCAAACTTCCCAGACACCACAGTTTAAGGTGATCATCTCGCTGCCGAAGGAAGAACGTTTGATCGGCGGGCTGACGCTAAACGGAGATATTGTAACCAAACGGAAGGATAAGGCGGTTGTCGTTCCTAAACTTGCCGTCATGACGGACGGAGGCACCTCCTATGTCATGGTGGACAAGGGAGGCGGCCAGATTGAACGGCAGGATATTGAGACCGGCTTGCAGACGCTGGATAAAGTCGAGGTTTTGTCAGGGCTGAAAGTGGGCGACACCGTCGTTCTCCAGTAGATATCATGAGCGAAAACACAGCGTTCCTCAAAGGCACATTGCCGAGAGAACGCTGTTGTTTTTTTGCTTGCTTTATCAACGGCAGGACTGGGAAAGTCTGGTCATTTTATTAAAATGTAGATCTCAATCAGGAAGAAAAACCTTGGGAATTAATGGGTGTAATTTTAACAGTGAGCTAATGGTTTAGTGGCAGGAAACAAACCTATCATTCAACAAAAAAATGGAATATTATCCAGCTAAAAAGATGAAAACGCTTCATATAAAGCGCTTTCAGAAGAAAACTCGTGAATTTACGAGAAAGATGTGGTTTAATGGACAAGGAAAGAGGATTTTCGGGTTTTTTGTAGTAACCTAAATGTCAGGTTTGCGTTAACGGAATACTAGATTTTTGTAAACCGGGTAAACCGCATCATGCTAACGAAAAGGGAGATTTTGAAATGCATGTTCGTTCCTTTCAGTTGAGTGACTGTAACCCCGTAACCGAGCTACTGCAGATTGCTTTATCGGAAGAATGCTACGAAAACACGATGGAGCCCTTCTCCAGGCAGCTTGCTTGGGACTCCGATCTGATTATGGTAGCTGAAGAAAACGGTGAAATCGTTGGTGCCTTAATCGGTACGATCGAGCGCAATCATGGTTGTTATTACCGCATTGCCATTCATCCCGACTATCGCAGAAAAGGGATTGGCAAAGCCTTGATTTCGGCAATGGAACAGCGTTTTCAATCACGAAAAGTCAGTCGGATCATGGTAGCCGGAGACGAGCACAACGCCGCAGCCATGCCATTTTATGAAGCCATGGGATACGGTGCCAGCCAAATCCTGCGGTCGTTCCAGAAGCTCAGTATCCTTGGTCAATCGTAGTCATGACAAAAGCGGTACATACGAGCGACGCAAACGGCGGCTTTAAGCTTCGACAGAGATAAGAAACGACATTTTTTCGATATGAAGCATATCTTTCAGCCGTTGCAAATGGGTGGGAGATATGCTTTTCTATTAATGTACCTTTTTTGAAGGTGCCGCCTTTGGTACCCGAAGGCGAAATCGAAGTAAAGTAGGTGTAGCATGGGACAAGTGATTTCTCCGGATTCAACTGAGCATGGCGAGAACAACGGACCTCAGAATCAACCTGGCAAGAAGAACGGCTGGGCTGCCGAGCTTTGGGATTGGGTAAAGACGATTGCGATTGCATTTGTTATTATGGTGCTTCTAAATATGTTTGTGTTCAACCTTTCTATGGTTAAAGGTGAATCTATGCAGCCGACGCTGGTAGCATCGGAGCGGCTGTTTATTAATAAAGTGGTATATCGCTTTTCCGAACCGAGCCATGGCGATGTGATTGTGCTTAAGGACCCGAGTGATGGCCCGGATAAGAAGGAGTTTCTTGTAAAGCGTGTCGTGGGCGTACCTGGGGACACCATTGAGGTAAAGGACCAGAAGCTGTACGTGAACGGAGTTGCACAGCAGGAAGGGTATACCGATGTTCCGATCGAGGACCCGGGCTTTGAGCCCATAACTCTGGAAGAGGGCCGCTACTTCGTTATGGGAGATAACCGCCATCTTGGAAAGAGCAAGGACAGCCGCATGTTCGGGAGCGTGAAGGAAAGCGACATCGTCGGCAGGGCGGAATTTATTTTCTGGCCGTTGTCCGAGATCAAAAAGCTGTAGCTGAAAAGACAGAACATCATCCCAGGAAAGGAGGCGCTGGAGAATGACCTACACACTCGGCTCGTACGCTCCTCCGCCTTCGGTATGGGAGGAGCTCAAGCAGGAGCTCAAGGCCGTTGCGCCGGAGCTTGGCATTGATGATATTGGCTTCGCTTCGGCAGAGCCGTTCGAATCCTTGAAGAGCATTTTGCAAAATCATCGGGATAAAGGGTATGAGTCGGGCTTTGAGGAGTCGGATCTGGATAAGCGGGTTACTCCGGCCCTTCCCGGTACGGAGCCGAAGTCCCTGATCGCCATTGCCATAACGTACCACTCCAAGATGGAGAACCCGCCCAAATCGGAGCCTGGCAAGTACAGGGGGATTATGGCGCGGTCCGCTTGGGGAAGGGATTATCATCATGTGCTCCGGGAGGCTATGAGCCGTCTGGAGGAATATATTAAAGAACGCGTGCCGGATGCGAAGCTTGAAAGCATGGTGGACACGGGCGCGCTTGTCGACCGGGCGGTTTCGCAGCGAGCCGGAATTGGCTTTAGCGCGAAGAACTGCGCCATCATCTCTCCGAAGTTCGGTTCCTGGATATTCCTCGGCGAAATGGTAACCAATATCCCGTTTCCGCCGGATACGCCGGTAACCGAGGACTGCGGGGAGTGCACCAAGTGCATTGACGCTTGCCCAACCGGCGCGCTTGTCGGTCCCGGGCAGTTGAATGCCCAGCGCTGCGTTTCTTTTCTAACCCAGACCAAAGGGTTACTGGACGAAGAAGCCATGCGCAAGATCGGTAACCGGCTGTACGGCTGTGATACCTGTCAAATTGTTTGTCCGAAGAACCGGGGCAAGAATTGGACTCATCAAGAGGACTTCAAGCCCGATCCTGAAAAAGCCAAGCCACTGCTCCTGCCCATCCTGGATATGAGCAACCGGGAATTCAAGGAGGCATTTGGAGATACGTCGGCCGCTTGGCGCGGCCGAAAGCCGATTCAGCGCAATGCTGTCATCGCGCTTGGCAACTTTAAAGATAATTCAGCTGTGCCGAAGCTAAGCGAGGTACTGCTGAAAGACCCGCGCCCGGAGCTGCGGGGAACCGCTGCATGGGCTCTGGGCCGTATTGGAGGCGAAGAAGCGTTGAACAACTTAGAGAAAAGCATGAAATCAGAAGGGGATTCCCAAGTACGAAATATGCTGCAGCAAGCCTTGAATAAACTGAAGTCTGAACCAAATGAGAATGAGTCATCTGCTGGAGCGCAAGCCGCCGCAGACGACAATAGCAACAAAGTGTCTGATTCTTCGAATGGGGGAACGAAAGTCCAGCCTGAAAGTCCTGTAATTCAGGGAGTCGAGCCTATGGCCATTCCTGAAGGAGGACCGGAAATGTTGTATTACGATGAAATTCAATCACCGATCGGACCTTTGACGGTCTGTGCAACGGAGAAGGGCCTTTGTCTGATTGAATTTGGCAGCTTTTATGTGAAGGAAGCGGTCATCCAGCAGTGGTCGCGGACCTGGGCCGGTAATGGGGGTTATCAGCGCGATGAAGCAAGATTAGCTCCTATGACATCGCAGCTGAAACAGTACTTTTCCGGTGAGTTGAAGGAGTTTGACATAAAGCTGGATATGCGCGGAACGTCATTCCAATTGCAGGTATGGGAAGCTTTGAAATCCATCCCTTATGGAAATGTTTGTTCTTATAAGGATGTAGCGGAATCCATCGGTCGTCCGAAAGCCGTTCGGGCGGTAGGCGGTGCGAACAACAAAAACCCGGTGCCGATTGTGGTGCCGTGTCATCGGGTGATTGGTACTGACGGTACTTTGATCGGATATGCCGGCGGACCGGAGATCAAACGCATCCTGCTGACCCTGGAAGGGGTTATGCCGGGACGGAATGGGCAATAAATGATCAAGGTGCATGATTGGGGCGGCTTGCTGCCATGTATCCGTTATTTTCATTTGCTGTGGCGAAAAGGACATGCTATGATAGGTTCGTGTATGCGCCATTAAATGGTAGATATTAGTATAGTAGAAGGTGGTCAAGTGATGGATATAGTCATTCCGATTATTACATTGATCGTGGGTCTGGTTGGCGGATTTTTCATCGGCGTATTCTATCTCCGCAAGCAATTGGAGAAGATGCAGAACGATCCGCAAATGCTGCAGAAGATGGCAAAACAAATGGGCTATAACATGAACAGCAAGCAAATGCAGCGCGCACAGCAAATGATGAAAAATCAGCCTATGCCGGGTAAAGGGCAAGGCCGTAAACGCAAATCATAATGAAAAAAGCCCGCTCCCGTCTAAATGAAATGACGGAGGGGCATTTCTATTTAAAAAGGCCGCTAACAGCGGCTATAAGTTAACCGTTTGCTTTTTCTATGGAACGAAAAAGGGGGATGAACTGTGGCGGGTGTAAAGGATTATGTGAACAATAAAGTCGGCGATAACCGAGAGCAGATCGAGTATCATGTAGAGCAAATATTGAAACTGATCGGTGAAGATCCCCAGCGTGAGGGGCTCCTTGAGACACCGGCCCGTGTGACACGGATGTATGAGGAGATCTTTGCGGGATACGAAGTCGATCCCAAGGATGTTCTCGGGGTTACCTTTGACGAGAATCATGAGGAATTGGTCATCGTGAAGGATATCGTATATTACAGCCAGTGCGAGCACCATATGGCGCCGTTCTTTGGGAAAGTCCATATCGGTTATGTCCCTAGCGGCAAAATCGCCGGCTTGAGCAAGCTGGCACGTCTTGTAGAGGCGGTTACCCGTCGCCTTCAGGTGCAGGAGCGCATCACCTCGCAAATCGCGGATATTATGGTGGAGGCGCTGCAGCCAAACGGCGTGATGGTTGTTGTGGAAGGCGAGCATCTGTGCATGTGCGCGCGCGGCGTGAAGAAGCCGGGCAGCAAGACGGTGACGTCAGCTGTACGCGGTACCTTCCAGAGTGA
The DNA here is from genome assembly GCF_004000945.1 of Paenibacillus lautus NBRC 15380. GTDB lineage: Bacteria > Bacillota > Bacilli > Paenibacillales > Paenibacillaceae > Paenibacillus_AQ > Paenibacillus_AQ lautus. Next base: position 15,953 of record NZ_BIMF01000025.1, read on the forward strand.
TTCTGCACAGCGTTCGGAATTTCTGTCTCTGATTAAAGACTAAGCAGGATCCAGATAATTGAAAAAGGCTTCGCCCACGGAGGCGAAGCCTTTTTATGTGCTTAATAACGAAGGTGGGCTCATATGTTAATCGATGCAAGGCAAGGGCTTCTCAAGAAGCGCCATCCACTTGTTTCATATACTGCACATACTGGATGAGCGCGTGTTTTTGCTCCTCGATATCCCGGATGCGGCGGGACATCTCCATAAAGAAGGTTTCAATCTGATCGCGCAGCACATTGGCGGATTGTCCCTTCCAATCCTGCAGACGGGCGTACATGACCCGTGCCTCCTGTTCGTCAGCCCGAATGGCTGCCAGCAGTCCTGACAGCTCACGTTCGGCTTGAAGCAAATCATCAAGCTCCAGCAGAATCTCTCGACTCATCTCCATCCCTCCCGGTAGTTTCGTATTGATGTTTACCCGCTGTTGTCTGTCCGTTCAAATAAATCCGCCTTGAATTTAATATATTGAACGATGTCGGTGGTATGCTGCAGATGCCATTGACTCATCGACATGATGGATGTATCCAGCTGCTGAACAATCGGCTGCAGACGTCTGCTGTGGCTGGAGAACATATATTTGGAGAGACGCTGCCGGATTCCTTGGATTTCGGCATCACTTTGATGGGCGTGTGCTCTCCATTTCTCAGCTACGCTTCGCAGCTCGGCAGGGGTCACCTGAATGGTTCCGGAGGAGCCTCCTGCAGAACCGGCTATAGCTGCTAGCGAGCCGCCTAAACCTAAGCCCAAATGGCTCATCGGACTACCCAGGCCGAACAAGAGACTGCTATGGGCAGGTATTCTGGGCGAATCAACGGCTTTGTCGGTAGCGCCGTCGTACAGAGGATTTGAGATGTAACCATCCTCGAATCGATAGCGGTCAAGCTGATGATAATTGGGGCCGCCTAGTGTATTATCAATTTTTTCCTTTAAACTAAGCCCGTCATTGGCGTCTTTATAACTGGAGTCTATGTAATAGGTTGAACCGACGTGGCCATCGAAGCCGCCGAGCGCACCGCTGCCAATAATGTCGCCAGGATGGACGAAATTAGTGATTTGAGAGTCAAATTCCCCGTTCTCTGCCTTTCTTCTGGCTTCAGGGGAGAGGCTCCCGATGACCGACGGAGCACTGAAGGTGACAGCCGACATGCCCGTATAGGCGGCAGCATATTGCGCATTGGCTCCCCCCAGGGAGTGCCCCGTGAGGGTGAAATCAACGCCCTTGTATTTCTCCTTCATTTCCAGCGCATAATCCTCGGCTTGATACAATTGGTTGGTTCCTAATATATCCGTTTTTTTATCGATTTTCCTCGATTGTTCACCGAACCAATCCGTGACATCGTTAATCCCCGTGGCTTCTTTGACTTTGTCTACATGGTCCGCCCAAGGTGGCCGAAATTCCGGAATCTTTCTTTTGATCTCTTCAAAGCCAATATCCGCATCGGCTAAATAATCGGGGAGAGCATGGGATAAGTCTTCACCTGCCTCGGTGCCCCGGTATGCGATAACGGCCTGATTCGTTTCCTTGTTGTAGAAAGTTACCGCATCAAAACCTGATATGCTGTTGCTCTTATAGTCCTCAAGGACCTCCCATCCAGGCAAGTCCTCAACGGTATCTTCTTTTTTCAGATCGAGATAAGCCGCTTCTGACATCAATCGGTATGTCTCGTCATCCACTTGCGGTGAACTCAAATATACTCCCTCCTTAACATTCAGTAGGATCAGAACCTGTAGCTACAGCCAAAAGGCAGCTCAACCCATCACTCACCCTTAATCGCTTTTCTGAGCTCCGGGTTCATCACGAAGTTGGATGTCTCGCCTGTGTTGAAATCAACGGATATTTTAAAGGTTTGTTCAGGATGATCTACGACAAACCCCTCGAGGTTGACCTTGTCCGCTACGATAGAAGGCATCATCTCTTCCTTGGTAATTTCTACATCCAAGTTGTATTTCTCTTTAAAATGCTGAACGGCTGTGGTTTTAGCCTTCGTTATGACTTCGTCCGAGCTGTCGTCTGTAGTGGCTTGGTTATTGTTCACTGGCTGGCATCCTCCAACAATTAAAATGATAAGCACAAAAGCAAAAATGAAAACACGTGATTTGAATCTACTGTTCACACTGACCCATCCCTTCAGTGGTGATGTTCTGCTCTTACAGGCATGCTGAATCTTGCAGTCTTAACATGGAGCCATAATTTCTCTTCGTTTCGCCTTAGGCCATGCAGAGACTGCTTATCAAGCTTACTGTCATATCATAATCCAGCATATGGGAGCGTTCAACCGAATAAATAACCAGATATGTGGTAAAAAAGACCTAACAATAGGCTCGGGTTACTCCTTAGCTTGAATAATCTTGTCCAATTCGGGGCTCATGACCAAGTGCCCGGTTCATGAGTCACCCCCTGAATATTGATAAACCCTCCTTGAACTCCATAAGTGAAGTAAGGAGGGCTATAGACATCATACCCAATATTAACCAATATGAAGCAGCCCAGCAAGGCTTTGAATTAAAAAGGCTTCCATTTCAGCTTACTGGCATGCTTGAAGCGCTCCGCAACCGCTGGCCAGTAGACCACGTTCCACCAATCCTTGATGTAATCCTTGCGTTTACTTTGATGTTTGAGGTAGTAGGCGTGTTCCCATACATCCAGTGCCAGAAGAGGTACGACGTCCCACTGGGAGAGGTTCTGATGCTTCTCGGCCTGCAGAATTTCCAGTCGATGGCTGCGCGGACTCCAGACGAGGATCGCCCAGCCGCCGCCTTCCACTTTGTCTGCAGCTTCGGAGAAGTGCTTTTTAAAGCGATCGAAGCTTCCGAAATCTTTCTTGATCTGCTGGGCAAGCTCCCCGCCCGGTTCGCCACCGCCCTGCGGGTTCATAATGTCCCAGAAGATCGTGTGCAAATAGTGGCCGGCACCATGAAAAGCCAGCTCGCGTTCCCAATGCTTCACCAGCTCGAAATCGCCGCTTTTTCTGGCCGCCTCCAATTTTTTCTCTGCTTTGTTTAAACCGTCGACGTAGCTTTGGTGATGGATATCGTGATGAATCCGCATGGTTTTCTCGTCGATATGAGGCTCCAGCGCATTATAAGCGTAAGGCAGTGGAGGAAGGCGATGTCCGCCAATCGGTACGGCCTTGCCGCTGTCTCCCATGCCTTGAATGGACAGATCAGCCTCAGAGCGAGATGGCGGAGGGGAGGAGGCCTCGTGAAGCGTCATCGATTGCATCGGCATCTCTACATCCATGAATCTCTCCAGCGCTCCGGCGGAGTTGAGCGTCTCGAGCGTGTTCAGGAAGTATTCGGACTCCCGAATCACATGATGCAGGACCGTGCCGGCGAGCGGCACTTTCCGAACAGCTTCACTATTCTCCTTCAATCCGTGGAGCTGGCGGATGAACTCTCTGGATTGCTCGCAGGAAGCGCGCAGCAGCTGCTCGACTTGGGCCAGCACTTGAGACGAAGGAGGTCCGTCATAACGGAGAATGTGACGCAAAAGTTCGTCTGCTGCTTTTTCCGTATCGGCGAACACCACCGCCCATTGATCCAGCATGTTGACATAGACCGGCTCCAGATCCGGCGCAATGGCTTTGATGAGCCCCGTATGTTTCCTTTCCTGATGCTTCCAATAGCGAATCTCTTCGAGTAATCGTACCGGGAGCTTCGCTCCGTAAATAAATAACATGTCCGTTCCCTCCAGTATCAGGTTCACTAAACACACTATATTCATATAGCGGCCTGTATTATGAGGGGGAAATAAAAATACCCCCGCTGCATCAAAGCAGCAGGGGGGAGATGGATCGTATGATGACTAAAGCATCAGGATTCATCCGGAGTTTCGAGTTTGCCTAGAAAGGTGGATACTCTGCGCAGATATTCTTTAGGGTGCTCACGGAAGATGAGCTCATGATACGCCTCCTCTACAATCCAGGAATCCGAATCCGTATGGGTTTGATTGGAAGCAATCTTCTCGGCGATCGGGTAAGGTGCCTTGTCGTCTTTCGTTCCGTGGATGAACAAGGTCGGGAACGGATAATCGTGCTTTTTCACCTCATTGTACGGGATCTGATCCAAGCTTGTGCCATTGAGCACCGGGAAGAGCAGCTCCAGAATCTCCAGGGAAGGATGGCGCGGGAGATTAATCTGGTTGTGAATATTGTGATAAAGCGTGTCCGGCTCCAATAAAAAGGCGCTGTCCAGAATCATGGCATCCACATCCTTGGTCTCAAGCCCTGCCTGCAGTGCGGTGCCAGCCCCCATGGAGAAGCCCCAGACGACAATTTGCTTCGCGCCGCGCTGCTTCACATGTTCAATGGCTCCAAGAAGCTGGCGTTTCTCCTCTTTGCCACCGGTCGCCACTTCCTTGCTGGTCTGGGAGGCAAAACCGTAATCAAACATGAGCACATTAAAATTCATGTTGTGTGCGTAGTGGGCGATATCGTACATCGGTACCCAGGTTTCCTCTCGGTTGGCGCCGTAACCATGGCTGAGCACGATGGTTTTCGAAGAATTTTCGGCCGGTATATACCATCCATTTATATTTCGTTTGCCGTCAATGGAGTGGAACGTGACATTCTCGTAATCCATATCTTTAGCAAGCTTGGGATTGGAATAGAGCGGTGCAACCGTCGGATTCGACAAAACCCAAGCAATATAGGCATGAAGCGAAATAAAACAGAAAACGAGAAAAAAAACGACAGATAATAACAATGCTAATATAATATGCTTTAAACGAACCAAGCCCGTCGACAGCTCGGCCGGCGTGTCATTTAATTGGGAGAGTGGGGCGTTACTACCAGTCGTTGTGCTCATAAGTGGCCCCTCCTTACCATATAGTCTGGATATGTTTCGTTAACATGAAAGAGTTGAAATTATAATAATCGTATGCCCGGAAGCCTATAAAGTCAATGCAAATCCATAGATTGTAAGACAACTGTAAAGTCCCTGTCTCCATGGTTTACTTTTGAGAAGAATTCTCATATAATTCTTGTAACCAGGTTTCATAGAATGAAACAGGAAGGAGCTGGTCGGGATGGAAGACCGTAAATTAACGGTGCGTGCTGTAGAGCGGGCACTTGATATATTGATGTGTTTTACGAAAGACAGTGAACTTGCCCTCACGGAGATTTCTACCCTTATCGGATTACATAAAAGCACCGTCCATCGACTGCTAACAACGCTGGAAGACAAAGGATTCGTTGTACGTAACAAAGAGACGGAGAAATATCGGCTCGGCTTGAAAATATGGGAGCTGTCCATGCATCTGTCCCAAAGCGACGACCCGGCGATTCGCCTTCTGCCCGCAATGGAAGCCTTACGGGATCGGCTTGGGGAAACGGTGAGTTTGTATTTAAGAGACGGTTCGGATCGTCTTCGGATTCAAGCGGTTCAGAGCAACCAGGGCATTCGGCGGGTCGCCCAGGTCGGAGTAAGACTGCCGCTGTCCGTGGGTGCCTCCAGCAAGGTTCTGGTGGCCTTTGCGCCACCGGCCGATCAGGAGGAGCTGCTGAATGCGCCGGATTGGCCGGAATCTGTCGACCGCATCGTTTACCGGCAGCAGCTGGCCGAAATATTGGAGAAGGGATACGCGATCAGCATCGAAGAGCGCGAGCCTGGGGCCGCTGCGGTATCGGTACCGATCTTTGACCGGAATGGTCAAGTGGCGGCAGCACTGTCGATGTCAGGGCCAGTCACCCGCCTGTCAGCGGAAACGCTCCGCGAACATGCGCCAATCCTGATGGAGGCGGCACGTGAAATGGGAATGATGATATAATATTCATTCTATTGCCGGAGTGCGGACAGCATCACTATAAGTTATTGAATGACCGGGCGGCTCCATGTGATACAGCTGCCCGGTCATTTTTTATGCGGGGACGACTGTTCGAAAACGAGCAAAAAGACCGTACCCATGATCTTGGTGATCGTAGGAACGGTCTTTTTGCCGTGACGGCATCGCTATATAACAGGCAAGGGCAATTTAAGTCAGCTTCAAGTTCTTTCCTTCATTTTCTGATTGAGGATCTCATGAAAGGTGAGGGGTTTATCCTTCGATTCCTCTCTTTTGGGTGCAGCCACCGGCTGCGGCCGCTGGTATTGATAATGGAACGAAGCCATCGTATGTATTTTGATCATAGGTACCTTCCTCCTAGATATAGATTTCCGTGAATGTTTTTTACCAATTAACCTCCATGGCATCATTCGAAACGGAATATCCATTATTCAGGAAAGAAGTACCGGATCATAACAAAATCCCCATCATCCATTAGTGGATGATGGGGATTTGTTCCTAAGGCTAAAGCGCCTATAGGGAGTATCTTATTGGTTCGATGCGATCATTTGACGCAGTACCGTTTGGAGGATACCTCCATTATGGTAGTAGTCCACGTCCACCATGCTGTCAAGACGGGCGATGGCTTGGAACTCGAATTGGGTTCCGTCTTCGCGCGTAGCGACAACCGTCAATTCCTGGCCTGGCTTCACGTCGTTGCTGAGGCCTAGAATATCGAATGTCTCGCGGCCGTTCAGACCAAGGCTCTTCCAGCCATGACCTTCCTGGAACTGGAGCGGAAGAACGCCCATGCCCACAAGGTTGGAGCGGTGAATACGCTCGAAGCTTTCAGCCAGTACAGCTTTGACGCCGAGGAGATACGTACCTTTTGCCGCCCAGTCACGGGAGCTTCCTGTGCCGTATTCTTTACCTGCGATAACGACGAGGTTCTGTCCGCCTGCTTGATAATTCATCGAAGCATCATAGATGGACATCACTTCTTCCGTTGGCAGGTAAGTGGTTACGCCGCCTTCCGTACCTGGAGCTACCTGGTTACGGATCCGGATGTTAGCGAAGGTACCGCGCATCATGACTTCGTGGTTACCACGGCGGGAGCCGTAGGAGTTGAAGTCTTTGCGTTCAACGTTGCGGTCGCTCAGATATTTGCCCGCTGGGCTGTTCGTTGCAATGTTACCCGCTGGGGAGATATGGTCCGTTGTAACGGAATCGCCCAAGAGAGCAAGCACGCGCGCTTCCTTGATGTCCTGGATGTCGTTCAGGCCGTTGGCGAGGCTTTCAAAGAATGGCGGGTTCTGGATGTAAGTGGATTGATCGTCCCACTCGTACAGTTCGCCTTCAGGAACAGGAATCTTGTTCCAACGCTCATTAGCGGTGAACACATTCTCGTACTTCTCACGGAAAGCGTCAGGGCTAACGGCTTGACCGATCGCTTCGCGGATTTCCGCACTCGTTGGCCAGATGTCTTTCAGATAGACGGGCTCGTTGTTCGGATCGTAGCCGATCGGATCGTTCTGCATGTCGATGTTCACTGTGCCAGCCAGAGCGTAAGCAACAACCAGCGGCGGCGAAGCCAGGTAGTTGGCTTTGACTTGAGCATGCACGCGGCCTTCGAAGTTACGGTTACCCGATAATACGGCGGCTACCGTCATGTCGTTGTCGGCAATCGCTTCGCTCACTTCATCCGGCAATGGGCCGGAGTTACCGATACAAGTTGCGCAGCCATAGCCTGCTACATAGAAGCCGAGAGCTTCCAGGTAGTGCAAGAGGCCGGACTTCTCAAGGTAGTCGGTTACGACGAGGGAGCCTGGAGTCAAGCTGCTCTTCACATAGCCGGGCTTTGTCAGGCCGCGTTCAACGGCTTTCTTGGCCAGGAGACCCGCGCCAAGCATAACGCTTGGGTTCGACGTATTTGTACAGCTGGTGATGGCTGCGATAACAACCGCACCCGTACCCATCTCGCTGGTAGAGCCGTCTTTATGGTTGACTTTAACGGTTTCTGCGATTTTCTCATCGCTGAGGCCGTATCCGCCTTTATCGATCGGCGTGCGGATAATATCGTTAAAGTTTTGTTTCATGTTGGTAAGCTCGATACGGTCCTGCGGACGCTTCGGTCCAGCCAAGCTCGGTACAATCGAAGCGAGATCTAATTCAATCACGTCGGAGAACTCAGGGTCCGGCGTATCTGCCGTACGGAACATGTTTTGCGCTTTGTAGTAGCTCTCCACGAGTTCAACCTGCTCATCGGAGCGGCCCGTATTGCGGAGATAAGCCAGCGTTTCGCTATCAACCGGGAAGAAGCCGATGGTAGCGCCGTATTCCGGAGCCATGTTGGCCACAGTTGCGCGGTCGGCCAGACTGATGTTAGCAAGGCCAGGACCGTAGAATTCTACGAATTTGCCTACAACGCCTTTCTTGCGGAGAAGCTCGGTTACCGTGAGGGCAAGGTCGGTCGCTGTTGCGCCTTCCGATAGGCTGCCTGTCAGCTTGAAGCCGATAACTTCAGGTGTTACAAAATACAGCGGCTGGCCAAGCATGCCGGCTTCCGCCTCGATACCGCCTACGCCCCAGCCCACGACGCCAAGACCGTTGATCATGGTTGTATGGGAGTCCGTACCTACGAGGGAATCAGGGAAAACAAGCGTTTCGCCGTCAACCGTCTTCGTAGCTGCTACGGAAGCAAGGTATTCCAGGTTAACCTGGTGAACGATACCTGTTCCCGGAGGAACCGCACGGAAGTTGTTGAATGCCGTTTGAGCCCAGCGGAGGAAGCGGTAACGCTCTTCGTTACGCTCAAATTCAAGCTTCATATTCGTTTCCAGAGCTTGGTCGGTACCAAAAGCGTCAACCATGACGGAGTGGTCGATAACGAGGTCAACCGGAACGAGAGGGTTGATCTGTTTAGGGTCGCCGCCGGATTTTTTAACGGTGTCACGCATAGCCGCAAGGTCTACGACGACCGGAACGCCCGTGAAGTCCTGCAATACGATACGGGCAGGAATGAACGGAATTTCCTTGTTGTTGTCGCGTGCTTCATTCCACTTGGACAAGAGTTTTACATGATCTTCGGTAATTGCGCGTCCGTCGAACTGACGCACGGCTGCTTCCAGCAGTACCCGAATGGAGAAAGGAAGCTTGGATACACTGCCGTATCCTTGCTCTTCGAGCGCCTGCAGGCTGAAATAACGGTAACTTTTACCGCCCACCTCAAGATTGCGAGAGATGGAGAATTGATCCTTTGCTGGCATTGATGAACCTCCTTAAGTCATTTCATAAATCGAATAAAAACAGTTTGAGTTAAATCCTCTGTGGTTTCACTAGATGAAACCTAATTTCATAAATTAACTACCTTAAGTATACCGTTTTCAACTCGCTGCGTAAAGCATTTTTTATAGAAGAAAAGTATTTCAAAAAGGTGAAAACAAGCCCGTTTTTTACCCGAATGCTGTCGCTGTAATCCCGGTGTTTCTGTATTCTCTTGACCGAAGTTCATAGCCTGAAGATTTTCTTCATATAGTTGTGATAGGGAACAGCGTGAAAGGCAAGGTTAGAGGAGGAGAGTAGATGAACAGTCTGAAGCAAGCAGAGAAGCCTTGGAAGCAAGCTCTATATATTTACGTCAATCAATATAACCAAAATCGCGTGGACTATTCTTCAGGCCTGAAAGAGCAGATTGTAGCGGATCTGAATTTCCTGGTAGAGAGAGGAGAAAGGCAGTTTCGGCTGCAGTCGTGGTATGCGCAGCGGGAGGTTACGCCGCTAAAGAGCGAGACTCGTGCCCGCCTCCTGCGCATTCTGAGGGAAACGGAGGATGATGTGATCGCGGACGTGCGGCTCCACAGCGTATTTTATTATGAAAAAAGAGGGATGACGCACCGGGAAGATACGGTTTTTAGGGAGCGACTGACGCTGATTCGGGACGGAGATGCGTGGTTGATCGTTGGCATCGAACGTCTGCAGGATGAACGCCATCCCCTGCAAAGAACCGATGTTCCGGCAGCAGGCGCGGAGGGGGCCGGAAGAGAGCCGTCCATTCCCTTTATGAACGGCCGCGTATACGCCGCCGGCAGCAGCCCGCGGTCCGGCCGTTACGAGCGTGAAGCCGCAGCTGCTTATGCCGACCGTTGGTGGGATTCCGGGAATCCGGAGTTTGAGGAATTTGACGTGGATTGCACGAATTATATCTCCCAGTGCCTCTTTGCAGGCAAAGCCCCAATCCACTATACTGGTAAAAGAGAAACGGGATGGTGGTACAAGGGATACGTAAACAAACGGGAATGGTGGAGCTACAGCTGGGCGGTATCGAACAGCTTTGCGCATTATTTGAACGCCAGTACCTCGGGGCTGCGGGCCGAGCGGGTGGAGCGTCCCGAGCAGCTGATGCTGGGGGATGTCATCGTGTACGACTGGGACGGTGACGGCGCGTTTCAGCACAGCACCATCGTGACGGCGTTTGACGCGGGCGGCATGCCGCTGGTTAATGCGCATACGGTGTCCAGCCGTCATCGCTATTGGGACTACCGGGATTCCTACGCTTGGAACGATAACACCGAATATCGGTTTTACCATATCCCCGATTATTTTTAAGATGACAGCATGTCATGCTGCAATACGGACAAGAGAGAGGTTAACATGGGACAGGATAAATTAACGGTAGGTTTAGTATACGGGGGGAAATCCGGCGAGCATGAGGTATCATTATCCACGGCATTCGCGGTCATGAACGCTTTTGATTTTGATAAATATGAGATTGTTCCGTTTTATATTTCCAAGCAGGGTACCTGGAGAATCGGCAGCAAGCTGTCGGCTCCTTTTGCCCAGTTGGAAGAATTGAAGCTGGCTGAAGGGGAAGGCACGCAAACAGCGCTGAACGCCGTGTTCAGCAGATTGTATGGCCAAGAGACGCAGGCGGTGGATATTATGTTCCCGCTGCTTCACGGGACGTTCGGCGAGGACGGAACGATTCAGGGACTGTTCGAAATGGCGGACATTCCTTATGTGGGAACCGGTGTGCTTGCGTCGGCAGCGGGGATGGATAAAGTCGTGATGAAGAAGCTCTTCGCCCAGGCGGGATTACCGCAATGCGAGTACTGTTATTTCAATCGTACCCAGTGGGAGCGGAGCCAGCATGAAGTGCTGAAGGATATCGAGGACAAACTCGGATTCCCGAGCTTCGTCAAGCCGGCTAACCTGGGTTCAAGCGTTGGGATATCCAAGGCTAAGGACCGGGAGCAGCTTAAGGCGGCGATTGAATCCGCGCTCCGGTTCGATGACAAGATCATCGTTGAAGAGTTCGTGGATGCGCGCGAAGTGGAGGTCAGCGTGCTCGGCAATGATGAGCCGATGGCATCCGTTCCGGGTGAAATTGTTTCTTCCAGTGAATACTACGACTATGCGGCTAAATATACGGATGGACAGTCACAAATGCAAATTCCGGCCGAAATCGAGCCGGATACGGCTGATCGTTTGCGCGACCTCGCCATTACCGCGTTCAAAGCGATTGAAGGCGGCGGCATCACGCGGGCCGACTTCTTTGTCCGCCGCTCGGACGGCGCGATTCTGATCAATGAAGTGAACACGATGCCGGGCTTTACGCCGTTCAGCATGTACCCGCTCTTGTGGCGGGAAACGGGCGTATCCTACCGCGAGCTGCTTGACCGGATGATCGAGCTGGGCCTTGAGCGGTACAACCGTAAGCAATCCCTAATTTATGAGAACCAGGCGTAAGCCGTCACAATAGGATATGAAACACCAGGGGGAGTCCGCGCTATTCAATACGGCTCCCCTTGAGTCTAATATTTTGGGATGAAAGGAAGATACGTGATATGGGATTTCAAACCGAGTTCAATTCCGTTTGTAAGTTTAAGAGTGAGCAGGAGCTCTATGAGCTGCTGGAATACGGCCGCGGCAAAATGCTGAAGGATGGCCTTCGGGTATTTCCGACAGGACAGAAGGTCATTGCTTATACGCCGGATAACCAGGCGGTGGCGATCGTCCTGATCACCGCATGCGTATCGGAGATTAACTTCCAGGGCCGCGAGGTCACTTCAGTCGAGCTGCAGCTGATTCGCAAATTGACCGATGAGGAAGCACGCGTACAGACAGCACTCGCTCAAGAAATGTTCTTTGGAGACCATGCATGATTGTTCGTTTCGGTTATGTAGCCATGTCCACGGTTGTGCAGAATGCTTCACCTTCCAAGACGATGACCATGAAGAGTTTTATGAAGCTGAATGACCGTGAGGCCGGCTTGCACAAACTGGAGCGGATCGCGAATGAGAATCTACATAATACCCTTCGGCTTCTGAAGCATAACGCGGCTCACGATATCAAGGTGTACCGCTTCTCGTCCAAGCTGATTCCGCTGGCCACGCATCAAGATATGCAGGATTGGGATCCATTCCCGGCTTTGCGGGAAGGCTTTCAGGCCATTGGGGATTTTGTGAAAAAGCACGAGATGCGGGTATCTTTTCATCCGGATCATTTCACGGTGCTGAGCACACCGCGTCCTGAGGTGCTGGTCAACTCGATCCGTGATCTGGAGTCGCACGTCCATATGCTGCAGGCGATGGAGCTGCCTGCTTCCATGAAAAATAACATTCACATCGGCGGCGCCTATGGAGACAAGCCTTCGGCCTCGGCCCGATTCGTGGAACACTTCCATGAGCTTGAACCGCATATTAAGGAACGGCTGACTCTTGAAAATGACGACAAAACCTTTACAGCGCAGGAAACGCTGGCCGTATGCCAGCAAACGGGGCTGCCCATGGTGCTGGATATCCACCATCAGTGGGTCAATAACGATGGCGAGGCGCCTTGGGAACTGTGGCCGGATATTCTTCGCACCTGGGAGATGCCGCTTGCGCAGGCGGATTCGGACGAGGCGCAGCCGCTGCCGCCCAAGATTCACGTATCCAGTCCCAAGAGCCCTACCGATATCCGCAGCCATGCGGATGGGGTGGATGTCGTGCCATTGCTGGCGTTTTTACGGAATATTGCGGGGGCTACGCCGAAGGTGGACGTTATGATTGAAGCAAAGATGAAGGACGGCGCTTTGTTTGATCTGATGAAGGATTTGGGAGATTATACGGCAGAGGGCGTAACCATTCTCGACGGTGCCTCCATCCAAGTGAACCCTTAACCCGATAAGATGAGCTTGTTAACACTTGCAAGTTGATGGATTTTGGGTTACGTTGGAAGTATCCAAACAGAGATTCCCCTTAACACATGACATCGGATAAAAAAGTTCGTTCTCGCCAAGCATTCAGGTGCACAGCATAGGACGGACTTTTATTGAAATAGGCGGAAATTTCGCTTAGCTGCCCTTTCGATTACAACAATGACTGAATAGGATGTAGGGATTGTCAAAAATCACTAGATTTATATAGAAAGTAGAGTGAGTGCTTTGAACGAGAATGAAAAGATTCCTTATGTTGTCAGCAGTAAGAGTTACACCGCAGTAGCCATTAATTGCGCCGCCAAAGCGGGAGAGTGGATTAAGAGCAAGCTCGGTACCGTCAAGCAGTTGAGCACCAAGTCTTCGGCACAGGATATCGTAACCGAGGTGGACAAAGGTGCCGAACAGATGATCCGCAAGCTGATTTTGACGCACTTTCCGGATCATGCGATTCTTGGAGAAGAAGGGGTTGCCCCGGGTACCGATGCCTACAATAAGGCACTCGAGGACGCCAAGGACGAAGAGTATCTCTGGATTATCGACCCTGTGGACGGAACGACGAACTATGTTCATGGATTTCCGTTTTACTCCGTGTCGATTGCACTGGCTCATCATGGAGAAGTCATTGTCGGCGTTATTTACGACCCTTCCCGGGACGAGTTGTTTGTTGCGGAAAAAGGAAAAGGGGCCTACGTTCACGGCAACCCTACCTATGTTTCCAAGGAAGATCAATTGTCGGACAGCTTGCTGGCCACGGGCTTCCCGCTGGACAGCACGGTCAACCTGCCGCTGAATATGGCGGAGCTGCAGGCGCTGCTGCCGATGGTCCGTAATGTAAGAGCCGGCGGATCCGCTGCGCTTCATCTTGCTTATGTGGCTGCCGGCCGGCTCAGCGGATACTGGGAGCACGGCTTGAGTGCTTGGGACGTTGCCGCAGGCGCGCTATTGGTTCAGGAGTCCGGCGGTAAAGTAACCGATACGGAAGGAAAGTCATACGACCTGTCGGTCCGTCATTTGGCGGCAACCAACGGGCTGATTCATCAGCGTTTTCTGGATACACTAAAGGACGCGGGCGAAGCTTTGGTTCGCTAAAAGCCCGGGACAACAGAGGATGCAGATCACTTACAACCGCTTGATAAAGGAGTGTGCTTACGATGAATGAGAAGTCGGATCAGGATTTGGAGCGCCAGCTCAGCGAGATGTTAACGGACGGTGAAATGCAGAAGAAGGATCGGGAGAAGGAGGAGCGCAGGCTTCTCTCTCCGAAATACGAGATCCGGATTCAGACGCAGCTCGATCCCATTGTGGAAGAGACGCAGAAATACCGCAGCATGGCGAAGGAAGTGGATGGTCGCTATGACAAGTACATGGAGAAGGCAGTTAAGAAGGATAAGCCTGAGGATTCAGGTGAAGAAGCTTGATAGCGCTTTAAGGGATGATTCCGAAGCGGGCGCATATCTATTCATTAAATGCCGAATCAGGAATGGACAGCATAGAGTGAGCTGTCCATTTTTTTTATGATAACTAGCCGAGATAACATTGTTTAAGCTGGCTCAAGTTGGTGTGACTATGGTTGACCTTGTCCACATAGGGGGGAGATCGGTACGAGTTCGGCTTCAAATTTGTCATGTTCTGGGAGGCGCATCAGGGGCAGCCTCCATGTTGCTATGGTGCATCCTTATCTTCTTCAACCCATATTCCGATGAGATCAGCTGGAAACCGGCCTTAACTACGTTTGTTATGCTGTTTCTTCCAGGCAGCTTGGCGATGCTCGGGGTGATGTATTCCTATCGGTTGCTGCTGCTGGTTGCTTTTGGATGGTCGATACTGCCAAGCCTGTATCTGGCAGCCACGCCTGGGATATTTGCTTGGTTTGGTGCTACATCCCTCGGCTATTTATTCACTTATCTTCTCATGAAACCTTATCGTCCTGGTTGATACGGTACCATTCGCAGGTTGCCGGTGGTAAAATAAGGCTGTATCAAGATAATTGAAGTTAAGGGAGTGAAGGCATGTTCAAACAATGGAAGAAGGGGCTGGCGGCAGTAACCGGCACCTTGACGCTCGCGGTGGCACTGGTTGGACCGGGCGTTGCGCCGGCTTATGCCGATGAAATTACAGCCAAGGATACATATCATATTGTAGCGCTGGGGGATTCGCTGACCGTTGGGTATGAGCCGGGAATGGATCTGAACAGCAAGCCCTACGGTTTTGTTGACCGGCTGTATGAGCAAGGTTTGTTCCACGGCCGGACCGAGGTAACGAATCTGGGGATCGGCGGCCTGAAAACCGATGGGCTGAATAATTACGTCAAGGCCGTCTTGGATGAACGCTCGATTACGGCGGAGCAACTGCAGCCGGGGCTCAGCGGCATCGATCCGCGCACCAAACAGATTGGCGCTGACGCAGCGAAAGCCAAGCCGGTTATCGCCAATGCGGATCTGATTACCATTACCATCGGCGGCAATGACATGATGAGTCTGGTCAGTACCGTGGAAACATTAAGCGACGAACAGCTGAAAGCAAAGATGCAGGAACTGTTCAAGATCTATACCGATAATGTCTCATCCGTCATTACCAACTTGCAAGCCATCAATCCGGATGCCGCAATCGTGGTGGCGGACCAGTACAACCCGGTGCCCAAAGTCGCTGACGAGGTCGCATACGCTAAACTGCTTGCAGCATCCGGAGAGTTTACGAAGCTGGTGGAAGGCGTAGCTGACAGTTTTGCAGCTCAGGGCGTGGATATCAAGGTAGCCCATGTTGCGAAGAAATTCGTGGGCTCCGAGCTGACGATGACCCATATCCTGAAAGATGATATTCATCCGAACCAATATGGATACGAGACGATGGCCAGCGTGTTCGCAGAGACGATCTGGGGCAGCTACAAGAATCCCGCTGTTCAAGAACAGGGGCAGCCGATGCGTATCATCGTGAAGGGGCAGGAGCTGAACACGCCGTATAAGCCGATCCTTCGCGATAACCTGAATTACGTAGCGATACAGGATATCGTAAATGCAGTGGGGGCGACGACCAAGTGGGAAAATAAAACGTCCAGTGCAACGATTACGTTCGGAGATCAGACGGTGGTGGTGAAGATCGGTGCCAAAACCGTTCAAGTTAACGGAACGGCTGTACCGATCGATACGCCGGCTTTCCTGCAAAAAGTAGGGAAAGAAGATAAAACCTACGTTCCGCTCGCCGTGATTGCATCCGGTCTAGGTTTTGATGTTCAATACAGCACCAAATTGCGTACCGCATTCATTAACCTGTAATCCCATAAGCAAGCTGCACCGGCTGGAAGGAGCCGATGCAGCTTTTTTTGTGATTACCGGTTGCGGTGATGGACTGCGAGAGAAATCCATTGGTTTTTCCCGCATATGAACACCCCTATGTTGGCTCCGATAGGATCCACCATGGGGGTGTATTCAATTTGGATGGTATGCAGCAAGCAGGAAAAAGCCGGTCCCGAGGCTAATAGTTGAATTTGTGACTTCCTGCCTCATCGTAAAAATACGCATCATTTGCGTAGAAATGACTACGCTGGTGCCACTGGATTGTTGCTATGCTTGAGAAAGCCGGAGGTGCAAGGACCGATGAAGAACCGTTTTAAAAATCCGCTGGGACGCATGAATATCAAACAGCAGATGATTCTGCTGTTCCTGGTGCTGGTCATCCCGTTGTTTGCGCTAAATGCCTACGGGAATTCCATGGCCGGTCAAATCCTGAAGCGTCATGTGACCAATGCTTATATTGAACTGAACAAGCAGAACTTCAAGCTGATTAACCGTGATATTGAAACCGTTAACAAAGTAACCTCCACGGTCATCCAAAATTCGCAGATCCAGCAGCTGGATCCCTTTGCCGAGGGCACCGTTCTGGAGCGCGTCAAAAACTACGAGCGGCTTGAAAAGATGCTGTTGTCCTTCTCCCAAGAGACGGATGAACGCGAACCGGTCTATTACTCGCTCTATGTGTACGACCCGGACAACAGCTACTTCTTTGCTCCCTATTACCCTGACCGCAGAAAAGCGGGGGTGTATTTTTTTTCCGACGAGAAGGAGAAGCCGGCATGGTTCGATGAAGCCGTGGCAATGAAAGGGAACGGGTATCTCAAGCGCATAGCGAATTTGTCACCGCCGGTACAAGGACGCCAGGACCAAGAGACCTTAAGCTATGTGCGGGCCGTTAACAATATTTATCGGGGCGGTACCATCGGCGTTTTGGTGGTAACCAATCTGGACGCGCGGATCGGCGAATCGTTATCGACGGTATCGATACCAGATGGGGAACTGTATTTTACCGATTGGAACGACCATATCCTGACTTCGTCGGTACGAGGCATGGCAGGAAGGCTTGAATTGCCGCCTGAAGCGGATCCGGGCCATTCCACCATCGGTGTCATGGACGTGATTACGTCGGATTTTATCTATGTCATCGATTATAACTACGTGCTTCAGCAGAAGCTGGTCTACAAGGTGCCCGTCAAAACGCTGCTCGCCCAGCAAAGCGAGATGAAGCGCGTCATCCAGGTTATCTCCATCGCTTACTTTGCCGTGGGGCTCATTATCGTTTTTTACTTCTGGCAGTCGCTGATGACGCCGCTCCAGAAGCTGGCGCATTTCGTGAGAAGGTACGAACCGGGGAACGTCGTGCCGGAAACCCCCTATCGGCGCAGAAAAGATGAAGTTAGCGTCCTCATCTCTACGATCTATGACATGGCCCGCCGATTGAATGATCTGATCCACTACAAATACCGTATGGATCTAAAGCAGAAGGAAGCGCAGCTGCAGCTGCTTTATCAGCAGATTAACCCCCATTTGCTGTACAACACCCTGGAAAGCATTTATTGGAAGAGCACGATGGAAGGCAATACCGAGTCAGCCGAGATGATCAAGGATTTGTCCAAATTGATGAAGATCAGCCTCAGCCGGGGCCGGGATCTTATCACGCTCGGGGAAGAGCTCGAGCATGCGGGGGCTTATATCAATCTCCAGCTGAACCGTTACGACTATCAGTTTACCGTCCGCTGGGAAGTGCCCGAGTCCTTGCTGGTGAACCATGTGCCGAAGATTACGCTGCAGCCGCTGCTGGAGAACGCGATTATTCATGGCATTAAAAATATGGGCGAGGATGGAATCATTCGGATTTCAGGACATCTGGAGGATGGACACTGCCTACTCGTCATTGAAGATAACGGCTTCCGCCCCGTAAACTACGAGTCCATCCACAGGCTGCTCCATAGTGAAGCGCCGGACCCTTCGCTGGGCTACGGCATCCGGAATATCCAGGAGCGGATCCGGCTGCATTTTGGAAGCCGCTATGGGCTGGAATATGAACGGAGAGAAGAAGGGGGAACCCGTGTGACCATTACGATCCCCCGAACAGAAGTTGCAACCATTACCGCAACCGGACAGGAGGTTTCCTGATGTATAACGTTTTGGTGGTAGATGACGAACCTTTGATCTGCAAGGGCTTAGCCGGGCTGTTAACGTCCTCGGGCCTAGCCATCGATGGGATTACTACGGCCTACAGCGGGCAGGAAGCGCTGGATTACATACGGATGGGGGATATCGATCTGCTGGTTACCGATATCCAGATGGGCGAGATGAACGGCATTGAGCTGATGCAGCAGGCAAAGATCGTGAAGCCGTGGGTTCAGACGATCATTATTTCAGCCCATGAAACATTTCAATATGCGCAGCGGGCGCTCCAGCTCGGAGCCAAGGATTATTTGATCAAACCGCTGAACAGCGAGCAGTTTCTGGATTCGGTCCGCAGCGTATTGCTCAAGATGGAACGACCGGCACCTCAGGTGGAGCATTTTCTCATGGCCGATAACGAGCATTTTCGGATGGAGGAGCCTCCGTCCGAACGAATAGAGCGGCTGAACCAGCGGCTCTCCACGGAGCTGGTTCAGCCGGAACAGGCCGGACTAGACGAGTCGGAGCTGGGCTTGATCGGTCCTTATTTTGCGGTGATCAAGATGAAGCTTGGCCTAACGAAAGACAGCGGGGCTTCTTTTTCCAGGCAAGATCTAAACCTGATACAATATGCTGCGCTGAATATTGCCAAGGAGCTGCTGGAGCAGGAGCCGCACACCTTCGTATTCTATTCGCCGGAGCGGGACATCAACATCATCCTCCAATGGGGCGAGCAGGAGATGGAGGAGAATGCGAGCGGCAAGATCCACCATCTGGAGATGATTGGCCGGAGCCTGCACCACCATGTGGAGCTGTATCTGAAACGAAGCTGTACCGTAGGGATCAGCCAAATATTGAGGGGGCCGGAATTTTTGAGCGTGCTTAGCCGTCAGGCGGACAAAGCAATGCTGTGGAGCGAGCAGCTGCATGATTTCCACGTGTTTTATTATGGGGATTTCAATTGGCATAACTATGCCCAGGAGACGTCGCAGGAGGTGCTCTCGAGCCAGAGCAACCGGATCGTGGAGAATACGAGGCAATATATCGAGGAGCATTACCGCCAGAAGGGATTGACGATTCACGAGGTAGCCAAGAACAATCATGTAAGCCCGAACTATTTGAGTTATCTGTTCAAAAAATATACCGGCAGCAGCCTGTGGGAGTATGTCGTGAAGCTGCGGATGGAGGAGAGCAGGTCTCTGATCCTGAGCACGGATCTCCGCCGATACGAAATCGCGGAGCGAGTCGGCTATGAGTCCCCGGAGCATTTCAGCAAAATCTTCAAAAAATACTACGGCGTCAGCCCAAGCGAGCTAAAGAAGTAAGAACGGTTATACTTCACATAGTTTTAGACATGTTGTAAGACTCCCTGCCTTTTTACAATTAAAGCTGGACATTTAATAAAGGAATGAGGGAGTCAGATGGAAGAAACGGCCATGCTGCAAGGCCAGGCTCGGATCGAGCCCGGTCATCGCACCCGAAAGGAACATAAGCGCAAGCCGCTGTGGAAGAAGTATTTATGGGGGTATTTGTTCCTTGTTCCGGCGATTGCGATCTTTATCGTCTTTTTGTGGGTGCCGATCTTTAAAGGGATCTTTTACAGCTTTTTTCATATCGATTTCGTAAAAGGAAACACCTTCGTCGGGTTTGATAATTATGCCAACGTTCTGAGCAATCCCGACCTGCTGCTTTCCGTTCGAAATACATTGTATTTCATGCTGTTAACGCTGGTCATCGGCTTCTGGGTGCCCATCGCGGCCTCCATCGCCATCTCGGAGCTGAAGCTGTTCCAGGGCTTCGCCCGGATTGCGGCGTATCTCCCGTTTGTCGTACCCGGCGTCGTGCTCTACGGCATGTGGAGGTGGATGTATGACCCGGTAGGTCCGATCAACGCCCTGTTCGGCTTCTTCGGGGCAGAACCGGTATCGTTTATTTCGGATAGCCGTTTCTCCATGGTGTCGCTTGTCGTGATGGAGACATGGCAGCAATTCGGCTCGGCGATGCTGATCTATCTGGCCGGCGTGCTCAGCATACCGAAGGATTGGTATGAAGCCGCCGAAATCGACGGTGCGGGTGTATGGGCCCGGATTAAATACATTACGCTCCCCTCGATGCGCAATTTGATTATGCTTATGCTGATTCTGCAGCTAATCGGCACTTCGCAGGCGTATCAGTCGCAGCTTGCGATGCTGGATGGCGGACCGAACAAGGCCACGCTCACCTATGCTCTTCTAACCGTAAAATACGCGTTTAACCAGCTGGATTACGGGGCAGGAACCGCCATGGGCATTTTGATGTTTCTGGTGCTGAGTTTGCTGGGCATCCTGCAATTCAAGATGAACAGGGAGGAGTACTAGGATGAAAGAGAGAGGCATACTGTCCGCTTCGGATTTGAGAAAACCGTGGAACAAGGCGGTATACGGGTTTATGGTGCTGTGCATCGCGGTGATGGTCTTTACGATGCTGTACCCGATCGGCATGACGATGTTTAACGGGCTGAAAAGCAATCAGGAGATCAACACGTTTCCGCCGCGCTTTTTCCCGTCGGAATGGCATTGGGGTAACTTCCCGAAGGGGTGGGAATACATCGATCTGCCGATGTTTCTGAAGAATACGCTGCTTATTTTTGGCGGCAATCTGCTGGTGACGATTCTGGTACTGGGCTTGGCGGCATTCAGCATATCTCGGATCCGGGTTCCCTATCACCGGGCCATCTATTTCTTTATTCTCATGACCTTGTTTATTCCGGCGTCGAGTTACATGATTCCGAACTTCGTCAATTTGAAGGAGCTTGGGCTGCTGAATTCCTATTGGGCCTTCTGGCTGCCTGCCGGAGCGAACGCATACTTCTTCCTGCTGATCAAAAACTTCTTCGATGGCATTCATCCGGAGATCTTCGAGGCAGCGCGCATTGACGGCGCTTCGGAGTTGAGCAGCTTCCTGCGGATTGCCGTTCCGCTGTCCGTTCCGATATTCGCAACGCTGGCAATCTTTATTTTCTCCACGGCATGGAATGACTGGTTTTGGCCGTCGCTGGTCATGCAGACGCAGGACAAGTACACGCTGGCTACGGCCATCTACAAATATGTCATTAACGCAAGGAGCCTGGACAGCAGCATAAAATTTTCGATCCTGTTCATGGTGATGGTGCCGCCGATTTTCGTATTTCTGGTGTTCCAGAAATTCATTATGCGCAGCGTCAGTCTCTCGGCCGTTAAAGGCTAGGGCAGCGTGTGCAGCATCGTAGCCCTGCACATGATCGTCATATGAATGCACATCGTCCTTTCCGGGTTTCGATTCTATGATGGAGATAAGAAAGGACGCTATTATTTCAATAAGGAAAAGGGGAGTATCCATGCGCAAGTTCTCAGCACTACTGATCTGCCTTATGCTGTTCAGCTCCTTGCTCGCCGCATGCGGCGGCGGCAAAGCAGCGCCGGAGGTCGGCAATAAAGACGGAGGGACCGCCAATTCGGGCGGAACGACTACAACGCAGACAGAGAAACCGAAAGAGGATATCGCGGATCAAAAGATAACGATTAAAATCCACTATCCGCTGCCGGATGACACAACGCTGCGTGAGCAGGAGGATGATAAAATCGCCCGTTTCCAGGCGAAATATCCGAACGTGACCATCGTGAAGGATGACTGGCAGTACAGCGTCAACGAAATTGGGGTCAAGATGGCTTCAAACGAAGCACCGACGTTTTATAACACTTGGGCTACGGAAGCACAGCTGCTCGTGGAGCGGGGCTGGGTGGCCGACATTACGGAGTTCTGGAACGACTGGGAGTACAAGGACGACATGAATCCCGTGCTGCAGGATCAATTCATCGTGGACGGCAAGGTGTACGGCGTTACGCAGAACGGATACATCACGTCAACGATCGTGAACAAGAAGCTCCTGGATGCGAAGGGTGTGCCCGTTCCGCCAATGGATTGGACATGGGACGACATGTACAACACAGCGAAGGGCGCCGCAGACCCGAAGGCCGGCATTTCCGGAATCGCGCCGATGGGTAAAGGCAATGAAGCGGGTTGGAACTGGACCAATTTCCTGTTTGAAGCTGGCGGGGACATTGAAGTGAACGAAGACGGTAAAGTGAAAGCGGTGTTTAACTCGGAAGCCGGCGTGAAGGCACTGGACTTCTACAAGAAGCTGAGATGGGAAGCGAATGCCATTCCGCAGGACTGGGCCCTTGGTTGGGGCGATGCCGTCAGCTCGTTCCAGCAAGGACGTACGGCAATGGTCATTGCTGGCGCATTTGACGTGATCCAGCCGGCATTGAATGAGGGCGGCATGAAGCCTGAGGATGTGCTTGCGTATCCGATGCCTGCGATGGAGAAAGGCGGAGCGCATCACGGCATTTTAGGCGGCAATTACTTGGTCATCAACCCGAATGCCACGAAGGAAGAGCAGGAAATGGCATTCCGTTACATCACGTTTGATTATTTTACGGATGATGCGCTGAAATCGGTGGAAGATACGATTAATGCCCGTAAAGCCGAAGGCAAATACTTTGTACCGACGCCGCTGGAATATTTCAGCGATGATTCCGAGTATGCCGCGAAGGTGAAAGCCATCTACGATAAGTACGATAACGTCTACAAATATGATCCGCAGCTCTTCAGCCTGTTGGAAGGCAAGCCGGAAGCCCAATTCGGCACCCAGGATTATTATGCCGCGATGTCCAATGTCGTGCAGGAATCGTTCTCGAAGGAAGGCACGGATTCCAAGAAACAGCTGGACGATACGGCCAAGCTGGTTCAGGAGAACTTCTTCGATAAGATCGAGCAGAAGTAAGGGTACTGCCCTCGGATGGGATTGGGGAACATGGCAGCACAAAAGAGAGACGCCGGAGCGGCGTCTCTCTTTGCTTTTTCATATCCTTGGTTATAGTTGCTAAAGCCGGGCGAAAGGTCAGCCCTTCTCAAGCACGGCCGCCTGATTCGTGTCCGGATCCCGAGACCGCCACAGGCGACTTTTTTTGTATTATCTTTCATTTTCACAGCGTTCCTGCGAAAAAAGAGCCATATTGGTATAATGATTGGCTATTATGACAGCCTTAAGCCAAGTAACATCACGCTGCTTACTTGGAATCCGCCTTTGGAATGATCGTCTTGGCGATGCGGATCAGCTCTTCGACAGCGATGTCGCCCGTGGTAGAGTTGAGCGAAAGCATGTAGTGATGTCCGGTGGTTGGTTCTTCATAGACCCAGTCCAGCTGTGCCAGCTGTGCCGAGTTTCCGCCGTTCCACGTTTTTTGCACCACATCCTGCCCGTTGATCTCGATTTTCCGGCTGGTCATGCCCGTGCTCTCATCCCAGTAGGAGGTCACGCTTCCGTGGTCCCCGTTATTCAGAATGGTAAGGGAGACTTTTTTGTTGCCGCTGGCATAATATAGCGTCGAAAGCCAGAATTGATCGGTGAACTTCACCGGCATCAGGGCATAGTCCTTCCCGGAGGCTCTGGCTTTCTCAAGCAGCTTTTTGGCGATGTCGGCTTTTTCCTGCTCGGTCAGCGGGTTCGCGTCAGTCTCGCGCTCCATGTGCACGCTGGCGTTTTTGAACGTATATGTACCCGAACCGGACAGCTCCTTGGCCAGCGGTAAACCGGGTACATTCACCATGCTTTGCAGCTTGGCGAAATCCTTGACGGCATGTGGAGTGGATTTGATGTCGATGGCATGCTTCGGATTATCCGGTACGACATAAATGATGGCGGCTTCGCCCGGCTTGATCTGTTCGTCCCAGATGGTGTTCATCAGATGTATACGGTTCAGTTCCTCTTTTGAATAGCCCTTACGCGAAGGCGCCTCTACGTTCGATTTCTCCTCATAGACTACCTCTCCCTTGCCGTTGGTTAAAGAGTGGTACTTTACTGCTGCGAAACCGGTCGATGCGGTAAGCAGCATGCCGGTAATTAAGAGAATGCTTACTTTGTTTTTCACGAAAAATCGCTCCCTTTTAAGATGTTTTTCCCGAATTTGGTTCATGACGCGTTCCTGAAGGGCCGTCCCGAGCGGCTCAACCCTTTGAAAGAGTGGTTTCAGGTCCTGGTCGTTGTCCATGCTCATTCGTTTCTTCCCCCTCGGCCATGGCATAATGTTTGCGGAACTTGGCTGCGGCCCGCTGAAATTTTTTCCTAAGATAGGTCGTGCTTTGTTGCAAAATAAGGCTGATCTCGTGATAGCTCTTGTCCTCGACGCAGCGCAGGATGAGCAGGCTTCGTTCCTCGGCGGTCAGCCTGGCCAGCGCCCTGAGCACGGACGGATTGTAGTATTTGTGCTCGATGACCTGATCGACATGCCTGTTATCCTGATCCTTCTGATACAGAAAGGGGAGGTATCGGGATAGCTTTCGCTTGCGGAGGTAGTCGATGCACTGGTTGGAGGCGATGCGGTACAGCCAGGCTTCGAAGGGCTTGTCCGGTTCGAATTTAGATAGATTGCGATAAGCTTTCAAAAAAGCTTCCTGGGTGCAATCTTCGGCTTCGGCATAGTCGCCAAGCATGTGATAGCAATAGTTGAAGATGGCTTTGTGGCAGCGGTACATGATCAGCTCATATTTGTCGATCTCTCCCTTCAAAACATCAGCAACGATCTGATGGAATGCTGGTTCATCCAAGTGGTTTCACCCCTTTACAATCTGTATTACGTTTGGGCACAGCACAAATGTGACAACCGGATTCAATAAATCTTGTTCGCAGGAGAATGCATTCGGTAAAATCGGGTTGAGTAAGAGTGCCGCTGCCCCGGATGGGATTTGGGAGAGTTCTGCAGCATAAAAATAGAGACGCCGGAGCGGCGTCTCTATTTGCTGATTCATTTCCTTAGCAATCAGAACTTCATTTGGACAAGTGGTCAACCCTCTTCGAGCACAGCGTCATTTGGAATCAAGCGAACGGCAGCTTCCCGCAATCTTAATAGATCGCCTTGGCATCCGCCGGCAGCTGCCGGACATGCTGCAGGAAGGAGGTCACGCGTTGATCCTGCCCCATATCGTATTCAAAGCCCAGCTGTTCAGCGACATCCAATGCGGTACTGCGGAACAGAGCTCCCATCATAAACAGCGCCTCCCACACCTCTTCGTAGGTTCCGCGAGGGTAGGTGGACATCAGCTCGTTCCAACTGTCCGATGGCAGGTAGCTTTTCAAGTACTTGCCGTTCTTGCCTATGCTGAGCGAGAAATCGGTCTGGGTACCTACCTGCCACCCCAGCATTTTCATCAGCATCGGACGCATGATGTTGTGAAAGTGGTCTTGGGCATACAGTATTTCTTCCCGCCACAAGCCCTTGGCTACATACGTGGATACCCACCAGAATTCATTGCAGCAATCCTCGAAAAAGGCTGCCGACGGGCGCTTTACCCAGAAATCCTCGTCGGATGGAGCAGAAACCTTAGGGAAGGTCTGATCTTTATCCATTAAGATCTGGATCAGTTTGTCTTCTCTGCAGTATTTCTCTTTCTCCTCAATGGGAATCAGGGTCATGTCAATCCTGTTGCCGTCGGTAAATAACATCAGGTACGAGAACCAGCCTCCAAGATCCGGGGGAAACAAGGCCATGTCTTCCGGCGTCTGCAGAATCAACCGTTCCCCGAAAACGTCAATCCAGTTCGGATCCTGAATAAAGCTGTCCATGTCCGTTACGTGGAAGCTGATATCGTAATCCTGGAAAATATCCTTCGGCACGTTGGGATTCGTTCTGGAGCCCTCCAGGGTCACGGCCCGAACCCGTTCGTCGCGGGCTGCGTAGCCCAATACCAAATCCATCATTTCTTGTTCGCTTCTCATGTTATCCAGCCTCCGCATTCATATTTAGATGACTCAGGTTTCGAATCGGACAGGTCAGGAGGTCCACGAATCCGGACCGTAGAAGCATGGCATGGATATGGAGCATGTTATAACTTGTTCAAGCGCTTTTTCATGGGGAAAACTCCTTTTCGTGATTTCTAATATATCTAAATTAATTCTTCATGGCCTTAAAAGATTCCTCCGCAGCTTCAAGCGTAGCCTCGATGTCGTCATCCGTATGGGCGGTGGTCATGAACCAGGCCTCGTATTTGGAAGGAGCCAGATTCACGCCGCGGTCCAGCATATGGCGGAAGAATGCGGCAAAGGCTTCGCCGTCGGTGTCCTGCGCTTCATCATAGTTCGTGACCGGATGATCGCAGAAGTGAGTGGAGAAGGAACCCCGGATGCGGTTGATCGTGAGCGGAATGCCGTGGCGGTCAGCGGATGCCTGCAAACCTTCCGTCAGCTTGATGGTCAAGCGCTCCATTTCTTCATATACGCCTTCACCCTGCAGAACCTCCAAGCAAGCGATTCCGGCAGCGATGGAGGCGGGATTACCCGCCATAGTTCCTGCTTGATAAGCTGGGCCGAGCGGTGCGACCTGTTCCATCACGTGTTTACGGCCGCCATAGGCGCCGATAGGCAGACCGCCGCCTATGATTTTGCCAAGAGCCGTAAGATCCGGCTGAATCGCTTCATGATTGGCCAGACCCGCATAGGTTTGGGTAGATCCGTAGTGGAATCGGAAAGCGCTGATGACTTCGTCATAGATGACCAGCGAGCCGTTGTCGTGCGTCATTTGGCATAAGCCTTCGAGGAATCCCGGTTTCGGCATCACCATGCCGAAGTTGCCAACGATGGGCTCCACCATAACGGCAGCCACATCATCGCCCCATGCGTCGAGGGCAGCGCGCAGGCCTTCCAGATCGTTGAACGGAACGGTAATGACTTCCGTTGCAATGCTTGCCGGGATCCCGGCACTGTCCGGAATGCCGAGCGTGGAAGGGCCGGAGCCTGCAGCTACGAGGACAAGATCGGAATGGCCGTGGTAGCAGCCGGCGAACTTGATGATTTTGTTGCGCTTGGTGTAGGCGCGGGCCACCCGGATCGTGGTCATGACCGCCTCGGTGCCGGAATTGACGAAACGCACCTTATCCATGGACGGGATGGCGGCCTTCAGCATTTTGGCCAAGGTGATCTCAAGCTCCGTCGGCGTCCCGTAGAGGGTACCGTTTTGAGCTGCCGACGTGATGGCAGCTGTAATATGCGGATGGGCATGTCCGGTTATGATCGGGCCATAGGCTGCTAAATAATCGATATAGCGGTTGCCGTCCTCATCCCAGAAGTGGGCCCCGTTCGCACGTTTCATGAAAACGGGGGCACCGCCGCCTACGGCCTTGAACGAACGGGAGGGGCTGTTTACGCCGCCTACGATATGCTGCAGCGCTTCTTGATATAGAGTTTCGGAACGCTTTCTGGATGTTGACATCATAGTTAAACTTCCTTTCTTCATGAAGCAGGACAGGAAGCTAAAATGACGTAGCGCCCTGTCCTGATTGCTGTATGTGTATTAGTTACGATCCGTTGTTGCAGATGGAGCAGTGGAGCTTTCAGCGTCGCTCTTCTTGGTATCGCTGTTCTCGGAATCACCTTCCGTGCCTTTGCTGCCTTCGGTCTCAGGGTCAGGCGTTGGCGGATTTAATATTTCCTGGATATACTGTTTCAGCGTATCCGGATTGCCGACCGTTAGAACGGCAGCGCCGCCGATATGTTCTTCCTTCAGGAGTTTCATAGGAGGTACTTGTTCGCTGCCGCTCATGTTACTCTTGTAGGCAACGTTCGCAAGCTTCCACATATCCTCGACATCGAGATTGGTATCAATATACGGGCTGACGGACTTCAAAATGTCCGGAAGCTTCATAATGGAAGTGGTGGTCTGCATTTTCTTGGCTACGGCCTTCAAGAGCTCGCGCTGACGCTCGGTGCGGGTAAAGTCGCCCATCGCATCATAGCGGAACCGGACATATTGCAGCGCCGCGTTGCCATCCAGATGCTGCATGCCTTGCTTCAATTCGATGTCGTATTCGTTTTTGTCTGCTTTACTGGCATAATTCATGTCCTTCTCAACATAGAAATCAACCCCGCCGACGGAATCAACCAGCTTCATGAAACCCTGGAAATCCGTATAGACGTAGTATTGAACCGGAATGCCCAGCAGATCGCCTACCGCCTTCATCGCCGTATTCGGGCCGTGCGTGATGGCCGTATTGATTCGGTTTCGGTCATATCCGGGTATTTCTACGTAAGTATCGCGCAAAATAGAGAATAAGTGCATTTTTTTCTTCACCGGATCAATCGAGGCAACAAGCATGCTGTCGGAGCGAGGAATTTCCCCTTCCTCAAAACCGCGTGCATCCACGCCCATCAGCAGAATGTTAACCGTCTCTGTTCCTTCCCACTCGGGCGGTGCCGGCACTTTGGCATCTACCTTTTCAATTTCACGAAAAGGAGAGGATTCACCTGATTTCTGAAGACTTTGTAAGCCGTCGTAGAACGATGCCGCATAATAAATGCCATAACCAATAATAGCGGCGAGGATGAGGCTGACACTCCATATAATCGTCTTCTTTGTTTTTTTGGTCATTGTGTTCTTCCTTTCGGATTACGCTGATGAATAAATTCGATAGAACATTTGAACATTCGACATTCATTCTATTATAATTTTTTTCGAAAAGACAATCAATTTTCGGGACTAAAGTCCGTAAAGTAGGAGTGGAGCCTTATCGCAGATCAAACACAGTTGACAGTCGGAAGCCAAGTGCCGGATTTTTCACTTCCGGCTTCGAACGGGGAGAAGATAGCTTTAAGCGATTTTCGTGGACGTAAAGTCGTGCTGTTCTTCTATCCGAAAAATATGACCCCAACCTGCACCGAGGAGGCTTGCAGCTTCCGTGACCATTACGGAGCCTTGGAGCAGGCGGGCGCAGTCGTGATCGGGATTAGCCCGGATCCGCTGAAATCCCATGCCAAATTCATCGATAAGCATAGCCTGCCCTACTTGCTCTTGTCTGATGAGGAGCATAAGGTTAGCGAAATGTTTGACATCTGGCAGATGAAGAAGATGTTCGGCCGCGAGTATATGGGTATTGTACGCTCTACCTTCTTGATTGATGAGCAGGGAAAGCTGGCAGGCGAGTGGCGGAAAGTGAAAGTGAAAGGTCATGTCGAAGCGGTTCTCGCAGCCGTGCTGTCATAGCTATATGAAGAACGGTCCCTCAGCATGCCTGGAAAGGCATGATAAGGGACCGTTTTTTTAGAGAAATAAGACCAGAGGTATAGGCCGGCCTAGTTGGATGAATGCTTCAAGAACGTGCCATTCCGATACTCGCGAAAGGCTTCGTTCACTTCTTCCTCCGTATTCATGACGAAGGGACCGCGGGCCGCTACGGGCTCTCGTACCGGTTCGCCCGCATATAGGACAAAGCGAAGAGGCTCCGTCGCCGTTGCCTGTATTTCGCTTAGCTGACCATTGATTCCTGCGCCCAGCCGCAGCACCTGGCTTTTAGCCGCGTTCACGCCGTTGCTCCCAAAGGTTCCGCTGCCCTCTAGAATATAGATGAAGCCGTTATAACTGCCGGGCAGGTCTTGCGTGATGGAAGCGCCAGATTCCAGGGACACCTCAACCATGGTGACCGGAACATGATTTTTAGTGGGGGATGCGACATCGCCGGAAGAACCGGAGAAGACTCGAACGAGCGCACCCTTTTCTTGTCTGACCGGCATATCGGTTCCCTTCAGGTTTTGGTAGCGGGGAGTTGTCATTTTCTGCTCGCGTGGCAGATTGACCCAGAGCTGCAGGGTGTGAGCCGTTATTCCCTCTGACGGCACTTCGTTGTGAATGACGCCGTTTCCGGCTGTCATCCATTGGACATCTCCGGGTCCCAGCATCCCGCCTTGCTCGGAGACGCTGTCATAATGCTCGATAGTCCCATCGATAACATAGGTAACGGTCTCGATTCCCCGATGGGGATGGTCGTCGAATGAACCGGCCTGGAACTTGTCTTCCATCATGCCGAGAAACGGATCGGATTGGCTCCAGTTACCAAATTCGATGACGGGTCCTGCGGCATGGATCCGGCTGTAACGCCGAAGAATGACATCTTGGACGTCGGTAATATCACGCTTGATGAGAGGTTGGTGATTCATCTGTTCTATCATCCCTTCCAACTGTGTAATGGGTGAAGAGGGCAATTCGTATAGTGAAGCTCCAAATACAGCTATTTGAACATGATAATGAATGAAGGAATTGAATTCAGTTTACTAGTAATGTGAAGATAAATCAAGGACAAAGAAAATATCAAATCCTAGTCTTTTTTTGAAACGCCCTCCATATAATCTATCAGGAAGCCGAACTCATAGAAATGATGGAGGTAGAGTTGATAATGAAAAATATGGTGCGGGTAACATCAATAGCGGTATTTTTCGGCGTATTGGCATTGCTGATTATGATCGGTATGGGGCTTGAGGTCCAGCGGCCGATAGACATATATGTGGAACAGGCTCCTCTGGCATCGCCGCCAATGACAGTAACTCGGCAGGATGTACAGGTGCAGCCGGAAGAGGCAAGCAAGCCAATCGTCACGACTGCATTCAAGAATACATCGGCCGTGAACGCCGCACCTGTTCAATATAAGAAACCAAGTGACAAAACGGCATACCTGACATTTGATGACGGACCATCGGATTTAACGCTCGACGTGTTGGATATCTTGAAGCGGGAAGGAATCAAGGGCACGTTTTTTGTACTGGGCAAGGAGGCGGAGACCCGTCCCGAGATTATTAACCGCATCTATGAGGAAGGCCATGTGATCGGGAATCATACATATGATCATCGTTATGACAAGCTCTACGGGCATTTTCAGGATTTCTGGGGACAGATTAAGAGAACGGAGGAAATCATTCGTTTAATTACGGGTGAACGGCCGCAGCTGGTCAGAGCTCCCGGGGGGACGGCCGGGCATTTCGACGAAGCCTATTTTCAATTCATGAAGCAGGGGGGATATCATGTATTCGATTGGAACGTCGACAGCGGCGATTCCAGGTATCGAGGTGTCCCGGCTAAGGACATCGTAAAGGGGGCGACCACGAAAGTGAACGGCAAGGAGGCGATCGTGCTTCTCCATGACGGTAAAGGCCATGCCGAAAGCGTGAAGGCTCTGCCGGACATTATTTCTTATTATAAAAAGCAAGGCTATGTCTTTGACGTACTCTCTCCGGATACCGAGCCCGTTCAATTTCGTGCTCAGCAGACCGCCCGCAAGGCTTCACAGCCTTCACAGCAGTGGATTCGCGAGCATGTCGCAGCCAACGCCGCACTATTTGAGACTGGGCGAACGCTGGCCGTGGAATTCGGAGGAATGGAGACTGCGTTTGCGGCAGGGGAATACAAAATGGTGGACGGCCGGTTGATGGTACCGCTGCGTTCCCTGGTGGAGCGGCTCGGTGGAAGCGTGTCTTGGAAGTCTCACAACAAGACCGTGCAGGTGACACTGGCAGGGAATCGCTGGGAAGCAGATCCGCTTAACGGCTTGCTATTCCCCATGCAAACAGGGGGCAAACCGGTGTCTTCGGATGTTCATTTAATCGGCGGCACCGCTTGGATTCCGCTTCGGGAAGCGCTTGACTTTTCCGGCCGACCTGTTACAAGAGTGACATATGAGGAAAGCGAGTATCGCGTTCTAACTTTGTAGTCGAAAATTGCATTTTATGTTTGTAATTATGCTTCACAAGTTATAGACTAGTACTTAGAGATATTTATCACAATCCCTAAGATTGTTTCAGATTAAAGGAGGGGGAAGCTTCCCCCTGCTTTATTTTTGGCGATAGTGAGTCACCCATAAGTTCGCACTTTTGTAAGTGATGCATAATAGATACCGGTTATCCCAAAATTAAAGCTAGCCGGTTCGATCGTCGCCAAGTCCATCTTGGGAATTCACTTAAAGAAAAGGAGGCAATTCTTTATGACAGAAACATCTTCTCCACAGCCGTCCGAAACTCCGGAAAATGTTGTAGGAAACCAAGAAGCTGCGGCGTCCAGCCGTCCTGATGTGCTGCTCGAACAACTGCTCAAGCCCGAGGTTCAGGAATCCCTCACAACTCTCGTGGACAATCTTCCAAAACTTACGGAAATGCTGACCGTCATGACTAAGGCTTATGACTTCGGTAAATCCGTAGCTACGGATCCCGTGCTTGCGGAAGACACCATGGCTTCCCTTAGCGGATTCGCGAAGCCAATCACGACAGCAGCAAAAGGCGTTGCATCTGCAGCCATCGAAGCCGGAGACCGTGTACACGCTCAAGGCGACCAAGGTCAGATCGGCGTATTTGGTCTGATGAAAATGCTGAAAGATCCTCAGGTTCAAAAGGGTCTTCGCTATGCTCAGGCTTTTTTGGACGTTCTTAACGAACGTGACCAACAAAACAAGCGTTAATCCATAAATCATACGAAGAACGGAGGATGGTCATGTCTAAACATATTTTAATTTTGGGCGGAGGCTATGGCGGCTTGCTTAGTGCGCTTTCTGCACGCGAGCATTTTGGTGCTGCCGCACAAATCACGCTGATCAACCGTTTCCCAACCCATCAGATCATTACGGAATTGCACCGTCTGGCAGCAGGCAACATCGCAGAGAAAGCAGTAGCTTTGCCGCTTGACAAGCTTCTGCGCGGCGCGAACGTTGACCTGCGCATCGGCAACGTTAAGGAAATCAAGCCGGATGAGCGTTCGGTATCCCTCGATGACGGCGGAAACTTCACATATGATGCCCTGGTTATCGCACTGGGCAGCGAAACGGCATTCTTCGGTATTCCGGGATTGCAAGAGAACAGCTTCATTCTGAAGTCCGTTAACGATGCGAATCGTCTGCGTGCTCATGTGGAGTCCCGCATTGCGGAATACAGCAAAACGAAAAACAAAGCGGACGCTACCATCGTGGTTGGCGGCGGCGGTTTGACAGGCGTTGAGCTTGTTGGTGAATATGCCGATATGAGAAGCGAGCTGGCTCGCAAATACGGTATCGACCCACAAGAAATCACGCTTTATTGTGTTGAAGCAGCTCCTTCCATTCTGCCAGGCTTCCCTGCTGAATTGGTTGACCGCGCGACAACAAGCCTGCAGAAACGCGGCGTGAACTTCCTGACCGGATTGCCGATCACCAAAATGGACGGCACGACCGTTGAACTGAAAGACGGCAGCACGCTCGAAACCAGCACCTTGGTATGGACTGGCGGCGTACAAGGCAACTCCGTTGTAGCTAACTGCGGCATCGAAGTCAATCGTGGACGTGCGGTTGTTAACGAATTCCTGCAATCCGCATCTCACCCTGATGTTTACATTGCAGGCGACAGCGCGGTGGTCATGGGACCAGAAGGTCGTCCATACCCGCCAACTGCACAGCTGGCATGGCAAATGGGCGAGCTGATCGGCTACAACATCTTCGCTCAATTGAATGGCGGCGCACAAGCTTCGTTCACACCGGTATTCTCCGGTACGCTCGGCAGCTTGGGACGTAAAGATGCCATCGGTACCATTGGTGCTAACAAGACTCAATTGAAAGGTCTGCCTGCAACCTTGATGAAAGAAGCAAGTAACATGCGTTACCTGTCCCACATCAACGGTTTGTTTACACTGGCTTACTAAGCCTAGAAGGCGACATTATATCAACATATAAATAGATGGACCCGGAGTTTTTCGGGTCCATCTTTTTTTTTGCGCAGCCAAACATAAGCAGATGGACTTAGGGACATCGACATGAAAACATAATACGATGATTACACCCGGGAGCGAGGGAGGCAATATGATCTTCAAACGCGTGCTCCGGAGCGGGATGTTAGAGAAGGAGGTAAGGGAAAGGCAGAAGGTGAGAGTCCAATTGGTAGAAGAAAGAAGGGTAAACAGTTATGTAAGCGCTATCGTAAAAGGGTCGTAGTTTTCATTTTATGAACGGAGGGAGCATGTATGCGGGGATATCATCGTCTTCATTCCATTGTCATTCAACTGTTTTTGTTTTTTTTCATCGGCACAACACTCCCGGTTCTCATTATGGGGTTCCTGTCGTATAACAAATCGGCCTCAATCGTGGAGGAACAGGTCAGTAAAGTGGCTTCCCTCACCATCACCCAAGTCAGTGACAAGCTGAATATGTTCTTCAAGAAACTGGACGATTCCTCGATGATGGTGCTGAACAGCAAGGTGGTTCACGGCATTCTGGAGGATCAGGATATCAGTAAATATGACCTGACGTTGAAGGTAAAGGAGGGGAAGGACCTGCTGACCTCCATCATGATTAACTCGCCGGAGATATTGGACGTGTACGTGTTTGACGTGCAGCGGAACAATTCGGTCCTGAGCGCCGATTCCTTGATGTCCATCCCGGACCAGTGGGATTCTTCTTGGTATCGATCGATACTGGAGGCGAATGGGCAGGCAGTATGGTTCGGTTTGTCCGATACCTCCTACCTGAAGCAAACGGGAATGGGATTTCCCGTGTTCGGGCTGGGCCGGGCAATCCGAAGCTGGGATACGGGGGAGATTGTCGGGGTGATGTTTATCGAGATTATGGGAGACGTCCTGATCGATGAATTAAACCATGTCCAGTTCGGCGACACAGGGTATATGTACGTGGCCAATGACGAGAATCGTTACTTTTATCATCCCGATCCTTCAATGTACGGGAAGCAGTCCCGGATCAAGCTGCCCTCGGGTTTGACGGAATATAACCTGAACAACAAAAAAACGCTGATGATCCCTTCGCGCCTGAACAACGGCTGGCATGTGGTCGGCATGGTGCCGCTGAAGGAACTGACCGCGGATTCGGCGAGCATTCGGAGTTTCACCGTCTGGATTGTATTCGGATCGATCCTGGCCGCGATCGGCATCGGTTATTTCATGACGCGGAGGATTGGCAATCCGCTCGTTCATTTAAGCCGCTTGATGCGCAGAAGCGAAGCAGGCGATTTGTCGGTCCGCAGCAAGAATGTGGGGCCCAGTGAAATCGGCCAGCTGGGCCGAAGCTTCAACAAAATGATTGAGCAGATCGATTTGCTCATCAGGCGAATCGCCGCGGAGGAATCCGAGAAGAAGAAGGCGGAAATCCGTGCGCTGCGGTATCAGATCAATCCCCATTTTCTTTACAATACATTGAATTCGATTCGCTGGATGGCCAAGCTTAATCGGACGAATGACGTGGATCGATCGGTCACGGCCCTTGTTCATCTGCTGGAGGGGAGCCTGGAGCGAAACGGCGTGTTTATAAGGCTTGGAGATGAACTTGAGCTGCTTCGGAAATATATGATTATCCAGAATTACCGCTACGACCATCAAATTGAGCTGAGGATCGACTGCCCCGAGGAAATGGAGGACCTCTATGTTCCCCGGATGCTGCTGCAGCCGATTGTGGAGAATGCAATCTTTCACGGGATTGCCCCGCTTGATGAAGCCGGCGTCATTACGATTCGGGTAACTTCGCACCAGCAGGATGTCATGGTTCGAATCGAGGACAATGGAATCGGCATCAAGCCTGAACGAATAGAGGGACTGCTGTCGTATGAACAGGATCACTCCAAGCACGGCATGACCCGCATCGGGCTGCGTCATGTTCACCAAACAGTCCAGCTGTATTACGGCAGCCGCTATGGGGTATGGGTGGAAAGCCCGGAAGGCGGAGGAACGCGGGTCACGATAACGTTTGCGAGGCAAAGGGGTGACGATTATGTACAGAGTGCTGCTCGTGGATGACGAAGCGATCGCACGTACAGGACTGCGCTCGACCTTCGACTGGGAGAAATATGGTTACCGGCTTGTGGGCGAGGCCTCCAATGGACAACGGGCAATGAAATGGATTCTGAACGGGGATCTGGACATTCTGATCACGGATATCGCGATGCCGGTCATGGATGGCTTGGAACTGACCCGCCGGACAAGAGAGCTTTGTCCTTGGGTGAAGGTGCTGCTGCTCAGCTGTCATAGCGATTTCGCATTCGTGCGCGAAGGCATAAGGCTTGGCGCTTCGGATTATATTCTCAAGCCGACGCTGGATGCGGACTCTTTGGGTGCTGTGCTGGATCACATGCGTTCGAAGCTGGAAGAGGAGAAGCAGATGCAGCGGATTCTGACCGAGCATGAGCACCAGCAGCGTATGAATCAGAAGAAAGCCGCCGAGAAAATCCTCTTTCAGGCGCTGTCCGGAGAACCGGGTGCAATCGCCAATCTGGAAGCCCAAAATCTTAACGGCGAATATATGCTGGCCGTGCTCCAGCTTGATTCTGATTCAGGGGCTGGTGCGGCCGGGGTGCAGCCCAAGGATTGGCATGACGAGATCGAGCGATTGATGGGACTGTTATATGACCAGGTGCCGGAAGCGCTGGCAGTTCGGCTGGAGACGGACCGGATCGCTGCCTACGTGCCTCTACGGCATGCAGGAAGGGTGCCTGCTTCAGAGCATGAAGCAGCAATCCATCTGCCGACCCGATGCACCATGGGGCTCAGCAGGAGATATAACGGCATGGATAAGCTGCAGGAAGCGTTTCGAGAAGCTAGCGAGAGCCTGGAAGGCCTCTTTTTTCATAAAGATAAACAGATACTGCGGGCAGAGGAGCTCCCCCTGACCAATGCCGATTCGGCTCAGGAGAGGCCGGCCGCCGAGCTGCATGCCCTAAGAGCCGCGCTGACGGTCGGGAACATGGACATAAGCGGAGAGCGTCTGCAGTCCATCATGCTGCGCTGGCAGCCCGGAAGGATGAAGAAACGGGCGGTCCTCCGAGAAGCAGAGGAGCTTCTGAGCTTGCTCGCTATGTTTCATCTTCCCGGCGGCCCGCCGCTTCCACAGATCGGGGAAGTGGGCAAGCTTCGCTCGGTGGAGGAAGTGAAGGAGCTGGTCCTTCAAGGCTTCCATACGCTGCGGGATGAGGCCATGCGTCACCCTGTACCGGAATCTACGCTGCATGAGCGAATCGTGCTGCAGGCCGTTCAATATATTAAAGCGCGCTTTACCGAGCCGATCTCCCTGCAGGAGGTGGCGGACGAAGTGGCCGTCAGCCGCAACTATTTTAGCGAATTATTTAAGCGTGTCACGGGACACAACTTCATCGACTATGTGATTGATCTGAGATTGAAACGGGCTAAGGAGCTGCTCTCCACGACATCGCTGCGAGTGTATGAAGTGGCGGACCGCTCCGGATTTAATGACGTGAAATACTTTAGCAAGCTGTTCAAGAAGATGGTAGGCATGACGCCTGCGGAGTACCAGGGACAGCAGCGGAAATAATGGAAATTCATAGGATCGGAAAAGAATCCACTTTTTCGGAACATAATCCGTTCAAAAGCTTTTTGTCAAAATTTTATAATTAAAGCGTTTACAAGAGCTGTGCCAGCGAGTCCAAATCTGGTTTGAATGGAGGAAATGAAATGACAAGGAAACAGGTGAGAGGGTCATTGCTTGTAATCATTCTTCTACTATCATCCATACTCCAAGCGTGTGGAGGCGGCGGAACATCAGAGGGTGGGGAGTCCGGAAGCGGTGAGAAGGTCAAGATTAAATGGGCGACCTGGGGAAATCCCGGAGAGCTTAGCCGCTTTCAGGAGCTCACGAAGGACTTTAATAAGAAGCACTCGGACATTGAGGTCGAATTTATTCCGATTCCGGGCGAGTATGATCAGAAAATATTAACCCAATTAACAGGTGGGACCGCCCCGGATGTCTTCTACGCAGGGGACGCCCTGGTCGTGAAACTGATCGAGAATCAGAGCATTGAGAATTTGACGACGTATATGGAAGCACCGGAAAGCGTGATCAAGAAAGAGGATTATTTTGAAGGCTTGTGGGGCGCAGCCGTGCGGGATGGTCAGACCTTCGGGGTACCGGTGGACTGTAATCCGATGGTGCTGTGGTACAACAAGAAGGTGCTGAAGGAAGCGGGGATCACCGAGATGCCGGCCGATCTTCAGGCGAACGGACAGTGGACCTGGGACAAATTCAAGGAGATGTCGGACAAGATCCGGGACAGCAAAAAGTACGGCTACGTGCTGGATAACTCTTGGAACAGCTACCACAGCTGGGTTACTTCCAACGGCGGCCGGGTGTACGACGACGAAGGGAATTTCGTGGCAGCTTCGGATCCGAAAGCAATGGAGGCGTTCCGCTTCCTGTACGACAACGTGAAATCCAAAAACATCACCTTCTCCGGCACGCTTCCCAAAGGGCAAGGCGGAGATGCCATGTTTATGTCCAACCAGGTCGGATTCGTTGCTGCAGGCCGCTGGTACCTGCCGTTGTTCAAGAAGAATCAAGGACTTGAATATGACGTGGTCACATGGCCAACCAATACCGGCAACAAAATGGAACCTGCCGGAATCCCGACCGCATACCTGGTGATGAACAAGGCATCGAAGAATAAGGAAGCGGCATACACCTTCTTCTCCGAGTACGTAAGTAAAGAGGGTCAACGCTTCCGCCTGCAGGGCGGCGGCAATGCCGTCCCATCGGTACAGGGCACGGACGAGGTGGTGCTGGAAGGGAATCTGCCGGAGCATGCCCAGCTCTTCCTGGACGCGCGTGAAATCGGGTATTCCCTGACTCCGTTCGAGGCCGGCATTCCAGGCCTTAGCCAGGATATTACGTCCAAGTTCGAGGCACTGTGGCTGAAAGATCAGGATCTTGAAAGCTCCTTGAAGGATATTCAGGATATGGCCAACAAGAAAATTCAGGATTATAAGAGCGGCAAGAATTGAACCTGCTCTGGGGAGGAACGGTGAGATGAAATGAAGACGCAGCCTGCAGGAAGCTCCGGAGCCGCTCCTTCTCCGGAGCGGCTTCCGGAGAGGAGAACGACCGCCTTAAAGAGCAAAACATCCGACGGTTTATGGGGTTACTTTTTTATCTTCCCTCAAATGATCGGCCTCATCGCCTTTTCACTGGTTCCGCTGATCTCAGCCTTTGTCATCAGCATGATGAACTGGGACGGCATGGGGGCCAAGAAGTTTATCGGGCTCCAAAATTTCGTATCCCAGCTTCAGGATGAGGAGTTCCATATCGCTTTGGTGAACACGGTGTATTACACGATTCTGTCGGTTCCGACAGGCATCGTTCTCGCCATGCTGGTGGCGGTAGGCTTAAACCGGGTTCGCGGGAAAATTCTGTACCGGCTGATCTACTTCATGCCCAACATTACGATGTCCGTCGCCGTTGCCGTTGTGTTTATGTGGCTGTTCAACGCCGATTTCGGCCTTATTAACATGTACCTGAAGCAGTGGTTCGGGATAACGGGCCCTTCCTGGCTGACGGATTCCAGGTACGTGATGCCTTCGATTGCCCTGCTGAGTGTCTGGATGGGGCTGGGAGGCAACATGGTGCTGTTCCTGGCCGGACTTCAGGGCATATCGAGAAGTTATTACGAGGCGGCCGAGATCGACGGCGCCGGCAAATGGCAGCAGCTGATCCATATTACGATTCCGCTGCTGTCGCCGACGACCTTTTTCGTAACGATCATGTCCATCATCGGTTCCTTCCAGGTGTTCGACCAGTCGTTTGTCATGACCTCCGGCGGGCCGGCGAAGGCCAGCTATACGCTTGTCTATCACATCTACGAGACGGCCTTCGCGGACTTCACCTTTGGCAAAAGCACGGCGTCGGCGGTCATCCTGTTCGTGATGATTCTGTCGCTCACCTTGTTCCAGATGAAAATGTCCAAGCGGTGGGTGCATTACGAAGACTGACGGTCGAACCTTTAGGAAGGAGGGAAAATGAATGATACATCGGGGATTGAGGATGTCCACCGTGGTGCTGCATATCGTGCTGATCATAGGCGCCTGCATGATGGCGCTGCCGTTTGTATGGATGGTGCTCAGCTCGCTCAAGGATTTGTCGCAAGTATTCGTCGTGCCGCCCAAATGGATTCCGGACCCGTTCATCTGGTCCAATTATAAGGATTCGCTGACGGCGCTGCCGTTCGGGCGTGCGTATTTCAACAGCTTCTACATCAATATAATCGTCGTGGTTTCACAGCTGATTACCTGCTCCATGGCGGCTTATGCTTTTGCCAAAATCACGTTCCCGTTCCGGGAGCCGCTGTTCATTCTGTTTCTGGCAACGATGATGGTCCCGGGACAAGTGACCATTATTCCGCTTTATCTGATCATGAAAAATATCGGATGGCTGGATACGCATCTGGCGATTATCGTCCCTTCCGCACTGCTGAACGCCTTCGGGGTATTTCTGCTCCGGCAATTCTTCAGAGGCATTCCGAAGGAAATGGAAGAGGCGGCCATCGTGGACGGCGCGAATCGCTGGACGATCTACGCCCGGATCATGATACCTCTAATCAAACCGGCTTTATCGGCACTCGGGATTTTTACCTTCCTCGGGATGTGGAACAACTTCTTTAACCCGCTGATTTTTCTCAGCAGCACGGATAAGTTTACCGTGCCGATGATGCTGAATTTGTACCGGGGCATGTATGCAACGGATTGGACGCTGATGATGGCGGGGGCTGCCATTGCGCTCATCCCGGTTCTCATCGTGTATATCATCGGGCAGAAATATATTATTGAAGGTGTTACTTTATCCGGGATTAAGGGATAAGGAGTTTGGATAACCCGTAGACGGGATTCCTTGAATGAGGAAGCCGTTTGCGGGTTATTTGTGTTCTAACCGGGATAAAGACGAGGTTCAAGCAAGGTATATACGCTTTATGTTCATGATCTGCCAACTGAAGAACGGCTTCAATTCCAGAAGAGGGTCATGGCTGAGGGGGAAGGAGAACTGTACCCATATGAAAGAAGCGGAGCTGCAGTATATTCTCACGGATATACTAGTATGGTAGTATGAGGTAAAATGAGTGCGCTTACATAATAACGCTTTATGAAGGGGGACAAGGACGATGTTCAATGTGCTTCTGGTGGATGATGAACCATGGGTCTTGGAGGGACTGAGAACGATGATCGACTGGGACCGGTTTGGATTTCAAATATGCGGAGAAGCCCTGAGCGCTACGGAAGCGCTAAA
The DNA here is from genome assembly GCF_004000945.1 of Paenibacillus lautus NBRC 15380. Lineage (GTDB taxonomy): Bacteria > Bacillota > Bacilli > Paenibacillales > Paenibacillaceae > Paenibacillus_AQ > Paenibacillus_AQ lautus. Next base: position 57,228 of record NZ_BIMF01000025.1, read on the forward strand.
GTTAATGGAACAGTTGAAACCCGAATTGGTGATGACGGATATCCACATGCCTGTCCTGAATGGCCTGGAATTGATTGAGCACAGCAATCGGACACTGCCTCATCCTCCAAAATTCGTTATTCTGAGCGGATATGATGATTTTGGATACGCGCATATCGCCATGCGCCAACGGGTCGCCGAGTATTTGCTGAAACCGATCGACGACGAGGAGATCGAGGCTCTGCTCGTCAAGCTCAGCCGCGAGATCCGTGACGAGTTTGAAACGGAACGCAGCTTTCGGCAGAAGGCGGGACTTGCCGTCCATTATTTATTGAACCGGTTAATCCGTGAGGGGGTTAACGTCGATTTAGCGGACCAAGCCTGCAAAGCGATGCAAATCCAGGGTGAGCCGCTGCTGCAGTGCCTATTGATTGAACCGGCGGGGGGGTTCGGGGGGAGCGTGGATTGGATCGACTGGATGGCGGAGAATGGACCCCAAGGCTTGCTGGGCTGCTTCCAGGACGACAGCGGGAGCATGGGACTGGTGCTTCGTGTGGAGCATTCGACTCCGGATGATGTTATGGAGACCGCGCTTCAATTGCAGTATGCTCTGGCCCGGGAGTTTGAAGAACCGGTAATCGTAGCGTTGAGCGGCACGGGGGCAGGAGTTCAGGCAATCGGAGAGCTTTACAGGCAAAGCGCGGATGTACGCGATGATAAACGGAGCCAAGGCAGAAGTGGCGTGTTTTGTTATCAAGAATTAAGGAGAGTCCAGCACCTCCGGGGACTCCCCATCGGATGGATAGACGAATTACTTTCCGTGATCATGTCGGGGGAGCATGCATCCATCGAGTCATGCTTGGCGCGAATTTTTGCAGCCATGACCGATCACCTGCCCCGCCTTCGGGCTGTTCAAGCCGATGTGGCCGATCTGGAGCTGAAGCTGTGCCGCAGGATCGCGGAGATGAATGGAGATCCGGATCTTTTCATGAACCGGCTGCAAGGGGAGCTTGGACATCTGGGCGATGCTTGCTATTGTGCAGCGTTAAAGAATTATATGGGGCTGCTCTCGTTCGAGGCTGCTTCGGAGCTGGCCGAGTTAGGCAAGCTTAACGAGCACAACACCATTTTTCAAGTGATTCAGTATGTCGACCGGGAGTACCGGAGCAAGCTGCAGCTTCAGGATTTGGCACGACATTTTCATATGAACGCCACCTATTTGGGACAGCTGTTCAAGAAGCATGCAGGCAAGCCGTTCAAGGAATACCTGAATGACAAACGGATCGAGGAGGCCAAGCTGCTGCTGAAGCGGAGCGGAATGAAGGTTTCCGAGGTTGCGTTACATGTCGGGTTCCCGAACGCGGACTATTTTATCCATAAGTTTAAGCTGACAACCGGGATGCTGCCCTCGAATTACAAGAATCATGTTGAAAGCAAGCTGCGCTAAACCGGGAGGGTGCCTTCATGAAGAGGATGTTCAGGCTGGGGAATTTCGTGAACGATATTCCGCTAAAAACTAAATTTTTTCTTATATTTGTCATTGGGGTACTGCTGCCTATTCTGGTGGTCAACCTCATCTTTATGGATCGGATGTCGGAGCTGATCCGGGAGAGAGAGGAGCAGAACCTCGATATATCGATGGAGCGGGCTAGGAAGGATATTCATAATTTTATCGACGGCGGGGTGGCTGTAAGTCATGCGCTGAGCACGGATAAGACCCTTTACGAAATGCTCGACCGTGAATATGAGTCCCAGTTGGACTTCTACGAGACCTTTGATGAACAGCTAAGAAATCGGGTAACCAGCTACATTCCGGTTAACAACCAGATTCAGCGGATTAGCATTTTTACCGAGAATTCCACCATTGTGTCTGGCGGCAACTACCATGCGATCACCGATGACGTGCTCGAGAGCGATTGGTATGCGTTGTGGAGCAGCTCGGATAACCCGGTTCTGGTGGCGGCGTACAGGGCGACGGAGGCAAACAACTCGGCTTCGACGGTCCCGTATTTAAGCGTAATTGAGAAGATGGATTATTTTGATAGCTATGCCACCTATAAGAAACTGCTGCGGATCGATATCGATCTTAGCAAGATTTATGACGTTATTATGCGGGAACGCGATTACCTCGATATGTATTTGGTGAACGAGAACAACGAGGTGATTATGTCGGCCAGCAGCGGTTATGAGAGAGGGAAGTACAGCGCTTATCCGAAGTTTGATCTCGAGCAATACGATGAAGCGGATCGGCACGTGTTCTCGATCGGAACGGCGAGGTACGTGAAGGGGTGGAAGCTGATCGGCATCACCCGGGGCAGCAGAATCACGAGCGCCATGCTGGATATGCAGCTGTTTACGGTAGCATTGGCAGCGGTTGTCACGCTGGTTGCGGCGGTTTTCATTACGGTCATGCTCAGATCCTACAATTACCGGGTGAAGCGTTTGTCGCGTCATATGCAGAAGGTGAGCAACGAGAAATTCGACCTGATTGAAATTGACGAGGGCCGGGACGAAATCGGCGGACTCATCCGGAATTTCAATCAGATGACAACGAAGATGAATTCCCTGATCAACAATGTGTACAAGCTGGAGATTCAGAAGAAGAATCTGGAGATGGAGCGGGTTCGGGCTGAATTGAACTTTTTGCAGAGCCAGATGAATCCCCACTTTCTGTTCAATACCCTGAATGCGATATTGGTGGTCTGCACCAAGAACTGTTACACGGATGTGACCGATATTATCAAAAGCTTGTCCAAGCTGCTCCGCAGACTGCTGAGCTGGAGAGAGGATCTGGTCTCGGTCGAGGAGGAAATTCGGTTTATCGAAATGTATCTCAAAATCGAAAAGTTCCGGTTTCGGGATAAATTCGAATACAGGTTTGATATCGATATGGAAGCGCTTCATTATAAAATTCCGAAAATGAGCATCCAGCCGCTCGTTGAGAATGCTTGCAAATATGGCCTGCAGACGATGGATGAAGCGGGGCTGGTGACCATAAGCGCTTCGGTTGCCCGTGATTATCTTTGCATCGTCATTACGGATAACGGCAAAGGCATCGAGCAAGGCAAGCTTCGGGACATTATCCTCTCAGTCCGTAACGAGCAGTTCTCGGGAAACAGTTTTGGCATTCGGAACGTATATCGGCGGCTGGAGCTGTACTACGACGATCATGTCATATTCAACATTACCAGCACGCCGAATCAAGGGACAACCGTTTCATTCGAGATTCCGATCCGGCTGCTGGAGTTTCGGGAGTTAGAAGGCGGAGAGGGGGAGAATCATGCGATTCAAAGTGCTGTTGATCGATGACGAACCCGGTGCGCTGGAAGGGTTGGCGCTGTGGATCGATTGGGAACGATTGGGGTTTAGCGTCTGCGGAACCGCCGGCAGCGGGGTGGAGGGCTTGGAGATGATCCGCGAGCTTGCGCCGGATTTGGTCATTACGGATGTGAATATGCCGCTCATGGACGGGCTGCAGATGATTGAAACGTGGCAGCAGTTTCATGGCAGCGGCGTAAAGTTTGCCATCATGAGCGGCTACAGCGAATTTGAATATGCAAGGAAGGCTTTGCGTCATGGCATCCATCACTACATGTTGAAGCCCATTATCGCGGAAGAAGCCGAGGAGGAGCTGGGCAAGATTCATGAAGAGCTGATGGAGGAGCAGCGCCGACTAGGCCTGGACGCGATTGCCATCAGGGAAGAGGCTGTTTCGCTGATCAAGCTAGCGATGCTGGAAAAACCGCTTCAGGCTGGCGGACTGGCGAAGCTTCAGACTTTATCCGCCGTCCATCAAGAGTGGAACGTGTGTCTCATTCAGGCTGATCCCTTCTTGTTTTCAGACGTCAGGGAAACCGTTAGCCGATGGTCCGCCCAGGCCGAATCGGAGTATGTCATCGATTTGGAACCGAACCGGCTTGGTTTGGTGTTCGGATATTCTCCTGGCCGAGGGAGCGAATCTTCCGGCACGATCTGCGAGCTGCTCTACCGTTATGCAGGACGGCGGCTGTTTATGGCTGTAGGAGAAGGGGAACAGTCTCTTGCGAAGATCCGTCGTTGCTACGAGACCGCCAACGAAGCCATCGAGCATCAATTTTACGATACGGAATATGGCGGGATGATTTTCTATGAGGAGGTAAGGGATCGGCCGCTTCATTATCATTATCCCACAAGCCTGATGGATGAGGTCATCAGGTCCGCGGAGCTCCTCGATAAGAAGGAATTCCGTGAGGCTGTTCAATTGGTTGCATCCACGTTTCGGGAACAGCGCATCGCGCCGGGAATCGTGAAAAAAATGGTCATTCATGCTCTATATAAGATCATGGGTTTGGCGAAGGAGACGGAAGATGCGGAAGCCCGAATCCTGGCAGCCAAATCCAATGCCGCCGGACTAACGGACGGAACCTACCATCTGGACGATTTGATGGCGGAGCTGTTACGGTGCGGGGAAGAGTGCATGGACCTTCTTCTCCTGGAGCAAGCCCGGCAATCGCAAGGCTTAATCCACGAGATTAATGGCTATATTCGGCTGCACTACCGGGAGAATCTGACCATCAAGCGGTTGGCGGAGCTCTTTTATCTGCATCCCGTCTATCTCGGCCAGCTGCTGATGCGAAAGAACGGGATCGGCTTTAACGAGCTCATACATAATTTGCGGATTGATGAAGCGGTCGCGCTGCTGAAGCAGAGCAAGCTGAAGAACAGCGAGATTGCGGAAAAGGTCGGTTACAGCCATTACAACCAATTCCTTAAGCATTTCGATAAAAGATGGGGCATGTCGCCGAATGAATTCAAGAACCGGATGTTCTAAAGTTTTTAAGGTTAATGCTTTAATTCCAGTATAGTCCGTATTTGAAAGCGCTTTTACAATATAGATAGGTTACATGCAAGGCCGTTGATCACCAGCGGTGTAACCACATTATGACGGAGGTGCTTTTATGGGGGGGAAGACAAAATCATGGCTTCGGCTCAGCACGACGTTGCTGTTGTCGCTTTGCATCGTCCTTACGGGCTGCGGGGGCGGAAACGGGAATAGCAGGGCCCAGCCGGAACCAAAGGACTCCGCGGAACAAACAACACCCGGGACGGACGGGAATAAGGTCGAACCATTCGAGGTAAGCGTTTTTATTGGGGAGGCTGGGCAGCAGCCGACGCCGGATAACAAAATCTATAAGAAAATCAAGGATGAGCTCGGCGCCACCTTCAACTTTGAATTTCTGGCCGGCGATATCAATCAGAAACTGGGCGTTATGATTGCCGGTTCCGATTATCCGGATATGATGACCGGAAATACGAAGCTTACGGCGGCCGGTGCCTATATTCCGCTGGAAGATTTGATTGAGGAGCATGCTCCCAATTTGAAAAAGCATTATGAAGACTATTGGAACATGATGAAAGACCCGAATGACGGCCATATCTATATTCTTCCGAACTACGGAGTCTTCAACGGGAAGCTGAACAGCACCTGGTATTCGGGACCGGCATTCTGGATTCAGAAGGCGGTGCTGGAGGAGTTCGGTTATCCAAAGGTCAAGACGCTGGACGCGTATTTTGATCTGATCTCCAAGTATAAGGAGAAATACCCGACCATTGACGGCAGCCCGACGATCGGGTTCGAAATCCTGAATTACGACTGGAGAAACTGGGGGTTGTTCAACGCCCCGCAGCATTTGATCGGACATCCGAACGATGGAGGTGTCGTAGTTAAGGATGGCGTTGCCGAGGTATTTGCCAACAAGGATTATGCTAAGCAGTACTACCAGAAGCTGAACGAGATGAATGCACAGGGACTGATCGACAAAGAGACCTTCGTGCAAAACTATGACCAGTATCTTGCCAAGCTGTCCAGCGGTACGGTGCTGGGGATGTTCGATCAGCACTGGAACTTCCAAAACGCCGAGAACTCCCTGATTACGCAGGGCAAGGATGAACGAACGTATGTCGGCCTTCCGCTGGTTTACGACGAGAGCATCAAGGACCATTATCGCGACCGCGGGCCGCTCAACCTGAATAATGGCTTCGGCATCAGCGTGAACGCCAAGGATCCGGTCAAAATCCTGAAGCTGCTCGACACCTTGATTACGGAGGATTGGCAGAAGGTATTGAGCTGGGGAATCGAGGGCGAGGATTACATCGTGAATGACGAAGGCCGTTTTATGAAAACGCAGGAGCAGCGTGATGCGTTTACGGACGGGACCTGGAAGCTGGCGAACAAAGCGGATGCCTTCTTCGGCTTCGCACCGAAAATCGAAGGAAGCTACAGCGACGGCAACGCGACGGATGCGGCGGCTCAGCCTGAGGAGTATAAAGCCGGCCTGAAGGAATACGACAAGAAGTTCCTTGAAGCTTACGGCTTTGACAGCTACGTGGACTTCTTCAGCGAGCCGCCGGAGAACGAGGTGGCATACCCGGCATGGACCATCGATTTGGTAGAAGGATCGGAAGCGAAGGTGGTCAACACGAAGCTGAATGACCTGTCTACCAAATTCCTGCCTAAGGCCATCCTGGCCAAACCGGCTGATTTCGAATCGGCTTGGAGCGAGTATACGGCCGAGATCGGAAAAATCAACATTAAAGCTTATGAAGATCGGATTAACGAACAGATCCAATGGAGAATCGACAATTGGAGCAAATAAACGGTTGAAGATCAGGGTGGAAGGCGAGCTGTTGGCCTTCCACTTTCTAAAATTAAGGTTGGTGGGGAGAGCAGCTTGATATGGATGAGACCTTAGCGAAAAAAAGAGCCGTCCGGCATCCCAAGAGGGGAAAGAAGCAGCCGATCACATGGACCCTGATCAAAAATCAGAAGCAGCTGATCATGATGTCAGTCCCGTTGATGCTGTACATTATCCTGTTTGCCTATGTCCCCGTATGGGGCTGGACGATGGCCTTCCAGGATTACAAGCCGGCGAGGGACTTCGGGCAACAGACGTGGGTGGGGCTTAAGCACTTCAGGTTCCTGTTTACGGACGACAACTTCCTGCGCGTGCTGCGCAACACGGTAGGCATGAGTTTGATCAACCTCGTGCTTGGGTTTGTTACCGCCATTATTTTGGCGCTGCTGTTAAACGAAATCAAGAAAGTATTTTGGAAACGAACCGTTCAGACCATTTCATATTTGCCCCATTTCTTGTCCTGGATTATCGTAACGGGCATCGTGGCCACCTCGCTGGCCTCGGACGGCATCATCAATGATCTGTTGATGAAGCTTCAGATCATCCAGGAACCGATTCTTTGGCTGAGCGAAGGAAAGTATTTCTGGGGCATCGTCGGGGGCTCCCATGTATGGAAAGAGGTGGGCTGGAACACCATCATCTATCTGGCTGCCATTGCTTCGATCGATCCTGCGCTTTACGAAGCCGCCGAAATCGACGGGGCCAGCCGCTATCGCAAGATGCTCCACGTGACGCTTCCCGGCATCAAAGCAACCATCGTGATTTTGCTGATTATGTCCATCGGACATATTCTGGAAGCCGGATTCGAGGTGCAGTATCTGCTTGGCAACGGGCTCGTGGTGGACTGGGCGGAGACGATCGATATCTTCGTGCTGAAGTATGGAATTGCGCAGGGAAATTACTCGATGGCTACGGCCGGCGGGATCTTTAAGACGGTGGTCAGCGTTACCATGCTGCTGCTCGCCAACTGGACCGCGAAGCGGCTTGGGGAAGAGAGGTTGTTATAGACATGGGAAATCAGCAGCTCAGCCCGCAGAATGCGGCAAACGCTCCCTTGAAGAAAGATATCGTCCGAACGCGCGTGGAGCCGGTTTTATTCAATACGTTTAACACCGTATTTATGATCTTTCTGGTGATCGTGACGTTGTACCCGTTCCTGAACACGATTGCGGTGTCGTTCAATGCGGGGAACGATACGATCCGCGGCGGAATCTATCTGCTCCCGAGAGAGTGGACGCTGCAAAATTACAAGGCGGTATTCGCTTCCGGGACGATTTATGACGCATTCTGGATCACCGTGGCAAGAACCGTTCTCTCCACCGTTCTGAATATCTTCCTGACGACGATGCTGGCCTACACGTTAAGCCGGCGCGAATACGCCTTCCGCAAGCCGATTACGCTGGTGTTTGTATTAACGATGTACTTTAACGCAGGTTTGATCCCGGGTTATTTCCTGATCAAGGATTTGAATTTGCTGAACAGCTTTTGGGTATACATCCTGCCGTCCATGGTGAGTGCGTTCAACCTGATTGTGATCCGCACCTACATCGGCACCCTTCCCGAAAGCCTGGTTGAATCCGCAAGAATCGACGGCGCCGGGGATTTCAAAATCTTCATGCAGATCATCTTCCCGCTGTGCAAGCCGGTGCTTGCCACGATCGCGCTGTTTGTAGCGGTAGGCGCATGGAACACATGGTTTGACGCGTTTCTGTATACGTCGTCTACGCAGAAGCTGAGCACGCTGCAGTACGAGCTCATGAAACTGCTGTCGTCGAGCATGAATTCCAACAGCAATCCGAATGTGGCCGCTGGCGCAGGCATGACCCAGGATTCTGCCGCCGCCATGGTAACGCCGTTGTCCATACGGGCGGCCGTAACGGTTGTAGCTTCCGTTCCCATTCTGGTGGTATACCCGTTTCTGCAGAAATATTTCGTCGTCGGGTTGAACGTGGGCAGCGTCAAAGAATGACCAAGGTTTCGCTAGAGGACAGACCATAAATGCAACCGATGAGGAGGCAAGTATTCCGTGTCAAAGAGAACAGTCTTTAGGAAGATCAGCCTGATGCTGATCGCGTCCATGCTGCTCATTCCGCCTAGTTGGAGTGCGGCGGCAGTTGAACCGGCCCAAAGGCCCGCTGATCAGGATCTTGTGATTCACCATCATTTCGATGGGGGGACGGAGGGGTGGTTCAAACGGGGGACGGAGACGGTGACTTCCGCTACCTATGCCTATGAAGGGACAGGGAGTTTGCTGACCGAGGGAAGGACGGCGAACTGGAACGGACCGGGGTTTAATCTATCCGCCACGAATCGGCTGGACAAGGGAGCTACCTATGAAATTTCCGCTTATGTCCATTTGAAGGAGGGCACCCAAGGGTCTCAGAAGCTTCAGCTTGCCATGCAGCAAACCGGAGCCGAGCCGGAATACGTGAACTTCAGCAGTCCGGTCGATGTATCCGCCGACGGGTGGGTAGAGATAAAAGGCAATTATAAATACGATGTTAATGCCTCAGCCTTGCAGGTATATCTGCAGAGCCCGAGCAGTCCGGACGCCGCTTATTATATGGACGAATTCAAGGTCCGGTTGATTAACCCGGCACCGGACCCCGGCAGTGAGATACCGGGGGGAGAGAATACGGTCGTATGGGATTTTGAAGACGGAACGACGATGGATTGGGGACCACGCGATTCGGAGACAGTAGAAGCTTTGCCAGATGCAGCCCATAGCGGCGGCTACGGATTAAAGGTCCATGATCGGACGAACAACTGGAACGGGCCCAGCCAAGATGTTAAAGACATCATGGTAAGCCAAAAAACGTATACAATCTCAGCCTATGCGAGGCTTGAGGAAGCCCCTGCCGCTGCGGTCAAACTATCGCTTTCGATGGAGAACAAAGCGGCGGGCACAGCAGACACGTCCTATACGACCGTCGCCTCAGCCTCCGCGAGCGGTACGGAGTGGGTGGAACTGAGAGGAACATTCGGCTTCAGTTCGGATATGGAAACATTGAAGCTGTATGTGGAAACCTCGGATCTTTCCAATTTCTATGTCGATGACATTAAGCTCGCTCTGCCGGGCTCCATTCAGACGGATATTCCGGCACTGAAGGATGTGTATCAGGATTATTTCGAGATCGGGGCAGCGGTGGAGCCCAAGCATCTGTCCGGCGTGCACAAGGAGCTTTTGGATTACCATTACAACTCGCTCGTTGCCGAGAACGTGATGAAACCGGAATCCCTCAATCCAAGCGAAGGAACCTATAACTTTACCAACGCGGATCTGATCAGGGATTATGCCAGGGATCATGGCATGAATCTCCGGTTCCATACGCTGCTGTGGCATCAGCAAGGGGCCGAATGGATGCTAAAGGATGATCAGGGCCATTATCTTGAAGCTACGCCGGAGAATAAAGCGCTCGTTCTTCAGAGGCTGGAAGCCTATATTCATGAAGTGGTCGGCCGCTACAAGGGCGATGCCCGCGATTGGGACGTCGTGAATGAGGTCATTGATGAAGGGCGTCCGGATGGCATGCGGGACAGTCAGTGGTACCGAATAACGGGGCTCGACTATATTCGGACCGCATTTCATGCGGCACGTGATGCAGCCGGTCCTGAGGCCAAGCTGTACATCAACGATTACAGCACGCACAATCCGAAGAAACGCGATTATCTGCTGAATCTCGTGAAACAGCTGAAGGCGGAAGGCGTTCCGATCGATGGCGTGGGCCATCAAACGCACATCAATATCAGCGGGCCGTCCATCCAGCAAATCTCGGATTCCATCCGGATGTTCGGCGAGGCGGGCTTTGACAATCAGCTTACCGAGCTGGACGTTTCGGTGTATACGAACAATACCGACGCCTACCAGACGGTTCCACAGGAATTGCTCGACAAGCAAGGTTATCGGTACAAAGAGCTGTTTGAAGAGCTGAAGCGGCTGGACCAAACGGGCGTTGATGCGGGTGTGGAAGGAGGCTGGATCAGCAATGTTACCATTTGGGGGATTGCAGACGACCACACCTGGCTGCATGATCGTCCCGCGGGTACAGGCCGCCAGGATGCCCCGTTTCCTTTTGACAAGCAATATCAGGCCAAGCCTGCTTATTGGGGAATGGTCGATCCTTCCAGACTAACGATTGTGAGAAAGACCGGAATGTCTGTGGAGGGTAAGGCGCTCATCGACGGACAACCGGATTTTGCCTGGAATCTGGTTCCGGCACTTAAGACAGAGCAGCTAGGATCGTTATCTGCTGAATTTAAGACACTATGGGACAAGGACCATATGTATGTCAGGGTTGACGTGAAAGACGGATCGATATCCCCGGGAGATCAGGTTGACGTCTTCGCTGTGGTGAACGGTACCCTGCAAAAAGCCCGGATTCAGCGTGGAGCCGCCAACACGCTAGAAACCGCTGGAGGTTACGCAGGGGAAGCCCTGCTTCCGCTTAACGGAGAAGGATCGCTGGGCGGCGACATTTATTTCGATGTCAGAGTGACGGATTCCGGCTCGGATGACGGTTCCGAGCATGGCAAGAATGGGGCAATGGTGTCCTGGAGCGATCCAAGGCATACCCAGGAGAGCGATCAAGACGGACTCGGCATGCTTACGCTTGCTGCCGCGCCGAAATCGGCCCAGGCCCGCTATGGCACCCCGAAGGTGGATGGCGAGCTCGACGGCATCTGGAAGGACGCCGGGGAACTGGCAACCGGCGTATGGGTTGAGGGTAACAGCGGCGCGACCGCTAAATTTCGGACGCTATGGGATGAGAATCACCTGTACGTTTATGCCGTCATTAGCGACAGCTTGTTATCGGATGCGAGTCCCAACGTATGGGAGCAGGATTCGGTAGAGATTTTTGTGGATCAGAACAATGGAAAGACGGATGTTTACCAAGAAGATGATGGACAGTACCGGATGAACTTCAACAATGTGCGTTCCTTTGGCGGTCATGCGGGCGAGGATAACTCCACTTCGGCAGCGAAGGTGATCGATGGGGGATATGTCGTTGAAGCAGCGATCCGTCTGGATAAGATCAAGCCTGAGAAGGGGACGGTCATCGGGTTCGATTTGCAGGTGAACAACGATGAAGACGGCCAAGGTACAAGAGACAGCGTGGCCATCTGGTCGGATCCGACCGGCCAATCCTATCAGAACACGTCCAGGTTCGGCGTGCTGGAATTCACGAAGAGCTCGGTTCCCGGCGGAGGCAATGGAAACGCCGGAGAACATAACGGCGGCGGTAACGGAGGAAGCGGAGGAACCACGGGCGGAGGCGGAAGCAGTACGAGTCCGGCTCCAAGCACGTCTTCGTCTTCACTCGAAATCCGGAACAACGACGGGCGGATCATCACTGCTGTCCCGAGCCAATTCCTTCAGCAGGCGTTGGAGAAGGCGGCAGCTGGGACAGAGGGGACGAAGCGAGCGGTCGTGGACATTCCGGCTCAAAAAGGAGCCCGGTCCTACGATATTCAGCTGCCGGTTAAGTGGCTGCTGGGGAATCCGCAGGCAGTTCTTATCCTCCAAACGGAGTTTGGCACGCTGGAATTGCCAAGCACGTTGATTCAGAGAACCGGTGTAACGGATACAGAAACCGTCACGCTGCGTCTAGCGAAAGCTTCGGGCAGCAATCTGGATGCGGCCCTCCGCGAGAAGATCGGCAATCGTCCGGTGTTCCAGATAGAGGTTCTTGTCGGCGATCGGGCCCTGTCTTGGAAATCGGGCAAGGCTCGCCTAATCTGGTTGGTGCCTTATACACCAACCCAGGAAGAGCTGGCACAACCGGATCATATCGTTGTTAGGAAGATCGATGCCAACGGGCAAGGCGGGCCTCTTGCTAACAGCCGCTATGATGCGAAACAGGGGATCGTGCATGCAGCGCTGCCGCATGGCGGCACGTTTGCAGTCGCTTCCGCATTCAAGACGTTTCATGACTTGAAGCATGTACCGTGGGCGATCGATGCGATCGAAACGATGGCATCCCGTGGAATGATTCAAGGTGAGACCGAAACGAGATTCAATCCGTTGAACCCGATTACTCGAGCTGAATTCCTCGTTATGCTCGTACGAGCGCTGGAGCTGGAGGGCTCGGGCGAAGGCCAGGCAGCATTCGGAGATGTTACGTCTTCGGCATATTATTACGAAGACGTGCAGATCGCCACAGAGCTTGGGCTGGTTCAAGGTGTCGGAGGAAACCGTTTCTTGCCGGACACACCGATGAAACGCCAGGACATGATGGTGGTGACGCAGCGTGCTCTGGAGGCAGCCGGCAGGAAGCTGGAAGGGCAGGGGTCACTGGATTCTTTTGCTGATGGGGATCAGGTTGCTGAGTATGCCAAATCGAGTGCAGCGCTGCTTGCCGGCTCGGGCATCGTGAACGGCATGAATGGCAGCATTGCTCCACAGGCTTACTTTACGCGTGCTCAGGCTGCGGTGATCCTTGACCGGATTTGGAATTGGAAATGAGGAAGGCCGTGAATCGTTAATGCGATGATCTGATGTGAACGATGAAAGCCAGCATGTAAGTAGAATGGAGTTGGAGGCCAGCCGTAGCAACGGGCTGGCCTTTTTCATGTAGATGCCGATCAGGCCAGGCGGACCGTACGCTATAAATCATGCAGGAAAGGGCAAGCCTTTTCTAGCAAATAACGTCTATCTTCTTGCTTTCTTGGAAAACCTATTCATAGATTCAAGATTCCAAGTTACCGCTATTTAATAATCTATGAATATAGGTTGGAGGTTGATGTTCTTGTTTAGTTCATCCGTTCATGCTGAAGAAGCAAATCATCCGGAGTGGGCACCTGAGCTTCTGGGGAGGGTTACCCAACGGATCGGCAGTGTCATTGTAGGACATGAGGAGCAAATCTCGTTAACGATGATTGCCTTGCTGGCCGGAGGACATGTGCTGTTGGAGGATGTGCCGGGAGTCGGGAAGACCATGCTGGTGAAGTCGGTGGCTGCGTTAATCGGCTGTGATTTCAGCCGCATTCAGTTTACGTATGATCTGATGCCAGGGGATATTACAGGGGCGTCGGTCTATTATCCGCATACGGGGGAATTCGTATTTAGGCCAGGACCCGTGATGTCCAATATTGTGTTGGCCGATGAAATTAACCGGGCATCGCCGCGGGCACAATCCGCGCTGCTGGAGGCGATGGAAGAGGGACGCGTCACCGTGGACGGTCAAACCTATCCGCTGCCTGCCCCCTTCTTCCTGCTGGCAACGCAAAATCCTTATGAATATGAAGGGACAAGCCGCCTGCCGGAGGCACAGCTGGATCGTTTTTTGATGAAATTATCGCTGGGATATCCCAATATGGAAGGTGAATTGGAGCTGCTGGAGCGGGGGATGGGCAGTTCCAGATTGGATGATCTGAAACCGCTCATGATGGGTTCCGAGCTCATCCGGATGCAGCAGATGGTTTCCCGTGTATTTGTGGATGACACCATAAAACGTTACATGGTCAGTGTGGCGGATGCTTCCCGAAGACAGCAGGGCGTGACTCTGGGGATTAGTCCGAGAGGGACATTGGCGTGGCTCCGCGCTTCACAGGCAGCTGCGTTTCTGACAGGTCGAATGTATGTCATCCCTGATGATTGTCTACGTGTTGCCGTATCTGTGCTCACCCACCGGATTCATCTGTCCTATGAGGCACGCGCTGCCGGCGTAACTCCTTATGAAATGGTGGAGTCCATCATTACGAGGTTTGATCTGCCGCGCCAGCGCAGCCGGAAGGGAAATCCGTCATGAGACGCCGTCTGCTGGAATGGTCGAGAGGAGCGGCCATCTGGTCCGTTTCGTTGGGCCTTTATGTTTGGTTAGGCGGGGAATCGCTGCGGCTTGTATGGTGGGCATCCACGATTCTATTGCTTGGCGGGGCTTTGACGAGTTTGCTGGGCCCAACCCGAATCACTATTTCGCATACAAGCTCCCCTTCGTGCATACAGGTGGGGGATTCTGCTCAGATGACGGTTCAAGTGGGCTATCATTCCCTTCTGCCCGTGCCGTGGCTTATCATAACCGACCGGATCGGCAGCAGGGAACATCGCAAGCTGTTGTTCCCCGGCATGAAGCGAAGGCTCGAGTATACCTACAGACTGAACCAGGTTCCCCGCGGAGTCTGGTCTTCAATCTATAGCGAGGTGGAATGGGGCGATATGTTCGGTTGGTTCAGGACAAGCCGGAGTGTGCAAAGCGATACAGGCGGCATGATCGTGCTGCCAAGACCCGCCGAGTGGCCGGAGGCCCAGGTGCCCAAACATGGAAGCGATATGGACATGGAAGATGAACGCGTACGCTTTAACGTTTGGAATGAAATGAGAGGTTCGGGCGTGCGCGATTATGTTCCCGGCGATCCCATGAACCGGATTCATTGGAAGAATTCCGCGAAGCTTGGACGCTTGCAATCTTTCATGTCGCATGAGGGCTATGGATCAAGGCAGGGGGTTGTGCTGGATACATCGCTCCAAGGGTATGCAGGTCTTGGCGCTTTGAAACCGGAGGATGCATTTGAAGGCGCGGTATCTGCGGCAGCAGGATTTATATCCCGGCTCATTCGATGCAGAATTCCCTATCAATTATGTATGGATGGAGCGGATTTAGAGGGCCAATCGATCGAACGAAAAGGCG
The DNA here is from genome assembly GCF_004000945.1 of Paenibacillus lautus NBRC 15380. Taxonomy (GTDB): domain Bacteria; phylum Bacillota; class Bacilli; order Paenibacillales; family Paenibacillaceae; genus Paenibacillus_AQ; species Paenibacillus_AQ lautus. Next base: position 72,508 of record NZ_BIMF01000025.1, read on the forward strand.
TATCCAAGGAGCAGCAGAATACGCTGGTGCCGCTTGCCTTCGCTCAGCTAACCGGGAAAGATCCTGTACGGAACCGAAGTTTCGAGAAGTCTCTTTCTCCCTCGCAAAAGAATACGGATTGGGCGATTATTACGGGCGTTTTTCATCAGGGAGCGGCTGTCGCAGCAATCAACCTGCTCAATGAGGGCAGCAGAAAAGTTACCATCTTCTGTACGCAAAGTGTAAAGCGTTTAAAATCGACTGGAAATTCAAGCTCATGGGTTAGTCCATTGGAGAATCAGGCGCAGCCGGAGTGGGCACGAGAGTTTTTCAGCAAAGGCGGGAGGCTGGTTTATTTGCATGAAAAGCCGACAAATGGGAAGCCAATGCAGAGAGGAGGTGCCGGCCATGATCGAACCGGGAAGCTCGCCCGTTAGGGATGGAGGCCATCGGAAGACCGGGATATCCGGAGCCTGGAGCGTCCCCCATATTTTCGTCTCCCGATTGTCGCACGGAACGCTTCTTCACCGCATATTGATCACGCTGCCGGTTATGGGACTGCTGTCAGAGTGGCTCTTGCCGCTTCGGGATGCAGGGGACATGGGCGGCCATCTTATGCTGCAAACCTTATTCATCTGGGCTTTATTCTTGCTGCTGCAAGGATTATTTACGTTGCGGGGCTGGGTGTGGCTGCCGCTGAACGCCGTTCTGGTGGTCTGGCTGTGTGCCCGTTTGTTTGAATACAGCCACCCGCTGGCATGGCTGACCGATTATGCTTCGGATATACTTCCGGGTGACGTTTCGGTATTCGGAAATGCATGGGAGTTTACTGCCTTAAGCCAGGAGACGAGAACCATCATCCTCCTTGTCGGCTGGGCGATCATGGTATCGGCGGTCCATATGCTGGCTTTGTATCGCCGAACCGTGTGGTTGTTTGGCGGTTCGACGCTGGTTTATTTGGCGGTGCTGGAATCCGCCTTGGAGGAAAGCATTTACCGTGATATGCTGCGGGCTGTATTGTATATTTTACTGGCCCAGGGTATGATGCTGATTCTTAAGCTGAAGCAGGAAACCGTTGAAGGATCCTATAGTGGAACTGATATCCCCGAGCCTGTTCGATCCGGCCGCTTGTCCGGGCTGCCAGTGCTTCGCTGGAGCCTGGTGGTGCTGCTTGCTTCCTGTCTGATCGCCGGAATTCCCCGAGTGGGAGGAGTTTTTAGCGAGCCTTCGGCGGGTGTGGGATTAACGGTATCCGAAATGGCGGAACGACTGACGGGATGGGGGGATCGAATCTGGGGAAACGCGGAACCGTCGATTCCTGCCTCTCAGGTTGCCGGATACGCTTCCCAGGGAAAAGATTTGGGAGGTCCGCTGACGCTGAACGATGCGTTGTATTTTACCGCACAATCGCCTGAACCGACTTATTGGCGGGGAGACACGTATAACCGGTATGATGGGCGGAAGTGGGATGTAGATCCCTCGATCCGCAAGCCCGTCAAGCTATCCGAAGACCTGAGCGACATCCTCCCCTATTGGGAGCGTCCTAATGGAGACAGGCTTGTCCAGACACTGACTTTTGAACAAGATACCCCCATCCAGACCGTGCTGTCCGGAGGCCTTATTACCCGTGTGAAGGAGATGCATTTCTCCAAAGAGAGAGGTACACCGAGGCTTGCCGTTGACAGGCTGTCCGAAACGCTATCCTTGCAAGGCGAGAGGGCGGTATCCGGTTATACCATAGAAACTTTATACCATCAGCCGGAGGAGCAGTCACTCCGCAGTGCGACTGACAACGATCCCGAATATTTGAAGCAGATGTACCTGCAGCTTCCCGAGCAGCTGCCCTTCAGGGTGAGGGATTTAGCAAGGGAGATCACATTGGACGCTGTGAATAGGTATGAAATGGCGAAAGCTATCGAATCCTATTTGGAGCAAAACTATACCTATTCCCTGCAAACATCCGTGCCTCCGGAAGGCAGGGATTTTACGGATTATTTTTTGTTTGATACGAAGGAAGGGTACTGCGTTCATTTTGCTACGACCATGACCGTGCTGCTCCGATCCGAGGGCATACCCGCACGCTACGTGACCGGATTTGCACCGGGTGAGCGGGTGGCAGGTACTCTTGACCGCTATGAGGTAGCACAAAAGAATGCGCATGCGTGGGTTGAGGTTTTTTTTTCGGGTCAAGGCTGGGTAATGTTCGATCCAACCCCAGGCTTTGGCTTCGAGCAGATGTCCACGCCTCCGCTAGCCGGTGATTCCGGTTCTGCCGGGCTTAAGTACTGGAACAGCTTGTGGAATTCCATGATTTTCGGAGTCGTTAAAGTACTCTTTCTGATAGCCGCCATCGGTCCTGTGATGTTTGGGGGCGTACTCTTATTGGTTCTTCCCATCCTAGTGGCAGTTATGTATCAAATTCCGACCGTGCGCGAAAGTTTGGCCTTCATGAGGATGGCCAGAACGATAGCGGTAAGCGGGCGGGAGGGACTCGTAGCGGCCTCGGTCTGGGTTTGGGACAAGCTCCAGCGAAGGTTTGGAGAGTTGGAAAGAGGGCAGACCATGCGCCAATACGTCAATGCCTTGTCGATTGCCGATGCCGAATTCAGGGCGGAGCTGGAGCAGTTTGCACAGCGCTGGGAGCGGGCGGCATACCATGATGAACCGTGGTCCCGTACCGAAAAAGTACTCTTTTTACGCCAATGTATTCGAATTGTCAAAAAACTGGCATGAAAACAAAGGGCCCTCTTTCTTGACGGTATGAATTAGGGTTGCGTATAATTAATTTCATTAATCAAGGGAGGCCCGGTAATGAATAAGCCTAATGAAATCATCGTCGTTATGGACTTCGGTGGACAGTACAACCAACTTATAGCACGACGTATTCGCGATCTTGGCGTTTATAGTGAGCTTCTGCCATACAACACGCCCGCCCAGAAAATTAAAGAACTTTCCCCGCGCGGCATTGTTTTCTCAGGAGGTCCTTCCAGCGTGTATTCCGAGAATGCACCGCATGTGGACCCAGCCATTTATGATCTGGGACTGCCGATCTTCGGCATTTGCTACGGCATGCAGCTGATGGCTCAACAGCTGGACGGAAAAGTAGAACGTGCTTCGAAACGTGAATACGGCAAAGCCGAATTGGAATTTGCTCCGAACTCGACGCTTGTCAAAGGGATTGAGCAGAAACAAACCGTATGGATGAGTCATGGCGATCACGTGGTATCGCTGCCTTCCGGCTTTAAGCTGGATGCAGGAACGGAATCCGCTCCAATCGCTGCAATGAGTAACGAGGATAAGAAGCTGTACGCTGTGCAGTTCCATCCGGAGGTTCGTCACTCCGTCCATGGTAACGAAATGATTAAGAATTTCTTGTACGAAGTGTGCGGTTGCGAAGGTAACTGGAGCATGGAGACTTTTATCGAGGACCAGGTTCGCGAAATCCGTGAAGTCGTCGGCGAACAAAAAGTGCTGTGCGCGCTGAGCGGCGGCGTTGATTCCTCCGTTGTGGCCATGCTGATTCACAAGGCCATCGGCGATCAGCTGACATGTATGTTCATCGATCATGGACTGCTGCGCAAGGGCGAGGCCGAAAGCGTGATGGAAACCTTCGTCGGCAAGTTTGATATGAAGGTCGTTAAGATTGACGCTCAGGAACGTTTCATGTCCAAGCTGAAAGGCGTAGACGATCCGGAGAAAAAACGGAAAATCATCGGCAACGAGTTTATCTACGTATTCGATGAGGAGTCCAGCAAGTTTGATGATTTTGCATTCCTGGCTCAAGGCACGCTGTATACCGATATCGTTGAGAGCGGTACGGACACGGCGCATACAATCAAATCCCACCACAATGTCGGCGGGCTGCCTGAAGACATGAAATTTACGCTGATCGAGCCGCTCAAAGCTCTCTTTAAGGATGAGGTTCGTAAAGTCGGCGAAGAGCTGGGCTTACCGGATGAGATCGTTCACCGTCAACCTTTCCCTGGCCCGGGTCTTGCGATTCGCGTACTGGGTGAAGTAACGGAGGACAAGCTGCAAATCGTTCGTGATTCCGACTACATCCTGCGCGAAGAGATCGCGAAAGCGGGACTGGATCGCGAGATCTGGCAGTATTTCACGGCGCTTCCGAATATGAAGAGTGTCGGCGTAATGGGTGATGCACGTACGTATTCCTACACCGTAGGTATCCGTGCCGTAACCTCCATCGACGGCATGACGGCAGACTGGGCACGCATCCCATGGGATGTGCTCGAGAAGATCTCCGTACGTATCGTGAACGAGGTCGAGAATGTCAACCGTATCGTGTATGACGTGACTTCCAAACCACCAGCAACGATCGAGTGGGAATAGTTTTTATACTGCTGCACTAAACCAAAAAACCTTCAAATCCACATCCGTGGGATTGAAGGTTTTTTATGTTGTGCTTATAACACACGAACTTTTTTCCTTTAACCAATGGACGGATAGGAGCCAATCGTTTTTATTGTATGCATCTTTTGTGAAATAAGATGAATAATACGTTAGGGTGCATTGTTAAGAGCGAGCTTTAAGGCAGAACCAAGACCTGAACCTGTGAGGAGGAAAAGAATGAAAGCTATCGTCATTGATCGTTATGGGGGCAAGGAAGAGCTTCAGGAAAGAGAAGTACCTAATCCAACACCGCAAGCTCATCAGGTTTTAGTCAAAGTGGCTGCCACCTCGATCAATCCAATTGACTGGAAGCTCCGTGAAGGCTATTTAAAACAAATGATGGATTGGGAGTTTCCGATTATTTTGGGATGGGATGTTGCCGGGACGATTTCGGAAATGGGGAACGAGGTAACGGATTGGAAAGTGGGAGATGCAGTGTTTGCCCGTCCGGAAACCACCCGTTTTGGCACATATGCCGAATATACTTTGGTGGATGATCACCTACTGGCGCGGAAGCCTGCTGCTATCTCATGGGAGGAAGCCGCATCCGTTCCGCTCGCAGGACTGACTGCTTGGCAGGCGCTTTTTACACATGGCGAACTGACCGAAGGAGAGAAGGTATTGATTCATGCAGGCGCCGGTGGCGTTGGCATGTTCGCTATCCAGTTTGCCAAACAAGCGGGAGCTTACGTTATCACGACAGCCAGTGAACGTAATCATGAGCTGCTGGCTTCACTCGGAGCTGATCGGATTATTGACTATCGCACGACCCGATTTGAAGATGTATTATCGGATGTGGACGTTGTGTTCGATACGATAGGCGGTGATGTTCAGAAGAATAGCTTTAAAGTGCTGAAAAAACATACCGGGCGAATCATATCGATTGTCAGCGATTTTGATGAAGAGCTGGTAAGGGAATATGACGTAACCGCCAAAAATATATGGCTGGATCCCAATGGTCAGCAGCTTCAGGAAATAGCCGACCTGTTGGAGCAAAAAAAGGTAAGATCAGTCGTGGGAGCTACGTTTCCTTTTTCGCAAAAAGGACTCTACGATGCCCACGCATTAAGTGAGACCCACCATGCTGTCGGTAAAATAGCAATAAGCTTCTCCTAAGAAGCACACGATCCCGATTAGTCCTGCGTGTCTGGCTTCAACCGCGTCTGCTGCTGTCACGAATGAAATACCCCTGAACGGATTTCAGTGATTATGTGCGCATTATCCCATGTTTTTGGTGTGTATTTTGTCGTATGTAGTTCAGTTGTCCTAGAATGAGTGGGTTGTGGAATATCAATTCCCGAACATTTCTTTAAATTGACAAGTTTAATATTCGTTTTTGTTATTGACAAGGTTGGGCTTCTCGTCCTAGAATATGTGTAGAAACTGACATGACAACTACAAATAATGAGCTTTTTCGTATAATCCCGGGAATGGGCCCGGGAGTCTCTACAGGTCACCGTAATGATCTCGCTACGAAAAGAAGAGCGGCAATATAATGATGCGGACTCGTCCAGCATTCGAGATATCGGCCTGCAAGATGGAGCAGCGCTCCATAAAGCAGCAGCTGGTTATTCGATAAGGATGCTGCCCGGCAGCATGCGAATGATTGTTTTGCGGCTCTTTTTTCAAGCGACGGCCCTGGGGATTTATCCTTAGGGTCTATTTTGTATGTTGCCGGTCATTAATTTTAAGGGGGATATCTCTACAATGGAGCGTTTCTTTAAACTAAAGGAACACGGAACAAATGTAAGAACCGAGATTATCGCAGGCTTGACGACCTTTATGACCATGGCTTACATCCTGCTGGTCAACAATTTGTTCCTGGGTCCTGATGGCGCGGGTATTCCGCAGGAGGGCGTATTTTTCGCTACTGCAGTAGGTGCCGGCCTTGTGACGATGGCGATGGGCTTCTTCGTTAACATTCCGGTTGCGTTGGCACCTGGTATGGGTTTGAACGCATATTTCATGACAGTTGTATTAAGCTCGAACGGAGCGATTACCTGGCAGGCCGCACTCGGTGCAGTATTTATCTCCGGTATTGTCTTCATTATTCTCACGGTAACCAAAGTCCGCCAAATGCTGTTGACTGCGGTGCCGAACAACTTAAAGATTGCCATTACGGTCGGTATTGGCCTGTTCATTACCATCGTTGGTCTTAAGCTGGGCAACATCGTGACGGCTTCCATTAACCCGGGAACGGATATTACTCATCCGGTACCAGGCGGTGCCTTCAATCTTGGTCTTGGTAATTTCATTCAGAACAAAGATACGCTGCTTGCGATCATCGGGCTGTTCCTGATTGCCATCCTGATGGTTCTCAAATTGAAGGGCGCTTTGCTTATCGGTATCGTGCTGACGACGCTGATTGGTGTTCCAATGGGAGTAACCGATCTGTCAGGTCTGAGCACTGCAAGCTGGATTCCTTCATTTGATAATCTGGCTGTCGGTCAGATGGACTTGAAGGGCGCCCTTGGCATTGGTCTTGTAGAAGTTATCTTCATCTTTACATTTGTTGAATTGTTCGATACGTTCGGTACATTGGTTGGTACCGCAGGTCGTGCGGGACTCCTGAAGAACAAAGAGGAAGGCGAGAAGAAGCTTGGTAAAGCGATGCTCGTGGATGCCGGCGGCGTAAGCGCGGGCGCATTCCTTGGTACAAGTACAATCACAGCTTTCGTAGAAAGTACTTCCGGTGTTGCGGAGGGTGGACGTACAGGCTTGACTGCGGTTACTACAGGCGTACTCTTTATTCTGGCATTGTTCTTGGCTCCGATTGCTCTGGTTGTTCCTTCGGCTGCTACAGCTCCAGCGCTTGTCATTGTCGGTGTACTGATGATGAGCCAGGTACGGGATATCGAGTGGGATGATTTCATGCAGGCATTCCCGGCATTCTTGACCATCATCCTGATGCCTTTCACTGGCGGTATCGCTAACGGTATCTCTGGTGGTATTATTGCTTACGTGATCCTTGCGGTATTCGGCAAGTTGACTGGACGCACAGATACCAAGGTGCATTGGCTGATGTGGATCCTGTTTGTGATCATCTTGATCCGGTACGCTTTCCTCGGTGCCGAATAGTTTCGGAATTCTATCTCTTAATAATGAACAAATAGAGCGAAGGCTTCGGGTATCTATCCGGAGCTTTCGTTTTTTTGTGTCTGCAAATGCAGGTATCGGTTTTTTAATAAGATAAACGATGCGTATGACTCATTGAACGGTTGAGGTAAGTTGGTAGCTTTTTCAGATATTCTCCTGTGGATGCACATGAAGCGGGACGTTTTCGAATCTGAGATTTAAGTTAGTCGTATTATTATAGAAATGTTCAGTCACCAAGTAGACATGTCATCAAGAGCAGGAGGAGAAAACATTGGCTTCGTTCTTTTCTGTCAGCCATTCTATATTCAGAGGTCTTTATATTAGATAGAGTGTTTCTATGAAAAAACTTTTAAAAAAGACTTGCATTCATGATCTGCACATGGTATATTATATTTCCGGACAAGAAATACGGTCGAAACAAACGCTTGAGATAACAAGCCGAAATGAATTTGAAAAATAAATCCAAAAAAAGCTTGCAATGATCGAGCGGATGTGATAAGA
>NZ_BIMF01000026.1 GCF_004000945.1 Paenibacillus lautus NBRC 15380
CCTTTTCCTATATGGAGGTAACCTATTATGTTGCCCCTTGATCACCGATGGTTCTACTCCACGCAGGCGCTAAGTTACTTATGATGGGCACCAGCTATTAAGCTAATACTTAAAAAGACGATCCCGCCGAGATCGTCTTTTTTGTTTCAGGAACCAACAATAAAATCATGAGCGATAATTTGCCTTTGTGACCTTTATATTGCCTTATATCCCTATTTGTACATCATGCGCACTCCGTTATCTCTGCGAGCTGTGGTGTGTCCGGGCACTCATGGATAGCTGCCAACCATATATACTTTATGACTTATGCTTCAACCAGGTTCCTAACATTCCTCTGTTCATAAGGCAGCACTGCAAGTGGAACGCTGATAGGTTCACTGTGGCGGATAACCCCCATTACAATCTCCTCGCTAGGCTTCATCGATGTGGTCTTATCCTCCAGCTCATTATAACATTGGATATTAAACGAGCTTTGAATTAAAAATTAGGCTTTACAGAACCAAAACACTAGTGTACTATTTAACTATAACACCGATACAATAAGGAGTGGGAGCAAAGCATGAACGGGAACGGTTCAAATGAAGCAACAACCAATATAGAGAACGCCTCAACCGACTTACAGGATAAGATACAATCTTCAAGCTCTTCGGATAAGAAGTCTAATAATGGTCCAGTCGTTCTTACCGTTGAACAAGTGACCAAAACAATTGGAAAGAAGAATATCGTTGATGGGCTATCCTTTGACATTCATCGCGGTGAAATCGTTGGTTTGCTTGGACCGAACGGCGCGGGCAAAACAACTACCATTCGGATGATTGTAGGGCTGATCGAGATGACCCAGGGCGATGTACAGGTGAAAGGACACAGTATCAAGAAGGACTTCGTTCAAGCCGTTCGCCATATCGGGGGCATCATCGAGAACCCGGAATTTTACCCATATATGAGCGGCTATGACAACCTCAGACAGTACCAGCGGATGTCCGAGGGAGTGACCATCACCAGAATCATGGAGGTTGTCAAGCTTGTTGGACTCCAGGATGCCATTCACAAGAAGGTGCGTGCGTATTCCTTGGGGATGCGCCAACGGCTTGGAATCGCGCAGGCCTTGCTGCATAATCCATCCATCCTCATTCTTGACGAGCCGACGAACGGTCTGGATCCAGCCGGTATCCGCGAGATGCGGGATTACTTGAAGCAAATCGCCAGGGATGAGGGAATTGCCATTCTTGTCTCCAGTCACCTGCTGTCGGAGATGGAGCTGATGTGCAGCCGTGTGGTCGTTATCCAGGAAGGTAAACTCGTAACCGAGCGTTCTATCGGAGGGACGGTCGTTAATGAAGAGTTAACCACGGTAAGCTTCCGCGTGAATGACGTGGCCATGGCTGAACAGACCATTAGGCATCTGAAAGACATCACATTGCTCAACACCCATCTGGAGGAGGGAATCATTACCCTTCAACTTCAGGAAGAAGATATTCCTTCGCTGATCCAGTCACTGTGTGATGCACGGGTACGGATTTACCGGGTGGAAGAGATCAAATCGTCGCTTGAAGAAGAATTCTTAAAATGGACAGGAGGCAACCGCATTGCGTAGCTTTGGAAATCTCGTCTGGAATGAATGGCTCAAAATGTTTAAGAAACGCAGCTTCTTCCTGCCATATGTAATTTTGGCCGGAATGGTGATCTTCACGGCGTTCTTGCTCTATAAGTTTTCCGGTGGCGGCAGTACCGGTTATGAATTTGCCGAGATAGCAGTAACAACCAAGGGAATGGGGCAAGTGCTGACCCTGCTTGCCATTGTCGTGACGGCAGGAGCCGTAGCGAAGGAGCACAGCATGGGAACGATCAAATTGCTGCTTATACGTGCACAGAGCCGCACCAAGATTTTGGCATCGAAATACGTTGCCGTATTGATTTACATCTTAACACTGGTGGCCTTCATGTTTGCTGCAGCCGTGCTGACAGGTCAAATTACGTTCGGCATGGATGTCGGCTCCGTTACGCTTGGCGATGTGCTCATTGGAGCATTGAATAACCTGGTGTATACGATCGTTTATGTAACGCTAACCTTTATGGTAGGCATTCTAACGAGATCTACCGGTCCTGCAATCGGCATCGGCATGTTCATGGTCATTATGGAAAGTATGGTGGTACAGCTGCTTGCGCGTTACTCCTGGTCTAAATACCTGCTGTTCCTGAACGTGGATCTTTCCATGTACAGCGGAGGTGCAGGCTCCCCGATTCCAGGCATGAGTTTAACATTCTCAATGATGATGCTCGCTGTATATCTCCTCTTGTTTCTTGCGATAGGCTTTGTTACGTTTAAAAAACGGGATGTCGCATAAGGGACCTGAGTTCGAGGTAGAGCGGCGGAAAGGAGCAACCCCACAGTGAGTATAGAATTCGACAATAATCTGCCGATCTATTTACAGATCATGACGTATTTAAAGAAAGAAATCATCATCGGTAAACTGCAGCCCGGTGATAAAATCCCATCGGTTCGAGAATTAGCGAGTGAGCTTCAAATAAATCCAAACACGGTGCAGCGAACTTTTCAGGAATTGGAGCGTGAGGGTATTGTGGAGACGCGGCGGGGATTGGGCCGATACGTGACAAGCGAGGAACCCAAAATTATGGAAATCAAAAAAGAAATGGCTGGCGATCTGCTGGAACGCTTTATTCGCGGCATGCAGGAGCTTGGCTTTAAAGATCAGGATATCATATCGATCGTGGAAGATGCTGTGAAGCAGCCATGATCCATAGTGGAGGTGAAATCACGGTGGAGAATCTGTTACAGGTAAGGAACGTGACCAAAACGTATGCCGGTGGCCGCAGAGCGTTACATGAAGTTAATCTGGATATCAACGGAGGGAAAATTATTGGTTTGCTGGGCACCAACGGCAGCGGAAAGAGTACGCTCATGAAGATTGCGGCTGGGTTGATCCAGCCGACAACGGGCGGCGCTTACGTGAATGGCAAACCGGTCGGACTGGAAACCAAAGCTATCGTTTCCTTTATGCCGGACCGGCCCGTGACGGAATCCTGGATGAAGGTATCCGATGCGGTGGCATTTTTTAAAGATTTTTATGAGGACTTTAATGTGGAAAAGGCCCGCAATATGCTGGAATTCATGAATTTAAAGACCCATGACCGCATCAGTTCCTTATCCAAAGGAATGAATGAGCGCCTGCAGTTAACATTGGCCTTGTCCCGTGAAGCCCAGCTGTATATGCTGGATGAGCCGATTGGCGGAGTGGATCCGGTAGCCCGGGGCAAAATTTTGGATGCGATTGTGGAGTTCTACAACGAAGACAGCAGCATTATCATTTCAACCCATTTGGTCCGGGATATTGAGCGGATATTTGATGAAGTGATCTTTATTCAGGGCGGCGAAGTCGTCATGCATGACGAAGTGGAGAACATCCGCCTAAGACACGGAAAAAGTGTGGATGAGATGTTTAAAGAGGTGTATGCGGAATGATGAGACTGTTGAAATACGACTGGAAGAGAAACTCGACTACGCTGCTCGGCGCTTTCGCGATTCTACTCATCGTGCAGATTGCGATCACGGTGACAGGCTCGATCAGAGACTGGGAGCTTGGCGTTATGTTCGGTTTAAGCATGCTGGCGTACGGCTCGGTGAGCGTCCTGCTGCTGGTGGTCGCTGGCAAGAACTTCGGCTATAACATAAAGGCATATCACCGGCGTTTACTCCCCGTACGTTCCGTGTGGAATGTGGTTTCATCACTTATACTGGCATGTGTAAGCTTGCTGGTACTTGGCATATTGATGGCTGTGCATTTATGGTACTATTGGAGCTCGGCGGGCATTTTGGGAAATATCAATCTCGCGGATGTTCCCGTTTCGTATTATGTCGGGCTTGCCCTGCTGATGGTATGGAAATTCATCTATTTGATGATTGCGATATTTTTTGCAATTACCGTGGCCAGAAGCATCACGAAGAAGGGCAGTACCTGGATCGGCATTCTGGTGTTCTTCGTATTGCAATACGTACTTGGCTGGCTTAGCCAAGTCCTTTTCGGAGAAGAGGCAGCGTGGGTCGGACCTATGGCTAGCATTTCATTTTTTGAGAAAGAAGCAGACATCACGGTATCGACAGTGCAATATACATTAGCATGGGGGGCACTTGCTTTTGAAGTGGTATTGGCCGCCTTGATCTTGTATGCAACGGTTTACCTCATCGACCGCAAGGTTGAGGTTTAACCAAAAGAGATACTTGGAAATCGGTATGATGAATGAACAAGGTCTAAACTATAGAACGAACAAAGAAACTGCCTATCCCAGGGCAGTTTTTTTGGTAAAACAGAACTAGAAGCATAACCATACCCGTACTCCGCAAGAGTGGAACCCTTCCTAACATCATGTAAGATGCGGATAAAATACGGAAATGTGATTTAAACATTATAACGTTATATTCACGTAGCGCGCGTTCTGTGCTATGCTATAACCACGATACTCATTACACAATGTAAACCGACGGGATAAGAGGATCCAAGGCTGGTACGGCAAGGCTGAAGGAGTGAAGCTATGAAGATATTGGAACAGCGTTTTATTATACGCAATGTAAAGACGGTGCATGATGATAAACCTTTTGACATTGTCATGGAGAACGGGTTCATAACCGAAATAACGGATGCGAACACGGCACACGGTGCGAACAGTTTCGATGGTACGGGATTATATGTGTCCAGCGGCTGGATCGATATGCACGTCCATGCCGTCGCCAAGCTGGAGCCCTACGGAGATGCCATCGACGAGATCGGCGTTAAGCAAGGGGTTGCCACCATTATCGACGCAGGGAGCTGCGGCGCGGATACGATTGGAGAATTGGCAGCCGAGGTTGCAAGGGCCAAGACGAATGTGTTTGCTTTTTTGAATATTTCGCATATCGGTCTGCAGCGGGTCGACGAGTTGTCTAGTCTGGAATGGATTGATGCCGAGAAGGCAACAAAGGCGGTATGCACGTATCCGGATTTGATCATTGGACTCAAGGCCAGAATCAGCAAAAGCGTAGTCAAGGATAATGGGGTAGAACCGCTTCGACTCGCAAGAAAATTGTCCGGGAAAACGTCACTACCGCTGATGGTACATATCGGGTCAGGGCCACCGCCGATTAAGGAAGTATTGGAGCTGCTTCAGAAGGACGACATTATTACTCATTATTTGAATGGGAAAGCCAACAATTTATTTGATTCGGACGGGAAGCCGATCCCTGCCCTGGTGGAAGCGATAGCTCGCGGCGTTCATCTGGATGTGGGTCATGGAACAGCAAGCTTTTCGTTCTTGGTAGCGGAGTATGCGAAAGCCCAAGGGATTAAACCTCACACGATCAGCACCGATATTTATCGCGGAAACCGCATCAATGGCCCGGTGTACAGCCTGGCTAATGTCATGACGAAGTTCCTGTATTTGGGGTACAGCCTGCAGGAGGTGGTTTCAGCGGTAACGGAGCATGCAGCAGGATGGTTGCGCCGTCCGGAGCTTGGCCGAATTGAAGTCGGCGATGCCGCTCACCTGACGCTGTTTGCACTGCAGCAGGGGGCTATGAGTTTAACGGATTCCGAAGGGGAGACCCGAATCGCTGATCGATATATCGAAGCTAGAGGAGTGGTAGTCAATGGATCATTCATTACATGCTAAATACGGGTTAAAACGCGTGGTTAATGCCAGCGGGCGCATGAGTATTCTTGGCGTATCGGCGCCGACGGATACCGTCATGGAAGCGATGCGGATCGGTGGGCAGAGTTACGTGGAAATTGCGGATCTGGTAAACAAGGCAGGCGATTATATCGCGCGCATTCTCGGCTCCGAAGCCGCCGTCGTTGTCAACTCGGCATCAAGCGGCATCGCCTTGTCGGTAGCGGGCATCGTGACGGAGGGCCAGCGGAGACGGAGCGACAGACTCCATCAAGAGCCGATCGCGAAGAATGAGATCATCATGTTCAAAGGACATAACGTTCAGTACGGGGCACCGGTCGAAACGATGGTTTATCTGGGCGGTGGCAAGGTGGTTGAGGTCGGGTATGCCAATGAAGGACGCAAAGAGCATATCGCGGAAGCGATTAATGAGCGCACCGCGGCGATTTTGTACGTGAAATCCCATCACTGCGTACAGAAAAATATGATTTCGGTTGAAGAAGCGGCAGAAGTGGCCCAGGCACATGGACTTCCGCTGATCATCGATGCTGCTGCCGAAGAGGATATTCAGAAATATGTGAAATACGGGGACCTGGCCATATACAGCGGATCCAAGGCAATTGAGGGCCCAACCTCCGGCATTGTCGGCGGCAAACGTCAATATGTGGAGTGGGTGAAAGCGCAGCTGCATGGTATTGGGCGCAGCATGAAGGTCGGCAAGGAAACGACGTTTGGATTGCTCCAGGCGCTGGACGAGTATATGGTGAAGGAAGATAAGAGTGAACAGGAGAAAGCGGCGCTGGAGGAAATGAAGTCCCTATCCAAATTGCCGGGCATTGAGGTCACCATTGTTCAGGACGAAGCGGGAAGAGCGATCTTCCGAGGGCGAGTGAAAGTCGATGAAAATGCGGCCGGGATCAGTGCCAAGGCTATGAACGATCAGCTTCGCGAAGGCGATATTGCTGTATACACCCGGGATTACGGCGTACGTCAGGGATATTTCGATATCGATCCTCGCTCGCTTTCCGGGGATGATTTGCAAGTCATTATCACAAGAATACAACAGATTGCAGGGGGAAACTAAGATGGCAAATATGGAGAAACGTCTTTACAGAAATCGCGCGGCACTGAACGTACTTGCAGGCAGCATTCAGAATGCGAAGGACATTTTTGAAGCTTCGGAAGGGCATGTGTTGGTCGGCGTATTGTCCAAAAATTACCCGAACGCGCAAGAGGCCGTTATTGCAATGAAGGAGTACGGCGCCGTTATCGAGGATGCGGTATCGATCGGATTGGGTGCCGGCGATAACCGTCAAGCTGCGGTGGTAGCCGAGATTGTGAAAAGCTACCCAGGCACGCATATCAATCAGGTGTTCCCGGCGGTCGGTGCTACACGTGCCAATCTGGATGGCAAAGAAAGCTGGATTAACAGCCTTGTGTCTCCTTCGGGTCAAGTGGGCTACGTGAATATCTCAACCGGACCGGTGAGTGCTGCCGGGTCGGACAAAGCCATCGTACCTGTAAAAGCGGCCATTGCGCTTGTGCGCGACATGGGCGGTAATGCACTGAAGTACTTCCCGATGCAGGGCTTGAAGCTGGAGGATGAGTACCGGGCGGTAGCGAAGGCATGTGCGGAGGAAGGATTTGCGCTTGAACCAACAGGCGGGATTGATAAAGAGAATTTTGAAGCCATCGTGCGCATCGCATTCGAAGCGGGAGTGCAGCAGGTCATCCCGCACGTGTACTCCTCGATTATCGACTCGGCAAGCGGAGATACGATCATTAGCGATGTTCAAGAGCTGCACCGCAAGCTAAAAGCGCTGGTTGATCAATATGCCTAAGACGATTGCCGCATATGGCGAAGTGATGATGCGTCTTCAAGTACCGGGATATGCTTCCTTGGCTCAAGAGAGCCATCTGAATTACTCCTTCTCCGGCACGGGTGTAAACATCGCCTCGGCTGTGGCAAGGTTCGGTCATAACGGCTATCTGGTCAGCACGCTGCCGGATAACCCGCTTGGCGAAGCAGCGATTTCCTACCTGCGCAAGCTTGGCATCGACACTTCGCTCATTAGTCGCGGAGGCAAATATGTCGGCATGTACTTTCTGGAGAATGGCTTTGGCGTAAGACCCGGACGTGTAACTTATACGGACCGACTGGGCAGCAGCTTTAATACGGCAGAGGATGCCATGTACGATTTCGGTGGGATTGCCGAAAAGATGGACATGATCCATTTTTGCGGTATAACCCTTTCCATGAACGACACGGTACGGGGCCAAATGAAGACACTGGCTCGTGAAGTTAAGGCTAACGGGGGAACCGTTGTGTTCGATTGCAATTATCGTCCCTCTTTATGGGGGATGGACCGCTACGAGTTTGCCAAGCCGCACTATGAGGAAATGCTGTCACTTGCGGATGTCGCCTTTATGAATGAAAAAGACGCTATCTATATCCTTGGCATGGAGACGACCCGTGAGGATCGCAATGAACAGCTGCAGGAGTTGATTCCGAAGGTGGCAGCGAAGTATAATATTACGGTTGCGTCGGGTACCCACCGCAAGATCAACGGGGATAACACCCATTCCCTGCAAGGCTATCTCTACACGGATGGAGCGTTTCATTTTTCCAAAACCTTGACGTTTTCCGTCCATGACCGGATCGGCGCGGGTGATGCCTACGCCAGCGGGGTGATTCATGGGATCTCGGAGGGATTTGAACCGAATCGGACGGTTGATTTTGCCGCAGCTGCGGCGATGCTTGCCCATACCGTTACAGGGGATACGCCGACGGCGAACGAACGCGAAGTGCTTCAGGCAATGAGTCATCACATGTCTGACGTGGAAAGGTAGGAGGAAGCATGTCGATCACGCGGAAGAACGGTCCGTTATACTTGCAAATCAAGAAGATCATAAAAGATCGGATTCTGCATGGGGAATATCCACTTGGCTCCCATATTCCTTCCGAGCCGCAGCTGGAACAGGAATTTAACGTTAGCAAAATGACGGTCCGCAATGCGATCCAGGAGCTGTACCAGGAAGGATATGTAGAGAAGCGGAGCGGGGTAGGAACGATTGTGACCCGGAACACGTCCTTTTCCAAGCTTTCCAAAGGCAAGCTGTTTACCGAAATTCTCGTTGAAGAAGGACATCAGATTCGGAAGCGCCACCTGAAGACGGAATGGGTACTCAATGAGCCGGATAGCGAATTGTTCTTAAAATTCGGGGAACGGTGCCTGCTTATTGAACGATTGTATTTACTGGACGGGAGCCCTTTTATTTACTACACCCACTACGTGTCATCCCAAGTGGATATGGGCGAAGAGTTCGGTTCCACCGAACTGCCGTCGCTGTATGACCGCATCGAGGAGAGTCAAATTACGCTGGAGAATTTCCGGGACCGTTTTCTGACGACCGTGGCAAATGAGGAGATTGCCTCCTTGCTTGAAGTAAGCATAGGCACGCCGTTACTAAAGCGGCTCAGATCCTCTTATGACGGGACAGGCAGCATCATTGAATACAGCATCGGCTATTACAATACGGAGTTACAGCACTACTTGATCAGTTATGACGCCTAAGGGTTTAGACTATACAAGAGCATGATATGGAGAAGTGGCCTCGAACCGGTATTCACCCGGCATGGAGACTGCTTCTTTTTTTGTTGCCTTATATGAATTGTTCTTCGGAAAGAGGCTATAAGCGATCAAAGAACTGGGTACAATAAGAATAAATGCAAAGCGCGAACATTTGAGAAGAACCCCCTTGGCAAAATGAAAAAATGTGCTATAATGAGATCAAAGTCAAAGAAAGTCAAAGTCAACGAGAGGGTTCGCCGATTTTGATTATGGTTAAAATTAACGTATAAGCAAGGCTCTGTGCGGACGTGTAAGATCACTATCCGTCTTAACGTTTCAAACAGTGGAGGATGAACAGACCAATGCGTAATATCTCTGATATTATCGAACAATACCTGAAGAGCATACTGCAGGAAAGTCCGGAGGGTACCGTTGAAATTCAACGGAACGATCTGGCGGAGCAATTTTCTTGCGTTCCTTCCCAGATTAACTACGTGATCAGTACACGGTTCACGCTGGAGAAGGGCTTTCTTGTCGAGAGCAAGCGCGGCGGGGGCGGGTACATACGCATCCAGCGTATCGAGCTTCCCCAGCATACTGCACTCCAGCAGCATCTTCATCATACCATTGGCAGCATGATTGACCAGACGGTGGCTGAAGGATTGATTTACCAGCTGGAGGAATCCCGGTTTTTAACGAAGCGAGAGGCCAGCCTGATGCGGGCCGCCATTTCAAGGGAGTGCCTCAATGTGAAGCTTCCTTATCGGGATGAGCTGCGTGCAAGGATTATGAAGGCGATGCTTATTTCTTTATTAGGTAAGTGAGTCTGTGTAAGGGGGCATCGGATTATGTTATGCCAAGAATGCGGTAAACGGCCGGCGACACTTCATTTCACCAAAATTGTGAACGGGGAGAAAACGGAGTTTCATTTTTGTGAAACCTGTGCCCGTGAAAAAGGGGAATTGATCCCCGGCACGTCGAATGGTTTTTCTATACACAGTTTGCTGTCAGGTCTTCTGGATCTGGATCCTTCAGGCAAGGGCCAGAGCCCCGGTGCAAAAACGGCCCAGACGCTGCAATGCGAAGAATGCGGTATGACGTATTCCCAGTTCAGCAAGCTTGGCCGGTTCGGCTGCAGCTCGTGTTATAAATATTTCTCGGATCGATTGGATCCATTGTTTAAGCGAGTCCATGGGGGGACTTCCCATGTCGGCAAAGTGCCGAAGCGTACGGGTGGCCGGATTCAGATCAAACGCCAAATTGATGAGCTTAAGAAGGAGCTTCAAATTCGGATCGTGCAGGAAGAGTTTGAAACGGCTGCCGAGATCCGGGACCAAATCCGTGAGCTGGAGCGAAATATGGCTCAGGGATAAGATGGCAAGATTTTGCACTTTAGTAGGAGGAATGCGTGATGTCTAATCTCCGGTTTACCGATTCGGCGCTGAGCGAGTGGATGCGCGGGAACGGTCAGGATTCCGACATTGTCATCAGCACCCGTGTCAGGGTGGCGCGCAATCTGCAGCATCTTCCTTTCCCGCTGCTGGCAACGGATCAGCAGTCGGGAGAAGTGCTAGAGCGCCTGACGAATGTGCTGAAGAATAAGGACGATTTGCAGGATTTCGGGGATTTACATGTAATTAAATTAAGTGAGATTGATGAGCTGGATAAGAAGGTTCTTGTTGAGAAGCATCTGATCAGCCCCAATCTGGCGAATGAGTCCCGAAACGGTGCCGTCATCCTTACTGAAGATGAATCCGTCAGCATTATGATCAATGAAGAGGATCACCTGCGCATACAGTGTTTATATCCCGGATTTCAGGTTCGTGAGGCATGGGCACGTGCGACGGCGCTGGATGATGCTTTTGAATCCGAGATCGATTATGCGTTTGATGACAAGCGAGGTTATCTTACGAGTTGTCCGACGAATGTTGGCACCGGCCTTCGTGCATCGGTCATGATGCATCTGCCTGCTCTTGTTATGACACAGCAGATTAACCGGATTCTCTCGGCTGTATCGCAGGTAGGCTTGACTGTAAGAGGGATTTACGGTGAAGGCAGCGAAGCGTTAGGCAACCTGTTTCAAATCTCGAATCAGATTACGCTCGGTCAAACCGAGTCCGAGATCATTGAGAATCTTCACAGCGTCGCCCTGCAAATCATTGAGCATGAGAAGAATGCCAGAGCCCGGCTCTTGGGTGAATCCAAGCTCCGTATTACGGATCGGGTGATGCGCTCCTATGGCATACTGTCCTATGCAGCGGTGATGGATTCGAAGGAAGCGGCTCAGCGATTGTCGGATGTTCGGCTTGGTGTGGATCTCGGCCTTCTGGAAGGTCCGGAAATCCCGGTCATGAATGAACTGAATGTGAAGACGCAGCCGGGCTTTCTGCAGAAGACCTATGGAGAGGGTATGACTCCTTCCGAACGCGACATGTACAGGGCTAAGCTCATCAGAGAAACATTGGGTAACGATTAAGGATCTATACTCGTTTTACAGTTGGATGACGGTTTAAGCGTCCTATAGTTGACGATACACCGAAATCCGCGAGGTTCAATATATTAATTGAAACGTGGAGGTGCAATACTATGATGTTTGGCAGATTTACGGAACGTGCACAAAAGGTGCTTGCATTGGCTCAGGAAGAAGCGGTACGTCTGGGGCACAACAATATCGGCACAGAACATATCCTGCTAGGACTTATTCGTGAAGGAGACGGCATTGCAGCCAAAGCGCTGATCGGACTTGGACTTGGTCTTGAAAAAATTCAGGATGAAGTCGAAACATTAATCGGACGCGGACAGGAGCAGCCTACCAACATTGCTTATACGCCTAGAGCGAAAAAGGTAATTGAGCTCTCCATGGACGAAGCTCGTAAGCTTGGTCATACCTACGTAGGTACTGAGCATATTCTGCTGGGGCTGATTCGTGAAGGCGAAGGGGTTGCCGCACGTGTGCTGAACAACCTTGGCATTAGTCTGAACAAAGCCCGGCAGCAGGTGCTGCAGCTGCTCGGTAGCAGCGAAGCGGTATCGAGCCATCATGGCACGCCGCAAAACGTAAGCACGCCTACACTGGACAGTCTCGCTCGCGATCTGACCGCCATTGCCAAGGAAGGCAATCTGGATCCGGTCATTGGCCGCAGCAAAGAAATCGAGCGCGTGATTCAGGTACTGAGCCGCCGTACGAAGAACAACCCGGTGTTGATTGGTGAACCAGGGGTAGGTAAGACGGCGATTGCGGAAGGCCTGGCACAACGCATCATTAACAATGAAATTCCAGAGACACTGCGTGACAAACGCGTCATGACGCTGGATATGGGCTCGGTTGTTGCTGGAACGAAATACCGCGGCGAGTTTGAGGATCGCTTGAAAAAAATCATGGATGAGATTCGTCAAGCGGGTAACATTGTTCTGTTCATCGATGAGCTGCATACCTTGATCGGTGCAGGCGGTGCAGAAGGTGCGATTGACGCTTCCAACATTCTTAAGCCATCATTGGCACGCGGAGAACTTCAGTGCATCGGGGCAACCACACTGGACGAATACCGCAAATATATTGAAAAAGATGCTGCTCTCGAGCGCCGTTTCCAACCGATTACGGTGGACCAACCGTCGCCGGAGGAAGCCATTCAGATTCTGTATGGACTTCGTGACCGTTACGAAGCGCATCACCGTGTGAAAATTACGGATGAAGCGATCGAGCAGGCTGTGAAATTGTCCGACCGCTACATTACGGACCGCTTCCTGCCGGATAAAGCGATTGACCTGATTGACGAGGCCGGTTCGAAAGTTCGCCTTCATACGTATACCATACCGCCAAATCTGAAAGATCAGGAAGCGCATCTGGAGGACATCCGCAAAGAGAAAGACGCAGCTGTCCAAAGCCAGGAATTCGAGAAAGCTGCAGCGCTGCGCGATACGGAGCAGAAGCTGCGCGAAGAACTTGAAATCACGAAGAATCAATGGAAAGAAAAACAAGGACGTACCGATTCCGAGGTAACTCCTGAGGATATTGCCGACGTTGTAGCCAACTGGACCGGTATTCCTGTAAATAAACTGAAAGAAGAAGAGACCGAGCGACTTCTGAATCTGGAAGAAATTCTGCACAGCCGCGTCATCGGTCAAGAGGAAGCGGTCAAAGCGGTCAGCCGGGCCGTTCGCAGGGCACGTGCAGGCCTGAAAGATCCGAAGCGTCCAATGGGCTCCTTCATCTTCCTGGGTCCTACCGGGGTAGGTAAAACCGAGCTGGCACGCGCCCTTGCGGAAGCGATGTTCGGAGACGAGAATGCGGTTGTGCGGATCGATATGTCCGAGTACATGGAGAAGCATTCCACATCACGTCTCGTCGGAGCGCCTCCGGGATATGTCGGCTATGAAGAAGGCGGTCAGCTGACCGAGAAGGTACGCCGCAAACCATATTCCGTTGTGCTGCTCGATGAAATCGAGAAGGCGCACCCAGAGGTATTCAACATCTTGCTTCAAGTGCTGGAAGACGGACGCTTGACCGATTCCAAGGGCCGCGTGGTGGACTTCCGGAACACCCTGATCATTCTTACCTCCAACGTGGGAGCGGAAGCGATCAAGAAGAACTCTACGCTTGGCTTTACCGCAGTGACGGATGCAGGCCGCGATTATAACAACATGAAAGGCAAAGTGATGGATGAGCTCAAGAAGAGCTTCCGTCCGGAGTTCTTGAACCGGATTGATGAGATCATCGTGTTCCACTCTCTGGAAGAAAAACACATTGCCGAAATCGTGACATTGATGTCCGACGAGCTGCGTAAGCGTCTTAAGGAATTCGAGGTGCATTTCGAACTCACCGACAAGGCGAAGGCCTTTATCGCCAAGGAAGGATACGATCCGGCCTTCGGTGCCCGCCCACTGCGCCGGGCTATCCAGAAGCACATCGAGGATCGTCTCTCCGAGGAGCTGTTGAAAGGTACTGTGGCCAAGGGCGACTCGCTCGTCATCGATGAGGCAAATGGCGAGCTTGTGGTGAACAAGAACGAAAGCGTCACTGCCGCATCAGCAGCCGAAACTGAATAAGTTGGAACAACAACACCGCCCCGCTGGATTTAAATCCGGCGGGGTTTTATGTATCAACCCAGCGGAGAGGACGGAATCGTTCTGAAGAAGCGACAGCGTTCGCCTTTAAAACCGGGAAACCACCATGATTCCAATTCCAGTTTCCTGGTTTTAACAGCGATCGTAAGAACGATCCGTCAGCGAAGCGGACACGGTTTTCATTCGTTCATAATCAGCAACAATTAACGCTGTTTCTCCCCCAATCCTTCAAATTTGAAACAAATCCTTCTCATCTCGCGTAAAGTTTCCATTTAGCCTTTACGTTGAATTATAAGAAATGGTAAACTTTGAGTAATGCCTGATTTTGCAGGGTTTTACGGAATCCGACAAATGATGTGCGACATAAAGGAGACTCACATGGCAAAAACTAAAACGAAATTTTTCTGTACCGAATGCGGCTATGAAGCGCCCAAATGGTTCGGAAAATGTCCGGGCTGCCAATCATGGAATTCCATGGTAGAAGAGACCGAGACGGTAATCAAGACGCAGGGGATGAATTCCCCTCTTTTTCATAGTAAAGAAAAACCCCTTTCGATCATAAATATAGAAAGCGGTAAAGAACCCAGAATCCAGACGGGCATTGCGGAATTGAACCGTGTGCTCGGGGGCGGGCTTGTCCCGGGCTCGCTGGTGTTAGTCGGCGGTGACCCCGGCATCGGCAAATCCACGCTGCTGCTGCAAGCCTCCAACCGATTGGCCCAGAACGGCATTCGCGTTCTGTACATTTCCGGTGAGGAATCCGTACGCCAGACCAAACTGCGTGCAGATCGGCTCGGGGCGCTGTCCCCGGAGCTGTTTGTCCTCTGTGAAACCAATCTGGAATCGATCGAGGAAGCCATTGAGAACGTGCAGCCTGGCTTTGTTGTCATTGACTCCATTCAGACGGTGTATTTGCCGGAGGTAACCAGTGCGCCGGGGAGCGTATCCCAGGTACGGGAGTGTACGGCACGCTTTATGCGATTGGCGAAGGTGAAGGGCATAGCGACCGTTCTGGTCGGTCATGTGACCAAGGAAGGCGCTATTGCGGGCCCAAGGATGCTGGAGCACATGGTGGACTGTGTGCTTTATTTTGAAGGAGAGCGTCACCACACTTACCGTTTGCTTCGCGCTGTGAAGAACCGTTTCGGTTCGACGAATGAGATTGGCATTTTTGAGATGGGTGAGGATGGGCTTCGCGAAGTCGGGAATCCATCGGAACTGTTTTTATCTGAACGGCCTTTAGGCGTAGCGGGTTCGACCGTTGTTGCAAGCATGGAGGGAACGCGCCCGGTTCTGGTCGAGCTGCAGGCGCTCATCTCCACAACCCACTTCCCGTCACCGCGCCGGATGGGTACAGGGGTGGACCACCACCGCATGAACCTGATCATTGCCGTGCTGGAGAAACGGATGGGCATGTACCTGCAAACCCAAGACGCCTATCTGAATGTAGCTGGCGGCGTGAAGCTTGATGAACCAGCGGTAGATTTGGCCATAGCGGTTAGCATTGCGTCCAGCTTCCGAGACATTCCGACCAAGCCGTATGATGTTATCTTTGGCGAGGTTGGTCTGACCGGCGAGGTTCGCGCCGTTTCCAGAGCGGAACAAAGAGTAAGGGAAGCCGAGAAGCTGGGTTTTAAGCGCGTACTCATGCCGGAGAAGAGTTTGAAGGGATGGAAGCATCCGAAAGGAATACAAATTATAGGAGTAAACACCGTTGCAGATGCATTAGCGGTTGCGTTAGATTAGGGGGCATACGAAGGTGAAAGAAACGAGCCAACTGGACAAAATGAATGATTTGCTAAAGCTGGTAGCACCGGGAACGCCGTTTCGCGACGGACTGGAGAACGTGCTGCGGGCGAAGACGGGCGCCCTGATCGTTGTGGGCTACAGCCCGGAGGTAATGGAAGTTGTCGACGGCGGCTTCTCCATTAACTGCGATTTTTCGCCAAACTATTTATACGAGCTGGCCAAGATGGACGGCGCCATCATCCTGAGTGAAGACTTGAAACGGATCTTATATGCGAATACCCAGCTGATTCCGGATTCCTCGATCTCTTCCATCGAGACAGGGATACGGCACAGAACAGCGGAACGGGTAGCGAAACAGACAGGCAAGCTGGTTGTATCCATCTCGCAGCGCCGTAACATTATTACGCTGTATCAAGGATCGCTGCGGTATGCATTAAAGGAAATCGGCGTCATCCTAACCAAGGCCAATCAGGCTATACAGACGCTGGAGCGATACCGCGTGGTGCTTAATCAATCGCTCACCAACCTTTCGGCATCTGAATTTGAAGAGCTGGTCACCATTCCGGAAGTCGTGAACGTGATTCAGCGAGTGGAGATGGTGCTCCGCATCAAGAAGGAGATCAAGCGCTATATCAACGAGCTTGGCAACGAAGGCCGCTTGATCAGCATGCAGATGGATGAGCTTGTGAGCAATATGGAGGAGGAGGCTTGGCTGCTGTATGCAGACTATGCCCGGGAGTACAGCGAGGAGAAGATCCGCGAGATCATTCTCGCGCTCAAGCGTTCAACGGATGAGGAGCTGCTGGACATTCACCATATTGTGCGGCTTCTTGGTTACCCGGCTTCCGCCGCTGCTTCGGAGGAAGAAATACTGCCGCGCGGTTACCGGATTTTGAATAAAATCCCGCGCCTTCCGAATGTGATCATTCGCAACCTGGTGGACCAGTTCCATGACTTATCCAGCATTATGACCGCTTCCATCCATGAGCTTGATGAAGTTGACGGGATCGGCGAGGTTCGCGCACGCACCATAAAAGAAGGCCTAAAACGCTTGCAAGAACAAGTATTCATTGACAGACAAATCTAAAAGCCCTACAATCGATGTTCGAACGTACATTAACGAGGTGAATATAAAAATGACGAAATCAATTCCGAACATGTTTACTTTAGGTAATCTGTTTCTCGGAATGATTGGTATCATCTTGGCGACGGAAGGTCGAACGAGTATGGCCGCCATTATGATTATCATTGCCATGCTCCTTGACGGACTGGACGGTCGGGTAGCTCGGGCTTTGAATTGCCAGAGCGAATTCGGTAAAGAACTTGACTCCTTATCCGATGTAATTTCTTTTGGCGTAGCGCCGGCACTCATTATGTATACCGTAGCATTTACGGATATCAATACCGCACTGGCTTGGACAGTGACCGCCATATTTCCGATGTGCGGCGCACTGCGGCTTGCAAGATTTAATGTTCGTCCGGGCATACCGGGTTATTTTATCGGCCTGCCGATCCCCGCTGCTGGAGGCGTGCTGGCAACCTTGGCGTTATTCCATGAAGAGATTACAGCACCTTATATGATTATTGCCGTATTACTGCTTTCTTACCTCATGGTTAGCGCAGTCAAGTACCCGAACTTCAAGAAGATTGGCATTCCGAAAACAGCGATTAAATTTACCCCGCTCGTCATCATTGGCGCAGTCATGGTTGCCGTGTTCTTTCCGGAGCAGACCTCCATGCTGATATTCTTGCCATTGGTCCTGTATGCAGGGTATGGCTTGCAGCAGAATTTTCGCAGGCTGAACCGAAAAAAACGGCGTAAAAAGGATGACTCCAATTCAGATGAGGCCTATCAATCCTCTGACCGATAAGCCGAATTTCGGTATATATCCAAATAAAAAGCATTTATTTCCCTGCTATTGCAGCGAGATAAATGCTTTTTTTGTATGCATGTGAGTACCTTGCCGTTCCGAACCGTCATCATGCTAGCGGCTTTACGACAGGTTAAAAATACCCAATGTGGAGCATTTCTGCGACTCCTTGACAACAACCTCATCCAGTTGAATGTCCAGAAGATTCGCAAGAGCAGACATATAAAATAGGTTGCGGCCAAGCTCGGTGCTTACCGCTTCGCGGCAATTCTCGCACAGATGGCCTTCGACGTGCGTGCCGGCTAATTCCCGGGCTGATTCGAGATCAGCGCCGATATCGAAGGTTTGCTTCGTGGCGTGGAGCTCGATGCATCCGCATTCTGTGATGGCCTTGGTTACGGCCCGGTTGACTGAAGCATTGCTTTGACCATTTTTAGACAGAACATCCAAGAGACTGCGGTGACGGAGCAACAATTCGGAAACTTGGTCCTGAAAAGCCTGTAAACTAGGAGCGCTCATTTATACATCCACCTCGATATTATGAATTGAGTTCATTATATTCCACTACTTCAGGCGATTTCAACCAATTTCAGGTGTCTGAAGGCGGTCAATTCCATTCGTGAGGTGGATGTTAGTACACGTCAAAGCCTGATGGGGGTAGGCGAAACCGGTAGGAAATGGGGATATGGAAATAAAATAAAAAAAGATGGGTCGGCACGATTACGACTTTATAAATTGGACCATACTGGAAAATAGAAGCAAAGATATTCAGGTATAAAAAGGAGGTGTGCGGAAGCTCATGGTAAAAAAAGCTATTTTAGCATTTACAGTATTATGCGGAGCATGGGGCGGGTATACGTTATATCATACAGTGGAACGATCTTTCTCAGGGCTCTCGCCTATTTTTGGACAAGGTTTATTTGCAGCGGGAAGCGGAGCCTTCGCGGTGCTTGGAGGATTATTGTTTGGCATGATCGGCGTGCTGTCAGCGGATCGGGTCACGAGATGGCTGCACAGCCTGATCACTTCGTTCTCTCGGATTCCGATGAATGAGCTGGCTGCGGGTACTGCCGGACTGTTGAGCGGCCTGCTGCTGTCTCTATTGCTGTCACCAGGGTTGTCCTTGCTCGGACAAGCTGGGCAGCTGCTGCAGGTTGGCATTACGCTGCTCGGCGGTTATATCGGGTTTCGCATTGGACTGGAGAAGAAGGATGAACTGGCTTCCCTGTGGATGTCGGGCAAGTGGAGTCAAGCTGCTGAGCCTGAGGGCCGGCGCATAGAGGAACATAAAATTTTGGATACGAGTGTCATTATTGACGGGAGAATTGCAGATATTTGCAAAACCGGATTTATCGAAGGAACGATTGTCATTCCTGAGTTTGTTCTGGAGGAGCTTCAGCATATTGCGGATTCTTCCGACCTTCTTAAGCGAAATCGCGGCCGGCGCGGCCTTGATATTTTGAACAAAATCCAGAAAGAGCTGGACGTCAAGGTACTCATTTATGAAGGCGACTTTGAGGAAATATCCGAAGTCGACAGCAAGCTGGTGAAATTGGCCAAAGTGCTTCAAGGCAAAGTAGTTACGAATGATTTTAACTTGAATAAGGTTTGTGAGCTGCAGGGCGTGTCGGTGTTGAACATTAATGATCTCGCCAACGCGGTGAAACCGGTGGTCCTGCCAGGGGAAGAAATTTTGGTACAGATTATCAAGGACGGCAAGGAGCATGGTCAAGGCGTCGCTTATTTGGATGACGGCACGATGATCGTTGTGGAGGGCGGTCGCGAGTACATCGGCACGATGATGGAGGTGCTCGTTACCAGCGTACTGCAAACCTCGGCGGGCCGGATGATCTTCGCGAAACCAAAACTGTTGGAAAAAGCCCAGTAAAGGGGTATGATGGGGATATACATATCCGCTATTCGTCCGTTTGTGACGTGTTGGGTGAGACAGGAGTTTGGTGCTTGATGAGTAACTTTGGCGCTGTCATTGTAGCGGCGGGAAAAGGAACGAGGATGGGCACCCGGGAGAGCAAGCAGTACCTGGCTCTGAACGGAAAGCCCATTATCGTTCATACGCTTGAAGCATTCAGCCGGATACCATGGCTGCAGGAAATTGTGCTTGTGACGGGGATGGAGGATGTCCCTCGCTGCGAATCCTGGATTCAGGAATACGGTTTGGACAAGGTGTCCGCTGTAATCCCGGGGGGGAGCGAGAGGCAGCAGTCCGTATATCAAGGCATCAAGCAAATTTCTTCAGAGTGGGTAATGATACATGACGGCGTAAGGCCGTTTGTAACGCAAGAGGAAATTGAAGCCTGCCGCAATGCGGCAATCCGTGAGGGCGCCTCGGTACTTGGGGTTCCCGTGAAGGATACGATTAAACAGGTGAACGGTAAGGGGCTGATTACAGGCACCCCGGACCGTCAAAGTCTGTGGGCCGTCCAGACCCCACAGGCTTTTCGTCTTTCCGACCTGCTATCCGCGCATGAGGCTGCAGCGAAGGATGGGTTTACAGGCACCGACGATGCCATGCTGATGGAGCGTGCAGGACATCCGGTAACCGTGGTGGAGGGGAAATACAGCAATATTAAGATCACCACACCGGAGGATCTGGAATACGCGGCTTTTTTACAGAAACGTAAGGGAGAGGACATGGAATGATTCGAGTAGGACAGGGGTTTGACGTACATCAACTCGTAGAAGGAAGGCCGTGCATCATCGGAGGCGTCACGATTCCTTATGACAAGGGGCTTCTCGGGCACTCCGACGCTGACGTGCTGCTGCACGCCGTAACGGACGCGATCCTGGGGGCGCTTGGGCTTGGCGACATTGGTCGCCACTTTCCCGATAACGATCCTGCCTTTAAAGACGCCGACAGCCTGAAGCTTTTGGAACAGGTATGGGTCATGGCGAAGGAACGCGGGTATACACTTGGTAATATCGATTCCACGATAATTGCGCAGAAACCGAAGATGGCGCCATATATTCCGCAAATGGCGGAAGTGATCGCCAAAGCGCTGGATGCCGAGGTGGATCAGGTTAACGTGAAGGCGACCACAACCGAGCAGCTCGGGTTTACCGGCAGGGGCGAAGGAATCGCCGTGCAATCGGTTGTCTGCCTCGTAAAAGGTATGCTATCATCTTGAAGTATGTGTTCAATAAGGGAGTTTTTTGAGCTAGGAATTTTGAAAGAATAGGGAAGCGGAGGGGTTACAATGACCGGAGAAGTCCGCGTGCGCTATGCACCGAGTCCAACGGGACATTTACATATCGGCAATGCCAGAACGGCATTATTCAATTATTTATTCGCCCGCAAGAACAACGGGAAATTCATTATTCGCATCGAGGATACGGATGTAAAACGCAACGTAGAAGGCGGAGAGCAAAGCCAGCTGAAATACTTGAAATGGCTGGGCATGGACTGGGATGAGAGCGTTGATGTCGGAGGCGAGTACGGACCCTATCGCCAGACCGAGCGTCTTGATATTTATAAAGAATATTGGCAGGATCTCTTGGATCGAGGGCTTGCTTACCGCTGCTACTGCACGGAGGAAGAGCTAGAGCGGGAGCGGGAAGAGCAGATGGCTCGCGGCGAAACGCCGCGCTATTCCGGAAAACACCGGGATTTGACGGAAGAGCAGCGCCAAGCGCTTGAGGCTGAAGGCCGTGTGGCGAGCATCCGTTTCCGCGTGCCGGAAGATCGTATCTACACGTTCGATGACATGGTGAAGGGCACGATTTCTTTTAACAGCAAAGAGACGGGCGACTTCGTCATCGTCAAAAAAGACGGCATTCCTACCTACAATTTCGCGGTAGCATTAGACGATCATCTGATGAAGATCAGCCATGTGCTCCGTGGGGAGGACCATATCTCCAATACGCCGCGTCAGCTGATGATCTATGAAGCTTTTGGCTGGGAGCCACCTCAGTTTGGACATATGACTCTGATCGTAGGCGAGGATCACAAGAAGCTGAGCAAGCGTAATGAGTCGATCATCCAGTTCATTGAGCAGTATGACCAGCTTGGCTATTTGCCTGAAGCGCTGTTCAACTTCATCTCGCTGCTGGGCTGGTCTCCGGAAGGGGAAGAGGAAGTGTTCTCCCAAGAGCAGCTGATCTCGATCTTTGATGAGCATCGTCTGTCCAAGAGCCCGGCGGTATTCGATACGAACAAGCTGGCTCATCTCAACAACACGTACATCAAGAATGCGGATCCGGATCGGATTGCGGATCTAGCCATTCCGCATCTGCAGAAAGCCAGCCGTTTGCCGTCCGAGCTTACCGCCGAGCAAGAGGAATGGGCACGCGCGCTCGTGGCGCTCTATCAGGAGCAGATGACCGCTGCTTCGGATATCGTGGATCTGTCGGAAGTGTTCTTCCGTACGCATCTGGAGCTGGATGCCGAAGGGATTGAAGTGATGGGCGGCGAGCAGGTGCCAGCCGTATTGTCGGCATTCCTTGCGAAGATCGAGCAGAGTGATGAGTTTAACGCTTCGAAGATTGCGGCGCTGATCAAGGAAGTCCAGAAGGAGACCGGATTTAAGGGCAAACAGCTCTTTATGCCAATCCGGGTAGCCTTGACGGGACAAACCCATGGCCGCGACCTGAACCAGACGATCTGGCTGCTGGGCAGGGATCGCGTGCTTGACCGTTTGCGCTCTCAGATCAAAGGCGCATAATTCGGGCGGCTTCCCCGATAAACGTTCCTTGTCAGCCCGTATATGATCAGTTATAATTACACCAAACTATAAGTGAAATATTCTTTGATCTAGGTTCGGGAGCAACAACTCATACGGAGAAGCAGCGGAGAGGACGGAATTGTGCTGGAGAAGCGAAGCGTTCGCCTTTGCCTTCCGATTTCCACCTAAGCAATATCGTTAAAGAAATCGGAAGGCAACAGCGATCGGAAGCACAATCCGTCAGCGCAGCGTTCTATAGAGCGTTGTTACCCTGACCTAGACCTAGATCAACAAATATAAACGTATTAAAAGCTACGATCAGGAGAAGTACGCGTAAAACAGGCACGTTCCAGAGAGGACAATCGGCAGAAGACAAGGACCACTTGAATTTGCCGGCTGAGAGTTGTCCCGTCGCCTGCAGCGGAAATGCACCTGTGAGCTGCATGGTTGAAGCGAACACAATCGTTAGATCATGCCGGTCGTCTGCCGTTAATGACATGAAGAGAATCGGTAGAATCCGTCCCTGACGAAGGGAGGAAGCTTGTGCCGGTTCTAAGCAGAGTGGAACCGCGGTCTAGCGCCTCTGCAGCGATAAGCTGCAGGGGCGTTTTTTATTTACAGGAATAACGATGGATAGCAAGTTGCATGCGCGATTGGAAGAGGGGAAAGAGGGAGCGTTCATGTTTAAACAGATGAAATCGGATATTCGGACAGTGTTCGAGAATGACCCGGCTGCCCGGGGACTTTTTGAAGTGGTATTCACCTACTCGGGGCTTCACGCACTGTGGGCGCACCGGGTAGCTCATGCATTATTTAAGCGGCGATGGTATACGCTGGCCCGGTTGATATCCCAGTTCAGCCGGTTTATGACAGGGATCGAGATTCATCCGGGAGCCCGTATTGGGCATCGGCTGTTCATTGACCATGGGATGGGGGTTGTCATTGGAGAGACCTGTGAGATTGGGGATGACGTGGTGATCTACCAAGGGGTTACGCTCGGTGGAACCGGTAAGGAAAAAGGCAAGCGGCACCCAACCATCGGTAACAACGTGGTCATCGGATCGGGGGCGAAAGTGCTAGGTTCCTTTACGATTGGGGATAACTGTAACATTGGTTCCAATGCAGTCGTATTAAGGCCTGTTCCCCAAAACAGCACCGTTGTCGGCAATCCGGGGAAAATTGTGAAACAGAACGGGGAGCGGGTGCGCGACCGGCTGGATCACACGAATCTGCCCGATCCGATTGTGGATATGCTCCGTTCGATGCAGAAGGAGATCGATCAGCTCCGGGCGGAGCTTCATGAGAGCAAACGAAACCAGCCTCAAGGCATGGTACCCGAGGCTGCTGTGTCTTCGGTCAAAGAAGAGTAAGCGCGTAAGCCGTGAAGGAATAATAAGCGATGGAATGAAAGGATTGAGATGATACCCTATGGCACTGCAAATCTATAACACGCTAACCCGTATGAAAGAAACATTTGTTGCTCAGGAACCTGGGAAAGTAAAGATCTACGTGTGCGGTCCTACCGTGTACGATTATATCCATATCGGGAATGCTCGGCCGATGATCTTTTTCGACGTGGTTCGAGCTTACTTTGAGAATCAGGGTAATGATGTGAATTACGTGGTGAACTTTACGGATGTAGATGACAAAATGATCCGGAAAGCGGAGCAAACCGGGACTACCGTTCAGCAGGTTGCGGATAAGTTTATTAACGCCTATTACGAGGATCTGGACGGTCTCGGCATACCAAGAGCGACATTGAATCCGCGCGTAACGGACAATATGGAGAGCATAATCGAATTCATCCAGGAACTCATTGACCGCGACTTTGCTTATGAGAACGGGGGAGATGTATTCTACCGGACCCGCAAATTTGACGATTACGGCAAGCTGTCCCAGCAAAATCTCGATGAGCTGCAATTCGGTATCCGGATTGAGGTGGATAAGCGGAAAGAAAACCCGGAGGACTTCGTTCTATGGAAAGCCGCGAAGCCCGGAGAGATCTACTGGAGCAGTCCTTGGGGCGACGGCCGCCCGGGCTGGCATATTGAGTGCTCTGCCATGGCCCGTCGTTATCTCGGGGATACGCTGGATATCCATGGCGGCGGCCAGGATCTGCAGTTCCCGCACCATGAATGCGAAGTTGCGCAGTCCGAGGCGCTGACGGGCAAACCGCTGGCGAACTATTGGATGCACAATGGATATATCCGAATCAATAACGAGAAAATGTCGAAATCGTTAGGAAATGGTGTATTGGTTAAGGAACTTCGTGAACAATATACGAAAGAAGCTATCCGCTATTTCATGTTGTCCACCCACTACCGCAACCCGCTGAATTATAGCGATGAGGTGATGGAGCAGGCGCAGAACAGCGTGGACCGTCTCGCGAATGCGGCGGCTAATGTCGAGCATCGATTGAGTACCGCGATCGGCTCGAAGGACGATAACGTAAGCCAGGAAGTTGCGGATAAAATATCGGCCGTCCTTGTCGAATTTCACCAAAAAATGCAGGATGATTTCAACACGCCGGACGCCATCACCGCCATGTTCCAATGGGCCAGCGAGGCGAATCAGCTGCTGAAGGAAGCTTCGATTCCTGCGGCGGACCTGTATGAAGTGCTGCGCGCTTTCAACGATATGAACGGCGTGCTGCGCATCGTAAATACAGGCACGGATGAATTGCTGGATGAGGAGATTGAAGCTCTGATTGCCGAACGTATCGAAGCCCGGAAGAATAAAAACTGGGCGCGAGCGGATGAAATCCGCGACAAGCTGGCGGACGAAGGCATCGTGCTTGAGGATACGGCGCAAGGTATGCGCTGGCGGCGTAAATGAGCGGGCCTGAGCATCATGATCTCGCAGTAGGCTGGTTCGATTTTCCGCCGTCAAAGCCCGCCCGGTTAATCCCGCCGATCGTGCTTGCCTATATCGGGGATGCCATTTATGAGGTGGCGGTGCGGCAGTTTTTGATTTCAAGAGCGAATCTCCGCCCTCATCACTTGCACCGGACGGCAACAGGATTTGTGTCGGCGAAGGCACAAAGTCGGATATTGGCTTTTTTGGATCCGGAGCTGACGGAAGAAGAGCGTGATGTTGTTCGTCAGGGACGCAATGCCAAATCAGGCAGCATCCCCAAAAATGCAGACGTTCTCGAATATCGGCATGCAACGGCGTTTGAGACGCTTGTTGGGTATTTATATTATACGGGGGAGCAGGACCGTCTCCGTGAGCTCATCGGGAAGAGCATCGAGTTTATTGAGGGGTCTGTTAAATAGACCGTAGGGCAATATGGCATCAACATTGAAACGATACAGCCGGTGTTTCTTCAGGGGACGCCGGCTGATATGCAGGAGGAGACCTACATGTTGCAAGAAGAGGAAGTAGTAGCTGGTAAGCACTCCGTAACGGAAGCACTCAAATCAGGACGTACGATCAACAAAATATGGATTGCCGAAAATGCGCAAAAGCATCTGACCCTGCCGATCATCGCGGAAGCGAAGAAATTGGGCATTGTCATTCAGCATGTGGACAAACGCAAGCTGGATCAGATGGTTCCGGGGGTTCAGCATCAAGGCGTGGTTGCCCAAGCGGCACCCTATGCTTATGTGGAAGTGGAAGATTTGCTGAAGGTTGCGGAGGAAAAAGGCGAACCGCCTTTCCTGCTGCTTCTTGATGAGATCGAGGATCCGCACAATCTGGGTTCGATTCTCCGAACGGCAGACTGCACGGGTGCTCATGGCGTCATACTGCCTAAGCGCAGATCGGCACAAGTTACGGCAACGGTGTCCAAAACATCCGCCGGCGCAGTGGAGTATGTGCCCGTAGCCAGAGTGACCAATCTGGGCCAAACCATCGATCAGCTGAAGGAAATGGGCGTGTGGGTTGTCGGCACCGTCGTTGACGCGGTACAGGAATTGTATGACACCGAGGTTTTTGACGGACCGGTCGCTATCGTTATCGGTAATGAGAATAAAGGGATGGGGCGTCTGATCCGTGAGAAATGCGATGTGCTTGTGAAACTGCCGATGGCCGGAAAAATCAACTCGCTTAATGCTTCGGTTGCCGCAGGTGTCGTCATGTACGAAGTGCTTCGCCGTCGCCGCCTTCAAGGTTAGCAATGATGGCCGATTGGCGGGATGTGCTGCTGGTCGACGGTTATAATATGATCGGCGGCTGGCCATTTCTTGCGAAGCTCGCCAATAGCAGCATGCATGAAGCGCGAGACATGCTGCTTGAGAAATTAGCGGATTACCAGGCGTATTCAGGCCTCAGAGTCGTGGTGATTTTTGACGCATACCGGGTTCCTGGATTGGGGAAATCCTACACGCAAGGCAAGGTTCAGGTGTTTTTTACGAAGGAGAAGGAAACGGCCGATGAGTGCATTGAACGGTTAGTCGGAGAGTTCAGCCACCGCCGGCGAAAAATTTATGTGGCGACCAGCGATTTAATTGAGCAGCACGTGATTTTTGCTCGGGGAGCACTCCGGCTGTCCGCCCGGGAATTGCTGAACGAAGTGGAGCAGAGCGAGCGCGAAGTGAAGCAGAAAATAACGAAAGAGCAGACCAAGAGCAGGAATACACTTGACGGGAAGCTGCCGCCGGATGTGAGACAGATGTTCGAGCGCTGGCGAAGGGAATAGTGCTGTTTTACACAATAGGGACAAAAGGTCGGCTCATTTGGAGAATGAAACGGTATATGAATCTACGAAAAAGTTTACATTAAATGTTATTATCAGTCTATTTTAGGTAGAACGTGGTTGACGGTCTAGTAGACATCATATATACTTGTCATATATTTCAAGCGAGTGACGGGCTACCGTGCGTTCCGGGCCGGAGGGATTCTATTGAGTGTGGACCTCAAGGAAGTCATGTTGTCAGGGTATGATGTGATAAGCGATGAAGACATTGTCGAGGCGGTCCGCGAGGGTGATAGCGGGGCGCTGGAGTATTTGATCAATAAATACCGGAATTTTGTACGTGCTAAAGCCCGCTCTTATTTTCTGATTGGTGCTGACCGGGAAGATATTGTCCAGGAAGGCATGATCGGGCTGTACAAGGCAATTCGTGATTTTAAAGGGGATAAGCTGTCCTCGTTCAAGGCCTTTGCCGAGCTCTGCATTACCAGACAGATTATTACGGCAATTAAGACCGCTACGAGACAGAAGCATATTCCGCTCAATTCGTATGTCTCATTGGACAAGCCGATTTATGATGAGGATTCGGACCGTACGCTGCTGGATGTCATTTGCGGTACTGCGGTAAGCGATCCGGAGGAACTGATCATTAATCAAGAGGAATTTGTCGGCCTGGAAGACAAGATGGCAGAGATCTTAAGCGATCTGGAACGAAAAGTCCTGATGCTCTATTTGGACGGTCGATCCTATCAAGAGATTGCGGTAGATTTAAGGCGTCATGTAAAATCGATTGACAATGCACTCCAACGGGTAAAGCGAAAGCTTGAACGTTATCTGGAAGTCAGGGATAATTAATAGCAAGTGTCGGATAAGAAGCAGAAGGCTCAATCAGAGCCTTTTTTTAATTGCCTGATCGTTTTTAAATCAGAATGGCCGGCGAAGGATCTGCGTATCCTTTGTCGTTATTATCATTTATTGGCAGATAGGATAGGACGATATTCAAAGATGTCCATTTTCGCAAAACGCAAAATGTGTAATATTTGGTGTTTCATCTGTTAGAAGATTGAACATACTGGATATAGACTAAATGCTATGCAGGATGGACAAAGACTGTGAAACGCCACAGTTTTTTACAGCGAGTTGTTTACAATATTCCGGGGACTCATTCCCTGGTTTAGCTGGCAATGGCATTTATTGCAGCCCGCAATCAGAGAGAAAAAGGCTTGAAATGGCGCTATCCTTGTGATAAAGTGTTTTAGGTAGGCCTAAATTCGCGTGTTTTATGAATGGATCGTTGTTACAGCTTTTGGAACAACGGTTTTATTCATCTCGCAGAAATAACCGGGTTTCGATGAGAACAAGGTTGTTTCTACTAGGATCAATATCGATTCTTCTGACAAAGAAGGACGTCTTCGGGAGGTGCACATCATGCGGGTAATTATCACTTTGGCTTGTACAAGCTGCAAACAAAGAAACTACACAACCACCAAAAACAAGCGAAATCACCCCGACCGCATGGAGATGAAGAAATTTTGCAAGTTCTGTAACGAGCAAACTCCTCATCGCGAAACCAGATAGTTTTCTTTTGGAGGTGTAGTCGGCGTGAAACGTGGTTTCAAGTCTCTGTTTTCCTTTTTCTCTGAAAGCTGGGCGGAACTTAAAAAAGTTCGCTGGCCTAATCGTAAAGAACTGACGAACTATACTTTAATTGTTCTCGGCACCATTGTGTTTGTCACGATTTATTTTTGGGTTGTAGACATCGGTATTTCCGCTGTGATCGAAGCGATAATTTAGAAGGGTCCCAGGTGGCTTGATATGGAAAAAAGATGGTACGTAGTTCATACCTACTCTGGGTATGAGAATAAAGTCAAAGCCAATTTGGAAAAACGTGTCGAGTCCATGGGCATGGAGGACAAAATATTCCGCGTTCTTGTTCCGATGGAAGAAGAAATCGTAAACAAAGACGGTAAGAAAAAAACCGTCATGCGTAAAGTTTACCCGGGATATGTCTTGGTCGAAATGATTCAGACCGATGATTCTTGGTATGTTGTCCGCAATACACCAGGAGTGACCGGTTTTGTTGGTTCGACAGGGTCCGGTTCTAAACCGACGCCTTTGCTTCCAGAAGAAGTAGAACAGATTCTGAAGCATATGGGCATGGAAGAGCCGAAACCGAAGATCGAATTCGACATCAAGGAATCCGTTCGTATCAAGGTTGGTCCTTTTGCGAATTTTGTGGGCTCCGTGGAAGAGATTTTGGCTGAAAAGAGCAAGTTGAAAGTTCACGT
Organism: Paenibacillus lautus NBRC 15380; assembly: GCF_004000945.1. Lineage (GTDB taxonomy): Bacteria > Bacillota > Bacilli > Paenibacillales > Paenibacillaceae > Paenibacillus_AQ > Paenibacillus_AQ lautus. The sequence continues at coordinate 29,515 of NZ_BIMF01000026.1, forward strand.
CAACATGTTTGGACGGGAAACCCCGCTGGAGTTGGATTATACTCAAGTGGAGAAGATCTAATTCTTCAGGTTTCTTGTGGGAGGGCGTATCAAAGCGTCCGCTACCACTATTGATGCAAGGAGGTGTCAACCATGGCTAAGAAAGTTATCAAGATTGTGAAACTGCAAATTCCTGCAGGTAAAGCGAATCCGGCTCCTCCAGTAGGTCCTGCATTGGGTCAAGCGGGTGTCAACATCATGGCATTCTGTAAAGAGTTCAACGCACGTACTGCTGATCAAGCTGGTCTGATCATTCCGGTTGAAATTTCGGTGTTTGAAGATCGTTCCTTTACATTCATCACTAAAACTCCACCGGCTGCTGTTCTGCTTCGTGTGGCTGCTAAGATCGAAAAAGGATCCGGCGAGCCTAACAAGAAGAAAGTGGCTACCGTTAAGCGTGACGCTGTTCGTCAAATCGCTGAAACAAAAATGCCTGACCTGAACGCTGCATCTGTTGAAGCTGCAATGAAGATGGTAGAAGGTACTGCCCGTAGTATGGGTATCACAATCGAAGACTAATTGTCTTTCGATTGAAACCGGACTAGGTTCGGATTATGTGGGAGGAATTTCCGCTAACACCACAAAGGAGGAAAACAAACATGGCTAAACACGGTAAGAAATACGTTGAAGCTGCGAAGCTGATTGACAGCGAAGCAACTTATGAGCCTTTGGAAGCTGTAGAGCTTGTGAAGAAGGCTGCAACTGCCAAATTCGACGAAACTGTTGAAGCGGCTGTACGTTTGGGTGTAGACCCACGTAAACAAGACCAGGCTGTTCGTGGTGTTGTTGTCTTGCCTCACGGCACAGGTAAAACACAACGCGTTCTGGTATTTGCAAAAGGTGAAAAAGCGAAAGAGGCAGAAGCTGCTGGCGCTGATTTTGTTGGCGATCAAGACATGATCAACAAAATTCAACAAGGCTGGTTCGAGTTCGATGTCTGCGTAGCTACACCTGATATGATGAGTGAAGTCGGTAAACTTGGCCGTCTGCTCGGTGGTAAAGGCCTGATGCCTAACCCTAAAGCTGGTACGGTTACATTCGATGTTGCTAAGGCTGTTCAAGAAATCAAAGCCGGTAAAATCGAGTACCGTCTGGACAAAGCAGGTCAAATTCACGCGCCAATCGGCAAAGTGTCTTTCGATGCAGCTCAATTGAATGAGAACCTCAAAGCTCTCATCGATGCATTGAATCGTGCGAAACCAGCTGCTGCTAAAGGTGTATACCTGAAAGGTATTGCTGTTTCCTCGACAATGGGACCAAGCGCTCGCGTGAACACAACCGTTTACAGATAATATTACCATTGACTTTGGTCAATGAGGTTTGATATTATGTAACAGTTGTGAGTCTTCGAGACTGACCCTTAAAGTTGAATATGCTTACCGTAGACAGTAGGTGCCCTAAGCAGGCTTAATTTCCTACCGAGGTGTTATGATAGAACGTCAACAATTTGTCCGGTTACACCGGCCAAATGATGATTCATCAGGCCTTCGTGATTCTACGGAGGCTTTTTTAGTGCCCGTAGGAAGAGTGGAGAGCTTGGTGCTCTTACGCTACTAATACAACCAGGAGGTGTAATCATTGGCAAACGCAAAAGTGATTCAAGCGAAACAAGAAGCGGTTGATGTCGTTGCTGCTAAGCTGCGCGAAAGCGTATCGACAGTAGTTGCTGACTATCGCGGACTGAACGTTGCGCAAGTAACTGAACTTCGTAAACAGCTTCGTGAAGCTGGCGTCGAGTTCCAAGTACTGAAAAACACGCTGCTTCGCCGTGCAACTGCGGCAGCAGAGCTGACTGATCTGGACGAAGTCTTGACTGGTCCAACAGCTGTTGCATTTGGTACCAATGACGCTGTCGCTCCAGCAAAAATCCTCAACGATTTTGCTAAGAAAAACGACGCGTTGAAATTGAAAGGCGGCGTAGTAGAAGGCCGTGTAATCGGAGAGAGCGAAATTAAAGCTCTGGCAGAACTTCCGTCCCGCGAAGGTCTCCTCTCCATGCTCCTCAGCGTGCTTCAAGCTCCAGTGCGGAACTTCGCGCTTGCAGTTAAGGCTGTTGCTGAGAAGGAAGAACAAGGCGCATAAGCTATGTCTTGCTGAAGCTGTGTAACAACAACTATAAAATCTTAATAATAAATGGAGGTTCAACCCAATGAGCAAAGAGCAAATCTTGGAAGCAATTAAAGGTATGTCCGTTCTGGAACTGAACGATCTCGTAAAAGCAATCGAAGAAGAATTTGGTGTAACTGCTGCAGCTCCAGTAGCTGTTGTAGGTGGCGCTGGTGCAGCTGAAGCTGCTGAGCAATCCGAATTTGACGTAATCCTGACTAGCGCAGGCGCGTCCAAAATCAACGTAATCAAAGTGGTTCGCGAAATCACAGGTCTTGGCTTGAAAGAAGCAAAAGAACTGGTTGACAACGCTCCAAAACCATTGAAAGAAAAAGTAGCTAAAGAAGAAGCAGAAGCTGTTAAAGCTAAATTGGAAGAAGCAGGCGCATCCGTAGAAGTTAAGTAATTAGCTTCTTGAGATTCACGCAGCAAGAATCAAACCCCTTGAATATTTGTTCAAGGGGTTTGTTATTGTGGCGGGGAGATCACGGGGTACTGATTCTCCGGAAGAAAGGTTATACTGGGGATAAGAGCGCTTAAGAGCGAAATAGCTTAGGCGGGCAGACTTTGATTCAAGACGGAGGAAATGATGCCGAATCAACATTATTACTCGAACCAGCCGGAAATTGCTCATGACCGTAAGGAGTTAAAGACGGAGCTTCGGGGGCAGACTTTCAACTTTATCAGTGACGCGGGCGTATTCTCTAAGAGCGGCGTGGATTATGGCAGCAAGGTGTTAATAGAGGCAATGAACTTTAACCAGCATGCTGAAGTGTTGGATGTAGGCTGCGGATATGGTCCGATCGGTCTGTCGGCGGCAAGAATGGCTGCGCAAGGCCATGTGACCATGATCGACATCAATAGCCGTGCTGTCGAATTAGCCAAGGAGAATGCGAAACGTAACGGTATATCCAATGTGACCATTGTGGAGAGCGATTTGTTTGCTGCGGTGCAGGGTCAGCAATTTGACGTGGTTCTAACCAATCCGCCGATTCGTGCCGGGAAAGAGACGGTACATGCCATATTCGAAGAATCGTGGAAGCATTTGCGCGAGGATGGGCAGCTGTGGGTTGTGATTCAGAAGAAGCAAGGCGCGCCTTCAGCGAAAGCGAAACTGGAGAGTTTATTTCATCAGGTAGAGGAAGTAACGAAGGATAAAGGATACCGGATATTTAAAGCGACGAAATCTTCTTAAAATAGTTCGACTAGGCTGTTGACTTGGGTATGCTGGTATGGTATTATTATAAAATGTCAGTATTAGGATGGTCTCTTTGTCTTTAGTTGACTGAAATGTCAAGACTTAATGTGTGGAAAGATGCATAAAGTCGATCATATTGACGTATAATATGTACATTTTGGGCAAATCTACAGGATATGAGATGATTATCATAACCATGGATAAGCTGCTCTTTTTTCGAAAAGGTATTCGATAAGGGCTTTTCTCTATTTATGGGAGTGTCCTCTGTATGTTCCATTATAGTGTTACAAACAGAGGTTCGCAATGAAATTTTTAAAGTGAGTAGACATGAGGGGTGAGTTTAAGTTGGCAGGACATCTTGTTCAATATGGTCGACGCACTCGGCGAAGTTATGCTCGTATTAACGAGGTACTCGAAGTTCCGAACCTGATTGAAATCCAACAAAAATCTTATGAATGGTTTTTGGAGGAAGGACTCCGCGAAATGTTCCAGGACATCTCGCCGATTCAGGATTTCACAGGTAATTTGGTACTAGAGTTCATTGACTACAGCCTTGGAGAACCGAAATACACCGTCGATGACGCGAAAGAACGCGACGTTACTTATGCGGCGCCGCTCCGCGTGAAAGTCCGGCTCATTAACAAGGAGACCGGAGAGGTCAAGGAGCAGGAAGTGTTCATGGGAGACTTCCCGTTAATGACGGAAACCGGAACATTCATTATCAATGGTGCCGAACGGGTTATTGTCAGCCAGTTGGTTCGCTCTCCCAGCGTCTATTTCAGCACAAAAGTGGATAAAAACGGTAAGACGACGTACACTGCAACAGTTATCCCTAACCGCGGCGCTTGGCTGGAACTGGAGATGGACGCGAAGGACATTATCTATGTCCGGATCGACCGCACCCGTAAAATCCCTGTAACGGTACTTTTACGTGCACTTGGTTTTGGTACAGATGCCGAGATTCTGGATCTTCTGGGCAATGATGAATATATTCAAAATACGCTGGATAAAGACAACACCGACTCTACGGAAAAAGCGCTCATCGAAATCTATGAACGTCTTCGTCCGGGCGAGCCGCCAACACTGGAGAATGCGAAGAGCCTTCTCGTTGCCCGTTTCTTCGATCCGAAGCGTTATGATTTGGCTAACGTTGGTCGCTACAAGATCAACAAGAAGCTTCATATTAAGAACCGTCTCTTTAATCAACGTTTGGCAGAGAGTTTGATAGACACCGATACGGGTGAGATCATTGCGGAAGCTGGTCAAACCGTAGATCGCCGTCTTTTGGACGAGATCATGCCTTACCTTGAGAAGAGCGTAGGCTTTAAGAATTACCATGTTACCGGCGGCGTGATGGACAGCGAGGATATCCCGCTGCAAACGATCGACGTATTCTCTCCAATCGAGGATGCAAAAGTCGTGAAGGTCATCGCGAACGCAAACATTGATAAATCCGTGAAGCATATTACGCAGGCGGATATCATTTCTTCCATCAGCTACTTCATCAACTTGCTGCATGGAATCGGCAACACGGATGATATCGACCACCTGGGTAACCGTCGTCTGCGCTCCGTAGGCGAATTGCTTCAAAATCAGTTCCGTATCGGTTTGTCCCGTATGGAACGTGTCGTTCGTGAAAGAATGTCGATTCAGGATGCTAATGTGATTACGCCGCAGGCGCTCATCAACATACGTCCGGTTATCGCATCGATTAAAGAGTTCTTCGGTAGCTCCCAGCTGTCCCAGTTCATGGATCAGACCAACCCGCTTGCGGAACTGACGCATAAACGTCGTCTGTCTGCTCTCGGACCCGGCGGTTTGACGCGTGAGCGTGCGGGCTTTGAAGTGCGGGACGTTCACCACAGTCACTATGGCCGTATGTGTCCGATCGAGACGCCGGAGGGACCGAACATCGGTCTGATCAACTCCCTGTCGACGTTTGCGCGCATCAACGAATATGGCTTCATTGAAGCTCCGTATCGTTGGGTGGATCCGAAGACCGGTAAAGTAACGGACCAAATCGATTACCTGACTGCAGATGAAGAGGATAACTATATCGTTGCCCAGGCGAACGCCGAACTCAACGAAGACGGAACCTTCGCTGACGAAATGGTTATCGTACGTTATAACAAGCAATCCGATAACATCCTTCCTATGCCGAGCGACCGTGTAGACTACATGGACGTATCGCCTAAGCAGGTCGTGTCGGTAGCGACGGCGCTCATTCCGTTCCTTGAGAACGATGACTCCAACCGCGCGCTGATGGGATCCAACATGCAGCGGCAGGCTGTTCCGCTTCTTATTCCTAAAGCTCCGCTGGTCGGAACCGGAATGGAACACAAGTCTGCAAAAGACTCCGGTGTATGTATTGTGTCCAAATATGACGGGATTATCGAACGTTCATCCGCTAATGAAATCTGGGTCCGCCGTGTGGAAAATGTCGACGGACAAGAAGTCAAAGGCGATCTTATTAAACATAAATTACACAAATTTATGCGTTCGAACCAAGGAACATGCATCAATCAGCGTCCAATCGTTAAACGCGGCGATGTAATCAAAAAAGGTGACATCCTCGCAGACGGTCCATCCACAGAGATGGGTGAATTGGCACTGGGCCGCAACGTCGTTGTTGCGTTCATGACTTGGGAAGGTTACAACTACGAGGATGCGATTCTTCTCTCCGAGAAACTGGTCAAAGAGGACGTGTACACTTCGATTCATATCGAGGAGTACGAATCCGAAGCTCGTGACACGAAGCTTGGACCGGAAGAAATTACGCGTGATATTCCAAACGTAGGGGAAGAAGCGCTGAAGAACCTTGACGAGCGCGGAATCATCCGCATCGGTGCCGAAATCAGCGCCGGAGACATCCTCGTGGGTAAGGTAACACCTAAGGGTGTAACCGAACTGACGGCAGAAGAGCGTCTCCTGCATGCGATCTTCGGTGAGAAGGCTCGCGAAGTGCGCGATACCTCGCTGCGCGTTCCTCACGGTAGTGACGGGATCATCGTAGATGTTAAGGTGTTTACACGTGAGAACGGCGACGAATTGCCGCCGGGCGTTAACCAACTGGTTCGCGTTTACATCGCACAGAAACGTAAAATCTCCGAAGGTGACAAAATGGCCGGACGTCACGGTAACAAAGGTGTCGTTGCCCGTATTTTGCCTGAAGAAGATATGCCGTTCCTGCCAGATGGCACGCCGGTCCAAGTTGTGTTGAACCCTCTAGGGGTTCCATCACGGATGAACATCGGTCAGGTGCTCGAGGTTCACTTGGGTATGGCTGCGCTCCAGCTCGGCATTCACGTGGCTTCACCGGTATTTGACGGTGCAAGCGAGTATGACGTGTTTGATACGATGGAAGAAGCAGGCATGCAGCGCAATGGTAAGACCGTATTGTACGACGGACGGACGGGTGAGCGTTTTGAACGTGAAGTTACCGTCGGCGTCATGCACATGATCAAGCTCGCGCATATGGTTGATGATAAAATTCACGCCCGTTCTACGGGACCATACTCACTCGTTACGCAGCAGCCGCTGGGTGGTAAAGCTCAGTTCGGCGGACAGCGCTTCGGTGAGATGGAAGTGTGGGCGCTTGAAGCTTACGGTGCTGCCTATACGCTGCAAGAAATTCTTACCGTCAAGTCGGATGACGTGGTCGGCCGGGTGAAAACCTACGAATCCATCGTCAAGGGCGAGAACGTTCCGGAACCGGGTGTTCCTGAATCGTTCAAGGTATTGATTAAAGAGCTTCAGTCTCTCGGTATGGACGTCAAAATCCTGAGCGAGAATGAAGAGGAAATCGAGATGAAAGAACTCGACGACGAAGACGATGCTCAAGGTGATAAACTGAGCCTTAACTTGGAAGGCACTGAAGTCGGAGTGGAATAACGGTCAATCATTCACCCCCGTCGGCTTATAAGTCGGCGGTGGTGTTATGGTCGTATAGCACATAAATAGGACTAGGTTGAGGAGGGTTGCTCCTTGTTGGACGTTAACAATTTTGAGTACATGAAAATCGGTCTTGCTTCACCGGAAAAAATTCGCTCTTGGTCTCGCGGAGAGGTGAAGAAGCCGGAAACGATTAACTACCGTACATTGAAGCCGGAGAAAGAAGGCCTGTTCTGTGAGCGGATTTTCGGTCCGCAGAAGGACTGGGAATGTCATTGCGGTAAGTATAAGCGTGTCCGTTATAAAGGAGTAGTCTGCGATCGCTGTGGCGTTGAAGTAACACGCGCTAAAGTCCGTCGTGAACGGATGGGCCATATCGAGCTTGCGGCTCCTGTATCGCATATTTGGTATTTCAAAGGCATTCCAAGCCGTATGGGTCTGGCTCTGGATATGTCCCCAAGATCTCTGGAAGAGATCATTTACTTCGCATCTTATGTTGTAACCGATCCAGGAGATACACCGCTGGAGAAGAAGCAGCTGTTGTCCGAGAAGGAATATCGCAGCTATCGTGAGAAGTACGGCTACGGATTCCAGGCAGGCATGGGTGCTGAGGCGGTTAAGAAGCTTCTTCAAGACATCGATGTTGACAAAGAGCTTGAGTTCCTTAAGGAAGAACTGCGCACTGCACAGGGTCAGCGCCGCAACCGGGCCATCAAACGCCTGGAAGTGATTGAGGCGTTCCGTAACTCCGGCAACAATCCGGAGTGGATGATCATGGATGTGCTGCCGGTCATTCCGCCGGAGCTTCGCCCGATGGTTCAACTTGACGGTGGACGCTTTGCGACCTCCGACTTGAACGATCTGTACCGTCGTGTTATTAACCGGAACAACCGTCTGAAAAGACTGCTGGATCTCGGCGCGCCGGATATTATCGTACAGAACGAGAAGCGCATGCTGCAGGAAGCTGTCGATGCATTGATCGATAACGGCCGTCGCGGTCGTCCGGTCACAGGTCCAGGTAACCGTCCGCTTAAATCCCTCAGCCACATGCTGAAAGGTAAACAAGGACGTTTCCGTCAGAACTTGCTCGGTAAACGGGTTGACTATTCCGGTCGTTCCGTTATCGTTGTAGGTCCTTACCTGAAAATGTACCAGTGCGGTCTGCCTAAGAAAATGGCGCTTGAGCTCTTCAAGCCGTTCGTTATGAAAGAACTGGTCAACAAAGGCCTGGCTCATAATATCAAGAGTGCGAAACGCAAAGTAGAACGTGTAAGTCCAGAAGTATGGGATGTGCTCGAAGAGGTCATTAAAGAGCATCCGGTTCTTCTGAACCGTGCACCGACGCTTCACAGACTCGGTATTCAAGCATTTGAACCGATTCTGGTTGAGGGCCATGCGATCCGTCTCCATCCGCTCGTATGTACAGCGTATAACGCTGACTTTGACGGTGACCAAATGGCGGTTCACGTTCCTTTGTCCGCTGAGGCTCAAGCTGAAGCGCGTCTGTTGATGCTGGCATCGGGTAACATTCTGAACCCGAAAGACGGCAAGCCGGTTGTTACGCCGTCTCAGGATATGGTACTGGGTTCCTTCTATCTGACGATGGATAACAAGGAAGAGAAAGGTACCGGCATGATTCTGGGCAGCGTGAACGAAGCGGTTTCCGCTTATCAGCGTGAAGCAGCCGGTCTGCATGCACGCGTAGCGATTCCGGTTAAAGCCCTGGGCAAGACCAGCTTTACGGAAAAACAGCAGGATGCGATTTTGGTTACGACGATCGGCCGGATTATCTTTAACGAGATTTTCCCTGCCAGCTTCCCTTACATCAATGAAGCGACTCGTACGAACTTGCTGCAAGGCACGCCTGAGAAGTATTTCGTATACGAGAAGGGCGCAGATATTCAAAAAGTGATTCAGGAACTGCCAATCAGCGGTGCTGTTGGTAAGGAATATCTGGGTTCCATCATTGCACGCTGCTTCGAAACGTACCATACAACGGAAACCTCTGTGATTTTGGATAAAATCAAGCAGCTCGGTTTCACCTATTCTACTCGTGCAGGCGTAACCGTTGCGGTATCCGACGTTATCGTACCTGACGAGAAGAATGAAATTCTGAAAGAGTCCGACGAGAAGGTTAAAGTGGTAACGAACCAATATCGCCGCGGCTTGATTACGAATGAAGAACGTTATGACCGTGTTATCGATATCTGGTCCAAGACCAAGGACGATATTACGGATGTACTCATGAAATCGATGGACCGCTTTAACTCCATCATGCTCATGGTTGATTCGAAAGCACGGGGTAACAAATCGCAGATCACTCAGCTCGGTGGTATGCGGGGTCTGATGGCGAACCCGTCGGGTCGTATCATCGAACTCCCAATCAAATCGAACTTCCGTGAAGGACTGACGGTACTCGAGTACTTCCTGTCCACGCACGGTGCGCGTAAAGGTCTTGCCGATACAGCGCTTCGTACCGCTGACTCCGGTTACTTGACTCGTCGACTTGTTGACGTAGCCCAGGATGTTATCGTTCGCGAAGATGAGTGCAGCACGGATAAAGGCTTTACTGTTAGCCGTATTCAGGACGGTAAAGAAGTTATCGAGGATCTCTATGACCGTATTGAGGGACGTTATGCATTTGAAACCGTCCGTCATCCGGAAACGAAAGAGATCATCGTAAATCGTAACGAATTGATTGACTCCGACAAAGCTGAAGAAATCGTAGCAGCTGGCGTTGAGAAGCTTCAAATTCGTTCCATCTTGAGCTGTCGTGCACGTTATGGCGTCTGCAAAAAATGTTACGGTCGTAACTTGGCTACTGGTAAGCATGTTGAGATTGGTGAAGCGGTTGGTATTATCGCGGCTCAATCCATCGGCGAACCGGGAACACAGCTCACGATGCGTACGTTCCACACAGGCGGCGTTGCCGGTGATGATATTACGCAAGGTCTTCCGCGTATCCAGGAGCTCTTTGAAGCCCGTAATCCTAAAGGTCAAGCGACCATTAGTGAGATCGACGGTGTGGTTAAAGAGATCCGCGAAACAAAAGACCGTCGTGAAATCGAAATACAAGGTGAAGCTGAGACTAAGGTTTACGCAGTTACCTATGGCTCTCGTCTGCGCGTAAGCGAAGGCAAGCAAATTGAAGCCGGGGATGAACTGACCGATGGTTCCATTGATCCGAAGGAAATGCTTCGCATCAAAGGTATCCGTGGCGTGCAGAACTACATCCTACAGGAAGTACAACGCGTATACCGTAACCAAGGCGTAGAAATTAACGATAAACACGTTGAAGTTATGATCAGACAGATGCTGCGTAAATTCCGTATCGTTGATGCGGGAGATACGAACCTGCTGCCAGGCTCCTTCGTGGATATGCATGAATACGAAGCAGCAAATAAAGATGCTATTCTCTCCGGGAAAGAACCTGCGGTTGCCAAACCGGTTCTCCTCGGGATTACAAAAGCATCTCTCGAAACCGATTCGTTCTTGTCAGCAGCCTCCTTCCAGGAGACGACTCGCGTGTTGACTGACGCTGCCATTAAAGGTAAAGTCGATCAGCTGCTTGGTCTGAAAGAGAATGTTATCATTGGTAAACTGATCCCTGCAGGTACCGGTATGAACCGTTATCGCAGCGTGAAGTTCGCGGGACAAAACGATGTGAATGACGAAAGTCAGGAACTCGAAACAGCTTCTATAGATTAAGAGACAGTCAGGTGATGGGGAGATTTCCGTATCTTAAGATGCGGAAGCTCTCCGTCCCAAAGTTTCTTTTTTCCTCATTTAATAGCTTGACATCGATTAGGGCAGATGCTAATATAGCAAAGGTGCGTGAATAGTTTCTTTGTTCCCTGTTCTTTTGGAGGAATGACTTATGTCTAATGATAAAGGATTACAGGATGCACACATCAAGATTGGCACCAAACAAACGATGAAGGCCGTTGAATCCGGTTTGGCTGCAGAGGTTTATGTGGCCGAAGATTGCGACCAACGTTTGATTTCAAAAGTCGTATCCGAGTGTGATAAGAATGGCGTGCATATCAACTATGTACCCACGATGATAGAGCTTGGAGAAGCATGCGGTATTGAAGTTGGTGCAGCTATGGTAGCTGTCTTGAAATCATGATTTGAGAAATCGTTTTTGTTGGAGAAGACGTTACTTCTCTCGGCAAAAACTTTTCATTTGTTCTTTTATGAACCGCCTGGGTCTGTGGACTTAAACGGGGTTTGTAATCGAATGATAAATACGGGAAGGGGGTGGCTAGCATGCCAACAATTAACCAACTGGTTCGCAAGGGCCGTCAAGCCAAAGTTTACAAATCGAAATCTCCAGCTCTTCAAAAAGGTTTTAACGCTTTGAAACGTGAGGAGACCGACTTGAGCGCTCCGCAAAAACGCGGTGTATGCACTCGTGTAGGCACAATGACGCCGAAAAAACCGAACTCCGCACTTCGTAAATATGCTCGTGTTCGCTTGACGAACCGCATTGAGGTGACGGCTTACATTCCGGGTATCGGACATAACTTGCAAGAGCACAGTGTTGTATTGGTTCGCGGTGGACGGGTAAAAGACCTTCCGGGTGTACGTTACCATATCGTTCGCGGCGCACTTGATACCGCTGGTGTAAACAACCGGATGCAAGCTCGTTCCAAATACGGCACGAAGCGTCCTAAAGCAAAAAGCTAATTGATGCTCATGTTTTCGTAACATGACTCATGACTGAAGAAAGGGGGATATCCATGCCACGCAAAGGTCCAGTAACTAAAAGAGACGTGCTGCCAGATCCAGTGTATAACAGCAAGCTGGTAACTCGTCTGATCAACCGCATCATGTTGGATGGTAAAAGAGGTGTTGCTCAAAGCATCCTTTACAATTCATTCAACATCATCAAGGAACGTACTGGTAATGATCCGATGGAAGTGTTTGAAGCAGCTATCAAGAACATCATGCCAGTATTGGAAGTTAAAGCTCGTCGTGTCGGCGGTGCAAACTACCAGGTTCCAATCGAAGTTAAACCAGAGAGACGTACATCCCTTGGATTACGTTGGCTCGTAAACTACTCCCGCAACCGCGGCGAGAAGACGATGGAAGAGCGTTTGGCGGCTGAGATCATCGATGCTTCCAACAACACAGGCGCTTCCGTTAAGAAACGCGAAGATACACACAAAATGGCTGAAGCGAACAAAGCGTTTGCTCACTACCGTTGGTAGGATTCAGCAACTAATTTATACTTCTAATTTTGAAGGGAGACTATTCGCATGGCGACAAGAGAGTTCTCCTTGAAAAATACACGTAATATCGGGATCATGGCGCATATTGACGCTGGTAAAACGACCACTACAGAGCGGATTTTGTTCTATACAGGCCGTACGCACAAAATCGGGGAAGTTCACGAGGGTGCAGCTACAATGGACTGGATGGAGCAGGAGCAGGAGCGCGGTATCACGATCACATCCGCTGCGACTACCGCTTCTTGGAAGGGTCATCGCGTTAATATTATCGACACCCCGGGGCACGTTGACTTCACAGTAGAAGTTGAACGTTCCCTTCGTGTATTGGATGGGGCAGTAGGTGTATTCAGTGCGAAAGAGGGCGTTGAACCTCAGTCGGAGACGGTTTGGAGACAAGCAGACCGTTATGGAGTTCCGCGGATCGCATACGTAAACAAAATGGATATTATCGGTGCCGACTACTTGAACGTAGTTAAAGATATGAGAGAGCGTCTGCAAGCGAACGCGGTAGCGATTCAGCTTCCGATCGGTGCAGAGAATGATTTCATTGGCATCATCGATATTATCGAGGAAAAAGCTTATATGTATAAGGATGACCTCGGACAAAATATCGAAGAAACCGAAATTCCAGCAGAGTTCAAGGATCAAGTGGAAGAGCTTCGCAACGAGTTGGTTGAGAAGGTAGCAGAACTTGACGAAGACTTGACAATGAAATATCTTGAAGGTGAAGAAATCACCATCGCTGAGTTGAAAGCTGCTCTGCGTAAAGGTGTTGTCGAAGTTAAGATCTTCCCGGTTATCTGTGGATCTTCTTACCGTAACAAAGGCGTTCAGTTGATGCTTGATGCCGTAATCGATTATTTGCCGGCTCCAACTGACGTTCCAGACATCAAGGGTACCCTTGAAGACGGAACTGAAGCTATTCGGCATTCTTCCGATGAAGAGCCGTTCTCGGCTTTGGCATTCAAAATCGCTACGGACCCTTATGTTGGTAAGCTGACATTCTTCCGCGTATATTCCGGTGTACTGCAATCCGGCTCTTACGTACTGAATGCAACTAAAGGCAAGCGTGAGCGCATTGGTCGTATCCTTCAAATGCATGCAAACAGCCGTCAAGAAATTTCCGAAGTATTCGCCGGAGATATCGCAGCTGCCGTAGGTTTGAAAGATACGGGTACAGGTGATACACTATGTGATGAGAAAAACCCGGTTATCTTGGAGTCCATGAACTTCCCTGATCCGGTTATCGAAATCGCAGTTGAGCCTAAAACAAAAGCTGACCAAGATAAAATGGGTGTAGCTCTCGGTAAGTTGACTGAAGAGGATCCAACTCTTCGTGCGCATACTGATGAAGAAACAGGCCAAACGATCCTGGCAGGTATGGGTGAGCTTCACTTGGATATCATCATCGACCGTATGCGTCGTGAGTTCAAGGTAGAAACTAACGTGGGTAAACCACAGGTAGCTTACCGCGAAACATTCCGTTCACCAGCTCGCGTTGAAGGTAAATTCGTTCGTCAGTCCGGTGGTCGTGGACAATACGGTCACGTATGGGTTGAGTTCGAACCTCTGGAACCAGGTAGCGGTAACCAATTCGACAGCAAAGTTGTCGGTGGTTCGGTACCAAGAGAATACATTGGTCCTGCACAGCAAGGTATTGAAGAGCAAATGAAGAACGGTGTACTCGCCGGCTTCCCGCTTGTTGACGTTAAAGCAACGATCGTCGACGGTTCTTACCATGATGTTGACTCCAATGAAATGGCGTTTAAAATCGCCGGTTCCATGGCTTTGAAAGCAGCTAAAGACAAGTGTAAACCTGTCCTGCTTGAGCCAATCATGAAAGTTGAAGTTACCGTGCCTGAGGAATACATGGGCGACGTAATGGGTATGCTGAACTCCCGCCGTGGACGTATCGAAGGTATGGACTCCCGTGGTGGTACTCAAATTATCCGTGCGAAAGTACCTCTTTCCGAAATGTTCGGTTACTCCACTACCCTTCGCTCCGGTACACAAGGACGCGGTGTGTTCTCCATGGAACTCTCCCACTACGAAGAAGTTCCTAAGAATATCTCCGATGAAATTGTGTCCAAGATCAAAGGCGGAGAGTAATAACGTTTTACCTGCTGGATAGGAGGCGGGACCAACATCCCGTTAACTCCGCTTCCGGCCTAACATATATATCCCCTTAAGGAGGAATTGTTCAAATGGCAAAGGCTAAATACGAACGTACGAAACCCCATGTTAACATCGGTACTATCGGTCACGTTGACCATGGTAAAACAACTTTGACAGCTGCAATCACATCTGTATTGTCCAAAACTTACGGTGGTGCTGCAATGTCTTTCGACCAAATCGACAAAGCTCCAGAAGAGCGCGAGCGCGGTATCACAATTTCGACTTCCCACGTTGAATACGAAACTGATACTCGTCACTATGCACACGTTGACTGCCCAGGTCACGCTGACTATGTTAAAAACATGATCACTGGTGCTGCTCAAATGGACGGAGCGATCCTGGTTGTATCCGCAGCTGACGGCCCAATGCCGCAAACTCGCGAGCACATCCTGTTGTCCCGCCAAGTAGGCGTTCCTTACATCGTTGTATTCTTGAACAAATGCGACATGGTTGAAGACGAAGAGCTCTTGGAATTGGTTGAGATGGAAGTTCGCGACCTGCTGAGCGAGTATGACTTCCCAGGCGACGACACTCCGATCACTCGTGGTTCCGCTCGTGAAGCTCTGCAAAACCCAGAAGGCGAATGGGCACAAAAAATCGTTGAAATGTTCAAAACAATCGACGAGTACATCCCATTGCCTGAGCGCGACACTGACAAGCCTTTCTTGATGCCTGTCGAGGACGTATTCTCCATCACTGGTCGTGGTACCGTTGCTACAGGTCGTGTAGAGCGTGGTACGATCAAAGTTGGTGACGAGATCGAAATCGTTGGTATCGCTGAAGAAACTAAGAAATCCGTTGTTACGGGCGTTGAGATGTTCCGTAAATTGCTGGATTCCGCACAAGCTGGTGACAACATCGGTGCATTGCTTCGTGGTGTTGAGCGTACTCAAATCGAGCGCGGTCAAGTACTTGCTAAGCCGGCTTCCGTTAAACCACACACAGAGTTCACAGCTCAAGTATACGTACTGAGCAAAGAAGAAGGCGGACGTCATAAGCCTTTCTTCACTGGCTACCGTCCACAGTTCTACTTCCGTACTACGGACGTAACTGGTGTGATCAACTTGCCAGAGGGTTCTGAAATGGTTATGCCTGGTGATAACATCACTGTAACGGTTAACCTGATCAACCCAATCGCGATTGAAGAAGGAACTAAATTCTCCATTCGTGAAGGCGGCCGTACCGTAGGTGCTGGTTCCGTTGCTACCATCATTAAATAATTAAGGCTTACGAATAGCGTTGAATATAGCAACAGTGTATTGTAACGAGCAACAATGTGATGTCCTGATAAAAGAGTCTGGTCCTTTGGATCAGGCTCTTTTTCTATTGCAATCAGCCCAAATTACCTGTTTACAATCTCTGGTGGATGTCAGCACTTAGATTCGGGACAATCTATTATATAGAAGAGAGATTTCGGTACAATATGATATGCGGAAGCGATGGAATCTATTAACCAAGTCCTGCAACTTTCGGTTAAAGATGCAAATGCATATTAATTATGAATTAGTGCTTGCAATACGCCTATCTTTTATATATAATAGTGAATGTTGTTCTGCGACGTTGCGATGATGCGAGAGGTTACCGACACACCCGGCCCCTTTGCCATGAGGCAGGTGGTTGGAAAATTTTCGCGGAGTATGTCCGATACCAAATTGGGCGATAGAAGGAGGGAATAAAATGGCAAAGCAAAAAATTCGTATTCGCTTGAAAGCATACGACCACAGAGTTCTTGATCAATCCGCTGAGAAAATTGTTGAGACAGCAAAACGTTCGGGTGCTGGTGTATCCGGTCCGATCCCGCTTCCAACTGAGAAACAAATAATTACCATTCTCCGTGCGGTACACAAGTATAAGGATTCTCGGGAACAGTTCGAAATGCGTACACATAAACGCTTGATCGACATCGTGAACCCGACTCCACAAACTGTGGATGCCTTGATGCGCTTGGACCTGCCGTCCGGTGTAGATATCGAAATCAAACTGTAAGAATTGCATAATGAATTAGAGAAGAGAAAAGAGGTGTCAACATGAAAGGTATCTTAGGTAGAAAGCTCGGAATGACTCAAGTGTTTACCCCTGAGGGTGTTGTAATTCCTGTAACGGTTATCGAAGCAGGTCCTTGTGTTGTTCTTCAAAAGAAAGATCTGGAAAACGACGGATACGAAGCGATTCAAGTCGGTTTCTCTGATAAGAAAGAGAACAGATCTAACAAACCAGAAGCAGGCCATGCGAAAAAAGCAAACACTGCGCCTAAGCGCTACATTCGCGAAATTCGCGGTGTTGACCTCGCGAGTGTCGAGGTTGGACAAGAGCTGAAGGCTGATGTCTTCGCAGAGGGCGAATTTGTTGACGTAACGGGTATTTCCAAGGGTAAAGGTTTCCAAGGTGTAATCAAACGTTGGGGCCAAAGCCGCGGACCAATGTCTCACGGTTCCCGTTATCACCGTAGACCAGGTTCCATGGGTTCGATCCAGGCAAACCGTGTTCCTAAAGGAAAACGTCTGCCAGGTCACATGGGCAATGAGACAGTTACGATTCAAAAGCTCGAGGTTGTTAAAGTCGATGCAGAGCGTAACGTAATCCTTGTAAAAGGCTCCATTCCTGGACCTAAAAAAGGTTTTGTTCAAATCAAAGAAACGGTGAAGAAATAATCGCCTAAAGAAAGGAGGAACAAACAATGCCTAAAGTAGCACTTTATAATGTCAGCGGTAGCCAAGTTGGCGAAGTAGAATTGAATGAAGCTGTATTCGGCATCGAGCCGAACGCACACGTACTGCACAGTGCAGTGTTGTTGCAGCGCGCTTCCCTTCGTCGCGGTACCCACAAAGTAAAAGGACGTTCTGAAGTACGCGGCGGCGGACGTAAGCCTTGGAAACAAAAAGGTACTGGCCGTGCTCGTCAAGGTTCGATCCGTTCTCCACAATGGAAAGGCGGCGGCGTGGTATTTGGACCAACTCCGCGCAGCTACACATTTAAACTTCCTAAGAAAGTCCGTCGTTTGGCTATTAAATCCGCATTGTCTTCCAAAGTGATTGACAACGCAATTATCGTATTGGATCAATTGACGCTGAATACGCCGAAAACGAAAGAGTTTGCTAACATTCTTAGCAACCTGAAAGTAGGCCGTAAAGCTCTGATCGTTGCTCCAAGCTATGATGATAATGTAGCCCTTTCCGCACGTAATATTCCTGGTGTGAAATTCGTAGCGGCTGACGGCATTAATGTTCTTGACGTACTGTCGTACGATCAACTGATCATTACGAAGGAAGCAGTTCAGAAGGTAGAGGAGGTGCTCGCGTAATGAAAGACCCACGCGATATAATCAAGCGCCCGGTGATCACGGAACGTACGGCTGACTACATGGCAGAGCTGAAATATGCTTTTGAAGTGGATATCCGTGCTAACAAGACCGAGATTAAGCAAGCTGTCGAATCTATTTTTAAAGTTAAAGTATCGAACGTGAATACGATGCGTGTCCCTGCAAAACCAAAGCGTTATGGCCGTTATTCCGGTTACACAACCGAATGGAAAAAGGCAATCGTGACTTTGGCTCCAGACAGCAAACCGCTCGAGTTCTTTGAATCGGTTGAATAAGAATTTCTTAAGTAAGGAGGGAAAATTCAGTGCCTATTAAAAAGTATAAACCGACATCCCCGGCTCGACGCAACATGTCCGTGTCGACTTTCGAAGAAATCACCACGAATCAGCCGGAGAAATCGTTGCTGGCTCCGCTGAGCAAAACAGCTGGCCGTAACAACCAAGGTAAAATTACGGTTCGTCACCATGGCGGCGGACACAAGCGTAAATACCGTATCATCGACTTCAAACGGAATAAAGACGGCATACCAGGTCGCGTTGCTACAATCGAATACGACCCGAACCGTACTTCCAACATCGCTCTGATTCACTATGTAGATGGTGAAAAGCGTTATATCATCGCTCCTAAAGGTCTGAAAGTTGGAGATCAAGTAGTATCTGGAGTAGGTGCTGACATCAAGATCGGTAACGCACTTCCACTGGAAAACATTCCGGTAGGTACCGTTATCCACAACATTGAATTGAAACCAGGTAAAGGCGGACAATTGGTTCGTGCTGCTGGTACAGAAGCTCAACTTCTCGGTAAAGAAGATAAGTACGTAACTGTTCGTCTTTCTTCCGGTGAAGTTCGTCGCATCCTGAAAGTTTGCCGTGCAACCATCGGTTCTGTGGGTAACCAAGACCATGAGTTGATCAAAATCGGTAAAGCTGGTCGTAGCCGCTGGCTTGGACAACGTCCTGAAGTACGTGGTGTGGTAATGAACCCTAACGATCACCCTCACGGTGGTGGTGAAGGCCGCGCTCCAATCGGACGTAAATCGCCTATGTCTCCATGGGGTAAACCAACCCTTGGTTACAAAACACGTAAAAAAGGTAAAGCTTCTGACAAATATATCGTTCGCCGCCGCACGAAGTAATGCGCGATTAAGTGCATAACTTCGTGACAGGCTCGAAGGTAACGAGACAATTTGGTGAAGGGAGGATTTCAATATGAGCCGTAGTTTGAAAAAAGGACCTTTTATTGACGGATATCTGCTCAAAAAAGTGGAGGACATGAACAGCGCAAGCAAAAAGGCTGTGATCAAAACCTGGTCCCGCCGCTCCACTATTTTCCCGCAATTTATCGGTCACACGTTCGGAGTATACGATGGCCGTAAGCATGTACCTGTATATGTAACAGAGGACATGGTAGGACACAAGTTGGGTGAGTTTGCTCCAACTCGTACTTACAAAGGTCATGAAGATGATAAGAAAACAAGAAGATAATTAATGAAGCTCTTTGTTTGAGAGGAGGTTAAACATATGGAAGCAAAAGCACATGCTAGATCGATTCGTATTGCTCCTCGTAAAGCTCAACTCGTTGTTGACTTGATCCGCGGTAAGCAAGTCGGCGAAGCGATCGCAATTCTTCGTCACACTCCGAAAGCTGCATCTCCGGTTGTTGAGAAGCTTTTGAACTCGGCTATCGCAAACGCTGAGCATAACTACTCTTTGGATGTAACTAAATTGGTTGTGACGCAAGCTTATGTCAACCAGGGACCGACTATGAAACGTTTCCGCCCGCGTGCGATGGGACGTGCAAGCCGGATCAATAAACGCACCAGCCACATTACTTTGGTGGTAGCTGAAAAATAAGGAGGGAAAACGTGTGGGCCAAAAGGTAAATCCAGTAGGACTCCGTATCGGTATTATCCGTGATTGGGAATCCAAATGGTATGCAGGCAAAGACTTCGGTGATCTTTTGCTGGAAGACGTGAAAATCCGTGAATACCTGAAAAATAAATTGAAAGACTCCGCTGTATCCCGTATCGAAATCGAGAGAGCGGCTAATCGTGTGAACGTGACGATCCACACTGCGAAGCCAGGTATGGTTATCGGTAAAGGTGGTTCCGAAGTAGAAGTACTGCGCGGACAAGTGACTAAAATTGCCGGCGGTAAAAAAGTTCACATCAACATTTCTGAAATCAAAAACCCTGAACTGGACGCTATTCTTGTTGCTGAAAGCATTGCACAACAGCTGGAACGTCGTGTATCTTTCCGTCGTGCATTGAAACAAGCGATTCAAAGAACTATGCGCTCTGGAGCAAAAGGGATTAAAACATCGGTCAGCGGACGTCTTGGCGGAGCCGAGATTGCTCGTACGGAAGGCTACAGTGAAGGAACTGTTCCACTTCATACGCTTCGTGCAGACATCGACTATGGTACAGCAGAAGCGCATACGACTTACGGCCGTATCGGCGTGAAAGTATGGATCTATCGTGGAGAGGTTCTTCCTACGGCTAAGAAACAAGCTGCTCAGGAAGGAGGCAACTAATCATGTTGGTACCAAAACGTGTAAAACACCGCAAACAACAGCGCGGCCATATGAGAGGTCAAGCTAAAGGCGGTACTGAACTGAACTTCGGCGAATTCGGTCTGCAAGCTACAGAACCAGGCTGGATCACGAACCGTCAGATCGAAGCTGCTCGTATCGCGATGACTCGTTACATCCGTCGTGGCGGTAAAGTATGGATCAAGATTTTCCCAGATAAGCCGATTACTCAAAAGCCTCTCGAAGTGCGGATGGGTAGCGGTAAAGGTAACGTTGAGAAATGGGTTGCCGTTGTAAAACCAGGCAAGATCATGTTTGAACTTGGAGGCGTGTCCGAGGAAATCGCCCGCGAAGCGATGCGTCTCGCCGCTCACAAGCTGCCTGTTAAAACGAAGTTTGTGAAACGTGAAGAAGTGGGTGGTGAAGCAAATGAAAGCTAATGAACTGCGCAACTTAACCACTGCAGAAATCGAGCAAAAAATCTCCGGATTTAAAGAGGAACTCTTTAACCTCCGTTTTCAATTGGCCACAGGCCAGCTTGACAACCCGACTCGGATCCGTGACGTTCGCAAAGAAATAGCTCGTGCTAAAACCGTTATCCGTGAAAGAGAACTTGGGATTAGTTAATGAAACAGAAACGTCGTGTTCTGTATTCAGGAAGGAGGCTAACAAATGAGCGAAGAACGCAATGCTCGTAAAGTGCAAATTGGTAAAGTTGTCAGCGATAAAATGGATAAAACCATTGTTGTAGCTGTTGAAACTTATAAGAAGCATGACTTGTATCACAAACGCATTAAATACACGAAAAAATTTAAAGCGCATGATGAGAACAATCAAGCTCAAATCGGAGATACCGTTAAAATCATGGAAACTCGCCCTCTCTCCAAAGATAAGCGCTGGAGATTGGTAGAAGTGGTTGAAAAAGCGGTTATCATCTAAGATATGATCAGTTTTTGATGGAAGGAGGAAATTTAAATGATTCAACCATTTACACGTTTAGCTGTTGCTGACAACTCCGGTGCGAAGGAACTGATGTGTATCCGCGTATTGGGTGGTACTGGTCGTCGTACAGCTCAAATCGGTGATTTGATCGTATGTTCCGTCAAACAAGCAACACCAGGCGGCGTTGTCAAAAAGGGTGATGTAGTAAGAGCGGTAGTCGTTCGTACGAAACGTTCTGTGCGTCGTAAAGACGGATCTTACATCTCATTTGACGAGAATGCAGCTGTTGTTGTTAAAGACGACAGAAGCCCACGCGGAACTCGTATTTTCGGACCAGTTGCTCGCGAACTTCGCGAAAGAGACTACATGAAAATCGTTTCCTTGGCTCCGGAAGTAATCTAATAACACCCCAAAAAGTGACGTAACTTTTCGGGAACCCGATAAATAGTTGAACTGGCTAGTCATAGGAGGTGTAACGAATGCCTAAAGTGAAAAAAGTTCTGGAATCCCATAGCAACAAACTGCACGTGAAAAAAGATGATACAGTTATCGTCATCAGCGGTAAAGACAAAGGCAAAAAAGGCCGTGTCATCGCAGCGTACCCTCGTGAAAATCGTGTTTTGGTTGAAGGTGTGAACATGATCAAGAAGCACCAGAAGCCAAACCAAATGAACCCACAAGGCGGTATCATCGAGAAGGAAGCTCCGATCCATGTATCGAACGTTATGCACGTTGATCCGAAGAGCGGAAAAGTAACCCGTATCGGTTACAAAGTACTGGACAACGGCAAAAAAGTTCGCGTAGCAAAAAGATCCGGAGAAGTTATCGATAAATAAGACGGTTTAGAAAGGAGGTCCTTGAATCATGGCAGCAAGAATGAAAGAACGTTTTTTGAACGAAGTAACTCCTGCTCTGATGCAGAAGTTTAGCTATAAGACAGTAATGCAAGTACCAAAAATCGAGAAGGTTGTCATCAACATGGGTGTAGGTGACGCTGTAGCTAACTCAAAGGTGCTTGATTCCGCTGTGAACGACATGCAGCTGATTGCTGGTCAAAAACCGGTTATCACCCGTGCGAAGAAATCTATCGCGGGATTCAAACTGCGTGAGAACATGCCAATCGGTGTGAAGGTAACATTGCGCGGTGAGCGTATGTACTACTTCCTCGACAAGCTGTTCAACGTTACACTTCCACGTGTACGTGACTTTCAAGGCGTGTCCACCAAAGCATTTGACGGACGCGGTAACTATACGCTCGGTCTGAAAGAGCAACTCATTTTCCCTGAAATTGAGTATGACAAAGTGGATAAAGTTCGCGGTATGGATATCGTTATCGTAACGACTGCTAAAACCGACGAAGAATCCCGTGAACTGCTTGCTCAACTGGGCATGCCTTTCGCGAAATAAGACGGTTGTCCTTTTCTCCGAAACTATTTAGGAGGTGTCAGGCTAAGTGGCAAAAACTTCGATGAAAGTTAAACAACAACGTACACCGAAATATAAAGTACGGGCATATACCCGTTGTGAACGTTGTGGTCGCCCACATTCGGTACTGCAGAAGTTTAAAATTTGCAGAATTTGTTTCCGTGAATTAGCTTATAAAGGCCAGATTCCTGGCGTGAAAAAAGCAAGCTGGTAAGAAGTTTATAAACGGGAAGGAGGTTTATCCTACATGACTATGTCCGATCCAATTGCAGATATGCTAACTCGTATTCGTAACGCGAACACGGTTCGCCACGAAACAGTAGAAATGCCTGCTTCGACGATTAAAAAACAAATCGCTGACATTTTGAAGCGTGAAGGCTTCATCCGTGATGCAGAGTTTGTGGAAGACAATAAACAAGGGATCATTCGTGTATTCCTGAAATATGGTTCCAACAACGAACGTGTTATCACAGGTCTGAAAAGAATCAGCAAACCAGGTCTTCGCGTTTACACGAAGAGCAACGAAGTACCTCGCGTACTTGGTGGTTTGGGTATTGCGATCATCTCCACGTCTAAGGGAGTTATGACCGACAAAGAAGCTCGTCAATCCAAAGCTGGCGGAGAAGTTCTCTGCTACGTATGGTAATCAACGTCACAAGATAGGAGGTGTAATGAATGTCCCGTATTGGTCGTAAACCAATTGCTATTCCAAACGGTGTGGAAGTCACACTGGATAACACTGTAATCACTGTTAAAGGACCTAAAGGTACCTTGACTCGTGAACTGCATAAAGACATGCAAATTACGGTAGAAAACAACGAGATCAATGTTGTTCGTCCTTCCGACAACAAAACACATCGCTCTCTTCACGGCACGACCCGCAGCGTTGTCTCGAATATGGTCAACGGTGTAACTGAAGGATTCTCGAAAAACCTTGAGTTGGTAGGTGTCGGGTACCGTGCAAGCAAAACCGGAGATAAAATCGTTCTGAACGTGGGTTACTCCCACCCAGTTGAAATTACACCGGAAGCTGGTATCGAATTCGAAGTACCAACAAACACAAAAATCACCGTTCGCGGTATCGATAAAGAGCGCGTAGGTGCATACGCAGCTAAGATCCGTTCCGTACGTGAGCCTGAGCCATACAAAGGTAAAGGTATTAAATACGAAGGTGAACGCATTATCCGTAAGGAAGGTAAAGCTGGTAAGAAGAAATAAGTTAGTTAACCGGGGATTCACTTGGTGGATAACTTACTTCTTCTCCCATACTTACCCGATGCGTCTAAAAGTGAAGCTCTTAAGGCAAAACTGAAGGGAGGAAATGGAAGCATGATCACGAAACAAGACAAGAACAAAGCTCGTCTGAAAAGACACCTGCGTGTCCGTAAGAAAATCCAAGGCACAGCAGAACGTCCACGTCTGAACGTGTTCCGTTCTTCGAAACACATCTATGCTCAATTGATCGACGACGTGGCTGGCGTGACTTTGGCATCAGCTTCTACGCTGGATAAAGAACTGGCTAACGACATCAAGAACGGCGGAAGCGTTGAATCCGCTCGTAAAGTCGGCGAACTCGTTGCAAAACGTGCTGCAGACAAAGGTTACAAAGTGATCGTATTCGATCGTGGTGGTTACTTGTATCATGGACGTATTCAAGCACTTGCAGAGGCAGCTCGCGAGGCAGGCCTTGAATTCTAAGATATTTTCAAAAGGAGGTAAACGACTTGCGTGTAGATCCTAACACTTTAGAACTGACTGAAAGAGTAGTAAACATTAACCGCGTTGCTAAAGTTGTAAAAGGCGGACGTCGCTTTAGCTTTAGCGCACTGGTAGTTGTCGGTGATGGCAAAGGTTGGGTAGGAGCAGGTATCGGTAAAGCAGGCGAAGTACCGGATGCAATCCGCAAAGGTATTGAAGATGCTAAGAAAAACCTGATTCACATTCCACTTGTTGGAACAACTATTCCTCACCTCGTAACAGGTCACTTCGGAGCAGGCCGAGTATTGTTGAAGCCGGCATCTGAAGGTACTGGAGTTATCGCTGGCGGACCGGTTCGTGCAGTACTTGAACTGGCTGGCGTAGGCGACATTTTGACAAAATCTCTAGGTTCTTCGAACTCCATGAACATGGTCAATGCGACTTTGGAAGGGTTGTCCCGCCTGAAGCGTGTTGAAGATGTTGCCAAGCTTCGCGGCAAATCCGTCGAAGAGCTGTTGGGTTAAGGAGGGAATCTCATGGCTAAACTTGAAATCACCCTCGTACGCAGCGTGATTGGTCGTCCAGAGGATCAGCGTGCAACCGTGAAAACACTCGGACTTCGCAAAATCAACCATTCCGTGGTTCAAAGCGACAATGCTGCAATTCGCGGAATGATCAAGAAAGTAAATCACCTGGTTTCTGTTAAAGAAATCGAAGGTTAATCCCGGGCAGTTTATTCCCGGACATATTAAGGAGGTGCAACGAACGATGAAGTTACATGAGCTGAGCCCAGCACCTGGATCCCGCAAAGAGCGCAAGCGCGTTGGACGCGGTACTAGTAGCGGTACGGGTAAAACGTCGGGTCGCGGTCACAAAGGACAAAACTCTCGTTCCGGCGGTGGTGTACGTCCAGGCTTCGAAGGTGGACAGAACCCATTGTATCGTCGTCTTCCGAAGCGCGGTTTCGTAAACCCAACTCGGAAAGAGTACGCGATTGTGAACATCGAAGAACTTAACAGCTTTGCAGCAGGTACTGAAGTGACTCCAGAAGTTTTGGTTGAGAGCGGTATTGTTAACAATACAAAGAGCGGAATCAAAATTCTTGGCAACGGTGAAGTTACCGTTTCTTTGACTGTAAAGGCTAATAAGTTTTCTCAATCTGCGGTAGAGAAGATCGAGGCTGCCGGCGGTAAAACCGAGGTGATCTAATGTTTAAGACCCTGAAAAATATATGGCGTGTGGATGACCTTCGCAAGCGTATTTTGTTCACCTTATTCGTTCTGATCATCTTCCGTCTTGGATCATTTGTTCCGGTTCCCGGTGTTAACAAAGATGTTTTTACCCAGACGAATCAGGCAGGCAATGAGTTGTTCGGTCTTCTTAACACGTTCTCGGGGGGCGCACTATCGCAGTTTTCGATCTTCGCCCTTTCGATATTTCCATATATTACTTCGTCCATTATCGTGCAGTTGCTGTCGATGGACGTCATTCCAAAGTTTGCGGAATGGAACAAACAAGGGGAACACGGGAAGAAGCAGTTGGCTCAAATTACACGTTATGGTACGGTAATATTGGGTTTGATTCAGGCGTTCGGTATGTCCGTCGGGTTTAACCGCCTGTATGGTGCCGAAATGGTTCCTGGAGCAACCTTTATCGACTTTGTTGTTATCGCGATCGTGCTTACTGCAGGTACATCATTCTTGATGTGGCTCGGTGAACAGATTACGGAACGCGGAATCGGTAACGGTATTTCGATCATTATCTTTGCTGGTATCGCTGCTGGTATTCCGATGCACATTCGGACAACGATCGAATCGAACTTCATTCAGGATGGTCAGGTGTTTATGAACATTCTGAAGGGTGTCATCATCCTTCTGATTTTGATTTTGATCATTACCGGTGTTGTATTCATTCAGCAAGGTATCCGTAAGATTCCGGTTCAATACGCGAAGCGTGTTGTAGGAAACAAAATGTACGGCGGACAGAACACACACATTCCACTCAAGATTAACGGAGCAGGCGTTATTCCGGTAATCTTTGCGATGTCATTGCTGCAATTCCCAGTTATCCTGGCCAGCTTCTGGGCACACATGAATTGGGCAAAGTGGATTACGGCGAACCTGGCTTATGACAGCCCGCTTGGAATGGTACTGTACGTACTCATGATCATTGGTTTCACGTTCTTCTACACCTTCGTGCAGATGAACCCGAACCAAATGGCTGATAATATGAAGAAGAACGGCGGCTATGTACCGGGCATTCGTCCTGGTAAAGCTACCGAGAAGTATCTGACTCGGGTTATGACTCGTTTGACCATGACAGGAGCATTGTTCCTGGCCGTGATCTCCGTACTTCCGGTGTTCTTTGGATCACTTGCAGGTCTTCCTCGTACAGTTCAGATTGGTGGTACGTCCCTCTTGATCGTGGTCGGTGTTGCACTGGATACGATGAAGCAGATCGAAAGCCAACTGATCAAACGTCACTACAAAGGTTTTATCAATAAATAGGCGATAGGTTCCGGCGAGTGGTCTGTATCGCTTCCCGGCGCCTATTGTGTTGTTCTTGCTAGTCAATCAAGGGGAGGGAGTGACGTAAGGTGAACATCTTATTCATGGGTCCTCCTGGGGCAGGAAAAGGGACGCAAGCAGAAAACATCGTGAATGAATTCGGTATTCCTCATATTTCAACGGGCGATGCATTTCGTCTGGCGATCAAACAAGGAACTCCCATCGGGATTAAAGCGAAGGAATTCATGGATCAGGGTCTGCTGGTACCGGATGACGTAACGATTGGTATTGTGGAGGAGCGTTTGCAGCAGTCCGATTGCGAAAAAGGTTTTTTATTGGACGGTTTTCCAAGAACCCTTTCGCAAGCGGAAGCGCTGGATGAGATTCTCGCCCGCTTGAATACTGGTCTCGATCACGTCATCAACCTGAAAGTTGATCGGGAAAAGCTTCTGGCTCGCCTTACCGGCCGCCGGATTTGCAAAAACTGTGGTTCGACTTATCATGTGATCTTTAATCCTCCTAAACAGGAAGGCATTTGTGATAAATGCGGCGGCGAATTGTACCAGCGCTCCGATGATAACGAAGAGAGCGTTGGCATTCGTTTAGACGAATATATCAACAAAACAGCACCACTCCTCACGTTTTATGAGAACAAAGGTCTTTTGCGTCAAATCGATGGTGATCAGGAAATCGACGCGGTTTCATCACAAATTGCGTCTATACTGAGAGGTTAAGTATAATGATCATTTGTAAATCCGAAACGGAACTGAGCTTGATGAGAGAAGCAGGAAGGATCGTGGCGGAATGTCACAAACTCCTTGCCGCTCATGTAGAACCGGGCATTACGACCGGGGAGCTTGACCTTATGGCCGACAAGTTCATTCGAAGCCAAGGCGCTGTGCCATCTTTTAAAGGCTACAACGGATTTCCTTCCAGCATTTGCGCATCAGTCAACGAAGAATTGGTGCATGGATTTCCAGGCAAACGCAAATTAATCGAGGGCGATATCGTTACGTTTGATATCGGTGCACAGTACCAGGGTTACCATGGTGACTCGGCATGGACCTACGCTGTAGGAGAGATTTCCGAAGAAGCCCAGCGTCTGCTGGACGTAACGGAAGGATCGCTCTATGCTGGACTTGCGCTAATCAAACCCGATGTCCGCTTGTTTACCATCTCTCATGCCATACAGCGTCACATCGAGGATGCAGGGTTCTCTGTCGTCCGGGAATACGTTGGTCATGGTGTGGGTACCGATCTGCATGAGGATCCGCAAATTCCGAACTATGGCATCCCAGACCGCGGACCAAGACTCAAACCGGGCATGGTGCTCGCGATCGAGCCGATGGTCAATGCGGGTAAACGGAATGTCAAGACGCTGGAAGACAACTGGACGGTTGTAACGGTAGACGGCTCACTATGTGCTCACTTCGAGCATACGGTAGCAGTCACGCCGGATGGCATGGAAATTTTGACGAAGCTGCCGGAATAGGGTGATAACATGAATAATGAAGTCATGCTTCAACCCGGTCAGATTGTTAAGATACTGAAAGGCAGAGATGCCGGACAGTATGCCGTTATCGTTTCGATTGAGGACAGCAGGTTCGTGTTGATTGCGGATGGGGACAAACGCAAGTTTGACGGGGCCAAGAAGAAGAATGTTCTTCATCTTGAACCTCAATCCTACATTAGCAGTGAAGTGGTAAACAGTTTGCAAGAAAGCGGTCGGGTTACAAACGGTAAACTGCGTTTCGCACTGGACCGGTTTGTATCCGATAAATCCAAGGCAGATCAGAAAGGAGACTAACTGTGGCTAAAGAAGATGTCATTGAAGTCGAAGGAACGGTCATTGAGCCGTTGCCGAATGCTACCTTTAAAGTCGAGCTGGAGAATGGTCATCAGATTCTCGCTCATGTTTCCGGAAAGCTGCGGATGCACTTTATCCGTATCCTTACAGGAGACAAAGTGGTTGTTCAACTCTCGCCGTATGATTTAACCAAAGGTCGTATCACGTACCGTAAATAGATTCAAGGTTCCCCTGGGGAATCAAGGAAAGCTGCGAAGCGGTTTTACTGACGTAAAACTCAGCAGCGGTAACAAACTACTTTAGTTTCGAAGCTGGTTTTACAATGTAAAACTTGGAGGAGGTAATTAGCATGAAGGTAAGACCTTCTGTAAAGCCTATTTGCGAAAAATGCAAAGTCATTCGCCGCAAAGGGAACGTAATGGTTATCTGTGAAAATCCGAAACACAAACAAAAACAAGGTTAAAGAAGGGGGTGTAGCGTAAAATGGCTCGTATAGCTGGTGTGGATTTGCCACGTGACAAACGCGTTGAGATCGCCTTGACTTACATTTTCGGAATCGGTAAAACGACTTCCCAGAAAGTACTGAAAGAAACTGGAATCAATGCAGACACTCGTGTCCGTGATTTGACAGAAGATGAAGTCAGCAAATTGCGCGAAACGATCGATGGTATGGTTAAGGTAGAAGGTGACCTGCGTCGTGAAATTTCCTTAAATATTAAACGTCTCACGGAGATCGGTTGCTACCGCGGTATTCGTCACCGTCGTGGATTGCCTGTTCGTGGTCAACGTACTAAAACGAATGCTCGTACACGTAAAGGTCCTCGTCGTACCGTAGCGAACAAGAAGAAATAAGAAAGGGGGATAATAGACAATGGCTAAACCAAAAAAAGTCGTACGTACTAAACGTCGTGACCGCAAAAATATTGAAAGTGGCGTGGCTCATATCCGCTCCACATTCAACAATACAATCGTAACGATTACGGATCCTCACGGAAACGCGATTTCTTGGGCAAGCTCCGGCGGCCTTGGATTTAAAGGTTCCCGTAAGTCGACCCCGTTCGCTGCGCAAATGGCTGCTGAAACAGCTGCCAAAGCGGCTATGGAACACGGTATGAAAGCGGTGGAAGTAATGGTTAAAGGTCCTGGTGCTGGTCGTGAAGCAGCAATTCGTTCTCTGCAAGCAGCAGGTCTCGAAGTAAACCTGATCAAAGACGTTACACCAATTCCACATAACGGATGCCGCCCACCAAAACGTCGTCGCGTATAATGAAGTCATCCTGTTAATGTGGTATAAATCCGTTGCAATCTGCTAATAATGGTTGTTTAGGCATACTACTACATGGATTACTGGATAAGATGACAGTTTCATATAGGAGCGACGTTTGAAGGAGGGGTACTTGCGTGATTGAAATCGAAAAGCCGAAAATTGAGACCGTTGATGTCAATGAAGATGGAACCTATGGGAAATTCGTAGTTGAGCCTCTGGAGAGAGGGTATGGCACGACGCTGGGGAACTCGCTTCGCCGCATCTTGTTATCCTCACTACCGGGAGCTGCAGTCACATCGATTCAAATCGATGGCGTACTGCATGAATTTTCCACGATTCCGGGTGTCATGGAAGACGTGACCGAGGTCATCCTGAACCTGAAAGCTTTGTCTCTGAAAATTCATTCCGATGAAGAGAAAGTGTTCGAGATTGATGCGGAGGGTGAAGGGGTTGTTACTGCTGGTGACATCCGTGCGGATAGTGATGTGGAGATTCTGAATCCAGATCTTCATATTGCAACGCTCGGCCCTGGTGCAAGACTTCATATGCGTATTTTTGCCAGTCGCGGTCGTGGCTATGTCCAGGCGGATCGGAACAAACGCGATGACCAGCCTATCGGCGTCATTCCCGTCGATTCGATCTATACTCCGATTAGCCGTGTTAACTACGGTGTGGAAAATACGCGTGTTGGTCAAGTAACCAACTACGATAAACTGACGCTTGAAATTTGGACGGATGGCAGCATCCGCCCGGAAGAAGCTGTTAGTCTCGGCGCGAAAATCTTGACTGAGCATCTGTTCCTCTTCGTAGGTCTGACCGACGAAGCGAAGGATGCGGAGATCATGGTTGAGAAAGAAGAAGACAAGAAAGAAAAAGTGCTTGAAATGACGATCGAAGAGCTGGATCTTTCCGTTCGTTCCTACAACTGCTTGAAACGTGCCGGCATTAATACGGTAC
This sequence comes from Paenibacillus lautus NBRC 15380, assembly GCF_004000945.1. Lineage (GTDB taxonomy): Bacteria > Bacillota > Bacilli > Paenibacillales > Paenibacillaceae > Paenibacillus_AQ > Paenibacillus_AQ lautus. Next base: position 60,609 of record NZ_BIMF01000026.1, read on the forward strand.
AAGAGCTGACCACGAAAACCGAAGAGGATATGATGAAAGTCCGGAACCTCGGACGCAAATCCTTGGAGGAAGTTCAAGAGAAGCTTGAAGAGTTGGGCCTGGGACTTCGTACGGAAGAATAGCATAGATTCGGCTTAGCTTAGCAAAGGAGGGAAAAACACATGGCATACCAAAAGTTGGGCCGCGATTCCAGTGCGCGTAAAGCGTTGTTCCGTGACCTGGTAACCGACCTTTTCTTATATGAGCGCATTCAAACGACTGAAGCCAAAGCGAAAGAAGTTCGTTCGATCGCTGAGAAGTTGATCACAAAAGCAAAAAAAGGTGATCTTCACGCTCGTCGTCAAGTAGCTGCATTCGTGCGTCGTGAAACAGTAGACGGTGAACAAGATGCAATCCAAAAATTGTTCTCCGAAATCGCTCCTCGTTACTCCGAGCGTCCAGGCGGATACACTCGTATCCTGAAACTGGGTCCTCGTCGTGGTGACGCAGCTCCAATGGTTTACTTGGAACTGGTAGATCGCGCGTAAATTAGCTTTGTTCCATTGAAGTGACTGTAGTTATGTATGCCCGGCTCTGTAGATGTTTATTCTTGGAGCCATGAACGGGAAGTGGTGCGAGATATAGTCGATCATTTGGTTCGACTCGTCTCGACTACTCCATGGGCAACAATAACGGGGACCTTCTAGTCATGTGGCTGACTCGAAGGGTTCGGCTTAACATGATGAAAAGGAGCTCCTATGGGGCTCTTTTTTTGATAAATGTGTGCAGCCTTTCGTTGTCGCGGCGTATTTCGATGAAAGCACTCAGGAGGTCAGAAATGCGTAATCTTCTGATGAAGGTCAGTTACGACGGTACCGATTATAACGGCTTTCAGACCCAGCCCGGTGGTCACACGATTCAGGATTATTTGGAGGAAGCGATCCGCCGTTTGTCTGGTGAACAGCTTAAGATTACGGCTTCTGGCCGGACAGATGCTGGGGTGCATGCTCGTGCCCAGGTATTCAATTTCTACACAGCTTCTCCAATTCCCGTAGAGCGTTGGTGTATGGCATTAAACACTTGGCTGCCGGAAGATATCGTGGTTTCGGATGCGATGGAGGTACCGATGGAATTCCATTCCCGCCACGCAGCGAAACGCAAAACCTATCGTTTTACCATCAATGCAAACCAATATCCGGATCTATTTAACCGGCGGTACCAGATCCACCATCATGGGAAACTGGATATCGCAGCGATGGAGCAGGGACTTTCTCATCTGATCGGAACGCATGACTATACAACGTTTGCGTCACGGAAGTCGACGAAGCCGTCCCATGTTCGTACTATTTTTGATGCTTGGATCGAGAAGGATACGTCCATGTGCCGTCCGGGCACAAAAGATCAAGGAGTCATTCATACGTACGTATCCGGGAATGGGTTTCTGCAGCATATGGTTCGGATTATTATGGGGACGTTGATTGAGGTAGGGGAAGGTAAGCGACATCCGGATGACATGTTGGTCATACTGGAAGCCAAAAACCGGGCAGCAGCCGGTCCAACAGCTATGGGCAAGGGCCTGATGTTATGGGAAGTGGAGTATGATATCGCCGGAAAGGGTTAACCTCAATGACCGTCGATATCAGACCACGGACCAGACGATCACAAAAAGAAGAAGAAATCGCTTCTGGACGTGATGGGTGACTTGTTTGAATAACACGCATGGTGTAAGGTGGAAAACCAAAAAACACTTGCGGAAGTGGGCGTAATCCTGTATTATATAAGTTGTGTTTTCTTAACGGCTCTCCCACAGCCCCGGTTAAGAAAATGCCGAATGCAAGACTGCAACACCATGACAATGCTTTAAACATGATCGAAGATAAATAATGAAAATTAATGATGATTTTCGGACGAATACAAGGAGGAACTATACATGCGTACCACCTATATGGCGAAGCCAAATGAAGTTGAGCGCAAATGGTACATCGTTGATGCCGAAGGCAAGACGCTTGGCCGTTTGGCAAGTGAAGTTGCGGCTCTGATCCGCGGCAAACATAAGCCTCAATTCACTCCACATGTTGACACAGGGGATTTCGTGGTTGTTATCAACTCCGAGAAAATCCACCTCACTGGCAAAAAGATGGAGAACAAAAAATACTATCGTCACTCCCTGCATCCAGGTGGATTGAAAGTAACTGCAGCTCAAGACCTGATTGCTAAATACCCAGAGCGCGTGATCGAAAGCGCGGTTCACGGCATGCTTCCTAAAACTCGCATGGGCGAGAAAATGAAGCTGAGACTGAAAGCATATGCAGGCACAGCACATCCACATGAAGCACAAAAACCAGAAGTTTATGAACTTCGCGGTTAATTAAAAAGGAGGACAGTTTCATGGCACAAGTACAATACTATGGGACAGGTCGTCGTAAACACTCGGTAGCACGTGTACGCCTCGTACCGGGTGAAGGACGCATTGTCATCAATAAACGTGATATTAATGAATATTTCGGTTTGGAAACACTCAAACTGATCGTTAAACAACCTTTGAATCTGACAGAAACACTGGGCAAATATGACGTGCTTGTCATCGCTCACGGTGGCGGCATCTCCGGTCAAGCTGGAGCAATTCGTCACGGTATCTCCCGTGCTCTTCTGAAAGCAGATCCAGAGTTCCGTCCTTCTCTGAAAAGAGCTGGATTCCTGACTCGCGACCCTCGTATGAAAGAACGTAAAAAATACGGTCTTAAAGCAGCTCGTCGCGCGCCTCAGTTCTCCAAACGTTAATATTACCGATTCACCAAGCCCTTGGCCATTATTGGTCAAGGGCTTTTTTACGTTTCAGAAAGTAGTTTGTCCACAAAGATATGCACATGATTGACAATACATGTGGAACTTGTTCGCCAGACTTTGGGTTGCTTGTTCACATGATGTGCACAACCTGAGGATAGAAGGAATCACAACGTGATGTTCTGACATGGTTAACCACTTGACTTCATATGTAAATAGAGATATATTATTAATTGCGAATTAATTAAGTACTTAAATAATTAATATTTAATCATTAATTAAATAAGTAATTTCCGGAGCATGGAAGGGGGGATAGGCTTGGATCGTAATGAAGAGATTTTTAAAGTGTCGTCGATGTTCCGGGCACTACTGAAGAATATTCATCAGGAATGGAACAAGTCGAGCGCCGGGAAGTACAACTTAAGCTTTCCACAATTTCAGGTGCTATATGTATTAAAGCTGCGAGGGCCACTGAAGGTATCGGAGCTTGCCGAAGTCTTGTCACTGACACCGCCGGCTATAACCGGACTGACGGATAAATTGGTTGCAGAAGGATATCTGCAGAAAGAACGCGCTGAGGATGACCGCAGAGTTGTCAACATCACGCTCTTGGAACCGGGTCTTGAGATCATTAAGAAAGTGAAGAAGGATCAGAAGGAAATGATTCAAGGTTTTTTTAACTTCCTCTCTGAGGAAGACATTCAGCATTTGAGAAGAATCTTCTCCTTGATGCTGTCAAACATAGATAAAGACAATCACAATGGGTAGAGGTGGAGCATGGAGCATTTAACGCTTAAACGTAAAGTTTCAATTATGATAGCGATCATGGCTGCGATGTTCTTCGCAGCCATTAACCAGACGATAACAAGCACCGCAATGCCGCGGATTATCGCCATTCTCGATGGTATGGATTATTATACATGGACCATCAACATTTATTTGTTAACATCAACGATCGCAACGATATTGGTGGGTAAGCTGTCCGACATGTTCGGACGTAAGCCGTTTATTTTGATAGGTATATTATTTTTCATGTTAGGGGCGTTCCTAACAGGCACATCCACAGACGTGTACCAATTCATTATTTATCGTGGTATTCAAGGTATAGGTGCCGGTATTATCCAGTCAACCGCATTTATGTCGGTCGGGGACTTATTCCCTCCTCGGGAACGTGGTAAATGGATGGGGCTGATGACCGCGGTATTCGGTTTTTCCAGTGTCCTTGGTCCTACGCTAGGCGGATATCTGGTCGATAACATCGAATGGCGTTGGTTGTTCTGGATCTTCCTGCCGCTGGGTGTAGTGGCCTTTATCATGATCTGGACGCTGTTTCCGAAGGTTGAACGCAAACCTGGACTGTCCATTGACTATCTGGGCTCTCTGTTCCTTACAACGTCTATTGTTCCTTTACTGCTGGCCTTTTCTTGGGCAGGTACGGAATATCCTTGGGGATCGCCGGAGATTATTGGTCTCATCGCAGCTTCAGTTGTATCGGCTCTTATCTTTATCTTGGTAGAGATGAAAGCGAAGGAACCTGTATTGCCACTTAGTTTGTTTAAAAATAGTGTCGTTACGGTTTCTAATCTGATTGGATTTTTTATGAACTTTGGTTTGATGGGTGCCATGATTTATATTTCCTTCTATGTTCAAGGTGTACTTGGTATCTCACCAACCTATGCGGGTTATGTAACTATACCCATGTCGATTTTCATGATGGGTACAAGTGCCGTAGCAGGTCAACTCATTGCGAAGAGTGGTAAGTACAAACGGTACGCACTTCTTGGAGTTCCAATTATGATGGTCGGTATGGGAATTATGGTGTTCATGGACAACATCTGGCTTACTGTGGTTAGTACCATTATTTTCGGTATCGGTCTTGGTTTGGGTATGCCGGTATTCTCACTGGCTACGCAGAATGCGGTACCCCACAATGAGCTCGGTGTAGCAACGGCTTCATCCCAATTGTTCCGTAATCTTGGGGGGACGATCGGGATCGCGGTCATGGGTACGGTTATGTCGAACAACCTGACAAAGAATCTGAAGGAAGCACTTCAGTCAGCTAATGCACCGGATTTTAGCTCTGTGGATCCACAGCTGGCTCAGCAAATGCTCTCCTTCGCCAATCCGCAGACACTGATGAATAAACCGCTGATTGAGCAGACGCAGGCAAGTCTTCCTGCGGAGGTACAGCCATTATTCGTACAAATGATCGATAGTATCCGCGATGCACTTGGAAATACATTGTCGATGGTGTTCCTCACAGGCACGTTAGTTCTCGTAGTCGCACTGCTGCTCGTATTCTTCTTAAAAGAAATTCCACTGCGGACCTCGAATCAGGGGTCGGCTCCCAAACCCGAGGATTCGGAAGGGAAAAGTGCCAGCGCTGGTACTAGAGCTAAAGAGGTATCGGTGGCAACAACAGACTAAGATTGGTATTTGTCAAAATGTTTGGAAATTGAAGAGAAAGAAGGCCCTTTCTGCTTGTGCAGGAAGGGTTTTTTCGTTCTTCTTGGTATCGATTTGATGGTTGACATTTATTAGGAATGTTTTATACTGTATTTAATTCATATTATTTCAGTAGGATTATCGGGAATAATTACGGGGGAGGCATCCAATCATGAATTTGCTGGAGAAAGAGGATTTGATCCGAGTGCAAGCAGAAGAGCTTGAGCATGCATCGGCAGAGGAAGTCATCGCATTTGCGATCAAGACATTTCCCAATATAACGTTTGCTTGCAGTTTTGGAGCAGAAGATGTGGTATTGGTGGATATGATTCAAAAGATTAGCCCGTCGACGGATATTTTTTATCTGGATACCGATTTTCATTTCAAGGAGACATACGAGACGCGGGATCGTATGGCCGAACGTTATGGCCTGGAATTCGTGCGGGTCTCTCCGCTCATTACGCCGGAAGAGCAAGCGGCTCAGCATGGTGAAGCATTATGGAGCGTCAACCCGACGGAGTGCTGCAACATCCGAAAGGTAGAACCATTGACTCGGATTCTGTCTCAATATGAGGCTTGGATTACAGGGATACGAAGAGATCAAGCGCCTACCCGAGCTAATTCGAAGAAGATTGAGTACGATACCAAGTTCGGGTTGGTGAAGTTCAATCCGATCGCAGGCTGGACTAGCGAGGATGTGTGGAACTACATCCGAGCTAACGATATCATCTACAACCCGCTGCATGATCAGAATTATCCAAGCATTGGCTGCGAATATTGCACACGACAGGTCATGCCAGGCGAAGATCCACGTGCTGGACGTTGGTCAGGTCATGAGAAGACGGAGTGCGGACTTCATAAATAAACCAATCATGAACGACTTAGGATCGTATAGTTACAGCATAAGAAGGAGGAATTATTCATGACAGCCATACTCCCTCATGGCGGTACGCTGGTACAGCGGGTAGCCCAAGGAGCAGAGCGTGAAGATTTATTGAAACAGGTCGAGACTCTTCATAAAGTCCCTGTAAACGCCTGGACCATATCGGACCTGGATCTGATCGGGGTCGGGGCATTTTCACCATTGCAAGGATTTCTGAACGAGCAGGATTACAAGTCTGTGGTTTCCTCTATGCGTTTATCGGACGGTACGGTGTGGAGCATACCGGTCACACTGGCTGTTGATGAGCATACAGCGGCTAAACTTGTCGTCGGCGAGAAGGCGGCACTTGTAGGCGTAGAAGATGGGGTCGTCTATGGCGTTATCGATGTAGAGAGCGTCTACCAGGTGGATCAGCAAGTCGAGGCTGTTCAAGTATTTAAGACCGCTGATCCGGAGCATCCAGGCGTGAAGAAGCTTTTTGAACGTCCTTCGACCTATGTAGGCGGGCCGATCCAAGTATTGAATCGTCCACAGCCTGAACGGTTTGGCGAGTTTTATTTTGATCCGGCAGAGACCCGCGAACAGTTCAAAGCCAAGGGCTGGAATACGGTTGTCGGCTTTCAGACGCGTAATCCGGTTCACCGTGCACATGAATACATTCAGAAGAGTGCGATGGAGATTGTAGACGCATTATTCCTCAATCCGCTTGTAGGAGAGACCAAATCGGATGACGTTCCTGCCAATGTGCGAATGAAGAGCTACCTGACCTTGCTGGAGAACTACTATCCCGCGGATCGCACCTTCCTGGGCGTATTTCCGGCTGCTATGCGTTATGCGGGACCTAGGGAAGCTATATTTCATGCCATGGTTCGGAAAAACTATGGATGCACCCATTTTATCGTTGGCCGGGATCACGCAGGAGTGGGTGACTATTACGGTACGTATGAGGCGCAGGAAATTTTCAGGAATTTCACTGCAGAAGAGTTGGGGATTACCCCGCTGTTCTTCGAGCACAGCTTCTTCTGCACCACTTGCGGAAACATGGCCTCAAGCAAAACATGTCCGCACCCTAAGGAGGATCATCTGACCTTGTCGGGAACGAAAGTCCGTGGCTTGCTTCGCGAAGGGCAGTGCCCACCGCCGGAATTTACGCGTCCGGAAGTCGCGCAAGTGCTGATCGAAGGCATGAAAGAGCAGATTACGGTATAACAAAGGCATAAATAGCCACCTTGTCCCATATGATGGAGTAGAACAACTCATGGGACGAGGTGGTTTTGTTATGTCCAGGCGGAGAACGGACAAGGTTACGGTGTGGATATCGTTGAAGAGAATCAAGCAAACCATGATTGGAGCTGTGCTGCTGGCACTGCTCATTATCGTTGTAACATACGAAATCCCCTCTGCCAAAACGTCGAATACCTGGAGTTTGCCGCTTGCCGGCAAAGTCATCGCCCTTGATGCAGGACATGGCGGACCAGATGGCGGGGCGGTAAGCCGACAAGGTGTCATAGAGAAGGATGTAAACCTGGCGATCACCTTGTATTTACGGGATTATTTGCAGCAGGCAGGCGCGCTCGTCATTATGACAAGAGAAGGAGATTACGATCTGGCTGCAGAAAGCACAAAGGGGTATTCCAAGCGTAAAACGGAAGACCTCAAACAACGCGTGCGGATGATCGAGGACAGTAAAGCAGATCTGTTTATCAGCATGCATCTGAACAGCATTCCGTCCAATCGATGGAGAGGGGCGCAGACCTTTTTCCCTCCGAATAACGGGGAAAGTAAAAAACTCGCCGAATTGATTCAGGCTGAAATCAGACATAACCTGGAGAATACGCAGCGTCTGGCCAAAACGGATGATAAAGTATTTTTGCTCCAAGCCCTGCGCATGCCATCTGCACTGGTGGAGGTCGGTTTCTTGTCCCATCCAGAGGAATCCGAATTGCTCCGTGATGAGAAATATCAGAGAAAGGTCGCAGCTTCCGTGTATAATGGCATTCTGCGTTATACCTCCGGAGAGTCCACCAACGAGTCGTCACAAGCTGCAGAGTAATGGTATAATGGACAGGAATATCGAAACACTGTCTATTCCATTACATAAAGCAGAGGTGCTTATATGCTGACTAGAGAAACGGTACAGGAGATACTCCAGCCTTTACGCGATCCCGAAACCGGGAAGAGCCTGATGGAGCTCCAGCGTATTCGAGATATTGTTGTAAAGGAACGCACGGTCCGATTATCCGTGACTTACAGAAGTGAAGATGTACGCGCTTCCCTGGAAGCGCAGATCAGAGAAATTCTTGAAGCTATGGGGGCGGAGGATATACATATCCGCATGCGCCCTCTAGACAACGCTGTTAGCGGAGCAACCCGGGAGGAAGATAACGATCGTGAGAAGCTAACCAAAGGGCATGCTGCCGGCATGGAGCAGAATACGCTCCTTAGCGAGCAGTCCGGCGTTCATTTCATTGCGATTGCAAGCGGCAAAGGCGGCGTTGGCAAATCCACCGTTACGGTGAATTTAGCTGCAGCTTTGGCTCGCCAAGGCAAGAAGGTCGGTTTGATTGACGCGGATATTTACGGCTTCAGCGTACCGGACATGATGGGCATTGAAGAGGGGCCGTCCGTAACCGAAGAGGGCGTCATCCATCCGGTTGAGCGTTTTGGTGTCAAGGTGATGTCCATGGGTTTCTTCATCCGCGAGAATAGTCCGGTGATTTGGCGCGGACCGATGCTTGGCAAAATGCTGCGTCAATTTTTCGCGGATGTCGCTTGGGGGGATCTGGATTACATGCTGCTGGACCTGCCGCCAGGTACAGGGGACGTAGCGCTTGACGTGCATCAGATGATTCCGCAGAGCAAAGAGATCATTGTAACCACCCCGCATGCTACCGCGGCTTTTGTTGCCGCCAGAGCGGGCGCGATGGCCTTGCAGACCGATCACGAAATCTTGGGCGTCGTGGAGAATATGTCCTATTATGTCTGCTCCCATGGCGGGGAGAAGGATTATGTATTTGGTCGTGGAGGCGGCGGAAAGCTTGCCGAGACGCTTCATACCGAGCTGCTTGCGCAGCTTCCGTTAGGCGCGCCGGACAACCACCCATCAGAGCCTGATTTCTCCCCATCGGTGTATAAGGCAGGTACCGAGAGCGCAGGGATCTACGATGAGATAGCCGCAAGAATTGCCGCTAAGCTGGAGGAATCCGTTTAGACGAGTTCCATATTATGAAACAAGCTCCCTATGTAGGGAGCTTGTTTTCGTTTATCGGGAGGTGTTGCTTAACTGCCGCCTCCGCCGCCTCCGCCTTCTCCGCTTTCTCCGCTTTCTTCTCCTTCACCGCCGCCTTCGCCGCCACCTTCACCACCGCCGCCTTGCTCTTCTTGTCCCTGTCCTTCGCCTTGTTTTTTCTTCTCCACTTTAGGCTGAAGTTCGTCTTTCACAACCGTTTTGAGCAGTTCCAGCACCTCCATGCGGAACAGCGGGTTCTGCATAGCTTCCTGCATGACGGTCATGGACTGTTTGCGATAATCCGGGGTATTGGTCAATTCAAGAAACGATTTCATCACATCCGGAGACTTTAACATATCCTGAATCGATTTTTGATACGTCGGGTCCTTGATGAGCTGCATATGCAGCTGCTTGCTCTCGGAATTGATGGCTTTCGCAAAATCACCGGCGAATTGCGGATCGGTCATAATCTTCTCAATTTCCTTCTTATATTCCTCCGACACCAGTGTATCCTTAACCGCCATCCGAATTTGATCCCCTGACTGGGCGGACATCATCCGCATTCCCATCGAGCCGCCGCTGCCGGAGGAACCGCCGGATCCGCCGCCAAGCGCTTCCTCTACCGCCTTTTTACCTTCATCGGTTTTGAGAATGTCGACCACCATGGACTTGATCTCTTTATATCCGAGCTGCGGGGACGAGCTTTGTTCTGCACCACAAGCGGTAAGCACCACGGCAGCAACGAAGACGATAATACATAAACGAAATAACGGCCACTTCATTACCGTTGTCCTCCTTTTTCAAGATCATTGAATTTATAAGTTTTCAGCGGAGCTGAACATATTCGATAATCGCAAGAAAAACATCCTCTGCATGCGGTCAGTCCTCTGTAAAAATACGCCGATAGATGTTTTTCTTACGCTTCTTCGCATAGTATGTGATGGATTTGCAGAAATATGTCGGATTCAGAATGGTTTTTTATTGTGAACGTTGGTAAAATAATGATCTGTGGGGGTGGAAGTTAGTTGAGCTTACGAAAGTGGTCTAAATTGTTTTTGAAAACGCTGCTCGTTGGGGCAGTGGCGGCATTAATTGTAGGTCTGATCCTGCAGTTGTTTAACGGCGCGATCGAATTCACGGGAATGGCCGATTTATTGATATACCCGCTGATTTTGTTGGGCTCTGGGGCACTGGTGAGCGTATACTCCCAGATGGGCTTTTTTGCGTACCTGACTTTAAATTATATGGGGATAGGCATATTCCGCAGGAAAACTTGGCAATACATTCAGATTGTGTTGGCTGTTCTAGCATTGCTGGAGCTGATGTTCTTCCGTACCTTTGTCGGCGGATCCACTAGCTTGCAGCAAGATTTGATTTTGGGTATTTCCATTTTGGTTATTGCCGTTGTCGTGGCTTATCTTAAAGTGAAGAGTACAAATGCTAATGCATGGATTCCAACCCTTTTCTTTATGATGGCGATTTCCATTGTGGAGATTATCGGTGTACTGCAAATTGGAGTCAGCAATGCCACGATCTTTATGGTGGTACCATTGCTGATCTGTAATGCATACCAAATTCTGACGCTTCATAAAGTTACACAGGACGAAAAAAAGAGCTAACACCTTAGCTCTTTTTTTGTTAAGCATTATTCAATTACAGGAGGACTTCCTCGAGAGTTTATAGTCCGCCTGCATCCTCGATGCTCTTCTGCAATGAAGCGTGATCGCGAACCTCGGTGCCTTGGGTGCTGCCCTGTTGAAGCAGATCGGTTACCGTAACGAACTCGTAGCCTTTATTACGAAGTTCCTTGATGATAAGTGGGAGTGCTTCATGGGTTTGTTTCACGGAGTCACTGGCGTGCATCAGCACGATGTCTCCCGGATGCGCTTTGGAGACTACCCGGTCCACAATTTTCTCGACGCCGATATTCTTCCAGTCCCTGGAGTCGGTATCCCACTGGATCACCGTGTAGTTAAGGCTTTGGGCTATACCGAGCACTCTTTTGTCAAAATCTCCGTTAGGCATCCGTATTAATTTGGGTTCTTGTCCGGTCATTGCGGTTAAAATAGTATGTGCCGAAGAAATCTGCTTGCGTATTTCCTCATCGGTGAGCGTGCTGTAATTATCGTGCTTGAAGCCGTGGCTCCCGATTTCATATCCGCTTTCCTTAATGGCATTCACGATATCGGGATGCGTTTTGCTCCATGGCGCAGACAGGAAGAAGGTTGCTTTTTGAACTCCATTGTCCTTTAAGGCCTGTAAAATAGGCTCTGCGCGTTTTTCGCCCCAGCTGATGTCAAACGTTAACGCGATCTGTTTCTTGTCCGTAGACACGCTGTAAATCGCTGACGGGTTGTTCTCGGAGAAGACCGAGATGTTGTCACTCTCCACATAAATAACGCCGATTGCAAAGATCGCCGCGGCAAGAACGAAGAAAAACCGCTTAATCTTTCTGCCGTTGAATACATAAAAAGAATTCATAATACGTACGCCCCTCTCCCTTCAGTGTGCAATAGCTTGTTTACTTTCAACATATGCTCGTACTTGCCAGTTATACCAATTTAGGAGGTTCTCGAATGTTACGTTTTAGCATTTTTCTCAGAGATTTAGGATCCATCCGGAAGGCATTGCTCTTGGCAGCGGTCTTGTTTATAGCCGGAATCGTGGCGGGAGCGAGTTCAGAGGGGTTCGAACAATTCCTTCTAGGTCAGCTTCAAGGATTAGGGGAGATTAGCCAGCAGCTGGGTTCCTCCGAGCATCCGGAATGGAGCTTCTTTGTCTTTATCTTTCTTAACAACAGCATTAAGAGTGTGTTGGTCATGTTCTCAGGCCTGCTGCTTGGCGTGATACCGTTCTTCTTCCTGGTCATCAATGGTATGGTGATTGGTTTCTTACTGAAAGTCGTGGGGGAGAGCGGAGAGAGTCTGTTTGATCTGATTGTGAAAGGACTGCTGCCTCATGGGATCATCGAGATACCGGTCATAGTGATCGCTTGCGGATATGGTCTTGCTTTTGGCGGGCTGGTGTTAAGAAGCGTAACGGCGACAGGCGAGCGCAGAAGCGGGATAGGCGCGGAGTGGCGCGGCTTTTGGCGTAAGCTGGGTACTGCCTCCTTATGGGTTGTCTTGCTGCTGCTCGTTGCCGCAATGATCGAAAGTACAATTACGTTGTGGCTGATGTCATAATTTTCCCTGAAATTGTGCATACCTAATAAAGCAGCTTAGCAGAGTAAAGAGAGGGCTGCGTGGACAGGGCGTTCATCATCATGCGCAGACAGCATACATTCGGTTTAGAGATCCCGCCAACACGGTTAATCACCATTACATAGGCAAGAGAAGCTTTAATCCGATGGAGTGACGTTACATGTTCGCTTAACTATACAAGGAGGTCCTATCATGCTGGGAATGCTATTCAATGAAAAAGAGTGCAAAGAGCTTGATTATGTACTGCGAAAAGAACTGGATGAGATGCTGCTGGATTTGAGCGACCAACGATTGGACCAAAACATCAGGCAGGCTATAGCTAACCGATATAAAACGGTGTTCCGCATGTATGCCCGGTTTGCCCCGCAGAAAGAACTCTCCAAATATGCGCGTAACGGGAAGTTTCCGCAAATCAAACATTAATTCTGCGAAAAAGTGTTGACTAACCGGCTGAGTATATGGTAAATTAATTTTCGCTTCCTTTTCGAAGGTGATGCCGCCAACCGGCGGCCATCAAACTTCAAAAAACTTTTTTAAAAAAAGTACTTGCAAAGTTGATAGGAAGTATGATATATTATAAAAGTCGCCGCTGAGATGCGGATGACAAAAGAGAAACACAGA
>NZ_BIMF01000027.1 GCF_004000945.1 Paenibacillus lautus NBRC 15380
ATATGGACTTCATTATTTCTCCATTAGTTGGTCCGAGAATGTTTCCTCAGAACCCCGAACTTCCTTTTTTAGCATGCGATCACATCCGGCACTAGGGAATGCAGTAAATCCGTTACAGATTTATCCGGTAATAGCTGCGATAAGTCATATCCATGCCGCGAGATGCTTTTTTATTGGGAAAATGAAATGAAGCAGCGGGGGTTCAAACGGCTGATGACCTCGACGATGTCCAATGAAGGGGCGCAGCATTTTTACAGAAAACTGGGGTGCCGGTATGCCGGCGGACTGCTGCTTAACGATGAACCATTGGAGATTTTGCTGGCCAAAACAATACTGAAATGTGCGGCAAACGGGTGCTGTCCCTGTGAGGGCGATGCAGCCGTTTCTTTTTTTTTGTAATGGAACCGGGATACGGGCGTATTAACTGTTGAATTACTTGGCCAGGTAATACATTGGCGAAAGGAGATTCTCAAGTGATGCAAGACCGCGCGCTGCTTCACCCTTTCATGCAGGAGGAGATCAGGGAAAAGACGGAAATAGACAGGTTGTTTACAGAGATTTTTGAAGCCTACTATAAACGGATTTTCAACTATATCGGCTATCGTGTGAGTAGCATTCATACGGTCGAGGATCTGACGAGTGTGGTATTTGAAAAGATATTAAGCAAGCTGGAGACGTATTCGCAGAATAAAGCTCCTTTTGAAGTATGGATGTTCGCCATCGCCAGAAATGTAGTGAATGACTACTACAGAAGGCAAAAAAGACAGCAGTTCTTCTCGCTGGAAGCAATCAAGGAGCTGGTATCAAGCAAAAAAGACCCGGAAAGCCTAATCCTGCGGGAAGAGCAGAGCGACAAACTGATTGGTGCGCTTAACAAACTGGATGAAAGAGAGCGGAATCTGGTGGCGCTAAAATTCGGAGCCTGTCTCCGGAACACGGAAGTTGCCCAGATTACCGGGTTGTCCGAAAGCAATATCGGAGTGATTCTCTACCGTGCCATGAAAAAACTGAAAGCTGAACTTGGGAGTGTGGATCAGTTATGAAAGTCAAAGGCAATAACGATAAGTTTTTGCGCGATATAGAGGCTTGTGAGCACGGTGCGGCTCCGGGGGGGCTGGCCGGTACAGAGGAAAACCGTGAGCTGCTGGAGCTCGGCCAAGCGCTGTCCGGCAAAGATTTCAGCCAATATTCCAACCGCAGCGCCGTGCTGTTTAAAGTACGGGCCATGAACAATAAACAGGAGGCAAACACAATGAAAAATAAACGTGGATTCAAACGTCCTGCCATCGCGCTGAGCGCTGTACTGGCTGGCGGAGTGCTGAGCATAACCATTGCCCAGCCTTCCTTTGCACAGGATATAGTAGATAAAGTGCTGGCTTCGTTCAATCTGGGACATATTGAGGTGGCGCAGATAGAACCTCAGGCTCAACCGACGGAATCAACGGGCAAGCAGTCTTACAAAGCTGCCAAAGAGGGAGAGCAGGACCCGGACATCGCGGAGCATATACTCAGCATAAAGGACACAACAAAGCTGGCCGACTATGCCGACTTTCCGGTAAAGCTCCCGCAGTATTTGCCAGAGGGATACGCCTTTGACAGAGCGGAATTCTATCGTGACGTGGAGGAGGTAAGCGGCAAATATGTCAATCTCCATTTTACAAACAAGGAGACAAAAGGCAGTATCTACATGCAGCAGCGGCTACCTGATGAAGAGAGTGCGTTCGAAACGGGTACAGACGGCAAGATTGAGGAATTGCAGTTGAACGGTGTTAAAGCGATCCTGATGGATGACAGAACGCTGCTTTGGGAAACCAAGGACGCACTGTATTCCCTCTCCAGTGGTAGTGTGAACAGAAGCGAAATCATCCGCATTGCCGAGTCGATCCGCTAATTGTAAGATTCGCGGTATACTATCTTATATTTCTACGAGAAACGGGAGCCGTCTGTAAAGGACGGCTTTGCCGTTTCTTTTTGCGTCCAGCCCATTTCAGCCTAGTAAGGGAACTGCTTCAAAAGAAGGCGGACTATACCAAGTGCCTACGTACGCGATCGTTAAAATCTTTCTGAAATGCATTTGCGATTATAGCAAATGCAAAGGTATGCGGCAGCACTGAAATATGAGATAAACTCCTGATCTAAAACAAATTGGTGAAGTGGTCAAGACGCCGGAGAGTAGCAGTAGTGTATTGTTGCTGCTCAACGACTAAATAGAGCAAATGAAAGAGTAGTTGATGAGTAAGGGAAGGAAGAACTGTATTGTCGAGGGACAAGAACATGGTCCCATTGAAAGTCGCTATTTTAGCGGCTTTTTTATTTTATCGGTACAAGTTCTTGTCCCGAGTCGAGGACAAGAACTTGTACCGATTGCCGTAATGGACAAGAACATGAGCCGATTCCCGATTAGATAAGTATCTTACTATGTTCCATGCAATTTCATTAAGCTAACGGGCAGGATAGTTAGATAAGACAAGAGAGGATAATAAATTGAACCAAGAGATAATAATTAATCTTCCAATAGTAGCATCAAGAATGCAATATTTTTGGTTTTTTGTAGGATCTTCTTAAGAGTGTAAACCGAAGCTACAATTAAGGGTAATATTTTTCTCTTCATTTAACAATCAAAGTACTTTAAACCATACATAACGTCAATTATATTTGACATTATGTATGGTTTGTTTTATATTTTGGATAGAGGTGACAAGGTGGCTAAGAATTTGAAAATGAAGGCAGCAAGAGCTGCATTGGACCTGTCCCAGAAGGAGTTGGCTGAAGCAGTAGGCGTTACAAGACAAACGGTCAACGCTATTGAGAATGGGGACTATAATCCAACAATCCATTTATGTATTGCTATCTGCAAGAGGCTCGGAAAGACACTGGATCAGCTATTTTGGGAGGAATGAGATAATGAACTCGAAGGATCTTGACGAAATGCAGTTGGCCAGACGCAACCACATCGGTAACCAGTCGTTTATGTTACTATTTTATTTACTTTTTCTAGATATCGGACTAAGAGGTTTTGGGGTTACATGGCTAGATTATCCTGTAAATGTCTTCTTGATTATGATCGTGTGCATGTCTTGTTATTTAATCCGTCTACTGTTTGCCGGGGCGTATACAGGGCAGAAAGTGAAGGGAAAGCCGCTCAAAAAGTCAACAGCAGCGCTACTTCTTTCTGTTATTACCTGTGTAACGGCTATCGTTTACTCCTCCAAATTGACGGAAGCAATGGACGACAAAGACGGAACCTTCCTTATTTTAGCCATTTCAATTGCCGTACTTGTGCTGTGTGTTGTGTTTAAGTACTGGAGCAACCGAAGAAACAATCGGGGAGAGGAATAGTTGTGTGATGCCAATATAGACACGGTCCCTATCTTAAAGGGTGATGTTTTACCCTAAATCTTGAGTTTCATGGTGATGCGCTTAAATAGCAACAATGAATTGGTTTCCGTGGCTTGCTTAATAGACGAAGTTATGTTCATTTTTGAGCTAACGGGTAACTATAACTTAATAATTAACTTAAACGAGGCTGCCGTCATGATCGGTAGCCTCGTTGTGCTTACGGGCAGTTTTCTTTAGATACAATATTGATGTTCGGATATGTATAAGCTCTCCTGCAATGCCCAAAGATACTTTTTTATTATATCGAAACTTTACCTATACACGTAGTAAGACAGAATGTTACCGTATTATTATTGTCCTATAATTTACCATCACTGGGGGGTATCTTAATATATGAGCATCAACTTGCAAGATTGGATTCAGGACGCTGATTTGGTCAGCATTCAAAAGGCAATGGCTACGGGTGAATGTGCCTCCGAAGCCCTCGTTCTAGCATATATCGAAAGAATTCATAGGTATAATCCTTTGATCAATGCTGTATTAGAGATTAATCCAGATGTGGTTGAAATCGCAAGGAATCTCGATTTTGAGCTAAAAACAACAGGTAGTCGGGGGCCTCTTCACGGAATACCAATCCTGCTCAAGGATAACATCGATACACACGACCGAATGCATACGAGCGCTGGTTCAATCGCATTGGCTGAGTCGTTTGCTCCTGAAGATTCGTTTATTGCCGCAAAACTCCGCGCTGCCGGCGCAGTTCTTCTAGGTAAGGCAAATATGACCGAGTGGTCGAATTTTATGTCCAGCCGTATGCCTGCTGGATTCAGTTCTAGGGGTGGATATGTGTTGAATCCATATGGACCTGGCAAGCTCTTCGTCAGCGGGTCAAGTTCAGGATCTGCTGCAGCACTAGCTGCGGACCTGGCAGCAGCAGCGATAGGAACAGAAACCGCAGGTTCGATTATTGGGCCGGCCAGCCAACATCTTCTCGTTGGAATAAAGCCTACTATAGGGCTTACGAGCCGCAGCGGCATAATCCCAATCTCCATAAGTCAGGATACACCAGGACCAATTTCCAAGACAGTCACTGATGCAGCGATTCTACTTGGAGCAATCGTCGGTTTTGACGAAAACGATGAGGCAACATGGACTAGCCCGCAACGTACTTCTCATGACTATACAACTTATCTCGACCGAGACTTTCTGCGTAAAGCTCGCATTGGGATTCCCCGACATTACTATGATTCATTGGATGAAGAAAGACTTTCAATCATGGAATCCGCCATTAATGTTCTACGTGAGCAAGGTGCTACAGTTATCGATCCTGTGGACCTCTATTTGGAACAGCATCCATGGAACAATGATGTTATCTGCTACGAATTCAAAACAGGCCTGAATCACTATTTATCGAAGTTGAGCTCGGATATGCCCGTGCATTCTCTTCAAGAATTGATTTCTTATAATCAGAAGCACGCTGCTTCCTCATTGAAGTTTGGCCAAGATAATCTGATTCGCTCGGAACAAAATGCACTAAACGAGACAACCTATCAACTTAAACGTCAAGAATATAACCATCCGACAGTATCGCAAGGAATTGACTATGCACTCGATCAACACGGCTTAGATGCATTAATGCTACCCGGTGATATTGATGGTATGTACATTGCTGCCAGATTAGGGTATCCCCTTATAACGGTGCCCGCCGGTTATTCAGCCAAAGGAACAATTGATGCGGATGGAGATTCGACGCAGGGTCCATTTGGTGTTGTCTTTTCCGGGAGGGCTTTCAGTGAGCCCACGTTAATAAGCATCGCCTATAGTTTCGAGCAGGCAACACTTTTTCGTCGTCCGCCAGATCTGGGTGAATTGATGTAGTCACTGATTCGTAATGATACCATTAGTCTTAACAGCTACGTATTGACCATGTCTCTGCAGGGACTTAACCATCGTGATTACGCTAACGGGTAACGATAGTTCAATACAAACACAGCGATTGAAATTTGCTATTAAATGAGCTGAAAGTGAAATTTTGAAAAGCAAACCTGCGGGAGATCGCTCTATATGGCCTAGTCACAGGGTTGCTGTCATAGACCGCAAAGTAGCAGATAAGTGGAGTGATGATATGAGAAAACAGGAGCAAAGTGTATGCTCCTTATGTTGTTTCTAGGGTCCGCTTCTGAATAGCTCTGTATAAAGAACCTTGTGAAATACCAGTGCCTTCTATAATTTCTTTTACAGAGTATTCCTTACTGTCATACATTCGTAGGGCCAAGGCTATTTTATCCTTGTCGACTTTCGGTCTTCCAAGCTTTTTCCCACGCTTCTTACTTGCTTCCAATCCTTCTTTTACTCGTTCAGCGATGAGATTCCGTTCCAATTCAGCAATCACACACATCATTTGAAACATAGCCTTTCCTGTTGATGTTCGTGTGTCCATATTCTCTTTTAAGGAGACAAATTGTACTCCTATATCTTCAAATTCTTGAATGATACTTAAAATATCGAGGTTTTACGACCCAGACGTGAAATACTCTCTACTACAACAATATCATTTGCCCTAATCACATTCATTAAATTCTGCAGACCTTGACGGTCTTTCACTGTACCAGTGAATTTTTCATCAATTATCTTTTCGCAGCCATATTCCTTTAGCATGCTAAGTTGTCTGTCTAGGTTCTGATCAATCGTGGAAACGCGGTAATGTAGTTGAGTAAAAAAAGAGATGTCGTATGTGCTTGAAGGTGATTAAATGACCTCTCAAACACATTAGTTATTCAAGAAAAGGGCCAGATAATTGAATAACACTTGGTGGTTAAATTGGATATTTTAGTTTAGGTACCTAACATTCAGTAGTAGAAATTTGACTGTTTGCACTTTACTTTGGTAAAATTGTATGTTAAAGAATTATTATGTAACATGGTTTAGGTATCGTACCAGTTTGTGCATATATTCTGATTAGAACGCAATAATATAATGTAGAATAGGTGGAATATCATGAATACTAATCATGATTTTATGGATCATTGGTTAACCATAGACTCTATACAAAATAAAATAAAGAAAGAATTGGAGAATGTCCTGCAAGCGGAGTACAGCTTATCTTTAAAAGAATTCTACGTACTCTACTACCTTTCCAAAGCACCAGACAAAAAGCTCAGATTACAGCAATTGCAAGAGATGATCGGTTTAAGTCAGAGTGCGCTTTCTAGGCTAGTAGGTAATATGGAAGCGAATAGCTGTGGTGCATTAGAAAAGCATGTTTGTACAGATGACCGTAGAGGTACCTATACTCGCCTAACTGACTTAGGTGAGAAGAAACTACAAAGAAGTTTAGTTTCTTTCCGTGAAATACTAAAATCATATCTCTCTACGGTTAATGTTGAAGGATTAATGAAACAGTTAATAGAAGAGTTATAAAAATTCCTAATCAGTCAAAGTACTCATTTTTCAGATGGAGTACTTTGACTTGACATGGAGAAAATTTAGCGTTAAATTATATGCATGCGTCATGCATTTAATTTAAATAAAAAGGAGTTTTTTATCATGGAACATTTATTTAGTCCTTATAAGATAAAAGGATTGGAGTTAAAAAACCGTATTGTGATGTCTCCAATGTGTCAATATTCGGTTGAAAATAAAGATGGGATCGCTACGGACTGGCATTACCTGCACTATGTAAATAGAGCGATCGGTGGAGCTGGATTTATTATGATTGAAATGACAGATGTTGAGCCTGATGGCCGTATTTCAGACTTTGACTTAGGATTATGGTCAGACGAGCAAATCCCTGCTTTAGCAAGAATTGTAGAAGCTTGCCACCGTTATGGAGCAAAAGTTGGTATTCAAATCGCTCACGCTGGACGTAAAGCAGAAGATGCTGCGGTGCCAGTTGCACCTTCTGCTATTCCATTTGATGAAAATTCAAAAACACCTAGAGCTCTTTCAACAGATGAAGTGAAAGAAATGGTAGAAAAGTTTCGCAAGGCCGTACAGCGCGCAGTAAAAGCAGGATTTGACACAATTGAAATCCATGGTGCTCATGGATATTTAATTCATCAATTCCACTCTCCTTTAACAAATAAAAGAAATGATGAGTATGGAAAGGATCTAACTAAGTTTGGCCGAGAAATTATTGAAGCAGCCAAAGCTGAGATACCAGAAGATATGCCGTTAATGATGCGTATATCTGCTAAAGAATATGTAGAAGGTGGATATGGAATTAACCAAAGTATAGAGTTTTCAAAAGAATATCAAAAAGCAGGAGTAGATATCTTTGACATCTCTTCAGGTGGTGAAGGTCCTATTGCTGCTTGGGGAAAACCTGGTACGCATGCTGCTTATCAAGTACCACTAGCTCGAGAAATTAAAAAAGCTCTCAATGTTCCGGTCATTGCAGTTGGAAGATTGGATGCCCCTGGATTGGCAAACGCTGTTATCGGAAATGAGGAGGCAGACCTTGTAGCTGTTGGACGAGGAATGTTACGAAATCCTCATTGGGCATTAGAAGCTGCAGCTACATTAAAAAAAGAAACGACTGTGCCTACACAGTACGCAGATGGTTTTAGAAGATAAGTTGAAATGACAAAAGATAAAAACCTAAAGGAGGAGTATAAAAGATGTCATATATTCAAGACAAAGTAGTCATTATTACAGGATCTTCAAGTGGGATTGGAGAAGCAACAGCGATTCATCTTGCGAAGAATGGAGCTTCTGTCGTTCTAGCTGCCAGAAATGAAGAGAAACTAAAAAATCTAGCAGAGCGAATCAATAAAGAAGGGGGGAAGGCTTCTTACAAGGTGACAGATGTTACCGTCAAAGAAGACGTTCAATCTCTCGTAGACTTTACAGTAGATAAATTCGGAAGAGTTGATACGTTAATTAACAGTGCAGGGATGATGTTGTTCTCCATGTGGGATAACGCTCATGTAGACGAATGGGAAACGATGATTGACCTTAACGTAAAAGGTGTGCTGTATGGAGTAGCTGCGGTCCTACCTCATATGAAGAAACAAGGAAGTGGACAAATCATTAATGTAGGTTCTATTGCCGGTCATGCGATTGGTGAAGGTCATGGTGTGTATAGTTCTACGAAGTATGCAGTAAGAGCAATTACCGAAAGTCTACGTAAAGAGGTATCGGTCAAACATAATATTCAAGCTGTTTTAGTCTCACCAGGTGTCATTGCAACTAATTGGCAGGATACAGTGACAGATGAAGATGTAAAATCTGTACTGGGAGAATTAAATAAGGTAGCTATTGACGTAGACTATGTAGCTGAAACAATTGGATTTGTGGTTAATAAGCCTGCGAACGTCATGATTAATGATGTGATTGTCACACCTACAGCACAGGAATGGTAATGAGATAATTTTGATTACGAAAGAAAAGAGAGGTAATTTACCCCACTTATAAGAATTAGACAATAAGTTTTTACATTTATAGTTTGTTTTAAATTGAATAGAGTAAAATAATATCAATATGGTCAGACCATGTTAATATCATTTTTATCACTATAAGATAAATACTCATTTAAATTCATTTTTGGGGAGGTTTTTTCATGAAGGTATTAGTAGTAGGAGCTAATGGTCGAGTAGGTTCACATCTTGTTGATAAACTAGTTGAGAACGGACATTTTGTTTACGCAGGAACTAGAAGGGATAACCTCACAAGCAGTTCGAACAATGTTCGCTATGTTCATATAGATTTATTAGCGAGCCCTGAAGCAATAGCTGAGCATATGTATGATGCAGAAGCTATTTTCTTTGTAGCTGGTTCTAAAGGAAAAGATTTATTGAAGATTGACTTAAATGGTGCTGTTAAAGTGATGCGCGCTGCTGAGCACAAGAAAATAAAAAGATTTATCATTCTTAGTTCAGTTTTTGCCCTAAATCAAGACAAGTGGAATCAGTCTTTTCTAAAAGATTTAACAAATTATAATATTGCTAAACATTTTGCTGATCATTGGCTAATTAATAATACCAAGCTAGACTATACAATATTACAGCCTGGTGTTTTAAAAGAGGAGCCTGGATCTGGAAAAATAGATGTCAATATTGATTATCCTGGTGAAAATTCTATAGAAAATGTAGTGGATACGTTAGTTCAGAGTTTGCAAGACCCTAATACCATCGAAAAAGTCATCACAATGAGCGATGGTAAAACTCCTATATCAGATGCTTTGCGGAATTTATAAGAATAGCTTTTATATGTGCTAATTAAATAAAACGAGCCTGGGTTAGAAAACTTTATTATCGTTAAACGGACTATTTATAACTTAAGGGGGATTTAGGAAAAATGAGCAAAACAGCAATAAAAGATTACGATGAGATTATTAAAGTGGTGAATAAGTATATTGAAGGTCTTATTTCAGGGAACAAAGAAGTAGCAAAGCAAGCTTTTCATAAAGATGCAACTATGTACGGTTACAATACAACTGATGGCTTTCTAGGAGGACCTATTCAAAACTTATGGGACTTTATGGATAAAGCTGGTTCTGCAATGGATCTTAAATCAAGGGTTGATATTCTAGATGTTGAAGGAACGATTGCTTCTGTTCGTATAAGTTTAGAGAATGATGCATATGGCGAATCATACACTGATTTTCAGCAATTACTTAAACTAGACGGTGAATGGATCATTATTTCGAAGTTATTCCATCTGCATTCGTAATAAGTAATTTCCAAATAGAATCATAAGCCTGTCTCAAAAATAGAGGACTGTCCACTGTTTTTGAGACAGGAATTAAAACCTTTTAAACAGTCAGATCGGTGATAATTATGTGTAAAAAAGCAGGACAAAACCAATGTAATGCGAATCCTAGACAAGAAGAAGATTACGTATAACTACTATTCCTACGACAGTACAAAGCTTAATTTTATTGATGTCACCATTTAGATGATTATTGGCTTGTCTAGTTAGTGTTAGCTAAAAATTACGGGTAACTTTAAACGTGGTAACATTCGGAAATTTCGGTCTATTAGCCTTTATAAATGTAAGAGTTTTCATAAAGGGTCCAGAAATAAAAAAGCCTGATATACAAGAGGGGATGGTGAGATAATCCTCTTTTTTCTTTTTATTGAACTAAAAGAAGGAAATTTACGGTATTCAAAGGTTTTAGAATATCTTATAATTTAAAAAACAGGTGTAGATTTGAAACAAAGTACCGTTTATAAAAAAGATGTACCGTTTTAATGAAAGTTATACCGTTTGCAAAAAAGTTACGATGCTTTACCCCTTTGGATAAGATTATCTAAGGGGTGTTTTTTAGTGAATAAAAATTTAAGAAAAGCAGGTGAAGGCGTAATGAAGACGCTACTATTTGTAACAGATTTATATTATGAAGCAAAAGGAAGAAACTATTATGAAGAGGATTTATTTCTTACTTCTAAACTTAGAGAAGCCTTTAATTTGGTCATCTGTCATCCTGAAGATATCGAAGCATTTGAAGATCATGCTGATTTAATTGTTTTCCGAAATGCAGGTCCAGTCGCAAATTTTAAAGACAAATATGAAGCGTTCCGCAACCGAATTGTTTCTAAACATTTAAACACATATAATTCGTTTGATGGGAAGGCTGATATGAACGGAAAAGAATATTTAATAGAACTAACAAATGCTCATTTTCCTGTTATTCCAACGATTGATACGCTTGATTCCCTAAATAAACTCCCTAATGTAGACACGTATATCGTAAAGCCGAAAGATGGAGCAGATTCTATCGGGATGGAATTTGTTACGAAAGATGAATTGAGTGAAAAAGTTAATTCAGAATCGAAAAATACATTGGTACAACCATTTATCAATTTTGAATATGAAGTCTCATTTTATTTTATCAACAAAGAATTTCAGTATGCTCTTTATGCACCGGATAAAGATAAAAGATGGGAATTGAAAGAGTATGTACCTACGGAAGAAGATTTAGCTTTTGCTAAACGTTTCATCGACTGGAATAATCTTGACTGGGGGATTCAACGAGTTGATGCCTGTCGAAGCGAACAAGGGGAGCTTTTATTAGTCGAATTAGAAGATTTAAATCCTTATCTTTCCTTATTAGAATTATCTGAAGAGACACGTCAGAATTTTGTAGAAGCAATGAAAAAATCATTACAAAAAGCTCTTAAGGTTTAAATTTTTACTGTTCTTATAGAACTATACCAGCTAATATAAGCATCTTAGTTATTCCATTATAGGGCGCGATTGTGGAGTATCAAAGGTAGAAAATGATCAAACTTTTTTATAAAACCGAAACTTAAATCTGTAGAATAAGAATCTATTTTGATCAATCTTTTTTTCAAAGTGGATTCTTTTATTTACCGTAAAAAATACGAGTTTGTGAGGTGTTTTTGATCAAACTTTATTTCAAAGCAACACTTTTATGAAATTTTTAGATTGATTGGAATTCTCTTATTCATATTTAATTTAAATGTCCCATATGGATTCACATGGTTATAAAATAAAGGTGTTAATCCTCTAAAGTCTTCGGGAGTCATCCTCTTTAACCAATACTGATTGTTATTATAGAGAATCTCTTGAACCATTAAAGTATTGATATAAACTAAGCAGTTTTGAAGCAATTGGAGCGATAATGCAGATACTTCTTGGTCTTCTAGAGAATTGAACCGAATTTCGCTATTCTTTCCATAAAAAATGTAATTGTTAACAGAATTCCAATGTTCAACGGTATTTAGTCCTTCATGGATTTCTCTACGAACTTCCTCAAAATGCAGATAATCACATAAGAAAATGGTTTTTATCGCTTTCCCTAACTCACATAAAGCTTGGTAAGTCGGGTGCTTCGTATCTCTCGTAAATCGCTTTAAAATAGCTTCTGCTGATGCAGTTCCTAACCGTAAAGCAGTCGCAAACTTGATGATTTGCTCATACTGTTGACGGATGAGATCCCAGTTAATGGGCCTACTTAATACAGGTTGTAAGTGAGGATATTCCTCATTCATTCCGGCTTCAGGACGATATAATTTTTGAGAGCCAATATTTTTGAAGCGTGGCATCAGCTTAAAATCAAGCAAATGACAAAAGGCAAAAGCAACGACACTTTGTCCATGCGTGTCTACATAATTTCGGTCTATTTCCATGTCTGTACAATGACGAAGAACACCCTCCATCATGGCTGCAACTTCGGAGGAAAGACAAGTTTTAAGCTGAGAATAGATACATGCTGACTTGCGATCTGTATGCCAATATATCATGACTCCATGTCTTTTATAACGAGGATGCCATTCAGTAAGAAGGTTTTGATCCCACGATCCAAAATGTTTTGAATCGGAAGCGCAGGCGGTAGTAGCTTCCCCCCACACCTCTTTTATTCGATGGTAAATGATTTGATTGGTAACCTCTGCATTGGCTTTTCGCAAGTGATCTTTATGAATAAATTTATTACGGATATACTGAAGTTCACGATAGCTATCTTGGTTATTTCCAGCAGAGACAGCTTTTAAACCTGTATTTGTTCCCAATCCAAATAGACTGAGAAGTAGCCGACGTTGAATCGTTTCCTCATCTAAAATAGACCGGTCCGCTGTAGTTTTAAAGTGCTTGGTGAATCCAGTATGAAAGTCTGTTTCTTTTAATAAATCTAAGAGGTTGATATTAAACCAACGGTTTCTGATCTCCTGTTTAATCATAGACAAATGTGGAGGTTCGGGCGCTTTTCTAGCGGGGTAACACGAATCCATCCCTTGTTATTTCTGCTGGTAATCGCAACTTTATCGTTGCTCTTATCTTCAAAGCCTTGGTTCAGTAAATAGAGCTTATCTTTCATCAGTTGTATAATGTCCGAAATAAAAGGCTCTACATCGAGTGGCGCTTTTAGCGCTTGGAAATATTCTTCTTTGTGTTCTTCAAAATCTTGGGGCAGGTGGGATAGATTATTTGCCCTGTTAATGGGATTCCGGGCGTCTGCCGGAATCACTGAATGGCTGCTCGTAACCGGGATTCTATTGCTGTTTACGCTCGCATTGACCTGGATGGCAGTCATATCCGGCCTATTAGCCAAAAGCGCCGAGGGAGCTGGTGCATTCTCCTATCCGCTTATGTTCCTGCCGTTTGTGAGTTCAGCCTTTGTCCCCACCGAATCCATGTCCGGAGTCGTCCGCGCCTTTGCGGAACATCAACCGGTTACTGCTATTGTTGGAGCCATCCGTTCCCTGCTTATGAATGAGCCTGTAGGGAATGACGCTTTGATTGCGATTCTATGGTGCTTAGGTGTTCTTGTTGTTGCTTATATTTTCGCAAAGAGGGCTTACAAGAGTAAGGTAGCATAAATGATAAACGTTGTTCCCGTGTGATCTGGCCGTTCGGCCGGAAGGTGTGTCCTCGAAACCAGAACTTAAGCCATTCTCCTTGGCGATCGCCACGGCGTCATGATACCAGGCGGAGTCGGTCACGTCTTTGAACGAAGGGGCTTTTTGATATTCACCCAACCCTTAGAGCAATAATTTATTTTAGATTCGTTCCTCAAGCGGCGTGAGGTACATTGCAGCACCATCCTGTTTCTTGCGAAATTTCCCCGGGGTCATCCCAGTCCATTTTGTAAATTGGCGAATAAAGCTTTGTACATTTTCATACCCGATTCGATAAGCTATTTGTTCGATGGAATCATTTCCATTTAATAAAAATTGCATGGCTTCCTGCTGTCGGAGAATGGATAGGTAATCTCGTGGGGACATCTGATAGACCTCTCGAAAAATCCGGCTGCAGTGCCTTCTGCTGAAGCCCAGACGATTTGAGATCTGCTCCAACCAGTTGGAAAAGGATTCCTCCCCCAGTTTCTCTGAGGGGACCAGCAACTTCTCGATTTCCCGCGCAATTTGGTAAGACAAATCCTGGTCAGACTGGAGCAGCACAGACTCATGTTCGCAAAATTGTTCAATTTGAAACGAGATGTCAAAAATTCGATGAAGAATCGAAATAAAGGATTCCTTGTTTTCCAAACTCATCATTAGATCCTGAACAGGGACATTCAAATTTCTGCTTAATTGGGTGTCCGGGTGAATCATCATTGGTGCGGCTTTCATCATTTTTTGCAAAAAAGTCGGTTCGATAATTTTAATATGGGCGACAAAGTATTTGGTGCGTGCTCCGGACTCCACACGATATTGATGTAGCATCATGGGGGGGATAATGACCAGGTCTCCTGTCTGTTGTGTAAATGATTGATCATTGATAATGCAAGTTTGAGATCCTTCCAGCACATAGTTGAGTTCGTACATCATATGGTGTAAGTGCCGCTGACACACCATACCCGGATGTTCGACAACGGAAATGTGGGCCCCGTATAAGCAAATCTCCGTATACATATCCTCAAATGTTACAAAATCAGGGACTGGTTTTTTAATATCCATATCGCACCTCTAAGCACTTAGATTCTGCACTACTAGTATACCTGCAAAAACAAAATATGTCCCATTTGGTTCATTATTCATCCCCGGGTTGGCTCCGTTCGTTATCGGAGGGAGTTACTCTCTCGCTTATAATAAGGAACAAATGTGATGCATCCACATCATCTTCATAAATGAGATTGTACACCAGAGGAGGATGGACGACGAGAACACATATATCAAAATAAATAGTTCTTTAAACAACTTGAAAGCGCTTTATGTTTGGTGGTGATGTAAGACACTATTCTAAACCGACACGGGAGTGATGAAGCTTGAGGATTTCCAGAAGCAAGACAACACGCCAATTCTATCTCTTTATTTTGCCATGGCTGTTCGGGTTTATTGTACTCACAGCTGGACCGATGTTGTATTCTCTGTATATTTCATTTACCGACTGGAAGCTGTTTGGGGTGTCCAAGTGGATTGGATTAGAGAACTATAGATTAGTTTCGCAGGACTACATTTTTTGGAAATCGTTGTGGAATACGTTCTATTACACGATCATTGGCGTGCCGCTTGGTATCGCCGCAGGTTACCTGCTCGCAGTCCTGCTTAACGCGAAAGTGAAATTTATGGGCGCGTTTCGAACGCTCTTTTATCTCCCGTCTCTGGTGCCGGCGGTAGCCAACTCGCTCCTGTGGCTGCTGATCTTTCAACCGCAATTCGGTCTGGCTAATGCCATGCTTTCAGCGCTTGGATTGCCGGTTTCTGACTGGATAGCCAGTGAGACGATGGTCAAGCCGGCCTTGATCATCATGAGCTTATGGGGAGCAGGCGGCGGCATGGTCATTTATTTAGCCGGATTACAGGGCGTTCCAACCTCACTCTATGAAGCCGCAGAGATGGATGGTGCCGGGCGTTGGAAGAAGTTTTGGAATGTGACCGTTCCGATGACGTCCCATGTGATCTTCTTCAATCTCATTATGGGGATGATTGGGTCATTCCAAGTATTTACCCAATCCTACGTTATGAGCAACGGAGGACCAAACTACGCATCGCTGTTCATGGTTCAATACCTATACCAGAATGCCTTTAAGTATTTCAATATGGGATATGCCTCTGCCATCGCTTGGGTGCTTTTCGTAATTATTCTGATTTTTACAGCCATTCAATTTAAGGTGTTAGGCAAGCGTGTCTACTACGAAGATTAAGGAGGGAATGGCATGACCAACATATCAACAACTGCTGAGGCGCCGCACAAAAGAATCCAAAGTATAAAAGGCTCCCGAAAAATGGATCGGATCGTAGTCTATGTACTGCTGATTGTGTTATCCGTCCTCTTTCTGCTGCCCTTCGTATGGCTCCTGAGCACGTCGTTAAAACCCGAAGCCGAAGCGATAACCTATCCACCTTCCATTTTACCTAAACAATTCGATTGGAAAAACTACGGCGAAGTGTTCGACTTGGTTCCATTTTTGAAATTCTATGAAAATACGATCATTGTTACGTTGTTGTCAGTGCTCGGAACGATTCTTTCCAGTGCACTGGTTGCTTACGGATTTGCGAGAATTAACGGTAAAGGAAGGAACTTTTGGTTCGTCATGCTCCTTGCAACGATGATGCTGCCATCTCAGGTTACTATGATTCCGGTCTATCTGATCTTCGCAAGGCTGGGATGGATCAATACGTTTTTACCGTTGATCGTACCATCCTTTTTTGGGAGCGCCTACTTTATCTTCATGCTGCGTCAGTTTTTCAGAACGATCCCCAAAGAACTGGATGAGGCAGCAATTATCGACGGCTGCGGATCGTTCCGGATCTTCTGGAATATCATGCTGCCGCTTTCCGTTCCATCGTTGATTACCGTCGGCATCCTCAGCTTTATGGGAAGTTGGAACGACTTCTTTGGACCGCTCATTTATTTGAATGATACGGCCAAATTCACATTGTCCCTGGGAATTCAAACCTTTAAAGGGCAGAACACCATGCTTTGGGGACCGATGATGGCCGCCAGCACGATGGTGATTTTACCGCTGATCGCTTTGTTTTTTTTCGCACAGAAGTACTTTGTCCAGGGAATTGCGACGTCAGGGCTGAAGGGATAGAGCAGATGATTCGAACGGAACGGGGGGAAGAGGTATGAACAGGATGAGAATGAAGTTAGTATGGATTGCAATATCGATGTTGATGACATGCTGTTTGTTGTTGACGGGATGCTCCGCTGGTAGTAGCGGCGTTAACGCTGACGGAACCAAAACCATACGCATTATGATGTGGGGGAACGGTCCCGCGGAGGTGAGTGGCGACCGGCAAATCATCGAGGAGTTCGAGAAACAAAATCCGGAAATTAAGGTTGAAATCGTGGTTGCACCGTTCGATAACATCATGCAGAAGTTTGTCACGATGTCAGCAGGAAACAATCAGCCGGACCTGGTCTGGATCCAGGATACGTTCTTGGCCGATTTTGCGGAAAAGGGCCTGCTTCTGGACCTGGACAACTTTTTCAAGGAAAAAGGCATGAAAAAGGAAGACTGGCTTCCCGGCGCCATCGAACGGGGATCCTGGAACGGGAAGATGTATGCGCTTCCGCGGGATATGATTACGATCAATATCGCTTATAACAAAGATATGTTCGATAAAGCAGGCGTTCCCTATCCCAAAGACAACTGGACCTGGGATGACTTTCTGGATGCGGCTAAAAAATTGACGATCCGGGATGCCAAAGGCAGAACCACGCAATTTGGGATGACCTCATACTCCTGGCAGGAAGCGATTGTTGAAAATGGAGGCGCACTCTTCAGTCAGGATGGTAGTAAGGTGCTGATGGACAGCCCGAATACGATCGAAGCACTGCAATGGGTGGCCGATTTGACCAATGTTCATCACGTCGCCCCGACGACGGCTGAATCCCAGGGGCTGGGGGATTTGTTCCTCGCAGGAAAGGCCGCAATGACCTTTAGCGGTCCTTGGAACTGGAAGGCCTATACAGAAGAAGCCAAATTCAAATTTGATGTGGTGGAAGTACCTGCCGGACGTGCCGGGAACAAGTCACAGCTGTTGGGGCTTCCGATCGCGATCGGCTCGCAAACCAAGCATCCAGAGGTAGCGTGGAAGCTGCTTGAGTTTTTGACTCATGGAGGAGGGCAGGATATCCAATCGAACATTGTGGGCGCCTATCCCTCGGTGAAACGAGCAGAGCCGTTCTTCCTTGAAGGGCAATACTCGCCGGACAACGTAAAATCCGTGCCTAAATCCATGAAGGAAAATACGGTGGTCATGCCATCGTTTCCGAGCCTGGCCCAGGCGCAGGACTTGATCCAACCGGTCGTCGATGAAATTGCCAGAGGCAAGGAAAGAGCGGATGTTGCTCTTCCCAAACTGGCGGACAAGATCCGAAAGAAATTTAATATGAAATGAAAATAGAGAGCGTATCTCGCGTAAGGAGTGGAAACCATGTGCAATGTGACTAAGCAACCAACATGGATTCAA
This sequence comes from Paenibacillus lautus NBRC 15380, assembly GCF_004000945.1. Lineage (GTDB taxonomy): Bacteria > Bacillota > Bacilli > Paenibacillales > Paenibacillaceae > Paenibacillus_AQ > Paenibacillus_AQ lautus. The sequence goes on from NZ_BIMF01000027.1 coordinate 18,168, forward strand.
GATTATAAATATGAAAGCCATGATGTCCGGAAATCGAGCGTGTTGATTTACACGAGCGACCAGGCTGGTGTCCGTCTGGATATATGTTCGCCTCAAACGGTGCGTGTATGGGTTGACCCATGCGGTACATTTGAGAAGAAACCATCCTATGCGGTAGAGGAGGAGCACTGGGAAGCATGCGATTTTCAAGTCAGCGATGAAGGGGCGTACATCCGCGTCCTGACGCCTGGCCTCTCGGTAAGGGTCAATAAATCGCCAGTATCCGTTGATTTTTATCAGCAGGACGACAGGGAGCCTATTAGTTCCCAGCGCCCGGAAGCGGGAGCCGGTTGGGACGAATCGGGAGCCGTGTATCTGTATCATACGCTCTCGGACTCGGAGCACTTCTACGGGCTGGGACAGGACAATGACCACTATGGGGGTTCCCTGGACCGAAGAGGGATCGTCCGGGATATGATCACAGGACAAAAAATATCCAAAGGGAGAGTAACAGCAGACATTCCGGTCACCTATTTTATCAGCACCGGTCCCCAACAGAAGCCCTATGGCATGTTCGTGGACAACAGTTACCGGATGCGGTTTGATATGGGAAACGAGTCGCAGCGTTATTATTACTGGAGAGCTGAAGGCGGCGAGCTCCTGTATTATTTCATCAACGCCCCGTCTTTTGCCGGTATTTTGGAGCAGTATACCTGGCTGACTGGCCGCCCGTCTATGCTGCCGCTGTGGGCGCTGGGCTTCATTCAAAGTAAATGCACGTATCACGATTGGGAAGAAACGGATAACGTTATTCATCAAATGCGTTCAAGGGACATTCCTTTGGATGCCATCGTGTTTGATTATGACTGGGCCGAACATATGATGAATTTTAAATGGCATCCCCGCTGGAAAGGAAAAAGCCGTGAGCGAATCGCTGCTCACGGGCTTGATGGGGTCAACTTCATGTTGTCCAATGCCGGACCGATGATCAAGAAAGACAGCACCAATTACCAGGACGGCGTTGAACACGGCATTTTTGCCACGGACGGTGAAGGAAGCACGGTGACCTGCGGCCATTATGGCGGCGAATTGATGGATTTTACGGCACCGAACATCAAGGAGTGGCTGTGGCCGCAAATCCAGCCTTTGTATGAGGAAGGCATCAAAGGATGGTGGCTGGATCTGATTGAGCCGGAAGGGGAACCGCTCAACACGCATTATCATGGGGGTCCCAAAGAGGAGATTCACAATGTTTTTGCCCTGCTGAACGCGAAAGCGTATTACGAAATGCAGAAAAATTATGTTCCAAGTTCCAGAGTGTTCATTCTGGGCAGAAGCGGGACGGCGGGGATTCAGAAATACGGAACATCGATTTGGACGGGAGACGTGTTCTCCGATTACGAAACCTTTGCCGCGCATGGACCGGAGGCCTTGAATGCGTCGATGTCGGGCATATCCGCCTGGACGTCCGATGCAGGGGGCTTCATCTCCTCGACCTACGATCCGGCTGAGGGGACTTTGGGGCATTTATTCAAGAATGACTCTGCATCACAGGGGCTGCTGTTCGAGAGATGGATGCAGTTTGCATGCTTTTCGCCGATTACGCGCGCCCACCATGTCGGTCCTTCGGAACCTTATGCTTTCGGGGCGCTCGTTGAAAGCAGCGCGCGGCATTATCTCAAGCTTCGGTACCGTTTGCTTCCCTATATTTACAGTTATCATCGGATAACGCATCTCACTGGTTCGCCGATCATGCGAGCGCTCGTATTCGAATATCCGGATGATCCGGAAGTTTTTGACCTTAAAGATCAATTTCTGTTCGGGAGAGAACTGCTTGTCGCTCCAGTATTCACCGAATTTACCAATGCTCGCGAGATTTACTTCCCGCAAGGGCGCTGGATTGACTACGATTACGGCCATGTCTATGAAGGCGGACAGTCGGCCATGGTTTATGCGCCACAGAACCGGATCCCTCTATTTGTAAAGTCTGGAGCGATCATTCCGATGGTCCCCGAAATGGGCCATACCGGCGAGAAGGCATGGGATCCAATCTGTTTCGATATTTATCCGGATGGAACGTCGACCTTTACGTTGTACCAAGACGACGGGAAAACGAATCGTTTCGAGACCGAAGGCATGTACACGGAAACCGTCATTCGCTGCGCAGAATTAGCCGGGACATCCGTAACGGTTACCTTGGATGAGTCCAATAAGCACTTCACTCCTTCTGCATACGAAATGAAAATTCATTTGCAGTATTCGCCTCATCGTGTCGATTTGGGTGAGATTGACTTATCCCGAGCCGATTCCGAACGCATCTGGGAGCAAGGGGATCATGGATGGTATTGGGACCGGGATAGGAGAATCCTCTCTATTCGCTTCAGCACGGATGAACGGTTGCATTATGAAGTGAATGTTACTACAGGCGATCCATGGTTCCCCTGGCCGGCAAAGCCAATCCTTGTCGGATCCGGCGCCGGAGTCGAACGTGAACAAATTCATGAGGCATACGGCGGTCAGACGCCCTATCTCTATCCTCCTGCGACATTGCCATGCCGGATCAGGGCAGAGAACTTTGACCGCGGCGGTGAAAAAATCGCCTTCCGGGTCGTCCAGGACGACTTGAGCGGAAATAGCTACCGGGACGAACGAGTAAACATGAAGGAGACGGAGGATTCGGGCGGGGGATGGTATTTGGCCGGGCTCAAGCCTGGTTCCTGGCTAGAATATACCGTCCGCATACCGAAAGAGGACCGTTACGCAGTAACCCTACGACTGGCCTCTCAGGTCAGCGGCTCTTTAAGTGTCTGGGTGGATGAACGTAATCTGTCCGGAGCTGTCCGATTTGAGGGACAGGGAGCGGGCACATGGATCAATGTATCCAATTCGGGCTTCATTCTTCCGGAAGGAGAGCATGTTATCCGTTTCCAGCTGGATCATGGCGAACTGAATCTTGGGTTTCTAGAGTTTACAACCTTTTAAGGGCAACAATGATAGAAAGAGGTGCATGAAATATGACAACGGCATGGCTGTCACAATGTAAACCGGATTTTATATATTTGGAGGCGGGCCGCGGAGTCGAATCCATGGTATATTCTGATGAGACTGCTTCATGGATCCTTCGCTCGACCGAGGTTAAACTTACGCCGGTCAGTGGAAACCAGGAGGTTACGATCGAATCACCGAACGAAGAAATCAAAAGCGTGATGCTCCGATGGGAAAAACCCTGGGGTGGGCCCGTTCAAGTACTAGGTGACCACTGGGAACGGGGCTATGGTGACTTGGAGTGGCGGGGACTTGTCCCTGAACGGAGGCTACCCTGGTATTTTTTGGTCCATACCGGAGGGGTTACGCATGGTATTGGCGTTAAGACACGTCCCGGAGCCATATGTTATTGGCAAGCGGATCCGCGAGGGTTTACGCTAACACTCGATGTGCGGAATGGAACGCTCGGGGTTCAGCTTGGGAACCGTATACTCGCGGCTGCCACCATCGTGTTTCGGGAGGGTAAACAAGGCGAAACGCCTTTTGAAGCGGCATCGGTGTTCTGCAGATCTTTGTGTGATGATCCCTTGCTGCCAGATGAACCGGTATACGGAAGCAATAACTGGTATTACGCATATGGAAACAGCTCTCATGAGGAGATTTTGAACGACAGCCGGATCGTGGCGGAACTCAGTCCAAAAGAAGGGCCTCGTCCTTGCATGGTTATCGATGACGGATGGCAGCCCATCCGTCTAAACGGAAACTCTTGCAATGGTGGGCCATGGGACCGCGGCAACCAGTTGTTTCCGGATATGAAGCGGCTCGCAGCAGAAATGAAGGAAATCGGAGTCAAACCGGGAATATGGTACCGCCCGCTTCTGACGAGCGAGCGGGTGAATCCCGGCTTGAAACGGAGAAAGAACGATGGGGACGGTTCCACCGTAGTGGATCCATCCGCTCCCGAGGCACTGGAAATGATTGCGGAGGACGTCCAACGCCTGGCAGATTGGGGGTACCAGCTCATTAAACATGACTTTTCTACGTTCGACATCTTTGGAAAATGGGGCTTTGAAATGAACGAGTCCTTATTCGCTTATCGCGAGCCTTTCAGGGACCGCTCGAAAACGACGGCTGAAATCATTGTAAATTTTTACCAGTATATCCGGGAAGCGGCAGGGGATTCGATCATTATAGGCTGCAATACCATTGGGCATCTGGCTGCGGGTCTGGTCCATATCCAGCGCACCGGAGACGATACCAGCGGTCATGAATGGGAACGCACCCGCAAAATGGGCATTAATACACTGGGCTTCCGTATGCCTCAGCACAGGGCGTTCTTTCTCGCAGATGCCGACTGCGTCGGAGCTACGGACAAAATACCATGGGGATTGAACCGCCAGTGGCTTGAGCTCTTGGCTAAGAGTGGAACGCCTCTGTTTGTCTCCGCTGATCCGTCGATTCTGACCGACGATATGAAATCGGATATCAAAGCCGCGTTTGAATGGGCATCGGCTTATATTCCTTCAGGGGAACCCCTTGATTGGATCGAGACGACCTGTCCGGAGAAATGGAAGCTGGCCGGGGAGGTAATGACATTTAACTGGAACGAGCTGAGCGAATTACGGAATGGGGCAGAGGCCGCCAAATTGGGCGACGTAAGTAGCGGAATTCAAGCAAAGCTTATATTATAACAGGATAGGGATATGCTTGGGATGATTCTGGACCTTTACCATAAACTCTGCTAGTGCCACCACACTGACTTTGAATCTCTCAGGAATTGCGAAAGAAGTTGGCGTCCAATTTTTATCTCCTGTAGATTCCAGCAGACAAACGTCGATTTACTTGGATAGTGTAACATTGCAATAAATTCAGCGTTCCATTGCAGGGAGCCGTTATTTGGGGGGCAATTCCCCTACGCACGGCGGACTCAATGAAGTATCCATCGAATTGGCCGTTGGGGCAAGCGGTTCTGGTATCCCGTGAACGCCATTTCGCGCAGCGTTCCCATCGCCTGGAATCATTGGTGGCCCTATGAGGCTTCCGCAATCAATGAGGATGTTTTTAAGGCGAACGTTGACGAGGCGGTGAAGCTTGGCTTTGAAATTTGTGTCACACTACAGTTATTCATGCATACGAAAAAATAGTTCAAATGCTTCAAAAAGATCAGGAACTTTCTGCAGTAATTAAAGCTTTAACGGATAAAATTATAGATTAACCATAATGTAAAAGCTGCTATCAGCGGCTTTTTTTATTTTTTATTTAAAAGAGAAGGAGAGTGATAAATCGATTGATCGTAGCAAACACGCCAATTGTATTGTGACAATAGAACAAGCAGACTAAGGACGATTCCGGATTCTAAGACATATGTACAAAATACGAGTTTTGTGAAACAGACCCTAAGGAAAAACGCCTTGCAAGATTTTCTGAACTGATTTTTCTGATTTACTGCTTATTTGCTTATTTCTTCATTTTTTCTGATTTACTGCTTATTTGCTTATTTCTTCATTATTAACATTTACTCAATATTCATCGTTTCTCTTTCGTTTTAATCACACCATTTGTTTTGTTTTTAATTTCTTATCTTCGAAGTTATAGTTCATTCGTTTAAGTCTCATTTAAATTACTTTTGAATCCTGGCTTAAATCAATATCAATCATCAATGATTGTCGCGTCGGTCGGTTTAAACATTTTCACTTTGTAGTTAATCATAACTTCATTTGATTATCCAGATTTATTCATATATAGATTAATCGTTACACCGTTTCTGGATTTGTGGATTAATTGATCGTTTCTGGATTTTCTTTTATATTTACATCAAAACTTGAATCTATAATCCTTTAGCCCCGAACATCATAATCAATACATAGCGCTTCCTGTTTATTGTGTGATCATCGGTATTATTTTTCGCACTGCCTCCCTTCTACATTCTTATTATTCACCATTTAATGTAATTTTATTAGCGGTCTCATTATCCACTTTATGTGCCGAACTCCATGATGGCCAAATCTGGAATTTGTCAGCATAATCACAAAAAAACCGGCCATATAGGTCGGTTTTTATCCGGGCATTATCGGGATAATGCACGTTTTACATAATATTGGAATATATTGTGTTGTTTGACTCATATAATCATCATGATTAGGCCCGTCTCTGCAGGGATAGGAACTTCCTTAGATTTCTACAGTCTTTTCATACGAAACTCGCGATACCGTGTTACTAAACGTACCAACCACGCCAATGCGCACCCTGTGCAGTCCCCTCCTGATTTACTTCAGATTTGCCGACCATTTCTCAGCACGAGCCTGCAGATCATCCAGAAACTTCTGAATATCCGGTGCATTTCCGGATGCAGCCTGGCTTATGAATCCGTTAATGGCTGGAGCGATATCGCTCATATAGAACGGATTGGCTTCATCCATGAGCTCCGAGTGGCCAACATCTGCGATTTCGAGTGCTTTTTTCACAAACTTGTCTTCCGGCGTTACGAAATCAGCGTTTTTAAGTGTCGGGGTACTGGAGAAGTTCTCATACATATATTTTTGCGTCATGTAGCTTGTCAAAAACTTTAATACTTCCCATGATGCATCCACATCTTTCGCATTCTTTGCCATAATGAACGGGTCAACCGCCACCCAGCCTTCGCCTTTTGGCCCCATGTTCAGCACAGGTTCAAAACGGTCCAGCAGCTCTTTGTTCTGCTTCGACCGGTACTCACTCATCGTTGAGCCGCCGGTGGAATCGAGGGCGATGGCGATATTGTTCTTCTCCAGACCGAAATTCTCAGCTCCTTGGGCATTTACGAAACCTGCCGGCGGCAGTTGTGCGGCTTCTTTCAGCCATTCCAGCACTTTGACCATTTCCGGAGAATTCAGGTGCCATTTAATGTTCTTGATATCCTTCAGCGATCCTTCCGCTCCTTTGGCGCCATAAGCAAGGGTTAACGCAACAAAGGTGGATCCGTTTAACGAATTGCCGCTCCAATACAGACCGAAATTGTCTTCACCGGTTTTCGGGTTTTTGCCGGTCATTTGTTTGGCTTTCTCCAGAATTTCATCCGGTCCCGGCTGTGCCGAGAGTGTTTCAACGCCCCAGTCTTCAAACAGCTTCTTATCATAAATCGTCATCCGGCGGCCAAGAACGGCAGGAATCCCAAACTGCTTGCTTCCGTCGGGCGACTTGGTGCTATAGGAGTTGTTCATAATGCCTTCCAGATAAATGCTCGGGTCAAACGAAGTATCCTTTTCGATCAAGTCGTCCAGGTCACGCAGCAGCCCTTCCTGGTACCATTGTGATGCAAAGGCTCCACCGGTATACAAGACATCCGCATCACCGGAGAGCAGCATGGCCGTTTGTTTGGCTTTTACGTTCTCCCAAGGGATTTGATAAACCTCCAGTTTGATGTTCGGATACATTTTTTTGAACGTTTTATCCAAATATTCGTTGAGTCCGACGGTCGGGTTGCCTGTCAGCGCATCGATTCCGTTATCCAGCTGCCAGCCTGCCAGCGCAACGCGAACCGTTCCTTCCATATCCGATACCTTTTCAATCGTAACGCCGCCTGTTACATCTTTTCCCGAACTGCCTGAACAAGCGGCCAATGTAAACACCAGCACGAATGACAGAATAAGCAGCACCGCTTTTTTCATCACATCAACACCCCCGCATAAATTTAGCTTCAATTCTGAATTACTGCTTGATACCGGACAGCGCAATGCTTTCGATAATATAACGCTGCAGGAACATATAAACGACGATAACCGGAATGAGGCTCGTAGTCGTTGCTGCCATAATGATGGATGGCTGCTGGTTAATTCCGTTGTTATACGTAAACATGGCCAATCCAATCTGGATCGTGTACTTGGCAGCCGATTTCAAGATCAGCAGCGGCCACAGCATATCGTTCCATACGCCTAAGAACAGCAGAATGACCATGGTGGCGATAATGGGCGTACACAGCGGCAGATAAACCCGGCTGAATACGGTGATTTCCTTGGCGCCATCCAGAACCGCAGCTTCCCTTAAACTGCTGGGTAATTGATCGAAGAATGCTTTGGCTAAAAATGTACCAAATGCATAGTTCATCGCCGGCAAATAGAAAGCCAGGTAGTTGTCGACCAGTCCGAGTTTACTGAACAGCAAATACTGAGGAATCATCGTCATTTCGAATGGAATCATCATCGTGCTTAGCGCTAGCAGCAGGACGAAGTTTGCTCCTTTGAAGCGGAGCTTGGATAAGGCATAACCGGATAAGAGTGCGGACAACGAGCTGATGATAATGACTCCTGCGCTTACAAGCGTGGAGTTGCCGATATATCGAAACATATTAATGTTGGTGAATGCGGCTTCATAGGTTCGGATCGAAGGCTCCTCCGGCCATATTTTCGGCGGGAATGAAATATTTAATCGTGCAGCCCAATCGAAGCTCGTTACCAGCATCCATAAGAATGGCACAATCATGATGAATGATCCTACCAACAGAACCAGCGTTAGTATCAGCTGTTGAAGTGTGATTCGTTTACGGCGCACAGGCTCCTTGGGCAAGGCTGAACTGCTCATAGTTACCCTCCTGTCTTCTGGAATAAGGTTCCCCTACGGACCCGGAAATGGATAATGGCATTAGTCCAAACTGTCTTTGCGGCGGTTGAGTAGCATGAGGAACACGGTTAGGATGAGTATGATGACGAATAACAGATAGGATACGGCCGTAGCCAACCCCATCTGTGAAGAGAGGAATGCATTTCGGTAAATATACAGCACCACGGTCATCAAGCTTCCCCCAGGATTACCTGCGGTTCCACCGATTAACCATACATCCGTAAAGCGCTTCATTCCGCCGATGGTTCCCATGATAAGCATGAACACGAAGATCGGACGCAAGTATGGAATCGTAATATACCACCATTTCCGATAGGTGCCGGCCCCATCCACCTCGGCTGCCTCATAGAGATCCCGCGGGACGCTTTGCAAACCGGCCAGAAAAATAATGGTGTTATACCCAAGGGCGCCCCACAAGCTCATAAGCACGATACTGTAACGCGCCACTTCCGGGTTCGTGAACCAGCCGACAGGATCGATGCCAAACAAACCAATCACAAAGTTGATCAGCCCTTCCTTGGACGGAAAAAACAAGAAGGAGAACAACAGGCTTGTAGCAACGCCGGATACAACATTGGGCAGAAAATATACCGCTTTGAAAAAATTGCGTCCCAGATGCCATTTCAGATTATTAATCAGGCTCGCCAAAACAAACGATAGTGCGATTCCAAGCAGTACAGACCAAATCCCCATGACAAACGTATTTGAAAGCGCTTGCCAAAATAAGGAATCTTCTAATGCGTAACGGTAGTTGCTCAGGCCCACCCAGGTGCCGGATAAATTGAGCCCGGATGTCTGATGAAAACTCATAAACAGTGCGGCGAACATGGGATAAATGGCAAATACGATGACTCCGATGATCAGAGGGGCGCTGAATAGATAACCCATCCAGTCATTGCGCGTAAATTTGAACCTTCGTTTAGACCATTTTCCATGTTCCGCAGTCCATTTCCCTTCTGGGGTGGATGACAAACCGATCCTCCTCCTTTCGTTAATAGCCGGATCCCTTTCCGGTAATCGGACAAGACGTTCATGTCCATTCTGTAAATGGTTATGTGGACGAATCCGGATTATGTGTTATTCTTTTTTTCACAGACATGAACGGAAGAACAACACCTTCAGTGATTCCTTTATCGGCAGTGTATGCAGCTGCCCACATCCGGGTGTATGCCTAGTTTTGGACCCTAAATCGACGCACATAAAAAAGCACAGCCTATTTGAGGCTGTGCTTTATATATGCAGAGGGGCTTATACTTCGATAATGATGGGCAGAATCATCGGCCTTCTCTTGGTCTCGCTGTATATGAATTTGCCGACATGATCTTTCAAGGTCTGCTTGATCAGATTCCATTGGGTAGACCCGGTTTCCGTTAAATCCTTCATGGAAGACGTGACGATATCGTGGATTTGACCCATGAATTCCTCAGAATCTTTTACGAAAATGAAACCTCTGGATATGAGCTCGGGCTTGGCCACCATCTGCTTTTCCGTTTTGCTGAGCGTGGTTACGATAATGAGCATCCCGTCGGAAGACAGCTGTCTACGGTCCCGCAAAACGATATTGCCTACGTTTCCGATCATCAATCCGTCCACCAGACTGTTGCCTGAAGGGATTTTGGGACCTAAGGATGCCATGCCCTGCTGGATTTGTATCGTGTCGCCATTCTGGATGATGAACACATTTTCATTAGGGATCCCCACGGAGTCCGCCAGCTGACGATGCTGATACAGCATTCGGAATTCTCCATGGACAGGAATCAAATAGTCTGGTTTCATCAAGGTGAGCATTAATTTCAATTCTTCTTGGCTGCCATGACCGGATACGTGCATCCCTGAAGCTGAGCCGGACCCATAGATGACCTGGGCACCCAGCACATACAAATTATCGATCACATGAGCAAGGTTCCTTTCATTTCCCGGTATGGCTCCTGCAGCAATGATGACGGTATCGCCAGGTAAAATCTCGATATGGGGATGCGTGGAGTTGGCTAATCGTGATAATGCTGCCATAGGCTCGCCTTGACTCCCCGTGCATAGCACAGCGATTTTGTCTGGTGGATAGCGCTCGCTGTCGCCTGCATCAATCAGTAAGTCATCGGGGATGTTTAAATAGCCATGCTCCTTGGAAACGGTAACGACATTGACCATGCTGCGGCCGAGCAGAATCAGTTTTCGTCCTGTTTCCGCGGCGGCATCGATGATCTGCTGAACGCGGTTCACGTTGGAAGCAAACGTAGAGATGAATACCTGCTGTTTGGCCTGCGCAAATGCTTCCATGATATGTCCGCCAACCAGACGTTCCGAAGGTGTAAATCCCGGTCTCTCGGCGTTTGTGCTTTCGGACAATAACACCTTAACCCCTTGCTTGCCGATATCAGCCATTCGATGCAGATCAGGATAAGGCCCCTTCACAGGAGACATGTCAAATTTAAAGTCCCCCGTGTGGACAACATTGCCTTCCGGGGTCTGAAAAACGATGCCCACGCAGTCCGGGATGCTGTGGCTGGTCGAAAAAAAAGAGGCATGGATGGCACCCGCTTGAATGGTGGAATTTACATCGATCGTGTGAAGCTCGGATTCACGCAGAATGCGATGCTCTTTAAGCTTAATTTTAATGAGCTCAATCGTGAGCTTGGTCCCATACACAGGGATCGGGAGCTGCTTCAGTAAATAGGGTATCCCTCCGATATGGTCCTCATGTCCATGGGTGACAATAAGAGCTCTGACTTTATCCACATTGTCCAGCAAATAGGTAAAGTCAGGCACAATCAAATCGATGCCGGGCAGGTTTTCGTCAGGAAATTTGGAGCCGCAATCAATGACCACGATATCTTGATCATACTGAATGAAGTACATGTTTTTACCAATTTCATTAACGCCGCCCAGAGCTGCGACCAGCAGTTTATGTTCAGCTATATTCATAACGATGAAGCCTCCTTCTCTCTATCCACGAGTCCAATTCTTAGATGCTGTCGGTTCTCCTATATTATTGAAATTGTCACAAAACTTATGCACCCAGGTAAACAATGGCTCATGCAGCGTATGTGGTATGGAATACAGCAAAAAACCCGCCATCCGAGGCGGGCTATCCTTATAATCCAGATATGCTAGTATGAATCCGGGTTTTAGGTTAAAAACCGAGCAGATTTTTAATCGTAATGAATACGACCGGGATCAACAGCGCCGGCGTGAGATTCATGGTTTTGAAGTTCCGTATGCCCAAAATGTTTAAGCCTGAAGCAAAAATTAAAATGGCGCCAATAATGGATATTTCGGTTAACAGCTCCGTCGTGATCAAGCCAGAGGCTGCGCCGGCCATAACGTACAATAACCCTTGCCAACAAAATGTGGCCACGGCGGATAGAACGATGCCAATGCCAAAGGTTGAAGCCAGTACGATTGACGTCACGCCATCCAGGATGGCATTGGTGAACAGATAGGTATGGTTATTGTTCAAAGCGCTCTCGATCGGTCCGATAATGGACAGTGTTCCGATACAGAACAACAGAATGGCCGTTGATAATCCTTCAGCCAAATTTCCCTTGGTAAACCTCGACACCGCTTTTTTAAATCCCTGCTCTAGATTCAGCTTCTCCCCGATCAGACCGCCTATGGCGAGACTTACGATAAATAAGACGGGATAATGACTATCGGGCATATACTTCACGATCGAATGCACACCGAGTGCCATAACGGCCAAACCCATCGCCTGCATCAGGATGTCCTGGTAGGATTCGCTCATTCCCTTTTTAAATACATTTCCAATCGTGCTGCCTACAACAATGGTTGTTACGTTTACAATGGTTCCTATCACAGTCGTTCTCTCCTACTAATATGTTTTGATACAAAGAATAAACCCTCCAGCAGCTGGAGGGTCAATCGTTTAATTAGCGAGCATTTGAATTTCGGTTACGAATTGTGAGGGATCACCGGTAAGCCCATAATCAATGTACGTGATCTCAAGCGCATCCTCAATCAGGCTGTATCCTTTTTCCTCGATATAATCCAGGAGCTTTCTGTAATAAGGCGCTCATCTTCGTGTGTCCCTGCAAACCGAATCGTGATGTAGGTGCCTTCCGGCCATCTCTTCTCTTCGACTTCGGAGCTGCTGCGCGCACTTTCCTGCTCTACAATCACAAAAATAGAGTCGTATTCATCAAATTTGCTCTGCATTAAACGATCGATCGAGATCGATAATCCTACTTTGCCAAGAAAAATGGTGGACTTCATCTTCGTGCTGTTCTCCAATAATCGGATCGGCATATCCAGATTGTCGCTTTTATGTATGTTCTGTTTCAGCAACACCATCACTCTCTCGGGAAGCGCTACTTCCCGAATTTTGTAAAGCTCTTCCTTGTTCGAGGCATCTTCAATCTGAGCGATTCGGCTTTTAATCTTCGCCTGGATTCTTTGATATTCCTCAATTTTCTCCTCGGTTCTGCGCTGCTGCTCTTGAGCAGGGTTAATATATGTTCAATCTCCCGATCATCCAGAAAATGCTTGATGTCTTTTAAAGGAATGCCAAGCGCTTTGAGATACAGAATGGTGTTCAGCTGCTCGAATTGATCGACCGAATAATAACGGTAACTGGTCAGATGATCCACGGATGCCGGTTTAAATAAATCAATATCGTCGTAATACCGGAGGGTGCGGATATCGATCTGAAAAAGCTTGGATATTTCACCGATCGTAAACATATCATCTCTCCTCTCCTTAATAGCCTATACGCTTCGTTCAATTTGCACAATAAAATGATGGGATATGCAACAAAATTACAATCCAATGTTTATCAGCTATATTACGATCATCCTTCATTATACTGCGTGTGAAAAAAAGCAAAAAGACCGCCGAACCATCGGCAGTCTTCTGAATCGAGCGCGAGTCGCGTCTTACTGATGCTTCCCCTGTTGGTTAGGGGCTTTAACCGGCTTGTCGTCAACGCTAACAAAGATCGGATTGGAGTAAAACCACAGGTCACTATAGTTCCGTTTATTAATTTCCGCAAACCGCTGCTCGTTGTCTTCGATGTCCGTTTTTAGATCCATAAGTGGATCGCCATTGCTGGTTTCTCCAGTAACATTCACGCCAAGGTTAGTCCCTCTTAATCGGAAATATTGATCCTTCGTTGCTGTTGTCCGATAAGTAATCACATTATATCCATCCCGATCGGTTTTCCAATCCTTGCTCGTAAACCGTTTAACCACTTTGGTTGAATCGTTGGTGCTCTTGCTGTAAGCGGCCGTACCTAGTTGCGCTTTACCGGTTACGTCGCCTGAGATCAAATCGACATGATCTACGGATACAGAATCACCGTTGTTGTTTTGGTCCGGGCTTTTGAATCGGATTGTTATTTCGATGGGGTTCCCTTTTTTCACTTGCAGGTTACTTCCCATTTCGGCCTGCTTGTTCCCGTGACGAACGCGGTAATCCAGCGCGTTAATTAAATCGCCGTAAACGGAGAATGATTTACCCGAACGCATACCGTCCAATACGCTTTGCATATCTTTTCCGTTCACCCAAGTGTAGTTCTTCGCATATTGTCCCGGCCAATATCCACTGGAGTATAAACGGTTTTCACTGATCTCAAAATGAGAATCCGAGTTCGCAAAGTTCCAAAATTCGCGTCCTTCGCCAAGCAGCGCATCCCAGACGCCGCCAACCTTGGCAATCATGAAATCAGCGCCGCCGTACGTTCTGTTTTCCGGCGTGGTTAAGTTTAGTCCGCCGCGATCCGGTTCCATCTGATTCCCGGGCATGCCTTCCTTTCCGAATACGACATCCGGCGCAATATTGTTGAAATCCCGTATATCCGCGATGGTGTACACGGTTTTTCTAGAAGGATGGTTAAGCAATGCATAACTGCTGTTACCGTAGTATTTCTGGAGCCAAGCCAGCGCTGTTCGGGCATCTTCGGGTGTAGTATAGGCCCGGCTGTCTTGTTTGTTCCATTCGGCAACATCTTTGGGATCGAACATCGCTTCATCGCGATCGGTGAACAGATACTCGAACTGACGAACTGCTTTCAGGCTCGATTCTGAACCGAAATTGCCTGCTATAATGCCGACTCCCACATGTTCATATGTAGGCATGTCCCACTCAACACCTGAAAAGATAATTTTGTTCTTGTATTTCCCTGCTTTCTGAAGCTGCTGGATCTTGGGGATTTGGTACTGAGCCATTCCCTTGGAGAACGGAATAGCTCCGCCGGCAAGACGATTTCCCTCGTCGTCCCGTTTAGAAACTCTAAGATGGTCGGAGACCGAGATCCAATCCAAATGATACTTTTCGAATCCGTTGTCCAGCAATTCCTGCAGGGATTGACTAGCATCATCGGATTGATACGTATGCGCGTGATACTCTCCCGTCATCCATTTGCCGTTTTCTTCCGGCTTAAACCTCGCCCCATCTTCCTTGGCATGAACAATCATGCCTTGCGAAAGAATGGACAAGCTGAGCGCCAAAACCATGATGGTTTTCTTCTTTAGCTGCATTTCATGGCACCTCCGAGTTGTTATCGTTCATCAAACTTCTCAAGTGTAAGCCCTTATGATTAAGAGAATGTCATCGTAAATCGTTGAATTTGTAAGAATGAAGCTCCCCTACCTATGTCCGATAGAAAAAGCCACCGGCTTTGAAACTCGAAATACACAAGTTCTTCGTTTATAGGTTACATATCATATATTATGTAAACTGTATTAATGAAATGACTACAACCTGAACTCGCTGTAGTCATTTTCAGAAAATATCTTATAAGATTATATACCTTTGGATAAGGTTCGACGAACCAACTTGACTTGTCCGTTCATCCCTGAAGGCAAAGCAGACTTTCCATACAAATTCTCCAGCGTATTGGCTGCACGGATGGTAAAGTGATTGTTCCCCTGCTCAACATATGGCGTGATGTTCCAGTGATAAGGCGGCCACAACCGGATCCCTGCCTCCATATCATTCACGTATAAACAAGCCGTCTCCCTGATATCTTCTGCTTCCAGCCATAATTCCTCATCTGGGGCCAAGTTAAGTTGAGTTAGATCCACTTGCTGTGAGTATTCTCCCGCTCCCGCATAATAAGGATAGCCGGCAGAAGACCAACAACCAAACACATGTTCGCGATCCGCGTTTAGCCTCATCTGATCCTCTATAACAAAGGGTCCGATCAAAAATGCAGGGAATGAAATCGCCGGCATCGGCTCCAGCAATGAAACCGTCAGAATCTCAAGTTCGTTCTCGCCTGCTAACAAATGAGGGGTGACATCCACGTTGGCATAGTGTTGATCCTGCCAATTTGAGGGCTGCAGCGCATTCTGCCTTACGCCATTCACGAAGATTTCAAGATTGCGCCTACGCTGCAGAAAGCCGATATGGGATGGTATTTTCTGCTCCACATCGTCCAGAACTAACAACATCTTACGGGATTCGTCGTCATCCGATGGATCTGAATGAACTCGACGACTCGGTGATTGCAATCGTTCGATCAATTCCTGCGTCATGGTAAACGTTGTACGATACGTGTTCACTTGCCCAGGCATCGTTGCGTTCATCCTGGACTTTCGGTCATTCAGCGTGACCTGCCATTGGTCCAGTAATAAAACGTTGGGTTCAAGTGTCTGGAAACGCCACATGTCTTCAAGAACGATGACATCCTTGGATTTTCGATCCGCATCGAACGTTTGTTCCTTTTCGCCGATTGGGCTTTCCTCCGGTACAAGCGAGAGTACTCGCAGCTCTCCAGGTGCATAGGTAAGGATGGAATCGCTGGTTAACCGGCGTATGTTCCCGCTTTCCAAGTCCCATTCTTCGATTCGGTGCTTCGCCTCTCTTGCATCAAGCTTCAAGGAAACAGGCTTCTCCGACCAGTTCATCAGCCACACAAATACTTGATTATCGAACACACGTTCTACACTGATCAAATCCTCATGTTGACCTTCGATCAACTTCCATCGTAAAACAGGAGACTTCCTTAATAACCCGCCTAAACGTTCACACAACGAATCCAATGAATCGCGATCCTCCAGGGAATAAAACAGACTATAACCCTTGCCAATGGATCGTAACGCATCATGCTGCGGAGTCGTACCAAATAACGCATGCATATGCTTCTCCAGTTCCGGATCATGATGCAAGGACTCGCTATGCCGCGGTATCGCTCCTACAGCAACGAGAGTACCGCCTTGCTTCACATAAGAAACGAGTTGTGCGGCAATGTCCTTCGACATGACCTCAATCTCCGGCATAATCAAAAGCGAATATATGTTCCCACCCTCGCTGAATCGAACCCCTTCCCCATCCATAAGGGTGGCTTCGCGAAGCTGACATTCATCAACATAGTCGTAATCTATGGATCTGCGAAGCAAACGATCCGACAGGAGCGAGAACATAGCATCGGAAGAGGGATGTCTATTCGATTGACCGGATACGAACATATTTTCGTATACCGTATGAATAGGTGACAGCAGAAGAACCTCCGGTGTACGTTTTCCGCACGCGCCGAGCAGACTCAGTCGCCCGATATAATCGGAAAAAGCACGATAATGCGGCCAATGCGGCGCGTGTTTGAATTCCGTCGGCGGAAAATCGGTCTTCCGATACCCAGCAAACGAATAATAAAACGCATGCGGGATGAACAGATTAACACCCAGGAATGCCATGAAATTCGCATCCAGTCGCCGCTCTCGCATGGAATAGCCGTGACCACTTGCCCCAAACGATTCGCAGATCACCCGTTCCTTGCTGTTCAGCTGCGCGACAGAAGCTGCCGTCTTCACGGACACGATCCGATGCGGATTCTCCTTCGTACCGATTCCGGGCGTTAGATAATCCACGCCTGCGTAGTGAAACTGCTGCAGCACCCGGGTCTGATTGCCTTGCGATCTGGCCTGTCCCCAGACCGGCTCTTCGAGCGTATGACCGATGTACAGGAGTCCATGCTCTTCACACCATGTACGAATCGCCTGATGATAACCCTCAACATACCAGCGCGTTATCGTATCATAATATTGCTGTTTCGTTGACCGGCTGCCATCAGCCATATTGTATAACAATGCGCCTAACCGCGGGATGAGATCATAACCATTCTCTTGGCGATACCGCTGTGCCATGCCCTGTGTCCAAGCAAAGACCAAGCCCGGCAGGGTAGCGCCCACATCGTGAACGGTCGTACGGATCGCTTCCACGCCGAAGAAACCATCGTGGATCATTAGCCCGGGTTCGTCGGTGAAAACACCTCGAATCGTTGCGCCAAAGTATTTCTGTAAGGACTGAAACGGATCATAGGACATTCGGATAAAAGCCTGGACGGCTTCCGGATTCAACGTATCCAAGTAGTACCCTTGGGCAAACGTGATGCCTTCCGCGATCTCACAGGACCAGCAGGCCAGCACGATATAAGAATCCTCCGTTGTCGGCGTCCAATCTCCTCCCCATGCATGCGTGAGATCCTCGGGATCATCACAGAGCAGCCATTCCCCGTCCTGCTCCACAGCGCGATAAGCCAGAATGGCTATAAGCTCATTATGATCATAGCGTGCAAAGTCCAGCTTCAAGCCTTCCTGCTGTCCGTCGTGCGTATATCTTTTCTCTTCGACCCTTAAGTATCGCATGCGATATTCCGGATGCTGACGGGTCAGCTTGCCGCCCAGCGTTCCGCTTGGCCAATTGTCCTCATCGTACAGCCAGACGACCATGTTGCGCTTCTCGCACTCCAGGGTACAGAACTCCAACGCTTCCATAAATGCCGGCGACAGGTACGAGGTTTGCATCCCATGACGAGCATGCAGAACAACACCGCCGACACCCGCTTCATCCATCGATTGTATCTGGCTCTCCAGCTCCGGCTTCGTGAGCTCATGATTCAGGAACCAGAATGGCTGCGGGCGATACGTGGCATCCGGATTCTCGAATTGCACCTTCAGCTGCGTTAGATCCTGCTTATGATCCTTATGGGCTGCTTCTTCCTGAACATTAACGTTATTCACAATGCATCACCTGTCTCTTCACGAATTTAATCCAGACCGGGACATCAGCAATTGGATGAAAAATCCACCGACAACGGAGCGATTCTGGAAATTCATTTGCTTGCCGCTCATCGTGTCATACCAATCGGTCACCGGAACGCGAGCAGAGGTTTCATTCATGAAATCCCATAAGGGCGCAATTATGGCTTCAAACTGGGATTTTGTAGCACTCATAGAGGCACACCATACCAGCCAATCCGCTTTTGTATACGTATCGCGGCTATCCAGCGGAAGGCCGTAACGATTCTGTCTCAACTTATAATATTCCAGCTCATGGGCAGCAACTTCTTTTGGAAACAGGTTTAATTCCAGCAGGCGATCCCATACCAGATTGTATTTCATGCTCCAAGAATCGTTGGCACTGTCAAACGTAAGCTTATAATGGTCTCCTGCATCGGCCATGGATATCCATTCATTCGCCATGTTTCGAGCGGCTGCAAGATAAGTGGCTCCGTCCTGCAAGCCCAGTTGATCGCACATGTACGAATACGCGGCAATGCCCAAGATCGCTTTAATGGACAAATTCGCATTATGCGCCAGATGTCCGGCGAAATCATCCGTGCACAGCTGATTATCCGGATCGAGCCCATGCTGCAGTAAATACCCCGCCCATGCGGTAAGAGGTTCCCAGTGTTCCCGGGCAAAATCCGTATCTCCTTCATACTTGCATACCGCGGCAGCCATCAAGAGCATATTTCCGCATTCCTCAATCGGCATCTGGTATTCCAGTTTATTCTCGCCATACACCTGACCGTTGGCTTTGGGGTACGTTCCCACGTCATGAGGCGCAAAATCGAACGGCCAATCAGGGCTCATGGCATACTTATAAATCGGGCGCATCATACCCTTGACCAGTTCAGGATTGTATCTTAAGAACAATGGAATCGACGGGTAACTGACATCGACCGTAGCGATGCAACCGTTACTGAAATTCTCCTTGGAAAAAAACAACACGCGTCCCGCTTCATCGGCAACCAATTTATGAGCGGCAATCGCCTGTCGATAGGTCAACGCCAAGATATCCCGGTACTTTTCGCCGCCTGCGGCAAGACTCTCAGCCGTGAGCTCGCGATTGAATCTCTCACATTGCTGCATGATGTCTTCATACTGATCGGCTGCGGCTAACAGCATGTCATGAAAGGTCCATCCGTTTCGCTTCCAATAAGCATCCAGCGGCTGGTTAAAATATTCGATTGCATGAATATCGTCATACGCAAGCATCAGATACTCGGATACCCATTCTTCCCGGACCGGACCCAAATCGATTTCGGCGGCCATAACGGGAACGTTATCGGATACCGGTCTCGGCTTCTGATGATCATCTTCCGACGGTAATTGGCCGGTTCGTACATATAATTCACGGCTTGGCACAGCATGAATCACCGTCTGGATACGTTCCGTACGGGGAACCGCCAGAACCATATACCCCCAATCGATCCTCGTATCATCTCCGGCAAGCTGTAGAATGGGCTGTTCAACAGTGCCCATCGACATCATATTCAAGCGTCCATCGATTAGGCGATGCTCCCAGGTCACTTGCTGATCCGGTGTATGCACGCACCACTCGCCTGTGACATCGAAGTAGATCTTAACATCATGGGCACGCCCATCCATCGAACGAACCTGTACCGTCACATACGTGACGGGCCGGGATAACAGATCAAGATTATCCAGTAACAAAGGCGTGGTGAACTCAACCTGAAGCTCAATGCCTTCCCCCTGAAACGTATAACGGGTGGTTAGCGGCTCAACTGTCAGATCGGTTTGCTCAAGCGCTTCAGGCTCAAGTCGTTCTGCCGGATCCTGCGTGATAACTTTTCCTATGAATCGTCGCGGGGCGCCATCAATGA
Source organism: Paenibacillus lautus NBRC 15380 (assembly GCF_004000945.1). Lineage (GTDB taxonomy): Bacteria > Bacillota > Bacilli > Paenibacillales > Paenibacillaceae > Paenibacillus_AQ > Paenibacillus_AQ lautus. Next base: position 38,590 of record NZ_BIMF01000027.1, read on the forward strand.
TGGCTAGTCCCACCATGCCCTGAATCTTGTTCGTCCAATGCCGGGTATGATCATCGTAGAGATGATCTGCAGCGGACCACACGCTAAAATAAGGATCTACGGTGACCAGGGGTACGGATGGAGGTCTGAATTTCGTTGTCATCTGACTTCAACTCCTTCATTCTTCTTTATTCTGGATAATGCCTTTCATATCCTTGCGATTTGGAAACAAAAGTGAGGAGAGCGCAAAAGGCTTCGCCCCCTTGATTGCCAAGGTGCTGCGAAGCCTTTCGTATTACCGGGCTCCCTTGATGATGGAAGTCATCAGTTCGGCATCTGAACGGTTACCACGTCTTTCCCCTTCAGATTTTCGTTCGTGAACTGCATCGCTTTCTCATATCCGGTCTTACGTAGCTGTTCTCGTAGTTCGTTAATAATGCTCATGGCGGCTTCATCCGATTTAGCAAATACCGCTTCCTTCCAAGCATCCCCCATTCGATCCATCGATGGCTTCAGCATTTCCCATTCCGGTGCTTTCGTGATGACATCGCCCGGGTTATAGGCGGTAATCACGTGAATGCCGTTCGGTCGGAGGATTTTGCGTGCTTTCTCCATGGCATCCAGCCGTTCCTGTTCGGCCCAGATGTCTCCGCCAGCAACCGAATTGATCCGGTCAAGGCCCGTCAGCGACTCGAGGCCAATGCTGATACCTTCGTTCTTGCGCAGCTTCATGTTGGTGTCTGTGCTGAATTTGTCAAACCATTCCTGGTTGGCAACCGGCTTGCCGTCTTTCATGTCCCAGTGAACACCCTGAACTCCATATCTCGCCAGCATGAACCCTTCGTCCGAGGCCATGAAATCCAGGAACTTCAGCGCAGCGTCGACGCAAGCGCCTTTACAGTTCTTCGTGATCGCCGTGACGTTGTTGCCCTGAATTCCGAGATCAACCGGCCTGTCCGGCTCGACGTCAGCGCGCTCCAATGGGCCGAGCGGAATGTAGTCGCTGCCCGGATGCGAGGAGACATACTCCTTGGACGCATCCAGAATGGCCGGATAGTGCGCGGCAAGGATAGCGATGCGGCCCTGATTGATTTTTTCCTTGGCGATCGGGTCCGTCTGGGTAAAGGTTTCCGGATCCAGCAGCCCTTCTTCAACCAGCTTCCGGTAGAACAGCGTGTACTCTTCATAACCCTTCGTGAAGAAGTTATGTTCAACCGTGCCATCACCTTTATCTACATAACTTGCACCCGAGTAGAACATGGTGTTGCCGATGCCAACGGCCCAGCCGTTACTGAACCCCCCCAGCGGAAAGACCGGCTGGCCGTTCTCTTGCAAATTGGCATCTTTGATTTTTTTGAGGAAGTTATAGAAATCGTCCTTCGTGACAACGGATTGCGGATCGACGCCGACTTTCTCGGCAATGTCTTTGCGCACATAGAAGCCATAGAGCCAATCCATGCCGTCTTCGTTCGTGGCCGGCTGATTTTGCAGCAGCAAATATTTTTTGCCGTCGTAAGCATCAATCGCTTTCTCATATAATGCCGGCGGCACATTTTCTTCCGCAATGGATTTGGACAGGTTCGGATAATCCTTCAGCTTGTCCGATATATCCACCAATTGTCCTTCTTTGGCCGCCTTGATGATCCCATCCAACTCCCCGCCCCAGGCAGGTCCGGTATAGATATCCGGCAAATCCTGCGTGGCGAAGATCTGGTTGACCTTCTCCGTCTCACTGCCTTTCGTATATTCCCATTCAAGGGTAACGCCGGTCTTCTCCTTGATGACTTCCTCCACCGGTGTCATGGCATCGGAACCGTTTGAGCCATTCCAATTGTGTAATATTTTGAGTTTGTATGAATTCTCTCCTTCTGCCCCTTCTCCGTTATCTCCGTTCCCTGATGAATTCGTGCAGCTGATCAGCAAACCTCCAACCATGATGGACACGAGCAATGCGGATACGCCTTTCGACCAAACCCTCTTCAAACCAATCGCCTCCTGGAATATGGATATCAATGATCTTGGTAAAGCTTTGGACAAATTCCGGGTCAGGATGACCTAACCTTTAACCGAACCGATCATAACCCCCTTTACGAAATATCGCTGCAGGAACGGATAAATGCACAATATCGGGAAGACCGTAATGACAAGCAAGGCCATCCGGAGCGATTCCGGCGTTGCGCCAGCACCGCTGGTTCCACCAACCGTCTGCCCTCCCTGCTGCGCGGCCCGCTGCATGGAATTGGACAGTGCTTCAGCTTCCGTCAGCATTTCTTGCAACAGGGTCTGCACGGGTATCAAATCTTTGTTGGATACGTAGTACGCCCCCGAGAACCAATCATTCCAATGGGCCACTCCGATAAACAGGGAGATGGTGGCCAGCACCGGTCCCGAAAGCGGAAGTATGATCCGAACGAAGATTTGAAAATCGCCGTACCCATCAATGCGGGCTGACTCTTCCAGCTCCTCGGGTATGCCTTGCAAAAAGGTCCGGATAATGACGATGTGCATGAAATTGAACAGCATCGGCAGAACATACACCCAGAAGCTGTTGATTAGATGCAGTTTTTGCAGCGTGATGAAGAACGGGATGAACCCGGCACTGAAAATCGTTGGCAAAAAGATGTAAAAGGTGAAAAAAGTGCGGCCTGGCAATGTTTTTTTGGAAAGCGCATAGGCCATGAGCGTACACAGCACAACATGAAGGAATGTACCCAGCACGGTGCGCATGAGCGTAATTTGGTACGCCTTCCAGATGCGGGCATTATCGAATACCTGGGCGTAGTTCTCCAGCGTGAATTTACGGGGCAAAAAATAGATCGCCCCCATCATGGAATCCTTCCCGTCATTAAGGGAATACGCCAAAATATAAATAAACGGATAGATCATGGAAAATCCAATGATGGCAAGAACGGTGTAATTGAACACCGAGAATAAAGACCATTTACGTTTCATAACGTCACCTCCTTAGAACAGGGATACATCACTGACTTTGCGGGCGATTCGATTGACGGTCAGAACCAGAATGAGCCCGATGATGCTTTGGAACAGTCCGACCGCAGCGGCGTAACTGAGACGCCCTTCTCGGATACCGGAATTGATGGCATGCACGTCCAGTACGCTGCCCATGCTGGCAGTCGCAGGACCATTCAGGAGAAGGAGCTGTTCATACCCGGCGCTCATCAGATTCCCCACGGCGAGAATAAACAATATGATGGCCACATTGCGGATACCTGGAAGTGTCACATGCCACATCTGCTTGAAACGTCCTGCGCCATCCATCTTGGCAGCTTCGTAGAGCTGCTGATCGATACCCGCAATGGCGGCCATAAAGATAATGGAATTCCAGCCGATGTTCTTCCATATGTCCGACCCGACAATCATCTGGTAGAACCAGGTAGGGTTGTTCAGGAACTGGATCGATTCGGCTCCGAATGAGCCCAGCAAGTCATTGACCGGACCCCCGTATGGAGTCAGTAAACGCTGCATGAGAGTAACAACCACGATCCACGATACGAAATAAGGTAAATAAGAAAGAGTCTGAATCGTCTTCTTGAATTTCATCTTCCGAACTTCATTCAACAGGAGCGCAAGCACGATCGGCATCGGAAATCCGATCAGCAGCTTCATGAGACTGATGATGACCGTGTTGCGAATGATGTCACCAGACTGATAGTAACTGAAGAATTGTTCAAAGTACTTAAATCCTGCCCAGGGACTCCCGGTGAATCCGCCAACGAAGGTATAGTCCCGGAAAGCAACTTGAATTCCGTATAAGGGCACGTAAGAGAATAGAAAAAACCAGACGATGCCTGGCAGCATGAACAAGTAAAAGAGCTTGTGCTGCCAGATTCGTTTCATGAATCGGTTGTTGGTTAATCGTGACTTGCTCACATTCCCACCTCTCCTTTCAGTGGGGCGGATTGGCCGCCCCGGTTATATTAACGGAATCTCAAACGCAGCGTGATGATTTCAAACGGCGTGAAGGATAGCGCAATGGTGTTGGATGTTTTGTCAATCGGCAGCGCAGTAAGGATGTTTTCCATCAGATCCGTAGTCCAGGCTTCGGCCGCTTCAAATCCGAAATGAAGTGCCGTGTTGGCATGCGTTCCCGATGTTTCGTACAGACGAACCACGATGTCGTCGCCATCCTCGGCTTTCTTGACGGATTCCACCATAATGTTCGGATGATCCGGCCGCAGAAACGCTTGGGATGAAGGAAGCTTTCCCTTCTCTTGATCAAGCATGGAAGGCATGGGCATCGTACGAAGCGGGATGTTCAGCTCATTGCCTCTTCGGTAGATTTCGGCTTGGACATGGTTCCCTTGATGCGGATATAACGAATAGGTGAATCGGTGCTCCGCACGGTCCGCTTCCGGATCCGGATAAGAGCTGCTGCGGAGCAAATGCAGATCCAGCACGTTATGGATCGCCCGATGGCCGTATTTGCAATCATTGAGCAGCGCGACACCATAATCCGGCTCCGATAAGTCAACCCATTGATGAGCGCAAATCTCGTCTTTCGCAAAATCCCACATCGTATTGCGGTGGGTCGGTCTGCTCAAGCTGCCGAACTGAATTTCGCAGTGAACCTGATCCGTGCGTATATTGACCGGGAACGAGGTTCTTAGCATCTTGCCGTTCTCTTTCCAATCCACGTCCGTCTCGAAATCGATGCGCCGGCTGCCCTCCGTCAGCACAACGGTCTGGGTCAGCGTAGATTCCCCATAAGCGTACTTGAAAACCAGCCCGATTCGCGGGCCGTCCCGCAGCTCCTGGATGTGAAGGAGCTTTAACTGCTTCCCCGGATTCGCCGAATAATCATGACGGAAATCCCAGGCATCCCCGTCGTCATGATACACGCGAAGATCATTACCCGAGCGGCCTTGCTGAATGACTTCGCGTGCTTCCGCCTTATCCAGGATCGATACAATGCCTCCATTTTGATCAAATTTCACGATCAATTTGTCATTCTCCAGGCTTCGTTTCAAGGCTGTAACGTCTAATTCCGTTTCCGGTTTTTCCAGAAGCATTTCGATGCCTGACGCTACTTCATCTTCGGCTCCAGGATCGGCGACATCCGATATGACGGCGTAGCCCATCGATGGAACCAACACGTTATGCCATCGTCCATTTGAGCGCAGCCATTCCCGGCGTTCCCAAGGCAGCGAATTGAATACGACAGTTCCAGGAGAAGCCTCGGCATCGTGTGAAATATGCTCTGCGAGATAGCGGTAGGTTTCGGTAATCATGGCTTCCGTTTGTGAAAGGAGCTTTTCATACCGTTCTAACGACTCATCGTACACCCGCTTAATTGAAGATCCCGGAAGAATATCGTGGAATTGATACAGCAGGACTTCCTTCCAGATCGTCTCCAGCGTTTCGGAGGGGTATGTCTTGCCTAACCGGGCAGCCAGCACGGAAGCAAACTCCAGCTCGCGCAGCGCTTTTTCCATCTTCCGGTTGTACCGTTTGCTTCTCGCCTGACTGGTCAGGGTGCCTTGGTGCTTCTCCAGATAAAGCTCACCGCGCCAGGTCTGGAATGACTTGCGTTCTTCATTCAATCGCTCAAAAAACTTCCACGAGGGCTCCTGTACGACGGGGGACAGGCCGAGCAGGTTCTTCTCGCGAGCCAGCCGCTCCAAATGCTCCTCGCCCGGACCGCCTCCGCCGTCGCCAATGCCAAAGAGCATCAGGGCATGGCTGGATACATTTTTATCTAAATATTCCCGCTCCGCTTTGGCGATGGAACGCGGGGCTGCCGGGCTGTTGTACGTATCTTCAGGCGGCATATGCGTTAATACGGCGGAACCATCAATCCCTTCCCATAGAAAGGAATGGTGAGGGTGTCGATTATACTCGCTCCAGGAGAGCTTCTGGGTCATCATGTAATCCACGCCCGACTTCTTGAGCAGCTGCGGCAGGCTTGCGGAGTAACCGAATACGTCCGGCATCCAGAGTGAGTTCATCTCCAAACCGAATTCCTGCTGAAAATATCGCTTGCCGTACAGGATCTGGCGGACCAGGGATTCACCGCCCGGCACATTGGTATCCGACTCCACCCACATGGCCCCCTGCGGTTCCCATCTGCCTTCACGCACCCGCTCCTTGATCTGTTCATATAGCGCGGGGTAATGCATCTTCATCCAGTCGTATAGCTGGGGCTGGCTTGCGCCGAATACATACTCCGGATAGCGTTCCATCATGCGAAGTGCGGTCGAGAACGTCCTGGCACCTTTCCGGATCGTTTCGCGGATGGGCCACAACCAGGCTAAATCAATATGTGCATGACCTACCGCGCTGATCGTTAAGACCGGATCGCCCCCCTGCAAGCGTAATTGTTTATCCAATTGCTTCTTCGCTTGATTGATCGGTTCCGGCGAGAAATCCGTAAGCTGCAATGATACGTCATACAGCGCCTGATAGATTCTCTCTTTGCGTGCGGTTCCGGCAGGGAGCTGCTCCGCAGCTTCCAAGAGTACTTCGACGTCGTAATAGAGACCTCGAATATCTTCCCGGCAGATCGCGATGACAGCCTCTTTCAAGGTTCCTCCCCGATATTTGCCGAAGAGATCGTTATTGCCTGCATCTGCCCATACTTCAATGTCAGATCCGTTCATGTACATATCATGAAGCCGGACAACGCGTTTGCCGGGGAGTCCTAATGAAAAATCGAATTCCGAATTCACGGTAGTCAATCCCTGAACTGGCGATCCTTCCAGGTCTACCAGACACAACTCGCCGTTGATGTCGAGTAAGAGGACGACGTTTTCCTTACGGCAATTAGCCGGAAGACTCCCGGTAAAACGGAACCAGGCACAGTCCCACAGGCTGCCCCATCGTTCTCCATGGACAAGCGTCATTGGCGTGCCTGTCATTCGATCCATGTACGATACGGGCTGAGGGGTAACCCATGCCGTCACTTCCAACTCGGCAACGGGCTCATATATAGCTTCCCGGAGATGGTTTAACATTTGTTTTAACGGTTCCAGCCTTATCGGTTCGTATGGCATGATGATTTGCTCCTCTCTATGGCATCAATCGGTTGCAGGCTCAGGTATGAATTGCGCTGTCCAATCAACCTGGATCTCTGCTAGGTTCGCGCCGCCATGTTCGTACTGCAGCAGGACGGTTAGCGACTGCGGATCCCATGCCCATCCGGCAGGTACGGCTTGATCCTGAATGATGTACTGGACAGATATCGGCTCTGTTGGGCAATATAATCTCGCGCTTGCCTGCAGATTGGACGGCCCTCTCGCAATGAATCGGAAACCTGATTCCGTCTGGACAAGATTCTCGATGCGGGAGGAAGCGGCAATAACGGATGCCTTGCCGTCCGAAGGGCGTCCGGCCTCAACATCATAGAGCAGTGCTTGTTTCCCTGGACTTAACGTAACCTGAGGCAGAACGGATAGCTTTGGATCGAACAAGTCCACAACCGGGCCTGCGATGTTCAACGGCTCATCGGTGATCGATTCCTCAAGAACCGAAACGATAAGATAAGGACCTCGTTTGAGCTTGAAATAATGTTTGGGAATCACCATGAGTTCTGTACCGTGAAGTGCCTCCAGCGTGTCTTGGACGGCGTGCCGCAGCCGGTCTGCCCCTGCTTTGGATAGGGCAAGTTCAGTCGGATGTTGATCCAACCAGCACACGACGCCTTTTCCTGCCTGATGGATACCTTCCGCTTTCTCCTTCAGACCAAGCTGCTCAAGCAGATGCTCCCGCGGTGAGTTGTACTTGGAGCCAAACGGCTTATACTTATGATCATGGTTCCACCATGAACGAATGCCATGATACGGGTCGCTGTCATCGCCCACATAGATCAACGCCCCGCCTTCGTGCACCCACTGGGCAAGCGCATTATGAATGTCCGGATACTCCGGTTTGAAGAATTCATAGCTCAGAACCAGCACTCGGTATGGAGCCAAATACCCCGGATACCGCCTTACATTATCCAGCTGAAGCGGACGAACGGGTATTCCATGCTTCAGCAGCGGCAGCGACAGACCGTAAAAAGGGGAAAAATCAAGAAGCTCCGTGTCCCCTTCCGCCTGAAATCCTTCAGGGTCGGTACCGTCGTATTTGCCGGCATCGGGCGCTTCCGGTTCCGGCTTCATCCGTTGAAACATAGCGGAGTCGGCAATAAGAACGCCAACTTGCAAGTCATCTTCCGCCGATACGATCACTTCCTGGCCCATGTTGCCCAGCGTATGCATGACCTGGAGCAGCGTCGTTGCATACTCCGACGGGATGGACTCCTTACCCGAGCCGTCATCGGATGGATAAGTTCCTTTAAAGATTCTTCGCGGCCAGGGTGAAACTTCGTAATGGGCAACCCCGGGATGCAGCAATGAGGCAACAACGGTCTTTAAGTAGTTCTGTTTGTAATCCGCCCAAGTGTGGTTCGGGTTATCTTCGATCGGATCATGCAAGAACCACATGCGTCTGTCAGTTCCGCGAACCAGCTCCTGCATCACACCATATTCAAGGTAAGCGGTTTCAAACGTTCGTTCCTTGCGTTGCCCTTCATACACGTTTGGCGTCCTTGATGTACCCGTCCAGATCTGTGCAATGTATCCGTCAATGGATGGAAGCTCAACGAGCCCGGATTGCGGGCTGACGATTCGCCACTGCGTATAATTGATCAGACTATGGGTCGGAACGTAAAAGCGAAGGACTCGGCCGTAACGAGTTAGTGCGTAATCCTTCATCTCTGCACATAACCGGTCCAGCACACGTGTGTATAAATGCGCTTTCAATTTGGAAGCTCGGTATTGTGCGTCAGGTGAAAAGTGCGGTGGAATCCATGGCTCTTTGTAAAACAGCAGCCATTCCCGCTTAAACGCTTCCGAATAACCGCCATTCACCCAGAATTCCGGCTCCTCCAGATGGATGGCCTCGACGCCCGCATCAACCGCGATGCGTATTCGATCCGCTAGATAGCGGCCAAAGGAAATCGTTGGCACCATGTAAGGAATAACCGGTTGTTTGCCATGCAGGATCATCTCCCCGTGACGATCGGTCTGAGCTTCATCCCAATGTGATAAGCCGTCAACCTCCCCATCCAGATAGTTGTTGTATGTCCCCCATGCGACTCCTGTCATCAGATGGACGATATATCCCTTTTCCTTCCATTGCTGAATGCGCTCCGGCATCGATTCGTCAATTCCGTAGACCATCACAAAATCAGTCTGAAGATCATAGTCGGGATGATACGGAGCCGATTCCTGAAACCCGGTTCGCTCTTCTCTGCGATCTTTTGGCACGTTCTCAACCTCCCTGCTCAGGTTAGATGTACTTGTGCTTCTAGGTAATCCATCATTTTCTAGAATATAATATATAATATTAATATATTCAATATGTTTTTTAGTGAGAATTAAAAAAAGCCCTCTCCGTTAGTTAACGGAAAGGGCTCTTCCTTAGCGTAATGATTAAGTTTGTGGAACATGACCCGAAGTTTGGCGGATCACAAGCTCAGGCTCAATCAGCAATTTGCTGTAGCTCTTCACTTCTCCATGACCGCGTAAAACTTCGAGCAGTTTACCGGCAGCCTGATATCCCATATCCCGTTCAAACTGCTTGACATGTGTAAATATGCTGAATTCCTCCACGATGGAAGTCGGATCGTCGAAGCTGACGATCGACACGTCTTCCGGCACGTTAAGCCCCGCTTGCTTAGCCATCTGATAGATTTGTACGCCCAATCTCCCGTTCAGCGAAATATAGGCGGTAACCATACGATTTCGGATATACCGGTACAGTGGATGAGCTTCGGCATCCTTAAGCACGCTCAGTGGTTTGAAATCCGTAATCATATGCGCCGGATTGATTAACGCGCCTTTGTCCTTTAATGCATCAATATATCCTTCAATCCGCTCCTGAACTGTGACGGTTTGAAGGGGAGAATCGGAGCATATGGCGATGTTCCGGTGTCCAAGCTCCCATAGATGTTCAACGGCGAGTCTCGTGCCGCGCCTTCCATCGGCGGCAATATAGTGCGTCTCGACCCCAGGCAAATACCGGTCAATCAGCACAAAAGGAAACCCGGATAGCTTCATACCCAGTATTTCCTCGTTGTAGTTCTCCTCGTCGACCGGGAAAATCAACAGACCTTCGGCTCCGAGTGCCTTCAGCTCTTTGATGGCGTCCTTTTCTTTTTCCAGCTTGCCGTCAGTCAACATGATCATGCTCCGATAACCTTCGTCATTCAGTGCCTCTTGGATGCCCTCGATAAGTCTGATCGCGAAATAATCATGGATGGTGGGCATAATCACGCCAATCATGCCCGTGGCCCGCTTCCCGTCTCTTCCCTTAAGCGGCGTAGTCGATGCCTGGCCCGCAGGTAAGAAGTTGGCCTCCTCTGCTACAAAACTGCCTTTGCCCGGGACGCGGGCAATTAATTTCTCATTCGCTAATCCGGTTAGGGCGTTGGCAACCGTTATTTTACTGACATGAAACTGATCCATCAGCTCCTTCTCTGTCGGAATACGATCACCTGGCTTCATATTTTCTGTTGCTATGACGTGTCGGATATAGTCCTGGATTTGCTGATACAACGGAATTCGATCGTTTACACTCATTCTAATCACATCACCAATTCATTCATGATATTTGAAATATATAATATATCCTTACACATACAAGCGCAATAAACAAGCATGAGCCGATCAACAGCCTATGACGACAAACCCTTGCTATACCTGTGTTTAAATTGCCTAATTTTCAAGAATTATAGGAAGTTTTGTCGAACCACTTGTAAATCTATATTTGAATATATTTAATATGTGTTGATAAGCGAGTGTTAACCAGCTATTGGGCCGCAAAAGGAGGATAGAGGTTTACGGATGAACACACGCTTCAATTTCTGACCATAGACCATAACAAGGAGTGAATTCGCCATGGCTCGTAGATTCACGATTCTCTGTTTAGCCATCCTATGTGCTTTTTCATTAACGAACGGTGCAGCTTACGCTTCGGAAACGGATCCACAGTCAGCGCAAACTAACGGCTCCAATCATCGTGAACTGCCAAGTTTCAAGAAGCCTAAGCATCTGGACGCCGCAGATATTTATGATGCGCCAGGTGACATTAAATTGTTGTTAGGGACCTTGCAGGGAATCGTTAACAGGGATCAGCCCCGGATCTATTTGATTGAATCCCAGGAAGAAGGGAAAATGACCTGGCTTAACGATATAAACGTGCCTTACACGCTTCATGAAGATTATTGGGACGTGTTCTCCGCTTATCGCAGCGAGGCAAAAGGCATGATTGTATATGATCCGGAGGTTCCTGATACGATTAATGTCGCCACCACGCTCGCAGGTTTGAAGAAGGCGGTCGTTGCCAGCCCTGAGCTGGCCGATAAATTGTCCAAAGCTCCATACGACTTGAAGATTCTGGACGATCTTCGCGGCAAATTCGATAGCCGGCTTGAAGCATACACCTGGCAATACGAGCATCTGTGGAAGCAGACAACTCATCAGATGCTGATCGGGCTGGATCCGGATACAGCGATTCGTATTCCTTCCGGACTGCCTGAATCGTTCATGACGATTGCGGAAGAGAAGCAGCAGGTGCGGGATGCAAGCAACCGTGATACTTATAACCTCGACCTCTCCTCCCTCTTGGGAGAATCATCGGTTTATCTGCGTTTCGATGATGCTTTCACCCAGGATGGTTGGGGACCCGCGGTACATGAAGTGACGGTCAAGGCTGACGGCAAGGAGATAGCGTCCTTCATCGCAGGAACCCCTGAAGAAGAGACTTATCTCTATGATCGGCAAAACTCCAAGTATAGTGAAGGCTCAGGCGGGCACCGCTTTGCCGATAACGGCAGTTATTTTGTATATGAATTCACCCCTCCTGCGGGAACTGAGAAACTGACCGCTGAAGTCGATATGTGGAACCAGTACAAGGTTTCGGCGGGGAATATCCGCCCTCCCTCTGCCGAGCAGCAGGAGCCCTATGGCTATTTAAGAGATTACGCCGTTGCCAATAAAGCGATGGTATTCTGGCTCGATTCTAATGTGCCTGAGCAAAAAGCGCTCTTCGAGAAAATCATGTCCGATGTGGAGCCGGGTACTCCTTACCTCGGCTGGTTCAGCAATGATGTGGAGGGCGAGTTCAGCTCGGTCGAGATCGCTTCCCGTTATGGTGTCTATGTTCTGGCGGCCGATTGGTTCAGCAATCTGACCGTCTTCTCCGGAACCAAGCCGAAGTTCAAGCTCGCGAAAACACCTCCACAACCGGCACTTGAGAATAAAATTTACGTGACCTATACCTTTACGGAAGGAGACAATTTTCAATATAACCAGCATCGCATGCGCGTCATGTGGGATGACCCGGCCCGGGGCAAAGTTCCGATCAACTGGACCTCCAGCCCGCTGCTCTATGAAGGTGCTCCGGCGATTTTGAATTATTATCTCAACTCGGCTACAGAGAACGATTTGCTGATTGCCGGGCCGTCTGGAGCCGGATATTTTTACCCTAGTCCTTGGCCGGATGCAAGCTTCCAGCAGTTTTTGCGGCAAACCGAGAAGTATCTGAATAAGACGGGAATGACGATCCCTTATGTACTGAACCGAGTCGATAGCGAGAATGTGCCGTTATCTCCGTTTAAAGCAAAAGCATATGAGGAGGAATATAACGTACCCGGTTTATTTATTAGTTATGAAGACAAATACGGGGTTGAAATCGTTGGCGACAGCCTGCCCGTATCTACGATCCGCGGGATCAGCACCGTTCAAGACGGATTGCAGGTGCTCAATGAAGCCAAAGCGAATTGGGACGGTAAGTCACCGTTGTTTGTCTCACTCGGTATGCTCGCATGGAGCATGACCCCTTCCGATGCGCTGGCCCTGACCGAACAGCTCGGGGCAGATTTCAAAGTCGTTCGCGCCGATCATTATTTCTCTCTGATCCGTGAAAGCTACAACTTGCCGCCAATTAAGAAATGATGATTCCTGTTAAATAAGTGACAGATGTATGAGGGCATCGCAGGTCCGATTATGATTGGATCTGCGATGCTTTTATGATGTAATAGATATCCTGCCCTCCCCCTTGTTTACGGCCTTTAGAGAAAACAATTAATGTCATTAAATATAATTAGTTAATGACATTAATTGACCATGCAATCACTATTCATTGATGTCGTTTAATGCCGTTAATTAATTTGGTTAATATCATTAATTAATATCGTTCAACCCTCCCCTCCCCCATCAATCGACCCGATTTACAATGTCAAATCAATCTGCAGCCAGATGATTTCTCCTGATTATTTCTTGGGTAATCGCAAAAACCACATCCATTCGACAGATGCTCGTACTCTTCCCCTCATACATAAAATGCGGCAAATGGTGAATACTCACTATATCGATTAGCATGTATTCCCTCATATGGAGATTAGTATAATGCCCACTAGCAAAAAGATATCATTGATTGAGGTCTACTTCATCATGCTGTTGTCATTGGGTATCACCAATCATGTTATCCTGATTCCGCTTATTCTGCAGTACGCGGGCCGTGACGCATGGATGGGGACCCTGCTGACGATGATCCTGCATATTGGCTGGATCTACATTTTGTTCTTTATCATGAAACGAACACAGCAGCAATCGATATTCGCCTGGTTCAAAGACAGCTTCGGTCCTATCATGGGCTGGATCTTCGTTAGCATAACGACGCTCTACTTTTTTTGGATGTCCATGGTCATATTAAGAGAAACAGCGACTTGGATTCGGGTCACCTACCTGCCGCAAACGCCCAAAACGGTCGTCTCGATGGCCATTATTCTGTTATGCGTATATGTGGCGAATAACGGCATTCGCTCGATAGCCATTATATCCGGAATCTTACTTCCCATCGTGTGGGTATTGGGCCATTTTGTAGCTGTGTCGAATCTTCAATATAAGGACTACTCCTTGTTGACACCACTATTCGTAGAAGGTTACACCCCGATGCTCAAGAGCATGATTGTAGCCGGCGGCGGGTTTATGGAGATGATTGTGCTGATCTTTCTTCAGCATCATATGAAACGAAAGATGAACTACCTCTCCATTGTTATATTATCCGTCCTTCTCGGCGGGCTCACGCTTGGACCATTGATGGGAGCGATCGCCACATTCGGTCCTGTTCCTGCGATGGAATCCCGCTATCCTGCTTACGAACAGTGGATGCTGGTCACGATTACGAAATATATAACGCATGTCGATTTTCTGGCTCTATACCAATGGATTTCAGGGACATTAATCCGTATCTCTCTTTTCCTGTTTATTATGGCGGATGGCATATCCTTTAAAAAATCCAAGCGGCGCTTTTGGTATTTGTTAGGGCTAGGGGTAGCATTGTCTGTCTTCTCTTTAATTCCGGTAATCGATAGACAAATTGAGTTATTCGTTCTGGGCAAATATTCACTTGCATTCCTTGGCTTCCTATCTGGGCTGACACTGTTCATTGCGATCGTAGTCACATTTAGACCTAAAACAAAAGGGGGCGGGTAGACGATGACACATCACAGACCTCGAAATCGAATGTTCCGTCGAAATTCAAAACAAGTCCGGGGTGCTGTTGACCGTCAGCCCACTTTCGACACATTGGATGAACATACCCTGCGTTCCATGTTTGCCTCTTCCGCAGATGTTGTCATCAAATCCTTCCCGGCAAAGAAGGTTAGTGCGATTCCTGCTTTGCTGATCTACAGTGAAGGAATGGTTGATGCCATGGTGATGACTCAATACGTGCTGCCGGATCTGGAAGAAAAGCTGGAGCACTTCAAAGATTGGGAACCACTAGCCAGAGAACTGGATAAATCGATGGAATGGAGTGAAATTAACAAGCATGCCGATGTTGTAAAGCTTCTGTTTGAAGGGCGATTGATATTATTTTTTTCAACCGAAAAATGCTTTTATTCCATCGATATCGCCGCGCGTCCCAATAGACAGCCTGAGGAATCCAATACCGAGGTGGCCATCAAAGGCGCAAGAGACGCTTTTACGGAGGATATCATCACGAACGTGGCACTCGTCAGGAAAAGACTGCGCACCACCACGCTCCATAATGAACAAATGGTTATCGGCGATCGCAGTCAGACCCGAGTTTCGCTGCTGTACATTTCCGATATCATACGGCCGGAAGTAATCAACGAGGCTAAGAAGCGATTAAAAGGCATCCATGTCGATGCACTCGTAACCAGCGGCCAACTGGAAGAAGCCCTTTCCGATTCTACTCTCTCCCTGTTTCCGCTGATGGACTACATTGGCAGACCGGATTTTGTAGTGGAGTGCTTGCTTCGAGGACGTTTCGTTATTCTTGTGGATGGTTCGCCAATGGCATTAATAGCCCCATGCAATTTGATGGAATTATTAAAAACGCCAGAAGATTCCTATTTTCCATATTACTTTGTCATCTTTGAGCGACTTCTCAGGCTGCTGGGTCTCTTTCTCGCCATTATGCTGCCGGGATTTTGGGTTGCGCTGACAAGCTACAACATGGATCAGCTTCCCTTTCTGCTGCTTGCGACCGTTACCGTTTCCCGGTTCGGGCTTCCGCTGTCCGGGCCGATGGAGATCCTGTTGATGCTGGGTATGTTCGAACTTTTCAGAGAGGCTGGCATCAGGCTGCCCAAAGCAGTCGGTCAAACCATCGCAGTATTAGGCGGTCTGATTATCGGTGATGCCGCCATACGCGCAGGCCTTACGTCACCAACCATGCTGGTTGTATCTGCAACGACAGCGGTCGCAACTTTTACTTTGGTTAATCAGACGCTAAGTGGGACGGTCAGCATTATCCGGGTCTATGTGTTAATCTGGTCCTCCGTGCTGGGGATGCTTGGATTCTTCATTGGAATACTAAGCCTCATTGCATATCTCTCTGTGTTGGAATCCTTCGGTCTTCCGTATTTAGCTCCTGTGTCACCATTAACCATCAAAGATCTGATGAATTCCCTCTTGAAAAAACCTTGGGCTTTCAACAAAAAACGACCGCAAATGTTTCAAACAATAGATGACACATCTGAAGAAAGGGAACCTACATGAGATGACAATTTGCGTCAGAATCCTAAAATTAATGTGGTTAATGGTCATTCTCAATATGTTAACAGGCTGCTGGGACATCAAGGAAATACAAGACATCAATTACATCACGGCCATCGGAATCGATCAAGAAGGGGATGACTTTGTTGTTTACACTCAGATGATGGATTTTACATCCGTTGCCAAAAGCGAATCCGGTAAGGCGGAAAAGCCCTCCCAAATATGGACTTCCAAAACAAAGGGCAGGACCTTGGACATGGCGATCAATGCCATCTATGATTCTACCCAGGAACGAACGGTCTGGAGCCATATCTCCTGTATTCTCATTAGTGAGAACGTATTGAAATCAAATGTCCTAACCAAATTGGATACCATCGGCCGTTATCAGGAGGTTCGAATGACCCCGTGGATATTTGGCACGAAAGATTCGATCGAACAGCTATTGAATGTCCCAGCGTTTTTCAACCTTTCCCCATTAAACACATTGGCCCATGAACCTGCTGAGGAATATAAACAGAGATCCTATATAGAACCCATTCGATATTTTGATTTTATGGCACTGATGACAGAACCAGGCTGGACGATGTTGCTTCCAAATCTCTCGATCGATAAAAAGACATGGAGTCTAAACCAAAAAGAAAATCCGAAGTTGGTGGTTAACGGAGTATTTCCTATATCCAAAGGGGTATCGAAAGGCTTATTTACCGATGACAAGCTCACCGGTTTGCGCTGGCTAGAAGCCGATACGAAACGTTCACACATCCTGATAACAAATAAGAGTGGTGAATTAGCAGGCGTCGTGGTTTTATCCAATCCTAAAATCCGCAGGAAACTAAACATTGTCAACGGCATGCCTAAATACCAAGTTAGCGTCAGTTTAACAGGAAACGTGGTGGAAGCGCTTGATGATATGAACAAGACGGATATGGAGCTACAGGCAGCTAAGGAAGTACGAGAGGAAATTCTGGCTACGTTTAAAAATGGGGTAACTTCAAAAACGGACCTCTTCGGTTTTGAGCACGTATTGTTCAGGAAGAACCCCCGGCTTTGGAAAAAAATCAATCAATCCTCTGCTCAACCGATTGAAGCAGACGCGCTGGAAACCGTTCATGTCGAAGTCCATCTGGATCACGCTGGCATGAAATTGCTCCCCCATCATTATGGTCCAATTACACCTATGACCAAAAACGAAGTAGATTCCTGACTTTTGCCATAAAAAGAACCCACAACAAAGGCAGCCTGTTCTAATGGTCAAGAACGGCTGCCTTTGTATTGAAGCGGAACCTTCATGTGCCATATATGAAAAAGATAAATAAACGTTTTTTGGATCGGTTTGTCCAAACACGCTTTGTTATACGATAACTTCCACGTCGTCATCCTCGAACAAGTCATCGTATGCAACGTAGAGGCCTATAGCTGAGGCAATTAACACTAAGATAGCTGCAATAAACGCCAATTGTTTAACCGTAGCTTTATGCGAGGTTGTCTGCTGTCTTCGTTTTCTTTGCGTTCGTTGGCCCATACCACATACCTCCCGCTTCCATGCCATTACAATAAAATATGAACCGGACAAGAAAATGTTGTTAGGCAAAGCACGTTTGTATATTTTTCATGATATAGGGCCCCAACCCCTTCTAATGATGCTCTTGTTTTATACCGATTTCTCAACGTGTCTAAAGCAGCGAAGCTTGCTGAAAAATACTCTGATATCCTCAATGAGCGAATCCGGGTCTGCCATGCAATAAATAATTTATCGATTGACCATCTAAGGGTTGTTAAAGTGAAGCACCATACCTGTTTTATCATCGGATTTTTTAAATCTTGCATAGGTTAGGCATTCAGGGTCAGCCTCTTCGATCTCTAGCAATTTATGTGCATACTGCTCAACACCGATTTCGAGTACACGCTGCGCGGTATAGTCCCAATAGGATCGATCACTGGGCACATCTTTGGAAGGCCAGAATAAACCATCCGATAACAAGATCACGTGCTTTAATCGAGACCTGTTGAGCTTTCCGTATTCGAGAAAATCAACGGCGCGGGCTTCCCCGTTCAATACGCCATAGCCTCCATACGTGTTACTCTGAAAGCGATTCTCCCTGATGATATCCATAACCGTCCCGTGGAGGTCTTTTTGATTGGACAATCCCTTATTTACGCCTTCCTCCCATTTCTCGATGGCCGGAGATTCTAAATGAGCGACTTGTCTCCAGGTCAACGGGCGAACCTCTCCATCTTGGTATACGGCAAGAATCATGCAGTCGCCTGTCTGTACAAATTCCACGAGATCCTCTTGAATTCGTACAAGAGCAAGAGCAGTACCCCAAAGCCCATCTTTTTTCTCCGTGTTGATATTGGCTTGCACCATAAGCTCTCTTAGCTTTTGGTTCGCTGCCGCAACATGCTCCGTAAGCTGTTCGACCCGGTCCAGTGATTCGAAGTAGTTTTTCACGGCTTGAGCAGCGATGTAACCTCCGGTTTCCTCCTTGTCGCTGAGGTATGGGACGATGGATGAAACCCCATCTAACACGCCATACACGGCAGCTCGCTCGTTTATGACAAGTGCATCTTCATTTAAGAAATGGATTCCCCTATGCGTGAATTGCTCAACGGTTACCATTACCATCCTCCTGTCAATTCCGATTCTGTTTACTAGATTTGCTACTTGCCCCTTGCAGCCCGCCAAAAGACAAGACAAGTTACAAGGATTGCAAGTAGAAAGCTGCTGATGGCCGGAACCACAAGCTGTAATACCAACGTCATCCCATCACCATCAACAACCGTCAACATGGCCATGAGCATAATCAGAATATAGATCACCACGAATACACCCCAAAAAGGTAGAACCGGATACGAATGCTCTCTTTGCGTTGATGCTACATACAAATGGCGATGAATCCACCATACGATCAGGACCAGCCCAAACAAACTACTGCCGTGCTGACATAATTTATACACCTGTATTTGTGCGGAATCGATATGTATCCATTGGGTAAGAAAAGGAATCTGATTCACGATCCAGGCACCTTTGTGCGTAAACTGATCCCATAGCAGGTGCGTGCCAACGCCCACCAATCCCAAGAGGGTTACGGTAAGCCAACCTTTACGTGAGGTCGGCAGCTTCCCTTCCCGATCCCAGCGGTAGGGGAAACATGAAGGCAAATATACAAATAGAACGGGTCGTACGACTGTCTCGAATAAAACGTACAGGAGCAAGATCATGGGAAGATTAAACAGCAAGATACCAGGACCCTCATGGCTCCATATACCAGCTGCCCGAAATCGGACAAAATATTCAAAATCCGGTGCCATGCAGCCGATAATGAGGGCTGACACCGGCAGCGATTTCTTTTTCCACCAAGGCATCGTGATGACAGGATGAGCGAACGTAAACGGCATAAGTTCTCCTAACTGCTGCGAAAGATGAAAATAGCTAATTTTTTACTATTCTAACAGATTCGTTCTCGTAAGGGATGAATAAAATTTCACCTTTATAAAAAGGGACAGGCATCCGCCTATCCCTCATCTACTTTATGGTATTACAGCAGTTCGCGTGCGAGCAGGCGGTAGACCTCCAGCCTCTTTTCCTGCGAATGCGGAATGCTGCATATCATGGCTTCCTGAAACCCGTAGTGCGCTTGCTCTTCCTGTAAGCGTGCTGCGATATCCTTTACCGCTCCCACAAGATGAATCTTGCGGCCTTCCTGGATAGCCATCCGGTCGATTTCCGTTAAGGACACATTCTGAGCTTCTTCGGGCGTCAGCACCTGCGTAATCCGACCCTTGCTCATCATCAGTCGGAAAATATCCTGCGGCAGCGCTTCATACTCGGCTTCTTCCTTCGTTTCGGCCGTAGTCACCATATAGGATACGTTAATCTCCGGCTTTTCCATGAATATGGATGGCTGGTAGTTATCGCGGTAATGATCCAAGATCTCATTGCTCATCGCTCCGTTAAAGAATTGCGCAAAGGAGTAGCCGACCCCCATCTGAGCCGCTTTTAACGCACTGTTGCCACTGGAGCCGAGCAGCCATACTTCCGGCAGCGCAACTCCGGTTGGAGCAGCGGCGTTTTGGGCATACAGCTCATCTTCCGGGACCTCATCACGAAGGAGCTGCATGGTAACGGCGAGCTTATCATACATGTTATGAAGCATCAGCTGCCGCCCTTCCGACAAAGCATACATGGCACTTGTATCGCCGCCCGGCGCTCGTCCTACTCCGAAATCAATCCTTCCCGGAGTAAAAGCGCTTAGCGTCTTAAACACTTCCGCGAGTTTAAGGGGAGAATAATGCATCATCATGACGCCGCCGGTACCGATGCGAATCCGGTCGGTTTTTGCCGCAAGCCGGGCAGCCGTCACTTCGGGTGCGGAGCTGGCAAACGTATTTCCCCCATGATGCTCGGCCATCCACATTCGGCTGTATCCCAATTCATCTGCCAGGATAGCTAGTTCCTCCGCTTTTTTCAAGGCGCCTTCCGCCGTGTTGCCGCTTGTTACGGGTGCCTGATCCAATACGCTTAATCTCATGCGATTTCATCCCTTCCTCGGTTAAATGACCATTTTGTTATTGATCCATTCCTCTAAAGCGGCAACCTTGTCCTTAAAGCGTTCACCGCACATTTCCTCTGACAGTGAAGCGATGGTCTCCCGCTTTAATACGGACTTCCAGGAAGACTCCGCTTCCTCCATTAAATCGGATAACAGGCAGCAGCTTTCCTCTTTCTCCAAGTCCAGCATGTCTACTAGAATTCCGTTGGATGAATAGAGAGATTGCTGCCCTTCCACTGCGAGGTATACGTCGTATACTCGGATATCCTCCGGTTTCTTCTTTAACCTAAAACCGCCCTTGATTCCGGGCACAGACGTGATGATGTCTGCTGTTACCAGCTTTCTTAACAGTTTCTGAAAATAGGTTACCGATGTCCCCAACTGCTGGCTAATCGCTTCCCCGGGCAGCACCGCCTTGTCCGGCAGCATATTCAATAGAACCAGGGCATACACCGACTGTTCCACGCCGGTTTTCATATGCATAAGCAGCACCTCAATTTACGAAAATATCTGTTCATTATTTTAACAACACATCCATACATCCATTCACGATTAAAGCGGATAAACATTATCCACGTTATATCTTATATGAATTCGAACCGAAAGTAAAATCAAGCCGACCTGATGCAGATAAGGAATGAAACCCATCCATAACCCAAGCGCCATGTTATTAGTTAATATGATGAAATAAACGCCTCTAAGTCCAAGTATAAA
>NZ_BIMF01000028.1 GCF_004000945.1 Paenibacillus lautus NBRC 15380
TTACCTGGCGAAAAAGTGAAGATTGAAAAAGGACAGATCTATATTAACGGGAAATTACTTGATGTTTTTTACGGAAGAGCACATCGACTCGGTGCTGATCTCGATAGTTTGAAAAAAGCTTTAGAGCGTGTTGACTTAGAAGATTACATACGAAAAAACATTGAAAACAATGTGGATTATTTTCAACAACTGAGCATGGAGGAAATCAAGATCCCCGAAGACAGTGCTTATCTTGTAGGCGATGATTGGTTACGCAGCAATGATAGCAAATTGTTCGGCCCATTACCCACAGATAAAATTGAGGGGAAAGTGGTGAGGTGATCGGCAGCCCGTAAAGCTAACGGGATACGTTAGTTGAACAACACACGAAAAGACAGCTGCCGGCATTACCGGCAGCCTATTCAGCGAACGGGCAGGTTATTAGCATAATGGCATCAGCTAACGAATAAGGGCAGTAATCTTTGACAAGGATTTTGACTATTAACAATTGAACTACTTATAAAAAATAATAAATGGTGGTGATATAAATGTTTACTGTAAGAAAAGCAAATGAAACGGACCTTTCGGATGTGGCTAACCTGTCTGAAATATAGGTCTCAGAATGTATCACTTACGGTTTGGGGGCTAATACCGAAGAGTTGTTGAGGAACAATATGGGGATTACTTCTGGGTTGCAGAAATCAACTCGGAAATTGTAGGCTATATAACTGGTAGTGTACATATAAGCGACGGGTTAGCTGTAATCGAGCAGGGAGAGCATTATCTAGAGGTAGATGAGGTATATGTTCGCCCTGAGTATCGAAGTGGAAATATAGGCCACGTGATGGTGGATAAGCTTCTTGAAGCCGCAGAAGGTAATGGCATAACTCGGTTTGTTGTATATTCTGCGACTAAGCAGTGGCAAAAAATAATTGGTTTTTACGAGAAGCATTGGTTTAAAATGTGGTTTGTTCAAATGTACCGTTAAGAGCATTACTTTACCTAAGGATTAAACTAACGGGAAACGTTAGTTTAATAGAAGACAAAAGAAGGCAGCCGTTTACGAGATCGGCTGCCTTTGTCCAACTAATGGGCAGGATGGTGGGATACAACGGCGAATACATACGTGATTTCAGTAAGGAGGTTCACTATGTCATGAGTACGGAACGGAAAAGAGGATCAAGTCAGGAAAACAGCAGAGAAGGGGCATAGCGTTGGCGTGTGCTCCTATTTGTCGTACATCCTTTTATAGAAACCAACTCAACTGCCGATCATTTCTCCGTGGCCGGCATTGTTCACCAGATGATTGAAAGTGGTGCTATCCCAAGTAGACTGCAGGGCCGAACGGACTGTCTCAGCAAAGGCCGCAAAGCTGAAGTATCCCCAACATCGAGTTGTAGAGCGACTGCTTTACGCCCCAGAGCTTCGATCTCAGCAACGACAGACTTTGCTTCTTCTGCTTGGCTACGATAGGTCAGGATGACATCGCCGCCATGTTTGCTCGACGTATCTAAATTCTCCATTTCGATAACCTCGATTTTGTTTTGGAAAATAATGTTTTTTACTTAGGCCGAGACGCCCTTATCGTGGGCGATGTTGATCAGTCTCCGCACGAAGCTCATGTAGCCCTCGCCGTGCACGGACGGTGCGAGACTGACGACCGATGATCGCACTCTAGCCAGCGCCAGCCAACGCCGCGACCTCCGATGCCGCCCCGTTCACGTAATTGGTGATCACGAACGGCTGCTCTAGCCCCCGTACGCTGCCCCATCGTCTCGACGCGTGAAGATCGATTGCGAGCGAGCCGGCTAATTCCGAGAAGCTGCCATTGTCATTGAGCGCCAGGTGACTGACGCCTTCTCAACGGCGGCGCCGCTTTGAAGGCTGTCCAGGTCATCAAGGGCGTTACGAAAACACGCATATTTTTCCTTACCTTCGTTTATCAGATAAAGAATGTTTAGCCAGTAGAGAGCTTGGACATTATCTTAGATCTGAGAGCCACCTCCGTCTACGGGGAGCTCGGCCCCGGTTGTGTAAGTGGCGTCGAACGCAAGGAATGCGACTGCTTTGGCAACCTCGAGGGGGTCGCCGAATCGCAGCATTGGGATCTGCTGTCTAATCTGCGCCTTGGTCTGATCTGCAGCTTCCTTCGGCATCGACCTCTCCAAGCTGCCGGTATCGATGGGGCCGGGGCTGACCGCGTTGACGCGAATCTTCCGCGGCAACAGCTCGCGGGCCAGACTGCGAGTCATAGAGCGTAGCGATGCTTTACTGGCCGCGTACGCACTGATCATCGGGATACCCAATACGTTCGAGATAGAGGTGGTGAGTACCACGCCGCTTCCTGCGCTTAGCAATGGGGCGAGTTTCTGCACGGCGAAGTACGGACCTTTGGCGTTAATTGTAAGTAACTCGTCGTACACTTCTTCGGTCATCGACTCAAAGGGGACGTAGCGCGAGATGCCGGCGTTAACGAACAGGGCATCGATCGTGCCGAACTCTGCCTTGACCCGGTCGGCCAACTCGTCGATATCCGTCAACGACGCGGCGTCGCTCAGCACTGCGACCGCGTTGTTGCCAAGTTTTTCACAAGCCGAGTCGAGCTTAGCCTGGGTACGCCCGGTGATCAGAACGCGTGCTCCTTCATCCGCTAGCAGCATCGCCGTCGCGAGGCCGAACCCGCTGCTACCTCCCGTGATCACTACTTTCTTGCCTGCGTATTTACTTACTGGATTGTTTTCCATTCTACTCTTCCTCCCTTGGTTTATCCGGTATAGGAGCTCGCTAAACTAACGGGCACGAGCCCGACAAAGCGGGCATCCATCTGGCATATGGTGCTTACGCTCTAGCGTTGGCCTCAATTCTGGCCTCTTGTTTAAATTGCTGGCGATAAATCTCTTCCAGGCGTTTTAGTAGTTGCGGAGCAGACTCTCTGAAGGGGAGCGATTGAATCTTTCCTTTGATAAGAAATACGCCTGTCTTGCTCCGATGTTCCCCTACGGCGCTGTCAAACAGTAAACCGGCCCCATGCGTTGGGGGCGAGGAGAAGCGCATAAATGACTTCATCCAGATGGGCAGACCGGATTTTTGGCCTTTACGCACCGTATTGTTGACTCCTGGATCAACGCTGCGGATAAGTATTCCCTCATTAGCAAGGGAAGGAGCTATGGCCTCCGTCCATAGCGAAAGCGCCAGCTTGGAAGCAGCGTAAGGTCCAACGACTTTGCGGAATTTTTGCGGGCGCTCAAGCAGCTCGAGATTAAACGATTTTCTCATGTTTAACGCGGAAGACGAGGTATTAATGACTGTCTTGAGGCGTCCCTTCAGCAGCAAGTCCTTGAGCTCCATCAAAATGATGTAAGGTACGACGGTCATCAGCTCATAGTGGGTCTCCCGGCCTTGCCTGGAATAGGTAAGCTCAGGAAAGCTCTGGCCGGCATTATTGAAGATGACGTCGATATACGGCTCGTTATTATGAAGTTTCTGCAGCGCAAGCCGCAAACTATCATAATCGGTAAGATCGGCAACCTTGTAAATCCTTAATTGTTCGGAGCTAATGACTTTTTGCAGTTCCACATCCTCAGTCGGCACCTCAGAGCGGTTTAGAGCAATGACCTGCCAGCCCTTAGCAAGCAGTTTTCTAGCCAACTCCAGCCCGATTCCTGAGTTTGCTCCCGTAATCATCGCAACGTGTTCACTTTTATTGCTTTGCATGTTATCGCCTCCCATTGAGTGGGCAGAATGGTGTTCCTGCCGATAGGAAACAGTTTAAATATTGGAGTCGGCTCCAAGTCAAGAGGACCAATTCAAATTTATTAGAACCCCTCAAGTTGCTTGACCTGGAGTTGACTCCAGGTTATATAATGGCGTTAAACACGATGTTCTGAACAATAGGGGCTCCGGCCCAACAATACGAAGGGGGAATATCGTTATGAGTATGGGTTTGGATCAAGACGCAGCATTCAGTATCAAGCAAACTGCCGAGCAAACCGGCATTTCCGAGGATACCATCCGATATTATGAAAAAATTTCATTGCTGCCGCGGATGGAAAGGAAAGTGAATGGTCACCGGATCTACCGGGAGAAGGATATCGAGACCCTCAAGCTTATAGGTTTCCTGAAGAAGACGGGGATGCCGCTGGAGAAAATGAAACCTTTTTTACAGGTGTCTGCCGACTGGGGATCCGCCGATTATCCCGAGTTGGTTGACTTCATGAGGCGGCACCGCGAACATATCGTGCAACAGATTCATTTGTTGCAGCAGGTCGTGGATTTTATCGATCTGAAGCTGGAACAGGGGACAAATTGTCAGAACTATCCGGTCGAAGACCGAACGGGTGCCTCTGAACAGGCAGGGAAGCAATTGAAGGCCAAAAGAGTATCTCCTTTAGAACTGGGTTATTTTCCACAGTGAACTTCGTTATTGAACAATTCCCTCACTTTTGCCATATTTAAGCGAAATAGATATCGGGTGACAAGGATATATATCTTTCCGGATCGTGATACGATAAGAAAAGACTTTCCCGCGTATCGAGGGCAGAAATTTGTTCGATATCGTCCACGCTCAACTAAAGGGTAGCATTAGGTTCAAGTAATCGATGAGACGAAGAAGGGGAAACCGAAATGAAGACGAACAAGTGATGGACCACCTATACTGGGCGGACGGACGTATCTTGGATGCGCTCGAGGAGAGTGAGACGAAGAACAAGGACCTTCTGGGGCTGGTTCGGCACATACAATTCCTGAGTTAGGAACTTTATTGCTTCAAACAGCGGAGCGGCAGACTAGGGCATGAGTCAAATCTAGACTGTCGCTTCTTCAAAGGATATAAGAAGATTGCAACGCAACTGAACGAGATGGGAAAACAGACAAAAAATCAAACCCAGTTTAGTACCAACACAGTAAAAACAATTCTCGAAAATGAGATTTATATTGACTGTTCCGATGCTTTCAAATAAGTAGAAGAGGGATTGCTCAAAAGTATATTGCTTGATCATATACATTGTATTTCTCAGCTGAAGGAGCTCAAAAAAGCGGATAAGTTTGCTGAATTCCCCATCATATGTCCCTATGCATATGCTTATGTTTTCTGGAGAAAGTCTCTCCTAAAGGAAGAATATTTCTACAGTGATAATCTGTGCAGAACGATGGAGCATAACTCTTTTTATAGATCACCATTAATTATAAGGGATCTTTTGGAGTACTTTGCAGACCAAATTGTCAGACATCAAATAAGTGTATCGGGAGGTATCCATCCTAAGAGTTTATTCTGGGTACTTGAAAAAATAGTGACTAAGTTTAGTAACAATTTCTTTAAGGCGTGGTTGAGTATAGCAGGGAAGAAAAGTCAAGAAACTAGTGTTCCTCGCTGGAACGATATCGAAAAAATGAAGGATTTGTGTTTTCCTAACATAGCTTTTAAATACACCCAGAAGGAAAATGGCTCCTTAATTTCCGTTGAATTTTACCATTTAGCTTCAGAACAATCAGAACAATCAGTTATCCAATACAATTGTCCGTATCAAGATGAACTAAGCAAAGAAGCAATCCAATCTATGTTATCATTTACACCTCAGAAAATTGCAATGTTAGTCATGAGCAAACCAGATGATGAGAATATACAACTCCAAAAATCGGTTGATCTATATGTTAAAAAATTGTATTTTTAAAACCCGTTGATGTTTAATTCCAACGGGTTTTTATTTTTTATTAAAACAATGATGGAAGAAATCTATGAGGGAAAAGGGCAAGTTACGGCAAAGGGTACAAGTTCTTGTCCCTTTAACGAACATGTTCTTGTCCTCCGACAATGACACAAACAATCCTCCATTGTCGGAGGACATATCTGTTCATCCGGGTTTATCCTTGAAGCTGCCGCGTACGTTTGGGGTGCATTCCAGAAATCCAGTTTATGGGCACTTTGGCTCTCAAATCTTTAATGTTGCACAAACACTTTTGTCTGCTCAAGATAAGTAATTAATATTTGAAGTGAGGCTAGGTGATTGGAAGACCGTCAAGTTGTGTTTGTACTAGTCTTATAAGACGTTGATTGATTTTTTTGTTTATAGCAAGCGATAGTCACCGTATACTTATTATCAAAAACGGATCTGAGGGCATTATTAAGTCTGAGCTGAATATTGGAAGAATCGCATTTCATATTACATCATAAACGGGGGAACGTGGAATGAAGATTTTGATAGTCGATGATGAACCAAGACATTGCAGGGGTATGGCCGGTATGATTCGATCAACTCGTTCCCATGCGCAGGTAATTATCGCGAAGGACGGCTTAAAAGGACTTGAAGTAGCTCAGATCAATCGACCAGATGTCAGAATAACCGATATTCGTATGCCGAATATGGACGGGCTTACGCTACTCTCCCATCTTTCAAAGGGTGATTATAAACCAAAAGTAGTTATGCTAAGTGCTTATAATTTGTTTTATTACGCACAGCAAGTGATCCGTCACGGAGCTTTTGATTATTTACTGAAGCCAGTCGATATCGATAAGTTGGAAGAGGTTCTGGCGAATTGAGATAGAACTTTCCAAGGAAGCTGCGGATCGAATTGAGGCCAGATATATTCAGGAGAGGCTCTCGATGACGGTCACTTCGCACCGTAAACAATTGGTGTTGGATTGGCTATTTGGCACCTTGTCCACAGACGGTCGGAGAGAACTAGAAGTGACCGGCGTATGTCATAGCGATCTGAGCAGTGTCTACACCTGAAAATATAACAACTGCAGTAAAGGGCCTACGTATATCACAGCTGTTGATCTTAGGGAGTTACGGAGATATGGTTGTAACGTATAATGATAACCAGCAATGTAGATAAAACTCGTAATAGGGGGAAAAGCGCAAAATGTTGGAGTTGTCAATCGATGAAGCGGAACGACTGAGAAAAGTGGCACATGCATTAGCTTCGGAAGTCCGGATAAACATTCTAAAGCTTTTGAATCATAGACAGGAAAATATTGTCGATATTGCTGAAAAATTAGATCTGCCTGTATCAACGGTCGCCTTCAATGTTCGGATTATGGAAAATGCGGGCATTATCGCGACAGAGGTACTGCCCGCATCCAGAGGCACAATGAAGGTTTGCACACGAACGTTTGATGATATACGTATGAGTTTGAAATTAACCAACGGAATCTACAGTCCGACCAATCTGCACCAGATTGAGATGCCCGTTGGCTGTTATACGGATTGCGAAATCCATTCGACATGCGGCTTGATCACCGAATCCGGAATGGTTCAACCGCCGGACGAGCCGGCCTACTTTTTTCATCCAAGCCGAATTTCTGCACAACTGATCTGGTTTTCCCGCGGATATGTAGAATATAAATTTCCTCTGTTTTCAGAGAGAGACGTAGACATTAAATCCATTCAGTTTTCGATGGAGTTATGTTCAGAAACATTTCTTTACGATCATAACTGGCCGTCTGATATTACGATTTGGATCAATGATGTCGAAATCGGAACATGGACTTCTCCTGGTGACTTTGGGGACCGCAGGGGAAAGCTGAACCCGCCATGGCTACCCGATAGTCATACGCAATACGGGCTGCTGAAAACCTGGAAAGTTGATAACTCAGGGAGCTTCCTCGACGACGTTGCTGTTTCTGAGGTGAAGCTAGATGATCTTAGTCTGCTCGAGAATAAGTTGATTAGTTTACGAATCGGGATCAAGCCGGATGCAGAGCATATTGGAGGCATCAATATTTTCGGCAAGCAGTTTGGTGATTATGATCAAGATATCATAATGAGAATCATCTATTGAATCATAGCATCCCAAGGATTGTATAACCGACATGTATAGTCCGATTTGAAAATGCTGTTGATGTTTGTAAAACCAGTCGAAACGGGTCGGATCAAGGGGCTTTTCCTGTACAGGGAAGCCTCTTTTTTATTATTTTGATGTAGGTTTGAAGGTTATAAATTCATTCATTACAAATGTTTTGTTTTAATTAAAAAAATGATAAAAAAGTATTGACGAATGGATTTAGATTGTTTAAAGTTTGGTTTATCTTTACCAGTTGTTGCTAAATCCAATAATTAAGAGGGAGAGGAGAGCGGTAACGAGAACACTTAACCAACGAAGAATGTAAGCGGAATTTTGTTTAGTTATATCACTTTATAAGGGGGATTTTTATGAAAACTTCCAAGCTCTATAAAGTCGCATTAGGGATGCTGCTTGTTATGTCATTCGTGTTAAGTGCATGCTCATTAGGCAATGAAGGTAAAACCGACATCGGAAATGAAAACGCTTCAAAAGAGCCGGAAACCGCTCCCGGTGAGAAAGTCACCATCACCTACTGGAACATGTTCGGCGGAGGTGACGGCGTCATTATGAACGAACTGGTGAAAAAATTTAACGATGAACATAAAGGCAAAATCGAAGTGAAGGCATTGACACAGGATTGGGGCCAGTTTTATACCAAGCTGCAAACCGCAGTCGCAGGTGGCAATGCGCCTGATCTTGCGGTATCCCATACGTCCAAATTAAGCGAGTTGGTAGAACTGAAAATCATAGAGCCATTAGATCCATATATCGATTCGATGGGCATTGATCTAAGCGGATTCAATGCAAACATGGTAAACGCAACGTTATTTAACGATCAGCAATATGCCTTGCCGCTGGATGCTCATCCGCTCATCCTGTATTACAACAAAAAAATATTGCGTGAGTTGAATTTGCTGAACGAAAATGAAAAGCCAATCATTGAACCCGGTCCGGAAGGCTTCAACAGCTTTCTGCAAAAAATCAAAGACGGCGTTCCCAAAGGTAATGTGAATATGCTGCTCGGCTCTACAGGCGAGGATCCTTACCGGATCTGGTGGGCGCTTTACAACCAGCTTGGAGGAGAGGGCCTGTTTGATGAATCCGGCCAAAAGGTGACGTTAAATAATCTGCAGGGCAAACAGGCTGCAGAATATATTAGCAACTGGTTTGAGAGCGGCTTGATACCAAGAAACCTTCCTAAAATCGGCGAGACATTCCAAGCGGGGAAGGGTGCCTTGAT
Organism: Paenibacillus lautus NBRC 15380; assembly: GCF_004000945.1. Classification (GTDB taxonomy): domain Bacteria; phylum Bacillota; class Bacilli; order Paenibacillales; family Paenibacillaceae; genus Paenibacillus_AQ; species Paenibacillus_AQ lautus. The sequence goes on from NZ_BIMF01000028.1 coordinate 9,002, forward strand.
GCCAACAGGGGTCTGGTTTACGAGCACACTGGAAGGAACAAAAGGACTGGAATTTGGAGCTATTCCTTTCCCGCAAATTTATGATAAGCCTGCAACCTGGATTGATTCACACAACTTTATTTTGCCGGTCCAGAAAAAAGGACAGGACGAAAACAAGGTAAAAGCATCGATCACGTTTGCAAAATGGGTGACAGACAACGCAGCTGAATGGTCCAAGGCCGGGCATATTCCTCCTTCCACAACGGCTGTCGAGTCAGAAGCGTTCAAAAATTTGCCTTATCGCCAGGATTATTTGCAGGCAGGCAACGATGGTGTATATTTGCCAAGATCTCCAAAAATGTGGCCGGCAAAAGACCAGCTTGTGCAGGCATTAGATACGATCTGGTCTGGTAAAGCACCTGTCGATAAAGGACTGGACGCAGCGGTACAAAGCATGGAAAAGCTTCTGAAACGATAGGCTGTTGCATTTGCATCGGAGTTACCGAGGGTGTAACTCCGATGCACTATGGGAGGTTGAATCATGAATCCGGTAACGGTAAAAGATCCTAGTCTGGTTGATATGTCCATAGGCAAGCGAAAAAGAAAGCTGCAGAACGAATTGCTGGCAACCGGTTTTCTTGCCCCGTATTTTTTTTTCTTTATTCTCTTTTCGATTGTGCCGATTTTCTACGGACTGTTCGTCAGCTTTCATGATTGGACGCTGATTGGCAAAGAAGGCTTTGTCGGCCTTCAAAATTACCTCTATGCACTGAAAGATTCGGATTTCTGGGCTTCTCTTTGGAATACGACCTACTTCGCCTTAATCTCCACCCCATTTATGATCGTAACGCCTTTCCTGCTTGCCTTAATTCTTGATTCAAAGGTAAAAGGAAAGACCTTTCTGAGAACTGTGTTTTTCATGCCAAATGTATTGTCCGTAGCGGTGGTCAGCTTTGTCTGGATATTTCTTCTAGCGCCTTATTCAGGCTTAGTGAACACGGTGCTGCATAATCTCGGGATTCTCAGCCCGGAATCCGAAATTTTCTGGTTGAATGAACCGCAGCTTGCCTGGATTTCCATCGTGATGATTACACTTTGGTGGACACAGGGCTTTAACATGATCGTGCTACTCGCGGGGCTGCAGGATATTCCTGCTGAACATTACGAGGCAGCGACATTGGATGGAGCCAACGCTTGGCAAAGACTCAAATTTATCACATTGCCTGCGATGCGAGGCCTTCTCGTACTGATTACGGTACTTCAAGTAATAGCGTCGTTTAAAGTATTCGGCCAGGTATGGCTGGTTACCCGCGGCGGGCCAGGGAATGAAACACGGACGATGATTCAATACATTTATGAAACCGGCTTTACCGCCAACGATCTTGGATTATCAACCTCGATGTCATTTATTTTCTTTGTCTTTCTGACGGTACTTTCATTCTTGCAGTTTAAAATTTTCGGTAAAAAAAGTGATTGAGGTGATGAGGAAATGGGTGATTTCGCTGGCTCCAAACGGTGGACGGGTCCAAAAATACTGCTGCACATCTTAGCTTACGGTTTGGCAACTATCTTTGTCGTTCCGGTGATCTACATGATATTCACATCTCTAAAACCGCAGGGTAGTGCGATGGGCGATCTGATGGACCGTTTCCTGCCGCCGTTTTCGTTCGAAAACTACGCTTATATTTTTGAGAATGCGCCGGTGATCAAATGGACCATGAACAGCTTAACCATCGCTGTTATTGTACCTGTACTCAGCTTGGCCATGGCTTCACTCGCCGCATTTGCTTTATCGCGGATCGATTTCAGTTATAAGAAGTTAGCTTTCTGGCTTATTCTCAGTGGAATGATGATTCCCGGCGAAGCGACGATTGTTTCTTTGTATATGGTAGCTAACAGCTTAGGGATTCTGGATTCCTATGCTGCCCTCATTTTGCCGGGTCTCGCTGGACCGCTTGGTGTACTAATCATGAAGCAATTTTTCGACGGGATGCCGAATGAGCTGGTGGAAGCTGCGAAAATAGACGGTTGCAGTTTATTTCGGGTGTGGTGGAACATTTTTATTCCATTATCCAAACCGGTGCTGGCTACCTTGATGATCTTTTCTTTCCTAGGCACTTGGAATGATTTTTTGTGGCCGTTTCTGGCAATTCAATCGGAGGATTTGTTTACGCTTCCCATCGGTATCCCGTTTTTTATGAGCTCATATAACCAGGACGAAACCTTGCCAATGACGGTGAATGCGTATGCTTCGATCCCGATCATTATCATCTTTATTATTTTCCAAAAGTATATCGTCAAGGGTGTTACGTTATCTGGAATTAAGGGTTGAATAAGAAATTAATAGGTCCTGTAAGAAATTCGAAAGAAAATCCGTATAGAAAAGTTAGGATGTAGTGATAAGCAGCGAAAAAAAAGCGCCGATGGGCTTGGTAAGATGAAATTATCGAGCCCATCGCGCTTTTTTTTACGAAGCCCTTTACATCGGACAGGATGGCTTAGAGTAGGATGTTGTAGTTTTACAAGGTTGTTAGTTTTGCGTAAGTTTGATCGATAGGAGCTGGACGATCCTCGGTTTAAGCTTAATTACGAATCCTTAAACAACCTATATGTACGATCTCAGGAGGCGAAAAAGATGTTAATCATGCAGTTACCATATATTTCGGAACACCTATTAAATATGGCGTTTCGTTCATCGGTCTAGATGCGGATGGCAGGAAGAGCGCAACGGTCAAAGAACAACCCGTTCGGTGCTGGAGATACGCTGATGTACCGTGACATTTGGGCCGAAATCGATCTGACGCAAATCCGCGAGAAGAGGAATCGTTCTCTTGAGATTGGAATAAAAGCGATAAAAGCTTTGTTCCAATAACAAACTAAACTATGTAATCATCAAAACCAATTGTTGTCGGGGGACAAGAACATAGTCCCATTGAAAGTCGCTAAAATAGCGGATTTTTTGTTTTATCGGTACAAATTCTTGTCCCGAGCCAAGGACAAAAACTTGTACCGATTGCCGTAAAGGACAAGAACATAGTCCAATTACCGATTAGATAAGTATCTATCTAACTATGTTTCCATGCAATTTCATTAAGCTAACGGGCAGGTTAGTTTGAAAAGGAAACAAAGGTAACGATAGCTTAATAAAACCAATAAAGCAGCTGGCCAACGTGATCAGATGATTTTGTTTTAGGCTTTAGCCAGTTGAGTGCGTGAAACAAAACCACCCGCTACGCGGGTGGAGGGATGTCTAATGACACAAAAGTGTCAACATTGCACGAGAGTTTACTTTTTGTATCCAATAACTGTACCTATGATATCCTTTTTATGAATCGGGCCAAATTTGAAACTATCGACACTTCGCCACCAATTATCGCCTATAACAAAATAATGTTCCTGAGGAATTGTGATTTCATCCCCATTCACCTGAATGATACTCAAATGTCCCCTGATCCATCTCATCAATTAAGTTTTCTATTAGTATGGTATCTTCAGGCACATCTTTCATTTCACTAACGTAATAAGGAGTCACTGTATCACTAATCGTTTGAGGTGTTGATTCTTGAATATGACAACCGGTTACCAAGAATAACAGGATGAATGCAAACCATACGATTCTCATCTTTCCCCTCCAAGGTATATAAAATTTTATTGAGTTTGCATTAAGAAATCATATCGATCGTCCCCAAAACTCATTGAGGTGGCAATTGCTCACTATAATACTACACTACATTCAAGTTTAGGAATAAGCCCCTTAGAAGCTATGGAGCAGAGAATAAAGCATCAGGATATGATTCCACGTCAACTGTTGGAACACGAAAGGAATGAGGCTATTTTTTTTCCTTACAAGCAAGTCGTATCGTGCAGGGGAATAGCAAGACAGGAAAAAGGTCCCACATTAATTACGAAGGTGTTCCGTACACAAGCACTCTGTTAGCTAGAAACTATAGTTTAGTTGGTGAAAAGTTGATTGTCGAGGTAAATATCGATGATATTTCTACCTTGAAAGCTTATCTTTCCGATGGTCAAGAACTGGATTATTTAAAAGCAAAAGGGGGGGGGGAAGAAAACCGCATTCTTTAAAGACAAGAAAAGTCATCAACAAACTGGTGCGGGATAACAAATTAAAATTTGATGATGCATTTTCCCCAATTGATGCGTTTGAAAGTTGGTTAGAAGAGAACTCAACGATACATAAAGGTCCCCGCAACCAATTGGCTGCTCTTCAAAGATATAAGACAAAAACAATACCTCCGGTGGAGAACACCGATGAGTTTAAAACCGTGTTAAACGATGGTATCGAAGAAGAACTGATCAGTTAGGATGTAATCAATAATATCGAGGATCTGCGGAGCAAATTTAAAACTAATTGCAAAAATAGATGAGTTGGTTGGTGGGAAAAATGAGCAAACAAATCAATGAAGTTACAATTTACACAAGACCAGAGGTCCCAATTGGAAGCCATCCAGTAGAAACAGATGATTATCAAATTCCAACAAACGAAATTTTGAAGGTTTTTGCAGCTGTTTCCCGTTGGATTAGGCTTAGAGTTACAGGGGCAACCATTTACGGGAGACCAAGGTTAGGTAAAACCTGGATGGTAAAATTTCTTGAGAAAAATCTTCCGAAAGAAATAGGAATAGAGTTTCCGATCCATCATATTGTCAGTCTTCATTCTAAAATTGCAAAGGAAGAAGAGTTTCTTGAGACGTTATTGATGGATATGGGGCATGATTTTGCTCTATCAGGAAAAACAAGTGCCAAACGAAACCGTTTACTCTCCTTTTTGTACCAACAGGGAAATGCGAATCGATTTAGAATTGTCTTGTTATTTATAGATGAAGCTCAATGTCTAGACGAACAACATTATGAATGGCTTATTGATTATTACAACAAATTAGACAGGTTAAATGTAACTCTTGTACTAATACTAGTTGAACAAGAGCAGCTCAATGCACAACAATTAGTGTTTAGCCATGGTCATGCCGACCAGATCATCCAAAGATTCATGAACGAAGAACATAAGTTTATTGGCATCCGATCACTTGAGGATATCCACGTTTAAAATGCTACGATGAGTTAAGCGAATAACGCTGGGAGCGGGTGGTCATTTACACGATATTACTTTCCGGAAGCTTTCGCTGCAGGCGAAAGGCTGCAAGATTTTTCTAAAGATATATTTGAAACATTTACAACATTACGGCAGAAATACAATCTGAAAGGCGTATTCGAAGTACCTATGAAAGATATGACGATGGCCGTGAAAATTGTATTATTGGACCATGGAAAAAACAGTTCAAAGCCTCAGTATTGGATTAAGATTCAATATTAAAAACAAATTATATCATCTCAGAGCAGCGGAAAAATCCTAGGTCTTCAAAACAAAAAGGTTAGACCATCATATTGAGGTGATCGCTAAGCAAGACGTTATTAAGTTAGATAATGACAAACTGGCAGCTGAACAGTATCTTAGAGAGCTTAAAATATTATCGACAATTAAATGATCGTTGATATACAACGGGCACACCCCAGTGGTATCCACCAATGTTTGAAGGCGAACAATACGAATTATATGAAAAACTTATGCAGCCTTACTCCACGCGATTGGCGGAGGAACTTCAAATCAATTCCCTAAGTGAAAACTGCATCCCGTATTTTACCTCGTCGGTCAGGTTCGATATAACTCGATTGCTGGCCATCTCAGAAGATCCGGTCTGGCCCAGTCGCCGATTTCTTTCGCCAAACGAGTACAGTATGCTAAGGTTCATAGATGGTAATCGTACCCTGAGCAACATCGCAACCATGACAGGGATCGAAGTTACCCCTTGTATTAGAGGTATGTGGAATTTATATTTAGATTATAAAGCATCGAGTAGCAACCTTAGGCGAAAGCCATTATTCATATGAATTTTATCAAAAGTCGTTTCCCTTTCTAATGAAAAGATAGCTAACGGGTAGGATACCCTGATTAATGTGAAAAATTATTTTGTGCGAAAAACCTACTGTATAAAGATATAGAACATGGTGCTATTACCGATTTGCTGGTGATGTCTAAACAACGGGTAATTGATGCTGCTTTTAACTGTTCCGACTCTGATGAGGTTGATTGGGAGAGTTTCACTCTTCAAGATGCTACAAGGTTTAGACTAATGTCGGTCGCCATTAATACGGTAGCCCAAGGCACTAAACTTAGCCCATATGGCGAAGAACTGAATCATGAGTAGCTGTGTATAAGATTTAGTAATAAGTCGTTAAATATTCACCTGTGCGAAGAGACCGGCACGCAGCCGATCTCTTTTTGTGTTCTGGAATTGAATTTCAATTTTGGAACGATGCACGTTCTACTCTCAACCTCTTAACCCACCGGTTTCGTAACTAAAGCCTCTTCCAGATTTTTGCAGCAGGTATCCAAGTCAGTGATACCCGCCCAATAAAGCTTAAGTTCACCGCGCATACGCTTTAGAACTTCCCCGGACAGCCCGATTTCAGAGTGAAGCCGAAAGCTGCGAATAATTTCCCTGTAGAGAGGGAACCTGGGAGGCTCGGTCACGGGGGAGGCCTGCTCAGGCTCTCTGCCGCTTTCCGCGGCCCTTTTGTAAGCCGGTATGCTTAACGTGCTGCTGCGGACTAAACGTTGGAAATCCAGAGAAGACAGCTCCGTAATCAATGCCTTTGCCGCTTCCTTGTGAATAGATTTTGAGGATATCGCGAGTCCAATGACCAAGTTCAATGTATCGGCCGATTGAAGGGCGGGCAAAGGGGCGATGTCGAATCGAAACGGCGCGTCATGAAATTGATTCAGCCCAAAATATGAGGTCATAATTATGCTGATTTTCCCGCTGCGAAACAGCTCTTCGGCTTCGGCATTATTTTGTGACAAGAGGGAGGTCAATCCTTGGGTGACCAAGATATCTCGGCTCATCCGAATCGCTTCCCGCACGGCTGGACGGTTGAACACGAGCCCCTTTGTGGCTCCATCCCTCAACTTTTCGCCGCTTTGAAGCAGAAAGACGGGCCATCGATTGTCTGATAAAGCATGATAGTAGAAACCGACCCGATTATTGCTTCGTCCAATTTCCCCGGCCACACGAAGCAGTTCGTCCCAACTCCAGCTGCTGTCCGGTTCCGGCAGGTCGTATTCCGAGAAGTGATCCTTATTGTAGGCAAGAATGACTGGAGAAAAGACGAAAGGCATCGCAAACAATTGATTGTTCGATTGAAAAGCCTTAAACAGGAACGGGTAGATTCCCGACTCCGGTTCAAGAGGTTCTAAGATGTCTGCAACCCCGGTGGATTCCTCAAGCTCCGCAAAGCTCTGATGGTTAAACATAGCCACATCGATCAAGCCAGCATCCAAATAGTGTTTCATCAGATGAAGTTCGTCGAATTTGAAAGGAACGGGGATCAGTTCTACTTGAATATCCGGGTGACGTTCATGAAAAAGTTTGATTAAACCAGTTAATCCGGCTTGTTTGTGCATGGAGGGATAATAACCGAATCGCAGTATCGTAGTCGGTTTTGGACCCGGGAGGGTCGCTTTTGAACCGACCCGCGGTATTTTGAGTACATAACCCTGCCCCACCAGCACATCCAAACCTTTGCGTACAGAATGTTTACTGATGTCGTATTTTTCAGCCAACTCTAACTCCGACGGCAAAAAATCGCCGCTGCCGAGCTTTCCGGATTCAATATCGTTCCGTATGCCGGCAATCATATCATCCAGTTTATTTCGCAGTACAGAATGTCTTGTTTTTCGGCTCATTCTGGTTCCCCCCTGATCTTAATGTGGTCACAATATACTCTTCTTAATCTTTCTGATTCGTATCTAGATGCACATAGTACTAACCGTTATATGCGTTCATACATATTTAATAGTATAAAACATATAAATGTCTCTGTCACTCGGTAACAGTGATTAACATGAGAGAAGACGGCGAGAAAACACCAGTTTTATTTTTCGAAAAAGGTTTGACAGCGCTTACTATTTCTCTTTATAATTTAACCAGATACGTATCAGATGCTTAAAAAAATGATATAAGTTTATTTATTACGTTTGTGGTTGAATTGAATTCATGGAGGGAAAACCATTGAATATTGTTGTTGCTAAAGGAGGTTCCATTCAAACCGACTTAGAATCTAAGCCAAAACTTATGCCCAATCATGTGATGATCCGCACTGTATGTTCTGCTATCAGTCCGGGAACGGAACTGATGATCGCGCGACGGCCCAATAAAGAGGCCGTGCCCCTCGGCTATAGCGCAGCGGGGTATGTAGAGGATATTGACGGTGAATGCCCCGGCTTGACGATAGGCCAGCGGGTCGCCTGTTACGGCGGCCCGTACGTGCGACATGCCGAATGGTTGTGTGTGCCCAGGAACCTCGTTGTTCCGATTCCGGATTCAGTCGGATTCGAGGAGGCATCCTTCGTTGGACTCGGAGCGATCGCCATTCATGCACTACGTAAGGCATCTCTACAATTCGGAGAAACGGTGGTGGTTGTCGGACTAGGAATCATCGGACAGCTAGTCTGCCAAATTGCTAGCGCAGCATCTTACCGGGTTCTTGCTTACGACTTGCTGTCGGAGAGAAACGGCCAGTTGAAGTCGCTTGTTCCCGGCGCTTTCGTAGCTGATAGCTTGGAAGCGCTCAACTCGGAGGCATCACGGCAATCGGGAGGAGCCGGTGTAGATGCGGTACTTCTCTGTGCGAACGGTCCGGACGGAAGTTTAATCGATTACGGACTACGCTGCGTTCGTCAGCAGGGGCATGTCGTAATTGTGGGAGATATGAAGCTTGATTTTAATCGTGAGCTTCTGTTTGCAAAAGAAGCTAATGTGACGGTCTCCAAGGCTGGTGGACCTGGCCGCGGCGACCTCGCCTATGAGCGGAACGGACACGACTATCCGATCGGATACGTCCGCTGGACGGAGGGACGCAATATGAGGGAATATTTACAGATGTTGGAGCGTCGGTCCATTCGTATAAGTTCTTTGATTTCCGAAGAGGTTCCATTTTCACAAGTGTTAAGAGCATATGAGAGATACAAGATGATGCCACAGCAAACGATGGGTATGTTGATTCGTTATGATCATTATTAAATCGATTGGGAGGTTTAGCTATGGCATTTCGTAAGCTTGCAATTTTGCTCACCGCCGGGATGATGTTAACAGCCGCTTGTTCCAATGGAGGTTCGGAAACGGAAGGGACCGCTCAATCGGACCCAGACCGTAAGATTACAATTACGGCAATGAAATTCGGGTACGGTGAGCTGCCGCCGAATGATGCGCCCGGCGTTAAGATGATCAACGAACGGTTCAATGTCGATTACCAAATCAATCAAGTACCACAGCCGAGCTACGGCGAGAAGTTGAGCGCAGTTTTGGCATCGGGCTCCATTCCTGATATGCTGGCGTTTGAAGCTCCCGACATATCGAACCGTTATGTCAAATTCGTTAAGCAGAAGGCGTTTTTGCCTTTGGATGATTACATAAAGGAGTATCCGTCTCTTGCCGCAGTTCCGGAATTTGTTTGGAGTCAATTTAAGGTCGACGGAAAAATTTACGCCATTCCGAAATATTATCCGCGATTTAACGTCCTACCGATGATCAGACAGGATTGGTTAGATAATCTGGGCCTGAAAACGCCCACTAACTACGAAGAGCTCAAGCAAGTCGCGATTGCTTTCACGAAGAACGATCCCGATCAAAACGGTAAAAACGATACTTACGGGATCGTCTTAGGGAAAGAAATCGTCCCGAATTACAACCTAGGAGCTTATTGGGATCCAGCGGCTTGGTACCACAAGAACGATAAAGGGCAGTTTATTCCGGGAATTATTTCAAACGCGAGGAAAGAACAGATCCAATGGTTCGCTGATTTGTACATTGAAAACGCCATCACGAGAGACTTTGCCATCATGGATGGAAACGCTTTAAACAAGGAGTTTTATTCCGGCAAGGCGGGGATTTTTATCGGAACTCCTCGTGGAATGATTCAAGCCAACGCGGACAGCTTGCTGCAGCTCGACCCGAAGGCGAAATTCACTTTCATGGCGCCAGCTGAAGCCCCCGACGGCTCCCAGGGACTGGCTTCCACCAGTGGATTTATCGGTTTCATGACCATTTCCGCAGAAGCCGGCAAGGACCCGGAGAAAATTCGCCGCATCTTGGAGATGACGGAGGTGCCTCGGACGATTATTCCTTTGGATCAATCTAATCCGGAGAACAAAGATTTCGATTGGTTATTGGGCGGACTCGGTCAGGGTTACGATATGGTGGACGGGATGGCAGTTCCGAAACCTAATGCGTTACAGGACGGATTTCGTCCGACTTCCTTTTTGCTGGATGACGTACCCTGGCCTAAGAAGGAATCCGACAAGGTTTACAAATATGCAAACCCGATATTGGATGCCGTCGTACAGAAAATGGTCAAATTGCACGGGTCGAGTAAATTTTACGGATCTCCGCATTACGCTGTCTATTCTCCGACCCAAGTGTCCAAAGGAAACGAACTTAATAAATTTATCCTCGACGAGCAATCCAAAATGATCACGGGCCAACGTCCGGTGTCTGATTGGGACGCAATGGTACAAGAATGGATGGCTAAGGGCGGCGCACAATGGATTGAAGAGGTAAACGAAGGCACGACGCTAAAAGATCCTAAGGATGCTTGGGATTAACACATATGCTGGGAGGATCTTAGATGAATCATCGCACACCTCTCTCCGGCCAGCGGACCTCCGTTACAAGGAGCCTCAGGATTAGGCATCTACTTTGGCGAAAACGCTATGCCTATCTGCTGGTTTTGCCCGGGCTGCTTTATTTTCTAGTGTACCGGTATGTTCCCATGCTAGGGTCGATTATTGCCTTTCAGGACTACAGCCCGTTTCTTGGCTTTTTTAAGAGCGATTGGGTCGGGTTAAAGCATTTTGTTACGATTTTCGAGGACCAAGAAGTAGTGCGAGTGCTGTGGAACACACTTGTGCTGTCATTTTTGCAAATCGTCTTTGCATTCCCGGCACCGATCCTGCTCGCGCTAATGCTGAACGAAGTAAGAAGCAAAATATTCAAAAGTTTCATTCAATCGGTCATCTATTTACCGCACTTTCTATCCTGGGTCATTGTCGTAGGTATTTTCACGATATTCCTGCGCGGCGACGGACTGATTAACACTTTGCTGCAGGTCGAATTCGGGCAGGGGGCCATTAATTTTTTAACAACACCGGATTTGTTCCGTCCGCTTGTCGTTTTGCAGGTTATTTGGAAAGAAGCCGGCTGGGGGACCATTATCTTCCTAGCCGCGCTGTCAGGGATTAATCCGAGTTTGTACGAGGCTGCTGTGATGGACGGGGCGAGCCGTTGGCGGCAATTGTGGCATATTACGCTTCCGGGCATCCGGAGCACAATTATCATCATGCTGATTCTAAGGCTCGGTCATGTGCTGGACAGTGGATTCGAGCAAATTTTCCTTATGCTGAACTCGTTCAATATGGATGTCGGCAACGTGCTGGACACATTTGTGTTTTTCAAAGGAATAGATCAGGCGGATTACAGCTTTGCGACTGCGGTCGGTTTATTTAAAGGACTGATTGGTTTGCTGCTCGTCATGATAGCCAACAGGCTTGCGAAACGGTACGGAGAGGAGGGCATCTACTAATGAAAATATCACGAGGTGAACGCAGACTCACCATTCGAAGTCCGTTTTTGAGCGCAGCGTTCGACATCGTTAATTCGCTGATGCTTGTGTTGATCGGAACTGTCATGGTCATCCCTTTTCTGTATATTTTCGCAGTGTCCTTTTCGAGTCTGCACGAATACATGTCGAGCGATTTGCTGTTATGGCCCAATGAGTGGGTGCTGGACTCCTACCGTTATATATTCGCATCCAAATCGTTTATTCGATCGCTGGGTGTCACCATTTTTATCACGATCATCGGCACGCTTGTCAACTTAGCGTTCACCTCCGCCATGGCTTACGGTTTGACGCGCAAGCTGCCAGGTCAATCCTTCATGCTGTTTTTAGTGCTTTTTACAGTTCTGTTCTCCGCAGGAATGATACCGACATACATGATCGTCAAGGAGACGGGTCTGCTCAACAGTCTGTGGGCCCTCATCATTCCATCAGCGATTGCGCCGTTCAATCTCATCGTGATGCGTCAATTTTTCCTCGGAATCCCGGAGGAGCTGAATGAAGCCGCATATATCGATGGAGCCAATGAGCTTACCACGTTCTTTAAGGTCATTCTTCCTCTGTCCAAACCTGCTTTAGCTACTTTTTGCCTGTTCTATGCAGTAGGCCATTGGAACAATTATTTTGCCGGGATTTTATATTTGAACGATCCGACATTATGGCCGATTCAGGTCATTCTGCGGCAAATCGTTCTGCTAAACGATCCGATGAATTCGCTGGGCTCGGTGACGATGATGATGGAAAATCCTCCGCCGCCGGAAACGATTCAGATGGCTGCGACCTTGGTGGCGACCCTTCCGATTTTGATCGTCTATCCGTTTCTACAGAAGCATTTTGCCAAAGGTGTCATGATCGGATCGGTCAAGGGTTAGTATTCACATCCAATAGGAGAGGTTAGTGAAGAACAGATGGAGCGAACGTTCGATGTAGTGGAAGTGATAAGGACGGCCGGCAGGCATACAGGAACGCTGGAGGATCTGGGGGCAGCAGTTCATAATTCAACCTCACACTCCGCTTCTCTGGTAAAGACAGAAGACGGCGACAATTTGATGTATTTGGCTTTGGACGGGTCCCAGGGCCAAGATGCACGGTTCGGAATCGTTGATTTAAATGAAGAAAAGCTGAAGCAAACCCTGCCGATGCCCGGTGCTATGGGCGGGTTCAGTATGACTGCTGCCGGCGACGGCAGCATCTACGTCAGTTCTCACAGTCAGGGAAATGTATACCGTTTCACGCCGTGGGATGGGGAGCTGGAAGTGCTGGGGAAACCAACTCCGGGGACGACATTCGGATATGCACTGATCCCTTACGGCAAGGATGGCGTGTTCGGGGGTACTTATCCGGGAGCGGTATTCTTTGAATATACGACGCACAAAGGTTTCCTCGTGCATGGACCTCAGCCGTTCGCGCAGGGAGAACATTATGTCCGCAGTTTGGCGCATCTGGCTGAATCGGGCATCAGTTATGTAGGAATCGGCTCCCATGCGAGATTGAAGCGGTATAATCACACCACAGGGGAGATTCGCGAACTGCTCCCGGATAAGTACTGGAATGACGAATTTGTATACAATTTGGACATCGAAGGCGGCAAATTGTTCGTCCGCTTAAATCCGTCCAATCGTATGCTCGTTTACGACTTGACGATGGATTCTGGGGGAGGTGTAACGGAACGACTGGAGCGCGAAGTGCCTGGAGTCGGCTGCCTTGGCGTTTCGCCGGAGCATGAAGGATCCGTGTATTACACGTCGGCCGGTATTCTGCACCGATATGTCATCGAGACGGGGCGGTCGGAATCGCTTGGCATCGACACAACGATCATGCCGTTTGAGCTTGATTTTACCGAACTGGCTGATCAGGAAACCTATCCCGGCCAAACTCTCATCGGAATCGGAAGCCGAATGGGGCGGACGCGGATGTTCAAATTCAATCCGGTAACGGGGGCCATACGTCTCATTGATCTGGACATTGATGGAGTGCCCACGAACATACAGTGTGTGGTGGCCGGTTCCGACGGCAACATTTACATAGGAGCATTTCTTGTCGGCGGAACCTCCGTATTGAACCCTGAAACGGCTCATTTTACAGAGTATAAAGGAGTTGGACAGACAGAAAATATCGCCGAAATCGGAGGCAAGATGTACTTCAGCGTGTACCCGCATGCAAAGCTATTCGAATACGACCCGAAGATACCTTGGACTTTGTCGGAAGGAGGAAGCAATCCCCGGATGCTGTTCGACCTGTCCGATGCGGAACAGGATCGGCCTTACGCTCTTGCGGTCGGAGGAGAGGTGCTTTATATCGGTACGATATGCGGATACGGAAAGCTGGGGGGCTCCATCGTTGCATTTCGTCCGGCTACGGGAGAGCGCAAGGTATACCGGAATCCGCTGCCTGATCTAAGTGTTGTAAGCCTGGTGTACCGAAATGGCGTGCTGTATGGCGCAACTAACGTCTGGGGCGGATTGGGAATCGACCGATCGCGCACCGAAGCGGAGCTGCTTGTGTTTGATACTGCCGCCGAGTCGGTAAGAGGCGTTCCTCTACCGATAGCCGGACTGAAAGCGATAACGTCCTTGACGTTCAGTCCTGAGGGACTGCTGTGGGGGATGGCGGAAGGGTACGTCTTCGCATTCGATATGGCTGACGAAATGTGTGTTCATTTAGCGCATTTGTTCCCTGAAATCAGATACGGCGATCAGTACATTTGGCGGGATGCCTCGCTCCGTTTCGGTAAAGACGGGGCTCTCTACGGCACCGTTCAAGGGAAGTATTTGTTCCGATACGATACCGCGAGGTTTGAACTGGATGTGCTGGTTGAGGACGGAGCTAGATTTTTGGCTGAGGATGAAGACGGCCGACTGTACTTTTCGGACGGGAAGACGCGAATGCGGCGTTATACGATGACAGTTTAAACGTACGGGCGTGCCGCGCGATTAAAATGATGAGGAGGTTGTTTTATGATTCGATGTGCAAATAAGCTGATCATTTGGATGTTAGCTGCCATTATAGGGGTTGGAATGTCCGCTGCGGTCCCCCTACAGACACATGCGGAGGGACAGGATCCCGCCTCCGGCGTTTACGAAAACCTAGGCACTGCTTTGAAACGGGTGGTCGGCATAGGCGGAACTCCGTTTGACGGCCCTGACGGAACCCCTTATATAAGCGTTGCCATAAACGGAAGTCCCGCTCAATTCGTTGTCCTCCATGCGTTGACGCTGGAAGTTGTAAAAATCATTGATATTCCCGGTACCACCACTACTTCCGCACTTGTAACGGGGAGTGACGGCAAGGTGTATATCGGCTCGACTGGTTCTGGCGAGCTATTCCGATATTCGCCCGGTGCGGATGCGTTGGAGCCCCTTGGAAAACCGGTTGCAGGCGAAACGCATATTTTTGATGTTACCAATGGCCCGGACGGAAAGATTTACGGAGGCACATATCCAGGCGGCAAACTATTTGAGTACGATCCGGGAACTGGTGCGTTCCGGAGCTTCGGTACGCTTGTACCCGGAGAGAAATATGTCCGGCAGGTTGCCTATGATAGTGAGCGCAGCTTGTTCTATGTCGGAACCGGGACGAGCAACAAGCTGGTCGAATTCGATCCGGAGACGGGTTCCGTATCCGCCAACTTCATGCCCGAATTTCTTGCCATTGAAGAATATCCCAACAGCATTGATCTGATCGGCGGCAAGCTGTTTATCCAATTGAACAAGACTGGCACGATGATCGTGATGGACAAGACGACGAAAACAATCGAACATGAGCGAAAAGTAACCTCGGCCCATGTCATTCCTTCGCCACAGGGCGACAAAGCGTACATGTTCTCACCGGGCGATGCTTTTCTGCACGCTTACGATTTTGCAACAGGTCAGATCAGTCCAGTCGTACGATTGGGCGGATTCAACAGTTGGAAATCTGCGAGGTTCGTGAATACGGGAACGCCGCAGTCGCCGGTCTACACATTATCGGCGTGGGCGGGCTATAATGCGGCTTTAACGTACGAGATGAGCACCGGGACACTCCGGAGCAAGACGGTCGATGTCCCGGGACAGCCGATTGAAATTCGTTCGATTGCAGGGGGACCGGATGGGCGCGTCTATGTTTCCGGGTCTCAGGGCGGCACGGGTATTTATGATCCTTCTACCGGAACGATGGAGTCCCGAACGTCGGGCATCAGCCAAGCAGAAGGCATTGCTGCGCTAGGGGATGTCCTATATTTTGGTGTGTATCCGCAAGCGAGAGTGTCCATGTTCGATACGCGTCTTCCGTGGGCGGCGGGCAATCCTGTAGAAGTGGCGAAGTTCCAAGCGGACAGCCTGCAGGACCGTCCTTTCGGCATGATAGCTGCGGAGGATATAAACAAGCTGTTTATCGGCACTGTACCGCAGTACGGGGAACTGGGCGGTGCGTTCGGCATCTACGATCCCGCTACGAAAACACTGCAGAGTATTCGGAATCTGGTACAGGATCAGAGTATCATTACGCTTGCCTACAAAGACGGAAAAGTCTATGGAGGCACTTCGATATGGGGGGCTTACGGGGCGCCTGCGCCGACAGCGTCAGAAGGAAAGTTGTTCGTATGGGACGCGGCAAGCGGGCAGAAGGAGCTTGAAATAACGCCCGTAGCCGGAAAACAGGCCGTTACTTCGCTCATCGTGGGACCCGACGGCAACATCTGGGGGTTTGACGAGGGTGTCTTGTTCATCTTCGATTCAGTGTCGCAGACGGTGACGGAACAGCATCCGTTGATGGACATCCGCTACGCCGGGACACTATGGGCGGACGCATACATGCTGACAGGGAAGGACGGTAATGTTTACGGGACGGCACGGGGTGTCTTCTTCCGGGTGGACGGCAAGACGAAACAAGTGACCGTTCTTGACGACACCCGTCAGTTCGGCAATTTGACGCAAGATAACAATGGCGCCCTCTATATGCGTTCTGGGATCGAAGGCAAGAAGCATGAACTGTGGCGTTACACGAACCCTGATTTGGCGATGGGCGATCTGCTGGAAAGCATGGAGCAACACGGCTTGAACAGCGGTGCGGCTGAAGGGAAAATGGCTATACTGCAGAACGCTTTGAGTCAGGCGGTCCATCACGAGGAGAATAATAATTTAGAACAAACTGTTCATTTCATGAACAAGTCCTTAGACATTTTGGACGACGATGCGGAGGATTTGAGCGAGGAAATCCGAAGCGAACTTCATTCCAAAATCCTAACTTTGGTAGGTCTGTTGCAGGTATAGAGCGATATCAAAAAGCCTGTTCACATTTCCCTATCGGGCTAATCAAAACGGGTGGAGCAGTATTATTAAATTGTCGTCTAAATATATGCAGCCGATCAGAATGACCGGCTGTTTTTTGTTCAATTTACGGGCAGCGCCAGGGGGAAACGGAGAACTTCTAATTTTGATTTCTAAAAATGCACATATATAATGTATGACACGATAATCCATAGGATTTGTCTGATGACACAAAAGTGTCTACAATTATTAGTTCGGGGAAAGCTTGATTAATCAGGCTTTTTATTTTTCTGTAGTAATAAATGTCATTATAAAATGTACAAAAGTGACCCATTGTAGGATTATGACATAAACGTGGCTACATTGTAGTTAGCTTCGGAACGTACACATGTGCGCAACTGATTCGAGGATTCTTTCTGTTGACTTCATTCCGTCCATTAGTGGCATTCACTTGAGTCGCTTTAAGTGCTTCCTGGCCGTTCGTCGCTAAATCAGCGTCATAGCCAAGTTTCTGTAGGATGCAAAACAATACGACTCGATTGATTTTCATGATAAGCAACCACCAGTACATGTAAATTGGATCAAATAAATGATATCATTGTTCTGTAACGCTGTTAATAAGGGGAGGTTTGTGTTGTCGGGGGACAAGAGCATAGTCCCATTTGAAGTCGCTATTTTAGTGGCTTTTTTGTTTTATCGGTACAAGTTCTTGTCCAGAGCCAAGGACAAGAACTTGTACCGATTACCGAAAAGGACAAGAGTATAAGCCGATTACCGATTAGATAAGCATTGAACTATTAATTAAATTTATTAAGCTAACAGGCAGGGGAGTTTATTGATTTCGCGAATACTCTACATATGAAGTTATTTACGAAGTTCGTAGATAAGACGTTAGCCGAAAGAAGTTCTTAGTTTAGGAGGAGTCTATATGATATTAGAAAAAGTTATAAATAGAATTGTAATACAAAGTGAATATAAGGATTTTGTTGATAAGTATATAGATAATATACTTACCGAATTTAAAGGTAAGTTTCATAGCATTTATATGTGTGGCTCGATTCCAAAAGGAACTGCTAAACCTTTTAAGTCAGATGCAGACTTTACTATTGTATGTGTAAATCCCAAAGATATTGATTACGAAAGATTGTCAAATATTAAAGACAGGCTTTTGGAAGAATATCCAGTAGTAACTAAGATTGATACGATAATTTGCTCGATTGACGATGTATTAAGTAAACCAAATGAGTGGGGTTTTTGGGTTAAGATAATTTGTGTTTGCATATATGGTGATGACGTTGGTGAAAAAGTACCACCGATAATTATTTCTCCAGAGTTCATTTTAGACTTAAATACAGAGACCAAGGAGGAAGTAGATCGTATACATGGTTTACTTTCTAATGCTAGTGATAACACAATGAAAACTAGATATATTAAAGGTTACTCTAAAAGATTAATTCGTGCATTATACTCTTTGGTTTTAGAAGATACAGGTGTATGGCAAGATGACATTATTAAGATGAAGAATGCCATATTAAACTATTGTGAGATTGACTCCGCTTTAGTTGATTATCTGTATGCTTGTTACTTGGATAGTAATGTACTTGTTGAAGAGTTTCTGGGAATTGCAGATGAAGTATATAGCTATTTTGAGAACGCCTTAAATGCAATGGCTGCTTCCAGAACTTCCTTCGGCTAACACCATATTTACGCTCCTGGTCACTCTGAGAAGCGAGTGACCACATCCAGCCCCCTAAGCCCGTCGGGACGTCACTGCATTAGGTGTTCGGCAAGCCTCACAACTATAAGCAGCGACTCTAAGGGGCCAGGACGTCGTCAATACAAAACGTTATCAGTAATTACTGCAAGTGATGCTATAAGATGTATAGGAGTTGATTGTTATGAACTCAATAATTGAACAAGCAAAACAAACTTTCGAAACATGGGGAATTGAATGGGCCATTTGCGGAGGAATGGCTATTGATATATTTCTGGGCGAAGAGACTAGAAAACATTATGATTTAGATCTATTCGTTTTCTGGTCAGATAAAAGAAAGATTATTGAACTAATGTTGAAAGATGATTGGAGAGTATTCGAAGCATGCGGAAATGGAGTGGTTCAAGAATTACTAATCGCAACCCAAGCAACCGAAAACCACCGGAATTTATTTTGTTTCAAAAGAGATGAGCGCAGGGTTTCATTAGAATATATTAGTGAACAGAAATATAGATTTCATTTTGAGGAAAGGGAACAAAATGAATTTACATATATTGAGTTCTTATTTAACACAAAAGATAAGGACTATTTTTACTTTGTTGATCAACCTAACATCAAAAGAGAGTTATCAAAAACAATAATACATCAGAATGAGACTCCATATCTTTCACCTGAAGTTGTACTTTTGTATAAATCAAATTATGTAGATGATAGAAGTGTTGGTAAACATGATAATGATTTTAACAATACAGTATTACATATCGACATGGGGCAGAAAAAATGGTTACGGGAATCCATTCATCGATTACATAATGGAAACCACAAATGGCTAATGCACTTGTAAGTAGGTTCCATAGATGGCATTGACATCTGATAACATAGTATTCATGCTGCGGGCTGTCTGATGCCATCCCTTGATCCGCCAGGTGATTGACAGTGAGGCTGGATCAAGCGGATAAAACCTTTGTGAACTTGATAAAATAGTTAGGAGGACAAGTATTACATGATTGATTAACGACAAAAATATTCAAAAGTGTCGAGGGACAAAAACATGGTCCCATTGAAAGTCGCTATAATAGCGGCTTTTTTGTTTTATCGGTACAAGTTCTTGTCCCGAGCCAAGGACAAGAACTTGTACCGATTGCCGGAATGGACAAGGACATAAGCCGATTACCGATTAGACATATATCTAATCATTTTCCAATCGCTATTTCATTAAGCTAACGGGCAGGATTGCTCAATAAAATCATAGAATACCTGCTGCTGGCGCGGCTGATCGCGGTATACATCCCCGTACTAATCTTGTTGCAGGCAGTCGATGACGGGAATGAAGCGATTGCGGCAGAGGTGAAATCCAACATCATGCGGGCACTCATTCGTTCAGGTTCTATTCAGGTAAATTTATGCTATTGTTCAGTATGGCTTTCAGCCGTGTTTATATTCTTTGATTAAACTGTAGGGAGTGATGTGACACAATTCAAAAGGAGCAAAAATGAACATGATGGAAATGGTCGAGCGTTTGTTTGAACAATACGGATACTTGGTGTTATTGATTGGATTACCTTTGGACTTTATTGCATTGCCCATTCCCCCCGGAAATAGTACATTAACATTCACAGGGTATTTATCTTATAAAGGCATACTGGATGTAATTCCGGCCTTTTTTATGGCGTTGGTGGGATCAATAGGGGGAGTGACATTCACGTACTGTATCGGCTATAAGTTGGGAGCACCCTTGTTAGAACGCTATGGCAGGTGGTTGTTTCTGAAGCCCTCCTCTATGGAAAAGGTACGACATTATTATAAGAAAAACGGGAATAAACTGCTGCTCATTAGCTTTTTCATTCCGGGAATTCGACAATTTATCGGGTATTTCATTGGCATCATTCGTCTTCCTTTACGTACTGTCGTAATCTATGCGTATACGGGTACTTGTTTGTGGGTGATTACTTTTTTTGCAATCGGTTATCTTTTCGGAGATCAATGGAATCATATATTCGATCTTGTAGAAAAGTATATTAAAATTATACTTATCGGATCAGGATGTGTCCTGAGCGGTTATCTCATCATGAAATGGCTCAGGCGTTGTAAGTAAAGTTGCAACATTCGTTTAAGTGGAGGCGAGGAATAGTGGATAGTAGATTGCTCCTGGTAGATGACGAAACTGGGTTGCTAGATATGTTGAACTACCTGTTAACGAAGGAAGGCTTCAAACACGTTAGTTTTGCAACTTCAGCCAAAGAAGCGCTTGACCGCGTTCAAAAAACGGATTTTGATCTTATTGTACTCGATATTATGCTGCCCGACTTGGATGGCTTTGAATTGTGTCGGCGCCTCCGTGAAGTAACAATCGTTCCAATTCTATTCTTGACTGCCCGTACGATGGATATGGATAAGATTATGGGGCTTACCATCGGAGGCGACGACTATATTACGAAGCCGTTTAACCCGCTAGAGGTAGTCGCTAGAATCAAAGCGCAATTGCGTCGTCAAAGTTTGACTAAATCCCAAAGAGCCCCTGACAAAGAAGTATACGATTTTGGGGCGTTCCAATTGTTTAAACAAGAGGGACGATTGATGGTAAATGGGCAGGAAGTCAGTTGTCCGGCCAAAGAGTTCGAGCTCTTGTTATTTCTGTGTGAACATCCCAACCAAATTTTTAGCATATCACACATATACGAGCAAATTTGGGGGTTGGAAAGCATTGGGGACGAGAATACAGTGATGGTTCATATCCGGCGATTGCGACAAAAAATTGAAAAGAATCCAAACGATCCGAAATGGATTATCAACATTAGGGGAATGGGCTATAAGCTCCTCAGCTCCCCGAAGGAGACAGACAAGTGAACCTGCAGAAGAAATTGACGCTTCACTATGTTGCAGTTATCGTAGCAGTCATGCTTTTTTCTTATGTCGCATCTTCGATAACCCTTTTGCTGTTATTTGGATTCGATATTAGTTTTTATGGAGCCAAACTTGTATGGTCAGGCTTATTTGACGACTCCTTTTTATTAGTTACGTTTTTTCTTGCTTTTTCAGTCTTTTTTTTCGGGGCTTCCTTCATGTACGGCCGTGTGATGAGCGAGCCATTATTTTTTTACCTGGATTGGGTCGAACGACTGTCACAAGGAAAATATAATGTCTTGGAAATACCAAGGTCCAGAAGCAATAAATCTCCGATTGGCTTTCGTCTATTCCACGAGTTGACTGAAAAAATGAGGCAACTATCCGAGCGTCTGTCGGCGAGCGAGATCGAACGAATGGAATTGGAAGACTTGCGCAGAGATTGGACTTCCGGCGTAACGCATGACTTGAAAACACCGCTTTCTTATATTCAGGGATACACCACGATGCTGTTATCAGACGAGCACCAGTGGACGATAGAAGAACAAAAGAAGTTTATAACCATTATGCAGGAAAAAGCCAATCATATGCAACGACTGATCGAAGATTTAAGCGATGCATTCCAATTCGAGAACGGTGTCGTACGGCCGATTTTGACACAAAGCAATATCGTTACGTTCGCGGCTAAAGTTATGGAAGATGTACGTCAACAGCCCGCAGCTCGGAATAAGCAGTTCCGATTCGTGGCGAAAGAAGATTCGATCTTTTACGAGTTTGACGAAAAATTAATTGAGAGGGCATTGGTTAATCTTTTGATGAATGCGGTTCTTCACAACCCGCCTGAAACGCTCATTACCGTTACCGTTCAAAGGAACATTAACTTGTGTATTACGATTTCCGATAAAGGTGTCGGGATGAGTGAGAAGGAGAAAAACAACCTCTTTCAGCGATACTACCGCGGGACCTCAACGGAAGCACCCATTGGCGGTACTGGACTCGGCATGGTTATAGCAGAGCAGTTTATCGCAGCGCATCAGGGCGCGATCAGCGTCCAAAGCGCCCCAGGGGAAGGGACTGTGATCGCAATCCATCTTCCCTTATAATTGGATATTAGTGATAACGTGTTCCATGTTGTATCTGCTGGTAGTTGGATGCTATGCGTTCTGGCCTACAAAGAAGAAAATTCCACCCATTATGACGATTAAGATGAGCCATTTCACAGTGGTTGATATGTTGGGCATTGGACCGTCTCCCAGAATCTTAAGACCGAGAGGCGTCAACGCAACGCAGAGTCCACCTACGGCAACTAAAGTGTCCCAGCTAGTGCCTTTGAGAACGCCTAAACTGTGTATTCCCATCAATCCCAAAGCGATTGAGTAGGGCAGATTGAGTGTTCGGGAACGGAAGGTGCCAATAGCGAGAACGAACCAACCAACCATACCAGAAAATAAGATCGTAGCGATAACGTAAAACCCCTGATAATTATACCTGTAAGAATCACTAATAAATGTAGTTGCGAGTTCTAAACCTTGGAATTTAACCAGCCAGTAAGCAAGATGATCAACGCCAGCGTGAAACATGCGTACAAAGAGTCCCAGTATCACGAAGGTGCCACCCCATAAAG
The DNA here is from genome assembly GCF_004000945.1 of Paenibacillus lautus NBRC 15380. Classification (GTDB taxonomy): domain Bacteria; phylum Bacillota; class Bacilli; order Paenibacillales; family Paenibacillaceae; genus Paenibacillus_AQ; species Paenibacillus_AQ lautus. Next base: position 32,097 of record NZ_BIMF01000028.1, read on the forward strand.
CCCATCCGGGATTTTTAGCGCCTATTAACTTGACAAGCAATAGGATGCCAGGCCATAAAAGTATAATACCGGCAGTGAACAAGCCGTAGGACGCTGCCATAAGTGACGGTTGCTCTTTAAAGGCTGCTAGTTGTTGAGGATAATAGTAGTGGTACTCTACCCGGAGAAGTTCCCCTGCAAGAAGAAAAATCGGCCCTAGTACCAGCGACAACCCTCCGATCCATCTGCCCGGAAACCAAAATCTTTCTTTGTTATAATCTTTTGTTAAAAAAATCCCATTCATAAAAGTTCTCCTTCTGGTCAATAATTTGTGGTTTCACACTCCCAAGTCATAAGATATCATTCAAAGATAAACGCATTTGAAACAACACTTGAACAGGATCGGAACTTCACCTGAACTTAACCTGAATATTGTTAGCCATAATTTGAATCGAAAGAGGGTTCACTCGATGGGATTTTTTATTTATAAGAGATTTGAGTGATACCGAAGACGGCAAAGTATAAATGTTCTTGTCATCAAAATCAGTACTGGTTAAAAAATGAGTTTGAAAAGTTCCAATAACTGAAGAAACGGTACAAGGGGAGAAAAAGTGAGGTAGCCGTGCTTTCTTTGGCAGCTCGTTGAACTAACTGGCAGGATATTTCAATCGTTTCTCGAATATTTCTCTGAGTTGGATAATTTTACGAACTTTGTGAATATAACGTTATCTGAAAGATACGAAATGATTATTTTTTGAAGGGATGATTAGTTTGAAGCAAGGGATATTAGTTTTTCTAAATGGAACATATAGAGGCAGCCGGCTTTTTTTTGGTCGGATAATTAATATTTGTCGGTGACAAAAACATTGTTACATTCCCGATATGATTTCATCGACGGCGGCAGACGCCCTTTTATTAAACTAACGGGCAGTTTAAGGTAGTTTTGCGTTACGCACATTCCTGTTCTCGGGAGTTGCTTACATCAGCTCCGATGACATTTACTACGTCCTGGATTCCGAGGATGGAGGGAGTTGTCGGTGGACAAGAACTCGTACAAACAACGGATTGAGTCAAATCATAGGTTGCCTCAATCTGTCCGAACAAATGTGATAAAATGTAATTAATAAATGAAAGGGAGTTGATTTTATAAACTTATCGATCATAGCTCTTATCCTCGTTGGGATAATCACCATCTATGCAATTGCATTTACAATGATAATTAAGTTACTTGGCCGGAAATTTAAAGACAAATCCAATATGTATTTTCTTTATGCATCCATTATCTTGGTTATCCAATCTTATCTTATCATTCAGGGTTTTTTAGGAAAACAGCCTTTAAGTTCAGTCAATATTTTATTTTTCTTCATGGGTGTTATGCTGATTTTCCAAGGAATAAAACGAAAAAAATCAAATATGTAGCAAGGTAAATAAGCCACTTGGAGAGGAACCAGGTGGCTTATCTATGTTATATACAATTCATCAGTCTTCTAACACAATCGCTAATAAAAGTTATGAAATTCATTAAGCAGCTTACAGGCAGTTAATTGAGATAAAAGTATGGCAAATCAGAAATACCCAGCCAGATAAACAAAAATCATTTTGGAAGGGATATAATCTTTTAGCTCTGTATTTACTGTTACGCTAACGGGAGACGTTAGTGGAATGACGTTGGGATTTCACATAAATTAGGGTGGTAACTGAAATGGGGTAGGGTAACCAAATGCAAAGTAAATCGTTTGAGTGGGCAGATTTTATGACTAAAGTGCTTCAAACTGCGGGAAACGAAATAATCAAATTGCGTAATGTTTTCGCACATTGCAAAATGACGCGCTCATTCTGCGTTTTCTTGGTGGACGCTGTCCGCATCAAACGTTGCTCTATAAGGAGTTGGAGCGACTGAGCAAGTCCAGACCTACCCTGACTCTCGACCTGAAGAAGCTCAACATGGAAGTGATCGCCCCGTGTCTGCCTGCGGAACTGATTGCAGATTTGGACTCTACGGTCGAAACCGTCTACGGCAACCAAGAAGGAGCAGCCATTAATTGACGAAATCGATGAGATACACGGCGGAAAAACATGGCCCTACAGTAAAGTGATCGAAGATGGCTATTATGGCTATTCTTGCTTAACCGTCTTGAAGAATGGCGAAATCGGCTTCCTTTACGAGCGTGTATATGACTATTCGGATTGGAACAAACCTTTACGCTGGACTGGTTGAAATCATAGACATTTACTGCAAAACTGCAGCTTTTCCCCATGGGGAAAGACTGCAGTTTTTTTATTTTCTCCATTCCAGAACCCGATTCGCCAAATGAAAACTAGGCGAGGGGATGTGTTCATGCTACGATTTCGCTGAAGTCGGCAATACAGTTCATGCCGAAAGAGGACGGTGGCATCCGCGCGTCGTATACCATAAACAGCAACCGGCGAACGGAGGTCAAACCATGGGCAGATGGCTGTCACAAAACCACATACGGCTTTACGTATGGGTGGGCATCATTTTTACGATTATTATCATTCCGTATTCCTTGTTCTTGTCCAATCAGTTTTCGAAGTTTGCTTATTCTCAAATGGATTTGTTCCATCGGGACAAAATCATCCATACGGCGAGCCAGACCGAGTTTATTTTGAATAAGCTGAAGACTTACGGACTCAACATGTATGAGGATCCCAACATTCAAGGCTGGCTTCAAATGGACCGGACAGATCCGCTCGCAGATATGGAAGCGCTTAACACGCTGACCAGCTTTATGTCAACGGAATCGTTCATCGAGCGGGCGTATCTTATCAATCTGCAAACGCGGCAAGTGTTCGACTCGCAGAAGGGTATCGCGGCATTCGATACGTTCGAAGATCAAGCCATGCTGAAGCGGGTACAGGAGCAGCAGTCGTTGTTTCTGCAGTTTTTTCCCCATGAGGTGCAAGGTGTTGCTCATTTGTCGCTCGTTGTTCCGTCAACGCCCGCAAAGATATATACGCACGGCTACTTGGTTCTCTTGTTGAACAATCAGGAGCTGCAGGGCCATCTGCTGGCCAATAACAAGGAACTGGGCACGGATATCATGGTCCTTGACGAGAACGGGCGCAACGTGCTGACCGGCCTGGAGAGTGAAGTTGATGCTGCTTCCGGGCTGTTCATTCATTCGGCGTCTCTATCGTCTCAGAAATGGAAGGTGTACTCGCTAAGCGAATTGAAGAGCTTTAAGAACCAGGCGGAAGCGTTCCAGCGGTGCATGGTGATGTACTCGATCCTGCTTCTCATTCTGCTGCTGGCCGCAGCGCTGTGGAATTCACGCCGGACGATTATGCCGTTTCGCAGTCTTGCCGAGCAGCTTCAGCGGAAGTTCAACGGGGCAGGCGAGAATGCCAAGGCGCCGATCCGCGATGAATACAGCATTTTAAAATACGGCATTGAGAAGCTTTCCAGCCAGGTCGACGAAATGAACATTTCCCTGCGGGATCATCATCATCTGATCAAAACAGAGTACATGCGTCAATGGGTTCTGCAGGGAAGAATGAACCGGACGATACGGGATGAGATTTCTGATATGACCAGCCTCATCCATAGAGAGCGGCTTCGCCTTGTCGTTATGAAGATCGAGTCGTATCACCATTTTGTCGAGCGTTATGATATTGATTCCCGCCGTCTCCTTAAATACGCTTTGTGCAACATTGCGGAAGAAGTCATCCGACTTGAAGGCGGGGCTGTGGAAGCGATCGATTTGGCTAGTGACAATATCGTGCTATTGATCGGTCTCGACCGTACCGAAGACGAAATGAAGACACTGCTTGAAGCGATAAAGCTGCATATCCGTCAATATATCCGATTGAACGTTTCAATCGCCATGAGCGAACCGAAGCACACGGACGACGACCTGCGATCGGTATACGACTATGTTAACGATCTCACGCTGTTAAAGTTCGTCAGCGGCAGCGACCGGATCTATACCGAGAACGATTACGAACGGTATGTCCAGATGATACAGCCGGCTGCTGAGCTGAAGAGCATCGACAAGCTGCTGGCGTTGGTCAAGGCCGGCAACAGTGAGCAAGTCGTTCAACGCTTGGAGGAGTTGTTCTCGCAGCTGGCCGCCATGAAATTTTCAGAATGCAAAGTGCAGCTTACGGTACTCTTGTTCGCCGTCGTGAAGGAGTTCGATAAATTATCGGCGCTGCAAGGGCTAGACGGCATCGACAAGCTGCTCGCGGGGTTTCCGACGCTTCAGGATTTGCGCAGGTGGCTGGAGCGTGAGCTGCTCGATATTATCAACCAGCTGAACAACCGGCAGGGATTGGACCGGAAAGAAAAGCTGGCCGAAGAGATGGTCGCTTATATCGATTACCATATCCATGACCCGATGCTGTCGGCGGAGGACGTAGCGAAGCACGTATCGCTGTCTGCCAAGTATGTAAGACAAATATTTATGGAAATGAAAAGCCAGCCGCTCTCGGCTTATATTCTGGAGCTGCGGATCAATAAGGTGAAGGAGCTGCTCGTCACATCGACGATGTCTGTAACGGATATCGGGGAACGGTCTGGGTTTTTGACAAAAAGCTATTTCTTTACAGCTTTCAAGAAAGCGACCGGCCTGACACCTAATCAGTATCGGCAGCAGCATTTATGAGAGGGGGCCCCAAGGAGTGAAGCATACAGTTCTTAGACGCATACGAATTCTCACAATTCTTCTTTCTGTTCTGCTGCTCGCCGGCTGCTTGCCGGATTCGGGTCGACAGGATGGATCAAGCCGGACCGAGCCGCCCCCTCCCGTCACGTTAAAAATAATGGTGCCAGGCGAGCGCTCCTCTGACTTTGATCTCGTTATCAGGGAGGCGGAGCGCAGACTGGCAGATTCGGGGATAAGCATCAAGCTTCAAATGGAATTTGTACCCTGGAACGACTTTGGCACTCGCTCTCAGGTTGCGCTTTCATCGGGCGAAGAAATTGATCTCATCTTTGACGCTCCGTGGCTGCACTTAAATGAAATGATTGCGAGCGGATACTACGAGCCGTTAGATGTTCTACTGAAGCAATACGGTCCAACGATTATAGCCAAGCGTCCGCATCAAATGTGGGACGCGAACCGGTTCAGGGGCCATGTGATGGCGATCCCGCTTGGCGTCAGCCATGTGATGAGTCATTCGTATTTTGTCCGTAAAGATATCCGCGAGAAGCATGGCGTACCGCCAATTAAAAATTACGAGGAAATGATCCGTTTCGCCTACATCGTGAAGGAGAAGGAGCCTGACCTTGTTTCTCTCATCGCGGGAGGAACGAGAAGCCAACAGTTATATAGTCAGGCGGCGTTCCGGCACTATCACGATTCGGCCAGCCATCTGCGGCCGACGCAGGCGCTGGACAGCAGTCTTATGCTTTATTACCAGCACAACAACGGTAAAGTGCACAATGTGTTCAAGGAGCTGGACTCGCCAGTCCGCAAGTGGGTGGAGGAAGCCCGTATTTTATATACCGATGGCATCATACACAAGGATGTGCTGGGCATTAAGGATTTTCAAGAACCGGGAATGGCCGGCCAGGTTGCCATATTTCCTACCGGCTCCTTCTACGTCGGTGAACTGGCGCAAGAAACGTTGAGGGAACATGCTCCGGAGGGCGAATGGGAGATTGTGACCTTCTTCGACGATGTGCCGGGGGCGAATATTTCAGACTTCTCGCAATGGAATTTTATCGCTGTTCCGGTTGCAAGCAAGCATAAGGAAGAGGCGATCCGGTTTCTGAATTGGGCGAACGAGAAGCCGAACTATGATTTACTCGCTTATGGCATCCAAGGCACGCACTGGGAACCTGTCGGAGACGACAAATTCAAGCAGCGCAATACTCGATATAATCAATCGGCTTTCGTTTGGATCTGGAACCCGGAGGACGAACGTATTTTGGAAAGCGACGCCCGGACGGAAAGGCTGTGGCGATTTATAAGGGATGCGGATAATTTCGTCCCTGATATTCTCACGGGATTCGAATTTGACAGTACGCCGGTTCAGGCTGAGCTTGACCGCTTTAACCGGATCGAGGCGAAGTATTATACGCCCCTGTTCAACGGAGTTCTTGATCCCGACTACGCCTGGTCGCAATTCGAAGCGGAAGCGGGGCAAGCTCTTGAAGCGATCGAGGAGGAGCTGCAAAGGCAGGTCGACGCATTTTTGTCCAGATAGATTGCCGTCGGCTGAGGGGCCGTGTTGGATGAGTTGGAAACCTGCCGTTAAGGAGGTTTTCCATTAAGCTAATTCATACAGTTTTTCAAACAACGCCCTGGCGAAATTTTGGTTTCGTAGGATGAGGGTGAGGGAAACGCACGGCTTAATAATGGATTAATTATACATAAAATGTAAAAAATTTAATTTATGTTGAAAGGGGTGATGCTGAGCTTTGATCCATTGCACGAAGTGCAACAGCGTTAACATTCTCAATTAACAGAGCCAATAAGAAAGGAGCAGCCATCTTTTATGAAAATAAACGCAAAACGCTCGATCTGTCTTATTCTTGTAAGCGTGATGACCGCCTTCTTGGCGATCCCTGCCGCATCTGCAGCTTATTTGCCGAAGAACGATCCGAGGTCGAACTACTCATCGAACATTGCACTGATCTATACGGGCTACTACAACCCGGCCAACTATGACGGAGAAAACATTGGGGATTATGACAAAGACAAATTTTTGCCTTATGTCGGGTACTTGGACGAACAAGGCAGAGCGCAAGATGACTTCTTTGATACGTTCTTAATGTTATCCTTGCAATCCCCGCACGGAGGCAGCTTGCACCGCTGGTACGATTGGGTGCCAAACTCGGTTCCGGGCAGGCTTGTGGATTGGCAGTATGCGATGGAGCGCCCGTTCGTCAAGAACCTTCAATTGGATGCACTGGACCAAGCGGTCAAGCAAGTCGGGAGCGATCTGGAAAATCGCGATAAGCAGGTCAATGTGTACTTGACGATACCGTTTCCCGATCCGCAGAGCCGGGATTTCGGCGACTTTAACGGAGACGGAGTTTCCGACGACTTGATCAGCCTCGAAGCGCGCAACGAGCTTGTTCAATGGTATATCGACACGATGGTCGAGCGATTCAAATCGAAGGGTTACAAGCATTTGAAATTGGCAGGCTTCTACTGGCTGCAGGAGGATCTGGACACAACCGTTCAAGGAGAAGCGGAAAATGTGAAAGCGACGTCAGACTATCTGAATTCAAAGGGGATGCGTCTAGGCTGGATTCCATGGTCGGGGGCAGGAGAGAAGGGCAACGGCAATAAGCACGGGTACGATTTCACGCTTGTGCAGCCCAACCACTATTTCCAAGCGGAAACCACGATAAAACGGATAGAGGAAACAGCGGCGCTTTCAAGAAACAACGGTCAAGGCGTTGAAATTGAATTCGACCAGCGAGCAATCGAAAACCCTTACTACAGACAAGTCTTTTACAACTATTTAATCGGCGGGGTGAAATACGGGTATATGGCGGATTCCCTTCTTGCTTACTACCAAGACGTCTATGCGATCTATGATTTCTATCATCACCGGAGCCCGATCGGACGCCAGCTATATGATGACATCTATCGCTTCGCGAAAGGCACATTCGTTCCTCCGATCGGAGACATTGAAGCGCGAGTGATTGATAGGGATGGAAACCCGATTCCGGACGCTCAAGTAACGAACGGAGACGGCTTCTCTGCATGGACCGATTCGAATGGCCGGTTTGCGACGAACGACCAGTTTGCGATTCAATATACGTTCACCGTAGCGAAAGAGGGCTACCAAAGCCGGACGGTTCGATTCGATGCGGTCCAAAGTGCGACGATCCGCAAAGATATCGTGCTCGCGCCGAGCGGAGGGCCTATCGCGGAGCAGCAAGTGATTGCCGATTTTGAAGGCGAATTCAACGTAGGAGGCAATAGCGTTGTCAACCGGTCGTTCAACACCGAAGCGGAATTTGTCCGTTCAGGCGAACAATCGTTAAAGGCTGTATTCCCAAACGGCTGGGGGCCTGTCCGGGCTTTCATCGATTCCGGCTCGGAAGCATTGGCCGGTTCGGACCGTCAATTCATCAATTACACAAACACCGATTGGAGCGCCTACGACTCGATTGGAATGGACGTGTACAACGCGACGAACACCGAGCAGCTGCTCGAGCTCGAATTTATGTACGACCAATACAGCTGGGCGTCCTCAAGGGTGAAGCAGGCGAAGCTGGCGCCGGGTCAGTGGAACCGTGTGGAGATACCGTTCGCGGAGCTGCGCGACGCGGGCGTCAATCTGCAGAATATCATTCGTCTCTCTCTGAAGATGAACGAGTTTCCGACTGAAGGAGCAACGTTATTCTTCGACAACATCAACCTGCTGAAGTACGAGAGCTTGGATAAGCCAACGGATACTTATATCGCGCTGCCTTCATCTGTGCCAACGATGGACATTGGAGCCAGATGGACGCCATCCGTAATGGATCGCGCGTCATTAGATGAGCAAGGTAAGCATACAGTCGTTGCCGATGCTTCGTTCGAATCCTCCAACCCGGCTGTACTGGAGGTAACGCCGGACGGGGTGTTGAAAGCGCTTGCTCCGGGAAAGGCGACGCTTCGAGCCTTCGCGAACGGCATCGAAGCGGAATCGAAGGTGATCGAGGTATCGGGTCAAACGTTCCATGAGCTGAAGGGCGGCCGTTCGAAGCTTACGCCGGGAGAATCGGCAACGATATCGCTGCGCAGCTTCTTCGACAACGGCTATCTGATTCCACGGGAAAATGCTTCCTACAGCTGGTCCGTGAAGGGCGATGCGGTCCTATTGAACGATAAGCTTCAACAAGACGGAACCGCAGTCGAAAATGAAAAGCTGCTTGTGGGCGTAAAAAATGGAAGCGCCAGGATATCGGTCACAGTTACGTACAACGGCAAGTCGGAGACGATCGAGCGACTCGTCATCGTAACACCGAAGGGCTTAGTAGCTCCACAAAACTAGAAAAAGGGGTGAATTCCAATGCAACAATCAAATATAAAAAAACGCTTTAAACTGGGTCGCGCTTTACTACTGCTGCTGCTTGTCTCAGCAATAGGAATCAGCGCATGCTCGGGCGACAAGCAAGAGGGTCAAACGATAGAAATTCAATTATGGAATCCGTTTACCGGCGACGGCGCTGCCGTTGTAGACGGCATTATTGAGAAGTTCAACGCGAGCCAGTCGGAAATTACGGTCAAATCACTGAGCAATCAAGATCCGCAGAAGCAGTTGACCGCTATATCCGGCGGCAACGCTCCCGACCTTGTCATCACGTATTGGAACAATATCGGTCCTTGGTCTGAAGCGGGCGCGGTCCTGAACTTGGAGGACTTCGTCAAATCATCGGGCTTCGACACTGCTCAAATCATTCCGGCCGCTCTTGACAGGATGAAGGTTGACGGCTCAATCCACGGCTTCCCGATCTCGATGAGCATGGCTAACAAGCTGTTTTACAACAAAAAAGCGTTCGCCGATGCAGGCATTGCGGCTCCCCCGGAAACGCTGGAGCAAATGTTCGAATATGCCAAGCAGTTAACCAAAAAGGACGCTGACGGAAATATTACCCAAATTGGCTTCATACCTGACTATCCATGGATCGATAACGTCTTCTGGCCGATCATCTTCGGCGGCTCGTGGGATGACGGAAACGGCAAGCTGACGGCAAACCAGAAGGCAAATGTGGATGCGATCGCGTATCAGGCGGCCTATTACAAGGAATTCGGCAACGATGGCATCAGTAAATTCAAATCGGGGATGGGACAAATGAACACGCCGCAGGATCCGATCATTACCGGCGATCTGGCCATGATCATCGGCTGGGAGAACTGGTACAACGACAAACGTGGCGAAGACGGCGAGATCGGTGTCGCTCCGTTCCCGTATCCGCAGGACCGTCCGGAATTAATAAACTCCGGCATGGTCAGCCCTGTAGCGATGTTCATCCCGACAAAGGCAGAGCATCAGGAGGAGGCTTGGAAAGTAATGCAATATTTGCTTTCTGAAGAGGTTCAAATCGAGTATGCAATCCAAAACAAGACCATACCAGTGCGGCTAAGCGCACTTGACAATCCGAAGCTGAAGGAGAATGAAGCGACGATACCGCTGAGAGAATTTTTCGAAAGCGCAAAGAGCCCGAACTTGAACGGCTTCCCGAACAGCATTTACATCAATGAGTATTTGCAGGTATTGAACGAAGAGACAGAAAAGGCGCTTAAAGGGCAAATATCCGCTCAGGAAGCGATGGACACCGTCGTTGAAAAGATGCAGCCGAAAGCGGACGAAGCGAAGAAGTAATAGGAACAACCAGAAACGCCTGGGTCAAATCCTACCGTTTCTGGCTTAATTGCATCGATTGGAGGTTACCTGAATGTCTGCAAGCAATTCAATCGGCATCAAGAAGCGTGAGCGCAAGCGGCTGCTCATCGGTTTATGCTTTATTAGTCCATGGCTGATCGGACTTTTGCTTTTTCAATTGTTTCCGATCTTAACCTCTTTCTACTACAGCTTGACGGATTATAATTTGTTTTCTTCACCGGAATGGGTCGGCTTAAGTAATTATGCAGAAATGTTCAGGGATGAGAAGGTATGGCTCTCCTTGTACAATACGCTGTTTATGGCTGTATTCGGCTTGTTTCCTCATCTCGCATTCGCCTTGGCGATCGCGCTCCTCCTGAACCGAAATGTGAAAGGCCAGTCCATCTACCGGACGATCTATTTTCTGCCAACACTGGTGCCTGTCGTGGCGGCGACGTTGTTGTGGATGTGGCTGTTAAACGCGCAGTACGGTTTGATTAACGAGCTGCTGGGCCGAATTGGACTGCCGCAGCCGGTATGGCTGCTCGACCCGCTTTGGACGAAGCCGGCTCTGATCATGATGGGATTCTGGGGAACAGGGACGACAACGATTATGTATTTGGCTGCCTTGCAGGAGGTTCCGAAGCTATATTACGAAGCAGCGGATATCGACGGGGCTAACGCTTGGCATAAATTCCGTCATATTACGCTTCCGGCTATTTCCCCGATGACGCTGTTCCATGTCATTATGGGGCTGATTGGCGCGCTTCAATTGTTTACGCAAGGCTATGTGTTTACTGAGGGGAACAAGCAATCAATGGGAGGGCCTGAAAATTCGCTTCTGTTCTACGCGATCTACTTGTACCAGACGGCTTTCTCGTTCTTAAAAATGGGGTATGCGTCGGCGATGGCTTGGCTCTTATTCCTCATTGTGTTCCTGTTGACGATTATTGTGTTCAAAACGTCGGCAAAATGGGTGTACTACGGAGGTGAGCGTTAATGAATGGGAACATGAACACTCAGCCTGCCCATAGGCAGTCGAAGCTTGTTGCTCATATTTTCCTCATCCTCGTTGGCATCCTGTTTCTTATGCCTTTCGTGTGGCTTGTTATCACTTCGCTGAAGACAGACGCTGAAATATTCATCGTTCCTGTCAGGTGGTGGCCGAATGAGCTGCAATGGAATAACTATATTGAAGCGGTTCAGGCGATTCCGTTCTTCCAATACACGTTCAACACAGTATGGATCGCAGCCTTGTGCGTGGCAGGCGTCGTCCTGTTCGCTCCTCTCGTCGCCTATGGCTTTGCGCGAATCGATTTCAAAGGCAGGAACGTTCTGTTTCTTATTATGATGAGCACATTAATGCTTCCCTTCCAAGTAACGATGATTCCGATCTATGTCATGTTCAACAAAATCGATCTTGTTGATTCGTACTGGCCGATCGTGCTTTCTTCGTGGTTTGGTACAGGGATGGCGTATTATATTTTTCTTATGAGGCAATTTTTTATGGGAATTCCGCACGAGCTGACCGAATCTGCCAAAATAGACGGCGCTTCGGAATTTCGGATTTATGCGGCGATTATGCTGCCATTGTCGAAGCCGGCTGTATTGACCGTTGGCCTGTTCACGTTTCTTGGCGCATGGGGAGACTTTCAAGGGCCTTTAATTTACTTGAACGATCCTGATCATTGGACGCTCTCTATCGGTCTAAAGCAATACATTCGCGAAAACTCTGTCGCTTGGGGCCAATTGATGGCAGCTTCTACTTTATTTACGCTGCCGATCGTCATCTTGTACTTCTTCGTACAGAAGAAATTTATTGAAGGGATAACTATTACAGGCATGAAATAATGAATCGTATAGGAAGTCCCGCAGAAGGAGTCGAGCTATGCCTAACAAAAAAATAGCGGTCGTCGCCGCGGAGAACAGCGATTTATCGGAGCTGATGCTGGCTTGCTGCCCAGAGGCTGTATGGCTGAAACCTGCTGAGATGGTTGACGCAAATCTGGATCATTTTGAGGCGATTGCCCTTCTCGGAGGCGCCTCGGAGAAGCCGCTCATGCTGTCTCCGGAGGAGAGGCTGATCGTCGAGAAGGAAATTCAGAGAGGCAAGCAGGTGTTTGCGGAATATGTCGCAAGCATCGGCGACGTATACGCTTCGCCGCCGGAGAGCACAAGATATGAGAGATTGGTGTTCTGTTCGAATGAAATTAAGATTGATGGATTGATGCTTGGAGACGTCTTAGACGATCAGTGCGGGATGAGGATCAAGCCGCATGATATCACTTGCTCGCATCGGCGGCCGATTCTCACGTTCGCTTCCGTCCATACGCATGCTTCCGTCGAGGTTTCCGATGAAATGATGAGCCGGATTTCCGACCGGGCGCTCTGGTTTGAAGACCCGGATAACCTGCTGGTCTGCTCGTTCCGGCTAAGCCCGTTCATCAGAGCCCGGTTTGCGCCGAAACGGAAAATTTTGAATACGGTCGCCTATATATTGGGTTGGCTGTTTCAAGAGAAGGTTGATCTTGAGGATGTGAAATTCAGTTACAATTTCATTGAGGCGGGGAGCGGTCTCGAGCCTCTAGAACAACGGATCACTCATAGTGCAGACCGGGCTTTGGCATGGTTTGAGAGATCAGGTGTTCTGCAGAGCGAAGGAAGAAGCGGCGTATGGGAAGGAATGGGCACAGAAATTATGCCGAATGGGACTCAGCGAATAAGTGCCATTCGCCGCGCCGATTGCATCGGAGAAGTTGCCCTGCCGTATTTTCTCAACTATTTGCGCACCTCGGATGAACGTGATTTGCTCATTTCCGAGCGATTGCACGACTACGTTTTCGATTATTTTCTGAATAAGGAGCCTGGCGATTGCTACGGCATGCTGCGCTGGACGGAAGAAGCCTGGGGCGTGTGCTATCAGGACGATGTCGCGCGCGCGCTCATTCCGCACATGCTGAAATGTCTGTATACGGGCTCGCAGTACCGATTGGACGAAACGGCAGCTGCCTTAAGGTTTCTTTTGAAAACCACAGGCACTGACGGTACAAGAGTATTCCGCACCGACAACAAAACGCTGAACAAGGAGCGGATTCGAGCGCTGCAGAACGAACCGGGTGGACTGCCTTCTGCGCATTACAACGGCTATTATTGGGCGGCTCTATTTCTGGCGTACAAGCTGACCGGGGAACGCTCTTTCCTTGAAACAGGTATCCGGGGGATGGAGACGATCATGAGCGTATACCCGGATACGGTGCGGGAGCAAAGCCAGACGCAAGAATACTGCCGGCTGATTTTGCCGCTCGCCTGGATGTATTGGGTTACAGGGGATTCGAAGCATCAGCGGTGGCTTTACCAGGTTGCAAACGATTTGCAATCCTTCAAGCACAGCTCGGGCGCTTATCTCGAGTGGGACGCAGGATATAAAGCAGCGATGCGCAGCGGAATGGGGCAGGGCGAAAGCACACTGCTTGCCCGAAACGGCGATCCGGTGGCGGATCTGCTTTACTCGAACAATTGGCTGCCGATCGGCTTTATGCAGGCGTATTTCGTAACGAAGGACGACCGGTTTTTGAAATGGTGGGAGGAGCACGCCGCTTTTCTCGCTTCCGCCCAGCTCGCAAGCGACAACCCATCGATTGACGGAGCATGGGCACGTGCGTTCGATGTGAATCTGCACGAAGTTTTCGGTTCTCCGGCGGATGCCGGCTGGGGTCCTTGGGCCATTGAATCGGGCTGGACCGTGGCGGAGATTACATCCGGATTGTTAATGGGGCTGTTGAAGGAGCGGTTGCGGCAGGCCTACGAGTGATGACTTTCCTGTAAGAAATATGGGACTATTGGTAGGGATTGGACAAATAGAATAGGGTTAATGTGTGAGACCATAGTGACTACACGCTTAGATAGCGGGTTCATTACGGTCTCTTTTTGTCAATTTTGGGGTAGTGCCAACATTTTGACGGATTTATACGCTTAGCATTAGCGGACATACATCAGCACAATAAAGATGTCGGGGGACAAGATTATGTCCCAAAGAAAGTCGCTAATTTAGCGGCTTTTTTG
>NZ_BIMF01000029.1 GCF_004000945.1 Paenibacillus lautus NBRC 15380
AAGTCGGCACGGGCTGTATCTCGTAATATTCATATCGCTGCTATCTTATCTGGACCGCAGAGGGCTGTTGCCGATCTCCGGCTCGCCTGCGCCTGTTGTTTCGCTTAGAGGATCGTGGTCTCCCGTAGGATGAAGGAATTGTTCCATTAGCTCCGGGTGACCGGCATAGGGCCGCTCACGCCGCTGGCGGGTGGCCGTCACCCGGAAACCCGCTAGATACAACAAGCATTGGGTAGCCAAAACGTAAGGCGAGGCTTCGTTCCAGATCAGATTAAACAGGGCTGAGGCCACAATCAGCAGATGCAGCACGGTATAGATAGCGCCATGCGTTCTTCTTCTGGAATCCATCAACAGTCGGTAGAAAGAAATCGTGGCAATCATGTTGGAGAGCCATAGACACCATACTTCAGGGCTTGTCCAGGTAGAGGATTGCCTTAGTTCTTGGACGAGAAGCGTCGTCCACAGGATCGCGGCACCCAGTGAAAGGGCAGGTACGGCAGGTTTCAAGAGCAGCCACAATCCCATACCCCAACCGGGTTTCTCGAGCCGCCCAACCAGCTCGTCGCGCTCCTTCATAAGTCTGTTGATCTCGCGGTCCACCAGCTTGTGAAGCGTTGTTAGTCTGGATTCATCGCGATCACTTAGAAAGGTATCAATCTGTTCGTGGAGCTCCCGAGTCAACAGGTCAGCGGATTTGCATTCCTGCAGAAGCCGGATCAGCAGATCTTCGGGGACAGCCGTTCGGGTCGGTCGATTGATAAGGGTTCCCAGAGGCCCAGCCAGTCTGGTGTAAATCGTCAAGGACTGACGAATGCGAGCAAGCGAATCCTTGCGTGCACCCAATAGCCGGGATGCACTGTATATGTACAGGCCCGAAAATACCGCAGTGGCAAGAAGCACGGCCACGAGCGTGTCCGGTGAGCCAAAGATATCAACCATCCATTCCGTAAGGGACAAGCGGATCCCTCCTTCAATATTCTACCTTTCACTATTGCACAACAAGGGAGGGATTTCAAGGGAATGAATGACAAGGGAGAGAGAATTGATCAAGTTTCAATCTCTCATTTGCATAACGGAAACATTTTTGTGTTTGGATAACATTTTGAAGGGAAGTACATATCATATACAAACAAGATCATGCATTCCAGATGAAAGGGGAGAAGCCGCATGACGGAAGTACAGATAAGCAAGGCGCCATTCCGGCGGGTAAAAATCACGCTTGGATATGTACTGCTCCTCGTCTTAACGGCTTGATCATATACAAATGATGGACGACGGACAACCAAGGTGCTTTTAGTCGTGAATGTACCGAGTATACAGGAAACATGAGCGTAAAAGAAACTATTCCCCCGGTAAACATAAAATTGTGAAGGGCGGCAGGGATTAAGGTTGGCACCTTTCTATAGGAAAGCAGATACAAAAAAAACAAGGCTGCTCCAGGCAGCCTTAGTTGGTAAGGAAACGAAGTTCAAAAGTTGAATCAACGCTTAGAGTCATATAATGCCTTCCAGTACCTGTAGTCGTGAATGGCGAACCCGGAGAAGGAAGGGTGCTTTTCGGCTTTGGTGCATACCTTGCTCAGCTGTTCCTCCATATAGGACGTGCCTTCCTCAAAAAAGGTAATGTAAGCTCCCTCATTGCTCGATTTGGTCTCTACGGCAATCAGAGCTTCCTTGCCAAGTTCATCGGCTTCCTTAAGCTCGGCAGCAGCAACGTTATAAATGTTATCTGCTTGATCACGATAGGCCATAATGACGACCTGGTCGAACTGCTGGATCATCCACCGGCTGATTGACATCGACTGGTCCGGCAGCTGGTAGCCGTGCAGCCAGAATGTCATGTCGGAACCGATGGGCAGATTCAGTGTGTGCGCTTCATGGACCAGATAGCGGACGCTCGCTTGCCATTGCTTGACCAAGGAGGCCTGGTTTGTTTTCCACTCGCTCAGCACATGCGGCTCGATATCGACATGAATGCCGGTGAAGCGCTCATTCGGTGCAGCGGAAGCCTGATATTCAGCGGTCCACTGAATGAAAGTCTCCAATCGGTGACGCTCCGTTTTCAGTGCCCAGTTAGGCGCGCCGCCAAGGACATGAACCGCGATCCCCTGTTTACCTGCTTGGCGGATAAAGCTGCGGTAATATTCGGGCCGAACATCGCGGTTCATCTGCAGATAGAGCACATTGACTCCTTGATTGGCGGCAAAATCAAGAATGTCGTCAGCCGAATCTTGAATCTGCGGCGTATCCCAGAACCAGGTTGCCTTCTGGCGGGGTTCGGCCGAAGCGGCATCAGGCTGAAGGGACAAGCTGCTTAGCAGCAGCAGACTGCCTGCGAGACAGAGGGCCAGCCAGCGGACGTATTTTTTTTTCATAATAGGGATATTCTCCTTTACATTACGATTCCAGCATAGCTACATGACAAGTTTCGTCAAGAATATAAGAAGGGTATAAGGATTAAAGTTGTTATTCCAGATGTATACTTTCGTAAATATGCAGTTATGTATTCTATCGGTGAAAATAATATGGTGATACATAGGTCTAAAGGTCTATTATTTTGAGGAAAAATGAACGAATGGAGTTTGAAGAGGTCTGCATGGGGATAAGTAAATAGGAGGTGCGACAGCCCGAACGGCTATAGACGGCACCAGGTGTTTATAATACTACTTAAGATTCAAGAAGAGCCATTCATCACCAGGGGTGATGTAGTATAATTTTTAAGCGAAGGAGCGATGAACATGAAGGTAGCATTAATTGGAGCAAGCGGAACGATCGGGAGACGAATTACGGAGGAAGCGCTGCGCCGGGGGCACGAAGTCACGGCGGTATTGCGAAATCCGGATCGATTGGATTCAGAGCATGAGCGTTTAAACAAAGTCAAAGCGGATGTCATGGATCCTTCATCATTAGAAGAGGCGATTCAAGGGCATGATGCTGTCATAAGCGCTTTCGGTCCAAAGTTCGGCCGGGAAGAGGAACTCGTGGCAGCCGCACGGACGATTGTGGAGGGAACGAGACGCGGCGGCGTAACCCGTCTGTTGATCGTTGGCGGCGCTGGCAGCTTGATCGCCGACAGCGGCGTACCGCTTATGGATACCCCGGAATTTCCGGAGGAGATCAGGCCGCTTGCCCGTGCGCATGCGGATGCTTACGATCTGTACAAGGAAAGCGATCTGGATTGGACGTATGTCAGTCCGGCGGCCATCATCGAGCCAGGGAAACGTACCGGACAGTTCCGGATCGGCATGGATCGTCTGGTGACCGACGAGAGCGGAAGCAGCCGAATTTCGGTTGAGGATTTCGCGGTAGCCGTGATTGATGAGCTGGATGATCCGCAGTTTATTCAGTCCCGTTTTACCGTTGCTTATTAATCGACAGGCATCCTGAGTCGCCAGAGTGTTTGTGTGGGATATATCGAAGCAAAGGGGAGAGCTTGGATGTATGTTGTGACGTCTGAACAGATGAGGGCACTCGACAACCATACCATTCATCAAATCGGCATTCCAGCGATTGCGCTGATGGAAAATGCGGGTAAAGCGATTGCTGAGGAAGTCCTGAAGTTATGCCTGGAGCGTGATAGAGCGAGCCGTTCCCTTTGCGCAGCAGCTGCTGTAACAGCAGGAAAGGCTCCGTCCTTCATGCCGGAGGACGGGCGGGGGGAACAGCGGCTATCCTTACCGGAGGATTCGGCAGCGGCGGAGGCTCCTACCTCCGGGAATGACCGTGCTCTGGAGATGAGCCGCCCGTCGCCTGTCATCGACGGAGAGGCTCGGCTGCCCACAGCGCTGGCGGCGCGTGAGCACTGGCTCGCTCTGGTGGGCAAGGGTAATAACGGCGGCGACGGGGTGGTCGCCGCCCGGCATTTGCGTGACGCCGGTATACGCGTCACGCTGCTCTATGCCGCTGAGCCGTCGGCGTTAGCCGGCGAGGCGGCGGTGCAGCGGGATGCCGGGGCAGCGCTCGGCATACCGGCTCTGGTTCACGGCCGTGATGCCGTGGACTACGGCGCGTACACCGGCATCGTGGACGCGCTGCTCGGCACGGGCGCGACGGGCGCGCCCCGCGGTGCTTACGCCGCACTGATCCAGGCCGCCAATGACAGCGGCCTGCCGATTGTGTCCGCGGATATTCCGAGCGGACTGGACGCTGATACCGGCGCGCGGCACGAGCCGTGCATCTTGGCCGCGGTGACGGTATGCCTCGCCTTCCTGAAGCGAGGCCTTGTGCAGTACCCCGGCGCCGGGGCGGCGGGCCGGGTGGTGGTCCGCTCCATCGGCATCCCAGCCTCGCTGTGCCGGGAGCAGGGCGTCCGCACGCATCTGCTCACCCCGCATGTCCTTCGGACCGAGCTGGGTGCGGACGTATCGCGCCACCGCTCGCCGGACGGACATAAGGGCACCTACGGTCACGTGCTGACCGTAGGGGGCAGCCGCACGATGAGCGGCGCAGGCCTGCTCGCTTCCCGGGCAGCGCTCCGCGCCGGCTGCGGCTTGGTGACCTGGGCGCTCCCTGCAAGCTTGGTGCTGCCGCTGAGCGGAGCCGCACCCGAGGTGATGCTCGCCCCCGCCACAGGCGAAGAGAGCGGCGGCTACTGGGATGAGGCCTCTGCGGAGCAGGTGCTGGAACTCGCCAAAACCCGCGATGTGCTGGCCGTAGGTCCGGGATTAGGCCGTTTTGAAGGAGATGCCAGATGGCTTCGCCGGTTGTGGGAAGAATGGGAAGGGCCGCTGGTAGTGGATGCCGATGCACTGAATATGCTGTCCGCCGCCGGTGATTTCGGCACCTGGAAGCCGCGCGGTGCGGCAACGGTCCTGACCCCGCATCCGGGGGAGATGTCCCGGCTGCTGGGTATCCCCACCGCTGAGCTGCAGCGGGACCGGATCGGTGCCGCCGCAGGATTCGCGACCGAGCACGGAGTTACCCTCGTGCTCAAGGGGGCGCATACCGTCATGGCTTCGCCGGACGGACAAGCCTACATCAACACCACCGGAACCTCCGGCATGGCGACCGGAGGCACCGGGGACGTGCTGACCGGCATCATTGCCAGCCTGCTGGCGCAAGGATATGCTGGTCCGTCTGCTGCCGCGCTTGGCGTGTGGCTGCACGGCCGTGCCGGCGAGCAGGCCGCGCGGCACCGGGGACATCCCGCCTCGGTCATCGCCGGGGATGTCATCGAAGCACTTTAAAGCAAAGAGCAAGGGCCCTCATCGGAGGGCCCTTTTTTCATGGAAGGAAGCTGCAGGCTCTTGAATCAGATCACCCAGCACAACAGGGGAACGGCCAAGGCAAAGAACGGGGTGGCCAGAGAATTGCTGGAGAACGTATGCTTCCCCCACAAGAAGATCAGCAGGGTTAAGGCTCCCGCTGCTGCGCGAAGCCAGAGCTGCTCCGGATTCCCGCCTGTAAATAAGGCAAAGAACAGAAAACCGACCGCCCCGTACACGGCGGCTTGTTTACCCTTATGCAGGGAAGGCAAAAACGAGAGAATGGCATCTGCCGCAAGAGACGCGGTCAGCGCGTAACCGTATACCCAGTGCTCTTGCGGCAGATAGAGGCCTAACCATTCCGAAGCTCGATCAGCGCCGGATGGCCACACCCAATCGAGCAGGCTCAGCAGCAGCACAACGATGCCGGCGCTGGCCAGCTTGTTTAATGCATAAAACCCCATGTCCATCCGGCCGGACCGTTTGGGAATTCCCGTGTTCATGGTACACATCCTCTGCTTGTTATTCATAGCTCCTTAGAACGCTTATGGCACCGCTGTTAACTGGTTACCATCTGTCCCCCATTGACGTGAATAGCCTGACCCGTAACAAAAGAGGAACAGATGGACGACGCCAGGTATACATAGGCGGGTGCCAGCTCATAGGGCTGGGCGGCCCGCTTCATCGGTGAATTCGTTCCGAATACGGCCACCTCTTCGGCTGAGAAGCTGGATGGGATGAGCGGCGTCCAGACCGAGCCGGGAGCGACGGAGTTGACGCGGATGCCTTGATCGACGAGCGAAAGGGCCAGGGATCGGGTAAGGGAAACGATGGCGCCTTTGGTTGATGCATAGTCGATGAGCTCCTTAAATCCCTCATAGGCGGTAATGGAGGCCGTGTTGATGATCGACGCCCCGGATTTCATGTAGGGCAGCGCAGCCTGGATCATGAAGAAGAAGGGAAAGATATTCGTTTGATAGGTATGGTGCAGCTGTTCCTCCGTGATGTCCAAGATGCTGCGCTGTACATACTGGACAGCATGGTTGTTCACGAGAACATCGAGCTTGCCGAAGCGGGCTATCGTCTCGTTTACCACGGCTTCGCAGTTCCTTTTGTATCGCAGGTCGATCTTCATTAAGAGGCAGCGTCTGCCGAGCGACTCAATCCGTTGCTTCGTCACTTCCGCATCCGAAGTCTCATATAAGTATGGGATGACCAGATCGGCACCTTCCTTGGCAAAAGCAATGGCGGCCGCTTTGCCGATGCCGCTGTCCCCTCCGGTGACAATGGCGATTTTGCCATCCAGTTTACCGCTGCCCCGGTAGGCGGGATCCTCGCTGATCGGACGCGGCGACATCAGGCTTTCAAGGCCCGGCTGGCAGTTTTGATGCTGGGGAGGGAAAGCGATGGGCTGTTCCTTGCATTCGGTTTTGGAGCCTACGTATGGAATGGGCTGCTGGGGATTCATTTCATTCCTCCTTTGGTGTACAGGGTGTTTTCGTTAAACGCCGATGCTTTATCTCTATGCATTCGCCCAGTCGGGGGTGCCGTTTATGATCAGAATAGGAGAAAGGTCGTGCGTAAACGCGCGGGTTACAGATTTTCCACGCTCTTTTTCGAGTGAATGTGGTAAAATACTTCCAATTGCAGCGAATGACCAAGGGAGGACGGTCACCTGACAAAACCCGTCGAACGTTCGAATTCCGCCTGTGGGCAGGCCGCATTTTTACATACGGGTGTTATTGGGAATGGATGAGGAAGAGTGGCGGTAATATCGCCAGTACGCGAAGCCCTGAGCCGCTGCGAAATCCAGTATTCGGACACTCAACCCGGTTGAGGCGCTAAGTGTAATGGTTCACGAAAGGCTAAGGTTCAATTGCGGTGTGGCTGCATTGACAAAAGCGCGAACACATTGATACGATGATACTAATTCTGACAAGTTTGCTCTGATTTATATTGGTTAACATCGGATTTAAGAGCGACTGTTTACGGAAGACTTTGCCATACCTTGTAAGTCTTTTTTATCTAAAGATGCAGGCTATGGCCGTCTGACTCTAAGCCGAGAGGACCTTACATAGCGATCTTATGGAATGGATGAGATGGCGACACTATAAGATAAGCCGAGGTGAATGATTATGGCGAAAGCTGTTATTATTAACGGGAGTCCCACAGCCGGATCCCGATTGAATGCGGTTATGGATTTTGCGGAGCAGGCATTAACTGCTGCGAATTTCGAGGTTAGCCGGATCGATGTGGCCGGACTTCCGCCTGAGGATTTGATTCATACCAAGTTTGAGAGTGAGCATATTGTCAAAGCGAACGGGCTTGTGGCCGAGGCCGATGCCGTGATTGTGGCAAGTCCGGTTTATAAAGCTTCGTTTACCGGTGTTCTGAAGACATTTTTAGACCTGATTCCGCAAAAAGGATTGGCAGGCAAAATCGTGCTTCCCATGTTCATTGGCGGCAGTCTCGCGCATTTGCTGGCGATTGATTATTCGCTCAAGCCCGTGCTCTCCTCGATCGGAGCCCGTCATATTCTGGGCGGCGTGTACGCCGTGGATGCCCAGGTGGCACGTACCGAGGATGGCGGATTTGATGTAGCGGAAGTGCTTCAGGAACGCTTGACCTCCGCGATGGAGGAATTAATTGAAGAAACCCGTTACCGGACAGAACGTGTTTAAGGATGGCATGAGTGAACGGAAGGGATATGGAAGCGATATGGAAGCGATAGAGATCATATGGAGGGATACCATTTGCAAAAGCTAGTGTTTTTTGTCGGCGTGGCCGGTACAGGCAAGACAACCGTAGCCAAGAAGCTTGCAGTCCGCATACCGGCTGCATTTCTCGACCGTGATACGGTAGGGGGACGCTTTGTTGAGAAGTTCCTGGAAAGTAACGGACTGGATCCGAACGATCGCGACTCTTCCTTCTATAAAGAGAATCTGCGCGATCTGGAATATGATACGACCAAGGATATTTGCATCGAGAACCTGGGTGCCGGACAAAATGTCTTTATGATTTCTCCGTTTACCGCGGAGCTCAAGAACCGCGAATGGATTGAAGAGGTCATCGCATCCGCGGGATTAACGAAGAACGACGTTGACGTGAAGGTTATCGTGGTTGCGCTCAAGGACATGGATTTGCAGAAGGAACGGATCATTGACAGACAGACCGAGCGGGATCAGTGGAAGCTGGATCATTGGGACGACTTCAAGAAGCGCGTTGATTTCGTTCCGGAAGTGAACTGGGACATTCCGCAGACGTCCATTAAGGTTTTTGATAACAGCGGCGATCTGACGGAAGAGAAGGTTGAGGAGCTCTATCAATTTATCGTAAGCGAATAGTTTGTCGGAACAACAGCATTCGATATAGTTAAAAAAGTGCGTCATTCCAGGTGCCGGTGAGCCCTGTGATGGCGCATTTTTTATGTTATATAGTAGACTAGTAATTATAGGCTTCAAAATCAAGGAGGGAAAGCGCTTGGATAACGCTGCAATGCTTGCCTATCTACGAAGCGTTGTGTTAATGAGGGATCGTGTCCCGTCATTTCATGAATATCCTTTTAATTTGCCGGCTGTTGCGGCTTTGGACGGGCTCCATTTTCATCCCAAGGTCACTTATATCGTAGGCGAGAATGGTATGGGCAAATCCACGCTGCTGGAGGCGATCGCCACGGCCCTTGGGTTTAATCCGGAAGGAGGAACGATGAACTTCTCGTTCTCAACCGAGGAGACGCATTCCAAGCTTCATGAGTATATACGAACCGTTCGAGGCGTACGCAAACCGCGTGACGGGTTTTTCTTTCGTGCGGAGAGCTATTATAACGTCGCGACGAATATTGACCGGTTGGATGCCGAATGGAGCTTCGGCCCGCCCATCAAAGATTCCTACGGCGGCAAATCGCTTCACCAGCAATCGCATGGAGAATCGTTTTTTGCCACTTTTTTGAACCGGTTTTGGGGGAATGGCCTGTATATTATGGACGAGCCGGAAGCGGCGTTGTCCCCATTTCGCCAAATGGCGCTGCTCAGACGCATCCATGACCTGGTCCAGGAAGATTCGCAGTTTATTATTTCCACGCATTCGCCGATTGTTATGGCCTATCCCGATTCCGTCATCTATAAGCTGACTTCCGAAGGGGTGGAAGAGTCGAGCTTGGAGGAAACGGATCATTATATGATTACGAAGGAATTTGTGAATCGCCGGGAAGCGATGCTTCATGAATTGTTTGCAGACGATGAGGATTAGCCATAATATAAGGGTTCCGAAGGCATAAGCTGCTTACCGGGACCCTTTTTTGTATAACGGAGGATTAGAGTAGGTGAATCGTTTTGAAGGACATACCTTGAGGGGACGTTCCTGAAAGGTGTTTTCTTTATGGATTAAAGCAGCTGAATTCCCACTAATAAACTTTGAAATATCTAACTAATTTAGCGAAAAACCATGAATTAAGTAGGGAATTCAGAAATGAAAACATGAAAATGGTGTTTACAAGTTAGAATCATTGAACTAAAATAAGGTTCGAGGTGAAATGCCCTGGAGAACGGAAGAGAAGCAAGCGTAGAGAGACTCATGGACATGTATCGTGAGTTATCGGATAAAATGACGAGGCATCGGGTCGTATCTTTTTTGAGTCACTTGAGAAAGAACGATTTAACGATGAATCAGTATAAAATCTTAAGTTTGATCGAGCAGCAGGGTCCGCTGCTTCCCAACCGATTGGCTGAGCTTATGGAGCTTAAGGCTGCAACGATCACGTATTTGGTGGACGCTCTGGGACAGCGGGGATTGGTGGTTCGAACGCCAAATCCCAGTGATGGACGCAGCCACTATGTCAATCTTACGGCAGGAGGCCGGCAGCTTGTGCTCGATGCGCGCAGCGAGGGGGATTATGCCGTCATGGAATCCTTCAAGCAGCTGGATGAGGACGAGGCGGATAACCTATATATTTTGCTTCGATTGCTTGGCAAAAAATTATTTCCATAACCTAAGACCATGCTCTTTCGAATCCCGCCTCCAGCTCTGTTAACCAGATCCGGGCGGGGTTACTTTGTTTAGGAGGCTTCATGTGAATACACAAGATAAATCTTCATTTTGGCTTATTATGAGCGCTATCTTTTTCGGTAATTTTCTGGCGGTGCTCAGCATCACCACCATTAACGTGGCCTTTCCGGTGGTAATGGAGCAGTTCGATGCCACGCTGAGCACCACCCAATGGCTGATGGCCGGGTACCTGCTGGCAACGGGAATTGTGGCTCCTATCGTAGGTTACATGGGGGACCAGCTCAGTTATAAGAGGCTGTTTGTCCTCGCATTGATGGGTTTTACGCTCTCGTCACTGTTATGCGTCGTTGCTTGGAATATAGAGACCTTGATTGCGTTCCGGATTACGCAAGGCGTGTTCGGCGGGATGATTATCCCGATTACGATGACCATCATCTACCAGGTATTCCCCCGGGAGCGGCAAGCCTATGCCATGGGTCTATGGAGCCTGGCCTCCATGCTGGCACCGGTGATTGGACCGACACTTGGCGGATGGCTGGTACAATATTTTGGGTGGAAATCGATTTTCATTCTAAATATTCCGATTGGCCTGATCTCGATGGTCATCGTTAGCAAGTTCATTCCATTTTACCGACTGACCGGGAAGAAGACATTCGATTTCCTCGGATTCTTGACGGTGGTGGCCGGCAGTACTCTTTTACTGCTCTCCTTCAGCCATGGTAACGACTGGGGCTGGGGATCCTGGAAGACGCTGTCCCTGCTCCTCTCCGGGATCTTACTGCTGCTGTTCTTCATCAAGTGGGAACTGCGGATTTCATCCCCGTTATTGCAGCTTAAAGTATTCAAATTCCCCCGATTTCGGTACAGCTTAATCCTGAACTGCATCGTGACGATATCCCTGTATACGGGAACCTTGCTGGTGCCGCTCTATTTACAGACTGTGCTGAAGCTGTCTCCGATGGATACGGGACTGATCATGCTGCCGGGCGCGATTGTCATGGCAGCTGCGTCGCCGATTATCGGTAAATTTTATGATCGGATCGGTCCGTTCCGGCTGGTGATCACGGGAGTTCTCATCATTGTGGCAGCCACGCTCGCTTTCAGCGGAATCGGCACCAACACCTCGGTTATGTACATTGCCTTGCTGCAGTTGGTTCGCTGCCTTGGCATTGCTTTATGCAATATGCCGTTAACGAACGCAGCGATGAGCGCGGTGTCCAGCGAATATTCAGGTCACGCATCGTCCATCACGAACTGGGCCCGCCAAGGGCTCGCTTCGTTATCCATCGGCATATTCAGCGCGCTGGTGGTATCCAGAACGTCCTATTACATGGGCGTGGGGGCTTCGACCCAGCGTGCCGCGACAACGATGGGCATTGATGACGTGTTTATGATCGGAACGATGGTGGCGGTTATTGCCATACCTCTTACATTTTTGTTACGGGTCAAAAAGAAAAAATCGGCTCACCCTGTCGCGCTCTGACCCGGCGTTCGTCGGCCATGTGGAGAAGAGGATCCTTCGAGCTGTTGAAGCTTAGCGCAAGACAGGGTAACCCGAAAGGGATCAAGCGATTGAACGGGGTTGGTTGAACTCATCATTGGCGTTATGCGCAACCCCAAGCATGGTCAAAAAGGACGTAAACCGATGAGAGAGCGGCTGAATGGCCGCTCTCTTTTTTTCACCTTACGCCCGTCAATGGCTTGGACTAATTATGACAACGCTGTTCTTTTATTCCATTCGCGGTCTGTGGTAGGGTGAAGTATACGAATGCAGGTGGTAGGAGGAACTTATGGAATTTATACGGAAGCTGTGGATTTTCGGTTATCATCAGGCCTTGTCCTGCATATTTCCGGTTATAATCTTCGGCGCGCTGGGACTGACCAAGGTGGTTGAGATTCCCGGTTTGGCGCGGTATGACCTCATCCTTCTCATATGCGTCTTGGCCCAAATCGGGATGCTGGTGAGCAAGCTGGAGACATGGGATGAGCTGAAAGTCATCTGCGTATTTCACGTCATCGGTTTGATGCTGGAGCTGTATAAAGTGCATATGGGCTCGTGGTCTTACCCGGAGGAGGGCTGGAGCAAAATTGGCGGGGTCCCGCTGTACAGCGGCTTCATGTACGCCAGTGTAGCCAGTTATATATGCCAGGCTTGGCGTCGAATGAATTTGCGCATTACCGGCTGGCCGCTGCCTGTGCTGACCGTGCTGATCAGCGCAGCGATCTATGCCAATTTCTTTACCCATCACTACGTGTGGGATGCACGCTGGCTGCTCACGGCATTATTATTCGTGGTTTTTGGCAGAACCATGGTGTATTTTGACGTGGACGGAAAAACCCTGCGGATGCCGCTGGTGCTGTCGTTTCTGCTGATTGGCTTTTTCATCTGGATTGCTGAGAATATTTCCACATTTCTCGGAGCCTGGACTTATCCGGGTCAGGAGCGGACATGGAATCTGGTGCATATCGGCAAAATCAGCTCGTGGTTTCTGCTGGTCGTGATCAGTGTCATCATTGTCGCCCAGCTGAAGCATCTGAAGCAGGGCAGAGGACCGGCCAAAAACAATCCGAAGGGAACGGTCATGTGAATCCAGTTGAATTTGATCATTCATGCCAAATCATGTATCCTATGGTTAATTAGATGATGTAAAGCTTAAAGCTAACGTTGCGACTCGAGCTGTAAGGCGAGAGATTTTTGCATGAACATAGATGTTTAGCATAGATGAACCGCGCAAAGCAGAAGGGGGGTATTCACATGAAAAAAAGATCATTGGCGTCTTTGGCAAAAGGCATGGGATACTCCACCGCTGTTTTCTTTGATCCGTCCGATTATGGGAGAAGTGTGTCCAAAATCGGATATTCAGCGATCAAGGATCCTTCCATTCGGTGACCGGATGAGGATGCAGTGGAATTGAACACCACAGGTCGCTTGCTTGTGGTTGCATAGATCGGCATGTACACCACAGGTGCGCTGTGGTGTTTTTTTGCGTTTCTAAATGATTCGAACAAAGGAGAGGTATACCATGTTCATGCAAGGGAAACAGATTTATGTCAGGTCGGTAGAGGAATCGGATGTAGAGGCACTGCTGAAGCTTGAGGTAGATAACCGGGATTTTTTCCAACGGTTCACGGGCTTAAGAGGAGACGAATTCTACACCAGTGAAGGACAACTCGAACGGATTCGAAAGGCCCGGGAATCCAGCAAGGCGGATCAGGGGTATCTCTATGTGATTGGACTGCGGGACACCGGAGTGTTGATCGGCGAGATTATGCTGACCGAAGTGGTGCGGGGGAATCTGCAGAGCTGCTGGATCGGTTATTTTCTGGACCAAGACCATAACGGAAAGGGCTATATGACCGAGGCGGTTCAATTGGTAGTGAAGGTTGCCTTTCAGGAATTGAAGTTTCACCGGATTGAGGCTGGCGTGATGCCGCACAACCTGGGCTCGATCCAAGTGCTTTTGAAAGCCGGATTCCATAAGGAGGGCATTGCCAGGAAAAACGTAAAGATTAACGGAAAGTGGGAGGACCATCAGACGCTGGCTATTTTGAATGAAGCCGATGAGGAGCAGCCGTCTCCAATTCAGCGGTATAATCCGCCTGTTATCGCCCCGCCGATCGGGCCTTATACCCATGTAACCCAGGTTCCGAGAGGGGCCGGGCTGGTGGTCTTCTCCGGTCAGGTTGGAACCGATAGGGAGGGGAACTTGCCGGAAGATATGAAGCAGCAGGTGGAGAATACCTGGCGAACATTGAGCGGTTATTGGCTACGGAAGCGATGTCGGCGGATCATATCGTCAAAATCAACATTTGGGCGGCTCAGGAGGTCGACTGGGATCACTTCCACCAGGTATGGGAGAAATTCCACGGGGGGAAAGCGCCGGCCATGACGATGGCCTACGTGCCGGCACTGGCGATGCCGTCCATTCAGGTAGAGATCGAGGTATGGGCAGCGAAGGGATAGCACTTATAAACCGTAAGTAAGAGAAGTGGACTGTGGCCGATCATATGTAGTAATAAAAAAACCTCCGTAGATTCCTGTTAAGGGCTCACGGAGGTTTGTGTATATGGAGTGGAGCTTATAGATCGTCAAAACCGTTGTCGTCGCCAACTTTGCCGTAGTTACGGGATTTAGCTTCGAAGAAGTCGGTCTTCGTTGCGTTGAGGGCTTCATCGGAGAAAGGCTTGATCCATGGCATGCAGTTAACGTCCACGCCTTCGTAGGCTTTTTCCAGACCCATCATGGTGATGCGACGGTTCGCGATGTACTTGATGTAATCGCCCAATTCGTTCAGATCGATGCCGCGCACATTGCTGAGCGTGTAGTGAGCCCAGTTGGTTTCGAGCTCGACGGCACGGTCGATGGTGCGGTACAGGTAGTCGATGTTCTCTTTGGAGTTCAGCTCAGGGAAATCCTTGAGCAGCTGCTTGAACACTTCGGCGAAGAAGTAGCAGTGCTGGTTCTCGTCACGCTGAATATAGGAGATCATCTGGCTGGTTGCCATCATCTTCTGGTCACGAGCCAGGTTGTAGAAGAAGGCAAACGTACTGTAGAAGAAGATACCTTCCAGGATCAGGTCAGCTACCATCGCTTCGAAGAAGGACTGCGGCGACGGATTGTCACGGAAGTTTTGATAGATGTCCGAAATGAACTGATTGCGCTCCAGCAGAACAGGATCATGCTTCCAATATTCGAAGATTTCCTTCTGTTCCTGATCCGAAACGATGGAAGAGAGCACATAGGAATAGGATTGGTTGTGAACCACCTCTTGCTGACCGATGATGGCCGAGATGGCTTCGAGCGACGAATCCGTGAAGTAACGCTTCACGTCGCTGACAAACATCGTCTGCATGGAATCCAGAACAGCAAGCAGGGAGATGTTGATCTTGAAGGTGCGCTGCTCTTCAGGGTCCAGGCGAGGGAACTGCTGCGCATCCTTGGACATCGGAATCTCGTCTGCGATCCAGTGGTTTAGCAGCAGGACCTTATATAATTTATACATATGAGGCATCCGAATGTCGTTCCAGTTCAAGATCCCGGAGCATTCACCTTCAATGACGCGAGTGGAACGGTTGGGTGCTTCGGTGTTAAATATCTTTTGCATTTGCATGCCGATTTTCTCTCCTTGTATATCATGATAGGGCGGGGGAAAGAGACTTGCTAGCCTATTCGAGGGACGGGTATCCACTCTCCAGCCGCTGTTGTCCGCCCTTTGCTTGAATGTATTTAATGGTATCAAAGGGCTCCCAAAGGCGGACGTAAACTCTTCCGCTTGGATACCCTTACCCTTGTAGTCTTCTTTGTGTAGTCTATATCAAATGTGTAACGCGGAATGGCCCGCGTACAGCCGATAGATGTTTTGGTCCCTGCACCGCATGAGAAGCGATTCCCAAGGAGAGAGCGATCCCAGCAGGCAGTAACTCAATTAAACGCACGAAGTAACTCAAGGTCCCTGCACCGTACGAGAAGCAATTCCCAAGGGGAGAGCGGTCCCAGCAGGCAGCAGCTCAACCATCGCACGAAGTCACTCATTAGCCTCCGCACTAAATTCCAGCGTTCCCGAAGGGAGAAAGCGCTCCTAGCCACCAAAGTAACGTAGAAGCGCCTCATTCACACCATACACACCTTGTGGGTGTCCAGAGGGCAGAGCCCTTGGGGCCCTCCCTTGGAAGGGAGGGTTTGGGTGGGTTCGAAATTAATGGTTAGCTAGCACAGCTTTCGCACTCTTCAATCGTCAGCGCACGGCTGCGTACATAGTACGTGGACTTGATGCCGGCTTTCCAGGCATGCAGGTGCAGCTCCAGGAATTCCGAAGCCCGGATATCAGGGCGGACATACAGGTTAAAGCTTTGCGCCTGGTCAACGTGACGCTGACGGGCGGCAGCCATTTTGATGGACCAATGCTGGTCGATCAAGAAAGCCGTTTTATAGTACCAGATCGTTTTTTCGGACAGATCCGGAGCCGGGTTGGCCACTTTATAGGTGGTTTTTTCTTCATAAGACAGAAGTTCGTACAATGGATCGATGCTCGCCGTGGAACCCGCGATGATCGAAGTGGAGCCGTTCGGCGCGATGGCAAACAGCCATGCGTTACGGACACCGTTCGCTTGTACTTCTTGCTGCAATTCGCGCCATTGTTCGGTGGTTACGAATTTGCCTTCATGCTCGCCGTCGGTGTAACCGCGGAACGTGAAGTACTCGCCGCTCTCCCAGTCGGAGCCTTTGAACTTCGGATAGTGGCCTTTTTCCTTGGCCAGCTCCATGCTGGATTTAACGAGCAGGTAGTTGATGTGCTCATACAGGTTGTCATTATAGGCAACGGCTTCGTCGGATTCCCAGCGGATGCCTTCCAGCGCCAGCAAGTGGTGCAGACCGAAGGTACCGAGACCGACCGCACGATATTGGCTGTTGGTGTATTGAGCTTGCAGAACTTCAATATTGTTAATGTCGATGACGTTATCCAGCATGCGAACCTGGATCGGAACGAGACGCTCCAGCACACCGGCAGGTACAGCACGAGCCAAGTGGATGGAGTTCAGGTTGCAGACAACGAAATCGCCAGGGATTTTGGAAATCACGATCCGGGTTTGGCCGTCTTTCGTAACCAGCTCCTCTTGCTCAACGACCGTCGGAGATTGGTTCTGCATGATCTCGGTGCACAGGTTGGAAGAGTAGATCATGCCATGCGCAGAGTTCGGGTTCGCACGGTTGACCGTGTCGCGGTAGAACATGTACGGCGTGCCCGTTTCAAGCTGGGATTTCATGATGCGCTTCATAATGTCGATGGCTTGTACCGTAATGCGCGGCAGCAGCGGGTTCGCCACGGCTTCAGCATACTTTTGGCGGAATTCGCCTTCGCCTTGACCTTGATCATAGAAGTCTTCCAGACCCAGCGGACGGCCGTTCTCGTCTTTCCAGCCCATGATTTTCTTCACTTCATGCGGACAGAACAGGCTCCACTCTTCACGTGCTTCTACAGCCTCCATGAACAGGTCAGGCAGACATACGCCGTGGAACACGTCATGTGCTCTCATACGCTCGTCACCGTTGTTCAGCTTCAGGTCGAGGAAGGACAGAATGTCTTTGTGGAACACATCCAGATAAACGGCGATGGCGCCTTTACGAGTTCCCAATTGGTCTACGCTAACAGCGGTGTTGTTCAATTGGCGAATCCAAGGGATAACGCCGGAGCTGGTGTTCTTGTGACCGCGGATGTCAGAGCCGCGTGCACGGACTTTACCGAGGTACACCCCGATGCCGCCGCCCATTTTGCTGAGACGGGCGATATCCGTGTTGGAATCGAAGATTCCTTCCAGGGAGTCGTCCACGGTATCGATGAAGCAGCTGGAAAGCTGGCCGGCTACTTTTTTACCTGCATTAGACATGGTCGGCGTAGCAGCCGTCATGTACAGGTTGCTCATGGCCCAGTAGGCTTCTTTGACAAGGTCAAGACGCTTGTCGGCAGGCTCGTTGTGCATGAGGAACATCGCGATGACCATATAGCGTTCTTGCGGAAGTTCCATGACGCGACCGTCAAAGTCGTTTGCCAGGTAACGCTCAGCCAGCGTCAACAGACCGATGTAATCAAACAGCAGATCGCGGCTTGGATCGATGCATTCGCCGAGCTCTTCGATTTGTTCTTTGGTGTAGCTGGTCAGAAGATCCTCGCGATAGATGCCTTTCTGTACAAGCTCTGTAATGAGCGGATAGAAGGCACCGTACGGTTCCTCCGGATAGGCTTTGTATCGGCGGTTGGTGGCCGCTTTTTTATATAAAGAGGTCAGAAACGAACGCGCAGCTGCAAACTTCCAATTCGGTTCTTCCTTGGTTACAAGCTCAAGGGCGGACATCGTGAAGGCGCTGCTGATTTCTTCGCCGGTAACTTGCTCACCGCGCAATTTGGCATTGACGCCGCGAAGCAGACGCTCCTTATCGAGCATGTCCAATCCTTTTAGAGTCCGGTCGGCATAGACGGAGAGACGAATTTCATCAAAGGCGAGCTGACGGTTGTTCGGTTTAACTACGAGCTGGGGCATGAATAAATTCCTCGCTTTCTTCGGGGGAAATATGAAAAAGGACATCAAAAAAACATTTTCTAAAACCCGCGGGCAGGCTTGAAAATGTCCGTGCGCTGTGATTCGAAAATGACGTTTGCCATAAGCCCGTGAACGGGCAAGATGTTATGTACAGACGCAAGTTTAACGAACACTTACCTAAAACCCCGTAGGTTGGTGTCTATCTGTATATAGGCAGGTCTCCTGACTTGGGCTTCTTCCCTCGACATTGCCTTCCCCGGGACCTTGCTCCGGTTCCTCGGTGGCATATGTCGTATAGGGATGGCAGATGTTCATAAACAGCCTAAGAGCCCTTACAGTGGCGGGACCGTGATGGATTTACACCATGCTTCCCTATTAAGCCGGACTGCCTTATAGGTTGATCCGGCACCTACATACACTATATTTGGTTGTTGTTAATCTAATTTAACCCAATATATTGTGTTTGTAAACCATATTCTTAAAATTGAACGCAAAAAGAATTATAGCAAACGAGCGGTCATTGTGCCAGTTAAGAAACTGCCAAAAGGCCATAACATTTCCTGAATTGTGACCAAATGCGACCTTTTCTGCGCTGATACCACGTATATTATCGTTTTGACAAAATAAGATGTATTCGTATGGACGAGACGAGGAAGGAACACCATATCTTGTGTGAAGCTAAAGGCGGACGGACTTTGATATGAAGGGCTAGAATTGTTATGATAACTGTATCCGGAAGTTTAAAGCATTCCATATAGATGAGATGGGAACGAGGGAGGTTTTAAAAGATGGCTATAGCGGAGGTAACGGTGATTCCGATCGGAACCGCAACAACGAGTTTGAGCTCTTATGTTGCCGAGATGCAGCGTATATTGAAACAGCAGGATGGAATATCCTATGAGTTGACTTCGATGAGTACCATCATCGAGGGAGAGCTTAACATGATCTGGCGGGCGATTGAGGCTTTACATGAAGCGCCTTTTCTGTCCGGTGCCCAGCGCGTATCGACTTCCGTGAAGATCGACGACCGCAGGGACCAAGTTTCCTCGAGCAAACAGAAGATCCAGTCCGTGCAGGAAAAATTGGGCGGGTAATGCCGCCATTTTCGGAGGATATTTCCGTAAGAAAAGGACTTGCATTTTGTTGCTGAAGTATTATAATAATTTTTGTTGTTTCTTGAGGAATAACATCGAACCACATTTGCTGGTGTAGCTCAGGGGTAGAGCAACGCACTCGTAATGCGTAGGTCGGGGGTTCAATTCCCTTCACCAGCATCGTCATAAAGTCAATAACGGCGCGGTTTTCCGGTATTCGGGAGCTGCGCCGTTTTTGTTAAATAACCTACTTCTAACATTTTTCTAACCTTTAGTCGAGTAAAGTGAGCTTTTCGTCCTCGATTTGGTTCCCTAAGATCGAGTCACCGATTGTATTAAGACCAGCTTCTTGCAAGTTGGGTAGCACGTGGGAATAGGTATCTAAAGTTACATTAATAGAAGAATGGCCCAGACGTTCCTGAACGATTTTAGGGTGTATACCTGCTTTTAGAAGAAGCGTAGCGTGGGTATGGCGGAGGTCGTGAAATCGAATTCTCGGAAAATCCGGGTGTTCCTTAATAATTGTATCCAGAATGCTATAGTAATTCCTCATGAGGTTTCGCGGTCCAAGAGGGGTACCCACACTTGTTTGAACTGCGTCACGATCTATGCAGAACGTACTTCACACCGAGATCATGGCGGCGCTTAAGCCGTTTGGCGTTATCGATCGTGGTCAGAAAGCCGCAAACTTGCATATGGTCCGTGAATCTAAAATGCCAGCAGTCTTGACCGAGAACCTATTCATTGATGTGGCAGCCGATGCGGCCAAGCTTAAGCGACAGGAAGTTATCAATGCACTGATTACTGGTCTGTCATGGGGATCGATAAATACCTAGGGTTGAAGAAAAAGGAAGGTGCAGCTAAGGTGAGTGACATAGTAAAGGTGTTTGCTTATGGCAAATCAATTAAAGACGGTATGCTTATTGATGGCACTGTCTATGTACCTCTGAGGGCAGTTGCAGAAGCCAGAGGGGATAAAGTTTCTTGGGATAATGCAACCAAGACGGCAATGATAACAAAATAAAATTGAAGCTGGTGTAATAGTCCAATCATATTGTATAGAATTCTCATAATTTGAAGAAGTACTTCTGTCAAAGTTCGGAGGATGCAGTAAGTATGAGTTTGCCTGGGGATTTAGATTTAAACGTACCGTTATTTATCGTTACGGGGTGTAGCGGCTCTGGGAAATCAACATTATCCCGGGTGACAGGTAAGCTTATGAGCAACTTTGCAGTATTCGATATGGATCTGATTGTAAAAAATGATGATTATCAAAGTGCGTGTAATGACTGGATAAAGATCGCTTGTTGGTTTGGGTACCACGGGAAAAGTACTATTTTGTTCGGGAATGTCCCTATACCATACGATATCTCGCTTTCTGAGCATACACCTCTGTTCAGAGATGTTAGGTATCTTCATCTTCACTGTAGCCATGAGGTACGAACGCAAAGATTGCTGTCAAGGAACCTGAATTGGACACCAGAAATTATAAAGTCAGAGCTTTATCTGGCCGATCTAATGCTTGAGAGGTGCCAGATTGCAAACCCTATAACCCCAGTTATTGACACGTCAAATCATTCAGTCGAGGAATCTGTAAATAAAATTTTTGAGTGGGTTAGATCCTGATTTGAAATGAACTAAAAACTGTAGTAAGAAAACTCAAATCGGAAGGCATCGATAAAAGGAACCTTGTTGGCTTAGTGGTCAAGACCCCATTTTGTGGACATTGGAAAAACACCTAAGCTGCAAACTGGCGTCGGTACTCTACCGGCGTCAGTTTGTTTAATTTCCGCTGCGGTCGTCTCTGGTTGTAAAATCGTATGTATTTTTCAATTCGGTTTTGTGCCTCTGCCAGATTTCGGATATTATAAGGGTAGAGCCCTTCCGTTTTGAGATGCGAGAAGAAGCTTTCCATGGAGGCATTGTCTAGGCAATTGCCCCGACGAGACATGCTGATTTGGCTGGTAGGCCACGATCTCGTTGTTGAATAAATCTTTGACTGCCGAAAGATACAGCCAGCGCTCACCTACCCGGTATTGCGTCACATCTGTTACCCATTTCTGGTTCGGTTTTTCTGCTGTGAAATTTCGCTTCAACAGATTCTCCGCCACGCGTTCCCCCGCATGGTACGCCGTGTTAAAACGGCGTTTGCGGCGAATGTTGGATTGAAGTCCGAGCTTTTGCATCAGACGCAATACTTTCTTGTGGTTCATCCATATGCCCGCATCCTGCCACAAGAACAACTGGATTTGGCGGTAGCCGTATTTCCCTTCGTAGCGCGCATACACCCGACGAATGAGCAATGCAGCTTCCTTGTCCCGGTCCATATGTTTGCGCTTCAGATAGGCGTAGTAGCCGCTACGTGAGACCTTGAAGAGTTTGCAAAGGCTGCTGACGGGGTAGCTAGAGGCAGCAATTTCAATGAC
This sequence comes from Paenibacillus lautus NBRC 15380, assembly GCF_004000945.1. Taxonomy (GTDB): domain Bacteria; phylum Bacillota; class Bacilli; order Paenibacillales; family Paenibacillaceae; genus Paenibacillus_AQ; species Paenibacillus_AQ lautus. Next base: position 21,765 of record NZ_BIMF01000029.1, read on the forward strand.
TTTATACTTCTGTTCTTCACCTCCTGCATCCAGATTTCCAAGCACTTTTTTAGCATTTCGTTTTCCCGCTTGAGCTTTTGAACATACCGATCTTGGTCGATGTATGCTTCCCGTCGACCTCGCTGATCCACCAGTCCAAACTCGCCCTGTTCCCGAAATTTCCGCATCCATTTCTTCATCCGCTGAGGATCATTAATCCCCAAGTGTTCATTAATCTTTCGGTAAGTCCATTCCTCGATAACATGCAGACGAACCGCCTCTTTCTTGATCTCTTCCGAATACGTTTTATACTTTTGTCCCTTAATTGCCATACAAAAATGCACCCCCTAGAATTTCATCGGATAAACCAGGGGTTTATTCCAATGTCCATTCTAAGGGGTGCACTTCACTATGCTGGCAGGGATTTTTTTGTTTGAATGGGGGGAGCAATTTGCATGATTATTTTTGAAATTTGGAACAGCGGTCTTATCCTTGTTATTGGTTTGGTTGGTCCTTAATTATTTTCCGGAGTTAGATGACATTGATGTAAACCCACCAATACCGGGTACCGTTGTCGAATTGGAATTTCCAGCGGATAGATATCCTGAGACAGCGGATCACATAAAAAAGGCTATTGAATCCGGCAGCTCGATTACAGCGGGTTGAATTTCATTTACAACATATCCCATATGGTTATAATTGCCTCCAAGAATGAATTTCCCGTAGCTTTTATATATTGATCATCCTTAGCAGTAGCAACTCAAAAATCTCTGGAAGAAGAGATTAGAATAAAAGCGAGCAGGAGCGCTTCAAGCGCCGGGAATCATCCTGGCGCTTGAAGTGCCTCTAGCTATGGTAAGAAATCTTTTTTCTCCAGTGCATGGTCGACGATACGAATTTCGCTGATCCATCCGTTAAATACGCCGTCCAGCTTATTGGCATACTGGCTCGCGCCGATAATCCACGGTTTGCCGGTCGTGGCAATGCCCCGCGGCTTCGTGTCGGGGTTGCGCAGTACTTCCACGCCGTCGATATACATCTTCGTTGATTGCCCGTCGTTGACCAGCGCGATATGGTGCCAGCTGTCGTTCATTTCCCAGGACCAACTCGTTTGCTCGCTTCCATAATTGAGCGGGAAGGACGCCCATTGAATTTCACGTAAGCTTGAGACAGCCAACGTTGCTAGCGGTGCCTCGGCGTCGCCTTCTTTCTTGCCGACGTCTTGCCCGGTGCCGTACCGGCCCAGAATGCCCATCCAGGAGTGCTTGTCGGCGTCAAAATCAGGCCCGATCTTCACGACCGCTTCAATCGTATATCCGTTCGGGAATGTCAATGCATTGATAGGTGCTTGATCGGACGTTTGCAAATACGAGCCGTTCTCTTCCGATTTGTTGTTGAAGAAGCGAATGCCCGAATTGCTTTGCGGATTTTGCGCATTTCCTTTGTACCAGACCAAATCGCCTGGCTTGGCGTCGCCTTCGTCGATACGGTACAAATCGTTGCCTTTGCCGGAAAGATCCTTGACCGCTGCTCCGTTGCCTGCTACGGCTTGTCCTTCGCCGGCCGAACGATTGTCCATTTGCCAGTAAGCGACAGTACCTTCTACTTTCGGTACTTCCTTATTGACAGAAATGATGGGCTGAAATCCGGAGAAGCGTTCTTCAAAGTCCAACGTAACTGTAAAATCGTTAAAATCGTCTACTAATCTCTCCTCATCGAACGGGGTTCTATCTTTCTCCGACATTCCCATGACCCATGGAGAGAAGGAAGAAGTATGAATGCGGTTTTTCTCCATATCGAATTCAAATGTTCGTAACATTCCGTTGCCGCCATGGAAGGCGCTCTGATAATCAACGACCATCATAACGACGTCGTGACCTTTGTTGTTTTTCTTGACCGTATGAGCATAACCATGATGATGACCGTTTACGGTCAGGAAGATTTGATCGTTCTTCGCGATCAGCTTGTCCCATAGAAATTGCCCGTGATCTGTCATGACGGCTGATTTTTTGTCGTTGGAAATGTTCAGCAGTTGGTGGGTGAACACCATGACCGGGTACGTTGGATGTTTGTCGATTGCTTTTTGAGCCCACTTCAACGTCTCTTCGGACGCTCTCCAATCCAGGAAGAGTGCCATGTACTTTTTCCCGGCTCCATCAAAAATATAGTAGGAATTAAATCCGTCCTCGGAATGGCCGGTAAAACCCGGAATGTTCTTCATCCGGTCTGTCGAAAAATAGTTCAAAAACGGTTCCTTGGCCAAATCCCGCTCGTTGTCGTATTGCTGCGAGTTGAGCACGTCATGGTTTCCTGCCAAAAAACCGTACGAAAGCTTGGCTTTATCAAGTACTTTCATCGCTTCGTCGGCGTTGCGCCATTCGTAATCTTCATCAGCACGATCGACCAAATCTCCTAAATGTGCGGTGAAAACAATATTTTCTTTTTGCGCGTTCTTTGCAATCCAATTCGTTTGCGACAGCCAAAGCTCGTTTTTGTAGCGCGCATACTTTTGCGTATCCGGCAGTATGGCCATCTTGAAGCTATTGTCGGTATCTGGGGAAGTGGCCGGACTTGCGGACGCTTCGAAACCGGACAGCAGTGCCGCAATCATCGTGACCGGCAACAGCAGCGCGAGTATTTTCTTGAATTTCTTCTTCATTTTGTCATATCCCTTCATCGATGTAATGGGTTGTGATAGGGACATTGTACGGAATGTGTGTTACCGGGATGTTAGGAGAGAAACCACTTTGTGTAAAGTGTGAATAATGGTCCGTGCTGATTAAATTTTCATTGGCAGTCAGCTGTCTGTCGCTTCCAGTGTGGACCCATCGGCAGTATATCGATCTCGGGAAACGGCGAGCACTTGGCCGCTAAGCTATATAAGGAGTGTTCAAAGAATCATAAGGAGAATGCCTAATACTAGAAAAACAGATCCAAAAACGATCCAGAGAAGTCCACTGGATTTGATATATTGAATGTAGTCCGAACTTGGTTCAGACTCGTACTTTATTCTCCAGATTCTATATAAGGAACCCCATGTGGGTTTGCGTATTCGCAATAAACCACGTATAAGAAAAACGACAGCAAACAGGATAAGTACAAAACCAGACATATAATCAGCCCCTCACCAAAGGCTCAATGAAAATAAATGGTATTCATCCCGATTCATTCGGTTTGCCATTTCTTCGGGATATCTGAATATTAATAGACCAAGCCAATATGAATGGCACCGACGAAACCGTAGAATCAATCCTTACATGACAATACGCAAATTTCAATTTGGAGTTCCATTAAATGTAAAAGTGAGAGGCTTGTACCTATGCTCAAAAGGTACTTGAAACTGTATCTAGGCCGTTCAATATAGGCTCAAGCAAACACCGAATGCACCAGAGTGGAGTATCTTATATATTATACTCGTCCTTGCAGTAGGACTTACAGTTGCTTGCCTAATATAAGCGTGGAAGCATTAGTGGAAGGAATTGCTGCAGTTGCCTTCGCTGTAATGGATCACCGGGCTATTCAACAACCTACAAAGGCGGTGAATGATCGTGAAAAAGGTTTGGATTGACGCAGGGCATGGCGGGAAGGATTCCGGAGCAACCGGAAACGGCCTACAGGAGAAGGAAATCGTGTTAGCGGTGTCTCTTGCTGTGAAGAAACGATTGGAAGCGGAATATGGCGATGTCCAAGTACTACTCTCCCGGTCTTCAGATGTGTTCCTTGAATTAGCTGAACGGACTCATAAGGCAAACGCCGCTGGCGCCGATATCTTAGTTAGCATCCATTGTAACGCGGGTGGCGGTGCCGGGGGCTTTGAGTCATATCGATATACCTCGGCAAACTCTGGTTCGGTAAAATTGCAGAACGTTATTCATACGGAGGTCATGAGTGCCATTAAATCCTTCGGAGTCATCGATCGGGGGGAGAAGGCCGCTAACTTGCATATGGTCCGTGAATCTAAGATGCCTGCTGTCTTAACCGAAAACTTGTTTATCGATGTGGCGGCTGATGCAGCTAAGCTGAAACGGCAGGATGTTATGGATTCTATTGTGCTCGGACATGTGAATGGCATTGCTAAGTATTTGGGGCTTCAGAAGAAAGAGGGGGCTGTTACGGTGGAGGATAAAGTAAATGTCATCGTAAACGGGAAGCAGATCGCGGATGGCAAGCTTGAGAATGGCGTGACCTATGTGCCGCTTCGGGCCATCGGTGAGGCATTAGGCGCCAAGGTGGTCTGGGATAATAAGACCAAGACGGCTACAGTTACAACCGAATAAACACACCCGATTATTTTGAGATAGGAAGGATAGTTCTCCTCCATGTACATGCAAATCACCATTTGGTGGGGGGAGTATATTTTGTGCCCCATCGAACAATTTATGTCCCTTTAATCATAATTTAAGCTCCCATTAATATTCGGAGCATATGATAAAAGCACCCCTTAAAAAATATATCAGAAGCCCCTCTAACATCGGTTAGAGGGGCTTCTTTGGTTATCTTTCCTCGCCTGTGCAAAGGCGGATGTTGGAATGAATATTTAGAGTCCCAGCCATTTGGTGATATAAGCGGATACGGCTAGCTCCTGAAAATCCTGCCAGCTGCGAAATGGGGTATGTTCAACGATAAATGGGTTAATCGTGTGTCCTTGTATGAATTCGTCAAACTCTTCATCTGTGCTTCCCTCATAACCTGCAGCTTTCAGCAAGTGACCGATTGAAGAAAACTTGGTATGTCTTTGAATAAATGATTCCGAGAACAGTTCTTCCACGGGCACTTCTTGTTTCATGTCCGAGAGCCTTGCGGCATTTTCGCGAATTTCTGATAGCTTCTCTTCATCCAGTCCGTCTAATCCACTGATCCCAGTATTCATTATGCCCACCTCCAAAAAGTTGCACGTCACTCTATTATACATATACGAGTATGCTGAATTATCGGATTCGCTTTTTTTTGAAGCAGGTATTGACTTGCTAGATTTATATAGGAAAGAGAAGGATTTACATCATATTATAATTATTCTTTACCTAGGAATGGCTGTGGATTTCATGTAGACTGGTAATGATTTACTGCCGCCACGCCTTGCTAAAATGGGGAGTGGAGGTCCGTATATACTTGCTTGCATATGGGGGTGGGCACTGTGCCCAAACAAGAAAAGGTTTCGATGTCATGGCTGCTGCGGTATTTAAAACCGGTTAAAGGACGGCTGATACTGCTACTCGTAATGCTCCTGACGTCGACGGGGTTGCAGCTTCTGAATCCGCAGATTGTCAAACGGTTTATTGACACGGCAGCCGAAGGCGGCGTTATAGCCACGCTGATTCAGCTGGCGGGTTTGTTTCTGGTCGTGGCTGTCTTTAACCAGCTGATTACCGTGGCTGTCAGCTATATGGGGAACGATATTTCATGGCGCGCGACCAACCGGCTTCGCGGCGATCTCTTGAAGCATTGCTTGCGGCTGGATATGCGATTTCATAATGTGAAAACGCCCGGCGAGATGATTGAGCGGGTTGACGGCGACGTGACGAATATTTCGAATTTCTTCGCGATGTTCATCGTGCAGGTAATCGGAAGTTTTGTGCTGCTTGCCGGCATACTAGGATTTATGTACACGGTGAATCTGCCGATTGCGATTGTCATGACGGTGTTTACACTGCTGTCCATTTTGTTCATGGTGTTCATCCGGAATATGGGCGTCAATTCTTCGAAGAATGAACGTGAAGCCAGCGCTTCGCTGTTCGGATTAATTGAGGAACGCATCGCCGGCATTGAGGATGTACAGGCGAACGGCAATGTGCCGTATGTGATGAATCGGTTTCACCGCATGATGCGCAGCGTTTTCCTGAAAGGCAGAAAAGCCTGGATGCTCCGCGTCGTCCCTTGGAACACCACGGTGATTCTGTTTGCTCTTGCGGTTACGGCTGTCCTGTTACTAGGAGTCCGCTATTATTTGATCGGTGAAATTACGCTGGGGACTCTGTTCTTAATCTATCAATATACGCAGATGCTGAATGACCCGATCGAGATGCTGGGTGACCAGGTGCAGGAGTTCCAAAAAGCAAAATCCGGAATGCTGCGCTCCAGAGAGCTGTTGTCCAACAAGAGCGAGATTGTGGACGGAGAGCAAGAAGAGCTCCCGGAAGGAGCGCTCGGTTTGGAATTTGAGGGCGTCAACTTCAGTTATAACGAAGATAAACCGGTGTTAAAAGACATCAACTTTGAAATCAAACCAGGCGAACGCCTGGGCATTATCGGACGTACCGGCAGCGGAAAGTCGAGTCTCAGCCGTATTCTGCTTCGATTGTATAACATCGACAGCGGTGTGATCCGCGTTGGAGGGACCGATATTACGAAGCTGAAGCTGCCTGCGCTTTACCGCCGGGTGGGGATGGTCACACAGGACGTGCAGCTGTTCGATGGCTCGCTGCGTGACAACCTGACGTTGTTCGATACCGGCGTGTCGGATGCGTTCATTCTGGAAACGACCGAGCGTTTGGGGCTTCGGCAATGGATCGATGCGCAGCCGGAAGGGCTGGATACGCATTTGACCACAGGCGGAGCATCGCTATCCGCGGGGGAAGCGCAGCTATTCGCTTTAACCCGGGTATTTTTGACGCAGCCGAGCCTGGTGATTCTGGATGAACCGTCTTCACGCCTAGACGCCGCAACGGAAACGATGCTGCAGTCCGCCGTGGATCAACTGATGAGCCGCTGTACGGGGATCATCATCGCGCACCGGCTGGCTACGCTGGAGCAGGTGGATAAAATTATGGTGCTGGGTGACGGGCGAATGATGGAATTCGGCGCACGGGAAGCACTTGCACAAGATCCGGCATCACATTATGCCAGACTGCTAAGCACGGGCAGAGAGGAGGAACTGGCATGACCATCACGGGTTTTATAGGGCGTCTCTTTCGATTCAGGCCTTCATTATTTTTAATCAACGGTCTGTTGTGGTGCATATTTCATTCCTTGCCGTTATTGATCGGGCTTGGGATGCAGTGGTTTTTTGACCGGGCCACAGCAAGCTCCACGGATTATGTGTGGCTGGCTGTACCCTTGATCTTTATTGCCGTTGTAAGGGTTGCGCGGGTAGGGACGTTTTTTGCGGCCTTCTATCAATGGGTAACGTATATTTACCACATTCAGGCCATTCTGCGCACGAACATGCTGGCCGGGATCATGCGCTGGCCGGGGCGGAATTTGCCGGCTTCTCCAGGGGAGGCCATGAGCCGCTTCCGCGATGACGTGGATGAAGTTGTGGAATACGTGGAATCCTGGGTGGATTTCTGGGGACGCCTCGTCTTTGCGCTCGTGTCCGTTGCCATTATGGCGAGCATTAACTGGAAGATCATGCTGGTGGCCGTGCTGCCGCTCGTGGTGGTCACGCTTCTGAACAATTTGTCTGGCAACCGAGCGCGTCGTTACGGGCTAAAGAACCGGGAAGCTACGGGGCGCATTACCAGCTTTATCGCGGAAACCTTCGGTGCGGTTCAAGCCTTGAAGCTCGGGCAGGCCGAGGATCATGTTCATGAGCGCTTCATGAAGCTGAACGAAGACCGCCGGCAGGCGGCGCTGAAGGATAATCTGTTCAAACAATGGATGCGATCCTTGAATCAGCATGTGCTCAGCATCTGTACGGGACTGATTCTGTTGATGTGCGCTGCTGAGATGCAGGCCGGGCATTTTACCGTCGGGGATTTCGCTTTGTTTACGTCTTATCTGGCCAATATCGGCTTCAGCATTTCCTTATTCGGTTATATGGTATTCCAGCACAAGCGGCTGAAGGTTTCCTTTGACCGGATGCGCTCGCTGTTTCGCCCTGGCGAGGAAGACCGGATTATTGAGGCACGGGAAACGTATCTGAACGAAGAGCCGCCGGAACTGCCCGTCATGCACAGAGAACCGGGGAAGAAGCTGAAGGAGCTGGAAGTCAAGAATTTATCGTACCATTATCCGAATTCGGAGAATGGCATATCGGATATTCATTTCCGCTTGGAGCGCGGCAAGTTTCTGGTGGTGACCGGACGAATCGGGGCGGGAAAATCGACGCTTGTCCGGACATTGCTGGGACTGCTGCCGAAACAGGAAGGGACGATCCGCTGGAATGGGGAAGAGGTGGATCCGGCAACCTTCCTTATGCCTCCACGGGCGGCATATACTCCGCAGGTTCCGCGACTGTTTAGCGATCCCTTGAGAGAGAACATCGTGCAAGGGAAGAAAGAGCGAACGGGGGAAGCTCTGGAGCGGGCTGTCCGTCTGGCCGTCATGGAGAAGGATATCGCGAATCTGGATCAGGGACTGGAGACGTTTGTCGGGCCGAGAGGCGTGATGCTGTCGGGCGGACAAATCCAACGGGCGGCTACGGCACGCATGCTGATCACGGGCGCGGATTTATTCATTTTTGATGATCTGTCCAGCGCGCTGGACGTGGAGACGGAGCAGCTGGTATGGGATGGGTTGTTCAAGGAGCGGGACGTCACTTGCATCGCGGTATCGCATCGCAGGGCAGCTCTTTCGAAGGCCGATCATATCATCGTCATGAAGGATGGCCGGATCGAAGCCGAGGGCAGCTTGTCTGAGCTGCTCGCCACGAGCGAAGAGATGCAGCTGTTATGGCAGGGCGAGCAGTCCGCTGTCGAGGCTCAGGCCGTCGTAGAGGACGGAGCTGAGGTTAGCAAGGTATAACATCAAGTTTGGTTTGGAATTGGGGATGTTAGAACAGGTTTCGAGCAAGGCAGCTTCCGTTGGTGTGGAGGCTGTCTTTTTTTGTATAATATACATGGAAAATAATGGGTAATTCATTCTGATTTATCAGGGGGAGTTCTATATGAAGAATCGCAAATTCTTGGTAACCTTCGGTTATAACCTGGACCATAGCAATATCGATTACCTGGTCTCAGATCGCCTGTCCCGCCATAAGGGCTGGATTCAGAAGGATTACTTCGATCCGGTGCTGCACAAAGGTGCTGCGTTTATTCTAAACTACCAGATCATCGACACGAATGTTGCCAGAGTCTCACAGCGGTATTACTTGGATGATTACCACGTCACGGAAGCCCAACTGCAAGGCTTTCTTTACTCGCTAAACAAGCTGAAGGGCACGCATGTGTTGTGCAATCCCACGAAGCAGGGACATCACTGGACCGTGATCGACGAAATCGAGTACAGCTGTTATGCCTATCAGACATTGGATGGAAGGGATCTCCGTTTTATAGAATACAATAACGATACCAGGGCGGATGCCAACATGAAGAAGGGGATACCTCGGATTCCCGAGCATCAGCGTTACCTAACCTTTCCCTCAGACTGCAGTCAAGAAGAGAAGGATCGGCGGTTGACCGATTGGTTCAAAGGGATAATAGATGCGGGCAGGCAGCAGCCTTAAGTGTCACCGCCATTCATAAAGGATATTTACTGTGTATTTCCTCTACCCGGGAATACGCAGATTTGTGCTGCGTCTGTTCATCGTCAAACCTATCGTAAATTCCATTCCACAGATTCTATTATTTTGCTTGCGAGAATAAGGATATAAATACAAGCCGATCGATAGGCTCGGGGAATAGGATGTAGAAGATGAATGGAAAGGTGGGTTTACCATGGAATGGAGCGTCATTTTTCAATTGATTGACCCGCGGCTCTTCATGGTCGTTGCTGCCTGTTGGGTAATCGGATATGTGCTGAAGCAAACGCCCAAGGTTCCGAATTGGAGCATTGTATATCTGGTTATGGTCGTATCGATTCTGCTCACAACCGGCTTGATCGGGTGGAGTGTGGAAAATATCATTCAAGGCATACTCGCTGGGGCGTTTGCGGTATTCGGGCATCAGGCCGTTAAACAAACGGCGGAGGCGATTGCGACTCGAAAGAAGTAAGAATGGCTGAATGGCCCCGAGGATGATTTTTGTTTAAACCGAACTTTACCTGGCACACTTACGCTTGAGCCTGTTACTCTTAGATTCATGAGATAATTTAAGGGAGCGTGAAGATTTGCAGAGGAAAACGTTGACGGTTGAGGCACTGCCTGGGTTTGAGCCGGAGATCGGCCGCTGGATATGGGGACTGGAGGACATACGCCGAACGATATTGAAACGGCTGGAAGGGGTCCACCATGAACATTTGAACCATAGGGCAGACGGCCGACAGTCCATCGGCTCGCTGTTGTACCATATTGCTCTCATTGAAGCGGACTGGCTGTACGTCGAGGTGCTTGAATCCGATTGGGACCCGAAAATAAAGGCATGCTTCCCCTGGGATGACCGTACCGAGGATAACCATCTTTCTGAAGTGCCGGATCAGTCACTGGATGAACATCTTCACCGCATGCAGAGGGTACGTCATGAATTGCTTGCCCATTTCCAAGGCATGGACCTCTCGGACTGGAGGAGAGTCAGACAACTGGAACCGTACGATGTGACGCCGGAATGGGTCATCTATCATCTGATTGAGCATGAGTCCCATCATCGGGGACAAATATTTCAGCTGTTAAGAGAATTGGAGCAAGTTTAAGGATCGATGGTCCACTCAGAAGAGACTATGGCCTTCGGGGCTAAAACCGGAGCCTTTTGAGGTCACTGCTATAAGCGTTATAATTGCCCGGGGCAGGGAGCATTCCTTGCTCTTTTTTTGTATATCCTGCAACGATCCAGCTTGTCCAAACGTAATAAGCAGATAAAGAGTACGGTATCGGAGGAGATAGGATGAATAATGAATTCTATGTGGGATGGGGAACGCTGGCTTTAATTAACGCCGGATTGGCTCAAGGAAAAAACAGAACGGGATTAAACTGGTTTCTGCTATCCCTGCTGCTAGGTCCGCTCGCAACCCTGTTTCTTGTCCTGTCAGCTAAAAGGTAATTTGAGCAATAAAAGAGCCGCTTCCCGGCAAGGGAAGCGGCCTTTATCGTATTACATCCGTTGAAACATAGCGGTGTCACGGCTGTAGTGTGTCAGGTAACCTGTCTCTTCGTTGCGGATGCGGACGACATCCGGTGTGTAGCATTCAATGTAACCTCGCTCGATCTCCACATATACGCTTGCGGGATCCTCTTCCCATACGGAAACCACCGTTTCCGATAATGCGGCCGCGAAAAAATGGATGTCTTGCGATAGGTACCGGCTATTGCGGTCTGTATTCATTTATTTCATATCCCCTTGATGGTTAGAATCGGATAAAATGCGGTCTACTAACTCGTTCATTCCCTTCCAGGAATCCTTCAGAATAAATTCATGCTGAATATGCGCGTTCCACGGACGCGGAATCAGTATGGTTTGTTTTCCGGCTTTTCTGGCGGCAATCGCATTATGGGGACCATCGTCAATCAGAAGATCAAATTCCACTAAATCCTTGCGCTTGGCCACGAAAAAATTCTCGAACGGAATAAATGGCATATGCCGCTGCAGCCATCTCCACTTCTCGGGCACCGAGGAGGGACGGGCTGCGGTAACAACAATGACGTCATAATCATGCGTCATTCTGTGGACTTCGTCAATCGTATATTCATCAAATAGTTCAAGTTCTTCATATAAGCCCGGCTTTCCGAAGAAAAACTCTTCCGAGCATTCAGGATGCCAGATTTGATGCAGGTTATAATCGGTAATCTGATCCAGCGTCAGCTGAGGATCTTTGTACTGTAGATTATGATAGTGAATGGCCTTGGGTATGAGATGGCAGATGGTATCATCCATATCGATGGCGACTATTTTTTTGCTCATAGCGTCATTACTCTCCTGTAATCATGAATTCTAAGAAACGATGATGTTCCGTAATTGTAAGGGACAGGATGCTTATTGGCAAACCGAAATCAAAAATGGGAGGATGTAACATTTTCTTTCCCCTGACTCATTATAAACTAAGTATAGCATTAATAGGGCTAACAACCTTCCTGATATTTCCCGCTTACGGGAATATCCTAAAAATAGATGCCTTCATCCATTATGACAGTACATGTCATGATTGCCCTTCTATAATAAGAACACTACAGGGCATAAGGGAGGAACGGCCATGGTTCAAGAATATATCAACATCCGTGGAGCCAGGGAGAATAATCTGAAGAATGTTTCGCTGCAAATTCCAAAACGAAAAATCACGGTCTTTACCGGCGTATCCGGCTCGGGTAAATCGTCCATCGTGTTCGATACCATCAGTTCCGAAGCTCAGCGATTGCTGAACGAGACGTTTACCGCTTTTGTCCGTAACCGACTTCCACGGCATAGCCGACCGGACGTGGACTCCATCGAGAATTTGTCGACCGCCATCGTCATCGACCAGAAGCGGCTGGGCGGCAACTCGCGTTCAACGCTCGGCACGATCACCGATCTGTACGCCGTTCTCCGTCTGCTGTTTTCGAGGGTGGGGCAGCCATTCGTGGGTTACTCCAATGTGTTTTCTTTTAACGATCCGCAGGGCATGTGCCCGGAATGCCAGGGAATCGGGAAGAAGGTGGAACTGGATCTGACGAAGCTGCTGGATACGACCAAGTCCTTGAATGAGGGAGCGGTCCGATTTCCTGTTTTCTCAGTGGATAGCTGGTATATGAAAAATTATACTATGTCTGGGTTCTTTGATAACGACAAGAAGCTGGCCGACTATTCGGAAGCCGAATGGGATCTCTTCCTATACGGCAAGGAGGGAAAAGTGACGTTCCCGTCCAAGGGGGGACCGGTACAGTCCGACTTCGAGGGCCTCGCGCTGAAGTTCAACCGGCTGTATATTCAGAGAGACAGCAGTGAATTGTCCGAACGCACCTTAAATCACGTCAAAAATTTTATTACGAATGGCACATGCCCGTTATGCGAGGGAACACGGCTCAGTCAAGCGGCATTAAGCTGCAGGATCAACGGATATAATATCGCCGAGTGTGCGTCTATGGAGATTGGGGAGTTAAGAGAGGCCATCCTGAATATCAAGGAGCCGGTGGCTGCCAGTATGGTGGCCAGCTTGGCGGAGCGGCTGCAGCACTTGATGGATATGGGGCTGGATTACTTAACGCTGAATCGGGAGACGACCACGCTCTCCGGGGGTGAATCGCAGCGGGTGAAGATGGTGAGGCATTTGGGCAGCAGTCTGACGGACATGATGTATGTTTTTGATGAGCCTAGCGTTGGTTTGCATCCACGGGATGTTCACCGCCTGAACAACATGCTCAGGAAGCTTCGGGACAAGGGCAACACGGTGCTGGTCGTAGAGCATGACCGGGACGTGATTGAAATTGCCGACCATGTGGTGGATGTGGGGCCGAATGCCGGTACCCGGGGAGGAGAAATTATCTTCGAGGGCACGGTTGAGCAGCTGTGCAGCCAAGCATCCACGTTAACCGGGCAGTACATGAAGCGCTGCATGCCGATGAAAGAACAGTTCCGCGTACCTACAGGGCAAATGCGCATTGCCAATGCCAATCATCATAACCTGAACAATGTGACGGTGGACATCCCGGAAGGTGTATTGACTGTGGTCACGGGCGTAGCGGGGTCAGGGAAGAGCTCGCTCATTCACCATGCCTTCCTGTCCCGGCATCCCGAGGCTGTTGTCATCGATCAGTCCGCCGTCAGCACCTCGATCCGTTCCAATCCTGCTACCTACACGGGGATTATGGATGACATCCGGAGCATGTTTGCCAAAGCTAATGATCAGAGTCCATCCCTGTTCAGCTTCAATTCCAAAGGGGCTTGTCCAGACTGCCACGGTCTCGGGTTCATCTATACGGACCTGGCGTTTATGGAAGGCATTAAGTCTCTGTGCGACACCTGTGACGGCAGGCGCTTTAAGGATGATGTGCTGCAGTATAAGCTCCATGGAAAAATGATTACCGATGTGCTGGATATGACCGTGCTGCAGGCGCTTGATTTTTTCGAGAAAAAAGAAATCAGGCGGCGGCTGGAAGCCCTGCACGATGTCGGCTTGCACTATCTAACACTCGGACAGCCGCTGAGCACCCTGTCCGGGGGCGAAAGCCAGCGCATCAAGCTGGCCAGCGAGCTGCACAAGCAGGGAAAGATTTATGTCATGGACGAGCCGACGACCGGGCTGCATATGTCGGATGTCGGGCATTTGCTGGACATGATGAATCGGCTCGTCGATAACGGCAGCTCGGTGATTGTCATCGAGCACAATCTGGACGTGATCCGTCAGGCGGATTGGATCATTGACCTCGGACCCGAGGGCGGCAGCAGGGGAGGCCGGGTCATGTTCGAAGGAACGCCTGCTGAACTGATCACGGCAGAACACTCCTTGACCGGGAAGTATGTACGGGGGTAGTGGGGAATCACGGGAGTGAGCGGCCGGTCCTTACCGGAGCGCGACCAAACCCATGCAGTATGCTGCATGGGAGCTGGCACGAATTCGTTTCCGTAGTTTCATAGTAGACTTGCAATGGCCGTACCGCATATCCCCGCGGTACGGCCATTCTATGGTTGTTAGGCTTATAAGATCGCTTAAACGGCAATACTGTATGCTGCGACAGACTAAGTTGGTTAATGAAGTACGTGTAATGACTCGGTCTGCATTCCTAATAAGCAGCATTCTTATTGTAAACGGGGGATACGACAATGCAGAAAGTATGGTGGAAAGAAGCCGTTGCTTACGAGATCTATCCGCGCAGTTTTATGGATTCGAATGAAGACGGCATCGGGGATCTGCAAGGAGTTATATCCCGTCTGGATTATTTGAAGGATCTTGGGATTGATGTTATATGGGTATGCCCCGTCTATCGATCGTCCAATAACGATAACGGTTACGATATCAGCGATTATCAGGATATTATGACGGAGTTCGGATCCATGGCCGACTTCGATCAGCTGCTGGCCGAAATCCATAACCGCGGCATGCGGCTTATTATGGATCTGGTGCTCAATCATACCTCGGATGAACATCCGTGGTTTATGGAATCCCGTTCCTCCCGAACCAATCCGAAGCGGGATTACTACATTTGGCGGGATGCAAGGGATGGGGCCGAGCCGAACAATTGGGAATCCGTCTTCACCGGTTCCGCTTGGGAATATGACGAGTTAACGGATCAATATTATCTCCACCTCTATTCCAAGAAGCAGCCTGACTTAAATATGGAGAATCCGGCGGTCAGGGATGATCTGGTCAGGATGATCCGTTGGTGGCTGGATAAAGGGATTGACGGTTTTCGCGTGGATGCGATTACCCATATTAAGAAGCTGCCGGGTTTGCCGGATATGCCCAATCCGAATCACCTTCGATATGTCGATTCGAATCCAGGACATCGGAATATAGAGGGCATCCATGAATTTCTTCAGCAATTCAAACGCGAGGCGTTCGCTCATTATGACATTATGACGGTTGGCGAAGCGAGCGGCATTCCGATAGCGGAAGCAGACCGCTGGATCGGGGAAGAGAACGGGTCGCTGAACATGATTTTTCAATTTGAGCATGTCAATCTTGATTTCGGACTCGAGGGACGCTGGGATTATGCGGTCTGGGACTTGGCCGAATTGAAGCAGATTATGCATAAATGGCAGACGGGCCTTGAAGGCGTGGGCTGGAATGCCCTTTACATGGAGAATCACGATCAGCCGCGCTCCGTATCCCGTTTTGGCGATCCGGTCCACTATCATAAGGAATCGTCCAAGATGCTGGCTACTTTTTTTATGCTGATGCAGGGGACGCCGTTTATTTACCAGGGGCAGGAAATCGGAATGACGAATGTCGAGTTTGCGGAGCTGAGTGATTATCGGGATGTGGAGATCTACAATTATTACCGCGAGCGGCTACTGGACGGGAAAGACGTGTCCGAGACGATGCGCAGAATCGCGTACCGGGCTAGGGACAATGCAAGAACGCCGATGCAGTGGGATGACACGCTCTATGGCGGCTTCTCAACGGTTGTGCCGTGGATCCGCTGCAATCCGAATTACCATGAAATCAACGTAGAGCAGCAGCTAACCGATCCCGATTCCATTCTGAATTACTATAAAGCCTTGATCCGACTGCGCAAATCCAGTGAGGCGCTGATCTACGGAAAATATGAAGCCGTGCTTCAGGAGCATCCGGAAATTTTCGCTTATTCCAGGTCATTAGAGAATGAGACGTACTTGATTGTTCTCAACTTCTATAGCGGAACGCCGGATTTTCAAATCCCGGCAGAATGGCGTGAGCATCAACCGGAAGTTGTACTCTCGAATTACGAGCGCTCGGACCGAAGTTTCGACGAATTCGCTCTACACCCTTATGAAGCGATAGTTTATCGTGTAAACTAAGTGAGTAAGCGATTTCTTGAGATGAGAGGTGAATGCAGCTTGTCACAACCAAACATGATGTCTGCAGCCGTTCTAGATCGCCCTTTATCCATTGGGATAAAGCAGGTTCCCATTCCGGAGCCGAAGCCGGATGAAGCCTTGATTCAGGTGTATTGCATCGGCATATGCGGTTCGGATGTGCACTACTATGAGCATGGACGGATTGGCAGGTATGAGGTGAAGGAACCGTTGATTCTGGGACATGAGCTTGCCGGCGTTGTCGTAAGGACGGGGGAGAAGGTAAGAAATGTCTCCGTCGGTGACCGCGTGGCCGTGGAACCGGGCGTTACGTGCGGGCGCTGCACTTATTGTAAAAGCGGACGTTACAACCTGTGTCCGGATGTTGTATTTATGGCGACCCCGCCGGTTGACGGAGCTTGGGCCGAATACGTCGCGGTGCGAAGCGACTTCCTGTTCTGGCTGCCGGATGAAATGTCCTTTGAGGAAGGCGCTTTGCTTGAACCGCTGTCCGTAGGACTTCATGCCGTACGCCGCGGGCGTATCCAGCCAGAGGACCGGGTGCTGGTGCTCGGACTGGGGCCGATTGGCTTGCTTGCCATGGAGGCGGCCAAAATGTCCGGAGCCTCACAGATATTTGGCAGCGACGTCGTGGAATACCGGCTTAATCTGGCCCTTCAAATGGGAGCCTCCGGCGTGATCAATCCGATGGGCGAATCCGTTCCGCAGCGATTGGACGAGCTCACGGGAGGCGACGGAATCGATCTCATTATCGAAACATCGGGCAACGCCGGGGCCATCGCGGATTCGATCGGTTATGTGAACCGAGGGGGCCGCATCGTGTTTGTAGGCCTGCCAACAAAGGATGCCATTCCGGTGGATATCGGTGCTTTGGTTGACGCCGAGCTGGATGTATACGGCGTGTTCCGCTACGCGAACACGTACCCGGCGGCTATTCAGATGCTACAAAACAAGGGCAGTCGCATACGCGATATCATCACCCACCAATTTTCCTTGGATCAGATCGAGGAAGCCATAGAGCTTGCCCGCACGCAAAAGGACACCAGCGTAAAAGTCATGATCTATCCTCATCAAAACGCATAACATTCTTCGCTGCCGGGAGAGTCGCTTCGGGAGTTTGCGGTACAATCGCACCAAAACAACGTCATGGATCATCACAAAGAAAGCACCGCCCCAACACTTATCGGAGCGGTGCTTTCTTTGTGTTACTGGTTAGTCCGGGCGCTCATTGCTCATCCAGCTGTCGATGCGAAGATCATTGCTGTAGGCCTCGCGCGACGAAATTTCGCTGAGCTTCTGCTCGGCAGCCTCGCGAGTATCGAAACCGCCGATGACCGCAATGAAGTCGCCGCTGGCCGTCTTAATGAAAGTCACGCCGTCCTCCATATAAATCTCTTCCAGAATAGCAAGGGATTCCCCTTGCGGCATGGCTTCACTGCGAATATAGAAGACCTCGCGCGGGGTTACCGGCTCACCGGTCGAAGTGAGCTTCAGCTCAATATAGCCGGGATCTCTATATTCGGATACGGTATGCTTCACGCCGTCCTTCAGTTCAACGACAAAACGCATGGCCGAGTCGTCCAGAATCACATTTTCATAGACATCCTTTACCAGCGGGAGAGCCAGCATGTCTTTCTTGAGGGTTTCATAATCAAAGTTTCGTACGCCGTTAAACGTGAAGATCAGACGGTTTGGCGCATCCCGATGATCCACGGTGTAGGCCGGGACGCTGGAAACGGAATTGCCTTCCTGATCAAATTGAATCTTAAATACGTCCTCGGAAGCTTCCGTGCCCACGGTAACGCCGTCGGTCCGTTCGCCTCCGCCCCCGAACTGCAGAACCTGAACGATGCTGCCCACCACGGGGACTTTGGATAAGGCGTTTGCCACCGTCGGGATGTTGACGACGAATAACAGGGCAACGGCTGCTGCAACAACGGAGGAGTATCTCATCAAGCGCATGGATCGTTTACGGGCAGCCGCCTTTTTCATTGCTGCGTCCATAACGCCGGTTAGCTGGGCAGGGATCTCAATGTGTTCATAGCGTTCTTTTCCTGTCATAGACGATCGACCTCTCCCTCGATTAAATATGATTTTAATTTTCCGATAATGCGGTAGAACCTGGTCTTGACCGTGTTTTCGGACAATGCCAGCATATCCGCCATTTCTCTAAAGCGCAGGTCCTCAAAAAACTTCAGAATAATGTAGGTTTTCTCTTCTGGCATCAGTCTGTCCAAAGCATCATATAAATCCATTTTCTCTTCCAGCGGTACGGCATGCTCTGCGGCCGCATAGTCTTGCGTTTGGTCCTCCATATAAGCTACCCGCTTCTTGCGACCGAGATGGTCGATGGCAGCGTTAATGACAATCCGGGTCATCCAGGATTCAAAATACTGCGGCGTGTTCATCCGCTCATAAGCGAGATATCCCTTATAGGTTGCCTCGGAGACGATATCCAGTGCCTCCTGCTCATTTTTGACATAGCAATAGGCTACCCGGTATAACTTGCTTTTGCATTTCTCCATATTTTCGCTGAACTGTGTTTGCTTCGAGTCTTTCGCTCTCAGTTCACTCACCCCTAACTACTAGCGCTAGTATTTTATGTCATGGCACGAATTCGTTTTGATCTATTCCTGGTTTAATGGGTTGGATCATGCTCAAGTACTTGAGTGCGCTTGACTGATCATTAGACCGTGGAGAGGGCCAAATAGTTTTAGCCGGCATAAAAAAGTTACGGGTTGGTGAGATATACCATCTGATTCACTTGAAAAAATTAATCCGTGAACTTAACAGAAGTCTTTAACGGTGTTACTATATTAACCATATAAAATGTACGGAGGTCAGAACATGTAGGTTTTTCTACCCTAACCAACACAACTAAATACAGAATTGGGGTAGAAAGATGAAGAGGAAATCTTTTCGGTATCTCTGGATAGGTCAGGCGCTCGCCAATAGCGGCGATTTGTTTTACATTGTCGGCCTGATGGCAATTATCTATGGGATTACGGGATCCGCCATGTTGATGGCCATGATACCATTTGTCACGACGATGGCACGGTTTATAAGCGGGAGCTTTGCGCCCGTGTTGATGGATAAATACAGCCTCAAGTCGCTGCTTGCTTCATCGCAAATCGGGAAAACGGCCGTGTTGTTCCTATTGTTAGCGACCTACTATGTGCTGGGAGAGCAGGAGGTGACGGTCTATGCGATTCTCGGATTCGTATTCCTCATCTCTTTGCTCGATGGTTGGGCCGCGCCCGCAAGCCATGCCATGCTGCCTCGGCTGGTGGATGCCGCCGAGCTGACGAAAGCGAATAGCTTTGTTGCCACCGTGGATCAGCTAATTCAACTGGGAGGATGGGCTGTTGGGGGACTGCTGGTCGTAGCCTTGGGCGGAAGCAACGTGATATGGCTGACCTTTGCCTTGGCCCTGGCAGCCGCTGTCTTCATGAAGCTTATAGAGGATCGGTATGAATCCACCCAGGAACAGAAAGAGAAGGCGCGCGTTTCGAATTGTTGCTCCATTCAAGAAGGCTGGACACTCATTTGGAAACAGCCTTCTCTTCGGGCGATTCATGTGATTTATGTATTGGAGACGATGGCGGGCGTGATTTGGATCGCAGCGACCATCTACGTGTATGTAGCCGATGTGCTGCAAAGGGAGGAGGCTTGGTGGGGATATATCAACGCAAGCTTTTTCCTGGGACTCATGCTGGGTGGACTGTTTGGAATGAGAAACGCGGGGCTGATCGACCGCAATATCCGCAAATTCGTCATCT
This sequence comes from Paenibacillus lautus NBRC 15380, assembly GCF_004000945.1. Taxonomy (GTDB): domain Bacteria; phylum Bacillota; class Bacilli; order Paenibacillales; family Paenibacillaceae; genus Paenibacillus_AQ; species Paenibacillus_AQ lautus. The sequence goes on from NZ_BIMF01000029.1 coordinate 41,758, forward strand.
GCTCTTCCTTCGGCATTAGTATCATGACGTTCGGTTTCGGATTGACCTCGGTGCCTTGGCTTGCCCTGGTGTTCTCGGCAGGCTTCGGCGTTTTTGAACAGCTTAAGGCAGTTTCGCTTCAGACTACACTGCAGCGGGGCGTATCTGTCCATTTATTGCCGAAAGTGTACGCAGCTCAAAGCGCGCTTGTTTCGCTAGTATTCGGCTTATCTACCCTGTTGTTTGGGTTCATAACCGATGAATTCGGCGTTCGGGCTACGTACATCATCGCTGCCACGGTGTTGTTCATCTCGGGATGTTACGCAGTACGGATACGAACGAGATTGCCGGCGTTAGGGGAGGGGCCCGAACAAGTACGGATCGGCATCGAATAATCAATAAACAAAAGGCGAGCTTAACGCTCGTCTTTTTTGCATGCATAATTGATCCGGACGCAAGTAACTGCAAGCATCGCAAGACGGTTCATGTCGACATAAATGAGACGTTCGAATATGTCCCAAACACAAAAAGCAATCATACTTTCCAAAATCCAGCGTCATCAAGCGTTGCATAATCTTACGGTTTACGGAACGTGAAACTTAAATAAATCGCGCGGCGATACTGGGTTTAAAAACATTCGAAAATCCGGTTGACAATCCATCTACTACGTATTACGATATACCTGTAGTAGGTCACACTGAATACCGGCACCACTGAATAGTGAGGTTGCAAAAAATATTTTAGAGAAATTGTTGACATCTCCAACTACTTAGTAATACAATGTACATGTAATGAGTAATACTTAATAGCTTGTTTTTCCAAATGCTATTAAGTAAAAATTTCCCTTAGTACTATGTTATACTGAATATTGGTAATACTAATTAGGGGAGGGACGAAATAGAGGAGGCTTTCGAATATGGAAAATTTAACTGAAATGCTGAAGGGTTCGCTGGAAGGCTGCGTGCTGGAAATCATCAGCCGTCGTGAAACCTATGGCTATGAGATTACCCGCCGCCTGAACGAGCTTGGGTTTACCGAAGTCGTGGAAGGAACGGTCTACACCATACTCGTGCGGCTAGAAAAGAAAAAACTGGTGAACATTGAAAAGAAACCGTCAGATATGGGGCCGCCGCGCAAGTTTTACTCACTTAATGAGGCTGGCCGCCAGGAACTTGAATTGTTTTGGGAAAAGTGGGATTTTTTATCGTCGAAAATCAACGTATTGAAGTCAAACTAGCTTCATAAGATATTCCGTCCGATATTTTGGGGTGTCTTGTTCAGCTTTAAATAAAAGGAGGAAAAATAATATGTTGGAAATGTTCAAAAAAATGATTGGTGATAAAAAAGAGTACAAGATGATGATGGCACGGGTCGAAGCCCTGCCAGAGGACTACCAGTTTGTATTTAAGAAAATTCAAAACTACATGTGGAATTTCTCAGCGGGCAACGGGATGGATATGCTGCACATGCAGTATGAATTAATTGATTTGTTCGAAGCCGGTGCGGCGGAAGGCAGACAAGTGCTGGAAATCACCGGGGACGACGTGGCGTCCTTTGCCGACGAACTTGTGGCAAACGCTAAAACCTATGTAGCCAAGTATCGGGAAGATTTGAATCAGAGTATCATGAACCGATTGGGAAAAAAATAAATTCAATAGATCATACCGACTGATTAGCTGGTTACAAATGTGAATTGCCGCCTTCGCTATTCAGTTCATTTTTAACCCGGTAGTAAGTTATACAGATTATCAGTCAGACTAAATAGTGGAGTGTAGGCAATCTAGCTTCCAAGGCACTTATTATAAGGAGGAAAAAATATGAGAAATGAAGCGATTTCTGTAAAAGGGTTAAAAAAATCCTTTAAAGACAAGGAAGTCTTAAAGGGGGTGGACTTCGAGGTGCGGCGTGGGGAAATTTTCGCGCTGCTGGGCTCAAATGGAGCAGGCAAGACGACGACAGTCAACATCCTCTCGACGCTGATGAAGCCCGATGGCGGCGAAGCAGGTATTTGCGGCTTTGATGTCCAGCGTCAACCGGATCATGTTCGCCAGAGCATCAGCCTGACAGGGCAGTTCGCAGCTTTAGACGGTATGCTCACCGGGCGGGAAAACCTGATGATGATCGCCAAGATGCGGGGAGTTTCCAATCCAGCACAAGTCGCCGACAATCTGCTTGCAAGATTCAGCCTGACCGATGCGGGGGGCCGCCGGGCAGACAAATATTCGGGCGGGATGAAGCGCCGGCTTGACATCGCCATGAGTCTGATCGGAACACCGGCCGTCATTTTTCTCGACGAACCGACGACGGGGCTTGACCCCGAAGCGCGGATTGAAGTCTGGAATACCGTCAAGGAGCTCGCCGGCGGCGGCACGACCATCTTGCTGACGACCCAGTACCTGGAGGAAGCAGAACAACTGGCGGACCGTATCGCCATCCTGCACGGCGGAAAAATCATCACGACCGGTACCCTTACCGAACTCAAAGAGATGTTCCCGCCGGCGAAAGTGGAGTACATCGAGAAGCAGCCGACATTGGAGGAAATTTTCCTCGCGATCATCGGCAAAAAGGAGGAGATTTAAATGAAAAGCAAAACAGGGGTATTACTAGGGCGTTTAATGCGCAACATCATGCGCAGCCCGGATACGATTATCACGGTGGCGATTACGCCGATTATGATGATGCTGCTGTTTGTCTACGTATTTGGCGGCGCCATAGAGACAGGCACGAACAACTACGTCAATTATTTATTGCCGGGAATCTTGCTGATGGCTATCGCATCCGGCGTCGCTTACACTTCCTTGCGGCTGTTTACGGATGTAAAGAGCGGGTTGATGGCGCGTTTCATTACGATGCCCATCAAGCGCTCGTCGGTATTGTGGGCTCACGTGTTGACCTCGCTTTTTTCCAATGCGCTTACTGTCGTGGTTGTTATCCTTGTCGCGCTCTTGATGGGCTTCCGTTCCAGCGCTAATATCCTGGATTGGCTCGCGGTCGCTGGGATACTCGGGCTGTTTACGCTGGCGCTGACCTGGCTGGCGGTCATTCCCGGATTGACAGCGAAATCTATGGAAGGGGCGACAGCCTACTCGTACCCGCTGATTTTCCTGCCGTTTATTAGTTCAGCCTTTGTCCCCACCGAAACCATGCCAAAAATTGTTCGTGCGTTCGCTGAGAACCAGCCTGTGACTTCAATCGTGAATGCGATTCGTGCCCTCTTGTATGAAGGGTCTGTCGGCAACGCAATCTGGATCGCGCTTGCCTGGTGCGTCGGCATCATGGTCATCGCTTACTTCTTCGCCAGTAAAACATTTAAACGCCAGTTAGGGTAAGTACACCAGGATGGGATTAACCATATCAATATCAGTCGCTGCGATGAATGTATTTGCTATCATATGAAAGGCTGCTTAAATTCCCGGGCAACCGCCGACGAAATCACAATTGGTATGATTGGTGCGGCTCGATCGCTTATCCCTTTTGGACTGTCCAACGTGGACTGTATCATGATTAGGAAAGAAAATGGATGCATTGACGTGCAAGAGGCCCTCCCGTGTCACGTAGGGGAGAGCCTCTTTTTGGATTGCTATGCTGTTACCGGTGTTACCGTGAAGGACCGATCGCAATCCAGGACATGAAGCCATAAGCAAGATTGCAGTTAGGCTGACGGGTTACTTCCAGAACGGCGGCATCCTCGCGTTGGGACTTCAACGAGATTTGGAATCCCGGATTGTTGCTCATCCCAACAATGATATAGTTTATTCCGCCAAAAGGCTCCTCAAATTGGACGGTAACCTCAGTCAGCACCTCAGCACCAAATACAAATGGAGTCATGCCGAATTGCTGTAGCTTCGGCTGGCCGGCTGCGCTCCGTATAGGAGTAAAGCCCAAATGTTCGGCCGTTACCGCACCCTGTGCCAATTGTTGTCCGGTAACCGCTCCTTCGGCCAGATGGGCGCTGGTGACTGTGCCATCGGCAAGCTTGCTGCCATCGATAGAGCCTTCGGCTAACGTGAAGTTATTGAAGGCATCCGGTCCGAGATGCTTGCTGCCGATGGCTCCGTCAGCAATCTGCGCGCCCGTTAGGGAGCCGTCTGCAACGTGCGATCCTGTTATGGTAGCATCAGCAATCTTGCTACCTGTAACGGCTCCGTCGGCTATCGAGAAGTTGTTGAAGGCATCTGGTCCGAGATGCTTGCTGCCGATGGCTCCGTCGGCAATCTGCGTACCTGTGAGGGAGCCGTCAGCAACGTGAGCGCCGGTGATGGAAGCTTCAGCAATCTTGCTGCCTGTGACGGATCCGTCGGCTAATGTGAAGTTATTGAAGGCATCCGGTCCGAGATGATTGCTGCCGATCGCGTCGTCAGCAATCTTCGCGCCTGTGAGCGAACCATCCGCAACATGTGAACCGGTGATGGTAGCCTCAGCAATCTTGCCGCCTGTAACCGATCCTTCGGCTAACGAGAAGTTGTTGAAGGCATCCGGTCCGAGATGCTTGCTGCCGATGGCTCCGTCGGCAATCTGCGCTCCAGTAAGTGAACCATCCGCAACGTGTGCGCCGGTGATGGAAGCCTCAG
>NZ_BIMF01000030.1 GCF_004000945.1 Paenibacillus lautus NBRC 15380
GGCAGGTGCCGGCCGCCTGCGGAGCAGGGCGGCCAGCCTTGCGCCGATGGCGCCCCATGGCAGAGCCAGGCGCCGCACGGCGATGTCGGCGACCCACAGCAGCAGGGCCGCCGCCAGCAGCGGATAACTCCAATCGTGGAGATTCATCCGCGAGGTCGCCTGCCGGTCGAACACTTCGGCCGGGTTATCCCAAGATAGCACACGGCCGCCGGTCACCTCGGCCAGCCGCTTCATGGCTTCCTCGCCGCTGCCGGAGGACAGCCGGTATTCCGGAGAATACGGCACGACAAAACCGGTGCCTGGCGCCGCCTGCAGCGCTTCTTCCCCGCTGGCATCCTCAAGAGACATGAGGAAGGCTCCCGGCTTCGTGACATTGACCAGTCCGGTATAACGGCCGGGAGCCTCCTGGATAAGCTCTACCGTCTGCTCGCCGGCTTCATCGTCCCCGATCACCGCATTCAGCTTCTCCAGCGGATTCTCGCCCTCTGCCATAACTTGGAGCTTTACTTGGTTGCCGGCCGTCTCGGTCGTCACTTCATATGGCGACGACGTAAACTGCGGGAACGTCCACTTCACGATTTCGGTCAACGTGTTGGCAAAGCCGGACCACGATACCCATTCCTTGGACCACTTTCCGCTTAAATCGCTCGTCCACGTCACCGTTCGCCCGGATCCGTATTGCCAGCGCGACAGGATGGGGTCCGGCTCCGGACTGGACAATACCGTCTGGGCGGAAGACTTCGGCGTTGCCGCTACATAACCATATAGCCCCGGAACGCCCTGCTGGAATAGACTCGCCCAATCGCCCGCATTCTGAACGGCCGGGACAAAGGGTTTATCCACGATATAGGATTTGGCCAGCATGACGGCCTCCCGGCTGAATACCGCCGGCAGCGTCGTTTCATCCTCAACGAAGTAATAACGTCCTTTGGCCGCATCCGCCAAGGATTGAAGCAGGTTGGTATCGGCATCCATCCCGACCGCTACCGAAGACATCGTGATTTTGTTCTCCACCATCGTATCGGTCAGGTCCTGATACCCGGAATTCATGGCGGATTGTCCGTCGGTCATCAGAATGATATGTCTGCGCTGGGCGTTAATCTTCAGCATTTCTTCAAGCGCCGAGGAAACGGCAGGATAGATGTTGGTTCCTCCTGCGCTCGGAATCGACTGGATGCTGCTGAGCACCTCTTCCTTATCCCCGAGCTTCTGCGGCGGAACGACCCACCACGGCTGATCGTCAAAAGCGACGACGCCGACCGTATCCTTGGCTCTCAGCAGCTCCACCGTGCGCATAGCCGATTCCTTGGCCAATTCGATCTTGTTGCCATCCATGCTCCCCGAACGATCAATGACGAGTATGAGACCAAGCGATGGAATCTCCCGCTTGCCTTCCAGCTCCATCGAGACCGGCAGCGCTTTTTCAATCGGGGTTTTAAAATATCCGCCCATCCCGAAGCTGTCCTCGCCCCCCGCCATCATAAACCCGATGCCGAAGCTACGGACCGCCTGCTCGATCAGCTCCATCTGTTTGCCGCCGACGTCACTGCCCGAGACATTATTAAAGATAATGCTGTCGTATACGGCATACTTGGCCGCTTCCAGCGGAAGCAGCTCCGGCGGAATCACTTCAGTGCCGATCATTCCGGACTCGAGTGCCGCCGTGATATTACCCGACGTTCCCGGGGTTCCTTCAACGATCAGTACGTTCGGCGGACCTTCCACCCGGGTAAAATCGAACGCTGTATTATTAGCGGATGCTTCATCCCCATCCATGAAGATTTCGGCACGGTAACGGTGAAGTCCCGGATTCTTGGCCAGGCCTTTCACGGCATACCGGTTCTCGCCCGGGGTTACGTCCACTCTTTCCCGGCCAATCTCGCGGTTGTCCTCGTAAATGCGCAATTCACCGGAGGTCTTAAACGTGCTCCGGATCATGACCTCCACGTAGAACGACTCTGCTTGATACAGTTTATCCGGTACCTTCAGTTCCTCCACGGCAACATCCTGGATCGCCTGCTTCGGAGTCGGAAGCACATCAACCGCAATGCCCCGATCCTTCAGCAGCCTTCCCGCCGCTGCCATGCTGCCTACATTCTCTTCCCCGTCCGAAATCAACACGATTCTGGAATCGCTGTTGCCCTCGAACAGGCTCCCCGCGAGCTGAAGACCGGACTCCAGCCCCGTAAACTGCTGCTCCAGCAGCGCATTAAGAGAGGCTCCTGCATTCTCTGCAGAGGTTAACCGCCGTTCTACAGCGCCCTCAAGCCCCGTTGAAACAACGGCGGTGCCATCCTTCTCGCCTTTTGCCGAGAGAGAATCGTTAATCCAGCTCGCGATCCGGGCCGAATCCCCCATACTGTCGGAACGGTCGGCCAGATACACAACCTGTTTATCCCTCAGGACGGTAAAGCCATGCAAACCCGAAATCATAAGAATCAATAATAAAATAACGCAGGTTCTAAAGAATAAAGCCAGTTTCTTCCGAAAGCCGCTTAATCGAAAATCCGATTTGTAGGCATAGTAGAGAAATAATCCTGCTGGAATCAACAGCAGCAACAACCATGGTTGGCTAAATTGAACGCCCACGCTGGTACACCCCCCATTCTGCTGCGATCACAGCCAGTGCCAAGACAACAAGCCATGGCATTAACGAGCCGGCGCGGTTTGCGGTTTCGTTGCTGCCGGATGTCCCGGCATGCTCTCCCGCTTCAGACTCATCCAAGTTAGGAGCCGCTTGACTTACGAATGGACCCTGATCGTTGCTCCAATCCGCCTCGTACGGGTCTGCCGTTACAGCAAGCCAATAATTAAGCTTCTCACCCGCTTCATTCTGCTGTTCGAAAGCATACAGCCCCGGATATTCCGGCACGATCTGTACCGGCGATACCCCTTGCTCATTCCGGAGAGGTTCTGCAGCAGGAAGACCGTCAGTAAGAGCAAGACCGCTCTTGGGCACCCATTTTGCAGCTACCGTATCCGCCGCAATCGGTATATCCGCTTGCGCGCCAGCCATATAGCGGCCAAGGCCGCTTCCCTTGCCCGAGGTCATCCACTCCAGTGCATTGCTGACCATGACCGGGAATTCCGGCGATAACGGAAGATCGCTATCCTGAAGAAGGAAATTAAACGACAATCGCGGTCGCCCGTTTTCGCTTCCCGCATAGACGATGGGTTGATCCCCCAGCTTGACTACAGGTTCCCCCCAGGCAGGGGCCTGATTCACCAGCGTGCCGAAATAGACGCCCGATAAGGTTACGTAGGCGGTCACCGGATGCTTGGCAAGCACGGCGCGTCCTCCTTGGCTTCCGACTTTGGAACCTTCCCCGCCGATCGTCCAGAGCGGCGTTTTGGCGGCCAGCTCCGCCCACTTCCCTTGCTTGAACCCTTCCGGCATGCTCCCGTCTATGACGAGCAGATCAAATTCGCCATCGGGTACGGGCGGTACATCCGATGCTGCGCTGCCCTTGTCCGTATTTTGATCCGGGCCTGGATCCTCATCCTTCTTGTCTTCGGAGTCATCTAAGGCAACCCGGGTGACCTCGGCTCCGCTTAGCTGCAGGGCCTTCTCCAGGAACAAATTGCCCGAAGTCAGCAGAAGGACGCGCGAAGATCCGTGACCCAAACCGAACGCAAAGGATTGATTGTCTGCCGCATACCCGTCATCCTGGGATAATTCAAGTCGGTACACTTCGGCAAACGGCAGATCGGCAAAGGATTCGGTTAATCTCTTCCCCGGCTCCAATTCAAGTACCTTGCTGGTCAGCAGTTGTTCATCTCCGTAAAGATTCACTTCGGCCGACATCGATTCCTTGGCATTCGTGCTGAGGACGGCGACCGCCGCATAGGATGAACCTGTTTCACCCTTGAGTGAAATGCCGAATTGGTCGATGGAAACGTTAAGAGGGTGCTCCCCTTGTATCTTCTCCACGGATACTGGAACCTGAAACGATATGGGAGCCGTATCCTGCTTCCAATAGCTATCTGTAAAAATAACGACTTCTGCATCATGTTCTTCCCGTGTCAGAGCGGAAGCGAGCGATAAGGTTTCCCTGTAGGATGCCTGTCCGTAATAGGGCCGCAACCCATCCACCGCCTTATCGATGGCGGCGCGGTCGCTTTCATGGGAGACCAGCGTCATGGGACTTGCTCCCACGGACAGGAGGGTGATCTCGCTCCGTCTCCCTTGGTCCTTCACGTATTCCTTAATTCGTTCCTGCATCCATTGCAGCCTGGATGCGGCTTCGCCTTCGGCCGAAGGCTGAATCTGCGCGCTCATGCTGCCCGAGGTATCGGCAACGATGACCACATGGGCGCTGCCTCCGCCAGACACCTGCATAAAGGGCTGCATCAGTGCGAAGACCATCAGCGCGGCAGCAAGCAGCTGGAGCCACAGCAGAAGCCGGTTCTGCAGCTTCTGCCACGGCCTGTTGGCCTCCAGGTTCCGAAGCACCCGCTCCCACAGCAAGTGGCTGGGAACGGTTGTATCCACATATTTTCGTTTGAACATATACATAAGCACGATGGCCGGCAGCGTTAAACCGAACCATAGACTCAGCCAAGATTGAATCCCCAACGTGTCCCCTCCTTACTCCGTGGACCCTGACTAACGAGACTTGCCTGTTTTCCCCAAGCATTGGATGTAGGCCTATCTATCTCTTCCTAGATTTAATGCGTTTCCTGCTTGTTCGTTTCTAGAGATCACAGACAGGTGCTAGTGAAGCCTACTTTTCACAGCTTGTGTATTTACCGGTGTTACCTTGTCGCCAAGCTTTCGAAAGCGGAGAAAATCCGGCAGATGCTCAGACACCGGACCCTGCATGAGATTTCGCCTTATCCAGTAACCAGTCCTGCTCCTGCCAGTACCCCGAACATCGCGTCCGTAAGCGGCATATCCACCGGAATGAGCACGTAAGACATTCCCCGCTCCGCGCACACGCGGGAGAGCATCGTCCGGTACCGCTCCAGCTCCTCTTTGTAAGCATCGAGTACTTTACCCGTCAATGCCACTTCCTTGCCGCTCATCGTTTCGCTGTCGACCAATCGCAAATCGCCGGTCAATTTAGGCTCCAGTTCTTCCCTCGACAAAACATGCACCAGCACCACTTCCTGTCCGGTACCGGACAAAAGGGAAAGCGCTCTGAACAATTCCTCCTCGCCGCCCTCCAGCCAAAAATCCGAGAACACCCAGGTCATCCCCGGCTGCCGGGGGAGTGCACCAGGAACGGCAAGCGCAGCACCCAAGCTGCCCTCACCTCCCGTTTCTGCCCCTTGCAGGAATGAAAACAGACGATGGGCCGAGCCCTTTCCTCTCATGATCGGAAGACGGGCGTTAATCGAACGGCTGTAACAGGCGACCTGCAGCCTGTCGTAGGAGGACAATGCCATGTAGCCGATGCTGGCGGCGAGTTGACGTGCGAGCAGCCATTTCGGGCTTCCCTTCGTTCCCGCCGGATCCGCAGCCGATATTTCAGATGATGATGACATGACGGCCCCCATGGATGCCGAGCAATCCACGAATAGACTGACTGTCAGCTCCTGCTCGTCCATGAATTGACGAACGAATGCTTTTCCCGTACGGGAATAGACGCCCCAGTCAAACCTGCGGACATCATCCCCGGGAGAATATACTCGGTAATCGGCGAACTCGAGGGATGAACCGAGCCAGCGGGATCGTCTCTTTCCCTGCAGCGTTCCGGCAACCCGTCGCTTGGCCTCCAGACTCAACCGCTCCAGACGGGGAAGCCACTCCGGAGGAAGCAGGTGCCCGCCCCCGCTCACGCGGATGCCTCCAGCGCTTGCAGAACCTCCTGAATGACATGGTCTGTCGTAATGCCGAGCGCCTGCCCCTCGAAATTCAGGAACAAACGGTGGCGCAGCGCCGATAAAGCCACGGCGCGAATATCCCCCGTCGATACATGCATCCGCCCGCTGCACAATGCACGGACCTTGCTCACGGATATGATGGACTGAATGCCCCGCGGTCCGGAACCAAACTGGACGTATTTTCGTACCGCCTCCGGGGCCGCAGCCTCTTGCGGATGCGTCATCATGAGCAGACGAACCGCATAGTCCAAAATCTCCTCGGCAACCAGCACTTCCCGGGCTCCGCGCTGGATTTCCAGCAGCTCGTCTCCGGTCATTTGTCGTTCCACCTGGAATTCGTGGGAGGACGTCGTCCGCTTCACGATTTCCTTCAGCTCATCCGCACTCGGATACGATACTTCGATCTTCAGCAGAAAGCGGTCAAGCTGCGCCTCCGGCAAGGGATACGTCCCCTCGTTTTCCAATGGGTTTTGCGTCGCCAGAACAAAGAAAGGTTTGGGCAGCTGATGGGTTACCCCGCCCACCGTGACGGTCTTCTCCTGCATGGCCTCCAGCAAGGCGCTCTGGGTTTTGGGCGTGGCCCGGTTGATCTCATCAGCCAGCACGATGCTGCTGAACAGCGGACCCTTTTGAAAGGTCATTCCGGTGTCTCCATGCTGCCCGAACGACAAGATGTTGGTGCCCGTTATATCGCTCGGCATCAAATCCGGCGTAAACTGAATACGGGAAAAGGACAATTCCAACGCTTCCGACACCGTGCGGACGAGCATCGTTTTACCGAGACCCGGAATCCCCTCCAGGAGGGCATGCCCTCCTGCAAAGATACACCAGAGCATCTGCTCCACAACATCCTGCTGCCCGACAATCACCTTGCCGATATGTTCCCGCAGGCCTGATATTTTCTCCATCCATTCCTGTGGTCTCACTGCAATATCCGACATGGACGAAACCTCCATCTTCTTGGTAAAGTTCAAGTACTCATTCTAGCTTCCGTGATCGGTTGGCTCTTCGATCCCCTACGGATTCGGATTAATCTGTATGAAATATTCCTCAACCAACCCTTGCATCTGGTCAGGCAGCTGATTGCGATCTAACGTTTTGCGCGCTTCGGTCTCATAATCGCGGTACACTTCCTCATAAGGCCTGGACATGCCCGGCACGGTCGGCGAAACGCCGCCCTTCTGAATATCTCCGCCGCTGCCCTTGATCTGGCCGGAATCGTTTTGCACATTGCCGCTGCCCTTGTAATCCCTGGGGATCGTCACAAGCTCGCGACCGCCTGAGCCAAGGCCGGCTCCGCTGCCGGTCCCGCTTCCCGATCCTCCACTGCCGCTGCCACCTGAGCCGGAGCCTGCTCCTGACCCAGAGCCGCTCCCCGAACCGGACCCACTGCCGGCACCTTGCCCTTGACCGGCCCCGGAGCCGCCTTCCCCGGAGCTTCCCTCCGAGCCTTCGCTTTCTTCTCCCGAGCCTTCCCCGGATCCGGCCTGCGCTAACGCCTCGGCACTGCCGCCGTTACTCCAGGCATCGGATACCGACATACCGGCAGCCGTCATCTGATCGGCCAAGCTCAGTCCTTGCGAAGCAAGGGAGGACGCCAGCGAAGCGGCGGATTGCGATTGACTGTCCGACGCAGCTTTGGCTTGCGCCGCTTTGGCCAGCTCCTCAGCCAGCTGCTGGAGCGCTTCTTCCAGCTCCTTCGGCAGCTTGCCTTCCTTCAGCGAATCGGCCGCTTTCTTGAACTCCTGCTCCAGCTTTCCGTCCTCCATCTGCTTGGCGGCTTCCTCAGCCAATTTTTTCAAAGCATCGGACAGCTCGTTCTTCTCTTCCTGGGACATCTTTTTCACCTGCTCGGTGAGTTTCTTCATTTCCTGCTTCAGCTCATCGGCCATGCCTTCGGCAAGCTTTTTCCCCACCTGGGACAACGCCTTCTCCTGCTGCATTTGCTTAGCCAGCTCAGACAATGCCTTTGCTTTTTCCTCCTGCTGTTTCGCTATTTTCTCCAGCTCTTTCATCGCTTCTTCCAGCTTCTCCAGCGCTTGCTCGGGATGCTTCTCACGGTCCAGCGCTTTTTTCAAGGCATCCAGCTTCTCCTGCAGCTTCTTCCTGTCGGCAGGATCGAGCGTTTCTTTCGGGAGCTCTTCCGCAAGCTTTTCGGTTTTGGCTGCCTGCTCCTTCATCCAGCTCTGCACCTCTTTTGCCGCTTCCACCTTCTTATCCATCGGGTTCGGAACAAAAACAAGGATGAGCACGGCAGCCAGCGATGCGCCACAGATCAAGAGATGTCTTTTACGACTAGGGTACGGAAGACGCTCCGGCAATTGCTCCGCAAAACGTGCACCATAGCGTTCCGCCTGCTCGCGCTGCCATTTAGCGGCCTGCGATTCCTCTTCTTTGAACGATAGTGCCGTCACCATCATGTCGCTTCGCTCCGCTCCGTCCGGAACATGATCCATCGCAGAAGCGGCCTCTTCGATCGGAACCCGGTGCAGCCATCCCCATAACAAGCCCACGAAGCCTGCTCCGACAGGAACGGCCACGGATGCGACGGGAAGCCAGGCTATGGGTAAGAATCTCCCCAGCACCAGGAGCAGCAGCAGCGCAGCAAACCCTGCCATCAGTCCGTATAAAACATACGTTATGACGCGAAATCGCTGCAGCCGCCGTCTCGCAGCTTCGATAAAACGCATGATGTTGTCCATTGCTCTTCCTCCTTACCGTACTCTTATGCTTTAAGGTTACGCTTCATCCCGCGTCATTTCCGGTACTTGCGGGAGCTGTGCCTCGTCCTTATCCTTACGTTTCCGCCTTGCGATAGGACGTATTTTCCGTATGGCAACCCACAGGGCAAGAACAATCACAACCGAATACACGATGAAGAATTCCAGCCACAATTCAATGGGGGCCTTGCTGTTCAAACTTCCGCCGTGCAGCAGGAACACTTCCTTAGAGAACGACGGGTTGAACAAACTCATCATTGCTCCGGCCGGATTCAGACCCAGCAAATATCCGACCCAGGAATAGCTGCCCGGCGCAGGCGCCTGCCCGCTTTGATATATATTCTGCTGTTCAATCCCCATAAAGAACAAATACAGCAGCCCTGTTATAAGGAAGATAATAAGTCCCGCACCGTAGGTGACAATAATCGCGACGATGGTTCTTTTGAATAAAGTCGAGAACATCACGCCAAGCGAACCGAGCAGCAGCATCACGAATAAATAAAAAACAAAGACGGATATGAGCTGTTTCGGCGAAATCCCCCCATACAGGAAAACAATGCTGTATACCGGCAGGGTGGCCAGCACGATCAATGTCATGAAGCTGAGTGCCGACACCAGCTTGCTCAGCACAATCGTGGCCGAGCTCTGCTGCGTCGTCAGCAGCATGCTCAGCGTTTGCTTCTCCCGCTCGCTGCTGATGACGCCGGCGGTAAGAGCAGGCGCCATGAACGCGATGAGAACAAGCTGAGCAAAACTCAGCACATAGAACATCATTTGGCTCATCTGCGGATCGAATCGCTGAGGTCCTCGCTGTCCCAAATATAAGAAAAGGTAAATGAAGCCCATCGCAACGGCTCCGAGCGCCAACACATAAAATAACACCGACAGCATGGAACGCGTAGAACGCATCCGCAGCCGAAACTCCTTGTCAATGACCGGATTAATTAGCTTTCTGCTCCAATTCATTCGCGGGGTCCTCCTTTGGTAATTTCGAGGAATACATCCTCCAGATTGCTCTGCGCTTCCTGAAACGAGACAATCGGAATTTCCCAGGAGACCACCTGCCGAAGCAGAGCGCTTTGCTGCGAATCATCCCCGCCGTAATGAACATGGACGCCCGTGTTATCCGTTAATACCGACGTGACAAACGGTTCGTCCCGCAGCTTCTCGGCCAGTTCCTCTTCGCGCTCGAGCGTGCGGATGTGGATGACTTTTTTCACGCGGAGACGGCTCTGAATATCAGCCACCTTGCCTTGGGCAACCATCTCGCCGTGCTCGATCACGCCAATTTCATCCACCATCTCCGCCAGCTCAGGCAAAATATGCGACGAAATGATGATCGTCTTGCCCATCAGCTTCAATTCCTTCAATATTTCACGCATCTCGATCCGCGCCCGCGGATCCAGCCCCGAAGCCGGCTCATCCAGAATCAATACGTCCGGATCATGCACCAGGCACCGGGCAAGGCATAAACGCTGCTTCATGCCGCGCGAGAGGCTGTCGACGTACGTATCCGCTTTGTCGCTCAGGTTGACGAGCTCCAGGAGCTGCGGAATGAGTTGTTCCCGCTCGGCGCGCGGAATGCCGTAACTTGCCCCGTAAAAATGCAAATATTCGGTAGACTTCAGCTGGTCATACACACCAAAGAAATCGGGCATGTAGCCAATCCGCTTGCGGACCTCTTTGGGATGCTGGGTCACATCGAAGCCGCCGACCTTGGCAACGCCCGAGGTTGGCAGCATCAGGGTGGCCAATATGGACATCGTTGTGGATTTGCCGGCTCCGTTCGGACCGACAAATCCAAACACCGTCCCTTTTTCGATATGAAGACTGATGTCCTTCAGCGCATGGAACGTTCCGTATTTTTTACTCAGGTTTCTAATCTCGATCATGGAGTGGCATCCCCCTTCACAGACAGCTCCGGCATCATAAAGTTGGTCTGATCCTTGGCGGTGATCATGAAACGGATCCGATTCCCTACGATATATTGCTCCGGATTTTTGGTAATGGTATGCACATTGTTCACTTCTGTAACAGGCTCCCATTCGCTCTTCTTCGAGTTCCAGATCTCCATCGTGACGTTGTTGTTGAATTTGGTGCCTTTCACGGACAATTCCGAATACTTCACGTTGCCTTCCGAAATTAACGGGAATTCGGCGATCAAGCTGCCCTGTCCCATTTCTACCCCATGAGGGTAAACCCCGAACATCGGCGCATTCACCTGGGAAATCTCAGGAGACAGGAAGCCGTATGGAATGTTGATCTCCCCGTTCAGTCCCCAATCCATCTCCACCGGCTGTATCCAGAAATTTAGCTGATCACTGTCCACCTCAGCGCCTTTCAGCGTATAATTCGTCAAATGATCCTTGCTCCATCCCAAAATGTAAGCATCCCTGTTAACCATTCTGTTGGAATATCCGTATTGGGACAAAATATCACGCTCGCGCTGTTTCGGATCATTCTGCGAATAAGGGTACAGCATCCCGGACAAGTCGCCGCCCGTAAATTTGATGATTTGTTTCGGGTCCTGAGGAACGGCTGCGGCCTCTCCCTTCTTGATATCTCCCAGCTTGTAGGCTTTGCCTCCGACAACCAACACAACCTCGGTCAAATCGTTAATCGTGTCATTGATGACCTTACCGTTTAATTCCCCTTTGGGATCCAGCTTCAAGTCCATGCCCAGGCGCCCCATCTCCTCGGTTCCTTGACGGTCCACCCATACCTTGGCTAATGACCATTGGGACATGTCGCGAAGCTCCAACGTCGTGGACTCCTGCTCCACTCGGACAAAATTCTTATTCTCGCCCATTCCCCCAAACGTGTTCCGGGACTGCCCCGTTCTCAAATACGTATTCTCCGGAAATTCCAAGGCGTAGTTCCCGCTTCGAGGCGTGAAGAATGCGGAAGCCGTCGATTTAACAGCATCCCCCTGACCGTTTAGTTCAATCAAATTGATGGTGTGTGCGAGTTCCCGCGTCTTGTCCGATGAACCGACCACGTAAACGGAACCGCTCGCGATGACGGCAATGATCGGGATCAAGAACCATGCCCATTCCCGCTTATCCGCCTTTTTCAAAATGTAGTAGAGCAGCGGCGCAACAACGACCGCATAAATAATGAGCATCCACAACAACAGTGTGAAGGAAGGCATCTTCAGCGACGGAAAATACTCCAGAACGTAATTCAAACTGTCCATAAGCGAATTGTGGTACATGCCATTCTGCGCACCCATCATGGGAAGGTTATTGCGCAATAT
Organism: Paenibacillus lautus NBRC 15380; assembly: GCF_004000945.1. Lineage (GTDB taxonomy): Bacteria > Bacillota > Bacilli > Paenibacillales > Paenibacillaceae > Paenibacillus_AQ > Paenibacillus_AQ lautus. The sequence continues at coordinate 11,803 of NZ_BIMF01000030.1, forward strand.
CGATGCCCACGCATCCGGATGGCCCGCCCATGAGCTCACAGGCTCCATGGCCAGATCATAGGCCGCATATTGAACGCTCCCCTGGCCATAGGCCTTCGAGGCAAACAAAGGTTGTCCTTCCGCTTCAATTCCGATTTGGGCGCCTTCCACCGCTTTCGCTGTAGAAATGGTAAAGGCCCCATCCAGTTTCAGCGGTTTCCCGCCAAGCTTCTCCAGCTCGTCCAGCGAGTTCACGGTTGTGGTGCCATTCGCAACGACCGGCGTTATGTCGGCAAACGGCGCCGCTGTTTTGGTATATCCCGCGCCGCCGGCCAGAATCAGGGTGCCGCCGCTATTTACCCAATCTGTAATCGCCTTGCGCTGCGGCTCTGACAGCGTATCGGAAGCAAAATTGTTGATCACGATGACGTCCAGTCCGTTCAACAGCATTCCATCCGACGGAACGCTGGCGTTCTTAAGCGGGAACACATTCACGCTGTTGCCCTTGCCGTTAAGGACATTCATGAAATTCATTGTATCCGGATCATCGGATAACACGGCAATGAGTGCGCCTTGATACGGAGAAGCCTGCACGTAATTTTTACCTGTGGCAAACGGAATCTGCTTCCCCTTGGTATAAGATCCTTCATAGAAGAGGATCTGGTTATTATCTTTATTCAGCACGGCCCCTGGAATGCCGATCACGACTTCCTTCGGCGTATCCTTCGGCAGGTCGACCTGCTGGACGTAGGAAGTTTGATATCCAAAGCCATTATAGTTCTGAATCTGCACAACCACGTCACCGGATATATCCCGGTCACTGGTTAAGGTCAGTTTGAGCGGATTCCATTTATCATGTTTAATCTTGCCTTGATAACCCATTTCGGATTGAATCCCAATCTTCGCTCCGTCGGCGTAGACGTTTCCGGCCGGAATCGACAAGGATAACGTTGCAACAATCAGCAGCGCCACCATCGGCAGCAACATCCACGTTTTTTTTGTATAAAACGACAACTGATGATTCCCCTCTCCACATATAAATTGCTTTCGCATGAAAACTGACACATAGGTTCATAAGACGTATGTAAAGGTTCTCTTCACAAGTTCAACTATATTGACGAGTCGAATTTATAAAAAGTTTGACGTTTCCTTCCATAAATAAAAATCCCACTCCAATAAGAGGAGCGGGATCAAGGGGTAATCCATTGCAGCGTTAAAGTGTTAGGCTGCTCCATTGTACTATCTATGATGAATCGTCCGAATACAGCCTTATTTGCAATCGTTAGTTGAATACAACCGTTTTATTGTTATGCACCAGAATCCGATCCTCGACATGCCATTTGACGGCTCTTGCAAGCACTACGCGTTCGATGGTACGGCCAATACGCTTCAACTCGTTGACATCGTCACGGTGACTAACGCGCTGCACGTCCTGCTCAATAATCGGTCCGCCATCCAGCTCTTCGGTTACATAATGGGCGGTGGCTCCGATAATTTTCACCCCGCGGTTATACGCTTGCGCATAAGGCTTGCCGCCGACAAAGGCCGGAAGGAAAGAATGGTGAATGTTGATAATCCGGTTCCGGTAATGTTCGATAAAGGTTGGCGAAATAATTTGCATGTAACGAGCAAGGATAATCACGTCGATATCATCGCCGATCACATCCAGCTGACGCTGCTCCGCTTGAGGCTTCGTATCCGCCGTAACCGGAATATGGTGATACGGGATACCGAACGATTCCACGTATTCCTTCATATCCAGATGGTTGCTTACGACCAGTGCGATATCCGCATCCAGGTCGCCGGCCTGCCATTGCCACAACAGCTCAACAAGGCAGTGATCTTCTTTTGAAACAAAAATCGCCAGTCGTTTCTTACGGGCTGCATGGTAAATATTCCATTCCATACGGAATTGATCGGCAACTTCCCGGAAGGATTCCTCCAGCTTGGGAAGCTTTGTATTCAAATCCTCCAGATCAAATTCAACCCGCATAAAAAACATGCCGCCGGCCGGATCCATCGTGTATTGGTCAGACTGAACGATGTTGGCGCCATGCTGGTACAGAAACTGGGAGACCGCCGCCACAATTCCCGGTCCATCCGGACAGGAGATCAGCATGCGGGCACGATTAGGGTACTGACCTGCCGCAGACGGCAGATCCTTCTTGATGTGAATTTCCATGAGACTCGGTGATCCTCCTTTTAAATCTGCAATTAACGTCAAACGGCCTCCCAGGAAAACATACCGCGCCATGCGGACGTTATCCTGAGAATGCCTTAGTATTCTTAATATAAAGTCATTTCTAATGAAGCTTATGAATTCAGGGGAACACCGGACAACCAAGCGATCAGGCGCTGATTGATCTGCTCCTCCGAAAGGTCGGACAGCAGGCCTGCTGCCATGACCATATCGTACAGGCGCTCCATCGGTTCGCGTGGATCGGCCTTTTTGGCTTTCGCGTCATTCTTCAGAAGCGCCCAGGTATCCAGCATGAACGAACGGGATTCGATGCCTTCCTTCGCAAAGAAAGCACCCAGTTCTTCTACTTGCTGAGTAAAAGTTTGCCCGAAACGGCCTTCCACATCCCCGCGCAGAAGCGCAATCTCGATCTCATACATCGGACGCTGCGTTTTCGGATCCTTACCGATCCACGGCGTCTCCAGAATGAACGGTCTGCCCTGGAGCTTCTCATGATGAACCACTCTTTGGATCGCTTCATAGCCGATCCATCCGGTTCCAATTGGCGTATGACGGTCTTTACCCGCTCCACGCGGATTCTTGCTATCATTCACGTGTACGACCGTTAATCGGTCGAGTCCGATCAGCTTGTCGAACTGCTCCAGGACGCCGTCCAGATCATTTACGATATCATAACCCGCATCATGAATATGACAGGTGTCGAGACAAATGGCCAAACGGTCATTGTACTTCACCTTATCAATAATGGAAGCAATTTCTTCAAAACTGCGTCCCATCTCGGTGCCTTTGCCGGCCATCGTCTCCAGCGCAATCTTCACTTCAGTCTCATCCGTACCGCCGAGCACTTCATTGAGCCCTTCGGCAATTCGGTCGATGCCGTATTCCGCATCCTTATCGGTATATGCGCCGGGATGGAGAACGATGTTCTTCACGCCGACCGCATGCGTGCGGCGAATCTCCTCCTGCAGAAAGCTAACCGCCAGCTCAAACGTATTGGGCTTGTACGATCCAAGGTTGATAATGTAAGGCGCGTGGACCACGATCTCTTCAATCCCGCTTTCCTGCATGGCAGCCTTGCCTTCTTCGATAAACATGGAATCGATCGGCTTGCGGCGCGTATTTTGCGGTGCGCCGGTATATATCATGAACGAGCTGGAGCCGTATGACGTGGCTTCAGCCGTCGCAGTCAGCAATCCCTTGTCCGAAAACGACACGTGGGAACCAATTTTCAACATGCTGCATCCCCCTTTTTTAACACACAATTACACCTATTTTAGCTTGTATATCGAAATAAATCTAGAAATGCGTTATAATTCTCATGAAAGTGTCATGTGACAATAATCATTGAGGTGATATACAGATGAACAGCACAGGGGCCGTCATGGGCTATTTGTCGTCCAGTGCACCGCCGTCATGGTTCATGAACTCCATTGCCTTCTGGGGATGGGTCATGCTCGGGCTGATGGGCATCGGCGGATTTTTCATGTTCCGCAAGTTTCTGAAAGTGCTTCCCAAAGCCGACGGCAAATCAAAGCTCGATTGGCAAAATTACTGGGTAGAGCGAAGCCGCCCGCTGTGGACGGATGAATCCAAAGCATTTCTGGACGAACTGGTGCAGCCTGTTCCGGGACCGTTCCGGGATATCGCCAAACACTCCATTGCAGCCGAAATCGGTAAAATCGCCGTCGAATCCGGCGCAACCGAAGTAACCCGGGATCACTGCATCAAAGGTTACATCGTGGCTACGCCGAAGCGCGATTACAAATTCCTGATGAATTTCCTCCAGAAGAAGGAAATCGACTACAAGCCTTATCAGCATTTGATTAATAAGTAATAACACAACCTTAAATGGAACGACGGTACTTGCTTCATTCAAATGTTCGGACAAACCGTTTTGTCCGGAATATAACTCCCCCTAGTCCTCATACAGAGGATCAGGGGGAGTCGTTTTTTAAGTCTTTTAAATTGAAGTGATACAAATCAACTTGACCTGTTGTTTTACTCTTATATAGGAACAACAGCGTATTCTCCTCTTGTTTATTGAAGCGAATGATAAGCTCGCGGTCCGGTTCGTTATTTCTGTCCAGGGCAACTTCTTCAAGGAACTGTTTCTCCGCAGGCGGAAGCAGGAGTATCTCATGAACATACGCGGTGATTTCGCGCATTCGATGATAGAGTATCAGATGCTGCGTACCATATTCCCGTAAGATCATATATGAATCCGTGACATATTCGATCATATAGACCTCGTCTTCTTTTCCCGTCAACTCTCCTAGATTATAGGAAGCCACCACTTCCCCTTCATGATTTAGAAACTCCGCATGCTTGCCATCCGTGAACAATAATTTTTCTTGCAAATCGTATAGGTTATACGTATTGGTATCCGGATAATATCCCCTGAATCCGAAGTGCGATTCCTTTATGATTTGTCCGTTCTTCACAAAAACCTGGCCGGATCTCTTACCTAATGCGGACATCCCTACTGCTTCATATAGTCGCACGTACGAACTGTGGTCGGACAGTCTATCCACTTGGAGATGTCTCAGTTCCTCCACCCTAATATCTAATATCCCGATAAACGACGGCACTTTGTTCCCGATGGCTTGATAGAACTCGCCGTTCTTTCGATTAAGCCAAAATGTAATGCCCTTATCTGTTCCCACAGCATAAGTACTGCCAACAGATAGCGTCTTCGTATGGGAGTCCCACTTTACCTCTTCATTCACGGCTTCGGCAACAAACCGGAGAGGAATGTACAGCTTTTCGTTGATGACTTCCACAGAAGTCTGGAGTTTTTTCTTTTCCTTGTTCACGTAAGCAGCATCGTTGCCGGGATGCAGCGTCATTTCAAGATTTACGCCATACAGACTCGCCCTTTGCTGTGGTTGATTCCAATGAACCTTCAAACCCAAAATATCGCCGACCTCCCGCAGAGGAAGCAATACTCTCCCATCCTTCATCATTACCGGGTCTTCCAAGGTGAAGAGCGATTTGAATTGCCCATATTCCACGTTTGCTTTTACGAAAGATGTGGCCGCATGGGATGGGCTCGGTAGCAGCAACCATAACATAAAAAACAAGGCTGACCATAATAAGGCTCTTTTTATCACTTCGATCATTCTCCTTCATTTCCATGAAATTAGAATCCTATGTATTAAACCCTTATATATGGGTACTGGTTACGGCGCGGAATAAACAGTTCATCTCATAGCCAGATAAGATGATGAAGCAGGTTGATATCGAGTAAATTATGGAAATTAGCCATCGTTCAAGTATAATAGACTGTTATAAGAAATATAATCCAATAGTCCTAGGAGGAAAGAATGGCGTGAAGTTGAAATTAGCAATTATTATAGTTTTACTATTTACATGCATTGTGCCGGCCGCAGGAGCGGCGCCAGCCAACATCGTCAATGTGGATGGCGTTAAAGTGGGACTGCGACAAGCCCCGTTTCTGCGAGATGGAGTGACCTTGGTACAATTCGCTCCTATATTCAAAAGCTTGGGCCTCTCTGTAAAATGGGATCCTTCCAAACAGCAGATTACAGGGACTAAAAAAGGGATCAACCTTGTGCTGACTGTTGGCAACAAAAACGCCTATGTAAACGGCTCGCGAATGCTGCTCGAATCTCCTCCGGTATCCTTGAACGGAAACATTTTCGTTCCGCTTCGCTTCATTAGCGAAGCCACTGGAGCAACCCTGGCCGTAAATGGAAATACCATCAACATTACCAGTTACAAGGGGACAGAGCCCTTTGTTCCTAAGCCTACACCGATTCCGCCCATAAAAACGAAAGCCGTAAAAATCCAAGAGGAATTGGAATCCAAATACTCGAATCTCTCTTCCGGAAAATTGCACCTGAACGACTTAACTTATGGCGTAATCGACGATTCGGATTCACTCACCATTGCCGTAGAAATTTCGGATGAACAAACGATGCAAAACATTATCGACACCTTTGACAGCAAACCTTCAACGGGGCATCTGCTGACCAAAAATATTGCCAACCATGTACATAAAAAATATGGCTACAAAAACATCAATATCTTTATTATTACTTTTTTTATGAATTCGTCTTATCCAAGCGGGTATGATGCACAATATAATATCTTCGTTCCGGAATACAATGTGTACGTTACACGCTGGCCCTTATACGGAGGATCTTATAATTACTCAAAAAAGATCGCTAACTGGTATCTGGACCCAACCGGAGATACGGAATACCTGATCTATTCAAGCTCGTTATAGTAATTTCGCACTCAGACTTCAATAATAATAAAAAAAGAACCCTGGGTATTATGTTAAGGCAGGGGGGAACTCCCCCCTTAGTAAAGACAAGGATCAAAACACCTTTCAATGTTAAGCAGCCAGTTACCGGAAATAAACCGGCGACTGGTTGTTTAGTTTTGTTTGAATGCGGATTATAGTAAGTAATGTTGTCTTGAACGGTCTATCAACGATGGCTGTCGTCGAGCAGGTTAAACCTTCGAGATAGAACGTTTTCAGACTTTAGCGTAGAATGAATCGATTCGATGGGGCCATTATCAACGGGCGTATCCTTGCGAGACATGCTCATGGTAATGCCTTTTCCCATTACAGCATCTTGATAGGCCTGAGATGTGTAACCGCCAGCCCTGATTACCGGTAGATTAATGGATTTTATGGTTTTCACATTAGCAAATCTATGTATATCGTCCAACGCTTCGGTAATTATCAATCCTCAATCGCCTTAGTAACTGTCAGTTTCTTCTCCTTCAGAATTTCCATCACGCTTTTATTGTTATCTTCGACTATAAAATCTATATCAGCTTTTGAAATAACCAGAGTCGGAAGGAAAAATAGATCCTCCCCGTAGATGTTTAAATCTGCTGGAATGAAATGATATGTAATCATAGGTTTTTCATGATGATTCAAAATATCTATGTCGACACCGTCAAGCTTAATGTCTTCTGAAAGAAAAAAAGATACTTCACAAGCAGAGTGATATAACCCCTCTTTTGACAACTCATTGATATCATAGAATTTAATGTCATAAATTGAATCAGAGACTTTTGTAACAGGATACATTTCATAATATTTATCTACAACTTCTTCCTCCCACCGTTCTAATCTCTTGCTATATTTCTTATCCTGCCAATTCAGAAATTTGAGGATGAAGACCGAAAGCAAGCCCCCTAGAAATATTTCAACTCCTGAAAATTCGAAAAAAAAGATTGCTATGAGAAATAAAGAGGAAAGAACTATATGTACACCCCTTGCCAATACTTCTAAAAGCGTCCATGTCTTCTCAGATACAGTTACACCAAAAAAAACGGGTCTTGGTTTTTGATTCATAACCTCTTGAAATATGTAAGATGTCATTCCTACAACTCATCTCCCTTCGTTACTCACAAAAATTAAATAAATGATAGATTTCCTGTTTCGATCTTTGTCAAAGGAAGCATCATCGTCTGCCACCTCAATTGCATCTTGCATCACTTGTTGTTTTCATGCATAGGTTGTTCAAGAAGTTTTGGCGATCCTTTCTCATCAACGTTTTGGCTCCTCTGGTAGCCCAATTTCATGGACGAAATTGGAAACAACTTTATCAAAAACACAATGGAATATATATACTTAGTACTATTATTCTTAATGGGTATATTTTACCATAGGTATCGAATCAAGTGTTTCTAAAGATCTAGTTAAAACAAGAAAAAACCAAAAGCCTTCCCCAAATAAATCAGGAAATACCTTGGTTTTTTTCTGCAATAATTAACCCCTGCGCAGGGTAAACGACCATCCGGCAATAATAAAGACATCCCCCTCCATCAAAGGGTATTCTTTATAAGGCACCATGGGCTCCCCCTTCAACACCGTACCATTTCTCGAACCTAGATCCTTCAGTATGTAACCTCCGCCTTCACGCGAAAGCTCGACATGCGCCCGTGAAGTCCCCACTCCCTGTGCGACGAATTGGGCTACGTCGGGAGAACGGCCGATGATGAAATGGGGCTGATGCAGTTCAATCCGCTGTGGGGTGGCTGTATTCGGTTCGTTTAGTTCGAGGTAAGCTCCTGCTGAATGTTGCGCGGCTGGACGGGCTGCAGCATCCGGACTTAGCAGGACGGTAGCTCCCCCGCCTCCAGGGAACGAAAGCACCTCCGTGCGTTGGGACAATTGGGCATAATAATCCCCCTCTTCCCCATACGAATCCTCTGCCGCAGCTGCTGCCTCAGATGAACGCGAATAAGCATGGCCCTGCGGAGACTGTGCGGGATATCCCGCTGCATGGTGATCTCTCTCGGGGTTAATTAGAGATTTAGGGACCCGCCATCTCCAAATCTCTTTCCCCTCCTCAAGCTCTGCTGGTGCTTTCCCAGCGTCTGTTTTCGAGTTATCCCCAAGAAGACCCGATAAAGGATCCGCCTGAAAACGTGGGACGGACTTCCACTTGGAATCCTGCGGACTAAGCTCTGTTGACTCAAACATTGGCAGGGACCCAGACCATTCGCCGGATCTCCGTGATAGCAGCTGGAGTTTACCTGTCCAGCCAAGCCAGGCTACTGCAGCAAGTAGAATCGTAATCCCAACCGACAACCCCAACATCAGTGGAGAGCGCTGATTCATATACAACAATCTCCAAGCTCCCGCTGCGGCGAGCAAACATCCTAACAACATATAGGTACGAACTGGTGAAGTCTTGTCATTGTCCGAATTATCTGAATTTGTATCATCCGTATCCGTATCAGGTAACCACGGAGGAGTTGAACCCATGGGGCTTCGACCCCCATGAGAATTCATTTCCTCGCTCTTGCCCCTCTTCCCAAACATCTCATTCGTACGTTCCGTCAGACCTCGGATTAAACTCTGTTTATCCGTGTGGATGTCACTCTCCGTCTGCGTCATTGCTGTCCGCCCACGAGCCGGTTCTGTAAATGCGAATGCAGGCTTGCCCAAGCTGCTTGATTGACTACCGGTATAGGGAGATCCTTGATTCAAACCTGAAGACACTGCTGCATTTGCTTGAGTTAATGTTCGCTGGTCTTCCCCCTCTCCAGCTAACAGGTCGACCACAAGCTTCTTAAGTCCCGGCAGATTGAAGCTCTGTTCACTGCAGAACGACATCAGTGCCTGTATCCCTCCCCCTTTTAGCTCCGTCACCGATGCGAGCAACCTTGTCATTAGCTCTTTGAGCATAACCGGAAGACGAGTGCCGCTTGCTTCGGTTGCTGCAACGGGAACATAAGTTAAATATAAAGTGCCAAGATGCAGGGAACCTTCAATAAACAGATAATCCTCATGAAGAATGTAGTTCTCGGGTTGGAGCATATACAACTTGCTGTCCTCCAGAGCGGTGACGATCTGCAGCAGCAAGCCAAAATATTCGGTCAGCGTCATTCGCTCACTCTTCAATGCTTGAGACAGCATTTTTTTGCCGGTAATATCATATTCCAACGTTACTTTGTAATCGACTTCTTTCATATGCAGCTTCAGAAAATGAGGGATTCTCGAAGAACGGATCATTCCCAGCTGTACATGATTAAGTTCTGATGATTGGATTCCTTCAGCCCGGTCCAGCACCATAATGGTTCCACCGTTCTGCTTAAAATCCACCTTTAATCCGAGCATAGGCTCCCCCTCCTATAAGTGCAGTACTACATACGTGCTGATTACGCCAGGAAGGACAGCCATCATAAAGGGGAATCGCAAGTGTTCCTCCTGGCTGTTGCGCCATAGCAACCAGCTCTTCATAACAAAAACTCCGGCGATACTGCCAACGACATTGCGTATTCGCTTCATCGTTTCCCGCCGCCAGAGCAGGATGAGCAAACCGATGACACCGGCAAAAAGGACAGAATACATGATGCCCTGTAAGGTAAACCATAAGCCGGTCCAGGCACCAATCCCTCCAAACAGCTTAACGTCACCCGCTCCTACAGCTCCTATAAAATACATGATCAACAAGATAAGAAACCCTGCTCCAAGACCCTGCAAAGAAAAGAACAGCCCCTTCAACCCGTCCAGAGCGCCATGATAGACAGGACCGGACAGCATAGCCGAAACGGTTAGTACATTCGGTATTTTCATGGAACGAAGGTCTGTAATGAATGCTGCAATCAGGTAAACGGCACAAATACCAAAGGCAACGGCCACACGCATCAACCTCCCCTGCGCGACTATTCAAAGGAACAGCCTTAATAGAACATTAAATGGATGCACAATGAATTGCTTCTTTGGAAGGACTTTTCTTGGATATTTCTTTGGAACGCTTCTCTTAGAACGCTTCTTAGATTGCTTCTCTTGGACACTTCTTTAGATTGCATATCCTGGAAACCTCTATAATGCGATTCTTCTTTGGAACCTTTTATATCACAACCTTACTTTCGAACCTCTCATGAACCCGACCGCGCCACCACCGTAAACGGAACCTCAATTCGCTGCCCGTCTGCTGTCTCAACGACAAACAGCCACGTTCCTGGCGTTGTATTAAAGCCTACATTCCATTCCCACTCGATATAGCCGTTACCGTCCGCGGTTTCCCAACCCAAATATTTAGCCGTGCTCTGACCGCTCTTATAATAGACCGACAATTGGGCACTGCTTCCCGGCTCTACTTTTACTTTTACCTTAGCCTGCTTGCTAGCCACAGCCGGATTCGGCTTCTCCAGCAGCTCGATCGCCCCGTTTGTCCCCGAGCCGTCCCCTGAACCCGTTCCTCCTTCGCCGGTATCACCAATCCATAATCTCTCCTGAGCCTTTGCCTGCAGCACAATTCGTTTGTTCAAGAAAGGAACTCGGATCGGAAGCGCGTAATTCACCTCTATGCCGAAATAGGGACTCGCCCCGCTCTTCAAATTGGGAATGTGAACATTGGACACATGGATCCGATCATAATCCAGAAGATGTTCAGGCATGAATGGCTTCATCATCGGCTTGACCACAGGATCGAGTACGGCTTCCACGGTTTGGTTCTTAAGCTGCTGCAGCGGCTCCTCGCCTGACGCTACGGCTTGCGTGATCCACTCATTAACAGGAGCAGGAAGAGAGTCGCTGTAATTCGAAACCCAATCAGAAAGCGACAATTTGGGAATCTCCCAATGGGATGTGCTTGGTGAGCCTTCTCCTGTTCCACTACCACCAGCATTGGCCTGCACGGCTAGAGAGACAGGATACATATGAGCCGCTACGGTTTTGACCGTATCCGAAACGGTACTCTGGAGCGCCGTCGATATCAACGTCATTTGCACGATATAAATGAGAAAAATGACAAAAAACATAAACATCGGCAGCACGAGTGCAGCTTCCACGACCATGCTTCCTTGTTCCGATGACGCTTTACTTTTACGGAGAGGTTTCTGTGTTATCGATAATCGTTTCATCTCGTACCCCTAACCTAATAGGAAAAATCCGCCTTGCGCTTTACCATGTAACGATTTCCCTGAACTTCGTCCGCATCGCTTCCAAATACAACGCCGATCGCTTTCGTCACCCCTGGAAGAAACCATAAACGCATGGCCGTCCTGACCTCTCCTGAAGCGTAAGTAAATCGCTCCGCAGGATTGATGCCGGTGTTCAATCGAATCAATGCCAACATGCGCGATAGCTTCTTCTCGTTATTGCTATGAATAAACAGAAATATTCGCAAATGATCCCTGTAAGTCAGCTCAATGGGGGCGTACTTGGATAGCTGAACGCTCCCCTTCTGACACAACTGGATCATATCCTCTATGGCCTTCTCAATCCCATACAGAATGGCCGCCGCCAAAATCGCCAACGGATTTCCCAATTTACTATTCACAATAAATCCTTCCATCGTCCGGATCGCGAGCCTGGAAGCAAAAATCTCTGCATAGGCCGCCGATATGTTCCCGGCGGGGTTATGAAATCCATATAGAATGTACTCCACTTCCTGGTTTCCAATGGCGAACTCCTGGATGACATCTCCGCCAGTGTTGGAACCATTAACCATTCCGGTTAAATTCCCAATATCAAAATGCTGATAATAATGAACGGCGTACTCATTTTGAAACAGTTCATCCCTGACACCGCCAAGCACGTTCCCCATAAATCCAAACATACCATCCATATTATCCATTGCCTGTTTACCGGCATCATACGGATCATCATCCATAGGCTTTCCCTTACTCATACTGTCCGCTTCGGCATTAAATTGAAGACTTTCGTCATAGTACTGCTGGAGTTCACGAAACTCATCCATAATCGCCTGATGTTGTCCATTCAACCCGTTAATTGCCTCCATGACTTTGGATGCCTGCTTCAGCTTCTGATTGGCCTGCTTCTCCATCGCCTTGCGTTCCTTATCCGATGTGCGGAACTGTTCCAATGACGCCTGCTGCCGATCTATAATATTTCCACTGCCTGATACTCCATAATTAGAGATAAAATGCTGTAATGTGCGACTGGCTTCAAGCACCGTTCCCTTCATTCCCTCTCCCCCCAGAGAAGACTGAAGAGTGCTGACCGCTCGTGCAACCTGTTGGTATCGACTCTCCTGGCTATCAATCTCCTGTCGGAAGCCGTTCAAGAATTCATCGCTATGAATTAATTTGTCAGCTTGCTTCCGTATGGATTGAATCATCTCCGCTTCTGCCCCGGAAGAATCGTTAGACCCTGGTGTTACATCATTCGTGACCTGATCATATCCCTTATTAGATGAACGGTTCTCGGAATCCTTGATGACCTGCTTCATCTCTTCATTCAGATTCCTTGCTTCCTCCCATAATTGATGCGCATCCGAGAGAAGCTTATCATTCTCCCTCTGAACTCGGCTGGCCTCCCTCGAGATCTGTGAACCAATGGAAGAAATTCCGCTCCGGTAAGCCATGAGCAGCAGCGTATACTGTTTTTCCTTAGGAGGCCGGTCTGCATCCTCCTGCTGTTTAGCCTTAAAATCCTCGTATTGTGATGCCACATCAGCCGCGGTATTCATACTGCCCCCCAGCGAAATGTCAGAGATCGATTGTCCCGGCGGATCCATAACCAGCTTCGAAAGCCGGATTGCATGCTCCCCCGCTTTACGCTGCTTTGCCAGCATCTCATCCAGCGCCGTTTCCCGCTTGTCATACAATTTGCGAAGCTTCTTAAGGACATCGACCGTATTGGAAGCTTCCTTCATGGACTGCGATAACGGTTTGAACTTGCCCACTAATTCCAAAGTGAAATCAATCGGCGCTTTATACTTCATATCCTCGATAATCTGCCGGTTGAATACGTCATAAGTCCCCAGCGGACGCTGCAGCTCAAGCCCCGAACTATCGAGCTCCATTGCCATTAACCGGAATGCATCGCTACGGTCCTCCGGATTCATGCTGTCATTCAGCACATTGCCCATAATGAGATCGCCGCTGGTGTCTCCAAGGGCATATAATCCATACTCCTTCTGCAGCTGCGGATCATAGGAGGACATCACGGAGCGTACGGCTGCTCTTGTCAGCCTCTCGCTTTGCACCTTCATCGCCGCTATGCGGGAATAATCAATAAAGATAGCTACAAACATAAATACGGCTGCCAGGGCGATAATCAAAAAAACAGATACAGATCCATCAGACGATCGGCCACACTCTTCCCTTCTCCAACTCGACCGTGCTTCCCTATGCTTCGTCATGACTATCGCGAACCTCCGAACTTTTGTAGAACTTCTCCTTCGGCAGCCTTATCCGTTCCATTTCTCCCGCCTTGAAACTTCGATCCGTAATATCGCATTAGATCCACCGAACGAATAAACTCTACAGGATCAACTACGATCGACTGGGCGCTGACCTTGATCTGGCCTCCATCGTCCAATATTCGACTCAGCGGCGTCAGTGATACCTGCTCATTTAACGAAGTCGTTACTTTTCGAATGAGCAGCTGATTTGTATAACGCATCTCTCCCGCCATGCTAGCGGGCACAGCCGTGCCGCCCTTGGACATCTTAAGCTCGGGCAAATTTCCGCCCTCAGCCTCGCCCTGCGGCAATGTAATTGACCTCGTACTGTCTCCCCCTGCCAAACCAAATAGAGTTCCGACTACGTTATCATCCGTTAACCGCCAATATAACGAATCATATTGTCCCTGCTCTACGGATCCCGTAGCTGCGAACTTGTGGCTGTTGTCCCAGCTATACGCGGTCCTTTCGGAAGCCGCGGCCGATGCCTGAACCAGCATCGACTGCTGGTAGATATACAAGCATAGGAACAGAAGCAATACCGTCACCATCAGTACGATGGGAAGAACCAGGGAGGCTTCCACCGTGAAGCTCCCTGTCTCGTCCTTCCATCTTTTCGGCAGCCGTTTATTCAAGGAACTCTTTACTCTTGTTGTTCACGTTTTTAAACAAGTTGTTCACCAAGGCCGTAATCTGATCTTTAAATATAAGCGCGATAATCAAAATAACGACTAGGATCAGGATCATCTCCAGCGTTCCTATCCCTTTCTCATCCTCCCAAAAAGCTTTCATCCCGTTCTTCGCCATGTTTAACATCATATTTCGTACACCGGTCCCTTCTACATGTTCATCATCATAAATGCAGGCGCTCCGAGCAAAACAATCACGATCATGAAAATGACCACCATTGGCAGCACCAGCTTAGAGGAGGCCTGCTCGCCCCTTGTTCTTGCAATGGCCTTGCGCTTCTCCCACAGCACGCGGGACAAATCCCGCAGTGCCAGGACAAAGTCATTCCCGCCGCGCCGAAAATTAAGCAGGACGGTTGTTGTAAATATCGATACTTCCTGAACGCCGCACCGTTTATTGAACTGTTCGAAGGCTTGCTGGAACGGATGGCCTCCCTCCCATTCAAGCACCATTCTCTTCAGCTCAGCATACAGGGGATGGTTTGCGTCCTTGTTCCGTTCCACGCAATGAATGATCGCCCGCTGCACCGTCTCGCCGGCGCCGACAAGCAAAACAATCTTGTTCAGAAGTTCCGGCAGCTCCATCACGATATCCTGCTCACGCAGTGTGACCTTTTTATGGAGGTCCTTCACCAAAGCGACGGGCAGCAATGCCCCCAATGCCAATCCAGCCAGAAGTCCGATTGCATCCCCGGACAGCAACGACCACAAGCAGCCGCCGATCAAAATAAGCCATGTATACGCAAGTGCCTCGGCCATAAACAACAACGTCATTTCCGCGCTGTGCCGCAACCCATGGATCTTCTGAACGGAACCCTGCATCCGGTAGAATACAATTGGAAGGCGCATCGGAACCTTTCCCCGCTCGAGCAGAAACAACAGAGGCGGTGCTAACCGCTGCAGCCTAAGACCTTCCATTGGCACTTTGCCAAGACGATGGTACCGTTCGCCGCACGTTTGATTCAGCACCACCCAACCACCCACAAGCAGAACCATCAGCGCGCCGGATATCCATGTCAGCATGCCCGCTTCACCTCCTTACACCTTGATATTCATCATTTTGGTGATCCATAAGAAACAGCCTCCTAGAGCCGCCAGTGCAAAAGTAGAGATTATGATCCCCGATCCGCTATACATGGACTCCATATAATCGGGAGATGTCATATTCATGAACAGCAGCAGGAGGAACGGCGCCGCAAGAAGCGCCTTGGATTCAAACCGCTTCTGGGCGATCATGACGGATATCTCCTGCTGAATATCCAGCTTTTCTCCGATGACAGAAGAGGTTCTGCGCACGACTTCAACCAGATCACCGCCTGTTCGCTTGCAAGTCGAGAAGACATCGGCAAAATTCGTCAGATCCTCCATCCCCGCCCTTCGGGCAAAATCCTGCAAAGCAGTTTCAATAGGCTCGCCGTACTCCATCCGAGACACAATGACTTTGAGTTCGAAGATCAGATCGCTGCTGCCCCCGGGATCCAGCAGCAGCAAGTCCTGAACGGCGTCCCTAAACCCATTCTCTACGGAGCGGCCAGCCGACAGAGATGAGGACAAGGAATACAGAGCTTGCTTGAAGTGAAGATTCAGCGTCTTGCGCCTGCGTTCCAGCATAAACCGTCGCCAAAATTTAGGGACCGTCAGACCTCCAGTTCCAAGCAGCAGCGACAAAATCAGATTGTGATAAAACAGATAACCGATGAAGCAAAACAAAAGGCCGCCAAGGATGACACATCCCATTCTCTGCCTCAGCGAGAGATGATAGACGCCGTAATCCGGGAGAGTGTTGGTTCGAGCTGGGGCAGCTTGCTCACGCTTTCCAGCCCCCTTACTCCTCTTGATCACCCGCTCGCCTTGACCCTCTTCGGGCGTCAAGAGCGAACCGCCAGATCGTTTCATGGCGTCACCTCCATCATCTTCTGCAGCGGCCAAGTCGTAATCCCGGCCATATGAAGCTTGTCCGCCGATTGAAGCGGGTTGCCGCAAGGCTCAAGAGACCCAATCACCCGGCCGCCTGATTCGCCCGTCTCGCGGAACCGGTACAGCGGATTCAGCAACACCTCGCCGCCCTCCATTCCAATCACTTCACTAATCTCCGTTACGCGCCGCGATCGATCCCTAAGCCGGGATAAATGAACGAAAATATCAATCGCCGAGCTAATCTGCTGACGGACTACGCTGATCGGAAGATCCGCACCGCTCAGCACCATCGTTTCCAAACGGCTGATCATGTCCTGCGTGCTGTTGGCGTGCCCCGTCGACAAACTTCCGTCATGCCCGGTATTCATCGCCTGCAGCATATCCAGCGCCTCGCTGCCCCGTACCTCGCCCACCACGATCCGATTGGGGCGCATCCGCAGCGAGGAACGAATCAGATCGCGTATCGCGATTTCCCCCCGGCCTTCCGTGTTGGCATTCCGGGTCTCCAGCGACACGAGATTCGGGACCGTCACGATCTTCAATTCCGCCGAATCCTCGATCGTGATGACACGTTCATCAGGCGGAATATACTGCGATAATGCATTCAGAAAAGTCGTCTTCCCCGAACCCGTCCCTCCGCCTATAAAAATATTGTATTTACCCTTAACCAGGATCCGAAGCTGCTCCGCCGCCTCTTCTGTTAGGGCGCCCCTTCCTACCAGGTCATCCATCGTCATCGGCGATTCCGGAAACTTGCGGATCGTCATGGTCGGCCCTTTCAGCGCGATGGGCGGGAGCACGATATTAACCCGCGAGCCATCCTTCAATCTGGCGTCAACGATGGGCGTCGATTCATTCACCACCCGGTTTACCGTACCGACAATGCTCTGAATGATATCCTCCAGGCGGCTCTGTGATTCGAATTGGAGTGGCAGCTTCTTGACCTCGCCATCCTGTTCAATGAATATGTCCTGGTGGCTGTTAATCATAATTTCCGTAATTCGAGGATTATCCACTAATGGTTGAAGCACATCCAACCCGCGAAAAGAATCAAATACCCTACGCACCAGCCTCCGCTTCTCAGCGGCTGTCAGCTCCATAAGCTCGCGTCTTCTCCACACCATTTCCTCGATGCGGGCCATCAATTCCGAATTGTTAATGCTCGCACTCATGTCAAGCTCGGAACGAATCTGGTCACGAACCGACTTGAACGGATCCTCCATCATCACTGCCCACCACCCGCATGAACCGGCATGATACCCGAGCCCTCCAGCAGCTGCTGGCAAAGCTTCAATACCTCCCTTTGATAGATGGGTGAGGACAACAGCAGTTCTTCCCGATGGAGCTGTTTCCATGAAGGAATATAAGGCAGGACGCTGTCTATGCTCATATCCTTGCGGGGGAAGCCGTTAACAAGCTGTCCTGTGTATCGATTGACAATGAATCGGCTCCGCTTCTTCACGCTTCCGAAAAGCGCGGGATCCTTGAGCTCCAATTGATCCATCCACACACAACTTTTATACATACTCATTAAATCATCCAATAAAACCCAGATCAGCACTCCGGCCTGCTCCAGAACCGTCTGCATTCGTTCTTCCATGTACCCCTCGGTATCTACGACAATGGCATCATATTGATTACACGCTGCAAGGGAAGCTAGCAGCAAAGCCGTGTCCTCCATGGTCATCTCCGTAATTTCCTTTACATTGAAGCTGGGCTCAAAGGAATCGCACTTCAGGCCATGATGTCTGATGATATAAGGGGTTATCGACAACTCGGTCCCCGAAGCCGATTCTTGTGACGCCTTAATGTCATACAACAATCTTGAAAAGCTCCCCTCCATGCCCACCGAACCCGAAGGAAATAATGCGCTGCTGTTCACCGTCTCCAAATTGAGATAGAACACCTTTAATCCGAGCACGCCCAGCTGCTTCGCCATGTTCATGGCTATCGTTGACTTCCCGCTCCCGCTCAGGGGAGATACAATGCCAATCACCGAGGCTGTTCCGACATTCAGTTTCTCCAGCGCCCCACCGCTTCGCTTACAGTGGGTGATGATGACTTCCATCAACTGAGGCAGCGGTTGATACTTGAATGTACTGCTGCCCCCCTCTAAAAGAGAAGAGGATGAATGGCCTTCACTTAGTAGCAGCCAAGGAACCGAAGTCTCCCCCCGGCTAAGCCAACTCTCCAGCATTTCCGTATCCCCCACGACCAGATTCGGCACTTCCCCCACTTCCATATAATGTAGAAATGAATCGGTACGGGTAAATGCGGTCATCTGGAGAGCGGATCCGTAAGAACTTCCATGCAAATAACTCAGCAGCGGTTCGACATACCGGGAATCCTGCACTGCCAGCACAAGTCGAGCCGGTATCATAAAGCCAATCCCTCATTTCTGTAACAACGCCAAAAAAAGCACCGTCAAAGGCCGCAATATGCGGTCAATGAACGGTGCTTCCGTTGCCTGTTATAATTTGACATTAGAATATCACAGTTGCAGCAGAACGGCAAGATTTTATTTTGATATACAGATAGCCCTTAATCACTATTGTCAAAACAAGGATAAATGTCCTACTATATAGGCTTAGAACGAATGTTCTCTATATAGAAACCTCTTATATAGAATCAACATTATATAAACTCCTAAACCATCTGAACTAAACTTCCAAGCCAGGAGAGTGACAACAAGTGAACAAACGAATGTTAACCGCTATGCTAACCGCCTTGCTGCTATTGTCAGGCTGCAGCCAGCCGCTGATGTCCCCGGCGACATCGAACGAAGGAATCGCAACAACCGCTAACTCCGAGGCAAAGACAAGCACCAGCACGACGAATTCAAAACCAACGACCTATCCAACCGATGATCTGAATCTTCCGCGGGTAGCCGTGGAACTGGTCAAAGCCGTTGATGGCGACACCATCAGCGTGATGTTCGAAGGCAAAAAAGAGAATGTTCGCATGCTGCTGGTCGACACGCCCGAGACAAGCCATCCGAAGCTGGGCGTACAGCCATTCGGGCCCGAAGCCAAGGCTTTTACGAAGGAGATCGTGGAACAAGCCGACCTTCTTGAATTGGAGTTTGATATCGGTCCGAACCGGGATAAATACTCCAGGCTGCTTGCGTATGTATATGCCGACGGAAAAATGGTCCAGGAATCGCTGCTTGAAGAAGGACTCGCCCGCGTGGCCTATATCTATCCGCCCAACACCCGCTATGTGGACAAATTTGATGATTTGCAGCGGATCAGCCGGGACCAGGCACTCGGCATATGGAGCGTAGAGAACTACGCCCAGGAAGACGGCTTCCATCCGGAGGAGCAGGACGACACTAACGACAAGAACAACGGCAGCCGTAATAATGCAGCGGCAACCCAAGCTCCGAAAGAGAACGGCCAAGAGTCCAAGCAAGGATGCGACATCAAAGGCAACATCAACTCGAAGGGTGAAAAAATCTACCACACTCCCGAATCCCCATACTATGAGCGCACAAAGCAGGAGCAGTGGTTCTGCAGCGAGGCAGAAGCCGTCCAGGCCGGTTTCCGGGCCCCGAAGTAAACTCATCTGATATATGAAATGAACGCTCATGTTCATCTTATATAAATTTTAGCCGTAATGGAAAAGGAGCCACCAGCCATGGGGAAAAAGAAACCTCCAGCAATCAATCCAAATGAAAGTCCACTGCCATATTCAAGCTCTGCCGCATGGTACAAAACCGTCTGGAGATGGCATTTCTATGCCGGCATCATTTTTGCTCCCTTTCTGATCATCCTGGCTATCACCGGCTCCGTTTACTTATTCAAGCCTCAGATTGAACAAGCGCTCTATCGGGACTACTACACGGTAACACCTCAGGTTGAACGGGTAACGCCCAGCAAGCTGGTCGGACAAGTGAAAGAGCTCTACCCTGATGCTACCATTACCAAGTACCGCCCCGGCGAATCGGACTCCCGCTCCACGGAAATCAGTTTGACCTCAGGCAGCGAATCCATGACCGTCTTCATGGACCCTTATACCGGAGAGAAGATAGGCGAGTTGAAAGACAAAGACCGCATCATGGACAAAATCGAGGAGTTCCACGGTGAGCTGATGGTCGGGACCATCGGGGACCGGATCGTGGAGCTTGCCGCCTGCTGGGCGATCGTGCTGATCATTACCGGGGTGTATTTGTGGTTTCCGAAAAATAAAAACAAAAGCAAAAAGAAAAGAAGCCTCGCGGGCATCCTGTACCCGCGTCTAGGCAAGGGCAAGCAGATTCTTCGTAGAGACCTGCATGCCGTTCCCGCATTCTGGATTGCCGCAGGCATGTTGTTTCTTATTATGACCGGATTGCCCTGGTCAGGCCTGTGGGGTAGTAATTTTCAAACCGTGGCGACCAATACCGGTGCCGGCTATCCGCCTTCCATCTGGTCAGGCAGTGCGCCATCCTCCCATGTGGTTCAGACGAAGGAAGTCGCAGAGGTCCCTTGGGCGGCCGAAAATCTGGAGGTACCTAACTCCACCATCTCCGACTTTACTCCTCTTCCAATCGAAGATGTGATGTATGTGGCCCGAAGCGAGGGGATTCATCCAAGCTACACCATCAGCATCCCGCAGCAAGCGGACGGCGTGTACACGTTGTCGGCCTATCCGCCGAAAGCGCAGGACGAAGCCACCATGCATATCGACCAGTACAGCGGCGCGGTGTTGGCGGATTATCGCTATGATCATTACGGATTCGTCGGCAAAGCCGTTGCTCTTGGCATTACCCTGCATAAAGGAACCCAGTTCGGCATCGTCAACCAAATCTTCAGTTTGCTTATATGCATAGGCATCATTTTCATTGCGGTAAGCGGTTTGTACTTGTGGTGGAAGCGAAAACCGGATCATGGATTGGGGGCACCGAAAGCGCCTGAGGTTAAAGTCAAGAACATGAGGGTATACCTTCTGCTGCTCATCGCTTTGGGAATCCTGTTCCCGCTTGTGGGCTTGTCGCTCATCATCGTATGGATCATCGATTATTTCATCGTTCGGAGGGTACCGGCGATCAAGACATTTCTGAATGCCTGATTCGGTTATATACTCTAACTACAATAAGGGGTGGCGGTTCATGATCATGAAAAGCCGTGTTATATTATCCGTACTGCTAGCGGTCCTGCTGCTGAGCGCTTGCACGGCCAATCCCGGCGCAGCCGACCGGTATGAAAAAGAAATCCCGCTGATCGCCGAGGTGAACATTCCGGAGACGTTATCTGTGCATCAACCGGAGACCATTGAAATCATTCTTACCCAGGCTGGTCAAAGAGTGCCCGATGCGGATTTTGTTCATTACGAGCTGTGGAGCCATGACGGCTCCCTGCGGGATCCCATGACAGATGCGGTAGCGGTCGGTGATGGCGTGTACACGGTAACCAAAACCTTTGATAAAGAGGGGCTGTATTTTATCAAGCTGCACAGCGGCAACAACGGTTCCATCATCATTCCCCAGAAACCGTTCGCGGTCGGCAAACTGTCCGAGACCGAGCTTGCCTACCTGCAAGCAGGAACTCCGACATTTCATGAAGGTACGGCAGAACATCATCATTAATACAAGTGGATTAGGATAAAAACCGGCGCCGAATGTCCGGCGTCGGGATCATGCATTCACTGGATTGCCCAAACCACCGGTAACGGTTCTTTGCCACCCAGCGGTACACCAGGTTCCGTAAGAATGGGGGAATCAAGATCAGGATATACGACAGCGGCCAAGGAAAGCGAAGATGCCGCGCAATCCGAAGAGCTCCCGTCGACCTTGTGTAATACTTTCCCTGCTCTATCAGCACCATCGTCTCCGACGTATCTCCATTAAGCCCTCCTTGCTTCAACAGCTCCTGCCCAATCTCGGATTGCAGCGAAGCGAAGCGGAAAGCACCCGCAGGATCTCGCTTGATAATGAACTGGGTCAGCCCCTGGCACAAATGGCAGACGCCATCAATCAGCACAATCGCATATTCCTCATGATTTTCGGTTGCACGATTCTTCATATCTTTTTTCGCTCCCTTCACGCCATAAAAAAAGAAAAAACGCAGGAGCCCTCTCCTACGCTTGATCAAGTACGCTTATTGGTTTATTACTCAGCAGCTTTGTTCAGCCACTCGCCGTCTTTCATCTGCTGGTCGAATTCGTTCGAGAATTTCTCCATGCATTTGCATATGAAATCCTTACGACAAACCGGGCAAGGTACTTTCCCAAGTCGGCTAAGCGCAGTCAGTTTCCATTCCGGGAAGCGGTTATAGAATACGCGAATATCCGTTCCGTCAGCCGTGTGGATAATGAATTCGTAAAGCCCTTCTTTTTCATTGCTTCCAGCTGTGGTCACATTTGCAATCTGCGGTCTGTATGGCATGTTCATCACCCGTTTATTTTATTTAAATTCCTTATGACTGGTTTGTACTTTCTGGTACTTAGTCATATTAAAGAATTTTAGAGGTGATGTCAACCGAAGAACACATCCAGGATCGAGCCAAGCTGCCCCCTCTTTTTACCTTCTAATATATCCGGGTTGAACACTTCCACATATCCGCAGTTCGTGCAGGAAACAAATAGGAAATGATTGTGCTGGATATCAAACATCTTGCTCAGCCCGGCCCCTGACATCGAGACCTCTTTCGTCTGGCAGTGATTCCCTCCGCATTTGCTGCATACAAACCGTTCCTCTATCATTTGTTCAATACGCATCTTAAAGCGCCCCTTTCCATTTCATAGCTTTAACTGAAATACGGAGTATCATGTAAAAAGTTTCATATTCCGCATCGTAAGCCGACAAAAAAGGATGACCCTCCATTTCAGAGGGCCATCCGAATTTCTTTATGGTCAGCTTACGCTTAATTCCACGTCGATGTTGCCTCGGGTTGCCTTGGAATAAGGGCAAAACGCATGCGCCTTCTTCGCAAGGTCCTCTGCCTGGCTTCGTTCGATACCCGGCATTTCGATCTTCAGCTTCACCGCAAGCTTGAAGCCGTCAGCGCCTTCGTCCTTTCCGATCATGACCTGGGAGTGTATCACAACGTCCTTGAGCTCGACGCCCTCTTTGCGGGCGATATTAGCCAGGGCGCTTTCGTAACAGGCGCCATAGCCGGCAGCAAACAGCTGCTCCGGATTGGTTCCTTCACCGCCCGGTCCTCCAAGCTCCTTCGGCATGCTTAGTTTGTGATTAAGAACCCCATCCGTAGATTCAACAGAGCCTTCGCGCCCTCCAATGACTTTTACATCTGCTGTGTATAATGGTTTCATGCTCGTTCATCTCCTTCATGCCCTATTATGATCTCTACATGTACTCTTTAAACTTGCAGCACAAATTGAAACGATAAATAGGGCAACTCGCAAAAGAAACAGCATGTCCCAGCTCGCAAAGCAAACAAAAAAAGCTGTTTATCAAAGGATTGAATTCCTCCTGATAAACAGCTCTTTTATGAAGTATGCGGTAGAGAGGACTCGAACCTCCACGGGTATACACCCACTACCCCCTCAAGATAGCGTGTCTGCCATTCCACCACTACCGCATGTTGTAAGGGATGTTCTGTAGCGAACATTCCCTATTATACTGTTCCATCATACAAAAGTAAAGAACCAAATTATGGATCGTTGGCTTAGGCGAATGAGCTGCTAAGTCTTGTCGTTTCGCTTTTCCTTCCGGTATGCTGAAAACTCGATATATTCACGGATAAACTCCTTCTCATTCTCTGCCAATCCGGACATGAAGGGAAGATCGGACGATTCCGCATCCACTCCATACTCCCCACGCGCTTCCCTGACTCGGGTAGGGTTGCCCTTGCCAATAATCAACCAATCCAAGCTTACGGAAAAGAATGCTGCAATCTCAATCAATTTATTTGTGCTCGGCGTTGTTTTCCCCCTCTTCCAATCACCAAAATTTCCTGTGCTGATTCCGAGGGTTTCACAAAACGCCTTCTTGGTCATACCTCGGCTTTCTATGAGATGTTCGATTCGTTGGTAAATAGATTGCATCAAACAACCGCCTTCCTAGTTCTCTTTGAAAGAAAATTACTTATGTACGTATTTTTCTCTTGCAAAACCACTTAATTACGTGTATAATCAAATATATATTGCCTAAATTATACCATAGTACTCATTGTTCGTTGTATCTTTTACTCATGAGTCTATTCAGTACGAGGAGCGAGTCATTTGCCCTACGATACCATGATCACATCTTGGAATAATGCGGTTCATTCCTTGAATAAAGGATTGATGATCATTACGCCGGATGGCATCATAGACAAAATTAACGATCCACTCATTACCATGGCCGAAAGATATGGTGTTTCCCCTGAGTTTGGATGGCAGGGGGCATCTTTTTTTAATATTGCTTCCCAGCCATTGAGTTTGGCTTCATTCGATCATTTTTTCCATGAGCTGGATGTACCCTCCATAAGAGATGTTATGCTGGGTAAGCAGCCTGATTATTCTTTTGAATATGCAGTGCAATGGAACGGCCAAGAGAATTGGGTTTTATGTGAGGTATTGCCGCTGCTTATCAACAAGGACCGTCGTATTCACGGAGCTATGATATCATTTACAGATATTACGAAGTTCAAACGCAAGGAACTGCTGCTGGAACAAGCGCTGGCTCACAGCTTTCCCCTTCCCGGACATATTCCCATCTGCGCCGTATGCAAATACGTTCACCACGCGGAAGAATGGGAGCCTGTGGAGAGCTATTTGGAGAGCCGCCTCCCCATTGAATTCACCCACGATATCTGTCCGGATTGCATTCGTAGATTATACCCCAAGTACTCATCCATCCTTGATGATCCGGAATTACTCGATTAACTCTCTGCCTACATACAACAACACGAAATAAGCAACTTCAATATCCGGCTTTATCACGGATATGAGGCTGCTTATTCATGCTTAAGGCATCATTGTCATATTACGCGTTCACAAAACGAAGCAGAGGGCTTATCAGAACAGGCAGTACCGAGACATGGCCTTCTCCCTCAATTTCATGAAACGTAGTCTCCAGCATCTCATCGTGCCCTTTGAGGAATGCATAGAGTTCCCTGGCGTCTTGAACCATGGACGGCTTCTCCTCGGCTCCCACGTACAGACGCAGCTGTTTGCGTTGTCCACTCTGCTGTAAACGGGTTTTTCCCTCTTCCCATCGTTTGTACAGCACGTAGTTCTTCCACCACACCGAGGGACAGGCCGCAATATACCGCGAAAAGGCCTCCGGTCTGGTGAATAAGGTATACAAGGTAAAAAAACCACCGAGCGAGTGCCCGAACAGCGCCTGCTTTGAACGGTTCACCTCGTATTGCCGCTCCACGGCCGGCTTCAGCTGCTGCTCGATGAACGTAAGGAATGCTTCGACGCCGCCCGTTTCCGGCCAATCCAATCCGTTAGGACGAACCGGCAGTTCATGGTCTTCGGCATATTCAGTAAAGTTATAAAAACGCTCACTGCTCACGATGGGACTGTCACTGTCAAAGCCGATCCCGACAATAAGCGCCGAAGGAATGCCCCGAGGCGTCCTGGATTGCAGCCGGATTGCCTCCGCAAGCGATCCGAAGGTCGCATTGGCATCCAGCGAATATAACACAGGATACCCCCCTTCGGGTGGCGGCCCCATCGGTTCGGCAATGAAAATACGGTATTCACGGCCTGTGACGTCGGATTGCATGGACCATGTCACCGTTCCCGGTATGCGAAACAAGGGAGCCTTTTCGCGGTTATCCCGGTTATTGTGGTTATTGTGGTTATCCCGGTTATTGTGGTTATCGTGCTCGTGGTCCGCTTCGCGCTTTTGGTGATTATCCCTACCCTCATGCTGAGCTTGCGTTATTTCCGACTCTTGGTCATACGCTTCCTTGACAAACAACCACCGCAGCGCATCCGGAAATCTTCGGGCCATAAAGATAGGATCATGGGTTCCATCAGGATCTACCGCCAGCTGGAGCCGCTCGGGGCTCACCCCTTGTTTGATCCAGAACCGATGGGCCTCGACGTTATTCGAAAACATCTGTTTCTGCGCATTTTCCTTATACGCACCTTCCAACTGTCCAACGGACATATACACCCTCAGCCCGGTAAGCAATTCCCCCTGCTCCCTGATGTAATCCATAGCCCCCTCATACCATAACGAAGCCGACAGCATCCCGATCCGTCCGAAGGTCTCGGCCCGCCAATACCCTGCGAACATCGAGATCAAACCGCCAAAGGAACCGCCCATGATGGCTGTATGCTCGGGTGCTGCGAGTGTACGGTAATGTCTGTCTATGTATGCCTTGATGACATCCGCAACCTCATCGACATAAGCTCTGCCCTCCCCGCCGAAAGGCGGATTGCCCTCCAGCAGCGGCTCGGCTGGCCAAGGCGTATACTCACAATTCCGGTTTGTGGGCGTAATCCCGACCAGGATGACCTCGACGAGCCGGCCTGCTGCAAACAAATGATTCAGATAGTTTAGGCAGTCCGTAAACATATCTCCTTGATCCTGCACATAGGCAACAGGATAGGAACGGTCCGACTCATGATAAGAAGGAGGTAAATACAGTATGAGTTCCCTGTCCTCAA
Source organism: Paenibacillus lautus NBRC 15380 (assembly GCF_004000945.1). Classification (GTDB taxonomy): domain Bacteria; phylum Bacillota; class Bacilli; order Paenibacillales; family Paenibacillaceae; genus Paenibacillus_AQ; species Paenibacillus_AQ lautus. The sequence goes on from NZ_BIMF01000030.1 coordinate 38,787, forward strand.
CCACCAGCTGTTGATAACGATTCATGTGATCCTCCCGAAAGCTGCTTTTATTTTCTCATGCGAATTAATAGATAGATAAAATACGGAACCCCGATCACGGACACCACAATGCCTGCAGCCAGCTCGGCCGGAGCGAATATCGTTCTGCCGATGAAATCGCCTATGACCACAATCGCCATACCTGCTATACCGCTGATCGGGATGATATGCCTGTGCCGCAGTCCAACCAGCTGCCTCGCCAGATGCGGAGCGATCAGACCGACAAACCCAATGCTGCCGGATACGGCAACGCTCGCGCTGACCAAACCGATGCTGCATAGAAGCAATGCATTTTTCTCGCGCTCGACGGACACCCCGACACTCTTCACGCTTTCCTCACTCAGCTGGAACAAGTCGAGCACTTGAGAGCGGAGCCAAATGACAGGCGGCAGCAAAATGAGCCAAGGAAGCATGGTGACCACGAACTTCCAGTTGGCGCTGTGAAGGCTGCCGGCCAGCCAAGCTACGGCCATCTCATAATCCGATGGATTCATTTTCAGCGAGAGGAACATCGTAATAGCACCGAAGCCCGAGGCAATGGCAATCCCCACAAGAATGAGCCGCTGCGGATCCAGCTTTCCGTTTTCTCTGGCGAACATAAATATGGCCGTAGTCGCCGCCAAGCCGCCAGCGATACCGAACATCGGCATCATCATAACGCCGAGACAGCCTGTCATCGTGATCTGCCCTTGCAGCAGGAACATAAAGAACACAACCGCCATGCCTGCACCTGCATTGATGCCGAGGATACCCGGATCAGCCAATCCATTGCGGGTAACCCCCTGGATAACTGCACCGGCCATCCCCAGCGCAAACCCGACGAGAGCGCCAAGCACGATACGCGGCAACCTGAATTCAAACACAACGAGTTCAAAATCGGAATTGGGACTCATCCGAAGCAGTGTCTGAAATACTTCCTTGATGGACATATCAAACGTCCCGTTGGTCAGACTGAAATATACGGCAGTCAATACAACCAAGATTCCTCCAGTCAGAACAATCGGGAATCGATAATAGGTGTTACGCACGCTGAGCCCCTCCCCTCGTCTTGATCAAATAGAGGAAGAAAGGAACCCCGATCAACGAAGTAATAACACCCACCGGCGTCTCAAACGGGTAATTTACAAAGCGTGCGAGAATATCGCATAATGCAAGAAACATGCCGCCAAGCACGCCCGACACCGGTACGATCCATCGATAATCCGAGCCGGACAGGAAACGGGCAATATGAGGAATAATCAAGCCTACAAAGGCAACCTTACCCGCCAGCGCCACAGATACGCCGGTCAGAATGACAACAGCCAGCATCGCAAGGGCTTTGATCAGCCATGTATTCACACCGAGTCCCTTGGCCGTCTCGTCCCCGAGCGACAGCAGCGTGATCGATTTGGATAATACAACGGCAAGGCTTAAACCGACGATGGCAAACGGAATGCTCAGTTTGATCAGTTCCGGGTCCATTGCGTGCAGTCGGGCATTGTACCAGAAGCTGATATTTTGCGATACTTGAAAATACGCCGCCAATGCCTCCGCGGTACCGCTAAGAAACGTTCCGATCACGGTTCCGAGTATTGCCAGTCGAACCGGACTGAGTCCGCCAGGAATAAGCCATGCCAAGCCGAACACGACGGCTGCTCCGATGGCTGAGCCGATCAACGAACTGACGATGTACATATTGGAGCTGGCGTTCGGGATAAATACCATGAACAGCGTCACCGCGAACACCGAACCGTCGGATACCCCCATGATGGATGGGGACGCCAAATAGTTCCTTGTCATTCCTTGCATTAATGCGCCTGATACCGCGAGAAAAGCGCCGATGAGCATGGCGCCAACGACTCTCGGCAATCGGGAGCTCACAATGATCTGATGATCGATGCTCTCCGAATCAAAAGCAAAGATGGAATCCCAAACGGTATCCATCGTAATATTTTTGGCTCCATACAGGATGGAGGCCGCTATGAGTAATAAACAGACTGCCGGGGCCATCACAAGGATGACAGCCGGCAGTGATTTTTTGAACCCCATGAACAACACGCCTTATAGGTTTATACTGAAATGTTGGATGTTACTTTGTCAGACTTTCGACTGCAGCTTTCAGAAACTCGATTTTGCTGTACGCGGTTCCACCTTGAGCGAGTGGGTCCACCACGTTGACAAAAGCGGTGCCGTTCTTAAATGCATTCAAGTTTTTCATGATCGGATCATTCTGCAGCTCTTCCAGTGCATTCGGCGTATCCTTGTTCTCATCAGGCGAGAACTGTACGAATACATAATCCGGATTCATCTCCGCGATTTTCTCTTTCGAGATCAGTTCCTGCGCTTTGGCTGCCGCTACTTCAGCCGGTACTGCAATCCCCAAGTCCTCATACAACACCGGATTAAAGAACACCCCTGCCGGGTAGATGTACATCTCGCCTGCACGAATCCGAAGCGCCAGAACTTTCTTGTCCTTCAGGCTATCTCCAATCGTCGCTTTGACGTTCTCCAAGTCCTCTTTATATTTCGCGATTTCCTGTTCCGCTTGTTCCTGTTTGCCGCTTAACTCGCCGAGCAATTTGAGGTTGCTCTCCCAGTTGGTCGAGATATGGGAGTACGGAATCGTGGGAGCAATTTTGTTCAACTGTTCAATGACTTCAGGCTTAGCTTTGGACGATGCCAAAATCACATCCGGCTTCAAAGACAGGATCGTTTCGAAATTCGGCTCCATTTTCTCACCAACCGACTGGGCATCCTTCGTGATCGACTCAAACATCGGCGGAAATTTACCCGAGAAGGTGATGGCTCCAACCGGATTCACTTCCAACACGATGGCATCCTCCATGGCTTCAACGGCACCCGTGATGACGATGCGCTCCGTTTTGGCCGGAAGCGTATATTCCTGATCGAGGTATTTCACAACTTTAGTATCGGACGCAGCGGGGGGCGCTTCTTCTTTCGCGGCGTTATCCTCCCCGGCAGTGTTCGTGCTTTCTGCTGCATTATTCGTGCTTGCTCCGTCTGTATCTTTAGCGTCGTTACCTCCACCGCAAGCGGACAGTACCAACGCAAATACCAGCAATAACCCCAAGACCCATTTCATTCGTTTCATCTCTCTCCAAATACCCCTTCCATGATCTATGATCAAAACAACTGATAATGATTATCATTATTGATCATAGTATAGGATTTGCTCTCTAAGCACCATGGACAAATAACCGGATTCCTCATGGACAATTTCCGGAAAACAAACGGAAGGCCTCCTCCGCCATCTGCTCCATCGCAATGGGAGAGTATTCGCGCCAAGGGTAAGAGGATAATTGATGGAACGTTCCCTCTCGCACTGCGGGAATGGTCATCCACTCCGGCGTTGCCTGCAGTTTTCTCCAATTCGCCAGCGTTTCGGAATCCTGACGGATCAAGAGCAGAATATGGTCTGCGCGGCTCTCCTTGATCTGCTTAATCGTTAAACATCCTGCATCCTCCCGATCCATAGGCATAGCCGGTTGAAAATTGAAATAATCAAATAATAGTTCCTTCATGCCCGGATGGCTGTAAGCCATAAGTTCATCCTGATGCAGGCGTGCGGTCAAAAGCGTGCGTTCATCCATCATGTCAGCGGGGAGCTTCTCACGGTAAGTTGATATTTTATGATGGAACGTTTCAATCCATCGCTCTGCTTCGGGCCGCTTGTTCAGCAATTTAGCGAGTCCCAACAGATTAAGCTGCCACCCTTCCTGTTCTTCCGGCATTTCGTAGAGAGGTGCAATCAGCCGAAGCTGCTCCTTCTCCCAATCCTCCACCCCCTGTGCACAGACGATGAGCTCCGGACGTGCCGAGGCCAGCTTCTCCAGATTGGCATATTTGTTATGATTCTGGCGGTATGCATCCAGATGGACAGGGATATCCGGCCCAAGAAGGTTATAGTAATGCTGTGACCACTTCGGATGAAGCGGAGCAGCATACGGCGTGAAATCCAGCGGCATGGCATAACCCAGAAGGGCTGTGGAGCCATACATCGCCAGTTTATTTTTCCTTGTCTTCATATACACCGAGGGAGAGATCCCGAATGACTTCTTGAACTTTCGGCTAAAATAAAATTCATCCTTATACCCCACCATATGCGCCACTTCACGCAGCAAAGAATCCGAGCCCAGCATCAGCTGCTTCGCCTTGTTCAAACGAACATGCGCCAAATAATCCATTGCGCTGTGCCCATACGTCTTCTTATATACTTCTACAAAATATTTAGGACTCAGCTCGGAAAGGTTCGCCAATTGTTCAATCGTTAAATCTTCATCATAATGCTCCTCGATATACTCCTTCACCCGCTCCAGCGCTTGCCGCTTATCATTCTTGGAGTAAGGGCTGCATTCGGCAATCATCGTATACAGCAGCTCTTGAAAATCCAGCTGAACCCTCCACTGCTTCATGGGCTCCTTGCTGTGAAAATCCTTATACATCGACCGGCAGACGAGATTCAAGCGGTCCGGAGAGCTGATGACAAAGATGCCGTCATAGGGCATGAAAGCGGCGCCGTCCACCTCATGCAATCGACCGCAGCCTGATATCCCTTCCATAAAAATAAAATGAAGGATCGCGACCGAAGCCTGCTCGTATTCCTCGGAATTCTTGAGATCGGCACTCTTGATTCCAAAAGTAGACCCCGCTGCACAAAAATAAACACATCCCTTATTCATACGGGTCATTTGCTCTGCCTGTTGTAAACAGGTTTCTCCGCTAAGCGGGATGATCAGGGCTGGCTGAACTGCCAGCTGCTGCTCCAAGGAGAGCTCTTGCCCATGAACAATATCCATATTCCATAAACGGGCCATGAGCCCGCTGTATTCACGCGGAGCTTTTTTGCTACTACTATTCGTCGATACGTTTACCATATGTACAGACCCCAACCTTAAATGAGAATGGTTATCATTATCATATAATTATCACACACTGTCCCAAAAGTCCAGCACGATCTTCTCTTTTCCACCTTGCTGCATGACGATATAAGGCAAAAAGAAAGCAGCCACGCGCTCCCTGTCAGGGAGTCGTAGCTGCTGCTTTCAAATGGTATTATATGAGGCGGATCTTTCGCATGCGAGAATTTCAGTCCCCTCCAAGGGGAACTTCTTCTCAAATCCGCCGGATTGTCATTAGTTCCCCCGCTGGCGCTGCCTTGCTCTCGCCTCGCCGCCTTTGCGGCCCGCTTCTTCACGGCTCATCTTGCCGTCCCCGCTGCTGCCGTTGCCGCTTCTGGCTTCGCCGCCCTGCTGCCCAATCTCTTGATAGAACTCACGTCCGTGGGAATCCGAGGTAGCCTCGCCGCCTTTGCGTCCGATATCCTCATAGAATTCCCTGCCATGGGAATCGGAAGTCGCTTCCCCGCCCTTCTGGCCGATTTCTTGATAAAATTCTTTATCATGGGAGTTTGACGTGGATTCTCCACCCTTTTTACCGATATCCTGATAAAACTCTTTGTCATGGGACCGGGAAGTTGCTTCGCCGCCCTTCCGTCCGATTTCTTGGTAGAACTCTTTGTCATGGTTGTTCGCTGTTGCTTCTCCACCTAAACGTCCTGCTTCTTCACGGCTCATCTTTCCATTGTTGTTATTAGCCATTCTGAATCACTCCTTATAGGTAATTTGAAGTTGTTGCTCGTCCACGTTATGATATTAAACTCCTGACCAGAGATGAAACACCAGTTTTGCATAAACGCGCACTGAAAATCGATGAAAACCGTGATGAATCCTATGTAAACCTTGGTGTAAGAAAAACGTCTATCGACGTACATTCTTAAGAAGACAGACCGCGTTTAGATGTTGTTTTTCTTGCGATATCAGGTAGGCCATCCTTCGAAGTTTATACTTTCTGATATCTTGAACGCAAAAAAAGCCCCGCACAAAGTGCGGAGCTTTTTCTTAATGTTCGTATGCGGTAGAGAGGACTCGAACCTCCACGGGTATACACCCACTACCCCCTCAAGATAGCGTGTCTGCCATTCCACCACTACCGCATAATATAAGGGGTACATCATTTCGTTACTTCATAAAAATGGTGAGCCATGAAGGGCTCGAACCTTCGACACCCTGATTAAAAGTCAGGTGCTCTACCAACTGAGCTAATGGCTCTCGATGACAATCATGCTGCTGCCATATAAGAAAGTGGTGACCCGTAGGGGATACTCTCTCTTCGTTCGAGACTGCGAAGCCTATCCTAACGAAGGTTATGCTCCGACGAACCGACGGGGTTCTCATCCCCGAAGTAATATAGAAAGTGGTGACCCGTAGGGGATTCGAACCCCTGTTACCTCCGTGAAAGGGAGGTGTCTTAACCCCTTGACCAACGGGCCACTTTAACCACGTCGCCGTGACGACAAGATTGAGTATAGCATAATTTCAAAAATGCTGGCAAGCTTTTTTTTCGTAAATTTTAATATTTATTTTTGGAGCTTTTTCGGCCGATAAATCAGCCTAAAAAGTCCGGCGTTAACTTCGCTTCTTGAACGCTATTTCCTTCGCGCTCCACAAGGTATGCATGTGCATTTTTCCTTGAGCTTACGATTCTATGCAACCGTCCATCCATAAAATGCAATGCAACCCCATCATCAGCAGCATATCCCGCTTGTGCTTCACCTTGAAGCACGAGTTTATGATAGGCAGGTCTTCTTTTGCTCTCACCATCATAATGCGGGCAATGACTGCCTTGTAATAGACCCAAACCCTCAAGCTTGTACAAAGGCCCGTTCAACGGGTCCGTCACCCCTTGCTCAAACCAACAAATGGAACCAGCGCTTAACCCGGTTAAGATGACACCCTGTTCATAAGCCTCTTTGAGTATCTGATCCAAGCCCCATTCCTTCCACAAGACGAGCATATTCCGGGTATTGCCCCCGCCAACATAGATGATATCCTTCTTGAGTACAAAAGACCGAAGATCGGCAAAGTTCGCCTGAAACAGTAACAGATGGCTGGGAGTGCACGGCAGTGTCCGGAAAGCATGATAGAAACGTTCAACATAACCATCCGCATCCCCGCTTGCCGTCGGAACAAAACACACTTCAGGCATCTCTCTCGATACTTGTGCCAGAACATAGCGATCAAGCAAGAGATTATCCGGTTCCATCGAGAAACCGCCGCCACCCATGGCAATAATCTGTTTCATTGAGCTCTCCCCCATTTAAGTTCAACGAAAGAGAAAATGGGTACTCTCCCTTCGGTCGAGACTGCGAAGTATGCCTAACGCCACTTATGCTCCGACGAACCCTATCCTGGGTTCTCATCCCTAGACAAAAAAACCCCCGATCACTTTGTGATGGGAGCTTTCTTCGATGTAAT
>NZ_BIMF01000031.1 GCF_004000945.1 Paenibacillus lautus NBRC 15380
CGAGAAGTTGTTGAAGGCATCCGGTCCGAGATGCCGGCTACCGATGGCTCCGTCGGCTATCTGCGCACCCGTCAGGGAGCCGTCTGCAACGTGCGATCCTGTAATGGTGGCCTCAGCAATCTTGCTGCCTGTAACCGATCCTTCGGCTAACGTGAAGTTGTTGAAGGCATCCGGCCCGAGATGCTTGCTGCCAATTGCCCCGTCGGCAATCTGCGCGCCTGTGAGCGAACCATCGGCAACGTGCTTGCCGGTGATAGAAGCTTCAGCAATCTTGCTGCCTGTAATTCCACCGTCCTGCACAAGTTCCGTTGTGATTGCGCCGGCTTCGATATGCTGCGAACCGATGCTGGAAATTTGCAGGTGATGGGGAAGAACGGCACCCTCCGCCAGCTGCCTCGATTTTACGGCCCCCGGCTGCAATTGATCAACGCCAACGCTGTCCGGCTGCAGGTGGACATGACCGACAGACTGATTTCCGAGATGGGCTGCGTTGATGGAGTACGGAGCCAGGTGATGGCTCTGAATCGAGAACAATTCAATATGCTTGGAGCACACAGCGCCTTCGGCGAGATGTCCGCTCTGGATCGATTCTCCGGCGACATGCTCAGGAAGGACGGCGCCGTTCGTGATATGTGCGGATTCTATGCTCTCTGCCTGAATGTGCCGGGCATTAACAGAGCTGGAAGCAAGATGGCGTCCAGTCACCGATCCCTCATCCATATGCTGTGATTTGACAATATCCACGCCCAGGTGGTCAGACTGAACGCTCGCTTCTTGCAGATGCACTGCTGAAATGGAGAGAGGCTTGATCTTGTCACCACTCACGGCGTTCGCTTGCAGCGCGGCTCCCGAGACTGACGAAGGCAAGAGGTGGGCTTCCGTAATGGATTGTGGTCCGATTTTTACGCCCGGGATGCTGCCGTCCGCAAACAACGCTTCTGCTGAGCGGCTTTCATCGGCCAAATGGCTTAACGTGATGGATTTTTTCTTCAAGTGATAGCCATGAATGGCTTCCTGTATGATATGTTTGCCCAGGATGGATTCCAGTCCCAGATGTGCACCCTCTACAGCCTGCGGAGCAATTTTCTCCGAAGTAACGGCCTTGTTCTGAATTGCTTCTGAAGTCACCGAATTCGGCGAGAGATGAGTGGATTGAACAGCCTTTGGAGCTATTTTGGCAGCAGAGACACTGCTCTCAGCCAGTTTATTTGAAGTTACGGCAAGGTCTGTCAGTTTATCCGTGGACACGCTTTCCGGAGACAGTTTCGGCGAAGTTACCGCATGGTCCCCCAAATGTCGAGGCGCAATAACCCCATCGCCGATCGAGGACTCCACGATGCTGCCTGCCGCAATTTTATCTGTCGTTACCGAACCCTGTGCGAGCGCTTGTGTACGTACGCTTCCCTTCTGCAGATGGCGACTGGCAACAGATCCATCGGTCAGATGAGGCTCGCGAACCGCCCCGTTTTGCAGAGCTTCGGCGCCTACACTGCCTGCTGACAAGTGCTGCTGCTGAATGGCTTCGCTGGCAATATTGCCGGAGGTTACGCCATGCTTAGCAATAATGGCTCCGCCAACCGATCCAAGCGCAAGCTTTTGGCTCGTCACGCTCTCGGGTGCTAGCGTCTCTTCGCCGACGGATGCGGGCTGAAGATGCTGTTTTCCGATCGCTCCGTCAGCCAGATGCTGTTCCGCTATCGTTTTGGGCTGAATTGCACGCCCTATGACGCTCTGAGGTGCGAAATGCTGAGGTGAGATGCTGCCCTCGGCAATATGCTCGGCATTTATTGCATCCGCAGCGAGATGCCGGGTTAGAATGGCATTCGATGCAATCTGGTCCGATTCGACCGCGCCCTTTGCCAGATGGCGCGTTTGAACGGCTTCATTGGCAATTTTGGTAGGGAGTATGCTCTGGTCCGCGATTTTCGAAGCCGTAACCGCCTGTTCAACCAGCTTCACCGTATGGACGGATTGATCGGCAAGCTTGGAACTTGTGACACTGGAATCAGCCAGATGGCGGGGGGCAACAGCGTTGATGCCGATCTGATCGGAACCGATGGAGCCGAACTGGATTTGCTCTGATCCTATGGCTCCGTTCGCTAAATGGCGGGCGCTGAGCGAGCCTTCCTGAATATGCCCGGCGTTGATTGCACCGTCAGCAATTAGGCCTGACCCGATGCTGCCGGCAGCAATATGCTCCGCAGTTACCGCCTCGCTGGCCAAATGTTTGCTCTCGATGCTTTGCGGTTTTATGTGAGAACCCGAGATGGTATCATCGGCGATTTTTTTTCCTGTTACGGCACCTTCACGGATTTTGGTCGAAGTGACAGCATCCTCCGCAAGCTTGGAGCTATGGACGCTCTCATTAGCGAGATGTCGGGTTTCTACGGCGCTGGATGCGATTTTGTCCCCTTGAACCGCTTGGTCTTCGAGCAGGTCGGTTGTCACGAGGAGCTGTTGAAGATGACGAGCAGTAATGGCCCCATCCGCGATTTTGTCGCTGACCACGGCGTGGTCAGCCAGCTTCTGCGAGGTTACGCTGCCATCCTTGATCTTGCTGGCATTTACGGAACCGTCCCGAAACTTGCGCGTAGATAAGATGCCATCCATCAGATGTTCCCCTGTGATCGATAATGGCGCGATTTTTCCTGAGGTTACGGCTTCGTCGGCAAGGTGCAGACTGGTGACGCTGTAATCCTGTATGGCTTCAGGCCCGACGGCACCACGTGACAGCTTGGATGCTGTGACCGCTCTCGAAGCGATCCGGCTTTCGGTTACCGCATATTCCCCTATGTCCTCTGTATATATGAATGCGCCCTTAATTTCAGGCATTTCCTTTTCCATAATCAGCTGCACATGCTCAATCTCCATCTCGGGAAGGGATGGGGGATCGGTAGGCACGGTCGGGGTGTCAGCGGCTACGTCATCTTCTATAGGGAAGGTGGAATCTTCGTCAGATCCCGATAATGGGTTGTTTTCTTGGTTTTCTTGGTTTTCTTTGTTTTGTTTGTTTTCTTCTTGTTTTAATTCCATAAGGCCGATAAGATCCTCATCCAGATCCATAATGGTAGCTGCTGAAAGGATGTGGGCATCTTTATCTTTTTTGAGGCTGCGTCCTTTATTTCGCTCAAGCAGATCAAGCTCCCTTGTATGGGGATCTACCCTGTAGGGCTGGGAAGAGGAAGATGATGGGCTTTTCTTCTTTTTCTTCAAAACAACACGCTCCTTCCGAATACTCATCGTCTCCGGTATCATATGCAGCCGTTTAGGCGGCTGTCACTGGTCTTTTGGGATTCGACAAACGAAAGGGCAGCGTAACATGGAAAAGGACCCGGCCAAAGGCCGAGTCCTTGATTGAGCGCCAAAAAGCACATATAAAATTTAACCCCTGACGGCCAATAACGGCTGTACAGTCGGTTCCGTATTTGAAGTATTCTCAAGAATCTTTGCTTCTAAAACGACAAAAGCCCTGCCTCTCTTTCGTCCTTGCGGCTCCGATGACCGCTCCAGTGTGAATCAGAAAACTGTTCCATAAAACTCTTACTCTTAGGGTCATAAAATAGGAATTTGCACTTCAACAGAGATGTAAATAACCATGTTTCGAGGAACTAACGGGGTTAAACTTCATATAACAATAACTTATTATAGCACAAGTGCTCGTAATAAGCAAAGATATTCAAATGAATATTAGAATGTTATGTAAAAACGCTTGATTTTTTCCTGAAATCCAACGATATTCATATTAACAATTTTTTCTTGCAAATTCTGCTGCTGCGCTCTTAAAATTGTAGCATCATGTCGAATACGTTCGGAGCTCATATGCCTTGCCGATGGTTATCATCTGTTAATGAAAGTAGGCGTTCCATGCAACTGTATAAGTCTTTTCTTAAACAGCTAATCCGGAACTATATGATCGGGTCCATTGCAGCTGTGCTTGTTGTGGGTGGCGTATTAATGGTAACGACTCTGGAAATTCCTATTGAGGAAGGCGTGCGTCTTGTGGTCATACTGGCCATTTCGTTCATGGTGATGATTGCGTCGGAGCTGACCGTCTTTCTTCGGCATTTACGACCGATTCACGCGGGGTTTGATGAAGGGAATACGGATTTGGAAACGTTGGAAAAAGCATATTTGAGTATACACCGCATGCCGCGTTTAGCGGTATACCGCATATTCGGGCCTCATCTGCTCGGTTTGTCGCTTCCGGCCATTCTGCTTACGGTTTGGATGATGGAGCAGGGAAAATTGAATTTTCCGCCGTTCTATATATGGCTGGCTTGCCTTGGGGCGGTCCTGCTAGCCAGCTGTCATGCCATGATCGAATTCTTCCTGACGATCGCTGCGATCCGTCCGCTGATCAAAGAGATTCGGCGGCAGGCGTTGTCGCGTTATGGCGTGGATTTCTCCCTTGAGGGCCATGTATTCATGGCGATTCAGACGAAGTTTCTGCTGAGCACGATGCTGATCGGCACCTTTCCGCTGTTTCTGTTCAGTCTGGCGGTGCAGATTCGTCTGGAGGGGCTTAGTCAGATCGTAGCACAGCAGTACTGGGGCTGGGCGGGATTTATATTGCTGCTTGGTGTCGGTTTTGCTTATATCGGCGCCTGGCTCTTGACCCAGGATTTACAGCGGCCGATCCGGCAGCTGTACCGGGCGATGAATGAGATTAAGGAAGGGCGTCTGATTCAGACCTCCAATCTCTATTCCGATGAGTTTTCCAATTTGATCGCGGGTTTCAATATGATGGTTCGCGGACTGCAGGTGCGCGAGGAGCGGAATCGCAAGCTGCTGGACAGTTACTTTGCCGCCCTGGCAGCGGCGCTGGATGCCAGAGATCCTTACACGGCAGGACATTCGCTTCGGGTGGCGGAATATTCGGTGTTAATCGGCCGGCTGGCTGGACTCAGCGAAGAGCAGGTTGATCTTTTGCACAAGACGGCATTGCTGCATGATATCGGCAAGATCGGGGTTCGGGACAATATTTTGCTGAAGGAAGGAAAACTGACGGCAGAGGAGTTCGATCAAGTAAAGGCTCACCCTGCTCAAGGAGAGAACATTCTCCTGCAGATCGAGCCTGCCGATGCCATGGCACCTTATCTGGAGGGGGTACGATCCCATCATGAGCGGTATGACGGGTGCGGATACCCTGACGGTTTGAAGGGGAAGGAAATTCCGCTGTTCGGCCGGATTATTGCCGTGGCCGATGCCTATGATGCCATGACGTCGGACAGGCCGTACCGCAGCGGCATGAAATCCGTTGATGCCTTGAACATACTGGAAGCCGGCAGGGGAACCCAGTGGGATCCCGATTATGCGGGCATGTTCGTTAAATATATGAAAGCGGAGAAGAAGGTCATTACGATCCGCTAGTGATAATAAGCAGGGAATCGCTCCTGGTTCAATGGAATAGGAATAAGAAAGAGGCCGTACCTGTGCAGGTAAACGGCCTCTTTTTTTGTGTGACTGTCGTTAACATATCACTGGACCCCAGGACAGCCAAGCAAGTGGTTGCGATCTCCATGCTGCTTCCGCCGTTTTGGCTAGGGATGAATGAAAACCGGATATCATATCATCTGGTGAGCCGTATCGATTTCCGTGCCTTCTTCATGCTCCACATGCTTCTGTTTGCGATGCATCCAGCTAGCCAGCCATGTGCTGATCTCATACAGACCAATGAGCGGGATGGCAACCATCAAGTGGGATACGAGGTCAGGCGGCGAGATCAGCGCTGCAACGATCACCAGAACGACATAGGCATACCGCCTCATCGTGTGCAGAATGGCCGGGCTTAATATTCCTATTCGCGTTAGAAACAGGACGACGACAGGCAGCTCAAAGGCAAGGGACAGCGGGATGATGATATTGAACATGAACCCGAAGTACTGGGAGACACCATAGGTTTCCACGAGTTCCATCTGACTGTTGATTCCCGTCGTAAAGGCAAGACTCATGGGAAAAACGACAAAATACGCAAAACTAACCCCTATGATAAAGCACAACGCAGAGAAGGGGATAAACCGGAGAGCTGCTCTCTGCTCGCGGTTATTCAGTCCCTGATTGACGAACAGCCATATTTGATAAAGGGCAAATGGCAGGGTAGGAAGCAGCGATAATACGATGCTTATGCTCATATAGATGCGCAGTCCGTCCCATGGCGAGAATACGTTCCAGGTTACCTGAAAGGCCGGCGAGTGATGTTTCAATACGGATAACACATGGGGAGCGGCAATCAAGCCGGCAGCCATGCTCAGAATGAAGACGGCGGCCACCTGAAGGATCCGCTTCCTTAGCTCGGCGATGTGCTCCAGCATCGTCATCGTATTCTTGAACTCCATAGTCTCGTTCACTCCTTTCTGCATCATCGGAAGATGGGCGTGCAGCGCTGTTTTTTCGTTTTGTTCAATTCCTTGAGTTCAAATGTATTAAATCCCTCCTGCATTTTTTGATGGATTTCCTGGATGATCTTCACATCCTCAAAAGAATATCGGCGATTCCCTCCCTTCGTACGCTCCGGAAATATAAGCTTCCGTTCCTCGTAATACCGGATTTGCCGTTCCGTCAAGCCGGTCAGTTCGCAAACAACCCCAATACTCATCACCTTACTCTCCATGATCTTTACCTCCTATGTAAGTATTGTTAACCCTGAGCTGCTGTAAATGGCTTGGGATTAAAACCGAAGAAGATAAAACGGCAATAATTTGGGCGTATTCATTTTGTTTGGAAGGATTTATGACATGATTTTATGAAAAACAGGGTGAAAAAGCAATCATTTTTCAAAAATAAAAAAACCGTGTAAGAATTCCTGACAAACTTTAAGTCAAACCTTGTTTTCTCTGCTAAGATCGGCTCATGAATCCAATCACACAAACTAGCGAAGGAGTGAACGAGGGTGGCTACAAAAGAACAACCAAAAGAGATGACCCGGAGGCAATTTCTGACGACTGTTGGCAAGGTGGGCGGCTCTGTCGCTGTCTTCAGCTTGATGGGTACGATGGGGCTCCTTACGCCGGAAACGTTGAAAGCAGCGGAATATACGCCTCCCGGGAAGGATGACCTGAACTTAAGCGGCCGCGGCGGCAAGAAGATTATTATTCTTGGCGCAGGGATCGCGGGGCTGACGGCAGCGTATGAGCTCGGTCTTGCAGGTTACGACTGTACGATATTGGAAGCGAAAAGCTTCGCCGGTGGGCGCAACTGGACGATCCGCAAAGGAACCTCCGTGGCGGAGATCGGATCCGGCCGCCAGACTTCCCGCTTTGATATCGGACTGTATTTCAATGCAGGTCCGATGCGGATTCCGCAGTTTCACGTCACGCTGGATTATTGCAAGAAGTTTGGCGTAGCCATCGAGCCATTCAACAATGTGAATGAGAGCGGTTATTACTATAACGAGAACGTGGGGGCTTTATCGGGGCAGCGCGTCCCCAAGCGTGCAGCCAAAGCCGACGTACGCGGTTACGTGGCCGAAATGCTGGCCAAAGCCGTGAATCAAAATGCGCTGGATCTACCGTTGACGGCGGAAGAGAAGCTGAAGCTGGTCGATTATCTGAAGGCCGAAGGAGATCTGAATCCAGACCTGTTCTATAAGGGATCGGAGCGCGGCGGATATAAGGATGAACCGGGAAGCCGCCTGGATGCGGGTGTGCTCCGGGATCCGTTCGATTTGAAGGCTATCATCAATTCCGGTTTCGGGAAATATTTCAGCAACGAATACGGTTACGACCAGCAGATGATGATGTTTCATCCCGTAGGCGGCATGGACGCCATCGTTAAGGCATTTGAGAAACGGGTAGGCAGCCGGATCAAGTACCGGGCCGAGGTGAAGGAAATTCGCCAGTCTACCTCTGGTGTGCGGATTGTGTACGCGGACGGCCATTCCGGCAGAGAGCAGGAAATCCGCGGCGATTACTGTATCTGCACCATACCGCTGACGGTGCTGAAGAAGATCCCGGCCGACTTCTCGCCGGAGATGTCCAAAGCGATAAGCAGCGTCGGCTACGCCTCCGCCGGTAAAATCGGTTTGCAGTTCAAGCGGCGCTTCTGGGAAGAGGACGAGTATTTGTACGGCGGCAGCAGTTTGACGAATATGGACATCACGCAAATCTACTATCCGCCGACAGATTATTTTGGGAAGAAGGGGATCTTGCTTGGCTATTATGCGTACGGAGGCGTTGCTGATAAACTCGGCGGCATGTCGTATGCCGAGCGCGAGAAACTGGCGTTGACGCAGGGGGCCAAAATCCATCCGCAGTATCCGAAGGAATTCGAGGCATCCTTCTCGATCGACTGGAAGAAGACCAAATACCAGGAGGGGGGCTGGGTATCCTATTCCGCCAATGATAGGAAAACCTACTACCCTACCCTCTGCAAGCCGGATAACCGCATTTACCTGGCAGGGGAGCACATCAGCTACATTACGGCCTGGCAGGCAGGCGCCATTGAGTCCGCCCGCGAGGTCGTAACCGATATCCATCAGCGCGTGATGAAAGCATAAATAGAAGGGAGACAACTCCAATGAAAAATAAAATGAAGACGATCCTGGCGCTGGCCATGCTGTTCAGTGCCGTGAGCGTGACCGCGTATGCCGATAACTCTTCTGCCCATAAGAAGCCGTCCAAAGCCACACCCTCTCCGAAATTTTACGGCAGTCCTACCTCCTCTATTTCCAGCGGGGTTATCGTACCCGAAGGAGCTTCCTATCTCTTTACAAGCGGGACGGTTCCGCCCTTACTGAACAAGGATGGCAAGACGGTTTATGAGCGCTATGGCGATACGAAAACCCAGGGGATCGGCATCTTGAAAGAAATCGAGAAGCAGCTGAAGGAGCAGGGACTGACAATGAAAGATGTCGTTTATTTGAGAGTGTACCTGACCCCGGATGCAGCCAAGAACGGAGCTTTTGATTATACCGGCTGGTTTGACGCATACGCCCAGTTTTTCAATACGAAGGAGAATCCCGTGAAGCCTGCGCGTTCCACCGTGGGAGTAGCCAGCCTCGTGAATGCCGATTGGTTGATTGAGATTGAAGCCGTCGCCGTGTACCCGAGCAAGGATAAGAAGAAGTAAGTTGTTTATTATTCCATGAATCAAGCCGATCCAAAGCGGCTTCGTTTCCCAAAAGCACAGTCACCATCACTTATTAAAGGAGTTGGGTCCTTATGTTCCAAAATGTCGGCTTTGTCGGATTGATGATGATTTTGATTGTCGTGCTCATTCTGTTTGGGCCTTCCAAGCTCCCGGAGCTTGGCCGGGCGGTGGGCCGCACGTTATCTGAATTCAAAGCCTCCGCAAGGGAGCTGGTTGGGGAAGATAAAGAGGAGGAAAAGGACAAGGAGAGGGAAAGGGAAGGGGCGGTCATCAAACTGAAGGGATGATGTGGAAGTTTTTGCTTCTTGGGATAGGAAATCGGATATGCATGCGGAAGTAAAGCGGCCCCCGTGGATCTATTGAGATCTATGGGGGCCGCTTTTTTGAATGCTGATCTTTGGGGAGCGGTTCAAGATTGAACATCGTGATGAATCGTTTGCCAGGATTCAGAAAAACTCCTGAGGGGTATACACAAGTACAGGCAATTCTACATTTCATCATTCATTACTCTAAGAGGAGCTGATATTTATGGATAGCAACGTATTTAAAGGGAAATGGAAACAGATGAAGGGTGAAGCGAAGAAGCAATGGGGCAAATTGACGGATGACGATCTTGATGTGATCGACGGCGAGAAAGATAAATTGGTTGGCAAGCTGCAGGAACGTTATGGGCACACGAAGGATGCGGCGGAGCGTGAATATACGGATTGGAGTACAAGATACCGCGACTAGTCCATAAGACGATAAGGGAGGCAGAATGAATCATGTTGGAATCCCGGGTTGTGACCGGCAAGGTGATCGATATTCGTGACGGCAAGGTGTTTACCTTACACGGAGACATGGTCAGCACCTATCATTTGGGATACTATGAGATGATGAATGAGGAATTTCTCCCTGTCACGGACAGTCAGCAGGCGGCAGCGCCCACCTCGGGCGTCATGGCGGAGGAAACTGCCGAATCCTCCGGCTGGCTCCGCAGAGAGTGGAAACCGCTGACCAGTTTCATAACCGCTTGGAGAAAGAGTGCAAATCGAGCCTGATTTGCGCTCTTTTTTTTGTCTTTTTAGGCGTGGTTGTCCAGGTCATGCGCCATGAGAAATTCATGTGAGTTTTATATTTAGATAGTCATATTGACTTGGGTCCGATGCGGTGTAGAATGAGGTCAAAAGGAAGTTTGATCAGCCCATTCCCGGACGGGGGAGCCCGATATGGTTTTCAAACCGCAGTGGGCATGTTGATGATACTCATCGCTTTGACGGTAGGGCGGAGAGTGCTTCGTTCTGCTTAGAAGAGCGGCAGGCTGCAGAGGCCTTTCATGTCATTTATATTTCATATCATGAACGGAGGGAGGGTTTGAGGTGGGAATGGTTGCACTCGTAGTTGGGGCCACGGGGCTTGTGGGGCGTATGGTAACCGAAGAACTGCTGGGCCGCGGGGAGCTTGAAGAGGTTCGCGTGCTGGTACGAAGTCTTCCTGATATTGCGCATCCCCAGCTGAAGCCCATCCTGGTGGAATGGGATCGGCTGGATCGATACAGCGAAGCTTTTTCCGGCGTCCATAGCGTGTACTGCTGCCTGGGAACAACGATCAAAAAGGCCGGTTCCCAGCAGCAGTTCCGCAAAGTGGATATGGATTATGTCATCAAGACAGCCGAGTTGGCTAAGCGGCACGGGGTGAGACAATTTATGGCGGTCAGTTCTGCGGGCGCCGATCCGAAGGTGCGTAATTTCTATCTTCGGACCAAGGGAGAGGTTGAAGAAAAGCTGGCCGGGATCGGTTTTCTGGGGCTGCATCTGTTCAGACCGTCATTATTGCTGGGCGAGCGGCCCGAGCGGCGGTTTGGAGAGCGGGTGGCCTCGGTTCTCATGACTTCCCTCGACTTTGCTTTCAAAGGTCCGAAGCTGGCTCCATACCGGGCCATACCCGCGCGGAAAGTAGCCAAGTCGATGGTGAATATCGGCTTAACGGATATGAAAGGCCACCATGTATACACCAATGAAGTCATGCATGTTCTCGGCGAGGCCACCGATTAAATTTGCCAGAGTACTCGTGGCAGATTACAATGTACACAGATAGGAATACATAGAAAGGGTGACATATCATGAGTAAACATATCATATCGACCAACAAAGCCCCGGGAGCCATCGGACCATACAGCCAAGCTGTAGAAATCAACGGATTCGTATATACTTCAGGCCAGTTGGGCCTGAATCCGGAAACGGGCGAGTTCGGCGAGGGGGTTCAGGAGCAAGCGAAGCTGTCGCTCAGCAACGTAAAGGCGATCCTTGAAGCTGCCGGGACAAGCCTGGATCACGTGGTGAAAACCACGGTATTCCTGAAGGATATGAACGATTTCGCGGCGGTCAACGAAGTCTACGGAAGCTTCTTCTCCGAGCCGTACCCTGCTCGCAGCGCCGTTGAGGTTGCTCGTTTGCCGAAGGACGGACTGGTTGAGATTGAAGTCATTGCCGTTAAGCAATAAGCGATATTATCACATGTCAAAAGGAGCTTTGCCTGCATTGGCAAAGCTCCTTTTTTTTGCCCCATGAAAATGCGTATTGAAACTAATCCCTGGGATGAGCAAGGAACCGTGCTTTTCGTTAAGACTCGGTTTTAATACCGGGATCGTCTCCGATTGCGCGTAAAGAAGAGCCATATAGCATATACGAGCAGGACGATAGAGAGTACAAAGGCGGTCATTAAGATGCTGTCGGTCTCCCGATGCTCGGCCGCGATGGCGATGTAAGCCCAGGTGAAGACCAGCGGCACGATGCTGTCCCGGTAACGCTGGCCGATCAGGATAGGGAGTAAAGCACCGATGCAGAGCAGCACAATCCCTAAAGTAGTCTCGCGCAGGCCGAAGAGGCTCCAGTCATTCTTCTGAAACACGATCCCGACATTGACGATAAAGGCAGGGCACACCCAGCCGATATATAGGCTGAACGGCAATTTCAGACAGAACTTCTCGCCTGACGTCGGATAGTCTATCGTATGCGTGCGGACATATAGAACCCACAGGGTTAACAGCAGTAACAACATCGCCACGACAGACCATTCAATGTACAAATAGTGCCATAATACAAGCCAAGCCATATTGAATACGCAGCTGACTATAAACCATGGCCCGATGGATCTTACGGAATCGCGGTTTCCGGTGTCACGACGCAGCTGGTAGATGACAAAAAAGAGCAGCAGCACATAGATGACGGACCATATGGAAAAGGCATAACCTGCGGGAGTGATCGCCGTATAATACATATCCGATATCTCCCCGGTTGTTCTGCCGCCAAGCGGCAGCATGCCTGATAACACATTCACGGTGATTACCCCGGCGAAAAACAGCAGATTCCACCAGCGGTACGGGTTGGTGCGGTACATACAATCTCCTCCTGATATCAGTCTGGAATATATAGAATATACCCAAAAGAATGAATATCAAGCCAGCGTTCAAGTAAAGGGTGCTGGCCCTTTTACTTAACTCATATGCGTCTTGCGGTATTCGTTGGGCGTGAAACCCTCCATCTTTTTGAATACCTTACTGAAATATTTTTCGTCTTGGTAACCGACCATCTCCGCGATTTGGGCGATCCGGATCTGGGGATTGAGCAGCAGCGTTTTAGCTTTGTTGATTCGAATCCGCCCGAGAAAATCCGATAACGTCACGGCGAATTCCTGTTTGAATTTACGCGAAATGTACTCCCTGCTAAGAAAGAACTTCCCCGCAATTTGCTGAAGGGAAATCTCCTCATGATAGTGCTGCTCCAAATAGCGGGCAATGTCATGAATGATGTGGTTGTCCTTGGAATGGATCTGGGTAAGGACCCGGGATGCCGCATAAAGCCTTCCGCTGATCTGTTCGCGCCAACGGTCCCAGCAGATCATTCCGTCCTCGCTGTAAGGAAGCGCGGAGGGAAGATCCTGCGAGATTTCAGCGTCTTCGACGGGTTCCTGCGTGCTTTTCACTTCATTTTCCGTCCAATGATACTGGATCCAGTCCCATTCCGAATTCCACCTCACCAGATGCTCCGGCGATACGAGATCCCTCTCGCGCACATCCTGGAGCCACTCTTCCGTGGCTGTCTCAATGCGCTCCTTGCTCCCACTGAGTGCAGCCAGCTTGAATTTCTCCTCGTAGGAGGAGAGCCGCAGGGTGCGCGAGCCTTCGCTTTCAACGGCACGTTCGCGATGGATGCGGCATTTGCCGGTTAATAAATTGCGGCTGCACAAGGCTTGGACGGCATTTAGATAAGCCTTCGGCAGATCATCGGGAAAGGCGCCTGCTTTGGCGGCACCGAAATGGCTCCGCCTGCGAAGGGTGGAGAAGAACCCGTCATTGATTCGGTCCAGCACGTCGTTAAAGGGAAGCCGCGGATTCCAACAGAGCAGAATGATTTCCCCGGGTTTGTCGATGTGTCGAAATGCAACGCCCTGATCCATCAACAGCTCATTGCAAATATTGATGAGCGTGAAGGATAGCAGATGGCGCCTGTTGCGGAATTTGGACAGCAAAGCTTCGTCAAATTGATCATCGCGCAGCACGGCAACGTTATAGGTCATGCCGATTACCGGCAGCGTCATCCGGTTCCGCAATTGAGAAACCACGCTGTCCCTGTTGCCGTAGCCGTTAACGAGATCCGAGAGCAGGCGGTCCATATAGAAAGGGGTCATCTGATTCATTTCGATATTCTGATTGGTTATCTGCTGCCGTTTCTCTTCCTCGAGCTGCCAGGTTTGAACCGCTTTGGCCAGCGCCTCGTTCAAGCTGTCCGGTTCAACGGGCTTGAGGATATAGTCAATGCCTCCCGAACGGATCGTATGACGCACATATTCAAAATCATCATATCCGCTAATGACGAGCACTTTAATATCCGGTTTCGTGGTATGCAGCCAGGTGAGCAGCTCCAATCCGTTTTTGCGGGGCATTCGCATGTCGGTCATGACAATTTGCGGTTTGTTCTCCTCGATTAAGCGCACCGCTTCCTCCCCGTCAGCGGCCTGATCAATTTCCGTGATGCCATGCCGCTCCCAGTCTGCAAGAAGCCCTATAGCCTCCCGCACATGCTGTTCGTCATCTACGATCAATACTCTCATTCTACTGTTCACTCTCCCATGCGTTGATATCGAGCGTGACCCTGACGCCGTGAGGCTCGACATTCTCTATTGTTAATCCAGCCTTGTTGTCGGAGTATAAGTTCAAACGCATCAATACGTTTAAAAGCCCGATCGAATCATTGCCGGCATCGTTTCGGTCAGGGTGGCCGTAAGCGGTCGCAAGCTTGCTGCGAATCGAAGCGAGCTCTGCCTCTTCGATGGATGACCCGTTATTTTCAACGACGACGATCAAGCGGCGATCTTCCGAGATGCGGGAAGATATGGATATATGGCCGACACCGGGGTGTGTATTCATGCCATGCTTGAAATAGTTCTCAACAATCGGCTGCAGGATCATCTTCGGAACCGGAGCCGTAAGGCTCTCCGGATCCAAATCCCATGTGATGTCCAGCTGGTCCCTGAACCGCTGTTTCTGCAGCTCAAGGTACAGCCGTACATGGTTGATCTCATCCTGCAGCGTTACTTTGCCCTCGCTGTTGCGCATATTGTAGCGCATCATATTCGCCAGCGAAGAGAGCAGGGAATAGATTCGCGGCACATTGTGCTGCAGGGCCAAGGTACCGATCGACTGGAGCGAATTGTATAGGAAATGCGGATCAATCTGGGCCTGAAGTGCCTTCAACTGATTGGTCTTATTTGCGATTTCCAGCCGGTACTCACGCAGGATCAGGTTGTTGATGGTGTCCATCATGGTTCGGAAGCGGCGGGAGAGAATCCCGATCTCATCCGGGCTTGTAACGTCAATATCCACGTCAAGCCGCCCGGTTTTCACCTGATTCATATAGCTTGTGAGTTGTTTAATGGGTCTTGTAATCCGAATGGATATCCATAGGGTGCCAAATATGACAACGAAAAGTGCTAATATCGCAATAATCGCGTTAATACTCGTTAGTTCTGTCGAATGTTTGTACAGCGTTTGATGCGGGATTTGTTTGACAAGCGTCCAGGGAGCATAAGGCAAATCGAGCTTCTCGTAGACGATCATCGCGTCTTCGCCGTCATAATATCCATTATCCGCTTGAGCGATTTCGCCCATTAGCACAGGGTCGTCCAAACTTTGCCCTCTTTGCTGCGGATCCGGACCGTAGATGATGCTTCCCTCGTCATCAATCAAGTATAGCTGTTCTTCCCCTTTAGCATACAGTTGATCGCAAATGGCCAAAATACTGTCAAGTTTCACATCGATCGCCATAAGGGCATATTGGTCGGGTGACGGCACGTTGGTGATGGATCGATAGAAGGTGAAAACTTCAAAATTCAGAATGTCCGCAGGCCGCGGAGGGAACCCGTAACTGTGCACCTGATGGACGGGCTCGATGGCCGTATTACCCGGGCCGAACTCTTCTATTTTGCGATAGGGCGCCTGCCGGAATTCCCTGCGAGGGAGATTACTAGATATCTGGGTGGACTGTCCCGTTAAATTATTATGTAGATAAATTTGATGCACGTCCTGCGTGCCCGTTTGAATGGCCTGCAAGGTCGTATACAGCTCGGCTACAACCCGGTGATTATCGGGATCTAAGGCAAGATTGCGCAGAAAATGGGGATCGGAATATACGGACAGGGAGGCGCGGTCGATGCCGCGCAAATAGTTCATCAGATTGGTGGCTCCTTGATAAATCAACCGTATATTTTCATCCACCGTCTGCTCCTTCACGGACTCGCGGGTATGCGTAAACGTAATGAACAGCGAGAGCAGGAGCGGAATGGTTGTGACAGCGAGCATGAACGTGATCAGCCGGGTCTGGATGCTGCGGTACTTCATGTAGGATCACCCCCTGGATTATCGAATGTGCAGAAGCGCGTATGGTCAATATTTTACACCTAACGGTTCATGATTCTCCGTGTTTATTGTTTACAGGTTACCGCATAATGGCTGTATATCATACAACAACTTAACGAAAAGGGGAGATCAAGGGATGAATCGAAAAAAATCTTCGGCGCTGCTGCAGCAGTTTCTTTTCGTGGGACCCTCCACTATTTTTTTCATCCTGATCATGATCATTCCATTCCTTCTGGGTCTTTATTATTCCTTCACGAACTGGAATGGCGTGTCAAGCAAAATCGACTTTGTCGGCTTTGATAATTTTGTTACCATCTTTACCAATGATGATAAATTCCGTGATGCCTTCTGGTTCACAACCCGGTTTACGGTGCTTGGCGTCATCCTGACGAATCTGCTCGGATTTTTACTGGCATACTTCCTGACCAAGCCGCTTAAAACACGGAATGTGCTCCGGACGATCTTTTTCATGCCAAACGTCATCGGCGGCTTGCTGCTAGGTTTCATCTGGCAGTTTATCTTTGTCAAAGGGTTTGCAGCGATCGGTAATGCCACAAACCTCGGATTCTTCAATCTGCCGTGGCTCGGTACGAAGGGAACTGCTTTTTGGGCAATTGTAATCGTTTTCGTATGGCAGACGGCCGGTTACCTGATGGTCATCTACATCTCCTCGCTTAACAACGTGCCGAAGGATATTCTGGAGGCAGCCGAAATCGACGGCGCTAGCAGAGGGCAGGTACTGCGGTCTATCATTATACCGCTCGTTATGCCGGCGGTTACGGTATGTTTGTTCCTGGCGATTTCCTGGTCCTTCAAAATGTTCGACTTGAACCTATCCTTAACTAAAGGCGGACCGTTCGGCTCTACGGAGTCGGTGGCCATGAATATTTACAACGAGGCTTATACGAATAACCGTCTCGGGCTCGGAACGGCGAAGGCGGTCATCTTCTTCATCGTGGTTGCCATCATAACGAGTCTGCAGGTTCGATTTACGAAGAGCAAGGAGGTTGAAGCATAATGGAGACCACGAGAAAATATCGGCTGAACACCATGGCCACCGAGATCATCATGATTATCGTAGCCTTGCTCTTCCTGGTCCCGTTCTACTTCCTGTTCGTGAACTCTGTCAAAACCTTCGGCGATCTGTTGACGGACTCGGCCGGACTTCCGACCACTCTTGAATGGAGCAACTATTCACGGGCGTGGGATATCACCAACTTCCCGCAGGCGTTCTGGAACTCGCTGGTCGTTACGGTAGCCAGCAATCTGCTGCTGGCGATGTTAAGTGCGATGACCGCGTATCAGATGGTTCGCCGGAACACGCGCTTTAACCAGATCATGTTTGCGCTGTTTGTGGCGGCGATGGTCATTCCGTTTCAATCGATCATGATTCCGCTCGTGAAAGTGACGGCAACGCTGGGCATTAACAACAGCTTGTACGGACTCATTATCTGTTACCTGGGTTTCGGAGTTCCGCTAAGCGTATTCCTGTTCCATGGCTTCGTGAAATCGATCCCGATGGAGATCGAAGAAGCCGCAACCGTGGATGGATCCAGCGGATACGGCGTATTCTTCCGGGTGGTATTCCCGCTGATGAAGCCGATGTTCGTTACGGTCATCATCCTGAACACCCTATGGATATGGAATGACTACCTGCTGCCATCCCTGATCCTGCAGTCCGCAGAGCTCCGGACCATTCCGATTGCTACCTTCGCCTTTTTTGGGCAATATACCAAGCAGTGGGATTTGGCTCTGCCGGCGCTGGTGCTGGGGATCATGCCGGTCATTATTTTCTTCCTGGCCATGCAGAAATACATCATTGAGGGCATTACGCAAGGAGCGGTGAAGGGATAGCCGTCAATCGGTCAATTCCTTCCCCCTCACAGATCAATATAATCCCTGATTTAACGAAAAAAGGTTGATTATACTGGAAAAGTAAACGCTATCAACAAATGCGGCACACGATCCTTATAGAAGAAAAAAAGGGAGGATTCACAATGAAGAAATACGGTAAGCTGCTCCTGGTCATGGTTCTGGCTTTCTCTACGCTGCTTGCAGCCTGCGGCGGCAAGAATGAGGACAATCAAGGCGCTGATGGTGGTGCCGAAGGCGGAACGAAAACGATTAAGATTTTTCAATTTAAAGTCGAAATCGCCGAGGCTCTGAATAAACTGAAAGCCGAATACGAAAAAGAGCATCCCGGCATTAAGCTGGACATTCAAACGGTTGGCGGCGGCTCGGATTATGGCGCGGCGCTGAAAGCGAAGTTCGCTTCCGGCGATGAGCCGGACATTTTCAACGTTGGCGGATATCGCGATCTCGAAACGTGGTTCGAGAATGTCGAGGATCTCTCGGACCAGCCATGGGTGAAGGACGTTGTTGACGTTGCCAAAGAGCCTATGACCAAAGACGGTAAACTGTACGGACAACCGATGACCATCGAGGGTTATGGATTTATTTATAATAAAGATTTGTTTGAAAAGGCGGGAATCACCGAGCTTCCTAAGACGCTCACAGAGCTTGAGGAAGCAGCCAAAAAACTGCAAGCAGCCGGTATTACGCCATTCGTGAACGGATACCAAGAGACCTGGATTTTGGCCAACCACTTGCTGAACATTCCATTCGCCCATCAAGAAGATCCGGATGCATTTGTCAAAGGAATGAATGAAGGCGCGGAGAAACTGGTAGGCAACGCGAAATTCGACGAATGGATGAGACTGTTCGACCTTACCGTTCAATACGGGCAGAAGAACCCGCTGACGACGGATTACAACACGGAAATCACGACCTTTGCCAGCGGTGAAGCGGCCATGACCCAGAACGGGAACTGGACGCAAGTGCAAATCGACGGCATCAATCCGGATCTGAACATCGGCCTTCTGCCAATGCCGATCAATGACAATGCCGAAGAGAATGACAAGCTTCCGATCGGCGTGCCAAACAACTGGGTCGTGAACAACAAATCGAAGGTGAAGGACGAAGCCAAGGAATTCTTGAACTGGCTTGTCACTTCGGAGACCGGTAAACGTTACATTACGGAAGAGTTCAAATTCATCCCGGCACTGACCAGCATCGAAGCAAACAGCGAGACGCTTGGCGACCTGGGCAACGATGTCATGAAATACAGTAAAGAGAACAAAGCGCTTAGCTGGGAGTTCAACAAATTCCCTGACGGCGGCATGAATGAATTCGGCAGTCAGATGCAAGGTTATGTGGCTGGCAATGTGGACAAGAACCAATTGTTCGAAGGCATTCAGAAATCATGGGAAAGCTTGAAGGCGAAGTAAGCACGAGGGTGGCGCTATAATGCTATACCATCGAAATGATCAATTGACGTGAATAGAGGCTGTCCCCAAGGTAGATTGTCTCTTTAAAAACAGCCTGGATTTTCATTCATGCACCATAAAAGGTCGAAGACAGACTCATTTAGAGCGCTGGTCTTCGACCTTTTTGCTTCTTGTGGCAACATACTTCAGTTTTGGAGACACCGTCTTTAACGTTGATAAGCATGAACCTCGTGGCTAAAGGGAGTAGAAGAATCGGAATATGGCCACCACTAATAATGATTTCGGATTAGCAAATAAATAATGAGACCGACAACAGGGAAGAACAACAAGCCCAGCACAACCAGAATCGCAAATTCGGGGCTGCGGCCTTTTCGCCGGGCGTCATTATAACCCCATACGCAGACGACAATGTGAAGAAGGAAGAAGAAAAGTCCCAGCAATAAAGTCAAAATCCCGATAACACCAACACCAACAAAACTCATAATGAAATACCCTCCCGAGCTCTAAATGTATGATCTACATACGGTCGATCAGCAGAAGGGTCGCAAAAAAACAAAAAGATTTGGAATTTTCCTGCTGGAGTAACCGGAGATTGTATAAGAATACGGATATTTTATTAACCTATATAGGAGAATTCTGCAATACATAGATCACAACGAAATAGTAAATACATGGTATGATAAAGGTTGACGTTATTTTGGCGTGGGAACGATTTCGCATCGTTTTGAAATGTTGAAGCTATCGTATAAGATAGTAATAATATCTATAAAGCAGGAAAAGACGGGAGACAACGATGAATCAACCGCTCTATGGCGTATGGTTAGGTGACGTATTCTTTTGTTTTTCCGGTGAGGTATCGGAACCGAGAGTGGACGCTTGGAGCCGCGTGGTCCGTACCTTTCGCAGACCGGATGGAACCCGTCCCTTCGCTAACGCTTCCCTCCGGCTTGCCGAGCTCAGATATCCGGCCAAAGTCCTCGGATCGAAAAGCACACGGCGTCCGGAACGGAAGACACTTGGCGGACGGACGATGGAAGGGCTTGCTCTGACTCCGGGAGACGCATTTCAATTGCTGATCTCGCTGGATCCTGAGTATTATCAGGCTCAGGGTCTAAGCGTCGGTGAAGAAATGGAATATTGGGTACAAGCGAGCAGATTTGCATTGGAGCTGCTACTGCAAGGGAAGTTTGCACCAGGCACGGCCGAGGTGCCTTCCGTGGGCAGGCGCCGGACTACGATGCAAAATATAAAAGCGGTATGGAAGCCGCATCTGTCTGCCGAGGATGCAGCGCGCTTTCTGCAGCTGTCAGCGAATATCCCGCCAATTGCCATTGGGACGCCTGCAGCTCTTGCCGGATTCGATCCTTCTACCCGTGAGGAAGCAGGGGCTATTGTGCTGTATTCTTTTCTGTGCGGCGTGATCGACAGCCAAGCCCGGGCGGCTGTCCGCGAATCGGAGGATAAACTTCGGACCTATCTGGCGAACTACCGGCGGGGACAATCTCCACTGGCGGAGCTTTGGTGGAACAGCCTATTGACCGTCAGTCGGGATATTCCCATTCAAGGGACGGCTGAGGAAGTCAGCGAGCTGGAGGAAGCCGTTGAACGTATTGGAGGGACGGTGTTTCCTTATGCCAGCGGGGAGGATCAGCCTCCCGAGAACGGAACCATTGGACTTGGGCTGCGGCTTGAGCCGCCCCTGGATGAGAGCCACAAGGACTGGAAGGTGTCCTTTTGGGTACGAAGCCAGGAGGACGAGGGTTTATTAATGCCAGTCCGCAGCATATGGGGAAATCCGGAATCCGATCAGTTGATCCGTGGACGGATGTATTCTAGGGTTCAGCTGCAGCTGTTAATGAAGCTGGGAGAAGCGGCAGAGCTGGCACCGGAGCTGGCCGCAGGCTTGTATGGGCGTGCTCCCGAGAGCGTGTCGCTGTCGCTTGACCGCTTGTCCACATTTATGAAGGAATCGGTTCCGAAATTAACGGCGAGCGGAGTCACGGTTCAAATGCCTTCACGATGGAGCAGGGAAGGGCGCCGCCGCGTCGGCTTATCTCTGAAAATGATGCCGGATGCAAGACCATCCGGTGAGGCGCATCCGCTGCCGGTGTTAGGCATGGAGCATCTGGTCAGCTTTCAGATCTCCGCAGCGATGGGAGGTCAATCCCTGACGCGTGAAGAATTGAAGTTTCTGGCCGAACAGAATCTGCCTTATGTCCAGTTCCGCGGGGAATGGGTTGAGGTGGATCTGAAGGAGATCAACCAAGTGCTGCGTTTCATGAAGCGCCATGAGAAGGGCGAGATGGAGCTCGCGGAATGGATGCACCTTAGCGCTGATATGGATGGAGAACGCATGTGGAAAGGTCTCTTTATCGAGGAAGTAGAGACAACCGGTCTGCTATCCTCCTTACTGGATGGCGAAACGGCCCGCAAGCTGCCGTCTCGCCCGATTCCTTCCTCGCTTCACGGCGAACTGAGACCGTATCAGGAACGGGGGTACCAGTGGCTTAGCGTGATGCGCGATTTGGGATTTGGTGTTTGCCTTGCCGACGATATGGGACTTGGAAAAACGGTACAGGTTATTACCTGTCTGCTGGAGCGTCTCAATACGGAATCCGCTGGCGGTCCGGTGCTGATCATTTGCCCGACTTCGCTTCTGGGCAACTGGCAGCGGGAAATTCAGCGATTTGCACCGGATCTGACCTTACATGTGCATCATGGGGTTCGACGTCTGCGTGGAGAAGACTTCCTGCAGGAAGCGGCCAATCATGATATCGTGTTAACCACCTATCACTTGGCGGGGAGAGACAGTGGTGATTTATCTGCGATCCAGTGGTCGAGTGTGGTGCTCGATGAAGCACAATATATTAAGAATTACCGTACGAAGCAGGCGCAGAGCGTCATGAAATTATCTGCGCCACACCGTATTGCCATGACCGGAACACCGGTGGAGAACCGTTTGGCGGAGCTGTGGTCGATCTTTCATTTTCTCAATCCGGGATATCTCGGCTCCTTTAACACCTTCCGTCAGCGCTATGCGCCGGGAGAGGGGCAGCAGGAGAGATTCCGTGAGCTTCATAAGCTGGTATCTCCATTCATGCTGCGCAGACTCAAGAGCGATCCGGATATCCGCAAGGATCTGCCGGAGAAGCTGGAATTGAAATCGTATTGCCCGCTGACCGAGGTTCAAGGTGCGATGTACCAAGCGGTTGTCGATGAGATGATGGGACAGATCGAGAGCCGGACGGGCATGGCTCGCAAGGGACTTGTGCTTTCCTCCCTCACCAAGCTGAAGCAGATATGCGATCATCCGCAGCTGCTTCGACGCGACGAAGGACGGGCGGTGCGTGCGGAGTCCTCGGGCAAAATGGAGCGCATGCTTGAAATTCTCGACAGCATCTCGGATGTCGGTGAATCCGCGCTGATTTTTACCCAGTATGTGGGCATGGGCGAACTGCTGGTAAGCATGCTTGGACGTAAATACGGGAAGGAGCCGTATTTCCTTCATGGCGGGGTGCCCAAACGGGAGCGGGATGAAATGGTACGGGCATTCCAGGCAGGCGAGGGGACTGAGTTCTTTGTTCTGTCGTTAAAAGCCGGGGGCGTAGGCCTGAATTTGACCCGTGCGAACCATGTGCTCCACTATGACCGGTGGTGGAACCCGGCGGTCGAGAATCAGGCGACGGACCGTGTATTCCGGATCGGTCAGCACCGCAACGTTCAGGTGCACAAGCTGATTTCTCAGGGAACGCTGGAGGAACGGATTGACGAACTGATCGATCAGAAGAAGGCGTTATCCGAGCAGGTTGTCGGGTCGGGCGAAACCTGGCTGACGGAAATGTCGGACGGTGAGCTCCGCCAGTTGATCGAGCTGCAAGAGCAAGATTGGATGTAACCGGATTGTATACGGCGCGTGAAGCAGCCGAAATGCATACAGAAATGGACGCCAAGGAGGTGTGGGCTATGGAATCTGCGGAATCGGCCGAACGGATCAGGCTGGAGATCGAACCCGGATGGTTAAAGGGGAAAGTAGATGAGGCCGTCGAATCATCAGGGACTTGTGAGGTCAGCATTCAGGTGAAGACGCTGAACCCTGCTGCCCGTGAGGCGGTGCTGGCTTATCTGGAGGAAGACCCGCAGGCGTTGTACCGCCTGCTTGCAGGACAGGATGCCCCTTGGCTCGCCGAGCTGGCGCCGTCGCCCCTGCAGGGCGAAGAGCCGGCCGCCGAAACCCGCTGCACCTGCGGCCAAGCGGCCTGCGGGCATGCCGCAGCCTTGCTGGCTGCCGCGGCCCTGCGGCTTGCGGCAGAGCCGCTCCAGCAGCTGACGCTGCTGGGGCTGCCGCGGGAAGCGCTGCTGGCCGGCGTCTTCGACGCCTGGGCTAAAGCAGCCCCGCCGCCGGCAGGCGGCTCTGCCGCAGAGCAGGCCACCCGCGCGAAGGAGAAGGGGCCGTCTGGCCCTTCTCCGGGCGAATGGGTGGCCGAAGCGGCGGCCGAGGGCCGATTGCACCGGCCCGGCCCGCAGCTTAGCGAGCTGGCGGTGCAGTTGTCACCGCCGCCTCCGGCAGATCAGCTGGGCCCCGTCGGCGACTGGACAAGCTTACTGCCAGGCGTTCGCGGCGCTTCCAAAGCGCTCGGCGTGATTGCCCGCGGAGCGGCCAAGCAAGCCGAGCAGAAGCGCCGCAGCTTGAAGTCGCCGTAAGGTTGGGAATCCATCACAGAATTGTTATGAATTTGATAGAAGCGGCACCATAAATCGGGCAATCTGCCGGATATCTGACGTAAACGGAGATGATCCGGCTTGATTCGACAGCTGCTCGTTTGTCCTGCTCATTCTGAATAAGGTACAATGAGTGCAGGACAAACCGTGGGAAAGGAAGAAGCAAAAGATGAATGCATTTTCGGGAAAACGTACACGCTTTACAAGCGTAATGCTGTCATCCTTGCTGTTAGCAGGGGCCATTCTGGCAGGCTGCCAATCGGATGATACCGGTTCCGGTAAGGAACAGGGTCAGGAATTGCAGTCGCCGGCAGAGGGCCAGGAAGGAAACACGCTTCCAGAGGGCGGCTCGGGAAATGGTGAGACAGGGGCTGAGAATCAGCCGGCGGATCCGGTCATGGCGAAGCGCAGCGAGAATGCACTTCAGGCCACGATCCAGGAGAGCGGCGGCAAGCAGGTCGTAACCAACGCAGAGGCCGTTACGGTTGTTGTGAATAAGCAGCGCAGCTTGCCGGATGGTTATGAACCAAGTGATCTCGTGGAGCCGAATGTTCCCTTTTCTTTTGATGAGCCGCATGAAAAACGGCATCTGAGAAAAGAAGCGGCGGACGCGCTCGAGGAATTGTTCGATGCGGCCAAAGCGGACGGCATCGAGCTGCGTGCCGTATCGGGATACCGTTCTTATGCCCGTCAGAAAACGATATACGAGAACAATGTTCGTACCAAAGGGGAAGCCGAGGCTGATCGTGTAAGCGCGGTGCCGGGTACGAGTGAGCATCAGACAGGCCTTACGATTGACGTGTCTAGCCCAAGCGCAGGCAATGCGCTGGAGGAAACGTTCGGTCATACGGAGGAAGGGCAGTGGCTGGCGCAGCGTGCGCCGGAATTCGGCTTCATTATTCGTTATCCGGAAGGGGCGGAGGATATTACCGGCTATGTATACGAGCCGTGGCATATCCGTTATGTAGGCAAGGATCTGGCGCCGGATATTGCCGACAGCGGCTTGACGCTGGAGGAATACTTCGATGAGGCGAACATTAAACTGTAAGCTGTGCTAATAGTCGTAGGATAAACGGGACTTTTTATCCTTGTACCTCGGCTTGCGAATCTATAAAGTAGAACAGGACCTGCGCAAGGCCGGGCGATGTTCTTGTTATACGAATGAATCCCGGAGCGGCTTGGCTCCGGGATTCATTCGTATTTTAAGAGATAAGAAAGCATAAACTTCAGAGGCTTACCATCCTGATCTCGCAAGAAAAACTACCGCTAAATGCGGTCTGTCTTCTGAGAAGGTACGTCGATATACGTTTTTCTTAAGAGTCTAGAATGTCTTTACTTATTTAATGGCGAGTCTTCATAACCGGGATCATCGTAGCCAGTGTCGTTTAGCTTGCCAAGGATGTTCATGTCCTCAATGGTTTTGCGGGTGCGTTCATCTCCATGTTCATGGAGAAAGTGGTAGAGGTTTATCGTTCGTTCATCGTATTGATCGACAGCATCATCATGATCTGCCGACTTATAAGGGACGAATGTCCGTTTAAACGCATACCGATCGCTGCTGCTGACTTCATAGAGGAGCCCCCTCAGCTTTGAGACCTCTTCATCATCCATATATACGACATATTCGTTCGTATCGTTCGGTACATCCTGGATCAGATTGTGATTGACTGAAACATAATACGTCTTTTTATCGTTTGTCATATTAAATCCCTCCAGACTTCGGCAGCTAAGGGCTGCACGGAATAGGACGCGGCTGTAAGCCGACAGTATCCGGCATTGTACTGTCCAGTTTTCTAATCATATACACGTTCGGGACCTGGATGAATCAGCAGCGGAGTTGGAAGGGGCTTCCTTTTTCACATGGGGCAAGGAATTTGGTATGATAGAATCACCATGGCGGCAGTATACTGGACGATGAGGAGCATATCATCACGATGAGTAGTATGTGATCGGTAAAAACATGGGGTAGCGGGGTTTATGGCTAGCTAAAAATCGTTAATAACCTTAATGAAGAGAATATGACAATGTGCCGGCGGCCCGCCGGTGAATCGGGATATGAGAAAGAGGAGGATTCATAAATGAATATTTTACAAAAGCTCAAGGATGGAGCCAACCGCGCAACTGAAAAGGCTCAGCACGTGGTGGAAGTAAATAAGCTCAACAGTCAAATTTCAGAAATCGAACAGCAGAAAAACTCGTATTACTTACAGATGGGTAAAGTATTCTATGAGGGCTACCGTCAGCAGGATATGACGATGGCAGAAAAAGAAATGGTCGAGCTTGCGCAAACCTGCGATGGATTGCAGGAGCAAATCGAAGCGATTCGGAACCGCATTGCGGTCCTCAAGAATGAGCGGGTCTGTGAATGCGGGCGGGTGGTCGCGCTGGACGCGAATTTCTGTCCGTATTGCGGAAACAAGCTCGCTAATTTGATTCACCCCGAGAAGTCAACATCGGAAGAACCATTGGAGCCTGAGCGCAAGATCATGTTTGATAAACATGAATATGCAGCGGCTGAAGAACAACAACAGGAACAGGACCCATTGCATACGTATGATTACCGTTCGAATCCGGATCCATACGAGCCGGACATGTATGAACCGGAGCCGGAACGGCAGCACGAGGACATGGAGCTGTCTGAACCTGAGGTAAATCCGGAACAGCTGCGTATCGAGCAGGAAGAGCAGGAGAAGGAGCGCCGTCACTGGGAAGAACTTGAGCGAGAGCGGGAGAGGCAGCTGGAACTGGACCGCCGCATTCGTTTCTGGCAGGAGAATAACCAAAGTCAGGACTATGTTGGTGATGATGAGGAGACGCGCGATATGGTGAAGTGCCAGATTTGCAGTGTCGACCTGCCAAAAGGCTCGAAATGGTGTCCGCGCTGTGGAGCTGAACAGATTTAAGATATAGGGATTCGGACGATCATGCCCTTGCGCGAGTATGAATAAGACAGTGTGAATGATAGAGCAAGCGTTCGAGCATCTTGGGAGGACTAATATTATGGAACAATTGCTGCATCATTTGCGGAATTTGGGATTTACGGAGATTGAATCGAAAATTATGGTGGACCTTGCTGAGTATGGGCCGGCGGGTGGTTATGAGGTAGCTAAACGACTTGGAGCTTCGCGCTCTAATGTCTATGCAGCCATGCAGCGTTTGGAGCGGCAAGGGGCACTTGAGCGAATGGACGGGGAACCCGTCCGTTACCGCTCGCTGAAGCCGGAGGAATTGACGCGGATGATATCCAGCCGTGTGGAGGCATCACTCGCTTTTGTTGAGAAGAGCTTGCCGCGAGGAAGCGGTACGGCTGCTCCCTTTCTCAGTATGGAGGGAGATCAGGCGGTGCTTGATGTGCTCGTCCGGGAATTGAAGCGAGCGAAACAGGAGATCGTGGTTGACGTCTGGCGTGAAGAAGCGTCGCTTCTGCGTGAACCGCTAGCAGAGGCGGAGGCTAGGGGAGTCAAGGTGCTGTGGGCTTGTGACGGCCCGGACCAGGGACTCTCAAGAACGCTGGCGTGGTCTGGGTGGAACGGCCTTGCAGAGCGCAGAGGAGGCGGCCGGAAATTTTCCTTTGTTGTGGATCGACAGTGGTGCATACTAGGGATGCGCGGCGGGGAATATGATACAGGAGCGGTCATCACGGAGCATCCGGTGCTGGCGGAGCTGCTGCTGCACCATTTTACTCAGGAGATGGTATTGTTCCAGCTTGAACAGGACATGGGTGAGCAGCTGGAAGCCCGTTATGGAGAGCACTTCGGTCTGATTCAGAGCCAGTATCTTAATGCGGAAGCCGAGACTGAAGCTCAGGAAGACCTGGCTGCGGAATCGAAATCCAACTCACTAGCGGATTATGAAGCTGATTCTGACCCAATGGACGGGGATACCAATCGAAATACGGCCTAGGGTTCAGGCTGAGCTCATGAGGACACCCCTCCAGAAGTGACTTTTATCACAGTTAGGCATCATGGTTCATCGTACAATGTAATAAACATATTAGATAGGGACGCCGGGATTTATCTTGGCGTTTATTTGCTTAAGATCACTTAAGATCAGAAACAGGCTGGAATGAAAGTTGCAGCTGGCAGGAGTGCATGAATGCAGCGGTTATAAATCGCAATCATGACAACCAAGAGAAGGGGGATGAATGAGCATGGAATGCATCGTTCATTTTACAGTGGGACATAAGGAAGAACCTAAGAAGCTTCGGGGATTGATTTTTGTTGATAAAGGAGAGAACCCTACAGGTCAGCAGCTGCTCGATATGTTTCATGAAATGGAGTACATGGTGGTACCTGACCCGCATGATGAACTTCTCTTCAAACCGGAGAATCCCACGGAAAGTTATACTTATATACGTGTAAATGAGCTCGATATGGGTCAAGAAAAATATACGGAAGACCGCAATCTGAAATCGCTGCTGAACGAGCTGCTGCCTAAACAACGCACGGGCTTGTAGCGGCCTGCTGGAGATCATACTGATGCTCGCAAAGAAATGAATAAGCCTATCTGCCTTCCGCTGACGTCCGCTGGGATTTGTAAAATCCGCTTGTTATAATGGATGTACGGAAGGGGATGGAGATGTTTATTTTCGCAGGAATTGTGGCATTGTTAATTTATGGCTTGCTGGTTTATTATATTGGCCGAAGCGTATGGAGCTGGATGAAACCGGGTCCATCCATGGTACTCAAATGGATATACATAGTCGTGCTGACCGTGGTATCGACATCGTTTATTTCAGGACGGTTCTTCGGTAACCTCACCGTCCTGAGTGTGATAGGATCGTATTGGATGGCTATTTTCTATGTCCTGATCATCCTTCTCCCGTTGATGCACATCATGCTGTGGCTGCTGAGAATGACGGCATTTCGAAGAGATGGCCTGGAGAAGGCGGCGGGATTTATCGTGTTGGTGCTAATGGTCGTTGTGATCGGTTTCGGTTCTTTTAATGCTTATAGTCCAACGGTCCGCGCTTATGATATTCACGTGGATAAAGAGCCCGGAACATTTGAGGAACTGAATATCGTCATGGCGTCCGATATGCACTTCGGCGTCCTGTCAGGAAGAGCCCACGCTTCACGCATGGTGAAGGAGATCAATGACTTAAAGCCGGATCTGGTATTGTTACCAGGCGATATCATCGATGACGATCTGGATGCATATTTACGCCAGGGGATCGATCAGATTCTGACCGGTATCCAGGCAACATATGGTGTGTATGCCTCGCTTGGCAATCATGACCGATTCGAAGGTGAAATTTCGGAGCTGATCGCGGCTCTTGAGCAGAGCGGCATGACGGTGCTGTATGATGAGAAATTGACGGTGGAGGGCCTGACGCTGATTGGCAGACGGGATAAACAGGATCAGGAGCGGGCCGAATTGTCCACGATCATGGATGGGGCGGATCTATCCAAGCCGATCTTTCTGCTCGATCATCAGCCAAATGCGCTGGAGGAAGCACAGCAGCAGGGCGTAGACCTTATCGTTTCTGGGCACACGCACCGTGGGCAGGTATTCCCGGCACATCTGATTACGGAGGCCATGTTTGAGAATGATTGGGGGTATCTGCAAAAAGGCCGGATGCATTCCATCGTGTCCTCGGGTTACGGTTTCTGGGGACCGCCGATTCGTCTGGGTTCCCGCTCCGAGATTGTACAGATCCATGTGACATTTCAATAGATGAATTTGTTGGACAAAAGCCGTAGCTCCCGATAGTGCTGGGGTATACCGAGTGAACGCAGGTTTAACCGCTGGCGACATGGGGCTGGAAGGAAACGGCAGTGACATCTTGTTCCGCTGGCAGCAAGCTCATGTCGGGACTTATACGCTCCGTATCCAGCTGGTTGATATAAACGGCGATATATCGGTGCCCATTGGTGATCCTCTGGAATGGACCATAAACGTTGTGCTAACAAATTAATGCACAGGAGGGCTGTCCCATGAAAGATATGGGGCGGCTTTTTCCTTTAATTGACCAGTAGTTTATTATTTCCGTAAATTTTCACTTTATTTTTTCATAGAGAATGCGTTATACTTCATTCATTCGGAAATATAACATTTACACGCAAGCATTCTAAGGAATTTGGATATCATACATTTTCTCGTATAGGTGCAGGAATCGGCCTGCATGTCTCTACCCGATCACCGGAAATGATTGGACTACGGGTTATAGCAGCAGCGGACAAGCCAGGTCATTTCCATTTGATCTCTATGGCTCACGGTGCGTTTTTGCTGCTTGTGCCCACTTGTTTCTTTCCCGGCGAATCGGTGAAAGGAGGAAGTGGGCTTTTTTGCTTGGAATGTGAACAAATTTTAAGGGGGAGCATCATGCAATTACTGCAGAACAAAGTGAAAGAGGAAGGCATTGTATTAAGCGGACAGGTACTTAAGGTGGATTCGTTCCTGAACCACCAGATGGATCCGGTATTGATGAAAGAGGTGGGAAAGGAATTTACGCGATTGTTTAAGGAAGCGAACGTGACTCGTGTATTGACCATTGAATCCTCCGGCATCGCGCCCGGCATTATGACCGCCCTTGAGATGGAAGTGCCTCTCATCTTTGCACGGAAGCAGAAGTCGCTGACCCTCCG
The DNA here is from genome assembly GCF_004000945.1 of Paenibacillus lautus NBRC 15380. Taxonomy (GTDB): domain Bacteria; phylum Bacillota; class Bacilli; order Paenibacillales; family Paenibacillaceae; genus Paenibacillus_AQ; species Paenibacillus_AQ lautus. Next base: position 30,576 of record NZ_BIMF01000031.1, read on the forward strand.
TGAGGATATATTCGTGGAGAAGGTGTATTCCTTCACCAAGCAGGAGACCAACGAAATTACGGTCGCGAAAAAATTCATCAAGCCTGGCGATAAAGTGCTGATCGTCGATGACTTCCTTGCCAACGGCGAGGCGGCATTCGGGCTTGCCCGAATCGTAGAGCAGGCGGGTGCCGAAGTAGTAGGCATCGGGATCGTTATTGAAAAAGCGTTCCAACCAGGAGGACGCTTGCTGGCCGAAGCGGGTTATCGGGTAGAGTCGCTCGTACGGATTGCATCACTTGAAGATGGCGTAGTGACATTCGCATAGACCGAAAGCTAACAATTTATTGGGGGGAATCAAGAAGCCATGGAACAACAGAAACAAGCGGTGCAAGAACCGATTTTTGATAAAAATCGGAGTCCGGGTAAAACCTTTTCGCTGGGTTTGCAGCATGTATTGGCAATGTACGCAGGGGCAATCATCGTACCGCTTATCGTCGGTGGCGCACTCGGTTTAACGACGGAGCAGTTGACGTATCTCATCGCCATCGACTTGCTGGCATGCGGAGTCGCAACCCTGCTGCAGGTATTCGGCAACAAATACTTCGGTATCGGTCTCCCGGTCATGCTCGGTTGCGCATTTCAGGCCGTAGGTCCGATGATCATTATCGGACAGCAGCACGGGATGTCGGCCATTTACGGAGCGATTATCGCTTCCGGTTTGTTTGTCATTCTGTTCTCCGGTTTATTCGGTAAGCTGATTAAGGTATTCCCGCCTGTCGTTACAGGCTCTGTTGTTACGATTATCGGTTTGACGCTGATTCCCGTAGCCTTGAATGACCTTGGCGGCGGTCAAGGCAGCGAGGATTTCGGCAGCGCGCTCAACATTTCCCTTGGCTTCGGCGTTCTTGCCTTCATTATCATCATGAATCGGTTTGCCAAAGGTTTCTTGCGTTCGATTTCGGTGCTTCTGGGTCTTATTCTAGGCACCGTGGTAGCCGCATTTTACGGTGGAGTGGATTTAACCCCGCTGCGCGAAGCCGGCTGGTTCCGTGCTCCGCAGCCCTTCTTTTTTGGTACGCCGGAGTTTAAGATCGTTCCGATCATGACGATGATTCTGGTGGCGATTGTCAGCGTTGCCGAATCGACGGGCGTATTTATGGCGCTTGGCAAAATTGTGGATCGTGACATCACATCTAAAGATCTGTCCCGTGGTTACCGTGCGGAGGGTCTTGCGATTGTGGTAGGCGGTATTTTCAATTCGTTCCCTTATACCACATACTCTCAAAACGTGGGTCTGATTCAGATGAGCCGTGTGAAGACGCGCGACGTGATCGTTGTGGCAGGCGGCTTGCTGGTCTTGATCGGATTTGTCCCGAAGATTGCGGCTATGACGCAGCTTGTACCGACTTCGGTTCTCGGTGGGGCCATGGTAGCCCTGTTCGGCATGGTTGTATCTTCCGGTATTCGGATGTTAGGAGATCAGGTAGACCTTAACCGTCACGAGAATCTGTTCATTATCGCGTGTTCCGTCGGCATGGGCCTGGGTGTGACAACCGTACCGGGTCTGTTCACGAGTCTGCCTGACAATCTGCGCATTCTTGCCGATAACGGCATTGTGGCAGGCAGCTTGACAGCGATTGTGCTGAACCTGATCTTCAATGGTTTGAGAAATACGAAGCCCACTCGCACAGAGCAAGGGGAAACAGCAGAAGGGCATGCTGCATAACAAACGCCCCTGAAAGCAGCCGGATAACCTCCGGCTGCTTTTTTTTAAGATAAGACAGTATCAACTTCAGAAGCTTACCCTCGTTATCTCGCAAGAATAATTTCTGCGATTAGAGGTTAACTTCTGAGAAAAGGACGTCGATAGACTTTTTTTTGATCCGGTTCCATAGGTTCCAACCAAAAATGGCTGCCTCCCTAGAGTGGAGGCAGCCATTTTTAAGTGAGTTCCCCAAGCTTTATACGCGCTGCATTTGTTTCTCTGCAATATTGCCGATCCAGGGCAGCTTGAACCATTTTCCCTGAATGGCGTTGGCCATAAGCACCAGCCACATCAAGACGCCGACCAGCGCCAGGAGGGCGGAGGCCAGAAGGCCGATGATGGGCACCGCGCTCGATAGCAGGTGAGCGACGGCCAGGACGCCGAAGGCCAGCAAGGACTGCAGAGCATGAAATATGACGTAGCGGCTTCTTTTTTCTAATGAAAGAAACAGAATTCCTCCGACCATGGGAAAAAGATAGCACAGCGTAGCCGCCAGATTCTCGGGAAGTCCTGTGGACGATTTGAAAGGGGACATCTCATCAACTCCTTGTCTTAGACCGGTTCTGGGGTAGGGCAAGCTTTATACCTTACCTTATGAGCCGATGGGACAAAGTATGATGGTTAAATCCCGAACTTATTTCATTTTTAATTGCAGCAGATACTTCACGAGAGCATCTTGCTGCTCCTGCGTAAACCCGCTGCTTTCGTCCACCCAATACTCGTGTCCCTGACCGGTGACATGGGTGTCTCTCAGCCTTGAATCCTTACGGTTCGCCTCGACGACCTGCAGTCTCAGCTTACGGTCTATCAGGGCTTTCAGGCTGTTGTAAGGGTCCGGGTGAATCCCTTTCATAAGCGTCTGCGTTACGCCGGTTTGCGTCAGCTTAGGCCCGACCGCCACGCCGCCGTCGTGCAAATACGGTGCGGACCATCGAAGACCGATCAACCCTTTGACCTTATAACCGCCGCCCGACGGTTTATGGCCGAAACCCAACTCGATCTGCTCGGGGTCGATATCGTCCAGCGGGATTTTGGTTATCTTGGCGTCCGGAGGGATCGGCACAGGCGTATCGGGCGGGTAGAACTCCGCTTCGCCAAAAGCGTTCTGCGTACGCTGAAAAGCCTTGGCCCTTGCAGGCTCGGTACCGATTTCAGCCGCGCGCATAATGCGGTTATTCGTAAAGAATCCGCCAGCGTGGCAAGTGATGCATTGCGCCTTTTTAAATACTTCCGCTCCGAGGTTGATTGTCTTGGCATCGGAGATTTCCATAGGATCCGTCTCAGGCGGACGGATGGTATTCTGATAGGCGGACATGGCATTCACTTGCTCCCCGGCTTTGAATCCCGGCGAGCTGATGTACAGCCCGTTCGGTGCGATGGCTGAAACTTTCGGGAAGTTTGGAATCTTAACTGCCTCATTCACGCCGGGGGTTCCGGGGTTGGGATCCAGCCGGTTAAAGAATTCGGTTGGCTTCAGCCCGCTGCTCGGATCATAGCGAAACTTACGATGGGCTGCGTTTTGCAGAATGGTGCCCACATAAATCTCTTTATCGATCCCCCATAACGGTTCGCTAACCTCGGTTTGACTCAGGGTATCCGTATTTTGGGCGTGAACATTGTTGCTGAAGGTGCTAAGTCCCTTGAAGGGACCCACGGTAGCGAAGCCGCTCCAGCTGTATGGGTGATCGCCCTTTGTAAACATATCGGGAATTTGGGTTACGTCGCTGACCAGATCCACGGTTGTATCGAAAGTGCCGGGCATCCATTTGACCAGATTATCGTCAACGGCTTTCTCTAGCAGGGCGGGATCCGGCAGCGCTTCGGTTTTTCCTTTAGAGTTAACAACCGTACGCTGCTCGTTCTTTACATAATCCACCAGGTTCGCAATGTCCGTATGGGTGAAATATGCCGCGCTATTCGGGGCCAGTGCCAGCATTAAACCGAGGTTCAGATCGGAGTTGGGCGCGCCCTCGACGATCATTCCCGTTTCACGGTTGACGGTTGCATGGCAGGCCATGCAGCTAACGCCGATGCGGGCTTTGCCTTCGGCATATTTAACCGTAACGCCAATGGGGGCATAGGCGCCTTTGGCTACATCAAATCCGGTATCGATCTTGTCCCCCTTGCGGAAGGACTTGCCGCCGACGGTGACATCCTGATCGAGTTCGACTCGTAAATTGGTGGTTCCCCTTCCCTTCAACTCCGCGATGGCTTTGGCAACGTTCTTCAGCTTCATCGGACCGTCGAGTATCCCCAAAATATCGGTTAGGAATACCTCATTGCCAAAGGACTCCTCATATAGGGTACGGCGTCCTAAAGCAAGCAGCTCTTTCGTCACCTCAACCGCGCCATTGGCGGCTGTTAAACGGGGATCTTGATCCTGAAGGGTGGTACCGGGAACCGTAAGCGTTTTGCCCCAGATATCATACTGGCGAATGAAACCTGTTTGCTGGGCTTGAAGCTGCGTAGTATTCTCCAATTTATGTGCCGGCGGTATATAGGCGTATTCCGGCTCCACGATGTAAGCAATAAGCCATAAGGCTCCTACGATGGCGATCGGGATCAGCCATAACAGAAGCCGCTTCGATATTCGCATGTCATATCACCCTTTATAAGCAGGTCTGATGAATCATCTCTTCACTGCCGATATGCAAGGGCTTTAATCTACTTCCACATCATGCCGCAGCGGAGATTCGGCATTCACCTGTTTATCAGGACCTTTTTCCTTCGGAACAAGACGCTCATCCGTCATGCCTCGATGGTGGTTTTCAAAATCATACTCCGCCAGCCGCCACTCCGTGGAGCCCTTCTGCGGATCGAACGGAAATTCCTCGCCGCGTTTTAAATATTCCTCCCGTCCCCATTCATTCGTATATGTTCCGTCTACTTCAACCTCTTCTCGCGAAATAGGGTGGAGATCCTTGTCTTTACCGGACATGTCGCATGCTCCTCTCAGGCTTGATTTTAGAAATGATTCATATCGCATAAAGTAACCAGAAAGAGGAGGTACTATCCACTGTAATTGCATGTAAGTCAGATTACGGACTCGGGAAAGAACTGAATGGGAGGGCAGAAGTTGACGATCTTTCAGCTGTCTGGCCGTGAAGTAGCGGGTTTTGATTTTAAATCATCAAGAATATAGCGCTCCAGCAGAAACCGCGGGTTCTTCCAGCGGCTGACCTTGCTGTCGGCAGTAAATACGACGACCGTATCCAATTGGGGGAAAAGGTAAATTTGCTGCCCTCCATGGCCGTGTGCAAGCGCAAAGGAAGTCCCGTTCTGAATGCCGGTCCACCACTGGAATCCGTAATCGCCAAAGCCGGGATAGCCCTTAACCTGCGGAGCGAGTGCTTGCTTAAGCCATGATTCCGGGATGAGCGTGGTGCCTTGCCACCGTCCTCCATTCAGGCAGCAAAGACCGAATTTGGCCATGTCGCGGGAGGTGAGATAGAGGCCGACGTGACCCATGCTGTGGCCCTCGGGGCTTGGAGACCAGGCGGCATGGCGAATCCCGAGCGGCTCGAATAAATGTTGTCTGGCATAGGCGTAAGCGTCCATTCCTGTACCCTCGCTAATGGCGACTGAGAGCAGATGGGAATCCGTGCTCCGGTATTGAAAGAGGCCCATTTCCTGTTCAATGACAGGAAGGGATAGCGCGAAGCTTGTCCATTTCCGGTTGCGGTGGAATCGGTGAATGAGCGGTTCCCCTAGCTTTTTGCCGGTTTGCCATGCAAAGCCTGAGGTCATCGTCAGCATATGATGAAGGGAAACCTTTTGCAATAGCGGATGGGCTCGTTCGGGAACATATCGACTGAAGATATCGATTGCAGAGGAATTCAGATCAGGCAATTCGCCGCGTGAGCGGGCGATGCCGCATAACACCGACGTAAAACTCTTGGTAGCCGACCTGAGATCATTCAGCGAGGAAACGCCATGACCGTTGTAATAGCGTTCGTAGATGAGTTTGCCGGCATGGAGCAGGAGAAAGCTGCGCATTTTCGGGTATTGTTTCTGAATGATCAGATCGACCTGATCAAGCGTATCAGGGCGAAGCCCTGCCTCTTGAGGATCAGCGGCAGGAATAGGTGAGCCTAAATCGACGGGGGAGTGCAGGATCGACTGTGAGTTCGTCATGATCTGTAAGGCCTCCTTGTATTTGAATATGTTATTCTGAGTATCAATTTGTATATTCGTTGATTTCTGGAGTCGGCGGGAGGTTCGTTTGAATGTATCTTAACCAATTCAGGGCACAAAGGATGACCTGATGAAAAAACATAGTACAAGAAAACATTTTTTGGGAAAGATGAAACAAACAGAAGAATATGATATAATATATTAATGATTCAGTTGCATGCTGTTAGGGTATGTATAGTGTCAGGTGCATTGGTAAGTTGCTGAATATCAACCTAATGGTCACCGTAAGAACTGCAATATGGCTTCAACTTAATGAGGTAGATCTTTTCGGCATTCTCTTTAAACGGAGTAATTTTATTCCACACGTTTTGGGAGGGATCCATCATGGCAACGAAAGGTCACAATGAGGTTAAGGAAAGTCTGCGGGAAATGACACGAATTTTCCGGCCTAAAGATCCGAAAAAATTTGTAAAGGAGTATGTCCGGAAGTACCATATTATGGGGGGCTATGAAGAAGAGCTTACTCTTGTTGTTGAGCATGAACTTGGCAAGCTGAATTCCTCCGTTTCGTAACCTGTAACAGCACCTGGTCTATAGAAATATCACCAACACGCATCGCATCTTCACCTTGTTAATGACTAATGATATGAACCATTTAGAGTTTATGGTTAAACCGTTTTTGGGACAAATGTCCCGAAAACGGTTTTTTTGCGTTGGCCAGTCTCTTTTAAGTCAACAGGCTCATACTTCCTCGAAAGTCCATTTCCTAGGGGTATTTTGCATCGGTCCCTACATATATTGTTAGCAATCGATCCGTAAAGGATATAAGGGAGTGGACAGATGTGAGGACACAGCTCAGACGGAAGGAAGAAATCGGATATATCCGCGAGGCGGGACGTATATTGGCTGCGTGTCACCGTGAAATAGCGAAAGTCATCAAACCGGGGATCACAACGGGCGAGATCGATGCCAGGGTCGAGAGGTTTTTGGAGAAGAACGGGGCTCTTCCCGAGCAAAAAGGATATAAAGGATTTCCATACGCAACTTGTGCTTCGGTCAACGAGGTGGTGTGCCATGGATTCCCCGACCAGCGGCCGCTGCAATCCGGGGATGTTGTGACCATTGATATGGTGGTGAATAAGAACGGGTGGCTGGCGGACTCCGGCTGGACCTATGCGGTAGATAGGGTTTCAACGGAAGTAAGCCGGCTGATGAAACACACCCATGAAGCCCTGTTTAAAGGGATCGAGGCCGCCCGGCACGGTGCAACCTTGGGCGACGTGGGTCATGCGATTGAGCAGGTTGCCGAAAGGGAAGGCTACGGGATCGTTAAATCGCTTGTCGGTCATGGCATCGGCCGTGCCATCCACGAACCGCCCGATGTGCCGAACTATGGAGTTCCCGGAAGGGGACTCAAACTCAAGGAAGGAATGGTCATTACCATCGAACCCGTTTTTACCCTGGGCCCCTCGGGCGCCGTGTTCTGGGGGGATGATGGCTGGACCATTTCCAGTGCGGATGGATCGGTGGGTGTCCAGTATGAGCATACGATTGCCATTACGCGTGGAGAAGCGGTTATCCTGACGGATTAAGATTCCGAAAAATATACCATAATAATAGGAGGTTTTCTTCGTGAGGCTGTCTGGGATTTTCGAAGAACACCTCCTTATAGTATGGGTGTCCAGATAAATGGGGGAAGGCTGCATATAGATTCAAAAAGGCGGAAATGACTGTATATATAGCTATGAAGGCTGTCGCTGACGGGGTGTGAAGAATGTCGAATGATGGGTCACAGGAGGGGGGATACGGTTTGAAAGCGATTGCAAAATCAGTAATGGCGCGACTTTGACGACTTTTCGAACAATTTGTGAACTCCCTGTGAATGATTGACAAAAGCAACCCATGAACTTATATTTAATAAGTGATTGCTTTAATTGACAGGATTACTTCATCCGTGATTGTGCAGGTAGATTACCGCTGTTTGCGCCGGATGGTAGTCTACGAAAATCGGAAAAGTGGGGTAGATCAATGATGAAACGGTGGCAGGCTGTAAAGCGTCTTCTTCCTTTGATGGCCATGTTTGCTTTGGTGTTATCCGGCTGCGGCCGAGAGGATTTGTCGGTCTTAAGACCACAAGGTCCGGTAGCACAAGGTCAACTGGATTTAATTAAGCTCTCCATTTCGATTATGATCGTCGTAATGGTTGTGGTATTTGGAATCGCCGCATACGTGCTTGTTAAATTCCGTCGAAAGAAGGGACAAGATGAAATTCCTGAGCAAGTAGAAGGTAACCATAAGCTGGAGATTATTTGGACGGCGATTCCGCTGCTCTTGGTACTCGTGCTTGCAGTTCCTACTATTCAAAAGGTATTTGCTTATGGAGAGAACGACTGGAACAATCCAGATGCAGTTAAGGTGGAAGTTACTTCTCATCAGTTCTGGTGGGAGTTCAATTATCCAGACTACGGCGTAAGAACCGCTCAAGAGCTGGTTATTCCTGTAGGCAAGAAAATTGCTTTCCAATTAAAAACGAATGATGTGCTTCACTCCTTCTGGGTACCATCGCTCGGCGGCAAGATGGATACAAACACAGAAGGCAGCGTTAACTACATGACTCTGGTTGCTGACAAAGCAGATACATACATTGGTAAATGCGCAGAGTTGTGCGGTCCTTCTCACGGCTTCATGGAATTCCGGGTGAAAGCGGTTGACGATGCGGCATTTGACAAATGGGTTGCGGCATTTAAAGAACCTGCTGTGCTTCCTGCCGATGCGGCACTCGCCGAGAAATTCAAGACCAACTGCCTTTCTTGCCACGCTGTGGGCGACCAAGGCGGAGCCATGGGTCCTAACCTGACCGGCATTGGATCACGTGAGACGATTGCGAGTATCTTGCTGAACGACATAAGCGGCAAACCAGGCACAAAGCCGACGAAAGACAACCTGGTGGAATGGCTGATGGAGCCTCAGGCTGTAAAACCTGGCAACACGATGCCTAATCCGAAGGATCTCGGCTTCAGTGACGAAGAAATCGAGCAGATTGCCGATTACTTGGCCAATTATAAGTTGGATTATTAATACAGCAGCAAGAACTTTAAAAGGGGGTACAAACCTTGGCTCACGCTCATGCTCAAAGCCATAGCGTCAAACGCTACACGGGGTTAATGGATTGGCTTACAACCGTTGACCACAAGAAAATCGGGATATTATACCTGATAGCGGGCGGCTTCTTCTTCGGGATTGGCGGTATTGAAGCGATTCTGATTCGCTTGCAGCTGATCAAGCCGATGAACGATCTGGTATCGGCTCAAGTATTTAACGAATTGATAACAATGCACGGAACGACAATGATCTTCCTTGGCGTTATGCCAGTTATCTTCGCCTTGATGAACGCGGTTATTCCGCTTCAGATCGGTGCACGTGACGTCGCATTTCCATTTTTGAACTCGCTTGGATTTTGGACGTTTTTGTTCGGTGGACTTTTGCTCAATCTTAGCTGGATTATGGGCGGCGCGCCTGATGCGGGCTGGACATCCTATACACCGCTTTCTACAAATGACTACTCGTCCACGCACGGTGTAGACTTTTATACCATAGGTCTTCAGATTGCAGGTCTGGGTACGTTGATCGGTGGTATCAACTTCCTGGCTACCATCATAACAATGCGTGCACCTGGAATGTCCTTCATGAGAATGCCAATGTTTACATGGACGGCTTTCATTACATCGGCCATGATCCTGTTCGCATTCCCTGCAATTACAGTAGGTCTCGTATTGCTTAGCTTTGACCGTTTGCTCGGTGCCAATTTCTTTGATGTTGCGGCTGGCGGTAGCCCCGTATTGTGGCAGCATATTTTCTGGATCTTCGGTCACCCTGAAGTTTACATTCTGATTTTGCCGGCGTTCGGTATTATCTCCGAAGTTATTCCGACATTCTCCCGTAAACGTTTGTTCGGATACAGCTCCATGGTATTTGCAACCATCCTGATCGCCTTCTTGGGCTTCATGGTTTGGGCTCACCATATGTTTACGACGGGTCTTGGACCTGTAGCGAATGCGCTCTTCTCCATCGCAACGATGTTGATTGCCGTTCCTACCGGTATCAAAATCTTTAACTGGCTCTTTACGATGTGGGGCGGTCAAATCCGCTTTACCAGTGCAAACCTGTTCGCGATCGGTTTCGTACCGACCTTCGTTATGGGTGGGGTTACCGGTGTCATGCTGGCATCTGCTCCTGCAGACTTCCAGTTCCATGATACGTACTTCGTTGTAGCTCACTTCCACTACGTTATCGTTGGGGGTCTGGTATTCGGTTTGTTTGCCGGATTGCATTACTGGTGGCCAAAAATGTTCGGTCGCGTACTGAACGAAACGCTTGGCAAATGGACGTTCTGGTTGTTCGCAATCGGCTTCCATATGACATTCTTCGTACAGCATTTCCTTGGATTGCTCGGTATGCAGCGGCGGATTGTCTCATATCTGCCGAACCAGAATTTTGACGAACTTAACTTTATCAGTACCATCGGCGCAATCTTGATGGGAATCGGCGTTTTGGCCTTCTTGGCAAACGTTGTGATTACTTCGAGAAAACCGGTTGGTGCTCCGGCCGATCCATGGGAAGATGGCCGTACGCTCGAGTGGAGTATTCCTTCTCCACCGCCAGAGTACAACTTTAAGCAAATTCCGCTTGTTCGCGGCATTGACGCTTATTGGAAAGAGAAGATGGCGGGCAATAAAGAGATGACACCATCCGAACCGGTTGGTCCGATCCACATGCCTTCGCCAAGTATCCTTCCGTTTGTGATGTCACTGGGTCTGTTTATCGCGGGTCTTGGTTTCATGTTTAGCACGGAGGACTTCTCGAATTCGTTCATGAGCTTAATCTTCAATAAATATATCGTTCTGATTGTTGGTCTTCTGATTACGTTCGCGGCAATGATCGCTCGTTCCCTGTACGATGATCATGGATATCACATCGAAGTTGAAGAACTGGAAGGGGAGGGTAAAGCATGAGTCACGCTGAACATGTAAACGGCGAACTTCCTCACGAGCCGGAGAAGGCAACACTCGAAGGCCGTAATAAGGTTCTTGGTTTCTGGCTCTTCCTCGGTGGAGAGGCCGTGCTCTTCGGTACGTTGTTTGCAACGTTCCTGGCGCTTCGCGGGCAGAACAACGAAGGCCCAACCGCAGCCGAGCTGTTCTCTCTGCCGATTACGGCAGCAGCAACGCTGATATTGCTTGTCAGTTCCTTGACCAGTGTGTTCGCCATTCAGGCGCTCCACCGTCACAATATCGAGAAGCTGAAGTTGTGGCTGATCGTAACCGTTGTTCTGGGTCTTGGGTTCCTTGGCCTTGAGATTTATGAGTTCTATGAATATGTTGTGCATGAATCGTTTAACATGAAGACGAGTGCATTCTCGTCTGCATTCTATACGCTGGTTGGCTTCCACGGTGCCCACGTTGCTTTCGGGGTTGTGTGGATCAGCCTGTTGATCGCTCAGCTGTACAGAAAAGGGTTAACCGTGGTTACAGCACCTAAGGTATATGTTTCTGCCATGTATTGGCACTTTATCGACGTTGTATGGGTGTTCATCTTCTCGGTCGTATACCTTCTTGGAAAGGTGGGCTAAGGAATGACTGCGAATCAACAATCTAATGAGGGGCCTACAGTTAAACACCGCCATCGTGTGGAAGGCCCTGAGAAACACATTGTTGTCTTTATTTTCTCCATTGTCCTGACTGCGATTGCTTTTGCGGCCGTCGCAGCCGGTGGCATCAACACAGCATTTACGATCATCATTTTGCTGGTTATGGCTGTGTTGCAGGTGTTCGTGCAAATGGGTTACTGGATGCACTTGAAGGACAAAGGGCATCTGATGCCAATCCTGTTTATGATTGGCGGGTTCTTCGTAGCTAGTACCTGTATTGTCATGGCACTGTTCTGGGTTTGGTGGTAAAATGAAAAAGAGGTGGGCTACTTCAGCCCCCTCTTTTTTTAAATCGTAGGAAGGTGTCACAATTTAGACAGAATTTAACCCGTTATGGGGAGGTTTTTGCATGCTGGGCTTAGAATATTTTAGTTTTGCAGATAAATGGAGTCCCTTGTTCCTGGCATTTATGCTGCTCGTAACAGCAGGCTACTTCCTGTTGACCGGGCCGCTGAGCAGTCGATTCGAAGGGAGTGCTCCGGTTTCCGCTGGAAGGAAAACACTGTTTGTAGGTGGTATGCTTGCGTTCTATCTTGCACAGGGTGGACCCATTGAACTGCTGGGGCATACGATGTTCTCGTTTCACATGGTCAGTATGGCAATGTCCTATTTAATGGCGATGCCGCTCTTGATTCTGGGTATTCCTGTTTGGATGTGGCGGGCCTTCGATAAGGTCAATCCGTTTAAGAAGCTCGGTTTCCTTGCGCGTCCGATTGTTGCCGCGGTTCTGTTTAACGGCTTGTTTTCTTTTTATCACATCCCGGTTATCCATGATTTTGTTATGTTGAATTTCTGGGTGCACCGTTTGTACTATCTAATCCTGTTTATCGCCTCGCTGCTGATGTGGTGGGCCATTATTAACCCGATCCCGGAGAAGGACAAGTCTTCAGGGCTTTTGAAAATGGGATACATCTTTCTCAATATGGTCTTGCTGACTCCGGCGTGTGGGCTCATTATTTTCTCAAGCGAGCCGATGTACGCAACCTACAGCGATCCTGTGGTATGGGCGAAGGCGATGGGATACTGCGTAGCTAGTGATACCTCGGCATTGCTCAGTAAATTTGGCGGACCTGAGTTCTTCGGCTATCTGGAGCCTGCGATTGACCAGCGAGTGGGCGGGATCATCATGAAGTTTTTCCAAGAGATCATTTTTGCCTCGATGCTGGCCTATGTGTTCTTTCATTGGTACAAACGAGAAAATCAGGAAGACGATCCTTTGCCTAGCGAGATTCCTCCCGGCAAGCTCAATCAGGCGTAAGAGAATTATTGAAGGGGGATCCATATGGATTGGTTTTTTATATTTCCCACGGTCAGTACAACGTTTATTGTCATTAGCGCCGTGCTGGTAGCGATTGGCTGGGGTCTTATTATTAAGGGGAAGCGCGAAGCCCACAAGAAAGTGATGATCTGGGCGGCCGTCGCTGCGGTCATCTTCTTTATCATCTATTCCTCGCGCACCGTATTCATCGGCAACACGTCATGGGGGGGGCCCGATGATCTGCAACCGTATTATCAGGTATTCCTGGTCTTCCACATTGTGCTGGCTACCGTAGCAGCGGTCTTCGGGATTACGACATTGACCCTCGGCTTCAAGGAGAAGTATTCCAAGCACCGCAAGTGGGGGAGGGTCACGTCGATCATCTGGTTCTTTACCGCTATTACCGGCGTGGCCGTGTATACCTTGCTGTACCTGTTATATCCGGGCGGGCATACCCAGCCTGTATGGAAAGTGATATTTGGAATGTAATGGTAGGAGAACACCCGTCAGAGAAATCTGGCGGGTGTTTTTTTAGTACGCCCAGCATGGACGTCATCTCTAGGGTGAGAGTCCCGAACGGGGGCTGGCGAGCGCCTACCGTTAGCCAAGGGCAAGGGTGTCCACCGCGAGGTGGAATCTGAAGGAAGCCGGAGGCAAAAGCACGGGCCAAGGTACACGAACTGGATTTGAGGCAGAGATAGCCGGATGAGTTGCCTAAACACAACGAAATCCTAAGCCGCCAAGGGCTATCTCTGTAAACTCCAGTGGCCGCGGGCAGAAAGATGGCGTTCTTATCTGGGGAGGCCTGCGGGAGAAAAAAAAACGCGAAGTTACTTCGTAACCGTAACCGAGAGGTTACGCTGAACCCGCAGGAGTCAGCAGAGGCCATAGTACGGGAGTAACGGGACGCCGGAAACCGGAAGGGCCGAACCGAAAGGAGAGAGGAAACCGATGCGTTCGCATGAAGAGCAACGACAGCAGAATATCTCGCGAGAGAGCTTGCGGCAAAGAGAAGCGGTGAAGCCGTCAGGGTATGCCGGAGCGCCGAGTTCTTCGTCGGCACAAGTCGCCCCTTCCTCTCGCGAAGCACAAAACGACCTGCTGGAGCGAATGCTCGAAGGCCAAAACCTTCGACTCGCCTACAAACGAGTGGTCCAAAATGGAGGAGCCCCCGGTGTGGACGGTGTAACAGTAGCTGAGCTACAAGCTTACCTGAAAACACACTATGAAACGGTGAAAACCGAACTTCTGGCGGGAGCCTACAGACCTGCGCCAGTCAGACGGATGGAAATCCCCAAACCCGGAGGCGGCGTACGGCTGCTGGGTATCCCGACCGTGATGGACCGCTTCCTCCAGCAAGCGCTTCTGCAAGTGATGAACCCGATCTTTGATCCGACCTTTTCCTGGTACAGCTATGGCTTCAGACCGGGAAAACGCGCCCATAACGCGGTAAGGCAAGCACAGCGCTATATCCAAAGTGGCCGGAGATGGGTCGTGGATATGGACCTTGAGAAATTCTTTGACCAGGTGAACCACGACATGTTGATGGCAAGGGTCGCGAGAAAAGTAACGGACAAGCGTGTCTTGAAACTGATCCGTGCATACTTGAACGCTGGCGTGTTGACAGAAGGCGGGTTGGAACGAGCGGAAGAAGGCACGCCACAAGGCGGTCCATTAAGTCCGCTTTTGGCGAACATTCTGCTGGACGATCTGGATCAAGAATTGACAAGGCGAGGTTTACGATTCGTCCGCTATGCGGACGATGTTAACATCTTTGTGGGGAGCAAACGAGCCGGAGAACGCGTCAAGGAATCGATAAGTCGCTATGTAGAAGGAAAGTTGAAACTGAAAGTGAACCGGGAGAAAAGCGCGGTAGACCGGCCATGGAAGCGAAAGCTACTGGGATTTAGTTTTCTGTCGAACCAAGAGGCGACGATTCGGCTAGCTCCCAAAACGATCGCTCGATTCAAGGAGAGGATACGGGAGCTAACAAATCGAACGCGGCCGATCCCGATGGAAAAGAGGATCCAGAGGCTAAACCGATACATGATGGGTTGGCTCGGCTATTTCCGACTAGCCTCGGCGAAAAGGCATCTCCAAGTTTTGGACCAATGGATTCGCAGACGTCTTCGAATGTGTCTGTGGAAACAGTGGAAGCGAGTGCGAACGCGAATGCGCGAACTTCGAGCACTTGGTGTACCGAAGTGGGCCTGCCGGGTGATGGCAAATTCGCGCCGAGGTGCATGGGAAATGTCCCGGAACATGAATAATGCCCTCCCGACTTCCTACTGGGAAGCGAAAGGGCTAAGGAGTTTACTTTCTCGGTATTTGGAGCTTTGTTAACCTTTCGGAACCGCCGTATGCGGACCCGCATGTACGGTGGTGTGAGAGGACGGGGGTTTGTCGCCCCCTCCTACTCGA
>NZ_BIMF01000032.1 GCF_004000945.1 Paenibacillus lautus NBRC 15380
GTATCGTGCCGTAGGGCGGTGCGTATATCGGCTCCGGTCGCTGTTAAAATCGGGAAGCTGGAATGGAATAGGCTGAGGAAGCTTCCCGATTTTAAAGGCGAACGCGTTACTCCTCCACCGATATACGCATCTGAGCAGAAAGGTGGTTGGCTGTAAGCAAGAACATGTCTTCATAAGAATTGATGATTCTAATCTTCTTGCGACGAAAAATCGTCAATTCTGCTGCAGCATCTCCAAAAAAGCTCCTGCAGCCAGCGAGGGCGACACCTGCTTCTGAACAGCGACACCGATATATCGATCCGGTAACGGCGTTTCTGTTCGAAGCTCTAGCAAAGAACCGTCCGAGATGCGAGACGCGACAAAGGCCCGCGGCAAGAATGCTGTTCCATAACCGCGCTCGGCAAATTCCGCTAACATGTCTAGGCTGTTCAACTCGAAGTCTGCTTCCACTTCTACTCCTTGTGAACGGAACCACCCTTCGATGAAAGAACGTGTAGAGCTGCCGGAGGACAGCATTAAGAGGGGAAGCTCCGTCAATTGTTCTGTCCGAAGGGGCTCTCGCGCACATTCTGCAAAGGCCGTTCCGATCACAGCGCAATAAGGGGAGGCATGGGAGTCGATGATCTTGATCTCTTCGTCCGATACGGGCAGGTGAACAAAGCCGAGGTCCAACGAGCCTTTCTTTAAGCGCTCCAAAATGCTGCTTGTTCGCTCCTGTGACAGCTGAATGCGGATGTCGGGATAGCGGGCATGGAATCGGTCGAGCAGGGAGAGAAGAAAGTCCTTAACGATGGCCCCATTCGCGCCAATCCTCAGCCGGCCTTCGCTGAACTGTTTTAGCTTCTTCAAGCGGCGCTCGGCTGAATCAAGTTCTTCGAATGCTTGCCGGACATGCTGATACAAGGCCTGACCTTCTTGCGTTAAGCGGACGCCCTTGGATAATCGGTCGAACAGCCCAACACCGAGCGCTTCTTCCAACTGCTTGATGGCATAACTCACCGAAGGCTGTGTCATATGGAGGTTTTGCGCAGCCTTCGTCAGATTGGAAGTCTCTGCAGCATGTAGGAACACTCGATACCATTCCGTGTTTGCGATCATGTGTTATCAATCCTCTCTATGGCAACTCTTCAATATTACGATTTCATTTATTTCAAATATACCTTTAAACTGAAGGAGAAGGAATCGAAAGTTTTCGGGAGGTAATGGACATGGCAGGAAGTACGTTTGGAGAGCGGTTGAAAATGACTACGTTCGGGGAATCACACGGAGAAGCGGTAGGCGTCATTTTGGAGGGTGTCACGCCGGGTGTAGAGCTGGACGAGACCTATATTCAGATTCAGATGGATCGAAGAAGGCCAGGGCAGTCCTCCGTTACGACTCCTCGCAAGGAATACGATAAGATCCGCATTTTATCTGGTCTTTTCGAGGGGCGAACGACCGGGACGCCCCTGTGCATTATGCTTAACAACACCGACATGCGCCCGTCGGCTTACGATACAATCAAATCAACCTACCGGCCCGGGCATGCGGATTTCACGTATGAGAAAAAATACAGCATCCGCGACTATCGCGGCAGCGGAAGAGCTTCGGGAAGGGAGACAGCTGCGCGAGTGGCAGCCGGAGCCGTGGCGCGCAGGCTTTTGGAACGTCGGGGCGTCTCCATCATGGCTTATACGACGGAGATTGGCGGCATCCGATGCGAGCAATTCGACGCCGATGCTATCGAACGGAATGCCGTTCGCGCGTGTGATCCCGAAGCGGCCCTTCGCATGATCGAGAGGATAGAACGACTGGCCGAAGAGGGCGACAGCTGCGGGGGAATTGTCGAATGCCGAATTAGCGGCATTGCCGCGGGACTGGGGGAACCCGTATTCGACAAGCTTGACGCCGAGCTGGCGAAGGCTATGTTGTCTGTCGGCGCGATTAAGGGCATTGAATTCGGGGCTGGCTTCCAAGCGGCCTCTATGCGGGGAAGCGAACACAACGATCAGATGGACGCGGGAGGGTTCCGGACGAACCATGCCGGCGGGATCATCGGTGGTATCAGCACCGGGGCGGACATCGTGTTCCGAGTCGTCGTAAAGCCGACTTCATCCATTTCTATCCCTCAACAGACGGTCGATGTAGACGGCAACGAACGGGAGATTGCGACGATCGGCAGGCACGATCCATGCATCTGTCCGCGCGTCGTACCCGTGATCGAAGCGATGGCTTGCATGGTCATCGAGGATCATTACAAGCGTCAAGCCGCCTTGCGGGACGAATAGCAGTGAACAATATGGATGAAGCTGGCCCGAGAGCATCAGCAGTGTCTTCATCTCAGCCATCGTTATTTCTGACGGTACATTCGCCACGTTGATTCTTCGGAACGGTCCGCTGAATTGAGCTGGCTGGGGCCGTCCATTAGCGGCCTGTCGTCCAAGTCAGCGGTAAGAGCTAGTTACTATACAGCAAAAAAACCGGAAGAAGACTGAAGTCTTTCTGCCGGTTTTTGATTTAAGAGATAAGAAAGTATAATCATCCGAGGCTTAGCATCCTTATCTCGCAAGAAAAACTTCCGCTAAATGCGGTCTGTCTACTGTGAAAGTACGTCGATAGACGTTTTTCTTATATTTAAAGATTCAATGCGGCTTTAAATCCAGGGGGGATGGCTGAAATCGCATTAAACCAGGGTTTTCAAGGAATCCGGCGTGAATGGTGCCAACTCGTCGAAACGTCCGTCTCGGACTTTAGCCGCCCACTCCGGATCGGCCAGCAGGGCACGGCCTACGGCAACCAGGTCAAATTCATGTTCCTCAAGGCGGCTCAGCAGCTCCTCGAGGTCCCTCTGGCCGGCACCCTTACCTTGGGTGAAGAGGCTGGTAAATACTTCATCGAGGCCGACAGAACCGACGGTGATGACCGTTTTACCAGTCAGTTTCTTGGCCCAACCAGCAAAGTTCAGGTCAGAACCTTCGAATTCAGGCTCCCAGAAGCGGCGGGTGGAGCAGTGGAATATATCGACACCAGCGTCAGACAGCGCGGTTAACAACTGACCCAGCTTTTCAGGCGTATCCGCCAGCTTGGCTTCATATTGGGTCGTCTTCCATTGGGATAGGCGGATGGCAACAGGGAAGTCAGGACCCACTGCTTGACGGACTGCTTTTACCACTTCGATCGCAAAGCGGGCACGCTTCAGCATGTCGCCTCCGTATTCATCGGTACGCTGATTCGTTCTTTCCCAAAGGAATTGGTCGATCAGGTATCCGTGGGCACCATGGATTTCTACGCCGTCAAAGCCAAGGCGTTTGGCATTCGCAGCCGCATCGGCATAAGCTTGAAT
This sequence comes from Paenibacillus lautus NBRC 15380, assembly GCF_004000945.1. GTDB lineage: Bacteria > Bacillota > Bacilli > Paenibacillales > Paenibacillaceae > Paenibacillus_AQ > Paenibacillus_AQ lautus. The sequence continues at coordinate 3,323 of NZ_BIMF01000032.1, forward strand.
AACCTGATCGATTTCATCCTTGGTCATCGGTTTCGTGACGATGTTGCCGTCCAGGTCAAGTCCGGATGGTCCGATCGGAAGTGCTTCCGGATTTGGCTCGGCTCCTATTGGTCTTGTCATGCCGATGTGCCAAATTTGCGGCATGATCTTACCGCCGGCTTCATGGACCTGCCGGACCACCTCGGCCCAGCCGTTCAATGCGGCTTCACCATGGAAATTAGGCACATTCGGGCTATCGGTTGCCGCTGGGTGGTTAATCAGTGTTCCTTCGGTAATGATCAATCCGACGCCATTCTCCGCACGCCGGCGATAGTAAGCGGCCACATCCGGGCCCGGAACGCCATTCGGGGAGAATCCGCGGGTCATGGGAGCCATCACCACACGGGACGAAAGAGTTAGGTTGCCGATAGTATATGGCTCGAATAGGGATGCAGTAGATCGGACGTGTTGATTTTGGTTGCTCATGTATGGAATCCTCCAATATGTTTGTTTAATATGCTTTTCTGTATTTTCATAAAAATAGATATATATGATAAAAAGAAAGAGCTTTTAAGCTTAATCTTCAATTTGAATTTGCTTGTTAAGCCTAAAGCTCTTCCTTGAGTTGTTCGATAAAACGCTGAATGCCCTCCTCATTACGTCTGTAATATGTCCATTGGCCCGCTCGATGGGATTCCAACAGACCGGCCTTTTGCAATTTTACCAGGTAGCCAGAAACGACCGACTGAGCGAGTCCTGTTTTTTCTGAAATGGAGCCCACGCAGATACCGCCCTGAAAATCACATTTGGAAGGCATGTGATCCTGCGGATCAAAATGTTTCTCCGGATGCTTCAGCCACTCCAGGATTTTAAACCGGGACTCGTTTGATAGTGCTTTGATGGTTTGTAAGGTATCCATACGCTTATTATATCTATTTTTATAGAAATGTAAATATGTTTTTTTGTGAACGCTCGGTCTATGGTAAGGCTTAACGTATGGGAGCAAAAATAAACGCGATAGATCCCTAAACCATTTAGGGCTTTGGGATCTATCCTACGTGCCTTATGTATTTATTCTTTGAAGGCTAGGCCCTTCTCAGCCAGGGCGGCGCGCAGTACTCCGATCGCCTTCGGTCCTACACCGTGAAGCGCCAGCAGCTCTTTCTCGGATGCCCGGGTAATTTCGGCAAGCCGATGATAGCCGGCAACGATCAGGGCTCGCCGTGCAGGGTTGCCCGCCTTAACGGGAAAGTCACTCTCGGCCGCAGTTGCATGGGGGTGTCATGCATGGAAATTCCTCACTTTTTCGGTTATTCGTCAAAAGAGCCATGGACTTTCGTGGATGAGTCAATGGCTGAGATTAAGCGCGTGGATAAACAATCAGTAAGATTATGTTACAGAACGACTTGGCTGTAAAGATTTAATCCGATCTTCATGGCGAATGTCCACGATTCATGGATGGTTCAGATAATCTTCACAAATCTATTGACATTATCACTGAGAATAATTATCATTGTGCTGAGTGTTGATAATGATAATTATTCTCAATAATTATTATTAATAAACAATATCTACAATACATAGAGGGTAAGAGGGGGAGAAATTCAATGCGCAGTATGAAGGGTCTTGTGTTTATCGTATTGATATTTGCTTTGGTTTTAGCCGGTTGCGGCGGAGGCGCAGCATCCAATCAAGGTAGCGGCTCCACCGCGGCACCCAATTCAGATCAAGGGGCTAGTCAGGGTGGGGATAACACCGAGGCCACGCCGGAGACCCGAACCATCAAGCACGCCCTGGGCGAGACGAAAATTACGGGCGTTCCGAAGCGTATCGTATCGCTGGAATGGCTTTACGCGGAGGATGTCCTTGCGCTCGGCGTTCAGCCCGTCGGCATTGCAGATATTGAGGGGATGAACCAATGGGTAAACATTCCGGTGGAGATCGGTTCGGACGTGACCGATGTCGGCACTCGTCAAGAGCCGAATCTGGAACTTATCGCTTCCTTGAAGCCGGACCTGATCATCGGTTTAAAATCGAATCTTGAAGCCGGCTATGATACTTATAACAGCATCGCGCCTACCTTGGTGTTTGATCCTTATCCGGTCGAGGGACAAGGGGATCAATATGAAGAGATGGTTAATACCTTCAATACAATCGCTGACGTGCTTGGTAAAAAAGACGAAGCCGCGAAAGTGCTTAGCGATCTGGATCAAACCTATGCCGATGCCAAAGCCAAGCTTGAAGCAGCGGGCATGACAGAAAAGCCGTTTGCGCTGGCGATGGCTTACAGCAACCAGAATGCGGTGACGTTCCGGATTTCGACGGACAATTCCCTGGCCGTCAAAATTTTGGAGCACATCGGGCTGACCAATGCTCATAAGCCAAGTCAATTTGAGGTCTACGGATTCACCACTGCGGACGTAGAGGCGCTGCCGGCTCTTCAGGATGCGAATTTCCTGCATATTATTCAGGATAGCGATAACGTCATCGAGAACCAATTGAAGGACAATCCGGTATGGAAAGGTTTGAACTTTGTTAAAGAAGACCGCGTGTATGCACTTGGCGGTGACATGTGGCCATACGGCGGCCCATTGTCTGCCCAAACCATGGCCCAGAAGACAGCTGATCTGCTCACAAAATGAGTCTCGGCAAGAAACTGGCACAAGGCTCCGCGCCGGTGAGCATCCATCCAGCCCCACCCGTTTCCTCAGGTAGGGGCTGGAAGCCGTTATGGATGCTGGCTGGAGGCCTTGTAGCTCTGCTATTTCTCACGTTTATCAGCTTGACGCAAGGGCTAGCGGATATATCCGTCAAAACGGTGGCGCAGGCCTTGGTGTCTCCGCAGGATATTGCAGACCATCATCTCATTCGCAGCGTGCGCCTTCCCCGAACGGTGATGGGCCTATTATCGGGCGCCGCCTTGGCGGTGTCGGGTGTACTCATGCAGACCGTCACGCGCAACCCGCTGGCATCGGAGACGACGCTTGGCGTGAATGCCGGCGCTTATTTGGCCGTCGTGGCGGGGATGATCTTCTGGCCGGGACTACTGCATCAGTATGCCCTTCCTTTGGCTGTGGCAGGGGGAACACTGGCGGCTGTCGCCGTCTATGCGCTGGCGGGAAAAACGCAGGGTTCACCCTTGCGGATTGCATTATCCGGGATGATTGTCACCTTGGTTTTATCCTCCGTTACGAGTGCGCTGGTGCTGCTGAACCAGCAAACGACCCAGGGGATTTTTCTGTGGGGCTCTGGCTCGCTTATTCAGAATGACTGGGATGGCGTAGCTTTTTCATGGCCGTGGATCATTGGCGGATTGATCGTGCTGTGTTTGGCGGTACGTCAGTGGGACATCCTGACTCTTAATGAAGAGTCTGCACGTTCCCTTGGTCAAAAAGTCGGCACCACCCGCTTGCTTGCGATGGGGGCAGCCATTGTGCTGGCCTGCGTGACCGTGAGCGTGGTCGGTCCGATCGGCTTTATCGGGCTGGTCGCTCCCCATCTGGTCCGCCTGTCCGGGGTGGTCCGGCATGCGGGGTTAATTCCGCTGGCTGCCTTATGGGGCGCGGCTCTGCTCGTGGGGGCCGATACGGTGGCCAGGATGTTCATAAACGCCTACGGTGAGCTTCCGGTCGGGGCCATTACGGCCATGATCGGAGCCCCGTGCCTCATCTGGCTGGCCATGCGGGTATCCCGCTCGCTGATCGGGGGACGCGGGGCTTCCGGCGGATCGATCATGGCGGGCACGAGCTTGCGCCGGATTCCTTATCCGGTCTTGGTAACGCTGTTCAGCGTGCTGCTGGTGCTGGTCTGGGTATTCAGCCTGATGAGCGGCAGTCTGCGCATTCCCTTCACGGAAATGCTGGCTGTACTTACCGGAGGCGGCGAGGCGATGTATCGCCAAATCCTGCTGGAGTTCCGCCTGCCGAGGCTGCTCACAGCCGGCTTGTCCGGCATGGCACTGGCCGTCAGCGGCAGTCTCCTGCAGAATGCGGTCCGCAATCCGCTGGGGGATCCCCAGGTGATTGGGGTAACCAGCGGAGCCGGTGCGGGCGCACTGCTCCTGATGATAGGCTTTCCCCAATTGTCGGCTGGCTGGGTACCGGTCGGAGCGGTTCTCGGAGGGTTGGCTGCAGCCGCGCTGGTATACGCGGTGTCCTGGAAAAGAGGACTTCATCCGACGATTCTTACGCTGGTCGGCATTGCCGTCGCCGCGCTTGGTTCCGCCATCATCAATCTGATGATTATCCATGCCAAGGTCGACGTAGCGCCGGCATTATCCTGGATGGCGGGAAGCACGTATAACCGGGGCTGGACCGAGGTGCAGCGGATTGTTCCCGCCATTCTGATCCTGCTGCCTCTGGCTGCGTGGCTCGGGCGGAAGGTGGATCTGCTGACGTTCAGTGAAGAAAGCTCCACCGGTCTCGGCCTTCAAGTACGGAATACCCGGATGTATGTCGCCATCATTGCGGTGCTGTTGGCTTCGATTGCCGCAGCCAATGTCGGCTCGGTCGGCTTTATCGGACTGCTTGCGCCGCATGCCGCGAGAATGCTGGTTGGGGCCCGCCATCGGCAATCGATGGTCATCGCTGCGCTGCTCGGCGGAATTTTGCTGGCTGGGGCAGACTGGATCGGGAGGGTGGTCATGATTCCGAAGGAATTGCCTTCGGGTATCGTTACCGCGCTTCTGGGTGCGCCGTACCTGTTATATTTGATGGGAAAATCCAATAAACTGAAAAAGAAATAACCGTCGTGATGATGAATATCCAAAAAGGCTATTCCATAGTCGCCAAGAGAGGTGACATGGGATAGCCTTTTTTTGTCTTCAATCGGTTGTTTATCAGATTTGCCTTGCTTTGCTTCTTCTGGCTGTGGTCGCTGTTAGGCTTCCGTGTACCGCACAAAAGACAGGATGATATCCTGCGGATGATCTCCGAAACCTGAACCATATAGATTCAGGCCGTTCGGGTGCTCGGCGTCTTTCTTCACTTCAAAGCGGACGCGGATTGGCCGGTTAAAGGCAAGCTCCAGCGAATCGATGGTCGTGGCGCTGGACTTGTGGCCATTGACCTGGCTGCCTCGTTTGGTTACGCGCCATTCTGTCAGCATGCCGTACTCACTGCCGCTTCTCCATTTATCCGGGGTGAGTTTCCCCTTGCGATCACCAAAATCACCGGGACTTCTCCAAGTGCCTACAGGGAGGTCGTTGATGCTAACGGTGATGTCGGATGGCCAATCCTGCTGGAAGGAAGGTGCCTCGGAGCTAAGCTCCGCACGGACGCTCAGCTCATCGAGGGCCGCTCCGGGAGGCATCGGGTTCGCAAAATAATATTCGATATATCCTGATCCCGAGAACCAGAGCAGTGCAGCCTCCGTTCGTTCCGGCATGTAAAAGGCGCGCGGATCGTCAGGGGACCCGATCAGAGATCCGTCCCGAGCTGCCATACCGCAGGTTGGCTCGATGGAGCAGTGGGAGAACATGCCGATCGGCATGTGGATTTCTTCCGTGCGCTGCAGCCCCTCACCTGGCTTCGAGGGCAGCTCGAGAAAAATGGAGCGGCAGGTGACGGCGCAGATTTTTTCCCGATTCGCTCCTTGCGAAGAGACGATCAGATCCGCTTGCTCCAGCATCTGGACATTAATGGACACCGTAGGCTGCGCAATCCCAAGCGACTCCGCCAACTGACCGACACTCATCGGTTTATCGCCGAGCGCTTCAAGGATGCGGACACGGACATCACTGGAGAGAGCTTTGGCCACTTCCACGATCCGGGATGCCGGATAACGGTTGGTTTCCAGCTTCGATTCGTTCATAATCCCCTTCCTTTACTGAAGAGTTATAGTGACTCCAAGTGTACAATAAATTCGCTATATTGTAAAAGTATAATGTACATTGCATTTATTATATATAGGTGCTAGAATAGGGGCAAATTCAGAAAAGGAAAGGTTGTGTTCGCTTCATGAAGACTCCTGTAGCACCCTCCATTCACACGGAAATTCCGCGCGCGGAGTACCCCAGACCGGATTTTGAGCGAAAGGACTGGTTGAATTTGAACGGCCAGTGGTCGTTCCGGCTCGACACGGAAGGATCAGATGTACTACAGCAAGCGGGTACCAGCACCGGTGATGACGCTACTGGCTTGCCGGGCGGAGACGCCAGCCTTTTTACCTCAGAGATTACGGTGCCGTTTTCTTGGGTCAGTCCCTTGTCCGGTATTGAGCGTAACGAGAAGGGGGTAGGCTGGTATCGCCGATCCGTGAAATGGGAGCCGGAGAAGAAGCAGGCCCGAGTCTTTCTGCGGTTTGGGGCCGTGGATTATCTGTGTGATGTATGGGTCAACGGCAAGCATGTCGGCTCGCATCAAGGCGGCTACGGAACCTTTGAATTTGACGTGACAACGGTTTGGGATACGGCAAAAGACAATACGATCGTTGTGCGTGCAGAGGACTTCGACCACAATTACCAAGCCCGAGGGAAGCAGGGGTATGGCGAGATCAGGGGCATTTGGCAGCCGGTTTGGCTGGAAGCCCGGCCGCAAACCTACATGGAGCAAGCCATCTTTACGACTTCCATTGACGGTCAGATCGAGTTGAAATCCAAGATCCAGGCTCAAGAAGCAGGCGTAGTGAAACTCCAACTCTCGTTTGCGGAGGGTTCGGTTACGCATCAGGTGGAGTGGGAGCTGCAAGAAGGCGCGAATGAACGGACAACGGTGTTCCAAGTCCACGACCCGCGGCTGTGGAGCCCCGAAACCCCTCATTTATACGAAGGGGAGCTGCGTCTGGCGGGTTCCTCCGGCGAAGATGTCGTCCATACTTATTTTGGCATACGCGAGATCGGAACGGCGAAGTTCGATGGACGGGATTATCGCTGGATTACGTTGAACGGGAAGCCGGTCTATTTAAACGGAACGCTGGACCAATCCTACCACCAGACGGGATTTTTCACCTACCCGACGGATACCGAGATGCGGGACGAGATCTATCTGATGAAACGGCTTGGACTGAACTTCGTGCGGATTCATATTAAGCCGGAGGAGCCCCGCAAGCTGTATTGGGCGGATAAACTCGGGATTCTGGTGATGGAGGATATGCCATGCTTCTGGGGGAATCCGGATGAAACAGCACGTTCTGCCTATGAACGCGAGGCGCTGGAAGTGATTGAACGGGACCGGAATCATCCGTCGATTTTTTCATGGGTTATGTTTAACGAAACTTGGGGACTTCGTACGGATAGCGAGGCTGCCGGCCTGACGGGCGGCGAAGGACAGCATCGGTATTATCTTCCGGAGACCCAGGAGTGGGTAAGGGAGAAATATAGATGGGCCAAGGAGCTGGACCCGACTCGGATTGTGGAGGACAATCCTCCATGCGCTTACGATCATGTGGAGACGGATATCAACACGTGGCATTTTTACATCAATGGGTATGAACCGCTGCGGAATCATATCGAGGAGATTGTCCAGAAGACTCATCCGGGATCCGAACATAACTATATCGGCGGCAATCAGCAAGGCGACGCTCCGCTCATGAACAGTGAATGCGGAAACGTATGGGGAATTGACGGGGGAGCCGGGGACAGCGATCTCGCGTGGCATTACCGTTACATGCTGAATGAATTCCGACGCCATGATAAGCTGTGCGGTTTCGTATTTACGGAATTCCGCGACGTGACAAACGAATTCAACGGCTACTACCGTCTGGATGGGACGGACAAAAAATTCGGGTACGAGGATTTCGTGCCGGGCATGACGATCGCTGACCTGCACACGCCGGACTTCATTGTGATTGACGCACCGCCTTGTCAGACGCTGGAGCAAGGGGCTGAGGCAGTCATACCGCTGCTGCGCTCCAGTTATTCCGATCAATACCATGGACAAAAGCTTATCCTGGCTTGGGAATTATCCCATGATCAGCTCGGAACGAAGGTTGTAACTGATCATGGGACCCTGGAAGTGGCCTGGGATGGTTACGGTGTTGCGCCACTAACGGAATTGAAGCTTCGCATGCCGAAGACCGATGCGGTTGCAATTCTCGGTGTTCGCCTGCTGAATGCGGGAAGCGGCGTGGTAACACGCAACTTCACGACGTTTGACGTGCGTGGCGGACAGGGACAGGGGAACGATGGAGTGGAAGGCAGAACCGTAAGCATCCCGGTTAACACTTTCCGTGAGCAAAGCTTCAGCTACATGTGGGAGGCGCTACAAGGCTCCAAAGTGAATGGCGGCGGAGAGGGCCGATTCGTCTATGAGGTGCAGCTGCCGGATCATGACGAACAGCCGCTGATCCGCGACATCGAGATTTTCTTCGAGGCTGGGGCGAAACGCTTATTGGCCAGAAATATCGAGGGTGCGCGGCATCGCACGCACGGAATCGACTTTATGCACGGAGCTTCGGCGGACGTGGAGTATAACCCGAGCACTTACTATATGACGGATGAAGAGCTGCATGAATCCCGTATTTCCGTGTGGGTGGACGATGTTCAAATCGGCGAGGTTGTGCTCGCGGATGATCCTGCCGATGGCCGGGGCGTTCTGTCGTGGCACTATCAGCCGGTCCATAATCTTCTGGAAGAGGCCGGTTCGTACGGATACCTGTGCCAGGCGCAGGTACCGGGAAGACTCGCGGCTGAGCTTGACCGCAAGCGCAGCTTCCGGCTGGAGCTGCGGGCCGAGGAAGGCGGCATCAGTCTCTATGGTCGGAATGCAGGCCGCTATCCGATCGATTTGCTGGCGCGGTGTCGGTGATCATGGCAGATACAAACCATTAATGTAAAGTATAATACGAAGTGGGCTGTCCGTTAGTAGTAGTGAATAACTACGTGCCGGGCAGCCCATTTTGTGTGGGGATTTTTCGTCTAACATGTCTTAAACAGCTCTTATCTTAGGTGGGGTCGTTTGTTGCCTCTATCTCTTTCCTTACTCAGTCTGTGCGTGCAATAATACGAGCAATCGCAGAATCTGTCTTTATAAGTAGCGGTAATGCTATAATCTCAAAAGATTTTAAATTCAATAACTGATCAACATCCACTAAATTCTCAGCTATAAGCACTTGATTATCAAATAGATATTTATGAATTTCAAATGGAAACTTATCGGGCGATGGTGTATCCAACCCCATCATTTTTATCTTCTTTCGAACCACCAATTCAGCAAATTCTTTCGTTAAAGTCGGATATTCCGTAAAATACCTCTCTTGCCTGAAGTAGATACTGTGTCCTGTATAAAGAATTAATATTGTTCCTTCACTTATCAAATGCTCGTATTCATCCTTATAATCGATTCGATTCATTCCAGAGACATTTAACAATGTTCCTGTCCCAATAAATGATTCTAACGGGAAATCACATAAATATTGATCTGAATTAATTAAATGCATAGGACCATCAATATGTGTTCCAGTATGCATATTGATGGTTAATTGATGATTACAGTAACCGTCTGTCATCAGGTTTTTTGTTTGTATTAATTCAATCTCACTGTCACCAGGATACACAGGTAGCTGATTTTGGATAAGGTGAGTCAAATCTATAAGCTTCATTGATATCCCTCATTCTTTTTCTCTTATCATTACGAAGATTTCCGAGAACGTTTCAGTATAATACGCCCTAATCCCAATACATATAAAAATTCACCACGAGCTTTTCTTGCCCACAATCAGGGCAATCAAGTGCTGTATTTTGAAGATGATCTAAAGGGATTGACCCCTGACGCGTGAATGTATTGTTATAAGATGGCTGATGGCCCTGTCTTCGTGGCACTACTTTAAAATCCATGTTACTGCATCATTGAAATCTTCTGCTATATAATCCAGAGATACCTCTAACCACTTGCCATAGTACTCATTGTTCTCATACTTCACTAGATCATTCTTGCCTGAACCTGTCTTAACTAAGATCTTAATGCAACCAGCTTCCTGTGCTGCCATCATGTCTGTCCACCTGTCACCGATTACTATGCATTTTGTTAAATCTAAGTTAAGTTCTTTAGCTGCTTGATGTAGCATTCCCGCCGACGGCTTCCTACAATTACAACCTTCTCCATGTTGATGCGGGCATATGTATACTTCATTAAACCCAAAAAGTGATAACTCATTCAAGAAGTCTTCTTTTTGTGCTTCTCCACGAGATATTCCTGGCTGATTAGTAAATGCACATATAAACTTGCCAGCTTGTTTCAATTTACTAATCGATTCTTTGACTTGGGGAAAGAGCTGAAACTGGCCAGGATAATCAACCTGATCTCCACCTCCGATAGTTCCGTCTCGATCAATAAAGATAACTTTTTTTGTCAGGACATCCATGAAATCGCTCCTTTGAAAACAGGTTTACGGGGATTTTTTATAACGTTCTGCATTCCCTACGTCCCTCCACCTTAAGGCAGCTTGCTTCCGGCGACGACGCGGTTAGGTGGTGCGGATGTGTCGCCGTGAATCATCTTCTTAGCAAATCTTCTGGCGACCGGGAGGCTCCTTAGCCCCGCTACGGGAATATGATGTTAGACGATTTCATTGCCTTCAGTCATCAACTGTCAAATAATCTTGTATATCGGTGTTCTAACTCCTTATTAAATAATTCTATAGGTCTAAGATATTCTCGTTGATTATTTAGATCTATCGATTTGTAAAGTCTATCGTTATTCCATCTATTTAAATCATAATAATTATCAAATTCCTTACGTACTTCCTGCATGATTAGAACAATATCATTCAGTGTTCCGAGAATACTTCTATTGTTAGTTGTTGTATAAACGGCTTCATTACACTCGTTTAGGTATTCATTAATTGTTGAATTGTTAATGTTTTCAGATATTAAATAATTCTTTAATTGTTCCTTAAATATATTTTTCAGGTCTTTATATTGGGTACTTCTAATTCCTGCTATAGTCAAACTCAATCTCGACAGATCATTTATTAAAACTATATGCTTCCGTTTGCTCACAAAAACGAGATTAGCATGCCAACTAAAGAACGGATCAGCAATGTCAATTTTGGTTATGGATTTATCGATTTTCATATCCTTTAATAAATTCTTTGTTGAGCGGATAATAAGCAAAATATCGCCTCTTCTTTAGTTTGATCTATTTATAGCTATGGTTTCGCTTAACGTCTTTTCCACGATTTCACCCATTTCCCCCACAGGACCAAATGGACGAATTCGTCTAATATACACATATAGTATGCCTCAGATCGATTCCAATCTCCAGCAAATGTGTGGCAAAAGAACGCAAAAGCTACAAAGCGCAATGGATTGTGGCCCTGAGATCACAGGTGATGATTGTAATGAAAAATATATATACGTAAGCAAACGAGATGGGGAGGATATGTTCGTGCTACAGTCTTAATCTATGTGCTTACGGGTATATCAGAGTCCTGTTGGCTCAGTAGACGGTAGTTTTGGATCAGGTGTAACTTCTGCTGTTAGAACTTTTCAAACTAAATTTGGCATGACTTCTGATGGAGTAGTGGGTTCAGGAACTTGGAATAGGATGAGTCAAAATGTAATAACTGAAGCTACTGACTATATCTTTTATCTTCACACACCGTTCAGCTCGACATATTGGGTGTATTATATGCATCTAGGAGGTAGTACTTCATTTTTAATTTATGACCTTATGTATAAAAGTAACAACACTACTGTAAGTACTGGAAGAGTCATTAAAAGGAGGGATTATTGGAGCATTGGGTAAAAGTGGAGGTTTTATATTTATGTCATCACAATAACCGAGAACCTTCTTTAACGAGGTCAAAAATGAAATCAGCTAGTCGGTCGCTATCTTCCATGGAGTTACTTTGAAAGTCGCAGAATATGCGGCCTTTTTTGTTTTTATATACCTAAGTTCTTATCCTAAATCAACGACAAAATATTTAAACTTAGCCGACTTGAATATATAGGTACTTATATTCATTTTTTGAAAATTAAGGGGGGTATTTTAAAAAATCATAACGTTTTAGTAATACATCACGTTAATCCTATTGTCATACCAATTAAAGAGTCTGGTAAGGGTTTGTAACTGGGGAAACTAATAATTGAAAGGAGCCAACAAGTTCATGAAAACTAAAACACTATTATCGGTTCTGCTTGGTGGAATTGTTGCAAGTGCTATTTTAGTATCGTCTACTACAACAGCGGAAAGATCTATTGCCCAGACACCGATGGAAGCTGCGGAAGGGTATTTTGATGCAATTATAGCTAAGGATAAAGAGGGAATGATGTTCTATGCAAAGGATACAAACTATTTAGATGAAAAAAGCCGGGAAGAAGGATATCGAGAGGATCTTAAAACAAATCCTACATCCAGTTATGAAATTGTTGGAAGCAAACAAATTAACAGTAATGAATTTGAGCTTTCAGTAATTTTGAACTATTCAGGCGAAGGTTACAAACACACACCACCACTGCCATATAAAGTTTTTAAAAGCGAAAATTCATGGAAAGTATTAGTTGAACCATTAGAAATCAACACACTGACAGGTGATGTGAAAAAAGGGATGCCAATTTACAAGTGGCAGTATACTGACAGTTAATAAATTGTATGAGTAACTATGTCGTAACTGAATCCACTAATCATATGTTTTATCTTCACACACCGTTCAGCTCGACATATTGGGTGTATTATACGCATCCAGGAGGTAGTACTTCATCTTTAATTTATGACCTTATGTATAAAAGTAACAACACTACTGTAAGTACTGGAAGAGTCTATTAAAAGGAGGATTATAAAATGAAAAAACAATTGGCTGTTGCAGCCTTAGCTAGTGCGCTTGTACTTGGTGGCGGAGGATTTGCTTACTATTCATACGCTGCCGACGCTGATGGAAAAACAGTTGTTCCCGTTGTTGAATCATCTCTAGCAACAATTCAAAACGAAGAAGCTTCGGTGCCTGAATCTTCATCACCAAGCCAAGAAACTGTTGAAATAAAGCCGGAAACAACGGTGGGTCCTGGTGTTCAAGATCCTGATACGGTCGATATAGCTGATGTGTCGGTTGCGGATATACATATTCCGCTTTTAAAAGATAACGCATCCGCAACACTCAGTTCCTCGGGACTGACTCGAATAAATATCCAAGCGCTGCAAAAAGAGTATGGACTTCACCTTAGATCCTTATTAACAACCACAGATGGTGATGAGATTCGTATATTTCAAGTCGACGCAAATATGGGGGTGTCAGATGCAATTGAGAGTTTGAAGGCAGATTATTCCCCGGAGACTTCTGAATTGATAGAGATAAATGGACTGAAAGCATTATATGTTGATGGTGAAGTCAGAAAAGTTGTACATTTGATTTCCGAGGATCACCTCTATACTATTTCAGCCAATACGGCCACACTTGAAGAATTGATGGATATTGCAAAACAAATTCATGAGTAATTCCCATTAAAAAAGCAGCTCTTAATCAGGCTGCAGGAATGCTGAAGAACGGTTAGATTTCGCCATTGGATTAGAGGATGTGCACCTGTAAGAAGGAAATATTATCCATATCTCACTAATCCTATGTCATCCTGCCATCCCATATCTCGCACCCCCTCTAGGTATGCATTATATAAAGAGCTTTGAAAAACATAGATCGTATTCAATTCGTTGGCCCGCTCAATAATATATCGATAATGGTCTATGGGGGGTAGGGGAGGAGTCAAATTTTATAATGAAGAAAATAGGTATATCTCTCGTATCATGTTCTGTCTTGGTATTAAGTTCTTATATGAATCATGCCGTCACAAAAAAAAGAGGCGGAGTCCATTGCTTTAGATGTTATGTCTGATGAAGATAAGAAGAATTGGCATATCTCCAGCACCAAAAGCGACAAAGCGAAAAGGATTGTGACCCTAAGATCCACAGGTGATGATTGTAATGAAAAATATATACGTAAGCAAACGAGATGGGGAGATTCTTGATCAGAGAGGCGGGGATCCTGTTAATCTGAATAGCAAAGCAAGGACTCTTTTATAAGAATCAAGCCGTTATAAAAAAGCCAGTGTCATCCAAATGGTTGGATAACACTGGCTTCTTTTGCCTGTCTTCCGACTAACCTGTTTCACCGCTTCTTCCAGAACAGCTGCAGCGCCATCTTCGCGCACCATAGGGCGAACAGCAGGAACAGCAGCGCCCAGACAAAGGCCGGGAGCACGGTCATGTTGGCCAGGTTGGAGGCGTCGCCCGCTTGCTTGGGCTGGGTCAGCGCCATGGTCAGGAGGGTTAGCGGACCGACCACGGACTCTTCCAGTACGAGAAAGGCGAGCAGCAGGTAGTAAAAATTCCGAACCTTTTCGCCAAGGAAATAGAAGATCAGATTCACGATCATAAAAATAATGAGCCACCATAATCCATAGCCGGCGCGAACGAAGAAGATGATCATAATGAGGGCAAGCACGGTAATGGTGATCAGGCCGGTGGCCTGTTTTTTCTTGGCATAGCCGTAAAACATCAGAATGGCAAACAGGGATGCCGACATATAACCTGCAAGCGAGACCACAATCGGACTCCAGCCGCCGGAAGCCAGCATGGAATAGGTCACGCCACTGTGATCGGGATTCAGCTCGATGCTGAGCACCCGCCCCGACATGAGAAGGGTCATGACAGCATGCCCCAGCTCATGGATCATCGTATCCAGGATGCGGAACCAGGAAGAGAAGGGGATCAGCCTTGTCAGAATAGCCGCGCCCACTAGAAATAACAATGCTTTCAGCCATTTATTCATTCGAAGGTCCTTTCAGCATAAAGTCATTCGCTAGACTATCATTCCGTCCATTATAATACAGATGAGAAACATGTGAAAACCGGTTAGTCACTATAGGTTAAATGGTATAATCGAAGTTGTGACGGAGGTTCATATTCGATGAGAAACGATAAGCCTAACAACGACAATCACATAGAACATATAAGACATACTACGCTCGTGAATGACCAAGGGATTCGTTTTGCCGAATTTGAGCTGGCTGGCGACGAGCAGGACGTCCCGTTACCGGACAAGCCATCGGATCATCAGGGGCAGGCAGCCGTTGATTCTGCTGCACCAGCGAAGGAATCCCTGATCGTGAAGCCGCAGCAGCCGCTGGATCTGAACTGGGGCGAGGACTTCCGCTACGTGACCAAGGAGCAGCAATTCGTGCAGAAAGCAAGGGAGCTCGTATGGCATGTGGAGGGGGAGAGCCCTTTTGTAGCTTTCAAAAGCTATTGGCCGACCTACGACCAGATGGCCAGCGACCAGTTCAAATGGTATTTTTACTGGCGGGAGGAAGTAAGATCAGGGCGTTACCCGGATACGGACTTATCCTATTTGTTTGTCTATTTTTACGAGCTGATCCATGGGGTGGGCTGGAGCGATCCCCTGCAGGGCTATGAATTGATGGAGCAGGCGTGGACGGCCTACCGTAAGCGATATGCCAAGCTGGATACGTACCTGCGGGAGTGGTTATATGATTTTATGATCGTGCATGGCTTGGATATGCCGATTCGGGAAACGTACCAGCGCTTCCCGCGCGTTTTATCCGCGGAGCTGAAGGAGAAGGAGTGGAAGCGCCGGTTCTCCCTCCAGCCGGTGGAGCTGACGTGGGAGCTGCTGCTGGATTTGCTGGATTATGACGTGGAGAAGAGCCGTTTTTACCAGGAGAATGGCCGCAAGGACCTGGAACAGTACGCCCCGAAGGTGATTGCGCTCGTGGACAGCTATTGGGCCAAAATGAAGGGGCAGCGCTTCATCGACCGCTTTCAGCCACGGCCCCGGCAGGTGAAACGGCATTTATTCCGCAGCGCGGTGTACGATCATGGGTTATACGGGCGAAACGTCGTGCTGACGGTGGTGTCCTTAAGCGAGTACGCTCCTCTGCGCTCCTATATAACGGGTCTGGTTCGCTTGACCGAGAATAAGCTGCGGGAATTGAGAGGCTTTAAGGGACGGCTGCGCGGGGCGGATACAGTTGAGCCCGAAGTGGAAGAGATCATCACCCGTTATCTGAAAAAAGAGATTCAGGAGGAGCTGGAGGCTCAGCGCAAACAGGCGATACCTGAGGTTCAGATCGACACAGGGAAGCTGCGCAGATTACAGCGGGAGTCGGACCAGGTTCGCGACATGCTGCTTACGGAGGAAGCCGGGCAGCAGGCTGAAGTGACCTACAGCCAGCCGGCACCGGAGTCTGCTCCGTCAGTTGGAGCTTCTTCGGACCACGCCGAAGATGTGGGAATAAGCACTATCATGGCTGTGCCTTCCAAGGGTCGGTCCTCGCGAAAATCTGCGGCGAAGAAACCGGACGTGTTCCAGGCGGTGATGGATTTTGATGCGGATCCTTATGAGCCGGGCGCCATAGAGGTGCGTGAACAGCATGACGATGCAGATGTCATCGTTCGTTCCGTGAACACGGAAGAATCGGAGTCATTAGCAGCTAATGAAAGGTCTATGGAGCCGTCAGAGAGCACTGATGATCGCTTGATGCAATCCATGGGTTCTCTAGAAGAGCATTCATCTGAAGCTGGGGTTATCCATGTTATGGACCCCCACGTCGTAGATGAAGAGACCTATACAGTGATGCCTACAGTAGTAGGAGAACGGTCGTGGCAATGGGAGGTAGAGGATGAGGAATGGCAGGAGCTCGCGGAGCGTCTCAATCCCATCCACTTGGAAGTTCTCCACACCCTCAAGGCGGGACCGAACCGACCGGGGCTGCAGCAAATTGCGGAGAAGGCCGGTTCCATGCCGGCGTTATTGCTCGATGAGATCAATGAGGCCGCGATGGATACCATCGGTGATCTTCTGATCGATGGAGAGACCATTGCGGATGAGTATATAGATATGCTGGAAACATTGAAGTCCGAATAACCGGACGGATTGAAATCGATTTGACTCGTTAGGCTTGAGAGATGTTTGGAAGATGCTTGAAAGAGGTGGAACTATGACGGAACTAAAAATACCAAAACGGCTCACAACCGCCCTCGTAAACTCTTTAACGGCAGGGGTGGTGCCGCGGGTGGGACTTGAGTTCATTGCCGTCGGCCGAAAGCCGGAGGTGGAGTCCATCCTGCGCGATATGGATAATATCGCCGAGGGCGGCGCAGCCTTCCGCCTGATTACGGGCCGCTACGGAAGCGGCAAAAGCTTCCTGCTGCAGATCATCCGCAACTACGCGATGGACCGCGATTTCGTGGTGGCGGATGCGGATCTGTCGCCGGAGCGGCGGCTGGTGGGCACGAAAGGGCAAGGGCTTGCCACGTACCGTGAGCTGATGACCCATCTGTCCACAAGGACGCGTCCGGACGGGGGCGCGCTCGAGGCCATTTTGCAGAAATGGATCGCGGCGATCCAGCAGGAGATCATGCAGGAGACGGGCATGCGGCCGGATGACCCTGCCTTGAACGATAAGGTGGAACTGCAGATTTATGCAGTGACGAACGGCATGCAGAATCTGGTGCACGGGTTTGATTTTGCGAAGGTGCTGGCTGCTTATTGGAACGGTTATAAGCTTGGCGACGATGACCGCAAGGGAGCGGCGCTGCGCTGGCTCCGCGGGGAAGTCCCGACGAAGACGGAGGCCCGCAAGGACCTTGGCGTCGGGGTCATTATCGATGACGACAATTGGTACGATTACATGAAGCTGTGGTCGGAATTTACGGCCGCCATCGGGTATAAGGGATTGCTGCTGTTTATTGACGAAGGGGTTAACCTCTACAAAATCACCAACAGCGTGTCCCGCCAGAGCAACTACGAGAAGCTGCTGACCATGTTCAACGACACGATGCAGGGCAAAGCGGAGCATTTGGGCATCTATATGGGCGGAACTCCGCAGTTTGTCGAGGATGAGCGCCGGGGGTTGTTCAGTTATGACGCGCTGCGCTCCCGCCTGATCGACGGACGCTATGGCAGCAGTTCGCTGAGAACCTACACGTCGCCCATCCTGAAGCTGGACATGCTGTCGTATGAGGAGATTCTTATTCTCCTGCAAAAGCTGAGGGATATCCATGCCCTGCACTTCAAATATGAAGCGCAGTTAACGGATGATCAGCTCATCGCCTTCATGCAGACGGCCGTGAATCGGCTGGGGGCTGAGGAGCTGCTTACCACCCGCGAGGTGGTGCGGGATTTCATGGATCTGCTGCACACGCTGCATCAGCATCCGGAGGCCACGTTTGAGGAGTTGCTAGGGGAGCGCGCCGCGGCGCAGCCGCTGGGCAAAGGGCAAAGCGATGCTCCTTCGGACGATTTGGACGATCTGCTGGCGGAGTTTGAATTATGAGTGCGAACCCGTTTTCCAGACTGGCCCCGTTCATTCAGGAGTTTATCTATAAAAAAAGATGGGACACGCTTCGCGAGGCGCAGGTGGAAGCCTGCCGCGTCCTGTTTGATACGCCCAATCATCTGCTGATCGCTTCGGGCACGGCATCGGGCAAGACCGAAGCCGCATTCTTCCCGGCGCTGACGGAGCTGTACAACCTGCCTTCCAGCTCGGTCGGGATCCTGTATATCGGGCCGCTTAAGGCGCTGATTAACGACCAATTTGAGCGCATCTCTGATCTGTTGAAGGAGGGCCAGGTGCCGGTATGGCATTGGCACGGCGATGTGTCTCAAGCCGAGAAAACGAAGCTGATGCAGAAGCCGTCGGGCGTGCTGCAGATTACGCCGGAATCGCTTGAGGGGTTGCTCATGAACCGGCCGAACGCCATCCCGGCGCTGTTCCAGGATTTGCGGTATGTCATCATTGACGAGGTCCATGCCTTCATGGGAGCCGACCGCGGCATTCAGGTGCTGAGCCAGCTGACCCGGATCGAGCGGATGGCTGCCTGCTCGCCTCGCCGCATCGGGCTGTCGGCAACGCTCAGCGATTACGAGACCGCAGCTGGATGGCTGGGCGCGGGCACGAAGAACGCGGTCGAAGTCATTGCCCCGCAAGGAGGACGGAAGCTGCGGCTGTCGGTCGAGCATTTCTCCTTCCCGGATGCGCGGGACGAGAAGCAGGCGGAGCAGCTGGAGCTTGCGCGCAAAGCCTATTACGACTTCGTGTACGACAACACGCATCTGAAAAAAGCGCTGGTCTTCACGAACAGCCGCTCGGATGCCGAGCTGACCACGCTCGAGCTGCGCCGGATTGCAGCCAAGCGCGAGCAGCGGGATGTCTTCCATGTGCACCATGGAAGCATCTCCGCCATGCTGCGCGAGGAAGCCGAGGCCGCGCTCCGCGAAGGTCCGGGGCCAGCGGTTGCGGCAGCCACCCTGACGCTGGAGCTCGGCATCGATCTCGGCGAGCTGGAGCGGGTGATCCAGCTTGGTGCGCCGTACAGCTGCTCCAGCTTCGTTCAGCGGCTGGGCCGCTCCGGTCGGCGCGGAGATCAGGCCTCCGAGATGATGTTCCTCTGTCCGGAGGATGAGGACGAGGAGGCCATGCTGCCTGCGCGCATGCCATGGATGCTGCTCCGGGCCATTGCGGTCATAGAGCTGTATGTCCGCGAAAAGTGGGTCGAACCGCTGGCCCTGCGGAAGAAACCCGTTGGCGTGCTTTACCATCAGACGATGAGCACGCTCAAGAGCATGGGCGAGGCTGAGCCGCCGGATCTGGCGCGAGCGGTGCTGACCCTGCCGGCTTTCCGCGGCATTGAGCCGGAGGAATACAAGGAGTTCCTGCAGTATTTGCTCCAAACCGATCATATCCAGCGGACGGAAGAAGGCAGTCTGATCATCGGCCTTGGCGGGGAGAAGATCGTGAACAACTACCGCTTCTATGCGGTATTTAAGGACGATGAAGAGCATGTCGTCTATAACGGGTCCGAAGAAATCGGATCGATTACGACGGTGCCGCCGCCAGGTTACTGCTTTTCGCTGGCAGGCAAGCTGTGGAAGGTGGAGGAAGTCGATACGAAGCATAAAGCCCTGTATGTGAAGTCGGCCAAGGGCAAGGTCGATACCTTGTGGCTTGGCGCAGGCGGCGATGTGCATACCCGCGTGGTGCAGAAGATGCGGGAGGTGCTGGCCGACAACGCTATCTATCCGTACCTGGCACCGGGGGCAGTGAATCGCCTGGAGCGGGCTCGCCGTCTTGCCCGGGAAAGCGGACTGCTGAAGCAGGTGGTCCTACCGGCGGGCGGTGACTCCCTGTTCATTCTGCCTTGGGCGGGCAGCAAGCAGTTCCGCACGCTGGAGCGATTGCTGAAGCATAATCTGTCCGAGCGGCTGGCGCTTCGCTCCATCGTCCCGATGGAGCCGTATTATATGGTGGTCGCGGGGAAAGTCGATAATAAGACGCTGATGGAGGAAATCAAGAAGGAACTGATGGATTGCGAGGATGCCGGCGCGCTCCTCGATCCGGATGAGGCGCCGTATCTCGGCAAATATGATGAGTTCGTTCCGCCGAAGCTCGTTCGCACCGCTTTTGCCGCCGATGGACTGGATCTGGAGGGACTGGCAGAGGTGCTGGGGATGGCACAAGGAGCAGCGGGAAGGGGAGTTACGGATGTGTGAAAAGGAAGAAGTACTTCCTGGTGGCAATGTGAACGAAGTCGTACGTATCGGAAATAACGTTCACCGTACTACAAACTGGAGTTCTTTTGTACATGACTTGCTTCGACATTTGGATAAGCAGGGTTTTGAAGGCGCCCCCAAGTTCGTAGGCATTGATCATAGCGGTCGCGAGATCTTGTCCTTTATTCCTGGAGAGGTGCCGGGAAACCAATATCCTGATTTTAAACCTTATATATGGTCAGACCATGCCCTTACCCAGAGTGCAGCGTTGTTGCGGCGTTATCATGACGCCGTACAAGGCTTTGCAGCAACTTCGATCCAACCGGAGGATGCACATAACTTTCGGGCTCTGGAGGAGTGGGATGATGAAGTGATCTGTCATAATGATGCCGCGCCATACAATATCGTTTTTCAAGATGAAGTGCCGGTTGCGCTGATCGATTTTGATTTGGCTGCGCCGGGCCCAAGAATCTGGGACATCGTTTATATGCTGTACACCTCAGTCCCGCTGGCAAGCTTTGCAATAGATTACACTACAGGGTCATCGATACCTTATAGATCGGAATTACATGCTGCAGATCGCACGCACAGAATATCGCTGTTCTTTAAGTCTTATGGTATAGAACCGCCTCCCAACATGAAAGATTGGACGATAAGACGCATCCAGGCATTATGCGATACACTTATAACTGGTGCGGCACAAGGCAACAAGGCTTACCAGAACATGATCGATGAGGGGCATGTGGCCCATTACCAACGAGAGATTCAATTTCTGCAGGCACACTTCGAAGATTGGTACCGATGAAGGGTACCGATTTGAAGAGTGGCCTGCTTTTTTTTATCTCGATCCCCAAGGGTTGGTCTGCATAGAAAAAATATTTTGTAACCCCTTCCAAAAAAGCATTGTGTTCACCTCACATGTATGGTAACTTATGTACATAAAAACGTTTTTATCGCAAAGGAAGAATGGAATGGTTATATGGGTAAAGTAACGATCAAGGATGTGGCAAGAGAAGCCGGGGTCTCCATTTCTACGGTTTCGAATGCATTGAATGATGTAGATGTATTGAACCCGGAGACCAAATCCCATGTGCTGAAGGTGGCGGAGCGACTCAATTATGTGCCTAACCTGAACGGAAAGCTGTTGAAGTCGGGGAAGACCAAGATGTTGGGCTTCTTTACGACAAGCGTGTCAGGGCCTTACTTCTACACACTGGTGGAGTCGATGTCACGGGAATGTGACCGTCAGGGTTATGGTTTGAACGTGTTTGTGACCAAGGATAAACAGGTGATTATGAGCAATATCATGGGCGGCCGGGTGGATGGCGTCATTATCTTCGAAGAGCTGAAGATCGATGATAGAGACATCGCCGCCATGGAGAAGGACAAGATTAAGGCCGTTTTCCTGGATCGAGAGGTTCAGAGCGAAACGATGGGCAGCATCATATTCGACTCTTACGTAGCCGGTTATGAAGCAACCAAATACTTGATCAGCCTGGGGCATAAGAAGATCGCCTACATCTCCGGCGTGGATACGATGTTTGACAGCGTGCAGCGGAAGGAAGGGTATCTGGCTGCGCTTCGGGAGTGCGGGTTCCCGATCGACGGAGACTACATACTGCAAGGCTATTTTGAGGAAGAAGGCTCCTATAACGCCGTCAAATCGTTTCTTCACTTACACCCCGGGAAAGTGCCGGATGCTTTTCTTGCCGGTAATGACGTGAGTGCCATCGGCTGTATTCGGGCGTTGAAGTCCCATGGATACGAGGTTCCGCAGGACGTCAGCGTCGTGGGCTTCGATGATATCGATATCGCGCAGTATTTTACCCCGCCTTTATCGACCGTACGCAATCAGATTGCCAGACAGGGGATTCTGGTGGTGGATCATCTGGTGCGTATGATTCAGAAGAAAGAGAAGGGCAAGATTCAGAAGCTTCCAGGGGAGCTGGTCGTTCGCGGCTCCAGTCACGTGAAGATGAATCGGAATGAATCGGGTTAAGCGAAGAAAAGAAATCACACCAAGTCGATTTTTTAAAATGATTTTAAAAAATCAGGGGTTTTTTTCGCCAAAAATAAAAACGTTTTTATGCGTTTTTTGATCAAAGGAGGCTAAGCAGGTGAGCAAAACAGCTGCAGTTCAGTCGACCGGCACGGGCCCGGTTCAACCCACCGGGAAGAAGCCGTTGGGGCAGAGGTTCAAGGAATTTTTCATCGATTACAAGCGGCAGTGGGAACTGCAATCGATGATCATACCCGGCGTTATCTTCATGTTTATCTTCTGCTACATACCGATTTACGGTTTGACGATTGCGTTTAAAAATTACACCGTTATCGATACGCTGGATTCCGCGCCGTGGGTTGGTCTGGACAATTTCAAGATTATTTTGTCGGACAAGTATTTCTGGGACTCCGTCGTCAACACGCTGGGCATCAGCTTCTTGAAATTGGCGATCGGCTTTGTCATTCCGATTATTCTGGCCATTATGATTTACGAGGTCGGCATGGGGCGATTCAAAAAATTCGTCCAAACGGTCTCATATCTGCCTCACTTCTTGTCCTGGATCGTTTTGGGCGGCATGCTCATTACCTGGTTCTCGACATCCGGCCTGTTCAACGAAATATTGCTTGCTCTGGGGCTGATCTCGCAGCCGCAAAACATTCTGCTCGACCCGAGCAAATATTGGTGGATCGCAACGCTGTCGGATATTTGGAAAGAGGCCGGCTGGGGAACGATTCTGTACCTGGCGATCATGGCCAAGATCGATCCTACCTACTACGAGGCCGCAAGAATCGACGGGGCTAGTCGACTGAGACAAATCTGGAACATTACCCTACCGAACATGAAGATGATTATCAGCTTGAACCTGATCCTTACTGTAAGCGGTTTATTGGGGTCGAATCTGGATCAAACCCTGGTGCTCATGAATTCGCAGAACCGGGAAAAGGCCGAAGTCATTAACTCGTACGTGTACCGGATGGGTATGACGCAGGGCGATTTCTCTTATGCGACCGCCGTTGGTTTGGGTGTATCCATCATCTCGGTCATTCTGCTTGTTACGGCCAACAAAGTAACCAGTAAATTGAATGATAATCAATCCGTCCTGTAGGTCATGCAAAAGGGAGGTATTACGGTGAATTTGAAAGCAGCAAAAGGGGATCTTGACAGTCGGATCTTTGATACGATCAACATCATTTTACTGGTTACGTTTACGATCATCATCGTCGTTCCGTTATGGAACGTTGTCGTCTCATCCTTTAGCTCGGGCAGGTCCCTTGCCGAGGGCGGGTTCATCTTCTGGCCTACGGAATTCTCGCTGGAGAATTATCAGGCCGTGTTCAGGGATGCAAACATATGGAATGCCTTCTTCATCTCGGTGGCCAAAACGGTCATCGGGGTCATCACGCACGTGTTCTTCTGTGCCATGGTGGGTTACGGCTTGAGTAAAAAATACGTCCGCGGCCGCAAGTTCTACGTGGCGATGGGTGTCGTCACCATGTTTTTCTCGGGCGGCATGATTCCGACGTACTTGTTGATCAAAGACTTGGGGCTGTTAAACAGCTTCTGGGTTTATATTATCCCAGCTCTATTAAGCTTTTACGACGTCATCATTCTGATGAACTTCTTCCGAAACGTACCGGATTCGCTGGAAGAGTCGGCCAAGATCGACGGCGGGGGCGATTGGAGAATTTTCCTGAGCATCTTCATTCCTCTTTCCATGCCGGCCATGGCAACCATCGCGCTGTTTAACGGGGTCGGGCAGTGGAACGATTTTATGACCACCAAATTGTATATTACCGATCAGTCGCTGTATCCGTTACAGATGATGCTGTATGAGATTATTGTGCAGTCCCAGACGCAATCGATGCAAAATATCGGTTCGGTTGCAATTCAGACGACCACCAAAGGGGTCCAACTAGCAACAATTGTCGTGACGACGCTGCCGATTGTTGTGATGTATCCAATATTACAGAGATATTTTATCTCCGGCATGATGCTCGGAGCTGTCAAAGAGTAGCAAAGCCGCAGCTCTTTAAGGGAGTGGAAAAGAAGCAAGCCTGTAAAAACAAGGGTCTAATTAGAAAGCGCTTTTATTAAAAGGGAGGTTTACAGGATGTTGATGAACAAGGCTTTGGGTAAGAAGGGACTTACGCTGATTACAGCACTGATGGCGGTTGTGCTGGTTGTGAGCGGCTGCGGCGGATCGGGCGGGGGTTCCGGATCCAAGAAGGAAAATTGGGTTTCGATCGAGGATCGTTATACACCGGATGCCGAGACGCCGGCTTGGCAGCTGGATAAAAAAGAAGAGACGACCGAGCTGACTTGGTACGTGAATGCGGACTGGTGGAACACGGATTTTGGCAAGGACGTTGTAACCAAGAAGATTAAGGAAGACCTGAACATCAATATCAAATTCATCACAGGTGACGACACCAAACTGAATACGTTTTTTGCCGGTGGGGAAATGCCGGATCTGATTACGACGTTTGACTCCAACTCCCCGGTCGTGCAGAAGGCGGCGACATGGGCGCTGCCGCTGAACGATCTGGCCGAGAAATATGATCCTTATTTCAATAAGGTAGCGGCGCAGGATACGCTCAACTGGTTCCAATTGAAGGATGGCAAAACGTACGGATACCCGAACTATTCCAATACGCAAGAAGACTATGACAGCGGCAATATTCCGGCCAAAACGGCATTTATCATCCGTAAGGATGTTTACGAAGCGTTAGGCAAGCCTGTCATGGGAACGCCGGAAGAATTCCGGGCGACTCTCGCCGATATCAAGCAGCAATTCCCTGCCCTGATTCCACTCGGCTTTAACTCCATCGGCGAAGGAACGGGATCGCTTGGCGACGTGCTACAGGATTTCATCGGCGTGCCGCTGGAGGAGAACGGCGGTTTCTATAACCGTAACCTGGATGAAGATTATCTGACTTGGGTGAAGGCGTTCAATACCGTGTATCGGGACGGCGCGATCAGCGATGACAGCTTTGCCGATGACGGAACGGCTTTTGAAGAGAAGGTGAAGGCTGGCAAATACGCAACGATTATGCTGGACGGCACGCCGCAGCAGGGCGGTAACCTGCAAAGCTTCTACAGCAACAATAAAGGCAAAGAGTACATCGCGATTGACGGACCGCAAAGCACGGCAGGACGTCAGCCGACGCTGAATCAATCCGGTATCACCGGCTGGATGATCAGCTTCATTACGAAAAATAATGCAGATCCTGCCAAGTCCATTCAGCTCTTCACGTACCTGTTAAGCGAAGAAGGACAAATGCTGATGAACTATGGCATCGAAGGCGAGACTTACCAAGTGAATGCGGATGGCACGGTGGAGTTCCTCCCTGCCTTGAAGGATCTTCAGATGAACAATCCGGATACGTTTAAGAAGGATTACCGCATGGGCGAATTCATGTTC
Organism: Paenibacillus lautus NBRC 15380; assembly: GCF_004000945.1. Taxonomy (GTDB): domain Bacteria; phylum Bacillota; class Bacilli; order Paenibacillales; family Paenibacillaceae; genus Paenibacillus_AQ; species Paenibacillus_AQ lautus. The sequence continues at coordinate 29,164 of NZ_BIMF01000032.1, forward strand.
TTCGGGCATGACCGTCACAAAGCGCTGAGCGGGGATGCTTTCCCGGATGCGATCAAGCAAATGCAGGAATGGGGCAAAGGCAAGCTGACGCCGCACTTTATTTTGGAGAATATCAACCCGGATCAGGGAACACCGGAAGCGCGCTCTCTGACAGCCATCAATACGAAATGGAACTCCACGCTCGTCAGCATGATTCGTTCCAAGGATGATGCGGCGTTCGACAACCTATTAAACGAATACAAAAAGTTCCTGGACGATAACAACTGGGATAAAATCGTCGAAGTCCGCAATGAGAAGATGAAGGTGAACAAAGAGAAGCTGGGGCTGAAATAAGTTTGCGTTTGGGATAGGAAGACAACAAGAAACCTGGAGGGAAACAACATGCTGAATATCACCATCTACCAGTCAAACGGTGAAGAAGAATTATTCGTTAGGAAAGACAAGGCGCAGCTGACGCCCGTAACTACGGGTACAGAGCAGCATACGGTTGTCATCGATGAGGAGCAAACGTTTCAGGAGATGGACGGCTTCGGCGCGTCCTTCACGGACTCCGCTGCTTATCTGATCTATCAAGTGCTGGAGACGAAGCAGCGTTCGGAGCTCATGACACGACTGTTCGATCCGAACGAAGGGATCGGGTTGTCCGTACTCCGCCAACCGATGGGCGCATCCGATTACGCGCGTGAGTTCTACAGCTACAATGATATGCCTGAGGGCCAGACGGATGTAGAGCTGGAGCAGTTCTCCATTGCGCATGATGAGGAAGATATCATTCCTCTCCTGAAGGAAGCGCTTCGCTTGAACCCGGATGTCAAGCTGATGGGTTCCCCATGGAGCCCGCCCGGCTGGATGAAGACGAGCGGTTCGATGATCGGCGGAGAGCTGAAGCCGGAATACTATTCGGTGTATGCTAATTATTTTGTACGTTACATTCAGGGGTATGAAGCCCATGGGCTGCCGATTTATGCGATCACGCCGCAGAATGAGGCGTTGTATTCGCCAGGACATTATCCCGGCATGATCATGCTGCCCGAGGCGCAAAGCGATTTCATCAAGAATCATCTGAAGCCGCAATTCGTTAAGAACGGCATCGATACAAAAATCCTCTGTTATGACCATAACTGGGACAAGCCGGACTACCCGCTGACCGTTTTGGAGCAAGCGGGTGACGCCGTGGATGGCGTCGCTTGGCACTGGTACGGCGGCAAGCCGTCGGCCCAATCGGAAGTGTTCGAGGCATTTCCGGGGAAAGAGGTTCATTTCACGGAAGGATCAGGCGGGGAGTGGATCCCGCCGTTTGAGCAAGCCTTCTCCAATGTGATGCGAACCGGAATCGAGATTCTCCGCAATCACAGTAAATCTTATGTGCTGTGGAACATGGCGCTGGACGAGAAGAACGGACCTACCGTGCCGGGCTTTGGCAAAAGCACCTGCCGCGGCATTGTCACCGTTAATCAGCAGACGAAGGAGCTTACCTACACGCTGGACTACTATGCGCTGGCGCATTTTAGCAAGGTGATCCGTCCAAAAGCGGTTCGTATTGCTTCTACCAGCGATGAGTCCATCCGTTCGGTAGCATTCAAGAACACGGACGGTTCGATTGCCGTCGTTTTGTTTAACGACAGCGAGGCTTCGGAGAGCGTGGCGATCCAGCTGCGCGGGGAAGAGGCATTGCAGCTGGAGATGCCGGCCAAGAGCGCGCTGACGGTCAGATTGGAAAGCAACTGATGGGAGAATGCGGCCATATATAGCTGAATGATAAAAAGAAAGCCTGGAACGATTGTTCCAGGCTTTCTTCGTTATGTGGCAGAATCGCGAGGAGAACCGTGACGAACTGTTGTCTGCTGTGCTTACTCTGCCTGAAACCCTAAGACAGCCGATGTATTTGTATTATTACGAGGATTTCAACACCCTGGAAATTGCCGAGGTGCTTCAAATTGAGGCTGAAAATGTACGGAACCGCTTGAGCAGAGCCCACAAGAAACTAAAGATGATGCTGGGGGAGAAGCTGGGAGCGATACGGGATGGCCGGGAAAAGGTGTTTTGGTGACGTCTTGAATGGAAAACCTCGTTGTCGCGAAAAAATCGCGGCTTTTTTTGTATAACAATATAAACATCGTGCCCAAGGCTCAATGAGCAATGAGTGGCCCTTTAGTCTGTTTAGCTCAAATTGTATCTTTAGTAATGCTTTTCATAAATAGAAGATTAGAGTACTAGTAGTATCGAAATCAAATTATAGGTCCCAGGGAGGGAGGAATTGGTATAATATGGCTGTTTTTTTTGCATTTGAAGGACATATGTAGAAGGATGTCGTATTCCCACACCATAAATCTTTTTTAGTGGGTTACCGTGGGGCAAGTCTTTTTTTGATTAGAGTTCCATCAGAATGGCTTTCCTTTCATGGTAACTCGCAAGCTTAACTGTCAGAGTGAGAGGGGTGATCATCCGAGTACAACTAACAGCTTGAAATGAATCAAGGACATCCGCTGGGTCCTGGGCGAAAGACAGCAAACAGCTCTGTTTCATTTGCTACATAGAGCACCTTCATGTTCTTTGTATTTGCACCGGCTGATGCTTTGGTTCATTGATCAATTAACGCGTTACATAATGATGCTAAAGGAGACCTCGTTACATACACAAGCGAAGTAACTCTTAAAGAGATCATGCAGAATTTTGAAAAAGGTTAGATTGTGTGAGGAATGGGTAGAAACGTCGAATTGTGCGGTTTTCGGTATAAACAACAAGGCAGGAAGTCAGTTGTCTTTCTCTTAACTTGCAATTAGCAACACAATGCCTTTTACCACGCACCCGCCATGCTGCAGCCTACACGGTTCGCAATATGGATGTTGGTTTAGTCGACGGATTAATTATTTGACAGCATTGGAATGGCCCCAAAGCCTTCCCATTGAAGATAGGGAGGAAACAATGAAAAGAAAACCGATAATCAATCGGCGGTTTAAGTATTTGATGGCTGTTTTCATCATTTTGTTTGGTCAGATTCTACCTCTATACCCTCAAAATGCAGAGGCTGCAGCAGGAAAATGGCTGAATTTTAAATATGATGGATTCCCCGAAGATACTTTCAAACAATCGTTTACCGTTAATGGCGCTGCCCAGGTGCCTCCAGGGGAGAATTTTATACGATTGACACCGGCGACTACACAACAAAGCGGATCTGTATTTAACAATACCGCGCTTTGTCCTAGAGATAACTATTCATTCAGTACAGCCTTTTCGTTTAAAATGAGTAATCCAAGTCCTCAAGGTCCAAGCGACGGATTGACCTTTACGATCCAGGCTGGAAAGACCAGTCAGCATGCAGAAGGAGGCGGCTTGGGATATTACGGTATCCAACCGAGTTTTGCCGTTAAATATGACACATTTCTAAACACTGTATATAAGGATCCTTCTGCAAACTACGTTGGACTTGCGGTAAATGGGACGGTAACCAATGATCAAGCAGGCTGGTTTACCGATTTAGGTCCGTATAATACGGCGAATAACACGAACTATGTATTGTCTAACGGAACCATGTACTACACGTGGATCGAATACAATGGTTCAACTCAGAATGTTCAGGTTTATCTGGGCACTTCGCCGGATAGGGTAAATGCCAGCAAGATAATAGATGTCAATGACATCGATCTTAATTCGATATTTGGCGGACAGTCTTTCTATGCCGGATTTACGGGATCCACAGGGTCCCCGAATTACGAGACTCATGATATCCATAGCTGGTATTTTGTAAACGAGTATGCACCGATTGAAACGCTCAATCCGCAAAATGATTACGAACTGAACCAGCCGCCAACCGTGCCGGGTGATTCAAAAATCACGGCGGTAAACACCCCCGTATCCGGACAAGTAAACGGCACGGACCCGGATGGAGATCCATTGACGTACGCCAAAGGTACGGATCCGGGGAACGGGACGGTGACGGTTAATGCGGACGGAACTTGGACTTACACTCCAACGCAAGCTTTTATCGGTCAGGATAGCTTCACCGTCATCGCCAATGACGGCAAATGCGCCAGTACCGAGGCTACGATTAACGTTGAAGTATCGGACTCGGTTCCGTCAACGAATCAACCTCCAGTCGTGACGGATGATCGGGTGACGACGGAGAAAGATACACCTGTATCGGGCGTTGTGGATGCCACCGACCCGGATGGAGATACATTAGAGTATTCCAAAGGCCAAGATCCAACGAACGGGAACATCACGGTTGATCCGGACGGAAGCTGGACGTATACGCCAGATCCAGACTTCGTCGGTGAGGATAGCTTCACCGTCATCGTGGATGACGGCAATGGCGGTAAGACCGAGGTTGTAATTATCGTTGATGTGACAGATCCAAATACTCCGCCTAATGCGTGTGGAGTTAGAGTTGCATTGATTAACGGCAGCTTTGAGGAACCGCCTGGAGAGGGTTCGAATGGTACCTTCGCATACTCTGCAGATGAAGTTCCAGGATGGAAAACTACTGATACATGGATTGAAATATGGGATTATGCTGCAGGTTACCCTGCTCCTTATGTACAACAACATGTTCCTCCTGTTGATGGTAATCGATATGCAGAAATAAATGCTGCTGTGAACGGCATGCTATATCAAGATGTAAAGACTACACCAGGACAGACGATCTATTGGAGACTTTCACACATAGGCCTAAGCGGAATTGATACGATGCAGCTTCGTATTGGGCCGGCAACAACCAATCCTTATGATACCTCGATCGTACAACAGATGTCTGATGACAATGCGGCTTGGGGAACTTATACGGGTTCCTATACGGTTCCGGCAGGACAAATGATGACAAGGTTTGGTTTTGAAGCCGTTTCAACATCCACTGGATCAATAGGACACGGCAATCATTTGGACGATATCTTCCTGGGTACAGGACCATGCGTGACGGCCAACAAGACCGCATCTCCGCAAGAAGTGAATGCCGGCGATGAAGTAACCTATGAGATTCAGATCAAAAACGAAGGCGGAGATATCGCCGCAAACACGAGTGTTACGGATCTCATCCCGGAAGGAACGGAATATGTTCCTGGTTCCATGAAATTGATCCAAGGTTCGACAACCAAGGACCTAACGGACAAGGCTGATACCGATGAAGGTCACTTTGATGGCAGCAAGGTCAGCATTCAGTTAGGCGACTTGGCCAATACGAACCAACTGGCAGATGGCGTGACCGTGCAATTGAAAGTCAAGGTTTTATCGAGCGCCGCCAATCAGCAAATTAAGAACAAGGCACAAATCAGCTATGGCAACTTACTCACAGGCGATACGGAACAAAAGGAATCGAACGAAACCACAACACCGGTCCGTTTCAATCCGCCTGTTCTGGAGTCCAACAAAACGGCCGTCCTTCAAACCAAGGCTGCCGGAAACACGGACCCTGACCATCCTGAACCAGGCGATACGCTGCGGTACTCGATTCAGGCACGGAATACGGTCGATAACAGCTTTGTCAGCAGTTTGGTTATCTCGGACGATCTACCGGCTGGACTGCAATATGTACCTGGCAGCCTGAAGGTAGACGGTGTTTCCGTCACCGATGACGAAGGCGATCAAGACGGCGGTTTTTATACCGATGGTCAAGTGATCGGCCTGCTCGGGGATATTACGGATACCAAGTGGCATACGCTTGAATTCGATGCGATCATCGCGACCGGGCAAGCCGGCAAGGATATTCGCAATACTGCCGTCGTTGGCGGCGAGAATGTGAGCACGCCGAGCAATGCCGAGGAAGTCGTTCAGGTCTATCCGCGCCATCCGGTTGTAGAATCGGAGAAGATCGCAGAAAACCTGGATACGGGCAAAACCAATTTTGAAGTCGGCGATACGATTGTCTACACCATTCGGACAAGAACGGTGACGGATGACGCGTATATCTCGAATCTAAAGATTACGGATACGCTACCGGCAGGATTGGAATACGTGCCCGGTTCCTTAAAAGTGAACGGCAAAACCGCCACTGATGCAGAAGGCGACGATGAAGGCCATGTGGTGACCGGCTCTGTGTATGGCGGATTCGGCGACATCTGGGATAAGGAGTGGCAAGAGCTTCAATTCCATGCAACGATCCAAACCGGACAAGCCGGCAAAGATATTCGAAATATTGCCGACGTCAGCGGTGACAATTTCGACGAGCCAAGTTTGCCGGAAGAAGAAGTCCAGGTCTATCCGCGCAACCCGGTCGTCGTATCGGAGAAGTCCGCAACAAACCTCGCGGGCAAGGATACGTTTGAAGTCGGCGATACCGCTATCTATTCGATACGGACAAGAACGGTAATAGGCGATACGTACATGGCCAATCTGGTAATCACCGATACGCTGCCAGCAGGTCTGGAATATATTCCGGGCAGCTTGAAGGTAGACGGCGTTTCGGTCACCGATGACAAGGATAGCGACAAAGGTCATTATGCTTCAGGTCAGGTCGTCGGTCACGTTGGGGATGTATGGGATACGAAATGGCATACGCTGGAGTTCCGGGCGAAGATCGTAGCAAACGCCGGAGAGTCGATCCGAAATACCGGGGAGATTACCGGGGACAACATCGATCAACCGAGCCGGCCAACGGATGAGATTGTGGTTGAGAACGGTGGCACACCGCCAGTGGACCCACCGGTTGATCCGCCAATCGATCCACCAGTCAATCCACCGGTAGATCCAAATCCACCGGTCACGCCGCCTGTAACACCACCGACTACGCCTTCCCCAGTCATCGAGTCACGGAAGACGTCGCGGGATCTGAATGGCGGCAGCACCGCGGTCGGCGATACGATGGAGTATACGATCTCGGCACGCAATACCGTTAGCGGCAGCTATGTGTCCAACCTTGTGATTGCCGACATCCTGCCAGAAGGGCTTGGGTATGTAGCAGGCAGCCTGAAGGTGGATGGCGTTTCCTTCACTGATAACGCAGACGGCGACAAGGGCCAATATGTTAACGGCAAAGTCAGCGGTAACTTTGGACGGATTGCTGATACCAAATGGCATACGATTGAGTTCAAGGCAACCGTCAAGGCGGGGCAAGCCGGTAACGCGATTGAAAACATCGGTGAAGTCACGGGTGATAATGTGACAAGTCCGGAGAAGCCATCGAATGTCATCGAAGTGACGGACAACGAGAACCATAATGGTAACAATCCGAATCCGGGTGGAACGGGAGATTCCGACGGAGATTCTAATGAAGACCCGAACGGAAATTCGAACGAAGGCTCGAATGAAGATTCCAACGAGGGCTCGAATGAAGACACGAATGGAGATTCCGACGGGGATTCGAACACCGGGTCACAAACACCGGACGATCATAACGATTCAACATTGGGCGTATCGGATTCGACTCCACAAGATCCGGCTGAATCCGGAGATCAGGCAACGAATGCGCCTGAAGGAAATAAATTACCGAATACGGCTACGAATATGTACAGCTACATGGTAGCCGGAGCTATTATGCTTCTTGCAGGTTTGCTTCTGCTCAGAAGAAGAAAAAAAGCATAGGCTAAAAAACAGCTGCCCCCCAGGTGAATTTGAGTTGGGGGCAGCTGTTTATGTATAAGTATTTTTTAGAGGGATAAGGTCATTGTAGGTGTAGGATTTGGTTTCTCAGAGAGGAATACACTTCTTCGGGCTATCGAGTCTTTCTCGACAGCTATATCATATTAAGTTCTCACTCTTATTCGGCACACCCTTTCTAATACAGTCAAAGCCTATTAGCACTTTTTTTCGATACAGAGCGAGTAAAAACGGCAAAAAGGAAGGAAATACTACAAAATCGTGGTCTCCGGCACCGCAGCGCCCAAAATTGAAGGAATGGGGTTTAAAACCCAGGTTGGCTTTTGCTATACACCCACTTGACTTCCTGAGCAGCGTTCGGGTATGATTTCCAGTAACTTGAATATCGTTAGACAAAAGCAATGAAGAGAAAGAGTACCTTGGTGACGTCTTTGAACAGAGAGCCCCGGCTGGTGAAAAGGGGTAAGGAAAGAACCTTGGGAATATGGTCTCTGAGCTGTGCACCGAAACCCTGCAGAGGGTTGTAGGCTGTGCCGGAAACCGCACCCGTTAACGTGCTAGGGTATACACGCTATATATGGCGTCGTACCCGAAGAGGTGAATGCCGCAAGGCATGAATGAAATTGGGTGGTACCACGTGAGCGGCAAGCTCTCGTCCCTTTTGGGATGAGGGCTTTTTTTGTTGTCCAAAAAAAGGAGGATGATTGACATGACGAACATTTTTATCGGTGGTGCCTGGCCTTATGCTAACGGGTCCTTACATTTGGGGAGGCTTGCAAGCCTCTTGCCTGGCGACGTGTTGGCCCGTTATTTCCGCGCGAAAGGCGATCAAGTCCTGTACGTATCCGGCAGTGATTGTCATGGAACGCCCGTGGCGGTTCAAGCCATTCAGGAGAGCGTGGCTCCGGGGGATATTGCGGATCGGTATCATGGGGAGTTTGTGGATTGCTTCGAACGGTTGGGTTTCTCCTACGATTTATACACGCGAACCGATCAGGCGTTTCATCACGCCGTAGTGCAGGAGTTGTTTCTGAAGCTGCTGGACAACGGACATATGTACCGTAAAATCGTGCTGCAAACGTATTGCGAAACCGATCAGCGGTTTCTGCCGGACCGCTATGTAGAAGGAGACTGTCCCGTGTGCGGCAGCAGGGCCCGTGGTGATCAGTGCGACGCCTGCTCCACGATACTGGATCCGTCCGATCTGAGTAACAGGACCTGCAAAATCTGCGGAAACCCTCCGGTGGAGCGCCCTACCGAGCATTTTTACGTATCACTGTCGCATTTTCAGGCTGAACTGGCAGATGAATTGAATAACGCTCGAGGCTGGCGGGGCAATGCTGTGCAAATGACCCGAAGATACTTGGAGGAAGGGCTTCAGGACCGGGCAGCTACGCGGGATCTGACCTGGGGCGTGGATGTCCCCGTTCCGGGCTTTGAGGATAAAAAAATCTATGTCTGGATCGAAGCGGTAAGCGGCTATTTATCCGCCAGCAAGCAGTGGGCCGCGGAAACGGGCGGCGATTGGGAATCCTTTTGGCTCAAGGGGAGGGACGACATTACGGCTTACTATGTTCATGGGAAGGATAATATCCCGTTTCATACGCTGATCTGGCCGGCGCTGCTGAAGGGGGCCGGGGACCTGCATTTGCCGGACCGAATCATATCTTGCGAGTACATGACGCTCGAAGGGAAGAAGTTCTCGACCAGTCGGAATTGGGCGATATGGGTGCCGGACTTGTTAAGCCGTTACCAGCCGGATTCCATTCGTTACTTCCTCATTGCGAACGGCCCCGAGAAGCGGGATACGGATTTCTCCTGGAGGGAGTTCATTTACAGCCACAATGGCGAGCTGCTTGGCGCGTTTGGGAATTTGGTCAACCGTGCCTTGGTATTTGTAAACAAATCGTTTGACGGCAAGGTGCCCGAGGGCTGCATGTCCGAAGAGTGGCAGAGCAGGGTTGAGGTTTTGTACCCCGAGGCCGGGGCGCTCATTGAGGGTGGGCGACTGAAGGAAGCGTTGGAGTCAATCTTCAGCGTGGTACGCCTGGCGAACAAGTATTTTGATGAACAGAAGCCGTGGATTCAGGTCAAGGAGGATCGCGACGCCTGCGGGACAACGCTGTACACATGCGTTCAGATCATTGCCAATTTGGCGAACCTGCTGCAGCCGTTTATTCCGTTTTCTTGCAATAGGATACGAGGCTTTCTCTCACTGGAGAAGCCTGTGTGGGAGTGGTGCCGTGTTCCGGCTAGCAGGCCGATTCATGACGTAGAGCTTTTGTTTGAGCGGATCGATACCAGCCGCATTGAGGAGGAAACGCGGAGGCTGGGGGAGTTGTCCGTAAGGGAGTAATTGATTTAAGTGGCTAAGATTCAACTGACCCAAGGAGTGAGTAGTAAGTGATCAAGAAATGTAGGGATCCAGGCTCGAGTAGCAAGTAATCAGAGGTCTAGAGAATCAAAGAAGCAAGGGGGTCCAAGAAGCAAGGGGGTTAAGTGGTGGAAGGAGCAAGGGGGTTAAGTGGTCCAAGAAGCAAGGGGTTTAAGTGGTCGAAGGAGCAAGGGGGCTAAGCGATCCAAGGAGCAAGTGATTAAGGGGGCCATTAGCAGGTGTCAAAGAAGAGGAGGCTGACCCGATGGTCCATTGTGACTGAGTACGGACTGCGACTTTGAGGACTGTGGTTCCGCTATTTCGTTGTTTCTTGGCATTTCCTAGGGTCATGCGGACAGGAGATCCGCTATCGCAAGATATTTCGGGAATAATCCGTGAATATATTACATTAACGGATCCTGTGTCCGCATAATCTCAAAAACAGCTCAATATCAGCAAATAACGGATTCTGTGTCCGCATGATCTCAAACGATCGATATCAGCAAATAGCGGACCCCGTGTCCGCACGGACTCGAAAAAGGATCGAGTATCGGCAAATAACGGATCCAGTGTCCGCATGGGCTCAAAAAAACGATCGAATATAAGTAAATAGCGCTACTGTGTCCGCATGATGATCCCGTATCCGCACGGAGGACTCGAAAAAGAATCAGTTTTCAGCGACAAGAGCATCCATCCGGACGATGCCGCTGAATCCATAAGAAGCGAGAGTTTGCCGGCTGCAACGCTCAAATAGACGCAAGAGGAGCCCCAGCGGGAAAGCTGCGGGCTCCTCTTCATTACAGTAACGGCTTACGTTGTATCTTCACCGGGTTAGTTATCCGTTTCATGAATCCAATCCGTTAATATGGCGTTAAAAAGCTCAGGTTCCTCAAACATCGGATTATGGCCGCTTTTTTCAAAAATGACCTTCTTCATGTGTTCCTGCGAGCCGTCTACAGCATCCCAAAGCGATACCGGACTGACCAAATAGTCGTACCGTCCAAGACCAATGAGGACGGGTTTAACGACCTCTTTCAGCGAATCGATCAGATTGAGCTGCGCGAAGGCTTCTCCCCATAAATGATCGATAACGGGCATGCTGGTGAAGACCCCTTCCCACATCCAAGCCGCATCATAGGCATAGTCATAGAAGCTGTGCGCTCCCATTCGGATGCACATATGAGCGAAATGCCGTTCAGGCTCCCTCTGGATATCACCCTCCAGCATGGCGATATCCGCTTCAAACTGCCGTTTCCGCTCAGGACTCGCTGTTTCATTGAAAAAAGCGATGCTCTGCTGCTGCCGCTCCGGGCTATTGGTCGGGGCTGTGTTCAGCAGGACCACCTTCCGGACATGTTCCGGGTATTTCTTGGCATACTCCAGCGCCATGAAGGCGTGTCCCGAATGCCCCAATATAATAAAATCCTCCAGTCCCAGCGTTAGTCTTGCCTTTTCGATATCATCCAGAACCTTATCCAGCGTATAATCTTTCGGCTCCAGTGTCCGAGGGGGCTTAACAAAGCCTCGATGGTCCAGGAAAATCAGTTGAAATGAAGTGTAAAGCTGTTCCGAAAACAAGCGGGGGTAGTATATACTGCTTCCCACCACCAAAATGGGCCTGCCGTTTCCACGAATGGAAACATTCAATGCAAATCCTTCGCTCATTACCGTACTCTGTATGCTCATGTATATCGTCCTCGTTTCATTTTATATTTAATCGCACCATCTCCTTTCTTGTTCGAATTCCATTACATTCTCCATAGAACGTTCCAGCATTCTATATCACCTCGATTAGCGTTCATTCAAGCTCAGTATATCACCAGACATACGCTCGGTCGACAGCCATCCAAGCATGCCCCGGACCACAACTGTGCGTCTCTACACCCGGACAGGTATTCGTTCCAGGACCGTTGCTTCAGCCACGGTCTGCATAGGGAGCAGTACCCTCATGTGGCATCTGAGCGTATCGCTGCTGTAAAAAGCATGGTGCATAGGCTTTTCTCCAGCTCCTTTATTCAACGGTATCGCGGATCGTTAGGGTGAGGCCAGGATAGTCCCCGGCAATTGAGCTTTTACGCTCAATGATGCGGTTAAAGTCAAAGGCGGAGCTGAATAATTCCGGCTCAGGCTTGAATGTCACGCTGGTGCCCGTGTCCTGAGTCATGCCGACGATCAGAAGCCCGGTCTGCGGAATGCCATGCCTGTACTCCTGTCGGTATATGTTCCCGTCACGGCGAATTTCCACGGTCAGATGCTTGGAGAGTGCATTGACTACGGCGATGCTGATGCCTTTCTCCGCACCGGGGACCAGAAAGTGTGCGCTGGAGTTCAACCGATGGACATCGGTTAGTATCGACTGTACGAGAGGGACATTGGAATTCGGCAGTGCTTGCACGGGAATGCCTCTCCCGTTATCGGTAACCGTCACGCTGCCATCCTGATGCAGGAATATGCCAATCTGATCGCCATATCCGCTCGTGTGCTCCAATATGGAATTTTCCACCACGGCCCAAAGCAACTGATGAATATCGAAGCCGTGCGAGGTCCCGAAATACATCACCGCATTGTTACGTGTTTCGCTCATCTCCAGGTAATCGCTTGTATCGAGCAAATCGCCTGCAGCAGACATCAGCAGCAGGAACGGCAGGCTCCGATGCTTGGGAAGAGCGTACCGGCCGCCCTGCTCCTGTACAAGGAGATCCGCGCCGAGCAGCGCCTTGAGATGGTGATACAGCTGACCCGTCGTTCCCATATTCAACCGTTCTACCAGCTCGGAACCGGATAGGGGCTCTGCCATGACGGCCTTTAAAATATCCAAGCGCTGCTTGTTGCCCAGTGCTGCGAGGATTTTGGCCGCCTTCTCGGTGTTCATTTCCAGCAATTGATCCATTCGCCGTTCCTGCGGCTCCCAGCGGATGTTTTGTCCGTTCAGGTGCACTTGTCCGGAGTAGAAGACGGAGCCAGTTTCGGGGTTTGCTTCATTTATCGTAGGTGCTGTTGCAATCTCTTGGCGGTGTTGATTTGATGCGGATGCAGGTTTTCGTTCCATAAGCGCTTGATAAACAAGCTGCTGTAGCTCCGCCATTTGATTCTTTAAGACATCCATCTCTTGGACCAGATCACGTGTCATGTGGAATCATCAACCTCACTCTAAAGATATTATGTTATTACGTAATTATTATATTACGTAATTCTAATATTGTACACTTATTTTAAGGAAATCATTGTCTGAAAAAGCAACTTGTTGTCTATAGTTGTTTTTTATCTATTTTTATCATCTCGGGTCGTCTTACAATGAACCCAAAGGTTGGTGACATTCATTTGGGTGAAAGAATCATACGAAATTTTAGGCAGGGCGATATGCCTCTGGTGGGGGAGCTGTATCAGGCAGTATCCGCAGAGGATGCGCTGTTCTGGTGGGTAGGTGACCAGGAGAATTGGGGTAACGTGTTCTGTGCACTCGAAGACGGGAAGATGGTGGCCAAGGGACAGGTCGGGATCATTAACGTGATCCCGCCGGGATGTGCATCTAACTGCAAGCATCACATTTATGTGAATCTCAAGGCTGTACCGCAGCGGGAGCGGGATTATGATCTGTTAAGTGAAATGTATAAAGTGCTCTATGAACGTGCGGTTGTGTTAAAGAGAACCTTGCCGGAGGCCTACGGGACGTTTTTGTGCGTGGGGAACTATGCCCATGAGATCGGCAACAACGCTTTTTTTACAGAGGAAATCGGGTTTCAGCCGCTGGAGAGGCTGTATTCCATGAAGCGGTCGCTTGAGGAGCCTATTCCTGCCTTGGCGTTAGAAGATCGCTATTGGTACCGATTGTGGAAGATGGAGTCTGCGGAAGAGGAAGAGATGTATTTAAAGCTCGAGATTGAGGTTTGGCCGGAAGCGCCGCTGGGTCTTGCACGATTACGGGAATATAAAGGGCATCCCAACTGGACTGCGATGAATGTTCTGGAAGGGGACACGATAATAGGCAGTACCATGGCATGGCTGGAAGAGGGGAACGTCGGCGTGATTGAAGATGTGTTTGTGAGAGAACCGTGGAGACAACGGGAAATTGCAAAATATCTGCTCTACCGTTCCATGTCTTATCTTCGGGCTCATGGATCCGCCACAGTAAAACTTCAAGTGAAGGCAGCCAACGAAACGGCGTTGTCACTCTATCAGTCGGTTGGCTTTGCCAAAGACCAAGAAGAGCACCGATTCTGCCTCCCTCTGCAGCAGGAAAGCCACTAATAAGGATCGACAGCCATGCGTGCGTCAAGCATGTTGGTCGACAGCCATCGAAGCATGCCCCGGACCACGTACCATACGCACAGGGAGTAATACGCACGATGTACAAAACAAAGACCACGCCCCGGATTGATCCGGGCGTGGTCTTTTCTATATAAACCGGCGAATAGGAGTTATGAGGTCGATTCTTGCCCGCCTGTTACATTCGGGTTGGCATCCAGAATGCTTTCCGTGACGCTCCACAGTTTCGGCAGGAACCGAAGAACCTCGTCGGCCCGCTGCAGCAGGTCATCGGTGCACGTTATGCCGAGATCCGCAAGGATGGCATCAAAAGCAGGGGCATACTGCTCTTGAAATTCAGGAGTCCCGTCGACTTCCAATATGTTGTGGCAGCGAGCGAAGGTGGCTACCATCCAGAAGACGGCTTCTCGATGGCTTCCGTTTAGGATCAGCTCGCGGCTGCCGTCAATGGCAATCGGCCTGGCATCCGGCGTAATGTCACTGCTGAAAAAGAAGGGGGTCTTCGCAATCGCAGCAGCGGCATCGAAGGTTCGGGCCAGTCCATTAAGATGATGGAGCGCTTGTTCGGCACTCATGTCTTTACAGCCCAGCAGTCGTAACAGTTCCTCGTAGATTTCCTCTTGGTCATATTCCTTGAGCACCTCGCGAACCGCCGCATAGCGGAGCCTGACCGTGGGGTTGCGAAGAGCGGCGACCAGGAGCATATGGGTGGTTACGCCGGTAGGGAACAGCCAGGAGGTAACCTGGCGATGCCAAGGGGCAGAAGGATCTATGGATCGGAGTCCGGTTATGATACGTTCGCGCACGTTCTCACAGCGGCGGGCGACCCATATCCGGTTGGCAAATTGACGCGAAACCTCCGTCTGCAGCTTGCGCAGCTGCCCGGTCGGATCGGACATCAGGGTATCTACACGGAAGCTGCCCGCAAGATGATAGGACGTTAATACCTGCTCGGGCGAGGCGAGGTCCCGCCAGGACAGATAGGTGGCTTCGATCAAAGCGTCTTGGTAGATAAACTTTCCGAGCTTTAGACGGGGCTCCGCATCCTGGGTAACGATAACGACGTCAATGTCCGAGGACGGAGCCATCTCTGCCTCATCCGACTTTCCGACCGTGGAGCCGCTAAAATAGGCACCCATAAATCCAGGCTCCCTGCTGGCATGCTGCAAGACCCAATCCGTCGCCGCCGCGCGTGCTGATCCAACGTTCATAACCTTGTTTCCTCCTCTACCTGCATGGTGTCTCACATAATTAGAAAAAATATCCTGTTTCTCATTTCATTATTCATTATATGGACTTCCCTTCTAATATACAACCGCTTACAAGAGGGCTTGAGCCTTCATGTTGATGGTAAAGACGGGATTACTGAAGAAGAGAAAATGATACTGCTGCAAGGGATTCGAAAGGGCTTGGCACATATAAATTAAAAGTTCATACGGGTGTGTACCTGCGTGAAACCGAAACGGACATTCTCTCATCGCTAACCATTCAGCGAGGGGGAACGTCCGTTTTTTTGGTCTTTTAGAGGTTGTTCTAAAAGTCCGCTTTTGATAAGAAAACCAATCGAGGTCAATTCAAGGACGAGCGACCGCGATTTAAAGGTAGGTTTTCTTGCGATACAGAATATCATCAGCGTAGCAAGATAACTTATAAATTCTATATCTAA
>NZ_BIMF01000033.1 GCF_004000945.1 Paenibacillus lautus NBRC 15380
CACGAAGTGAATCAGGAAGCCACTCGGCATCGAATCTTGAATTCAGCCGGGCCTTCCGGTCTCACGTACCAAAAACGTACGCTCCTCTCCTCAGTCCCTAGCTTCATCCAACCTTCTCGGTGCTGAAAACCGACCTTTTTGAACTCGCACCTTTATGAACTCCCAGTAACAAGGTAACAACTTCATGAGCGGAAGAAAAAATAAACAGTAAGGGCCATGATGACTAACGACAAACCAAACGCGTTCTTCAGCCACCGCGGAGTTCGTCCCGGATGAGGACGCACGTTCCGGCCCGAACCTTCATATATTCGTTTTCTCCACTCGTTCAACGCTTCCCGTGAATCCGCGAAATCTCCCGATAAAGCCTTGTTCAGCCAAACAACGTATGGCTTGAAGATGAGGTTTCTTCGCAGTACCAGCTGCAGATCTGCAACACTACGGGTCTGGGGAAGCTGACAAGACGCCTCCCGTAATGATTTCTCATCCAGCAGGCCGATACACATCACGGCAAACGAGAACAAATCATAGGATACGTCGCCAGTCCGGCTTCCGGCATTCCAGTATCCCCGATCATACCATTCCGTAAACTGCTTTACGCTGCGTCCGAAAGGACTGACGCCTCCGTAATCGATCAGTTCCACTCTTCCGTATGCCGAGACCATCACATTATCCGGCTTCAAATCACCGAATGCATAACCGGATGCATGCAGAACGGTCAGCTTCTCGAGCAGCTTCAGTCCGAGCAATCCGATCCAGTCGGCACCGCGTTTGCGAATAAAATGATGCAGCGGACTCCCTTCAATGTAACGCATAACATAAAAGGATACTTCGCCGCTGCCGTCATGATGATCGTCCGCCTCTACGAGATAAGGGTCCGGCATCTGTTCTTTCAACGCATTCAGCACATTAATTTCGGATTGAAGATCCAGAGCGTCATACCCAACTTTTAAAGCATAACGCTCGCGTACTCCTGCCCGGTGGACCAGATACACCTTGCCGTTAGCCCCTTTGCCGAGCATACGTTCCACGATGTACCGGCTGTTCCGCCACTTGCCTTTAATTACGGTTCCTGGCGGGTAACCCGGGTTAGACAACGTAGTCACCGAGCATCCCTTCCTCTTGGCTGGAATGACCCCGCCATGATTGATTACCCTCTAGTGTACCATATCGGTAAAATTCAATCACCTTTAACAAGGCAGGTCCAGTCGGCGTTGCCCCTCTCATCTGCAGGCGGCTGAACATTCCCCGGGCGCCGTCAAGATCTGAGGTCCAATTCACGTCCATCACGATGTCCTCGCCGCTATGTTTGCCAGGAAAATGGAATACCGCTAGTTCGCTTGAGCCAGCGCGTGCTTTTAAACTCAGCATCAAATCGCGTATCGCTTCCTCAACCGCAGCCAGCTTGGGTTTCATGCTTGCACTTGCATCGATTAACAGCGCGACCTGCAGGGATGACGTCTCAGCGAGCTCATCCACAACTTCAACGACCTGCGAACGCTTGTCCGGCGGAAGCTCCTCCAGCGACCCGCCCCCCAAAATATGCTGTATCTCCTTATTTACCGCTTGTTGGATCGTCTGAACCACCGTTTTCCGAGTCATCATCTGTATCGTCTGCGCCAGCTGCGGTGTACCTACGATCCGGTGTATGCCTCCTCCCGCTTTGGCTATCTCCTGAATTTCCAATCCCCCAAGTTCACCGATCGTCCCGTAATCAAGGACCCCCACCACATTCACAACAATACCATCCTGGAGCGCATGGGCTGCGGCCAGAACCGGACTGGCCCCAACGTTCGAGCAGCCGTCCGTTATCAGTAGAATTTGCTTCATAATAAATGATCGCCTCCGTCTCATCCATTCCTATCGATTTGACTTCTATCTCTATCATTTCCACATTCAAGAGAGTTCAAACGGATACATAGGAAGAATAGACGGAAAAGATTTACCATTTCCGGGGTCCTCCATTTCCCGGGTAATCGCTTGGTTTTTCTAACGCATCAGCTAACCGTTCGCGGCCGCTCCATTCGGGCGAAGCCTGGTACATGCACATTCGACCATTCCGGATGGAAGTGATCCACACGCCCGACCACCACCGTCATATCATCATGAATTTGATTCTGTTGATAGCGAATCACCTTTTCCAGCAAACAGTCGGCAATTTCCTGCGGATCCTCACTGTTCACTTCCTGAATCATTCGTTTCATCCATAGCTCCTTGTTTACCGCATAACCCGGTGCATCATATATGCCATCCGTCATCATGATGAGAACATCACCGGCCTGCAGCTGTAATGACACCAGGTCCACTTCGATATCCTGAATAATCCCAATCGGAAGATTGCTGGCCGAGACCGGTATGACATCATTGCCCCGTTTGATAAAGCTCGGCGTCGAACCGATCTTCATAAAGGTGGTCTGAGCCGTATATTGATCGATTAGGGCCATATCGACCGTGGCATAGATTTCATCTGGCGAGCGCAGCATCAGAATCGAGTTGACCGATTTAATCGCCAGCTTTTCATCCATCCCGGATTGAAGCAGCTGTTCTAATATATTCAGAGCCGAGCTGCTCTCAAGCCGAGCCCTTTCCCCATTGCCCATGCCATCACTAAGCGCTACCGCAAACGTCCCGTTGCCCAGCTCAACCGTACTGAAGCTGTCGCCTGATAAAATATCCCCTCCCTTAGCCGCTGCGGCTACACCCGTCATAATTTCATATGTTTTCGCTGAACCGAAACGCACGGTGGCCAATCCATCCCTTGGATGGGTCAGGGTCTCTTCCATTACCGCGATATGCTCCCCGAGAATGTCGGACAGCAGTGGTCCAATAATCTTCCTGCATTCGTCATAACCCCGGGTATACGCATGAACGATCTCAATCTCGACCTGCCCGGAGTCCAGACTGATGATATCGATGCCTTGAATCGATAAGCCGAGCTGCTGAAGCGCTTCCCGAATCTGTTCTTCTTGAATGTGCATCGTCTGGCTTTCCCGCTTAATCTCTCGGGCCAAGTCTTCCATAACCTGCGAAACCCCGGATAATTGTTCCGCTACCAGATGGCGGCTATCGTATATTTGGCGTTTCCACTGCATATCATGTTGGTAGAGATGATACTGCTGCTTCAGGATGCCGAGCACCTCCTCCTTCTTGGCACAGATCCGGCTCCATTCCGGCGGCAGATCGTCTGCTTCCATCTCAGGATTCTCCTCGATGGAGGTCATCATATCGGTCATATATTTATAAGTCTGGTAAAACTTCATGTCCCAGCACTGATTCCGTTTATAGCATGTGGCACAGCTTCCTTCGGCCACGGCATTCATAAAATGATTCATCTCCTCCGCCTGTTTGCCTGGAGGCTGTATGACCCCTGACGTTTGTCCGAAACTTTGCGAGAGCTGACGGAATACCTTGGAGAATTGGGTAACACGATCCGCTGTAAGATCCCGAACCCGCTTAGCGTATTCATGCTGTGAACGGGTATGATCCTGCGTGCCCGGCACATATTTGCCTATAGCCTGCATTACGCTCTTGGGTGTGATGAGGAACAGCACAATAGCCGCACAGGTTTCCCAAGTGGAGATCATCACTTCTCCAGGATTGCTGAAATAGATGGAGAGAATGGTTGCCCCCAGCAGCATGCCCAGTGAAACACCGCCTTTCTTCCCTTCTTTCAGCATACCGGCGAGCATCCCGGAAAAGGCGAGTAGACTCATCTGGGAGAAGGCCGAAATGTTGGCAAGACTGAGAATGAGACCTGTCACCACGCCAACCGAGGCGCCTAGCGGAGCTCCCCCGACTAGAGCAAACAGCAGAATTAAGTAACGGGATAAGACATGCTCTACCGACAGGGATTGGATCGTCCAGCCAACGGCA
The DNA here is from genome assembly GCF_004000945.1 of Paenibacillus lautus NBRC 15380. GTDB lineage: Bacteria > Bacillota > Bacilli > Paenibacillales > Paenibacillaceae > Paenibacillus_AQ > Paenibacillus_AQ lautus. Next base: position 3,871 of record NZ_BIMF01000033.1, read on the forward strand.
CCTGTCATGACCGACGCCAGCAAAATGATGATACATAGAATTTCTTCATTTCGAAGAACATGCGTTTTTTTACGAAGCGTCAGCACCGGAATCGCCTGGATAAAGACCAATGTCAGGACAAAGCTGAGCACCGCGTTCAGGGTGAGCATCATCATGGAATACCAGGTAATGCTCGGTCCGATGAGAACACTGAACAGATTCACGAAGAAGGTGGAGACAAATACCATCAGCGGTGCATATGACAATTCTGCCCGATCATACGTCTCCAATCCCCGCATCATAAAGTAAAAGATCAAGATTTCTGCCGGTACCATCCATGCTACCGGAAAGGACGCAAATAAACTTCCTGCAACGATCGCTGCGCCTACCGGCAGCAAATAATCGCGACGCATAAAGGCAATGACTGCAAAATAAGCTACGGCAAATGGAGACAGCTCTCCCAGGATCATAGCTCGTCCGAGCAGAAAACCCATGAAGGTTAGCAAGATCATCCACTTCTTAGCGGCCAGGAAGTGGATGGGACGCTGAAGAAAAGGCAGCTGCCCTAATCGTTCTGTTACACGGGCACGAATGGAACCCGCTCCCCCTTTAACTGCCTCAGTACCCGGAAACATCACCAGATTTCTTTTATCCATTACGCTGGCACCCCATTCTTCACGAATTTGTTGGTCCCATTATAAAACCCCTGTTCAGGAAAGTTTGTCAGAACACCGGACAAGCCCCAAAGAAATTTCCGACAAAATCAACGCGCCTTGCGAACGTTCGGGAAAAGAGCGCTCATCCCCCACGCCCAGCGGTATTTACACCAGTCAAGCCTATAGTATTCTTGCGGATCATTTCCCGAATTGAGGCGGACATCCCGCGCTCATTCCACACGGTATCGCCGTAAATTGCGTAGGAACCTGTCGTACCCTTGGATGCAACGACAAAAAAACCGCAGAAGGCGATTTCCCTCTGCGGTCAGTTTATATTTTATCGAATTACATACGTTTGGCTCCGCGTCCACCGCGTTTGCCTTCCGTATTCTTCTTAAGCGAAGAGATTCGTTCTTCACTGTCTTTCAGGAAGCGTGACATTTTATCCTCAAATGAAGGCTTGTTGGCCGCAGGCTTAAACGGGCGTCCGCCGCGTTCACGGTTGAATCCTCCACCACCGCCACCTCCGAATCGTTCTCCGCCGCCGCCTCCACTGCGTTCCGGTCTCGGTGCGCGGGGTGGACGACTTTCGGAAGCCGGCTTGTCGACAGCCTGCTTGATCGAAAGACCGATCTTGCCGTCCTTGTCGACATTAATCACCTTCACGGTAACGACATCGTTGATCTTCAAATGATCGTTGACATCCTTAACGTAATTGTCGGCGATCTCCGAGATGTGAACGAGACCCGTGACACCTCCTGACAGATCCACAAATGCTCCAAAATGCGTTATGCCTGTCACCTTGCCCTCTAACTTGGTGCCCACTTCAATTGCCATAGAATAAAATGATCCTCCCTTAAAAATATACAGTCCGATTTAGAAATCGCGCTGCGGTGATTTGATTATACGATAATGACCTAAACAAGGTCAACAGACGTGTGTCCTGCCTAATTACGGCTCTTCGCCCGAATTTTGGGGCTGAATGATCGGCGTCTCATTTGGCAGATACAGTCCAAACTTCTTGCGGGCAATCTGCCCGATATATTCAGGGTCCTTCAATCGCTCCACTTCATGAGTAATCTGGATTAGCGACTGTTCAACGGACTTATAATCCTCTTGCTTTTGAGCTAGCGCTTCGTTTTGATTACGGATGCGGTCATTCTGGGACCAGAGCGTTGAACCTGCCCAGATCAAAAACAGCGCCATCATCGCCACAAACATTCTTTTACGCCGGCGTGCGCCTTTGTTCTTTGTCTTGGTTTGTTGGGGAGCCTGCTTCGACGGATCAGCAAATCTTCCCATGACCATACCTCCTAAAACCAGCGCTTCCACGCCTTAATAACCTTGTCCGCGAATTGCTTGCACCATGCCGGCAGCCTGACTCTGGATGTGATCGGTCTCAGCATCCATTTCAAGAGTCGCCAAAAAGGCATGAGGCATTTAAGGACTAAACGCAACAGCGACAGGAGAAACTTCCATAGAAACCTTAACAATCCCAAGATGAGCATCAGGATTCCTTTGATCGGATTCCACAATAACATACGGAACAGCTTGTACAAAAAGGACAGTAAGCCTTTTGTCACTTGAATTAACATTACCACAAAACGTTGGGTTATGACACTCCATAATAAAAAATAGATCCAAACCCCTATAAACAGGCCCACAAACACATAAAAACGCAGTTGACCGTCATTGGTCACATACAACATGCGAAAAATGAAGAAGGCTGCCGCAATCCAGTAAAGGAAGTCCAGGGTATGCTTGGACCATTGCGGGAAACGGAGCTGCCCTGCCAGCACCCGGTAGCTGTCGAAGGCGACTCCCATCGCTGCTCCGGAGAAGAGCATCCAGAGCAGCGTGATCCATTGTACGCTGGGGTTCATTTAAACAGCTTACCCAGCAGACTCTTGTTCTTGGTCTGCGAACCGGGATTCAAGTAAATCAGTGAATGCACCTGACCTTCAATCGACAAAAGCCCCTCTTCCAGGCTGAGATTTTTAATATGTAAATTTTGTCCCCGAATGGTGAGATGCCCAAGCTCGGTTTGAAGCAGAAATTCTTCACTGTCAAAGCTCTCCACATTTTGGACACCCGTAATGTCCAGCAGCTTCCGGTTCTGCATCCGCAGGTCATGAAACTTGCCCTTCCCTTGGTCGATCATGGCATGTACCCCTCCTTTTAACAATAGCTTATGGGAAGGTACCTGTCTTTAGAACCGGAAGAAGAACAACCGCTTCAGGAATGATCGTGACGCTGCGAGGATTGCCAGGTGAATGAAAGAGAGCAGGAACTCCTCTTGTTTATACATCAAGATAAACATAAAAACGTCCCCCGCACCATAGGGTGAGAGGGACGTTTGATGGAACGGCTCGGGCTGCTTACCAGTCCAATCCGCGATCTTTAACGATCGGTTCTTCCTTGACCAAGGTATAGAGGCTGGTTGCCTCATCTTTACGGGTTGTCTCGGTAAGACGCTCGACCCGGACGGTCACCAGCTTCTGGCCAAATTGGACGGTGATCTCATCGCCCAATTTAACCGTGCTGCTCGGCTTGGCCTCGCGGCCATTGATCAGCACCCGGCCTTGATCCGATACATCTTTCGCTACGGTACGCCGCTTGATTAACCTCGATACTTTCAGGAATTTATCGACGCGCATTATTTTACGGCTTCTTTAAGCTTGTTGCCTGCCTTGAACGCAGGAACGTTGGATTCTGGAATTTCGATCGTGTTACCTGTTTGCGGGTTGCGGCCTGTACGTCCAGCGCGCTTACGAGTTTCGAAAGTACCAAAGCCGATCAATTGAACTTTATCGCCATTAGCCAAAGCTTCAGTAATTTCACCAAGGAAGCCGTTCAAGACGTTCTCTACGTCTTTTTTTGTCAGTCCACTTTTACCGGAAATGTTGTTGATCAGATCTGTTTTGTTCATGAATTAAATCCTCCCAATTATCAGAAAAATATAAGATTTTACGGTTATTCGGTTAAACCGCCTTGCAATCTGCAAGATTTCACCATTAATGATTATTCTGGATGCCTTGCGGAATTCCTGCCGCAAATCCCTATTTTTTTATTTTTTACGTGAAAAGATGCCTTTTTCACCCATCGATACTGCCGTTTTGTGCCGATCCCGATTTAGCTGCTTGCCATAGGGCTTCCATCTCGTCCAGGGTACTTTCCTGCAAGGTTTTCCCCTGGGCGGCAAGCTGCTCCTCTATGTAGCTGAAGCGACTGACAAACTTCCGGTTCGTTCTCGAAAGGGCCTCTTCCGGGTCCGCTCCGATAAATCTTGCCGCATTGGAGACCGCGAACAGCAGATCACCGAGCTCGAGTGCCGTATCCTCATCAGACTGACCCTCGGTCACCGCCTGCCTCAGTTCACCGAGTTCCTCTTCAATCTTCTGGAACACGCCTTCGATGTTATCCCAATCGAAACCAACCTTGGATGCCTTCTTCTGGAGCTTGTACGCCTTCATCAATGCGGGAAGATCCCGCGGGATGCCATCCAGTGCCGAGGCTTTCTCTGGTGAGAGCCCCTTGCGGCGCTTCTCTTCCGCTTTCATCTGCTCCCAGTTCTGCAGGGCAGATTCTGCGTCTTTGGCGCTGCTCTCACCAAAGACATGCGGGTGACGGAAGATCAGCTTGTCATTCAGCGCTTGAATGACATCATACACCGTAAAGGTACCCAGCTCCTCTTCCATCTGAGAATGCAGCATAATCTGCAGCAGCAGATCCCCAAGTTCCTCCTGCATATGCTCAGGATCATCCTCATCAATCGTCTCTAATACCTCGTAGGTTTCTTCGATCAAATTTTTGCGGATGGATTCATGGGTCTGCTCACGGTCCCATGGACAGCCCTCAGGGCTGCGCAGAATGCCAACGATCTCATGGAGTCTGGCAAACGTTCGCTGCCGAAGCATGCTGTCTTCACTTCGAGGTACGTAGACCAGCGACAGATTCCCATATCCGTCAATGCGATCGAGCTCGTAGAGCGGCACGCGCTGGATCATTTCCTCGCCCTCAACACCCAGCGCATGGCCGACGATGACCGGATAATCGTCCGGATACAGTTCCATCAGCGCCAGTTTAACTTCCGAAGCGGTAAACATGTCATACACCTGGCCGATCAGGGTATGCAGCTGCGGCTGGATGGCGCTTGCCCGAAGCTCAGCCGCATCGAGAAGCTGGAAGCCCTCAATGGGATCGAAACCAAGGCGAACGAAGGCCTCGTCCAGAAAGCTCTCACCGCCGAGCACCGTAAGCGTCACATTCTCTCCCGGGCAGCGCTCCCGTAATAACCGAACGGTTGCCTCCGCTACCATCGGATGCCCAGGCACCGCATAAACGAGCTCGCGATCCTCCTCGGCAGCTTTGGCCAAGTTGATTAGCGCGGATGCAATGGATTCGTACACCTCGGGAAAGGTGTCATGCGCCTCATACACATGGTCAAACGATTCCGGGTGAATCTGGAACTCATTCAACGCAGTGATGACGGGATGAGATAATGTACGCACATACACCTTCGATGCCCGCTGCATGGTTTTTATGATACCTATCGTCAATCGATCCGGATTGCCAGAACCCAAGCCGACCACCGTAATGGATGCACTCATACGCTACTTCCTTTCGTCTTCGTCCGCCTTGTCGACGTCATTATCGTACACTACTATATCACAGAAGATCAAACATCTCACAATCGGCCCGGTTCAGCGCAGCACACGCAGGGCCCGCAAGAAGGCCGCCAGCGGTCTTCCGACCTTCGGCAGCATCCGAAGCTCCTCCTCGGTGAGGAGCTTCATGAGCGCTGCGCCGATAAGGAAGGCGCCGCAGCCGGCCGCGACGCCGCTCAGGCTCGCAGCCGCGTGGGTGAGACGGCCTGAGGCGAAGCCGGCCGCCGTCAGAATGCCGCCGGAGGCCTCACCTGCGCCCCAGGCGGCCAGCGCCACCGCTGCGAGGACCGGCAGCGTCCTCGCAAGCATGCCGCCGGCGTCAAGGCGGGCGCCGGCGCTTCGCGAGAGCAGCGCGAGGTTGAGCGCGGCGGCTGTCAGATGCGCCGCCACGCCGGCGATGGCTGCGCCGGTAATGCCAAACTGCGGCACCAGCAGCAGGTTGAGCAGCAGCTTGAGCCCAGCCGCAGCCAGCAGATGAACCGCCGGGGCTTTGACAATGCCTATCCCTTGAAGCAGTGCAGCCGTTATCGTGCTCAGCGTCCCCCCAGCAGCTGTAAAAGCAATCACCTGCATCGTCGCCGTCCCTGCGGCGTCTTCGTACAGCATGATGTTAATCGGCTCAGCCAGCACCGCCAAGCCTACGGAGGCCGTCATTCCGATCAGCCAGAACCAGCGGAGGGCCATACGGGTTTGGCCTGCAACCCGGCTGGATTCTCCCTTGAACTTGGCCTCCGCCAGTGCAGGGATGAACAGAACCGACAACGAGGTGGCCAGCATCGTAACCAACTGGACGAGCGGCAGTCCGCGGTTATAGACCCCAAACTCCGCCATGGCCATTGCTTCGCCCAGTCCGCCGGATGTCAATAAACGGGGCACCGTGAAAGTATCCACCAGTCCAATCAGCGGAACAGCGAGCAGACTAAGACAGACCGGAATTCCATAAGCAAGCAGGCGGCCTAGCAGAACACCTGCTCCCTCTCTAGTTACATCGGCACGCAGCCCCGTTTCGTTCATACCCGCTGCTTCGAATCCGTGACAAGCCTCTCCTTGAATTTCACTCCGAGTTGCTCGGATATGCTTGCGCCAGTATAGTCCCATCACCAACAGACCGGCGGCACCACCGGCAGCAGATCCGAGCAGCGCCCCGGCGGCAATCACGTCGGGATCGGAACCGGCACGGATCATGTAGAGCAGCAGCACAATCATGACCCCGACACGGACAATCTGCTCCGTAATCTGGGAGATGGCCGTCGGCACCATATTGTGCAGCCCTTGAAAATAACCGCGCAGCACCGACATCCAAGGCACGAATGCCAGCGCCAACGCACCTGCGCGGAGGGCCGGTACAACCTGACTGCTTCCGATCCACATCCCGATCCTCGGTGCGCAGACGTACATCAGGAAGCCGAGAATCAGACCGAACAGCACCAACGAGGCGGAAGACAGGCGGAGCAGGCGATGACCGTCCTCGGTGCGCCCTTCAGCCTCATATTCAGCCACATATTTGGAGACCGCCGCGGGAAAGCCAACCACCGCTATCGTAATGATCATCATATAGAACGGATAAACCGTATTGTAGATGCCAAAGACGGCATCCCCACCCATATTTTGCAGCGGTATTTTTTGCAGTGTGCCAATCAGCTTGGACAGAAGCGCGGCCGCACTAAGGATAAAAGCTCCCTGCAGCAGCCTCGCCCCTGTTTGATCCGGTTTCATATCGTCTTCCAATCCCCTAGTTCCGTATCACAGGCATGCAGATGCTGATGCTGATGCTGCCATGTGTACCTCCATTATAACCAAGGGCGGGAGAGTGGTACAAAAAAGGAACCGGACAACAAAAACTCCCAGCTGCCGATTGACCCTGTGATCAACGTTCAGCGGGAGTCTTCATCCAAGGATTGATGTCCTCGTCTTACTGTTCCATTTGCTTGCCGAGGAAGCCTGCGGCGGTTTCAGACATCTTCACTTCCATCTCACCCATGTTCACGGATTCGTCCTTGTTCAGCAGCACGACACTGCCAATCGGGTCTCCTCCAGCAATGATAGGCGCAGCGACAAAAGCGGACAAAGCCTCCGGATTGTCTTTGCTGATCTCATACGTACCACTGTTGCTTTCCAGCACCGTCTTGCGATTTTCCATGCAGTTTTCCAGAAGGTTGCCGATCGGCTTGTCCAAATACTCTTTCTTGGAGCCGCCTGCTACGGCGATAAATGTATCACGGTCCGATATGATCGTGATGTGACCTGTGCTCTCATAAAGGGACTCTGCATATTCCTTCGCAAAATCACCCAATTCACCGATTGGTGAATATTTCTTCAGAATGACTTCTCCATCCCGGTCAACGAAAATCTCCAGCGGGTCGCCTTCGCGAATCCGCAGTGTGCGTCTAATTTCTTTTGGAATGACCACGCGCCCGAGGTCATCAATACGGCGGACGATACCAGTAGCTTTCATTTCACTTGTTGCCCCACTTTCATAAGAAGATTTTTCAACTACTGTTCCATTCGGGAAGAGGATGTCCCCAGGTATATAAGAGTTAATGTCTGACCATAGTATTCATCCATTCCCAATTCCTTATACATCATCTACCCTCTGTTGGTTGCGAAATCCAAAAATAAATATCATCCGAAAGGGACTGATGTCAGGGGAGAAAAAATCCATAACGCGTTATTTCGCACGTTATGGATTCGAAGATCCCACCATTTCTTCCAACGCGCTGGCCATACATCCGGCATTAGCCGCAGCGCTTCACAAAATCATCGCCCGATCGCTTGTTCGCGGGCTTATTTCCCTGTGTCGTCCTTGCCTGCATCCGGTATTTGATCACCTTCCGCCGGTTTGTCGGTGGTACCGTCTGTCTTCTGGTCTCCCGTGCCCTCGGCAGGCTTGTCCGCATTCTCGCTTTTCGGAAGATTCATGCTCTCAATCAGGTCGTTGAGCTCATTCTGCATAAAGTTGTCGATCTTGGCCGAAGCAAGCTCATTTCGAATGCCTTCCTTCTGATCGGCAGGCAGCTTGTCGTAAGACACTTCCTCGCGTTTCTCCACTTTCATGATATGGTAGCCGTAATCGGTTTCTACCGGATCGCTGATCTTGTTAAGCTCAAGCGTCAGTGCTTTTTCCTTGAATTGCGGTACCCAACTGCCTGCCGGTTTGTTCTCATACAGGCCTCCACTGTTCTTGGAGCCCGGATCCTCGGAGTATTCCTTCGCGACCGCAGCAAAATCCTCGCCTTTATTCAGCTTGGACTGTACTTCCTTGGCGATTTTGAGTGCCTCGCCTTCCGCTCTTTCCTTGCCTTCCGCATCCTTAAAACCAATCAGGACATGACGAACACTGATATTGGTGTAATCCTTCTTATTCGCCTCGAATTCCTTCTTGATATCCTCTTCAGTCACCTGATTCTTCTCATGTTCCATTACGGTCATGACGCGAAGCATATAATTTTTGAGGTCATCCTCCGTCAATTTCTGCGATTCAAGAGCAGCCTTAAACTGCTCCTCGCCCATCCCGCTCTTCTGCTGCTTTAACAAATCAGCCGCTTGCTTCTCGGCAGCTTCCTTCGCTTTATCATCAGCTTTGGCGTACAGGTATTCATAGGCTACCCCTTGTTTCGCCAAATACTCTTTAAATTCATCCATTTGTAAAAATTGGGCGTATTCCGGGGACATGAACTGAATCATGCGCTGTTCCAGGTCAAATTCCTTCTCGGTAATTTCTCCACCCTTATATTTGACGATAACTTTGCTATTATCATCTTCGGTTCCCTTAGTCTTGTCGTTTCCGCACGCAGCGATCATCGACATGGATAGAACAGCTGTGATGGATACAATAAACGTCTTCCATGCCTTGTTATTTCTTGACGGCATTTTGTAGTTCTCCCTTCAGGTTGAATGGCCCTTTTGCGGCCTCCAGGAATTGCTCCAGCAATTCTAACAGTTGTTGATCGGAAAGTCCCTTGCCTTTGATTCGAATGGCCATAGCCGGCCCTTGTTCAAATTGTACACGTCTTTCGAACTTATTTCCAATTTGCGCAAGTCCAGCTGTATCCACCGCCTTATCCTGCCCTTCATAAAACTGCAGCAGCACATCATCGCCGCGCTGGATAATGGAGTCGATCCCGTACGTACGACCATATACCTTCAAGCGGGAGACGGCAAGCAGGTTACTTACCGCAAGCGGCAGCTCGCCAAAGCGGTCAAGCAGCTCATCCTCAAGCTCAGCCGATTCGTCGATAGTCGAAACGACAGCCACCTTTTTATAAATTTCGATCTTCTGGATGCTGTCATAAATGTAATCAGACGGCAAGTAAGCGTCAATCCCCAGATCGATGGAGGTGTTCCAGTCCTTCGATGGCAATGGCGGCTCACCCAGCATGCTGACTTTGCGTTTCTGTATCTCCTCGGCCAGCATCTGTGAATACAGGTCGAACCCGACGGAAGCAATAAAGCCATGCTGCTCCGCTCCGAGCAAGTTGCCCGCTCCGCGAATCGACAGGTCTCGCATCGCAATCTTGAATCCGGAGCCCAGCTCCGTAAATTCTTTAATGGACTGCAGCCGCTTCTCGGCCACTTCCGTCAGCACCTTATCGCGCTGGTACGTGAAATAAGCATATGCGATCCGGTTGGAACGTCCGACGCGTCCGCGCAGCTGATACAGCTGGGAGAGACCCATTTTGTCCGCATCATGCACGATAAGCGTATTTACATTCGGAATATCCACACCCGTCTCAATAATGCTCGTGCTAACCAATACGTCATATTCGCCGTCCAGGAAGTCGAGAATGGTCTTCTCCAGTTCCGTTTCCGACATTTGACCGTGTCCAACACCCACTCGGGCCTCCGGTACCAGCATGGATATTTGGGCTGCCATCTCCTGAATGCCCTGAACCCGATTGTAGAGATAGTAAACTTGACCGCCCCGGGCCAGTTCTCGCTCGATCGCCTCCCGCACCAGGGTCTGGCTATGCTCTACGACATAGGTCTGCACTGGAAAGCGATTCTCCGGCGGTGTCTCGATCACGGACAAATCCCGAACGCCGAGCATCGACATGTGCAGCGTGCGCGGAATCGGCGTTGCCGTCAGCGTCAGCACGTCGACATTGGTCTTCAGCTTCTTCAACTTCTCCTTATGCGTAACGCCAAACCGCTGCTCCTCATCCACGATCAGCAATCCCAGATCTTTGAACACAATATCCTGCGACAGCAGTCGATGTGTTCCGATCAGAATATCGACAGAGCCCTGCTTTACTTTCTTGATCGTCTCATTCTGCTCCTTACGGCTCCGGAAACGGCTCAGCACCTGAATGTTGATCGGATAATTAGCAAAACGCTCCCGGAACGTCTCGTAATGCTGCTGGGCCAAAATCGTTGTCGGAACCAGCACCGCAACCTGCTTCCCTTCGATCGCTGCTTTAAAGGCAGCGCGAACCGCCACTTCCGTTTTCCCGTAACCGACATCACCGCACAGCAGCCGGTCCATCGGCCGGTTCTGCTCCATGTCTTTTTTGATTTCGGTAATGGCTCGAAGCTGATCGGGTGTTTCATCATATGGGAACATGTCCTCGAATTCCTGCTGCTCCGACGTATCTTTCTCAAACCCGTACCCCGGCGCAGACTGACGCTCGGCATACAGCTTGATCAGATCGTCGGCGATATCCTGAACGGAAGAACGGACCTTGTTCTTAACCCTCGTCCATTCATTTCCGCCCAGCTTGTAAACCTTCGGCTCCTTATCTTCGGAACCGACATATTTCTGGATGAGATCGATCTGCTCAATCGGTACGGACAGCTTATCGCCCCCGGCATACAAAATATGCATGTAGTCCTTATGGATTCCGTTGATTTCGAGCGTCCCGATCCCCATATATTTCCCGATACCGTGGTTTTGATGCACCACATAGTCGCCGACCTTGAGCTCTGTATAACTCTTGATGCGCTCGGCGTTGTCCATATTCTTCGTGGTTTTGCGTGTTTTGCGCTGCTTCGAGGAGAACATCTCGCTCTCTGTAATAATGGCAGCATGAACCGAAGGCATCTCGAAGCCATTCTGCAGATGCCCCTCGAACATAACCGGTTCTTCGATACCATAGTCCATCAGTACCCGCCGCATGCGATCCATCCGCTCTGCATCGCCTGCCAGCATCATGACCTGAACGCCCGACTTCTTCCAGCGCTCCATCTCTGCCTTGAGCACGTTCATCTGGCCGTGGAAGTCCTGCATGCCGCGCGTAATCACATTGACGATATTCTGCGGCTGCATTCTTGGCACCTGACGCAGGAAGATGGAGATCAACAGACTCTGATATGGATGCTGATAGATCAGTTCTTCCGTATCCAGCGACAACGGCAGATCCGGCAGCGATTTGCCATTCTGCATCAGATGCAAATTCCATTCCGCTTCATCCCGCTCCAGCTGCTTGGCTGTTTCCAGCAGACGTGCAGGCTCATCCATAATCAGAATCGTATCCTTCGGCATGTAATCATACAGATTGGTCTTCTCCGGATACAACAGGGAGATATATTTATAGATTTCAGGGAAATATATCCGCTCGCGCAGCATCTCAACTTCCCGGTGTATTTCATCCCGCAGACGGAGCTTGGCCTGACGATCACTCATCCGTTCTAGCTGGGTCTCCAACAGACGGACCACCGTATCTGCCGTACGGCTGAGCCGCTCCGAATCTGCGATAATTTCCTTGCATGGTGTAATGGTGACTTCCCGAACCTTGTCAATCGAGCGCTGATCCGCCGGATCGAAGGTACGAATGGAGTCGATATCCTCATCAAACAGTTCTACGCGGTACGCCATGGTCGTTGTCATCGGGTAAAAATCGATGATACCGCCGCGGACACTCATCTCGCCGCGGCTCTCAACGCGCTCCACCCGTTCATATCCCATCTCGATCATCTGGTTCAGGAAGGAATCCAGCACGAGTGTCCCGCCGTCATGGAGCACAATTCGGGCATCGGACATCACTTCGGGAGCGGGAAGCAGGCGACGCACGCCGGAAAATGGCGCAACGACAATACCCCGGAAGCCTCTTGCACAACGGACGAGTACATCAATCCGCTGCGCCAGAGTCTCGGGGCTTGAAACGGCCGACTCGGCCGCTACCAGTTCATTCGCCGGGTATAACAATACTTGATCCGCTGAGAGCGCTTCCTGTAAATCATCCGCAATTTTCTGAGCTGAAAACATATTATGAGTGACAACGAGCAGCGGGCGCTGCTGGTCCTGGTGCAATGCAGCCATTAAGATCTGCCTGGACGACCCGGAAAGACCGGAGATCAATTGCTCCCTCATGCCGGCATGGACGCCAGCCGTTATGGATTTGAAGTCCGAATCTTTCGAAAATACATCAATAAGTGCTTGTAACAAAAGGGGGCACCTCTCTTATGCAAAAGAAATGAATTTCCTAGACTCTATTTCTCATGGAATTTTAGACGATTGCCAAAAAATTATAACCGAAAAGAAGCCTTGAGCAAAACTGCCAAGGCTAGAGCAGCGGCAGAGCCTGCCGCTGTATGTCTTCTACCAAAAAACGTCGTGTACCCCATTATACTCTCATTGCAGGGGATTTGCCAAAAGGCTAAGTTCCGGATGGGCTTCAAGAGCTTCTCTGCAATGATCGCAGGTTACCCGGACCATCACTTCTCCGTCAAAATCATAGGCTATTATATCCTTGCGTTCCTCAGGGGTCAAGGAATCAAATCCAAGGCGGGCTTCGGATACGTGATTGGAATCGATGCGGCCCTGAAACGCCCGACAGTGTCTACAAACATAGGTTATCGCCATCATATGCCTCCTGAAGGTCGTATATACCTTCAGTATGCCCGGATTTCCCTCGTTTAAGACTTCGATCTTCCGGTTCTTATGCCTTTGGAATCATCTCTCGAATACTTCCATCCTATGATGATTTTCTAGGATTTGTTAAACTTCGCCATCGTCTGTTCAAAGGTATGATCCAGACTGAATTCCAGCGCGTCACAGGTCTCCTCCACCATGCTCTGCAGCTGTTCGCGTTCCTTCTTCGGAAAAGTGCCAAGCACATAATCCACAATGGCATAACCCGGCTCTGGCCTCGATATGCCCATACGGACGCGGTTGAAGCTCTGAGTCCCGGTATGCTGAATAATGGATTTAATGCCATTATGTCCTCCGGCACTGCCCTGATATCGCAGGCGGATCTTACCGACGACGGTATCCAAATCATCATAGACCACAATCATGTCCTCAAGACTCACTTTATAATAATCCATATAAGCACGTACGGCCTCGCCCGAAAGATTCATGAACGTCATCGGTTTGATCAGGACAGTTTTGGTGCCGCCAATCACTCCCTCGGCGATGACCGATTTGCATTTATTCTGATTGAACTTCATGCCGTGTCGCTCTGCCAGAGCATCCAGCGCCATGAACCCAACATTATGGCGTGTCTTCTCATAATTTGAACCGGGGTTGCCCAGTCCGACAATCCATTTCATCACAGGTTGATTCCTTTCACGATTTATACTTTCTTCTTTGCGCATTTCTGAGTACAATATGAACAAAACCTATCGGCGTTATGCCCTCATAAGAAGGTGAATCGGCATTGAAAGCTTTCGAACAGAAGTTAACGCACCACAGCCATTTTCAATACCATATGAAGCATGGCATCCCTGTTCAAGTCTATGAACTGGGTTGTCACATAGACGTGGGTCTGATCACTGCAGTCGACGCCTATTTTGTCGAGCTTGAGGGGACGCTGTACAACCGGAATACCTTCACTTTCATCTCCAGGCCCGGATATTGACACATGCCTGTGCCGCATTAACAGGCTGAAATTATGAAAACGTTTTCTTTCTGGCTCTTGGACCTGCTCTTGCCAAACCAAAGCAGCAAAGTCGCCATAGCCGACAAGGGTTACATCTCCTCATGAGGAGATGTAACCCTGCCTTTACACGGTTTATTATTCTATTTCAAACAATTTACTAATCGACAATTCCTCATGAACCCGGATGATGGCTTCACCCATTAACGGAGCAACCGACAACACTGTCAGCTTGCTGCTAGGGTTCGGATTGGTGATCGGAATGGTGTCTGTCACAACAACTTCCTTCAGCGGGGAGTTTTCCAGTCGCTCATGGGCAGGGCCCGAGAGAACCGGATGTGTACAGCATGCGTAGACTTCCTTAACGCCGCCTTCCATCAACGCATTGGCACCCAGCACAATCGTACCGGCGGTATCGATAATGTCATCGATCAGAATGGCGGTCTTGCCTTCGATATTCCCGATAATGTTCATGACTTCACTGACATTCGGCTCCGGGCGGCGTTTATCAATAATCGCCAGCGGCGCATTCAGGAAATCAGCAAGCTTTCTCGCGCGAACCACACCGCCGTGATCCGGAGATACAACGACTGGGTTCTCGATCTGCTTTGAACGGAAATATTGGGCAAGAATCGGCACGCCGAGCAGATGATCCACCGGAATATCGAAAAATCCCTGAATCTGCATCGCATGCAGGTCCATCGTAATGACGCGATGAGCTCCTGCTTTTTCGATCAGGTTCGCAACCAGCTTAGCGGTGATCGGATCCCGCGAACGCGCTTTGCGGTCTTGACGAGCATATCCGTAATACGGAATAACCACGTTGATGCTCTTCGCAGATGCCCGCTTGAGCGCATCCACCATAACCAGCAGTTCCATCAGGTTATCATTCACCGGCAAACAAGTGGACTGCACAATATAAACATGGCAGCCCCGCACGCTCTCGGAGAGCTTTACTTGAATCTCGCCGTCGCTAAAGCTGGTTGTATGCGATTCCCCCATCGGAATGCCGATATAATCGGCAATTTGATGGGCAAGTTTAGGATTGGAATTACACGTGAATATTTTTAATTTAGAATCAAGATAAGTCATAGAATAAAAACCCTCCGTGCTGGTTCGTTGAATTAGGTATCCGATCACCGCTTCATATCTTGGTTAAAGGAAGCAGGGATAATTACGAATTCTTGTTCTTCTTGGCGATGGCGCGTGCCCGGATCTTCTCTGCATACCCTGGCTTGTTCTCCTGACGCTGTCTGGCGATGGCCAAATCATTGTCCGAAACGGAATGCGTAATGGTAGAGCCTGCAACAATGAATGCGCCCTTGCCCACCTTCACCGGTGCAATCAAATTCACATTACTGCCGATAAATGCATCATCTTCAATTTCGGTAATGGACTTATTATAACCATCATAGTTGACTGTAATCGCACCACAGCCGATATTAACGTTTTTGCCGACTTTGGCATCACCAACATAACTGAGATGGGATACTTTAGAGCCGTTATCAATCGTGGCGTTCTTCACTTCGACGAAGTCGCCCACCTTTACATCATCCCCCAGCTTGGCGCCTGGACGAAGATAAGCAAACGGTCCTACCGAGGTCCGAGAGCCGACTTCAGCGCTGCTGAGCACCGAATGTTTGACGCTGGCACCATCCGCGATAACGGAGTCCTCGATATCGGTATCCGGTCCGATCACGCAATCTTCACCGATCACCGTGTTCCCTTTCAGGACGGTACCGGGATAGAGCACCGTATCTGAACCAATCTTAACATCGGCTCCGATATAGGTTGAAGCCGGGTCAATGATCGTAACACCGTTCAACATGTGCGTGCGGTTGATACGCTCTCTCATGAAGCCTTCGGCTTCGGACAGCGCCAGGCGGTCGTTGACGCCAATCGATTCCGCGTAATCATCCGTCTGATAAGCAAGCACGGTCTCGCCGGCTTGTTTCAGAATACCGATGCAATCGGTCAGGTAATATTCCTGCTGCGCATTCTGGTTGGTTACATTGTCCAGTGCAGCGAATAGCTTTTTATTGTCAAAACAATAGGTACCGGTATTAATTTCAGTGACTGCGTCCTCTTCCGGACTGCAATCTTTCTGCTCAACAATCCGAAGTGCGCTGCCATCCTCGCCTCGAATGACCCGGCCGTAGCCTTTCGGGTTATCCATATGCGCGGTAAGCACCGTAGCGGCAGCATTGTTGCTTTCATGAAGCTTCAAAAGATTTTCCAGTGTCTCGGACGTCACCAGCGGAGTATCCCCGCAAATGACAATCGTGGATCCTTCTTCGCCGCCAAGTAATTCCTTGGCTTGCTTCACAGCGTGACCCGTTCCGAGCTGCTGCTCCTGCAGTACATACTCGGCTGCGTCTTGCAGATAGGTGCGAACCGCTTCCGCGCCGTGGCCTACGACCACAACACTCCGTTCACAGTTTACCTGCTGTACGGTTTGTAATACATGTCCGACCATCGGCTTGCCACAAACAGGATGCAGCACTTTATATAGTTTGGATTTCATACGTTTGCCCTGCCCAGCGGCGAGCACAATAGCAAATCTTTTCAAGGGCCATGCCTCCTCCTCTTGAACTCACTACTGAATATATATCATTCTACAAAAAAAGAAAAGAGAGCCACAGGTATGGCTCTCTTTTCCTTGAACCCCAATTGTAAATCTTAAGCGCCTTCTTCAATCACTTCTTCTTCAGTAGCCGCTCGCTCATACTCGGCCAATACAGCCGATTGAATTTTCTCGCGAGTACCGGAAGAAATGGGATGGGCAATGTCGCGGAATTCTCCATCAGGAGTGCGTTTGCTCGGCATTGCAACAAACATTCCATTGTTTCCGTCGATGACGCGAATGTCGTGAACGACAAATTCATTATCGATGGTAATGGATGCGATTGCCTTCATTCTCCCCTCAGAGTTAACACGGCGGAGTCTGACATCCGTAATTTGCATATGTGTTCACCACCTTTTTCCATCAGAGACTTGGTGTATAATTCCACACAGCAAACCAGAAATCCTTCTTTTTTCTAATACAAAATGTCCTAAAAACAGGAATTTTTTTTAGAATGTGATATTTTCGACAGACTTCGGGCTAATTCGAATGAAAACGCTATTATATCGACAAATATCGCGACTCTATTATTCGAAATAATTACCAGGGTTGACGGTAATTCTCTTCGTTTTGGAGTCCACATCGCTTAAGATGGCCAGTGAAATATAGTCCTCCAGAAGTCTTTCCTCGGTTTCCACCGCTCCCGACTCCACCAGCACACCGACACCTGCGACTTCGGCATTAAATTCACCCAGCAGATCGACCATTCCTTGAATGGTACCACCTGCCTTCATGAAATCATCCACAATCAGCACGCGGGAGCGCTCCTTGAGCGCCCGGCGGGATAATGACATGGTATGGATGCTCTTGTGTGAGCCCGATACATAATTGATGCTTACGGCCGATCCTTCCGTCACTTGATGGTCCCGGCGAACTAGTACGACCGGCAGGTTCAATTGCGCCGCTGTCGCATAGGCCAGCGGAATTCCTTTGGTTTCCACGGTCATGACCACATCGATATCCCGGTCAGAGAATGCCGTGGCAATGATCTTGCCCGCCTCGTTCATCAGCGAAGGTTGTCCGAGCAGATCAGACATATACAAATAACCGCCCGGCAGAATCCGATCCGATTGCTGAAGCTGCTGGCACAGCTCCTCCGCAAACCGCAAGGCATGATCTTTGCGCAGCTTCGGAATGTATCTGACTCCTCCCGCTGCGCCGGCCAGCGTCTGAAGCTCTCCGAGTCCCTCGCTCTCGAACACGTCCTTAATGATCGCCAAATCCTCACTGATGGATGACTTGGCTGCTCCATATCGCTCGGCGAACGTTGTCAGCGGAATCAGCTTATGCGGTTTAGATAGTAAATATTGGGTCATATCGACCAATCGTTCGCTTCGTTTTAATTTTTTCACCTAGGGTTCCTCGCTAAATCCGAATATTATATGTTAAATATAACACCTTTGTACGTATTTATACAACTTTGTTTGAAATTCGACCCCGAATTGTCAAACATAACCGTTTCTAAGTCAGCAGGCGAACGGCATATACTTCCTTGCAGAATCCCCGCAGGCCGTTATAAATCCGGGCTACTTTGGATTCCTTGAAGACCAGACCGAAGACGGTAGGGCCGCTTCCGGACATGAGCGCACCGTCAGCTCCCAATTTCAGCATTCCTTCCTTCAGCTGCTGAACTTCCGGGTGCATCTTCAAGGTAACCTCCTCCAGCACGTTACCCAGCGATTGGCACATCTGCTGGAAGCTTCCTTGCGTGAGCGCCTCTACCATGCGCTCTGCCGATGGATGGCGCTGAATTTGCTCGCTTCGCAAACGGCCGTACACTTCCGCCGTCGACACATTGATCGGCGGCTTCGCCACGATCACCCAGCACTGCGGCGGGTTCGGGATCGGCGTGAGTATCTCGCCGCGCCCCGTAGCCAGTGCGGTGCCGCCCGTTACGCAGAACGGCACATCCGAGCCAAGCTCTGCGCCGAGTGCGAGCAGCTCCTGCTGGGGAATGCCCAGTCCCCAGAGGCGGTTCAAGCCTCGCAGTGTTGCCGCTGCATCACTGCTGCCTCCTGCGAGTCCCGCGGCAACGGGGATTTTTTTGTCCAGGTGAATATGCACACCCTTTTTCACGTCGTAGCGCTCTTTGATTAGTCTTGCTGCCTGAAAGGCCAAATTCTTCTCATCCAGCGGTATGTACCCTGCCTGTGAGGTGATGATGATGGTGTCCCGCTTCTGTTCGGACATTTCGAGCCGATCGGCGAGGTCGATCATCGTCATGACCATCTCTACCTCATGGAAGCCGTCAGGACGTTTATGAAGTACATCCAGCATCAAATTGATTTTGGCCGGTGCTTTTTCGTATATTTTCAAGAACGTTCACCTATCCTTAGCTTTTCCCATATGCTTGAACTTAACATATTCGAGGAAAAACATCTAATGCCTCTATATTAACAAACTCAGGCTTTGAAGTCATGGGACCGTTTGATGGGGGTAAACAAACAGGGGCTTCCACTTAACCGGAAGCCCCTGCCGCGTTATGGTCTTTCTGTTACAGATCGGATTTGCGGGCTGCCCGCTCGGCGAGCTCAATCGCCCGTTTTACCATGTTGCCGGCATCCTTGGCCTTAATGCCTCCCCAGCCTTCTTTTTCCACGGTATCGTAGAATCCCAATTCCTTAGCCAATTCGGTCTTCAATTGATCGGACATGATGCTTCGTCTTCTCCTGCTCATCAATCCCGCCTCCTTGGAAAATGTATTGAGTATGGCATGAACAGCATCCGGCGCGATGCAGTGGCTTTTTATGAACCCTGCAAGCTTAACCTCCGCATATGGAACGGATGAAGAAGCCTTCGCGCAGCATTAGTATGTGTTCAACCCCCTCTTGTCATTCCCCCCGGATCGATGGCAACAAAAAACAGCCTCCCTGTAAGTGGAGACTGCTCTCTCATGACATATCGTTATGACTTGATATAGGTGATTCGCATCTCGTTGTCATCACCGGTTACCATGATTTCCACGGTTTCGGTCAGAATATCGGCATAACTGTAGGACACACGTTTAAAAGTTTGCTGGTCTTGATCCAGCTTCACAATGAAAACAGAAGGGTACGTTTCTTCCAAAACACCAGTACGCTCGACGGTCTTCCGACGGCCACCGTTAGCCCGAAGCGTAATTTTTTGCCCTAAATGGGCATCGAGACTGCGTTTGATTTCCAACAGCGCGTTTTTAGCCATTGTCGACGACCACCTCTTTCCTTGTCCATTATACAAAAGATTCAGTCATTTGTCAATTCAAAAACATTAATTATATCAGCATCAAAAATATATTGTCAACGTATTTTTTTTGACCCTGTATTTCTCGTGTGCATTTGCTTTAATATGCGCTAAATTGACAAGCTTTATGTATTTTTTTTGACAACTTTCTTAAAGAATTGAAACAAAAAATAAAAAACCCCAGCTTGTGGGGTTCTTCTCGGGTCTTTCTCCAATGGCCGATACGCCACCTTCAGAACACAGTACGGACTTAACTAACCGAAGGCGTAACCTTCAACGTGGACAAATCCTGAAGCTTGGGCAGACCGATCCTGTAGCTGCCTCTCGTCTCGATTCCGCCCACGCCCTGGCTGCCGCTGATCGTATGATGAACGACATCATGGATGTTCACGGTATCCCTGACCGACGTATAGGCTGCCTTGGCGGCGACGTAGACGGGATCCAGCGCATGGATGAGGATTCGCCCTGGTGAGCTGGCAAAATTGGCTCCAGCCTGCAACAGCGCTTCAAAATGCGATTGGCACGCCCCGGCTACAATGACCAGGGAATCCAGATTGCGCTCATATTGACGCGCTACCTGAATGGCCGTAACGAAGTTGTGTGAATTCTTATAGCTGTCCAGGCTATATAAATCGTATGGCTGTCGTCTCTTCAAAACTCCATCATGACCTGTAATTACAACGATATCAGGTCTTACCCGCGGAAGAAGACGATATAATGAATCGGCCATCCCCGACTCATTGATATAATGGCCTTCCGCTGGGACCCGAAGCTGATTGTACAAGGTCAAACTCTTTTTCAGGTATTGGGGATCTCCATCCAAATGCAGCACCTTGCCCGGCACGTCAAAATATCCTTTATCCGCAAGCTGTCCGCCTTCAATATTGCGCAGGCTGGCCAGTTGACGCTCGCCCTGCTCCTGTCTGTGCTTCTGCAGGCGGTCCAGCGACTCATTGGCTTTGATCTGTGCCTGCTTTGTTCGTTCGCTTAAGGTGGGATGCGGGACCGTGACCAGATCATCAACGGGAGCATCGGCCAGTAACCGGAATTCCGTCCCTTTGATGACAATATTATTATTTTGCCGCATGCCTTCTACCCGGAACGTTACATCGCCGCCGTAGGATTTACGAACGACCAAGTCTCCCAAGTTCATCACAACATCACCCCTACCCTATGGTATGGGCCACTGTGACTATTGGTTCTTACGAAAGATCAATTTATCGCGTTGAGACCTTCACGGGTCTTATGGGCTCTCTAATGGCTGTATTAACGTATATCCGCATTGTACAATATGTTGCTAAGCCGGGCATACTCTTCAATACTCAGGGTCTCACCGCGCCGTGAGGGCTCGATGCCCGCTTCCTGGAGCAATTGCTCCAGCCGTTCACGGCCTTCTCCCGGAAAAAACCGGCTCTTCAGATTGTTGGCAATCGTCTTCCTCCGCTGTGCGAAAGAAGCCTGGACCACCTCGAAGAAGAACCCTTCGTCTTCTACGCTGACAGGAGGCTGTTCCCGGACCGCCAGGCGGATAACCGCGGAAGCGACATTCGGCTGCGGGATAAACACCGTATGCGGCACAATACAGACCAGCTTAGGTTCACTGTAATATTGAACGGCAATACTAAGGCTGCCGTAATCCTTGCTTCCCGGTGCCGCTGCCATCCGCTCTGCCACTTCTTTCTGAATCATCACCACGATATTCTCCAGCGGCAGCTTTTCCTCCAGCAGCTTCATGAGAATCGGCGTCGTTACATAATACGGCAGATTGGCAACCACACTTACCTTCGATACGTCAGCAAAATCCTGACGGAACAGCCCATGAAGATCGACCTTCAGTACATCCCCATGATGCACCTTCACATTCTCATAGGGCTCCAGGACCTCCCTCAGGATGGGAATCAGGCGCTGATCAATTTCGACCGCGGTGACGGTTCCTGCCGTCTGTGCCAGCTTCTCGGTTAATGCACCGATACCAGGGCCGATCTCCAGCGCTCCCTTATCTTCATCCAGTCCTGCAGCTTCCACAATTTTATACAGAATATTCTGATCAATGAGAAAGTTTTGACCCAGACTCTTCTTGAAGGAGAATCCATGCCGTGAGATGATCTCCTTCGTCCGTCTTGGTGTTGATATATCCTCGATCCGATTCATTGGCTTACGCCCCCTTCTTCCAGTTGTGCAAGTGCGGCCAGAAATTCTTCACGCGATATTTGAAACATGGCCAATCGTTTATGGAATTGCTTGCTGTTGCAATATCCGATCCCCAGCAGATTCCCCATCGCCATACGTCTTGCCGCCGCCTCCGGGTGAGCTGATAATCCAGCCTCCAGCATGTCCTCCAAGCTGATCAGGCTCTCTCTACCCTCAAAGGAGGTATGAACCCGCTCGAGCGCACGCCGAATCGCCTCTGGCGAAGCATTCTCCACGCCGATATCCCCTTTGCGGGTAGCATCTGCTTCCGGAATAAAGGCATGCTTGCAGCCAGGCACCCCCTGATCCACGATTTTGCGGATCCGCTCCCCTGCATGGTCAGGATCTGTCAATATAATAACGCCTCTGCGCTCCTGGGCAAGCGCTATGCGTTTCAGGATTTGCTTGTTGATCGCTGAACCGCCCGTTTCGATCGTATCGGCGTCTACGGCCCGTTTAATGGCAACGGTATCGTCTCTGCCTTCCACAACAATCACTTCTTTAATCATGCGTTCGTTCTCTTCCTTCCCAAGCAAAGCAGGCCTGTACAACTTTAAGGTTCAACCAACTTAGCCTTAAATACTCCGTTCTTAACAAAACAAAAGAAGAGGAAATATTCCCTCTTCTTGATCATCATATATTATAAGCTAAATAGTATAGCATTAGAATGGCAATGTAAATTGGAATTCATGCGTCTAGTTCAATTCAGGCTTAACCGGACCGATCACGTAAACGGTGCGGCCGCTCTTCCGGCCGAAATTCATGGCCGATTTCAACGAATCGTAATAAACATCGATTTTGTTGCCTTTAATGGCACCGCCCGTATCTTCAGCACGACGGAAGCCAATGCCTTCGATATAGACCCACCATCCGATTGGGATGATGTTAGGGTCAACGGCGATGGTGCGCCCTTCTGTAACGCGTGTGCCGGATGCAGTGCGCGTACCGATTCCTTGCTGCTCGGCGGAATACGCCGTCATCGACACGTTGTTCAATACCTTCTTGTATTTAAAATCAACGCCTGCGCGGGAGACTACATTGTTCTCCACAGCCTTGGCGGTCGTTACTTTTTTCGTGCCCGACAATTTAGCCGGTGTTGCTTTTACATCGGTGGCTGCCGCCTGAACGATAACAGGCTTCTCCACTTTTTTCGTGCCTACGGCAATGATTTTATCCTTCGTTTTGCGCTCAATCTCTTGGGAGACCTTCGTCTTGGAAACCAGCTTGCCATTGTGGTAGACCTTCTCGTAATGGTTCACCATGAGGCCAGGCTCGCCCCGCTGAATGACGCGGTTATCGCCCTTTTCAAGCGATGGGTCGGCTGTCTTGATCACGCGGAATTCGCGGTCTTCCGTCTCCTTGACTTTTTGTTTCGTGACGCGAACGACATGGATATTCATATTGCTGGTCAGCTTCGTGTCTTGCGACGGTTGTACTATATCCTCACCCTGGATCGTAACGCCAGCCTCTTTGAGTACATGATCAACCGTATCCTGGGATGTAAATATGGTTTTGGTTGTGCTGCCTACCGTAACTTTGACTGGAATTGCCCGTTCAATGATAATTCGGTCTCCGTCCTGGATCGCGCCGTTCAGAGGCATCGAGATCTGATCCTGGGGACTCAACGTGATCGCTTGCTCATCCAGCAATTCCTGCAGCAACGATCCACGTGTTTCCACCGTAGTGACCCGGCCGTCGACGACAAGCTGAACCTCCTTGCCTGCCTGATCATGTACAACCAACGATATGAGAAGTGATACCGTAACGGCACCCATGGCGCCGAGCAACATCAGTTGACGCAAATTGTCATGCTTCCATCTCAATGCGTAAGACATGCTGGATGATTGTGATTCATGGGTTTCTTCAGGTTGAAAAATGCCCACTATTCCATCCTCCTTCATAGTCCCGCCGTCTAGGTAAACGCATGAATGCATTTGACGTGACTATAGCAATTTTTCTCACAGGGCATCCTGCTATCTATCTACACCCTGCGTCAATTCCCGTCTTCCGTCCATCTGCCATCACCTCCTGTTTACCAAGAGTATGATGATCCCTTCTCCATTATTCAAAAATAAAAGAAAGCCATTGAAAGAGTACTAGAGGCTCTAACGTGGCTTCCTGATGAATGAAATCATGGAAATGGTATGCACGAGATTTCCCCTCTTATTTCGCTTACGGAGTTAGCTGTCGGGTTCGGACGTGAGAGAGACGCCCTATATCCGGATGCCCGCTCATGGCGAGATCCTTCAAATTCACCCCAAAGACCCGAAAAAGAAATCAAATACAGCTTCGTGCATTCAGACCAGTATGCACGGCAGTATCGGTTCCCCCGTTCTCCAGAATTTCGGAGATTAAGCGAGACGGTTCATGAAATATTCGGCTGCGATCTGCACATCACAGCTTCTTATCACTGAAAAGATGATATCCTGTTTACATGCAGGTTGTAAAGCAACATTCAACCACATTTTCTCATGTAAAAGGTTAAAATATTGTAATATCAACGCCTTTTCTGATTAAAAAACTTTAATTAATCGTGATTGCTCTCTTTTTCATCGCTTTTGCTCTCGTTTTCGTTAAATACCAAATCGTTCCAGCGCATTTTTGGTGGTAATTTGGGCCAATTCCTCATAGGACAACCCTCGAATTTCGGCTGCCGCCTCCGCCACCAATTTTACATATGCGGTCTCATTTCGTTTTCCGCGGAAGGGATGGGGTGTCAGGTAAGGCGCGTCCGTTTCGATCAATAATCGATCAAGCGGAACCTTTGCCAAAACCTCTTTGGGCTGCTTCGCATTCTTGAACGTAATCGGCCCGCCAAATGAGATATGGAATCCCATATCCAAGCACATTTTGGCCGTTTCCCAGCTTCCGGAGAAGGAATGCATGACACCGCCGACTTCGGAGGCTTTTTCCTCCCGCAAAATGTTAACGATATCTTCATGCGCATCCCGATTATGAATGACAATGGGCATGTTCAACTCCCGGGCAAGTCCGATCTGACGTCGAAGCACACGGTGCTGGACTTCTTTCGGGGATGTATCCCAATAATAATCCAAACCGATCTCGCCGATTGCCACCACTTTCTCATGACTGCATAAAGCAGCGATCCAATCGAGATCCTGATCCTCCATGGTAATCGCATCTACAGGATGCCAGCCCACCGCCGCGTAAATAAAATCATAAGTCTCTGCCAGCTTCATCGTGGTCGGGATCGTCTCCCGGTTAAATCCGATATTGATCATCCGCGTGACGCCGGCTTCAAGCGCTCGCTGGATAGCCGCTTCCCGGTCTTCGTCGAATTGGGGAGCGTCCATATGAGTGTGCGTGTCGAACAGCATAATATTCACACTCTCCTTCCTGTCGTTTCTGTGTCGTATATCTTCCATTAGTTGGGTAAATTACAAATGCACCAAGCGTTGTTTATTCCCACTAGGTTAATGTTGTTGTTTGAAAACACCGGCTATCTTCTCCGGCATTTGAGCCAGCAGCGGACCCACCTTCTCCTCCGGATAATAAAGATGGTACCGTCCTTTATGAATGCCGCTGATCGAGCGTACAATATCGGATACCTCCGAGATTTCCTTTAGCTCATCATGCCGATCCAGAAGCAGAATCTGTTTTTCGTTAAGCGGCATATCGGAATGAACTTTATCATAAGGAAGATCGGTTGGAAAATCAATCTCCAGGTCATATTCCGGATGTAATCCCACGGTATGGAACGCTTGGCGTATCCCGTCGATGGTTTCCAGATCGATATTGTCGATTTCTACATATTTGTAGAGCTTTCGGTGCATGAAACGGCCGCATAATTCGCTAAGAAGCTTGTCTTCTTCCTCCGTCCATTGCAGAAAGGAGGTTTGAATCAGGGCTTCATCAAGACGCAGGTATTGATTCACGTCAATATGGCCTGCAAACAACGCAGGAAGCGGCTCTACCATGAACCGGAAAGCATACCCGCTGTCATGCAGTTCCTTTGCCCGGCGAAAGATTTGGCGCAGGATGATCTCGGAGCTTCGCGTGACGGGATGAAAATATACCTGCCAGTACATCTGATACCGTGACATCAGGTAATCCTCCACGGCGTGCATGCCTGATTCCTTTACAACAACCCGATCCCGGTATGGCCGCAGCATCCGCAAGATCCGGTCAATATCAATCGTTCCATAATTAACCCCCGTATAATACGCATCCCTTAGCAAATAATCCATCCGGTCTGCGTCCAGCGGACTAGTGACCAGGTTTATCACGATCGGTTTATCGTAGGTTTTGTTAATAACCGAAGCCACTTTCTCGGGGAAATCCGCTCCGAGCTCCCGCAGTACCTGATTGACGCAAGTATCCCCAAGCAGAATTCGGCATGTCCAATCCTCGTGATTCATATGAAAAGCTTCTTCTATAGAATGGGAAAAAGGTCCATGCCCCACATCATGCAGCAGGGCCGCGCAGAGCGCAACCTGCCTTTCCTCGACTGGCCAATCGGAGTATCCCCTTCGTTCAAATTGAGAGATGATTCTTCTCGTAATTTCATAGACTCCCAGTGAATGGGAGAATCGGCTGTGTTCAGCCCCGTGA
The DNA here is from genome assembly GCF_004000945.1 of Paenibacillus lautus NBRC 15380. Taxonomy (GTDB): domain Bacteria; phylum Bacillota; class Bacilli; order Paenibacillales; family Paenibacillaceae; genus Paenibacillus_AQ; species Paenibacillus_AQ lautus. Next base: position 30,590 of record NZ_BIMF01000033.1, read on the forward strand.
AAGGTCAGAAATGAGGTCCCAAGCTGCCTCACCCGGCGGAGCCGCTGGAATTCCGGGGTATCAATTAATCGCCATATGATATCGTCTTGCACATGAATATAATTGTGGACGGGATCCTTAAACACTTTTTCTTCCGAAATTGGTGAATGCATTCCATCTCAACTCCTTATCGTTTCGATTTGGGTATTAACCGATAAACACTTCTTTTGACATCTAATGTCGAACCATGTCGAATAAGGTAAATTTACGCTTTCCAAATCGACAAATCGAAAATCGCAGCAAAAATTGGTTCGATTATGGTAATTACGTTGCTATACAAGGGTTCTGTTCACTATACTTTCGTAAATAGGTTCCGATTTTTCAAAAATATAGGTTGACTGTTTTGGGAATCGTTGGTACTATAAATAACATAAAAACTAGAACTATGTCGAATTATGACTTTTTTAAATTATGGCGAGAGGGGCATTTATAAGTTATGATGAAATCAACAGGAATTGTAAGGAAAGTCGATGAGCTTGGACGGGTCGTCATTCCGATCGAGTTACGCCGTACGCTCGGAATTGGTGAGAAAGATGCATTGGAGATTTATGTAGACGGCGAACGCATCATGCTTAAGAAATATGAGCCTGCCTGCATCTTCTGTGGTAACGCTGAGAATGTCACTTACTTCAAAGGTAAAATTGTTTGCCATGAATGTATCTCGGAAATCCCTACACCTGTGACAAATTAAGATTTTTAGTATATAATAGCATTATTACATTTTGTTAATTCTAACCTTTTTCATATCTCCTTGGTGCCTTCCTCGGCTATGAACCCGGCCGCAGGAGGGTCTTTTTTTTTGAGATTAAAGAATGTATAAGTTTACAGCGAAGCGTAAGCAATTCTTTAATCGCATTTATATGTTTTGGGGTCCCCGCAAAGTAATTGGAATACGCATCGAGGCATAGGCTCCACTTTGTGGGGCTATTTTGTTATCCCCCTGCGCCAAGTTATTTTATTACGACTCCGTCAGGAGCGCGTTATATATATCCCGCTTCGATACACCGCGATCACCCGCGGTTTTTTTCATGGCATCCTTGCGGCTTAGTCCTTCCCGCTCATAATGTTCCACATGCTCCTCCAGCGAAAGCTCCTGCCACCAGGCATTTTTCTCTCTGAGCTCCTCTTCTGCACTGCCGGCTTCAACCACCAAACAATATTCTCCCAATGGCGGATGCTCCGTGAGCCAGTCCAGACATTCGGAGATGCTTCCACGCAAGAATTCCTCATAGCGCTTGGTCAGTTCACGAGCCAAGGTCACCTTCCGATTTCCCAGTACCTCCTGAAGGATCTCCAGGGTCTTTTTCACGCGATGCGGAGATTCATAAAATAATAACGTTCCCTGCGCCGATTGCAATGCTTGCAGCTGCTGGACGATATCTTTACGCTCCCGCGGCAAAAAGCCGATAAACGTAAACCGTTCGGTCGGCAAACCCGACACGATTAAGGCGGAAAGGGCGGCATTGGCCCCCGGGATCGGAATAACCGAAATTCCTGCTTCAATCGCAAGTGAAACCAGATCACTGCCAGGGTCCGAAATCGCCGGCAGACCGGCGTCGCTGACGAGTGCCACATTTTTTCCTTCTATTATATAACGTATGATTTCGGGTCCGCTGGCCGCCTTATTATGCTCGTGATAACTAAACAGCGGTTTAGCCGGAATTTCGAAATGGGTCAGCAGCTTTCGTGACTGCCGTGTATCCTCTGCCGCGATAATATCGCATTCCTGTAGGATGCGCACGGCGCGATAGGTCATATCCTCCAAATTACCGATCGGCGTTGCCACCAAATACAGGGAACCCGGGCTTCCCTCTCCCTGATCGGCATAACTTTGCTGCACAAGAGTTCTCATTCTTTCGTCTCATCCTTATGTGTTCCGTAGTAAATTTCCATAAAATCCAGTCCGTAGTTTCCTTGCTCATCATACACGATTAGCGGGGGCTTCAGCCGAACCTCAGGCTTCCCGTCCCGAATCCCCTCAATAAGCACCATGTTCGCTTCCATATTCACGCGCGGATGGACAAATCGGATGACTTTGGGCTCAATCCGATATTTGCTCATCAGGCTGATGATCTCCGCCAACCGCAGAGGCTTGTGGACCATGCTCATCTTCCCGCCTTGGCGAAGCAGTCTTGCACAGGATTCAATCACTTCCTCAAGCGTACAGTGAATTTCATGCCTGGCAATCGCCTGGTGCTCATTCAGCTTCAAATCGCTGCCATTCATCGGCATATAAGGCGGGTTGACCGTAATCAGGTCGTACGCTCCATAACCTTTTTCCTTGTACAGTTCCCGCAGATCGCCCTCATGGATCGTGATCTGATCCTGGAGATCATTCATCTCGACGCTCCGCCTGGCCATGTCCGCAAGTCTGGGCTGAATCTCAATCCCCTCGATCGGCGCGCCTGTACGAGTCGACAGCAGGATCGGAACAACCCCGTTCCCCGTGCACATATCCAGAATCCGCCCCCTGCGCGGAATGCTGGCAAACCTGGCAAGCAGGACGGCGTCCATGGAAAAGCTGAATACCTCCTCACTCTGGATGATGCCAAGCTCATGGGTAAGCAGATCATCAATCCGCTCGGATGGTTGCAATAACACTTCTTTCAAATTCATAGTTTCAACCCTTTATCTCCATAATTCCAAACACGCGCTTTTGGTGTATCGGCTCTCTACATAGTACCCGATAAAATGAATACACAAAAGGCTGCTCTTCACATTGCATGACAAGCAGCCGTATGGTATTTTTCAATCGCGATCCTTACAGTATAACCTTTCCATTCTAGAAAAAAACCGTAGGCAGTTTCTCCTACGGCTTCTTATTTATTCAAAAATGACAAGCAGAACAGGCAATCCCCTTCCGTCCGCAGATGTCCATAATAGACATTGCAGATGTGGAAGCCTTCATGATACAGCCGAGCCAGGTTGTCATACCCCTCGCCGACCACATCTTCATGTTCCTCATCCTTCACATGAGGCTGAGGTTGTAAAGCCACTGGGTTTTCCAATTCTGCCGGATTGACTTCCCGCTTTAAAATTTTCCGGAGCTGTTCATTTTCAAGACTGAGGCGATGGTTCTCTTCCAGCAGTTCCTTGATGACCAGCTTAAGTCCACCCAGTTCACTGTGTATATGTCCCATCTGTGTTTCCAACTCTTGAATGAGCACAAAAATGTTTTTCTTCTCCAAGTCTACACCCCGAAAATAAACATTCTATTGGACTATTTGATGACAACGTCATCCATTGGAAGTTCTTTCACCTTTCCAATTTCAAACAGCTGAACATGAACCGTCCGCTTATCCGCATTCAGTCCGACTACTTTGCCTTCTCCAAGCGAAGTGACGACCATTTTCCCAGCGGATGGAAGCTCTTCTTTCACGCTTTCATAATTATCATGCTCAAACTTCAGGCAGCACATCAATCTTCCGCATAGCCCGGAAATTTTGGTCGGATTGAGCGATAGGCTTTGATCCTTTGCCATCTTGATCGATACCGGCTCAAAATCACCAAGCCATGAGGAACAGCACAGTACGCGTCCGCAAGGTCCAAGACCGCCGAGCATTTTCGCTTCATCGCGAACTCCAATCTGGCGAAGTTCGATTCTTGTACGAAATATACTGGCCAGATCCTTGACCAGCTCACGGAAATCCACACGGCCTTCCGCCGTGAAGTAGAAAATGATTTTGTTGCGGTCAAAGGTAAATTCCACATCAACCAGCTTCATTTTCAGTTCGTGATCCCGAATTTTATTTAAACAGGTGGTGAATGCATCCTTTGCCGCTTGTTTATTCTCTTCAACCACACGGGCATCAGAATCACCAGCGATCCGAATGACCTTCTTAAGCGGAAGGACAACGTCTGATTCACCGACCTCCTTCTTTCCTATCACAACTTGACCATACTCAATGCCTCTCGCGGTTTCCACAATGACGGATTGTTCCTTCTCCACGGGCAGGTCGAGCGGATCAAAGTAATATATTTTGCCCGCTTTCTTAAAGCGGACACCTACTACACTGTACAAAAATAAACCCCCTTGTGCCTGTACATAATGGCCATTCTGCGGGCCTGGGGGTGTGCTCACGCCGGAGTGTTACCGCCCAAACCCATCAATAACTGCTCTAAACTGAGCTGTCCATTGACATTATAGCGTAACTTCTTCTGACACTCTGCGGCCAAATCCATGTATGACACCCACTGTGCTGTGCTGCGGGCTGATGCATGACCAGAGATATACTCTGCCTGATCTATGAAAACGAGAGACTCTTTCCTTCCATACTGGACATGGATCATGTCCTTAAACCATAAATGAAACATACTGAACAATAGGTCCAGATGATCTGAGAGCTCGGTTTTGAACACTTTTTGACTCGCTGTGATGATCGCAGAGCCACTGCGGTTCAAAGACTCCTTCCCTAATTGTAACACTACGTTTCTAATTTCTGCAAACCAATTCTCACTCAATATTTTCCTGCACTCATCAAGTCCTGACGAAAGATGAACTGCGCAGCGTACAAGTGCGGCAGGATAACCTTCCCCTACAAGAACCTTCTCCATCATCTGGGGATCTAAAGCCCGGAATGGAACCTGCTGGGATCTCGATTGAATGGTGGGCAGAAGGGCTTGTCCGTTCTCGGCAATCAGAATAGCTACAGCCGGTGCTTGCGGTTCCTCCAGAAATTTTAGCAGGCTGTTGGCTGCCTGGGTGGTCATCTTCTCCGCCCGGTCAATGATATAAACCTTAGGATTGCGATTCTCCGATCGATAGGAGAATATACGCTGAAGATCGCGAATCTGATCGATCTTAATGCTGGCTCCATCAGGCTCAATCAACGTAAGGTCGGGATGGTTGCCATGATCTACCTTGCGGCATTCCAAACACTGACCGCAGGCATCGTCCTCAAGTTCCGTACAAAACAAAGCCTTGGCAAACGTAAGCGCCGTCTGCATCTGTCCGGCACCACTCGGGCCGCTAAACAGATAGGCATGACTGACCGCATTACGGCGCAAGGCATTTTGCAGCAGTTGCTTCGCAGTCTCTTGACCTACGATATCATTAAAAGACATAAGTCCTCACTTTCTATCAATCCCTCATGACCCTCCATTACGGAGCAATCATGAATCACGATACGATTCCTTGCTTTTTGCGGCTAGAATACAAGATTGATCAGCATGCCGCGAATTTCACCAACTCGGTTCAGCAGATCAATTCTCCCCTGCTCCGTATCCAGCAGTTCATCCGCCATCGCGAGCAGCGCAGAATCGACTTCATCGATTACATTATAACGCTTGCCGCGTCCCCGGCGGTCCCAGCCGCGCGTTTCCTTCATTTTCACACCACGGCGTACCGTCTCCTCCAGGAATCGGCGAACCATCAATTTATACGCTTTTAGCTCGCGAACGGTCATCGCCTTTGCCAAACGATCCCCTTGCATTGCAATTTCACGCATTTGACGACTCAGCTCTTCATGGGTTGCACGATCTCCCTGCTGCTGCATCATATCCGAGAACGATCGCTTCTGAATCGGTCTGGCGTTACCATCCGGCACCGTGAGTTCACTTTTCATGGGCCGAAAGCCCGGATTGATCTTCACCTGAATCCACCGCCTATTGCGTTATTCTTTGCATCTAATAAAACGGAGGCATCCGGTACGTTCATATCGAACAAACCTGTGCCTCACGTGAACGTACCTTGAAATGGATTACTTGTCAAGCGATTCACTGACAATTATCAATAAATGGGGCGATTATCCGGAATCCATCCAATTCATCCATCTATTAAGATCATCTCCCGAGTGCGGCGATCTACGGTAACTATTTTTATTATGATACAGAAGTGGTTCAGAAGACTTTGGTTACAGGAGAACACAGCCGTCAAATATCCCAATAAAAACATCCGTTACGTATCTATCGCAGATCCAGAAAATGAATTTAGAAATGCTCGAATCGTTCTACAGGGAGAACAAACACCGTTGCGCCACCAACCTGAACTTCGACAGGAAGCGGCAAGTAGGAATCGGTTGTACCACTCATAGGGGTTACCGGAGTGACCAGCTGTTCACGAACCTTACAGCTTGTGCGAATGACGCTGAGCACACTTTCAACCTGTGAATCGTCTACCCCGATCATAAAGGTGGTGTTCCCCGCCTTCAGGAAGCCGCCTGTACTTGCAAGCTTTGTTGCCCGAAAATTAGCTTTGACCAATGCGGCGGAGAGACGGTTGCTATCTTTATCCTGGACAATCGCAACAATCAATTTCATGGTAAACCCTCCTTGTTTATTTGGACATCGTATGTCCTTAACACTACTTATTTGACAAACAACCTCAAAAATCCTTTAATATCGCGTCTTCCAAGTGACGAATCATTTCTCTTTCCACCTGAGCCGGCGTCTTGGAAGCATCCACGATGCGAATTCGATCCGGATTACGCTCTGCTACCAATAGATAGCCTTCCCTAACTTTCTCATGAAATGCCATGGTCTCCATATCCAGCCGATTCATTTCCCGGTCTGCATTCGCCGTGATCCGTGACATGCCAATCTTCGGCTCCACATCAAACAACAGCGTTAGATCCGGCATGCGGGTATCGATCGCAAATTGATTGATGTCCCATACCTCCTCCATGCCCAGTCCGCGTGCATATCCCTGGTAAACCAGACTACTGTCCACGAATCGGTCACACAGAACAGTCAAGCCCTGACTCAAAGCCGGCTCCACCTTCTCCACAAGATGCTGGCGGCGGGCTGCCGCATACAACAATGCTTCTGTCCGTGCATCCATCGCGGTATGCTCCGGATCGAGAATAATGGAGCGGATTTTCTCCGCAATCTCAATACCGCCGGGTTCGCGTGTAATCAGATACGGGATCGAATGATTCTGCATAAAGGCAGCGAGTCTGCCCATCATGGTCGTTTTACCGGATCCGTCTCCTCCTTCGATGGTAATAAATAGTGGTCTGCGATTATTCATAGCGTATCCTGCTTTCATCATTTGTTGATCATGGAGCTCGAAGTTATACGCTCCGGTAGATATACCAACGTATAGTGGAGTCACTTCCTTCACGTTTCCTTATAAACGACAATGGTTTGCAGCGTCGGATCGGATATCCCCTGGCATTTTGCCCCCGCATTCCTTAATCCCATAAGCCTCTGTTCCATTCCCGCTGAGATGTCTTCACCAGGGTATAAGATCGGTATACCTGGTGGATAGGGAATAACCATCTCTGCTGCCTTTCGACCAGCACTCTTCTCTAAGGGCACCGATTCCAACCTCTCCCTCTCAATCGGCCTAAGTGAGAAAGGAATTGGGGCCGAATAAGGAATCTCCGAGGACAAATTGTTCCACGTGGAAACATCGAAAATCCGTTTTGTTTCAGTTAACAAGTTAGCACCGACATCCGAATCATTGGAATCCATATTCCCGTGGGCCATTGGCGGCTCATAACTCGTGAAATCCCCCTGATCCCGCAATGTCCGGATCAGGAATTCCGTGCTCTCTGCCGTAGTGCCTGGTTTGGTTACGCTCCCTTCTGTCTTCTCCCCCTGCTCTACAATATGCACAAGAGCCCATAAGACGTGATTCGCATCTTCCCGAGTCGATCCCAGCGTAAACAATAAGACGACGCGCAGCTCGTCGCTCATCTCCGGCACACAGCCGCGCGCCTCTAGTGCGCGCTGGAGTGCATACCCGCTCAGGGACCCGGTGCGGTCATAGATGACCGCCTTGAACGGGTCCTGGCGGGTATATGCCGCAGCGGCTGTGCCCGCGGCGTGGCCCCCGGGCTGCGGCGGCTGCAGCAGCCCGAAGCGCGGTAGCTTCGCGAGGCCGCGCCGGAAGGCCTCCACGGCGGCCAGGCCAGCCGTGAAGGCGCCTGCGCCCTGCGTGTGCAGCAGGCGCCGTGCCAGATCCAGCGAAGCCATGAGCGGGTACGAGGGGCTGGAGCTCTGCACCATGGCCAGCCGCTGGCGCAGCAGGCTGCGGTCGAGCAGCCCGCCCTGTACATGCAGCATGGCTCCCATCGTCATAGCGGCTAACATCTTGTGTGTGGATTGAACCACACCATCCGCGCCGCATGACAAAGCATTCATCGGCAGCTGGGGATGCTGTCCGTAATGAGCTCCATGCGCTTCATCCACGAGCAGTGGAATGCCTCGCTCATGGCAAGCATCCGCGAGCGGTCTTAAGTCGCTCCCCATCCCGTAGTAGTTCGGCATCGTGATGATTGCGCCCCGGGCCTCAGGGAAGGCCTCAAGAGCCGCTGCTAGTGTAGCTGCGGATGGAGCAACGGCTAAACCGCTCTGCTTGTCCATCTCCGGCTGAAGAAATACCGCCTGTGCACCGGCCAGCATCAATCCGCTCAAGACGGACTTATGTACGTTCCGCTGAACGAGCAGGATATCCCCCGGTTCGCGGCATACTGTCAGGATCAGCGCCAGATTGCCAGCCGTACTCCCGCCCACCAGGAAGAAGCTTTCCTCTGCGCCAAAACAATCGGCCGCCAGCTCCTGTGCTTCCTGAATAACGCCTTCAGGATGAAATAAATCATCGGTCCCGGTAATTTCCGTCACATCAATGCGCATGGCCTCTCGCAGCATCTCCGTAGCATTACCTTCTCCCACATATGCCCTGCCATTTTTATGACCAGGTACGTGAAAAGATGAAGCCCCACGTTCCCGATACCCCATTAAAGCCTCTGCAAGTGGGGCACGCTCTCTATGTGTAGTCATCGACATATCCCTTCGGATTACATTCTCTAACCTATTTTAACGCAATTTGAAACCTACGCCTACGTCTCCATGAACGGAAAATCCCCTCTAAACAAAAAAAGGCCTCTCATTCAGGCCCATTTGACGCGTGTACCGGCATCTATGCATTTTTTGGCATGGCAATCTGTTTTAATTGACGGATGAAAAAATGATATTTGGCATCTTCCGCGCTGGTATGAACGATTTCGGATTCACATTCCTCGCATACGAATTGCGATACAATGGTAATCCCCTCTGTCTTCGTCTGATTGCATATGATACACACGTGTTCGGTCAATTCTTCCATAACCATCCCACCTTGATCCTTTTCCTATTAGTATGACACAGTTTCTATTATTTTAAACCTTTTCATAGGATATCGGTCTACGCTTTATTTATATGTACCCCTTGGTGGCCTTGTGTCTGTACCTTTTTTTTCAGCTTAATAAAAATATGATTTTGTCCGATAAAAACATAAAAGACTTAAACTTCTCGTCTATCGAAATTTACTTCTACTTAAAGGGGGACGGCATAGCCCAATGGCAGATCCACATGGTCAAGCCACCTTTTATCACTATCGATTAATTAAGAAAATCCAAATTTCCAAAAGCTTGCTCATCCTCTACTTAAGCCTGCCTTGGCTTGCTGCGGCTGCAGGGACATTTTGGGTATCACCGTATTTCCTGCTTTATCTGCTAATCGCCTTTCCGCTTATGTTATGGATCCAGTATGTCGTTGGGCATACCGTGCTCATCCTATTGGGAACAAGCTACCGGAAACGTTGGCGCTTCCGTCTGAGGTTGCCTTGGCTTGGTTATATACCGGATCAACACGTCAGCCGTCGCGTATTTAATTTGGTGCAGTTCTATACCTGTTGGGTAGGGATTGTCTTAAGCGCTATCATGGCCTTCTGGTCACCGCTGCCTTTTGCGATCGCACTTCTGTTCTGGCATCTGTGGTTCCTTCTCCCTCGCGGCTATACGATGCTGCGTTTGAGCGGCCAGCGTAAAGATGGCATGTTGAAAATGAATGAACAGGACATCTCCTACTACCTGCAATAATATTAGAACTCTGCGTCCATCACTACATAGCGTTATAAATTCTTTTTCCGTTTCATAAATGAATAAAGACCTCATTCCGAAGTCGGAAAGAGGTCTTTATTCATTTGCTTTATTGCTTTCCAATCCTTGTATGACTTGTTTTTTAAGCTGAGTCGGAACCGTGATTATAAGGAAATCGTCATGCACCGATAGGTGGACGATACTTTTGCCTTTTTCAAATACTAACGAAGCACCGTTATCTTCAACTTCCTTCTGCTTCCATCCCCAGGACTCAATCTCTTCCAGGTAAGCTTCAGGAATGCTGTCGTCTTCCTTCAAGCCAGGAAGCGCATACCGTACATAATCCAAGTCACTATTGCCTGTGGTTTGCTCCGTTTTATTCGCTTCCTTCGGAACCGGGAATGACTTCACATTCGCCGCGCCGTCAAAGGTTTTCCAGCTTGGTTCTGTGGATGCCCCACATCCGGATCCGATCAACAGTATCGAAACCGCACAGATCATCCCTGCCACATGCAGACCACTTTTACACAACATGTAATTGTCCTCCTTCCCCCACAATAACCGGTCTCCAGATGAGTATTCATAGTTGGTTGGTTAATGGAGAACCTTCCAATCAGGCCTTATTTCCTACAGCCTGCGCAAATCGGTAATCACTTACCCGATTATGCCTAATTCTATTATACTGATTTTTGGCATCGTATCGGTAACAAAATCTTCATCTGTTTACGTCAATTTTATGATCATGTTATATAACAGAGAAGCTACTGACAACACGCTGCAGCAAATATCATTAGTCGGACAATCTCTAAATCTGCATTTCATCAAAACTTCAATAAAAACAAATAAAAACCACCATCGATTACATCGACAGTGGTTTTTC
>NZ_BIMF01000034.1 GCF_004000945.1 Paenibacillus lautus NBRC 15380
TTCGACTTGCTCATTTCTTAACTGACGAGAATTTATTAATTCTCTTTATGTTCCACCATCCAACAAACCAAGGCTTGTACATGATGATTTCACAATGGATTTCACTAGTGAAATCCTCACTCACTCGTTGTTCAGTTTTCAAAGATCAATCATTTTCGTTTGTCATCCGCATCTCAGCGGCGACTTTTATAATATATCATACTAGCTTGCTGTTGGTCAAGAGGTTTTTTTGATTGTTTTTTCAACCAATTTTCTACCTGACCAGTGAATCTCTATCACCCAGAATCAAACGGGCGAACATTAATGTATCATAGAATATATGCTTGCGTCAACTACCTAATATCGTTATTTTCAGACCAACTAGTAGAGCCACGCCCGGCAAGCCCAGAACCATAACGGTTCCTATGGTCATCGGATTCAGAGGAATATACGTTTCAGCTGCTAAACCCGTGAAATTCACAACATAGATAGCTACAGCCGAGAGGGCCAAATGCGCACCGAATACGGTTAACCATCCCAACCCTAGCTTCTTTCTAAACACAACGTAGATAAGCAGCAAAAGCGATATGCATAGCACGCCCAGAACAATCATTTTCATAGATACTCCTCCTTCATTAAGAATCCTCGCAGCTCTCGTTTAACCGTTCTCCCTTTTTTGCTCGATATATTGCATCCTTGCTCCATCCAGGTTGAGCTGCTTGGCCTGTTTGAGATTCATCTGGTATTTGCGCTCCGCCGCCTCCAGCATGTAGATCGCATAATCGATCTGATCCTGTCCCGTCGCCTCTTGAAACAGCAAGTGCGCTCGCTCCCACTCCATTTGGGATCTCTGAACGTCCAGGAAGACATGCCACATCCGTTCCTGGTCCTCTGCCGTGATATACGTTTCCTCTTCTTTCTTCCTCGACTGCTTCCACCATATCTTCATTCCGCTCACTCCCTATGAATATGAATGTTAAGACACTGCCCTTAAATAAGACTGTCTGTAACATTCATATCGAGAGAGGGACAAACTTAGAACCAAAAGAACTCTTCCATCCTCTACTTTCTGCGCGATGTAGTAAATAAAGAAAAAACGAGCTATCAGAATTGCTTCCGATGCTCGTTCTCGTAAATATGCTTTCAATCTCAAACAGATGTTGCAGGAATCACAAAATATCAGTTCAGTTCTCGTCGGCCCTCTAGCGCCTTGGATAAAGTCACTTCATCTGCATACTCCAAGTCACCGCCAACAGGCAGTCCATGGGCAATTCGGGTCACCTTAATGTCAAAAGGACGGACCAGACGCGATATGTACATCGCCGTTGCCTCTCCTTCAATATTGGCATTCGTGGCCAGAATCAGCTCTTTCACTCTCTCGTCGCTAAGACGCGTCAGCAGCTCCTTCAGACGGATTTCATCCGGTCCGATCCCCTCCATTGGAGATATGGCTCCATGGAGGACATGATAGTAGCCATCGAATTCCTTCGTACGCTCCATCGCCACGAGATCCTTGGCATCCTGAACAACGCAGATGGTCGAAGGATCCCGGGTTTTGTCCTGACATACCCGGCATGGATCCGTATCGGTGATGTTGCAGCAGACGGAGCAGTAGTGCAGATTCCTTTTGACACTGACTAGCGCTTTGGCAAAATCAATAACGTCATCTTCCTTCATGTTCAGAACATGAAAAGCCAGGCGGGCAGCCGTCTTCGGCCCCACACCCGGCAGTCGCGTAAAGGCGTCGATGAGCTTCGCGATCGGTTCAGGATAGTACAAATGTAACTACTCCTTCTAGGTTAGATTAGAACAAGCCCGGAATTTTCATGCCGCCTGTGAATTTGCCCATATCAGCATTTGCTATTTCTTCAGCCTTGGCAAGTGCATCGTTAACCGCAGTCAATACCAAATCCTGCAGCATCTCCACATCATCCGGGTCAACCGCCTCAGGTTTGATGTTGATGGACAGAATTTGTTTATGACCATTCGCTTCCACGGTAACCACGCCACCGCCGGAAGTTCCTTCAACGGTTTTCGTAGCGAGCTCTTCCTGAGCCTTAAGCATTTGCTCCTGCATCTTTTTCACTTGCTTCATCATTTGGTTCATATTATTCATTGATTCATCTCTCCTTATAATAGGGTGCACGTAGGGACGTGCTAGTCTTTTATGACAACGAGGTCTTCTCCAAACAACTGGATCGCCTCATCAATCCATGGTTTTTCCCCACCGGCATCCGCTTCTTCATGCTCCAGCTTAAGCTCTTCTGCCTGAGGCTTGCCCACACCTTCTACCGCGTCACTCCAGTCACGAAGCATCATGGTAACCAGATGATACGGTTTGCCAAGCGTAGACTCAAGAACCCCTTCAATCACCTGTTTATTGGCAGGTTTCTCCGTGGTTTCCCGGTGGATGTTGTTTTTAAAAGCGACAAGAACCTTGTCTTCCCATACGGACACGGGTTCTCCATCCATCAGCCATGCATGGACCGTTACCTTCTCCTCTTTCACATTCTGCAGAATTTGGGCCCACTGCCGATGAACAGAGGTATAATCCTCCCCGGATCGGCAAGATACATACTGATCCATATGCTGCGGGATCTTGGCTGATGAAGCTGCTTTCGGTGCCGGTGTACGGGTAGACTTGGCCGGTTCGCGTTGACTCGATGCAGGAACACCGTTTTGTATCAGTCGCTCCAGCTTTTTCTCAAGTGAGGCTACATGCTGCTTCAGCTGAGCGAGTTCCCCCGCATCGGCCGTACTATGGGCAGCTGTGGCCCCGCCCGCAGATTGGGTTATACCGGAAAGCTTAAGCAATGCTACCTCAAACAAGGTTTGCGGCTGCGAGGCGTATTTCATCTCACTCTGATACCGATTCAGCGTATCAATCATTTGAAATAATTCATCTCGGCTGAAGGCATTCGCCATCTCCTGAAACTCTGCCGGATTCAAAACCCGATCGGTCAGCTTGTCGGCGCCAGGAACCATCTTGATCATTAGCAAATCGCGGAAATAATACAGGAGATTCTCCATGCATTTATCAGCACTTTTTCCCTCCTGCATGAACTGCTCCACGATCTGCAGCACAAGTCCGGCATCCCCTTGTTTCACGGCACTGGCCAGACGGCCAAACTGCTCCGAGGCAATACCGCCCGTCATGTCCATCACCTGCTGGTAAGATACCGTGCCTCCAGTGAAGGAAGCAATCTGATCCAGAATGCTCAATGCATCCCGCATACCGCCATCCGATAGACGTGCGATATACTGCAGCGCTTCATGCTCTGCCGTAATGCCTTCTTCTCCGCAAATCTGCTCCAGACGCCCGGTTTGTTCGTCCAAGGAAACCCTTCGGAAGTCAAACCGTTGACAGCGTGAGATGATCGTTGCCGGAAGCCTGTGCGGCTCTGTTGTCGCTAGTATAAACATCACGTGTGCCGGCGGTTCCTCCAGCGTTTTCAATAAGGCATTGAACGCTTCCGTCGTCAGCATGTGTACTTCATCGATAATATAAACCTTACGCCGCACCTCGGTCGGTGCGTATTTGACTTTCTCCCGCAAATCACGGATTTCCTCGACACCGCGGTTGGATGCAGCATCAATCTCCTGAACATCCATGACGGCGCCGGACGTAATACGCCGGCAGGCCTCGCATTCATTGCAGGGTTCCTCAGCCGGACCATGCTCGCAGTTCACGGCTTTGGCCAAAATTTTAGCGGCACTGGTCTTGCCCGTACCCCGTGGACCGCTGAACAGGTAGGCATGGGAAACCCGCTGCTCGCGAATGGCATTCTGCAGGGTCTGGATAATATGCTGCTGGCCCACCATGTCGCCGAACGACTGTGGTCGCCAAGCACGATATAACGCGATATGTTCCACTGTGCTTTACCCTCTTTCAACTTCCACTTCACGAGATCGAGAAAACCAAAAGTATATACTATGCCCGATTCTCGCGTGCTTTACTGTGCATTCATGGTCAATCCCAGCCGAAAAGGCGTGAGTTTAACGGTTATATTATACTACATTCTATACTACTTTCCCCTGCCTTAGCAAAACGTTTACTTGGAAAACTTTATCCAAAGTACACATGAAGGATTAGCTTGAATATATAGCCATCTCGACAAAAAACACCCTTGCCAATATGGCAAAGGTGTTATGTGCAGATATGTATACCGTGCACCTGTTATTGATAATTGCGATCCGAGCGGCAATCCTGAGCAACAACTCGGGCTAGGCACCCCTCCGGCACAAAAGCGATCTTGCTTATGGCTGCTTCCTTCCGGACCTGACCAGGTTCACAAGTGCTCATTGCGGAGGACCCAACCGTCAACGTTGAGCGCAGGGACCAGCCTCACATCGACAATACCTCTAACAGGAATTCAACCTCGCTACAGCGGATTGCGAGTTACAGGGCACCGCTACCTCCCCGTCTAGCACGGCGAACTTTAGTATATCGCATGGCTATCAAAAAAGCAACCGACGGAAGAAGTTGCATACTCCGCCAGCCTTATAAACAGACAAAAACCCTTCGACCACAAAGGCGAAGGGTTTGTTTATTAGATACCGTATTTCTTCTTGAATCTATCAACACGACCGCCAGCATCCAGGAATTTCTGTTTACCTGTGAAGAACGGATGACAGTTCGAGCAAATCTCTACACGAAGATCTGGTTTTACAGAACCTGTTTCAAACGTATTACCGCAAGCACAAGTAACTGTAGTAACGTGATATTTCGGTTGAATATCTTGTTTCATTGTAGCTTTCACCTCTTTCCGCCCTGAGCCTCATGCGGACCCAGAGTTATATGGACACATAAATGGAGTATATCACGAGCATATTGAATGCGCAATAGCCCATACACAAATCATCAGACAAGACCGCAACTGGAATTTTAACCTGTTTTTAACACAAGCAATGCCAGCACGATTCTGCTAGATAATCGAAGGTCTCTTCTTCGGCCTTGCCTGTCCCGCAGGCGGCACATGCGTATAGGAGCCAATCACCACATCCGGCAGCTCCTCCTGCATAATCTCAATAGCCTGCTTCATCCCCAGAATCTCGCCTTGCGCAGGCGGAATAAGCTCGAGATAGCTCTCAGGGTCAATATTGAGATTACGGAGCTGGATTAACTTGAGGCCCGTGCGGCGGGCAAACTCAATCATGGCCTCCAGCTCTTCCTCGCGATCGGTCACGCCCGGGAAGATCAGATAGTTGATGGATGTATACACGCCTTGATCGGTTGCATAACGAAGGGATTTCTCTACATTGGCCAGCGTATAGCCCCTTGGCTTGTAGTATGCGTTATAATGATCATCCAATGCACTGATCGTGCTGACTCTCATCAGATCAAGGCCGGCATCGACGATGCCGCGGATAAAATCGGTCAGTCCCGCATTGGTATTAATATTGATGTAGCCCATATCAGTCTGCGCCCGAACTTCTCTCATGGCTTCTATAATGATCTTCGCCTGCGTGGAGGGTTCTCCCTCACAACCTTGGCCAAAGCTGATGATCGATTCCGGCGTCTTCAGATGCTCCAGCATGACCTGCACCAGCTCATCCACTCTCGGACGGAAGTTCATGCGGGTCTGAGGCGCGACAAAGCCGCTGTCATCCGGCTGTTCCGATATACAACCGAAGCAACCGGCATTGCAGGAGTAAGATACGGGAACAGCGCCTTCCCAGCGATTCAGGAAGGTGTTGGATGCCGTCAGGCATTCATATCCTAATGCACAGTTAGACAGATGCTCATAGAGCCGATTCTCCGGATATTTCTCCTTCAGCGTCTTAACCCCAAGCTCAAGATCGTTCAGATCGCAGTTCACAGGGTTCCACTTCTCAGGGTCATCGGATAAACGCGCCGTCGTATAGAAGGCGCCATCCTTCCATACGACCGCCGAGTAACCAAATAGCGGCAGCTTATATTCCTTGTCCGACTTTACGTACCCTGGCAAGCACAAGCGGGTATAGCCTTGCGGCAATAGCGCTCCGACAGCGGTAAACCCATCCTCAAGCGGCATCATTTCACCGGTCTCCGGATCCATCCCGATCGCTCGGGTGCTCGGCAGCCCGACCAGTGTAGCTCCCTCTGGCAAAGGTATCAATTCATCATCCAATATTTCAACGATCATATCACCGCTTCGGGCAAGCCCGAACAGCTCGGAATGATCATATACGTTCCCTTGTTCATCTGCATAAACCAAATACATGTTGATCTCCTATTCTCCGGTTGATTCAGGGCTTAGCTCTGAGGGGCCGTCGCCGCAGATGCACGCGATGGACGTCTGGCTGTCTGGCCCTGAGCCCCGGTTCCGCTGCCGTTATTGGCATTCACATCAAATGATGCCAAGAACTCCGCGTTATTCTTGCTGTCACGCATTTTTTTGAGGAAGCCTTCCACAAAATCAGCAGAGTCGTTCATATTTTTACGGATCGCCCAAATGGTATCCAATTCATCCTTGTTCAGCAGCACCTCTTCACGCCGGGTGCCGGAGCGGCGAATGTCGATCGCCGGAAAAATACGGCGTTCCGCGAAGCGACGGTCCAGATGCAGCTCCATGTTGCCCGTACCTTTAAATTCCTCATAAATAATATCATCCATCCGCGACCCGGTTTCAACCAAGGCCGTAGCCAGAATCGTTAAGCTTCCGCCTTCCTCCACGTTGCGCGCCGATCCGAAGAAACGCTTCGGACGATGGAATGCCGCAGGATCAATACCGCCGCTCAGCGTTCTGCCGGACGGAGGGATGACCAGGTTATACGCACGGGCAAGACGGGTGATGCTGTCCAGCAATATAACAACGTCCTTCTTATGCTCCACCAGCCGCAAGGCACGGGACAATACTAGTTCCGCCACTTTAATATGGTTCTCCGGAAGCTCGTCAAAAGTAGAAGCAACCACCTCGCCCTTAACGGAACGCTGCATATCCGTCACTTCTTCAGGCCGTTCATCGATGAGTAAAACAAACAGTTCAATCTCTGGATTGTTGGTTGAGATGCTGTTGGCGATTTCTTTTAAGAGGAGCGTTTTCCCTGCTTTTGGCGGCGCTACGATCAAACCGCGTTGTCCTAAACCTACAGGTGCAAGCAGATCCATAATTCGGGTTGACAACTGATTAGGGGATGTTTCAAGAACAAGCTTTTCTTGCGGATAAAGAGGAGTCAAGGCTGGGAAGTGCAATCGTTCCGCTGCGACGGCAGGATTCTCACCATTCACGGCGTTAACCTGCAGCAGCCCGAAGTAACGTTCGTTCTCTTTAGGTGTCCGGCATTTGCCCGAAACCAAATCTCCGGTCCTTAAATCAAATTTGCGAATCTGGGAGGCCGAAATGTAGATGTCCTCCGTGCTTGGCAAATAGTTGATCGGCCTAAGAAAACCGTAACCCTCCGGCAAAATCTCGAGTACGCCCTCCATGAACATCAAGCCGCTCTGTTCAGCCTGCGCCCGGAGAATGGCAAATATCAATTCTTTTTTCTTCAACTGGCCATAATAAGGAATCTGATACTTTTTGGCCAGCTTATACAGATCCGTCAGCTTCATGCCTTCCAAATCGGCTATTTGTAAATCCATTCAATAACCACCTATTCAATTATTTGTTTCTGTCACAGCAGATCCCTGCGGTCATGTAGTCTATTATTCTATGAGAGCTTTACTAGGAGCATTACCCAAATCAGAGGGAGATATGCAGTTTTAACTACACATTTCCCTCATTTTGGTAAAAAATCACTCTTCCTCCGTCTCACGCCATACGTCGGCACCCAGCATACGCAGATTGGATACCAGATGGTCATAGCCGCGATCAATGAATTCTACGCCGCTTACCTCTGTTACCCCTTCGGGTACGGTTAGTCCCGCAATGACAAGAGCCGCACCTGCGCGCAGGTCGGTCGCTTTGACTTTGGCTGCGTTCAGCGGACCGCCTTCTATTATGGCAGAACGTCCCTCCACGCGGATTTTGGCCCCCATGCGAACTAACTCCGGAACATGTTTAAATCGGTTGCTATATACAAAATCACTAAGGACACTAACGCCTTCCGCTTGCGTAAGCAGGCTGGTCATCGGTGATTGCAAATCTGTTGCAAATCCAGGATATATAAGCGCCTTCACGTCCACATGATGATACCGGTCCTTACCGATCACGCGAATGCTTTCGTCCAGCTCCTCAATACCAACACCCATCTCGATCAGCTTGGCCGTAAGGGCTTCAAGATGTTTCGGGATGACGTTGTCAATCAGAACATCGCCGCGTGTAGCTGCGGCAGCAATCATATATGTACCGGCCTGAATCCGGTCTGGAATAATGGAATGTCGGCAGCCATGCATCTCGGTTACGCCTTCAATCCGGATCGTTTCCGTTCCGGCGCCCTTAATGACAGCTCCCATAGAATTCAAAAGTGTTGCAACATCTATAATTTCAGGCTCTTTCGCCGCATTTTCAATAATTGTGGAGCCTTTGGCCTTAGCAGCCGCCAGCATAATATTAATCGTTGCACCCACACTGCTCACATCCAGATAGATCTTCGCGCCTCGCAGCTCTTTGGCATGCAGATGGATCGAACCGTGTTCATTGGTGACGGTTGCGCCGAGCGCTTCAAAACCCTTGATGTGCTGGTCGATGGGACGAGGTTCAAAATTACAGCCGCCCGGCAGGCCGATCACGGCTTCTTTAAATCTTCCAAGCATGGCGCCCATCATATAGTAGGACGCGCGCAGTTTCTTGACGGGTCCGTTAGGCATCGGAATAGATTTGATATCAGAAGGGTCAATTCTCATCTGATTGCCTTCCCATGAAACTTGCCCGCCCAATTCTTCCAGGATCTCAGCATAAACAGCCACATCGCTGAGAAGCGGCAAATTATCAAGTACGACTTCCGATTCCGCCAGGATTGCGGCGGGAATTAACGCAATAGCACTGTTCTTGGCACCACTGATGGTTACAGTGCCTCGCAGTGGGCGTCCACCGCTGATCATCAATTTTTCCATAAGCTTTCGGGTCCCCCTACATCACTTCGCAGCCGGAAATGGTTCTGATGGCCGTCATACAAGAAAAACGTCTTAGCGACGTTCCTTAGAGGATGACAGACCGCATTTAGCGTTCTTTTTTTGTTCTCGATTATCCGGTTGTGAAGCTCACAACCCGCTTGTACTTTGATATCTTAATAAATGAAATGGAAAAACACCGGCTATGCGGTGTGCTTTCCATTTCATTGTATGCAGCATAAGACAGCCTAAAATCTTAGGTGATTCCAATCGTCATGTTGTGGCCACTAGGACTACAAGCGACTTAATTACAAGTAATGATTAAGCTTGATTGTTGGAACCGAACTCACGGATTTTGCCAACAACCGTTTCCTTAATTGCCTCACGGCCCGGTTTCAGGAATGTGCGCGGATCGTAAGCTTCTGGTTTAGCAGCAAGCACTTCACGAACAACTTTGGAGAACGAGATTTGGTTCTCGGTGTTCACGTTGATTTTGGACGTACCCAAAGAGATAGCTTTCTTGATGTCATGTGTCGGGATGCCTGTACCACCATGAAGCACCAACGGAAGTTTCACAGCATTGCGAATCTCTTCCATCTCTTTGAAACCAAGGTTTGGTTCGCCTTTGTAAGGACCATGAACAGAACCAAGCGCAGGTGCCAATGTGTCGATGCCTGTTTCGTTCACGATGCGAACGCAATCGTCAAGCTTCGCGTACATTACGTCACCGATGACGTCATCTTCTTGTCCGCCGACCATGCCGACTTCAGCTTCAACGGAAACGCCTTTGGCATGAGCATACTCAACGACTTGTTTCGTTGTTGCAATATTTGTCTCAATCGGGCTGTGGGAATCATCGATCATAACCGAAGTGAATCCAGCGTCGATTGCTTCTTTACATTTCTCAACACTTGAACCGTGGTCAAGGTGAATGGCAACAGGAACTGTAACTTTCAGGTCCTCCATCAAACCTTTTACCATGTGTACGACGGTGCTGAATCCACCCATATAACGAGCTGCGCCTTCGGAAACACCAAGAATTACCGGGGATTTCTCTTGCTCAGCCGCTTCAAGAATCGCATATGTCCACTCCAGGTTGTTGATGTTGTATTGACCAACAGCATATTTACCTTCGAGTGCTTTGTTCAGCATGTCTGTCATTGATACTAATGGCATGGTTTCATCCTCCTATAGATGCTTAGTTTGTCTATGGTTTTTAGCCGATATAACATACGGACTTATTATACCACATCGCGTCATAAATACTAAACAAGCATTTCCTAAATTGCTGCGAAGGACCTCACATTCTGGCAAAAAAAAGAATTCCGCCCTTTGAGCAGAATTCATCATTCAACCGATATTATTGGCGGTCCCTTTCAGCTGCATATTGACGGCTTGCCGCATCTCATCAATATCAAAGGGTTTGGTAAAATGCATCAACGCACCAAGATCGGTTGCTTCCTTGATCATGTCAAGCTCTCCATAGGCTGTCATCATGATCACCTTAATGTCCGGATTCATCTGTTTAATATGCTTCAAAATCTCAAGCCCGTCCATTCCAGGAATTTTCATATCCAGCAGCACCAAATCCGGGGCATGCATCTTCACAATTTCAAGTGCAGCCTTGCCGTTGGCCGCCTGAAACGTCTCATATCCTTCACTGCTGAACACTTCCACAAGCAGGATGCGGATCCCATTCTGGTCATCCACAATCAACACTTTGTGTTTGCTTTCCTTGCTCATCCCTTCAACCTCCCCGATACTTAAATCGTACAATGAGTATATGCAAACTCGAAAGTTCCTAACTTTCCCATAAACCGACCATTATTTGTATTCGCTTGCAGATGTCGAATTCCTTCCTATACTAAAAAAAGTAAGAAAAAAAGATGTGCGAATTTGTTGTATATGAAATCGACAGCTCCGGACACCCGCTCCGAACGTTTAGCTTACCCTCTCCGTAGTTATGACAATGGATTTATACGCAAAAAAGAGCCTCTTCAAAAGAGGCTCTTCTCGTTATGCCTGATGCTGGATCGAGGCTTTTACAAATTCACGGAACAATGGCTGCGGACGGTTCGGACGGGAAGTGAATTCCGGATGGAATTGCACGGCGAGGAACCAAGGGTGTCCTGGCAACTCTACGATTTCAACCAGACGTCCATCCGGAGAAGTACCGGATATACGCAAACCTGCTTTTTCAATATCTTCGCGGTATTGGTTGTTGAACTCGTACCGGTGGCGATGTCTTTCATATACCAGCTCGTCCTGGTAGCAGGACTCGGCAAGCGATCCTGGAACCAGCTTGCATGGATACAGACCCAGGCGCATGGTTCCGCCAAGATCCTCAATATCCTTTTGCTCCGGCAGCAGGTCGATGACTGGATATTCGGTAGCCGGATCGATCTCCGAGCTGTTCGCGCCGTTCAGACCGACAATCGAACGGGCATATTCAATAACGGACACTTGCATCCCAAGGCAAATGCCGAAGAATGGAATGTTGCGTTCGCGAGCATAGCGGATCGCGCTGATCTTGCCTTCGATACCCCGATCTCCAAATCCACCCGGTACAAGAATACCGCCAATGCCACTCAACGCCTCTTCCACATTGTCTGCCGTAATTTCTTCGGCATTCACCCAGCGGATCTTCACGTCGGCATTAGCATCAAAGCCTGCATGAGACAAGGATTCAACAACACTGAGGTAGGCATCGTGCAGTGCGACATACTTACCGACGATCGCAATCTCAACGGTCTTCTCCAGCTTGGATACACGCTCCACCAGATCTTCCCACTCGCTCATATCAGGCGCAGGGGTGGTCAATTTCAAATGATTGACAACAATTTCATCAAGGCCTTCTTCACGCAGATTCAGCGGTACCTCATACAGCGAGGAGGCATCGCGACATTCTACAACCGCATTCGGGTCGATGTCGCAGAAGAGCGCGATTTTTGCTTTCATCTCGGTTGAAAGCTCATGCTCCGTGCGGCACACGATAACATTCGGCTGAATGCCAATACTGCGGAGTTCTTTTACACTGTGCTGGGTCGGCTTTGTTTTCACTTCACCGGCTGCTTTAATATATGGAATGAGGGTTACATGAATATACATCACGTTCTCACGGCCAACGTCGCTCTTAATCTGACGGATCGCCTCAAGGAAAGGAAGGCTTTCGATATCGCCGACCGTGCCGCCGATTTCGGTAATGACCACATCCGATCCCGCTTCACGGCCTGCACGGAACACGCGCTCCTTGATTTCGTTCGTAATATGAGGGATCACCTGCACGGTACCGCCCAAATATTCGCCACGACGTTCCTTGCTGATAACAGAAGAGTATACTTTCCCTGTTGTCACATTGCTGTTCTTCGACAGGTTAATATCGATGAAGCGCTCATAGTGTCCCAGGTCCAGGTCGGTTTCCGCACCGTCATCCGTAACGAATACTTCGCCATGCTGGTAAGGACTCATGGTGCCCGGATCTATATTAATGTACGGATCGAATTTCTGAATCGTTACCTTGAGCCCTCTGTTCTTAAGCAATCTACCGAGCGAAGCGGCGGTAATTCCCTTACCAAGAGATGACACGACCCCGCCTGTTACAAAAATATACTTTGTCACTGTTAAAAACCCTCCTATATAATCTCCATAACTTCAGGCGACATATGATGTTTATCCTAACCCGTTTTCCCCTGATTCATCAGAGGGACCAACAAAAAGCATCGCTCGCTTCCAAAAATGGTGAGCGAGCTGACCTCCGACCTATTACAAACCGCATATATTACGCTTAAATGATCCTCATACCGAGCTGCTAAACACGGCATACGTTATGAGGCATCAAAACGAGCGGTTCCCATACCTCATCTTAAACAACTGCAAACCTGAGTCTCCCCCACCGGCGGAATAATCACTGCAAGAGACCATGAAAGTCCAGTCCCTACAGGAAGGATGCCTCCACAGCCCAAAGAAAAAATGTCTATCGACAAACTTCCAGAAGCAGACCGCTTTTGATAAGGTAGTTTCTCTTGCATTATTAGGTCCAGAAGCTAGCGATAGTTTACACTTTCTGAGCCTTAAAAACAAAAAAAGTGACCCCGAATAAATAACGGGGCACTTTTATATTAAACATATTTAATCCACAATCATAAGCCCAAGCAATAGTTTACTCTGTGCCTTGTCTGCTTGTCAAGAGAAGAAGCAACCTCAAAATTCCCCAATGGCCTGACACTGTAAAACACAGTCATAATCAGCACAGACGAGTCCTAAAGCCCCTGCTGCCTGACGGATTAATCCTTATCGTCTTCCTCAAATGCTTCATCTTCCAGATCGTCTTCCTCTTCGGATTCCGAATCCTCGTCATCCAATTCGTCATCATCCAGAACAACCTCTTCATCTACATCATCGTCGGCATCATCATCATCCGGGAAGAGATCGTCGTGATCATCATCTTCCTCATCGATGCTGTCGAAATCCTCCTCGGCATCGTCACCGCTATAAGTATCCTCTTCATCGGTGAAATCATCGTCATCGTCATCTTCATCGTTGATGATCCGCGGACGCTTGGCGTTCGCAATCGGATCCTCGGACTTCTCCAGCGGATACCAGCGCTTCAGTCCCCACAGATTCGTTCCTACACATGCGAAACGTCCGTCTATATTGATCTCGGTATATAACTGGGCAATCGTTTCGTTAATTTCCTGTTCCGTAAAGCCGCGAAGCTTGGCCACCTCATTCATAAGGTCACGGTAATAATACGGCGTATTCGCCGCCTTCAGAACCATAAAAGCCAGGTCAACCATGGGGATTTCCTGAATCTTCTCCGGATCGATCTTTAAATTGAGCGGATTACTCACTAACGCACACTTCCTCTCACACAATCTTCACGTTATACCCTCAACATATCCATTATCAAAACTAAGTAAAACCTATTTGGAAATAAAAATCAAGTTTTTATGCACCATTACCCATCAGATACCAAATGGAAAAAGACGGAGACTATTCCTCTCCGTCTTCTGACTGTATCCGCCCCAAGGATCGACTCCTTACGGGATTAGATAAGAGAACCTTGATGTTCTCTCCATGTATCTTATGTTAGCCCTGCTGCTTTGACACGGTAAACAGGGCCTATTTCCCGGAAAAAGGGCAACATCCCATTCGGGCACTCTCCCCAGTTCATACAATACTGAAGCAACGGTTCATCGGGAAGGGAGATTGCCACACATGGATTACACCCGGATCATGCAATCACTACTTACAGAGACGAACCCTATGCGGAACGTCCGGGAAATGAACCGGCGGCTCCTTACGTTTCATGACCCTCAGCTGTACCAGGAATGTATCCGCGAATGGAATCGACTTGTCGGGAAAAGGCGTTTTCCGAGTTCGGTCAGCTATTCGCCGCTTACCCGCACCATCATCGCTCCAGCTCCCCAAACCGCGAAGTTTGAGTCGGAGTTTCGGAATGAACTGATGGTTGAAGAGGATGAACAGGTTCATATCCATGCCATACAGGGGACAATTGGAACGTTAACCGGGATCCCATGGGGTATCAAGCAAATCAAAGCCCCTCAGTCCTGGTCGGTCTCGACAGGACACCGCATGAAGATTGCCGTTATCGACACGGGGGTGGATTTTGCTCACCCCGATCTGAAGTATTCGCTGACTCGAGGTGTTAACCTTGTCCACCGGAACATCCCGCCATATGATGACAACGGACACGGAACACATATTTCGGGTACCATCGCTGCTGCCAACAGCACGCAGGGAATGATTGGCGTTGCTCCAAGATCTGTGGTGTATCCAGTCAAAGCCTTTGATCACAACGGATCCGCCTTTGTGTCGGATATCATTCTAGCCATCGACTGGTGCGTGCGGTCCGAGATCGATATCATCAATATGAGTTTCGGTATGCAAACCCGAAGTCGCACGCTGCTGGATATAGTAGGCAAGGCCAACCAAGCAGGTGTCATTATTGTTGCCTCCTCCGGTAACGACGGCAAACGCCGTACCGTGGACTATCCTGCCCGTTATCCTCAAACCATATCCGTCGGAGCTACCGACCGCAACCGGAAAATCCCTGCCTTTAGCAATCGCGGACAATTTGTCGATATTTATGCACCTGGAGATAAAATCGTGTCCGCGTGGCTGCAAGGAAAATACCACGAGATGAGTGGCACCTCCATGGCGACTTCACACGTTAGCGGAGCGATCGCCCTACTGCTTGCACAAAAGCCTGACCTAAAAAAAACGGCTACCATTAAGGCCCTGCTGCGACGCACCTCCTCTCCCCTTAAGCTCAAAAAAGGATACAGCGTCTCCGATGGAGAGGTAAATGCCTTGAAATTTTTGCGCGAGGGCATGAAATTATAAACTGATTCTTCATCAACGATAAAAGAAACTTCGTTTATCATTTATCAATTAAAAACAGCCGCCTTTCCTCGGAAAGACGGCTGTTGTACATATTAAAAAGCAAAATCCCTTACATCCGTTCTGGCGCCGATACGCTCATCAGGCGAAGCACGTTAGCGATGACCGTGCGAACTGCTCGAAGCAAAGCAAGGCGAGCCTGCGTTTGATCCGCATCCTCGGTAATCACACGTTCGGCTCGATAGTAGCTGTGGAACAAGGAAGCCAGCTCGTATACATACCGGATGAGTCGGTGCGGAGCATAGTTCTCTGCAGCAAGCGACACTTCCTGCGGAAGCTCTCCTATTTTGCGCAAAATGTCGTATTCATGCTCGGTTGTAAGAACGCTCAGGTTCACTTCGGAAAGCGGCAGGAGGTTAACACCCTGCTCCTCTGCTTGGCGGAATACGCTGCATATACGTGCGTGAGCATACTGCACATAGAAGACCGGATTCTCATTGGACGTAGACATCGCCAGATCCATATCGAAATCCAGATGCGAATCCATACTGCGCATGGTGAAGAAATAGCGGATCGCGTCCACGCCGACTTCATCCATCAGATCTTCCATCGTGACCGCTTTACCTGTACGCTTGGACATCTTCACTTTCTCGCCATCCTGGAATAAGCTGACCATCTGGGCGATCAATACAATCAGTTTGTCCGGATCATTGCCGAGCGCCTCCATGGCAGCCCTCATCCGCGGAATATAACCATGGTGATCGGCTCCCCAAATATTAAGAATCTTGTCATAGCCGCGCTCGTATTTATTCCGGTGGTACGCAATATCCGGTGTCAGGTAAGTATAGGTTCCGTCATTCTTCACGAGGACGCGGTCTTTGTCATCCCCATAGTCGGTTGTGCGAAGCCAGGTTGCCCCATCCTTCTCATAAGCTTCGCCCTTCGATTTCAGCTCTTCCAGGGATTTCTCCACGAGTCCGTTCTCATACAGGGATGTCTCACTAAACCATTCGTCAAAATGAACGCGGAATCGATTCAAATCGCGTTTGATTTTATCCAGTTCCTTCTCAAGTCCGAACTGACGAAGGAATGCCGTTCTCTCGCCTGGATCCATGGATAGCAAAGAGTCGCCCTTCTCGGCTACAAGCTCTTTGGCAAACCCTTTGATATCTTCGCCATGGTATCCATCTTCCGGCATTTCGGCATCCTGTCCGAGCTCCTGCAAGTAACGGGCCTCGAGGGATTTAATCAGGTTGACCACTTGGTTGCCTGCATCATTGATGTAGTATTCGCGCGTAACTTCGTAGCCTGCAAAATCAAGCACATTGCAGAGGGCATCGCCTACCGCCGCTCCGCGGGCATGTCCCAGATGCAGACTTCCGGTGGGGTTAGCGCTGACAAACTCCATCTGAACCTTTTGCCCCTTACCCGCAGCAATCCGCCCGTAGTTGTCGCCCTGTTCTTCTACCAATGCAACGATCGGATAGAGGTACCCCTTGTCCAAGGTAAAGTTAATGAATCCCGGCCCGGCTATTTCTGCTTTTTCAATGGAAGCTTTCGCCATGTCCAAATGCTCCAAGATAGCCTCCGCAATTTGCCGCGGGTTCTTCTTAGCGATTCGTGTCAACTGCATCGCTACGTTCGTAGCCAAGTCGCCATGCGACTTATCCTTGGGAACTTCCAGCGTAATGCCCGGCAGTTCCTCACGGGAAACCAGCCCTGCAGCTACGGCAGCGTCCGCCACCGCTTCTGCAACCAGCCCGTTAATGTGATCTAATGGATTCATTATCATGATTCATGTGCCTCCTGAATAGTCAAACTGATCGAAAAGTGTCCCGAAAACTCGTCAAACACATATAAATCATACGCCCAAGCCGCTCGTCCGGACACGCCTTCAAACGCTAGCTCCAGACGCTGGGTGTGCGTAGACAGATTAAATGAAGTGAACGGGGAGCGGTAATACCCAGGCAATCGCTGACCCAGCTTAAATGCCTGCTCGGACTCCACCTCGCCGTGACGGATCAGCTTCAGCTCGTCCTCCGTCAGCTTGAGCATCGCCCGGGTTTCCCCTTGATGCGGTCCAAGTGCTGGTTCTGTATAGCGAACATACAGGACATTCCCTTTGATAAACGCCTCTGCCGGAAGCTCCTGTATCGTATTCTCCCCTTCGTGAAGGCTTTGAAGACGGATGCTCACTTGTTTTCGGTCGTTCATGTACGTTCCTCTTTTCCTTACCTATTGTATTACTATATCCAGTATAGCCTTGCAATTCAAATGAGGATTTTAGCAAATGTGAAGAAAAAGTTGATCCACGTGCTTACACGGAAGACCGACCGCATCCTCAATCTCCGTATTTCTCGGCCCATTGCTTGTGCCACTCACTATAACTTACACCTGTGATTTCCTTGCCAAAATAGGCTGCCGGATCATAGCTCTGCACGCATGTCTGAATATAAGGGGTTGCCGTCATTCTACGATTAGAATACCAAATATCACATGCTATAGGCGTAACCGGAAAAAAATATGCCTGATCCATAACGAATCAGGCATGATCCACAATATAGATTACAACGGCAGCAGCGATACCTTCTCCCGCGCTTCCAGCTTGGCGACCATGTCATGCCAAGCCTGCGGTTTCTCAGGCAGTACCGAATAGTATCGTCTCAAGAAGTTTACGATCAGCTCTGCAGGCAATTCATTGACAGTATCATCGCCCGGCATGAAGCAGAAGTCGAGCCCGCTCACGGCTTCGCCATCATTATTCCAGGATGGATGCACGTAGGCGATATCCGTGCGTTTGTAGCCAAGATGCGACAGCACCTCGCGGCGAACGAACGGATCCATCGGCTTTACCCCGCCGAATGCATAGTCCTGTACCCGATATGGATCGTAGATCTCGGCAAACATGCCGAACAACGCTTTACCGTTCGCTGCCGCCAGTTGATTCAGATCCTTCAAGCGATGCTGTGCCAGAAATCGGCCGATACCAAGCCCTTCCCGCCCGATAATGGTAAAATCGGTCATCGCGACATTCCAATCCTCGTAATAGCGGTATTCCGTCGTACCCACCACTTCGTCCTCATGCAGGGCAACAAACACCCGAATACCCGGATCCTCCAGCGGTTCTTTCCATAGACTGAATTCCAGCACCTCTTCCGGAGGGAACACTTCCTTCATCAGATTATGCATTTTGCGGAACAAGGGATCGTCGATGCTGGTAATACGGATATATTCCATTAAATAAAAGCCTCCTTATATATGTAATCAAAAAATCCACTTTATATATGAAGCCAATTCATTATCATTCACGCGAAACTACTTCACCCACTGAACGGATTCTTCCATTCCATCAGAGCCCCATAATTGCAGGATTCCTCATCCTCCAAATACTCCGCTGCCACCCCAACGGGCGTCCGGCCGCAACGCAGCAGGAAAGTAATCACCGGATCCTTGAGATCACCACGGATCACAGCGTCCAGATATTCCGCAGCCGACATTTCATGGGCATGCCGATGATAGCCGGGCATCCGTCCGCCGCCAAGCAGTCGGTCCAGTCCCCGATTCACCGTCACATGGTACAGCGACTGGATCAGCCATTTGCCGAGTCCGAGCTTACGAAAGCGCGGCCTGACGCAAATGTCGGCAATGTATAGCGTATTCCCGTCCGGCTTGTGCGTCCGGATATACCCGTTATCCGTGGTATCCGCCCAGGAGTGGGCAGGCTCTCGCGGATCGTAATCCACAATGAGCGAGGTGATCGACCCGGCGAGCATCCCGCTCACTTCAACGCACAGAGCACCCTCAGGGAACAAGGTGACATGCTGCTTCAGCTGCTCCTTGTTCCACAACTGCTCCGGCGGATACGGGGGAGGGAACGTCTCGGATTGAATGACGATCAGCTCGTCAAAATCCGCTTCCGTGTAGCTTCGTATGACAACCGGCACCGGCCTGGCGTCGTCAAATACATAAAACTGTTGATGAAACCGGGCCATTTCCTCTGCACCGCCTTTGTCCTATTTTCCTCAAGTGATGATAAACGGCTTATTTCCAATCCGGATACAAATCCGTGCGGCGATCGCGCCATGTCGTGACGGATCCCTTCTCCCGCACTTGGTACAATAAATCCAGATCGAGATCGGCTGTAATGATCATGTCGTTGTTGAGCTCTCCCTCGGCCAGCAGGCCCTGCGGGGGAAACGGGATATCGTTCGGGGTAATGATGGCCGCCTGTCCGAAGTTGGCACGCATCAGATCCACGGTTGGCAGCGAGCCAACGGTACCTGTCAGCACCACATAGATTTGATTCTCAATGGCGCGGGCATGGCTGGTGTAGCGAACGCGGTGGAATCCGTGACGATCATCCGTACAGGATGGACAGAAAATGACGTCGGCCCCTTTAGCCTTGGCCATGCGCACGATCTCAGGGAATTCGATGTCATAGCAGGTCAGCATCGCAATGGTGCCTTTTTCCGTCTCGAACACTTCGAGCCCTTCGCCTGTTCCCATATTCCATCCGCTAATCTCCGAAGGCGTGATATGAATCTTGGCCTGCTCCGCAATGCGGCCGTCCGGATAGAACAGATGCGCTACATTGTACAGCTTCCCTTCCCGGCGAATGACGTGCGTACCGCCAATGATATGCATATTATATTGCTTCGCAAAGCCCTGAAACAGCTCGCGGTAACGGTCTGTGAAATCCGGAAGATCATTGATCGTCAATGCCTTCCCTTGATCATCCCCGATGGACATCAGCTGCGTCGTGAAAAATTCCGGAAACAGCACAAAATCGGCTTCGAATTCCTCCGCCGTTCGGATATAATGCTCCGATTGATGGGCAAAATCGTCAAAGGATTGAATAGTGTGCAGATGATATTGCACGGCAGAAACGCGAAATTTCATGCTTCTCCTCCTTATGCATGGATAGATGCTTTCATTATATCGGATTCCGGGCTCCGAGAACATGGGAACATGAAGTCACCATCCCTTGGAAACCATAATCTTGTGAAGCGTGCTTCCAACACGCTCAAACGGTTAGCCCTCAACTCATGTGCGAGAAAGAACGTTCAAATTATGAAAAAATACATGTCATTCATACCCACGCTTAACAATTCTCCTGTATACTGTCGTATGTAAGCCTCTTGTCTACACTTTGAATCTCGGCCCTTACAAGCATATATCCTCAGCCTGATTGAACTTTTTTGGGCTGACAGCTTACAAAATTATAATGTGAGGTGTTCTGTTCACAATGATTACTCGTTCGATGGATTGGCTTCAGCAACATGACCACCTTATCTTCCGCTGGTTAAACCGCAAGATCAGCAACAAAACGGTGGATTCGATGCTCGCGCTGGTCACCCATATGGGGGGTGCTATCTTTACCATTGTGCTGACACTTTCGATAGCGTTTTTTGCACCTGAGCCGTGGAATACGATGGGGTGGCAGAGCTTTTTGGCGCTTTCCCTCAGCTTCCTGATTACGGCCCTCATCAAAAGGAAGATGCGGCGCATCAGGCCCTATCTGGCACTGGAAAAGGTGCGGTTCGAACAAAAACCGATGAAGGACCATTCGTTTCCTTCCGGGCACTCGACGGCCATCTTTTCCATTATCACGCCGTTTCTATTCATAACGCCTTGGCTGTCGTTGCTCTTGATCCTGCTGGCCCTTACGGTCAGCCTGTCGCGCATCTATCTGGGCTTTCACTACCCTTCGGATTGTTTGGCAGGCTGTTTCGTCGGAACCACCTCGGCGCTGCTTATCGTCCTTAGTTAAAAAACAGGCATTCCCCTAATGGCTTCACGGCTATGAATGGGATGCCTGTTTTTTTGTGTTTCCCCTCACTTGTTTTTTTCCTGCTCCTCTATCCCGGCTGCGACAAGGAATTATCGCTATCTTCCCATACGTATCCATCATCATTTCACAGAAATATGAAAAAAGATTGAACCATTCGGGCTGGTAAATCGTACTAACTAGTACATTCATCATAAGGAGGTATTTATTCATTGAAGAAAAGACTATCACGTATGCTCGTAACCCTTCTCGCAGTCACACTGGTTCTCCCAGCTGGGGTAATGGCAGCAGATAACAGCCAAGCTGCCGCTGGAGGGAGCCTTGAGAAAACCGCCGCAGAGAAAGCCAAGCTGCTCACCGGGACGTATGGAACGACAAGCGTCCAATATGCCTTGATCGACAACGGCAAGATTACCGTGTCCGGGCAAGCAGGCGTCAATGATATCGAAGGAAAGAAACCGTTGACCAAGGATACGATGTATGGCATCGGCTCCACGAGTAAAGTGTTCACCGCCGCTGCGGTAATGAAATTGGTGGATGAGGGGAAAATCAACCTGGATACGCCTCTGGTTCAGTACATACCCGAATTCACGATGAAAGACGAACGTTACAAAAAAATCACGCCGCGCATGCTGCTCAACCATTCCTCCGGACTGCAAGGCTCAAGCCTGAACAATGCATTTTTGTTCGAGGATAATGACCCTCATGCACATGACACGCTGCTGAAGCAGCTGTCCACCCAAAACCTGAAAGCGGACCCAGGTGCATTCTCCGTTTATTGTAATGACGGGTTCACGCTAGCTGAGATACTGGTAGAGAAAGTGAGCGGCAAGGATTTTACCGCATTCATCCATCAATATTTTACCGAGCCGTTAGATTTGGACCACACGAAGACATCCCAAGATACGTTGGAGTTAAGCCAAATGGCAGGTCTGTACTATCCTACTCACCAAGGACAGCTTCCTAACGAGACGGTCAATGTGATCGGAACCGGCGGCATCTATTCTACGGCTGAAGACCTGGTGCAGTTCGCGCAGATCTTCACCGGAGAAGCCGAAGGCATTCTTTCCGAGAAATCCGTCAAAGCCATGGAGCAGGAAGAATATAAAAAGGGCTTGTGGCCCGAAGATGCCGATAACTCGTTCGATTACGGACTCGGCTGGGACAGCGTGAGACTGTTTCCGTTTAACCAATATGACATGAAGGCCGTAACCAAAGGCGGAGACACTATCCTGTATCACGCTTCGCTCGTAGTTCTTCCTGAGCAGAATATGGCAGCTGCTGTGTTATCTTCCGGCGGTTCCAGCTCAACCAACCAACTGTTGGCCAACGAAATTCTGCTGCAAGCACTCAAGGAGAAAGGCACCATCAAGGAATTCAAGCCGGAAAAATCATTCGGCAAACCGGTCAAGGCCGACATGCCTAGCGACATCGCGAAATATGCCGGTTACTATGGCGTGACGAATCAGCAGATGAAAGTCGACATCAAGGACGGCGAATTGTCCATTACCGTACCGATGGTGCCGGATTATCCTGCGGAGAAATATGTATACACTGCAGATGGAACATTTGTCAGCGCGGATGGCAGCACGAAGGTAAGCTTCGTCAAAGAAAAGAATAACCGCCTCTATTTGTGGGTAAGACAATATGTAACGATTCCTGGACTTGGGCAAATGGCTTTATCGCATTATACCGCCGAGAAAATGGAAGCGAACCCGTTATCCAAGGAGACCGCTGCCGCTTGGGCCAAGCGGGAAGGCGAAACGTTCTATCCATTGAATGAGAAATTCACATCGTTGATGTACTTCATCACGAAACCGACGGTTGAGATTAACAGCAAGAGCGGTCTGGAAGGTTATATGATGGACAAAAAGATCATTGACCCGGATACCGCAGTAAGCCAGCATCAGGTTCCGGCGATCGGCAGCCGGGATACGTCCGAATTCCGCTTCTATAAGGAAAAGGGCGTTGAGTATCTCGAAGGGGCAGGCTCCCTGTTTGTGAGCGGTAAGAACGTTAAGCCGCTTTATAAAGGAAAAAAATCAACCGTCACCCTGCAAGCCGATGGCTATGCCAAATGGTACACCGTCCCTAAACAAGCTGCAGGCAAAACGATGATCGTCACCCTGCCGGCACAAGGCGCTTTCGCCGTGTATGACGACAAAGGTGCCGTTGTGAACTACAGCATCGTCAGCGGCAGTAATGAAGTGAAGCTCCCTGCCAATGGAGCTGTCGTATTTGCCGGTGCCCCAGGCTCGGCATTCGGTATCTCCCTGCAGCCGTAATGAAGGTGGGCAGCGGGGTTACATGATTCCCTGTCAAGCCAGGATAACCTATAAATAAAAGCACCTCAACCAAAGGCACATGCCCATGGTTGAGGTGCTTTTTGCGATGAAATGGTCTTCGGCCAATTTCAGTTTCGAGGTCCGCTTACGTCTACTTCGACTTACGGGCTGCAATGGATCAACAGCTGTGTCCCCGGGCGCAGACGGACTGCATAAAAAAGGGGCCCTAGCGTTGATGGCTGGACGGAGGCTCCCTGGCCGGACATGGAACATTCCCCTGCCCAAGGCGGCAGGGAAACGAGGATGTCCGTCTCCCGTTCAGCCTCAAGCTTGGCGTGGAACATACCGGCATCCCGGTTCCATTCCACGGTGATTCGACCGGTATGGTATCTCCAGCCTGAGAGTCGGCCACTACGCCAGCGCTCCGGCAAAGCCGGCAGGAGTTTCACTATATCCGGCGACACCTGCAGCAGCATCTCCTGTACGGCATTCACCCATCCCATGTTTGCATCGAGCTGTATCGGCGCTGCCGGCATATCCATGCATATCCCCATCCCCCTCCAATCATTATGGAGGGTAAACAGATTCGGCAGCAGACATGATTGCGCCAATGTATCAAGACACTCCAGCGCACGATCGCCTGCCCCCAGCCGCGCGTAAATGGAAGCCATATGGGCAAGTGACCAACCGCTTTGGGCTCCGAGTCGGCGCAGACGCACCGCCTTCTCAAAAGCGGCGTACAACTCTGGTGCTGATTCCCGGGTCACTTCATCACCCGGGAACAAGGGATAGATATGGGAGAGATGACGGTGATCGTATCGGTCCTCAAACGCGGGATCCAGCCATTCCGCAAGGGCTCCGTCCCTATTCGTCCGGTAAGGCGGAATGCGTTCCAGCATTCGCTTCCACCGTTCTTCCTCCGAACCTGGGCCTCCGACTAGCCGATTCGCTTGGATCAGATGGGCAAGCAGTTCTTTCATAATTGCAATATCCATCGTGGCATTGACGGTTGTCGGCATCGGGTGAGCCAGCTGCCTTCCGTCCTCCGGCATGAAATTGAGCGGCGTGTTCTCCGGCGAAACCGAAGGATACAGACGGTAGGTGCCGTCCTCACCAACGACTGCGAAGTCCTCGTAGAATTGAAGGGCCTCACGCATGAACGGCAGCGCCTCCTCCCGCAAAAACCGGATATCGCCCGTATACAAAAAATGCTCATAATAATGCCGGGCCAGCCACCCGGCCGCTCCCGTCCAGTTTAGAATGACGGGTACGATTTGATTCGGCGTTCCGATCCCTGGCGTAGTCCCAGCCGGGATGTAGATTCCGCGACAACCGTACAACTTGCGGGCATTGCCGCGGAAATCGTCCATTAGGCTCCCGTAGTAGCGGAACAAAGGGGGTACTAGTTCTCCCAAGCCTCCAACATGCGCGTGCCAATACATCATTTGAATATTCTCATTCGCCATATGGTGGCACCAGACAAGCCGGTAGTCTCCGCCCCACAGGCCATATAGTCCGAACGGCCCCGATTCGGCCGCCGTCCCGCTAATAAACAAATACCTTCCATAAGCCCACATTTTACGAACAAGCGAATCGGGCGCCTCGCCCTCGTAAGCCTCCAGCAGCAGTTCCTCGTTCGAACGCACGTCCCCGCTGGTCACGTTCAGCTCCAGGGATGCGGAATGGAACAATGGACCATGAAGCTCGGCGTGGCGCTTGAGAAGCAGGTCATATTCGCAATTTTCAGGGAAGTCACTGAGCTCGCGCTCAAGCTGCTCCCATTCCTGTTCACGCTTGCCACGGATAAATACTTTCACCAGTGCCAGCGCCCGTCGGGCCTTAACAAACCTCAACATCGTTCCTTCCTTGGTAGACTGTAAACTTCCGCCTTCACAAATAAGCCGCAGCACTGCCCCGAAATCTGTACCGTCATCATTGCGGCCGGCGTACCGGATAAACGTCCCTTTCGCCGAAGTGACCACGGATTCGGCCAGTTCCTTGAATTCCGGCGTATCCCCCAATCGGTCGCTCGGGTAGAGCGCCAGTCCAATCTCTCCCGAAATACAGTGACTCGTCCCGGCTTGAACCTCGATATGCTTACCGATCCCTTCCCTGCCTTCTGGGTTTATTTGTTGGTTAGCACATCCCTCGGAGCCAATCTCGTAAACGATAGCCCTATCTGCACGGGAGACGAACAACCGCCTTACGTATCGGATCGAACTGTCCGTCCAGCCAACCGAAACCTCGCCGGTCTCCATATTGAGGGTTCTTCGGTAATGGCGGAAAGCCCGTGTGCTGGGCATAAGCAGTTTAATCGCCGCGAGCGGGAAGCGGGAGGCCAGCCTCGTCCCGTATCCCCGCTCCCGTAAAGCGTTCGCCAAATTCCAGCTGCCCTCCGCATAGTGTCCTTCATCCATCAGCCTGCGCGTTTCGGCAAGCGTCATGCCCACGTCCGGCAGCGGATCCTTCCGGCCCCAATGCCACAACCCCTCATGATTCAGCAGCACCGTCTCTTCCTGCACGCCCCCGAATACCGAGGCTCCGACCATTCCATTGCCTGAGGGTAACCCCTCACGCCACATATTACGCCACCAAGATGCGGGATACCTCATGGTCAACAGGTTCTCTTGACTCATCCTCGATGCCCGCCCTCGTTTCCCGCCTGCAGCCTCTCCATTTCGATGCTGGCCAGCAGGAGCGGTGCGACGCCCATGAGCGAGTCACTGACTACCTTTTCACTCAAATAATACTCGTACGATCCGTCACGGTATTTCCGCCCGCCCAATCCGGCGCCGTGGCATATGCCGTGAAGGTGCAGTCCTTCCGCATCGACGGTGAGAAAACGTTTCTTGATGCCGTCATAGGCACGTTCGACCACCCCGATGTCGATCTCGGCCAAATAATGAAGCCGAATGCCTTTGGCCAAGGCATAGGTCAACATGCAGGAGCCCGAAGCCTCCAAATAATTGCCCAGCCGTCCGTTGCAGTCCATCACCTGATACCACAGCCCGCTGTCTTGATCCTGGGCGCGTACGAGCGCATTGGCCATTCGTTCGAAAATGCCCATCAGCTGGCCGCGCTGCGGATGCCTTACGGGGAAATGCTCCAGTGAGTCCACTAAGGCCATCGCATACCAGCCCATGGCCCGCCCCCATACATGGCGCGAGCGGCCCGTTTCCTTGTCACACCAGCGCTGCTCCCGGCTCTCATCATAAGCATGATGCAGCAGGCCCGTCTGCGGATTCCGCGTACGCCGCTCGATGAGCAGCAGCTGACGGGCCGCTTCGTCGAACCATTCCGGTGCATCAAACGTTTTTGCATACTCCGCCATAAACGGTGACGACATATAGAGGCCGTCCAGCCACATCTGAAACGGATAGATTTTCTTATGCCAAAATCCGCCTTCATCTGTCCGCGGCTGTCCAACCAGCTGAGATGCCAGCAGCTCGGTAGCCCTGCGGTATTTCTCTTCTCCTGTCGTGCGCCACAAGGGCAGCAG
Source organism: Paenibacillus lautus NBRC 15380 (assembly GCF_004000945.1). Classification (GTDB taxonomy): domain Bacteria; phylum Bacillota; class Bacilli; order Paenibacillales; family Paenibacillaceae; genus Paenibacillus_AQ; species Paenibacillus_AQ lautus. Next base: position 26,889 of record NZ_BIMF01000034.1, read on the forward strand.
ATTCTTACCTTTATTGATATGATCGAGATTATAGTCCTCCAGTATATAGCCTGCTATCGTCCCGTCTTCTTGTATGAAGACGTCCATATGGCGCTTGACTGCTTCATTGTAGCGCTTCTCACCCGTCCATTCGGCCAGGCGGCCCAGTGCACTCAAAGCCATGCCGGCCACGTAGCCCCATTTGTTGGCTATATTCGGATGGTATCCGTCCACGCAAGCGGACAAGATCGTCTCTGCCACCCGGACCGGTATTCGTTCCAGGACCGTTGCTTCAGCCACGGTTGACCCCTCCCCTCGCCTTCGCTTTAGACCGATTGCAGCGGCAGCGAATCGAAATCTTCCGGCATGTCGACCAGATACAGATTGCCATAACCATTTTTATCGCTTGTAAACAAGAGTCGTTTACCGTCCGGATCAAAACGCGGATGCGCATGCACCTTCTGGGAATGAAAACTGCATCGGAGCTCGCACAGCATCCTCGGCCCTTGATAGACTCCTTTGGCGTCTTTACGCCATACGGAGAGCGTTTTGACCGCCCCTTTGCCGTCGACAACGGCCTGACCGAGGCCGTCCGCATACGCATGCCACGTATCAAACCCGAAATCCGTCTCTTCCATGGCCGTATTGTCATACCGGATACTTCCGAAGAAATTGGTTCCATCCGTACGGAAGCCATGGTAACCGATGGTAACGCCGTCAGGATAAAAAAATTCATGACCAACCTTTTCTCCGGGTTCAAGGCGCTGGCGAATTCTCCAGGCCTCTCCGTTCCGAAGATCCAGTCCCCATATCCGGTGATCGACCAAATGCCACGGCCCTTCGTGGCAAAAGGTGATCAACCATGGTTCGACGGGTGATGCATTAATATGGGTTATAAAGCGATGGGCTTCATATAGGGTTTCCGGCTGCGTCTGCCCTTCCGAATCGATCCGCACAATCCGGCTGTGAGGAGCTGCCTCCATCAACTCCCTGTGGCCGACATAGCCATTGCCCAGATCTAGCTGCATACGATGGGATAGATCCTCCTGTATACAAGTGACGACCGAGCGACCATCGGCAGGACAGCTCAGGTTGCCGATGTTGTACCCCTCCGGGGCTTCGTAGACAAGCTCTTCCTCCAAAGTTGCCAGATCAAGGCGGCGTACGCTCCGACCCGTTTTGACGAAGGCGGACCGGCCATCCGGTAACAGACAGGCATCTACAAAATCATTGTCCAGGTAATCCGTCAGCTGGAGCATTTCACCGCTGTTGACATCCATGCTGTACAAGTTCGAACTGTTTTCCCTATCCGATACGAACAACAGCCGCTTGCCGCCGTCATACCATCCGTTCTCCGTAAAATATAGATGATGACTATGAGCCTTATAGTCGGTCAGCTGCACCACTTCGACTCCGGTCAACCGGTCGCGATACTGCTTACGTTCCGGCTTCCACACCGTTCCCTTGGCCATATTCAGCCCTCCTGTCCGCAAGTTGTACAAGCCGAAGACGAAGCTAAAGCCACGGCTTCAGCCCCTCCCACTGCACCGTCCAGCCGCTTGCCGGAAATCCCGGACAGCACAGATCCTCTTCTCCTTCCCAGCCGCAGGCCATCATGGCCACCGCCGTAAGCAGTCCGCCGTTACCCGGCAAATAAGCGGTCAGACCCGGTCGCTGATAGTTATGCCCGTTCGGCAAATACGTGTTTTTAATTTCATCCATTAACAGAAAATCCACAGCCAGATCTTGCTCGCCGAGCCGAGCAGCGGTCATGGCGCATACGGGAAAATCCCATCCCCAGGCCGATTCCCATTTCCAATCGTCCTTGACCTTCCACAATGTACGCCGCATGGTTTCCCGGTCGACAAGCTTGCCGGGAAGCACGCCTAATGCGCAGAGCATGGACGGATGGTCATGGTTCTTCTCCGTAAACGTATCCGGCGCCAACTCATGCGCCAGGTAAACGCCGTCCAGCCGGGGCGGCGTTGCCAGATGACTCGCCACCTCAACCCAGCGCGGATTCGGCTGGACACCCAATCGATCAGCCCACTTTATAGCGATATCCAGGCCATAGTTCCAATACTCCAGCTCATAAGGCGGGTTCACGCTAGCGTTCATCGGATGGCATTCTTGCGCCGGAATGAGCGGCGGTCCGAGATCGAAGGCATCTTTTGACTCATTCCAGTGGGCATAGGAAACCATAAAGTCAGCCGATTCAAAGACGATGTCACGGAACCGGCGCAGCGTTTCTTGTGCCGGGTCGGCCTTGTAGCACAGCTCCGCCATGGCGATCGGGTGCGGCTGCTGCCAGATCAAGCCCGGGGCAACCGGCGAGGGGCACGGAATGCCGTCGAAACCGACCATTTTCGGCCAGCGCGCTCCCTCGTATCCCTGCGATAGCGCCAGTTCGCGGGCGACCGGCAGTATACCGTTGTACCAGTCCATGCTTCTCCGCAATATGGAGGCCCGGCCCCACAGCGCGAAATGAGCGGCATGCCACCAATGCATCTCCAAATGCGATTTGCCAAACCAGCTGTTGTACATAAGACCGGTCTCCTGGGGCGGCATCGAGCCCCCGCTGTGAATGGCGCATAACCATTGCGACAAGACAACGCGGCGCTCCAGCTCAAAGGCTCGCGGATCGGAGCTGCCTGCGAAGCTGACTGCACCGCCGCTCTGCCAAAACGATTCCCAATGCCGGGCGCTGGCCGAAACAATAGCTTCAAAGTCAGCCGCACCGGGCGACCCAGCCGCAAAGCCGACGGAAAACGTCAGCTCCTCCGGCGATTCATCCGGGGATTCATCCCGAGACTCGCCGGGATACAGCGTAAATTCATGTGTCTCCGTTTGTTCCAGCCGGCCAATATTCCAATGCCAGCGGACCGCATAACGCTCCTCATCCAGCGTCCGCTCCATCAAGGCCGTTCCTTTCTCCTGCCGAACGAGAACGGTATCATGTCGATGATCACTTTCCCAATCGGGAAACACCGATTTTGCCCAAGCCGAATGAGTCATATCCGGTGCGGGGAAGCGGATGAATACCTGAAGCCGCCCTTCCCGGATAAGGGGCGAGATCACCCGCACGCCCAAAATATCAGCTTCGGGGTGGCACGCCGTCGTAACTTCAACCGGCACGCCGCGAATTTCGAACTTGCTCGATAGAATGCCCGTCCACAGATCGAGCTTTTGACGGAATTGGCCTGCATCGCTGTAACCGAGCTCCTCTCCCGCTTCGTCCAGAAATCGGAACGACAGCCGGCCTAGCTGAAGACGGTGGGGATTTTGCCGCAGCCATTGGTAAGCTTCCGGCTTATCCCCCGGCTTCATCGGATAGCCGACCTGCCGGCCGTGGGTCTCGAACATCTGCAACGCTGCATCCTTTGCGGAGAACCTTCCGCGCCCCCCCGTAAAATGCCAGCCCCAGTTCGACTGGGTGCCAAGCGGCACCTCATATTGTTCAGGAAATGTCTGCAGCCCTGTAATATCGGCGGTAAACGCGAATTCCCCGTTGCCTACAGACAGTGGCGAAAGCGAATCCAGCCTGTCGAATTCAGGATTATGCCGCCAAACAATCTGCTTTCTCTCCATCTCCATAGCTCCTTCCTTCCCGGCCCCTTCATTCAAACAAGGCGTCTATCCGGGTTCTCATCATATCCCGGTATTTGCCCGGGGTGATATCCTTGAATTTGCGGAAGCTGCGAATGAAGCTGTTTTCATGCTGGTAGCCCACCATTTGGGCGATATCGGATATTTTGCGGTCGGTTTTAACCAGCAGCTCGCTAGCCCGCTCCATCCGCAGCCGGGTTAAGTAGTTATAGATCGTTTCGTTTGTCTCCTGCTTGAACAACTGGCTGGCCAAGCTGCTGCTGATGCCGGTCGATTCCGCAATTTCCGGAATGCCGATCGGATCCCCGAGGTGCTGCTCCATGAATTCGATCATCCGCTGGCACATCAAGAAATCCTTGCTGCCGATTAAACGGCGGTAGCGGTCGGCCAAGACCGAAATCAGGCCGGAAAGCTCCGCCTCGATATCTTCAATGTACAGCGTGCCCAGCCGACCGGCCGGGTCCCCCTCGGGACCTTCGCCCTCTGGGCATATCCCTCTAAGACGTTCCAGCAGCCCCTGAAGCAAGGCAAGCGCCTCCGAGGGATACCAGTAACGGCTGCGGATATCGCCAATAATACGCCCAAGCAGCTCTATAGCCCGCTCCCCTTCACCGGTCTCCACAGCAGTCATCAACTCTCGTACGCCATCTTCCTGCGGCTGCATATCCGTCACTTCGTGACTGGATACATCCTGAAACGGCACGAGCTGACCGTACCCTTTATATAAACGGTAGGTTAACGCGTTCTCCGCTTCCAGCATGGCCTGCTTTAACCGGCAAACCTCACTCTGCGGCATGCTCACGCCGGCGGACACACTGAATTTCAGCAAACGGGACACCGTTTCGATCGCCTCGGCCAGCGGAGGCCGAGTTTCGCCGCTCCGCGGTTGAAACAGGATAGCCATCCGGTCCGCTCCGAAATCGGCACAGGCCACCCTCCATTCGGGCTCATGCAGCTCTGCCATGATATTGGCCAGGGCAAACTTCAGCAGCGAGTGGTCACTGGCCGGAAACCTGCGCGACCACGAATCATAGCGGTCGATCGACAGCACCGCTACCGTGACGGGCGCATCCGTCCATTCCGCAAAATACCGTCTCCACTTCTCGCGGATTTCGCGTCTGCCGCTCATATGACCCGAGTGAATGTCATACAGAAACTTGGAAGCCGCATCGGATATCGTCTCGCGGATCAGCTGAGATAGATGCGCATGATTGCTGAGCAGTTCGCCGGCCAGCTTTTCCAGATCGATGCGATCCGGGCTGGTCGCCTTCCCGTCGTAGGCGCTGAACAGCTGCTTAAGCCTGCGCACCGGCCGGAAGGCCGCGGAGTTTACATACAGAATGGTCAGCACGCCGAGCGCAAGTGCCGCAACCGATACATACAGCACCGTGTCTCGCACCTTTTTGGACTGTGCAAGCAAACTGTCTTGGGAGACGATGGATACGTATTTCCATCCGGTCAGCGGCGATTCGATCTGATTGACCAGCAGCTTCCGTCCCTCATGGAAAAAATCGCCGAAGTGGTCTTCCTTCAGCTCGTGCAGCGCCTGCCTCACCGCTTCCGGTTGGAATTCCGAATTCGAAACCGAATAAAGAATGTTATTATGCTGGTCCACGATGTACCGCATGCTGTCCAACTGGGACAGCGCCGGCGGATTCAATTTCGCGAACAGTTCAGCATCCAGCAAATTGACCGCCACGACGCCTCTTAATCGGCCCTGGATCATGATTTTGCGGAACAGCGTCAGCTCCGATCCTTTATTACCCGCCCCCTCGGGGACATGCCTTTTGCGGATCATCATCGTGTCGTCTCCGAATTCGTCTGCGATACCGGTCCACTCGGAATCCACGAATGTGAGCTTGCTCGAGCTGTATCCCTGCGGAAGCGAAATAAAGCTTCCCCGCTCGACATCGTATACGTATATACTGTTAATGTATTTTGAATTGCTGATCCAGGTTGAGAGCAGTCGGTACAATGTCGATATATTGGACACCGAGTTCTGGTTCTCGCTCGTCAGAAAATCGTAGATATAGTCATTCACCGCGACCTGGACCGCAATCTTGTCGCTCTCCCGGATCAAATCGTCGATATATTTCATACTGATCTGCAGCATTTGGTGCTGCGGCTCGCTGAGCTCTTCCTGAAGCACCGATTTGGAGGTGTAATATGATGTCAGGCTGACGGCCAAAATGATCATAAAAACGGAAACGGTCAAAATGAGCACCAGCCGCGCTTGCGTATGGGCCAGCGTGTATTTCAGCCACTTGCCGATCGATAGGAACATATCAACCCCCGCTTTACTACCAGAATGGTTCCATTATAGCTCACGTTCCGCTCCTGCCGTCACGCAAATCTAAGCGTTCACAATTGGGCTGGCCCGCATCAGTCCGAGCAGCTCGACTCCGGCCAACAGCACGATGCCGATTCCGTGCGTATCATTCAAGTTCCACGATAAATCGTGCTTGTAGTAAGCATGCGAGGTCGACCAGCTGCTGCCCTTGCACACGCCATACACATTTCCCCGGCGGTCGATGGCCCTGCTGGTTAAACCTTCCCACCCCGCAGCGGCAGATTGCAAGTACGGATCCGGGTCCTCCAGCCAGCCGTGGCGAATCCCCCGCGCCATGCCGAAAATAAACATTGCGGTACACGAGGCTTCTTCATAGGATTCAGGGTCTGTCAGCACTTGGTGCCATAACCCGTTCACTCCCTGTACACGAAGGTACCCTTCCGCCAGCGCGCGATAAAAAAGCAGCAGTTCCTCATAGTCGGGATGGCCAAACGGAAGCACGGCAAGCAGCTCTGACAGCGAGAAAAACACCCATCCGTTGCCTCGTCCCCATACCGTCTGGGAAGGCTGCCCATGACGCACATCGTATACATGCGACATCAGCTGCAGGTCGGGCAGGTATAGGTAGGACTTATACAGCAGAAGCTGGCGTGCTGCCTCGTCCAGATAGCGGGAATCGCCGGACATCTCGGCGTATCGGCACAGGAACGGCACGCTCATATACATATCGTCGCACCACATCGTAAGGTGCATGCTCGGGGAAACGCCGACTTCGCGATAAAGCGCCCCATCCTCAAGACGTGATTGCTTAGCCATGATGTACCGGGCGATGTCGTCCGCCGCCTTGTGCACCCCTTTCAAGGATCGAATTCGGTCTGCAAGAATGGCTAGCGCGCCGAACGATCCGCAATCGTCCAGACTGTCGATGTCGGACAGCTGATTGTTCAGCCCTGCCGCGCCGAATTCCTCCCGGTCCCATAAGGAATATTCGTAATGCCCCGCTGCAAACTCGACATGGCGGAGCACATATTCCTGGATGTCCGGGCGATTCAGCAGCCTACCCGACTCCAGCAAGCCGTACAGCGTAACACCAAGCGGATAATTCCAGCGGCCGAAAAGCTCATTCTCCAAAAACGGCCTCACACAGGCTCCCGGTTCGCTTCCTGTCCAGAACAGCGTCTGTCCGCCGTCAACAGCAACCGTATCCAGTCCGAAATAGTCGGTCAGCTCAAGTTCTGCTTCCGCACGGATCGGACCCAGATAAAGCCACGCGCCGTTCAGGCCGTGCACCCTGCGCGGCGCGGTCAGCATCCCTTCAGGCGAGGCTTCGCTGACCTCGAATCCCCAGCCCTCTTGAACGCATTCGCTGCGTGCGGTAAGCTCCCCGCGGCCCGGAGGCACATCGATGGCAATACGGAATGTGCCTGCCTCCCGACTTGTGTAAACCTCCCTGCCGTTCCATTCAAACCGGACCGGACCATAGGAGGTTCCCGACAAGGTCACCTTCTTGGCCGTTAAGGTCCGGTTGACCACGGCAGTCCAGGCGTAAGCGGCATACCCCGGCTTCCGCCCGTACATTCTCAACATTGGGCCGCCATCTGCTTCCCCACCGTGCTCTGCTGGCACGGGCAGCCACTGTGCACCCGTCCATGATTCACTTTCCATTGAATCGGGGATGCGGGCAAGCGCCCCGTCCAGCGGCACCGTCACAATCCATCCTTCCTCGCCCTCCCGCTCCATGGATGGAGCCAGAAAGTGAAACGGCTTGTTCTTGCGGTTGCTTGTGCCAAATACCGCTCCGCAGCCGTTTGGGCTCCGGCGGAATTCCAGGACGAAGTGATTCCATCCCTTGGTAAGCTGAATCCCAAGCTTCAGAGGCAATTCGCCTGCTGTCGCTTCTTCCCCTGGCGCCGAACCGAACCGCTTCCGGCCGTTATGGTAAAGCCGAACGTGCCCCGTCCATTCCATCAGAAAGGGAAAGCTCTGCGCTTCGGCAGCCCACAGCTTCGTCCAGGCGTAGACCACCTGGCTCCCCGTCATCTCGGGGAACATATCCGCGATGGGGAGTTGATAGCAGTGGTCGGCCCGCTTGCGGATCGGACTCTTGCGCGTCACCCGGTAAACCGGGGCATGAGGCGGATTGTCACCGACATAACGCTGGGCAATGACCGTTAGCGCATGCTCGATGTTACTGCCCTCTGTTTGGGAAGCCAGGCTTTCCGCCGGGTCAAAGTATCCTTTATCGTTCAATAGGCTCACTCTCCTTCCACCCGCCCAGAACATCCGTTATCGCCACCGGACGGTGTTCCTTCACGGAACGCCACACGGCTTCCCCCGTTGCCACGGAATAGGCGCCATCCACAGCCCCGGACAAAATCGGGAACGGCCTTTCCCGGTTCTCACCGAGAAACAGGTCGTTCAGCAGAAGCGGGTCGCCTCCTCCATGGCCGCCTTCCCGATGGACGACATGGATGGTTTCCTTGGAGCCGAACAACGGGAAGTAGTCGATCGTCTGGATCGGTGTTGGAAAAGGGGTTCGGGACGGTGCATGATATTCGATCGTCTCCAGCCGGCCTTTCGTACCGTTGATCGCCAAGCGATACCCTTCATACGGCAACGAAAAGTTGACGGAATAGCTGAGCAGTGCGCCTCCGCTGTATTTAACGGTGGCCGCATACGTATCCTCAATATCGATCTCATCATCAAAAATACACCGGTCCGGGCGGTAGCCTGTATAAGGAAATTGCGGTCCCCCGCTATCCAGCTGGCCAAGATGATCGTCCTGCACATGACGTGCGTTCCAGCGCGAATGATAGGCGCAGCGGCTGGCTGAGAGGCAGGTTCCGCAATGACGACCGTCTTCTTTGCCCGGATTCAGCTCCCCTTGGGCACCGTAATAATGGAGCGCCCCGTAGGCGAAGGCTTCGACCGGCTTTTGCCCGATCCACCAGTTCACGAGGTCGAAATGATGCGTGCTCTTATGAATGGAGAGACCTCCTGACATCTCGCGCCGGCGATTCCACCGTTTAAAGTAACTGGAGCCATGATACGTGTCTAAATACCAGTTGAGATCGACGGATGTAATCCGGCCGAGTTTGCCCTCCCACACCATTTCTTTGATTTTGGCGTGAATCGGGGCATAACGGTAATTAAACGTGACCGTCACCGAGCCTTTGCTCACCCGCTCCGCATCCAACACGCGCCGAGCGTCCTCGCCCGTCGTGACCATCGGCTTTTCCGTGATGACATCCAGATCCCGTTCAAGCGCGGCAACAATATAACGCGCATGCGTATCGTCGCGCCCCGCCACGATGACCACATCCGGCCGAGTCTCGTCAATCATCTTCCCGAATTCCTCTTCACCGTAAGTTCCGACGGCGGTATGCTCCGGGAAGCGGGAGCGGTACAGCTCGAAGCGGGCCGGATCGCAGTCCAGTATGGCAACCAGGTCGCAGCGCCGTGCATGCGTCGTCAGAATCGGTTTGGCGAACATGCCGAGCGCACGACCGCTCACACCGCATATGGCATATTTCTTTTTCACTGTATGATCACATCCTTGAGTACCATTCCTCCACCCTCTTCGTTACTTCGTCTCCCCCTGCCTTATGCCAGCGGTCAACGAATTCATCGAACTTCTCCAGCGGCCATTCGCCGATAACAATCTTGGTTACATATTCCTGAAACAGCTTATGCGATTGAATATCCGGGAAGCCTTCATACACGGTACTCGGAAGTCCGTCCCCGGCGATCCGCTTCGCGTCCGCGGTACTCACCTCGAATATATCCTTCACCATCTGCTGCATGTCTTCCGGGATCGTCTCCTGAATCCGGATGTCCATGTCCTCCTCTGTCGTCAGGTTGCGCATGCCGAGCGCCAACGGACGGCTGTCCTCGGCCGGAAGCAGCACTTTTTTGCCATCTACAACTTCATGCTGCAATCCTTCGATGCCAAAGCGGGTAAATTCGTCATTCGACCTGTCATAGAAGAAATCGAGCAGCTTCAAGGCGGCAGGGGCTTTATCCTGGGCCTTTGCCGGAATGATCCACTCCGGTTCGCCCATGCTCTTCTGCGTGACAAAGCCCTCAAACCCATCGGCCTTTGGAAGCGGCATGCCAACGATATAAGCATCCGGTGCTTTTTGCTGCATGGCCGTGAACCGATCGCGCAGGTTGGCAGGAAGGTGGTACCAGCTGCCGACCAGATTGTTATTGATTTTAGCTGTCCATACATCGCCTTTGTTCAGAAACGTCTCGTTGTCCAGCAGCTTCTCGTCATATAACTCACGGGCAAACGCAATGGCAGCCTTCATATTGTCCGTTACGCCGGCATACTGGATTTTTCCGTCATAGACGTCCCATTCCGGATTCCCCTCCCACATCGCGACGCCGAACATGGCGAACAAATGGTCCATCCATTTGCCGAATTCGCGGCCCGTTGTAGGCAGTTCGTCCTTTAGGCCGTTCCCGTTCGGGTCTTCGTTGAGGAAGGCGCGCAGCACCTCCTTGTATTCCTCCGTTGTCTTCGGCATGGACATCCCCACCTTGTCAAGCCAATCCTGGCGGATCAGCGGCGCTCTTTCCGGCACCAGGAACACTTTAGGCACATAATAGATTTTGCCGTCCGGCGAAGCGGATCGAACGACATCCCATGCCTCCTGCGGGATATTGTTCCATACGTTCGGGGCATACTGGGGCAGCAAATCATCCAGTGCCAGCGCTCCTCCCTGGCGAATAAGGGTCTGCTCGATCCCGCCGATGGGCCGAAGAATATCGGGCAAGTCGTCGGATGCAATCATCAGATTGAGATATTCAGTCGGCTCCGATCCCGGCGGGGTCGTCACCAGCTGATATTCTACACCGGTCCGCTCCGCCACATACTGGACATGCGGATTATCCGCGCCCGGAATCGTACCGACGCCCATGTGGCTTTTGAACACCTTTACCTGTGTAAGTTCTTCATTTCCCTCCCCGCCCTGGCCCGCTTGCGATTCGTTGTCGCCCTTGCCGCCGCAGCCAAACAGCATGACTGCCGCAAGTGTCGCCGTGAGCGCCGGTTTCCATGCCCCTTTTTGGAAAAACCATTTTTTCGACATGAGTAAATCCTCCCCTTTTTTCAGATGGGTTGTTATATCAAACCGGCTGCAAGACCGATTTCATATCGCCTGCCTCTCTTTGCCTTATTCCTTTAACGAACCCAGCATGGACCCTTTGACAAAATATTTTTGCAGATACGGGTACACCAGAATGATCGGGATGGTGGCAAACAGGATTGTTGCCGCTTTCAAGGTTGTCGTGTTGAAATCGTAATCCCCAAGAAACAGATTGACCGCAGCCAGCTCCTCAGGAGACTGCAGGTACGCTCTCAGCTTCATTTGAAGCGGCCATTTCTCCGGATCCCTTATAAACAGCACGGCACGGGAGAAGGTGTTCCAGTATCCGACCGCGTAAAACAGACTGACCGTCGCCATCACCGGTTTGGATAAAGGCAAATACATGCGGAACAATATGCCGAACTCGCTGCATCCGTCGATTCGCGCCGAGTCGTCCAGTTCACTGGGAATGCCCATGAAAAAGGTCCGGATAATGATCATGTTGAATGTGCCAACCAGACCGGGAATGATGAGCGCCCACAAGGAGTTCATCATGCCAAGCTCGCGAACAGTCAAAAAAAACGGGATGATCGGCGCGTTGAAAATCATCGTGAGCACAATGCCGAACATGACTTGTTTGCGGATCAGAAATTCCCGTCGTGAAAGCGGATATGCCGTCATGACCGAAAACAGCATGCTGAGCAGCGTTCCGGCGATCGTAATATATACGGTAATCCCGAATGATGTCCACAGGCCTTTATTTTTTAATACGTGCTCCCAAGAAGCGGTCGTAAACTCCACGGGCAGCAGGAATACTTCCTTCGAATCGGCAGCTACCGGGGAGCTGAGCGATACGGCAAGCAGCTGAAGAAGCGGGAACAGCATCGTCACCGCAGCAGCGAACAGAAACACATAATTCAGCGTCTGAAAAATTTTTTCTCCGAATGTCGCTTTCATCACCACAACCCCTGATCCGTTTTTCTAGCCAACCGGTTAAAAATCCACAGCAGTATAAACCCAATAACGGACTGGAACAGCCCGATGGCCGTTGTCATGCTGTATTGTCCCTGAAGCACACCCGCACGATAGACGTACGTTTCGATGATATCCCCTACCGAATACGTCATCGGCGTCAGCAAATTGTAAATCTGATCAAAGCCGAGCTCCAGGAAATTACCGATCTGGAGCAGGAACAGCACCAGAATCGTCGGAAACATCGTGGGCAGCGTAATATAAATCGTTTGTTTCCACCGGCTTGCTCCATCCATGACGGCTGCTTCATATAAATTCGGATTGATGCCGGCGATGGCAGCCAAATAAATAATCGTTCCCCAGCCGACTTCCTTCCAGATCGAGGACAGCACGACAATCCCTCGGAAATACCGCTCCTCCTGCATGAACAGAATGGGTTCGTAGCCGAACCAGTCCCGCACCGCATTCACAACCCCTTGGTTGGACAACAGCTCGAAGACGATCCCGCCGACAACAACCCACGATAAAAAGTGCGGAAGATAGAACATGCTTTGCACGACCCGTTTTGCCAGCATGATGCGAATCTCATTGAATAGGAGAGCCAGCACGATCGGGGCCGGAAAACCAAAAACAAGCTGATAGAAAGCAATGACCGCCGTATTGCGCAGCACGTTGTAGAAATCCTGGTAGGAAAAAATAAATCCGAAATTGTCCAGGCCCACCCATGGGCTGCCAAGGATGCCTTTGAAAATCTGATAGTCCTGAAATGCGATGACACTGCCCGCCAGCGGCACATATTTGAACACAATATAGTAGACAATTCCGGGAATAATCATGACATACAGCATCCAATGCTTGCGGATATTGGTTATGTACCGGTTGCGAGATGTCCCTGGTTGCCTAGCGGTTATCAAATCCTCGCGTTTTATTTTGGGTGACTGGGCTGCCATCGTATGTGTACCTCCTTCCGTCGATATGGTCGATGTAACGCCAATATTAACGGCTTCCGGTTATCGGTACAATCAATCAATCCGACACGCAATGAGCAGATCGCCGATTCTCCCCAAACTACGCGTACCTTGAACCAATGAGTGGACTTGAAATAGAACTTAAGATTAGAAGAGTGGACAAGCAAATTGAGGAGTGGCATAAAGGATTTGTTGATGGGCTGGAGGATGGGTTGGGTTTCATAATTGTTAAGTTGGCTGATTATCCGGTAAACCTACGCCGGTTTTCACCCTTTTCCGTAAGTAAAAAAGGAAGCTTCCTTTTTTCTTGGCAGCTGAGGCGCGAAACCTTGGCCACCAGCCGCCGGGCTGCGCACACGCGAAAAAGTAAGCCGACACCGATAGCCGAAGGCTTAGGTGGGAGAGGCTTG
>NZ_BIMF01000035.1 GCF_004000945.1 Paenibacillus lautus NBRC 15380
AACCGCGCCGCGCTTACCGCCGCGGCCCTTACCCCCGCGGGCTGCGCCATCGCGGGCACCAAATCCGCGGCCACCGTTGCCGCCGCGGTCGCCATCGCCGCGCCCTTGACGGCGCGGCTTCATATCCACCATCTCAAAATCGATGGTGTGATCATCCATGTTCACCTTCGCCACGCGAACCTTCACATCATCACCGATGCGGTATACCTTCGAGGTCCGCTCCCCGATCAGCGCCATATGGCCCTCATCGAAATGATAATAATCGTCGGTCATCGCGCTGAGGCGAATCAAGCCTTCAACCGTGTTCTCAAGCTCGATAAACATACCGAAGCTGGTCACGCTGCTGATAATGCCTTCGAACTCTTCGCCGACCTTATCCAGCATAAATTCGGCTTTCTTGAGCGCTTCCGTATCCCGCTCCGCATCCACAGCCACACGCTCGCGCTCGGAAGATTGCTGAGCGATGTCAGCCATCCGGCCGGCCAGATGCTCATGGCGCTTCTCATTAAGCGCGCCGCCGCTCTCCAGCACTTCCCGGATAACCCGGTGAATAACCAGATCGGGATAACGCCGAATCGGAGACGTAAAGTGAGAATAATATTCCGCCGCAAGACCGAAGTGGCCCGTGCTCTCTGCATCATATTTCGCCTGCTTCATCGAACGGAGCATCATTGTGCTGAGCACCGTTTGCTCCTTCGTGCCTTGAATGGCTTCCAGCAGGTTTTGCAGCGCACGCGGATGGATCGAGTTGCCCCGTCCCTTCACCTGATGCCCAAAATTGGCCGCGAACGCCATAAAGTTCTGCAGCTTCTCCTGATCCGGGTCCTCATGAATCCGGTAGATGAACGGTACTTTCAGCCAGTGGAAATGCTCAGCCACGGTTTCGTTGGCCGCCAGCATGAATTCTTCAATGATCTGCTCCGCGATCGAGCGTTCTCTTTTGACGATATCCACGGCTTTGCCGTTCTCGTCCACAATGACCTTGGATTCCACAAAATCAAAATCCACCGCCCCACGGCGCATCCGGCGGTTCCGCAGCTTCAGCGCCAGCTCGCGCATCAAGCGGAAATCCTCAACGAGGTCACTATAGCGCTCGATCAGCTCCGGATCCTCATCCACCAGGATTTTTCTCACATTGTTATACGTCATCCGTTCTTTCGTACGGATAACGCTCGTAAAGATATCGTGCTTTACGACCTTCATCTGATCGTTGAATTCCATCTCACAGGACATCGTCAGACGATCCACCTGCGGATTCAAACTACAAATCCCGTTGGACAGACGATGCGGCAGCATCGGGATTACCCGATCCACCAAATACACGCTGCAGCCGCGATTGTAAGCTTCCTTATCCAGCTCGGAGCGCTCTCGGACGTAATAGCTGACATCGGCAATATGGACGCCCAGACGGTAGTTCCCGTTCGGCAGACGCTCCACGTTCACCGCATCATCGAGATCCTTGGCATCTTCGCCGTCAATCGTCACGATGTTCAAACCGCGCAAATCCCGGCGTCCCTGCTGCACAATCTCATCTTCCGTAATGGAATCCGGCGCTGCATCCGCTTCAGCCAGCACTTCCTCCGGAAAACCTTCGGGCAGCTGATGCTTGCGGATAATGGACAAAATGTCGACACCCGGATCATCCTTGTGACCCAGAATCTCCACCACTTCGCCCTCTGCCGCAGCTCTTCCTTCCGGATAGCTCACCAGCTTCACCACGACCTTCACGCCATCAACGGCTCCGTTCATCGCATGCTTCGGAATAAAAATATCCCGGTTAATCCGCTTGTCATCCGGCAGCACGAAGCCGTAGGCTTCATGGTTCTGGAATACACCCACGACTTGGGTGACGGCGCGCGTCACGATACGGACCACTTCGCCTTCCATTTTGCCGCCGTCGCTGCTTTTGGAACTGATCCGGATAAGCACGATATCTCCATTCATCGCACTCTTCAAGTCATTGGCATGAATGTACACATCCGGGTGCTCGCGATCATCGGGAATCAGAAAAGCAAAACCCTTTGCATGTGCCTGCAGACGTCCGCGCAGCAAATTCATCCGTTCCGGCACGCCATATCGCTCGGTGCTGGTCAGAATGATTTTTCCGGATTGTTCAAGCTCATTCAGCAGCTTCAAGAATTCCCTGAATTCATGGGCATCCTTAATGGCAAAATGCTGCTCCAATTCCTGGTACGTCATCGGTTTGTATGCAGTTTCCCGCATAAAATTCAGTAATATTTCTTCAGTTATCATCATTATCACCTCGGGGAACCTGCAATTTCATCGTTCCGCTATCCATTCTTTACCTTCATATACTCATACCCTAGTATACACGAATTTAATCTCCGGTATCCTTCCGAACACCGTCTTAACCTATGTATTCCAAAATTCAGGCAAATAAAAAACCCCCGCTCTTCCAAGAGTGAAAAAGCGAGGGTAACGTTCATTGTTATTTCAACATAGCAACAACGATGGCCAAAATCATAAATCCTGCTGCAAGACCTACCGTTGTACGCTGCAGTACGAGATCCATACCGCGAGCCTTCGTTTTACCAAAAAGATGTTCCGCACCGCCGGAGATGGCACCGGCAAGACCTGCGCTTTTCCCTTTTTGGAGAAGAACGACAGTAATCAACCCGATGGAGAAAATAACAAGCAACACTTCAAAAAATACAACCATGACTTCCACCTCCTACGTATGTAAACATCTGAATTTATGATCTGAAGAGACATTCTAGATTCTACATGAAAAACAGCATTTTTATTGTACCACAGCTTTATCGACCTGACAAGGAGTAAGGGTGAATCACTCCAACCAGAATCATGTCATCCTGTTTCTCGGTTATAAGTCACAGCAACTAAATCAATCAGTGTCCATTCCGGATCGTTAGAACAATTTTTCGTCTGACAAAACCTTACCGGCCTGATCCTTAGCTCGAATTGAAAGGCTTAGTGGAGGATCTTCCCAGATATAATACCATAGAGCAAAATCGCTTTCTCTTACTAAATTACCTTTTTGCCCATTTACCTCTATTGTTGTTATTTGACGGTTAGTAATCGTCCCGTAAACAACGCTAAATTGTTTGGACTCAGCAACTTCATATGTAAAACCTTTATTTGAAGTAATCGGTATACCTCCTACTATGTGCGCTTTCATTTTTCTATTGTTCTCTAATACACCTAATCCAAGTCCAGGGTAAGTGTTATATACTGTATTTGTATAAAAGGCATACATAGTATTGTTTTTTATGTCATAATGAACCAATTCTTTAAACGTATCATCTTGAATAGTAAGCTGGTCAACAATCTTTGTTTCAATAGATTTGCTGTCGTAAATAATGAATTGAAGAAAGATACCGAACACGAATAATAAGGCTAATAATGAGATTATTAATTTTATTTTCAAAATGATTCACCTTTTTCTTCTGTTTTCCCTTTAGAGTAGCTGCAGCTCACCAAAAAAATAAATGGCCTGCCCCTCCAGAGTTGGCAGACCACCTGTTTCATAGCAGCCAAGGCTGCTTTATTTCACTCGGAAGGACCCTGTGCTGATCGCCACAAGCTCGCCCTTCTCGTTCGTAATCCTGCATTCCGTTGTGACCGATCGGTGCGTCTGATGCACGATGCTTGCCGTTACGGTGAGGACACCCGCCCTGGCCGGCATGACAAAATGCACGTTCAGATTGCTCGTCACCGTTGATTCGCCGGGGCGCTCCAGCATGACGGCAATGCCCATGGCGTTATCCATCAATGAGGAGAGTACGCCGCCATGCACGATGCCCATCATATTCATATGATGAGGCTGGGCATCCAGCGTCACAACAACGGCCTCCGAGCTGGCGGACGCAAGCTTGCAGCCGAGATATCCCCAGAAGGTGGGCTCCGCCGCTTGGGTCATGGCCTCAATGTACGCCTCCCGGTCGAATTCCTGCTGTCCGGCCTTCATATCGGGATTGGCATTGGTATGATTCATCAGGCCGCCTCCTTTTTTCTTATGACGTCGTTAGTACTGTATCCATTCCAGCGTAATTACATGAATCGTTTATCATGCCTACTCCGTATTCTGCGCTTCAGCCCGTTCTGCCTTCCTCTTCCTCCTCCAGCAGCTTGCGGCGCAGCACCTTGCCTACCATCGTCTTCGGCAGCGAGTCGCGGAACACGTACTCACGCGGCACCTTATAGGCTGCCAACTGACTGCGGCAAAACTTCTCAAGGCCCGAAGGGTCTGGAGACGCGCCATCCTTCAGCACAATATAAGCTCTCACGGTCTCGCCGCGATAATCGTCCTTCGTTCCGACCACGACGGCTTCCTTCACGGAAGGATGCTCATACAGCACTTCCTCGATCTCCCGAGGATAAATATTGAAACCGCTTGCAATGATCATGTCTTTCTTGCGGTCGATGATCGTAAAATACCCCTCTTCGTCCATCGTGGCCATATCGCCCGTGAACAGCCAGCCGTTGCGCAGCGTATCGAACGTCTCCTCCGGCCGGTTCCAGTACCCCATCATCACCTGAGGACCTTTCACAATCAGCTCACCAGGCTCGCCGACCGGCATTTCTTCGCCCGTATCGGGATCGACCACCTTGGCATCCGTATCCGGGACAGGTAAGCCGATGGTACCGATTTTGCGCCTTCCCCAGATCGGATTCACATGGGTAACCGGGGAAGCTTCGGTCAGGCCGTAGCCTTCGATCAGCCGCCCTTTGGTCAGCTCCTCGAACTTATCCTGCACCTCGACCGGAAGCCCGGCAGAGCCGCTGACGCAAGCATTGATCGACGACAGATCATATTCCTTGATCCGCGGGTGATTAATAAGTGCAATATACATGGTCGGGGCGCCCGGGAAAAGCGTTGGCTTCATTTTTTTGATCAGGTTCAGAATCATTGTCACTTCGAATTTCGGTACCAATATCAGCATGCCGGCACGGTAGATTGCCTGGTTCAGCAGCACGGTCAACCCGAATACGTGAAAACAGGGCAGAACCGCCAAATACCGCTCCCTCCCATCCTCTACCTGAAAGCACCAGTTGGCGGATTGCACGGTATTGGCGATCAGATTCATATGCGTCAGCATGACGCCTTTCGGAACACCGGTCGTGCCGCCGGTATACTGGAGCAGTGCCAAGTCCGTCTCCGCCTTCACGGATTCGCAGATCGGGTCATTCGGGGCGCTCGCAAGCAGCTTTTTGAAGGCATGGACCCGGCTTCCATAGTTGACGACCGGAAGGGGACCCTCCTTCTTGGCTTTGATCGGGTAGAGAAGGTTCTTGGGGAACGGCAGGTAATCCGCCACGGACGTGACAATCATATGCTCCAGGTCCGTTTCCTCGATGACTTTTTCAATGCGGGACACAAACATATCCATCGTGATGATGATCTTGGCACCGGAATCCTTCATCTGATGCGCAATTTCCCGCTCCATATAGAGCGGGTTGGTCATGACGGCCACGGCTCCGGCCAGCAGCACGCCATAATACGACATCACCACCTGCGGGCAGTTGGGCAGCATAATCGCTACCCGGTCGCCCTTCTTAATCCCTTTGCTGCGGAGCGCGTTTGCCATACGATAGGACGACTCCAACAGACTCCTATAGTTGATCGTCTTGCCCATGAAATACATGGCCGGCCGATTCGGAAATTTCTGTGCCGACGTCACGAGAAATGATGCCAAATTCTGTTTCGGATAATCAAAAGCGGGGGCTACTTCGGGTGGATAAAACGGCAGCCAAGGCTTTGTATCCATACAAAACCAACCCTTTCCTAAGGAATGCTCCTTCTTTCCTACTCCAAGAAAAATCTCTCTCTTTTCAGGCTACACACGCATCTTATTGGCGTTGACGCGTGTTACACCGTGTACCGCTCGTTCTTGACCACGCGGGCTGCGATGCTGCGCTTGAGGGCCACCGTATCGACCGGCGTGCAACGTGTCAGTTTCTTGAGCACCGACAGCTGCATGCGCAGCATATCCCCGGTTTCCACCGAGGCCAGCGTCTCTTTCGCGAGTGCTTCAATGCGCTGGAACGCCTCGCATGCAAACACCTGCGTCATCTCGATCATGCTGGCTGCTTTTTCCTCGGAGGTGCGTTCGATTTGCTTGCGGGTACGCAGCAGCGCACTCTCGAGGGCATAAATATCAATCATCATATCCGCCAGATTGGACAAGGCCTCCTGCTCTTTCTCCAGCTTCGTGCCGAACTTCTGTACCGCCAAACCGCCTGCGAGGAGGAAAATCTTCTTGCTCATGTCCAGGAAGTGCGCTTCCTGCTCCAGTGTACCTTCGAAGGTTTGACCAGGTACCAGCTGCAGCAGCTCACCCTGGAGACCTTGCGCTTTTTGCAGGAGCGCGATCTCGCCCTTCATCGCCTTCTTCACAAGCGTGCCCGGAATTAGGAGCCGGTTGATCTCGTTCGTGCCTTCAAATATGCGGTTGATGCGGGAGTCCCGATAGATGCGTTCTACTTTATACTCTTGGATATACCCATAGCCCCCGTGAATCTGCACCGCTTCGTCTGCCACATTATCGAGTCCTTCTGAACAAAACACCTTGTTGATCGAGCATTCGATGGCATAGTCGGAGATCGCGGCGGCAGAATGAATGCCTGCATCCTCGCTGTTGTAATCGATGTCCTGCATCGCTTCATCCAGCAGTCCTGCCGTACGGTACACCATGCTCTCCATCACGAAGGTGGTGATGTTCATCTCGGCCAGCTTCTTGCGCATAAGCGGGAACTGCGAGATGGGCGTATCGAACTGTTTACGGGTGTTAGCATATTTCGCGCTCAGCTCGATCGATTCCTTCGCTGCCCCGACCGTGCCGGCTGCCAATTTATACCTGCCGATGTTCAGGATGTTGAAGGCGATCCGGTGGCCTTTGCCAATCTCGCCGAGCAGGTTCTCCTTCGGCACCTTCACGTCTTCGAAGAAGAGCGGACGCGTCGACGAGCCCTTGATGCCCATCTTCTTCTCCTCCGGTCCGAGCGTGAAGCCCTCCATCTCCTTCTCGACAATGAACGCGGTGAAATGCTCCCCGTCAATCTTGGCGTAGACGATAAAGATATCCGCAAATCCAGCGTTAGTTATATATAGCTTCGATCCGTTCAAAATATAATAGTCTCCATCATCCGACAAGCGTGCCGTTGTTTTGGCACCCAGCGCATCCGAGCCGGAGGTCGGCTCCGTCAAGCAATAAGCCGCTATTTTGGCGCCGGTCGAGAGATCCGGCAGGTACTTCTGTTTCTGCTCGGTCGTACCGAAGAACACGATCGGCAGCGTTCCGATCCCGACATGAGCCCCGAAGGAAAGCGCAAAGGACGAACCCTTCGCCAACGCTTCGTTAATAATCGTGGAGCTGACCTTATCCAGGCCGATCCCGCCGAACGGCTCCGGCACATCGGCCCCAAGCAGGCCCAGCTCGCCTGCTTTGCGAAGCAGGTCTACTGTCATCTCGTAATTCAGCTTCTCCAGCTCTTCATCATGCGGCACGACTTCGCCGTCGATAAAATCGCGCACCGTCTCGCCGATCATACGATGCTCTTCCGTGAAATCCTCCGGTGTCAGGATGCGCTGCATATCGGGATTATCGATGACAAAGCTGCCGCCTTTGATTTTCGGTTCTTTGGTTTGGTTATCGCTCATGATTGGTTTCCCCTTTCGGAATGTGGAATAAGGTGGAGTGCAATGGTAGCTAGATGGAAGCTAAAAGCGTAAATTGTCCGCTCCGCGTGCGGATTGTACTTCCGATCGCTGTTGAGTTTGGATTTCCGATAATGGATCTATCAATAGTAGAAATCCAAACTCAAAGGCGAACACTTCGTTTCTCCAGTACAATTCCGCTCTCTCCGCTGGGCTAGACACTCAGGTCCTGACCCCTGCCTCCGGCTATCTTTGCACTCCCCTGTGGTTGGAGTGAGTTGTGCCGTGTCCGGTCCGTGTACGGAGCGGACACGACCGGTGAACTTGGCGGGCCACAACTCCTTGGGACTTGCTCCGCCTCTCCCCCAGTCAAGAAGAAGGCCACTTCCCTACGCCTGCCATCTAACAAGATTTGTTTCTATAACGAACGAGTTACGACTCCTATGGAAGAGGATTTACGCCCCTGCAGCATGCACCTCGAACACCCCCGCAGCGCCCATACCGCCGCCGATGCACATGCTCACGACGCCGTAGCCGCCGCCGCGGCGGGCGAGCTCGGATACAAGGCTGACGGTCAGCTTGGCACCGGTGCAGCCGAGCGGGTGACCGAGCGCAATGGCGCCGCCGTTGACATTGACCTTGCTCTCATCGATATTAAGCGCGCGGATGATGTGGAGGCATTGCGAAGCAAACGCTTCGTTAATCTCGAACACATCGACCTGATCCAGCTCGATGCCCGCCATGCGCAGTGCCTTCGGAATCGCTTCGACGGGGCCGACGCCCATAATCTCCGGCTCTACACCTGCCAGGGCAAAGGATTTGAAGGTAGCCAGCGGGGTAAGGCCCAGCTCCTCCGCTTTCTCGCGGCTCATGACGGCTACGGCCGCCGCGCCGTCACTCGTCTGAGACGCGTTGCCCGCCGTAACCGAGCCGCCAAGGGCAAAGGCCGGCTTCAGTCTGGCCAGCACATCCGGGGTCGTGTCCGGCCGGACCCCTTCATCCGTATCGCAGGCAAAGGTTTTGCTGCGCACCTTCCCCTGCTCATCGGCCGCAGCTAGGGTTACATTCACCGGTACGATCTCGTCCCGGAACTTGCCTTCCGCGATAGCAGCGGCGGCCTTACGGTGACTGCTGGCCGCGAAGGCATCCTGCGCTTCGCGGGTGATGCCGAAGCGGCGGGCCACCTCTTCCGCCGTGTGGCCCATGCCGATGTACACCTCCGACATCTCTTCGACGATGGTCGGATGCGGTGCCGGCTTGAAGCCGGTCATCGGCACATGGCTCATGCTCTCGACACCGCCGGCGACGATCACCTCGGCATGGCCGAGCATAATGCGCTCCGCTGCAAAAGCAATCGCCTGAAGCCCCGAGGAGCAGAAGCGATTGACGGTCAATGCGGGAACCGTGACCGGATACCCCGCATACAGCGAGATAATCCGCGCAACATTCAGGCCTTGCTCGCCTTCCGGCATTGCGCAGCCGAGGATGATGTCCTCGACATCCTCTTTTTTCAAGCCCGGCGCACGCTCAATGACGGCTTCCAGTACGGCTTTGCCGAGATCCTCTACGCGCGTCTGGGCAAAACTGCCCTTCTTCGCCTTCCCCACCGGGGTGCGAGCAAGGGATACTATGACTGCTTCTCTCATGCCATTCACCTCATCAACTTAAAATGGTTGGAGCCAATACCGTGTTTATAATTGCTGGCCGCTAATCGGCCGTGAAATGAATTCGTAATGGGTGGAGCTAATACTGATTAAAGAGCCGCCACTATCAAACTTCAGCAGTATGGATAACCTGCCGCCGTGTACTGTATGCACCGTTGATTTGGCGAATCGTACGTTGCGAATGATAGATCATCTCTTAGCTGAGAAGCTCTCATCGCCCTAATTCCGCAGCGGCTTGCCTTTTGCCAGCATATGCTGCATGCGCTGCTGGGTCTTGACCTCACCGAGCAGACTGAGGAACGCTTCGCGCTCCAGGTCGAGCAGATGCTGCTCACTCACGACCGTTCCCGCAGGGACGTCGCCGCCCGTCAGGATGTGCGCCAGCTTCTTCGCGATCAACAGATCGTGATCGCTGATATAGCCGCTACGCTTCATGTCGATGGCACCCATCTGAAGCACGGCCCGGCCGTCGCGGCCGACAACGCGTGCTTTGCCCGGCTGCGGCGGAGCATAGCCTGCCCGGTCCATCTCTAATACCGCTTGCTTCGCTTCATGGATCCGGTAGTCCTGGTTCATGACCACCGAATCTCCGCTCCGCCCATATCCCATGCGGATCGCTTCATGTCCGCTGGTCGATGCCTTGGCCATCGCCACCATCTCGAAAATTTTGTTGATCTCCGGCTGGAGGTCGCTGTCCTTATCGGGATGACGGTTGCTGGTCATGAGCGCCAGCTCCTTGCAGCCGCCGCCTGCCGGGATGAGGCCGACCCCCGTCTCCACGAGACCGAAATAGGTCTCCGCAGAGAAAATGATTCGGTCAGCAGGCAGGCACGCTTCCACGCCGCCGCCGAGTGTCATCCGGTGAGGCGCGGCCACAACCGGCTTTTCCAGTGCTTTCAGCTTCATCATGCTGCCCTGGAACAGACGGATGATGTCATCCACCTCATCCCAGTCGCCGCTCTGCGCTTCCATTAGCATGAGCATCAGATTGGCGCCGACGCAGAAGTTGCGGCCTTCGTTCGCCAGCACCAGCCCGCGGTAATTTGCCCGAACCTCTTCTACGCTCTGCTGAATCATGACCAAAATATCGGCACCGATTGCATTGTTCGGCGAAGTGAATTCAAGGCACGCCACGCCATCCCCAATATCGATCAGATTCGCCCCCGTATTCGAGCGGATGATCCGGTTTTGCGATTTGAGCGCCTGCAGCGAGATCAGCTCAGGCTGAACCTCTACGCCCTTGTACTCGCCTTTGAAATAATGGAACACCTCGCCGTCCTTCTGCTGATAGAAGGACTTGTTGCCGGCGGCAATCCAATCCTTCACCCAAGCCGGGACCGCCGTGCCCTCCGCTTCCATGCGCTGCACGGATTCCGGCAGTCCGATCAGATCCCAGGTCTCGAAAGGACCGAGCTCCCAGTTGAAGCCCCATTTCATCGCGTTGTCGATGTCCTGGATGGAATCGGCGATCTCTCCCAGCTTGTCGGCCGCATAAACAAGCACTTGCTTCAATACATTCCAAGCCAGTTCCGAGTAACGGTCCTGCGTTCCCAGGAATGCCTTGATCTTCCGCTTGGCTCCCTTCACCGCCTTGGCGGCTTCGATGGAAGCGGAGCTCACTTTGGCGCTCGGATTGTACTCCATCGTGGACAGGTTAAGCGATAAGATTTTGCTGCCTTGTTCGCTCTTTACTTTTTTATAGAATCCCTGGCCGCCCTTCTCACCGATCCAGCCGCGGGTGACGAGTTCATTCATGACATCGGGAACCGTGAACACGTCCTTCTCGTTCCCGTCCGGTACGGAGTCGTACACGTTTCTCGCAACGTGCACGAAGGTATCGATGCCAACCAAATCCAGCGTACGGAAGGTGGCACTCTTCGGTCGCCCCAGAACAGGCCCGGTGGCCGCATCCACTTCCTCCACGGTATAGCTGTTCTTCACCATCTCTTGCAGCGTGACCAGAAGACCGTAGGTGCCGATCCGGTTCGAGATGAAGTTCGGCGTATCCTTCGCAAGCACAACCCCTTTACCAAGGCGCTTCGTGCAGAAATCAACCATAAACTTCGTAATGTCCGGATCGGTATCATAACCCGGGATAATCTCCAGCAGCTTCATATGACGCGGCGGATTGAAGAAATGGGTCCCCAGGAAGTGGCTGCGGAATTCCTCGCTGCAGTCCTCGACCATCGCATTCACGGAAATGCCGGAGGTATTCGTGCTGACGATCGATCCTTCCTTACGTACGCCCTCAATCTGTTTGAAAATGCTTTTCTTGATCTCCAGGCGCTCCGTGACCACCTCAATGATCCAGTCCACGTCCTTCAACTGGCTCAGATGATCCTCGGTATTCCCCGGGGTGATCCGGCCCACAAAATCGGCGCTGTACAGCGGAGCCGTGCTGGATTTAGGCAGAGCGGCAATCGCTTTGGAGGCCAGCCTGTTTCGTACCTTCGGATGATCCAGCGTCAGTCCGGCTTTTTCCTCCTCCGCGCTCAAGGAATTCGGAACGATGTCGAGCAGCAGGCAGGGAATGCCCGCATTCGCGAGATGGGCGGCGATCCCCGACCCCATGACGCCGGAGCCGATCACCGCGGCTTTGGTTATGTTTCGACTTGCGACACCGGAACCGTTGACGGCTTCTTTGGTAATGGTATTACTCATTGCACAACGACCTCCTGTTCATGGATTTCGGATAGACCGAATACGGATAACTCCAGAATTTCCGCGATATCTCGCGTTTTTACGCTTTCTTCTACTTCCTTCAGCTTCGTGCCGTCCTCCAGCATCGTCAGACAGAACGGACAAGCCGAACTGATCATCGTCGGGGATACGGTCAGCGCCTGCTCGGTACGCGCCAGATTCACGCGCTTGCCCGCGTCCTCTTCCATCCACATCTGCCCGCCGCCGGCCCCGCAGCACATCCCGTTCTCGCGATTCCGCTCCATCTCCAGGAGCTCAACGCCAGGAATGGCGCGAAGCACGCTGCGCGGCTGATCGTACACATGGTTATACCGTCCAAGGTAGCAGGAGTCATGATAGGTGATTTTCTCCTGAACCTGGTATTTAGGCTTAAGACGCCCTTCCTTCACCAGCTGGTCCAGCAGCTCCGTATGATGAATGACCTCGGCTTCAAGCCCAAACTCCGGGTACTCGTTCTTCAAAATATTGAAGGTATGCGGACAAGCTGTAACGATTCGCTTCACATCGTACTTCTGGAATGTCTCGATGTTCTCCGTGCACAGCTGCTGGAACAGAAATTCATTGCCCATCCGGCGCGGCGTATCGCCCGAATTCTTCTCCTCGTTGCCGAGAATGGCGAAATTGACGCCCGCTTCATTCATAAGCCGGACAAAAGCCTTGGTGATCTTGCGGCTGCGATTATCGTAAGAGCCCATGGAGCCGACAAAGAACAGCACGTCGAAATCCGGGTTTTCCTTCACGGTCGGAATCTTCAGATTCAAAGTCCCTTCCGGATCGACCTCCTTCACCCACTTGCTCCGGTCCGCGCGGCTGATTCCCCAAGGGTTGCCTTGTCGCTCGATGTTTTGCATCGCGCGCTGGCCTTCCTGCGGCACGCTGCCCTCCATCAGAACGAGATGACGCCGGAGGTCCACGATTTTATCGACATGCTCATTCGCGACCGGACATTGATCCTCGCAGTTTCGGCAGGTCGTGCACGCCCAAATCTCTTCTTCCGTCATGACGCCGCCGATCAATTGAATGTCCTTCGGGTCTACTCCCTCGACTTGGTGCCAAGAGCGCTTCTGCACATCCATCGTCGGTCCGATATCGGTGATGCCCTCGCCCTTCCAGCCGACAAGCGCCAGATCCGTCGCAGCCATCGTGTGGGAGCCGGGTGATCCAAACACCGAGGCAGGCATCCATGCTGATTTGGAGGTGAGCGCGGCCCCTTTTTCCGTGAGATGATCCCTTAGCTTCACAATCATGTGCATCGGCGACAGCAGCTTGCCTGTATTCGATGCCGGGCACACGTTGGTGCACCTTCCGCACTCGACGCAGGCATAGAAATCCAGCATCTGTTTCTGCGTGAAGTCCTCGATTTTGCCGACCCCAAATTCCTCGGCCTCCTCATCCTCCAGATCCAGCTTGCTGAGCTTACTCGGGGGATCGGTGCGGCGTACCAGAATGTTGATCGGCGCCGTAATGAGATGAAAATGCTTCGATTGCGGTACATAGATAAGGAACGACAACAGAATCAACAGATGCAGCCACCAGAACGCGTAATAGCAAACCGTCACCGCCACCGGCGGCATCCAGGCAAACACGGCCGCAATACTTGATGAGATCGGGGCCATTGCCGACCACGCCAGTCCTTCCATGAGCCGTTCAAAAGCCATCGTCAGCAGCACCGAAGCCATCAGCGTGGTGATGAAAAATACGACAATGCTTGGCTTCCAGCCTCGCTTGAGCCGTTTCAGCTTCTCGCCATAGCGGCGATATGCCGCGTAACCGATGGCCAGCAGAATCAGCGCAACCGTAATCTCCTGCATGAGGATAAAGCCGGCGTGCCCCGGTATCGGCAGGCTGTGACCCGACAGCCCTTTCCAGATGATGTCGAGCGCTCCGAACTGCAAAATGATAAATCCATAAAACACGATAAAGTGCATGATGCCGCTCTTGCGATCCTTAAACAGCTTGCTCTGTCCGAATACCTGGATGGCGAATTGGCTCAGGCGTTCCTTCAGATCCTTCTTCAGATTCGCTGGCTTGCCCAAACGGATATACAGGTACCGGCGATACACCACGGTGGCGAACATATACACCGCCCAACCGGTGATCAAGACAAAGAGCAGCGCGTTGATTAATGTTAGAATCATCTCTCTCAGCTCCTTGCGTTAAAAAATCCTTCTTTCTTCTGGTAGTCTGGTGCAGCATCCCATTTCCCGAAGCTCCTGTCACTCCTTCCAAAACCTCTTGTCATGTGTTCATGTCAGGGCCATATATGAAGCGCTTTCATTAGAGTAGCGAAAATAGACCTCCACATCGTGCCGTGCCGACCACTCTAAACCGAACTTCATCGTTTCTGGCTGCATCTCTTCATCCGTACAACGCTCTCATCTGTACTTGCCTGCGGATACCCAGTGACTTGTTTCTTCCGGTTGAACTGCCGTCTATTGCTCTGATATGAACGCCTTATTCTGCTGCTCTGATCCATCTGCTTCATCGATTCCACGCTTCTTCGTAACCCATCGTTGACAATGACATGAACGTATTTTATGATGGATACAAGAAATGAATGAGTATTCATTCATAATTTTAACTGTATTCTAACACCGGGGTGAGCATATGACAAGTAAAAAAAATGAAAAATACCACCTTATTCTCCAGGGCGCCCTGAAAGTATTCGCCGAGAACGGCTACCACCGGTCCCAGGTATCCAAGATCGCCAAGGCTGCCGGCGTAGCTGACGGCACCATCTATTTGTACTTCAAGAGAAAGGAGGATATCCTGATCCGCCTGTTCCAGGAGAAGCTTGGCGAGCTGGTCGGCAAATTTCACGAAAGCGTGGAAGGATCCACGGACGCCGTGGAAGCGCTGCGGACGGTGTGCAGCATCCATTTCTCGGAGCTCGAGAGCAACCCTGAGCTTGCTTATGTCACGCAGATTGAGCTGCGGCAGAGCGATCTGGAGCTGCGCAAGGAAATCGGCAGCGCATTGAAGCCATATATTGTGCTGATCGAGAATATCCTGGAACAGGGCATGAAAGAACAGAAATTCCGTTCCGATCTGAACGTCAAACTGGTGCGCAACCTGATTTTTGGCGCGATGGACGAAGCGGTAACCTCTTGGCTGATCTCCGGCCGCAAGTATTCTCTGTCCGATCAGGCGGATGAGACGCTTAGCTTTTTCCTGAACGGTGTTTCCGGCGGTCAATAAGTCCCGCTGATATTCATATTGAAGGGAGCGTTTAACCGATGAAGATTGTGGTATTGCTTAAACAGACCTTTGACACGGAGGAAAAAATTACGATTGAGAACGGATCGATTGCCGAGGATGGGGTGAAATTTGTCATCAATCCGTATGACGAGTATGCGGTGGAGGAAGCCGTGAAGCTGCGGGATGACCACGGCGGCAGCGTGACACTCCTATCCGTCGGACCAGATCGTACGGCGGAGGCCCTGCGGACGGCTCTGGCCATGGGCGCCGATGATGCCGTGCTGATCTCCGACGAGCGAATTCCAGACGATGAATATGCGGTATCGAAGGTGCTGTATGCGTATTTGTCCAAGGAAAGCCCGGATCTGATCCTTGGCGGCAACTTCTCCGTGGATCGCGGTTCGGGTCAGGTGGCCATTCGCCTGGCGAGCCTTCTCGGTATTTCGCATGCCGGCTCCATTACCAAGCTTACGCTGAACGGTACCACGGCTGAAGTACATCGGGATGCGGAAGGCGATCTTGAAGTGCTGGAAGTTCAGCTCCCAGCGATCTTCACGGCACAGCAGGGATTGAACGAACCCCGCTATCCATCGCTGCCTGGCATCATGAAGGCAAAGAAAAAGCCATTTCAGACGTTGACCCTGGATGATCTCGGGTTATCGGAGGCCGATATCCAGCCGGCAACGAAGCAAAGCGAGCTGTCCTTGCCGCCGGAGCGAAGTGCCGGACGCATTCTGAAGGGCGAGCCTGCCGAAGTAGCACATGAGCTGGTATCCTTGCTCCGCACCCAGTCGAAAGTGATCTAATTAGCGGGTGTACAGGTGTGCCCCTTTGACTCTTGCTATTGAATGCGGTTACACAGCACCGACAGAGAGCCATGTCATCATTCCTTATGTATTCTGATTGTATGGTTTACGGGATGTCCGTCATGCACGCTTTTCGCTTGATACGTTTCGCGAATCCGAGCAGCAGCGGTCGGAGGAAATCTCCACAATTCGCTTAGGTTGCTCAGGCTGGTTCAATCGTCAAACTCTCTTCACTTCAATCTCAAATGGATCCTAGGAGGTTATGATATGAGCAAAACGATATTAGTGTATGCCGAGAACCGGGATGGGAAGCTGCGCCAGGTTGCCCTCGAGACGCTTGGCGCGGCTCGTTTGATTGCTGGTGACGGTGACAGCATCCGCATTCTGGTCGCAGGCTCGAATATTACCGAGGCCGTATCGGACCTGAACACCTACGGTGCCGATACGATCTATACGGTTGAGCATGATGATCTGGAGAGCTACAATCCCGAAGCATATATGGCGGCCATTGAAGCGGTTATTGGTCAGGCGCAGCCGGATGCTGTCCTCTTCGGACATACAGCCATCGGCCGCGACCTGGCACCGCTGGTGGCTGCTTCCTTGAATGCCGGACAGATCTCCGACGTCACCGCTATTGACAACGACGGCGGAGAAGCGGTGTTCACTCGTCCGCTCTATGCGGGTAAAGCTTTTGAGAAGCGCGTCTTCCAGAACGGGCCGTGGGTGGTCACGGTCCGTCCGAACAATATTCCCGCCGCGGAAGCCATCGAAGGTGCCGGCACCAGCATTGAGGACATCGCTTACCCGGCTCCTTCCCTTCGCTCCGTGGTAAAGGACGTCGTTCGTAAAACCACGGGAAAAATCGACCTCTCGGAAGCCAAAATCGTCATTTCCGGCGGTCGCGGCGTTAAGAGTGCAGAAGGCTTCCAGCCGCTGGAGGAGCTCGCGGACCTGCTCGGCGGGGCCGTCGGCGCATCGCGCGGAGCCTGTGATGCCGGCTACTGCGATTACGCGCTCCAGATCGGACAGACCGGCAAAGTGGTCACGCCCGAGATCTATATTGCCTGCGGCATTAGCGGCGCCATCCAGCATCTGGCCGGCATGAGCCAATCGCGGGTTATTATCGCCATAAACAAAGACCCTGAGGCACCGATCTTCAAGGTAGCCGATTACGGCATCGTTGGCGATTTGTTCGATATCGTCCCTCTGCTAACTGAGGAATTCCGCAAGGTCCTGGTATCGTAAAACTTCTTAACGGTTGATCCCACGGTAACATGTCAAAAAAGGCTGCCTCAGGTCCAAGGGACCTGAGGCAGCCTTTTACTTCGTAAGTTTTACCGTAACAATGCCCCCTTCGACTATGAATCATTCCTGGGGGGACAGCCTCGTCAATGGGATGCAAAACAGGGTCTAGCGTATCACCTTTAAGAACCAAACCGCTTCAGCAGCTTCTGCTGATGGGCCGTAAATGCTTCTTCCAGCGAAATGCCATAGAGATCCGCCAACAGTGAAATGTTGCCGAGCACGTCGCCAATCTCCTCCACCAAATCCTGCTTGAGCTGTTCTCTGGATTGCACCTCCTCGTCGGGGCGGTCCCTGCCGATCTCATAAGCGCGGACGGCACGCGCCGTTTCCCCTGTCTCCTCCATCAAAAACCCAACGCGAATAAAGGGACCGTACTGGGTCCAGCCTCGCTCCCCGTAAAACTGTTTAATCCACTGCTGTGCTTCATTCATATCCATACTTGTGCTACCTCCGCGATTCCCTGGGATGACTTAACCTTTACTTTTTACAAAATTCAAGAACAAACTCATGATAATGCTAACATGTATGCCATAAGATAAGAGGGTGCCATCTGATGATCATTAACAATATAGTCCATCGATGCCATGACATAAATCACTATATATAGTATAATTACACGGATGAAATATCAACATCTTGTCAAGGAGTGTGCGAATTGAAATCTATATGCGTATTTGCGGGATCGAACATGGGGGAACATCCAGACTATAAAGCGAAAGCTGCCGAGCTCGGCCAACACATTGCCCACAACCAATACAAGCTCGTATACGGCGGCTCCAAAATCGGATTGATGGGTGAAGTAGCTAATGCCGTTCTGCAGCATGGCGGTGAAGTTATTGGTGTGATGCCGAGGGGACTGTTTAAAGGCGAGATTGTACATACCGAGCTGACCCAGCTCATTGAAGTAGCGGATATGCATGAGCGCAAAGCGACGATGGCTAAACTGTCCGACGGGTTTATCGCCATCCCGGGGGGTTTTGGAACCTTTGAGGAATTGTTCGAGGTATTGTGCTGGTCGCAAATCGGAATCCATCAGAAGCCGATCGGGCTGCTGAATGTTCGGGAGTATTATGAACCGTTCATGAAGCTGATTCAGTACAGTATCACGGAAGGTTTCTCCAATGCCTCCCACTTAAACCTGATCAACATCTCCGATGACCCGCTCAAGCTGCTTGAGCTCATGGATAGCTACACGCCTCCGACGCTGGACTTGAAGTGGAAGGACTTGGATTAAGGGTGTCTTCAGTGTCTTGTGTGCTGTGAGTGCCTTGAGGGAGATAGCACTCTCAGGGGAAAATTCTTAGGCTCAAGAATACGTTGCAGGTAATTATGACGCCTTTGCGCGATCTGTCGTAAATAAAAATGCACCGGGAATCCCGGTGCATTTTTATTTTTGCCATAGCAGCGATATTACACAAACCCGCCATTCACGCGGATCGTTTGACCTGTGATCCATTTCGACTCTTCACTTGCGAGAAACAGCACGACCCCTGCAATATCATCCGGTTCGCCTAGGCGTCCGAAGGAGTTCATGCTCACGATCCCCGCAATCTGTTCCTCCGACTTACCTACGGTAAAGAGCTCCGTATTAATCGGCCCCGGCGCCACCGCGTTAATTGTAACCCCTTTGGGCCCGAATTCCTTGGCCAACTGACGCGTAAACTGCTCCACAGCACCTTTGGTGCCTGCATACAAGCTGTACGCTGGGAACATCTGCCCAGCTACCGACGTCGAGAAATTGATAATGCGCCCACCCGACTTCATATGGTGAAAAGCCTGCTGGATTGCGAAATAAGTCCCCTTCACGTTAATCGCAAACTGCTGATCGAAATCCTCCTCCGTCATGGCCGCAATCGGCTTGGTTGTCATGATGCCGGCGTTGTTCACGAGAATATCGATTCCGCCATACGCCTCGATCGTTTCACTAAACAGTCGTTCAATCGCTGCTACCTGACTTATATCGGCTTGAATGGCCCGAGCTTCGCCGCCGCCCTGCTTAATGGCGCTCACCACTTCCTCGGCTTTAGCGGGGCTGCTCGCGTAGTTTACTACCACCTTAGCCCCGTTCTCCGCAAGCCTCTCCGCCATTTCACGCCCGATGCCTCTTGATGCTCCCGTTACGATAGCTACCTTGCCCGATAAACTCTTTGTCATGATACAACCTCCCACATAGGAATTAGGTGCACGGATATCTCATCAGGTGGATCCTCTGATCTGCACGTTTTTTTGTAATTTGATTATATGTCTCTACATAACAAATTACAAGTGACAATTTTATATTTTTGTCATTTGTAATTAAGTGAGAACAAAAAAGACGCTATCCCATGCGAGTATCGCCAAAAATAGCATCTTTTACGTAGGTGGTGATCTCTCCGCTAGCTCCCGATGTGCTATGTGGTGTCGTATAACGGCGGACTCGAGCACATCCTTATTCCCTCTTGCTATATTCTAGCCTGTTTACTATTTCGTGATTCCGGATAACAATAGCGTCCACACCGAGTCAAAATCGGCTTCAATCTCCTGTGAGGTCCACTGAGAGGCATGCGCCGGGTGATGAAACAGGGACGTTGCCATGAAAAAGGCTTTGGCCACCGAATCCGACTTGCCCTGTTTAAATTCACCGGTAAACATCCCTTGATCAATGATCTGGGCAATCTGTCCGATTAACAGCTTCACATGCGTATCAATCACCTTGACGGCTTCCAGCGTCACGGTCGTATACATGGCAAACATCTCGGGATCCTCAAGGGCATAAGCCCGTTTGGCCCGGATGAGGGTATCCGTCCATAACCGCAGGCGATCAGCGGCGCTGCCTTCCGTTCCGTCTGCAATCTTCTGTAACGGATCTGCAATCCGCTGCAGCCACCGTTCCGTTACGGCTTCTCTCAGAGCGGCTTTGCTGGAAAAATGCCGGTATAGAGATCCATGACTGACTTGAAGCGCCTTGGCAACATCGACAACCGAGGTTTTGTCAGGGCCGTAGCGCCGAAGCGTCTGCTCGGCAGCGTCCAATATGGCTTCTTTCGTTAATGGCTGGTCATGTGACATAGGTTCAATGAGCACTGGGGCTTTCCATTATAGCCCAAATGCCCATCTTCACGCCCCCTCTCTGTTGAACACATTATAACAAACCATCATTCAATATCAATATTGAACTTTTGTTATTTGTTATACCTGTAATCCCCGCTTCATCCCCTTGATCACACCCCCTCATGGATTGTTATAATAGCTTCATTGATCCGGATATAACCTAAATAACATGCAGAAAGCGAGTGCTGTCCATGGCTAAGCTGGACTATCTGTTATCCATCCTATGGCTGCTTCGATCGCATAAAAAAATGACAGCCGAGCAATTGGCGGAGAGACTTGAGCTAAGTGTCCGAACCGTCTACCGATATATCGACACACTGGGTATGAGCGGGGTCCCCATCATATCCGAATCGGGGCACGGCGGGGGGTTCAGGCTGCCCGATTCTTTTTTAAGCGTGCCGCTGTTCTTTGAACCAACCGAGCTTAAAGCCATGGAACACAGCGCGCTTCTTGCCCGGCAAGCGGACTATCCGTTTACGGATGCGCTTGAAAAAGCACTAACCAAAATTGAGCACCGGCTTCAGGAATCCCAATTGGAAGACTTGCGGCGTCATGTCGGCAGCATCCATATCCCATCGCCATCACAAAGTGCCTTGCTTCATCCCATATTGCGCGAGTTAGAGCAAGCCGTTGCCAGACGGGAAACCCTGATCCTTCAATATGCGAAGTCCTTCAGCGGCTCCGCGGAGGAGCGCCATATTGATCCCTATGGGCTGATCTACCGGCTCGGCAAATGGTATTTGATTGCCTATTGCCATCAACGGGAGGCCCTCCGTGTGTTTCGGGTAGACCGGATGAACAGCCTGTCGTTAACAGGCAGCTTATTTGAAATGCCGGAACATTTCTCGGTACATGACTACATGAGCCGTATTCATGAGTACCAGGATCAGAATACGGAGACGAAGGCGAAGGAATCAACGTTGGTGACCGTTCGCCTTCAAGGTCGCACCGAGGTCCTGGACGCGATATGCAACCAGTGGTTCCTGCAGCCTTATCTTGTCACTAGAAGAACTGACGACGAGGCCGAATTCCGTATGCATCCGGATTGGATGCTGCAATACATGCCTTATGTGCTGCTTTCTTTTGGCAGAGGAATTAATGTACTTGAGCCTCAGCAGCTGCGAACCATTCTCTCTGAAACGGCCCGAGACCTGGCCGCATATTACGAGGACTGATCCTTCGATAACTTCAGATAACTTCACTGACTCCTATGCAGTCAGTGAAGTTGGTTTATGATAGGCGTAAATCATGACCATAAAGGAGAGATTTACGTATGACCCTACCTAAACTCGATCTGGCCAAAAGCGATAAAACCTATTACACCGCCGGGAACACCCCTGAGCTTGTGCAGTTTGATCCCTTGCCCTATCTGTCATTCGAAGGTCAAGGCGCGCCTGAAAGCTCTCTTTTCGAGGATGCTACCGAGGCGCTTTATACCGTTGCATATGGCGTTAAGGGACATTGCAAGGCGGAAATTCAGGATTTTACCGTTCCTAAACTTGAAGGGCAATGGTGGGTGAACTCGGATCGGTACGGTTTGGAGGTTCCGAAAGAGGAATGGCATTGGAAGCTGCTCATTCGGATGCCGGCGTTCGTCACCCCGGAGATCGTAAGTTCCGCGCGGGACAAGGCCTTTTCCAAGAAAAATCATCTGGAACCCATTCAGCAAGTGGTATTGGAAACGATCCATGAGGGACTATGCGTCCAAATCATGCATATTGGCCCCTACAGCACAGAGCCGGATACGCTGGCGAAAATGTATGCCTACATGAAACAGCATCATTACGACCAGGACGGGCTGCATCATGAGATTTATTTGTCCGATCCACGAAAAGCCGCCTCCTCCTCCATGAAAACCATTCTCCGTGCACCTGTCAGACAGAAGAATTAGAACAGACCGAGGATTAAAGCGCGCCCTCTCTGAAAAGGACATCCGCGCAAAAGAGGGAGCCGGCATTGCCGGCCCCCTCCCGTATTTTACACTCATTCTATATCTTACGAATACTTAGCAGCGAATTGCCGTTCTTCATAAACTCATATGGCACTTTGACTTCCGCTGTCCGAAAGCCTTCTGCCTCCAGCTCATGAACAAGGCGCTCCAAATGAACGTAGCGGCTCCCCGATAAATCGGTCAACGGAAAGATGCGCACTTCTTCCGATGCCACTCGCAGCAGCTCCCGAATCGTCCGGACATGAAAATCATAATCCAATCGGTCGCTGTACATAAACAGAAAATGGGCGGACAGCACCAGGTGAAACTGTTCGTTATTAAAAGGCAGCTCCGGCAGTACCGCAGCGACATAGCGATCCGGAAACTCCCTCATATCCTGAACGCAGTCGTGGAGCGCTTGCTGGCGATGCCGACGAAGCCCCTCCACATCTCCATAATAGTCCCAGACATAATTGCTCTTCGCTTGCTCCATCGTTTCCATCGCGTGCCCGATATCCTGCAGTCCCTTGGCCTCCAGGTCGTCCAGCTTATGATCATACGCAATATCACTGGCCGTTATATCGATTCCATGCTTCGAACCGTGAGCGGTGAACGAACACGCACCGGAAGGGCAATCCAATACCCTTTTGCTGGCAAGCTCCGACATTTCCAAATCAAACATTTGCGTGTACTCGTCAAACGTGCGGCCAATGAATACAACCCGGTCCAATTCCTGTTTGGTCTTGCTTTGACTCTGCTCAGCTCTACTCATCTCTTCTCACCTCAGCTATTTATTGTGTGCGGGTGGGACGGCTGCTTCCCTACTCCGCAACAATATATTACCATAAGATGGAATGCTGGGTTATATTATTCACAGAATCCCAAACTCCACTCCGCGTTCAACCGTTCTATTTATACTATAATATAGATAACTAACTTTCTTCGGAGGGGAATCCTTATGTTACCTTATCCTACGGCTACGACTAGAGAAGAGAAAATGAACATCATTCATCAAATCAAAGACCGGCTGCTTCAATTGCACGGCGATGACATTCTGGCCATTGGCCTATACGGTTCGATTGCGCAAGGGATTGATGGTCCTTACTCGGACATTGAACTTCAAGTGGTTACACAGGACGGAGTCTCCCTGCCCGGGCACGAATTCATATACCCCCCTTTCAAAATCGAAATCGGCATGGAACAAAAACGGGACATCCTCAAGTCAGCAGCGTCTGTGGACGACTCATGGGCGATTACAGCAGGCGCTTATGTCCATCTACAGGAAATCTACGATCCGGCGAACCTGCTCGCTGAGATTCGGAAGCTGCCCCTCCAGGTTTCGGACGAAGCCATCAAAGAAACGATGCGGGGATTTATGATCTGGGAACCCTACGAAACGATGGGCAAAATACGAAACAACGTCCAATCCGGTAACTTAGGCTACCTCCCGCTTGGCGCCAAGGACCTGACCTGGCAAACGGCCAAGCTGATTGGACTTGCCAACCGAACGTTTTACAACACAAGAGCCAAGACATTGGAAGAATCACTGTCCCTAAAATCCAGGCCTTCGGGATACGATGAACTGGCGCAATTGGTCATGCGCGGACAGCTTCTGCAAATCGATCATGTGTATGAGCTTTGCGAACAGCTCTGGACCGGACTTAACGCATGGTATGAAAAAATGAATATTGAATATAAATCTAAAGAGCTTCCATTCTGATGGAGGCTCTTGCTTTGTGTCATGCATGGAATGCTGATCGTTCTCAATCTTATATTGACACATGTCATAATGTGGAACTACGCTGTGTATGAGCCCATTCCTTACATACGATGAAAGATCGCTTCACGAAACGCCTGAATGATCATAAAAGGAAGTGAGTATTTATCATGCAAATTCAATTGGGTAGACCGCCGGATTACAGACCTCCTTATTGGCTGCCGCTTACAACCATCCTCGCCGTCATACTCTTGATCTCCCTCATGCTGTGGTTCGAGAAGCCGCCGCAAGCCAAAAATATCGATGCACCCGCAACCGAATTCTCCGCAGAACGCGCGATGGCACATGTCGAGCGGATTGCACAAGAGCCCCACCCGATGGGCTCCCCTGCCAATGCGGAAGTCAGGGCTTATTTGGTGGAACAGATGAAGCAGCTCGGCTTAAACCCGGACGTTCAAGAGTTTAATGACCGCCTGACAACCAAGTACGTCGACGCCGACGTTCAGCTTACGAACATTCTCGGCGTCATTAAGGGCACCGGATCGGGCAAACCGCTCCTGCTTATGTCTCACTATGACTCGGTCCCAACCGGACCCGGAGCGAACGATGCTTCGGTAAGCGTAGCTTCATTGCTGGAGACGGCAAGAGCGATCCAAGCCGGACCTCCGCCGCAGAATGACATATGGATTCTGCTGACAGACGGGGAGGAGAAAGGCCTGCTGGGGGCAGAAGTGTTCTTCCGAGACCCGCAGCACCTTGAGGTGGGCATGATTGCGAATTTTGAAGCCCGGGGATCGAAAGGCTCATCCTTCATGTTCCAGACCAGCGACAGCAATAGTCGGATCATTGAAGAATACGCCCGGGCCGTATCCAATCCTGTCAGCAACTCACTCTTGGTGGACCTCTACAAACAACTGCCGAACGATACCGATCTGACGGTGGCGCTTGAGCATGGTCTCCCGGGACTGAACTTTGCCTATGGCGAAGGGTGGGTGGCCTATCATACCCCGATGGATAACACGGAGAACGTCTCCCTGGAGACGATGCAGCATCAAGGCGAGAACGCGCTCGCCGTGGCAAAACATTTTGGCAATCTCGACTTGACTGACTTAACTTCAACAAGCGACCGTATTTATTTCAATCTATTTGGGCTGCTGGTTCATTACCCCGCAAAATGGGCGATCCCGATCACCCTGGTGTTCACGGCGATATGGCTGGCCTTCGCGGTACTGTTTGCCCGAATCTCCAGACTCTCCCTAAAGGGAAGTTTGATCAGCTCGATAACCCCGATTGTGGCCGTCGTTCTCTCGGCAGCGCTAAGCTTTGGCTTATGGTCGCTGGTTGATACGTTATGGGCCGGCAAAATGACGCAGCCCACAGGCGCAACCTATGATTCACTCCTGTACAGTGTCAGCTTCATACTGGTAACCTTCATCGTTCATGTTGCGCTCACCCGCTGGATCGTGCGGAAAGCGAATGAAATGGAGATGCTGCTGGGAGGTGCATTCCTGTTCCTGCTGCTGCTTATCGGCTCAACCTGGTTCCTGCCGGGCGCAAGTTATTTATTTGCGATTCCGCTGCTGGTCCATTACGCGGCACTGACATGGGCGGCATTTACCCGGGACCCGATCGAATCCTTAAACCATCCGGCTATCGTACTGGGAACATCCCTTGTCCCTGTTCTCATGTTCACTTCGGTCTTTCATATTGTATTCCTCATGCTGCCGCCAGGGATTCACCTATTCAGCGTGGTACTGATCGGGCTGATACTTGCCCTGATGTCCCCGGCAGTACGAATGCTTGCATATGCCTGGAAATGGGTACTGCCGGCTGCCTTCATCGCCATCATCGTTCTGCTCGCCATCGGCTGGATCCAGGCCGAACCCGGGCCGGATCGGCCGGTTTACGAGAGCTGGTAATCATTGCAGGTACCCTTCCTGCTGCTTCAATGCTGGAGGGTGTGACACCCGATTAAACGCTCCATCATGATCCCCATGCCAAACAAGCAAACGCGCGAACTGCGTTTGCTTGTTTTTTTGACATTGGATCGGTTTCGCCGCTGTTACTTCACGATATCCTGCCAATGCGGGGGTAGCTCATACGTCTCCAGATGCTTGTATTCCACCAGCTTAACCATACCGCCGGGAATCGTCGGAGCCACTTCAAACACAAGCCGATCCTTTCCTACCGGAATATGGGGACCGACCGTTGGGCTGGCCTCAAGCGTAATGATGAAATGAAAACCGCGGAATCCGTTCACCCGCTTCACTCCGGTCACATCCACAAAGTATGGATAAACCAGCGGCTGCTCCTTCAACGTATGGATATAATGCCCGCGAACCGCCTCATCGATATGAGGAAGCAGAAATAGCATCAGCATATCCTGATATTGCAGCTGCGCACTATCTTTCTTCGGCGAGGAATAGTTCCCCTCCGCATGGGACGGCAGCGGTAAACCCATGACCGTAACGACGGCAAGAATTAGGCTGATGAAAGGTTTGTTCATAATTCTATCTCGCCTCCGTGCTGCAGCACTTTATATTTAGGCTACCCCAACCGATAGGATTGATGTAACACCCGCGAAACGAACGTGATCCGCGATATAGATTAATCAGAGGACGTGCGATATGATAGGTGGAAGAAACGATCTCGTATCGGCATCTGCCTTCCTTATCACCTTCATTCATCGTGTTCTACGGATACAGGGAGGATAACCATCAACATGAAAAAAAGGATTAAAATCATGTCAGCAGCTATCATCGCATTTCTGGTTGTCATTATTATCGCAGCAAGCTTCTACTTCTATAATGTCGCTATTGCCCGCGCCGACAAGGGCTTTCTGAACGGTAACCCGGACCTGGAAGCCAACTCGAATATCGACAATCCCTTTGCGGACAGCAAGGATTGGTGGGCCCAGCAGAGCTTCGAGGAATGGAATCTTACCTCAGACAACGGTCTGAAGCTGCATGCTTACTATTTACCTGCCAAGGTATCAACGGATAGAACCGTCATCATTGCCCACGGCTACTCCGGTCATTCGGAGCAGATGAGCGGGTTCGCCCAAATGTACCATGAGGACCTGGGTTACAACGTGCTTCTGCCCGACGCGCGCGGCCATGGACGAAGCGAAGGCGATTACATCGGCTTCGGCTGGCCGGAGCGCAAAGATTATCTGAAATGGATTGATCACGTCATCGGGCATACGGGCGAAGACGCTCAAGTCGTCCTTCATGGCGTGTCCATGGGCGGTGCAACGGTCATGATGACGAGCGGCGAAGAGCTTCCTCCCCAGGTAAAAGCCATTGTGGAGGACTGCGGGTATACCTCGGTCACGGATGAGCTGACCTATCAGCTGAAGCGCATGTATAAGCTGCCGTCCTTCCCGCTGGTTCAATCCACAAGCCTGTTGACCAAGATCCGCGCCGGATACTCCTTCGGCGAAGCATCCGCACTGGAGCAGGTCAAGAAATCCAAAACACCGACGCTGTTCATTCATGGCGGCGGCGATTTGTTCGTACCTACCGAGATGGTGTATGAGCTGTACGAGAATGGTCCGGAGCACAAGAAGCTGTTCATTGTCCCCGAAGCAGGTCACGGCATGGCTCGCCAGTTCGATCCCGAGGGATATGACAGGGAAGTAACAGAGTTTATAGGTACGTACGTGTTATAAGAGAAATGAAGAAAAAGAGCAGCCCATGCGGACTGCTCTTTTTAATAGATTGACACAAGCGTACCTGCTACCGCAGGATAGATAGCCAGCTTATGCTAATGCCTTGTGCCTCATGTCTTATTTGGACTGAAGCAGCTCATTCACCATACAAATTCCCTCACCATGCTCGGGGTCCAGCTCAACCGATTTCTGATAATGCTTCAGCGCAAGCTCGCGTTCACCCGCAAGCAGGTACATCTCGCCAAGACTATCATGGATGTTCGAGGATTCCGGGAATATCTGTGCGGACAGTTCGAGCAGCCGGATCCCCTCCTGAAGCCATCCTCCCCGCATCAGCGTATAAGCGCCTGCATTGAACTCTCCTTCAAGAACAAGGAAGCGTTCCGGACATGACTCCAGAATTTCATTATACTCCCTAACAGCTGCATCTACCCCGGACACCATCGTAACCTGAGATAAGTGATGGGCAAGTGATCTTCGTACATAAGGGACATCATCGCCCAGCAGGACATCAAGAATCGCTGAATAGAGTACTTTGCCCCCGATATAATCGGCATTCATCATAAACAACACGGCCATTCCCTCGTCCGGCAGCAGCATGAAGTGACTCCGAAACCCGGTATCCCGCCCCATATGGGACATAACGCGGCGGCCCCTGTATTGGCCCATAAACCACCCAAGACCCATTTTATCGAGACCATCACCATATTCCGTAGACGCCTCTATTTGCCACATCTCACTATAGCTGTTCGCTTCGAGAATGGCGTTTGCTTCCCTACGCATACGGCTCCCACTTAAATGAGTTAATGCATAGTTGCACATATCAAGCGCATTGGAATAGAGAGTTGAGCTAGGCGCATGGGCACGATGATAAGGAAATATGCGGCTGACCTGAGCACCGTAACCATCCTGAAGACCGAGCACATGCGGCGTAGCCAGCGTATCGATGGCGGCCTCTTCCTTCAAAAAGGTGCTGTTTTGCATGGAAGCAGGCTCAAGCACCTTCTTTTTCATATATTGTTCG
Source organism: Paenibacillus lautus NBRC 15380 (assembly GCF_004000945.1). Taxonomy (GTDB): domain Bacteria; phylum Bacillota; class Bacilli; order Paenibacillales; family Paenibacillaceae; genus Paenibacillus_AQ; species Paenibacillus_AQ lautus. Next base: position 28,741 of record NZ_BIMF01000035.1, read on the forward strand.
AACGAAAGGCCCGTGACCTTTGCTATCACATCACCTAATATCTCGTAGCCGATGTTACTATAATCGAAAGCCTGACCTGGCTCTCCTTGCAGCTTGTAATTCTTCAAGCCCCTCACATATCGCTCCAAGCTTCCATCATCATATTCAGGACAATCCCATGCAAAATCATTTTCATCCGGCAGTCCTGATGTATGACTTAGCAGCTGGCGTATCGTCAACTGCCGGTACCGGTCATCCGCCATTTGAAAATAGGCAAATAATCCGACACTAAACCGTCCAGCTTGATGATTCTCTCCTCAGCAAGCTGCATGATACCAGTAGCAACCAACGTTTTCGAGACGGAGGCCATATGAAACAGGGTGTGTTCTGTAACTGCTTCTCCATTCTCTGCATCCGTGACCCCAAATCCCTTGGCATAGATCATCCGATGATTATATACCACACCAATAGCCAAGCCCGGCAAGGGTTCATCAAGTAAAAACTGGGGCAAAATCCGATCTAAATTCTCAACAATCCGCTGTATATCGCTCATTGTATCCTCCCATGGGTATGATATGAAATTATCAAACAGCATAAATGGGTTATACCATGCGTTATACCAACGGTTTCACGTCCCTTCAAAGTTACACTCCTAATATACAAGGATTACCAAAGGATGAGTAGGTAATGTTTAATTATAACGGTGCTATCCGTTCCCTGCACAAGGAGGATCAGGAGCGTTAGGTACCACGAATAACTTAAAAGAAGCCACATTCTCACGCGGCTTCTTCATTAACTACCATCTTAGGATCGAATGCCCGGTCTTTTCCCCTCAGCCAGCATGTCGTTTATTCTCTCGATTAACTGCGGCAGTTCGTTCATCGTTCGAATCGTAAAGTCCGCCCCGTGCTGGATAAACGTCTGTTCAGTTCTCGAAATTGCGGCTTCCCGGTCCGACGCTGACAGGGCATGGAACTCTTCCGAACTCAGGCCCATTTCCGAGCTGCCAATGACAACGCCAACCGACCATACGCCTGCATTCACGCCTTCCTTCACGTCCGAGACGGTATCCCCCACCTTAACGACCTTCCAGGAAGCCGATAACCGGAGAGACTCCATATTCCGGTAAATCATGTACGGATAAGGTCTTCCTTGGGAATTCGTGTCATCCGGCGTGAAATAGACATCCGGGCTGTAGCCCTTTTGCCGGGCATTTGCGACCACGACCTCCATCATGCTGCCCGTATAACCTGTCGTAGAACCAATCTTCAAGCCTTGACTCTTCAAAACTTCAACCGTATCGATGACACCCGGGATCGGGTCCGTGTACTCGGATAAGGAAGCCATCAAGGCCGGCTCAAATTCCGCGTACAACCGCTCCACGTCCTGCTCATCGAAAGCTCTTCCGTACTTCGCTTCCCACAGCGACGACACTCTCGGCATGGACAGCATGGCACGAATATGATCGATCTTCAGCATCCCCATCGGCGCTCTCGCTTCATCCATCGTCACTTCAATGCCCGAATTCTTGAAAATATCGACAAACACGTTCACCGGTGCAAAGCATCCAAAATCCACAGCCGTTCCGGCCCAGTCCAATATAACGCCTTCGATTCGGTTCATTGTGCCATCACTCCCCTATACTCTTCGATGATATGACATAACTGCTCGATATCCTGCTCATAGATTTCTCCTATATTCCCAATGCGGAAGGTATCCACGTCGGTCAGCTTGCCGGGATATATCACATAGCCTCTTTCCTTAATATAAGCGTAAAAGTGCTCGAAGCTAAACCCTTCACTCGGGAATAAGAACGTGGTGATGATCGGAGATTGCTTGTCATCGGTGATATAAGCGTGAATGCCGATCTGCGCCAATCTCTCCCGCAGCAGGCGATTGTTATTCCGGTAACGGCTGAATCTCGCCGATACACCGCCTTCTTCATTCAGCTCATCCAACGCCTTGGAGAAGGCGGCTACAACATGGGTCGGCGAAGTATATCGCCATTTTCCGTCCTCATCCATGCCTTTCCACTGATCGTACAGATCGAGCGCCAAGCTGCGGGCAATCCCTTCGCAGGCTGCAAGCTTGTCCAGCTTGGCGATGACGAATCCAAACCCCGGAACGCCCTGGATGCATTTATTCGCACTGCTGATCAGATAGTCGATGCCAAGTCCCTGCACATCGATTTCCATTCCGCCAAAGCTGCTCATCGCGTCGATGATGAGGGTTTTGCCATATTCTCTGGACAGCCTCGAGACCATCTCCAGCGGATTCAGAATCCCGGTTGTCGTCTCGCAATGTACCATCGCGATATGCGTAATACCCTCATCCTTATGCAGTATGGCTCGCAGTTCATCCTCGCATGGATGTTCATCGTAATTCACTCTGTACTCCACGTGATTCAGTCCGATATACGCCGCCATTTTCACGATCCGCTCACCGTAGGCGCCGTTCGTTACGATCAGCACTTTATCGTCATTCGATATGGTGGATGTCATCACCGCTTCGACGGCAAACGTACCGCTTCCCTGCATCAGCACGGCGGTGTACCGCTCTGGATCCGCCCCGGCGAGTGTCAGGAGCTGCGACCTGATTTTTTGCGTAATCGATTTATATTCATCATCCCACGTGCAGCGGTCAAAGAGCATCTCCTCTTTCACCGTCTTGGTTGTCGTCAAAGGTCCTGGTGTCAAAAGCTTGTAGGTATTCATTTCACATCGCTCCTATGCTGGCTTATTCTTTGGATCCGTTGAAGAATTGCTGATGCTCTTCCAGCAACTCCACGGTCAGCGGCTTCTCAAAAGTCATCGAGTACGCAGGTTTGTTGACCTCATCCACGGTCTCCCCTTCGTACAGGGCCACCGGATAGTTCACGATCAGATCTTTTCTGGCATCCTTCACAATGGTTTCGGCCATTTTCATCGCTAAATCGGTCGTGGCATTCTTCTTGTCCACCACCGCAACGGACTCGGTCAGCGAGAAGTTGCCTTCGACCGGATCCACGTAATCAATCGGTGCACCGTCAGCTTTGGCCGCTACCGCCTGATGGCGGAGTCCGAAGCCCGCAGCCACTTCTCCGGCCTGCACTTTTTTGATCGGACCGGAGCCCGAGCTCTCCAAATGCGGTCCCACATTGGCAATCAGATCATGGAGTATTTGGCGTCCCGCATCTTCGCCGTATTGGTTAATAATCGCCTGAACCAGCAGCCAACCGGTGGAGGAATCCATAATGTTCGGAATCGATACGAGTCCGCTGAATTCCGGTTTGGTCAGGTCCGTGATGGAGGTTGGCATCGGCAAGCCTTTGTCTTTCAGTACCTGTGTATTCACGAAAATGGAGCCGGTATTCGCCAGAATCGGCGTGTAGTATTTCGGATAAGTTCCGACAGCACCCGCGTCAAAAGCCAAATCCTTAAACATGGAGTGCTTGGTCTGCGAGCTTTCGATAAAGTACGAGCTCATCGTGACGAGATCAGCCTCGATTTTGTTCCCCTCAGCCATCAGTTTGCCGCCAAGCTCGGATGTACCCAAGGATTGCACCAGATACTGTCCTTCGTATCCGGCATTCTTCAACGATGTTTCCATTGCGGCGACAGCCTCTTCATCCCCGTTAGTGTAGATGACTACCTTCTTGGCTTCCCCCGCGCTTCCGCTGCTGCAGGCGGCCAGTGCAAACACCATGCTGATTGCGATCAATGACAGCAGCATTCCTTTAAGCGTCTTCATCATGATTAACTCCACTCCTTGTATTTTTATTTGTATTAATAAATAAGTTACTGTGCTTGATGCCCGCTGCGATACCGTATTGTACCTCCGATCGCTGTTGTCTTCAGATTTCTTCTGATTGGTATGAATCTGTTGTAGAAATCCGCAGACAAAGGCGAACGCATTCGCTTCTCCAGTACAATACGTCCTCTCTGCTGGGTGTCTTCGTAAGATGTTCGCAGCCACTTTATTCGTTCGAGGGCAATAGCGATCGGAAATACGATCCGGCATCGCAGCGGACTTGAACGCAATAGTCACTCAGCGCTGCGCCGTTCTCCTCTGCAATGCATCACACACCAGCTTGATGATCAGATTCGTGAAGAAGATCAGCATCGACAACACGAAGATCTCATTAAACTTGGCGAAATGCTGCAGCTCTTTGATCTTGCTGGCTACAAGCGACGTCTGGGCAGATACAAGAAAGATAATGCCGCTGATCGTCACCATAGCGTTGATGAAATAGTAGCTGAACATCTCCATGACGGTTGAAGCCGAGTTTGGCAGGAGCACTCGATAAACGGTCTTGAACCAGCTGTCACCGAGCAGTTCTCCCGTGGTTTCCCAAGAGGAATTCATCTTGGACAGGGAGTTCTTGGCCATCAGATACGGCGTTGTAAAGAAATGAACGATATTGCACAGAACGATAATGATGAAGGTTCCCTTCAGGCTGCTTCCATTAAAGAAGAGCAGGTAGGATATCCCCAGCACCATGCCGGGCACCGTATTGGTTATCATGGATACGATGTCTACCGCGGATCGGGTTTTTAACGACGTCCGCACATTCAGCAGCGCCGATCCGTATGCCATCAAGGTGCCGAACAGCGCCGTCAAGAAGGCGACCCAGAGGGAGTTTCGGTATACCCCTGTTAAATCAGTCGATTGAAACACGTCCCGTACATGCTTAATCGTAAAGGTCATGTCATAGGGGTAACTGCTCAACCAAGGAGCGATGAACATCACCGCAAAAATGGACAGCATGCCCATCACAATGACCGACGACATCACGCCAAAGGCGATATCCCGAATGCGCTGGCGCGGCAGCTCGATATCCGAGAGCTTGTCATAGTGGAAATTCCATTTTTCCAGATAATTCAGCAGCCAGATGCCGAACACGGCAGGGAGCAGCATCATCACCGCAATGACAGCGCCTTGGTTAAAGTCCGGAATGGAACCCAGCATCACCTGATACAGCTGCGTTGCCACGACCGGATAGGTACCGCCAACCGAAGCCGGAATGCCAAAATCCGTAAAGCTTAAGATAAAGGAAAGGACAAAGGCTCCGCCAAGCGCCCCGGCCAAGGGACGCAAAATCGTATTCAGGAAACTTCTCATCGTTCCGTCACCCATTAACTTGGAGACGATGATGAACTTTTTATCAATATACTTAAATGCGTTATGGATCAGCAGGAATACTGGAGGCAGTGTATAAATGACGTAGCCTATGAGCAGACCGTTCCATCCGTAGATTTCAAACAAATTGCGTCCGGCAAGCCGGGTGATCAATCCCTGATTACCGAACGAATACATAATGGCGAACCCATATGTAATAGTCGGGAGCAGCATGGGGATGATGATGACAGTTTTCAGCAGGCCTTTGACGGGCCGGTATATTTTGGTGCAATGAATGGAATACGCGAGTATAAACCCCAGGACGGTTGTGATCACCGCCGTGATGCCCGATATCTTCACGCTGTTGCCAATCGCTGCGATGAATTCCCGATTCGACCCTATCGATACATAATGTCCGAGGGTTAACCCTTGATCGGATTCGAAGGAACGGACCAGCAGTATGAGCAGCGGCAAGAACAGAAACACGACGAACAATAACAGGATGACGGTAAAGATGATCCGCATTTCCGGTTTCACGTTATGCATACTGCTCACCGAACAGGTTGTAGATGTTCTGCCTTTTGATGTGCAGCTGCTTGATAATAAACTGCTTCACAAAATCATTGCTCGGATGATGGACAATCTCCTGGGGTGTACCGAATTGGGCAATCTGCCCCTGATGGATAATCAGGATTTTGTCCGAGAGCGTCAGCGCCTCCTCCGGGTCATGCGTCACAATGATCGTGGTCAATTTGAATTCTCTGGCAATCGATTGAATCCGCTGCTTGATCGACTCCTTGATCACGCCGTCCAGCGCGCTGAGCGGCTCATCGAGCAGCAGGATTTTGGGTTTCGTGACCAGCGTTCTGGCAAGAGCCACTCTCTGCTTCTGCCCTCCTGACAGTTCGCCGATCCGCTTGTTCAAGTGAGGCTGAAGCTCCAGGAATTCGATATACTCCTGTACCTCCTGCTGACTCACGCTCCCCTTCTTATTGCGCAGGCCGTATACGATATTGTCGTAGGCATTCAGATTGGGAAATAAGGCATAGTCCTGAAAAACGATATTAAACCCCCGCTTCTTCATCGGCACGTTGCTCAGATCTTGATTTTGGAACACGATTTTTCCCTGATCCATCCGGGTGAGTCCCAAAATAATATTCAGTAATGTGGTCTTCCCGCTGCCGCTCGGACCGAGCAGCGACATAATCTCGCCCGAACCGATTTCTACGTTGATGTCATCCAAAACCACTTTATCGTCGAATTGTTTGCGAATATGCTCTAGCTTCAGCAAACGGCTCACCTCCCTTAAACACATCCTCAGTATAGAAACCATATGTAAACAAGAATCATGAGAACTGTTAAATGTAAGTAAATTATGCATATATCATTCATATATCGATACCAACTATTGACCATATTCATCCACATTAAGTGCCTAACTTACGAATAAGATAGGTAACTCTATTGAACATGGCCGGGCGAATCGGTAAACTAGACATGAATACTGGTACCAACTACTAATGCGGATTGAATGGGTGAGCGAATGTTTCCACTGGAGAGGCAAATGAAAATACTTGAGCTGCTTACGATTCGAAAAGTACTGAAGATCACGGAACTAACAGAAGAGCTGAACGTCTCGGTGGATACGCTGCGCCGGGATCTGAACACCTTGACCAAGCAGGGGCGGATCGAGAAGATCTATGGCGGCGTCAAGCTCGTGGAGTCCCGGTTCGGCGAATCCTCCATGGACGAGCGCATGGTCAGCCAGTTGGAAGAGAAGGACCGGATCGCCCGTAAATGCAGCGAATTCGTTCATGACGGTGATTGCATCTATATCGACAGCGGCTCGACGACGTACCAGATCGCCAAGTACGTGAAACATAAGAAGAAGCTGACGGTCGTTACCAACTCGCTGCCAGTTGCGATTGAGCTGATGGACAGCGATGTGGAGCTGATTATGATCGGCGGCAAAATCCGGCGGGAGGAGCAGTCCGTCGTCGCGTATGAATACATCTTCAACTTTCATGAGCTGAATGTGCTGAAAGCCTTCATCTGCTGCAGCGGCATCACCATCGAAAAAGGCATTTCCGACTACAACCTGGAGGAAGCCATTACGCGCAAAAAAATGATCGAGCTGTCCAAAGAAGTGTACGTCATGGCGGACAGCACCAAGTTTGGCAAAGACGTCACCATCTCCATCGCATCGCTCGACAAGATTGATACGATCGTGACCGATGCGAACGTCCATGCAAGCTTCATGCCAAAGTTCAAAAAAACCAATACAACGCTAGTGATTGCGGATGAATAGAATAAAAGTGCGT
>NZ_BIMF01000036.1 GCF_004000945.1 Paenibacillus lautus NBRC 15380
TCCGATTACCGGTTAGCTCTAGTTCATTAAGCTAATGGGCAGATTACTTCAATGTAGCCTTTGCAGGAATTAGCAGTACATAAGGAGAAAGTGGTAACAGTAAAAAGGGGGATGAAAATAATGTCATTTGTTAAAGTTCTCGATGAAGGTTATGTACGGCTAGTTGATCACATGGGCTCCGATCTAACTATTGTTAATGCAGCACGAGTCTCATATGCAAGGAGTCATCAGAACTAAGTGAGCGAGATCTTAAACTCATTAAGTTTCTTGCTCGCGAAGGCCATACCTCACCATTTCGGCATGCTATAGCTCAATTTGAGGTATACGCACCATTAATGGTCGCTAGGCAGTGGTGGAAATATGTAGTGGGTTCACATTACGAAGGCACCGGCGATAGTTTAGATGCTTGGAACGAATCTAGTCGTCGATACATAACCGAAGAACCAGTTTTTTATACACCAAAAGCAGATGAGTGGAGACCTAAACCCGAGAACTCCAAACAGGGCAGTGGAGACATAATCTCCTGGGAACTTGGTGAGAAACATACACAAGAATTATTGTCATACATCGAGCTAGGGATGGAAAAATATGAACGAGCATTGGCAGATGGAATATGCGCTGAACAAGCGCGATTGTTCTTACCCTCTTATGGAATGTATGTCCGTTGGTATTGGACCGCATCCGTTCAATCGGTTGCTCATTTCTTGGCGCAGCGATTAGAACATGATGCTCAAAAAGAAATTCAGGACTACGCAAAGGCTGTATTAGAACTAATAAAATCTATTTACCCAACATCTCTTGAACAATTAGTTTCTAAAGAAACAACGAAGTCATTAAACTAAAGGGAAACGATAGATAAATTTCATTAAGACTGCCGCGGGCAGAACTAACGAGCAGGATAAATTAATCAATCTCCCCAGAATCCGAAAAGTATAATATTCCAACACAACAATTACGAACGATAATTCAGTTAAAAAAGGGGGCTGCAAGTCATTAGTAGGAAATCGTCTATTCAACCCTATCTATGGGTCATTCGCTTTCTGAAGCCTTACCGGTTGCAGGTTTTAGGTTATATCCTCATCAGCCTCTTTATTATCGGAGTGGAGTTGCTCATACCGAAGTTTATTCAATATTTTGTAGATCACTTGCTTCCCGACGGTGCCCTGGATGTATTTCTGCTTGCGCTTGGCAGTTTGGCCGGACTGGTTGTATTGGTGATAGCCTTTACTCTGTTCCGCAACAGGTTGCAGCGTTACATTCAGGAAAAGGCTGCACGTGATATGCAGTTTGCTTTATTTGCGCATTTGCGAAAACTAGGCTTCTCGTATTATGAGAAAAACCCGGTTGGGCAAACGCTGTCTTTGTTTAACTCAGAGGTAAAAGCTGTCCAAGAGATTTATTATCGCTACTTTCCTGGAATGGTAATAACAGGAGTAACATTTCTGGTCTGTTCGGCAATGATGCTGTCAATTCATATCGGCCTAAGTCTCGTTGTAATTCCCTGCTTCCTGTCATACTATTTGATCGGTCCCTATTTTGAGAAACAGGCTGCACGACTCGGTCATGAAACGCAGGTGAAACGAACGGCCTTTCAGAAGAAGATTTATGATACGGTGTCCGGGTTGCTGGAGCTCAGAGCCTATCAAGGGGAAGATTGGGATACAGCTCAAGTTATGTCCAAGCAACATGAATTGCATGATAAAACCAACCTGCTTCATTTCATGAGCTATGCAAGAGGTCTTGTTCGCCGAGTGTCCGTTCAATTCGGAGCCGTCGCCGTATTCGCATATGGTGCGTATTTGTTAAGCCGAGACGCTGTAACGACAGGCGCTTTAGTCGCCTTCATGTTCTATTACTTCCGTATGATTCAGGATATCACTTTCCTTGTGACGATGACTTCCGAACAAAAAGTGTTGATGAATCAGGTCGATAGACTTTTCGGCTTTATGAAGCAACAACCGGATATTCGGGAAAGTGAATCTGCGAGTTCTCTACTGACGGTGCAAGGAGAAATTGTTTTTCGTAATGTCGCTTTCCGATATGATACCCAATCCGAATTGATCAAGGGCTTCTCTTTACATATTCGACCAGGGGAGAAGGTCGCTTTTGTCGGTACCAGCGGCAACGGTAAGTCGACTTTGCTCAAGCTGATAGGCCGCTTCTACGATCCGACGCAAGGGGAAATTTGTCTAGATGGCATTCCTCTTCCGAAGTTATCGCTAAAGCAGATTCGCGGGACAATGGGATTTGTGTTCCAGGAAACCTATCTGTTTGGCAGCACTATTCGTGAAAATATAAGATTCGGTGCGCCAGATGCAACGGATGAGCAGGTTGAAGCTGCAGCCAAGGCGGCTTATGCCCATGACTTCATTCAACAGTTTCCGCAAGGCTATGATACGTTCGTTGGGGAGCGCGGCGTGAGGCTGTCGGGTGGACAGAGACAGCGCATCGCAATTGCCCGAATGTTTATCAAAAATCCAAGAATTGTGTTGCTCGATGAAGCAACAGCGGCTCTGGACAATGTCAGCGAATGGGAAGTACAGCAAGCCTTGAATCGTTTGTTTGAAGGAAGGACAATCATTGCGATAGCCCACCGGTTATCTACGGTGAAGGGTTTCGATACAATTATTGTCGTGGATCAAGGCATCATTGCCGAGAAGGGTAATTATGAGCAATTGATGCTACAGCAAGGCGTTTTCCGCCGATTGGCAGCGGGAGAGGAGCGTGCGGTTGGTGAATAATTGGGCATGGATCTGGACATATGCAAGGCAGGTCAAGGGCCTCCTTGCGCTCACGATATTGCTGTTAGTGTTGGAGATAATAGCCAGTATCGGCGTTGTGGGCATCCAGAAATTTATTATCGACGATTTATTTGTAAACCGTAAGTTCGACTTGTTAGTCCCTTTGATGGCAGGGCTTGCCGGTCTAGCAGTCACATACAATGTGCTTCATTTATATGCCGCGCTTGTGAGAAACAAAGCAACGTTCAGACTGCAAAAACTACTGCTTGCCGATATGTTGCGCTATATGCATCGCATTCCGGTAGGACTTTTCCGGGAGGAACGCACCGGCAAATATGTCACCCATCTGACTGATGATGTCAATCAATCTGCGAATCTGGTAGGCGGTACAATCCCAAACGGTATGATGGAAATAAGCGGAGCGATCATTCTTTCCATTATTATCGGAATGGCAAGTCCGGTATTGCTTCTGGCAGTGATACTAACCAGTATCGTTTATATATTGATGGGCAAGCATTACGCACCACGGATGAAAAAAGCGGCAAAGGACAGCGCCACTAGTCAGACGGAAGTTATTGTTACTATTGAGGAAGGAATTGCTTCCTCCCGTGAGGTCATTGCCTTTCATCGTGAGGAATGGGAAGGTCGGCGTTTCAGGGAGAAGTTAACTGTTCATTTTACCAATTTAATGAAGCAGGTTGATATTTCCAATCGGCAGTCGATGTTTTCTATGCTCATGCTGTGGGGTATTCGATTGCTCGTATTGGGCTACGGAGGCGTGCTGGTTATTCAGGGAAGTATGTCCATCGGTTGGTTGGTCGTCGTGTTTCAGTTTTCTACTCAACTTCTGCAAGCCTATGAGAAGGTATACAACTTCTTTATGGGGGTGGCAGGGAGTATGGCGTCTGTGGAGCGCGTCCGCGAAGTGATGGGAGGAGAAATAATCACGAATGGCGCACTCCAGATTAAAGAGCCACTTCGCAGTCTTGCCTTTCAAAATGTCTCCTTTCAATATACATCAGATAGACAGCCGGTCATTCGCGGGCTCGACATTAATATACCGTTAGGTAAAAAGGTAGCTTTTGTTGGGGCGAGTGGCGGTGGGAAGTCAACTATTGCGCAACTGCTTGTCCGATTCTACGATCCGTATCAAGGACAGATTGCGGTTAACGGCGAACCGTTGACGCAAATTCTACGGGATGACTGGATGAAGCGGATTGATATTGTTTTTCAAGATGCTTATCTGTTTCCCGATACGATTCAATATAATTTGACATTGGGACGCCACATTCATGAGGATAGATTGAAGGATATCTGCAGAAGCATGAGAATTCACGAGTTTATTGAGTCTCTTCAACACGGTTATGATACAAAGGTGGGAGAGCGGGGTATCCAACTGTCAGGTGGACAGAGGCAGCGTATTGCCCTCGCACGTGCATTATTGGCGGACAGTGAAATTCTCATTCTGGACGAAGCTACTTCGGCGCTGGACTTGGAGACCGAACGACTTGTACTGCAGCAACTCGATATTCTTCGTCAGGGTAAAACAACGATTTTTATAGCACATAGGTTGTCGACAGTTATGAATGCGGACATTATCTATGTTTTGGATGGTGGCCGTGTGGAAGAACAGGGCACACACGAGCACCTTCTAGAGAGGGGGAAGATTTACTCTCAACTGGCACTGGCTGAACTCAGATAGATGTTTTCTTCTCTTATGACGTCGAAACCACGCACCTTATTTTAACGCGATATTGAGATTTCCTACGTTTATGTCATTCAAAAAGTTGATCGCCCGGTAAAAATATCCACCATAGAGTGGCTTTCCCTTGGAGGCGTGATGTTGAGGCATACAATGATTCCCTTAACTTTTGTTGCAGAAGCGTTGGACGGTTCAGTAACTTGGAATCAAAAGACCCAAACGGTGTTTGTTTCAAAACCAAGCACGAAACTGCTGACTGACGTTAAGAGTAGTGCATTAAGCACAGCCAGAAATGCTGCAATCAATCTTCCTAGAATTTCACAGCTCACGGAGGACTTTGAACCATCTATGGAAGCATCCAGTCTTCAATATTATTTTCCAGAAAATACAAAAGACCGATTCATCGAGGTCAATAATAATGTAATCCGCTATTATCAAATTACGAAGAACACAGCTTACCTTAAGTGGCAAGCTTTCATTAGCGAAAAGACCACTACGCAAGTTAACCTTTATTTCATAAACCGCTCCTTTACAAAAGAGAACGGTTCCCTACCAAATTTTAAAGATACGACATTCGCCAACTTTCGCTGGATGCCTCATATTACTTCTACTGGATATGGTTTAATCACTAAGGAGAATTGGAATGATGTTGTTTTTAAACAAGCCGAACTGCCTCAAACTAATCTGAAGGAAAACTATATTATTGTTGACATTCCAGAAGAAAAATAATTAGAAATTGTCATAAAAAGGAGTTTGCATTGGACGCAATTATTATCATAACGCCACATGTCGGTATCGGTCCTTTTCGGCTAGGGATGTGCAGGGAAGAGGTGGAGCACGAGTAGAAGAGGGCAAAATCGTGTCAATTGTCGAGGGACAAGAACATAAGCCCATAGAAAGTCGCTAATTTAGCGACTTTTTTGTTTTATCGGTACAAGTTTTTGTCCCGATTGCCGTAATGGATATGGTCTTGTTCCGTTTAGATGACGTTTTCTTCAGATAAATATGCTGGGGCAGAGACGATGGAAAAGTATTTAAAATGACCATTGAGAATAACGCCGATCTCGAAATAATGAGGGTAGAAAAATAATTTTAAAAGCATTTGACATTCACTGCTACTCAGCGTTACAATATACCGGTAATGAGTATTACTAAATAGCCCGTGAATTGTCAAAAGCTTGTATTTGAGAAAATTCAAAACTACATGTGGAGTTTCTCAGCGGGCGTCGGACGCAATGCGTCGGCTTTCGGCCAGAAAGTGGGTACGGGAGATGTTGTCCAAGATGGTGGGAGAACGGCTTCAGGGTGGCAAACATGACCCAGACGTTCGTCCCGCCGCTGTCGGCGGTGATGTTTTCGTTCCGGTCGAACGTCTCTTTCAGTTTTTGGAGGACAAGTTCGTTTGCTGTCAGCTTCTTTCCGCTTTCCACCTCCTCGTCGTGCGCTCCGGCCAGAGTGAAGAATGTCATCAGGTATTCGTTGTCGTACAGTACTGCGACTTTGTACGAATGGAGTCCTTCGCCTAAATCGAGCGGTTCGACGTACTCGGGGCAACTACCCAACAGCCCGCCGCTTTCCCGATTCAGTCCAACGTTGCCAAGATCACGCACGTTGTCCCCCGATTCGAGAACGACAATGTAGCCCTCAACATTTTCGAGGAGTGCCACCGGAAATGTACCGACGCGGTTCAGTACGTCAAAGTCCTGCCTTGTCTTGATGATTCTCATTCTTACATCCCCTTAGAATTAAATTGACCCCTTGAAAAAGGGGTCTTGGTACTAGGTCACGAATATGATATATATTCCAAAATGTGCTAGAATCGGTTCTTGCGTGGCGTGGATTTGTATATATGTATGCAAATTTGCTGGCAGGACATAAAAACAACAGACTAGTAGATCTGGCAACATGTTTGAGGGGGAATCAGTATATGATCCGCTATCCATTGTTACAGAAAGGGACGACGATAGGCGTCACCGCCCCATCATCCGGCGTAAACGGACCTTTACACGAGTTGGTAAAACAGTCAATTGGCCGTTTGAAAGAGAAGGGCTATCCGGTGATTTGCGGGGAAACAGTATGGACTCAAGAGAAAGCAAAGTCGGCATCTGCCACTATAAGGGCTGCAGAACTTAACGCTTTACTGCAGAACGAAAAGATTGGAATGATCCTCCCGCCATGGGGCGGAGAACTGTTGATCGAAATAGTGGATCGAATCGAATATGATCATATTCAGCCCAAGTGGATTCTCGGCTACTCAGATACGAGTGTGCTATTACTGGCTGTTACGCTCGCTACAGGAATAGCCACAGCTCACGGTACGAATCTGATCGATTTGAGAGGGGAATATGCGGACGAGACAACTGCAATGTGGGAAACCGTGCTGGCGACGCGGGTCGGTGAATCCGTTCAGCAATTTTCGTCAAAGCTGTTTCAAAAGACATGGGATCACGAAAATCCTTCGCCATGTGTTTTTCATCTAACCGAGTCTACCGCATGGCAAACATCAGGCAATAATGCCCGTGTACGCGGGCGTCTACTTGGGGGATGTATTGATGTCATCCGGCATTTGATTGGGACGCCGTATGGCAATGTACGGACATTCCAGAGTCAATTCATTCATGGCGAGCCGATTCTTTGGTATCTTGAAAATTGTGAATTGAACGTAACCGACCTTCGGCGTTCACTTGTACAAATGAGACTGGCCGGTTGGTTTGACCATTGTAGCGCCATCCTATTCGGCAGAAGCGATGCGAACAAGCCCATCGACGATTATGAAGTATTGGATGTGTACCGAGAGCTTGCGGAGGAGCTAGGCGTTCCAATAGTCTACGATATCGACTGCGGTCATATGCCCCCACAGATGACGTTCGTCAATGGCGCACTAGCGGAAGTCGAAGTAACGAATGGCATAGCCTCCGTAATACAGTTTTTCGAGTCGTAAGTCTTAATTTATGAGTGCCTAACTAACAGAGAACGATAGATGGATAAAGTAAGATCAGAGAAAGGGCCATCCCTCAGAGGATGGCCCTAAAACTTGCCGTTACAGACAGCGCGGAGAACCGTACCACAAGTAGGGAAAATTATGGATATGAAAAGTATCAATTTAACCGTCTTGCATCTCGTTATTTTGCCTTAGGGCGCGAGATGCGTTCCATGAGCAGAGCTGTTCTGCCGCGGGGAAGAAAACGACCCAGCTGAGCCGACATGTAATTGCTGCGTCCGTCGACAATATAACTGCTTCCTCTGTCGATTCCGCGAAATCCGGCTTGAACTACGTTTTCCGAGGTGGACAGGGCACTACCTGCCGCCATGTCCTGGCTGCCAACCGCATCAAAGAAGCCCGTATTGGTCGCACCTGGGCACAGGGCAAGTACGCGGACACCGCTTCCGCGGGTTTCTGCCCATAGCGCTTCGGAGAAAGATAACACGAATGCTTTGGTTGCTCCGTAAACAGCCGAATAGGCGCAAGGCACAAATGCGGCCATCGAAGCCACGTTTAAGACGATTCCGTCCCTGCGCTCCAGCATGCCGGGCAGAAAATGATGCGTTAGGTCAACAAGCGCAGCGGTGTTCAGCATAATCTCTTCTTGCTCGCGCTCCGGATCTATATCCTCAAATCGGCCGTATGTGCCGAAGCCTGCATTATTGATGAGAATATCGACAGTCAGGCCGAGTTCGGCGATGGACTCGGCCAGTTGGCGCGGGGCACCTGCTTTTGATAAATCGATGGGTAAGGCATACGCCTGCACGCCGTGCTTGCGTTTGATCTCGCCGGCCAATGCTTCTAGCTTATTTATCGAACGCGCGGCTAGTACGACATGGCAGCCTCGTGTGGACAGTTCTATGGCATACGCCTCGCCGATTCCGGAGGAAGCTCCAGTGACCACAGCAAGCTTGCCTTGATAAGGATATGAGTTCATGTAACCTGCCCCCTTGTTGTTTGTTGTCTTGATCATATCAACGACAGGAGGGGCTAACCACAGTGCCTTCATACTAGTAACAGGACTAATAGGCTATGATTGCGGTGACAATCCGGTGTCTTGTGCGAGCAGGAGCGCGAGTCTCTCCTCCGTGTCCGTACCTGGTGTCGGAACGAAGAAGCACCAGTGCAGCCCGGGATCGTTGTCGATGGCTGCGGCGCAATGAATCGTGAACACTAGCTCCTGTCCGTCCGGAAGGCGGTAATGGACCGGGACAGTGCTTTTCTGCCGGATTTCATAACGCTCCCACAGACGTACGAAGTCCTCGCTGTTCCGTGTTAAAAGCTCGAATCGTTCCATGTACGACGGGTTGTCTTTAGAATGGTCAAAGCCTGCACGGATCAACGCCGTCATGTAACGGGCGAAGTCTTCCCAATTGACCAGCCTCTTCGGGTACTCCGGATCAAGAAATAGCAGCGTCACCATGTTTCGTTCGCTTTCCGGCAGACGGTCGAAATCCGCAACTACCAGCTTTGCCCCCCGATTCCAGACGATCATATCGGCTACCTCGTTTGCGATGAAGGAAGGATAACGCAGTTGATCCACAAGGTTCTGCAGAAATTCGGCATTGGGTTTGTCTGGTTTCGGAGCCATACTGAAACCGACCGGATCCAGTGTGGCCAGGTCGAACAAGTGCTGCCGCTCGTCCTCGTCCAGCTGTAGCGCTTGGCTGATATGGGACAGAATTTCTGGGGAAGGATTCTTCTCTCGTCCCTGCTCCAGCCAGGTATAGTAAGTTACACTGACATTGGCAAGATAGGCAACTTCTTCCCTGCGAAGTCCCGGGGTACGCCTTCGGCCGGGGAATGGCTTGATTCCCGCTTCTTCAGGCTGAAGCCGATATCGGCGTGATTTGATGAATTCCCCCAATGGGGATGAAGTATGACGGTTCTCCATATAACCCAATCCTCCTTTATGGACTGTTAACACTAAACTGCTTTGGCTGATCCAGCGATCCGGCGATCCAGCGAGGTTGTCGTGAGGTTATTCCAGGACGATAATTGCTCTGGACTTCCCGCCCTCGTACAATTGAACCATCTGTTTTTTATACTCTGCCGTGAACGTACGTCTCTCTTGGGGCATTCCGATCCGCGCCTTAATCGATTACCGATAAGATAAGTATCTAACTATGCTTCCATGCTATTTCATTAAGCTAACGGGCAGTTTAACTCGGACGGCACGCTTCCGGAAAAGCTGGAAGCGGCCAAGGCGGCCTGGATTGATTTGTTTGCTAAGTTGAACGACTTTTGAACAGCTAGTATGGGTTTTTGATTTTAGACTTTAGCAATGGTTGATTATGCCCAAGTAGTAATCGTTTCAACGGGCAGGCGGTAAGAAGGATAGCCTTCTTTGGCTGCTTTTCCGATTGAGATCAACATGACTGGTTGGAACCGGTCTTTATTAAGACCAAAAACTTCAGCAATTCGTTCCTTATCATATCCGGCCATCGGGTTAGTGTCATATCCATGGGCGCGTGCAACAAGCATGAGTTGCATGGATACGAGACCCGAGTCAATCAAGTTCATGTCTCGTAGGTCGGATGCAGACATGTTCGCATAATAGGGTTTCGCTTGTTGCAACTGCATGTCCATGATGTCCTGTGGCATGTATCCATGTTCCACAGCTTTGCCAAAAATCTCGTCAATATATTCAATGTTGTTAGCATCGTAAAATACCCCAATGACAGCCGAGGAAGTCAGAGTTTGCGTCTGGTTGAAGGATGCCAGCGGTGCAAGTTTTTCTTTTCCTTCAGCGCTGTCTATGACAAGGAAACGCCATGGCTGCATGTTAATAGCAGAAGGGGCGCGGGTAGCTTCCGTCAATATTTCGGTCATTTCCTCCCGGCTAATTTTCACTTCCGGATCGTAGACTTTAACCGAACGGCGCTCCAAGACGATTTCATTGAAATTGTTACTTTTGTGGAATTTGCCGGTGATTGTGCTCATGTAGTGTTCTCTCCCTCATCTATATTAGTTGTGAGATTCTGATCGCTTAACCTCACTATGAGGATTGTAAACTATGAAGTATACTTTATAGCAAGAGAAAGCATTGAGGTGATTAATATGAAAATTAGTGAAGTCGCAAAAATGGTTGACCTTCCTATATCAACTATACGTTACTATGAGAAAATAGGCATTATCACTGATGATTACATTCGGAGAGAACAGAATAATTACCGGGATTATGCTTTAGAAATCACTCATCATCTATGAGTTGGATATTACATGTGAGGATGGGTTCGGAAAATATAAATTTAAAGATACATGAATCAAACTAACAGGTAACGATAGCTCAATAAAAACAAGAAGGCAGCCGATCAACGTGATGGGTTGCTTTTGTACGTATTTCTCCGCCGATAGGAGAAAAAACATCGAGAAACCAATTTGTTCTCCATGCTACAATGAACGTCATGGTGGGGTAATACCAGCGTAGCTGACACCACACGCAAACACATGGATAAAAATGTAATAACCCGTTTTCTTTGTTCCAATTTGTGCTGCAAATATTTCGTTTAAACTGTATTTGAGAAATCTTTTATTATTCACCCTTTAGATTTCCTGTAAGATGATGATATGAGAAAAATATTATCTTTCATGGATTGGGGTATATTCGCTCTTCGTTTATACCATTATATTTTGCTGTTGTCCCGGGTTCTGGCAGCAAGTGAGTTTTCGAACCGAACGTTATTAAACGTGATCTGGCTGAGCATAGCCCTTGTCGTCCCTTTGCTGTTCTGGTTTCCTGGGCGTCGGATTAACAAAGTCTGGTTTTGCATACTGGAGCTATTGCTTGGCGGTTCTTATTATGTGAATTCTGTCATTCATCCTGATCTGACTTCAAAAGCGGACTATTTGCTGCCGAGTCTTACAATGGGGTACTTATTGACTAAGCAAACCTTTTGGATCATTCCCTTACTTGTTTTCATTCCCTTTTCCTTTCAGTCTTTCCTAAGATTATCTTGGGAGCAAACCCTAAGTATCGGAACAGACAATCTGCTGTTCTGCTTCATCGGTATGTGGGCCAGCTTCGTAGCCAATGCGTACTATCAGAAGAATAAACTGGTAGCCGAAGTGGAGCATCAAAATAAACTGTTAACTCACTACTCGGCCGAGATCGAGAAAATGACTTTGCTTGAAGAGCGCAACCGCATGTCCAAGGAGCTTCATGATACACTGGGGCATTCCTTTATTTCACTCATTATGAGCCTTGATGCTTCTATTGCCCTTATGGATAGCAAGCCTGCCGAGGCCAAAGATCGGTTAATTCGCTTAAGAACATTAGCTGAGAAAAATCTGGACGAAATGAGGAACATCGTACACGATATGGGGGAAGAAGAGGAATCAAGTCTGATCCGACAGGTTGAATCCCTTGCGGTCCGTTTCCGTGAGCACACGGGTACGGCCCTGACTTTGAGTCTGCCGGAGACAGAGCGGTCCATACGTTTTGAAGTACGGCAAGCGGTCCTTCGGGTCATCCAGGAATCCTTTACAAACGCACTAAAACATGGAAAAGCATCTCAACTGCATCTGGAGCTTAGATTTTCTGAGAGCAATCTGCAATTGTCCATTCGAAATAACGGCAAACCGATCGACAAGCTAAATTATGGCTTCGGCTTGACCACGATGAAACATCGGGTCGAGCGGTTGGGAGGCAGCCTACACCTAACATCTGGAGAGGGAACTCCAGCGATAACCGAAGTCAGATGTGAAATCCCGCTGAAAGGAGTGATTCCACATGGTGAAAATTAAAGTGCTGCTTGCTGATGATCAAGAGTTAATTCTCGAGAGCTTACATATCGTCCTGTCCATGGAAGAGGATTTGGAAATTGTCGGTTTAGCCAAGAATGGGGAAGAAGCCATAAGGGGCTGCGAGCAGTTTATGCCGGATATTGTGTTGATGGATATCAATATGCCAGTCATGGACGGCGTTGCCGCAACGGCCCTGATTAAAGAACGAATACCTGCAACCAAAATCATCATGCTGACTTCCTATAAGGAAGTAGAATATGTGTTAGCGGCGTTAAGCTATGGAGCAGAGGGTTATCTGCTCAAAGCTCTTCATCCCAAAGACCTGGCTGCAGGCATACGGGTGGTTCAGGCGGGAGGGACTTTAATCTCGCAGGAAATGGCGAGTAAAATGATCAAGAGCATCAACAATACCATACCTGCGAAAAATAATGAATTCGGGCTCACTGCCCGTGAAATCGAAGTGCTGCATAAGCTGGCTTCTGGCCTGCGTAATCAAGACATTGCCGAGGCGCTGTATCTTAGTGAAGGGACGGTTAAAAATTATATCTCAACGATTTATTCGAAGCTGAATGTGAAAGGAAGGCGGGAGGCCGCCCGTAAAGCCCGAGATTCGGGAATTATGGATCATTAAAAAGCCGATCCCCAAGAAGCTGGTAACTTATTAGGGTTGCCGGCTTTTTTTGAATATAGCCATAGAATAAATTATGACAAAAGCGCACTGTCTCTTTATGACTTTTTCAGCCTATACTCATAGCATCAAGCAACAGAGGAGGCGGTATTGGACATGAAGAAAAAAGCATCTGAAAATAAAGAGAGACTGCAGAATGGCGGGAAATTAAGCGCTCGGAGTTCATTTTGGCGATTTCCAATCGTCTGGATGCTTGTGGGAGCTATCGGTATTGTTCTTATAGATACGTTATTCCGGCAGCTGACTGAGCGAGTAGATGGGATGATTTCCCTTGTCCTTACACTAGTGATGGGGTTGCTGGCCATCTTGGTTTATAAGCTCACCCTGACATACCTGGCCCGGCGTTCCACTCCAGAGATAGCTAGACAACGCGCAGGGATTGAAGCCTTGCTGGGCGTACTTACCGGGAAAATCTTTATCGCAGGCTCCGTCTTTATTATTATGGCTCTGGGAGGTTACTCCTTTCAGTGGGCAAGTTCTTCGAATGCGGGTTCTGTTCTAATATCCTCCATTGGAGCAGCTTTAGGAGCAGCCATTGTCGAGGAGCTTATCTTTCGTGGACTTATGTTTCAAGCCATTGATAGATTGGGGGGGGAAATGCTCGCACTCGCTGTGACCTCACTATTCTTTGGAGTTGCCCATCTTGGCAATCCAGGGGCAACATTATATAGCGCGTTCGCCATAGCCCTGGAAGCAGGTGTTCTGCTCGGAGCGGCCTTCTTGTGGCGGCGGAACTTGTGGTTTACCATAGGCTTGCATTTTGCTTGGAATGCCATTGAAGGCTTGCTTGGCATTCCTGTTTCTGGACACTCTGCTGCCGGTCTATTTACTGTAAAGGTGAACGGTGCTGCTCTTCTCACAGGTGGCGATTTTGGACTTGAGGGCTCTATTGTTCCGGTTGTGGTCAGTCTTCTGATCTCCATACCTATGCTAATTTGGACTGCACGGAATCGAGGAGTTGAGGCCCGGAACCTTCCTGTATCAAAGTAAACGGCAGATGAATGAATGCAAACATCATTGCGGTTGATTGATTTGGTGATTTTCGGGTAGATGCCTGAACCTGTCTATACGAGAGTGATGTTGGACTTTGTCTGTAAGCCCGTTGGTGGGCATTTATGTACATCCGAAGAGACATCGGATTGCCGTTGGGTTGATGTCGAGGGACAAGAACATAGTCCCATAGAGAGTCGCTATTTTAGCGGCTTTTTTGTTTTATCGGTACAAGTTCATGTCCCGAGCCAAAGACAAGAACTTGTACTCGACTGCCGTAAAGGACACGAACATAGTCCGATTACCGATTAGATACACCTATATTTAGTCACTCGCCGGCCGAGAAGTGACCATCATCGGCGCTGGCGTCAGCAACACACCGCTGTTCCGCATGCTCTGCTCGGCCGGCGCGCGCGTCAACGTGCTTGACCGCAATTTAGCTCTGCCCCGGTAGGAGTGGGACGATTTAGGCGTAAGGTTGCGCCTTGGGGAGAATTATCTGTATCGCGTTGAGGGCGACATGGTGTCGAGGAACTGATTAAATTAATCAATTAAGCCAACGGGGCAGGAAAATTGAGAGTTGGTAACGAATACATATTTCGGATTTCCAAAAATAGGTTGATAACATGATTCCAATTTTCGAGTAATGAATGAATCATAAATTAAAAAGAGCCAGTTGAGTATGCATCAAAAGGGATGTGCGTTAATGCTGTTTGTCCAGGTACTATACATACGGATTCGGATGGAAGAGTCACAGATAAATTAAATAAAGCCCATCCAATTGGGAGGAATGGTACGCTGCTTCTGAGATAGGGCGGTGCCGGACAATTACCTGGAAAGCGGTCAGCAGGAGGCCTTCCGTCAGGTGGTCGCCGAAATTTTCGATTGGAAAAATTATGCAAATACTTAACTTATGAATGAAAGAAGGTATAGAAAATGATACGAGAAATTGAAGAGCAATTCACTGAAGAGATCCTTACCGAAGCAATAAAGCGATTTGACATTAATAAAGACACTGTTCGTTCATTGGGCGGTTATGAAAGCTTTGTTTATGAATACCAGAAAAACAACGCATTTTTCATATTAAAAATCTCACATACAATTAGAAGATCAAGAAATAATATACGGGGTGAACTTGAATTTTTAAATTTTTTGTCGAATAAAGGACTGGCAGTTTCAAATGCTGTTCCATCGACCAGAGGTAATATGGTTGAAGAAATTGCTGCAGAAAATGGTTCGTTCCTAGCCATTTCATACGAAATGGCTCTTGGAAAAGAAGTGTCGGATGAAGATTGGAATGAATCGCTTTACGAAAAATGGGGCGAATTTATGGGGAAAATCCATCATGCCACAAAGGGTTATGAATGGAGTAATCCGGCGTTTAAACGACAAGCCTGGGACCAAGAAGTTCAATTAAAGGCGGAGAAGTACCTGCGACCTGATGATGTAATGATTTCAATTCTAAAAGAAAGATTAACAAAACTTACTTCTCTGCCCAAGTCCAAAGATACATACGGTTTGATTCATAGTGACTTTAGTCAAAGTAATTTTTATCTTCATAACGGCGACATTTATTTGTTCGATTTCGATGATTGCAGTTATACGTATTTCGTAAACGATATTGGGATTACATTGTGTTATGCACTTTTTTTTCCGTATAAGGAATTTGAAAATAAAACGGAATATTATAGATTGTTTTTCCGCCATTTTATAAAAGGATATCTAAAGGAAAATACAATCCAAGAAGAAGAAATAGAATATTTACAAGAGTCTATTAAACTTCGTTATGTATTGCAGTATATTTATTTTCATCAAGCAAACGATGTGTCAAATTTGGATGAAGAATCAATTAACAGGTTAAAAGAGATTCAACAAATAGCCACTTCTGATGAGCCTATGCTGCCGATTGACTTTGTTCATGAATTTAAAAGCATTTATAATAGTATTCATTAATCTGAGAGCATCGTATTTTACTAAAGTAGGGGTAGGGGCTGACTCAACACAGCCGACTCATAGGGGCCGGCTGTGTGTTTTTTTAACTAATATTTTATCCGATAAAAGATGGTGTTATTTAGTGTATGTGACACCATGAAATTACAACCTGACCTAAAACCACCCAGTCACTAATTTTGTCGGGGGACAAGAACATGATCCCATAGAAAGTCGCTAATTTAGCGGCTTTTTTGTTTTATCGGTACAAGTTCTTGTCCCGAGCCAAGGACAAGAACTTGTACCGATTGCACGACACGAACATGAGCCGATTACCGATTAGAAAAGTATTTAACTATATTTCCATGCCGTTTCATTAAGCTAACGGGCAGGATAGTTTAATGTCATTCGCGGGGATCCGTGCCAACTATAACTTCAAGTTAAAAGGCCATCTTTAGGGGACGGCCCCTTCTGTAAACTTGGCTGCTTCTTGAAATCCAATGTTTTTAACTGACTTTAACAATGGGAATCCATAACTCGACTTCTTTTTCTTCAGTAAATACCTGTTTTTCTACGCCCACTTCGATTTCAGGACCTACTTGTATCATAGGACCCTCAACTTGCTCATATCCTGAGGAAGGAAACCATTCTCCATAAATGCGGTACCATTTTTCCTTTTCCCAGGGGATCTTTACTTCAAAAACTACCCATGTCATTGCTGGTACAGATAAATTTGAGAGGTTTTCTGGACAGGGTTCAGTTGAAGCAACTGCCATGTAATAGTCAAAGTCCTGCTTTAGCCGTACTGGATTCCCGACATTGACATGCAAAACTCCATACGGTTCTAAATTGTTGAGTGATTTCAGTTGGTTATACACTTCGGTGTCTGTTGATTTCCAGACCTGTTCCACACCAGGATGCTCACCAGAATCTACTGGTGTAACTCTATTACTTACACCAAACAGTTGAAATGCGTCTTTTTGCTCGATTCTAAACTTCATTGGCTCACTACCTCCTATTGATAATCGAAAGGTCATTGGAGGATACGCTTTTAGTGAACGATTGGTAGTCCTCGCCGCTGTTGGTGTAATCTCATGTAAAGCCTGAAAAGCGCGGGTAAATGCGTCTGGCGAATTGTAACCGTACTTAATGGCTATGTCGATCACTTTATTTGTTCTGTCCTGCAAATCAAATGCTGCGAGTGTAAGACGTCTGCGACGAATATATTCTTGAAGAGGAATACCTGCCAGGTATGAAAACATCCTTTTGAAATGAAAAACCGAACAGTAAGCACGTTTTGCTATCTCGTGTTCATCAATCTCTTTCTCAAGATTCTGTTCGATGTAGTCTAATGCTCCATTCAAGTTTTCGAGCATATTCATCCAACGACCTCCGTTCATCTATAGAATAGCAGGAATTTTTAACAGACATCCGACACATCTCGTTCAACCTCTGCAGGATGGTTGCACCCCAATCTAAGATTTTCAATCGAACGTTAAGTCATATATCATATTCGTTATTAAATCGAAGCCCCCTTTTAAAGGGGCATTTTCATTCTCAGGAGAGATGTAAATGAGAATCATCAAGTCACAGTAGGACATTGACGTAGCATAGGGATGAGGTGAACTGGATAATAGAAAAGAGGTGGTTTCTTACATTTTTCGGAAACTAATTGAACATAGATTGCGTTTATATCTTTATGCAGATCATTGGAGGAGGTATTAGTAGTGAATAAAAAAAGTTATTCTCGGTCCCAGTTGTAGCCCTTAGTATTTCGTTGGTAATGGGCGTGGCTTACGCTTTTGGGTCTGGCAAAATTAAAATCGTCATGAATGGGGAGAGCATCGAGAGTGATGTTGCTCCTAAGAATGTAAATGGCCGAGTGATGGTACCAATCAGTACCATTTCTAAGGCGCTTGGGGCCAACGTTTCATGGGATGCCAAAACACACACAGTCTCCATCAAACAAGGAACTTCCAATGCTCCAGCAACAAACGATGTTTGGAATCAATCGCTTAATGATACGTACGGCGAAGAGTGGGCTGCGGTCAAGAGAGTGATTGACCTGTTTATCTTGGGGTTCGATGGCCAGGATGAAGAATTGGTTAAGAGGCTTGTCGTTGAAGGTTTTGATAAGACATTCATTGCCCCAGGAGTCTATGTTCCTGTAGGCGGAAATTATCCTTCATTATTAGATCATGACATCATCGATGCGAAAAAGACGGGCACAGTGGACGGTAGAGGCGAGTATAAAGTACGCGTTAAATTCGTATCTTATGTTGGTCTCTCGTCACCTGTTGAAAACACATGGGATATTGATGTAACCCCGAAACCATCGAAAGTGGATGAATATCTTATTAAAATAATTGATGATCAGCAAAGGGGCTATCATCGTACACGGTTTTCCCTGGTCTGACATTCAAAGATGAAGGCTAAGAAGTAAAAAAGGTTTCTTAAGAATCATTAATGATTCTTAGAAACCTACAATGGGAGCAGGGGCGCTTTGAGATCTGGCAGTGGATGTGTATATTTCATGATTCACGCTTGTTCCCTTTGGTAAATCTGTTGTTGGTTTGGATTTTTCCAAAAATGGATTATTCGTCAATAGCAAAGAAACCGCGTATCTTATCCAGTAGAATTAACATATATCATGTCTGGTAATTACGTCTAAACGAAAGGTGATTCATATTTATGGTGTTTAATAGTAATAACTCTAAAAAAATCCGAAAAAGTTTGTTTATCGGTATAATCGCTGTTGGTTTATCAACAATTACTGCTTGTATTCCTAAAGAAATAAAACAAACAGAGTTAATAACTGATTATAATCGCCATTTGATTGGAAAAGAAGGAAGTGGCGATTATATGATATATCGAAACGGGGTATATATTGATTCTAATGGAGTCGAGTACTCACCAGAAGAATTAAAGAATAGAACACGAAATAGTCTTCCTGAGAACCGGATTATCACAAAGATAATGGAAGAAAATTTTATGCCTTCCTCAATATTTGAGTTAGAAACAAAAGAAAAAAACGGAGTATATATTTCCCCTGAGATAATTACTGTAAATGGTTCAATAAGCGTCTTAACAGATACTAATGGAAGGGGGTGGGAACTAAAAGCCGGTGACTCTGTAGAATATGTATTTGAAAAGTATAAATCGGAGGTGGTTGAAAATCAAAATATGTTAATTGGTTACGTTAAAGACGGTGTTCTAAATCCACCGCAAGAATTCGATCAATTAAAGGGGAATTACAATTTAACTATTGAAGAATCAGGGCAATATTACTTTTACATAATAAATGCAAGTTCTGATACGATTGCCTTGAAAGAGGGAGCATTAAGGCTCACAAAAAATAACTGATATGGAACACTGAATTGCGGCATGTTGGGTAAAGGACAAGAACATGATTAGATAAACCTTATCTTTATCCAATTGGCTGGGATATAAATCCATAAACGTAATAAAATCCAGTTCTTCACCTGATAGTGAAGAGATAACATCCTGTAATTCCAATTGTAAGTTGTTATATTTATTGTTATCTAAGATGATGCAGAACGCTATTCCGGTATCTATGTTTAATAATTGAAACAGTTCTTTTATCTCTTTGGCTTGATTTCTTTTGGGATCGGACGTTACCAAATCGCAGGAGCATTGGTTAGTTATATCATAATAGAACTTTGATTGTTTATATTCCATATTCTTTGTTAAGTTTCTAATGTAAATATCCATATTGATATACTTTGCTATAAATGATCTGGAATTTTATGATCTATTACAACATGCATAAAGTAACACATAGCAACCTCCAATTTTAAATAGATATTTTAATAAAAGAAAGAATGTCCTCAAATCGAAGACTAAACGTTGTAGGGTTATAATGTTCTTTATTAAGTATCATACCATTACTTCTAGGGCACAGATCAAAACCAACCGTTGATCCTGTTAAGAGTCCAGTCCTTGACCAAAGAATTAAACTAACGGGAAATGTTAGTTTAATTCTTTATGGAGCAGTTTGTTGTTGTCACCCGATCTATAACTAACATTTAATGTAAAAATTATTATATTTTTGGTTTGAGTGAAATAAGTTTTATAAGGAGTTGAGAACAGCATGAATTACTATAAAGGAGCAGTACCTGGATCAGATACCTCATTTATTTTAAAAGCGAAGTCAAATTGAAGGAAAGTGATGTTGTTGTTTTAGATGATAAAAAGTACTTCATTGAGAGTATTGATAATGGATTGTTGATTCTTCAGAGGGTTGGGTCAATTATATCAGTGAGTGTCTAAATGGGCATGTCGGGGGACAAGTACATATTCCATTAAAGTCGCTAATTTAGCGGCTTTTTTGTTTTATCGGTACAAGTTCTTGTCCCGAGGAAAGGACAAGAACTTGAGCTGATTACCGATTAGATAAGTATCTAATTATATTTCCATGCAATTTCATTAAACTAACGGACAGATTAATTTAAGATGTCCAATTTGGGTTAATCTATTTTATCCCCAAACTTCTTCCCGAATTCTTCCATTAAATCAATAATAGGAATTAATTCCTCGCCTTTTAATGTTAATGAATATTCAACACGCGGAGGTACCTCTGGATAAATTTTGCGATTAATTAAGCCATCCGCTTCTAATTCTCGAAGTTGTTTTGTTAGGGATCCTTGTGAAATTCCCCATAAACGAGTCTTAATTTCATTATATCGACGCGGGTTAAACTTTAAAAACCAAAGAATTAGATACTTCCAACGTCCCGAAAGTATGTTTTGAGTATAGGCGATGCCATATACCTCTCTATGATCTTTCTTACATTCTTCACTAAATCCATCTTCATTTATTCTAGACACCTTAATCAACTCATTTCTGCTGTTAGGTACGAAAAAGTGTACTATGTCAATTTTAATTGCCTTCTTCAAATATCCGAGCAACGTATATATATTAGTTCATGTATACAGATAACTCAATCAGGGGACCACAAAATAGGATATTGGAGGAATGGAAATGAGATTTGGAATTATAGGTGCAGGACCAATTGGGTCTAATATTGCGAAAAAATTGTTTGATAATGGACATGATGTCAAGATTGCAGATGCTCGTGGGATTGAACGCTTGGAAGGGAAAAATCTTACAGGAACACCTGTGATCGTAGAAGATGTAATTAAAAATATTGATGTTCTTATAACATCGATCCCTTTCCACGCGTTGCCAAGCATTCGCAACATTATAGATAAAGTTGCGGAGGAAGTAGTCGTTGTAGACACTTCAAATTATTATCCTCAAATGAGCGGTAAAATCGAAGAAATTGAGAACGGGATGGTTGAAAGTGTTTGGGTATCCAAACATTTAGGTAGACCTATCATTAAAGCTTTCAACAATTTCTTAGCCTATACGTTAGAACATCATGGAACTCCGGAAGGGACTCATGGACGCATTGCCATAGCGATTGCTGGTGATGACTTATTCCATAAACAAACAATTATGGGTGTCGCAAACGATCTAGGCTTCGACGCTGTAGATAGTGGTTCTTTAAACGATTCGTGGAGACAACAGCCAGGAACCCCTGCGTACTGCACCGAACTTACAAAAGAGGAACTAACCTTAGCCTTAACTAAAGCGAATAAAGAAAAAGCGCCATTTCTGCGCGATAAGGTGATGGAAAAGCTAGTATCTTCAGGTGGTACATTTTCCATTCATGATGTTGTTAAAGCAAATAGAGAAGTATTTAATTCATAAATTACAAATCCCTGTACCTTCAATAACTGGGAACGTTAGTCCAAAAAAGCAAGGAGCAGTTTGCCGGTTGGCAGCTGCTCCATTTTTCTTTAAGCTAACGGGCAGGATAGTTCACTAAAACGTTTGAATTATGGGTACAACTTTTCCAAAAAAATGGAGAAGTTATCCATAGGCGATGAAGAACATGAAACACAACTGTGTTCCTTTTGCTTGTTGGAATAATTTCCTCAACACATTTATTAGCAGAAGCTAGTGTCGGAACAAATACTAATCCGTATGGAAAAGAATCTAGATTAACAATATACTAGCTATAACAGTTTATTGTTGAGGTGAATATTAAATGGATGAAGTCAATGAATCAAAACAAATTGTATTACAAATGGGCGGTGCCTTGAAAAAGTACAGAAAAGAAAAAAATATGAGCTTAGACGACTTAGCGGAATTAACGGGCGTAAGCAAACTTACTCTGGGGAATATCGAACGTGGCGAAACAAATCCAACTTTGGCGATTATATGGAAAATTTCAAAAGGCATATCTTTACCGCTATTTGCTTTGTTCAAATCAGAAGACCCTGTTAATTTGTATCGAGCAGGGGAGGGGCTGCGGTTTTCTAATGATCAAAAAAATTGGATCATTGAACCAGTTTTTAAAAACGCAAGCAACGATATTGAAATGTGTCGGGCTTACTTACAGCCGAATAGCTCGTATCACCCCGAAGGACATCATGTGAATACAACTGAAATCGCGACAGTAATGACTGGCTCCATTGAAATTCAAGTCAATGAAGAGATTTATACATTGAATCAATATGATACGATCAGTTTTCGTGCAGATTGTCCTCACTCTTATACCAACCGTACGGATAGCGAAACAGTGCTCCATATATCCTTAAAGTATGGTTTCTAAAAATCGATAAATTCTACTTATTAAATACAACTCCGAAATCCATGGCGGGAATTCAGAGTTGTATTTTTGTTGTTTAGATGAGAATTAATATATTATAAAATATATATTGTTAAATTTAATATATTATAATATACTTTTGTTGTTCGCGCGGATGTTATTGTCATATAGAAATAAATAATAATATATGAATTCAGGATAGGAGAAATGAAGAATGCCGAAAAAACAAAATAAAAAATCCGTGCCATCCTCTTTAGGGCTGATCATTCTGGGCATTATTGTTATTGCAGCTAATTTACGTACTCCCTTAACCTCAGTTGGTCCTTTAGTGAGTCTTATAAGGGATGACGTTCATATTTCAAATACATTAGCAGGCCTGATCACAACGGTACCCTTGCTTGCCTTTGCTTTATTATCGCCATTAGTACCAAAATTAGGGCGAAGGTATGGTGTTGAACGTATCATTTTGATTGCCCTAATCTTTCTGACTGTTGGTATTGTAATACGATCTTTATCTGGCGCAGTTAATCTGTTTATTGGGACAGCAGTTCTTGGATTCGCAATTGCCGTTTGTAATGTATTATTGCCCAGTATAATCAAACGGGATTTCCCAAATAAAATTGGCTCCATGACAGGTGTTTACTCCATTTCAATGAATTTATGTGGAGCAATCGCATCGGGAATCAGTGTACCGCTAGCCGTGAACGCAGGGCTTAAATGGCAGGGAGCACTGGGAATATGGGGGATCCTAAGCTTTGTATCGATCCTCTGTTGGTTACCCCAATTAAGTAATCAAACGAAACAAACAGCCACGACGAGTCAACAGATGGCCAGCAACGATGTGAATGTTTGGCGATCCCCGCTTGCCTGGCAAGTAACCATGTTTATGGGTATACAGTCCATGGTTTTCTATGTGTTGATTGCATGGTTGCCTGAAATTTTAAAGCAGCAAGGAATTGACTCCAACCAATCTGGATGGTACCTCTCGATCATGCAGTTAGCTATGCTTCCATTTACCTTTATTGTCCCCGTTATTGCTGGACGCATGTCGAGCCAACGTTTGTTAGTGGTCATCACAACCATTTTGCTTTTGACGGGGACGCTCGGACTTCTTTACGGAAGCTCCAATATCATTCTGTTGTGGATCATCATACTCGGAATTGGTGGAGGCTTCGCCTTTAGTTTGGCCATGATGTTTTTCGGGTTACGTACTGAAAATGCGCACCAAGCAGCGGAACTGTCTGGCATGGCGCAATCGATCGGATATCTTCTTGCCGCAATCGGGCCTGCCCTTATAGGATACCTGCATGATGTGACAAATAGTTGGAACCTGCCACTTTTCATTCTGCTTGGCGCATCGGTCTTACTCTTTTTAGTCGGTATAGGAGCAGCAAGCAACCGTTTTGTAGGTAGCCGAAATAGTTACGAGTACCACGGAAAGGATGATAAATATGTTTGACAAAATTATGGTGGCTATTGATAAAGCTGAGATAACGAACAAACTCCTTGATGCAACCATTGAAATAGCCCGAAACAAACAAACTCAAGTTACCTTGGTTAATGTCAGCCAGGAATATGTGTCGAATGGCATGACATATGTACCAGAGAATTTCTTGGAAGATTTATTGAACGAAATGGAGAAAGCGAGTCTGGAACAGCTGCAACAAGCCAAATCTAAATTAGAATCTGCGGGTATTAACCCGAAAACTGTTCATCTTAAGGGAGATCCTGCATATGAAATATTAAATTATGCAAAGGATACCGAGCAGCAACTTATTATTATCGGAAGCCGTGGGCTACGGGGCATAAAAGAAATGATGCTTGGAAGTGTCAGCCACAAGGTTTCACAGCTATCAAGTTGCCCAGTCCTCATTGTACATTAACTCCTTCGGAACTGCAGAGATGATGCATTGTTATACTAACGGGGAATGTACAGCTGCATTCTAGGATATTTGTGTCCTACAATGCAGCTGTTTCTATATCTCTTTAGCTGCTCAAATGCTGACACTGAAGATTACGGGAGGGAGGACCTGTCACTACACGGTGCTTCACAACGATCACCACCGTCCGGGCGCGCTCGAGGCTCTGAAAAATGCGTTCGTTGTCTTCGGTGCGCCGAAGTACGCTCTCGGGATCCGATCCAAAGGCTACCGGAAGAGACGATCGCTGCCGTCCGAGAAACCCAGAGTGACCAGCGTTACCGAGCACTAAAAGTCCAACGGGTTTTAGATTTTGTTAAAACGATGATGGAAGAAATCTAACAGTCGAAAAGGAGTTACGGCAAAGGGTACAAGTTCTTGTCCTTTAACGGTACATGTTCTTGTTGTGTCGGGGGACAAGAACATGAGCCGATTCCCGATTAGATAAGTATTTAACTATGTTCCCATGCATTTTCATTAAGCTAACGGGCAGGATAGCGTAATAATTTTGTTGAATACTTCTGTACAACGAGGTCGCCGAGGAGATGACAACCTCTAAAAAAATTACCCAACTGGTAAATGTTCTGTTACTGGGGTAAGGAGGAGAGATTGTTAATGGAAGACTGTATATTCTGCAAAATCGTAAAAGGTGAAGCCAATTCTTGGAAGGTTTATGAAAATGAGTCCGTTTATGCTTTTCTCGATATAAATCCCGTAAATGAATATCATACTTTAATTATTCCAAAAAGGCATTATGAGAACATTTTTGACACACCTGAAGATGAATTGATAAAAGTAATGTCAGTTGTTAAAAAGATAACTATGTTATATAACACAAAGTTAGGAATCAAAAATGTCCAGATAATTAACAGTTCAGGACCCGAGGCACAACAAGATGTGTTTCACACCCATTTCCATATTGTTCCTAGGAGATATGGTGACAATCAAGATGTTAAATGGACGACTCACCGAGAATGGCGAGGGAAATTTGATGATTTGTTAATGGCGTTAAGATAGCATTTAACTCTTGGCTGTTGTCGGATCATCGACAGCCTTATTGCGCTAACGGGAGAAGTTAGTTGAATAAAGACAAGAAGGCAGCCGGTCAGATTGATCAGCTGCCTTAATTAAGCTAACGGGCAGTTTTATAGAAATTTTGTGACTCTAAAGTATTGCTTTAAATTCCAATGTATTGAAGAGGTGAAATTTTGAAATGAAAATTATCAGAGAAGAAAAAAACGTTAGAGGGCTCCCGTTGCCTAACGTAACACAATTAGTATTGTCTGAAGTTATTCCTCGTCAAGAATTAATAACGTGCTCGTTTGTACTTGCATTTCAAGAAGACGCATTGTTATTAACTAATTTGAATGAAAGAGGATGGGATATACCTGGAGGGCATATCGAACCTGGGGAAACGCCAATTGAGGCAATGAAAAGGGAACTTTATGAAGAAACGGGTGCTTTGATTGAATCTCCTCACGTTCTCGGATATGAATTGATAAGACTATATAACAAGCCAGAGAATTATAAGTATCCATATCCAGAGAGCTATATGGTCTTTTATTCTGCAAGAATCATAAGGCTTGATGATTTTCAAAATACTTATGAAACAAACGGAAGAGGGCTGTTCAAACCAGAAGAGGCATTAAAAATTGCTTGGGTCGAAGCAAATAAAGCTTTCTATGAAGAAGGACTACGAAGAGCAGCTAACAATAGGTGATTAAATTAACGGGAAACAATAAAACAACTTTCCAACCACTGGAAACGTTTTAATCAAGGGAGGTAGCTTGGAAGCAACGCATTAATAGTTTATAACGGAAGAATAAATGATATTTAAAGATGGAGGAATAAATTTTGGAGACAAAAGAAGAAAATTTTCCAAAAGATATTACCATGGAATCAATCAAAAGTTTAACAGAGAAAGATGCAAAGACTTTCTTGAATCTTATATATGCACTTTTAAAAGACAATGAAAGTCCGAGCGAACATTTGATTTCAAATGTGTTATCCATTTTTGAGAAACAATTACCGAGAGTGGCTAAAGCAAGACAGAATAAAAACTAGTCATCATGCTGCTACAAAACGCTGCGAAGATAAAATAATTGAATTTGAACAACGGATATTGGAATACCCCTTGATCCCTCGACCCGCATAACGGGTGGTTTGATGTTACTTACTAAAACTATCGCCATTCGTTAGTTCAATATCTATGTACCTTGTGCAAAAATGTCTATATTCAATGTCTTTAACACTTCAATAGCTTCTATTACTGGTAATTTGGGTAACATAAACTCTTCTGATAGCACTGCTTTTATTTCCTCTGATGAGGATAAGGTTTTAACATTTATTTCACCATTTGAATAACGTATACCGAACTTATTATTTACTAAAGATACACTTCTTTGTTTATAGGTCTGATATAGTTGGCATCTTAAGATAGTCATAAATGGGGCGTTAGGTTTATTAGATTTTTCTATAACATCATTAAAATCACTAACTTTAGCTTCTTTTCGAGAGTTGAAGCGCCATGTTTTTCCGTTTTGTTTACCGTTAGTGTAGCGGACATATTTATACCTGTTTATTTGTATCTCTTCTGGTAAAATATACACTTCATCTTTACCAAAATCAGAGATATTCTTTAAATCATTCTCAAAACGTACTGGCTTGAAAAAGGGAGCCGCAGCACCACAATCAACGTAAAAACGTTCATTATCCATTTTAACTATAATGCCCATATGCTCCTCTCCAAGCATAGCATGATAACAATCAAACCCTATCTCTCGTAACAAAATCATTAGGTTGGAGTTTAAAGTATAACAAGTCCCTCCGAAGTTGTATTCGCTAAAATTCTTAGTAAATAACTCAAATGAAGGTAGCTCAAAATTACTATAATTATTATCTCTAAAATAGAGTAATTTGCTGATATTCTCAAAGGGAAAAGTATTTAATTGTGCATGGCAAATTTGTTCTAAATAATTATATGATGGCTTCTCTAAATCTAAATTCAAATAATCCAGATATTTAATTGTACTATCAGTTATATTTGGCAATCCAAATTACCTCCCAAAAATTTTTATTGTCAAATCTATATCAACCTAAATTATCCTGCCTCATTAATTCAATAAAAATTGGTATCTTTTTATTGAAGAATACTAACAACCCCCTCCTTATTTTAACAAACTTTCCGCGGTGGAACTATAATATTGATCAAATTTGCATAAGAGTAATTAACGGAAGTTTAGACTGCATGAAGGTAATCATCGACTCAGTACATTACAGAATTTAACTTTGAAAAATATTATCTTATTATTTGGGACGATCATTCATATGGAAACATAATAAATTATTTAAAGAATTGCGGTATTGATATGAAATGATAGACATTATTTGAATGCTATTGATGCCGAGAGACAAGGGATCGTGCGATGAATCACCGAAAAACTGATCTCAATGGGGAAGGAGGTGAAAGCGCTTTGGTTAGCAATGAAATCCTTTCGCAAGCAAGTAGAGCTTTCGATTTTGACATTCATTCCATACAGTTTGTAAGTAACTCCACTAACGAAGTCTACAAATACATTAAAGACAGTAGGGCTTATTTTCTACGGTTGTCACCAAAACCGGTTGAATATGAAAAGACGATTCAGGCTGAAGTTCAATGGGTTCGTTACTTAGCTGAAAACGGTGTTCGCACCTCATTGCCAATTCAAACAATAGAAGGCAACATGACGAAAGTATGCATAGAAGGAATGGAAGCCAGCAGAAATAAATAATCCTTATTTACACAACGGGTTAGATTATGAATGGATCCGACTTATTCCTTTGTTTATGGATTATAGAAATATTGGGTCTTTCTTTTGGTGGCTTAGCAATTGGGATGGGAATGAAGATAATCTGTCAGAATTTCAAAAGAAAGCTATTATTGATGCGGTTCATTTGATTGAAAGAGATATGCCGTTTGACGGATGCAATTTTGAATTGTAGCAATTATGAGGCGAATTCATAGACGTCCGGAGGCATCATTTAACACGTTGTTCACGGTGCAATCGCCTCTCGGTCCAGCTGGAGTAAGCAGTTGATTCGGAGATTACAGTAGCGAGTAAGCAGAATCAGCCGGGCATATCCGCTCCGACTAAGTGCATCACGGAAAGGATATGTTTCCAAATTTATTGAACATATATTCCTAACGATTATTGCGAGGAGTGGCAAAGTGAATCTTCCTGTATGTTATGAGAATGAGAAGTTTGAGCCAGTATACAACTATATACATCAAGCACAACAGGAATTTGGAGCATCAGCATCATCAGTAATGGTTATACAAAATGACCGAATCGTATTTGAACGGTATCATGGGTTCCATCACCACAAAAAGGGAGCTCTTGTCGCATCAGATCAATCCCAATTCAATATTTATTCGACGCGAAAGACCTATGTTTGCTTAGCTATGGCGATGGCTGCTTTGGAAAACAACATCGATTTAAGTACACCTGTATACAAAATTATCAATGAACTAGGCAAAATAGAACTTGGAGAAATTACATTATGCGATCTGGCAACCGCTACTGGACCTAAGTATTTTGGAAAGGAGCAATTTGAACGCGAAGGTGTGCAAGGCTTTGTTGTAAAGGCACTGACTGGCAAAGTTATATCCCAATATCTACGTGAAAAGATCCTTAACCCATTAGAGATGAAAGGAACCGAATGGGCCAGCATTACCACATCAGAATTTAGTATCTGATTACACTACTTCAGATAACTTTGCCATGGTTAGACTGGAATCAACCGATGGACATGAACGCTTACGGAAAAGTTAAAAAATCAATTTCAAACTAAGCGCATACTCGGTTGGTACCATCAACCTGATTGGTACTATGCTACAGGGGCAGCAGGGTGCCATTGCGTCATCCTGCCTCAGTTTAATACGGTTGGCATTCGAATGTTAAATAAATATACTGACGATTATTGAGACGACCAGTTTGCATTTAACAGTTTGTTGTTACAATGTCTGACTGAGTAACTAAGGAATGGTTAAACTAACGGGCAGGATAGTGTGGCAATGGTCAACTGCCTTTAGCAGCTTAATCACCTTGCTTTCGGAGCAAATAATTCATGGATATTTCCTTCTGGGTCAGCAAAGAATGCAGTTCTATGGCTCCAAGGCATATCCGAAGGAGCTTTGATAGGAGTAGCCCCTTTTGAGATGATTGCTGCATAAACTCTATCCAATTCATCAGCCGAATCAACTGGAAATGCCAGTTCAAAACCTTGCCCACTTTTTTGTTCTTTGTAATCTTTGTGTTCAGTGATTTGATACATTATTTCACGAGAACATATCGCAAATCTTACACCTTTATTTTCTAACCCATAGTAATGATCTGATTCTGAATCGATACGAAAACCAAGTGCGTCTCGATAAAACCTCCCCATTTTTGATACATCGTCTGCCAAAACTGTAATCAGGTCGATTCTTGGCTCCATTTTTCTCAACACCTACTTTCAATTAATTATTAAGCATTTTACCATATTATTGTATTAAGCTAACGGGTAACGTTAGTTCAAGAAGACAAGAAGGCAGCCGTTAACGATATCGGCTCCCTTTGTTGAGCTGAGAGTAATCGGGAAGGATACTGAAGCTTGCAAAAGAGGTGAATTATGATTCGAGGAGTAATTATCGAAGGGTTGTCTACTGCAGGAAAAACAACAGTATTTTCTGCAATAAAGAGATTACATAGTCAAATACACAATGCTGAAAAAACGATAATTGCAATAAGTGAACACTATGCTGAAATACGACTGGAAGAGAAATGCGACGACGCTGCTCGGCGCCCTCGCGGTGCTGCTGATTGTACAGGTCGTCAGCACGGTAACCGGATCGATGAGGAATTGGGAACCGGGCGTCATGATGATCCTGAGTTTGCTCGCCTACGGCTCCGCAAGCGCGCTGCTCCTCGTATTAACCTGAAAGAACTTCGCTAGCAACATTAAAGCATACCACCGTAGACTGCTTCCCGTTCGCTCGGTATGGAACATTGCGTCATCCTTGTTCTTGGCATGCGCAACGCTGCTGGTGTTTGCTATTCTGATGCTTGCCCATGCCTGGTTATATTGGAGAATGTCCGGTATACCATGGGAAGTTCTCAATCTCTCTGAATTACCGATATGTATTATGTGACGAACGCTTTATTGGGGGCATGGCAGTTTATCTTTTTGATGATTACGATCTTCTTCGCGATAACCGTGTCCCGGAGTATTACGAAAAAAGGCAGCGTCTGGATCGGCATCCTGGTATTCTTCGAGCTGCATTATTTGCTGGGGTGGATCTCTATCTGCTCTTTGCAACGGAAGAGCTGTGGATCGGGTCTGTAGCCACGATTCACTGAATGAGACCAGCGTGAACGTAACGCCTGGGGAGCTCGCCTTTGCCTGGGGCGGGTTAGCGTTTGAAACAGTCATTGCAGCGCTGATCGTTTATGCGACCGCGTATCTGATAGATCGTAAAGTTGAAGCGTAACGAATCAATGCATGTAAGAAGAAGGAAGAAGGAGTTGCGAGTTATAGGTCTTACTATACAATCATAGTTCGATAATACTACTTTATGTCTGTTCCATTGGACCTAGATCTGTTATTATAAAACAAATAACGGAAAAGGCGAGGACATCAGCATGGCTAAAAAATTGAATATCTTTTTATCTTTTCTAATATCTATTATCATCGCGTTCAGCTGCGGTGTGTATTTCTCGGAAGACTTGGGTTATAGTCGGAGTGAACCAACTATAGTTAAAGCTGGGCAAACAGTGACAGATGATGATGAGCAAACAGTGGATGCCGAAAACGAACCTTCCAACGGAGATGGCGAAAAAGGCGCAACGATTTCCACGGCTCAGAATCAAAGAGGTAACGAAACGGCCAACGACGAACCCGAAGCTACCCGAGTGACAGCGGAGAATCGTTTCAGCGACCCAAGTGAGTTCAGATACAGTGTCAATTCAGCGAACGGTATCACGCTGACGTGGCTCGTCAGTAATTTGACCGGCAAAACGATCGACTACTATACCGTGAAGGTCAGCACATTTAATCCCGTAGGAGACCCTTCGTATGACGAGCACTCCGGAAAGAACTCTTTCAATCTTCAATATGTCGGTCCGGTCAAGCCGGGGGAAGAACTCGGTGTATTTAAGCTCTTCACGTATCAAGGTGCTTTGGATTCAATCCGTATCGACGAAGTTGACCTGGAATACGCGGACGGCACCAAAGAAACCGTCGTCTACAATCGCACGACTAAGGACGATAGCGGGCTCAATACTAGATAGGAAAGTTTATTGCCACTTGCATAGTATTCATGTAAGAGGAAAGAACATACATATCCATTTAAGTCCGCGTTTTACGCGGATTTTTTATGGGTTGAATTTTGTTCTTTGTCTCGTAATTTAGATTGAAATATCTTCGAGTGTATATTATGATTAAGTGTTCATGGTGAACAAACTATATTTTTATCGATGTCAGATAAGGTACGAGATCCGATTTCAGTCGTTCAACTAACGGGAAACGTTAGTTATTAATAAAGATAGGGAGGCAGCCGGTAAAATTATCGGCTGCTTTTTCGTTAAGACAACCGGCAGATTAGCGTAACTTGGATCAACATAAAACCAAAAGTTGGACGCAAACTCCGTGTGGCAGTGTTCAAGTTGACTTGGCTGAACAGTATCTTAGAGAGCTTAAAATATTATCGACCAATTAAATGATCGTTGATATCCGTTTCACAAAAGGGGAGGAATGTAACCACTTTTGTGTCAATTATGTTTCATGTCGAGGGACAAGAACATGGTCCCA
>NZ_BIMF01000037.1 GCF_004000945.1 Paenibacillus lautus NBRC 15380
AACCCCGATAGCCGAAGGCTTAGATAGGGGAGGCTTGCTTTTTCTTCAACAGCCGAGAGGCGAATAGCCTCGGCTGAAATATGGGCGCACCAGAGGCCACGAGGGCGTCCCCGCAGGGGAGACCGAGCGGTGGCCGGGAACAAGCACCAGCCCCGCTCATATCCTCATACCCACTCCGAACACCAAAGTTCCGGGTGTCCAGAGGGCAGCGCCCTTGGGGCCCTCCCTGGCAGGGAGGGTTTGGGTGGGTGGACTACTTAACGAATCCCAACAGCATCTCACGAATCAGCTTCGCAGCCACGATCTGGGTCTGCTCGGTCGGATCATAGATCGGCGCCACTTCCACGAGATCACAGCCGACCACATTCACGTCGGAGCCCGCAATGAGGTGCACGGCTTCCAGCAGCTCCTTCGATGTGATGCCGCCCGCTTCTGCAGTACCGGTGCCCGGTGCGGCAGACGGGTCAAGCACATCGATGTCGATGGTCACGTAGACCGGACGGTTGCCCATGGAAGGCAAGGCTTCCTTAAGAGGCGCCGCCACTTCGAACGGATAAAAATTAATGTTCTCGCGTCCATATTGGAACTCCTCGCGGGAGCCGGAACGGATACCGAACTGATAAATGTTCTTGCCGCCCATAATTCCCGCTGCTTTGCGGACCGGCGTGGAGTGGGACAGCGGCTCTCCCTCATAATGCTCGCGCAGGTCAGCATGGGCATCGATATGGATCAGAATGAGGTCAGGGTACTTTTCGTACACCTTCTGAATGATCGGCCAGGATACGAGGTGCTCGCCACCAAGTCCGATCGGGAATTTCCCGTCATCCAGCAGCTTGCCTACATAATCGCCAATCACTTCAAGACTGCGGCCCGCATTGCCGAAAGGCAGCATCAGGTCACCTGCATCGAAATACGTCATGTCTTCAATGCTTTTATCCAAGTACGGGCTGTACTCCTCCAAGCCAACGGATGCCTGGCGAATACGAGCCGGACCGAAACGGGAGCCGGGACGGTAGCTAACCGTGAAATCCATCGGCATACCGTAAATGACAGCCTTGGACCCTTCATAATCCTCGGAGCTCAAAATAAACACGTTGCCGGAATAACCTTGATCCAGTTTCATCAGTTTATACGCTCCTCCTTATTTCACCAGGTCTTCAACAAATTTAGGCAGCACGAATGCGGCTTTGTGCAGGCGAGGCGAATAGTATTTCGTATCCATCTCATCAATTGTGGACTCGTCCACTTCAAGCGGATCATACGTTTTGCTGCCCATCGTGAAGGTCCACAGACCGCTTGGGTAGGTTGGAATGTTCGCTCCATACACACGGACAATCGGGAAGATTTCCTTCACGTCTTTGTTGACCTGCTGAATCAGGTCTGCTTTAAACCACGGGTTGTCCGTTTGCGCCACGAAAATACCGTCTTCCTTCAGCGCTTCGTAGATCCCTTGGTAGAATCCGCGCTCAAACAACGGAGCAGCCGGGCCCACAGGCTCTGTGGAGTCTACCATAATGACGTCGTATTCGTTCTTGTGCTCAATGATGTGCATATATCCATCGTTAACCAGCACTTCGACCTTCGGATCATCCAGCTTGCCGGCGATCTCAGGTAAATACTGCTTCGAATATTCAATGACTTTCCCATCAATTTCAACGAGTACGGCTTTCTCTACGCCCGGATGCTTGATCACTTCGCGAATGACGCCACCGTCTCCTCCGCCGACAACAAGAACCTTCTTCGGATTTGGATGCGTGTTCAGTGCGGGGTGAGCGACCATCTCATGATAGACGAATTCATCCTTAATCGTAGTCATAACCATACCGTCCAGAACGAGCATGCGCCCGAATTCCTCAGTATCGATCATATCCAGTTGTTGAAACTCCGTCTTCTCATGTACAAAAGTCTCCCGGATTTTAGCCGTAATGCCAAAAGTCGGGGTTTGCTTCTCTGTGTACCATAATTCCATCGTCACTACCTTCTTTCCGCTAGAATAATGTTCAGCCGTCCAGATCCAAGCCGTAAAACTTTATTCGGGGCAGATGCCTTTAGCTTACAGTTTCACACTTTTCCTATTGTACCAAACAAATTAGATTATATTAAATCAAGCCCAAATTGCAACCAAAACTTCCGGTACAGACGAATGGAAGCAAAAACATCATCGTTTCCGATGAATATCCTGCCTTCTGCAGCCCCATACTGTATAGAAAAAGAAGGAAGCTAAGGGGAATTTGAGCATATCTCCGTTTTTGCAGCGCAAAAGCCTCGACTCTACAAAAAGGACTGGAAGGAGAACCACTGATGCCGGGACAAAAAAAATCACCAAAGCGCAAACGTCGTTTCGTCCGGCTTGCTACATTTCTGTTCGTACTCCTATGCATTTCCATCATCGCCGGCGGCATTCTGCTCGCCTATTTATTTATAACGCCACTGCCCGTCGCGGAAACATCCCGCTACTCCCGTCTGCTCGACAGCCAAGGAGATTTAATCGCCACCTTCTCCACCACGGGACATACAGCCGAGCAAGTGAGCTTGACCGATATATCTCCCCTCCTGATCCAGGCCACCTTGGCGGTGGAGGACCGGAAATTCTATGATCATCCGGGGTTTGATATGAAGGGCATGGCCCGAGCCGTATTGGTCAACCTGCAGCATATGGATCGCAAACAAGGCGCAAGCACGTTAACCCAGCAGCTTGCTCGAAACTTATACCTATCTCATGAAAAAACGTGGACACGCAAACTCAAGGAGGCCAAATTTACCGCCCAGCTTGAGATGAAATATACGAAAGATCAAATACTTGAAATGTACCTGAACGAAATTTATTACGGCCATGGGGCTTACGGTATCGAATCGGCGTCCCTGCTCTACTTCGGCAAGTCGGCAAAAAACCTGACTTTGGCCGAAAGCGCGATGCTGGCCGGCATTCCAAAGGGCCCGACGTATTACTCGCCCTACAATCATATGGACAATGCGCTCAAAAGACAGCAGATTGTCCTGAATGCCATGGCGGAGACCGGGTTCATTACCGAGGCCGAGGCCGATAAAGCCGCCTCGGCCAAGCTCGCCCTGCTTCCTCAGGACCGGCAGGAGAATAAGGTGATTGCCTCCTATTTCCGGGACTATGTCCGAAGCCTCGTTACTAAACAGCTGAACATTACCGATCAGCAGCTCGAACAAGGCGGCCTGAACATCTATACGACCCTTGATCCACGGGCCCAGAAGGCAGCCGAAGAGGCTGTATCCGAGGGCATGGACAGCAAGAGCGAGCTGGAGACGGCGCTTGTATCCATCGACCCGCGTAACGGGCACATCAAAGCCATGGTTGGCGGAAAGAACTACCGTGAGAATCAATACAACCACGCGTTGGCCAAAACAAGGCAGCCCGGGTCCTCGTTTAAGCCGATTATGTACCTTACGGCTATTGCATCCAAGGAAATGACGAGCACCAGCGTGTTCAACAGCCAGCCCACTCTGTTTCATTACGATAACAACCGCAAAACGTATCAGCCCAGCAACTTCGGCGATAAATATTTAGGGGAAATTCCCATGAGGGAAGCCATCGCCGCTTCGGATAATATTTATGCCGTGAATACCATCATGAAGATCGGCGCGGATAAAGTAGCCGACATGGCGAAAAAGATGGGCATCACAAGTCCGCTTGCGCCTGTCCCTTCGCTGGCGCTGGGAACCTCGCCCGTCAGTCCGCTGGAGATGGCCTCCGCTTACGCCGTTATGGCGAATAACGGTAAACGGGTCTTGCCTGTCGCCGTACTGAGTATCACCGATGCCGCCGGCCGCAGCTTGTATACAGCGCCGGAAGACTCAGGGGAACAAGTAGTCGAGCCTGCTGCCGCTTACGTGATGACACGTATGATGGAGGGGGTATTCGAGACAGGCGGCACGGGTAACCGGGTCTCTACCCTGATGAAACGACCGGTTGCCGGGAAGACAGGTACCACCGACTCCGACGCTTGGCTCGTGGGCTATACACCGGAGCTGTCGACGGCGGTCTGGGTTGGATATGATAAAGGGCGGGAAATCAGCAAAGTCGACGGGCGGCGGGCAGCTCCGATTTTCGCGCAGTACACGGAGAAAGCGCTGGAGAATGTACCGCCCAAGATTTTTCCGATCCCGGATGAAGTCGTCAGCGCTTATGTGGATCCCAAGACCGGAAAACTTGCAGGCGCCGACTGTCCTGGCAAAGTTCTGGAGGTCTTCGTCAAGGGTACGGAGCCTACGGAATATTGTGACAAACATGGAAACGGCGAGCCCGCGAAGAAGGCTGACCCTGCAGATGCGGCCGAGAAACAGGAAGAGCGTTCCTGGTGGAAGGATTTCAAACGATGGTGGGTCGAGTAACTCGGATCGAACCCGTCACATCAAAAAAAACAGCAAGCTCCTTTAACGGGATTTTCCCGCAAGAGGACCTGCTGTTTTTCTTTTTCCACGATATGTTATGTAGATGGCTTCATTATAAATCGGTTATATATTCAATCATGGAACTACCCAGAATCACGATCACGAGCATCAGTGCAACGTAAACCAGCAGGATCGCATACAGCGGATCCAGGCCGCCAACCATTCTTCTCTTGTAGCTGGTCATGACGAGTAACGGCACGGTCATCACGGTGCTGATGAACGACAGGAGGATGATAACCTTCGATATATCGCCATTCAGGAACAGGAACACAAAACTGACCACATACAACACGAGGAATAAGGGCAGCAACGCTCCGAATCTTGCCATCACTTCTTTTAGCTTCGCAGCCGGGTTGAAGGACAGCTTGACCGCAGCGAAGGTAAAGACGTTCAGCAAGAATAAGAAAATCGCAGTCCAAACGATAGGCTTTAGGACAAGATCTGCAAACGCCCCCTCGGGCAGCCCTTGCAGTTCATGATGAAGCGCTGCGTACAGCGCGAGTGGAAAAAGAACAACATAGAGCACCATGGACACGATCGCGTTGAAGAACTGGCTGTTCTCAGTTCCGGCAGCTGCGCCAAAGGGATGTCTTAGTCCCTTCAGAAAATAATCCCCGTAAAGCTGTCCGTACAATTTTAAGCTGGTCCAATAAGGATTGGGTTCCTCATCTTCATCGGAATGCTGCCGGCCTGCCGCTCGGAAAGGAATATCCGGCGGGGTATACACCG
Organism: Paenibacillus lautus NBRC 15380; assembly: GCF_004000945.1. Classification (GTDB taxonomy): domain Bacteria; phylum Bacillota; class Bacilli; order Paenibacillales; family Paenibacillaceae; genus Paenibacillus_AQ; species Paenibacillus_AQ lautus. Next base: position 5,152 of record NZ_BIMF01000037.1, read on the forward strand.
GCAAAGCAGATTCAATCTGGCGTGCATGAGGTATCTCCCCTCTACTGCTGACACTTCGCCTAGTGACACTGTATACCTCCGACGTTGCTGTTTGCTCTTTCATGGCGGCAAATACGGGTGAGTCCTCGATAATCAGCCTTGCCCCGCATTTCTTGCAATACTTCCCATCTCCCGTTTCATATCGACATATTGGACAAGTCATACTCTCGCCTCCCCTGTTCATACACATCCGTAAATCGAAGGATAGGTATTAGATAATGTACACATTCGAGTCGAAACGTTTGGCCCGTGCAAGGGTATTATGTAGTGCATGAGGCGCCCTGGGCCCAGTATTCTTCCTATGCGAATTTTACATCTTTTTGCTAATAGTATAAGTTGGCGTGATATGAAATGGAAGGATTTTCTGAGGGGCGACACTGCGCCTAACCATTGGAATTGGTTAATACTATATGACTTATCGATTCATTCTTGGACTGTGAAATGCTTGTGAACAATCAAATATCCGTTTGAATATTGTGAGTAAATCGGGTATATTATGACTAACAATCAAATCAACGTTTGAATATATAGAATAAAGAGCGCTTATTGCTCCTAATCCAAGGAGGTTGTTCTTATGAATGCCCGGACGATGAACGAAGAAGTCTCCCTTGAGCTGTGTGAAACGGAATGTCCTTCAACCGAAGGGATTGCTTTGTTAAAAGAAACGATCTCCGATGATGATATGATCGGTATGGCGGAAATCTTCAAGGCTTTGGCCGATCCGACGCGGGTAAAGGTAGCTTATATGCTGGACAGTGGCGGCGAGCTGTGTGTCTGCGATGTAGCCGAAGTACTCGGAAGCTCAACGGCAACGGCCTCCCATCATCTGCGTACGCTGAAGAACAAAGATATCGCCAAATCGCGCAAAGCCGGAAAGAATGTATACTACTCGCTCAAAGATGACCATATCCGGACATTGCTTCACATGACGCTGGAGCACCAGAAGGAGAAGATGTAGATGAGCACGGACAACCATCAACGTTCCAAATCATCTTCGGAGGCAGGCGGCGAACTTATTGAATACCGGGTACAGGGGCTTTCCTGCCCGAACTGTACACGTGAAATGCAGGAAGAGATCCAGAAGCTGGATCATGGGAACAATGCCCGACTGAGTTACAACAGCGGGAAGCTGACCCTCTCTCCTCATGTGAATCTAAACCGAGTAGAAACCATTCTGAAAAGTGACGGTGCGCGCATCGTTCATGCTCCGCAGACAGCGTTATCGGCCGCCGGTGCTGCTCTACATGCCCCTTCATCGCATTCTCATGGATCAGCACAAGGACAGGACGAAGAACATGGCCATGATCACGGTCAGGCTCATGAGCACCGTAACGGCAGTGAAGGAAAAATGAAGTGGCTGTTGTCCATCTCGGCTGTTTTTTATGTGCTAACCTTTCTATTAGAAGGAAAAGTCGCCGGACCGGTTGTGATCGCACTATATGCAGGTGCTATGATTCTGAGCGGGTACACCACGTTCTTGCGCGGACTGCGTAACCTGACCCGCTTCAAATTCAATATGGATACCCTGATGACCGTTGCGCTCGTGGGCGCAGTCATCATCGGGGAATGGCGGGAAGCCACGCTGGTTGCCATTCTGTTCGGTCTTAACGAGCTGCTGGAAGGCTACGGCATGAATCGAGCCCGGCAATCAATGGAAGCGCTGCTGGCTGCAGCACCGAAGGAAGCCGATCTATGGAAAGACGGTCAAACCCAGCGCGTGCCGATCGAGAGCCTCTCTCCCGGGGACGTTGTCCGGGTAAGACCGGGCGAGAAGATTCCTTCGGACGGAGCCATAACCCAGGGAACCGGCTCGGTGAACGAAGCTGCCATAACCGGGGAATCGGTGCCTGTTACGAAACGGGAGGGCGACACCGTATTTGGCGGCAGCGTAAGCACCGACGGCGTGCTCTATATCGCCATCTCGAAGGCTTATGAGGATTCCTCCCTGGCCAAGATCATGCATCTTGTACAGGAGGCACAGGACAGCAAGACGCCGACAGAGCTCTTTATCGATAAATTCGCGAAATACTATACTCCCGCTATTATGATCATTGCGCTGGCAGTTACACTGATTCCTCCGCTGCTGCTGAATCAGCCATGGATGACCTGGATCTATCAGGGGCTGTCCATCCTCATCGTCGGGTGCCCTTGCTCGCTCGTGCTTTCTTCTCCGATTGCACTGGTCAGCGGGATGACCCGCGCGGCACGCAACGGCATTCTGATCAAAGGCGGGGTCCACCTGGAGCAGCTTGGCCGGCTGGAAGCTATCGCTTTTGACAAGACGGGAACCTTGACCAAAGGCGAGCCTGCCGTCTATGCGGAGACGGTATATGATGAAACAAAATTTTATGCCGTTGTAGGCGCACTGGAGCAATCCTCTCTCCATCCGTTGGCTAAAGCGGTCATGAAGCATCTGGAGATCAAGAATCCGCAGTGCATGTTTAATGAACCTCAACAGATAACGGTACTGCCCGGCGAAGGCATTCGGGCTGAGATCGGAGGGAAGCTGTTCTGGGTCGGAAGCGAGGAAGTGCTGCAGCATGTGAACGGCCCGCAAGACCATATCAGCTCCGTGGAGGAAGACATCCGGAGAATGAAGGCCCAGGGTTATACGATCGTTGCTGCCGTAAGCGAGGATCGCGTATTAGGCCAATTCGGTCTTGCCGATGAGATCAGACCGGAGACGGCAACCGTCGTCAGCAAGCTTCATGAGGCCGGTATCACGGATACGGTCATGCTGACAGGCGACCACGAGCAGTCCGCACAGGCGATAGCGAAGCAATCCGGTGTATCTCGGGTATTCGCAAGTCTCCTGCCTGAACAGAAGGTTGCCAAGATCAAGGAGCTTTCTTCCCGCAAAAAAACCGGCATGGTTGGTGATGGCATTAACGATGCCCCTGCATTGGCCGCTGCCGATCTGGGCATCGCGATGGGGAAAGGGACGGACAGTGCCATTGAAACGGCCGACGTTGTATTGATGCAGGATCACCTTGGCAAGCTGCCAGGGGCCATCCAAACGGCAAGACGGGTCAATCAGATTATTAAGTGGAATATCGGACTTTCCTTGTCGCTGAAGGCCATTGCTTTGCTGCTAACGATTCCGGGATGGCTGACCCTGTGGATTGCAATCATATCGGATATGGGCGCCACCATTATCGTTACCATGCTTGGTCTCACCATCCTGCTTGGCAAGGATCAGGATCTGAAATCAGGATATTAATATAACCGGAGCTCCGCCCTTTCAGGGCAGCTCCGGTTTTTTGGTCGTCCTTTGGCGCACTAACTCTGATCTTATGCCATCGCATATATCATTTTTTACATGATTTTACGATAGGGTGAAACATTTCCCATTATTTAGTCGTTTATATAGACGGGAGTGAAAACCAGAAGGAGGAAATGATATGAAGTCCGTACAAATTATCAAATTAGCAGGTACCGCATCCATAGCCATGTCTTTATTGCTTACGTCCTCATCGCTCACGACGATTCCTGCCCATGCGGCAGCAGCCTCCACATCACAGAGCAAGACAACATGGAGCACTCTGGATGTGAAACATAAACCTTATACGAATAAAGGCGTTGTATTCATTCCATTGAAGGAAGTTTCCGAACATCTGCAGCTGCAGTTGACGATCCCGGGGAAAAAAGAGATGTATATTAACAGCCCGACACAGTCTGTTCGCATTATCATCGGACAGTCGCGTGCAGTCAATGCCAAGGGGACCCCTCTCAAGCTTGAGGCGGCTCCGGTCGTGAAGAAAGGCGTGACTTATGTTCCCGCCAGTCTGATTACCAAAGCTTTCGGCATCCCTCTGAAATATGACAGCAAATCCGGGCTTAGAACGACCTTTGATGCTTGGTCAAAATACGCCTATGCTTCCACGGCCAATATGCTGTTCTGGGTAAATCGCGAGAATGGTATGCTGTCGATGGGTAAAGCCGGATCCACGCCAGCCCAAGTTGGTATAATCCCGGTTGAGGAGATCGATCAAGTCAGCTTAAGCGCACATCGCATCAATAGCAATACCTATGTGGTCGACTTGTCCAATTATTACGGCGAACCTCATATTCATGAGGGAAGATACCGGGTGCTCATTCAGGACAAGAAAATCCTGAAGCTATCCAAAACCAATCATTCCAATTTTGCCGGGATCAACTACCATCCGGACCAACTCAGCTACAAAGGCAATATTGCCATGATGAACGGCAGTACGCTTGCCCTGGTTCATCCGATGGGCAAAACGGTCAAAACTTATGACCTGGCCGCGCTCACGGGAGTAAAGGATAGTTTTATCGTAGAAGCGATTGAACAGGACTTCCTGCTCGTCCGACCATACACGAAGGCGACCCTGTATATCGTCCATCCGACAGGCAAGACAGCCGAGCTTATCTATCCTGAGCTTCTGGACGAGGAAACCATCAAAGTCATTGAGGAAATGCCGCCGAATGAGGTGGGCTTCATTGGTGACGGCCTTACGTATCTCGGATATGCCGGCGGCAAGCTGACGCTCCAATACAAAAATCCGTTTCTCGATCAAAAAGAAAAACTGACCTACGCCCTTCCATTCTAACTTTACGAAATTACAAAAAGACCGGCGGGATTCGATTACGAATCCAACCGGTCTTTCCACTTTCACATCTAGAACAATTGCTTTCATTTATTGTATTATTCCTCGGTTCGAAGGGCTTCCTTAATTTCCTCGGGCGATGCATTCCACCATTCCTCGTTACGCGAAATCAGCAGCTCACGCAGTGCCTTCTTCTCGACGTCGCCAAGGCCATCCAGAATGATCTTGCGCTTCATCGCCGCGTCCATTTTATTCACATGATCGGCGAGGATCTTCCAGCCACGACGGGCCTCGTGGTCGATCCACATTTCACAGGCGGTCATGCCTGCATAATGCTGTCCTTCGGCGGTACGATCTACAGCCACCCACACGATCCATACCTGGCGTCCATTGGGCACTTCATCCCGGTTCATGCTGAAACGGATACCCTTCTCCACCTTACTCTTGGCATGCATGGCCCCAATATCCACTCGGGCCTCGCCATTATCGATAATGACGGGTGACAGACTGTTCAGATCGATGGAGCCTGATCCAAACCCTTTATGCTTACTCTTGCTATTAATAATATTCAAAGCAATCGGTTTCTTCGCACCCTGCTTCTGCTCTTCATTCTCCACTGCTGCCGACCTCCTATATCAGAGCCGATTCTTTACGTATCGGCTGCTAAATTGATAACCATGTCCCAATAATTTTATTTTAACTAATAATCACCCAAAAGCAAACATATACATGCACTAGATGCTTGTCAACGGGAGGTTGTTCGATATGGTCCCACCACGTGCCAAAGTCTTTCTATCATCCCTGCTTGCCCTTGGTTTGCTTGCAGGATCGATGCCGATATTTCTGAATCCAGGGTCCTCAGCGTCTGCTCTTGCCCCAAATGCGGGCAAGCCCTCCGCCTCTGCCGTGGAGAAGGCCCCGCTCTCACCGCCTAAGGTGCAGCCTAATATTCCCGCTCCGGCCTTAAGCGACCGGTTGGTGGAATATCATATGGATGTTCGGTACGAGCCTGAGGAGAACAAGCTCAAGGGCAAACAGACACTCACTTGGACTCATCCAGGCAAAAAAAGCGTAAACGAGCTGTACTTTCATCTGTATCCCAATGCATTTGCTTCCAATGACACGACTTTTATGAAGGAATCGGGCGGGAGGCTTCGTTCCGATCCCATGCCAGACGACGGATACGGCTCCATGACCATTACCAGCGTGAAAACAACCGAAGGACTGGCCCTGACCCATCGCCTTCAATTTGTTCAACCCGATGACGGCAACATCAAGGATCACAGCCTTGCCAAGCTCCGGCTGCCTAAACCCATCAAGAGCGGGGAGAGTGTTACCATTCACTTGGAGTTCGAGGTCGAACTTCCCAAAATATTTGCTCGCATGGGAACCACCGAGAATTTTATTATGGCTGGCCAATGGTTTCCTAAACTTTCGGTCTATGAACCGGCTGGTCTTCGCGGAAGAACAGAGGAAGGCTGGAATCTTCATCAATACCATGGCAACTCCGAATTCTATTCGAACTTCGGCATTTACAGCGTTCGCATCCGAGTGCCCGAAAATTACATTGTCGCCGCGACCGGATTCCCTACCAAGCCTGCCCAAAAATCAAACGGGGAAAAAATTTATCAGTTCTATGCGGATGATGTGCATGATTTTGCCTGGTCGGCATCGCCAAACTTTGTTACGGCAGAAGAAGCATTCTCCGCACCAGGCGTACCGGGGGTCCGCATCAAGCTGTATCTCGATCCGGCCCATAAAGACTTAAAGGAGCGTTACTTTGATGCCGCCAAGTCGGCACTCGCTTCGTTTGGAAAATGGTACGGAACCTATCCGTATTCCACGTTGACCATCGTCGTTCCGCCGGAATCGGGCAACGGTGCAGGCGGCATGGAATACCCGACGCTGGTCACGGCCTTCGGTGCCAAAAACGATTCGCCGGGATATGAGCTGGAGCGGACCGTCATCCATGAGATCGCCCATCAATATTTTTACGGAATGATCGCAAGTAATGAATTTGAGGAAGCGTGGCTGGACGAGGCCTTTGCAACCTATGCAGAAGAACGAGTGATGGAAAAAGAATACGGCATTACCTCCAACACGGCAGCTCAGGGAGCATCCATTACTTCCCCTGCACCGCTGAAGATGGAATCCTGGAAATACAGCTCCCACGAAAACTACGCACTGAATGTTTACACGAGGGGCAAGCTGGTGCTGCAAGGCATCGAACGGCAGGTCGGTCCGCAGATGATGGAGAAGATTCTTCATACGTATGCCCAGAAATACCGGTTCAAGCATCCGACCACGTCCGACTTCCAGAAAGTTGTAGAGCAAGTAAGCAAAACGTCATGGCAGCCGTATTTTGACCAATATGTATATGGAAGCCAGATGGCGGATGTCGCCATCGACGTGATCAAAACCAAAAATAAAGGCACGGCGGAACATCCTCGTTATGAGTCTACGGTCAAGATTACGAGCAAGGACGGGGACATAACCAATGTGCCGATCGTGTTCGCCTTTGAGGACGGCAAAACGGTGGAGCGGACCTGGAGCGGCAAGGACGGCAAAGTTACTTACACCCTGGAGTACAGCACTCCGCTCGCCTGGGCCATGGTTGATCCCAAATACTCCATCGTCCTGGAGAACAAACACATCAATAACTATATGAAGGCAGGAATGGATCCGAAGGTGGTTACACGCTGGAATCTCAGTATTACCAAGCTTGTGGAGACGCTGTTCGGCAGCCTGTCATGGTGAGGGGGGAGCACATGAAAAGTTACGCAGGCCAAGGGTGGATCAGTGTTAAAGACCAGCTATACGTCTCGATTCTGCTCTTCTTATACCGTTTGCTGTGGGGATACTGCCTGTACCGACTCGTAAAATCGGCAGTCGTTCCCCTTCTGATGCGATATCCGGATTCTGCCCCTAACGAGCTCAGCCGTCTGTTATTCTTCTATGAGGGCGAGATGAGTCTAACCCTGAGCAGCACGGTCCACACCTACGGATGGCTTCTGGCCGGTTTGCTCCTGATCCGGATGGTTCTCACCCCGCTCATTCGGGCCGGCATCTTCTACAACCTTCACCAGGAAGCCAAGGGCGAGCGGGGTTTATTCTTCTTCACTGGCATGCGCAAACTGTGGAAACCTGTAACGCTATTCTATCTGATTGAGCTTATTCTCACCTTTGTGCCCGGTTACTGGCTTCTGCCCAAAATTCTTCCGATTCTGCTAAATGGGATTCAGGAGCCTGTTCTGCTCTTTCATGCACTGCCGTATGCCGTTGGCTGGTTCTTGTACGCCTATCTAATCCGCCTGTTATTGCTCTATATGCAGTTTGGGCGCACGGGAGACTTCGGTATGATCAGCTCTCTCCATGCGCTCTTCCGTCGCTTGGGCACGGCAGTGCTGTTATCCATCACCATCGGCGGATCCTCCTGTGTCATTCTGTTGCTCCTGAGCTCGGCTTCGCTTTTCTGGGCCGGGTTGATCGGCTTAATTATTCAGCAGGCCTCTTATTTTCTGAATGGACTTTTCCACATTTGGGTAATTTCCGCTCAATATCATTTGTGGAGAGATTCCTCCTCACCGCATCCTTAATCGTTACAATTCGTTACCCTGAAATGATGAAACATGCTCGCGAATAAGCTGTAATCCGAAGTGACACGTTTCTATCCGGGGCTTGATTTTACAAAGAATAAGAGTTCATTTATCCTCTATATTACAAATTTCTGAGCGCCAAATTACAAAAAAACCTGTTTCCCCAAGATGGGGACAGGTTTTTTTGTTTAAAAATGATCTTTCCTCGTTTGCCAAATTGTTAATACTCTGCTAAAATAACGAATATGTTAGTAACAACTTTGTCATCTTTACTGTAACTTTTTTGTTGGAACGATGTAAATTCGTTAATTATGTTGGAACGTCAGACGTCAATGAATGGGTTCATCAACATTTTAAGGAGCCGAATTCCCATAACGATATGGGAAGCGGGGGATCCGTCTTGGGTGAATTGATCTCGCAAGAGAGGGATCATAGGGGACCTTCAACCGAACCCTTAAGCTAACCTCGCAGGCAATGGAAGGAGCTTTTGTTTTGAAAAAGAAGTTAACGGCTGTTTCTCTAGGCCTCGCACTCGCACTCACATTAGGGACCGGAAGCGCTTTCGCCGATTCCAAATTAAATACTGCAATCAAACCAGCCATTGGTGTCTCTTATAAAACAGGCGGAACCACAACGAATGGTTTTGACTGCTCCGGATTCACCAGCTATGTTTACAAGAAGCTTGGCCTAAGCCTGCCGCGTACATCTGCAGCTCAATACAAAGTAGGTACGGCAGTATCCAAGAGCAACCTGAAAGCTGGCGATCTCGTGTTCTTCAACACATCCGGTAGAGGTGTATCTCATGTGGGTATTTATGTTGGGAGCGGCAAATTCGCTCATTCCTCATCTTCGCGTGGTGTCATTATCAGTCCGCTAAGCCAGAGCTATTATGCCAACCGATATGTAGGCGCTAAGAGAATTATGAGTCAGAATACGTACAAATCTGTAGCTGTGAACTACAATTAATGTTGGAACTTTATTGATTTACTCTTACAAGAAAGCCCTGGGCTTATGAGATTGTGCCGATCTCATCCAGCGGCTTTTTTCTTTTGTTTATTCTGTCTATACCTTTATAACGTTCAGGACAACGAAAAAGTTCCCGCTTTTCGAAAAAAAAATGAAATTTATTCTACAAGTTCACTTCACTTCGCCATGTCTTCACATCTTCTACCCTTTATATACCCTTCTCTCCCTTCATTAAACACCCATTTTGGAAAAATATTGATTTTATCTGATGCTTCGACAGCTAATGCTATTGAAAAATAGCGAAATTCACCAAGAAATAATTGCCAATCTCGCTTGCTGTCTGATAGAATGGACGCAGTAACAACTTTGTCATTAATGTAAGTGCTTTAATCATAGATTGCTATGCCTCGCGGCAAACGAAAAAGGAGCTTTCCATGCTGAAGAAAACATTATCGACAGCAGCCCTAAGTATCACGCTGTTGTTCACTTTGGGCGTTGGCAGCGTGTTTGCGGATCGTGCGCTGGATCAGGAAATCGATAAGGTGCTAGGTACAAAATACAGCTACGGCGGCACGACCACGAGCGGATTTGACTGTTCCGGCTTCACCATGTATGTATATGCTAAACTCGGTCTGAAGCTCCCGCATCAATCCGGCTCTCAATTCGACATGGGGACAAGTGTATCCCGTAAGGAGCTGCGCGCTGGCGATTTAGTGTTTTTCAACACATCGGGCCAGGGCATCTCCCACGTCGGCATTTATGTCGGCGATGACAAATTCGCCCATGCCTCCTCCAACCGCGGTGTGGTAATTAACCGCCTTTCAGAGGAGTACTATGATCAGCGATACGTGGGTGCGAAGCGTATTATGAGCAATGATAAGTATGAAGAGTCAACCGGTGAAACATCCTAAGTTATAGAGGCTAATCATCCCTATACATACTGCTTGCCCGTTAAAGGAGCCCTTACCTCTCTTTGACGGGCTTTTTGATGCGACTTGAATATTAAGTAAAATGGTTATCATTCATGCATACGATAGGAGGATTTTGCAAATGGATGCAACACCGATTTCATTTCACACTGTAATCATGCGTGAAGAGCACGCGGAAGAAATATGCGCCTGGACCTATCCTCCTCCCTATAATATCTATGGCTTTCTTCCCTGGGAGCAGATGAAAGGGCTTGAGGTGGAGTTTGGCGATCCGGACATTCGCCAGAGGCAGTACATCTCGATTCTGGATGAACGGGAGACCCTTTGGGGATTTGCCCAACTGTTTCCGATGCATGAGGTTACACGAATCGGACTTGGCATGCGGCCTGATTGGTGCGGGCGCGGAATGGGTAAACGGTTTATGCAGACGATTGTCCGGGAAGCCAGGCGGAGGCGCCCTGCCGACGAAATTGACTTGGAGGTGTTGACCTGGAATGAGCGCGCGATTCGCGCTTATCAAAGGGCAGGCTTTCACATCACCGATACGTACGAGCGGCTTACGCCAACGGGTAACGCCCTTTTCCATTGTATGGTGTATGAGCCCCCGGCAAATGAGGAATAGTAATCTTTGTCTATATGAAAAAGCACAATTTTGTGTACTTTTTATGAAGCTGCGCCGTATAGTTGCTTTTTTTGTCACAACTGGCTATGCTGTCTATGGATGTTGGTTTATAATGGAGACAAGTGCAAAAGTGCAGTATACATAGAAGGGACGATATGACGATGCAAAAATGGATCATGAGCGGATTGTTCTTCGTCGCATGTGCGTTGGCTATCGCGCTGATGTTTACGCTCCCAGGTAAGGAACAGGTAGCTCAGGAAGAGAAGCCGACCATGCCGGAAGTGACTCTCGATGCTGCCGCAGCGGAAGCCACACTGAAAGCAAGCTGCATTAGCTGTCACGGCGACCAACTTCAAGGCGGCGCTGGACCGGCTTTGAATCAAGTAGGCGGACACATGGATGCGGACGCGATCTTCAACGTTGTAACCAAAGGTCGTAAGGGAATGCCTTCCTTTAAAGATCAACTCAAGCCTGACGAAATCGCAAACATCGCGCTGTACCTTGCTGAGAAAAAATAAATCAGCTTATACGCAAAACACGCTTGCACCTGGAGTTCTTCCTGGGGCAAGCGTGTTTTTACATATTCGGGACCTCCGAGGGGACTTACCGTCTTCCCCTTCTATTGTGCCGCCTTGCCATCCTTCGAACGACTCTTCTCATAGGCTTCGTTAAACTGCTGCGCTTCCTTAATATCCACAGCCGTAATGCCACCGTCGTCCCAAGAAGTGAGACGAAGTGTAACGACTTTATAATCTATGGTGATGTAGGGGTGATGTCCGAAAGCTTCCGAAATAGCTGCCACTTCATCAACAAAAGCGATTCCCTTCATGAAGGAGGAGAAGGTATACTTCCGTACGATCCATCTCCCTTGTTCAAATTCCCAACCCTCAAGCTTTTCCAGATGAGCCTCTACTTCTTGCTGCGTATAAAGCATCTTTTATCTTCCTCCCCGAAAAAAACCTATCTTAAAGCCGACTGACACGTAATATGGGCTTTCTGTCATCTATTCTATTCTGCCCTGTATCCGTTGATAACTGGAGTGATTACACAAGAGCCACAAAGGCCAACTCTTCTTCACCGATCAAAATATGTATTCGATGGTTCGTCTGATCATGCATGACCACGCCGCTGCCGACGTTAATCACCGGCTCTGTGCCCAGCGCATAAAACAAATCCTCTGCCAGCGCCTCATGAACCTCATTTCTCTCGGCTTCACCCAAATTGCCCCAATCCTCAGCTTCCATTTCAAAAAAGACATAGCTGTCGGAAATTCGCCCGACCGCTTCGGTCAGTTCTGTCAGAATTTCGCCGTAATCCCTTCCGTGCTTAACGCCCATCTCAATCACTCCTTTCCTTGCCGTACTTAGCTTCGTTTCCCTTCCTTCCATTATACCGGAAATTACAACTAAAAAAAAAAGCCCGACCTGACGATAAATAGGATAACGCCCCACATAAGGGGCCCGGTTCTCCATGAGAGCCGTTCTGACGAATGGATTCGTTATTTTATTTCTCACGGATGAGGTGTGGTATGGAAATTTCAACAATTATAGGCTTAATCATCGGTATCGTCGCGGTACTGGTGGGCATGGTTCTGAAAGGTGCCTCCCTTCTCGCTTTGTATAATCCGGCAGCCTATCTAATCATTCTTGGCGGTACGGCAGCAACTTTATTCATCGGGTTTCCGCTAGTCGAGCTGAAAAAGATTCCGAAGCTGGTCAAGATGACCTTCGTGAAGCAGAATCTGATGGACAAAACGGATATGATCAAGCTGTTTATGGAATGGGCTTCGATCACACGCCGTGAAGGACTGCTGGCTCTGGAAACCAAAGTCGATGAGATTGATGACAGCTTCCTGCGTAATGGGATGCGCATGATCATCGACGGCAACGATCAGGAATTCGTACGTGATGTATTGATGGAAGATATTAATGCCACCGAAGAGCGCCATCGTTCCGGCTCATTGATCTTCTCCCAGGCTGGTATGTATGCACCTTCCCTCGGGGTACTTGGAGCCGTTATCGGTTTGATCGCTGCACTATCCCACATGGAAGATATGGGCGAACTCGCCCATGCCATCGGGGCTGCATTTATTGCTACCCTGCTCGGTATCTTCACCGGTTATGTCATCTGTCACCCGATTGCGAATAAACTCAAGCGTCTATCCAAACGTGAGGTTGAAATCCGCCTGATGATGGTAGAAGGCTTGCTGTCCATTCAATCCGGTGTATCCACCATTGCAATCAATCAAAAGCTCTCCGTGTTCCTGACACCGTCCGAACGGGCTGAGCTCAGCGAGAGGGAGGCTGGTGCTAGTGAGCAAAAAGACTAGACACGAGCCGCATGAGGAGCATGCCGACGAATCCTGGCTTCTTCCTTACGCAGACCTACTGACCTTGCTTCTGGCCCTGTTCCTGGTGCTGTACGCCATGAGCGCGACGGATGCACGCAAATTTCAAGAAATGAGCGAAGCCTTCAGCGTTGCTCTTACCGGCGGAACCGGGGTGTTGGATTACAGCAAAACGGAATCCAGCGATGATCCGCCTAATATTAAGGATCATAAAGCGACATCACCTTCCGTTCCCGCAACAACACCTGACCAACGACGTGCAGAACTGATGCGTCAGGAGCAACAGGATCTGGAGAAGCTGAAGAAGCAGCTCGATAATTATATTAAAAATAACGGTTTAACCTCGGAGCTCAGCACCAAGTTGAACCACTCCCAGCTTGTCATTACAATACGGGATAACGCCCTGTTCCCTTCCGGTGAAGCCGTTGTGAAGCCGGAGGCCCGTAAACTGGCGAAGGCCATCTCGCAAATGCTTCACAAGTTCCCGGACTATGAAATCATTGTATCCGGTCATACGGATAATGTGCCAATCTCGAACAGCCGATATCCATCGAACTGGGATTTAAGCTCGGATCGAGCCTTGCAGTTCATGAAGATTTTGCTCACCAACTCGGAGCTGGACCCTAAACGGTTCATGCCGATCGGTTATGGTGAATACCATCCGATTGCCGATAACAATACCGCTGCTGGACGAGCGAAGAACCGCAGAGTCGAGGTATCCATTATACGTAAATACCAGGATAGCGCGACCTTTACAAGCGTGAATGAATAACTCAAAAGGGAACGGTCCCTACAGACTATAACACACAATAAACAACCGATGCATCTGGTCTCCAGATCCCATCGGTTGTTTTTGTTTAAGGGAATAGGAGTATTCCAGCCTGCTACTCGAGCCTGTAGTTCAGCAGCCGACCAAGCTCTTCCTTCTCCTTCTCGTTAAGATCGCGCCATGAGCCGATACGTTGACTGCCAAGACGGATATTCATAATCCGAATTCGCTGTAACTTCCGGACCTCGTAACCAAAAGCGCTGCACATTCTGCGGATTTGACGATTTTTCCCCTCCGTCAGAATGATTCGGAATACACGCTCGGACATTCGAGTGACCTCACAGGGCAGTGTCATTTCACCTAAAATCTTTACGCCGCTGGACATCCCGCTAAGGAAGGATTCCGTTACCGGGCGATCCACGGTCACAATATATTCTTTCTCATGTTTCCCCTCGGAGCGAAGGATCTTATTGACGATATCTCCATCATTCGTCAGCAAAATCAGTCCCTCGGAGTCCTTATCCAATCGTCCTATAGGAAAAATACGCTCGTTATGACCTACGAAGTCTACAATATTGCCCTTAATATGCGGTTCGGTGGTGCTTGTAATCCCGACCGGCTTATTAAGAGCAATGTATACATGCTTCTTCTTATCCTGAAGCGGCTTTCCCTGGATACGGACATCGTCGCCTTCCTCTGCCTGGCTTCCCAGGACTGCCACCACGCCATTAATGGTAACCTTCCCGCTCTCCACCAGCTTGTCCGCTTCACGACGTGAGCAATATCCCGTTTCACTGATAAATTTATTGATTCTCAAGATGCCATCCCCTTATCTGTAACTACTTCTTGCTTATCCCTCAATTGCATTCCGCTGAACCGCAGGCAGAACCATACTCACCTTGGTTCCTACTCCCACTTTACTCTCGATTTCCATCATCCCCCGGTGGCCCTGAATAATACGCTGGCTTACCATCAATCCCAGCCCGGTGCCCGTCTCCTTATTCGTAATAAAAGGCTCGCCAAGATGCGGCATCAGATCTTCCGGAATGCCTTGACCTTCATCCCGAATATCGATTTGTACCCATTCGCCCTTCGGCCTTGAAAGCTCAATCCAGATACTGCCGCCATCCGGCATCGCTTCAATCGCATTCTTGAGCAAATTGATAAACACCTGCTTGAGCTGGTTCTCCTCACAGTGTACGTACGTTGGTTCATCAGTAAATTTCAATTTGAATTCGATACCGTACAAATGGGCTTGGCTGTCAAGGAATGAAATGACATCTCCCATGATGACTCGGACATCCCTCTCTTGGAAATGAATCGCCTGCGGCTTCGCTAATATCAGAAATTCACTGACAATGAGGTTAATTCGATCCAGCTCCGACAGCATAAGATCAATATGGTCCGGATTAACTTTGTGGGTCTGCTGCTGAAGCTGCAGAAATCCACGGAGCGTCGTAAGCGGATTCCGGATCTCATGAGCAACGCCGGCAGCCAACTGGCCAACGGTATTGAGCTTCTCCGAACGACGCAGCAGCTCCTCGATCCGATTGCGTTCCGTCACATCCCGAGACACGCTAATCATGGAAGTAACCTCACCGTTCTCATCGTGCACCAGCGAGGTGCTGATACTGACCTCGATCGTGCTTCCATCTTTGCGAAGACGGACCGTCTCCACCGGAGGAAGCCGTTCACCGGCCCGGAGGCGGCGGATGCGTTCCTTTTCTTCTTCCTCTTTGGCCGGAGGCACAAGTGCAAGCTTCCGTCCAACCACTTCGTGCGCCTTCCAACCATACAATTGCTCAAACGCTTTATTCACACTAATAACCCGTTCATAGGTATCGGTTGTATGAATGGCATCGGCTGTCTGATTAATGACCGACTCCAGATATTCCTTAACGGATTGATTCTCATCGACCATTTGCTTCAACTGGCTCGTATAGTTACCCAGATTACGTGTCATCGCATTGATTCGACCTGCTGGCTGCCCCAGCTCGTCCCGGCTGCTGACCTCCAGCCTTCGATCAAAGTGACCATCCGAGACATCGTTTACAGTCCCCAGGATGGCCTGAATCGGCTTGGTAAAATACCCCGCAACAATATAACTGCCGAATATCACGATTTCCAATAAAACCAATGAGATGGCCACAAGACTGATCATCTGCTCCCTCATTACGGAGGAGATGGCTTCATAATCCATGACAACACTGATGACACTGGTCGGTTTATTTTCAGATACGATGGGGATGAAGCTTTTTAGCACCTTCTTATTATTGATGGTACTGACAAACACCACATTATCGCTGGTAGAAACAGCCCTCTTCACAGCTTCCGCATCTTGGTCCAGGCTTCCATAGTCGTAGGTGCCGAATGTAATGGGGCGATTGCGAAGCTTGTGGTGAACGTCATCCGTTCCATCTTCTCTCATATATTCATTGCCAAACGTTTCAGGGTTGATGCCTGTTACTTCCAATATTCGTGGATTCGACTTCAACGTTTCCTTCACAACCGTATCCGGGCTTGTTATCTTCACAAAGTCCTTGATATTCGAATTCCTTATGTAGGGATCAATGATATAATTGCGCTTGCTATCGTAATAGTATCCCCATTTATCAATGAATTCCGGATTGGATGTGGAGAACTCAAAGGGTCCTGACCAAAAATGATCGGCGCGCTGACCCTCGGAAACGGATACGACTTTACCATATTGGAACAATTCTTGAAAAGCCGTATGCCAGTACCCCCAGTTCTTTGTTGAGAGGCCGATTTCATCTTGAGAAGAGGACCGGGCAACAACGATATCATCATTCGTCCGGACCAATAGCGAAATGTGGGTGACGCCGATCTCCTTACTCAATTCCACCAATTGCTGATTGGTTATATTGTTAATATCCGGATCCAAAGTTTTTGCCGCATTGACCGCGGCCACCTTCAGCATATCACCGAATATGTTATCCACATATGCAGAACTAAAGCCGGTTTGCTGGACCGTGATGGCAATCTGCGTAGCGGCCATCACCATTTTGGTTTCACTATCCTGCTGCAAATTTTCCTGGGTCGTGTAATAGTTCAGCGTAATGTTGAGCAGAAGAATAAATAATACCGATATGGACATGATCATCGATAATTTCGTCTTAATCGACAAGTGGCATCTTCACCTTTCTGCTGTCACATAGACGACTTGCGAATCTAATACCCTCATGATACCTTGATCACGAACGTTTGAAAAGACAAGCGGCTTGATGTCTATATGCTTTTTTCCACAATCGCATTGCTATTGAAATCGGGAATCCTTACAATATAAGAGGCCATTCCCGGTAAAACAAACAACGTATCCACAGATTGCGCACAAATACACAACTTATCTGGGGATAATGTGCATAACTTTGTGTATAATATTTTAGTTATCCACAATTCTGTCCACAACATGTTAACAAACGAATAAATGTTCGTTGAACATTGGGTATAAATACAGGGTTTTAACGGGCTGTGAAAGGAGACTTTAGTTTGATATCAAATTCAATAGACCCACTGGCTGTGGATAACGATAATCATGAACGCTGGATGAGAGAAGCCATCGCGGAAGCACGGAAAGCCGAAGAGCTCGGTGAAGTTCCTATCGGCGCTGTCATCGTGCGGGGTGATGAGATTATTGGCCGTGGTTACAATTTGCGTGAAACGACTTTTGATGGTACGGCCCATGCCGAGATGGTAGCGATCCGTGAGGCAAGCAAACATCTTGGAGCTTGGCGGCTGCTCGACTGCCGGTTGTACGTGACGCTGGAGCCCTGTCCCATGTGCGCAGGAGCTATCGTCCAATCCCGGGTCCCACAGCTGATCTATGGGACTGGCGATCCCAAAGCCGGTTGTGCCGGCACACTGATGAATTTGCTTCAAGAGCCGCGTTTTAATCACCGGACTAACGTGGTTGAGGGCGTGCTGCAGGAAGAATGCGCATCCCTACTCACCCAGTTCTTCCGACGTTTGCGCGGGAAAATATGATCCTTATATAGAGTAATATGTATAGAAACGTAAAAAAACCCGGCCATGACGGCCGGGTTTTGGTGTCTGTGATGAGATAATATTAATAAGTGCCCATTTGGCTCATGGATTCCTCAAATTGCTCCATCGTGATGACATCAGCTTCTTTTGGAATACCGATTTTGAACTCTTGTTTTGCGTTGATGTTGTTGTATTGGGTGCTACCCTTCACAGCCAACTTCACGTTCTCCTTGGTTTCTGGATCATTGAAATCAACGTTCAATACAACATCCTGATAAGCAGGGAAATCCTTTTTATCAATAGCCGTGTTGATGTTGAATGTGTTGATCTTCAGATATTTTTGCATCTCTTCCAAGCCCGCTTTGAATTCGTCTTGGTTAACGTTGGATACTTCAGCTTTGGCAGCGTCGATATCTTCCTGGGTCAGACCCAGCAACTCGCGGTACTCGTCTTTAGCTGCAATGTCAACAACCTTAGGTGCAACCTTGTTTACCATAATATCCAATGCTTCATTCAGGTTATCATTGGTTACAAAGAATTGAACCACTTGTTTTGCATCCACGCCTTCTGGAAGGCCAGCATCTTTAACATTGATCTCTTTGAAGTATTTCGCTTGATCATATTCGCTCAGCAAAGCTTCAAGGATCTCGTTCACGAATTTCTGGGACTTCTCGGTATCCAGGCTTTCTGGGCTAAACGTTTCACCGGATTGCTCAGCAAGCTCTTTCATGTCCATCATGAGGAACTTGCCAACAACGTCCTCTGGGAATGGCAGCATTGGAATGCTTGGAACTTTAATGTAGATTTTCTCTTTCGTCATGACCATATCAATGTTGAAGGACATCGCCATGTCACCCTTCAGATTGATACCCATGTTCATTTCGGTTTGCATTGGCTCAGCTTGGTAGATACCATCCAGCGTAACCTCAGCATTCTTCAGCATGGTCATCGCTTGAGTTACACTTGGATCGCCTTCAACTGCAGGTATGTTAACTTGAAGGTCTTCAATGACAAATTTACTCTTCATTTCGTAGGATGTCATCTTCATGGCGTTCGTAGCAGCATTGGTCATTGCTGCCTTAGGCTCTTCTTTTTTGGCGCAGCCGGATAATACAACTGTCACTGTGAGCAACAGTGTCAGCATAATAGCTGCAAACTTCTTGTTCATTAAAATTTCTCTCCCCTCTAACAATCAAAAAAATAACAGACCTTCTAATCATAAACCATTTAATCAAAATGAGAAACACTTTCTGGAATATTTGCTGAAAATTTATTTCCTTTCTTTTTCCATCCATCTTAATTTCAAACTTCTTAACATGCGAATAGGGTGGGGCCCCAAAATATTACACTTGAACACTAATACGCAAGTTGGACGCAAAAGGTTTCATAACGAAAAAAAGAACTTCCTGTCGTATTACAGGAAGTTCCCTCGATTCTTGCTTTCTAGCCTCTCAGTATTTGCTCCTACAGGCTTCTAGCCCTCCGGATTGAAATGTCCATCCTGCTTACGGATCTTCGCTCTGTGCGAGCCTGACAGCGGCTCCTGGCCACCACGGTCATGGTCCTTGCGCTGCTTCGGCTGCTCTTGTGCTTCCGGTACCGGAATCGCTTTTGGTTTGCTCATCTGATAGCCCTCCATTTCATGGATCAAACGATGTCTACGCTATCCTGCCTTTGATGTCCATATCATGAAGAGACAGTATGGAAACTGTCTCACCCATTCATGGAACTAGTGGTGCGTGATTTGCTGCAGCGTTTGGGCACACTCATGGATATGGCGCGTATAATCGCCCACCATGCCCTGAATGTTCTCATTACGCTCATCGGTCGTCGCGCCCCCACGCTCTACATCGACCAGATCGACCTTCACTTCCCGCGAATCCACATACGTGCATTGAAAATCAAATGAATACTCCTGGCGGCCTGCTGCATCAATATGAATGCGGATGGCATTCGGATCCCCTTCGTCTGCAGCCACTTCTGCGCGATCTCCCGGCTTTAATATGATGGGCAGTCTTTCCTGCCAGGCATTGACCAGCGTCGACTGATCCACATTCAGTTCTGAGTTCATGTTCACACCTCCCCTTCTCTATAAATTGCGATAACAGGGGATGTTTTATACAGCAGCCTCCATAAAGCAGAGAACCTATTGAAGGGAAGAACATGCTATGATTCCTCTTATATAAAAGGAGCAATAAAAAAACCGTTTCCCTAAGGAAACGGTTTGGGTTTGATTATGTATGGCGGAGAGGATGGGATTCGAACCCATGTGGGCTTGCACCCTAACGGTTTTCAAGACCGCCCCGTTATGACCGCTTCGGTACCTCTCCACGTGGTAATGATCCATGCAAAATGAATCACGTGCAAAAATCATTATACCACAAGACAAACTGTTTTATCAACTTATTTTTTCTGTTCGATGATACTAACGTTCCCCATGTACGGGCGAAGTACTTCAGGAATAACGACGGATCCGTCAGCCTGTTGATAGTTTTCCAGAATGGCAGCGACGGTACGCCCTACCGCGAGCCCGGAACCATTCAGGGTGTGGACAAATTCGGGCTTGCTCTTCGGTTCCGGACGGAAGCGAATGTTTGCACGGCGAGCCTGGAAGTCCCCGATATTCGAACATGAGGAGATTTCACGATATACGCCGCTCTCTGGAAGCCAAACTTCCAGATCATAAGTCTTCATGGATCCAAAGCCCATATCCCCGGTACAAAGAGCCATGACGCGATAAGGAAGATTCAGCAGCTGGAGCACTCGCTCCGCATCCGCCGTCATCTTCTCAAGCTCATCAAACGATGTTTCCGGATGTACAATCTTCACCATCTCAACCTTGTTGAACTGATGCTGACGAATAAGTCCCCGTGTGTCGCGGCCTGCCGCGCCGGCTTCCGAACGGAAACAGGAGCTGTACGCCACGTAATATTTAGGCAGATCCTCACTATTCAAGATTTCCTCGCGATGGTAGTTCGTTACAGGAACCTCAGCGGTTGGGATCAGGTAGTAGTCGGTATCGCTAATTTTGAATAAATCCTCTTCGAATTTAGGCAGCTGTCCTGTTCCGTACAAACTGTCCCGGTTGACGATATATGGAGGCAGCATTTCCTCATAGCCGTGTTTGTCGCTGTGCAGATCCATCATGAAACTGATCAAGGCACGCTCAAGGCGAGCACCCAAACCTTTGTAGAACGTAAACCGTGAACCCGTTACCTTCGCACCTGCTTCAAAATCCAAAATACTCAGGTTCTGAGCAAGCTCCCAGTGGGCCTTAGGCTCGAAATCGAAAGCTTTCGGCTCCGCCCAGCGGCGGATTTCCACGTTCTCCTCCTCCGAGGCGCCTACCGGCACACTCTCATGAGGGATATTCGGAATCGCCAAAGTAAGCTCGGATATGCTGGCTTCCAGCTCACGAACTTCCTCATCCATCGCTTTAATCTGGTCTGACACTTGGCGCATTTCCAGAATCAGATCATCTGCATTCTCACGATTCTTCTTCAGTTTGGCTACTTCAGCCGACACGGTGTTGCGGCGATTCTTCAAACTTTCGCTTTCCTGCAGCAATTCCCGGCGCCGGGCGTCAAGCTTAGGAAAATCCGCAATCAGATCGAGCGATTTGCCTCGATTCTTCAGCGCTTCTTCTACACGACTGTACTCGCTGCGCAATATTTTTACGTCTAACACGGGAAACCCTCCTAAAGTAAAACATCCATCAAGTATATCGAAGCAGCTGCCCTATATGTTGATAAAAAGCCTTGGGACAAGGCTGCATTATACGTTATTACATACGATACATCTTATTGCATTTCAGCGAAAAAGACAACTTGACTCCCACATACTGCCAAAGAGTCAAGATGTCTTCTGCTGTAACTATTACATCTGTGGTGCCGTAGACTGGGATCGAACCATCTCCACAAAATATTGATGAAGTCGATAATCGTCCGTCAGCTCCGGATGATAGGAAGCTGCGAGCAGATGCCCCTGTCTGGCTGTAACAATCTCATCCTTATAAGTGGACAGGACCTCAACGCCCGCACCCACTTCCAGAATGAGCGGCGCACGGATGAAGACAGCCCGTACCGTTTCTTCGATTCCTTTTACATGCAAATCGGTCTCGAAGCTTTCACGCTGACGTCCAAATGCGTTCCGCGCCACCGTGATGTCCATCAGCTTCAGATGAGCCTCTTCGTCGCCTTGAATTCGCTCTGCCAGCACGATCAGTCCGGCGCATGTTCCGAATATCGGTTTGCCCTGGGCCGAGAACTGACGAATCGCATCCATAAAATCATACTTCCGCATCAGCTTGCCGATGGTGGTGCTCTCGCCGCCAGGGATAATCAAGCCGTCAATGCTGTCCAACTGCTCAACCTTCTTAATCGGCACCCCCTCGGCACCAGCAAGCGTAATGCTTCGAATATGCTCTGCAACGGCACCCTGAAGTGCCAGTACGCCGACCTTCATGTTACCCCTTCTCTCTTACCAGCCGCGATCCTGCATGCGCTCAGCGGGACTAAGCTTGGATATCTCGATGCCTTTCATCGGAGCACCCAGGTTCTTGGATACTTCAGCAATCAATTTATAATCATCATAATGCGTCGTTGCTTCAACAATCGCACGAGCGAACTTCTCAGGGTTGTCCGATTTGAAAATGCCGGATCCAACAAAGACGCCGTCAGCGCCCAGATGCATCATCAATGCCGCATCAGCAGGTGTTGCCACACCGCCAGCTGCAAAGTTAACGACAGGCAGCTTGCCTGTCTCATGAACGCCCTTCAGGAGGTCATAGGAAACACCGAGGTTTTTCGCTTCGGCATACAGCTCGTCCTTCGACATGTTGCGAACTTTGCGGATTTGGCTGTTAATCAAACGCATGTGGCGAACAGCTTCCACGATGTTGCCCGTTCCCGGCTCACCCTTCGTGCGGATCATGGATGCACCTTCGCCGATACGACGCAGCGCTTCGCCAATGTCTTTTGCGCCACATACGAACGGTACGGTGAAATCCCACTTGTCGATATGGAACACTTCATCCGCCGGCGTCAGCACTTCACTCTCATCGAGATAATCCACGCCGAGCGATTCAAGCACTTTCGCCTCGACATAATGACCGATACGAGCCTTGGCCATAACTGGAATGGATACAACTTTCATGACTTCCTCAACGATGGTTGGATCAGCCATACGTGCTACTCCCCCAGCAGCGCGAATATCGGAAGGAACGCGCTCCAGCGCCATAACTGCCGTAGCACCGGCAGCTTCAGCGATTTTCGCTTGTTCCGCATTCATGACGTCCATAATGACGCCGCCTTTTTGCATTTCCGCCATACCTCTTTTTACAGTTGATGTTCCTGTTTCCATGTCCCCTAGCCTCCCGATTATATGTTGTATCTCATCGCCATAACAGCATTCCCTGGCGATATGGTCTGTACCCGTATAGGTGCATGCTTGCAATGAATCTAACTTGATATTTTACCGCATCAAAATCAAATACACAACCCAATTACTCGGAATTTATCCGCTGTTAGAAAAGATTTTTGATAGAATCAAATAAATCGGCGAAAAAGTCTCCAATTGCCCGCAGGAACAAACTGAACCAGCCTGCCTTCTCAACTTCCTCCGCAGTGATTAGATTCACCGTTTCGGTCTGGGCTTCCTTCATGCCTTCTATTTTATATGTGTAGGTTACCGTGCCCACCTTCGTATCCTTAGCGACAGGAGCTGTCATGCTGGAGGAGTCCAGTTTGGCTTCAAAGGTAATATTCTTGCCGCTTGAACCTTTCGGTACAACAAAAGTAAGAGCTTTATCCGTTACGAGCGCAGCTTCTTTGCCTTTGCCCTTCTTCACTTCGACGGTTTCAAAGCCTTGCACGGTTGCACCGGCAGCTTGGACTTCCTTCACTTCGAAGTTGTCAAAGCCGTAATCAAGAACTTTTTTGGTCTCTTTAAAACGGGCACCTTCAGATTTCGTACCCATTACAACGCTAATCAAACGCATGCCGTCACGTTCAGCAGTACCGGCAAAACAATATTTGGCTGCATTGGTATGACCTGTTTTTAATCCATCTAAACCTTCATAAGCATAAGCCTTGAAATTCGTAATACTCTTATTCGCCTCAAGCATCCAGTTGTAGTTGATAATCGGATTCGTGTCACGCGGCCGGAACTTGTGGGATTGAATAGCTGTGAATCTCGCAAAATCCGGATGATCCTCAACGATATATTTGGCAAGTAAAGCGGTATCCATTGCCGACATTACCGTTTCTTTATCCTCCGCAGGACGATACTTCTCTGGCATATCGGCACGGCTAAGACCTGTAGAGTTGATGAAGAACGCTGTCTTCAGCCCCATCTTCTTCGCCGTATCGTTCATCATGGTAACGAATTCCGCCTCGGAACCTGCCACATGCTCAGCCAATGCTACTGTCGCATCATTAGCAGAACCGACAGCCATGGCTATGTAGAGCTCTTCCACTGTATGTTGGTCTCCCTCAGCCAAAAATATCCGAGATCCCACGGTTTTTGATGCGTTCTCTTTTACAGTAACCACGTCATCCCATGCTAATTCGCCTTGCTTTACTTTTTCTGCAACGATGTATTCCGTCATCATCTTTGTCATGCTAGCCGGTGGCAATGCTTCATCCGCATTAATAGATAACAATACTTGTCCTGTAGACGGCTCGATCAGTACGGCAGAACTTACTTCCAAATTCAGCTGATCAATCGATGGCACTTTATCCGGTTTCTCAGCATTGGTTGTCGCTTTGTCCTCTGTGGCTTTCGTTGTATCCGCTGTTGCCAGCATATTAGGTGCCGCAAGTGAAACCGCAGGCGCAGCAGAGAAACACAGTATATTAAACAGCATCAAGGATGCCAGCGTTCTTTGAAATCGTTGCCGCTTATTCTTCTTTACAGACTTGTCTATCAATGGAATTACTCCCCTCTAATTCTCAATAAGTCATTAACTTGTTCTATTCTATCATAGGGGGGGTATCAAAAAAAGACAAGCTGGATGAATTATCATCCAGCTTGTCCAGGAAATAAATGACATATATTGTTCATCCTTGTTCTTTAGTGTGAATTACAAGGAATAGTTAGGTGCTTCTTTGGTAATTTGAATATCATGCGGATGGCTCTCGCGGAGTCCTGCACCAGAGATACGGATAAACTGGGTGTCATTCCGCAGTTCCTCCAGGTTTTGCGTACCGCAATAGCCCATGCCGGAGCGCAATCCACCGATCAGCTGATGGATGGTATCTGCCAAAGGCCCTTTGTAAGCAACACGACCCTCGATGCCTTCCGGAACCAGTTTCTTATCGTCATCTTGGAAATAACGGTCTTTACTGCCTTGTTTCATAGCTGCAAGGGAACCCATACCGCGGTAAGCCTTGAAACGGCGTCCTTGATAGATCTCAGCTTCGCCTGGGCTCTCCTCCGTACCGGCAAACATGCTGCCCAGCATAACGGCACTTGCGCCTGCCGCGATAGCTTTCGTAATTTCCCCGGAGTATTTGATACCGCCATCTGCGATAATTGGAACGCCGTATTCTTTAGCAACCGTTGCACAGTCATATATCGCTGTGATTTGCGGTACGCCAATCCCGGCAATGACGCGGGTGGTACAGATCGATCCTGGGCCGATTCCGACTTTAACGACGGATGCACCAGCTTCGATAAGTTCTCGTGTGCCCTCGCCTGTAGCCACGTTACCAGCGATAATCGTCAGATCCGGATACACTTCGCGCAGTTTGCGAACGGAATCAATGATATTGATGTGATGACCGTGAGCAGAGTCAACGGTAATAACGTCAACGCCAGCTTTCACAAGCGCCTCTGCTCTTTCGAAGGTATCCTTGGAGATTCCGATGGCTGCACCTACAAGCAGGCGGCCCTGAGCGTCCTTCGCTGCTCTAGGGAACTGAATTGCTTTCTCAATGTCTTTAATGGTGATAAGTCCTTTAAGGACATTATCATCGTCTACCAAAGGCAGTTTCTCAATCTTATGCTTCTGCAAGATCATTTCGGCATCCTGAAGGGTCGTACCGACCGGAGCTGTCACCAGATTCTCGCTGGTCATCACTTCACTGATGACCGTATTGTAATCATGAACAAAACGAAGATCACGATTCGTCAAAATCCCGATCAGCTTATTGTTCTCATCTACGATCGGTACGCCGGAAATCCGGAACTTACCCATGAGTTTCTCTGCATCGGATACAAGATGATCAGCATGGAGCGAGAACGGATTCGTAATAACACCACTTTCCGAACGTTTAACCCGATCTACCTCTTCTGCCTGTTGTTCAACCGTCATATTTTTATGAATAATGCCGATTCCGCCTTCTCTAGCAATGGCAATTGCCAAAGGAGCTTCCGTTACGGTGTCCATTCCTGCACTGATGAGCGGGATGTTCAATTTCACATGCTCGCTCAATTTGGTGCTAACATCCACTTCTTTTGGAAGTACCTCGGATTTTCTAGGAACCAACAATACATCGTCAAAAGTGAAGCCTTCCTTGCTAAACTTATCTTCCCACACCTGGGTTATTCCTCCTTTTTGTCGTCTTCCTGCGGACTACAACTACTGTCAGAGCTGGACCGGACGGCATTTTCAAGTATTTTCAGAAATATATTATTGCCATCTTAGCAAAGGGCCCATAGGCTGTCAAGGATTGAAATTCGCCCCTTGCCCGAAGTTCGCAAGTATCCATCCAGCGCGTTATCCTGTCTCTTTGGAATGGACAAACGAACCTGGTTTCTTCTATTAAATGGAGACTCACCCACGTTTAAGCCTGGTCTGCCAAAATGCTAAGTCCTTAAGGCATTATCCTGGGGTTCAATGAATCGCTGTCGTTTAGTATCACCCAACCCGGTATGGGATAGTCTCGAATTCGTAAATACTTGTTTTTGAATATAGGAAAAGACCGCTATCGATCACTCGATAACGGTCTTTATGGTTGTTC
>NZ_BIMF01000038.1 GCF_004000945.1 Paenibacillus lautus NBRC 15380
AAATTTCTGGAATTATGATTACAGAGGAACAATTTCGGCTCGAGCCTATGCTTTCGATGGGAGTTTTCCGATGGAAAACTTTCGGGCGACCGCATTCGCTTTTCCGAAATCGATACGCCCTCTACGCTGGTCCGCGTGGGTCCACCCAAAAAGCCTCCCCCCTTGGTTTGGGGGGGAGAGAGGAAGCGCAGCGCAGCAGAGCATGCGCAGTTACATAAACCAAGCAAAAGAGCCGTTCGGGGCACACATCCCGAACGGCTCTTTTGCTTTTACCCCCAGCCTCAACCATCGGCAGGACAGAAGTAATCACCCGCACGGGTATGGTTTGGGGGCTTGTAGGGAGGCCAAGCTTGGCGTAAAGCAGCGAGGGCACACCTTGGCGACGAAGCACGGCATTGCCGTCTTCGAATGCCAACTGGTTCAGCTTCAACGGAGCAGGCGGAATTGTTCTGGAGAAGCGTGAGCGGTCCCCTTTATCCCCGGATTTCAACATTGTTTCATTCATTCAGAAGAAATCCGGGGGTAACAGGGATCGGAAGAACAATCCGCATGCGGAGTGATGAACCATCCTCTTTTTTTGGCTGTGTATTTTCAGTTATGAATTTCGGTTGGCAGCGATTAGCCGATCGTGACAAGTTAACACCTCATGAAACACCCGTCGTAACCTCATGACATAATTACTGACGTCCATGCCCCAACACAACATCATATTACCATAAATAGTAATGATCCTCGCCTACTCAGTCCCTCCTCCGGGAATTACAATTTGTAGTAACCAAGGAGATTGAATCAATAGAAAGGGGGAGACGAGTCGATGAAACCCACGATAGAACCATCGCCGGCACCGTATAGAGAGATGAAGAAAAAACGAGGGTACTGGGGCCGCTTAGGGTCGGACATATGGAAAGAGTGGGATCTTTATCTGCTGCTCGTACCGGGCATCTTGTTCATTTTACTGTTCAAATACACGCCGATGTACGGCATTACGATCGCATTTAAGGATTTCAACATATTTACCGGATTTGCCGACAGCCCGTGGGTGGGATGGAAGCACTTCGAGAAGCTGTTTACGTCGCCGGATTTTGCTCAGGTATTCAAAAATACGGTCATCATCAGCTTCCTGAAAATCGTGATCTTGTTTCCGCTCCCCATCATTATCGCCCTGATGCTCAATGAGCTGAGGAATATGGTATTTAAACGCACGGTGCAAACCGTCATCTATTTGCCGCATTTCCTGTCCTGGGTAATTGTTGGCGGATTGTTTATCGATATCCTCTCAACGAACGGAGGAATCGTCAATAAAGTTTTGGTATCCCTGGGCATGGAGCAGATTGCGTTTTTTCTGGATAACAGCGTGTTCCGCAGCGTGCTGATCACCTCGGCAGGCTGGAAGGAAACGGGCTGGAGCACCATCGTATATTTGGCAGCGTTTACAATGATAGACCCGATGCTGTATGAAGCGGCGAAGATCGACGGGGCCGGACGATGGAAGCAGCTGTGGCACATTACGCTGCCGGGGATCGCCCCGATTATTGTCCTGATGTTCATCCTGCGGCTCGGGAACGTGCTGGAAGCGGGAACGGAACAGATTCTCGTCATGTACAATCCGGTCGTGTACCAGGTGTCGGATGTCATCGGAACCTATGTATACCGGCAGGGTCTCGGTAACCAGGATTACAGCTTCTCGACAGCGGTTGGTTTGTTCGAAGCCGTAATATCCTTCACATTGGTCATCATGGGCAATGCCATGAGCAGAAAATACTTACAGCGCGGGATCTGGTAAAGAAAGGGTGGCGCAAATGGATCACAAAAAAGCTTTGGAAGGAACAAACACCACCCGAGGTGTCATCCAAACGTCGTTTTCGGAAAAATGCTTCTCGGTATTCAATTATGCTTTTTTCATCTTGATGGGTTTAACGACCCTGCTTCCTTTCATGAACCTGATCGCGAAATCCTTGAGCAGTGAGGGAGCCGTCATATCGGGCCAGGTTGGACTGCTCCCGGTCGGGGTTCAATTCGATACCTACAAGTATGTGCTTCAGGATTCCATGTTCTTGAATTCGCTCAAGGTGTCCATCTTTCTGACGGTGATCGGAACGGCCTGCAGCCTGTTTCTGACTACGCTGACAGCTTATCCGTTTTCGAAATACCGGCTGCGGGGACGAAAAGGGCTTCTGTTGATCTTCGTATTCACGATGCTCTTTAGCGGCGGACTGATTCCGACTTACCTGCTCATGCAGAATTTGAATCTGGTGAACTCCTTCCCGGTGTTATTCCTGCCGGCAATGGTGAACGTGTACAACATGCTCATCATTAAAAACTATTTCGAGGGGCTTCCGGATGAGCTGGAGGAGTCCGCCAAGCTGGACGGCGCGGGGAATATCCGGATCTTGGTCTCGGTCATTGTGCCGCTCTCGCTTCCCGTCATGGCAACGATTGGATTGTTCTTTGCGGTCGCTTTCTGGAATGACTATTTTGCGGCGATGATCTACATTACCGATCCGGCAATCAAACCGATGCAGCTGTACCTGAAGGAACTGCTGGTTTCGTCCAGCGGGGACTTCCTGAAGGATAATGTCGACGCCGCGATCAACGCAACGCCGCAGTCCATTCAAGCTTCCTCGATCCTGCTGGCAACGATCCCGATTTTGCTGGTGTATCCATTCCTGCAAAAGTATTTTGTCAAGGGCGTGCTGGTAGGTTCGGTTAAAGGATAGGGTCATCCGACCTTACTTTATAAAGGTGGTGATGCGCTTCGTATTGCTCAGATGGCAGAATTCATTGAATTTCTCAATCACAAGGAGGGTTATCCATGATCAAGATTAAAAAATCCGCGGTACTGGCCGGGATTCTCGGATTCACGCTGGCACTGTCCGGATGCGGCGGCGGGGGAGGCGGCACGACGGACACGCCGGCGGCTCAACCATCGGACACACCGGCAAGCACCCCGAAAGATGAGGGGAACAAAGACACAACGGCTGAAAAACCGGGGCTGCGCATGATCATGCAATATGGATTGTTTGATCCGAAGACTGAATATGTGGCCAAGTACATCCAGGAAAGAACCGGATTCAATGTGGAATACGAACTGCTGCCGGCCGAGAACGCGGATGAGAAGCTGAACCTGCTGGTATCCAGCAAAGATAACTATGATTTGGTGAAATTGAATGCAGCCCAATTCTACAATCTGGCCTCTGCGGGAGCGCTCGAGCCGATCGATGAGCTGCTTGAGTCTCATGGAAATTATATTAAACAATCCATAAAACAAGAGTCCTTTGGCAGTGCAACGATCGATGGGAAGATCTTCGGTATTCCAGAGACGGGGGCTGGCGTAAGCATCGGCGAGGCGCTCGTCGTCAGACAAGACTGGATGGATGAGCTGGGTTTGTCCATACCTACGAACACCGATGAACTTTACAATGTACTTAAAACGATTAAGGAAAAGAAGAATGTCATTCCGCTCACCATGAGCAAAGAGTCCACTTCCCTTTATGGCGATATTGCCACAACATTTGGCGTTTTGACCGATTGGAAAGAAGTCGATGGCAAGCTGGTTCATCGAGCTGAACAGCCCGAGATGAAAGAATATGTTGCTTATATGAATAAGCTGTATAAAGAAGGCTTGCTCGATACGGAGATGCCAATTAATACCGCACAGAAATCGATTGAGAAGTTCTCAGGCGGTAAAGCAGCGATGTATAAGCTGGCCTGGTGGAATGCCGGGACGACGCTTGCTGCGCTAGAGAAGAACTTCCCGGAAGCCAAGACATCCGTCATTCCTTATCTGAAAGGCAAGGACGGCAAAGCCATGGTCGGGGTTAAAGCGAATACCACTTGGTATGTTGCTATTCTCAAATCCTCCAAGAATAAGGAAGCCGCTATGGATTTCCTCAACGCAAAAATGGAGCCTGAGACGTTTAAGGGCATCGCGCTGGGTAAAGAAGGCGTTCATCATGAAGTGAAGGACGGAAAGTACTATCCGATTCTGCCGATTTTCAATGATGAATTGAATAATGCAAGCAGTTTCCTGACAGGGGTAGACGAAGAGAAGTATCCGATTTATTGGCAAGCACGTGTACGTAAGGATCCTATTCTTCAGGCGCATTTTGAAGAGTTCCAGAAAAATGCAGAAGGCATTATGGTTGTAGATCCGATGTCGACAGCACCGCCAATTGAAGCTGTATCCAAAAATCTGTTGAAATTGACGACCATGTTGGATGACAATGTGCTGCAATTCATTTCCGGAGCGAAGCCGATTGATGCTTACGATCAATTCCTGGCTCAATGGAGAGCCGAAGGTGGAGCCGATATGGTGACCGCAGCAAATGAATGGTTTCAATCCACGAAGTAAATGATTCTATGTGAAAAAGCAGTCTGCACAAGCAGCTGCTTTTTCAAAATGAATTCGTAAAGGGGGTGTCGGTTGAATTTATATTATCGTGATCGTTCATTCTGAATAAAAGAAGGGTGGTATTCCTTGATGTATCGATTATTTCGCAGGCGGATCGCGCTGTTTCTCAGTTTGTCGCTGATCGTTTCCCTCATCGTTCCGGTTGGTTCCTCCGCGTTCGCGGATAACGAAATTTCCCCGGTTCAAAGCGCGGGTCCCGAACCGGTTACCCTGATCTCCCAAGGCGGAGAGAGTTTGGAGTTCACGGATATCAACGTAGCGGGCGACACGTTGGAAGGGAATAACGACTATTTGGCGCTGTATACCAGTGGCGCAACGGTTACGGGTTCCGTATATACCGATGAGGTATGGGTGCCTACGCTTCATGTCGCGGTCTCCGTGGATGCGGGTGGTAAAGTACTGGATATCGTTGGACCGGACGCTGATCCTCCGACTTCTTGGCCTCCAGGCACGCTGCTGCCGATTCCGGCCGGTGGTTACGTTGTAGTGGCTGGCGGCACCAATACGTGGGATCAATCCGTTTTTCAGAAACCTCTCTTCAATCATAACAAAACGGGAGATTCGGTGAAGCTGATGCAAGCGGGCAAAGAAGTGACTGCAGCTGATTTCCTGCCGGAGCAGCCGGGACCGGGTCCGGGGCCGGATCCGCTGCCACCCGAGCTGCATCTGATTACCGAAAATGATACGACCGTGGATATTCCGGTCATTGAGATTGCGGGTTTTGTGGCGAACTATGCCGCGGATCAGGATTTAAGCGTAACTGTTAATGGCGATGAGACTGCGCTTACGGCGGATGGCGTGTTTCGCACGAATATTTATTTGGAGCCGGGTCCGAACGCGGCTGAGGTAAAGCTGTTCAAGGGAGAAGGCGAATTGGCCGTTCAAACGCTGAACATCGTGTACGAACCGATCGAGAATCAGGATTATATTGAAGTCGAAGCGGCGCCGAAGGATATTACGATCGACATCGAAGGTCCGCGCAAGAAGCTGGACTACGTCGACAAGGATGTCACGGGCGTGCCGAACATCGTGGCGGTGTTTACAAGGGATTATGGCAGCTCCATCACGATTCCCCAGACGAATGTCGCCGTGCAGGTGGATGCCAACAACCGCGTATTGCAGGTGATCAATCCTTCGATCAACGGCAAGCCGCCGGTATGGACCGGACCAACCGAGCTTGAAATCCCCGAAGGCGGTTATGTGCTGATGGCACAGGACAACAGCTACGCAGGCAATAACATCAAGCGCTATTTGGCCGAGAATTTTAAGGTCGGGGACATGATCAAGCTGCGCAAGAACGGGGAAGTGGTTCAGGTACGCGACATCATGAGCGGCAATGGCCTCATTGCACGGCTTACGCTGGATAATCAGGCGATGTATACCGTAACGGAAGGCAGCACCGCTATCACGGGTCGCATCGACAACATGGACGACATTACCGCGATCAAACTTCTTGTGAACGGTAACGAAATTCCTTTTGAAGCAGATGGTACCTTCACCCATAACTTTGCGCTAACAAACGGCACCAATTATATCGAAGTCAAAGTGTTGAAAAATGACGTTGAGCAGGATGTGCGTCATCTTGCAGTGTTTGCAAGACCTGATTTTTCCCCGGACAAAGAAGTCATCCTCTGGGTAGACCAGGCTTCCAATGCCAGAAAGTTTAAAACGAGCGAGGATGTTTTGGCATTCTTGCAAAAAGCCAAGGAAACGGGCGTTACCTCGGTCGCATTTGATGTGAAGGGCGTTGAAGGTTATGTCTCGTACAAGAAGAACGATTTGACGGGCAGACCTTACGTCAGCGAGATCAAGGCACCCGAAAAAGCAGGCGCAAGTCCGGATCTTGATCTGCTGCAGGAGTTCATTGATCACGGTCATGCACTGGGATTAGAGATTCATGCGGCGATCAACGTGTTTGCCGAAGGATCGATTGCCCATAACGAGTATGCGGTTTTGAACGATCACCTCGATTGGGAGGAACGTGTATATTTCGCGGAGAACAATGGCGAGATCAAGCGTCTGCGCGAAAGCAAAAAGCAGGGCTTGGTAGCCTTCGTCAACCCGTCCAATGACGAGGTTCGCAATTATCAGCTCAGAACATTTGAGGAAATCATTAAGAATTACGATGTGGACGGCGTTGTCCATGACCGGAGCCGGTATGACAACGAGGGGGCCGACTTTAGCGACGAAACCCGCGTGAAGTTCGAGCAGTTTTTGCAGGCCCGGGGCAAGCAGCTGGTCAATTGGCCAAACGATATCTTCTACTATGAAAACAATGTTAGGATATACGGCGAGCTGATTCAGGACTGGTGGGAATTCCGCTCGGGCACGATTCAGAGCTTCTTCGGCGAAGTGAAGGATCTGGTGGATTCCTATGAAGTTTCAACAGGCAGGAAGATTGAGGTATCCTCTTATGTTGGATCCTGGTATGAAACGTATTATTTGAACGGCGTGAACTGGGGCAGCAAGAACTTCCGGTTTGATCCCGCGCTCGGCATGCCGGACGAATCGGTGTATACGCCGGAATATTATCAAACCGGGTATATCGAGTATTTGGATTTTCTGATGATCGGGGCTTATCAAACCACCAGCCAGGAAATCCAGAAATATATTACGCTCGGCAATATCGTAACGAATGGTGAAATTCCGCTGTATGCAGGCATTGCCATGAACAATGTGCAGGCGCCGGCCGTACAGCGCGAAGTGTTCCAGGCGGGGCTGAAGTCCACGAACGGCCTGATGCTGTTTGACGCATCCCAGGTCAACTGGCCGATCGCGGCGGCTGCTCTCCAAGATAAGGAGTGGGTGAAGGATTACCAGCTCGGCATGAGCTTGCCGGGAAGTCCGGATTCGTTCCTTGAAGGCAATTTCTATAATATCAACCGAATCGAGGGCAACGTCAACGTGATGACGGAAGCTTTTGGATACTCCACGGGCACGAACCGCTTTGGGGTTGAAGTGGTTGTGGATAACACGGGTCATGTGACGCGCGTAGTCAACCGGAACCAAGCGATCAACTGGAGCTGGGGAGCGCCGGAAGAGAATAACAGCGTTATTCCGCAGGGGGGTTTTGTCATTTCCACCCTGGACCCGTCAGGCACAAGAACGCTGCGTCAGCTTGTGGCCAATGCCTACAACACCGGGGATCAGGTTCGTTCAGCCGTATTAAGCGGGCTGATGGATGACGAGGGCAAAGAAACGCGCGACAGCCAGCTTGGGCTGCAAGGGCTGGTGGAAGTTCTCGGGCCCGGCCAAGCGGCCGTGAAGGTGAACGGTACCGATGCGACACTGTCGGCGAAAGGTGAATTCACAGCTAATGTGCCTCTGCAAACGGGCGTCAATTCGATCACCGTGGACGTATTCGTTGACGAATTCAAAACGAACAGCAAAACGTTCGAGGTGATCCGGACCTCTACGGGAGACGGCGGGTCCGATCCGGGTTCTCCGGGCGGCGGGTCCGGTTCACCCGGTGGAGGATCGACAACACCACCTCCTAAACCGTCAGAGTCCGAGCGCTTGAGCATCAAGAAAGAGACAGCACCGGGCGGCGGGACGGTCATCGTAGCGGATGCGAGCGAGAAGGGCATGCTAAGCGAGGTGGAACGGCTCAGCAAGCTGCCGGCGGCTTCACGCGTGCTTACGTATTCGGTGACCGACGCTTCGGATTCCGTTGCTCTTCACTTGCCGGTTCAAGGACTGAGCGCTGCCGTGAAAGACCTGCCGGGGGGCTCCATCGTGTTGGAATCCTCCCAAGGCCGATTGGAAATTCCGCTGCAGTCGCTGACGGAAGCTATGCAACAGCGGGGGACGGCGGAAAGTCTGCAAATTCGCATCGGTTTAGCTTCGAAAGAAGAAGAGGATCGTGTGAAGGCAGCGTTGGAGGCAGGAGCCTCCGTACTGGATGCATCGCTTTCCATAAACTTAGCTTGGAAACAGGGTGATACGTTATCTGTGCTTCCGGCACTGAAAGGACCTTACGCGAAGTTTACCAAGTCCCTGTCCAGTATCGCCAGCCCATCTCAAACGACGGTGCTGCGAACGGATTCGGCATCCGGCAAGCTGGTCTTCGTACCGGCGCTCATTCGCACATCGAATGGTAAATCCCAAGCGGAGTTTAAATGGAGGGAAAGCGGGATTTATTCCGTTGTCTCCCATGAGAAGACGTTTGAGGATTTAAGCAGCCATTGGGCGCGCGAGGACGTTTCACTGCTGGCTTCGAAACATTTAATTGAAGGACTGAGCGACACGCGATTTGGTCCGAACGAGCCGATCACGAGAGCCCAGTTCACGGCGATGCTCGTCCGTGCACTCGGATTGAAGGATCAGGGAGCCGAAGCGGGCTTCCAGGACGTGAAGGCAAACGATTGGTATGCAGCCGCTGTGGCTACGGCAGTGGAGCATGGACTTATCGAAGGCTTCAGCAATGATACGTTCCGTCCGAACGAGGGGATTACCCGTGAGCAGATGAGTGTCCTGCTGCTCCGTGCACTGAAGCTTGCCGGTACGAATCTGGAGACAGGAGATTCGGATTCCATATTGGAAGGATTCAAGGATCGTGACCGCATTGCATCCTGGTCTGAAGAGGCCGTGACGGCTATCGTCAAATCAGGATTGATGGAGGGACGTTCTTCTGACCGATTCGTTCCGGAAGCCCATTCTACCCGGGCTGAAGGCGCGGTCGTACTAACCCGAATGCTGCAAATGGCAGAATTCATTAACCGTTAAAGTCAAAGACCCGTTCGATACGATCGAACGGGTCTTTGTTATGTATTTGGCCCTGGAAATTGCACAGAAGTAACGATCTATCAAATACGGATAAATTATCGATCCGTATCGTTAGTAATTATTTTTTATTCTTAAGTAAACCCATCTAAGAATCAACAGTATAAGCAAGGAGGTTGTTACGTACCAGGGAGTTGCGTTACCAACAAATCTGCCGAGCAGGAAAACAGCGATAAATAGAAGGATAAACATAACAACTGCCAGAGACTTAACGATGAAGATTGTTAATTTATCCATAAGATAGCTCTCCAAAATAATGAGTCATCAAGTAAAAGTTGAATTAGAAGAACCAATTAAATCTAATCCCGGTAGCTATAAACAAAACAATCCAACCCCACAGAACCAATAATCGAAAAGGGCGCGGGATAATTAAATACTCCGAATACAGTTTTAATATAACCTTCAACAAATTACCCCCTTTTTGATTGTGTGACTGTAGTGACAAATGGGGTTATAGTGCGTCGCGAATTCGGAGGCCATCCACCCAGCCTTCAGTTGAATAGTTTCATCATCAGTCGCGGGATATATAACACGGCCCGATCCCTGCATCGGGCTTGCAGGAGGCATGGCATGATATTGGACTAATGCACATTCTGATCATCATTGCCGAAATGCCCTGTCTAAGGGCATCTATATACATAAACTGTACCATTCCACAATGCAAGGAGGTTAATATCGATGAGTTACGATAAATGCTGTCACGGAGGATATGGAACTTCAGTAGGCATTGTCTTGGTATTATTTATCCTGTTGGTGATTGTATTAAGCACTTTCTGGATTTAAACCATGGCTAAGCATCCTTGTTTAGTCCCCTTTAACTTGATTTGTGCTGCGTCCGGATAACACAGCGTGCCTATGTTAAGGGGGAAAACTTCCCCCTCTGAGCTTTACTTAGCTCAATGAACGCTCTTCAATACCACGGAACAATCCTTTAGGAATGTCCGGCATGTCGACCGGCACGCGATCCCCGCGATTCCTATTCCAGAGCCTCTTGGATTTGCTCCAGCATATAGCTGGCAAACGCGACGAGTTCACCCGGTGCGGAATCCGCAGGAATCTGGGCTCCGCCGCTATATTGATGCATGGCATGCTCTATAATCGGGTGATAATTGGAAGGAAGCGTGCGCAGGCCCCATTCACCGCCTTCTTTTTTGGAGGCAACCACGCCGTCCTTCAGATAGTACAGCACCCGGCACAGGTTTAGCGTGTAGTACATAGGGGAGCCAGTGATGTCTTGTACCGAACCCTTCACGTCATGGAGAATGGCTTGTATGTAATGCTCCCGGTCAACGGGTGTAAAGACCTCTTGAACCGGTTTGCCGTACAGGGTAATGCCCCGATAATAGATCACGGTGTAATGGGCGGCCAGGTCGGCGTCTTGGAATCCGCCGCATAAGTAATCGTCATCGGTCAGGTACTTCTCGCGATGAAAGGCGGAATAGTGGAACTCGAATGGAGGCGGATAGACAAGCTCCTGCAGACTGGATTCCAGGACAAGGCTGAGCTCCAACCCCTGCCGATTGGGCATACCATCGTGGAACGCTATGATTTTCTGGGCCAGCCGTCTCATATGATCCCGGGTCAGCTTGTCCGCTACCACAAGCAGCAAATCGATATCGCTTGTATCCGGGTTGAAGCAGCCCATAGCTAAAGAACCATGTAAGTAAATGCCGACCAGATTGCCGCCAAGCTCCTTCTTAAACAAGTCGACCGCTTGATCCAAAACCCATTGCGTATCCAAATCGAAACCCCACCTTCAAACTGTATGATATTCATCCATTATGTTCGGACATTCTTTTCTTTGTCAATAAATCGATCCGTTTGTCCGTTTATATTTGCAATTGCGGCAGGGAGCCTAAGGCAAGCAGGGGAATTGGACGTACATATCGAAGTGAACACGTGACTATGTTTTGTTGAAAGGACGGAGTTATGGATACTTTTTATGCTGACCAACCAAGCCATATTGAAGTATATGCAATTAAGAATTCGGACCAAATTCGCGATGAGACGTTCCGTGCCTTGTTCAAGACGTTATCGCCCGATCGACAGGACTATGTGTCCAAATTCAGAAGAGCGAGCGATTACCAGCGATCCGTGCTTGGTGATGCCATGGTCTATCGAATCCTTCGGGATAAGCTGGGTCTAGATCCGAAGAATATAGAAATCGTAAGGAACGCATATGGCAAGCCATTCTTAAAGAATCATGACAACCTGCATTTTAACGTCTCCCATTCCGGGCATTGGATCGTGTGCGCCGTTAGCCACGAGCCGGTTGGGATTGATGTGGAGAAAATAGAGGCCATCGATATGGATATCGCCAAACGCTATTTCCATAAAGCCGAGTTTAATGCCTTGTTACACTGTGCTCCTTCCGTTCGGCTTTCCCGCTTCTTTGATCTATGGACGTTAAAGGAAAGCTATATCAAGGCCGTTGGCAAAGGCCTGCATTTGGCGTTGGATTCTTTTGCTTTGGCGCTGCAAGACGGCGAGTGGGATCCTATTGTTGGGGAGGACGGAGAGACCTACTATTTTAAACAGTATGCGGTGGAAGAAGGTTACAAGCTGTCGGTGTGCGGCATTAGCCGTCATTTCCCTAAGAACGTCCATTTCGTAACTGCTGAGGAGTTATGAACGGGACTAGAAAAAAACCAGCCTGAGGACGATGCCCTTGAGCTGGTTTTTTGCATTTCTATTGTAGCTGATGATCAGACAGGCCGCAGTGCCGGCCATGCCAGCTCGATGCCTTCGCTAACGAGCCTTTGCTGGAAGCTGGCCAGCCTTTCTTCATCGCTGCGCACATCCGTCGGCAGAATATCATGGTCCAGGCAATAGCTGACGCAGTATCCGGCGGCCTCGCCGATGTTCCACTCTACGGGATGCAGCCGGTAGCAGCCGTTCGTAATGTGGGTGACCCCGATGTTTTTGCTGGCAGCCAGCACATTCTTCATCCGTTTCGGAATTAAGCTGCCCAGCGGGATTTGAAACGGCAGGGACGAGATATCAATGTAAGGGCGCTCGCCCGTGCTCGGATGCAGATCGATCCGGTAACAGCCGATACCGACGGAATCAGGGAACGTTTCCGAAGCTCCGTCCGGCCGCGATTCGGTTGCCACATGCTGCTCCAGCACCGTGAACTCGGCCTGAATTCTTCTCGACTCACGGATATAAGGATACATCGCCATGCCGTCTTCCGTTCCGACCACATCGGGACGCAGGCGTAGACCCGGGTAACCCTGCCCGCCGTCCGGCCGCGGCACCTCAGTCTGCAGCCAATACAGCAGGGACAAGCTAAGCTGCTTGGCTTGATAGATATGATGGTCAGCCTCTTCCTTCGGAACATCGATAATGGAGCCCAGCCAGTAGTCGTTCTGCGGCCAGTTCACTAGAGACACCGAGCTTTCGAACGTACCTTCGGCGAAATGCTTGGGATCCAGGATTTGCCTGTATTGATAGAGCGGGAACTTGCCGTGTCCCGGGAATATCTCATACTCGATCGGCTCATTCGTGGACGGCTTGACGGCGGTCAGGCTTAACAGTTTATCCGGCCAGAATTCGGGTTTATACTCCCGCCAAAAATCGTAAAGGGCAGGCTTCTCGATGGTGTGGTCCTCACCCTCCAGATAATCCACGGCAAAACAATACGTGAAGCCCTGCATGTCCTGCGGCAGCGGATCGCCGTCAACGGCATGCGGTTCCCCTGTCTGGGACTTGGACTCGGCGCCGGTAACATACTCGATACCCGCCAGCGGAAGCAAATCGCCGAGCTCGGTGGCATCCACGAAGAACGGGGCGCGGAGCGCGATTTGATCCTGCGTTTCAAGATGACGAACGGTTACGCTGTTCACGCGATCCCCTGAAACGTCGGCAGACTCCGCCGCATACTGATACAGTATCGTAAGCCGTCCGCTGTGAATGTACGGGGCCAGCATTTGATGCAGCACGGCGAGAGCCGTACGCGGCTCATGGCACAGCCGGCTGACGATGCCGCTGCCGGGGTTCAATTGCACATTGGATCTGGCCTTGGGAGTCATGGGGAAAAAATCGCGGTAGTACTGGCGGACACCTTCGCGGAACTGCCGGTAGCTGCGCGTGCAGCCAAAGGATTCAATCCACGGATGCTCGTCGGGCGGAACCGCCTGGCTGGTTAGCTGTCCCCCGATCCAAGTGGTCTCTTCGGTCATGATGACCGTCTTTCCTGATTTAGCGGCGGCAAGTGCGGCGGCTGTTCCTCCGGTCCCGCCGCCGAGAATGACGATATCGGCCTGCATTTCTCGTATCATTGACAGATTCTCCTTTTGGGATAGTTTCATAAATGATCAACAAGATCAGCACAACAAGTGACTATTTCTAATTGTAGATGCTTACCCTTAGGAAAAGTACGGGACACAGGTGACCTTTTTTGGTAATCTGATGCCGTTTTGCAAGATTTATTGTCCGGTTTTGTATTTGCCGCGATATTGCCCGGGTGTCATCCCCTCCAGCTTACGGAAGGACCGGATAAAGTTCTGCGAATTGTTGTAACTCAGCTTCTCCGCAATATCCTTAATGGGCATATCGGTTTCGACAAGCCATTTTTTGGACATTTTGAAGCGGTATTGGGACAGGTATTCGCTGAAGGACATATTGGTTTCTTTCTTGAACACGCTGCTTAGATAAAAATTGTTGTAATGGAGGCGCGAAGCACATTCCTCGAGCGTAATATTACGGTCAAACTCATTGCGGATGATCTCGATCATCTGCTCGGAGAGATTCTGGTATTGAGAGTCCTGGCGATCCCGGAATACACTCACCATCGGCCGGATAATCCGGGATTTAAACCAGCTTTCGATATCGGGATTGGTGTAGAGCCGAAGAAGCTCCTCCACGAGAGAGCTGTCCCGGATGTCTAGCTGCTCCAGCATGATGCCATTCTCCTGCATCACGATCATCAGATCATTCAACAGCCGGATGAGTGAGATTTGATAATCATGCGGGGTCCGATCCTTGCGAAACACTTCGTGCAGCCACTGCTTCAGAAGCTCTACGGCCCGATCTTCATCAGCCAGCTTGATGGCATCAATCAGCTCGTTCTCCACCTGCATCGGGTAGAAATAGACCCGGGTATGCTTGCCGGAGTTCAGGCTGAAATAAGGGATAATGACGCCGGTACCCAGCTTGATGCGGTGTTTAAGGGCTTCAAGCCCTTCTTGGTAGGCGCGTGACGTTTTGGATAGGTTCTCGTATGGTAAACTGATGCCAATGCTGACCTCCAGATCGAGAAAACTGCGCGTCGTCTTCTGGATCTCCTCCGATAACGTATAGATATAGTCATTGAATTCTTCCAGCGTGATACCGCCTCGTCCGATAAGCGTAACTTGCGTGAGATCGATAATGACAGAGGGGAGACGATGGGAGGAGGGGATCATCTCCTCGATGATATTGTTGACGGCAAAGAGCAGCAAATCCCTATCCTTGCGTTCATAGCGGGTTTCGTCCAGCATGTCGATCTGGAGGGTGAATACCGCCAGCTGTTCCCATGCGGACACTTGCTCCTTGAAGCCGAACAGCTCGATCTGTTCGA
The DNA here is from genome assembly GCF_004000945.1 of Paenibacillus lautus NBRC 15380. Classification (GTDB taxonomy): domain Bacteria; phylum Bacillota; class Bacilli; order Paenibacillales; family Paenibacillaceae; genus Paenibacillus_AQ; species Paenibacillus_AQ lautus. The sequence continues at coordinate 14,754 of NZ_BIMF01000038.1, forward strand.
TTACTTCGGGCGGACTGATCTTGCCCAGGAACAGTTTATGGAGGAAAAAGGTGCGTACCTGCTGACTGGTCTGCCGAAGCTCGCTGCGGAGCTTGGTATTCGAATGGAACATATCCCGGATATGTTCGTCGATGATTTGCAGCTCGCTCTTTTTATTCGCTTGAATTTCCGGCAGACGCTCCACGATATTTTCGAATATGTGCCGGATGGGCGTGTACATCTTCCGGGTTCCAAGCCATACCAGCAGAACGCTGAAACCGATCATCAGCAGGCAGATATACAGCGTAAACCAGCCGATGGAGCGGGACTCCTTGGTAATGGCGGACATTTCGGTAAAGGAGGCATACAGCCAGCCGTTAAAATCGGACCGGACGTACGTAACGGACACCGGCTTGTTGTCAATCTTCGTCTCGAACTGCCCCGATTTATTGTCAAAATGGTCCAGCTCCGCCTCCGCATACCCGGTATCGGTCAGATATTGCCCAAGCTTTCCTTGCTCGGGATGTACGACGATCCGGTAATTGTGGTCCAGAACCATCACCTCCCGGGGTTCGGAAGGCGTATCCATCATAGCCGCGAGACTGCAGCTGGGAATGGTGGCGAGTGCGACGCCCCGGGCGCTGGAGGAGGAGAGCGGCATTTTCTTCACAAGCGCAATCGTGTAGGGGCAGGCATAACTGAGCGTATCGCTGGACCCGAGGGATTCCGTCTCGAGCATCACCCAATTGGAGTTCCCTTGAAGCTCCATGAGCGTCAGCAGCGTATCCTTGGAAGCATATTCATTGAATTCGTACATGCCCCGGTTATTAATCAGCCAGTTGGTTGTCGTATTCGCAAGGATGACATCCGTAACCTTGGTTTCGGGAGATTGCAGCAGACTCATCTCTTCTCTCAGTTTATTATACAATTGGAAGTCATAGTAAGACAGGGGCCGATACAATGCGCTTTGCAGAATATTGGAATTAATGACGTAATTCAGTGTATAGTCCACGGTCCGCAGCACCTGTTCGAGATTGCTGTTCGTTTGATTCATAATCTGGATATTGCTGCTGTTTACGTGGTTTTGCACGGAAGTGGATGATTTCATGAACGAGAAGAAGCCGAGGGCCACAAGAGGAATGATGCTGATGAAACAGCCGAACAGGACCATTTTAGAATAAAAGCTACTTTTTGGATGCAATAGGTACACCTTCCTGTTTAACAAAGTGTATAATCATTGTATGGGCAACCCGGGTTACATTCAATAATCATTTCAAAAAGAATAATCACTGTATTTGATCATCATGGCTTGTCATGAAAAAAGATGTACATATGTTAAAATCATCCCAACCACATAGGATCCGCAAGAAACATGGGGGAACGGAGGTAGAACGGATTGATGACCCGTCTGTCAAACTATGTCATTCTTACGCTAGTTATCCTGATGGTGTCGGCTGCGTGCATCAGCATGGCCCGATCATCGGGAGCGGATGGCGGAAGTACGTCTTCTGATCGCAAAACCAGCATTTCGATTATGGCCAATCTGCACACCGCCGAGGTTCCCTCCGATCGGATCGAGAAATGGATAGAGGAAAAAACGGGTGTTCAGCTCAACATTCAGTGGGTACCCGACGGGAGTTATGATGAGAAGGTGTATGCTTCCCTTGCAACGGGGACTTTGCCGCGAGCACTGTATCTTAAGAATGCCGCATCCTTGTCCTATTTCAGGGACGAGATTCGGAGCGGGCTATTCTGGGAAATCGGCCCTTATCTTAAGGACTATCCGAATTTGCAGAGATTGAAGCCCGAGGTTTTGAAGAATACGGCTATCGACGGTAAGCTGTACAGCTTGTATCAGGAACGAGCCTTAGCCCGTTCAGGCATCATTTACCGTAAGGACTGGGCAGATCGGCTGGGGCTGCCGGCACCGGAAACGCTTGATCAATTATATGAAATGTTGAAAGGGTTTACATATGAGGACCCTGACAACAACGGTATCGATGACACCATAGGTTTGACGGATCGCAACGATTTGATCTATGGGGCTTTCAAGACCATCAGCTCCTATTATGGAACACCGAACCATTGGGGATGGTATAACGATTCATTGCAGCCGGAGTTCGCCTTTCCACAGTATATGGAAACGATGAAGTTCTTCAAGAAGCTTCATAGCGAGGGACTGATAAATGAAGACTTCCCGATTACCAGCAAAACCGACCAGCAGGAGCTGTTCGTAACGGGAAAAGCCGGCGTCTATATTGGCGCGATGGGGGACGTCCTGTCCCTGGAGTCAAGGCTGCTGGCGAATGATCCCAAGGCAGTGCTGGATGTTCAGAACCGGATTCTCGGACCCGAGGGGTACAGGATTTGGGCTTCGCAGGGATACGGAACAGTCATCTTGTTTCCGAAGACCGCCATTGCCACGGAAGAGGAGTTGAAGAGTGTGCTTTCTTTCTATGATGCGCTGATGAGTCCCGAGCTTGCGAATCTGATGTATTGGGGAATCGAAGGGACCCACTATACCGTTCAAGATAACAAAGCGATGGCGGTGGATGCTTTTGAGCTGAGGGAAAAGGACGTAAAGCCTTACCAGGCTTTGATGGCCGGAGGCTTCAGCACCATACCGGGCATGCTGCAGCCGGTTAACACGAATCAGGTGAAGGATAAGGCCGAGCGGCTGATTTATGATAACGAAAGTTTCCTCGTCTATGATCCCACCGCACCGCTGGAATCTCCGCTGTATAACGAGATCGGCGTCAGATTGAATGAACGCATGCGGGATGCGACCTATCAATTCATGCTCGGGATGATCGATGAGCAGGCATTTGAGGCCGAGACCGACCGTTGGCTGGAAGAGGGGGGCAGGCAAATTATCGAGGAATATAATACTTCATACCAAAGCACGGTCGGACCATATTTGCATGAGCAATACCGCTAGGGGATGGATATCCCCAGCGGTATTTTTGTTGTGCCATACGTGATCAATCTCATTGACAACATAATCATTAGATTTGATTCCACGGCATTCCATGCCGGACGCGACCGAACTCCCCATATCCAATCTCAGGATTATATACGTACCGGGCTTCCGTCATCTAAGCTGTTTCTTGTCAGTCCATATTCAAATTTAAAACGGAGGTCAGAAGATGAAGAAGAAGAAAGCCAGTACCATTCTGGCAATTGTAACCGCTTTATCCGTGTTGGCGGGCTGTGGCGGCAACTCCGCTCCTGCAGCAACCGGCAGCTCAAATGGCAGTCCAGCGCAAGGCGAGAACAAGATCGAACCGGTAACCATCTCGATTATGGCCAACCTCCATACTCCTGAAGTTCCCTCCGACATGATTGAGAAGCTGCTGGAAGAGAAAACAGGCACCAAGCTTGACATTCAGTGGGTGCCGGACGGCACTTATGATGAAAAGGTGAATGCATCCTTTGCAACCGGAACGCTGCCGCAGGTGACGTACCTGAAGAATGCTGCCTCGCTTGTGAATATGCGTGATGCGATCCGCAACGGGCAATTTTGGGAAATTGGGCCATTGCTGGATCAGTACCCGAACCTCAGCAAGCTGAAACCCGAAGTGTTAAAGAACACGGCGGTGGACGGCAAAATCTATGCGCTGTACCGTGAAGTGCCTTTGTCGCGCCAGGGCATCATTTACCGCAAGGATTGGGCCGACAAGCTTGGGCTCAGCGCTCCGACCAATGTGGACGAGTTCTATAATATGCTGAAGCAGTTTAAGGAGAAGGACCCTGACGGCAACGGCCAAGACGACACCATTCCGCTGACGGACCGGAATGACCTGATCTATGGCGCGTTCAAAACGATTAGCTCGTGGCTCGGCACACCGAATAACTGGGGCGAGAAGGACGGCAAGCTGGCTCCCGAGTTTATGTTCCCCGAATATATGGAGACGATGAAATTCTTCAAGAAGCTTCACCAGGAAGGCCTGATCAATCAGGATTTCCCGGTTACCAGCAAAACCGACCAACAAAATCTGTTCATTACCGGCAAGTCGGGCGTTTATATCGGAGCGATGGGGGACGTATCCAGCCTGCATCCCAAGGTCGTCGAAGTGAATCCGGATGCGGAGCTCGATGTTCAGAATAAAATCGAGGGAGGACCGAACGGCTTCGGGATCTGGTCTGTGCCCGGCTATGGTTCGGTGATTCTCTTTCCTAAAACGGCCATCAAATCGGAAGAAGAGTTGAAAGATGTGCTTGCCTTCATGGATCAGTTGATGAGTCCGGAACTTGGCAACCTCATCTATTGGGGGGTTGAAGGACAGCATCACAAGCTGGAGGAGGGCAAGGTAATCCCTTCGGAAGACACGAAGCTGACTGATCGTGAAGTGAAGCCTTATCAAGCGATGCAGGTCGGCGGACCGTTAACGATTGAAGGATTTTATGAGGCGAAGCATATGCTCCCGGTCAAAGCGAAATCCGAGGAAATGATTATGGAGAATAATGAATACCTCATAGAGGATCCTTCGGCTTCACTGGATTCCAAGACGTTTAACGAAAAGGGCGTACAGCTGCAGGAGATGATTAAAGACGGTACGTATCGATTTATGCTTGGCGATATCGATGAGGCCGGATTCCAGGCTGTCGTGGATAACTGGCTTAAGAGCGGCGGTCAGCAAATCATCGATGAGTTCAACGAATCCTACGAATCTTCCAAATAATGAACATGCCAGCATCCCGAACGGCCGGAGACTGCAATGCTGCAGTCTCCGGCAGGCTTCGGGACAGAAAGGAAGTCTGAGATCATGAGCGAAACCGCAGTGAAGACCGGGATGAGCAAGAGCGCCCCCAAAATACCGGAGACCGGTCGAATGAGAAGAATAATAAAAAACCGGGCGATCTACCTCATGATTCTTCCGGGATTTTTATACTTCCTGATCTTTAAATATATCCCGATGTCGGGATTGATCATAGCCTTCCAGGATTACCAGGCTTATCTCGGCGTTACGGGAAGCCCCTGGGTGGGGCTCAAGCATTTTGAACGGCTGTTTACCGAGCCGATGTTCTTCACGATTTTGGGCAACACGCTGCTGCTGTTTTTCTTGAACCTGGCATTCTATTTTCCCGTGCCGATCATTCTTGCCCTGATGCTCAACGAGGTCCGGCGCGAAGTGTTTAAACGGTTTATCCAGACGCTGGTGTACATTCCCCACTTCATGTCTTGGGTCATTATCGTATCCATTTCGTTTGTCATGCTCTCGATGGACCGCGGAATCATTAATGAATTGCTGGTTATGGCCGGATTCGAAAAAATCAATTTCCTGATGAGCAGCGAATGGTTCAGGCCGATGTATGTCATGCAGATCATCTGGCGGGAGGCAGGCTGGGGCACGATCATCTATTTGGCTGCCATGGCGGCGATTGATCCCGGTTTATACGAAGCGTCCCGGATTGATGGGGCCAGCCGCTTTCGGCAAATGTGGCATATTACGCTTCCTTCGATTCGAAGCGTGATCGTCGTTTTGTTAATTTTGAAAATTGGCGATGTGCTGGAACTTGGGTTCGAACATATCTATCTCCTCTTAAACTCGATGAACCGGGATGTGGCGGAGATATTCGATACGTATGTTTATACCGCAGGTCTTAAGCAAGGACAGTTCAGCTTCAGTACGGCGGTCGGGTTCTTTAAATCGCTGATCGGTCTCATTCTGGTGATGCTGGCCAATGGGCTGGCCAAAAAAGCCGGAGAAGAAGGCATCTATTAATTACAGAAAGGTGGACCGCTATGGTACAAGATAAAACGATATCGAGCCGAATCTTTGATGTCGTGAACTATACGCTGCTGTTGATCATTGGCCTGGTTACCATCCTGCCTTTCCTGCACGTCATCGCCGGATCCTTCACAACCGTGACGGAGCTGGCGCAGAAGCAGTTTGTCCTGTTCCCGACCGTTTGGTCACTTGATGCTTACAAATATGTGTTTTCAACCAATACGGTGTTTCGCTCGCTTGGCGTTTCCGTGGGCGTCACCTTCCTGGGCACCTTGTTCAGCATGCTGTTAACCTGCTTGATGGCCTATGGACTGTCGCGCAGGGATCTGGATGGCCGTAATTTCATTATGTTCATGGTTTTGTTCACGATGCTGTTCAGCGGCGGAATGATCCCCACGTTTCTCGTGGTGAAGGAGATGGGGTTGATCGATACCTATGCGGCGCTGATTGTCCCGACGGCGATCAATGCCTTCAATCTCATCATCATGCGAAACTTCTTTCAGAACCTGCCTGAGGGACTGGAGGAATCCGCGAAGATCGACGGGGCCGGCGATTGGGGCATCCTGTTCCGAATCGTGATTCCGCTGTCGATGCCTGCCATTGCAACCATATCGCTCTTTTATGCGGTGACCTACTGGAACACGTATATGTCGGCGATTTTGTACCTGAATGATGCGGCCAAATGGCCCGTGCAGGTCATTCTGCGGCAGATCGTCATCCTTGCCAGCGGTTTGGCGGCAGACACCTCCGGCATGGACGAATTCGTCCGGCCGCCGGAGCAGACGGTGAAGATGGCGGTCATCGTCATTGCCACGCTGCCGATTCTGTGCGTGTATCCGTTCCTGCAGAAGCATTTTGCGAAGGGTGCGCTGCTGGGATCCATCAAGGGATAGAGAGGGGTGAGGCAAGGTGCTGGAAAAGAAACGGTATGCGCCGATCATTGCCGGCAATTACGCCGACCCGTCGGTCATCCGGGTCGGCGAGGATTATTACATGACGCATTCCTCCTACAAGCTGACGCCCGGACTCGTCATTTGGCATTCGCGCGATCTGCTGAATTGGAGCCGAGTTGGGGCTGCGCTGCCTCATTACGAGGGAGATGTATGGGCACCGGATTTCGTTGCACATAACGGCATGTATTATATTTATTATCCGGCGGGGCGCACGAACTGGGTCGTAACGGCGTCCAATCAGGCAGGACCTTGGAGCAAACCGATCAATCTGGGGATCAAGGGAATCGATCCTGGGCATACAGTAGGACCGGACGGAAAGCGTTATTTGCATATGTCAGGCGGTGATTTTGTAGAGCTTACGGCGGACGGACTCGCGGTCGCAGGCGAAGTCAGACATGTGTATAACGGCTGGCGGTATCCGGACGATTGGGTCGTGGAGGCTTACAGCCTGGAGGGGCCGAAGATTACCGTTCACGAGGGATATTACTATCTGACGGTGGCCGTCGGGGGGACGGCCGGCCCGCCCACAAGCCATATGGCCGTGTCGTCAAGATCCAGAACGCCATGGGGCCCCTGGGAGCACTCTCCGTACAACCCGATTGTTCGTACGGAATCCAGGGATGAGCCCTGGTGGTCCAAAGGACACGCCTCGTTGATCGACTCCCCGGACGGCCAGTGGTGGATGGTCTACCATGCTTATGCGGGCGGGTTCCATTCCCTGGGCAGGCAGACCTTGCTTGAGCCGATCGAATGGACTTCTGACGGATGGTTTCGTGCTGCGGGAGGAAGCCAGAGCCTTTACCGGGGCGATGAGCCAGGTCTTGAAGGAGAAACCAACGCTGTGAATCAAGGAGTATCGTTCAGGGATGCCTTTGACGGTCCTGAGCTGGGTTTGCATTGGCAGTGCGAAGGCGTGGAGCCTTCGACCCGGTTCCGTCCGGGGAATCATGAATTGGTAGCCGAGGCAGCATCCGAGGAGGCAAAAGCTTCTCCGCTGCTCTACATGGCGGGCCATAAGCGTTATTCAGCAGAGGTTGAGATTATTGTGGAGGGCCCGGCAGAAGGCCGCCTGCTGCTCTACTACAACGATGCAGCATATCTTGGTATGGGAGTCAACGAGCGCGGAGTCCGGCATTTCCGGTCATTCAAGGGTTATGGCACGATGCCGAACGATCAGCGCAGGGCATTTTTGCGTTTGGTAAACGATGCTCATATCGTTTCATTCTTTTACAGCTTCGATGGGTTGAAATGGAACCGATACGACAAAGTGGTGGATGTCTCAGGGTTTCATCACAACACGTTTGGCGGGTTTCAGAGCCTCCTCATCGGACTGGATGCTATCGGTAAAGGCAGGGTGATTTTTCGGAATTTTTCATATAACGTCATAAAGAGCTGAAAGAAGGGATAGGGCATGACACAGCGATTAGAGGACGTTCTGGCGGGCGGCGACGGGCTGTTCGAAGGATTCTTCGAATGGTTTGAAGGACAATATGACGCTGCATCCGGCGGTTTTTATTATGCCCGCAGTTCCAGAGATTCCGGGACGTTCACGCCGGACATCGAATCGACGGCGCAAGCTTTGGGTATTATCGAACGCTGCGGCCTCCAGCAAAGGCTGGCCGACGACATCAAGGCGGGCATCGTGCGTTTTTTTCAGTCCAAGCAAGACCCCGCGACCGGTTATTTTTATGATGCCGATCCCCAGATGAGAAAAGACGATGTGATGGTGGGCCGCGCACTTGGGTACAGCGTGGGAGCACTTCGCAAGTTGGGTGCAGCCCTCTTGCACCCGCTGCCGGGCAATCGGCATATGGCTCCGGCATATTGCCGTTCTCCCGAGGCTTATGCGGAGTGGCTGCGTTCGATCAGTCTTGCGAACAGCTGGCGCGGCTGCGACCGGCTGTGTAACTCGGCCCCCTATTTAACTCAGATGACGCCGAAGGAGCGGGGGCCGTTTTTATTTGAAGCTTTGTCTTATTTTGCGAGTATTCAAGATCCCGTAACGGGGTTATGGGGTGAAGGCACCCCTTATGTGCGAATATCGGGAACCTTCAAGCTGTTGACGTTCTATAACCGATTTCAAGCACCCTTGCCCCGGACTGCGGAAATATACCGATCCCTGCTCCACGCCCTGCGGAACGAGGAGGCCGTTGATATGTGTTATATCCGGAACCCGATCAGTCTCCTGACATCGATGAAGCTGCGCATTCCGGAGGAGGACGTTCTGGAGATCGCGGAAATCACCTTATGGAATATGGCGCGGCTCAAGCGGGCGGACGGCGGATTTTCCAGGGAGATCGATCATTCCCCGCCGGCACCGAATGTGGCCCAAGTGAAGCAAGGTGAGTATTATCCTGACATGCCGGAGGCGGTTCCACTGGGCAAAGGTGAGGTTGAAGGGGACATGAATGCGGGAACGCAGGCGATTCTTATCCGCTATTCGCTGCATGAGCTCGGGGGGCTGCAGGGACAAAAGCTGAATATTCCCGATTCTGTGTTCTCATCTTTACATAGAAGATACGGCTAGATCATGTTGAGTCAGGCCCCTCTGAATAAATGTTATCGCTCAGCCGAGATGACTTTCTGATTTTTATGACATGGATAATAGGAATACGCAGACCCTTCGGCGAAGAAGTTATGAAGGGTCTTTAATTTAATGAACCGATGAATGCTAAAATTCGGTGCTTGATTAGCAGAGGAGGAGGATCATGGCACAAATCGGAGTCTGGGAACAAGCGGAGCCCGGGGTGACAAGGAAGGTGTTTAAACCCGGGACCGGGCTGATGATGATGGAGGTGCATTTTGAAGAAGGGGCGGAAGGTGCACTGCACAGCCATCCCCATGAGCAGATGAGCTACTGTCTGAAGGGCGCCATCGAATTTTATATCAACGGTGAGACGACCCTGGTGCGTCAGGGAGACACCATCGTCATTCCCGGCGGAGCGGAGCATGGGGTAAAAGCACTGGAACCCTCTGCTCTTTTGGATGCGTTTACACCCCTGAGACTGGATTTGCTTGGTCCCGGAGTGCCTAAAGCTGAAGGAAATGAAGAACGAAGTGAATAAACGACTTGATATGAGAGACAGAAAGGAATGGATATGATGAAGCTTTGGGAACGGGATATTCCCGGACATGATTCGGTGGAAGAGAAATTCACACCCTACATGACACCTTATCTATTAGAAAATGAAACGCCTCACGGGGCCGTGCTTGTGCTTCCGGGCGGCGGATACGGGCGGCGCGCGGATCATGAGGGCGATCCGATTGCCATGTGGCTGAATTCGATTGGTCTATCGGCCTTTGTTGTTCATTACCGTGTTGCCCCTTATCGCCATCCGTATCCGCTGGGCGATGCCCAGCGTGCGGTCCGGCTTGTAAGGCATCACGCCAAGGAATGGAACATCGATCCGGACCGCATCGGAATCCTCGGATTCTCGGCAGGCGGACATCTCGCGGCGAGTGCCAGCACTCATTTCGATGAAGGAAACCCGGAGGCCGTGGATGCTGTGGACCGGCAGAGCTCCCGTCCGAACGCTTCCATTCTCTGTTACCCGGTCATTTCATTTAAGGATTATTACCATGAGGGCTCCATGACCAATTTGTTGGGGGAGGACCCGCCAGAAGATTTGAGAAATGAAATGTCCCTTGAACTTGCGGTAAAACCGGACACCCCTCCTTCCTTTCTGTGGCATACCGCCGACGACGGTGCGGTTCCGGTCGAGAACAGCCTGATGTATGCCGGATCACTAAGCCAGCAGCGTATTCCGTTTGAGCTTCATGTTTTCCCGGAAGGCCGGCATGGCCTTGGCCTTGCGGAAGAAGACGCCAGTGTTTCGCAATGGACGGGCCTGTGCGCGGGGTGGCTGCAGAAGATCGGATTCCTGGCGCAAGCGGTCGTCGTTCAGGGAAGGTAGACGGATGCAGCTAAATTGAACTCATGAAAAAAAACAAGCTCATCTGAAAAATCATTCAGATGAGCTTGTTCGTATAACCTAAAGATCAGGACCGGCCTCTAATCTCCTGTCGGAGGAACAGGACGTAAGAGATGGCGAAGCAGATCAGCGTGGCTGCGGTCAGTCCGGTAATTTGCGGCCAGACGAGCAGCAGGCTTTGGCCAAACGGCAGCGGACTTGCGATGGCACCGTACACCTGCTCCTGCGTGAGCGGTCCGAGATTGCGGATGGACGGCATCAGCAGGGTGGTCGTCGCCTCATTGAACAGGGTATACGGCGACAGCCGGCCAAGCCAGAGCATCAGATTCTGATAACTCATGACATCATGGACCGTGGCCGAGGCAGAATCCGGAGCCAATCCTCGCGCCAGCAATTGAAGGATCATATCAAAAAAGAAGCTGAAGAACAGCCAGACCGCAATGCTCGACAGGGCGGATGTCGCCGGCTGGCGGAATCGTACGGAGAACATAATGGACAGATTCAGCCAAAAGCCAACGTAAAAAATGGTCACGACCAGAAAGCTGATGATTCTCAAAAATTCCTCAAAGGTTGGCGGTATGCCGATAATCAGGGTGCCCAGCGCCATGGTCAGCAGCCCGAGCGTGATAAACATGATGCTGATGACGATCAGGGAAGCGGCGAATTTGGCATTGAGCAGGTCGTCGCGGTGGATCGGCTGGGCCATGATGCGGCTGAGCGTCCCTTTGTTCCGTTCACTGTTGACGGCATCAAAGCCCATGCCGATTCCGAGCAATGGACCTAAGAAACCGACAAACCCGATGAAGGTCGGGAGGGTGCCATCCGAGAGGGTGAACAGCTTCAGGATGACAAAATCATCGACCCCGTTCTCCGATCCGAGGGCTTCCCGGATGCTGTTCATAGCCGTATATAGGGAAGCCACGCAGGTTAAGGCAATGATGCCAAGCAGTAAAATGAAGCGCCAGCTCCGGATATGGTCCGCGATCTCTTTACGGACCAGCACGCCGAAGGCTGAAGGCGTGGACGATTTGGCAGATTCTACTGTTGCCGATTGGCCGGGGGTGCTGGTCCGCTTGGAAACTATTTTTTTGATGTTTTCGGAGAAGGACTGCAGCCGGCGCCCAATGCCAGTCAGCTTATCCTGTACGCTCAGCACTCTTCGCTCTGCCATGCTCATCACCTCCTGCAAAATAACGGTGGTAGATTTCGTCCAAACCATACTGCTGACGGTTCAGCGAGAACAGCTGGGCACCTGCATTCACGACCGCGCGGGCAATCTCAGGACTGCAATCCCTATCGGCCCGGATCAGAACCTTAGCCGGAAGGTCTCTGATCGGGGTGTCCGCATGCTCAGCCGGATCGCTTTCGATAGTCGGAACCTCGATCTGGTGAACTCCTTCGATGGTGCTGATCTCATCCCGCAATTCGGGCCGAAGCTCATCCAGCTCCACGGTGATCATAATCGGATCATCCGCGAACAGGGTCCGGGACAACCCCTCGACATCCCCTTCGGCAAGCAGCCGTCCCCGCACGAACAGGCCGACGCGGTCGCAAATCTGCTGAACCTGGTGCAGCTGGTGGGACGACAGCAGTACGGTAAGACCTTGCTCACGGCTTAGCTTCCGTATCAAACGCAGCAGCTCCTCCATTCCTGTTGGATCGATGCCCAAGGTCGGTTCGTCCAGGATGATAATCTCCGGGGATTTCATCAAGACGTCCGCAAGTCCGAGACGCTGCCGCATCCCGCGGGAATAGGCCCCCGTCTTCTTGTGGGCTGCCTGCGTGAGCCTTACTTGCTCCAACAGCTCCAGCGCCCTTTTCCGGGCTTGGGAATCGGGGATTCGATTCAGCCGGGCCGTAAGCATCAAATTTTCGAGCCCGGTTCGGTCCTCGTAAAAGCCGACGTCATCGGGCAGGTATCCGACCCGCCGCTTGACGGGGATCGGTTCTCTGGTCGGATTGAGGCCAAGCACGTTAATGGTTCCTGAATCCGGTTCGCTGAGCCCGAGCAGCATCAGGATCGTGGTGGATTTGCCCGCACCGTTCGGGCCGAGCAGACCGAAGATCTCGCCGCGTTTAATTTGGAGGGATAAACGGTCCACCGCCTTCGTTTCAATGTAGCTCTTCGTCAATTCGTGAATGTCAATGACCGTATCCATCAAGGTTATCTCCTTCCGTATTTACGAATGAGAACATAGATGCCTCCCAGAATTGCAACAATGACGAGCACGCCGATCCAACCCCACAGCATGGAGCCTTTGACGGCTACGCGGAATTGGGCGTCGGAGCTTGCTTCAGCCGCTGCGGCCTTCAGAGTGGTAACATAATCGCCCGCAATGGCTTTATCGCTTGACGACAGTTTGGCCTCTACCGTTGTGGATTTGCCTGCGGGCAGATTTTCGATCGTTTTCGGATTGAAGCTTACCTCCCAGTCCACCGGGGTATCGGAGCTAAGATTAATATCCGAGAGAGGCGCGGTCCCCGTATTCTTGACCAGCAGCTCGATGGTTTTGCTGCCGCCCGCATTTACGTTTGTGCTGAGCAAACCGCTTGGTGTTGTAAGCTCCAGCCCATAAGATCCCGTAATGACAGCTTCCAGCGCAAGCTCGGAGGATGTCGATGAATTGGAGGCGCGGATCGGAATGGAGAAGGTGCCTTCCGTCACTTCGGCAGGCGGTTTGATATCGACAGTAATGGATTGACTTGCACCCGCTTCGATTTCGACGGAGGATACCTGCTTGCCGCCGGAGGTGAATGTAACGTCCCATCCCGCTTGGGCATCGGCCTGCAGAGCATAGTTTTGTTTATTGGCAGTTCGGTTTTGCAGATTCACCGTGTAGGTAAACGTGGAATCGGCATGCCCCTCCAGATTGGCTTGATCGGTTGTGAGCTCGGTCTGATAGGTTCCTTTTTCCGTAATATCCACGGTTAATGGCAGACTGGCCATGGATCCCGCCGTTACTTGAAACCGGTAGGAGCCTTTATCTACTTTGAGCGGCACGGTAACCTCCAAGGACACCGATTCCGATTCGCCCGGCTTCACAGACACTTCCTTCAGCTGCCAGCCTCCGCCGTTAAGCTTGGTGCTCCAGCCGCTCGGCAGGCTGTTGATTTGGAGCGGAACCGTAATGACGCCGCTCGTATTGTTTTTGACTTCAAGGGGATAATTGATGACTTCCCCCGGCGGAACGGAAATCGAGGTGTAAGGTGTGTACAAGGTGATTTCTCCCGCCGCGAACGCGGTATTTCCTCCACTTAACAAGTAAGTACCCAGGATGAACAAGAGCAGCAGGTTCAGCTGCTTTGCTCTTTTTCTAAGCGATTTCATGACACTACCCCTCCTAATTTATGGATTCATAATGAGTACGTTAGAAGCACCGGGTTTGGATTTATCGGAAAGATTAAAATTAGCTAAAAAATTCATTAAAGGAAGCTGAAAAGTGTCCCGGTTTATTCAAAAGCCAAGGAGCGTTTGCTAAAATATTGAATCGAAAATGGCAGTGCGAAAGGCAGGCCATCATGATTCTTTGAGAGGAGAACAGGTTAGGGGGAGTTCAGGGATGAACGATCATTCTGCGATGTGGTTGGAGGAGATTGCAGAAGGTTCGGCCGCAGCGTTCAGGCGTTTCTATGATGCCTATGCCCGCCTGGTTTACCGGCTGGCTTTGCAGATGACCAAGGATCCGGCCGAGGCGGAGGAATTATGCCAGGATATCTTTATGGAAGTGCTGCATAAGGCGGATCAGTATGATCCTGCACGCGGAAGCGTCGAGGCTTGGCTGGCTGTGAGAACACGGTGCAGGGCGATGGATCGAATGCGCAAGCGGCAGCGTACGGCTGCAGCCGAATGGATCGAAGAGGCGCTGCCGGAAAAGGCATGGAGCGAAGAGCAGGAATCGGTAGAGTTGGCCGCCTTGCGCCGATTGGAGCTGGAGCAGGTAAAGGAGGCGCTCCAGGGCATTCCGCCCCTTCAGAGGATGGCGGTTTACGGAAGCTACGTCGAGCAGCGCTCCCACCGGGAAATGTCGGAATTGTTAAACCGGCCTGTCGGAACCATCAAATCCTTAATCCGGTACGGCATCCACAATGTTAGACGGCGGCTGGATGCGATGAACGGGAAGGAAGGGGGGAACTCGCAGCATGAAACATTCAAAGCAAGACCATGAGCGTTTCGCTCAAGACGACTTTGACTGCCCGTTATATCCCGAGGAGAAGCTTGTTGATTACGTTATGAAGCGATTGCCGTACGCGGAGAGGATGAATATCGAGCACCATCTTAAGGAATGCATGACATGTTCCGGGACAGCGGCGGAATGGGCCGACCTTATGGGAGCAGGAGGTATCGCAAGGCCATCACATGAATCCGATGTAATCGAGCAAGAGCTGTTTCGAAGCGGTGATATTCATGACGAACCGCTTGTCGGATCGACTCAGCCTGCAGGTACCGGGACGGCCATTCGGGAGTCAATGAAGAATCAAGCCGCGGATGGACACATGCCTCCCAAACGACTGCGCAGCAGGCTCCTGCTTGCGGCTTATATCCGGTCCTTCCGAAGCAAAATCCGAATTAGGAAGCATGTTGCATTGCAGGCGATATCCGGAGCACTGTTCATCCTGTTGATAGCCGGTTTATTCACCTTGAAGGGAAACGACGCTCAGACCCATGCGGCCTTCGAACATACGGTGAGCCAGCGGATTGCCGATATGCAAAGCGAGGATACCGAGCGGTATGTCATACAGCCGGTTGAGCCTTTCTACGGCAGCGGCTCGGTGTGGCTAAAACGCGGGTCGGGAGAAATGCTGATCGTTGTGAACGGACTGCATTCCTTGGAGGAGAAAGACTATCAGGTGTGGCTTCAGGATGAGGATCGGCTGTCGAGCGCGGGCTTTATGCTTGTACAGGGCCCGCAGGGGAAGAGCTATTATTACGGTTTCGGAGCGGAGAAAGCGAAGCGGATTGTGGTCAGCATGGAACCCAAAGGGGGGAGCCGGAGACCGACCGGGCCCGAAGCCGTCCTGGTGAATATGGGGCCTTGATGCCCAGGCATACAGTGGAAATAAGTTATCCAAGGGAAACGCCGTGTCTAAAAACAATGAGTAAATCGAAGGCGGTGAGTACGGGATGTGGCGCGCAGATGCTTTGCTGGAGTCCATGTATAACGAGGCAATGGGACGAACGAAAGACAGGCAGGTTTCCATGAGCGCCGAAGAGCGAAAAGGGCATTTAAAGCAGGCGCTTCGGCAATTGATCGGCGAATTCGAATCCAATGACAGGCAAAAGCCTGTACTGCTCGAACAGGAGCCGTGTGACGGGTATATTCGGGAGAGGGTGGAGCTATCCGCCGTACCGGGCGTGTCCTTTGCGGCGTATGTATTAATTCCGGAGGAAAATCAAGGGAAGCCGATGCCGGCAGCCGTCGCCGTTCATGGCCATGGCTATGGAAGCAGGGAGATCGTAGGGTTGAAGCAGGACGGATCAAGGGATTCCGATATGCCCGGTATACACCGGCATTTCGCTGTCCAGTTGGTACGGCGGGGCATGGTGGTGATCGCTCCGGATGTAGCCGGTTTCGGTAAGCGCCGCCTGGCGGCGGATCTCGCATTGAATCCGGATGCCCCGAATTCCTGCCACCGGCTGTCCACCCAGCTGATGATGCATGGCAAGACGCTCGCTGGTCTCCGCGTAGCCGAGACGCTGAAGGCCTTGGAGTATGTGGCCGAACGCCCGGAGGTTCAGGCTGACAGAATCGGCATCATGGGTTTTTCGGGAGGCGGGTTTATCTCGTTTTTGAGCGCGGCGCTGGATGAACGGATTCGGGCTGCCGTGCTTGCGGGATATCCCAATACTTTCAAGGACAGCATTATGGCGGTGCAGCACTGTGTATGCAATTACATCCCCGGCATGCTCAACCATGCCGAGCTGCCGGAATGGATGGGGCTGATCTCTCCTAGACCTTTGTTTCTGGAGTCGGGAACCCATGATCGGATATTCCCGGCCGCGGGCTTTGAAGCCGCAGCTCATGAGCTCAGGGAAACATATCTGTGTAACGGTGCGGAGGAGAAGCTGCAGACCGATCTGTTCCCCGGGGCACATGAAATCAGCGGCCGATATTCGTACGACTGGTTGTTTGAACGGTTAAGCAGCCCGGACTTGTGAAGGTACTCTTCCCTAGCCGTTTCTGATCAGGCACTAATTGTAACAGGGCATCGCACGTATGGGCCGCAAGAGACTATTGGTACAGGTGAAATAGAACAAAAAGGGACTCCTGAATCATCAGGAGT
>NZ_BIMF01000039.1 GCF_004000945.1 Paenibacillus lautus NBRC 15380
GTGCGGGTGCACCCCGCCGTCTGGGCGGTGGCGGTGCTGCTGGCCTTGGCGCTGGCGCTGCCTCTGCTGGTGGTTGCCCCAGGCAACAACGCACCAGAGCCGCTGCCGCCCGGGCCGGCTCCGCTGCCTTCCGCCGAGCCGCAGGCGGCGGAAGAGCCCACGGTATCCGTCTATGTAACCAAGACGGATACCGTGGAGGAGCTGCCGCTGGAACTATACCTCGTCGGCGTCCTGGCCGCCGAGATGCCGGCGGAGTTCCAACTGGAGGCGCTCAAGGCCCAGGCCATCGCGGCACGAACCTATATCGTGCAGCGGCTGGCGTCCGGCGACCGCAGCGGCGTGCCGGACGGCAAGGCCCTGGTGACCGACACGGTCAGTCACCAGGCCTATATCGCCCAAGACGAGCTGACGAAGGAATGGCAGCGGCTGGGGAAGGAAGCCGAGCTGGCGAAGCTTCAGCAGGCGGTAAAGGAAACGGCAGGTTTGGTAATGACGTATGAGGGTAAGCCGATTACGGCTTCTTTTTTCTCCACCAGTAACGGATATACCGAAAATTCAGAGGATTATTGGAAGAACGAGATTCCCTACCTGCGCAGTGTGGAGAGTCCATGGGATAAACAGATTTCACCAAAGTACAAGACAACAATCACGATGCCCCGTTCGGAGTTCATAGGAAAGCTGGGCTTGGCGGATGGAGCCGTACCGGTATCGGCAGGCGGGAATGGAGGGGACTCTTTTTTGAAAGTACTCTCGTATACCCAAGGCCATCGCATTGAGAGCGTACGGGTCGGCGGCAAGAAGTTCACCGGTCGCGAGGTGAGAGAGAAGCTGGGGCTTCGGTCCAGCCAATTCACCCTTCATATGAAAGACGGCGAGATTGAGATAACGACCTACGGCAACGGCCACGGCGTGGGCATGAGTCAATACGGAGCAGAGGGCATGGCCCGTGAAGGATATGAAGCGAAAGAGATTTTGGAGCACTATTATACGAATATTTCTTTTGACAAAACTTCAAATCTTCTCTCTTCAAAAAAATAATAGTGAGATTACGTATAAAAGAGTTGACCCCGGTAACAATGGTTACTGAGGTGATTGCAAATGAATGAACAGAACAAAAATAGTAAACCCCACGAAGAAACTCCTAAAACTGTGCAAGGAGATTCGGCGGTACCGTCATCTTCGTGGAAGAAAGCATTATCCAAACGGTGGGTGTTCCCGGCAGCATACTTAGCAGCAGCGGCAATTATACTAACCCTCGTGTGGGTCTACCAGGACGCCAGCCAAAAAACGCTGGAGCCACAAGGGGAAACAACGGTATCGGAATCAGTGCAAGGTTCAGAGAAACCTGCTGCAACCGAAGGCAATGACGGAGAAGCTGTAGAAGTGACGGCTAATGCGCAATCGATGATCTGGCCGGTAGCGGACGACGTGGCAGTGAGCATCGTCAAACCTTACTTTGACGAGACGAACCCGGAAACGCATCAAGAGGCGATGGTGCAATATAACGACACCTTTACGCCGAATCTGGGAATCGACTTGGCCGCTGCGGATGACACGATGTTTGAAGTTCGTGCCGCACTGACAGGTAAAGTGACCCGGGTCGAGAATCATCCGGTTAACGGCAACGTTGTGGAAATTACGTCGGGTGACACGAAAACCGTGTACCAAAGCTTGAACGAAGTGAAAGTGAAGGAAGGCGCTGAAGTGAAGCAGGGCGATTCCATCGCGACTGCCGGACGCAGTGAGCTTGAGAAGGATCTCGGCAACCACGTGCACTTCGAAGTGTACGAGGGCGGGAAACTGGTCAACCCTGTGAGCGTGCTTCCGCAAAAATAATTTCATTTCTTTGTAGCCATGCGCCCACCGCGCACTTGAAGAGGGCAGGATCTTATGATCCTGTCTTTTTTTTATTGCGGATTTGGACGGCAAGTCCAACCCTTGCTGCGCCTTGTTTTATGGACATTTTAGACTTATCCGCCACCAGCATGTCCAGAAAATAAATGGGTCCAAGTAAGCTTGTCAGTCCTTGAAACCGCGAATATCCCGTCACGCTCCTCATATAATGTACCAAACTATCCACACAGTAGGGAGGCGGGAGCGTGCACGATTACATCAAAGAGCGGACCATTAAGATCGGACGCTGTATCGTGGAAACGAGGCATACGGTTCGAACTATAGCCAAAGAATTTGGCGTGTCGAAGAGCACGGTGCATAAGGACTTAACCGAACGTCTGCCGGAGATCAACCCGGACCTGGCGGATCAGGTGAAGCACATTCTCGAATACCACAAATCCATCCGCCATCTGAGAGGCGGGGAAGCTACCAAGATCAAGTACAAAAAAACCGGCAGCAACCGCGAACCGGTGGCCACGGCGAAATCCTGATTTTTTAGGGCTTTGGTCGCTAGATTGACATTGAATCCCTCCCCTAAAGTATGATATGTTAAAAGCTGGTATAGGATCGAAATATGGGACCTGTTTTGCCGAAGATCATCATCGATTGCTAGATTATGTCGAAGAATGGTTCGGTACAGCGAACAGACTCTTTTACCATAAAATAACACTTTGGGGGCTTTTCATGATGTTGAGCAAGGATATTGGAATCGATCTCGGAACGGCGAACGTGCTCATTCACGTAAAGGGGAAGGGGGTAGTGTTAGACGAACCTTCCGTTGTCACTATTGAGACCGACACCAAACGAGTCCTTGCCGTCGGTGAGGAAGCACGGCGCATGGTCGGGCGTACTCCCGGCAACATTACGGCGATCCGCCCGCTGAGGGACGGGGTCATCGCCGACTTCGAAATTACGGAAGCAATGCTGAAGTACTTTATTGATCGCGTGGGTGCGCGCAGTTGGCACAGCCGGCCCCGAATCCTCATCTGTGCACCGACGAACATTACTTCGGTAGAGCAGAAGGCGATCCGGGAAGCGGCTGAGCGCAGCGGCGCAAGGGATGTGTTCCTGGAAGAAGAACCGAAGGCAGCGGCAATTGGCGCAGGGATGGATATTTTCCAACCGAGCGGTAACATGGTTGTGGACATCGGGGGCGGCACCACGGATGTGGCCGTCCTGTCCATGGGCGATGTCGTCACCGCTTCTTCGATTAAAATGGCAGGGGACAAGTTCGACGAAGCGATTACAAAGTACGTGAAGCAAAAATATAAATTACTGATCGGGGAACGGACGGCAGAAGATTTGAAGATGGCGATCGGAACGGTTCGTCCAGGTGGTAGACAAGCTGAGATGGATATTCGCGGACGCGATATGGTATCGGGACTGCCGTTTACCGTAACGGTGTCTTCCGCAGAAGTACAGGAAGCTCTATGGGATCCGGTGTCATCGATCGTACTCGCAGCCAAATCCGTATTGGAGCGGACGCCGCCGGAGCTGTCGGCGGACATTATCGATCGCGGCGTCATATTGACAGGCGGCGGCGCACTGCTTCATGGTTTGGACGAGCTGTTGACGGACGAGCTGCGGGTGCCGGTGCTTGTTGCGGAGGATCCGATGCACTGTGTGGTTAAGGGAACGGGAATTATGCTGGATAATTTGGACAAGGTCGTAAAGAAAAAGTTCTAACCTTCCGATATAGATGATAGGAACGTGATATTTGATTTTAAATCTGTATCCATACAATGCATACGATGCAGCTACATAAGTCTGCAGTATACAATGGTCATGTTGAACAGCAGCGAAGAGGACGGAATTGTATTGGAAAAACGGAGTGGTCGCCTTTGATTTCGGATTTCAACATTTGAGAAGTTCTAACGAGAAATCCGAAAACAACAGCGATTGGAAATACAATCCGTCAGCGAAGCGGCCATTCATGGATCTATTTTGGAAGGGAAGTGCCTTCATTGTTAAGAGGTCTATATACAGCAGCTTCAGGGATGATGACCCAGGAGCAGCGACATAATACGGTGACGCAGAACATTGCTAACGTCAACACGACAGGCTATAAGGCAACGAACAGCGTACAGCGTTCGTTCCCCGAAGTGCTTGTCTCCATGATCGGCGGCAATGATTCGACGAATGCGGGACGGAAGCTGGGCAAGTTCAACACCGGTGTTTACGCTGAGGAGAGTATATCGCTTTATACTGAAGGCGCGCTCCGGGAAACAGGCAAGACAACAGACTTTGCGCTGGTATCCTCTTTTACGGTACAGAATCCGGCAACGGGCCAACCTTATCCGTTTGATGCATCCGGCAGATACGTGGATGAGAACGGCGAGGTGATCTACCGGCCGGAAGGTTTTTTTACGGTTCAGAATGAGAATGGGGATATCCGTTACACCCGTAACGGCAGCTTCCGGGTTAGCCCCGAAGGCAACCTGTTGAGCGAGAGCGGCTATCAGGTTCTGGATAACAATAACAGACCGATTGTATTGACAGGTCCGGCGAGTGACTTTACAGTGAATGAGCAAGGAGAAATCATGGACGCAGCTGGCAGAGGGACAGGCATCATCCTTGGCGTCAGCATCGTGAGCCAGCCTCATGGACTGATTCGTGAAGGTCATGGCGTGTTCCGTATGGCTGATCCGGACGGGGAAGTGCGGTTTATGGCACCCGGTGATAACGGAGTCATCCGTCAGGGATTTATTGAGGGGTCCAACGTGGATCCAACGCAATCGATGGTGGAATTGACCGCTGCGCTGCGCGCGTATGAAACGAACCAAAAAATCGTTCAGTATTACGACAGAACGCTGGAGAAGGCGGTCAATGAGATCGGCCGAGTCTAAGCTGTGTAAGTAAGTAGGCAGCAGCAGCTGTATGAAAATGTGAGCCCACGGGAGGTAAGTGATGAACAACTCGATGATTAGCGCCATGGTGTCGATGAATGCCCTCCAGCAGCGGTTGGATGTCATTGCGGACAATATAGCAAACGCCAATACGGCTGGTTATAAGAAAAAGGAGGCTTCCTTTGAAGATGTGCTGACGCAGGTTCAGCAGCATCACAAGGACTTCGACCGGACGGGCCGTGCGACACCGCTTGGCTATACACTCGGGTATGGCATGAGACTATCTTCCGTTGTGCAGAACATGGAGCAGGGAGCCATGAAGGAAACCGGAAATCCACTCGATCTGATGATTGATGGAGAAGCCATGTTTGCCGTTCAGGGAGATGGCGCGATTGGATATACCCGCGAAGGCGGATTTCATGTATCTCCGGATGCCCGTAATCCAGACAACCTGCTGCTGGTCAATTCACAAGGCTATCCAGTACTTGACGTGAACAATAATCCAATCTCGCTTCCGGCCAAAGGGAAAGTTGCCATTAACGAGAAGGGGCAGATTATCGTGGAGACCCCCACGGGTCGTACGGCTCCTTATGCAACCTTGAAGCTGGTCGAGCTTGAGCGTCCGGAGGGCTTAGTCGCTGTCGGCGATAACCTGTTTGTCGTAGGAAACGGCTTGACGGAAGGCGATGTGTTCGATTTGACACCGGCGGCTCCGGGCGAGCCTCTTAAATCGAAGGTGCTTTCCGGATTTGTCGAACAATCGAATGTCAATTTGACCGATGAAATGACCAAAATGATGGAAGTACAGCGGGCCTACCAGCTGACGGCACGCGCGCTTAGTTCAAGCGATACCATGATGAACCTTGCCAACACAATGCGAGGGTAGGTGGGCATCATGAGTGAATCAAACGCCAAGAAACGTTCCAAGACATCCGGATGGAAAATCGCTGTCCGCATCATGATTCCTGTATTGCTCGTATTGGCATTATTCGGAGGCATGGTCTTCGGATATGTTGTCCTCGGCGATCAGGAGCTCAGTGAAGTGTTTGAATGGGGCACATGGAAGCATGTTTTTGATTTGATTTTCGCACCGTGACGAGAGGTCAGGGTGAACACAATGTCTTGTGATAAGATGCCAAACTCCCTTTAAGGGAGTTTTCTTTTTTTGGGGTTAAACGGTATAATGGGATGGGACTTGCGTATTAACTTTGTCATTTCATGACAATGGACGGATGTATATAAAATAACCCCACAAAGTGGAGCCTATGCTGCGATGCTTATTCCAAATACTTTGCGGGGACCCCAAAAAACTTATAAAAGGGCCCTCTCCTCGTACACAAGTGTCCGGTAGGAGAAAGCCCCTTATCTAAAACCTTCACTTCTGCAGCGGTGAAGGATATCCATCATTTTTTCCGCAGATCCTTCTTTTTATGCATATGATCTGAAATTCGTTAAGAAAACCTCAAGAGAAAGCATGATACAGCCGTAAATAATACCTCCCGCGGCTTGAGAAAGCGGCACAGCGGCAGCAAATGGAATGAACAACCCTTTTCAAACGCTGTGCTTGGCGGGTACCTACATAAGGAGGATTTTAATACTATGTTGAACATCAAACAGATTCAAGAAATTATTCCCCATCGTCCCCCGTTTTTGCTGGTCGATAAGATTGTGGAGATTGAGGACGGCAAACGAGCGGTCGGCATCAAGAACGTGACGATCAATGAACCTTTTTTTGTCGGCCATTTCCCTGAATATGCCGTTATGCCGGGAGTCCTGATTGTAGAAGCTTTGGCGCAAGTCGGTGCTGTCGCGATTCTTAATGTAGAGAGCAACCGGGGAAAGCTCGGCTTTTTGGCGGGCATTGACGGTTTCCGTTTCCGTGGGCAAGTGGTACCGGGAGATACGCTGCGGCTGGAAGTCGAGATCATTCGCTTGAAGGGCATGATTGGTAAAGGGAAAGCAACCGCAACGGTGGATGGACGTGTAGTTGCCGAGGGAGAGATTATGTTTGCTCTCGCGGATAAGGAGTAACGATCAGACTATTCTTGTTTGGATGAGGAAGGGAGACTTTTTTTCATGTCAGAGATGAGTCAGAGAACAATCGATACGGTACAACGTTGGTTGAATGATCCTTATGTAGATGAGGAGACGAAACAGGAACTGCGTTCACTCGAGCACGACACCCAAGAGCTAGAGGAACGGTTTTATCGTGATCTGGAATTTGGAACGGGTGGTCTGCGCGGCGTTATTGGTGCAGGCAGCAACCGGATTAATAAATATACGGTAGGTCGCGCAACGCAAGGCTTTGCACAATATATTCTGGAGGCTCATGGCACCGCAGAGGGGAAGCCATCTGTCGTTATTGCCCATGATTCCCGGCATTTCTCGCCGGAATTTGCGTTAGAGGCTGCTTTGGTTTTGGCTGGAAACGGGATTGTAGCGAAGCTGTATCCTTCCTTGCGTTCAACGCCGCAATTGTCATTCAGCGTTCGTCACTTGGGTGCTACCGGGGGGATTGTCATCACGGCAAGCCATAATCCGCCGGAATATAACGGTTATAAGGTGTACAACCGTGAAGGCGGCCAGTTGGTGCCGGACGAGGCAGAGAACGTGATTGCCCGGATACAGGAGGTGGATTCCTTCTCCGCGGTCAAGAGGCTGTCTCAGGCTGACGCAGAGGCTCAAGGCCTGCTGGTGTGGCTGGGCGAAGCGGAAGACCAGGCTTTTGCGGATACAGTGGCGAATGTCAGCGTGAATCGGGATCTTATCGCATCCAAGCTTGGCGAGGATATCCAAATCGTATTTACGCCTCTCCATGGGACAGGACAAGAACCCGTAGAGCGCGTGCTTAAGAGCATCGGCTTTAAGCATATTCATGTCGTTCCTGAGCAAGCAGAGCCGGATGGCAACTTCTCCACCGTCAAATCTCCCAATCCGGAGGAGCGGGAAGCTTTCACGCTCGCGATGAAGCTTGGTGAGAAAGTAGGGGCTGACATTTTGATCGGGACGGATCCCGATGCGGATCGCATGGGGGCTGTTGTGAAGAACAGCCAGGGCGAATACGTTGTGCTGACAGGCAATCAATCCGGCGCGATTATGATCCACTATTTGCTGGGGCAATTGAAGGAAGCGGGTAAGCTGCCTAAAAATGGTGCGGTTATCAAGACGATCGTAACGAGTGAGATGGGAGCGGCGATTGCCGAGCATTATGGTGCCACCGTCTTGAATACATTGACGGGCTTCAAATATATTGGTGAGAAAATGACCCAGTTCGAGGAGTCCGGCAGCCATACGTATCTGTTTGGTTATGAGGAGAGTTACGGCTATTTGGCAGGCAATTATGCCCGCGACAAGGATGCCGTACTGGCCTCGATGCTGATATGCGAAGCCGCCGCCTATTATAAAGGACAAGGCAAGACGCTGTACGATGTGCTCCAGGAGCTGTACGAGCAGTTTGGTTATTTCCTCGAGACGCTGGAGTCCCGGACGCTCAAAGGCAAGGATGGCGTCGCCCAGATTCAAGCCAAGATGTCCGATTGGCGCGACAATCCACCCGGGGAAGTCGGAGGCGTGTCGGTTAAGCAGGTGCTGGATTATGCGGAAGGCCTGGACGGATTGCCAAAGGAAAATGTGTTGAAGTATTTGCTAGAAGACGGATCTTGGTTCTGCCTGAGACCTTCGGGTACCGAGCCGAAGATCAAAGTGTATTTTGCCGTACGCGGTGAATCTCTCGCCGATGCAAAGGCCAAAATTCAATCGCTCTCGGATCAAGTCATGGCCCGGGTAGACGCTTAACAATAGATACATTTAATGAGAGAAGAGAACGAAGGGAATTTACGATGGTTGCTGCAAGGCTCAATAGGGCTGTTGCCCTCCATCGTAAATTTCCATAGGTTCGATGAGGAGGTACTTTCGTGGTTCAGAATTGGAAACGCTGGAACACAGCAGCCCGCAAGTGGCTGTGGATTCTGGTTGTTCTTGGCGTTGCAGCGGCCCTGCCGGTAGGTTATGACCGACTGCAAACAGAATCAACATCAAAGAATGTAGAGCTGGTGTTTGATTATCGGGATTTGTTGGATGTCGCGGCGTATCAATCCAAGCCGCAGGATTTTGTATC
This sequence comes from Paenibacillus lautus NBRC 15380, assembly GCF_004000945.1. Lineage (GTDB taxonomy): Bacteria > Bacillota > Bacilli > Paenibacillales > Paenibacillaceae > Paenibacillus_AQ > Paenibacillus_AQ lautus. Next base: position 8,857 of record NZ_BIMF01000039.1, read on the forward strand.
TGAGCAGCTGGATCGCCTGAAAGAAGCTGGCGTAATCAGTATGGCGCTTTATGAAAGCACACTGGACGAGCTGGTGAAATCGCGGCGAATATCGGTATATGACGGGCAGCAGGTCGCTGATCTGACAGGTACGACGGTCTCCCCGAACGAGAATTTTACGTATGTTTCATTCCTGAACGAGGAAAGCGCGACTTTAATTAAACCCATTATCGAAGAAACCTACACAAGATTGGGTATTCCGGTAAGATCCTGGCAGTTCGATCGTGGAGTGGACGGGTTGGTGCTGGAAACTCCGCGTTCCAATGCGGTTATTAAACCGCTGTCTCCAGACCCGATTACCATTGGCATGCTGCGGGAGAAGGGCTTTAACATAGTGCCGCGTCTGTCGGACAGTCTTCCGTATGACCAAGCCTATATGGAAAAGCTGATGGCGTACTTCGCGGAAAACGGCGTAAAACGAATTTTGTTTGAAGGTGATTCCGCAAGAGGCTTCAACGATAATGCAGATTTGAAAAGCTTGGATTCCTTTGGCGAGCTTTTGAACCAACATGGTATCGGCCTCGTAGCGATTGAGAATATCAAGCGTCCGCAAAAAGGATTTACGAAGCTTGCCTATTTAACAGATTACAATGTAACCCGTATTTATTCCTTAAGCGAGCGGGATGCTAATCTGGAACCTGAGGTTATTGGGGAGCGTTTTGCTCTGGCTTCCAAAGACCGTAACATTCGAATGTTCTATTTAAACGCGGAGCCGAGCCGGGATATGACCAAAGCGTCCGTTACCCACCCGCTGGATAATCTGATTGACAGTTTAACAGGTTCGGGTCAGGCCATTAAACAGATCGAGGACAATGGTTTCACCATGGGTCCTGCAGAGCCGTTTAAGGTGACCGACTCTTCCTTGCAGCGTTACTTCAAGCTTGGGGCTGTCGTTGGAGCTGTAGCTCTGATTTCGCTCATGATTTCCTATTACATTCCGTTCCTTACCATTGCCGCTTTCCTGATCGGGCTTTTGGGCAGTGCGGGATTGTATGTCCTGAAGCCGACATTGCTTGAACAGGCCTTGGCTTTATTTGCTGCAATCAGTGCTCCAACGGTTGCCGTCATATTGGCCATCCGCAAAGTCAATGAAACGCAGCAAAGCATACCGGAGATGAGTTCTGGCAGAAGAGTGACCCATTCGATCGTATTATTGGTAAAGACCACGATTTTGTCGCTCGCAGCTGTACCGATCGTTGTGGCGTTATTGAACAATGTAACCTATATGCTCGTTCTGGATCAGTTCCGAGGCGTAAGCTTGCTGGCAGCAGCTCCGATTGCGCTTATTGCGATCTACGTGGTTCTGTACCGCGGTGGATCGACGTATAGCTCAATCCTCAAATTGCTTAAAGCACCGATCTCACTGACATGGGTCATCGCAGCTGGTATTGTAGCTATTGTCGGTTGGTACTATCTCACCCGTACAGGTAATGCAGGTTCTGTGTCTTCGATCGAAATGACATTCCGTACATTCCTGGAAAATACGTTTGGCGTACGTCCGCGTAACAAGGAGTTCTTGTTGGCTCATCCAATGATGGTACTCGGCGTGTTCCTGTCATTTAAATACCGTCATGCCGTTTATCTGCTTATTATCGGGGTCATGGGGCAGCTGTCGATGGTCGGAACATTCACGCATATTCACACGCCACTCTATATTTCGGCCATTCGCGTTGTACTGGGTCTTGGACTCGGTCTGATTATCGGATTGATCGCGATATTGGTATGGCAAGTGGCAGAAAGGATCTGGAAACGATGGTCTCCACTTCTAAGACAATAGTCATTTCCGGATATTACGGATTTAAAAATAGCGGTGACGAAGCGGTCCTAAAATCGATTCTGACCGCGCTGGAGCAAGAAGGCAAGGCAGCGGGGATTGTGATCAATCCCGTTGTTCTTTCCATTGATCCCGAATGGACCTCAGCGGTTTATGGGGTAAAGTCTGTACACCGGATGAAGCTGGGAGAAGTTCGACAGGCAATCAAGGATAGTGACGGCTTGATCAGCGGCGGCGGAAGCTTGCTGCAGGATGCTACCAGCCCGAAGACGATCCCGTATTACCTGGGCGTTCTCAAGATCGCGCAGTGGATTGGTAAACCGACGTTTATTTATGCGCAGGGCGTAGGTCCGGTCAACCGTAAGCTGTTTTATCCGATGATTCGCTCGATCTTCCGTAAATGCACCTACATCTCGGTGCGTGACATTCAGTCAGGCGAACTGCTTCAGGCGATGGGAATATCAGAGGAAGCTATTCACGTCGTACCCGATCCGGTGATGGGCTTGCCGCTGCTGGAAGGCGGGGGTGTTCATATTGATTCTAACCCGGGATCGGCGCTTGAAGAGAACGATGTTGCATCAGTTTCTTCTATAGAAGATCATCGTGATTCTTCCGAAGAACCTTTAGCTGGGTCTTCGTTATCCAATCGCGAGACAGAAGGGGAAGGTTCACTGCCGGTCATTGGGATTTCGGTTCGATATTGGCATTCGGAACGCAAAGAGTTGAAAGCTGTTGCGGAAGGTTTAAAGGCATTGGCCGCACAACGTCCGGTACATCTTCGTTTTCTCCCTTTTCATCAGCCGGATGATCTTGAGGCTTCGCAGTTTATTGCTAGTGGCATTGGCGATATTTCCAAGAATGGTTCTAAAGTCAGTTTTTATCGTGATGAGAAGCAGCCGCAGGACATGCTGCGAGAGGTTAGCCGTTGTGATATGATATTGGGCATGCGTCTGCATAGCCTGATCTATGCTGCGAATCAGCGTGTGCCGCTGCTCGGAATTTCCTATGATCCGAAAATCAATCACTTTTTGAAGCGGCTGGGCAGCGAACCTGTGGGAAGCAGTGAATCCCTTGACGCAGATACGTTAAAGGATCGAATGCTGAAGCTGCTGGACGATGCAGCGGAATGGAAAGCGGAGCACGGTGAGCAGATTACCGTATTGAAACAAGAGGCTGCTATGCCTGCACGCCACATTGCCCAATATTTACGCCATAGAGGATGATAAACATGAAACAGACCTATCCATTTCCTACCGTATCGGTGTTCGAGATTCCTTTTTCCAAGCTCAGTATGAAAGATACGGTGAAATTCCTGACAGAGGCTGTTCAGTCGGGGCAGCCCCACCATGTCATAACAGCAAATCCGATCATGGTGATGACGGCCGTCAACCATCCGGAATATAAACAGATGATGCAAAGTGCTGAAATTATCGTTCCGGATGGGACGGGGATCGTCTGGGCCGCCAGTGTGGGCGGCGAACCGCTGGAGGGGCGCGTTACCGGCTTTGAGCTGCTACATGAATTGTTGAAGGTCGGGGAAACCTATAGATGGAAGTTCTTTCTGCTTGGAACCACTGCCGAAGTGATTCAGGAAGCTGCCGAAAGGTTACAAATGCAATATCCGGCTGCGATTATATGCGGCTACCGGGACGGTTTTTTTGGACCTGATGAAGATGCCGACGTGATCGAGCAGATTCGGGCAGCTTCCCCGGATATTTTGTTTGTCGCCCGTGGTGCGGACAACCAAGAGCCTTGGATTGCCCAGCATAAACAAGCGCTTCAAGTTCCGGTTGTTATGGGAGTCGGGGGATCTTTCGATATTATCTCCGGCAAACTGAAGCGGGCACCGAAAGTATTCCAAAAGCTGCGTCTCGAGTGGTTTTACCGCCTTCTGAAGGAGCCCACCCGTTACAAAAGAATGCTTGCGCTGCCGAAATTCGTAGTGAAAGTGCTGCGCGAGAAAGAAAACGTAACGAAATCGAGCTAAATGGCTCATTTCTGTGGGGGAAATCCGGGATTTCACCGGAAATTGGTATTGGTTTTTGGACCCGAAGGGAGTATAATTCAACCGGTAGACAATATTGGGGGTCGAATGATTACATGTTAATGATATACATCATCGGGTTTATCGTATCGCTGACGCTCGCCCTGCTCTTAACGCCGCTTGTGAAGAAGTTTGCCGTTAAGGTTGGTGCCGTTGACGTTCCAAATGCCCGCAAGGTTCATACCCGGATCATGCCCCGACTCGGGGGACTCGGCATCTATCTGGCTTTTATTCTTGGACTGATTGCAGTTCTTCCTTTTCTTCCGGATAGCCTGTCGCCTCGCGATGCCAACTTTATGAAGGCATTTCTGATCGGCGGTTCCATGATCGTATTGATCGGAGCCTTGGATGATCGATTTGAACTTTCGGCCAAAGTGAAGTTTTTGGCGCAAATTGCAGCTGCTTGCGTAGTTGTATTCGGATTTAATATTACCGTGGACTTTGTAAATATACCGTTCCAGGACCGATACTCCATGCTGGAGAGCTGGGTATCGATTCCACTGACAATCTTCTGGATTGTCGGCGTAACCAACGCGATTAATCTCATTGACGGACTCGATGGACTTGCAGCTGGTGTATCGGGCATTGCAATCGGCACGATTCTGGTCATGGCCGTTTTGATGGGCAACACCACCGTAGCCCTGCTATGTCTGCTGCTGCTCGGCAGCATTATCGGGTTCCTGTTCTTCAACTTCCATCCGGCCAAGATTTTCATGGGGGATACGGGCTCGTTATTCCTTGGATTCTGCTTGGCCATGCTCTCTCTGCTTGGATTTAAACAGATTGCGATTGTATCCTTTATTACGCCGCTGATCATTATCGGCGTTCCGCTGTCTGATACGTTTTTCGCGATCATCCGTCGTAAAATCCAGAAGAAACCGATCTTCGCTCCGGACAAGGGGCATCTGCATCACTGTCTGCGCGAGCTTGGATTTAGTCACCGTCAGACGGTGTTGATCATTTACGTGATTGCCGCGTTTTTCGGCGTACTGGCCGTCATCCAATCTTCGGCTGCCATGTATGAAGCGAACTGGGTAACCTTTGTCGTCATCTGCGTCATGATGTGTTTCATGCAGATCGGTGCTGAAATCATCGGACTGGTCGGCAAGACCAAACGGCCGATTCTGGGTCTGATCAACCGGATGCGAATGAAGGCAAACCCCGAAAGCCGCACCAAATAGAACTTATTCTTTTTCATCATGCGTCCGGAATGGACATGCCAGCCTCACCCAAAAAGGGTGAGGCTTTTTTGTGATTTTTTCTAAATAATTGAATGTTTGGGGCCGATATATGAACTATGCGCTAGAACCAATCTGTCAGTGAAAGCGAGGGGACCCAGTGAACGACGTAACACCCAAAACGGACGCCAACGTCCGAATGATCAAGGAGGCACAACCGTTGAAGAAAAATTTCCGTACAATAGCAAGCCTGTTATTGGCCATTGCTATGTTCTTTTCCCTAATTCCGGCATTACCGGCTTCAGCTGCGAATGGAGCCTTGTATTTTCACTTTTCCAATCTAAGTACGGACCCGAATTCCCCAACACCTGAGAACCGGAATTCGATTACGGTTTCGGGTACCTACAACGGCATTAACCCGAATACCATCTCGTATGAGATTAAACGCTTTGATGACACAACCACGGGCGGAACAGGTGTCAAGCCGATTCTGGACGAAGCAGCGAACACGTTCCAATTCCTGAATGTCCAATTGAATCAGGGCGTGAACAAAATCATCGTGTCGGGTATGAGCACGCAAGGTCAGCAGATGAGTGCCACGGCTTATGTCAAATTCTCCGATGTACCGGCTGTTTATGAAGTAGCGCTCAGTGATGGACGTGTCCTGGAAGAGAATGCTTCCAAGCCGGTCGTCGTTACCACGCAGACGGTTAGTATCTCGGTAAAAGCAACCAATGGCTCAAAAGGCGTGACCGTTAACGGGATGGCCATGTATCCGGGCGGTGGCGATACGTATTACTCCGCAGGGATCCAATTGCAGAAGGGTGTCAACGATCTGGTGATCGTCGTTAACTCGGAATCGAAAACCCAGACCATTAATAGACAGGTTGTCTATCATCCGACAGGCTCCTTGACGGTCAATCAACTGCAGATCGGTAACACCAAGATCGATGGGCAGACCGTTGTAACCGGTAATGTGAACGGCGTCATCTCCGGTTATGTTATCATGGATGCTCCTCCGGCTGGTACGCCAGCGGTGCCGCCAACTCTCGAAGTATCCGTATTTCCGACAGGATCCACGGTGCCAATCATGAGTTCACAGGCAACCGTAGGCGCAGCAAGCGTCCTGGGTAACAGCTTGATGTATCCTTTTACAACCACTGGCTCGGTTAGCATCACACAGAGCGGGGAGTATTTTGTTTACACGAAGGACACTACTACTGGCTTCGACGTGAAAAATCCTTTTACTTATCGTGATGTCAATGCGCCTACAATCAAGCAGGTGTATCAACTTTACGGTGTAACAGAGAGCGGGGGAACGGTATCGGCTACCTCCCAGTCCATTTTTCCAAGCGGTAACGACACCGTTCTTAACGAATTGCCGATCTACTTAATGGTGGAACAAGTGAACGCAGGTGATGTTGAGATTGAATCGAGCAAGGGCGGCGGCACGATTGCCCAGAAACTTACCTATAATGGCAACACGGTTTTCAAAATCACGAATTTGCCTTCTGGACAACAAAACCTGATCATCAAGGTCAGCAATGCATCGGGCGTCTCCGATACCAAGGTGATACCGGTAACGTTCCTGTCCTCCACTTATATTGATATTTATCATTTGTATAACAATCAGGTGTTTAAGAATAGTACAGATTTCAATCAAGTAACGGGTCGCATTGTTAACTACACGGGAACATCCGGACTTACCATTTCCCTGAATGGTAACACTCGTGATTTGACAGTGAACGGAAATGGTGAGTTCAGCTTTACAGATACAACGTTTCTGCAGCTGATTCCAGGTCCGAATACGTTGGTGGTTGCTGACAAGAGCGGAAAAATCTCGACAAAGCTAACTCTGTTGTATTTTAGCGATACGCGTTCGGTAATCAAGAACATGATTCCATTCCCGGTTGGTTCCGCAACAGAATCCGATCCGGATGGATTGTTCAGAGAAACGGCTGAGAATGCTTATAACACATATGAAAAGGCTCTGGGTCTTCGCTTTGAGGTGGAATACACCGACGAGATTACGGTGAACCTTAGTCATCCTACGCCATCCATCTTTGCAGTCTTTACAAAAGACAACACAGGAACTTGGACGCTCTCTGGCGGTGCACTGAAGACGCAATTGGATGCCATTAATCAAGCGGATCACAGCCTGTACTATTCCATTGTCAATGGAGCCAACTCCAGCTCTGCCCGCGTTGTGTTTAAAGAGCTGGCACTTCCTGAGGTAGGATTGCAGGCAATCAGCATCGGTTCTCGTTATCAGTCTGTTACGACTACAGATACCATTGAGATTACGCGTGAGCGTGCGCCTTACGAAGTCCTTTCTCCTAGACTTCCTAACGAAGGTGTTTTGAAACAGAACTTTGTAGAGGTAAGCATCAAGGCTGAAGGAGCTGACTCCATTCTGATTGGCAAAACGCCAATGGTGAAATCCGAGATCAGCGACATATTCCGTCTTGAAGTCAAGAACTTGAAAAATGGCAAGAACACCATCAAGTTCACGATCGAACAAGGAGCCAAAAAGACAAGCGGGCAATTCGTTGTAACGTACACGGATGATGCAACCGAAGGCTCTCAGTTTAAAACGAATATTTCGAAGTCAGGTAAAGTTAAAGTGTTTAAGGGTGATTTGTCTCTTTCCTTGCCGAAAGGCACGGTGCTTCAACAGGCAAAATCAAGTCCGAATGCAGAAGTGCCTACGATCAATCTGCTTGGTGAGCATGACATCCTGTTTGGTATTGCCAACCAGATCGATGGACGTACGATTAAAGCCTATAACCGGATCGGCGAAATCGAGAACGGGGTAGAAATGGATGGACGTCTGTCCCTGATTCCAGGGGATAACAACAATGCGTTCCGTTTCACTCCGGCAGCCCATTATGGCTATTCATCACCTCTTTACTGGCTGGATGCGGGTTCGCTTAATGCATACAGCAGCAACGTAGAGGACTTTAATGTAAAAGCAGCAGCGCATCCGTACGCCAAAGGGAATGAATTCCATCAACGCTTGATTCCGCAGAACTGGATGGAATTGTCCCAAAAAGGTACGATAACCTTGAAATATGATTCCGCACTGGTGAACTCGGCTTCCAGCAACCTGGGGATTTGGTGGTACAACCCGTCCCAAGGAACTTGGATCAACATTGGCGGCAAGGTAGATGCCAAGAAGAAAACCATTACGGCTCCATTTAAAGGCTTTGGTTATTATGCAGTTAAATCCTTGCGTTATAGCTACTCCGATGCAATCTCGCATAAGACGGCACGTAACGATATTGAATTGATGCTGGCAAGAGGATACATGAAGGCATCCAAGACGGATGCATTCGGCGTGTATGATCCAATGACTCGCGGTGAACTAGCTACTATTATAGTGAAGCTGCTGGATATTCCGTTGGATTATGATACCGATAAGAACAAGCTTACTTTTGATGACATTTATCAAGAAAGTGTAGTCAACAGCATGCAGTGGGATTACCGTTACATTGAGACAGCGGCCAGAAAAGGGATCATTCGCGGCATTGCGCCACGAAGCTTTGCTCCTAATATGGAACTGACTCGCGAAGAAGCGGCTAACATGATTGCACGCGCACTGAACCTGAAGATGGGTGAAATCGAAAAAGATAAAGCAGCGCTTCAGAAGCAGTTCGAAGATGTCGGCAAAATCAAATCGAATTATTCTTACCCAGCCATTCTTGCTGTAAGTAAGGCCGGTATCATCACTGGAGTTGCCAACAGCTTGAAAGAGGGTGAGAAGAAACCGACGTATAACTTCAACCCGGATGCTGTTCTGAATCGTGCAGATACGGCGACGATCGTGAAACGCATGATGAACAAACTCAAAATGCTGTAGGCTATATAAATAAGAAGAAACGGTAGGACAAAGGGAACGAGAGCAGAAGCCTAATTTCTGATGGCTGTGCTCTCGTTTTCTCATGTGTAAATTAAGATGGATAAGGTTATATATAACATAATTAACAAGATCTTAAGGATGGTATTATGGACCAAGAAACCGTTTACCAATATCTAATGTTTTGTAATTTCATGTAGAATACGCTACAATAGCGGAAGCACATACTATTTTTAGAGGGTGAAGATGAATTTATGAAGCCGATATTATCAAAAGCGCAGCTCGACTACATGAAGGCGAAGACCAAGTTCGAGGAAAAAGCCAAAGTGATGGAGAAGAAGATTGAGCTGGCTCGTGCCGCTCATGATGAGATAACTCAGGAAGTCATGGAGGGACTCGTTGTTGAGACAGGCTTTCATGATTCATTTAACGAAATGACAGCGGCAGAGAATGCGTTGATCCAGTGGTCTCATACAACAATAAAACATGACAAAACATATCGTACGAATAAAGCGGAGATTGATATGATGTACGAAACACTGCATAGCAATCCAGAGATGCGTGCACGAATTATCCAGCTTGCTATGAAGATTCGCTAGTATTCTACAAAGGGCGCCCACAGGGCGTCTTTTTTTGTTGTCGTAATATGTAATGTACCCAATGTTATGCGGATCGAAAATGATTTCGAAAATATTTTTAAAAAAACTTTGCAACAACCGCAACTTTTTGAGAAATCAAACGTTTATAATGTAGAACCCAATGAGGAACCCAAGATTATCCGAAACAAGAAACTTGTCTATTAATTAGAAAAATGTTCTTTACGGAGTATGGGACTCGTTGTATAATACCTAGGTAGGATTAGGAATCTATTCTAGTTTGTAGTGTTCTCTCGTTAACAAGATTCTGTGATATCGTCACAGACATCATTTATGATTTATGCTCAACTCGGGAAAGGAGGTGCAGGACAATGAGTGATAAGAGCTACCAAATTAAAGAAAACAATCAAGTGATGATTCAAGGAGGAGAAAAAAAGGTTATGAAGAAAATTTTATCCGTAGCACTGTCTACAGCAATGGCATTCTCCATGTTTGCTTCTGTTGCATTCGGTGACGATGCGCTTAACACACAACAGAAATTTGATGTACTGAAAGAAAAAGGTATCTTCACTGGCTATCCAGATGGAACTGCTGGTCTTGACAAAGAAATGACTCGCGCTGAGTTCGCGAAAGTTTTGGTAGGCATCATGGGTCTTGAGCCAATCCAAGGCAAAGCGTCTTTCAAAGACAAAAACTACAAAGCTGACAAATGGCCAGCTCCTTATGTAGAAGCAGTATACGCTGCAGGTATCATGGAAGGTAAAAACCTGACGAAAATGATCTTCGACTTCAACGGTAAAATCACCGTTCAAGAAATGGCGAAGGTTCTCGTTACTGCTCAAAAACTTGAAGTTCCAACAGAAACGAACAACAACGCTTCTGACTGGGCTAAAGGTTATGTGCAAGCAGCAATCAACGCTGGTTTGGTAGATGCTAAAACAAACCCTAAAGCTAACGCTTCCCGTTCCCAATTGGTTGAAGTTGCTTACACAATCTACTTGTCGCAACAAAAACCAAAAGTGGTTTCTTATGATGTAACTGAGAGCGGTAAAGTTGTAACTTTCAAACTTGCTAACAACGAAAGCGTGAAAGTTGAACTGGAAACTCCTCTGAAAGCTAACACTGCAACTGAAGTGAAATTCACACATAACAACTACGAGTACACTGAAAGTGTAACTTGGGTAGTAACGTCTGCTACTAAAGTTGAATCCGCAACTTCCACTAACTTGAAAGAAGTTGACGTTGTATTCGACGGTAAAGTTGACAAAGCGTCTGCTACTGACAAAAACAACTATGTCATCGATTCCAACTCTAAAGGAATCAAATCCATTACTGTATTGGAAGATGGCAAAACTGCACGTATCCTGTTGAACGAATCCAGCAAATTCGTACAAGGAACAACATACAAGATTGTTGTGAAGAATGTTAAAGGCGAACAAGGCTCCACAATCCCACAAGGTGAAGTGTCCTTCTCTTCGTCCGACAACACACTGCCAACAGTATCTGAAGTAAAAGGTCTTGGAACTAAAGTTATCAAGGTAACATTCTCTGAGCCTGTTGTCGCTCCAACTAGCAGCAACTTCCAATTGGATGACAAAGCGTTTGTTGGTTCCGTAACACAAGGTGAGAACAAAAGAGAAGTGATCTTGAAAAACTACACAGGCGAACTCTCTGTTGGTACGCACAAACTGACTGCTTCCCTGGTTGAGGACTATGCCGGTCTGAAGTCTTTGGCTGATACTAAAGAATTCACAGTTGCAGTAGACAATGAAGGACCAAAAGTTACTGAAATTTCCGCTACTTTGGAAAAAGTAACTGTAACTTTTGATGAAGAAATCGATCCGGATTCCGTTAAAGAAGAAAGCTTCTACTGGAAGTCTGGCGACAGCAAGAAAAAAGGAAAAGCAACTCAAATCGCTGCAAACGTATATGAAATAGATTTCACTGCTAATCGTTTGCCAGGATATGAAACTTCCTTGTTTGTTGAAGTTAAAGATTACTCCGGTAACGCAAACGCTGTTAAAGAACATAAAGTTACTGCAAGCGTTGACTTGACTCGTCCTCATGTTCTTGAAGCTACCTATGGTGTTGAAAGAAATGATGCACTGACTGTACGTTTTGACAAAGCTGTTAAAGCTGCGGACATTAAGTACTACACAGTTAAAAAAGGCGACAAAACAATTTCTGTAAAACAAGTTGTGCCTGCTGATTCTTCCAACAAAATTTTCAATGTATACTTCTTTAATAACCTTGAAGCTGGCACTTACAGCTTGAAGATTAAAGATGTTGAAGACATGACTGCATTGAGAAACGTAATGGACGAATACAACGGTTCGTTCGAAGCTGTTGATGTAACCAACCCAAGTATTTCCAAAGTTGATTACAACGAAGCAAATCGCAAGGTTGCCTTGCATTTCGGAAGAGAAATGGATCTTTCGAAGGTTAGAGAAAAAGGTAACTACTATATCGAATTCACAAAGAATGGTGGAACTACTCAAAGAATCGCTCTGCCTAACGAAGTGATTGTTGATGCAGTTAATAATGGCAAATCCGTAGTTCTTCAGTTCCCAGAGTACATTAACGGAACAAAAGTTACATTTGGTCCAAATGGATCTGTATCCAAAGTGTTTGCATTTGGTCTCACATCCAAAACTGGCCAAGTCGTTAACTGGGATCCTGTAAGTTTGGGACAAAAAGCACAGAACGAATTGAGATTGTTGGGAGCAAAATTAACTGATGCTAGAACAGTTGAACTTGAGTTCAACCAAGTAATTGCACGTGCTAGCGCTGGTGATTTCCTGATCAATGGTTCTTACCCAGCCACTGTAACTTATGATGAGAACAAAGTGACTTTGAAAGCTAGCTCCGATATTACAGGCGGCGGCGTTACCTTGTTTGCAAACAACTCGATTGAAACATACTCTAACAACAAGACTAACTATGCTAACAATGTTGACATGACTCTTAACATTACTGCAGCACCAAGAGTAACTGGAGTTTCTGCAAGAAATGTAGATAAGTTTACAGTTACCTTCTCAACTTATGTTCAATCGAAGTATGAAGCAACAGGAACTGATATGAGAAATGATCTTGAGCTTAAAGATCTTTCAACTAATGAGCTCATTCCAGTGGGCGATTACACCACACAAAATGTGGAGGGCACAGTTCAAGTTACTCTTGATGCAAAATACCGAAACGTACCAGTTTCAGTAAAAGTGAAAGAGAACGCTCAGTACATTATTGCCCGTGACACTAGAACTGCTGCTGCTAAATCCGATGAGTATAGAGTTGAAGCATCTTCTCAAGCACCAAACGGAGTGGCAATCACCAGTGCTAGCTACAATAAGGAAACAGGTTTTGTGACTGTTACCTTGGATAAGAATGTAGCTAACGTTGATAAAGTTACCATTGGTGGCACCGACAACTATCCAGTTGTTTTCACAGCTAATACTTCCAAATTCGAAGTAAATGTTGGTAAAGATAACAATGTTGCAGGCCATTACTTGACTGCAGACGTTACTTACAACAATGCAACAACTAACCTTAACACTTATGTTAATAGTGCGAAGTAATAAAACCTATTAGGTTTTGACACACCGGGGGACATTATGTTCTCCGGTGTGTTTTTGTTTTCAAGATTAACTAAATCCAACCTTCATCATTAACAAGGGCGTTCTACAACAGCTGTAGCTTGATCTTCCTATCAATTTTCAATAGAATTAATAGAATAAGCAGGAAACTGATGAGGAGGAACAAATCATTTATGAAATCATATTGGAAATTATCCCTTGCTGCCCTGGCCATTGGTTCAGGCATATGGATCGGCGCAGTATATAGCAATACCGCAACCGGCGCAGGGACCACCCCAGGTACCACTGACGACCCGGTCGTCACCAAAAGTTACGTTGACCAACAGATCCAGCAGGCGCTGAATGGCGGCGGTGGAGGATCTACGAACCCAACGAATCCTACAAATCCAACGGAGCCATCCCAAGGTGCTGAAGAAGTCAAGAATGTTGCATTGAAACCAGGCAAGATCCTTATTGCCGATGCAGGAACGGAGTTCATTGTGCGCTCAGGTAATGCTGTGATCTACACAGAAGTCTCTAGCGGTGTAGCGGACCTTACCGATGGTAAAGACCTGTTAAATGGTGAAACGGCGCCTAAGAACCATCTGCTTTCCTTCCCGCGTGAAGGTCGGGGTATCCAGGTGAAAGAAGGACAGACCAGTAATCTGATTGTCATGGTCCGCGGCGGGTATACCATTAAGTAGGAATCCACTTGGATACGTTTGACACATGCTAATACTTGCTCCATCCTACTTAGAGGCATAGCAACTTTTGCCCGGCATATTCCTCTTATAATTATTGCCAGTTGTGACAACGTTTTATACGTGTGAGTGCTTTGAAATCGACAAATAATACTTCTGTAAAAACCAATACAGGAGGTGTATTTTCATGGCACGCAGCAGTCGTAATCGTCAAGTGGTACCGGAGAGTCGTGAAATGCTGAAGCAAATGAAATACGAAATTGCAGCAGAGTTTGGATTACCTGTAGGATATGGCAGCGGTTCCAATGGAGCCGATACGGAATTTGGTTCCGAGTTAGGAACCATCGGAGGTGGATCTTCCAGCCGTCGTCCTGGATGGGGACATCTAACATCCCGTGAGAACGGATCTGTTGGTGGAGAGATCACTAAACGGTTGGTTCGAAACGCTGAACAAAGTCTCTTCGGTAGACTGTAGCGTTTTTCAGTTACAAGTGGAACTTATTCTTGATTAAAACGATTGATAAACCCAAGAAAATCCTTGAAAAACAGCTTACTTACTGGATTGACACCTGGTAACAAATAAGTTAATATGCATGTTGAGGATTGTACATTTCAAACCTTTTCCTGTCGGAAAAGGTTCATTTTTTGTGTAGGACCTCTTGATATATCACATACTATTCATATGGGAGGTTGATCTCATGTCTTTAACAGGGCGACGTTTATTTACATCTGAGTCCGTAACTGAAGGACATCCGGATAAAATCTGTGACCAGATTTCTGATGCGGTACTCGATGCTTTTTTGGCTAACGATCCGAACGCACGCGTAGCTTGTGAAGTTTCCGTGGCGACTGGTCTTGTTTTGGTCATTGGTGAAATTAGCACTAAATCTGAATACGTGGATATTCCATCCATCGTACGTAATACCGTGAAGGAAATCGGGTATACCCGTGCAAAATACGGTTTTGATTCCAATACATGCGCGGTGTTGACATCGCTGAATGAGCAATCTGCCGATATTGCCCAGGGGGTAAACGCTGCACTGGAGAATCGTGATCCTTCCCAAGTGGACAAGGAAACTGAGAACATCGGTGCTGGCGACCAAGGTCTGATGTTTGGTTTTGCAACCAACGAGACCCCTGAACTGATGCCTCTTCCGATTGCATTGTCTCACCGTATCGCTCGTCGGTTGTCCGAGGTTCGTAAAGATGGTACGCTGGAATACCTGCGTCCGGACGGTAAAACCCAGGTAACGGTTGAGTATGATGGCAATACGCCAGTTCGCGTGGATACGATCGTGGTATCGACTCAACATGCCGAAGAAGCAACGCTGGAGCAAATCCAGATGGATATTAAAGAACAAGTTATTCTTCCTGTCGTACCGGCTGAATTGCTGGACGCAGAAACTAAATATTTCATTAACCCAACCGGCCGTTTTGTAATCGGTGGTCCTCAAGGGGACGCTGGTCTGACAGGCCGCAAAATCATCGTGGACACCTATGGCGGCTACGCTCGTCATGGCGGCGGTGCATTTTCCGGTAAGGATCCTACAAAGGTTGACCGTTCCGCTGCTTATGCGGCTCGCTACGTGGCTAAAAACCTGGTTGCTGCAGGACTTGCGGACAAGTGCGAAATTCAATTGGCTTACGCTATTGGTGTCGCTAACCCAGTGTCGATTAGTGTAGATACTTACGGAACAGGTAAAGTGAGCGAAGAGAAGCTGGTTGAGCTTGTGCGTAACAACTTCGACCTGCGTCCGGCTGGAATCATTCGCATGCTGGATCTTCGTCGTCCGATCTACAAACAAACCGCTGCTTACGGACATTTTGGTCGTACAGATCTCGATCTTCCTTGGGAGCGCGTAGACAAAGCGGAAGCGTTGAAAGAACAAGCTGGCGTAAACTAAGGTAATTTTAAGATATGTTGCAGATATAAAATTTAGGCATGTGCTGATTTAATTTTTCTTCTGAAAAAAAATCGGTGCATGCCTTTTTTTCTGTTTCTCTTTCTCTTTCTAATTATGAGTAGAGATTTAACCCAGTTGAACCGGAGAATATGACAAAAATGAAATAATTAAAAAAGCTGATGATCTATCGTGGTTATCATATTTTCATTGAATATATGGAAAACAAGGAATAAACTTTATGACAAACTAGTTACTTTTTCATGAAAATATAGTAACATAGGATTGATTTACATAGACTCCTAAAAAATGCCGCTACAAATTGTACAAGACTTGGTGTACGATACGCGAAAGTGTTTTTTTATAACAAAATCGTAACTTTTCCTAAAAAATGAAGTCTATTAATTAGAGACTTTATATGTTCGGCATCCGTGTCGAACGAGAGATGGGAGAGTTACAATTACATGGTTAGTCAGGGGAAAACACTGAAGTCTACAACATCTGGTGTAGGCAAGAAATGGTTGATTATTACATTGGCAGGAGTCATCTGGGTGGGTCCTGTGCTGAGCAGCGGAATACCAGTGATAGGGAATCTATCAACATCCTCGGTAGCTTATGCGGCATCAACATCGGCTAAGAAGCTCGGTGAGGAAATCATTACTTCCGGCGCGGTATTGATGAAGTATCAGTATATCAACAGCACTGGCGCAAAATCGCTGGCCAATGTCATTCGGGTGGATTTGAACAACAAATATGTGAAATTGGACGTCATGACTGGCCAAGGAAATAAATTTACAACGAGACAAAGCACGGGCGGAATGGCTAAGGAGAACGGCGCGGTAGCTGCTATTAATGGTGACTTTTTTAATACCGGCAGCGAAGGGGCTCCGATGGGTGCTCAGGTATCGAACGGTCAGTTGATGTCAACCCCATCGGAACTGAAAGGCATGTATGCTTTTGGAGTAACAAACGATGGAACGCCAATTTTGGATGAGTTTGCATTCTCGGGGAGTATTACAGCTGAAAATGGAGCCTCATTCCCGCTCGCGGGTATGAACAAAACATCCTATGCGCCAGAGGGCACCGGGTCAACGTATAGCCATGCGAATGCAGCTTATATCTACACAAGCGCATGGAAGGCTGTTGAGCGTCCTAAGAACAGCTCGACAACGCCAACGGAGGTTATGGTAACGGATGGCGTCATAACCGATATTTCAGTAATGGCAGGATTGCCAACAGCGATACCGGAGGGAAGCTACATTTTGCGAACCCATGGGGCTGCGGCAGAGTTCGTGAAACAAAATCTGGCTGTCGGTCAAAAGCTGGAAGCGAATTATGCATTGGTGTCCAAAAAATCAGGTAAAGAACTGGACCCATCAACACTTCAGATGATGATTGGCGGCCATACCATTCTGGTGGATAACGGCAAGGCGGCGTCATTCTCTCGAAACGTGAATTCGATTGGAGGTAGCAGGGCACGTACAGCCGTAGGTTACTCCAAAGACGGACGTTACGCTTACCTGATTGCTACAGAGAGCAACGATAACAGCAAAGGCATGACGCTGCAGCAGCTTCAGGATTTCATGACGAAGATTGGAGTATGGAAGGGAATGAACCTCGACGGCGGCGGATCAACAACGATGGTCAACCGTCCGTTAGCCGAGATGAATACCCAGTTGACCTTCAATACGGAATACGGCACCACGCAACGCAGCATCGTTAATGCACTTGGTGTGTTCTCCACGGCACCTCAGGGCAGCTTGAAGGGCTTGAAAGTAAGCGGCAGCAACACGCTTCTGATCGGGCAAATCGGCACGTATGAACTGAAGGGCTACGATACCTACTATAATCCAATTGAGGCGGGCTCGATTAAACCGACATGGAAATCCAGCAATGGCAACCTAGCGGTTAACGGCCAAAGTATAAAAGCGACGAAGCCGGGGACATCGACCCTGACGGCGGTAAGCGGCAGCACCAAAGCGACGATGCAAGTCAAGGTGCTGGGCGCGGATGATCTTGTTGCCTTGACTACCGGCGTATCAAGTGCACCGCTGCAGGCTGGAACGAGCGTGTCCGTGCCGGTGACGGCTGTAACGGGCAGCGGCCAGAGCTTGGAGGTTCCGAGCAGTGCGCTGAAATGGGAGTTTATCGGATTTAAAGGCAGCGTGAAAGACGGCCGATTGACCGTATCCTCCGTGAACAGCAATACGAAAGTCGGTTATGCCATCGCGCGCTATGACGGCTTTAGCACGGTCGTTATTTTATCGGCAGCGGGCGAGAGCACGTGGGAGAACTTCGAGAATGTGAATTACCCGGTGAAGTTCACGACCAATGTGCCGGCAGTAACCGGGACTGCAGCGATCAAAAATGGCAGCGGAGCAAAAGCATCGTCCAAAGTTTTGAACTTGACCTATGATATGACAGGCGGATTAGGGCAAAAAATGTACGCTTACGCTGAGTTGAATGGCACGACAGGCAAAACGATCCCTGCACAGGCTACCGCCATGACGATTGATGTAGAGGGAGATAACAGCCTGAACTGGCTGCGCGCTGAACTCCAAGACAATAACGGGAAAACCGTGTACGTCGACTTGGCAAAAGCAATGGATTGGAGCGGCTGGAAGACACTGAGCATTGATCTCAGCGGATATAACATTGCATTCCCGGCACAGATGAAGCGGTTGTATGTGGTGAACGTGGAAGAAGGCCAGGACGAGCGAGCATTGACTGGTGCTGTATCTTTTGACGATATCCGCTTCACGATGCCGTCTCTATCAGGGAATGAAGGACTTCCAACAGGCAAAGCGGTCATGACCATTGGGCAAAAATCACTGATGCTGAATGGTTCGAAAGTGGCAATCGATTCGGCGCCAATCTTGAAAAATGGAACGACCTATGTTCCGATTAAGCATGTGCTCGACGCGTTCGGCGGGCAAGCAACCTGGAACCAATCCGCTCAGCGGGTAGGTGTTCTGAGAGGCGGCATGCTCATGGAACTGACGGTAGGCAAGAAGGAATTCATTCTAAACGGTAAGCGCAGTTCGGCGGCTGTAGCACCTATGGTTCAAGGCGGTAGGACTTTGGTCCCTCTTCGTCTCGTTTCCGAGCAATTAGGCCTTAAAGTAAAATGGGACAAGAACACGAAGACCGTTACGATCGAATCATGATATGGTATGATATGTATATGAAACGTTAGAAATGGAGTAGAGTGCGTGGATTATCAAGCCGATGCCATCGACCGTGTCATAAAAAATGCCATCAAAGTGATGGAGGACAGCAAATACCAAATGTTCGAAATATTGGAGGCGTCGCGGCAGGAGCTCGCGTCTCTCAATCATGAGCTGCAGCGGACATTAAAAGAAACGACGGAAACCTTAGAGAAGGTAGATCAGCTGGAGCTGAACTACCGCCGGTCCCGGATCCGGCTGACCGAGGTCAGCCGGGATTTTGTCCGGTACAAAGAAGAGGACATCAAGCAGGCGTATGAGAAAGCAACGCAGCTTCAGCTTGACCTCATGATCTACCGGGAGAAGGAAATGTATCTGAAGGCAAGACGAGATGAGCTGCAGAAGCGGGTTCGTAATGTCGAGAACTCCGTGGAGCGTGCAGAATCGATCGGATCTCAGATGGGCGTGGTATTGGAATACTTGTCCGGAGAGCTGGGTCAGGTATCCCGAATCATCGAATCTGCGAAAAACAGACAGGTCATTGGTCTCAAAATTATTTTGGCGCAGGAAGAGGAACGGAAGCGCATCTCCAGAGAGATTCATGATGGACCTGCACAATTGCTGGCGAATCTGGTTCTTAGGACGGAAATTGTAGAAAGAATGCTCGCAAAGCAGGAATTTAAGATGGTGCAGGACGAAATAGTAGATTTGAAGGGCCAGGTTCGATCGAGCTTGGAGGAAATGCGAAAAGTCATTTTTAATCTGCGTCCAATGGCACTCGATGATCTAGGATTAATCCCCACACTGCGTAAATACGTGCATGATTATGAAGAGAAATCGAAAATCCGCACGATCTTCGAGACACGGGGAAAAGAGCATCGTCTCTCTTCTGCGATGGAGGCTGCCATCTACCGGTTGGTGCAGGAAGCACTTTCGAATGCTGCAAAACATGCTTACCCGACTTATGTGCTTGTTGAAATCACGTACCAGGCGCAATTGGTCAAAATCGTTGTACAGGACAATGGCCTGGGATTCAATGTCGATTTGCTGGAGCAGAAAAGCAGGGACCACTTTGGTTTAATTGGCATGCGGGAGAGGGTTGAGCTGCTCGAAGGGAGAATGGAGATCGATTCAGCTGAGAATCAAGGAACCAAGATCGTGATTCATATCCCGACGAACGTAGAAAAGAGAAAGGAGTAATCGGATGGAACATTTGGAAAAAGAGAACGCGATTATAAAAGTATTATTAGCGGATGACCACCAGCTGTTTAGGGAGGGTCTGAAGCGTATACTGAATATGGAGGACGACATTGACGTGATCGGAGAATGCGGCGATGGAATTCAAGTCCTTGAGTTCTGTAACGAGGTGAAGCCGGATATCGTGCTGATGGATATCAACATGCCTACCGAAAATGGCGTTCAAGCAACTGAGAAACTACGTGAAATGTTTCCTGAGATCAAAGTTATCATTCTGTCGATTCATGACGACGAGAGTTATGTGTTTGAAACGCTCCGTAAGGGAGCAAACGGTTACCTCCTGAAGGATATGGAAGCCGAGTCACTGATTAATGCGATTCGTTCGGTACATGAGGGATATGCATTTATCCATCCGAAAGTTACGGGTAAGCTCATTCAACAGCTCCGCCGGATGACTTATGTAAACGAAGCAGGCGCTATGGCTGAGGGCGGTTCGCGTGAGGCTGGAGTCAAGTTTGTGGCAGGCGAGAATAACCCATTGACAAGGCGTGAAGCGGAAGTGCTTAGACTAATGGCCGAAGGCAAGAGCAACAAGATGATTGGGGAATACCTGTTCATTAGTGAAAAAACTGTAAAAAACCACGTCAGCAGCATTTTGCAGAAGATGGAAGTGGACGACCGTACGCAAGCAGTTATCAACTCGATCAAATATGGCTGGGTGACGTTGTAATCGCCGATCCGAATGCACGGACGCGTCTTACATAGGGAGGGAACTGCCAAGGGCGGTTCCTTTTTGTTATGATATGGAGTTCTAGACACGCTGCCATAGATGTTCCTCTTATGGTATTTGAGCCGTTCCCATTAAGTTCCGTGTGGGCCCTGGTTACATCACTGTCACCGTCCCCTCCTGATCAGCATATATTGTTGATAAGAGAAGGAGGTGAGTCTCATGGTTGCCCAATTGCTGTGGATACTCGCGGTGTACGGGATTGCTGTTATTCTGGTTCATATCGTGCATGCCCGTCATCTCAGAAGAGCCGGTGAAGGTACGGGGCGGCGCAGGCATTACGTGCTGATCACGTCCAACCATGAGCGGCAGGTGGAATGGTATTTGAGAGCCCTTTCATGGTATGCCCTGCTAAGCGGGACGCGCGTGCGTGTCACCGTCCTTGATGATCAGTCGTACGATGATACACTGAAGATTGTCCAGAGATTGACTCATTTGTCCGGAATTGAACTGGTATATGGGACTTGGAAGTTCGATGATTCGGCATCACGGGAAAAGGATGCGGATCAGAATGAAGAAGAAGTCATACGGATCGATCTAAGAAACCCGATGGAGGCTGTTCGGATTCCATATGTACAGTGATAAACATCAGCAAGTTACGTTGGCTCCGAAGTTCATACTCATATTATTGAAGGCGTGAAGCACACTCCTAGCGTATGCGAGGGGTGTGTTTTTTGCATTTCTGGGGAGTAGGGCAGCTTTCCAATATCCAAATGGATTTGTTCTTGCTATGTCTATATGTATATATGTCTACATGTCTATATGTCTATAGCTGAACCTCCACACACAACTCCGATCTTGGTTCCATGTGATTTCCTGTCCCTCGTAACGGTACTTGTACCCGACCAGGAGATGTGGGAATAAGCCAGCTAGAGTGGTTATGACAGGTTTCAACATAGGACTTCGTGAGAAGGATCCATATCATAGTGTAATAGTCTCAGCATAGAAGTTGGTAAGTTGTAGATATAAAATCTTGGAACATGTGCCTAATAACGTCCCAGCACTTGGCCTTTTACAGCTTATATGTCTCGAAATTGGAGTTGATGTCATGCGGATTGCCATATATGCCATTCGAACATCAGAGAAATGGAAGTGTTGTCTCTCGCTGGATATGCAGGTGGATTTTCAATGGTGGTGTGGAGTGAACAGATGGACGGATGAGAACGAGCGCGCTTGCTCATTGGTGCTGTTATCAACACAGGTTCCCCTAGGATGGGCCGTAGTTATTCAAGAGAGATTTCGATCCATCCAAGACATGGATCAGTGGGGGAAATCGGATTGGCAAAAGTATTTGTACCAGAGCTTAAGTCCGTTTTTACTCCAAGAGCCTGAAGGAAGCAGATCGCAATGGAGTGTTTTGTTGACGGAGATTCAGCTGTTGGACGGATCGTATATAAATTCCTTTATCGAAAAGAGGAACGTGGTAGAGGATTGGGCTTTGTTGATGCAGCAGGCAGAGCTGCTGATTCAGTGCATGGCAGGACGAGCCCTGCTTGCCGGCGAGGTTGAGGCCTTATTGGCGGAGGTCGCTGGGGGCACCGGCGACTGGCGCTCTGCGGCCCAGCTCGGCGTCCTGCTGGGCTGCCTGCGGTTGGAAGCGGGGCTGGCACAGCCCGCCCCGCAGGGT
>NZ_BIMF01000040.1 GCF_004000945.1 Paenibacillus lautus NBRC 15380
AAGCACCTGTGCAGGTGCTTTTTTTCATCGTGGATTTTTCGTATCCGAGTCGGCAGTTTATACCTTCCACGCACCCGGATGGTCGTCTTGGACCAAATCCAGCTCCACGGCTCTCGCGTTTGCCTCCACCTGCTCGACGCTCTTGCAGCCTGGAATGACGCAGCTGACAGCCGGATGCTTCAAGCACCAGGCCAGCGCCCACTCGGCCATATTCACGCCCTCCGGCACTTCGTTCTGCTTAATCTCTTTCACAAGCTTCAGCTTGGCGTTGATCTCGTCCTGGTCACGGTTCTTGCGCACGTTATCGCTGAAGACCGTCCCTGGCTTATACTTTCCGCTTAAGTACCCGCTCGCAAGCGGAACTCGCGCCAATACGCCAAGGTCCTGCTTCATGCATGAAGGGAGAACCTCTTCTTCCGGAGCTTGCTCCAGACGGTTATACACGACCTGAATGGCTTTGGCATTCACCTCTGCAGCCTTGTCGGTTTGATAAGTGTTTCTGTTGCTTCCGATAGAAATGCCCAGATTACGGATGGTTCCCGCCTGAACCTGCTTGTCCAGCATCGTCCACATATCATCATTGTTGAACACTTCATCCGAGCCGGAATGGAATTGATACAGGTCGATATAGTCGGTACGAAGCGCTTTAAGTGATTCCTCCAGCTGAATTCGAATCTGCTTCGCATCCCATGCGTTCTCCCATTGCTCATGCCATCGATGACCAAACTTCGAGGCAATGACCCAATCCTCGCGGCGGTCGCGCGACAAGAAATCACCGATGAAATTCTCGGACATATGATGAGGACCATAACATTCGGCTGTATCGAGCAGATTAATGCCCAGCTCCTTCGCATGCGTTAAGATGGCATCGACTTCCTTTTGGTTGAAATCCTTCCCCCAATCACCGCCAAATTGCCAGGTTCCCACACCGACTACCGATACTTTCAGATCGGTTTTCCCGAGACGTCTGTATTTCATATACTCACCCCTACTCATCATTTTGTGCGCCTATATCTTATTTGAAATTGCAAACGTTTGCAACTCTTGCTGCAGACTCTTTTTTTACGTCCATACACCTTATTTTCATCCACTTGCCGCATCCGGACTGTTTAATAACAAGTCGTTATGGTGAACCCTATAATACATCATCCATTCGCTATCATAGAACGGAATAAGAAAGGAGGAATCTCGGACGTGAATTCTCGGACACTGGAGCAGTGGATGCCGGACATTATGGAGAGTCTGAAAGCAAAAACACCAAATGACTTTCAACGAATGATTGATGAATTTCTCCCTTATGACCTGGCCAGAATACATAGCCATCTCGGCGATACGGACCAAACCCGATTTCTGCAGTTTCTGAATGAGGAACAGCTGGCCGATATGATTCAGGAAATGGAGCATGACCAGCAGATCGAAGTTTTGGGCAGGCTGGGCAAAGAAAGAACGGCGATCATCCTGGACTTGATGGATAACGACGACCTCGCCATTCTGCTGGATGAGCTGTCACCCGAGCAGAAAGACGAATTCCTCAAGGGAATGCGGGACGAGGAATCCCAATTTGTCCTGAATCTGATGAAATACCCGCCGGAAACCGCCGGCCGAATCATGACCAACCGTTATGTGTGGATTCCCCAGCATTACACCGTTTCGGAGGTAGTCCAGAAGCTGAAAACCTACGTCTCCATATCGGAAACGATCAACTATCTGTACGTCATAAACCAAGACAAGAAGCTGATGGGCGTGGTGTCTTACCGGGGACTCATCTTGGCCGAGCCGGATGAATATATCGTGGATATCATGCACAGCCGGGTGCTGTCCGTACCCGTGGACGCCGATCAGGAGGAAGTCGCGCAGATAATCCAAAAATACGACCTGGTCGCCATCCCCGTCGTTGAACAGGGTAACAGGCTCGTAGGCATCATTACGGTTGACGATATCCTCGATGTCGTCATTAAGGAAGCCGATGAGGACATTCGAAAAATGAACGCCACCGGGGGCAAATCCATTGACTTCAATACCAAAGCAACCGTTGCCGCCTTCCGAAGATTGCCGTGGCTGATCCTGCTCTTATTCATCGGTCTAATCTCTGGAACGATCATTTCCCGATTTGAACAGACGCTGGCACAGGTTGTGGCGCTAGCCTTCTTCATGCCCATGATTGCAGGCATGACCGGCAATACCGGCACGCAGTCGCTTGCTGTTATTGTGCGCGGCCTGACTACGAAAGAAATGACCAAGTCACTGGTGTACCGGCTGTTAGCGAGAGAGCTGAAGGTCGGATTGATGATCGGGGTAACCTGCGGCATCCTGATATCCTTGATCGCCTACTTCTGGCAGGGCAATCTCTATCTGGGCTTTGTGGTCGGAAGCTCGTTGATTGCAACCCTCATCGTGGGAACCATGGCAGGTACGATCATTCCGCTCATTCTATTCAAATTCAAAATTGATCCGGCAGTGGCCTCGGGACCGTTAATTACAACCATTAACGATATTCTCTCGCTTGTCATCTACTTTGGCATCGCGACCCTGTTTCTTTCCTATATCTAGCCGACCACTGGGATGAACATTCCCTTTCAAAAAAAAAGACTTCCGGTTCATTCACCGGAAGTTTTTTTTGGAATCCGCCACTTCGAGGATATCATCATCTCAAAAACGGCTGGGTCTTATGAAAAATTGCGGAATAGGCATGATGATGCATTTCCTTTTCTACCTTTTTTTTCTTGCAAATGATGCCACCTGGTTTATTATATATGTAGTCCAGATAATGAACTTACACAGACTAAATACGAAGTACATAGGGTTATATGTTACATGCAAAAACCTTTTGCCCAGCTTGGATCCATATGAAGTTTGCATTCAATCCAATAGAGGAGAGATGGTTATGAGTAAGAATTTATTTCATCCCGAAACAAGAGAGAAATTAATGTGGTTGAATGAGCCTGAGCATTGGGAGTTTACATCAGATGACCGGCTAATCATGGATGCTCCATCGAAAGCAGACTTTTTCAAAGACCCTGGAGGAAAACATGTTGCTCATTCTGCACCCTATCTTCATCTTCAGGTTGATTCTACCTTCCAGCTTGTAACACAGCTTCAGGTAGACATGGACCATTTATATGATTCCGGTTGCTTGATGTTGATGGCAGACGAGAACAATTGGGCCAAGCTATGTTTTGAATACAATGGTGAGTATGCTACGATTGTGTCCGTTGTTACGCAGAACGGCTTTTCGGATGATTGTAATTCTGAGCGCGTATTCGTTAGCAATCCTTATTTAAAAATAACGAAGAAAGATAGAGTTATTTCTTTTTACTACTCATCGGATGGTGAAGTTTGGAAATTGATTCGATACTTTGGAATGGATACCTCGACTCCATTTACAGCGGGTGTGGTAGCCCAATCACCGATGGGAGCAGGTTGTCGAGTCCAATTTCTGTCTTTGTTTTTATCAGAATCGGATGAGAAAAGTAGGTTTTAGTATCATCTCTTTCAAATAATGATATTTTTCCTACTCGAACTGGCCATCATACAAATGATATGGTGAGTTCATCATATCTCCTTAGTTAAAAAAGGTTGGTACTGCTTAAACATTACCAAAAAGTAATTATATCACTTCAAAGTGCGTACTTCTCAACCCGACCCCTAACGTGCAGAATGACATTAATCAAGAACATCACGTTGGGGAGATGAACCTATGAATACAGATCAACGTTCACATCATTCGCAAAAGACGGCTTTGGTTGTAGGGGCCAACGGGGTGATCGGCCGTAACCTCATCGAGTACCTTGCGACGCTTCCCGACTGGGATATCGTCGGCGTATCGCGCCGAGGCGGCGATTCCACGAACCGCGTACGTTATATCTCCGCCGACCTGCTTGATCAGGAGGATACGATCGCCAAATTAAGCTCCTCGACCGAAGTGACGCATATCTTCTATGCGGCCTACCAGGACCGGCCAACGTGGGCCGAGCTCGTCGCACCAAATCTAGCCATGCTTGTCCATGTCGTGGAAGCTATCGAGCCCGTTGCTGCCAATCTGCAGCATGTCAGCCTGATGCAGGGCTACAAGGTATACGGCGCGCATCTCGGTCCATTCAAGACGCCGGCCCGGGAGACGGATGCGAACCATATGCCGCCAGAATTCAATATTGATCAGCAGAATTTCCTGGAGGAACGGCAGCAAGGCAAAGCCTGGACCTGGTCCGCGCTGCGTCCATCCGTTGTCAGCGGATTCGCGCTTGGGAACCCGATGAATCTGGCGATGGTCATTGCCGTCTATGCCTCGATTTCAAAAGAGCTCGGCATTCCTCTGCGTTTCCCAGGTAAGCCCGGGGCCTATCACAGTCTGCTGGAGATGACCGATGCCGATCTGCTCGCCAAGGCCACGGTTTGGGCTGCAACCGATGAACGATGCGCCAATCAAGCATTTAACATCACGAACGGGGACCTGTTCCGCTGGAACGAGTTGTGGCCGAAGATTGCGAAATACTTTGGCATGGAAACCGCGCCGCCCCTGCAAATGAATCTGGAAACGGTTATGGCGGATAAAGAGCCGGTCTGGAATCGTATGGTTGAGTTGCATGGACTTGCGGAGCATTCGTATCAAGAGGTTTCATCTTGGAAGTTCGGTGATTTTGTGTTCTCCTGGGATTATGATTTCTTTGCAGACGGTTCGAAGGCCCGCCGCTTCGGATTTCATGAGTATGTCGATACGGAAGCCATGTTCATGAACATCTTTGACGAGCTCCGGCGGCGTAAAGTCATTCCATAAGTTATCGCGCAAGCTGCACGACGAAGAGCCGACTATACGTGGAATAGTCGGCTCTTTCATTTATCATACCTGTTAATGCCGATCCTCAAATGCCGGCTTCTCCAGCACCATGGCGGATTCGCCATACTTCCGTTCGATATGAATATCTCCCCATCTGCACATCAAATGAAGAATTTCCTTCAAACTCCAGCCATACTCGCTCAATTCATACTCCACCTTGGGCGGAACCTGATTATACGTCTTGCGTAATATAACGCCCTCCTCTTCCAGCTCCCGCAGATGCTGTGTCAGCATTTTCTGGGTGATCTGGGGAATCAGGCTTAAAAATTCGCTGTTGCGTCTTTTACCGAAGGTAAGATGAAATAGAATGACCGGTTTCCACTTTCCGCCGATGACCTCCAGCGTAGCTTCGACCGCGGTGTTGTACACTTTATTGATATTTTCCATGCGTACTCATCTTCCTTTCGATCCAGATACTCCCGCCCTTTTACGGTCAGGGAATGCTCTTACAAAGATATACCATCTGATTTATGCTATCAACAGGGCACCCGATAACCAGTTGGATCGAAAATTAGAATAAGCCGTCTGCTGAGACGCTCATAGGAGATGAAGACAAACATTCACACTAAGAACTACTCAAGGAAATTTCATTTAGATTATCTATTACGTAGTCACTCTTCGACATAGAACGATCGTAATTCGGATAAGCGGTGATGCAAATATCTTCGCCGATTTGTTGAACAGAATGAATCTTTACGCGTAGCGCGTCATCCATTAATTCTAAATCCGTGCCGCCGTACGGCGAGAAGGATTGCCGTCCCCCCAACACTTTGGGAGCGATATAAATCATCCATTTGTCAATAAGGTTGGCTCGAAGGAATGATCCGTTTACTTCGCTGCCTCCTTCTACCAGCAGGTCGGTAACACCTCGCTGATATAACATTTCCGATAATGCATGGAGGTCCAGCCCGAAACGGTTCACAGGGACGAACAGAACTTCAATTCCTTTTTGCTGCAGCATGTGTACTCTTTCCGGATCAGCATCCGCCTTCGTGACGACCCATGTCTTAGCTACCGAACAATCGGTAACTTTGGCATCTTCGGGCAATCTCAAATTCGAGTCTAAGATTACCCGGATGGGATTCTTCCCACTTTCTTCTGGCAGTCTGGTCGTTAGGAGAGGATCATCAGCCAAAACTGTATTAATTCCTACCAATATGGCATCGACTTTGTTTCTCAATTTATGTACTACAAGCTGTGTTTCATCGCATGTAACCCATTTTGAATGCCCCGTTGACGTGGCAATTTTCCCGTCAAGCGTCATGGCTACCTGGGAAATGATAAACGGCCGTCGTTTTGACATATTGTGCACGAATCGTTCATTGAGTAATTCGGCTTCCTTCTCCAATACACCCACATCAACTTCTATTCCATTCTCTCTCAACAATTGAATGCCCCGTCCGGCTACCTTCGAATTCGGATCCTGCATCGCCACGACAACTCTTGCGATCCCCGAATTTAGGACTAATTCTATACAAGGAGAGGTTTTCCCGAATTGAGAGCTTGGTTCCAGCGTAACATAGAGCGTTGCGCCTTCGGTATACCCTTCAGCCATCTGGAATGCATGCACCTCTGCATGAGGTTCCCCTGCTTTTCGATGAACACCTGCACCGACTACTTGTCCGTCTTTAACTATCAGTGCGCCAACAACCGGATTCGGGTTTGTTTTCCCACTGGCCGTACCTGCCAAGTCCAATGCCAGCCTCATAAAATGTTGGTCTGATTTCATATGATTACTCCTCATCATAGTATAGCGGTCTCCACTAAGGAGTCGTAAATATGACCCGATTTTTCGATCTTTGTTGTCAAATACCGATTATTATGCTCGGATACATCTCCCCAAATGGATATATGATGATCGGTTAAAAGTCCTTTTTCCCGCAAAGACTGCAGCTTTTTAGGATTGTTCGTAATCAGGGTGACTGGTTTTTGCCGCAAGCTCTGAAGTACACGAATGGCTTCTTCATAGGATCGTTGGTCATCCTCGAAGCCAAGACTAAGATTGGCCTCTACTGTATCGCATCCCTCATCTTGCAAAAGATAAGCTAACGATTTGGAGAAAAGCCCGATTCCGCGACCCTCGTGATTCGCCAAATAAAAGAGAGCTCCGCTACCGTTTTCAACGATCATACGCATGGATTGCCGCAGTTGGTAGCCGCAATCGCAACGTTTACTTCCAAAAATATCTCCTGTATGGCAAATGCTGTGCATCCGTATCAAGGTATGATCCGCATTAGCAAAATCACCATATACTAGAACGGAAGACTGTTGATATGAAGCAAGATCTGCCTGAGATAATGATTCTAGAATATCATTCTTATCCATAAATGAATTGCCTGTATTTAACCAAGTGTACCATTTAAACACGGCTTCATTATCCTCCAATTGCACAGGGAGCCGAACGGGACCAACAAGACCGATGTTGGGACTTTCTGGCTGTTTAAGAATGGTTAATTTATTGGCTAGCACTTTCCTGACCTGGTCCGTATTCATGAATACAACTCCTTGTTTGTTTAGATTGTTGTCACTCGATTGGTTTGTTTCCCTCCTTGAAAAAGTTGACAATCTTTACGTTAGCTATTACTTCTACAACCTTAAAGAATTAGGTAAGAAAACGGAAATTTTAAAAATAAACACAAAAAGCCCATGTCTGAATAGACGGAGGGCTTCCGTCGTATTCGGTAACTGGCTAGCATAGCGGATGCGAGCGATCCACCTTAGCCCCTGTAGCTTTGCGTCGCCACTTTTCAGTGGGTTTGCCATTATCGTACGATGTCATTTCATAAAATTAATCCGCGATCATTGTCGAATGTGGGAAAGCAACACCGTTCAAAAACAATCGAAAATAATAGCATTTTTTATCAATATGACTACTAAATGAATATAAAATACAATTTCATGAATTGCAACCGAAATATAAACGGATCCGAAAGGATCACCAAAGATTACCGTCTTCCCGCTTCACTTCCTCAACGATCGCTTGAACCCCCTCTTCTATCTGCGTAAGGCGTGCTCTGGAAATGCTGATTCGTATAAACTTCTTACGTTCCAGGTAATCGGACAGATAAAACAACTTACCAGGCATCACCAAGATGTTCCGCATTTTCAGCCGCTTGATCAGCCGATCTAAGTTAACGGTCTGCGGCAGCATAAACAGTTTATATATGCCGCCGTCGCCGGGCACGGCTTTAACGAGCACGGTTCCCCCGTACCTTTTCACAGCGGAGTCTAAAGCCTGCATTCTGGTTTCATATTGACTGTAGATTTTCTGTTTATGCCGTTCATACATACCGTTGCTGATATATATTTCGAGCGCTGCTTGGGACAGCAGTGAGGTATCACCATATTTTTTATAGGCATGAAATCCCTCCAGCAGCTTTTCCGGCAGCACAACGGCACCTAAACGCAGGCCTGGAAAAATAATCTTTGAAAAGCTCTTTAAGTAGATGATGTGCGAAGTTTGGTTATAAGCATAGATGGGGTCGAATCCACGTCCACTGCCCAGGTCAGCCATGTAATCATCTTCCAACACAAACACGTCATATTGGCTGGCCAGAGCGGCGATTGCTTTCCGCTCTTCCATTCGAAGCGACGTTCCAAGAGGGTTATGATACCTGGACATCGTATAGAAAAACTTAATGTTCCCCGTTTTGAACCGGTCCTCAAGTGCCCCCAGATCGATCCCGGCTGTTGAGCGAGGTATGCCAATGACGGATAATCCTTCCGACTCCAGATACTCCAAATAGTTATTGTAGCTGGGCTGCTCAACCAAAATTACCGATTTTCCGTTTGGAAACGGCATCTTCGCCAGTATCTCCAGCGCTTGATTTGCACCTGATGTCACCACGATCCGATCTGGAACGGTAAATACCTGACTGTCAGCCAGGTGGGACACAAGCGTATGGCGCAGTTTCTCCATCCCTTTCGGATCGCCATAGGTAAACAGCTCGTATTTATAGGTATCAATCGCCTTGTTCAGGCAATGCTGAAAATCCAGATACGGGAATACATTCACGTCCGGAGAGGCCGATGCAAAATCAATCCAACTCTGATCCATGTTATCCGAATCCCCGTCTTTCTGGACGACATAATAGCCGCTTTGCGAAACCGAATAAATGGCGTGCCGTTTCTCAAGCTCGGAATAGGCACGAATCACCGTGCTGATGCTGCACCCGTAGGTTTGTGCCGCACTTCGAACGGAAGGCAGCTTCTGCCCTGAACGGTACTGGCCTTCCTGAATTTTCGATTCCATATCGGTAAGAATGGATAAATACTTTTTCACGACCACGCCCCCTTGTGACTCTTATTATACAGGACCTCGCCACTGTATCGGTACAGTTGTCAAAATAGGGAATGGTTTCAAACGCATCATTATCCTATATTTCAAGTAACCATTCGCTTCTTTGGGAACACCTTCCCGACCTTAAGAATGAAGATAACTATGATAGGGAGCTGATTCGTATGTCATCCATCTCGCATACCGACTTTTTAACTACTGTACGTGAACGTCAAGCGGTTAAACATTTTGACCCGCAGCACAACCTCAGTCATGAAGAGATTAAAGAATTACTTGAGATTGCGAATACCGCACCTTCTGCTTGGAATCTGCAGCATTGGACGTATCTTGCCATTACAGATAAGGCCGCCAAAGAAAAACTGCTGCCCATCGCATATGGACAAAGGCAAATCGTTGAAGCCTCCGCTGTTATCGCGGTTATGGGAAACCTGCTGGCCCATCATCATGCTGAAGCGATATATGAGCAAGCGGTTCAGGCAGGGTTTATGCCAGAGGAGGTCAAAACGAATCTGGTCCGGCAAATTATGAATTCGTACACAAACGCGCCTGAACTCGCCCAGGAAGAAGCGATACGGAGCGCTTCCATGGCCGCCATGCAGCTCATGCTGGCTGCAAAGGCACGCGGTCTTGATTCATGCCCGATGGGCGGATACAACGCAAGCCTATTCATGGAAGCATTCGGGGTTCCGCGCCATTTGGTTCCCGTTATGCTGGTTGCGATCGGTAGGAAGTCCGTTCCGGCTCATCCTTCTACCCGTTTACCCGTAGAAGAGACGGGTTTTTGGAATCACTTCTAAGGCTCAACTAAAAAGATCTAATATTTTTAGGTGAAAAACCTAATTTTATTAGGTTTTTTGAGTGGAAAGCGTCTGATAAAATAAATACAAGCGCTTACAATGCAATGATCCAAGGAGGAAACGTGATGACCAAGCCCGTACAGCCTAACGAACCGATCGTAACCCATATCTATACCGCAGACCCTTCCGCCCATGTATTCGAGGGTAAAATTTATATTTATCCATCCCATGACCTGGATCACGAGAACACGTCCAATGATAACGGCGACCAGTATGACATGGAAGACTACCACATTCTCTCGCTGGATGATGTGAATGCTCCATGCGTGGACCATGGCGAAGCACTTCATGTGAAGGATGTTCCATGGGCGAAAAAGCAAATGTGGGCACCGGATGCTGCCTTCAAGAACGACACGTACTATTTATACTTCCCTGCCAGGGATCATGACGATATTTTCCGTCTAGGCGTAGCTACAAGTTCATCCCCTTCCGGCCCTTTTAAGCCAGAGCCTCATTACATTCCGGGCAGCTACAGCATTGACCCTGCCGTATTTGTGGACGACGACAACCGGGCCTATATTTACTTCGGCGGCCTCTGGGGCGGACAGCTGGAACAATGGCAGACCGGATCGCATATTCCGGATGCGGAAGGACCTGCCGCAGATGCGCCTGCCATCGGACCGCGGGTCGCTGAGCTGAGCGACGACATGCTTACTTTCAAGGAGACGCCGCGAGAAATATCCATCGTTGATGAGAAGGGCAACCCGATTGTCGCAGGGGACGAAGAGCGAAGATACTTTGAAGGACCTTGGGTCCATAAATACAACGGAACCTACTATCTTTCTTATTCTACCGGCTCAACGCACAAAATCGTTTACGGCACAAGTCAAAGTCCGACGGGCCCATTCGAATTCAAAGGCACGATTCTAACACCTGTTATCGGCTGGACAACCCATCACTCCATCGTTCAGTTCCAGGACAAATGGTACCTCTTCTACCATGACAGCTCCCTCTCCGGCGGGGCGGACAACAAACGCAGCGTCAAGTTTACCGAGCTGACCTACAATGAGGACGGCACCATTCAGACGATTGATCCGTACGGTAAATAAGGCAAGAGGAAGGCTGGATTCCATGACTATGGAGTTCAGCTTTTTCCATTTCAATTTTTTTACAGCTGCTTCGCTGTCGTTGTTTAGTGATATAATGAAAGTTGCTATCATTTTTTGATGTTAGTAACGGCGGATCCATCTATATCACACAGAAGAAGGAATGCAACCATGACAAAGCAGCTTATGAAACGATATATCATCCTGATTGCAGGACTATTCTTAATGGGACTTGGCACAGCTCTCGTGACCAAAGCCAATATCGGAACCTCCCCGATTGCCAGCGTACCGTATGTGCTGAGTTTAAGATTCCCCCTCTCCATGGGACTGATGACCATCCTGTTATGCCTGCTGTTTGTGGTGATCCAGGTCCTCCTGCTCGGTAAGCAGTTTCCCAGGATGCAATACCTGCAAGTGTTTGTCGGTGTTCTGTTTGGCCTATTTCTGGATATGGGCGCGTATATCGTAAGTTCGCTCAACTTTACGATGTATTTCATGAAAATTTTGGCGTTACTGACGGGCTGCATGATTCTGGCGATCGGCATCTATCTTCAAATCATGGCTAATACGATCCTAAACCCGGGTGAAGGCATCATAAAAGTCATCTCTGAAAAACTCGGTGCCGAATTCGGGAACATTAAGATCATATTCGACTGGACCCTGGTGTCCATCGGTATCGTCATCTCGCTGTTTGCTTTCGGTTCGATTGAAGGCGTACGCGAGGGTACCGTCATTTCGGCTTTTTTGGTCGGTTATTTTATCAAATTGCTGCGCCGGATCATGCTTCGTTGGCGCAGCAAAAGAACCCGGGAAGCGGTGCTCGAACAGAGCCCGTAATTTTCATGAGTTATCCTGTGGTTAAACGATATCATTTTGATTATAATGAGAGATAAGAGATAAGAGACGAAGAACGTCCCAGCGCATTCCTAATTTGGAGTGAAGCCGGGACGTTCTTTTTTTATTTAGGGAGGTATGCGGTCGAATGGATTTTCAGAAGGCACATGGGATTTTTATGCATGATCATCTGAGCAACAGAACTGGAGAAAGAAGAGGCCGTTTGGAACGAGGGCATGGTGAGGCCGAAATCTTGTTTTGCCAAAATATCTGGTGGCCGCTGCGTGGTCACTTTCGCGATTTACATCCACAATTCGAGGTGCTGGATTGGCGCGGACGATCCGAGATGGACCGGCAGAAATATGGCAACGAGTTGAATCGGGAAACCTTTTTATCCGCCATGGGGTATCAGGTGATTTCATTTGCTTGCGATAAGGGACTGCTGATTCCCGTAACCGGGTCCCAAGGCAAACATGTCGTGAAATATGAGCTTCATCCTTATGCGGCGCAGTGTCTATAACTGCTGCAGAGGAGGCATCCCGAACAGCTGGGCTCGCGCTCTGCCGTAAAATAAACAAGCTGACCCATCGTTCATGGGGTCAGCTTGTTGGCCGTACGTGAAATTCATGTGTTCCAGCCCGGCCGTTACACACCCTTTTTAAACAAAGAGAAAGAGTAAATCGCCGGAGCCGCCACAATCAGTATAATGACAGGAACGATTGCGACGGCAAGGTTCACTTTCAGGAACGCCGTGAGGATCATGAACGCTCCGCCTGCCATCCACAGGTACCCGGCAAAACGATGCGTTTTATTCCAATTATTCTGGCTGTTCAGCGTCCAAGGCAGCTTGATGCCCACCGTATAGTTCTGTTTGCTCTTCGGCAAATAATTGCCGGTGACCACGAGCAGCATGCCAACGAGAGCCGGTGCAATCGTCTGGATCGGCAGCTCGGCCCCCATGGCCTTGAACAGTGTGATCGGCATGAGAATGAGAGACAGCGCGGGGATGAGCCATAGACCCATCGTTCTTAATACCGGGGCAGCGTTCATTTTCTTAGGATCGTTGTTAAGCGCTACATTGACAACGACGTTAAGAACCGCCGTAAACAACGGAAGTACAAACGCCGCAACCGCCTTCGACACATAATTATCCGGATTGCCCGCTGCGTCCCAGTGAACAGCCACCTGCTCAGGCAATTGGTTATACAGCGTCATCGATAAAATAATTGGCAATAAACATATCAGCGTTGTTATAACCAGCATCGAACTATTCTTTTTCCTCATCTTGTTTCCCCCCGTTAAATTGTGAAAACCACAGCATGATTTCTTCGAAGACGGACACGTTGATCTCATAGTAGATATAATTTTTATATTTTGTTTCAAATATCAGTCCGGCCTTCTTCAGCTGCGACAGATGATACGAAATGGTCGCCCCGGTCATATCGAAATGCTGGCCGATCTCTCCGGCTGACATTTTGCCGCGTTTGAGCATAACCAGGATGTCCCGTCTCACCGGATCAGATAACGCCTTGAATGTTTCCGGAAACCCCAATGTGCATCACCAGATTTCTATTTAGAATTTCATCTAAATACATTATCTCTCATCCCTACACCGAATTGCAATACCTATTTTGAAAAAAATCTAAATAGAATGTAAAATGGGTATCCCGACAAGCGCTAACGCCCTGATCCAAGAAACACGTTACTTTTCTTAAAACAATAAAAATCCGCCTCAGACCAGCATACGTGCTGATCCTCAGCAGACTAACTTCATGGCTTGTTTATCCAAGCACCTTCTCAAATACCGGAAAGCTTGCAACTCTGCCCGGAAAGTTCACTTCTCCCCGCAGGTCATAACCTAATCCTTGATACAACTTGAGCGCCGCCGTATTCTTGGCATAGGTGTCCAATCGAAGACTTCGGTAACCCTCGCGTGTGCCATATTCTTCGGAGAAAGCTACTAATTTTCGAGCAATGCCTTGTCCGTGTGCTTCCGGATCAACAGCAAGGCGATGCATCATCAGATGCGGTCCCTCTACCTGCCTCCAGTTAATGGTCTGGTACTGTTCGGCCTGCGACTCGTCGAGGACAACGATTCCTAAGATGCGGCCTTCGCCCTCAGCCGCAAACAACGTTCCACGCTGTAAATCCTCACCGATGACCTCCCGGTTCGGATACTGATCATCCCATTGATCGCTGCCTCCAGCCTGCATCACACTAACGCAGCGTGCAATCAAAGCCATGATTTCTTGAAGGTCCTCTATTCGTCCTGTCCGTATGTTTATATTCATCGATGCACCTACTATTGTTTTTTTAGAACAGTTTACTATGGTTGGACAACTGTAACAACACGTAACCGTGAAACTCGATAGCATCCTACGAAATCATTCACTTTCGTGGAATAGCGTCTTTAAACGTTCCAGTTAGGATGACCATTTATCTAAGCAATGTAAGAGTCACCTCTATCGTATTATTTACGAATGAGCGCTCCGGACGGGATTTCAACATGACGGTCAGCCCAATTAGCGATACGATGAGCGCTTGTGATAAAGCTTTGGCGTTTGTGTCACTCGCAAGCTCGCCCAATTGTATGCCTCGTTCAATGGTTTCTTGAAATATGACCGCCAGGTACATCTGATGCTCCCTTGTGAGAATTTCAAATTTCTCATCATGAGGCGCAAGCTCGACCATCGTATTGATGCAAAAGCATCCTCGGCTGCGGCTTTCGGAATTTTCCTCATCAACCACATTTTCAAAAAAGGCCCGAAACGCCTCCCTAACCGATTGATGGTTTTGAAGCCTGGTTCGCACCTCGGAAGCATGCGACCTCGTGTATTTGCGCAGAGCGGTTTCGAACAGTTCTTTTTTGTCTCCAAAGGCTGAGTATATACTGGGCCGCTGAATGCCCATTCTGGAAGTCAAATCGCTCAATGAGGTAGCCTCATATCCCTTCTCCCAAAATAGCTGCATTGCGGCATCTAATACGTTCTCTTCATCAAATTCGCGGATTCGCCCCATGATTGATTACCTCTCGTTACTTTTTATTTTCAGGAAACTCCATGATCAAACTGCATGTGAATAACATTTTTTCATTACCAATCAGTATAATTAATTTTATGATGTACCGCTGCTCTTGTCAAATATCGTTTTTCTTTATATGTCAGGATAAAATCAATATAATAGATGTCACCCTAATCATTCAAAATATACGTGTTGACACGACATGAGTTTATAAGATATATTTATCGGGAAATTTATCATACCGATCAGTACACAAAAATCGAAAGGGTTTGATATATAATAAATGGAAAATTTCACAGAAAAAGAAGCAGTCCATAACGAAACTGATGCGAATGCGCTGCAGGAGACGGTGATCTCGACCGAATCCGTTTCTCGTACTCCCCTGACTCGTTACGTGACGTTATTGTTTGCGATTGCTAGCGGCATGTCGGTTGCCAATATCTACTTCGCACAGCCGCTGCTCGATCAACTATCGAACGAGTTCAACATGGACTATTCCATCATTGGAATTCTGATTACCGTCACTCAGGTCTTTTATGCATTGGGACTGCTGCTGCTGGTGCCTCTGGGGGATTTGCTGAACCAGCGCCGATTGATTATCAGTCAGATGACAATCTCCGTGGCAGCTCTGGTTATCGTTGGTACTGCTTCCTCCGGTACGATGCTCTTCGCAGGTTTGGCTTTAGTCGGACTGCTTGCCGTTGTGACGCAGACCATTGTGGCATTCGCAGCTACTATGGCTGCCCCTGCTGAAAGAGGACGTGCCGTAGGTATGGTAACCAGCGGAATTGTGATCGGCATCCTTCTTGCGCGAACCATTTCAGGGATTTTGAAGGATCTTGCAGGGTGGCGTGCGGTTTATCTGGTGTCTGCCGTGTTAATGCTGCTGATGGTTTACGCATTATATAAGGTGCTGCCAAATGTTGAGCGTAAGGAAAAGACTCTTTCCTATTCTCAACTGCTTAAGTCGGTACTGATATTGTTCCTGCAAGAACGGCTATTACGTATCCGCGCTGTGTTGGCTATGCTGATTTTTACGGCTTTCAGCATTTTGTGGACCCCATTGGTACTGTCCCTTAGCTCGCCGCCACTCTCCCTTTCGCACTCGGCTATCGGGGCGTTTGGTCTCGTAGGCGTCGTGGGTGCATTGGCTGCAGCAAAGGCCGGTAAGCTGGCCGATCGGGGTTATGGACAAAGAACGACGGGAATTGCATTGTTCCTGCTATTGCTGTCATGGCTGCCGATCAGCTACACGGAACGGTCGCTGTTTGCCTTGGTCATTGGCATTATTCTGCTGGACTTGGCGGTACAGGCCGTGCATGTCACGAATCAGAGTATGCTTTTTGCATTGCGCCCGAAGGCTCGCAGTCGGTTGGTTGGCGGTTACATGATTTTCTACTCCATCGGAAGTGCTTCCGGTTCCATTGCTTCGACCCATATTTACGCACACTTCGGCTGGAATGGGGTATGTGTGCTCGGGGCCTCCGTCAGCGCTGTTGCTCTTATATTTTGGGCTGTGACCAAAGGTGCTACAGCTCCTGTAATTAAATAAAGCTTATGACCTATACGTTTTAATAAACTTAAAAGAGAGATTTCCCATGGAGATAGGTATTACTTCGTTTGTAGAGACAAAACCGGATATTCACAACGGTGAAGTGATGAGTTACGCACAGCGATTGCGAGAAGTGGTTGAGGAGATTACCCTTGCCGATGAGGTGGGACTAGATATGTTTCTCTATATTATAGTTATGGATGCTTTCCTCAGAATATAGCAAAAGACACGCCGTATGGGCGTGCCATCATCAAGCTTTCCTTATGGTGTTTTCCCCAGGATCACCTCGCCTGTCGTCTTATTCCAGGACATCGGAATGCCAAGCTGTGATGTGATCAACTCCAATGGAAACATGCTCGAACCAGCCAGGAATGGAATGCCGGCATCTACTCGCGTCACCTTCCCGTTCACCAGAACAACAGCGGGATCGCTGGTCTTGATGGATACCGTATTCCCTCCATAAGAGAAAGACCATACTGGAAATCGATGGTTTCCGTGTTTCGGATCCGGATTAGACTGTCCGCGCTTCACTTTGATCCCGAGGCCTTCAAATACGCTAGTATACGGTACATACAGCTTGCCTTTCACTATGGCGGATGATCCGTAGAAGCTAACCTTTTGTCCGTTTACCGTCCAGGACAGAGGAGGCTGTACCAAGACTGGATTCCCATCGTTCTCGTTAGGCGAGCCGCTGCCTTGATATTTCTCTTCTCCCCAAGCCAGCACCTTACCGTCCTGATTGGTTGCATAACCTGTATATCCCTTGCTGCCCCATAATGCCGTTATACCTGTCAAACCTTTCACTTGAAAAGGCTTTGCCGTCGGGTTGTAATAATTCCACTGCCAGACCGTGCCGTCGTTTTTAAGCATAATTAAACGATTGAACCCCGTTCTTATCTCTTGGATATCTTTAAGGCCCTTCACCGCAGCCGGCGCTTGCTGCTTTTCATTCACATTCCACCGCAGCACCGTCCCGTTCTCATGCAGCAGGAAGACGTCATACCAATGCGCAGCGATTCCGGCAATGGAGGAAGTAACCAGCGGTTTAACCTCGCGAAACTCACGTTCCAGGCGGAACCGATCGTAGAAGCTGTTATATACCGTTAACATACCAACGCTGCCGTCTTTACCGAGAATCAGCGCCTCATGTCCGGCGACCACTATTGTTTTTGCATTCGTGACTCCCTTGATAGGAAAGTACTTTACCGTCATCTTTAAATGATCATTCGGATCAAACGTCGGATTCCATATCGTTGCAGTCCCATCCTTATGCAATGCGACAGAACCATGGTTTGAAATGGCCAAACTGGCTACATCCTTAAGTCCTTCCAGCTTCATCAGCCCTCCCCGTTTTTGGAAAGGCAAC
Organism: Paenibacillus lautus NBRC 15380; assembly: GCF_004000945.1. Lineage (GTDB taxonomy): Bacteria > Bacillota > Bacilli > Paenibacillales > Paenibacillaceae > Paenibacillus_AQ > Paenibacillus_AQ lautus. The sequence continues at coordinate 17,808 of NZ_BIMF01000040.1, forward strand.
AAAGGGTCCCCGTTAATATAAGGCGAGTAAGAATCGCCCCAAGCCCATACGTCCCCGTTCTTGTCCAAGGCAAATGACGAATTGTCGCCTGCCGTCACCTGGACAATATCAGTTAGACCTGCGACTTGCTTTGGCACCAATTGATGGATGCTTGTCCCGTCACCTACTTGACCTGACTTGTTATAACCCCAGGCGGTCACGGAGCCGTCGTTCCATGCCGCAACGCCATGCCCGCTGCCGCCAGCCACGCTTACCGGTATGGGGCGGGAATCACCTTTCACAGCATCCGCAGCTCCTTCAGTGCCCATTGCCATACAATTGACCGTTAACAGTATCGTCACTAACATATAAGCTACTCTACGATTCAATACCTTCACGTATGAGGCCTCCATTCCGATCTTTATAATGGTATATAATACCATATCGAAAGGTAGTATGAAAAAAATAATATCTTCCCGTTTTGCTTGCTGAAATCCGTAATTCTTATGGTTGCCGGATCCAGGCTACGTCTGCTGAAACAAGGTTGCCGTCACCTGGCAGTCCGCGCACAGGAACATATAATAAATGCCTTCTCCATACTCCTCGATCTGTTCCCAATCCAGCTGCCCGATGAATGTCATGCTTTGGGAACAGCAGGAGCAGGACGGATATACGGCGTCCTGAATCCAAGACGGATAACCGCCGATTTGCGAAACCGCCGGTCCGAGCGTCCAATAGGCCGCATAATAGCTGTTTCGAGGATGGTCCGCAAGCCGTAAGGACTGCCCCGCCGCCGCATAGCTTCTATCATCCTCCTCGGAATCAGGCTTCGGTAGATATTCCGGTTCAATATTAGCTGGGCTCCATTCGGATTTTCCGTGGAAATCCACATCCATATAGATCGTTTCGTAACAGCTGCAGTTCACACAGGTACACACCCGTAGCCTCTCTCCGGACAATCCCAGGAATCGAAGCTTCGGATGGCTGATGTCCAGATCCGCCAAAGTGGTCAGGCTGCTTCCGCACCATGGACAGGAAGCGGAATTCTCCTTCAAAAATTGTGCAGGCTCGGGTTCCGCTGTATGCGCGGCATCGGAACGCACCTTTTTCTCTATGGCGTAGCTGTCATTGAAAAATAATCGGCGCTTGCTCCCATTTTCCGCGAGCTCCCAGCCCCCCTCATGCGCATAAGCTTCAGGCGGGACATATAGTTCCTTCGCCCAGGATGGAGGCACGGACCTCCATTCTTGAAATTGGTGCACGAGCTGATCATCTCCGATCCAAGCCAGGGCAAGCAGCAGATGGTTGCGATTATCGCTGTCCTGCTCTACTTGTTGTAGCAGCTCATCCCGGCTCCGGGCAGATGCATCTTTGAACAAAATGCCGGGGTAATAGACACCATGCTCCATCAATGTCGGGATACAGGATTCAAGCGACTTGTTCTGATAACAGACCAGGGACACAAGAATTTCCTGACAGGTGTCCTCATCGCCCGTTTCCAGCAGATCAAGGGCAATAGTCAGCATGCGTTCGGCCTCACCTGGAGATAACGCCGAATATACCTCTTCTCTTTTCAGCGGATAGGGAATATATCCAATCATAGGATCCCGCTTCAGCGGGGCGTGCATGATCTTAAGAACCTCTATGGGATCTGTAATCCCTTCGTATAAGTTGATGTCTCTCCGATTTTGTTCTATGTAACGCTGCCGTTCCTTACGCTCGATCTCCTGCTTGCACGGCATGCAATAACCGCCGGTCTTGGCCGCGGTTGCCGGTAGTATCGTTGCGATACAGCCTTCGCTTCGACATGGCAGCCGTTCTGTCATGCTAGCCCCTCCTTATTGGGTGTGAGTCAAATCAACTCGATTTCGGCCTCCATTCATACTCATGGCCATCCATCCTTTCTATTAACTATAGCTTTCTTCTCGTTCCGGTATCAATAAGGAGCTCTCTTAAATACTACTGACCGGTAGGCATTTGCATTTCAGCATATTAGGAGCATGATGACTGGAAGTCTTATAGCGTCTTCATGGAGTTGTGCGCACTGCTTCCTGTGCGAACCGTGCACGGCTTGGGACATGCTCTAGATGTTATCCTTTCAGATCGATTACGGTGTGTATTGTGAATAGCATACTCTTTTGTGTATATACTCTTAACGGCAGGAATCGGTTGGCGCATTGTTAAGCTCTCTCAACTCAGCGATTGCCCGAACCCTGTTCGCCACGTAGGATGTAGCGGCTGCCAGCCGTACTCCTTCCGGGCTTTGGCGTTCGAAGCGCCGCGTTCGCCCCGCTTGCCCCCCGCTTGATATGCTGGAGATGGCGCTTGCAGCGCTTCGGCATACACCGGCAGCCATACCGTTCCCGCAGCAGGCTCATCATCTACGATATTAACCGGACCCGCCGGCCAGTCCAATGCCTGCAGAGCGGCATTCGCCGCATCCTCGATATGGAGAAATGATATAACGCCGTCCGTTGCCGGAAGAGCTCGAGTTCGTACCTTTTCCGCCATGACCCCGTTGGCGTCGTACCACGTGCCGGGACCGTAGAACATACCGTACCTTAGAATGACGTGGTTCGGCATTTGGGCAACGGCATGTTCCAGCGATATGATACCGTCTATCGTGGACTTGCGAGGTGCAGGCGCCTGAACATCCAGGGGGACGTCTTCGGCGGCGGGATGATCCCCGGGTTCATAGGCCCAGGCAATGCTCTGGGCAATCATTCGTGTAACCCCATGGACCTGCGCGGCTTCTACCAGATGGCGGGTACCCTCCATCCGAATCCTCGCATTATCCTCCAGATTCCATTGGCTTAACGAAGTGAGCTGATGGATAACGACATCCGGCCGTACTTCCCCGATCGCAGCTATCATCCCTTGTCGATCAAAGGCATCCGCCACGATCGCTCTTGCTCCCCATGATTCGATCAACCCTTTCCGCTGAGGATTGTGGGTCATGCCTGTAACTTCATGACCGGCTTGCACCAGTTTGGGAAGCAACCGCTGGCCGATCACTCCGGTAGAGCCCGCTACGAATATTTTCATAAATGACAACCTCCCGCATACTAGATATAAAATGAATGTGGACCTTCGGGATTGAAAGACGTTAGAAGGGCCGTGCTCCCATTGCATATTGGCGATTTGACAGTTCTTATCTTAGCATGATGGATAGGCATCCTTAAGGGCCACTTTTCATCGGGAAGACCATGCCAATTCATCCGATCGTGAGATTTGCTCGACAAACGGAATCACTGATTAAGTAAGTGCTTTGGACTCACAATGACAAGCGTGACAGAGTACTCGTAGTTTTTACAAGCACGACAGGGCGCATTGTGACAAGCGTGGATAGAACACCCGCCGTTTGATAAGTGCGCACAGTATCGTATTATTACAAGCGACAGGATACTCGTATTTTGACAAGCACTAAGCACACACAGCACTCGAGTTCGACAAGCGCGTTAGCACCCGCTGTCAGTGAACAAAGCATTTAGTTAGACAAGTGCACCGTAGATTTACTCGACAGAGCACGCAGCACTCACATTCTTCGTTCAACGCAAAAACGCACCACATCAAGTGGTACGTTTTTGGGGAACAGCCTTCTCCTGTCATTACTCTTCGTCTATTACATCACTTACTGATACATGCATGCGGCTGTGCAGCTGCTGGCACTCCGGCTGATCGCACACGCCATAGAAGGTAGCGATTCGATTGGTATCCACCGTATCGATTTGAGCGCTGCAATGCCTGCACAAGATGACACCCATATTCACCTTTTTAACGGAATTGTTCATGCTTCACTCATCCTCTCTTGGTATCAGATTTGTGTTCGAACTTTCCAGCCAACGGCTTCCTGCTTAATTACAGACCGAACCTCCATTCTCGCTTCATTCCCTTTGGACTCGATCCATCTCCAATTAAGCATGCTATATATGCATCTTTTGTAATTAATGTACAACATAAATATATAATACACAATATATATTCGGAAAATAGTTTTATTTTGTTATATATGACGTCATATTTATGGAGACAACATAAAAAACCACTCCCGATCGTAATGGAAAGCGGTTCATGGCCTAAATTTGTGAATATCATGCGAGCATATGCTTTTTTAATCAATTGGAAGAACTATATCGCTGTCAAGCATAGCGTGAAAGCAATACCTATTGCTAAACCCGCAAAACACGAGTTATACTAGCCATCATAAGGACGTGAAGAACACGCCGCTTCTACGCAAAGTGCCCCAATGAAGGATTGGGGATGCATTGTATGGGGCGGCTTTTTTTATTGTCTAGCGCAATCGCATTCCATCTATTACTAAGGAGGGTAACTGGTCATGTCACGGTTTAATCAACAATATGAGCTCTGGATACACACGAATATGTTGAATGAAAAGAATCCCCGCAGGCTCGAAATCCTTCATAAAGGGTTAGGCCACGGCACCATCGAGTTTCTGCGCTCGGTATGGTTTCCGGCGATCGGTAATTTCAATGACTTGCATCCGGAATGGGAAGTACGCGATTTCAGCAATGGTTATCGTTATTTGGACCTTGCCTATATGCCCGGTGATGGGAGAGGAGGCATCGAAATCCAAGGATACGGACCGCATGCCCGCGATCTGGACGTCAGAAGGTTTAAGGATTTATGCCGCCGTCACTGCTTATTGGCACTGGATGGTTGGACATTCCTTCCCATTGCCTACCCCTCCATCGTCGATGAGCCAAAACAGTGCCAGCAGCTCATCTTATCCTTCGTCGGCAGGTTTGTGGCGTCGGATGTGCCAGCTTCCTTAAGTTGGCTGGAGGCAGAAGCTGTCCGATTTGCGCGCCGACTTCTGCGCCCGATAACCCCCTTAGAACTCGCTAATCATCTTAGGGTGAGTGACCGTCATACCCGACGTTTATTGCATAAACTGGTCGAGCTCCAGATTCTGGACATAGCAAGCGGAAAACAACGAGCTCGTACCTATAAACTGCGCTTGTAATGGCAGTAAAGACGGAGCATGCAACAGTTCTTGTAAATATTGCAGGTATTGCAGTTCTTACAGATATTGCAGATATCGCAGGTATTGAAGGTATTGAAGATATCGCAGGTATTGAAGGTATTGAAGATATTGCAGTATCCGGAGACGAATGTTAGTTACACTAAATGGACATCAGATCCGTTATTTCGAAAAAAACAGCCACTTTACCCGATCTTCCGGACTCAGAATCCGTTATTTACTTTAAATAACACGAATTATCACCATATTCTATGTAATAGCGGATCTGGAGTCCTCATATAATCCCAGACCCACCAATCTAGACGAAATAGAGGATCCTCTGTCCTCAATCGTTGCAACAGTCAGCCAAACACGAGCCCGTACCAATAAACTCCGCTTGTATTGCAGTACTGACGGGAGCATGCAACAGTTCTTGCAGATATTGCAGATATTGCAGATATTGCAGATATTGCAGATATTGCAGATATTGCAGATATTGCAGATATTGCAGATATTGCAGTTCTTGCA
>NZ_BIMF01000041.1 GCF_004000945.1 Paenibacillus lautus NBRC 15380
TTTGACTTGCTCATTTCTTAACTGACGAGAATTTGTTAATTCTCTATTTCAACGTTCCACCGAAGTGGTCCGTTTTACTCACTCGTTGTTCAGTTTTCAAAGATCAACTTCTTCGTTTGTTACCAACAGTTTATCTCGTTAGCAACTCTTATATCTTATCACATTCGCTCGATCATTGCAAGCTTTTTTTGAATTTATTTTTCAAATTCATTTCGGCTTGTTATCTCAAGCGTTTGTTTCGACCGTATTTCTTGGCCGGAAATATAATATACCATGGCATTCGCCAATATGCAACCCTTTTGAGTTAATTAGTAATAAGGTAAAATAATACATTCACTTGCTTACTATATACTAGATATTCACTGCCTCCATTTACCCCGCCTGCTTCTTAGGCCAGAAGGTATAGCTGAAGCTATATATGAAGTCAATTCCCAGGATCACTGCCCATTGTAAAGCCATTGCCTTTAGCTGCTCCGTTCGTGCCGGTTCCCCAACCACAAGAATCATTACGCCAAGTAATATAGCTCCTACCACCCACGCCAACACATGGCGATACCATCCCTGGCGCTCACGCTTGGCGCGAGCTGCTCCATATTTCGGCGCCGGTTCCGGTTTTTCGCCACCTGCAAATCGGTGAGCAAACCGTTCGTCCGCCCATTGGATCATCTGATGCCCAAAAGCAATCGTCACCCCGATGTATACAGCGGCCAGCCCATGCATGAATCCGGCCTCTGCTCCGTCACGTAGATCTATAATGGTTACGGCTATTAATAACAAATCGATGACCGGCGTACACAGCAGCAGTATTCCGCCCGTTTTCTTCATCCCGAACAGATATCTTGCGCTTAATCCGGCAAGGACAAATACCCAGAATAAAATTTCACATCCAATAATAAAAGCTCCAATCATTCCGCCAGCCCCTTTTTAATACAAGTGTATCAAATAATTTTATCATAGCTTTCTTCTCTAAACAAGAGGCAATCGAGAAGCCCATGCAAAAAAAGGCAGCCGACTATAGAGATCTATAGTCAACTGCCTCTTCAACCATCGATGAATGGAGCAAATTCTATTCCTTATTACGCATATGTGGGAACAGCAAGACATCGCGAATGGACGGGGAATTCGTAAGAAGCATGATCAAACGATCGATCCCGATACCAAGTCCGCCTGTTGGCGGCATACCGTACTCCAGCGCACGCAAGAAATCCTCATCCATCTCGTGCGCTTCGTCATTGCCCTGTTCCTTTTCCTTCATCTGCGCTTCAAAACGCTGACGCTGGTCGATCGGATCATTGAGCTCCGAGAACGCGTTCGCGTGCTCACGCGCCACGATAAACAGCTCAAAGCGATCCGTGAACCGCGGATCCACGTCGTTCTTCTTCGCAAGCGGCGAAATTTCAACCGGATGACCGGTTACGAAGGTCGGCTGAATCAGCGTCTCTTCAACGAACTGCTCAAAGAACGCGTTCAAGATGTGGCCGAATGTCATATGCGGCTCTACCGGAACTTTATGTTCTTTTGCAAGGCGATGCGCTTCCTCGTTGGACATTTCCACACTAAAGTCAACGCCGACCACTTCTTTAACGGCATCAACCATGGATACACGACGCCATTGTGGTGTCAGGTCAACCTCGTGCTCTTGATAGGAAATCACTTGTGTACCCAGCACCTCTTGAGCAATATGGGCGATCATATTCTCGGTCAGTGCCATAATATCTTTATAGTCTGCATAGGCTTCATAAAGCTCAATCATCGTGAATTCCGGATTATGACGGGTAGAGATCCCTTCATTCCGGTATACGCGGCCAATCTCGTACACTTTTTCCAGGCCGCCCACGATCAGGCGCTTCAGGTGAAGCTCAATCGCGATCCGCATATACAGCTCCATATCCAGCGCATTATGATGCGTAATGAACGGACGTGCCGCCGCACCACCAGCGATCGAATGCAAAGTCGGGGTTTCCACTTCAAGATAGCCTTGGGAATCCAGGTAACGGCGCATCGATTGGATAATACGGGAACGGGCAATGAAGGTCTTCTGCACATCAGGATTGATAATCAGGTCGACATAACGCTGACGGTAACGGAGTTCCACATCCTTCAAACCATGGAATTTCTCAGGGAGCGGATACAACGACTTCGAAAGAACCTCCAGCTCCTTCACCTTAATGGTGGTTTCACCGGTTTTGGTCTTGAACAAGACCCCTTTCACTCCGATGATGTCACCGAGATCAAGGATGCTGAATGCTTCATATTGCGCTTCTGCAATCGAATCCTGGCGAACATAGATCTGAATACGGCCGCTCAAATCCTGAATATGAGCAAAAGAAGCCTTGCCCATGCCGCGTTTAGCCATAATCCGGCCGGCCAGGTTCACTTCCACCTGCTTCTCTTCCAGATCTTCCTTGGAGAGCTCGTCGTACTGTTTCAGAATATCACCTGCGTGATGTTCTCTTTCATATTTTCCGCCAAACGGATCGATGCCCAGCTTGCGAAGCTCGTCCAATTTATTGCGGCGGATTTGCAAAAGCTCACTTAACTCCTGTTCTTGTTCCTGGTTATTCATTTCTTCCGTCATCGTCATTCATCTCCTTCATTTCACTTCCATCGTAATCCCCAACAGCACAAACGCCGCCACCCATTACATGATCCGGACAGCCCTTGAACAACTTGTACACATTCGGTTAGGACTTAACGGTAGGGCAGCCATTTCAAGACATACCACTCACCCACTAAGCCCTCAACACAGCCTTGCCTATTTAAAAAAGCCCCCCGAAGGAAGCTTTCTACACCACATTCCGACTTACTTCTTAATGTCTACAATTTTATATTGAATAACGCCCGCAGGAACGTTAACATCTACAACCGATCCTTTTTGCTTGCCAATAATCGCTTTGCCGACAGGACTCTCGTTAGAGATTTTGTTGTTCAGCGGATCCGACTCAGCCGTACCTACAATGGTATATTCCATCGTGTCGCCGAATTCCAAATCCTCTACGATCACCGTGTTGCCCACACCGACGACATCGGTATTGATATCATCATTGTTGATGATGCGCGCATTGCGGAGCATTTTCTCCAGCGTGATAATCCGGCCTTCGATAAAGGCTTGCTCGTTCTTGGCGTCTTCATATTCGGAGTTTTCACTAATATCACCATAACCGATGGCAACTTTAATCCGCTCAGCCACTTCACGGCGTTTTACAGACTTTAGATTTTCAAGTTCGTCCTCCAGTTTCTTCAGACCGTCCTGGGTAAGAATGACTTCTTTATCGCTCATTAACCGATTCTCCTGTCATGTAAATAATTTAAACCACGGTATCAACATACTATATGCGAATTCTTGGGGATCAGAACTTCCCTCTGATGCCTGCTCAATTTCTTGAATTTATACTGAAAGATTATATGGGAACCATTTCAAAAAGTCAATGCGCGCAAAGGCTGTCACGAATGTCGCATACACGCAACCATTAACAGCCTGTACCCCTAATTATCCCATTACCGCAGCGGCTTGAGGATATACACTTTTTGTCGATTCTTCTTGGGCCTCTTGATTGTTCACAAAGTTGTTCAGAAGGCTCACCATTTCGTCGCGTTTCGTTTCTTCCATAATAATATCTTTAATGCGGGCGGAGCCTTTCAGCCCTTTCAAATACCAGGAAAGATGCTTGCGCATTTCCCGTACCGCAACCGCTTCGCCGCGCAGAGCGATCAGCCGGTCCATATGCAAAATGGCAATCCGGATTTTCTCCTGGGGAGCCGGATCCGGCAGCAGCTGGCCTGTCTTCAGATATTCCACGGTACGATACAGCATCCATGGGTTCCCCAGCGCTCCGCGGCCGATCATGACACCATCGCAGCCTGTCGTATCCAGCATCCGGCGAGCATCCTCCGGCGTCACCACATCGCCGTTACCGATAACCGGAATGGAGACGGCTTCTTTCACTTGGCGAATGATGTCCCAATCCGCGTGCCCGGTGTAGAGCTGCTCGCGCGTACGTCCGTGAACGCTGACCGCCTGACCGCCCGCGCGTTCGACAGCCTGTGCATTTTCGACAGCATAGATGTGATCGCTGTCCCAGCCTGTACGCATCTTCACCGTGACCGGTTTGTTCACGGCATCGACAACCGCCGCTACCATTTCATAGATTTTGTTCGAATCCAGAAGCCAGCGTGCACCCGCATCAACCTTCGTTACCTTCGGAGCAGGGCAGCCCATGTTAATGTCGATGATGTCGGCATTGGTCTGCTGATCGACAACTTTGGCCGCTTCCACCAGGGAGTCGCGGTCACCTCCAAAAATTTGCAGGCTCAACGGCTTCTCCCGCTCGTCAACGAACAGCATCTCCCGGGTGCGCTTGTTCCCGTGAACAATGGCCTTGCCGCTAACCATTTCGGCGCAAACCAATCCGGTACCGAATTCCTTAGCAATCAATCGGAACGCGGGGTTGCACACGCCTGCCATAGGCGCCAGAACCACTTGATTCTTCATCTCGATGTTTCCGATTTTCAACGCATCCATTTTATGTGTCACTCCTTTCTATTCAGATATTTATAGTCGAAAGATCCCGGTTCTCGTGCAAGGGATCCCTGAGTTTCAAACCAAACCATCATACTTATTCATCGTATTTTCGTCCAGTCCGCAAAAATTACATTCGCATCCAGATCATCTTCCTATATTAATGGCTAGGTTTGATAAAAAACAAACCTGCACCAGCCTTCCCTATTCAGATGATCTAGCTCCGTTCCTTAAGCTCCTGCAATGTAATCTCCAGCACGTCTGCAATCTGAGCCAGCATCTGCTCCTCGGCACGGCGGTTCCCCCGCTCAATCGCACCAAGCACAGCCAAGGAAATACCGGTTCGCTCGGCGAGCTCTTGCTGGGTCAAACCCTTTAGTTTTCGGAAAGCGCGGATACGCTGCGCCAGCTGCTTGTTTTCCAAAGCTGTATTCCTTCCTTTCCTTCCAGGTTCTCAAGCGCTGTCTTGACCACATGGTACAGACCCGAAGGTTCAAACTCAAATACGATATCGGCCAGCGGTCTGAGAACGAAAGCCCGCTCCTGCATACGGGGATGCGGTAGAACAAGGTCCGGCGTATCCAGACGGCGTCCATCCATCCACAACAGGTCAAGGTCAACTGTCCGCGGTCCCCAGTGGATATGACGGACCCGTCCGAGCTGTTTCTCAATGCGCTGCATTTCGGCAAGCAGTTCATGAGGACTGAGCGATGTCGACACGGCTGCAGCCATATTAAGAAACATCGGTTGGTCCACATAGCCGACCGGCTCGGTCTCATACAAGTTGGATACGCGCTCTACCGTAATCCCGGGTACTTCATCCAACCGTTCCAAAGCCTCCATCAGGTTACCTTCACGGTCTCCCAAATTGGCCCCTAAAGCAATATAAGCCTCTGAACACTCAGAGGTGGCGTGTGAATTCATGATCGTCTCACTTCCTGGTCCGGTGCAGCTCAATGGTCACACCTTCAAAATGAATGTCAAAAGGCGGGTGCGGCTTCGTCAATCGGACCGTTAAAGCATCGATAATAGTATAAGTGTCCAATACCTTAGATGCAATATGCTCCGCTAAAGCTTCAATCAGGCGGAACGACTCCGTCCGCATAATATCCAGCAAGAGATCATGAATCTCGGCATAATTTACCGTTAACGTCAGGTCGTCCGTCTTCGCGGCTTTGCTCAAATCCATCTCCAGCTCAAGATCCACATAGAATCGTTGTCCCAGCTTGCGCTCTTCCTCAAGCACACCATGATAGCCGTAGTATTCCATTCGGCTCAGTATCATTTTATCCATCTCTACTCCGCCCTTCCATCCTTTGTCCCGAAAAAAATTAGTTGCGTGTAAGCTCCATCGAAGCGTAAGTCATGGCATCACACATCTTCGCTGTCCGTTTCATATGCAACACGTCATGCACACGAACGATCTGGCAGCCTTGCGCAACCCCATAAGCCACCGTGGCGGCCGTTCCTTCCAGCACGTCTTGTGCCGGGGCGCCAAGTGCGGTCTGGATGAACCTTTTGCGGGAGGTGGCCAGCAGTACCGGAAACCCAAGCCCCACGAGCTGATCGAGGGATGCCATCACTTTCATGTTCTCGTCATAGTCCTTGGCAAACCCGATACCCGGATCAAGCAAAATATGGCGATCCTGCACACCTGCAGCTCGCGCAATCTCGACACTTTCCAGCAAATCGCGCTTTACGTCCTCGATGAGATTGGTGTAATTCCGATCGCGGCGATTGTGCATCAAAATCACGGGGCATCCAAGCTCTGCCGCTGTCTTGGGCATATCCGCGTCGTCTTTAAACCCCCAAATATCATTAATGATATGAGCTCCCGCTCCAATCGCCTGACGCGCAACTTCCGCTTTATACGTGTCAATCGACAACGGAATATGCGGCGCATGCCGGTGAATGGCTTCAATAACCGGGATAACGCGGGCGAGCTCCTCTGCGGCTCCAAGAGGCTCGTGGCCCGGACGCGTCGATTCTCCGCCGATATCGATGATGTCGGCTCCCTCTTCTACCAGCTGAAGCGCGTGCTCAACCGCCCGGTCCGTGTCGTTATAACGACCTCCATCCGAGAACGAATCCGGCGTCACATTCAATATACCCATGATGAGCGTGGATTGACCGAGCTTTAACACAGCATCCTTGCTCAGACGATATTCACGTTCGTAAATCGTTGTTTTCATGCCTTTTGCCCTGCTTTCCTTCTATATTCGCTCAGTAATGTACGGGTTATCGGACCGGCTAATCCTTGTCCAATGACTAGAGTCTCGCCTTCAGCTCCAATCAACGTCGTGACCGGAACAATCTCCCGAACAGAGCCTGTCGTAAATATTTCATCCGCTCCGGTAAAGAACTCCCAGCTGTAACGGCCTTCTTCGGCTTCAATACCAAGATCGGCAGCCAATTCCAGCACCACGGCCCGGGTAATCCCCGGCAAAATGCCCGTGCCAATGTCAGGCGTATATAACCGATCCGCTTTGACAAAAAAAACATTGCTGACAATGCCCTCTGCCACTTCCCCGGCCGCCGTTAGCATCAGCCCCTCTGTCGAACCATCCGAGTGGCTGGGATATACGGCCAATTCCCGTTTTGCGAGTATATTGTTCATATAATGCAGAGATTTCAGCCGAACCGATGATTCCGGTGTGTTCCGCGTAAGGGACAGCCGCCGCATGGCTCTGCCTTTCTCGTAAAGCATTTCATTTGCGGCCGGCAGCTCTTTGGCGAATAAAATCTCGGAAGGCTTCAGATAGTCCCCAGCAGGCAGACCGAGCAATCCCTCTCCTGCCGTTACGGTATACCGGATATAAGCATCCTGTAGGCCATTGGCCTCCATCAGTTCCGATATCCAGCGACTTATCCTATCGGCATCCGCCCTGTGGGCGATTCCGAGCTCCCGGCAGCTGTTCATGAGCCGGTTCAAGTGTCGCTCTATTAAAAAAGGCTTCCCCTCATAAGTGCGGAAGGTCTCGAATAACCCCATCCCGTACAGAAGGCCGTGATCCATTACAGGTAAAACAGCCTCGGCAGCTTCAACGATGCCGCCGTTCATGCCAATATACTTCATGCTTTGGCGCCAGCTGTACGCTTCAGGAAATTGCGCAGCATCTGATGGCCATGATCCGTAATGATGGATTCCGGGTGGAACTGCACCCCTTCTACGGGATATTGTTTATGCCGAAGTCCCATGATTTCGCCCTCTTCTGTCCAGGCGGTAATCTCCAGCTCATCCGGCAAGGTTTCCTTCTCAACGATCAGCGAGTGATAGCGCGTTGCGGTGAACGGAACCGGCAAACCTTCGAAGACCGAGCCGCCCGTATGCTGGATCTCTGATGTTTTCCCGTGCATGAGGCGCTCCGCACGAATCACGTTGCCGCCAAAGGCTTGCCCGATCGCCTGATGGCCGAGGCAGACGCCGAAGATCGGAATCACACCCTTGAAATGCGAAATCACATCCAGGCTGATGCCGGCTTCATTCGGCGTGCACGGTCCCGGCGATATCAGGATATGGTCCGGGGCCAACGCCTCGATGCCGGCGATGTCGATCTCATCATTCCGGTAAACCTTCACTTCCTCGCCGAGCTCACCCAAATATTGAACCAGGTTATACGTAAACGAATCATAATTGTCGATGACAAGTATCATGTTATTTCCCCCCTATATTCGCAGCCACCGCTGCCGCTTCTTCTTCACTGCACTTCAGTGCCGCTATCAAAGCTTTTGCCTTGTTATGGCACTCCCTGTATTCCCGGTACGGATCGGAATCAATGACAATCCCCGCGCCTGTCTGAATATAGCCAACGCCATCCTTCACGGCGAGGGTCCGAATAATAATGTTAAGCTCCATATCACCATTATAATCGATCCAGCCCATGGAGCCGGTATAAGGCCCCCGTGTCACGGGCTCCAGCTCTTCGATGATCTCCATGGTCCGGATTTTGGGTGCGCCTGTAATGGTGCCGCCAGGGAACGCTGCCGCAATGATATCATACGCATGGTTCCCTTCTGCAATCCGTCCTTCCACTTGTGACACCAAATGCATCACGTGAGAGTATCTCTCGACGGTCATCAGCTCCGGAACATGCACCGTCCCGTATGCGGCAATGCGGCCAATATCATTACGCTCCAGATCGACCAGCATAATATGTTCCGCCCGTTCCTTCTCGCTGCCAAGCAGCTCCGCTTCCATTGCCGCGTCCTCTTCCGGATTGCTTCCCCGACGCCGGGTTCCCGCAATCGGCCGAGCAGACACGACATCGCCATCCAGCTTCACCAGCAATTCCGGCGAGCCGCTGGCCAAGCTGAAGCCCGGTGAAGATATATACCCCATATATGGCGACGGATTCAGGATACGCAGCCACTCATAAATATCGGCAGGTTCCGCATGCAGCTGCAAATGCCGGCGCAGAGACAAATTGACCTGAAATACGTCGCCCTGGCGAATATATTCTTGGATCGAGAGAACCGCCTGCTCGAACGCTTCCTGCGAAAAATCAATCTCCAGCCGATCCCAGATCTCGACATTCGGCCCTGACAGCTCCTGCGCTTTCTTCCATCGTTCCTGCCGCACGCGCTCATCTTCGGGACTCGAGCCGTTCCCTGAGCCTGTTTCGAACATTTGATTCCATTGGGACCACATCGATTCAGCCTTTAGGACAGCCCCATCATATAACTCTTGCAATAACTTCTCTTGGTCGGTTGAACGTTCCGAGCCTTTGGATGCATCCATTGAATCCTCGAACGCCGTCACTTCTTCCGAATTTCCTCCGGTCCCGAATGCCCAAGGCAGAGGGACATGCACCGAGCAGTAGATGCTGTCATCTGTATGATCATAAATCCAGATCTCTTCCATGCGCATCCACATATAATCCGGGAACCCCGGTTCATCCTTGGCTATCGTGGGGAGCTGCTCAATCGATCGGATCACATCGTAACTTAGGAAACCGGCGCAGCCTCCGCGAAAGTCCGGCCACTCCGGTACACGGGGAGACCGCCATTCTTTCATCCACTGCTCTAACAGATGCAGCGGCTCTCCTGTTACCTGCGTTCGTAAATCACCGGACAGCTCGATGATCTCGCCATGGCTTCCCTTCCCCTGCAGAATGGACACCGGCCGCAATCCAAGATACGTATAGCGTCCGCCCTTACCGCTCTCCAGCACAAAGGCATATGGCGATGCCGCATTCCATGCATGTCTCCATGACAGAGGTAAACCTCTTGTTGCTCCTTTATATTGAACCAGAAAGGGAACGACGGACCAGCCCTCTTTAGCCCATGCCTGCCACTGGGCCAGCTCCACTCTTCTCTCCATGCCGATCCTCCCTTAATCATCAAAAGCCTTACTGTTGCCTGTCAGTATACTGTATCCCGCTTCTCTTGAAAACCCTAAATAGAAGCTCGTCCAACAATATTTTTTGGAGCGGTCATTCCGTGGATTCCCATAAAGCGTTATCTTAGAGAGTAGTATACACAAAAAGCCCTCAATGCTATAAAAACACATTGAGGGCTCCTTCCTTGTCACGTATTACCTCAACCAGATGAGGTGAGAAAATGCGCGCATATTACGAAATCATCTTACTCGAAGTTATAAAGCGGCGTGCTCAGGTAACGTTCTCCGTTACTTGGAATCACGGCTACCACCCGCTTGCCTTTTCCAAGCTCTTTGGCAACCTTCAAAGCTGCATATACAGCCGCACCGGAGGAAATGCCGCCAAGAACGCCTTCTTCCTTCGCCACGCGGCGGGAAGTTTCAAAAGCATCGTCATTCTCAACATGAACGATTTCATCATAGACTTCTTGATTCAAAATTTCAGGAATGAAGTTTGCGCCGATGCCCTGGATTTTGTGAGGGCCCGGTTTGCCTCCGGCAAGGATTGGCGATGCAGCAGGTTCAACCGCAATAACCTTGATGTTAGGGAATTGCTCTTTCAGCACTTCGCCCGCACCTGTAATCGTTCCGCCTGTTCCGATACCAGCAACGAATGCATCCAGGGAACCACCGATTGATTCGATCGCTTCAACGATTTCCGGACCTGTCGTTTCACGGTGGATCTTCACGTTGGCTTGGTTCTTGAATTGCTCGGCCATAAAGAATCCGGCATTTTCCTGCAGAATTTCTTCTGCCTTCTTAACCGCGCCGTTCATTCCTTCCGATCCTGGTGTCAGTACCAGTTCAGCGCCATAGGCACGCAGCAGGTTGCGGCGCTCCAAGCTCATGGTTTCAGGCATAACGATAACCGCTTTGTAGCCTTTGGCAGCTGCCACCATAGCTAAACCAATGCCGGTATTACCGCTTGTTGCTTCAATAATGGTATCGCCCGGCTTCAAACGTCCGTCCTTCTCCGCTTCTTCCACAATGCTGATCGCGATCCGGTCTTTAACGCTTGCGCCCGGGTTCTGGTATTCCAGCTTCAGATAGATTTCTGCGCTATCCTCCGGTACGATCCGGTTCAAACGGACGAGTGGAGTTCCACCGATTAATTCTGTCACATTATTTACGACTTTTGCCATGAATGAAGCCCTCCTCTAATATGATCCTCTAAATATGAATCTGGATTAACTAGTCATAATGGTGTTATACATTCTAATGTCGAATCATTAAATTTGTAGTGTCTGGATGTTGAAAAAAATGCGGAGCCAGTATATAGACGCAAATTGTTGATTATTGAGGCCCCTAATATCCGAGTAAAAAGGTAGGTTTTTATACCTTCATCTTAACAACGTTACGAGTCATTGTCAATATCCCGCACCTCGAAATTCAACATTTCAAGGTGGTTTTTCCTGCGCCTCCCGAACGAGGAAAGACGAATTCGCCTCTAAGACTGCATGCTCAGGTAACCATCATTCCCAGCGAATGAAATCTCTTGCATCCTTTGACACAAAAAAAGCTCCTGCAGCCGAGTCTTACACCGCCACAGCGAGCTTTCCCCTATGTTCTTCCTCTATTTACAACGTGACCGTACCAGCACTAATCCGTGCCTCATATTTCTCGCGAAGCTGACGCTCCAGTTCCGATAAGGACACCGACTGCTCCAGGGCCAGCTGCTTGCGAACGGCCTTGCGGACACTTTCCTCGCTAGGGGCCTGAGGTTCGATAATTTCCTTCACATACACAATGGCATAGGTGTCTGTGAGCGAGATCGGCCCCGCAATATCCCCGGGCTCAAGTGTTGAAGCTGCATCCAGCACTGCTGGGGGCAAAAAGGGATCATCATCCTCGACCAAGCCGATCTGCCCGCCGTCTTCGCGAGTATACTCATCGAGAGATACCTGGGCTGCGAGATCCGCAAAAGCCTCTCCATTCTCCAGCCGATCCATGACCCGTTCCGCCTCATCTTTCGAAGCGACTTCGATTATGGATAAATTGAACTGCTTCTTGGGGCGAAATTGGTCTGGGTACTGTTCCAGATACGAATCGATCTGCTGCTCTTCGATGTGTACGTCGGAAGTCGCAATTTTTTCAAGCAGCAGCCGATACGTTGTCTCTGTCTTTAATTCACTCTCCGTAATGCCAAGCTGATTTTCCATTTCCGATAAGAAACGTTCCTTAGAACCGTAGCTGCGGCTCATGACTTCGATTTCCGCATCAACTTCCGCCGTCGTAACATCAATATCCTTCGCTTTGGCCTCCAGAGCTACGGCGTGCCGATTCAGCATGGTCATCAGCATTTCGCGGCCATAACGCTTCTTTAGCTCGTCAACCCACTCGTCTTCGGTTATCGCCCTGTCCTGGATGGATGCAACTGGTTGGGAGCCTTCTTTCCACGGTGGTGAAGCCTCTTGCGAAAAATTCCCGGAAAACAGCATCCAGCCGCCCATACCCAATACGCATGCTGTCAAGACAATGACGGTCGCCCACAATCCCTTCTCTTGTCTCGTCATCACGGTCGCTCATCCCAACGTTAAGATTTGGCCCGCTCTAGCACGGATTTTAGCTGTTCCTTATCGAACCTATATTTTTCATTGCAAAAATGACAGGAAACTTCAGCCTTGCCATCCTCTTCGATCATCTGCTCAAGCTCTTCCTGCCCCAAGCTGATCAACGCGCGCTCTACCCGCTCATGCGAGCAGTCACAGCTGAAGTACACGTCCATTTCCTCCAAAATGGTCACGTCCGAAACTACTCGTTTCAGGATGTCTTCCAGTTCCAGTCCTTCTTCCAGCATCTCGGTGATCGGAGGAATCTTGCTTAGCGCAAGCTCAAGCTCCTTGATCTCATCCTCGGTAACGCCGGGGAGAAGCTGGATGATGAAGCCGCCGGCATTCGCCACGGAATAATCTGGAGAAACCAGCACACCCAGGCTAACCGCCGAGTTGGTCTGTTCGGAGACGGCAAAATAGTATGTGAAGTCTTCAGCCAGCTCGCCCGAAATAATCGGTACGCTGCCACGGTAAGGCTCCTTCAACCCGAAATCCTTGATCACATCAATATGACCGGTGGTCCCTACAGCGGCGGCTACATCCATCTTGCCCGGACGGATATTCGTCAGCTCCACATGCGGATTTTTGACATATCCGCGTACCTCGCCGTTGGCATTACTCTCCGCCGCAATCAAACCGATCGGTCCGTCGCCGCGCACTTGAATGCTAAGACGCTCGTCTCCTTTCAGCATAGCTCCCATCATCGCTGCTGCTGACACGGTTCGGCCCAAAGCGGCTGTGACGACAGGAAACGTATCATGTCTTTGGCGAAGCTCTTCGACCAAATCGGTTGTCCGAACGGCAAATGCCCGCACTTTCCCGTTTAATGCAGTTCCCCGCAGCAAACGGTCTTTTTGATTACCCATCTTGAGGCCTCCTTGTCTTTCTAGTTGTTTGTAATATCTAACGGTTTTATATCGGTTCTAGTTACGCTCATAAATAATACGCAAGCCTTCCAAAGTCAGAAGGGGAGAAATCTCTTCAATGGACTCCGTTTCGCCGGCAATCAGCTCGGCCATTCCCCCCGTAGCGATAACCTTAACATTGTCCGTACCCATCTCGGCTTTTATACGCTTGACCAGGCCATCGACCTGTCCCGCATAGCCAAAAACGATACCGGCCTGCATGGCATGAACGGTATTGCGCCCAATCACCTTTTTCGGCTTTTCAAGCTCTACGCGAGGAAGCTTGGAAGCACGCTGTACAAGAGCCTCCGTGGCAATGCCAATACCAGGCACAATCACTCCGCCCAGATAATTGCCTGCCTCATCGATGCAATCAAACGTCGTCGCCGTACCGAAATCCACCACAATCAGCGGCCCCCCGTACTGCTCGACGGCTGCTACTGCATTCACGATCCGGTCAGCGCCAACCTCGCGGGGATTCTCATACCGCAGATTAAGTCCCGTTTTGATCCCCGGTCCTACGATCAGGGGCGCCTTGCCAATATATTTGTTGCACATCTCCTCGACCACACGTACAAGAGGAGGAACTACGGAAGAAACAATAACCCCTTCTATTTGGCTTACCAATATATTGGACATTTGAAACAAATTGTGAATCAATACACCATATTCATCCACGGTAGACTGACGCGATGTACTGATTCGAAAATCATGCAGCAGCTTCTTTCCCTGATACACACCCAATACAATATTGGTATTCCCTACATCCACAACCAGAATCAACCTTCTGTCCCTCCTTTCTTCGCATTCAGATCCAGACTGATATCGAGACTATGGAAAGAATAAGTCAGCCGTCCAACGGATATCACGTCGACCCCGGTCTCGGCAATCCCGCGTACGGTCTCCAACGTCACGTTCCCCGAGGCTTCGACGCGAACATGAGGGGCCTTGGCCTTGATTCTTCGAACAGACTCCGCCATCATGTCATGACTCATGTTATCCAGCATAATAATATCTGCGCCTGCAGCCAGTGCTTCTTCCACCTGCGCCAGGCTCTCAGTTTCAACTTCTATAGTCATGGTATGTGGAATATGGGCTCTTGCCCGGCTGACCGCTTGCGCGATTCCGCCTGCGCCCTTAATGTGATTATCCTTGATCATAACGGCATCGTACAGACCGAACCGATGGTTCGCCCCGCCGCCAACCCGAACGGCATACTTCTCCAGCATTCGGTGGCCTGGTGTCGTTTTGCGGGTATCCACCAATCTTGTCGGCAATCCCTCAAGTACATCAACAAAAGAACGTGTTCTTGTTGCAATACCCGACAGACGCTGAAGCAAATTCAAAGCAAGACGCTCGCCTGTCAAAATACGGTGAGTGCTGCCTTCCACTTCGGCGAGAACCGTCCCTTTTTCAACCTCGTCCCCGTCACGAACCAATGCCGTAAACGTCAGCGACGGATCAACCGTTTCGAATACCAGCTCTGCTACCGGCATCCCTGCCACGATTCCTGCCTCCTTGGCATGGATAACGCCCTTGGATTCATGACCCGGCTCAATGGTGGTGAGGGTAGTGATATCCCCCGACCCAATATCCTCCTGCAGCCAAGTCCGTATACTCTGGAGTAGGCCATCGTTGTATCCGTTAAACATCATCGCTTAATTCCTCCGTCATTTCTTGATCCCGTGTATGGACAATATGTTTCTGCCATACGCTGTCATTCCGCTCCGGGAAATCCTCACGGTAGTGGGCTCCCCGGCTTTCTTCACGACCCAGCGCACCTTGAACCACGAGTAGGGATGCTGTTAGCATGTTGGCAAACTCGTATTCCTCACGCTTGGAGAGCACCGAATGGAACAATGGCAGCTGACGGCCGAGCTCTTCCGCTGCTCTTAATAGAGTATCCCGATTTCTCCGAAGTCCTGCATAACGTACCATCACCTTCTGAAGCTTCAAACGTTTTTCCACCATCGCCTGGGACGGAGCGTCCTTGCGACCGAGATGGAATGATACATGAAGTGGATCTCCTGAGGGTTCCGGCAGGCTCTTAATACGGTCAACAATACGACTGCCGTACACAATCGCCTCCGACAGCGAATTGCTGGCCAAACGGTTTGCCCCGTGGACACCGGTAGACGATACCTCTCCGCAAGCAAATAAACGCTTCACGCTGCTCTCGCCGTGCAGACTGGTTTTGATGCCCCCCATCATATAATGCGCAGCCGGGGAGACCGGAATCCAATCTGACGATAAATCGAGTCCATACTGCATGCAGGTTTCGTAAATCGTTGGGAATCGATGTTTGACCATCTCCGGCGACTCATGGGTAATGTCCAGATAAACAAAGGTAGACCCCGTTACTTCCATCTCACTGACAATGGCCCGTGCAACAATATCCCGCGGTGCCAGCTCCAGCAAATCATGGTACTTGGGCATGAACCGTTCTCCTCTTATATTCCGAAGAACAGCACCTTCTCCGCGAACCGCCTCTGATATAAGGAATCGGGGCGCACCAGGATAGCTAAGCGCCGTCGGGTGGAACTGTATAAACTCCATATCCCGAATTTCTGCGCCTGCCCGATAAGCCATGGCAACGCCATCCGCTGTGGCAACCTCCGGATTGGTCGTATATCGGTACAATTGGCCGGCGCCGCCGGAACACATAACCGTCGCCCGTCCACGTACGAATACCCGTTTTCCGTCCGGCATTTGTACCAAAGCGCCATGACACTCTCCCTGCTCGGTAATCAGGTCAATGACAAAATGGTCGTCCCACACCTCTATATTGTGAAGCATTTCAACCTGAATGGAAAGGGCACGCACAATTTCATACCCGGTAGCATCCCCGTTGGCATGAAGAATCCGGCGGTGACTGTGCGCGCCTTCTTGGGTCAGTGCGAGCTCGCCATTCTCCACATCAAACATCGTACCGAGTCGAATCAGCTCTTGAACGCCGACCGGACCCTCGTTTACAAGCACATCCACCGCGGCAGATGAACATAGACCCGCCCCTGCCAGAAGGGTGTCCTGACGGTGGTAGGCCGGAGAGTCATCCTCAGCTGTTACGGCTGCAATCCCTCCCTGCGCATAACGCGTGTTGCTTTCGAGCAGCGATTTTTTCGTAATCAGCAGTACATTCTGAGTCGCACTTGCCATGATCGCCGTATATAAACCCGCAATGCCTGAACCGATCACGATGACATCCGCCTGGACAACCGGAAGATCGTTCAGCTCAAAATCAATTAAATACTGCGGTATCACGATACCTCACCTGTCTTTTCACGAAAGAGTAGCGCATGCTACTTAACTTGTAACATGCGCTCTAATGAAGTTCTGGCTTTCTCTGCAACGACCGGCGGCACATAAATTTGCGGCTTCATCGTTTCCAACGCTTTAACCAGCTTTTTGAGGTTATTCACTTTCATATTCGGACACACCAGGAATTTCGTAGCGAAGTGGAACGATTTATCCGGGCTATCCAATCGAAGCTGATAACCGGTTCCGTCCTCCGTGCCCACGATAAACTCCTTGGCAGATGAATTTTTGCAATACTCTAGAATGGCGGTGGTACTCCCTACAAAATCCCCCATCGCAACAACCTCCGGACGGCATTCCGGATGCACCACAAATTCAGCATGAGGATATTTAGCCTTCATCTCGACGACATCCTTAACCGTCAGCATGTCATGCGTGTTGCAGTACCCTTCCCAGATAATGAGCTTCTTGTCGGTATGCTGCTGAACATAATGTCCCAGGTTTTTATCTGGTACCCATATAATTTCATCCGAATCCACCGACTGAATCACTTTCACGGCATTGGATGACGTACAGCAGATATCCGTTTCGGCTTTGATCTCAGCCGATGAATTGATGTACGTGACCACTTTTGCATTCGGATGCTGCGCTTTCAACTTTCGCAGTCCGTCAACGTTCACCATATCCGCCATAGGGCAGCCGGCCCGCTCATCCGGTATAAGAACCGTCTTGCCCGGTGCCAAGATTTTAGCGCTCTCGCCCATAAAATGCACACCGCAAAATACGATGACCTCGGCGTCGGTTTGTGCTGCCTTCTGCGCGAGCAAGAAGGAATCCCCGCGGAAATCGGCGACCTCTTGTATTTCGTCCCGTTGATAATAATGAGCCAAAATGATTGCGTTACGTTCCTTCTTCAATTGCATTAACCGCTCACGCAGTTCACGGTTCTGTTCTGCCTTACGCTCCAGTGCCAAAGCTTCCATGATCGACCCTCTCCCTTTATGTAGTCCGGCGGTTCGCCGCTGATGACCATGTGACTTTCAGGATGGTTTCCACCTTTGTGAAAGGATGCGCATCCTTATTTAACAACTAATGTACACGTTCGTTCTGCCCCCTGTCAATGTGATAGAAAGCACAAAAAGAACCGGAAAACGAATTATCGTTCTCCGGTTCTTCAATTTTATTCGGTATTCGATGTTTTATCAGCGAATATTACGTTAAGCTGCTATTACCGTTGTCCGATCCGCCTGGAGGATCCTTGCGGTCGGAATCTTTGCGTTCCGGCCCTGGATCATTCGAATCCATCGGGTTGTTCGGAATTTCTTCCGTGGAAGTCGGCTGCTCGCCGTCTTCTTTCCCTTGGATGCGGACTTTCACGTCGCCAATGTTGTCGATGATCGGTTCACCATTCTCGGAAGAACCTTCACCTTCGCCACTGCCGTTGCCTTCAGCTGATCCGGTCTCAATGAGATTCTTGATTTGCTCAAGCTCCAGCGTTTCCATCTCGAGGAGCGTGTTCGCAATCAGGTGAACCTCTTTGGCATGTTTATTCAGGATCTCTTTACATTTCTCATAGCAATCATTAATGAATCGCTGCATTTCCTGATCGATCTCATAAGCGATTTGATCACTATAGTTCTGCTCATGTCCGATATCACGTCCCAGGAACACTTGTCCTTGCGATGTACCGAACTGCATCGGTCCGAGTTTCTCACTCATACCGTATTCCACAACCATGCTGCGGATAATGCCTGTCGCTTGTTGGAAGTCACTGTAAGCGCCGGTCCCGATTTCACCGATGAACAGCTCCTCAGCAACACGCCCGCCAAGCAAACCGGTTACGCGATCCAGCAATTCCTGCTTCGTCACGAGCATCCGATCTTCCTTCGGCATCATAATGACATATCCACCGGCACGGCCACGAGGTATAATCGTTACCTTATGCACCGTATCCGCATGCTCGAGGAAGTAACCCACAATGGTGTGGCCTGCTTCATGGTAAGCTACGATGCGTTTCTCGCGGTCACTGATCACGCGGCTGCGTTTCTCCGTACCGACGATAACACGGTCAATCGCCTCATCCACTTCTCGCATGGAGATATCTTTACGGTTGCGGCGAGCCGCAAGCAAGGCAGCTTCGTTCAAGAGATTCTCCAGATCGGCGCCTGTAAATCCGGTTGTACGTTTGGCGATGATGTCAAGTTTAACATCCTTCGTCAATGGTTTGTTGCGTGCATGAACCTTCAGTACGGCTTCACGGCCCTTCACATCCGGGCGATCTACGGTAATCTGACGGTCAAAACGTCCCGGACGAAGAAGCGCCGGGTCCAAAATGTCAGGGCGGTTGGTCGCAGCAACGATGATAATGCCTTCGTTCGCTCCGAAACCGTCCATCTCAACCAGCAACTGGTTGAGTGTCTGCTCACGCTCGTCATGACCGCCGCCAAGTCCGGCGCCACGCTGACGACCTACAGCATCAATTTCATCGATGAAAATGATACATGGTGCATTCTTCTTCGCGTTCTCGAACAAGTCACGTACACGAGAAGCACCGACACCGACAAACATCTCAACGAAGTCGGAACCGGAAATACTGAAGAACGGCACGCCTGCTTCACCGGCAACGGCACGAGCCAGGAGCGTCTTACCTGTTCCCGGAGGACCGACAAGCAGAACGCCCTTCGGAATGCGAGCGCCAACCGTGTTGAACTTGCGCGGATCCTTCAAGAAGTCAACAACCTCAACAAGTTCCTGCTTCTCTTCATCTGCTCCGGCTACATCTTCAAATGTAATCCGTTTCTTCTCTTCATTATATAAGCGGGCTTTGCTCTTACCAAAGTTCATCACTTTGCCGCCGCCGCCTTGGGCCTGATTAAACAGGAAGAAGAACAGAACAAACATAATGATGAGCGGAATAAAGGATGAAAGCAATGTCAGCCAAATGCTTTGGCCTTCCATTGGGACCACGGACAGTTTGACATTGTTGCTCTCACTGGCTGCAGTCAGCTCTTGCATCGCTGCATCCGTGGCAGGAATATAGGTGGAGAAATTCTCCGATTTTTTCTCTTCGGAAATCTCCCTATACTTACCGGTCACCAGATAAGCGTAACCGTCAAATTGTACCGTCATTTCCTCTATGTTGTTAGCTTTGACTTCCTGCCGCAGTTGATTATAACTAGGGGCATCGGCTTGCTCGCCGCCATTAGTGACGAATTGTACTATGCCCACCACGACTAAAAATAGAATCAAATAAAAACCAGAATTCCGGATGAACCGACTCATCCCCTACCTCCTCTCAAGACACATAAGATATTTTACCACAGCCTGTCTGGCCATCTCAACAAAGGGCCCTCAACTGTAATAGCAGCCCATTGGCGCATTTTAACTGCTGTAGATTTCCGGCTTCAAAATCCCGATGTAGGGGAGGTTCCGGTAATGCTCGGCATAATCGAGTCCGTATCCGACAACAAAAGCATCCGGCAGCACGAATCCGGTATAATCGGCCTGCAAATCCACCGTACGGCGTGCCGGCTTGTCAAACAGCGTGACGACGCACACCGAGTTTGCCTTACGGCTCTTCAGAAGCTCAATTAAATGACTCAGTGTAAGACCACTGTCGATAATATCCTCCACAATCAACACATCCCTGCCTTCAACGGATGCGTCCAGATCTTTAATGATCTTCACCACGCCAGAGGATTTGGTTGATGCCCCATAGCTGGATACAGCCATGAAATCCAACTCAAGAGGGACTGTCATGGATTTAACCAAGTCGGCCATAAAAATAAACGCACCTTTAAGAACGCAAATAACGAGTGGATTGCGTCCCACATATTCGGCGCTGAGTTTGGAACCAAGTTCCTTAATCTTTGCATGAATCTCTTCTTCACTGATGAGTATTTCCTGAATGTCATTCTGCAACTTAAGTGGACCTCCTACGTTTATACTATGAAAGCGTGAAACGGGCCATTCTTCGTTTTACACTTGCCTTAAGCATCCGATAGCTCCATACGGAGAACTCGTGATGTGTGCCGCCCGCAAGCGGCGTGAACGGAACGTCGTACACCTGGAATCCACACGATGCTGCCGGAACCGTCACAAAGAATAGGAATCCGGGCACGGACAGACGGTGGGATTTTCTCATCAATGAGAATATCTTTCACCTTTTTGCTTCCGTTTAATCCCATGATCTTCATCTTGTCCCCCGGCTGTCTGTTGCGCACGGTTAAAGGAAACCTCAGCTCATCCGCATCAAAATCCGCCACAAAGGCCGATGGTCTGGAGCCGCTCCGGCTTTCGCTTCCTGTCATTAACGACAATTTCAGCATTTTTCCGATTTCCTTAACATACTGCTGCACAACATCAGGAGAATCAAGAATGTATATGTACTGTCCCTGTTCTTCCGGAGGCTTAGGCCAAAACTGGATCACTCCGTACTCACGAACACAGGTAATGCCGTCACCCAGATCCAGACGCCAGTTACTTCGCTGATCGTTAAGAATGCCATGGCGCACCGTTTCAATCTTGACAAAATCGGTGTTTTCCTGGTCTGAGGGCAGGTAATTTAATATTAGTTTAATCAAACGCCGTTGTAAAGCGACATGTAAGCCCAAAAAGGAAGGCGCGTCGAAAGCGAGCCTCCCATCGTTCTCCTGTACCATACTCCGAAATTGCTTCGCAGCTTCAAGCTCCACAAAATCATCCTCCTGCTGGACAATCTCGGCCAGCTGATTGAGTGAGGAGGAGAACTGCCCATTGTATCGTTCCAGAAAAGGCAATACTTCCAGGCGAATCGCATTACGGCGGTACTTCGTCTGCAGATTGCTGTTATCCACCGCATACTGGAATCCGCATACGCGGCACAGCTCCACGATATCCGCCTTGTACATACGAAGGAACGGGCGGATAAGTTCCACTTTTTTTTCCGTGCGCTTAAATTTTATTCCGGCAAGTCCGGACAAGCCGCTCCCGCGCAGAAGCCTCATGAGCACCGTCTCGGCTTGATCGTCAGCATGATGAGCCAGGGCCACGGCGCGCGCATTGTATTTATGGGCCGTTTGCAGCAGAAATTCATAACGCTTCTCTCTTGCAGCCTCCTGCCCACCCTTTCCGCTCTCTTCCATATAAGCGGGAATATCGATGAACGCCGTTTCTAATGGAAGTCCGAGCCGTTCCGCCAGTTCGCGCACCATCTCCGCCTCTTGGTCCGATTCTTTCCGAAACCCATGATGCACATGGGCACAGATCAATCGGAGCGGCGTCCGGTGCAAAGAAATTTCATGCAGCACGTGCAGGAGCGCAACGGAATCAGGCCCGCCGGAAACGGCGACCACGATGCTATCACCTTCTGACCACAGATCAAACTCTGCGGCTGTACGCTCGACATGGTTGACGAATGTCCGTAAATAATCCTGTTTCACTTCCAGATCCCCTTTAGAGGTTGTTCAAAAAGCCCGCTTTTGATAAGAAAACCCCTATCGAAG
>NZ_BIMF01000042.1 GCF_004000945.1 Paenibacillus lautus NBRC 15380
GGACAACTTAAGGTACTCTCGATTACGCAGATAATCCGGCAGTCTTGAAGTGCTTCACTTACAAGGAGAACTCCGATTCAACTGCACAAGATGGCCGGCACCAGAACGTCGGGCAACCTGCTGGTAGTTAGTGTTTTTTTGCATTAACGGACACAGAATACGCTATTTAAGACAAATTCATCATTTTAGATACTGAACGGACATAGGATCCGTTATTTGCGCCAAAACAACATAAAAATGCCGGATATGCGCCCAATAACGGATCTTGTGTCCGCTGCGGTTTAAATTATGGCGTGATCTCATCATATAACGGAACTGGAGTCCGATAGGAACAGCGAGTAGTTGACTACTTCAAGAACAGTTAATGCCGGCGCGGGATCGGTATTTCCGGCCTGCCCCCCCCCCACTCCCTCCGCCTACTTCTCCTCCATCAGCTGCCGCAGCTTCGCTTCTGTCGTTGTATCGGGAGCTGGCGTATAGATGCTGCACCGCAGGTCATCATTTCCGTACACTTTGAGTGACGTGAGTTCATATACCATTTTCCCGGCCTTGGCATGCCGGAATTCCAGATGTACCTCCGGGGCATAACTGACCTGGCTCTGCTCCCACATACGGTTGAAATCCGGGTGCCCGTTCTTCATCTCCTCCAGAAAACGGTCATACCACTCATCCTCGACGTATTGACCGTAATAGGACCGGAACATCGACAAGAAGCCGCTGGCGAACTGTTCCCAATTCACCGCCAGCCGTTGAAACTCCCTGCGGGTGAAGAGCAGCCGGATCATGTTCCGCTCCTCGGGCGGAATGCGGTCAAAATCCAGGAACACGTACGCAGCCGCACGGTTCCACCCCACGATGTTGCACATCCGATCTGATATCATGACGGGGCAATATTTCAGCTCGGTGATGATTTTTTGCAGAGACGGGCTGATCTGCACCGCTTCGTGTTTGACCGTATAAGGCTCCGCCCCGCTCTCCAGCGCCAGAGAATACAGATATCTGCGCTCATCCGCGTTCAACTGAAGCGCATTGGCGACGCAGTCCAGCACGGACGATGACACCTGGATGTCGCGTCCCTGCTCGAGCCAGGTGTACCAAGTGGTGCTGACACCCGCCAGCTGGGCGACCTCTTCCCTGCGCAAACCCGGCGTTCTCCGTCTAGTCCCGGGCGTCAATCCGACGGACTCGGGCGAGATTTTGGCACGTTGTCCTTTCAGGAAAGCCGATAAAGCTTGCAATTTAACCTGAGAATTCATCTTATGGGCCTCCTTCCGTTATTAAGGATAGCAGTATTTATACTAGGATAAACGGTATCTTGTAATAGGATACTACACGTGACATTATAACCTTAAGATTGACAAGTTATAAAGTCTTAAAGGAGGCTGTTGATCCATGGAAAGAGTCGTTATCACCGGTATGGGCGTCATATCGCCGCTGGGCCACGATGTTGAGACGTTCTGGTCCCGGCTGGTACGGGGAGAGTCCGGAATTACACATATAGAAACTTTAGATACATCCAAACAGAAAGTAAAAATAGCAGGTGCCGTGAAGGAGTTTGACGCAAACGCGCTGTTTGGCGTTAAGGAAGCCCGGCGGTTGGACCGCTTCTGCCAGTTTGCCTTGGCTGCGGCCGATCAAGCCATAAGTCAGTCGGGACTCAATCTTGATCAGATCGATCATGAGCGGATGGGGGTATACGTTGGATCTGGCATCGGCGGTATTCAAACCTTAATGAATCAGAGCGACACGCTGTCCTCCCGAGGACCCGAGCGGGTGAGCCCTACCCTGGTTCCCATGATGATTCCCAATATGGCGGCAGCGCTCATCAGCATTAAATACAAGGCGCTGGGCTCTACGCTTGCGCCGGTTACCGCATGTTCGATCGGCAATACGGCGATCGGCGAGGCTTTCTTTAACATCCAGGCGGGCCGCTCCGATGTGATTATTGCGGGATGCTCCGAAGCGGCGTTGACCGATATCTCGCTGGCCAGCTTCGCAAATGCAACCGCCCTTTCCTCCCGCAACGATGAACCGGGCCGGGCCAGCCGGCCGTTTGATACGGACCGGGATGGATTCGTCATGGCGGAAGGTGCCGGCATCCTCGTTCTGGAGTCCCTTTCCCATGCCTTGGGCAGAGGCGCCGAAATTCTGGGCGAAGTCATCGGATATGGTGCCAGCTCGGATGCCTATCATATGGTCGCCACGCCGGAAGACGGCAACGGCGCGGCACGGGCAATGAAGCTGGCCCTGACCGAGGCGAACCTCTCCCCGGCCGACGTGGATGTCATCAGCGCTCATGCCACAAGCACGGTCATCGGTGACCGTTCGGAGACAGCGGCCATTAAGCAGGTGTTTGGCGAAGAGGCGTATCGCATTCCGGTAACAGCTAACAAGTCGATGACCGGACATATGCTGGGCGCATCCGGCGGCGTGGAGGCCATTGCGCTCGTAAAATCCCTGCAGGAAGGCATCATTCCACCGACGATCAATCTGGAGAATGCCGATCCGGCATGCGATTTGGATTATGTACCCAACCAGGCGAGAAACGCCGAGCTCCGGATTGGCATGTCGAATTCCTTCGGCTTCGGCGGACATAATTCGGCGATTGTTATCCAGAAATATAAGCATGAGTAACCTTGAGCCCCGGACCCCAGTGAAAACTGGGGTCTTTTTCTTGTTGCGATTCTGGAAGGATGGGCTGAATAATGAGACAGAAACAATTTTTAAATTTTTTTCGCAGAATCAAACTTTTTGAAAGACTCGCACGTCTTGCTTCCGTAAGTCAATTGCAATTGATGGTTACCCGCGCGGGCCCAAAGGAGTGTCATATTTACATGAGTGGCGGCCGGAAGCTTGAGAAGCTTCTTATCCAATGTATAACCGAACATCAGAACAGCGCCTACCGGCTGGCATACAGCTACGTTAGAAATAAAGAGGATGCCCTCGATATCGTTCAGGACGCGATCCACAAAGCATTTTTATCCATGGAAAAGCTGAAGCAGACGGGTTCATTAAAAAGCTGGTTTTTCCGAATTATTGTAACTACCTCCCTGGATTTCATTAGAAAACAGAAAAAAGTCCACGTCATGGACGACGAGAACCTGGAGGTTATATTACCCGGCAGCCATGATCACTATCCGAATCTGGATCTGGCTCAATCTTTGGAGGAATTACCCGACAAGTATCGGGTCATCATCATACTCCGGTTTTTTGAAGATATGAAGATTGACGAAATTGCCGAAGTGCTCCACGAGAATGTCAGCACGGTGAAAACGAGATTATACCAAGGACTACAGAGACTGCGGGTGAACTTAAGCGAGGAAGATCAAGAGGAGGCACAACGATAATGCATGACAAGCTGAATAGGATGAAAGAGCAGTACGAGAGCACTCCTATTCCTGACGAACTAAGCTCCATTGTCAACAAGACCATAGCAACCAGACGAAAAAAAAATAGAGCGCTGCCCTGGCTCGCCAGTGCTGCGGCTGCATGCATCCTACTGGTCGCCGGAGTGAATACCAGCCCTGCCTTCGCCCAGGCCATGTCCGATGTGCCGGTTCTGGGCCATATCATCAAGGTGATCACCATCCGTGAGTATGCCGAATTAGGCGATAACACGGAAGTGCATATCGAAACACCCGGCATTGCCAACCTAGGAAATACGGAGCTTGAGCAAACCCTGAATAACAAATACCTGGAAGAAAACAAGAAACTGTATGAGGACTTCAAAGACGAAGTCGCCCTGCTAAATAAAGAAGGCGGCGCGCATCTGAGTCTCGATAGCGGTTATGAAGTGATCACCGACAATGAACAGCTGCTGACACTTTCGCGCTATATTGTCGAATCTGCTGGAAGCTCTGCCGAATCCAGAAAATACGATACGATCGACAAGAAGAACCAGATGGTGATCACGCTGCCGAGTCTGTTCAAGGATGATCGTTATATCCAGGTCATCAGTGACAATATCAAGGAGCAGATGCGCCAGCAGATGCAGAATAATCCGGACAACATCTACTGGGTGGAGCAGCCCGGCGTGGAGTCCGATGTACCGGAGGATCTGTTCCAAACGATCGCCAAGGACCAAAACTTCTACATCAACCAAGACGGCAAACTGGTCATCAGCTTTAATGAATACGATGTTGCACCCGGCTATATGGGCGTCGTGGAATTTACCATTCCAACGGAAGCGATCGCAAACCAGCTCGTCAGCAGCGAATACATTCGGTAGATCAGCCGTACATCACCACGAATGCAGATCGTTCTTCCGCTCCCTGCTGCCCCCAGATTTTCTTTTGAAACATTATGAGTAGTAGAAGACCAGGGACAAAGGGGACCGATTCGCTTCACCAGACGATTCTGCCTTTCCGTTATAGATCACAAACAGTAAATATTCAAACCATAAAAACCTGGAGGTAATATATCATGAAAAAAGCAATGAAGCACACAACCCCCATAACCAAAACCCTGGCGGCTGCCGGATTAGCGGGCATCCTCATGATCTCCGCTTCGGGTCTGCCATCCGCTCATGTCCATGCCGAAACCAAAGCTGCAGCGAGCACGAATCGGGTGACCGCTCCAACCGTTGCCCCGCAACGGGTAACATCCAAAACACTGCAATCCAAGGAAAAATGGCTGAAAACCAATATTAAGATCCCTGTATTCCAAGGTTTGACTGACACCAAATATCAAGACCAGTTGAATGACATTATTGAATCCCATGCTTCCAAGGATATCGCCAAATGGGAGCAGGAAGCCGCCGAGGCTGCGGCAAATGCACAAAAGAACGGCTATACCATGCGCCCTTATCAGTTGACGATCACCTATGAGCTTACATCGGATGGCACGGACGACAGCTTGATCTCCCTCAAGGTCATCACCGAAGGCATCGGGATGAACAATGGCGATCCCCGCGTGGATACGTACAACTTCACGAACGAAGCCGAAGCACAGCGCGTGACGCTTGAAGACCTGTTCGGCAAGGATTACAAATCCATCGTGGATAAAGCGGTCAAAACGGCGATTGCCGCGGATCAAGACCATTACTTTGCGAACGAAGACGGATTTCAAGGCATAGACGCGGAGCAATCCTTCTATGTCTCGGACGGAAAAGCCTATATCGTATTCCAAAAATACAGCATTGCCCCTGGATCCACAGGTACACCGGAATTTGCCGTAAAGCTGCCGGGTAAAGGATCCGACATAAAGCCTGCTGCAGCCGTGTTGAAATCAGGCGCTTATTACAAAGATAAAAACGGCAAGCTCATGGTTCAGGTATCTGTGCTGCGCCAGCTGCAATTCAATGTCAAGTGGAACGGCAAGAGCAAAACCACAGAAATCTCCAAGGGAGCTGTCTGGAGCGCGGTGAAGCTGAACAAGGATGCATACACTTTGGGTAAAATGGCCCCACGTTCGCTGGGCTCGGCTCCTGTCATGAAAAAAGGCCATGTCTATGTTCCGCTTGCTTTTCTGACAGACATTCTGAACCTGAAAGCAGCTCAAGGCAAGCATGGCGAGATTACGCTGACAGCTGGAAAATAACTGGATCCAATCACTTCAAAGTCTGCGCCTCCTGCACACCATCTTTCAAAGCAGGGACAGCGCAGCATGCTATAAAAAGGAGGCCCTCTCCAACATGGTATTATCCCCTCTAGGTAGACAAGCGAAAAAGGACATCGGTAAGATGGACTTACGCAGTCGATCGGGAGGGGATTTTTCATGGCGAAAAAGGGAACGAAATTTAATCGTTACAGTATAGAGACGAAACTTGAGGCGGTACGTCTTCATTTAGAAGAAGGGCTGGGATCAACGCCCTGCTTGATATTGGTTTCTCCCCATTGGCACAACTCCTCATCAAAGTCCCGTGAGCGGACTTGAATCTGGTGGTGCGAGATGGTGAGATCCACCTCTTGGGTCATTTTCGTATGCTCCATAAGTAAAGCACCTCGCTTTTTAGATACCTACATTCTATTTAAGCCGTTCCAACTGGATCGTGGCCAGCCTGCGTTCCGTATCCACCTGAAACCGCAAGCTGATGCCCAGCTTCTCCTCGAACAATCGGGTGACATTCAGATACTTGACCTCTACGACTCCCGACCCTCCTCGGCCGTTGGAACGCGTCATGCCTGCGGTGATAATCTCCTTCACCAAATCCCTATCCGCTTTGGCTTCCGGATCATATGTAAATATGGGTTCCTTACGGTTTATACTCATCCAGCAGATCCCGAAGATCTTCGGCGACCTTCTCCTCCAACTGCTGCTCCAGCTCGAGCATCAGTCCATCAATGACAGTATTCATAAAATAACCTCCGTTGATTGCATGTTCACTCAAAGCCGAGTGCTTCCCTTTACTAAAAACTATATTGAACGCAGCAATGAAAACAACATGTCCTGCGGCATGCAAAAAAAGAGACAAACTCCCTCTTGAGATGTTCGTTTTGGTTCTTTTATGAAAACACCCCGGGGTATTTATGGCCGCTGAAGCGCAGCTATTTCATGCCCGGAATCGGCTCATTCGATACCAGGGATAGGCATTGTGGGATAGAGGTAGCCCGCTCTCCTATCGGAGGATAAACACAAGAATGCCGCCAGCAGATATGAAAATCCACCGATGCGGCATTCTGATTTACATTGATATGCTAAATAACATCGACAAACTCCAGCTTCCCAAAACGCGAAGGAATATGGTAATTCACCTCACCGGTCGGGCTCCATGCCTGATACTCCCGATTTCCTTCGGTGTCCTCATCAATGCGGTAAAAATTCACATTCCAGCTTCGTCTCGCTTGCGGAGGGTTCTTGAAGTTCGCAGCAGGAATGCGAATTTCATAAATCAAATTTCCCTTACCGTCATGTTCTACCGAGGTTTGAAGACCGGTAAGATCCCAATGAATATCGCTGCTTGTGATCGACTTTCCTCCATCATTACGGATCAGGGCGTCGAATATAACATTGTTCGGACTAACCTCAAGCTCGATATATTCCGTTCCCGTTCCTGTTTCATCGATAAACAGTTCCACGACATCCTGTTCATACAGCGGATCATCCCGATGCTGATACTCCGATACGATATGAGAATCCCGGCAAACAAACCGTACATAGAAGTATTCGGAGCTCCAGCAGGCGCGAACCTCGGTCGCTTCCTTCGCAGCAAGCCCGGTCACGGTATCACTTAGAGCCACCGCTTCATAACGGTCCCAATCGACGTTCCCCTGATGCTGCTCTCCCTGCTGGATGTATAGGGCGGGCTTGCATGGGTAAATTGCCGTATAATGCATAATCATCCCTCCGAAAAATTCAATTGGTAGTCTATCCTCTATGATAAGACATACAGATTCGGTTCGCTATTCCGTGGTAAGAATAAAGAACATACGGGAAATCCCATCTTTTGCTCTATGTCCCCATAGTGAAAATAAGCGCATGCTGTGCTACAATAATAAAATTGCAAACTCTAGGGAGGGTTATGGATTCGCCATGCTCATAATTGGTATCGCCGGCGGCACCGGATCGGGCAAAACGACGGTTGCCCGCTCTGTCATTGACCGACTTGGTTCAGATAAAGTCACGTTTATTTCGCAGGATAACTATTACAAGGATCATAAGGAACTCAGTTTCGAGGAACGCGAAGCGATTAACTATGATCATCCGTTCGCTTTTGACAACGAGCTGCTCGTCGAACATCTCGGCATTTTGAAAAGTGGACAACCCGCATTCGCACCGGTGTATGATTTTACCGCTCATGCCCGTTTCACGGATCAGACCATCGAGCTGAAGCCGAACAACATCGTTATCATCGAAGGCCTTCATGTGCTGTCCGATGAGAATCTGCGCAAGCTGCTTCACATTAAAGTGTTTGTGGATACCGATCCCGATGTGCGCCTGCTTCGCCGGGTCGTACGCGATATTGAGGACCGCGGCCGGACCATCCAGTCGATCCATAATCAGTATCTGACAACCGTCAAGCCGATGCATGAGGCGTTCATCGAGCCCTCCAAGAAATACGCCGACCTGATCATTCCCGAAGGCGGAGAGAATGAAGTTGGCATTCGCCTGCTCTCCATCTTGACCGAGAAATATTTGACCGGCGATCGCACGCTGTCGGGGGAATAGGACAAGCCTGCGATTCAAACACACGGTATTCGCTGAAATCTCAATAGAAATCAAGAAGACGAGGGAACCCATATCACCATGAAGCTTCTGTTGGTGAACGGGGTGAATCGGCAGCGGCCGCTAAAAACGACCGCTAAACGGAAAAGGCCTGGAGAGCGGGGGTTCTCTGCTCACCAGGCCTTTTTGCCGTGCATATAACATGGAGCGTAGATCATGAGGAAACTCATCGAGACCGCACTTGCACCCGTCATCAAAGCTGGAGTACCAGCATTAAGTGAAGAACTCATTGGCTGTAGGGAGATATTTCGCTTTGACCGTGCTCGGCTGAACGTTTTATCCCCTGGAACGATCAAAGCAGGAACTGCGGCTAGTTCCATCACCCGTAAGCGGTTAGGTAGCCTTCCGCTGGAGCGTTCCTACCTGATGAACTGCTCGGAGGCGTATTATTTCTTCTAGGACGGCAGCTAGAAAGAGCTACCGTCCTCGCTTTCATTGCAATTGGTTGTTTTCCCCCGCTCACTTGAACATATTTTTGAGCACCATCATCAGGTTGGCCGGCTTCTCT
Organism: Paenibacillus lautus NBRC 15380; assembly: GCF_004000945.1. Taxonomy (GTDB): domain Bacteria; phylum Bacillota; class Bacilli; order Paenibacillales; family Paenibacillaceae; genus Paenibacillus_AQ; species Paenibacillus_AQ lautus. The sequence goes on from NZ_BIMF01000042.1 coordinate 8,672, forward strand.
GCCAGCCGCCGGGTGAAATACGGGTACCACATCGTTCCGTAAGGCATATAACACCGGATGCGGTAGCCGTCCTGCGCAAGCGCAGCTTGATCGTTCATCCGCAGCCCGTACAGCATCTGAAACTCAAATTCCTGTTTGTCTATGCGGCTCTGCTCGGCAAACACCTTCACCCAGTCGATGATGTGGTCATCGTGCGAAGCAATCGCGACGTAGGCGCCCTGATCCAAATGCATTTTGATCAATTTCTTATAGTTGTCAATAACCTCCCGCTTCTGCTGAAAGGCAATGGTTCCAGGCTCTTTGTACGCCCCCTTCACCAACCGCAGATTAACACCGGCATGCATTAAATTCTTGACGTCCTCCTCCGTACGGAACAAGTAGGCCTGCATCACAGTCCCCACATTGGTCAGCCCCTCTTGATGGAGCCGCAGCGTCATGTCAATCGTCGCCTGGGTATACGGGGAATCCTCCATATCCAGACGAACGAAGTTCCGGTGCTCTTTCGCCTTTTTCGCCACCAGCTTGATGTTCTCGTAAGCCTTCTCGGGGTCCAGTGCCATACCCATCTGTGTCGGTTTCAGCGATACGTTCGATTTCACTCCCCGCTTGGCAATCCCTTCCACAAGCTTCAAATACTCCTCCCGGTACCCGGCCGCTTCATCCAGCGTCGTGATACCCTCCCCCAAATGATCGAGCGTGACGAGAATGCCCTTCTCGTTCAGCCTCTCAATTTCATCCAGCGCCTCATCCAAGGTATCGCCGGCTATGAATCTGCCCGCCAGTTTCCGGCCGTACTTGATCGACAACCACTTCACGAATTTATTACCGGACACCGTCAGGATCACTTTACGGTAAAGCTCGGTTCCGTCCATGCGTGCGCCCCCTTTGCAAAAGGTAAACCAAAATGCACTCTATCTTAACTCATATGCAAAAATCATGACGGCATGCAGGAAGACATACATATCTACATAGAGCTTTTCGCCAGAAGATCCTAAACACCCCACCATGATGCATTCAGCAGCTGGACCATAGACCTTAAGCTTCGATTCATATCATGTTAAGGAGGGGCCTCCCATGCGCGTACCTTTTCGGAACGAACCATTTATGGACTTCAACAACGAGTGGAACAACAAGTTATACGATGCGGCGTTATCCGGGGTCGAAGCCGAGCTTGGCCAATCGTACCCCCTGGTTATCGGCGGTACCAAAATCTATACGGAGCGTACCGCACAATCGGTCAATCCGTCTCGGAAGCGTCAGGTCATCGGCATTGTATCCCAAGCCGATACCGAGCTTGCCGAAAAAGCTATTCAGACGGCAGCGCGTACCTTTGAGACGTGGAAGCACACCAAGCCGAGCGAACGGGCACGATATCTGTATAAGGCAGCTGCGATCATGCGGCGGCGCAAGCTCGAGTTCTCCGCGCTGATGACGCTGGAAGCCGGCAAAACGCGTGCCGAGGCGGACGCGGATACGGCCGAAGCGATCGATTTCATGGAATTCTATGCACGCGAAATGCAGCGTCTAAGCGCGCCCCAGCCGCTGACGGTTCACGAGGAGGAAGAGAACCATCTCTATTACATCCCGCTTGGCGTCGGCATCGTCATTCCGCCGTGGAACTTTCCGCTCGCGATTATGGCAGGCATGACCACGGCGGCCATCGTCTCGGGCAACACCGTTGTGCTGAAGCCAGCGAGCACCACGCCCGTTATTGCCGCCAAATTCGTGGAGCTGCTGGAAGAAGTCAGCCTGCCTCCGGGCGTTGTCAACTTCCTGCCGGGACCGGGCCAGGAGGTGGGCGATTATCTGGTGGATCATCCGCTGACCAGGTTCATCAGCTTTACGGGATCCCGCGACGTCGGACTGCGGATTCAGGAACGCGCGGCCAAGACGCAGCCGGGGCAGCGATGGATCAAGCGCGTCATCGCCGAAATGGGCGGAAAAGACGCCATTATCGTAGACAGTGAGGCGGATCTGGATCTCGCGGCGGATGCGATCACCGCTTCGGCATTCGGCTTCTCCGGCCAGAAATGCTCCGCCTGCTCCAGAGCCATCGTGCATGAGGACGTCTATGATGCCGTACTCCAGAAGGTCATCGAACGCTCCAAGAAGCTGGTGATCGGCTGTCCGTCTCACGCCGAGATTCAGGTAGGGCCCGTCATTGACGATAAGGCCTATCGTAAAATTCTGGACTATATTGAAATCGGGAAAGGTGAAGGCACGCTGGTACTCGGCGGTTTGCCTGGCGATCCGGAGGGGTATTTCATACAGCCGACAATCTTCGCGGACGTGGCCAGCACCGCCCGTATTTCCCAAGAGGAGATCTTCGGCCCGGTGGTGGCCTTCACGAAGGCCGCCTCCTTCGACGAAGCGATCCAATTCGCCAACAATACTGACTACGGGCTGACTGGCGCGGTGATCTCGAACAACCGCGAGCACCTGGAGCAGGCGCGCCGCGATTTCCATGTCGGCAACCTGTATTTGAACCGGAAATGCACCGGCGCCTTGGTGGGCACCCACCCGTTCGGCGGCTTCAATATGTCCGGGACCGATTCCAAAGCCGGCGGGCGCGATTACCTGCTCCTGTTTACGCAGGCAAAGGCGGTGTCGGAGCGATTCTAATTACGGCATGCAAAAAAACCTCTCCATGACGATGGAGAGGTTTTTAATGTATCTTGGTTTATTGGCTTCACGCCGTAACCTTGCCCTTAATCTCCCGGACCACCTTGCCCTGGAACGATTGATTCATCCAGTACGCAAGATGAATGCCTTCCTCACCCAAGGTGCATTCCGTGGTTAAGTAGAATGGCGTCTCTGTCAGGCGGATGGTCAGCTTCAACGTCCGTTCATCCTTCCAGGTCATGGAGGCAGCATATTCGTTATCCCCCATCATCATCAGCTTCGTGGTTCCCGACTTCCACTCGTTACGACCACAGACAATCGAATGGACACCGTGTTCCCCCGTAAGCTCCATTACCGCGCCATCTTCTTCAAACCGAACGGAGAACGAACGCAGCTTCTCCTCATTCTCTTCGAGATCATAGACGATCCCGGAGACGTCCTTCTCGATCGGGGATGCCGCCTCATCTCTTGGCGGATCCAGCTTAAGATTTTGCAGCGTTCCAGTAAGAGAAGCCTCAGCTCCGGTATCGGCCGGCAGCACATCAGATCCCATCGCCGGCTGCAGATGCTCCCACACTTCATTCAGCACGGCCTGCATGTCTCCTAGTCCGGAGGTAATCGCAATCACCGCATCCTGATCTGGCAGCACGACGCAATATTGCCCAAATGCGCCATCACCGCGGTAGGCCCCGTGGCGGCACATCCAGAATTGATAGCCGTACCCTTCGGTCCAATCCGAAGAGGAATCCGCAGGTCCGTTGGATATCTGCTTGGAGGTTGCCTCTTCAATCCACGCTTCCGGAATCAGGCGCTGGCCTTCCCACACCCCCTTCTGAAGATAAAGCTGACCGAACTTGGCAATGTCCTCGGTCTTCAGCTTAAGTCCCCATCCGCCGGTGTTGATCCCCTGAGGACAGCTTTCCCAGGTGGCTCCATGAATGCCGAGCGGCTCAAACAGACGGGGCTGCAAATAATCCAGCAGCGTGATGCCGGTGACCTTCTGCAGAATCGCCGAGAGCATGTAAGTCGCTGCGCTGTTATATACAAAGTGGGTGCCGGGTTCATGCTCAACCGCTTGTTTAAGAAAATCGGCTGCCCAAATATCGGACGGCATGGCAGGCTCCTGGGCGTGTCCCGTTCCCATGATCAGCAAATCACGAATCGTCATCGCGGACAGATTCGGCGAGGAATCTTCAGGAGCGTATTCCGGAAAGAAGCCGATCACCCGATCCTCCAGCGCAATCTGTCCCTCTTGGGTCAACAGTCCGATCCCGGTAGAAGTAAAGCTCTTGCTTAACGAGAACAGCATATGCGGTTTGTCCGCCTGATACGGCTTCCACCAGCCTTCCGCTACGACATGTCCATGCCGTACCAGCATGAAACTGTGGAGTTCAAGCTGCTTCTCCTGAATCGATCCGATAAAACGTTCAATGGACTGAGATGAGATTCCTTGGTTTTCGGGGGTACTTCTTGGCAATAATTGAACCGTATTCATGTTCATCCTTTTCCGCCTCTCCCTGTATAACAAGATAAATTCATCATGACCCTTCCATTATACACCAGGCAATGGTAACGCTTCATCATATCGTATAGCACGAAAACCCAGTCGCTCACTAATGTCATTCAAGTCTTCCCGTGCAAGAAAGGAAGCCTCCTGATCGCGTCCTCGCGCCAGCTCTTGCCCATCCACTTGAGCATTGCCGCACTGCACCATTTCCTCCGAATACCGTGCCGGATGGGACAGAAAGAAGTACTGGTCTTCCGTCAAGCCGCCCAGAACCCTTTCAAACGACTCGATCCCGTCCGGAACGCCGCCCGGGAAGAAGTTGTAGTAATAGCGATGGTTGATAAGTCCCTTCGCTTCAATCCAGCGGTCCAGCTCTTCTTGCAGCCCGGGTATGAAGCGCTCCGGCAGCATATGAGAATCGACATAAGAAATGTTGAAGCCTGCTGCGGTCAGTTTATCCAGCTGCGCTTGGCACTCTATAAGGATCTCCTGCAGCGAAGGCGGATGATGTTGAAACAAGCTCGGGTCCTGATAGAAATATCCGGCCCGATCGACAAGCGAAGGAACCTGTTCCTTCGCGGCAACAGGTCCCCAGCGTACGTTATCCCACTCCGCGTTCAGCGTCATATGGAAGCCGAAGCAGATGTCCTTGCGATGCGCCAACAGCTCCGCGGCCTCGGCAAGATAAGGACCGGGGGCCATGATGGACACATTTTTGATAAATCCGGCCTCTACCGCCCGGGTAATCGCAGCATTGGCGGAACGGCTGGAAGCATAATCGTCGGCTCTCGTAATGATCCGCCTCATTTTACCGCACCTGCCGCAATCCCTTTAATGATGTATTTCTGCGCGAAAATATAGAAAATGACTACCGGGATGATCGTCAGCGTCAGACCGGCCATCGCCTGGTTCCACACAATCGTGAATTCTCCGAAGAAATAGAAGGTCGAGAGCGGGATCGTCCGCAGCCCTTTGTCCGACAGCGTCAGCGATGGAAGCAGGTAGTCGTTCCACAGCGCGATGACGTTCAGGATCGCGATCGTCACGCTGATGTTTTTCAGCAGCGGGAACACGATTCTCCAGAACACGCCCAGCTTGGAGCAGCCATCAAGCGTTGCCGCCTCCTCCAGCGCAACCGGTACGGATTTGATAAATCCGTGATATAGAAATACCGCCATACTGGACGTGAAGCCGACGTTCATATAGATCAAACCCTCATGGGTATTGAGCATCGGAATGTGCAGATTGGTGCGAATCCAGTCCATTACCTGCATCAGCGGCATCATCAGCGTTTGGAACGGAATCAGCATGGTCGCCACGAAGGTAAAGAAAATAACTTTGCTCAGCTTATTATCCGTCCGAACCAGCATCCATGCCGTCATGGATGCGAGCACGATGACGATAATCACCGAGATGACGGTGACATACAGCGAGTTGCCCAGAGCGGTGAAGAAATTCATCTTCTCCATCGCGGATTTATAGTACTCAAAGCTGAAGGAAGAAGGCAGCGCAAGCGCATTCTCATACAGCTCGGCACGATCCTTGAACGAGTTAATCAGCATGATGAAGACCGGAGACAAGAAGACCAGCGCAGCGAGGAACAGCAGGATGTCGAGCAGCCATTTCCCTGATTTCTTCATTACATCTGCACCTCTCTTCTCTTCGTGATGATGACTTGCGTCAGCGTGAGTCCGGCAACAATCAGGAAGAAGATGATCGCTTTCGCCTGACCTAATCCATAATTACCGTAAGCAAAAATCTCGTTGAAAATATTCATCGCAAACATCTCCGTCGCATTGCTCGGACCGCCCTTGGTCAACGACAGGTTCACGTCATAGATTTTGAATGCACCAGACAGCGTCAGGAACAGGCAGATCGTGAACGAAGGCATTAACAGCGGGAATACGATGCTCTTGAGACGCTGCCACAGATTGGCGCCATCGACCTTGGCCGCTTCCATCAATTCATCCGGAATCCCTTGGATGCCCGCGATGTAGATGATCATCGTATAACCCGCCAGCTGCCAGGTGAATACCGCAACGATCGCGTACAGCGCAAACTGCGGATGCAGCAGCCAGTTAAAGAACACACTGTCAAATCCGGTCTTCTCGCCCAGGAAGCTGAAGGCATCCGTAAAAATAAACTGCCAGATGTAGCCCAGGATCAGACCGCCGATGAGGTTGGGCATAAAGAACATTGTCCGGGCCGCATTTCTCGAGCGGAGCTTCGTCGTCACCAGCAGCGCAAAGCCAAGACCCAGAATATTGACGCATACCAGTGCGAGCAGCGTGAATTGAACCGTATGCCAAGCCGATGACAGGAATCGGTCGTCCTGGAACAGCTGAACGTAATTGTCGAACCCTACGAATACTTTGGGATTTGCCGGAATGCCGTCCCAATTGACGAAGGAGTACACAATCCCGATAATGAACGGGATGAGAACCACGGTCGTGAAAATAAACAGAAGCGGCACCGTAAACAGGGCAAACCAGGCTTTATCCTTTCTTTTGCTCATAATCCATACCTTCTTTCCGTTCCGGATGATTCCCGCAAGGCGGCATCAAACCTTGAATTCGTGTTAGAAAAAACAAAAGCCTAACGCTCATCATCAGAACGTCTGAGGCTAGGCTTTCATTTTCATGGAATTGTAATATCAGATGATGGTCGCTCGGCCTCGATTATTTCGATGCTTTCGCCCACACTTCATCCAGCTTCTGCAGGAACTGTTCACCTGTCATGCCCGGATTCATGAAGTACTCCTGCGTAGCCGGAGCCAGGTCATTGGTGATGATTCCTGATGGGAAGTAGTTCAACGCCCAAGTGATCGTCTCACCCTTCGTTGTTGCTTCGTGCACCGCTTGAGACAATGGATCCAGATCGCCTGCTTCAATATTCGTTAACGCCGGAATGAATTTGAAATCGTCTACGATGGCTTTCTTGCCGCTGTCGCTGGTAAAGAGCCAGTTCAGGAAAGCGTTTGCGGCTTTGACTTCCTCAGCATCGGCCTGATTGTTGACGACCCAGTAGCTGGCCACGCCTACGGCGATTTTGTCGTTGCCGGCGAGCGGGAACGGCATCATGCCGACTTTGGAGCCGAAGTCACCGAAGTCCGCAAGCATGGAGTAACTCCAGTTGCCTTGATGCACCATAGCTGTTTTTTCCGTTGCAAAGTCGCCCATCTGGCTATCATATTTCACTTCCAGCGGATTCTTGGTGTTGGCCTTGATCACGTCCATGAATTTCGCCCACTCTTGGAACTCCTTTGTGTCGGCCATCTTCACTTCGCCCTTGTTCAGCTGGTCGATAAAGGCCAGCGGATCGGATTGAAGCGCAAACGGCGTGTTGATGATGTGTCCGATCAAGAAGTAAGCCTCCTGGGACAAACTCAAGCCGTTCTTGCCGTCAGCTTTCAGCTGCTCCAGCGTCTTGGTGAAGGAATCCAGGTCTTTCATGTTTGCCGGATCTACCAGATCCTTGTTATACACGAGACCGAAACCTTCTACGCCGTATGGAACGCCGACGGTTTTATCATCGACCTTCAATTCCATGTCAGGCGCAATGTTCTTCACATACTCTTCACCGCTCAAATCGGAGAAATAGGACTTCAGCTTCTCGGACTCGGGCCCTGGAGCCACGCTGAATATGGTCGGTCCCTGGTTGCTGCTGAGCTTCGCTACCAGCTGCTGCGAATAAGCGTCACCTGCGGCACCCCATACTTCAACCTCATTGCCGGTTTCTTCTTTATAGGTTTTAACCAAAGCTTCAAGAGGTTCTGTAATTTCTACTTTCGATTGGAAGAGCGTAATTTTCTTCAGCTTATCTCCCCCATCTCCCCCGGATGCTGCTCCAGAATCTTTGTCAGATGTACCACCACAGGCTGCAAGTGTCGCAACCAAAGCCGTTGCAGTCAGTATGCTTAATACCTTTTTTACTTTCTTCAAGTGACACGCCTCCCCCTTAAGGACTCTATAAAGTAAAACGTTTACAAACCCATCATAGGGCGGTTTACCTAGAATGTCAATAAAAATTGTACGCGTTTTCATAAAAATACTAAGTAAATAAACTAGTAAAATCTATGATATTTTACTAGCCATATTCATAAAGTTTATCTCACCGTTTTTCTCCACTGGATGGTGGCGTTCAGTTTAAAGGGCTCCCTGCCCGTTGTGCCCTTGATCATCTCGAGCAGCTCCTTCGCCGCTAAATAACCGCTTTCATATCGCGGGATCGCAATCGTGGTCAAACCGGCCATCGCCGCCGCATCCGAATTATCGAATCCGGTGATCGAGATATCCTCCGGCACCCGTATGCCGTTCTCTTCCAAAGCTTTGATCGCGCCCAGAGCCATATTGTCGTTCGCACAGACCAGCACTTCAGGCAAGGCGTTGCTCAGGATCAGTATTTTGGCCGCCTGATATCCGCTTTCCTCGCTGTAGTCGCCATGAAAATAATTGCGGCGGTCAAACACGATGCCATTCTTCGCAAGCGTATCCATAAATCCGGCGAACCGCTCCTTGTGATCCAGGGTAAACTCCAAGCCGCCAATGTATCCAAAATTCGTAAACTGTTTATCCACCAAGGCCTGGACCATTTCACACATCACGGGGTAGTTGTCCACGATCACGCTTTTGGTGTTAGCGTACTCGTTATCAATAATCCGGTCCATGAGAACGACGGGGAACTGCGGCGTGGCTACCGAGACTAAATATTCGTCCGTCATGTTCCGATCGAGGCTTATGGTACCGCTTGCAAATTTGCTGCGCATAAAATTGGTGCTGGATTTATTCGTACAGATGATAAGGTCGTATCCATTCTCCGTGAGGCAATGGCTGATCCCCTTGATGATCTTTAAATAATAATCGCGATCAAAGTCGCTGAAGACAAATATAATCGTGTTGCTTTTATCGGATTTGGTTGACTTATGCGGAAAATAGCCGTGCTCCGAGCATAATCTCAGCACCCGCTCCCTCGTCTCCCGACCCACGTTCTTGCGCCCGTTCAGCACGTTGGACACTGTAGACACCGAGACATCCGCGAGCTTTGCAATTTCCTTCAAACCACTCATGAATCCTATCCCCTCTCCAAAGGCGTTAGTAAATTTAATATAACATGGATTTATTTTTAATAAAATTTACTTATTTTGCTGGGGCGAGATTTTCCCTGTAACATCATTCTTGTCGCTGCTTGTCGTGATACCTGATCAGGCTAGAAAACCTATGGTCGTCACAGCAAAAAGCAGGCCACGCGAATCCATCGCCGTGACCTGCTAAATCCGAATATATTAGATTTCTTGCCCTTTATACGGTACCGCACCGCTCCTTGATCGTGAATGGATCTCTTGTTGTATCCACTCGTCTAGGCCGATTCACCAGATAAATGCCAAGCCCAATACACACTGTGCCGGCCAAGGTATACCAATGCAGCTGCTCGCCTAGTATAAGCCATCCGGATAATACGCCAAACACGGGAATGAGGAACAGATACACGTTGGCTTTATTGGGATCGCTATTGCGCAGCACATAATACCAGGTAACGAACTGAGCAATCGAGCTCATCAGGATCATCCAGCCCAGAACAAAAAGCTCCTTGACGATCTGGGACGAATCCCATACAAAATGCGGCTGCTCCAGCAGCGGACTTGCGATGAGCAGAAGGATGCCCCCGATCAGCATCTGATAGGCAGCCATGACCCAAGCGTCAAACTCCTTGCCCCAACGGGAACTTAGCAGCGTCGCCATGCCCCAGGCCATCCCCGCACCCAGCGCAAACCAGAATCCGCTCTGCATCTGCATCTCTAAGCCTTGCGTAATGAATACGCCGATAAAACCGATGATCACGCCCGCCCACTGAAGAAGACGATACCTCATACCGAAGATTAGGAAGCTGAACACGATGAACCAGATCGGGTTGCTGGAGGACAGAACCGAGGAACTGCCGGAGGAAATGGTCTGCATGCTCAGGTAGATGCCACTCATCACGAGTGCCGATTGAAACAGACCAATCGTTGCCAGCTTCAGCCACGCAGCGCTGCCCCTGGGATGGGGCCGTCTTACAATGAAGGGCAGCATCAGAAGTCCCGCTCCCACGAACCGGATCGCCAGCAGCACGAATGGGGAACCGAAGGACAGCGCCATTTTGCCGATCGGGAAGTTAAGTCCCGCAACCAGCATCGTAAATATCGTCAGAAACAGCATACGCGGTTTGCTCATGCCATGAATTCCCCTCTCCTTGACCAAGTGTATCCTCAGTTTATTCCGACCTTCATATCATGTAAAATAATTAAATTAGATTCGAGCCATCACTGTGAATGATGGTTATAAGGAGGCTGCTAAGGTGGAGAGTGGGGATCTGAAGATATTCCAGGCTGTTGCCCGTGAAGGAAATATAACCAAGGCTGCAGCCAGCCTTGGTTACGTGCAATCGAACGTGACCGCTAGAATCCGGCAGCTTGAATCCGAGCTGAACACGCCTCTGTTCTATCGGCTCAGCCGCGGCGTCGCCTTAACTTCGGCCGGCTGTAATCTGCTCAAATATGCCGATCAGATTACGCGTTTGCTTGACGAAGCCGTGAAATCGACGAAATTCTCGGAAGAACCGTCGGGTCCGCTGCGGATCGGATCATCGGAAACAACAGCCGCGGTCCATCTTCCCGGTATCATGCTGGATTATCATAGACGATATCCTGACGTGAAACTGTCATTAATTACAGGCCACAGGGCTGACTTGATCCGAGCCCTGAACGAGTATGAACTGGACGGGGCGTTTATCAGCGGACCTCTGGATTACCCGGACTTTGACGAAATCCGGGCCTTTGACGAGGAGCTTGTCCTCATCTCGGAACCGACGGAGGCTGCGCTTCGCGATTTGCTTAGCAAACCGCTGCTGTTTTTTGGCAAGGGCTGCTACCACCGTAAACGGTTGGAGCAATGGCTTCATGAAGAGAACGTGGGGCCCATGAACATTATGGAGTTTGGCACGTTGGAAGCCATCATGGGCGGTGTGGCCGCTGGGCTGGGTATCTCGCTGCTAACGCGTTCTTCCGTTAAGGACTGGGTGGATGCCGGGAAATTACAGGCTTTCCAAATCCCCAAGCGTTACCGCAGCTCCAAGGTCCATTTTATATTCCGACGCGACCTGTTTCGCACCAGCGCCTTTAATCATTTTATTGAGCCGTTTCAGAAGTCCGAATGAATACTTCGACCGGAACGTGAAACAAAGAACCCGTGACCCTAA
>NZ_BIMF01000043.1 GCF_004000945.1 Paenibacillus lautus NBRC 15380
GCCGAAAAGGACAAGAACTTTTTCTACATTGCATTTTCACTTTGTCACATTTTCCGCCTCCTTCCTGTCTTGTTTAATGACAGCGCATGAAGGAGGTTTCTTCGAATGGTTGCAAAGTATGATGTGTCGGTTGTTGGTGGAGGTATTGCCGGACTGACCGCGGCTCTTTATTTAGCAAGAGGAGGAAAACGCGTCGTCGTTTTGGAAAGTCAGAATCAGATGGGGGGAAAGGCGATCACAAACATGAAGGACGGAATACGCTTCAATTTGGGTTCGCATGCACTCTATGCCGGGGACGCGTACGACATTTTCCGGGAATTGAACGTAAATCCGGATATTTTTCGAAAAGTCGACGAGTTCACCCCGTACGGCATCTGGAAAGAGCAGGTGCACCCTTTTCCGGCTGCGGTCCGTTCGCTGCTTAAGACTTCCTTGTTATCGGCGGCTGACAAATACAGGTTCGGAGCCATCCTCTTGAAGATCCTCAAGCTTGACACGGCCACGATTCCACACATGAGTCTGCGAGACTGGATGGAGGAGCACGTGAGAAGCCCGATGGTACGTCATCTTCTGTACGTGCTGGCCCGAGGAGGAACATACGTGCAAGCTCCGGATTTACAAGTGGCAGGACCCTTGTTCAGACAGATGCAGCGTTCCATCACTGGAGTGTATTATTTGAAGAAAGGATGGGGATCCCTGATCGAGGAGATGTGTTCGGAAGCACGTCGGCTCGGCGTGGAAGTAATTACAGGTAGGAAAGTCAATTCCGTTGAGCATGATGACGGGCGGGTGCAGCGGGTTCGATGCGAGAATGGCGAAACGATTGAGACTCCTTATGTGATCCTGACGACAGCGCCGAAGATATCAAGCAGGTTGGTTCCATCGGCCGAACTGACTTCGCTGCGGACGTGGGAGCAGCAGGCCATTCCGATCACGGCCGCTTGTTTGGATATCGGGCTCCGTCGACTTCCCACACCGCAGCATCAATTCGTCTACGGCATCGATCAACCGGTCCTTATGATCAACTCCTCCCGAATCAAAGGGCTAGAACTCAGTGAGAACGATGACGTTCAAGTGTATCAAATGATCAAGTTCCAAGTGCATGGAAGCCATGCGCAAGAAGACCGCAGCCAACTTGAACAAGCCATGGATCTCATTCATCCCGGTTGGAGACGGGAAGTGGTGGCGGAGCAGTATTTGCCCAAGATGACGGTCGTTCATGACTTTCCACATATGAATCGGGTCGAGAATCCGGGTCCTGCCGTCCCTCAGATTAAGGGTTTATACGTGGCTGGAGATTGGGTGTCACACGGTGAATATTTGGCAGGCGGGGCGGCAGCAAGCGCCAAGCGAGCTTCACTTCATATTCTCGCGAACTAAACGGACGATATCGAAAAGGAGGTCTGTATGGACACGGAACAACTATATGAAACTTATCGGACATTATTGTTCTCGTTGGCGTATCGAATGCTCGGAAGCGTCATGGATGCGGAAGACATCGTGCAGGATGCTTTCCTGGTGATGAACCAATTGCCTTCGGACGCAAATATCAGGAACGTAAAGGCATACTTGTGCAAAATCGTAACGAACCGTTGCCTGAACCTGTTACAATCGTCCGTCAGACAACGGGAAGTTTACGTGGGGACTTGGTTGCCAGAGCCGCTTGTGCATCTTGAAGACGCCAGCTTGGACCCTTCTGAAATTTATCAACAAAGGGAAACGATCTCAACGGCCTATTTAATGCTTCTGCAACAGCTAAGTGCGGTCGAGCGGGCCGTCTTTCTCCTGCGGGAAATATTTCAATATCCGTACGACGAGATTGCAGGCATGGTGGGGAAAAGCAGCTTCAATTGCAGGCAAATTTTCCATCGGGCCAAGAAAGGTATCCGCCATGAACCGCCGGACATAGCAAAGAGCATCGTTACGGAGACGCAAGTGCGGCAATTCATCCAAAGCGTGATCGCCGGGGATGCGAACCGTCTGTTGCAGTTGCTGTCTCCTGACGCCATCCATTATACAGATGGAGGCGGCAAGGCACCGGCAGCGCAGCAGCCCGTCATCGGAGCGGCGCAAGTCATTCCGTTTTATATGCAATGGATGGATTGGTTCGGGCGTCCTGACAGCCACTATTCCTATATCATCACTACGGTGAACGGAAGCCCGGGAATCGTCATGATGATCGGCGGACGTATTGCTTACGTATACTCGTTCGAGGCTTCGGACAGTAAGATTCATTCCATCTATGCAGTTGCAAATCCTGACAAACTTAAGTATCTGGAGGAGGTAGTAAGATGAGAATTATCGAATTGGAACTGAGAACTGCCCGATTAGCTGAAATGAAGGTGTTCTACACAGAAAGACTTGGATTTGCTCTAGCAGATATAACGGAACATTCAATCACGATCGTTGCCGGGGGAACGCGATTGACTTTCGTTCACGAAGAGGAGGGAAGGATACTGCCGTCCTACCATTTGGCAATGAATATCCCTGAGAACCAAATTCGCGAAGCAAAAAGCTGGCTTTTCGACAAAGGATGTCAGGTACTTTCCGCTGCGCCCCTTCCTTACGCAGGAATCCAGGCAAACGAAGATATCGCTTATTTCGAAGGAACGGATGCGCATGCCTTCTATTTCGAAGATCCTTCGGGGAATCTGGTGGAGTTCATCGCTCGGCATCGAATGGACAATGCCTCAACAGAGCCTTTTGATCATGAATCCATTCTGAATGTCAGCGAGATCGGCTTTCCGCTTCGCTGCAGCGTATCGGAAGCAATTCAGCGCCTAGATTCTCGATTTGACGTCACGCGTTATATCGGGGACGGAAAGACGTTTCAGATGCTCGGTGACGAGTACGGAATGTTCATCCTGGGGGATATGGCCATCGGATGGTACCCTTCAATGAAGATTCCAGAAGTTCACCCGATTCGAATGACGATTCTCGATCCTAAAGAAGGGGAGTTTCAATTGGATCCGTACCCCTACACCATTCGTGCGGTTTCCGAAAGGCCAGTCTAAGGGAGGGATTAAACGATTAAGTACAAAAAATGACCGCAACCCGCTCTTCGCTGCCGGTAGCCGCTCAATACGCGCGGCTAGGTTTTAACATATTGAATGCGTAAAAGTGAGTCTATAGTACTCTGAGAGCTGAAGGATTAGTTTGCCCCGAACGGGACCATTGTTGAGTAAAAATTTGATATCAAAACTTTAGGAGGATGAAAAATGAAGATCAAACGAATTGTTGCAAATATTGAGACGCAGGACATTTCCAAAGCTTCGTATTTTTACGGGGAAGTACTTGGACTTGATCAACTAATGGATATGGGATTTATTGCAACATACGGTTCGCATGAGAAAATGGGCACTCAGGTTAGTTTCTTATTAGAGGGTGGCTCTGGGACACCTGTGCCTGATCTGTCAATTGAGGTTGATGATCTTGATGACGCGTTAACTCGTATAAAAGAAGCAGGAATTCCAATTGAGTATGGACCAACTGAGGAGCCATGGGGGGTTCGGCGTTTTTTTGTTAGGGACCCATTCGGGAAACTTATCAATATTCTTATCCATCTTTAAATAATAAATTTAGTATATAGTTGCATTTGATAATCTTCTACAGATGAGTTCGAGTGGGTGACAAATCGAATAAGAAAGCAATATAAATGTGTCGGAGGACAAAAACATTGTTCCATTGAAAATTGTTATATTTTTAGCTGTTCGTATTATCAGGTTAGCCAGAATCTTCTGGTTGGCCTTTTTTGTGTTCGTTTTACGATGGGGGAACCGGGAGAATGTGGCGGCTTTAGGGGCAATGATCCCGTAAGAAAAACTGTTCTCTCACGGTCACCAAAGGACCATATTTGAGCTGGTAGGGGCGGTAGACCCCGTATCACAAACGAAGCTATGGGTTTGGAACCATCGTGGAAAAGGCCTAACAACGTCATTAACGGTGCTGGCGCGTTGTCTGGAGAAAATCGAGGAAGATTGGAGCCGCATAATAAGGAAAGTACCGAGTGATCACGCTCCAACCGATGGGTGAATGAAAAAGCAACGCGACTGGAACAAATACTTGATCCTTGGAGAGAGAGCCGTCATAGTGCGTCTCAAAGCAAAGCCCTGCTTGGGAGTAACTTTATTGTGCTGAGGAAAATACGGCAGCAAGGGACGGTTTGAACTCTTTTGCCTTCTCAAGTGCCTCGGTGCCGAATCTGGCAGTCACAACTGCTGACCCTCCTCGTGAAGGAGCGGAACGATAAACTCGATTACTTTTTCCTCGTCATCCTCGATTAACAGGGTATGGCTCATAGCGTCTCACCGTCTTTCTCCACATTTTCTTTTCGTCCATTATACCTGCTTCTAAAATATCTTTTTAAAAATTCACAGATACCGCAACTCATTGTCATAAGTTCACAATATTCGTCTAATATGATCATTACATGAACGAGTCACATGTAGATCTATTGAGAATAAAAGGAGACATAAGGAGACTTAGGAATGAAGAAGACAGGAATGCTGTTTCTCACTTTTGTTGTTGGCGTGTTAGGAGGGTTTACCCTTTTTGAATTCATCGTGCGGATCGTGTTGCGGCAAATGGACACGTTTCCGGTAACGTTCATCGGAGCTCTTTCTATGATATTGCCTTTAGCCGGGGGTATAGCCGCCGTCATGCTGGCCAGACGTTTTACAAACAAAGCTGGACAAGATTGAGTGTTATATGTGAAGGAGAAAAGATTAACCATGACAAGAGGCTCTAGATTGTTATTTTAAGTGTGGCCGTTCTATTTGTCATCTGTGTCACGACCCAAATCTTGATTGCAGGGATGGCAGTGGAAAGCTTCCGAATTTTTTACGCTGGATGAGTGTACTCATTCTTGTAATCTTTGAACAGTATTTTACCGCAATGCCATTTGGGGATTATGCTCAGGATTGATCGCAACAGCAATTAAAAAAATGCACAAAATTTAATTTGATTTCATCAACGATGAGGAAAGCGAGTATAGAAAATGAAAAAATACCTTCAACTGCTCACGCTGCTGCTCATTTTATCAGCATTTTATTTAGCCGGATGTGAAGGTGATACGACTACTAACGTCGGTAAGCTCGAATTTAAGAATCCATTGCAAATTCCGCCAATACTTGAGCCAATGACGGATTCGGAGGGTAAGAAACACTTTGCCTTAACCATGCAGTCAGGATCAACTGAGTTTTTGGAAGGAAAGCAGACATCCTCATGGGGAATTAATGGATCTTATTTAGGGCCGACTCTCCGAGTTTCGCGCGGCGACCAAGTTTCTTTCGATGTGATCAATCAATTGAATGAAAGCTCAACCTTGCATTGGCATGGGATGCGATTACCCGCAGTAATGGACGGCGGACCGCACCAGATGATTGAAGCAGGAGCAATCTGGGAACCTTATTGGACAATCGAGCAGCCGGCCGCGACTACATGGTATCATCCACACTTGCATGGGAAGACAGCGCAGCACGTTTATCGCGGTCTTGCAGGATTATTTATCGTTGAGGATGAGGATTCTAAAAAGTTGCCTTCGGAATATGGAATTAACGACATCCCGATTATCATCCAGGATAAATTATTTAAGGGCGACGGTTCTTTTAACGAGAATATGAGTATGACTCCGTTTGGGTTGTTAGGCAATCAAATCTTGGTAAATGGGACATACGATCCTTACCTGGAGATCACTGCAAGTCAGGTTCGTTTTAGATTACTGAATGGTTCGAATGCGAGAGCTTATAATATCGGCTTTTCAGATAATCGTTCATTTTATCTGGTCGGCAATGATGCGGGACTTTTACCCGAACCAGTTTTATTAGATCGTTTGTTGCTAAGTCCGGGTGAACGTATAGAGATCGTGGTGGAGTTTGAAGCTGGCGAAGAAACGATCTTGCACAGCTTTGCAGGCAAAGACGGAATTGAAAATGGGGAGTTTGATATCG
Organism: Paenibacillus lautus NBRC 15380; assembly: GCF_004000945.1. GTDB lineage: Bacteria > Bacillota > Bacilli > Paenibacillales > Paenibacillaceae > Paenibacillus_AQ > Paenibacillus_AQ lautus. Next base: position 5,949 of record NZ_BIMF01000043.1, read on the forward strand.
TAAAGATTATCGCTGATACAAGTTTATCGGCTTCGTCGCAACTCCCGGATCAACTTACCGCTGAGCCGCTCATCGATGTGCCCGAAAATGTAAAGGTACGTAAATTCGAACTCACAACGAAATCTGCAATTAATGGCAAGGAAATGGATATGAATCGTATTGATGAGGTTGTTCCGGCTGGGGCACGTGAAATATGGGAGATCACGAATAAGGGTTGGGATCATAACTTCCATATTCATGATGCAGCATTCACCGTAATGGACAAGAATGGAGAAGTGCCGCCATTATATGAGCGTGGGAGAAAAGATACGGTCTTTATTCCGAATGGCACTACAGTCAGACTGGCCGTCGACTTTGGAAGCTACCCTGATCCCGATACGCCGTACATGTATCACTGTCACTTATTGTATCATGAGGATAGCGGTATGATGGGGCAGTTTGTCATTGTCGAACCAGGCACCGAATCCCAAGTATCGAAAGAGTTAAGCAAGAGAGGTCATGACCATTAATATAAGACACGGTGGCAAGCCTTGAATATAAATAACAGCTTGAATAAGTTGTCGGGGGACAAGATCATGCTCCCATTGAAAGTCGCTAATTTAGCGGCTTTTTAGTTTTATCGGTACAAGTTCTTGTCCTGGCTCGAGAAAAGAACTTGTAACTTTCCAAAAGGACAAGAAAATGGTCCGATTACCGATCGATATCTACAATAAGGGATTGGTTAGCCATCACTCGACATCACATAGACCATTTCGAGATACTCGTGGTCATGTTCCCGAAGAAAGATCGAAACCTCCATGGTAACGATTCACGAAAAGGGGGAAAGACCCGCGAAATGCTTGATACCGGCGAGTGATGCACCGGTGCTTTTTTAGCTTAATTCGTCAATTCATGAGTGTTACTATCTTCGATCATGCTTGACACGACCCTCCTTCTGAAATATTGCCCATCTAATTATCAGCATGACGTCCCGTTAATGGATTTAAGTACTCGTCCATTTTTTTCGATATTGATGCGGCGTGATTCCCATTTGCGTCTTAAAGAATTTGCAAAAATAAGAGCTATTCGTTAATCCGATCTCCTCCGCAATAAGCGAGATCGGTTTTTTTGTAGTCGCTAGGAGCTGTATGGATTGATGAATCCTTCGGGCTGCTATGTATTCCGTGATGCTGATCCCTGTCGCTTCTTTAAAGAGATGTGACAAATGGTAGGGAGATAGATGCAGCGACTTCGCCATATCGTCCAATCGGAAAGGAATCGTATAATTCGTTTCAATCCAGCTTAAGATGTGCTCCACCCGATGATTTTTACGGGTTTGGTAAGTTGAACTCCGCTCTTTCCGCTTATCCCAGATTGGTTTCAAGGAGCGAAAAAGTGCGACAAGAAACAGCGAAATTTCTTCATATTTTTCCGTGTCGGACAGCGTCGGGAATCGATCGTTCATGCTCTTGTATGCACTGTCCAGGTAAGGGTCAGCGACTTCATATAAACAAGGGAAGGGAAGATCGCCTAGATATATAAAATTGTAAAATTCATGGAGAGCGGGCCACTGTTTAAAATAAGCCTCAAACACGGTCGGTTCAAAAATCGCAATCGAACGTTCGAAGCATTGATGATCGTCGTATTCAAGCTTTAGGTGGTGGAGTTGACAGGGCTGAAATATACAAAGCATGCCCGGCTTAATCTCATAGCTATTGTTGTTAACGATCATGGTTCCCCTTCCTTGATGAATGAACAATACTTCAAGGCCAAGATGGGAATGGAAAGTCTCTTTATGCTCGTAATTTTCACTTTTACGTCTATAGGCAAAGTACAAGGGAGAGATACTGTAGTTGCTTGCAACAAATGACAACTTGTTTGCCTCCTTCTTCCTCGTCTTCGTACATGCATTGAATATACCATACAATCCGCAATCTAGCGTTATTTTTTCCCCCATAGCAAAACACATTTACAAGGTTGCACCGGATATAATTTTTATATAAAAAATAAAGTTGGGAGGCAAAAAATAACGTATGTTAAAGGTTGCGATTATAGGTACGGGTGCAATTTCGCCCAGTCATATCGAAGCATATCTGCAGTTTAAGGACCGCTGTAAAATTGTTGCCTTATGCGATCTTTACCCAGAGAAGGCTGAAGTGAGGCGGGAGCAGTACGGACTGGAAGCTAAAATCGTACACGATTATAAGGAACTGCTTCAAGACGGAATCGATCTCGTGTCCATTTGTATGCCTCCGTACGTTCATGCGCAGGTTGCGGTCGATTTCCTGAACGCAGGAAGCCATGTCATTGTAGAGAAACCTATGGCAGCGTCGCTTAAGGAATGTGATGACATGATCGAAGCGGCACGGAATAACGGCAAGGTGTTGTCCGTGATCGCCCAGAATCGATTCAGAAATCCGATTATGAAGCTTAAACAAGTGCTGGATAGCGGTCTGGCCGGCAAGATTCTGCATGCCCAAGTGGATTCTTTCTGGTGGCGGGGCCATTGTTATTACGACTTATGGTGGCGCGGCACTTGGGAGAAAGAGGGGGGAGGCCCCACGCTGAATCATGCCGTACATCATATCGACGGATTGCTGTGGATGCTTGGTCGTCCTAGCCACGTACTAGCTTACATGGCTAATGTCGCGCATGACAATGCCGAGGTTGAGGATTTATCCATCGCGATGATGAAATATCCGAATGGAGCTTTGGGACAACTTACCAGCTCGGTCGTCCACCACGGAGAGGAGCAGCAATACGTCTTCCAAGGACAGTTTGCACGGATTTCCGCCCCATGGCGGGTAATGGCTTCCACTTCCTTGCCGAACGGCTTCCCTGAACGCGATTTGGAACTGGAAGAAAAAATTCAGAAATACTATGATGAATTGCCGGATTTGCCGTACGAAGGCCATGCCGGTCAGATCGACAATGTGCTGAGCGCGATCGAGCATGGAACGCCGGTTCTCATCGACGGAGAAAACGGCCGCAGCACATTGGAGTTGATCATGAGCATCTACAAATCCGCAAGTATGGGAGAGAACGTGCAACTCCCGCTTCAAAAAGATGATCCCTTCTATACGCAAGAAGGTGCTCAACAAAACATTCCTTATTTTTACCAAAAGGGCAAGAGTGTTGAGAATTTTGAGGATGGGAAGATCACGACAGGAAGCAATTATGGCGAAAAAAATGATAATGGTGGAGGCTTATCGTTATGCAGAAAAGCGACGGAATGAACTATGCCCCGAAGGTGAAGCCCAGTCCGGTAGTGAAGCCGGGCGAATTTATCATCGCCGCTGTTGCGCTCGACCACGGACATATTTACGGTATGGTGAACGGGCTGATCGAAGCGGGAGCAACGTTAAAGTGGGTATATGACCGCGACCCCGCCAAAGCTGAGGCATTCGCGCGGACCTATCCTCAAGTTAAAATTGCTTCATCGGAAGATGAGATATTCTCCGATCCGGACGTTCTCCTGGTTGCAGGCGCGGCTGTTACATCGGAACGCTGCGCGCTCGGTCTTAGGGCCATGGACGCAGGTAAAGATTATTTTACGGATAAAGCGCCGTTTACGACGCTTACGCAACTGGAATCGGCCAGAGCAAAAGTTCGCGAAACCGGAAGAAAGTATATGGTGTACTACAGCGAAAGGCTGCATGTGGAATCGGCGGTTTTTGCCGGAAAGCTTACCCAGCAAGGCGCGATTGGCCGAGTAGTCCAAGTGACAGGGTTCGGTCCGCACCGCCTGAATGCACCTTCCCGGCCGGAATGGTTCTTCCAAAGGGAACGCTACGGAGGAATCCTTTGCGATATCGGCAGTCACCAAGTTGAACAGTTCCTCTTTTACGCCGGTTGCGAGAAGGCGGAGGTGCTCCACAGCAAAGTCGGTAATTACCATAGTCTTGAATACCCGGAGCTTGAGGATTTCGGCGATGCTACGCTGTTAGGGGATAACGGAGCCACGCATTATTTCCGAGTTGACTGGCTCACACCGGACGGGTTAGGTACTTGGGGGGACGGTCGTACGCTCATTTTGGGTACGGAAGGATACATCGAGCTAAGAAAGTATATCGATATCGCTCGCGACCGTGCCAGCGATCATGTTTATCTAGTCAACAAAGAAGGAGAGTATCATTTTCAAGTGTCCGGTAAGGTTGGATATCCCTTCTTCGGCGAACTGATTCTCGACTGCTTGAATCGAACCGAGAACGCCATGACCCAAGCGCACGCTTTTATGGCGGCAGAACTGTGTCTGAAAGCGCAGCAGAAAGCTATGCGGATAACGTAGTGGATTCAAGAATGCATATAGAATAGATGATTTTCTGTGAGACTTCACGGGGTTCTCTAAGATATCATCAAAAGCACGGTCTAGGCAGAGAGAGCTTAGATCTCTTTTTTTATGATCCGGATTTCGAGGAGGAGCCAGAGAGTAGCATGTCACTATGGTCCAACAGTAGAAGGTCCATAATAGCAGAATACATTTAAGTTGTCGTTCGTAAACCATTCTTTGTTTAATAAAATTGTTGGACATACAAAACTGGCACGGCTCACAGCTTGTAATAAAGATGTATCCTGTTCATGTCTTGAATTTCTTTGTATTATCTCTTAGAAAAAGAGAACCAGGGGACATTTACCAACCAAGAAAGGTGTCGAGAGACAAGAACATGAGCCGATTACCGATTAGATAAGTATCTAACTATGTTTCCATGCAATTTCATTAAGCTAACGGGCAGAATAACCTAGTGTGTAACTAAACCTTAGTTTTTCGTTATTCAAAGTAAGCATATAATTGGATTTAGCTATCCGATTTATTTGGTTAGTTAATTAGTTTACGGAGAAGGATATGTCTTCATGCGAACATAAGTGGCACTAAACATGAGGAGGGCAACGCAGAATGGAATTCAAATTTGCAAACGCCGCTACTGTTCTACCGCCTTTACACATTACGATTATAGCAATAATTATTATTTTCTTTTTAGTAAGGTGGATCAAGCAATTAGAAACAAGACGTTTTACGGTTTTCTTTTACTTTTTGATTAGTACATCCATTACTCCAATTTTTTCTCGCGTTACAACAGAAGGTGTCTTTCAGCTATGGATTCCCATAGGATTTATAGTGGTTTTCCTTTACTTGTTTCGTAGCAAAAGAAATCATCCTTCAAAAATGAAAGCGAGTATTTTAGGACTTCTCATAGCAATGTATCAGTTAATTCTTCAATATATCGGGTAGATTTTGATATTCCACTAACGGGGAACTTTAGTTTAATATATAAGGAGCAGTTTGCTTCGGCAGCTGCGATTGGACGAAGATTTAAGAGCAAGCCCGTTATGGTCATTGGCTTCGTTGTCGTGATTGTGGCCGTTCTATTCTGACTCTATCATCCGGTTCAGACGGAGAAAAACAGGCGTCGGAGGCGATCCGCAAATTTCAGAAGGCGTTAGCGGCGGAAGATACGAAGGCCTTGCAAAAGCGGCGGAACCCGAATCAATGAAGACACTCCTTTGTTAAAGGAGTGTCTTTGTCTTTAAATACTGATATAGAACTGTGGTGAAAGATTATATCTGCTTAGATAGCTACAACCTGAGTTTGTTTTTCCTTAGCCCTGGTGAAATCATGAACTAGACTACTTCATAAATTGTTCGGAAAAAGCTTTTATTTTATCCAAGAAAATTCCTTTCAGTTTGTCGGAACCTTCTTTGGGTGCAGCATAAGCCTTATAACCGCCAAACGATTCAATGCAGATAGCGGCTTCTTTAAGATCGGCTGGGATATTCCGCTCTATTATTTCTTCTGTTTCCTTTGGCTTCTCATTGCAAATAAAGTATCCCACTCTTTTCTCCAGCAATTCAGTATGATTCTTTTTGATAAAGTCGCGAATGGGTTTGTATATTTTTCCGTCACGAACTCCCGCACCTAAAATAATACGATCAAAATCCTTGATATTAGGCTTCTCCATTTCAATATTACAAATTGTACAATTCGAAATCTCTTCTGCTAAGATTTTTACACATTGCTCCGTTGCTCCTGTTTTCGTAGCATATAGAACTAGTACTGCCATTTGACTCATCCCTTATCATTTAAAATATGGATTTGTTCCTCTAGAACGATGCTTGCATTGCGTAAAAACTGAATAATGAGCTCAAGCTCTTCATCTGAATAGGATGAAGCCAGTTTGACCATAGCCGCGTGGAGCATAAGGTAGGTCTTGCTGACTTCTTCTTTATTCTCGTATAGTGGGACGATAATCACTTTACGACGGTCATTGGGGTCATGTTGCCTGCGAACAAATCCGCTTTTCTCTAGTCGGTCGATTAATGCGGTAACGCTGCCCGTTGTGAGTCCGGTTAGTTTAGACAGCTCGCCAGCGGTCACAGGACCCTTTTCATGAAGAATGTCAACGGACAAAAAGTCACTATTGTAAAGTCCTAAAGAAGCAGCGACACTTTGCTGGTAAAGTACCGTTCTTGTTCCCAAACCGCGCATACTCATCGTAAGGTTTTCCTGCTGCTCCGTCGGTTGTTCTGATCGATTGCTTGACAAAAGATAGTCCTCCCTGAACTTACATTAATCTTGGTAATCAAGATGCTTGATATTCAAGATATCTAATGAACAATATACTTTATTGTGCTTTCAATGTCAAATATTTCGCCGATAAAGTGTTACGGAGAACCATACCCTAAGCTAGGGCAATTAGCTATTAGGGCGCCACCACTCACAACACTGCCATTGACCGAACACTCGCCCAATATCATGCTTGAAGCTATTAGGAGTTAATTTGAGTTCTTTGACTTTTCTAAGAAAGGTTGGGAGCAAGGGAAAGCAGATAATTTAAAGTTATACGAACAGTTTGTAGAGCGAATCAACAAGGGGAAGTACAATGTAGCTGAAGTGTATGCGATTTCCCCTATACCTGTACGTACCATACTGGGAGAAGAACTAGATCAGTATGATATAGCAATTAAAAATCCTCATGTAAAAAGATTGCTTTATTTTGAGCAGGTTAACAAATTCAAAAGCTTTTTAAGGATGAGCTCGAAGCCTTACAACGTGAAAAAGGTATAGCTAATTCATTTATTGTATAGTGGCCCTGCTGGGTTGGCTATACTTGGACGGAGCATCAATCAAAACATGTGGCCAGAAGTAGTCTTATACGAATTTAAGTATCGAGAAAACCCGCGCTATCAGCGTGCTTTTAATGTTTAACTATTCAAATTTTACTCAATATATACTAACACTTGCTGTGCTATTCGGAGCGAGTCGGCCGCCCAATCCTGAATTCACGAAACAGTATGCTCTATGCTTATAGCTTTTAAGAAATTTCCCATCATTAACTGATGGATATAACAAGCTAGTGATTGGCGTGTTTGCTGGGATAGTTTTTACGACGACAATTTTAGAAAAATACTTAAAATTAGGAGATAAGGCAACTTCACATGAGTACGGTTATTTCACAAGCTTCATTCGAATGGCAGTGACTACTGCTTGTGTGCGGTCCTGCGCCTCAAGTTTTTGCATGATATGGTGTATATGCGTTTTTGTTGTGCCTTCAGAAATGCATAAAATCGCAGATATTTCGTGGTTTCTCTTTCCGTAAGCAAGCAGCTGCAATACTTCCGTTTCACGCTCCGTCAAGGCGCCAAGCAGCCGATCTTTGCCGGATGAATCCGGCTCCTCCATGCCCGAAGTCAATATTTGGTCTAGAGCGCGTTTGGCCATGCTGCTATTGAACAGGGTTGCCCCCCGGTGCATGGCCCGTATACCGCTCAGCAATTCATCGGTTTCTGTATCCTTCAATAAATAGCCGGAAGCCCCGGCACGAATCCCGTCAAACACATACTGTTCAACATCAAATGTCGTTAAGAGGACCACTTTTGTGTTAGGCAAAGCTTCAACGATAGATTTTGTTGCCATGATACCTGTTCCGCCCGGCATGCGGATATCCATCAAGACGATATCCGGAACGTTTCGCAATGTAATGTCAACAGCTTCTTCTCCGTTCGAAGCCTCTCCGACAACCTGCATATCTTTTTGAATGTCCAATATGTATCGCAATCCTTTGCGGATGAAAGGCTGGTCATCCGCCAGTACGATTCGAATCATTTTCTCGGTTTGCATGAATCGTCTCCTTATTAGCCGTAATCGATGTAATATTAAGCGGAATAACTGCTTGTATCTTTAAACCATTGGGTGAATTTGCGGAGAAAACGATGCTCCCTCCGACAGATTTGCATCTTTCGATCATACCGCTTAGGCCAAATCCGAAATTCAAAGGTTTCTGGCCGCTGAAATGACCGTCATCCGTAATGAGAAGCTTTACATGTTCATTCTCTTCTTCAATTACAATGTTGACCGTTTTCGCATCGGCATGCTTGAGTATATTGGTTAACGCTTCTTGCAAGATTCTGTATAGAATCACGCTACATTCAACCGGCCACTCACCGATTGGTCCGATTTCTTTATATTGTATCTGTACCATAGAATTAGCTTCGATTTGAGAGACGAGGCCCTTCAGCGCGATCGGTCCCAGGCCCTTCTCATCGTCCGACCATTCTTTTACTGCAAGCCTTACCTCATCCATCCCTTTCCTAGCAACCTTCAGAGTCTCGTCTACGCTGTTTGCCGCCCCAGCCGGATCCTGCAGAATCATCAGCTTCAATGCTTGTAGTTGAACAATAAGCGAGGTCATCTGATGGCCAAACCCATCATGAATGTCGCGTGCCAATCTCGTACGCTCCGTCAGCGCAGCATAACCCATCGCCTGAACAGATGTTTGCTGCAATTCGGAAAATGCCGTGTTCAGTTGTTCCAGTTGCTTTCGGTTCGTGCGATGCGCTTCGCGAAGCAGGCTTTGATTTCTGACCGCGATATACATGAGGACAGCTGCAATTAGAGCGCCATATGAGACCTTGTCGACCAGCATCATTGCAAAAATGAGGCAAACAGTGAAGACGGCGAGAGTAACGGTTGAACGATTCCATTTCGGATCGGCCACACCCAGCATATACAGCAGCGGCCAGAAAATGCGGTGATCAGGGTAATCGGAATGAACGATGCGAATGATGAGGGTTATGCCAGCAAGAATGCAAACCGCAAGGAAATACCTCTTAGCATTCCACCATCCTTTAGGTGCTGCCGCCATCCATATGTAACAAGCCGGGAAGACAGCGTAAACGATAAGTACGTGGATATGCAGAAACGGATACTCTGGCATGATCAATATGAAAAAGGCAACGATAAAGATTGTATGTGCGGCGCGGGCGTTAAAGTGCTGAAATATGTTTTTATTCATTTTTCAATCCTTCATTCGGGTGGTTTACTTCATCATAACAGATGAATCCGTCTTGCTCATCAATCGATCGATATAGACGCTAAATAAAAATCAACTACAGATAGACGTAAAAGGTATTGCATTGTGTTATTTTTGGTGTGCAAAAGAAAACGAGGAGGGATTGCCATGGAATTGGCCAGAAAAGACGAAGATGTCAAAGAGAGAGGAAGATTGAAGTTTACAGGCATACAATTGCTGAAACGATGGCCCTCATTGGTGGCGTTAGCTATGGCCGCAACAGGGCTCCCTGCTTCGACGGATCCCATGTCATTTATCCTGATTCTCATCGCGCTTGTCTACCCGATTGCAGGCGCAATTCGCGGTCATCTTCGCGGGGTTCGTACCATCTTGATACAGGCGGCCGCATTACTGTTTTTCAGCATTATCGCGTTAGTGTCTCTGTATGTCGACAGAGAAACGGGACTGATCCTGCTTGCGGCAGGTTATATCGGCCATGCGGTATGGGACTTTGTTCATTTTCGGAGCAACAAGATCGTCTGGCGGTGGTATGCGGAATGGTGCACTGTTTTGGATTTTTTTATTGCAGCCTTTCTGCTCGCACCGATATTCATGTAACAAGTGGAGAGGATGCCTTTGCAATTCCATAAAATCCGATGGGAAGCGGCATTGAATTGTTGACCATTACCATTGACCGCAGCATGATAAACCTGATGCATTGCGAATCCCCTGGGCTGGGCGATCCTGCGCGGTGACGAGACCATAATCAGCACAGTGACTCGCTCTTCTACCAGGAACTAATGAACTTGAAACAGAAAGGGGATGATTCTAGATGGAATTGAAACGCTTGATGTACATGCTGCCGTGCCTACTCTTGCTCCTTGCCATGACCGCATGTGGTCAAGATCAACAACAAACAGCTCATGATTCTTCTACACCAGTCGAAGCCACATTCACGCTCGAACCGAGTCAACCTGCTGCCAGAGACAACGTTACTTTTGCGGTAACCGTTACCCAGGATGGTACTTACTGGGGAGAGTGATAGTTGGAGTGGCGAATACACAGCAAACATTAATGGAGATAAGGAAAGTGGAAGCCTTTATAGTCGTTTTTATCCTTGGGACGAATCGAAGAGAAAGAAGCCTTGATGATGGTTGCGATGAAAATATTTGACAACCCAACACAAGAAAATAAATTACTTCGTGAATACGTTGATAACTATGTAGACAGATTTTCATTTTAAAGTAAACAAACCATCATTCAAGAATAGAAAGAAACACGAAACTAAGCCCAGCTTTCATGGTTTTTAAAAACTGAACATGGCACTCATCATATCGCGGCTGCTCACGCCCATAATGTCGGAGACCACGGCAGCGAGCTTAACAAGCGGTGATGGACTTCTTGTGAACATCCAAACCGCAAGCGCGCTCGATCAGAATATCCATAACATTCACCTTTCTACGGCAATGAAATTGAGGACTGGGCAACAACCAGAAGCGGATTACTCTACCCCGCGTGCTTCCCGAAAAGGAGCGACATACCGTGGTGAACGTGGCCGCCCAAGTCAGACTAACGGATGGGTTCGCGGCACCATAGCTTAACGACCTTCCTCACCAGCCGTAAGAATAGTATAGAACGTCGCATCAAAATTTTCATTACGCTGTGGTGCCTCGAGAGGGGCATGGATGGCTAACGGGCAGAATTGTTTAATTTTCCATCCTTCGTTAAATTAAATTTGTATTCGGTTAGGCCAGGACTGTGCACATTAGCAATCCATGAGAAACCGGACATGCTGTTGTATGATAAAGTGTTGACATAAAGGAGGTTGAATATGGAACATGTAATCTTGATGATGAATGTGCGAGAAAACAAGGGAGGAGAGTCAGTCGCATGGCAAAGATCGTTTACGCATTGAACCAGTCTCTGGACGGATTCGTCGACCACGACCACCCGGAATTTCAGACCGGCCCCGAACTATTCCGTCATTTCATCGACGACGTGCGCAGCCTGTCGGGCATCCTGTACGGGCGCCGCATGTACGAGAACATGCGGGTTTGGGACGGAACCGAATGGGGTGCACCGGAACGGGAATTCGCAGCGGCATGGCAAAGCAAACCGAAGTGGGTGGTGTCGAGGACGTTAAAGTCCGTCGGTCCGAACGCTTCTCTGATCGAGGGCGACCTCGCAGCGGCCATACGTGAGCTGAAGGCTCAGCATGAAGGGGTAATAGAAGTTGCCGGGCCCGAGTTGGCCCACAGTCTAACGGAGCTCGGTCTCGTTGATGAGTATCGACTCTATCTCCATCCAGTCGTGCTGGGTCACGGCAAACCGTTCTTCGCCGGTCCGCGGCCGCCTCTGCGCCTCGTGGCAAGCGATCGAATTGGCGAGAATGTGATCAGGTTGACCTACGTTCCAGCTTAGTTGTGCGGTTGACCCAGTGGCCTTTAGGGCAAGTTACTTTAATAGGGATTCTCCGGCTGTCCGTATCAGTATGAACTAAGCAAGGAAGTAATCCAATCTATGTATTCATTTACACCTCAGAAAATTGCAATGTTAGTCATGAGCAAACCAGATGATGAGAATATACAACTCCAAAAATCGGTTGATCTATATGTTAAAAAATTGTATTTTTAAAACCCGTTGATGTTTAATTCCAACGGGTTTTTATTTTTTATTAAAACAATGATGGAAGAAATCTATGAGGGAAAAGGGCAAGTTACGGCAAAGGGTACAAGTTCTTGTCCCAAGCCGAGGACAAGAACTTGTACCGATTGCCGTAAAGGACACGAACTTGATCCGATTACCGATTAGATACTTATCTAATTAAAATTCTGCAGCTATTTCATTAAGCTAACGGGCAGGTATATGTAAATTGTCAGTACTTAATTAGGCACGACGCATATATTAGAATAATGATTTGAATTAAGGAGGGAGTTATATGCAACCTCAAATACCTAAAGATCCTGTAGTCCCTGAATTAACTGAAGTACATATAAAAGAATTAACTGATATCGTTTTCTTATCTAAGGAAATATTACCTTGCGATGCTATTTTTGTTTTTGGAGGTACTCATCCGGGGCATTGGGAAGCCGCGATTGACGCTTATAAAAGAGGCTTGGGAAGAACTATTATTGTCACAGGAGGAGTCAGCCCTACAGGAATCAAGCATGAGAATTGGGTAGATAAAACTGTACCCGAAGCGCATGTCATTGTTAATAAACTAACTGAGGCAGGTATTCCTTTAAATGTAATCGTGTATGAAGATCGCTCAAGGAACACTTTAGAGAATGTGTTATTCGCTAAAGAAGTATTTAACTTCGACGCTATCGAGTCACTTCTAATTGTATGCAAATCTCATGGTGTAGGCAGGCAATATCGTACATTAGCGAAGCATTTGCCTCCCAAAATTAATTATTTTTCATATGGCTTTGATTCAAGTTATAATGGCCAAACGATAAACAGAGAAAACTGGATGCATAGTTCAATAGGTCGCTCGAGAGTGTTTGGAGAGTATTTGAGAATCTGTTTTTACGGTGACCGTGGAGACATACTTCGCTTAAATAAGAAAGTGGAGGGACTCACTTATACTATGGATGATTGATATATTCATCAGACAGCGGTCTGGATGGTTCAAAAGTAGTATTATTATTTATTGGTGTCTAAATGACACAAAAGTGTCTACATTTGTTGAAGCTGATAAGCCTGACTTATCAGGCTTTTTTATTTTTAAGTAGTCAAAGTTGTGTCATAAAAAAATGCACAAAAGTGACCACATTGTTGGAATTTGACACAAATAAGACTACATTATAGATAAGACGTTATACCGAGGAGGGATTGTGATTAAAGTTGATTTTAAAATTCTAGTTTTGATTATTGGTATATTCTTAATTTCATCATACTTAATTGGATGTACACTGAATAAGGAATCAAGTGGGGAAACAAAGATTTTCGAAATTGCCAATACAGAAGAGGTCTTTGGTAAAAAGGATGAAGAAATGGTGACTGTTAGAAAGCACTATATGATTCTAAATCCACCGAAGGATTTAATACAATTGAAAGAATTAGTTGAAAAATACAGTAAGGATCATCCAGTTGAAGGCGAAATTAAAATAATAGAAGGAAAAAACCGGATTTTTTATATGTACTTCTATAGGGAAAGCAAGGATTTTCCAAGAGACTGGCAGCCCGATGAAAGCTACATGAATACAGATCGGATAGAACATCATAAGCATGATCTGATTACATCAATAATTTGGTCAGATGTAGACTCACAAAAAGAATACTATAGTTATGACAAAAGTAAGGAAGGGAAGGTAATTAAGAGAATGCATTTTATTGAGGATCAGCTTGTTGAGTGATACACTATCCATACACTGAAATATAAAACAGATATGCAGCAGGTTACATTCAATACCGTGATGGCCGGTTGATATATTAAATGTGGCTTTATTTATCCTTGTAGATGTCACATATTCTCAGCTCCTTGCGTTTAGCGATCATATAGAATTACTGTAACTTGGCTGAACGGAGACGACAGAGAAACTTATTTGTCGAAGGACAAGAACATTGTTCCATAGAAAGTCGCTAATTTAGCGGCTTTTTTG
>NZ_BIMF01000044.1 GCF_004000945.1 Paenibacillus lautus NBRC 15380
CGCGCCAGGGGCCCTGGGGGCTGCGGCGCTGCTGGCTGCCGCAGCCGGAGCGGTGATCCTGCATCAGGTGCAGGATCGGGCCCTGGGCGGCGCGGCTACGCTGAGCGCGCGCCGCCTCATGTACAGCGACGCGTGGCAGCTTGCCCGGTCGTCGCTGTGGCTGGGACGTGGCGGGGAGACGTGGCGGCAATCCTACCTTGCCATTCAGTCCCAGCCCTACGTGGGTGCCGAGGTGCACAGCGGATATATGGATATCCTGCTGAATACGGGAGTGATCGGGTTGCTGCTTGTCCTTGTTCTGGTTAGCTCTATGGCTGCGGGGCTCATTGCTGTGAGCTCCCGACTCATGCCCGCTGCCCTCGTACTGATCGGACACGCGGCCGTGGACTTTGACTGGAGCTTTGGGCTGGTATGGCTGCTGCTGTTGTGGCTTACGGTAATGGGCTTCGCTGGGGCCTCATCTGGTCCGGAAGTGCAGGATGGACCTAACGCGGCTCAAAGACGCAAACCCATCAAAATAGGGAAGAAGCTGCTAGCCGTTTATGGAGGGAACCGGGGATATCGGCCGTTATTATCGCTGCCACTGCTCAGGGTTACGGCGATCATTCTGCTTGGGGGCTGGGTTCTTCTCGCTGCTGCGCTGGGCATCAGCGAGGTCAAAGAGCGATGGGCCGCCTCGGAACCGTCCGGACCTCAGATAGCGCTCCTCCAATCCTCGTTAAAGTGGAACCCCGCCAACACGGAGGCGGCACTGAATCTGGCCGATTGGCTTCCCCCCAGTCAGCGAATCCCGCTGCTGAAGCGAAGTTTGGTGTATGCACCGAATCACCCGGGGCTAAGCTGGAAGCTGGCAGAGGCTTATTCGCTAAGAGGCGAATCGGAAGAGGCGGCAGCCTGGTATATAGCGGCCATCGATCGGGATCGGTTCAATGCAGCTAAGCAGACCGGAGCCGTGCTGAAGCTGGCTTCCCTTGCAGATTGGCACCGGACGGCAGGGGATCCCGCCAGATCGGTTAAGGCGGCCCGGACCGGTTTGGATATCTTGAAGCGCTATCGTTCGCTTGCGGTCGATTTTCGTGAGATGGATGATCATCGAAATGACCGGGAATTCGATCTGTCTATGCTTGCAGCGCGGCAGGCCAACCGTTTGGAAAAAATACTGAATGGGGGAACACGGAAGCATGCCGCAAGGCAGCCCATGAAAGCAGATATCTCCGTCCAGCGCTAACGCGAATCGTGCTTGTATCGTAACCCAGAGCGGCTTACCGCGTGCCTGTGCGTGTATCAGGATGGTTGCTTCAATAGTTACGGAGTCCACGCTCTGACGACACGCAGCGATTCGTTTGTCCATACGAACGGTGTTGGAAGCACCGAGCTGTCGTTTGATTGCTGCTTGAGCCATCGAAAGTTTTTGCTTACTGTCCATTCCACAGCAGATAGCGGAACAAGGAAGAGCAGCGCTATCCGCCGAAGGCATCCCGGAAGGCCGAGGCCAACTGACGTTCCGGAACCTGCCACAGCTCGGCCAGTTCGCCGCAGACGTCCTTTTCCCACCAGTCGCACAACAGTTTCTTGTTGCTGTAGTTTTCGTGGATCCAGATCAAATTGCCGATAACCTTCCGGTAATACAATTCTTCACCTTGCTTCAAGGTTTCCGGAGGAAGGTACAGTTTGAGGCGTTTGGTCGTACGGTACAATTCTTTGCTGCAGGCCCGCCGTATCCCGCGCGGGGAGGGGGGCTTGCTGCCCGGTCGTTTGGCATGGGGAGAATGCATGCGTAACTCACTCCTTTGCTCCACCATATGTCCCGAAACCGGCGAAAGTCACAGTGCCGCCTATAATTGGGCGCAGTAGAAGGCATGTCCCGGGCTGTGTTAGAATAGGCTAGTACAAGAAATCAACGCAGTAGGAAAGCGGGGGACAAGCGTGGAGTTCTTTTACGAGGTTGTAGGCCGACTGTTTGAATGGATCCAGCAGCTGGGCTATTTCGGAATCATGCTCGGATTAATGGTGGAGGTCATCCCAAGCGAGATCGTACTTGCCTATGGCGGTTATCTGGTTTCCATGGGTGAGGTTCATTTTATCGGAGCCATGATTTTTGGTACCGTTGGCGGTGTGCTAGCACAGTTGTTTATTTATTGGATCGGCCGTTACGGAGGCAGGCCCTTCTTGGAGAAGTACGGGAAGTACATACTGATTAAGAAGAAGCATATCGATTATGCCGAGGAATGGTTCGGCAAGTACGGTACCGGCGTTATATTTACGGCACGGTTTGTACCGGTGGTACGGCACGCGATTTCCATCCCGGCCGGCATATCTAAGATGCATGTGGGAAGGTTTACGCTGTTGACCACCCTTGCGGTTATTCCATGGACGGCACTATTCTTATACCTCGGAGTGCTTCTGGGTGATCAATGGGAGCATATCGACGAGAAGGCAGGGCCGTACGTGCAGGAAATTCTGCTGGGAGCATTGGCCGTCATGATTCTTTATTTTTTGATAAAATGGATAAAATCATCGAAGGCGAGGTCGAAATAACGAATGAGTATGAATATGGCAAATCATTTGGGGACAGGCATATCACCACAGCAATTTATGGACGGCATGCAGAAGAATCAGGAGACGTTCAAGGCAGGGTATGAACAGTTTGTCTGGGAGAATGAAGAGGATAAAGAGTTCTTTGAAAGCCTGAATTTCCGGGATGACCTGCGGGTCCTCATTCTGGCAGCGGACTGGTGCGGTGATGTTGCACGCAATATACCTGTCGTTTTTCGTGCGATGGAGACTGCGGGGATTGAGACGGAAGTGTTGATTATGGAAGAGAATCTGGACGTCATGGATCAGTTCCTGACCATGGGCGCCCGTTCCATTCCGGTTGTTATCATTTCGGATACCGGAGGACATGTTCTCGGTACATGGGGGCCGCGTCCGGCGCATGTGCAGAAGTTTATGATTGAGTTTAAACAGAACAATCCGGATCGTGAAGCATCGGACTATCAGGACAACCTTGCCGCCACACGACAAAGCATTATTCAAGCCTACGGGGAAGGGTATGAGTTCCACGCTGCCATCATTAAGGAATTGCGTGAACTTATGTCAGGGTTCTAATCATGACACTTCATATTGAGACCTTTAATTTAGGACCGCTTCAGACGAATGCTTATTTACTGACAGGGCCTGTAGAAGGCAAAGCGGTCATTATCGATCCCGGCATGAACCCGGGGCCGCTGCTGAAGCGAATAGCCGATTTGGAGATTGAAGCGATCCTGCTGACCCATGCGCATTTTGATCATATGGGGGGTGTCGAGGAAATCCGCAAGCTGAAGGGCTGCCCCGTTTACCTGCACACCATGGAGAGTGAATGGCTGTCCAGTCCGAAGCTAAATGGTTCGATGATGTGGCCACAGGTAACGGAACCGCTGTCCACCGGGCCGGCTGAGTACGATTTGGCGGATGGACTTGAGCTGCAGCTGATCGGACATACCTTCAGCGTCTTTCATACACCGGGCCATTCACCGGGAAGTGTGAGCTTCAAGTGTGGAAATGATCTGTTTTCCGGCGATGTGCTGTTCCGTCTAGGCGTTGGGCGAACGGATCTTCCTGGAGGCCGTGAACGTGATTTGATTGATTCCATTCAAAATACGCTGTATACCTTCCCTGATGAGGTCGTTGTGTACTCCGGCCATGGACCTCGGACAACCATAGGCTATGAAAAACAGCGGAATCCTTACGTCCCTGCCAGCCGATAAGATAGCTTCCGACATAAATCGGGAAACTTTGTCTGGACAAACATAGACAACATTGATACAATACGGTTAATTAAATGTTACCCTTGCGAAGCACGCAGACTGTGGAATTCATCCCGGTTTGCGTTCTTTTATTTTTATGGGGAGTTTTTTTGGCATGGACGTGATGAGGGGGAAGCGCCAGTGAGGAAAGATCATCTATCGCTGTTGAACGGGAGTGTTACAAGGAGCGAAGCGATTGATCGACAACCGGAGTTCCACCGGCAGACCCAGACCGAAATATCTTCTGTTGTCTGGGACAGGCTGGTGAAGGATGAAGGGATAGCACAGCAGCCATGGCATCATCGGCTGCAGATTATACGATTTAATCAATAGATCGACATACGAACATGACACCCTCATCATGAACTGAATGTGTTTTTTCTATTGGAGAGGGCAGCCGGTTTTTTGCCGGCTGCTTTTTTTTGAGTTTTTTAACAAATACCGATGAATTTCTTCCGAACATATTTGGACTATATAAAAGATATCATTCCGTACACGATAAATATAAATATCCGTTTGAACGATTGGCTGTTGTTAATCGTATTACGGGTGGAATGTGAAAGAAGGTGATGATTTCATCATGATCCCTGATGAAGAGGGTTTGATACGACAAGCGCAATTAGGAGATGCAGCGGCTATGGCGCTGCTGTTCAAGCAGCATTATTCCTTTCTTTATAAATATTTGCTTAAGGTGACGATGGACCCGATGGTTGCAGAGGATACTGCACAGGATACCATTGTTCGATGCATGGAGAATATGAACCGTTACAACGGGACGTCATCTTTTTCCTCATGGATGATAACCATTGCTACCCGATTGTTTATCGATAGTACCCGGCGCAAGAAGCGGGAGAAGAAATGGCTGGAGCAGGAGGCGGTTCAGTCGGCAAGGCGGATGCGCTGGCAGATGGAGCGGCGGGGAGAAGATTGGACAGACATGCTGGATGGATTATCGCGCTTATCCGAAGATCACCGGATTGCCATACTGCTGAAGCATTATTACGGTTACAGCTATGATGAAATCGGAACCATGCTTGGCATTCCCGAGGGAACGGTAAAATCACGAACAGCCTACGGTATCAAGCAGCTGCGAAAGGAGATGGGTGATGATGGTCAAGGGGCCTGAGCATGAGGATGATGCTTGGATTGAAGGATTGACTCAAGAGTTGAAAAGAGTAGATGAATTGTTTGAGGACGTGCCGTCGCCCTCTCTGGAAGGAATGCACAGGTTGGCCGTTCATACCTTGGAGCGGAAGCGGCGACGGATGAAATATGAATTGCTGCTTTTTCTTCTGATTTCACTCTTTATCGTTGGTGGCGGATTGATGGCTGCCTTGGCGGCGCCGAAGATCCTGCTGTTTATTCACGGGTTCGGCATGGTTGCCGGGATTTCCGTTCTTGTATTTTCCAAGAGTCTGAGATCTGCCGGAAAGAAGGGGATCTGATGAATGAAGTTAACGAGAGCCCGCTGGGAGTGATCATCCTTGCCGTTGTGCTTGTGCTGATTCAAGGGACATGGCTTTTCTTGGATGCCAGGAAGCGGGGGCTTGGCAAGATGGCTTGGTTCTGGGGAATATGGGGGTCTACGACAATGCCAATGCCGCTGCTCTTTTACTGGATATTCGTCATCCACAAAGATGACCGCAAGTCTTAAGTTTCTTCATTATATATGGAACATGGGGGATTATTATGGAAATTAACTGGGGATTGATTTGGCCGATTCTTGCACTGCAAGCCATTCTCGCGGTAACAGGTCTGATATCTTTGTTTCGGGCAGAGCCAGCAAGCATACGTGGACCGAGATGGATGTGGGTATTGATTATACTGCTGGGTAACCTTATTGGCAGCGTTGCTTATTTCGTTGCAGGGAGGCGAGAAGCTTGACGGAAAAACTTTTAAGCATTCATGAATTGACGAAAAGCATAGGAAGCATCACGCCGGTTAAGGGCATTTCATTTGAATTGCAGCGAGGGAGCTGTACTGCCCTGCTTGGTCCTAATGGTGCCGGCAAAACAACTACACTGCGGATGCTGGCCGGATTAATTCCTCCAACCCGGGGTGAGATCCGATATGGATCAGCCGATACGCAAACGAATGGCTGGCGTCACCGGATCGGTTACTTGCCTCAGTACCCGAAGTTTTACAGCTGGATGTCGGGCATGGAGTACTTGTCTTTCAGCGCCAAGCTGTCGGGATTATCCGGACGAGAGGCTACTAAGCGAAGTCGGGAAGTCATCGAAATGGTTGGCCTGCAGCAGGCGGCCAAACGCCGAATATCCGGTTACTCCGGCGGAATGAAGCAGCGGCTTGGCATTGCTCAAGCGTTGGTGCATAAGCCTGAGCTGATCATGCTGGACGAGCCGGTATCGGCGCTTGATCCGATCGGACGTCGTGAGGTTATGGACCTGCTCAATCGCTTGCGAGGGGAAGTCACCGTTCTGTTCTCAACCCATGTGCTTCACGATGCGGAGGAAATCTGCGATGACATGGTACTGATGGTAGACGGGGAAATTGCGGAGAAAGGCGCGATTAGCGAACTTCGCACGAAATATCGGCAGCCGGTTCTATCAATTGAGGTTGAACCGGGGGAGCGGGAGGTTGCTTGGCTCGACAGTCTTGCGAACCGTCCTTATGTGCATGAGATCGAACTCGGCAAACGCGGCGCCAAGCTGATGGTGACGGATATGGATGTTGCGCGGGCTGCTTTAATCAAGGAGCTTGCCGATGACGAAATCGAGCTGCTTCGTTTTGAAGCAGGCACGTCTTCGCTCGAGGATATGTTTATGAAGGTGGTGGGCTCATGAAGCCGTTCTGGATTTATTATCAAAAAGAAATGCTCGAGGCAAGCCGGACCTATAAATGGATTTGGGTTCCTGCAGTCTTCCTGCTTCTTGGCATTATGCAGCCGGTCTCCACCTATTATTTGCCGGATATCCTGACCATGGCCGGGGAATTGCCCCCGGAAGCGGCGGCATTATTTACCGTCCCGTCCGCCGAGAGCGTTATGGCATCAACCTTGAGCCAATTCAGCACCATCGGCCTGCTGGTGCTTGTGCTGGCGGGAATGAACACGGTAGCAGGGGAGCGGGCAACCGGCACGGCTGAGCTTGTTCTCGCCCGCTCGGTCTCCACGATTCCCATGATGTCTGCCAAATGGGCCGCCTTGATGACGTTGCTGGTCGTTTCTTTTGCGATTGGACTTGGCGGTGCTGCATATTACACGTATCAGCTCATCGGTCCTTTGGAATGGGGATCGGTTACCAGCGGCGGGGGCTTATATGCTGTATGGCTGGCCTGGATCGTAACGCTTGTGCTGCCGCTCGGTGCCGTCCTTCGCGGGCCGGCTGCGGCCTTCATCAGCTTGGCAGTTGCCGGCTTACTTTCGCTCTTATCCGGTTTGCTGCCCTCCCGCGTTCTATGGAGCCCGGGCCGTTTAAGCAGCATGGCCGCTGAGCGAATTCTTGGCGCAGGGAGCAGCGCGTGGTCACCGATACTCGTTGCCATGCTGATTATGGCGGTGTCGATTATCGTTGCCGCGAGGCTGCTTAGAAGGAGTCCGCTGTCCCCGCAATCCTAGTTTTCATGGGAGATTCAGGTTTTATCTGAATCACATGGACATCTCTATCTTTTTTTAGTAGACTATGAAGACAAGAAAAACGTCATCGACGTACGTTATCAGAAGAGAGACCGTATTTAGCGGAAGTTTTTCTTGCGAGATAAGGATGATAAACCTCTGAAGTTTATATTTTCTTATCTCTTAAAAAAGGATAGACAACTCAGGAGGTAGACGATGCTGCGTTTAGGGGAAAAGATTACAATCGTTGCGGACGCCTTTGAGCAGAATCTTCCAATCGGTCAATACGGTTATATCATCGCTTATGACCGAAATCCGGACAATGCGTTCGATTACGTCATTCGGATTCCGAGCCTCAACCGTAATTTTTTTGTTCCGGCAGATGATGTAGAGCTGGAATCAATCGTGTTGAAGCAGGAAGCCGAGCGGGTCGAGCGGGAAGCGCTCATCGATTTCGCCCTGTCGACATATAATGAGAAGCTGTTTCATCAAGTGATGAACGGCGAGTTGGAAAGTGTTGAAGAGGAAGAAGAGACCAAGGAAGCAATATCCCAGGCGGATTTCATCAAACAAGTGAATCTTCGTGCTTGGATTTAGAAGAGTCGGCTGAGGCCGACTCTTTTTTGATGGAATGGAAAAGTAACCTCGAAGCGGCAAGCTTCAAGCTGTTTGGATTGAATCTTGCATGCTTCTACAATATAATGAGAAAAGTTGTCGTGACAGACTTTACCCCTTTAACTGGATAGGGGCATGAAGGAGGATGTAAAGCCATGAGCATTACCGATAAGGATGTTCAGCATGTAGCGAAGCTGGCCCGTTTGAATTTGACGCCTGAAGAAGAGCAGATGTTTACCGGCCAACTGAATGCGATTTTACAATATGCCGAGAAGTTAAATGAATTGGATACAGAAGGCGTTGAGCCGACTACACACGTGCTTCATCTCAGCAATGTCATGAGAGAAGACGAAGTGCGCGAGAGCTTGCCCATCGAGAAAGTGCTGCTTAACGCACCGGATGAAGAAGACGATCAAATTAAAGTACCTGCTGTTTTGGAATAGCCTGAAGGGAGGATACACACTTGAGTCTGTTTGATTACAAGTTAACGGAGATACATAACAAGCTGCAGAATAAGGAGCTTTCCGTAACCGATCTGGTTGACCAAGCTTTTACTCGTATTTCCGAACGTGAGGATCGGGTGAAGGCATTTATTACTTTGGACGAAGAGGGTGCTCGTTCATCCGCCAAGGCTTTGGATGAGAAGCTGGCTTCAGAGGGGACGCGCGGACTGTTGTTCGGGCTTCCTGTCGGAATCAAGGATAATATCGTGACAGAAGGACTTCGCACCACATGCGCAAGTCAGTTTTTGTCCAATTTCACACCGGTTTATGATGCAACGGTTGTCGATAAATTGCGTGCAGCGGATACGGTGACGATCGGCAAGCTGAACATGGATGAATTTGCAATGGGAGGCTCCAATGAGAACTCCAGCTTCTACCCCGTGCGCAACCCATGGGACCTAGACCGGGTACCCGGTGGATCAAGCGGCGGCTCGGCTGCGGCCGTAGCTGCAGGCGAAGCTTACTTTGCGCTGGGTTCGGATACAGGCGGTTCCATCAGGCAGCCTGCCTCTTATTGCGGTGTCGTGGGACTGAAACCAACCTATGGCCTCGTATCCCGGTTCGGTCTTGTTGCCTTTGCATCATCGCTGGATCAGATCGGACCTTTGACAAAAAATGTGGAAGATTCCGCTTATGTCCTGCAAGCCATTGCCGGTTATGATCCAATGGATTCGACATCTGCAAAAGTGGACGTGCCCGACTATCTGAGCGCGTTATCCGGAGACGTTACCGGTCTTCGCATTGCTGTGCCTAAGGAATACTTGGGCGAGGGCGTAGACGCTGAAGTGAAGGAAACCGTTCTGAACGCACTGAAGGTGCTCGAAGCGCTGGGCGCTACCTGGGATGAAGTTTCCCTGCCGCATACCGACTATGCGGTAGCAACGTATTATTTGCTCGCTTCTTCGGAGGCCTCTTCGAACCTGGCCCGCTTTGACGGCGTGCGCTATGGCGTTCGTTCCGACAATGCAGGCAGTCTGATTGACTTGTATCATGAGTCCCGCAGCCAAGGCTTCGGCGATGAGGTGAAACGCCGCATCATGCTGGGTACCTATGCGCTTAGCTCGGGTTATTACGACGCCTATTATTTGAAGGCACAGAAAGCTCGTACGCTCATCAAGCAGGACTTCGATAAAGTATTCGAGCAATATGATGTCATCATCGGACCGACTGCTCCGACTACGGCTTTCAAGCTGGGAGCTCAGGTTGACGATCCGCTGACGATGTATTTGAATGACATCCTGACGATTCCTGTCAGCTTGGCAGGTGTGCCGGCAGTGAGTGTTCCTTGCGGATTTGCGGACGGACTACCCGTTGGCATGCAAATTATCGGCAAAGCCTTTGATGAGTCGACCGTGCTGCGCGTCGCGCATGCCTACGAGCAAAATACTGAACACCACAAACGGCGCCCTGAACTGTAAACCGGCGGCAGAGAAGGAGGGAAACAATCGATGTCTACATCAAAATATGAAACGGTTATCGGATTGGAAGTGCACGTAGAACTGCATACGAATTCCAAAATATTTTGCGGCTGCTCCACTGCGTTTGGAGCCCCGCCGAACACACATACATGTCCCATCTGTCTTGGCCATCCCGGCGTGCTGCCCGTATTAAACCGCCAGGCTGTGGAATATGCTATGAAGGCTGCGATGGCGCTGAACTGCACCATTGGCGATGTCAGCAAATTTGACCGCAAGAACTACTTCTACCCGGATTCTCCGAAAGCCTACCAGATTTCCCAGTACGATCAGCCGATCGGTGAAAACGGCTGGATCGATATTGAGGTGGACGGAAAGACGAAGCGAATCGGGATTACCCGGCTTCATCTGGAGGAGGATGCCGGTAAACTCACGCACGTGGATGGCGGATATGCATCACTGGTTGACTTTAACCGCGTAGGCACGCCTCTTGTTGAGATCGTGTCCGAACCTGAGATCTCAACGCCGGAGGAAGCCAAGGCTTATCTGGAGAAAATGCGTGCGATTATGCAATACTGCGACGTTTCGGATGTGAAGATGGAAGAGGGCTCGCTTCGCTGCGACGCTAACATCAGTCTTCGTCCTTGGGGACAGAAGGAACTCGGCACGAAGGCCGAGCTGAAGAATATGAACTCTTTCCGCGGCGTACAGCGCGGTTTGGAATATGAGCAGTACCGGCAGACGGAAATTCTCGATGAGGGCGGCGTGATTGTACAGGAAACCCGCCGCTGGGACGAAGCCCAGGCGAAAACCTTCTCCATGCGCGGGAAGGAGCAGGCGCACGACTACCGTTATTTCCCGGACCCGGACCTCGTATCGGTGCATATTAGTGAGGAGTGGAAGGAGTCGGTTCGTGCAACGATTCCGGAGCTTCCGGATGCCCGTAAGGCCCGCTATGCTTCAGAGTATGGTTTGCCGGACTATGACGCTGCGGTTATCACGTCGTCCAAGCTGCTCGCCGACTTCTTCGAGGACAGCCTGAACTATACGAAGGATGCCAAATCCGTATCGAACTGGATCATGGGGGATTTGCTGGGTTATTTGAACTCGAACAATCTGGAGTTGTCTGAAGTGAAGATCACCGGCCAAGGCCTGGGCGAAATGATCGGATTGATCGAGAAGGGAACCATCAGCAGCAAAATCGCTAAAACCGTCTTCAAAGAGATGCTGGAGAGCGGCAAGCTGCCTGCGCAAATCGTTGAGGAGAAGGGCCTCGTCCAAATCAGCGATGAAGGTGCGATCAAGAGCATCGTCGAGCAGGTGGTTGCAAACAATCCGCAATCCGTGGAGGACTACAAGGCAGGTAAACAGAAAGCGATCGGCTTCCTGGTTGGTCAAGTGATGAAAGAGAGCAAGGGAAAGGCCAATCCTGCGCTGGCCAACAAACTGCTGGTTGAGGTGCTGAACGGATAATCAACGTTCATCCGTCATGTTCCCGAAATGTATTTAGATAATGGGAGCTTGTCCCGCATTAGGGGCAAGTTCCTTTTTAAGATATCAGAAAGTATGAACTTCGGAGAGGTTGCTGCCTGATATCGCAAGAAAAACTACCACTAAACGCGGTCTGTCTTCTTGGAGAGTACGCCATAGACGTTTTTCTTATAATAACTAGGTTAGGGGATGAATAAATGATAAGAGCTTTATCTTTGGAGGATAGGGATACCGTCCAGCAGATATGGAGTCTGCAGCACATGGCGTACCCTTTGGAAGCTGAATTAATCGGATTCTCGGAGATCCCTCCGCTGCAGGATACCTTCGATACGATCCGAGCGAGCGGGGAAACCTTTTTTGGTTATATAAATGAAGAAGGCGATCTTATCGGAGCTATTGCGGTAGAGCCGGAACAGGAGCAGGTCACCATATCACGGATGATGGTCCATCCCGGTCATTTTCGCAAAGGAATCGCCGGGACTTTAATTCGACATGTGTTGGAATGCTACAAGGAGGCGCCCATGTTCGTAGTCTCGACAGGGACGCGTAATACGCCTGCGGTAACGTTGTATGAGAAATTCGGGTTTGTAAAGAATCACGCTTTTGAGGTTGCTCCGGGCGTGGAATTGACCGAGTTCCATCTTCATATACACTGAATGATATAAGCATAAGCGATTGAAGCCGACGTGAGGGGAGTATCGTTCTTTTGAATAATCCTTGGGTGATAGATAATGTATCCATTTTATTAAGATTGCTGCTGGCTATGCTGCTTGGCGGCTTGATCGGTTTTGAACGCGAACGTTCCAACCATGCTGCAGGACTGCGCACGCATATATTGGTATGCTTGGGTTCTACCCTTATTATGCTGTTATCCATTTACGGTTTCTCCGATTTTGTAGACGAGATTAACGTTCGGATTGACCCTGCGCGCTTGGCCACGGCCGTCATTACAGGGATCGGTTTCTTGGGTGCCGGTACCATTCTGTTTACCGGTAAATCCATTACCGGATTAACCACCGCCGCGTCCATCTGGGTTGTGGGAGCCGTGGGGTTGGCGGTTGGGGCAGGGTTTTATTTTGCCTCGATTGTATCGACGGTGCTCATTCTTCTTAATCTGGTTGTCTTCAATAAGCTGGAGCAGCGTTACATCCGCGGCAGTAAATTGCATCTGATCACCATCCATGCAGCGAATACGCCGAATATTTTGGATGACATATCCGCTGTTCTGGAGGAACAGGAATTCGTGATCAAGAAGCTTATCGTTAACGAACGAAGCAGTGCGGCATACGGGGAGCTGCAGCCTGCGGTATTAGGGCTCGAAATCTCGCTGCAAGTCTTGACCGATCGCAAATTCGAACCGATGGAGATCACCCGGCAGTTGCGGGGAATCGGCCATGTAACCATGGTAACGGCTGAATAGGATATGGAATGAACCCTAACAAACGGCAACTGCTGAATCACCGGCGGTGCCGTTTTTTTGTAGGTTTGCCAGCTTTCTGAGGACGGCCTATCCAGTTTTTTGCCAGTTACTTCGGCTCCTCGTTGGGGTACTATCAAAGAAAAACATCGTAAAACAACGCCTGTCCTAGGATGTTTGGAAGGAGGCGAGATGGTTATGAATCCAACACCCGAACCACAAACCGAAGTCAGCAAGAAGAAACGGCTTTCGATTCAGGTTAAGCGTCACCCGGGGCTGCAGCGAAAAAAGCGGAAATTATATGCACTTCTATTAGCCGCTCTCATTCCGGGTCTGGGTCATGTGTACCTCGGTATGTACCGCAAGGGGATAACATTTGTGATGCTGCTGCTGCTGGATATATCGGCGCTTTTATATTTCTCTTCCATCGGTATGCAGATCAATGTACCGCTGCTTGTCGTTTTGGGTCTTCTGATTCCGGTAGGATATTTTTATAACGTGTATGACGTGCTGCAGGCAGCGGAATATATCATCTCTCGAAAAAGGCGCGGTGAGGCAGCCGCTGCTGCTTCCAAGGACGGAAGAGGATGGAACCATCCGTTCCGGGGTGAGCGGGGAATCGCTTTTGGCATCATGTTGGTTGTTACCGGGACCCTGCTCATTTTGTTTCACCAGAAGCCGCCTTGGCTGCAGGCAGGAATCCGCGACTATGGTGCGGAAGCCTCTGCCATCATGCTGATCGTTATCGGGATATGGTCGGGAATCCGGGAAGCTCTCCGGCACCGAAGAGACAAGGGCAAATCCCTATAGTACACGTACAGCGGCACGGTGGTCATGGCCGCGTCATAAGACGAGGGGAGGAGACGGATGAAACATAAAATTAGAGTGGGACGATATACAGCCGCCATACTGCTTGTCTGTACAGGCGTGTTGTTGCTCCTTGACGAGTGGAGAGGCACGGATTATATATTTATGCTCCAGCGTTGGTGGCCGCTGTTGTTTATCCTGCTCGGCGTTGAATATTTAGTCAGGTACACGCTGTCGCGTCTCTTGGGCAGACGCAAAGAACTTCGGTTTCGCCCCGATATGAGGGGGATTCTGCTGGCAGTGGCTGTTACGGCCTCCGTATTCGTCATTTCCCAGCAGGAGCATTTTCTCCATCTCTGGAACCGGGTGAGCCTGAACTTGACGGCAGCGGGAGTGGATTATAGCGAAGCTGAAGATAACCGGTTTCAGAAGCCGATATTGGAGATTCCGGTGGAGCTTGAAACCGAGAAAATCATCGTCGATCACTTAAACGGGGATATCTCCATCACACGGCAGGATGTAGATGATATCAAGGTGGAGACGGAAGTATGGGTGGATCATGAGCAGCCCGGTTTGGCTGAAGCGATCGCCGAGCAGTCGACGATCGAAGTGGGGGAAGGCAAGACGATCACGATTCGGTCCAAGGGGAAGGCCTATGGTGAATCGGGTAAACGGCAGCCCCGTATGAACGTGAACATCGCGGTTCCGGATGATCGGCGGTTCAATTTTGAGATACGGACGATGAACGGAGCCATTACCTTAAACCGCGTGGAAGCGATTGAGAATATTTTGCTGGAGAGTGGTAACGGGCCGATTACGATGGATCGGATTTACGGAAATGTGACGGGTAAGACCTTAAATGGCGAAATTACGGCGCGCGGCGTTACCGGTAATATTAAAATGTCCACCAACCGCGGGAATATGCTGGCCGTCGATATTACGGGCGAAACGGATTTGACCACGCAAGTGGGGAATATGACGGTAAAGCGAACGACCGATCATATCCGGGTTCAGACGAGAAACGGCAACATTCTGATCAGCGGGGCAGAGTCGCAATTAAGCGCTGAATCTCTTAATGGCGGAGTGGCTATACGTTCATCCCGCATTGGTGGGGATTGGAATGTATATAGTGCGGTTGGCGAGATGAATCTTCACGTTCCGCTCGAGGGCGATTACAAGCTTGAAGGGACGATTAGCTACGGAAGAATTCTGACGACGCTGCCCAATCTTCTGATCGAACAGAAAACCATCTCCGGCGAATCCGGTACAGGCGAACATTCCATTCGTATTGAGGGAAACAGTAATCTCAACATCTTCCGAAGCTATCCGGAACAGGAGGAAGGCCGGAACAACGGGGGCTGGACGCCTCTGCCGGATTGACAACATTCCAAGAAACGCCGTACAATGAAGTCTAAGAACGTTATAGGTTTGGTAAAAACCAGTTAAACTTAAAGGCGGTGGGCAACCATGGGAACGTCCGTACAGCATGCGCTGGAACAACTGAAAACGACCGGTGTCCGTATCACGCCGCAACGTCATGCGATTTTAACGTATCTGGTGGAATCTATGGGCCATCCGACAGCGGATGATATTTATCGGGCTCTGGAACCTAATTTTCCTAGTATGAGCGTAGCCACAGTATACAACAATCTAAAAATGTTTATTGAAGCCGGCATGGTGCGTGAGCTGACGTACGGGGACAACTCGAGTCGTTTCGACGCCAACGTATCGGATCATCATCATGTCATATGTCAGAGTTGCGGTAAAATCGAAGATTTCAGCTATCCGTCCCTTGAAGATGTTGGAATACAGGCTGAGAAGAGCACCGGATTTGAAGTAAAGGGACTACGAATGGAGCTGTATGGGCTCTGCAAGTCCTGCCAATAGACGCCGGTTGTTATAGATAAACGTGCGGAATGAATCATTCCACACGTTTTTATTTTTAAGGGCGTTATTCAACGTTAAGGGGTTAGTAATGAGCGAGAGTGAAATGGGGGAGTAGTTTGGCAAGAAGAAGATATCGGGGAAAGAAGAGGCGTACGAGAGGAAGCTCTTTCTTTCTGGGGTTGCTGTTGATCGCGGCTGGGGCCTGGTGGGTTGTCACCACATTATTTCCCAACCAGACCTATACTGTGCCGGACTGGCGTGGAATGGACAAGCCGATTTTTGTTCAGGGGGAACTGCAGGAACAGCCTGCCCGGGGCTCCGGCGAAAAGCTGCTGCTGCCGATAACGGTTATTCAGGAGAGCGTGGATGCCAACATCCGTTATGAGCAGGAAACGGATTCCGTCATTGTAACAACTTCGGAATCGGTATTCCGCATGAAGATGAACAGCACGAAGGGCGAGCTGAACGGCAAGGCGGTTACCATACCCTACGCACCTAAGCTGATTGACGGCATTGCATATGTTCCGATTAAGGCGCTCAAACAGCATTATGGTGTGACCGTTCACGAGGACACGGCGACAGGCGCCATTATTCTGATGCGTGCGGGAGATTCAATTCAGTTTGCCGAAGCAGCTCCCGGTAACCCAGAGGAAACCGTGAGTCTGCGCGAGAGTGGGGAGAAGAAGTCTCCGATTGTACTGGATATGCCGGCCGGTGAGCGCCTTCGCGTATGGCGTGAAGAAGAGGGGCGGTTGTTCGTCCAGGCGGATAACGGATATACGGGATATGTTCTTAAAGAGCAGGTTAAACTTGGGGACGTGAAGGAAATTCCGATGCTTGCGCAGACTCCGTCGAGGGCAGAGCTGGAATGGAAGGATAAGTCGGTCAATTTGGCTTGGGAAGCTGTTTATACCAAAAATCCCAGCACGGATAGCATTGGCGAACTGCCCGGTGTCAACGTGGTCAGCCCGACGTGGTTCAGCATTGTGGATGGTGAAGGCACGGTCAAATCTAAAGCGGTTAAGCAGTATGTTAGCTGGGCCCATAACAGGAACATGGAGGTTTGGGGGCTGATGGACAATAGCTTCGATCCTGACATGACAACCGAGGCGCTGTCTACTTTCGATAGAAGATCGCATATTATCAAGCAGATGCTGGCTTATGCCAAGCAATATAAACTTGACGGAATCAATATTGACTTTGAAAATGTCCACACTAAAGATAAAGATCATGTCGTTCAGTTCGTAAGGGAAATGAAGCCGCTGGCCAAAGCCAGAGGGCTGATCGTTTCCATCGATGTGACGCCAAAATCGAACAGCGAGATGTGGTCGCTCTTTCTCGATCGGAAACGACTCGGAGAGACGATTGATTACATGATGGTGATGGCTTATGACGAGCACTGGGCCACGAGTCCGAAAGCGGGATCCGTATCCTCGCTGCCATGGGCCGAGCAGTCGGTAAGGCGAATCATGGAAGAGGACGAGGTACCGTCATCCAAGCTGGTGTTGGGCGTGCCGCTATATACACGGGTCTGGACGGAAACAAGCGAAGCGGGAGAGGCGAAGGTGTCCTCCAAAGCGATTGGGATGGAGAAGCTGCAGACTCTACTTAAGGAAAAGAAAGTGAAAGGCTCGCTGGATGCCAGTACAGGGCAGAACTATGTTCAATTCACGGAGGGAGAATCCATCATGAAAATATGGATGGAGGACGGTACTTCTCTGCAATCCCGAGTGAATATGGCTAAAAAGCTGAAGCTTGGCGGCATTGCTTCATGGAACCGGAGCTTTGCCATTCCGGAAACCTGGCATGTTCTAAAGACGATACATGATTAAGAATTAACTGAACTTATCTTACATCAACATAAAGAACCCGGTTATCGCGAGGATAACCGGGTTCTTTATGTTTAATCGTCTTACGAGTTGCGAATCCTATAGAATATGCAGGTTCTGCAAACCCCTTTAGGATTTGGTTTGCTGGGCTTCAAGCTCTTCTGCTGTGATGTTGGCCTGGCCTGGATCCAGTGTCAGAATGGTATGGCAGAACATGCAGCGGTCGGTTTTTCCCAACATCTTGGTCAATTTATTGCATTCCGGACACTGAATTTGGACGGCACTCGTGGATAACATACCTGCCCAGAAGTAAATGCCGAGACTCCCCAGCATCATAATCAGGCCAAACACCAATCCGATTCCGGCAAATATTTTGCCAGCTTGGCCGAAAAATACGATTCCGGCTGTACCAAGCACCATAAGGCCCATACCCAGCATCGTCAGCAGCAATCCCCAAGTGCGGAAGGCGTTGATTTTTGCGTTCTTAAAGATCATGGCTCGAAAACTCCTGTCATTCAAATAGTTGTTTATGAAATAACGTGAACCGAGAAATGAAATCTTGTATTCCGTTTATCGTCTTCATAAGATCTTATCTCCTAAAAGAAGGAACTTACATGGACATGTAGAATTACATTATAACTGAAATGGCTGAAATTCGCCAAGGAATGTATGGAGGGAAACGTGGAATTAACCAACTTTTCTTTTTATTATGGAAATACGGTTGATGAGGAAGCTGTAGGTTCGATAGCATACCGTAATTCGGACAAAAGGCAGCAAGGATTGCTTGTTTATGATTTTGAGGTCAATATTGTTGTCGTGTATGACGGAACACCTGACGAGCCTCCCATCCAGCATTCTATCGTGGGCGGGGAACGCTGCCAGGTGGTAAGTATCGGGCTGGACTATTT
This sequence comes from Paenibacillus lautus NBRC 15380, assembly GCF_004000945.1. GTDB lineage: Bacteria > Bacillota > Bacilli > Paenibacillales > Paenibacillaceae > Paenibacillus_AQ > Paenibacillus_AQ lautus. The sequence goes on from NZ_BIMF01000044.1 coordinate 18,235, forward strand.
GCATCGGGAACTCCTGAGCGGCACACACAAAGTATTGATCAAATGCTTCCTAGAAGGAGATATCATAAAAGACGATCAAGATCGCCTGTCCAATCTGCGCCGTGATTTCCTTAGGTTTGCTGAACCGTTCCGGGAGCAAAAATTGTTTATTGGTTTTGCCCACTTCCTACAAAAGTATATAGATGCCAAGATGCTCTTGAAGGAAGAGCGGGTTCTGGATGCTTACCATACTCTATTAGAAGGTCTGCATTATTGGGGGCAGCTTGAGCTGATCGAACGGGGGATTCATCCGGAGTCGGCTGTTTGGGAGCAGATTACAGGATTGAATACACCCGTCCGCAAATTATATGAAGAGCTTACGGTCAGTACGGAAACGCTCGGGCAACGAGTGGAGCTGGCCCTGCTGGCATATGAATTCTCCATGATATCCAAGCTGGAGAGCTCATCAGCGCTGTTGCTTCGCGTATTAAGAAGCCGACGGAATCCCTGGACGATACAGGAGCTTATTCTCCACCCTGAGCTGGCACCTGTAGGCAAGGAGCTGCCGATCGTGATGCGCAAGCTGGTCTATCAATCACTTGTGAAGGAAGTTCCGATTTGGAGAGGAGTCCGATCCTATGGATCGGAAGCCATCCGGTACTACACCGACTAAGGAAGGACGCGAGTCCTTCCTTTTTTGTGTCGAAGTATTTGATATACGGTTATAAAACAGCGTCTTTAGGAGACAGTATCTAACGTTAGCGTAGATAAAAAGATGTTCTAAGGCAGGCTGAGATGCGTCAGAACGTTTGTTACAAGAAGTCGAAAAATAATTTGACGAATCATGTTGACGAGCCACCTGTTTCTATGATAAATTATAACTCGCCCCTTCGAAAGGGACTTTGATAATTCGGTTAAGAAAATGTCGAATTAAAAAGTTTTCAAAAAAAGTTCTTGACGAAACGATGGGCACCATGATATATTATAAAGGTCGCCGCTGAAAATGAGTTTTCGGCGAAAGACAACGAAG
>NZ_BIMF01000045.1 GCF_004000945.1 Paenibacillus lautus NBRC 15380
AGAACGCAACATATTTAACACCCTTCCGAACGGTTTATTTACTAATATTATATAATATTAACGCGGTGTCGTGTTGAATTAAATATATAAAAAATAGCTGTCGAGACTTTCTCGACAGCCTGGAGACATCATTCATGATGTCTTCTTTTTATGTGATTGACTTGCAATTATAGAGTATTTACTCTAAAATGGATTTAGAGTAAATACTCTATTTTTTTTATGGAGGAAGTGTGAACCATCATGGGCTCCAAAACCAAGGATAGAATCATTCAGGCAGCTATCGATTTATTTAACGAGTATGGAACGGGCGCTGTTTCCACGAATCGGATAGCTAGTGAAATCGGGATCAGTCCAGGAAACCTTTACTATCATTATCAGAATAAGGAAGATATTATCCGCGCTATTCTTCAGGTAATGATTGCGGATTGGGATCGGGTGTGGCTCTCTTCCAAGGAGGACTATATGCCTTCCCTGGGCGATCTTGAGGATATTATCCGGCTTAACCTTCAGCTTCAGCTCAAATATCGTTTCTTTTACCGTGAACTTATTCCTTTGATGAGAGCGGATCCGGAACTGAAAGTTGTTCATCAACAAATCCAGACGCAGCGGATAGGCGAGTTGCAGCAGTTCTTTAAAGTATTTGTGGATGCCGGGGTCTTCCAAATACCTGAGTCCGTAGATATGGAATCCTTATTGACATCCTGCTGGATTATTAGCAACTACTGGTTGTCTTATCTCGAAAGTGGTGGTGTAGGGGCCGATGAAAGCCAGATCGAACAGGGAATTGCATTGATTCTGTCCGTACTTCATCCCTTTATGCCCGCGGTGAATGACGCAACTAAAACTTAAGGGGGATAACAAATGAAGAAAATCGGGAAGGAACCCGGCTTAGCCGACAAGCTGATGACGTCAAACTCATCCAGAAGAGATTTTCTTAAAAAAGCGGGTGCCTCTTTTCTTGCCATTTCTTTTGGTGGATTGTTGTGGAGGGCGGTCAATCAAGGAGTATTCAGCACGGGGAAGGGACCTGCTTATGAGTTATGGTCACTTGATGAAGCTTCCTCCCTATCTGAGCCCATGGCTTTAGTTCATGCAGCTACGCTTGCATCCAATCCTCATAACACGCAACCTTGGTTGTTTAGGGTGTCAGAGACTTCTATTGAGCTTTACGCCGATCTTACACGCACCCTCGGAACGATGGATCCCTTGTTAAGAGAAATGCATATGGGACTTGGTTGTGCGCTGGAGAATCTGATGCAAGCAGCCACCGCGAAAGGGTATGTTCCGAAGCTGACCTATTTTCCAGATCCTCTAGACACAGGTTATATCGCGAATGTACAGCTGAATTCCTCAGGTAAGAAAACGAATTCGTCCCTTTATCAGGCCATATCTGGGAGGCATACGCATCGGGGTGCCTATGATACGGACCGCGTGGTAGCTTCTGAAACGTTGCAGCAGATGAGCATGCTTGGAAATGACCTACCGAATGTAACACTGACCTGGCTGACTACAAACGATGAGAAGAGCAGAGCAGGAGAGTTAGTGATTAGGGCAACTGAGGCTATCATCGCGGATGACGAGATGAGCTATGATAGCAACCGTTGGTTTCGCGGGAATTGGGATGAGCTACAGAAGAATCGGGACGGGCTGACATTAGATGCTCAGGCTGGACCGGCATTGGTCCGGGCGGCTGGGAAAATGCTGCCAAGTGTTTCTCACGACAGTGCGAATCAGTTCTGGCTGAAATCTACGCGACAAACACATGTTCAAACGGCAGCTGCCTATGGATTGCTCACGACTGCGGACCTGCACAATCCGGTGGATCGGGTAAAGGCGGGACGTTTCTGGCAGAGGCTTCATCTGAAAGGGACAGCGGAGGGCTTGGCATTGCATCCATTGAATCAGCCTATGGAGATGAGAGACCGGGAGCTGCAGCTTGGGAGCACGAATCGACCTTTTGGCCGACAGCTTACAGAATTAACAGATACCTTGGATGGGGAGCCAGTATTCCTGTTTCGTATCGGTTATCCTTTGACCTCGGTTTATCCCAGTCCCCGCCGTGACCTTAAGGATGTCATCATAAAGTAAATGTACTTTCTAAGCGGGTGTGGTTTTTTTATCTCAAGTGTGTCAAGATATATGAAATATAAGCGACTGGGGGAACGGACGGCATGATCTATCATATAATTTCTAAGGAAGTCTGGATGGCAGCACGAGAGCATAGATTGTACGAGCCGCCGAGCTTAGAGACGGACCGATTCATCCACTGCTCCACAGAGGAGCAAGTCGGCGGAGTAGCCAATACGTTCTACTCAGGCAGGACGGATCTATTGGTATTGGGTATTCAGGAAGATCAGGTGGATGCGGAGATTGTATATGAGGACTTATATGAGATGAACCAATTGTACCCGCATATTTATGGAGGGCTGAACCTGAATGCCGTCCAGAAGGTGTATCGTCTTGAGCCGGATGAAGAGGGGGTATTTACTTTTCAGGCTTCTACCGAGCTTGAATATAGTGGATAGAACGTGATATAAATATTAGCCTTACAACAAGGAGGGAATGCAATGATACTCGAAGTGGCCATGCTGCAGGTGAAACCAGGACTTACGGCAGATTTTGAACGCAATTTCCAAGTCGCCTCAGGAATCATATCCAAGATGGAGGGTTATATCCATCATGAGTTAAAGCGGTGTTTGGAGGATACACACAAATACATTCTAATGGTGAAATGGGAGACACTGGAGGACCACACGATAGGTTTTAGGGGATCCGCCGAATATCAGGAATGGAAAGAATTACTGCATCACTTTTACGATCCATTCCCCGTCGTTGAACATTTTGAAGATGTATAAATAAAGCAACCGTTAAGGCAGGTGGTGGAGATGAACCTGGGGGATCTTATAACGGAGGTTTACGGCAGTCCGCCGCTAAAGATCGAACGCATGTCATTTGGCCATACCAATCAGGTATACAGAGTGACATTTTCAGACGAACAAATCATTCTCAGAACCAATCACAAGCCCGGCGTCCTGAAGCATACAGCGGACAATATTGCGATTCTCTCTTCATTAGGTTTGCCGGTACCGAACGTGATCCGAACGGATGTATCCTTGGAAAAGGTCCCCTTTGCTTATATGATACTGGAGCACTTTCCCGGACGGGACCTCCGATATGAGCTGGAGGGAATGACGCGTGAACAATTGGCTGAACTTGCCAAACAGATCATTTCATACCAGCGCAGAGTGTCAGAGCTTCCGAGGGGCACCGGATTCGGATGGGTTCCGATCGGGGAGCAGGGCCCTTTTTCATCTTGGACAGAGATCATAGATCGTGATTTCGGCAATCATATAGATCACATTATCGACGATGTTACTCCGGAAACCATTGTCCAATTGCAAACAATGAATCAGCGTTACAAGCCTTATTTCAACCAAGTGGAGCCTGTCTGTTTCCTTGATGATCTTACGATCAAGAATGTCATTGTAGCCGAAGGCAAGCTTCAGGGCATCGTTGATTTCGACTGGGTCTGCTACGGGGATCCGCTGTACATGATCGCCCTCACCCAAACGGCGGTGATCTCTGATATTGGAGATCAGGGATTGCCCTACGTGGAGGCGTTATGCAGGCATTGGGGAGCGAACCGAGAGCAGCGGGCGCTGATTGATTTCTACTCCATTATTCATGCCCTGCAATTTATCGGCTTTCACCAGAGGGAGCAGAACGATGTCTGCAAACAGCGAATGTTCTCGTTCATATTAGACAAAATAAATAGCGATACAAACGAAAACCGCATGAGCTAAGTTGCCCATGCGGTTCTTGTTATCCATCAGGAAGTTGGCGTGAAGCCGACCTTCGGTTTGTCTCGTTCCTTGGTATTCACCGAAACGTAACGGATTGCGGTTAACGGTATATACAGCATCTCGTATTCATCCTTGTACCGGATGAATTGTTCGCCTACTTCCTCCAGCGTGCCGCTTCGCACATAACTTCCATCCGTAAAATAAATGCTCACTTCCTGGTTCAGCAAACTTTTCAGCATACATGGTTCACTCCTAGTGAATAAAATATAGTATCGGGGCTAGCGGTGTTGGACATGATTTCGATTAGCGTCACAGTTTCGTGACGATATCGTCAATGATCCCGTATTCCTTCGCTTCTTCTGCCGACATAAAATAATCCCGCTCCATATCCTTTTCGACGCGTTCGACCGATTGACCTGTCCGCTCGGATATAATGTGCGCCAGCTTCTCGCGGGTTTTCAAGATGCGTTTAGCCGTAATGGCAATATCGGTGGCCTGACCCTGTACACCACCCAGCGGCTGATGGATCATGATCTCGCTGTTCGGCAGCGCAAGGCGTTTGCCTTTGGCCCCCGCCAGCAGCAGGATCGCGCCGTAAGAAGCGGCGAAGCCCGTGCAAATGGTATTAACTTGAGGTTTGATAATCTGCATGGTATCGTAAATGCCAAAGCCCGCAGAAACAGAGCCGCCCGGACTATTAATGTACATGTGGATATCCTTCTCAGGATCCTCAGCCGCCAGAAACAGCAGCTGTGCAATAATACTGTTAGCGATGGCGTCATCGATGGCTGCACCCACAAACACGATCCGATCCTTCAGCAATCTGGAATAAATATCGTAAGATCGTTCGCCCCGGTTGGTTTGTTCAACAACATAAGGAACAATATTCATGGTTTCATCCTCCATATTCGTTAGGTTTTCTGGTTTCAGCAAGTAAACGAAGAAGCAGCCGCAAAAGATACGCAGAAACCACGAAATAAAATTTTCGACAATCAAAGTAACGAAAAGATAACTTCGTTCGTTTACCTATAAGATATCTTACTGAGGTTAGGAAAGGAGTTGGTTTCCGATGACGATATATCGACCGAGCGTCACCCCTCCGGCTGATCTGAGCCTGGAGGAAATGAATGCTACCCTGCACAGATATTGTCTGTCCCTTACAAACTCCTCATGGGATTCCGATGATCTGGTGCAGGACACTTGGATCAAGGCACTGGAGCATATAAAGCAGCGGAGCCATGTTAATCCCGAAGCGCTGCTGCTTCGGATTGCCAAGAATACATGGATTGACCGGGTCCGCCGGGATCAGACCTATAGACGAATTCTGGATGAGAAGCTGGAACAAGTTTTGCCTAGGGAAGAAACGTCGAACGAGGACAGCAAACTGAACATCGAGTTCGCTTTTCAATGGCTGCTGGAACACTTGTCGCCCCTGCAGCGAACGGTGCTGCTGCTTCGTGAAGTGTATGAATATTCGGTTTCGGAAACCGCGGTTAAACTGAAAACGACGGAGGGAGCGGTGAAAGCGGCTCTACATCGTGCTCACAAAGTGCTGCAATCGCTGGATCCAGAAGAAGAGGAACTTATCTTGACCATGCCGGAAGAGGAGGAAATGACGCTGAATCTTCGGGCATTGGCTGAGGCTTACCAATCCGGGGATGTTGAAGCAGTCGTAAGACTTATTCAATGGAATAGCAGTGAAGCATCTGCCATCGGTTGCATGGTTCCGATGCAGGTTCAAACCCCGAGCGCAAGTTATATGATGTATGGCGGATATTCGTCCGACATGAGAATGGCCGCGTAAAGCGGAGATTCGACAAGGCTGATCATACACTTACCGGAAAGGCCGGAGCAGAAGCTGCTCGGGTCTTTTTTTAAGCAGAAGACATGAATCTCCGTTCATCATATCGTCATCCAGCGTTTCTGGTTGTATACTATAACCACGTAGGAACCGTAGGAATGAGGGATGAGGTTGCAGATCGAAGTGAAGTTGTACACCATGTGCATGATCCAAGACGGAAGCAGAATCCTGCTGATGAATAGACCGGATGCCAAAGGATTTCCCGGTTATATTGCGCCCGGCGGCAAAGTGGATTTTCCGGAAAGCATTGTGAACGGAGCGATTCGGGAGGTTCGGGAAGAAACCGGTTTGATTGTGAAGGACATTATCTATAAGGGTCTCGAGGAATCGTGTGAACCGAATACAGGTCTTCGGTATATGGTGTTTAATTATTTGGCCACTTCTTTTGAAGGGGAGTTGCTGGAGAATCCCCCCGAAGGCGAACTGGTATGGGTGGACCTTGAAGAGGCATTGAAACTGCCCATGCAGGATTGGTTTAAGCGCCGGTTCCCCTTGTTTTTTGAAGAAGGCACATTTGAATTAAGCGAGATATGGGATGAGAAGACGGGGATTGTTCTGGATGAAACAATCAAGCAGTATCCGGCTAAAATGCCTCAGGCGGCAGGTGTCGTTGATTAACGAAGGGAGCTGTGTTTATGATGGTCAGAGCGGTGTTCTTCGATTTGTACGAGACGTTAATTACGGAGTTCGAAAAGGGTAAGCGGATATCCAAGAGGTCTTATGATTATTTGAATGGTCTCGGGCTATCGGAAGCGGAGTTTAAACGGGAGTGGCGTATCCGGTTTGAGCGAAGAATGAATGGGCATTTTCCCAGTTATCACGCGGTTATCCGGGATATTCTGGAGTCCCGAAGTTTGCCCTATCATGAGGAACGCGTCGAGTTTCTCTACCAATCGAGAGTAAGCGAGAAGACAATCCCTTTCAGCGCCATCCCACCGGAAATCTATGAGATGCTGGACCTTTTGCGTAAACGAGGATTGAAGCTGGGCCTGATCAGCAATTGCTCGGAAGAAGAGGTGATCTCTTTTGGTCAGAGCGGATTGGCACCCTACTTCGATGAAGTCATCTTCTCTTATGAGGTTGGGGTAGCCAAGCCGAATGCCGAAATCTATCGATTGGCTTGTAACCGATTATCCGTGACACCGCAGGAATCTCTGTTTATCGGGGATGGCGGTTCAGACGAACTGAGGGGCGCCAGCAATGCCGGTCTTACGCCATATCACGCCTATTGGTTCAATACATACCTTGAGAGCGAGTATGAGAAGATCCATCAACCGCTGCATGTGCTGGACATCATCGAACCTTTTAATGAAATGGAGTCGCCTAACAATGAACCTGCAAGCCATTAACCATCTTTGCTTTTCTGTTTCGGAGTTGGAAAGGTCCATCGCTTTTTACAGGGACGTGTTTGAAGCCAAACTTCTGGTCAAGGGGAGAAAGCTGGCTTATTTCGATTTGAACGGACTGTGGATTGCTTTAAATGAAGAACAGGTCGACAGAAGCACCGCGAATAGAACGTATACGCATATTGCCTTTACTATGGAAGAGGATGAGTATGAAACGACGCTGCTTCGTCTGCAAGCGCTCCAGGTGGAGATTCTGCCGAGTAGGGCAAGGGATGAGAAGGATAAGAAGTCGATCTACTTCCTGGATCCGGATGGCCATATGTTTGAGTTTCACACGGGCGGTTTGAAAGACAGGCTGGATTATTACCGCGCGGATAAAGAGCATATGACCTTTTATGATGCAGAATAGTTAGGGGAACGAACGACTCCAATTGCAGATCGAGGAGATGAGCTGATGAACCTTGCCAACAAAATTACGATAGCCAGAATATTGTTGATTCCATTATTTATTCTTTTTTTTGCTGAGTATCCATTATGGTTGACCGAGAATAGCGGCTTCTTCGGATTTATTCATGTTTATGGAATTTATATCGCGCTGGGCGTATTCCTTCTTGCTTCGGCTACGGACAAGCTGGACGGTTACATCGCGAGGAAATACAATCAAATCACGAATCTTGGAAAATTGCTGGACCCGCTCGCGGATAAACTGCTCATATCGGTGGCCTTAATCATGATGGTTCAGTCTGGGATGGTTGCGACATGGATAGCCGTTGCCATTATTGCGCGGGAATTTGTAATCACTGGGCTTAGGATGGTCGCATCTGAGCAGGGAATCGCTTTGTCCGCTGACAGTCTAGGCAAATGGAAAATGGTGCTTCAGGTGATAGCCATTGCAGCGGTATTGCTGGATAATTATCCGTTTCAGCTCATCACGATGATTCAAGTGGATGAATTTCTCATGCTTGCAGCAGTAGCCTTGACGATTTACTCGGGCATCCATTATCTGTTGAACAATTATAAACTCATAAAATTGAACTGATAAGCAGGATGACCATTACCCGGGTTTAGACTGATAGGGGCAGCTGTCCATTTCATCACGCCGGAATTTTTCCGCGATTCGGAGCTGGGAAATTATCCTACTTTGTGCCTATTTTGGCGTCGGAAGGTAACGATTTAATCCGGGATTGTCGATATAGAGATAGACTGAAAAAAAGCCTGAGAGACAGAAGGTACAAAGGAGAGAAATAAATGAGCTTAAACAGAAAGACAACGAAGATCTTTCTTGTCGTTGTGATGATGTTGGCGATGGTTTTTCCAACCAGCGTATTCGCCGCCTCCGGGGACGTAACGTCGATTGAATTTGATACGAACGAGAGCAAAATTTACTTAACCGTTAATGAAACAACGGAACAACTTCGCGTATTGGCTAACATTGAAGGCTCTTCTACGAAGAAGGATGTAACCAATGAGTCGACGTGGACTTCGTCCAACACAAGAATCGTAAAGGTTGACGGTGGACTGATTATTCCACTGGAGAAAGGTACGGCTCGAATTACGGCAAAATACAAAGGCGCGATCAAAACGATTGATGTCGATGTCAAATTTGCAATTGATGAGTTTAAACTGGATCAACCGGATAAAGTGGAACATAAGCTTGGAACGGAAGGTCTAACCGTTAAAGCGTTGGCTGACGGAACGAACGACGTCACCACGGAAGCGAAGTGGACCACTTCCGATGACAGCGTAGTAAAAGTAAGCAAAGGCGAACTGACCCTTGTAGGTTTGGGAAGCGCAACCGTGACTGCGGAATACAAAGGGCTTAAGGCTTCTTTTACGGTTAAAGTCGTTGCGCCTTACCAAAAGCTTGCGATCGTGCCGGGCGAGGATCAGGAGCTCTTAGTTGGCGATGCTCCTGTTGAGCTGAAAGTCTTTGCCAAGCAGTCGGAGACCGATGCAGGTATGGACGTAACGGACAAGGTAGAGCTGAAATCGTCCAATTCCTCCGTAGCTACGATTGAGGATGGCAAGCTAAAACCGGTTGCGTTGGGTAAATCTACGATCAGCGTGAGCTATCTGGGTTCAACGGCCAAAGTGGATGTGTATGTGCGCAATCCTTATGAAGCTTTGATTCTGGATCAGACGGATTTCGTCAAGAATCCGGTTCTGTTTATGAATGATTCGATTACGGTACAAGCCAAGGTTCGCAACGCGGCTTCGCAATCCATTGACGTGACCGGGGAATGGACCTCATCCAACCCGCTGGCCGTATCCGTTAATGGTGGCGTGATTACAGCGAGAGCTTCGGGAACTTCCACCATCAAAGTGAGTTACTTGGGAATCAGCAAAGAATTCACGGTAAAAGTATATCCGACCGTGACCAAGTTTGAGGCAGCCGAAACGGAAGTGGACGTGCTCAAAGGCGAATCCAAATCCTTCCCTAAAGTGACGGGAACGCTTCTGGACGACGAGAAAGAGGATTTCAGCAGCGCGGTTATCTGGACTTCCAGCGATGAGAAAGTGGTAACGACCGAAGACGGCAAAATCAAAGCCATTGAAGCCAGTACAGCAACAATCACCGGTAAGATCGGCTCCAGAGAAGTAGCGACGGTGCCGGTTACCGTCAATGAAAAAGTGCTGGTGCTGCTGCCGGATGTAGAAGAGTATCAGCTGGTTATGGGCAGAAGCATTGCGCTGCCGAAAGTAAATGCTGTATTTGAAGATGGCACGGAGAGCGATGTGACTTCTTCCGTTGAATGGTCACTGACGGGCTCGGCAGCTGTCATTAAGGACGGTACACTTAAGGGATTAACCAAAGGCTCGACAACACTGAAAGGAACTTATCTGAATAAAGACATCAAGATTCCGGTCGTGGTTGAACAGGAAGTTGTCAAGATCGTTGTAGAGCCCGAGAAAATCGATCTCAACATCAAGAAATCCAAATCGATCAAAGTTACAGGCTATTACAGTAACGGCAAGACGGTTTCGCTCTCCTCCAAGATGAATTGGAGCTCATCGGACAGTGCGATTGTGACGGTATCCAAAACGTCTGTTAAAGCGGTTGCCGAGGGAACGGCTACGATTACGGGTTCTTACCAAGGCAAAGAGGTTACAGTCAAGGTAAACGTAGTTCCGAAATTGAAGAAATTGACGGCAAGCGAGAAGAAACTGAACCTGAAGCCCGGTGACGTTAAGACTGTAACGGTTACAGCTGAATTCGATACCGGCGCGAAAACAAATGTCGGAGACACCGCTGTTTGGACAACCAGTAACTCCAGCGTTGCCAAAGTAACGAACGGACGTATTGAAGCGATCGCGAAGGGAACCGCCCGCATTAAAGGGCAGTACGATTCAAAGACCGTATCCATCACCGTCTCCGTCAAATAGATCCAATAAATAGCAGCAGCCCGGCTCTTTAGAAGAGCCGGGCTGCTGTTTTTTTTAAGAGAAGTTCAGGAATTAATGCGGGAGGTCAAAATGCCAAGCTGCTATTTTTTAAGAAACTGGGCAAGCAGATGTCCATTAAATACGTCTAGCGATTTCACATGAAAATCCGCCGCTTCCGATAGTACATACAATTCGTCAATCGTATAATATTTCATCTCTGCATCGATAAATCCGTCGCCGGTTTGGTAGTAAGGCATATTGAGGAGGTCCGGATCGGAATGAGCAGGAGCAAAGTATCGTTTCCATGGTGTGGAGATGAGCAGGCTTCCGCCTGGCATCAATCTTTCATGTATTTTGCGGAGGACCGGTATGGGATTGTAGTTCATATGCTCAAGCACTTCCGTAAACAGAACGACATCGTATCGTTCGCTTCGCGGAATATCCTCAGCTTCAATATTGCATTGGCTCCATTGGATCCCATAATCTTGTTCCAGCTCCACGGACCAATAATCCGCGATTCGATCCAGACCGTATGCTTGGGCTCCGGACAGAACGCTGTACATCAAGAGTGTACCGTAAGCTGCACCAATATCCAGCACCCTGGTGCCTCGGTTTACAAGCAACGAGTCCAAAGTGGAGAGCAGCGGAAACCAGTAGCTGGCTTCCTCATCCTTGTAAACAGACAAGTAGTGGCTCTCATTCCGCTTGGCATGATAGGAGGAGATGATCGTTTGGGCACGGGACAGTTTCTCTTCAGGCGATCGCCAATGATGAAGGGGTTGATTCCATTGACTCACGGCAGGCTCGGGTAACGGTCCCACCATTCCAACGCTGACGAGCAAGTATCCAGGCACATTGCGCTTCTCTTGTTCCGGGAGTCCATGATACCACATCGTCAGCCAATGCTTGACGGTCTGGGAACCCCGGATAAAATCCAGGAAATCCAGACTGTCCAAGAATCCGATACTGCTCTCCTCAACGAACGTTATTCCGCATCGCTCAAATGGATCCTTGAAAGAAAAGGCTGGGTGCTCCATACCGTACATCCAGGTGCCGAGCTGTTCAGCGGCTTCTTTACCTACACGGTACGGCAAACACTCCGCAAAAGGGGTGAGGACCATAATCGTTCCTCCCGGTCTGGTGACCCGCATCATTTCCCTTAAAATCGTGATCTGCCCGTCTTCTTCAAAATGCTCAAGTACACCTGCATTCCAGGTAATATCGAATTGCTGGTCAGGAAGCTGCATTTCCCTTATGTCAGAGAGAACAAAGGTGCCTGGAACCTTGGCCTTATAAAATGCGCTTCGGCTGTTGTGCAGGGCATTCTCGGAATAATCGACTAAAGTTACTTCTGCATGCTCAGCCGCCAGACGAAGCGAAATCTTGCCTGTCCCGGAACCAGCCTCAAGGATGCGTTTCCCCTGAATGCCTCCTGATACCTCCATGATCTTATCGTATATGGTTTGGCTCAATGAATCCCAGTGATAGGATACCTCCCGGGACCATAGCTGATCCCATATCTGTTTCTGCTGCTCATCCTGTCGCATATTATCTGCTCACTCCTTTGAGGTCTGGCGTATATTTGCGAAACAGCTGGAGGAATCCCTCGGAGCCATTGTGAATATCAGCAAGTTCTCTTAATCCATAGGCCCCATATTGATGAAACAAGCCGTCTTCGTTCATGGAAAAATCAATAGCTTTATCCGGAAGCGACATGCGCTGCGCCATCGTTGCGTGGTATACCCAGGATTCCAGGCAGCACTTCGGCCTCCATTTCGTTCGCGTTCCCATGTAATAACGCATGCCCAGCAGCAGGCTATCATCCTCATATCCTTGCTTGCCAGATAGGAAACGGGGATCATACCCGCCAATCTCACGCAGAATCCCCGCACGGTGAACGACCGGATGTACGAATCCATCTGTCGTTCCTTCTCTTGGGAGCCGCTGGAGCATTTCGCTGATCCTATCCGGTGTATCCGGCAGAAGAATATACTCTCTTAGCGGCTGTAGTTCCCCGTTTGAAGTAACGATACCGGGTGAAACCATAGGCTCGTCTGTACGCTCCAGATAGCGAAGGAGGGGGACGTACCAGTTCGGAGGAAATATCATATCGACATGAATTTCAGATAAGTATTCGATTTCCGGAAAGTGCTCCCATATAAATTCAAAACATGCTTGCCTGGCTGCAGCGATGCCTATATTAGTTCCGCTCCCGCGAATAATACCGGATATGCCTTGTGTTTGCAGCCAATCGTGCAGTTCTTCATTCGTAAGGCACCCTTGATTAAACAGAACCGTCACATGATCTTGGGAGCGCTGGAGACTGCTCAGCGCCAGGCTTGCCATATATAAATCGTTCTCGCGTGAGCTCTCCCGAATGAATAATGGCAGTGTATGAATGATCCTCATGTCCATCGCTCCTTGCCTCCGGTACTCATGATTCTACCCATTCAACCAGTGCAGGTGACTCATCCAGGATGGAGTCGTACTGTTCCCTCCAGCCGAATTTCGCTTCAGGATCAAGCAACTGATAGCGCATGTGTTTCTCAAGCCTGTATTCCGGTTTGGCCCACCCGTAATGTTTAAGACGAATGGCGGACAGATGATGTGGAAGTTCGAACACATTTGCAGGGAACCTCCCACAGTGCTGAGCCGTCTCTTTCCAGAAATAATTCACCTCGGGCCGGTAACGAAGAAGAAAAGGGCGATAGGTTTTATGTGAGCTCCAGTATTCATCATCCCGGTAATGGGTTTCGTTCCAGAAGTCATAGAGCCGGAAGCAAAACAAATCGAATTCTTGTTGTTCAAGCATGAGGGGAAGCTCGCCCACAAAGGAGGATTCGAACCATTCGTCTGCATCCAGATTCAGGACCCATTCCGGATGAATGTTCAAGGTTTCGCGCCACTGTAGTTTACGGAGCTCGATTTCATTGTGAAACAGGGAGGACTCGTTGCGGATCAGTCGCAGCGGAATTCCCTTCAATGTTTCCATACATACATCGAGCGTGTTATCCGTGCTGGCATCATCAATAATAACGGCTTGATCAATATAGCGGCGATGCTGTTCAAGTGCTTGCCGCAAATAGCGGTTTCCCTCATTCCGCAGTACGATCGTAAGGGTGAGTGATGGGCGTGCAGTACCAGTAGCAGCAATAACTTGGCTAAGGCAGTTCTCCTCATGCTCTTCAAATTGACTAAGCGTAACCTCAGGGATGGACGAAATCTCCTCTGTCGCCTGCAGAAACAGCTTGGCATTGTGAAGGTCACTTTCACGGTAAATGTGATAGGCCGGATAGTGAGTATCTACATATAAGGTATAGCCAAGCGCGGCTGCCCGGATGCTGAAATGCCGATCCTCTCCCCAAAAGGATAAGTTGTAGATTCGTTTATAGTTAACTCCACGCACGAGTGCCTGGCGATGGATTAAAGTGCAAGCTCCGAGACCGCCCACTTCATATACTCCCGGCTCCATTAACCGGCTCACAAACTGCTGGTAACGTTGCTCCTTCTGTGCTTCATCCAACGTTTCGCCTGGGCTTTGTTCGTATTGCATATATTCATCTTTGAGCCACACCTGGGGTTGGGGCCGTGAGTCTGGCTGCCAACGTGTCCAGAAAATTTCCGAGATGATTTCTTTATTGGTTGCGATGAGATGGCTCAATGTTTGGGGTGCTAACAGCAGATCCGAATCAACGAGAAACAAATAGTCATAATGTAAATCAAGCGCGTATTGAATGATTTTGTTCTTATAATCAGCTACTTTCCAAATTAACGAATCATTCCAATAATGGGTTGTCTCGTTGCGGATATAATCGTAATCGTCTTGGCTTTGAGCGCTATGGATAATAACATGGTTTGTCTCCTTCATAAATCGGCTCAATTGTGCGCTGGATAACTCATCGTTGTTATCATCAACAAAGAAGTAGCTTACATCCAGATGATCGTGTTTCAACCGGAGTAATGAAGCCAGAAAATGGCTCAGGATTTCAGGCTTCTGTCTTACAGGACTGCCGATCAGAACACGTCTGCGTTCCTTGGCTTTCATAAGCTCGGCCTCTCTTGGTCGCTTTGGAGCTCCTGCAGCTTGTTTCGAAAATATTCTTGGTTAGCCAGCATCGTCTCATCACCTGGGCGATAGACAAGCGCCTTCTCATTATGCTGATTCGCAAGAGCATGAGCTCCGATCCGGTCGTAACAAACGGCCAATTGCAGGTGAGGCAGCCAGGTGGAGAAGGAGGGATTGTGAAATCCCATGTAATCCGAAGGCAGTTCAAGCTCGGTCGCCAGTTTATACCAGTAGATGGCCGTATCGTAGTTGTTTTTTACGAAAAAATGGTAACCGATGCGGCAGCAGAATTCTGACCGTGGTGGCGCATAATGCAGGGATCTGATAGAGGATTCAAAAGAGGCTTGCCCGTTTCCGAGCTCGTGATGGCAATCGGATAGCCTGCTGCAGGCGGTGAGTATATCCTCAATCCAACCTTTTTCCGTATGTAAAAATTGTTCGTAATAATCAATAGCCTTCTCGAATTGGCCGTGATCCTTTAATTCATTCGCATAATAGAATAAATCTCGTGGCGTGAACGATTCGCCAGCGGCCGCACGTTTCTCGTAGATTCTAAGATTTCGGCCGGTATCGGGATCATGCTTCGAGCTGAGATGGGTAACCGCTACATCGCTATTCATGATATTGCCATAGACCTCTAAATACTCATGAACGGGTCCAATCCACCGGAAGCCCCTGATTCGCTTCACAAGACGGTTGCGCCGGAGACTGAAGGTGACATTGCCAAATTCGTCTGAACTTAAATGGTAGAGCATGGTAACGGAATCAATGCCGGACGTAAGGGTTTCTTTAAGCACTTTTAACTTGAGCTGGTCTTCTTCCAGCAGGATATCGTCAGCATCGAGCCATAAGATATAGTCCTGGGTAGCCTTACTAAAAGCAAAATTTCGCGCAGCCGAGAAATCGTCAATCCACTCAAAATCATAGATGGATTCCGTAAAGGATTGAGCGATTTCTTTTGTGCGATCGGTTGAGCCTGTATCAACAATAATAATCTCATCCACGATGTCGGCAACACAGGATAAACAGCGGTTTAAAACGAGTTCCTCGTTTTTTACGATCATGCATAGACTAATAGTGTTCAATGAAATTACCCCCATGTATGATTTTGATTCATAAGAATATGCCAGATATATATTCAAGTCAGCTTACGAAATGAACCGGGTATCCTCAATTAGAAGCCGCCCTATTCAGAAATGACGAATATCGCCGTTGTTAGCTCAATATTCTAAATAATAAATGGGGATAGATTATTCTGGGATCACATTCACTTCATGCACAGTAATCATTCCACGAGGAGGGGCTTAAGCATGAGCATGCCGCAGATTCCCGAAGAGAGTTTCAGGCCGACCAAAGAAGAGGTAGTCATCGATTTGTTAAAATCGATTGCGATGGAGGAAAACGCGATTGCCCATTTGCTTCATGCCGAAGCCGAGAAAATTCAGGCTTTTGTGGGTCATCCACACAGCCTATCGGTTGAGCCTTCCCATGCGGACCTCATTAAACTGAGTGGCCAGGTGACCCAGTTGCTGGATGTGATTGTGATGAAGGAATGGTTGTTGCTGCGAAAATTGGAAAATGTCATGGAACTCAATGACTCCGGACATGGCTGGGACGATTGCAATGATGGGGAATAGGGGCAGGATGAAGCAGACACTGGAGAATGAACTTAGCCATACGCTCGCAACGGTGCTTTTTCCATCGCTATTGGAGCTTCATCAGTCATTCCAACGATTCTTGAATTCCGTAAACGACCTTCGGCAGCTGATAATGAAAAGCGAAAATGCTCGTTTACATCCATCTTCGGACGCTCACGCCGTTTCTCAGTTTCTATATCTCTATCAGCAGAAAGTAAATATAGGTCTACCTCGGTTGAATAAGGAAGATCGGGTTCGGTGGAATCCCGTCAGAATACATACGCTGCTGCTCTCTATACAAATGACAGGCAAGATCGATCCGCTGCTGAGCCAGCATTTGCGGAATGCTCAGTCTACGAAACGTTCCCCTTTTCCTTCGCCGCCCTATCTGCTTAGAACCGTGTATTCGCCCAGCAAAATCCAAGACAACAATAAAGATGAAGGCGGTGAGATGAATGTCTAAAGCCCATTCGTCCAACCCCGAATCCATTGCTAGGAGAGAGCGAAGTCATACGATCATGCACCTGCTCTCTACAATCGCTATAGAGGAGATGGCATTGGCTCATATCGTTAACGCAGAAGCCGAGAAAATTCAATATGTGGCGGGGACTTTGCACCCTGCGCTGAAAATGTCAGAGGTTATCTCCGTTCATGATTTATTCGTCATTCAAGATTCGGTTCGAAAAATGATGGAGGATGTGCTGTTGAGGGAAGTGATGCTGCACATGAAGTTCAGTAATATGCTGGGCGCCTTGGAGAATAACAGTATGCATACGCACAGTACCTGAAATAACTGAGGCTTGCATACGAGCGGCGGAGGTGCTGAATGCCTGAAGATAACCGGTCTAAAGTCACTCCTGCTCCCTTTATGTCAAAGGACCAAGCCATAAATCACTTACTCACTTCCATTGCGATGGAGGAGTTAGGGTTAAGCCATGTGATGAATGCGGAGGGAGAAAAGCTTCAGTACGTCCTTGGAACGATGCCGGGGTTAGCGGGCCCTCCTGCAACGGTTCAAGACTTATTAAATGTGAATGAAAGCGTCAGGCATACGCTTCAGGAAATAACGAAAAAGCAGTGGCTATTACAGTGTAAATTGGACAACGTCTTATCTGGCGTGATTACTCCAACGGATTGGTATTGTGGTGCAACGGGAATAAGAGGAGCTACCGGGCCGACAGGAGGAACAGGTCCCACAGGAGCTACAGGTGAAGGGGGTCGGCGGGGGGCAAAAGGCTCCATGGGAGCGATGGGTGTAACTGGCCCAACCGGTCCGACGGGGCCAACTGGCGCGACAGGGGTAACAGGGCCAACCGGTCCGACGGGAACTCCGGGGATACCAGGTCCAACTGGACTTACCGGAGCGCGGGGAATGACAGGCGCTACCGGTGCCACAGGCCCAACCGGAGACCCGGGAGTGGCAGGTGCAACGGGAACAACTGGGACTACAGGAGTGACGGGAGCAACAGGACCGACAGGGGAAGTAGGAGTAACCGGAGCTACAGGTATGACGGGCGTCACGGGAGCGATAGGTGCAACTGGAGCAACAGGTGTAACTGGAGCAATTGGGGCAATGGGGCCAACCGGTCCGATGGGAACACCGGGGATACCAGGTCCAACAGGACTTACTGGAGCGCCGGGAGTGACAGGCGCTACCGGTGCCACAGGAGTAACAGGGGCGACCGGAGCTATAGGTGTAACTGGCGTGACAGGGGAGGCAGGAGCTGCCGGAGCAACCGGGGTAACTGGTGCAACTGGAGCAACAGGACTGACAGGGGAAGTAGGAGTAACCGGAGCTACAGGTATGACGGGCGTCACGGGAGCGATAGGTGCAACTGGAGCAACAGGTGTAACAGGTGTAACTGGAGCAACTGGGGCAACGGGGCCAACCGGTCCGACGGGAACTTCGGGGATACCAGGTCCAACTGGACTTACCGGAGCGCCGGGAATGACAGGCGCTACCGGTGCCACAGGCCCAACCGGAGACCCGGGAGTAACAGGTGCAATAGGAGTGACTGGTGCCACTGGAATAACAGGTGCAACCGGGGTAACGGGAGTCACCGGCGCGACAGGGGAAGCAGGAGCAACAGGTGTAACGGGGCCAACAGGTATTGCAGGATTGAGAGGAGCTACCGGTGCCACAGGCCCAACCGGAGACCCAGGAGAAATAGGGGCCACCGGAGCTACCGGTATGACGGGCGTCACGGGAACGACCGGCAGCACCGGAGCCACCGGTGCAACGGGAGTAACAGGTGCAGCAGGATCCACGGGAGTAACAGGACCGACAGGGGAAGTAGGAGCAACCGGAGCAACAGGAGAAACAGGATCGACAGGTACAACGGGCGCCACAGGAATTACCGGAGCTACGGGAGAAACAGGGGCCACCGGAACAACCGGAGCTACAGGGGTAACAGGAACAACCGGA
>NZ_BIMF01000046.1 GCF_004000945.1 Paenibacillus lautus NBRC 15380
CATCGCGCCGCCGGGGAGGCGGAGAGCCCGGCGCCGCGCTCGCCGGGCATGAAGTACACGCACTACGCACCGAAGGGTGCGATGTGCGTGGTGCAGGGCCCGCGTGCCATTGCCGTGTCGGCACGCATCGCCGCCGAGCTTGAGGCGGCCGCCCGGCGCGGGGAGGTGACCGGCGTGCTGTCGTTCGACGAGCACATCGGTCACTACCGCGCGGACGTTGCCGTCTCGCTCGGCAGCCTGGCCGCGCCGGAGGAAGCAGCCCGCCGGCTGTACGCCGGCCTGCGCCGGTTCGATGACGAAGGCGCGACCTTCATTCTGGCCGAAGCGTGTCCGGAGCAAGGGCTCGGGGCAGCCGTCATGAACCGGCTGTTGAAGGCCGCGGGACACCACATCATCGATGTGAATTGAGCTGCCGCATGAACGCTTTTGGCATCATTTACCCCTTGTCCGCATATGGTGTACAAGACCATGGGACTTGGGGGAATGGGCATGCTGGAGGCGTCTGTCCAATCGGGACAGCTTGCGGCGATTCTGCTGATGGCGGTTGCACTCGGGCTAGACGCATTTTCGCTTGGAATCGGAGTCGGAATGAGAGGCGGTATGCGCTTAGGCCATATGCTGGGCATCAGCTTCATGATCGCGTTGTTTCACATGCTGATGCCGCTGCTGGGCTTATTTGCCGGCCGCTATGTTGGTATGTTACTGGGTCACGTCACAGGGCTTGCGGCCGGGGGGCTGCTGCTTCTGCTTGGCGGCCATATGATGTATAACGCCCTGCGGGGCGGAGAAGGACAGCGAATCCATCCTACCGCATTTTTAGGTATGCTGCTGTTTTCGCTCAGCGTCAGCATTGACTCCTTCTCGGTAGGCGTTTCGCTCGGGATGTTTGTGGATGATGTGCTGTTGATCGTGATTTCCTTCGGAATCGTGGGCGGTTTGCTGTCCATTCTCGGCTTGCTGCTTGGCCGTCAGGTAAGCAATAAGCTGGGGGAGTACGGTGAGATGCTGGGCGGACTGATTTTGGTCATCTTTGGCATCATGTTTATCTTTTGACGTTATATTTGTTACAATAACCCCAAAGAACCTACGAACGGGAGGAATGCGACCGTGAAAAATATACTTTTTGTCTGCACGGGAAATACCTGCCGCAGTCCGATGGCTGAAGGCATGCTGCGCAAGCTTGCCAAACAACGGGGTGTCCCGCTGGAAACGAAGTCCGCCGGTGTCTCGGCCGTGGATGGAATGCCGGTGTCCCATCATGCGGAATCCATACTGCGAGACCAGGATATCCAAGAACGCTTGGTGTCCAAACCGTTGACCGCGAACCTGGTGGAGTGGGCAGACCTGATTCTGACGCTGACCCAGTCGCATAAGCAGTATGCGATAAGGCAGTTCCCGCACGCCGCAGACAAGATGCACACGCTGAAAGAGTTTGTTGAGGATGACCGCCGGGTGCTGGATGATCTGCGGGAGCAGGATAGTCTGTATGCAGCGCTTGAGCTGGCCAGATCTCTGGGCCACGATGTCAGCGACCGTGACCGGGAGCGTCTGATCGAGCTGCGCCAGCGCATTCCGAGCTTCGATATCTCCGATCCTTTTGGCGGTTCGCGGGAGGAATACGAGGCGACGGCGGCGGAGATTCGAACGGCGTTGTTCCGTCTCTTGGACAAGCTGGAAGCGGATCAGCATAAATAGGGTCGGCCTAGACGGAATCGAATAGTACATTCGTGTTCAAATGGCTAAAAAAGCCGCTTGCCTTTCACATAGTATTGCTTTAAGATGAAGGTGAAAAACAAAAGATCCGGTGTAACTGGCGACGAAGTGGATGAAACCACGATGGAGCATCGGAATATACGGCCGGTCGCCTGGGCAAAGAGCATTTGGAGCACAATACGTGCGCCGACTGCTCTTTTTTCGTCTTTTGCGTGGAATTTGGGTTATAATGAAACAAGCTAAAACGCAAAAGCGAACATACGAGGGGGTTTTTCATAGATGAAAATTGCATTGGGTACGGACCATGCCGGCATTCGTCTGAAAGAGGAAATCGTGGAAGTCATTCGGGGTCTTGGACACGAGGTGGAGGATCTGGGCTGCGGCTGTTCCGATTCCGTGGATTATCCCGATTATGCCCTACCGGTGTGCGAGAAGGTCGTCTCGGGTGAAGCGGATCGCGGCATTCTGATCTGCGGCACGGGCATCGGCATGAGCATTGCGGCCAACAAGGTGCCGGGTATTCGCTGCGCGCTGACCCATGATGTGTTCTCAGCCAAAGCAACGCGCGAGCATAACGACAGTAACGTGATTGCGCTGGGTGAGCGTGTCGTCGGTCCCGGACTTGCTGCCGAAATCGTCAGCGCATGGCTGACAACGGATTTCAGTCATGGCGAGCGCCATGTCGGCCGCGTGAACAAGATCAAGGCCATCGAGGAGCGTTACCTAAAGAATGAATCGCGATAGGTGAACGCGTAAAGCAGCTGCGGCTATAGGGGAATGAAGCATCTTCTGTGAAAAAATCATCGGGAGGACTGTGACATGACGGATATCTCCAAGGTTTCCTTGAACGAACAGACAGCGCGTATTGTCCGCGAACTGGCCGAAGCGGCCGTCTTAGGCCCCGGTAAAGTGCTGGTCATCGGAGCCAGTACCAGTGAAGTGGTCGGACGACCGATCGGTACAGGCGGCGCTTTAGAAACGGCCCAGCAGCTCCTTCAGGGCATTGCCGAGGTTCAAACGGAATTCGGTTTCGCTGTGGCCTATCAATGCTGTGAGCATCTGAACCGTGCGCTTGTCATGGAACGCGAGCTGCTTGAGCGGCTGGGCTTGACGGAAGTGGCGGCTGTTCCCATTCCGGGAGCGGGCGGGTCGATGGCTTCCGCAGCTTACCGCAGCATGAAGGAGCCTTGCCTTGCGGAATCGATTGAAGCCCATGCGGGTGTCGATATCGGCGAGACGCTGATCGGCATGCATTTGCGGAGAGTGGCGGTTCCGTTCAGGCCGAGCGAGCGTTATATCGGAGAGGCGCGCGTAACCGCGGCTTATACCCGCCCGAAGCTGATTGGCGGAGAACGCGCGGTGTACCGGCTCGAGCAGAGGGATGATTCCACGCTGTGCGATTGATTCGAATGAGAACTCGCTTTTTTAATGATGACAACTTGTAGTTTTGAATTTGCAAGAAAAAATAATGATTGATTATGGGAGGATATGAACATGATGGAACATTTGCGGAAGAGTGACCCGGCTGTATTGGAAGCGATGGATTTGGAGCTGAAGCGTCAACGCAGCAACATTGAACTGATTGCCTCTGAGAATATTGTCAGCGAAGCGGTTATGGAAGCCATGGGGACCGTTCTGACGAATAAATATGCGGAAGGCTACCCTGGCAAACGCTATTACGGTGGCTGTGAGCGTGTGGATATTGTGGAAGATATCGCCCGTGACCGTGCCAAAGAACTGTTCGGAGCCGAGCATGCCAACGTTCAGCCGCACTCCGGTGCCCAAGCGAACATGGCGGTATATTTGGCAGCCCTGAAGCCTGGAGATACCGTGCTCGGCATGAACCTGGCCCATGGCGGCCATTTGACTCACGGAAGCCCGGTTAACGCTTCCGGCCTTCTGTACAATTTCGTTGCCTACGGCGTGCAAGAAGACACGTTCCTTATCGATTACGACGAAGTCCGCAAAGCGGCATTCAAGCATCGCCCTCGCCTGATCGTGGCGGGTGCAAGTGCCTACCCTCGCATTATTGATTTTGAAAAGCTTGCTGCCATCGCGAACGACGTTGGCGCGTTGTTCATGGTCGATATGGCCCATATTGCAGGTCTCGTTGCGGCAGGTCTTCATCCGAATCCGGTTCCGCATGCCCATTTTGTAACAACAACGACGCATAAGACGCTTCGCGGACCTCGCGGCGGTATGATTCTGTGCAAAAAAGCCTGGGCGCAAGCGATCGATAAAGCGGTATTCCCCGGCTCCCAAGGCGGCCCGCTCATGCATGTCATTGCTTCCAAGGCCGTTGCGCTTGGCGAAGCATTGGATCCGTCCTTCAAGACGTATGCAGAGAACGTCGTAAAGAACGCGAAAGTGCTGGCCGATACCCTGATCGAGGAAGGCCTCAACATCGTATCCGGCGGAACCGATAACCACCTGATGCTCGTGGATACCCGTAATCTGGACATCACCGGTAAAGACGCTGAGAAAGTTCTGGACTCCATCGGGATTACCGTGAACAAGAATGCCATCCCATTTGATCCGACCAGCCCGTTCGTCACGAGCGGTATCCGTATCGGTACCCCTGCGGTTACTTCCCGGGGTATGGATGAGCAAGCGATGGTGACAATCGCGAAAATTATTGCCATGACATTGAAGCAGCCGAAGGACGAGGCAACGCTTGAAAAAGCAGGCCGTTTGGTGGCTGAGCTTACAGATCAATATCCTCTCTATGCTGAAATGAAATATTAATCACAGTTTCCTACGCATAAGAAGCCTATGATAAGAGGACCCCGCCTGATGCAGGTGGGGTCCTTTTAGGAGCTATAAACATTCTGGCCAGATTGCTATGCTCTCATTTTCCCAGTCAGGTCGCATCGCGGTTAGCATCAATATAGGCGAGAATGGAAAACCTAGGTTCAGGGCAGAAGAAGATCCGGTTCGATTATAAGGTCAAAAACTCATGGAATAAAACATGACCCGTGCAGGTGTCAATTGACTAGAGGGAATGATATAATAGACAGGATTTATGGAGCTCACAAATATTTACGCCCATATTGAAATAACATTTGTACTCAAACCGGAGGGACCAGACATGGGAAAATTGGTGATTTGTGATCACCCGTTGATTCAACACAAACTTACATTTATCCGCGATATGCGGACTAACACAAAAGACTTTCGCGAATTGGTAGACGAAGTCGCGACTTTGATGGCTTATGAAATTACGCGGGAGGTTCCTCTTGAATCGATATCCGTGCAGACGCCGGTAGCTGAAACCCAAGGAAAAGTCATTTCCGGCCGCATGCTCGGCTTGGTACCGATCCTGCGCGCCGGTCTAGGCATGCTGGACGGAGTTGTTAAGCTGCTTCCTGCTGCAAAGGTAGGGCATGTCGGATTGTTCCGTGACCCCGAAACGCTTCAGCCTGTTGAATATTACACGAAGCTTCCAACCGATGTTACGGAACGGGAATTGATCGTCATTGATCCGATGCTCGCGACAGGCGGGTCCGCCATCGCTGCGATCGACGTGCTGAAGAAACGCGGCTGTACCCAGATCAAGATGATGAACCTCGTGGCTGCACCGGAAGGTGTGAAGGCTGTCCATGATGCCCATCCTGACGTGGACATCTATGTTGCTGCTCTCGATGAGGGTCTTAACGACCATGGTTACATCGTACCGGGCCTTGGTGATGCAGGGGATCGGTTGTACGGCACGAAATAGAGCCAAGCCAGTCATTCGTACGTCTTGAATATTTGAAAACAAGCAAAGAGGGGTATTTTCAAACATGTCAAAAGTGAAAGTGATGACTATATTTGGGGTCCGCCCCGAAGCGATCAAGATGGCGCCGCTTATTCTGGAGCTTCAACGTCACCCCGAGCATATTGAATCGGTCGTTTGTGTTACTGCGCAGCATCGGCAAATGCTGGATCAGGTGCTGGATGTATTCAAGATTGTTCCGGACTATGATCTGGATGTCATGAAGGACCGCCAGACGCTCAACGAGATCACCGTCCGCGTTCTGGAGGGTCTTGAGCCTGTTCTGCGTGAAGCCAAGCCGGATATCGTATTGGTGCACGGCGACACGCTGACAACGTTCCTGGCCAGCTATGCAGCCTTTCTGCAGCAGATTCAGGTCGGCCATGTAGAGGCGGGTCTGCGGACATGGAACAAGCTAAACCCTTATCCGGAGGAGATGAACCGTCAGCTGACCGGCGTGCTTGCTGATCTTCACTTTGCGCCGACGAACTGGTCCGCCGAGAATCTCCGCAAGGAGAACAAGCCGGAATCCCGCATTTATGTAACGGGTAATACGGCTACAGACGTGTTCCAGTACACGGTGCGTGAAGGTTATACCCATCCGGTTCTGGATTGGGCGCAGGGCAAACGCTTGATCCTGATGACGGCACACCGCCGCGAATCCCAAGGGGAGCCGCATCGCCAAATATTTGAAGCGGTAAAGCGCATTGCCGATGAATTTGAGGATATTGCCATCGTGTATCCTGTGCATCCGAGCCCTGCCGTTAAAGAGCCGGCTCATCGCATTCTGGGAGATCACCCGCGCATCAAGCTGATTGATCCGCTGGATGTCGTGGATATGAACAATATCTACACCCATACGCATTTCATCATTACGGATTCCGGCGGCATGCAGGAGGAAGCTCCGTCATTCGGTGTGCCGACGCTGGTGCTGCGGGATACGACGGAACGTCCTGAGGGAATTGAGGCCGGTACCTTGGAGCTGGTAGGCACCCAAGAGGAGAACGTGTATGAACGCATTAAGGTTCTGCTGACCGATCAGGAGCTCTACGAAAAGATGAGCAAGGCTGCTAATCCGTATGGCGATGGACAAGCTTCACAGCGAATTGTCAATGCGATTTTGCACCATTTCGGCATCCGAAAAGAGCGTCCTGAAGAATTTCACAGAATGTTCACAAAGGTATAGTTTACCGTATTCTGATGGGCAAGGAGACAGCATACAGTTGAACTGTACGGTTACCGCGGCGTTTTGCGCAATTTAGACTGCTCAAAACGCCGATTTTACACGGTAAATCCATCAAATCGATTCATTGACAAACTCTTGTTATATTCAGTAAAATGAGTTGGGATTAGAGGTTCATATGAAAAATCCGAAAAGTCAAGATAACCCTTGGTTGATAGCGCTATACATTAGCGGGGCTGGCGGTTTGCTAGCCGCTTACATTCTCATCGGTTTTTTTACCGGGCGATGGCTCATGAATCATTTGGACGGGCCCAGAGTGTGGCTTGCCATTGGTACGCTTTCGGGGCTCTTTGTAGGGATTTTGAATATCGCTCTTCTCATTAAAAAGTTTTTGGGGGCGCAGGCGTGAATGATTTGACTTCCATTGTGAACGCTGTATTTAGAGTATCCTTACTCTTATTGTCTGCCTTGTTTCTCGGATGGGCTCTCTATCCGGAATTCCGCCCGGTTTTTATGGGGTTGATCATGGGCATGGCGGCGGGATTGTTTAATGTACGCTTCCTCTCCATGAAAGTGCAGCAGCTGGCGCAATTGGCTGTCGATCCGGAACCGAAAAAGTACAACTTCGGCTTCATTACGAGATTGTGCATCGGGCTTCTGATTGCTATCTTCGCCGTAAAACTCGAGCAGGTATCCTTCGGCGGTGCAATCGCCGGTCTGTTCATACCCCAATTGTTGACCATTCCTGTCAGCATTGTGTTCAGTTTGAGAAACAATCATTGATCAGCGCTAACTTGGAAAGGGGTGAAAACAATTTTATGCATGATTCACCGATTATCAAACTTGGCGGATTGAATATTGATCTTTCAGCGGTATTAATGCTTCTTGTCACCTGTGTGGTGGTGTTCGTATTATGTCGACTGGCTGTCCGTAATCTATCTGTCGAAAACCCTTCCAAACTGCAAAACTTCATGGAATGGGTAGTGGAATTTGTGCAAGGCGTCGTAGCGAGTGCGATGGATCTGAAGAAAGGGAAAGCTTACATATCATTGGGGCTTACTCTAATCCTGTTCATCTTTGTAGCGAACTTGCTGGGCCTGCCGTTCTCAATTATCACCGACTTGCCGGAGAACTTCGAAGTCTTTGGTCAGCCAATCCTGGCTACGCTCGGACTTGAACATGGCCACTATGCTCACGTATTGTGGTGGAAGTCGCCAACAGCGGACATTTCCGTTACGGCCGGTCTTGCGATCGTTGTGTTCGTGCTCATGAACTACCTGGGCTTGAAGCTGAATCGCAAGCATTACCTGAAGCATTACATCGAACCGTTCCCGATCTTCTTGCCGCTCAATATCATTGAGAACCTGGCAAAACCTATCGCTCTGGCAATCCGGCTTTATGCCAACATTTTTGCCGGTGAGGTACTGATCACGGTGATTCTGAAAACCGGCTTCTGGGGCATTCCGTTTATGGCCGCATGGCAAGGTTTCAGTATCTTCATCGGTGCATTGCAGGCGTTTATCTTTACGATTTTGACCATGGTATACATCTCGCAAACGACGATTCACGAAGAGCATTGATCAACTCGGACGAATCCGCCGTAACAGCGGTGTTTTTCGAAAGAGATATTTTCTATAGTTTCACCAAATTTCAATTTTGAAACAATTTAAGGAGGATATTTAACAATGGAATTTTTGGCAGCAGCTATTGCAGTAGGTCTGGGCGCCCTTGGCGCAGGTTTGGGTAACGGTATGATCGTAAGCAGAACAGTTGAGTCTATCGCTCGTCAACCAGAAGCACGTGGTCAATTGCAAACAACGATGTTTATCGGTGTTGGTATCGTAGAGGTTATTCCTTTGGCGGCTACTGTTATCGCGTTCTTGATCATGTTCTCTTAATAACAATACAACGGTTTGGCGGGGAGGGCCGATGCCATCCGCGCCTTCGTTTTGTTAGGCACCGCACTTCGTGTTGATGGAAAGGAGTGACCTCAATGACAATTCTATGGGAAAATATGGTAATCACTATTCTTGCGTTTCTTATTCTTTACTTTTTGCTTCAGAAGTTTGCGTTCAGCAAATTGTTCGGCATCATGGAGCAGCGTCGTGAGCTGGTAATGAGCCAGATGAACGAAGCGGCACAGACTCGTCAGCAGGCAACTGCTTATGTAGAAGAGCAGAAGAAGGCACTGGAGCAAGCGCGTCAAGATGCTCACGAAATCATCGAGCGTTCCAGACAAACTAGCAACAAACAAGCAGAGCAAATTATGGAACAGGCTAAGGAAGAGGCGGTTCGCCTGAAATCCGAGGCGGTTCGTGATATCGAGAATGAGAAGAAGAAAGCTGTTGAAGAGCTTCGCAATGAAATCGGCAGTGTTTCCGTGAAAATCGCTACCAAGCTGATTGAACGGGAAGTAAAGAATGATAAAGCTCAAGAAGAACTGGTGGATCAATACCTTAAAGAGGTAGGAGGCAGACCATGAGCCAAAATACAGTAGCAGCCAAGCGGTATGCGCGGGCGCTGTTCGAAGTGGCGGCTCAGCAGCAGAAGGGTCTGGAAGTGGAAGAGGAATTGCGCGCTGTTGTGCATGCCATTGAAGGCGATGCTGACATTCAGAAATTCATCTCCACGCCGAATGTTCCCCAGTCCGTGAAGATGAACGTAATCAGCCAGGCGTTGGCAGGGAAGGTATCGCAGCCTGTATTGAACACGATCGAATTGCTTCTCGACAGAGGGCGTGCAGAAATGTTCGCTGAACTGCTGAACAGTTATGTGAAGATACAAGGTGCGAGCTTAGGATTGGCGGACGCCACTGTGTACTCCACCTACCCGCTTAGCGATCAGGAAAAAGAACAGGTAGCTTCGGAATTCGGGCAGTTAGCCCATCAGAAGATCCGAGTGACCAATGTTGTGGACGAGAGTTTGCTCGGCGGCCTGAAAGTCGTCATTGGCGACAAGCTTTATGACGGAAGCCTTGCCGGGAAGCTGGAACGTCTTGAAAAGTCTTTTAATAGACGAGCATAGTAGATAGGGGTGAAAACGTTGAGTATCAGACCTGAAGAAATCAGTACTTTAATCAAAAGTCAAATTGAAGAATATAAATCCGATATCACTGTCTCTGAAGTAGGTACGGTAATTCAAGTAAGTGACGGTATTGCTCGCGTGTACGGCCTGGAGAACGCGATGTCCGGGGAACTTTTGGAGTTCCAGAACGGCGTGTTCGGTCTGGCGCTGAACCTTGAGGAGAGCAATGTCGGTGTCGTTATCCTGGGACCTTACTCCGAAATCAAGGAAGGCGATCAGGTTAAGCGTACAGGACGTATCATGGAGGTTCCTGTAGGTGAAGCTCTGCTTGGACGCGTTGTCAATCCGCTGGGTCAACCGCTTGACGGAAAAGGCCCGATCGAAGCGACAGCCTATCGTCCGGTTGAGAGCAGCGCACCAGGCGTTATCGACCGTAAATCCGTTCATGAGCCTATGCAGACAGGTATTAAAGCGATTGACGCGATGGTACCTATCGGCCGCGGACAGCGCGAGCTGATCATCGGTGACCGCCAAACGGGTAAAACCACCGTTGCGATCGATACGATCCTGAACCAAAAAGGCAGCGGCGTTAAATGTATCTATGTAGCCATTGGCCAAAAGCAATCCACTGTAGCACAGGTTGTTGAAACGCTTCGCCGTCATGGCGCACTGGAGTATACGATTGTTGTTACGGCTTCGGCTTCTGAGCCGGCTCCACTGCAGTACATCGCTCCATACGCAGGCTGCGCAATGGGTGAGTACTTCATGTACAAAGGCGAGCATGCACTCATCATCTATGATGACTTGTCGAAACAAGCGGCAGCATACCGTGAGTTGTCCTTGCTCCTCCGTCGTCCTCCAGGTCGGGAAGCATATCCGGGTGACGTATTCTACCTGCATTCCCGTTTGCTGGAACGTGCAGCGAAACTCAACGATGAGCTTGGTGGTGGTTCATTAACCGCACTGCCATTTATTGAAACACAGGCTTCTGACGTATCTGCATACATTCCAACCAACGTAATTTCGATTACGGATGGACAGATCTTCCTGGAGTCTGAGTTGTTCTACTCCGGTCAACGTCCAGCGATTAACGTCGGTATTTCGGTATCCCGTGTCGGTGGTTCCGCCCAGATCAAAGCGATGAAGAAGGTTGCGGGCGGCATGAAGCTGGATCTTGCGCAATATCGTGAGCTCCAGGCGTTCTCCCAGTTCGGATCCGATCTGGACAAATCAACCTTGGCTCGTTTGAACCGTGGTGCAAGATTGATGGAAATCCTGAAACAGGGTGTAAACCAGCCGTTGTCCGTTGAACAACAGGTGGTTAGCTTGTACGCAGCCGTTAAAGGATATATCGATGATATCGAGGTTGCTGACGTGCGTCGTTTCGAGAGCGAGTTCCTCACGTTTATTGAAAGCAATAAACCGGAAATTCTTCAATCCATTACGGATACGAAGGATCTGACGTCCGACAACGAAAACGCATTGAAAGCGGCAATCGATCAATTTAAGAAGGGCTTTGCCGCTTCGGTTTAAGCTCCTCAGGTAAGTAATAGGAGGGGAGCCGGGGTAAGCCCGGCATCCTCTTTCATCATATGGAATGTAGCTTTGGCTGTGACCAAAGTGATTTTTACAAAAGGTACGGCTTTGGTCCTAGCCAAAGCTTAGTCTACGCGTACGAAGTTGGCTTTGGCTTCGCCAAAGCTAAGCTGATGCTTACGAAGTAACTTTGGCTCTGCCAAAGTTAGGTGATTGCTTACGAAGTTAGCTTTGGCTTCGCCAAAGCTTTAAGGTGGTGAAAACATGGCAAGAGGATTACGTGATATTAAGCGGCAGATCAAGAGTGTTCAGAACACAAGGCAGATCACCAAGGCGATGGAAATGGTTGCTGCCGCCAAGCTGAGAAGAGCTCAAGAGAAGGCAACCTCCGCGCTTCCATACTCCGAGAAGCTGAAAGAAGTGGTTGGCAGCATTGCTGCAGGAACCAAGGGAATCAGCCATCCGATGCTGGAGAAGCGTGAAGTGAAGAAAACCGGTTATCTGGTGATCACTTCAGACCGCGGTCTTGCTGGTGCATCAAACTCCAACATTTTGCGAAAAGTATCGAATTTTATCGCAGAACGCCATCAGTCCAAGGACGAGTATTGCCTGTTTGTGATCGGACGTAAAGGTCGGGATTATTTCCGCCGTCGTGGACTTCCGGTTGTTGAGGAGCTCACCGATTTATCCGATAGTCCGACCTATGCAGATATTAAGACCATTGCTAACGCGGCGGTTCATCAATATGAGCTGGGTCAGATTGATGAGTTATACGTGTGCTATAACCAATTCGTGAATGCCTTGACTCAGCTCCAGGAGATCTCCAAGCTTCTGCCGATGGAGAACATTGGTAGCGCCGAGAACCTGACGGGTTATGAGTATGAACCGTCTCCTGAAGGCGTGCTTGAGGTTTTGCTTCCGAAATATGCGGAAACATTGATTTTCAGTGCGATGCTGAATGCGAAGGCAAGTGAGCTGGGTGCGAAGATGACTGCAATGGGAGCTGCAACGAAGAATGCAAGCAAGATGATCAACGAGTTGAACCTGACTTACAACCGTGCTCGTCAGGCTGCCATTACGCAGGAAATTTCCGAGATTGTGGGCGGAGCAAACGCTCAGCAATAATGCACGCTTCGAATTCTTAACTTAGTATTTTAACGGATATGCGGCCATGTCATGAATAGCCGCTTTTACGATCATCGTTCACCGCTAGAGGTGAGCGGGTAGGAGGGAAAACGAATCAATGAAAAAAGGACGCGTTGTCAGCATTACAGGTGCTGTAGTTGACATTGAATTTGAGCGCGGTCATCTTCCCGAGATTTTTAATGCTGTCAAGATTGAAGCAACGCTGGAAGGCGGCCGCTCGGTTGATTTGACTTTGGAAGTATCCAATCACTTGGGTGATAATCTGGTTCGTTGTATCGCAATGTCATCCACGGACGGTCTCATTCGCGGTATCGAAGCTGTGGATTTGGGCAGACCGATCACGGTTCCTGTAGGTTCCGCTACACTCGGCCGCGTATTTAACGTATTGGGTGAGCCAATCGATAATGCAGGTGCCGTAGTATCCGAAATTAATAACCCGATCCATCGTGAAGCTCCTGCATACGATGAGCTTTCCACACAAGCAGAAATGCTTGAAACGGGTATTAAAGTCATCGACTTGCTTGCTCCATACCAAAAAGGCGGTAAGATCGGTCTCTTTGGTGGTGCCGGCGTAGGTAAAACCGTTGCGATCCAGGAATTGATCAACAACATCGCCCAAGAACACGGTGGTATTTCCGTATTCGCCGGCGTAGGTGAGCGTACTCGTGAAGGTAATGACCTTTACCACGAGATGAGCGATTCCGGTGTTATCAACAAAACCGCAATGGTATTCGGTCAAATGAACGAGCCTCCGGGTGCCCGTCTTCGCGTAGCGTTGACCGGTTTGACGATGGCGGAGTATTTCCGTGATCAAGAAGGCAAGGACGTTCTTCTCTTTATCGATAACATCTTCCGCTTTACTCAAGCGGGTTCCGAAGTATCCGCCCTTCTGGGCCGTATGCCTTCCGCTGTAGGTTACCAGCCAACGCTGGCATCCGAAATGGGACGCTTGCAAGAGCGGATTACCTCTACCAAAAAAGGTTCTGTTACATCCATCCAGGCTATCTATGTACCGGCGGATGACTATACGGATCCGGCTCCGGCTACAACGTTTGCTCACTTGGATGCAACGACGAACCTGGAGCGTAAAATTTCCGAGATGGGGATCTATCCTGCGGTAGATCCGCTGGCATCCAGTTCCCGTATCTTGGCTCCGGAAATCGTTGGTGAAGAGCACTATAATGTTGCTCAAGGCGTTAAGAAAATTTTGGCTCGTTATAACGAGCTTCAAGATATCATTGCGATCCTCGGTATGGATGAGCTGAGCGAGGAAGATAAAGCGATTGTTGGACGTGCCCGTCGTGTTCAACGTTTCCTTTCCCAAGCTTTCCACGTTGCCGAGCAGTTCAACGGCATCCCGGGTAAATATGTACCGGTTAAAGAAACCGTACGCAGCTTTAAAGAGATCTTGGAAGGCAAGCACGACCACCTTCCGGAAGCGGCTTTCCTGTTCGTAGGTACGATTGAAGAGGCAGTTGAAAAAGCAAAAACATTGTAAGCTGACGCTCCGTGATCGGCAGACCGGAACAGTACACTCTGTGAAACTGTGAGGTCTGCTGCGCGAGTTTTCTGCGGAAAACGGTGAGGAGGGATGGAAGTGAGCACCATTTTGTTGGAAATCGTAACGCCGGACCGCCTGGTCTATTCAGAGCAGGTAAACAGTGTTACGGTGCGTGGGGTCGAGGGAGAACTGGGCATTTTGCCTGGTCATATTTCCTTTGTTACGCCGCTTCAGATAGCGCCAGTTTATGTGAAGATCGGCAGCCAGAGAACCCCGTTTGCGGTACAAGGCGGTTTCGTCGAAGTCCGCAAAGATAAAATTGTCATCCTGGCGGAAAGCGCAGAGAAAGCGGAAGAAATCGATCTGGAGCGTGCGGAAGCCGCGAAGGAAAGAGCTGAAACTCGCCTCAATGCGAAGGGAAGACAAGATGAAGTTGACCATCGTCGCGCGGAAATGGCTCTGCAAAGAGCGATGAACCGGATTAAAGTGACGCGGAACTAATCGTTTGAACCAAGACAGCTTGCTGCAATCTTGCAGCCAAGCTGTCTTTTTTTAGTTTAGAGAATGCATAGAACATCAGCGAAGCCGAGCTGAACCCTTTGATTATACGCGCAGGAAAAACTTCCTCTACAAGCAGTCTTTTCTCTAGGGAAAATAGGTCAAGAGTCATTTTTCTTAAAGTAGGTCGATTCTCGTTGTTCTTATATTTAACAATAATTCAATATAGTAGGAATCGTTTGCTATGCTAGCTCCTAAATGGAGGTGTATTAAGCATTTCAGCAGGTCGCTACTCTATTAAATGTACGTTTATCGTATGTCATCTAACTAGAACTTTAATAGATTCGCAGCATAATATATAACATCTAATAGAGAAGGGAGGTCATCCCTATGGCTATTCTACTCCCGGAACAAATCTTCTCGCTGGCACCGAATGTTGGTAAATCGTATTATGAGAATCTGGCTGGCGGCGTAAATGCATCCGTAACCGTCAACAACTTCTCGGATGCGCCGGTGTCACTCGTTATTACCCGTGTGAACGCACCTGTCGTAACTTATCTCATTCCAGCTGGAAACAGTCTTACGCTGTCTGTGGAGCGTTTGTTGGTTGCTGCTCTCCTGTCAGGTGCACTGCCGGTTTTTGGAACGATTCATATTGCAACCTCAGATTTCTAAACAGTGTGGTTAGTGACCTAAATATGTTCAAAGTTTTACCCGGACCCTAATCTAGGGTCCGGTAATTTTTTGTAATATAATAAGTATAAATAGAAGCATGAGGATGAAACTATAACCATTCCTGGTTTTTTGTTAGTTCACGCTTGTGATAGTAACGGCAATTTGGACTTCTGCTAATAGCGCATTCATGATCGTTTTCGAGCGATGTCGATAAATTTTATTATTTCCGAGGAAATGTCGTATAGAAAGTGCTGGATTCTTAGCCTCCAGCCAAGTATTATAGAAGAGTCGGTCCTGAACTGGACAGGATAATTTATAAAGGAGGAGGGAGTATGAACCAGGATTTATCTAATTCAATCAGTGCCGTCGGTGTTAACGGATTGTTGTCCATTGTCGTTTCGCTGATCTGTATCGCACTGGCTTGGTGGGCATTACAACAAGTAAAGCTGGATTTGGTTGTCCGTCATCCAAAAGGGCCGCAGGGAAAGCTGTTGCATTTGCTGCTGGCGGTGGTGCTTGGACGATTCGTGGCTGAATTCCTAATTGACTATATTACATGGAGTCAAATGATCCGATATATGTTTTAAACGCGAAAGACGATCGTCGTACATAACGTGAGAGTTGGCAGCAGCTTGTTTTAAAGACATTTGTTGTAGGATGGTTATGTGTTTGGCGAAATTTTACGCGTCTGTTTTAATTGGGGTATGAATGGTTATATCTCTGTTAGGTTGCTTCAGAAGAAGATGTCGAATAAACGCATTTTATTATGTTAACACTTAAATTAAGAATTTGATCGGGCGGACGGTATGACTTCCGGACTATAATGTTCACCCGGTAATTGTTATGCATTGACAAGTGCTGGTCGGTCATGGTACCTTTCGTAGGTCCATACTGCGGATAACAGATGCTTCCTAAGGTGGCATCATGGATTTCTGATACCTGATGTAGACACCGAATCAGATGTCATAAATAGTTCGAAAATCGCTTGTTTAGCGGAAATCACTAATGTTAAGATGAAAGTTAGGGAATTAACAACAACTAATCACTAACACACGCAAATCAGGAAAATTATGGACGCGGAGGGAAACCATGATGAGCAAATTTATCGTCCGCGGTGGCAAAAGACTGACCGGAAGCGTCAAAGTCAGCGGAGCAAAAAATTCAGTTCTTCCGATCATCGCTGCCTCTCTACTAGGGGAAGTTGGGGAAAGTGTTATTATTGATGCGCCTCCTCTTGACGATGTAATTACAATCAGTAAAGTATTGGAGTCGCTTGGTGCAGGCATTACATATCAAGATGAAGTGATACGTGTAAATGCAGAGCACATAACGACATGTGAAGCGCCTTATGAATGGGTGCGGAAGATGCGGGCGTCTTTTCTGGTCATGGGACCTTTATTGGCACGTTGTGGACGAACCCGGATTTCGCTTCCCGGGGGATGTGCTATCGGCACAAGACCTATTGATCAACACCTAAAAGGATTTGAAGCTCTTGGGGCTGAGATTAGCCTCGGACAAGGATATATTGAAGCTAAAAGCAATGGCAGATTGCGTGGGGCGAAGGTCTATTTGGACGTTGCCAGCGTAGGTGCTACTGAAAATATTATGATGGCTGCTACCTTGGCTGAAGGGATTACGGTAATCGAAAATGCGGCGAAAGAGCCGGAAATTGTCGATTTAGCGAATTACCTGAATGCGATGGGTGCCAAAGTTCGCGGTGCGGGCACGGGTGTGATTCGTATCGAGGGCGTTGAGCAGATGCATGGCGTCAAGCATAACGTAATTCCTGACCGGATTGAAGCAGGCACCTTTATGGCTGCGGCTGCGATCACGGGCGGGGATGTGTATGTGGAAGGAGCCATTGCAGATCACCTTGGACCGGTTATTTCCAAGATGGAAGAGATGGGGATTACCATTGAACCGGACGAGAATGGGATTCGCGTTATCGCTGACAAACCATTAAAGTCGGTTGATGTGAAAACCTTGCCTTATCCTGGATTCCCAACCGATATGCAGTCCCAGATGATGGCGCTTTTGCTGGTTTCCGAAGGTACAAGTGTTGTTACCGAAACGGTATTTGAGAACCGCTTTATGCATGTAGATGAATTCCAGCTGATGAATGCGGAGATCAAAGTTGAGGGACGTTCTGCTATCGTTACGGGCGGAGCTAAGCTTAAAGGTGCCAAAGTAACGGCAACGGATCTGCGTGCAGGTGCAGCCTTGATATTAGCCGGGCTCGTATCCGAGGGGATTACCGAAGTTGGCGGCGTACAGCATATCGATCGCGGCTATGTTCATTTAGCGGAAAAGCTGTCTGGACTGGGCGCGGATATCTGGCGTATTTCAACGGAGGACCAGAGTTCGGAGAAGGCTTCGAAAAAAGCGGTAAGCGAAACAGAAGACGCCAAAGTTTTCAAAGTTCAACCTACCTGGGTTTAAACAGCACGATGAATCATGATGATTCAGGATAGACCACAATAGAGTGTAAAAGAAGGAGCTTTGCCGATAAGGGCGAAGCTCCTTCTTTTTTGGTATGTCATCATCATGGCGGCTATCCCTCATTCTCTCACGTTGAGATTCCGGATGACTAGGAGACTCTTTGCTAGCTTGCTTGCAGTCAGCATCAGCGTGTTTCTTGATTCATGTGACTTTTTCCTTTCTCTTAGAATAGTTCTATCAAATGCCCGTATCTCATAAGTATAAGTAGAGCGTGATGGAGCATGAACAAGAGGCATATACCAGGGGAAAAGGCACAGGAGGGAAATGCAATGAAAGATTCGAAGGTTCGGGTGAATGTGAGTACTGCAGGGAAAAAACGAGCGGTCGATGCAAAAGATGTTCTGAAAGAAGGAAATACTCAATCATACCAGGTGCCATCCGAAGGATCGGCCGCTCCCGTATTGAAGTGGGATTTTCCCGGTGAACTTGAGAAGAAAGCCGGATCGACTGAAGAACATAACCATGATTCGAAACCGGATAAAAAGGATATTCAGGAAGGGCCGCGCGGGCACCGCGGCCCGGGGAGAGCGCCGGACGCCTTCGGCGAGTCCGGCCACGGCCCGCGGGCGGCGCATACGCCGC
>NZ_BIMF01000047.1 GCF_004000945.1 Paenibacillus lautus NBRC 15380
AGGTTGTCCGGCGGCAGGCGCTGCCGTGCCGCCGCTGGCCCATGGCTGCGCGAGCTCGCCGCGCAGCTGCTGCAGCAGGCCATGCAGCTTGGTCAGCAGCGCCTGCTGACCTGAGCCGGCCTGCGCTGTACTGCCAGCGGCACCGTTCGCCGCTGCTGCTTGCTGCTGAGCGGCAGCGGCTCCTTCTCCGCCAGCTGCCGTCGGAGGCGCAGCGGATGCTGTATTTTTCCCCGCAGCGGCTGTGTCTCCGGTACCGTTGCTTAAAGCGGACGCCAGCTGCTGCTCCAGCGACTGCAGCAGCTGATGCAGCTGGGGTCCGAACACAGCCTGATGCAGTCCCTTCACGCTTTCGGGGGTAATCGGCAGGCCGCGGTGAAACGCGATCGCAGCCGACTCCGCCCATTCCGCCGCGGGAATCTGCGGAGGCTTCACGGCCAATGCTTCTCGGAGCATGGCGATATTGTCCTTCGTCAGCGGAACTCCAGCGTTCTGCATGCCCCGGATCATTTCGCGGTTCTCCTTCGTATCCGGAAGACCCGCAAAATCCAGCACCTCAGCCATGGATGACGGGGACAGCGGCTGTCCCGGCGTTTGACTGAGCGGCTTGAGAACGGCCGTCCCTCCCTCTCCCGGCGGCTGAACCTGCAGAAGGGCTGTTTCCCCGGCTCGAAGCGGCGTTTCCAGCTTCGCCTTCACTTGAACGCCCTGGATCTGCACCACGGCTTCCTGCCCGTCTTCCGATACGTTCATAACGACACCGCGAACGACCTGACCCGGCTTTAATTCCAACGTCTTGGCGTCTCCCGGCTTCTGCTCACCCAGGAGTCCGCGAATCAACGATCCGATGTTCACGATAGTTCCTCCCACACCTTCTGTTTACCTTATATATCGGCAGCAGCCCGCCTTTTGACGAGGGCGGGCTGCATCGAAATCTAGAATAGGGACAATTGCTCAATCTCCATATTTTTCAGAAAGCTTCTTCTATGCATGGCCGTAGGTCCGTGCAACTGCAACTGTTCCCGGTGAAACTTGGTGGCGTAGCCTTTATGTACGGCGATTCCGTATTCCGGATAACGCGCCTCCCATTCCCCTTCGCACAATCGGTCGCGGGTGACCTTGGCAATTATGGAGGCTGCCGCGATGGACTGGCTGTTGGCGTCGCCTTTGATGATGGCACGCTGGGGAATATCGCAATCCACCTTCTCGGCATCAACAAGCAGAAACTGGGGAGTCACAACCAATTGCTCGATGGCCATCTTCATGGCAAGCCTTGCGGCTTGTTTGATGTTGATTCGGTCGATCGTTTCTGCATCCACCAAACCGACACCTACCGCCAGCGCCTGTTCCATGATAAGGTCGTAGAGAGCTTCACGCTTCTTGGCACTGAGTTTCTTCGAATCGTTAATCCCTTCAATCACTAACCCCTCCGGCAAAACGACCGCCGCAGCGACCACGTCGCCGAACAAACAGCCGCGGCCTACTTCGTCAATACCTGCAATATGTATATAACGGCTCCAATACTCACGCTCGTACATTAATAAATCTGTCATAGGTTTAACCCCTTTGGTTCCAAAATTACCGTTTGTTACATATTCGTGCACACGGTGTATCCCATACTTTCTATCAATCTAGTAACTCTTCTAGATTATCACACTCACCACAGAGCGTCACCCTTTTATCCCGTCCCGATGTCCCTATAGGAGACGGATCTTCCTTTGCCAAACAATCGGTTTATCCATCCCCGAAAAAAAAGAGCCGCCGGCATCGGCAGCTCTTTCCCTTATTCGATGATCGATCCCTGCATTTCATTGCCAAGCCGCCACCTCTGACGATCCGAAGCGGCATACGGCACAATCAATTCCAGCCCCGCACCGTCAGCATTCACGGCAAGGGCCCGGCCCTCGTGCACGGATAGGATGGTTACCGTATCATCTTCCTGACGTTTCACTCTCCATCGCTGATTGTTATAACCGAGATACGTGTACAGCTGAATCCGGTTCTGCCCGGTATCCACATCCAAAGCCTTCCCTTCCGGCGTGCGAATGGAATACGTGCCTTCCTCTCCTGTTGGTACCAATACCCATAGCGGGTTGCCCGTACCCGCTGATTCCTTCACGGTAACGGGTTCGCCGTTTACGGATTTCTCGGTATACATCACTTGGTTCACGGCTTCGTTCGTGAAGCTGGTTTTCGTCAGACGAGCTTCAGACGAATGACGGACGTAGACATTTTGATAGGAAGCCTGTCCGCCGAACACATTGACGCCAAAATTCCCTTCGGCAAATGTCCCGTCCATCACATCGATCACCTTCTTCCCGTCCACGTCGACCTGAATATGCGGACCTTTCGCTTCAATCCTCAGGTGATAAGTTCTTCCCCCTTGGATAAATTCGGGGACTTTGGCCAGTACTTGATTGTCTTCCGGCTGCCCTGTCGGAAAGCTGATGCTGTCCTCAACGATTCCATCTTTGCTCCCAATGCCGCAGACAAATTTGGTGCCGCCCGCTTATATCGCTCCAATACGCATATCGCTCCAATACGCATATCGCTGGTTCTCCTTGCCATTTATCCATTCATTTAACGTTAATTAACCTCTAGAAGAAAGATCATAGATGTGCAGCGATTTTATGACCTTCCGGTCATCATCGGCAAACACGGTTATCCCCGTAGATGCAGGATCAGGATAAATCAAATCCGTGATTACCGCCTGCCCGCGATCCGCGAACAATTCCACGGACGACCGGTCCACGAATATCCGCAGCTCCAGGAGTGCGCCCGTAACCCGTAGTGACGCCATGTGCTTCCCGGAAAAATCTTTATGGAAATCAGCCAGCCCTGAACGGGTGCGATCCACGTAAACTTCGTTTGTCTTCGCATCCCAGCCGACAACCGTCTCTTGGCCTGAACCTACCCTTACTTTAAACCCAAGCGAAAACGCTGCATCAAAGCGGACTAGGATTTCGCAGCTCTCCTGCCGCACATCGGCTAATCGGACGGCCGCTTCATCCACGGCTATATCATGCAAGGAAAGTACCCCAGTGCGGTACGCTTCCATTTCACGAATCGGCTGCTGCGTTACCGTGACTTCGCCTTCCAGCGTCTCCAGCTTGAGCTCCCGTACCAAGGTCATGGCCCCCCTCCAACCATCCGTTGGCGTCAGATTGGCGTATTTCCAATTGCTCATCCAGCCGATGAACAGCCTTCTGCCATCCGCTGCCGGAATGTCCGACCAGCTGACCCCGGCATAATTATCTCTGCCGTAATCCAACCACCGTATTTCACCTCTGGATCGTTCATCAGGCATAAAGGTCATGCCATCAAAGTCCCCAATGAAATATTGCGTTCTGGAGCCCTCAACATAGGCCGGATCATCGCCGATGCTGACAAGCATGACCCATCGGGCTTCGCTATCTTCCGCTGCAAGGGGGAACAGATCCGGACATTCCCAGACTCCATCATGAAATCCGAGGCCTTCGCCAAACTCGCTGGCAAATGCCCACTCTTTTAAATTCGAAGATCGATAGAGACAAATCGTTTGTCCGCACGCCACAATCATCACCCATTGCGATGACCGCTCATGCCAAAACACTTTGGGATCCCGGAAATCAACATAGGTGTCATGCCTAAGAACCGGATTGCCTTCATATTTGGTCCAGGTTCTCCCATTATCCTTGCTATACGCAAGACTTTGGCACTGAACGATTTGATTTGCGCCCGTCGAATCGTCATGGTGCGTAAAGATTGCCACAAGGCCGGGCTCTTGATCGAAGAACCCGCTGGAATTGTTCCAGTCCACAACCGCACTGCCTGAAAAGATCGCGCCGTGCTCATCCGGCGCTAAAGCGATGGGAAGCTCTTCCCAGGACACCAGATCCTTGCTGACCGCATGCCCCCAATGCATGGGCCCCCAGGTTGTGCCCATGGGATGATGCTGATAAAACAAATGGTATTCTCCTTTAAAATAGACCATCCCGTTCGGGTCATTCATCCAGTTCTCCCGGGGAGAATAATGATAGGCATTTCGGTAATTTTCATGTTTGATGTTAGACATTGGCTGTACTCCTTCATTATCGTAATCAGGGATATACGGCCGTATTTGGACTGATATTCCTTACACGGCCGTTTCACTTTATGAGTTTATTTCATATTTCGGTCATAACCCGTTTGTTTAATCGTCAGCCATTCCTGGAGTCCCAGTCGATCCAGCTCCTTCAGGTAGGCGTCCCATTCCTGATTCACTTTTCCATTCTGATACCATTCGGTACGCATTCTTTCCAGGTAAGGAAACAAGTCCGCTTCAATCGTGGATAAGCGGTCCAATTCCTCGATGGAGAAAAATACTTTCGGGTACGTATTCTCCGCCTTCATGTGCGGTACCATGACATCCTTCATCAGTTTTAGTCTCCATGCCGCATCATCCGGCATCGTGGTGTATTTGCCATAATACTCATCCAGGATCGCAAGCGGCCCCGCAATGCTTGTTTTTTGTCTTAGCTCTACAGGCGCAGTTCCTTCTAGCGGAAGATGCTTCAGCATTCCTTTGGCTTCGTCCAGCTCAAAAATATTCTGCTGGGTATCGTCACCGTAAGTTCCCCAGTTGTTCTGAACCGATTGGAGCGGTTCATACATCGCGTCAATCCATTTTGCCGTTTCTTCCAGCTTCTTGTTGCTGCTGGTAATGACCAATCTTCCCCGGTCAAGACCGATCCCGTTCGTTCTCGTTACATTGATTTCGCCGGATGGTCCTGCAAGCGGCGGCATCAGGTCATATGTATCATTCATGCCTGTGATGTTGGCTTTATCCCAAGTAAAATACATGCCGTACCGGTTGTCTTTGCCTTTGGCCAAGTAGGTGTTCCAATCCTGCTGGAATGCTTCGATATCGATAAGTCCTTCTTTGTATAATTCATGGATAAAGTTTACTGCTTCCTTATACCCCTCCTCTGCAGCGGTAAACACCACCTTCCCGTCATCCGTAACAACGGTGTGGTCCCAGTTCTCGCCCAAGCCGAATGAAGCAAACAGGAATGTCAGATCCTCGCCACCCGGCTTATTAATGAAGGATAGCGGTATTTCGTCCGCCTGCCCGTTGCCGTTCGGATCTTGGGTTTTGAACGCTTTCAATACGGTTTTCAGCTCTTCCGTTGTGGTTGGCATGTCAAGCCCCAGGGTGTTGAGCCACTCCACGTTGATCCAGGGGAAGTTATCCACGGATTGGATTCGCTCTTTCCCCGAACCCAGCTCCTCGATCCATGGAAAGGAATAAATATGTCCGTCCGGAGCCGTAATCATATTGACGTATTCCGGAGCTTCCTCCAGCACCTTGTTCAAATTCGGCATGTGCTGCTCGATTAAATCCTCTACCGGAATGATGACTCCATCCTTTGCCAATTTCAGAAGATCGTAATCTCCGTACCCGGCGTCAAAAATGGCATCCGGCAAATCCCCGCTCGCCACGGCCAGATTGCGTTTTTCCGCAAACACATCGCTGGTATAGTTCTTCCACTTGATATGAATGCCCGTCTTCTCCTCCAGCCGCTTGTTGATCAGCTTCTCGTTAGGGTCTGCCGGAGCCAGCGGCGAGCTTTGCGTCAGGACATTCAAGGTCACCTTACCGTCCGGCGACTCTGTTGATGATTCCCCGCTGTTGCCACAGCCGGCCAAGAGCAGCACGGCTGCCAGAG
The DNA here is from genome assembly GCF_004000945.1 of Paenibacillus lautus NBRC 15380. Lineage (GTDB taxonomy): Bacteria > Bacillota > Bacilli > Paenibacillales > Paenibacillaceae > Paenibacillus_AQ > Paenibacillus_AQ lautus. The sequence goes on from NZ_BIMF01000047.1 coordinate 5,685, forward strand.
CCGTAAGGGATACCGTTTTTTTACTGATATGTTTCTTTGATCTCTTCTTATTCATATCAATGACCTCCCGAATCATGTATTTGGATAATGACATTATGTTGAAGGCGACCCGCTATTTAAGCGAGCCTACCATAACCCCTTTTTCGAAGTACTTTTGGAAGAACGGATACATAATCAAAAGCGGAAGACTGGATATCACGATCGCCGAATATTTAATCATCTCCGAGAGCCGTTTCAGCTCCGCCATCGCAAGCTGGTCGCTGATCATGCCGGGCGCGGCCTGATTTTGGATCAGAATCGATCTTAGGACAAGCTGCAGCGGGTGCAGCTTGGGATCGTCCAGATAGATCATGGCGTCGAAGAATGCGTTCCATTGGCCAACGAAGGCATACAGAGCGAGTACAAAGATAATGGGTTTGGACAGCGGAAGAACGATCCGGAAAAAGATTTTCATATCGGAAGCTCCATCCACATTGGCTGCCTCCTTCAGTTCATTTGGCACCCCTTTGAAGAAGGTTCGGGACAAAATGATATTCCACACATTCACCGCACCCGGGATGATCACGGCCCACACCGTATTGAGCATGCCTAGCTCCCTCACAAGCAAGTACGTAGGTATCAGTCCGCCTCCGAAAAATATGGTGATGATGAACAGCGTCATGAAGAAATGGCGTCCGGCCAGCCGGCTTTCCGAAAGTGCGTATCCCGCACAGACCGATACCGTTACCGTTAGTAGCGCAAATGCTGTTGAATACAACACCGCATTGCCAAAACCGCGAAGCATCGCCGGATTGGACAGGATCATCTGATATCCTTCCAGACTCCAATCGGAAATTTTAAAAGATAGTCCTTGATTCAGCAGCACGGTGGGATCCATGAACGAGGCCACCACGATATAAACCAATGGAACGACAACGACCAGTACGGCAAGCGTTAAAAAGATCGCATTTAATGACAACAGAAAGCGGTCGAAGCGTGAATGTTTGACGGCCATGAGTATGACTCCTTTCCTAGTAGAGGCCTTCGCCTTCATTAAGTTTTCTGACAATAAAATTCACCGTCACGAGCAAAATGACATTGATGATGGAGTTGAATAAACCAACCGCTGCAGAGTACGCGTAATCGCCAGACTGCAAGCCCACCTTGTATACGTAGGTAGCGATAATTTCCGAAGTAGGAAGATTCATCGAGGTTTGCATCAGATAGGCCTTCTCAAAGCCAATCGACATAATGCCGCCTGCCGCAAGTATGAATACAATCGCCATAATCGGCCTAATGGTGGGCAGATCGATATTTCGGATGCGCTGGAGCAGGTTAGCCCCGTCCAGGCTGGCTGCGTTATGCAGCTCGGGGTCCACATTCGCAAGAGCAGCCACATAGATAATCGAGGCCCAGCCCGCGCTCTGCCATATATCCGAGAGAATATAAATCCACCTGAAATATTCCGGCTGCGACATAAACATCAGCGGACTTCCCGTCATCCATATGACCAATTGATTGATTGGCCCCGTTGGCGACAAGAAGATAAACAGCATCCCGACAATGACAACCACCGAGATGAAATTGGGTGCGTAAAGAAACAATTGAATATTTTTCTTGACCGTCGCTTTGCGAACCTGATTTAACATAAGTGCAAGCAGGATCGGCACCGGAAAGCTAAAGATAAGACCAAAAAAACTCAATTTAAGCGTATTCATAAAAATGACGTCAAAATTCGGCGAGGCGATAAACTTTTCAAAATGCTTGAGCCCGACCCACTCGCTGCCGAGAATCCCTTTAATGGGACTGAAATCCTTGAATGCGATAACGGCGCCGTACATTGGGACGTACTTGAATATAAGGGTCAATATAAGGGCCGGAGCTAGCAGTATGTACAGAAAATAGTTTTTCTTGATGAAAGCAAGCGTTCTTCCCGCAGAACTCCGTCCCCTGATTACCCCTGCCCCCTGATGGGCTGGTTCCACTGAATTTTCCAAACCTGTTCCCCCGTTCTTTCTAGAGAAGTTTACATATTGCTTACAGAAAAGGCTTTCATTTTTCACTTATGTTGAATATCGCTTTTACAATTTATCAAATGATGTAACATCAGTCAATAGTATTTGTAAAAATTAAATTGTGCAATCGACAACAATATTTGTTCATTTATTTCACCTCCTATCATATAAATGAGCAGCTTAAGCCGTTTTCTTTGTAAAGTTGGTAGGATTTATTCTTTATTTCCTTGTTAGATGATGTTTCAGCCAATATAAATAAATGAAAAACAGAAAAATAACAAAACCTCCTCTGTTTAAATGTTAACTGAATTATGCATTTGTAAAGTCGAGGTTGCTATTTTGGCTAATCTATTATACATTTGATTTAAGATATTCAGAGGTCATTAGCGACTGGAAGAAACTGCGGACCTTAGTATGAACTTGATCATTTGAGGAGAAATCAGATACATGACGAAAGAAAAAGTCACAATTCAAGATATTGCCGATGCACTGGGGATTTCCAGAAATACGGCCTCCAAGGCTTTGAACGGGAGCGAAAGTATTCCGGACGAGACGCGCAGCAAGGTTATCAGAAAAGCGATTGAACTGAAATACAAACAGTTTGCTTTCATGGAGACGGACAATCTGCTGACCAAAAACCCGGGAAATATCGCTCTTCTGACGGCAAATCTTCCGAGCACCTCCCATTTTGGCTCGCGGTTAATCAGCGGGCTTGAGAAACGAATCAGCGCGGAGGGCTATAACCTGTCCATTCATATTGTCCGGGAAATCGATCGAAGCTCTCGGACGCTGCCTAACAATTTTGAATCATCCAAGGTCGATGGAATTATATGTATTGAGTTATTTGATATGGAATACACCAAGTTGCTCACAAGCCTTGGGCTTCCTACCGTATTTATCGATTGTGCGGCAGATATGTTCTACCCGGATCTGCAGGCGGATTTACTTCTGATGGAGAATGAACACAGCACCTGTCATATGACCAAGCAGCTCATTGAGCAGGGCAACACGAGCTTGGGATTTATCGGTGATATCCGTCATTGTAAGAGCTTCAATGAACGCTGGGCGGGATTTAATCGGGCTCTGACCGAGAAGGGGATACGGCTGGATTTGGAACAATGTGTTCTGAACCCGGACCGGGAATTTTTCTCTGAGTCCGATTGGATGGACAAACGACTGGGGCAAATGAAACAGATGCCGTCTGCCTTTGTATGCGCCAATGATTTTATTGCGGTCAATGTGATGAAATCGTTAAAAAATAAAAACATCTCCATTCCCGGTGACATTGCAGTGTGCGGCTTCGATAATGCACCTGAATCGCGTATTGTTGAGCCTCACTTATCAACTGTGCATATATATAGCGATGAAATGGGAATTGCTGCGGCTAACATGCTGTTATCCCGGGTGAAAGAACCGAAGTTACCCTATCAAGTCACGCATATCCAAACAAAGCCGATCTTCAGAGCATCTACCGAGTTACATTAGATGGCATAGAATGAGTACAGTCTAATCTCCTCTTCCTGTTCTGATCCAGAAAAAATAACCATTCCGCCGTTATCCGGCAGAATGGTTATTTTGGGTTTAATCTGAGTAGAAGGGATCTCTCGTTCACCCTATTGAATCAATAAGGCGATTCCATGGAATAACGCCCAAGCTTGCCTGCGCGAAGCTCACGCAGGAAAATGCCCGAGGCTTTTTCCAGATCGACTCTTCCTCCGCTGACGATGCAGCCTCGTTTTCTTCCGACGGCTTCCATTACCGCAACAATCTCATCCGGGTTATCCAGATCTGTTGGGCGCTCCTTCAGATCAAAGCGCTCGCTCATCGATTCCCAATAATAGTTGGAGAAATATTTGATCGCAAAAAAGGCAATGTCCTCTACGTTCAAAATTTCCTCTTTGATGGCGCCGGTTACCGCAAGGCGGTACCCTACATTCTGATCCTCGAACTTCGGCCACAGGATACCGGGTGTATCCAGCAATTCCATCTCACCGCCGGCAACCTTAATCCACTGCTGCCCTTTCGTGACACCCGGACGGTCTCCCGTCTCCGCGATGTTACGGCCGGCAAGCCGGTTAATCAGCGTGGATTTGCCTACATTCGGTATGCCTACAATCAACACACGCATAGCTCGCGGGTTCATGCCCTTGGCTATTTGTCTGTCGATTTTCTCTTTCAGCAGCAACTTAATCTGGTTCGGAATATCCTTAACACCTGTCCCGGTTGACGCATCTACAGGAAAGGCGGTTAGGCCGTTTTCCTTGAAATGGGCTTGCCACTGCCTTGTAACCTCAGGATCTGCCAAATCGGCTTTGTTCATAATAATGAGCCGCGGCTTGCCCTGCAAAATCTCGTCAATCATCGGATTTCGGCTTGAGAGCGGAAGCCTCGCATCAATCAGTTCAATTACTGCATCGATCAGCTTCAGCTTCTCCTGAATTTGGCGGCGCGCTTTGGTCATATGTCCAGGAAACCATTGTATTGTCAAACGTCGTCACCTCTACTTTGCTCTGCAAACTTTCATCGTTTCTATAGCGCCACGGCTAATGGTTGATGAGCCCTATGTCTTTAATCGGCCAGAAGATCAAGTCTGCTCGCCCGATAATATCCCCCAAAGGAACATATCCTATCATACGGCTATCCGTACTGTTGGAGCGGTTATCGCCCATCACAAACACATGACCCTCTGGCACAACGCCATCCTGAACGAACGAGTTCGGAAAATCTGTGTTATTGTATAATCTGTTTTCAGCATGGGCTTGATCAATCGCTTCCTGTATGTAGGTTTCATTCACAGGCTCCCCGTTGACAAGCACTTTATCGCCTTCAACTTTAACTGTATCACCAGCAACTGCGATTACGCGTTTAATGAAATCCCTGCCCTCATCAGGAACATGGAACACGATAACTTCTCCACGTTCGGGTTTGCGGATATCATATAAAATCTCGTTGACGATCAGCTTCTGATTGGATACAAAGTTAGGTTCCATGGATGGGCCCTGCACAATAAACGGTTTAAAGAGAAGCCAGCGAATGAGAACGACGAGAACCAGAGCAATGAGAAGAGCCTTCAGCCATTCTACAAGCTCGTTCTTAGCCTTTTTGGCCGGTTTCCCCACGTTGGTTTCAATTGCCTCCTGGTGTTGATCTTTCTCCATAACCCACCGTCCTTCCCTATAGATCGCTTTCGCATTATAGCGATTTTTGGATATACAAAAGGGGCTTGTATATACGCACAAGCCCCTTTTACCGCCTTGTAATTAACGACGAATTTCTTTAATTCTCGCTGCTTTACCGCGCAGTTCACGAAGATAATAAAGCTTCGCACGACGCACTTTACCACGGCGAGCCACTTCGATTTTATCGATTTTAGGCGAGTTGATTGGGAAAGTTCTTTCCACACCAACACCGTAAGAAATTTTACGAACGGTAAAAGTCTCACTGATTCCGCCACCGCGACGTTTAATTACTACACCTTCAAACAACTGGATACGCTCACGAGTTCCCTCGATAACCTTAACGTGTACTTTTAAAGTATCACCAGGACGAAAGCTCGGAATATCTTTACGAAGTTGTTCTTGAGTAATCGCTTGAACGATATTCATCTATGACTCCCTCCTCTCACACAGGTGTTCTTGCATCTTCCGGAAACTCTATGTATTTCCTTCATTATCCGCAGCGGACCACCGTATTCACAACAAAAGAAATAATAACATATTTTGCAGTCCGAATCAAGTATTTTATCTTTACACCCTTATGTATAAACCGGATTTTGTACCGAGGTCTCGTCCATAAAAAACCACTTCCAGCATGAAGAATCATGCCGAAAGCGGTTAGCCTCAACTTAATTTACGGTTTCTTTCGAGTCGTGCATGCCCTTATGACGCTTGCCATAGTATTCAAGGATGTCGTCTACCGTTTGAAATTGGGCTTCTGTATTTTTTGTTTCTTCTATTTTCGCTTCATGTTGTTGTCGATGTTCTGTCATGACAAGATGCCTCCCAGTCTCTCAAGTGGTACTCCAGATACATATTACCCATTGAAGAGGACGATGTATCAACCTTTTTAAAAAATTGGCATTGAAGTATACATCCCAGGCTATGAGCCGATTCTAAAGATAGAAATTCTGGCACCGGTCTGAGGAGCTGTAATCGCTTTGGCTGTTGGCGATAAATTATAGAGCCCAACGGTATTACCTGCACTTAAATTGATCACGGCAGATCCTGAAACTTCGGCGTTGGTTGAATTCGAGTTCATGTTCGCCGTATTAGTCGTATTACCGTTAACAACGATTCCGAAAGTATTCGGCGCAGTCGAACCAGTTTCGAGCGAAATCTGCCAATCAAAGTAATAGAAACCAGCTGTCACAATGGTCAGGGTCGTGGTACCGTTAAAGGTTACACCTTGAAGTGTGCTTGTTGAAAAAATAACCGGTGAATTGGTAGCCACATTTTGTATGACTCCATTGCTGGCATAGATCACACTACCGCCCACGAGGGTAGTAGACCCGGTTGGACCAGTCGGGCCTGCCGGACCTGTGGCCCCTGTCGCTCCGGTTGCTCCTGTCACTCCCGTGGCTCCCGCAGCGCCAGTTGCTCCCGTAACACCAGTGACTCCAGTTGCTCCTGTCACTCCTGTGGCTCCCGTAGCGCCAGTTGCTCCCGTAGCGCCAGTTGCTCCCGTAACTCCGGTAGCTCCTGCTGCTCCTGTGGCTCCCGTAACTCCTGTAGCTCCTGTCGCTCCTGTTACCCCGGTTGCTCCCGTTGCTCCTGTTGCTCCCGTGACCCCGGTTGCTCCCGTTGCTCCGGTAGCTCCTGCTGCTCCTGTGGCTCCTGTCGCTCCCGTAACTCCTGTAGCTCCTGTCGCTCCTGTTACCCCGGTTGCTCCCGTTGCTCCTGTTGCTCCTGTTACCCCGGTTGCTCCCGTAACACCAGTGACTCCAGTTGCTCCTGTCACTCCTGTAGCTCCCGTTGCTCCTGTTGCTCCTGTTACCCCGGTT
>NZ_BIMF01000048.1 GCF_004000945.1 Paenibacillus lautus NBRC 15380
TGTGGACTTCATAATTTCTCCATTTGTTGGTCCGAGAATGTTTCCACAGAACCCCGAACTTCCTTTTTTAGCATGCGATCACATCCTTTCTAAAACTGAAATTACAAATCTGTATGGAGATACTGAAATTCTTGATTTCAATTTGGATTGCTGGAATGAAGGGATTAATAGAATCAAACAAGATATTTTTGAAGGATATGCTAAGCAGTTATTAGATTGGATCGGGGAAAGTTATAAAAACATATTCATTATTTCACATGATGGTACGATAACCAATTATCGAATATTGCTTGGAGAAAATGGATTGACCAGAAAAGATTTTCTCGGTGAGGCTGGGGTATATCGAATGAAGTTGTAGCTGTTGGTCGCTAAGCTAAGGGGAAACCTTTGTGGAGAACAGATGGAGCAGTTTGCCGGTTGGCAGCTGCTTTACTCTAATGGACAGCATAGTTCAATTATAATTGTTTTCTCAATCTTGTTTATACGTTGAAACTGTTAAACTGTATTTAAGTTGAACGAATAGGGGAATTAGAGATGAACAAAGGAAAAATCGTATTCTTGAACGGAGTAACCAGTTCAGGAAAAACATCTATAGTAGACGCTATTCAGTTAAAATCGGATGAGTTTTTTTATGTGGTTGCAAACGATCTTTTTGAAAATACAATTGGCGATAACTATCTTCGAGAAGATTATTGGAAATATTTAAGTGATGCAATTATTATGATGTATCATACCGCCAAACTATTTTCTGATCATGGTAAAAATGTGCTTATCGATGGCATCTTGGTAGAAAGACCTGAGTTAAAACCCCATTATGAAAAAGTTAAGAACATATTTTCTGGGTACCCCTTTTATATTGTTGAAGTGTTTTGTCCTTTGGAAATTTGTCGCCAAAGAAATATTGAACGTGGAGATAGAACTGAAGATCAATCAGACTGTCAAAACAAAATTATGGCAAAAGATATAGAGTACGACTGTACTGTCAACACACACATAAATTCTTCAGAAGAATGTGCTGATTCGATTCTAAAATGTTTGTATGGTAGGTCCGAAGATTAATCGTATTACGCTAAAGGGGGACGTTAGTTGAATAAAGATGAGAAGGCAGCTGGTCAGATTGATCAGCTGCCGTGGAGTGGAATATTTATATAGCATTCACGAATGGAGTGATAAGATGATCGGGAGGATCATACGAGTTTTGGAACAGAACCCGCGACTCGCTATCAGATATCCTGATGGTAGCTATACTAAGCAAGGGAAAGAAATGGTCGAACTAAAAAGTTCCGATTATACTGTTCAGTTTAAGGCTAAATACAACTGAAGTAATTTCGGGGAATATGGGAAATTCTATTTTTACCCCTATGGGAGATATCACTAAAGTGAGGGAGATACAATGAGTCAAACCGTAAATAATTTGGATAAAGAAATAACAAAAAGAGTGCGGATGAAATATCTCTTACATTTGCCAGATCATTATGAAAAAGAATCCTCAATTAAGTGGCCTTTAATCTTATTTCTTCACGGGGCAGGTGAACGTGGAGATGATCTGGAGTTGGTAAAAGCACATGGAATTCCTATGATAGCAGAACGCGATCCTTCTTTTCCATTCATTACGATTTCCCCTCAATGCCCGGAGGATTCTTTTTGGAATGCTGAACAAGACGGATTGATGGCATTAGTAGATGAGATCATTGAAAACTACAACGTAGATCCAGATCGGTTATACTTGACAGGGCTAAGCATGGGTGGTTATGGGACGTGGCACTTAGCAGCAGAATATCCAGGAAGGTTCGCGGCTATCGCTCCAATATGTGGTGGAGGTAACCCCAACCGGATATATGAACTAATAGGAACACCCACCTGGGCATTCCATGGCGCGAAGGATGATATAGTTCCTATTGCTGAATCAAAAAAAATGGTAGACGCACTTCGCGAAAACGGTGGAAATGTCTCTTTCACAATTTATCCTAAGTCGAATCACAACTCCTGGACAGAAACATACGATAATCCGGAATTATATAGCTGGTTTCTAGATCATTCTTTAATGGTAAGGAAATGAAGTTGTTACACTAACGGAAACTTGCTCGACGGCAGCTCCTTTTTCGTTTGCTGAAGTAACGGGCAGATTAACGCAACAACCAAAAGGATAACGTGTGAACACAAATGTCGGGTGACAAAAACATAGTAACATTAGAAGCCGCTGATTATGCGGCTTTATATATTTATGTTATCAGGTTCTTGTCAAAACACAATGACAAGAACTTGATAACATTCCCGACTGATGCCAAGAACATTGTTACATTCCCGATATGATTTCACGACGGCGGTAGACGCCCTTTTATTAAACTAACTGGCAGAATAATATAATGCGTTAAATATAATATTGTAATTATTCTGGAGGATATTTATATGTAGCTAGGTGAGAATGATTACTCAATTTAACCCTAGGTCCAGAAGAAATTTCATAGGTCATTCGGTCCTTCCCTATTGGGATCCAGTGTCCACCATCTGTAGGTTCAATTTCAAATGTAATTTCCAATATAAAGCCACGGAAATGATTTACTCTTCTTGTTTCAATCACTTCAATTTTCCAGGGAGCGATAACAGGTGAGATATCACTAAAAATCTTCGGATAATAATAGTTATGCAAATCTTTCTCAATAAAAGGAGAAAGTAAGTTCATAAGCATATCCTGTAACCTAAGCTCTTCAGAGTCTTGAGTTGGTTTTTCTGAAGAAAAGGTTGTTGTTTGAAAACAATTAATACAAACAAGGGATAGCATAAAAGTGAGTAGGATCCTTTTCATTTTTCAATACACCTCTTAACGACTTCATCTAATTAAATTAATTATATTGTTACCTTTTCTGAATAAAGTATGTGTTTATTGAATTAACGGGAGATAACAACACACAAAAAGATAGCTGCCGACATAATCGGCAGCCTATTCAGCCAACGGGCAGAATAGCGTGGTAGCAGTTTAAGTATCTGATGGATATATTTGTTAGTATAACGGACAAAGGATGAAGGTTTTACCACCAATCCAATGAATACTTATATAAAAATGAAATTGGAGGGAATTGAATGCTTAGTTCTTTAAATGGTACTTTTCTGTCGAGGGACAAGAACATGGTCTCATAGAAAGTCGCTAAAATAACGGCTTTTTTG
>NZ_BIMF01000049.1 GCF_004000945.1 Paenibacillus lautus NBRC 15380
TGTTGATGCATACAGCGATGAGTCACCAATTTTGAATAATGTCGACATTCAACGTAAGTGCTTGGAAGAAGTCCTTATTTTTGAACTTCGTCCTAAGATCATGGACGTACTTAGGAAAGAGTGTGGTAGTAACTTTCTCATCGATAGACAGCATATCTTACCTTTGAGGAAATCGAACTCTTATCCTCAAGGTGAGTTTATACTAGAGGGACGAGTTACGACAAATTCTTACTCGGATATAGTTCAATTTACTTTTAAAGCTAATTTTGACGGATACAAAGTGAGTGGTTTTCATGCTGTTAGTCATTCATTGAACTAACGGAAGACGATAGCTAAATAAAAACTAGAAGGCAGCCGTTCAAAGTGGACGGTTGCTTTTGTTCAACTAACGGGAAGCTATAGCATAATGAACACTGCGGTAGCCGGCCACAAGATCGGCTGCCTTCGTCGTTGCACTATCGGGCAGGATAGCGTAATGTTTGATTCGATGCCTTTTGCGGTTTCGATCAACAGGTTATTTTGTATATGCGGTACTAAGTAAACGTGGAATACGTGTGGATTGGGCTAAAGGAGTAACTTTCGAATTACTTTATTGCAAAGAGAGGCTCTACGTGTGGAAATCGGAAGACAAGCCGCCAATTATAGAAATTAGTATATGAAAATAATGTTGTAGACTGACTAAGCTTCGTCAAGCTAAAGTTGTATTCGGTCGGGTTGTGCAAATTAGCAATCCATGAGAAACCGGGCATGCTGTTGGATGATAAAATGTAGACCTAGAGGAGGCTGCATATGGAACGTGTAATCCTGATGATGAATGTGCGAGAAAACCAGAGAGGAGAGTCAGTCGCATGGCAAAGATTGTTTTTGCGTTGAACCAGTCTCTGGACGGGTTCGTCGACCATATGGCATTTCAGCCCGACCCCGTGCTATTCCGTCATTTCATCGAAGACGTGCGCGGTCTGACAGGTTGCCTGTACGGGCGCCGCATGTACGAGACCATGCGGTATTGGGACGGAGACCATTTTGAATGGGATGGGCCGGAACGGGAATACGCAGCTGCGTGGCAAAGTAAACCGAAGTGGGTGGTGTCGAGGACGTTAAAGTCCGTCGGTCCGAACGCTTCTCTGATCGAGGGCGACCTCTCAGCGGCCATACGTGGGCTGAAGGCTCAGCATGAAGGGGAAATTGAAGTTGCCGGGCCAGAGTTGGCGCACAGTCTAACGGAGCTCGGTCTCGTTGATGAGTATCGACTCTATCTCCATCCAGTCGTGCTGGGTCACGGCAAGCCGTTCTTCGCCGGTCCGCGGCCGCCGCTGCGCCTCGTGGCAAGCGATCGAATTGGCGAGCAGGTGATCAGGTTGACCTACGTTCCAGCTTAGTTTTGCGGTTGACCCAGCGACCTAAAGGGGCGGGATAGTTCAATAAAACAGCGGCGGTCTATGACTTTATTTTTTTTCTTGCCGCTGTTTGGGTTACTGTGTGTTAGTCTAGAACTTATTTTTCAAATGCTGACGACTTTCCAACTCTATAACGGCGTCAAATCGACAACCTCAGTCTAACACTTTATTTTCTTCGAACAGAAAGATAGAATACACGTCCAACATATACCAATAGAAATCAGGAAACAGGTCATGGATGAATTAAAGACTTATGTTTTAAGAAAACGTGAAGAAAATGAGACAATTACTTTTCATGAGTATCCTAAAGCTCACAAAGTGCCACTCGTCAAGTAAGATGTAAGACGACAAGAACATACTCAAAAGGATGAGACATATGCGCCGCAAATCCGTTTCACCACAAGCCAATGAACGGGAGTAGCTCTTAAGTCTAAGGAAATCGATCCAGAAGGAAGGGGAATTCAATATATGTCGAGGGACAAGAACATGGTCCCT
>NZ_BIMF01000050.1 GCF_004000945.1 Paenibacillus lautus NBRC 15380
ACAAGTGAGAATGCCGGTATGAGTAACGAAAAGATCAGTGAGAATCTGATCCGCCGAAAGCCCAAGGTTTCCTGAGGAAGGCTCGTCCGCTCAGGGTAAGTCGGGACCTAAGGTGAGGCCGAAAGGCGTAATCGAAGGACAACAGGTTGAAATTCCTGTACCACCGTAAACCGTTATGAACGATGGGGTGACGCAGGAGGGTAGTGACGCGGACTGATGGATGTCCGTCCAAGCAGTGAGGCTGATGTGTAGGCAAATCCGCACATCGTAAGGCTGGGCTGTGATGGGGAGTGAAAATTATAGTAGCGAAGGTCATGATCTCACACTGCCAAGAAAAGCCTCTAGTCAGGTGAAGGTGCCCGTACCGCAAACCGACACAGGTAGGCGAGAAGAGAATTCTAAGGCGCGCGGAAGAACTCTCGTTAAGGAACTCGGCAAAATGACCCCGTAACTTCGGGAGAAGGGGTGCCTCGGTAGGGTGAATAGCCCGAGGGGGCCGCAGTGAAAAGGCCCAAGCGACTGTTTAGCAAAAACACAGGTCTGTGCGAAGCCGTAAGGCGAAGTATACGGGCTGACGCCTGCCCGGTGCTGGAAGGTTAAGGGGAGCGGTTAGGAGCAATCCGAAGCTGTGAACCGAAGCCCCAGTAAACGGCGGCCGTAACTATAACGGTCCTAAGGTAGCGAAATTCCTTGTCAGGTAAATTCTGACCCGCACGAATGGCGTAACGACTTGGGCGCTGTCTCAACGAGAGATCCGGTGAAATTTTAATACCTGTGAAGATGCAGGTTACCCGCGACAAGACGGAAAGACCCCATGGAGCTTTACTGCAGCTTGATATTGGATTTGGGTACGATCTGTACAGGATAGGTGGGAGCCTTTGAAGCATGAGCGCCAGCTTGTGTGGAGGCGACGTTGGGATACCACCCTGATCGTATCTAGGTTCTAACCTGGTACCGTGATCCGGTACGGGGACAGTGTCAGGCGGGCAGTTTGACTGGGGCGGTCGCCTCCTAAAGAGTAACGGAGGCGCCCCAAGGTTCCCTCAGAATGGTTGGAAATCATTCGAAGAGTGCAAAGGCATAAGGGAGCTTGACTGCGAGACCTACAAGTCGAGCAGGGACGAAAGTCGGGCTTAGTGATCCGGTGGTACCGCATGGAAGGGCCATCGCTCAACGGATAAAAGCTACCCTGGGGATAACAGGCTTATCTCCCCCAAGAGTCCACATCGACGGGGAGGTTTGGCACCTCGATGTCGGCTCATCGCATCCTGGGGCTGAAGTAGGTCCCAAGGGTTGGGCTGTTCGCCCATTAAAGCGGTACGCGAGCTGGGTTCAGAACGTCGTGAGACAGTTCGGTCCCTATCTGTCGTGGGCGTAGGAAATTTGAGAGGAGCTGTCCTTAGTACGAGAGGACCGGGATGGACGTACCGCTGGTGCACCAGTTGTTCCGCCAGGAGCATGGCTGGGTAGCTACGTACGGACGGGATAAGCGCTGAAAGCATCTAAGCGTGAAGCCCCCCTCAAGATGAGATTTCCCAACTAGTAAGACCCCTTGAAGACGACGAGGTAGATAGGTTGGAGGTGGAAGTGCAGCAATGCATGGAGCTGACCAATACTAATCGGTCGAGGGCTTATCCAAA
>NZ_BIMF01000052.1 GCF_004000945.1 Paenibacillus lautus NBRC 15380
TTAATGGTGCGCGTGGAGGGACTTGAACCCCCACGTCAAAGACGCTAGATCCTAAGTCTAGTGCGTCTGCCAATTCCGCCACACGCGCACAAGATGAAACAATGGTGAGCCATGAAGGACTCGAACCTTCGACACCCTGATTAAAAGTCAGGTGCTCTACCAACTGAGCTAATGGCTCGCATTTCAGGGCCCCCGAAAAGTATTCGGGATAACCTTCGAAGCGCAACTTCACTTTTTGGGGTAAAGTGGCTGGGGATATAGGATTCGAACCTATGCATGACGGAGTCAAAGTCCGTTGCCTTACCGCTTGGCTAATCCCCAAAATCGATGAGTACTTCTATTTTGCTGATTCTCGTTAGAATCATACATGAAATGGTGGAGGCTGAGGGGATCGAACCCCCGACCCTCTGCTTGTAAGGCAGATGCTCTCCCAGCTGAGCTAAGCCTCCATATTCTGTTGACCCGTAGGGGATACTCTCACTTCGTTCGAGACTGCGAAGCCTCCGCTTACGAAGTTATCCTCCGACGAACCGACGGGATTCTCATCCCCTGATGCAATTAAAATAGTGGTGACCCGTAGGGGATTCGAACCCCTGTTACCTCCGTGAAAGGGAGGTGTCTTAACCCCTTGACCAACGGGCCACAATTTCATGCTGCATGTCCAATTCAAAAGCGAATCTGGAGCTTCCAACCGGGATCGAACCGGTGACCTCATCCTTACCATGGATGCACTCTACCTACTGAGCTATGGAAGCAAGTGGCTCCCCGAACAGGACTCGAACCTGTGACAACTCGATTAACAGTCGAGTGCTCTACCAACTGAGCTATCAGGGAATATATCC
>NZ_BIMF01000053.1 GCF_004000945.1 Paenibacillus lautus NBRC 15380
GGCTGAGCCGGTTGTTTCGCACCCATTCCTTGCTGTCCTCCCAGACATGGCGCGTGACGATCTTTCGGTGATTCCGTGAACGGGTACATTGCTCCAGCATCGGGCAAGTCTTGCAGTGCCTCGGATCCGAGGCATATTGCCGGTATCCTTCTCGATTCGTGGTGCGGTACAACAATTCATGCTGAGCCGGACAAATATAGCGGTTGCGCTCGGCATCATAGGTAAACTTCCACTTCGGAAACAAGCCTTGGGTCGGATGAAATCTCCGGTGAGCAATCACGCCAAAAATCCCCCGTTCCTGCAATCCTTTGCAGATGGGGGTTGTTAAATAACCTGAATCCAGGGCAACGGCTTCAACTTCAAAACCAAATCGCTCTCGTTGGCGATCCAAACGCGACAAATACGGTACAGAATCATGAACGTTTCCCGGCGTGACGTGGACATCGGTAATCAGATTGTATTTTAGATCAACGGTTCGGTGATCTAAATAAAAGAATCCTTCCGGTTTGCCATCGCGAATCATATAACCGCTATCCGGGTCGGTTTTGCTCACCTTGATTTCTTTCTTCTCGACCACATCCTCTCTGGGTTTTAAAGCTTTTTTCCATGTGCCTTCCGGTCAGCTTCTACCGCGCCATTGAGTTCGTCCGTGTAATCTCGTGTGTTTTGTAGAATCTGCTGCTTGGTGTACTGGTGCTTGTTCGCATTGGCCTTCACATGCGTGGAATCCGAAACCAAGACTCGTCCGCCGACCATGCGA
>NZ_BIMF01000054.1 GCF_004000945.1 Paenibacillus lautus NBRC 15380
GACTGAGCCGGTTGTTTCGTACCCATTCTTTGCTGTCTTCCCAGACATGGCGCGTGACGACCTTGCGGTGATTCCGTGAACGGGTACATTGCTCCAGCATCGGGCAAGTCTTGCAGTGCTTCGGATCCGAGGCATATTGCCGGTATCCTTCTCGATTCGTGGTGCGGTACAACAATTCATGCTGGAATGGACAAATATAACGGTTGCGTTCGGCATCATAGGTAAACTTCCACTTTGGAAACAAGCCTTGGGTCGGATGAAATCTCCGGTGAGCAATCACGCCAAAGATCCCCCGTTCCTGCAATCCCCGTTGGCGATCCAAACGCGACAGATACGGTACAGAATCATGAACGTTTCCCGGAGTGACGTGGACATCGGTAATCAGATTGTATTTCAAATCAACGGTCCGGTGATCTAAATAAAAGAATCCTTCCGGTTTGCCATCGCGAATCATATAACCGCTATCCGGGTCGGTTTTACTCACTTTGATTTCTTTCTTCTCGACCACATCCTCTCTGGGTTTTAAAGCTTTTTTCCATGCACCTTCCGGTCAGCTTCTACCGCGCCATTGAGTTCGTCCATGTAATCTCGCGTGTTTTGTAGAACCTGTTGCTTGGTGTACTGGTGCTTGTTCGCATTGGCCTTCACATGCGTGGAATCCGAAACCAGGACTCGTCCGCCGACCATGCGG
>NZ_BIMF01000055.1 GCF_004000945.1 Paenibacillus lautus NBRC 15380
AGTTGCACAGACAACCAGGATGTTGGCTTAGAAGCAGCCACCATTAAAGAGTGCGTAATAGCTCACTGGTCGAGTGACTCTGCGCCGAAAATGTAACGGGGCTAAACACACCACCGAAGCTATGGCTTGA
>NZ_BIMF01000056.1 GCF_004000945.1 Paenibacillus lautus NBRC 15380
CGTTTGGTGGCGATGGCGGAAGGGTTCCACGCGTACCCATACCGAACACGACCGTTAAGCCTTCCAGCGCCGATGGTACTTGGACCGAAGGGTCCCGGGAGAGTAGGACGTCGCCAAGC